>NZ_CM142713.1:0-5847500 GCF_054898025.1 Pseudomonas sp. LB3P93
CGGCAAGTTGCGGCTTTGCGGAAGCAAAATGATCCCGGCGTCGATCAGGGCCGTCGGATCGCCCTGGCCTTTGCCGGACAGCACTTTATTGATGGTCAGGCCCAGAACCAGCGCGATCAGGGCGACGAGGATAAAGACGGTTTTCTGAGTTCGAGTCATAGGTTCAACAGTAAGTAGTGGTCTACGAGCAGCGCGATAAACAGCAGGAACAAGTAGTAAATAGAGTACTTGAAGGTGTTGATCGCCGCGTGCGGCCGAGTGCCACGGTACAGCACCACGGCCCATTGCAGAAACCTTGCGCCCAGTCCCAGCGCGCAAATCAGGTAGAGCATGCCGCTCATGTGGATCACGTAGGGCATCAGGCTGACGGCCAACAGCGCGAAGGTATAAAGCAGGATGTGGACCTTGGTGTAGTGCTCGCCATGGGTCACCGGCAGCATCGGGATATCGGCCTTGGCGTATTCCTCTTTGCGGTGAATGGCCAGGGCCCAGAAGTGCGGCGGGGTCCAGGCGAAGATGATCAATACCAGCAGCAAGGGTTCGGCGCTGATATGACCGGTTGCAGCGGTCCAGCCGAGTAACGGCGGAGCAGCACCGGCCAGGCCACCGATGACGATGTTCTGCGGCGTCGCGCGTTTCAGGAAGCCGGTGTAGACCACCGCATAGCCGAGCAAGGACGCGAGGGTCAGCCAGGCAGTCAGCGCGTTGGTGAAGGCCAGCAATATGGCTTGCCCAAGCACCGCCAATATCAAGGCAAACGTCAACGCCGCCGCCGGTGACACCCGACCTTCTGCCAAGGGACGTTTGTGAGTTCTGGCCATGACCGCATCGATCCGCCGGTCCACCACATGGTTCACCGCCGCCGCACCGCCCGCGCACAAGGCAATTCCCAGATTGCCGAACACCAACACCGTCCACGGCACCCCGGCGCGGGTCGCGAGAAACATCCCGACCAGCGAGGTGATGAGCATCAGCACCACCACTTTCGGCTTGGTCAGCTCCAGGTAGTCACGCCAGATAGCCTGACTGTGACGTTCGCCGATCAGAGTCGCCATGGCATCTCTCCTTTTATTGTTATGGGCCCGGCTGAGTGTTTACGCGGGCTGAACCGCCAGCGCGCAGGGTTTTGCTGTTTGACCCGAACCAGGCTGGTCCGCGCGTGATAATTGACCAGCACCATCGTCAGTAACAGGGCAGCGCCGCCCGCGTTGTGCCCGACGGCGACCGGCAGCGGCAGGTGAAAAAGAACGTTGCTGACGCCCAGCGTGATCTGTGCGGCGAGGGCGATCAGCACCAGCCCGGCCAGGCGCGTCATGCCGACCACTTTCAGTTGCCAGGCCAGACCCAGCAGTACGAGCGTCACCAGCAACGCGCCGATACGGTGAGTCAGATGAATCGCCGTGCGGGCATCGCTGTCCAGTTGCCCGCCGAGGTAATTGGGGCCGATGTGTTGCGTCAGGTGAAAACCATTGGCGAAATCAGCCGGTGGCAGCCATTGTCCGTGGCAGGTCGGGAAGTCGATGCAGGCCACCGCCGCGTAGTTGGAACTGACCCAGCCACCCAAAGCGATTTGCAAGATCACCAGCAGCAACCCGGCCGTCGCCCAGTGCTGCAAGCGCCGTGGCACGGTCAGCGCGGGCAATACGCCGGACAGGCGCAAGGTCAGCAAAAACAGCAGACTCAAGGTCGCAAATCCGCCGAGCAAATGCCCGGTCACCACCTGCGGCCAGAGCTTGAGCGTCACCGTCCACATGCCAAACGCCGCTTGGGCAATCACCACCGCCAGTAAAAACAGCGGCAACTTCACCGGTTGCCCCGGATGACGCCGATGCACCCAGGCGCGACCGGCCAGCACCGAAATCAACAACCCCAGCGTGCCGGCGAAATAGCGGTGGACCATCTCGTTCCAGCCTTTGTGGGCTTCGACGGGCGCATCGGGAAAGTGCAATTCGGCATGGGCCAGCTGGGCTTCGCTTTTCGGCACGCTGATAAAGCCGTAGCAACCCGGCCAGTCCGGGCAGCCGAGGCCGGCGTGGGTCAGACGGGTGTAGGCGCCGAGCAACACCACAATCAGTGCCAGCAAGGTGGCAAACAGCGCGAGGCGAAATCCAGGTTTGGCCATGACGATGCCCTTATCCGATGTTCGACAGTTTCAGCAGATGACGCAGGTCGTTGAGCAGGTCCTTGCCCTTCACCGTCGGGTCGTAGCGCAGCACCAGATTGCCGTGGGGGTCGATGATCCACAGTTGCGGCGCGTTCTTGTCCCCCGATGTTTTGGTGAAGGTGGTCAGGTCCATGGGATAGCGCTGCAATTGCGGGTATTCGCGGGTCAGCTTGGCGTCGTAATCGGCCGTCAGCGGTTGCGCCGCGGCAAGGGCGTGACTGGCACGCCCGGCATCGCGGCCGAGACCGATCTGGATCTGCCGCGCCAGATACACCAGCTGCTGGCAGTCCACCGAGCACTCCTTGGGCGCCGTGACCAGCAATTGCCAACGCTCCTCCTGCGACTGCACGCCAAGGTCGGCGCGGGTCTGGCCGTTACCGATCAGCTCGCCGTGATAACTGCGGCCCTCCGGCACCCAGAACTGCAATTTGTACATGCCGGTGGCGAGGATCATCGGACCGATCACCCCGAGCAGGATCAGCAGCAACTGCAAGCGGCCCTTGCGCCGACTCGCCGGCGTTTTCGCCTCAGACATGCTGGGTGGATTCATGGCCGCTCCCATGGTGTTTCTCCTTTGCGTTGTGCCAGCCGAGATAGAGATAAAGGCCGAACAGGGCGATCGACATCGCGAACCACTGCACGGCATAAGCCAGGTGTTTTTCCGGCCCCATGGCCACCACCGGCCAATCGGCCTGGTAGGACGCGGGTCCGGTTTCTGCGCGTAATTCGTAGGCAAAACCGTCACGATCGAGAGCCGTCCACAGCTTCGCCGGCTCAACGGCTGTCACCAGCTGCGGCCAGGTCGTGGTGCTTGGGTCGGCATGCAATTGGAAGGTGTCGCCGGGGGAGACATAGACCCAGGCATCGAGGCTCAGGGCTTGAGTCGGGGTAGTGAACTGCGGCGGGGTGCGTCGATCCGGCCACGGCAGCCAGCCGCGATTGACCAGCAGCCAGAGCCCGGTCGCCTGGTCCTGAAACGGTTGTAGCAGCTCAACGCCAACCTTGCCGTCACGTTGGCGGTTGTCCAGCAGCAGGCTGTGTGCGGCATCGAACTGGCCGTGCAGACGAACCCGGCGAAAGGCTGGATCCTCAGTGTGTAGCAGCTCGGTGCTGGCCATCGGTTCCGCCGCCCGGCGCTCGGTGTAGCTTTGCAACAGCGCGCTTTTCTCCGCGCCCCGGCTCAATTGCCAGAACCCGAGTGACACCAGCATGGGCAGCAGAAGAGCGACCACCAGGGTCGGCACGATGCCCGGCCGGAAGCGCTTCATGGCGTCGCCAGAAAGTCAGTAATCGCGATAGCTATACTCAAGTGCATCGCCTTTCCCCCGGAGTCTCACCATGCTCAAAGCAGCCATCGTCCTGATGCTGATTGCCACGGTTGTCAGCCTGTTCAGCGGCCTGTTTTTTCTGGTCAAGGACGACAGCAGCTCGAACCGCCTCGTCATTGCCTTGAGTGTTCGTGTTGCGCTGGCCGCCATCACCGTCGGCTTGATCGCCTGGGGTTTTTTCAGCGGCCAGCTGGTGTCTACTGCGCCTTGGTAAAGCCTCAGAGCACGTAGACGAAAACGAACAATCCGATCCACACCACGTCCACGAAGTGCCAATACCAACTCGCCGCCTCAAACCCGAACTGGTGCTCGTTATCGAAGTGCCCGCGCATGATCCGCATCAGCATCACAAACAGAATGATGGTGCCGATGGTCACGTGGGCGCCGTGGAATCCGGTGAGCATGAAGAACGTTGCGCCGTAAATGCCGGAACCCAGGGTCAGGCCCAGTTCTTGATAGGCGTGGATGTATTCTTCGGCCTGAAAACCGAGGAACGCGCAGCCCAGCAACACGGTGATCGCCAGCCAGATTTTCAGTGCACCGCGATGGCCCTTTTTCAAAGCGTGGTGGGCAATGGTCACGGTGACGCTGGAACTGACCAGCAGCACGGTATTGAGCAGCGGCAGGCCCCACGGGCTGATCACGTCCTTGGGCGGCGGGAACAGTTTCGAGTCAGGGTTGTTCAGCAACGGCCAGACAAATTCAAAGTTCGGCCAAAGCATGTGAGCCAGGCCTTTCGTCCCTTCACCGCCAAGCGCCGGACCGGAGACTTGCCGCACATAAAATAGCGCACCGAAGAACGCGATGAAGAACATCACCTCCGAGAAGATGAACCAGCTCATGCCCCAGCGAAACGAGCGATCCATCTGCGCGCTGTATAACCCTTGGCGACTTTCCTTGATCACCGTTCCGAACCAGCCGAACAGCATGTACGCCAGCAGCAGGCTACCGACGAAAAAGATCAGCGGGCCGTGGGATTCCGGCCGCGCAGCCTTCAGGTCGTTGAACCAGGTGGCCAGGCCCAACACCGTGACGAACATACCGACGGTGGCGATGATCGGCCATTTGCTTTGGGCCGGTACGTAATAGTGTTCATGAGTTGCCATTTATTGTTCTCCTTATCGGGCACGCTCAGCCGCCAGTGTTTACAGCCACCGGTGGATGTCGGGCGGTGATATCGAACAGCGTGTAGGACAGCGTCAGGTGCTTCACTTCCTTGGGCATGTCGCGGTCAACGATGAAACGCACCGGCATCTCGATCCGTTGACCGGGCTGCAGCACTTGCTGGGTAAAGCAGAAACATTCGGTCTTGTGGAAATACGCTGCCGCGTTGCTTGGCGCGATGCTCGGCACTGCTTGAGCGCTCATCGGCTTATCAGTCGGGTTGTGCGCGATGAAAATCATCTCGTTGACTGCGCCCGGGTTTGCGGTCAGCTGATCGCTCTTGGGGTAAAAATCCCAGGACATGTCGGCGGCGTTGGTCGACAGAAACTGCACTCGCACCTGCCGCGAGGTGTCGACGATCTGCTCGCCCTCGTATTGCCCGGCCGTTTTGCCATTGATGCCGAACACCTTGCACATCACGTCGTAGATCGGCACCAGGGCAAACCCGAAGGCAAACATCGCCACCACCACCAGCAGCAGTCGGGTGACCAGCTTCTTCATCGAAATCGAATCAGCCATGAGTCGAACCCTCAGCACCGAACCCAGTAGGAGCGGGCTTGTGTGGCGAGGGAGCTTGCTCCCGCTCGGCTGCGAAGCAGACGCAAAGCTTTTGGGGCCGCTTCGCGACCCAGCGGGAGCAAGCTCCCTCGCCACAAAAGCTCGCTGCTACAAAGGGCCAGGTGTTCATTTCACTTCCGGCGGGGTGGTGAAGGTGTGATACGGCGCCGGTGACGGAATGCTCCACTCAAGGCCTTCGGCTCCATCCCACGGTTTGGCCGGTGCTGGCGGGCCGCCGCGGATGGTCTTGATCACGATGAACAGGAAGAAGATCTGCGTGGCGCCGAACATGAACGCGCCGATCGACGACACCATGTTGAAGTCGGCGAATTGCAGGTTGTAGTCCGGAATTCGCCGCGGCATGCCCGCCAGCCCCACGAAGTGCATCGGGAAGAACGCCATGTTCATGCCGATGAACGAGAGCCAGAAATGCAGCTTGCCGAGGGTTTCGTCGTACATGTGACCGGTCCATTTCGGCAACCAGTAGTAGGCCGAAGCGAAAATTCCGAAGATCGCCCCCGGCACCAGCACGTAGTGGAAGTGCGCGACCACGAAATACGTGTCCTGGTACTGGAAGTCCGCCGGGGCGATGGCCAGCATCAGACCGGAGAAGCCACCGATGGAGAACAGGATCACGAACGCCACCGCGAACAGCATCGGCGTCTCGAAAGTCAGCGAGCCCTGCCACATGGTGCTGGCCCAGTTGAACACCTTGACCCCGGTGGGCACCGCGATCAGCAACGTGGCGTACATGAAGAACAACTCGCCCACCAGCGGAATGCCGACCACAAACATGTGGTGCGCCCAGACGATGAACGACAGGAACGCGATGCTCGCTGTCGCATAAACCATCGAGGTGTAGCCGAACAGCGGCTTGCGCGAGAAGGTCGGAATGATCGAGCTGACGGCACCGAAGGCCGGCAGGATCATGATGTACACCTCGGGGTGACCGAAGAACCAGAACACGTGCTGGAACAGCACCGGATCACCACCACCCGCGGCACTGAAGAAACTGGTGCCGAAGTGGATGTCCATCAGCATCATTGTCACGCAACCGGCCAGCACCGGCATCACCGCGATCAGCAGGAATGCGGTGATCAGCCAGGTCCAGACGAACAGCGGCATTTTCATCAACGTCATGCCGGGGGCGCGCAGGTTGAGGATGGTCGCGATCACGTTGATCGCGCCCATGATCGAACTGATCCCCATCAGGTGGATGGCGAAGATGAAGAACGTCACGCTTTCCGGTGCGTAGGTCGTCGACAACGGAGCGTAGAACGTCCAGCCGAAGTTCGGTCCGCCGCCGGGGGTGAACAAGGTCGACACCAACAGGATGAACGCCGCCGGCAACAGCCAGAAGCTGAAGTTGTTCATCCGTGGCAGGGCCATGTCCGGCGCGCCGATCATCAACGGGATCATCCAGTTGGCGAGGCCGACGAAGGCCGGCATCACTGCACCGAAGACCATGACCAGGCCGTGCATGGTGGTCATCTGGTTGAAGAACTCCGGCTGGACGATTTGCAGTCCCGGCTGGAACAGCTCGGCGCGAATCACCATCGCAAACGAGCCACCCAACAGGAACATGGAGAACGCAAACCACAGGTACAACGTGCCTATGTCCTTGTGGTTGGTGGTCAGCACCCAACGCATCAGGCCTTTGGCGGGACCGTGGGCGTGATCGGCATGACCATGGTCATCGATGACGGCGCTCATGGCGTGTCTCCTGCAAACAGATGGGCTGGGCAGGCCGGGGCGCGCTGCCCCGACCGGTTCCTTGGTTGCGCAATAGACCGGGTCATTTGCTTTCCGCCTGTTTCAGCTCCAGCACTTCTTTAGGAGTGACCATGTCGCCTTTGTTGTTGCCCCAGGCGTTACGTTCGTAGGTCACGACCGCTGCGATATCGACTTCCGAGAGTTGCTTGCCGAACGCCGCCATTGAGGTGCCTGGCTTGCCGTGGAAGACAATGTTCAAGTGATCCTTGATCGGTCCGGTGGCGATTTTCGAGCCTTTGAGCGCCGGGAACATCGGCGGCAAGCCCTGACCTTCGGCCTGGTGACAAGCGACGCAGGTGGTGTGGTAGACCTTGTCGCCGCGCTCCTTGAGCTCGTCGAGGGTCCATTCCTTGCTGGTCAGCTCTTTAAGCTGCAGGGCTTCGGCCTTGCGCTCGCCCAGCCATTTTTCGTAGTCGGCCTTTTCCTTGACCTCAACCACGATCGGCATGAAGCCATGGTCCTTGCCACACAGTTCGGCGCACTGACCTCGGTAGATGCCGGGCTTGTCGACGCGGGTCCAGGCTTCGTTGACGAACCCGGGAATCGCATCGCGCTTGACCGCGAAGGCAGGCACCCACCAGGAGTGGATAACGTCGGCGGAAGTCACGAGGAAGCGCACCTTGGCGCCAATAGGCAGCACCAGCGGCTTGTCGACCTCGAGCAAGTAATGCTCGCTTTTGGCTTCCTTGTTGTGGATCTGGTCGGCGGGGGTCGTCAGGTTGCTGAAGAACTCGACGTCCTGGCCCAGGTATTTGTAGTGCCACTTCCACTGATAGCCGGTGACCTGGATATCGATATCCGGCTCACTGGCGTCGTACATCTTGATCAGGGTTGCCGTCGCAGGAACCGCCATGGCCACCAGGATCAGGAAGGGCACGATGGTCCAGAGGATTTCAACGGTGGTGCTTTCATGAAATTTTGCGGCCACCTGCCCTGTGGAGCGGCGGTGGACCATCATCGACCAGAACATGGCGCCGAAGACGATGATGCCGATCACTACACAGATCCAGAAAATGGTCATGTGCAGGTCAAATACTGCGTGACTGATTTCAGTCGCTCCCGGCGCCATATTCACAGTCCAGGCGGCTTGCGCCTGACTGAAAATCGACCACAACAGGAGGCCCATCCAGACGTGTGGATGTCGCATCATTGCGGGTTCCCCTTATCGTTCTTGTTATCCCGCCGGCTTTCACCTGCGGCAAGGGAGCGGCTTTTTCAGACTACGAACTTGAATCGCCGAGCCTTGCTGCGTGTGCAGTCGGGCGTCATCAGCTAACTCCATTCCCACCCGAGTATAGACAGGGAGTGGTACCTCGCAATGTGATGGCGTAAATGATCTGAAACAGCCGGGACTTGCGTTCAAGGTCACGAATGGAGAAGGATGCAGACGAGTGGTGGCAAATCGATATAACGGAGGCGTCTCAAGGATGAAACAATTATGACAAATGCGTCTTAGCATTTTTCATAAGCCAGCTAAGTTATGTCTTCCCTATTTCATTGCCTTTGTTTCCTGGAGTTTTCATGAACACCGCCGCATTGCGCGAGCAGATCCAAAAAGCCCAACAACACGAGGCCGATACCGGCCTGCTGACTCGTCAGCTGGAAAGCAAACTGCCTCATCTGCACCCGTCGATCCAATTGCCGGAGGCGGATGCCAACGGCGTGCTGACGCGTTTTGTCGCCGCCTACATCGAAGAAGTTCCTGATCTGCTGGATGCAGCCAATGAAGTCGCCAGGGAAGCGGGTATCGAGTCACAGATCAAACCGGTACTGAAAATTGCCGAACAGTACTTCCTCCAGCCGCCGACGATCATGGCGGGGCACATCGGGCTCGACAGCCTGCTGGACGAAGCCTATCTGGCGCATCGGTTTGTCGAAGAGGTCAATGACCTGTACATCAAGCACTTTGGCCAGCCACTGATCCCATTGGACATGACTGTCGCCAACCTGATCGCTCACCAGCTCATCGGTGAGGAGTTCGCCAACCAACTGGATGAGGCGGTGCATCACGCCGTGGACGAGATGCTCAACGACGAAAGCTTTGCCCTGGAGTCGGTCGAGGCCTACCGTGAAAAGCTCAGCAGCCCGGACACGGGGGCCGCGTGGAAACGCTGGTCGTGCATGTCTCGCCGGTTAGGCGTGGGCCTGGAGCTGGATCAGCCGGCTGCCTGATTTTTTAGAAACAACGCTATCCCCTGTGGGAGCGGGCTTGCTCGCGAATGCGGTCGATCAATCAACATTGATGTCGACTGACACACCGCCTTCGCGAGCAAGCCCGCTCCCACATTGTTACCTACGCGGCTGAGCCAACTCCGGTGGTCGTACGCAACCGCCCCTCCAATCTGCGCTTCAACCCCCGCGCTTCAATCAACAGCTTCGAGCCCTTGGCCGCATTGGCCCGGCCCCATTCCTCAAGCAATTCCAGGCAGGAATGATCGATGTAGCTCAGGTTATTGAGCGGCACATGCACCGTCGCGCCTGCGGGAATGGTCCCCAACACCTGGGTCAACGCCGGCACCTTGAGAAAGGTCGCTGCCCCCGTCAGCCGCAACTCCATCTCACCCTCTGCCGGCAGATCGATCAGGCTGATTTTCAGACGTGAAGCCTTCCAGGCCAGTTTGGCCAGGGTCAGCCCGAAGCCGATCAGCACGCCGGTCAGCAAGTCAGTAAAGATGATTGCCAGGGCAGTCGCTGCGTAAGTGAACATCGGCATCCGGCCATAACGGCCCAGGCCGCGAAAGGCCTTGAGGTCAACCAGTTTGAAACCGGTGTACACCAGAACCCCCGCCAGGCTCGCCACCGGAATGCTTTGCAGCACGCTGGACAGCAGCAACACGAACGCCAGCAACCACAGACCGTGGAAGATCGCCGACATTCGCGTGGTGGCGCCAGCCTGGACGTTGGCCGAGCTGCGCACGATCACACCGGTCATGGGCAGCGCGCCGAGCAGACCGCAGAGCATGTTGCCGACACCCTGTGCCGACAATTCCCGATCGAAGTCCGAGCGCTGGCCGCTGTGCATGCGGTCCACTGCCGCTGCGGAAAGCAGGGTCTCGGCGCTGGCGATAAACGCCACGGCGAATGCGGCGATCAGTAAGGTCGGGTCGGCGAGATTGAGCAAGTCGGCAGGCTTCAGCCAGTCGATAGCTTCCGCCAGGTTGGCCGGGACTTCCACCCGTTTGACCTGCAAGGCGAGCATCAGGCTGGCGACCGTCGCCAGGCCTACGCCAAGGAGTGCACCGGGAATGAAACGCAGGGAATGAGGGCGGAATTTCTCCCACAGCCACATCACTGCAATCGTCGACAACCCAAGCAACCCGGCTTGCCAGCCAAGGGAGGGCAAAGCCTGGATGACGGCGGCCGGGAAGGCTGCCAGGTTATCCAGCCCCGAAGGCTTGGGGACCGCGTCGAGCATCACGTGCACCTGTGAGAGCACGATCAACACGCCAATCCCGGCGAGCATGCCGTACACCACCGCAGGCGCCGTGACCCGAAACCAGCAGCCCAGCTTCAAGCGCCCGGCCACCAGTTGCAGAAAACCCGCCAGCAGCAAGATGGGCCCGAGCATGGCAATGCCATGCTGGCGCACCAGTTCGAACACCAGGACCGCCAGACCTGCCGCCGGGCCACTGACTTGCAGCGGTGAACCGGCAAGCCAGCCCACTACCAGGCCACCAATGATCCCGGTGATCAAACCCTTGGCCGGCGGCAGGCCCGAGGCAATGGCGATGCCCATGCACAAGGGCAGGGCGACCAGAAACACAACCACGGACGCCAGCAGCTCCCGTGGCAGAACAGCTTTAAGTTGAGCAGCACGCATGGTGACTCTCCCGAAGTTTTCTTCAGGCATGGCAAGGCCGGACCGCTGAAACAGCGGCCGGGGTCAAACCACACAGATTTTTAGGAAGATTTAGAAGCGCGCTTTGGGCGTCGCCACCGGAATCGGATGGCTGCCATCGAGCGGCAGGAAACCGCCCTGGTCCGCGTCATAAGCCTTGATTGCACTGGTTTCGATGTCGTAGACCCAGCCATGGATGAACAGTTGACCGTTCGCCATGCGCGAGGCTACAGAGGGGTGAGTACGCAAGTGCTGCAATTGTGCGATGACATTTTCCTCGGTGAGGATATGCATCGTCTCGTTTTCGTCGGTGCAGTTGCAGTTGTCGTGCACCATGGTTTTCGCGACTTCCGCATGTCGCAGCCAGGCTTTGACCGTGGGCATTTTTTCCAGGCTGTCGGGGTTGAGCACCGCGCGCATCGCGCCGCAATCGGAGTGGCCGCAGATGATGATGTGCTGCACGCCAAGCGCCAGGACCGCGTACTCGATGGCCGTGGAAACGCCACCGTTCATTTGGCCGTAAGGCGGTACGACGTTGCCAACGTTGCGGGTCACGAACAGATCCCCCGGTGAACTGTGGGTAATCAGTTCGGGGACGATGCGCGAGTCGGCGCAGGTAATGAACATCGCCCGTGGCTGCTGAGCCGTAGCGAGTTTTTTGAAGAGTTCTTCCTGTTGCGGAAAGATCTCATGATGAAAATGCAAAAAGCCGTCAACGATATGCTTCAGCGCTGCATCGGCGGTTTCCGCCTCGGGTTGGGCGGAAGCCGACGCAGCCAACGGCTGTTTATCCTTGTCACTCATGATTCATCCTCTTTGGCGGAGTCAGGGAATTGTCCCGTTTTGTCCGGTGTGAAGCCAGTGGCTGTTTAAAAAACATCCAGGCCGAAAATCTAGACCCGTCAGTCACTCGATGAACAAGGTATCTGCCGAAACTTAACTCAAACTGAATCAAGTGCTCTAGGACGTGTGTTCCAGGTCACAAAAAACGTGACCAGCCTAATGGCCAAGCGCTTTTCCCACTACTCAACCATAGGCCAATTGTCCTCAAATCAATGACATTTGGCGACCCGGCGGACAGAAGGCATCGCAGTCCAGGTCGAACCCTTCCCGACGATTGAGCCCCAGGCGTTTGATGGCTTTGGCAAAGCGTTGCGCCAACAGATCGGCAAACGGCCCTTCACCGCGCATCCGTGCGCCGAACCGACTGTCGTAGAGTTCACCGCCACGGCTCTGGCGGATCAGGCTCAACACATGAGCGGCACGCTGAGGATAGTGGGCGGCCAGCCATTCTTCGAACAACGGCGCCACTTCCAGTGGCAGGCGCAACATCATATAGGCCGCACTCTGGGCGCCGGCGGCATGCGCCTCGGCGAGCAGGCTTTCGAGTTCGCTGTCGTTGATCATCGGAATCATCGGTGAACACAGCACGCCCACCGGGATCCCGGCTTCGCGCATCACCCGAATGGCCCGCAGCCGAGCCTTGGGCGCAGCCGCGCGCGGTTCGAGAATGCGTTTGAGTTCATCGTCGAGGGTGGTGAGGCTGATCATCACCGCCACCAACCTTTGCTCGGCAAGTTCGGCCAGCAGGTCCAGATCCCGCAGAATCAGCGAGCCCTTGGTGATGATCGTGACCGGATGCCGGTAACGCAGCAGCACTTCAAGCGTCTTGCGGGTGATTTTGTGTTCGCGTTCGATCGGCTGATAGGGATCGGTGTTGGAACCCAGATTGATTGGCGCGCATTGATAGCCGCGTTTGGACAGCTGTTCTTCCAGCACATCGGCGGCGTTGGTCTTGGCGATCAGTTTGGTTTCGAAATCGAGCCCGGGAGAC
Organism: Pseudomonas sp. LB3P93; assembly: GCF_054898025.1. Classification (NCBI taxonomy): domain Bacteria; kingdom Pseudomonadati; phylum Pseudomonadota; class Gammaproteobacteria; order Pseudomonadales; family Pseudomonadaceae; genus Pseudomonas; species Pseudomonas sp. LB3P93. Next base: position 12,660 of record NZ_CM142713.1, read on the forward strand.
ATGTCCCAGTAGGCATGGCTGGGGCGCGCATAGCAGTAAATGCAACCGTGCTCGCAGCCTCGATAGGGATTGATCGAACGATCAAAAGGCAAGTCCGGGGAATTGTTGCGGGTGATGATGGTTTTCGCCGTTTCGATGCGCACTTCCGTGCCTTGGGTGACCGGCGCTTCCTGATACCAGCCATCATCCTCGGCCACCGAGCGATTTGGTGCGAAGCGGTTGTGCGGGTTGGTTGCGGTGCCGCGGCCGCGAGGGGGCAAGGGCGTGCTCATGGCTCAATACTCTTTGCTGTATGTGCATACAGTATTCGAGATCCGGCACGGCGGCCAGTGCCGTTCGGCATCTGCATTTGCAGGGTCGGATTCACGATTCTTTGACAGCGGCCTCACAGGCCTTTGACCGCTGAAGGTTGAATCTGGCGACCTCTCCTCAACTTTCTGATGGTCACCCTTGAGCATGTCCCTATCGCGTCTTTTCCCCGTGATGTGTCTTTCGATCATCGCATTGCTCAATCTGACCCTGGCCCGCGCAGATGACGCCGAGTTGCCCCGCCCGACGGAGTGGGCCCAATCGGTCGAGGTGCAATACAACCTCTATCAAATGTCCCCGACGCTTTACCGCAGCGCCTTGCCCGACAGCGGTGCCGTACCGCTGTTGAAGAAGCTCAACATCGCCACCGTGATCACTTTTCTGCCCGAGTCGGATTCAGGCTGGTTGTCCACGCCGGGTATTGCCCAGGTGCAGCTGCCCTATCGCACCAATCACGTGGACGACGCGCAAGTGCTCAAGGCCCTTCGTGCCATCCAGACCGCTGAATCCAATGGCCCAGTGCTCATGCACTGCAAACACGGTTCGGATCGCACCGGCCTGATGGCGGCGATGTATCGGGTGGTGGTGCAAGGCTGGAGCAAGGAAGACGCCCTGGCCGAGATGACCCAGGGCGGCTTTGGTGACAGTGTCCATTTCAAGGATGGCGTGCGTTACATGATGCAGGCCGATGCCGACAAGCTTCGGACCGCGCTAGCCAACGGCGATTGCAGCACCAGTCCGTTTGCGGCCTGCTCGATGAAGAGTTGGTTTAAATCTGCTCACGTTGAGTAAGCATCGGCTCAACTGGCAGCGGCGGCTGGCGCAGACGCGAAAAAATTGTCGGCGATCGGACGTCCGAGGAATTCTTCCAGGGCGACCAGCAACGAGCGCGAATCGCCCGGTGAAAAAAAGGCTTCGCGAAAGGCCCTGCCTGTTTGCGGGTTGAACACCCATTCGTGTTGAAACCGTTTGAACGCCTCGGTCGCCAGTACACCCGACCATTTATAGGCGTAAACCGACGCCGCGTAGCCGGTCACCATGTAATCAAAGCTATTGGCGAACCGACAGTAGGGCGGCAGTTGCAGGTGGGGAATCTCACGCAGCACGTCGTCGAAGACTTGTTCAACACTGCGGCCATCACCTTGACTGCGGTGCAATTCGAAGTCGAACAATGCGGTCATCAGCAGCTCGACGGTTTGCCGCGTGGTCTGGGAGTGAATGGCTGTCAGTGCGGCGTCGATTCGCGCTTCGCTCAGGCGCTCGCCGGTTTGGTAATGAGCGGCCAGCCACAGTAGAAACTCCCCTGACAGGCACCAAAGCTCGAACAATTGCCCCGTGAACTCTGCCGTATCGTGTCCCAGCCGGGTAATACCGGACAGGCGATGGTGAGGCGAGCGCGTCAGAACGTGCTGCAAACAATGGCCGAACTCATGGAACAAAACGCGCAGGTCCTGATGGGCGAGAAGGCAAGGCCGCTCGGCATTCCCGGGCGTGAAGTTGCCATGAAGCACCGCGATCGGCAGCGTCAATCGACCTTCGGCGTCCAACCGCCGATTGCGTGGCGTAGAGGTCCAGGCAAAGTCCGGCGCTTCATCCCGATGAAAAGGGTCGAGGTAAAGGTGCCCGACGACCTGGCCATGCTCGCTGATCTCAAACAGGCGCACGCTGTCATGCCAGCGGCCGAATACCGTCTGCTCGACGATCTGTATGCCAAACATGCGCTCGCTGAACAGGCAGAGCCGCTGCAATGTCCCGTCCAGCGGGAAGTACGTTCGCAGGCTTTTCAGTGCCCCGCCGAGACGTTGCTGGCGTAGTTGTTCGGAGAGAAACTCGTGGTCCCAAGGGTGGACCTCAGTGATGCCGCGCTCCAGAGCAAACGCCTTGAGCGCCTTTGCATCCTTCTCGAAGCCCGGCGTTGCCTGCATGATTTGCCGCCGAAGGAAACCGGTTACCTGCTCGGTGGAATCGGCCATTTCCGTTACAAGGCTGAGTTGCGCGTAGTTATCGTACCCCAGCAACCTGGCCTTCTGGTGACGCAGCGACAACAGCACTTCCAGCACCGGACCATTATCGAATTGCCCGGCGTGGGGCCCTTGATCGGAAGCCCGGGTGGAATAGGCAACAAAGTATTCCTCGCGCAGCACTCGGTCTTCGGCATAGGCCATGACTCGAGTGTAGGTGTCCTGGTCCAGACGCATCAGCCAGCCTTCATTCCCTGCCTGTTTCGCGTTGAGCGCCAGTCGCTCCAGTGTCGCCGCGGACAAACCGCTCAATTGCGTGACGTCGTCGATGCGCTTGCTCCAGGCGGCGCTGGCGCTTTCCAGGTTGCTCAGAAACAGGTTTTGCAGCAGACCGATGTTGGTGTTCAGCCGGACCAGCTTCTGCTGTTGTTCGCTGGGCAAGTCGATGCCGGACAAGCGAAACCTGCGCAGGATTTTGTTCAAAACCGCTTTGCGCGGCTCATCGTAATTCACCGCGGCCGGACTCTGCGCCAGCCGCTGATAAGCCCGAAACAATGCGTGATTACCCATCTTTTCAGATGTGTACTGCGCGGCGGCATCGCTGCAAGTCCCGCTGGCCAGATCCCAAGTCTTGCCCTCGCGTTTCACCATTGAAAGGATTTCGATGACGCCCATGATCTCATCCAGACGCGCATCGGTTTCATCAACGGCCAGCACCAGATCGTCCCAGTTCGGGATCGCGGATTGGCTCGTGATAATCCTGGCAATGGCCTGGCGGTTGTCGGCAATAAGGGTGTCGATGGCAGGCACCAGATGTTCGGCCCGGATGTCCGGCCAGGGCGGCAGGTCCCAGTGTTGCAGCAGCGGATTGGTCTCCGGCATGACGTCTTCCTTGAATAGGGCTGAAGGAATCAGCCTAAGGAGGAAGCGCGGGGGAAGGGTGGTAAATAGATACCACCTTCCACCCCGTCAAAGGGTGGAAGGTGGCGTTGACTCAATGTTGCTCGTCAGGCTTCTTCTTCAGCTTCGGGTTCGGGAAGAACTGCACGGCCTGAACCTTGGCGTCCGGTACTTTCAGCGCCGAAGTATTGACCCGCGTGCCCAATTCCTTGGGCACCGACAGACCTTGTTCATTGAGCGTGTCCGAATAACCGCAGGCCACGCATTCGCGATGCGGGACCTCGTCTTCGTTCCACATCATCAACTTGTCCGGCTCGCTGCATGCCGGACAGACCGCCCCGGCGATAAAGCGTTTCTTGGTGATCACAGGTCCCTCACTCATGCTGCCGCGTCCTCACTCAGGCCGCTATGGCGCAAGAGTGCGTCAATCGATGGCGCACGGCCACGGAAGTCGACGAACAGCACCATTGGCTCCTGAGAACCGCCACGCGCCAGGATCGCTTCGCGGAACGCACGACCTGTTTCGGCATTGAGTACGCCGTCTTCTTCGAACTTCGAGAAGGCGTCGGCCGACAGCACTTCAGCCCACTTGTAGCTGTAGTAACCCGCCGCGTAACCGCCGGCGAAGATGTGGGCGAAGCTGTTCGGGAAACGGTTGTAGGCCGGTGGACGCATCACCGACACCTCGTCACGCACGCCTTCGAGCAGTTGCAGCACACTGCGGCCGTCGCCGTGGGTGGCGTGCAGTTCAAAGTCGAACAACGAGAATTCCAGCTGACGGACCATCATCAGGCCGGACTGGAAGTTCTTCGCCGCGAGCATCTTGCCCAGCAGGTCCTGTGGCAGCGGTTCGCCGGTTTCGTAGTGGCCGGAGATCAGCGCCAGGCCTTCCGGCTCCCAGCACCAGTTCTCCATGAACTGACTTGGCAACTCGACTGCATCCCAAGCCACGCCGTTGATGCCCGAAACGCCAGCGTGTTCGACGCGGGTCAGCAGGTGATGCAGGCCATGACCGAATTCGTGGAACAGGGTGGTGACTTCATCGTGGGTCAGCAGGGCCGGTTTGCCGCTGTCGGCCGGGGTGAAGTTGCACACCAGATTGGCCACCGGGCTTTGCAGCTCGCCGCTGATCGTGCGGCGACGGTCACGGGCGCCGTCCATCCAGGCACCGCCACGTTTGTTGGCACGGGCATAGAGATCGAAGAAGAAGCGGCCGACGTGCTGGCCGTTTTCCTTGATTTCGAACAGGCGAACATCCGGATGCCAGGCGTCGAAGCCTTTCAGCTCGGCAATCTCGATGCCGTAGAGGCGCTGAACGATCGCGAACAGGCCGCCCAGCACTTTGTCGATCGGGAAGTAAGCGCGGAGTGCTTCCTGGGCGACGCTGTAACGTTGTTCGCGAAGCTTCTCGCCGTAGAAACCGCTGTCCCAGCTTTGCAGGTCCGGGCAGCCTTGTTCGGCGGCGTAGGCCTTGAGCTGTTCCAGGTCCTGAGCGGCGAACGGTTTGCTGCGTTTGGCCAAGTCGCGCAGGAAACTCAGCACCTGATCGCTGGATTCGGCCATTTTGGTGGCCAGGCTCAGTTCCGAAAAACTGGCGAAGCCCAACAGTTTTGCAAGCTCCTGGCGCAGGTCGAGGATTTCTTCCATGACCGGGCCGTTATCGTTCTGACCGGCGTTCGGGCCTTGGTCCGACGCACGGGTGCAGTAGGCGGCGTAGACTTCTTCGCGCAGGGCACGGTCCTGGGCGTAGGTCATTACCGCGTAATAGCTTGGGAATTCCAGGGTGATCAGGAAACCGTCCAGGTCTTTGGCCTGGGCCGCAGCGGCCATTTGCGCCTTGGCCGAGTCGGTGAGGCCGGCGAGGGTGGCTTCATCGGTGACGTGTTTGGTCCAGGCCTGAGTAGCATCGAGCAGTTGGTTGGAGAAGCGGCTGCCCAGCTCCGACAATTTGCTCTGCACTTCCGCGTAGCGCTTCTGCTCGGCTTCCGGCAGGTCGATACCCGACAGACGGAAGTCACGCAGGGCGTGTTCCAGGATAGTTTTCTGCGCCACGTCGAAACCGGCGGCTTCCGGGCTATTAGCCAAGGCTTCGAAAGCCTCAAACAGCTCGCGGTTCTGGCCCAGCTCGGTGGAGTAAGCGCTCAAGGCCGGCAGGCAGGACTCGTAGGCTTCGCGCAATTCAGCGCTGTTGCACACGGCATTCAGGTGGCTGACCGGGCTCCAGGCCGCGCCCAGACGATCGTTCAGTTCGTCCATCGCCAGCACCAGGCCGGCCCAGGTCGGTTGTTTGCCCTGGGTGTTGAGGATCTCGATAATGGCGGCACGGTTGTCAGCCAGGATCTGTTCAATGGCCGGTTGCACGTGTTCGGCACGGATCGCCGAGAACGGCGGCAGGTCGTAGGACTGCAAAAGAGGGTTGTTCACGCTCACGGTTGGCACCTTGGCTGGAAGAAACATGCGGCCATCTTAATTACAATCGACGCTCACCGCAGCTATCGGCAACAGAGAGAAACCCTATCGTGACCCTTCGCAAGTATCAGAACCACACGCCACTGCTGGGTAAAGGCGCTTTTGTCGACGGCTCGGCGGTGGTGATCGGCGACGTCGAAATCGGCGAAGACAGCTCCGTCTGGCCGCTGACGGTGATTCGTGGCGACATGCACCGCATCCGAATCGGTGCGCGCACCAGTGTTCAGGATGGCTGCGTGCTGCACATCACCCACGCCGGGCCGTTCAATCCCGATGGCTTTCCCTGCTTGATCGGCGACGATGTGACCATTGCCCATAAGGTCATGCTTCACGGCTGCAGCGTCGGCAACCGGATTTTGATCGGCATGGGCAGCATCGTCATGGACGGCGCGGTGATCGAGGATGATGTGATTGTCGGCGCCGGCAGCCTGGTACCGCCGGGCAAGCGGCTGGAAAGCGGTTTTCTGTATGTCGGCAGCCCGGTGAAACAGATCCGCCCCCTGACGGACAAGGAAAACGCCTTTTTCACCTACAGCGCGGCGAACTACGTGAAGCTCAAGAATTTGCATCTGGCTGAAGGCTACGACCAGTTCTGACCCTGCGCCCTTATTCAGGATTCAACATGCATTACCAAACCGTTTTGTTTGACCTCGATGGCACCCTGACCGACCCGCGCGAGGGCATCACCCGTTCGATCCAGTTCGCCCTGAGCAAACTGGGCATTGATGAACCCGACCTGACCAAGCTCGAACACTTCATCGGCCCTCCGTTGTTGCAGGCGTTCATGCAGTTCTACGACTTCGACGAGCCCAAAGCCTGGGAAGCCGTAAACTTCTACCGCGAACGCTTCAAGGACACCGGCCTGTACGAGAACCGTGTGTTCGACGGCGTGACTCCGCTGCTGGAAACCCTCAGCGGGCAAGGGCGGCAGTTGTATATCGCAACCTCCAAGCCGTGGATTTTCGCCCGGGAAATCGCCCGGCACTTCAACTTCGCCAAGCACTTCAAAGTGATTTACGGCAGCGAACTGGACGGGACACGCACCAACAAGGTCGAGCTGATTGCCCACCTGATGGCCGAAGAAGGCCTGGACCCGGCCAATACCCTGATGATCGGCGACCGAAAACACGACCTGATCGGCGCGCGCAGTAACGGGCTGGATGCGGCGGCGGTTGGTTATGGTTTTGGCAGCCGGGAAGAATTGAACGCAGAAGCGCCGGCCTATCACTTCGAAACGCTGGACGAAATGCATCAAGCGTTTTTGCAGCGCTGACACTAACATTGTGGCGAGGGAGCTTGCTCCCGCTGGGTCGCGGAGCGGCCCCAAATCGGCAGGCCTAGCATGGCGACGGCTTCGCCGCCGAACGGGAGCAAGCTCCCTCGCCACAGCATTATTTGTCTGTCAGCTTCCTCAGCGCTGCTTTTCTCTCTCCAACCGGCAACGCACCAAGCCGCTCGACCGCCGCATAAAACTTCACCCAATCCCCACCCACCTGCTTGAACAGCTTCGCAAACGCCGGCACCCATTGGTCATACAACCCAAACGGCAACAACCGAGCATTGTTCATCGGTGCATTGACCCACGCGTCGTAGCGTCTGTCCCCGGCCCATCGGCTGTCCCGCAGTTGTCGATACTCATGGCGCAGCTGTTCAAACTCCGCCGCTTTGCGCTGGCGCATCTGGTCGGCGGGCAGCGGCAGGGCGTAGAGCTTTTCAAGCCGTGTGCGAGTGTCCAGCACCAACTGAATGAACTGATCCCGCTGCTGCGCCTGCGCGCCGTTGTCGGGTGCCAGACCCCGCGATGCGCGCCATTGCCGGGTGCCTTCCTGCTCGACGAAGGTGGCGAAAGACTCGTTGAACTCGGTGTCGTCCTTCACATAGACGCGCTGGTGAGCGAGCTCGTGGAAGATCAACGTCGCCAGCCGCTCGTCGCCCCAACCCATCATTGAACTGATAATCGGATCGTTGAACCAGCCGAGCGTCGAATAGGCCTCGACGCCGCCAATCGACACGTCCATACCTTGCAAACGCTGCAAGGCAGCCTCGCCGCGGGCAGCGCTCTGGCTGTAATAACCGCGGTAGGCGACGCAACCGGCGATGGGGAAGCAATGGTTTTGCGGCTTCAGGGAAAATTCCGGCGTGGCAAAGACGTTCCAGACCACGAACGGCCGGCCAATGTCGGCGTATAGCCGGTAGCTCTGGTTATCCGGCAGATGCAGCTGTTGGCTGGCGAATGTCCGGGCTTTTTGCGACTGGGTCAGATGAGCCCGCAGCATCGGATCGCGAGACGGATCGGCAAGCACCTCGGCCACCGGCTCCCGGGCTCGCAGCAGTTGCAACTGACCACTGGCCAATTGGCTGTAATAGCTGACGCCCGCGCAACCGCTGAGCAATAAAAGCAACACACCCGGAAACAAAACGCGCAAAACGCGATCAAGTAACCCAAGGCTTGGAAGCGGCCTGATCAAAATAAAATCATCCCTGGAAAGTCTGCCCGCAAGACTATCCCGCCTGACTGGAGCTCCGCCATGCGCAAGTTGATGCTAACGGGAGGCTTGTTGATGCTGACCGGCTGTGCTGGATTTGGATTACCTCACCATGATCCGGCTCAAGCGTGGATCGACCTCGAATCACAGCAAGAAGACACCGCGCTGCAAGCGCTGGAAGTCGATGACAAGATCTCCACCGACAAACGCTATTTCGAGGTTCATCCGGGCAGTCATGAGCTGACGGTTCGTTACCAGTTTCCGGTCCAGCCCACCAACATCGGCCCCGACGCCGAGCCGCTATGGCGTGACTGCCAGTTGAATGTGAAATTCAACGACTTCAACGCCGGCGAGCGGTATCAGCTGCAAGCGGGGAATATCGGCTTCCGGCCGTGGGCAAAGCTCTATGATCAGCAACGAAAAGTGATTGGCCAAGGCACGCCGGCGGGCTGCCAACGCAGCTGATCAGCGTTATGCTGAATGACCATCCTTTGGGACATTCATCATGCGCAGGTTGATGCTGTTGCTCGCTGCAAGTGTGGTTGCTGGCTGCCAGAGCCCGTTACCGGCGGTAAATCCGCAGATGGCCTGGGTCGAGTTCTCGACGCCATTCCCCAACGATAAATTGCTGATGGCAGAGCGACTGGACAAGCAGCGAATGCGCGACGGGCGTTTTTTCCAGGTGACGCCTGGCAGCCATGAAATGGTCGTCAGATTCGACTTTGAAGTACCCGGCGGTGGGGGCATGGGGATGATGAGCTCCCCCACGGAACGGCTGTGCTACCTGACCGTCAACTACGATCATTTCGAAGCCGGCCAGCGTTATGTGCTGGAGGGCCGTTCGATCGCGTTCACCCCTGGCGCCCGGTTGTACAACGCCAAGCGGGAGATCGTCGCTGAAGATCGTGAGGCTTATTGCGTTCCGTGAGGTGAATCAGCGGTCGTTTTTCTGATAGATGATTTTCTTGGTGCCGTTTTCGCAACTGCCGACGACCATGTTCTGATCGTGCACTTCGTCATTGGTGACGATTTCCAGGGTGTAGGACGAGACGTTATTGGCCTGGATCTTGGCCTCGATCTCGGCCTTGAGCTCTTCACAGGATTTCGGTGCCGCCAGGGCCGAAGTGGCCAGTGCGCAACAGATAATCGCCAAGGCAAAACGTTTCATGGTTGAAGCTCCATTGAGGCAGCGCGCAGGGTACTGCGTTTCGGCTGCTGTCATTTATTCGACCACAGTTTTGCGAAGCGAGTTCTGACTTCGCTCACAAAGCTCATGTTTAGCCGTTGGGTATGTGTCGCTTAGAAGATCACCTTCGCGAGCAAGCCCGCTCCCACAGCATTCTAATGTGGGAGCGAGCTTGCTCGCGATGGCGTCAGTACATTCAGCGCCTGACTATCAGCTGACCAACGTCGCATCCAGACTGATCTTCGCGTTCAGCACTTTGGACACCGGGCAGCCTTCTTTGGCCTTGTTGCTCAGTTCTTCGAACTGCGCCTGAGTAGCCCCGGGGATTTTCGCCTTGAGGATCAATTTCACCGCAGTGATCGAAAAACCACCGTCGACCTGGTCCAGCGTGACTTCAGCGTTGGTATCGATGCTGTCAGCCTTGAGCCCGGCATCGCCCAGAATCATCGAAAACGCCATGGAGAAACAGCCCGCATGGGCCGCGCCGATCAACTCTTCCGGATTGGTGCCCTTACCGCCTTCGAAACGTGCCTTGAAGCCGTAGGGCGCTTCTCTGAGTACACCGGTTTCAGTGGAGATCGAGCCGATGCCGGTTTTCAGGTCACCTTCCCAATGAGCCGATGCTTTCTTCGTAATAGCCATGTCTGCCTCCTCAAGATCCGGTGCGAAACGTCGCACCTTCGTGGTTTTCGGTTGCTAGGGTTCTGAGGATAGACGGCGGTGCAAAGTTCACCTGATCTGATTAGTCCTACCGTTTTCGTAGGTTTTTTTGTCCTGGCTATTGAAACTCGGGTATATGCCCTCATTGCATGAAGCACGCTTATAGATTCGGCAGGTTTCGTTCGCGAGAAAAAACCTGCGCCCTCAATTGGAGAAGCAGGCTTATGAAACGACTGTCCGATATCAAGTTCTCGACCCTTGATCTGGTGCCCGTGCGAGAGAACGGCAGCGCGGCCCAGTCGCTGCGCAACTCCCTGGACCTGGCGCAGCACGTCGAGAAATTCGGCTACAACCGCTTCTGGGTCGCCGAACACCACAACATGGACGGCATCGCCAGTTCGGCCACCTCTGTGCTGCTCGGCTACCTGGCCGGTGGCACTTCGACCATTCGTGTCGGCTCGGGTGGCGTGATGTTGCCCAACCACGCGCCGCTGGTGATCGCGGAGCAATTCGGCACCCTCGAAAGTCTGTATCCAGGGCGGATCGATCTGGGTCTGGGCCGCGCTCCCGGTTCCGATCAAATGACCGCCCGCGCCTTGCGCCGCGAACGTTCCGGCAGCGCCGACGAGTTTCCGGAAGACGTCGCCGAGCTGATGCGTTACCTCGGCCCACGCACGCCGGACCAGCGGATCATCGCCATGCCGGGCACCGGCACCAATGTCCCGGTCTGGCTGCTGGGTTCTAGCCTGTTCAGTGCTCAACTGGCCGGTGAGCGCGGTTTGCCCTACGCCTTCGCTTCCCATTTCGCACCGCGCTTCATGCATGAGGCGATTCGCGTCTACCGCAATCACTTCAAGCCTTCAGCGGTGTTGGATAAGCCTTACGTGATGCTCGGCGTGCCGCTGGTGGCCGCTGATACTGACGAACAGGCGGATTACCTGGCGACGTCGGTCTATCAGCGCATCCTGGCGTTGATGCGCGGCCAAAGCCTGGTGCAGCGTCCACCGGTGAAAACCATGGATGGCTTGTGGCTGCCGCACGAGAAAGAGGCCGTGGGTGATTTCCTCGGTCTTGCGATGGTGGGCAGCCCGCAGAAGATCCGCGCCAAGCTTGAGGTGCTGATCGAGCAGACTCAGGCTGATGAGCTGATTTTCACCTGCGACCTGTACGAACATGCGGATCGCGTGCACTCCTATGAGCTGCTGGCACAGGTCATGATGGGCTGAGGCTCAGACGATGCCCACAAAAAAGCCGACGCTAATGCGCCGGCTTTTTCATTTGTAAGGGACGTCAGCCTTGCTTATATACGATTTTCTTGGCGCCCTTTTCACAGGTGCCGACGACTTTCCCATCGGCCTCAGCGCCTTTCTCGACGATTTCCAGTGAATAGCTGGAAACACCCTTGGCATCAAGTTTCGCCGCGATTTCCGCTTTCAGCTCTTCGCACGACTTGCCCTCAGCAAATGCTGTTCCGGCAAGGCTCAACAAACCTACCGCTAAAATAAAATGCTTCATCGGTCGCAATCCCTGGTCGGATCAAAGGGAGCGTCCAGCCCTCAGCCGGACGTACTCATATAGCGCTTTGCCATTCCCTATGGCACGCGGCCAGTGCGCAAGTTCAGAACACTAGCTCAAGCTCAGCTGCTGGCAATCCGGAACCCGACTTTGAGCGTCACCTGAAAGTGGGCAGCCTTGCCGTCCTTGATGTGCCCGCGGGTTTCGGTCACTTCAAACCATTCCAGATGCTTGATGCTTTTATTGGCTTCGGCCAATGCGTTGTTGATTGCATCTTCAATGCTGCTGGTGGATGAGCCAACCAGTTCGACTTTTTTGTAGGTGTGATGATCAGTCATGGCGTTCTCCTCAGGGTGTGAAATACAGCCTAGCAGTGATTTTTCGTATTACTTCTGTCGGCTCATGCGATGCAGAAGTTCAGATTTACTGCACTTTCTCGAACCCTTGAAGTCCCAACCAACACACGCTACTCATCATCAATGAAGGAGAGCCACCATGGCCAACACCTCTTTACGTAAAGCCTCATTGCAAAGCATGGAAGCCGAGATCGAGAGTCTGCTGAAATCTTTGGAAAACCTGAAGGACGACGCCTCGGACGAGTCGCGTAAAACCCTGAAAGCATTGAAAGGCAACGCCGAGAACGCGCTGAAGCATTCGCGCCATCTGCTCAGCGATGCGTATGAAGAAGTCAAAGTCAAAACCCGCGAAACCGGGATTGCCACTCGGGACTACGCCCAGGAACACCCTTGGACTACAGCGGGCGTCGCTGTGGGTGCGCTGGGTCTGCTCGCGGCGTACCTGCTGTTCAAACGCGGCGACTAATCTGTCTGGCGCAGCTCAGCCTTGAGCCACTGCGCCAACTGCCGAGCGCGCCCGTCCGCGGCGCGCTTGGGTAGCCACAACGCCAGTTGCGCCGGGGTTTCACTGAATCCCCAAGGCGCAACCAGGCGACCGGCCTTCAAGTCCTCCGCCACCAATGGCTCAGGTGCAATCGCCACCCCCAGGCCCGCCACTGCTGCCTCCAGCAAATAATACAAATGCTCGAAACCCTGACCGTACTTCAACGCCTTGGCGTCGAGGCCACTTTGCTGTGCCCAGCTCGGCCAGGCTTGTGGGCGCGAGGTGGTGTGCAGCAATGGCTCATTCAATAGCGCTGTAGCCGGTGCGCCTTGCAGGCTTTCGTAACCCGCGAAACGTGGGCTCATCACCGGGCCGATACGCTCGCTGGCCAACTCATAGACTTGCATGTCCGCTGGCCATGGCGGCTCGGCGAACACCAACAAGGCATCGAGCCCCGGCCGTCGCGGATCGAGATCGCCTTCTCCGGCTGAAAGGTGCAGGCGCAGGTCCGGCAGATCCGCATTCAACCGTCCCAGGCGTGGAATAAACCAGCGCGCCAGCAAACTTCCCGAGCAACCCAGTACAAACGGCGCGTCGGCGGTGCTTTGGGTCAGCTCCGCACAAACAGTGCGCAGACGGTCAAAGGCCTCAGCGCTGGCATCGCGCAATCGGACGCCGGAATCTGTGAGTTTCAGGCCGCGTCCATCCTTGATGAACAGGCTCACGCCCAAGTGTTCTTCAAGCACCTTTAGCTGCCGACTGACCGCGCCATGGGTGACGTGTAGCTGTTCGGCAGCCTGACTGACGCTGTTCAGCCGGGCCGTGGCTTCGAAGGCGCGAAGGGCGTTCAGCGGGGGAAGGTCGTGGCTCATGGGATCTGTGAGTTTTCCTGACAGGTTGTGGCGATCTTATCGGTTTTCAGGCTGGGGCGTCAGGGGTAGAGTAACCGTCATTGTCATCTCACGAATCCCACTGGAGCGACCCATGACCCAGACTAATCTGCGCAACGGCCCCGACGCCAACGGCCTGTTTGGCTCGTTCGGCGGCCGCTACGTTGCGGAAACCTTGATGCCATTGATCCTCGACCTGGCCCGTGAATACGAATTGGCCAAGGAAGATCCGGCGTTCAAAGAAGAATTGGCCTACTTCCAGCGTGACTACGTCGGACGTCCAAGCCCACTGTATTTCGCTGAACGCCTGACTGAATTTTGCGGCGGCGCGAAGATTTATCTGAAGCGCGAAGAGCTGAACCACACCGGCGCGCACAAGATCAACAATTGCATCGGCCAGATTTTGCTGGCGCGGCGCATGGGCAAGAAACGCATCATCGCCGAGACCGGCGCCGGCATGCACGGCGTGGCAACGGCTACCGTGGCAGCGCGTTTCGGCCTGGATTGCGTGATCTACATGGGCACAACCGACATCGAACGTCAGCAAGCCAACGTGTTCCGCATGAAATTGCTGGGTGCCGAAGTGATCCCGGTTGTCGCCGGGACCGGCACACTTAAAGATGCGATGAACGAAGCGCTGCGTGACTGGGTGACCAACGTCGACAGCACCTTTTACCTGATCGGCACTGTGGCAGGCCCGCACCCTTATCCCGCCATGGTTCGCGACTTTCAGGCCGTTATTGGCAAGGAAACCCGCGATCAACTGCAAGCCCAGGAAGGTCGCCTGCCGGACAGCCTGGTGGCGTGCATCGGTGGCGGTTCCAACGCCATGGGCTTGTTCCACCCGTTCCTCGATGACAAAAGCGTAGAAATCATTGGTGTGGAAGCGGCCGGTTACGGTATCGAAACCGGCAAACACGCCGCCAGCCTGAACGGCGGCGTTCCGGGTGTGCTGCACGGCAACCGTACCTTCCTGTTGCAGGACGACGATGGCCAGATCATCGACGCTCACTCGATTTCCGCCGGCCTCGACTATCCAGGCATCGGCCCTGAACACGCCTGGTTGCATGACATCGGCCGCGTTCAGTACACCTCGGTGACCGACGACGAAGCCCTTGATGCGTTCCACAAATGCTGCCGTCTGGAAGGGATTATTCCTGCACTGGAAAGCGCCCACGCGCTGGCCGAAGTGTTCAAACGCGCACCGAACCTGCCGAAAGATCACCTGATGGTGGTCAACCTGTCCGGTCGCGGGGACAAAGACATGCAAACCGTCATGCACCACATGGAACAATCAAAGCAGGAGAAACACTGATGAGCCGCCTGCAAACGCGTTTTGCCGAACTCAAGGAACAGAATCGCGCCGCCCTGGTGACTTTCGTCACTGCTGGCGACCCGAGCTATGACACTTCCCTGGCGATCCTCAAAGGCTTGCCCGGTGCTGGCGCCGATGTGATCGAGCTTGGCATGCCCTTCACCGACCCTATGGCTGACGGCCCGGCCATCCAGCTGGCCAACATCCGTGCACTGGGCGCCAAGCAGAACCTGTCGAAAACCCTGCAAATGGTTCGCGAGTTCCGTGAAGGCAATACCGAGACGCCGCTGGTGCTGATGGGTTACTTCAACCCGATCCACATGTACGGCGTGCCGCGTTTCATCGCCGACGCCAAAGAGGCCGGCGTTGACGGTTTGATCGTGGTCGACCTGCCGCCGGAGCATAACGGCGAGCTGTGCGACCCGGCTCAGGCAGCCGGCCTGGACTTCATCCGCCTGACCACGCCGACGACGGATGATGTGCGTCTGCCAACCGTTCTGAATGGCAGCTCAGGTTTCGTCTACTACGTGTCTGTTGCCGGTGTGACCGGTGCGGGCGCGGCGACCCTGGAGCATGTTGAAGAGGCCGTTGCCCGCCTGCGTCGCCACACCGATCTGCCGATCAGCATCGGTTTCGGTATTCGTACACCGGAGCAAGCGGCGTCCATCGCACGTCTGGCCGATGGCGTGGTGGTGGGTTCGGCGTTGATCGATCACATCGCCAATGCCACCACACCGGAACAGGCGGTTGATGGCGTGCTGAGTCTTTGCTCGGCGTTGGCTGAAGGCGTGCGTAAGGCCCGCGTCAGCTGAAGGTAAAGTTCCTGATACAGAGGAATTAGAGCCTCGCGGCACAGACTAAACAGCAAGACCGAGGGCTTCAGGACTACGTTCTGAAGCCCTTTTTGCTGTATGTGCAGTGAGGAAGACCTGATGAAAATGTCGAAACGTCTGATTACCAGCCTGGGTGTACTGATGCTCAGTGCCACCCCGTTGCTGCACGCGAGCGCCGATCAGCGCGACGATCATGACCACGGCGGCCCGCAGCAGAGCCAATACGATAACCATGGCGACAATCATGGCGATGATCACCGTGGCCCGCAGGACAATCATCGCGGCGGCCCTCCGCCACGGGACTTCGGCCCGGTGCGCCAGACTATTCACGATAACCAGGGCTATTTCGTACGCGGTGCACCACCTCCTCCAGGCATTCATCTGGTCCGTGGTCGTCCGTTGCCTCACGGCTATTACGGTGAGCGTCTGGACAATCGAGCCTTGGGACGGCTGCCGTATTACCCGGGCTACGAATGGCGCCGTGCCGGGGGCGACATTGTGCTGATCGCCGTGGGCACCGGGATCGTCTATGAAATTCTGGAAGGCGTGCTTTGATTTAAAGTACGGGCAAAAAGAAGGCTTCGTGGATCATCCACGAAGCCTTTTTGTTTATGGCAACTCCAGTCCGCCCGCTGCTTTATGCAATTTGCGCAGATGTTCGCCAACCTGCTTCAGGTTGGCTTCATTGGCGGCCATCTCGGCCGCCCGGCTCGGTTCGAGCAGTGCCCTGACTTCCTTGTCCAGATCGCCGGTCAGCACCTGAAGCTGCTTCTGCCGCAGGTTGCTTTCCGATTCCAGGCGCTGCCATTCATTCGGTTGGGGCAATCCATACCCGCCGGTGCCGAGCAGCTCCGCCGGACGGCTGAGGAAGCCGCTGTTGGCGAGAATCTGCTGCAAGGTCGCGTTCGCCTTGTCCATGCCGCCGTTCTTCAGCTCCCGAGCACCCAGATAACGCTGTTTCACTTCATCCTGGGCTAATACCAACTGTTGACGGAAGCTCGCCTGCTCCAGCAACAGCAATGCGGCACTGGTGCGCAAGTCAGCCTGATCAAACCATTGCCGACGCTCTTCAGCTTTCAGGGCCAGCCAGTCTTCGACTTTTTCCTGCTTGATCGGCAAGTGCTTCTTCAGCACTTCGAACATCGCTTGATAACGATCACGAAAGGAGTCGAAGCGATAGCCCAGGCGCAGCGCTTCGCGTGGGTCATCAAGCACGCTGGTATTCGCCAGCCCGCGGCCCTTCATCACCTCCAGCAAACCGTTGGGCATGATGCTGTCGAGCCCGACCAGCTTCGCGTTGTTGCTGCCGCTGCGCAGCAATTTCAGGCCTTCCACTGCGCAATTGTTGGAGAGGAAATAATAATTGCCGTCGTAACTCCAATGCATCTCGGCGGCGTGTTCCACGACGTCTTCAATTTCGTTTCGCGACAGCTTCAGCGGCACGGAAGCCAGGCTGCGCAGTTCGGTCTTGGTGTATTCGTCGATCACCTGGGCCAACGGCAGTACAAACAGCCGCGACGGGTATTTACCCACCAGTCCATCCCAGCTAGAGAGCTGCACGTCACCGACAAAGGCGCGGTAGGACAAGACCAGGTGCTGGTCGAGATCGAGTCGACAGTCCGGTCCCCGTGGGCGGCCCGGCGCGCAGATCACCAGGCGCAACATGCTGTGACCCCAGCGGCTGACCCAGTTCTGGTTGGCTTCGGCCAGCAGATAGTCGACGGCGTACACCCGTTCCGGATCGACCTGACCCAGTGGCTGTTTGGCGAAGTCGTTGCCGGCATTGAGGAAGGCAAAGGACTTGCCGCAAGCGTCTTTGGCGGCGGGAGCCCAGCCGAAATGTTCTTTGTAGTAGCGATACAGCGCAGGACGACGGCAGGCATAGCTGGGGTCGAGGAGGAAATACTCCATGTTGACCGCGACGAACTCTTTGGGGCTGCTCGTTTCGTAGATGTCCGGGCTGCGGGCGATTTGCCGGTTGTGCTGTTCGCGTTCGCCACGGCGACCGACGTATTGCGGCCAGCCGGCCAGGTCGAGCAGGCGCGGGTCATCGCTCAAGGTAAAGCGGCGGTCGGATTGACCGCGGCATTCGTCCGGGATGCCGATCAGGCCTGAACTGCTGTTGCGCCGGGTACAGCGCTGGATCAGCGTGCGCTCCGCGTCCGGCCACAGGCGCGAACGGTCGTAAATGTGGGTGAGTTCATGCAACACCGTTGCGAGCATTTCGCGGCGGACGGTGCCATGGGGGCGGTAGGTCTTCTTTGTCGCGGCGCTGCCGTCCGTGAGACTGGCGAGCAGGTTGCGGTTCAGATCGAGTTCGGACACCAGCGATGCTTGGCCATAGGCATTGCTCGGCATGTCGTCAGTCCAGCCGACATCAATGCGCCGGTCCAGTCGCTCGATGAAGCGTGGCGGCAACGCCTGCATGGCTTCATCGAGCAACGCCTGGCTGGCTTGCTGTTGCTCGGGGCTCAGACCCTCGGTCTTGAGCCGTAATTCCAGGCCAGCCTGGGCCGTGTTGCAGAGTAGCAACATCAGCCCGGCCAGCAGCCAGGCACTTGGCGACTTCACAGTGCGAGGATGGCTTCGGCGAGCACCTGATCACTGGCATCCCGGGCTTCCGGCACGCGCGTGCGCAACGTGTTGATGGCCGCTTCAAGGTGCGCACCACGTATATCGCCATCGCTGGCAACGAAGCTGGCTGCATCGTCGTGGGCTTCACGGATGATCTTCGAATCGCGGATCGACGTGGTGGTATCGGACGTAAAATCGAGCGTGCGCTGGGTGGCATTGATGATGATGTTACTGGTGGCGACCAGGGTGTGCGCCTGGGTCACATCGGCCAGTAAAAGCAGGCCAAGGGCAACAGCAATCAGAGGGCTACGCATGGAACGACTCCGCAAGGACAAAGGATAACTATTGGACGAGAATTGCCTGCGCCAGTTCAAGGTCGCTTGCATGAAGTTTTGGCTGGGTCCGGCGCAGGTAAACCAGCGCGGATTCCAGTTGCGCTCCGCGTAGTTGGCCGTCACTGGCGATGAACGCCGCAGCGTCATCGTGTGCCGCCATTAGCAGCTTACGGTCGAAGGGGGCAGCGGTCACCATGCTGGTGGCGTAACCGGTAACCACGATGCCTTGTGTCGACAGGTTGAACGCGTCGTAGGCATAGGTCGAGCCCGACCAGCAGGCCGCTAGAAATACTGAAGTGAAAAACCGCTTTGAAAGAAAACCCATGAGACTCGATTGCCGAAAGCGAGTCCAAAGGCTAGCGCAATGCCCGGTTTAGAGCCAGCGCCGAAACATTGGGACACGACCGTCGTGTCCCATATGAGACCTGTTGCTTAGATCGTCAGGATGGCCTGTGCCAGCTGTGCATCGGTGGCGTTCAGCTGAGGGGCCTGATGGCGAATGTGGTCGAGTGCGCTTTCGAGTTTCACGCCACGAATGGCGCCTTCGCTGGCGACGAAGCTGGCGGCATCGTCACGGGCCGCGCGCACGATCTTGTCATCGCGAAAGGATGAAGTGACATCGGAAGTTGCATCGGAACTGGACTTCAGCGCGCCAACAACGGCATCCGTGGTCACGATAAAGCTGGTCGCGTGGGAATTGGCAGCCACGGCAAGCAGGGCTGCAGCGCTGAGCAGACGAAGACGGGACATGGTGTAACTCCTTTGGATAACCGATTGAAAGGTGATGAGGTAGCTGTTGGATCAGACGCCTGTCGTACAGCGCTCGCCACGTTCTGGTTTGATATTAGGCCTGCTTTTATCGGTTCGAACAGTCCCTTCTGTTAAAGCAGGACCCTAGCGCCAGAACGGTTTATCCAATTCATTGAGCCGATCCGCGTGGCTGATGCCCAGGTCTGAGAGTTGCTGATCATTGAGTTGGCCCAGCAAACGCCGGGTTCGAGCTCTCTCAAGGTTGGCGGCGAGCACTCTCAGCAAACGTTTAAGCCTGGTGAATCGAGGCTTCGTTGGAGGGGCGGGAGCGGAAACATTCAGTAGGTTATTCATGGCGCAATCCTTTTGCCGGTGAGTCAGGACTTCCATGTTGAGCCCTTCACTTCTGGACCTACAGATACACCGCCATGAAATTGTACTGATGCAATTTGAAAATTATAAGAACTGTACCTGTCGCCAGCTATTCCTTTTGTATCGGCACAGGCCAAGGCCGAAAACGACAAAGCCCGTCGTGGTTTCCCACGACGGGCTTTGTTTTTTCAATTTGGAGTGCTGGCGGTGGACCCGGTGGGTCAGAGCCAGCGACGCTAAGTTAGCGCCAGAACGGCTTGCTCAGCTCTTCGTAGCGTTGTGCTTCGCTAATCCCGGCATCAGCCAGCAGACGCGAATCCAGGCGAGCCAATTGATGGCGGCTGGAGATGCGGCGCTGCCACAGCATCAGGTTGGCAATAACGCGAAGAGGCATGGAAGCCTGGGTTTTTGCAGCGGTATCTTCGAAGAACAGGTCGGAACTGAGTGTACGTTCCATGGTTGACATCCTTCCGCTTGTGGCGGGATTAGGTAGTGGTTTAACTGATGCCAATGATCCTCTCGTTTGGCTAGTCTCTGTAGATACAGTTCACCTGTATTGTGAGGGACCAGTTAACTGTTAATAGGGGGTGTACTGGTCTAAATTGAGGCAACTGTACCTGTCGGCACTAATGTGGTGCGTTTTTGATGTTTTGGCTTGGCTAGGTAGGTAATTACAGTAGGAAATGACCGGTACAGCAGTACAGTTTTTTCCAGAAGTGAATGTAGCAAGGAGCAGCTGACGCAATTGTGTTTGCGTCAGCTGTTTATTCTCTGGATCAGACCACCAGCATTCGCCCGGTTTCTTCCAGCTTTATGTGCCAGCTCAGGGCTTCGCGCAGGATATGCGGAGTGTGTCCGCCCAATGCGCAAGCCGCCGTAAAGTAGTCATCCAGTGCCTGGCGATAATCCGGGTGCACGCAGTTATCGATGATCACCCGAGCCCGCTCACGTGGTGCGAGGCCCCGCAAGTCCGCCAGACCAATCTCCGTCACAAGGATGTCGACGTCATGCTCGGTATGGTCGACATGGCTGACCATCGGCACCACGCTGGAAATCGCGCCAGCCTTGGCGATCGATTTGGTAACGAAGATGGCCAGGTGCGCATTGCGCGCAAAGTCCCCGGAGCCGCCGATGCCATTCATCATCCGAGTACCGCAGACATGGGTGGAGTTGACGTTGCCGTACAGGTCGAATTCCAGCGCGGTGTTAATGGCAATGATGCCAAGGCGCCGGACCACCTCGGGGTGATTGGAAATTTCCTGCGGCCGCAGAACCAATTTGTCCTTATAGCGCTCCAGGTTGCCGAAAACGTCGGCATTGCGCCGGCTCGACAGGGTGATCGAACTGCCTGAAGCAAAGCTCAGCTTGCCGGCGTCGATCAAGTCAAAGGTCGAGTCCTGAAGCACTTCGGAGTACATGGTCAGGTCTTCGAACGGCGAGTCGATCAGGCCGCACATCACCGAGTTGGCGATGGTGCCGATACCAGCCTGCAACGGGCCGAGCTTGTTGGTCATGCGACCTGCGTCCACTTCTTGCTTGAAGAAGTCGATCAGGTGATCCGCGATGGCCTGAGTGTCGACGTCCGGCGGCAGCACAGTGGATGGCGAGTCGGACTGATTGGTGATCACGATCGCGACAATCTTTTCCGGCGGAATCGGGATGGCGGTGCTGCCAATGCGATCGTCGACCTTGACCAGCGGAATCGGCGTGCGGGTCGGGCGGTAAGTCGGGATATAGATGTCGTGCAAACCCTCAAGGTTCGGGTTGTGCGCCAGGTTGATCTCGACGATCACGTGTTTGGCGAAAATCGCAAAGCTGGCCGAGTTGCCGACTGAAGTGGTCGGCACGATGTGGCCCTGCTCGGTGATCGCCACGGCTTCAATCACGGCGATGTCCGGCAGCTTGAGCTGCTGGTTGCGCAATTGCTCCACGGTTTCCGAGAGGTGCTGGTCAATGAACATCACTTCGCCGGCGTTAATAGCCTTGCGCAGGGTGCTGTCGACCTGAAATGGCATGCGTCGTGACAGTACGCCAGCTTCGGTGAGCTGTTTATCGAGGTCGTTGCCCAGGCTGGCGCCGGTCATCAACGTGATTTTCAGCGGGCTGATTTTGGCGCGCTCGGCCAATGCGTGAGGCACGGCTTTGGCTTCGCCAGCGCGAGTGAAACCACTCATGCCGACGGTCATGCCGTCCTGAATCAGAGCGGCAGCATCAGCGGCGCTCATCACCTTATCCAACAACGAAGGCAAGCGAATACGATCACGGTACATGGATTGTTATCTCGGGCAACGAAAGCAAGGTGTGCAGTTTAGTGAGTTCAAAAAAAATCCTCCCGCTACCATGGTCGAATGCAGAGCCCTGATTTAGAGCCTTTGGTCGGTTTTTAGCGGGCAATAAAAAACCCCAGCCTACTAAAGGCTGAGGTTTTGGGTATTGCGCTGGAGCAGGTTTTACTCGATGGCTTTGACCATGTCTTCGATAACTTTCTTGGCGTCGCCGAAGACCATCATGGTTTTGTCCAGGTAGAACAGTTCGTTGTCCAGACCGGCATAGCCGCTGGCCATCGAGCGCTTGTTGACGATCACGGTCTTGGCTTTATAAGCCTCCAGGATCGGCATGCCGGCAATCGGCGATTTCGGATCGTTCTTCGCCGCCGGGTTGACCACGTCGTTGGCGCCGAGCACCAGCACCACGTCGGCCTGGCCGAACTCGGAGTTGATGTCATCCATCTCGAACACCTGCTCGTAAGGCACTTCGGCTTCGGCCAGCAGGACGTTCATGTGCCCTGGCATCCGGCCGGCGACCGGGTGGATCGCAAACTTCACGTTGACTCCCCGGTGAGTTAGCTTCTCCGCCAGCTCCATCAGTGAGTGTTGGGCGCGTGCCACCGCCAGGCCATAACCCGGAACGATGATCACGGTGTCGGCGTTGGTCAGCAGGAAGGTCGCGTCGTCAGCCGAACCGGACTTCACCGGGCGGGCTTCTTTCGAACCTGCAGGGCCAGCCGCTTCCGCCGTGTTGCCGAAACCGCCGAGCAGCACATTAAAGAAGGAGCGGTTCATCGCCTTGCACATGATATACGAGAGGATCGCACCGGACGAACCCACCAGCGAACCGGCAATGATCAGCATCGAGTTGTTCAGCGAGAAGCCGATACCTGCGGCTGCCCAGCCGGAGTAGCTGTTGAGCATCGATACAACCACCGGCATGTCTGCACCGCCGATCGGGATGATGATCAGCACACCCAGCACGAAGGCCAGAGCCAGCATCAACGCGAAGGCGCTGAGGTTGCCGGTCAGCATGAAGGTGATGCCCAGCGCCAGTGTTGCCAGGCCCAGTACAAGGTTCATCTTGTGCTGGCCACCGAACTGTACCGGTGCGCCCTGAAACAGGCGGAACTTGTACTTGCCCGACAACTTGCCGAACGCGATCACCGAACCGGAGAAGGTGATTGCACCGATGGCTGCGCCGAGGAACAGCTCCAGGCGGTTACCGGCAGGAATCGAATCACCCAGCTGTTTGACGATGCCCAGCGATTGCGGCTCAACGACAGCCGCGATCGCGATGAACACTGCAGCCATACCGATCATGCTGTGCATGAAGGCGACCAGTTCCGGCATCTTGGTCATTTCAACGCGCTTGGCCATGATCGAACCGGCAGTGCCTCCGACCAGAAGACCGACGATGACGTAACCGATACCGGCGGTTGCCAGCTCAGCGCCCAGCTTATAGATGAGGCCCACGGTGGTGAGGATCGCCAGCGCCATGCCGAGCATGCCGTACACGTTGCCGCGTCGGGAGGTTGTCGGGTGGGACAAGCCTTTGAGGGCCTGGATAAAGCAGATAGACGCGATCAAGTAGAGCGTCGTTACAAGATTCATGCTCATTACTTCGGCGCCTCTTCTTTTACGACTTTCGGGGCTTTTTTCTTGAACATCTCAAGCATCCTGCGGGTCACCAGGAAGCCACCAAACACGTTCACTGCCGCCAGAGCCACCGCCAGGGTGCCCATGGTCTTGCCTAGTGGCGTCACGGTCAAAGCCGCGGCGAGCATGGCGCCAACGATGACGATCGCTGAGATCGCGTTGGTAACCGCCATCAGAGGCGTGTGCAGCGCAGGCGTAACGTTCCAGACCACGTGATAACCGACATAAATCGCCAGCACGAAGATGATCAGGTTGTAGATACCGGGGGAGATAAGCTCTTCCATCGTCTGAATCCCTGCTTAGGCGTTTTTGCGGATGACTTGGCCGTCGCGGCACATGAGGCACGCGGCGACGATGTCGTCTTCGAGGTTGATCTCGAACTGGCCTTCTTTGTTGAAGACCAGCTTGAGGAAGTCCAGCAGGTTGCGTGCGTACAGGGCCGAAGCGTCTGCCGCGACTGCGCCGGCCAGGTTGGTCGGGCCGCAAATGGTCACGCCATTCTCGATCACGACCTGGTCGGCCACGGTGAGCGGGCAGTTGCCGCCCTGGGCTGCCGCGAGGTCGATGACCACCGAACCTGGCTTCATCTGCGCCACGGTTTCTGCGCTCAGCAGCGTCGGTGCCTTGCGGCCCGGGATCAGTGCGGTGGTGATGACAATGTCAGCCTGCTTGGCACGTTCGTGCACGGCCAGGGCCTGACGTTGCATCCAGCTGGCGGGCATTGGCCGGGCGTAACCGCCGACACCGACAGCGCATTCACGCTCTTCATCGGTTTCGTACGGCACGTCGACGAACTTGGCGCCGAGGGATTCGATTTGCTCTTTTACCGCAGGACGCACGTCGGACGCTTCGATCACTGCACCCAGACGTTTCGCCGTGGCGATCGCCTGCAAGCCCGCAACACCGGCACCCAGAATCAGCACGCGCGCCGCTTTCACGGTGCCCGCAGCCGTCATCAGCATTGGCATGAAACGAGGGTAGTGGTGAGCGGCCAGCAACACGGCTTTATAGCCGGCGATGTTGGCTTGGGAGGACAGCACATCCAGGCTTTGAGCGCGGGAGGTGCGCGGCGCGGCCTCCAGTGCGAACGCTGTAATGCCGCACTCAGCCAGCTTGGCAATGGTTTCATTGCTGAACGGGTTGAGCATGCCCACCACAACGGTGCCGCTCTTGATCAGCGTCAGTTCGCTGTCGCTGGGGGCGACCACCTTGAGAATCAGCTCGGCACCAAACGCATCGTTGGCGCTGCCAATCATTGCGCCTGCCGCTTCATAGGCACTGTCGACAACGCTGGCGTTAATGCCGGCGCCGCTTTGCACAGTGACCTTGTGACCCTGGCCGATCAGCTTTTTGATGGTTTCCGGGGTTGCAGCAACCCGGGTTTCACCCGTCTGGGTTTCGAGAGGAACACCAATGTGCACGTCAAATCTCCTGCGTGATCTTATTGAGTAAACCCAGGCACTTCGGATGGTGCGGCTGGGGCGGCCGATCAGCACGATCCCGCCAAATCTGGGCGGGGCGCGGCATTTTGCAGGCGAACTTTGTGCCCTTCAAGGGATTATGACGGGTGACGGAAAATTAACTACAAGTCACCCCGTGACCGAATGTCGCAACCGACCGGCTCAATCCCTTGCAGGCCGTGCCTTGTAAGGATTCTGGCCGAAATTCAAGAATTTACACATCGGCACGGTGAATGAGGTGTCATTGCTGATGAATAGAGGCTCAAAGCCACGTCGGCAGGCACTTGTGGGACGTTTGTACTGCTTATCGATACAGTCTGCGAATATGCGACAAATACGTACATCTGTAGGGCTTTGGTTTTGCTGACTACGGGGTCAGTTAATGGGTGTAAGCCTTTATCCTTCTAGGCTGTAGCTTTGAGCCTGGGTGACCAGCCAATCGCGAAAGGCCCGTAAGGAGGCCGATTCGACCTTTCGCTCTGGAATCATCAGGTAATAGGCCTTGATGCTCGACAGTGCTTGGGGGTTGGCTATCACCAAGCGTTTCTCAGCCAGTTCGCGTTGAATCAGGAATGGCGGTATCAGCGCAATCCCCATGTCGTGCATCGCCGCTTGGGCAAGCATGGAGAATAGCTCGTAGCGCGGTCCTGTCATGTCTCGCGGCACATTAAGGTGCTGGGAGTTGAACCATTGGCGCCAGGCATAAGGCCGCGTGGTCTGTTGCAGCAGGGGCAATTCGGCGATTTGATCGGGACTCAGGTTGGTTTTTTTGCCAAGTAGCGTAGGGCTGCAAACCGGCATCGGATTTTCGCCCATCAGTCTGTGGGATTCAGTACCCGACCAATCCGCATCACCGAAATAGATCGCGGCATCGAAGTCGGTGTCGGCAAACAGGAAGGGGCGTGTGCGGTTGGTGAGGTTGACCGTCACTTCCGGGTGTTTGTGCTGGAAGTCCTTGAGCCGTGGCAGCAGCCATTGGGTGCCAAAGGTTGGCACGACGGCCAGTTCGATCACGTTGGCGCCTTGTTGCCCCATCACTGACAAGGTGTCCCGCTCCACCGCGTCGAGTTGGGTGGCTACGCGGCGGCTGTAGGAAAGTCCGGCTTCCGTCAGCTTCACCCCGCGCCGCGAGCGTCGGAACAGTTCGACGCTGAGGAACTCCTCCAGGCTAGCGATTTGTCGGCAAATGGCGCCTTGGGTGAGCGAAAGCTCCTGCGCCGCTTTGGTAAAGCTTTCGTGGCGCGCTGCCGCTTCAAAGCTGATCAGGGCGGTGGTGCTAGGGATTTTCCGGCGCATGTACTCCAACCTCACTAATACATCGCATATAGGCTATCTCGCGACGTTACGGAGTGAGAAATTAGCACAACAGTATGCAAAATCCTCGTTTGCTGTATCGCCGAACCCGGCCTAGGATCAGTCCACGTTATTTGACCCGATTCGAGAGGACACACTCATGGGCGGTAAAGCTAGCTTCAACTGGATCGATCCCCTGCTGCTGGATCAACAGCTCACCGAAGAAGAACGCATGATCCGCGACACTGCCGAGCAATTCGCTCAGCAGAAGCTTGCACCGCGTGTTCTTGAAGCTTTCCGCCATGAAAAGACTGATCCGGCGATCTTCCGCGAGATGGGCGAAGTGGGCCTGTTGGGTGCGACCATCCCCGAGCAGTACGGTGGCAGCGGCCTGAACTACGTCAGCTACGGCCTGATCGCTCGTGAGGTCGAGCGCGTCGACTCCGGCTATCGCTCGATGATGAGTGTGCAGTCCTCGCTGGTCATGGTGCCGATCAATGAATTCGGCACTGAAGCCCAGAAGCAGAAGTACCTGCCGAAGTTGGCCTCGGGCGAGTGGATTGGTTGCTTCGGTCTGACAGAGCCTAACCACGGCTCCGACCCGGGTGCGATGATTACTCGTGCACGCAAAGTCGAAGGCGGCTACAGCCTGACCGGCAGCAAGATGTGGATCACCAATAGCCCGATCGCCGATGTGTTCGTGGTTTGGGGTAAGGATGATGCAGGCGACATTCGTGGTTTCGTTCTGGAGAAAGGCTGGAAAGGCCTGAGCGCTCCGGCTATCCACGGCAAGGTTGGCCTGCGTGCGTCGATCACTGGCGAGATCGTCATGGACAACGTGTTTGTCCCTGAAGAGAACATTTTCCCTGATGTCCGCGGTTTGAAAGGCCCTTTTACTTGCCTCAACTCCGCACGTTACGGCATTTCCTGGGGCGCCCTGGGCGCTGCCGAATTCTGCTGGCACACCGCTCGCCAGTACACCCTGGACCGTCAGCAGTTCGGTCGCCCATTGGCCGCTACTCAGCTGATCCAGAAAAAACTGGCCGACATGCAGACCGAAATTACCCTCGCGCTGCAAGGCTGCCTGCGTCTTGGTCGTATGAAAGATGAAGGCACTGCGGCAGTCGAGATCACCTCGATGATGAAGCGCAACTCCTGCGGCAAGTCTCTGGACATCGCGCGCATGGCGCGTGACATGTTGGGTGGCAACGGTATTTCCGATGAGTTCGGGGTTGCTCGCCACCTGGTCAACCTGGAAGTGGTGAATACCTATGAAGGTACGCATGACGTCCACGCACTGATCCTCGGTCGCGCGCAGACCGGCATCCAGGCGTTCTATTAATAGGAGAACGTCCATGGGCGCGCTTTCGCATCTACGGGTACTGGATTTATCGCGGGTGCTGGCCGGGCCTTGGGCCGGGCAGATCCTTGCGGACCTTGGCGCCGAAGTGATCAAGGTTGAGCGCCCGGGCAATGGCGACGATACGCGCGCCTGGGGGCCTCCCTTCCTGAAAGACGCCTATGGCGAGAACACCAGCGAGGCCGCCTATTACTTGTCGGCCAATCGCAACAAGCAATCGGTGACCATCGACTTCACGCGTCCGGAGGGGCAAAAGCTGGTGCGTGACTTGGCGGCCAAGTCGGACATCCTGATCGAGAACTTCAAGGTCGGTG
This sequence comes from Pseudomonas sp. LB3P93, assembly GCF_054898025.1. NCBI lineage: Bacteria > Pseudomonadati > Pseudomonadota > Gammaproteobacteria > Pseudomonadales > Pseudomonadaceae > Pseudomonas > Pseudomonas sp. LB3P93. Next base: position 40,408 of record NZ_CM142713.1, read on the forward strand.
GCCTGGCAGCCTATGGGCTGGACTACGAATCGCTTAAGGCTATCAACCCGAATTTGATTTATTGCTCGATTACCGGGTTTGGTCAGACCGGGCCTTATGCCAAACGTGCGGGTTATGACTTCATGATCCAGGGCTTGGGTGGGCTGATGAGCCTGACGGGTCGGCCTGAAGGCGATGAGGGGGCAGGGCCAGTGAAAGTCGGTGTGGCACTGACAGACATCCTGACCGGGCTCTATTCGACAGTGGCGATTCTTGCAGCGCTGGCTCATAGGGATCATGACGGTGGCGGTCAGCATATCGACATGGCGTTGCTGGATGTTCAAGTGGCGTGCCTGGCCAACCAGGCGATGAACTATCTGACTACGGGCAATGCGCCCAAGCGCCTGGGTAATGCTCATCCGAACATCGTGCCCTATCAGGATTTTCCTACGGCGGATGGCGACTTCATCCTCACCGTGGGTAATGACGGGCAATTCCGCAAATTTGCGGAGGTGGCTGGGCAGCCTCAGTGGGCGGATGACCCGCGTTTCGCGACTAACAAACTGCGTGTTGCGAATCGTGCGGTGTTGATTCCGCTGATCCGTCAGGCGACGGTCTTCAAGACTACGGCTGAATGGGTGCTGCAGCTGGAGCAGGCAGGTGTGCCATGTGGACCTATCAATGACTTGGCCCAGATGTTTGCCGATCCTCAGGTCAAGGCGCGTGGGTTGGCTATCGAGCTGCCCCATGTGCTGGCCGGGATGGTGCCGCAGGTAGCGAGCCCTATTCGCCTGTCGGAGACGCCGGTGGAATATCGTAATGCGCCTCCGTTACTGGGTGAGCACACGCTGGAGGTTCTTCAGCGTGTATTGGGTCTGGACGCCGATGCGGTCGCCGCTTTCAAAGTGGCGGGGGTGCTCTGACGACTTCTTCTATATAGAAGGAGTGGTTTTGCTCTCCTATATAGAAGGGAATCGGTCTGTTTTCCGGCTTTCTGCAAGTTATTGATAGAAAGGCTAAATTAGGGGTTGACGGCAGATTCTGGAAGTCTATAATTCGCCCCACTTCCGGCGCAGTCGAAACGGAAAACTCCTTGATAAACAAAGAGTTACGCAGTTTTCGGCAGCGAGTTGCTTCAGGTCATCGAAGCCCAGAAGGAGTTGATCAAGCGGGGTTGTAGGGCTTGATTGACGGTTCGATCTTCTCGGTCGAAAGCGGAGAAAAAGAGGTGTTGACAGCAGCGAGTAACGCTGTAGAATTCGCATCCCGCTAACGAGAGATCGGAAGCGCAAGTGGTTGAAGTTGCAAAGGAAACTTTGAAAACTTCTGAAAATAACCACTTGACAGCAACAGAGGCTGCTGTAGAATGCGCGCCTCGGTTGAGACGAAAGATCTTAACCAACCGCTCTTTAACAACTGAATCAAGCAATTCGTGTGGGTGCTTGTGGAGTCAGACTGATAGTCAACAAGATTATCAGCATCACAAGTTACTCCGCGAGAAATCAAAGATGTAACCAACGATTGCTGAGCCAAGTTTAGGGTTTCTTAAAAACCCAAAGATGTTTGAACTGAAGAGTTTGATCATGGCTCAGATTGAACGCTGGCGGCAGGCCTAACACATGCAAGTCGAGCGGCAGCACGGGTACTTGTACCTGGTGGCGAGCGGCGGACGGGTGAGTAATGCCTAGGAATCTGCCTGGTAGTGGGGGATAACGCTCGGAAACGGACGCTAATACCGCATACGTCCTACGGGAGAAAGCAGGGGACCTTCGGGCCTTGCGCTATCAGATGAGCCTAGGTCGGATTAGCTAGTTGGTGAGGTAATGGCTCACCAAGGCGACGATCCGTAACTGGTCTGAGAGGATGATCAGTCACACTGGAACTGAGACACGGTCCAGACTCCTACGGGAGGCAGCAGTGGGGAATATTGGACAATGGGCGAAAGCCTGATCCAGCCATGCCGCGTGTGTGAAGAAGGTCTTCGGATTGTAAAGCACTTTAAGTTGGGAGGAAGGGCAGTAAATTAATACTTTGCTGTTTTGACGTTACCGACAGAATAAGCACCGGCTAACTCTGTGCCAGCAGCCGCGGTAATACAGAGGGTGCAAGCGTTAATCGGAATTACTGGGCGTAAAGCGCGCGTAGGTGGTTTGTTAAGTTGGATGTGAAATCCCCGGGCTCAACCTGGGAACTGCATTCAAAACTGACAAGCTAGAGTATGGTAGAGGGTGGTGGAATTTCCTGTGTAGCGGTGAAATGCGTAGATATAGGAAGGAACACCAGTGGCGAAGGCGACCACCTGGACTGATACTGACACTGAGGTGCGAAAGCGTGGGGAGCAAACAGGATTAGATACCCTGGTAGTCCACGCCGTAAACGATGTCAACTAGCCGTTGGGAGCCTTGAGCTCTTAGTGGCGCAGCTAACGCATTAAGTTGACCGCCTGGGGAGTACGGCCGCAAGGTTAAAACTCAAATGAATTGACGGGGGCCCGCACAAGCGGTGGAGCATGTGGTTTAATTCGAAGCAACGCGAAGAACCTTACCAGGCCTTGACATCCAATGAACTTTCCAGAGATGGATTGGTGCCTTCGGGAACATTGAGACAGGTGCTGCATGGCTGTCGTCAGCTCGTGTCGTGAGATGTTGGGTTAAGTCCCGTAACGAGCGCAACCCTTGTCCTTAGTTACCAGCACGTCATGGTGGGCACTCTAAGGAGACTGCCGGTGACAAACCGGAGGAAGGTGGGGATGACGTCAAGTCATCATGGCCCTTACGGCCTGGGCTACACACGTGCTACAATGGTCGGTACAGAGGGTTGCCAAGCCGCGAGGTGGAGCTAATCCCAGAAAACCGATCGTAGTCCGGATCGCAGTCTGCAACTCGACTGCGTGAAGTCGGAATCGCTAGTAATCGCGAATCAGAATGTCGCGGTGAATACGTTCCCGGGCCTTGTACACACCGCCCGTCACACCATGGGAGTGGGTTGCACCAGAAGTAGCTAGTCTAACCTTCGGGAGGACGGTTACCACGGTGTGATTCATGACTGGGGTGAAGTCGTAACAAGGTAGCCGTAGGGGAACCTGCGGCTGGATCACCTCCTTAATCGACGACATCAGCTGCTCCATAAGTTCCCACACGAATTGCTTGATTCATTGAAGAAGACGATAGAAGCAGCTTTAAGCTCCAAGCTGATAGCTCAACGCTAACAGTTACGCGCTCGAAATTGGGTCTGTAGCTCAGTTGGTTAGAGCGCACCCCTGATAAGGGTGAGGTCGGCAGTTCGAATCTGCCCAGACCCACCAATTTTGTATGGGGCCATAGCTCAGCTGGGAGAGCGCCTGCCTTGCACGCAGGAGGTCAACGGTTCGATCCCGTTTGGCTCCACCATTAACTGCTTCTGCTGTTAGAGTTTAGAAATGAATATTCTGAAGTGAATATTGATTTCTAGTCTTTGATTAGATCGTTCTTTAAAAATTTGGGTATGTGATAGAAAGATAGACTGAACGTTACTTTCACTGGTAACGGATCAGGCTAAGGTAAAATTTGTGAGTTGCTCTTAATTGAGTATTATCGAATTTTCGGCGAATGTCGTCTTCACAGTATAACCAGATTGCTTGGGGTTATATGGTCAAGTGAAGAAGCGCATACGGTGGATGCCTTGGCAGTCAGAGGCGATGAAAGACGTGGTAGCCTGCGAAAAGCTTCGGGGAGTCGGCAAACAGACTTTGATCCGGAGATGTCTGAATGGGGGAACCCAGCCATCATAAGATGGTTATCTTAAGCTGAATACATAGGCTTAAGAGGCGAACCAGGGGAACTGAAACATCTAAGTACCCTGAGGAAAAGAAATCAACCGAGATTCCCTTAGTAGTGGCGAGCGAACGGGGACTAGCCCTTAAGTGGCTTTGAGATTAGCGGAACGCTCTGGAAAGTGCGGCCATAGTGGGTGATAGCCCTGTACGCGAAAATCTCTTAGTCATGAAATCGAGTAGGACGGAGCACGAGAAACTTTGTCTGAATATGGGGGGACCATCCTCCAAGGCTAAATACTACTGACTGACCGATAGTGAACTAGTACCGTGAGGGAAAGGCGAAAAGAACCCCGGAGAGGGGAGTGAAATAGATCCTGAAACCGTATGCGTACAAGCAGTGGGAGCCCACTTTGTTGGGTGACTGCGTACCTTTTGTATAATGGGTCAGCGACTTATTTTCAGTGGCGAGCTTAACCGAATAGGGGAGGCGTAGCGAAAGCGAGTCTTAATAGGGCGTCTAGTCGCTGGGAATAGACCCGAAACCGGGCGATCTATCCATGGGCAGGTTGAAGGTTGGGTAACACTAACTGGAGGACCGAACCGACTACCGTTGAAAAGTTAGCGGATGACCTGTGGATCGGAGTGAAAGGCTAATCAAGCTCGGAGATAGCTGGTTCTCCTCGAAAGCTATTTAGGTAGCGCCTCATGTATCACTGTAGGGGGTAGAGCACTGTTTCGGCTAGGGGGTCATCCCGACTTACCAAACCGATGCAAACTCCGAATACCTACAAGTGCCGAGCATGGGAGACACACGGCGGGTGCTAACGTCCGTCGTGAAAAGGGAAACAACCCAGACCGTCAGCTAAGGTCCCAAAGTTATGGTTAAGTGGGAAACGATGTGGGAAGGCTTAGACAGCTAGGAGGTTGGCTTAGAAGCAGCCACCCTTTAAAGAAAGCGTAATAGCTCACTAGTCGAGTCGGCCTGCGCGGAAGATGTAACGGGGCTCAAACCATACACCGAAGCTACGGGTATCACTTAGGTGATGCGGTAGAGGAGCGTTCTGTAAGCCTGTGAAGGTGAGTTGAGAAGCTTGCTGGAGGTATCAGAAGTGCGAATGCTGACATGAGTAACGACAATGGGTGTGAAAAACACCCACGCCGAAAGACCAAGGTTTCCTGCGCAACGTTAATCGACGCAGGGTTAGTCGGTCCCTAAGGCGAGGCTGAAAAGCGTAGTCGATGGAAAACAGGTTAATATTCCTGTACTTCTGGTTATTGCGATGGAGGGACGGAGAAGGCTAGGCCAGCTTGGCGTTGGTTGTCCAAGTTTAAGGTGGTAGGCTGGAATCTTAGGTAAATCCGGGATTCTAAGGCCGAGAGCTGATGACGAGTGTTCTTTTAGAACACGAAGTGGTTGATGCCATGCTTCCAAGAAAAGCTTCTAAGCTTCAGGTAACCAGGAACCGTACCCCAAACCGACACAGGTGGTTGGGTAGAGAATACCAAGGCGCTTGAGAGAACTCGGGTGAAGGAACTAGGCAAAATGGCACCGTAACTTCGGGAGAAGGTGCGCCGGTGAGGGTGAAGCATTTACTGCGTAAGCCCATGCCGGTCGAAGATACCAGGCCGCTGCGACTGTTTATTAAAAACACAGCACTCTGCAAACACGAAAGTGGACGTATAGGGTGTGACGCCTGCCCGGTGCCGGAAGGTTAATTGATGGGGTTAGCTAACGCGAAGCTCTTGATCGAAGCCCCGGTAAACGGCGGCCGTAACTATAACGGTCCTAAGGTAGCGAAATTCCTTGTCGGGTAAGTTCCGACCTGCACGAATGGCGTAACGATGGCGGCGCTGTCTCCACCCGAGACTCAGTGAAATTGAAATCGCTGTGAAGATGCAGTGTATCCGCGGCTAGACGGAAAGACCCCGTGAACCTTTACTATAGCTTTGCACTGGACTTTGAATTTGCTTGTGTAGGATAGGTGGGAGGCTTTGAAGCGTGGACGCCAGTTCGCGTGGAGCCAACCTTGAAATACCACCCTGGCAACTTTGAGGTTCTAACTCAGGTCCGTTATCCGGATCGAGGACAGTGTATGGTGGGTAGTTTGACTGGGGCGGTCTCCTCCTAAAGAGTAACGGAGGAGTACGAAGGTGCGCTCAGACCGGTCGGAAATCGGTCGTAGAGTATAAAGGCAAAAGCGCGCTTGACTGCGAGACAGACACGTCGAGCAGGTACGAAAGTAGGTCTTAGTGATCCGGTGGTTCTGTATGGAAGGGCCATCGCTCAACGGATAAAAGGTACTCCGGGGATAACAGGCTGATACCGCCCAAGAGTTCATATCGACGGCGGTGTTTGGCACCTCGATGTCGGCTCATCACATCCTGGGGCTGAAGCCGGTCCCAAGGGTATGGCTGTTCGCCATTTAAAGTGGTACGCGAGCTGGGTTTAGAACGTCGTGAGACAGTTCGGTCCCTATCTGCCGTGGACGTTTGAGATTTGAGAGGGGCTGCTCCTAGTACGAGAGGACCGGAGTGGACGAACCTCTGGTGTTCCGGTTGTCACGCCAGTGGCATTGCCGGGTAGCTATGTTCGGAATAGATAACCGCTGAAAGCATCTAAGCGGGAAACTAGCCTCAAGATGAGATCTCACTGGGACCTTGAGTCCCCTGAAGGGCCGTCGAAGACTACGACGTTGATAGGTTGGGTGTGTAAGCGCTGTGAGGCGTTGAGCTAACCAATACTAATTGCCCGTGAGGCTTGACCATATAACACCCAAGCAATTTGACTACTCGAAAGAGCATCAGATTGCGGTGTGTGAAGACGAAACGAACCGAAAGTTCGAGATACTCGCAAAACACCGAAAGCTGTCACATACCCAATTTGCTGAAGCGAGACCAACAGGTCACGACTCAGTACCCGAATTTCTTGACGACCATAGAGCATTGGAACCACCTGATCCCATCCCGAACTCAGCAGTGAAACGATGCATCGCCGATGGTAGTGTGGGGTTTCCCCATGTGAGAGTAGGTCATCGTCAAGATTGAATTCCGAAACCCCAATTGCGCAAGCAGTTGGGGTTTTGTTTTAGTAGAAGTCACCAATTTTGCTGGCACGTTACGGCTGTAACGGGCTGGTCACAGAATTTCTTGACGACCATAGAGCATTGGAACCACCTGATCCCATCCCGAACTCAGCAGTGAAACGATGCATCGCCGATGGTAGTGTGGGGTTTCCCCATGTGAGAGTAGGTCATCGTCAAGATTGAATTCCGAAACCCCTGTCTGCTAACGCAGACAGGGGTTTTGTCTTTCTGGGGTCGTCCTAAAAGCTTCACTCCAGACTACTCTTTGCGCGCCTTACTGCTTCTGCGAGCCACCAACGTCCAACAATAATTCAGCCTTGCCGCTCCAGCGTCACCCACCAGCGAGTGCGGTAGCGCAACTGCACCGGCAGGGTTTGCGGGAGGATGGCCAGCAGCTTATCGGTGCTCTCCAAACGGAAGACTCCCGACAGCCGCAAGTCGGCAATGTCCGCTGAGCACGCCAGATAACCGTGCCGGTAGCGTGCGACTTCATTGAGAAAATCCCCCAGGCGCATGTTGCGAGTGACGATCAGGCCATCGACCCATGCACCGGCATCCATATCCAGCGGTGCAGCCAGTTTCGCCTGGTGGTGATCGATCAAATAACTCTGTCCGGCCTGTACCCGAATCGGCTCACCGTCGGCGGCCCGTGGCGAATGAATCGCGACCATGCCGCTGGTGACACTGAGTCGTGTGCAGTCATCCTCCTGACGCAGGATGAACCGCGCACCCACACCTTCATACACGCCATGCCGACTGTGTACCCGCAACGGTCGGTCAAATGAAGACGCTTCGTCGCTCCCGCCGCAGGTCACGATGATCTCGCCGCGCGTCAGTTTGATCAGCCGTTGCTGCGCGGTGTAATCGAGATCCACCGCGCTGGCAGTGTTGAGCTCAAGGCGGGTGCCGTCGGGCAATTGGAAACCACGTCGCTCACCCATGGCGGTGGCGAAGTCGGCGGTCCATTGTTGCCAACCCACCGCATCCTTGCCCAGCCATGCCACAGAACCCATCAGCAATGCGCCCGACAGCAACTTCAGAGCTTGTCGTCGTCCCAATCCCTGGGCGCTGTTTTCCAGCGTGTTGAAAGCAACTTGAGCACCGGGCACCGCGCGCAGATTGCTGTTCAACTCGTGCTGCAGGGACTGCACACGCCGCCACGCCAATTCGTGTTCAAAATGCTCAGCGCGCCAGACATCGCATTGCTGGCGCAACCTTGGATTGGCCGCATTGTTGCGCAGCCGCAGCAGCCAATTGATGGCCTGTTTGACCACCTTCTGCTGAGGTTCACCGCGTCGGTGAAGTGACGAGTTATCCACAGACATCACGCTTCATACCGCAAGACATAGCAGTGATACAGCGCATCAGCGACATAACGTTCCACCGACTCAGGGACAAGCCCATCTGCTCGGCAATCTGCTTGTGAGTAAGCCCTTCGCACTGAGCCAACAAAAATGCCTGACGTACTCTCGGCTTCAGGCCTTCAAGCATGCGATCGCGTAGCCACGCGTTAAGCCAACCGTGATGGCTACTGTAAAGCGTCTGAACGGCAAACCCAGGTGAGTACATGAACGCGACAGCCCGAACGTCACAAATGATAATTAGTCGCATTGTTATCAAGGGTTACTGAATTTGCAACTGCCGGTCGAACAACCGTCATCACAAAAATACTATTCGACCGCTCTAGCATGCCGTTCGGCGGGAATGCCGGGCATTTCTTACAAACCCCTAAGATTTCTCCGACTTGTGCCGACAGACTGGTGAGACATGCGTGCACCAAAGTAGAGCGGACGAAGAATGCCGCCTGCGCTGTTACATGGAATGTTGCACCTGGAACGCATCCCCACTTTTTGCATAAGAAGTCCCATGAAATGAATCTCAAATTCAGCCATAAAATCCTTCTGGCCGCCTCTGGCGTCGTGGTGCTGGCTTTTGCGTTGTTCACTTTGTACAACGACTATCTGCAGCGAAACACCATCCGGCAAAATCTCGAATCCTCCGTCCAGCAAGCCGGCGATCTGACCGCCAGCAGCGTGCAGAACTGGATGAGCGGCCGTGTGCTGGTCCTGGAAAACCTCGCACAGAACGTCGCTCATCAAGGCGCAAACGCAGACTTGCCAGGACTGGTTGATCAACCGGCCTTCACCTCGAACTTCCAGTTCACCTACGTTGGCCAGGCCAATGGCGTGTTCACGCAACGCCCCGACGCGAAGATGCCGGACGGTTACGATCCGCGTCAGCGTCCTTGGTACAAGCAAGCTGTGGCTGCCGACAAGACCATGCTGACGCCGCCCTACATGGCCGCCATCGGTGGTTTGGTGGTGACCATCGCGATGCCGGTGAAGAAGGACGGCGAATTGCTGGGCGTGGTCGGCGGTGACCTGAGCCTGGAAACCCTGGTGAAGATCATCAATTCGGTGGACTTCGGTGGCATCGGCCACGCGTTCCTCGTCAGCGCCGACGGTCAAGTGATCGTCAGTCCGGACAAAGATCAGGTGATGAAAAACCTGAAGGACATTTATCCAAACTCGGGCGTGCGCATCGAGAAGGGCAATCAGGACGTCACCCTGAACAAGCAGGACCGCATCCTCTCGTTCACCCCGGTGAGCGGTTTGCCGAATGCCGAGTGGTACATCGGTCTGTCGATCGACAAGGACAAAGCCTACGCGCCACTGAGTCAATTCCGTACTTCGGCACTGATCGCCATGTTCATCGCCGTCAGCGTTATTGCGGTACTACTGAGTTTGCTGATCAACGTGCTGATGCGTCCGCTGACCACCATGGGCCGAGCGATGCAGGACATTGCCCAGGGCGAAGGCGACCTGACCCGTCGTCTGGCCGTGGAAAGCAAAGATGAGTTCGGCGAGTTGGGCGGTTCGTTCAACCAGTTCGTGGAGCGGATTCACGCGTCGATTTCCGAAGTGTCCTCGGCGACCCGTCAGGTCCACGATTTGTCGCAGCGCGTGATGGCATCGTCCAACGCATCGATCGTCGGTTCCGACGAACAAAGCGCGCGCACCAACAGCGTGGCGGCGGCGATCAACCAACTGGGCGCCGCTACTCAGGAAATCGCCCGCAATGCCGCCGATGCTTCGCAGCACGCCAGCGGCGCGAGCGAACAGGCGGACGACGGTCGTCAGGTGGTGGAGAAAACCATCCTGGCCATGACCGAGCTGTCGCAGAAAATCAGCCTGTCCTGCACCCAGATCGAAACCCTGAACGCCAGCACTGACAACATCGGGCATATTCTCGATGTGATCAAAGGCATCTCTCAGCAGACCAACTTGCTCGCGCTCAACGCCGCCATCGAAGCGGCGCGTGCCGGTGAAGCCGGCCGCGGTTTTGCGGTGGTGGCGGACGAAGTGCGCAACCTAGCGCATCGTACGCAGGAATCGGCGGAAGAGATCCACAAGATGATCACCTCGCTGCAGATCGGTTCTCGCGAAGCAGTGACGACCATGAACGCCAGTCAGGTCTCCAGCGAAGAGACTGTCGAAGTGGCAAACCAGGCGGGCCTGCGGCTGGTCAGCGTGACCCAGCGTATCGGCGAAATCGACGGCATGAACCAGTCGGTGGCCGCGGCCACGGAAGAGCAGACCGCCGTGGTGGAAACCCTCAACGTCGACGTCAACCAGATCAACTTGCTGAACCAGCAAAGCGTGGCCAACCTCAATGAAACGTTGAAGGATTGCGATGCGCTGTCGTTGCAGGCGAACCGGTTGAAGCAGTTGGTGGGTAGCTTCAAGATCTGATCACGTTAAGGGTCAATCGCGGGCAAGCCCGCTCCCACAGGATTTTCGGCGAACACAAGATTTGTGTACGACCGGAATACTGTGGGAGCGGGCTTGCCCGCGAAAGCGGTGTGTCAGTCACCGCGGAACCAAAGCCTTAAGCAAACAGCTTCAACACATTATTCATCGCATCATCCGCAAACCCCTGCACAAAATCCTTGAACCCCGGCAACGCCTCATCCCCCCCCTGCGCCGGTTCGGCAATGATGGTCCAGGTCGCCCGCGACTGGCCCGCACCCAGCGGTTCAACACTCATCGCCGCCCACAAACTGGCCACGCCCAGCGTGTTATAAATCGTGGTCCACGTCATGTTCAGCGCCTGGTCGTCCCGCGAGTTGAGTTGCTCGACCACCAGGTTACCGTCCTTGAAGAATTTCTTGCGCAGCGACGAAACGCCTTCGCCAGTCATCTCTATGTGCGACAGCGCCGGGATAAATTGATCGAAGCCGGCAAAATTGCCGACCACCGCCCAGACCTTCGCAGCGTCAGCCGGCACCTCCACTGAAGACACAACGTGGCAGCCTTGAGGGTTTTTGATCAGGGTATCGGGTTGCAGGGTTTTCATGGTTTTGCTCCGGTTGAGTGAATCAGATGAAATTGATTTCTTTGAGGTAGTCGCAACCGCGACGCAGCAGCGCCGGGGATTTTTCCGGGTAGTGCGCGCCCATCTGCCGAACGCCGGCCTGAGCGTTGGCGTGGCCGATCATCGAGATGTCGCCGATGTCTTCTTCGAAGCCGTTGAGATAGAAACCGAGCACGCCGAACAGCGCGTTATCGCTGTCGACCCGGCCCAGTTGCTGCTGCCAGTCGGCAACGCTGACCATGGAAAACTCCCGGCCCGCCTCACGGAATGACGCGACGTAGTCGTCCCAACTGAGAGGCTCGGGGTTGTGCAGGTTGAACACCGCTTTTTCAGGCGAATAACGGCTGGCGTGAAAGGCGATGAAGCGGGCGAGAAAGTCCACCGGCATCAGGTCGAAATTCAGCGCGAACTCCGGCACCTGGCCGAGCTGAATCGAGCCCTTGAGCATCAGCATCAAGCGATTTTTATGCGGCTGACAGACGCCGGTCATGCTGTTGAAACTGATGTTGCCGGGGCGATAAAGATTGACCCGCACCCCAAGCTCGCGCGCCCGCTCGAGGATCCGTTCGCCGACCCATTTGGACAGGTTGTAGCCGTTCTTGATGTAGATCGGTGGGGTCTGCGCGGCGGGCAACTCCAGCACCCGGCCGTCGTCGGCAATCGTGCTGGACGCCGACAGCGTGGAGACGAAATTGAAGATCTTCTTGCTGCGCCCCTCGCACAGCCGAAGGCATTCGAAAATCGGCTCGACGTTGTCCCGCGCCAGCGACTCGTAATCGAGCACGTGATTGACGTTGGCGGCGTTGTGCACCAACGCGCCGAACTCCCGGTCGAGGTGTTCGTAAACGTCTGCATCGAGACCCAATGCCGGTCGCGTGATATCCGCCGCATAAACCTGCACCCGACTCAGGTCCAGATGCTCCAGACGGTTTTCCCGTAGCGCATGAGCGAAGCGCTCTGCCGCCGATTGCCCGCCGCCATCACGCACCAGGCAGACGACTTGACTGGCGCCCCACGCCAGCAACGCCTCGACGATGTGCACACCGACAAAACTGTTGGCGCCGGTGACGATCACCTTGTGCACATCGCCCATGCGGCTGATGGGCAGCGGCTGAATATCCAGCTCGCGGAAGGCATCCGCCAGCGCCTGTGCGCTCAGGACTTCCTCGGTGCCGGAGCCGCGCACCAGCGTCGCCAACTTCGCAATGGTCGGCAATTCAATGAAGCGGTTGATCGAGATACTGCGGCCGAATTCCTCACGCAATCGCAAGAGCATCCGTGACAACAGAATCGAATGGCCGCCCAGATTGAAGAAACTTTCGTCGGTCGAAATATCGCTGGCCGGCAACTCCAGCAGCTCGGCCCAGATCTCCAGCAACAGCGCTTCATCGGCACTGGCGGGCAAGCGCCGCAAGGTGTTTTCGGCAACATTCACCGGCATCGCTAGCAGGGCTTTGCGGTCGACCTTGCCGTTGCTGGCGAACGGCATGCTCGGCAGCTCGGTCCAGGCGATGGGTTGCATGTAGTCTGGTAAAAACTGCGTCGAGTGAGCCTTCAAGGCTTCGCGAGCGACGCCCGGTTGTGCCTCCTGAGGTTGTGAGAGAAAGGCCAGAATCCGTCGCTGACTGTCGATGACCACCGCCACCTGACGGTACAACTGGCTGTCGCGCAGGCAGCGTTCGATCTCTTCCGGCTCGACCCGAAAGCCGCGAATCTTCACCTGATTGTCCCGCCGTCCGCACAGCTCGATGCCGTCGCGGGTCCATTTCGCCATGTCTCCCGTCCGGTAGGCGCGCAGGCTCTGGCCGTCCGGCAGATTCAAGTCAAGGTAACGCTCGGCGGTCTGCTGCGGGTTGTTCAGATAACCCAGACACACCCCTGGCCCGACGATGTACAACTCACCGACGGTCTGCTCGGCCACCGGTTGAAACGCTTCGTCGAGAATCAGCACCTGGCTGTTGGCGATCGGCGCCCCGAGTGTGCGGTTGCTGTCGCCGGCGCGCAGCTGGCGCGCGGTGATCAGCACCGTCGCTTCGGTCGGGCCATAGAGGTTGTAGAGGTTGCCCTGACGGGTGAGCTGCTCGATGACATAGGGCTCGCAGACGTCGCCGCCAGTCATCACATGATCCAGAACCTGCAACTGATCCAGCGGCAGAATGCTCAACAGTGCCGGCGGTAAAAACGCGTGGCTGAGGCGTTGATGGCGGATCAGCTCGACCAGTTGCAAGGGATCGCGGCGCTGGTCGTCGCTGGGCACGATCAGCTCGGCACCCTGAAGCAGGGTCGGGAAAATATCGATCAGCGACGAGTCGAAACTCAACGACGAAAACTGCAAGGCCCGACTGTGCTCGGTCAGCTGCACATAGTCGGCGTACCACGCGGTGAAGTGCGCGAGGTTGGCCTGGCTGAGCAACACGCCTTTGGGATGCCCGGTGGTGCCCGAGGTGTAGAGCGCCATGCAAGGCGCATTGAGGTCGGGTCGCTGGCGCATCAAGGGTTGGCCGAGGTCGACGTCAGCGCAGTCGACACGGCTGATGTCCAGCCCCGGCATTTCGTCGGCGAGGGGATGCTGGCCGTCATGCAGCAGCAACACCGCTCCGGCATTCGAAAGGATGTACTGCTGACGTTGCAGCGGGTGGCTCGGCTCCAGCGGCAAATACACCGCGCCGCTGCCCAGAATCGCCAGAATCGCCGCATACAGCGCACTGCATTTCGGCAGGCAAATCCCGACCACCAGCGGCCCTTGATGCCGAGCGAGCAATGGCAACAGGCGCTGCTGGATCGCGCGGCTGTGGGCGTGCAATTGCCGATAACTGACCGAGGTACCGTCGATGTTAAGCGCAGGGCGTTCGGCGGACTCGACGAAGCGCTGTTCCAGACGCTCGATCATCGGGATCCGGGCGAGTTGCTGCAGCCACGGTTGAGCTGTGTTGTTGAGTTGATGGACGAACGCCAGACCCTCTAGAAATTGCAGGTTTTCCAGCCGCTCGAAGTGAGCCGCCGCTGCCGGCTCGGCGTGCAGAAAATACCCTTCATCCCGGGAGAAGCGGCTGACCAGCAGCGCGACGTGATCCACCAGTTCCGCCACAGCTCGCAGGCGCAATGCCTGGCCGTTTCCCGAAGTTTCATCGGCAATCGGCACGCGAGTGAACAGTCTTGATCTGTGCATGCACAGCAGGTCTATCGGCGGCAGCCCGGAGACGCCTGACTCGCCGACGTCCAGTTGCAATGTCAGTTGCGGCGCATCACTCAGGACTGAAAACGCTTGGCTAGCGTCGTCGATCAGCAGATCGAATGACGGCAGCTCGTCGAACGCCTCGAACCGCACCAGCGAATGACCCTGTTGTTCCAGTTCCAGCGCCAGGTCGGTCAAGGCCTGGCTTTGCCCAATGAGCAGAATGTCGAGACGTCTCATGATGTTCTCCTCGTTAAATCAGGTAGTCGCTGAGGGCGTCTTGCACGCACGGCGAATCCAGCAGCGAACTGCTGCGGAAAAACCGCACGATGTTGGCGACCAGCGGGTGATGACGATTGATCGGGAAGGCCATCCCCGAGATTTCGTTCTTGAGTGCCTGGCGTGCCGCGTCGCTGATCTGCAAGGATTCGATCAAGCGGAAGTCGAAGGACTTCTGGATGTCGTTGGTCAGGTAATGGCCGATGAACACCGGCAGAATCTGTGCAATCTGCTGGCGGTCGTCTTCGCTCGCGGTGTGCCAGTAGATGCGCACCATCCGCGACCAGAACCCTGAGTGGCGGCCCTCATCGAGCAAGTGGTCGGCCATCAGGCCCTTGATCGATTGCTTGACCGTGTCGTCCTTGGCAAACGCCGCCACATCGCCGGTCACGGTGTTCTCGGCGATGGCCACGCAAATCAGTTCCACGGCGCTGCGCAAGTGTTCCGGCGCAAGGGTCACGGCTGCCGGAATCGCCCGGCTCAGCTCGATTTCATCCGGCAGCTGGATCGGCGTGATGCCGGTCATGGCAACGGTCTGCTGCATGAAGTCCATTGCCACCAGCGCGTGGTAATCCTCGTCCACCACCACAGTCATGGCGTCATACCGACAGGCAAACGGAAACGCCACGGCGAAGCGATTCTTGGCGATGCTGCGGGCGGTCTTGTCGACGATCTCGGTTTCGAAAATCACCACGTCGTTGATGAATTTGTAGAGCGTCTGCACCAGCGCGAAGTCCCGTTGTTCCGGGCATTCACGCAGGAAGGTTTCACTCAGCACCAATGGCTGGCGACTCAACGGATAGATCAGCTTGTCATCGTTCTCCAGCACTCGCCGTGGCCGCGTGCGGATGGTGGCGCGGCTCTCCCAGGCGTCGGCGAAGGATTGGTAGTCGGCGGCGTTCATGCATTCACCTCGGCAACCGGTTCGCTCATGCTCAGGCGCAAGCCATCCCACAAGGCAATACGGCTTTCCACTGCGGCGATGGCGCTGGCGTAGACGTCTTCTTCGCGTTGCGAATCGCCATTGACCAGGCGTGCCAGGAGTTTTTCTGCCGCCGGACCGTGGTCCTCGGAGTCGACTTCGATGTGCCGTTCCAGGTAATACCGAAAGGTCGGCGCTTGCTCGATGCCGATGCCCCAATCGTCGAGAATCCGCTGGAACATCTGCGGAATTACACTCTCACGACCATGCAAAAACGCAGCGGCAACACTGTGTCCCGGCGCATGCAGCGCCGTGTGCAAGGTGTGCCGCACGAACTGCGCGGCCGCCGGATCGACATCAACGCTTTGCAGTGCCACGTCGTAACTCACACCTTCTTGTTGCAACGCCACGAAGCGTTCAACGGCAACCGTACTGGCACCGACTTCGCGCATCGCATCCAGGTACAACTCAAAATGGCTGTAATGACCTTGAGCCGGACGATCATCGGACTCTTCACCCAGCACAATCTCATTGATAAGGCGCGCAGCCTGCGGATCTCGCGGCGGCAGCCAGGGCAGTTGAACGCAGGTCAGTTCCTGTTGCAGGCGCTTGGTCAGCGACATGAAATCCCACACCGCAAAGACATGGGTTTCCATGAAACGTTGAAGTACCGACAGCGAATGTATTTCAGAGAAAATCGGGTGCGCACTAAGTTCTGCTTTTTTTTGGTTGAGGCGGTCTTTATTCGTTTTCATGAGCGAGCCTATAAGTGATCTGAAGTGCCGTTAAGGGTGTTGTGATCAATAAGTGACGGTCGTTTAACGTTTTTTATTGGCGAGCGGATGCCTCAATTAAATTGATGTCATCAAGTGCGATAAAGTCGCTTCGGTGCCGTGTTTACTGGTGGCGGAGAAAAACTAATACACGAATAAAGTGTCGGGCAAGTTATTTTTATATTATTTGCAAGTTGTATTTTCTCGCGCGCGACACGTTCCGATAAAACTATAAGTATCAGTTTTATTTGGGCGTAGTTGCTCCTTTCGACGAAGTATCGTCAAAATTCAAATAAAGAGTGAATGCCTCACTCAAAGCAACTTTCAAAGTTGTTCCGTTGAATGCTTCAAGGGGTGGAAGTTGGCTGGGAGTGACGCCGGTGCTTCCTTTCCCGTGACAAGACTCCTTCCGTAGGTTCTTGGTGCGAGGACTGCGCCGCCAATGCGGTGCGTCGCCCGTTCATTATTCGTTGGCAGCCCAAGAGTGAGCGTAAATCACGGCCGCCGCTATCGCCCGGACGTCATCTTTGCTGGTGTATTGATGGAACTGAGGGAGGTCTGTCGATGGCAAGGCGTTGGGGAAGGGAAGTTCGGTCGCTGGATAGCTCGGTGTGAGCACAGGGGATGTGTAAGGAGATTATTCACGGCAAACCCGACGCGCAGTTCAAACTGCGCGCCCAGGTTTGGCGTCGGGATTTACCTGGATGTTTTGTTCAGCGCTTCCGGGCTGTTGAGGTAACGCGTGATCACCTCTACACCACGATTGAGGTGATTTTCGAGCAGCTTCACCGAGCGTTCGATGTCGCGGTCTTCGACGGCCAGCAACAGCGCTCGGTGGTCTTCCTGGGACAGTTTGCCCAAGCCCATGGCTTCCAGGTTGAAGCGCAGGAAGCGCTCTTCTTCGTTCAGCCCTTCTTCGACCAGCCGCAACAGCCGGCCGTTAGGTGCCTTGCAATAAAGCGCCATGTGGAAGAGGCGATTGAGGCGGCCGATCTCGCTGTAATCGTGTTCCGTTTCCATGTCGTCGATATGCTTGGCGGCCTGTTCGAAGTCTTCCTTCTCCAACAAGGGAATCGACAGGCGCAGCGCCTCGGATTCCAACAGGATTCGTAACGCATAGGTTTCGACGGCATCGCCCTGAACCAGCGGTGCAACCACTGCGCCTTTGTGGGCGATAACATTGAGCAGCGCCTGGGCTTCAAGTTGTCGCAGGGCTTCGCGCACCGGCATGCGGCTGACGCCGAACAGGTCGGCCAAATCTTGCTGGCGCAACGCGGTGCCGCAGGGAATGCGCCCGTCGAGAATGGCCGAACGCAGGGTTTCTTCAATCACCGAACGCGCCAAGTGAGCGGGAATCGGCCCGTTGACCTTGATACTGCTGAGGGGGTTGGGCTTCTGTGTCACGACTACGCACCCTGTTTGGCTGAAATATTTGGATCCAAATGGACACTAGTGACTGCCATGCAGCTTGTCAAATGGACAAAAGATCGCCGCCCGCGACTTTTCATGTCATTCACCATACAAAGTCTAGCGCGTCGGCGGTGATTGCACCGTGCCATTGTCTTTTAACGGGCTAACCTGCACCATCAACCGAATTCCACCTGCCTGACCTGGATGCCTCGCATTGGCGGTACGTTTCGCGATCCCTCGGACTTTGCGCTGGCTGTGCTGCGCGGTGCTGCTGGCCGGCGCCATGCTGGGCGGGCTGCATGCCGATTGGGATTTTTCGCTGATCAGCCGCAAGGCGCAGGCCCTGTACGGACCGTTGGGTGAAGGCCAGGCGCGCATCGATGCCTGGCAGCATTTGCTGGCCACGCAAAAACAGGTCAACGAGCTGGAACAGCTCAAGGTGGTCAATCAGTTCTTCAACAAACAGATGCGGTACGTCGAGGACATCGACCTGTGGCACGAGGTTGATTATTGGGAAACACCCATCGAAGCCCTGTGGAAGGGCGCCGGCGACTGCGAAGACTACGCAATCGCCAAGTACTTCAGCCTGCGCCATCTCGGCGTTTCCAGTGACAAGCTGCGCATCACCTACGTCAAGGCTTTGCGCCAGAACAGGGCGCACATGGTGCTGACGTACTACTCGAGCCCCGAGGCCATGCCGCTGGTGCTCGACAGCCTGATCGATGCGATTAAACCGGCCAGCCAACGAACCGATCTGTTGCCGGTCTACTCTTTCAATGCCGAAGGGTTGTGGTTGCCGGGCGCCAAGGGCAACAAGAAAGTCGGTGATACCAAACGCCTGTCCCGTTGGCAGGACGTGTTGAAGAAAATGCAGGCCGAAGGTTTCCCGGTCGAGACGACTAACTAGGAGCACGCGCTCAGATGTCTTTGTTCAAACAGCTGTTGATCGCTATCTGTCTGTTCCTGGTGGTCGCCTTCACCGGCAGCTTCATGGTCAGCCTGGAAAGCTCGCGTACACAGTACGTCAACCAGTTGCGCTCCCACGCCCAGGACGCCGCGACGGCATTGGCGCTGTCCCTGACGCCGAACATCGACGACCCGGCGATGGTCGAGCTGCTGGTCAGTTCGATCTTCGACAGCGGTTACTACGCGAGCATCCGCGTGGTCGATCTCAAGACTGATCAGACCATCGTCGAGCGCAGCGGTATTCCGGCGGTGAACAACGTGCCGGACTGGTTCGTCAAAATGATTGGCCTGGAGCCGGCCGGTGGCGATGCGCTGGTCAGCCGCGGCTGGGAACAGGCTGCGCGGGTCGAAGTGGTCAGCCATCCGATGTTCGCGTTGGCCAAACTGTGGCAGAGCGCGTTGGGCAGCCTCGGCTGGTTGCTGATCTGCGGCGCCGTGAGCGCGGTGTTGGGCGCACTGTTGCTGCGTCGACAACTGAAACCGCTGGACTACATGGTCAAGCAATCCCACGCCATTGCTCGCCGCGAATTCCTCAGCCTGCCGGAACTGCCGCGCACGCCGGAACTGCGCCGTGTGGTGCAGGCCATGAATCAGATGGTCGAGAAGCTCAAGGCGCTGTTTCAGGAACAGGCCGAACGCAGTGAAAAATTGCGGGTGGAGTCCTATCAGGACAACCTGACGGGTTTGGCAAACCGTCGCTATTTCGAGATGCAGTTGAACGCCCGGGTGAGCAATCCGGAGCAAGCCAGTTCGGGTTATTTGCTGCTGTTGCGAGTCAAAGACCTGGCCGGTTTGAACCAGCGTCTGGGCGGCCAACGCACCGACCAATTGCTGAAAGCGGTCGGTGAGCAGTTGTCCCGCGAGTGCGCCAAGTACCCGGAAACCCAGAACCTCGTCACGCGGATCCGTGGCGGTGAGTTCGCCGTGCTGGCGCCGGGGCTGGTGCGCGAAGAAGCGCTGCAGCTGGCGCAGAACCTCGACAGTGCCTTGGCGAGCCTGCATGCGACCGGCGCCACTGACGTGGCCTCTGTGGCGTCGATTGGTCTCGCGCCGTTCATTCATGGCGACTCACCGCAAGCGGTGCTCGGGCTGGGCGATCAGGCGTTGGCTCAGGCTGAAGGGCAGGGCGAACAGAGCTGGGCGTGCCTCGATCACAGCGCCTCGGCCAGCGTCGGCGATGACCATCACGCCTGGAATAACTTGCTGGATCAGGCATTGAATCAGCAGCGTTTCCAGTTGTATTTCCAACCGGTAGTGGCCAGCCAGGACACGCAACTGGTCCTGCACTACAAGGTGCTGTCGCGGTTGATTGACGAAGACGGCCAGACCATTCCCGCCGGACGCTTCCTGCCGTGGCTCGAGCGATTTGGCTGGACTGCGCGCCTGGATCGGCTGATGTTGGAGCTGGTGCTTGAGCAGATGGCCGAGCATCAAGAGTCGCTGGCGCTGAACCTGTCGTCGGCGACGTTGGCCGATCCGCAGGCGCTGAATAAAGTCTTCGAGATTTTGCGTGTTCACTCCGACCTCGGACCACGGCTGACCCTGGAAATCGGCGAGGAGCAACTGCCCGAGCAAGCGATGCTGGAAGAACTGACGCGGCGTCTGCGTGAGCTTGGGTTCTCCTTGAGCCTGCAACGGTTTGGCGGGCGCTTCAGCATGATCGGCAACCTGGCGCGGCTCGGTTTGGCATATCTGAAGATCGACGGTAGTTACATCCGGGCGATTGATCAGGAAAGCGACAAGCGCTTGTTTATCGAGGCGATCCAGCGGGCGGCGCATAGCATTGATTTGCCGTTGATTGCCGAGCGAGTGGAGACCGAAGGGGAGTTGGTGGTGATTCGGGAGATGGGGTTGTATGGGGTTCAGGGGCAGTTGTTTGGTGAGCCGAAGCCTTGGCGCTAACCCACTGATCGTTCACACGCTCTGCGTGGGAATGCAGCCCGTGACGCTCTGCGTCATATCGTTGCCAGGCGCAATGCAGGCGGCGAAGCCGGAACGCGGAGCGTCCCTGGAGGCATTCCCACGCAGAGCGTGGGAACGATCGGTGTGTGGAGTTAGATCAACCCCGTCTCGTCATCATCAATCAAATGACTCAACCCACCCAACGCCTCACGGGCCTGGTTCCGGTCCATCAGTTTGGCCTGAGCAGCGGCCGGCAAGTCGGTGACGCGGATCACGCCTTTGCTGGTCAGCACCTGAATCAAGTCGTCAAGTACCCGGATCATTTCCAGGTCGCTCTGCTTGAGCTGTTTGAGGCTGGTTTCCATCACTTCGTTGGCGTACCAGGCCTGAATCTCGTGATTATCAGCCGGCAGCGTTTCCGTGGCCTCGGCGTAGGCCGCGGCTTCCACGCGCACTAACTGACCTTGCGCATCGCGTTGCACGTAGAACATTGAGCATCCCTCAGAAATGAACCAGCGTCATGCTGTCAGCAGCATAGGCCAACTGGACGCGAGTATGCGGTGCGGCGACGAAATCGTCACCGGGGGCAAGCGCAAACGTGACGGCCGCCCCATAAGGGCGGCCGTTTTTCGTTGGATCAGCTGTTGTTGTGATCGACTTTGATGGTCGGGTCGCTGCCGGCAATCAACGTGTGGATGTTGGCGCTGGACCAGTTGTTGCCTTCCAGTTTGATCGTCACATCCGGCGTGGCGGCGGCCGCATCGCCCGAGTTGAACTTGCCGCCGGAGCTGACTTGCAACGATGACACGCCATCCACGGTGCTGATCTTCAGGAAGTTGTCGATCGTGCTGCCGGTTTCGCCTTGCAGCAGATCGCGCAGGTCGATGCGGTCACCTTCGCTGGCCTTGAAGTCCTTGATCACGTCGCTGCCGGTATCGCCAGCCTTCCAGACGAAGGTGTCGGCGCCCGAGCCGCCAATCAGGATGTCGTTGCCCTGACCGCCCATCAGCGAGTCGTTACCCGAGCCGCCGAGCAGGATGTCATTGCCCTTGCCGCCGTCGAGCAGGTCATTGCCCCCCGAGCCGAAGAGAATGTCATTGCCCGCACCGCCCAGCAGCGTGTCGTTGCCGTCATGGGCACCGGACACATCAAATGCGCTGTAGTGCTCGGTGATGTACTGGTGCACGTTGCTGGTCGAGACTTTGCTGACGTCCACGCCGGTCTCTTTGGCGACGAACGCCTGGATCGCCTGATAACCCTCGCCGGCAATGCCGTTGAAGCTCACCAGGTCACCGAACAGGATGTCGTTGCCGTCGCCACCATTGACCGTGTCGGAACCTGGCATTGTCGCTTCGGTGTGGCCGATGATCGAGTTGGCCAGGTCTTTCGGATCGATGTTGGTTTGCGGCGTCTTGTCCGTGTCGTACGGCTTGAGGTCGTTGAGGGTGACGTCTTTGTTCAGGCCGATGGCTTCTACCGTCGACACCTTGCCCAGCAGCGCGAAGCTGTCGGTGGAGTTGTCGATGGCGCTGGAGCCGGTGCTGCTGCCGTTACCGTCGCGATAAGACAGCTCGTACGTGCCGTTACCCTCGGCGCGAATAGTGCCCAGTTCGTCACTGCTCCAGTAACCGCCCTTCGAGTTCTTGTACGTCTGCAGCGTGACGGTGCCGGAGTTATCGATGGTCAAGTAGTGAGTGCTGTCCAGATAGCCGGAATAGGTCTGCCCCAACTTGTAATTGGTGGTGGTGATGACGTCATCGAGCTTCACGTTGCCGAACAGGGTCGGGTTGGTCTGCTCACCGCTCTGGTAGTAGGTCGGCTTGCCGTCGGTGATGAAGTACGTGAGGTTCTTCGCCCCGGTGTTCGCTATGGCGTCGGCACTCTGGAACCAGTTCGCCGTGGTTTTGAACACGTCCTCATAGTTGGTGCCGCCGCCGGAAACCATGGAATCAAGCACCGCTTTGAGCAGGATCAGCGCATTCGGATCGTTCAGGTTCACCGAGACAGACTTGTTGACCTGGTTGTCGAAGTCCGCGAGGAAGATGTTCACGGTGCCGGAGTTGCCACCCATGCTCTGCTTGAGCGTGTTGAACACCGAGGTCAGCGAGTCCTTGGCGGCGCTGACCGACGACGCGCTCATGCTGCCCGAGCTGTCGACCATGAACGCGATGTTGTAGTTGGTGCCCGGCACCACGGTCAGCCCGCCAATGTCGGCGACCATGATGTCGTTGCCGTCGGTGCCGGTGATGGTGTCGTCGGCCGCGGTAGCGGTGACGGCGTTGTAGACCGTCGGGTAAACGGTGACCGGGATCGTCGCGGTGCTTGTCGCCGAGCCGCCGAGGACCTCGGTGGAGGTCGAGGTCACGGTCAGGTTGAACTGGCCGTTGTAGTACGGCGGCGGGGTCACGGTCAGGGAACCGAGGTTCCAGCCGGTGACGTTGGCTTCACCCGACGTGGTGCTGGCGGTGAAGGTGTGGCCGGCGCCATCGGTAAGCACCGAGCCTGCCGGGATGCCGCTGATCTTCACGATCAGGCTTTCAGAGCCGTCGGTATCCGTGAGCGCAGTCTTGATCGCAGACAGGTGAACGCTGGTGCCTTCGGCCGCTTCGTTGAGCTTGTAGCCGTCGTAATAGCCTTCGCCATTGGTGCCGTGCAAATCGGAAACCGTCACGCCGGAAGCGGCCAGATCTGCCACGCCGGTATACAACGGCACGCCAGCGCTGCTCAGGTCGACCGCTGCACCGCCGTTGACCGACAGGTTGACGTCATAGCTGCCCGGGCCGCTCTGGTTGTGGTGGTAGATGTCCAGCGTGTAGTAACCGCTGGTGGTCGGGATAAACGAACCGCTCAGTTTGCCGCCCGCACCCCACGTGATCGCCGCGACGTTTTTGCCGCCGATGGTCACGAGCAGGCTGTCATCGCCCGTACCGCTGAAGGTGTAAGTCTTGCCCGCTTCGAGGTAGATCAGGCCGGAGGTTTTCGACGCCGTGCCGGCCGCGACGCTGCCGTCGGACTGCACATTGGTCACCGTGCCACTGGTGTTCGGTTTGCCCGCGCCGTCGATGACGCTTTTCAGCGTGCCCGAAGAGGCGCCGCTGCCATCGGTGCCGAGGCCCGACAGGCCGGTCCAGACTTCTTTGATCAGCCCGGTGGATTTGACGCTGTTGTCCGCAACGCTCAGGGACGGCGCATCGGCAACCGGTGTAATGTCGATTTTGATCGTGCCGGTGTTGCCCAGCAGCGAACCGTCGGTTGGCTGGAACTTGATCTGTGCGTAGTCCGCCAGATTGTTGCCCACGCCGCTGCCGCCGTAGCCATTGGCGCCGGATTCGTTGGCATCCGGCAGGAAGCGCACTTTACCCGCGTCGATGTCAGCCTTGGACAGGGTCTGGTTGGTCGTCACGTCGGTCCAGGTCGAGCCGTTCAGGTACTGCAATTTGCCTTCGCCCGGCAGGCCGGTGATTTTCACACCGAGGCTGGCGGCAGGGCTGTCGACATCGCTGACGCCAAAGGTCGACCAGCCGAGGATCAGTGGAGTGTCCTCGGTGCCGGTGACGTTAACCGGCGCGGCGGTCGGTGCATCGTTCACCGCCACAACGTTGACGGTGGTGGTCGCGGTGTTGGAGTAGTTGCTGCCATCGGTCACGGTCACGGTGATGATCCGCGGCACGCTGCTCGGGTTTTCACTGCTGTTGGTGAAGCTGATGTTCTTGATCTGCTGCATGTAGTCGGCGAGCGTCGCGTTGCCCGACAGAGTCAGCGTGACCGTGCCATTCGTGCTGTTGGCATTAATGGTGATGCCGTTGACGCTGGTGCCCAGGTTCAGCGCATCGCCGTCCTGACGGTTGGTCAGCACAATGGTCGCGCCGGTCAGCATTGTGCTGTCCGGGTCGGTGATTTTCAGGTCGGTGTCGCCGATCGATACGCCTTGGCCCGTGGTGCCTTCGGTGAAGGTCACGTTGTAGTTGGCACCCGTGGCGCCGCTGGAATTGTTGGCGTCCAGGTCGAGCACTGGCGGTGCATCGTTGTCGACGATCGCGGTGCTGATGCTGCCGTTGGACGCGCTGATCGCCAGGTTCTCGAAGTTGCCGCCGGTGGCCGAGTCGATCTTGACCACGAAGTTTTCAGTGCCTTCGGTGATCCTGTCGTCCAGGGTCGCAACGTTGAAATTCGCCGTGCTGGCGCCCGCCGGAATTTTCACGGTGTACACGCCGGTGAAGTCCGAACCGTCGGCGGCGGTGCCGCTGTAGGTGATCTTCAGGGTGACTTCGGTCTGCGCCGGGCTTGTCAGGCTGACGGTGTAACTGGCGGTCTGGCCTTCGGTCACCGAGGTGCTGCCGGTGATGCTGACTTCGGTTCTGTCGAGGGTGTCGGTGACGTTGGTGACGGCTGCCGCCGGGCTTTTGACCAGGTTCTCGAAATTGCCACCGGTGGCGTTGCTGATGGTCGCCTGTACCGTGCCCGCGTCTTTGTAAACGTCGTCTTTCGGCGCGTCAAAGCTCACGGTGCCAGTGGTTTTGCCGGCGTCGATGGTGATCACCGCGCCGTTGCTCAGCGTCACGGTCACCGGTGTGCCGGCGGCGTTGGTCAGGGTGGCGGTGTAGATGATCTGGCCGCCTTCGGCCACCGAGTTGCTCGCACTCAGCGAGAGAGTGGTCGTGTCGGTGGTGTCGGTCACGGTGGTGCTGACCGGGGTTTTGTCGGCAACCAGATTTTCGTAGTTGCCGCCGTTGACGTCGGTGATCGAGTTGGTCAGTGGGGTGTGGCCGCTCAGAGCGTCGTTTGGCGCGAGGGTGGTCACGAAGCCGGTGGTTTTACCGATGTCGATGGTAATCGTTTGGCCGTTGGCCAAGGACACGGTGACCGGGCTGCCAGTCACTGCCGCGCCAACTGTGGCGGTGTAAGTGACGGTGCCGCCTTCAGCGGCCGAGGCGGTGGCTTTCAGGGTCACGGTTGAGGTGTCGATGGTGTCGGTGACACTGGTAACAACCGCGGTTTTGTTCGGGACCAGGTTCTCGAAGTTGCCGCCGGTCGCGGTGGTGATGCTCGCCTGGACCCTGCCGGCGTCGATGTAGACGTCGTCTTTCGGCGCATCAACGGTCACGGTACCGGTGGTTTTGCCGGCGTCGATGGTGATCACCGCGCCATTGCTCAGATTGACGGTCACAGGTGTGCCGGCCGCGTTGGTCAGGGTTGCGGTGTAAACGATCGAACCGCCTTCAGCCACCGAGTTGGTCGCGCTGAGCGACAGGGTGGTCGTGTCAGCGGTGTCGGTCACGGTGGTGCTGACCGGGGTTTTGTCGGCAACCAGGTTTTCGTAGTTGCCGCCGCTGACGTTGGTGATGGCGTTGGTCAGTGGCGTGTGGCCGGTCAAGGCATCGTTTGGCGCAAGCGTGGTCACGAAGCCGGTGGTTTTGCCGATTTCGATGGTGATGGTCTGGCCGTTGGCCAACGACACGGTCACTGGCGAGCCGGTGACCGGCGCACCGACAGTGGCGGTGTAGGTGACGGTGCCGCCTTCAGCCGCAGCGCCGGTAGCGGTGAGTTTGACCGTCGAAGTGTCGATGGTGTCGGTCACATCGGTAACCGCAGCCGCCGGGTCTTTGACCAGGTTCTCGAAGTTGCCGCCAGTCGCGTCCTTAATGGTCGCTTCGACTTTGCCGGCGTCTTTGTAGACGTCATCGGCTGGTGCCTTGACGGTCACGGAGCCGACAGTTGCGCCAGCAGCGATGTTGATCACCGCGCCATTGCTCAGCGTCACGGTCACAGGTGTGCCGGCCGCGTTGGTCAGGGTTGCGGTGTAAACGATCGAGCCGCCTTCAGCCACCGAGTCAGTCGCGCTCAAGCTAAGAGTCGTAGTGTCAGCCGTATCGGTAACCGAGGTGTCTGCCGACTTGCCATCGACGTCGAGCTTCTCGTAGTTACCACCCTTCGCATCGTCGATTTTGACGCTCAACGAAGCGCCGCCAGCCAGGGCGTCGTTCGGTGCAACGAAATTCACGCTGCCGGAGCTCGAACCGACCGGAATGGTGATCGTCTGGCCGTTGGACAGGCTCACAATCACCGGCGAACCGGTCACTGGCGCGGTGACGGACGCGGTGTAAACCACGGTGCCGCCTTCGGCCACGGTGCCGTTGGCCGTCAGGCTGACCGTCGAAGTGTTAATGGTGTCGGTCACATCGGTAACCGCCGCCGCCGGGTCTTTCACCAAGGTTTCGAAATTGCCGCCGCTGGCGTCCTTGATGGTCGCTTCGACTTTGCCGGCATCTTTGTAGACGTCATCGGCGGGTGCCTTGACGGTCACGGAACCGCTAGTCGCACCAGCGGCGATAGTGATCACCGCACCGTTGCTCAGGGTTACGGTTACCGGCGTGCCGGCAGCGTTGGTCAGGTTGGCGGTGTAGACGATGGAACCGCCCTCAGCCACCGAATCCGTCGCGCTCAAGCTCAGCGTCGTGGTGTCCGCGCTGTCGGTCACTTTGGTGACGACGGCCGAGCGGTCGGTGTCCAGTTTTTCGAAGTTGCCGCCAGAGCTGTCTGCGATCGCTGCCCTGACGGGCGAGGCGCCGGTGTAGACGTCATTCGGCACGGTGTACGGCGCCGAACCGCTGGACTCGCCGGCCTTGATGTTGATTACCAGACCGTTGTTCAGCGTCACGGTCATCGCCGTGTCGGCCGGATGGCTCAGCGTGGCGGTGTAGGTGATCTGGCCACCTTCGCCGACGGTGCTCACATCGGCACTGAGTTTCAGCGTGGTGGTGTCGATGGTGTCATTGACGGTCGTGGTGTGCGTGGTCTTGCTGACGTCGAGTTTTTCGAAGTTGCCGCCGTCGGTGCTGGTGATGCCGACGGTGATCTTGCTGCCGTCCTTGTAGACGTCATCGGCCGGCGCCGGGACGGTGATGAAACCCGACTTCTCGCCGGCCTTGATCACGACGCTCTCGCCGTTGCTCAGTTTGACCGTCATGTCAGTGCCGGCGGCATTGCTGAGTTTGACGGTGTAAGTGATGGTGCCGCCTTCGACCACGTAGTCGCTGGCGGTCATGGTCACTTTGGTGGTGTCCAGGGTGTCGCTGATGGAGGTCGAGGTCGGGGTCTTGTCGGCGACCAGATTCTCGTAGTTGCCGCCGGCGACATCCTTGATGGCATTGGTCAGCGGTTCGTGGCCTACCAATGCGTCGTTCGGTGCTTTAACGGTGATCGAAGCATTGCTTTCACCGACCGCGATGGTAATTTTTTCACCATTGGCCAACGTGACAACCACGTCCTTGCCAGTGACCGGCGCGGTGACGGACGCGGTGTACACCACGTTGCCGCCTTCGGCCGTGGTAGGCGTTGCCGTCAGACTGACCGTCGACGTATTGATCGTGTCAGTCACTTCAGTGATGGCTGGCGCCGGGCTGGTCACCAGGTTTTCGAAGTTGCCGCCGCTGGCGTCCTTGATGGTCGCTTCGACTTTGCCGGCGTCTTTGTAGACGTCATCGGCTGGTGCCTTGACGGTTACGGAGCCGACAGTCGCTCCAGCGGCGATGGTGATCACGGCACCGTTCGACAGGTTAACGGTCACCGGCGTGCCGGCGGCGTTGGTCAGGGTCGCGGTGTAGACGATCGAGCCGCCTTCCGCGACCGAGTCGGTAGCGCTCAGGCTAACGGTGGTGGTGTCTGCGGTATCAGTAATCGAGGTGTCAGCCGACTTGCCGTCGACGTCCAGCTTCTCGTAATTACCACCCTTCGCATCATCGATTTTGACGCTCAGTGAGCTGCCGCCAGCCAAGGCATCGTTAGGCGCAACGAAGTTCACGCTGGCGCTGCTCGATCCGACCGGAATGGTGATGGTCTGGCCGTTGGACAAGGTCACAACAACCGGCGAACCGGTCACTGGCGCGGTGACGGACGCGGTGTAAACCACGGTGCCGCCTTCAGCGACAGAGGAAGTCGCGGTCAGGCTGACCGTCGAGGTATCGACGGTGTCGGTCACGTCAGTCACTGCCGGAACAGCGCTCGGCACCAGGTTTTCGAAGTTGCCGCCAGTCGCGTCCTTGATAGTCGCTTCGACCTTGCCAGCGTCTTTGTAGACGTCATCGGCAGGCGCCTTGACCGTTACGGAACCGACAGTCGCGCCGGCCGCGATGGTAATCACGGCACCGTTCGACAGGTTCACCGTGACCGGCGTGCCGGCGGCGTTGGTCAGGGTCGCGGTGTAGACAATCGAACCGCCTTCAGCGACCGAGTCGGTAGCGCTCAGGCTCAGGGTGGTGGTGTCTTTGACGTCGGTTACCGAAGTGACCGCCGGGGTTTGGTTCGCCACCAGGTTTTCGTAGTTGCCGCCGGTGGTGCCGTCGATTTTCACGCTCAGCGAACTGCCGCCGGCCAGGGCATCGTTCGGTGCAACGAAGTTCACGCTAGCTGAACTTGCGCCGACCGGGATGGTGATGAACTGGCCATTGGACAAAGCCACCACCACCGGCGAGCCGGTCACTGGCGCATTGACCGAAGCGGTGTAAACAACAGTGCCGCCTTCGACCGTGCTGGCCGTGGCAGTCAGGGATACGGTGCTGTTGTTGATGGTGTCGGTCACGTCGGTGACCGCTGGCGTCTTGTCGGTTACCAGGTTTTCGAAGTTGCCGCCGGTCGTCTTGGTGATGCTGGCGTCGACTTTGCCCGCGTCTTTATAGACGTCATCCTTCGGAGCGGCGAAGTTCACCGAACCGGTGGTGGCGCCCTTGGCAATGTTGATCACCGCACCGTTGCTCAACGTCACGGTCATTGCGGTGCCAGCGGCGTTGGTCAGGGTCGCGGTGTAGACGATCGAACCACCCTCGGCGACCGAACCGGTAGCGCTCAGGCTCAATCCGGTAGTGTCAGCCGAATCGGTGACGGTGGTGACCGCCGGCGAATGGTCCGTGACGACTTTTTCGAAGTTGCCGCCGCTCTGGCTGGCGATCGTCGCCTGGACTTTGCCGCCGTCGATGTACGGCGTGTTGGCCGGGGCGGCGAAGTTGACCGAACCGGTGGAGGCGCCGGCGGCGATGTTGATTACTGCGCCGTTGCTCAACTTCACGGTCATTGCCGTGTCCGTCGGGTTGCTCAGGGTGGCGGTGTAGGTGATCTGGCCACCTTCGCTCACGGTATGGCTGGCCGACAGGGACAGGGACGTCGTGTCCACCGTGTCTTTGACGGTTGTGCTCACGGACGACTTGCTGATATCGAGTTTTTCGAAGTTGCCGCCGCTGGCGTCAGTCATCTTGACGGTGAGCTTGCCGGCATCCTTATAGACGTCGTCGCTTGGCGCCGCGATGGTGACCGAACCGCTGGTCTTGCCGGCCGCGATGGTGATGGTCTCGCCGTTGCTCAGCTTGACGGTCACCGGGGTTTGCGCGGCGTTGGTCAGGGTCGCGGTGTAGGTGATGTGCGAACCTTCGAGTACAGACTTGTCAGCGCTGAGGGTCAGCTGTGTGGTGTTAGTGGTGTCGGCGACGTTGGTCACAGCCGGGTTCGGGCTGGTGACCAGGTTTTCAAAGTTGCCGCCGGCGGCGTCTTTGATGGTGACTTCCAGCTTGCCTGCGTCGTTGTAGACGTCGTCTTTCGGTGCGTCGACGGTCACGGTGCCGGTGGTTTTGCCGGCCGCGATGGTGATCACCGCACCGTTGCTCAGGGTCACAGTGACCGGCGTGCCGGCCGGATTGGTCAAGGTCGCGGTGTAAACGATCGAGCCCCCCTCATTGACGTTGCCAGTGGCGGTCAGCGAAAGAGTGGTGGTGTCGATGGTGTCGGTCACACTGGTGCTGACCGGGGTTTTGTCGGCAACCAGGTTTTCGTAGTTGCCGCCGCTGACGTTGGTGATCGAGTTACTCACCGCTGTGTGGCCGCTCAGTACATCGTTGGAGACCACGGCGTTGACGGTGCTGCTGCTGGCGCCGACCGCAATGGTGATGGTCTGACCGTTGGCCAGGGTCACGATCACAGGCGAACCGGTGACAGGTGCGCCGACCGAGGCGGTGTAAACCACGGTGCCGCCTTCAGCCACGGTGCTGGTGGCCGTCAGCGTGACGGTCGACGTGTCGAGGGTGTCGGTGACGCTGGTCACGGCGGCTGCCGGGTCTTTGACCAGGTTTTCGAAGTTGCCGCCAGTCGCGTCCTTGATGGTCGCTTCGACTTTGCCGGCGTCTTTGTAGACGTCATCGGCAGGTGCCTTGACGGTCACGGAACCGCTGGTGGCGCCGGCCGCGATGGTGATGACTGCGCCGTTGCTCAGCGTGACGGTTACTGGCGTGCCGGACGCGTTGGTCAGGTTGGCGGTGTAAACGATGGAACCGCCTTCAGCCACCGAGTCTGTTGCGCTGAGGCTCAGAGTCGTAGTGTCAGCCGTATCAGTTACCGAGGTGTCCGCCGACTTGCCATCGACATCCAGCTTCTCGTAGTTGCCGCCCTTCGCATCGTCGATTTTGACGCTCAGCGAACTGCCGCCAGCCAAGACGTCGTTCGGTGCAACGAAATTCACGCTGGCAGAACTGGCGCCAACCGGAATGCTGATCGTCTGGCCGTTGGACAAGGTCACCACAACCGGCGAACCGGTCACTGGCGCGTTGACGGACGCGGTGTAAACCACGGTGCCGCCTTCAGCGACAGAGGACGTGGCTGTCAGGCTGACCGTTGAGGTATCGACGGTGTCGGTGACGTCAGTCACGGCCGCAGCCGGGTCTTTGACCAGACTTTCGAAGTTGCCGCCAGTGGCGTCCTGGATGGTCGCTTCGACTTTGCCGGCGTCTTTGTAGACGTCATCGGCGGGTGCCTTGACGGTCACGGAACCGCTGGTGGCGCCAGCGGCGATGGTGATCACCGCGCCGTTGCTCAGGGTCACGGTGACTGGCGTGCCGGCCGCATTGGTCAGGTTGGCGGTGTAGACGATGGAACCGCCTTCAGCCACCGAGTCTGTTGCGCTGAGGCTCAGAGTCGTAGTGTCAGCCGTATCAGTTACCGAGGTGTCCGCCGACTTGCCATCGACATCCAGCTTCTCGTAGTTGCCGCCCTTCGCATCGTCGATTTTGACGCTCAACGACGCGCCGCCAGCCAGGGCGTCGTTCGGTGCAACGAAGTTTACGCTGGCGCTGCTGGCGCCAACCGGAATGGTGATGGTCTGGCCATTCGAAAGGGTAACTACCACTGGCGAACCAGTGACCGGTGCAGTAACGGACGCGGTGTAAACCACGGTGCCGCCTTCAGCGACAGCCGACGTAGCTGTAAGGCTGACCGTCGAAGTATCGACGGTGTCGGTCACATCAGTCACGGCCGCAGCCGGATCTTTGACCAGGTTTTCGAAGTTACCGCCGCTCGCATCCTTGATGGTTGCTTCGACCTTGCCGGCGTCTTTGTAGACGTCATCGGCGGGTGCCTTGACGGTCACGGAACCGCTGGTGGCGCCAGCGGCGATGGTGATGACTGCACCGTTGCTCAGGGTCACGGTGACGGGCGTGCCGGCAGCATTGGTCAGGTTGGCGGTGTAAACGATCGAACCGCCCTCAGCCACAGAATCAGTCGCGCTCAAGCTAAGAGTCGTAGTGTCAGCCGTATCGGTAACCGAGGTGTCCGCCGACTTGCCATCGACATCCAGCTTCTCGTAGTTGCCGCCCTTCGCATCGTCGATTTTGACGCTCAGCGAACCACCGCCAGCGAGGGCATCGTTCGGCGCAACGTAGTTCACGCTGGCGCTGCTCGAACCGACTGGAATGGTGATGCTCTGGCCGTTGGACAAGCTCACAACCACCGGCGAACCGGTCACTGGCGCGGTGACGGACGCGGTGTACACCACGGTGCCGCCTTCAGCCACGGACGAAGTCGCGGTCAGGCTGACGGTCGACGTGTCGACGGTGTCGGTCACGTCAGTCACGGCTGCAGCCGGATTGGTGATCAGGTTTTCAAAGTTACCGCCGGCTGCATCTTTGACAGTGACTTCAACTTTGCCAGCGTCTTTGTAAACGTCATCGGCAGGTGCCTTGACGGTCACGGAACCGCTTGTGGCGCCAGCGGCGATGGTGATCACCGCGCCGTTGCTCAGGGTCACGGTGACTGGCGTGCCGGCCGCATTGGTCAGGTTGGCGGTGTAGACGATGGAACCGCCTTCAGCCACCGAGTCTGTTGCGCTGAGGCTCAGAGTCGTAGCGTCCGACGTATCAGTTACCGAGGTGTCCGCCGACTTGCCATCGACGTCCAGCTTCTCGTAATTGCCGCCCGTCGCATCATCAATTTTGACGCTCAGCGAACTGCCGCCAGCCAAGACGTCGTTCGGTGCAACGAAATTCACGCTGGCAGAACTGGCGCCAACCGGAATGCTGATCGTCTGGCCGTTGGACAAGGTCACCACAACCGGCGAACCGGTCACTGGCGCGTTGACGGACGCGGTGTAAACCACGGTGCCACCTTCAGCCACGGAAGAAGTCGCGGTCAGGCTGACGGTCGAGGTATCGAGGGTGTCGGTAATGTCAGTCACTGCCGGAGCAGTGCTCGGCACCAGGTTTTCGAAGTTGCCGCCGCTGGCGTCCTTGATAGTCACTTCGACCTTGCCGGCATCTTTGTAGACGTCATCGGCAGGCGCGGCAACGCTGACGGAACCGCTGGTGGCGCCGGCCGCGATGGTGATCACCGCGCCGTTCGACAAGGTAACGGTCACAGGCGTGCCAGCCGGATTGGTCAGGGTGGCGGTGTACAGAATCTGACCGCCCTCGGCCACTTCGGTGGATGCCGACAGGCTCAAGCCGGTGTCGTCCCTGGAGTCGGTAATGGTGGTCAGCGCTGGCTCGGTGCTCGGAGTCAGCTGCTCGAAGTTACCGCCGGTGGTCCCGGTGATAGTGGTGCTGACGGTGCTGCCATTGTTGTAGACGTCATT
Organism: Pseudomonas sp. LB3P93; assembly: GCF_054898025.1. Lineage (NCBI taxonomy): Bacteria > Pseudomonadati > Pseudomonadota > Gammaproteobacteria > Pseudomonadales > Pseudomonadaceae > Pseudomonas > Pseudomonas sp. LB3P93. The sequence goes on from NZ_CM142713.1 coordinate 73,908, forward strand.
GGCGGCGGTATCGACGGTCACGCTGCCGGTGGTCTTGCCCGCTTCGATGGTAATGACCGAGCCATTGCTCAAAGTCACAGTCATCGGTGTGCCGGCCGGGTTCGTCAACGTGGCGGTGTAGGTGATCTGGCCGCCTTCGACGACGGTGCCGGTGGCGGTGAGGCTCAGGCCGGTGTTGTCGACCGAGTCGGCAATGGTGGTGACCGCTGGCGTGGTGCTCGGGGTCAACTGCTCGAAATTGCCGCCGGTGGTCCCGGTAATGGTGGTGCTGACGGTGCTGCCGTTGTTGTAGACGTCATTGGCCGCTGTATCGACGATCACGCTGCCGGTGGTCTTGCCCGCTTCGATGGTGATGACCGAGCCATTGCTCAAGGTCACGGTCATCGGCGTGCCGGCCGTGTTGGTCAGTGTCGCGGTGTAAGTGATCTGGCCGCCTTCGACAACAGTGCCGGTGGCGGTGAGGCTCAGGCCGGTGTTGTCGACCGAGTCGGTAATGGTCGTGACGGCTGGCGTGGTGCTCGGCACCAGGTTCTCGAAGTTGCCGCCGGTGGCGCCAGTGATCGTGGTGCTGACGGTGCTGCCGTTCTGATAGACGTCGTTGGCCGGGGTGTCGACGTTCACGGAGCCGGTTGTTTTGCCAGCGTCGATGGTGATGGTCGAGCCGTTGGACAGGGTGACAGTGACTGGCGTTTGAGCCGGGTTGGTCAGGGTGGCGGTGTACGTGATCTGGCCGCCTTCGGTGACCGTCGAACCCGCCGTCAGTGTGACGGAGGTGGTGTCCGGCGAGTCGGTAATGGTGGTTACGGCCGGGGCCGGGTTTGGCACCAGGTTCTCGAAGTTGCCGCCGGTGGCACCGGTAATTGTCGTGGTGACCGTACTGCCGTTGTTATAGACGTCGTTGGCCGGTGTCGACACGTCAACAGTGCCGGTGGTTTTGCCGGCTTCGATGGTGATGGTCGAACCGTTGGACAGGGTGATGGTGACCGGTGTCTGCGCCGGGTTGGTCAATGTCGCGGTGTAGGTGATCTGGCCGCCTTCGGTGACGTTGGCGCCGGCGGTCAAGGTGACCGTGGTGGTGTCGACAGTGTCGGTAACCTGGGTCACGGCCGGGGTCGTCGGCGGGGTGACGGTGATGCCGTTGCCGCCCGTGGTGCCGGTGACGGTCACGTTGATCTGGGTCGAGTCGTTATAAACAGTGTCGTTTGGCGCGAGCGGGACATTGACGGTGCCGGTCAACTGGCCAGCCGGGATCACGATCACCGATCCATTGGACAGCGTGATGGTCAGGTCGGTCAGCGGTGCCTGGGTCAGGGTCGCGGTGTAAACCAGTACGCCGCCCGCTTCGGTGATGGTCGGCGTGGCGCTCAGGCTCAGGGTCGAATCGCGCTGTACGTTGGCGTTGGCGTTGGCGTTTGCCGTCTGACCGCCGAGGGTGTTCTGGGCGGTCAGTGCCGCAGTGCCGAGGCCCGCCGTCGGGAAACCAATGGTCGGGTCGACCCGGCCAGCGGTGGCATCCAGCATCACGAAGCTGTGACCGCCACCTGCTGCACCGCCGGTGCCCGCAGCTGTCGGGCCGGCAGCGGTGGCTTCGAGTTCAGTGGTCGGGTCGACACCCGCAGCGATGGCTTGCTGCAGTTCTTCAACCGATGGCGCGGCTTGTGCAGTGGCTTCTGACAAGTCAGTGCTGGAGTCCGGATCGCTTGCACTCCATTGAGTGTCGCGGCCCAGGTCCAGAGTGCGGCCGTCAGCCAGTTCGAGCGTAACGGCGCCAGCGGCACCCGTGTCTACCTGATCGCCGACAAACAACCGGTCGCCTTCAACGAGCACGCGGCGAATGCCCTCTGGGGACACCGCGAAAACCTGACCGACAATGCTTTTGACGATGGCAACAACACTGCTCATTGAAGACTCTCCGGGTGTCACGTTCAGTTGACTTCCATAAACCTGATGGCGTGTTCGCCGAATCAGTCTGGACGTACTTTCACAATATAAGAGGCACAACTTTGACGCGGTTAATCGTCAACAAATTGGCTATATTTTTTCGCTATAAACTATATGCCAAACTATTGACCTTAGTGTTGTCATCCTAAACACTCGCCCCCGTAATGTCACATTGATATTTAGGTAACTACCTGCCCCAAGAGTGTGACTCAGTTCCAAATTCCAACTTTCCGACACACGGTCATTCCGATGGTCATCATCCGATGCAGCGGCACGTTCTGCAGTGATTCAAGACAAGTAATTCCGGGAAATTCCAACCATGCGTTTGCACCTGTTAAAGGCTTTACCCTTCGCCCTTGCCGCCAGTTTTGTTCAGGCGCAGTCACTTCCGGAGGCCATGCAACAGGCGTTGGATGTCCATCCGGAAATCCAGGCAGGTGTTAATAGTCGATTAGCCGCGGATTATCAGTTAAAGGCCGCAAAAGGTGGATACCTTCCACGGGTCGATCTGCTGGGCGGTTATGGTCGCGAAGGCACGGACAGCGTCACCACACGCGCTGCCGGCAACGACAATCACTGGGAAACCCTGAACCGTAGCGAGTCGAGTTTGCGCCTGTCGCAAATGGTCTTTGACGGTTTTGCGACGTCCAGTGAAGTGGGGCGACAACAAGCCACCGTTAATTCCCGAGCTTATTCCTTGTTGGGCACGTCCGAACGCACCGCGCTGACCGTGGCTCAGGTTTATCTGGATGTACTGACCCGCCGCGAATTCGTGCGCCTGGCCACCGACAACCTGAAAAGCCACGAACGCATTTTTGACCAGATCAAATTGCGCACTCAGCGCGGCGTCGGCAGCGGTGCCGACCTCGATCAGGCCGAAGCGCGTATGGCCCAGGCTCGGAATAACCTGATCACGGAACAGACCAACCTGGCGGACGCTGAGACCAACTTCCTCAGCGCCGTGGGCCAGATGCCCGATCAATTGGAGCGTCCTGCCGATTTCCTCGCGCTGTTGCCGGCCAACTTGAATGAAGCCCGCGCGCAGATGCTGGAAAACAGCCCGATCCTGCGTTCTGCCGAGTCCGACATTGCCGCGGCCGAGAAACAGTACGACGCTGCCAAATCGTCCTTCTATCCGCGCTTCGATGCCGAACTGGGTCGCTCCGCCGACAACGACCTCGACGGTCAGAACGGTCACAGCAACGAATGGCAGGCCATGTTGCGCATGCGCTTTAACCTGTATGCCGGCGGCAGCAACAAGGCTGACCTGGAGTCCAAGTCCTACCTGTCCAACCAGGCACTGGATATCCGCAATAACGCTCTGCGCGTATTGAACGAAGAGTTGGGCCTGGCCTGGAATGCATTGAACAACGCAAATGCCCAAGTGCCGATCGCCCAGCAATATGTCGATCACAGCACTAGCGTGCGCACCGCGTACCAAAAGCAGTTCAGCCTGGGCGAACGCACTTTGCTTGACCTGCTCGACAGTGAAAACGAACTGTTCACCGCTTCCCGTCGCCTGGCGGAGATCAAAAACATTCAGTTATTTACTCAGTACCGAATCAAGGCGACCATGGGCGAGTTGCTCAAGAGCCAGGGAGTGGTCGCACCGTTGGCATCCGTTGTGCAGAACGACGTGAAGCCCAGGGTCCAGCTACCCGGGATGAATTGAGTCTTCCCTTTTTACTGTTAGACAAGAGTGCCGAGCGTGGAATCAGAAGTCAGTCGAGTTCAACTCATTCATGATCCACGCGCGCTGCACGACGATCCGCTACTGGATGGTCTGCTGGCCCTTTGCACCCTGCATCAAAAGCCGGCCAGCGCCGCGATGTTGACCACCGGCCTGCCGTTGCCCAAGCAGCGCCTGAGCGTTGAACTGCTGCCCCGCGCGGCCGCTCGCGCCGGTCTGCAAGGGCGCGTGCTGGTGCGCAAACTGGAGCAGATTCCGGCGATTGCGATGCCGGCGCTGTTGCTGCTCAAGGATGGCCGTAGTGCCGTCCTGCTCGGCTGGCACGGTGAAGACCAGGCCCGCCTGCTGATCAGCGAAAGCGACGGGGGCGAAAGCCTCGTCAGTCGGGAATTGCTGGCAGACGACTACATCGGCAAAGTGTTCTTCGCTCAACCCCAGCACAAATTCGACGTCAATCACGGCACGCTGATCCCGCGCGCGCGCTCGTGGTTTCGCGACACCCTCAAACGTTCGCGCTGGCTGTACGCCGACGCCATCGCCGCCAGTTTCCTGATCAACATCATCGCCATGGCCGCGCCGCTGTTCGTAATGAACGTCTACGACCGCGTGGTGCCGAATCAGGCTGAGTCGACCCTGTGGGTGTTGGCCATCGGTATCACCGGGGCTTACCTGTTCGACCTGATCCTAAAGAGCCTGCGCAGCTTGTGCCTGGACTTGGCCGGGAAGAAAACCGACTTGATCATCTCGGCGACGCTGTTCGAGCGCATCGTCGGCATGGCCATGAAGTACCGCCCGGCCCGGGTCGGCAGCTTCGCCCAGAACATCCATGAGTTTCAGAGCCTGCGCGATTTCCTCGCCTCGCTGACCTTGACCAGCCTCATCGACCTACCGTTTACGCTGCTGATCTTCATGGTCATCGCCATTCTCGGTGGGCACCTGGTGTGGATTCCGGTGCTGGCATTCCCGATTGCCTTGCTGATCGGCTATGCGCTTCAGAAGCCACTGGTGGCGACCATGGAGCGAACCATGGCCCTGGGCGCCGAGCGCCAGTCGAGCCTGATCGAAACCCTCGCCGGCCTCGATGCGGTGAAGGTCAACAACGCGGAAAGCGAACGCCAGTATCAATGGGAACAGACCATCGGCACCCTCAGTCGCCTTGAGCTGCGGGTGAAAATGCTCTCCGGTCTGGCGATGAACATCACCTTGCTGATCCAGCAACTGGCCGGGGTGATCATGATTGTCTTCGGCGTGTACCAGATCATCGCCGGCAACCTGAGCATGGGCGGTCTTATCGCCTGCTACATGCTTAGTGGTCGCGCGCTCAGCCCGCTGGCTTCGTTGTCCGGCCTGCTGACCCGCTACCAGCAAGCGCGGGTGACCATGACCTCGGTCGATCAAATGATGGAGCTGCCGCAAGAACGCAACTTCGAAGAGCGCCCGTTGAGCCGCAAGGTGCTGCAAGGCGCCATCGAATGCCGGCAGATGAACTTCACCTACCCGAACCAACAGAACGCGGCGCTGCAAAACATCAACTTGAGCATCAAGCCTGGCGAGAAGATCGGCATCATCGGTCGCAGCGGCTCGGGCAAAAGCTCCCTGGCCAAACTGCTGGTGGGTCTGTATCAACCGGACGACGGCGCGCTGTTGGTGGACGGCGTCGACATCCGTCAGATCGACGTCAGCGAATTGCGCCACAACATCGGCTACGTGGCACAGGACATCCAGCTGCTGGCCGGCACCCTGCGCGACAACCTGGTCTCGGGTGCGCGCTATGTAGAAGACGAAATGGTGCTGCAAGCCGCCGAACTGGCCGGCGTACACGAGTTCGCCCGTCTGCACCCGCAAGGTTATGAACTGCAAGTCGGTGAGCGCGGGCAGAACCTGTCCGGCGGCCAACGCCAGAACGTGGCGCTGGCCCGTGCGTTGCTGCTCAATCCGCCGATCCTGCTGCTCGACGAACCGACCAGCGCCATGGACAACACCGGCGAAGAACGCCTCAAGCAACGCCTCGCCGCGGTGATTGAAAACAAGACCGTGGTGCTGGTGACGCACCGGGCATCGCTGTTGTCGCTGGTGGATCGCCTGATCGTCATCGACCGTGGACAAATTCTCGCCGATGGCCCGAAAGCCGCCGTGATGGAAGCGTTGAAGAAGGGGCAGATCAGTGTTGCTTAAGTCGGGTTTCAAGGATTCGATCCGCCGTTACTTCAAAGGCTCCGAGTCGCTGCATGGCCAGCCACTTCCCGAGGTTAACAAAGCCCTTATCGAAGACGCCCCGCGCGTGGTGCGGCTGACGATCTGGGCGATCATCGGCTTTTTCGTATTCCTGATGCTCTGGGCCAATTACGCGGTGATCGACGAAGTCACCAAGGGCGACGGCAAGGCGATTCCGTCGTCGAAGATCCAGAAAATCCAGAACCTTGAGGGCGGGATCGTTTCCGAGCTGTACGTCACCGAAGGGCAAATTGTCGACGCCGGTGCGCCACTGATTCGCTTGGACGACACGCGGTTTGCCTCCAACGTGGGCGAGACCGAAGCCGATCGGCTGTCGATGCTGTTGCGCGTGGAGCGCTTGAGCGCCGAGGTCGATGACCGTCCGCTGAACTTCCCCGCTGATGTGCTGAAGGCTGTTCCCGGTCAGGCGGCCAGTGAAGAGTCGCTGTACATCAGTCGTCGTCAGCAACTGCACGATGAGATCGGAGGCTTGCAGGAGCAGTTGATCCAGCGTCAGCAAGAGCTGCGCGAATTCACTTCCAAACAGTCGCAGTACCGCAATGGACTGTCGTTGCAACGTCAGGAAATCAACATGTCCGAGCCGCTGGTGGCCCAGGGCGCGGTGTCCCCGGTCGAAGTGTTGCGACTCAAGCGTGCAGAGGTCGAAACCCGTGGGCAACTGGACGCCACGACACTGGCGATCCCTCGCGCTGAATCGGCTATCAAGGAAGTGCAGCGCAAGATCGACGAGACACGCGGCAAATTTCGCAGCGAAGCCCTGACCCAACTCAACGAGGCACGCACCGACCTGAACAAGGCCCAGGCCACCGGCAAAGCGCTGGAAGACCGGGTCAGCCGGACGCTGGTGACATCGCCGGTGCGCGGCATCGTCAACAAGCTTCTGGTGAACACCATTGGCGGCGTGATTCAGCCGGGCAGCGACCTGGTGGAAATCGTACCGCTGGACGACACTTTGCTGGTGGAAGCGAAGATTCGCCCGCAAGACATCGCGTTCCTGCACCCGGGCCAGGAAGCGACGGTGAAGTTCACGGCGTACGACTACACCATTTACGGTGGGCTGAAGGCCAGGCTTGAACAGATCGGTGCCGATACCATCACCGATGAAGACAAGAAGACCACGTACTACATCATCAAACTGCGCACTGATCGCAGTCACCTGGGGACAGATGAAAAGCCGTTGCTGATCATCCCGGGGATGGTGGCTTCGGTGGATATCATTACCGGCAAGAAGACCGTGCTGAGCTACCTGCTCAAGCCGATTATTCGGGCGCGGGCCGAGGCACTGCACGAGCGATAAGCCTGACAGATCGTTCCCACGCTCTGCGTGGGAATGCCGCCATGGACGCTCCGCGTCCACTGTGACGCAGAGCGTCACGGGATGTATTCCCACGCAGGAGCGTGGGAACAATCGGTGTTAGAGAAAAGCCATATCGTTATTCGCTAACGGTATTTAAATTTAAATTCTTATACCTATAAAGTCACTCTCCTGCGTACCTGCCGACCAATCGGCGCGCCGCACGACACGAACCAACACGGGACCTCCGTGAGTTTCTTGATCGACGTGCGCGCTTTGAAGCGTGCCGTGCGTGGGAGTGATTTTTATGTCAGTCGTCTCTGCGTCACCCGCAATCGCGCCACAAACCTTCGACATTCGTCCGTTCAGCGGCGCTGTCGGTGCTGAAATCATCGGTCTGGACCTGTCCCGCCCGATCAATGATCAGGATTTCGCCCGCATCCACCGCGCGCATCTTGATCATCACGTCGTGGTGTTCCGCGACCAGCGCATAACCCCCGAGCAGCAAATCGCTTTCAGCCGACGATTCGGCGTGTTGCAGATCCATGTGCTCAAGCAGTTCCTGCTGGCCGGCCACCCGGAAATCCTCATCGTTTCCAACATCATCGAAAACGGCCAATCCATCGGCCTCGGTGACGCCGGCAAGTTCTGGCACTCCGACCTTTCCTATAAAGAACTGCCGAGCCTGGGCTCGATGCTGCACGCCCAGGAACTGCCCGCCGAAGGCGGTGACACCTTGTTCGCCGACATGCACAAAGCCTGGGATAACCTGCCCGAGGCACTGCGCAAAGCCGTTGAAGGTCGCTCGGCCGCGCATTCCTACACCGCGCGCTACAGCGAGACCAAATTCGAAGGCAACTGGCGCCCGACCCTGACCCCGGAGCAACTGGCACAAGTGGCCGAAGTGGTCCACCCAATCGTGCGCACGCATCCGGAAAACGGGCGCAAGGCGTTGTTCGTCAGCGAGGGCTTCACCACGCGCATCGTTGGTTTGCCGGAAGACGAGAGCAAACAACTGCTCGATGAGCTCTACGCGCACAGCGTGCTGCCGCAAAACATCTACCGCCATCAATGGCAGGCCCACGACCTGGTGTTCTGGGACAACCGCTCGCTGATCCACCTCGCCGCCGGATGCCCAAGTCATCTGCGCCGCAAGTTGTATCGCACCACCATCCAGGGCGACGCGCCTTTCTGATTTGTCGGAGAACTTCCATGTCCAAACGTCTTCCATTCGCGCCGCTGGCTGCCGCCATCGGTTTGGGATTCAGCCTGATCGCCGGCAGCCTGGTGGCGCCGACCGTGGCTCACGCCGAAGGTGAAATCCGCATCGCCGAGCAGTTCGGCATTGTTTATCTGTTGCTCAACGTGGTGCGCGATCAGAACCTGATCGAGAAGTACGGCAAGCAGGAAGGCATCGACATCAAAGTCGACTGGACCCAGCTGTCCGGTGGCGCGGCGGTCAACGATGCGCTGCTCTCAGGTTCGATTGATATTGCCGGTGCGGGCGTCGGTCCGCTTCTGACCATCTGGGATCGCACTCACGGCAAGCAAAACGTCAAAGCCGTGGCTTCCCTCGGCAACTTCCCGTACTACCTGGTGAGCAACAATCCCAAGGTCAAATCCATCGCCGACTTCACCGAAAAGGACCGCATCGCGGTGCCGGCAGTCGGCGTTTCGGTGCAGTCGCGCTTCCTGCAGTACGCAGCCGCCAAGCAATGGGGTGACAAGGAATTCAATCGACTCGACAAGTACACCATCGCATTGCCGCACCCGGACGCCACCGCCGCGCTGATCGCGGGTGGCACCGAATTGACCGGGCATTTCTCCAACCCGCCGTTCCAGGACCAGGCGCTGGAAAACCCGAACGTGCACGTGGTGCTGAACACCTATGACCTGCTCGGCCCGAACTCGCCGACGGTGCTGTTCGCCACCGAGAAATTCCGCGACGAGAATCCGAAAACCTATAAGGCCTTCGTCGACGCACTGACCGAAGCGGCGCAGTTTGCCCAGAACGATAAAGGCGCGGCAGCGGACACTTACATCCGTGTCACCAAAGCCAAAATCGACCGTGCCGCGTTGCTGAAAATCATCGATAACCCGCAGTTCGAATTCAGCGTCACGCCGAAAAATACTTACCCATTGGCCGAATTCCTCTACAGCGTCGGCGCAATCAAAAACAAACCGGATTCGTGGAAGGATTACTTCTTCCAGGACGCCAAACCGCTGCAAGGGAGCTGATCGAGATGAACGCCCCTTTGCAAGGCCACACGGCCAGCAACCCGATCGCAGCCGCCCAGGCGCTGTTGTCCGTCGAAAATGTCAGCCTGGAATATCGCACGCCGCAGCGTGTGGTTCGGGCGACGCATCAAGTCAGTTTTGAAATCGATCCGGCGGACCGCTTCGTACTACTGGGGCCGTCGGGTTGCGGTAAATCTACGCTGCTCAAAGCGGTCGCCGGGTTCATTCAACCGTGTGAGGGCGAGATCCGGCTGCAAGGGCAAACCGTTCATGCGCCGGGGCCGGACCGGATTGTGGTGTTCCAGGAATTCGATCAACTGCCGCCCTGGAAAACCGTCAAACAGAACGTCATGTTTCCGCTGCTGGCCTCGAAAACCCTCAAGCGCAAAGAGGCCGAAGAACGGGCGCTGCACTACCTGGACAAAGTCGGTCTGGCGGCGTTTGCCGATGCCTATCCGCACACGTTATCCGGCGGCATGAAGGCGCGCGTGGCGATCGCCCGGGCGTTGGCGATGCAGCCGAAAATCCTCCTGATGGACGAACCTTTCGCCGCCCTCGATGCGCTGACTCGCCGCAAGATGCAGGAAGAATTGCTGCTGCTCTGGGAAGAGGTGCGTTTCACGCTGCTGTTCGTCACGCACTCCATTGAAGAAGCGCTGGTGGTAGGAAATCGCATTCTGTTGCTGTCGCCGCACCCGGGTCGGGTGCGGGCGGAAGTGCATAGCCATCAGTACGATTTGCACAGCCTCGGCGGCGTGGCGTTTCAGGAGTCGGCGCGACGGATTCATCGGCTGTTGTTCGATGAAGGTCAGTCGCCGGAAACCGAGCGCGAGCTGGATTTTTCCGATATTCGCATCGCTTATTGAGCCATTGAGAGGAGTGCCCGATGAGCCATTTATCATCTGCGCGTGAAGAATTCGAAACCGTTTTGCAGCCATTGACCAGCGTGCCGGTGGAGCGGGAATTGCCGCTCGGTCAGCGCCTCTGGCAACAGGCCTGGCTGCGTAAAAGCCTGATCCTGATTTTGCTTGCAGTGCTGTGGGAAGTGGTTGCCCGCGTCCAGAACAACGACTTGCTGCTGCCGAGTTTTCTGCAAACCGGCAGCGCGCTGTATGACGGTTTGCTCAGTGGTGAGCTGCTGGGCAAAGTGTGGATTTCGCTGGTGGTGTTGCTCAAGGGTTACTTGATTGGCATCGTCCTGGCGTTTGGTCTGACCACGTTGGCGGTGTCGACGCAGTTCGGTCGTGATCTGCTGAGCACGTTGACCTCGATGTTCAATCCGCTGCCAGCGATTGCTCTGTTGCCGTTGGCGCTGCTGTGGTTTGGTCTGGGGCAGAACAGCCTGATTTTTGTGCTGGTGCATTCGGTGCTTTGGGCGTTGGCGTTGAACACTTATGCCGGGTTTCTCGGCGTCTCGGAAACCCTGCGCATGGCCGGGCGCAATTACGGCCTCAAGGGCATGCGTTTTGTGTTGTTCATTCTGATCCCGGCGGCGCTGCCGTCGATTCTTGCCGGGTTGAAAATCGGCTGGGCGTTTGCCTGGCGGACGTTGATTGCCGCTGAACTTGTGTTTGGCGCTACCAGCGGCAAGGGCGGGTTGGGGTGGTACATCTTTCAGAATCGAAATGAGCTGTACACCGACAAGGTGTTTGCCGGGTTGGCGGTGGTGATTTTGATTGGGTTACTGGTGGAGAACCTGGTGTTTGACACCCTCGAGCGGGTGACCGTAAAGCGCTGGGGGATGCAGCGCTAAGTTTTTTTGGTGTCTGATCTGGCGCCTTCGCGGGCAAGTCGAATCGTCGCACCGCCGCTCCCACAGGGTTCTGTGTCGAACCCAAGGTCTGCATCCACTGGAGATAACTGTGGGAGCGGCGGTGCGACGATTCGACTTGCCCGCGATGGGGCCAGACCTGCCAATACATCAGTCAGGAGAATGTTTGCTAGCATTGCGTCTGAATCAACCCAACCCAGACACGAGTGCTCAGCATGCAACTCCCGGACATGAACCTGTTGGTCGCCCTCGACGCCTTGCTCGACGAGGGCAGCGTGGTGGGCGCCGCGCGGCGGATGAACCTCAGCCCGGCGGCCATGAGCCGAACGCTCACGCGTATTCGCGAGGCCATCGGCGACCCGATTCTGGTGCGCGCCGGTCGTGGTTTGGTGCCGACGCCCAAAGCGCTGGAGCTTCGCGAGCAGGTGCGCGATGTCGTGGAACAGGCCGCATTGTTGTTCCGCTCGGCCGATGCGGTGGAGTTGGGTTCGTTACGCCGTCGTTTCAGCATCCGGGCCAATGACTTCTTCGTCGGCGTCTACGGCGGCAAGCTGTTTGACACACTTGACCGCCAAGCGCCGCATTGCGAGCTGCGTTTCGTCCCCGAAGGCGACGGCGATGATGAAGCGCTGCGCGAGGGGCGGATCGACCTGAACATCAGCAACACCCGACCGCTGACCCCGGAAGTGAAGGTTCAGAATCTGTTTTCCACTCACTTCGTCGGCCTGGTTCGCGAGGACCATCCGCTGTTCGCCGAAGAGATCACGGCCGAGCGCTTCGCTGGTTTCTCCCATATCAGCATGTCCCGTCGCGGCATTGCTCGCGGGCCGATCGATGCCGCACTCAATGCCCTTGGGCTGGAGCGGCGGGTGGCGGTGATTGCGCCGAGTTTTCATGCGGCGATGTTTGCACTACCGGATTCCGACCTGATTTTACCGGTGCCCAAGGAAGCGTTGCTGAGCGTGCGGCGCCTGGGTTTGAAGCTGCGCTCGTTTACCCTGCCGATTCCCTTGCCCACCCTGATGCTGACCCAGGCCTGGCACCCGCGTTTCGACAAGGATCCGGCGCATCGCTGGCTGCGCGAAACGCTCAAGGCGTGTTGCGACGAGACGTGGCTGGCCGCGCAACCCTCTTGAAGTTCACCCCCAATTCCTGTGGGAGTGAGCCTGCTCGCGATAGGGCCATCACATTCAACATGATGTTGACTGATCCACCGCTATCGCGAGCAGGCTCACTCCTACAGGGGGTTTTGCATTGCTGCACCAAGCGCACTTATAACCTGCCAATAAGTCAATTTTCGTAACGTCTCGCGCTTCTTAAAATGCTCCGGTATTCAAACCCCGGAGCTTGCAGTCAATGACTTCCCTCATGGTCACGGCACCTCTCGCCGCGGCCAGTCCAGCCGCCGTTACGCCGCCCGTCTTCGGCCCGCGGATCATCATCGGTCTGGTGGGCGTGTTGCTGGCGGTGCTGGTGTCAGGTCTCAACGAAATGGTGACCAAGGTCGCCCTGGCCGACATCCGCGGCGCATTGGCCATCGGCTACGACGAAGGCACCTGGCTGGTCGCCTGCTACACGGCGACCTCGGTAGCCGCCATGGCCTTCGCGCCGTGGTGCTCGGTGACGTTCTCGCTAAGGCGCTTCACTCTCTGCGCCATCAGCGCCTTCACCCTGTTGGGTGTGTTGTGCCCGTTCGCCCCGAACTACGAAAGCCTGTTGGTCATGCGTACCCTGCAAGGTCTGGCCGGTGGCTCACTTCCGCCGATGTTGATGACCGTCGCGCTGCGCTTTTTACCGGCCAACGTGAAGCTTTACGGTCTGGCGGGTTATGCGCTGACGGCCACCTTCGGCCCAGGCCTCGGCACCCCACTCGCCGGTTTGTGGACCGAGTACGTCGGCTGGCAATGGACCTTCTGGCAAATCATCGCCCCGTGCCTGATTGCCATGGCGGCCGTGGCTTACGGCTTGCCGCAGGATCCACTGCGGATGGAGCGCTTCAAGCAGTTCAACTGGCGCGGTTTGCTGCTGGGTTTTCCGGCGATTTGCATGCTGGTGATCGGCATTCTGCAGGGCAATCGGCTGGACTGGTTCGAGTCGGACCTGATCTGCGGATTGCTCGGCGGTGGGCTGTTGATGCTGGTGCTTTTCCTGATTAACGAGTGGTCGCAGCCGATCCCGTTTTTCAAGATGCAGATGCTCGGTATCCGCAACCTGTCGTTCGCCTTGCTGACCCTGGCGGGGGTGTTGGTGGTGTTGCTGGCGGTGATCATTATTCCGTCCAGCTACCTGGCGCAGGTCCAGGGTTATCGACCGGTTCAGACCGCGCCGATCATGTTGTTGGCGGCCCTGCCACAGTTGATTGCGCTGCCGCTGGTGGCGGCGCTGTGCAACCTGCGTTGGGTCGATTGCCGCTGGGTGCTGGGCATCGGTTTGAGCATGTTGGCGCTGTCGTGCCTCGGTGGTTCGCAGCTGACATCGGTGTGGATTCGTGACGATTTCTACGCGCTGCAATGGCTGCAAATCTTCGGTCAGCCCATGGCGGTCCTGCCGCTGCTGATGCTCTCCACCGGCAGCATCACGCCGATGGAAGGCCCTTACGCTTCGGCCTGGTTCAACACCGTGAAAGGCCTGTCGGCGGTGATCGCTACAGGAGTGATCGAGGCGTTGACCACATCAAGGCTGCATTTCCATTCGACCATGCTGGTGGACTACCTCGGCAACTCCCCTCTAGCCGACAGCGACAGCGCTGGCCTTGCCCATCGTCTGCATGAGCAGGCCGTGGTGCTGACGTCATCGGATCTTTATCTGTGCATGACCGGCGTCGCGCTGGCGCTGATCCTGCTGATTTTCTGGCTGCCGACGCGGATTTATCCACCGCGCGCACCGACATGAACGCTCCACTGAAACAGAAGGTTTTTATGACGACTCAAACAAAGCAAAAAGTGGCTGTCGGCGTCGCCGCAGTGGTGGCGGTCGGCGTGCTGATTTACCTGCTGGCGCCAGGTCTTTTCGGCAAGCGTACGCAGCAGAACACCAACGATGCGTTTGTCTCGGCGGACTTCACCCTGGTGGTGCCTCGCGTGGCCGGGTTCATCAAGGAAGTGCTGGTGGAGGACAACCAACAGGTCAAGGCCGGGCAGTTGTTGGCGTTGATCGATGACCGGGACCTGCGTGCCGCCGCCCAGGCCGCCGACGCCGAGACGCTGGTGGCCAGGGCGCAACTGCAAAACGCTCGAGCGACCCTTGAACGCCAGGCTTCGGTGATCGCTCAGGCCCAAGCCACTGTGGTGTCGGCCAAGGCGGAAATGGCCTTCGCCGAGCATGAATTGAACCGCTACAACCACCTCGCCGGGGTCGGTGCCGGGACGGTGCAGAATGCTCAGCAAGCGCGCACGCGCATCGATCAGGCCGCCGCGCGATTGGCCAACGTCACGGCGGTGCTGGCGGCGGAGCGTAAGCAGGTGGAGATCCTCACGGCTCAGCGCGACGCGGCTGACGGTGGATTGAAGCGGGCGCAAGCGGCGCTGGAAATGGCCAGCTACGAGCTGTCTTACACGCGCATCGTTGCCCCTCAGGACGGCATGGTGGGCGAGCGGGCGGTGCGGGTTGGTGCTTACGTGACACCGGGCAGCAAGATTCTGGCGGTGGTGCCGCTGGCGCAGGCTTACGTGGTCGCCAATTTCCAGGAAACCCAACTAACCGACGTGAAGCCGGGGCAGGACGTACAAGTGCGTGTCGACAGCCTCGGTGGAGAGGTTTTGACGGGGCGCGTCGAGAGCATCGCGCCGGCCACCGGCGTGACATTTGCTTCGATCAAACCGGACAACGCCACCGGTAATTTCACCAAGGTTGTGCAGCGGATTCCGGTGAAGATTGTTCTGGAACCGGGTCAGGCATTGGCCGAGCGGTTGCGGGTGGGGATGTCTGTGGAGGCAAGGATTGATACGGCAAGCACCGTCTCGCGTGAGGTGGTTCAGCAATGAAGACATTTGTTGACAGGACTGACGCCTTCGCGAGCAAGCTCGCTCCCACAGGGGATATCTGTTTGGGCGGAGATTGTGTGAATTGCACAAATCCAATGTGGGAGCGGGCTTGCTCGCGAAGAGGCCGGTGGCCCCAACTCACCTTGTGCACCTTGCTGGTCATGAGCCTTACAGCCTGCACCGTCGGCCCAGACTTCCAGAAACCTCAACCACAACAAATCACTGAATGGTCGAAACCGTCTAAGGCCGCCGCCAGTGAAGCAGTACCCATCGACATGAACGAGCGCTGGTGGGAAGTCTTCAACGACCCGAAACTCTCGGCCCTGACCCAGCGCGCCCTGACCGACAACCTCGACCTGAAACTCGCCAGCAGCCGCTTGCAGCAAAGCCGAGCGGCACGCCAGGTGATCACCGCCGACCGCTATCCAAACACCGCCACCACCGGCGGTTACGGGCGCAAACGCAACAGCGGCGAAGGCCTGAACGATCCCTCGGGCAACAACGGCGACTCGGCGTTCAACCTCTGGGACGCCGGCTTCTCCGCGTCATGGGAGCTGGATTTCTGGGGCCGTGTGCGTCGCGAAACCGAAGCCGCCGACGCGACCCTGGAAGTCGCGGAAAACGATCGCCGCGGTGTGCTGCTGTCAGTGCTCGCCGAAACCGCTCAGGACTACATTCAACTGCGCGGCGTACAAAGCACTCGGGCCGTCACCGAACAAAACCTCGATGTCGCCCGGCACAGCCTGAAACTCTCGCAACTGCGTCTGGCCGACGGCGTCGCCACTGACCTGGACGTCGCCGAAGCGGCCGCCCAGGTCGCCGCCATCGAATCGCGCCTGCCGGCGCTGGAACAGCGTCAATCACAACTGATCAACGCCCTGAGCTTGTTGATGGGCGAGCCACCTCAAGCGCTGCACGCCGAGTTATCCACAGACGCACCCGTGCCGCCAACCCCTCGTCAGGTCGCCATTGGCCTGCCGTCGCAACTGGCCGAACGCCGCCCGGACATCCGTCAGGCCGAAGCCCGCCTGCATGCCGCCACCGCGAGCATCGGCGTGGCCAAAGGTGACTTCTATCCGCGGATTACCCTGTCCGGCAACATCGGTTCACAAGCCATGCAACTGAGCGATTTCGGCTCCTGGGGCTCGCGCTCGTTCGGCATCGGCCCGCTATTCAGTCTTCCGCTATTCGACGGCGGCCGCCTGCGCGGGGTCCTGAACTTGCGCGAGGCCCAGCAACAGGAAGCCGCCATCGCCTACCAACAAACCGTACTACGCGCATGGCACGAAATCGACGATCAACTGAGCGCCTACAACGCCAGCCAACTGCGTCGCGACAGCCTCGCCGAAGCCGTCCGCCAAAACCAGATCGCCCTGCGCACCGCGCAGCAGCAATATGTGGAAGGGGTGGTGGATTTCGTTAACGTGTTGACCGTGCAGGGGGCGTTGTTGGCGACTCAGGAGCAGTTTGTGGAGAGCTCGACCGGGGTGTCGCTGGCGATGGTGGGGTTGTATAAGGCGTTGGGTGGGGGGTGGGAGTCGGTGTATCCGTTGGCAGAGACGGCACAGCGTTAATTTCGTGGGGGGGGTATATCGAAAAAACCGGCCGAGGCCGGTTTTCTCACCCTAACGGCCAGCGAACTTAATCGCTGCGTACAAGGTTCAGTGGTGTGCCGAAGCTAGGGCCAAATGGTTTTGAACGCAATGATTGATCAAAGGACCATCTCGTAGGAAATGTCCTGATTTTTTTATGTGGGATTTGGTTTGCCTGAACCGGCGTTAATATTGCGACCCATATGCCTAACAAGCGCCGTCATCTCATGCATTCCAACCCTTACTCGCCACCGGCTGCAGACTGCGCCATAGGCAACGACCTGTTGTTTGCCTTCTATGTCGTGTCTAAACGCAAGCTCGCAGTCCTGTTTGTCGCGACCTTCGGTTTGTACTTCATGTATTGGTCGTATCGAAACTGGAAAAACTATCGAGCAGCTACTGCGGTGCGGGTCATGCCATCAATACGCGCGGTCATGAGTGTGTGGTTCACCTATGCCCTGGTCAGAGCTATCGATCGGCGCATATATGCCACAGGTTTTCGATACAAATGGTATCCAAGGTTTCTAGCTTTAACGTTCATTCTGCTCTGTGCCCTTGAGTCCACACGCATCTGGATTTTGGATCTGCATCTAAGTCTTGCGATGCTGGTGGTGCTCCTGACCCTTCAAGTCAGTTGCTTGATGCGTGTGCAGGTGGCGATAAATTATCTGGCGGACGATGCGTCGGGTAGACAAAACTCAACACTCAGCCCAATAAACTGGATATGGATTGTCTTGGGATTGTGCTGGTGGGGATTGTTGACCAGCCTCATTTTGGAGGGGCTAACGTAATGCCTCTGGCAGGAAGCGATAAAGCAGCCAGTTGGCTGCTCACCCAGCGAAATTTTCGATCTTTACCTGGCCATCTGGAAAAGTGGC
The DNA here is from genome assembly GCF_054898025.1 of Pseudomonas sp. LB3P93. Lineage (NCBI taxonomy): Bacteria > Pseudomonadati > Pseudomonadota > Gammaproteobacteria > Pseudomonadales > Pseudomonadaceae > Pseudomonas > Pseudomonas sp. LB3P93. The sequence goes on from NZ_CM142713.1 coordinate 91,530, forward strand.
GATGATTTCAAGTTCGCCGCCCATCGCGCGGATGTAGTTACGTAAAGTACTGATGTACATATCCGTGCGACGTTCCATCTTTGAAATCGCTGCCTGATTGATGTGCAGCGTTTCTGCAAGCGTGGCCTGGCTAAGCGCTTTGGCCTGACGCAATTCGTGCAATGGCATTTCCTTGATGTGTTGTTCATAAATCGACTCGGCGCGTGCCCGGGATTCGGGTGTCATCCGCGCTTCGAGCTCGGCAAATTTCTTAGCCATCGTTGTGACCCTCTTTGCGCAATGTGTCGAGATGCTCATCGTACAGCTGATCGGCCAGCGGTACATTGACTTCATACCATCGATCCTGACCGGTTTTATCACCGCCAATCAACAGCAAGGCACACCGCCTGGGATCGAATGCATACAGGATGCGATACGGACGCCCTGCATGCTGAATTCGTAGCTCCCTGAGATGACCGTGGCGTGAGCCATTTATGCCTGAGCTATGGGGAAACCTCAGGCCCGGGCCGAATTGGCCTAGCAACTTGACGCTTGCAGCCACAGAACTCTGCTCGCTTTCGCTCAGATCCGTCCACCAGTCGCCGAACTCGTCGGTGTATTCAATATCCCAATTCATGGGGCGGAATATGCACCTTATGGAATATTCCATCAAGGTTATATTTTCGATGAGTTGAAATCGAATTAACCAATGAAACTTTTCCCGATCCTTCGCTTTTCCTACAAGTGTTGGCAATCCACTTGACGCCCACCCACCCTGTCATAGACTCCGCTCATCCGTCAGGGAGATACGGTTATGCGGCGTTTTCGTGTTTGGGTTATCGGATTGACCTTGGTTACATGCGCCGTTCAGGCGCAAACGCCCGCGTCAGAGGATCCGCTGTTGGACAACAGCGCCACTGGCAGCAATGCGACGGCCAGCAGCGAAGCCCGTGGTGTATTGCGGGCCCGGGATCAGGCCGTGCTCGCCAGTGAGTTGTCCGGGCGCATTGTCGAGTTGCCGTTCAGTGAGGGCGAGTCGTTCAAGAAGGGCGATACGCTGGCGCGTTTCGATTGCTCGGCTTATCAGGCGCAGCTCAATGCGGCGCAGGCTGCCAGCCGTGGCGCGGGTGAAGAGTTGTCCCACAACAAACAGCTGGCGGCGTTGAATTCGGTCGGGCGTTTTGAAGTGGCGCGGGCCGAGGCCAAGGTCAGCGAGACGCAGGCGCAGTCTCAGGTTTATCAGGTTCAGGTCAAACGCTGCAGCGTGCTGGCACCGTTCGATGGCCAGGTCGTCGAGCGCAAGGTCAAGCGCTATGAGAGCGTGGCAGCCGGTACGCCATTGCTGGACGTGGTCGACAACCGCACCCTGGAAATCCATCTGCTGGTGCCGTCACGCTGGATGGCCCGGCTCAAGCCTGGCCAGACCTTCAGCTTTGTCCCCGATGAAACCGGTCAGCCGCTGGATGCCACGGTCAAGCGCTTGGGCGCGCGAATTGACGAAGGCAGTCAGACTTTGTTGCTGGTCGCGACGCTGCCCAATGCCAACGGTTTGCTGGCCGGCATGAGCGGCACAGCGCGTTTTGCGGAGCTTAAATGAACGCGCCCGTTGCGGGCGGTGCTGAACAGGTCTTCGCCAGGTTTCTAGATCTCGAACGCTTGACCCGCGCTGCGCGCACGCCTGCGCAATTGGCCTACAGCCTGGTCAATGACGGGCAGGCATTGTTTGGTTTTCGTCACGCGGCACTTCTGATCGCCGGCAAGGTGCAGGCGGTGACGGGTGTCAGTGCGGTGGACCCGAATGCGCCGTTCGTGGCGTTCGTCGAGCAGGCCGTGGCGCAGCTGTTCAAGGCCGGTGTGCTGCAGCAGGCACGGGTGATCCCTGCAAATGGACTCAGCGAATCGATTCAGACCGACTGGCAAAGTCTTTCTGCGGCTCAGGTTTTTTGGCTGCCGCTGATCGATCACCAGGGCGAGGTGTTTGGTGGTCTGTGGCTGGCGCGGGATCTGCCGTGGAATCCCTCCGAGCAAGTGCTGCTGTCGCAACTGGGCGACACCTACAGCCACGCCTGGCTGGCGTTGCAACCGCGCAAACCGTGGCGGCTGCGCTGGACCCGCAAACGTCGGGTAGCATTGGTCGCCGCACTGTTGCTCGCGTTGCTGATCCCGGTGCGTCAATCGGTGCTGGCACCGGCGGAAGTGGTTCCGCTGGGTGGCCGCGTGGTGGCTGCACCTCTAGACGGGGTGATTGCCGAGTTCCTGGTCAAACCCAATCAGACGGTAAAAACCGGCGACCTGTTGCTGCGCTTCGAAAGCACCACGCTCAAGGCCCAGGCCGACGTGGCCGAGCGCGCCTTGGGTGTGGCCGAAGCTGAGTTGAAAGCCAATTCCCAGCGCTCGTTCGCCGATGCCGAATCCAGCTCGAAGATCGATCTGTTGGCCGCGCGAGTCGAGCAAAAACGCGCCGAACGAGATTACGCCCGCGAACTGCTCAAGCGCAGCGAAGTCCGCGCCGAGCGCGGCGGTATCGCGGTGTTCGCCGACGCCGAGCGCTGGACCGGCAAACCGGTGCAGACCGGCGAGCGGCTGATGGAAATTGCTGACCCGACCCAGGCCGAGTTGCGCATCGAACTGGCGGTGGGCGATGCGATTTCCCTTGAACCGGGCGCGCAAGTCGCGCTGTTTCTCGACAGTGATCCTTTGCAACGGCACCTGGCGAAACTTGAACGGTCAGCCTATGAGGCGCAACCCACCGCTGCCGGACAATTGGCTTATCGTCTGGATGCAAATTTCGAGGGCGCGCCACCACGTATCGGCCTGCGCGGAACAGCGAAGATTTTCGGTGATCGTGCACCGCTGGCGTTGTACCTGTTGCGTCGGCCGCTGGCCGGTTTGCGCCAGAGTGTGGGTTTTTAGATGAACCTGCCGAGCCTGCGGGCCGATTTGCAGTTATCCGTGGCGACCCCGGCCCTCGATGGCTCGCCGCGCTGGACCCTGGCTGACCCGGTACGCGGGCGCTATTTCAAACTCGGCGCCGCTGCGATGCGTTTGCTGCGGCATTGGTCGTTGGGGGATCCCGAGCAAGTGCTGCGCGCCGCCAACCGCGAGCCCGGGTTGCCGCTGGATGGCGCAGAGCTTGAGCAGTTGCTGGGCTTTTTGCGAGGCCACGATCTGATCAGCGCGCTCGACCCGCAACAGCGCGCCAGTTACAGCCTGAAGGCAGCCGCCCAGCGTCAGACGTTGTGGCAGATTCTGCTGCACCAATACCTGTTTTTCCGCATTCCCCTGTGGCGCCCCGACGCTTTTCTCAATCGTGCCTGGCCCTGGCTGGAACGCTTCGGCCCGCGAGTGCTGCGCTATGGGCTGCCGGCGACGTTGGTGCTCGGGGTGTTTTTTGTCTCTCGGGACTGGCAGCGGTTTATCGCCACCTTCCCGCATCTGTTCAGCCTCGGCGGCGCGCTGGCGTTCGGAGTGGCGCTGTTTTTCGCCAAGCTCTGTCACGAGTTCGGCCACGCCTTCATGGCCAAGCGCGCGGGCTGTCGGGTGCAGAGCATGGGCGTGGCGTTCATGGTGTTGCTGCCGATGTTTTACACCGATGTCAGCGACGCCTGGCGGGTCAACGATCGCCGCGCGCGTCTGCTGATCGGCGCTGGTGGGGTGTTGGCGGAATTGCTGCTGGCCAGCATCGCCCTGCTGGTCTGGTCACTGCTGCCGGACGGCCCCGGACGCACGGCGGCGTTCATGCTCGCCAGTGCCACCTGGATCACCACGCTGGTGATCAACCTCAACCCGTTCATGCGCTTCGATGGTTATTTTTTACTCAGCGATTTCTGGGAGGTGGACAACCTTCAAGGACGCGCCTTTGCCTTGTGCCGTTGGCGGTTGCGCGAGTTTTTGTTCGGTTATGGAGCCGCCGCGCCGGAGCCATGGTCGCCGAAGATGCAGCGCCGATTGCTGATCTGGGGATATGGTGCGTGGCTGTGGCGCGCGGCGTTGTTTTTCGGGATTGCGCTGGCGGTCTATCACCTGTTCTTCAAAGTGTTGGGGATTTTCCTGATGCTGGTGGAGCTCGTGTGGTTCATCTTCCTGCCGATTTTGAGCGAGTGGCGGCAATGGTGGAGTCGGCGGGAGCAGGCTCATGCCTCCCGCGTGTTGCTCAGCGGTCTGGCGTTGTTCGGGCTGGTGTTGGCGCTGGTCTTGCCGTGGCGCAGTGCGGTAGAGCTGCCGACGATGCTTGAAGCGGGGCGCGCCAGTGCGTTGCACGCGCCGGTCGCGGCGCGGGTCAAAACGGTGAATGTGCATGACGGCCAAGTGGTTGCGCAGGGCGAGGTACTGATCGAGCTGGAGTCGCCGGACCTGGACTCGCGTCAGGCCATCGTTCGTCGCGAAATCCAGATCCAGCAGTTGCAGATGCGCCGTCAGGCCAGTCGCAGCGAAACCGCCGCCGACGCCGGTATCATCGAGCAGCGCCTGGCCGAAGCGGTGGCCGACTATCGCGGGCTGGCCGCCCAGCGTGAACGTCTGCTGCTACGCGCGCCCCATGCCGGCACCGTGCGTGATCTGTTGCCGCAATGGGTGGTCGGTCGCTGGCTGTCGACCAAAGATCCTCTGGCGCGAGTCGTCGAAGACGGTGCGCGGTTGCGCGGTTATCTGGCCGAAGCCGAACTGTGGCGGGTTGCGCCGGGGGCCACTGGGCGGTTCATCGCCGATGATCCGATGCATCCGGCGATCGCCGTGCAACTGACTGAAATTGATACCAATGGCGCAGCCTATGTCGATCAGGAGGCGCTGACCTCCGATCACCACGGGCCGATTGCCGTCCGCCGGGATGCGCATCAACGGGCCGAGCCGGTGCAGGGGCAATACGGGGCGCGGTTGAGCACCCTCGAGCACGCACCGACGCCGATGCAGCCCTTGCGCGGTGTGGTGGTGTTGCAGGGCGGCGGAGAGTCGCTATTGGGAGTGGCCTGGCGGCGCATGGCCGCGCTGGGTGTCAGGGAAAGTGGTTTCTAAGGAGAGCAGCGATGGCAAATACTGATTCAGTGGCGGCCGATGGCTTGGTGGTCCGGCCCTCGCGGACCAGCGATGCAGTGTTTCTGGAGAGTCTTTACCAGGCGGCGCGACCGGATTTGCAGTGGATCGACGGTGAGCAGGAAATGGTCGAGCAGGTGGTCGCCCAGCAATTTCAGGTGCAGGAACAGGGTTTGGGCGAGCGTTTCCCCAACGCGATGCATTACGTGATCGAGAAACTCGACACGGCCATCGGTGCGCTGACCACTGATTTTGGCCCCAATGAAATTCGCGTGTTGTACCTGGCGTTCATTCCCCAGGCCCGCGGCCAGGGATATGGACGCAAGGTGCTGCAAGGTGTGCAGAAAGCCGCGCAACAAATTCGCTGCCCGGTGGCCACGGTGGTCTGGGCCAACAACCCCCATGCGCGCCAACATTATCTGGCGCTGGGGTTTCAGGTTGAAGAGCGAAACCCGGCGGCGGAGCGGTTGGTGTGGTATCCACAAGTTTGAAAACACCATAGCCCCCTGTGGGAGCGAGCTTGCTCGCGATGGCGGAGTGTCAGGCACCATAGATGTGAATGAACCACCGCAATCGCGAGCAAGCTCGCTCCCACATTGGGATTTCGGTGTGTTCAGTTGAAGGCGATGTAGAAATATCCCACGCCCGGGTCACGTCCCATGGCCGGTACCCGGGAGACAAAAATGTCTTCCACCCGACCCAGTTCCGGTAACTCCAGCGCACATAACCCATCGACGAACTCTGTCGGCTCCAGACTGTTTAACCCGACGCTGAACGGCATGCGCTCGCTGTTGGGCATTTGCGAACAGGGCGTTTCTTTAAGCGTGTCGATATGGATCGGCAATTCACTGCCACCCGGCAGCTGCAGCCTGTCTGTCTTGCCCAGCAGAGCCTGAAAGTGTCGGCTTTGAACCTGTTGCAGCATGGCGTCACTCTCCAAAAAACGGTCGGGGGATTTGCATCCCCCGGCCAGACCTCAGTTGCGAGAAGGGAACAACCCGTTCAAGGCAACGCTGAAGTTGAGCACCAGGAACGGGTTCATCGTTTCCATCGGCAAGCCGTTACCGGCAGACGAGATTTCTCCCGTCACTGCGGTGGCGACGCCCTTGAGCGGTACGGCCGCAGCGCCTTGTGCATCGGAGAAGATGCTCGCCGAGCCCGGGCCGCCGCCCGAAGCGCCGATGTACGAGTTGGTGGCGGTTGGCGTGGTGACCGGGTTGCTCGCCGGGCTGGCCAGTTGCAGGGTGGTGGTCGCCGTGAGCCCGGACAAGGCATGGGTGTGATTAGGCATGTTGGTGATGGTGGCGGTGACGTTCTCGGTCCCGGAGTACTCGCCGATAACGCGAGGGGTCAGGCCCTGCCCGTTGCCTTGTGCAATCGGCATTCGGCCTTGCAGGTTGGGTAGCATGAAGTTGGTGGTGCCATTGCCTCCGTAGTAGATTCCCAGCAGTGAGAAAAGCGCCTGGTATTGCGAAACCCCCAGCGTCTGGCCGTTACACAGAGCCCAGCCGTTAGGGGCAAAGTTAAAGGCGAAAGGCTGAATAGTGCCCATGAATACTTCCATAGTTCCTCATCCCTCAGGTTAGTTGTCTGGCGCGCCACGCGGGCGGCCCGGATAGCCGGGCAGATCGTTGCGATTAGCCGATTCCTTTCATCTCCGTGGCTGGGTCACGCCAAGCCAGAGCGTAGTTGATCCGCATGGATACCCAATGTCGTTGGTCGCAAAGCCAGCATCGACGACGGCGCTGTCGCTGTCTTACAGTGATTGCAAGCTTCACGCTTTTTCACCGGCAGTCCTGAGGGGAGTTAATGGAGGCGCACAGAGAGTTGCCGCTCGACGGCACCCAAGGCCCGCAAGCGACACCCGGCGCCTGGGCGAGTGGCCGGCGCTTGCTTCGCTGGGCACGCGAGCATTGGCTGTTGCCGATCCTGGCGCTGGCCGCGCTGGTGCGTTTCTACGACCTGACGGCGGCGGCTATCTGGGGCGACGAAGGCTCCAGCCTGCTGCTGAGCCACTATTCTCTCGGCGGAATCTGGGTGCACGCTGCCCACGATGTGCATCCGCCGCTGTATTTCATGCTGCTGCATGGTTGGATCGAGCTGTTCGGCGACGGTATTTTTTCCATCCGCACGCTCAGCGCATTGCCCGGGATCGCCACGGTGTGGCTCGGCGTCTGGCTGATGGACTTGATCGCCACCCGGCGTGCCGCGTTGCTGACCGGTTTGCTGCTGGCGCTGCTGCCCACGGCGGTGCGTTACAGCCAGGAAGTGCGGATGTACTCGCTGCTGGGCCTGTGGCTGATCGGCGCCACGATTGCCCTGGTCTACTGGATCAGATACCCCCGGCGCACACGTTATCTGGTGGCGTATGTGCTGCTCATGAGTGCAGCGTTCTACACCCATTACTTCACGGCACTGTGTGTGCTTGGCCACTGGCTGTATCTGGGGGTGATCCGCCTGCAACCAGGTTATCGCTTGCGGCATATTCAACGCCCCGGCTGGTGGCTGGCGAACGTGGCCATCGTGCTGTTGTACTTGCCGTGGGTGCCGAGCCTGATCGATCTGATCCAGCACATGGATCAGCTCAAAGCCAATGGCGATGTAGGGTGGGAGGTACCGGTCACGTTCGGCTCGTTGCCGTCGATGATCTGGTCGTTTCTGATCCAGGACGATGGCGAGGACCTGCCGACAGTGATTTTCATCACGTTGCCTTTGGCGTTGCTGGCCTTGATGGGGGTGGCGCTGGCGCGTGATCGCAGTGTCATTCGTGGCAGTGCGCTGGTGGTGATCTACACCGTTTTGCCGTTGTTGCTGGTGTTTTCGGTGTCGTTCATCTCTCCGGTGTTCATCGAGCGGTACCTCACTGCCTATGCCCTCGGCCTGCCGATGATTGCCGCGCTGGCCATTGATCGCCTGTACTCGGGCTTCCGGGTACTGGCCCTGACAGTGCTGGTGTTGTTTATCGGTGTCGAACTGGTGGGCCTGAATAACAACGCCACGGTCGATACCAACGATCAGTTCAACGTCATGGTCAACTACGTCAACCAGCACTTCGTTGCCGGTGACCGGATCGTCACCAGCGACATGCTCTGGTACCTCAGCTACGTCTATTACAACCGCACCGACGCCAAGCCTTTGCTGTACACGCCACCCTTGCCCGGTGGCGGTTCGAGCCGGCCGAATGCCTATGGTTTCGGCACGTTGGTGAGCCAGGACGTTTACCTCGAAAGCCTTGGCGGCTTGCCCAAAGGCACGGGACGCGTGTGGTTGATCGGTACCGTCGGGGTGCCAGACGAGTTCACGCCGTTGCCCGCAGGCTGGCAGAGCGCTGGTGAAACCCAGGCAGGCGGCGCCAATGCGCGCTTGTTCTTGATGCATTGATTCAGTAGCAAAAATCACCCTTCTCAGATGATTTAGCTTCGATTTGATATCAAAACACTACTAATGGTACGGCCATTCATAGTCTACGCTCCGTCATACATAAGGGACTTATGACTAGGTGAATGGATGCAGCAGTTCCACTTTATCTCCGGCTTGCCGCGCTCGGGCTCGACCCTGCTTTCTGCAATCCTTTTGCAGAACCCGCGTTTCCATGCCGGCATGACCAGCCCCGTTGGCGCTCTGTTTTCCGGTGTTCTGGAGCAGTGCAGCGCCGGCAGCGAGTTTGGCGCGGTGATTGATACCGACCTGCGTCGGCGATTACTGCGCGGTCTGTTCGATTCCTTCTACGCCGACAAGGCCGACAAACCGGTGGTGTTCGACACCAACCGGCTGTGGAGCTCGCGCCTGCCGGCCATCAGCGATCTGTTCCCGCAAGCCAAAGTCATTGCCTGTGTGCGCAATGTCGCCTGGGTCATGGACAGCATCGAGCGTTTGTACCGCGCCAACCCCTTTGAAAACACCAAGTTGTTCGGCGACGCGATCGAACGCAATACCGTCTACAGCCGTTGCGAAACCCTGGCTCAGCGCAATCGCTTGGTGGGTTTTGCCTGGGCGGCGCTAAAGGAAGCCTATTACGGCGAACACGCCGAATCGTTGCTGATCGTCGACTACGACCTGCTGACCCAGGCGCCTGACCGGGTGATGCGGCTGGTCTACGACTTCATCGGCGAACCCTGGTTCGAGCATGACTTTGACAACCTCGCCTATGACGCGCCGGAGTTCGACCAGGCCCTTGGGGTTTCGGGCCTGCACAAGGTCAAGCCGCGGGTTGAACTGCAATCGCGGCGCACGATCCTTCCGCCAGATTTGTTCAAGCAGTACTCGGAATTGTCCTTTTGGCTCGATGGCTCAGCCAGCGCCGCCAATGTCATTCGCATGAAAGCCGACGCCGCGATCAGTTGATCGCGGCATTTTCATTTTCGCGTCACGAAAGTTCGAGTCCGGGTGAGCAGCATGTGGTGGAGCAAAGGCAAGTCGCGAGTTACCCAAGGCGCACGGGCACTGGCCTCGCCGATGATCATGTCCCTGGAACCGCGCATGCTGTTCGACGGCGCGGTTGCCGCCACGGTGGCGGATGTCGCTCAGCCTGACAGCCACCCCACGGCCGACGCCGCGAAAGCGCCGGCGAGTGATCAGCCGGTCGCCAGCAAAGACACCCACGGCCAGGCCGATGCCACGCCCGCGACAACACCTGTTGCAGTGCCTGGCCAGAGCGTGGTGTTCGTCGATTCCCGGGTCAAGGACGCCGACAGCCTGCTCAAAGGTGTGGCGCCCGGCACTGAGGTGGTTCAACTGGATGCGAGCCGGGACGGCTTGCAACAGATTGCTGACTACCTCGACACCCATCAGGGCATCAGTTCAGTGCAGATCATTGCCCACGGCAACGCGGGCGATCTGTGGTTGGGCGACAGCTATCTGTCGGCCGAAAACGTCGCAGCCCGCAGCACGGTGCTGGCAGAAATCGGCAAGGACATGAATGTCGGCGGCGACATCATGATCTACGGCTGTTACACCGCCGAAGGCCAGCGCGGCTTGAGTTTCGTCGACTCGCTGGCGCAAATGACCGACCGTGATGTGGCCGCGTCCAGCAACCGCACCGGGATCGGCGGCGACTGGAATCTGGAAATTGTCACCGGCAACATCGAAAGCGCCAACGTGCTGTCGACCACGGCCATGAGCGAGTATCAGTGGGGCCTGGCGACCTGGACCGCCACCAACAACGCCAACACCGGTGTCGGCTCGTTGCGTGCCGCCATCGCCTCGGCGCAGAACGGCGATATCGTCACCTTCAACAGCAGCATGACGGTGCAGTTGACGTCCGAATTGCTGATCAACAAGAACATCACCGTTGATGGCGACTTGAACAATGACGGCGCGGCTGACGTGATTCTCGACGGTCAGTACAGGACGCGGGTGATTGAAATTGCGGCGGGCAGAACCGTGAGTCTTGACGGCCTGGTGATTACCCGTGGTTTGGTGTCGGGCACAGGCGGCAACGGTGGTTACGGTGCCACGGGTGCGATGGCCGGGGGGATTTTCAACGCAGGGATCCTGACGCTGAACAACGTCAGCGTGACCTCCAACGCCGCTTCCGGTGGCGGTGGCGGTGGCGGTGTCACGGGCGCTTTTTACGGTGGTGGCGGTGGTGGCGGTGGTGGTTTGGGCGGCCAGGGTGGCGGGCATGGCGGTTCGGCCGGGCCGGGCACCGGCACGCTGGGTGGCCAGGCAGGTTCCGGTGGCGTTGGCGGTTATGGCGGTGGTTATGACGCGACCCACATGGGCGGTCGCGGCGGCACCAGCACCGGCGGCACGGGTGGCCTGGGCGTTTCCTATTACAGCAACGGCGGTAACGGTTCGACGGCCACCAATGGCACGATTTCCATTGGCGGCGGGGGCGGTGGCGCCGGTTGGGACAAGGTCGGTGGCGCTGGCGGTAACGCGGCGGGCGGGATCTACAATGCCTCCACCGGCACGATGACCATCATCGGCACGTCGAGCATCACCAACAACATCGGCGCCGGCGGTGGCGGTGGCGGCGGTGGTGGCTACGGCAGCAATGCGTCCAATGGCGGCATCGGCGGCCGGGGCGTCGGCGCGATCTGGAACAAAGGCACGTTGCTGATCACGGCCGCCAACTTCGCGGCACTGGCCGGCAATGCGGCGGGCAGTGGTGCGGGTGGTGCTGCGTTGGGCGGCGGGACAACAGGCACCTCGCCAACCGCCGCCGCGACAATCTACAACGACGGTGGTGTACTCAACACCGCGTATGCGCCGCCGCCGACCGCGACGATTGTGGTCGCTGACACCACCCTGAGCATCGGCGAAACCACCGTGGTGACATTCACCTTTTCCGAGGCCGTGACCGGTTTCACCAATGCCGACCTGACCCTCGCCAACGGCACCCTGAGCGCCGTCAGCAGCAGCGATGGCGGCATTACCTGGACGGCGACCTTCACGCCGACCGCCAGTATTTCCGATACGACCAACCTCATCACCCTGGACAACACCGGGGTGATCAACGGCCTGGGCACGGCCGGCGTCGGTACCACCAACTCCAACAACTACGTCGTCGACACCGCACGCCCGACCGTCGGCATCGTGTTCACCGACACCGCGCTGAAGGTCGGCGAAACCTCGCTGGTGACCTTCACCTTCAACGAGGCCGTGACCGGTTTTACCAACGCGGACCTGACGATTGCAAACGGCACGTTGAGCGCGGTGAGCAGCAGCGATGGCGGCATCACTTGGACGGCGACCTTTACCCCGACCGCCAGCATTACTGATGCGACCAACCTGATCACCCTGGACAACACCGGGGTCAGCGACCTGGTGGGCAATGCCGGTAGCGGCACCACCGATTCCAACAACTACGCCATCGATACCGTGCGCCCGACCGCGACCATTGTCGTGGCCGACAACGCGCTGAAAATCGGCGAAACCTCGCTGGTCACCTTCACCTTCAGTGAAGCCGTCAGCGGTTTCACCAATGCCGACCTGACGATTGCCAACGGCACCTTGACGGCCGTAAGCAGCAGCGACGGCGGCATCACCTGGACGGCGACCTTTACCCCGAACGCGAGCATCAACGACACAACCAACCTGATCACCCTGAACAATACCGGGATCGCTGACTTGGCGGGCAACGCCGGCAGCGGCACCACCGATTCGAACAACTACGCCATTGATACCGTGCGCCCGACCGCGACCATTATCGTGGCCGACAACGCGCTGAAAATCGGCGAAACCTCGCTGGTGACCATCACCTTCGCCGAGGCGGTGACCGGTTTCACCAACGCCGACCTGACGATTGCCAACGGCACGTTGACGGCCGTGAGCAGCAGCGACGGCGGTATCACCTGGACCGCGACATTCACGCCGACTGCCAGCATCACCGACACCACCAACCTGATCACACTGGCCAACACCGGTGTGAGCGACCTGTCGGGCAACGCCGGCAGCGGCACCACCGATTCGAACAACTACGCCATCGACACCGTGCGGCCAACGGCAACCATCGTCGTCGCGGACACGGCCTTGCGAATCGGCGAAACCTCGCTGGTGACCATTACCTTCAGCGAAGCGGTCAGCGGTTTCACCAACGCCGACCTGACCATTGCCAACGGCACTTTGACGGCCGTGAGCAGCAGCGACGGCGGCATTACCTGGACTGCAACGTTCACCCCGAGCGCCAGCATCAACGACACGACCAACCTGATCACCCTGGACAACACAGGGATCGCGGATCTGTCGGGCAACGCCGGTAGCGGCACCACCGATTCCAACAACTACGCCATCGACACGGTGCGTCCGACCGCCTCGATTGTGCTGGCCGATAGCGCACTGACCGCGGGCGAAACCTCGCTGGTGACCATCACGTTCTCCGAGGCGGTGAGCGGTTTCACCAACGCTGACCTGACGATTGCCAATGGCACGTTGACTGCGGTGAGCAGCAGCGACGGCGGGATCACCTGGACCGCAACTTTCACGCCGACAGCGGGCGTGAATGACACGACCAACGTCATCACCCTGAACAACACCGGTGTGGCCGATTTGTCCGGCAACACGGGCAGCGGCACCACCAATTCCGGCAACTATACGATCGACACTGTGGCGCCGACGGCCACCATCGTGGTCGCCGATAACGCGCTGAGAATTGGCGAAACCTCTCTCGTCACCATTACGTTCTCTGAAGCGGTAACAGGTTTCACTAACGCGGATCTGACCATCGCCAACGGCACCTTGAGCGCGGTGAGCAGCAGCGACGGCGGCATTACCTGGACCGCAACCTTCACGCCGACCGCCAGCATCACTGACGCGACCAACCTGATCATCCTGGACAATACCGGCGTACAGGGAGCCGGCAGCGGGAACGTTGGCAGCGGCACCAGCAATTCGAACAACTACGCCATCGACACCGTACGCCCGACGGCCACGGTTGTGGTGGCGGACACTGCACTGAGAATCGGCGAAACCTCGCTGGTCACGATTACCTTCAGTGAAGCGGTCAGCGGTTTTACCAACGCCGATCTGACCATCGCCAACGGCACGTTGAGTGCGGTGAGCAGCAGCGATGGCGGTATTACCTGGACCGCGACCTTTACCCCGAGCGCCAGCATCAACGACACGACCAACCTGATCACCCTGGACAACACCGGCATCGCCGACCTGTCGGGCAACGCCGGCAGCGGCACCACCGATTCCAACAACTACGCCATCGATACGCTTCGCCCCACCGCGACCATCGTCCTGGCAGACCCGACCCTGAGTGCCGGCGAAACGTCGCTGGTGACCATTACGTTCTCCGAGGCGGTGAGCGGTTTCACCAACGCCGACCTGACGATTGCCAATGGCACGTTGACTGCGGTGAGCAGCAGCGACGGTGGCATCACCTGGACCGCAACTTTCACGCCGACAGTTGGCGTGAATGACACAACCAACTTCATCACCCTGGCCAATGCCGGGGTGGCCGACCTGGCCGGCAATGCGGGCAGTGGCACCACCAACTCCGGCAACTACACGATTGATACCGTGATTCCGACCGCGACGATCGTGGTCGCCGACAACGCCCTGAAAATCGGTGAAACGTCGCTGGTGACCATCTCCTTCTCTGAGGCGGTGACGGGGTTCACCAATGCCGATCTGACCATCGCGAACGGCACACTCAGCGCGGTGAGCAGCAGCGATGGCGGCATTACCTGGATCGCCACGTTCACACCGACATCCAGCATTACCGACACGACCAACCTGATCACCCTGGACAACAGCGGTGTGCAAAACGGTTCGGGCAACGCCGGTATAGGCAGCACCGATTCCAACAACTACGCCATCGACACCGTGCGCCCGACGGCTACTATCGTGATGGCGGACACTACATTGGCGCTGGGCCAAACCTCGCTGGTGACCATCACCTTCTCCGAGGCGGTCAGCGGTTTTACCAACGTCGACCTGACGATTGCCAACGGCACGTTAAGCGCGGTGAGCAGCAGCGATGGCGGCATCACCTGGACCGCGACCTTCACGCCGACTGTCAGCGTCAACGATGCGACCAACCTCATCACTCTAAACAACACCGGGATAGCCGACCTGGCCGGGAACGCTGGTGCGGGCACGACTGATTCCAATAACTACGTGATCGACAGCCTGCGTCCGACCGCCACCATCGTGGTCGCCGACAGCACACTCAGCGCGGGTGAAACCTCACTGGTGACCATCACCTTCAGCGAGGCGGTCAGCGGGTTCGACAACAGTGACCTGAGCATCCCTAACGGTACGTTGAGCGCGGTCAGCAGCAGCGATGGCGGCATCACCTGGACCGCGACGTTCACACCAACGGTCGGCGTCAGGGACACCAGCAACGTTATCACTCTGAACAACACCGGGGTGGCGGACATTGTCGGCAACGCGGGCAGCGGCACCACCAGTTCGGCGAACTACACGATTGATACGGTGCTGCCGACCTCCACCATTGTGGTTGCCGACAGCACCCTGAACATCGGTGAAACTTCCCTGGTGACCATCACCTTCTCCGAGGCGGTAACCGGTTTCACCAACGCCGACCTGACCATCGCCAACGGCACCTTGAGCGCGGTCAGCAGCAGCGACGGCGGCATTACCTGGACTGCGACCTTCACGCCGACCAACGCTATTACCGACACGACCAACCTGATCACCCTGGACAACACCGGCGTGCAAAACGCCTCGGGCAACGTCGGCAGCGGCAGCACCGACTCCAACAACTTTGCCATCGACACCGAGCGTCCAACCGCGACGATCGTGGTGACTGACGCGGCGTTGGGCGTTGGCCAGACCACGCTGGTGACCATCACGTTCAGCGAGGCGGTCAGTGGCTTTACCAACGCCGACCTGACCATCGACAACGCCACCCTGAGCAACGTCAGCAGCAGCGACGGCGGCATCACCTGGACGGCCACCTTGACGCCTTTGGCCGGCATCTCCGACACCAGCAACATCGTCCGACTGGACAACACCGGGGTTCAGGATCTGGCCGGCAACGCAGGCAGCGGCACCACCGATTCCAATAACTACGTGATCGACAGCCAACGCCCGACCGCGACCATCGTGTTGAGCGATACGACCCTGAAACCGGGCGAAACCGCGCTGGTAACCATCACCTTCAGCGAGGCCGTCAGCGGTTTCGACAACAGCGACCTGAGCATTGCCAACGGTACGTTGAGCGCGGTGAGCAGCAGCGACGGCGGGATCACCTGGACCGCGACCTTCACCCCGACCCTCGGTGTAACCGATGCAACTAACCTCATCACCTTGAACAACACGAGGATCGCTGACCTTGCCGGTAATGCCGGTTCGGGCACGACAAACTCTGCCAACTATGTGGTCGAGACCCAAGTGCCGACCGCGACCATCGTGATCGCCGACAACGCCCTCAAGGCCGGTGAAACCTCAGGCGTGACCATCACCTTCAGCGAAACGGTGAGCGGTTTCACCAACGCTGATCTAACCATCGCCAACGGCACGTTGAGTAACGTGTCGTCCAGCGACGGCGGCATCACCTGGACCGCGACGTTCACGCCAACGGTCGACGTGACGGACAGCACCAACCTCATCCGCCTCGACAACAGTGGTGTGCAAAACGCCTCGGGCAACAGCGGCGTGGGCGTGACCGATTCGAACAACTACGCCATCGACACGGCGCGGCCGACTGCGACCATTGTGGTCGCGGACAATCGCCTCGGTATCGGCGAGACCACCACCGTTACAATCACCTTCAGCGAAGCGGTGTCCGGTTTCGATTTGTCGGATCTGAGCGTGGCCAACGGTGTGCTCTCCAACCTGGTCAGCAGCAACGGCGGCGTGACCTGGACGGCGACCCTGACGCCGACGGCGAACATCAACGACACCACCAACCTGATCCTGCTCGACACCGGCAACGTGGCCGACGCGGCAGGCAATGCCGGTGCCGCGATAGCCATCTCCAACAACTACGCCCTCGATGCCTCGCGCCCGACCGCCACCATCGTGGTTGCCAATCCGAATTTGGGCATTGGCCAGACGACGCTCGTGACCTTCACGTTCAGTGAGGCGGTGAGCGATTTCGACTTGTCGGATTTGAGCGTGACCAACGGCGAGTTGACCAATCTGACCAGCAGCGATGGCGGCAAGACCTGGACCGCGACCTTCACACCGACCGCGAACCTGTCCGACCCGAGCAACTTCATCGCCCTCGACACCAGCAACGTCTCGGACCTGGCAGGCAACACCGGCAACGGCGTAGCGGTTTCCAACAATTACGCCATCGACGGCGAGCGGCCGACCGCCACAGTCGTCGTTGCCAACCCGAACCTGGGTGTTGGCCAGACTTCGCTGGTGACCTTCACCTTCAATGAGGCGGTGACCGGTTTCGACCTGTCCGACATCAGTGTGGCCAACGGCACATTGTCCAACCTGACCAGCAGCGACGGTGGCAAAACCTGGACCGCGACGCTGACGCCCACCAGCAATACCAGCAACGGCAACAACGCGATCAGCCTGAACATCGCGGGCGTCAGTGATGGTTCGGGCAATGCCGGCAGCGGCTCTAGCCAGTCGAACAGTTATGCGATCAACACCGTGCCGGTGCCATCGTCGCCGATTGTGTTGGTGCCGGCGGATCCGGAGTTCCGCGCCCCGCAACCCGTGATCGTTCCAGATCAACCGAACGTGCCGCTGCAGCCGATCATTTTCACCCCGCCAACGGGCACGCTTGGCTCGCCGCTGACCTTTGCGCCGTTGTTCGAACAGCGGGTGATCGGCGACGGCATCCGGCCGCTGGGCGACATTTTCATCAACCGCGGCACACTGGCGCCAAGCTTCATCGCCCAGGTATTCGACAGCAGCGACAGCGGAGGCGAAGGCTCGGGCCAAGGGTTCCTTGGCTTTGGCGGTGGCGATGGCGGTGTGTTCAGCACCAGCACGCTGTCGAGCCTGTTCAATCAGGACACCGGCAGCGAACGCGGATCGCAGGACTCTTTCGGCAGTCATTCGATCAGGGGCGGGGACGTTTCCCAAGGACTGCGCGGCGTGTTTGGCGCGCTAACGCTCAACCAACAATTGCAACAAATCAAAGACACCGAGCAACGGCAGGTCGAGAGCCTGGCCGAGGCGTTGAAACACGTCGGCATCAGCGAAATGCAAGCCTGAAAAAATATTCAAAACAGTGCGGAACCCAGGGGCAGTCAAGGATGAATAGAAGTCAGAAGTTGTTCGGCGCCAGCCTGCTGGCGCTTGCGATCAGCGGATGTGCCGTCAAAAGTGAACCGATCGAGCGCAGCGTCAGCGAACAGCGCGCCAAGAGTGATCTGCAGAATATGTACACCGGTCAGGAGCCCCTCAGTGGTCCGCTGACCTTGCACCAGGCCATGGCCCGCGCGGTGAAATACAACCTCGAAGGCCGGCTCAAGATCATGGAAGAGGCGTTGGCCAAGCGCCAACTCGACCTCGCCAGTTTCGACATGCTGCCGCGCATGGCGCTGGCGGCAGGCTATGCCGGGCGCAGCAACGTCAGCGCCTCCAGCAGCCAGAGTGTGCTGACTGACACCCAGTCCCTGGAACCGTCGACCTCCCAGGACCGAGACCGCCGAGTGGCCGACCTGACCATGGTGTGGAACGTCCTCGACTTCGGCGTCAGTTACATCAGTGCCAAGCAGCAGGGCGATCAGCGACTGATCGTTCAGGAACGCCGGCGCAAAGTCATCAACACCATTGTCCAGGATGTGCGCTCGGCCTATTGGCGAGCGGTGGCTGCCGAGCGTTTGCTCACGCAGATCGACAGCCTGATGGCGCGGGTCGATGCGGCGCGCAGCAACAGCCAAAGCATGAGCACACAACGCATCGGCGATCCGATCCAGGCGTTGGGTTATCAGCGCTCACTGATCGAGGCGACCCGCCAGTTGCAGGAGCAACGCCGGGCGTTGTCACTGGCCAAAACCGAACTGGCAACCCTGATCAACCTGCCGATGGGCACCGACCTGAAACTGGCGACCCCGGATGATTACTCGATTCCGCAGTTGAAAGTTGGCATGGCCAGCCTCGAGCATGAAGCCTTGGCCAGCCGGCCGGAACTGCGTGAGCAGGATTACCAGACCCGCATCAGCACCGCCGAAACCCGTAAAGCCATGCTACGGCTGTTGCCGGGGCTGGAGTTTTCGGCGGGCGGGCATTACGACAGCAACTCGTTTTTGGTCAACGACAAGTGGGCCGACTACGGGGTGAAATTGACCTGGAACCTGTTCAACGTGATTTCCGCACCGGCCGCGATCAACGTGGCCAAGGCTGGCGAAGAAGTCGCCAAGGCACGGCGTCAGGCCATGTCCATTGCGGTGCTGGCCCAGCTCTACGTGGCCAACGCCAACTATCAGGAAGCGCTGCATCAGTTCGAGACCAACCAGGAATTGTCGAGCATTGACGGGCAGATTCTGGGGCAGTTGCGCAACCGTCATCAGGCGGCGGGTCTCGGTGAGCTGGACCTGATCCAGGGTGAACTGAACACCTTGCAGGCGGATTTGCGCCGCGATCTGTCCTATGCCGATCTGCGTAACGCTTACGGTCAGATCTTCGCCAGCGCCGGCCTCGACCCGATGCCGGATGAGGTGCAATCGACTGAAGTCCAATCCATCGCCACCGCCTTGGCCAACCGCGAAGCGGCGTGGGCGTCGGGCAACATCGCCGTGCCGGTGACCCATGCCCCAGTCCAATAATCTGCGGGTGCCGACCGCGAGCATCAATCGCGAACAACGAGAGACCCGCAACGGTCATCACGGCACCGCGATTTTGCTCACCGGTTTACCGGCAGCGGGCAAATCGACGCTGGCCCAGGCACTGCACGCCGAGCTGTTTGAGCGCGGCGTGCAGAGCGTGGTGCTCGATGGCGACGGGTTGCGGGTCGGGCTCAATCGCGATCTTGGCTTTTCCGACAGCGATCGTCTGGAGAACATCCGCCGCGCCAGCGAACTGGCGGCGCTGCTGGTGGAGAACGGGCAGATTGTCATCCTCGCGATGATCGCGCCGCTGGTGGAACTGCGTGAGGTGTTCGCTCGGCGATTGGGTGAGGATTACCGCGAAGTCTGGTGCAGCGCTTCGCTGGCGGTGTGCGAGCAACGCGATCCCAAGGGCCATTATGCGAGGGCGCGTCGCGGTGACCTGGCAGGGTTTACCGGTGTGTCCGCGCCCTATGAACCGCCGCCGTCCGCCTCCTTGGTGCTCGATACCGGCGTGCAGTCGGTTGAGGCCTGCCTCGACCACTTGCTGACCTGGCTCGGCGAGTGTGCGGTGCTGCCGAGACGATGAGTCGACCGGTGTTTGCTCGCTTGCCGGTGACGGTGGATTTGCCGCTGTTGTTGCAGGCGCTCGCGGCCATCGACGAGGATGCCTGGCACGCGCATTTCAACAGCGATTACTACGCCGGGGATTGGAGCGGTGTGGCGCTGGTGTCGGCGGCGGATGCGTTGACGGAATTGTCGCCGGGGCGCGGTGAGCCGCTGTTGCGCGCGCCTTGGTTGCGGGATTTGCGATGGCAGCAGGGCTTGCGGGATCTGCCATTGGAGATTGTGTCTGCACGCCTGTTGCGACTTGGGCCGGGCGGGCAGATTCATGAGCATCGTGACTATGATCTTGGCGGGCCAGACGCCGATTTGCGCCTGCACATCCCGCTGCTCAGCCCGCCTCAAGTGGACTTCATGCTCGATGGCCAGCGCATGCCGATGGCGGCGGGCGAGTGCTGGTTTCTCGACTTGTCGCGGCCGCATCGTGTGGACAATCGTGATACTCAGGCGCGGGTTCATCTGGTGCTCGATTGCCGACCGGGTGTCTGGCTGGAGCAGGCGATTGTTGACGGCGTATCGACCACGCCGTCGCCTGGCGTGGGTGACGGCGCCTTGCTGCAGTTTCAGCGTCTGGTGGCTAGTGATTTGCAGCTGTCGAAGACGTTGCAGGGCTTGCCGGACACCGAGGTTTTCATCACTCGTACTCTGGAACTGGCGGCTGAGCGAGGCCTGGCGTTTTCTCGGGGAGAACTGCTTGCGGCCATGCGAAACGGCCGTCGCCGATGTAATGAACAATGGAACGCCTGAGCCTGGAAGGTTGGCTACCGATTCGGGTCTGGCGGCCGGCTGGCGAGTGGCAGGTCGATTGGTGCTGGTTTGGCGACACGCCGCTGCATCAGCCTTTTTTTCGCGATGCCGTGGAAGAGGCGCTGCGACTGCCGTTCAACCAGGCGTTTCGTCGGCAAACACCGTTGGCTGTTCTCGGCGACTGGCAGGCGCAAAGTCCCGGTTTGGCGCCGAGTGCGTTTATTTTTCATGCTTCGCGCTGCGGCTCGACCCTCATCAGCCAAATGCTCGCGCAGCTCGATAACCACATCGTCATCAGCGAACCGCCGCCGCTGGATGACTTGTTGCGCAGTGATTTGCCTGCCGCCGAACAACGTGCCGCCATCAAAGGGTTGTTGTCCGCTTATGGTCAGCGCCGGCTCGGTGTCGAACAGCGGCTGGTGATCAAACTCGATGCCTGGAACATCGCTGAATTGCCCCTGTTGCGCGAATGTTTTCCCGACACGCCTTGGTTGTTTGTGTACCGCGATCCGCTGGAAATCGCCGTTTCGCATCTGCGTCGTCCGGGTATGCACATGGTGCCGGGGATGATCGGGGCGAGTGGGCTGGATGACGCATTGCCGTTCGACAGTCGCGAGGATTTTATTGCGCGGCGGTTGGGGCGGTTGTTGGAATTGGGGTTGGTGCGATGTTGGGCGTTTGGCGGGTTGGCGGTGAATTACAGTGAATTGCCCGGCGCAATGGCAGGGCGGTTGGCTGGGTTTTTCGGGTTGGATGATGTGCAGCGTGAGCAGGTTTTTGCGGCGGTGGGGCCGCATGCTAAACAGCCTTCGGAGGTGTTTGTCGGGGACAGCGATGAGAAGCGTCGTGAGGCTTCGGCACTTTTGTGTGAGCGGGTGGAGCGTTGGGCGCGCGCGCCTTATGAGGCGTTAGTTGCCAAGTCATGCATTGACAGTACTGACGCCATCGCGGGCAAGCCCGCTCCCACAGGTGATCTTCAGTGAACACAAGATTTTTGTACGACTGCGATCCCTGTGGGAGCGGGCTCGCTCCCACAGGTGATCTTCAGTGAACACAAGATTTTTGTACGACTGCGATCCCTGTGGGAGCGGGCTCGCTCCCACAGGTGATCTTCAGTGAACACAAGATTTTTGTACGACTGCGATCCCTGTGGGAGCGGGCTTGCCCGCGATGACGATCTTCAACTCACCAC
The DNA here is from genome assembly GCF_054898025.1 of Pseudomonas sp. LB3P93. NCBI lineage: Bacteria > Pseudomonadati > Pseudomonadota > Gammaproteobacteria > Pseudomonadales > Pseudomonadaceae > Pseudomonas > Pseudomonas sp. LB3P93. The sequence continues at coordinate 113,256 of NZ_CM142713.1, forward strand.
AAAACTACCCGGCTAAACCTTGGCCTGAGCCTGCTGAATCTGCACCGCCTCCCAATGATCCAGCGCCCGCTCAACCAGCAACTGCACACCATCGGCCATGCGGCTGAGTGCCAGGGCTACCGAGCGCCGTGTCCCGTCCACATCGTCTGCCAGATCGGCCGCGATGGCGCTGATGGACAGCAGGTCTTCGGAGGCGTTGGCCAGCAGGGCTTCGGTGTCGATGTCGGGAGAGACGGAGAAGAGCGCGCCTTTGCGGCGCCTGGCTGGTTTTCCGTCAGCCGGGGGAAAGTAGTGGGCAAAGGCGCGGTCAGCGGCTTCTTTGAGTTTTTCAGTTTCGAGAGAATCTTCGGAATCGGTGCCAGGGTTACCTGGCGGATTCGGCGTAATTTTGTGCATATATAAAAAATCCTAAACAGTATGTGAGAGCCGTCACCGTTCGCTTGCACGCGAATGGGGTGGCGGCCGTGCGCAGGTGTGCAAGACCGGGACTGTTTAGGACACCCAGCAGATCCGAGGATCTCCTGCGCGCAGCCGCCATTAAGCAATGAGCCATGGCAATTGCGACCTAAACAGTTTCGTCGGACTTGCACGTCCGTGTCACCGTTTATTCAGTGACAAAGCCAGACTAGACCTGGGCCCGGGCGGGAACAAGTTCACCAACACCACTACAACTTGAAGGAAATCTCCGACGGAGTTACCAGACGTTGGTGTTTTTGCAGAAGGTCAGGATTTGGACGACAAGTCCGCCATCCCCTTGAGCAATTCGATCGGCAGCGGAAAGACGATCGTCGAGGTCTTGTCACCGGCAATCGAACTCAGCGTCTGCATGTACCGCAACTGCATGGCCCCAGGCTGGCGGCCAAGCATCTCGGCCGCTTGCATGAGTTTTTCCGAGGCCTGCAATTCACCTTCGGCGTGAATCACCTTGGCCCGGCGTTCCCGTTCGGCTTCGGCCTGTTTGGCGATGGCGCGGACCATCGATTCGTTGAGGTCCACGTGTTTGATCTCGACGTTTGCCACCTTGATGCCCCAGGCATCGGTCTGGGCGTCGAGTACTTGCTGGATGTCGATGTTCAGCCGCTCCCGTTCGGCCAGCAGTTCATCGAGTTCATGTTTACCGAGCACCGCCCGCAACGTGGTCTGGGCCAGTTGGCTGGTGGCCATGAGGAAGTCTTCGACCTGGATGATGGCTTTCTGCGGGTCGAGCACGCGGAAATACAGCACCGCGTTGACCTTGACCGAGACGTTGTCGCGGGTGATCACATCCTGCGGCGGTACGTCGAGCACCACGGTCCGCAGGTCGACGCGGACCATTTGCTGGACCACCGGAATCAGCAGGATCAGGCCCGGGCCCTTGACCTGCCAGAAGCGCCCGAGCTGGAACACCACCCCGCGCTCGTATTCGCGCAGGATGCGGAAGGTCGACCCCGCCAGTGCGATCAGCAGTAACAGCAGCGCGGCAAAACCCAGTTGCAGGCCCATGTCTATTCTCCCTTCGACGCCGCATCAGCCGCGGCCACTTCCAGCAGTAATCCCTTGCGCGCCACCACCCTGACCCTTTGCCCGGGTTGCAGCGGCGTGGTGCTGAGGACTTGCCACTTTTCTCCTTGCAGGTGCACCCAACCGTTGTAGGCATTGCCGGCCAGCGACAACACCGGGGCCACGCTACCCACCAGTCCGGCATCGCCGCTGACGTTTTCTCGCGGTCGGGTTTTCAGGGCGTGGATCAGCAGGAAGATCAACAGCAGCGCACTGATCAGTCCGAGGCCGACCATCAATGGCACAGGCACTTCGGTGTTGCTCAGGATCACCGCGCCGATCACAAACATCACAATGCCGCCCAGCCCGATCACACCGTAATTGGGCAAGGCCGCCTCGGCGATCAAAAAGGCGATGCCGAACGTGATCAGCCAGATCCCCATGGGGTTGGGAGCCAGCAGGACGACGGTGTCCGCTGCGAAGACCGATCCGCTCAAGGCCAACAGCAGCGCAATTGCCCAGCAACGAGTGTTCACGTGACCCTCCGGGAGAGTCATTGATGGTTCTTTATACAGTCTAGCTGAGCTGTGGATTGTACGAATTTTGACCAGTTATTGACGTCGGCCCGGCGGGCGGATTTCCCGCGTGATTACGCCAGCGGGCCTAGACTTTCAGTACGTAGAAAAGCTTTAACCATCGTCCGCGCAAGTTGTTGCGGACACCGAGGTGCATCATGCGTATGGCAAGAACCCTGCAGAGCAGCCTGGATAAGGCGCACTGCGAATATGACATCATTTCCCACCCGCACTCGGCCAGCAGCCTTGAAACCGCACGGCTTGCGAACATTCCTGCCGAAAGGGTGGCCAAGTCGGTGATCCTCGACGACCAACACGGGCATTTCCTGATGGCTGTGCTACCGGCGAGTCGTCATCTGGACCTGAGCAAAGTACGCAGCAGCGGCGAATGGCAGGTCTCCCGGGAAAGCAACCTGCCGCACCTGTTCGATGATTGTGAACGCGGTGCCGTGCCAGCCCTGGGCGAATCCTATGGGCTCGACGTGGTCATCGACCCGTTGCTGACTCGCCAGAAAGACATCTACCTGGAAGCCGGCAACCACACCAATCTGCTGCACATGGAAATGCCGCAGTTTCTGAAAATGGTGCCGCATGCGGAGGTGCGAGAGTTGAGCCAGTGAGTTTTGCGGCGTTAGTGATACCGTCATCGCGGGCAAGCCACGCTCCCACAGGGTTCTCGCAGTCCTGTGGGAGCGTGGCTTGTCCGCGATTGACTGCAAAGCAGTCACCCAATCATTTGCCATAAAAAAGGAGCCCGACATGGAATCCCCAACCCACAGCCTTCCTTCCCTGTTCAAACAACTCGGCCTGGACAGCGATCCGGTCAGCATCGACCAATTCATCGCCACCCATTCACCGCTCAAACCGGACCTGCACCTGGCGGACGCGTTTTTCTGGACCAAGAGTCAGGCGGAGTTTTTGCGGGACGAGATTCTGGATGACGCGGATTGGGCGGAGGTGGTGGATCAACTGGATGTGCTGATGAGGAAGGGGCGTGGGGGTGTAAAAATCTGAGCGCAAAACCTTGTCACAGCTTTTCTGAAAGGTATTACCTGAGCTGAAGTAGCTTTCATGGCGTTGAGTCCAGCTATGAGAGCGAGTCATGCAACGAGTTTTGGCAGAAAGAGTCATCAGCATTTCTGAACTCGCGAAAAACGCAGGAGCTGCGGTGCGCGAGTCGCAAGACGGGCCGATTGCGGTGCTCGAAAACAATAAAATCAAGGCCTATCTGGTTTCGCCGGAGCTTTATGAAGCGATGCTTGTGCGTTTAGGTGATTTCAACCTGGCGTCCAGTTGAGTGTCGTAAATCTGTCCGTCCGCCTGAGAATTGTTTCAAAACTTGACCAACTTTCCCCTCCAATGCCATATTGATAGTTAGCAAGCTAACAGTGTGTGTTTCCCCTCGTGCCGAAGAACCTCGACGCTCTCCAGATGAACATCAGCAGCTCCATGGTGGTGGCCGCCAGGCATTGGCGGAAGATCTGCCAGACCACGCTGGTCAACTATGGAATCTCCGAAGCCTGCGCCGTCCCGTTGTTGATGATCGGGCGTCTGGGCGAGGGGGTGCGGCAGGTGACGGTGGCGCAGGCGGCAGGGATGGAGAGTCCGTCGCTGGTTCGCCTGCTGGATCAGCTGTGCCATGCCGGTTACGTCTGTCGCACCGAAGATGCCTATGACCGGCGCGCCAAATGCCTGAGCCTGACGGAAACCGGCCGGGAGTTGGTGCAGGCGGTCGAGATCGAGCTGGTGCGGTTGCGCAATGAAGTGCTCGAAGGCATCGACCGCAGTGATCTGGAAGCGACGCTGCGGGTTTTGAGAGCGTTTGAAGCGGCCAATCCGCCGTCGGTGGCCAACCCTTGAGCGGATTTTTCGCCGGCGTTCCTCCGGCGCGGGACTGGTTCTACGGGGTTCGCACGTTTGCGGCGTCGATGATTGCGCTGTACATCGCCATGCTCATGCAAATGCCCCGTCCGTATTGGGCGATGGCCACGGTGTACATCGTTTCCAGCCCGTTTGTCGGCCCTACCAGTTCCAAGGCTTTATACCGCGCGGTCGGCACCTTTCTCGGTGCGGCGGCGGCGGTGTTTTTCGTGCCGATGTTTGTCCAGAGTCCGTATGTGCTGGTGGTGGTGATCGCGCTGTGGACCGGGACGTTGCTGTTTCTGTCCTTGCACCTGCGCACGGCCAACAGTTACGCGCTGATGCTCGCCGGTTACACCTTGCCGCTGATCGCCTTGCCGGTGGTGGATAACCCGTTGGCGGTGTGGGATATCGCTGAAGCGCGAACCGAAGAAATCTTCCTCGGCATCGCGGTGGCAGCCGTGGTCGGTGCGATGTTCTGGCCCCGTCGGCTGGCGCCGGTGTTCAACGATTCGGTGAACAAATGGTTCGCCGATGCCTCGACTTACAGCCTGCGTTTCCTCAGCCGCAACGTGCAGCCGGACGAAGTCAGTGCCTTGCGTTCGGCGATGGTGGCGACCTTCAACAGCCTGGAGCTGATGATCGGTCAATTGCCCCACGAGGGCGCGCGGCCGCAGACGGTGCGCAATACCAAGGAGCTGCGCGGGCGGATGATTCACCTGCTGCCGGTGATCGACGCCCTCGATGACGCGCTCTATGCCCTTGAACGAAGAACGCCCGAGCTTGTGGATAAGTTCGCGCCGCTGTTGATCGCGACCACCGAATGGCTCGGCCACAAAGATGCCGACCTCGACCGCTGGCAGGCGCTGAAAGATCAACTTGAGGCTCTGCAACCGTCCGCCGAAGCGCTGGATGACCGCAAACAGCTGCTGTTCTCCAACGCGTTGTATCGCCTTGGCGAGTGGATCGATCTGTGGCAAGACTGCCGCAGCCTGCAATACGCCATTCAGTGCGAAAGCCAGGACAGCTGGCGCGCGGTGTATCGGCATTGGCGTCTGGGTCGCCTGTCGCCGTTTCTCGACCGTGGGCTGATGCTCTATTCGGCGGCGTCCACGGTGACCGCGATCATTGTCGCGTCGGTGCTGTGGATTCTGCTCGGCTGGACCGACGGCGGTGCCGCCGTGATTCTGGCAGCGGTGGCGTGCAGCTTCTTCGCCTCGATGGACGACCCGGCGCCGCAGATTTACCGGTTCTTTTTCTGGACCGCGATGTCGGTGCTGTTTGCCAGCCTTTATCTGTTCCTGGTGCTGCCCAACCTGCATGACTTCCCGATGCTGGTGCTGGCGTTTGCCGTGCCGTTCATTTGCATCGGCACCCTGACGGTCAAGCCGCAGTTTTACCTGGGCATGCTGCTGACCCTGGTCAACACCTCGTCTTTCATCAGCATTCAGGGCGCTTACGACGCGGATTTTCTCAGCTTCGCCAACTCCAACCTGGCCGGCCCCGTCGGCTTGCTGTTTGCGTTTGTCTGGACCCTGATCGCCCGGCCGTTCGGCGCGGAACTGGCGGCCAAGCGCCTGACCCGTTTCAGCTGGCGCGACATTGTCAGCCTGACCGAGCCGGCTACGCTGGCCGAGCACCGGCACCTCGGCGTGCAGATACTCGATCGCCTGATGCAGCACCTGCCGCGGCTGGCCATGACCGGGCAAGACACCGGCATCGCGCTGCGGGAAGTACGTGTAGCGCTGAACTTGCTCGATCTCCTCGCTTATACGCCGCGAGTGCAAGGCACACCGCAAGCGCTACTGCATCAAGTGGTGGCCGAGGTCGGCGAATACTTCAAGGCGTGTTTGAAGGCGGGCGAGCGGTTGCCGGCCCCGAGCCCGCTGCTGATGACCCTCGACCGTACCCGCCGAGCCCTCAACACCGAGTGTGATGACGGCGCGCGTCTGCACCTGTTGCATGCCCTGAGCGGTCTGCGTTTGTCGCTGCTGCCGGGGGTGGAATTCGTCGCCTCGGGTGAACTCGAAGAACCGCTTCCCCATGGCATCGATGGAGCGCCTTTATGATCGGTGATCTGGATATCAGCGGGGTGTTCCTGCCCACGCTGCTGGTGCTGATGGGCATTACGTACGTGCTGTTCCTGCTGGTGCACGGATTGCTGACGCGCCTGCACTTTTACCGTCTGGTCTGGCACCGGGCATTGTTTAACGTGGCTCTCTACGCCTTGCTCCTCGGCGCCGTGGACTCACTCAGTCGATACCTGATGACATGAAAAAGCCTTTTTTGACCCTCGGTCGCGTGGTCCTGACCCTGTTGATCGTGACCTTCGCCGTCGTCATGGTCTGGCGCATGGTGATGTATTACATGTTCGCGCCCTGGACCCGGGACGGGCACATCCGAGCCGACATCGTGCAGATCGCCCCGGACGTTTCCGGGCTGATTCAGAAAGTGGAAGTGCGAGACAACCAATTGGTGAAACGCGGCCAGGTGCTGTTCAGCATCGACCAGGACCGTTTCAAACTGGCCTTGCGTCAGGCCAAGGCAGCGGTCGCCGACCGACAGGAAACCCTGGCCCAGGCGCAACGCGAAGCCAAGCGTAACCGTGGCCTCGGCAATCTGGTGCCGGGTGAACAACTGGAAGAAAGCCAGTCGCGGGTGGCCCGCGCCGAAGTGGCGTTGATGGAAGCCCAGGTGGCGGTGGACAGCGCCCAGCTCAACCTCGACCGTTCGACCATTCGCAGCCCGGTGGACGGTTACGTCAACGACCGCGCGCCGCGTGCACAGGAATTCGTCACCGCCGGGCGCCCGGTTTTGTCGGTGGTGGACAGCAACTCGTTCCACATCGACGGTTATTTCGAAGAAACCAAACTCGACGGCATCCATGTCGGCCAGTCGGTCGACATCCGGGTGGTCGGCGACCGCGCGCGTTTGCGCGGCCATGTGGAAAGTATCGTCGCCGGCATCGAGGACCGCGACCGCAGCAGCGGCAGCAACCTGCTGCCCAACGTCAATCCGGCGTTCAGCTGGGTGCGGCTGGCCCAGCGGATCCCGGTGCGGATTGCCTTCGATGACGTGCCGGCCGACTTCCGCATGATCGCCGGACGGACCGCGACGGTGTCGATCATGGATGACCAACCGCAGGAGCCCGCGAAATGAGCAGGGCCTCGGGTTTGGCTGTCGCCGGATTGGGCCTGTTGCTGTCGGCGTGTCAGGTGGTCGGGCCGGATTATCACTTGCCGGATGACGCTGCCATCCACCGTGAAGACTTGCAGGGCGACTTATCGGTCAACGGTAAAAACGTCGTTTCAGCCCCGGTGCCCGCCCATTGGTGGCGCTTGTATCAGGATCCGCGCCTGGACCAACTGGTGCAGCAAGCCATGGCCAGCAACACCGATTTGCGCGTGGCCGCTGCGAACCTTTCCCGTGCCCGCGCTCAGGTCGACGAAGCGCAGGCTGCGGGTGGCTGGAGCGGTGGTGTGAAGATCGGCGCCCAGCGTTTGCAGGAATCCGGCGAAGCCTTCTTGCTACCGGAGAAAGTGCCGGTGGCCAACGTCGGTGACATTGGCATTACTACGTCGTATCAGTTCGATTTGTTCGGCACCTTGCAGCGCGGGATCGAAGCGGCCAAGGCCAATGCCGACGCGACTCAAGCCGCTGTCGATACCGCACGCATCACCTTAGTGGCGGATGTGGTCCGGGCTTATACCCAAGTGTGCGCGGCCAATGAAGAGCAGGAAATCGCCCAGCACTCCCTCGACCTGCAGGCCCAAGGCACCACCCTGATCCAGCGTCTGCGCGACGCCGGGCGCGGCGACGAAACCCAAGTCACCCGTTCGCAAACCCAATTCAAATCCTTGCGCGCCGACATGCCTCGTTATGAAGCGGCGCGTCAGGCCGGGTTGTTCCGCTTGTCGATGTTGTTGGCCAAGCCGGTTGAGCAGTTGCCTGCCGGAACCGCCACTTGCGCCGAATTGCCGAAAATCACCCAATTGTTGCCGGTCGGCGACGGCGCAACCTTGCTCAAGCGCCGACCCGATGTGCGCCAGGCCGAACGCCGACTGGCGGCCGCGACTGCCGGCATCGGCATCGCCACCGGCGAGTTGTACCCGGACATCAGCATCGGCGCGACGGTCGGTACCGTCGGCATCCTGGAGAACCTCGGCAAACCGGCGACCAATCGCTGGGGCTTCGGCCCGTTGCTGACCTGGACCGTCCCGTCCAACGGCTCGCGAGCGCGAATCCGTGAAGCCGAAGCAGCGACCCAAGGCACGCTGGCGCATTTCGATGGCGTGGTGCTCAACGCCATCCGCGAAACCCAGACGGGTCTGGCCCAGTACTCCGCGTTGTTGCAACGTCGCGATGCGCTGGCCGACGCCGAACAATCGGCGCAACTGGCCGCAGACCAGACCCACCGTTTCTTCCAGGCCGGCCGCGCGTCGTTCCTGGCGGACCTGCAAGCGACCCGGACTTACACCGATGTGCGGGCCCAATTGGCCTCCGCCAACACCCAGGTTGCCATGAGCCAGATCGATTTGTTCCTCGCCTTGGGTGGCGGTTGGGAAAGCGGACGAACGCAAGGCACGAACCCCGGCAAACCCTGAGGCCGTTGCTATGCTTTGACTTGATGAGGTCGCGTGTCGATTTCATCGTTCAAGGCTCGCGTTGGTCATGGGGATCTAATAATGAAAAACCCTTATGCTCCCGGCTTCTGGTGCGCTATTGCAGCATTGGTTTTGCTGTCGGCCACCTATTTCTACGGCATCATGCTGGCCCACCAGATCGACAAGGCGCTGGTGTTCCTCGACAGCGCCGCGGCGCTGATTGCCGTGATGGCAATCGTCGTGGTGGCCTGGGCTTCAGTCCAGGGCCAGCGCATCAAAAAAAGACAACTTGAACAAGGCAAGACCCTGGTGCTGATCTGGGACACCAAGGTGGCTTTGCGCCGGGTCGAAACCGTGTTTGACCGGTATTTCTGGGGCAGCTACTGGCAGCCGGGGCGCACGTTTCAGGAAGTCATGGGCGAACTTACCGGCACGCCGCTGGAAAAAAGCCTCGATACCCTGAAAAAACAGTGCCTTGAACTGGACAAACAAGTCTCCGACGACGACAGGCACTGGCTCAACAATGCCCGTGAGCTCTCCGATGTTGCCAACGCCATGGCCCGCGAACGCTATCAGCTGGACTTCTGCGATCCCCGCGCGGAAGTGACGGGCGGGGCGGTGATCAATCGCGATTTTGAAGTGCTGGTGTATACGTGGACGGCGCGGCTCAAGAGCTTTGATCATCAGCTGGATGAGATGGAAGTGCAGTATTCCTGAATTTGTGTTGCCTGAGCTGACGCCATCGCGGGCAAGCCCGCTCCCACAAGGATTGCGATAAACCTGTGGGAGCGGGCTTGCCCGCGATGGCGATTTCATATGCGCCGAAACTCTCGACCCTTACGCGCGGTCCATAGACACTCTTTAACCTTTAATCATTGGGCCGCCCCGTGCGCCTGATGCTAATCTGCATCGCACTTTCAGCGCAGTCGCGACCGCAACCCGTCATGGGTTCAGGGAAGACGACCACATTTTCAACAACGGACATTGATCGGGTCATTCATGAATAAATCAGCAGGCGTGCTTCTTGGAATCGTCGTTGCCATCGGTGCAATCAGCGCCGGTGGTGCCTGGTACACCGGCACCAAAATTGAAGGCGTGCTGAACACCTCGATCGCCGACGCCAACAAAGAGCTGAACGCCGCGCTGGTCGGTTCCAACGGCAAAGCGTCGCTGGAACTGGTATCGCTGGAGCGCCATGTGTTCAGCAGCACCGCGCACTACCGCCTCAAGGGCGAAGGCGAAATGTTCGGTGAAGCGCCGGTCGAGTTGTTGTTCGTCGACCACATCGAACACGGTCCGCTGCCGTTCTCCCGTCTGGTGTCGCTGAAATGGCTGCCGGTCATGGCCACCAGTCATTACGAACTGGAAAGAACCCCAGCCACCGAAAAATGGTTCGCCGCTGCCAAGGACAAGTCGCCGCTCAAGGGCCTGGTCAATATCGGTTACGACGAATCTACCAACGGCACCCTTGAATTGCTGCCGCTGGACGTCGCGCTGGATGCCAAGTCCAACCTGACGTTTTCCGGTCTGAACCTCGACGTCGCCGCCAGCGCCCAGGCCCAAAAGGTCAAGGCCAACGGTTACATGGACAAACTGACGTTGACCACGGTGGCTGAAGATCAGACGCCGGTGAAGGTCGAGCTGAACGGCCTGACCGTGGCCAGCAACCTGACCAAAAGCACCTACGGCTATTACATCGGCGACAACACCCTGGAGCTGACCGACAGCAAAACCACCTTCGGCGCCAAGCAGTCGGTGCTGGGTCTCAAGAAATTTGAAATGAAGAACCTGACCGAAGAATCGGGCACCAGTGGTTCGGGACGTGCCGATTACAAGGTCGGCGAAGTGTCGTTGAATGGCAAGACTGTCGGCTCCGCACAGATGGCCATGAGCCTGAAAAACCTCGACATGCCGGCGACCATGGCGTTGATGCAGATATATCAGACCAAGTTGCAGCCGTACGAGAAGGCTGCCGCTGAGGCCGCTGCCGCCGGTGAGCAGGCTCCAGAACTGGTCTTGACCCCGGCCGAAGAGGCGCTGGTCAAAACCAATCTGGAAAAACTGCTCGCCGCTGGCCCGCAGGTGGCTTTGGAGAATCTGTCGTTCAAGTCCATCAATGGTGAAAGCCGCGCCAACCTGGTGCTCGACCTGACCAAGCCGCAGTCCATGGACCTGCCGCCAGACCAGCTGACCCAACAGCTGATCGCGCTGCTGGATTTCAACCTGAAAGTGTCCAAGCCAATGCTCGTCGACCTGCTCACCGTGCAATCGGAAATCGACGGTCAGACCGACGTCAAGCTCGTTGCCGATCAGGCGACGGCCACCGCGGACATGTTCAGCAGCATGGCGGTTGGCACACAGTTCGCCAAACTGGAAGGCAACGACATCGTCACCCACCTGCACTACGCCAACAATCAGGTGGAATTCAACGGCCAGAAAATGACCGTTGAGCAATTTGTCGGTTTCGTGATGAGCAAGCTCGGCGGCGTTGCACCGATTCAGTAAAACCGCTCGCTTCAACGAAACGCCCGGCCTCTGCGACACGCAGACGCCGGGCGTTTTGCTGTCGGGTGTTTAAAACCTAATCCACGTCCCTAATCAGCCGCCACGCCTCATCCACCGGCAACGGTTGTTTCATCCGCTCAGCGAGCATCGCCATCGCTCGCTCTTTGTCGCAGGCAACCGCCGCCGCGACCACGCCGTTCCTGCTGAACAGGCCAATAAACGGAGGATGGTCAGGGTTGCCCTTGAACTCGACTTCGTCCCAGGTTTCGGCATGACCGAGGTAGTCGTAGTTTTTACCGAAGTGCCAGGTCCAGAAATACGGAACGTCGAGGTAGTGTTCGTCGCCGCCCAGCATGTTCGCTGCAGCGATGCGTGCCTGTTGCTGGGCCAGGCGCCAGTGCTCGATCCGTTGCGGCTGGCCGTTGAGCGGGAAGGTCGCGATATCACCCGCCGCCCAGAGCCCGTCGGCCACGCGCATACCACCGTCGGCCTGCAGTGAACGATCCTTTTCCTTGGGCAGGTCGGCAAACGGTTCCGTTGCCGGGCTGACGCCGATGCCGACCAGCACCAGGTCTGCCGGCAAACGTTGACCGTTTTCCAGTCTCACCGCTTCGACCTTATCCGTGCCTTCGATCTGCGCGGCTTCGCCATCGGTATAAAACACCACACCGTTGGCCTCGTGCAGGGCACGAATCGACTTGCCGACCGCTTCGCCGAACTGCTTGGCGAAGGGCACCGCGTGGCGGGCCAGCACGGTGACCTCCAAGCCGTATTGGCGCAGGGCCGATGCGGACTCAAGGGCAATGAAGCTGTCGCCGATGATTACCGCCCGCTGTCCCGGTTTCGCGGCGTTCAGAATCCGCGTCGCCTGATCCTTGGAGCGCAGCAGGAAGACTTGCGGCAGGTCGGCGCCGGGCAGCGTGGGGGGGTTGGGTGTGCCGCCGGTAGCCAGCAACGCCGCGTCATACGTCAGCGACTGACCGTCGGCCAGTCGCAGTGTTTTGTTGGCTGCATCCAGGCTCGCCACCTCACCGGTTATTCGCTCGATCCGCTGCTCGCGGTAGAAGCTTTCGTCTCGGAGTGGCGGGACTTCTTCTGGCGGCATCTCCCCGGCGATCACGAATTTGCTCAGCACCGTCCGGTCGTAACCGGCATCGGCTTCACGGTCGATCAACACGACGCGCCCGCCGAAGCCTTTTTCGCGCAATGCCGCCGCACCGGCCGTGCCAGCGGCACCGGCACCAACGATCACAAACGTGCGCTCATCATCGGCCGGCGGTGTGTGGGGATCCGATAGCGGCTGATCGTCGACCCAGACCTCGTCATCGCGCATTTCCAAGGGAAAGCGCTTGAGACTGTCCAGGGCAGGCGGTTCGCACAACCCGCCGTCCTCGATCCGATACGCAGCCTTGTGCCACGGGCAGATCAGGCGCCCATGACACAGCGCACCCTCGGCCAGCGGCGCCCCGGCGTGGGGGCATTCGCCTTGATAGGCGCGCAATTGATCGCCGACCTTCAGCAAAACGATTTTGGTGTCCGCGATCCGTACTTCCAGGCCTCGGTTTTCGGGCACATCGGCGAAACGGGCGACGCGGTGCAGGGCCATGATCACTCTCCAGGCAGGCGATTCACTTAAGAGTTTGGCGCTTAACCCGAGGTTCAGCCAATTCCCACTGCCACCGCACGAACGGTACCGCTATAGTTCGCAAGCCGAAAAAGTCCCCCTCCGCACAAGGTGCTCCGGAATGACCCGATTGACCTCTCTGAACCCTTGGCTGGCGGCCGTTGCAGTCGCCTTTTGCGTGCAATTTCCGGCGCAGGCCCAGGAGCGTTTCACCCTGAATATCCCGGGTGTCACGGATGACCGGCTGTTCACCTCGGCCGCCGCCAGCGATGCCCCAGGTTGCGGCGGACACAACGCGTCGCCGGCGCTGAACTGGAACACTGGCCCGGCAGGCACCTTGAGCTATGCCATCGTCATGCACGATCCCGACGGCCAGAAAGGTCAGGGGGTCGATCACTGGGTGCATTACGGCATCAAAGCCACCACGCACCAGATTGCGGCCGGTGTCGGCGCAAAATCCGCCCTTGAGGGCGTCGGCGGCACCAACAGCAAAGGCACCACCGGTTACGTTGGCCCTTGCCCGCCGGTTGGCGACAGTGCGCATCACTACATTATTCAGCTCTATGCACTGGACCTCGCTCCGGACGCCTTGCCCGCCGGCCTGACACGCGCGCAATTGCTGGAGAAAATCAAAGGCCATGTGCTGAAAAACAGCAGCGTGGTGCGGCGTTATCACCGCTGAAATTAATTTTCGGCCGGTTTAACCCGAACCTGAACGGGGGCTCGTCTCAGAGGATGAATGGATCAATTTCCTCCTGAGGTCAGCCCCCATGTCCCTCCCTCTGCACTTCCTCCGCCCGGCCGCCCAGGGTTTCACCGTCGGGTTGCTGCTGGCCGTTGCCGGTTGCGGCGTTTCCTCTAAACCTGATTCCGCTGCGGTGTCGCCACCGGCTCAAGGCGCAATGAAGACTGAGGCGCTGGTGCGCAGCGAGTCCGTTGCGGCGGATGCCTCGATGGCCAAGCGCAGTGTGCGTGCGGCACCCATAGCGGGTTTTGCGCCTGAGATGGCTGCGCCGGGTTATCGGGATGAGCAGCGTGAGCAATATCAGGCACTCGCGGATAACCCGATTCAGAGCGTGGCCGAGGCGCCGGTCTCGACCTTCAGCGCCGACGTCGATACCGGTGCTTACGCCAACGTTCGCCGCTTGCTGAATCAGGGACGTCTGCCGCCCGAAGGCGCGGTGCGGCTGGAGGAAATGGTCAATTACTTTCCCTACGATTACGCGTTGCCCACGGACGGCTCGCCCTTCGGCGTGACTACTGAGCTGGCGCCGTCGCCGTGGAACCCGCATACCCGTTTGTTGCGCATCGGCATCAAGGCCTCGGACCGTGCGGTAGCGGAACTGGCACCGGCCAACCTGGTGTTTCTGGTGGACGTGTCCGGCTCGATGGACCGGCGCGAAGGTTTGCCGCTGGTCAAAAGCACGCTGAAATTGCTGGTCGATCAACTGCGCGAGCAGGATCGCGTGTCACTGGTGGTCTACGCGGGAGAATCCCGTGTGGTACTGGAGCCAACTTCCGGACGCGAAAAAGCGAAAATTCGCACAGCGATCGATCAATTAACCGCCGGCGGCTCGACGGCGGGTGCCTCGGGCATCGAACTGGCTTATCAGATGGCGCAGCAGGCCTTCATCGCCAAAGGCATCAACCGCATCCTTTTGGCCACGGACGGAGACTTCAACGTCGGCATCAGCGACTTCGACAGCCTCAAGCAAATGGCTGTGGATAAACGCAAGACCGGCATTTCCCTGACCACGCTGGGTTTTGGTGTGGATAACTACAATGAACACCTGATGGAACAACTTGCCGACGCCGGCGATGGCAACTACGCCTACATCGACAACCTGCGCGAGGCACGCAAGGTGCTGGTGGATCAACTCGGTTCAACCCTCGCGGTGGTGGCAAAGAACGTGAAGCTGCAAGTGGAGTTCAACCCGGCGCAGGTCAGCGAATATCGGCTACTCGGGTATGAGAATCGGGCGCTGAAGCGTGAGGATTTCAGTAATGACAAAGTCGATGCCGGAGAAATCGGTGCAGGACACACGGTGACGGCGTTGTACGAAATTGTCCCCAAGGGCGAGAAGGGCTGGTTGGAGCCGCTGCGGTATGGCAAATCTGAGTCGGCTGCTTCTGGTACGACCGGGGAATTGGCGATGCTGCGTGTGCGTTATCAGTTGCCGGAAGGTGGGAAAAGTCGCTTGATCGAGCGGCCGATCGCGGGTGGTTCGGTTGGCAAAGCCAGTGATGACCTGCGATTTGCGGCGGCCGTGGCAGCGTTTTCCCAGCAACTCAAGGACGGGCGTTACACCGGTGATTTCAGCCTGAAGGACACCGAGGCTTTGGCACGTGGTGCACGGGGTGACGACCGATTCGGTCTGCGGGCAGAGTTTGTGCAACTGGTGGAGTTGGCGCAGAGCCTGCGCACCACCACCGCCTCCAACAGTGAGCCGCATAAAGGAGATTACAACTGACATGTCAGCGCCTGAACCGAGCGACGAATCGCTGCTGGCCCGGTATCGCGCAGGCGACGGGCCAGCGTTCGAGATTTTGTACGCCCGTCATCGCCAAGGCCTCTACCGGTTCCTCTTCGGTTTGAGCGGCAAGCCCGAACTCGCCGAAGAGGTTTACCAGGAAACCTGGCTGAGCCTGATCCGCAGCACCAGCCAGCCACAAGGCCGGGCGAATTTTCGTACGTGGCTGTTTCAGATTGCCCGCAATCGATTGATCGACCACTGGCGCAAACATGGAATCCACAATCCTTTGCACGACAGCTATGACGAGCAGACCCACGCCGTGATTGATGAGGCGACCGATCCCGAGCAACTGCTGAGCCTGAGCCGCGACACCCAGCGCCTCGAAGCCGCCCTGCAAAACCTGCCCGCCGACCAGCGCGAAGTGTTCCTGCTGCGCGCCCACGGCGATCTCGACCTGCCGCAGATCGCCACCCTCACCGAAACACCCCTGGAAACCGTCAAGAGTCGCTTGCGCTACGCCCAGCAAAAACTGCGTCGGCTGCTGGCCGAGGAGGTACTGACATGACTGACGCCCGCAAAACACCGGATGACGATGTGGTGAAGCATTTTCGTGAACACGCGGCTGGCGAACCACCGGCACATCTCGACGCGTTCATTCTGGCCGCCGCACACCGTGAAGCGCCTGCACACAAACCGAGCCTGTGGCAACGCTGGGTTCAGGCTTGCCAGAAACCCCGTTGGCAAGTCGCGTTTGCCAGCCTTGTTGGCGTCGCGCTGATGTTGACGCTGGTGCAACGTACGCCCAAGCAAGTGCCAACCTACGATTCCACCCCGGCGCCCAAAGCCTCATCTTTTGCGGCCAAGAAAGAAGCCGCAGAAGCGCCTGCATCGATTGCCCGCTCAATGGCGGCCCCGGCTGGCGCGATGTCCGCGCCTGCGCCAGCACCTGTGGCGCCAATGGCTGATATGGCTGCGCCCGCGCAGAGCGAATCGATCAGCGCTGACATGGCTGAGGAAGCGAAAGTAAGTAAACGCTTCGCGGCTCCACCGAAGTTCCTCGACGACCAGTTACGGGAAGTGATCCGCCTGCGAAATGCCGGTCAAACCAAAGCGGCCGACGACATGATGGCGACATTGCACAAACGCTTTCCCAAGGAGGACCTCGCCGCCAGACTCAAGAATCTGCAGAAAAACTGAGAGGCAAAGCGGTCAGCGATTTGGCATCAACAGCCGAAAGCGCGCACTATCGGGCCATAGCCGATGCGTTGGAGGATGCCGTGGCAAAAAAAATCGACCGCATCGCCCAAATGCTCAACTGCCCGGTCAAGGGCGAGGAATTGCGGCGAGCAGTGACGGAGAGTCGTAAGGAGTTTCTTCTGGCGAAGCAGGCAGAAGAGGCGCTGGAGGAGGACGGCCTTGATGATGAGTTGATTGAGGACGAAGAAGACGATGATGAGTACGATGAGTTTGATTGGACGACTGAATGAAAAGCACGCGTGCGCTCAATTTGAACCGTCAAGTTTTCCTTGACGGTTGCATCGGACCAACCAGCAGTTGCCGAGATGCCCTCACCCCTTGTAATCGCCGTCAACACGGCCCCTGTCGGTTGATGCGTTCCGGCGCTGATACTGCTCAGGGGTTTTTATTATCTGGATTTTTCTTTTTACCATTTGAGGCTCCTCCAGCCCTAGTCATGGCAGTAATCCCGCCTTCGACGGGAGCGTCCGCTCAACCCTAGGCGTGAGCCCGCGAAGTATCCTTATCCGAAAGAGACGGGACAAAGTGATCGACGGCTGTTCCATGGCCAGATTTCAGCTCAGTCTCGGCCCCATTTGGTTAAGATGCCGCGTTTCCTCAACCCTTGAGCTGCCAAGCCGCCCGGTTGGCCAGCGTCTTCGATACGGAGTATCTGCAGTGGATATGGAGGTGGCCTAATGGATGCCCAGCAGCAACTGCAGCGCTTGCTGGCCGGCAATGGCGAGAGTGAAGTAGTGGAGTTCAAGGAAGCCAAGAGCAACTACGATTTCGACAAGCTCGGCCGCTATTTCTCCGCGCTGAGCAACGAGGCTAACCTCAAGGGGCTGTCCGCAGCCTGGCTGGTCTTCGGCGTCAATGACCGCCAACAAGTGGTGGGAACACGCTTTCGAGAGACGCCTAAGCAGTTGCAGTCTTTGAAGAAGGAAGTGGCTGACAAGATCAGTCAGCGCCTGACCTTTGTCGAGATTCATACCGTTCAGCATCTTGCGGGCCGGGTGTTGCTGTTCGAAATTCCCGCTGCACCACAAGGTCTGCCGATGGCCTGGGAAGGACATTTCTACGGCCGCGACGGTGAGTCCCTTGGGCCGCTGTCGCTCGAAGAGATTGAACGCATCCGCCGCCAGAACCGGCTTCAGGACTGGAGCGCGGGTCTCTGTCCCGGAGCCAGCCTGGCGGACTTGAGCGAAGTGGCAATTGCGCTGGCCCGGCGCGAGTATTCCACTAAGCATCCTAAGTTGACCGACGAACTGGCGGGCTGGTGCGACGAAACCTTTCTCAACAAGGCTAAGGTAACCATCCAGGGGCATATCACCCGAACTGCCATTTTGTTGCTGGGCAAACCGGAGGCGGCGCATTGGCTCAACCCAGCCTCGCCCACCCTCAGCTGGATTCTCAAAGACCGCGACGGTTTTGAGCGCGATTACCAGCACTTCTCCTGTCCATTGCTGGTCAGCGCCGATGAGGTCTACCGCAAAATCCGCAACCTGAAATACCGCTATATGTCAGAGAGCTCGTTGTTCCCAGAGGAGGTCGACCAGTATGACCCCTTCATTATCCGCGAAGCACTCAACAATGCCATTGCCCACCAGGACTACGAACTGGGTGGCAAGGTCTCGGTAGTTGAATTCGAAGATGGGCGGCTATGCTTCAGCAACCCCGGCGACTTCATTCCCGGCTCGGTGGAACAAGTGATTCAGGCCGACGCACCGGAAACGCGCTACCGCAATCGCTTCCTCACCGATGCCATGGTCAACCTGAACATGATCGACACCATCGGCAGTGGCATCCGCAAGATGTTTCTGATCCAGAAAAACCGCTTCTTTCCCCTTCCTGAGTATCAGCTTGAGCGGAATCGCGTGCAGGTCACCATCACCGGACGCGTGCTGGATATGAGCTATGCGCGCAAATTGGCGGAAATGCCCAATTTGTCACTGGAAGACATCCTCCTGCTGGATCGGGTGCAGAAGCGCAAACCGCTGACCGATGCGCAGTCTCTCCATCTCAAGGCGCAGGGGCTGATTGAGGGGCGCAAGCCCAATTTTCATATCTCCGCCCAAGTGGCCCAGCACAGCGATGATCTGGCGCAGTACATCCGTAACCGGGGCATCGACGATACGCATTACAAACGCCTGATTTGCGAGTTGATCCAAAAATCGGGCTCAGCCAAACGTATCGACATCGATAAGTTACTGATAGACAAACTACCCGAGGTTCTAGACCGTCAGCAGAAAGCCAACAAGATCAAAAATCTGCTGCAGGCGCTTAAGATTCAGGGTGTTATCAAGGTCAAGGGCAAGCTGTGGCAAATGTCTAAAGGCTGATTTCTAGACATTGTTAGACGTTTTTAGACATTTATAGACATTCGCGCGTCGTGTTGGGGTTAGCCCGACGCCGACGAAACTGCACCTTCCTGATAAGAAGTCGGAAGGTGTAAACCTTCTTCAGGACGAGACATCACCCACAAAAAAGCCCCAGGCCCTACGGCCTGAGGCTTTCTCGTTTCTACTATTATGGTGCACCAGGCGGGATTCGAACCCACGACCCCTGCCTTCGGAGGGCAGTACTCTATCCAGCTGAGCTACTGGTGCAAGCGGGCGCCATGATACTCATATGCACTGCGGGCGTCCATGCTGCTGAATCGACTGCGGTTTTCGCAACCGTAACAACCGTTTGCTACGTTGATCAGAAAAATTAGGCAAATGCGCCGTTTTCGTTCTTTTTTTCGAACATAGTATTGTCCTTTAGGCGCTTTGATCCTACGATCCGTTTGAGATTTCAAACGCTCTTGTCTGGGTGCTGAACCGCACGAGTTTCGAACAGTGCGCTATTTATGTGCTTCAGCCCGGTGAATGATTTCCCTGACGGCAGCCTACAAGGCGCCTTTCTACAATCATAATTCGCTCCGCGCTGGTCGCGGTGCTGTTAAGGAAAGCCGACATGCAGCTTAAAGACACCCAGTTGTTCCGCCAGCAAGCCTTTATCGATGGCGCTTGGGTTGATGCGGACAATGGTCTGACGATCAAGGTCAACAACCCGGCAACGGGCGAAATTCTGGGCACTGTGCCGAAAATGGGCGCTGCCGAAACCCGTCGTGCAATCGAAGCCGCTGACAAAGCGCTGCCGGCCTGGCGTGCACTGACCGCCAAGGACCGTGCGAACAAACTGCGTCGCTGGTTCGAACTGATCATCGAGAACCAGGACGACCTCGCTCGCCTGATGACAATGGAACAGGGCAAGCCATTGGCCGAAGCCAAGGGTGAAATCGTTTACGCCGCTTCCTTTATCGAGTGGTTCGCCGAAGAAGCCAAGCGCATCTACGGTGACGTGATTCCGGGCCACCAGCCAGACAAGCGGCTGATCGTGATCAAGCAGCCAATCGGCGTGACCGCAGCCATCACCCCGTGGAACTTCCCGGCCGCGATGATCACCCGCAAAGCCGGCCCGGCCCTGGCCGCCGGTTGCACCATGGTGCTCAAACCTGCTTCGCAAACTCCGTTCTCGGCATTCGCTTTGGCTGAACTGGCCCAGCGTGCCGGCATTCCTGCCGGTGTGTTCAGCGTTGTGACCGGCAGTGCCGGCGACATCGGCAGCGAGCTGACCAGCAACCCGATCGTGCGTAAATTGTCCTTTACTGGCTCGACCGAAATCGGTCGTCAGCTGATGGCTGAATGCGCCAAGGACATCAAGAAAGTGTCCCTGGAATTGGGCGGCAACGCTCCATTCATCGTGTTCGACGACGCGGACCTGGATAAGGCCGTCGAAGGCGCGATCATTTCCAAGTACCGCAACAACGGCCAGACCTGCGTCTGCGCCAACCGTCTGTACATTCAGGATTCGGTCTACGACGCGTTCGCCGAGAAGCTGAAAGTGGCTGTGGCCAAACTCAAGATCGGCAACGGTCTGGAAGAAGGCACCACCACTGGCCCGCTGATCGACGAAAAAGCCGTGGCCAAGGTTCAAGAGCACATTGCTGACGCAATCAGCAAAGGCGCAACCGTGCTGGCGGGTGGCAAGGTCATGGAAGGCAACTTCTTCGAACCGACCATTCTGACCAACGTGCCGAAAAACGCTGCCGTGGCCAAGGAAGAAACCTTCGGTCCATTGGCGCCGCTGTTCCGCTTCAAAGACGAAGCCGAAGTGATCGCGATGTCCAACGACACCGAGTTCGGTCTGGCCTCGTACTTCTATGCTCGCGACCTGGGTCGTGTGTTCCGTGTGGCTGAAGCCCTGGAATACGGCATGGTCGGCGTCAACACCGGGTTGATCTCCAACGAAGTCGCGCCGTTCGGCGGCATCAAGGCGTCGGGCCTGGGCCGTGAAGGCTCCAAGTACGGCATCGAAGATTACCTGGAAATCAAATACCTCTGCCTGGGCATCTAAGCTCGCACGACTTAAGCACGGCAAGGCATTGCTTCAAGCGGAAAGGGCACGAGAGCGCTGTCCCTTTCTGCGCTTCAAACGGAATTTTCTCTGTGGCCGGGAACGCTGTGGCAGTCGATCATCGCATGCTGCCGTAGTTGCCTCCCCGCCGCATTTTCCTTGAACCACGCCGCCCGATGAGCGGTGAATGAGGACTTTATGAGCAAGACTAACGCTTCCCTGATGAAACGCCGCGAAGCCGCTGTACCACGCGGTGTTGGCCAGATTCACCCGATCTTCGCCGAGTCCGCGAAGAACGCCACCGTGACCGACGTTGAAGGTCGCGAGTTCATCGACTTCGCCGGCGGTATCGCCGTACTGAACACCGGTCACCTGCACCCGAAAATCATCGCCGCCGTAACTGCGCAGCTGAACAAGCTGACCCACACCTGCTTCCAGGTGCTGGCTTACGAACCGTACGTAGAACTGTGCGAAAAAATCAACGCCAAGGTGCCAGGTGATTTCGCCAAGAAAACCCTGCTGGTGACCACCGGTTCCGAAGCCGTGGAAAACGCCGTGAAGATCGCCCGTGCCGCCACTGGCCGTGCCGGCGTGATCGCGTTCACCGGCGCTTACCACGGTCGCACCATGATGACCCTGGGCCTGACCGGTAAAGTCGTGCCTTACTCGGCCGGCATGGGCCTGATGCCAGGCGGCGTGTTCCGCGCGCTGTACCCGAACGAACTGCACGGTGTAAGCGTCGACGATTCGATCGCCAGCATCGAACGCATCTTCAAGAACGACGCCGAGCCACGTGACATCGCTGCCATCATCATCGAGCCGGTTCAGGGTGAAGGTGGTTTCTACGTCGCTCCGAAAGAGTTCATGAAGCGTCTGCGTGCCCTGTGCGACCAACACGGCATTCTGCTGATCGCTGACGAAGTGCAAACCGGCGCTGGCCGTACCGGCACTTTCTTCACCATGGAACAGATGGGCGTTGCTGCCGACCTGACCACCTTCGCCAAATCCATCGCTGGCGGCTTCCCGTTGGCCGGTGTGTGCGGCAAGGCCGAATACATGGACGCCATTGCTCCAGGCGGCCTGGGCGGCACCTACGCCGGTAGCCCGATCGCTTGCGCCGCGGCCCTGGCCGTGATGGAAGTGTTTGAAGAAGAGCACCTGCTGGATCGCTGCAAGGCAGTCGGCGAGCGTCTGGTCACTGGCCTGAAAGCCATCCAGGCCAAGTACCCGGTGATCGGCGAAGTCCGTGCCCTGGGCGCGATGATCGCGGTCGAGCTGTTCGTTGATGGCGACAGCCACAAGCCGAACGCTCCAGCGGTAGCCGCCGTTGTGGCCAAGGCTCGCGACAAGGGCCTGATCCTGCTGTCTTGCGGCACTTACGGCAACGTTCTGCGCGTCCTGGTACCGCTGACTTCGCCGGACGAGCAACTGGATCAAGGTCTGGCAATCATCGAAGAGTGCTTCTCGGAACTGTGATTCCGGGCACTGATCGATTTGTGATCTGATCGACAAAAACCCGCTTCGGCGGGTTTTTTTTCGCCTCTTGAAACACATTGAAGCATTGGCGCTGTATCGAATGGCAAGCGTTGACTAAGGTTCAAGCATTGCGAGGGAGCGTGTTGCATGACTGCCGTTGATTTACCCGCTGTACCGAGAGTCTTGATTGCCGAGGCCGACCCTTGGTCTCGCGACCTGCTCAAGCAGGTGTTGTTGAGTGTGCGTTGTGATGCACTGCTGGATTTGTGTGCTGATGGCCAGCAGGCGCTGGAGTTGCTGGCGGCAAATCCTTACGACCTGGTGATCGTCGACTGGGAGCTGCCTGGCGTCGATGGCCTGAATGTTTTGCGCAACGTGCGTCAACGCAAGCGCAATCCGCCGCTGCCCTTCATTCTGTTGAGCAGCCGCAACGACAGCGCCAGCGTGCGCGAGGTCTTGCCCCTGGCACCCACGGAGTACCTGACCAAACCGCTGAACATGGAAGGCCTGACCCATCGCCTGCAAGAATTGCTGGTGAATGCCGGAGAGGAGGTTGCCTGCGAGGTGCCAACGCTGGCGCCCGGGATGACCTTGTCGGTGTACCTGGAGCGTCGCCGTGAACTGGCGGAAGGTGCGCCGTTGATGACCGACGTGCAGGTGGCGATCAAACGCAGCCTCAATCCCAATGGCCTCGATCTGACCCGGCTGGGAGATGAAATCCGCACCGATCCGCAGGTCACCGCCGTGCTGATCGCCGCCGCCAACAGTGCGGCTCATCACCTTGGCGATGCCGTACAAACCCTGTCCCAGGCGCTGCACCGCTTGGGCACCGGGCAAAGCATGAACCTGATTCTGGGGCTGGCGCTCAAGCGCAGTGCCCGGCTCAGCGATCCGTTCCTGGCGGATTACGCCGAGCGTTTCTGGGAGTTGTCGCTGCACACGGCTGAATACGCCCGCACGCTGGCGCGCTTGCTGGACCTGGATCAGGAGCGTTGTTATTGCGCGGGCATGCTGCATTGCCTCGGCGACCTCGCTTTGCTGAGGTGTTTGCAGGAGTGGAAGCAGGCCGGTGGCGAGCTGGATGAATGGCAGGAGGTGGGAGACGCCTTGGCCGACTTCGGCGCGGCCTACGGTTCGGCGCTACGCGCGCGTTGGCGCCTGCCGCTGGAGTTGCGAGAGCTGATTGCAGCGGTCTACCAGCTCGGTGGCGGGGTTTACTCCCGGGAAGCGCTGGTGATGAACATTGCTGCGCAACTGGCGCGTCTGACCGAGCATGAGGGCATTGAGGTATTGGCCAAAAGCCGGGCCGCGCGGTTGCTCCAGATTGGCTTGCCGGAATTGATGCGTTTGCGCAAAAAATAAACCTCACACGAAACCCCTTTAGGAGTGTCGATTCGGGTTTTGGGTCAGCCGGAGATAATACGGTTTTTACCCTGGCGCTTGGCCTCATACATCGCGGCATCCGCGCGGGCGAACACGCTGTCGAGGGTATCGTCCTCCGGAGTCAGGCTGGTCAAGCCTTGGCTGACGGTGATGCCGAACGTCTGGTCGTCATGGCTGAAGCTCAATTGCTGAATCTGCCGTTGCAGGCGTTCGGCGACTTGCATGGCCATGTCGGGTGCGCAGCCGGGGAACACCGCAGCGAATTCCTCGCCACCGATCCGCCCGAAAAAATCTCCCCGGCGTAAGGCGGCACGTCCGCTCTCGGCGATTCGTTGCAGTACGTTGTCGCCGGCTTGGTGGCCGTAAGTGTCGTTGACCACTTTGAAGTCATCGATGTCCAGCAACAGGAACGCCATCGGCGCGCCTTGTTTTCGCGCTTGTGCAAACTCGCGCTGGGCGCATTCGAAGAAGTGTCGGCGATTGCTGCTTTGCGTCAGCACGTCGGTGGTTGCCAGGCGCTGCAGTTCGGCTTCCATCCGTTTCTTTTCGGTGATGTCTTCGGCAATACCGACGATGATCACTGGTTGACCCGGCTCGGCCTGACGGTTGATGAAGCATTTGTCGCTGAGCCAGCGTACCTGGCCGTCGGCGGCGATGATGCGGTACTCGCGGTCTTCAACGGCGCCTTTGACCAGGACTTCCGCCAGGCTGCGCTCGGCGTAGTCCAGGTCATCGGGGTAAATGCTGTCGCGCCATTCGTTGTAGTCGGACAGCAACAGGCCTGCGGAACGACCAAAAATCCGCTCATAGGCCGGGCTGACGTAGAGCACCTGACGGGTTTCCCAATTGAATGCCCAAAGCACCGCGTTGACGCTCACCAGCAGGGAGCTGAAGAGCTGCTCGCGTTCGCTCAGGCGTGCCACTTCGCCCTGGGCATGCATGAGAGCCATCAGGGTTTGAGCGGCGTCGGGTAATTGAGGAAGGGATGAGTCTTGTGGGTTTTTGGGGACCATCGGGACAAATCTCAAAGGGCGTGCGCCGCTCCGATGTTACAAAGCGGCTGCAGCAAAGCCCGCCGGGTGGCGAAGTGTCTTTGAGATAGGGGATTTGGAGATTGGTTCCCGCCTATGGGGGCGCGGGAGCTTGCTCCCGCCGGGCGGTACTGGCGACTGCTGCGCAGCCGAACGGGGTGATGCGGCGTTCCGACAAGCCCCCTCGCCACAGACAAGCCTCTTTCTAGAGGCAAGCCTGTGGCGACGGGTCAGACAGCAGCAGGGCGCAGGGAGTAGGTTTTCAGTTGGTCGGCGAAGTCGCGCAGGGATTGAATCCCGCTGGCTTCGGCTTCGTGAACCCAATCCTTGATGGCGGCCAGCATGTCGTGACCATTTGAGCTGGTCTTGACCCAGATCTGCTGCAAGGCCAGGCGTTTCTCGTAAATTACCTTCAGCGCCTGACTGTGCTCGAGCATGGTCTGGATCCGAACGTGGTGTTTTTCGTCCAGCAGGCTGGTTTCCCGCGAAAGCAGGCGCTTGGCCCGGTGGAACTGGTGACGGACCGAGTGATCGACCTTTTCCAGCTCTTGCTTGACCAGCGGCGCGATCACCAATTTGCGGTATTGGGCCATGATCTGGAAGCGGTTGTTGAGGATCGCCATGGCAGTGTCCATGTCCAGGCTGCCTTTGCCTTCGACGCGGTGAGCGATTGGAGCAACCCGCTGGACCTTGGCCAGGCGGAAGAAACTGAAGACCTGGATCCAGGCCCAACCGAGGTCGAACTCCCACTTCTTCACCGACAGTTTGGCCGAGTTCGGGTAAGTGTGATGGTTGTTATGCAGTTCTTCACCGCCGATCAGGATGCCCCAAGGCACCAGATTGGTCGCCGCGTCGCGGCATTCGAAGTTGCGGTAACCGATGGCATGGCCCAGGCCATTGACCACGCCGGCGGCCCACACCGGGATCCACATCATCTGGATGGCCCAGATGGTGATGCCGATGGTGCCGAACAGCAGCAGGTCGATGACCGCCATGATCGCCACGCCCAGCAGCGGGTAGCGGCTGTAGAGGTTGCGTTCGATCCAGTCTTCGGGGCAGTTCTTGCCGTAGATGCGCAGGGTCTCCGGGTTTTCCGCTTCGGCGCGGTACAGCTCGGCACCTTTGCGCAGAACGGTGGACAGGCCCTTGATGACCGGGCTGTGCGGGTCATCGACGGTTTCGCATTTGGCGTGATGCTTGCGGTGGATAGCGGTCCACTCGCGGGTGTTCTGTGCTGTGGTCAACCACAGCCAGAAGCGGAAGAAATGTTTCAAGCCGGCATTGAGCTCAAGCGAGCGATGGGCTGAATAACGATGCAGATAGACCGTGACGCCGATAATCGTGACGTGGGTCATCAGCAGGGTGACTGCCACCAGTGACCAGGGCGACAAGCCGAGAAAACCTTCGTACCACATAGGCTATAGGGCCCTCGATAAATAAAAAAACAGCCGTTGCATTATCACTAAGCCCACAGATAAAACCAGTCGCCCTTTCAGATAAGAGTGGCCGGATGTTTCTTTAACCTATAATCCCAACCCTTTTGTAGGGACATGGACGGCCGAATGTCTGCCACCTATCGCGATGCCTTGCGTGCTGCGCTGCTCTACCTGTTGCTTTCTGCAGTATGGCTCCAGTTTAGCGGCTACTTATTGAACAGTTTCTTCGATAACTCCGCCGAGTTACTGCGATGGCAACTGATCAACGGTTACGTCTGGGTTGCGTTTAGTGCAGGGCTGATCTTCATTGCCCGAGCGCGATTGTTCCGGTGTCTGGGCATCGGCGCCAAGCTGCGCGAGCGTAGCGACGACCGGGAACGTTTGCGTCAGGCGGCCGCGGTGTTCGATTGCACCCGTGAAGGCGTGCTGGTCACTGACAGCGAAGGACTGATCGTCCATGTGAACCGGGCCTTCATGGAAATTACCGGCTACCAGCGTGAGGAAGTGCTGGGGCAGCGGCCGAACCTGTTCAAGTCCGGGCATCATCCTCCGGCGTTCTATCAGACGATGTTCGCCACGCTGGACAGTACGGGCGAGTGGAGTGGAGAAATCTGGAACCGGCGCAAAAGCGGCGAGATCTACCCGCAATGGCAGACCATCCGGATCATTCGCGATGACGAAAGGCAGGTCAGCCAATACGTTGCAGTGTTTTCCGACATCAGCGCGATCAAGAACTCGGAGCATCAACTCAAGCACCTGGCCCACCACGATCCGCTGACCACGTTGCCAAACCGGCTGCTATTCACCGACCGCGCCGAGCAGGCCCTGGCTTCGGCGCAACTCCACAAACGCGGTTGTGCGTTGCTGCTGGTCGATCTGGATCACTTCAAGATGATCAACGACAGCCTCGGGCACACGATCGGCGATCAATTGCTCAAAGCCGTGGCCGAGCGATTGAAAGCCATGTTCGGCCCGGGCATCACATTGGCGCGTCTGGGCGGTGACGAGTTTGCGGTACTCGCCGAAAGCTGTCCGCAACTGGTGCACGCCGGGGCGCTGGCTCAGCGGATCATCGATGGTCTGCGTGAGCCACTGCATATCGAGGGGCATCGGCTTTTTATCAACGCCAGCATCGGTATCAGCCTGTTTCCCGGCGATGCCTTGAGTGCCGAGCAATTGTTGCGCAACGCCGATTCGGCGCTGTTCAAGGCCAAGAGCGCCGGCCGCGAAGGCTACGCCCTGTACACCGAGGAATTGACTGCACATGCCCAGCAACGGGTAGAGATCGGATTCGAGCTGCGCCGCGCGCTGGAAAAGCAGGAGTTGCGGGTTCATTACCAGCCCGTGCATGACCTCAAGACCAGCCGTCTGATCGGCGTCGAGGCGCTGGTGCGTTGGCAGCATCCGCAGCGCGGGCTGGTGTCGCCGGCAGAGTTCATCCCTATCGCCGAACGCACCGGGCTGATTGCCGAGATCGATGCCTGGGTCATGCGCCAGGCCTGTCAGCAGATGTGCCAGTGGCAAGCCGCCGGCGTGGCGTTGTCATTCGTTGCGGTGAATGTTTCGTCGCGGTTGTTTGCCCGCCGCGAGCTGTATCAACAGGTGGCTCAGGTGCTGCACGAAACCGGCCTGGATCCGGCGTATCTGGAGCTGGAAGTCACTGAAAGCGCGGTGATGGAAGACCCGGAAGTGGCGCTGGAGCAAATGCATCGCCTGCGCGAGTTGGGTGTGCGGCTGGCCATCGATGATTTCGGCACCGGTTATTCGTCGCTGCTGCGACTCAAGCGTCTGCCGGTGCAGAAGCTCAAGATCGATCAAGGTTTTGTCGCCGGTTTGCCGTGGGACGAGGACGACGCGGCGATCGTGCGAGTGATTATCGCGCTGGCGCAAAGCATGGGGATGCAAGTGCATGCCGAAGGGATCGAGCAGGTCGAGCAGGCGCGCTTCCTGCTCGAACAGGACTGCGATCTGGGGCAGGGCTACTGGTTTGGGCGACCGGTTCCGGCCGAGCTGCTGGGGTGGGCGTACACGCCGGAAATCCGCTAAGCCCACCTTAGATTTTTGTGGCGAGGGAGCTTGCTCCGGCTGGATTGCGCAGCAGTCCCAAAAGCGAGTGCTTCGCCCTCGAACGGGAGCAAGCTCCCTCGCCACAGGGTTGTGAGCCACTTTCAAAAGCGTAAATCCGCCGCAAACCTATGTCTCGATAGATAATGTAATTTGGTTATATAAACATTCTTAAATAGTCTTTTTAAGAATATCCGCACGTCTCTACTATTGCTCTCACGCCGCAAGCAGTGCCGCCACTGCCAGGCAACCTCTCAGTTGAAGGAGCAGCACCATGAGCGCATCCCTACGTAGCGTTGACGGTCAAGACGAAGCAACCATCTTGCGTGAGATCCAGAGCGCATTGCGCGATCTGCGTTTTGGCGCCGTGGAAATTACCGTGCACAACGCTCAGGTGGTCCAGATCGAACGTAAAGAAAAATTCCGTTTGCAGAACCCAAGCAACAAACCGAGCTAACAAACCGGCAACCCGATTCCAGCACACCATAAAAAAAGCCAACACACCAAGAATTCCAGGAGCTTTCACCATGTCGTCGATTCGTCATTTCGCTTTGGCCGCCCTGGCCAGTGCCCTTTTTGCTGGTTCCGCGGTTGCCAAGGATTACGAGCTGCTCAACGTGTCGTATGACCCGACTCGCGAGCTGTACCAGGATTACAACGCCGAGTTCGTCAACTTCTGGAAAAAAGACCACGCTGGCGACAACGTGAAAATCCAGCAATCCCATGGTGGTTCGGGCAAGCAAGGCCGGGCCGTGATCGACGGTCTGCGGGCCGACGTGGTGACCCTGGCCCTGGCCGGTGACATCGACGAAATCGCGAAGCTCGGCAAGACCCTGCCGGCCGACTGGCAGAAGCGTCTTCCCGAGGCGAGCACGCCTTATACCTCGACCATCGTATTCCTGGTGCGCAAGGGCAACCCTAAAGGCATCAAGGACTGGGGCGATCTGGTCAAGAACGACGTATCGGTGATCACCCCGAACCCGAAAACCTCCGGCGGTGCGCGCTGGAACTTCCTCGCGGCCTGGGCCTACGGCTTGAAAGCCAACGGCGGTGATGAAGCCAAGGCCAAGGAATACGTGCAGACCCTGTTCAAACACGTTCCGGTTCTGGACACCGGCGCTCGCGGTTCGACCATCACCTTCGTCAACAACGGTCAGGGCGACGTGTTGCTGGCCTGGGAAAACGAAGCCTTCCTGGCGCTGAAAGAAGATGGCGGCGCTGACAAGTTCGAAATCATCGTGCCTTCGCTGTCGATTCTTGCAGAGCCACCGGTGGCTGTGGTCGACAAGAACGCCGAGAAAAAGGGCAACGAGCAGATCGCCGAAGCTTACCTCAAGCACCTGTACAGCCCGGCGGGCCAGGAAATTGCGGCGAAAAACTTCTATCGTCCACGTGACAAGGACGTGGCCGCCAAGTACAGCAAGCAGTTCCCGACCCTGGACCTGGTGACCATCGACAAGGACTTCGGCGGCTGGAAATCCGCTCAGCCGAAATTCTTCAACGATGGAGGCGTGTTCGACCAGATCTACCAGGCGCAGTAATTTTAAATAGCCATCAACGAGCCCCGGATTTACATTCGGGGCTTTGCGCGTTCTCAACCAAGGACTTTTATGTCGCGTCGTATCTCCCCCGTCATACCCGGCTTCGGGCTGACACTGGGCTACACCTTGGTGTACCTCAGCCTGATTGTGCTCATTCCACTGGCGGCGATGTTTGTGCACGCCTCGCAACTCACCTGGGATCAGTTCTGGGCGATTATCTCGGCGCCACGGGTGCTGGCGGCGTTGAAGCTGAGCTTCGGCACCGCGCTCTATGCCGCGATCATCAACGGCATCATCGGCACGCTGCTGGCCTGGGTGCTGGTGCGCTATAGCTTCCCTGGTCGCAAGATCATCGACGCAATGATCGATTTGCCCTTCGCTTTGCCCACTGCCGTGGCCGGTATCGCGCTGACTGCGCTGTACGCGCCGAATGGTTGGGTGGGTCAGTTTGCGGCGGACCTGGGTTTCAAGATCGCGTATACCCCCCTCGGCATCACGCTTGCCCTCACTTTTGTGACGCTTCCATTCGTAGTACGTACGGTACAGCCAGTATTGGCCGATATCCCCCGTGAAGTCGAAGAAGCGGCGGCGTGCCTGGGGGCCAAACCCTTGCAGGTTTTCCGTCATATTCTGGTGCCTGCGCTGCTGCCTGCGTGGTTGACCGGTTTCGCATTGGCCTTTGCCCGCGGGGTCGGCGAGTACGGTTCGGTGATTTTCATCGCCGGCAACATGCCGATGAAAACAGAAATTCTGCCGCTGCTGATCATGGTCAAGCTCGACCAGTACGATTACACCGGCGCCACGTCCATCGGCGTACTGATGCTGGTGGTTTCCTTCGTCCTGTTGCTGCTGATCAACTTGCTGCAACGCCGTATTGAAACCCCATAAGGAGGCGCAGAAATGTCCCAATCATCTATTGCTGCTGCTTCCTCGAACGCTGCCCGCCGTGGCAGTGCCAGTTCACGGAGAATCCTGATCGGTCTTGGCTGGCTGGTGTTTGCCCTTTTCCTGTTGCTGCCGCTAGTGATCGTGGTGTCCCAGGGTTTGAAGAATGGTCTGGGTTCGTTCTTCACCGCGATCCTTGAACCCGACGCGCTGTCGGCGCTGAAACTCACGGTCATCGCCGTGTTGATTTCGGTCCCGCTGAACCTCGTGTTCGGCGTCAGCGCCGCGTGGTGCGTGAGCAAGTACTCGTTCCGCGGTAAAAGCATTTTGGTGACGCTGATCGACCTGCCGTTTTCTGTATCGCCGGTTATCGCCGGTCTGGTCTACGTGCTGATGTTCGGCGCGCAAGGCCTGTTCGGGCCGTGGCTGCAGGATCACGACATCCAGATCGTCTTCGCCTTGCCAGGCATCGTGCTGGCGACGATCTTCGTCACCGTACCGTTCGTGGCGCGTGAACTGATCCCGCTGATGCAGGAACAAGGCACCCAGGAAGAAGAGGCCGCGCGCTTGCTCGGGGCCAATGGCTGGCAGATGTTCTGGCACGTCACCGTTCCCAATATCAAATGGGGCCTGATCTACGGCGTGGTGTTGTGTACTGCGCGGGCGATGGGTGAATTCGGTGCGGTGTCGGTGGTTTCCGGGCACATTCGCGGGGTGACCAACACCCTGCCGCTGCACGTCGAGATCCTCTACAACGAATACAACCACGTGGCCGCGTTCGCGGTCGCGAGCCTGTTGCTGATCATGGCGCTCTTCATCCTGCTGCTTAAGCAGTGGAGCGAAAACCGTATTAACCGCCTGCGCGCCAGCGCCGCGGAGGAATAATTCATGTCGATCGAAGTGCGTAACGTCAGCAAGAATTTCAATGCGTTCAAGGCGCTGGACAACATCAGCCTGGACATTCAAAGCGGCGAGCTCGTGGCGCTGCTCGGTCCGTCGGGTTGCGGTAAAACCACGCTGCTGCGGATCATCGCCGGCCTGGAAACCCCGGATAAGGGCAACATCGTGTTCCACGGTGAAGACGTTTCCGGCCATGACGTGCGTGACCGCAACGTCGGTTTCGTGTTCCAGCACTACGCGCTGTTCCGCCACATGACCGTGTTCGACAACGTCGCGTTCGGCCTGCGCATGAAACCGAAAAACCAGCGCCCTAGCGAAAGCCAGATCGCGGTGAAGGTTCATGAACTGCTGAACATGGTGCAACTGGACTGGCTGTCGGATCGCTACCCGGAGCAACTCTCCGGTGGCCAGCGCCAGCGTATCGCGCTGGCCCGTGCCCTGGCGGTCGAGCCAAAAGTCCTGCTGCTCGACGAACCGTTCGGTGCACTCGACGCCAAGGTCCGTAAAGAGCTGCGTCGCTGGTTGGCGCGGCTGCACGAAGACATCAATCTGACCTCGGTATTCGTGACCCACGACCAGGAAGAGGCTATGGAAGTCGCCGACCGTATCGTGGTGATGAACAAAGGCGTGATCGAACAGATCGGATCACCGGGTGATGTCTACGAAAACCCGGCCAGCGATTTCGTTTATCACTTCCTCGGGGATTCGAACCGTCTGCATTTGGGTGAAGACAACCACGTGCTGTTCCGCCCGCACGAAGTGTCGCTGTCGCGGCATGAGCTGGAAGACCATCACGCGGCGGAAGTGCGGGATATTCGTCCGTTGGGCGCGACGACCCGGGTGACGTTGAAGGTCGAAGGCCAGAGCGAGTTGATCGAAGCTGAAGTGGTGAAGGATCACGACAGCCTGATCGGCCTGGCGAAGGGTGAGACATTGTTCTTCAAGCCCAAAGTCTGGCAGAAACTCGCGAACATCTGACTCTGTAGGAGCCGGCTTGCTGGCGATTGCGGTGTGTCTGACATGCCGCGTTGTCATTGATCGCCAGCAAGCCGGCTCCTACAGTGTCTGCGGTGTTCACAAATCCCCTGTGGGAGCGAGCCTGCTCGCGATGGCGTCCTATGCAGCAGCACGCTTCGGATTGATCCGCACACCCCCAACCCGCGACTCAATCTGCTCTTTGAGGTCCCGCCGCATCCCCAGCAAAAACGCCAACTCAACCACCACAAACAACGGCCCGACAATCAACCCCGTCACATCATCGACAAACGCCGGTTTGCGCCCTTCATAGTGATGACCGACAAACTGAATCGCCCACCCCACCACAAACATCCCGATCCCGCTCGTCAGCCACACCAGCGTACTTTGCTGCGCAAGAACCTGGCCCGCCCAAACGCACAGCCCCAGCAGCACAGTCATCAACACCCCGAGCCGCACTTCCAGGCGCAGGTAAAACCACGCCGACGCCAGTGCCACCAGCATCGCCGGCGAAACCCAGCCTCCAACCCATTGCGGCCGCGACAGCAGAACCGCCACCGCCACTACGATCAGCGGAATACCGATAAAGTGGCTGGCAATATTGCGCGGGTCACGGTGGTAGGCGGCGTATTGACTGAGATGGTCAACGAGGCTTTTCATTGTTATTCCTCCTGTAGGGTGATTGATCATGCCTCGGGTTCACTTTTCGCTCTGTCAGGCAGGCGACAATCTCCAGGAGTTTTGATGGACATGCAGGTTTGGCGTGCGCGCCTGGAGTCGGGGCAGTGGTTCAGTCATTTACCTGTTCCCTTACAGGATAGTCTGCTGGCTGCGGCCCGGGTGCGGCGGTTATCGACGGGGCAGCTGTTGTTCAAGCGCGGTGACCCGCCGTGCGGCTTGTACGCGGTGCTCGAAGGCTCGGTGCGCATCGGCGCGGTCAGCGAGCAGGGCAAGGAAGCGCTGCTGAGCCTTGTGGAATCGCCCCATTGGTTCGGCGAAATCTGTCTGTTCGACGGCCAGCCACGTACCCACGATGCCTTCGCCGTGGGTCAGTGCACCCTGCTGCACATCCCGCAGGCGGCGCTGCTGGCGTTGCTCGATGAACAACCAGTGTACTGGCGGCAACTGGCGCTGCTGATGAGCCACAAACTGCGCCTGACCTTCATCAGCCTCGAACAGCTGAGCCTGATGCCCGCCCCGGCACGCCTGGCTCATCGATTGCTGATGATTGCCAAGGGTTACGGCGAATACGATCCGCCGCGCCGGGTACTGCAACTGCCCCAGGAGCAACTGGCGTCGATGCTGTCGCTGTCGCGCCAGACCACCAACCAGATCCTCAAGGACTTACAGGGGCAGGGCATTCTGAATTTGAAGTACGGCGAGATCGAGATTGTCGATGCCGAGCGCTTGCGGGCACTGGCGATTTTCTAAAACTCAGCGTTATTGATGGGCTTTGTCCGCGAACGCGCCTAGCCTGTGATGACGACAATCGAGGTGTGCCATGCGTGTGCTGTTAGTAGAAGACGAACCGGAGACCGCCAAACTCCTGGCCAACGGCCTGAACGAAGCGAGTTATTCGGTCGACGTGGCGCTCAACGGAATGGACGGCCGACGCTTTATCGAGTCCGGCGAGTACGAACTGATCATCCTCGACGTGATGCTGCCGGGGCTCAACGGCTGGCAGTTGCAGCAACAGATCCGCAAGCTCGGCGACACGCCGGTGCTGTTCCTGACCACAAAGGATGGCATCGAAGATCGCCTGCGCGGGTTGGAACTGCATGACGATGACTACTTGCTCAAGCCGTTTACCGTGAGCGAGCTAGTGGCGCGGGTGCGCAAGTTGTTGCGGCGGGATAGGGGGCGGTGATTTCTAGAGTCTGGTCATAAACGAACTGGACTTCGCATCGGAACTGCACTAAATACAATGCATGCCCACGATTTGTGGAATTTTGCACGGTATACGATGCTGGTTATCAAATGGAAAACCTTGGTGAACTGATCCGAACATTGCGCAAGGAGAGAAAGCTCTCTCAGCAGGCGCTGGCGCAACAGTACGGTATGAGCCGCTCTACCATTTCGGGTATCGAGAACAACACTATCGCCGAAGTTGGTATCCGTAAGGTTCAGGCGATTCTCAATGGCTTTGGGTATGAACTCACGGGCGTGGCTCGCCGGTCGACGCGTCCGACTCTGGATACCCTGAAAACTAAGAGCTTCCATTGTTGAGCCCCAGGACATTGGCAGATTGTGAAAATCAGGTGTTGCGCGAAGTCTGGTCAAAAAGCCGACAACGTTAGGGGAGTCGAAGATCGCCTTCGCGAGCAGGCTCACTCCCACATGGGGTCTTCGGTGTTGCCCGATTTTGGGATCCGCTAGAGATCAACTGTGGGAGCGGGCTTGCCCGCGAAGAGGCCGGAGCAGGCAACCCACCTTCCGGATCTGTCACCGCAGCCCATCCCGAAACTGCCCCGGCGTCATCCCGGTCCAGCGTTTGAAAGCACGGCTGAAGCTGCTCGTATCGGCAAACCCCAGCAAATAACTGATCTCACTCAACGAGCATTGCGGGTCGCGCAGGTGCAGCAGTGCGAGGTTTTCGCGGCTTTCGTTGAGCAGCGTGTCGAATCGACAGCCTTCGTCCGCCAGGTGCCGTTGCAGGCTGCGCAAGCTCAGGTGCAAGGCCTTGGCGATGTGTTCGGCGCTGGGCTCGCCTTCGGGCAGTTGCTCTTCAATGGCATCGCGGACCTTGCGCTCCCACGTCAGCGGTTTGAGTTGCGCCAGGGTGCGCTTGAGCACCGCTTCGTTGTGTTCAGCCAGTTCCGGGTTGGCGTCGTCCAAATGACTGTCGAAGTCCACGAGCGCAAATTCCAGCCGGTCTTCGTCGGCGGCGAAATACACCGGCGAACGAAAGACTTTGTGCCATTGATGCGGGTCGGCCGGTTCGGGACGGCGCAGGTACACCGCCAGCGGTGCATAGTCACGGCCCAGGCGATTGCGACAGGTGCGCACGTAAATCGCGGCAAACGCGTCGATGGCCTCCAGCGCCGGCGCGGGGTTGCCGGCGGGAATTTTCAGACGGAAGCGATAACGATCCTCGGCGCGGGTCAGTTCCAGTTCCAGCGCATCGCTGACCACTTGGTGATAGCGCACGATGCGCTCGAACACTTCACGCAGACTGCCGCTGGCCACCAGTGCATAACCGAGCGCATGAAACGTGGTCGGGCTGACAAAGCGCGACACCCGCAGGCCGATCGCCGGGTCGCCGCTGACCTGCACCGCGATTTCCCACAGGCGCGTGGTGCCCGACAACGGGTAACGGGCGTTCGGGTCGTCCATCAATTGCGGGTCGAGCCCCGCCTGGTGACACAGGGCGGTGCTGTCGAGGCCCAGCGCATCGAGTTGCTTGCGCAGGGCGCGGGTCCAGCTGGCGAGGGAGGTCGGTTCAGTCATGCTGATTGGCGCTTCCGGTCAACAGGTTGGCGTTCACGGCTACCGCGTTGTGAGGGTTCACAAGGCAGGATGCGAACATCAATAACCAGAGGATGGAAGCATGGACGGTACTTCTGCAAGTCCCCAGCGACTGAATGCAGCTCAACGATCAGCCCATATTCGCGAAGCGGTGCTGGCCAGAGGGGTCGAACTGCGCAAACGCTACCCGGTTCTCAACCATCAAGACGCGATGGGCGCGGGCATTCTGGCCTTCGCACTGGCCGCAATGATCGGTTCGGCGGCGCTCTACATGACCGGGCACATGGCCTGGTGGGTGTGCCTGTTGCTCAACGCGTTTTTCGCCTCGTTGACCCACGAGTTGGAACACGACCTGATTCATAGCATGTACTTTCGCAAACAGCGCGTGCCGCACAATCTGATGATGGGCCTGGTGTGGCTGGCGCGGCCGAGCACGATCAATCCGTGGATTCGCCGGCATCTGCACCTCAATCATCACAAGGTGTCCGGTACGGAAGCCGACATGGAAGAACGCGCGATCACCAACGGCGAGCCCTGGGGTTTTGCGCGGCTGTTGATGGTCGGCGACAACGTGATGTCGGCGTTCATTCGCATGCTGCGGGCCAAGACCTGGACTCATAAGCTCAGCATCATCAAACGCGCACTGAAGGTCTACGCGCCGCTGGCGCTGGTGCATTGGGGCGCGTGGTACGTATTTCTTGGTTTCCATGCAGCGAATGGCGTCGCCTATCTGCTGGGTGCGCCGATCGAATGGTCGGCGACCATGCTGTCGGTCATGCAGGTCATCGACATCGCGGCGGTGGTGATTATAGGCCCTAACGTGTTGCGCACGTTTTGCCTGCACTTTGTCAGCTCCAACATGCACTACTACGGTGATGTGGAGCCGGGCAATGTGATTCAGCAAACCCAGGTGCTGAACCCTTGGTGGATGTGGCCGATGCAGGCGTTCTGCTTCAACTTCGGCAGCAGCCACGGGATTCATCACTTTGTGGTGAAGGAACCGTTTTACATCCGCCAGATGACCGTGCCGGTAGCGCATGAAGTGATGCGCGAGATGGGCGTGCGGTTCAATGATTTCGGGACATTTGGACGGGCGAACCGGTTTGTGCGTGAGGAAACAACAGAGGCGCAGGAGGTTCGTGCCGCTCAGGCTTGATCAATGCACTCGGAAACTCAAACGCTGGTCATCAATTTGACCCAAAGGGACGTTACGTTGTGAAGCAAGGAGTGATTGGCATATGCAATTTAGGACTAATAAAGTAATTAAATATTCCTTTAATAGATAACCGTTTCAGCCAATCATCACATTCCAGCGAGGTTGATCAGCGCTAACAGATTTTGAGTTTCCGGGGCCGTCTCCTTGGCAGGGTGCGGTCCCTTTTTTTATTCGGCAAAACACAAAAGCCTGTAGGAGTGAGCCTGCTCGCGAAAGCGGTTTTTCCGCCACCATCAATGTTGAATGTGAGGCCGCCTTCGCGAGCAGGCTCGCTCCTACAGGGAGTTGTTCGCATATTCGATACAGATCTTAATAAATAGCTTCTTATTCCTTAACGAATATAACTCTCCTCCCTATACTCGGTCGGGAACAGACACGCAGCAGGAGAGTTCCCCCATGCGCAACGAATCAATTCGCTACCTGATTGTGCCGGGCTGGCAAGGATCGCCGGAAGATCATTGGCAAAGCCACTGGCAGAACAGTCTGCCGAACAGCGCGCGGGTGGAGCAGGCCGATTGGCTGACGCCGCGTCGTGAAGATTGGGTCGCGGCGCTGGCCGAAGCGATAGCGGCCGACAGCACGCCGGTGATCTTGATTGCGCACAGTCTGGGCTGCATTACGGTCGCTCATTGGGCCGCCACTGCGCCGCTGCAATTTTTGCGTCAAGTTCGCGGTGCCTTGCTGGTCGCACCCGCGGATGTCGAGCGCCCGGCGTGCTCGCCGGCGCTGCGTAACTTCGCACCGATCCCAAGCCACTTGTTGCCCTTCCCGAGCCAGGTCGTCAGCTCCGACAACGACAGCGCCGTGAGTGCGCCGCGAGCCCTCGAACTGGCCCGCAACTGGGGTGCCGAGGCAGGGATTCTGGCGGATGCCGGACACATCAACGTGAAGTCCGGACACCAGCGCTGGGAGCAGGGTTTTGCCTATCTCTATCGCCTGCAAAACCGAATGGAACATCACGCCCTGCGTCGCGCTTGAACCCTTTTCTTTTTTAAAAACGCCTACCCGTCTCCCGGCGGTTTTGGGCGGGAGTCTGCCATGAGTTTTGAAGCTTTCGGTCAGCCACTGCTGACCTTTCCCGACGCAGAAAAAAGCCCCCTCAGCATTCGCGCCAAGGCGCTGGTGTTTGTCGATCCACGCTCCCGCCAATTGCGCCAGGAGCTGGAGCAACTGGCGCCGCGCTCGATCTCGGTGTTGATCCGTGGCGAGTCCGGCAGCGGCAAGGAATTGCTCGCCCGGCACATCCATCGTGCGAGTGATCGCGGCGGGTTGTTCGTCTCGGTCAATTGCGGTGCCATCAGCCCGACCTATGCGGATGCTGAGCTGTTCGGTTATGCCGCCGGCAGTTACAGCGGTGCGGCCAGCAGCCGCGCTGGCTGGTTCGGGTCGGCCAACGGCGGAACGCTCTATCTGGATGAAATCGGCGACTTGCCGCTGCCGATCCAGATCAAATTGCTCGCCGCCCTGGAAAACCACGAAGTCACCCGCGTTGGCTCGCCCCAGCCGAGCCCGGTGGATGTGCGCCTCGTCGCCGCCACCAGCATCGACCTGGCGCAAGCGGTGGCGGCTGGAAAATTTCACGAACGGCTTTATCACTACCTCAGCGAAGGCCAGCTTGAACTGCCTGCGTTGCGCGAGCGGGTCGGCGATATTCTGTCGCTGTCCGAGTATTTCCTCGGCATCTACAGCCAGCGCCTCGACCTGCCGGTGCCGGTGCCGCTGATCAGCGAGGCTGCGCAGGTTGTGCTGGAGCGGCACAGTTGGCCGGGCAACACCCGGGAGCTGGAAAACGTCATTCACTTCGCGCTGCTGGTCAGCACCGGCGACGAGATTTTGCCGGAGCATTTGAATCTGCCTGAAGTGCCTGTGTCGTTGGCGCAGATCGAGCAGCAGATCGCGCAGGTGAGCAAAAATGGCACGGCTGCAGAGCGTTCGATCCTAAAGGATTTACTCGAGAGCCTGAGCCGAACGCTGTAACCCCAGCGAGCTAGAGCTGTATGAACAAAATGGAATATCAAAGTGAATAAAAGATATTGTTCGGGAATAAAAAATCCCGGTATTGTCCGCTTCACGCCAGCGATAGCACTTCACTGGCACACGTACTAATTAGCCGTCGTCGATGACGACCGTGATATTCGATAAGGACACTGCATGAAAAAGGTTCTGTTGTTCACCGCACTGGCGGCTGCCCTGACTGCGGGCCTGGCCCAGGCTGGCGAGAAACTGGTGGTTGCGGCGACCCCTGTTCCACACGCCGAGATTCTTGAACTGATCAAGCCAACCCTCGCCAAAGAAGGCGTGGACCTGGAAATCAAAGTCTTCACCGACTACGTTCAACCCAACGTACAGGTCGATCAGAAGCGTCTGGACGCCAACTACTTCCAGACCCTGCCGTACCTGAAAAGCTTCAACGAAGGCAAAGGCACCAACCTGGTGACCGTGATCGGCGTTCACGTCGAACCGTTCGGCGGTTACTCGAAGAAAGTCAAATCCCTGGCTGAGCTGAAGGACGGCGCGACCATCGCCATCCCGAACGAAGGCAGCAACAGCGGCCGTGCCCTGATCCTGTTGCAGAAGGCTGGCCTGATCGAGTTGAAAGACCCGAAAAACGCCCTGGCGACCCCGAAAGACATCGCCAAGAACCCGCACAATTTCAAGTTCAAGGAACTGGAGTCCGCGATGTTGCCGCGTGTTCTGGATCAGGTTGACCTGGACATGATCAACACCAACTACGCGCTGGAAGCAGGCCTGAACCCGGCAAAAGACGCGCTGGTAATCGAAGGTGCCGATTCGCCTTACGTGAACTTCCTGGTGGCTCGTCCGGACAACAAGGACAGCGTTGCCATCCAGAAACTGGCCAAAGCCTTGACCAGCCCGGAAGTGAAAGCATTCATCGCCAAGAAGTACAGCGGCGCGGTACTGCCGGCGTTCTGATTCGCGAGGTAAACCCCTTCAAGGTTTCGAGCGCCGACGGCTAAAATAGCGTCGGCGTTTTTTGTGTGCGTACATTGATCGTTCCCACGCTCCGCGTGGGAATGCCTCTACGGACGCTCCGCGTTCGGCTTTAGATGTGACGCGGAGCGTCACGGGCTGCATTCCCACGCAGAGCGTGGGAACGATCTACATCTCTCAGGCCACCCTGGCCTCCAGCGCCCTGCGCAACGCCACCAACAATTTCACGATTTCTTGCGGATCCAGCCGCTGTGGCACTTTCACGTCAGCCATTTTTCTCTTCCTTGTGATGGTTCGGCCAGGGAGTCTGGCCAAAAGCTGTGCGTCCTTGGAGGGGCTTTTTGAAAAAAAGATCCCTCCTACAGCTGCAAGGAAAATAGTCGTCTTCCTTCGCCTGGGCAAATCCGGCGGATAGTTTTTTGCGTGATATCAATATGCTTTAACGGTATTTAAATTCTTCTTTTTATACCTTTAAAGTCGGTGCCTGCCGGGCGGTTATCCACTGCCCATGGACTGCACCACCGTCGCTTACCCCCGCGACGTCCAGGATGTTCAATGAACTTCGATTACGCTTTTATCCTCAGCACCTTGCCGGCGTTTCTCAAAGCCGTGGGCATGACGCTGCAGGTCGGTTTTATCGCCATCGGCACATCGCTGCTGGTCGCCCTGATCAACGCAACGATTCTGGTGTTTCGCACGCCCTACCTGCAGCGGCTGGTCGGACTCTATGTCGAGTTGGCGCGCAACACGCCGCTGCTCATCCAGCTGTTCTTCGTGTACTTCGCCTTGCCGGCGCTGGGCATCAAGGTCTCGGGGTTTGCTGCGGCGATCATCACCATGACGTTTCTTGGCGGCGCTTACCTGACCGAAGTACTGCGTGCCGGCGTAGACGCCGTGCCCCAGGCTCAACTCGAATCCGGCCGCTCCATCGGCTTGTCCCACGGGCAACTGCTGCGCTACGTGATCCTGCCGCAAGCCGGGATTCTCAGCCTGCCGTCGCTGTTCGCCAATTTCATCTTCCTGCTCAAGGAGACCACCGTGGTCTCGGCGGTGGCGGTGCCGGAGATTCTCTACACCACCAAAAGCTACATCGCGCTCTACTACAAAACCTACGAAATGCTCGCCGTGCTGACGCTGATTTGCGTGCTGTTGTTCTTGCCGCTGTCGCTGCTGCTCAGCCGTCTGGAAAGGAGGCTCCAGCATGGCCAGTTCGGGTCTTGAATTGCTCTGGGTGTCCTTGCCGCAACTGGGCAAGGGCGCGGCGCAAACCTTGTCGATTTCCTTCTTGAGCATCGCCATCAGCACTGTTGGCGGCGTGCTTTACGGCGTGTTGCGCACGCTCAACGTCAAATGGCTGAACGTGTTCTTGCGGGTCTACCTGGAATTGTTCCGGGCGATCCCGGTACTGGTGTGGCTGTACCTGCTGTTTTTTGGCTTGCCGATTTTTTTCGGCCTGAGCATTCCGAGCTTCTGGTGCGCAGTGCTGGTGCTGTCGCTATGGGGCGCCAGCGAGGTCGGCGAAGTGGTGCGTGGCGCGTTGCATTCGTTGCCGCGCGGGCAGCGTGAAGCGGGGTTGTCGATTGGTCTGGATGGCCCGCAACTCTACGGCTACGTGCTGCTGCCCCAGGCGCTGAAACGCATGACGCCGCCGACCATCAACGTCTACACGCGAATCATCAAGACCAGCTCTCTCGCGGTGCTGATCGGCGTGGTGGACGTGATCAAGGTCGGCCAGCAAATCATCGAACGCACCTATGAATCAGTACTGATCTACGGCGCGCTGTTCCTGTTTTTCTTTTTCATCTGCTACCCGCTGTCGGCCGCTTCGCGCGTGCTGGAGCGGCGCTGGACGCAAGCATGAGCGCATTGATCGAGTTCAAGGGTTTCAA
The DNA here is from genome assembly GCF_054898025.1 of Pseudomonas sp. LB3P93. Taxonomy (NCBI): domain Bacteria; kingdom Pseudomonadati; phylum Pseudomonadota; class Gammaproteobacteria; order Pseudomonadales; family Pseudomonadaceae; genus Pseudomonas; species Pseudomonas sp. LB3P93. The sequence goes on from NZ_CM142713.1 coordinate 155,227, forward strand.
CAAGTTTTTCGGCGAGCAGCAAGTGCTGGACGGCATCGACCTGCACGTGAAGTCAGGCGAAGTGATCGTCATCCTCGGCCCCAGCGGCTGTGGCAAAAGCACCTTGCTGCGCTGCCTCAACGGTCTGGAAGTCGCGCACGGCGGCAGCCTGAATTTCGCCGGGCGCGAGCTGCTGGACAAGGGCACCGACTGGCGCGAAGTGCGACAGCAGATCGGCATGGTGTTCCAGAGTTATCACCTGTTTCCGCACATGAGCGTGCTCGACAACCTGCTGCTCGGCCCGGTCAAAGTGCAGAAACGCGAGCGCCGCGAAGCCCGGGATCAGGCCGAAGCCTTGCTGGCGCGTGTGGGCTTGCTGGACAAGCGCGACGCCTTCCCGCGTCAGCTCTCCGGTGGCCAGCAGCAACGCATCGCCATTGTCCGTTCGCTGTGCATGAACCCCAAGGTCATGCTCTTCGACGAAGTCACCGCCGCCCTTGATCCGGAAATGGTCAAGGAAGTGCTCGAAGTCATCCAAGGCCTGGCTCGCGAGGGCATGACCCTGCTGATCGTCACCCACGAAATGGCCTTTGCCCGCGCCGTGGCGGACCGAATTGTGTTCATGGATGCCGGGCGAATCCTCGAACAAAACCCACCCGAGATTTTCTTTACGAACCCGCAAACCGCACGAGCGCAGCAGTTCCTGGAGAAGTTCTCCTACGTCGCCGCTTTACCCAAAACGACTCAAACAAAGGAACTGGAACCGCTATGAAAACTGCCAAGACTTCACTGCTGCTACTCCCGCTGCTCGGCCTCGCTTTGCTGGCCGGTTGCAACAAAACCGATGAACCCGCCAAGCCTGCGGCCACCGCCAGCTACCTGGAAAAAATCAAGGCGCGGGACAAGCTGATCGTCGGCGTCTTCACCGACAAACCGCCGTTTGGCTTCGTCAATGAGGCCGGACGTTATGTGGGTTTCGATACCGACATCGGCCGTCAATTCGCCAAGGACCTGTTGGGCGACGAGAACAAAGTCGAGTTCGTTGCGGTGGAACCTGCCAGCCGGATTCCGTTCCTGCAAAGTGACAAGGTCGATCTGATCCTGGCCAACATGACCGTCACCCCGGAGCGCAAGGAAGCGGTGGAGTTCACCAACCCGAACCTCAAGGTCGCGGTGCAGGCACTGGTTCCGCAAGCCAGCACGGTGAAAAACCTCGATGACCTGGCGACTCGCACCACCATCGTGACCACCGGCACCACGGCCGACATCTGGCTGACCAAGAACCACCCGGACTGGAAACTGCTGAAGTTCGAGAAAAACTCCGAGTCTCTGCAAGCGCTGGCCAATGGGCGCGGCGACGCTTATGCACAGGACAATCTGGTGCTGTTCAGCTGGGCCAAGCAAAACCCTGGCTACCGCGTGCTGACCCAGACCCTGGGCGCAGAAGCACCGATCGCGCCGGCGGTGAAGAAGGGCAATATCGAACTGCGTGACTGGGTGAATGCCGAGTTGGCGAAACTGGGCGAGGAGAAGTACTTGCTGAAGCTTTACGACCAATACGTGCGTAAAGAGCTGAGCGATGACACCAAGCCAGAGAGCGTGATTGTCGAGGGTGGGAAGTGGCAGGGGTGAGACTCTAACTTTTTCATCGATCTTTCGGTCCTCATCGCGGGCAAGCCCGCTCCCACAGGATTTGGGTCTGGACACAGAATATATGTCCGCTGAAGATCATTGTGGGAGCGGGCTTGCCCGCGATTCGGTTTCTCAGGCGCCGACTAGTCCGGCCAATACCACGCCGGCTCATCCAGCAAGCGCTGCCCGACAATCCCGGTCTGACCCAATGTTTTCTCAAGCACAATGCAATTGCATTCCGGATCTTCCTGCAACGCCGAGATCAATCGCCGCGCATGGGAAACCACCCACACCTGGCACTGCTCCGACGCCCGGATAATCAACCGCGCCAACGCCGGCAACAGGTCCGGGTGCAAACTGGTTTCCGGCTCGTTGAGCACCATCAGCGACGGTGGACGAGGCGTCAGCAACGCCGCCACCAACAGCAAGTAACGCAAGGTCCCATCCGACAACTCGGCCGCCGACAACGGTCGCAACAGCCCTTCCTGGAAAAACTCAATCGCAAACCGCCCGCCCTGCAAAGGCGCGATATTCAGTCGTGCACCAGGGAACGCGTCACTGATCGCAGACTGCAACGCCTCGGGGTCGCCGATTTCACGAATCGTCTGCAACGCGGCGGCGAGGTCGCGACCATCGTGATGCAACACCGGCGTGCGAGTGCCCAGTTGTGGTTGGCGCACCGGTGCATCGGCATCGCTGCGAAAGTGATCGTAGAAACGCCAGCGGCGGATGAACTCACGCAATTGCATGACTTCCGGCGAGGTCCGGAAGCTGCCGACCTGATCGAACAGGCTGTCGAAATTCGGCGTGTGCTGGGCCAGCACGTCCCAGTCGCGACCGACCCGGGCGCGGATCATCGGGCCGTTACGTTCCACCATGAGACTGGCCGGGCGGTAAAACGGGCCGTTCCAGATGCATTCCTTTTTGATTTCCGGGTCCAGGGAAAACGCGGACAGGCTCGGCTCCGGCAAACCCAGCGCGATCGAATAGCTGAAATCCTCACCGGCAAACCCCAGGCGCAGGCGTTTGGCGCCGTGGCGCACGGTGGCCTCGATCGGGACTTCACCATTACGCATACGCCGGGTGATGGTTTCCGGCCCGGCCCAGAACGTCGAATCCAGCCCACCCTCACGGGCCAAGGCGTTGACGACGCCGCCCTGAGCGGTTTCCGCCAGCAGCCGCAACGCGCGGTAGAGGTTGGATTTGCCGCTGCCGTTGGGGCCGGTGATCAGGTTCAACCGGCCCAGCGGAATCACCAATTTATTGATCGAGCGGTAATTGGCCACCGCGAGGGTTTTGAGCATGGGAAGCTTCCTGCTGCAGAGGCTGCCAGTTTGCCTTATTGTCGAGAGCACTGTGATCCCTTGTAATTGGATGGACTCGCCCAAGCCGAGGCGTCAATGCGCCACGATGGCAGTCTAAACAGCCAACGACAGCGAGGGCGAGTCCATGAAAAAGCATACTTCGATTGATCAATCCCTGTCTTCTTCCGATTTGTCGGCCTGCACAACCGTGGCGGTCGATCTGGCCAAGCAGGTCTTTCAGGTCGCCGGTGAAGACGTCCTCGGCCAAGTGCACTACGAGCAACGGATCAAGTCGCGCGAGGCGTTTTATGAGTTTCTACGCCAGTTGCCGCCTCATGTCGTGGTTCTGATGGAGACCGGTCCGGGTGCTCAAGCCTGGGCCCGGCAGCTGCAAGACCAAGGCAATCTGGCGCGGATTCTTCCAGCCCGTTTGGTGGCCACACATCGTAGCGGGCCTAAAAATGATCGCAACGATGCGCTGGCGATTCTGCGCGCTGGTCGCGATGAAAAGATCTACGCAGTGCCGGTCAAAAGCGTTGCGGCGCTGGCAATGCAGGCGTTGCATCGCGCCCGCCAAGGCTATGTGCGTCGACGCACGGCGGTGAGCAATCAGATGCGCGGCCTGCTGCTCGAGCATGGCGTGGCCTTGGCGCAGGGCGATGTTGCGATCAGCCAGAAAATTCCGCGGGTACTGGAAGATGCCACCCAGCCGGTGCCGGGCCTGCTGCGTGAACTGATCGACGAACTGTTGGCCGAGTGGCACCATTTGGGCGAACGCATCAGCGTGCTGACGGGGCGCCTGGAAGTGGCCGCCAACGCCGACATGACGGCGAAGCGACTGATGACTGTGCGCGGCATCGGCCCAGTCACTGCCACGGCACTGGTGGCCAAGGAAACCAAGCCTGAGCGATTTCCCAATGCCCGCAAGTTTGCCGCGTACTTTGGCATGGTGCCTGACCAGCACAGCAGCGGGCAGACGGTCCGGCTGGGGGACATGACCAAGCGAGGCGATGTTTATTTACGCAGCCTGATGATCCAGGGAGCCCATGCGGTACTGCAACAACTACGACCTGATTCCCAGCAACCCGATGACCGCCGCTTGTTGCGCTGGATGAGCCGGCTGGGTCGTAAGGAGGCTGCGATCAGGCTAGCCAACCGCAACCTGCGAATCGTCTGGGTGCTTCTACAGAATGACCAGACTTATCGTCGCCAGGCGGGTGATGGCCAGCAAGCGACGATGAGCCACTGAGCGACAGAGTTCTGCCACCGAGGTACCAACTGTCCGACCCTTTGCTGAAAAACATTGACCCCAGGTAAGACCGGCGTGGATTGATGCCTTAGCTGCTACTGGCCTTCGAGGCCTGACTGTAATCGGCATACCACGAGCTCTTCCAATTTTGGCCAGAAGCCGAAGACGGCTTCCTCGAATAGGCCTAATACATAGATGCAACGGGGCGGCGGTTTTTCAAAAGCGGGTAGACAGTGGGGGCGAGTCCATACATAGCAGCTGGCGGAGCCTGCGTTCGGCTGCGCAGCAGTCGTAAAATCAGCGCACGCGGTGTATCAGGCGGACCGTGCAAGCCGGATTGACGACTGCTGCGCAGCCGAACGCAGGCTCCGCCAGCTGCTACAAGGATTACGGCGTGATCGGTTTATTTGAAACCGTCAGGTGCACCCGTGGAACCCTGTTCTAAGCTCACAGTCGTATCGCCATTGGCACGTCCGTACAACGCAAAGGAGTCTGCATGGCTGGTCCCGGATTGAAAATAGTGGTTGGCCTGAGCCTCCTTGCCCTGCTGACCGCGTGTGGTGATAAAAAACCGGTCGAGAAGGACCGTCCACGGGTGTTCGTCCAAGTGGTCAAACCCACGGATTACGCCGCCTCGGTGACGCTCACCGGCGATGTTCAGGCCCGGGTCCAGACCGAATTGTCATTCCGCGTGGGCGGCAAGATCATTCAGCGCATGGTCGATGTCGGTGACCGGGTGTCGGCCAAGCAAGTGCTGGCCAGACTCGATCCCAAGGACCTGCAGACCAACGTCGACTCGGCCCAGGCCCAGGTCGTCGCCGAGCAGGCCCGGGTCACGCAGACCGCCGCCGCGTTCGTTCGCCAGCAAAAACTCCTGCCCAAGGGCTACACCAGCCAAAGCGAATACGATTCCGCCCAAGCCGCGTTGCGCAGCAGTCAGAGCGCGTTGACCGCTGCCCAGGCGCAACTCGCCAACGCTCGCGATCAACTGCGCTACACCGCGTTGGTTGCCGATGCGCCGGGGGTGATTACTGCGCGTCAGGCCGAGGTCGGCCAGGTGGTGCAGGCGACAGTGCCGATTTTCAGCCTGGCGCGCGATGGCGAGCGCGACGCGGTGTTCAACGTCTACGAATCGCTGCTGACCGAGGCGCCGGAGGATAAAACCGTCGTGGTCAGTCTGCTCGACAACCCTGCGATCAAAACCACCGGCACCGTGCGGGAAGTCACCCCGGCGGTGTCCGCGCAGACCGGCACCGTGCAAGTCAAAGTCACCCTCGACGGTCTGCCGGAAGGCATGCAATTGGGCTCGGTGGTGAGCGCCACGGCAAAGACGCCGGGCAAATCCGCCGTGGAGTTGCCGTGGTCGGCGCTGACCAAAAACCTCAGCGATCCGGCGGTATGGCTGGTGGACGCTGAGGGCAAGGCGCAACTGCACACCATCACGGTCGGTCGTTACCTGATCGGCAAAGTGATCATCAGCGCCGGTCTGCAGGGTGGCGAAAAAGTCGTCATCGCGGGTGGCCAGTTACTGCACCCCGGCGTGAAAGTCGAAATCGCCGAAAACACCTACAAGGATTTAGCAGTGGAAGCCCAGCCATGAAGCGTCTGTTACTGGTGTGCACCGCGGTGATGCTGGCGGCCTGCTCGAAAGAAGAACCGCCGCCGGAGCCGGTACGCCCGGTGCTATCGGTCAAGGTCCAGGCGTTGGATGAGGAAAATCTCGGCCGCTTCGCCGGCAGCATCCAGGCCCGCTATGAAAGCAATACCGGGTTCCGCGTGCCGGGGCGCATCGCCAGCCGTAGCGTCGATGTCGGTGCCGAAGTAGAAAAGGGCGCGTTACTCGCCACGCTCGACCCCACCGATCAGCAGAACCAGTTGCGTTCCGCCCAGGGCAATCTGGCCAGCGTCCAGGCGCAACTCATCAACGCCCAGGCCAACGCCCGGCGCCAAAAGGAATTGTTCGATCGCGGCGTCGGCGCCCAGGCGCAACTCGACATCGCGCAGACCGACCTCAAAACCACCCAGGCCTCCCTCGATCAAGCGCAAGCGGCGGTCGATCAGGCCAAGGACCAGCTCAACTACGTCGAACTGCGCGCCGACCACAAAGCCGTGGTCACCGCGTGGAATGCCGAAGCCGGGCAAGTCGTCACCGCCGGCCAGCAAGTGGTGACCCTGGCGCAGCCGGACATCAAGGAAGCCGTGATCGACCTGCCGGACACCTTGGTCGATCAGTTGCCGACCGACGTCGTGTTTCAAGTCGCGGCGCAACTGGACCCGAGAATCACCACCACCGCCACCGTTCGGGAAATCGAGCCTCAGGCCCAGAGTGCGACCCGTACCCGTCGAGCCCGCCTGACCCTGACCGACACACCGCCCGGTTTTCGCCTGGGCACTGCGATCAGTGTGACTCTCAGCTCCGCGATCAAACCGCGCATCGAACTGCCCTTGAGTGCGCTTCAGGAGGTCGATGGCAAAACCCGCATCTGGGTCATCGATACGCAGACCCAGACCGTTGCCCCACGAGACGTCAATCTGGTCAGCCGCACGGACTCAACGATGATCCTGGCCAGTGGCGTGAAGTCCGGTGAGCGGGTGGTCAGTGCCGGTGTGAACAGCCTGAAACCCGGGCAAAAAGTGAAAATCGACGAGGACAGCCCACAATGAAAGGGAGTTTCAATTTATCCGAATGGGCCCTCAAGCATCAGTCATTTGTCTGGTATTTGATGTTCGTCGCGCTGCTGATGGGCGTGTTCTCGTACATGAACCTGGGTCGCGAGGAAGACCCGTCGTTCACCATCAAAACCATGGTCATCCAGACCCGCTGGCCGGGCGCGACCCAGGAAGAAACCCTCAAGCAGGTCACGGACCGCATCGAGAAGAAGCTCGAAGAACTCGACTCCCTCGACTACGTGAAAAGCTATACGCGGCCCGGCGAATCGACGGTGTTCGTCAACCTGCGTGATACCACCAGTGCCAAGGACATTCCGGAAATCTGGTACCAGGTGCGCAAGAAGATCAACGACATTCGCGGCGACTTCCCCCAAGGCCTGCAAGGGCCGGGGTTCAACGACGAATTCGGTGATGTGTTCGGTTCGGTCTACGCCTTTACCGCCGATGGCTTGTCGATGCGCCAGTTGCGCGATTACGTGGAACAGGTCCGTGCCGAAATTCGCGAAGTGCCGGGGCTGGGCAAGGTCGAGATGGTCGGTGAGCAGGACGAGGTCCTCTACCTGAATTTCTCCACCCGTAAACTGGCGGCGCTGGGCATCGATCAGCGCCAGGTGGTGCAGAGCCTGCAAACCCAGAACGCGGTGACCCCGGCCGGGGTGATCGAGGCCGGTCCCGAGCGCATTTCGGTGCGCACCTCGGGGCAGTTCGCTTCCGAGAAAGACCTGGCCAACGTCAACCTGCGGCTCAATGATCGCTTCTACCGCTTGGCCGACATCGCCGACATCAGCCGTGGCTACGTTGACCCGGCGACACCGGAGTTTCGCTACAACGGCCATCCGGGCATCGGCCTCGCCATCGCCATGAAGAAGGGCGGCAACATCCAGGAGTTCGGCAAGGCGTTGCACCAGCGCATGACCGACCTGACCGCGGACTTGCCGGTGGGCGTCGGTGTGTACACGGTTTCCGACCAGGCCGATGTGGTGGAAAAAGCCGTCGGCGGTTTCACCAGTGCCTTGTTCGAAGCGGTGGTGATCGTACTGATCGTCAGCTTCGTCAGCCTTGGTGTGCGTGCCGGGCTGGTGGTGGCGTGCTCGATCCCGCTGGTGCTGGCGATGGTTTTCATCTTCATGGAATACAGCGGCATTACCATGCAGCGGATCTCCCTCGGTGCGCTGATCATCGCCCTCGGCCTGCTGGTGGACGACGCAATGATTACCGTCGAGATGATGGTCACGCGCCTGGAAATGGGCGAGACCAAGGAGCAGGCGGCGACGTTTGCCTACACCTCGACCGCGTTCCCGATGCTCACCGGCACATTGGTGACCGTGGCCGGTTTCGTGCCCATCGGCTTGAACGCCAGCTCGGCGGGTGAGTACACCTTCACCCTGTTTGCGGTGATTGCCGTGGCGATGCTGGTGTCGTGGGTGGTCGCCGTGTTGTTCGCCCCGGTGATCGGCGTGCACATCCTCAGCGCCAACGTGAAGCCCCATGACGCCGAGCCGGGTCGCATCGGCCGTGCCTTCAATTTCGGCATGCTCTGGGCAATGCGCAACCGCTGGTGGGCCATCGGTATCACGATTGCGCTGTTCGTCGCGTCGGTGTTTTCCATGCAGTTCGTGCAGAACCAGTTCTTCCCGTCCTCGGACCGCCCGGAAATCCTCGTCGATCTGAACCTGCCGCAAAACGCCTCTATCGCCGAAACGCGCAAAGCGGTGGATAAGCTCGAAGCGACGCTCAAGGATGATCCGGACATCGTGCGCTGGAGCACTTACATCGGGGAGGGTGCGATCCGTTTCTACCTGCCCCTCGACCAGCAATTGCAGAACCCGTACTACGCGCAATTGGTGATCGTCAGCAAAGGCCTGGAATCGCGTGTCGCCCTCAGTCAGCGCTTGCGCGAGCGGCTGCGCAAAGATTTTGTCGGCATCGGCAGCTACGTTCAGGCCCTGGAAATGGGCCCGCCGGTGGGTCGCCCGATTCAGTACCGGGTCAGCGGCAAGGACATCGATCAGGTGCGCAAACACGCGATCGCCCTGGCCACCGAACTGGACAAGAACTCACACATCGGCGAGATCATTTACGACTGGAACGAACCGGGCAAAGTCCTGCGCATCGAGATCGCGCAGGACAAGGCGCGGCAATTGGGGTTGTCGTCAGAAGACGTGGCCAACCTGATGAACAGCATCGTGGTCGGCTCGCAGGTCACTCAGGTCGATGACGATATCTACCTGATCAATGTCGTGGGTCGTGCGGTGGACGCGGAACGCGGCACACCGGAAACCTTGCAGAACTTGCAGATCGTGACGCCGAGCGGCACCTCGATTCCGCTGCTGGCCTTCGCCACGGTGCGCTATGAACTGGAGCAACCGCTGGTCTGGCGCCGCGACCGCAAACCGACGATCACCATCAAGGCGGCGGTGCGCGATGAGATTCAGCCGACCGACCTGGTGAAACAGCTCAAGCCTGACATCGATAAATTCGCCGCCAGTTTGCCGGTGGGTTACTCGGTTGCCACGGGCGGTACGGTAGAAGAAAGCGGCAAGGCCCAGGGGCCGATTGCCAAGGTAGTGCCGTTGATGCTGTTTCTGATGGCGACCTTCCTGATGATCCAGTTGCACAGCGTGCAGAAGCTGTTCCTGGTGGCCAGCGTCGCGCCGCTCGGCTTGATTGGCGTGGTACTGGCGCTGATCCCGACGGGCACGCCGATGGGCTTTGTGGCGATCCTGGGGATTCTGGCGCTGATCGGCATCATCATCCGTAACTCGGTGATTCTGGTGACCCAGATCGATGCCTTGGAGAAAGAGGGCGTTGCACCTTGGGATGCCGTGGCGCAGGCCACGGAGCATCGGCGCCGGCCGATTCTGCTGACCGCTGCGGCGGCGAGCCTGGGGATGATTCCGATTGCCCGGGAAGTGTTCTGGGGGCCGATGGCGTACGCGATGATTGGCGGGATCATTATTGCGACGTTGCTGACGCTGCTGTTTTTGCCGGCGCTTTATGTCGCCTGGTACAAAATCCGCGAGCCGAAAAAAGAGGTGCAGTAAGGCGAGCGCTTGATCGTTCCCACGCTCTGCGTGGGAATGCAGCCAGTGACGCTCCGCGTCATAGCCGCAGGGACGCGGAGCGTCCCGAGAGGCATTCCCACGCAGAGCGTGGGAACGATCAGTCGTTGCGGCGCCAAACGCTGGCCAACCAAGGCTGCTGCTCCCGTGGCAGCCCCGCCGGCCGGTAGTAATGCTCCAACTCCACAAACCCCGCCTCCGTCAGCAATTGCTGCCAGGCCGAAAGATCGTGATACGCCCCATACCGCGGCCCATTCCACCCTTCCTGATTCTCCCCGCGCGGATTGGAACTGAACAACACACCACCCGGCTTCAACGCCCCGCGCAATTCCTTCAACACCCGAGGCAATTCCTGGCGCGGGATATGAAACAGCACCGCATTGGCAAAAATCCCGTCGAAGCGTTCAATCGGCAGATCCAGCTTCAGAAAGTCCTGTTGCCACACCTCGCAACCACTGTCTTCACGCGCCATCTGCGCAAACTTCTCCGACCCATCCAGCCCGACAGCCGTGTGGCCCATGCGCGTGAACGTCTGCAAATCACGCCCCGGTCCACAGCCGAAATCGAGAATGTCGAACGGCGCCTCGCCCTGAATATGCCGCAGCAGGGCGTCGATGTTCTGGCTGACATCATGATCGCGAGTGCCCTCGCGAAAACCTTCGGCCACCGAGTTGTAATGGCCCAGGGTGGTGGAGGTGATCTGCTCGAGGTCGTCGGGGGTTTGTTTCATGGTGGGCTGCGCAGGCAATGGGGATTTGCCGAATATACGCCATGAGGCCGGTGACTGCTGCGCAGCCAATCGCGAGCAAGCCCGCTCCCACAGGGGAACGCGTCTGTCGGAACAACTCGGTCAACTGTGGGAGCGGGCTTGCCCGCGATGGCGGTATCACTGACGACCGATGACTCAGCTCTGCTTCATCCCCAAACAATCAATGGAACGATCAACCATGGCTTTGGCAATCTCCAGCAGATGCCAAATGGAGAACACCATGGCCCGGTCCGCCCCCTTGAGGTGATCGCCACACTGATATGCGGTGACCGAAGCGCAGCGCAGCAGGTCTGCGACGTAAAGTTGGGTGTCTTCGAAACTCACGTCGTCGCTGACGTTGTAGAAGCGCAGTTCATCGGGTGCTGAAGGCTGTTCACCGGTGAGGTAGAAATCGATTGCACGATAAAGAGCGGAACGGTCTCTCGGCGGGGCGCCGGCAGGCTTGCCTTCGGTGGGCGTTTCGGGTGGTGGATCGGGGACAGATCTTTTCATTGGTAAAACTCCTGGTATTAGTTGGAGCCAACCGATATCGCGACTAAACGAACAGGGGTGGCGGCTGCACGCAGGTTAGTCGACCGGTCTCCAGGCAATACCGGCGCACCCGAAGGTGCCCTGCGCACAGCCACCATAACGTTCAGGCAATGAAAACACCTGGAATGAGGTGGCGCTGTGCGCCTGGAAGATCCGGGCGACTAAACCCGATCACTGATGAGCAGTGACGGACGGAGACTAGCCACCGGAATTGGCAGGCGCAAGCGGGCAGAATGATCTAGGAAATGTCCTGCAAATGAAAGGGAACAGGCCTGTAGGCACACTGATTTTTCTGTGGGAAATGTTCCCTCCATAGCGAGGGAAATTGCCTGTGCCGAGGACGCTTTTGTGGCGAGGGAGCTTGCTCCCGCTGGGCTGCGAAGCAGCCCCCAAGCCATCCAACGAGGTGTGTCAGACTAACCCGGTCAGTAGATTTTGCGATTGCTGCGCAATCGAGCGGGAGCAAGCTCCCTCGCCACAAAAGCTCTACAATTTTCAGCGTGTTCAGCGCTTGTTGAGCCCCCGCGCCAACCGATCCCCGCCAAGCTGAATCACCGCCACCAACACCACCAGCAACACAATCACCGTCAACATGATCTGGCTATCAAACCGCTGATACCCGTACCGATACGCAATGTCCCCCAACCCGCCCGCACCTATTGCCCCGGCCATGGCCGATGAGTTGATCATGGTCACCAGCGTGATCGTGAAACCCCCGACAATCCCCGGCAGTGCCTCAGGCAACAGCACATGCCAGACGATGTGCCAGCGCCGGCAACCCATCGCCTGCGCCGCTTCGATCAATCCGTGATCCACCTCGCGCAAACTGACTTCGGCAATGCGCGCAAAGAACGGCGTGGCCGCAATCGTCAGTGGGACGACGGCGGCCCAGACACCGTACGTGGTACCGACGATCAACCGGGTAAACGGAATCAGCGCCACCATCAAAATCAGAAACGGAATCGAGCGGAACAGGTTCACGAAGGCGCCCAGTGCGCGGTTCAGCGCCGGTGCTTCGTAGATGCCGCCCTTGGAACTGGTGACCAGAATCACCGCCAACGGGATGCCCGCCAGCAGCGCAATCAGCGACGAGACGCCGACCATCAAGAACGTGTCGATGAAGCCTTGCAGCAAGCGATCAAACCACATAACCCAATACCTCCGCCTGTTGCGCCCAGTGGCCGGCGCGCTGACGCAACTCTTCCGCGCCGAGCGACGAGCCGGTCACCGCCAGCAGCAATTGCCCCAGCGCGTGGCCCTGAATCCGTTCCACCCCACCTTGCAGCAAGCGCACGCGGCCACCGAGGGCGCTGAACAGCGCCGCCAGATCCGGTTCGTCCGTGGCGCTGCCGGTGAATTGCAAACGCAGCACCACCGCGGCATCCGAGGACTGAGGTTGCGGGCGCAAGCGGCTTCGCAGTTCTTCCGGCAGAGCGTGTTGCAGCGGCGCGAGCAAGGTCTTGCTGACCTCATGCTGCGGGTTGCCGAACACTTCCCACACCGGCCCTTGCTCGACGATTTGCCCGTGTTCCAGCACCACGACCCGATCACAGATATCGCGAATAACCGCCATCTCGTGGGTGATCAGGACAATGGTCAAGCCCAGGCGCTGATTGATCTCGCGCAGCAGGCCGAGAATCGATTGCGTGGTTTCCGGGTCCAGCGCCGAAGTGGCTTCGTCGCACAGCAGGATTTCCGGGTCGTGCACCAGTGCGCGGGCGATGCCGACGCGCTGTTTTTGCCCGCCGGACAATTGCGCCGGATAGGCCTTGTGCTTGCCTTGCAGGCCCACCAGTTCCAGCAGTTCGCGGACTTTCTGCTCGCGTTTGTCCTTGGGCACACCGGCAACTTTCAACGGCAACTCGACGTTCTGCCAAACGGTCTTGGCCGACATCAGATTGAAGTGCTGGAAGATCATGCCGATCCGTCGGCGCAGCGCGACCAGGCGGTCTTCATCGAACTCGCCGATGTCCACTTGATCGATCAACACCCGGCCAGTGCTCGGTTGCTCCAGACGATTGATGGTGCGGATCAGCGACGACTTGCCGGCACCGCTGCGACCGATGATGCCGAACACCTCGCCGCGCTGGATCGCCAGGTCGATGCCGTGCAGCGCCGCCACCGGACCTTGTTGGCCGGTGTAGGTTTTGCCCAGGCCAACGAAGCGCACGTGAGCACGGTTAAGGACCGGATGCAGTTCAGTGTGTATCGCGTTGTGGGGCTCTGGAATTTCCAGTCGCAGTTGGGTGGCGGCCGTCATCCTTAGCTTTCCCAACCGGCTTGATAGAGCTTGCCGTGGGCCTTATCCAGCGCGGCACGAACGGCCGGCGAGTGCTGATAAATATCGACGAACTTGATCAGGCGCGGATCGGTTTTGCTTTTCGGCTGGATCACGAACTGAATCACGTATTCCTTGTGATCGAGGCCGTCGAACAGCAGCGCCGAACCGGCATCGAAGGTCTTCGACAGACGAATATAGGCCGGGTAGCCCTGAACCAGATCGGCGTCGTCATAGGCGCGCACCAGTTGCACGGCTTCAACCTGGAGGATTTTTATTTTCTTCGGGTTGGCGATGATGTCTTCTTCGGTGGCCTTGTAGCCGACACCCGGTTTGAGGGTGATCAGCCCGGCCTTGGCCAGCAGTTGCAGGCCACGACCACTGTTGATCGGGTCGTTGGCAATCGCGACGCTGGCGCCTTGCGGCAACTCGTCGAAGCTTTTGTATTTCTTCGAGTAGAGGCCGACGTTGTTGATGATCCCCGGCGCGAACGGCACCAGGTCAAAACCGGCGGCGGCTTTGGCGTTTTCCAGGAACGGGACGTGCTGGAAGTAATTCACATCGATGTCGCCGGCCGCGAGGCTGACGTTGGGGGCGATCCAGTCGCTGAACTCGACCAGGTCGACTTGCAGGCCTTGTTTTTTCGCTTCCTCGACGGCGGCTTCCAGCGGGATGGCGAAGGCGGCGGTGGTGCCGACCTTCAACGGCGCGTCGGCGGCGAAGGTGATGGAGCTGAAGAGGCCGAGGGCCAGGGCCAGTGCTTTGACTGGGTGGGAGAGGAGGGTCTTTTTCATGATGGGTTTTCCAGTCAAGTTAAGGCCGATCGTTCCCACGCTCCGCGTGGGAATGCCTCTCGGGACGCTCCGCGTCCCTACGGCTGTGACGCAGAGCGTCACTGGCTGCATTCCCACGCAGAGCGTGGGAACGATCAGTTACAGGGATTAGTGCCGGTAGTGGGAACCGGTATGTTGCTCAGGCAAATGCGCCTCACCGTGAAACAGCTTTTCTCGCAAGCTGCCGTGGTCATAAGCCGTCTTGTACGACCCGCGCCGCTGCAACTCCGGAATCACCAGTTCTATGAAATCCACATAGCTTTCCGGCGTGACAATCCGTGTCAGGTTGAAGCCATCCAGGCCGGTCTCGGCGATCCACGATTCCAGTTCATCCGCCACTTGTTCAGGCGAACCCACCACCGTGATGTAGCGGCCGCCGAGGGCGTGTTGCTCGAGCAATTTGCGTCGGGTCCAGTCGTTGTTTTGCAGGTTTTTGGTCGCTGACTGGATCGCGTTGCTTTTCACGTACTGGATCGGTTCGTCGATCTCGTATTCGGAAAAATCGATCCCGGTCGATGCCGAAAAATGCGCCACGCCTGCTTCAGCGCTGGCGTAGCTCAGGTACTCGGCATGCTTGGCCCAGGCCAACTCCTCGGTGGCGCCGACAATCACGTTCAAGCCCATGAACACCTTGATGTCCTCGGGATTACGCCCGGCTTCGACGGCGCTGGCGCGGACCTTGTCCACCTGAACCTTGGTTGACGGTTTGTTCTGCCCGCTGATGAACACGCACTCGGCATGACGCCCGGCGAACAACAAGCCGCGATCGGAACTGCCGGCCTGAAACAGCACCGGCGTGCGCTGCGGCGACGGCTCGCAGAGGTGATAACCCTCGACCTGATAGAACTCGCCTTTGTGCTCGACCTTGTGCACTTTCTCCGGTTGGGCGTAGATCCGTTGCTGCGGGTCATTCAGCACTGCGCCGTTTTCCCAGCTGCCTTCCCAGAGTTTGTAGAGCACTTCAAGGTATTCATCGGCCTGGTCGTAGCGGCGGTCGTGTTCGACCTGTTCACTCAAACCCATGGCTTTGGCGGCGCTGTCGAGGTAGCCGGTGACGATGTTCCAGCCGACTCGGCCGCGACTCAGGTGATCGAGGGTCGACATGCGTCGGGCGAACAGATACGGCGGCTCATACGTCAGGTTGGCGGTGAGGCCGAAACCGAGGTTTTTCGTCACCGCTGCCATGGCAGAGACCAGCAGCAGCGGGTCGTTGACCGGCAGCTGGATCGACTCTTTCAGCGGCACGTCAACGGAGTTTTGGTAGACGTCGTACACGCCAACGATGTCAGCGATGAACAGACCGTCGAACAACCCGCGCTCCAGCAACTGCGCCAGTTCGGTCCAGTATTCGATGGTTTTGTACTGGGTGGAGTTGTCCCGTGGATGCGTCCATAGGCCATGGTTGATGTGCCCGATGCAGTTCATGTTGAACGCGTTGAGCAGGATCTTCTTTTTGGCGTCGGCCATCAGATGGTCCCTCGCAACGGAGGGTTTTCATCGTTGAGGTAGTAATTGCCGACGGCGTGATACTTCCAGCGCACCGGGTCATGCAGCGTATGCACCCGAGCGTTGCGCCAGTGACGGTCGAGGCCGTGTTCGATCAGCGTCGCCTGGCTGCCGGCCAGTTCAAATAGCGTGCTGCCGGCGGCGAGGGAAATGTCGGTGCTGATGGCGCGGGCTTCGGCGACGGCAATCGAGGCGGCGGCGACAGTCTCGGCGTTGGGGTTGGCCTGGGCCTTGTCGAGGAATTCGCCGGAGCGTTCCAGCAAGGCTTCGGTGGCGTGCAGGCGAATGCTCAGGTGGCCGAAGCTTTTGATGGTCAGCGGGTCGTCAGTGGCTTTTTCGTGGGTGGCGTCGATCCACGGCCGGGTTTTGGTGCGCACGAAGTGCAGCGCATCTTCATAAGCGGCGCGGGCGATGCCGGTGTCGATGGCCGCGTGAAGAATCTGCGCCAGCGGGCCGACAGTGGTCGGGCGCTCGAAGGCACTTTGAAACGGAATGACGTCTTCGGCGCCCACGTAGACGTCTTCGAACACCACCGAACCGCTGCCGGTGGTGCGCTGGCCGAAACCGCTCCAGTCGTCGATGACGGTCAGGCCTTTGCTGTTGTGGGGGACGAACGCCAATTGCTGCACACCGTTTTCATCCACGACGGAGGTCGGAATGCGTTGCGCATAGATCGCACCGGTCGCGTAGAACTTGCGACCGTTGATGCGATAACCGTCACCGTCGCGGGTCAGGCTGGTGACGCGGTCGTGGGCGGTTTTGGTGCCCAGTTCCGCCAAGGCATTGCCGAAGCGCTGGCCGGCGAGCACTTCGGCGTACAGGCGTTTTTTCTGCTCTTCGCTGCCGTTCACGCGCAGCACTTCGAGGGCGTAGAAGTGGTTCTGCGGGATCTGTCCAAGCGAGCCGTCAGCCTGGGCAATCAATGCGATCACTTTGGCCAGGGTGACGTTGGAAACGCCAGCGCCGCCGTACTCTTTGGGCACGCTGATACCCCACAGACCCGAGCGGGAAAACACTTCCAGCTCCGGGTGCGGCAGACGGCGCTCGCGGTCGCGCAGGGCGCTGTCGCGTTTGAAATCTTCGGCCAGATCGGTCGCGACGATCAGGGCTTGCTCATCGCTGGTTATGACCGCGACGTGGTGAGAAAGAGTCATGTGTTTCTCCAGAGATCTGGTCAAAAGTGTTCTGGTCGTTAGATCCAGGAGTGGCGAGCGGGAAGCGTGCCGTTCAAGTGATAGGTGCCGACTGCGTGATACTTCCAGCGCACAGGGTCGTGCAGCGTGTGCACGCGGGCGTTGCGCCAATGGCGGTCGAGGTTGAATTCGGCGAGGGTCGCGCGGCTGCCGGCCAGTTCGAAGAGCTTTTCGCTGGCGAGCAGCGAGATTTCGGTGGTCAGCACTTTGGCTTCGGCCACGGCAATCGAGGCACGCGCGGCGGACTCGGCGGTGAGTGGCGCGGCGTTGACCTGATCCAGCACTTGCCCGGCCTTGCGCAACAGCGCTTCGGCGGCATGCAGCTCGATTTTCAGTTTGCCGATGTCGGCGATCACATACAGATCATCGCTGGCCCGTTCGACCTTGGCGTCGATCCATGGCCGGGCGCGGGTTTTTACGAATTCGATAGCGTCGTCGATGGCGCCGCGAGCGATGCCGGCGTCGATGGCCGCTTGAATCAGCTGCGACACGGCGCCCTGGATGTTCGGGCTGTCGTTGATCTTCCAGTTGTCCACCACCAGCTCGGCGTCAACGCGCACGTTGTTGAGCAAAATCGTGCCGCTGGCGGTGGTGCGCTGACCGAAGCCCGACCAGTCATCAACGATGCGCAGGCCCGGTGTGCCGCGACGGACGAAGGCCAACACTTGCTTGCCGTCATCGTTCAGCGCCTTGACCGCCACCCAATGGGCGAACAGCGCGCCGGTGGAATAAAACTTCTGCCCGCTGATGACAAAACCATCACCGTCGGCGGTGATCCGGGCTTTGAGTTCGAGGGTGTTTTTGGTGCCGCGTTCTGGCCCGGCATTGCCGATGCGCCAGCCTTCGAGCACGCTTTTGAACAGCTGTTTTTTTTGCGATTCCGTGGCGCTGCCGAGCACCAGATTGAGGATGCCGAACTGGTTCTGCGGGATTTGCCCTAGTGCCGGGTCCGCCGCGGAAATGATCGCGAAGACCTCGGCGAGGGTGACGAACGAAACCTGCGGGCCACCGTACTCGCGCGGGATGGCAATGCTGCCTAATCCGCTGCGGGTGAACTGTTCGATTTCCGACCATGGCAACTTGCGCTGGCGGTCACGTTTGGCTGCTTGCAGTCGGGCGACTTGCGCCAGCTCATGGGCGGCCTTGATGGCTTGTGCGTCGTTGCGCAAGACTTGCGCGGGCAACAACAACGGGGCGATGTCCAGATCACTCTGAACGATTGCATCTGCCAGACTGGACATCAGTGCCGCTCCTTGGCTGCACGCAATGCCCTGGCGATCTGCACTGGGGTGATTGTGTTCCGGACCATACCTACCTCACATCTCATGGAGTCGCCGCGATGGATGCGGCGAAATAAAAACAAGAATGTCCGGTGGTCCGGTTTATATACCCTAAACGCGTATAAATAATTAATAAACTAACTTTTGGGAATATGCATAGAAGGGCGTCTGTTCGTAGCGCAACACTTGTTTATGCAGCAACACTTGGGCTTGTCGCCGATGGCGAAGCCCTGTGGGAGCGGGCTTGCTCGCGAAGGCGGTGTGTCAGGCAAAATTAGATGGCGACTGATATGGCCTCTTCGCGGGCAAGTCGGATCGCCGCACCGCCGCTCCCACAGTGGACGGCGGTGTCTTCACTTTTTGCGCGGTTCGGCGGCTTTCAATTCCTCTTTGAACGGCAATTTCAGATAAGGATTGGCGCAGCCGATCTTCAATCTGCGCGGCGGTGCCCAGCCGGAGTTGTTGCCCACTCGATCGAGGATGCAGTAGGTCACTTCCAGCCGAAGGTCTTCGCCGGCTTCGAGAATGATCGCCGGCGGCACCCAGACCTGAATCGGCTCGCCGATGTCCCCAGCCTTGAGCTTCGGCAGGTCCATGCGCACGTCGCCCCAGCGCAGGGTGATTTCGTCGTCGACGGCCATGTTCAGGTAAGGCTCGATGGTCAACGGTACACCCCGTTTGATCTGGTTCGGATTGACCCCCTGGCGGCGAATGGTTTCGGGAATGCCCACCGGTGCCAGGTGCTCGTTTTCGTGGCCGCACGACGTGATCGGCTGGCCGCCCGGGCAATCGAGCTTGATCTGTACCTGAGCAGCAAGTGACAGCGCCGGCCCTTGTCCAACCTGCATGACGCGGTAGTGAATGCTGGAGGCGCCATTGGCGATGAAGCTTTGCGGCACACGCAGGCTGACGACTTCGCCGACATCATCGGCCGTGAGGACACGGGAGGCGACGTAGCAGTTGTCCCAGAACAGTTCGATCAGGTCGCCTTCGTCCATGCCGGGGTAGGGCGCCACGTCGATCAGCAGATGGGCCGCCGACGTGACATTGATGCCGGTCTTGTGAGATTGCGCCAGGGTAGGGGCCGCAAGTCCGGATTTATTCGAGATGCTTGTCATGGGTTTCTCCTTGAAGCCTTGCAGCGAAGTCCGTTTCTGAAAGATCAAAAGGCGTGAATTACCGAGCAACAAAGTTGATCACTATTTGCAAGTTTAAATAATGACTTGGAACGATGGCTGACGCCTGCTGGCGACTAGATAAGAGTGCGCTTGAATAGGTGTCAATAGAGTTGGTTAGTTAAGCAGTGTATTCAGTGTTATTCAGAAAAATCCTACGCTCTGAAGTTAATAAGCCGCATCGCTATGTCGAATTTGGCCGCGTATTTATTGATTTTCATGGCTAGGTGGCGGCGACCATGTGCTGGGTGAGGGCGCCGGATTTGGCGAATTTTAGGCGAGGTAAATCTGTTGCAGGACATATATATGTACCGCACGTGGCTGTAGAAAATAGTCCATTGTTCGAATGAGCAAGGAGAGAGTGTTGCGGAGTTTTCGTAGCAGAGATAGTTGTCACTTCCATCCGTGGAAGTTAACAAGTAATAAAACGGTATTAGTGGATGGCGTTATTCAGGAACTTACTGAGAAACTGCTTCGTGCGCTCTTCTTTCGGATTGGCGAACAGCGCCTTGGCTTCGCCTTGCTCGACGATCACACCTTTGTCGAAAAACACCACACGGTTGGCCACGTCCCGGGCAAAGCCCATTTCGTGGGTAACGATGACCATGGTGCGCTTCTCTTCAGCCAGGCTGCGGATGGTCGCCAGCACTTCACCCACCAGCTCCGGATCGAGCGCCGAGGTGGGTTCATCGAACAGGATCACTTCCGGTTCCATCGCCAGCGCACGGGCAATCGCCACACGCTGTTGCTGACCACCGGAAAGGCGTCGCGGGTAAGCGTCTTCCTTGCCCGCCAGGCCAACCCTGGCCAAGAGCTTTTTACCCAGGGCAACGGCGTCGGCGTGCGGGATCTTCTTCACGATGATCGGGCCTTCGATGACGTTTTCCAGGGCGGTGCGATGGGGGAACAGGTTGAAGCTCTGGAACACGAAGCCGACGTGCTGGCGCAAGCGCCGCACCAGGCTCTGTTGCTGGTTCAACGGGCGGCTGCCATCGATCTCGATGTCACCGACCTTGATCCGGCCGCTGGTGGGTTCTTCCAGAAAATTCAGGCATCGCAGGAAGGTGGTTTTTCCCGAGCCGCTAGGCCCGATGATCGCCACCACCTCGCCTTCCTTCACTTCCAGATCGATGCCGTTGAGCACCACTTGACCCTTGAACTGCTTTGTCAGTTTTTCCACGACAATCATTGGGTCAGGACTCCTGGTCGTGCCGATTGACCCGCTCTTCCAACTTGTTCTGCAGGTGCGAGAGCACCGTGGCCAGAATCCAGTAGATCAGCGCGGCGGCAAGGTACATGGTGAACACTTCGAAGGTTCGTGCTGTGATCAGTTGCGCCTGGCGGAACAGTTCCGGCACCTGGATGGTGGCGGCCAGCGCGGTGTCCTTGACCAGCGAAATGAAGCTGTTGCCCAGCGGCGGCAATGCGGTGCGCATCGCTTGCGGGATGATGGCCCGGCGCAGGGTCTGCGCACGGGTCATGCCGATGCTGGCCGCAGCTTCCCACTGACCGCGCTCAATGGAGCTGATCGCGGAACGCAGGATTTCACAGGCGTAAGCGGCCATGTTCAGCGAAAAACCGATCAGGGCCGCCGGGAGCGGATCGAGTTCCATGCCCAATTGCGGCAAGCCGTAATAGATCACGAACAGTTGCACCAGCAACGGCGTGCCGCGAAAGAACGACACATAGATGCGGGCGATCCAGCTCACCAGCTTGAAGCGCGACAGGCGCATCAGTGCCAGGCCGAAGCCCAGCATGAGGCCGAAGAACATCCCGCCCAGGCTCAAGATGACCGTGTAGTAGGCCCCCTTGAGCAGGAAGGGCAGGGAGTCCAGTGCGAGTTGGAAAGCTTCTTCCATTATTGAGTGACGTCAGCGCTGAAGTATTTTTCCGAAAGCTTTTTCAGCGTACCGTCGGCACGCAGCTTGTCGATGGCTTTGTTCACCGCAGCCAGCAACTCAGGCTCGCCTTTGCGCAGGGCAATACCGGCTTCCTGACGGGAGAACGCTTCGCCGGCGGCGACAGTGTCCTTGGCCTTCCTGGCGTATTCCAGTGCGGCGAGACGGTCGATCAGAATGGCGTCGATGCGGCCGACGCGCAGATCCTGGAACTTGGTCGGATCATCGTCATAGGTCTTGATAATGGCTTTAGGCTGATTGTCCTTGAGCCATTGTTCGTAGTTGGTGCCCAGGCCGACACCGACTTTCTTGCCGTCCAGATCGGCGGCGGTCTTGATGGTGTCTTTGTTCTTGGTCAGAACCAGCGCCTGAATCCCGGAAACGGTGTACGGCTCGGAGAAGTCATACTTCTTTTTGCGTTCTTCGGAGATGGTCACCTGGTTGATCACCGCGTCCAGACGTTTGGATTCCAGCGCCGCGAGGATGCCGTCCCATTTGGTCGGTTGCAGTTTGACCTTCACGCCCAGCTCTTTGGCCAGGGCTTCGGAGAACTCGACTTCGAAACCGGCCAGTTTGCCGTCGGCGTCGACGAAGCTAAACGGTGGGTAAGTGCCTTCCAGACCGACGTTGATCACGCCCGCGTCTTTGATTTTTTGCAGCTGCTCACCGGCAACCGCTTGCCCCAGCAGGCCGGCGCTCAGCGCCAGGCCCAGCGAACCGACCAGCAGATTTCGACGTAGTGCGGAAAAATTCATGACAAGCCCCTGTGTTTTCTTATGAAGACGCTTTTAGGAATGTTGGCAAAATCGGGATTTGGACGACTGCAATATCCTGCCCTAAAGCAGCGTATGCGTCTCGCTGCAAATTCGCCTGCGGCGTGACTATATGATGGCGCTTTTAGATAGGAAAATAATAAATATTGAGTTTGTTATTCTTTAATGGAATATCAGGCTGATGCAATTCCCTGTGGCGAGGGAGCTTGCTCCCGCTCGGCTGCGCAGCAGTCGTAAATCCAATCACCGCGATTAAAGTGAAACACCGCGTCGCAGGTTTTGGGGCGCTTCGCGCCCCAGCGGGAGCAAGCTCCCTCGCCACAGAACCATCGTCTACAGGAAGTCTTTGTAGGCAAACAACGCCGGCGCCCCACCGGTGTGCAGGAAGATGATCGGGCCATCGTTGAAGCGCTGACGACCGATACCGTCGAGCAACCCGGCCATGGCCTTGCCGGTGTACACCGGATCCAGCAACAAACCCTCCTGACCCGCCAGCAACTTCACCGCTGCGAGCGTCCCGGCATTCGGCTCGCCATAGCGTGGACCGAAATATTCGTCC
The DNA here is from genome assembly GCF_054898025.1 of Pseudomonas sp. LB3P93. Taxonomy (NCBI): domain Bacteria; kingdom Pseudomonadati; phylum Pseudomonadota; class Gammaproteobacteria; order Pseudomonadales; family Pseudomonadaceae; genus Pseudomonas; species Pseudomonas sp. LB3P93. The sequence continues at coordinate 177,918 of NZ_CM142713.1, forward strand.
CACAGTTCGATCTTGAAACTCGCCGGCAGGCTCACGCCCAGCAACTCGGCCGTGCGCTCGGCCAGGCCCTGGACTTTTGGGCGCTGATCTTCATCGCTACGGGAAACCGTGACACCAATCACTGGCAAATCCGGCAGTACTTCACTCAATGCCAGAGCCAGGCCACTGTGGGTGCCGGCGCTGCCCGAAGCCAGAACCACGGCCGCAAATTCCAGGCCGGTGTCCTTGATCTGTTCGGCCAGTTCCAGCCCGGCGCGCACATAACCCAAAGCGCCGAGGGCATTGGAGCCACCAATCGGCACCAGGTACGGCTTCTTGCCGTTGTTGCGCAGACGATCGGCCAGGGCTTGCAGTTGCTCGTCGGCGTTGTCGAGGTTTTCCACCAGCTCGACCTTGGCATCGAACAGGTCGAGCAACAGCCGATTGCCGTTGCCGAGATAGTTGAGGTCGTCGGTGCCCAGCGGGTTTTCCAGCAACGCTATACAGCCAAGGCCAAGTTTGGCTGCAATGGCCGCGGTCTGACGCACATGGTTGGACTGAAGCGCGCCAGCGGTGATCAACGTGTCGGCGCCCTGGGCCAAGGCATCGGCCGCCAGGTATTCGAGTTTGCGCAGCTTGTTGCCGCCCATGGCCAGCGGTGTCAGGTCATCGCGTTTGACGTACACATCGCGGCCGAGCCAGGTCGACAGCCGTTCGAGTTTTTCAAGTGCGGTAGGGTGGTCGAGGAGGTCGAGGCGGTCAAAACGGGCGAGCTGTTGTTTGATCATGGGTCCGTACTGGCGGAGAAAGATCTCAGGACTATAGGCACGGCTATAAGTGGGGGCAACCGCCAATCGCTTATATCCGAAAGTGCTGTACACAGCACAATTGGTTCTTAATTCGGCTTCCAGACCTTGCCGTAAAGTAATCGCCGTCAGCGTGGCCAGGCAGTCCGGCCGCCCGTGAGGAGTTTTTACCGTGAGCGAACGTTCCAGCCATTGGCAATTGCAGACCATCGTCAGCCAACTGCGTACGGCGCGCGACCAGTGGCGCGCACAAAACGGCCGCGCCAGCGGCGAGCAGGGCGGTCGCGAGTTGCCTTCGCGGGCAGCCATGGCGGAGATCCTTGAAGCGCTGTGCGGTGCCCTGTTCCCGATGCGTCTGGGGCCGGTGGATTTGCGTGAGGAGAGTGAAGACTTCTACGTCGGCCACACGCTGGACGTCGCGTTGAATGCGTTGTTGGCCCAGGCGCGCCTCGAACTGCGTTACGTCGCTCGCCACAGCGCCGAGGCCGACACCGAGGTCGAGGCCAAGACCATTTCGATCATTCAGGACTTCGCCCTCGCATTGCCGGGGCTGCGCAGCTTGCTGGACACCGATGTGCTGGCGGCCTATCACGGCGACCCGGCGGCCCGTAGCGTTGATGAAGTATTGCTCTGCTATCCGGGCATTCTGGCGGTGATTCACCATCGCCTGGCGCACCATTTGTACCGCGCGGGGCTGCCGCTGCTGGCACGGATCAGCGCGGAAATCGCCCACTCGGCTACGGGTATCGACATCCACCCTGGGGCGCAGATCGGTCGCAGCTTCTTCATCGATCACGGGACGGGTGTGGTGATCGGCGAGACGGCGATCATTGGTGAACGCGTGCGGATTTATCAGGCCGTGACGCTGGGCGCCAAGCGCTTCCCTTCGGATGAGGACGGCCAGTTGCAGAAGGGCCATCCACGGCATCCGATTGTTGAGGATGATGTGGTGATCTATGCCGGCGCGACGATTTTGGGCCGGATCACCATCGGCAAGGGTTCGACCATTGGCGGCAACGTCTGGCTGACCCGCAGCGTGCCGGCCGGGTGCAACCTGACGCAGGCGAATTTGCAGCATGATGATGGGACGCAGAAATAGGTCCCGAAATCTCGGCTGACTGACCCGGCCTCATCGCGAGCAGGCTCGCTCCCACAGTGGAGGGGTGTTGGACCACAGATTTGTGGACGACACTTATCCCTGTGGGAGCGAGCCTGCTCGCGATTGGTTTCAAGCCGAACCCAAATACTGGCATTCAGCAAATTTCCCTCTGAACGAATCCTCTAAATCCCCCGTCATACCCATCCTTGAGCTAGCGTAGGAAAGCGACCGCCGAGCCCTGCGATTAGTCCTTAGCACCCTATTCATGTTTAACTTGAACGCTCATTCAAGTTAAACCGCCGGTTTGCTGCCCGTTCACAACAGGAGGTTTGCCTTGCCGAGTCCGTTACTGATTGACCTGTTTCACCCCTTTGAGGTGCACCTTTCATGAGTGCATCGTCCCTCCCTCCAAGCGGCCAGGTCCGCATGAATCCGCCGGTGTTTTACTTCTCGGCGACCTTCATTCTGCTGTTCGGCATTATTGTCATCGCCATGCCTGAACAGGCCGGCGCCTGGCTGCTGGAAGCGCAAAACTGGGCGGCCAATACGGTCGGCTGGTATTACATGCTCGCGATGACGCTGTATCTGGTCTTCGTGGTGGTCACCGCCTTGTCCGGCTACGGCAAGATCAAGCTCGGTGCCGACCACGACGAGCCCGAATTCAGTTACCTGTCCTGGGCCGGCATGTTGTTCGCCGCCGGGATCAGCATCACGCTGTTCTTCTTTTGCGTGTCCGAACCGCTGACCCACTTGGCGCAACCGCCACAAGGTGAGGCCGGCACGGCGGATGCGGCGCGTCAGGCGATGCAGATTCTGTTTCTGCACTGGGGCCTGCACGGCTGGGGCGTGTTCGCTTTCGTCGGCATGGCCCTGGCCTATTTCGCCTACCGTCACAACCTGCCGCTGGCCTTGCGCTCGGCGCTCTACCCACTGATCGGCAAGCGCATCAACGGCCCGATCGGTTACGCAGTGGACGGCTTCGGCATCATCGCCACCGTGTTCGGTCTCGGCGCCGACATGGGCTTCGGCGTGTTGCACCTCAACTCGGGTCTGGATTACCTGTTCGGCATCGCTCACACCCAGTGGATTCAGGTCGGCCTGATCACGCTGATGATGGGCGCGGCGATTATCGTGGCGGTGTCCGGCGTCGACAAAGGCGTGCGGGTGATGTCCGACATCAACATGCTGCTGGCCTGTGCGCTGCTGCTGTTTGTGTTGTTTGCCGGGCCCACGCAGCACCTGCTCAACACTTTGATCCAGAACATCGGCGACTACCTCGGCGCCTTGCCGATGAAGAGTTTCGACCTCTATGCCTACGACAAACCCAGCGACTGGCTGGGTGGCTGGACCGTGTTCTATTGGGCCTGGTGGATCGCGTGGTCGCCGTTCGTTGGGCTGTTCATCGCACGGATTTCCCGTGGCCGGACCATCCGCGAATTCGTCTTCGGCGTGCTGTTGATTCCGCTCGGTTTCACCCTGGCGTGGATGTCGATCTTCGGCAACAGCGCCATCGACCAAGTCCTCAACCACGGCATGACCGCGCTCGGTATGTCGGCCATCGACAACCCGTCGATGACCCTCTACTTGCTGCTGGAAACCTACCCGTGGAGCAAAACCGTGATCGCGGTGACGGTGTTCATCAGCTTCGTGTTCTTCGTCACTTCGGCCGACTCTGGCACCGTGGTGCTGTCGACGCTGTCCGCCAAGGGCGGTAATCCGGATGAAGACGGGCCGAAATGGCTGCGTGTGTTCTGGGGCGCGATGACGGCGCTGGTGACCAGTGCGCTGCTGTTCTCCGGCAGCATTGATGCGCTGAAGTCAGCGGTGGTGCTGACTTCGTTGCCGTTCTCGATGATCTTGCTGCTGATGATGTGGGGGCTGCACAAGGCGTTCTATCTGGAGTCGCAGAAGCAGATCGCGCAGCTGCATTCCCTGGCTCCGGTGTCCGGCTCACGGCGTGGCGGCTGGCGTCAACGCTTGAGCCAGGCCGTGCATTTCCCGTCTCGCGATGAGGTTTACCGCTTCCTCGATACGACGGTGCGCCCGGCGATTGAAGAAGTCTCGGCAGTGTTCGTCGAGAAGGGTTTGAAGGTGGTCACTCAGCCGGACCCGGCCAACGACAACGTCAGCCTGGAAATCGGTCATGGCGAGGAGCATCCATTCATCTATCAAGTGCAGATGCGTGGCTACTTCACGCCATCATTTGCCCGTGGCGGCATGGGTTCCAAGGAACTCAACAACCGTCGTTATTACCGGGCCGAAGTGCATTTGAGCGAGGGCAGTCAGGACTACGATCTGGTGGGTTACACCAAGGAGCAGATCATCAACGACATCCTTGATCAGTACGAACGGCATTTGCAGTTCTTGCATCTGGTGCGTTGATTGCCGGCGCGGTGCTGTTCACGTTTCGGTGCTCAGCACCATGAACAGCACCAGCGCCGCCACCGGTACACCGAACACGGCGCTGCCGACCGCCAGTTCCGTGCTCAACGGCTGGCCGGCATGGACCATGCCGACCGCGCCGTTGATCAGCGTCAGGGCCAGCCACAGGACAACAAAACTGTAGGCCAGGGTCTGGCGGCTGAAGCCGATTTTCTCGCCGATGAACAGCATCAGCGCCAGCAGGATCAGGCCGAAGGTGATGATGATCGTGGTGTGCATGGTGTGTGTCCTCCCTTCAGATGTGTTCTGCCTCAAGACCGCCTTCGCGGGCAAGCCTCGCTCCTACAGATTGCGCGTAACCCCTGTAGGAGCGAGGCTTGCCCGCGAAGGCGTCTGGCCTGCCTGCAAATCAGCTTAAACCAATCCACCATTAGCCCGCAGAATCTGTCCATTGACCCAAGCCGAATCCGGCCCAACCAGAAACGACACGATGCGAGCGATGTCTTCCGGCTGACCCAGACGCTCCAGCGGAGGCATCTTGGCGAAGGTCTGGATCTGCTCTTCGCTCTTGCCATGCAAAAACAGCTCGGTCGCGACGGGGCCGGGGGCCACGGCGTTGACGGTGATGTTGCGACCGCGCATTTCCTTGGCGAACACCTGAGTCAGGGATTCCACCGCCGCTTTGCTGGCGATGTACACCGCGTAGCCTGGCAGGTTGAGGCCGACGGTGCTGCTGGAGAAGTTGACGATCCGCCCGCCGTTATTCAGACGCGTAGCTGCTTCACGCAACGTGTTGAAGGTGCCGCGCGCATGAATGTTGAAGGTCTGGTCGAACAGCTCATCCGTGTGTTGCGCCAGTGGCATCACTTTGAGAATGCCGGCGTTGTTGATCAGCACATCGACCTTGCCCAGTTGCGTTTCTGTTTCGTCGAACATCCGGCGCACGTCATCGGCATTGGCCACATCGGCCTTGATCGCTATGGCTTGATGCCCTGCCTGACGCAACTCCACCACCAGTTTCGAGGCTTCAGTGACGCTGCTGGCGTAGTTGATGGCGACGGCGAAACCTTCGCTGGCCAATTGTCTGGCAATCACCGCGCCGATGCCGCGGGAGGCGCCGGTCACGATGGCAACTTTCGAAGTTTGAGTGGTCATGGCGGTGATTCCTTTGAAGGTGGTTGCTTGGGGTGAAGCCAGATTCACATGTTTACGCAAGCCGATAAATGCACGAGAGTTGCCTTGACTGTTCAATAAACGCCAACAATAGAAGGGTGGGAGCGCAACGTGGATCAAGTCAAAGCGATGAAGGTGTTCGTGCGGATCTACGAGCGCAGCAGCTTCACGCTGGCCGCCGAAGACCTGAACCTGCCGCGTGCGACGTTGACTCACACCTTGAATCAGTTCGAAGCGTGGCTCGGTACGCGGTTACTCGAGCGAAGTACACGCAAGGTGCGCCCGACACTGGATGGCGAAGCGTATTACCTGCGTTGTGTGCAGTTGCTGGCGGAACTGGAAGAAGCCGAACTGGCTTTTCGCGGCTGCGCACCCAAAGGCCGATTGCGCGTCGACCTGCACGGCACCCTGGCCAAGCACTTCGTGATCCCCGCATTGCCGCAATTCATGGCGCGCTACCCGGACATTGAACTGTCCATCAGCGAGTCCGACCGTTTTGTCGACTTGATCGCTGAAGGCGTCGACTGCGTACTGCGCGCCGGCACCCTGAGTGATTCGGCGCTGATCGGAAAACGCATCGCCAACCTGCGCCAGATCACCTGCGCCAGTCCCGCGTACCTGCGCAAATACGGCGAACCGAAAAACCTTGAAGACCTCAAACATCACCGGGCGGTGAACTACGTCTCGCGCACCACCGCCAAGGTGTTCCCCTTCGAATTCATGGTTGATGGCCAGCTCAAAGAAATCGCAATCGATGGCGCGGTTTCCGTGTTCGGTGCGGAAATTTATGCAGCGTCGGCGATTGCCGGGCTTGGCCTGATCCAGTGTCCGCATTACCGGATGGAAACGCAGATTGCCCAAGGCCTGGTACAGGAAGTCCTTATCGATACGCCACCTCCGCCAATGCCGGTTTCGGTGCTGTATCCCCACAACCGACACATGTCGCCACGGGTTCGGGTGTTTGTGGATTGGTTGGGGGAGGTGTTTGCTGAGGCCCGGTAGCCGCCGGTCCGAGAGCAAAAAGGCGTTGGGCCAGAACGGCTAATATTTATCAGAGTGTGTATGGTGTGTATAGAAAAGACGTTCGTCGCGTAATGTGCGCAGCACAAGCTGCCCACAAGGACGAAGGTGATGCGAAGTCGAGAAATGATCAGGATGATCGAAGAGGATGGTTGGTATCTGGTAGCGGTGAAAGGTAGCCACCATCAGTACAAGCATCCGTGCAAGCCTGGAAGGGTGACGATAAAACACCCTGACTCGGATCTTCCAAAAGGAACGATCAACAGCATATTGAAACAGGCGGGTCTGAAATGAGGCCCGAGATCGGAAACGAGAGCCTCGAAGAGGCCACATCACAGGAAGGACTCACTGAAATGAAATTCCCGGTCGTTCTGCACAAGGATGCCGACTCAGACTACGGAGTAATTATCCCGGACGTTCCGGGTTGCTTCTCCGCAGGCGCTACTGTGGCTCAGGCATTTGAAAACGTGAAAGAAGCATTGTCATTGCATTACGAAGGCCTGGTTGCCGATGGTGATCCATTGCCGCAGATACGCGAGATCGATGCTCATCTTGATAACCCTGATTACGCGGGGGGTGTGTGGGGTGTGGTCGAGTTCGATATCACGCCGTACTTCGGCAAGTCAGTGCGTTTCAACGCGACATTGCCGGAACAGCTGCTTGAGCGTATCGATCAAACGGTCAGGCGGGACCAGCGTTACAACTCACGGTCTGGCTTTTTGGCTGCTGCCGCGTTGCGTGAGTTATCCGCCTGACTTGAAAACCTCCAGGAGCCAGAGCAAGCTCGGCTCCTTCCGTTTTCAGGCACTCTCGCGCTCAATCACTCGACACTCCAGCAAATTCAGCCGCTGAATCTCATCCTCCACCGGCAGCACCCCCAGGCTCTCCAATACCCGCGTCGCGGCCAGTACACCAATTTCCAGCGCCGGTGGTTTGATGGTGCTCAGACTTGGCAGCAACATCTCGGCAAATGGGTAGTCGCCGAACCCGAGCACCGCGCACTCCTCGGGGATTTTCAGTCCGGCTCGTTGCCCCGCCAGCAATCCGCCGGCCGCGAGATTGTCGTTGGCGAAGATGATTGCATCGGGAGCTGGAGAGACTTGCATCAGCGCTTCCATCGCTTGCTTCCCGGCTTCGAACGGCGCCCGATCGACATCCGGCGCAAACACCCAAGGCTCCAATCCGAATTCACGAACAGTCTGCGCATAACCATCGCGACGCTCCAGGGCACTGAAGTCTCCGGCCGCGCTGTTCTGCACAAACGCGATGCGTCGATAGCCTTTTCCATGTAGATACCGCGCAGCGCTGACGCCCACTTCAAAGTGAGAAAACCCGATCTGCATCGGCTCCCGCTCTGGCTGGTAATCCCAGGTTTCAATCACCGGAATGTCCGCTTCCGCGATCATTTTTTCGGTGCCTGCGCTGTGGAAATGGCTGGTGAGTACCAACGCTGCCGGCGACCAGCCGAGGAATGCCCGTACCGCGCTTTCTTCCTGCTCGGCGCTGAAGTAACTCGACGCCAGCAGCAGCTGATAACCATGGCGGCTGAGGGTGTCGCTGAATCCCTGAATGGTGTTGGCGAAGATCGGCCCGGAGATGTTCGGGATGACCATGCCGACGATTTTCCCCCGCGCCGACGCCAGCCCGCCGGCGACCAGGTTCGGCACGTAGCCCAGTTCGGCGACCACTGCGGCAATGCGATCGCGGCGTTCCGGCGAAACCTGTTCCGGCTGGTTGAAATAGCGCGACACGGTAATCGCCGAAACACCGGCTTGCCGCGCCACGGTGTTCAGCGTCACGCGGCCGGCGCCACGGCGTTTACGGGGTTTGTCTTCGCTCAACTTGTCATCCTTCTTAAAAACCAAAAGGCATATAAAAGTAATTTTTCAGTATTGGACGGTCTATATGACGCTTGCAGATACTGAGGATGTTAGCGCTAACATAGCGTTCTGTCTGCTACTCGCTCGAGCGAATGCCCAAGACACATTTCAGGCGTTGTCGTCGTAGAACGGCAGCGGTTCAGGGCACACTTTCGAGCGGGTAGACCATGCACAATTTTCCTGGGGCAACACAAAAACTGGCGCAATCGATTCGCGCTGCCGGCTGGTTACTTTCCGGGTTGGCGGCGTTGCCGCTGCCCACTGCATTCGCCGCCGACAGCGCGGATCAGGAACCCACACTCAAATCCGTCACGGTCACCGCTACGCGCCGCGAAGAATCGCTGCAAAAAGTCCCTGTCGCGGTGTCGGTCATCGATGGCGAGCAGCTTGAGCGCGACAACCGCAACAGCGTGGCGAGCATCGTCCAGCAGGTGCCTTCGCTGAACTTCCGCACCGGCGCTTCCAACAAGGACACGTCGCTGTTCGTGCGTGGGGTCGGCACGATTTCCACCTCGCCCGGCGTCGAGCCGACCGTGGCCACGGTGATCGATGGCGTGGTGTACGCACGTCCGGGTCAGTCGACCCTCGACCTGCTGGATCTGGAACGCGTCGAAGTGCTGCGCGGTCCGCAAGGCACGCTGTTCGGCAAGAACGCCTCGGCCGGTGTGCTCAACATCACCAGCAAGGCACCGACCGCCGAAACCCACGGCTACATCGATCAGTCGTATTACAGCGGCAACGAAAGCCGTACCCGGTTTGGCCTCGGCGGCAGCTTGATTCCAGACACTCTGAAGGGATCGATCAGCACGCTGTTTGGCAGCTACGATGGCAACGTCGACAACGAGCACAACGGGCAGGAGGTCAACGGCTACAACCACAAAGGCGCGCGGGGCAAGCTGGAATTCACACCCACCGATGACCTCAAATTCACCTTTATCGCGGACTACATGCAGTCCCACGACGATGCGCCGAATGGGGTGGTCAGCGAGTCTCTGACGCCAGCCTTTGCCAATGCGCTAAACCCTGTTCGGGCGTCCAGCGACAACCGCAAGATCAACACCGATACGCGCACCCATGTCGATGACATCAACAAAGGTCTGTCCGGCCAACTCGACTGGAACCTCGGCGATTACACCCTGACCTCGATTACCGCGTGGCGCGGTTGGGACAACACCCAACATCAGGATGGCGACCGTCTCGGTACGATCACCGCCGCGTTCCCCAGTACCGCCGACAAGGGCGATCTGGCGTTCGATCAGTACTCGCAAGAGCTGCGTCTGGCCTCGCCCAAAGGTGAGTTTCTCGAGTACGTCGGCGGCCTGTTCTACATGCACGGCAAAGATGAAGAAACCTATCAACGGACGCTGACCACAACCACAAGTGTTAACCGTGGCGTCGCCGATTACAGCACCACCAGCGACAGCTACGCGGTGTTCGGTGAAAGCACGCTCAACTTCACTTCGGACTTCCGTGGCATCGCCGGCCTGCGCTGGACTCACGACGATCTGGAATACGATCACCGCCGCGTTTCGACGTCCGCCACCACCGTCAGCGGCATTCAACCAGGCACCAGCAGTTCGGGGTCGGTGGATGAAGACGGCTGGTCCGGTCGACTCGGCGTGCAATACGATCTGAGCGATGCGGTCACCACCTACCTGACCTATTCGCGTGGCTACAAAGGCCCGGCCTACAACGTGTTTTTCAACATGCAGCCACGGGACACCGACGCGCTGAAACCGGAAACCTCCAACACCTGGGAGGCCGGTATCAAGGCCACGTCCTGGAACAATCGCCTGACCACCAACCTCGCGATCTTCCACAGCGATTACGACAACTACCAGGCGAACTTCTTCGACACCGTCGCCGGTCAAGTGGTGACGCGCCTGATCAACGCCGGCAGCGTCAGCACCGAAGGCGTCGAACTCGATTACGCCTTGCAGGCCACCCAACAACTGAAGTTTTCCGGTGCGCTGGCCTACACCCGCGCCCGCATCGACGAGTTTGCCTGCCCGGCGGGCGCGGCGGCGTCGTGCAACGTCAACGGCAAACCGCTGCCCTTCAGCCCGGACTGGAAAAGCTACGTGCGCGCCGACTACACCATCCCGCTGGATAACGGCCTCAATGTCGAACTGGGCACCGACTACAGCTGGCAAAGCGAAGTGCAGTACGACATCAGCCAGAATCCCGACACCAAACAGGGCGCCTACGGACTCTGGAACGCCAGCGTCGCCCTCGCCGATTACAGCAACGGCTGGCGCGTCGCGCTGTTGGGCAAAAACCTGGCGGACAAATCCTATTCACCGGCGCTGGCCAGTGGCGGCAGTTATATCTATCGCGCTGTGCCACGTGATGACGAACGTTACGTCGGCGTGCAACTGCGCAAGGATTTCTGAGCATGACTCGACAGCTGAAACTCGGCGCCTTTCTCATGGCCGGCGGGCACCACGTGGCCGCCTGGCGTCATCCCGAGGTGCCGGCCAATGCGGGGCTGGATTTCACCCACTACAAGCGTCTGGCGCAGATTGCCGAAGCGGCGAAGTTCGACGCGTTGTTTGTCGCCGACAGCGTCGCCGCGCCGAGCGGCAAGATTGCCAGCCGCATGGCGCGCTCGGATTTTTTCGAACCGCTGACGCTGCTTTCAGCCTTGAGCGTCGTCACCGAGCACATCGGCCTGATTGCCACCGCGACCACCAGCTATAACGAGCCGTACCACGTGGCCCGCAAATTCGCCTCGCTGGATCACCTGTCTGGCGGGCGCGCAGGGTGGAATCTGGTGACTTCGGACAATGCGGCCGAAGCGCAGAATTTTGGCCGCGACGAACACATCGGCCACGCCGAACGCTACAGCCGCGCCCGGGAGTTTCATCAGGTGGTCACCGGACTTTGGGACAGTTGGGAAGACGACGCCTTTATCCGCGACAAGGCCAGCGGTGCCTATTACGCCCCGGCCAGACTGCACGTGCTCGATCACGTCTGTGAACACTTCCGGGTCAAAGGCCCGCTGAACGTCGCGCGCTCGCCGCAAGGGCAACCGGTGATCGTGCAAGCCGGGTCTTCCGAGGTCGGTCGCGAACTGGCGGCGCAGACGGCGGAAGTGGTGTTTACCGCGCAAACATCTTTGGCCAGCGCCCAGGCGTTTTATGCCGACCTCAAGGGCCGTCTGCCCCGGTACGGTCGCAGCGCCGACTCTCTGAAAATAATGCCGGGCGTTTTTGTGGTGGTCGGGCAAACCGAAAGCGAAGCGCAGGAAAAATGTGAAACGTTTCAGCAATTAGTCGAACCAGAGGTTGGCGTCGCATTACTTGGGCGTATGCTGGGCAACTTCGACTTGTCGAAGTATCCGCTGGACGGGCCGTTACCCGACTTGCCGCTGACGCAAAGTGGCCAGCAAAGTCGGCAAAAACTGCTGACGGAACTGGCGGGCCGGGAAAACCTCAGCCTCGCTGAGTTGGGTCGCAAGATTGCCGGCGGCCGAGGGCATTTCAGCCTCGTCGGGACGTCGCAGCAGATTGCCGATCAGTTGCAGGAATGGTTCGAACAGCGCGCGGCAGATGGCTTCAATTTGCTGGTGCCGCATCTGCCCGGTGGCCTGGAAGATTTCGCCAACGGCGTGGTGCCGGAACTGCAGCGCCGTGGGTTGTTCAGAACAGAGTACGAAGGCCGCACCTTGCGCCAGAACCTTGGGTTGGCGAGGCCTTCCAACAGATTTGTGTAAACGAAAGGCAAAAGGGCTTTTGTGGCGAGGGAGCTTGCTCCCGCTGGGTGCGAAGCGGCCCCCGAAAACTGCTGATGCGTTTGTCAGTCAAATTTCGGTTGCCGAATTTGCGGCTGCTGCGCAGCCGAACGGGAGCAAGCTCCCTCGCCACAGGATTGATGTCTGACTCCAGTTACAAGCAATACAAACAAGAGAGGACTCGATGACTTACACCGCTGCCGAAAACCGCTACGACTCTATCCCTTACCGCCGCGTAGGTCGCAGCGGCCTGGTGCTGCCGGCACTGTCCCTGGGCCTGTGGCACAACTTTGGCGACAGCACGCCGATCGACACTCAGCGCTCGCTGTTGCGCACAGCCTTCGACCTGGGCATCAACCACTTCGACCTGGCCAACAACTACGGCCCGCCTTACGGCAGCGCGGAGGTCAACTTCGGTCGTTTGTTGCGTGAAGACTTCAAGCAATACCGCGATGAGTTGATCATCTCAAGCAAGGCCGGTTGGGACATGTGGCCAGGGCCTTACGGCCAAGGCGGCGGCTCGCGCAAATACGTGCTGGCCAGCCTCGACCAGAGCCTGCAGCGTTTGGGCCTGGACTACGTGGACATCTTTTATTCCCATCGCTTCGACCCGGACACGCCGCTGGAAGAAACCGCCAGTGCACTGGCCACCGCCGTGCAACAGGGTAAGGCGCTGTACATCGGTATCTCGTCGTATTCCGGGGTAAAAACCCGTGAGATGGCGGCGCTGCTGAAGGAGTGGAAAGTGCCGTTACTGATTCACCAACCGGCGTACAACCTGCTCAACCGCTGGGTTGAAAAGGACCTGCTGGATGTCACCGATGAACTCGGCACCGGCGTCATTGCGTTCACGCCGCTGGCGCAGGGTTTGTTGACCGACAAGTACCTTAATGGCATTCCGAAAGATGCGCGGGTCAATCGCCCGGGCGGTGGTTCGTTGCAGGAATCTCATCTGTCCGAAGCCAACATCGCCCACGTGCGTGGGCTCAACGAAATCGCCAAGCGTCGTGGTCAGAGCCTGGCGCAACTGGCGTTGGCGTGGACGCTGCGCGATCCGCGCGTGACCTCGGCGTTGATCGGCGCGAGCCGGCCGGAACAGATTATCGAAAACGTCGGGGCGTTGAAGAATTTGAGCTTCAGTGCTGAAGAACTGGCGGAGATTGACCGGTTTGCCCAGGAAGGCGGGATTAATCTTTGGGAGAAGCCTTCGACGGCAGAGTAAGCGTTCGGCGCCGGATTTGATCGTTCCCTCGCTCCGCGTGGGAATGCCTCCCGTGACGCTCCGCGTCACAGTGGACGCGGAGCGTCCATGGCTGCATTCCCACGCAGAGCGTGGGAACGATCGGGCGATAGGATCAGCGAAAGAACGGCACATCCCCCAATACCGTAGCCCGCTGCATCACCCGCCGCGCCGGTCGGTAATCATCGACGGCGTAATGCTGCGTCACGCGGTTATCCCAGAACGCCACGTCATCCTTCTGCCAACGCCAGCGAATGGTGAATTCCGGCCGCGTCGCATGAGCAAACAAAAACTTCAAAATCGCCTCGCTCTCGGTTTCCGACAGTTCATTGATCTTCGATGTGAAGCCCTCGTTGACGAACAACGACCGGCGCCCGCTCACCGGGTGCGTGCGAATCACCGGGTGCGACAACGGCGGATTCTTCCGGCGTGCTTCTTCCCACTGAGCCAGGGCCTCAGGCGTGTTGCCATAACGCTCCAGCGGAAACGAACGGGTAAAGTCGTGAGTCGCCGTCAGCCCTTTCAGCAAGCCTTTCATCGGCGCGGACAACGCTTCATACGCCGCAATGCCGCTGGCCCACAGTGTGTCGCCGCCAAATTCCGGCAGCAGCTTGGCGCTCAGTACCGCGCCCATGGCCGGAGTCGGCAGGAAGGTCACGTCGGTGTGCCAGATCGCGTTGTCGCGCACGTCGGTGACGGCGGTGTCGAGGATCAGCACTTCCGGTTGTTCCGGCACATTCGGGTAGATCGGATGGATGTGCAGATCGCCAAAATTCGCGGCGAAGCGTGCCTGTTGCTGTGGCGTGATTGGCTGATCGCGGAAGAACAATACTTGGTGCTTGAGCAACGCTTGCTCGATGGCGTCGCGTTGTTCCAGGTTCAGCGGCTGGCTGACGTCGATGCCGCTGATTTGCGCGCCGAGGGCCGAGCTGAGGGGAACGATGGTCAGGTTGCTCATGTTCTTTCTCTTCAATCCGGGGTGCCGAGCTGTCGGCATGGTCAATGACAAATCTTTAGTGAGCCTGGCCGTGCCACGGCACCAATTTGCGTTGCAATGCGCGCAGGCCCATTTCCATGGCGAAGGCGATCAGTGCAATCACCAGAATCCCCAGCACCACCACATCGGTGACGAGGAATTGTGCGGCCGACTGCACCATAAAGCCCAAACCGCTGGTGGCGGCGATCAGTTCGGCAGCAACCAGCGTCGACCAACCCACGCCCAGACCGATGCGCACACCGGTCAAAATGTCCGGCAGGGCGCTTGGCAGAATCACATGGCGAATCAACTGCGCCCGGGTTGCGCCCAGCGACTGGGCGGCGCGCAACTTGGCCGGGTCCACCGTGCGCACGCCGGTCGCGGTGGCGATGGCGATCGGGGCAAAGATCGCGAGGTAGATCAGCAAGACTTTCGACAACTCACCGATGCCGCACCAGATCACGATCAGCGGCAGATAAGCCAGCGGCGGAATCGGCCGGTAGAACTCGATCAGCGGATCGAGAATGCCGCGCGCGATTCGGTTATGGCCGATAGCGATTCCGACCGGCACGGCGGTCAGCACCGCGAAAGCGAGGGCCAGACCGATGCGGCTGAGGCTGGCGCCCAAGTGCTGCCACAACGTTGAATCCATGTAGCCCGTGGTTACCAGCAGCCAGCCTTTTTGCAGCACGGCGGACGGTGGCGGCAGGAACAGCGGTTCGATCATTCCAGTGGCCGTCACGGCCCACCAAATGAAAACCAGAGCGAGCAGCGTCAGCACGCTGATCCACCGAGTACTCAAACTGCGACGCACCGGAATGACTGTCGAACCTGGTTTCACCGCAACGGCGGGAATTTGATAACTGCTCATGCGCGCTCCTGCCGCTGGGCGGTGCTGCGTTGGGAGAACACTTTGGCGAGCACGTGTTCGCGGGTTTCGATGAAGCGCGGGTCGGACTTGATCGAGCGTGCCGACTCTCCGGCAGCGTAACGCTGGCCGAAATCCAGGCTCAGGCGCGCGACGATTTGCCCTGGGTTCGGCGCCAGCAAAATCAGATCCGTGGCGAGGAACACCGCTTCTTCGATGTCGTGGGTAATCAGGAATACGGGTTTGGCGGTGCGCTGCCAGACTTGCAGCAGCAACTCCTGCATCTGTTCGCGGGTGAAGGCGTCGAGGGCGCCGAAGGGTTCGTCCATCAGCAGAACGCGAGGGTCGGCGGCGAGGGCCCGGGCCAGGCCGACACGCTGTTTCTGGCCGCCCGAGAGCTGCCAGATTCGGCGATTTTCAAAACCTGAAAGGTCCACCAATGCGAGCATTTCCCGAGCACGGATTTCACGTTTGTCCCGGGAAACACCAGCCAGTTCCAGACCGAACCCGACGTTGGCCAACACGTCCTGCCACGGCAGCAAGGCGTCGTCCTGAAACACCACGCCGCGTTCGGCACTCGGGCCTTTGACCGGCACGCCGTCAAGGGTGATGCGCCCGGCGCTGGGTTTGACGAAACCGGCAATCAGGTTCAACAGCGAAGTCTTGCCACTGCCGGACGGGCCGAGGGCGACCAGCAATTGCTGGGGCCCAAGGCTCAGGGAAATATCCGCCAGTACCGGTTCCGGGCTGCCGGGGTACTGTGCGCTGATGCGCTCCAGCTGTAGCAAAGCCATTGCGGTTAACTCCCGATCAGTTGGTGATGAACTTCGCGCTGACGTACGGCGCGTAGTCCGGCAGCACGGCTTCGACCTTGCCTTGTTCCTTGAGGAATACGGCGGTGTCGGTGATGGCTTTGGTGGTCGGCGCGCCGAGGGTGATCACCTGGTCAGCCGCCAGCGGGAAGACGTTGCCTTGCAGCAGCAACGGAATGTCGCTGGCCTTGGCGCCGGAGAGTTTCACCAGTTTGTCGACGTTGGATTGGTTGGCGAGCCAGGCTTTCGGGTCTTTGCGGTAATCGGCGTAGGCGTCCAGGGTCACTTTGGCGAACGCGGTGACGATTTCCGGGTGCTTTTCCGCGAAGTCTTTACGCACGATCCAGGCATCGAAGGTCGGCGCACCGAACTTGGCCAGTTCGCCGGAGGTGATCAGCACTTTGCCGTTTTCCTTGGCAACACCAAGCGCTGGGTCCCACACGTAAGTGGCGTCGATGTCGCCGCGTTTCCACGCAGCGATGATGGCGGGTGGTGCGAGGTTGAGTACGGTGACTTTCGACGGGTCGATGTTCCAGTGTTTCAGCGCGGCCAGCAGGCTGTAGTGGCCGGTGGAAACGAACGGCACGGCGATTTTCTTGCCGATCAGGTCCTGAGGGGTCTTGATCCCGGAACCGTCGCGGGCGACCAAGGCTTCAGCGGCACCGATCTGCGTGGCAATCAGGAAGGTTTCGACCGGGACTTTGCGGGTGATCGCTGCTGTCAGAGGGCTGGAACCGAGGTAGCCGATCTGCACGTCGCCGGAAGCGATGGCGGCGATGATGTCCGCGCCATTATCGAACTTGCGCCAGTCGATCTTGGCGTTGGTGGCTTTTTCGTAAGCGCCGTCGGCCTGGGCGACTTTCGCCGGGTCAACGGTGGTCTGGTAGGCGACAGTAACGTCGGCCGCCTGGGCCAGGAAACTCGCCGCAGCCAGAGACGCGGCCGCCAGGAGGCGAAGGGGGAAATTCAGTTTCATTGGGAAGCTCCTTGTCAGGCGACCGAGAGTCGGCGTGAAAGGAGACTAAATGATCTAAGAATCCGAAAATAAATAACTTTTTCGAATGAGCTTATGAGCGGAAAATTCTAAGGGAGAGTAGTAGCGGATCGCTTTTGGCGAGGGAATTTATCCCCGTTGGGCCGCGAAGCGGCCCCAAAAATTATCCATGGCATTCATGATCGTTCCCACGCTCTGCGTGGGAATGCAGCCCGTGACGCTCCGCGTCACTGGACGCGGAGCGTCCCTTGAGACATTCCCACGCAGAGCGTGGGAACGATCAGAGCCAAGGAGGTTAGTTGCTGATCGCCAGAATGCTCGCCTGATACGACCCGACAAACACATCGAAATCGCCGACTTCGTTCTGCTCCAACTCCACTTGCTCAGCCAGCGAGGAACGCGCGCGTGCTTCAAACTTCGCCTGATCTTCGCCGTTCAACGGCTCGCTGCGGAAAAACTCCGCATGTGCCCGGCTCTGACGCAGGGAGAACTGGGCAAAGCTTTCCTTGTGCTCGGCCATCGCCGCCAGCACCTGGGCCGATGGTGTCAGGGACGGGTCCTTGACCTTGGCGAGCTGCGCATCCAATGCCTTGCTGTGGGCATCGCCGCCGTGGCTTTGATCCAGCAGCGCGGCGAGCGGAGCTATTTTTTCCAGCAACTCGGCGGCCCATTCCTTCAGGTCGACCGGTTGACCGTCGCGCTGCAATTGCAGGCCCGGACGACGACCTTCCTTGACCACGCTGAGGAAGTTCGAGGTCGCATTGCTGCACGAGGTATTGGTCAGCAGCGGGCTGTCGTTCAGCGCGCAATACAGCAGGAACGCGTCGAGGAAACGCGACTCCGGCAGGTCGATGCCCATCGGCAGGAACGGGTTGATGTCCAGGCAGCGCACTTCGACGTACTGAATGCCGCGAGCCACCAGCGCCTGGATCGGCCGTTCGCCGGTGTAGGTCACGCGTTTCGGGCGGATGTTGGAGTAGTACTCGTTTTCGATCTGCAGGATGTTGGTGTTGAGCTGAACCCACTCACCGTCCTGATGCGTGCCGATTTCGACATACGGCGCATACGGCGTGGCGACCGCTTTGCGCAGGCTGTCGGTGTAACTGGCCAGATCGTTGTAGCACGGGGTCAGACCGGCCTGGGCGTTGCTCTGGTAACCCAGGTCGCTCATGCGCAGGCTGGTGGCGTACGGCAGGTACAAGGTGTCCGGATCCAGTTGTTCCAACTGGTGCGAACGACCGCGCAGGAAACCGGCGTCCAGTGCAGGGGAGGCACCGAACAGGTACATCAGCAGCCAGCTGTAGCGACGGAAGTTGCGGATCAGCGCGATGTAGGCCGACGACTGATAGTCGCGGTCGGTGCCGACAAAACCTTCAGTCTCTCTGAGCAGCGGCCAGAGCTGTTCCGGCAGGGAAAAGTTGTAGTGAATCCCGGCGATGCACTGCATGGTCTTGCCGTAACGCAGGGCCAGGCCCTTGCGGTAGACGTACTTGAGCTGACCGATGTTGGACGTGCCGTAATAGGCGATCGGGATGTCTTCCTCGGCCGGCAACGGGCACGGCATCGATGGACTCCACAGAAACTCGTTGCCAAGCTTGCTGTAGGCAAAACGGTGAATCTTGTCCAGGCTCGCCAGCGTATCGGCCGGGTCTGGCAGGGCCGGGGTAATGAATTCCAGCAACGACTCGGAATAGTCGGTGGTGATTTGTTCATTGGTCAGCGCGGAACCCAATTCTTCCGGGTGCGGCGTTTGCGCCAGGCGACCTTCGCCAGTCACGCGCAGGCATTCACGTTCGATGCCGTGAAGGCACTGTTCGAGCAGAGAGAGGTTAGCGCGCTCGCCGAGCAGAGCCAGGCGGCGGTTGAGAAGTTCGCTCAAGTTGGATTCCTTCACGCGTCAGTCGCCCCAATATGGGGGTGGGCAAGACGGTCTACAAGGGTGAAGTTAAAACTGGCGTTTTCGCCTGGTTTTTGCAACCGCGCAAGCCATGCCGGTCAGTAAGAACTGCACAATCCCTGTGGGAGCGAGCCTGCTCGCGATTAGGGAGTGTCAGTCAACGTTTAAGTCGTCTGGCACACCGCAATCGCGAGCAGGCTCGCTCCCACAGGATTCGTTGCGCTGAAATTAACTCAAAATGATGGCATTCATCTACAGGACAGCGAACGTGCCTTGTGCTTTTGCGACCAGTTTGTCGCCCTGCATCACGTCAGCTTCGACCACCAGCGTGCGCCGGCCCGGGTGGATCACCCGTGCCGTGCACATCACTTCACCGTCAGAAACGGCGCGAATGTAGTTGATCTTGCATTCGATGGTCGCGCTCTGCTGGTCAAAGCCATGGGTGCTGGAACAGGCCAGCCCCATGGCAATGTCCACCAGACTGAACAAGGCCCCGCCGTGCAGCTTGCCCCCGCGATTGCGCAGTTCTGGCTCAAGCGCCAGGGCGACTTGCGCCACCCCGGTTTCCAGGCTGTGCAAGCGACACCCCAGCAGCTTGAAAAACGCGCTTTCGGTCAGCCCGGCAGGGATGTCCATCAGCGTTTCTTCAACTGCTTGGCGTTGGCGAACAGCGAAGCCATGGCATTGTTGGCCGGGGCCGCCGCCGTGGTTTCTTTACGCGGTGCAGTGTTCTGCGACTGGCGTGGAGCCGAACCCGGACGCGCACCACGGGCACCGTCGATTTTCTCGCCCGGGGTGTCGCTCATGCGCATCGACAGGCCAACGCGTTTGCGCGGGATATCGACTTCCATGACTTTCACTTTCACCACGTCACCGGCCTTCACCGCTTCGCGTGGATCCTTGATGAACTTCTCCGAAAGCGCCGAGATGTGCACCAAACCGTCCTGATGCACGCCGATATCAACGAACGCGCCGAAGTTGGTCACGTTGGTCACCACGCCTTCGAGGATCATCCCCAGTTGCAGGTCCTTAAGCTCTTCGACGCCTTCCTGGAACTCGGCGGTCTTGAACTCCGGACGCGGGTCGCGGCCCGGTTTTTCCAGCTCTTGCAGGATGTCGGTGACCGTTGGCAGACCGAAGGTTTCGTCGGTGTACTTCTTCGGGTCGAGGCGCTTGAGGAAGCTCGCATCGCCGATCAGCGAGCGAATGTCGCGGTCGGTTTCAGCGGCAATGCGTTGCACCAGCGGATAGGCTTCCGGGTGAACCGCCGACGAATCCAGCGGGTTGTCGCCGTTCATGACGCGCAGGAAGCCGGCCGCCTGTTCGAAGGTTTTTTCGCCCAGACGAGCGACTTTCTTCAGTGCCGCGCGGGTTTTGAATGCGCCGTGCTCGTCGCGGTGGCTGACGATGTTCTGCGCCAGGGTCGCGTTAAGGCCGGAGATACGGGCCAGCAGCGCCACGGAAGCAGTGTTCACGTCGACGCCCACGGCGTTCACGCAGTCTTCGACCACAGCGTCCAGGCCGCGCGCCAGTTTCAGCTGCGATACGTCGTGCTGGTACTGGCCGACACCGATGGATTTCGGGTCGATCTTCACCAGTTCGGCCAAAGGATCCTGCAGGCGACGGGCAATCGACACCGCGCCACGGATCGACACGTCGAGGTCCGGGAATTCCTTGGAAGCCAGTTCCGACGCCGAGTAAACCGATGCGCCAGCCTCGGAAACCATGACCTTGGTCATCTTCATCGCTGGGTATTTTTTGATCAGCTCAGCGGCGAGCTTGTCGGTTTCACGGCTGGCAGTGCCGTTACCGATGGCGATCAGGTCCACCGAGTGCTTGGCGCACAGGGCGGCCAGAATCGCGACGGTCTGATCCCACTTGTTGTGCGGCACGTGCGGGTAAACCGTGGCGTGGTCCAGCAGCTTGCCGGTGGAATCGACCACGGCGACCTTGCAGCCGGTACGCAGGCCCGGGTCGAGACCCAGGGTTGCGCGCGGGCCGGCCGGGGCCGACAGCAGCAAGTCGTGCAGGTTGTGGGCGAACACGTTGATCGCTTCGGTTTCCGCGCCATCGCGCAGTTCGCCGAGCAAATCGGTTTCCAGGTGGGTGTAGAGCTTGACCTTCCAGGTCCAGCGCACCACTTCGCCCAGCCATTTGTCGGCGGCGCGGTTCTGGTTCTGGATGCCGAATTGCTGGCCGATCATGCCTTCGCACGGGTGCATGGTGCCCGGCAGTTCGTCGCCGACTTTCAGCGCGGAACTCAGAATGCCTTCGTTGCGGCCACGGAAAATGGCGAGCGCGCGGTGCGACGGCATGCTTTTCAGCGGTTCGTCGTGTTCGAAGTAATCGCGGAACTTGGCGCCTTCTTCTTCCTTGCCGGCGATGACGCGGGCACTGAGGGTCGCTTCCTGCTTGAGGTAGCTGCGCAGTTTGTCGAGCAAACCGGCGTCTTCGGCGAAGCGTTCCATCAGGATGTATTTGGCGCCTTCGAGGGCGGCCTTCACATCGGCCACGCCTTTTTCGGCGTCGACGAAGCGTGCGGCTTCAGCGTCCGGCGTCAGGCTCGGGTCGTTGAACAGGCCGTCGGCCAGCTCGCCGAGGCCGGCTTCCAGGGCGATCTGGCCCTTGGTGCGGCGCTTCTGCTTGTACGGCAGGTACAAGTCTTCGAGGCGGGTCTTGGTGTCGGCGAGTTTGATGTCGCGTTCGAGTTGCGGGGTCAGCTTGCCTTGCTCTTCGATGCTGGCAAGGATGCTGATGCGCCGTTCGTCGAGTTCTCGCAGGTAGCGCAGACGTTCTTCCAGATGACGCAACTGAATGTCATCGAGGCTGCCGGTCACTTCTTTCCGGTAGCGGGCGATGAAGGGAACGGTAGAGCCTTCATCGAGTAGCGCGACGGCCGCTTCGACCTGTTGTGGGCGTACACCGAGTTCCTCGGCGATGCGGCTGTTGATGCTGTCCATAAAACCACCTGACAAATTGTGAAAGCAGGCTCGCAGGCGCAGAGATAAAGGCTCGGCGAGTCTGGTTGAGCGGCCTGGCGTGCGCCGCTACCTGGATCAACAGGTATCCCGTTGACCCGTGAAATCGAACAATGACTGCCGGCACCATGAAAATAAAAAGCGGCCACCTGCAGCCATGATCAGACGTTGCCTGACACAAAAGGCCGCGCATTATAACCAGCGTTCTATCATTCAGGGGCATCGCAGGCGGTAACGCGAAGGCCGGGTTTCTGGCGGTGAAGGAAAAATCTGCTAACAATGCACACGGTGCGTATAACGGCAGCTACGCCATAATGCGCGCCGAGATCAAAGGAGCATCTAATGAGCAGCACTGCAAACAATGCTGAAGGCGAAAAAATTCTTATTGTTGACGACGATCCAGGGCTGAGCAGCCTGCTGGAACGTTTTTTCGTCAGCAAGGGCTACCGCGCCCGCGCCGTACCGAACACCGAACAAATGGATCGCCTGCTGGCGCGTGAAGTGTTCAACCTGGTCGTTCTCGACCTGATGCTGCCCGGCGAAGACGGTCTGACCGCCTGCCGCCGCCTGCGCACGGCGAACAATCAGATTCCGATCATCATGCTGACCGCCAAGGGCGATGAGCTGAGCCGCATCAAGGGCCTTGAATTGGGAGCCGACGATTACCTGGCCAAGCCATTCAACCCGGATGAGCTGATGGCCCGTGTCAAAGCGGTCCTGCGCCGTCAATCGACGCCTGTGCCGGGCGCACCGGGCAGCGAAGACGAAAGCGTGACCTTCGGTGACTACGAGCTGTCCCTGGCCACCCGTGAACTCAAGCGCGGTGACGAAGTGCACATGCTCACCACCGGTGAGTTCGCGGTGCTCAAGGCGTTGGTCATGAACGCGCGTCAGCCACTGACTCGCGACAAACTGATGAACCTGGCCCGTGGCCGCGAATGGGATGCCCTGGAGCGTTCCATCGACGTGCAGATCTCCCGTCTGCGCCGAATGATCGAGCCTGATCCATCCAAACCGCGTTACATCCAGACAGTCTGGGGCGTGGGTTACGTGTTCGTTCCGGATGGCGCCGCCACCAAGTGATCGGCGATTTGTAGGAGCGAGTCTTGCGGGCGATTGTCCGCAGACTCGCGATCCGCAATATGCGAGCATCGCTCGCTCCTGCAAGTGTGTAGCGGTTATCCATGAAAACCCCCGTTTGGTTCCCCCAGAGTTTCTTCTCCCGCACCCTGTGGCTGGTGCTGATCGTCGTCCTGTTCTCCAAGGCGCTGACCCTGGTTTATCTGTTGATGAACGAAGACGTGCTGGTGGATCGCCAATACAGCCACGGCGTCGCCCTGACGCTGCGCGCCTATTGGGCTGCCGATGAAAAAAACCGTGAGAAAATCGCTGATGCCGCCACCCTGATCCGGGTAGTGGGTGCGGGTGTGCCGGAAGGCGAGCAACACTGGCCTTACAGCGAGATCTATCAGCGGCAGATGCAGGCTGAATTGGGTGCCGACACCGAAGTGCGATTACGTATGCACTCGCCGCCGGCTCTGTGGGTTCGGGCGCCTAGCCTGGGCGATGGCTGGCTGAAAGTGCCGCTCTATCCGCATCCGTTGCGCGGCCAGAAAATCTGGAACGTGCTCGGCTGGTTCCTTGCGATCGGCCTGCTGTCCACCGCCTCGGCGTGGATCTTCGTCAGCCAGCTCAATCAACCGTTGAAACGTCTGGTCTATGCCGCAAGGCAACTCGGCCAGGGTCGCAGCGTGCGACTGCCGATCAGCGACACCCCGAGCGAGATGACCGAGGTGTACCGCGCCTTCAATCAGATGGCTGAAGACGTTGAGCAGGCCGGCCGCGAGCGCGAACTGATGCTGGCCGGGGTGTCACACGACCTGCGTACGCCTTTGACCCGTCTGCGGTTGTCCCTGGAGTTGATGGGCGACCACAACGACCTCACCGACGCGATGGTGCGCGACATCGAAGACATGGACGCGATCCTCGACCAGTTCCTGGCGTTTATTCGCGATGGTCGTGACGAGTCTGTCGAGGAAGTGGACCTGAGCGACCTGGTGCGTGAAGTCGCTGCGCCGTACAACCAGAATGAAGAAAAAGTGCGGCTGCGCCTGGAACCGATCCAGCCGTTTCCGTTGCGTCGGGTGTCGATGAAGCGGTTGCTGAACAATTTGATCGGCAACGCTTTGCATCACGCTGGCAGCGGGGTTGAGGTGGCGGCTTATGTGTCCGGGGATACCAGCGCGCCGTACGTGGTGCTGAGCGTCATGGACCGTGGGGCGGGGATCGATCCTTCGGAATTGGAAGCGATCTTCAACCCGTTTACTCGAGGTGATCGTGCCCGGGGCGGGAAGGGGACAGGATTGGGCCTGGCGATCGTGAAGCGGATTGCTTCGATGCATGGCGGGAATGTTGAGTTGCGTAACCGGTCCGGTGGTGGGCTGGAAGCGAGGGTGCGGTTGCCGCTTGGGTTGATGCTGCCTAGAGATGCGGTTTAAGAAACCAGCAGCTTCGTTGGGGCTGAGGGCCTCTTCGCGGGCAAGCCCGCTCCCACAGGGTTTAGCAGTGAGCGCATGATTGTGCTTCACCACAAATCCTGTGGGAGCGGGCTTGCCCGCGAAGGCGGCCTTCCGGCCGCCATGAATTTCAGGGTTTAACCTTTTCCTTTGGTCCGCGTCATATTCGGCCCACCATTCTTCTCAAGATGCTCAATGATGATCCCCGCCACGTTCTTCCCTGTGGTGGTCTCAATCCCTTCCAGTCCCGGCGACGAGTTTACTTCCATCACCAGCGGTCCGTGATTGGAGCGCAGGATATCCACACCCGCCACCGCCAAACCCATGACCTTCGCCGCGCGCAACGCGGTCATGCGTTCTTCCGGGGTGATCTTGATCAGGCTGGCGCTGCCACCCCGATGCAGGTTGGAGCGGAACTCCCCGGGCTTGGCCTGGCGCTTCATCGCCGCGATCACCTTGTCGCCGACCACAAAGCAGCGAATGTCCGCGCCACCGGCTTCCTTGATGTATTCCTGAACCATGATGTTCTGCTTCAGGCCCATGAAGGCTTCAATCACCGACTCTGCCGCCGTCGCTGTTTCGCACAACACCACACCGATGCCTTGCGTACCTTCCAGCACCTTGATCACCAGCGGAGCACCGTTGACCATGTCGATCAGGTCGGGAATGTCATCCGGGGAGTGCGCAAACCCGGTCACCGGCAAACCGATCCCCCGGCGCGACAACAGTTGCAGCGACCGCAGCTTGTCCCGAGAGCGGGCGATGGCCACCGATTCGTTGAGCGGGAAAACCCCCATCATTTCGAACTGGCGCAACACCGCGCAGCCATAAAACGTCACAGACGCACCGATCCGCGGGATCACCGCGTCGAAACCCTCCAGCGGCTTGCCGCGGTAGTGGATCTGCGGCTTGTGGCTGGCAATGTTCATATAGGCGCGCAGGGTGTCGATCACCACCATTTCATGGCCACGCTCGGTACCGGCTTCGACCAGACGACGAGTGGAATACAGACGCGGGTTCCGCGACAGCACAGCGATCTTCATGCAACACCTGTGGAGGAGGTAGATACCGGGAACACCGGCTTGTCTTGTACGTACTTGATGCCCGGATTGACCACCAGCTGGCCGTCGATCAGGGCTTTGGAACCGAGTAGCAGGCGATAACGCATGGACTTGCGGCAGGCGAGGGTGAATTCGACCCGCCATACCCGATCACCCAGGGCCAGTGTAGTGCTGACCACGTAGCGCATCTGCGCGTGACCGTTGGAGCTTTTAATGGTTTTGCGCGTCACCAGTGGCGCCTCGCAACGTCGATGACGCAACTGCACCACCGTGCCCAGGTGCGCGGTGAAGCGCACCCAGCTTTCACCGTCGCGCTCGAACGGTTCGATGTCGGTGGCATGCAGGCTTGAGGTGCTGGCACCGGTATCGATTTTTGCGCGCAGGCCCGCGACTCCCAAATCCGGGAGCGCCACCCACTCGCGCAGACCGATAACGGTCAAATGGTCAAATGTCTTCAATAGGAAAAAACCGGCGATTAACGCGTCCAGGCCTCAGGCGTTACCTGGGCCAACGCTTTGAATGCAGGCTTGGCGAACCAGTAACCCTGCATCAGAAATATTCCACAGTCCGCCAGGAAATCCCGTTCTCCGGCGCTTTCGATGCCTTCGGCGATGACTGTAACGTTCAACTCCGCACAGATTGTGACAATCCCTCGAACGATAGCCTGACGAACACGATCGCGGTCGACATCGCGGATCAGTGCCATGTCGAGTTTGATCAGGTCCGGTTGGAAATCAGCCAGCAGATTGAGCCCCGAGTAGCCCGCACCGAAATCGTCGATGGCGGTCTTGAAGCCGAATTCGCGGTATTCACGCAGAATATTAGTCAAATGGCGATAGTTATCTACGTGCTGGCTTTCCAGTGTTTCGAAAATCAGACGGTTGATCGGAAAGTTGTGTTTTTTCGCGGCCTCGAGGGTGCTGCGAATGCACAGTTCCGGGCGGTACACGGCGTTGGGCATGAAGTTGATCGACAAGTGTGTCTGCATGTTTAGATTGGCCGCCCCTGCAATGGCGCGGGTCCGGCAGAGCTGGTCGAAACGGTAGCGATTCTCCTCGGTGACCTGGTCGAGCACCGACAGTGCACCTTCCCCGGCAATGCCGCGTACCAAGGCTTCATGAGCAAAAATCGACTGATCGCGCAGATCGACGATCGGTTGGTAGGCAAAAGAAAAATCGAAGCCCAGCGGCTCGCTTTGCTGACAGCCCTGGCAACCGCCCTGCGGCGAGGTCAATGAAGACGGGAATATAGTCACTCGATCACTCCATGCCGGTGAGCCGGCCAAGATCACAGTCTATCCGGAGGGCCGAGTTCTTGCGCCCGACAGAAACGGTAGTACAGTTCCGACTACTGGCCGAAAGAGGAATTCATATGGCACAAAAACAGGAAGAGGACGACAAGGTCCGTCTCGATAAGTGGTTGTGGGCCGCGCGTTTTTATAAAACACGTGCCTTGGCCAAGTCGGCGATTGAAAGCGGCAAGGTGCATTGCCGGGGTGAGCGCTGCAAACCGGGCAAGGAGCCGAGGGTCGGCGACGAATTTCAGATTCGTACAGGGTTCGAGGAGCGCACGGTGGTGGTTCAGGCGCTATCGATTGTGCGCCGTGGCGCGCCAGAGGCTCAGGCCTTGTATGCGGAAACCGATGCCAGCGTCGCCAAGCGCGAAGCGGCCGCGGCCATGCGCAAGGCGGGTGCGTTGGGCGTGAGCACCGATGGCAAACCGAGCAAGAAACAGCGGCGGGATTTGTTCAAGTTTCGTGGCAGTAGCAACGACGAATGAGGCTGTTGCTTCTGTGTCGTCTGGGCTGACGCTATCGCGAGCAGGCTCGCTCCCACAGGTATTGCGCAGTCCTTTGTGGGAGTGAGCCTGCTCGCGATCGAGTGCGCAGCACTCGCCGGCAGCACCCCGGAATCAGCGCGCTACGCATCACACTCATCCGCGAAACTCCCCGCATCGAACGGGCGCAGACTTGCAATCGCCCAGATGCGTAGCCATATCGGGTAACTGCCCAGCGGCGCATTCAGCAACTGAAATAACCACTCGTCGAAAATCAAACACAGCATCTGACCCGTAGGCCATAACCAGAAGGCCAGCAGCGTCAGAGGCACAAAATTGCACAAAGCCAACCGACGCAGGTCCACCTTGCTTGGAACAAACCCGGATTGTTCATAAAATGCCTCCCATGGCTGAACATCGCGCACCAAGTAGTGCTGCACAGGCGCAAATTTCACGTTTTGTAACCATTTGTCATTACTTCAGAACCCAGACCTATGACCGATCTACCGGATACCGACTACACCCAACGCTTCATCTTCGATGACAGCGACACCCGCGGCGAGCTGGTTTCGTTGGAACGGAGTTACGCCGAAGTCCTCGCCAAACACCCGTATCCGGAGCCGGTCGCGCAATTGCTCGGCGAGCTGATGGCGGCTGCGTCGTTGCTGGTCGGCACTTTGAAGTTCGATGGCTTGCTGATTCTTCAGGCCCGTTCCGACGGCCCGATTCCGCTGCTGATGATCGAGTGCTCCAGCGAGCGCGAAATCCGTGGCCTGGCCCGTTACGAAGCCGACCGGATCGCCCCCGACGCAACGCTTGCCGACCTGATGCCAAACGGCGTTCTGGCGTTGACCATCGACCCGACACAAGGCCAGCGTTACCAAGGCATTGTGGATCTGGATGGCGAAACCCTGTCGGAGTGCTTCACTAATTACTTCGTCATGTCGCAGCAGGTTGGCACCCGTTTCTGGCTGTATGCCGATGGCCGTCGCGCCCGTGGCCTGTTGCTGCAGCAACTGCCTGCCGATCGTTTGAAAGACGAAGAAGAACGCGCGGCCAGCTGGCAGCACATCACCGCGCTGGGCGGCACGCTGACCGCTGACGAATTGCTGAGTCTGGACAACGAAACCGTGCTCCATCGCCTCTACCACGAGGAGCAGGTTCGTCTGTTCGACGTGCAGAAACTGCGTTTCCGTTGCAGTTGCTCGCGAGAACGTTCAGGCAATGCTCTGGTCAGTCTGGGTATGGAAGACGCGCAAGCGCTGGTCATCGAGCACGGCGGCAACATCGAGATCGATTGCCAATTCTGCAACCAGCGGTACCTGTTTGATGCGGCCGATATCAGCCAATTGTTCGCTGGCGCGGGTGTCGATACGCCGTCAGATACCCGGCACTAAACCGGTTCAGCGCAGGTAAATTCACTGCTCAGCGCCGGAATAACGCCGTTCTGACGGGAGGGCCCTACTATTTTTGGGCTTTTCTGGCATAATCCGGCCCACTTTTTTCGCGGTAGTAGTGCACGACTTTCTACTACAAAACGTTTGGAGCACTCGGCCACTGGCCGACGGGGAACCTCATGACGCAAGCCAATAACGCCGTGTACACCGATCTGAGTGTTGATGATCTGGTCAAAGAAGCCCTGAATCGCGGTGAAGGCGAGCTTGCCGACACTGGCGCGCTGGTTGTTCGCACCGGTCACCGTACCGGCCGCT
The DNA here is from genome assembly GCF_054898025.1 of Pseudomonas sp. LB3P93. Lineage (NCBI taxonomy): Bacteria > Pseudomonadati > Pseudomonadota > Gammaproteobacteria > Pseudomonadales > Pseudomonadaceae > Pseudomonas > Pseudomonas sp. LB3P93. The sequence continues at coordinate 206,820 of NZ_CM142713.1, forward strand.
CTCCAGTCGATCGTTTCATCGTTGAAGAGCCTTCCACCCAGGCCGCCATTGCCTGGGGCCCGATCAACCGCAAGTTCCCGGCCGACAAGTTCGATGCCCTGTGGGACCGCGTCGAGGCCTTCAACAACGCGCAAGAGCATTTCGTTTCCCACGTTCATGTAGGTGCGTCTGCCGATCACTACCTGGCCGTGAAAATGACCACGCAGACTGCCTGGCAGAACCTGTTCGGTCGTTGCCTGTTCATCAACCCGGCCCAGTACAACCCGGCTGGCCGTGAAGAGTGGCAAGTGCTCAACGTTGCCAACTTCGAATGCGTTCCAGAGCGTGACGGCACCAACTCCGATGGTTGCGTGATCCTTAACTTCGCACAGAAGAAAGTGCTGATCGCCGGCATGCGCTACGCCGGTGAAATGAAAAAAGCCATGTTCTCGGTGCAAAACTTCCTGCTGCCGGCCGCCGACGTGCTGCCAATGCACTGCGCTGCCAACATCGGTGAAGCGGGCGACGTGACCTTGTTCTTCGGTCTGTCCGGCACTGGTAAAACCACCCTGTCCGCCGACGAAAGCCGTTACCTGATCGGTGACGACGAGCACGGCTGGGGCGAAGGCGTGGTCTTCAACATCGAAGGCGGTTGCTATGCCAAGTGCATCGACCTGTCCGAGAAGAACGAGCCAGTCATCTGGAAAGCCATCAAGCACGGCGCAGTCCTGGAGAACGTCGTTATCGATGACGCCAAGCACGCTGACTACGCTGATGTCAGCCTGACCCAGAACAGCCGCGCCGCCTACCCGCTGGAGCACGTTGCCAAGCGTTCCGAGAAAAACCTCGGTGGCGAGCCAAACGCTGTGATCTTCCTGACCTGCGACCTGACCGGCGTACTGCCGCCAGTCTCGATCCTCAGCGAAGAACAAGCGGCCTACCACTTCCTGTCCGGCTACACCGCTCTGGTGGGCTCGACTGAAATGGGTTCCGGCAGCGGCATCAAGTCGACCTTCTCCACCTGCTTCGGCGCACCGTTCTTCCCGCGTCCGGCTGGCGAATACGCAGAACTGCTGATCAAGCGCATCCGCGGCTTCGGCTCCAAGGTTTACCTGGTCAACACCGGCTGGACCGGCGGCGGCTACGGCGTCGGCAAACGCTTCAATATCCCGACCACTCGTGGCGTGATTGCAGCGATCCAGAGCGGCGCGTTGATCGGTGCTGAAACCGAGCACCTCGACACCATCAACCTGGACGTGCCGTTGGTTGTGCCGGGCGTTGAGACTGGCCTGTTGAACCCGCGTAACACCTGGGCTGACAAGGCTGCTTATGATGAAGCTGCCAAGGCATTGGCCGGGTTGTTTGTTGAGAACTTCAAGAAGTTTGAAGTGAGCGACGCGATCAAGGCTGCTGGGCCTAAGCTGTAAGGCTTTGGTTTAGCGAATGAAAAAGCCGCCCTTTGAGGGTAATGCTGTTCACTTAAGTATTTGAGTCCAAGCCGGGCTTATCCGAAAATCCGATGCCAGACTTCTGGCATCGGATTTTTTATGTCTGTTCAACAAGATCTGCTCGACCTCGGCGACCTTTTCAACTTCTGTGACCTGAGTACTTTCACCCAAAACATTCCCATCGAGTGGGTCGCGTCTGCGCTGGATCTTTCCAGTCAGGCGACCATTCGCCGACGTCGCCTGCCCGCTGACCAAGTGCTCTGGTTGGTGCTCGGCATGGCGTTGTTTCGTGACGAGCCGGTTCATGAGGTGGCCAGACGTTTGAACATCTGCGCTCAAGGCCTGGCCACCGACCACTTATTGGCCCGCAGTGGTGTAACCGAGGCGCGCAAGCGACTCGGTGCCGATCCTGTTGAGTGGTTATTCCGCAAGACCGGGACCCAATGGGGGGCGGAGCGCTATGACGACGATGCCTGGCATGATCTGCAGGTATTCGCGGTGGACGGTGCACTTTTGCGTACTCCGGATACGCCCGAGCTTCGAGATCACTTCGGGTCGGGAAACACTCCAAGCGACCGCCAGACGCCGTTTCCGATGCTGCGCCTGGTGGCCCTGATGAATGTGCGTTCGCACGTGATCATGGATGCTCAATTGAGCCCTTATCGACGCAGTGAAATGCGCTTGGCCGACGAATTTTTGCAGCAGATCCCCGACCACTCGGTGACGCTGTTCGACAAAGGTTTCTGGGGTGCCGAGCTGCTGTCGAGCCTGAGCGGAGCAGGCATCAACCGTCATTGGTTGATCCCGGCAAAAAAAGGACTGATCTGCGAGGAAGTGGCCCGTTACAGCCAGTACGACCGTTTAGTGCGTATGAAAGTCTCGCCGCAGGCCAGAAAGCGAAACCCGGATCTTCCAACGCACTGGGAAGTACGCGAAGTCAGTTATGAAATTAAAGGCAAGGTGAAGACCGTCATGACGTCGTTGCCGGCCAAGATCTACAACACTCAAGCCGTTGCCAAACTTTACCAGGAGCGTTGGGAAATCGAGTTGGGCTTCAGGGACATCAAGAGTTCGATGCAACAGAACGCGATGACCTTGCGCAGTAAAAAAGTCGAGCTGGTCTATCAGGAAGTGTGGGGGCTTTTGCTGGCTTACAACGTGATTCGTCGAGAGGCCAGTCAGGCGGCGGTGACGTTTGGCCGGGCTCCCTCGGACATCCGTTTCAAACCCGTTTGTCAGTACATCGCCGTGCAACTGATCGTGATGGCGGCGGCTAATCCGATTTCAGCCACAGGAAGACGCTTGGCTGAGTTGAGAGCAGGGATAGGGGGATTGTTTCTGGATCACCGCCCAAGGCCTTCGAGGCCAAGGACAGTGAAAATTTCAAAAACCCGGTTTCCAGTGGACCGTAAGGCTGCTCCGCTTAAGTGAACAGCATTACCCTTTGAGGGCGGCTTTTTTGTGGGCGTTCGGTTCAGGTTTTCAGGTGCAAAACGAACGCTCCGACCAACACCGAAACCACGCCAAGCACCTGTATTTTCGCCAGCTTCTCCTTGAAGAACACGTATCCCAGAATCGCCGCAATTCCTCCGGACAGCGTGCTGATCACCGTCACCACGGAAACCGATCCCGCCACCGCGCCCCAGGCAAATGAAGAGAACCCACCGAGGTTCATCAGGCTGGCGCCTGTTAACGTCATGCAGTTCTTCAGCGGCGGGATTTTCAAGCCATCCTTGATCTTCAGCACCATGACAACCAGCACGATCAGCCCAATCAGATAGGCCAGCCAAAGCATCGTCACCGGACCCAGCACCGGAAGAACGAAGTGGCCTTGCAGCCAGAAACTGGTGCCATAAAAAACAGCCGCCAACAGGGCATAGGCTATCGAACTGCTGGCCTGAGTGGTGTGTGGAAGTTTGGAGTCAGAGTGGATGCTGGAAAGGACGACCCCGATCACGCACAGCGCGATGCACAGCAGTTGGATCAGGTTGATCTGCTCGCCGCCCGCCCAGGACAGTAACGTGGTGACCACACCGTAAGAGGTCACCAACGGCGCTACGATAGAGGCCTTGCCGAGGGCGAACGCCTTGGACAAGGCCAGGGCTCCGGACACGGTCAACACAGCGGCGACCATGCCGATCAGCCAGACATCGAGCGATGCCGACATTGATTTGAGAATGAAGGCAGGAAAGGCGATCAGCAACAAGCTCATGATGCTGAAGCCCAGCGCCTGACCGAAATAGACAGCGCGCTTAACACCGACTGCGCGGGCGTTCAAACCCACCAGAAAATCCGTGCCGCCCCAAAGCAAGGCGGCGAGCAAACCCATTAATACGTCCACGCTATGTCCTTATAGGTGTGCGCTGCGGAGGTTAGAGGCTTTCCAGCGTCTGAGTGTCCCAGCGTTGGGCCTTGATGGCCTGGTAGAGCATTTGGATGGTCAGCGGCAGTTTGTCGGCGCGTCCCTTGGCTCGGCGTTTGAGGAACACATCGTAGCCTTCCGGCTGGAAGTAGCGATAGGCGTCGTAGTCCACGAGGTCGATCTCGAATTGCTCTTCCAGCGCTTCCATCAAATTCCGCGCATCAGCGCCATTGCAGCTCAGGTCGAAGTTGATCGACGTATTGAGGCTGATGGTTTTGCGTTCGGGGAGGCCGAGCTCTTCGTGCAGCAACTGCATGAGCAGGTGCATGGTGTGATCGTCGGGGAAGTTGGGGGCGAGGTTCATGGTGCGAATCTGCTGAATACCTGAGGGTGGGATATGGATGATTGCATGGGTCGAGCGCTACGACATGCGAATGAGGTTTGACAATGTAGAGGTCGTGAGATCTAAAAGGCCTTGACAATGAAAGTTTGTGCATGCGACAAGTGTCCACGTTTTATGGAATGTGGACACTTGGAGTTAAGGCGTTCATGAAGAGTCAAGATATTTTTCTTCTGTTCAAGATGACCAGTCTCCATGCACAAGAGGAGGGCTTCCAAATGGAGGGGGCGGCTACGGTGCCAATTATCGGTATTTCGCCGGCACCTAACGCAGGTTTTGCCCTGAAAGCTTCTGGAATGGGGCATGGCACCTTCGCTGATCCAAAATCCGATCTTGCTACTGCTGAAGCATCTACTGGACAGGAGCAATACCCGGATTGGGGATTGTTCGGTTCGAACACGACCGAATGGGGCAAGCAGTCATTGGCAGGTTGGGAAGGGTGGGATGATCCTGAGCAAGAAACACCGATCACCAGTTGGGCTGAGTGTTATTCGCTAAGAGCCCTTTCATCCTCCCTAGGCCTCAGCAAGAGCGAAGTATCAAACTCGATTGCTCGTTGCCGCGAGGCGGGGCTTCTGACCAATGATTTTGAAACCTCTCTGCCGAAGGTCAATCGTAGAGCGCTGCTGGGTATTGCGGAGCATGCGCTCAAGTACTTTTTCCCTGTGAAGCTGGGCGCGATTGTCCGTGGCATTCCTACAGGCTTTGCTGCACCAGCGTTGTCCAAACATCTCAAAAGTGCAGGTGATCTGATTCCTGTCTGGCCCGATCCGATCGGCAGTGAGAGAGGTCAAGCTGTTGAGCCTCTATACAAATCCGTTCCTGACGCAGTGAAAAAGGATCGGACGCTTTATCACTATCTGGCGCTTGCTGATGCGGTAAGGGTTGGGGGGCCAAGGGAGAGTGGCGTGGCAATTAATTTGCTGAAAGCAGGTATGGGTTTATGAATACGAATGCTGACCACAACTACGAGATGATTGAGTTCGTCGCGTTGGGATTGGGGGAAGAGTTTTTATCTGAGGTGGCTTTTGTCGGTGGATGCACCACCGCGATGTTAGTCACCGATGCAGCTGTACTCGACGATATCCGCTTCACCGATGACGTTGACTTGGTGATTGAACTTGCGGGTATTCCAGCTTGGGAGAAGTTGACTCAGCGTCTTGCCGCAAAGGGCTTCAAGATCACAGGAGAGGATGAGGTCAATTGCCGATTTCGGTTCAACGACATCATTGTCGATGTGATGCCGTCGGATGCGGCAGTGCTTGGCTACGCCAATCGCTGGTTTGTTGAGGGGCTTGCTCACGCGGTGACGTTCGCTTTACCCGGCGGGACAGTAATCAAGATCTTCGAGCCTCCCTACTTTCTCGCCACCAAACTTGAAGCCTTCAGCGGTCGTGGCAGAGGAGATCCGTATCACAAGGACGTGGAGGATATTGTCATTTTGATCGACGGTAGGTCGGAACTATTGGGGGAGGTCTTGCGCGCTGACGCTGAATTAATCCAGTTCATCTCTAGTGGAGTAGCGGGCTTGATCAAGCTGAAAGACATAGATTATGCGATTCAAAGCTCAAGCTCTGTGAAAGCTAATCCGGAGCGTGGCAAGCTCATTTTTCAACGTATGAAAGAGTTGAGCCAACTAGAATGATCTACACGACTAGATCCGTAAAAGGGCTGGTAAGGGAAGATAATCGTGATTGCGCTGGGGCAGTGTTTGACGGTGATAGAGGCTTGTTCGTCATCGTCGATGGCACGTCGAAACCAGGTAGTGGCCAACTCGCCCAAGGGTTTGTTCAGAGATTAATGGACGCTTATCAGTCGAGAATTAGCCAGGGTATCGGCGATGAGAATCATGAGTTGGCTACACAGTTGATTAGGTCATTACTCACTGATCTGCATGCGCCTTTATTTTCCGAGCTCTGCGGGTCAACAAGCTATCTAGTAGCGGTTGTTGCGAACGGCTTGCTGACGATTGCTTACGAAGGTGATTGCGGTTGCGGGGTGGTTGATACACAGATGGGGGTCGAGTGGATAACGACGCCTCATTGCCTGGCTAATTGGAAGCGTGACCGAACACACCGCGATCTGGCGTGCGATCCAGCGCGTCACCGCATTACTCGAAGCTACAAGATTGGCAAATTGCCTGAACCTGAGATTGTGCTCCGAACTGCGCAGGCAGGAGAGCGGCTGGTTTTCGCTACTGATGGCTTCTGGGCGGACATGAGCGAGTCGCATCAGGCGGAGGCCTTAAGTTCTCCTGAGATAGCTATCACTGACGTGGACGATGACGTGACCTGGATCGACGTTCATCTGTAAATGTGCGGGGATCGCAATAAGGACGAAATTTCGCGAAGCGTTCATCGCTGACAAGCCGGCACCTATTGGGGTTCGGCTTGCCTTCTGGTACTCAGCGGCGTCAGGCAGGTGCTTTCCAGTCCATCATGCGTTGTTGGGCGACTTGGAGCAGGTCGCAGCCGTCCTGGGCTAAGAGGAAGAGCGCGTGGGTGATGTGCGGGATGTCTTCGACGTCGCCGTGTTTGAAGCAAACGCAGTGCAGGGTTTTGAGGAGGTCACTGGATGCCCGGATGCGCTGGAGGGCGGCTTCGAGGATGTCCTGGGGGTTGGCCTCTGTGTCGATGATCAGGGGTGGGGAATCGGTGAGGTTGGTTTGTAGTGGGAGGTAGCGATTGTTTGTAGATGGGTTCCATTTCTTCATTGGTTTTAGCCTCAAATGCATCAGGAAGAACCGCTACCACCGTGACCAAGCGATGGGAGGCGGACTGTGTTCGGGTTGGTCAACCGATGAGGCTCACATCCCGGCACGCCCGAGGGCGTCCCAAACACAGCCACCATATAGCGTGCAGGCACTTGAAGTGACGGCAGCATACAACGGACGTATAGATATGAGCTATTCGGGTGACCAAGCCCGAGCCGCTGAATTAGCAGCGACAGTCACGACTATAGATACGAGCCACCAGGCAGCGATAGACGACAAAGAGTCCCCGCTTGTAGGAACCGGCCGAACCTTCGCTAGGCCGTTTCTATAGGAATTTTCCGCGACGCGATTTCTCGGGTTTTTCCGCCATCAACGAATATGCTGATACGCAACAACATCCAGCAAGCTAGTGCTCAACCCGGTCGCCGGCGCATAGATCGTACCTTTCACCGCCGAGAAGCTGACTCCTTTACTGCCCAGCGAAACGTAGCGTTCGCCTTGATCCAGTTCGGTGAAGTAGGTGTAGGAGTATTTGTGCATCAGCTTGTACTTCGCTTCGTCGCGGGCCACGGCGTTGCTGAGGTTTTCCAGATCGGCCTGGGTCAGGTTCAACGGTTTGTTCAGCTGCACCCCCCAACGCTTGAGGCAGACTTCGGCGAGGTGGCGGACGATCCGGCCTGGCTCGGCCAGGGTTTTCGGGCCGTTGGTGCCAGTAGGGGACGCGTTGCCCGCCATGGTGGCGTGGCGGCCGGCCATGGGGTAGATGTGGGTTTTGGTGCCTGTGGCGGTTTGCGGGATGACGCAGCTGAAGCCTTTCGAGCGCTCGTCCCGGGCATAGAAAGCTACATACTCTTTGACGTTGGCCCCGAGTTTGACTTTGTCGTCCTGAAAGTTGCCGGTGCCCGGCACTGGATCAAGGGCAAAGATATTCACCGGGATATTTTTAAGTTGATTGTCCTTGAGCATGGCATTGGCCAGCATGTGACAACTTACGCCGCCGCGGCTCCAACCCACCAGATTGACGTGGGTGGGGATAATGCCGTCTTTGCGGAACGTCTTGATGATTTGTTCCTGTAATTTTTGTTGCGTCACGCTGCGGTCGCCATAGTTGTATTTACGCCAAAACCACGAGCCCTCAGCTTTTACGTCTTCGATTGGAATACCGGCAGCTTTCAGGCGGTTATATTCCGCTTCGGTCAGTTGCTCGCGCTGCCAGTCGCATTTGCCTTTGATGATGTTGATCGCGTGTTGAACGTTCTCCGCCCAGCCTTTGCCGAACAGTGAGCCACTGAGGCCGTAGTCCTTGGACTTGGTAAAGAGGTCGTCGGCTTGCAGGTTACCGCTGCCGGGACCGTCGACCACGATCCATTCGGCGAACTCGCGGCCGGTGTGGTGAGAGGCAAGCGTGGAGACCAGTTCACCGTCCCAAAAGTTTTCATGAGTGTCGTCAAACTTGGTCGAGCCGGTGCCGCAAAAGAAAATGGTTAATGTAGTCATTGTAGTGCTCTTGATTGGTTTAAGAGCTTGCAGACTAATATTTGTTGTTTGCGAGTTGAAGGAGTTAGTTGTTTCTATGTTTGTGTTTTTAAGTAGTTATTCTTTGTCTGGCAACTTCCAGGAGTTCACAGCCATCCTGCGTTAGTAAATAAAGTGCATTCACTATATGGGGAATGTCTTTCACGTCAGCCTGTTTGAAGCACAGGCAATAAAGAGTTTCGAGCAGGTCGCTGGCGGCGCGCAGGCGTTGGTGAGCGGCGTCGAGGACGGCGCCGGTGCTGGCGGTGGTATCGATGACCAGCACGGGCGTTTCGCTGTAGCTGGTTTTGAGCGGGCGATAGCGGTCTTGCATGAGGTCAGTCCCTGTGTTCAACGGCGCGGCAAACTATAGAGGCGTGCGTTCAGGCGTCGCAATACCGCGTAAATGGACGGGTTTTGTAGGGGATTTACTGGCGTTGTGGTCTTTTGCCTACGTGTACCCCGAGGCTTTTTTCAGCAATACCCCTAGAGGTCGAGTTTCCTACGTGTTTGTCAGGCGCAGCGCATCAATCCTCTGTATGGTGCGCGCCAGAATCTGTAGGACGTTTCGAAAACGTCTGTCCAACGCTTAAAGGGAATTAGGTATGCAATGGCTACGTATGGCCTCGATTTTGTTGTTGTGGGCGGGTGTTTGTCGTTTGACGGGCGCGGCTGACGCGAGCAACTCGACGGTCCTTGCCAATATGGATCGCACCGGTTGGCCGGATGCCCTGACCAGCCAGGCGAACGTGGACACCGCGTCCCGCGCCGAGGTGTTGATGTTCGGCAAGGCACTGCTGGCCAGCGAAATGCTCGACGAACAAAGTCTGAAACAGCGACTGGGCGTGCAGGATGTGAAGCTCAAGTCGGTCAGGCAAGTGCGTGACGGGCTGTGGGATCGGTTGCTGGCCACCTACCGCAGCGCCAGTCAGAACTGCGACGGCGAACCCTTCTGCCCCCGCGTGCGAAGCGTCGCCGATTTGCGTCAGCTGGCGGCCGCGTTCACGGGCGAAATCAGCCCGGCTCATGCGGTTTGGGCGAGCAAGAGCCGAACATTTCATGAGCAGGCGTTGAATGAGCAGTTGCGCGTGGCGGTGTTGGTGCCCTGAGCTTATCCAATGTTTGTGGTGACTTTGCCGGCCTCTTCGCGAGCAAGCCCGCTCCCACAATTTGAAATGCATTCCCTGTAGGAGTGAGCCTGCTCGCGAAGCAATCTGTCCGCCGTCCAATTCCTCAAGCCTGACCGCGTCCCCGTTGCATCCGCTGTATCATCCCGTATCGTTTTGGTCCCCGACCTTTTCTCGACTCGCTGCGTTTGCCGGCTAGGCTTTGGGCTTCGCAGCGGTCAACGGAGTGACAGCTTATGCACAACACCCTGGAACAGGTTTTCGGTTATCCACAGTTTCGGCCCGGCCAGGAGGCGGCGGTCAGCGCGGTGTTGGCTGGGCGCTCGGCGGCGGCGATTTTTCCCACAGGCTCAGGCAAGTCCCTTTGCTATCAATTACCGGCCTTGTTGCTGCCGCACCTGACGCTGGTGGTCTCGCCGCTGCTGGCATTGATGCAGGATCAGTTGGCCTTCCTGCAACGCCACGGCATTGCGGCGGGCAGTATCGATTCGGCCCAGAGCCGTGACGACGCAAGCGATGTGATGGCGCGGGCCAAGTCCGGCGAGCTGAAGATTTTGATGATTTCTGTGGAGCGCCTGAAGAACGAGCGTTTCCGCAATTTCTTGCAGCAGGTGCCGATCTCGTTGTTGGTGGTGGACGAGGCGCACTGCATCTCGGAGTGGGGCCACAACTTCCGCCCCGACTACCTCAAGCTTCCCGACTATCAACGCCAGTTCAACATTCCGCAGGCGTTGCTGCTGACGGCCACCGCGACGCCCAAAGTGATCGCGGACATGGAGGCCAAATTCGCCATCGCCCCGGAAGATGTAGTGACGACAGGTTTCTACAGGCCGAACCTGAATCTGCTGGTCGAGCCGGTACGCGGTCAGGACAAGCGCCGACGTTTGGTCGAATGGATGAGCGAACGCCCGGGCCAACCGAGCATCGTCTACGTCACCCTGCAAAAAACCGCGGAGCACATCGCCGAACACTTGGGTCGCAATGGCATTCAGGCTGAGGCCTATCACGCCGGTTTACCCCACGAACAACGCGAAGCCATTCAAAAACGTTTCATGGGCGGGCAGTCCAATTGCATCGTCGCGACCATCGCCTTCGGCATGGGCATTGATAAAAGCGACATCCGCAACGTGGTGCATTTCGACCTGCCAAAATCCATCGAAAACTACAGCCAGGAAATCGGCCGTGCCGGGCGTGACGGGCAGCCGTCGGATTGTTTGGTATTGGCCAACCGCGACAGCCTCAACGTGCTGGAAAACTTCGTCTACGGCGACACGCCTGAGCTGGATGGCATTCGCTGCGTGCTCGACGAGTTGCAAGCTGCCGCGCCCGAGGGGCAGTGGGAGTTTCTATTGGGGCCCTTGGCGGACCAGAGCAACATTCGCCAATTGCCGCTCAAGACCTTGCTGGTGCAACTCGAACTGCGGGGTCTGATTGCCCCGCGTTACGCCTATTACGCCGAATACCGCTTCAAGTATTTGCAAGAACCGGAAGCCTTGCTGGCCCGATTCGAGGGCGAGCGCAAAGACTTTGTCGCGGCAATCATCAAGACCTCCAGCCGTGCGCGGACCTGGGCCACGGTGAATTTCGACGCGCTGTATGAGCAGCATCAAGCCGAGCGTAATCGGGTGGTCAAGGCGCTGGATTATTTCCAGGAAAAAGGCTGGGTCGAGCTGGAAAGCAAGCAGATGACTGAGGTTTACAGCTTGCTGCAAACGAATGTCGACAGTCAGGCACTGAGCACAGAACTGCACGCTTATTTCACCCAGCATGAACGCACCGAGATCGCGCGGATTCACGCCATGCTGGATCTGTTCGCCACTGATCATTGCCTGGGTTATCGCCTGGCCGAGTACTTCGGTGACGAAAATGCGCCGCGTCAGTGCGGGCATTGTTCGGTGTGTCATGGACAGGTGGCGCGGCTGCCAACACCGCCGGAATTACCGGCGCTTGTGGATAAAAACTTCGAAGCGCTGTGCGGTGATTTTATCCACAGGCATGAACAGCACACCGGCAATGTCCCGTCGGCTGAGCGGGTGACCCGGTTTTTGTGCGGGATCAGCGTGCCGCTGTTTACCAAGCTGAAGGCGCGTTCGATTCCGGGGTTTGCTGCGCTGGAAAATTATCCGTACGCCGACGTGCGCGGGTGGGCGGAACAACATCTGGCGGGCTGAAACTGTCCCCTGTGGGAGCGAGCTTGCTCGCGATGGCGGCGTTACAGTCAACATCAATGTGGAATGTGATGGCCCCATCGCGAGCAAGCTCGCTCCCACAGGGTTAGTCGGTGTTTGCTGAGAATCGGCATCAAATCCATCCGCTGAATGTTGCTCATCACAGGAATAAATTTCAAAAATGCCCAGCGGCTGACTATGGTGAGGGCTGTCTTTGGATCGCCAACAAGAGAACAACCATGAGCCAGACACCGTTCAACATTCAGCGCGCCGCCGTCATCGGCGCGGGCACCATGGGCCGTGGCATTGTCATGTGCCTGGCCAATGCCGGCGTTCCGGTGCAGTGGGTCGATAACAATCCGCAAATGCTGGAACAGGCGCTGGCCACCGTGGCGGACACCTACGCGCACAATGTGCGACAGGGCCGGATCGATCAGGCCGAGGCGGATGCGCGTATCGCACGCGTCACGGCGGCGTCTGATTATGCGGCGATCCGCGATGTTGATCTGGTGATCGAAGCGGTTTACGAAAACCTGGAACTCAAGCAAAAGATTTTCCGCGAACTGGACGGGCGGCTCAAACCCGAAGCCATTCTGGCGAGCAACACTTCAGCGCTGGATATCGATGCCATCGCCGCGGCGACTCGCCGTCCGGTTCAGGTCCTGGGCCTGCACTTCTTCAGTCCGGCCCACATCATGAAACTGCTGGAAATCGTCCGCGGTGCGCAAACCTCTCCGGCAGTGCTCGATGCTGCGCTGGAGTTGGGCGAGCGCATGAGCAAGGTCAGCGTGGTGGCCGGCAACTGCGATGGTTTCATCGGCAACCGCATGCTCAATACCTATGTGCTGGAAGCGCGCAAAATGTTGCTGGAGGGTGCTTATCCCTATCAGGTGGATGCCGCACTACAAGGATTCGGTTTTGCCATGGGGCCGTTCCGCATGTACGACGTGGTTGGCGTCGACCTGGGATGGCGGGCTAGAGAATTGGCTGGCACAGGGCAGGATGCGCCCGAGGTGCAGGTAGATAATCGTCTGTGCGAATTGGGGCGTTTTGGTCAGAAGAGTGGCAACGGCTATTACCACTACGAACCGGGCAGTCGACAGGCTGAACACGATCCGGAAGTCGATGCGCTGGTGCTGCAGGTCAGCGAAGGGCTTGGGTTTCAGCGTCGCGAGATAAGCCCCGAGGAGATTCTCGAGCGCTGTCTGCTGGCGCTGGTCAATGAAGGGGCGAAGATCCTTCAGGAAGGTATCGCGGGGTCGGCGCACGACATCGATCTGGTGTACCTCAACGGTTATGGTTTCCCGGCGGACAAGGGCGGGCCGATGGCGTGGGCGGATCAGCAAGGGCTGGCGGATATTCATCAGCGTTTGATGGCGCTAGAGACCCGGCAGGGTGATCACTGGAAACCGGCGCGATTGATTGGCGAGTTGGAGGCGGTGGGTAAAGGGTTCGCAGATCGGTAGACTCCACTGCTACTGATCGTCCCCACGTCGAGGCGTCGAACCGTCTGCGTGGGAACGCCTCCATGGACGCTCTGCGTCCGCTGTTGGGACGCGGAGCGTCCCGGGCTGCATTCCCACGCAGACGGTTCGACGCCTCGACGTGGGAACGATCCATAAGGCGAGAACCCATGAATCAACGCACCGACTACCCGCACTTCCAGCCCATCACTACCCGCTGGCACGACAACGACGCCTACGGTCACGTCAACAATGTCACTTACTACAGCTTCTTCGACACGGCGGTGAACACCTACCTGATCGAAGTCGGTGGCCTGGATATCCATGACGGTGAGGTGGTGGGTTTTGTGGTGAGCTCGTCTTGCGATTACTTTGCTTCTATCGCCTTTCCGGACCGGATCGAGATCGGTCTGCGGGTGGGCAAGTTGGGCAACAGCTCGGTGCAGTACGAGCTGGCGGTGTTCAAGGCCGGGGAAGACGAGGCCTGCGCGGCGGGGCGCTTCGTGCATGTATTTGTGGATCGGGCGTCGAATCAGCCGGTGGCGATTCCTGCCGGGTTGCGCGGTGCGTTGGAGCGCCTGGTGGTTTGAAGGACAAAAAAAATCGCAGCCTTGGGCTGCGATTTTTTATCTAGCTGTCAGCGATGCCGTTCAGGCCTCAATGATGACGCTTGTGCTTGTGATGTTTGCGATGACCATAGGCATGACCACGGCCCGGGTGGCCGTCACGGTAGTAGCGACGATCATCACGGCCGCCGCGATAGGAGCGACGATCATCGTCCTCGTCGCTTTTGTTACCCATGTAGTTACCCAGCGCGCCACCGGCGCCGCCGCCTGCTGCGGAGCCGATCAGGCTGCCGGTGGTGCCGCCCATGCTGCGGCCGACCACGTTACCGCCTGCTGCGCCCAACGCACCGCCGATGGCGGCTTCGCCACGGCTGCGTTTGTCTGCGCCGACTGCGCTACCACCCGCGCCGCCCAGGGCCGCGCCAATGGTGGAACCTGTATTGCCGCCTAACGACTGACCGACGACCGAGCCAAGAACCCCGCCCAATGCGCCGCCCACACCTGCTTCGGTGGTGCCTCCGGCAGAAGCGAAGCCACTGACCAGGCCAAGGGACAACAAGAGAATCGAGGAGAACTTCATTAGAGGAACCTCAAGGGGATGACGGCGCGATCCTGAGGCTGTGTCATGGTCCTGACAATCGAAATCCGACGAGTAACACGACTTGAGCACAATTCTATAAGTTACTGTTTTTTGGGTGGAACTTAAGGGTTTTTCGCCGGTCTTTAGCTACTTCGGACAGGCCGTTTTTGTGAAAAAACGGCCTTTTTTGTGGACGATTGGAAAGTTGCCTGCAGCTGAATTAGCAGCCGACATTATCCTGTGGCGAGGGAGCTTGCTCCCGCTGGGTCGCGAAGCGGCCCCAAAAACAGCAAACCCAATCTATCGGTCAGATTGGGTTGCCAGTTTGCGTCTGCTGCGCCCGAGCGCGGACCGGCCGGACGGGAGCAAGCTCCCTCGCCACAATGGTCGTTGTGTGCATCAAGCCGACTTGGCCAAAATCAACCCGGTCTCACTCGCCATTTCCAGTCGGATCGCCACAAACTTCGACGTCGGCGTATGGCTGCCATCCCCGGTGCTTTCCAGCGGCACCAGCGGATTCACTTCCGGATAGTACGCCGCCGCCTGCCCAGCAGGAATATCAAACGCCAGCAGCGTGAACCCCTTCACCCGACGCTCACGTCCATCATCCCAGATCGAAACGATGTCAGCCTTCTGCCCCGGCTTGAACCCCAGGCGAATGATGTCGGCTTCATTGACGAACAACACATCCCGCTGACCCTTCACGCCACGATAGCGGTCATCAAGCCCATAAATCGTGGTGTTGTACTGATCGTGAGAACGCATCGACTGCATGATCAGGTCCGGCAACACGCCCGTGGCGCGGGTGCGTTCGTGCACCAGGTCTTTTGGCAGCACGTTCGCCCGGAAATTGGCGCGCCCTGACGAGGTGTTCCACTTACGCGCACCGGCGCTGTTGCCGAGGTAGAAACCGCCAGGGTTTTTGACCCTCTCGTTGAAGTCACGGAAGCCCGCAATGGTATCGGCGATCAGGTCGCGAATGCGGCTGTAATCGGCCACCAGCCAGTTCCAGTCCACCGGTTTGCTGCCCAGGGTGGCGGCAGCGATGCCGGCGATGATCGACGGCTCGGAACGCATCTGGTTCGACAGCGGCTGCAACTGGCCGTTGGAGGCGTGGACCATGCTGAACGAGTCTTCGACGGTGACCGCTTGGGGGCCTTCGGTCTGGATGTCGATGTCGGTACGGCCCAGGCACGGCAGGATCAACGCGTCTTTACCGTGGGCCAAATGGCTGCGGTTGAGCTTGGTGCTGATCTGCACGGTCAGGTCGCAATTGCTCAGGGCCTGGAAGGTGCGGGTGCTGTCCGGGGTTGCTTGAGCGAAGTTGCCGCCCAGGCCGATGAACACTTTCGCGCGACCATCGGCCATGGCATGGATCGCCTCGACCACGTTGTGGCCGTTTTCACGCGGCACCTTGAACTGGAAGCGCCGCTCCAGGGAATCGAGGAACGCCACCGGTGGACGTTCGTTGATACCCATCGTCCGGTCGCCCTGCACGTTACTGTGGCCACGCACCGGGCACAGACCCGCGCCCGGCCGGCCAATGTTGCCGCGCAGCAGCATCAGGTTGGCGATTTCCTGGATGGTCGCTACCGAATGGCGATGTTGGGTGATGCCCATGGCCCAGCACATGATCACGTTCTTGCCTTTGGCGTACATGCGCGCCGCTTGCTCGATTTCCACCAGGGTCAGGCCGGACTGCTCAACGATCTGCGCCCACGGCGTGTCGTCGATGGCGCCCAGGTACTCCAGCACGTTGGCGCTGTGTTCATTGAGGAAGTCGTGATCGAACACCGAAGGCTGGCCAGTCTGCTGCGCCTCGCGCTCCCAATGCAGCAGGAATTTCGCCATGCCGCGCAGCAACGCCATGTCGCCGCCCAGCGCTGGACGGAAATACGCCGTGTTGGTCGGCTTGTCACCATTGGTGAGCATTTCAATCGGGTGTTGCGGATGCTGGAAGCGTTCCAGGCCACGCTCTTTCAGCGGGTTGACGCACACCACTTGGGCGCCGCGTTTCACCGCTTCGCGCAGCGGTTCGAGCATCCGTGGGTGGTTGGTGCCTGGGTTCTGGCCCCAGACAAAAATCGCATCGGCGTGTTCGAAGTCATCGAAGGTCACGGTGCCTTTACCGACGCCGACACTCTGCGCCAGCGCCACGCCGCTGGCTTCGTGGCACATGTTCGAGCAGTCGGGGAAATTGTTGGTGCCGTAGGCGCGCACGAACAGCTGATACAAGTACGCCGCTTCGTTGCTGGCGCGGCCCGAGGTGTAGAACTCGGCTTGATTGGGGCTCGACAGCCCTTGCAAGTGTCTACCGATCAGCGCGAATGCCGCTTCCCAGCTGATCGGCTTGTAGCGATCGGTTTCGGCGTCGTAGCTCATCGGCTCGGTCAAGCGGCCCTGATACTCAAGCCAATAGTCGCTCTGTTCCAGCAACGAGCTGACGCTGTGCTTGGCGAAGAACGCGCCGTCGACACGCCGTTTGGTCGCTTCCCAGTTCACCGCTTTGGCGCCGTTCTCGCAGAACGCCACCATGCCGGCTTCGTTGGAATCGCCCCAGGCGCAACCGGGGCAGTCGAAGCCACCGTTCTTGTTGGTTTTGAGCATCATGCGCAGGTTTTTCAGCGCGTTGTCACTGGTCAACCACGCCCGGGCAACGCTGGCCAGTGCGCCCCAGCCACCGGCCGGGCCTTTGTAGGGCTTGTAGCGAGGGACGGGTTTCTGGTCGGCTTGACGGTGTTGACTCACGCTTGATTCTCCAATGCCGGGCTGTAGACCCGTGGTGCATTCTTCTGGGGCAGATGGATAAGGTTTAAGTTGTGGCGACGGGCCCATTGCACGGCAAGGCCCGTGGGCGACGACAGGCTGACGAGGGTCTGGATGCCTGCGCGCAACACTTTCTGGATCAATTCGAGGCTGCAACGGCTGGTAACAATCGCCAGGCCGCCTTCAGTCGGGATGTTCTGGCGGATCAGCCCGCCAATCAGTTTGTCGAGTGCGTTATGCCGGCCGATGTCTTCGCGGCCCAGCAGCAATTCGCCCTGACCGTTCATGAACACCGCCGCGTGCACCGCGCCGGAGTACTGGCCAAGAGGCTGGAACGCACTGATGCGCTGACGCAAACCATCGAGCCACTCGGCGGGTGGCAAGGGTGCGCCGGTCAACACCTTGAGCTCTGGCAATGCCTGTTCAACCGCCTCCACGCCGCAGAGCCCGCAGCCGCTGGTGCCGGCCATTTGCCGACGCTGCTGCTTGAGGTTCCAGAACGCGCGATTGGCGATGGTCACTTGCGCGTATTGCGCCGAGCCCGAGCCGCTGAGTTGCAGGTCATAGATGTCGGAGGCGTCTTCGATGATGCCGCTGCCGAGGCTGAAACCGACAATGAAGTCTTCCAGGTCCGTCGGCGTTACCAGCATCACCGCCTGACTGATGCCGTTATAAGCAATCGCCAACGCGACTTCCTCGGCGAGCGCAGCGCTGGCCGATTCGGTGTATTGAAGGTCGCTGTAACGGTACGTCTGGCTGGCAGCAGGCGCGGGCGTTTCGAGGGCTGGCGCCGCGCAAACAGGGCGCTTGGTGTTCATGAGGCATCACCGACGGTTTAGTCAGCTTTAAGCCTATGCGCGTCAAGTTGTCACGTCTAATCGCTATTACTGATCCGCTGATAGATGGCGTCGATCAAGAGGCTGTGAGCGATTGTTGATAAATCGCAAAACAGGCTTCTGCCAATGCTGATCTGGGAGCGCTGCGGCGCATGATCAGCCCCAGCCGGGCAAGGGTCTTGGCGTTTTCAATGGGTTGCAGGCGCAAGTGATCAGTCAGGTTTTCCAGGCCGCCCTCTAAAGGCATCACTGCGCAGCACAGACCGCCGTGTACCGCTTGTAACAATTGGTGGACGGCATCGGTTTGCAGAAGCGGCTGGGGCGTCAGGCCACGGCTGTGGAAGTTGTGGTCGATGGACTGGCGAAAGTGCATGCCGCTGGTGAGCATGCCCAGGGGCAGCTCGATCAACGACTCCCAGCTCAGTGGCGCCTCGCCGAACGTGAAAAAGCGCTGATCGTAGAGCAAGCCCATGCGAGTTTCGCTGAAAGCCAGGGAATCGAAGCGTTCGCTGTCCAGACGCTCCAGATACGACACGCCGAGGTCCAGGCGATTGTTCGCCAATTGCTCGAGGATCTGCTCGGAACTCAGCGCCGAGAGTTCAAAGCGCAGGTTCGGGTGCTCGGCATGCAGACGTTGCATCAAAGGCAACGGATCGAAACTCGACAGCGGCACCACGCCCAGCCTGAGTGTGCCCACCAGATTGCCGCGACAGGCGGCAGCCTCGGCCTGCAAGCCGTCGTAGGCCGCCAGTACGGTGCGCGCCCACGCCAAGACGCGCTCGCCCGGCGCGGTGAACCCTTCGAAGCGCTGGCCGCGATTGACCAGTGGCAGGTCGAGTTCTTCTTCGAGGCTGCGCAGGCGCATGGACAGGGTCGGCTGGGTGATATGACAGCGCGCCGCGGCCTGGCCGAAGTGCCGGGTTTCGTCGAGGGCGATGAGGAATTTCAGTTGCTTGATGTCCATCTTCGCTCCAGGGCGCGGTGAAGGAGGGGATTCTAGCGCTTGGGCCGGATCAACGTCATTGGTCGGGTTGGAACCGGGGGTTGCAAGCTTGGTCTAGTCTTTTGCGTCTGGAACCTAAAACCCAAGGAGAGTGCACCATGAGTATTTTTAGCTTTGTGAAAGAAGCAGGCGAAAAGCTTATCGATCTGCTGACGCCGGGCAACGCCAATGCCAGTGAGCAATTGAAGGAACATATCAGCAAGGTCGGCCTTGGTAACCCGAACGTGCAGGCTACGGTGGATGGCGACAAGGTCATAGTGACCGGTGAGGTAGCGAGCCAGGAGGAAAAAGAAAAAATCCTGCTGGCCGTGGGCAATATCGCCGGTGTCGGGAGCGTGGATGACCAGATTACGGTGACTGGGCCAGTGGCAGTGGCCGCGAAGTTTGTCACGGTCGTGAAAGGCGACACTCTCAGCGCAATTTCTTTACGCGTGTATGGCGATGCCAACAAATATCAAAAAATCTTCGAGGCCAACAAGCCGATGCTCAAAGATGTGAACAAGATCTATCCAGGGCAGTCGTTGCGGATTCCTGAGTAATCCTCAAGACCGCTATCGCGAGCAGGCTCACTCCCACAGTGGATCTCCTTCGTACACAAATTTTGTGTTCGCTGAAATTCAAATGTAGGAGTGAGCCTGCTCGCGATGCAGACGATAAGGTCTAAAGCCCTGCAATAAGCTCCCGATAATCCCCCACAGCCGCAAACTCCGCCGTGTCCTTCGGCCCCTTGCGACTGTCCGGCTCACTTACCGCCAACAGATGCGCCACCCCAAAACTGCGCGCACTGCGCAGGATCGGCAACGTATCGTCGATAAACAGGCTGCGCGCCGGGTCGAAACCGATGTCGGCCTGCAACGCCTCCCAGAATTGCGGATTTTCCTTGGGAAAACCGTAATCATGCGAGCTGATCAACCGCTCGAAGTACGGCGCCAGCTCAATCCTTTCCAGTTTCAATGACAGCGAATCGCGGTGCGCATTGGTGATCATCACCACACGCTTACCAGCCTGTTTGATCGCCGCCAGAAACGTGTCTGCATCGGGCCGTAGGGCGATCAGGTGTGCGGTTTCCAGCTTCAGTTCACGCACCGGCAGCTTCAGCTCGGCGCTCCAGAAATCCAGGCAATACCACTGCAACTGGCCGGCGTTGCGTTCGAACAGCGGCTGCAATTCCATCTCGGCCATGGCCCGGCTGACGCCGTGCAACTCGGCGTAACGCTGAGGCAGGTGCTCCATCCAGAAATGGTTGTCGTAATGCAGGTCCAGCAGCGTGCCGTCCATATCCAGCAGAACGGTGTCGATGTCGCGCCAGGGCAGCAGGGACATAAAAAACTTCTCCAGCGGTAAAAAAGATATCCGAGGTCAACAATCAGGATAGGCCGGGTATAGTAACCCGCTATCGCCAAGGAGCCGCTCATGCGCCAGAAACCTACCGTACTCGCCCGCGAGATCGTCGCCACCAGCCGTTTGTTCTGCGTCGAGGAGCTGAAGCTGCGCTTTTCCAATGGCGTGGAGCGCACCTACGAGCGTTTGGTCGGCAAAGGCGCCGGGTATGGCGCGGTGATGATCGTGGCGATGCTCGATTCGGATCACGCCGTACTGGTCGAAGAGTATTGCGGCGGCACCGATGCCTATGAGCTGTCGTTGCCCAAAGGCTTGATCGAGCCGGGCGAGGACGTGTTGGCGGCGGCCGAGCGTGAGCTCAAGGAAGAAGCCGGGTATGGCGCGCGGCAGCTGGAACACCTGACCGAGTTGTCGTTGTCCCCCGGTTACATGAGCCAGAAGATCCAGGTGGTGCTGGCCACCGATCTGTACGAAGAAAGCCTGGAGGGCGACGAGCCCGAGCCGATGGGCGTGGACAAGATCAACCTGCACGAGCTGTCGGCCCTGGCGCAAAACCCGCGATTCACTGAGGGCCGTGCCTTGGCGGCGCTGTACCTGGCCCGTGATCTGTTGACTCAACGTGGGGTATTTCTGCCATGAATTTCCCGCATCCGTTGATGGCTCCGGTGGTTGAACTGGCGTTGAAGGCTGGCGAAGCGATCCTCCCGTTCTGGCGCTCGGGCGTGGTGGTGACTGCTAAGTCTGATGATTCACCGGTAACGGCGGCGGACTTGGCTGCTCATCATCTGATTCTGGATGGGCTGACGGCGCTGGACCCGAGCATTCCGGTGCTGTCCGAAGAAGACGCCAACATTCCCCAGAGCGTGCGCGCCGGCTGGCAGCGTTGGTGGCTGGTCGATCCGTTGGACGGGACCAAGGAGTTCATCTCTGGCAGCGAAGAGTTCACCGTCAACATCGCGCTGATCGAGCAAGGCCGGGTGGTGTTTGGCGTGGTGTCGATGCCGACCAACGGGCGCTTTTATGTCGGTGGTGCCGGCCTGGGTGCGTTGCGTGGTGATAAAGGTGCCGAGGCGCTGCCGATTCACGTTCGCGAGGTTCCGGCGGCAGGGGAAGCGTTCACCGTTGTTGCCAGCCGTCGGCATTCAAGCCCCGAGCAGGAACGCTTGCTGGCCGGATTGAGCGCCAGTCTGGGTGAGCTGCAACTGGCGAATATCGGCAGTTCATTGAAGTTTTGCCTGTTGGCGGAAGGCGCGGCGGATTGTTATCCGCGTCTGGCACCGACGTCGCAGTGGGACACGGCAGCGGCGCAAGGTGTGCTGGAAGGGGCGGGTGGTGAAGTGCTGGATTTGAGCGGTGCGCCGTTTTGTTATCCGGCGCGGGAGTCGTTGTTGAATGAGTTCTTTTTGGCGTTGCCGGCCAAGGCTGCGTGGCGCGAAAAACTGCTGGAACTGGCCCATTCCTGAGTTTCAATTGAATTCGTGGCGAGGGAGCTTGCTCCCGCTGGGCTGCGAAGCGGCCCCAACACCAGCCACCGCGTAATATCAGTTAATCCTTGTTGCCGGAATACGACTGCTGCGCAGCCGAGCGGGAGCAAGCTCCCTCGCCACAGGTCTTGTGTCTTACCGGTGCAGGACGTACTGCCCGGTAAACCTCACCGCATCGTCATCGCTATCGGCATTGACGATCCGCGAATGCAGCGCCAACCGCGCCCGTCCATACCGCTGATACGTCGCCAGAAACTTCTTCCATACCGCCGCACTCGGTGCCTGACATATCGCGATCGCGTCCATGGTCACCGGCAACGGATAAGTGATGTGCCCTTCGTGAATCACGATGTGCCCGCCCTCAACCCCTTCTTCACGCAATCGCAAATGCAGCCAGCCCCAACCGGCCAGCACCGCGCCGCAGTACAGACTGCCGCCGAACATGGTGCTTTTGTGATTGACGTTGGCTTCCAGCGGCAGGTGCAGGCGCAGTTGCTGGTCGTGCCAGTCGAGCACTTTGAGGCCCATGTCCCGGGTCAGCGGAATATCGTGATGGAGGACTGATTCCAGGTGACGACTGTCGCGGCTCATTCACGGGCCTCTTGTTTGAAGATGATGATTGGACGTTAGCTCAATCGAGTTCGTCGGTGTGACCGCTGGCACCACCGTCGGCGAAGTTCAGGCCGTGTTTTCGCAGCTTGTCGTGCAGGGTCTTGCGTGGAATGCCGAGGGCTTCGGCAAGGCTGCGCACCGAGCTGTGAGAGCGGGCCAGTTCGGCGGCAATCAACGATTTCTCGAAGTTTTCCACTTGCTCGCTCAGGCCGCCACTGAACGCGTCGACCGTCATGCCGGCAGCGCCCTCCGGGGTGTTGTTGTCCAGTGCCAGTTCCAGGCCCAGGGCAAAGCGCTCAGCGGCGTTTTGCAGTTCCCGCACGTTGCCCGGCCAAGTGTGGCGCAGCAACAGGGCGCGTTGCCCCGGTTGCAGTTCATGGGGCGGCAAGCCGTGGCGGGTGCTGGCTTCGTCGGCGAAATGCTGGAACAGCATCAGCGCATCTTCGCCGCGCTCACGCAACGGTGGGATGCGCAGCGGCGCGACGTTCAGCCGGTAATACAAGTCGGCACGGAAGCGCCCTTGATCGGCGGATTGGCGCAGGTCTTCTTTGGTCGCGGCGATGATGCGGATGTCCAGCGGGATCAACTGATTGCCCCCCAAACGCTCGACCACGCGCTCTTGCAGCAAGCGCAGCAGTTTCACCTGCACGTCCAGGCTCATGCTTTCGATTTCATCAAGGAACAACGTACCGCCGTTGGCGAATTCGAACTTGCCGATGCGGCGCTTTTGCGCGCCGGTGAACGCCCCCGGCTCATGACCGAATAATTCGCTTTCCACCACCGATTCGGCCAATGCTCCGGCGTTGATCGCCACGAACGGGCCGCTGCGCCGGCTCGACAAATCGTGCAGCGCCCGGGCCACGACTTCTTTGCCGGCACCGGTTTCGCCGAGGATCAGCACATCGGCCTTGGTCGCCGCCAACGCGCCGATTTGTTCGCGCAAGCGCAGCATCGGCGCCGATTGCCCGACCAGTCGGGTGCTCAGCTCATTACGATCACTCAGGGCCAGGCGCAGGCTGCGGTTGTCCAGCACCAGTCGGCGCAGGGCCAATGCGCGGCGCACGCTGTCGAGCAGCGCGTCGCTGGCGAAGGGTTTTTCCAGGAAATCATAAGCGCCGGCGCGCATGGCCTGGACGGCCAGCGGCACATCGCCGTGGCCGGTGATCAGCAGCACCGGCAGATCCGGGTCCTGGGCATGCAGTTCGGTCAGCAGTTCGAGGCCGTCCATGCCCGGCATACGGATATCGCTGACGACCACGCCCGGCCAGTCGCGTTCCAGTTGCCCGGCCAGGCCCTTGGCTTCGGCCAGTGGCAGGATTTTCAGGCCCGCCAGGTCCAGCGTCTGGCTCAAGGCCTGGCGCAGGTGGGGATCGTCGTCGATCAGCACGACCTGGACACGGTTATCGATGGTCATGCACTTCGGTCCTCGGACGGTTGCAGGCTCACACCCGGTGCGCCTGCGCGCAGCTTCAGGGTAATCAGGGCGCCACCTTCCTTGTGGTTGGCGAACGACAGTTCACCCCCGAAGGCGCGCATCAGGGTTTCGCAAATCGCCAGCCCCAGGCCAAGCCCCTGAGTGCGGGTCTTGGTGGTGTAGAAGGGCTCGCTGGCGCGACCAAGGGCTTCCATGCAAAAGCCGGGGCCGTTGTCGCGAATGTACAGAGTGACGCCGTCCACGGTGGATTGGGCACTCAACCAGAGTTTACGCGGCGGGCCTTTTTCGGTCAGCGCGTCGAGGGCGTTGGCCAACAAGTTGCCGAGCACCTGACGCAGACGGGTTTCTCCGGCCTCGACCCACAGCGTGGCCGCCGGCAAATCGCGGATCAGTTCGACCTCCATGCTGCGCCGACGTTTGGCCAATAACGCCAGCGCGTCATCCAGCGCCGGTTGCAGGGCGACGCTTTCCGGCGCATGGCGATCGCGCCGGGCGAAGGCGCGCAGGTGGGCGATGATCGACGCCATGCGCCCGGTCAGTTCGCTGATCAATTTGAGGTTGCCGCGGGCATCGTCGGTGCGCTGATGGTCGAGCAGCACTTCGGCGTTTTCCGCGTAGCTGCGAATGGCCGCGAGCGGCTGATTGAGTTCGTGGCTGATGCTCGCGGACATCGTCCCCAGCGCTGACAACTTGCCGGCCTGCACCAGGTCATCCTGGGCGCGCACCAGTTCCTGCTGGGCGTGTTCACGCTCCAGCACTTCCTGTTTCAGTCGACGGTTGAGGCCTTCGAGGTCGCTGGTCCGTTCGGCAACCCGGCCTTCCAGTTCACGTCGGGCCTTGGCTTCGAAGGCGATGCGTTCGAGGTAATGGCGGCGGCGCTGCATCATCAGGCCGAGCAGCAGCATCAACACCAGCAACGTCGCGCCGCCGATGGCGACGACGGTACGCACCGGGCGGTCGATCAGGGTGCGCGGGGCGAGAATGCTGACGTTCCAGCCGGTTTCAGCGATTTGCTGGGTTTGGGTCAGCCAGGCGTTGGGATTGAGCTTCAACGGTTTCGGATCGCGGGTCGGGTACGGTTGGATCGCAGTGATCGCTTTGCGTTCTTCTTCGCTCAAGGGCCGGGTCGAGCGGAACCGCCACTCAGGTCGCGACGTGAGGATGACCACGCCGTTATGGTCCGTCAGCAGCAGTTGTTCCGGGGTTTTGCCCCAGAGGCTTTCGGTGTGGTCCAGGTCGACCTTGACCACCAGCACGCCGATGATTTTTTCGCCGTTGCGCACGGCGGCGGCGAAGAAATAGCCGCGTTTGGCCGAGGTCGTGCCCAAGCCGAAAAAGCGTCCGAGCCGCCCGGCCATGGCTTCGCTGAAATACGGCCGGAAGGAAAAATTACGGCCGACAAAACTGTCGTGTTTGTCCCAGTTCGACGCCGCCAGGGTCTTGCCCGTGGTGTCCATCAGGTACATGACTTCGGCGCCGGTCTGGGCGCTGATATTTTTCAGCAGGCGATTGGCATTGCCTTGGGTGACGCTGTCGTCCGGGGCCCCGAGCACCGCGCGCAGGGCCGGCAGATCGCCGAGGATCTGCGGCATCACTTCATAACGGTGCAACGTGCCCAGCAAGTTGGCGACGTAAAGGTCGAGGGTCTGACGGTTCTGCCCGGCCAGCTCGCTGCGGTAATAACGCTCGGCCAAATGCTCCAGCGGCCACAGCAACGGCGCCAGGCACAGCGCGAGCAGTGCGAGGCTGCGCCAGCGGGGTCTGCGGGGGAGGGTCGGAGTCATGAGCATCGGGCGCCTGTGGGTACAGGCGCATTATGCCTAGGCTTGCTCGGCAAGACACTCGCGCAGCGCGGTTTGCCAGTCAGGCTGACTGACGCCCCATTCGCGTTGCAGGCGACTGCAATCCAGGCGCGAGTTCAGTGGCCGGGCGGCCGGTGTCGGATAGTCGCTGGAAGGGATCGGCAGCAGGTTGGCGCAAGGCTTGCCCTGTTCCCGCAGTGCTTGGCCGATGGCTTGGGCGAAACCGAACCAGGAAGTTTCGCCCTGAGCGGTCAGGTGATAAGTGCCCCACGCACCGGCTTGTCCCGCTTTCCAGCGTTCGATCAGAGCGAGGGTGCTGCTGGCAATCGTGCCGGCCCAGGTGGGCGCGCCGATCTGGTCAGCGACAATGCGCATCTCCGGTTTTTCTTGCAGCAGGCGCTGCATGGTCAGCAGGAAATTACGGCCGTAGGTCGAGTAGACCCAACTGGTCCGCAGGATCAGATGCTGGCCTTCTACCTCGGTGATCGCTTGCTCGCCGGCCAGTTTGCTCTTGCCGTAAACGCCCAGCGGGTTGGGCGTGTCGGCTTCGTTGTACGGCTCGGTCTTGTTGCCGTCGAACACGTAGTCGGTGGAGTAGTGAATCAGCGGGATGCCCAGCGCCAACGCTTCTTCGGCCAAAACGCCTGGGCCGGCTGCGTTGATGGCAAACGCCAGCTCCGGCTCGCTTTCAGCCTGATCGACCGCTGTGTGCGCAGCCGCGTTGATGATCAGGTCCGGGCGCACCCGTTGCACCTGCTGGCGAATTTGCTGCGGCTGAGCGAGATCGAGTTGATCGCGACCCAAAACTACCAGCTCGCCAACAGCCCCCAAACGCAGTTGCAATTCACGCGAAACCTGACCGTGCTGACCGCTGATAAGAATTCTCATGGAAACAAGTCAGCCTCTTCCAGACTTTTGCCGTTCTGATCCTTGGCCGACAGCTTGGGCGCTTCATCCAGTTGCCAGTCGATGGCAAGGGTCGGATCGTCCCAGCGAATGCAACGCTCGGCGGACGGCGCGTAGTAGTCGGTGGTCTTGTAGAGAAACTCGGCGAAATCGCTGAGCACCACGAACCCGTGGGCAAAACCTTCCGGCACCCACAGTTGACGACGGTTTTCCGCGGAAAGGCGCACCGCTTCCCACTGACCGAAATTCGGCGAGCTGCGACGGATGTCCACCGCGACGTCGAGCACTTCACCGACGGTCACCCGTACCAGTTTTCCCTGGGTATTTTCCAGCTGATAGTGCAGGCCACGCAGCACGCCTTTCTGCGAGCGGGAGTGGTTGTCCTGAACGAATTGCGTGTCCAGGCCTGTCGCTTCTTCAAACGCCTTGGCATTGAAACTTTCGTAGAAAAACCCGCGTTCGTCACCGAACACCTTCGGCTCGATGATCAGCACGCCAGGCAGAGCGGTTTCAATCACATTCATTGTTCTTCCCCGGCCAGCTTGAACAGGTACTGACCATAACCGGTCTTGCCGAAATAGCTGGCGCGCTCCAGCAACAGCTCGCGGCTGATCCAGCCATTTTCGTAGGCGATTTCTTCGAGGCAGGCGACTTTCAGGCCTTGGCGATGCTCGATGGTCTGCACGTACTGCGAAGCTTCAAGCAAGCTGTCGTGGGTGCCGGTGTCGAGCCAGGCAAAACCGCGACCGAAGCGCTCGACCTGCAGGTCGCCGCGCTTAAGGTAAGCATTGTTGACGTCGGTAATCTCCAGCTCACCGCGTGGTGAGGGCTTCACGGCTTTGGCGATATCGATCACATCGTTGTCGTAGAAATACAGGCCGGTCACGGCATAGCTGGATTTCGGTTTTTTCGGCTTCTCTTCGATGGACAGGGCGCGGCCTTCGCTGTCGAAATCGATCACGCCGAAGCGCTCCGGATCCTTGACCCAATAGCCGAATACGGTGGCGCCGGAGGGTCGTTTGGCGGCGTTCTTCAACTGGTCGCCAAAGTGCTGACCATGGAAGATGTTGTCGCCGAGGATCAGGCACACCGGGTCATCGCCGATAAACTCTTCACCAATCAGGAAGGCCTGGGCCAGACCGTCCGGCGACGGCTGCTCGGCGTAGCTGAAATTGACGCCGAACTGACTGCCGTCGCCCAGCAGGTTGCGGTATTGCGGCAGATCCTGAGGCGTGGAAATCAGCAAAATATCCTTGATACCGGCCAGCATCAGGACCGAGATCGGGTAGTAGATCATCGGTTTGTCGTACACCGGCAGCAGCTGTTTGGAGACGCCGAGCGTGATCGGGTGCAGACGCGTACCGGAGCCACCGGCCAAAACGATACCTTTCATCATGCGAGCAGCTCCTTGGTATTGATGGCGCCCAGGCGTTCGCCCTGATAGCTGCCGTCCTGAACACGGCGGCACCACTCAAGGTTATCCAGGTACCACTGAACGGTTTTGCGCAGGCCGGTTTCGAAAGTTTCTTCAGGCACCCAACCCAGTTCGCGCTCGATCTTGCTCGCGTCGATCGCGTAACGCAGGTCGTGGCCAGGACGGTCCTGGACGAAGGTAATGAGGTCGGCGAATTGCGCCACGCCTTCAGGCTTGTTCGGCGCCAGTTCTTCGAGCAGCGCGCAGATGCCGCGCACCACGTCGATGTTCTTTTGCTCGTTGTGACCGCCAATGTTGTAGGTCTCGCCGATCACACCTTCGGTGACCACTTTGAGCAGCGCCCGGGCGTGATCTTCGACGAACAACCAGTCGCGCACTTGCAGGCCGTTTCCGTAAACCGGCAGCGGCTTGCCGGCCAAGGCGTTGAGGATCACCAGCGGGATCAGTTTTTCAGGGAAGTGGAACGGTCCGT
The DNA here is from genome assembly GCF_054898025.1 of Pseudomonas sp. LB3P93. Classification (NCBI taxonomy): domain Bacteria; kingdom Pseudomonadati; phylum Pseudomonadota; class Gammaproteobacteria; order Pseudomonadales; family Pseudomonadaceae; genus Pseudomonas; species Pseudomonas sp. LB3P93. Next base: position 235,233 of record NZ_CM142713.1, read on the forward strand.
AGTTGTTCGAGCAATTGGTCAGCAGCACCGGCAGGCCGTAGGTGCGCTGCCAGGCGCGGACCAAGTGGTCGGACGCCGCTTTGCTCGCGGAGTAAGGCGAGCTCGGTGCGTAGGGCGTGGTTTCGGTGAACAGATCATCGACGCCGTGCAGGTCGCCGTACACCTCGTCGGTGGAGATGTGATGGAAGCGGAAAGCGCTTTTTTCCGGCTCGGCCAGCGTCAGCCAGTAAGCGCGAGTGGCCTCCAGCAGGCTGTAGGTGCCGACAATATTGGTCTGAATGAAATCCGACGGACCGTCGATGGAACGGTCGACGTGGGATTCCGCCGCCAGGTGCATGATCGCGTGAGGCTGGAAACGTGCCAGTACCGCGCTCACGGCTGCCTGGTCGACGATATCGGCCTGGACGAACTCGTAACGGGTGTCGGTGGCAATGCTGGTCAGCGACTCGAGATTGCCGGCGTAGGTCAGTTTGTCCAGGTTGAGCACTTCATGCTCAGTATGCCGAATCAGGTGGCGAATCAGGGCAGAGCCAATGAAACCGGCACCGCCGGTGATGAGAATACGCATGTTGGCCAGCCTTTTTCTGTAAGACGATAAAGCGAATGAGCATAGCTTGTCGGCAGGAGCAGGGCGGTGCAAGAGGGTTGTTGGTCGTATTTGGCTTTTGCGGTGCCGACGGGGGTTGATTATCGGCCGATGCAGTGGCGATATAAGCGCCTAATAAAATTTCAGGGGTCGTTGTATGCCGCTCGCCACGTTGATTCACCGCGCCAGTTTGCCCAGCCCGCAAGTGTCTGCGGAGCAAGCACTAGAGCTGCTGGAGGGGCATTACGGGCTGAGTGGAAAGTTGCACGCCCTGGGCAGCCAGCAGGACCTCAACTTTCGGGTCGACAGCAACCAGGGGCGTTTCGTCCTGAAAATCTGCCGTGGCGATTATTCGGCGCTGGAGCTGCAAGCCCAGCATGCCGGGCTCAAGCAGTTGGGGGAACACTCCAGCGTGCATGTGCCACGAGTGATTCCTTCCAAGAGCGGTGCAGACCTGCTCACGCTGGAAGTCGGTGGTCAGTCCGTGCATGTGCGCCTGCTCGATTACATCGAGGGCCAGTCGCTGACGCACCTCGATCATCTGCCCGGTTCGGTGGTGGCTGGTTTCGGTCGGCTCTGCGGCGAAATGGACCTGGCGCTGGCCGCATTCGAGCATCCGGGCCTTGAGCGCACGCTGCAATGGGACGCCCGCCACGCCAGCGCGTTGATCGGCCATTTGCTGCCGGTGATCAAGGATGACGCGCAACGCCGGTTGATCGCCGAGGCGGCCGAACGGGCCGAGCGGCATTTGCAGCCGCTGGTGGCCAAGCTGCCAGTGCAGGCGATTCACATGGACATCACCGACGACAACGTGGTCTGGCAGCGGGACTCGCAGCGCGAGTGGCAGTTGCAGGGCGTAATCGATTTCGGCGACTTGATCCGTACCTGGCGCATTACCGATCTGTCCGTCACCTGCGCGGCGTTGCTGCATCACGCCGATGGCGATCCGTTCTATATATTGCCGGCGGTCCAGGCGTATCACGCGGTCAATCCGTTAACTCACGAAGAACTGCTGGCGCTGTGGCCACTGATCGTCGCGCGCGCGGCGGTGTTGGTGCTCAGTGGCGAACAGCAAGTCAGTATTGACCCGGGCAATGAGTACAGCCGCGACAACCTGACCCATGAATGGGAGATTTTCCGCGTTGCCACGTCGGTTCCGCTGGAATTGATGGAAGCGGCGATTCTGACGTCCGTCGGCCAGACTCTGCCAGGCATCGGCAGCGAAGGTTTCGCGCCGTTGCTGCCGAGCCTGGTGGGGCGTGAGTTTGCCTTGATCGATCTGGGCGTGCTGAGCCCGCATTTCGAGGCGGGCAACTGGGAGCAGGAAGGCGTCGATCAGCGTTTGCTGACCGAGGCTGCGGCGGCGCATGGCCTGGCGGCCAGCCGTTATGGTCAATATCGGTTGTCACGTACCCAACCGGACAGCGCCGCTGAGCCAGATACTTGCCCATTGCACGTGGAGTTGCGAGTGCCAAACGGCACGGCGGTCGAATCGCCGTTTGCCGGTGTGGTTCATCAGCCGGCGGCGGGTGTGCTGCAACTGGACGGTCCGCAACTGAGCGTGCGCTTGTGGGGCGTGACCCCGTCGCTGCACACCGGCGCAGCGCTGGTCAAAGGTCAGGTGCTGGGGGTGGTCAGCGGGCCGTTGATTGTGCAGTTGTGCCGAGGCGCTTCGTTCGATGCGCCGTTGTTTTGCACGCCGTCTCGCGCTGCAGCGTGGCAAGCGTTGTGCCCGTCACCGGCGGTGTTGCTGGGGCTGGCTTGCGATGCTGAAGCGGAGCTCGATTCGCAGACATTGCTGGCGCGCCGCGACGCCAGTTTCGCGCGCACGCAGAAGCACTATTACGTCGACCCGCCACGCATCGAGCGCGGCTGGCGCAATCACCTGATCGACATGCAGGGCCGTTCCTACCTCGACATGCTCAACAACGTCGCGGTGCTGGGCCACGGTCATCCGCGCATGGCGGCGGTGGCCAGTCGTCAGTGGTCATTGCTCAACACCAACTCGCGTTTCAACTACGCGGCGGTGGCCGAATTTTCCGAACGCTTGCTGAAGTTGTCGCCGGAGGGCATGGACCGGGTGTTCCTGGTCAACAGCGGCAGCGAGGCCAATGACCTGGCGATTCGTTTGGCGTGGGCCTACAGCGGCGGTCGCGACATGCTCAGCGTGCTGGAGGCCTATCACGGCTGGACAGTGGGCGCAGATGCGGTCTCGACCTCGATTGCCGATAACCCGAAAGCCTTGAGCAGCCGTCCCGATTGGGTGCATCCGGTGATCGCGCCGAATATCTATCGCGGCGAATTCCGTGGCCTCGACAGCGCGCCGGACTACGTACGCAGCGTCGAACACAACCTGGCGAAAATCGCTGAGCAGAAACGCCAATTGGCCGGGTTCATTTGCGAACCGGTGTACGGCAATGCCGGCGGGATCTCGCTGCCACCGGGTTATCTGAAACAGGTCTATGCGCTGGTTCGCGCGCAAGGCGGCGTGTGTATCGCCGACGAAGTTCAGGTTGGTTACGGGCGCATGGGCCATTTTTTCTGGGGCTTTGAAGAACAAGGCGTGGTGCCGGATATCATCACCATGGCCAAGGGCATGGGCAACGGCCAGCCGTTGGGCGCGGTGATCACCCGCCGGGAAATCGCCGAGGCGCTGGAGGCCGAGGGTTACTTCTTCTCGTCGGCCGGTGGCAGCCCGGTCAGTTGCCAGATCGGCATGGCGGTGCTGGATGTGATGGAAGAAGAAAAGCTCTGGGAAAACGCTCAGGTCGTGGGTGGGTATTTCAAGGAGCGACTTGAAGCGCTGATCGATATTCATCCGCTGGTGGGCGCGGTGCATGGTTCCGGGTTCTATCTGGGGGTCGAGCTGATCCGCAATCGTGAAACTCTGGAACCGGCGAGCGAAGAAACCACGGCGTTGTGTGACCGCTTGCGGGAGTTGGGGATTTTCATGCAGCCGACGGGGGATTATCTGAACGTGCTGAAGATCAAGCCGCCGATGGTGACTTCGCGGCGGAGTGTGGATTTCTTTGTCGACATGCTGGCGAAGGTGTTGGCAGAAGGGTTGTAAGGCTGGATATCGTCTTCGCGGGCAAGCCACGCTCCCACAGGTCCGTGTCATACACAGGTTTCGCGTACGACACGAAACCTGTGGGAGCGGGCTTGCCCGCGAAGGCGATACCTGAAACGCCGATAAAATATCGATTGTTATCGGGTTTAAGTGCGTAAAAGTAGACGGACGGAAGATTAATCGCTTTTAAAGCCGATTTTTATCGGCTATAAAGTCGCCATTGCTCACGGCGTGACTCATTGCGCCCGTGCTTCCCGTTTCTGTCATCGGTCGATGCCAAACTCGACCACAGCACTTGCCCGGAGATGATTCATGAGTCGTATCGTTACCGTCGCCGCCACCCAGATGGCCTGTTCCTGGGACCTTGAAGCCAACCTCGATACCGCTGAAAGGCTGGTCCGTGAGGCCGCGGCCAAAGGCGCGCAGATCATCCTGATCCAGGAACTGTTCGAGGCGCCGTACTTCTGCCAGAAGCCGAACGCGGATTACCTGCAACTGGCCACGACGGTTGAAGACAACGTTGCCATCAAGCACTTCCAGAAAGTCGCCAAGGAACTGCAAGTGGTGCTGCCAATCAGCTTCTATGAGCTGGCCGGCCGTGCACGTTTCAACAGCATCGCGATCATCGATGCCGACGGCAGCAACCTCGGGATTTATCGTAAAAGCCACATCCCCGACGGCCCTGGCTACCACGAAAAGTATTACTTCAACCCGGGCGATACCGGCTTCAAAGTCTGGAACACCCGTTACGCTAAAATCGGCGTGGGTATCTGCTGGGATCAGTGGTTCCCGGAGTGCGCCCGCAGCATGGCGTTGATGGGCGCGGAAATCCTGTTCTACCCGACCGCCATCGGCAGCGAGCCGCACGACAAAACCATTTCGTCCCGTGACCACTGGCAACGCGTGCAACAAGGCCATGCCGGCGCCAACCTGATGCCGCTGATTGCCAGCAACCGCATCGGCAACGAAGAACAGGACGGCTACGACATCACGTTCTACGGCTCGTCGTTCATCGCCAACCAGTTCGGCGAGAAGGTCCAGGAACTGGATAAAACGGAAGAAGGCGTTCTGGTGCAAAGCTTCGACCTCGACGAGCTTGAGCACATTCGCAGCGCATGGGGTTCGTTCCGCGATCGTCGCCCGAACCTATACAATGCGATCAAAACCCTCGACGGTTCCCTGGAGTCCTGATCGCATGACCACTTTAAACAGCACCCCGCGCGCCGACGGCTTCTACATGCCCGCCGAGTGGGCGCCACAAACCCAAACCTGGATGATCTGGCCGGAGCGCCCGGACAACTGGCGCCTAGGCGGCAAACCCGCGCAAGCCGCGCATGTGGCCGTGGCCAAAGCCATCGCCCGTTTCGAACCGGTGACCGTGGCGGTCTCCGCCGGCCAATACGAAAACGCCCGTGCTCGTCTCGACGTGCCGAATATTCGTGTGGTCGAGATGTCCAGCGATGACGCCTGGGTTCGCGACACGGGTCCGACGTTCGTCATCAACAACAGTGGCGAAGTCCGTGGTGTGAACTGGGACTTCAACTCGTGGGGCGGTTTTGACGGTGGTCTGTATTCGCCGTGGAATCGCGACTCGCAGGTGGGCGGCAAGATCCTCGAGATCGAGCGCAGCCAGCGCTACCGTACTGAGGGTTTCGTGCTCGAAGGCGGTTCGATCCATGTCGATGGCGAAGGCACCCTGATCACCACCGAAGAATGCCTGCTCAACCGCAATCGCAACCCGCACATGAACCGTGGGGAAATCGAGGCGGTGCTCAGCGCCCATCTGGCTGTGGATAAAATCATCTGGTTGCCGGACGGATTGTTCAACGACGAAACCGACGGCCATGTGGATAACTTCTGCTGCTACGTGCGTCCGGGTGAAGTATTGCTGGCCTGGACCGATGATCCGCAGGACCCGAACTACCCGCGCTGCCAGGCCGCGATGAAAGTGCTGGAAAGCAGCACCGACGCCAAAGGTCGCCCATTCACGGTGCACAAGATGCCGATTCCGGGCCCGCTGTTTGCGACCGAGGAAGAGTGCGCTGGCGTGGATCCGGTAGACGGGACTCAGGAGCGCAATCCGACCGTTCGTCTGGCCGGTTCCTACGTGAACTTCCTGATCGTCAACGGCGGCATTATCGCGCCGAGTTTCGACGACCCGCTGGACGGCCCGGCGAAAGAGATTTTGCAGGGTCTGTTCCCGCAGCACGAGGTGGTGATGGTGCCGGGCCGCGAACTGTTACTGGGAGGCGGTAACATCCACTGCCTTACCCAACAGCAACCGGCGCCGCACAAGGAGTGAGTGGGGTTGTAACAGCCTGAGTCGGTTGAAAAACCACTGAGGCTCAAGTTTATCCTCGCCGTTCATCATGAAGCCCGCAGCCCAAAAGGACTGCGGGCTTCTTTGTATCCGCTTGTCGACACTTGAGAAACATTGGCACAGCTCTTGTATCTCTCAAGGTGTAAAACAGGGAGGGGGAGGACTGCGATGTTCTGTCATAAACCTTGGATAAGTTAGCCGCTCACGAACCAGGAGAGAGCGCTGAAATGAACGCCGAAGTGAACGTAGTGAGCGAGCGGGCGTTGCATCCCCTGGCAGTCAATAGCGAATCGCTCCAGGTCCTGGCGCACTGGTTGAAGTCCAATGGAACGCGTCAGATCAGAGAACCTGATCCGCGCCGGATGATGATCGAGCGTTACCCCGCTGGTTTATTCAGCGAGGCGGAACTGGAAGCGTTGTGGGATGTGATGGAAGGATAAGAAGAAAAAACAAAGGATTGATAAAAGCGCTGCCGGGAGGGCGGCGCTTTTTTTATGGGTGATGGTTTTGTACCCATGATCGTTCCCACGCTCTGCGTGGGAATGCAGCCCGGGACGCTCCGCGTCCCAAGAGCGGACGCAGAGCGTCCGATGAGGCATTCCCACGCAGAGCGTGGGAACGATCAACGATCAGTCGGTGGCAGGTGTTTAGAAGCTGTAAGTGCCAGTCACCACCAGGCTACGCGGTTCGCCCGGTTGAATCTGCGCTGCGCTGGTGGCCGACGAGTAATAGGCCTTGTCGCTGATGTTGTTCAACGCCGCGCGCAAGTCCCAATCCTTCTGCCGGAACCCGGCCAGTGCATCCCAGCGGCCATAACCCGGGAGCACGACGGTGTTGAGGTTATCGGCATAACGCTGGCCCACCAGGGTCAAACCGGTTTCCGCATACCAACCCATTTCCGGTTTCCAGGTCAGGAACAGGCTGCCGTTGTGCTTGGCCACGTTGCTGATGCGTTTGCCTTCAAAGCCGTTGTTGTCCTTCTCGACCGTCGCGTCCTGCACGCCCACGCCACCGCGCACGTACCAGTTGCCGGCGATTTTGCCGGTGCCGGTCAGCTCGATCCCGCGGGAACGTTGCAGGCCCGAGAGCAGAGTGATGGTCGGGTTGAGTGGATCGCTGGTGCGGCGGTTATAGAGTTCCAGTTCGTAAATCGCGAGCGTGGTGCTCAGGCGGTCGTCGAGCCAGTCGCTCTTCACACCGATTTCCTTCTGCTTGGTCAGCTCCGGGCTCAAGTCATTGCTGTTGCCGGCAACGCCCGGCGTGATGCCGATCAAACCGCCGCCCACCGGCGAGAACGTCTTGGTCCAGGACGCATAGAAGGAATGATTCTGCAGCGGCGTCCAGACCAGGCCTACACGCGGGCTGGTGCTGTGGCTGTCACGATCTTCGGAAATGTTCCGCAGCTTGTTGGTCGATTCGATGTCGAAGGTGTCGTAGCGCAAACCGGCCAGCAATTGCCATTGATCGTTCAGGCGCAATTGATCCTGCACGTACACCGCACGGCTTTCGACTTCGGTGTGGTTGTCGCTGGACACTTGCATGCGCCCGGTATGGCGCAAATCGCGATTGGGGTTGTACAGGTCCAGCGCCGGCACCGGTGAGCTGCCCGGCCCGGAAGTGGCCGCGTTGTACAAGGTCGGATCGCGGCGCTGGCTGCCGATCTCGATGCCGGTCAGCAGGCGATGCTCCAGGCCGAAGGTGTTGAAACCGCCTTCCAGTTCGACGTTGTTATAGACGTTGCGGGTGGTCAGGTCCTGCTGCCAGTGCTGGCGCGTGACGTTGGTGATCGGGGTGTACCCGGTCAGGTAAGTGTTGTCGAAATCGCTGTCGAGCTTGAACACGCCCAAGGTGTGGCGTAGCTGCCAGTTGTCGCTGAGTTCATAGCTGAGTTTCGAGCGCAGGGATTGCGACTTGTCGTCGATGAAATCGTGCTCGCTGCCGTAGGTCGTATCGCGTCCTACGTCTGCCGGGCGTCCGTTGACGCCCGGGATGCCGCGATCCGGCGTACGGTTGTAGCGGCTGTATTCGTACTGCACCAACCAGTTCAGGTCCGGCGTCAGTTGCCAGCTCATCGATGGCGCGAACAGCTGGCGGTTGCCGCTGACGCCATCACGGAAGCTGTTCTGATCCATGTTGCCCATGTTCAGGCGCAGGCTGATGTTCTCGGACGGATCGGTGCTGAGATCGGCATAAAGGCTACGCAGATCATCGCTGCCGCCCTGGGCTTCGATGGTCGAACGACGGCCGAACTCGGGGAGTTTGCTGACTCGGTTGACGATCCCGCCCTGGCTGCCACGGCCATACAAAACGGCGGCCGGGCCCTTGAGGACTTCGATACGCTCGATGTTGTGCAAGTCGCGCACGTATTGGCTGTCGTCACGAATGCCATCAAGGTAGAAGTCGTTGCTGGCGTCGAAACCGCGGATGCGCAGGCTGTCGAAACGCGTATCAGCACCGCTGCTGACGTTGGGGATGCCACTTAGCGCAGTGCCCAGATCATTGGTGCCGTAATCCACGACGTTCGCGGTTTTAATCGAGTCGATGGCTTGAGGTACGTAGCGGACCGGTGTCGCGGTGCGGGTTGCGGTGCTGGTTTCCTTCACTCGCGGGTCGTCGGCTTCTGCTTCGGCACTGATAGAGGTTTCGGGCAAAACGGTGGTCGCGGCGCAGGTGAAACCGGCAGACAGAAAGGCAGAAAGCCCAAGGGTTACCGGCGTAAGGCGGAAGGGGGCAGGCATCTGAAGCGCATCCGAAAGGGTGGAAGAATTCGAGGGCGCGAATGGTAATGCTTGTTATTTACTTTCGTTAATAATTCTTGAAAAGTTCCGCTGCTTGATTGTTTCGAGTTGTGTCGAAATTGCTACATAGGCTATTCGACCGATTCATGAAACAGTCTGAAAGCCATTCCAGCGTTTTTCCGCAACGGTCCGAGGATTAGTCTGCCGGCACTGAATTTCCCTGATTGATTGCCGGAGTCTTCTCATGATCCTTCACTACATCTACGACCCTTTATGCGGCTGGTGCTACGGCGCCAAACCGCTGGTACAAGCCGCTAAAGGCGTGCTGCCGGTAATCGCCCACGGTGGCGGCATGATGAGCGGCGCCAACCGCCAAACTGTTTCGCCACAACTGCGCAGCTACGTGATGCCCCACGACCGGCGCATCGCCGAGTACACCGGCCAGCCATTCGGTGAAGCGTATTTCGAAGGTCTGTTACGCGATGAAACGGCTGTGTTCGATTCAACGCCGCCGATTGCCGCAGTGCTGGCGGCCGAACTGCTTTCGGGCCGCGGACTTGAGTTGCTGGGGCGTTTGCAGACGGCTCATTACGTGGAAGGTCGGCGCATCGCCGATGCAGCGGTTTTGGGGGAGCTCGCCAACGATATCGGCCTCGAGTCTCAAGCCTTCCAGCTGGCATGCAAAGCAGTAGACACCGATCGCCATGTCAGGGAGAGCCGCGCACTCTTGGCCAAGGTTGGCGGCCAGGGTTTTCCGACCTTCGTCCTTGAACAGGATGGCCAATTCACCCTGGTCGATATCGGACCCTGGCTCGGCAAGCCGCAAGCATTTGCGCAATGGTTAAACCAATCGCTTCCTGCACAAACGTCGTCAGCCCCCGTGCAAGCCTGTGGCATCGACGGCTGCGCCCCTTGAATTCATCCGGAGTCACCATGGACAACCTTAGCCTGATCAAAAGCACCTATGAAGGCGCCAACTCCCAGGAAAACGCACGCAACACCGCCGGGGCCCTGGCCACGGATGCCCGCTGGACCGAGGCGGCAGGTTTTCCTTACGCCGGTACTTACGTCGGCTTCGATGCCATCGTCGAAAACGTGTTCAAGCGCCTGGCCACCGATTGGGATGATTTTCAGTTGAAGATCGAGGACTACGTCGCACAGGGCGACAAGGTGTTTGCGTACGGCAATTACAGCGGAATCTACAAGGCAACTGGCCGTCCGATGAATGCTCGCGTTGCGCATCTGTGGACCCTGGCCGATGGCAAAGTCACCCACTTTGAACAGTTCGTCGACAGCCATACCGTGCAACTGGCGATTGCCGGCAAGTAATTGCTTAGACGATTTTCACCTTTTCATAGACGATTCATGAAATTGACACATCGTTGAGCACGCAGATACGATCCCGTCCAACGCCTGTGGCTAACCGCCATGACTCACAAAATAATAAAAAGGCCCGCCACGATTCTCTCGTGGGCGGGCCTTTTTGTTTTGGGGTGAAAAAAGAGTGCGATAGCACCATTTCAGCCGTTCGACACAGCGCGTATCAACCGGTAATAAGGAAAAGAACAAAATGTTGAATAAGCGAATCAGCCTGATCGCTCTGGGGATGTTGAGCGCTACACAGGCCATGGCTAACGACCAGGCCGAATCCAAGGGATTTGTTGAAGACAGCAGCCTCAAAGTGCTGCTGCGCAACGCCTACATCAATCGTGACTACAAAGACGGTAACCCGGACAAAGCCGAGTGGGGCCAAGCGGCCATCGGTACGTTCTCGTCCGGCTTCACCCAAGGCACCGTCGGTGTCGGTGTGGATGCCTTCGGTCTGTACGCATTGCGTCTGGATGGTGGCAAGGGTCGTACCGGCGCTCAAGGCATCGACTTCTTTAAAAAGGGCGACAGCGGCAACGCGGCTGACGACCTGTCCAAAGGCGGCGCAGCGGTCAAATTCCGTCTCTCCAGCACCACGCTGACCTACGGCGACCAGATGCCGGCCCTGCCGGTTCTGAGCTACGACAACGGGCGCCTGCTGCCAGAAAGCTACACGGGCACCATGATCACTTCCAAGGAAATCAAAGGCCTGGAACTGAACGCCGGTCGCTTCACCGCCGAATCGCGCAAAAGCGCTGAAGGCCGTGACAGTGGTGGCCTGAAGTCGATCAACGTGTTGGGCGGTAGCTACCAGTTCACGGAACAATTCAAGGCTGCGCTCTACGCATCCGACGTCGAAGACGTGCTGAAGAAGCAATACGTGAACGCCAACTACGTGTTCCCGATCGACAAGGATCAGTCCCTGACCCTGGACTTCAACGGCTACCGCACCAAGCTGGACAGTTCCTACGTCCGCGAACACACCGTGCCTGGCGAAAGTATCGTCACCGGCGAGGACAACAAGATCTGGAGCCTGGCCGCGACCTTCGCCACCGGCCCACACTCGTTCACCCTCGCTCACCAGCGCAGCACCGGCGACAGTAACCTGGGCTACGCCTACGGCGGTTACCAGAAAGATCAAGGTCGTGTCGGCGACGGTGGCAATACCATCTACCTGGCAAACTCCTACTGGTCCGACTTCAACGCCGAAGACGAGCGCAGCTGGCAGTTGGGCTACGGCCTGGACTTCACCGCATTCGGCGTTCCTGGCCTGAGCTACAACTTCGCCTACGTGCGCGGTGACAACATCACCACGTCCACCAGCGAAGGCGGCACCGAGCGCGAAATCTTCAACCAGTTCAAGTACGTCGTGCAAAGCGGCCCGGCCAAAGACCTGAGCGTGAAATTGCGCAGCTCGATCCTGCGTGTCTCGCAGAAATCCAGCGAGTACAACGTCAGCGGTAACGAAGTGCGTGTGTTCGTGGATTACCCGATCAACATCTTCTGATGAGCGTTTGAGTGTTCATCACTCGATTAAAAAAACCCGACTGGTTCGGGTTTTTTTTCGCCTGACAACCGTTCAAAAGCGCATAAAACGGCCATTTTCGATCATAAAAAGTCGAATTAAAGCAACGTCATGCTCCGTTTCAAGCAGCGCTTGATATGCCTCAAATTCTTTCTCATGGACGTAAATCCTGTGCTCTCTAGATTAGGCTGCTAAATGTACGGAGATTTTTGAAAATGATCGTTTTGAACAGAGAAGTGGGCGAATCGCTACGGCGTAACAAATATGCCAACGTCCAAGGTGCTGACTTCAATCTCTACGGTCATTTCGCCGATTTTGTTCGACTGACTAAAAGCTGGGAAAGCATGGAGCCGGACAGTTACTACGGTCAGGCCGAGGCGGGCATGCGCTACCGTCGCTACAGCGATTTTGAATACAACCCAGTCACTCGCGACCTGAAGCAGTTGGAGCACCGGGCCTATGTTCAGTCCAAGGCCAACAACAGTTATGTGGGCGGGGTTGTGCGGCACTTCCAGGATTTCTCCGATGAGGTCATCAATTCGCCGGTAATGCGCAGCCTGATCGACATCGATTTTGAAGTGTATAAAAACGTGCTGCCGCAGGAGTTGCACGAGGAAATCTGGCAATGCCAGATTCATCAGATCCGCATCGAGATCAAGCCTGGCAAACAACTGGAAATTACTCCGGAAGGCATTCACTGCGACGGTTATCCGTTCAGCGGCGTGCACTTCTGGGGACGCAATAACGTTGAAGGGGCGGAGAGCCGTTTGTACGAGGCTCAAAATCAAGAGCAAGTGGCATCGACGACCTACGAGGAAATCCTCGACACCACCTACTTTCTCGATCGCGACATGCGTCACTACGTGACACCGGCACGCAATACCCATTCTCACGCCATGGCGTACCGGCAGATTCTGGCGATCTCTTTCTCGCGGCCCGGGACCGCTTTCGACATTGTTCGCTGAACAGTACAACACCGTGGCCAGTCTCGCCGAGTGCCCTGCACCGGTGATGCTGCGGCGCACCACGGCCAAGGATGCACAGCGCCTGGAACGCTTCTTTCGGCAATTCGAAGAAGTATCTTTCTGTGAATGGCAGGACGCCAAATGCCTGCGCAGTGTGCTGGTGCAGAAAACCACTACCGCGTTTATCGCGCTGGATGTCAGCGGCGAAATCGTCGGCGCGGTGTTGGGCGGAATGCTCGGCAGTCGCGGCACGATCAACCATTTGGCAGTGAGCCCGTTGTATCGCAGCCAAGGTGTCGGTCAACGACTGGTTGAATCCGCGTCAGCCGATATGAAACGCGTGGGCGTGCTGCGGATGTTCCTGTTTGTCGACGATGCTAACCTTGCCGGCCAACGCTTTTGGAGTGCCCAGGGTTTTTGCGAACCGCGCGGTGAAAGAACATTTGAGAGGGACCTATGAATGAGACGTCCAGCAGCCGGCCGCTGATGGTCGAACCGCACGCGTCGCGCACCTTCGCCGAGGCCAGCCCGGTCATTGCGGGTTACTTCACGGTGTCGTTTGTGTTCGGATTGATGGCGGTAAATGCCGGGTTGCCCGTGTGGCTGCCGGTCGCCATGTGCCTGTTCGTGTATGCCGGCGCTTCACAGTTTGCCGCCCTGGCGCTGATTTCCAGCGGCGCATCGCTCACCACCATCATCCTCACCACGTTTTTGATCAATGCGCGGCACATGCTGATGTCGGTCTACATGGCCAAGGCGTTGCAGGCGATGGGTCTCAGTCGGTTTGAGCGTTGGTGTTACGCGGGCGGGCTGACCGATGAGTCGTTCGCCTTTCATAGCGTCAAACTGGGCAAGGGTTCACCCGTCAACGTGCGTTACCTGATCGGCTTCAATCTGTATTGCCACGCCTCGTGGGTGCTCGGCGGTTTGCTGGGGGCGATTTGCGCGCAGTACGCGGCGCACTTGATCAAGTATCAGCTCGACTATGCACTGACCGCGATGATGCTCTACGTGCTGGTGTCGCTGTGCAACACACGTAACAAACTCATCGCCGCACTGGCCGCCGTCGCTTGCATGGGCGCGCTGAGTCTGGTCGGCAGCTCGCCCTTCAACGTATTTATCGCCACATTCGTGGGCTGCGGGGTGGGCGTATGCCTGACCAAACGTTCCTGATTCTGGTCGTCGCGCTGATGATGGCCGTGACGTTCCTGCCGCGCGCGTTGCCGCTGCAAGTGAACACCGACCATTGGCCGCCCTTCGTCGCCCGGGCGCTGGAATACCTGCCGGTGGCGATCGTCGCTGCAATCAGCCTTGCGCCGTTGTTGATCAAGGATCAGCACGTGCAGCTCGATCGCCCGGAATTTTATGCCGCGATTCCGACGTTGTTATGTGCGTACTTCAGCAAAAACCTCTTTCTCTCCGTTGCGGTGGGAACGGCTGCGTACATTGCGCTCGGCTCGTTCATGTAGCGGGAGGTCGACCACATCGTGCAAGGCCTGACCCGACAACTCCGGATTGTTGATCGCCAGCCGCACTTCGAGGGCATCTTCGAAGCCGGGGAAAATGGTCAGGCCGTTACGCTGGGCCGCATCCCGCGAGACCATGCCGAGGCCGTCCATTTGCGTGATCAACGACAGCGTCAGGGTTTCGCTGCACGAATACACCATCCGCTTGCCCGACTCGTAATTGCCCAGACCGGCATCGAGAAAGCGCAGGAAGCTGTGGGAATACGGACAATCGTCCGCCGGACGCACCTGAAACTTGTTGCCGAGCAACACCAGCGGATCATGTTCCTGACCGCAATGCGCACCGACCACCTGAACCTGGACATCGGGCAGGATGATGCTGGGCAACCCCGGCTTCTGCGGGCCAATCAACACCGCCAGGTCGAAATCTTCATTCTTCAGCTTGCTGAGGTTTTCCATCGACTCGGCGTAGCTGAATTCCAGCTGATAGTCGGGAAACACCTCAATCAGGCGTCCGATCATTCGCCGATTGAAGTCAGGCGAAAGCGTGGTGTTCAGCGCCACCTTGAGCGTGCGCTGCCCAGGCACCTTCAGCGCGGCCACTTTTTCTTCCAGTTGCCGCGTGGCGACCAACACCTTGTCCATGTAAGGCGTGAGCTCCGTGCCTTGTGTAGTCAGGGTCAACCCCTTGTTGGAGCGACGGAACAACCGAAAACCGAACTGCTCTTCGACCTTGTTCAACTGCGCGGCCAACGCCTGCACGGTTAAACAGGAATGCTCTGCCGCCGCCGACAAAGAGCCGGTCTGCACAATGCGCATCAGGTTGCGTAGGGTTCTGCTATCCATTGGGTAATGCCCTCTGAAGTGGGCTGGCTATTGTTGAGTACCTGGCCGCCGGTTGGGCGATACGTGCTGGCTATAATCCTGCACATGAACACGCTTGTCCCGAGTTTAGTAGCGAAATGATGCTGCGTCCGATGGCTGGAGGCTTACATAGAGTCGAGGTTTTTGGGGAGGGGTGGGTGATCAGGGTCAAAAAAATGCTCGGACCGGGAGGTTTGGGCATTTTTTTTGATGAAACGGCAGCGACGTTTCGGGTTTCAGCGTGTGAGGGGTTCAGTGAAATTGTCCGGTTTCGAAACGGTTTTGTGCAAAAAGCGAGATTTATGATCGTTTTTGAGCAAGTAAAATCGTTTTTATGCGTTTGGGGTCAGTTCGACGGTGCCAATTCAATTGGCGGAGCTCAATCTGAAGTGCTCTAAATGTTCGTTTTTATGCATCTACACCGAAAAATAATCATTTTTATGCAGCAAAACCTGATTTTGATCGTTACTCTCCATTTGTGCTGGTTTGATTTGGCCGAGGTTTGAAAAGGAGTGTGACGTGAGCGAGTTTCCCGTAGACCCGATCGGTGCTGCCTGGCTAGCAACGACATTCGACGTGCGGCCGATGGCACGGCTACCCGTGTTAAGTCAGGTCGGTAGCCGACGGTCAACTCAGGTCGAAGACGGGTTTCGTCTTGAGACCTATACGGAAAACATGCGCCCCGATCCGGACTTTTCATCCCATCTGCAATTTCACCTGCGGCATGAAGTCCCGAACCTCGAGTTCTTGACCAGACTGTTTACCAAGGTGGGTGCTGCACCGGTACAAGGCTGGTTGAAGGACGAGCCCACCGGCCAATATGCCCGCAGGTCGGCGTTCTTGTTTGAGTGGCTCACTGGCGAGCGGTTGCAGGCGCCAGAACCTATAGGCGGCAAGTATGTCGACGCCATCAACGCCGATCTGATGGTGGCGGCTTCACCCGAAGAGGCGGTGAAGGTGCCGCGTTGGCGAGTGAATGACAACCTGCCTGGCTCGAGCTACTTCTGCCCAATCGTCGTCAAGACAGCAGGCGTCCAGTCAGCAGCGGACCTCGATGTGCCTCACCTCTTTGGTCAACTGACCGCAGAGTTTGGCGAAGCGCTTCTGCTGCGCGCCGCCGCATGGATGACACTCAGGGAAAGCAAAGCCAGCTTCGCCATTGAAGGGGAGGCGGACCGTTCTACGCGTATCCAGCGTTTCGCAGATGTGTTGGCGCGACGAACCGGTCAGGGTGAACTGCCGCTCACTGATGCTGCACTGGCGGAGATGCAAGAAGAAATCCTTGGAGCAGTAACCACACTGACACGTATGGGGATTCGGCAATCTCCGGTGTTTGTTGGCGAAACTGTCCGCTATCAGGAGATCGTCCGTTACGTCGCTCCCCCGGAGAGCGATTTGGAGCGGATGTTGGAAGGCATTCGCGTCTTTCTGAATCGTACTCAAGGGCAATCCCCGGTCATGCGCAGTGCTGTAGCAGCGTTCGCGTTCGTCTATATCCACCCGCTGGCCGATGGCAACGGCCGGGTCCATCGCTTCCTGATCAACGACATTTTGCGTCGTGATGGGGTCATTCCAGACCCGGTGATTCTTCCGATATCAGCTGTTATCACTGACGACTCTGCTGAACGGCGTCTATATGACAGCGTGCTGGATCAGGTTTCAAAACCGCTCATGCAGGGCATTCGAGACCAGGTAACATTCGCCAATACGCGTACGCAATACCCTGACGGCGTGGTCTCGAATATTGAATTCACAGGCCAGGATCAGGCCCGCCCGGTGTGGCGCTATCCTAACCTGGGGCCACACGTTGTTTTCATGTCTAACGTCATTCGCCGCACCATCACCGAACAGATGCGTGAAGAGTCGCGGTATTTGCGCAGTCACATAAGGGCCAGACAGGCAATCAAGGAAGTCGTTGAGATGCCTGATCAACAGGCTGATCGGCTCTTGCGATCCATAGAGCAGAACGAAGGGAAGCTGAGCAACGTATTGGCAAAGGAAATGCCTGTGCTGGCGAGGCCGGATATTTGGGCCGCCGTTGTCGAAGCGGTGGCTCAGTCGGTTCGGGGGGAGGAGCCGATAGACAGTAGCGTGAGTGATCGATACCACCCGAATCAGCCAGTGGGTCGATGACCGACTTATGCAAAACGCCCCGATTGAATCGTAATGCTGTTCACTTAAGTATTTGAGTCCAAGCCGGGCTTATCCGAAAATCCGATGCCAGACTTCTGGCATCGGATTTTTTATGTCTGTTCAACAAGATCTGCTCGACCTCGGCGACCTTTTCAACTTCTGTGACCTGAGTACTTTCACCCAAAACATTCCCATCGAGTGGGTAGCGTCTGCGCTGGATCTTTCCAGTCAGGCGACCATTCGCCGACGTCGCCTGCCCGCTGACCAAGTGCTCTGGTTGGTGCTCGGCATGGCGTTGTTTCGTGACGAGCCGGTTCATGAGGTGGCCAGACGTTTGAACATCTGCGCTCAAGGCCTGGCCACCGACCACTTATTGGCCCGCAG
The DNA here is from genome assembly GCF_054898025.1 of Pseudomonas sp. LB3P93. Classification (NCBI taxonomy): domain Bacteria; kingdom Pseudomonadati; phylum Pseudomonadota; class Gammaproteobacteria; order Pseudomonadales; family Pseudomonadaceae; genus Pseudomonas; species Pseudomonas sp. LB3P93. Next base: position 252,652 of record NZ_CM142713.1, read on the forward strand.
TGGTGTAACCGAGGCGCGCAAGCGACTCGGTGCCGATCCTGTTGAGTGGTTATTCCGCAAGACCGGGACCCAATGGGGGGCGGAGCGCTATGACGACGATGCCTGGCATGATCTGCAGGTATTCGCGGTGGACGGTGCACTTTTGCGTACTCCGGATACGCCCGAGCTTCGAGATCACTTCGGGTCGGGAAACACTCCAAGCGACCGCCAGACGCCGTTTCCGATGCTGCGCCTGGTGGCCCTGATGAATGTGCGTTCGCACGTGATCATGGATGCTCAATTGAGCCCTTATCGACGCAGTGAAATGCGCTTGGCCGACGAATTTTTGCAGCAGATCCCCGACCACTCGGTGACGCTGTTCGACAAAGGTTTCTGGGGTGCCGAGCTGCTGTCGAGCCTGAGCGGAGCAGGCATCAACCGTCATTGGTTGATCCCGGCAAAAAAAGGACTGATCTGCGAGGAAGTGGCCCGTTACAGCCAGTACGACCGTTTAGTGCGTATGAAAGTCTCGCCGCAGGCCAGAAAGCGAAACCCGGATCTTCCAACGCACTGGGAAGTACGCGAAGTCAGTTATGAAATTAAAGGCAAGGTGAAGACCGTCATGACGTCGTTGCCGGCCAAGATCTACAACACTCAAGCCGTTGCCAAACTTTACCAGGAGCGTTGGGAAATCGAGTTGGGCTTCAGAGACATCAAGAGTTCGATGCAACAGAACGCGATGACCTTGCGCAGTAAAAAAGTCGAGCTGGTCTATCAGGAAGTGTGGGGGCTTTTGCTGGCTTACAACGTGATTCGTCGAGAGGCCAGTCAGGCGGCGGTGACGTTTGGCCGGGCTCCCTCGGACATCCGTTTCAAACCCGTTTGTCAGTACATCGCCGTGCAACTGATCGTGATGGCGGCGGCTAATCCGATTTCAGCCACAGGAAGACGCTTGGCTGAGTTGAGAGCAGGGATAGGGGGATTGTTTCTGGATCACCGCCCAAGGCCTTCGAGGCCAAGGACAGTGAAAATTTCAAAAACCCGGTTTCCAGTGGACCGTAAGGCTGCTCCGCTTAAGTGAACAGCATTACGATTGAATCGGGGCTTTTTTATGCGCGCAGTTTTTTGATGTACGTGACGGCGTTACTGATTGCGATTGTTCATCGGCGAGTCCAACACCTTCACCACATCATCAATGATCGCCTTACTCATATCCTGTAAATAATGCGATGCCCAGGCATGGCGATCGGTGTCGCGAACCATGGCAGCGTCTGAGGCGAGGAGCTTGGCGACGTGGAGCAGATCGGAAGCGTGGGAGAGGGCTGCGATGACCGGGACGCCGGCGTTGATGCGGAAGAGCGGTTGGTTGGCGTGGTAGGAGAAAGGGGTGAGGCCGATGGTTTTCAGGTCTTGGGGATTGGTCATTGGGCACCTCCGGTTTTTGGGCGGTGGTGTGCGTGACTTGGTGCAGCAATGGCAAAAATTTTGAATGGATTGCGGGCATTCATAAGGAGAACTCCAGTTGGTTTCTGCATCAATTCGAGTTCTCAGGCCCGGTCGCTGAATTGGCAGCGACGGGTTGAAAGTAGCTTGAGGGCCGCAGATGCGCAATCGTGGCTAGGTGGTGGCGTAGGGTGAGAGCTTCGGTGATTTACTGGACCTGAGGCTTGGGAATACGTAAATGACCCACGTCTAACCTGACGCCGGCCTCTTTCTCTTCGAAGCCAGGCTTTTGGGGGCAATCAGTGACTATCGACAGCTCCACTTCCCCCACCATTTTGTTGGCGATTTCCTCGTCGTGCGTGACATGGAACGGGCTGTCGAAAAATCGAATTGTCATGAGCATTTCTCCATTTTTTGGCGATATCTAAACGTTGCGGTAAATGGAAGTTGGCCGATTAATCATTTTCGACGCAAACAGTTTTAGTGTGTTCCATCGAGACAATCATTACACCAAGTAACTAATGATGTTCCCGCCCCCACCTTTATCCCCTCCAGCTAACTCCATACATTGAGCTCCAACGCCGACCCATTCATTCCGAAGGGAAGGTCACTGGAGAGTCCTCATGCCTTTCGTAAGCGTACGCATCACCCGCGATGGCGTTACCTCTGAGCAGAAAGCTCAGGTGATCGCCGAAATCACTGAAACCCTGGAACGCGTCCTGAAGAAGGATCCGCACCTGACCCACATCGTGATCGAAGAAGTCGACACTGATAACTGGGGCTACGCCGGCATCACCACCACCCAGTACCGAAAGCAACTGGCTGAGGCGGAGGGCACGTCATGACCGCGTCCGTCTCCATTGATTTCATCTCCGATGTGGTGTGCCCGTGGTGCGCTTTGGGCGCCACAGCGCTGGAGCAAGCGATCGAGAACGTGGCCGGGGAAATCTCGGTCGAGCTGACCTACAAGCCCTTCGAGTTGAATCCGGACATGCCGGCAGTCGGCGAAAAAGCGGTCGAGCATTTGATGCGTAAGTATGGACGCACTGCCGAAGACGTCGCTGCCGGCAAAGCGATGCAGATTGAACGTGGCGCGGCCCTCGGTTTCAAGTTCGACCTGGAGAAGCGCACTCACTTCTACAACACGTTTGATGCGCATCGGCTGCTGTTGTGGGCGTTGCAGGAAGGGCGACAGGTCGCACTGAAGAAAATCCTGCTGCGAGCCTATTTCGCCGACGGCGAGAACCCGAGTAATCGCGAGACGCTGGTTCGTCTGGCGGCTGAAGCAGGACTGGATGCGGCGGCTGCTCAAGAGGTGTTGGCGTCCGGCGCGTTTGCCAAAGAAGTGCGTGAGCTTGAAGCGTTTTACCGCCAGCACGGCATCAACTCGGTGCCGGCCATGGTGCTTAACGGACGTCACCTGGTGTCCGGTTCGCAGTCGGTCGAGTACTACGAACAGATGTTGAGACAAATGGCCAACGCCCCCGCCGAAGCCTGATTACCTGTTTTTTCAAATCATTCTTAATTAGTAGAGGTTCATCATGAGCAATTCGAAAAAAGTCATCGTTATTACCGGCGCATCCCAAGGCCTCGGCGCAGGCATGGTCAAGGCGTTCCGCGATCTGGATTACAAAGTTGTCGCCACATCGCGTTCGATCAAACCGTCCACCGACCCGGACATCCTCACCGTGGCGGGCGACATCGGCGACCCGGCAGTGGCGCAGCAAGTGATCCGTGAAACCATCGCCCGTTTCGGCCGCATCGATACCCTGGTTAACAACGCCGGGATCTTCGTTGCCAAGCCGTTCACAGCTTACACCGCTGAAGATTACGCCGCGGTGCTGTCGGTGAACCTGAATGGCTTCTTCTACATCACCCAACTCGCGATCACCGAGATGGAAAAGCAAGGCAAAGGCCACGTCGTCAACATCACCACCAGCCTGGTCGACCACGCGATTGATGGTGTGCCTTCGGTACTGGCTTCGCTGACTAAAGGCGGTTTGAACGCTGCAACCAAGTCCCTGGCCATCGAGTACGCCAAGCGCGGGATTCGGGTGAACGCGGTTTCTCCGGGCATCATCAAGACTCCGATGCATGGTGAAGAAACTCATGAGGCGCTGGGGAATCTGCATCCGGTTGGGCATATGGGTGAGATCAGCGACATTGCGCAGGCAGTTGTTTATCTGGATAGCGCGAACTTTGTCACCGGCGAGATTCTGCATGTGGATGGTGGGCAGAGCGCTGGTCACTAAGACTGCTTTTCCAAAGTGTAGAAACAGCGAAGCCCTTGTATTTCTACGAGGGCTTTGTTGTTGTGCCGGGTTTTTATTCGAGCCGCCATTGTTGCTGACGCTTCCAATCACTTGGAAAGCCCATAAGGCTCAGGTTCGTTGATTCCAAATGGTCCATAATTTCTTCGAGACGAGGCTTCCACTGGCTGTCTGGACTGATCAAATCGGTTAGATAGGCGAGTATCGTCAATACAATATAAAGCCGTTGTTTTGGCTGAGGCCTATCGGCGGATGTGTTTGGGATATTCCACTCTTTCGGAAGCGAGGGGCGAATTGAGAGTTCTCGGTTCCATAGTCGCGAGTGGTGAGCGCAGCAGTTTCGTACAAATGTCAGGGTGTGGAGCCAAGATGCTAGTACATCGAATGGCAGCCTGAATCTGGCCGCAATAGCTTTTTTGTCCGCACTTTTCCCTATGGCATTGAAGAGGGTGGATACGGTTCCCAGGCTGAGCTCTTCAAGAATCGCCCATGCGGGTGGTAGTTCAGGAAGGGCATAGGTCGCGCCGTAGTATCGAAAATAGTTATCACGCATACGGTTTTCGATCCTCTGTTGCTGAAGCCCATCCTCCTGTCGACCTCTTTCGATGCGATCAATCTCACGTCCGAATTTTTTTCGTTCTTTGCTCAGTTGCTCGCGAAGGGGGCGTAATAGCTCGGAATGCGAATAGGACGAGGAGAAGACCGAGGCATCAGCAATCCAACCGGGCCCATATTTGGGGCACATGTGGTTGCTGATGGTTGCTCGTATGGCGACTTCGACCCGCTCAATGGCATCCATTGTTATGCGCCGTAACGAGCCATCGAACCGGTATATGTCGACTACAGCTTTCAAGGTGCTACCCGATTTGAAAGTGTGATCCGGCCCATGTTCCTGAAAGGGGCGCATATAGGGGCTCAAACGAAACAGCGTGACCACTTCGAGGAAGCGCATGGCCCGGTCGTCGTTGGCGACTTGCAGGCCTCGTTGCTTTAGCAGTTCCAATTGCTGTTCTACGCTGAGGGCCGGTTTGTCAAAGGGCCTCATGTAGCTTTTCTCCAGGCAAAAAAAACCCGCACGATTTGAGCTTGCTGACTGGGTCAACCTAGGCTTGGCGGGTGTGTTGGGGTGCATTATAGGTAGGTGTGAGAGCCCGTCAACGTTGCAGTGACGCGAACTTGTAACGGGGCAGGCGCGCAGACAATGTTTGGTCTGGCGATGGAGGTAAGGCTTTGTTGGCTTCTATCGCCGCAATGAGGCGGCGTCCCGGGGGATTGTTTCCATACCCCAGAAACAACAAAGCCCTCGTATTTCTATGGGGGCTTTGTTTTGTAGGGTGCCGGCACCGGATGGAAAACTAAATCCGTGCCCTTTTTTCTACAGACAACAAAGCACTGCATCTTCGTCGTCGGGGATTTCGTCCGTAACAATCACTCGTGCATGCGCGCTGTGCTCATCCTCCATGCGCAACCCGAAGTAGCGAGTATCGTTGGCGTCCCAAAATGCCTCTATCTGCGCCATGGGCGCATGTTCAAGCAGCACCTCGGCGCTGTGCTCCAGGATGATCGAGTAACGTCGTTCGGTGTTCATTACAAAGAGGCTCGCAACGGCGGAGTGAAGTGGCAGGTTGTGCATAAGCACTGCTGTCATTATGCCGCCTCAATGATTTTCGACCTTCACCGCTCATCGTTTTGGTGAGGTATATAGATGCGCGGTAGCAGAATTGGATGCATCGATTCCGCACGCAAGTGTCTTGGTAATGCAGCATTTGTCTTGGTCAGTAGAGCGTCGCTGGGTTTGACGGCCTTATCGCGAGCAAGCTCCCACAGGTCCCAGTGTGTGGACGAAAAGTGGACGTTCCAGAAACAACAAAGCCCTCGTATTTCTACGAGGGCTTTGTTTTGTATGGTGCCGGCACCAGGAGTCGAACCCGGGACCTACTGATTACAAGTCAGTTGCTCTACCAACTGAGCTATACCGGCGTGTTAGGGCGACGATTATAGCGATTGGGATGGTTCTGTAAACCCCTGAATTCAGACTATTTTTACTCAGCCTTCAAGTCAGGCGCGAAGGAGGGTTTTCTTGAGTTTCTGAAGGGCTTTCCAGGTGCGGCTGTTTTGCATTGCGCGCAGCTGCGCTTCGGCCTGTTCGGCGCGTTGCAGGGCGGCGGCGAGCTGGTGTTCGGCGTCGCTGACGGGGTGGCTGAAGTTGTGGCCTTTGCAGAACTGGAACTCGTCGAGGTTGCACGGCGGGATGTCGAAGGCGGGTTTGAGGTTCAGGTGTTCGTTGGCGAGGTAGTAAGTGTTGATGCCGTCGAACAGGATGGAGTGGTAGCCGGCGTCGGTGACGAGGGTTTCCCAGGCCTGGTCGCGCTCCCAAGGGGTTTCGATGAGGATCACCCACGGCCGCCATTGGCTGAAGTCCATGCCGCGCAGGACGGTTTCTTCGTGGCCTTCGACGTCGATTTTCAGGAAGTGAATCTCGCGGCCCTGGGCGTGTTCTTCGCAGATGGAAGTCAGGGTGCGGGATTTGACGGTTTGGCTGCGCACGTCCATGCCGGCGTCTTTGTGCATTTTCGCCATGGCCGGGTCGAGGGTGGAGAGGCCGGTGCCGGCGATGCCGTAGAAGGTCAGGTCGTCGGCGCTTTCGCCGGCCACGCATTGCAGGTTGGTGTCTTTGGGGCGTTCGTGGCGCAGGGCGTCGTAGTAATTGGGCATCGGTTCGACGTTGATGCCGGTCCAGCCACGGTCATAGAAGGCTTTGGTCACGGAGTCGTGGGTGGGGTGGTTGGCGCCGACGTCGATGTAGAAGCCGTCTTCAACGGTTTTGAGGGCGCGCCACAGGCGTATGTCTTCGAAATTCTGTGCGTAAGAAATGAACGTCACTGTCGCATCCTGTCAGTCGGATTTTCTTGTTCGTGGCCGCGCTGTCGGCGCCCTTGGCTGTTTGTATAACAAGACTGGGGAAGCGGCGCAATTTTCCGCAGATGACGTCCCGTATTAGGCACTTATGTCCTTTGCATTAAATGCTTATGCACAATGTGCCCGGTGCTGGCGGCTCTCATTCCCCTTTTTGTAGACCCGTTCTCATTTGCCCGCAAATACCTGTTTTTTCGGTTTTTTTACAGGTGTACGAAAATTGAACAGTAGCGTTTCACCCCTGAAACAGGCGCTTATATTGGATCCACGATAATTTCATCAACAGAGTTATCCACAGGCTGTGGCTTTTTAAGGGCGTTCCGCCAAGAGCAGGAAATTACGTGGTGTGAGCGGGGTTTCGCAGAAGGTGCCGAGGCGAACGGTGTAGTCCTGATCGGCAAGGAAAAGTGCCCGATCGAGTACCAGCCAAAGCTCCAGCGGGCGTCGGAAAAGGCCGCGCAACAACTCCAGATTGCGTACTTCGGCGAGTCGTTGCCAGCCAGCGGCTTCGAGTGCGGACCAATCTTGCGCGTCGATTGTGGATAACTCTTTCAGTGCGGCCAAATGATGGCAGTAATCGGCGAAGGATTTGTCCAGCCAGGCACTCGGCAGGGAAGGCGTTGGCAGGTAGTCGTCAACGCCGCGGATTTGACGTTGCAGCAGGTCGAAACCCAGGCGTCGGGCCATCGAGGTGTCGCGTTGGCGTCGGACGCGAGCACCGGCGGTGACGGTTTCGCTCATCGGCAGCGAGAGATCGTCCAGGGACAGTTGTAGGTCGGATCGCATACCGTTCGAGGAAAGCGGCTGATACGCAGGAAGGCTGGTCCGGTTATAGCAGCACGGTGCAATGGCCAGTTGTTTACAGCCTGCCGCACTGGCGATCTGGATCAGTCGCACATGTAAATCACCACAAGCATGTAGCGCAACGGGTGTGTGATCGGCGTTCAGTAAAGAAGCAGCATCAGGCGCAAGCACATCCTGTTCGACATGCAGCGCATGCATGTGATGACGTTGGCTGAGTGCCTGGCCGCTGGAAACCAGCGCCGGATCGTGTTCCAGACACGTCAATTGTTGCCCCTGTTGCAGCAAACGCCGACCCAAGTGGCCCTTGCCCGAGCACCAATCCAGCCAATGCCTGGGCGGCGCAGCGAATGACAAGCAACTGGCGAACGCTTCAATCTGCTGCCACTTGCGCCCGGGCACGTCGACATTCAATCGATGTCCGGCCGCTTCCAGCGAATGCGCGGGCAACTCACCCACCGAACTCAACTCAATGGACAGCGCCGCCAATGAAGCAAACGGCTCAGGCGCATCCAGCAAACCAGGTTGGTTATGACTGTTCTCCGCCTCCTCCAGCGACCGCCCGCGTAGCCACAATGCCAATTCCGGGTAGGACGCTTCCCAGGGAAGCTGCAGATGAGTAAACGGACGAGGTTTCCACAACGCCTGATGCTCAATCAGAAAAGCATCCAGCGCCGTGAAACGGGCGAGCAAGGCGTCGCCCGTCAACACGCAGTAATCAGCGTCCTTGGCAGGCATCGACGCGCAGCCAGCGCTCCAGCAGCTTGAAGCCGCGAACCAGCACGTAAGCCATCAGCAGGTAGAACATGCCCGCGGCGAAGAAGATCTCCACCGGCAGGTAGGTCCGGGCAATGATGGTGCGGGCCATACCGGTTAGTTCCAGCAGGGTCACGGTGCTGGCCAGCGCACTGGCCTTGAGCATCAGGATCACTTCGTTGCTGTAGGCCGGCAGGCCGATACGCGCAGCACGGGGCAGGATGATGTAGAACAGCGCTTTGGGCTTGGACATGCCCAGCGCACGCGCCGCTTCGATTTCGCCCGGTGGAATCGCCTGAATGGCGCCGCGCAGGATCTCGGCGATGTAGGCCGCGGTGTGCAGGGTCATGGTCGCCGTGGCGCACCAGAACGGATCGCGCAGATACGGCCACATCGAGCTGTTACGGATCGCATCGAACTGCGCCAAACCGTAGTAGACCAGGAACAGCTGAACCAGCAACGGCGTGCCACGGAAAAAGAAGATGTAACCGTAGGGGAATGCCCGCACGTACCAGAGTCGCGACGAGCGAGCGATGCCCAGCGGAATCGCCAGCAGCAAACCCGCGATCACGGCGATGGCCACCAGTTCCAGGGTCAGTGTTGCGCCCTGAGCCAGTTTCGGCAGCCACTTGATGATGACTTCCCAGTTCATTGCGTGCTCCTCGCGAAGCCGCGAGCGGCGCGTTTTTCCATAAAGTACATGCCGGTCATGGCGAGAATCGTGAGGCCCAGGTACATGAACGCGGCCACCATATAGAAGGTGAACGGCTGTTTGGACACGGTCACGCCGATTTGTGCGTGACGCATGATTTCTTCCAGGCCGATGACCGACACCAGCGCAGTATCTTTCATCAGGATCATGAACAGGTTGCCCAGGCCGGGCAGGGCGATGCGCCACATCTGCGGCATGATCAACCGGGTGAAGATGCGAAACTTCGACAGGCCCAGCGCCACGCCTGCTTCACGGTGACCTTTGGGGATCGCCAGAATCGCACCACGAAACACTTCCGTGGCGTAGGCGCCGAAGCACAACCCCAGGGCAATTACGCCGGCAGCGAAGGCATTCAGTTCGAGGTCGGGATTGCCGAAGAACTCGCCCAGGGCACGCATCAGGTTGACCGTGCCGAAGTAGATCAACAGCACCCAGAGCAATTCCGGGATGCCGCGAACCAGCGTCGAATAAGTGCCGCCAAGCCATTGCAACGGCTTGTACGGGGAAGTCTTGGCCAAGGCGCCGAGCAGACCGAGCACCAGCCCCAGGCACAAGGCCGAGAGTGCCAGTTTCACAGTCATCAGCGCACCAGCGGCGAGCGCCGGGCCGAATCCGTAGAGATCGATAGTCATGGATTTCTTTTCAATTTGCAGCAGGCAATGCCAGGGATTGGCGCCGTCAGCGAACAGCGCCAGCCAGGCAAGTCAGAATCAATAGATGCTGAACGGGAAGTACTTGTCGTTGATCTTCTTGTAAGTGCCGTCCTCGACGATTTCCTTCAGGGCAAGGTTCAGCTTCGCGCGAAGGGTGTCGCCTTTACGTACAGCGATACCAATCTTGTCGCTTTCTTCCACCGGGTCGCCTTTGAATTCGTAAGGGCGGCCGGCGTCGCTTTTCAGCCACTCGTAGTTGACGTACTTGTCCGCCAGGATGCCGTCCAGACGACCGGAGGTCAGGTCCAGATAAGCGTTTTCCTGGGTGTCGTAGAGTTTGATTTCAACGCCTTCCATGTTGTCTTCCATCCAAGTGCCGGCGAGGGTCGCACGTTGTGCGCCGATCACTTTGCCTTGCAGGGAAGCCTTGTCGGTTTTGAAGTCGACGTCTTTCTTGGCGATGAATTGCAGTTTGTTGGAGTAGTACGGATCGGTGAAGTCCACCGCTTGCTTGCGCTCGTCGGTGATCGACATCGAGGAGATCAGGAAGTCGAACTTCTTGGCGTTCAGGGCCGGGATGATGCCGTCCCAGTCGGAGGTGACCACGGTGCAGTCGACTTTCATCTTGGCGCACAGGGCGTCGCCGATTTCCTTGTCGAAGCCGACGACATTGCCACTGGCATCTTTGTTGTTGAACGGCGGGTAGGCCGCTTCGATGCCCATCTTCAGGGTTTCGGCCATGGCACCGGCGCTGAAGGCCAGGGTGACGGCGGCTGCCAGGAAGACCTTTTTGTAGTTCTGCATGCGGGTAGCTCCGTTAGCGGTTGCTGGACATGAATTGTTTGCAGCGCGCCGAAAGCGGGTTTTCAAACACCTGCTGTGGCGATCCTTGCTCTTCTACCAGGCCCTGGTGGAGGAACACCACTTCGCTGGACACCTGACGGGCGAAACCCATTTCATGGGTGACCAGCAGCATGGTGCGGCCTTCTTCGGCCAGTGCGCGGATGACATTAAGTACTTCCTGGACCATTTCCGGGTCAAGGGCGGAGGTGGGTTCGTCGAACAGAATCACCTTGGGCTGCATCGCCAGTGTGCGGGCGATGGCCGCGCGTTGCTGCTGGCCGCCGGACAGTTGCGCGGGATAGGCGTGGCGTTTGTCAGCGATGCCGACCTTGGCCAGCAAGGCTTCGGCGACTTCGATGGCTTCGGCTTTGCTTTGACCGAGCACCCGGCGCGGGGCCTCGATGATGTTGTCGAGCACGCTCATGTGCGGCCAGAGATTAAAGTTTTGAAACACAAAACCAATCTCGCTGCGCAGGCGATTGATCTGCTTGCCGTCGGCAGCGACCAGTTCGCCGTTCTTGGCGGCTTTGAGCTTGAGTTCTTCGCCGGCCACAAGGATCTGGCCCTGATGCGGGTTTTCCAGCAGGTTGATGCAACGCAGGAACGTGGACTTGCCGGAACCGGAAGAACCCAGGATCGAGATCACGTCGCCGTCGCGGGCGGTCAGCGAGATACCTTTGAGCACCTCAAGCTGTCCGTAGCGTTTGTGCAAGTTGCGGATTTCAAGCGCGGGCGTGGCCTCAGCCATGTGCGTTCCTCATAGTGTTTCGCTCCTGCTGTTGGTTGGCCTTCCTGGCGAGGCGGCCAAGCTAGCATAGCGTCTGAATGGCAGCCAACAGCGCTACGGGCGGTAAACGGGTGGCATGCGGCAGGTTGTCGCATCGGTACAGCAGACTGTCGCGCTGCTATCAACCGAACAGCCGTTTGAACCAGCTGCACCGCGGGTGTCACGTAAAAAAGGGCGCGATGTTGCCAGCTTTGACGGGGTGTTGGAAGCGCTAACCGGCCAAACGTTCCTGATCTGCACTTTTATTGTGCATCGACTCATTTATGGGTGTGTTTCCGGTGCGCTGTTTCGTTCCTGAAGTGGGTCGCAGGGTAACGCTCTGGCAAATTGCCATTAATCTCAATGACTTGCGATGACTGTCCGGTCACGCTGCAGGCCCCGTGCCTGAGGAGTTTGAAACATTTTGGCGCAATTATTGCGTGCAGAATCCGGAACGCCCTGTTGGTTTCTTTTTACGAGAAGGAACACCAGACGGGATGGATGCAAATCGCTTTTCCTTACAAAGGTAGTTTCAATGAGCAGTACCCCAAGCTCCAATGGCCTCGAACAGGGGCTCAAACCGCGTCATGTGACCATGTTGTCGATCGCCGGGGTTATCGGCGCCGGCCTGTTCGTCGGCTCCGGCCACGCCATCGCCGCCGCAGGTCCGGCTGTTCTGTTGGCTTACGCCGCCGCCGGTGCGCTGGTGGTGCTGGTCATGCGCATGCTCGGCGAGATGGCCGTCGCGTCGCCAGATACAGGCTCCTTCTCGACGTACGCCGATCGCGCGATCGGTCACTGGGCCGGTTTCACCATCGGCTGGTTGTACTGGTGGTTCTGGGTGTTGGTGATTCCGCTGGAAGCCAACGCCGCCGCGACCATCCTGCACGCCTGGTTCCCCAACGTAGCCATCTGGGCGTTTACCCTGGTCATCACTTTGCTGCTGACAGTGACCAACCTGTTCAGCGTGAAGAACTACGGTGAGTTCGAATTCTGGTTCGCCCTGGTCAAAGTCATCGCGATTATCGGTTTCATTGGCCTCGGCATCATGGCGATCTTCGGCTTCCTGCCGAACAGCCAGGTCAGCGGCGTTTCGCATCTGTTCGACACCCAGGGCTTCCTGCCAAACGGCATGGGCGCGGTACTGGGCGCCATTCTGACTACCATGTTTTCCTTCATGGGCACTGAGATCGTGACCATCGCGGCCGCCGAATCGAAGAACCCTGGCCAGCAAATCTCCAAGGCCACCAACTCGGTGATCTGGCGGATCGGCTTGTTCTACCTCGTGTCGATCTTCATCGTTGTGGCTCTGGTGCCATGGAATGACCCGGTTCTGGCCGCAGTCGGTTCCTACCAGACCGTGCTTGAGCGCATGGGCATCCCGAATGCCAAGCTGATCGTCGACATCGTGGTGTTGGTTGCGGTAACCAGCTGCCTGAACTCCGCGCTCTACACCGCATCGCGCATGATGTTCTCCCTGGCCAAACGCGGTGACGCACCGGCCGTTTCCCAGCGCACCAACAAAAGCGGCACGCCGTACTGGGCTGTCATGTTGTCCACTGGCGCTGCCTTCCTCGCCGTGTTCGCCAACTACGTGGCCCCAGCCGCGGTGTTCGACTTCCTGCTGGCCAGTTCGGGCGCCATCGCGCTGCTGGTGTACCTGGTGATCGCGATTTCGCAACTGCGTATGCGCAAACAGCGTATGGCACGTGGTGAGAAAATCGCCTTCAGCATGTGGCTGTTCCCGGGCCTGACCTACGCGGTGATCATCTTCATTGTCGCGGCACTGACCATCATGCTGTTCCAGGATGCCCATCGCGTGGAAATCCTCGCGACCGGTCTGCTGAGCTTGTTGGTCGTGGCTGCGGGCTTGTTTGTGGCGCGCCGTCGTCGTAACGAGCAGTTGATCGCAGCGGTAGCGCGCTGAGTGTCCTGACTCAAGACAAACGCTGTTGAAGCACAGAAACGACCGCCATCAGAAATGATCGCGGTCGTTTTTTTCGATTGGCTTTGTTCGATTCAATCGGGGTGAATCCAGTCTTCTACACGTAATCCTGGCACCCGTTCGAACTCGCGCAGGTTGTTGGTAACAACAATCAACCCTCGTGAGCGCGCATGGCCGGCAATCATTTGGTCATAGGGGCCAATGGGTGTTCCAGCCTTTGCCAGTTCGGACCGGATCATTCCGGTGTGCGCGGCAGCTTCATTGTCGAAAGGGAAAACTTCAAGGCGTGCGGTGAAACCTTCGATCACGGCGAGGTTCTTTTCGGGAGTCGCTGATTTTTCGGCACCGTAGATCAACTCCATCAGCGTAATCGCGCTGATGCATAACTGTCCGTCATGAAGGTTGAATGCTTCTCTTACGATTTGCGGTTTGTTCTTGATAGTGAAGATGCAAATGTTGGTATCGAGCATGAACTTGATCATCAGAACGACTCACGCTCCTGATCAGCAGGTTGTTGGCGATCAGGCATAAAATCTGTGCTCACGCCATCTCCGTCGAACCAACTGTCCCAAGTCTCGTCCGCTGGCGTGATGATGCGAGCCCGGCCAATGGCGACTACGTTGACCCGTTTTACATCGCTCGGCATCGCTACGGCTTTTGGTAAGCGTACAGCCTGGCTGCGATTGCTCATGAAAAGAGTGGTCTGTTCCATATTTGGCCTCCTGCGGTTCTACGGGGGTTATGAGTCCCTAGAATAGATTTCATTAGGGATATGTCAATGGGATATACGAAGCCGCTGACCAGAGGTTGTGTAGATTCCCAGTGATAAATTCCAAAGAAAACGGCCGCTGTCAGTGATGACAAGCGGCCGTTTTTGCTTTCAAGGGCGAGTGGTTACTCGCTCTTTTCCTCCTGCGCATCCAACGACTGACGGTAGCTGTCCAGCGCATCGCCAAAATCAGTGATGAATTGCGGATCGGTCAGCCAGGCCTGTGCGGCATCGCGGTCCATGCCGTCGGCCCACATGCGGTAGTCGATCAGCATATCGGCGGCCAGGTGAGTGGCGGCCATGGCTTCGTTGTCGGCGTTTTCCATGTCCAGCAGTTCTGGATGGTCGCTGATGATCCCGGCGAGGTCCGACAGCAGGGCTAGCAGCATGTCGTTACGGCTGATGGCCTCTGCGTCGCGCATTTTGCTGAACATCGCCAGGGTGTATTCCGGGATCGGCTCGCCGATTTCACCCAGGTCATCGTCCAGCGCGGCGGGTTTTCGGCCGTGGATGTTGATTTGCTTGGCTTTGATCTTGGCGCGTTTGGCGCGTTTTTGCTGCTTGTTCAGGGATGCCATTAAATTCAGTTCGCTTTCTGTTGAGTTTGAGCCGCAATGGCGTCGGACGCCGCTACGTAGTCAGCCTGGAAGGCTGGTGATTCGATCCATGCCAGGGCGCCGGCTTCATCGACTTCGGTGGACCATTGGCGATATTCGATCAGCGCCGCGAGGATGAAATCCATCGCGCCTTCTTCGCCTTCCTGCTCGTACACCAGTTCCAGCAGCGGGTCTTCGAGGAAGGCCACGCACATCGCTTGCTGGCTGGTTTTTTCAGCGTCGATCATTTTCTTGAACAGCTCGGTCAGGTCCACCGATTCGAAGTCGATGCGATCGTCGTTCGGGTCCAGCTCGACCGGCGCGGCGGCCCGCTGGGTGCGGTTCTGCTTGGCCTTGGCTTTCGCGCGGGTGGCGCGTTTGTTCTGCTTGTTGGCGGATGCCATGGGTGTCGTTCCGTAATTCGATGAGAGGGGCGGGTCGATCAGTCGCGTGGCACTCGCCGCCCGGGTGTGTCGGGGGCCAGTTCGCCGGTCTGCAACCAGGACAATGCAATGGGCCATAGTGTGGCTTGGTATGCGCTGCGAAAAAAGGCGAAATGTCCGACTTCTTCTTCACCGATGTCTTCGGGGGCGATTCGCAGATGGGTGTTTGCGCTGCCAGTGAAGTAGCCGAGCAGGCGTTCAATGGCCGCAATCGTACCGTAAGGATCATCGCTGATGCTGATGGCCAACGTTTTTGCGCTGACAGATGCAAAGGGAAGCTGGCCGTTTTTTGCGTGCATGACGCGACCACTGGGCCGCGTTTCGTAACGCGCAGTGGGCGTGCTCCAGTCGCGAACCACGCCGGCGGGCGTGTCCTCCAGCCAGCCGAGGCGTTTGCCCGGAAAGTAGCCGCACAGCAGGGTCATCAATGGCATCACCACATGCCACTTGCCGAACATCCGCCAGCGATGAGCGGGCGCATAGTCGCGCCAGTAAGCGAATTGCGCGCCGACCGTCACCAAGTGCCGAATCAAATTCCCGGACGCTCCCAGGCCCGCTGCGCAGCCTCCAAAGCTGTGGCCGACAACGTCGATGGGCTGCCCGGGAAATTCGCGCTGCGCGCGGTTCAACATCGCCTCGAAGTCCAGCGCGCCCCAATCGGACCATGACGCCTCCAGCCCTTTCAGCGACGTCGGGCGCGACTCGCCGATGCCGCGGTAGTCAAAGGTGATGACATCGAAGTCATTGGCGAACAGGTAGTCGGCGAAGCGCGAATAGTGCCGGCAACGAACCGAGGTGGCCGCGTTGATGATAACGACCGGGCGCGCGCTGTCCTGAGCGGCGTGCTGCCAGGTGAAACCGCCGAGGGTGAAGCCGTCTGCGGCGGGTTCCTTGAACGGTTCGCCAGCAATGTCGGTGGTCAGCGACAATTCGATTTGAGTCGGTGCCAGTGAGGGCATGTCCTGCAAATTCATCGGCTTTGGACCTTTTTGGGTAGTTGCCAACGATAGTCTTCGTGCGGTCAGTGGACAATCCATCCGTGTTTATAGGCGGATTTGATCGAGCAGGCGCTCTTCTATTGCCGCTCGTTCCCGGTCCAGTTCAGCGCGGAGTTCGTCTTCACTTGGCAGCACTAGTTTGTACTTGCTGGCGAACAGTTGTTCGTTCCCCTGTAATACTGAGTAACGCACCACTGACTCGTTTTTTTGAGCGCAAAGAATGATGCCGACGGTCGGTCCGTCTGCCTCTTTGCGCTTAAGGTCGTCGTACATGCGTACATACATGTCCATCTGGCCGACATCCTGGTGGGTCAGTTCGCCGCGCTTGAGATCGAAGATGACGAAGCAATTGAGCAGGTAGTTGTAGAACACCAGATCGATATAGAAGTCTCTGCCTTCGGTGCTTATTCGTTGTTGTCGAGCGATAAAGGCAAAACCTTTTCCCAGCTCAAGCAGGAAGCCCTGAAGTTGCTCGATGAGTGCTTGTTCAAGTTCGGTCTCCAGTATCACTCCGGTGTCGGGCAAACCAAGAAACTCCAGCATCACGGGATCTCTAACGAACTCCCTGGGATTGTCGTTCATCGCGTGGATGTTCGTAATGGCTTCTGTCATGACGGCAGACTTGTCCCGACTCATAAGCAGGCGTTCGTAGTAGAGGGTGCTGATCTGGCGTTCCAGAGCGCGGCTTGACCAGTTTTGGTTGGCAGCTTCGTCCATGTACCACTTGCGTGCCATGTCACTGTCGACTCGTAGCAACCTGCGATAGTGGGTCCAGCTCAATTCGAGACGCAGTGCGTCTCGAATTGGAAACGCCTGATAAAACAGTCGCATTTTCCTTAAGTTGGTTTCATCGAACCCCTTCCCAAACTCCGATGTCAGCACCATCGCCAGCGTTGCGAGCAATTGCTTCCCATATGCCGCTCGCCGAGCCCCCTCCTGCTCAAACTCGACAATATGCCGTCCGATCTGCCAGCACGTTTGCACCTGAACGGTATCGACCGCTCGCAGCACCTTCTGTCGTGCCTGACGTATCAGTTCGCCAAGGTTGCCCACCAGAGAGGCAAGTTGTGGGTCTTGAGTGTTTTCGGTTTTGACGATGCTCATGAAGTCTTCCGCAGCTGGAGGAACAGGCGAAAGAGAATGGCAAGAGAGGGCAGCGCGGCGATGCAGGGCGTGGCTGGGAAATCGGCAGGAAATGCCGGATTCGTTTTGCAGGATCCTGCCGACGGCAGACCGGACATGAGGAATACATGGCGTAGTCCTTTTCGCAGTGGGCTCAAGGTCGAATCAATCTAAAACTTGGCCGTCCCCTGGGAAATCAAAAGTGAAGGACCAGAAGGGCGCTGTGGAGCCCAGGAGTCGCCATCATGAAGTACGTCCATTCACTCATGTTGCCCATCGTCGCTGTCGGCGTATTGATGTTTCCGGCGACATCGTGGGCCGCCAGCCTAGAGCCCATCGACAGCTCAGGCGTGCAAATCCAGAGGCAAGAGCAAAACGGGATCGCGTATCTGTCGGGTGGCATTGGCGAGGATGAGTCGAAGGCCATCCAGCAAACGACTGGATACAACCTGCACATGACCTTTTCGGTCGGGCCGGAGAATAAATACATTCCCGACGTCGATGTCGTCATTCAGAAAGCACCGGGGCAAACCGTGCTGACGCTGAGTCAGGCGGGTCCGCTGGTTTACGTCCAGTTGCCACCCGGTAAGTACACCGTTGTCGCGACCCGCAATGGTGAGGCGAAACATGACACCACGGATGTGGGAAGCGGTACGGCGCGTAATCTGGTCTTTCACTGGAACGGCGACGAATAGCCGTCCCTTCAAATCCCAGGCATAAAAAAACCCTGAATCTTGCGATTCAGGGTTTTCGGTATTTGGTGCCCAGAGACGGAATCGACCGAGGACACGGGTTTTACGACTGTACCAAACATGACCAGAACCCAATACACATGGCTGTTGAGACGACATGAGCCTTGCTAGACCCACGCCATCTGTTCGCAACGTTCACATTCCTTGCGTTTTTTACCTGGCCTGTTCGATCAAATCTGCCCCAGCGTCTTTTTTTAGCAACTCATAGAGCACCGTTATAAAGACATCTCTAGTCGCCTCATCGCTAAGCAGTTGCGTTGCCATACTTTGGTGGCTGTTCATAGCGCCGGCAATGGCTTGAATGGCTTTTCTCGGAAGATCAGCCTTCATGGCTTGTTCGCGAGTGTTGTTCTGGACCTGATCCATCACAACCAAGTCGGATCTGAGTTTCTCTGACACGTGTACCGCAAAGGC
Source organism: Pseudomonas sp. LB3P93 (assembly GCF_054898025.1). Lineage (NCBI taxonomy): Bacteria > Pseudomonadati > Pseudomonadota > Gammaproteobacteria > Pseudomonadales > Pseudomonadaceae > Pseudomonas > Pseudomonas sp. LB3P93. The sequence continues at coordinate 270,830 of NZ_CM142713.1, forward strand.
AACTTTGTCGGTGTCGGTGATGTTTTTTCCAAAAGCTTCATTTAGCTTTTCAATCAGTTCGGAAAGGTACTTCTTCTCTCGATCTCGCGCGTCTCTCAGACCATTGTCAGTCACGCTGTACAGGCTTGGTGTTTCTCCCGTTGGAAGAACACCCCCTAATGAGGTGCTTTGGTTAATCTTGAAATGGCTGAGTGTCAGATCGGCGAGATCGACCTGGTCGGAGCTGATCCCTTTCAAGCGTTTACGCAACAATCGAGCGAAGCTAGCGAAGGCTTCCAGGATTGGATCAGAAAATTCAACCAGCTGTGCCACGTACTCGTAGGTACGGACAAATTTGGTCAGGCTTTCACTAAAGATCATCAGTTCGTCGCGTTTTTTTGCGAATTCGGCGCGCTGAACATCAGCATTCTGCATGTCCTGCTCATCGCCCTGTTCATTGGCGATCTCCCACGCTTTTTCCCATTGATCAATACCGTCGTTAAGCAGCTTGAGCTTGCCATTGAAACGGTCAGTAGCGGGTTGGGTCAGGGCATACAATTTCTGATGTGTCACTTTCCGGTCAACAATCGCATCGCCGAACGCTGCCACTTCGGCACTATCGTAGATATACATCTCATCGAGACGTTGTTTAATGTCGTAAACGATGTTTGGGTCTTGAATATCTGCAACCTGCGCATCGCGATAGAAGGTTTTGAATGCCTTGAGGATTTCTTCTGACTCGTTGGCGAAATCGATGACAAAGGTTTTGTCTTTGCCGGGGTATGTGCGATTCAAGCGAGACAGTGTTTGCACCGCCTCCACACCTGAGATTTTTTTGTCCAGGTACATCGCAACCAGTTTTGGCTGGTCGAAACCTGTCTGAAATTTGTTGGCAACGATCATCACTCGGTAGTCTGGCGTGTCAAAAGCATTGCGCATGTCACGACCATGCAGCCCTGGATTGAGGTTGACTTCACTAAAGGCGTGATCTTCCTTGAATCCGGTGGCTTTCACTTCTTGGTTAGGCACATCGCCAGAGAACGCCACCATCGACTTGATGCTGGTGTAACGATTGCGCTCGCAGTAATCCTGCAAGGCCAGTTGATATTTGACCGCTGAAGCACGAGAAGGCGTAACGATCATTGCCTTGGCTTGCCCATTAAGCAGATGACTGACGTTCTTTTTGAAGTGTTCAACAATCAGCTCGACCTTCTGACCAACGTTGACTGGATTCAGTGACAACCACTTGGCCAAGGCTCGATTGGCACTCTTCTCATCGACTCGCTCATCTTGGCTGTCCATGAACGCCGAACCGATTTTAAAAGCGACTTTGTAACTGCTGTAGTTTTTCAGTACATCGAGAATGAAACCCTCTTCGATCGCCTGCTGCATTGTGTACAGATGGAAAGGCACGGGTGGGTTGTCGATGCTGACTGGTTTTTCTGGATATCGTGGGCGACCAAACAAACTCATTGTCGAGTGTTTGGGAGTAGCAGTAAAAGCAAAGTAGCTGGCATTACCGGGCCTTTGGCGCGAGGACTGCCAAACAGAAAGACGTTCCTCTTTGCTGAGTTGCTCCCATTCCTCCTCACTTTGTCCCGTCAGCACATAACGCAGATCGTCCGCAGTAGTGCCACCCGTTGAGCTGTGGGCTTCATCAATGATGATTGCGAAGCGTCGATCACGAAGAGATTTTTCGCCAAGAATCGCCGTCTGTGCGTGAGGAAACGTCTGCAATGTGCAAATGATGATCGGGGTACCTTCTAGCATGGCGTTTGCCAATTGCACGCTTTTGGGCTGATTGTTGTCCTCACGATCAATAGCCCGCACTAACCCTGTCTGGTGATCGATTTGCTTGATCGCGTCTTGCAGTTGTTTGTCCAGCACTTGGCGATCAGTAATCACCAGGACGCTGTGAAAGTAAGGCTCGCCATCCGGGCGTCGGATACGGATCAGCGAGTGAGCAGTCCAGGCAATTGTGTTGGTTTTACCGGAGCCAGCGCTGTGCTGGATCAGATAGGGCTGGCCTGCGCCTTCTTGCGCTACTTTTTCGAGTATTCCCGTCACACTTTCCCACTGATGGAAGCGTGGAAAAATTAACGTTTCTTTGAAAGATGCAATGCCCTTGGCGTCCTGGACCTCCTTGCGCTCCAGCAGCACGAAGCGGTGGAAAATCCGCAGCCAGTTATCTTTTTGCAACACCTGTTGCCACAGGTAGCTGACCGGATAGCTGCCGTCCTTGTTGGTCGGATTGCCAGCAGCGCCGTCATTGCCACGGTTAAATGGCAAGAAGAAAGTCGAGTCGCCAGCTAATCGAGTGGTCATACGAATATCGCTGTCGCTCATCGCGAAATGCACCACTGCTCCCCTACGAAATGCCAAAAGTGGTTCAGCCAAACCAGTCTTCACACTTTTCGGTGGACGGTCCTGGCAGTATTGCTGCATGGCTGCGTCCACTGACTGAGTGAAGTCGGTTTTAAGCTCAACGGTCGCGACAGGCAAACCGTTGATGAAAAATACCAGGTCAATCTCATCGGTTTTGTCTTGGGAGTAACGCAGTTGTGGCACCACCCGTAGACGGTTGGCGGCATAGTGAGCAATCACGGTGTCGTTACGGGCGTCTTCAGGCAAGGCTTGGCTCATGGACAGAACTCCGGCACCCGAAACGGTAAAGCCGTGGCGCAGCACATTGATCGTGCCACCCAATTTGTTCTGGAGCTGGGCACCCAATCGGTCGAAGAGAACGGTGCGCGTGCTCTCACCGTGCATCTTTCGTAGCGCAGCCAATTGCTGTGGCTGGGTGTCATTCAGCCAATCGAGCACATCTTCCGGATACAGCGCCCGTACGACGTCATAACCACTGGATTTGCCAACCAGCCAGCCGCTGTCAGACAGTTGCTCGATGATGTGGCGTTCCAGTTCACATTCGTGGTGGATGTGGGACATGTGCGATCCTTCACAGCTAAATTGAACCCGGCTCAGCGGGGGAGTTTGTCTAGAGTTTGACTAAAGTTTGTCTAGATAGAGAGGCTATCCGAGCGCTTCAAAACCCATCGACCTTTGTGCAAACCACCTGATTTTTCAATGGTTTTGTCTCGTGTCGACATAGCATTGAGCAGGTTGCGGAATTTGTTTTGCTTCTGCTTTTCGTCTAAAGCGTCTGAAAGTTTGTCTAGGATCAGCGTCACCAGCTCTTCGCGGGAGGCTGAGCCGTAGTGCCCCAGATAGTCGAGAATCAGGCGCTTGTAATAGGCATCGTCAAAGGCCCGATTACGAATGTAGTCACTTTTGTTGCCGGTGCTTTGCGCGACCTGTGCAGCGGTGTAGTAATTCGGCTTCCGGCCTTCGATAAGGTCTTGCTTACGGAGCATTGCAGCGGCAGCGTCGGTGATTGGTTGCTTCTTCTGGACTCGGTCCAGGAGCATCACCGTATTCAGAGGTAGATCCTCGCGCTCAAGCAACAGGCGTGTGTAGTTCTCGTCTATGACATGCCCATAGATCTCCAGCACAACCTTGTTCGGCTCTGACTTGCTGTAGTCCGGCAACGGAAAAAAGCGACTGCGCTGAGACAGGGTCATGGTGCGGATACCAAAGCCCATGGTGTCGATCATGTTCAGGCTGACCATGGCTTGGGTGAGCCAAGGATTGCGGTAGCGACTCGGGGTTTGCTCGCCGCTGAAATAATCCTCGGGCTGACCCTCAAAGAAACCACCGGCATTTTCGAAGACCAAACGGTCGACGCGTTCGGTAACGATAATCCGTGAGCGCAACTGATAGTCCTGGTGGGCAATGCAGTTGTGCAGTGCTTCAAGTATGACGCGGGTGTCGTACTTGCTGACTTCAGTGGCCAGCAATTGGTTTTGCGGGAACAGCTTGTAGCTGATGTTGCGGATGCGGTGCAGAACCTGAGTGGTGGCCAGCAGAAACGGCGGTGCAAAATGCTCGTAAGCCTGCTCTTCGCCGGTCAATTTCCAAGTGATTTGGGCCAGTGTTGGCAAAAAGTGACTGGATTGCGGTTTCCCCAGCAGTAACAGTGCGGTGCGGGTGATCTGGCCCTGAATAGTAATCTTCGCCTTATCCAGAAAGGTCGCGGTATCCCATGCGGGGATGTCAGCCGCGTATGAGGCGTTGCGATACTTTTCTGAGAATTTCTCCCGCGCCACAATCAGGGCTTGTTCATCCAGATCGGCGAGTGTTGCGCCTTCCACTGTTTCGGCTGACCAGTCGCGATTATCGACTGGCTCGTTCAAAATGGTTTCCAGCCGTTCCTGACGCATTTCAACCAGCGCGTCATCCAGGCGCTGCCAGGCCTTGTCGTGTGCATAGACTGGTAGCCGCGGGCGATGCGGCGGAATGTGGAAAACCCAAATGGTTTTACCCGTATCGTTCGTGGTGAAGTTTTCTACGCAAAAACCTTCCGAATCCAGATTGCTGCAACGCCCCAACAAGCGTTGGCGGATGTTTTCCGGTGTGTAGTCGTGAAACTTTTCGATGCCAACAATCCGTAACGAAGCGTCTTCTACCCCTATTACCAAATGCCCACCGGCCATGTTGGCAATTGCCGACAAATAGCTGGCGATGTCCTCGCCTTTACGCCCGGACACTGCATGGGTGAGGTTCTTGAACTCCTTCCACTCGCACGCGGCATTTTCCTTGGGGAAATGCTCGCGCAGATAAAGCTGAAGGGCGGCTTCGTTCATTCGTTTATTCCGTACTGATCAGGGATGAAGGAAGCGCGGGGCGCAATCCAGCAATTTGTTGATCCTGCCAGGCTGCGTAGGTTTGACCAGAACCTTGGACTGTCCACTCAGTTCGGCCATTGGCATTGCGACCTAAAACAACTGCCGCAGCAGCACTTGGGCTGTTGAATGCGTAATCGTCAGCGAATTTGCGTAAACCATTCGCTGTTTTCGGAAGCACGCCCTCACTGACGACTCGCGTATAAAGCGTCTGATAGTTGTGCGGTGTGCTAGTCCAGCGCTCACTGGCATCGGAGTTCTTGAGTACAAAAAACTCGCCATCGATTTCTTGGGCTAAGGCTTTGATCAAACGGGTTTTGCTAGTCAATTCAAACACTGGTGATTGGCTGACGGTGCTGATGCCAACGCCTGTTGTTTCGCTGATCTGCGAAGGTTTGGTCACTTCACGCAGAAAGTCGAAACCCAGTGCCGGTAACACAATGCGAATTTGATCGAGAAAAAATGCCATGTCGGCGCGATCCGATTCCGGCAGGTTATCGTACTCATGCGCTGTGCCGTTGACGACGATGCAATGCCCGGCACTTCGAGCAATGCGCATCAACCAGCTTTCCAGATACTTGACGTGAGCTTTGGTGAGATTCAGATCTTTGCTGGTGACTAGGCAAACCCGTTCCCAGAAGTCTTTCCCGCCCTGATCTTCCGCTCGGTTATGCTGCTTCAGGCGTTGTGCGACGTCGTCCGATTCACCGATATAAACCCTATTGCGCGGACTTCCGTCTGGGTCTGGGCCCATCAGGAAGTAAACACCCGTGCGTCCGCATTCAGGACGCTGCACGAGCTCGGTCAATTTGCTGCGTGGGCCTGTAAGCACATGGCCGGACCAGTTGATGATCTCGGCGGTTAGTAGGCCATTGGGTGTGCCGTCGATCAGGAACATACGAATGCTGCGGCCTTGGTTCACGAGGCTTCTCGCAGGTCTATTTGGCCGGTGACGGCGGCGGTGATTAGGGCGGTGCGGCGTTCTTTTAGTCGGGTGAGGCTTAGTTCGGTTTTGGTTATTAGGGTGTCGAGGCGAGAAGTCATCTGGGTGAGTGCCGTCAATATTTCGATTTGCTCAGCATCTGGGGGAACTGGAACGGGGAGCTCCATAAGATTGGTTGACGAAATCGAAGCCAAATTCGTGCTTTGTTTAGCGCGACCCATAAAGTAGAACTGGGCCGCTCTGGAACTTGTAAAGGTGTTCAGCCATTGGGGCTGGACGTGGGTTGGTCTAACAGCAAAAACATGATTCTGGTGGATACATTGTTCAACCTCTCCATGCCATATATGTCCGCGCCCGAGCTTGTCAAAATCCCCGCCTTCGTTCATTAAAACATCGCCTTTTTGAAGCAGATAACGATCTAGATCTTCGGTAGGTATATTGATTGTCGATACTTCATCAAGGTTTAGATAGCCATCCTGGACGTTGGCTACACGAAGATATGGGACTTCGATTGTCACCTTATCGGCATTGTCCTTACCTTTAGCTATGCCCGTTTGTACGCTTGCGATAAGTCTCAAACGTTTTACGACCCAGTGTTCGGGGACTTCACCAATCCAATCAACGCCAGAGCCTTTCAATTTCACAGTGGGGTCGAGCCCCTTGGTGACTGCATGGGTAATCAGCGCCTGGCGCTTTTCACGCAGCAGTTCGATAAAACGGGTCTTCTTGAGCAGCAATCCATCTATCTGGGTAATTTCGGATTCAAGGTGATTTGCAATTGAGCTCTGCTCTGAAAGAGGCGGCCATGCGGAAACAAAGTTTCGAGTGAATTCATCCGGGACCCGCTTTAGGCCGCCTGCGCCGGTCATGGCGCCCGCGCCAAATGCTCGGAAGCGGCCGCTTTGGACGATAAAGTTTAGAAAACGCGCATCTGTTTCTGATTTTGGGCGTAATACGGTGAGCTCAGTTGTGCCAAATCCCACTTGCCCTACAAGGTTGCGCAAAAGCGCACCTTTGCCATTCTCGAAGCAGGGTGTCACCTTCGCAAATGCCACGTCTCCATTTTCAAAATATGAATATCCGTTGCGTGCAGTTGCAACTGATCGCGTTTGCTCCAGATTGAGAGATCCGTCTTCTCCTATTGTTTCCATGGGCAGAAAGGACACTTCAGCGTCTAAATCTGCCAAGACGTCTTTGCTGATTGAAGGGTTTAGTTCCGCGAAAAAGCGTAGACGGCTCACCTCCCAATGCTCCGGCACCCGCCCCAACCACTCCACCCCTGAATCCTTATAAGCCGGATACGGCTTGTAATGACTCATGCCGTCACCTCATTCAGCAGAGCAGCGATCTCCGCTTCAACAGCCTTGAGGTCCGCATCAATCTCGCTTAGCGAACGAGGCGGCTGATACTGGTAGAAATACCGGTTGAAGTTGATCTCATAACCAACGATGCCAACTAAACCATCCTTCTCGTCACACTTGCTGGTATCGATCCAGGCATCCGGAACGTGCGGCAGCACTTCGCGAGCGAAGTAGTCTTCGATGCGCTGATTGAGCGGGACGTTTTCGTTTTCACGCAGGTCGCTATCAGCCTGGAGCTGACCTTTTTCATCCAAAATCGGTTGGGCTTCAGGGTCGCGTTCGCCAAAACAGCTGAAAAGCGCTTTCAGCGCAGCTTTGCCAAGCTTTTTGACCCCGGCAGCCTTTAGGAAGGCGGGCAGGTTATCGAAGCTGCCTTCTATCGCGGCGAACTGAGCGATGTGATCGGCACCTTTGCTATCGGCGTATGCAGCGAGCTTCTCGGGCGTGACGCTGAAGCGTAGACGTAGCGGGCGTTCAACGGTAATACGGCGATAGCCGAAGTCAGTGGTGTTGAAGATTTTGCTGCAAGGCGCGTTTTCACCTGCATCGTGCAGGCGAGCAATGTCGGCAATCTGGCCCTCCGAGAGCAGCTTGCGTTTGCTGCCCAGGGATTTACGCATCGGCGTATGCATGGCGGTGGCGTCGATCAGCTGCACTTTGTTCTTACGCGCTGCGTCTTTGTGGTTGGACAGCACCCAGATGTACGTGCCGATGCCTGTGTTGTAGAACAGGTCGTTGGGCAGTGCGATGATTGCTTCCAGCCAATCGTTTTCCAGAATCCAGCGGCGGATTTCTGATTCACCGGAGCCCGCGCCGCCATTGAACAGGGGTGACCCCGACAGCACTATGCCGATTCGGCTGCCACCCAATTCCACTGGCTTACGTTTTGATAGCAAATGCATCAGAAACAGCAGGGACCCATCGCCAACACGGGGGAGACCAGCGCCGAAGCGCCCGGCAAAGCCTTTGTTTTTCTGCTCGTCCTGCACCTGCTTTTGGACTTTTTCCCATTTAACGCCGAATGGCGGGTTAGCCAGGCAGTAGTCGAATTGCTCGTGGGGCAGTTGGTCGTGGGAGAGGGTGTTGCCGAGTTTGATGTTCTTGGTTTCGAAGCCCTGGATCAATTTGTCCGCTAATGAGATCGCGTAAGTCTCTGGGTTCAATTCCTGAGCGTAGGGGATCATGTCCGCCTTAGGGTTCCACTCGCCGACCAGCTCAATTGCGGAGGACAGAAAGCCGCCAGTGCCAGCTGCGCAATCGTAAACGGTACGAATCACGCCTTTTCCATTGAGCGCTTCGTGATCTGGGGCAAACACCAGCGTGGTGGTCAGTCGCACCACATCACGCGGGGTGAAGAACTCCCCGGCAGTGTCGTTGGCCGATTCGGCGAACTTGCGAATCAGGTGTTCAAACACCAACCCCATTTCATGGTTGCTGATGGTGTTGGGGTGCAGGTCGATACTGGCGAACTTCTGGGTGACCAGATACAGCAGGTTGGCGCTTTCGAGGCGGTTCAGCCAGTCGCTGAAATTGAAGTGTTGGAAGACTTGATGAGCATTGGCCGAGAACTTGGCGATGTAGTCTTCCAGATTCGCGCGGGTGCTCGTAGCGCCGACACTGGCCAAGTCGTACTGCGAAATGTTGTAGAAGGTCGCCTCAGCGATTCCAGGCAGGATCAGATCCCGGTCGACGGTGGTGTTCTTCAACGCAGTGAACTGCGTGCGCACTTTGTCGCGGGTGGGTTCCAGCACGCATTCCAATCGACGCAGCACGGTAAAAGGCAAGATGATGCGGCCGAACTCGGATTGCTTGAAATCGCCGCGCAGTACATCTGCAACGTTCCAGATGAAGTCGGCCAGGTTTTGCTGATTCACGAGTGTTCCTCTCAATGCAATGCGAGCCGGGGCCTGACAGCAAGGAGGGATTTGAGTCTGGGTTGTCCCGAATGGAGAACGATCATCCCTGCGCGCAGGCCCTGAGGGCTATCGCCAGCGGGCGATTAAATTGGGCGCAAGGATGCCATTAATCGATGCGCGGGGCATCACCTGTTCGGTTTGTTCATTTTACGAGCGACCCTGTTCGTCATTCCCAGACAAGTCCACCGCCAACGATAAATAGCGCTACAGACAGCGCTTTGCAGCTTTGGTTTTCTGCTCCTTTTCAGAAAAGGAATCCCGAGCATAAATGCGCAAACGTGCCGGGTTTTAAGTCCTCCGCTTGTAGGAACCAGTCGTAGAAGACAGCGGGAATACCGAGCCCATCAAATCCCAGGCATAAAAAAACCCTGAATCTTGCGATTCAGGGTTTTCGGTATTTGGTGCCCAGAGACGGAATCGAACCGCCGACACGGGGATTTTCAATCCCCTGCTCTACCGACTGAGCTATCTGGGCAACGGGGCGCATTAAACGGGTTTTTCAGGGGGTCGTCAAGCAAGTTTTCAAAAAATATTTAATTATTACCGTCGCTTACGATCCGACCCCCGAGAAAGCAGGATTATTCCGCTGGCGGAACGTAGCCGTCAGCTTTGGCGTAATCCTCGCCGGAGAAGTACTTGTCCATCTCGCCCTGAAGATATTTGCGGTCTTCGGCGTTCATCATGTTCAGGCGTTTTTCGTTGATCAGCAGGGTCTGGTGTTTCTGCCAGTCGGCCCAGGCCTTGGCCGAGACATGGTCAAAAATGTCCTGACCTTTTGCGCCCGGGAATGGAGCGCGCTCCAGGGCGGGCAATTCTTCTTTGTACTTGCGGCACATGATGGTGCGGGTCATGACGACTCTCCTGCGTTCAATACGGCAGCCGCGCGTTCGAGCAAGGTTTTGACCGGGGCGGCAAGGCCCAGGCGCGGCGGGGTGGCGAGGTTATACCAGAGCCAGTCGGCCTCGGCCACGTGATGGCCGGCCTCCTGGACCTGAACCAGCCAGGGTTCGATGGACAACTGAAAGTGGCTGAAGGTGTGCACCAGGCTCGGCAGCGCTTGTTGCGTGCCCAGCTCAAGCGAGTGCTGCGTGGCCAGATGTTGCAAGTCGTCGAGGTCGTCGAGTTCCGGCAGGCTCCAGAGACCGCCCCACAAGCCCGTAGAAGGGCGACGGTAAAGCAGAATCGCGCCTTCGCCGTTGGCGAGCATCGGCATCAACGTGCGCTTCTGTGGCACGGCTTTGCGCGGCTTGGGAATCGGGTAGCGGGTCTCCAGGCCGAGCATGTGCGCTTCGCAGCCCTTTTCCAGCGGGCACAGCAAGCAGCTCGGTTTGCTGCGGGTGCAAAGCGTGGCGCCCAGATCCATCATCGCCTGGGTGTAGGCGTTGACCCGATCATGCGGCGTGAAGCGCTCAGCGTTCGCCCACAGCTGTTTGGCGACTTTCGGCTCGCCCGGATATCCCTCTTGCGCGGTAAAGCGCGCCAGGACCCGTTTGACGTTACCGTCGAGGATCGGCGCCCGCAGGCCCATGCTCAGGCTGGCGATGGCGCCGGCCGTGGACAGGCCGATGCCCGGCAGATCGACAAGCTTTTCAACATCCCTCGGAAACTCGCCGCCGTACTCCGCCACGACAATCTTCGCGGTCTTCTGCAAATTGCGCGCGCGGGTGTAGTAACCGAGGCCGGTCCACAGGTGCAGCACTTCGTCTTCCGGCGCGGCGGCCAGGGCTTCGACCGTCGGCAGCGAGGCCATGAAGCGGTCGAAGTAATTCAGCACGGTGCTGACCTGGGTTTGCTGCAGCATGATTTCCGAGACCCACACCCGATACGGCGTGATGCCTTGTTGCCAAGGCAAATCGTGGCGGCCGTGGCGGTCGTACCAGTCCAGCACCGCCGTTGAAAACTGCTCGGCTCTCATCGCTTGAACAGCCCCTTCAGCGCATTTTTCAGCTCAGGGCTGACTTTGTCGCCAAGCTTCTCGTCGATTTTTTCGCTGATTTTTTCACCCGCCAGTTTAGTGGCGACCTGTCCCATGCGGTCGTTATCGAGGCGGCAAGCCTTGGCGCCCAGTTCCAGCGGGCCACGGCAGCGCAGCGGCCACTCGATGCCAACGAACTTCTCGCCGACCTGGCAGGCCGGGTCCGGCATGTCGCTCTTGTCGCCTTCGACGATCACGCCCACGCGGTAATCCATGCCCAGCACCCGCAGGTCGACGTCGCCGTCACCCTTCACGGTCATGCCCGGGATGCGTACCTTCAAGTCCGGGTTGCTGGCCACGCCGTTGCGGAAGGTCAGGTTGCCGTTGAGCTCTTGGAACGGTGTGTCCTTGCCCCGTGGCTCGCCGCTGAGGGATTTGCGGTTCAGGGTGGCGATGCCTTTGCACAGCTGTTGCTCGAGGTTGGCATTGAGCAGCACGCCGTTATTGATGACGAAACTGGCGTTGCCGTTGAGGGTGTCGATCAGTGCTTGCTGGCTATTGCCGCTGCCGGTCAACGCACTGTTGAGCGTCACCAGACCTTTGACCGGTGGATTCTTCCCTTGGCTTTCGAGGATTTTTTCCACAGGCACTTTGGTGATGCTGGTCTGCATGCTCAACGCTGGCATTTCCTGGCGCACGTCCAGGGTGCCCTTGGCTTCGAAGTTACCGCCGTAGAGGTCGCCGCGCAGGTTCTCGAGAGTCAGCAGGCCGCCCTGGCCGGTGGCCTTGAGCGCTGCGTTCTGGATCGGCAGTTTGTCGAGGGTCAGCAGGCCGAAGGTCAGGTCCGCGTCTACGTCGAGTTTGCTCAAACGCTCGACCGGCAACAGGCGTTCAGTACTCCACGCAGTTTTGGTTGGTGCGGCGGGCAACGGTGTGCTGCCGGCACCCGCCATGGCATCGGCTTCGGTGCTGGCGACTTCGGCCTGACGCACTTGTGTCGCGCTATTGGCTTCGGCGGATTTCGGTGGCAGGTAACGATCAGCGTTGAAGGTGTCAGCCTTGAGGGTTGCGCGCAGCGATTGTTTGGCGAAGTCCTCGACGGCGATACGGCCGCTGAAGGTGCTGTCGTCGACTTTCAGATTGATGTCGTCGAACGACACGCTGGTCGGCGTGCCCGCAAGGCGGCTCACCAATTCGACCTTGCTCAGGCTGCCTTCCGCCATGGCCGGGAGTTTCTGGCCGATGCTGTCGACGAATTTCGCTAGATCAAACTGGGCGATCGAAATGCCGCCGCTGATTTGCGGCGTCTTGTCGAGGTCGTTGACCTTCAGTTCGCCCAGCGCGCGCAATTGGTTGGCGGAGATCTTGATGCCGGTCCATTCGGCGACGTTCGCGGCTTTATCCAGCAGCAACTGGCCTTGGGCGGCGAAGGTCATAGTTTTGCCTTGCAGCGGATCGCCGGCGACTTCGCCGGAGAGCTTCATGTCTTCGAATTTGTAGCGCTGCAATGCGCGTTCAAAACGCAGCTCGCCATTGAGCTCGGTACGCACTCGCAGGACCGGCTGGTTGGTGCCGAGGAACGCCGTGAGTTTGACCGGAATGTTGGTCGAGTCGTGGACCGGGCCGGTACTCAGCTGGATGCTCTCGGCGCTGAACTGCTTGCCGGTCTTCTCGTCGCTGTATTCAACGCGGGCGTTGTTGACGGTCAGGCTGTCGATGTCCAGGCGAATCGGCTGGGCCGGTTTTTCCGCCTGGGCAGTGGTGTCTGGCGCCGGAGCAGGTTCGCCGGGAGTGACCGGCGGGGTGGCCGGATTGGCTGGCGCCGGGGCTTTGCCAATGTCTTCCCAATTACCGTGGCCGTCCTTGTCGCGGTTCAGGCGCAGGTTCAGGCCTTCGACGCGCACATCACTCATCTGCACTTCGCGGCGCAGCAGCGGCAGTACGCGCACTGACAGGCCAAGCATTTGCAAGTCGGCGAACGGCTCGGTGGGTTTGGCCAGGGTCGCGACACTGGCTTCGTGCAATTCCAGGCCGAGCCACGGGAACAGGCTCCAGCCGATATCGCCATTGAGCGTCAGCTCGATGTGGGCCTTGTCGCGGGCAATCTGGCGGATCTCGTCTTTATAGTCGTTGGGATCGAAGAGGTGGGTCAGGGCAAAGCCCAGCGCCACAATGATCAGCAACAGCCCGAGAAGTACCAGACCCAGGATTTTGCCGAACGCTTTCATGGGCGAGTCCTTGTAGTTAGTCGAATTCGAAATTTAGCCGGGGAGTATAGCGCTCCGAAGCGGACGACCGGTCAGCGATCACGCCGGCAGTACATCCAGCGGCACTTTCAGCTTGGCGGCCAGTGCCTGCGCTTCGAGATGCCCGGCAGGCGCGAGCAGTCGCAATGTCACGCCCGACTGCGACGCCATTTTCTGCGCTTCGTTCACCAGACGCTCGGCAACGCCACGACGACGGGTAATTTTTCGTACGCAAATTTGGGACAAGTGCCAAACATCAGCGTGCCGCTGCAAACGGGCGGCTCCAAGCAGCCGATCATTGAAGCGTCCGGCGATCAGCGAGCCATCGCCCAGGCAGCCTTCAATCAGCTGTACATCCCCTGAATACGGGGCGAACAGCCAGTCCGGGGCGTCGCGGTAAATTTTTTGCAGGTCTTGCTGATCCTGGTAAGTGGCTTCGTGCAGCAGCTCGACAATGATTGGCATGGAGGCTCCTTCAGTGGTACGAGAACAGACAACTTACATAAAGGTGATATCACTTTGGTTTTTCTGTCACGTACAGATGGTAACCTCTGCCAGTTCGTCCGTCCTTCTGCGACGTGATGTCGCACCAAAATGGAGCTTCACCTGAAAAAGACAGTCATGCGTGCGCATAAGGCTGGGGTCGAAGAGTGGCTGGCGAACCATACTAATAATTGGGGGATACACAATGACCACGAGCATCACGGCGGACGGTCTCAACGCCGATCAGCCCGCGTTCCTGTCCAAGGAACGCATCATCGCCAAGCCCGGTTTCAACCGTTGGCTGGTACCACCGGCCGCTTTGGCCATCCACCTTTGCATCGGCATGGCCTACGGCTTCTCGGTGTTCTGGTTGCCGCTGTCCAAAGCCCTGGGCGTGACCAAGGCAGTGGCTTGTGCACCGGACATGAGCTTCATCTCGCAAGTGTTCTCGTCGCAATGTGACTGGCCGATCTCGATGCTCGGCTGGATCTACACGCTGTTCTTCATCTTCCTCGGCTGCTCGGCAGCGATCTGGGGCGGCTGGCTGGAACACGCCGGGCCGCGCAAGGCTGGCGTCGTATCGGCGCTGTGCTGGTGTGGTGGTCTGCTGATTTCAGCGCTGGGGGTCTATACCCACCAGATCTGGCTGATGTGGATCGGCTCCGGGGTCATTGGCGGTATCGGCCTGGGGTTGGGTTACATCTCGCCGGTGTCGACGCTGATCAAGTGGTTCCCGGACAAGCGCGGCATGGCAACCGGTATGGCAATCATGGGCTTCGGCGGTGGTGCGATGGTGGGTGCTCCGCTGGCCGCAGCGCTGATGGGTCACTTCGCTTCGGCAGACAGCGTCGGCGTGTGGCAGAGCTTCCTGGTGATGGCCGCGATCTACTTCGTGTTCATGATCGGTGGCGCACTGTCCTACCGCGTGCCGCCAACCGGCTGGAAGCCTGAAGGCTGGAACGCTCCGGCGAAAAAAGCCTCGAACGCGATGATCACTCACCGTCACGTTCACGTGAATGTGGCGTGGAAAACTCCGCAATTCCGTCTGGTGTGGCTGGTGCTGTGCCTGAACGTCTCGGCCGGTATCGGCATCCTGGGTATGGCTTCGCCGCTGTTGCAGGAAGTGTTCGGCGGTAAATTGATCGGTGTTGACTTGCCATTCGGCCAACTGGACGCCGGGCAACTGGCTTCGATCGCGGCGATTGCGGCCGGTTTCACCGGTTTGCTGAGCCTGTTCAACATTGGTGGTCGGTTCTTCTGGGCTTCGTTCTCGGATTACCTGGGCCGTAAAAACACCTATTTCGTGTTCTTCGCCCTCGGTTTTGCCCTGTACGCGCTGATCCCGAACCTCGGTCACCTGGGCAACGTTGCGCTGTTCGTGGCGGCGTTCTGCATCATCCTGTCGATGTACGGCGGTGGTTTTGCGACCGTCCCGGCTTACTTGGCGGACCTGTTCGGTACGCAAATGGTTGGCGCGATCCACGGTCGTCTGCTGACGGCGTGGGCGGCGGCGGGTGTGTTGGGTCCGGTGTTGGTGAACTACCTGCGCGAGTATCAGTTGAGCATCGGCGTTGAACGCGCCGCGGCTTACGACATCACTTTGTACATCCTCGCGGGCCTACTGGTGTTGGGTTTCCTGTGCAACCTCATGGTTCGCCCGGTGGCCGACAAGTACTTCATGACCGACGCTGAACTGGCCGCCGAACAGGCGCTGGGCCACGACAAGGGTGCTGATGCCAGCACCGTGCTGGAGTGGAAAGCGGATGCAGGCACCAAGCCGCTGGCGATTGCCGCGTGGCTGGTGGTGGGCATTCCGTTGGCGTGGGGTGTTTGGGTGACGCTGCAGAAGACTGCAGTACTGTTTCACTAAGTAAAGCGTAGTACCCCTGCAGGAGTGAGCCCGCTCGCGATAGCGGTCTGACAGTCGACAGAAATGTTGACTGTGAGGCCCTCATCGCGAGCAGGCTCACTCCTACAGTTGTTTTGGGGTGTCTGAAATAGCTTGTATGGACATGTCTACCCGCGACAGCGCGGGGTTCTGTCCGTCAGTCATATCGCCTCCCGTGTTTCTGTTTCGCGCCCGCGCCCCTATAATGGCTGCCTTTTTCGCCCAATGATTTTGCGGAGCTGGTGATGGCCGAACGTAAGGCGTCAGTCGAGCGCGACACTCTGGAAACCCAGATCAAAGCCTCGATCAACCTGGATGGCACCGGAAAGGCCCGATTTGATATCGGTGTTCCTTTTCTTGAGCACATGCTGGACCAGATCGCCCGTCACGGGCTGATCGACCTGGATATTGTCAGCAAGGGCGACCTGCATATCGACGACCACCACACCGTGGAAGACGTCGGTATCACCCTGGGTCAGGCCTTCACCAAAGCCATCGGCGACAAAAAAGGCATCCGTCGCTACGGTCACGCCTACGTGCCGCTCGATGAAGCGCTGTCGCGCGTGGTGATCGACTTCTCCGGCCGTCCAGGCCTGCAGATGCATGTTCCCTACACCCGCGCCACCGTTGGCGGTTTCGACGTTGACCTGTTCCAGGAATTCTTTCAGGGCTTCGTCAACCACGCCCTCGTCAGCCTGCACATCGACAACCTGCGTGGCACCAACACCCACCACCAGATCGAAACCGTGTTCAAGGCATTCGGCCGCGCCCTGCGCATGGCCGTAGAGCTCGACGACCGCATGGCCGGTCAAATGCCGTCGACCAAAGGCGTTCTGTAATGCAGACGGTTGCGGTTATCGATTACGGCATGGGCAACCTGCACTCGGTGGCCAAGGCCCTCGAGCACGTCGGTGCCGGCAAGGTCCTGATCACCAGCGATGCCGACGTGATTCGCGAAGCCGACCGGGTGGTTTTCCCCGGCGTCGGTGCGATTCGCGATTGCATGGCTGAGATCCGTCGCCTGGGCTTCGATTCGCTGGTACGTGAAGTCAGCCAGGACCGTCCGTTCCTCGGCATCTGCGTCGGCATGCAAGCCTTGCTCGACAGCAGTGAAGAGAACGACGGTGTCGACTGCATCGGCCTGTTCCCGGGCGCGGTGAAGTTCTTCGGCAAAGACCTGCACGAAGACGGCGAACACCTGAAAGTCCCGCACATGGGCTGGAACGAAGTGAAGCAGACGGTGAGTCACCCGCTGTGGCACAACATTCCGGACCTGGCGCGTTTCTACTTCGTGCACAGCTACTACATCGCCGCCGGCAATGCGCGGCAGGTGGTGGGTGGCGGTCACTACGGTGTCGATTTCGCCGCAGCGCTGGCCGAAGGCTCGCGTTTCGCCGTGCAGTTTCACCCGGAGAAGAGCCATACCCATGGCCTGCAATTGCTGCAGAACTTCGCCGCGTGGGATGGTCGCTGGTAAATGGCCGTCAAGAAGAAGCCGCCGATCCTGACCCTCACTCCCGAACAGGAGAACGAGGCCAATCACAAGATCAAACGCTTCATGGAAGACCGCTTCGAACTGGACCTGGGTTCGTTCGAAGCGGCTGAAATCCTTGAGCTGTTTACCCGTGAAATTGCGCCGCACTATTACAACAGGGCGATTTTCGATGTGCAGACGCACCTCAAAGAGAGGTTCGAAAGCATCGAAAGCGACTTGTGGGCGCTCGAGAAAAACTGATTTCCGAGCGAAGCTGAACACTCGAATTTGAAGGTTTGCCAGATGCTGATTATTCCCGCTATCGATCTCAAGGACGGTGCCTGTGTTCGTCTGCGCCAGGGCCGCATGGAAGATTCCACAGTGTTCTCCGATGACCCGGTGAGCATGGCTGCCAAGTGGGTGGAGGGCGGTTGCCGCCGTCTGCATCTGGTCGACCTGAACGGCGCCTTCGAAGGCCAGCCGGTCAACGGCGAAGTGGTCACCGCCATCGCCAAGCGCTACCCGAACCTGCCGATCCAGATCGGCGGCGGTATCCGTTCCCTGGAAACCATCGAGCACTATGTGAAAGCGGGCGTGAGCTACGTGATCATCGGCACCAAGGCCGTGAAAGATCCGGCCTTCGTTGCTGAAGCCTGCCGCGCGTTCCCGGGCAAGGTTATCGTCGGTCTCGACGCTAAAGACGGTTTCGTCGCCACCGACGGCTGGGCTGAAATCAGCACCATTCAGGTGATCGACCTGGCCAAGCAATTTGAAGCCGACGGCGTGTCCGCGATCGTTTATACCGACATCGCCAAAGACGGCATGATGCAGGGCTGCAACGTACCGTTCACCGCTGCGCTGGCCGCTGCCACGCGCATTCCGGTGATCGCTTCCGGCGGTATTCACAACCTCGGTGACATCAAGTCGCTGCTCGACGCCAAGGCACCGGGCATCATCGGCGCGATCACCGGCCGGGCGATCTACGAAGGCACCCTCGACGTCGCTGAAGCCCAAGCTTTCTGCGATTCGTACAAAGGCTGAGGACTGACCATGGCGCTGGCCAAACGCATCATCCCTTGCCTGGACGTGGACAACGGCCGGGTCGTCAAAGGTGTGAAGTTCGAGAACATTCGTGATGCCGGCGACCCGGTGGAAATCGCCCGTCGCTACGACGAGCAAGGTGCCGACGAGATTACCTTTCTCGACATCACCGCCAGCGTCGATGGCCGCGACACCACGCTGCATACCGTCGAGCGCATGGCCAGCCAGGTGTTTATCCCGCTGACCGTGGGCGGCGGCGTGCGCACCGTGCAGGACATTCGCAATCTGCTGAATGCCGGCGCGGACAAAGTCTCGATCAACACCGCAGCGGTGTTCAACCCGGAATTTGTCGGCGAAGCGGCGCAGCATTTCGGTTCGCAATGCATCGTCGTCGCCATCGACGCGAAGAAAGTTTCTGGTCCGGGCGAAACCCCGCGTTGGGAGATCTTCACTCATGGCGGCCGTAAACCTACCGGTCTCGACGCCGTTGAGTGGGCGAAGAAAATGGAAGGCCTCGGTGCCGGTGAAATCCTGCTGACCAGCATGGACCAGGATGGAATGAAAAACGGCTTCGACCTGGGCGTCACGCGCGCCATCAGCGATGCACTGGGTATCCCGGTGATTGCCTCCGGTGGCGTCGGCAACCTGCAGCATCTGGCCGACGGCATCATCGAAGGCCACGCCAGTGCAGTGTTGGCGGCGAGTATTTTCCACTTCGGCGAATACACCGTGCAGGAAGCCAAGGCCTACATGGCGCATCGCGGGATCGTAATGCGCTAAACAAATCCATGCAGGCCAGTGGACAGCATGGCGGGCTCAGGGCACTCTTGGGCACGCCATGGATTTCGGTAGCCCGACATGATCAAACGCCTTCTTCTTGTCCTCGCCAGCGCTTCTCTGTTGCTCATCAATGGAGTCCACGCTGAAGAAAGTCCCGACACCGACCTGGTGTTGCTGACGGAAAATTTCCCGCCGTACAACATGGCGAAGAACGGCAAGAACTTCGCTCAGGACGAGAACATCAACGGTATCGCCGTGGACATCGTCCGCGAGATGTTCAAACGTGCCGACGTCACCTACAGCCTGACGCTGCGCTTCCCTTGGGAACGAATCTACAAACTCGCCCTTGAGAAACCCGGTTACGGCGTGTTCGTGATGGCGCGCTTGCCTGACCGCGAGAAGCTGTTCAAGTGGGTCGGCCCGATTGGCCCGGATGACTGGATCATGCTGGCCAAGGCGGACAGCAAGATCAGCATTGAGTCGCTGGAACAGGCGCGCAAATACAAGATTGGTGCGTACAAGGGCGATGCGATTGCCGAGACGCTGGCCAAGCAGGGCTTGAAGCCCATTGTGGTGCTGCGCGATCAGGACAATGCGAAGAAGCTGGTCAGCGGTCAGATTGATCTGTGGGCCACGGGCGATCCGGCCGGGCGTTATCTGGCGCGTCAGGAAGGTGTGAACGGCCTCAAAACGGTACTGCGCTTCAACAGCGCCGAGCTCTATCTGGCGTTGAACAAAGACGTACCGGACGAAGTGGTGGCCAAGCTCCAGGCCGCGCTGGATCAGCTGCGCAAAGAAGGTGTGGTGGACGACATCATGGCGCGGTATCTCTGATGCCTGACACCGAATCGTGTGTGTGACGCGGAGCATCACGGGAGGCATTACCACGCAGAGCGTGGGAACGATCTGGTTCAGCGATAAACTCCATCCTTGCCATGAGCAGCCGTCGCGCGATTGCTGCGCACGCTGATCATCTGTTTGATGTCGATCCAGTCAATCCCCTGAGCCTTGAGCTTGGGCAACTCCCGCTCCAGCACCGCCAGTGTCTGCGGATACGGATGCCCGATCATCACCACCGAGCCCTGCTTTCTCGCCAAACTGATCGCCGTCTGTAGCTGCGTGAAAATCGCCGCTTCAGTGCGCTCATCATCCAGAAACACATCCCGCGAAACGCTCGCCAAACCGATCTTCTGCGCCTCGGCCGCCGCGACCGTCTGCGCGCTGGTGCGGCTGTCGACGAAAAGCTTGTGCCGGCGCTGCAAGTCCGCCATCAACCAGGCCATGGCCGGTTGTTGAGCGGTCATGCGGCTGCCCATATGGTTATTGATGCCAGCGGTATAAGGCACGACCTTGAACGCCGCATTCAGGCGTTTCTCAAGTTCGTCGATGGGCAAATCGGGATGCCAGGCGAACGGGCCGGTGGCCGGGTCCATGGGCATGTGCAGGATGACGATCTTGCCGGCGCGATGAGCCTCGCGGGCGAATTCGGTGGCGTGGGGCGTGTCGGGCATGATCGCCGCAGTCACCGGGCCGGGGAGGGCGAGCACGCGGCGATCCCGGGGCAGGTTCTGCCCCAGGTCATCAATGATCAGAGTGATGTAGGCCTTTTGAGGGGCGGGCGTTGCATGAGCAACACCCGCCAGACAACACAACAGACCGAAGAGTAACCGCAGGCGCACCTCAGCGACCGGAGGTGATGCTCAGCCCTTTAAGCAGGCTCAGCGCCTGGGCCAACTGGTAATCATCGTCCTGTGGCATTGCCTTGGCTTTGCCGCCGGAACGGGTCGGTTTGTCGGCGCCGCCGTTGCCATTGCCCAGGTGACCCTGCAGGTCGGCTTCCTTGAAGTATTCGCCGTCCTGCTCGTTGGTGATCTTGGCCTTGCGCACTTCGATGTCCGGGACGATGCCCTGGGCCTGGATCGAGCGGCCGTTCGGCGTGTAGTACAGCGCCGTGGTGATCTTCAGTGCGCGGTCGTTGTTCAGCGGCAGCACGGTTTGTACCGAGCCTTTGCCAAAACTGGTGGTGCCCATGACCACTGCGCGTTTCTGATCCTGCAAGGCACCGGCAACAATTTCCGAGGCCGAGGCGCTGCCGCCGTTGATCAGCGCAACCATTGGCACGGCTTCGCTTTCGTCTTTGCCGGTGGCAGAGAAGCGCAACTCGGAGTTGGCGATGCGGCCCTTGGTGTAAACGATCAGGCCCTTGGTGATGAAGTGGTCGACCACTTCCACCGCCGATTGCAGCACGCCGCCCGGGTTGTTGCGCAGGTCGAGAATGATGCCGTTGAGCTTCTTGCCGTTGTCCTTGCGCAGCTTGGCCAGTGCCTTGGAAACTTCTTCGCCGGTCTTGACCTGGAACTGGGTGATGCGGATGTAGCCGTAGCCCGACTCAAGCAGCTGCGCCTTCACGCTCTTCACTTGAATGATCGCGCGGGACAGGGTCACGTCGAACGGTGTACCGCCGTCGCGCACCAGGGTCAGGGTGATCTTCTGGCCGATCTTGCCGCGCATCTTGTCCACGGCTTCGGTCATGCTCTGGCCGCGGGTCGGCTGGCCGTTGATCTTGACGATGAAATCGCCCGCCTGAATGCCAGCCTTGGAGGCCGGGGTGTCATCGATGGGCGAAACCACTTTGATGAAACCGTCTTCGGCGCCGACTTCGATGCCCAGGCCGCCGAATTCGCCGCTGGTGCTTTCCTGCAACTCAGCGAAGTCTTCCGGGCCCAGGTAGGCGGAGTGCGGATCGAGGTTGCTGAGCATGCCTTTGATGGCATTTTCCAGCAGGGTCTTGTCGTCCACCGGCTCGACATAGGCTGCCTTGATCCGATCCATGACCTCGGCAAAGGTGCGCAACTCTTCCAGAGGCAACGGCGCCTTGGTGGTCGCGGCAGTACCCGCAGGCGCGACAGCCGGGGCCGGCTGAGCAGCGAACGCCAGAGGCGCGCCGATCACCAGGGCGATCGTCAGGGCCAGCGAGGTAAGGCGGGACAAATGCAGCATGTCGAACGAACTCCTAATGTAGGTGACTCAACGCCTATCCTTGCGCGCGGCACCATTGCGCCGGATCACTCGGGTGACCCTGCTGACGAATAGCGAAATACAACGCTGGAGTGTCCTGCCCGCCACTGCTACCGACAGTGGAGATGGACTCACCGGCTTTTACCACGTCACCCGCAGACTTGAGCAGCGTCTGGTTGTGACCATAAAGACTCAAAAAACCGTTGCCGTGGTCGAGAATCACCAGCAGCCCGGCGCCACGCAGCCAGTCGGCAAACACCACGCGACCGCCATGCACGGCGTGCACCTGGCTGCCGGCGGAGGCGCTGATCATCACGCCGTCCCACTTGGTACGGGCATCATCGCCACGGGATTCACCGAAGCGTGCCAGCAGTCGACCATCGACGGGCCATGGAAGTTTGCCGCGAGTTGAAGCAAAAGCGCCGCCGAAGGTCTCGCCTGAACTTGAAACCAGTGCGCCGGGTGTCGATTTAACAGGTTTGCGTGGGGCATCAGTCGTGGCATCCGCCAGTTCCTGAGCCTCACGTAAACGCTTTTTTTCGGCTTCCTGCTGGGCGATGAGCGCTTTTTGGCGCGCTTCTTCAGCCTCTCGAGCCTGGCGGGCCAGGGTTTCTTCGATGGTTTTAAGGACTTTAGACAGGTCTGCCTGATCCTGCTCGCGGGCGGCCAGCTTCTGATCGCGAGCCTTCACGTCGTCGCTCAGCTTGGCCAGGACTTGCTGGCGCTCCTTGCGAACCTTGTCGAGCTCGTCGCGCTGGCTGTCGAGGCTGCTTTTCTGCACCAGCAACTGCGCCTGCTGCAAGCCGATGTCTTTTTCGACATTGGCCAGTTGGCGCAGGGTTTCGTTGAAATTCTTCAGCTGCTCCAGGCGGGCCTGGCTCAGGTAGTCGTAATAGGTGAGGGTGCGGGCGAATTTTTCCGGATTCTGCTGGTTCAGCAGGAGCTTCAAGTACTCCTGCCGGCCGTTCTGATAGGCCGCACGGGCCTGAATGGCGATCAGTCGTTGCTGTTCAGTGCGCGCGCTCTGGAGTTTTTTTTTCTCTCCATCGAGTCGCTGCAGCTCGGATTCGCTTTTCTTCAGCTCTTTTTGCAGGGTATCGACCTGCTTCTCGAGCTTGCCCATCTCGGTCTCGGTGCCTTTGAGGTCTTTCTGCACACCGGATTTTTCTTCCTGCAGCTTGCCCAGCAGTTTTTTCAGCTCGGCAATGTCCTGACGCGTGGCGTCCAACTGTTGTTGGGTTTGCGCGCGCTCGTCAGCGAAGGCCGGTTGGAGCAGGCAAGTCAGAGCAAGGGCTATCAGGACGCGAAGCATAGAGGCGGGCGACACCAGGGAAAGGGACGGCCTAGTATGCCCGCCAAGCGCCGCAAAAAAAACGCCCAATTGGGGTTGTGTGATAACCGGGCTGGCAAGTGAGTGTAATTAATCTTTAAAACCACCCAAAACCACTGTGGGAGCGGGCTTGCCCGCGATGGCGTCCTGACATTCAACATATTAGTTGGCAGTCAGATTGCTATCGCGGGCAAGCCCGCTCCCACAGGGTTATGGGGTGTTTAGAGAGACCGATTACACCAGAATCGAAGTACCGGTCATTTCAGACGGTTTTTCCATCCCCAGCAGCATCAACATGGTCGGCGCCACATCCGCCAGTACGCCTCCATCGCGCACCTTGAAGTCACGCTTGCCGACATAAATGAACGGCACCGGCTCGGTCGTGTGAGCCGTGTGCGCCTGGCCAGTGGACTCATCGGACATTTGCTCGACGTTACCGTGGTCGGCCGTGATCAGCGCTTCGCCACCCACCTTGTCCAGCGCATCGACGATACGGCCAACACACAGGTCCAGGCATTCAACGGCTTTCACTGCTGCATCAAACACGCCGCTGTGGCCGACCATGTCGCCGTTGGCGTAGTTGACCACGATCACGTCGTAACGCTGGTTTTCGATGGCGTCGACGATGCGGTCGGTGACTTCCGGGGCACTCATCTCGGGCTGCAGGTCATAGGTGGCGACTTTCGGCGACGGGATCAGGATGCGCTCTTCGCCCGGGAACGGTTCTTCACGACCGCCGGAGAAGAAGAAGGTCACGTGGGCGTACTTCTCGGTTTCGGCGATGCGCAGTTGCGTCTTGCCGTTTTTCGCCAGGTAATCGCCCAGCACGTTTTCCAGGCTGCCGGCGGCGAAGGCCGAAGGCGCGGGAATGCTGGCGGCGTATTGGGTCAGCATCACGAAACCGGCCAGTTTCGGCTGGCGTGCGCGTTCGAATTCCTTGAAACCGTCCTCGACGAACACGCGGGTCAGTTCGCGGGCGCGGTCGGCGCGGAAGTTCATGAAGACCACGGCGTCGCCGTCTTCGACTTTCACCGGCTCGCCGATGGAGGTGGCTTTGACGAATTCGTCGCTCTCGCCACGTTCGTAAGCGGCTTGCAGGCCTTCCTGTGCGGTGGCGGCGTTGAATTCACCGTTGCCGTCGACAATCAGGTTGTAGGCCTGGGACACGCGGTCCCAACGGTTGTCGCGGTCCATGGCGAAGTAACGGCCGACAATGCTGGCGATCCGGCCTTTGCCGAGGGCCTGGAAGGTCGCGTCGAGCAGTTCGATGGACGACTGGGCGCTTTTCGGTGGCGTGTCGCGGCCATCAAGGAAGGCGTGCAGGTAGATTTTTTCGGCGCCGCGCTTGAAGGCCAGTTCGGCCATGGCGACCAGGTGATCCTGGTGGCTGTGGACGCCGCCATCGGACAGCAGGCCCATAAAGTGCACGGCTTTGCCGGCAGCAACGGCTTTATCCACAGCGGCGCAGATGGTCGGGTTCTCGAAAAACTCGCCGTCGCGGATCGATTTGGTCACGCGTGTGAAGTCTTGATACACCACACGACCGGCGCCAAGGTTCATGTGGCCGACTTCGGAGTTGCCCATCTGGCCGTCCGGCAGGCCGACGTCCATGCCGCTGCCCGAGATCAGGCCGTTCGGCACGGTGGCCCACAAGCGGTCCAGTACGGGCTTCTTCGCCGCAAACACGGCGTTGGATTCAGGGCTCTCACTGTGACCGAAGCCGTCGAGAATAATCAGGACCAAAGGTTTAGGCGTGGTAGTCATGGATTCCACTCGTGGCTGAGTTAAAAGAGGGCGATGGAAAAGGGAGTGGCAGTTTAAAGCTAAGTTCCGACCGCGTCACCGCCGGACGGGGTTTGGCCCACCATAGTGGCTGTGTATACTGGCCGACATTTTAACGCCCTGGAACCTCCTTCGATGGTTGCTCACCTGATTGAATTTGCCACTAACCACTATCTGCTCGTCGGTATCTTCGTCGTACTGCTGGCGTTACTGATCGCTTATCAGATGCAAGGCGGCGGCCGCAGCCTGAGCACCGGTGAACTGACCGGGCTGGTCAACAAGGACGCGGGCGTTGTGATCGACATTCGTTCGGTCAAGGATTTCGCCGCCGGTCACATTGTTGGCGCGTTGAATATTCCTCACGACAAACTGGCTGCTCGCATTGCCGAACTGGAAAAGCACAAGGCCAAGACCATCATTCTGGTCGACGCCATGGGCCAGACCGCCGGCACCCATGCCCGCGAACTGATGAAATCCGGCTTCACCGCCGCCAAGCTGTCCGGCGGTATTTCCAGCTGGAAAGGCGACAACCTGCCGCTGGTGAAGTGATATGAGCAACGTCGTCGTCTATTCCAGCGATTACTGCCCTTACTGTTCGCGAGCCAAGTACCTGCTCGAGAACAAAGGCGTGGCCTTCGAAGAGATCAAGGTCGATGGCAAGCCGCAGGTGCGTGCCGCCATGGCCCAGAAAGCCGGACGTACGTCCGTTCCGCAGATCTGGATCGGCGAGCGCCACGTTGGTGGCTGTGATGATTTGTTTGCCCTTGAGCGCGCCGGCAAGCTCGACGCCATGCTCAAGGCCTGAACGCCTTCCCTATAAGACCCCAAGATCAGAAAGGATCTGAGATGACTGACCAACAGAACACTGCAGCTAGCGAAGAAGATACCGCACCGCAATTCTCCTTGCAGCGCATCTACGTACGTGACTTGTCGTTCGAAGCCCCGAAAAGCCCGGCGATCTTCCGCCAGCAGTGGGAACCGAGCGTCGGTCTGGATCTGAACACTCGTCAAAAGGCGCTGGAAGGCGACTTCCACGAAGTCGTCCTGACCTTGTCCGTAACCGTGAAAAACGGTGACGAAGTGGCGTTCATCGCTGAAGTGCAACAGGCCGGGATCTTCCTGATCAAGAACCTGGACGACGCTTCGATGAGCCACACCCTCGGCGCGTTCTGCCCGAACATCCTGTTCCCGTACGCTCGCGAAACCCTGGACAGCCTGGTGACCCGCGGCTCGTTCCCGGCCCTGATGCTGGCTCCGGTGAACTTCGACGCGCTGTACGCACAAGAACTGCAACGCATGCAGGCGGCTGGCGAAACTCCGACCGTTCAGTAAGTGTTCGATGCAGTAACGAAAAAGCGCCGTAACAGGCGCTTTTTTCTTGGCTGATCGTTCCCACGCTCTGCGTGGGAATGCCTCTAGGGACGCTCCGCGTCCAGTGACGCGGAGCGTCACGGGCTGCATTCCCACGCAGAGTGTGGGAACGATCAGTGGAGGGATTACTTGAACCCGAGCTGGCGCCAGCCTTCGTACACGGCAACCGCCACGGTGTTCGACAGGTTCAGGCTGCGACAGCCCTCACGCATCGGCAAGCGCAGGCGTTGTTCGCCGGGCAGTGCATCGAGCACTTCGGCGGGCAAGCCACGGCTTTCCGGGCCGAACAGGAACGCGTCGCCCTCGGCAAAACTGGCATCGTGGAAAGGGCGCGAGCCTTTGGTGGTAAAGGCGAACAGCCGTGGATGACCGAGACTCTCCAGGCAACTGGCGAGGTCCGCGTGGCGTTGCAGGGTGGCATACTCGTGATAGTCGAGGCCGGCCCGGCGCAGGCGCTTGTCGTCCATCTCGAAGCCCAGCGGTTCGATCAAATGCAGGTGGCAGCCACTGTTGGCGCACAGCCTGATAACGTTGCCGGTATTCGGCGGAATTTCTGGTTGAAAAAGGATGACGTGAAACATGCACGGCTCCGAAGATAAAGATGATCGGCATTCTACGCCGCCCGCCGACCCGCGTTCGAAACTATTACCGCGTGTAATGGGTTCGCTGGCGATTGTCGGACTGATGGTGGGCTTGATGATTGGCCGCCTGACCACGCCCGACCCCAGCGAATTGCAGCAGGTCGAGGTGACGGACGATGGGCTGGTGGTGTGGTTCAACAACGAACCCAAGACCCATGGCGAGTTCGTCGACGGCAGCCTCGCGCTGCTGTTCGAAGCGCAAGGCAAGGCGCAGAAAGGCCAGCTCAAACTCAACGACAAGGTCGTGAACTGGCGGACGCGCTTGAGTGATGGAGGGTTGTTGCTGACGTTAGTGGCGGCCCGGCCACTGCAGGGCGAGTGGACCGGTAGCGA
The DNA here is from genome assembly GCF_054898025.1 of Pseudomonas sp. LB3P93. Classification (NCBI taxonomy): domain Bacteria; kingdom Pseudomonadati; phylum Pseudomonadota; class Gammaproteobacteria; order Pseudomonadales; family Pseudomonadaceae; genus Pseudomonas; species Pseudomonas sp. LB3P93. Next base: position 298,070 of record NZ_CM142713.1, read on the forward strand.
GGTCGATGACCGCTGGCGGCTGGAGATCCATCTCCGAGAGCAATAAAAGAGGGAATCCCCGGCCTGCCTGTACCAAGGTTCCCAAAACGGCAGGGCTCGCGCATTGCGTCGAGCCCGGTGTAAAGAAGGAACCCCTGACCTGCCTGTATCAAGGGCCCCAAAACTGTGGGCTCGTCGCCTGTGCGGTGTGAGCCCGATGGAAAGAGGGGAATCCCCGGCCTGCCTGTACCAAGGTCCCCGAAACCGGGTAGTGAACTGAATCACTGAATGGACTATTGCAGGGGGCGTGCCAGGTTTTAACAAGTTGAAACAGAAAGCTGCTTTAGAATGCCGAAAGCCCCGTATTACGGGGCTTTCGTGTTTTTTCGATAGGGATTCGATTGTGAACTTTGGAGGGATGTCGGATCAGATGCCGTGCGCGATTGCGGTTCACGGTGCATTGCGGCGGTGCATGGCGGGGCGATGATCGTTCCTACGCTCTGCGTGGGAATGCCTCAATGGACGCTCTGCGTCCGCTTCGGCAGGGACGCGGAGCGTCCCGGGCTGCATTCCCACGCAGAGCGTGGGAACGATCGGCTTAAGGGTTAACCCTCATCCGACTCATCATCATCCCCACCATCAACCTTCATCCCCAATTCCTTGATCTTGCGCGTCAGGGTGTTACGCCCCCAGCCCAGCAAAACCGCAGCATCGCGACGCCGTCCGGCGGTGTGTTTCAGCGCGGTTTCGATCATGATCCGCTCGAAAGCCGGCACGGCGCTGTCGAGCAGGCTCGATTGGCCGCGAGCCAACGCCTGATCAGCCCACTGACGCAACGCTTGCTCCCAGTTGGTCACTGGTGCCGAATCCTGCGGCAGGCTCAGCAGCTCTGGCGGCAGGTCGCTGATGTGCACTTCGCGTCCCGAAGCCATCACCGTGATCCAGCGGCAGGTGTTCTCCAGCTGACGCACGTTGCCGCCCCACGGCAGGTTCTTCAGGTATTCCTCGGTTTCGCTTTTCAGCAGCTTCGGTTCCACCGCGAGTTCTTGCGCGGCGCGGCTGAGGAAATGCTTGGCCAGGGTCGGGATGTCTTCGCGACGGTCCGACAGCCGTGGAATGTGGATGCGGATCACGTTGAGGCGATGGAACAAGTCCTCACGGAATTTCCCGGCGTGCACCAGGGTTTCCAGGTTCTGGTGTGTCGCGGCGATGATGCGCACATCAACTTTCACCGGCGTATGACCGCCGACGCGGTAGAACTCGCCGTCGGCCAGTACACGCAGCAAACGAGTCTGGGTGTCCGCCGGCATGTCGCCGATTTCATCGAGGAACAGCGTGCCGCCGTCCGCCTGCTCAAAGCGCCCGCGACGCAGGTTGGCTGCGCCGGTGAATGCGCCTTTCTCATGGCCGAACAGCTCGGATTCCATCAGGTCTTTCGGAATCGCGGCCATGTTCAGCGCGATGAACGGCGACGCCGCCCGAGGACTGTGACGGTGCAGGGCGTGGGCCACCAGTTCTTTGCCGGTACCGGATTCGCCATTGATCAACACGGTGATGTTGGAATGGCTCAAGCGCCCGATGGCGCGAAACACTTCCTGCATCGCCGGCGCTTCGCCGATGATTTCCGGGGTGCGGGTCAGGGCGGCCGGGACTTCCAGGCCTTGCTGTTCCTGAGCGTGCTGGTTCGCACGTTTGACCAGCGACACCGCTTCGTCGACGTCGAATGGTTTTGGCAGGTACTCGAATGCGCCGCCCTGATACGACGCGACAGCGCTGTCCAGATCGGAGTGCGCAGTCATGATGATCACTGGCAGCCGTGGGTGTTGCTCGCGAATCCGCGCCAGAAGGTCCAGGCCACTGGCACCCGGCATGCGGATGTCAGAGATGATCACGTCCGGCTGCTGGCGCGCCAGGCGGCTCATCACGCCATCGGCGCTGTCGAAGCTTTGCGTGGTCATGCCTTCCTGCTGCAAGGCTTTTTCCAGGACCCAACGGATAGAACGGTCGTCATCGACGATCCACACGGTTTCACTACGGCTCATGTCGATGTGGCTCCTTGTTCCAGTGGCAGAAAGATCGAGAAGGTGGTGTGGCCTGGGTGGCTGTCACACTCGATCAAACCCTGGTGCTGGCTGATGATGTTCTGGGTAATGGCCAGGCCCAGCCCGGTACCGTCCGGGCGGCCGCTGACCATGGGAAAGAAGATGGTTTCTTGCAGGTCCGCAGGAATGCCGGGACCGTTGTCGATGATTTCGATCTTGGTCACCAGGCGATGACGCACGTGGCCGATGGTGAACTGACGCATGGCGCGGGTGCGCAGGCTGATGCGGCCCAGGCGCAGCTCGTTCTGGCTGCTGATGGCTTGCATCGCGTTACGCACGATGTTCAGCACGGCCTGAATCATTTGTTCGCGGTCGATCAACACGTCGGGAATGCTTGGGTCGTAGTCGCGCACCAAAGTGATGCAACCCTGACTTTCCGCTTCCACCAGATGACAGACGCGTTCCAGTACTTCATGAACGTTGCACATCGCCAGCGACGGCAATTTGTTGGAGCCGAGCATGCGGTCCACGAGGTTTCGCAGACGGTCGGCCTCTTCAATGATCACGTTGGTGTAGTCGCGCAGGCTTTCTTCCGGCAGTTCGCGGGCGAGCAACTGGGCTGCGCCGCGAATCCCGCCCAGCGGATTCTTGATCTCATGAGCTAGGCCGCGCACCAGCATTTTGCTGGTTTCCTGCTTCGACAGCTGCGCCTCTTCCTTGGTGATCCGCAGTAAGCGGTCACGGGGGTGGACTTCCAGCAGCAGCATGGTGGCGCCGTTGGCCAGGATCGGTGTTACCGCGTAGTCGACGGTCAGCGTCTGGCCGGTGAGGGCAGTGAGCATCGCTTCGCGCTTGGTGAACGGGTGCGCCTGCTCGACTGCCTGGCGCAGGGAATTCAGCGCTTCGGTGGATTCGGTGAACAACTCGCTGATGAACTGCCCATGGCTGCGCTGCCCGCTGATGGCCAGGAGCATTTCCGCCGCCGGGTTCATGTACTCGAGGCGCAGTTCGGCGTCGAGCAGAATGGTAGCGGTGGTCAGATTGTCGAGAAGCAGACGATGCAGTGCGTCACTGATGGTCATTAGGACCTCTTTTGGAGCAGGGCATGCGCGTGGATAACGCGCCGATACGAGGAAAATGCAAAAACCAAACCAAGGCTCCGAAAAGAAGCGTTTAAGGCCTGAAACGGGCGTTTGACGCTCGTTTGCGTGGCGTTCTGCCAGCTTTCGCGGGTACTTTCGAACCAAAATGGGTTGAGATGTGGGAACGGTGCAACCTATTGCACCAATATAGTGCGCAAACCTGAGAGAGGTTAGAAGAAACGCAGGAACGGATTTTTTTCTTCTTCGGGTTTGTCTTTGAGCGGACATTCCGGCCGTTGGCCGTAATCGGTGAGGGTGCAGGGTTTGACCTTGCGTTTCTGCGCGAGGGAAATGCGCAGCATCTGGAAGGGTTGATTGGCCGTGCGTTCGACGGTGCGGCCTTGTTCGTCGAGGATTTCCACGGAGAGGTTGTGGCTGCCGCGGTCAATGTTGCTCAGGGCAAATACCGGGCTGAGGCCGGGCTCGGCAGTGGGTTGTCCATCGAGCAACAATCGGTAGCGATGGCCTCGTTGCAGGCCGGGTTCGTTGGTAACGCTGACGATCAATTCTCCGGCGTTGCTACGGACCGTAGCGTCCGGCTCCGGGACCAGCACACGGAGCATGTCGTAATGGAACAGCGGCCGTTCTTCATTCTTCTGCTCGGCAATTACGGGGCGCGCGCCCGTCGGGTTGGCGGACATGCGATTGCTCGTCGCCAGCGGTACGCGCTTGGCATTGCCCGGGCCTGGCTGGTCGGTGTAGACACGATTACCGTGAGCGTCGACGTAGGTAAAGACCTCGGCCGTTACCGGCAGTGCGATCAGGCAGGCGATCAGCAGCCACAACCTCATGGTTTATGCACCCGTTGCACGGTGAAGGTCACCGTCGGGCTCTGTTGAACGATGTGCTCGCCATCAATCACCTGCACCGCCAGGCTGTGTTCGCCACGGTCAATATTCACCAGTTGCAGGATCGGCACGTTGCTCGATTGCCCATAGGGCTGAGCATCCAGCAGTAACCTGAACAGGTGCGGCGCTTGAAGGCGCGGCTTGATCATGACGCTGACCGTGAACGTGCCGTTGTTGGCGCGCAGGGCCTCATCGGTAGGTAAACCGGTCAACTCCAGCACCTCGTAGGCGCTGCGCGGTTGTTCGCTGTTGCTGGCCTCGGCAGCAGGTGCAGGAGGTGCCTGGCGCTCAACGCTGTTGAGCGGTGGCAACTCGACCGGCTGAGACTTGACGCCGTCGGGCGGTTGATTGCTGTAGGCGGTGTTGCCGGAGGCGTCGGTGTACTTATAGATCTGCGCTACGGCGGGCAGAGCGATCAGCAGCAACATCAAAAGAAAACCACGACCCATAAAATCGACCAGAAACGAAAGCGTTGGGTTGCAGCATAGGTCAGGGGTGGCGGTTGTCCCAAGTTGTAAACATTTGGGCATGATTTACAGAGATCTCCCAAGCACCACAAAACCCTGTGGGAGCGGGCTTGCCCGCGATATCGGTGTATCAGCCAACATTACTGTTGGATGTGCCGACGCCATCGCGGGCAAGCCCGCTCCCACAGGGTTTTTCAGTGATCGCTTAATCGTGGGCATAAAAAAGACCTCCCGAAGGAGGCCTCTTTTTGTCACGCCGCTTGCGCAGGCGCTACCGGATCAGCAGCTGTAGTACAGCTCATATTCCAGTGGGTGTACGAAGGTGCGTACCTTGATTTCTTCTTCGCTTTTCAGAGCGATGTAAGCGTCGATGAAATCATCGGAGAACACGCCGCCTTTGGTCAGGAACGCGCGACCTTTGTCCAGCTCTTCCAGGGCTTCTTTCAGGCTGCCGCAAACTTGTGGGATCTCTTTCGCCTCTTCAGGCGGCAGGTCGTACAGGTTTTTGTCAGCTGCGTCGCCAGGGTGGATCTTGTTCTGGATACCGTCCAGGCCGGCCATTACCAGGGCAGCGAAGGCCAGGTACGGGTTGGCTGCCGGATCCGGGAAGCGCGCTTCGATACGGCGAGCGCGAGGGCTGGACACGTAAGGAATACGGATCGAAGCGGAACGGTTGCGAGCCGAGTAGGCCAGCATTACCGGAGCTTCGAAACCTGGGACCAGACGCTTGTAGGAGTTGGTCGACGGGTTGGTGAAGCCGTTCAGGGCCTTACCGTGCTTGATGATGCCGCCGATGAAGTACAGAGCGGTGTCGGACAGGCCGGCATAACCTTCGCCAGCGAAGGTGTTCTTGCCATCTTTGGCGATGGACAAGTGAACGTGCATACCCGAACCGTTATCGCCGTACAGAGGCTTAGGCATGAAGGTCGCGGTGCGGCCGTAAGCGACAGCAACGTTGTGCACGCAGTACTTCAGGGTCTGAACTTCGTCAGCCTTGGCGACCAGGGTGTTGAACTTCACACCGATTTCGTTCTGACCGGCAGTTGCCACTTCGTGGTGGTGAACTTCGATGACCAGACCCATCTCTTCCATGGCGTTGCACATGGAGGTACGGATTTCGTGGTCGTGGTCGAACGGTGGAACCGGGAAGTAACCGCCTTTGATACCTGGACGGTGGCCATGGTTGCCGCCTTCGATGTCCTGGTCGGACATCCAGGAACCTTGTTCGGAGAAGATTTTGAACATCGAACCGGAGATGTCGGACTTGAACTTCACTTGGTCGAAGATGAAGAACTCAGGCTCCGGGCCAACGAATACGGTGTCGCCGATACCGGTCGATTTCAGGTATTCCTCGGCACGCTTGGCGATCGCACGTGGGTCGCGATCGTAGCCTTGCATGGTCGACGGCTCGATGACGTCGCACACAATGATCAGCGTTGGGTCTTCGGTGAACGGGTCGAGAACGGCAGTGCTGTCGTCCGGCAGCAGGATCATGTCGGAAGCTTCGATGCCTTTCCAGCCAGCGATGGAGGAACCGTCGAACATTTTGCCTTCTTCGAAGAAAGCTTCATCCAGCGCGTCGCGAGCCGGCATGGTCACGTGGTGCTGAGTGCCTTTGGTGTCCGTGAAGCGCAGATCAATCCACTTGACGTCATGATCTTTGATGAGTTGAACCGACTTCGACATAGTGTCCTCCGGGTGGCTTCGGGCTTAGTAGTGGATGCCCTTAGAATGTGGGTGATGCCGGCGCGAATACTCTGCCAAGGCAACCTGCCTCACAAGGGAGCAAATTGCATGCCAGTGCCCCACCATGGGTTTTTTGCCCCAATAACACGCTTATAAAGGCACAAAGCGTCTGAAAGCTGAAAATCTCGCCCTACAATGTAGCGTCAAAAACAACAAATGACCTGTTTTGGTGCGCGCAAAACCTTCTGCACATTAACTGGTTAAACCTTGAGCAATTTCCGCTATAATCCGCGCCCCCCTTTTTCGGCTGGCCCAGCGCGCGCTGTTTTCATGAAACTAATCGTAAAAGTCTTCCCCGAGATCACCATCAAGAGCCGCCCGGTACGGATGCGTTTCATCCGCCAGTTGGCCAAAAACATCCGTACCGTGCTCCGCGACCTGGACCCGGCTGTGGTGGTGAACGGTGTGTGGGACAATCTCGAGCTGGAAACACGCGTCAGCGAGCCCAAAGCCCTGAAGGAGATGACCGAGCGCCTGAGCTGCATGCCGGGCATCGCGCATTTCCTGCAAGTCGACGAATACCCGCTGGGCGACTTCGACGATATCGTCGCCAAGTGCAAGCAGCACTTCGGTGATGCGTTGGCCGGGAAGATCTTTTCGGTGCGCTGCAAACGTGCCGGCAAGCATGAATTCAGTTCGATGGACGTCGAGAAATACGTCGGCAGCCAACTGCGTCGTCAGTGCGGCGCCGCCGGAATCTCGCTTAAAGAGCCGGAAATCGAAGTCCGCATCGAAATTCGCGACAAACGGTTGTTCGTGATCCATAGCCAGCACAACAGCATCGGTGGATATCCGCTGGGTGCCCTGGAACAGACGCTTGTGCTGATGTCTGGCGGTTTCGATTCGACCGTTGCGTCTTACCAGATCATGCGCCGTGGTCTGATGAGCCATTTCTGCTTCTTCAATCTAGGCGGACGGGCCCATGAACTGGGCGTCATGGAAGTCGCGCACTTCATCTGGAAGAAGTACGGCAGCTCCCAACGCGTGTTATTTGTAAGTGTGCCATTCGAAGAAGTACTGGGAGAAATTCTCGGGAAAGTCGATAACAGTCATATGGGTGTAGTTTTGAAGCGTATGATGTTGCGCGCTGCTTCCCGTATTGCCGATCGGCTGGACATCGATGCGCTGGTTACCGGCGAGGCGATTTCCCAGGTGTCGAGCCAGACACTGCCGAACCTGTCCGTGATCGACTGCGTGACCGACAAGCTGGTCTTGCGTCCGCTGATCGCCAGTCACAAGCAGGACATCATCGACCTGGCCAACGAAATCGGCACTGCCGACTTCGCCAAGCACATGCCGGAATACTGCGGGGTCATCTCGGTGAACCCCAAGACCCACGCCAAGCGTCCGCGCGTGGAGTACGAAGAACAACAGTTCGACATGGCAGTCCTTGAGCGTGCGCTCGAGAACGCCAAACTGGTGCCGATCGATCGCGTGATCGACGAATTGGGCCAGGATGTGCAGATTGAAGAAGTCAGCGAAGCGCTGGCCGGTCAGATCGTCATCGACATCCGTCACCCGGACGCCGCTGAAGACGACCCGCTGGACTTGGCTGGCATCGACATACAAACGATGCCGTTTTATGCATTGAACGCTCGTTTCAAGGAACTGGACCCTACTCGCCAGTACCTGCTGTATTGCGACAAAGGCGTGATGAGTCGCCTGCATGCCCACCATTTGCTCAGTGAGGGGCATGCCAATGTGCGCGTTTATCGACCGAGCTAAGAGCCCGGGGCTGTTTGCCTGTGGCCTGCGTCACCGGCCCCCCGACTCTGCCGTCAAGCTGTAACGGCAAGGCCTGACTCTACTGTTAATCGCTGCCACGACCTGTCAGCACACCGAATCCTCTGATCGAGATACACAAGTGATCGAAAATCTACGCAACATCGCCATCATTGCTCACGTTGACCATGGTAAGACCACCCTGGTAGACAAACTCTTGCGTCAATCCGGCACCCTGGAGCGCAACGAGCTCAACGACGAGCGCGTGATGGACTCCAACGACCAGGAGAAAGAGCGCGGTATTACCATTCTGGCGAAAAACACCGCCATCAACTGGAACGGCTACCACATCAACATCGTGGACACCCCGGGCCACGCCGACTTCGGCGGCGAAGTTGAACGCGTAATGTCGATGGTTGACTCCGTTCTGCTGCTGGTTGACGCTCAAGACGGCCCTATGCCGCAAACCCGTTTCGTGACCAAGAAGGCTTTCGAAGCCGGCCTGCGTCCAATCGTGGTCATCAACAAGGTTGACCGTCCAGGCGCGCGTCCGGACTGGGTTCTGGACCAGATCTTCGACCTGTTCGACAACCTCGGTGCTACCGAAGAACAGCTGGACTTCAAAGTCGTCTACGCCTCGGCCCTGAACGGCATTGCCGGTCTGGAACACACCGCCATGGCTGAAGACATGACCCCGCTGTACCAGTCGATCGTCGACAACGTACCTGCGCCGAAAGTTGACCGTGACGGTCCGTTCCAGATGCAAATCTCGGCACTGGACTACAACAGCTTCCTGGGCATCATCGGCGTTGGCCGTATCGCTCGTGGTCGCGTCAAGCCGAACACCCAGGTTGTGGCGATCGATGCCGACGGCAAGCGCCGTAACGGCCGTATCCTGAAGCTGATGGGTCACCACGGTCTGCACCGCGTTGACGTTGAAGAAGCAGCTGCCGGCGACATCGTCTGCATCAGCGGCTTCGATTCGCTGTTCATCTCCGACACTCTGTGCGACCCACTGAACGTCGAAGCGATGAAGCCGCTGACCGTTGACGAACCAACTGTTTCCATGACCTTCCAGGTTAACGACTCGCCGTTCTGCGGTCGTGAAGGCAAGTTCGTCACCAGCCGTAACATCAAAGAGCGTCTGGACAAAGAACTGCTCTACAACGTTGCCCTGCGCGTTGAAGAAGGCGACACCGCCGACAAGTTCAAAGTCTCCGGCCGTGGTGAGCTGCACCTCTCGGTACTGATCGAAACCATGCGTCGCGAAGGCTTCGAAATGGGTGTTGGTCGTCCGGAAGTGATCATCCGTATGGTTGACGGCGTGAAGCACGAACCGTACGAAAACGTGACCATCGACCTGCCGGAAGAATCGCAAGGTTCGATCATGGAACAGATCGGTATCCGTAAAGGCGACCTGACCAACATGGTTCCGGATGGCAAGGGCCGTGTGCGCCTTGAGTACAACATCCCGGCTCGTGGCTTGATCGGTTTCCGTAACGAGTTCCTGACCCTGACCTCCGGTGCAGGCATCCTGACCTCGATCTTCGACCGTTACGACGTGATGAAGTCCGGCGACATGTCCGGCCGTCAGAACGGCGTGCTGGTGTCGGTTGCTACCGGTAAGGCTCTGACTTACTCGCTGGAAACCCTGCAAGCTCGCGGCAAACTGTTCCTGGGTCACGGTGAAGACGTGTACGAAGGTCAAATCGTCGGCATCAACAGCCGCGACAACGACCTGGGCGTCAACCCAACCAAAGGCAAGAAGCTCGACAACATGCGTGCTTCGGGTAAAGACGAAACCATCGCTCTGGTTCCGCCTATCCGTTTCACCCTGGAACAAGCTCTGGAATTCGTTCAAGAAGACGAATTGTGCGAAGTCACTCCTAAGTCCATCCGTCTTCGCAAGAAGATCCTGGGCGAAAGCGAGCGTACCCGCGCTGCCAAGAAAAGCGGTAACTGAGTCTCGACTTAGTTAGCAGCTAAAAAAACGCCCCCGACCGCAAGGTCGGGGGCGTTTTTGTTTGTCTGGAGTTTGTGCGGTGTTTGTTGATCGTTCCCACGCTCTGCGTGGGAATGCCTCAATGGACGCTCTGCGTCCGCTTTGGGACGCGGAGCGTCCCGGGCTGCATTCCCACGCGGAGCGTGGGAACGATCATGTAGGGGGCTTTAGAATTTTTCGAGGGTGCGGCGGCTTTCGCTGGTTTCGCGCGCCACTTCTTTCGGCTTGTAAGCGCAATACCCCGGCCGTGGCCCGATTTTCGGGTGATTGCGGCAGGTGTCCGGGCGCTTTTCATAAATAGTGCACAGACGGCTCTTACGATCCAGGTACAGGCAATCGTTGTTGCTCATGCGCTGGAGGGTGAAGATCTCGGTCTTCTGGTTGTAACGCTCGACGATCCCTTCCTTCTGCAAGCGCTTGGCAATGTTCTTTGCGGGCTCGCCGCGCTCGAACTCGTCGACGATGCCGATGCGGATCAGATCCTTGATCTTGGTCTCGACCGGCAGCGTGCAGCAGCTGGATACACACGAGCCGCACATCGGCGCAGAATATTTGGCCCAGGTATCGAGGCGATCGATCTCTGCGGCAGCGATCAGGTTGGACTTCATCATCGGTTGTTACCAGCGTGTGCATCAGGGCGCGCGATCATACCGGGACTGGTGGATTTTTGAACAACCTTTCGCCAGTTTTTTTCTGTACCGCCCAATAACACCGTTAATCCGGCACGGCCCCTGCATTCATTCAGGTACATGACAATGTAATGCCGGCCTATCTCGCACTATCAGGAAAAACTGCCGAACCAGAGCCCCGACCGCCTGTCAGACCGTCTAGGCTCAGACAACTCAACGCTCGCTCGAGGTCCTATCGATGACTCAAGAACCACTTGTTCGCGAAGCAGAGGTGGCCGCATTTCGCGATGCCGTCTTGACCAAACTCACCTACGCGGTGGGCAAAGACCCGGATCACGCCTTCGACCACGACTGGTTCGAAGCCATCGCCCTGGCAGCGCGCGATCACATGGTCGAGCACTGGATGGATCACACTCGGCAGATCTACCGCAAAGGTCAGAAACGGGTTTATTACCTCTCCCTGGAATTTCTCATCGGCCGGCTGCTCTACGACAGCCTGAGCAACCTCGGCCTGCTCGACGTCGCCCGCGAAGCCATGACCGAACTCGGCGTCGATATTGAGCGCATCCGCCTGCTGGAGCCCGACGCGGCTCTGGGCAACGGCGGCCTCGGTCGTCTGGCGGCGTGCTTCATGGAAAGCATGTCGACCCTCGGCATCGCTGGCCACGGCTATGGCATTCGTTATGAACACGGCTTGTTCCGTCAGGCCATCGTCGACGGCTGGCAGCAGGAACAGACCGAACACTGGCTGGATTTCGGCAATCCGTGGGAATTTGAACGGCCTGAAGTTGTTTACCCGATCGGCTTCGGCGGCAGTGTCGAAACCGTGACCGATGAAAACGGCAAGTCCAAGCAAGTCTGGTCTCCGGCGGAAACCGTGCGGGCCATTGCTTACGACACGCCGGTGGTCGGCTGGCGCGGGGCGAGCGTCAATACGCTGCGCCTGTGGCGTGCCCGTGCCATGGAAGATTTGCACCTGGAACGCTTCAACGCCGGTGACCACTTGGGCGCCGTGGCAGAAGTTGCCCGGGCGGAAAGTATCTCCCGCGTGCTTTACCCGGCGGACAGCACCGAAGCTGGCCAGGAACTCCGTCTGCGCCAGGAATACTTCTTTGTCGCCGCGTCCTTGCAGGATTTGCTGCGCCGCCATCGCAACATGCACACCTCGGTCCTGACCCTGGGCGACCACGCGGCGATCCAGCTCAACGACACGCACCCTTCGATTGCCGTGGCCGAGCTGATGCGGCAATTGGTCGACGTCTACGACGTGGCGTGGGACGCCGCGTGGCAGGTCACGGTCGATACGCTTTCGTACACCAACCACACGCTGTTGCCGGAAGCGCTGGAAACCTGGCCGGTCGGTTTGATGGAGCGGATGCTGCCTCGGCACATGCAGATCATTTACCAGATCAACGCCCAGCACATCGACTCGTTGCGCGCCAAAGGCATTCACGACTTCGACGTGCTGCGCGCGGTGTCGCTGATCGAAGAAGACAACGGCCGCCGCGTGCGCATGGGCAACCTGGCGTTCCTCGGTTCCCACAGCGTCAACGGCGTGTCCGGGCTGCACACGCAACTGATGCGCAAAACCGTGTTCTCCGAACTGCACAAGCTCTACCCGGAGCGGATCAACAACAAGACCAACGGCATCACCTTCCGCCGCTGGCTCTACCAGGCCAACCCTGAACTGACGTCGATGATTGTCGATGCCCTCGGCCCGGATCTGTTGGACAACGCAGAAGAACGCCTGCTGGAACTGGAGCCCTTCGCCGAAAAAAGCGCGTTCCGCAAAGCCTTCGCCGAGCAACGTCTGCACAGCAAAAAAGCCTTGGCGTATCTGATTCATGAACGACTGGGGATCGCGGTCAACCCGGCGGCGATGTTCGACGTGCAGGTCAAACGGATCCACGAATACAAACGACAGTTGCTCAACCTGATGCACACCGTGGCGCTGTACCAGGCGATTCGTGCCGAGCCGGAAATCGATTGGGTGCCGCGGGTGAAGATCTTCGCCGGCAAGGCCGCAGCCAGTTATCACCAGGCCAAGTTGATCATCAAGTTGACCAACGACATCGCCCGGGTGGTGAACAACGACCCGACGGTGCGCGGTTTGCTCAAAGTGGTGTTCCTGCCCAACTACAACGTCAGCCTGGCGGAGAGCATTATTCCGGCGGCGGATTTGTCCGAGCAGATTTCCACCGCAGGCTTCGAGGCTTCGGGCACCAGCAATATGAAATTCGGCCTCAACGGCGCGCTGACCATCGGTACGCTGGACGGGGCCAACGTCGAAATGTGCGAACGCATCGGCGCCGAGCACATGTTCATCTTTGGTCTCAGCGCCCAGCAGGTTGAAGCGCGCAAGCAGAACCATGAGTTCAATGCGACGCCGGACATTGCCGCATCCCATAGGCTTAACGACGTGCTGCAAGCGATTCGCGGCGGGGTGTTCTCACCGGACGATCCGTCCCGTTACGCAGGCTTGATCGACTCGCTGATCGACTACGACCGCTTCCTGGTTTGCGCCGATTTCGATTCCTACTGGGACGCGCAGATGCGCGTGGAAGCCCATTGGCACGATTCTCAAGCCTGGTGGCGCTCGGCGGTGTTGAGCACTTCCCGGATGGGCTGGTTCTCGTCCGACCGGACCATTCGCGAGTACGCCACGGAGATTTGGAAGGCGCTGGAGTAACTTTTAGCAATAATTGCGAGCAAGGCCCGACGGGTGTTGGGCCTGGCCGATATACTAAGCCCAAGTTTCAGTGAGCGCTGCGCGCTCAATCGCGGGCAAGCCACGCTCCCACAGGTCATATGTCGTTCTTGCGGCACATGCAAATCCTGTGGGAGCGTGCGGTGCGGCGATCCGACTTGCCCGCGATGACGTCAGCGCAGACGCCACATGGCAATGGGCCGCTTAGGGATATCGACCATGCAATGGATGTTCATGCTGATTGGGCTGGTGCTGGGCTGGATACTCGATGAGTCGTTCAGCGATGCGCTGTTGGGCGCATTGCTCGGGCTGGGTATCGGCCAGGCCATACGCCTCGGCCGCTTGGGTACAGAATCGGCCGAGCAGCGTCGTCTGCTGGACCAGGCGCAGGTTGCGCTGAATGGGGTGCAACAACGCCTGGCATTGCTGGAGGCATCTGGCGTCACAGCGCCGCAGACCAGCGAACCGATCGCCAGCGAAATCGCCCCGTCTCCTGAATTCACACTCGATGAAATTCCTCTCGAAACCCCGGAGATGATCTGGGAGCTTCCACCCGAACTCGAACCGATGACCGCAACGGCGCCGCAAACCAGCCGTCCGCTGCCCGACGATGCCTGGAAACCCGAGCCGGTCGCCCGCGAACCGCAACAACCCGCGATCCCTCGCGGCCCGAATTTAATCGACCGGGCCATCAGTGGCGCGCGCAACTGGCTGTTCGGTGGCAACACCGTGCTGCGGGTCGGCGTGGTGCTGTTGTTCCTCGGTCTGGCGTTCCTGCTGCGTTACGCCACCGAAGGCATGGTGGTGCCGATTGAACTGCGATATGCCGGAGTTGCGGCGGCTGCGTTGGGCTTGCTCGGGCTGGGTTGGTGGCTCAGAACACGCAACAGCAATTACGCGCTGATGCTGCAAGGCACCGGGATTGCCGTGTTGTACCTGACGGTGTTTGCCGCGATGCGCCTGCACCCGCTGCTCGATCCGACAGCCGCGCTGGGCCTGCTGGTCGCAGTGACAGTGTTCTCGGCGATTCTTGCCATCACTCAGGATGCGTTGGGCCTGGCTGCGGCCGCGGCACTCGGCGGCTTTGCGGCGCCGATCCTGACGTCCACCGGTGCCGGCAACCACGTCGCGCTGTTCAGTTACTTCGCTCTGCTCAATGCCGGCATCCTCGCCATCGCCTGGTTCAAGGCTTGGCGACTGCTGAACCTGATCGGTTTCGTCGGCACCTTCGGTATCGGTTTCGCCTGGGGCGTGCGCTCCTACACGCCGGAATTGCTGTGGAGCACCGAGCCGTTCCTGATTCTGTTCTTCCTGATGTACCTGGCCATCGGCCTGCTGTTCGCCCGGCGCAAATTGCTGGAAATGAGCGACGCCCCCGAGGACGACAGCCGCGAGGCGCTGCTGCGCTGGTCGGCGCGCAAGGGTGATTACGCCGACGGCACGATGCTGTTCGGCCCGCCGCTGGTGGGTTTCGGTTTGCAGTTCGCACTGGTTCAGCATTTGGAATTCGCCGCGGCGTTCAGTGCGTTGGCGTTGGGCATGATCTACATGGGGCTGGCCCGGTTGCTGATGGGCGGCCGTGCATTGCTGCTCGCGGAAACCTGCCTGGCGCTGGGTGTGATCTTCGCCAGCCTCGCGATTCCCCTGGGGCTCGACGCTCGCTGGACGGCCGCTGCCTGGGCGGTGGAGGGCGCGGGGATTTTCTGGCTCGGCCTGCGTCAGCAACGACCGCTGGCTCGCGCGTTTGCCTTGCTGCTGCAACTGGGCTCGGCCCTGGCGTTTGTCAGCGAATTGCGGATCGGCGACAGCAGCTTGCTCGACGGCGCTCCACTGGGCGCATTGATGCTCGGCGTAGCGTTGTTGTTCAGCTTCTATCAATTACGCAAAGCCTCGCCCGAACAAACATCGGAATGGGAACGCAAAGGGCTGCCGGTATTGGCTTGCCTCGGCCTGACCTTCCTCTATCTGCTGGCGCCGTTGTTCTTCCTGACCCACGGCACCGCGATCAGTTGGGCGCTGGCGGGGTTGGCGACGTTGTTTGTCGGCTTGCGTCTGCAATCGCGCACGTTCCTGTTCACCGCGTTTGCCGTGCAATTGCTCGGCGGTGCGTTGTTCCTGCTGCGGTTGCAAGGTTCCAGCGGTGAGTCGGCTGCGGTGTTCAGCGCTGGTTGGAGCGGTTTGCTCAGCGCGTCCCTGATCGGCCTGGCGTTGATCGCCGGCATGTTGCTCGCTGCTCGCGATGAGATGGTGCGCAACGACGTTCGACTGTTGCGCGGCTTGTCGGTGGTGTTGTTGGCCGGTCTGGTGCTGATCAATCTGGCGGTGCTGTTCGTGTTGCCATGGCAAACCGCGAGTGCGGTGTGGGCGGCCAGTGGCTTGTTCATCATTTGGCTCAGTCTGTACCTCAAGCAGCGCGTGAGTTTTGTCTTCGGCCTGCTGTTGCAGGTGATTGGCGGCGCGGCGTTCCTGTTCGCCGGGCCGGACCTGCTCGGGCCGCTGGCCAGCGAAGGTTTGAAGCCTCTGGCTCACAGCGGCTTCTGGACACCGCTGGTGTTGGGCCTGGCCGCGATGGTCGGGGCATGGCGCTTGCAGCTTGGTAATCATGCCTCGGCGTTTGATGTGCTGAGTTTGCAGCGTTTGTCCGAAGTGTTACTGGTGTGGGGCGCGGGTTGGTGGGCGCTGGCGTGGATCAGCGAAGTGTTGCGCTTTGCACCGCTGAATCTGCAAGCGACGTTGCTGCTGGCTGTTGCCGCTGTGAGCGTGGCGCTGTGGATGGTATTGGCGCTGCGTTTGAAATGGTCGGCGCTGGGCTTGCTCTGCACCTTGCTGATTCCTGCTGCCGGTCTGGTACTGCTTGCCGCGTGGCACTCGCGTTATCACCCGGCGGCGAACTTCGGCTGGCTGGTGTGGGCCGCGGTGTTCGTCGTGCACTTCATCTCCCTGCGACGCTTGGCGCCGATGTTGCCGGCGCGCGCCTTGAGCACCGCCCATGTGCTCGGCTGCTGGCTGTTGATCGGCGTGCTGGCGCTGGAATTGCGTTACGGATTGCTGCTGTTGTCCGAGCAGTACAACGCCTGGCGCTGGCTGGGTTGGGCGATTCTGCCGAGTGTTTATCTGGTGTTGATGGCGGCGCCGCGCAACTGGCCTTGGCCTGTTTCGGCGTATCCCCGCGAATATCGCTTCTACACGGCGGCACCGTTGGCAGTGCTGATGCTCGGCTGGTTCTGGCTGGCGAACATCGTCAGCGACGGCACGGCGGAACCGCTGCCCTATGTGCCGCTGATCAACCCGTTGGAGTTGGGGCTGTTGTTTGCGCTGTTCGGCGTTTACGTCTGGTCCCGCAGCGCCGTCACTCAACTGTCGATTCGCAAGGACTATGTGGATCACGCCACGCAACTGATCGCCGGGGTCTCGCTGTTCGCCTTCTTCACCGCGTTGGTGATGCGCACCGCGCACCACTGGGGCGGTGTGCCGTTCGAGGTGGATGCGTTGCTTGAGTCGATGCTGGTGCAGGCTGGCCTGTCCATCGTTTGGACCTTGATGGCGCTGAGTCTGATGATCGGCGGCCATCTGCGTCATCGCCGCGAAGTCTGGCTGATCGGCGCCGCGCTGATCGGCGTGGTGGTGGCCAAACTGTTCTTTGTCGAATTGAGTAACCGCGGCGGCCTTGCGCGGATCGTGTCGTTTATCGGCGTCGGCGTGTTGCTGCTGGTGGTGGGGTATTTCGCGCCGCTGCCGCCCAAGCGTACCGAGGCTGCGCCGGATGCTGAAAGGCCGGCCCCTGAAACCGAAGGAGTGTCGTCTTGAGTCAGAAGCTGAACCTGGGCTGGTTGGGCGCTGTTGCGTTGGGTGTGGCGCTGTCCGCCAGTGCTCAGGAAAAACCGGCGGACTTCGCCACTCAGGTGCCGTTGTCGGTGAGCGGCGAGGGGCCCTGGTATCGTCTCGAATTGCCTTTGAGCGTGCAACTGAATGCGCGGCAAACGGACCTCAGCGATGTCCGGGTCTTCAACGCTGCCGGCGAGGCCCAGGCCTACGCGTTGGCTCGCGAAGCGGCGTCAACCCGCGAAAACCGCACGTTGACCGACGTGAAATGGTTCCCGCTGTACACCTCGGCGGACGCCACGGAGCGCGTGCCGGGCATCCGCGTGCAATCGAATGCGAACGGCACGTTGGTCGAAGTGCAGCCGTCCAGTCAGCTGGAGGCGGGTGAAGAAGTGCTGCGCGGCTGGTTGCTCGACGCCAGCGGCATCAAGGCGCCGTTGCAGCAGTTGATCCTCGACTGGACCAGCGAGCGCGATGGTTTTCAGCGTTTCACCATCGAGGCCAGCGACGATTTGCAGCATTGGCAGTCGTGGGGCGAAGGGCAGGTGGCGCGGCTGACGTTTGCCGATGAACGGGTCGAACAGCATGAAGTTGGCTTGCCGGGGCAGTCGGCGCGTTATCTGCGCTTGCTGTGGAATTCACCGCAATCGGCGCCGGCGCTGACGTCCGCGCAGCTGCAAAGCGCCAGCACTCACAGCCTGCCGCTGCCGTTGGTCTGGTCGCAACCGCTGGCGGGCAACAGCGTGAAGGCGGGTGAGTACACGTGGCAGTTGCCGATGGGGCTGAATGTCGAACGGGTCCAGGTCGAGCTGAGTCAGCCCAACAGCCTGGCGCCGGTGACGTTGTCCGGTCGTCGCGAAAGCAGTCTGCCGTGGCAGCCGCTGACCAGTGGTTTGCTCTACCGCCTGACCCAGAGTGGCCAGGACGTGGTGCAGAACGAATTGCAGCTGTCGGGGCAAACCGTGCAGCAGTTGAAGCTTGTGGTGGATGAGCGCGGCGGTGGCTTGGGCGCAGAGGCGCCGACGGTGAAGTTTGCCGTGCGCTCGACGCAATTGGTGTTCCTGGCGCGCGGGGCGGGGCCTTATACGCTGGCGCTGGGGAGTGCGACGGTGAAGGCGGCAAACCTTTCGTTGTCGACGCTGATTCCGGATTACAGCGCGGCGAAGTGGGCGGCGTTGGGCAAGGCTTCGGTGGAAGGTGCGGCGGTGGTGAGCAGCCCATCCACGGGGACAACGGCAGCGACGACGGACACGAACTGGAAGAAGTTCGGGTTGTGGGCAGTGTTGTTGCTGAGCGTTTTGTTCCTGGCTGCGATGGCGTTCAGTTTGCTGCGCAAGCCTCCCGTCAAACCCTGAATCTGTGGCGAGGGAGCTTGCTCCCGTTCGGCTGCGAAGCAGTCGTAGATTCTGGGGCTGCATTCTCTCGGACAAATGGCGGCGAATGCTTCAGGGGGCCGCTTCGCACCCCAACGGGAGCAAGCTCCCTCGCCACAATTGAGTTCATTTACAGCTACGCTCAACCCGGCGCATGAACTCTATTGGGCGTATCACGTCTGATAGGAGGAAATGCGCCTCGACTCGCGTTAAACTGCGCGGGTTTTTAGCCCCCAATTCCACCGGAGCCTTCCATGTCCCGCGTTACCCTGAGTCGCTATTTGATTGAGCAGACCCGTAGCAACAACACCCCTGCCGATCTGCGTTTCCTGATCGAAGTGGTGGCGCGTGCTTGCAAGGAAATCAGCCACGCCGTGTCCAAAGGCGCCCTCGGCGGCGTTCTGGGCAGCATGGGCACTGAAAACGTCCAAGGCGAAGTGCAGAAGAAACTCGACGTGATCTCCAACGAGATCCTGCTCGAAGCCAACGAATGGGGCGGTCACCTGGCCGGCATGGCGTCCGAAGAAATGGACAATGCCTACCAGATCCCGGGCAAATACCCGAAAGGCGCGTACCTGCTGGTATTCGACCCGCTGGACGGCTCATCGAACATCGACATCAACGCGCCGGTCGGTACGATCTTCTCGGTACTGCGTTGCCCGAGCGAATACCTGAGCCAGAACGAAGCCTTGAACGAAAAGGCCTTCTTGCAGCCAGGTACTCAGCAGGTAGCCGCCGGTTATGCCATCTACGGCCCGCAGACCATGCTGGTGCTGACCCTGGGTGATGGCGTGAAAGGCTTTACCCTGGATCGTGAAATGGGCAGCTTCGTACTGACCCACGAAGACATCACGATCCCGGAATCCACTCAGGAATTCGCGATCAACGCGTCCAACCAGCGTCACTGGGAAGCGCCGGTACAACGCTACGTCAGTGAGTTGCTGGCAGGCGATGAAGGCCCGCTGAAAAAGAACTACAACATGCGTTGGGTCGCCGCGATGGTTGCCGACGTGCACCGTATCCTGACCCGTGGCGGTCTGTTCATGTACCCACGCGACAGCCGCGAGCCATCCAAGCCAGGCAAGCTGCGTCTGATGTACGAAGCCAACCCGATGTCGTTCCTGGTTGAACAGGCGGGCGGTGCGTCCACCGACGGTCACCAGCGCATCCTCGACATTCAGCCTGAAGGCCTGCACCAGCGTGTAGCGGTGTACCTCGGTTCGAAAGAAGAAGTCGCACGCGTCACGGCTTATCACAAGGAATAAACATGACCGCGCCCTGGCAGTCGTTGCTCGATTGGTGGTTCGGAACGCTCGAATCCCCCAACGAAATAGCGGCTGACAAGGGCAAGTTATGGTTCGGCAAGCGCGACAGCCAGGACCTCGAAGCGCAGACGCGTTTCGGGGACTGGGTCGAGCAGGCACTGGCCGGCGGATTGACTGACTGGGCGCAACGCCCTGAAGGTTGGCTGGCCCTGGTGCTGCTACTCGATCAACTCCCGCGAATGATCTTTCGCGACACTCCCAAATCCTTTTCAGGCGATCTCAGGGCTCAGGCACTGGTGGCGCAAGGCATTGCGGCGGATTTCGATCGGCAGTTGCGGCCGATCCAGCGGGTGTTTATATACCTGGTGTTCGAGCACTGCGAGAATCTGGCGGTGCAGAACGAGGCGGTTTCGCGGTACATCGATCTGGTTGCGCAGCAGCCGGAAGCGGATCAGAAGCTGTTTACCGATTATCTGAGTTATGCCGAGAAGCATCAGCGGGTGATTGCGCGGTTTGGGCGGTTCCCGCATCGCAATGCGGTGTTGGGGCGGGAGTCGACGGATGAGGAGTTGGCGTTTCTATCGGAGCCTGGTTCTCGCTTTTAGTTTTCTGCTATAGCTGATGCCGCCATCGCCAGCAGGCTGGCTCCCACATTTGGTTTGTGTCGTTCACAAATCCCCTGTGGGAGCCAGCCTGCTGGCGATGGGGCCAGTGAAAGCAGCTTAGATCCTGAAACTACCCACCAACTGCTTCAACCGCGCCGCTTGCTGTTCAAGATCCGCACACGCACGCAGTGTCGACTGCAAGTTCTCCACACCTTCCTGGTTCAGCGTGTTGATCTCGGTGATGTCGACGTTGATCGACTCCACCACAGCGGTCTGTTCTTCAGTCGCTGTCGCCACGGACTGGTTCATCCCGTCGATCTCACCAATGCGCTGGGTCACGCTGCCCAGGCGTTCGCCCGCCTGGTTGGCGATGCCGACGCTGCTTTCGCTCTGGCGCTGGCTGTCGGTCATGGTGCTTACCGCTTCACGGGCGCCGACTTGCAGCTCTTCGATCATCTTCTGCACTTGCTGCGCCGAATCCTGAGTGCGGTGGGCGAGGTTGCGCACCTCGTCCGCGACCACGGCAAAACCACGTCCGGCTTCACCGGCACGCGCCGCTTCGATGGCCGCGTTCAATGCCAGCAAGTTGGTCTGCTGCGAGATGCTGGTGATCACTTCCAGAATCTGCCCGATGTTCACGGTGTTGCTGTTGAGCGTTTCGATGTTGCCGCACGAATCGCTGATCTTCGCCGAGAGCTGCTGCATCGCTGCGATGGTTTTATCCACCACTTGCTGACCGTCCTCGGCCAAGGCACGGGCGTCGCTCGAGTGTTGCGAGGCGAGGGCGGCGTTCTGGGCGATTTCCTGAGCGGCGGCGCCCAGTTCGTTGATCGCTGCAGCCACGCTGCTGGTGCGCGAGGCTTGCTGGTCGGAGTTGAACATCGATGAGTTCGAGGCAGCCACCACACGCAGCGCCACTTCGTTGACCTGGCCGGTGGCCGAGGACACTTCGCGGATCGAGGTGTGAATACGCTCCACGAAACGGTTGAACGAGGTGCCCAACGCACCGAATTCATCCTGGCCGTGAATGGTCAGGCGTTTGGTCAGGTCACCTTCGCCTTCGGCGATGTCATGCATGGCGCGGCCCATAGTCAGCAGTGGCTGCATCAGGAAGCTGATCAACATGCCCAGCAGCGCGATGATGATAACCACGGCGATGATCATGGCAATAATCGCCGAGGTGCGGAATTCGCTGAGCATCGAGAACGCGGTTTCCTGATCCAGCACCAGCGCCACGTACCAGTCGGCCGAGGGCACACCGTTGACGTGGGTAAAGGAGATGAACTGGGTCTTGCCGTCGAGCTCGACTTCTTTCAGCCCCGGGCTGACTTTCGGCGCGCCGTTCGGGTAGGCCTCGGCGAGGCTCTTGAGCACCAGTTTGCTGTCCGGGTGGATCAGGATCTTGCCGTCGGCGCTGACGATGAACGCGTGGCCGTGACCGCCGAAGTTGAGCGAGTTGATGATCGCGCTGACGCTCGACAGGTCGATGTCCGCACCGGCAACGCCGATCATCTGGTTCTGATACTTCACTGGCGTGGCCACGGTGATCACCAGTTTGCCGGATGAAGCGGCGATGTACGGTTCGGTGACGATGGTCTGTTGCGCACCGTTGGCTGCCTTGTACCAGCCACGGGCGCGGGGATCGTAGTCCGCCGCACGATTGCCGGCCGGGACCGAGAACATCACGCCGTCAGTGCCACCGAAGTAGCTCAGCTGGAAGTTGCCGGTGTAGGCCGGCAAGTCGATGGCGCGCTTTAGGTTGGCCGGGGCGCTGCCGTCCACGGCGATCTGCTGGGACAGCGATTGCAGCAACTGCATGCGGCTTTCCAGCCAGGTCTGGATGTTGCTGGTGGTCAGGCTGCCGAGTTCCTGCATCGAGGATTCGGTACTGCTGCGCAATGTCTGGCGCTGGCGGTAGTCGTTGAACAGGATAAAGCAGGCGAACGCAACGGCGACCACGAGGGCGGCTGCCAGCAGGATCTTGTGGCTGAATTTCATGTTTCTGGTCATTAAATGCACTACCGCGAAGGGACTGGTCAGCGAGGGGCGTCAATTTGCCACAGTCGAGGGCTTTGCGCTGCTTCTATGTCGACTGGCCAGCGCCAAAGATTAGGCGTCTTTTTACGAAAACCGACGAAATACTCAACGGCACTGGAAAGTGGCTGATTTTTCGAAAAAAGGCAGACGAGCGGCCCGATAAATAGCCGGGGAGTCGGGGAACCAGATGGGGGTTTTCTCTTCTAAGCTTCAGCTTGGCAGCCATGCCATTCCCCTTCGCCCCAGGAGCTACACCATGTCGCTGCGATCTATCGCCTTGCTCTCGTTCTGCGTGTTGTTGGCCGCATGCAGCAAGGTCAATCAGGAAAACTACTCGAAGTTGTCGGCCGGCATGCCCAAGGCAGAGGTTGAAGCCTTGCTGGGTAAAGCCACTGATTGCTCGGGCGCGCTCGGCATGTCCAGTTGCACCTGGGGTGACAAGAACAGCTTTATCAGCGTGCAGTACGCCGGTGACAAAGTACTGATGTTTTCCGGCCAAGGCCTGAAGTAATCCGGGGCTACGCGCCCACGGGAGAAAAACAATGAAGCGGTTATTGATACTCCTTTTTGCCAGCCTGGTATTGGCTGGCTGCGCCACTTCTGGCGAAGATCCGTTGGCACCGAAAACGGTCAACAGCGTCAATCTCAGGAAATACCAGGGCACCTGGTATGAACTGGCCCGTCTGCCGATGTATTTCCAGCGCAATTGCGCGCAATCCGAAGCCCACTACACGCTCAAGCCTGACGGTAACGTGTTGGTGCTGAACCGCTGCCTGACGGCGGATTGGCAATGGGAAGAGGCCAAGGGCGTGGCTTATCCGCAAGTGCCGGGCAAGACCGACAAATTGTGGGTCGAGTTCGATACCTGGTTCTCGCGATTGCTGCCGGGTGTGGCGAAGGGGGAATACTGGGTGCTGTACGTCAGCGAAGATTACAAGACAGCCATTGTCGGCGATCCTAGCCGCAAGTATCTGTGGCTGCTGTCGCGCACGCCGACGGTTAACGGTGTAGTGCGTGAAGAGTTGCTGAGCAAGGCACGCCAGCAGGGCTACGACACCACGCGGTTGATCTGGCGTGCGTCGGATACGCAAATGGCCAAGACCTCGAACTGATTACTCCGCTAATGATCGTTCCCACGCTCCGCGTGGGAATGCCTCAATGGACGCTCTGCGTCCGCTGTTTGGACGCGGAGCGTCCCGGGCTGCATTCCCACGCGGAGCGTGGGAATGATCAGTGAGGGGGTCAGCCCAGGAGATCGCGCAGTACCTGGGTGAACGCGCGGTTACTTTCTTCTTCGGCGGCATGACGCCCGTCA
The DNA here is from genome assembly GCF_054898025.1 of Pseudomonas sp. LB3P93. Classification (NCBI taxonomy): domain Bacteria; kingdom Pseudomonadati; phylum Pseudomonadota; class Gammaproteobacteria; order Pseudomonadales; family Pseudomonadaceae; genus Pseudomonas; species Pseudomonas sp. LB3P93. Next base: position 321,771 of record NZ_CM142713.1, read on the forward strand.
CGCACAACCCACTGGCCATTGACCAGCACATCGCGCACCTGGCGATCGCCACCGGCAAACAGCCAGCGATTGAGAATCCCGTCACCACTGGCCGTTGCCAGGTACGGATCGTTGCCGTCCAGCACCAGCCAGTCCGCACGCTTGCCGACTTCCAGTGCACCAATCGGCTGGCCCAGCGCCTGAGCGCCGCCATCCAGCGCCGCGTCATACAGTGTGCGGCCGACCATCGGCTGATCCGCGCCATACAAGCGATTGCGCCGCTGATCGCGCAGGCGCTGGCCGTATTCCAGCCAGCGCAATTCTTCCACCACGCTCAATGACACATGGCTGTCGGACCCGATACCCATGCGTCCGCCCTGCGCGAGGAAATCCACCGCCGGGAAAATCCCGTCGCCGAGGTTGGCCTCGGTGGTCAGGCACAGACCGGCGATGGCGCGACTCTTGGCCATCAGCGTGACTTCTTCCAGGTTGGCGTGGGTCGCGTGGACCAGGCACCAGCGCTGGTCGACTTCGGTGTTTTCGTACAGCCATTGCAGCGGACGACGGCCGCTCCAGCTCAGGCAGTCATCGACTTCTTTCTGCTGTTCGGCAATGTGTATGTGCACCGGGCACTGCTTGTCGCTGGTCGCCAGTACTTCGCTGATTTGCTGCGGTGTTACCGCGCGCAACGAGTGGAAACACAAACCCAGCGATTGTGCCGGTTGCTGCGCCAGGATCGGCTGCAAACGCGACTGAAGCTTGAGGTAGTTTTCGGTGCTGTTGATGAAGCGGCGCTGACCGTCGTTCGGGGTCTGGCCACCGAAACCGGAATGGCTATAAAGCACCGGCAACAGAGTCAGGCCGATACCGGCGGAACTGGCAGCCTGGCTAATCCGCAGTGCCAGCTCGGCCGGGTCGGCGTAAGGCTGGCCGGTGGTGTCATGGTGTACATAATGAAATTCCGCAACCGAGGTGTAACCGGCCTTGAGCATTTCGATGTACAGCTGACGGGCAATCACGCCGAGTTGATCCGGGCTGATTTTTCCGACGAGGCGATACATCAGATCGCGCCAGGTCCAGAAACTGTCGTTCGGATTACCCGCCACTTCCGCCAGCCCGGCCATGGCCCGCTGGAAGGCGTGGGAGTGCAGATTCGGCATGCCCGGCAGCAGCGGACCGCTCAGCCGTTCGGCGCCATCTGCGTGGGAATCGGCCTGGATATGGGTCAACACGCCCTCGGCGCTGACCTCAAGACGTACATTGTTGGCCCATCCACTAGGCAGCAGCGCGCGTTCGGCAAAGAAAGCGGACATGGTTCAGCACCCCATCGTGTGTTATTTGTATATACATATACAGACGTTTGCCTGCTCGGTAAACTCCGGCAAGCTAGGTGGCTCGTGTGGTTAGTTCGTCAGTTCAAGTTCGGATGCCAGAAATTCAGAGCCAAGGCGCTGCGACGAGTCATAGCTGGCTATGGCGAGGAGCAGCAACGCAGGATCTGGATTTCTGGCGCCGAAATTGACTGACAGAACTGACCATACGGGCCACATTACCCTTACCAAACGACCAAGGATTAACCGTGCCGACTCCGCCCCCAGTGTCACCGTTGGCCGCGAACATGGGCGACAGTCCGGCGCCCTTGTACGCCCGCGTCAAACAGATGATCACCCAGCAAATCGACAGTGGAAACTGGCCGCCGCACTACCGCGTTCCGTCGGAAAGCGAGCTGGTCAGCCAACTCGGTTTCAGCCGCATGACCATCAACCGCGCCCTGCGCGAGATGACCGCCGACGGTCTGTTGGTGCGCATGCAAGGTGTCGGTACGTTTGTCGCCGAGCCGAAAAGCCAGTCCGCGCTGTTTGAAGTGCACAACATCGCCGACGAAATCGCCTCCCGTGGCCATCGCCACACGTGCAAGGTGATCACCCTCGAAGAAGAGGCTGCCGGTTCCGAGCGCGCCCTCGCGCTCGATATGCGCGAAGGCCAGAGGGTTTTCCATTCGCTGATCGTGCATTTCGAAAACGATATTCCGGTGCAAATCGAAGATCGTTTCGTCAACGCGCTGGTCGCCCCGGACTACCTCAAGCAGGACTTCACCCTGCAAACGCCTTACGCCTATCTGAACCAGGTTGCGCCGCTGACTGAAGGGGAGCACGTGGTCGAGGCGATCCTGGCCGAGGCTTCCGAATGCAAATTGCTGCAGATTGAGAAGGGCGAGCCGTGCCTGCTGATTCGTCGCCGCACGTGGTCCGGTCGTCAGCCGGTGACCGCTGCTCGTTTGATTCACCCTGGTTCCCGTCATCGTCTGGAAGGTCGGTTTCACAAATGAGTGAAGTGAAAGTTTTACGCGCCAAAGATTACCCGCGCATGCCGTGGAAGAACGGCGGCGGCAGCACTGAGGAAATCACCCGTGATGCGGGTACTGGCCTTGATGGTTTCGGCTGGCGTCTGTCGATTGCCGATATCGGCGAGTCGGGCGGGTTTTCCACCTTCGCCGGTTACGAACGGATCATCACCGTGCTGCAAGGCGACGGCATGACCTTGTCGGTTGATGGTCAGGCCACGCGTTCACTGTTACCGCTTGATCCCTTTGCCTTTAGTGGCGAGAGCCAGGTGTCCTGCACATTGCTCGGCGGGCCGATCCGCGATTTCAACCTGATTTATGCGCCGCAGCGTTTCAACGCGCGGTTGCAGTGGCTGGATGGCGAACAGCGGTTTTTCAGTGAGGCTGGAACTGTGCTGGTGTTCAGTGTCAGCGAGGCGCTGGAAGTGAAGGTCGGTAACAGCACCTCACAACTCGGTCGCCATGATTGCCTGCAACTCGTCGGTAACACCGGCCTGCTGGATGTCTCCAGCAATGGCGCCTGCTGTGTGATCGAGCTGACAGCACGCGCTTAACTGTGGCGAGGGAGCTTGCTCCCGCTCGGCTGCGCAGCAGTCGTCAGTCTTGAATCCCTGATTTATCTGATAGATCCCATGCTCCCGGTTTTGGGCCTGCTTCGCAGACCAGCGGGAGCAAGCTCCCTCGCCACAAAAGCAGTCCTTGTCCCGTTCCCCAATGCGCACCACTTTGTTACCGAGCGCCCCAGCGTGGCGCAAAACCCCGCTCAAGTAACAAGCCATCACCCCTCCGCAAAATCCCCCCGAAAAATTTCATCTTCGCCAAAACCCTTGTTCCAAAGGCCTTCCAGCGTTCAAAAAACTTTTCTTGAACCCCCATCCAACAAGTTGGCCGCTTGATTGCATATGCTTGTATGTACAAGTAAAGACGTATGCGTATGAGTCGATCGAGACTCCTCGCAACGTCCACTGATTCGCTTGTGTCGCTTTGAAGCGCACAGGCTGGCTTACCCACCGCCAGGGTTGGTTTGGATTGATCGCTGAGGAGTCTTTTTCGTGACTGACAATACCCAGAAACCTACTACCGCCTCTTTTACAAAGTACCGTGACGTTGAAATCCGCGCTGCCCGCGGTAACAAGCTGACCGCCAAGAGCTGGCTGACCGAAGCGCCGCTGCGCATGTTGATGAACAACCTCGACCCGGAAGTCGCCGAGAACCCTAAAGAACTGGTGGTTTACGGTGGTATCGGTCGTGCGGCGCGTAACTGGGAATGCTACGACAAGATCGTCGAAAGCCTGACCAACCTGAACGACGACGAGACCCTGCTGGTGCAATCCGGCAAGCCGGTCGGCGTGTTCAAGACCCACACCAATGCTCCGCGCGTACTGATCGCCAACTCCAACCTGGTGCCACACTGGGCGAGCTGGGAACACTTCAACGAACTCGACGCCAAAGGCCTGGCCATGTACGGCCAGATGACCGCCGGCAGCTGGATCTACATCGGCAGCCAGGGCATCGTTCAGGGCACCTACGAAACCTTCGTCGAAGCCGGTCGCCAACACTATAACGATGACCTCAAAGGTCGTTGGGTCCTGACCGCAGGCCTCGGCGGCATGGGCGGCGCTCAACCGCTGGCTGCAACATTGGCCGGTGCTTGCTCGCTGAACATCGAATGCCAACAAGTCAGCATCGATTTCCGCCTGAACAGCCGTTATGTCGACGAGCAAGCCACCGACCTCGACGACGCGCTGGCCCGCATCGCCAAATACACCAAGGAAGGCAAAGCGATTTCCATCGCCCTGCTCGGCAACGCGGCCGAAATCCTGCCGGAACTGGTCAAGCGCGGCGTGCGCCCGGACATGGTCACCGACCAGACCAGCGCCCACGATCCGCTCAACGGTTACCTGCCGGCTGGCTGGACCTGGGAAGAGTACCGCGCTCGCGCCAAGACCGAGCCTGCTGCCGTGGTCAAAGCCGCCAAGCAATCGATGGCTGTGCACGTCAAGGCGATGCTCGAATTCCAGAAAATGGGTATTCCGACCTTCGACTACGGCAACAACATCCGTCAGATGGCGCAAGAAGAAGGCGTGGAAAACGCGTTCGACTTCCCAGGCTTCGTACCGGCTTACATCCGTCCGCTGTTCTGCCGCGGCATCGGTCCGTTCCGTTGGGCTGCGCTGTCGGGCAACGCTGAAGACATCTACAAAACCGACGCCAAGGTCAAAGAGCTGATCCCGGACGACGCCCACCTGCACAACTGGCTGGACATGGCGCGCGAGCGCATCAGCTTCCAGGGGCTGCCGGCACGTATCTGCTGGGTTGGCCTGGGCTTGCGCGCCAAGCTCGGCCTGGCGTTCAACGAAATGGTCCGTAGCGGTGAATTGTCCGCGCCAATCGTGATCGGTCGCGACCACCTGGACTCCGGCTCTGTTGCCAGCCCGAACCGCGAAACCGAATCGATGCAGGACGGTTCCGATGCCGTGTCCGATTGGCCACTGCTCAACGCCCTGCTGAACACCGCGAGCGGCGCGACCTGGGTTTCCCTGCATCACGGCGGCGGCGTCGGCATGGGCTTCTCCCAGCACTCGGGCATGGTGATTGTCTGCGACGGTACTGACGAAGCGGCCGAGCGTATCGCTCGCGTGCTGCACAACGACCCGGCGACCGGTGTCATGCGTCACGCCGATGCGGGTTACCAGATCGCGATCGACTGCGCCAAGGAACAAGGGCTGAACTTGCCGATGATTACCGGCAAGTAACACAAAACCCTGTGGGAGCTGGCTTGCCAGCGATGGCGGCGGCACTGCTGGAATTGATGTTGAAGGTACCGACATCATCGCTGGCAAGCCAGCTCCCACAGAGTCCGAGTAAACCCGACAGAACAATTAAAACAATCCACAGAGGTTGAACCATGGCTGGCAATGACGATCGTGCAGGCAGCAAACCGTTGATCGAGAAACGCTCGATCGACTACATCCCGGAAGCGGAAAGACACGGTCGTCTGTTTAGCCAGTTCACCTTGTGGATGGGTGCCAACCTGCAAATCACCGCGATTGTCACCGGGGCCCTGGCCGTGGTGCTGGGCGGTGACGTGTTCTGGTCGTTGATCGGTCTGTTGATCGGCCAATTGCTTGGCGGCGGCGTCATGGCGTTGCATGCCGCGCAAGGGCCCAAGCTTGGGCTGCCGCAGATGATCTCCAGCCGGGTACAGTTCGGCGTGTATGGCGCGGCCATCCCGATCGTGCTGGTGTGCTTGATGTACCTCGGCTTCACCGCCACCGGCACGGTGCTTTCCGGCCAGGCGCTGGGCCAGTTGTTCGGTGTCAGCGACAGCGTCGGCATCCTGATTTTCGCCAGTGTCATCGTGCTGGTCACAGTGCTCGGATATCGGGTGATCCATTGGATTGGCCGTGTCGCCAGCGTTATTGGTGTGATTGCCTTTGTCTATCTATTCGCTCGTCTGATGAGCCAGACCGACGTTGGCGCACTCCTGCAAATCCGTCACTTCAGCTGGAGCAGCTTCCTGCTGGCGGTGTCGCTCGCGGCGTCCTGGCAGATCGCCTTTGGCCCGTATGTGGCTGACTATTCACGCTACCTGCCGAGCAAGACGTCCTCGGTGAAAACCTTTTTCGCCGCGGGCGCAGGTTCGGTGATTGGCGCACAAGTGGCGATGATCCTCGGCGTGTTTGCCGCCGCGTCGGCCAATGGGCAATTCGCCGGTCACGAAGTGGCGTACATCGTTGGTTTGGGCGGGACCGGTGCCACCGCTGCGCTGCTGTACTTCAGCATCGCGTTTGGCAAGGTCACCATCTCCACGCTGAACTCCTACGGCAGCTTCATGTGCATTGCGACCATCATCAGCGGCTTCCGTGGTGAGCTGAAGGTCACGCGCTTGCAGCGTCTGGTCTTCGTGCTGGTCATCGTCGGTGCTGCGACCCTGATGGCATTGCTCGGCCAGCACTCGTTCCTCGGTGCGTTCAAGTCCTTCATCCTGTTCCTGCTGGCGTTCTTTACGCCATGGAGCGCGATCAACCTGGTGGACTACTACTGCATCACCCGCGAACGCTATGACGTGCCGGCGCTGTCCGATCCGAACGGTCGCTACGGCCGTTGGAATGCTCTCGGTATCAGCGTCTATGTGTTCGGCGTGCTGGTGCAGCTGCCGTTCATCTCCTCCAAGTTCTATACCGGTCCGCTGGTGGCGGCTCTGGGGGATGTGGATATTTCCTGGATCATCGGTCTGGTGCTGCCCGCAGCCCTGTATTACGTGTGCGCAAAAAAATGGCACGGCTCGGTACCCGATCACCTGATTCTGCCGGTCGAGCAGGACAGTGTTGTGCAACCTATAACAAGTGGGGCTGGTCGCGCTGCGGCGCAGGCCTGATTGGACGTGGACAGGGCTGGATGCCTCTTGACTGCCGTAAGCCAATTCATGATTAGGAGCGTCACTACAATGAAATCGAACAAGACCCTGCTGACCACATTGCTTTCCATGGGCCTGCTCGCCAGCGCCGGCGCCACTCAGGCAGCGGGTTGGTGCGAGTCGGGCAAGCCGGTGAAGTTTGCCGGCCTGAACTGGGAAAGCGGCATGCTGCTGACCGACGTGATGCAAATCGTGTTGGAGAAGGGCTACGACTGCAAGACTGACAGCCTGCCGGGCAACTCCATCACCATGGAAAACGCCCTGAGCAGCAACGACATTCAAGTGTTTGCCGAAGAGTGGGTCGGCCGCAGCGAAGTCTGGAACAAGGCCGAAAAGGCCGGCAAAGTCGTCGGTGTCGGCGCTCCGGTAGTGGGCGCAATCGAAGGCTGGTACGTGCCACGCTACGTGATCGAAGGCGACGCCAAGCGCAAGCTGGAACCCAAGGCCCCGGACCTGAAAAACATCGCCGACCTGGCCAAGTACGCCGCCGTGTTCAAGGATCAGGAAGAACCAGCCAAGGGCCGTTTCTACAACTGCCCGGCCGGTTGGACCTGTGAGCTCGACAACAGCGAGATGCTGAAAAGCTACGGCCTCGAAAGCACCTACACCAACTTCCGCCCGGGCACCGGCCCGGCGCTGGATGCCGCAGTGCTGTCGAGCTACAAGCGTGGCGAGCCGATCCTGTTCTACTACTGGTCGCCAACCCCGCTGATGGGCCAGGTTGACCTGGTCAAACTCGAAGAGAAGCCAGGCGTGGACAAGCGTGTGACCATCAAGGTCGGCCTGTCCAAGACTTTCCACGAGCAAGCCCCGGAACTGGTGGCGGTGCTGGAAAAGGTCAACCTGCCGATCGACCTGCTCAACCAGAACCTCGGGCGCATGGCCAAAGAGCGGATCGAGTCGCCAAAACTGGCCAAGATCTTCTTGAAGGAACATCCTGAAGTCTGGCACGCATGGGTGAGCGAAGACGCAGCCAAGAAAATCGACGCGGCCTTGTAGGTTGAGCCTCTCCGACTGCCGGCGACGGCAGTCGGACGCTTGATCGCAACCCCTTGATTGAGAGTCTCTTATGTTTCCCGAAAGCTTTACCTTTTCCATCGCCGACTGGGTCAACGGTTGGGTCGATTCGCTCGTCACCAACTACGGCGACGTGTTCCGCAGCATCTCCGACACCCTGTTGTGGGCCATCGTCAATCTTGAAGGGCTGCTGCGTGCGGCGCCCTGGTGGCTGATGCTGGCCATCGTGGCGGGCGTTGCCTGGCACGCGACCCGCAAAATCGTGACCACCTCCGTGATCGTCGGTTTGCTGTTCCTGGTGGGCGCGGTCGGCCTCTGGGACAAGCTGATGCAGACCCTGGCGCTGATGATGGTCGCGACGGTCATTTCGGTACTGATCGGCATTCCGCTGGGCATTCTCTCGGCACGCAGCAATCGCCTGCGTTCGGTGCTGATGCCGCTGCTGGACATCATGCAGACCATGCCGAGTTTCGTGTACCTGATCCCGGTGCTGATGCTGTTCGGCCTGGGCAAGGTCCCGGCAATTTTCGCCACCGTTATTTACGCTGCGCCGCCGCTGATTCGCCTGACTGATCTGGGCATTCGCCAGGTCGACGGTGAGGTGATGGAAGCGATCAACGCCTTCGGTGCCAACCGTTGGCAGCAACTGTTTGGCGTGCAACTGCCGCTGGCCCTGCCGAGCATCATGGCCGGGATCAACCAGACCACCATGATGGCCCTGTCGATGGTGGTGATCGCCTCGATGATCGGTGCCCGTGGCCTGGGTGAAGATGTGTTGGTGGGGATTCAGACCCTCAACGTCGGACGTGGCCTTGAAGCCGGTCTGGCGATCGTGATTCTGGCAGTGGTCATCGACCGCATTACTCAGGCGTATGGTCGGCCACGGCATGAGGTGAGCAAATGAACAACGAAGCCATCAGCAAAATCGAAGTCAAAAACGTCTTCAAGATTTTCGGCAACCGTTCCAAGGAAGCGCTGGGCATGATTGGCCAGGGCAAAACCAAGGATCAGGTGCTGGCCGAGACCGGCTGCGTGGTCGGCGTGAACGACTTGTCCCTGAGCATCGGCACTGGCGAGATCTTCGTGATCATGGGCCTTTCGGGTTCCGGCAAATCGACCCTGGTGCGCCACTTCAACCGCCTGATCGACCCGACCAGCGGTGCGATCCTGGTGGACGGTGTGGACATCCTGCAATACGACATGGAAGCCCTGCGCGAATTTCGCCGGCACAAGATCAGCATGGTGTTCCAGAGCTTCGGCCTGCTGCCGCACAAGACCGTGGTGGATAACGTCGCCTACGGCCTGAAAGTGCGCGGCGAGAGCAAGCAAATGTGCTCCGAGCGCGCACTGCATTGGATCAACACCGTGGGCCTCAAGGGCTACGAAAACAAATACCCGCATCAGCTTTCGGGCGGCATGCGTCAGCGTGTGGGCCTGGCCCGTGCCCTGGCGGCAGATACCGACATCATCTTGATGGACGAAGCGTTCAGTGCGCTCGACCCGCTGATCCGCGCCGAGATGCAGGACCAGTTGCTGGAGCTGCAAAAGACCCTGCACAAGACCATCGTCTTCATCACCCACGACCTTGATGAGGCGGTGCGCATTGGTAACCGCATTGCGATTCTCAAGGACGGGCGCCTGATTCAGGTCGGCACGCCGCGAGAGATCCTGCATTCGCCAGCGGATGAGTATGTCGACCGCTTTGTCCAGCGGCGCGCGGCGGTGGTTTAACAGTCGATCGTTCCCACGTCGAGGCGTCGAACCGTCTGCGTGGGAATGCATCCCGTGACGCTCCGCGTCACCCATGCGCAGGACTTGAGCCTTGCGCTGACAACGGGACGCGGAGCGTCCCAGGCGGCATTCCCACGCAGAGCGTGGGAACGATCAACTTCAAGAGGTCAATGATGTCCCAGGCTGAAAAAATCGTTATCGCCGATGCCCCGTTGCGTTGGCAGGATGTGGTTGCCGTAGCCCGCCATGGCGCACAGCTCGAGCTGTCGGCCCAGACCTGGGCGCGGATCGAGAATGCCCAGGCCATCGTCCAGCGCATCGTCGCCAGCGGCGAGCGCGCCTATGGCGTCAACACCGGCCTGGGCGCGTTGTGCAACGTCTCGCTCAAAGACGAGCAGCTCAGCCAACTGTCGCGCAACACCTTGCTCAGCCACGCCTGTGGCGTTGGCGCTCCGCTGGCCGACGAGCAGACTCGCGCGATCATGTGTGCGGCGATCCGCAATTACAGCCACGGCAAATCCGGCATTCATCGTCGAGTGGTCGAAGCGCTGCTGGCGTTGCTCAATCGCGGCATCACCCCGCAAGTGCCGTCCCAGGGTTCGGTCGGTTACCTGACCCACATGGCCCACATCAGCATCGCGCTGCTAGGTGTCGGCAATGTCAGCTATCGCGGGCAGATCGTTTCTGCGCAGCAGGCTTTGGCTGAAGAAGGTTTGCAACCGGTCCAGCTCGGCGCCAAAGACGGTCTGTGCCTGGTCAACGGCACGCCGTGCATGACCGGCCTCAGCTGCCTGGCGCTGGCCGACGCGACGCATCTGGTGCAGTGGGCAGACGTGATCGGTGCCATGAGCTTCGAAGCCCAGTGCGGTCAGATCGCCGCGTTCGATGCCGAAATCATCGCACTCAAACCTCACCCGGGCATGCAGCAAGTCGGCATCAACTTGCGGGCGCTGCTCGATAGCAGTGAAGTGATCGCCAGCAGTAAAGGTTTTCGCACTCAGGATGCGCTAAGTATCCGGTCGATCCCGCAAGTCCACGGCGCCGCTCGCGATCAGCTTGAGCACGCTAAAAAGCAGATCGAAACCGAACTCAACTCTGTCACTGATAACCCTATGCTGCTGGGCACGCCGGACAACTTCCGGGTGGTGTCCCAGGCCAACCCGCACGGTCAGTCAGTGGCATTGGCGGCAGATTTGCTGGCGATTGCCATGGCCGAAATCGGCTCCATCGCCGAACGTCGCCTGGATCGCCTGATCAACCCGCATGTCAGCGGTTTGCCGGCATTCCTGGTGGCCAATCCGGGGGTTAACTCTGGAATGATGATCGTCCAGTACGTCGCCGCTTCGCTGTGCGCGGAAAATCGCCAGTTGGCGCAACCGGCCGTGCTCGACAACTACGTCACCTCGGGCCTGCAGGAAGACCATTTGAGCATGGGCACCAACGCGGCGCTGAAGCTGCATCGCGCGCTGGAAAACTGCACGCAGATTCTTGCGATCGAATATTTGCTGGCAGCTCAGGCGTTTGAATTTCTGAAAGAACAACGCTTCGGCGCTGGCACCGATACCGCGTGGCGTCTGCTGCGTGAACGCGTCCCGGCTTACGACCAGGACCGCTGGTTGGCACCAGACATCGCCGCCGCTGCCGGCGTGTTGAAAGACCCGATTTTGCTGCACAAGGCTTTACCGAACCTCAACTGATTTCTACACAAAAACCAGCGTGCCAAGGCGCGGCTCCCCAAAAGCGAGTCGCGACGGACAACGGATATCTCCGGAGCGTCTGGTGAGTTCATAACAAACTCTCAAAAGGAGCACAAAATGACTGCGCTTAACCTTATTCCCGGCCAACTGAGCCTTGCCCAACTGCGTGATATCTATCAGCAACCGGTCAAAATCACCCTCGACAACAGCGCCTCGGCGCAGATTGAAGCCAGCGTTGCCTGCGTGGAACAGATCCTCGCCGAGAACCGCACCGCCTACGGCATCAACACCGGTTTCGGCCTGCTGGCCTCGACCCGCATCGCCAGCGAAGACCTGGAAAACCTTCAGCGCTCGCTGGTGTTGTCCCACGCCGCCGGTGTTGGCGAGCCGATCAGCGACGCGCTGGTGCGGTTGGTCATGGTGCTCAAGGTCAACAGCCTGAGCCGTGGTTTCTCCGGCATTCGCCGTGTAGTGATTGACGCGTTGATCGCGCTGATCAACGCCGAGGTTTACCCGCACATTCCATTGAAAGGTTCGGTCGGTGCCTCCGGCGATCTGGCGCCATTGGCCCACATGTCGCTGGTGCTGCTGGGCGAAGGCAAGGCTCGCTACAAAGGCGAGTGGATGGAAGCGACCGAAGCGTTGAAAATCGCCGGTCTGACCCCGCTGACCCTGGCGGCGAAAGAAGGCCTGGCGCTGCTCAACGGCACACAGGTTTCCACTGCTTACGCGCTGCGTGGGCTGTTCGAAGGTGAAGATCTTTTTGCCGGTGCCGTGGCGATTGGTGCCCTGACGGTCGAAGCGGTACTGGGCTCGCGCTCGCCGTTCGATGCGCGCATCCACGCCGCCCGTGGCCAGAAAGGCCAGATCGACGCCGCTGCCGCTTACCGCGATCTGCTGGGCGAGCGCAGTGAAGTGTCCGACTCGCATCAGAACTGCGAAAAGGTCCAGGACCCGTACTCCTTGCGCTGCCAGCCACAAGTCATGGGCGCCTGCCTGACTCAGTTCCGTCAAGCCGCCGAAGTGTTGGCCGTCGAAGCCAACGCGGTTTCCGACAACCCGCTGGTATTCGCTGCTGAAGGCGACGTGATTTCCGGCGGTAACTTCCACGCCGAACCGGTGGCCATGGCCGCTGACAACATGGCACTGGCCATCGCTGAAATCGGTTCCCTGAGCGAGCGCCGTATCTCGCTGATGATGGACAAGCACATGTCGCAACTGCCGCCGTTCCTGGTGGCCAATGGCGGCGTGAACTCCGGCTTCATGATCGCCCAGGTGACCGCAGCGGCACTGGCCAGCGAGAACAAGGCGTTGTCCCATCCGCATTCGGTAGACAGCCTGCCGACATCGGCGAACCAGGAAGACCACGTCTCCATGGCGCCGGCTGCCGGCAAGCGTTTGTGGGAAATGGCCGAAAACACTCGCGGCGTTTTGGCCGTGGAATGGTTGGCGGCCGTTCAGGGGCTGGATTTGCGTGAAGGCCTGAAGACCTCGGCGAAGCTGGAAAAGGCTCGCGGGATTCTGCGTAATGAAGTGCCGTTCTATGAGAAGGACCGCTTCTTTGCCCCGGACATCAATGCGGCGACCGAGCTGTTGGCGACGCGTTGCCTGAATGAGCTGGTTTCGGCGAAGTTGCTGCCTAGCCTCTAACCCCACCCACCGATCGTTCCCACGCTCTGCGTGGGAACGATCAAAGACGAGGAATTCGGGATGAAAACTCTCTGGCAACACTGCCACGTCGCAACCATGGCGCAAGGCGTCTACTCGATCATCGAGGACGCGGCCATCGTGACGTCCGGTGCGCACATTGAGTGGGTCGGCCCGCGCAGTGAACTGCCTTCGGGCGAGTACCCGGCTGTCAACGACTTGAAAGGGGCCTGGGTTACCCCGGGCCTGATCGACTGCCACACCCACACGGTGTTTGGCGGTAACCGCAGCGGTGAATTCGAACAGCGCCTGCAAGGCGTCAGCTACGCAGAAATCGCAGCGGCCGGCGGCGGCATCGCCAGCACCGTGCGCGCCACCCGCGCGGCGACCGAAGACGAGCTGTTCGCCAGCGCCGCCAAGCGCCTGAAAAGCTTGATGCGCGACGGCGTGACCACGGTCGAAATGAAGTCCGGCTACGGACTGGACCTGGCCAGTGAACGCAAGATCCTCCGCGTGATCCGTCGCCTCGGCGCCGAGCTCCCGGTCAGCGTGCGCAGCACCTGCCTGGCCGCTCACGCGTTGCCACCGGAATACAAGGATCGCGCCGACGACTACATCGATCACATCTGCGCTGAAATGCTCCCGGCCCTGGCCGCCGAAGGTCTGGTGGATGCGGTGGACGCGTTCTGCGAATACCTGGCGTTTTCGCCAGCGCAGGTCGAGCGAGTGTTCATCACCGCGCAAGAACTGGGTCTACCGGTGAAGCTGCACGCCGAGCAATTGTCATCGCTGCACGGTTCGAGTCTGGCGGCGCGCTACCACGCACTGTCGGCCGATCACCTGGAATTCATGACCGAAGACGACGCCATCGCCATGGCCAAGTCCGGCACCGTCGCGGTGCTGCTGCCCGGTGCGTTCTACTTCCTGCGTGAAACCCAGTTGCCGCCGATGGATGCCCTGCGCAAACACGGTGTGAAAATCGCCATCGCCAGCGACCTCAACCCCGGCACATCGCCAGCGCTGTCATTGCGCTTGATGTTGAACATGGCCTGCACCTGTTTCCGCATGACCCCGGAAGAAGCGCTGGCCGGTGCAACCATTCATGCCGCCACTGCATTGGGCATGGCCGACACGCATGGTTCGCTGGAAGCCGGCAAGGTCGCGGATTTCGTTGCCTGGCAAATCGATCGTCCCGCCGATCTGTCGTACTGGCTGGGCGGTGATCTGGAAAAACGCGTCGTGCGTCACGGCGTCGAAACGAGCGTTTAGGAGAGCAGTTGTGGATAAGGTTCTGAACTTCAAACAAGGCCGCGTGCCGCTGCTGATCAGCATGCCCCACGCCGGTTTGCGCCTGACTCCGGCGGTCGAAGCCGGGTTGATCCCCGACGCACGCAGCCTGCCGGACACTGACTGGCATATCCCGAAGCTGTATGAATTTGCCGCAGAACTCGGCGCGAGCACGTTGGCCGCCGAATATTCGCGATTTGTTATCGACCTGAACCGCCCGTCTGACGACAAGCCTTTGTATGTCGGCGCGACCACCGGTCTGTATCCGGCGACGCTGTTCGACGGCATCCCCTTGTTTCGCGAAGGCATGGAACCGTCGGCGGCGGAGCGCGCGACGTATCTGGAGCAGGTGTGGACGCCTTATCACACCACCTTGCAGAACGAGCTGGCGCGTTTGAAAGCCGAGTTCGGCTACGCGCTGCTGTTCGATGCGCACTCGATCCGCTCGATCATCCCGCACCTGTTCGACGGCAAGTTGCCGGACTTCAACCTCGGCACCTTCAACGGCGCCAGTTGCGATCCACAGTTGGCCACTCAATTGGAAGCGATCTGCGCGCGTCACGGCGATTACAGCCATGTGCTGAACGGACGCTTCAAGGGCGGTCACATCACCCGCCATTACGGCAACCCGGCCGAAAACATCCACGCCGTGCAACTGGAGCTGGGGCAGTGCACGTACATGGAAGAGTTCGAGCCGTTCCGCTATCGCCCGGACCTGGCCGGGCCGACGCAAGTGGTGCTCAAGGAATTGCTGCAAGGCCTGCTGGCCTGGGGCGAAAACCACTACGCGTGACGGATCGTTCCCACGCTCCGCGTGGGAATGCCTCAAGGGACGCTCCGCGTCCAGTGACGCGGAGCGTCACGGGCTGCATTCCCACGCAGAGCGTGGGAACGATCAGCACGTGGCTATCAAGTCGCCACCGTGCAAATCTCGGTCGCCACAGTTCGCTTTTCCCCTCTCGACGCTGCGTAATGTTCTGCGCACGGTGCACAAAGACACCGGGCCCATAACAATCAACTGCCGCACGAGAACGCTCCCTATGACAAGCACCAAAGGTTTGTTCACCCGCTGTCTCTCAATCCTCTGCGGCACCGCTCTTCTGAGCACCAGCGTCCTGGCCAGTGACGACGCGTCCTGCAAGGCCGTGCGCATGGGCGTGGTCAACTGGACCGACGTGATCGCCACCAGCGGCATGGCTGACGTGTTGCTCAACGGCCTCGGCTACGAAAGCAAGCAAACCAGCGCCGTGCAGCAAATCATCTTCGCCGGCATCCGCGACAAACGCCTCGATATTTTCCTCGGTTACTGGAAACCGGCGATGGACAAAAACATCGCGCCGTTCGTGGCCGCCAACCAGGTGAAGGTCATGGATAAACCAAGCCTGGCCGACGCTCAAGCAACGCTTGCCGTGCCTGAGTACGTCGCCGAAGCGGGTCTGAAAACCTTCGCCGACATCGCCAAATTCAAGGACAAGCTCGGTGGCAAGATCTACGGCATCGAGCCAGGCAGCGGCGCCAACACCACGATCAAAACCATGATCGAGAGCAATCACTTTGGCTTGAAGGACTTCAAACTGATCGAGTCCGGTGAGGCCGGCATGCTGGCCGCCGTTCAGCGGGCGGTGAATCGCAAGGAGTTCGTGGTATTCGTCGGCTGGACCCCGCACCCGATGAACATCAATATGAAGATTGCCTACCTGACTGGCAGCGAAGACGTCTATGGCCCGAACGAAGGCGCGGCGACTGTCTCGACTGTGACGTCCCCGGACTATGCCGTTCGGTGTCCGAACGTGAATCGCCTGCTGGAAAACCTGACCTTCACCGCGGCCCAGGAAAGCCAGCTGATGGTGCCGATCATGGAGCGCAAGACGCCCCAGGACGTTGCCAGGCAATGGCTGCGTGATCATCCGGAGGACCTGCAGCGCTGGCTGGCCGGTGTCAGCAGTTTTGAGGGCAAGGATGGCGTCGCCACCGTTCAGGCCAGCCTGAAAAACTGATCACCATTACTTGGGTAATTACTGTCCTGTGGCGAGGGAGCTTGCTCCCGTTGGGTTGCGAAGCAGCCCCCAAAATCTGCGACCGCTACGCGGTCGAACGGGAGCAAGCTCCCTCGCCACAGAACCGGGTTCCAATCCCCAACCGCTGAACTGACTGACACCAGACTCATGGCAACTTACCCGCTATCCGAACAGATGACGGCATTCGTCGAGAAAACCGTCAGCTTCAACAGCACCGACAGCAGCCTCAACGGTCTGCGTCAGGCCTACAGCGAGATGTGCCGGGCATTCACCCCGCCACGTCCCGTCGGGCTTTACGTGGTCGATTTCGAATTGGCCGGTGTGTTGGTGCGGTCTTATCAACCTCCAGTTACACCACCGACCGGTGGTGCCCCGTGCATTGTGTATCTGCATGGCGGCGGTTGGGTGGTAGGGGATCTGGATTCCCACGACTTCATCTGCGCCGAACTGGCATCGACACTCGGCGTGCTGGTGATTGCTGTCGATTACCGACTGGCACCGGAACATCCGTTCCCGGCGGCGTTCGATGACTGCCTGCGCGTCTGGCGCGCGCTGCGGACCGGACCCTTCAAGCTCGATCCCGAGCGTACGCTGGTGGCGGGGGACAGCGCCGGTGGCAACCTTGCCGCTGCGCTCTGTCTGGCGCTGCGGGATGCCGGCGAGCCGTTGCCGGCGGCGCAGGTCCTGATCTATCCGGGGTTGGGCGGTGATAACCAGCTGCCGTCGCGCAGCGAATGCATCGACGCGCCGTTGCTCGCCAGCAGTGATGTCGACTGTTATCACGCCCTGTACCTGCGTGGCAGCCGACAGCCGGGCGCCTATGCCATGCCGTTGCTCGCCGGACACTTCGGCGGACTGCCGCCGGCATTCATCGCTGTGGCGCAATTTGACCCGCTGCGCGATGACGGCGTGCTCTACGCCGAGCAACTGCAGGCCGCTGGCGTGCCCGCCGCTATTCATTACGGGGAAGGGCTGGTTCACGGCTGTTTGCGGGCTCGGGGTCAGGTCGCCGAGGTCGACTTGCTCTATGAAACGCTGCTCGGGTTTTTGGCTGACAAAACATGACGCTGCAAGGGGCATGCTCATTGGCGTAATTCGGGTTTATGATGCCGGACGGCAGAATAATAGAAGTCCCCCCAGGGATGACCTCGACCCCTTACGGAGCGCGCAATGCAGACTTTGTACCCGCAGATCAAACCTCACGCCCGGCACGATCTGGCCGTCGATGAAACTCACACCCTGTATGTCGACGAAAGCGGTTCACCGGAAGGTTTGCCGGTGGTGTTCATCCACGGCGGCCCCGGCGCCGGGTGTGATGCCCAGAGCCGCCGGTACTTCGATCCGAATCTGTACCGCATCGTGACGTTCGACCAACGCGGTTGCGGTCGCTCCACGCCCCACGCCAGTCTTGAGAACAACACCACCTGGGATCTGGTCGCCGACCTTGAGCGGATTCGCAAACACCTGGGCATCGAAAAATGGGTGCTGTTTGGCGGTTCCTGGGGGTCGACCCTGGCACTGGCCTATGCGCAAACCCACCCGGAGCGCGTACACGGTCTGATTCTGCGCGGGATTTTTCTCTGCCGCCCGCAGGAAATCGAATGGTTCTACCAGTGTGGCGCCAGCCGTCTGTTCCCAGATTATTGGCAGGACTACGTCGCGCCCATCCCGCTGGACGAACGCGACGACCTGCTCAGCGCTTTCCACAAGCGCCTGACCGGCAACGATCAGATCGCCCAGATGCACGCGGCCAAGGCCTGGTCCACCTGGGAAGGCCGGACCGCGACCTTGCGTCCGAACCCGCTGGTGGTCGATCGCTTCTCCGAGCCGCAACGCGCGTTGTCCATCGCGCGCATCGAATGTCACTACTTCACCAACAATGCCTTCCTTGAGCCGAACCAGCTGATTCGCGACATGGGCAAGATCGCCCATTTGCCAGGCGTGATCGTCCACGGTCGTTATGACGTGATCTGCCCACTGGATAACGCCTGGGAACTGCATCAAGCCTGGCCGAACAGCGAACTCCAAGTGATCCGCGATGCGGGTCACGCCGCGTCCGAGCCGGGTATCACCGATGCGCTGGTACGGGCCGCCAGCCAGATGGCTCGCCGCTTGCTCGACCTGCCGCCCGAAGAAGCATGAAGGGCCTGCTGCAGCGCGTGCGTGGCGCGCGAGTCGAGGTAGCGGGAGAGGTGGTGGGCGCGGTGGATCAGGGTTTGCTGGTGTTGGTGGCGGTCGAACCGGAGGATACTCGTGCCAGCGCCGACAAACTTCTGCATAAACTGCTTAACTATCGAGTATTCAGTGACGCCGAGGGCAAGATGAACCTGTCTTTGGCAGATGTGGACGGAGGGTTGCTGCTGGTCTCGCAGTTCACCCTGGCCGCTGACACCAAGAGCGGGTTGCGCCCGAGTTTTTCGACCGCTGCCCCTCCGGCCCTGGGCGAGGAGCTTTTCGACTATCTATTAACCAAAGCGAAACAGGTGCATGGCACTGTGGCATCAGGTAGATTCGGCGCGGACATGCAGGTGCACCTGGTCAACGATGGCCCGGTAACCTTCCTGTTACAGACGTGAAAGGGCTTGAAACATGTTTTTCAGGGCATTTCGACTGAAAACAGGGGTTTTTCGCGATAAATACTTTGTTACCCCTGATGCGTTGTAACGCGGCCTACTAGATAATCGCGCGCTACGGGGATCAGCGTTCGTTGGTCCATTTTGACTTAGGTAGAGACTTGTCCGGGACCTGTTGGGGAATCATTTAGCCCCATGGGAGTCGGAACAATGCTCGCCAACCTGGCATATAGATAGCTGGCCGTTGGTTTTTTGATCTGTTTTCGGCGAGGGTTGCTCGTGATTGTTAGTCCCTGTAATGCACCAAAATTGACTGCCAAACGGTTCCGAAGCGCTCTGGTAGCGGGCTCTGCACTGCTCTGCCTGCTCAGCGCCGGCCAGCTTTGGGCATTCAATCTGGATGATGTATCGGCCAAGGCAAAAGAGCTGGCCGGTCAAAAATACGAAGCCCCGCGCAGTAACCTGCCGAACGAATTCCGCGAAATGAAATTCGCGGACTATCAAAAAATTCGTTTCCGCACTGAAAAAGCCGAATGGGCCGATCAGAAAACCCCGTTCAAGCTTTCGTTCTATCACCAGGGCATGCACTTCGATACGCCGGTGAAAATCAACGAAATCACGGCCAACACCGTCGAAGAGATCAAATACGACCCAAGTCGTTTCGATTTCGGCGATGTGAAGTTCGATCCTAAAGCCACCGAGCAACTGGGCTATGCCGGTTTCCGTGTGCTTTACCCGATCAACAAGGCCGACAAGCAAGACGAAATCATGACCATGCTGGGCGCGAGTTACTTCCGCGTTGTCGGCAAGGGTCACACCTATGGCTTGTCCGCTCGCGGCATGGCCATCGATACCGCGTTGCCGTCCGGTGAAGAATTCCCGCGTTTCACCGAATTCTGGATTGAACAGCCAAAACCGGGTGACAAGCACCTGGTGATCTTCGCCCTGCTGGATTCGCCACGTGCCACCGGTGCCTATCGCCTGACCCTGCGTCCGGGCAGCGATACCATCGTCGACGTCAAGGCCCAGATGTTCCTGCGTGACAAGGTCACCAAGCTTGGCGTTGCACCACTGACCAGCATGTTCCTGTTCGGCGCCAACCAGCCGTCGAAAGTGCTGAACTACCGTCGTGAACTGCACGATTCCAGCGGTCTGTCGATCCATGCCGGCAACGGCGAGTGGATCTGGCGTCCACTGAACAACCCTAAACACCTGTCTGTGAGCAACTTCTCGATCGAGAACCCGCGTGGTTTTGGCTTGCTGCAACGTGGCCGCGACTTCAGCCACTATGAAGACCTCGACGATCGCTACGACAAGCGCCCAAGTGCCTGGATCGAGCCAAAAGGCGATTGGGGCAAGGGTTCCGTCGATCTGGTAGAGATTCCGACTGCCGACGAAACCAACGACAATATCGTTGCTTTCTGGAGCCCGGAAAAACTGCCTGAGCCTGGCCAGCCGCTGGACGTCGCTTATCGCCTGCACTGGACCATCGACGAAGCCGCTCTTCACGCACCGGACAGCGCGTGGGTCCAACAGACTCTGCGTTCCACGGGTGACGTGAAACAGTCCAACCTGATCCGTCAGCCGGATGGCAGCGTTGCCTATCTGGTGGACTTCGAAGGTCCGTCCCTGGCAGCACTGCCGGAAACGGCTGACGTTCGCAGCCAGGTCAGCGTTGGCGACAATGCCGAACTGGTCGAGAACAGCGTGCGTTACAACCCTGAAACCAAGGGCTGGCGCCTGACCCTGCGGATGAAAATCAAGGATCCGGGCAAGCCTACCGAGATGCGTGCGGCACTGGTTCAGAACGTCGTGCCTGCCGATCTCGCGAAGTCTTCGGTTCCAGCGTCCAACTCTTCCGTTGCCAAGGCTGACAAAGTGGCTGCCAGGCAAGCGGAAAAAGCGGACAAGGAAGCGAAGGCCGCCGAGGCCAAGCAGGCCGACGCCAAGCCTGTTGCCGATACCAAGGACAAGGACAACAAAGACGCCAAGCAGCCTGTTGCTGCGGACGCGGCCCCAGCCACACCGGAATCGTCCTCGACTGAAGAAGTCCTGACCGAGACCTGGAGCTACCAGTTGCCTGCCGATGAGTAATTCTCAAGTACAGCCAGAGACTCTTGCCGAGTATCTGGCGCATCTACCGATGACCGACCAGCAGCGCGCGGAACTCGCGGGCTGTCAGTCCTTCAGCGAATTGCACCAGCGTCTTTCGTCTTCGACATTTGACGCACCGGCCGAGGCTGCTCAAGCCTCGGTGGGCCGTCGCCTGACCCTGAACACCGCTGAAGAGCTGGAAGAAGCGGAAATGCTGGTGCTCGACGCCAGTGGCCGGGTTTGCCTCAAGGCAACCCCGCCGATCCGTCGGACCAAAGTCGTGCCGGAGCCATGGCGCACCAACATTCTGGTGCGTGGCTGGCGTCGCCTGACCGGTCGTACCAATCCGCCGGCCCCGCCGAAGGACGAGAACGTGCTGCCGGCGGCCCGCTGGCGCACCGTCGGTTCGATCCGGCGTTACATCCTGCTGGTCTTGATGCTCGGTCAGACCATCGTCGCCGGCTGGTACATGAAAGGCATCATGCCGTACCAGGGCTGGTCGTTCGTCGACCTGAACGAAGTCTTGCATCAACCGATCCTGCAAACCGTCACGCAAGTGCTGCCGTATGCGCTGCAAACCAGCATCCTGATTCTGTTCGGGATTCTGTTCTGCTGGGTGTCGGCCGGTTTCTGGACGGCGCTGATGGGCTTCCTTGAGTTGCTCACCGGCCACGATAAGTACCGTATCTCCGGTAAAAGTGCCGGCAATGAGCCGATCGCCAAAGACGCGCGCACCGCACTGGTGATGCCGATCTGCAACGAAGATGTGCCACGCGTGTTCGCCGGTTTACGGGCGACTTTCGAGTCGGTTGCGGCCACGGGTGACCTGGATCGCTTCGACTTCTTTGTCCTCAGCGACAGTAACGACGCAGACATCTGTGTCGCCGAGCAGCAAGCCTGGCTGGACGTTTGCCGCGAAGCCAAGGGTTTCGGCAAGATCTTCTATCGCCGCCGTCGCCGTCGCGTCAAACGCAAGAGCGGCAACCTCGACGACTTCTGCCGTCGCTGGGGCGGTGACTACAAGTACATGGTCGTGCTCGACGCGGACTCCGTGATGAGCGGCGAATGCCTGACCAGTCTGGTGCGCTTGATGGAAGCCACGCCGGACGCCGGAATTATCCAGACGGCGCCTCGTGCGTCGGGCATGGACACGCTGTATGCGCGCATGCAGCAGTTCGCGACCCGCGTGTACGGTCCGCTGTTCACCGCCGGCCTGCACTTCTGGCAGTTGGGCGAATCCCACTACTGGGGCCACAACGCAATCATCCGCATGAAGCCGTTCATCGAGCACTGCGCCCTGGCGCCGTTGCCGGGTAAAGGTGCTTTTGCCGGTGCGATTCTGTCCCACGACTTCGTCGAAGCAGCGCTGATGCGCCGTGCCGGCTGGGGCGTGTGGATTGCCTACGACTTGCCGGGCAGTTATGAAGAGCTGCCGCCGAACCTGCTGGACGAACTCAAGCGTGACCGTCGCTGGTGCCACGGCAACCTGATGAACTTCCGCCTGTTTCTGGTCAAGGGTATGCACCCGGTTCACCGCGCGGTATTCCTCACAGGGGTGATGTCTTACCTGTCGGCGCCGTTGTGGTTCTTCTTCCTCGTGCTGTCGACGGCGTTGCTGGCGGTCAACACGCTGATGGAGCCGCAGTACTTCATGGAGCCGCGACAGCTTTATCCGCTGTGGCCACAATGGCATCCGGACAAGGCCGTCGCGCTGTTCTCGACGACCATCGTGCTGCTGTTCCTGCCGAAACTGTTGAGCATCCTCCTGATCTGGGCCAAAGGTGCGAAAGAGTTTGGTGGCAAGTTCAAGGTAACGATGTCGATGCTGCTGGAGGTGCTGTTCTCCATGTTGCTGGCGCCGGTGCGGATGATTTTCCACACCCGTTTCGTACTCGCCGCGTTCCTCGGTTGGGCTGCGACCTGGAACTCGCCACAACGTGACGACGACTCCACGCCATGGAGTGAAGCGGTCAAGCGCCACGGTCCGCAAACCTTGCTGGGCTTCTTCTGGGCCCTGCTGGTGATCTGGCTGAACCCGAGCTTCCTGTGGTGGCTGGTGCCGATCGTCGGTTCGTTGATGCTGTCGATTCCGGTGTCGGTGATTTCCAGTCGCGTCGGCCTGGGCCTCAAGTCCCGTGACGAGAGCCTGTTCCTGATCCCTGAGGAATACAATCCGCCACAGGCGTTGGTGGCAACCGATCAGTACACCCACGAAAACCGTTGGCATGCATTGAACGACGGCTTCATCCGCGCGGTGGTCGATCCACAGCAGAACGCATTGGCGTGCTCGCTGGCGACTTCGCGTCACGGTCAGGCCGAGCCGATCGAATGGTTGCGGATCGAGCGGGTGCGCCACGCATTGAAAGTCGGGCCTGAAGGCCTGAACAACAATGAGCGTGTGCAACTGCTGAGCGACCCGGTGGCATTGGCTCGCTTGCATGAGCAGATCTGGAATGAAAGCCACGCCGAGTGGTTGCAGGCATGGCGTAAATCGGTGAAAGCCGATCCCCATGCGCCGCTGTTACCGCTCAAACCACTGAGTGCGCAGCCTCAGTTGGCCTGATGAAAAACCCCGCGAAAGCGGGGTTTTTTTTGCCTGATCGTTGCCAGACCCTTGTGCAAACAAGTGAGTGCGTTAGCATCCGTCCCCGAATTGGTGCGCCCGGACAATTTTCTGTTCGTATCTGCTGGTTTCCTAGAGGAAATCCGCCGTTTGCGCGCCTCACAACGCAATGGTTTTGGGGACTTGATGATGAAGAAGTATCTGTCGATGCTGCTGGTCGGCGTCACGGCATTGGTTGCAGTCAGCACGGCGCAGGCCGGTGCCATCGATGACGCGGTCAAGCGCGGCACGCTGAAAGTCGGCATGGACCCGACCTACATGCCGTTCGAAATGACCAACAAGCGCGGCGAGATCATCGGATTCGAAGTCGACATCCTCAAAGCCATGACCAAGGCCATGGGCGTCAAGCTGGAGCTGGTGTCCACCGGTTACGACGGCATAATCCCGGCCCTGCTCACCGATAAATTCGACATGATCGGCAGTGGCATGACCCTGACCCAGGAACGCAACCTGCGCCTGAATTTCAGCGAACCGTTCATCGTGGTGGGTCAGACCCTGCTGATACGCAAGGAGCTGGAAGGCACCATCAAGTCCTATAAAGATTTGAACACCGACGACTACCGCATCACCTCCAAGCTCGGCACCACCGGCGAGATGGTCGCCAAAAAGCTGATCTCCAAAGCCAAGTACCACGGCTACGACAACGAACAGGAAGCCGTGCTCGACGTGGTCAACGGCAAGGCCGACGCCTTCATCTACGATGCGCCGTACAACGTTGTGGCGGTGAACAAGGTCGGCGCCGGCAAACTGGTCTTTCTCGACAAGCCGTTCACCTATGAGCCTCTGGCCTTCGGTCTGAAGAAGGGTGATTACGACAGCATCAACTTCATCAACAACTTCCTGCATCAGATCCACGAAGACGGCACCTACGATCGCATCCATGACAAGTGGTTCAAAGACACCGCTTGGCAGAAGGATATGGAATAAGACTTGGTCAGATAGACCGAGTCGCCCCCAATCGCGGGCAAGCCCGCTCCCACAGGATCAACGTCGTACACAAATGATGTGTTCGACGCAGCCCCTGTGGGAGCGGGCTTGCCCGCGAAGGCGGCCTCCCTGGCGACACAGAATTCGGAATTTTCAGAGCAAATGAAACAGAAAAAAGTCCAATGGTCCTGGCACGTCCTGACCGTGCTCGTGCTGATCGGCCTGGCTGGCGCGCTGTATTACGCGACCTCGCTGATGTCCTACGAATGGCGCTGGAACCGCGTGCCGCAGTACTTCGCCTACCACGCCGAAGAGTCCCAGCGCGCCGCCGATATCTCCACCGTCAGCGAACTGGTGCGCAAGGGCGACAAGGCCGAAGTCACCCTGCGCAATGACGCTGGAGACGAGCAGCGAGTGACCGTCGACGACAACAGCCTGCAAGTCGCCCAAGGCGACGACGTGGCTGAAGGCGACGTGATCGGCGTGACACGCCATTGGGCCGCTGGACCGCTGATGTGGGGTCTTTGGACCACCTTGTGGTTGTCCGTGGTGTCCGGCGTACTCGGGCTGCTGATCGGCCTCGTCACTGGCTTGTGTCGCCTGTCGAAAAACCCGACGCTGCGCGATCTCTCGACCATCTATGTCGAACTGGTGCGCGGTACGCCGCTGCTGGTGCAGATCTTCATTTTCTACTTCTTCATCGGCACCGTGATGAACCTGTCCCGCGAATTCGCCGGGATCGCCGCGCTGTCGCTGTTCACCGGCGCCTATGTGGCCGAGATCATCCGCTCCGGCGTGCAGTCAATCGCCCGTGGCCAGAACGAAGCCGCCCGTTCCCTGGGTTTGAGCGCTGGCCAGTCGATGCGCCACGTGGTGCTGCCGCAAGCCTTGAAGCGTGTGCTGCCGCCGCTGGCCGGGCAGTTCATCAGTCTGGTCAAGGATACCTCGCTGGTGTCGGTGATCGCGATTACCGAGCTGCTTAAAAGCGGCCGCGAAGTCATCACCACCTCGTTCTCGCCGTTCGAAATCCTGTTCTGCGTGGCCGGGCTGTACTTGTTGATCAACCTGCCACTGTCGAAAATCGCCAGCCGGCTTGAGCGGAGGCTCGCGCAAAGTGATTGAAGTCCGCGATCTGGTAAAAGTCTTCGACACCCGTGGTCAAGTGGTGCGCGCGGTGGATAACGTGTCGACGCACGTGGCCAAGGGCGAAGTGCTGGTGGTGATCGGCCCGTCCGGTTCCGGCAAGTCGACCTTCCTGCGCTGCCTCAACGGCCTGGAAGAATTCGACTCGGGCTCGGTGAGCATCGACGGCCTGCAACTGGCCGATCCGAAAACCGACGTGAATGCCTACCGCCGCGAAGTCGGCATGGTGTTCCAGCATTTCAACCTGTTCCCGCACATGACCGTGCTGGAAAACCTCTGCCTGGCCCAGAAAGTCGTGCGTAAGCGCGGCAAGAAAGAGCGCGAGGCCAAGGCGTTGGCGTTGTTGGTGAAGGTCGGCATTGCGCAGAAGGCCAACGAGTTTCCATCGCGCCTGTCCGGCGGTCAGCAACAGCGTGTCGCCATTGCCCGGGCATTGGCCATGGAACCCAAGGTCATGCTGTTCGATGAGCCGACTTCGGCGCTCGATCCGGAAATGGTCGGCGAAGTGCTGGACGTGATGAAAACCCTGGCTGTGGAAGGTATGACCATGGTCTGCGTCACCCACGAAATGGGCTTTGCGCGGGAAGTGGCGGATCGGGTGTTGTTCTTTGATCACGGCAAATTGCTGGAAGATGCCTCGCCGGCCGAGTTCTTCGATGCACCGAAAGATCCGCGGGCGCAGGCATTCTTGCGCCAGGTTCTCTAACTTCAGCGTCTGTACTGACGCCTTCGCGGGCAAGCCCGCTCCCACAGTATTTTCGGTGTTAATGCTATTTGCGCCACACCGCTGAATCCTGTGGGAGCGGGCTTGCCCGCGAATGCGTCACCTCGGTGTTGCGCTATCCCGAGGTATTCGGATCACCTCAAACCTTGAACCTGCCCACCAGCATCTGCAGATGCGTCCCCAACCGCGCCAGCTCAATGCTGGACGCCGCGGTCTCTTCACTGGCTGCCGAGGTCTGCTCGGACACGTCGCGCACGTTCAGCACGCTACGGTTGATCTCTTCGGCTACTGCGGTTTGCTGCTCGGCAGCGGCGGCGATCTGCTGGTTCATCGACTGAATCGCCGACACGGTACGGGTGATGCTTTCCAGCGAGCTGCCGGCGCGGCGGGTCAGCTCAACGCTGCTGTCGGTCAGGCTGCGGCTGTTGTCCATGATGGTTGCCACTTGCTGGGTGCCGGTTTGCAGGCCGACGATCAGCTCTTCGATTTCTTCGGTGGACTTCTGGGTGCGCTGGGCCAGGCTGCGGACTTCGTCGGCGACTACCGCGAAACCACGTCCGGCCTCGCCGGCACGGGCGGCTTCAATCGCGGCGTTAAGCGCCAACAGGTTGGTTTGCTGGGCCACGGATTTGATCACGTCGAGCACGCTGCCGATCTTGTCGCTCTCGCGTTTGAGATCGCCCATGGCTGCGGTGGAGTTGCCGACTTCGAGGGCCAGGCGCTCGATCTGGGCGATGGCTTCGCCGACCACTTTGTCGCCTTCGCGGGCCTGTTGATCGGCGGCGACGGCGGCTTCAGAGGCTTCTTCGGCGTTACGCGCGACTTCCTGCACGGTGGCGGTCATTTCGTTCATCGCGGTGGCCACCTGGTCGGTCTCGACCTTCTGGCTGTTGACCCCGGCGCTGGTTTGCTCGGTGACGGCCGACAACTCTTCGGCGGCGCTGGCGATTTGCGTGACGCCATCGCTGATGCCGCCGATCAGTTCGCGCAGGCCCAGGGTCATGCTCTGCATGGCGCGCTGGAGCTGGCCGAGTTCGTCGCGACGTTCGGAAACAAGGTTTTGCGTCAGGTCGCCGGCCGCTACGCGCTCGGCCACTTTGAGGGTCTGGTTCAACGGGATCACGATCTGGCGAGTGATCGCCCAGGCCGCCAGCAAACCAAACGCCAAGGCGAGAACGGTGGCCATCAGCAGCAGGTTCTTGGCGTGCGCAGCGTCAGTGTCCCGGACGATGGTTTGCGACACGGTGAGTTTTTTGCTGACGTCGAGCAGGATTTCGCCTTGCTCGGCCATGCGCTTGAGGGCGGCGGCGCTGGCAACTTGAGAGTCGCGGAACTGGCTGACGGCGGCGCGGTAGGCTTTTAGTGAGTCGGTTGCCTGTTGCAGGTTGGCGATGTGCTGCTCCGGCAGTCTGGACGGCAGGCCTTCGAGGTTCTTCAGGGCGTTGTCGATAGCGTCCAGCGCCGGTTGCTCGGCCTCGGTCTTGCCGCTGTAGGTGTAGCCGCGGACCTGGAAGCGCGCTTGCTGAATCAGCTTGCTCAAGTCGATCACGCTGTTGAAGTCGGCGACGCTGTCGCCTTGTAGCATGGATTTTTCGACTTCAGCGACGCGGGCCACGGCGTTGTCGGCGGTAGCACCGAGTTTGCTGCGGGCGTCCTCGCGATTGGCGCCGGCCTGGGTCATGGCGGTGAACGCTTTTTTGTACTCGCTGACAGCGGCCAGTTGTTGATCAATCATCGCCACGTCAGAAGGTTGCTCGATCAGTGTGCGAGCGGTTTGCAGGCCGGCGTCGAGTTTGGCGAGCATGTCGTTGACGGCGCCCGGGCCTTGTTCGCCACGGCGCATATCGTAGTCCATGCGGGCCAGCCGCAGGTCTTTGGTCAGCTCATTGACGCTGGCAATGAACCCGAGCTTGTCACCACGGCTCATCACACCTGTCAGGCCGGTCCAGCCTGTAAAAGTGATCAGCAATGTCAGCAGCAGCACCAGACCGAAGCCGATCCCCAGTTTGCGATTGACGCTTACGTTTCCCAGATTCTCGGCTAGCCAACGGTACATGCTGCTACTCCCTCGGACCACTAATTGGTTTTATGGAGACTGTATCGGCAGGTGGCCGGGAATCTGTAGCCGTAACGCGGTATTCGGGTCGAGTAAATCCCTGTGGCGAGGGAGCTTGCTCCCGTTCGGCTGCGGAGCAGTCGTAAACCGATGGATACGGTCTGGCTGGATAAAAGCGGTGGCCGCTGCGCGCCCAAGCGGGAGCAAGCTCCCTCGCCACAGTGGACCGTGTTTGGGATTAGAAGAGTCGGGCGAGCAGCGCGGTGACGGCGGTTTCGACCCGCAGGATGCGCTCGCCGAGTTGTACAGGTTGCAGGCCGGCCTTGCCCAGCAGGTCGATTTCGTAAGGAATCCAGCCGCCTTCGGGGCCGATGGCCAGGGTTACCGGTTCGTTCAGGCCACGAGGGCAGGGCGGGTAGTTGCCGGGGTGGCCGACGAGGCCGAGGGTGCCGTCAGTGATCGCCGGCAGACGGTCTTCGACGAACGGCTTGAAGCGTTTCTCAATGACGATTTCCGGCAGCACGCTGTCCCGGGCCTGTTCGAGGCCGAGAATCAACTGCTCGCGAATCGCCTCGGGCTCCAGAAACGGCGTTTGCCAGAAGCTCTTCTCGACGCGATAGCTGTTTACCAGAATGATTCGTGGCACACCCATGGCCGCCACGGTCTGAAACACCCTGCGCAGCATTTTCGGCCGTGGCAGGGCCAACACCAGCGTCAGTGGCAGCTTGGTCGGTGGCGGCTGGTCGAGGGTGACGCGCAGTTCGGCTTCGTCGGCGTCCAGACGCAGCACTTCGGCTGAGCCCATCAGCCCGCCGATACGCCCGACGCGCATGCTGTCGCCGACGACGGAGCGATGAACTTCCTGCATGTGCGTCAACCGGCGATCACGCAGGATCACCCGGTCGGCCGCAATGAAGTCGGCCTCGATGAGGAGCAGCAGGTTCACGGCTGGGTCGCTGGCGGCTGGTCGTTGTGATCGTCAGCCGGCTGGTCGTCCGGGTGTTCGCCGCGCTTGCTGATCAGGCCGCCGAACAGGATGCCGATCTCGAACAGCAGCCACATCGGCACCGCCAACAGTGTCTGCGAGAAGATGTCCGGCGGTGTCAGGATCATGCCGACCACGAAGCAGCCGATGATCACGTACGGGCGGATTTTCTTCAGGTATTTGACGTCGACCACGCCGATCCACACCAGCAGCACCACGGCTACCGGGATCTCGAACGCCACGCCGAAGGCGAAGAACAGCGTCATGACGAAGTCGAGGTAGCTGCTGATATCGGTCATCATTTCCACGCCGGCCGGGGTGGCAGCGGCGAAGAATTTGAAGATCAGCGGGAACACCAGGTAATAGGCGAACGCCATGCCGGCGTAGAACAGCATGATGCTGGACACCAGCAACGGTACTGCGATGCGCTTCTCGTGCTTGTACAGGCCTGGCGCAATGAAGCCCCAGATCTGATGCAGGATCACCGGGATCGCCAGGAACAGCGACACCATCATCGTCAGTTTCAGCGGCGTCAGGAACGGCGACGACACGTCAGTGGCGATCATCGTAGCGCCCACGGGCAGATACTGGCGCAGTGGCGTGGAGACGAAGGTGTAGATCTGCTGGGTGAAGGCGAACAGCCCGGCGAAGATGATGAAGATCGCCGCTACGCAACGCAGCAGGCGGGTACGCAACTCGGTGAGGTGCGAAACCAGCGGCATGTGCTGGTCATTTTCAGGAAGATCGCTCATGGGGCTCGCGGCGGCAGTGTTGGGTCATGAGGGGCCGGCACAACAGGCGCAGCCGCAGGCGTGGCAGGTTCAACCGGTGGCGTTGCAACAACGGGCGCAGACTCGGTGGCTGCTACAACGGGTGCAGGCACGACGCCAGGAGCATGAATCGTCTGCTCCGCGACCGGCTCAACCGGCTGAACCGGTGTGGCTTCCTGCTGGGTTGGCGTGAAGATCTTCCGCGCCTCCTGTTCCAGCGACAGAATGTGCTCGTTGTGCAGTTGCCGACGAATCTCGTCGGCACCGATTTCACGTTCAACTTCCTGTTTGATCGCGTTGAAGCTGCGCTTCAGACGACCGACCCACAGGCCGGCGGTGCGCGCAGCACCCGGCAGACGCTCGGGACCCAGCACCAGCAGGGCGACGAGGCCGACGAGCAGCAGTTCAGAGAAGCTGATACCAAACATTAGTCAGTGCTCACACGTCTTTGCGGATCGGCTCTTCGACTTTTTGCGCCTGCACGTCGATGGTGTGCGGCTGATTCACGGACTGCTGTGGCTGAACCGGTGGCACCGGCTGTGCTGGAGTAACAGTCGGATCGGCCGGTTTTTCGTCGTCGTTCATGGCTTTCTTGAAGCCCTTGATCGACTCGCCCACGTCAGTGCCGAGGTTTTTCAGTTTCTTGGTGCCGAACACCAAAACGACAACAACCAAAATGACGATCCAGTGTTTCCAGTCAAAAATACCCATGTTGCTGCTCCTCTCTAATAGTTGTTCAGGCGGACGGGCGCGAGGCTTTCTCGGCGTGTCCGGACAGACCGAAACGACGGTCCAGTTCATCGAGTACAGCCTGTGGATGCTGCCCCAGTTGGGCGAGCATGACCATGCTGTGGAACCACAGATCGGCGGTCTCGTAGATCACATCGCTGCAGTCGCCGCTGATGGCGGCGTCCTTGGCGGCAATGATGGTCTCGACCGACTCTTCGCCGACTTTTTCCAGAATCTTGTTCAAGCCTTTGTGGTACAGGCTGGCGACATACGAGCTGTCGGCGGCGGCGCCTTTGCGCTCTTCCAGCACCTCGGCCAGACGGGTCAACGTGTCACTCATGGCTGTGTCCTGCGGAATAGATGGCGTGCGGGTCTTTCAGAACCGGGTCGACGGTTTTCCAGTCGCCGTTCTCGAAGACGCGGTAGAAGCAGCTCTGGCGGCCGGTATGGCAGGCGATGTCGCCGATCTGCTCGACCATCAGGATGATCACATCGGCGTCACAGTCCAGGCGCATCTCATGCAGCGTTTGCACGTGGCCGGACTCTTCGCCCTTGCGCCACAACTTGCCACGGGAACGTGACCAGTAAATGGCACGGTTCTCGGCAGCGCTCAGTTCCAGTGCTTCGCGGTTCATCCAGGCCATCATCAGGACGCGCCCGGTCTTGTGATCCTGGGCAATCGCCGGCACCAGGCCGTCTGCGTCCCACTTGATCTCGTCCAGCCAGTTTCTCATCTTCGACTCCGATGCAGGCCACACTTCATGAATAGAAGCCTACGTGAAATTCAGCGTTCAAACAGTGTGCCAGCGTGCGGGGGCGCTGGCTATCGGCGAACGACCAGATACAAACCGACGGCCACCATGATTCCGGCCGGCCAGTGACCCAGTTCGTTCAACGGCCCACCGGCAGCGAGTATCGTGCCGCCGGCCAGGTGCGCACAGCCGAGCAGTCGCAGGAACCAGTCATCCTTGCGCTTGTGCCACGGTGGCGGCGGATCGTTGGCGTGGGGCTGGGACATGCGTTCGAGCAGGTCGCGGGCCATGTTGGCCAAGTGCGGGATCTGCTCGAACTGGCTCTGCACGTTGCCGAGCAAGGCTTTAGGGCTGACGCGCTCGCGCATCCAGCGTTCGAGGAACGGCTGCGCGGTGTTCCACAGATCGAGGTCCGGGTACAGCTGACGGCCCAGGCCTTCGATGTTCAACAAGGTTTTTTGCAGCAACACGAGCTGCGGCTGCACTTCCATGTTGAAGCGTCGAGCGGTCTGGAACAGGCGCATCAGCACCTGACCGAATGAAATATCTTTTAACGGTTTTTCGAAGATCGGCTCGCACACGGTGCGGATCGCCGCTTCGAATTCATTGAGTTTGGTTTCCGCCGGTACCCAGCCCGAATCGATGTGCAATTGCGCCACACGCCGATAGTCACGCTTGAAGAACGCGAACAGGTTGCGTGCCAGGTAATCCTGGTCTTCCGGGGTCAGGCTGCCGACGATGCCGCAGTCGATCGCAATGTATTGCGGGCTCCACGGGTTCACGGTGCTGACGAAGATATTGCCGGGGTGCATGTCGGCGTGGAAGAAACTGTCGCGGAACACTTGGGTGAAGAAGATTTCCACACCGCGTTCGGCGAGCATTTTCATGTCGGTGCGCTGGTCGGCGAGGGTTGCGAGGTCGGTGACCTGAATCCCGTAAATACGCTCCATCACTAGTACTTTCGGCCGGCACCAGTCCCAATAGACTTGTGGCACATACAGCAGCGGCGAGCCGTCAAAGTTGCGCTTCAACTGGCTGGCGTTGGCCGCTTCACGCAGCAGGTCGAGTTCGTCGTAGATGGTTTTTTCGTAGTCCTGCACCACGTCCACCGGGTGCAGCAGGCGCGCGTCGGCCGAGAGCTTTTCGGCGGTGCGGGCGAGGATGAACAGCCACGCCAGGTCCTGGGCGATGATCGGTTTCAGACCCGGGCGGATCACCTTGACCACCACTTCTTCACCGGTTTTCAGCTGCGCGGCATGCACCTGGGCCACCGAGGCCGAGGCCAGCGGTTCGACGTCGAAACGGCTGAATACTTCACTGATCTTTTTGCCGAGTTGCTCTTCGATCAGGTTGACCGACACCTGTGAATCGAACGGCGGCACGCGGTCCTGCAGCTTCATCAGCTCATCGGCGATGTCTTCCGGCAGCAGGTCGCGGCGGGTGGACAGGATCTGCCCGAACTTGATGAAAATCGGTCCCAGGTCCTGCAACGCCAGACGCAATCGTGCGCCGCGGCTCAGGTCCAGCGTCTTGCGCGGAAACCAGCGCCACGGCAAGGCGTAGCGCAGCGCCAGCAGGAACCAGGGCAATGGCAGGGCGAACAGCAGGTCATCGAGGCGGTAGCGAATCACAACGCGCTGGATGCGCAACAAACGGCGGACGGCAAGCAGCTTCATGCGTTATCGCTTGGGTCGAGGGATCGGGAAAGGCGCTCGAAACGCGCCTCGAGACGTTCCAGATCGAGCTTGATCTGGTCCAGTTCACTGAAACGGGCTTCGGCTTCGCGCTGACCGACAAGGGTGCGCGATTCTTCGGCCAGGTACTCGCCAAGGTTCTGGTTCAGGCTGGCGAACCCTTGCTGATACCAGCGTGCGCGGCTGCGCAGGTGACCGCCGACCAGTTGCGTAGCGACCGGGCCGAGCCAGCGCGAGAGTTCGTACTCCCAGTCCAGCTCAAGGTCCTGAAGGATCGCCGCCAGTTCCAGCAGCACGCCGCTGTCGCCGTCGAGTTCGACTTCAGGACCATGCAGGACCGAGGTCTTGTCCTTGCTCATCGCCAGTTTCAACAGGCTTGAGGCCGGAGCACGCAACGTGCAGTCGGCACCGGTTTCCCAGTGGGACGCCAGCATCAGGCCTTCGTCACTGGGCAGGATGAACAGTTGCAGCGCCGGGCTGCGGCAGTCGATGGCAATCACTCTGCCGCTCAAATGCGCCAGCCGCGGCAGCGCCGTGCTGTCGAGGCGCAGCACCCGGTTCAGACCGAGTTCAACGCTGGCGAGCAGGCCGGCCAGCAACATCAGGGTTTGATGCCACGGTGCAGGGCGACGATGCCGGCGGTCATGTTGTGGTAGGTCACGCGGTCGAAACCGGCCTCGACCATCATCGACTTCAGGGTTTCCTGATTCGGGTGCATGCGGATCGATTCGGCCAGGTAGCGATAGCTTTCCGAGTCGTTGGTGATCAGCTTGCCCATCAACGGCATGAAGGCGAACGAATAGGCGTCGTAGGCTTTGGACATCAGTGCGTTGGTCGGTTTGGAGAATTCCAGCACCAGCAAACGACCGCCCGGTTTCAGCACGCGCAGCATCGAACGCAGAGCGTCTTCTTTATGCGTCACGTTGCGCAGTCCGAAGGCGATGGTCACGCAGTCGAAATGGTTGTCCGGGAACGGCAGCTTTTCAGCGTCGGCCTGAACGAACTCGACGTTGCCGGCCACACCCAGATCCAGCAGGCGGTCACGACCGACCTTGAGCATGGATTCGTTGATGTCGGCCAACACCACCTGGCCGGTTGGGCCGACGAGGTGCGAGAACTTCTTGGTCAGGTCGCCGGTGCCGCCGGCAATGTCCAGCACGCGGTTGCCGGTACGAACGCCCGACAGCTCGATTGCAAAACGCTTCCACAAACGGTGCATGCCGCCCGACAGGAGGTCGTTCATCAAGTCGTACTTGGCGGCTACCGAGTGGAAAACCTCAGCGACTTTTTCCGCTTTTTGGCTTTCCGGAACGTTTTTGAAACCGAAGTGCGTGGTGGGTTCGGCATCGCTGCCTTTGCGCTGATCAGTCATATCGCTGTCACCAGAAGAGAATGCGGGACATTCTAATCCCGGTGGCCTGCTTTGTCTTGGCAAGGCTGAAGGTAAGATGTAGAACCGCCGGGACGTTTTGCCGCAGCAGCGGTCAAGATGCTTCAGGAAAGTATTCATAAAGCAGGAGTCATTTGATGGCCCGTATTAGTGTTGAGCGTGCCCACGGCCTGGGCAAGGAAGCGGCCCGCGAGAAGGCTGACCAGTTGGCGCAGAAACTGTCCGATCAATATGGCCTGGAGCCGCAGTGGTCCGGCGACACCCTGAACCTCAAACGCTCCGGGGTGAAAGGTGCGGTGCATGTCGCCGAGGATTCGATTCGCGTCGATGTGGAACTGGGCCTGATGATGTCGGCCATGAGCGGCATGATCAAAGCGGAAATCGAAAAGGCACTCGATAAAGCGTTGGTTTAACCAGATTCTTTCTGCGAAACGCGATCCCTGTGGGAGCGGGCTTGCCCGCGAAGAGGCCGGTACATCCGCAAGTAACTTTGTGGCTGATCCATCGCCTTCGCGGGCAAGCCCGCTCCCACAGGTTCGGTGGTGTACCTACTTTTTTATGTCAGTTGTTAGGGTGCCGTTTCTAATTTTTCTCCCTACTTTGTGCCTGAGCCCGACACTTTCGCGGGCAGTTCCTCAAACCTTCTGCGCGTGAGGTGCACCATGGCCAAAGTTATTTTGAAGAAAAAAATCGACGCTTCGACGAATGCTCTGAGCGACGTTAAATCTTATGCCCGCAAGATCTGGCTGGCAGGCCTGGGGGCCTACACCAAGGTCGGCCAAGAGGGCAGCGAGTACTTTCAAGAGTTGATCAAGGCGGGTCAAACTGTTGAAACCAAAGGCAAAAAAGTAGTTGCCGAGAAGCTTGAAGCCGCTAACTCAGAGATCGACGAAGCCAAGAGTGAAGTGAGTACGTTCAAAGCCAAGGTCGAAGTTCAACTCGACAAGGTCGAGAAGGCTTTTGACTCGCGTGTCGCAAGTGCCTTGAATCGTATCGGCATTCCGTCTAAACATGACGTTGAGACACTGTCTGCTAAGCTCGATGAGTTGACGGCATTGCTCGAACGCGTCGCGCGTAAATCTTAAGGAGAACGGGATGGCTGGTAAAAAGAACACCGAAAAAGAAGGCAGCTCGTGGATCGGGAAAGTCGAAGACTACTCCCGCAAAATCTGGCTGGCTGGTTTAGGCGTGTACTCGAAGATCGACACTGACGGCAGCAAGCTCTTCGATACATTGGTTAAAGACGGCGAGAAAGCCGAGAAGCTCACCAAGAGCGCTGTCGGCAAGAAAGTCGATGACGTCAAGGTTTCCGCTTCGTCGGCCAAGTCGCGCATCAGCGGCGTGAAAGATCGTGCGCTGGGCAAGTGGGATGAGCTGGAAGGGGCTTTCGACAAGCGCCTGAACAGCGCCATTTCGCGCCTGGGTGTACCGAGCCGCAATGAAGTGAAAGCGCTGCACAGCAAGGTCGATACCCTGACCAAGCAAATCGAGAGGCTCACCGGTGCCAAGGTGGCGCCTGTTGCGGCGAAAACCGCAGCGGCCAAACCTGCCGCAAAAACCGCTGCCAAGCCACTGGCCAAGGCTGCCGCTAAACCGGCTGCCAAGCCAGCGACCAAAACTGCTGCAGCAAAACCTGCAGCAGCCAAGCCAGCGGCCAAACCGGTCGCCGCCAAAGCAGCAGCTAAACCAGCGGCTAAACCGGCTGCGAAAACCGCAGCGGTCAAACCGGCAGCCAAGCCTGCGGCAAAACCTGCCGCAGCGAAGAAGCCAGCAGTGAAAAAGCCGGCCGCTCCTAAAGCTGCCGCACCAAAACCAGCAGTGGCTGCCGCCAAACCGGCAACCCCGTCGGCTCCGGTCAGCGCATCGAACTCTGCTGCCGCACCGACCCCTGCTGTAACCCCGACTGCCGCGCCAGCTCCATCGGCGCCAACCAGTCAGTCCTGATGATCGTTCCCACGCTCTGCGTGGGAATGCCTCACCGGACGCTCCGCGTCCATTGCGGCAGTGACGCGGAGCGTCACCGGCTGCATTCCCACGCGGAGCATGGGAACGATCACGCCCGGCCTGTAAAGGTCGGGCGTTTTTGTTTGTGCACGGTTCTGCACACACTGCGGCCCCCTGTGGGAGCTAGCCTGCTAGCGATAGCGGTTCATCAGTAAACAACAATGTCGACGGATAAATCGCTATCGCTAGCAGGCTAGCTCCCACAGGGGGCGGCGGTGTTCAGGGGTTATTCGTGTTCTTCCAGGTATTGGAGCGCCAACTGCTCCGTCGCCACTTTGATCGGCGGCAGCAAATGCGGCGCCACCAGCATCATGATCTGATACACCACCAACCTGACTTCACCCTCGCGATCAAGAATCCGCTGATAGTCCAGTGAGAACAGCAGCGTCATGGTGATCTGCTCCACCAACTGCCCCAGCGCTTGTGTATCGCTGACCAACTGCCCCTGAGCCTTCAAGCGCGCCAGCAATGAAGCCAGCGTGCGCTTCAGTGCATTGAGCAGGTTGCGGATGCCCTTCGCCAGTTTCGGCAAACGTCCCGCCAGGTTCGACAGGTCCTGAAACAGAAACCGGTAATGGGCCAGCCGTTCGACGATCAAGTGCAGGAACAGCCAGTAGTCTTCTGGTGCCAACTCCACATCGGCCGGAGGATCAAGCAGTGGCGCAAGCTCGGCCTGGAACCGCTCGAACAATCCGAGAATCAACGGTTCCTTGCCGTGGAAGTGGTAGTAGAGGTTGCCCGGGCTGATACCCATTTCGTTGGCAACTTCCATGGTCGAAACGTTCGGTTCACCCTTCTGATTGAACAATTGCAGGGCACATTCGAGGATCCGGTCGCGGGTTTTCATCCAGTCTTCTTAATGGTCGAGTCATGCCACGGCAGACGTGTGCCGTGGTTCGTTATCAGTCAGCGCACCCGTACGTAAGTGCCAGGTGCCGCTTCCAGCGGTGGATAGTTCTGGTTGCCGAGGGGCATGTGGGTTTCTTTTTGCGCGCCCGAGCGTTCCTGAATCCAGCCCAGCCACTGTGTCCACCAGCTACCATCGACTTGCTTGGCGTCGTAATACCAGGCCCGTGGGTCGCTGCTCAGTTTCGTGCCCTCGACGAAGTTGGCTTTCGGGTTCGATGGCGGATTGAGGATGCTCTGCACATGACCGCTGTTGGACAGCACGAAGCGTCGTTCGCCCCCCAGCAGCAGCGTCGAGCGATACACCGCATCCCACGGCGTGATGTGGTCGTTGATGCCGGCCACACTGAAGCTGTCGACGGTGACTTTCTGCAAGTCGATCGGCGTGCCGCACACTTCCAGACCGCCCGGATGACCCAGCGGGTTGTGCTTGAAGAAGTCCAGCAAGTCGCCGTGCAAGGCCGCTGGCAGGCGCGTGTTGTCGTTGTTCCAGTAGAGGATGTCGAACGCTGGCGGCTCTTTGCCCAGCAGGTAGTTGTTGACGAAATAGCTCCAGATCAAATCGTTGGGGCGCATCCAGGCGAAGACTTTCGCCATGTCGCGGCCGTCCAGCACACCTTTCTGATAGGAGCGACGCTTGGCCGCTTCCAGGGTCTGTTCGTCGGCGAAGAGCGTGGCAGGGCTGTCCATCTGGCTGTCGAGCAGGCTCACCAGGTACGTCGCGCTGGACACCCGCCGCAGTTGCCGTTTGGCCTGCAAGTGGCCTTGCAGCGCGGCGATGGTCAGCCCGCCGGCGCAAGCGCCCATCAGGTTGACTTCGCGAGCACCGGTGATCGATCGGCAGACGTTCATCGCTTCTTCCACCGCTTCGACGTAGGTCGACAGACCCCATTCACGGTGCCGCACATCCGGATTGCGCCAGCTGATCATGAACGTCTGCAGACCGTTTTTCAGGGCGAACTGGACGAAGCTGTTGTGCGGGCTCAGGTCGAAAATGTAGTACTTGTTGATCTGTGGCGGCACCACCAGCAGTGGTTTTGAATACTGCTTTTCGCTCATCGGCTTGTACTGGATCAGCTCCAGCAGCTCATTGCGAAACACCACGGAGCCGGTGGTGGTGGCGACTGTCTTGCCGACCTCGAACGAGTGCTTGGTGACTTGCCGGGGCAGGCCGTCGTTGTGCAGGAAGTCGTCGAACAGGTGACCGATGCCGCGCACCAGACTGTTGCCGCCGGAGTTGAAGATCTCCTTGATCGCCAGCGGATTGAGCAGGGTGTTGGACGGCGCCACGGCGTCATTGAGCAGGGCGAACGCGAAGTGGGCGCGAGCGCGATCGTCGGGGCTCATGTTGCTCTCGTCGATCCAGCTTTTGACCTGCTTCTGCCAGCTCAGGTAGGCCTGCAAGCTGCGGCGATAAAACGGGTTGAGACTCCACGCCGGGTCGGCGAAGCGATTGTCCTGCGGGTTGGTCGGGTGCAGGGTTTCACCCAGCAGCACACGGCCCAGTTGGCCGCCCAGTTTCAAGGCATGTCGGGCGCTGTGCACCGGGTTGCGCAGGCCATGGGCGGCAACGCTGCGCAGGGTCGACAGCAGATCCCGGCCCCGCAGGCCGGTGATCGCACTCTGTGCGTTGATGAACGCGGCGGGAGTGGGTAAAAAGTCCCTCGCTGGTTTGTCGCGCATGTGTCAACACTCCTTCGTCTTTCAGGCCAAATACAAACACATCGAACCAGAACACCATAGACGCTGTTACGGGTTGTTGCGCGGTGCGGCGTCCTGCCGACCGACAATGGGCCGGTTAACCGCCTAATGGCGACGGATGCGGATGCATCACGGCGCGCTGACGTTCCTCCTCGAGGAATTTCATGATGATCGGTGCCACGGCCTCGGCGCGGGTAATCAGGAACAGATGCCCGTCATCGATGATGTGCAACTGGGCATTGGGAATTCGCCAGGCGAGCAAACGCATGTTGATCAGCGGGATCAATGGATCGTCGTCGCCGGCCAGCACCAGGGTCGGCTGATTGATCTTGTGCAGCCAGTGAATGCTGGTCCAGCCAAGCCCGGCGAACAGCTGCCAGTAGTAACCGAGTTTGCCCGCCGAGCGAACCTTGGCGGCGTGGCTGGCGGCCAGGGTCGGATCGCGACGGAACGAACCGCCATAGATCATCGGCGCAATGCGGATCACGTGAGACGGCTGGATGTAGCGCCGTGGGCTGGCCATCATCCACAACACTTTCGGTTTGCCCGGCACCATCACTGCGCCGGCCGCCGTGGCCGCCAGCACGAGTTTCTTGCAGCGCTCGGGATAGTCGTACGCGAACTGCTGGGCGAGGGCGCCACCCCAGGAAACACCGATGACGTTGACTTGCCCGTAGTCGAGGTAATCGAGCATCCGCGCCGTGAGTTTCGCCAGGCCCGGAAAGCGATACGGCCGGTTGGGCGTCGACGAACCGCCGACACCGGGTACGTCGAAAGCGATGACTTCCAGGTCCGGGTCCAGCGCCGCGACAAACGGAAACACCAGCTCCAGGTTGGCGCCGATGCCGTTGAAAATCAGCAAGGGCGTCAAGTGAGGCTTGCCGGGGCGTACTGCCGTGCGGAGGGTCTGGCCATCCAGGTCGACAGTACGGAATATGAACGGTTGCGGCATGCTTCAGGCCCTGTGGGTGAATTATCCCGGTCCCCTTTGTGGGAGCGAGCCTGCTCGCGATAGCGGTCTGTCAGTCACATCATTGTTGGATGTGCTATCGCCATCGCGAGCAGGCTCGCTCCCACATTGGGGTGGGGTGTGTCGGTTACCGCTCGTGTACGTAGGTGCCTGGCGCCGCCTCGCCTGCCGGGTAAGCCTTGTTGCCCAGGCTTGCCGGGGATTTTTTCAGCTTGCCCGAACGCTCGGCCTGCCAGGCCTGCCAGTGCAGCCACCAGGAGTCAGTGTGCTTGGTGGAATTCTCTTGCCATTCTTCGGCTTTGACCGGCATCTCCGTGCTGGTCATGTAGCGCGATTTCGGGTTGCCCGGCGGGTTCAGAATGCTCTGGATATGCCCGCTGCTGGACAGCACGAATTCAACCTTGCCACCGAACAACTGCGCTGACTTGTAGCAGGACTTCCACGGGGTGATGTGGTCGTTGGTGCCGGCCAGGGAAAAGATGTCGGCCGTGACCTGCTTCAGATCGATCGGCGTACCGCACACTTCCAGTGCATCGGGACGGATCAGTGGATTGCTTTTGAACATTTCGATCAGGTCGCCGTGGAATGCGGCGGGTAACCGTGTGGTGTCGTTGTTCCAGAACAGGATGTCGAACACCGGCGGCTCGTTGCCCAGCAGGTAGTTGTTGACCCAGTAGTTCCAGATCAAATCGTTGGGGCGCATCCAGGCGAAGACTTTCGCCATGTCGCGGCCTTCCAGCACACCGGCCTGATAGGAATGGCGCTTGGCGGCTTCGAGGGTCTGTTCGTCAACGAACAGGGCCACGTCGCTGTCCAGGGTGGTGTCCAGCACGCTGACCAGCAACGTCAGGGCGTTGACCTTCTTCTCGCCGATCGCGGCGTAGTGGCCCAGCAGCGCGGTGCAGGTGATGCCCCCGGAGCAAGCGCCGAGCATGTTCACGTCTTTGCTGCCGGTGATCGCGGTGACCACGTCGACCGCTTCCTTGAGCGCTTCGATGTAGGTCGACAGACCCCACTCGCGCTGCTCCTTGGTCGGGTTGCGCCAGCTGACGATGAACGTCTGCACGTTGTTGCGCAGGCAGAAACGCGCCAGGCTCTTGTCCGGGCTCAGGTCGAATACATAGAACTTGTTGATCTGCGGCGGCACCACCAGCAACGGACGCTCGTGCACCTGCTCGGTGATCGGGCGGTACTGGATCAGTTCCAGCACGTCGTTGCGGAACACCACCGCGCCTTCGGTCACGCCCAGGCTCTTGCCGACTTCGAACGCACCCATGTTGACCTGACTCGGCATGCCGCCGTTGTTTACCAGATCCTTGGCCAGATGCGAGAGGCCGTCGAGCAGGCTTTTACCGCCGGTTTCGAAGAAGCGTTTGACCGCAGCCGGGTTGGCCGCACTGTTGGTCGGCGCCATGGCTTCGGTCATGAGGTTAATCACGAAATGCCCGCGACTGACGTCTTTGGGCGGCAGATTGCTGTCGTCGATCCAGTCGTGGAGTTCCTTGCGCCACGCCAGGTAAGTTTGCAAATAACGTTTGTAGAGCGGGTTCTGGCTCCAGGCCGGATCGGCAAAGCGACGGTCATCGCTTGTGGGTTGAAGCTCCGATTTGCCGAACAACACGTTCTTCAGTTCAAGGCCGAAATGGGCAACATGTTTGGCACTGTGAATCGGTTGTTTGATGGCCTGCCTGAGCACCATTCGAGCAGACGCCAATAGATCCTTTCCACGCAGCCCAACGACAGGATTCAGCCCCAAGGTGTTTTCCGAGGCTTGATACTTCAAGTCATCGTTATTCTTGTTACTCATCTACGACGCTCCATTGTCCTGAGACGAGTACCTGGGTCCAGCCGTGTCATCACACAGCCAATGCCAGGTACTTCTGCTCGGGTGACCGTTAATTCTGCATCTCTGCTTTTTACGGCAGAGAGCACTGCAGGGAACTTGCCAGCTCCATTGGTTACCCGAGTTTAATTTTTTTCGCAAGCGGGCCAATCATTGACCCAGGAGCGGAGCATTCAAACAGATGGAATTAGAAAATGCCCTCTAAAGAGCAAGAGGCCTGACCTAGAGCATCAGCTTGACGATGGATTCATTCGGATCGCGGGTTTTTCCGGCGGCTTTCAGTTCGCCAAGATAATCGTTCCAAAGGTCCTCCTGACGCACGCCCAACTGGTACAGATATTCCCAGGTGAACAGGCCGCTGTCGTGGCCGTCGTCGAAGGTCAATTTCAGTGCGTACTGACCGGCCGGTTCTACTTTGGTCA
Organism: Pseudomonas sp. LB3P93; assembly: GCF_054898025.1. Lineage (NCBI taxonomy): Bacteria > Pseudomonadati > Pseudomonadota > Gammaproteobacteria > Pseudomonadales > Pseudomonadaceae > Pseudomonas > Pseudomonas sp. LB3P93. Next base: position 364,217 of record NZ_CM142713.1, read on the forward strand.
GGCCTACGCCGATCTTGCCAAATTGCAGGATAGGTTTGCCGTGGCCCTGGACCTCGGCGGAGGGAGAGTGCACGCGAAGGAACTCGGCGGGCAGGTGATATTCCTCGCCGGACGCGTATTTCAGCGACAGGGTTTTCGAGGCTTTGTGCAGTTTGATGTCGGTGGGGAGTTGGGTCGTCATGGGGCCGGTCGTCCGTCGTAATGAAGGCCCTGTGTCGGCGGGTGATCCTGTGGCGAGGGAGCTTGCTCCCGCTCGGCTGCGCAGCAGTCGTAAAGCCGGCAAATGGGGTATTCCTGATCAACCTCATTCACCGATTTCGGGGTCGCTTCGCGACCCAGCGGGAGCAAGCTCCCTCGCCACAGAAGCCCGCTCACACAGAATGTGACCTACAGGATATAACGGGACAGGTCTTCGTTCTGCGCCAATTCACCGAGGTGGCTGTTGACGTACTCGGCGTCGATCAGGATCACCTTGTCGTCATGGGCGCTGGCCAGGTCGCCGGCGCTGAACGACACTTCTTCGAGCAGACGCTCGAGCAAAGTGTGCAGGCGACGGGCACCGATGTTCTCGGTCTTCTCGTTGACCTGCCAGGCGATCTCGGCGATGCGCTTGATGCCGTCCGGCTGGAACTCGATGACCAGGCCTTCGGTTTTCAGCAAGGCGCAATATTGCTCGGTGAGCGACGCGTGCGGCTCGCTGAGGATGCGTTCGAAGTCTTCCGGCGTCAGCGCCTTCAGCTCGACACGAATCGGCAGACGACCTTGCAGCTCAGGCACCAGGTCGCTCGGCTTGCTCAGGTGGAACGCACCGGAGGCGATGAACAGGATGTGGTCGGTCTTGACCATGCCCAGTTTGGTGTTGACGGTGCAACCTTCGATCAGCGGCAGCAGGTCGCGCTGTACGCCTTCACGGGACACGTCGACGCCACCGGTGTTGCCGCGCTTGGCGACCTTGTCGATTTCGTCGATGAACACGATGCCGTGCTGCTCGACCGCTTCCAGCGCCTTGGCCTTCAACTCTTCATCGTTGACCAGGCGGCCGGCTTCTTCGTCACGCACCAGTTTCAGCGCTTCCTTGACCTTGATCTTGCGGTTCTTGCGTTTGCCCTTGCCCATATTGGCGAACAGGCTCTGCAACTGGTTGGTCATTTCTTCCATGCCCGGTGGCGCGGAGATATCGACGCCGGCCATTTCGGCGACTTCGATTTCGATCTCCTTGTCATCCAGCTGACCTTCACGCAGGCGCTTGCGGAACAGCTGACGGGTGTTGGAGTCGGCCGATGGAGCGTCGTCATTGTTGAAGCCCATGCGTGCCGGTGGCAGCAGGGCGTCGAGGATGCGCTCTTCGGCGGCGTCTTCGGCGCGGTGACGAACCTTGGTCATTTCCTGTTCGCGCAGCAGCTTGATTGCCGCGTCAGCCAGGTCACGAATGATCGATTCAACGTCGCGACCGACGTAGCCGACTTCGGTGAATTTGGTCGCTTCGACTTTGATGAACGGCGCGTTGGCGAGTTTGGCCAGGCGACGGGCGATCTCGGTTTTACCGACACCGGTCGGGCCGATCATCAGGATGTTCTTCGGGGTTACTTCAACGCGCAGCTCTTCCGGCAGTTGCATCCGGCGCCAGCGGTTACGCAGCGCGATGGCGACGGCGCGCTTGGCATCGTCCTGGCCGATGATGTGGCGATTGAGTTCGTGGACGATTTCACGGGGAGTCATGGACATAGTAATTGGCGGTCCTCAAGCAAAAGTAAGCCGTGGCGCTAAGGCCGAAACAGGCTTACTCGGCGAGGTCCTGCTCCTCAATGGTGAAGGTGTGGTTGGTGAATACGCAGATGTCGCCGGCGATACCGAGCGCGGTCTCGACGATTTCGCGAGCCGACAGATCGGTTTTCTTCAGCAGTGCGCTGGCGGCGGCCTGGGCGTAACCGCCACCGGAACCCATGGCGATCAGACCTTCCTCAGGTTCGACCACGTCGCCGTTGCCGGTGATGATCAGGGAGGCGTCTTTGTTGGCGACCGCGAGCATGGCTTCGAGGCGGCTGAGGGTGCGGTCGGTGCGCCATTCTTTGGCGAGTTCGACGGCAGCGCGAACCAGGTGACCCTGATGTTTCTCAAGCTGGCCTTCGAAACGCTCGAAGAGGGTGAAGGCGTCAGCGGTGGCCCCGGCAAAACCGGCGATCACCTGGCCGTGGTACAGGCGACGAACTTTCTTCGCGTTGCCTTTCATCACGGTATTGCCGAGAGAAACCTGGCCGTCGCCGCCCATGACGACTTTGCCGTGGCGGCGAACTGAAACGATGGTGGTCAAGGGAGAGTCTCCACGCAGCGGGGCGAAAATGCCTTATGCCAACTCATATGGGGGTGGTGATGCGTTTTTCAACTGCGGGGCGGGAGAGGGGACGAGCGGTGTGTCGTTCGCGAAGGAGGATGTAAGTGGATCCCCGTGGCGAGGGAGCTTGCTCCCGTTCGGCTGCGAAGCAGTCGTAAATCCGGACGTCGCGGTTTGTCTGGCATACCGCGATGGCCGGATTGGGAGCGCTTCGCACTCCAGCGGGAGCAAGCTCCCTCGCCACAAAAGCAGGTTGTTTTCAGGAAATCAGCGGTTCTGGCGTTGTTGTAACAACAGGTTGCTGAAGCCGGCGCCGGACAGTTGTTTCTGCGCCGTGGTCAGCTGTTCGCGGTTGCTGAACGGTCCGACCAACACCCGATACCAGGTTTCGTCCTTCACCGTCCCGGATTCAACCGCCACGGCCTGACCCAGCAGAATGATCTGCGCCCGAACCTTGTCCGCGTCAGCCTCCTTGCGGAACGAACCGGCCTGGAGGAAGAACTTGGTCACCGGTGCCGCTTTGGAGACCGGTGGCGCGGGTGGCGGAGTAATCCCGGCCAGTGCGGCCTGAGCGCGCGCGGTGTCGATCTTTGCCGCTTGCTCCGGTGTTACCGGCGTGGTCGGAATGGCCGGCACTTGCGGCGTCGGCAGGGTTTTCTCCGGCACGGCATCCGGCGGCACGATGACTTCCGATTCCGGCAACAAGGTGTAGAAGTCGTACTTCGGCTTCACCGGTTGCGTCGGGCTCGGCGGAGTCTTGTTGGCCTCGGCGATCTTGGTGGCTTTCTGCTGCTCGATCTTCTCGCGCTTGACGCTCTCGCTGCCTTTGCCCGGCTCCAGTTTCATCAGGAACACAATGAACGCGCCGACCGTCAGGCCGATCGCCATCCACAGCCAACCCGGGATCGGTTGCTTTGCAGGAGCTTGGTAACGGCTGGCGCCACGCTTGGGTGCAGGTTTTTTCTTGGCAGCCAACTTACATACGCTCCAGAGTTTCCAGACCCAAGAGTTCCAGGCCTTGCTTGAGAGTGCGGCCGGTCAGCGCGGCGAGGCGCAGACGGCTCTGCATTTGCGCCGGGGTGTCGGCACTGAGGATCGGGCAGTTCTCGTAGAAGCTGGAGAACAGGCCGGCGACATCGTACAGATAGGTGCACAGGATGTGCGGCGTGCCTTTGTCGCAAACGTTATTCAGCACTTCGCTGAACTGCGCCAGTTTTGCGGCCAGTTCGTGTTCGTGCGCGGCTTCGAGAACGATCTGGCCTTCGACTTCGCTGAAGTCCTTGCCGAGTTTGCGGAACACGCCGGCCACGCGGGTGTAGGCGTACAGCAGGTACGGCGCGGTGTTGCCTTCGAAGTTCAGCATCTGGTCGAAGTTGAAGCTGTAGTCGCTGGTACGGTGCTTGGACAGGTCGGCGTATTTCACCGCGCCAATGCCCACGACTTTGGCGATGTTGCGCAATTCGTCTTCGGCCAGCTCAGGGTTCTTGTCCTTCACCAGGGTGTAGGCGCGTTCCTGGGCTTCGGTCAGCAGGTCGATCAGCTTCACGGTGCCGCCATCACGGGTTTTGAACGGACGGCCGTCGGCGCCGTTCATGGTGCCGAAGCCCATGTGCTCCATTTCCATCGGGTGCGTCACGAAGCCGGCCTTGCGGGCGACCGCGAACACTTGCTGGAAGTGCAATGCCTGACGCTGGTCGACGAAGTACAGCGCACGATCAGCCTTCAACTTGCCGCTGCGATAACGCACGGCGGCCAGGTCGGTGGTGGCGTAGAGGTAGCCGCCATCGGCCTTGACGATGATCACCGGCAGCGGGTCGCCGTCGGCGTTCTTGAATTCGTCGAGGAACACGCACTGCGCGCCATTACTCTCGACCAGCATGCCCGCAGCCTTGAGGTCGTTGACCACGTTGATCAGGTCGTCGTTGTAGGCGCTTTCGCCCATCACGTCGGCCATGGTCAGTTTGACGTTCAGCAGTTCGTAGATTTTCTGGCAATGCGACAGCGAAATGTCTTTGAACTTGGTCCACAGCATTAGGCAGTCCGGGTCGCCGGCTTGCAGCTTGACCACCAGGCCACGGGCGCGATCGGCGAACTCTTCGGATTCGTCGAAGCGTTTCTTGGCGGCGCGGTAGAAGTTTTCCAGGTCCGACAGCTCGTCGCTGGTGATCGGGTTTTCCTGCAGATAGGCCATCAGCATGCCGAACTGGGTGCCCCAGTCGCCGACGTGGTTCTGACGGACGACGTCGTCGCCGAGGAACTCCAGAACGCGTGCCACGCCATCGCCGATGATGGTCGAACGCAAGTGGCCGACGTGCATCTCTTTGGCCAGGTTCGGGGCCGACAGGTCGACCACCGTGCGCTGTACCGGGCCGGCCTTGCGCACGCCGATGTGCTCATCGGCCAGTGCGGCGTCCAGACGAGAGGCCAGGGCGTCAGTGTTCTGGAAGAAGTTCAGGAATCCCGGACCGGCGATTTCGGTCTTGGTGACGTTTTCGTCAGCCGGCAGCGCAGCAATGATTTTTTCCGCCAGATCGCGCGGCTTCATGCCGGCCGGTTTGGCCAGCATCATGGCGATGTTGCTGGCGAAGTCGCCGTTCTTCTTGTCACGGGAGTTTTCCACCTGGATCGCCGGCGACAGGCCTTCAGGCAACACACCTTCGTTGACGAGTTGGGTGATGGCTTGTTGGATCAGCTGGCGAATGGTGTCTTTCATGGTGTTCTCTTTCGACCGCAAGCGCGGCGGCGCCTGGATGCGCTAGTGGAAAAACTGGGCATTATCCGTTGCGAAGACGGGCTTGCCAACTATAGCGGGCAGGTTATGGATATGTGGTGACAAATCAACCGTAATCGCGGGCAAGCCCGCTCCCACAAGGATCTCCATTGTTTACTGTTTCAGTGCCACGCATCAGGCCCTGTGGGAGCGGGCTTGCCCGCGATGGCGATCTTGAAATTCAGTACAAGTCGACAGGATCGACATCAAGGGACCAACGCACCGCCCGCCCACTAGGCATCTGCTCCAGCGCCAGCAACCAACTACTCAACAGCCGATGCAACGGCGCCCGGGCCGTGGCCTGCAACAACAACTGCGCACGGTAACGTCCCGCGCGACGCTCCATCGGCGCTGGCACTGGTCCAAGCAACTCAATCCCGGTCAGATTCTGCTCAGCCAGCAAACGCTCGGCCTCGCTGCACGCCTCATCGAGAAAACCTTCGGCCTGTCCCGGTTTGTGCGCTTCGGCCCGCAGCAGCGCCAAGTGCGCAAACGGCGGCAAACCGGCCGAGCGTCGCTCGCTCAGCGCCTGCTCGGCAAAGGCGAAATAGCCTTGTTCGGTCAGTTGCACCAGCAGCGGATGGTCCGCCAGATGGGTCTGGATAATCACCTTGCCCGGCTCTTCAGCCCGGCCCGCCCGCCCGGCGACCTGGACGATCAGTTGCGCCATGCGCTCGCTGGCGCGGAAGTCGCCGGAGAACAGCCCGCCATCGGCATCGAGGATCGACACCAGCGTCACCCGTGGAAAGTGGTGCCCTTTGGCGAGCATTTGCGTGCCGACCAGAATGCACGGCTGGCCTTTCTGGATGGTGGCGAACAGCTGATTCATCGCGTCTTTGCGCGACGTGCTGTCGCGGTCGACCCGCAGCACCGGGACGTCCGGGAACAGAATCGCCAAGCGTTCTTCCGCGCGTTCGGTGCCGGCACCCACCGGCCGCAAATCGACCTTGCCGCATTTAGGGCAGTGCCGAGGCACGCGCTCGACGTAGCCGCAATGGTGGCAGCGCAGCTCGCCGGAGCGCTGGTGCACGGTCATTCTTGCATCGCAGCGCTGACACTCGGACATCCAGCCGCAGTCGTGGCACAGCAGCGTCGGCGCAAACCCGCGACGATTGAGAAAAACCAACACCTGCTGACCGGCCGCCAGGGTCTGGCCGATCGCTTGCTGCATCGGTCCGGAAATACCGCTGTCCAGCGGACGACTTTTCACATCCAGGCGCAGGAATCGCGGTTGTTTGGCGCCACCAGCGCGCTCGTTCAGGCGTAGGAGGCCGTACCGTCCGGTGTAGGCGTTTTGCAGGCTTTCCAGCGAAGGCGTGGCGGAGCCGAGGACAATCGGGATGTTTTCCTGCCGCGCGCGCACCAACGCCAGATCTCGGGCGTGATAGCGCAAACCTTCCTGCTGTTTATACGAGCCGTCGTGCTCTTCGTCGATGATGATCAAACCGGGGTTTTTCATCGGCGTGAACAGCGCCGAACGGGTGCCGATAATGATGTCGGCGTCACCGTCCCGGGCGGCGAGCCAGGCTTCGAGGCGCTCGCGATCATTGACCGCCGAGTGAATCAGGGCGATGCGCGCATTGAAACGCTGCTCGAAGCGCGCCAGGGTTTGCGGGCCGAGGTTGATCTCCGGGATCAACACCAGCGCTTGCTTGCCGGCTTCGAGGGTTTCGCGGATCAGCTGCAAATACACTTCGGTCTTGCCGCTGCCTGTGACACCGGCCAGCAGGAACGCGTGATAACTGTCGAACCCCGCGCGGATCGCTTCATACGCCGCGCGCTGCTCGGGGTTGAGCGGCAACTCCGGTTGCGCCAGCCAGTGTTCGTGACGGGCGCCGGGGGCGTGCTTGCGGATTTCCACCTGCACCAGATCCTTGGCCAGCAACAAGTCGAGGCTGTCTTTGCTCAACATTAGTTTGCTCAGCAACTGATGAGCGACGCCGTGAGGGTGCTGGGCCAATGTCGCCAAGGCTTCGCGCTGACGCGGTGCACGGGCGATGCGCGGGTCATCAAGGCTGGCGCCGGGCGCGGCGGACCAGAAGCGTTCCTGGCGCGCCTCGGCCAGTTCGCCTTGGCGCAACAACACCGGCAGCGCCCAGCTCAAGGTGTCGCCGAGGCTGTGCTGGTAATACTGCGAGGTCCACAGGCACAGCTTGAACAGTGCCGGAGGCAACGGTGGCGTGGCGTCGAGCAACGCCAGGGCCGGTTTGAGCTTTTCTACCGGCACTTCGCTGGTGTCGGTGACCTCCACCAGAATCCCGATCATCTCCCGCCGGCCGAACGGCACCCGCAGGCGCATGCCCGGTTGCAACTGGGCGCGCAGAACGCCGGCCGGGGCACGGTAATCGAACAGGCGGCGCAGCGGCGAAGGCAGGGCGAGGCGCAAAATGGCGTCGGGCACGCGGGGGATTCTCTTTGGGCGTGGCAGTAAATGAAGGCTGAACGCATAACCTGTGGAGCAGGCGCGCTCCCACAGGGACGGCGCTTTGGGTCGGGAGCCTAGCAGACGGTCGGTAGAAGCGACAGCTTGCGCGATTGTCAATGTCTGATAGAATCCGCGGCCTAATTACGTGCGGTATTCAACAATAGTGTTGGGTGGCGGCACGCAGCCCGAGGAAGACACCATGAAAGCTGATATCCATCCAGATTATCCAGTCATTGCTGTTACTTGCAGCTGTGGCAACAAGTTCGAAACTCGTTCGACCTTCGGCAAAGCTCTGCCGATCGACGTTTGCAACGAGTGCCACCCGTTCTACACCGGTAAGCAGAAGACTCTGGACACTGGCGGCCGCGTTCAGCGCTTCGCAGACCGTTTCGGTGCTTTCGGCAAGAAACCTGCTGCAGCAGAGTAAGGTTCGAAGGCCTCATGGGCTTTACCTTGCGAATGAAAAAGGCGTCCCTTGCGGGCGCCTTTTTTGTGTCCGCGATTTGGTTGTCCGGTGCCCAGGCCTTCTGCCCGGCTCCGAGCGGTCTTACGCCCGTCGTGGTGCAACGCGTGGTGGATGGCGACACCTTGCGCCTGAGCGATGGCCGCAGTGTGCGCATGATCGGCTTGAATACGCCTGAACTGGGCAAGCAGGGCCGTTCCGACGAGCCGTTTGCCGTGATCGCGCGCAAACGCCTGGAAGCGCTGGTGGCGGCCAGCGACGGGCGCGTGAGTTTGCTGTCGGGCAAAGAGGGCGAGGATCATTACGGTCGCACGCTGGCCCATGTCTACGGTGCTGATGGTGCCAACTTCGAAGCGCAGATGCTCGCCGAGGGCCTCGGTTTTCAAGTGGCGGTCGCGCCGAATGTCGATTTGGTCGGCTGCCAGCAAGCCGCCGAACGCAGCGCGCGTCAGGCTGGCCTTGGCGTGTGGCGGCAATCACCTGTACTGAAAGCGGATCAGATCAGCGCTTCCGGTTTTGCCGTGCTCAGCGGTCGTGTGAGCAAGGTTCAGCGCAATCGCGGCGGAGTTTGGATTGAGTTGCAGGACTCGGTTGTATTGCGTGTTGCACCCAACTTGCTCGGGCAATTCGATGTGGCATCGCTCGAACGGCTGAAGGACAAGCAGATCGAGGCGCGTGGCTGGGTGGTGGATCGTTCGCGCCGTGGTGGTTTGAAATCCGGGCAAGCGCGCTGGCTTCTGCCGCTGACCGATCCGACGATGCTGCAAGTGGTGCGTTAAGAAAAAATTGTAGACATTTTTTCTGTTGATTGTGAACAGTCTATCCCTTGTGTTCCGTGGCTCTTGGCCCAAAGTCGTAGGGCAGGGCGCTTGACAGGGGTGACTGGTCAGTCTTGTGGGGACTTTGCGACACGCGTATCCTCGGCGGTCCGTCTGTCCAACAGTAAAAGCGGAATGCCCACATGTCTGATTTGAAAACTGCCGCTCTCGAATATCACGCCCATCCTCGTCCAGGGAAGCTGAGTGTCGAGCTCACCAAGGCCACCGCTACCGCCCGCGATCTGTCGCTGGCCTACAGCCCCGGCGTAGCCGAACCAGTACGCGAAATCGCCCGCGATCCTGAACTGGCCTACAAATACACCGGCAAAGGCAACCTGGTTGCAGTCATTTCCGATGGCACCGCGATTCTCGGCCTGGGTAACCTCGGCCCATTGGCTTCCAAGCCAGTCATGGAAGGTAAAGGCGTGCTGTTCAAGCGCTTCGCCGGCATCGACGTTTTCGACATCGAAGTCGACTCCGAAAGCCCGCAAGCCTTCATCGACACCGTCAAGCGTATCTCCATCACCTTCGGTGGCATCAACCTGGAAGACATCAAGGCACCTGAGTGCTTTGAGATCGAACGCGCTCTGATCGAACAGTGCGACATTCCAGTGTTCCACGATGACCAGCACGGCACCGCAATCGTTACCGCGGCCGGCATGATCAATGCCCTGGAAATCGCTGGCAAAACCCTGGCTGACGCCAAGATCGTCTGCCTGGGTGCCGGTGCGGCCGCCATCTCCTGCATGAAGTTGCTGGTGAGCATGGGCGCCAGCATTGAAAACATCTTCATGGTTGACCGTACCGGCGTGATCCACTCCGGCCGTGACGACCTGAACCAGTACAAAGCGGTATTCGCTCACACCACCGAAAAACGCACCCTGGCTGACGCCCTGCAAGGCGCTGACGTGTTCGTGGGTCTGTCCGGCCCGAACCTGCTGAGCGCTGAAGGCCTGCTGTCGATGGCGCCTAACCCGATCGTGTTCGCGTGCTCGAACCCGGATCCGGAAATCTCCCCGGAACTGGCGCACGCCACCCGTGACGACGTGATCATGGCGACCGGCCGTTCGGATTACCCGAACCAGGTCAACAACGTGCTGGGCTTCCCGTTCATCTTCCGTGGTGCCCTGGACGTTCGCGCCAAGCGCATCAACGAAGAAATGAAAGTGGCTGCTGCCAACGCCCTGCGTGAACTGGCCAAACTGCCAGTGCCTCAGGAAGTGTGCGACGCCTACGGCGGCATCAAGTTGGAATTCGGTCGTGAGTACATCATTCCGAAGCCAATGGACAAGCGTCTGATCACCCTGATCTCCGATGCCGTGGCCAAGGCCGCCATCGAGACCGGTGTAGCGACCCTGCCGTATCCTAAGAACTACCCGCTGAAAAGCGTGGATGACGTGTTCAACGGCTAAGCCGTTGTAGCGCTTCAACAGAAAGCCCCGGCTCGTATGAGTCGGGGCTTTTTTTTGTCTGTGGTTTTTGTGGTGTCTGTGAGGGACTCTTCGCGGGCAAGCCCGCTCCCACAAGGTTCGGCGGCGTACGCAAGTTGTGAGTACACCAGCACCCATTGTGGGAGCGGGCTTGCCCGCGAAGAGGCCTTCCTGGGCAACACAAAACCTGCAGGCAATAAAAAGCCCCGCTCTTCTTCGAAGGCGGGGCTTTTTGGTGTGGCTATGCGATCAGAACAAATCGATCGGCGCCGCTTCATCCGCTGGCAGCGGGCTGCCCGGCGCATTGCCGTTACCCAACTCATTCACCGACGGTGGCGTGTCTTCGGCCTTGAACAACTCGAAGTACGCGCCTGGCGTGCCTGGGCTGGCCGCACGGCCGCTGACCGGGTCAACCCGCAGGCTGAGGATACCTTCCGGCTCTGCCTGGGTGTGAGGCGGCTTGTCTTTAAGGGCGGCAGCCATGTAGTTCATCCAGATCGGCAGCGCAACGGTGCCGCCGAACTCGCGTTTGCCCAGGCTTTCAGGCTGATCGAAACCCGTCCAGACGGTGGTCACGTAATCGGCGTTGTAGCCGGAGAACCAGGCGTCCTTGGATTCGTTGGTGGTACCGGTCTTGCCCGCAATGTCGCTGCGACCCAAGGCCAGTGCACGGCGGCCGGTGCCGAGTTTGATCACGTCTTCGAGCATACTGTTGAGGATGAAAGTAGTGCGACCGTCGACGATGCGTTCGGCTACGGCTGGCGTTTGCGGCGCGGCGCCTGGTGCGGCCGGAGCCTCGCCTGGGGTCTCGTTGACCGTGAACGCCTGGGCATCGGCCGGTGCGGCGATGCCGCTGGCCGCAACGTCACCCTGAGGAACGCTCGGCGGGTTGGCGACGAACAGCGTGTCGCCATTACGGCTTTCGATCTTGTCGATGATGTACGGGCTGATCTTGTAGCCGCCGTTGGCGAATGTGCTCCAGCCGGTGGCGATTTCCATTGGCGTCAGGGTCGCGGTGCCCAGTGCCAGGGACAAGTTGCGCGGCAGGTCCTGCTTGTTGAAGCCGAACTTGCTGATGTAGTCGATGGTGCGATCGACGCCCAGCGCCTGCACCAGCCGGATCGACACCAGGTTGCGCGACTTGTACAGCCCTTCACGCAGACGGATCGGGCCGAGGAAAGTGTTGGTGTCGTTCTTCGGACGCCAGACCTTGTCCAGGTATTCATCGACGAACACGATCGGCGCATCGTTCACCAGGCTGGCGGCGGTGTAGCCGTTATCCAGCGCGGCGCTGTACACGAAGGGCTTGAAGCTCGAACCCGGCTGACGCTTGGCCTGCATGGCACGGTTGTAATTGCTCTGCTCGAAGGCAAAACCACCGACCAGCGAGCGAATGGCGCCGTTTTGCGGATCAAGGGACACCAGCGCGCCTTGCGCTTGCGGGATCTGGCTGAATTTCAGCGAATTGTCCGGTTGGCGCTGCACGCGAATCAGGTCGCCGACCTGGGCCACGTCCGAGGGCTGCTTCGGATTGGCGCCCATGCTGTTGGTGTTCAGGAATGGACGTGCCCATTTCATTGTGTCCCAAGCGATGTGTTCTTCGCCGGTGCGGGTGATCACTTGCAGGCCGTTCTTGTCGACCTGAGTGACGATGGCAGGCTCAAGACCGCTAATGGTTCGCTGTTTGGTCAGCTCGGTGGCCCAGGCCTCGCGAGTCTTGCCCGGCAGGCGTGATTCAGGACCGCGATAGCCGTGACGCTGATCGTAAGTCATCAAGCCTTCGTGGACCGCGGTGTTGGCCATTTCCTGAAGATTGCTCGGCACCGTCGTGGTCACGCGGAAACCTTCGGTGTAGGCATCGCTGCCATAGCGGCCGACCATTTCGGCACGGGCCATTTCGGCAATGTACGGCGCGTTCACTTCCGGCGTCGGCACGTGGTAGCTGGCGTTCAGCGGCTCGTTGATCGCGGTGGTGTAGTCGGCTTCGGTGATCTTGCCGAGCTTGTACATGCGCCCAAGGATCCAGTCGCGACGTTCCTTGCTGCGGGCCGGGTTGGCCAGCGGGTTGAAGCGCGAAGGGGCTTTTGGCAGGCCGGCGATCATCGCCATCTGCGCCAGGCTGACGTCACGAATCGATTTGCCGTAGTAGACCTGCGCGGCGGCTTCGATGCCGTAGGCGCGGTTACCCAGATAGATCTTGTTGACGTACAGCTCGAGGATCTCGTCCTTGGTCAGCTGCCGTTCGATCTGCAGGGCCAGGAGGATTTCGGTGGTTTTGCGCGAGAAACTGCGTTCGCTGGTCAGGAAGAAGTTTTTCGCCACCTGCATGGTGATGGTGCTGCCGCCGGATTGGATGTGTCCGCTTTTTACCAGCTGGGTTGCTGCGCGCATCAGGCTGCTGGGATCGACGCCGTAGTGATTGGCGAAATTGTCGTCTTCAGCACTTAGTAACGCATTGATGAAATTGGGGGGAATGTCGGCGAAACGGATCGGTGTGCGGCGCATTTCGCCAAACTCTGCGATCAACTTGTTGTCGCTGCTGTACACCCGCAATGGAATCTGCAACTGGATGCTTCTCAGAGCCTCCACAGATGGCAATCCCGGACTAAGGTAAAGAAACGCGCCGCTCAGACCAAGGAGCAGTCCGCAGAAAACGGCGACGATGGACCAACCGAAAAATTTCAGCAGACGAATCAAGGCTTTGGGATATCCAGGGCAAAGAATGAATTAGGCAACAGGGTTCAGATAAACAGGGAACGACCCGCGCTTGAAGTAAAAACCGGAAAAAAACGCTGGGCATTATAAGCATTTTTACGTCGAGAGCGTCATTTGCGCTGCTGTCAAGACGGGTGGTTTGAACGCAACGGGTATTACAGAGTCCGTAAGACACGGATAGTCATAGGGAATTGGTAGTGCTAGGACTCTTCAATAAAAAGGCCAACACGCTTTTGGGGATCGACATCAGCTCCACGTCGGTGAAGCTGCTTGAGCTCAGTCGCCAGGGCGACCGTTATCGGGTCGAGGCCTATGCGGTCGAACCCTTGCCCGCCAACGCGGTGGTCGAAAAAAATATCGCCGAGCTCGAAGGCGTGGGCCAGGCACTCTCTCGCGTGCTGCTCAAGGCCAAAACCAATCTCAGGAATGTCGCCGTGGCCGTCGCCGGTTCGGCAGTCATCACTAAAACCATCGAGATGGACGCCGGTCTTTCCGACGACGAGATGGAAAACCAGCTGAAGATCGAGGCCGATCAGTACATCCCCTACCCATTGGATGAAGTCGCCATCGACTTCGAAGTCCAGGGCGCGTCGGCGCGTAACCCCGAGCGGGTCAATGTGCTGCTGGCAGCCTGTCGCAAAGAAAACGTCGAGGTGCGTGAAGCCGCGTTGGCGCTCGCCGGCCTGACGGCGCGAGTGGTCGACGTCGAGGCCTACGCGCTGGAGCGATCGTTCAGCTTGCTGGCGGCTCAGCTGGCGGTCTCTCAGGAAGGGCTGACCGTGGCGGTGGTCGACATCGGCGCGACCATGACCACCCTTAGCGTGCTGTACAACGGGCGGATCATCTACACCCGAGAACAATTGTTCGGCGGTCGTCAGTTGACGGAGGAAATCCAGCGGCGTTATGGCCTGACTGTCGAGCAGGCGGGGCTGGCGAAGAAGCAGGGCGGACTGCCGGATGACTACGTCAGTGAAGTCTTGCAGCCTTTTCGCGATGCGCTGGTGCAGCAGGTTTCCCGGTCTTTGCAGTTCTTCTTTGCTTCCGGTCAGTACAACGCGGTCGATCACATCCTGCTGGCGGGTGGCACTGCGTCGGTCCCGGGGCTTGATCGCCTGATCGAACAGCGGTTGGGCACGCCGACCCAGGTGGCCAATCCATTCTCCGACATGGCATTGAGCAACAAGGTCAACGCCGGAGCCCTGGCAAGCGATGCACCAGCACTGATGATCGCCTGCGGGCTAGCTCTGCGGAGTTTCGACTGATGGCGCGGATCAATCTTCTACCCTGGCGCGAAGAGCTGCGCGAAGAGCGCCGTAAACGCTTTTTGCTGGCACTGGTCGGCGTGCTGGTGTGTTCGGTGGGCGCGATTTTTATCGCGGACCAGGTCATCAGCGGCGCCATTGACCGGCAGGTGGCTCGTAACGATTACATCGGCAAGCAGATTGACGTGGTCGACGAGCGCATCAAGCAGATCAGCGACCTGAAGGCCCGTCGCCAGCAGCTCGTCGAGCGCATGCGCATCATCCAGGACCTGCAAGGCAACCGTCCGATCAGCGGGCGGGTTTTCGACCAGCTGGCGCGCACTCTGCCGGACGGGGTGTATTTCACCGAAGTGAAAATGGCTGGCAAAACCCTGTCCATTACCGGCGCGGCGGAATCGAACAATCGTGTGTCGGACTTGATGCGCAATCTGGATGCGTCCGACTGGTTCGATGCGCCGAGCCTCACGGAAGTCAAAGCCACCACCGCCGGTCAGCTGGATCAGGCCAACGTCTTTCAGTTGACCGTCCGTCAGACTCAGCCCGCCGTTGTGGAGGCTGCCAAATGAGCCCCTCCGAATGGTTCGAAGGCCTGCGCAAGATCGACATCAACGATCTGGATACCAACAACATGGGTTCCTGGCCGCCGGCGATCAAGGCCCTGGCGGGAGTCTTGCTGATGGTGTTGGTGTTGACCCTCGGGTACACCTTTTACATCAGCGATCAGGAAGATCACCTCACACTCAAGCGTGAAGAGGAATCGACCCTCAAGGAGCAATTCGCGACCAAAGCTCGGATGGCGGCAAACCTGGAGCTGTACACCCAGCAGATGAAAGAGATGGAGAACTCTTTCGGTGTGCTGCTGCGCCAGTTGCCCAGCGACACTGAAGTGCCCGGACTGCTGGAAGACATCACCCGTACCGGCCTCGGTAGCGGGCTGGAGTTCGAAGAGATCAAGCTGCTGCCGGAGGTCACCCAGCAGTTCTACATCGAACTGCCGATCCAGATCACCGTGACCGGCGCCTATCACGACCTGGCGACCTTCGTCAGTGGCGTGGCCGGGTTGCCGCGGATCGTTACGCTGCACGATTTCGACCTCGCGCCGGCCGACCCTGAAGGTGGTCCGAAACTGCGCATGAGCATTCTGGCCAAGACCTACCGCTACAACGACAAGGGGATGCAGAAATGACCCCGATTCGTTGCTTTTCGATGGTGGTGGTGTTCGCCGGCCTGGCCGGTTGTGGCAACGGCAATGACGTCAGTGACCTCGATGCCTACATGAACGAAGTGCGCCTGCGGCCACCCGGCAAGATTGAACCAACGCCGACATTCCGGTCTTACCCAACGTTCACCTACAACGCTGCCAACCTGCGCAGCCCGTTTTCCCGGCAGGTCAGGGTCGATCTGGCGGGGCAAAAGCACGGCTCGCGCAATGTCAAACCCGACCCCAACCGAGCCAAGCAGTACCTCGAAGGTTTTAACATCGAGCAGTTTGAAATGGTCGGCACGATCTCCAATGCGACTGGCTCCTTTGCGCTGTTGCGCGGAGCAGGCGGAGTGCATCGGCTGAAAGTCGGCGATTACCTGGGGCGTAACGATGGGCGGATCGTCGCCATCAACGGCTCGCAAGTCGATGTGGTCGAAATCGTTCCCGACGGCGAAGGTGCCTGGCTGGAACGGCCGCGGACCATCCCTTTGAAAGAGCACTCATAGTGGAACTCGAATAATGAACAGGATTTTCTCAACCCTCGGTATCTCGCTATGGATAGCGTTGCTGTCGCCGATGGTACAAGCGGCCAACCTCAACGCGCTGGATGTCGCCGCGCTGCCGGGTGATCGTGTCGAGTTGAAGTTATCTTTCGATGGCCCGCCACCGCAGCCCCACGGTTACACGACCGAGTCGCCCGCACGCATTGCGCTGGATCTGCCCGGTGTGGTCACCAAGCTGGCGAGCAAGAGTCGCGATCTGGGCGGCGGCAATGCCCGCAGCGCTACGGTTGTGGAAGCCAAGGACCGTACGCGGCTGATCATCAATCTGACGCAGCTGACCCCGTACAGCGCGCGAGTCGAGGGCAACAACCTGATCGTGGTGGTCGGGGAGGGGGTCAATAACAAGGCATCCCGCCCGCCCACCAGTGCACCTCGCGCCGCGACTGCAACGCCCGCCCCGGCGAAAACCTACGCACCTGTAGGCAAGGCCATCCGCGGTGTGGATTTCCAGCGTGGTACGCAGGGTGAAGGCAATGTGGTGATTGATCTGTCGGATCCGTCCATCGCCCCGGACATTCAGGAGCGCGACGGCAAGATCATCCTCGGTTTCGCCAAAACGCAGTTGCCTGAGCCGTTGCGAGTACGTCTGGACGTCAAGGATTTCGCCACTCCGGTGCAGTTCGTCAACGCCAGCGCCACGGGCGATCGGGCCACGATCAGCATCGAACCCAGCGGCGCCTTCGATTATTCGACGTACCAGACCGACAACAAGCTGACTGTCAGCATCCGGCCAATGACTGTTGACGACCTGCAAAAGCGCAATGCCGAGCGTTTTGCCTACACCGGTGAAAAGCTCTCGCTGAATTTCCAGGACATTGATGTGCGCTCGGTGCTGCAACTGATCGCCGATTTCACCAACCTCAATCTGGTGGCCAGCGACACGGTGCAGGGCGGTATCACGCTGCGTTTGCAGAACGTGCCGTGGGACCAGGCGCTGGACCTGGTGCTTAAAACCAAAGGTCTGGACAAGCGCAAGATCGGTAACGTCTTGCTGGTGGCGCCGGCCGATGAAATCGCCGCACGCGAGCGCCAGGAACTGGAATCGCAGAAGCAGATCTCCGACCTCGCGCCCCTGCGTCGGGAACTGCTGCAGGTCAACTACGCCAAGGCTGCCGACATCGCCAAGCTGTTCACGTCGGTGACCAGTGCCGAATCGAAAATCGACGAACGGGGTTCGATCACGGTTGATGAGCGGACCAACAACATCATTGCCTACCAGACCCAGGACCGGCTCGACGAACTTCGTCGCATCGTTGCGCAACTGGATATCCCGGTACGCCAGGTGATGATCGAGGCACGAATCGTCGAAGCCAACGTCGACTACGACAAAAGCCTCGGCGTGCGCTGGGGTGGTTCGGTGCAGAACAAGGGCAACTGGAACACGTCGGGGGTCAGCAATGGTTCGTCGACTACCATCGGCACCCCGGGCAGCACCAGCACTAACTCGCCGTTTGTCGATCTGGGCGCCGCGGGCAATACCTCGGGGATCGGCATCGCCTTCATCACCGATAACGTGCTGCTGGACCTGGAACTGACCGCGATGGAGAAGACCGGTAACGGCGAAATCGTCTCGCAACCCAAGGTGGTCACGTCCGACAAGGAAACCGCGAAAATCCTCAAGGGCACCGAGATTCCCTATCAGGAAGCCAGCTCCAGCGGTGCCACGTCGGTGTCGTTCAAGGAGGCGTCGCTGTCCCTTGAGGTCACGCCACAGATCACTCCGGACAACCGGATCATCATGGAGGTCAAGGTCACGAAGGACGAGCCGGACTACCTGAACAAGGTCCAGGATGTACCGCCGATCAAGAAAAACGAGGTCAATGCCAAGGTCCTGGTCAATGATGGCGAGACCATCGTGATAGGCGGGGTTTTCTCAAATACTCAAAGCAAGGTTGTAGATAAGGTGCCATTTCTCGGTGATGTGCCGTATCTTGGCCGCCTTTTCCGGCGTGACGTGGTTTCGGAGAAAAAATCCGAGCTGCTGGTATTTCTCACTCCGCGTATCATGAATAACCAGGCGATTGCTGTGAGTCATTGATTCTGTGCGAAATTTGATTCTTGTTGGACCGATGGGGGCTGGAAAAAGCACCATCGGCCGGTTGCTGGCCAAAGAGCTGCGCCTGCCGTTCAAAGATTCCGATAAGGAAATTGAATTGCGCACGGGCGCCAATATCCCGTGGATTTTCGATAAAGAAGGCGAGCCGGGCTTTCGTGACCGCGAGCAGGCTATGATCGCCGAGCTGTGCGGCTGCGATGGCGTGGTGCTGGCGACCGGTGGCGGCGCGGTGATGCGCGAAGCCAATCGTCGGGCGCTGCACGCCGGCGGTCGGGTGGTCTATCTGCATGCCTCTGTCGAGCAGCAGGTCGGGCGCACGTCCCGCGATCGAAATCGCCCCTTGTTGCGTACCGCCGATCCGGCCAAGACCCTGCGGGATCTGCTGGCGATTCGCGATCCGCTGTATCGGGAAATCGCCGACCTGGTGGTTGAAACCGATGAGCGGCCGCCGCGAATGGTGGTGCTCGATATTCTCGAACGCTTGCAGCAGCTACCTCCCCGTTAAAGCGAGGCGCGAAATGCGCTATCCTCGGCGTCCTGTCACGACCGCTCAAGGTTGTGGCGGATGGCTACCGAACGGCGTCACACCAGCAGACGTCGTGGACATTCGTTAACTCAAGGCAGGACGCCTGATTCCATCTTCACTGTGGGGACACATGCAGACACTCAAGGTCGATCTAGGCGAGCGCAGCTACCCGATTCACATTGGCGAAGGTTTGTTGGATCAGCCTGAGCTGCTGGCTCCGCACATTCGCGGACGGCAAGTGGCGATCATCTCCAACGAGACCGTTGCGCCGCTCTATCTCGAACGTCTGACCCGCAGCCTCGCGCAGTTCTCGGTGATTTCCGTGGTGCTGCCGGACGGCGAAGCTTTCAAGACCTGGGAAACCCTGCAGCTGATTTTCGACGGTCTGCTGACTGCACGCCACGACCGCCGCACTACGGTGATCGCCCTCGGCGGCGGCGTGATTGGTGACATGGCCGGTTTTGCGGCTGCCTGCTATCAGCGCGGTGTCGATTTCATACAGGTCCCGACCACGTTGCTGTCGCAAGTCGACTCCTCGGTGGGCGGCAAGACCGGTATCAACCATCCGCTGGGCAAGAACATGGTCGGCGCCTTTTATCAGCCGAATGTGGTGCTGATCGATACCGCGACCCTTAATACCCTGCCGGCCCGCGAACTCTCTGCGGGGCTGGCGGAAGTCATCAAGTACGGGCTGATCTGCGACGAGCCGTTCCTGACCTGGCTCGAAGAAAACGTTGATCGTCTGCGCGCCCTGGATCAGGTCGCCCTGACCTACGCCATCGAACGCTCCTGCGCGGCCAAGGCTGAGGTCGTCGGTGCCGACGAGAAGGAGACCGGCGTTCGTGCCACGTTGAACCTGGGTCACACCTTCGGTCACGCTATCGAAACCCATATGGGCTATGGTGTCTGGCTTCATGGTGAAGCCGTCGCTGCTGGCACCGTAATGGCTTTGGAAATGTCCACGCGACTGGGCTGGATCAGCGAGCAAGAGCGCGATCGCGGCATTCGTCTGTTTCAGCGTGCCGGCCTGCCGGTCATCCCGCCCGAAGAGATGACCGAAGCCGATTTTCTCGAACACATGGCAATTGACAAGAAAGTGATCGACGGTCGTTTACGCCTGGTGCTGCTGCGCCGCATGGGCGAAGCGGTGGTGACCGACGATTATCCGAAAGAAGTTTTACAGGCCACGCTGGGAGCGGATTACCGCGCCCTGGCTCAGCTTAAAGGTTAATAAGATCCCGATGACTAGTTTGCATGCCGACGAGGCTTTCCTCGGCCATTACCAGTTGAGTCATGACCCTTTTGCTCCACGGGTGCCTGGCTTCAAATTCTTCCCGGCCCAGCGCAAGCCGGTGCTGGGGCAACTGCATCACCTGGCACGCTACAGCCAGTTGCTGCTGGTGGTCACCGGCCCGCAAGGCAGTGGCAAGACCCTGTTGCGCCAGGCCCTGGTGGCCAGCACGAACAAGCAGTCGGTGCAGAGCGTGGTGGTTTCCGCCCGTGGCGCGGGCGATGCTGCCGGCGTACTGCGTCAGGTGGCTCAGGCGCTGAACGTCGCCCAGGCGGAGGTCAACGCGATTCTGGCGCAGGTCGTGCAACTGGCGCTGACCGGGCAGGAAGTCTATTTGCTGGTGGATGACGCCGAACAGCTCGACGAATCCGCGCTGGAGGCCTTGCTGGCCCTGGCCGCTGGCGCACCGGAAGGTCGCCCGCATGTGTTCCTGTTCGGTGAGTCGTCGCTGATTGCGCAACTGGACGCGCTGAGCCTCGAGGAAGAGCGTTTCCACGTCATCGAGTTGCAGCCTTACACCGAAGAAGAAACCCGCGAATATCTGGACCAGCGGCTTGAAGGCGCCGGCCGGGGTATCGAACTTTTCACCGCAGATCAGATCTCTGATATTCACGAAAGCTCCGACGGCTGGCCTGGCACCATCAACCAGGTTGCCCGCGATGCAATGATCGAAGCCATGATTGCCAGCCGCTCAGCGGTCAAGCGTCCAAGTATGGGGTTCAACATGCCGAAGAAACACGTATTGGCGATTTCCGCCGTCGTCGTGGTCGCGGTAGCCGCCGCCTGGTTGATGCCGGGTCGCAGCAAAGCACCGACCACCGGCGCGCCTGCCAACGAACAGGCGCAACTGCCGCTCGGCCAGGGCACGCCACAACCTAACAGCGGCGGCGCGCCTGCCGTGGAATTCGCCGGTAATTCGCAGCCGATGCCATTGCCGCTGGTCGGCAACTCGCAACCGGTCATGCGCGGTCCGCTGGCCGAAGCGGCCGGTGGCATCACCGAAGGCGACGACGGTGTACCGGTCGAAGGTTCCAGCGCTACACCGCCCACCGTGACCACCACCGCGCCGCCTGCGGGCATCCAGCCTGGCCCTGCGCCGACGCCTGCCGCCAAGCCGGTGCCAGCGCCGACTCAGGTCGCCACAGCCAAGCCAGTCCCGACTGCGCCTGCCGTGAAGCCGGCTCCTGCACCAGCGCCAGCCAAGCCAGCCGTCGTGGCCACCGCCAAGCCTGTCGAGAAACCAGCCGCTGCTGCTGCGAAAGGCGCTGGCGGTACCTGGTACGCCGGTCAACCGACGAGCAACTACGTGGTGCAGATCCTCGGCACCAGCTCCGAAGCGACCGCGCAGACCTTCGTGAAAGAGCAGGGCGGCGAGTACCGTTATTTCAAGAAAGTCCTCAACGGCAAGCCGCTTTACGTCATCACCTACGGTAACTTCGCCAACCGCGATGCAGCCCTTACCGCCATCAAGGCCTTGCCAGCGAAGGTTCAGGCTGGTAAACCTTGGCCTCGCACTGTCGCCAGCGTCCAACAGGAACTGGCAACAACTCGCTGAAGATTCGGCGGCCTTACCCAGGCCGCCTCTCCAAGCACCTCAAAATTTCTGCAAGTGCATGCCGCCTCTCCAGGCCGCGTGCCTTGTGGTGTCTGCGTTACAGTAGTCTTTGAGTCGTTGCGGTCAAAATTAAAAAAGTTTTGACTAGCACAGCAGATCGCTTTAAACCTTTCACAAATGCGACATAGATTTGCGACAGTTCGTCGTCAAATTTGTGGGCCTCTGTGACGCTGTGTACAATGACCACCCTTTTGCCCCCGCTAAGCCGGCGTACGTTCGGCGCGGATCGCAAGTGGTTGAATTGAAAAGAAATTTGCCTCGGAAAGAGGCAGCCTGGTGAGAAAGTGTCTATGAAAGCAGGTCTGTACCAACCAGATGAATTCAAGGATAACTGCGGTTTCGGCCTGATAGCCCATATGCAGGGCGAGCCCAGTCATACCCTTTTGCAAACGGCCATCGAGGCCCTGACCTGCATGACCCACCGCGGTGGGATCAACGCCGACGGCAAGACCGGTGACGGTTGCGGTCTGCTGATTCAAAAGCCGGATGTATTCCTGCGAGCCATCGCCCAGGAAACCTTCGGCGTCGAATTGCCCAAGCAATATGCTGTGGGCATGGTCTTCTTCAATCAGGACCCGGTCAAAGCCGAAGCCGCTCGCGAGAACATGAACCGCGAGATCCTCGCTGCTGGCCTGACCCTCGTCGGCTGGCGCAAAGTGCCAATCGACACCAGCGTCCTCGGCCGTCTGGCCCTGGAGCGTCTGCCGCAGATCGAACAGGTATACATCGGCGGTGAAGGCCTGAGCGATCAGGACATGGCGATCAAGCTGTTCACCTCCCGTCGTCGCTCGTCCGTGGCCAACGCCGCCGACGCCGATCACTACATCTGCAGCTTTTCGCACAAGACCATCATTTATAAAGGCCTGATGATGCCGGCGGATCTCACCGCCTTCTATCCAGACCTCAGCGACCAGCGCCTGCAAACCTCGATTTGCGTGTTCCACCAGCGCTTCTCCACCAACACCCTGCCGAAATGGCCGCTGGCTCAGCCTTTCCGCTTCCTCGCCCACAACGGCGAGATCAACACCATCACCGGCAACCGCAACTGGGCCGTGGCCCGTCGCACCAAGTTCACCAATGATCTGATGGACCTGGAAGAACTCGGCCCGCTGGTCAACCGCGTCGGTTCCGACTCCTCCAGCATGGACAACATGCTTGAGCTGATGGTCACCGGTGGCATCGACCTGTTCCGTGGCGTGCGGATGATCATTCCGCCTGCGTGGCAGAACGTCGAAACCATGGACCCGGATCTGCGGGCGTTCTACGAATACAACTCGATGCACATGGAGCCGTGGGACGGCCCGGCCGGCGTGGTAATGACCGACGGTCGTTACGCGGTGTGCCTGCTCGACCGTAACGGTCTGCGTCCGGCGCGTTGGGTCACCACCAAAAACGGTTTTATCACCCTGGCCTCGGAAATCGGTGTCTGGAACTACCAGCCTGAAGACGTGATCGCCAAGGGCCGCGTGGGTCCGGGTCAGATCTTTGCCGTGGACACCGAAACCGGTCAGATCCTCGACACCGATGCCATCGACAACCGCTTGAAGTCCCGTCATCCGTACAAGCAATGGCTGCGCAAGAACGCCCTGCGCATCCAGGCGACCATGGAAGACAACGACCACGGTTCGGCTTTCTACGACGTCGATCAGCTCAAGCAGTACATGAAGATGTACCAGGTCACGTTCGAAGAGCGTGATCAGGTGCTGCGTCCGCTCGGCGAGCAAGGCTACGAAGCCGTCGGCTCGATGGGCGACGATACGCCGATGGCCGTGCTGTCCCAGCGCGTGCGCACGCCGTACGATTATTTCCGCCAGCAGTTCGCGCAGGTCACCAACCCGCCGATCGACCCGCTGCGTGAAGCCATCGTCATGTCGCTGGAGATCTGCCTCGGTGCCGAGCGCAACATCTTCCAGGAGTCGCCGGAACACGCCTCGCGCGTGATCCTCAGCTCGCCGGTCATTTCCCCGGCCAAGTGGCGCTCGCTGATGAACCTCGATCGCCCGGGCTTCGAGCGCGCGATCATCGACCTCAACTACGACGAAAGCGTCGGCCTCGAAGCGGCCATCCGCAACGTCGCCGATCAGGCTGAAGAAGCCGTGCGCTCCGGTCGCACCCAGGTTGTGCTGAGTGACCGTCACATTGCCCCGGGCAAGTTGCCGATCCACGCTTCGCTCGCGACCGGCGCGGTGCACCATCGCCTGACCGAGAAAGGCCTGCGTTGCGATTCCAACATCCTCGTGGAAACCGCCACCGCTCGCGACCCGCATCACTTTGCGGTGCTGATCGGTTTCGGCGCCTCGGCGGTCTATCCGTTCCTGGCCTACGAAGTGCTGGGCGACCTGATCCGTACCGGTGAAGTGCTGGGCGACCTCTATGAGGTGTTCAAGAACTACCGCAAAGGCATCACCAAAGGTCTGTTGAAGATCCTGTCGAAGATGGGCATCTCGACCATCACCTCGTACCGCGGTGCGCAGCTGTTCGAGGCCATCGGCCTGTCCGAAGAAGTCTGCGAGCTGAGCTTCCGTGGTGTACCGAGCCGCATCAAGGGTGCGCGTTTCGTCGACATCGAAGCCGAGCAGAAAGCCCTGGCCGCCGAAGCCTGGAGCCCGCGCAAGCCAATCCAGCAGGGCGGTTTGCTGAAGTTCGTCCACGGTGGCGAATATCACGCTTACAACCCGGACGTGGTCAACACCCTGCAAGCCGCTGTGCAGCAGGGCGACTACGGCAAGTTCAAGGAATACACGGCGCTGGTGGACAACCGTCCGGTGTCGATGATCCGCGATCTGTTCAAGGTGAAAACCCTGGACACGCCGCTGGACATCAGCGAGATCGAACCGCTGGAATCGGTGCTCAAGCGCTTCGATTCCGCAGGCATCTCCCTTGGCGCCCTGTCGCCGGAAGCTCACGAAGCCCTGGCTGAAGCCATGAACCGCCTCGGTGCGCGTTCCAACTCCGGCGAAGGCGGCGAAGACCCGGCGCGTTACGGCACGATCAAGAGCTCGAAAATCAAGCAAGTCGCGACGGGCCGTTTCGGGGTGACCCCGGAATACCTGGTCAACGCTGAAGTGCTGCAGATCAAAGTCGCTCAGGGCGCCAAGCCCGGCGAAGGTGGTCAACTGCCAGGTGGCAAGGTCAACGGTCTGATCGCCAAGCTGCGTTACGCAGTGCCGGGCGTGACCCTGATCTCGCCTCCACCGCACCACGACATCTACTCGATTGAAGACTTGTCGCAGCTGATCTTCGACCTGAAACAAGTCAACCCGAAGGCCTTGGTCTCGGTGAAGCTGGTAGCAGAAGCAGGCGTCGGCACCATCGCTGCCGGTGTGGCCAAGGCCTATGCGGACTTGATCACCATCTCCGGCTACGACGGCGGCACCGGCGCATCACCGCTGACCTCGATCAAATACGCGGGCGCTCCGTGGGAACTCGGCCTGGCCGAAACCCACCAGACCCTGCGCGGCAACGACCTGCGCGGCAAAGTTCGGGTACAAACCGACGGCGGCCTGAAAACCGGCCTCGACGTGATCAAGGCTGCGATCCTCGGCGCTGAAAGCTTCGGCTTCGGCACCGCGCCAATGATCGCCCTGGGCTGCAAATACCTGCGCATCTGCCACCTGAACAACTGCGCCACCGGCGTCGCGACTCAGAACGAGAAGCTGCGCAAGGATCACTACATCGGGACCGTCGACATGGTGGTGAATTTCTTCACCTACGTCGCCGAAGAAACCCGTGAGTGGCTGGCCAAGCTGGGCGTGCGCTCCCTCGAAGAGCTGATCGGCCGTACCGATCTGCTGGACATCCTCGAAGGCCAGACCGCCAAGCAGAATCACCTGGACCTGACCCCGTTGCTCGGCAGCGATCACATCCCGGCAGACAAGCCTCAGTTCTGCCAGGTTGAGCGCAACCCGCCGTTCGACAAAGGCCTGCTGGCCGAGAAAATGGTCGACATGGCCACATCGGCCATCAACGACATGAGCGGCGCCGATTTCGCCCTGGATATCTGCAACTGCGACCGTTCAATCGGCGCGCGGATCTCCGGTGAAATCGCTCGCAAGCATGGCAACCAAGGCATGGCGAATGCGCCGATCACCTTCCGCTTCAAAGGGACGGCCGGTCAGAGCTTCGGCGTGTGGAACGCCGGCGGCCTGAACATGTACCTGGAAGGCGACGCCAACGACTACGTCGGCAAAGGCATGACCGGCGGCAAGCTGGTCATCGTTCCGCCGAAGGGCAGCGTCTACAAGACTCAGGACAGTGCAATTATCGGCAACACCTGCCTGTACGGCGCCACCGGCGGCAAGCTGTTCGCCGCCGGTACCGCGGGCGAGCGTTTTGCCGTGCGTAACTCCGGTGCCCACACGGTTGTGGAAGGCACTGGCGATCACTGCTGCGAGTACATGACCGGTGGTTTCGTCTGCGTCCTGGGCAAGACCGGTTACAACTTCGGCTCAGGCATGACCGGCGGTTTCGCCTACGTGCTTGACCAGGACAACAGCTTCGTTGACCGGGTCAACCACGAACTGGTGGAAATCCAGCGGATCAGCGGTGAGGCGATGGAAGCCTATCGCAGCCACTTGCAACGCGTGCTGAACGAATACGTCGAGGAAACCGACAGCGAATGGGGCCGTAACCTCGCTGAAAACCTCGACGACTATCTGCGTCGTTTCTGGCTGGTCAAGCCCAAGGCTGCCAACCTGAAATCGTTGCTTTCCAGCACCCGTGCCAACCCGCAGTGATATGCGCCTGAAGAGTTTGATGAGGTTTTAACAATGGCTGAACGTCTGAATAACGACTTCCAGTTCATCGACGTCGGGCGCAAAGATCCGAAGAAGAAACTGTTGCGTCAACGCAAGAAAGAGTTCGTGGAGATCTACGAACCCTTCAAACCCCAGCACTCGGCCGATCAGGCCCACCGCTGCCTGGGGTGCGGTAACCCGTATTGCGAATGGAAGTGCCCGGTGCACAACTTCATTCCGAACTGGCTGAAACTGGTGGCCGAGGGCAACATCCTCCAGGCTGCCGAGTTGTCGCACCAGACCAACACCCTGCCGGAAGTGTGCGGCCGGGTGTGCCCGCAGGATCGTCTGTGCGAGGGTGCCTGCACCCTCAACGACGGCTTTGGCGCAGTGACCATCGGTTCGGTCGAGAAGTACATCACCGACACCGCGTTCGCCATGGGCTGGCGCCCGGACATGTCCAAGGTCATACCGACTGGCAAGCGTGTTGCGATCATCGGCGCGGGCCCTGCTGGCCTGGGCTGTGCCGACGTGCTGGTACGTGGCGGCGTGACTCCGGTGGTGTTCGACAAGAACCCGGAAATCGGTGGTCTGCTGACCTTCGGCATCCCGGAGTTCAAGCTGGAAAAGACCGTGCTGAGCAATCGTCGCGAAGTCTTCACCGGCATGGGCATCGAGTTCCGCCTGAACACCGAAGTGGGCCAGGACGTGACCATCGAGCAACTGCTCGAAGAATACGATGCCGTGTTCATGGGCATGGGCACCTACACCTACATGAAGGGCGGATTTGCCGGTGAGGACCTGCCGGGCGTGCATGACGCGCTGGACTTCCTGATTGCCAACGTCAACCGCAACCTGGGCTTTGAAAAGTCGCCGGAAGATTTCGTCGACATGAAAGGCAAGAAGGTCGTGGTCCTGGGTGGCGGCGACACGGCGATGGACTGCAACCGTACGTCGATCCGCCAGGGCGCCAAGTCGGTGACCTGTGCCTATCGTCGTGACGAAGCGAACATGCCGGGCTCGCGCAAAGAGGTGAAGAACGCCAAGGAAGAAGGCGTGAAATTCCTCTACAACCGCCAGCCGATCGCCATCGTGGGTGAAGACAAGGTCGAAGGTGTGAAGGTGGTCGAGACCCGTCTCGGCGAACCGGACGCCCGTGGCCGTCGCAGCCCCGAGCCGATCCCGGGTTCCGAAGAGATCATCCCGGCCGACGCCGTGGTCATCGCGTTCGGTTTCCGCCCGAGCCCGGCGTCGTGGTTCGAACAGTTCAGCATCCAGACCGACAGCCAGGGCCGCGTAGTTGCGCCTGAACAAGGTCAGTTCAAGCACCAGACCAGCAATCCGAAAATCTTCGCCGGTGGCGATATGGTTCGCGGTTCTGACCTGGTGGTGACGGCGATCTTCGAAGGCCGCAATGCTGCCGAAGGGATCCTGGATTACCTGGGCGTGTAACCCGCGCTCAACTGACTGCAATGCAATACCTGTGGGAGCTGGCCTGTCGGATCGCCGCATCGCAGCGATAGCATCACCTCGGTCTACCTGACCAACCGAGGTGCCTGCATCGCCGGCAAGCCAGCTCCCACAATGTTTTGTGGTGCTGCAAAAATGCGACAAATTGACCCGATAGACAAAAGGCTGACCTGCAACCGTGCCTTTTGCGTCGCGCTCTGAGAAAATGCCCGCACTTTTTTTCCGGATGCCGACATGACTGCCCTGAAGAACGACCGTTTCCTTCGCGCCCTGCTCAAGCAACCCGTAGACGTCACCCCTGTGTGGATGATGCGTCAGGCCGGTCGCTACCTGCCGGAATACCGTGCCAGCCGTGCCAAGGCCGGCGACTTCATGAGCCTGTGCATGAACCCGGAGTTCGCTTGCGAAGTCACGATGCAGCCGCTCGACCGCTATCCACAACTGGACGCGGCTATCCTGTTCTCCGACATCCTGACCATCCCGGATGCCATGGGCCAAGGCCTGTACTTCGAAACCGGTGAAGGTCCGCGCTTCAAGAAGGTCGTCAGCACGATGGCCGACATCGAAGCCCTGCCGATTCCAGATCCGCACAAAGACCTCGGCTATGTCATGGACGCGGTCAGCACCATCCGCCGCGAACTGAACGGTCGCGTGCCGCTGATCGGCTTCGCCGGCAGCCCATGGACCCTGGCCACCTACATGGTCGAAGGCGGCTCGTCGAAAGACTACCGCAAGACCAAAACCATGCTCTACGACAACCCGCAAGCCTTGCACCTGCTGCTGGACAAGCTCGCGCAGACGGTCACAAGCTACCTCAACGGCCAGATCATGGCCGGGGCGCAAGCGGTGCAGATCTTCGATAGTTGGGGCGGCAGCCTTTCGGCGGCGGCGTACCAGGAATTCTCCCTGGCCTACATGAAAAAAATCGTCAGCGGCCTGATCCGCGAGCACGAAGGCCGCAAAGTACCGGTCATCCTGTTCACCAAGAACGGCGGCCTGTGGCTGGAAAGCATCGCCGACGCCGGCGCCGATGCCCTCGGCCTGGACTGGACCTGCGACATCGGCAGCGCCCGTGATCGCGTCGGCAACAAAGTCGCCCTGCAAGGCAACATGGACCCGACCGTGCTTTACGCCAAGCCAGAAGCCATTCGCACCGAAGTCGGCCGGATCCTCGCCAGCTACGGCAAGGGCAGCGGCCACGTGTTCAACCTCGGCCATGGCATCACGCCGGAAGTTGATCCGGAACATGCGGGCGCGTTCCTGCGTGCGGTACATGAGCTGTCGGCGCAATACCACGAGTAATACCTTTTCTTGATGGCTGCCCGTGCGAAGGCCGGGTGGCAATCACGATTAGAATTTTTCTGATTGTTTCTCGCGGGATTAAGTACTGTTGTTTAAGTTACCGTAGTTGGTTGTTTTCTTCTTGGTTTGCTATTTTTAAAGTTGAAAGTTGTAGTTGCTTACATTGTGCAGTATTTGCTAATAAGTGCTCGTCTTGACGGTCTGTCTATAACTAACTTTAATCGTGCCTCTAATTCAACTTTGGTGGGCGTGATGACAAGCAATGGTTATTCGCGAGTGCAAGTAGTGCTGCACTGGCTTTCAGCAGCAGTGATTTTATGGGCGTTATTGTCTGGTTTCTATGTTTCAGTAGTTGAAGTGACGCCACAAACAAAGGATTGGGTAGGCTTCGTCAACGTATCTGTGACCGCACTATTCATCCCGGTGTTCGCTTTAAGGTTGTATCTGGTTTTCATGTCATGCGCCGATGACGCACGCAACAAAACACTGATGGATCACGTGGCGTGCCTGATGCACAAAGCTATTTATCTAGTCACCGGGGTTGTACTAATTACCGGGGTATTGATGATGGATCGCGACATTAATGTGTTCAACTTGTTTTTAGTGCCGCAGCCCTTGGAAAGTCCAGTCTGGATTGACAGGTTTTTTGCTGTCCATGTCTGGACGTGCGGGCTGTTGTTGATACTGGTGGCATTGCACATCTCAGCCGTTATCAAACACGAACTCTGCGGACGCCGAGTCCTGAAACGTATGACTTTCTGACTCAGGCGGGTTGATTGCCCGGCAGGGTCGGTAGCTTCGCCAGTTTTAACGCCACCAGTAGCGCAATTACCAGCAGCGCAGCGATGAATATCCCGATACCGTTCCAACCGCCCATGTGCCAGAACACCCCGCCCGCCGTACCGGCGATGCTCGACCCGGCGTAGTAGCTGAACAGGTACAGCGAAGACGCTTGCCCCTTGGCCTTGACCGCCCGACGACCGATCCAGCTGCTGGCCACCGAATGCGCGCCAAAGAAGCCGAACGTGAAGATCAACATGCCGATAATCACCACCGGCAGGGGCGTGAACATGGTCAGGGCAAGGCCGGCGAGCATCAACACAATCGTCGCCCAAAGCACTTTGCGTCGGCCCAGCTTGTCGGCCAAAGAGCCGATTTTTGCCGAGCTATAGATGCCTGACAGGTACACCACCGACAGCAGGCCGACGAACACCTGATCCATGTGATACGGCTCGGCCAGCAAGCGATAACCGATGTAGTTGAACAGCGTGACGAACGCGCCCATCAGCACAAAGGCTTCAAGGAACAGCAGCGGCAGACCGGCGTCGCGAAAGTGCATGGTGAAGCCGTCGAGCAAGCTGCGCGGGTGCAGCGAGCGAGCGCGGAAGTTGCGTGATTCGGGGAGGATTCTCCAGAACACCGTGGCGGCGATCAGCGCCAGGCCGCCAATCACCAGCATCGCCGTGTGCCAGCTGACGAAGTCGATCAATACGCCAGTGATCAAGCGGCCGCTCATCCCGCCAATCGCGTTGCCACCGATGTACAAACCCATTGCCAGGCCGATGTGCTGCGGGTGGATCTCTTCGCTCAGGTAGGTCATGGCAACCGCCGCCAGGCCGCTCAACGACAAGCCAATCAACGCGCGCATCACCAGCACACCTTGCCAGCTCGGCATCATCGCGCTGGCCATGGTGCACAGCGCGGCAGCGAACAAGGCCGCCACCATCACCGGTTTGCGTCCGACACGGTCGGAGATCGGGCCGGTGATCAGCAGGCCGATGGCGAGCATCCCGGTGGCCACCGACAGGATCAGGCTGCTCTGCGCCGCGTTGATCGAGTACTCGTGGGACAGCAGCGGCATCATCGGCTGTACGCAGTAGAGCAGGGCGAAGGTCGCGAAGCCGCCGGAGAACAGCGCCAATACCGTGCGTAT
Organism: Pseudomonas sp. LB3P93; assembly: GCF_054898025.1. Taxonomy (NCBI): domain Bacteria; kingdom Pseudomonadati; phylum Pseudomonadota; class Gammaproteobacteria; order Pseudomonadales; family Pseudomonadaceae; genus Pseudomonas; species Pseudomonas sp. LB3P93. The sequence goes on from NZ_CM142713.1 coordinate 395,128, forward strand.
GAACATCGGCGTGCCTTTTTCGATGTAGATCTCTTTCAATTCGGCGACAACATCGTCCACCGCAGCGGGCGAAATTTCATGGGCAAGGGGGGCGACAGCAGTTTTCACTTCAGACCTCGGAGGGCGCAGCCGGTCAGGCAATGAAAAAAGCATATAGCTGCCTAATGATTCAATCCAATATATTGTTCGACCTGTTTGATAGGTTTAACGACCTAATGGAGTTTTCATGGAATTGCGTCACCTGCGCTACTTCATCGCTGTCGCCGAAGAACTGCACTTCGGCCGCGCCGCTCAGGTACTGGGCATCTCGCAACCGCCGCTGAGCCAGCAGATTCAGGCGCTGGAGCAAGAGGTTGGTGCACGACTGTTCGAGCGCACCAATCGTCGGGTCGAACTCAGCGAAGCAGGTCGGCTGTTTCTGGAAGAGGCGCGTCTGGTGCTGGCGCAGGTCGACAAAGCGGCGGATGTGGCTCGGCGTGCGCAGCTGGGTGAGTTGGGTGAGCTGAAGATCGGTTTCACCTCGTCGGCACCTTTCAACTCGACCATTCCCCAGGCGATTTTTTCGTTCCGCCAGCGCTTTCCGGCGGTGCATTTAAATCTGCGGGAAATGAGCAGCACCCAAGTGGCCGAAGCGCTGGTCGATGAGTCGATTGAGGTCGGCATCATGCGACCGCTCGGATTGCCGGATTCTCTCAGTGTCGTGGAGCTGATGCGCGAGCCGTTGGTAGCGGTGCTCAGCTCCAAACATCCGCTGGTCAACGGCAGTGAAGAAGGGTTGTTCCTGTCAGCATTGGCCCTCGAACCGTTCGTATTTTTCCCACGCAGTTATGGCAGTGGTCTGTACGCACAGTTGCTCAGCCTGGCTCGGGATGCCGGTTTCAGCCCGCACTTTGCACAAGAAGCGGGCGAGGCGATGACGATTATCGGGTTGGTGGCGGCGGGGTTAGGTGTGTCGGTGTTGCCAGCGTCCTATCAGCGGATGCGCATTGACGGCGTGGTGTATCGACCGCTGCTCGATCCGGCAGCGGTATCGGCGGTGTGGCTGGTGCAGCGCAAGGATCAGAAATCGCCGATGGCCAAGGCGTTTGTGGAGTTGTTGACGAGGAAGGTTGAGCCGTTGAAGTCGTGACTGTTTTGCGATCATAAAATTTCAGCTGATTAAAATTCTTGGTTGAGCAGGTGTGGCTCAAGAGCTACACTCGCTGCATGACCGAGATCCTTCGAAGCTCAACATTTTCTGGCTGGCTATTGAAGCTGGCCGACAGCCGCGCCAGGATGCGTATTCAGGTGCGAATCGATCGTATGGCTGATGGGCAATTTGGTGATGTCAAAGCCATCGGGGAAGGGTTGAGTGAAATCCGCATCGATTACGGCCCCGGTTATCGGGTCTACTTCATGCAGCAAGGTCGTCAGTTAGTCATCCTCCTTTGCGGAGGTGACAAAAGCAGCCAAACACGTGACATCAAACAGGCCAGGCTCATTGCAAAATCCTGGCAGGAGCAAAACCCATGACCGAACAATTCACTCGCTGGGACTCTGCCGAGTACCTCAAGACCGAAGAGGACATGGCCAATTATCTTGACGCTAGCATGGAAGAAGCGGGAGATGATCCAGCCTTTATCGCCAGAGCACTTGGTACTATTGCGCGTGCTCGGGGCATGACCCAGGTCGCACGGGATGCGGGGCTCTCTCGGGAAAGCCTTTACCGTGCACTTTCGGGTGAAGGCAACCCGGAGTTCGGTACCATTCTTAAAGTTATGAAGGCTTTAGGGCTGAAGTTACACGCCAGTACATGAGTCAAACCAAAAGAAAAAAAGAAGACTCATGGTGTCTTAAACAGTACTCTCCCCGTTCCCGAAAGGGGCTTGTGAGACTCTGAGGATCCTGGGCAACCAGCCATCGCAGAGCCAGGCAGGTACAGGGCGATGACAAGCCGACCTGTTTGTGAAGGGGCGCCGAAAGGCGCCCTTTGTCGTTCTCGGGGTGCCAGCCTCAGTCGACGTGTACCAGATCCCCGCGCAACGCCACCCCGGACACCACCGCCTTCAGCGCCTCCAGCCCAGGTCTCTCCCCGTCGTCACTGCACTGGTAGTTCCCGGTGTCCTGGCTCAAGTCGCGTTTGTGGATGCCCGTAATGTTGAACACGGCATTGGCGCCGGCCTTTTTGGCCTTGCTCTGCAAGGTCGCCAAGGTTGATTGCAATGCCCAGTAGCAGGCGTCTTCAGCGGATTTGTCTTCGTCGTCGGTCTTTCGGCTGCTGCTCACCGCATTCAGCTTGCGCACCTGCGTCGGCAACGCTTCTCCCGCCAGGTAGAACTTGACGCTGCCGTCCAGCAGACCGACTTCCGTGGCGCGCCTCACGCCTTCCTGGAAGTCCTGGTAGGAGGGTTCATAGGCGCCTTGCGATGCGAAGACCTGATCCACGTCCGGGTCAGAGGACAGTTGCTTGACCACGTCGTCACGCAGGTAGCTGATCCAGCGGTTATAGGTGTCGTGGATCCTGCCGTCCTTGAAGTCCAGCTCCCGGCTGTCGCGATAGTCCATTTCAAACGAGGTGGGTGTGTAAGGGATGTCGATTTCGGCATGGTGCCTGTTGCGCACGGTAATGGCCGCTTTGATCATGCCCGGTCGCGCCGATTGCACGACCCACTGGCGCTCAATCAGCGCGGTGACGATGGCGCGACTCATCCGGTCGTTGGTCAGGCCCTTGTCGCTGGAGAAGTTTTCCTTGGCGGTGTACACCGGCTTGCTGGTGCAGCCGCTCAGCGCAACGGCCAGGGTGAGCATTGCGCCGATGCGCTGAAACCGAGTCATTCCCTTCACTCCAAACATCTTCCAGATCAGTGCCAGCGACGGAAAATCAACGAGGTGTTGACGCCACCCAAAGCGAATTTGTTGTTCATCACGTGTTCATTGCGCATTTTGCCCGAACTCGTCAGCGCGTTCGGCCGAGTAGCAGTCGTAAAACTTTGGTTTACGGTCCATCTGAAACACCACATTGTCTGACTTTACGACTGCTTCGCAGCCTGACCCTGTCGGAGCCTGCGATCTTTTGATCTTCCCTTTAGAGAATCAAAGTCAAAAGATCGCTGCCTTCGGCAACTCCTACAGAGAATGCGTTGTGCATTCCGGTCTGGGTCTGGCTGACAGTTCTTACTGAACCTTCACCAAATCCCCTTTCAACGCAACACCCGCCATGATCGCCCCAGCGTGGCATTCATAGTTCTTGGCGTCTTTACGCTCATTGCTCTTGTAGAAGCTGACAATGTTGGTCACCGCATTAGCCCCGGCGCTTTTGGCCGCTTGGAACAAGCTGATGATTGCCGATTGCGCGACCCACTCGCAGGCGACTTCGTCGGTCTTGTTGAAGGCGTTGGTTTTCTTGTTGGTCACGGAACCGGTGCTGAGGACGGTGATGTTGCCGGCCGGGTTGTTGCCGGCCAGGTAGAACTTCACGCTGCCATCGATCTTGCCGGTGCGGGTGGCTTCGGCGACAGCTTTGTCGAGGGGCAGGTACACCGGGGTGTCGCGGGCCTGGCTGACGGCCGGGAGGGAGCAGATCAGCAGGATGGCGGCGGCAGCGAGTTTCTTGAAGTGCATGGAGGTCTCCTTGACCCGGATTAATTTGGTTACGACCAGCGACGAAAAATCAACGAGGTGTTGACGCCACCAAATGCGAAATTGTTGTTCATCACGTACTCGTTGCTCATCTGGCGGAACTCGCCGCGCAGGTAGTCGAGCTTGCCGCAATGCGGATCGACCTCGTCGAGGTTGAACGTGTGCACGTACAGGTCGCGGTTCATCATTTCGATGCTGAACCAGGACTCCAGTGCACCGCAGGCGCCCAGGGTGTGACCGAGGAAGCTCTTCTGCGAGCTGATCGGCATGTGCTCGCCGAACAACGCGCTGGTCGCCAGTGTTTCGGCAATGTCGCCCTGTTCTGTAGCCGTGCCGTGACCGTTTACGTAGCCGATGTCTGACGGTTGCAGCCCGGCGTCTTCCAGCGCCAGTTCCATGGCCCGGCGCATGGTGACCTGCTCTGGGCGGGTGGTGTGCTGGCCGTCGGCGTTGCTGCCGAAACCGACGAGCTCGGCATGGATACGCGCACCACGCGCGAGGGCGTGTTCCAGTTCTTCGAGTACCAACATGCCGCCGCCCTCACCGATTACCAGGCCATCGCGTCCTTTGTCGTAAGGGCGCGGGCTGGTTTGCGGGGCATCGTTTTTCAGGCTGGTGGCGTAGAGCGCGTCGAACACCATGGCTTCGGTCGGGCAGAGTTCTTCGGCGCCGCCGGCGAGCATCAGCGGCAAGCGGCCGAACTTGATGGATTCGTAGGCGTAGCCGATGCCCTGGCTGCCGCTCGTGCAGGCGCTGGACGTCGGGATCAGCCGGCCGGTGAGGCCGAAGAAGATGCTGATATTGGCCGCTGTCGTGTGCGGCATCATCCGCACGTAGGAGTTGGCGTTCAGGCCCTCGGCCACCGAGTTGAGCAGCATGTTGCCGAATGCCTTGATCTCATCGGTGCTGCCGGTGGACGAGCCGCAGGCGACGCCCATGCGCCCGTCCTTGATGATCGGGTTACCCAACAGTCCGGCGTCAGCCAGCGCCTGCTCCGACGCGCCGACGGCCAGGCGCGAGACCCGGCCCATGCTGCGCAGCTGCTTGCGGGTCCAGTGGCTCGGGACCTTGAAGTCGTCGATGGGCCCGGCCAGGCGCGTGTTGAGTTCGGTGAAACGATCCCACTCGTCCATCCGGCGAATGCCGCTGCGGTTGGCCGCGAAGTGGCTGGCGATAGTCTCCCAGTCGCTGCCCAGTGAGGTGATGCCGGCCATGCCGGTGACGACGACGCGCTTCATCAGCACAGGCCTCCGTTGACGGCCAGAACCTGCCGGGTGATGTACGACGCTTCCGCCGACATCAGGAAATTCACCGCGCTGGCCACCTCTTCCGGGGTGCCCATGCGCTGTGCGGGGATCATTTTCATCAGTTCTTCCACCGGCACGTTTTCATCGAGCATGGCCGTGTCGATCAGGCCGGGTGCGACACAGTTGACGGTGATTTTGCGCTTGCCCAGTTCGATCGCCAACGCTTTCGCCGCGCCGATCAAACCGGCCTTGGAGGCGCTGTAGTTGACCTGGCCACGATTGCCGATCAACCCGGAAACCGAGGTGATGCAGACAATCCGACCGGCAGCACGGCGCCGGATCATCGGCATCATCACCGGGTGCAGCACGTTGTAGAAACCGTCGAGGTTGGTGCGCATCACCACATCCCAATCATCCTCGCTCAGCGCTGGAAAAGCACCGTCACGCGTCAGGCCGGCGTTAAGCACCACGCCGTAATAGGCACCGTGAGCTTCCACATCGGCTTCGAGGATGGCTTTGCAGCTGGCGCGGTCGGAGACGTCGAACTGCAAAACCCGAGCATTGCGTCCTAGCGCCTGAATTTCGCCCTGAACGGTGATGGCGTCGGCCAAACCGCTGCGGCAATGCAGGACGATGTCATGCCCGGCCTGGGCCAGACGCAATGCGATGGCGCGGCCGATGCCACGGCTGGAGCCGGTGACCAGTACGGATTCAGTCATGGCTGGCTCCTTGAGATTCATGAAGATATTGCGCGGCCTGAGGCGGACGGAACACGTTCAGGCGAGCGGTGGCGTGAATGCCGGGGGCGTTGATATGGCATTCGAACACGCCCATGCCGTTGTCGTCTTCCAGCGAGCGTATGCCATGGATGGTCAGCTCGGTGCCCGCGGGGAAGTGCTCCACGTTGCATTCGAACTTACGGGTGCCGAGCAGGAAGCCCAGCTCTACCGCATCACCGCGCTGGCGCGCATGGCAACCGGCGTAGGCGGCGACACTCTGGGCCATCAGTTCGATGCCGACCCACGCCGGCAGACTGCCGTCGGGACGGTTGAACAGTCCGCCGGGCTTGACGATAAGGCGGGTGTGAATCTGCTCGTCATCGAACGCCAGGATCTGATCGATGAGGATCATGTCGCCAGCGTGGGGCAGCAGTTCGGCGAGCGGCCAGTCAATCATGGGGCGTCTCCGATAATCAGGCTGACGTTGTTGCCACCGAAGGCAAAGGAATTGCTCATCAGATAGCGAGGTGCAATGGACGTCAGGCGATCGGCCGGGGTCACCCATTGCAAGGTCGGCAAGTCGGGGTCGGGCTGACCGTCCCAAACGTGGGGCGGCAAGAGGCTTTCGCGGTTGTCCGCGCTCAGGCTCAACCAGCAGAAAGCCGCTTCCAGGGCGCCGGCCGCGCCGAGCGTATGACCGGTCATTGGCTTGGTGGAAGAGCAAGGCACGCCGTGCGGGAACACGGCCGAGACCGCCAGGCTTTCCATCGCATCGTTGTGTTGGGTGGCGGTGCCGTGCAGGTTCAGGTAGCCGATTTGTTCGGGTTGCAGATTCGCGCGGCTGAGGGCTTTGCTCATCGCTTGCAGGGCACCACGGCCGGTCGGTTCCGGCGCCGAGATATGGTGCGCATCGGAACTGGCGCCGCTGCCGAGCAGGGCAATCGGTTGGCTGTCGCCGGCCTTTTTGCTCATCAGGAACAGCACGGCGGCTTCGCCGATATTGATGCCGTTACGGTTGACCGAAAACGGATTGCAACGCTGCTCGGACACCGCTTCCAGTGCCGAAAAGCCGTTGAGCGTCAGTTTGCACAAACTGTCGACGCCGCCGCACAAGACCGCGTCGCAGAGCCCCAGATCCAGCAGGCGTTGGGCACTCATCAGCGCTCGGGCGCTTGAAGTGCAAGCAGTCGAGATCACATAGGCCGGGCCGCTCAATTGCAGCCAGTCGGCGAGGAAGTTGGCCGGCGCGCCGAGCTCCTGCTGCTGATAGTCGTAGTCGACGGGGAATTCATGTTCGCGGATGTAATGGGCCAGGCCACGGCTGGCCTCATCGATGCCGGAAGTGCTGGTGCCCAGAATCACACCGATTCGATCACGGCCGTAAGTCTGGATCGCTTGATCGATGTCGTCGCGAATTTGCAGCGCGGCTTCCAGCAGCAATTGGTTGTTGCGGCTGCTTTGCTCGGCCAGTTGTGCCGGGATCGGCGCCAGTTCCCCACGCACCGCCGCCACCGGCAGCGACCGCTCCGGCACCCAGCCGGATTCGCTGCGCATGCCTGAGCAATCGCCGGCAAACAGGTTGCGGGCGACTTCCTGTTTGTCGCGACCCAGGGCGCAGATCACCCCGAGGGCGTTCAGATAGGCGGTCATGGCGTTTCACCGCTCAGAGGCGTGACCAGGTACTTCGGACCTTTAGGCAGGTTCAACTCAAATCTCAGTGGTTGCGAGTAATGTACGTCCCAGCGAGCGGGCAGGGAACGTTGCGATCCATGTTGCCAGGCGTCGGGGTAGTTGCCCTGCAACTCGTCTTTCGGGGTCAGCGCGAACAGTAACGCTGCGAACAATTCCCTGGCTTCTGGATTCGGCGGCAGCAGGCCGTCGGCTTGCCACTGGCCATCGATCAGTTTCTGGCGTGCTTGCGGAATCCCCAGCAAATCCATCATCGACCAGCGAATGCCAGGGCCTTCGCGCTGGATCACCAGCACCCAGTCCTGACGTTGCTCGGCCACCAGGCGCTGGATGTGCAATTGCAGGGGCAACGACAGGTTCGGGGTGTGCTCGGGCAGCGGCGCCTGGCTGGCGCAAGCGCTCAGCAGCAGGAGGCAACCCAAAAGCAGGGAACGGATCATGTGGCATCTCTTGCGCAGAGTTCCGACAGCACGCGCAGCCGACGCTTGGGTTCGCTGACGAACGGATTGCGCTCGTCCCAGGCATAACCGGCGAGGATCGCACTGATCATACGGCGGATATCCGCTGAGCTGCCCGGATGGTAAATCACATCCTGGAAGGTCCCGGCGTACCAGCCTTCGACGTAGCAGCGGAACGTGTCGACGCCGCGCTTGAGCGGTGCGGCGAACTCGGTCTGCCAGTCGACGCTTTCACCCTGCAGTTGGCGATGCAAAACGCCGGCGGCCATGCTGGCCGAGCGCATGGCGATGGTCACACCGGAGGAGAACACCGGGTCGAGGAATTCCGCGGCGTTGCCCAGCAGCGCAAAGCCCGGGCCGTGCAAGGTTTTGACGTTGGCCGAGTAGCCGCCGATGGTCCGCGCTGGCGTGTCCCACACGGCGTTTTTCAGGACACCGGCCAGGCTTGGGGTTTCAGCGATGAAGCCGCGCAGGCACTCGTCCAGATTCTCCATGCGGCCTTCGAAGTGTTCGGCGGCGGCGACCACGCCCACTGAGCACCGGCCGTTGCTGAACGGGATGGTCCAGAACCATATGTCGCGGTGGATCGGATGCGTGGTGATGAGAATTTTTTCCCGCTCGAAGGTCGGGCTGTCGATATGGTCTTCGATGTGGGTAAACACGGCCTGGCGCACCGGGAAATTCGACGGTGCTTCAAGGTCCAGCAGACGTGGCAGCACGCGACCGTAGCCGCTGGCATCGAGCACGAAATCAGCTTCGACACGGTACTGGCTGCCATCTTCGCGCAGCACATCGAGCTGCGGTTTCGGCAGGTTGAAATCGGCGCTGACGATGGCTTCGCCATAGCGCACTTCCACGCCTTGCAGCGCAGCCTGATCGGCCAGCAGTTTGTCGAAATCGGCGCGCTGGACCTGGAAGGTAGTTGGCTTGCCGTTGCTGAACGTGTCGCCGAAATCAAACGCGCTGTAGTGCTCGCCCCAGGCGAACGCGGCGCCGTTTTTCAACTGGAACCCGGCGGCGTTCACGGCCTCGAGCATGCCGGCCTCTTCGACGAAATCCAGGCAGTGCGACAACAGGCTTTCACCGATGGAAAACCGAGGGAAGTGCTGGCGTTCGATCATCAGCACGTCGTGCCCTTTGCGCTTGAGCAGCGCGGCGGCAATGGCGCCCGAAGGGCCCGCGCCAATGACAACAACCTGGCGACGTTCCATTTCAACTGTTGGCACGGGGGCTCCTTGCCGGGGCGGCGAGATTCAAAGGGGGGGTGTGCATACCGGCGAGTGCCGGCAGCAGTGTGGCGATCAGGCCCATCACCATCAACGCGAAGTACAGCGCCGGGCTGATGAGTTGTTGTTGCAGCAGCAAGTTGAGAAAGACGATCTCGCTCAAACCGCGAATATTCAGCAGCAGGCTTTCGCGCCAGCGACTGGCGCCTTCAAACGATGCGCCGGCCCAGCCGAGGCCCAGCCAGTTGCCCAGCAATTTGCTGGCAATCGGCAACAGCAGCAGCGCCGCCAACTGCACCCAGCCGAGGCTGGCCATAGCGGCGTGGACATTGATCTGCACGATGCCGAAGGTGAGGATCAGCGGGATGGCGATCCATGTCTGTAAGCGGTTCATCCAGATCGCCGGCAACGGCAACACCAACGGCACTTTCAGCGCGGCCATGCACAGCAGGTAACCGATGCCGAAAATCAGCGCGTTGAGCTTGAAGTGTTCGGCGACCACCAACAGCACGAAGAAGCAGCCGCTGTGCAGCAACCGTTGACGCATACCCAACAGGCGCAACAGCACCGGCAGACAGGCGCCAACCAGCGGCAGCAACAGACTGCTCAGGTGCAGACTGCCCTGAGCAAAGCCGAACAGCGTCCAGCACGTCAGGTCGATGAGAATCGCGGTTTGCACCAGGCGCCGGGTTGCGTCGGGTGGGTAGTTGATGTGTCGCAGGTACAAAAACAACACCGGAATGGCGGTAATGGCGAACACCAGACCGACCGCCAGCGAACTGATCCACGGTTGCGGTGGCAACAGCCAGACCGACGTGACGAGCCCGCAGGCGAACGGAATGCAGAAACTCGGCAGGGCGATTTTCAGGCTCTGGCGATCCAGCCGCAGGTCAATCACGTCGCTCAGAATGTGCCCCAGCAACAAGGCAAAAGCGAGGCTGTAGAGGTTTTTCAGCCACACTGGCGAGATCAGTTCGGCGCCACTGAGCTGCCAGCCCGGCTCGATCCAGAAGTACATCAGCAACGGCAGGCCGAAGGTCGCCAGCAGCAACTGGCTGACGATCGGGATCAGGCCGAAGTGCCGACCCACGCGGGTGGCTACGGCGAACATCGCCAGGGCCATCAGCCAAAACAGGGCAATCATCATGCTGCTGGCTCCACGACGGCGGCGGCATGCACCCGGCGGCCGGCCCACGGCGCAAGGATGAAGCTGAAGGCCAGGCCGAGGCTCACCGACAGACCGAAGTTGCTCACCGCCGGCGTGCCGGACACCGCCAACAAACCGAACGACAGCCACGTGGTCACCGCGGCCAGCAAGGTCCCCAACAAACTCACGGCGGCGCCGCCGACCTGTTCGCGCATGAGGATTGCGTAATCGACGCTGATCGCCGTCACCAGCAATAGGCCGAACAGACTGAACAGGGTCAGCGGTTGGCCCATCCAGCCGAGGCTCGCCAGGCTGCACAACGCGGCCAGCAAGGGCAGCGAGACGATGCGCAACGCCCCACCGAAACCAAAGGGCAGGATCAGCACCAGCACGATCAACACGCAGGAGGCGAGTTTCAGCTCCGCCGCGCTGATCTGTGTCGCGGCGAAAACGCTGTTCAATTCACCGAGACGGTCGACCAGTTCGACGCCCGGCAAGTCCAGCGCCTGAACCCGCAACAGCGCAGGATTGTTCAGGCCTTGCAGGCTGACCATCGCGGCTACGCCGTCTTCGGTCGGCCCCAGCCACAGGGCGCGATAAGGTTCCGCCAGCGGACCGACCAGCGATGCGTCGATGTCTTCGACGGGCAGCGCCTGCAACGTCGCGAGTTCTGCTTGCAGCGCTTCTGCCGGTACGCCGAGGTCGAGCAAGGGCTGCCAGAACTGCGGCAACTTGCTCAATGCGTCGCGCACTTTGCGCTGATCGCTCGGTTGGCTGACCAGTTGATTCAGCGACAGGTAACCCTTGAGTTTTTCCAGGTTGACCAACTGATCCAGCCGCTCGCTCAGCGCGGTCTGGCGTTCGAGCAATTCCTGCTGATTGGCCGCGCGCACCAGGAAGAACTGGCTGGTCGGCTGATAACCAGTGATGCGCGCAATAGCCTGGGCTTCGTCGGTCAATTGCTGGGGAGCGCCGATCCACTGGCGGATATCGTTTTTGCTCTCAAGCTGCAACAGACCACCGACGCAGAAGGCAATCAACAGCGCCAACAACACCGGGGTGCTGACGTGTTTGAGCAGCGCTTCACGCAGATTTAGCAAACACTCGCAGACGCGCAGCGGCCAGTGCGCCGGTCGCAGGTTCACGCCCTTGAGCAGCGCTGGCAACAAGCACACCGCAGAGAGGTAGGCGCCGAGCAGACCGGCGGCGGAGAACACGGCAATCTGGGTCAGGGCCGGAAACGGTGTCCAGGCCAGGGCCAGGTAGCCGATGCAACTGGTGATCAGGCTCAGCGTCAGGCCCGGCAGGGTCAGGCGTAATGCCGGCCAGCTGTTCCAGGGTTTCATGCTCCAGCTTTTCGACAGGTAATGCAGCGGGTAATCGACGGCAACGCCGATCAGGCTAGAACCGAGCACCAACGTCATCACATGCATGTGACCGAACAGCGCCACGCACGCCACGGCACCAAACAGCATGCCCACCAACACCGGGACAAAAGCGAGCAAGACACGCCAGCGCCGGAAGGCCAGCAACAGCAGCAACAGAATGCCCACGGTGGCGCCGCCACCCACCCACGTCATCTCGCGGGTGGCTTGTTGCTGACCGTTGGCTGCATAAAGCAGACCGCTGGCGGCGAGCAGTTGCACGTCAGCCTGAGCGGCTTCTTCGCGGCTGTGTTCGAGCAGGTCGGCCACTTGCAACGGCAGTTTCATGTCGAAGGCGTTGCCGGTGGTTTTTGCCCGCAGCAACACCCAACTCTTGCCGTCGGCATCGGCGACCAACGCACCGCTGCTGATGTCCAGTTGCACGGCGCCGTGTTGCGGCTGGCTGTTCTGAATACGCCCGGTCAGGCCCAGCCAGTCATCCTGGCTCGGCACCAGGCTGAAACCGGTGAAAGGGTCGAACAGGGCTTGCACGCGTTGCTGGATAAAGGCGTCGGGATGCTCGATCAACTGCTGCCGATCCATCGCCGAGAGCATCGCCAATCGGCCCTGCAGCAGTTGCGTGCGCAGCGCGGGCAAGTCGGCTTGCAGGTTCCACTGGACCTTCTCGAACAACCCACTGGCCTGCCACTGCTCGCCCAGTTTCTGCGCCATGGCGATGGCTTGCGGGCGATCCTTATGGCCAACCAGCACCAGCATTTCGCGGTTCAGCGGTTCTTGCATGCGTTGTTCGGCGCGCAGTTCCAGCGCGTCCGGCGCCGTGCCCGGCACCAGTTCCATCAGGTTGGCCGACAGCGGTGCGCCGTCGCGCCATTGCCAACCGGCGAGCGCGAGCACCGCCAGCAGCAGGATCAGAAACAACCACGGTAACCTGCGTTCACTCGGCAAAGTCATGTTGCTCCGCGTCGCTCAACGGTTGAGTGCTGGTGCTGTCCTGCATGCGCAAAAGGGTGCTGTCGCCCTGGGTTTCCAGCAGTTCGATGCTGTGCACCAATTCGCTGCCGGTGATGTTGATCTGGTTGAACACTTGCTTGAGCAGCAATGAGCGCGGGATCAGTGTCAGCTTCCAATTCTGCGCTTCGCCGCTCAGCGAGAGTTCGAAGTCCCGTTGCAACCCGCTGCTGTCGCCTTGCAATACGGCGAGGAACAAACGGTTCTGCTCGGCGCCGGCGCTCTTGCTCGGGAGCATTTGCCAGCCGCTGGCGTCGCGCCGGGCGATGCCTTTGGCGCTGATGCGGTAATCCTGTTGCAGCGGCGTTTTCAGCAACCACAGCAATCCGTGGTTTTTCGCGAGGACGAACGTGCCCTTGCTGGTCAGTGGCTTGGGCAGCGCACGCAGGTGTTTTTCCTGAATGAAATTACCGTGGATCACATCGGGCTTGGCCAGTTGATCGCTCAGCTGCTGCAAATCAAAGGCGTGAGCAATCGATGACAGTCCGAGCAGTGCCAGCGCAGCGAGGTATCTGAACACCCGTGGCGAGCGAGCTTGCTCGCGCTGGGCTGCGTAGCGGCCCCAAAATTGGCGGGTTTGTGAGTGCTGCGCACTCAAGCGCGAGCAAGCTCGCTCGCCACAAGGGATTGGGTTGGCATCAAAAGAGGTGTCGATTCCTGGGTTCATGCGAGCATCCTTTCAACGGCATCGGTGAAGATTTTCGGTGAGGCCAACTGCATCTCGCGGCTGCTCATGTCGACGGCGACCTGTACGGAGCTGGCGCGGGTCAAACGCTCGCCGGTTTCCAGGTCGCTGATCAGATAGTTGATCTTCAGACGGTTCTCCCATTCCACCAGATTGGCGCGTACGTTCAGCTTCTGGCCAAACACGGCACCGCGCACATAACGCAATTGCAGGTCGATCACCGGCCAGGCGTAACCCGACTCGACCATGGTGGTGTAGTTGTGGCCGATCTTGTCCAGCAGCGCACAACGGGCGACTTCCAGGTATTTAACGTAATGGCCGTGCCAAACGACGTTCATGGTGTCGACGTCAAAGAACGGCACGAGGATTTCCGTATCGGTGTGAAGCACTCCCTTGCTACGCATGCAGCCTCCAGTGTTGCTCGGCGATACGCTTGAGGCACAGGCGCAATTCGCCTTCCAGTGCACGGTCTTCGATGACCGGCGGGAAGTCCTTGGCCAGTTGTTCATGCATGGCCGCCAGGGCTGGCGGCAGTGGACGCGCATCCTCGGCCTTGCTGCGCAGCCACACGCCCTGGTTGGCGGCGAGCAAGGTGGCGGCGGCGACCTGTTCGGTCAGCTCCAGCACGCGGATCGCATCGCGGGCGGCGATGGTGCCCATGCTCACCTTGTCCTGGTTGTGGCATTCGGTGGAGCGCGAGAAGACGCTGGCCGGCATGGTGTTTTTCAGCGCTTCGGCGGTCCAGGCACTGGTGCCGATCTGCACGGCCTTGAAGCCGTGGTTGAGCATCGCGCGATCCGCCGTGGCACCGGACAAATTGCTCGGCAAGCCATGGTTGTACCGCTCGTCCACCAACAGCGCGAGTTGGCGATCCAGCAGATCGGCCACGTTGGCCACCAGGTTTTTCAGGCTGTCCATGGCGAACGCAATGTGGCCGCCGTAGAAGTGCCCGCCGTGCAGCACGCGTTCGGCTTCGGCGTCGATGATCGGGTTGTCGTTGGCGCTGTTGAGCTCGATTTCGATGAACGAGCGCAGCCAGTTCAGGCTGTCGGCCAAGACGCCGAGGACATGTGGCGCGCAACGCAGCGAGTAGCGGTCTTGCAGGCGATGCAGCGGTGCGGTCGGCGCGTCGATCGCCAGATCCTTGCGCAACCACGCGGCGACTTGCATCTGCCCCGGATGCGGCTTGGCGGCGAACAGGCGCTCGTCGAAGTGCTCGGGATTACCTTGCAGCGCGACCACGTTCAGCGCGGTGATGCGAGTGGCCAGTTGCAGCAAGTAATCGGCGCGGGCATAGGCCAGGCAGGCGAGGCCGGTCATCACGGCGGTGCCGTTCATCAGTGCCAACGCTTCTTTCGGGCGTAGCACCAGCGGCTGCCAGCCGAGTTCGCGATGAACGTCGGCGGCTTGTCGGCGCTCTCCACGGAACGTCACTTCACGCTCGCCGGACAAGGTCGCGGCGACGTAGGACAGCGGCGTCAGATCACCGCTGGCACCCACCGAGCCTTCTTCCGGAATCAGCGGCAGGATGTCGTGTTCGAGGAACGCTTGAAGGCGTTCCAGCAACTCCACGCGCACCCCGGACACGCCGTGGCACAGCGACTGCAAACGCGTTGCCAGCACCGCGCGCGTGGCTTGGGCGTCGAGCAGTTTGCCCAGGCCGCAGCCGTGGAAGGTGTACAGATGACGGGGCAACGCCTCGACGTGATGCAGCGGCACCGCGACCACGCACGAGTCGCCGTAACCGGTGGTCACGCCATAGATCACGCCTTCCTTGTCCAGCAGGGAATCGAGGAATCGCGCGCCCTTGGCGATGCGCTCACGGTACGCAGGGTCGCTTTGCAACTGCGTCGGCACCTGACGGTTGGCCGCGGCCAGCACGTCTTCGATGCGCAAAGGGAGTTCGCCGAAGGTTACCGGCTCAAGCGTTGGCGTCGTCATCGGTCTTCCAGAAAGGGTAAAAGTTGAACCATTGTTGGGGCGCTTCAAGGCAATAGTGACCCAGGCGTTCTGCGTAGCGCGAAGCACACTGATGAATGACCTGTTCGCGGTCGCTGCGTTTCCACACCACGGCCTCGGCAAACGGTTCGAGCGTCACTCGATATTGGCCCGTCGGTTTCTTCAGGCACATCAGCAGATGGATCGGGCATTTCAGCAAACCGGCGAGCAGCCACGGCCCTTGAGGAAAAGCGGCCTGATGACCGAGGAAGTCCACCGTCACGCTGCGTCCGCCATGCAGGGGCACGCGGTCGCCGGCAATCGCCAGCCACTCGCCGCGTTCCAGGCGTTCATGCAGTTGCAGCATGATCACCGGGTCCAGCTCGCTGACCTGAATCAGCCGCAGATTGGTCGCACCGGCTTCGCCCAGTAAACGGTTAAACTGCTCGGCGTGCTTGGTGTGCACCAGCACGTTCATGGTGACCTTCTCACCTATTTCCGCGAGGGCGCGACAGACTTCGAGGTTGCCCAGGTGCGCGCCCACCAGCATCTGCCCGCGAGTGCCGCGCAGCTGGGTGCGCAGCAGCGCCGGGTCGACGATTTCGATGTGCTCGATGCTCAGCTTGCCGTTCCACACGTCGAGCTTGTCGAGCATCGAATCGGCGAAGGCCATGAACTGGCCGAACACTCGCCAGTGAGTCGGACGCAATTCAGGGCGAGCGCTCCAGTCCGCGAGGCGCTGCTGGTATTGCCAGGCGCTACGGCGGGCGCTGCGACCGAACAGGAAAAAGTACAGGACGATGCCGTACAGCAGCGGACTCAACAGCCGCCGGCCCAGCACTTTGGCGCCGAACGCGGTGAGTTTCATCAGCCAGAAACTGCCGCGCTCCTGACGGTCGGCCCAGTGTTCTTTATCCACGTTGCCGCTCATGCTCGCCACCGTCGCCAGAGGATCACCGGCGCCCGTAGCAACATGCCGAAGAACAGCCGGGTGTGCATGCTCGAAATCAGCACATTGTCGTGGAACATGCGGAAATGCGAGACACCGTCCAGCGGGTAATGGACCTTGGTCGGCAGCCACTGCATAGGCTGATTGCGCCAGGCCAGCCGCACGAGGATGTCCGAGTCGAAATCCATGCGCTTGCCGATTTTCGCCGAGTCGATCAGCGCCAGGGTCGGTGGCAATGGGTAGACGCGGAAACCACACATCGAGTCGCGGATCTGCAATGAAAGCGTGTTGATCCAGACCATGACGTGCGTCAGGTAGCGGGCGTACAAACGGCCTTTCGGCACACTGGCGTCGTATTGCGGATAGCCGCAGATCACCGCTTTGGGGTGCGCGCGTGATTGTTCGATGAAGGTCGCGACATCTTGCAGGTCGTGTTGACCATCGGCGTCCACCTGTAAGGCATGGCTGAAGCCCAGTCGCGAGGCTTCGCGCAGGCCAGTCATGACCGCACCGCCCTTGCCCTGGTTGGCAGCGAGGCGGATCAGGTTGACCATCTCACGCTGGGCCAGTCGGTCGAGCACCCTGGCGCAGGGTTGATCGCTGGCGTCGTCCACCAGAATGCACGGCAGGCCACTGGCGATCAGCGCGTCGACCACCGTGGTAATCGCGGTTTCGTGGTTGTAGACCGGAATGATTGCGCAGGGGTTATGCATACCGGGTCACACCTCACCCATGTAGCAGCTGGCGAAGCCTGCGTCCGGCCGCGAAGCGGTCGTAAACCGGTATTTGCGGTTTCTCAGAACAATGGTGGTGGATGCCATGCGAGCGCTTCGCACTCGGACGCAGCCTTCGGCAGCTGCTACAGGGAATCTCAACTTATCCACAGGCCGGCTCCAGCAAAATCCGCCCACTGGAGCAGGTCGCGGTTTCATTGCGGTAGGCGAAATACAATTTGCCGCGTTCCGGGTCGAAGCGCAGGTGCAGCTGGACTTCATCGCCGGGGCGCACCAGTTGCTGGAACTTCAGCACTTCCATACCGGCGAATTTGGCCGGCAGGTCCATCAATTGCTGGCCGAGGCTCAGCGCCCAATCCACCTGCACCACGCCAGGCAGTACTGGCGTTTGAGGGAAGTGTCCGCTGAAGTAGGCGAGGTCCGGCGGAACGGCCAGTTGCAGGCTCCATTCGCCATCGACTTCGACCTGTTCCAACACTTCCGGTGCGTTGGGGCGGGGGGCCAGCAGCAAGGCCTCGACGTCGGCCTGAGGCAGTTTTCCCTGAGGGTTCAGTGGCAACTGCCGCAGTAATCGCCAGCGTCGTGGCAGGGCCAGGGCTTCGCAATGCTGGCTGAGGTGCTGACGCAATTCTTGCGTCAGGGTGCGTCGGCCCTGATTGCGCAAGGCATGCAGGCCTGCGTCCGTCAGCACCACCAGCGCACCCAGCGAGGCGCGGTTTTCCTGGACCACACCGAGACGTGCTTCCGCGACCCAGTCATGGTCCATCAGCGCCTTTTCCAGCATCGGCAGCGAGATACGTTTTTCTTCCAGTTTGACGATTCGGTCCAGCCGTCCGAGCAGTTCGAATCGACCGTCGGCAGCAATTCTGGCGGCGTCAGCGCTGTGTTCGACGTGGCCGGCCGGCAAGTAAGGAGAGGCGATCAGCAGGGCGCCATCGCTGTCCTGACCCAGCTCGACGTCAGCAAACGGCTGCCAGAGATCGTGACCCTGACGCCAGGCGATGCCACCGGTTTCGGAGCTGCCGAGGATTTCCGTCGGCCATTGATGCAGACGTTCGTGAAGGCTTTGCGCAGCCTCGGCCGGTAGCGCGCCACCGGAGGAAAATACTCGGCGAACCGCGCTCAAGGCCGGCCAGTCGAGATTGTCGCCCATGCGCTTGAGCAGCGCCGGGCTGGCGACCCAGGCAAACGCCGGGTGTTCGCGACTGGCGCGCTGCAAGTCTTCCGGGAAGGCCAGTTGTTTGCGCACAAACGGACGTCCGGCGCACAACGGCCATAGCACCCGAAACAGCAAACCGTAGATGTGCTGGGTGGCGACGCTGCCGATGATGCACGCCTGGCCCAGATCGGCGCCCCAGAGCTTTTCCAGCGCCTGAACTTCATTGGCTATCTGGCGCAGGTTTTTGTCGATGCGCTTGGGTTCGCCACTGGAACCGGACGTACACAGGCTTAGCTGGCAGGTGTCCAGATCCAGTGCGGCGTTGGGCATCGGCGCGTGCTGATAATCGATGAGGTGCGCGTCATCGGCCAGATCGGTCAGCCACAGATCGACTTCGCTCGACCAGCGTTGGCGAGTCTGCGCTTGCAGGTCGGCAGGCAGCAGCACGCTGACCCCGGCACGCCAGGCGCCGAGCAGGGCAATCGCCAGGTCAGCGGCGTCTTCAAGGTGCACGGCAATGCGCTGCACGCCCTGGGATTGCAGGCCGGCCGCGAGGCTCAACGCCTGTTCGCACAGGTGCGCGTGATTCAACGCCGGTTCGGCCGTTACGCCACGCTCCGGCTGAGCCTTGAGCAACAGCTGCTCAAGCTTTATCCAATTCATGGGTGGCCTCGTACCCGTTGTCGTATGAGCCATTCAATGGCAAACAGCAGGCCCATCAATCCATAGGAAATCAGGCCGGTGTACAACATCCACCAACTCAGCGGCGCCCAAAGGGTCAGGGCGGCGGCGAGCAAACCGTTACAGAGGAAAAACACACACCAGACGATGGTCACCTGGCGGGTATAAACAATCGCTTTGGCCGGCAAACGCGGTTCACGCAGGCGCGCCAGGCGTTCAACCATCGGCGGCCCGATTTTCAGGCTCAAGCCAAACAGCCCCAGCATGAAAGCGCTGATCAGCACCGGGTACCAACGCAGCAACAGCGGGCTGTCGAACAGCGCCAGCAACAGGCAAAAGCCAATCGCGGTGAGCGCCATCCACAGGCTGCCGGGGCGACGCGCACCCAGCAGCGCCCGTGCCAGCCACAGGCTGCCCAGCAGCAGACCGAACTGCCACGGAGCAAAGTGTTCCATGCCGAAATACACCGCAAAGGGGTACAACAGGCCCGCCAGCAGCAGGCCAAGGCCGATCAGTCGACTCATGCGGCCGGTTGAACCAGACGGTAGACCGCCTCGACCACGTCGCTGACGGTGCGCACCGATTTGAATTCTTCGGCGGCGATTTTCTTGCCGGTCTGACGCTTGATGTGGTCGATCAGGTCGACCGCGTCGATGCTGTCGATTTCCAGATCCTGATACAGATTGGATTCGAGGCTCACGCGCTCAGGGTCCAGCTCGAAGAGTTCGACCAAGGCATCGCGCAGGGTGTTGAAAATGTCGTCACGAGTTTGCATGGTCCGGTCTCAAGCTGCCTGTTTTGCGGTGACGAACGCCGCAAGGCTCGCCACGTTGCTGAAGTGATTACGGGTGTCCTTGGCGTCGGCGTCGATTTTGATGCCGTACTTTTTCTGGATTGCCAAGCCGAGTTCCAGGGCGTCTACCGAGTCCAGGCCCAGGCCTTCGCCAAACAAGGCCTGGTCGTCTTTAATGTCGTCGGCGCTGATGTCTTCAAGGCCCAGGGCGTCGATGATCAGCAGTTTGATGTCACGGTGCAGATCGCTCATCTTCGGCGAGCTCCTTAATAAAGTAAGAGTGCAAATAATCGTTGAGCTTGCGCGAAGCTTGAGGCGCAGGGCCACACGCGGCAAAGGCTTGTGGGTCTATATCGGCCCCGACGCGGAAACTGAAGTGCACGCGACGTTTCGGGATGCGATACCAGGGTTCGGCCTTGGTCAAGGTGGTCGGGCTGACTTTGATGATCACCGGGGTCAGGATTTTCGCACCGCGCAGGGCGATTGCCGCGCCACCCCGATGAAAGGCCGGCGGTTCGCCTGGCTGGGTGCGGGTGCCTTCGGGAAAGATGATCAGGGTCTGGCCACTTTTCAGAGCGTCAGCTGCGGCGTCGAGCATGTCCATGCTGCCGTCGTTACTGATGTACTCGGTGCGGCGTAGCGGACCGCGGGTGAACGGGTTTTCCCAGAGGCTTTTTTTGACCACGCAGTTGCTGTGGCGCACCAGCCCGATCAGGAACACCACATCGATCAGCGACGGGTGATTGGCCATGATCATCTGGCCCGGGCGACCAAGCTTCTCCGCGCCCTTGATGTCGTAGGTCAGTACGCCGGTACGGGCCATGAACCGGACAAAAAACCAAAAGCAGCGACTGACGGTTTGCCTTGCCCGTAACCGATGGGTCTGCGCATCGCCGGGCAGACAGCTCAGCAACGGGAAAACCAACAGCCGCAGGCACAATCCGCCCAACCCGAACAGGGTGAAGCTTGCGGCGGTCGCCAGCAAACGCCAGTAATAGGCGTCGCGGTTTTTTTCGGTTACAGGTTGCGTTGCCAGGTCCATACACGATTTTTCCAGGCATGTTGGCAGGTGGTCTGCTGGCCAAGCAGGGTACGCAAGAGATTCAGGGCATGGGGCCAGTGGGCTTTGGACAACGCATCCGAGGTGCTGTTCAGGGACAGCTGCCAGTCGGTGCCCGGTGTCAGTAACAGGCCGACGGCATAAGGGAACGGTACGTCGTCAATCCAGGCCGAATAGGCTTCGGGCGGTTGTTCTTCGGTGACGATCAGCAGTACGGCAGGCGCGCCTTCGGCAAGCAGCGCCGCGGCCTCTAGCATGCCGTGTTCAAGGCCATCACCGGCGGCGGCAAGGGCGGTCATTTCGCTGGTTTCACCGCGCATGATCGACCACAGGCCAATGACCGCGTTGTGTACCGACAAGCTGAATTGAGTCGGTGACAACGGTTGGTCTGCTGCCAGATCGCTCAGGATTTCGAACGTACGGGGTGTTTCGCCATGACGGGAAATAAAGACCAACGGTAGGTCTTGGCGACCATCGGCCAAAGGCCAGCCGACGCTGAATGCCATCCGCGCCAGACGGCTGAGCCGTCGGCGCTGCATGGCTGGCAGAAAAGACACGTCGGGGGCGGCATCGCTGCTCTGAAGTGCGACCGGTTGTCGGCTCCAGGCCTGCCAATCGTCCACGCTTTCGAGCCCAGGGGCCCACGCGCGCCATTGGGCGATGTTGAAATTGACCACAGGCATTCATCCCGCCCCTGCGGGCTTTCTTGACGCGGCGAGTCGCAGAAAAACGCGACGACCTTACGTGGCGCTTGGCGCCGAGTGGCGCGCATTATCCCGTTGCGGTAGGCGTGTAGCAAATGATGGTTACATTTTGCGCACTCAAATGTACTGGTTTGTCCGCTAAAAGCTGTCGTATGGCCATTATTCACAATCAGGGTGGGCGCGTCTGTCGGTTCTGTCCGTCATCAATGGCAGGTTTGTCGGCTTTTTTATTGAGAGATTGCCGCTGACTGTGTAGTCCCTATGCCGATGAGGTAGCTAAGCAGCGCCGTGGACTACTACACTCGGTCATTCTTTGATACACGGAGGTTTTTGACATGCGGCGCGTGGTGTTCAATCAGAAAGGTGGCGTGGGCAAATCCAGCATTGCCTGCAATCTGGCGGCGGTCAGCGCCAGCGAGGGTTATCGCACCCTGTTGGTGGATCTCGATGCCCAGGCCAACTCCACTCAGTACCTGACGGGCCTCACCGGGGATGATATCCCGATGGGCATCGCCGACTTCTTCAAGCAAACCCTGTCCTCTGGACCGTTCGCGAAGAAAAACCAGGTCGATATCTACGAAACGCCGTTCGACAACCTCCACGTCATCACCGCGACCGCCGAGTTGGCCGACTTGCAGCCCAAGCTTGAGGCCAAACACAAAATCAACAAGCTGCGCAAACTGCTTGAGGAGCTGGGGGAAGATTACGACCGTATCTACCTCGATACCCCGCCAGCGCTGAACTTCTACGCGGTATCGGCATTGATTGCCGCTGATCGGGTGCTGATCCCCTTCGACTGCGACAGCTTCTCGCGCCAGGCGCTGTACGGCCTGCTGGCGGAAATCGAAGAATTGAAGGACGACCACAACGAAGGCCTGGAAGTCGAAGGCATCGTGGTCAATCAGTTCCAGGCTCGCGCCAGCCTGCCGCAGCAAATTCTCGACGAGTTGATCGCCGAAGGTTTACCAGTGTTGCCGGTGTACCTGACCAGCTCGGTACGCATGCGCGAATCCCACCAGGCCAATACGCCGCTGATCCACCTCGATCCACGGCACAAGCTGACCCAGCAGTTTGTCGAGCTGCATAACCTCCTGGAAAACGCCTGAATCCCGCCAATGACACCGATCCATTGTGGGAGCGAGCTTGCTCGCGATAGCGGTAGATCACTCAGCAGAGATGTTGAATCTGAGGCCCTCATCGCGAGCAAGCTCGCTCCCACAGTGATTTGCGGTGGTTCTAGATACCCTGGCTACGCAACCAGCTCATCAACTGCGGTAACGGAAACGCCCCGCTTTGACGCGCCACTTCCCGGCCGTTCTTGAACAGAATCAAACTCGGAATCGAGCGAATCCCCAATTGCGCCGACAATTGCTGATTCGCCTCGCTGTCCAGTTTCGCCATCCGACATTTACCCGCCAATTGCCCCGCCGCCTGCTCAAACACCGGCGCAAACGACTTGCACGGCCCGCACCAATCCGCCCATACGTCCACCAGCAACGGCAGATCACCCTTGATCTGGCTGGCGTAATCGCCTTGTTTCAATTCGAACGGCTTGTTCAGCAACACCTCGGCTTTGCAGCGGCCGCACTTTGGATGGTCGTCGAGGCGTTCGGCGGGGATGCGGTTGAGGCCATTGCAGTGGGGGCAGGGGATGAGGAGTGGGTCGGTCATGAGGGTGTCCTGTTAAAAAGCCGATCACTGCTATGTGGAGACGTTTGCTCATATTTTCAATCGTGCAGCGTCTGGCGGTGAAACTAGGCTGAGAGAAGGATCCGATTGAGACCGTTGGTCTGCTCAGGGGTATCGCAACTTGCGATAAAAAATCCCTGTGATTAACTCATCCATAGCAAAATGCGATAAGGATATTGCATGCGAGTGTTTTCCGAAAAACGAATATGGGCAGCCAAGGAAATGTGGCCGCAGGCGGCCAGTGCACTGGACCAGTGTTATCGAATAGTAAAGCGTGTCAAGCCAAGTGATTTTGCGGCAATGAAATCTTCATTTCCCGCAACCGACAAAGTCGGTGAGTTTCACGTTTTCGATATTGGCGGTAACAAATTACGGCTGATTGCCTATGTTCGATATCAGCATCAAAAAATCTACATCAAGCATGTGCTGGATCACCGCGAATATGACCGCGGTAATTGGAAGGAGGGAAGAGCATGAGCGTTCTGATCAAAAACGCCGCCGAGCACTGGGAGTTCGTATCGCCATTGCTACGCAAGCCCAAAAACGAAGACGACTATGACACGCTGGTGCAGGCACTCGACGAGTTACTCGAGATGACCGGAGTTGACGAGTCGCATCCTCTGATGAGTCTGGTGGACATCATCGGTGACTGGATTGAGGAATGGGATCACAAGCATCACCCAATGCCCGAAGCCACAGGTGCCGAAGTGCTTGGTTACATGATGCGTGAACATGGATTGACTCAAAGCGACTTGCCTGGTGTCGGCCCACAATCGGTCATTTCCGAGATCCTGAGCGGAAAGCGCCAGCTCAACCTGCGGCAGATCCGCTGGTTGGCCGAGCGATTCAATGTGCCGGTAGAAGTCTTTATCTGACCCGCCTCACGACGAACAACTGATCTCCAAATGCTTCCCCCACTCCGGCGGCCGCTCGGCATAGCTCTCCATCCCCGGTTGCTCGTCGAATGGAGTGCTCAGCACCGTATGCAGTCGCTGAACCTCTGAATAGTCACCACTTTCCGCCGCAGCGATGGCTTTCTGTGCCAGGTAGTTGCGCAGGATGTACAGCGGATTGACCGCGTGCATCCGCTTGCGCCGCTGCTCTTGATCAACCTCGCCATCTCGAGCCACGCGGGCGACGTACAGTTCGGCCCAGGTATCGAAGCCTTTGATGTCGACGAAGTCATCGCGCAAACGGGCGACGGCCAGTTCGGGTGATTCATCCCCCAGACGGCGGAAGAACAGCGTGTAATCGACGCCGCTGTTCTGCATCAGTTGCAGCAGTTGCTCCAGCAGTTTCTGGTCATCGTCTTCGGCCGTGGTGAAACCGAGGCGGCGGCGCATCAGGTCCAGGTAGTGGGCCTGATATAGCGGCAAGTACAAGCCGAGGGTTTCACGCAGGGCGTCGACGCTGATAAACGGCGTCAGTGCCTGGGCGAGGGCGCTGAGGTTCCACTGGCCGATCGGTACCTGGTTGCTGAAAGAGTAGCGGCCCTGATCATCCGAGTGATTGCAGATGAAGTGGGCATCGAAGTCATCGAGGAAGGCGAACGGGCCGAAGTCGAAGGTAATGCCGAGGATCGACATGTTGTCGGTGTTCATCACGCCGTGGCAGAAACCGTACGCCTGCCATTTAGCGATCAGCTCGGCATTGCGTTCGACGATTTCGCGGAACATCGCCAGATACGGTTCCGGTTGTTCCAGGCACTCAGGGAAATGCATGGCCAGCACGTGCTCGCCGAGTTCTTTCTGCTTCTCGGGGCGTTTGGTGTAGTAGAAATATTCGAAATGCCCGAATCGCACATGGCTTGGAGCCATGCGCAGGACCATGGCCGCGCGTTCCTGCTTCTCGCGCCACACCGGGGTGTCGGAGCCGATCACGCACAGGGCGCGGGTGGTCGGAATGTTCAGTGCATTCAGCGCTTCGGAGGCGAGAAACTCGCGGATCGACGAACGCAGTACCGCGCGTCCATCGCCCATGCGCGAAAAAGGTGTCTGGCCGGCGCCTTTTAGGTGCAGGTCCCAGTGTTCGCCAGCCTCGTTGTAGACCTCGCCCAACAACAAGCCGCGACCATCGCCCAGCTGTGGGTTGTAGGAACCGAACTGATGCCCGGAATAGACCATCGCCCGAGGCACCGCGTCGGCCCAGAGCTTGTGGCCGCTGAACAACTCGGCGAATTCCGGGGTATCAGCTACGGCGGGATCGAGATCCAGCAGTGCCATGGCGGCAGGACTGGCCACCACCAGACGCGGATTGTCGATGGGCTCGGGCAGGACATGGGCGGAAAACGTATCGCCGAGGCGTGCGAAGCGATTATCGAAGGTCAGTTCGTCGAGGGCTTTCAACGGCCATCTCCAGCAGAATGTCCGAGCATTCTGCTAGGGATAAGGCGGTTAGTCGAGCTTGGCGGGCGGCGGCTGAAGGGGCGACTTGCCATCCACCAGCGGCACGATGGTTTTCGCTTCCGGCTCGATTGGCACCATTTTGTATTCCTGGCCGTGAAGGTTCTTGAGGTAAACCTCCATTTGCCGGAACGAGATGTTGATGTGCTGCTTCTTGAACTCGCGGTTGATGAAGCGGTTGACCTCGTCGAGCACCGGGTTGCGGTCACCGAGGTCGCGCACGTGCATGCGCAACTCGTGGTCGAGGGTGCTTTCGCCGAAGTTCAGGAAGTACACGTGGGGCTCCGGGTCTTTCAGGACGCGCGGGTTGTCACGAGCAGCTTTGAGCAGCAGCTCTTTCACCAGATCCAGGTCCGACCCGTAATCGACGCCGAGCTTGAGGGTCACCCGGGTAATCGTGTCGGTCAGGGACCAGTTGATCAGTTGCCCGGTGATGAACGTCTTGTTCGGGACAATGATGTCCTTGCGGTCGAAGTCGGTGATGGTCGTGGCACGGATGCGGATCTTGCTGACCGTGCCTGACAGATTACCGATGGTGATCGTGTCGCCGATCCGCACCGGACGCTCGAACAGAATCATGATGCCGGAGATGAAGTTGGCGAAGATCTCCTGCATCCCGAAGCCGAGACCGACCGACAGTGCCGCCACCAGCCATTGCAACTTGTCCCAGCTCACGCCGAGGGTCGACAGGGTCGAGACGAAGCCGATGCCGGCGATCACGTAGGACAGCAGCGTGGTCGTGGCATAAGCACTGCCCTGTGCCAGGTTCAACTTCGACAGCACCAGCACTTCCAGCAAGCCTGGCAAGTTGCGCGCGAGGGCGAAGGTGATACCGATGATGATCAGCGCGCCGAGCATGTCGCCGATGCTGATCGGCACCATGCTCATGTTGGCGCCGGTGCCGCTGGTGTATTCATAAAGGGTGATGTTGTCCAGGTACGAGAACACCGAGATCAGATCGGACCAGACCCAGTACAGCGCCGCGATGAAACCGCCCAGCAGCGCCAGACGGATCAGGCGCAGGGACTGTTCGTTGACCTTCTCGATGTCCAGCGTCGGCTCTTCGATCACCGCTTCGCCGTCGCCAGCCTCTTTGGCGGCCTGGCGTTTGGCCAGGGCGCGTTGGTAGGCCAGGCGTCGTGCTGCAACACTGAGACCGCGAACGAAAGTGGCTTCGATCACCAGCCAGAACATCAGCAGGTAAAGGGTGTTGATCAACCGGTCGCTGAGCTTCAGCGCGGTGTAGTAGTAACCGAAGCACACCGCCACGAATAACGCGACGGGCAGGACGGTGAACATGACCCCGACCGCTTTGCGGAACAGCGAAGCGTTCTGGTGCGTCGGGCTGCTGACCAGCAGGCGGCTGAGCAACCAGGCCATCAACGCGTAGCAGATCAGCACCACGGGCATGCCGAGCACGTCATCAGCCAGGGTCGCGGGTTGCAGTTCGGCAACCGCCACCACCGCGACCAATGCCATCACCACCAGCCCAAGCCTGCGGACCCAACCCTGAAGGAATTCGACCTGAGGTTTTTCCCAGCGGAAATGCAGTTCCGCCACGCCGCCCGGCGCGAGGATCCGGTAAGCGGTGTAAAACACCAGCCAGGCCTGAGCCATTTGCAGCAGCGCCGCGCCCATGTTGGCGTTCTGCCCGCGGGCGTCGATCTGCAACGCCAGCCCGCATAACGCCAAGCCCAGCGAGACCGGCATTGCCAGCAGAATATTGATCAGGATGGCCTGCGGCGTGTGCCACTGGCTGTCACGCTTGAAGTGGCCGATGTCCTGGTGAACCTTGTTCAGTCGGGCATACAGGCTTTTACGCCGCCACAGCAGAGCGCCAATCAGCAACACCAGGGGCAGGAACAGCAACGGCCGCTGGATCAGGCCATCACTCAGTTCGCTCAGGCTGGAAGCCCATGGCAGTGTGGTGACCTGACGTTGCAGGCGCTCCGGTACGGCGCGCATCCATTCCAGATCCAGCGGCTTGTTGCTGGGAATCCAGAACATCTGCTCATCGAGCGTCGCCCGCAGACTTTGCGTGGTACTGAGCAGTTGTTTCTGGTTGAGTTGCAGGGTGATGGATTGGTTGAGTACCGCGCTCAGTTCACGGTTAAGGCGTTCCAGCAGGTCTGCGCGGGTGGTCGCCAGCTCCAGCAAGCTCTTGCGCAGCTGTGGGGTGACTTGCTCCGGCGGTTGGGTCGCCAACAGATTGTCGACGTAGGTCGCCGGATTGTTGAGCAGCTCACGTTCCTGGTTGACGTCAAATTGAATCAGGCGAATGTCAGCGATCTGGTCGGCCAGGTCACGATCGAGCTTGAGGCGCGGCAGGGCCGCCTTCTGCTTGTAGAGAATCTTGGAGAGCAGCAGGCTGCCCTTGAGTACGCTGATCTGCTCGTCCAGGGCCGAATCGCTTTGGGTCACGCTGTCCAGTTGCTGCTTGGTTTGCAGGTTTTGCTGGGTGATTGCGTTGAGGCGGTCGGTGTTTTTGAGCAGGTAGTCGGAGAGTTTCAGGTTCGCCGCGCTTTCGGTGGCCAGCAGGCTGCTGCTGCCGGATTTCTGCGCTTCGATGGATTGTTGGGTGACTGCCTCTTGGGAGTGGGCCAGGCGCTTCTGGTTGATCAGGGTCTGCAACTCCTGGATTTCCTGATCCAGGCGATCGGATTTTTCCGAGAGCAAGTCATGCTGGCTGTTGCCCAGATCCTGCAACTGGCTGTTGCCGGCCAGTTCCTCGCGGCGTAGCGGGATCAGGGCGTTCAGGGCCACGAGTTCGGCATTGAGCAGGTCACGCTGTTCGCCGCTCAGAGACTTGCCGGCGTCCTTGCCGGTTTTGAGGATGTTGTTGATCTGCTGGATGCGCGTCTGGCTGGCAGAAATTTCCGCCTGGGCGCGTTCGGGACGGGTCTGGGCGGTAATCACCAGACTGTTGGCGTCGGCCAGTGCTTTCTGCAGATCGCTCTGCTGGGTCGAACGCTCGGTGAGCACTTGCTCGAGCTGCTGGACCGTCTGGTTGGCGTAGCGTTGCGCAACCGGCTGCACTTTGCTGGCTTTGAGCCGGGCCAGTTCACGCTGGTTCTCAATGTTCTGCCGGGGGGCGGTGGCCAGTTGCTGCTTCAGAGCGATCAGTTTCTGATCGTAATCGCTCTTGTTATTGAGCTGGGTCAGCGTGTTCTGCAGGATGCCCTGCAAGGCTTTCTGATCCGCTTCCGGCAGTTTGCGATCGGCGATCTTGTCCAGACTCGCCTGCACGGCTTCGCTGGTCGGCGGTTCGGCCGCTTGCAACGTACCGACAGAAAGACTCAAGCCCAGCAGGGCCATGATGAAAAAAGTGCGCAGGGTTGACATAGAGACCGATCGAAAACGAGACGAAGTGTGGAGTTTAGAGGAACAAGCCCGGACCCGGGCGACTTCCTTCGGGGAATCTGACGCCCACTTTGCCAATCTTGTTCCCCTCCATGACCGCAACGGTCCAGATGGTGTTGTTCCACTCCACCTGGTCGCCGACTACTGGAGCACCGCCGACTTTCTGGGCAATGAAATGGCCCAGGGACATGTCCGGATCGATGCCTTCGACCTTCAACCCGTACAGCGCCGCAACCGCAGCCAGCTGGGCGTCTCCTTCGAGAACGAAGTCGCCGAAGAAGCGCAAATCGAGGCCGCGTTGCGGTGCCTGACTGAAGAGTTTTCCGAGGGCTGGAAGGTTGTGTTCATGGCCGATAACACACAGCAAATCATCGACTTCGAGCACCGTACTACCCGACGGGTGGAGCAGTTGCTGGCCCCGAAACAGTGCGGCGATACGCGTGCCTTCGGGCATTTTCAGTTCGCGAAGGGGCGAGCCGATGCACCATTTTTCGGCACCGAGGCGATAAACGAACAGCTCCCACTCGCTGGTGACATGCACCTCCAGCGCTGAGCGTGAGATCGGTACCGGCTCCGGCGGAACGGTCACTTTCAAAAGCTTCGCCACCCACGGCAGGCTCGTGCCCTGCACCAGCAGCGACACCAGCACGATAAAGAAGGCGAGGTTGAAGTAGAGCTGGGCATTCGGCAGGCCGGCCATCAGCGGGAACACCGCCAGAATGATCGGGACCGCGCCGCGTAATCCGACCCAGGAGATAAACGCCTTTTCGCGGCCATGGAACGCTTTGAACGGCAACAGGCCAACCAGCACCGACAGCGGCCGTGCAAACAGAATCATCCACAGCGCCAGTCCCAGAGCGGGCAGGGCGATGGGCAGCAGGTCATGAGGCGTCACCAGCAGCCCCAGCACCAGGAACATGCCGATCTGCGCCAGCCAGGCCATGCCGTCGAGCATGTGCAGAATACCGTGGCGGCTGCGCACCGGACGATTGCCGATCACCAGGCCGCAGAGGTAGACCGCGAGGAAACCGCTGCCGTGCAGGGCGTTGGTCAGGGCGAAGACCGCCAGGCCGCCGGCAATCACCAGAATCGGGTAGAGACCGTTGGCCAGGTTGATGCGATTGACCAATTGCAGCATGACCCAGCCACCGCCGAGGCCGATGACGGCACCGATGCCGAACTCACGCACGAAGTGGGCAAGCAGACTCCAGTGCAGGCCGGTCTGGCCGCTGGCGAGCATGTCGATCAGGGTGACGGTGAGAAACACCGCCATCGGGTCGTTGCTGCCGGATTCGATTTCGAGGCTGGCGGTGACCCGCTCGTTCAGGCCTTTGCCGCCCAGCAGCGAAAACACCGCCGCGGCGTCGGTGGAGCCGACGATGGCGCCGATCAGCAAACCCTGGATGATGTTCAGGTTGAACAGCCAGGCGGCGACCAGGCCGGTCAGCGCGGTCGTGATCAACACCCCGACCGTGGCCAGCGACAGCGCGGGCCAAAGCGCTACGCGGAAACTCGAGACCCGGGTGCGCAAGCCGCCATCGAGCAGGATC
Organism: Pseudomonas sp. LB3P93; assembly: GCF_054898025.1. Classification (NCBI taxonomy): domain Bacteria; kingdom Pseudomonadati; phylum Pseudomonadota; class Gammaproteobacteria; order Pseudomonadales; family Pseudomonadaceae; genus Pseudomonas; species Pseudomonas sp. LB3P93. Next base: position 425,329 of record NZ_CM142713.1, read on the forward strand.
ACCGCGAGTGCGAGGTTGCCGACCAGATAAGCCGTTGGGTAGTTATCGAAAATAATGCCGCCGCCATCGACGCCAGCGGCCATGCCCACCGCCAGGATAATCACCAGTATCGGGATGCCGAGGCGGGAGGAAAGTGAGCTCACCAGAATGCTCGCACCTACCAGCAACGCGCCGATCAAGAACAGGCTGTTGATGGTCGTCGCATTCAAAGGCAGTACTCCAGAAAGCTGAAAGGCGGGCACAAACTGACCATGCAGTCTGCGTGCCAGCGATTCTAACCTGTTGAAATGTGATGCTGTCAAAAAGCTTTTGCAGCACGGGGATGATCGTTCCCACGCTCTGCGTGGGAATGCAGCCCGGGACGCTCCGCGTCCCTAGAGCGGACGCAGAGCGTCCGTTGAAGCATTCCCACGCAGAGCGTGGGAACGATCATGGGTGAGGTTATAGGCTGAACCGCCCAACCATGTTGTTCAGGTCCAGCGCCAGTCGCGACAGCTCATTACTCGCCGCACTCGTCTGATTCGCCCCGGTCGCCGATTGCACCGACAAATCACGAATGTTCACCAGGTTACGGTCCACTTCACGGGCGACCTGCGCTTGTTCTTCCGCCGCGCTGGCGATCACCAGGTTGCGCTCGTTGATCTCGACAATGGCGCTGTTGATCGTGTCCAGCGAAAGACCTGCACCGCGCGCGATGTTCAAGGTCGATTCGGCGCGTTCGGTGCTGTTACGCATCGAATCCACCGCGTGCTCGGTACCGCTCTGGATGCTGCCGATCATGCGTTCGATCTCGCTGGTCGATTGCTGAGTGCGATGCGCCAGTGCACGAACCTCATCCGCTACCACCGCGAAACCACGCCCGGCTTCACCGGCACGTGCGGCTTCGATCGCTGCGTTCAATGCCAGCAGGTTGGTCTGGTCAGCCAGGCCGCGAATCACGTCCAGCACCTTGCCGATGTCACGGGATTCATTGGCCAGATCGCCAATCAAGGTCGCCGTGCTCTGCACGTCGGCGCTCATGCGTTCAATGGCGCTGACGGTTTCCTGCACCAGGTCACGACCGTCACCGGCCGAGGTGGTGGCGTTCTTCGAGGCTTCGGACGTGCTCACGGCATTGCGTGCGACTTCTTCCACGGCGCTGGTCATTTCATTGACCGCGGTGGCAGCCTGTTCGATTTCGTTGTTCTGCTGGGTCAGGCCACGGGCGCTTTCGTCGGTGACACTGTTCAACTCTTCCGCCGCGGACGCCAGTTGCGTGGCCGAGCCGGAAATCCGCTGCAAGGTATCGCGCAGCTTGTCCTGCATCTTCGACATGGCCAGCAGCAAGCGGCCGGCTTCATCTTCGCCATCAACGGTGATAGGGCGAGTCAGGTTGCCCTCGGCGATTTCTTCGGCAGCGCTCAGGGCGTTGGCGATCGGCTTGGTGATGCTGTTGGTCAGCAGCCAGGCGAACAGCACGGTCAGCCCGGAGGCGATCACCAGCAAGGTGACAACCAGGTTGAACGCCGAGGAGTACTGATCAGCTGCCTGCTGGTTAAGGTCGACCGCTTGTTGGTTGTTGATCAGCATCAGGCGGTTGAGCACGGCGTTGACGGCTTCAGAGTTGGTCAACAGATCGGTGTTGAGCAAGGTGCGCAGTTCTTCCACCTGGTTGTTGCGCGACAGGCTCTTCATCCGGTCTTCAAGCTGACGATACTGGCCAAGCAACTGCACGTACTGGTCGTAAGCCGCACGCTCTTCAGGGCTGGTGATGAATTTTTCATACTCAGTCTGAGCGGCACGGATCTGTTGATTGCGCTGGTCGAACAGCTCGATGGTCTTTTGCTGAACGTCTGGTTCGCGGTTGGTCAACAGGCGATAGGACAGGACCCGCAGACGCAGCGTCAGTTGGGTGAACTCATCCAGCGCCTTGATGCTCGGCACGCTGCTCTCGACGATGTTCTCACCGGCGCCGCGAATCTTGCTCATCTGGTTCAAGGCAAACACACCCAGAACCAGCATCAAACCGCCAATCAGGGCGAAACCGAGGAACGCCCGCGGTGCGATATTCATATTACGAAGGGACATGCTGTTTACCAAAGTGAGCGCACCCGTGCGGCGCTGAAGCTGACGTATGAATGACTTATCGGTCATACGACTAAAGTCTTGAGGGGCTGCGCGTTTTTGTCGCAGACAGGCCCCGGCGACGAAGTGAAGGAACCAGATTCGCCGATCACAGTCTTTAAAGCTCACGAGGACGGTCTCCCGCCAGGAAAATCAAGGGCTTGCGCCTGAATAACCCTGGCATCCGTGGTGACTTTTCTTTATCGTACGCGCCCTTTGAAAATGCTTGGAAAATCAAAATGTTGGAAGCATCCCTTAGTCAATTGGAACAGCTGGTCAACGACCTGGTGCAACAGAACCAGACGCTGCTCGGCACCAACCAAACCCTGAGTGCAGAACTGGCCCAGGCCAAGGATGAAAACGAAAGCCTGCAACTGAGCCTGATGGAACAGGAAGAGAAACAAGGCGCCACCGCGGCCCGCATCCAGGCCCTGGTTGAGCGCGTCAGCGCCGGCCCGGTCAGCGCATGAATCACGGCGCCGCAGGGGTAAAAGTCGTCTCGATCCTGGGGGAGGACTATTCGATCAAGGCGCCGGCCGGGGAAGAGCAAACCCTGCTGGACGCCGCGATGATGTTGAAAGCTGCCTTGGCCGACACCAAAAGGAAGTACCCGACGCTGATCGGTGATCGCTTGCTGGTACTGGCCGCGATGAATCTGTGCTCCCAGCAGATTGAAATGCAAAAGCAGCACAAGCAGGAACTCGACCGTTACCAAGAGCAAGTCAGCGCCACGGTTGAAGTGATCTCCAAGACGATCAATCAGGCCTGATCGGCTTTGCGCACAACCAAAGAATAGATTGTCGGTTCAGTTGTATACAATCGGCACGGCTGTTGCAGTGTTTCAGCCTCTTATTCTTTGGGGGTGCTCCATGCAGTTCTGGCGACGCAGTATTCAATGGCAGTTGATCCTCAGCATGGGCACCGCCCTGCTGGTCAGCATCCTGATCGTGGTTGGCATTTATACCCTCGTGGTCAACCGTCTCGCCCAGCGCTATCTGGTCGAACAGGCACTGCCGTCGAGCATCGAAGCGATGCGCAACGACATCGAACGAATCCTCGTGCAACCCCTCACCGCCGCCAAGGACATCGCCAGCAACAGCATGGTGCGCGACTGGCTGGCCGGGGGTGAAAACAGTGCCCAGACAGACGCGTTCGTGCAGTATCTGGAAGGCATCCGCGCCGAACACAAAGCCTTCACCGCGCTAATTGTCGGCACGGCTTCAAACCATTACTTCACTGAAAAAGGCCTGGACCGGACCCTCAGCCGCTCCAACCCCAAAGACGCCTGGTTCTACGCATTCCTCGACAGCAACCAGCCGCGCACCCTCAATATCGACAATGACACCGCGACCGGAGAATTGGCGCTGTTCATCGACCTCAAGGTCGAGCAGGCCGGTAAAGTCGTGGGCGTTGCCGGGCTCGGGTTGAGCATGAAAGAGCTGTCGGAGCTGATCCACAACTTCAACTTCGGTGAGCGCGGCAAGGTCTATCTCGTGCGTTCCGACGGTTTGATCCAGGTTCACCCCGAGGCGCAATTCAGCGGTAAACGCACACTTGCCGAGCAAATCGGCGCAACCGCCGCACAAGCGGTCATGGGTCAACTCTCTACCTCCAGAGCGTCTGCCACCAACAGCAGCTTCGTGCGCGATGACGAAGATTATCTGGCATTGAGCCTGCCTCTGCGGGATCTGGGCTGGACCCTGGTGGCCGAAGTGCCGCAGTCGCAGATCTATGCCGAAGCCCGTCGCGCCATGTGGATGAGCAGCGGCATTGGCCTGGCAGTGGCGCTGGTGTGCCTGTTGCTGGTGATATTGCTGGCCCGTGGGTTGGTGCGGCCGATCCGTCAGGTAACAGCCGCGCTGGTAGCCATCGGTAGCGGTGGGGGAGATTTGACCCACCGGTTAGATTCCAGCCGCGCCGACGAGCTGGGTGACCTGGCGCGCGGCTTCAACCGATTCCTGGACAGCCAGCGCGAGATGATTGGCGAAGTGCTGAGCACCAGCGAGCGACTGCGCACCGCTGTCGGCCAGGTGGCGCGGGTTGTGGATAACACCGCGGAACGTTCTGGTCGACAGCAGGAAATGACCGATATGGTGGCCACCGCTGTTCATGAGATGGGCCTGACCGTTCAGGAAATCGCCCAGAACGCAGGTAATGCCGCGGTCGCGTCGCAGAATGCTCGCGATGAAGCCATGCAGGCGCGGGAGGTGGTGGGTGGGTCGATTCGGCATATAGAAAGCATGTCCGATGAAATCGGCATCGCGGCGGGTGCCGTGGGCGAACTGGCCAATCAGGTCGCGTCCATCGATCAGGTACTGGCGGTGATTCGAGGGATCTCAGAGCAGACCAATTTATTGGCACTGAACGCCGCCATCGAAGCCGCACGGGCCGGGGACATGGGGCGTGGGTTTGCGGTGGTGGCGGATGAAGTGCGGACGTTGGCGCGGCGGACTCAGGCGTCCACCGACGAGATTCAGCAGATGATCGGCAGCCTCAAACAGGGCGCGGAGAATGCCGTTTCATCCATGCATTCCGGTCAGGCAGCGACGGGCACCGGAGTCGAGTCGAGCCAGCGCACTGGCGCGTCATTGACGGCGATTACCGGGCAGGTCGAGCGCATCAGCGACATGAACCATCAGGTGGCGACGGCGACGGAAGAGCAGTCGGCGGTGACGGAAGAGATCAACCGCAATGTGCAGGGGATTTCGGATCTGGCTCGGGCGACGGCGGGGGAAGTGAGAGCTTGCCGAGAGGATTGTCAGACGTTGCAGCGGTTGGCGGATGATTTGGCGCGGCAGATGGGCAGTTTCAAACTGAGTTAGTAAATGATCGTTCCCACGCTCCGCGTGGGAATGCCTCAATGGACGCTCTGCGTCCGCTTCTGGGACGCGGAGCGTCCCGGGCTGCATTCCCACGCGGAGCGTGGGAACGATCGGTGTCAGCGGGTCAGAACCACTCATCCTGCATCCCAAGACAAACATCATCCCGAGCCTCAAGGATCGCCAGCTCATGGTGGCAACCCGGAACTTCCCACGTCAGGAAATACCGCGCCGCCTGCAGCTTGCCCTTATAGAAGCTCACATCCGCCGCATTCCCCTTGGCCAACCCTTCCTCCGCGCGAATCGCCTGTTCCAGCCAGCGCCAGCCAATCACCGTGTGCCCGAATACCTTCAAGTAGAGCGCCGAGTTCGCCAGGCTGCTGTTGACCTTGCCTTGGCCCAGATCCGTCAGCAAACCGATGGTCACCGTTTGCAGGCGCGCGACCAGTTTCTCCAGCGGTTCACGCAATGCGGTCAACGACTCGTGCGCCTGTGCCCGTTCGGCAGTATTGGCAATCAAGCGGATCAATTGCTTGAGCCCCGCACCACCGTTCTGCGCCAGTTTGCGTCCCAGCAAGTCCAGCGACTGAATGCCGTGGGTGCCTTCATGGATCGGGTTCAGACGGTTGTCGCGGTAATACTGCTCCACCGGATACTCGCGGGTATAACCGTGGCCGCCGAGGATCTGGATCGCCAGTTCGTTGGCCTTCAGGCAAAACTCCGACGGCCAGGATTTGACGATTGGCGTCAGCAAATCCAATAGCTCATGAGCCTGTTTGCGCTGGTCTTCAGTTTCAAGCGTAGTGGTGTCATCGAACAGCCGCGCTGCGTACAACCCAAGGTCGAACGAGCCTTCGACATAGGCTTTCTGCGTCAGCAGCATGCGTTTGACGTCGGCGTGCTGAATGATCGCCACCGGCGCGGTGTTCGGGTCTTTGCTGTCCGGTACACGACCCTGCGGACGTTCGCGGGCGTACTCCAGGGAATACAGGTAACCGGCGTAACCGAGCATTACCGCGCCCATGCCGACACCGATCCGCGCCTCGTTCATCATCTGGAACATGTAGCTCAAACCGTGGTGCGGCTTGCCCACCAGATAGCCAACGCATTCACCGTTGTCACCGAAATTCAGCGCGGTGGACGTGGTGCCGCGCCAGCCCATCTTGTGGAACAGGCCCGCCAGCAGGACATCGTTGCGCTTGCCGAGGCTGCCGTCATCGTTGACCAGAAACTTGGGCACGATAAATAGCGAGATGCCTTTTACCCCGGCCGGTGCGTCCGGCAACTTGGCCAGCACCATGTGCACGATGTTTTCCGACAACGGGTGATCGCCGCCGGAGATGAAAATCTTGTTGCCCTTGAGGCGCCAGGTGCCGTCAGACGCAGGCTCGGCACGTGTACGAATATCCGACAGCGACGAACCGGCGTGAGGTTCTGTCAGCGCCATGGTGCCGAAGAAGCGCCCGTCGATCATCGGTTGCAGGAAGCGCTGTTTCTGCTCATCAGTGCCGAAGCTTTCAATCAGGTTCGCCGCGCCCATGGTCAGGAACGGGTACGAGGTCGATGCCGCGTTGGCCGACTGAAAATGCGCGAAGCAAGCCTGAGACAGCAGCGTAGGCAGTTGCATGCCGCCGGCGTCGAAACTGCGCGCCGCGTTGAGGAAACCGGCTTCGAGGAACGCATCCACCGCAGGTTTCACTTCCGGAATCAGAATCGCCTGACCGTCTTCATAGCGCGGCTCGTTCTCGTCGCCTTTGCGGTTGTGCGGGGCGAAGAACTTCTCGGCGATGCTACGGGCAGTGCCGATGGCGGCATCGAAGGTTTCGCGGTTGTGCTCGGCGAAACGCTCACGCTGGGTCAGGCCTTCGGCATCGAGGACTTCGTACAGCTCGAAAGCCAGATTGCGGGAACTGAGCAACGTCTCGGACATGGCGGCCTACCTTTTTTTGGAATGGACCGAGTCTAGGCGTGGGAATAAAGGCTGAACAGGATGATTGATGAGCGTGATGGTGGAGCCGCGCAACAACTTAGCAGACGCCACAAACAACTGTGGGAGCGGGCTTGCCCGCGATGGCGTCAGACCAATCAACATCTAAGGTGACTGGTAGATCGCTATCGCGGGCAAGCCCGCTCCCACAGGGGATATTGCAGACCGGGCACCTATTGCGGGCGCCCGGTCTTATTTGCGTTTAGCCGATCGTCATCAAGCTGGCATTACCACCCGCCGCAGCGGTGTTGACGCTCAACGCCCGCTCGATCACCAGACGCTCCAGCGCAATGCTGGTTTCGCCTTGCGACAGACCATGAACCCCAACAATCGCCCCGGCACGCTTGGCAACTTGCTGGCATACCGCACGCAGCTGGTCGGAATGGCCATGATGCAGAACCGCATCAAACACCACTTCGTCCTTGTTCCAGTCGGCAACCAGTTTGATCTTCGCCTGAATGTCCTTCGGCAGACGTGCGAACAGTGCCTTGGTCAATTCAGCTTCCGGCCAAACCGCCGAACCGCCGACGGCCAACACTGCCGCCAGTTGAGTCAGCAGATCGCCTTCGACTTCCGCCAGGCACAGCACGTGTTCACGCGGCAGGATGGCGTAGCTGTTGCGCTCGCCGGTCGGGCCGGCGAGGACACGGGTGATGCCGCTTTGCGACTGCGCCGCGAACTGCACACACAGGGTGCTCAGGTCAGCAAACTTGTTGCTGTCGGCCCAGGCTTTCAGCGCGGTCAGCGGTTTGCTCATGGCATCACGCAGACGAACGTCCGGCGCTGCGATGGCATCGCCGCGAGCGAAGGATTGTTCGATCGCATCGGTAGGACGTGTCGACAGCAGACGGTACAGGTACAGCGGACCACCAGCCTTCGGACCTGTGCCCGACAGGCCTTCGCCGCCGAACGGCTGCACGCCAACCACTGCACCCACGATGTTGCGGTTCACGTAGACGTTACCGGCGTTGACGTTGTCGATCACCTTGGCGATGGTTTCGTCGATCCGGGTGTGCACACCCAGCGTCAGGCCGTAGCCGGAAGCGTTGATCTGACCGATCAGTTGATCGATGTCTTTGCGCTTGTAGCGAACCACGTGCAGCACCGGGCCGAAGATCTCCCGTTGCAGCTCGTCGAAGCTTTCCAGTTCGATCAGGGTCGGCATCACGAAGGTGCCGCGTTTGACTTCTTCGCTGTTGGCGATTGCCACCTGATACACATTGCGACCTTTGTCGCGCATGGCCTGGATGTGCTTCTCGATGCCCGCCTTGGCTTCGGCGTCGATTACCGGGCCGATGTCCACGGACAGACGCTCAGGGTTGCCGAGACGGCATTCAGCCATGGCGCCCTTGAGCATTTCGATGACACGGTCAGCGGAATCTTCCTGCAAGCACAAGACGCGCAGAGCCGAGCAACGTTGACCGGCGCTGTCGAAAGCCGACGACACCACGTCGATCACAACCTGTTCAGTCAGTGCCGAGGAGTCGACGATCATCGCGTTCTGGCCGCCGGTTTCGGCGATCAGCGGAATCGGACGACCCTGTGCATCCAGGCGACCGGCGACGTTGCGTTGCAGCAGACGAGCAACTTCGGTGGAGCCGGTGAACATCACACCTTTGACCCGATCGTCGCCGACCAGGCGGGCGCCGACGGTTTCGCCACGGCCCGGCAGCAGTTGCAGCACGCCTTCCGGAATCCCGGCTTCGAGCAGCAAACGCACGGCTTGAGCGGCGACCAGCGGGGTTTGTTCCGCAGGCTTGGCCAGTACCGGGTTACCGGCAGCCAATGCTGCAGCGACCTGACCACTGAAGATGGCCAGCGGGAAGTTCCACGGGCTGATGCAGACCACTGGACCCAATGGGCGGTGGGCATCGTTGGTGAAATCGTTGCGCGCCTGCACTGCGTAATAACGCAGGAAGTCCACGGCTTCACGCACTTCGGCAATGGCGTTGGCGAAGGTCTTGCCGGCTTCACGAGCCAGCAGGCCCATCAGCGGCTGGATTTCGCCTTCCATCAAATCGGCGGCACGTTCCAGAATCGCGGCGCGTTCGGCGGGCGGAGTGGCCTGCCAGATCGGTGCAGCGTTCAGAGCGCACTGGATCGCGTTGTCGACGTCTTCGACAGTGGCTTCCTGCACGTGGCCAACCACGTCACGCAGATCGGACGGGTTGAGGACCGGCGCAGGGGTTTCAGTGCTGGACGCGCAGCCGAGCATCGGCGCGGCTTTCCAGTGGTTGTGAGCAGTGGCCAGCAGGGCGCAGGACAAGGAAGCCAGACGATGTTCGTTGGCCATGTCGATGCCGCTGGAGTTGGCGCGCTCGGCACCATAAAGATCACGCGGCAGCGGGATACGCGGGTGCGGCAGGCCGAAGCCGCCTTCCAGCGTCGCCATCTGCTCGATGCTGGCCACTGGATCGGCCACCAGCTCCTGGATCGAGATGGATTGGTCGGCGATACGGTTGACGAACGAGGTGTTCGCACCGTTTTCCAGCAGACGACGTACCAGGTACGCCAGCAGTGTTTCGTGAGTACCGACCGGTGCGTACACGCGGCACGGACGGTTCAACTTACCTTCGGAAACTTTGCCTACAACCTGTTCGTACAGCGGTTCACCCATGCCGTGCAGGCACTGGAACTCGTACTGACCGGGGTAATAGTTCTGACCGGCGATGTGGTAAATGGCCGACAGGGTGTGGGCGTTGTGCGTGGCGAACTGCGGATAGATGACTTCCGGCACCGAGAGCAGTTTGCGGGCGCAGGCGATGTAGGAAACGTCGGTGTACACCTTGCGGGTGTAGACCGGATAGCCTTCCAGGCCTTCGACCTGGGCGCGCTTGATCTCGCTGTCCCAGTACGCGCCTTTCACCAGGCGAATCATCAGGCGATGACGGCTGCGGCGAGCCAGGTCGATCACGTAATCGATCACATACGGGCAACGCTTTTGATAAGCCTGAATTACGAAGCCGATGCCGTTCCATCCGGTCAGTTGCGGCTCGAAGCACAGGCGCTCCAGCAGATCCAGCGACAGCTCGAGGCGGTCGGCTTCTTCGGCGTCGATGTTCAGGCCGATGTCGTATTGCTTGGCCAGCAAGGTCAGCGACAGCAGGCGCGGGTACAGCTCGTCCATCACGCGCTCGTACTGTGCGCGGCTGTAACGCGGGTGCAAGGCGGACAGCTTGATCGAAATGCCCGGGCCTTCATAAATCCCGCGACCGTGGGACGCTTTGCCGATCGAGTGGATAGCTTGTTCGTACGAGGCCAGGTACTTCTGCGCGTCGTGCTCGGTCAGTGCCGCTTCACCGAGCATGTCGTAGGAGTAGCGGAAGCCCTTGGCTTCGAACTTGCTGGCGTTGGCCAGGGCTTCGGCGATGGTTTCGCCGGTAACGAACTGCTCGCCCATCAGGCGCATGGCCATGTCGACGCCCTTGCGGATCATCGGCTCGCCGCTCTTGCCGATGATGCGGCTCAGGGACGACGTCAAACCTGCTTCATTATGGGTGGCGACCAGTTTGCCGGTCAGCAACAAGCCCCAGGTCGCGGCGTTGACGAACAGCGACGGGCTGTTGCCCAAGTGCGGGTGCCAGTTACCGGTGCTGATCTTGTCGCGGATCAGCGCGTCACGGGTGCCCTTGTCCGGGATGCGAAGCAGCGCTTCGGCGAGGCACATCAGCGCTACGCCTTCCTGGGACGACAGGGAAAATTCCTGCAACAGCCCCTGAACAATTCCGGCACGGCCGCCGGCGCTCTTCTGATTGCGCAGTTTCTCGGCAATCGAGGAGGCGAGCTTGTTGGTGGCTTCGGCCATCGCAGCAGGCAGACGCGCCTGTTCGATCAGCATCGGCACCACTTCCGGCTCAGGGCGACGGTAGGCGGCGGTGATCGAGGCGCGCAGTACCGATTGCGGCAGGATGCTTTCGGCGAATTCGAGGAAGCACTGGTGGGCGTGATCCAGAGGCGCATCGACGATGTCGTCGGAATCCTTGGTCAAACCGCTCAGCTCGGTCAGGGTTGCACCACCCTCGAGTTTTTCCAGGTAATTGAAAATTGCCTGCTTGATCAGCCAGTGCGGCGTGCGATCAATCGAGGTCGCGGCGGCCTTGAGGCGCTCGCGGGTCGGGTCGTCAAGTTTGACCCCAAGGGTGGTGGTAGCCATATTTTTATCCTCATGTTTGCCACGACCGCGTGGCATCAGCTGGCCGCAAGATTAGCTGGGCAACCTTTGAGGTGCAACCGGGTGCAACCCCTTTTTTGTCGGAATAATAAGCAGCTCGTCAGGAAATAAATTCCGGTACGAACGTACCGCTCCTGCTTGGTGCTTTTAATTCTAGAAAACCGTAAGGACTGCCCTAAAAGGGAGCAAAAACAGGGCTTTTTCAGGTAAATCCGACTAGGTGCAACTTATTCTCACGAAACTGGTTGCACCTTATTTGCTTTGTTGAATAGCATTCGCGCCCAAGGTGCAACCGGTCATAAAAGACAGGTGTGCCGGCTGATGGCTTTCCTGGGGAAACATCAGTCATAAATGCGCGGGACCTGAAATCGTCTGTCAAACGTCGTCGTTTGCGCGCGGTTCACCAGCCGCCGCTACATAAAAACAAAGCCAGGGCGTAACTTAATGAGCGTAAGCAATCCAACACTGATCACGTTCGTGATCTACATCGCAGCAATGGTGCTGATCGGCTTCATGGCCTATCGCTCCACCAATAACCTTTCTGACTACATTCTGGGCGGTCGCAGCCTGGGCAGCGTCGTGACTGCATTGTCCGCCGGCGCTTCCGACATGAGTGGCTGGTTGTTGATGGGCCTGCCGGGCGCCATCTACATGTCCGGTCTGTCCGAAAGCTGGATCGCCATCGGCCTGATCGTCGGTGCTTACCTGAACTGGCTGTTCGTCGCCGGCCGTCTGCGTGTGCAGACCGAGCACAACGGCGATGCCCTGACCCTGCCGGATTACTTCTCCAGCCGTTTCGAAGACAAAAGCGGCCTGCTGCGGATCATCTCTGCCGTGGTGATCCTGGTGTTCTTCACCATCTACTGCGCCTCCGGCATCGTGGCCGGTGCCCGTCTGTTCGAAAGCACCTTCGGCATGTCCTACGAGACTGCGCTGTGGGCCGGTGCTGCGGCGACGATTGCCTACACCTTCGTCGGCGGTTTCCTGGCAGTGAGCTGGACTGACACCGTACAAGCCACGCTGATGATCTTCGCCCTGTTGCTGACACCGATCATCGTGCTGCTGGCCACTGGCGGCGTCGACACCACGTTCCTGGCCATCGAAGCGCAAGATGCCAGCAACTTCGACATGCTGAAAAACACCACCTTCATCGGCATCATCTCGTTGATGGGCTGGGGCCTGGGCTACTTCGGCCAGCCGCACATCCTCGCGCGTTTCATGGCGGCGGATTCGGTCAAGTCGATTGCTAACGCTCGCCGTATCTCCATGACCTGGATGATCCTGTGCCTGGGCGGCACCGTCGCGGTAGGTTTCTTCGGCATCGCCTACTTCTCGGCGCACCCTGAAGTGGCCGGTCCTGTGACCGAAAACCACGAACGCGTGTTCATCGAACTGGCCAAAATCCTGTTCAACCCATGGATCGCCGGTGTACTGCTGTCGGCCATTCTGGCGGCAGTAATGAGCACCCTGAGCTGCCAGTTGCTGGTGTGCTCGAGCGCCCTGACCGAAGACTTCTACAAAACCTTCCTGCGTAAAACCGCTTCCCAGGTTGAACTGGTCTGGGTCGGCCGCGCCATGGTGCTGCTGGTTGCCCTGATCGCCATCGCGTTGGCTGCCAACCCGGAAAACCGCGTACTGGGTCTGGTCAGCTACGCCTGGGCCGGTTTCGGTGCTGCGTTCGGTCCGGTTGTCCTGATCTCCGTGATCTGGAAAGACATGACCCGCAACGGCGCACTGGCCGGCATCCTGGTCGGCGCGATCACCGTGATCGTGTGGAAACACTTCGAGCTGCTGGGCCTGTACGAAATCATCCCTGGTTTCATCTTCGCCAGCTTGGCGATCTACTTCGTCAGCAAACTGGGCGCGCCGACTCACGGCATGCTTCAGCGTTTCGCTGCTGCCGAGGCTGATTTCCGCCTGAACAAGTGATCGGGATGAGCTAAGGCTCTGACCTTTCGCCGAACATGAAAACGGCCCGCTTCCATTTGGAGGCGGGCCGTTTTTTTGGCCTACACAAATCTCGAATCACGGTGCGTACCCTGTGGGAGCGAGCTTGCTCGCGATAGCGGTAGATCATTCAGCATCAATGTCGATTGACCCGACGCCATCGCGAGCAAGCTCGCTCCCACAGGGTTTGGTGGTGGTTTTGAAGGAGATGTCTGTAGCCAAACACACTTATTGTTGAAGGATAAATCTCTAAAAAAGTAGGGCAAATCTGATTTTCCTGTCCCTCCCTCAACACCCCTTGTCGCTCATGCAGAATCGCCCGCCTTCATTCTGCAGAGACACATCGGATGTTCGCTCCTGCCAATCAACCGCGTTTCACGTTGACGATCGACGGCGTCCAGAATGAGCTCAAGGTGCTTGAGTTCACGGGCACGGAAGCCATCAGCCAACCCTACCGCTTTGACCTGGAACTGGTCAGCGAACGGCCGGACATTGAGCTCGAAAGTCTGCTGCATCGTCAGGCCTTTCTGAGTTTCGATGCGCAAGGTTGCGGCATACACGGTCAGATCTTTCGCGTCGGTCAAAGCGACTCCGGGAAACGTCTGACGGGCTACCAAATCAGTCTCGTACCGCGGCTGGCCTACCTCGGTCAGCGCATCAACCAGCGGATCTTCCAGCACAAAAGTGTGCCGGCGATCATCGCGCAGGTCCTCAAGGACCATGGCATCCAGCGCGATGCATTCGAATTTCAACTCGGCAGCGACTACTCACCGCGCGAGTACTGCGTGCAGTACGCCGAAAGCGACCTAGCGTTTATCCAGCGGCTGTGTGCCGAAATCGGCATTCATTACCACTTCCAGCACAGCCCTGACGGGCATCTGCTGGTGTTCGGCGATGACCAAACGGTGTTCCCGCGTCTGCACGAGCCGACGCTGTACCTGCCGGGCAGTGGCATGGCGGCGGATGCGCCGGCCATCAAGCGATTCAACGTGCGGCTGGAGACCCGGACCACGGCGGTCACCCGACGCGATTACGACTTCCAGAAACCGCGCCTTTCCCTTGAAAGCCGTGCCGACAGCGAACAGCGCCCGGTGCTGGAGGATTATCACTTCCCCGGCCAGTTCACTGATCGCGAGCATGGCAAACAGCTGACGCAACGAGCGCTGGAGCGGCACACCGCGGACTTCCGTCAGGCGGAAGGTCGCGGCGACGATTCTGCGTTGGTCTGCGGACATTTCCTGCACCTCGCCGAGCATCCGCGTCAGGCGTGGAACGACCTGTGGCTGATCACCGCAATCGAACACCGTGGCCGACAGCCGCAAGTGCTGGAAGAGTCCGCCACCAGCGACGACCCGGATGATTTCCAGGGCTACCGCAATACCTTTCTGGCGACGCCGTGGGACGTTTCGTTTCGTCCACCCCTGGGGCCGGAAAAGCCACGGATGCTCGGCTACCAACCGGCTGTGGTTACCGGGCCGGTCGACAGCGAAATCCATTGCGACGAGTACGGTCGGGTCAAGGTTCAGCTTGCCTGGGACCGCGACGGTCAGCTCAACGAACATTCCAGTTGCTGGTTGCGGGTCGCCACGGGCTGGGCCCACGACCATTACGGCAGCGTGCTGATCCCGCGAGTCGGCATGGAAGTGCTGGTGGGTTTCATCGACGCCGATGCCGACAAGCCGCTGGTGATGGGTTGCCTGCCAAACGCGGCAACGCCGGTGCCGCTGGATCTGCCTGCCGACAAGACCCGCAGCATTTTCCGCAGCCAAAGTAGTCCAGGTGGCGGCGGTTACAACGAATTGCGCATCGAGGATCGCAAAGGCGCCGAGGAAATCTACCTGCGCGCCCAGCGAAACTGGACTCAGCATGTGTTGAATGATCAACAGGTGCAGGTCGATAACGCCCGCAGCATCGTCGTCACCGGCACCGCTCGCCATGAATTGAAGGCCGACGAGCAGCGCATTACCCACGGTCAACGCCAGGCCGAAGTGAAGCTCGACGATCACTTGGTGGTGATGGGTGATCGGCACATCCGCGTGAACAGTCAGGCGCTCAACGCCAGTCAGCAATTCCATGTCAGCGCCGGTCAGCAAGTGGTGATCGACGGCGGTGCCAGTGCGACGATTCAGGCGGGCGGGCAGTGGATCAACATCGGTCCCGGCGGGATTTTCAGCAGCGTGCCGATTCAGGTCGGCGGCGCGCTGATGCCGGCGATGACCGCTGTGCCTGTGTCGCCTAATACACCATTGAAGCTCGTCGCCGCACCAGCAGCGCTGCTGAGCGCCGCACAGATCATGAGTCTGCAAAGCGACGCGCCGTTCTGCGAAGAATGCGAGCGCTGCAAGGACGGTGTCTGTGCAGCCTGATCGCTTGTCACCCCACGTCTGGCTGGAACGCCAGCTGCTCAAACCTGGCGAGCAGTTGTTTGCGATTTTCGGCAATGCCAGTGCTGCGCAGCCGTTCAACGCCTGGCAACACGCGACCACAGCACAAGCGCCGAGTCCGATCTGGGCCGACACGGCCTACGCCGAGTGGGAACCGGTGATGCCCTATGTCGGAATCGTCGCCGCTGGCAGTGAGTTTCTGGAGTGGGTCGCGACGACCGAGTCCCGTGACTGGGGTTGGCTGGCGGTTTCTTCTGCTTCTCAAGAAGCGCTGGTCGAGCATCTGCGCAGCCTCACTCAAGTGCTATTGCCCAACGGTAAAGCGGTGTTTTTTCGCTTCTGGGATGGGCGTTATTTGCTGCCGATTCTTCAGTCCGCCGACGTTAACGCCACGCAATTAATGCCGGTGATTGATCGCTGTTTGATCAATGGGCAGCCGCTCGATATCGGCGGCAGTGCGTTAAAAACCTCCAGGGTTTTTCCGTGGTGGGAAGTTACCGAATCGCTGCTTGAAGACCTCGCCGCCGAATCCACGACAACTCGAATCAACAACTTGATGAAGTGGTTGAGCGAGGACCGTCCTGATCTTTTTGAGGCGCTTTCAGAGCACGTATTGCGCCACAAGGTCGCGATCTTTTTGCAGACGCCGGATCTGCCTCAAGCACCGAAACAAGACTTGGTGGATTACCTGATGGCGGAGCTGAACTGATGGATCAGATTTTGCGCATCGAGCAGGAGCTCGACGGTTTTAAAGACACGCTGAGTTTGTATCGCCAGCAACTTGCCGGCTTCTTGAGTCGCAATGCAGACAAGGTAAGTCGGGCTGCGGACATGCCTTCGCTGTTGGACATGGAGCGGCTGGTAAAACTTGGCAATACCACGACGGCGGTGAGTAGTGGTGACGATGATTTTCTCTCGAGTGTTGCGCAGTGTCCGGCAAATGGAATTCTGGAGATAGAGAGCAAGTTTGAATCGGTCTATGACATTCCACTGGGGAATATTTCGGTTGATGTGATTGCCGTTGATGGCGGTGAAAGCAAGCCTGTCAGGCTCGATAAAAATGGTAAAGGACAGTTCGAAGGCACGCCGGGCAAGTTCTATCGCGTCCATGTTCAGAGCGAAGTGACCCCGGCACAAATCAAGGATCTCTTTGCCTCTTACGATGGCCTGACCTCAGAGCTGGAAGGTTGGCTGCGCACGGAGTGGGAGGGGTTCAAGCCGCAATGGTCGCAGTCGGCGTTTGCTGCCGCTGGTAACGGAATACTCGCGGGAAGTTGGGCTGCTGTCATTGGCGTGTGGGACAGCATCAGCCTGCTGTCGGACATTCTTCAGGATCCTGGCAAGTTCGTTGGTCGCTTGGGTAGCGGTGCTGCCCAACTGTCCGAGCTGGCAGAGAAATTCCCGGCAACGATGGAAAAGGTCCAACTGCTGGTCAGTGATGAAGCAGCCCTTTGCCTGTTGCTGCGTACGGCCAGCCTTTGGTTGGAAATGCTGCCCCCCAGCGAAATTGCCGGCAAAACGGCCGAAGCGGTTTCAACCGTCGTAGTGCAACTACTCATCGATATTCTGATCGGGGTAGTTCTGACTTTTGCGGGTGCAGGTGCAGGCATTGCCTATTTGGGTATGCGCCTTGCCAACTATGGCGCCCGAATCGTCGACGCTGTTGTGGGTTTCGTCAAAGCCATCTTCAACATCATCAACAGCTTCATTACTTACGTTGATCGCTACAAAAAAGTAGCCGCACGCGGTGTAGCTGCGGGTCTGAAAAAAGGTCGCATGCAATTGCGTTGGGATGCCAAACGCAACACCACGCTCAAGCAAAATGAACACCACGACGACGCCTCAAAGCAGGCCACAAACCCCAACGGCGACAGCGCCGACTCCGTCGATAAAACCGCCACCAACAAATGTCCGGTATCGATGGTCACCGGCGAAGAACTGCTGACCCTCACCGACGGTTCGCTGGACGGCATCCTGCCGTTCGATTTCACCCGGCTCTATCGCACCAGCGCCGCCGAGATCGATGCCGGCCTCGGATTCGGCTGGAGCCATTCGTTATCTCATCGGCTGGAAATCGACGACGACACCGTCATCTGGATCGACCACGAAAACCGTCGCACCGCTTTCCCGTTACCGAGCAGCGAGCGTCCGGCGATCCACAACAGCCTCTCGCGCGCCGCGATTTACCTCGGCAATGAACCCGAAGAACTGATCCTCGCCCAGGCCGGCGACGAGGCACGGTTCTACCACTTTCATAACGGTTTTCTTACAGCGATCAGCGACGCTTACGATAACCGACTGCGCATCGCCCGCGACCGCCAGGACCGTATCCAGCGCCTCGACAACGGTGCCGGCCGCGCCTTGCTCTTGCGTTATGAGCGCAGCCATCTGGTTGCCGTCGACTATCAGGTTTTTGTCCCGGCCCCGTCCCTCGAAGAAGCCTGGAAGACCGAGCAAACACTGGTCTGTTACCGCTACGACGAACGCGCCCGACTCATCGAAGCCACCAACGCCGCTGGCGAAAGCGAGCGCTACGACTACGACGATCAGCACGTCATTCTCCAGCGACAACTGGCCGGTGGGGCGAGTTTCTTCTGGGAGTGGGAAAGGTCCGGCAACGCTGCCCGATGCATTCGCCACTGGGCGTCGTTTTCGCAGATGGACGCGCGGTATGCCTGGGATGACGAGGGCAGCGTCACCGTCCACAACATCGATGGCAGCGAAGAGGTTTACGTCCACGACGAGCGGGCGCGGCTGGTGCGCAAGGTCGAGCTGGATGGCGGTGAACACCTCAAGGCCTACGACGACCAGGGTCGATTGATTGCCGAGCAGGACCCGCTCGGTGCCGTCACCGAATACCGCTATGACGAAGTCGGACGGCTGGTAGCGCTGATTCTGCCGCAAGACGAACCGACGTCCTACGAGTACCGCAACGGTTTCCTGCACGCGCGTTATCGCGGCAAAGCTGTCTGGAAATATCAGCGCAATGCCCAGGGTGACATCACCGAAGCGACCGACCCCGACGGCCACATCACCCACTATCACTACGACGAAAAAGGTCAGTTGCTGTCGATCCGTTACCCGGACAGCAGTCGGCACAAGTTCGTCTGGAATGGCTTGGGGCAACTGGTCGAAGAGACACTGCCGGACGGTGGTGTAAGGCGGTTTTCCTACGATGCGCTGGGGCGGCAGATTACCCGTCAGGACGAACACGGCGCGGTCACCAAGTCGCAATGGGATGCCGTTGGCCGACTGATCCAGACGACGCTGCCGGCCGGAGCCGTTCGCGGTTACAGCTACAACGCCTACGGCAAGATCACCGCCGAACGCGACGAACTGGGCCGCGTTACGCGCTACGAATACCTCGACGATTTGCATCTGGTCAGCCGTCGCCTTAACGCCGACGGCACCCAGCTGAAGTATCGCTACGACAACGCGCAGCTGTTGCTCACGGAAATTGAAAACGAATCCGGCGAAAAGTATCAGCTGGACTACACGCCCGGTGGATTGATCCGACAAGAAACCGGCTTCGACGGCCAACGCACTGCGTACGCCTACGACCTCAACGGCCATCTGCTGGAAAAAACCGAGTTCGGCGATGACGGTTCGCAGCTCGTCACGCAGTACGAGCGCGATACCGCCGGCCGCCTGCTGATCAAAACGCTACCCGACGGCATCAAGGTCGAATACCGCTACGACAGCCTCGGTCGGCTGATCGGTGTCGACGATGGCCACGACCATCCGCTGGAATTCGAGTACGACCAACAAGACCGGCTGATCACCGAGCATCAAGGTTGGGGCACGTTGCGTTATGGCTACGACGCCTGCGGCCAGCTCAACCGCCTGCGCCTGCCGGACGGCAGCAAGCTCGATTACCACCACGCCAAGGGCGGCGCGCTGACCGCCATCGACCTCAACGGCGCGCGGCTCACCACCCACCAATTTGCCTTCGGCCGCGAACAACAACGCCAGCAAGGCCAACTCACCAGCCAATACCACTACGACGAACAAGGCCGACTACAAGCCCACGCGATCAACCAGCAAACCCGACCGCTGTACATGCGCCATTACGGCTACGCGGTCAACGGCAACCTCGCGACCATCGCCGACAGCCGCCACGGCCAACGCAGCTATTACTACGACCCGCTCAACCGCCTGACCCGAGTCCGCCACACCCGCGACGACCCACCGGAAACCTTCGCCCACGACCCCGCCGGCAACCTGCTGATGCAGGATCGACCCGGTTTGGCGACCGTTAAAGGTAATCGCCTGCTGATGCAGGGCGACCGGCACTACGACTACGACTACGACGCCTTCGGCAATTTGGTTCGTGAACGCCGCGGCACCGCGCAAAAACTTATCACCGAATACCGCTACGACTGCCAGCACCGCTTGGTTATCGTCACGATGCCAAACGGACGTTGCGCGAGTTATCGATACGACGCCTTCGGCCGCCGCATCGCCAAAACCGTCGACGGCAAAACCACCGAGTTCTTCTGGCAAGGCGACAACCTCATCGCCGAAAGCAGCCGCGAGCACTACCGCAGCTACGTCTACGAACCCGGCACCTTCCGCCCCCTGGCGATGCTCGACGGCAAAGGCCCGCGCAAGTCCTGCCCGTTCTACTACCAACTCGACCACCTCGGCACACCGCAGGAATTGACCGATTTTGGTGGCGAGATCGTCTGGTCGGCGAAGTACAACGCCTATGGCAAAGTCACTGGGTTGGCCTTCGGCGGGGGTGAGCAGCTTGAGCAGCCGTTGCGGTTTCAGGGGCAGTACTTTGATGCCGAAAGCGGCCTGCACTACAACCGGCATCGGTACTATGATCCGGAGGTTGGACGGTATCTGACGCCGGACCCCGTGAAGTTGGCGGGTGGGCTGAACCAGTATCAGTACACGCCGAATCCGACGGGGTGGGTTGATCCGTTGGGGTTGAGCGGGAGTTGTCCGCAGTCGGGTAAGGCTGGGTGTGAGGCGCCGGATGACGCGACTGGCGTTAAGGTTGATGAGGGTGAGCCGGCACTGCCGAAGTTGACGGGGGATCAGCGAAGAGCGCGTATCGATGAGCTAGCGGAAGCGAATGCATATCGACGTTTAGATGAGATGGAAAGGGCCACTCCAGGTGCTCATTTTCTAGAAAAACATGGCAAGCAAACTAGTTTGGCGTCGCAACGTGAGCGAGTAATGACCGGACGAAACCCTACAACGGGAGTTATTGAAAGATACACAAGCGGGAGAAAGACTGGTCAGCCAAAGATCCCTAGTGCTGCGACACGTTTTATTAGTTATAGAGATCAGTTGAACGCTATTCACCGTGCTCAGCTAATATTCAGGCGTAATGGTCATGCTGCATCTAAAGAGCCAATGGGCATGGGTAAGCAAATAGGCGAGGGGTACAAACGAGATGGTTTGGTCTATGGCAAACAAACAGACGCAGTCGCCATACTAGATAGAACCGGTGCTCCTATAACAACTTATGCGGATTTTTGAATATGAAACGCCATCCTAAGCTTTCTATCTTGCGCGGCCTGCTTTTTCTATTCGACATTGATAATGTTGATGACGTTGAAAGAGAAGAGATAATAGTTTCTAAAAACGTTAATGATGAGGCGGAGCTCGCTGAGTTGTTCGATATGCTGATGAGGCCAGAATTCACTGCCTATAGTGACAGTGATCGCGAGTGGTATATCGATACATTGTATTATTATTTGGGATTGGAGGAGAGCTTTGATTCTGTTTTTGATAAATTGACAACTTATTTTGATGATGAGGTTGAAGATCGACGGAAATTTATGCAGGTCCTTCTGGAATGCCTGTTGCGATATCAGGCTGAAATGAAATAAAAAACTATGCGGTTCTAAAATAAATAAATCCGTCCCGTTTTTTTTGATGCCAATTGACAATGCTGGATAATGTTTAAGTGTTGTTTAAAGTTCACGGAACTACTACGAAATTTCCGGGCAAGCTCATCGGAAGTTTCCTTCAAGTTGTGGCGGCTTCCATGAACTGGTGGGCGATGGGTTGCAGGGATAGTCTTTGGCTGTCACCGCGTAAGTGGTGGCAGGGTGTAGGAGCCCTCTCTCATGATGCAACAGCTCTGTCGTTTGATTGCGGCACTTAACTCGTGTCCATATGACCGTTTGCGGCGGCTGTGCGCGGGACACGCTT
Source organism: Pseudomonas sp. LB3P93 (assembly GCF_054898025.1). NCBI lineage: Bacteria > Pseudomonadati > Pseudomonadota > Gammaproteobacteria > Pseudomonadales > Pseudomonadaceae > Pseudomonas > Pseudomonas sp. LB3P93. The sequence goes on from NZ_CM142713.1 coordinate 446,911, forward strand.
CGGCGTGGCCGAGGTTCATGAGTGATCGGTACTCCTACTCCTGCGCATGGCTGCCACCCAAACCTGTAGGAGGGGGCGTTTGGCAGCTCATTTTCATACTCATGGAATTTACAAATGACGACGCTAACGCCAGATCCACCCTACGAAAAACCAATCCCCCACCCCAACAGCCGCTTCATGGCCCTCACCAGCAACTGCAACGACATGCCCACGCTGTTCGTCGATACCCACGCGCCGCTCGATGTTTTATATGACGCTGCCAGCTATCGAATTCGCGCTGTCACGCAGGTGCTTGAGAACATGTCGATGCGCGGTTCTGTTGAGTGTGAATCTTTCATTCTTAGTGATTTCGCATTGCTGTGTGCTATTCCGTTGCGGGATGGGTGTGATGTGCTAGACGTGGTGGGGCGACGGCTGAGGGCGCGGCCTTCGGAGTAGCGTCTAGTTGATTCTGTGGCGACGGAGGCTCCCTCGCCGCAGACGTTACTCGGAGATAAACCGGTCTTGAGTCTTGATGAAACGGTCGAATGCCACTGAGTTGTAAACTTCCAAACACCCATAAAACACCATTTGTTGGCTCGATTGCTTGCTGGTCGAGGATGTCTGTTTGTAGGCCGTTAATACGTAGTCAGTTGTTGCTTTGTAGGGGTCGTGCAGTACCTGAAGCGTGTCTTCATTTTGAAGAATGGTGTGCATTCCTTTGCCCATGAATGAGAATGCGCCCGCGGTCAGACTGATGTCTTTCTCTAATGCTGACTTTTCTTTGAATGGCTTCAAGATGCAGTGACTTAGGCCATAGTTCTTTAGCGATTGACGTGCTTCTTCGGTGTGTTGTTCGTTAGAAACGACGAACCCTGAATACAGCAGGCATAGAAAAGAAATGGTTGGAATACGCATCGGTTTTTCGACTTCCTGTCGGACGTTGAGATCAGTGTAGCGTCAGGGAGTTGGTAAGTATCTTTTGTGGTTGACCGAGAACTCTGGGGCGTCAGGAATCGCCGGATGGCAGGTTTTGGGGCTGCTGCGCAGCCCAACGGGGGCAAGCCCCCTCGCCACAGGGGATGTGTCTGGCTGGGGATTGTGGGCTGCGAGTGCCCGCTCAGCCGCGAGGTCCTGACGTTCGCCTCGGTACAAGGTAAACTTCCCGGCCTTCGCAGGAGCAATCATGAATTATCGTCACGCCTTCCATGCCGGCAATCACGCCGATGTGTTCAAACACCTGACTTTGACCCGCCTCATCGCCCTGATGTCGCGCAAGGAGCAGCCGTTTGCCTATCTCGACACTCACGCCGGCATTGGTCTGTATGACTTGCAGGGCGATCAGGCGAGCCGTACCGGTGAGTACCTGGAAGGCATTGCGCGTCTGTGGGATCAGCCGGATCTGCCGGCGCTGACCGCCGACTACATGAAGGTGCTGCACGACATGAACCCGGATGGCCAGTTGCGCTATTACCCGGGGTCGCCGGAGCTGGCGCGGCGTCTGACGCGGCCGCAGGATCGGCTGATGCTCAACGAGAAGCACCCGGAAGACGGTGTGTTGCTCAAGGACAATATGGCTGGTGATCGTCGGGTGAAGGTTCACTTGGGCGAAGGCTGGCATGTGCCGCGGGCGATGTTGCCGGTGCAGGAGAAGCGGGCGGTGATGTTGATTGATCCGCCGTTTGAGCAGCTTGATGAGATGCAGCGTTGCGCGGCGTCGCTGAAAGAGGCGATTGGCCGGATGCGCCAAACCGTGGCGGCGATCTGGTACCCGGTGAAGGACCAGCGCATGTTGCGTCGTTTTTATCAGGATTTGGCGGGCTCGGGCGCGCCGAAGTTGTTGCGTGTGGAGTTGCTGGTGCATCCGCTGGATACGCCGAACAGTCTGAACGGGTCGGGGTTGGCGATTGCGAATCCGCCGTGGGGGCTGGAAGAAGAGTTGCGTGAGTTGCTGCCGTGGTTGTCCAAGAAGCTTGGGCAGACTCAGGGTGGGTGGCAGATGGATTGGTTGATTGCTGAGAGTTGATGGCTGATTGATCGTTCCCACGCTCCGCGTGGGAATGCAGCCCGGGACGCTCCGCGTCCCTGCCGAAGCGGACGCAGAGCGTCCATCGAGGCATTCCCACGCAGAGCGTGGGAACGATCAGTGCGGGGTTAAATCGGGCAGGTAACGCCCGTGCCGCCAATCCCGCAATACCCTTCAGGGTTCTTCGCCAGGTACTGCTGGTGATACGCCTCGGCGAAGTAGAACGTCGGCGCTTCGTCGATTTCAGTGGTGATTTCGCCTTTGCCAGCCTTGGTCAGTTCGGCCTGGAACACCTGCTCGCTGTGCTTGGCGGCTGCTAGCTGGGTCGGGTTGGTCGCATAGATCACCGAGCGATACTGGGTGCCGATGTCGTTGCCCTGGCGCATGCCTTGCGTCGGGTTGTGCAATTCCCAGAACATTTTCAGCAGTTCTTCGTAGCTGACTTTTGCCGGCTCGTAGACCACCAGCACCACTTCGCTGTGGCCGGTCAGGCCGGAGCAGACTTCTTCGTACGTCGGGTTCGGCGTAAAGCCGCCGGCGTAACCCACCGCCGTACTGACCACGCCTTCACGTTGCCAGAACCGGCGTTCCGCGCCCCAGAAGCAGCCCAGGCCGAAGATCGCGAAATCCACGTCCATCGCAAACGGGCCCAGCAGCGGGGCGTCGTGGACGAAGTGTTTTTCCGGCACGGTCATTGGAGTTTCGCGGCCAGGCAGAGCTTGTTCTTTGGTAGGGAGCACGTTTTTGTTCACCAGGATTTCCGAGCGCAAGACCATCATCAGTCCCCTCAGTCAGGTTGAATGTAAATTGTCAGACACGCAGTTTGCACAATGCCGGCTGGTTACGCACTACCCGTGTGCCCCTGTGGGAGCGAGCTTGCTCGCGATAGCGGTGTACCAGTGAAATGGATGTTGACTGACACGCCGTCATCGCGAGCAAGCTCGCTCCCACAGTGATTAGGGGGGGGCACAGGGATTTGTGGTGTGCTGTCAGACGAGCGGGCCGCGTGGGTAGCGTTTGAGCTTTTCGATGAGCTCTGCGCCCGGGATCGGTCGGTCGAACAGGTAGCCCTGGCCGACGTCGCAGCGGTGACGACGCAGGAAAGCCAGTTGCTCGGCTGTCTCGATGCCTTCAGCCACAACCTTGAGTTTCAGGTTGTGGGCCATGGCGATCACCGCGGAGGTGATTTCCATGTCGTCCTGGTTGTCCGGGATTTCGTGGATGAAGCTTCGATCGATCTTGATGATGTCGATCGGGAATTTTTTCAGGTAACTGAGCGACGAGTAACCGGTGCCGAAGTCATCCATGGCCAGGGTCAGGCCCAGGCGCTTGAGCTGATCGAGCTGCAAGTGGGTGTCTTCGGTGGCTTCCAGCAGCAGGCCTTCGGTCAGCTCAAGCTCCAGCAGGTTCGCCGGCAGCGCTTCTTCCTTGAGGATGTTGGCGATGGATGCCACCAGGTCCGGGTCGGAGAACTGCTTGGGCGACAAATTGATCGCGACCTGAAGATTGCCCAGGCCAGCGGCGGTCAGGTCTTTGCTCATGCGGCAGGCCTGGCGGGCGATCCATTTGCCGATCGGGATGATCAGCCCGGTTTCTTCGGCAACGCTGATGAACTGGTCCGGGCGGATCATGCCTTTTTCCGGATGGTTCCAGCGCAGCAGCGCTTCCATACCCAGCAGGCGACCGCTGCGCAGGCACAGTTTGGGCTGATAGAACACGTCCAGCTCGTTCTGGGTCAGGGCACGGCGCAGGTTGTTCTCGACGAACAGTTTGTAGCTGGCCTCGGCATTCAGCGCTTCGGTGAACACCTGGACCTGATGCTTGCCGTTAGCCTTGGCCTTGTGCAGCGCCAGGCCGGCGTTGCGCATCAGGGTCTGTGGATCGCGACCATGCAGCGGCGCACAGGCCAGGCCCACGGAGCCGGTGACGCTGATCAACTGGTTATCGACGAACATTGGCTTGTCGAGGGTCGCCAGCAATTGGTTGGCGACCTGCTGGCCCATCGCGAGGCCGGTGTTGTCGAGCAGCACGGCGAATTCGTTACTGGCGAAACGCGCCAGGCTGCCGCTCGGGCTCAGGCTGTTGCGCAGGCGTCGGGCCAGGCTGATCAGCAGCTTGTCGCCGGTCTGGTGGCCGAGGCTGTCGTTGATGCGCTTGAAGTTGTCGATGTCCACCAGCAACAGGCTGATCGGGGTATCGCTGTCTCGGGCGAAGCGTTCGTCGAGGTTACGGATGAACGCCGGGCGGTTACCGAGGTTGGTCAGGTTGTCGGTGTAGGCCAGGCGCTCGATGCGCTGCTGGGCGAGTTTGGTCTGGGTGATGTCTTCGTAGATGCCGATGTAATGCGTCAGCTCACGGTTGTCGCCATAGACCTTGGAAATCGACAACTGGCCCCAGTAGGGTTCGAGGTTTTTACGGCGGCTCTTGAACTCGCCCTGCCAGCTGTTGCTCTTGGCCAGCGCCGAGGGCGCGTCGAACAGCAGCTCGCTGAGGTTTTCCAGCGCCGGCAGTTCCGACAGCCGCTGGCCGTGGACTTCTTCGGTGGTGTACTGGGTGATCGCCGTGAAGCTCGGGTTGACGTATTCCACCACGCCATCGCAATTGACCAGCAAAAAGGCGTTGGCGCTTTGCTCGACCGCACGCTGGAACAGGTGCAGGGCACTGGTAGCGGTGCGGCGGTTGTGGTTGTTGATGACTTGGGCGAACTGATCGGCCAACTCACCGGCAAAGGCGATTTCGTCCGACTGCCAGGCGCGGGTCGCGCCGGTCTGTTCCAGGCACAACACACCGACCACCTGGCCGTCGACACGGATACTGGCGTCGAGCATGGCGTTCACATCGCGCGGGCGCAGGCTCTCGGCCATTTCCCGGGTGCGTGGGTCGCGCATGGCATTGTGGGCGTCGATGGCGCGACTGCTGTGCAAGGCATCGAGGTAATCCGGGAAGCCGCTGACGTCGATCGGATCCGGCAGCTGGTATTCCCCGGAGGCGCGGTGATAGGCCGAGATCGGCACCAGCAGCGAGCCTTCGAGGTTCCATAGGCTGGCGCAGTCGATTTCGTAGATATCGCAGGCGCTGTGGGTGATCAGCTCGGCGGCTTCTTGCAGGGAATTGTTGGTGCTGTAGCGCTGGCGGGTCAGCAGCAGGATCAAGTCTTGCTGGGCGCGCACCCGGTCCAGGTGCTGCAGTTGTTCCAGCTGGGCGCGCTGATTGAGCTCCAGGGCGATTTGCAGGCGCGAGTTCTGGGTTTCCAGGTCCAGCGACGGCAGCAGCGGTTCACCGTCGAACAAGCCGTCCACGACCATCAGGTAACCGCGCAGCAGGTGGCGATTGTGTTGGCGGTAAGCTTCGCCCAATTCGAGCAAGCTCAGGGAGCCTTTGGCAGTGTGCAGGTTGTAGCGGATCAGGTAGTGCGGGCTGTCGCTGAGTTGCTGCTGAATCGCGTCGTGAAGCTGATAGCGCGCTTCGGGCTCCATCAGACTGGCGTAGGGTGAGTCGACCAGGGCACAAAGCTCCACGGCCGGCAGACCAAACTGTCGTTCGCAATTGGGATCGAGAAACAGGAGTGCCCAGCTAGCTTCATTCAGCCGTTCGAAACGCAGCATGCCGAGCCGCGAGGGCACAGGCAATTGCGTCACTACCTCGGCCACCATACGGCTGGCGGCATCGGGTTGGCTTTTCATTGAGGGAAACTCGCTTCGAATGTGCTGATCGCGCCGGGCTCTCGCCCTCTTTACTGTTGCCTGCGGCAAGGTTGCATCATTGCGACACTGACTGACAAGAGACATGAAGGCCAAGTGCTATAAGAATATGTCGGCAGGGGCGAAGATTTCTCCAGCAAGGGCCGAAAACTAATGCATTTGGCCTTCTGTGGCGAGCGAGCTTGCTCGCGCTTGAGTGCGCAGCACTCACAAAATCGGCAATCGATGCCCGAATGTTGGGGCCGCTACGCAGCCCAGCGCGAGCAAGCTCGCTCGCCACAGGTGCTCCGTTAACGTAAAGGAATGCCGATTGATTGCAGCAGCTCGCCGTCCCGGTCGTGGTAATTCACCTGAATCTGCTCCCGATCGACCACCAGGTGGGCGAAGTTGTCTTCGCTGACCACCTCGCTGGTCAATTCATGCTGGTAATCGCCCGCTGCGGTTTGTGCCAGTGCCTGATCGAGGATAAAGGTGGACGCGGAGGCGTACGGCAGCAGTTTGCTGTTGCACAGGGGTGACGACACGATGGTGTGCACTTCGAAGTCCGTATCCTCGCTGTGGGTCAGGCGACTGGTCATGGAACCGTGGACATCGCCGGAAACGAAGACGACATTCTTGATGCGATGCGTACGAATCGTCTCCAACAACCGTAGGCGTTGTTCCGGAAAGGCTTTCCAGGCGTCATCCCCGTTGAGCTTGCGGTCGGGGTAGAACATTACGCTGGTGACCACGAACTTGACCCGGGCCGGGCTGTGGATCAGCCATTTGCACAACGCCTGTTCCTGATTATCGTCGAGGATGCGTCGATCATCGGCCGACAAGTTGCGGCGGGTTCGGCTGTCGGTGATAAACCATTCAATATCGCCTTCGGCGAACTGATACCAATACTGTTCCAGTTTTCTGCCGGGTTGCCCATTGGCCAATAAATCATGCGCCGGGCTGTGGCTGGCCTGGTATATCTCATAGGCGGCCATGGCGTTCTTATATAAATAAGCATCGGCCTTGCTCTCGTTGGCGGGCCAGTTATCTTCTATTTCATGATCGTCGAGGATCATGTAAGTCGACACGCTGGACATTAACCTGGCGATGTTCGGTTGGGAAAAAGCCGCGCGATACTTGCTGAGTATTTCCTTGTATTCCCGGTCGGGAGCAATAACGTTCAGGTCATCCACATAGATTTGATCGCCGGTCATCAGCATCGCGCTAATACGCGGTTCGGCCTGCTGGGCGAGATCGGTGATCGAGGCAAAGATCCGGTCACCGGCCTGGGGGGTGATTGCCAGGCCTGCGGTAAGGCGCAGGTAGCGGCATGAGCCAACGATGTACGCCCGCGGCGTGCTGACTTTGCTGGACAGGGTGCGAAAGCGATAAATCTCCCGTGGCCATTGCAGCGGCAGCTCCTGAACGGTCTCCACGGTATGCACCGGGCTCATGGGGCTGAACCATCCGGCCTGGTATTCGTACTCGGTGTCGGTGGCGAGGTCGTTGAGCGCAATCACATCGGCCAAGTCGCGCAAGAGGGACAGTTCGGAGAATACGCCTTGGGACCAACGCTCTTCTCCATAACACCGATAGCGAATACCGGCAAAGACCAATGAGTTTTCTTGAAGTTCGCCTCGCAGAAAAATGCGCACGTGGTTAGTTGTAGTGTGGCCAACAATAGGGCCGACAGTTGGTTTAAACATGTTCGAATCCATTCGAAATAACGCTAACTAAGCAAAAGAGGTTCGCAGTTTTCAAAAGAAAATGCTGTCGAACTAAGCCTAGTTAATTGGCGGGAATAAATATCGTGCGGAAGTGGACTTGAGTTGTGGGCGATGTAAGCCACGGTTGTAGGAAGACGCTTTATTCAAGGCAAAAAAAAGCCCCGCCAAATTGGCGGGGTTGAGGTACGAGCGTGGCGCTCGGAAAACGTGGAGCGCGACAGGCCCCCCGGTGAAGGAGGGCCGGCCGGTGTTACAGCAAGATGGTGCGGATGTCGGCCAGCAGGTCGCTCAGACGCTTGGTGAAGCGTGCAGCAGCGGCGCCGTTGATCACACGGTGATCGTAGGACAGCGACAGTGGCAACATCAGTTTCGGCTGGAAGGCTTTGCCGTCCCAGACTGGCTGGATGGTTGCCTTGGAAACACCGAGGATCGCCACTTCCGGCGCGTTGACGATCGGCGTGAAGCCGGTGCCGCCAATGTGGCCGAGGCTGGAAATGGTGAAGCAGGCGCCTTGCATGTCGTCAGCGGTGAGCTTCTTGTCGCGGGCCTTGGCTGCCAGCACAGCGGCTTCGGCGGCCAGTTGCAACAGGCTCTTCTGGTCGACGTTCTTGATGACCGGTACCAGCAGGCCTTCAGGGGTGTCGACCGCGAAGCCGATGTTCACGTACTTCTTGCGGATGATCGCTTTGCCGCTTGGTGCCAGCGAACTGTTGAAGTCCGGCAGTTCCTTGAGCAGGTGCGCGCACGACTTGAGCAGCAGCGGCAGGATGGTCAGCTTGACGCCGGCCTTCTCTGCAACGGCTTTCTGAGCGATACGGAACGCTTCCAGGTCGGTGATATCAGCCGAATCGAACTGAGTCACGTGCGGAATGTTCAGCCAACTGCGGTGCAGGCTCGACGCGCCGATTTGCATCAGGCGGGTCATCGGCACTTCTTCGGTTTCACCGAAGCGGCTGAAGTCCACGACCGGAATCGGCGGGATGCCCGCGCCGCCGGTTGCGCCAGCAGCAGCGGCCGGTGCTTCCTTGGCCTTCTGCATCATGGCTTTGACGTAAACCTGCACGTCTTCTTTCAGGATGCGACCGTGCGGACCGCTTGCGCCGACGGCGTTCAGCTCGACGCCGAATTCACGGGCCAGTTGGCGTACAGCCGGGCCAGCGTGAACCTTGGCGCCCGGTTTGGCCGGTGCAGCAGCAGGTGCGGCCGGTGCCGGAGCAGCAGGCGCAGCGGCGGCTGGAGCAGGAGCGCTCGGTGCGGCAGCAGCGGCCGGAGCCGGTGCCGCAGCAGGCGCAGCGCCTTTGACTTTCAGCTTCAGAATCAGGTCGCCAGTACCGACTTCGTCGTCCAGCTTGACGGAAACGCTTTCCACCACGCCAGCGGCAGGCGATGGAATTTCCATGCTCGCCTTGTCGGATTCCAGGGTGATCAGCGACTGGTCGGCGGTGACGGTGTCACCAGCCTTGACCAGCACTTCGATGATCTTGGCCTTGCCCGACGAACCGATGTCCGGGACATGAATGTCCTGAACACTGTCGGCAACCGGTGCCGCAGGTGCCGCAGCGGCTGGCGCCGGAGCAGCGGCAGCAGGTGCAGCGGCTTGAGCTGGCGCGGCAGCAGCAGGGGCCGTAGCACCCGCCACTTTCAGGACCAGAATCAGGTCGCCAGTGCCGACTTCGTCATTGAGCTTGACGCTGATGCTTTCGACCACGCCAGCGGCGGGCGAAGGGATTTCCATGCTGGCCTTGTCGGATTCCAGGGTGATCAGCGACTGATCAGCCTCGACGGTGTCGCCGACCTTGACCTGGATCTCGATGATCTGGGCCTTGCCCGCCGAACCGATGTCCGGCACGTTCACTTGCTGGGAAGCGGCAGCAGCAGGTGCGGCAGCAGGCGCTGGAGCAGCGGCGGCAGGAGCAGCAGCCGGTTTGGCTTCAGCCTTGGCAGCCGGCGCAGCGGCAGCCGCAGGGGCCGCAGCAGCGGCACCTTCAACTTCCAGCTCCAGCAGTTCGTCGCCTTCTTTCAGGCGATCGCCCAGCTTCACTTTCAGACTCTTGATGATGCCGGCCTTTGGCGCAGGCACTTCCATGCTCGCCTTGTCCGACTCAAGCGTCAGGATGCTCTGGTCGGCTTCGATACGGTCGCCGACCTTCACAAACAGTTCAATTACTTCACCTTCACCGCTGCCGATGTCAGGTACGCGAATGAGTTCGCTCACAGAGTGTCTCCTCAGCAGTCCAGTGGGTTGCGTTTTTCCGGGTTGATCCCGAACTTGGCGATGGCTTCAGACACCACCTTAGGTTCGATATCACCACGGTCAGCCAGTGCTTCCAGGGCTGCCAACACCACGAATTGACGATCGACTTCGAAGAAGTGACGCAGCTTCTTGCGGCTGTCACTGCGGCCGAAACCGTCGGTGCCCAGGACTTTGAATTCCTTGGACGGGACCCACTGACGAATTTGCTCAGCGAACAGCTTCATGTAGTCGGTAGAGGCGATGACCGGACCTTTACGGCCGTTCAGGCACTCTTCGACATAGCTCAGTTTAGGCTTCTGGCCCGGGTGCAGACGGTTGGTGCGCTCGACGGCCAGGCCATCGCGACGCAGTTCGTTGAAGCTGGTAACGCTCCAGACGTCGGCGGCAACGTTGAACTCTTCACGCAGGATCTTCGCCGCTTCACGGACTTCACGCAGGATGGTGCCGGAGCCCATCAGCTGAACGTGGTGCGCCGCTTCGCGGGTGTCTTCTTCGAGCAGGTACATGCCCTTGATGATGCCTTCCTCGACACCGGCCGGCATGGCTGGCTGCTGGTAGGACTCGTTCATCACGGTGATGTAGTAGAAAACGTCCTGCTGCTCTTCGGTCATCTTCTTCATGCCGTCCTGAATGATCACCGCCAGCTCGTAGCCGTAGGTTGGATCAAAGGTGCGGCAGTTCGGGATGGTGCCAGCCAGGATGTGGCTGTGACCGTCTTCGTGTTGCAGGCCTTCGCCGTTCAGCGTGGTCCGGCCGGCGGTGCCGCCGATCAGGAAGCCACGGGTGCGGCTGTCGCCAGCGGCCCAGGCGAGGTCGCCGATACGCTGGAAGCCGAACATCGAGTAGAAGATGTAGAACGGCAGCATTGGCTGGTTGTGGCTGGAGTACGAAGTACCGGCAGCGATGAAGGAGCTCATGGCGCCCGCTTCGTTGATGCCTTCTTCGAGGATCTGGCCCTTCTTGTCTTCCTTGTAGAACATCACCTGGTCTTTATCGACTGGCTCGTAGAGCTGGCCGACGGACGAGTAGATGCCCAACTGACGGAACATGCCTTCCATACCGAAGGTACGGGCTTCGTCCGGGATGATCGGGACGATGCGCGAGCCGATTTCCTTGTCCTTGACCAGCTGCGCGAGGATCCGCACGAAGGCCATGGTGGTGGAGATTTCACGGTCGCCCGAGCCGTCCAGGATAGCCTTGAGGGTATCCAGTGGCGGGGTCGGAATGTCGAAGCTTTTGGCGCGACGTTGTGGCACGAAACCGCCCAGTGCAGTGCGACGCTCGCTCAGATAACGGGCTTCGGCGCTGCCTGCTTCGGGTTTGAAGAACGGCAGGTTTTCCAGCTCGGAGTCTTTAACCGGAATGTCGAAACGATCGCGGAACAGCTTCAGGCTTTCAACATCAACCTTCTTGGTGTTGTGCGCAGTGTTCTTCGCTTCGCCGGCACCGGTGCCATAACCCTTGATGGTCTTGGCCAGGATGACGGTCGGTTGTTCTTTGTGGTTGACCGCTTCGTGGTACGCCGCGTAGACCTTGTACGGGTCGTGGCCGCCACGGTTGAGTTTCCAGATCTCGTCGTCGGACAAGTCCTCAACCATTGCCTTGAGTTCTGGCGAGTTGAAGAAGTGTTCACGCACGAACGCGCCGTCTTTGGCTTTGTAGTTCTGGTACTCGCCGTCGATGACTTCGTCCATGCGACGTTGCAGGATGCCGTCGACGTCTTTGGCCAGCAGTGGGTCCCAGAAACGGCCCCAGATGACTTTGGTCACGTTCCACTGAGCACCGCGGAACACGCCTTCGAGTTCCTGGATGATCTTGCCGTTGCCGCGAACCGGGCCGTCGAGGCGCTGCAGGTTGCAGTTGATAACGAAGATCAGGTTGTCGAGCTTCTCGCGGCCAGCCAGCGAGATCGCGCCCAGGGATTCTGGCTCGTCGCACTCACCGTCGCCCAGGAAGCACCAGACTTTTTGCTTGCCTTCAGGGATGAAGCCACGGGCTTCCAGGTACTTCATGAAGCGTGCCTGGTAGATCGCCTGGATCGGGCCCAGACCCATGGATACCGTCGGGAACTGCCAGAAATCAGGCATCAGCCAAGGGTGCGGATAGGACGACAAGCCCTGGCCGTCGACTTCCTGGCGGAAGTTGTTCATCTGGTCTTCGGTGATGCGGCCTTCCATGAACGCACGGGCGTAAACGCCTGGCGAGGTGTGACCCTGGAAGTAGATCAGGTCGCCGCCGTGTTCGTCGGTCGGGGCCTGGAAGAAATAGTTGAAGCCGATGTCATACAGGGTTGCGCTGGAGGCGAAGCTGGAGATGTGACCGCCCAGGTCCGAATCTTTCAGGTTCGTACGCATCACCATGGCCATCGCGTTCCAGCGTACCAGCGAGCGAATGCGGCGTTCCATGAACAGGTCGCCAGGCATGCGTGCTTCGTGGGTAACGGGAATGGTGTTGCGGTATGGCGTGGTGATGGCGTAAGGCAACTGCGAACCGCTGCGGGTTGCGAGTTCGCCCATACGGGTCATCAGATAGTGAGCGCGGTCTTCGCCTTCTTTGTCGAGAACCGATTCCAGGGCGTCCAGCCATTCCTGGGTTTCGACGGGATCGAGGTCTTGCATGGCTTGCTCCAGGGCGGAAAGGCTTCCAGAATCGGTTGCCTGAGTTTGCGACTGGCCTTGTGGGCAGACGATATAAATTCTTGGATTGCCGAGAGGTTGTTCCGGCGGCGTGTAGTTTTACTACAAATCATCGGGCATTTCAGCCTTTCGAATGTATATACGAGTAGTAAAACTACAGATGAGCGGCTTGTGGCCTCCGGCTGCGTTGTGAGAATAATCGTTAAGGTTGGTCTTTTGCCAACCGAAAAAGGTGAAAGCTTGATGCTGTCTGCCAAAAAGAAAGAGATTTCAGCTATTTCTAACCTTTGTTCGACAGTCGATCACGTAGTGCGATTTGAAAATTCACTACATGCAGCCCTCAACACGCCGATCAAGGATAGACCATGAGCCTTCCTCCGCTTGCCGAACTGCCCGGCATTCTCCTGCCGTTTGTCACCCGCGCCGAGCAGTCGTTCCGCACCGCCGTCGGCGAGTTGGAAGGCGACCATGGCCTGTCTGCCTGGACGCCTGAACGCTGGGCGCAATTCGCCCGCGTCACCGCCGCCAGCGACTTCGTGACTGAACAGAGTGTGCGTGACCCTTCGATGTTGCTGGCGCTGGTGCAGTCCGGCGAACTGGACCGCAGCTTTGCGCCCGGCGAGTTGTGCGGGCAGATTGCGGCGGCAGTGAATGCGGCCGAAACCGACGACGAGCTCGGACGTGTCTTGCGCCGTCAGCGCACCCGCCAGCAAGTGCGAATCATCTGGCGCGACCTGAACCGTCAGGCCGACTTGATCCAGACCTGCCGCGACCTCTCGGACATGGCCGATGCGAGCATCGATCAGGCCTATCAGTGGTTGTACGCGCGGCATTGCCAGCAGTTCGGTGTGCCGACCGGCCGGCGCAGCGGCGAGCCGCAGCAGATGGTCATCCTCGGCATGGGCAAGCTGGGCGCGGTGGAGCTCAACCTGTCGTCGGACATCGACCTGATCTTCGCCTACCCCGAGGGCGGGGAAACCGTCGGCGTGAAGCGCTCGCTGGATAACCAGGAATTTTTCATCCGGCTCGGCCAGCGCCTGATCAAGGCGCTGGACCCGATGACCGTCGACGGTTTTGTGTTCCGCGTCGACATGCGCCTGCGGCCTTACGGCTCGGCCGGTGCCCTGGTGCTGAGCTTCAACGCGCTGGAGCAGTATTACCAGGATCAGGGTCGCGACTGGGAACGCTACGCGATGATCAAGTCGCGGGTGGTGGCCGGCGATCAAGTGACCGGCGCGCAACTGCAAGAGATGCTGCGCCCGTTCGTTTACCGGCGTTACCTCGATTTCTCGGCGATCGAAGCGCTGCGCACCATGAAGCAGCTGATCCAGCAGGAAGTGCGGCGCAAGGGCATGGCCGACAACATCAAGCTTGGATCGGGCGGCATCCGCGAAGTGGAGTTTATCGCCCAGGCGTTTCAACTGATCCACGGTGGTCGCGACCTGAGCCTGCAGCAGCGCCCTCTATTAAAAGTACTGAGCACACTGGAAGGTCAGGGTTACCTGCCGCCAGCGGTGGTCAGCGAGTTGCGCGAAGGCTACGAATTCCTGCGTTACACCGAACACGCCATCCAGGCGATTGCCGACCGCCAGACCCAGATGCTGCCGGACGGCGCGCAGGATCAGGCGCGCATTGCCTTTATGTTGGGCTTCGCTGACTGGGAGGCTTTCCATGAGCGGCTGATGTATTGGCGTGGCCGCGTGGCCTGGCACTTTGGTCAGGTGATCGCCGATCCCGATGAAGAGGAAGGCACTGAAAGCGAAGTGGTGGTCGGCGGTGAATGGCTGCCGCTTTGGGAAGAGGCCCAGGATGAAGAGGCCGCTTGCCGCCAGTTGGAAGAGGGCGGTTTTGCCGATGCCACCAAGGCCCTGAAAGCGTTGGCCGGTTTGCGCGGCAGCCCGCAGTTGCGCGCGATGCAACGCTTGGGGCGCGAACGCCTCGATGCATTTATTCCGCGATTGCTGGCTCAGGCGGTCGAGCATGCCAATCCGGATCTGGTGCTGGAACGTGTGCTGCCGCTGGTTGAAGCGGTGGCCCGTCGCTCCGCGTATCTGGTGTTGCTGACCGAGAACCCCGGCGCGCTGCGACGGTTGCTGACCTTGTGCGCGGCGAGCCCGTGGATTGCTGAGCAAATCACCCGCTTCCCGTTGCTGCTCGATGAATTGCTCAACGAGGGCCGGCTGTTCAAGCCGCCCTTGGCGCCAGAACTGGCCGCCGAATTGCGCGAGCGCCTGACGCGAATTCCCGAAGACGACCTCGAACAGCAAATGGAAGCCCTGCGCCATTTCAAACTGGCGCACCGCTTGCGGGTCGCCGCTTCGGAAATCGCCGGCAGCCTGCCGTTGATGAAAGTCAGTGATTACCTGACCTGGCTCGCTGAAGCGATCCTCGAACAAGTGCTGGCGCTGGCCTGGCGCCAGACCGTGGCCAAATACGGCACGCCACTGCGCAGTGACGGTACGCTGTGCGATCCGGGCTTCATCATTGTCGGTTACGGGAAAGTCGGCGGGCTGGAGCTGGGGCATGGTTCGGACCTGGACCTGGTGTTCATCCATGACGGTGATCCGCAGGCGGAAACCGACGGACCGAAACCGATTGATGGCGCGCAATTCTTCACCCGGCTGGGGCAGCGGATCATTCACTTGCTCACGGCCCAGACCAACTCCGGTCAGCTGTATGAAGTGGATATGCGCCTGCGACCATCCGGTGCTTCCGGACTGTTGGTGAGTTCGGTGGGCGCATTTGCCCGTTATCAGGAAAACGAAGCCTGGACTTGGGAACACCAGGCGCTGGTGCGGGCGCGGGTGCTGGTCGGCAGTCAGGATGTCGGCCAGGCCTTTGAGAAGGTTCGCGCAGCGATATTGGGCAAGTCGCGGGACCTTGCGACCTTGCGCCAGGAGGTGAGCGAGATGCGCGCCAAGATGCGCGATAACCTCGGCAGCAAGAGCACCGCAGCCGGCACCGCGGCAAACGCCTTCGAGGCCTCGGCGCCGTTCGATCTCAAGCAGGACGCCGGAGGTATCGTCGATATTGAATTTATGGTGCAATACGCGGCCCTGGCGTGGTCTGAAACACATCCGCCATTGCTGCGTTGGACGGATAACATCCGCATTCTGGAAGAGCTGGAACACGAAGGGCTGATGCCCGTCGAAGACGCCAGTTTGCTGCGCGAGGCCTATAAAGCCTACCGCTCCGCCGCGCACCGACAGGCCTTGCAGAAGGACGCCGGGGTGATACCGGGCGACCAGTTCGCGGACGAACGGCGGCAGGTATTGCGGATCTGGCGCGAGCTGGGGCTAAGCTGAAACCGGATAGTTGAAACACCCAATAACCCTGTGGGAGCGGGCTTGCCCGCGATGAGGCCGTCACATTCAACATTGCTGGCGACTGATGCTCCGCTATCGCGGGCAAGCCCGCTCCCACAGGGTGCGCAGTGTTTTATAGATTGAGGCAGCTAAGCTGCACCGCACTTGATGTGCACCAATACCCAATGTGGGAGCGAGCTTGCTCGCGATAGCGGAGTGACAGTCGACAGCAATGTTGAAGGTGATGACCCATCGCAAGCCCGCAGGCTCCCGCAGTGATTCTCGAGGCGGGGAGGCGTATGCCTCCCCGGTTCGTTTTTGGAAACCACATGAAAATTCTGATCGTTGGGCCCAGCTGGGTCGGTGACATGGTGATGGCGCAGACACTGTTTCAGTGTCTCAAGCAACGCCACCCGCAATGCGAAATCGACGTCCTGGCCCCCGAGTGGAGCCGGCCGATCCTGGAGCGTATGCCTGAAGTCCGTCAGGCCTTGAGCTTTCCGCTCGGCCATGGCGCTCTGGAGCTGGCGACGCGTCGGCGCATCGGCAAATCCCTGGCCGGCCAGTACGACCAGGCGATCCTGCTGCCTAACTCCTTGAAGTCGGCGCTGGTACCGTTCTTCGCCGGCATCCCGAAACGCACCGGCTGGCGTGGCGAGTTCCGCTACGGCCTGCTCAATGACGTGCGCACCCTGGATAAAGAACGTTATCCGCTGATGATCGAGCGCTTCATGGCGCTGGCTTATGAGTGCGATGCCGAGCTGCCGACTCCGTATCCACGGCCGAGCCTGCAGATCGACCCGGTCACCCGCGAGGCGGCACTGGCCAAATTTGGCTTGGCCCTCGACCGCCCGGTGTTGGTCCTGTGCCCCGGCGCCGAGTTCGGCGAATCCAAACGCTGGCCGTCCGAGCACTACGCCAAGGTTGCCGAAGCGAAGATCCGCGAAGGCTGGCAAGTCTGGTTGTTCGGTTCGAAAAACGATCACGCGGTCGGCGAAGACATCCGCGCGCGACTGATTCCCGGCCTGCGTGAAGAGTCGGTGAACCTCAGCGGCGGGACTTCCTTGGCTGAAGCCATCGACCTGATGTCCTGCGCCGACGCAGTGGTGTCCAACGACTCCGGCCTGATGCACGTTGCCGCCGCGCTGAACCGCCCGTTGGTGGCGGTCTACGGCTCGACATCGCCGGGTTTCACGCCACCTTTGGCCGAGCACGTCGAGATCGTGCGCCTGGGCCTCGAATGCAGCCCCTGCTTCGATCGCACCTGTCGCTTTGGTCATTACAACTGCCTGCGCCAGCTCATGCCGCAAGCGGTGAACGAAGCCTTGCAGCGGTTGCAGGGCACTGTGGTCGAGGTCAAATAGTTTGCGCGTTCTGTTGATCAAGACGTCTTCGCTGGGCGACGTGATTCACGCGCTGCCAGCGTTGACCGACGCGGCGCGGGCGATTCCCGGCATCAAGTTTGATTGGGTAGTGGAAGAAGGCTTCGCCGAAATCCCGACTTGGCACCCGGCCGTGGGCAAGGTGATTCCGGTGGCGATCCGTCGCTGGCGCAAGAACCTTTGGCAAACCATTAAAAGTGGCGAGTGGAAGCGCTTCAAGCAAAGCGTTCGCGCCACGAAATACGATCTGGTGATTGATGCTCAGGGCCTGCTGAAAAGTGCCTGGCTGACGCGCTATGTCAAAGCACCGGTCGCCGGACTCGACAAGGACTCGGCGCGCGAACCCATCGCCGCACGTTTCTATTCCCGTCGCCTGGCAGTGAGCCGTGGGCAGCACGCGGTAGAGCGGGTCCGCCAATTGTTCGCCCTGGCGTTGGGCTACGACTTGCCAAAAGGTCTGGGCGATTACGGCCTGAACGTCGAACGACTGGTGGAACTGCCGCGCAAGAATCCGTACGTGCTGTTTCTCCACGGCACCACGTGGGACACCAAACACTGGCCGGAAGCCTATTGGCGTGAGCTGGCCGAGCGCGTGGGCTATCTCGGCGTCGGCGTGAAGCTGCCGTGGGGCAATCCCATCGAAAAAGCCCGGGCCGAGCGCATTGCCGCAGGGTTCAGGCATGTCGAAGTGCTGCCAAAACTGAACCTGGCCGGTGTCGGCAAAGTGCTGGCCGGCGCTCAGGCCTGCGTAGCCGTGGACACCGGTCTCGGTCATCTGGCCGCCGCGCTCGACGTACCGACCCTGTCGCTGTTCGGCCCGACCAACCCGGGCCTGACCGGCGCCTACGGCAAGGCGCAGATCCACATCGCCAGCGACTTCCCCTGCGCGCCGTGCCTGCAAAAGAAATGCACCTATCAACCGACGGCCGAAGATGCCCGTCAGTTCGACCTGAAACGCGAGTGGCCCCTGTGCTTCACGCGTCTGAATCCCGAGCGTGTCGCGACCCGACTGAGCACGTTGTTACTGGCTGAGGAGCTGCGCTGATGCAATTGGCATTCGTCTTGTACAAGTACTTTCCGTTCGGGGGGTTGCAGCGCGACTTCATGCGCATCGCCCTCGAATGTCAGCAGCGCGGCCATCAGATTCGCGTCTACACGCTGATCTGGGAAGGCGATGTGCCGCCGGGTTTCGAAGTGCTGGTGGCGCCGGTCAAGGCGTTCTTCAATCATCGGCGCAACGAGAAGCTCAGCGAATGGATGGAAGCGGACCTGGCCAAGCGTCCCGTGGACCGTCTGATCGGTTTCAACAAGATGCCGGGCCTGGACGTCTACTACGCCGCCGATGGCTGCTTCGAAGACAAGGCGCAGAACCTGCGCAACTCGCTGTACCGTCGTTGGGGCCGCTACCGGCACTTCGCCGAGTACGAGCGCGCGGTGTTCGCCAAGGATGCAAAGACCGAAGTGCTGATGATTTCCGAGGTCCAGCAGCCGCTGTTCATCAAGCATTACGACACGCCGCTGGAACGCTTCCATTTGCTGCCGCCGGGTATCTCTCAAGACCGTCGCGCGCCGGCCAATGCCACCGAAATCCGTGCCGATTTCCGTCGTGAGTTCAACCTCAAGGACGATGACCTGCTGCTGGTGCAAATTGGCTCCGGGTTCAAGACCAAGGGCGTGGATCGCAGCCTCAAGGCGCTGGCCGCATTGCCCGCTGATCTGAAGAAACGCACCCGGTTGTTTGTAATTGGCCAGGACGACCCCAAATTGTTCCAGATGCAGAGCGCCACCTTGGGGCTCGGCGACAACGTGACGTTCCTCAAGGGGCGCAGCGATATCCCGCGTTTCCTGCTGGGTGCCGACCTGCTGATTCATCCGGCGTATAACGAAAATACCGGGACGGTGCTGCTCGAAGCATTGGTCGCCGGGTTGCCGGTATTGGTGAGCGCGGTCTGTGGTTACGCCCATTACATCGCCGAGGCCGACGCTGGCCTGGTGTTGGACGAACCGTTCGATCAGGCGCAACTGACTCAGTACCTGACCGGCATGTTGAACGACGCTCAAGCACGGGCGGCCTGGAGCCGCAACGGTCTGGCCTTCGCTGAGACGGCCGACCTCTACAGCATGCCGCAACACGCGGCCGATGTGATTCTGGCGGAGCACGCTTAATGAAGTTGATGCTGGCTGAACCGTTCAAGAGCCTTTGGGCCGGACGCGATGCGTTTACCGAAGTCGAAGGCTTGCAGGGCGAGGTTTACCGTGAACTGGAAGCGCGCCGGACGTTGCGCACTGAAGTGAACGGCAATGGTTTTTTCGTGAAGATCCACCGTGGCATCGGCTGGGGCGAGATCTTCAAGAACCTGCTGACGGCCAAGTTGCCTGTACTCGGCGCGGGTCAGGAGTGGAAGGCCATTCAGCGCCTGAAAGAAGTCGGCGTACCGACCATGACGGCGGTTGCTTACGGCGAGAAGGGCAGCAACCCGGCGGATCAGCATTCGTTCATCGTCACCGAAGAGCTGGCGCCCACCGTCAGCCTCGAAGATTTCAGCATCGACTGGATCAAGAACCCGCCCGAGCCTGCGCTCAAGCGCGCGCTGATCGCCGAAGTCGCACGCATGACCGGCATGATGCACCGCGCCGGGGTCAATCATCGCGACTGCTACATCTGCCACTTCCTGCTGCACACCGATAAGCCGGTGACCGTCGACGACTTCAAGCTCTCGGTAATCGACCTGCACCGCGCCCAGACCCGTCCAACGATCACTCAGCGCTGGCGCAACAAGGATCTGGCGGCGCTGTACTTTTCGGCACTGGACATCGGCCTGACCAAACGCGACAAACTGCGATTCCTCAAAGGCTACTTCCAGAAGCCGCTGCGTCAGATTCTGGGTGAGGAGGCAGGATTGCTCGCCTGGCTCGAAGGCAAGGCCAACAAACTCTACGACCGCAAACAGCGATACGGGGATGCGCTCTGATGCCGGGTTGGAAACTGGAGCCTGCTTACAGCGATCTGGCGAAAGATTTTGGCTGCCTGGAAGCGGTGTTTGCGCTAAAGGGTGAGCGCCTGACCCGCGACCCGTTGTCCGAGGTCATCCGCGTCAATCTCAAGGGCGTCAATTATTACGTCAAACGCTACAGCGGCGCCGGCAAAGGCCTGCGTCGTTATCTGGGCAAGCCTCGGGTCAAGGCCGAATGGCAGAACCTCAAGCGCTTCGCCAAGTGGGGCATTCCCACCGCTGAAGTGGTTGCCTGGGGCCTGGAGCGGCGCGGCGCGGCGTATGCCCGTGGCGCGATGATCACCCGCGAGCTGCCGAACACAGAAGACTTGTCGGCCCTCGCGGACCGGCACGACCCCAAGTTGGCGGACCGCGCCTGGGTCGATACCGTCAGTCGTCAGTTGGCCGGTTACACCCGGACCATGCACGACAACCGTTTCACCCATAACGATTTGAAGTGGCGCAACCTGCTGGTCGACGATGAGGCGAAGCTGTTCCTGATCGACTGCCCCAACGGCGATTTCTGGCGCGGCTTCTGGCTCAAGTACCGGATCACCAAGGACCTGGCCTGTCTCGACAAGGTGGCCAAATATCACCTGTCGGCGACCCAGCGCCTGCGCTTTTACCTGCAATACCGCCAGCGTGATCGGCTGAATGCCGACGACAAAAAACGGATCCGGCACGTGGTGAGATTTTTCGAGGGACGCGAATGACTGATTTTCTGGCTGCTGAAGACCGTGCGCTGCTTGAGCGTCATGGCCTCGGCACGTTCGACGCACTCTGGGCCAAGCAGCTCGACGCGGTGGATGAACCCAACACCGTCGGTGGCGGCTGGAGCAGCGTGTTTCGGCTGGATCTGGAAGGTCATGGCTACTACCTCAAGCGCCAGAGCAACTACCTGACGCGCACCTTCCATGCGCCGTTTGGCGAGCCGAGTTTTGCCCGCGAGTTTCGCAACATCAGTCGTTATCAGAAGCTGGGCATTCCGGCGCTGAAGGCAGCGTTTTTCGGTGAGCGCAAAGTCGACGGGGAAGTGCGGGCGGTTCTGCTGACCCGCGCACTGGACGGTTGGGATGACCTGGATTCGCTGTTGCAGCGCTGGTCGGACCTGAGCGAGGCGCAACACTCGGCCATCATGAAAGCCTGTGGCGAACTGGCGCGGCGCCTGCACGGCGTACGCCAGCTTCACGGTTGTTTCTACCCTAAACACATTTTCCTGCAGGCCACAGGCGACGGTTATCAGGCGCAGTTGATCGACCTGGAAAAGACCCGGCCGTTGCTGTTCGGTCAGCGTGACCGGATCAAGGACCTGGAGCCGTTGCTGCGTCGCGCGCCGGAGTGGACTGAAGCGCAGTTGCGCGAGTTGCTGGCGGTGTACGTGGATCAGCCGCGGGACAGTTCGCTGGTGGACAGTTGGGTTTCGCGCCTGACCGCGCGGCGCAGTCACAAGGAGACGCGCTGATGCGGTTGTCCGAACTGAAAGACGCCGGCCGCACTCCGAGCCTGCCGATGAGCATTTCCCTGGCCGATGCCGCGGGTCCCGCCGAGTTGCAGCTGCTGAGTCTGCTGCGGGTGTTGCCAGGGCAGCGTTACGTGGGTGCCGGCGTGTGGCGCGGCCGGCCGGTGCTGGCCAAGTTGTTGGTCGGCAGCAAAGCGGCGCGGCATTTTCAGCGTGAACTGGATGGCGTGCGTTTGCTTGCCGATCAGGGGCTGACCACGCCACAGCTGCTGGTGGATGGCCTGAAAGAGGGCGAGGGTGGCTGGCTGCTGTTCGATTTCCTCGAAGGCGCCGAAAGCCTGGGGGATACCTGGAAAAAAGTCGAACACCTGCCGGTGCTGGCGGATATGCAAGGGGCCGTGCTGGCCGAGGCGTTAGGCGCTATCGGCCAAATGCATCGCAAGGGGCTCTGGCAGGAAGACCTGCACCTGGACAACCTCTTGCGTCAGCGAGGCCGGTTGTACCTGATCGATGGCGGCGGCGTCTGTGCTGAAACACCCGGCCAGCCGCTGTCACGGCAGAAGGTCCTGGAAAACCTCGGCGTATTTTTCGCTCAGTTGCCCAAGTCGCTGGAGCCGTTCACCGAAGAACTTCTGGTGTATTACCTGTTGAGCAACGGCGAACACGCATTGCCGATGGAGGCGTTGCAGAAGCAGATCGACAAGGTTCGAAGCTGGCGCTTGAAGGACTACCTGATCAAGGTCGGCCGCGAATGCACGCTTTTCAGCGTCAAGCGCGGGGCGTTCGGTTTGCGTGCGATTCGTCGCGAAGAAGAAGCGGCAATGCTGCCGGTGCTGGAGCAGGCCGATGCCTTGCTCGACCAAGGTCATCTCTATAAGACCGGCGGTGCGGCGAGCGTAGGAAAAGTCGAGGTTAATGGTCGGACGCTGGTTATCAAGCGCTACAACATCAAAGGCTTTGCACACTGGCTCAAACGCTTCTGGCGCCCGAGTCGTGCCTGGCACTCGTGGCGCGAAGGCAATCGCCTCGCGTTCCTCGGCATCGCCACGCCCAAACCGTTGGCGTTGCTGGAGAAGCGTTTTCTCTGGCTGCGCAGTCGGGCGTATCTGGTGACCGAGTATCTGCCGGGGCCGGACATCATCGAGCGCTTTGCGCCCTATGTTGAACGTGGTGATGCGCCCGAGGCCGAATTGGTGGCGCTGGATCATTTGTTTGCCGAGCTGATCCGCGAGCGGATCAGTCATGGGGATTTCAAAGGCCACAATCTGTTCTGGCAGCAGGATCGCTGGGCGCTGATCGATCTGGATTCGATGTGTCAGCATGGCTCGGCGAACAGCTTTGCCCCGGCGTATGCACGGGACCGGGCGCGGTTCATGCGTAACTGGCCCGAAGAAAGCGCGCTCTACCAAGTCATCGATCAGCGGCTTCCCCGCAAGATTGATAGCGCCTCCTGAATCGGGTCTTCGACCCTATCGCGGGCAAGCCCGCTCCCACATGGGTTTTGTGTCGCTCACTTAATTTGTGTGCGACCGCTAGCTACTGTGGGAGCGGGCTTGCCCGCGATGGCGTCAGACCAGTCACCCGAGATTATGGGGACAAGTTCTTGTGAATCGTCCTACATGATCCACAGACCCCATGAACTGTGCCCTGAATAGCCACGATGCTAGTTTGCCTGACGTTCACGGAGGGCAGATTTTGACCATAAAAACAGCTGTTGCGATCGGTACTTTCTCACTGGTTTTATCGGGCTGCGGCACAGCGCTGACGGTGCTACAGGATGACGAAGACGCCGCTCGCGGCCTGCGCAAGCAAAAAACCTACTGCCAGTCCATCCCCCGCATTTACAGCGGCCTGGCCTACGACTTCTGCATCTTGAATGCCCCGCCTGATCCCACCGGCTTCCTCGTCCCCTTCGTATTGCTGGACCTTACTCTGTCAGGGGTCATGGACACCGTTTCCTTGCCCTACACGATTTACCGCCAGGCCAACGACGGTAATCTCGGGATTTACTGGCGGGCAGGCCGCGGATAAGCGCGACGCCACGCTTTCATCCAAGGGGGTAATAAGCGCTGGGTCATTCCCGCCATGTTTACGCTATAATCCCGCCCTTTAGCTGTCTCTCGTCCCTTGCGAGGGACACATTAATTTTTGAGGCGCTTGTCGCCTGCATGCAGACTAAAGAGGCTAGACCCCTGTGGCATTGACGATTCTTGGCCTGTCCGGCGCCCTTAGCCATGATCCTTCCGCAGCCTTGTACATCGACGGCAAGCTGGTCGCGGCGGCTGAAGAAGAGCGCTTTGTGCGCGATAAACATGCAAAGAACCGCATGCCTTATGAATCGGCGAAGTTCTGCCTCGAGCAGGCGGGCATCAAGCCGTCCGACGTTGACGTGGTCGCGATCCCATTCGCCCCGATCAGCTTGTTCGGCAAGGCTCGGTGGCAGTACGCCAAGCGTTACTGGTACGCCCCGGACCGCGCCCTCGATGCGATCCTGATGGGCAATCGTCGCTACAAGCGCTATCGCAACAAGATTGTCTGGTGCCTCGAGCAACTGGGCTTCGATCCGAAGAAAATCAAGATCGAGCCGGTCGAACACCACTTGGCCCACGCCTCCAGCGCTTATCACTGCTCCGGTTTCAAAGAGAAAACCGCGATCCTCGGGATCGACGGCAAGGGTGAGTACGCCACGACCTTCTTCGGTTACGGCGAAAACGGCAAGATCCACAAGATCAAGGAATTCTTTGATCCGGACTCCCTCGGCGGCCTGTACGGCGCAATCACCGAGTTCCTCGGTTTCGATATGCTCGACGGTGAGTTCAAGGTCATGGGCATGGCGCCGTACGGCGACGCCAGCAAATACGATTTCTCGCGCCTGGCTTCGTTCGAAAACGGCGAGCTGGTGATCAACACTGACTACGCCAACGTCATCGGCCTGCGTCGTTATAAGGAGAAGGGCAAAGGCTACTACTTCTCGCCGAAGCTGATCGAGTGGCTGGGTCCGAAGCGCGAAGGTGATATCGCCGACGAGCCTTACATCCACTACGCCGCGAGCATTCAAGCGCTGTTCGAAAAAATTTCGCTGCAGATGATCGACTACTACCTGGGCGACGTGCTCAAGGAAACCGGCAAGCTGGCCTATGCCGGCGGTTGTGCGTTGAACGTCAAGCTCAACCAGAAAATCATCGCTCGCGATGACGTCAAAGAGCTGTTTGTACAGCCTGCATCCGGCGACGCCGGCACGGCAGTCGGCGCGGCGGCGTATGTGTCTCACGCCCGTGGCGTGCCGGTCGAGAAGATGGAACACGTCTACCTCGGCCCGTCGTACAGCAACGAAGACGTTGTCGCTGCGTGCGCTCGTCACCCGAGCAAACCGGTCTGGCGCAAGCTTGAGAACATGCCGGAAAACATCGCCAAAATCATGGTCGATGGCAACCCGGTCGCCTGGTTCCAGGGGCGTATGGAGTTCGGTCCGCGTGCCTTGGGCGGTCGTTCGATCATCGGTTGCCCGAGCGCAGTCGGCGTGGCTGACCGGATCAACCACCAGATCAAGTTCCGCGAGCGCTGGAGGCCTTTCTGCCCGTCGATGCTCGACACCGTGGCCCCGCAGATGATCAAGATCGATCACCCGGCGCCGTTCATGACCTTCACCTTCGAAGTGGCGGAAGAGTGGAAAACCCGTGTGCCGGAAGTCGTCCACGAGGACGGTACGTCCCGGGCCCAGGTGCTCAAGCGCGAATACAACCCGCGCTACTACGACATGATGAAGGCGCTGGAAGTGCTGACCGGCAACGGCGTGTCGCTGAACACTTCGCTCAACCGTCGTGGCGAGCCGATGATCTGCTCGCCGACCGACGCGCTGAACATGTTCTTCGGTTCCGATCTACAGTATCTGATCATGGAAGACATCCTGGTGGTCAAAGAGGGCGCCAACGCTTATGACACGCTCGGCTGAACGCCATGTGTTGCAGTTCTGCCACGGCTATGACGGGCCGTTCCTGGACTGCGCCCGGCAGTACGCCAGCCTGTTCGCGGGGACCGGTTATCGGGTGACCACGGTCTTTTTGACCGGGGCCGCCGATAGCGAAGTGGCCGCGAATTGCGCTTCCGATGAAGTGCTGTTCATGGAATACAGCTCCAAGGCCATTCGTGGCCTTAAGCTGGGCGCCATCGGCGATCTGCGCAAGATCGCCGCTTCGCGCAACTTCAGTTTCTGCATTGCCCACCGTTTCAAGCCGATCTACATCGCCTTGCTCGGCACCTCGTTGCCGGTGATCGGTGTGCATCACGCGTTTGACGATTACAAACGTGGCACCCGCAAACTATTCGCCCATATTTTCCGCAAGCGCCTGAGCCTGCTCGGGGTCTCCGATGCGGTGCGTGACGACATGCGCCGCTGCCTGCCGAAATGGCCGGCCGGGCGGATTCAGACGCTCTATAACCGCGTGGATGTGCCGGCGTTGCAGACCAGTCAGGTGTCGGTACGCGAGGCCCGCGAAACCCTCGGTCTGTCGGCGGATGCCTGGATTGTCGGCAACGTCGGGCGGCTGCATCCGGACAAAGACCAGACTACGCTGCTGCACGGTTTTGCCGAGGCATTGCCGGGCTTGCCGGCCAACAGCCAGCTGGTGATCCTCGGTAGCGGTCGACTGGAGCAGGACCTCAAGGCCCTGGCCCGGGAACTGGGTATCGGCGATCGCGTGCTGTTTCTCGGTCAAGTGCCGGATGCCCGTCGCTACTTCCGTGCCTTCGATGTGTTTGCCCTGAGTTCGGATCACGAGCCTTTCGGCATGGTGCTGCTGGAAGCCATGGCCGCCGGCGTACCGTTGCTCGCCACTGCTTGCGGTGGGGCGAAGGAAGTCGTTGAAGGCGTGGGCATTCTGTTCCCGCTGGGCGATGCCGAACACTTGGCCCAAGGGCTGAAACACCTGGCCGCGATGGACGACCAGCAACGTCACCAGTGCGCCGAGATGATGCTCGATCGCCTGCGTGAGCGTTTCTCCGACCGCGCGGTACGCGATGCTTTCTGGCATTTGCCACACGTCACAGAACTGGCACCGAGGGGCTGATGCTCAACCGATTTCAAGGCTGGCGCGAACGGGGCTGGGCGGTGGTCGACGCCTCGACTTATGCACAGGCCTGGCAACGTTTTGGCGGCAGCGTCGCGACACATCCGTTGGTCGTTGAGCGTCTGGCACAGTTGGCCGGGATCCCGGTGCGTTACCTGGCCTGGGAGCAAAGCGGTGAAGTGAAAGCCGCGATTCCGACCTGGGGACGCGACCTGGCACTGTCCAAAGACGTGCTCAAACGCCGCGGCAAAAAGGGCTTGTTCGACCTCGGCAATGCCGAATTGATCCTGCCCGCCGCCGCTGATGCACAAGCGCCATTGCGCCATCGCGGACGTTATTTGTCGGCGCTCAGCGAAGGTCGTTTCACCGACATCAAGTTGCAGACCGAACAACTGGCGATGGCCCGCACGCCCGAAGAGTTATCGAAGAAGTTTCGCTACAACCAGCGCCGTGAATTGCGCCTGCTGGAAGAGGCGGGCGGGGTGGTGCGACCGGTTGCCGACTTTTCGAGTACTGAGCTGGCCGCGATCTATTGCGACCTGTTCCAGCGCCGCTGGGGCTTCCCGGCTACCGGCGCCGAACGTATGGCGGAGGTGATCGAGCTGCTGCGGGACTTGCTGATCGGCTCGGTGATTTTCCTCAACGATGCACCGATTGCGATTCAACTGGTTTACCGCGTCGAGGCGCCGGAGTGGATTAGCGTCGAGTACATCAACGGGGGTGTCGATCCCGAAACGCGCGAGTTCAGCCCCGGTAGCGTGCTGAGTTTCCTCAACACCCAAAGTGCCTGGGAGCATGCGCGGGCCCTGGATAAACCCTTGCGGTTTTCCTTCGGTCGCGCCGACCGAGAATACAAGGACCGCTGGTGCAATCCCGTGCCGGTCTTCACCGTGTGAGTGAACCCATGAGCCGCAAACAGCAACTGCTCAAGCGCCATCGGCGCAACAAACGGATCGGCCTGTTGATCGCGCTGATGCTGCTGATTGCCATCGGCGTGCTGGTGGCCTGGTGGTTGCCGCTGATGCTCGCGGTGCTGGGCTGGATTGCCCACGAGGCGTGGTTTGCCGACCATTTGTTCTATTCGCCGAAAGACGATTACCAATACAGTTTTCCGCCGTACACCCAAAAACCCAAGGTTCACCTGGACGGGGAGCGTTTGCGGCTGGACGAGGGGGTCATGCTGGTCGACGACGCCACGCTGGTATTGGCGCTGCGGATAAAAAGCACCTGGCTGGGTCGCTTTATCGATCCGGTGGTCGAGTTGGCGGGTGGCGAGAATCCCGACCGGCAAACGTTCGAGCGTGGCGTAAACGGCCTGCGTTATCTGAACCTCAGTGGTCAGTCGCAAGTGCTGTCGCGGGGTGAGTTACGGCTGCGCGGGCGTTTCTGCCGGCTGCTCGGCGAGCCCGTGCTGTGGGCGTTCGAACAACCGGATTATCGCCGCCAGCGAGTGATGGTGATCGCGCCCCACGCCGACGACGCCGAACTGGCTGCCTATGGTTTGTACAGCCAGGCCGATGAAGCCTGGATCGTTACCCTCACCGCCGGTGAAATCGAAGCCGAGCATTATCAGCAGATCGGCCTGAGCAAAGTCGAGGCCGCCCGACTCAAGGGCCGTTTGCGCGCCTGGGACAGCATCGCTGTGCCGCGTTGGGCGGGTGTGCCTGAAGCGCATTGCGTGCAGTTGGGGTATTTCTGCCTGCAACTGGCGGCGATGCAGGCCGCACCGACGCAACCGATGGGGTCGCGTGAAGCCGAGTTGAGCGACACCCGCGTCTATCGCCAGTTGAATCCATTTACCCTGCCGGGCGACGCCGACGGCGCGCCGACCTGGAATAACCTGCTGGCCGATCTGCGTGAACTGTTGATGCGCGCGCGCCCTGAAGTGATCGTGCTGCCGCATCCGACGCTCGATCCGCATCCCGATCATCTCTGCGCCCAGCAAGCGGTCCTCGAAGCCTTGAAAGGCCTTGAGTGGCAACCGACCACCTTGCTCGGCTACGCCAATCATCTGCACGATAACGACCGCTGGCCAATGGGCGATGCGGGGCATGGCATTGCGCTGCCGCCGGCCTTCGACCCGGCGACGCCGATGCAGCCTTGCTGCCTGCCGCTGTCGCTGGAGCTTCAGCGTGATAAGGCCATGGCGCTGGGCATGATGCACGACCTGCAACCGCGCATGCCGTTCAAGCGACGTTTGCGTCGGTCGATACAACGACTGTTAGCCCGTAGAGTGCCGCCCGTTTATGGCGAGAACGAATTTTTTCGCAAGGCGGTCAGGCGTCATGAATTGTTATGGCTGTTGAAGCATGGTGAAACATCTCGACAGCAGAAATGAAGCACTTCCGGGCCTAGCATGGCCGCGTCTTAAACAACTGCAGTGATTCTTCTGTGATCAACCCACGCCCGCGTATTGTTTTTCTGATCCCGTACTTCGGTCAATGGCCGTTCTGGATGCCGTTTTTTCTGGAAAGTTGTCGTCGCAACGCCGATATCGACTGGTTGCTGTTCAGCGACTGCGGCACGCCTGAGAATCTGCCACCTAACGTCACCGTCGAGTGCATGACGTTCAGTGATTACTGCGCGCTGGTGTCGCAACGGTTGGATATCGACTTTGCACCGGATGCGGCTTACAAGCTCTGCGACATCAAGCCGGCACTGGGGCATATTCATGCCGACCGCCTGCAAGGCTATGATTTCTGGGGGTTCGGCGATATTGATCTGGTGTATGGTGACCTGCGAAGTTACTTCACCCCTGATCGGCTGGCCGGTTATGACCTGTTCTCGACTCACGAGCGACGGGTCGCAGGGCATCTTTGCCTGATGCGCAACAACGCCCGCAAACGTGAGTTGTTCATGCAGATGAAGGACTGGCGAAAGCGCTTTACCGATCAGGAGCACCACGCACTGGACGAGGGCGCATTCAGTCGGATCTTCCTCTGGCGCAAGAATTTCCCCGAGCCTTTGTTCACCTTGGTGGGCAAGTTCAATCCGTGGCGTCGTCGCAGCGAATTCACTGAGGCGTTCAGCACGCCGGGTGGCTGCATCAAGTGGCACGATGGCACGGATGATTTTCCGCATCGCTGGTATTGGCGCAATGGCTGTTTGAGTAATGATCGCGATGGCGATCGCCGGTTTCCGTATTTCCACTTCGTTTGCTGGAAACGCAACGAGTGGTCACGGTTGCCTCCACCCGATCCAGCCGAGGTCAGGCGTATTGCCGCCGAACCGGACTGGGTCATCGATGCGACAGGTTTCCACCGGGGAGAGTTATGAGTCAACGGTCAAAGGTTCTGCAATTGCAGCCTGACTACAACGTCAAAGCCCATGATTTTGCCGACCTCGCGGAGCAGATCGTCAAGGCGCTGCCGAGTGATCGCTATGAGGTCACTGCGGCATTCCTGCGTGGCAAGCCTGGGCCAGGCGAGGCTGTGAGCCGGGCCGACCGTTCGGTGTATTTCGAGTTTTCCGACAAGTCTCTCAAGGGCATGCGCCTGCGCGCGATGTGGCAGCTGTACAAGTTTTGCCGCGCAGAAAAGTTCGACGTGGTGATTTGTAACCGCTTCAAACCGGTGAACATGATGCTGACGCTCAACCGCTGGTTGAAGGTCCCGTTGTGCATCGGCATTTCCCACGGTTTCGGTGAGTACGACCGGTTTTACCGGCGCCGCCAGACCCAGCGCCTGATCGACCGTCACTGGCGTTTCGTCGGTGTGTCGCCAGCGGTCAAACAGTATTTGCTGGACTGTGACTGCGGTTTCACCGACCAGAATACTTACGCCATTACTAATGCAATCGACATCGAGCAGGCCGAAGGCTTGCAGCACAGCCGCGAGCGCGCCCGCGAATTGTTGGGCATCGATCCGTCGGTGCGCTTGATCGGGGCGCTGGGTCGCCTGGTGCCGATCAAGGGTCACACCTATCTGTTGCAGGCGTTTGCCGCCCTCAAGGACAAGTACCCGAACACCCAATTGGCGATCATCGGTGCCGGTCGCGAAGATTCGCGCCTGAAAGCCGAAATCGATAGCCTGGGCCTGACCGGTCGCGCACACCTGCTGGGCTTCAAGGAAATCGCCTTGCAGTACATTCGTGCGTTCGACGTCTGGACCATGCCGTCCCTGGCTGAAGGCCTGGGGCTGGCGTTGCTCGAAGGCATGAGCGGGCACCTGCCGGTGATCGCCTCCAACGTGCCGGCCATGCTGCCGCTGATTGAAGGCGCGGGTGGGCTGGCGATTACACCGAAGGACGTGCCGAGCCTGATCGCGGCGCTGGATAACTACCTCGGGCTGTCGGATGACGAGCTCAAGGCCAAGGGCGAACAGTCCTACCGTTATCTGCAGAAAGAACATGACATCGAGGTGTTCCGCCAGGAGTACCTGAACTTGATCGAATCCGGCCTGGAACAGGCCCGCAAGGAACAACCATGAGCGACGCGCAACCTCTCGTAACCGTCATCATCGCGTCGTATAACCACGCTCGCTACATCGAGGAAAGCATTCTCAGCGTCCTCAACCAGACCTATAAGAACATCGAGTTCCTGGTGGTCGACGACGGCTCCAAGGATGACAGCGTCGAGCGGATCAAGGTCTTGCAGGCGCAGCACGGTTTTGATTTCCGGGTTCAGCAGAATCAGGGGCTGACCAACACGCTCAATGGAGCTATCGCTCGCTCCAGCGGTAGCCTGATCGTGCCGTTCGGTTCTGACGACATCATGTTGCCAGAGCGCATTGCGACGCAGGTGGCATACATGGATGGCAAGCCCGAGGTGGGTATCTGCGCGGGCAACATCGAGCTGATCGACGCCGACGGCAATCTGTACCCCGAGAAGCGTCAGCGCCGTGATGTGCCGTTCCGTCGTCTGGACTTCGATGACATGTTCCTGGAACGCAAACCTTATCCCCCCGCGCCAACCCTGATGATCCGCCGGGAAGCGCTGGACAAGGTGGGTGGCTTCGATCCGAATATTCGCCTGGAAGACTTGCTGATCGAGCTGAAGGTGACCCGTGCCGGTTACTTTATCGATGGCTTGAATGTGCTGATGGCGCGCTATCGCAAGCACGCCACCAATTCCTACAAGAACCACCGCTTCATGATCGACAACATCCTGCGCTCCTACGCGCTGTTCAGCGATCATCCGCTGTACGACGAGGTGCGTTACAAGTTCCTTAGCTCGATGTTCCTCAAGACCGCCAACCGTGATCGCAAGCTGGCCCGCGAACTGCTGGCGCAGATCCCGTTCAAGGCCTGGAACAAGAAGACCTGGCGCGGTCTGGGGCGGCTTTACTTCTCGCCGCTGGAAAAAGACTGAAGCCGTAACACGATCTCTGTAGCCGCTGGCGCAGCCTGCTGCTACAAAAGCTGCGTTGAAAGCTTCAGCGAGCGATCTTTTCGGCCTGGCTCTTGTCAGCCATCTTGCCCTGGCGCAGCCATTGCAAGACCTTCTTGCCGGCCGTCATGCCCGGCTTCTCTATGTACAGGAACGTCAAGCTGCTGATAACGATCAGCAGACAACTGCACACGGCCAAGAGCGACAGATAGGTCCAGGTATCACGAGCGTCCAGGTGCAGCACCAGCGGCAGGCGCTGGACCATCACCCAAAGCACGAAGCCGTGCAGCAAATAAGTGCTGTAGCTGATTTCCCCGAGCCAGCGGATGCTGCGCGGTTGTAGAGCGCCGAACAGGGTGTTTCCCGATGCCACGATCACAAAAAACAAGGAAAGCAGCAGCAGCGGCAGCAGATTGAACGCGCGGTTGAATGCCGTAAAGGCAATTGCCAGCGCCAGCAACGCGATAATTCCCGCCAGTCGCGTCCGGCCCCAGGCCATCAAGTGTGGCCGGCGTATCCAGTACGCCGCACCAATGCCGCCCAGGAAACTCGCCAGAAAGTGCTTCTTCAGTGAGTGCTCCCAACCGACCAACTGGTACAGAGCGTAAATGCCGATCAGGCACAGCACCACTTGCAGCCAGCTGCCACGATAAATGAAGACCATGCCGGCCAATGGCAGCGCCAGATAGAAAAATACCTCGTAGCCCAGGGTCCAGGTGACGTTGGAGATCAGCATGCCGGTTTGGTGGTACTGATTGACGTCCGGTCGGTCGAAGGTCAGCCAGGCCAGGATCTGCCCTACCAGTCGAATGCCGGGCTCTTTGAGCTCCCAGTTCTGAAGGTAGAACACTGTGATGAACACAATCAGCATCAGCGGCAAGTACAACGGGTAGAGGCGAAACACCCGAGAGACTGCGAAGGCCAGCCAGTCGTGTTGACGTCCCTGGGTGAGCAATCGGTTCCAGAACAGAAAACCGGTGATCATGAAAAACAGCGCGACGCTGCCCTGGCCAAGCTGCGAGTAAAAGTTGCTCGGCGGGAACTCAATAACGCCGGTGCGCACGAAGATCCAGGTAATCATCGAATGGTGCACGAACACACCGAACGCCAGATAGCCTCGCAGGCCATCAATGCTGGCATAGCGGCTTTCGCCGGAATGCTCCAGGTGACGGGAGATTTTCGGAACGGCGCGCAGCAACAGGGCGGCGGTTACGATGGCCAGCAGATAGGCTGCCAGCGCAATGAGTGGGTTGGTTTCAGTCATCAATGAGCCCGGGCCGGGGAACTCCCGGACAGCACTTGCCTGTGCAAATTATCGACAGCAGCTTTCGACGCCGTCGTGGCGTATCCCTGGAGCAGCGCTTCGAAGTGATCTTCGAACAACCAGCGCCGATCTACCGTGTAGCGCTGCATGTGGCGAAGATTACGCTGACGTAGCGAAAGGCTCAACGAAGAGGGGTAGATGCGCATGTCAGCGACATCGATCAAGCCGAACTCGCCGTCTGCCAGCACCAGCACATTGCCCAAGTGCAGAGAGCGGAAATACACGCCTTTCTCATGCAGCTGCGCCATGAACTTGCCGAAACGTTCTATCAGTGCCTCACGCACTGCTGGCGCGGTAATGCCCTGCAAGACCTGGCGCAGGGTGTTGCCTGGCAGTGGCGAATAGTGCACAGCGCTGCTGCCGTCACCAAGACGATACAAGTGAAGAGTCTGTGGGGTTGGAATCCCCATGTTGCGCAATTGCTCGCTGTTGACGACAAAACGCTCGGAATAGGGGCTGAAACTGCCCGAAGTGTACCAGCGGCGGCGGCGGAACAGCTTGAGGAAGCTGCCATCGACCAGACGCAGGACTTTTGGGCCCAGACCATCCGCTTCGATTATCTGCGCGTTGTCGGTCAACGAGTGCAGGGCGGCCAATGTCAGTGACTTGACCGGCATCGCCAATAGACGTTTGGCGCGCTGATTGATGCTTAGCGCGGCGATCAGCGCCAGCGGAATCCACAGCAGGAACCAGTGTTCCTTGGGTCGGGAAATGATCCCGCCACCTTCAGTCAAGCCTGCACCGATGCCGAAAATCAGCCAGGTGGAAGCAATGATGAACAGCGGTTGCACGCGATTGCGCCAGCTGTTGAGCAATCCACGAGCCTGGAAAAACAACCACGGCAACAAACCGAAAATACCGACGTAATAGAGCACACCCAAGGCAAAACTGTGAGGCTCCTGCAAGGCGTAGCCAATACCGGGGTCGAGTGTGAGGTCGGCGTTGTAGCCATGACCGATCCATGGGTGATCGGCAATTTTGTGCAAGGCCAGCTGCCAGATTTCGATGCGATAGGAATCGCCTCGTTCGATGATCATATGTGAAAACATTATCGCCACGGCCGCACTGCCGACGATCAGGGCGCCCAGTAATACAGCGGAACGGCGATTCCAACAGATATAGCCCAGCCACAGCGCGGCCAGTGTCAGGGCGACCAGGGGGGTTCTGGAACCGGTGGCGATCACGGCAGCGAACATGATGGCCATTGCAGGGATGCTCAGCCAAAGCATCTGCTGGCGCTTGCAGACCATGCTCATACTCAGCCAGTAAGCACAGAAAAAACCGTACATGTGTGAGGCAAGCAGCGGGTTATCGAACGCACCCCCGCCGATAAGGCGCAAGCCTGGCTCGTAGATACGGGCGTACATGAAGAGGTTGTACACCGTTCCGATCAGCCCAACCATCGCGGCGGTGAACAGCAAAGGCTGGACGATTTCGCTGCGATAACGCACCAGTAAGTAGCAGCCGGCGAACAGCAACAGGGTATGGAGCGGTGGTTTGAACTGCGCGGCGATACGTTCGCTTCCAGGCCCCCAGCACAAACTGATCAGCGCCCAGGCGGCAAACAGCAGCACCGCAATGAAGATCGGCTCTCGCAGCAACTCCTTGAGTTCGCGAGGGCGCAGGCAAAGGGCGATCAGAGCTGGAATGCTGAACAGTCCATAAAAAAGCTTGTGGTGCAAACTTCGGCCCGGCAGGAAAAACAGCGCACAGAGGAGCAGGAGGTAGCCGACTGGAAGAATCCAGAGGCAGATGAAATCGAAGACTCGATTGGACACGCTATTGAAACCGCTGAGTTGCATACTGAGAGATTCAATCCTGAAGTTGATCGGCCATTTCGGGTTGATGGCTATTTGATGCTGAATTTGATGCCTAACAATAACAGCCTTTATGCGATTGCCAGAACCCTGAGGAAGCTGTGCTAAAGTCAGCGTCCTTTTTATCGACATTCGCGTGATATGACCGACTCCAGTCTCTCCGCAAGCCCTTCGAGCTTGAAAATCTACTTCCGCCTGCTCGGCTATGTCCGGCCGTACATCAGTCTGTTTCTGATCAGCATCGTCGGTTTTCTGATTTTCGCTTCGACGCAGCCAATGCTCGGCTACATCCTGAAATACTTCGTCGACGGCTTGTCCAACCCCGAGGCGGTGCTGTTTCCAACCGTGCCTTACCTGCGCGACCTGCAACTGCTGCAGGCGGTGCCGTTGCTGATCATCCTGATCGCCGCATGGCAGGGGCTGGGATCTTATCTGGGCAACTACTTTCTGGCCAAGGTTTCCCTCGGGCTGGTCCATGATTTGCGTGTGCAGTTGTTTAATAACCTGCTGGTTTTGCCTAATCGGTATTTCGACAAGCATAACTCGGGTCATCTGATTTCGCGTATCACCTTCAACGTGACGATGGTCACCGGGGCGGCCACGGATGCGATCAAGGTCGTAATCCGTGAAGGCATGACGGTGATCTTCCTGTTCGCCTCGCTGCTGTTCATGAACTGGAAACTGACCCTGGTCATGGTTGCGATCCTGCCGTTGATCGCCGTGATGGTGCGCACCGCGAGCAAGAAATTCCGCAAGCAGAGCAAGAAAATCCAGGCCGCCATGGGCGACGTGACTCACGTGTCCTCGGAAACCATACAGGGCTATCGCGTGGTGCGCAGCTTCGGCGGCGAAGTCTTCGAGCAGAAGCGATTCCTCGCGGCCAGCCAGGGCAACACCGACAAGCAACTGCGCATGACCCGTACCGGCGCCATCTACACGCCGTTGCTGCAACTGGTGATCTACAGCGCCATGGCGGTGCTGATGTTCCTGGTGCTTTACCTGCGCGGCGATGCGTCGGCCGGTGACATGGTTGCCTATATCACCCTGGCCGGCCTGCTGCCCAAACCGATCCGTCAATTGTCCGAAGTCAGCTCGACCATCCAGAAAGGCGTGGCCGGTGCCGAGAGCATCTTCGAGCAGTTGGACGTCGCGCCTGAAGTCGATACGGGCACCGTCGAGCGCGACGCCGTCAGCGGTCGTCTGGA
Organism: Pseudomonas sp. LB3P93; assembly: GCF_054898025.1. Classification (NCBI taxonomy): domain Bacteria; kingdom Pseudomonadati; phylum Pseudomonadota; class Gammaproteobacteria; order Pseudomonadales; family Pseudomonadaceae; genus Pseudomonas; species Pseudomonas sp. LB3P93. The sequence continues at coordinate 483,090 of NZ_CM142713.1, forward strand.
CGTGCGCCACCTGAGCTTCACCTACCCCGATACCGACCGCCAGGTACTCGACGACATCAGTTTCTCGGTAGAGCCGGGGCAAATGGTGGCGCTGGTCGGGCGTTCGGGCAGCGGCAAGTCGACGCTGGCCAACCTGATCCCACGCTTCTATCACCATGACAAGGGCGAGATCCTGATCGATGGCGTTGAAGTGGAGCAATACAAATTGCTGAACCTGCGCAAGCACATCGCCCAGGTGACCCAGCACGTGACCCTGTTCAGCGACACCGTGGCCAACAACATTGCTTATGGCGATCTGGCGGGCGCGCCCCGTGAAGACATCGAAAAAGCGGCGAGAGACGCCTATGCGATGGACTTCATCGCGCAGTTGCCCGAAGGCCTGGACACCCAGGTCGGCGAGAACGGCGTGTTGCTGTCCGGCGGTCAACGCCAGCGCCTGGCGATTGCCCGTGCGCTATTGAAGAACGCTCCGTTGCTGATTCTTGACGAAGCCACGTCGGCCCTCGATACCGAGTCCGAGCGGCATATTCAGGCGGCGCTGGACCAGGTCATGAAAGGCAGGACCACCCTGGTGATCGCTCACCGATTGTCGACCATCGAGAAGGCTGACCTGATTCTGGTCATGGATCAGGGCCGGATCGTCGAGCGCGGCACCCATGCCGAACTCCTGGCGCACAACGGTTACTACTCCCGACTGAACGCCATGGGCCTTGACGCCCCGGCGGAAGACATCGCCTGACCCTTGCTCACCGGGCGTGCAATGCGCCCGGTGATTTGTATCATTTATCGGCATTCCTGCTCAAAAAATGACCACTTTTCATTGTCGAATCATCCCGTTGCAGCCACCACACAAGCCAGCGCCAACCCTGTGGTAATATCGCGCCCCTGTTCATTTTGTATGTGGGTTGCTCCATGAAGTTGTCCATGCCGCGATTCGATCAAGCCCCTGTCTTGGTGGTCGGCGATGTCATGCTCGACCGTTACTGGCATGGTGGTACCTCACGGATTTCCCCTGAGGCGCCGGTACCGGTAGTCAAGGTCGAGCAAATCGAGGACCGCCCGGGCGGTGCCGCCAACGTTGCGTTGAACATTGCCGCCCTCGGTGCACCGGCCTCGCTGGTCGGCGTGACCGGCGATGACGAAGCTGCCGACAGCCTGGCCAATAGCCTCAAGGGCGCAGGCGTGCGGGCGTTGTTCCAGCGCATCGCGCACCAGCCGACCATCGTCAAGCTGCGGGTCATGAGCCGTCACCAGCAACTGTTGCGTATCGACTTCGAAGAACCTTTCGCCACTGACGCGTTGGCGTTGGGCGCGCAAGTCGACGAATTGCTCGAAGGCATCAAGGTGCTGGTGCTGTCCGACTACGGCAAAGGCGCACTGAAAAACCATCAGGTGCTGATCCAGGCCGCCCGTGCCCGTGGCATTCCGGTGCTGGCCGATCCCAAGGGCAAGGATTTCTCGATCTACCGTGGTGCGAGCCTGATTACGCCGAACCTCAGCGAGTTCGAAACCATCGTCGGTGCTTGCACTGATGAGCACGAGCTGGCGACCAAGGGCGCGCAGCTGATGCACGATCTGGACCTTGGCGCGCTGCTGGTGACCCGTGGCGAGCACGGCATGACCTTGCTGCGCCCGGATCATCCGGCGCTGCACTTGCCGGCCCGTGCCCGTGAAGTATTCGACGTGACCGGTGCCGGTGACACGGTGATTTCCACGCTGGCGGCCGCGATTGCCGCGGGCGAAGAACTGCCACACGCGGTGGCCCTGGCCAACCTGGCGGCGGGCATCGTCGTCGGCAAGCTTGGTACAGCGGCGATCAGCGCCCCGGAGCTGCGTCGGGCCATCCAGCGTGAAGAAGGTTCCGAGCGCGGTGTGCTGGGCCTTGAGCAGTTGTTGCTGGCGGTCGACGACGCGCGTGCGCACAAAGAGAAGATCGTTTTCACCAACGGCTGCTTCGACATCCTGCATGCCGGCCACGTGACCTACCTCGAGCAGGCGCGCGCCCAAGGCGATCGTTTGATCGTTGCGGTGAATGACGATGCTTCGGTCAGCCGTCTGAAAGGGCCGGGTCGTCCGATCAACAGCGTCGACCGTCGCATGGCCGTACTGGCCGGTCTGGGCGCAGTGGATTGGGTCATCAGCTTCCCTGAAGGCACCCCGGAAAACCTGCTGAGCGAGGTCAAGCCGGACGTGTTGGTCAAGGGCGGGGATTACGGGATCGACCAGGTTGTCGGCGCAGACATCGTGACCGCTTACGGCGGGACCGTGAAAGTGCTGGGGCTGGTGGCAAACAGCTCGACGACCGCGATTGTCGAGAAGATCCGCAAGTCCGAGTAACACTGATCGTTCCCACGCTCCGCGTGGGAATGCCTCCAGTGACGCTCTGCGTCACGCCGTTTGTGGGACGCGGAGCGTCCCAGGCTGCATTCCCACACAGAGCGTGGGAACGATCAAGTTCAAGAGCTGACTTTCTTGCGCGGCACGATTTTCTTCAGCAATTGCTTCGCCTTACCACGCAACCGCGCCAAACCTGAATCCTTCCCCGGCGGACTCAACCCCTGCTGCCGCACCCAGTCTTTCCAGCGAATCCGCTCATCGCGCACCAGCCAGCCTTCCTGCCGGGCAAAACTCTCTGCCAGGAACAACCCGCGTGTACTCGCCGGGTACAGCTGATCCTTTTTCAAGGTATACAGCTCGGCCATCGGCTGGCCGTCCTGCAGCGGCATCAAGTACAAATCGGGACGCTTGCGATCGAGCCGGGCCACCAACTGATCACCTTCCAGTCGCTCGTCGACATGAAACAGGCTCAGGGATTTGGCTTCCTTGGGCACGTCCAGGCGCAAGTCATAGATCAATTGCAGCGATGCAGTCGGCAAATGCACGTAAGCCCGTGGACGTTCGATCAACTGCATTTTGGCGCAACGCACCGGCCGCGCCGAGCCGGACAATGGTGTCAGGCGGAAGGGCAATGCCTCGCGATAATGCAGTGCGGAAGAGTAGGGTGCCGGCAGCCAGGTGTCATTGAAGCGTCCACCGAGCCAGCCTTCCGGGGTTTCCAGCAGGCACTCTTCGGCAATCTCCTGGATCGCCGTGTGCAGCGGCAGGTTCAGCTCATGGGCCGGCACGTAACCGGAGATCAACTTGAGCACCACATCGCCACGGTCTTGCCGACGCTGGCGCACCAACACCCAGTAATCGCGATTCTGCCAATGCAGGGTCAGGCGCACCGAGACCCCAAGGTTGGCCAGTTCCAGAGCGAACCGTTCGGTGTCGGGCACCGTCACCGGGCGGCGACGTTGCAGGGTCTGGGAGAAATTGAGCGGCATCCCGACGCTCTGATAACTCAAGCCTTCGGGAGTCGCTTCGACGTACAACGGCAGGGTCTTGAAGTTGCTCGGGTTCTTTCTTATGAGCGTACGCGGCATGTCGGCTCCTGCTTAAGGCCGCGTGGGCGGCATCAGTTTCTACGTAGGACCTGGGCAACGGTCGCGACGTTGTGGGCGAGGTGCAGCGGATTGATGGTCCCGACAATAGCACTGGCAACACCCGGGTGTTCAAACAACAACTCAAAGCTGGCGCGCACTGGGTCCACGCCCGGACTCAGGCAAACGTGACCGCTGGCGAGGGCTTTTTTGACCAGAATGGCTTTACCGTGAGCAGCAGCATAGTCAATGACTGGCTTCTCGCTCTGTTCGTTCAGATTGTAGGTGACCATGGCGCAATCACCCTGTTCCAGAGCCTTCAAACCCCCTTCGACGGTTTTGCCGGAAAAACCGAAGCCGCGAATCTTGCCTTCGGCCTTGAGCGCGGCGAGGGTCGCGTAGACCTCGCTGTCATTGAGGATCGCCAGGTCGTTGCCGTCGGAGTGCACCAGCACCAGGTCGATAAAATCCGTTTCGAGGCGTTGCAGGCTGCGTTCCACTGACAGTCGGGTGTGGGCGGCGCTGAAATCGTGGCTCGACTGGCCGTCGGCAAACTCTTCGCCGACCTTGCTGACGATCACCCATTCCTGACGCTGACCCCGCAGCAACGGACCGAGGCGCTCTTCGCTGCGGCCATAGGCCGGGGCGGTATCGATTAGGTTGATGCCCATGTTGCGCGCGAGTTTGAGCAACATGCGCGCTTCGTCATCGCCCGGGATCTGGAAGCCGTTGGGGTATTTCACGCCTTGATCGCGGCCAAGCTTGACCGTGCCCAGGCCCAGCGGCGAAACCCGCAGGCCGGTGCTGCCCAGCGGGCGATGCAGTTCATGCAGGGTCGGTTGGCTCATGGCAGCAGTTGCTCCCAGGCAGGGACACACATCGGTGGTTTTGGCAGGTCGGGCAGCGGCGCCGGATGGCTCGGCTGGATGCCGTCGCGCTGCAGCGACGTGATGACCCGGTCGGCGAAGTCCGGTGCCAGCGCCAGTTTTGTCGGCCAGCCGACCATCAGGCGTCCTTCTTCGGCAAGGAATGCATTGTCCGGACGAGTCAGCCCCGATTGCAGCGGTTCGGCGCGATCCACGCGCAAGGTTGCCCATTGCGCCGTGCTCAGGTCGACCCATGGCAGCAATTGGCCAAGCTCTTTCTGCGCGGTGGCGATTTGTTCGGCAGGTTCGCGGGCAACCCCTTCGGCTTCGGCGATGTCGCCGCCCATGTACCAGACCCATTGGCCATCGGCGGCTGGATGGGTGGTCACGGTGATGCGCGGTTTGGTGCCGCCGCCCAGGCAATGGGCATACAGCGGTTTGAGGCTTGGGCCTTTGGCGATGATCATGTGCAACGGTCGGCGCTGCATGGCGGGCTTGCTCAGCCCCAGTGCTTCGAGTAGCGACGCCGTGCCGGCACCGGCGCTGAGCACGATGCGCTGGGCGCGGATCTCTCGCTCGTCGACCTTCAGGCCTACCAGGACGCCACCCTCCAGCAACGGTTCGATGTTCTGACCGGCGAGAAGGCCATCACCGGCCAGATCGGCCAGGCGCTGGATCAGGCTCGGCACGTCGATCACCAATTCCGCCAAGCGATAGACCTTGCCCTTGAAGCGTTTGTCTTGCAGGGCCGGCGGCAATTGGTCGCCCTTGACCTGATCGACACGGCCGCGCACCGCTTTGCTGGCGAAGAAACTGGTGAGGTTGCCGGCGAGGGTGCCGGGGGACCAGAGGTAATGGGCTTCGGATAGCAGGCGCACGCCGGACAAATCCAGCTCGCCGTCGCCGGCCAAGGCTTCACGCCAGCGGCGCGGCATGTCGGCGATGGCTTCCGAGGCACCGGTCAGGGCGCCGTGCAACGCGTACTTGGCGCCGCCGTGGATGATGCCCTGAGACTTCACACTCTGCCCGCCGCCGAGGCTGGCGCTTTCCACCAGCACGGTCGAAAAACCCTGGCGGCGCAGGCGCGCATTCAGCCAGAGGCCGGCGACACCAGCGCCGACAATCAAAACGTCGGTGGAAATAACGGATGGCATGCAGCGACCTCAGTGTTCAAGACGAGGGCGCAGTATACAGACTCGACGAACAGGGGATTTGTTGCTGATCAAACTGTGGGAGCGAGCCTGCTCGCGATAGCGGTGGGTCAGGCAACCTTTCAGTCGACTGGTACACCGCCATCGAGCAGGCTCGCTCCCACAGGGGATTGGGGTGTCAGTTAGTGGCCGGCAGTTTTGGAGAAGAGCTGGATGACAACGACGCCCAGCACAATCAAGGCCATCCCCAGCATCGCCGGCACATCCAGTTTCTGGCCGTAGATAAACAGTGCCGCGACGCTGACCATCACGATCCCCATGCCGGCCCACACCGCGTAAGCCACGCCCACCGGAACGCTGCGCACCACCAGGGTCAGCATCCAGAAGGCAATGCCGTAACCGACAATCACCAGAATCAGCGGCAACGGGGTGCTGAAGCCTTTGACGGCTTTCATCGAAACGGTCGCGATCACTTCGGCGCAGATGGCAATGGCCAAGTAGTAGTAAGCGGTCATAGGTGCATCCTCGTGTGAAGTGTTGCTGTCTGAGTTCGGCATTCTAGAGAATCTCCAGATGCGGTAAAGTCATTACCTATCTGTTCTGAAGATGGGTTGGCACATGAACATGCAATGGAATCTGGAGCAGCTGCGCTTGTTTGTCAGCGTAGCGGAGCAGCGTTCGTTTTCCGCCGTGGCGCGGGATCAGCGCAAGGCGCAGTCGGCGGTCAGCAGTTCGATTGCGCTGCTGGAAGAGGACTTGGGCGTCAGCCTGTTCGACCGCAGCAGCGGTCGTCAGCCAAAACTCACCGAGGCCGGCAATGCCTTGCTGGAAGAGGCACGCGAAGTCTTGCGTCAGTGCGAACGCCTCAATGGCCGGGCGCTGGCGATGATGCGCGGTCAGGAAGCGCGTTTACGGGTGGCTCAAGATGAGGCGATGCCCTATCAGCCGATCATCGAAAGCTTTGCAGCCCTGGCGGAAAAATTTCCCAGCCTTGAAGTGCAGCTGACCAGCGCTGCCCAAGGTGATGTGGCGCGCAAACTGGTGGAGCGCCGGGCCGATCTGGGGCTGCTGTTTTATCACGACCAGATTCCCGAAGCGCTGGAGCGTCGGGTGCTGGGCAGCGTCGAAATGGTCACCGTGTGCGGCGTCGGTCATCCTCTGGCGAAACAGGCGCCGGTCGATTGTCAGGAACTGGCGCGGCATCGCCAGCTGCTGATGTCCACGCAGTCCAGCGTCTACCCCGGCAGCGAGCCCGCCAGCCCGCAGGTCTGGCGGGCCGACAGTTTCTACGTGATGGCTGAATGGCTGGTGCGCGGCCTCGGCTGGGCCTGGCTGCCGCGACACGTGGTGCAATACCCGGCGTATCAGGATCTGATGGTCGAGCTGGATAGCGAATGGACCCCGCCGGCGCTGGTCGTGGAACTGGTCTGGCGTCGCGACGAGCCCCTCGGCCCGGCAGCTCGCTGGCTGGCAGAACGTTTTGCCGTGCACTTGCAGGCGATCGGCGAAAAAACCGATAAACTCCGCCGCCATGAATAGAACTCTCTACACCGCGCTGTTTTACTTGGGGCTGCCATTGGTAGCGATTCGACTGTGGCTGCGTTCGCGCAAGGCGCCGGCGTATGCCAAACGCATTGGCGAGCGTTTTTCCCTTGGCTTGCCGGTGATGAAATCGGGCGGCATTTGGGTGCACGCGGTGTCTGTGGGTGAAAGCATTGCCGCGGCGCCGATGATTCGTGCCTTGCTGCAACGTTATCCACAGCTGTCCATTACCGTGACCTGCATGACCCCGACCGGTTCGGAGCGCATCCACGCACTGTTTGCCGACGAGCCGCGCATCCAGCACTGCTATTTGCCTTACGACTTGCCGTGCGCGGCGGCGAGATTCCTTGATCGGGTCCAGCCGAAACTGGCGGTGATCATGGAGACCGAGCTCTGGCCGAACCACATCCATCAGTGCGCCAAGCGCGGGATTCCGGTGGCGTTGGCCAATGCACGATTGTCCGAGCGCTCGGCCAAGGGCTATGGCCGCTTCCGAAAACTCACCCAGCCGATGCTCGCCGAGATGAGCCTGTTCGCGGTACAGACCGAAGCCGAGGCGCAGCGCTTCCGTGACTTGGGTGCGCGTGCCGACACCGTGGAAGTGACCGGCTCGATCAAGTTTGATCTGACGATCGATCCGCAACTGCTGCTGCGCGCCACCGAATTGCGCGCGCAGTGGCAGGCGCAGGAACGTCCGGTGTGGATCGCCGCGAGTACCCACGAAGGTGAAGACGAAGTGGTGCTGGCGGCCCATCGTCAGTTGCTCGCCCATCATCCCGATGCCTTGCTGATTCTGGTGCCGCGTCATCCTGAGCGTTTCAACTCGGTGTACGAGCTGTGCCAGCAGCAGGGGTTTGCCACGGTGCGTCGTTCCGCCGGCGAGCCGGTCACGGCCAATACCTCGGTGTTGCTGGGCGACACCATGGGTGAGTTGCTGTTTCTTTACGCCCTGGCGGACAGCGCGTTTGTCGGCGGCAGCCTGGTGCCGAACGGCGGGCATAACCTGCTGGAACCGGCGGCGTTGGCCAAACCGGTGCTGAGCGGACCGCACCTGTTCAACTTCCTCGAAATCGCCGCGCAATTGCGCGGCGCCGGGGCGTTGCAGGAGGTGGAAGATGCCGAAGGACTGGCGCTGGCGGTGCAGCGGCTGTTCGAATTGCCGCGCGATGCGCAACGAATGGCGGAAGCGGGATTGAAAGTGATGCGCACCAATCAGGGCGCGTTAAAGCGGTTGCTGGATGGGTTGGGGCGGTTGATCAACTGACTTGACACCTGTGGCGAGGGAGCTTGCTCCCGCTCGGCTGCGAAGCAGTCGTGAAACCTTCAATTGCGATGTGATTGGCAGAATGCTGGGGCTGCTTCGCAGCCCAGCGGGAGCAAGCTCCCTCGCCACAGAACAGGTTTTTATTGCGTAGGCTTAGCCTTCAGTTGTTCCGCCGCGGCCTTGGCCAGGTCCGGTGGCAGGAAGTCCTTGTCCGGGTTGTAGTCAGGCTTGAGCCAGCGCGCCAGGTCCTGCAAATCCCCCGGATTCAACGTGCCGGCGGCCTGCTTCAAGCGCAGATTGTCGAGGATGTAGTCGTAGCGAGTGTCGTTGTAGTTGCGCACCGAGGTGTACAGCTGACGCTGGGCATCCAGCACATCGACGATGTTTCGCGTACCGACCTGATAACCGATTTCGGTCGCTTCCACCGCGCTCTGGTTGGAGATGATCGACTGCTTGCGCGCCTGCACCTGCTCAACGTCGGTGTTCACCGCGCGGTGCAGATTGCGGGTGTTTTCCACCACTTGCCGGCGCAGGGATTCGCGTTGTTGCTCGGACTGATCCAGTTCTGCGTACGACTGACGCACCTGGGAGTTGATCAAGCCACCGCTGTAGATCGGGATGTTCAGTTGCAGGCCCACACTCGACTGGTCGACGTTGCCCTTGTAAGCCGGGCCGAAGGCGTTCGGGTTGCTGAACCCCAGGGCGTCGTTGTCACCTTTTTCGTACTTCGCCACGGCATCCAGGGTCGGCGCATGGCCGGCCTTGCGCTGCTTGAGGGTTTCTTCGGCGGCGCTGACGGCGTAGTTGCTGGCCAGCAAATTCAGGTTCTGTTTGGCGGCGGTGTCGACCCAGGCCTTGGCATCATTGGGTGCTGGCGGCAGGATCGGCAGCGTGTGGACGATGCCCTGGATCGAGTTGTACTGACGGTTGGTCAAAGTGATCAGCGCTTCGAACGCATCATCCACCTGGCGTTGCGCAACAATCCGGTTAGCCCGTGCGGTGTCGTAACTGGCTTGCGATTGCAGCACATCGGTCTTGTCCGACAGGCCGACATCGAAGCGCTCGTTGGACTGGTCGAGCTGACGCTTGAACGCCGCTTCTTCAGCCTTGGTCGAGGCCAGGGTGTCCTGGGAGCGCAACACGTTGAAATAGCTTTCAGCGGTTTGCAAAATCAGATTCTGTTCGGTGGCCGAGAGTTGCAGCGCGGCCTGTTCGTTGACGTCTTTGGCGGCCTGGAACTGGAACCAGCGATCGGCGCGGAACAGCGGTTGTGCCAGGGTTGCCTGGTAGGAATGCGCATTGCGGTTAATTGTGGCCGCAGGCTGATCGATCGAGGTGCGCACATTGTTCAGTTCGGCGCCGCCCGACAGGTTCGGCAGCAGCCCGGCGCGGGCCTGAGGCACCACTTCTTTCTGGGCGCCATATTGAGCGCGGGCAGCCGCCAGGTCGGCGTTGTTATCCACCGCTTCCTGATAAACGCTGACCAGATCGGTTTTGGTCGATAAGGGCGCTTCTGCTGCCCATGCCATTCCATTGGACGCACAAGACACGGCAAGGGCCAGTGAGAGTTTGCGCAGCATGTGGCCATCCCTAAAAAATTACGCTGATAATTTGAGCGCCAAGGCTACGGCGCGGCCCCTACAGCGTCAAGGCGCGGTACGGCGTAGCGAGTGTAGTTGTGTGCAACGACGGCAACAATCCTGTAATTGCGCCATTCATCATGGTGTTTACCGCGGTGTTGGCGTTCTTTGCCAGTTGTGTCTAGACTGGCCGGGTTCTTGTCGGGGTGCCTTGCTATGAGGCTGAGATCGAATAATTTCGGATCCCGTTGAACCTGATCAGGTTAGCGCCTGCGTAGGGAACAAGATTTCTCGTCACCCGGCGAGTCCTCTTGTGCTTCGTCCGGGATGTTGTTCGACAATCGAACACCCCTCGAGCACTGAGCACAGCACCAACGGCTTTGTCATGGCTGATTGGTCGCGTCCATTCGTTACAGGTTCGCTCCGACAAAATTCCACTGCCTGGATGCTGTCTGGAGAGCCCGTGATGACGATAAAACTAAAAAACACTACGAACCTGAGTGACTCGGCCCAAGTCGATCAACAATCGGTTCAGCCGTTTACCCGCTCGCAAAAAATCTATGTTCAGGGCTCCCGCCCGGACATCCTTGTGCCGATGCGCGAAATCAGCCTCGACGTGACCCCGACCGACTTCGGCGGCGAGATCAACGCGCCTGTCGTTGTGTACGACACCTCGGGCCCGTACACCGACCCCAACGTCATCATCGATGTGCGCAAAGGCCTGGCCGATGTGCGTTCGCCGTGGATCGAATCCCGTGGCGACACCGAGCGCCTGCCGGGTCTGAGTTCCAACTTCGGCCAGGAACGCCTCGCCGATGCCGAGCTGACCAAGCTGCGTTTCGCTCACGTGAACAACCCACGCCGCGCCAAGGCCGGTGCCAACGTCAGCCAGATGCACTACGCCCGCAAAGGCATCATCACCGCCGAGATGGAATACGTCGCCATCCGCGAAAACATGAAGCTTGAAGTGGCGCGCGCCGCTGGCCTGCTGGACCAGCAACACGCCGGTCACAGCTTCGGCGCCAGCGTGCCGAAAATCATCACCCCCGAGTTTGTCCGTGACGAGATCGCCCGCGGTCGCGCGATCATTCCGGCCAACATCAACCACACCGAACTGGAACCGATGATCATCGGCCGTAACTTCCTGGTGAAGATCAACGGCAACATCGGCAACAGCGCTTTGGGTTCGTCCATCGAAGAAGAAGTGGCGAAACTGACCTGGGGCATTCGCTGGGGTTCGGACACGGTCATGGACCTGTCCACCGGCAAACACATTCACGAAACCCGCGAGTGGATCATCCGTAACTCGCCGGTGCCGATCGGTACCGTGCCGATTTATCAGGCCCTGGAAAAAGTCGGCGGCGCCGCCGAAGACCTGACCTGGGAGCTGTTTCGCGACACGCTGATCGAACAGGCCGAGCAGGGCGTCGACTACTTCACCATCCACGCTGGCGTGTTGCTGCGCTACGTGCCGCTGACCGCCAAGCGCGTGACTGGCATCGTCTCTCGTGGCGGTTCGATCATGGCCAAGTGGTGCCTGGCGCATCACAAAGAAAACTTCCTCTACACCCATTTCGAAGACATCTGCGAAATCATGAAGGCCTACGACGTCAGCTTCTCGCTGGGCGATGGCCTGCGTCCTGGCTCGATCGCCGACGCCAATGACGCTGCACAATTCGGTGAGCTGGAAACCCTCGGCGAGCTGACCAAGATCGCCTGGAAGCACGACGTGCAATGCATGATCGAAGGCCCGGGCCACGTGCCGATGCAGTTGATCAAAGAGAACATGGACAAGCAGCTGGAATGCTGTGACGAGGCGCCGTTCTACACCCTCGGCCCACTGACCACCGACATCGCGCCGGGCTACGACCACATCACCTCCGGTATCGGTGCGGCGATGATCGGCTGGTTCGGTTGCGCCATGCTTTGCTACGTGACGCCGAAGGAACACTTGGGCCTGCCGAACAAGGATGACGTGAAAACCGGGATCATCACCTACAAGATCGCCGCCCATGCCGCCGATCTGGCCAAGGGGCATCCGGGTGCTCAGATTCGCGACAATGCCTTGAGCAAGGCGCGCTTTGAATTCCGTTGGGAAGACCAGTTCAACCTGGGCCTTGATCCGGACACCGCGCGTTCGTATCACGATGAAACCCTGCCGAAGGATTCGGCCAAGGTCGCGCACTTCTGTTCGATGTGCGGGCCGAAATTCTGCTCAATGAAAATCACCCAGGAAGTCCGCGAATACGCGGCCAACCAGCGCATCGAAACCGTCGACGCCGAAGTCGCCCAGGGATTGGCGGAACAGGCTGAGCGGTTCAAGCAGGAAGGCAGTCAGCTGTACAAGAAAGTTTGATCCGTACTGATCGTTCCCACGCGGAGCGTGGGAACGATCACAACAAATGTCCCTCTGAGATAACACCCTTGAGCATTCAACCGAGCACTTACTCCCCTGACATCGCGGTGCCCACAGACAAACGTGTCTTCGGCGGTCGCGATCTGTTTTCCCTGTGGTTCTCCCTCGGCATCGGCCTGATGGTGCTGCAGACCGGCGCACTGCTCGCGCCAGGTCTGGGCCTGTCCGGCTCGTTGCTGGCCATCTTCTTCGGCACACTGGTCGGCGTTCTGCTGCTGGCCGCCGTCGGCGTGATTGGCAGCGACACCGGCCTGTCGTCGATGGCCGCGCTCAAGCTCAGCCTCGGCAAACGCGGCGCGAGCCTGCCGGCCGTGCTGAACCTGCTGCAACTGATCGGCTGGGGCTCGTTCGAAATCATCGTGATGCGCGACGCCGCCAGCCTGCTCGGCGCTCGTGCGTTCAGCGAAGGCAGTCTGCTGTCGAATCCGCTGCTCTGGACCTTGTTCTTCGGTGCATTGGCGACCTTGCTGGCCGTCAGCGGTCCGTTGACGTTCGTGCGGCAGATACTGCGCAAATGGGGCATCTGGCTGCTGCTGGCCGCGTGCATCTGGCTGACCTGGAACCTGTTCGCCAAAGCCGATCTGGCTGCATTGTGGGCGCAGGCCGGTGACGGTTCGATGCCGTTCGCCGTGGGCTTCGACATTGCCATTGCGATGCCGCTGTCGTGGCTACCGCTGATTGCCGACTACTCACGTTTCGGCAAGCGTGCGAAAAACGTGTTCGGCGGCACGGCGATTGGTTTCTTTATCGGTAACTTCTGGCTGATGAGCCTCGGCGTGGCTTACACCCTGGCGTTCGCGCCGAGTGGTGAAGTGAATGCCTTGCTGTTGGCATTGGCGGGTGCCGGTCTGGGGATTCCGCTGTTGCTGATTTTGCTCGACGAGTCGGAAAACGCCTTCGCCGACATTCACTCGGCGGCGGTTTCCAGCGGGATTCTGTTGCGCTTGAAAGTCGAGCACCTGGCATTGGCGATTGGCGTGATCTGCACGCTGATCGCCTGCCTGGCACCGTTGGCTCAGTATCAAAACTTTCTGCTGTTGATCGGCTCGGTGTTTGCGCCGCTGTTCGGCGTGGTGCTGGTGGATCACTTCATCCTGCGTAAACGCAGTGCTCAGGTGGCGTCAGCCGCATTGCGCTGGCCGGCGCTGCTCGCCTGGTTGGGCGGGGTGAGCACTTATCACTTGCTGGCCAATCTGTATCCGGACATCGGCGCAACCCTGCCGTCGTTGATTCTGGCAGGGTTGCTCCAGCTGGTGCTGGGCCGGGCCTTCAGTTACGGCCGGGAAACAGCTCGGGCTTGAGAATGCCGTTCAGGCGCGGGTAGGGGATCTTCAGTTCGACGTGGCCCAGCGCGTAAGGCGCGATGGTGCTGGTTTCGTACTTGAGGATCACCCCGCCGTAGGTCAGCGCCACGTTCTGGGTTTTCTGGAAATGCCATTCCTTCAGGAACTCCGGTTCCTGATCGAGCTTGGTGCTGATCAGCCAGCTGTTGTGCGCCACTTGCGCGGCTTTCCAGAACGCCTCTTCCTGCCCCGGCACCAACATATCGGACAAGGTCAGCACTTTATGCTGCTGGCGCGAATAGTTGATGAAGCTGCGACCCGGTGTGCCATGGGCGCCGCCGGTGTCCAGGTAGCTGGAAAACTCGACGATCACCAAGCCGTCATGCTGCTCACGTACTTTGGCTTGCAGGTAGCTGCTGTTGCGCGGACCGGCGGTGCGCAAAAACTCATCGCGATAGGCCGCCAGCGTCGGTGCCGCAGGGGCGTCGGGCGAGGTGCGGGTCATTTGCAGCAAGCGTTTTTCGATAATGCCGTCCAACTGCGGTTCTGCAGGGAAGCGCAGCGTATCGATGTTCACCAGCGGGCAGTCAGGTGTCGTGCAACCCGGTTTCAGCTGTTCTGATGCGTCGCGGGTCGTTTCCAGCGGCGCCCGGTAGTTGGGTTGGAACAAACTCTGGCAGGCGCCCAGGGTCAGGGCGATTACGGCCACGGAGGCGATTTTAAAAAGTGACATGGGTGTCCTTCATAAAACTGGGAAAGGCAAAAAGTTATCCGCTTCGACTCTCAACGAAGCAGTCAGTTCGCCACTAAGCTAATTAGAGTTGGTTTCGCCCCCACCGTCTATCTCGCTGACGGAAAGGGGCTGCATCAAACGGCGCGAGCGCGTTAGGATGGCGCGAAGTCGAGGTTGCACGTAACAAAAAGGAGCCTCGTAACGGATTTGCAGTAAAGAGGATTGTCATGACTGATTTTGCCAACGCCATTCCGACCGCCGTCGATATCGTTCGGCGCGAAAAGTGCTACGAGGGCTTCTACAAGCTCGATCGTGTGCACTTGCGTCATGAATTGTTTGCCGGTGGCATGAGTCGCGAGATCAATCGTGAAGTGTTTGTCCGTCACGATGCGGTGTGCGTGCTGCCGTACGATCCGCAGCGCGATGAAGTGGTGCTGATCGAGCAGTTTCGCGTCGGCGCCATGGGCAAGACCGACAATCCGTGGCTGATCGAGCTGGTCGCCGGTCTGATCGACAAGGATGAAGTACCGGAAGAAGTTGCTCACCGCGAAGCGCAGGAGGAAGCTGGGCTTGTGTTCGGGGCGCTCTGGCCGATGACCAAATACTTTCCATCGCCGGGCGGCAGCAACGAATTTGTGCATTTGTACCTGGGGCGTTGCGACAGCACAGGAGTCGGCGGCCTGCATGGGCTGGAGGAAGAAGCAGAAGATATCCGCGTCACGGTCTGGGCATTCGAAGATGCCCTGCAGGCCGTACGCGACGGACGAATTGCCAACGCGGCCAGCATCATTGCCTTGCAATGGTTAGCTTTGAACCGCGCTGAAGTGAGGGGGCTATGGTCGTAAACAAGTTGCGCGATCGCTATCGGGTGGATCTCGTCGGGCTGCAAGCCGCTTGCGAGGCGAACTACGCGCGCCTGATGCGACTGCTGCCGGACATGCGCAATGAACCGGAGGCTCGGCGCATTGCCGTGACCCACGGCGACCAGATGCTCGGCGTGCTGGCCCTCGAAGTGCTGCAGGTCTGTCCGTACACCACGACCCTGCAAGTACGCCAGGAACACAGCCTGCCGTGGCTGCCGGTGCCGCAACTGGAAGTGCAGGTCTATCACGATGCGTGCATGGCCGAAGTGGTCAGCGCCGAACATGCGCGACGCTTTCGCGGCGTCTATCCTTACCCGAATGCCTCGATGCATCAGCCGGACGAAAAGGCCCAGTTGAATATGTTCCTGGGTGAATGGCTGAGCCATTGCCTGGCATGTGGGCATGAGTACGCCGTCGTTCGATAGATGTGAACTGCGTCAGGTTCACAGGTTTCCCCTTTTGATCGTCCCCCAGCATAATTGCGGCACTCATCCAATCCCGTGATTCAGCCTGGGAGAACGCCTTGCCGAGCGTATCCACATTGACCACCGCCGATTCGGCGTTGCTGGTGCAACTGTCCGACAGTCATCTGTTTGCCGAAGCGGACGGGACGTTGCTGGGCATGAATACCCGGGACAGTCTGCAAAAGGTCATTGAGCTGGTGCGCGTACAGCAGCCGCAGATTGATCTGATCGTTGCCAGCGGTGATTTGTCTCAGGACGGGACGCTGGAGTCTTATCAGCTGTTTCGTGACCTGACCCGGCAGCTTGATGCGCCGGCGCGCTGGATTCCTGGCAATCACGATGAACCGCAGATCATGGCCGAAGCTGCTGTGCAAAGCGCGTTGCTGGAGCCAGTGGTGGATGTTGGTAACTGGCGGGTTACTTTGCTGGATTCGGCGGTGCCGGGGTCGGTGCCGGGGTATTTGCAGGATGAGCAGTTGCAGTTGTTGGCTCGTTCGCTGAGTGAGGCGCCTGAGCGGCATCATTTGGTGTGTTTTCACCATCATCCGGTGTCGATTGGGTGTGCGTGGATGGAGCCCATTGGCTTGCGCAATCCAGAAGCCTTGTTTGCGGTGCTGGATCGCTTTCCGCAGGTGCGCGCGGTGTTGTGGGGGCATGTGCATCAGGAGATTGATCAGGATCGCAATGGGGTGCGGTTGATTGCTTCGCCTTCGACTTGCATTCAGTTTGAGCCGGGGAGTGATGATTTCAAGGTTGGGGAGCAGGCGCCGGGGTATCGGTGGTTGCGGTTGTTGCCTGATGGCCTCATTGAAACTGGCGTTGAGCGGGTTGCCGGGTTTGATTTCCAGGTTGATTACGGTTCTGACGGTTACTGACGGTTGCGATCTTGGCGGCCTATGGGCCGACCAAGCTCTTGCGGACTGAGTACATATCCATTTCTGCGGTAACGGCGGCTGGCGGTTTCGCCCTTACGGCGACTCACTTTTTTTTCAAACGCCAAAAAAAAGTAAGCAAAAAAAGGCTCGCCCCAAGCGTCCGGCCCCTCGCTTAGGCTCGGCGTTCCTTCGCTCCGGTATCCATCCGGGGACACTGCCCTCCGGTCTGCTTCGCGACGACCTACATGCAGCGTGTTCGACTGCGTCGAACGGCGCTACGCGCCACTCCCCGGATGAACACCTCCACTCAGCCTCCCGAAAGGGGCGGGTGGATCAAGATCAAAAGCAGGCGAGCTAACGCTCGGCCTATTGAGTGGTGAAAAGCGAAGCGCGTACGCCGATCCTTTGTAGGAGCGAGGCTTGCCCGCGAAGACGGCCTGACAGCCGACCAATATCTTGCTGATGTACCCAATCCACTGTGGGAGCTGGCCTGCCAGCGGTGGCGGCCTGACAGCCGACCTGCAATTTGCGGGTGTACGCCATTCCCTGTGGGACCTGGCTTGCCTGCGATGGCGGCCTGACAGCCGACCAATATCTTGCTGATGTACCCAATCCACTGTGGGAGCTGGCCTGCCTGCGATGGCGGCCTGACAGCCGACCTGCAATTTGCGGGTGTACGCCATTCCCTGTGGGACCTGGCTTGCCTGCGATGGCGGCCTGACAGCCGACCAATATCTTGCTGATGTACCCAATCCACTGTGGGAGCTGGCCTGCCAGCGGTGGCGGCCTGACAGCCGACCTGCAATTTGCGGGTGTACGCCATTCCCTGTGGGACCTGGCTTGCCTGCGATGGCGGCCTGACAGCCGACCAATATCTTGCTGATGTACCCAATCCACTGTGGGAGCTGGCCTGCCTGCGATGGCGGCCTGACAGCCGACCTGCAATTTGCGGGTGTACGCCATTCCCTGTGGGACCTGGCTTGCCTGCGATGGCGGCCTGACAGCCGACCAATATCTTGCTGATGTACCCAATTCCACTGTGGGAGCTGGCCTGCCAGCGATGGCGGCCTGACAGCCGACCAATATCTTGCTGATGTACTTAATTCCACTGTGGGAGCTGGCTTGCCTGCGATGGCGGCCTGACAGCCGACCAATATCTTGCTGATGTACTTAATTCCACTGTGGGAGCTGGCTTGCCTGCGATGGCGGCCTGACAGCCGACCAATATCTTGCTGATGTACCCAATTCCACTGTGGGAGCTGGCCTGCCAGCGATGGCGGCCTGACAGTCGACCAGCATCTTGCTGATGTACCCAATTCAACTATGGGGCTGGCTTGCCAGCGATGGCGGCCTGACAGCCGACCAATATCTTGCTGATGTACTTAATTTCACTGTGGGAGCTGGCTTGCCAGCGATGGCGGCCTGACAGCCGACCAGCATCTTGCTGATGTACCCAATTCAACTGTGGGAGCTGGCCTGCCGGCGAAAGCGACCTCACTGACGACGCTGTTTAATGGTCAGCAAAAATTTCAGAACCTTCCCACGAAGTTTTCAGGTTGCCCGTCAGACGCGGCTTCTCTAGCCTTTTGCCTGTCGCTGACACATTCAGCGATCGGGCTTCGCGGCCCTATGAACTGAGGCATAATCGCCGCGCTTTTCAACAGCACTTTCGGGTGTCTGTCGTTTTGTGTCATGGCGGCTGTGCGTGGGATACCTTCGGGTATGCCGATGCTCAGTTCTCGGTCCGCGAACCCGCGTACAGCTGCCACCCTTACATTGCATCGCGGCAATTGGGGGTGGCTCCATATCAATGAACTGAGGTGTCACCATGTTCAAACCAACCCCCAATCCCCCCGCCCGCAAACCCAGCACGATGTACATGATCGTCCCTGAAATGGACACGGAAAGCCTGTTAGCCCATTCCTGTGAGTCCCTGGCGTCGGCGAGTGTCATGGCCAGCGATTTTGCGGCGCGCCTGCATGGGCCGGACCGGCATACAGCGATGGCGATTCAACAGATAGTCATGCTGGCCGAACTGACGGTGAATCGGGCGCTGGATAATGTCGATCCAGCATAATTTTTTCAGATAGACCGCGCTATCGTTCATCGGGAGCAAGCTCGCTCCCGATGACGCCCGTTCGTGAAACCTGATTCCTGCCTATATCCCCGATCCCCCCGACTCCCTGTAAACTCCGTCTTCTTTACCCGACGCACAGGGAGTTCAAATGTCCGGTTCGATCCTTTATATCCACGGTTTCAACAGCGCGCCTTCATCGAAAAAGGCCACGCAGCTGGTGCACGTGATGGAACGTCTGGGTTTGAGCGATCAATTGCGCGTTCCGGCCTTGCATCACCATCCGCGCGAAGCCATCGGTCAGCTAAACAAGGCGATTGAAGAGCTGGGGCGGCCACTGCTGGTCGGCAGCTCACTCGGCGGCTACTATGCGACTCACCTGGCTGAGCGCCATGGCCTCAAGGCCCTGTTGATCAACCCTGCCGTCAGTCCGCACCGGATGTTCGACGGGTTCCTGGGGACGCAGAAAAACCTGTATACCGATGAGGCCTGGGAATTGACCCACGACCACGTGACGGCCCTGGCCGAGCTGGAAGTGCCGGCGCCCCGGGATCCGCAGCGGTATCAGGTGTGGTTGCAGACCGGTGACGAAACGCTGGACTATCGCCTCGCCCAGCAGTATTACCGCGCCTGTGCCTTGCGCATCCAGGCCGGCGGCGACCATAGTTTCCAGGGTTTTGCCGCGCAACTTCCGGCAATGCTGAGTTTTGCCGGCATCGGCGCAGATTTGTATCAGGCGATCGATTTCACAGCACTGTGATCTTTCGCCTCTATTTCATAGAACATTTGACGACGAGACCCCATGGCCACTCCCAGCGCTAGCTCTTATAACGCAGACGCCATCGAAGTCCTCTCGGGCCTCGACCCGGTGCGCAAACGCCCCGGCATGTACACCGACACCAGTCGGCCGAACCACCTCGCCCAGGAAGTCATCGACAACAGCGTCGATGAAGCCTTGGCTGGGCATGCGACATCGGTGCAGGTCATCCTGCACGCCGACCACTCCCTGGAAGTCAGCGATGACGGCCGTGGCATGCCGGTGGACATTCACCCGGAAGAGGGCGTTTCCGGGGTCGAGCTGATCCTCACCAAGCTTCATGCGGGTGGCAAGTTTTCCAACAAGAACTACCAGTTCTCCGGCGGTCTGCACGGGGTGGGTATTTCGGTGGTCAACGCTTTGTCGACCGAAGTTCGGGTGCGCGTGAAGCGCGACGGCAACGAATACCAGATGACCTTCGGCGACGGTTACAAGAAAACCGATCTGGAAGTGATCGGCACCGTCGGCAAGCGCAACACCGGCACCAGCGTGTTCTTCGCGCCGGACCCGAAGTATTTCGATTCGCCGAAATTCTCCATCAGCCGCCTCAAGCACGTGCTCAAGGCCAAGGCCGTTCTGTGCCCGGGGCTGCTGGTCAGTTTTGAAGACAAGGCCACCGGCGAGAAAGTCGAATGGCATTACGAAGACGGCCTGCGCTCCTATCTTGTGGACGCGGTCAACGGCTTCGAGCGTTTGCCGGACGAGCCGTTCTGCGGCAGCCTGGCCGGTAACAAGGAAGCGGTCGATTGGGCGCTGCTGTGGTTGCCGGAAGGTGGCGACAGCGTTCAGGAAAGCTACGTCAACCTGATCCCGACGGCGCAGGGCGGTACGCACGTCAACGGTCTGCGTCAGGGCTTGCTCGATGCGATGCGCGAGTTCTGCGAATTCCGCAGCCTGCTGCCGCGCGGTGTGAAGCTGGCGCCGGAAGACGTCTGGGAGCGCATCGCGTTCGTGCTGTCGATGAAGATGCAGGAACCGCAATTTTCCGGCCAGACCAAAGAACGTCTGTCGTCCCGTGAGGCGGCGGCGTTTGTTTCCGGTGTGGTCAAGGATGCGTTCAGCCTGTGGCTCAACGCCCACCCGGAAACCGGCATGCTGTTGGCGGAACTGGCGATCAACAACGCCGGCCGTCGTCTCAAGGCCAGCAAGAAGGTCGAGCGCAAGCGCATTACTGCGGGGCCGGCACTGCCGGGCAAACTCGCCGACTGCGCCGGGCAGGACCCGATGCGTTCCGAGCTGTTCCTGGTGGAAGGTGATTCCGCTGGTGGTTCGGCCAAACAGGCGCGGGACAAAGAGTTCCAGGCGATCCTGCCGTTGCGCGGCAAGATTCTGAACACCTGGGAAGTCGACGGCGGCGAAGTGCTGGCCAGTCAGGAAGTTCACAACATCGCCGTGGCCATCGGTGTCGATCCGGGCTCGGCGGACATCGCCCAGCTGCGCTACGGCAAGATCTGCATCCTCGCCGACGCCGACTCCGACGGTCTGCACATCGCCACCTTGCTCTGCGCCTTGTTCGTCCAGCATTTTCGTCCGTTGGTGGATGCCGGTCACGTCTACGTCGCGATGCCGCCGCTGTACCGCATCGATTTGGGCAAAGAGATTTACTACGCCCTCGACGAAGCCGAGCGCGATGGCATTCTCGATCGTCTGGTGGCCGAGAAGAAACGCGGCAAGCCGCAGGTCACCCGATTCAAAGGCCTGGGTGAAATGAACCCGCCACAGCTGCGCGAAACCACCATGGACCCGAACACTCGGCGTCTGGTGCAGCTGACCCTGGAAGATTACGAAGCAACCGCTGAAATGATGGACATGCTGCTGGCGAAGAAACGCGCCGGTGATCGCAAGTCCTGGCTGGAATCCAAAGGCAACCTCGCCGAGGTTCTTGGCTGATGCGGGTTGGCTTTGCCCTGGCGTGTGCGTTACTTCTGACCTCCGTTTCGGCATTTTCCGAACCGGCACCGGAGTTGCGCCTGTTGTCCGAGCATCCCGTCGACGGCATGCGCGGCGGCAACCTGTCGGGGCTGGTCCAGTGTGGCAAGGACCTGTGGACGATCTCCGATCGCGACGATGATCAGATTTATCGCCTCGATACCCGCGACACGGTCTGGCAAGCCGAAACCGTGGGCATCGGCGTCCCTCCGGTGCCGGACAGCGATTTGCCATGGGGGCTGCGTTCGCGGGCCTGGGTCGCATCGTTTGTGCGGGGCGGGGACCTGGATTTTGAAGGCATCACGTGCGATAGCGTCGGTAATCGCTACATCGTCAGCGAGTCCCATGCAGCGGTCCTGCAAGTGCCGCCCGTTGGGCCTTCGTCCTGGCTGAAGATCTCGCCGATGCTGGTCCGCGAAGCGCGGGCCAGCGGCATGTTGTTGCAATTCAATGCGCTGTTCGAGGGGCTGGCGATCAACCCGGCGGGCGATCAATTGTGGCTCGCCGCCGAGCGTCAAAGCCGTGGCTTGCTGCTGATCAAGCGCAAACAGACGGTGTGGGATTGCGACGGTGGATGCGTGTTGCTGAGCGAGGCGGGTAAAGAAATGCAGCCGGCGCAGTTTCCACGGGCCAAAGCCGTGACTCGGGACTTTGCCGACCTATCGCTGTTCAACGGCAAGCTGTTCACCCTTGAACGCAACGCTTACCAGATCTGCCGCCGCGACCCGGTCACGGCCAAGGTCGAGCGCTGCTGGTCGTTTGCCGATGAAGCCTTGCAGGAACACCGCCGCTATCAAAATCCGTTTGGTCTGACCGAAGCATTGATTGTCGACGCCGAGGGGGCCTGGATCGGCACCGACAACAACAACGATGCCCGCGCCGATGGCGAGGTTCGCCCGGTTGTCTGGCGTTTCGCCGCGCCTGAAGGTGGCTGGAGTGCCAAGCCGTGAGCCAGCAGACGCCGGGAAAGCGCGCGGGTCGGGTGTTTATGGTGCTGGCCTGGTGCGCGGCGCTGTTTCTGGCAACGCGGTTTTTCGGCCAGTGGGAGGATCGGCAGCAAAATCCCAATGTGGTCGTCAGCTCGGAGCAGGGCGAAGGATTTATTGAAGTGAAACTGGCCAGCAACATCCAGGGCCACTTCGTCGCCAGCGGCCAGATCAACGGTCAGCCGGTAGATTTCATGCTGGATACCGGGGCGACCGATGTGGCGATCCCGGCTGAAATGGCCGAACGGCTGAAACTTGAAAAAGGCTTCGGGGTGACCCTGAGCACCGCCAACGGTCGTACCGAGGGTTATCGAACCCGCGTCGACCGGCTGCAACTGGGCGACATTGTGCTGCGTGACGTGCGCGCCATCGTCGTGCCAGGCCTGGATGGCAAGCAAGTGCTGCTCGGTATGAGCGCACTCAACAAACTTGAATTTACCCAGCGCGGTGGCACCATGCTGCTGCGCCAGACAACGAACCGATGAGGCCCGCATGAGCGACTCCCTTGATCTCAGCCTGGACGGTGTAGAACGCCGGTCACTGGCTGACTTCACCGAAAATGCCTACCTCAACTACTCCATGTACGTGATCATGGACCGTGCCTTGCCGCATATCGGCGACGGCCTGAAACCGGTACAGCGGCGCATCATCTATGCGATGAGCGAGTTGGGGCTGGACGCCGATTCCAAGCACAAGAAGTCGGCGCGTACCGTCGGTGACGTGCTCGGTAAATTCCACCCGCACGGCGATTCGGCCTGCTACGAAGCCATGGTCCTTATGGCCCAGCCGTTCAGCTACCGCTACACGCTGGTCGACGGCCAGGGTAACTGGGGGGCGCCGGATGATCCCAAATCCTTCGCCGCCATGCGTTACACCGAGGCGCGGCTGTCGCGTTATTCCGAAGTGCTGCTCAGCGAACTGGGCCAGGGCACCGCGGACTGGGGCCCGAACTTCGACGGTACGCTCGACGAGCCGCTGGTGTTGCCGGCACGTTTGCCGAACATCTTGCTCAACGGCACCACCGGCATCGCCGTGGGCATGGCCACCGACGTGCCGCCGCACAACCTGCGCGAAGTCGCGACGGCGTGCGTGCGCTTGCTCGATGAGCCGAAAGCCACGGTTGAGCAGCTCTGCGAACACATCCAGGGCCCGGATTACCCGACCGAAGCGGAAATCATCACGCCCCGCGCCGATCTGCTGAAAATGTACGAAACCGGCAAGGGTTCGGTGCGCATGCGCGCCGTGTATCACATTGAAGACGGCGATATCATCGTCACCGCGCTGCCGCATCAGGTCTCCGGTGCCAAGGTGCTGGAGCAGATCGCTGCGATGATGCAGGCCAAACCGTCCAAGGCCCCGCAGATTGCGGACCTGCGCGACGAATCCGACCACGAAAACCCGTGCCGGATCGTGATCATTCCGGGCGCACGGAAAAACTTCGACCACGACGGGCTGATGCAACACCTGTTTGCCAGCACCGAGCTGGAGTCGAGCTATCGGGTCAACATCAACATCATCGGCCTGGACGGCAAGCCGCAGCTGAAAAACCTGCGTGCGCTGCTGGTGGAATGGCTGGAGTTCCGCGTCAACACCGTGCGTCGTCGTCTGCAATTTCGCCTGGACAAGGTCGAGCGTCGCCTGCACCTGTTGGACGGTTTGCTGATTGCCTACCTCAACCTGGATGAAGTGATTCACATCATCCGTACCGAGGAACACCCGAAAGCCGCGCTGATCGCGCGTTTTGCCCTGAGCGAAATCCAGGCCGACTACATTCTCGACACCCGTTTGCGTCAGTTGGCGCGACTGGAAGAAATGAAGCTGCGTGCCGAGCAGGATGAACTGCTCAAGGAACAGGCCAAGCTGCAAGCCCTGCTGGGCAGCGAAGCCAAGCTGAAAAAACTGGTGCGTACCGAGCTGATCAAGGACGCCGAAACCTACGGCGACGACCGTCGCTCGCCAATCGTCGAGCGCACCGAAGCCAAGGCCCTGACCGAACACGATCTGCTGCCGAACGAGAAAGTGACCGTCGTGCTGTCGGAAAAAGGCTGGGTTCGCTCTGCCAAAGGGCATGAGATCGACGCTACCGGGCTTTCCTACAAGGCCGGGGATGGTTTCAAGGCTTTGGCGCCGGGTCGCTCCAACCAGTTCGCAGTGTTTATAGACTCCACCGGTCGCAGTTATTCGGTGCCTTCGCACACGCTGCCATCGGCCCGTGGCCAGGGCGAGCCGTTGACCGGCCGTCTGACGCCGCCGCCAGGGGCGACTTTTGAATGCGTGCTGATGCCGGAAGACGATTCGCTGTACGTGATCGCCTCCGACGCCGGTTACGGCTTCGTGGTCAAGGGTGAAGACCTGCAAGCCAAGAACAAGGCCGGCAAGGCGCTGTTGAGCTTGCCGAACAACTCCAAGGTCATTCTTCCGCGCCCGGTAACGGATCGCGAGAATAATTGGCTGGCTTCGGTGACCACCGAAGGTCGCCTGCTGATCTTCAAGATCAGTGATCTGCCACAATTAGGTAAGGGCAAAGGCAACAAGATCATCGGGATCAACGGTGAGCGTGTGGCCAGTCGCGAAGAATATGTCACGGACATCGCCGTACTGCCGGATGGCGCCACGTTGGTGCTGCAGGCCGGGAAACGTACGTTGTCACTGAAAGCGGACGACCTCGAACACTACAAAGGTGAGCGTGGGCGTCGTGGTAACAAACTGCCACGTGGCTTCCAGCGGGTCGATGCGCTGCTCGTCGAAAACCTCAATTAAGCGTCCTAGAGGCCTCGATCTACGATTTAACGCGTAGATCGACGCATTGGCGCTGGAGTCGGAACGCATATTCACGGATGATATGGCCTTTCAAGCGCCGGCGTGGCCGAGCGTTCTTCATATTTATTGAGTATTTTCACTGTGGTTAGCCTTGTGGCAACCACCTGGATGGGACGATGACTGCTCTGCGCCTTCCTTTTATTTTGATGCTCGCCGGCGTTCTTGGCTTGGCGGGTTGCAGCGTTCACCAACCGGTGTCGCTGTATCAGCTGGACAGCGGAAGTCCGGCTCAGCCTGCGCAAAGCGCGGGCATGGCGGTTTTGCTGGGCCCGGTGACGGTTGCGGATTACCTGCAACGCGAAACCTTGTTGCAGCGACAGCCCGATGGCAGCCTGCAGGCATCGCTTGACGGTCGGTGGGCGGGTAGCTTGTCTTCCGACATCGATCAGCTATTGCTGCGTCAGGTAGCGGGTCATCTGGACAGCCAGCGCGTTGTGCTGGCGCCTGCGACTGCCGGCTTCACGCCGGATGTTCAGGTGCTGATGACGATTACTCGCCTGGACTCGGGTGAATCGCAACCGGCGATCCTGGATGCACAATGGCGTCTGATCGACCGTCGTGGCCAGGTTCGCGACAACCGCATCATTCACCTGCAGGAAAAGCACGCTGGCGGTACGGCGGCTCAGGTTCAGGCTCAGGGTGTGTTGCTGCAGCGTCTGGCCGAGCAGCTGTCGGTAGCGCTCAAACCGCTGGCTAACCAGCCACCGATTGCCGAAGCGCCGAAAAAACCGGCTGCCAAGCCTGTGGCTCCGGCGGCGGAACAGGAAAAGCAGCCGAAGATCCCGATGGCTTCGCCAATCCGCACCGATATGGAAGTGTTCAGGTTCTAAGCCTGGATTGATTCAACACAAAGCCCGCAGAGATGCGGGCTTTGTTGTTTCTGCGGGTTGTATCTCCAATGCCTGTCCCGGCCTCATCGCCAGCAGGCTGGCTCCCACAGGGGCATGTGTACGCCACAGATCCAATGTGGGAGCCAGCCTGCTGGCGATGGGGCCAGGACAGGCAACAAAAAACCCGCAGACAATCACTCATCTGCGGGTTTTGTTGTTACGGGACTAAGAGCTACGCCCGACGCTCATGCATCCGCGCCAATTGCCGTTCCAGCATCGACGGATAAGGCTCCATCAACCGCTCCACACAGCAAGCACCCTCAGGGCTGGCAATCGGGCGGATCCGCGCACGCTGGCGGATCAGCGCGTCGTCACTGATCTTGCGCTCCACCAGCAGCAGGTTGCGGCTGTGTTGCGACAAGGCCAGGGCATCCTGAGCGGCCTCGGTCAGCAGCAGATCGATCTGGCTCAAACCGAACAACTCGTCGCCCAGCGTCAGGCCCAACTGCAATTGCAGGGTGATGCCGCTGTCCGCGACTTCGATCTGCAACTGATGGCCCAGTGCTCGCAACAGCTCACCGCAGCAGATCGCGTTGGTCAGGTAGTCGTCGCCGCTGTCTTCCGTGTGGAAGACCATCAGCGTGCTGCCATCGTTCAGGCTATGCAGTTCGCCCTCATAGAGTGACGCGGCCTGATCTAGGCAATCGCGATAGCGTTTCAGCAGTTCTTCCAGGCGTGTGCGCGGCAGACGACGCAGTTGATCCTGAGCACCGAGTTGCACGGCCAGGACGGCGCTGTGCTGTGGCACGTTCGAGATCACCGGTTTTGCTGCCGGTTTAGGCGCGGCGTCGGCCGATTCATCACGCAAATCGGCAAATGCATCATCGTCATCATCGTCTTCAACGGTGCTGACACTGCGCCGTGGTGCAGGCTTGAGGCCGGCCACAGGCTTGCTTTCATCGAAACTCGGATCACGCAGGTTGCGCACTTCGAAGGTCGGCTCGTTATCGTCGGCGTCTTCGTATTCGCTGTCGTCGTATTCCGGCTCAGGCGCAGGTTCCGGCTCGGCCGGCTCCGGCGCGAAATTGGCGTGCAGCTGACGGGCCAGGTCGCCGATCTCATCCTGACGCTCGGTGGCCGGGGTGTATTCGTCGATATTGCGCAGCCACACGCGCAATTGCAGCAGCGGCGTGGAGATGTGCCGACCCAGACGCAGGCTCAAGGCCAGGGACAGGGCCAGCAGAATTGCACTCAAAATACCCATGCTTTGCAGGCTGATGGTCATCGGTTGCTGGAACTGATCCATGTCCAGGCTGATGCGCAGTTGCCCGGCGGTCACGTCCTGGAACGTGATCTTGCTCTGGTACATGCCCTCGGCTTCGCCCAACAGGCTGTGCTTGGGGCGCTGACCGGCTTCGGCGAGGATGCGGTTATCCACGCTATAGATGGCGGCGTGGGCCACCAGCTTGTTTTTGGTCAGGTTGTTGAGCAGCACGTTGAGGCTGAGGATGTCGTTGGACACCAACAGCTCGGTGGCGGAGGTGGCGGTCTGCGTGGTCAGGCTTTCGCCCAGCGCATCGGCCTGCTCGTGCATGGCCTGCTTGAATTGCAAACCCATCACGCAGGCGTAGATCACCAGGGCCAGAGCGACCAGGATCACGTTATGGCTGGCGATGCGCAATGCAATCGGTACACGGCGGTGGCGCAGTGCACGGAAGATCAGCAGAAAGAAGTTATCGGTTTTTACTGGCGTGGGCCGGTTCACTTGAGCTCGGCTCTTTTGTCCGTGAAGTTGACGCGCAGTATAGCGACAGGCCCTAGACCGGCAAAGCGTTGACGGTGCCCGATGGTCACTGAAAGTGGGTAGAATGCGGTTTTTTTCCACTTGCGGGGGTGCGCCTTGCGCGAAATCGTCCTGATAAACATCACGGGAGTCGACCGTCCGGGTCTGACTGCGGCCATTACCGGCGTTCTGGCCCAGGGTGGTGTGAACATTCTCGACATCGGTCAGGCGGTGATCCACGACACCCTGTCGTTCGGCATCCTGGTTGAAATTCCAGGTACCGAGCAAGGCAAGTCGGTGCTCAAAGACATCCTGTTCAAGGGTTACGAGCTCGATCAGCAGGTGCGTTTCACGCCGGTGTCCGAAGAGGATTACCAGCAGTGGGTCGGCAACCAGGGCAAAAAACGCCACATCGTGACGCTATTGACCCGCAAAGTGACCGCCGGGCAATTGCAGGCCGTGAGTTCGATTACCGCCAAATATGGCCTGAACATCGATCACATTGATCGCTTGTCCGGGCGTATGCCGCTGGACACCCCGGCCGACAAGGGCAAGGGCTGCATCGAGTTTTCCGTGCGTGGTGAAGCGGCTGATCCGCAAGCGCTACGGGCCGAATTCCTCAGCGTCGCCCAGGAACTGAACGTCGACATCGCCTTCCAGGAAGATTCGCTGTTCCGCCGTAACCGCCGCCTGGCGGTGTTTGACATGGACTCGACGCTGATTGAGGCCGAAGTCATCGACGAACTGGCCAAGGCTGCGGGTGTGGGCGATCAGGTGTCTGAGATCACCGAGCGGGCGATGGCCGGTGAACTGGATTTCCGTGCGAGCTTCAAAGAACGCCTGGCTTTGCTCAAGGGGCTGGACGTCAGCGTGCTGGACTCGATCGGTGCTTCGTTGCGTCTGACTGAAGGCGCTGAAACCCTGTTCGCCGAACTCAAGCGTCTGGGCTACAAGACGGCGATCCTGTCGGGCGGCTTCACCTACTTCGCCAAGCAGTTGCAGGCCAAGTTGGGCATCGACTACGTGTTTGCCAACGAACTGGAAGTGGTCGACGGCAAGGTTACCGGCGTGGCGGTTGAGCCGATAGTTGATGCGCAGCGCAAGGCGGATCTGCTGAAGGAACTGGCGCACAAGGAAGGTTTGCGTCTGGAGCAGACCATTGCGGTCGGCGACGGTGCCAACGATTTGCCGATGCTGGCGATTGCCGGTCTGGGCGTGGCGTTCCGCGCCAAACCGCTGGTGAAGCAGTCGGCGAAGCAGGCGATTTCCACCCTTGGGCTGGATGGCGTGCTGTATCTGCTGGGCTTTCGGGATCGTGACGGGCAGCTCTGAGCCTCCCCAAGGCTGAAAGGCTCTTGTGGCGAGGGAGCTTGTCGGAACGCCGCACCGTCCCGCTGGGCTGCGAAGCGGCCCCAAAAAAAGGACTGCTATGCAGTCCTGGTGGGAGCAAGCTCCCTCGCAACAGGTATCGGGTTCATCCTCAAAGCGACTTCCACAACGAATCAAAATCCTCCTCAACGCCGCTCACCGCGGCGTTGTCGTTCCTGCTGGTCTCCAACGAGCGATAAGCAAACTGATTAAAACTGTTGGTGCTCGCCACCCGCCGATCCAGCCCGGCCCGGCGTTCCTGGCCGTTGGTGTTGATCAGCACTTTGCTGCCTTCCTGAAAGGGCAGGCGCGGTGCGAGCAACGTGGCGGGCAGGTCGATGGCGCTGATTTCCGGCAACAACAGGCCACGTAAATACTGACTGTGATCGTCCCGCGCTCGCACCAGTTGCAGCCCGCACGGCTCGGCGTATGGCGCGACCTGCTCAATCCCCATTTGCGTGCCACCGCCACGCACCTGACGAATCCAGCGCACCACCGCGATACTCCAGCCCTGATTGGCGGAGTCCTCGATTCCGACCATTTCGCCAGCTTGTAACTCGGCCGGCACTGCACCAGGCCATGCAAGGCAATATCCGCCGGGACTGTGATTGATGACTGGCAGAGCGTATGTCGGAAAATGCCGATTGCTATCAGCCGCCTCGTGGCCGTCGTCGTTCTGGAGTTGCGGGTATTCAATTTCTTCGTAAGGCAGCAAGGCATCGGCGTTGCCGTGGGGGGCGGCGTCGAACGCCCGGCCCCATTGATCGCTTTCCCGGCCAGCCGGGGAAGTGGCCGAAAACTGCGCAAGCCTGGTGCCAGGGTTTTTCAAAATATCGCTGAACGAACGCTGCCCGCCCAGATAGAAATGCAATGCGCTCATGCCCACGCACAGGGTCAACGTGCCTTGGCCGACGGTGCGTTGAAAGCTGCGCTCGGCCGCCTGGCCCCAGGCGGCGTGCAGGTGTTGCAACGTATCCAGGCTGAGCCCGCTCGGTACGGGCAGCGGCGGTGTACCGATAGTGCCTTGCAAATGCGCTTCGATGGCGGTGACCAGTGGCTGCGGATCGATCCCCAACAAACTGGCCTGCTGCTCGGCCCTGAACTTCGAGCGATAGCGCGGCCCGGTGTCGAGGTCCGGCGCGACGGCAAACAATCCTTCGGCGGGTTGGCCGGGTTGTAACTTGATCCATTGGCTCCAGGGCTCCAGCACCTCGGCAAGCCGGGCAATCTGGTTCTGGCGCAGTTGATTGCAGCGGGAGGCGCCGAGCAGCAGGGCCGAAACGTAGGTCTGTTCGATGCTCAGGGTTTTCGTCTCGTTGGCCAGCTCATCGCGCAGGCTCAGATGCTGGAGTTTGTGCGCGCAGGCGATTCGATACAGCTGATGCAGCTCCAGCCACAGGCCTTCCGGTACTGGGCAATACAGTTGAGTAGAGCGAATCAGTGGGCCGTTCAGGCAATGGATCGCCCGCTGCAGTGCTTGGGTCAACAGCGATGCTCGATCCTTGCTGAAGCGCGGGGTAATGCGCACGACGATCTGTTTGTAGCCAATCGCCAAGTGGCTTTGCAGTGCCTGGCAAAGGTTGGCGATCTTGCGCGAACGCTCGTCCAGCACAATCGCCTGATGC
Source organism: Pseudomonas sp. LB3P93 (assembly GCF_054898025.1). NCBI lineage: Bacteria > Pseudomonadati > Pseudomonadota > Gammaproteobacteria > Pseudomonadales > Pseudomonadaceae > Pseudomonas > Pseudomonas sp. LB3P93. Next base: position 513,781 of record NZ_CM142713.1, read on the forward strand.
AGGAAATGTCGCTCCAGGTGTTTGCAGACGTAATACACCTCGGGTCGCAACAGTTCGAGCAGTTGCAGGCGATTGTCGCTGGGGGTGAGCAGTTGGTTGAGCTCGCTCAAGCCTTGATAGAGCAGGCGAGCGGTTTCGCCGATGTTGGCTTTGGGCAGGTTGGCGATCCAGCGCTTGAGGTCGCGCGGCGTCGGTTCACAGAACGACAGGCGTAGCTGCGTCGGGATCGGTGCACGTAGCAGCAGGTGGGGACTGGTCTCATTCATGCCGTGGAAAACTCCAACCGGGAAATGGGCGTGAATGACCTGACTGTAGCACCTGTGGATGTCGACCGTTTGTCTGTCAGCCGGGTGCCGCTCGGGTGTACTACTAATCTGACACACGTGCGACTGGATACGCACAGTCGTACGGCCTGTTGCCTACGCAGGGCAGGTCTCTTGTAACTTCAAGGAGATGAAGTTTATGTCTAGATACGTAGTGGCAAATCAATGGGGCGGTAGTTCGGCACCCTGGCATCCGGGCGGAGACTGGACGTTAGGCGCACGGGACAACCAGAACGTGGTCGCGATCGAGATCAAATCGGGCGATGGCGGGAAGAGCTTCACCGGCACCATGACTTACGCGGGTGAAGGTCCCATTGGCTTCAAGGCTCAGCGCACGGGCCAGAACCAGTACAACGTGGAAAATCAGTGGGGCGGCAACGACGCCCCATGGCATCCGGGTGGCAAGTGGGTCATCGGCGGCCGTGATAATCAGAACGTTGTGGCGTTGAGCGTCACCTCCAATGACGGAGGGAAAAACCTCAGTGGCACCAATACCTACGCCAACGAAGGGCCGATCGGTTTTCGTGGACAGATAGAGTAACGGCGCTACCGAAATGTCCGCCCCTTCGAAGACGTTCGACGGGGCGGATTAGCCAGGTCAGACTTTCGGCAAGCCCATGCCCTGGCCCATCTGTACTGGCGAACCAGCCGCCAGTTCTTCAGCCCATTTCACCTGGTCCGGCCCGAACAGCACGACAGCAGTCGAACCCAGCTTGAAGCGACCCAGTTCCGCACCTTTTTCCAGATGGATCGGCGCGCGGGCAGCTTCGTCGTAACGGAAGGTTTTCAGCTCGCGTTTCGGCGGCGTCACCAGCCCGGCCCACACGGTTTCAATCGAGGCCACGATCATCGCGCCCACCAGCACCACGGCCATCGGCCCGCGCTCGGTGTCGAAAATGCACGCCACACGCTCGTTGCGGGCAAACAGCTCCGGCACGTTTTCGGCGGTGGTCTGGTTGACCGAGAAAATCCGGCCCGGGATGTAAACCATCTCGCGCAGGGTGCCAGCCAGTGGCATGTGCACGCGGTGGTAGTCTTTCGGCGACAGGTAAATCGTCGCGAAATCGCCGCCCATGAACGGCGCAGCATTCGCGGCATCACCACCGAGCAATTCCAGCACGCTGAAGCTGTGGCCCTTGGCCTGGAACACGCGACCGTGTTCGATCGGGCCGAGTTGGCTGACCGCGCCGTCGGCCGGGCTGAGAATCGCGCCCGGGGTTTCATCGAGCGGGCGAGCACCGTCTTTCAACGCACGGGTGAAGAACGCGTTGAAGTGCTCGTAAGCGGTCAAGTCTTCGACCAGCGCCTGGGACATGTCCACCTGGTAACGCTTGGCGAACCAGGCGGTAAAGGCGTTCTTGAACCAGCGCACGCGGCATTCGGCAATGCAGCCGGCCAGTCGCGAGAGCAAGTGGTGAGGCAGCAGGTATTGGCTGAGGATAAACAAACGCTTATTCATTAACTGTCCTTAAAAACCTTAAATCTCTACGGGCGTATCGGGGTGGTTGCCCCATTCGCCCCAGGAGCCGGCGTAGCCTTTGACCCGCGGATAACCGAGGGACTTGGCCACTAGATAGGTGAAGCCAGAGCGATGGTGAGTCTGGCAGTGGGTAATGACTTCTTTGTCTTTGGTGATGCCGAGTTGTTCCAGGATCTGCGGCATGTCCGTGCGGATGCGCAGGTTGCGCGACTTATCCATGCCGGCCGTCCATTCGAAATTCACCGCGCCGGGAATGTGCCCGGCCTTGGCTGCCAGGACTTTCTCGCCGGAGTACTCCAGCGGGCCACGCGCGTCCCAGACCGCCAGGTCAGCGGCGCCGAGACGGCTTTGCAGGTATTCGCGAGTGGCGGTCGGTTCGTCGTGCAGGGTCAACGCAACCGGGCCGCCAACGTGGGGCGGGATCTGGATCGACATGGGCATGCCTTCTGCCAGCCACGCCGTCAGACCACCGTCTATATAGTGGTAATTGCGGTGGCCGATGACATCGAGCAGCCAGATAAAGCGCCCCGCCCAACCGCCACCTTCGTCGTCATACACCACGTAGACCGCATCGGGGTTGTGTCCCAACTCACCGAACAACGCTTCGAGTGCCGCTTGCGGCGGCATCAGCCCCGGCGCAGGCGCCTGACCGAGTTGCGTACGTTTGGGGTCGACAAAGCGTGCGCCGGGAATATGCCCTTCGGCATAGCGGGCGCTGCTGGTCAGGTCCACCAGAATCAGTTCGCGGGACTCGAGGCGAGGGAGCAAGTCGCTCGGCTCGATGACCAGCGCCAAGCCAGAGAAGTCAGACATGTGAGGTCTCCAGAGCACAAAGGGGAGGATTGTAGCGCAGCATTCATTGACCGCGCTGGCTAAAGCTATGGAGTGCCTTTTCAATGCACTGAGCCGTTTTACCGAAAGCTTGGACAGTGATTTCCGAAAACGGCCCGCCGCCCTGATCCGCAACAACAACCATGATTACCCGGCCATTATTGACCAGTGAGCGCAGCAGCAAGTGTTCGCCGCGAAACTGCGCGCGCAGGTTGGCAGGTAACAGGGCCGAGAACTGGGCGTTGTTGGCGGGTGTCAGTCGCACTTGGGCCTGTTGCGAGAGTAGCCGTTGCAGCACGGTGCTCTGACTGACGGCCAGGTTCAGCCCAGTCGCGTCCTTCTCCAGCCCGGCCGTTTGATGCGCACGCAAATTGGCGTGGGTGCGGTCGGCCATCAAAATCATCACCCGACGCATGCCGCACGCGACCAGCGCGTCCCGGGCAGAGGTGGTCAAGTGCATCGCGTTGGTGAAGCGGCTCGGCTCGACCAGCAGTTCAGCGCATTGTTTACGCCACGCCGTCAGGTCTTCGGTGGTCGGCGCCGGTGCCGGCAGCAAACCGGCGTGAATGCGGTTCACGCCCGATGGCCAGATCAGCGATACAGCGGGGTGCCATATGTCCGGCATGGCGTGCTGATGCGCGCTGTTGACGGCTTGTTGATGCAGTTGCTGCTGCACTTCGCTCATCGGCATTTGCAGGTAAAGGCTGGTCAGGTATTGCCAACGCTCGCTGTGCGGACTGTCCCAGGCCTGTTGCGCCGACAGTGCCAGGCCATTGGCCAATAGCACGGTATTGGCTGGCTGATTGAGCCAGCGGCGCAGGGTCGGATCGTCATCGAGACGGTTTTGCTGGCGCAAGGGATGCTCGCTGTCGCGGGCAATGCGCAGGACTTTGACCAGTTCTCGCTGCTCGTTGAGCAGCAGTCGATAACCTTGCTGGACCCAGATCGGCAAGCGCCAGATGTCCACCAGTGCCTGGCAGATGTCCAGCAAGCGAACGCCGAACAATTGCTTTTCGACGTTGCGCGCTGACTCGCCTTTATGAATCACCCGCAGTTCCCACTCTTCGAGCAACTGCGGATGAGTCAACGCCATCGGCCACAGCGGCGAGAGAAACAGCAGGCTGCCCCAGTGGATGTCCTGCCAGAGCCGCGCCAGGCGACCGGCGAAAAAACCGTTGGCCTGTTGGGTCGCATGCTGGCTGATCATCTGCAACTGACGCAAAGCCACCGGTATCTGTGATTGGGGTTCGGCAGGCAACCGGGCAAGCAACTCTTCGGTGCGCTTCAACCCGAGGCGATTGATCGCCACTTCAAGATTTTCCGCCGGCTCGGTCATGCTGCCGTGGGTGTGGCGATTGGCTTCGCGAATCACGCTCAAGGCCAGGGCCGGGCTGTCCTGCAACAGTTCGGCAATGTCACGAAGTGAACTGCGGTTATCGGCGAGGGCCCTGCAGACACGGTCGTGACTGTCTTGCGGAACCGGCAGGCGCACGCCATCGAGAAGCTTGACCCAGCCTTCAAGCGTGGTCGGTTTTGGGGTTGGGATGTTCGTTTCGTTAGCCATGGTTGGACGTGATCATCGTCTGCATTACCTATGCCCGGAGAGGGCTAAATTAGCTTTTCGCTTGAACTGGCTATAGTCTGGCGCAGTTTTGCCGATAAGTAGAAGAAGAGATTTTTTAACTTCCGAATATGACCTTGAACCCGACTCAGTAAGTGCTCTCCTACCTATGGCTAAATTAATCGGCATCATCGTCGTATTCGCGAGCGTGCTCGGCGGATACGTGCTCTCCCACGGCAAGATTGCCGCCCTGATCCAGCCTTTCGAGGTGTTGATTATCGGGGGCGCGGCCCTCGGTGCATTCCTGCAGGCCAACCCTGGTCATATGTTCAAACACGTTCTCAAGAAATCCTTGGGAATGTTCAGCTCGCGCTTCAACCACACGTTCTATCTGGAAGTGCTGGGGCTGATTTACGAGATCCTCAACAAGAGCCGCCGCGAAGGCATGATGGCAATCGAAGGCGACATCGAAGATGCTGCCGCGAGCCCGATTTTTGCCAAGTACCCGGCCGTTCTGAAAGATGACCGCATGACGGCGTACATCTGCGATTACCTGCGCATCATGTCCTCCGGTAACATGGCTCCCCATGAGCTCGAAGGCCTGTTCGACATGGAGCTGACCAGCCTCAAGGAAGACCTGGATCACCCGTCGCACGCGGTGAACGGCATCGCCGACGCCATGCCCGGTTTCGGTATCGTCGCGGCCGTGTTGGGGATCGTGGTGACCATGGCCTCCCTGGGTGAAAGCGATCAGAAAATGATCGGCGTCCACGTGGGTGCGGCACTGGTGGGTACCTTCTTCGGTATTCTCGCCGCCTACGGTTTCTTCGGCCCGCTGGCCCATGCCCTGGCCCACGAAGCCAAGGAAGAACTGAACGTCTACGAAGCCATCAAGGCCTCGCTGGTTGCTTCGGCTTCCGGCATGCCACCATCGCTGGCGGTGGAGTTCGGCCGCAAGGTTCTGTACCCGGCGCACCGTCCTAGCTTCGCTGAGCTGGAACAAGCGGTTCGCGGTCGCTAAGTCATGGAAAATAACCAGCCGATAATCATCAAGCGCGTAAAAAAATACGCGGGCGGGCATCACGGGGGCTCCTGGAAAATCGCCTTCGCTGACTTCGCGACGGCGATGATGGCGTTCTTCCTGGTGCTGTGGCTGCTGTCCACCGCAACGCCGGAACAGAAGATCGCCATCGCCGGTTACTTCAAGGACCCGGTCGGCTTCACCGAAAGCGGCACGCCGTACATCATCGATCTGGGCGGTTCCCCAACCCTGGCGCCGGAGAACACCCTCAACCCCGAAGTGAAGTCTCAGCCGCAACCCGACCGAGTCACCGTCGACACCGAACAGGTCGAAGGCATGGCCGAGCAGGTCGAGAAGGAACGCCTGGAACTGTTGCTGCAAGAGTTGCAGAACAAGGTCGATGAGAACCCGCAGCTGCAAAAATTCAAAGACCAGATCCTGTTCGAGATCACTCAGGACGGCTTGCGCATCCAGATCATGGACGCGGAAAACCGGCCGATGTTCGACTCAGGTTCAGCGCGCCTGAAACCGTACTTCGAAGACATCCTGCTGGCCATGGCCGACACCATCAAAGCGGTGCCGAACAAGATCAGCATCAGCGGCCACACCGATGCCAAGCCGTACTCGGGCACCGGTGATTTCGGCAACTGGGAACTCTCGGCCAACCGTGCCAACGCCGCCCGCCGTGCGCTGGTCGCCGGCAGTTATCCGGATCAGCAAGTGGCGCGGGTGGTCGGTTATGCCTCCTCGGCGCTGTTCGACCGCGAGAACCCGTTCAACCCGGTCAACCGCCGGATCGACATTGTGGTGTTGACCAAGAAGGCCCAGCGCGCCATCGAAGGTTCGCAAGGTGCTGAACCGGCACCTGCGCCAGCCCAAGGGCAGGGTGGTCCGGGCGAAGTGCCGACCACGCCAGTCGATCCGAACGCATTGCCGGCGGATAAACAACCGCTGCCGGCCCATGAGCTGCGCGAGCGACTGAATATCTTCGAAGACCCGGCACCGAAACCGGCGGAACCGCCGAAGCAGTGACCCTGCTGCCGATCATTTTCGTGGCGTCACGAAAATGATCGAGATCAGCAAAACAGCACAAAAAAGCCGACAGAGATGTCGGCTTTTTTGTGCCTGTCATATCTGAGGTCTGGGTATGCCAGTCATTTGTTGAGAGGCCAACCTTAGGTAGAGAAAATTCCTTCCTGGTTTAAAGACGGGTCTTACATCTATCCGTTTTTTTCGTTGTTAACGTGCCCGCCAGTTTCGCGTGCACAGACCATGGACGGTTTGGACATCGCGCTTTTACATCCTCTTTGCTTAAGGATAAGCGTATGTTCGGTTCGGCCAATACGGTGCATTTTGCGCTGCACATCCCCGATGTTCGTCACGATTTCAAGGTTCTCGCCTTTGACGGTGTCGAGGTCATCGGCGCCTTGTACGCGATTCACGTTGAGCTGGTCAGCGAACACCCGGATTTTGATCTGGAGAGCCTGCTCAGCCAGCCCGCCTTTCTCCAGTTCGGTCATAACGGCGAAGGCCTTCATGGCCGTATCGAAGAGGTGTTCGTCGGGGAGTCCGGCAAACGCCTGACCCGTTACCACTTGACCCTGGTGCCTGCGCTGTATTACTTGCAGTTCAGCCACAATCAGCGGATTTTCCAAAACCTGGCGGTTCCGCAAATCATCGCTCAGGTGCTCAAAGGTCACGGCATTCAGGCCGATGCCTTTACCTTCCATGTCAGCACCAGCCCCGAGCGCGAATACTGCACGCAGTATGGGGAAAATGACTTCGAGTTCGTCCAGCGGCTGTGCGCCGAGGACGGCATCGCCTGGCATCACCAGCATTCGGCAGAAGGTCATTTGCTGGTGTTCACCGACGACCAGACCTGCTTCCCCAAACTGGGCAAAACCCCCTATCAACAAGACTCCGGGATGGTGGCGGAGCACCCGGTGGTCAGCCAGTTTTCCATGGGCTTTCGCAGCCGCACCAGCACGACAACGCGCCGACATTACGACTTCCAGCGCCCCAGCCTGCTGCTGGAGAGCCGCTTCACCGCCGAGTTCAACCCAGAGCTGGAAGACTATCGCTATCCGGTTTTGATCGAGAATGAAAAACGCGGCAAACAACTCGCGCGCCAGGCCCTGGAGCGCCACCGTGCCGATTACCAAGTGGTCGAGGGCGCCAGCGATCAGCCGTGCCTGCGCAGTGGGCACTTTTTTGACCTGGCCGAGCACCCGCGCAAAGCCTGCAACGATCTGTGGTTGTTACTCAGCGTGTCGCACGCTGGGAAACAACCCCAGTCACTGGAAGAGGCCATTACCAGCAACATCAAACCCGAAGACGGTTTTACCCAAGGCTATCGCAACCGCTTCAGCGCCGTTCCCTGGGATGTGTTTTATCGGCCACCGCTACCTGCACCAAGACCGGCATTGGTCTGCCAGACTGCCCGCGTTACCGGCCCGGCCGGTGAGGAGATCTATTGCGACGAATATGGTCGTGTGAAGGTCGAATTTCCTTGGTGCAGGGCCGAACTCAACAGTGAAAAAAGCAGTTGCTGGCTGCGGGTTTCCTCCAGCTGGGCGGGTGACAGCTTTGGGGCGGTGACCGTCCCGCGCATCGGCATGGAAGTGGTCATCACTTATCTGGACGGCAATCCTGACAATCCGCTCATTACCGGGTGTGTACCGAACAAGGTCACGTCTGTGCCGTATGCGTTGCCCGAGCACAAAACCAAAACCGTCTTGCGCAGCCACAGCTCCCCGCATACCGGCGGTTACAACGAGCTGTCGATTGAAGACCGCGCCGGGCAGGAACGCATCTACCTGCGCGCCCAACGAGACATCGAGCAACTGATCCTCAAAGACAGCAACACCAAGATAGGCAACGACCGCCGCGAGCAGATCACCCGCGACAGCCACAGCCTGATCAGCAACGACCGCTTCGAACAGGTCGACAACCACAGCGCCAGCCTGATCAAGGGCGACGAGTTGCACACCACTCAGGGTGAGCGCAACACGGTGATCGGCGGTAATGAACTGATCACCATCGCCGGCAATAGCAGCACCTCGGCAGAGGGCACGTTGGTGATTCAGGCTGGGGCGCATGCCCATGTCAGCGCCGCCAATGTGGTCATTAATGCCGGAACGAGCTTGACGCTTACGGCCGGTGGTCAGCACATCGTCATTAATTCCAACGGGATTTTCAGCAGTGTGGCCATTGCCGAGGGCGGTTCGCCGGTCGCGGGCCTGCCGGGGCAGGCGGCACTGTCAGTAGTTCCCCAAGCTGCCGAGGCAGTGGTTATCGACACCCTCCCCATGGAAGTCCTGCTCAAACAGAACATCGTCTTTCGTGAGGCCGATACCGGCATTTGCCCGATATGCGATGCCGCCCCGGAACATCAGTTAACAGAGAGGGCTGAAGCATGACCCCGATCACCCCGAACAAAGGCCTGCTCCTGCTTGACGGTTCCCAGTATGAGGACGCTTTCGATTGGCTTCACGAGCACTACGGCGCAGACGCTCCTCAATCGCTTTTCAAGGGAACCGCCTACGAGCGGATTGGCCCAGCGGGGCCATTTCTGCTCAATGCCTCACTGGGTAGCTCAGCCTACGCCGCTTGGTGGGGTGGCTCTGATTTGCAACACAGTGTTTGGCTGGCTACTCCACAGAGTGCCCAACAATGGCAACCGATCCTGCAGCGTCGGTTGCGCATATTTGATGAATACCAGCGAGAGCTATGGCTGCGTCTGGCGGATAGCTCGGTGCTGCTACGTGGCTGTTTGGCCGGAGCGCAATGGCCAGCAGGCTTTTGGTTTGGTGTGGAAAGCGTCTGGCTACGCCATGGCAACGCGCCAGTGTGCGCTTGGGAAAACCAGGCGCCGGAATTCGACTCAGCACCGGCCAATAAAGGTCTGGCCGCGCAAATCACCCTGCCTGAGCCGCTTCTGCATGCACTGAGCCTTCCCGCCAACCCGGAGAAAAACCCATGAGCGCCCAGAACAAAATCCGTGTTGGAACGTGCCCGCTGTTCGCTGCCGTTTTGCCACTGCGATACGCCCTCGGCCCAACCGTCGCGGTCGATACCGAAGCCTACGACTTGCCGGCGTTGAGTGGCTCGTTTCCCGAGTTGGGGCCTCGGCATCCTGATTTGACAGGGCACGCGCTCAGCTACACCTCGCGCTTGTTGCGCGACGGTTGGCTTTATGTCTTGGAGAGCAGTCCACCCAAGTTGGTGGAGTATCAGGTCGAAAAAGCTCAGCTTACCCAAACCCCACGTGCAGGCAGGGTGATCGACACCCGGATCAAACCGCATCTGGTGTTAAGAGCTGGCGACCCTGTCGGATTGGTCTGGTCGCCCGTTCGCTGGAGTGAGGTCCAATATCAGGCCGCCAGGAAAGACCCAGCGGTGCGTCAGCGCATCATGCGCAGTTTTGTGCCGGGCGTTGCGCCGTTCAGTGGCAAGGTTGACACCATCGCCAAGCGAATTGGCGAATACAACGATGCGAAGAGCTATGGCTGGAGCGCGGAGCCCGAGACGGAGCACGCACCCGATCGGTTGAAATTGCAGCGTCAGATGAAGGCCTGCGAGCAACAAACCTACGCGGTCATTGATGACGCATGGGGCGTTCTGCTCGACCTCGCTGCGCTGATGCGTGTGCGTAAAGAAGCGTTCGACAATTACCAGGAACATCACGTTGAAGAGTGGGCGATGGCCAGCGTCATCAAATCACTGAGCGAAGGCGACCGCCAACTGAGTGCACAACTGCCGTCTATCACTCGCTATGACGAACTCCAGCAGGCGTGGAAAGATCAAGAGATCCAAAACAATCGGTATACCGCCGACACGCGGCATCTGGCCCAACTCTGGGTGGCGTGGTTCAACACCCTGCAAGTGACCGGTCCATCGAGCATGGACACGGCTTGCGGTCATTTCGACATCACTCAGTCGATGGCGCGTGAGGCACTGGAATTGCATTTCGCAGCGGCGTGCCTGGGGGCGGCCAGCACCAGTATCGGAGCCGAGGCCATTACCCTCAGTCTGGAGAGTGACAAGGCCGGTAAGCCATGGCTGCTTTGGGCATTGCTCGGGTTGCCGTCACGGCTGGGTGTTGGCGAAATCAAATACCTTGTGGACTTCAGTGATGTGGCCCGCGATAACCAGGCTGCTGTTCAAGAAGGCGCCAGCAAACTCGCCAGAGCCTTTGGTTATGCCGATGCGCTGAACAAGACCGCCGACAAACTCAAGCAACACAAACCTGCAGCCAGCATCGAAGCGCTGTTTTTGGCCGTTGCGCCTGTCGCGGCGCTGCAATTGCACCACGCGGACAATGTCACCAGCCCAGTCGGGCGGGTGTACATGGCGGCAGCCCTTGCCCGCAGCGACCAACGCATCCAGACCTCCGGCGTCACACCGCGCCAAATGGGCGAGTGGTACAGCGATTTGATGGGGACTCGCCAGGCATTGCCCGCTCATCTGAACGTCGCGCCATTGGCCAGTGGAGTGACGGGCGGAATCCCGTTCATGCACCTGGTGCCAGCCAGTACCAAGCTGCCGCCGTTGCCGGTGAATCTGGCGGTGGGTGTTGAATTGGGCAGTGTGTTTGATTTGAAAAGTGCGCTGAGCAAGGCGCCGATCAAGTCGATTGTGACGTTGGTGGCGGGGGTGAATTTTGTTTGGGCTATGGATCAACTGGTGGATAGCGAAACGGCTAAAAAATGGATTGGTGGTTTTGGGGCCTTGGTTGGCGTTGGGGCAGCAGGTGCGGCCGTAGTTCAGCGAGTGGCGGAGGTTGATTGGGCTTCGGCTGTTCGCCAGAGCGGAAGCACGTCCATTTCATCACGTCTGCTTTTGGCCAGAGCGTTGGGCCGAGCAGCCAATGCAGCACTGGCACAAGGTGCTTTCCTTGCCTTCGACGTCGTACTTTATGGGATAGACGCCTTCGAGGCGTACCAAGCGGGTGACTTCGACACTATGTCTGCCAACCTGGCAGTAGTCGGTGCTTCGCTGGCTAGTATCAAAATCCAGGTCGAGGCTTTTCGCGCATTGCGAATCGCTCGGGCTGCGGTGTTAGCTGGGGATGCAGCGACGATTGCCCAAGGGCTAAATGCAGTGCCGCACTTTGGAGTCAAGCTGCTGGGGCTGACGGTCGTGATTGTCGGCGGGGTCATTGCCCGTCTCTACACGGCTGACTCGCGGCTGGAAAAGTGGGTAAAAAACAGCCACTTTGGTATCCGTCCGGACGACACTTGGTCCAACAGCTATGCCCTGTCCATGGATAATCTGTACCCCATTTTGTTCCCCATCAGTTTTGATGCCCGCCGGCTGGCAGAAATGCACCCCTACCAAGGCCAGGTCACCTCCACCTATCTGATGCTGAATCTCCCCGGAGAAAATGTGCCGTTGACAGATGCCATGATTCACTTCAAGGGACAGGAAGTCTGGGGCGATACACTCGGCTACCACCCTGAGCAGATAAAAAAGGTCGAGTGGACGGGCAAAGACTTTGCGCCACATAGCGGCACTCGTATTCCTGTACGAGCCGGCATCACCCCTTACCGTCGTGTCTACCATGAGAATGGTGTGCGGGACCTGCAACGTATCGAAGGCGAATTAATCTATTCCCCACAAGAAGGACTGACGCTGCCAGCGGTCAAAATCATGGAACGAGCTTGGATATGAATACGCCAGAACAATCGCACTTCAGTGCTGCACCCACGGCAATTCTTGAAGCGAACAAATCCACGGGTGAACAGCCGATGGAGTTGTTCATTACCGATGAGCACACCGAACATTACTTGGCGTTGCAAGCAGGTGGCGACTCGGATCGGGGGCAATTTACAGGTCTCGGCGGGTGGATTGGATTGGGTGGGCTAGGAATGGCTTTTTTGTTAATGATCAATGGAAAGTGGGAAAGCGTTCCCACGGGGCTGATCATGTCGGCAGCTTTTTTTCTTGTTCCTTTTCTATGGGAAACCCTGCGCCCTTTACCCCTGCCCATCCTGTTCAACCGCCGCACCCGCGAAGTGTATTTCGATCACGAAGGCGAGCTGTTTCACACCCCGTGGGATGGCATCTCAGCCGTAGCAAATGAATTTCAACTGGTGGGCGCCCAAATCGGTGCCATACAAAGCGCATCGCTTGAAATTCGAGTGTGGAAATTTGAACAACCGGAAACTGCATTGATGATCAGCCTCGGTGCACCTTTTGGAAAAACACTGGTGATGCAAAAAGGCTTTTGGGAATACATCCGTTCTTATATGAACAATGGCCCTTATTTTGACGAACAGGGCAATCACAGTGAGTCTGATGCATTCGTAAAAAGCCAATTGGCCGTGCGATTTAAAATGAGCGACAGCTTCAAACACACACTGGCGCAGTTGAAACAGGCGAAAAAGGAGGCGGGCGGCAAGAACTACTTGGGCGCCAGTGATGTTGCAAAGCTGATACTCGAACCGATGTTTTACCCCCAGGATCGAATTCAGGAATTCACCTACAGCCTCGCCAAACGCCGCTCCCGCAACTTGTGGCCTAAAGTTGTCACTGAACGCCTGAAAGCCAATGGCCCAGCTACGCGTCTTGTCGATCTGGAGCGTGAAAAAGCAGCGCCGAACTGAAGTCGATTGCTCATTTCTCCGCATGGGTCTGAATCTACCGGTGCGCAAAATTCAAGGTGTTAGCCAGTTTCGGAGAACGTTGTAGGACGTCTCCGAGACGCACAAACCGGGTTTTACTTCACCTAATGGCTCGCTTATAGTTCGCCCGTCGCCGACGAATCGGTGATCGATCTTAGCCGGTCAAACAAAGAGTGCACGGGCGCCCCCTGAAAGGAGGCGCTTTTTGCTGCCTATGTTTTTATATCTATGGCGGCTGTGCGTGGGACACCTTCGGGTGTGCCGGAGTTCTCTTTGTCCGGTCGGCTAACCCGCGTACAGCTGTCACCTAATTTGCTTAGCCGCAAATGGTGGGAGCTCTTAACTCAAAGAGAAGTCCCCATGTCCAAATACCACCCGCTCCAAGGCAATTTCAGCGTCGGCCCGACGTTGTTCATCGATACCGAAGCCAAAGCTTCCGACCTTCTTGAAACCGCCACACACCGCATAAAAGCCGCCCGTAATCTGCTCAACAGCGTGGTGTGTCTGTGTATAAAAGACGCCGAAGGTCACGACCTGGAGCATTTCGCCAATGCAGCCCATATGTTGCTTCAAGACGGCTGTGACGCCTTGGATGCCTTAGACTGGAAACTGGAAAAAGCCGTACTCTGAAGATCAGAAAGCCGCGAGATGATCGCGGCTTTTTTGTGCCTGTCAAAAGCCGCGACGGATGCGGTTTTTGAGCTGGTCGTGGAATAGATCGGCATCACTCTTGTAGGTGCCGCGAACGGATTCGCTGAAGGACTCCATGCCTATTGAACGTTTGGACATGGACTCTTTGCGGTAGGCATCGATGAAAAAGCTGAGGTCGACATCGTTGCTCAGTTTCGGCCATTTATCGAGGTACAGCGGCAGCGCGCTGGCCCCGATCTTGTAGGAGCAGATCCTTCGATCACTGATGGTCGCTTCACCGATTTCGAACGGCACCCACCAGGACATGGCAGTCTCCTGCGAGACCACTGCCAGCAAGTGCGTGCATTCGGTAATGTTGCGGGTGATGACGGTGGTAATGTCGTCGGTTTGCTGGGATTCGGTGTCCAGCACGTCGAGATAGGTTTTGATGTTCGCCTGTTTCAGGCGCGCATTGATGACCATTGCCTGGGCGCGGTCGGTGTGGCGGTAGCTGATAAATACTGGCATCAGAAATGTCCCTTGATCGCGAGTTCGCGGTAATAGGCGCCGAGGGCGGTGAGTCGGCAGCCGGTGGAATTCAGGGCGGCGTAATACATGTGCTCGGCGTCCACCGGCTCGATCAGGCTGTGTCGGTTGCACTTTTGCAGCTGGGCGAAAACTTCGCCGTGGTCCGGGTCGAAGGATGTTTCGGTGGGTTCGTAGCTGGGGTCGAGCGCAAACACCGATTCTGCCTCGGCGAACCAGTCGGGGAGCTTGCGCAGTATTTCCTTGGGGATCAGTGGTGAGACCTCACGCAATGAAATGAACTGCGACACATTGGTCTTGAATACCGGCCGCTGTTCCCAGGCATCGAGCGCGTTGTCGACGAAGGAATAAAGGCTGCCGGGGGTGATTTTCCCCAGAATATTGGCGGCGCCACCGTGCAATGCCTGAAGCAGCAGCCCGGTGAAGACGCCGTGACCTGAACCTTCCATTGCCGGTTGTTCTTTTTTACAGGCCGTGAGAATGGTCATGCCCTCGCCGATCACACTGCTTTCGCTACGCAAGGCCCGCATTTCCCCGGCAGCGCCGCCCTGACAGCAATCGAGAATGATGACTTTGTTTTTGATTTTCGTCGCTTTGGTGGCCCAGTTCAGAATGTCACTGAGCCGGATCCCGTCCTTGGCCGACTTGTAGTCTTGGGGCAGCAGCATGCCTTCGTCGGTATCGGTGTCGAAATTGCCGTGGCCGGCGAAATACAACAGGGCCACATCACAGTCCCCGGAAAACAAATCCTGGATGTGGCCTTCGAGTACCTCGCGGCCCAAGTGGTCTTCGGCTGAGGTCAGCACGATATTCTTGAAATTCGGGTCCCCGTCGGCGTCGGTTTTCAGCACCGAGGCCATGGCCATCGCGTCGTTGTTGCAGCCACTCAATTGGGAAACATGGCTGTAGTTGTTGATCCCGATGAACAATCCCTTGCGCATGGTTCAGCCCGCCGCGTGAGTGCGAATGGCACTGATGATGCTGTTGGTGTTCCAGGCGCACTCAGCATGTGCCGCCTGGCGTACTACGGTAGAAATCCGCTCCGCACCAAACGGTTTGACCGCAATGATCACCTTGCCCATGCGCCGGGCGATCTCGATTTCCTTGTTGATCCACTTGCTGTACGTCGAATACATGCCCGCCATGATCAGGACCGCCGAGCAGGGCCTGATCTTGTTTTCGATGGCTTCCTCCAGCTGTTTGTCGGTCTGGGCACCTATGATCGGGTTATGCGGAGGTACGGAGAAATTCTTGAAGGTGAACGTTGGATGCGCGGTCAGCAGTCTCACCAGATTGTCGTGGGCATCGGAGTAGTTCCACGAGTGGCTGATGAACAAATGATAGGTTTGCATGGATATCCCTCGGTATCGCCGGAATGCGAAGAGGGCTTGAATGTATGCACTTGGATGGCCGCAACAAGGCCTGTCCGGTTAAAGAGACGGGTCCTTCAAGCAGGCGCGCAAATGCCCTACAGAGCTGTCTGACGTTTAATCGGTGGGGGGATTTGCAGGGCGCAATGAACAACCCGCCGCTCCGTCTGCATCGGAGCGGCTGGAGTGTCTGTTTAGTAGCTGGTTTCGGGCAGGCTGGCGATGATCGAGCGGTAGCTGTTCATCCGTTGCTGCTGCACGCGGCCTTCTTCCAGTGCCTTGAGCAGGGCGCAACCCGGCTCGCGGTCGTGCTTGCAGTCGCGGAAGCGGCAGGTGCCGATCAAGTCGTTGAACTCGATGAAGCCGGCTTCGACGTCGCCGCGGCTGACGTGGCCCAGGCCGAATTCGCGGATGCCCGGGGAGTCGATCAACTCACCGCCACCGGGGAAGTGGAATAACCGGGCGGTCGTGGTGGTGTGGGTGCCCTGGCCGGACAGTTCAGACAACGGGCCGACACGGGCTTCGACTTCCGGCAGCAGGCTGTTGACCAGCGAGGACTTGCCGACGCCGGACTGGCCGACGAACACGCTGATGCGTCCATCCAGCTGCTTCTGCAGTTGCTCCATGCCGTTGCCGTGGTGCGCCGACACTTCCAGCACCGGGTAACCCAGCGTGCGGTAAACCGCCAGCAAGGCATTCAGCGCCGGAGCGTTCTGCTCGTCGATCAGGTCGAACTTGTTGAGCAGCAGCAGCGGACGAATACCTGCGTGCTCAGCAGCAACCAGGTAACGGTCGATCAGGTTCGCGTGAGGCTCGGGCAGCGGGGCGAAGACGATGACAATCATGTCGACGTTGGCGGCTACGGGTTTGAGCTGACCACGGCTGTCCGGACGGCAGAGTTCGGTTTTACGCGGCAGTTGCGCCACGATCACACCGATGCCCTGGTTGCCGGCACGCCAGACCACCTGATCGCCGGTCACCAGCGCAGGCAGGTTGGCGCGCAAGTGACAGCGGAACACCTCGCCGGCCAAATCGCCATCGAGCGCTTCGACTTCGACCTGCACACCGAAGTGCGCAATCACCAGGCCCGTCTGTTCCGGACCCAGGTCGCCACCCTCGAGTGCCTCGACAGCCGAGGACTCGCGTTTGGCGGCGCGGGCAGCGCGTTCGCCTTGGATCTTTTCGATGCGCCAGTTTTGACGACGATTGAGTTGGCGTTTGGCCATGGGTGTTCCGTATCAAGAATGCAGCGATTAGGTAAAACGGCCGCGAGTTTAGCACGCCCGGGCGCCGCCCTAGGCTAAACTGCGCAGCATTGCCTAGGAGCCGACACATGCAAAACCCGCAGAATCTGATCTGGATCGACCTGGAAATGACCGGTCTGAACCCTGATACCGACGTCATCATCGAGATGGCCACCATCGTCACCGACAGCGACTTGAACACCTTGGCCGAAGGGCCAGTGATCGCTATCCACCACAGCGACGAGATCCTCGCCGGCATGGACGAGTGGAACACCCGTCAACACGGCGGCTCGGGCCTGACCCAGCGGGTGCGCGACAGCCGCATCAGCATGGCCGAAGCCGAAGCCCAAACCATCGCCTTCCTGGAGCAATGGGTACCGAAGGGCAAGTCGCCGATCTGTGGCAACAGCATCTGCCAGGACCGCCGCTTCCTTTATACCCACATGAAATCCCTGGAAAGCTTCTTCCACTACCGCAACCTCGACGTGTCGACCCTTAAAGAGTTGGCCGCACGCTGGGCGCCGGACGTGCGCGACAGCTTCAAGAAGGGCAGCACGCACCTGGCCCTGGACGACATCCGTGAATCCATCGCCGAGCTGCAGCACTACCGCAAGCATTTCATCAAGTTCTGATTTGGCACCGAGAGGGCTTTTGTGGCGAGGGAGCTTGCTCCCGCTCGGCTGCGCAGCAGTCGTAAAGTCAGCAGGCACGGTTTATCTGAAGGAATGCGTTGTCAGGAAATAGGGGCTGCTGCGCAGCCCAGCGGGAGCAAGCTCCCTCGCCACAGGTATTCGGTGTCTGTTCTGGCCCTCTTTTGGTGCCGCGACTAAATGGCTAGACTGCGCGCCTTTCTGCAAGGACCGCCACCATGTTGCTGATGCTTTACCTGATCGCCATCACCGCCGAAGCCATGACCGGCGCCCTGTCTGCCGGCCGTCGCGGCATGGATTGGTTTGGTGTGGTGCTGATCGCGTGCATCACGGCGCTTGGCGGCGGTTCGGTACGTGACGTGCTGCTCGGCCACTACCCGCTGACGTGGGTCAAACACCCGGAATACCTGGTGCTGACCTCGATCGCGGCGATGTTCACCGTCTTCGCTGCACGTTGGATGCGCCACCTGCGCTCGCTGTTTCTGGTGCTCGACGCCGTGGGCCTGGTGGCATTCACCCTGATCGGCTGCATGACCGCCCTGGAAATGGGCCACGGCATGCTGGTGGCGTCGGTCAGCGGCGTGATCACCGGGGTTTTCGGCGGCATCCTGCGCGACATCTTCTGCAACGACATCCCGCTGATCTTCCGCCGCGAGCTCTACGCCAGCGTCTCGTTCGCCGCGGCGTGGTGCTACATGCTCTGCATCTACCTGCAATTACCCGGCGAACAGGCGATTCTGATCACGCTGTTTGGCGGCTTCCTGCTGCGGTTGCTGGCGATTCGTTTTCACTGGGAAATGCCGAAGTTCGTTTATAACGACGAAGCTTGATTTCAGTGGGTGCATGGACGGATAGGGGGATCTTCGAAATATCCTGTCGAGGAAGTCTCTTAGGTTGCTCGGAGAAAATAGGGTAAAAAGCTCCTAAATAGGGTAGTTAGCTATTTAGTTACCCTATTTAGCTTTGAATTACCCTATTTGGCAGGTAAAAACATAAATGCGATCACTCACTCCCGAATTTCTCGCAACGCTTCGCTACGACGGACTGCAGGTCGCGACGTTGCGGGCTCTCGGGGAGTACCGGGGCAAGCAACAATTGTTCGTTTCCCAGTCCCCAGAAATTCTCCAGGACCTGAAGCAGCTTGCAGTCATCGAGTCTACAGAGTCATCGAACCGATTGGAGGGAGTGGTTGTTTCGCCAAGTCGTCTGAAGTCGTTGATTATCAAAAATGCCGACCCGAAAAGTCGCTCCGAGCAAGAAGTCGCGGGGTACCGCGATGCGCTTTCTCTTATCCATGAAGCGGCAGAGGGGATGCCATTCTCCGAGGGCGTCATTCGGCAGTTGCACGGCATGCTTTATCGCTATTTACCGCAGGATGGCGGGGAGTGGAAAGCAACGAACAATGACATCATCGAGCGCCATCCGGACGGTAGTTCACGCATCCGCTTTCAACCGGTTGCGGCACATCTGACACCCATTGTAATGGTCGACATGGTCATGCAGTACCGAAAAGCATTGGATCAAAATCTGGCAGACCCGCTCGTATTGGTCCCGCTGAGTATTCTCGACTTTCTCTGCATCCACCCCTTCTCAGATGGCAACGGGCGCGTGGCTCGACTGCTTACCTTATTGTTGCTTTACCAGTTTGATTATCGCGTGGGCCGTTTCATAAGCCTTGAGCGGATCTTCGAGGAGTCAAAGGAAAGCTATTACGAAACACTTGAGGTCAGCTCTCAAGGTTGGCATGAAGGCAGACACGATGTTCAGCCATGGCTCAACTATTTCTGGGGTGCGCTACTTCGCGCTTACAAGGAGTTTGAGGAGCGTGTCGGTAAGATCGATAAGCGCCATGGAGGCAAAAGCGATCGAGTTCGAGTTGAAGCGTTGAAGCGCTCCCTACCGTTTTCCATTACTGAGCTTGAAGAAGCTTGCCCGGGCGTGAGTCGTGACACTGTACGTATGGTTTTGCGTTCATTGAAAGCCGAAGGGTTAATTGAGTCGACAGGGAAGGGGCGCAGTGCCAAGTGGATAAACTTGCATCGCTAAAGGCGAGTTTAGTGGCTGCCAGCGCGCTGCTCATGTTGTTTCAGGGCCCACTCGACGTGTTCACGAACCAGCTCTGACGGATACTCCCGTCGCGCCTTCAACGCTTCCAGCACCGGAATACTCGATGGCGCGTTCCCCAGCCCTACCGCGAGGTTTCGAAGCCAACGCTCGTAACCCGCGCGCCGCAGCGGTGAACCTTCGGTGCTGCTGAGGAACTTTTCCTCATCCCACATGAACAGTTCGGCCAGTTCGGCATTGTCCAGGTTGTGCCGTGGCTTGAAGTCGCTTTCGCCGGAGGGGCGGGCGAAGCGGTTCCACGGGCAGACGATCTGGCAGTCGTCGCAGCCGAACACCCGATTGCCGATTAGCGGACGCAAGTCTTCGGGGATCGCGCTTTTCAGTTCGATGGTCAGGTAGGAAATGCAGCGCCGGGCGTCCAGCACGTACGGGCCGACGAAGGCGTTGGTCGGGCAAATGTCCAGGCACGCGGTGCAGCGGCCGCAATGTTCGGTGATGTGCGGTGGATCGACCGGCAGCGGCAGATCAACAAAGAGCTCGCTGAGGAAGAAGTAACTGCCGGCCTTGCGATTCAACACCAGGGTGTTTTTGCCGATCCAGCCCAGGCCGGCCTTCTCAGCGATGGCTTTTTCCAGCACCGGCGCGCTGTCGACGAAGGCGCGGTAACCGAACGGCCCGATGACTGCCTGAATCTTTTCTGCCAGTTGTTGCACGCGTTTACGGATCAATTTGTGGTAATCGCGGCCCAAGGCATAACGCGATACGTAGGCTTTTTCCGGTTGGGCCAGCAATTGCGCCATTTGGGTATCGCCTGGCAGGTAGTCCATGCGCAGGGAAATTACGCGCAAGGTGCCGGGGACCAGTTCTTCCGGGTGCGAGCGTTTGCTGCCGTGGGCGCCCATGTACTCCATTTCGCCGTGGTAGCCGGCCGCCAGCCAGCGCTCCAGGTGCTGCTCATGCTCGGCGAGGTCCAGGCCGCTGATGCCGACTTGCTGAAAGCCCAGCTCGCGGCCCCAGTCCTTGATGGATTGGGCGAGGGCGGGCAGGTCTGTAGTAATAGCGGGCATGAGGCGAGAGAAACCGGAGCTGAGGTGCGTATAATTCTGCCAGACATCGGAGCCCGAAGACGCATGCCGCACACTAAAGATGATTTACCCGACGCGCTGTACAGCGCCGCGCACGTGCGAGCCCTCGATGCGAACCTGATCGCGGCCGGTACGCCGGGCTTCGAATTGATGCAGCGCGCAGCGCGGGCGACCTGGCGTGCGCTGGTCCGTCAGTGGCCGTCGGCGAATGAATTGACGGTGGCGGCCGGTCATGGCAACAACGCCGGTGACGGCTACCTGGTTGCGGTGTTGGCCCGGCGTGCCGGTTGGCATGTGCGTGTGTTGGCGGCTGGTGATCCTCAGCGTTTGCGGGGAGATGCTGCATTGGCCCATGCAGAGGCCATGTCCGAAGGCGTCGCGGTCCAAACCTTCACGATGCAGTCAGAGTTGCGCGGTATCGTGCTGGACGCCTTGCTCGGCACCGGTTTGACGGGGGAGGTACGAGAGCCCTACGCCAGCGTAATCGCGGCGATCAATGCCAGTGGCCTGCCGGTAGCGGCGGTGGATATCCCTTCGGGCTTGTGCGCCGATACGGGGCGTTTGCTTGGTGCGGCCGTTCGAACTGATCTGACAGTTACTTTCATTGGCTTGAAATTGGGATTGTTCACGGGCGACGCTGCGGATGTGGTTGGCGAGCTGGTGTTTAACGATCTGCAAGCCTGCGCCGAGTCGTTTAGCGGAGTTGTCGTGGATGCACGTCGCTTGACGGCCGGCAACTTGCCGCGGCTGGCGGGCCGCGTGCCAACCGCCCATAAAGGCAAATTCGGCCATGTATTGCTGATTGGCGGTGATCGGGGTTTTGGCGGTGCCATTCTGCTGAGCGCACAAAGTGCCCTGCGCAGTGGTGCGGGCATGGTGTCGGTGGCCACGCGCAGTGAACACGTGCCGGCGGCGTTGGCGAGAATCCCTGAAGCGATGGTGCTGGGGACGTCGTCGGCCAATCAGCTGATGGAACTGCTTCAAAAGGTTTCCGTGCTGGTGGTCGGTCCGGGCCTGGGGCAGGCTGCCTGGGGGCGCAGCTTATTGTCGGCGGCGGCCAATGCGCCGCTGCCGCAAGTCTGGGACGCCGATGCGTTGAATTTGCTGGCTTCAAATTACGTGAGTTTGCCCAAGGACTGCGTGATCACGCCGCATCCCGGTGAAGCCGCGCGGTTGCTGGGGATCAGCACCGCCGAGGTTCAGGCGGATCGCCCGGCGGCAGCTCACGCATTGAGCGAAAAATATACAGCTATCGTAATTCTCAAGGGCGCCGGCAGTCTCATCGCCAGCCCCGATGGACGCCTTTCGTTATGTCATCAGGGTCATCCTGCCATGGCCACCGCCGGTTTGGGTGATGTGTTGGCCGGTCTGGTCGGCGCTTTGCTGGCCCAGGGTATGGACGCGTTCGACGCGGCGTGCCTGGCGGTCTGGCTGCACGCCAATGCCGGCGCGCAAGAAGGTAAATCGGGCCGTGGGCTGGCGGCCAGTGATCTGATCCCAGCCATTCGTCAGTTGTTGGAGGAGCAAGCACCGTGTCTGAAGTAATCCTGTACCTGGCCGATGAAGAGGCGATGACCGCATTTGGCGCACGCATCGCACAAACCACCCAAGGGCATGGTCTGATTTTTCTGGAAGGTGATCTTGGGGCGGGGAAAACTACGCTGTCACGGGGCATCATCCGTGGTTTGGGGCATGTCGGGGCGGTCAAGAGCCCGACGTTCACCCTGGTTGAGCCTTACGAGATCGGCGACGTTCGGGCCTTCCATTTCGACCTGTATCGACTGGTCGATCCGGAAGAGCTGGAGTACCTCGGCATCCGTGACTACTTCGAAGACGACGCGTTGTGCCTGATCGAATGGCCCCAGAAGGGTGCAGGCTTTTTGCCAAAGCCCGACCTGACCATTACCATTAGGCCGCAAGACAGCGGGCGTTCGTTGAAAATTTTGTCCCAAGGCTCGCGTGGCGAGTCGTGGTGTGCCGCTTTGGCATTGGAAACCAATTAAATGATGGGGTCTGGTATGCGCTTTCGCGCGATGGTAGCTGCCGTAGGGATGTTGTTTTTGGCGGTGACCGTCGACGCTGTGGCCGAGACTAAGGTCAACAGCGTTCGCCTGTGGCGCGCGCCGGACAACACACGGCTGGTGTTCGACTTGTCCGGGCCGGTGCAACACAGCGTGTTCACCCTGACCGCACCGGATCGGCTGGTGATCGACATCAATGGCGCCACCCTGGGTGCGCCGTTGAACGTCAACAGCGCCAATAGCCCGATCACTGCCATGCGCTCGGCTCAACGCACGCCGACCGATCTGCGGGTGGTCATCGACCTGAAAAAAGCCGTCACGCCAAAAAGTTTTACCCTGGCGCCAAACGCCCAGTACGGCAATCGCCTGGTGGTCGATTTGTTCGATAACGCCGCCGATGCCGCGCCAATACCGGCGCCGACCAACGTCGCGACGGTGGCCCCGGTGCCAGTCACTCCGGTGGAACCCGCGGTCAAGCTGCCGCCTGCGCCTGCCGGCAAGCGCGACATCATTGTGGTGATCGACGCCGGCCACGGTGGCGAAGATCCGGGTGCCTCGGGCTCTCGCGGTCAGCGTGAAAAAGACGTGGTGCTGGCCATCGCCCGCGAATTGCAACGCCAGGTCAACGGCATGAAAGGCTTCCGCGCCGAACTGACCCGTACCGGCGACTACTTCATTCCGTTGCGCGGCCGTACCGAAATCGCCCGCAAAAAAGGCGCCGACCTGTTCGTGTCGATCCACGCCGATGCCGCGCCTTCGGCTGCTGCGTTCGGTGCGTCGGTGTTCGCCCTGTCTGATCGCGGCGCCACATCGGAGACCGCCCGTTGGCTGGCCGACAGCGAAAACCGTTCCGACTTGATCGGCGGTGCCGGCAACGTCAGCCTCGACGACAAGGACCGCATGCTCGCGGGCGTGCTCCTCGATTTGTCGATGACCGCCTCCCTGACGTCCAGCCTGAACGTTGGCCAAAAAGTCTTGAGCAACATCGGTCGCGTCACGCCGCTGCACAAACAACGCGTGGAACAGGCCGGGTTCATGGTGCTGAAGTCGCCGGACATTCCATCGATCCTGGTGGAAACCGGGTTCATCTCCAACGCCAACGAAGCCTCCAAACTGGCTGCCGCGAACCACCAGCAGGCGCTGGCGCGTTCGATCAGCAGCGGCGTGCGCCAGTTCTTCCAGCAGAACCCGCCACCGGGCACCTACATCGCCTGGCTGCGTGACTCCGGCAAAATCGCCCAGGGCCCACGTGACCATCGGGTAAGCCCGGGCGAAACGCTGGCGATGATTGCTGTGCGTTATCAGGTGTCTCCGGCCACCTTGCGCAGCGCCAATAACCTGCAAAGCGACGAGCTGAAAATCGGTCAGAACCTGACCATTCCCGGCACTGAACTGGCGTCCAAAGAATGAACCAGGTGCTGACCAATACGGCTCGCATCGAGCTGCTCAGCCCGCGACTGGCGAACCAGATTGCTGCCGGTGAGGTGGTTGAACGTCCGGCCTCGGTGATCAAGGAGTTGCTGGAAAACAGCCTCGACTCCGGCGCCAGGCGCATCGATGTCGATGTGGAGCAGGGCGGCGTCAAGCTGCTGCGGGTGCGGGATGACGGCAGCGGCATTTCTGCCGATGACCTGCCGCTGGCCCTGGCGCGACACGCCACCAGCAAGATCCGCAACCTCGAAGACCTCGAACAGGTCATGAGCCTCGGGTTTCGTGGTGAAGCCCTCGCTTCGATCAGCTCCGTGGCGCGTTTGACCCTGACGTCCCGCACCAAGGATGCCGATCAGGCCTGGCAGGTCGAGACCGAAGGTCGGGACATGGCGCCTCGCGTTCAACCGGCGGCGCATCCGGTGGGCACTTCGGTGGAAGTGCGCGATCTGTTCTTCAACACCCCGGCGCGACGCAAATTCCTCAAGACCGAAAAAACCGAATTCGATCACCTGCAAGAAGTGATCAAGCGTCTGGCGTTGGCGCGTTTCGACGTAGCGTTCCATTTACGTCACAACGGCAAAACCATCCTCAGCCTGCACGAAGCCCATGACGACGCGGCCCGCGCGCGGCGTGTGGCGGCGATTTGCGGTTCGGGTTTCCTCGAGCAGGCGCTGCCGATCGAAATCGAGCGCAACGGCCTGCATTTGTGGGGTTGGGTCGGGTTGCCGACGTTCAACCGTAGCCAGGCGGACTTGCAGTATTTCTTTGTGAACGGCCGTGCCGTGCGCGACAAACTGGTGGCCCACGCGGTGCGCCAGGCGTATCGCGACGTGCTGTTCAATGGTCGGCACCCGACGTTCGTGCTGTTTTTCGAAGTCGATCCGGCCGGTGTCGATGTCAACGTGCATCCGACCAAGCACGAAGTGCGCTTCCGTGACGGGCGCATGGTTCACGATTTCCTCTACGGCACCTTGCACCGCGCCTTGGGCGATGTGCGGCCGGATGATCATCTGGCGGCGCCTGTTGCGACGGCGATTGTTCGCCCGTCCGGTATCGATGCCGGCGAGTTTGGTCCGCAGGGCGAAATGCGCCTGGCGGCCAATGCGTTGCTGGAGCAGCCACAAGCGCAACCGTCGTTCAACACCGCGGCGGGCTCGGGCGCAGGCGTCGGTTATCAGTATCAGTACACACCGCGGCCTCAGTCCGGCGTGCCGGCGGCTGAGGCTCAGGCTGCGTACAAGGAGTTTTTTGCACCGCTGCCAGAAGCAAACGCTGCTGCACTTCCGGCCGGGCAGGACGATATTCCACCGCTGGGTTACGCCTTGGCGCAACTCAAAGGCATCTACATTCTTTCGGAAAACGCCCAGGGCTTGGTGCTGGTGGACATGCACGCCGCCCACGAGCGGATCATGTACGAACGCTTGAAAGTCGCCATGGCCAGCGAAGGCCTGAGCGGCCAGCCGCTGTTGGTCCCGGAATCGCTGGCTGTGAGCGAGCGTGAAGGCGATTGCGCCGAAGAGAACGTCGCATGGTTCCAGCGCCTGGGCTTTGAATTGCAGCGTCTCGGCCCGGAAACACTGGCGATCCGGCAGATTCCGGCGTTGCTCAAACAGGCAGAAGCCAACCGCTTGGTCAGTGATGTTCTGGCCGATCTGATGGAGTACGGCACCAGCGACCGCATTCAGGCGCACCTGAACGAACTGCTCGGCACCATGGCCTGTCACGGCGCGATTCGGGCGAATCGGCGTCTGGCGTTGCCGGAAATGAACGGTCTGCTGCGGGACATGGAAAACACCGAGCGCAGCGGTCAATGCAACCATGGCCGACCGACCTGGACCCAACTGGGTCTGGACGATCTGGACAAACTGTTCTTGCGCGGTCGCTGATGAGCCAGCTCCCTCCTGCGATTTTCCTGATGGGCCCGACCGCAGCGGGCAAGACCGATCTGGCCATCGAGCTGACCAAGGTCCTGCCTTGCGAACTGATCAGTGTCGATTCGGCGCTGGTCTACCGCGGCATGGACATCGGCACCGCCAAACCCTCGAAAGAGATTCTGACCGAGTTTCCGCACCGCTTGATCGATATTCTCGACCCGGCCGGGAGCTATTCGGCCGCCGATTTCCGTCGCGATGCGCTGGAAGCCATGGCCGAGATCACTTCGAGAGGCAAAATTCCGCTGCTTGTAGGCGGCACGATGCTCTACTACAAGGCTTTGGTCGAAGGGCTGGCAGAAATGCCGGCGGCCGATCCCGAGGTTCGCGCGCAGATTGAAGAAGAGGCTGAACGCCTTGGCTGGCAAGCCCTGCACGAACAGTTGGCGGTCATTGATCCGGTATCTGCGGCGCGGATTCATCCGAACGATCCACAGCGACTCAGTCGAGCACTGGAAGTTTATCGCGTCAGCGGTCAGAGCATGACCGAGCTGCGACTGAGACAAAGTGCGCAAAGTACTGAAGCAGCCGCTTCGGGACTGCAACAATTGCCCTATACTGTCGCGAACTTGGCCATTGCTCCGGCAAATCGCCAGGTACTGCACGAACGAATTAAACAAAGATTCACAGTTATGTTGGAACAGGGATTCATTGACGAGGTCGTAGCCCTGCGTAAACGCAGTGACCTGCATTCAGGGTTGCCGTCTATACGTGCGGTAGGCTACCGACAAGTCTGGGACTACCTGGATGGCAAGCTGACGCAAGCCGAGATGCAGGAGCGTGGAATCATTGCCACGCGCCAATTGGCAAAGCGTCAGTTCACCTGGCTGCGCAGTTGGGCTGATTTACACTGGCTGGACAGCCTGGATTGCGACAATCTGCCGCGCGCCTTGAAATACCTGGGGACCATCTCCATATTGAGCTGAGTCCTTGCAATTGCCGTCTATCCTTGGGGGTGTGACGGCCACAAGCCATCTGTTTACCTATTTTTTATATTGAATCCTTAAAGGAGTGCGGCACATGTCAAAAGGGCATTCGCTACAAGACCCTTACTTGAATACTTTACGTAAAGAGAAAGTTGGGGTGTCCATCTACCTGGTCAACGGGATCAAACTGCAAGGCACGATCGAGTCTTTCGACCAGTTCGTTATCCTGCTGAAAAACACCGTCAGCCAGATGGTTTACAAACACGCTATCTCTACAGTGGTGCCGGTTCGTCCAATTCGTCTGCCTAGCGCAACCGAATCCGAAGCAGGTGACGCTGAGCCAGGTAACGCCTGATAGGAGTCTCCTTTGTTCTTTGAGCGCCACGGTGGTGGTGAGCGAGTAATCCTCGTTCACTTGGATGGACAGGACCCTGAGGCGCGCGAAGATCCGCAGGAGTTTCAGGAGTTGGCTAATTCGGCCGGCGCCGAGACCGTTGCGTTTTTTAACGTGCCGCGTCATCGGCCAACCGCCAAATTCCTGATCGGCAGCGGCAAGGTCGAGGAACTACGCGACCTGGTCCATGCCGAAGAGGCCGATCTGGTGATTTTCAATCACATCCTCACGCCCAGTCAGGAACGTAACCTCGAACGTGTTTTCGAGTGTCGCGTGATCGACCGCACCGGTCTGATTCTCGATATTTTCGCCCAGCGTGCCCGTACCCATGAAGGCAAGCTCCAAGTAGAACTGGCCCAGCTTGACCACATGAGCACCCGCCTGGTTCGTGGCTGGACTCACCTTGAGCGTCAAGGTGGCGGTATCGGCATGCGTGGCCCGGGTGAAACCCAACTGGAAACCGACCGCCGTTTGCTGCGGGTTCGCCTGCGACAGATCAAAGGCCGGCTGGAAAAAGTGCGCAGCCAGCGCGAACAGTCGCGACGTGGTCGTATGCGTGCGGATATCCCTACCGTGTCTTTGGTGGGGTATACCAACGCCGGTAAATCCACGCTCTTCAATAACGTGACGAAATCCGACGTGTACGCGGCTGACCAGCTGTTTGCCACGCTGGACCCGACCTTGCGCCGTCTGGAACTGGACGACCTGGGGCCGATTGTCCTGGCCGACACTGTGGGTTTCATCCGCCACTTGCCCCACAAACTGGTCGAGGCATTTCGGTCTACGCTCGAAGAGTCGAGCAACTCCGACCTGCTGTTGCACGTGATTGATGCGGCCGAACCGGATCGCATGTTGCAGATCGAGCAGGTGATGGTGGTGCTGGGCGAGATTGGTGCCCAGGACTTGCCGATCCTCGAGGTCTATAACAAACTCGATTTGCTTGAAGGCGTGGAGCCACAAATCCAGCGCGACGAAAACGGCAAGCCCCAACGGGTCTGGCTTTCGGCGCGTGATGGCAGTGGTCTGGAATTGCTTGAGCAAGCCATTGCCGAGTTGCTGGGCAGTGAGATGTTTATCGGTACCTTGCGCTTGCCGCAACGATTCGCTCGACTGCGTGCGCAGTTTTTCGAGCTCGGAGCGGTACAGAAAGAAGAACACGACGAAGAAGGTGTCAGCTTGCTGGCCGTTAGATTGCCGCGCTCGGAGCTCAATCGACTGGTCAGCCGTGAAGGCGTTGTGCCGACGGAGTTTATCGAGCAACACACTTTGCAATAAAAGCCTGAGAAAGCGGTTGTGCCGCGGTGACAGGCATTCTGTAGCATTGGTCGGCGCGCCGTGGGTGCGTCTTTGCTTTATCAGATGGAGAGCGCTATGGCTTGGAATGAGCCGGGTGGCAACTCGAATAATCAGGATCCATGGGGTGGCAAGCGCCGCAATAACGGCGACCGCAAGGGACCACCGGATCTCGACGAGGCCTTCCGAA
The DNA here is from genome assembly GCF_054898025.1 of Pseudomonas sp. LB3P93. Lineage (NCBI taxonomy): Bacteria > Pseudomonadati > Pseudomonadota > Gammaproteobacteria > Pseudomonadales > Pseudomonadaceae > Pseudomonas > Pseudomonas sp. LB3P93. Next base: position 542,397 of record NZ_CM142713.1, read on the forward strand.
AGCTGCAGGAAAGCCTGAACGGGTTGTTCGGTGGTGGTAAGAAACGTGGTGATGACGGCGGTGGTTCGGGCAAGAGTGGCGGCTTCGGCGGCATTCTTGGCATCGGCCTTGTCGTGCTGGCAGCTGTTTGGCTGTACAGCGCGGTCTACGTAGTCGACGAGCAGGAGCAAGCCGTTGTGCTGCGCTTCGGCAAGTACTACGAAACCGTCGGCCCGGGCCTGAACATCTATTTTCCGCCGCTTGATCGCAAGTACCTGGAAAACGTCACGCGTGAGCGTGCCTATACCAAGCAGGGTCAAATGCTGACTGAAGACGAGAACATCGTCGAAGTGCCGCTGACCGTGCAGTACAAGATCAGCAATCTGCAGGACTTCGTGCTGAGCGTCGACCAGCCGGAAATCAGCCTGCAGCACGCGACCGAAAGTGCCTTGCGCCATGTGGTGGGTTCCACCGCGATGGACCAGGTGTTGACCGAAGGTCGTGAATTGATGGCCAGCGAAATCAAGGAGCGTCTGCAACGCTTCATGGATACCTATCGCACCGGTATCACCGTCACTCAGGTCAACGTACAGAGCGCAGCGGCACCGCGTGAAGTACAGGAAGCCTTCGATGACGTGATCCGCGCCCGTGAAGACGAGCAGCGTTCGCGCAACCAGGCTGAAACCTACGCTAACGGCGTCGTGCCGGAAGCCCGTGGTCAGGCCCAGCGCATCATCGAAGATGCCAATGGTTACCGTGACGAAACCGTCTCGCGCGCCAAGGGTGAGGCCGATCGCTTCACCAAGCTGGTCGCCGAGTACCGCAAGGCACCTGAAGTCACCCGCGAGCGTCTGTACCTGGACACCATGCAGGAAGTCTTCAGCAACACCAGCAAGGTTCTCGTGACCGGCAACAAGAATGGCCAGAGCAATCTGCTGTACTTGCCGCTGGACAAAATGGTCGAGAGTGGTCGTAGCACCGGCACTTCTGTGACCGGCGCGGCGGCAACCAGCAATGAAGCGAGCGCGCGTGCGGCAGCTGATCTGCAGCAACAGCCAGCACGTACCAGGGAGAGTCGCTGATGAGCAATAAATCGCTGATCGCCCTTATTGTCGGCGTCGTCGTGGCCATCGCTGCCTGGAACTGCTTCTACATCGTGGCTCAGACCGAGCGTGCGGTGTTGCTGCAGTTCGGTCGCGTGGTTCAGGCTGATGTCCAGCCAGGCCTGCATGTGAAAGTGCCTTACGTTAACCAGGTGCGCAAATTCGACGCACGCCTGATGACGCTGGATGCACCGACACAACGCTTCCTGACGCTGGAAAAGAAAGCCGTCATGGTCGATGCCTACGCCAAGTGGCGCGTGAAGGACGCTGAGCGTTACTACACCGCGACTTCCGGTCTCAAGCAGATTGCCGACGAGCGTCTTTCCCGTCGTCTGGAATCGGGCCTGCGTGACCAGTTCGGTAAGCGAACGCTGCACGAAGTGGTGTCCGGTGAGCGCGATGCGCTGATGACCGACATCACGGCTTCGCTGAACAAGATGGCGGAAAAAGAGCTGGGCATCGAGGTCGTCGATGTTCGGGTCAAGGCCATCGATCTGCCGAAAGAAGTGAACCGCAGTGTGTTCGAACGTATGAGCTCCGAGCGTGAGCGTGAAGCTCGCGAGCACCGCGCCAAGGGTAACGAGCTGGCAGAAGGCATCCGTGCCGACGCCGATCGTCAACGCCGCGTGCTGCTGGCTGAAGCCTATCGTGAATCTGAAGAGGTTCGCGGTGACGGTGATGCCCAGGCTGCTGCGATCTACTCTAAGGCCTACGGTCAGGATCAGGAGTTCTACGGTTTCTATCGTAGCCTGCGTGCCTACCGTGAAAGCTTCGCGAACAAATCCGACGTCATGGTCCTGGACCCAAGCAGTGACTTCTTCCGTTACCTGGAAAAAGCCAAGCCTTGATACGACGTTGACCTGAATCATCCCCCGCCTGGCGGCTAAAGCCTCGGGCGGGGTGATCCTTTGGGAAAACGTGTGTATGATGCGGCAGCCGGGAAATTCCCGGCTTTTTTGCGTCTGCACGTTTGATTGCTGTTTTTAAGCGGGCGCCCGAGTTGAATGACTCGACAGGTTTTTCGAGGAAAGTGGTGGGCGAAGCCGGTTTCAGGCTTTTCGCCACGTTGTTTATGCGCGTGGTTTGCACATGAGCCGATCATTTTCTGCTTCACTCAAGGCTCGCCCAACGGCTGGCCGCCCGGATCATAGGGGAATGGCGTAATGGCAACGGTAGACCGCTGGCTGCTGCCAGATGGCATCGAAGAAGTACTGCCACCAGAGGCGGCGCGCATTGAAGTAGCGCGTCGTCAGGTGTTGGATCTGTTCCAGAGCTGGGGTTACGAGTTTGTCGTGACTCCCCATATCGAGTACCTCGAATCCCTGCTGACCGGCGCGGGCTCGGACCTCGATCTGCGTACCTTCAAGGTCATCGACCCGCAATCGGGCCGGCAGATGGGCTTTCGTGCCGACATCACACCGCAAGTGGCGCGCATCGATGCGCACACCCTGCGTCGCGAAGGTCCGAGCCGTCTGTGCTATGCCGGCAGCGTGTTGCATGCCCAGCCACGCGCCTTGTCGTCCTCGCGCAGCCCGATCCAGCTGGGCGCTGAGTTATACGGCGACGCCAGTCCGAGCAGCGATGTGGAAGTTATCAGCCTGATGCTGGCCATGTTGCAACTGGCCGATGTGCCGGATGTGCACATGGACCTCGGTCATGTCGGCATCTACCGCGGCCTGGCCCGTGCGGCCGGTTTGTCCGGTGAAGTTGAACAGCAGTTGTTCGATGCGTTGCAACGCAAGGCAATCGACGAGGTCATTACCTTGACCGAAGGCTTGCCTGCCGATCTGTCGGGCATGCTGCGAGCGTTGGTCGATTTGTGTGGCGGTCGTGAAGTTTTGAGCGCTGCCCGCGAGCGTCTGGCGAAAGCACCGGCACCTGTTCTGGCAGCGCTGGACGATTTGCTGGCGATTGCCGAGCGTCTGTCCACGCGTTTCCCGGAATTACCGCTTTACTTCGATCTGGGCGAGTTGCGCGGCTACCACTACCACACTGGTGTAGTGTTCGCGGTGTTCGTACCGGGCGTTGGCCAGTCCATTGCCCAGGGCGGTCGTTACGACGACATCGGCGCCGACTTCGGTCGCGCGCGCCCGGCAACCGGCTTCTCTACCGATTTGAAAACCCTGGTGACCCTGGGGCGTGCTGAGATCGAGCTACCGTCTGGCGGTATCTGGATGCCTGACAGTACGGATGCGGCACTCTGGCAGCAGGTTTGCCAGTTGCGCAGTGAGGGTCAGCGTGTCGTTCAGGCGTTGCCTGGACAACCTTTGGCCGCCGCCCGTGAAGCGGACTGCGACCGGCAATTGATTCAGCAGAACGGGCTTTGGCAAGTATCGCCACTGGCTTCTTGAGTTTTCCCGCCGGCCGCGGCCGGCACCAAGTTTGCGCGAATGAGGACAAGTGTTATGGGTAAGAATGTCGTAGTCCTGGGCACCCAATGGGGTGATGAGGGCAAAGGCAAGATCGTTGATCTGCTGACCGAACATGCTGCCGCCGTAGTGCGCTACCAAGGTGGCCACAACGCTGGTCACACCTTGGTGATCGATGGCGAAAAAACCGTCTTGCACCTGATCCCGTCGGGCGTGCTGCGCGAAGGCGTGCAGTGCCTGATCGGCAACGGCGTGGTGGTTGCACCCGACGCTCTGCTGCGGGAAATCATCAAGCTGGAAGAGAAAGGCGTACCGGTGCGCGAGCGCCTGCGTATCAGCCCGTCCTGCCCGCTGATCCTGTCCTACCACGTGGCGCTGGACCAGGCCCGTGAAAAGGCCCGTGGCGAGCTGAAGATCGGTACTACCGGTCGCGGCATCGGCCCGGCTTACGAAGACAAGGTTGCACGTCGCGGTCTGCGCATCGGTGACCTGTTCCACCGTGAGCGTTTCGCCGCCAAGCTGGGCGAGTTGCTGGATTACCACAACTTCGTCCTGGTCAATTACTACAAAGAGCCGGCAATCGACTTCCAGAAGACTCTGGACGAGTGCATGGAATACGCCGAGCTGCTGAAGCCGATGATGCTCGACGTCACCGCCGAGCTGCACGAGCTGCGCCGCGCTGGCAAAGACATCATGTTCGAAGGCGCCCAAGGCTCCTTGCTGGACATCGACCACGGTACCTACCCGTACGTCACCAGCTCCAACACCACCGCGGGCGGCATTGCCACCGGTTCGGGTTTCGGTCCGATGTACCTGGATTACATCCTCGGCATCACCAAGGCCTACACCACTCGCGTCGGTTCGGGTCCGTTCCCGACTGAGCTGTTCGACGACGTTGGCGCCTTCCTGGCCAAGCGTGGCCACGAGTTCGGTGCTACCACCGGCCGTGCCCGTCGTTGCGGCTGGTTCGATGCCGTCATCCTGCGTCGTGCTATCGACGTCAACAGCATCTCGGGCCTGTGCCTGACCAAGCTGGACGTGCTGGACGGCCTGGAAACCATCAACATCTGTGTTGGCTACAAGAACCAGGATGGTGCAGTGATCGACGCACCGACTGACGCCGACAGCTACATCGGCCTGGAGCCGGTGTACGAAGAGATGCCAGGCTGGACCGAATCCACCGTCGGCGCCAAGACGCTGGAAGAGCTGCCGCAAGCTGCTCGCAACTACATCAAACGCGTCGAAGAGTTGGTCGGTGCGCCGATTGACATTATTTCGACGGGCCCGGACCGCAACGAAACCATCGTTTTGCGTCACCCGTTCGCTTAATAAGTCGTTGATGTAAAAAGCAAAGGGTCCTTAATTGGACCCTTTGTCGTTTATGCCTGCCGGACGGCATGACCTTTGCTGTGATGTTGAATAAAAGCATCGCTTCCAGCGCGCCATCAATTTAATGGCGCCAAAGCAGAGGGATTCCAAGTGTCGGCCGTTCTCTCATTGTTACAAAGCCGTTTGTTGCGGCCTGTGTTCGTTACCCTTGGTATCGCCCTTTTGGTGCAGGTGCTGGTGGCTGTCGCCCTGACTCGGAGCACAGTGACTGCGCTTGAGGCCGAACTCGGTGTGCGCCTGGGTGCCGACAGTCAAAAACTCTCTGGCGAGCTTGAGCAGGCCGGGCGTGAAGTCACGTCGAGCCTGGACAGCCTCTCCACCAGCACCCGTCAGCGACTCACTGCCGGCCTGTCTACGCGATTGAAAGACGAGCAGGTGCAACTGCGTGCAACGTTGGAAAAGGATCTGAAAGATTCTGCCAACGACATGGCGCAACTGTTGGCCTCGGTCGCCCCTCGCGCCATGTGGGACAGCGACGTTCCAACCCTGTCCGAATTCGCCCGCCGGGCGCAGCGCAATCCCAACGTGTTGTTCGTGGTGTATGACGACGCGACGGGTCAGCACCTGACGCGCTACCTCAACCGCGAAAACCCGATCAACAAGGCATTGCTGGAGAAAGGCCAGGGCGAGCGTGCGCTGGACAAGGTGCTGGATGCGGCGAAGAACGATCCGTCGGTCTACTACCTCGAAGCCTCGATCAACCCCAACGGCGTGGAAATCGGCAAGGTCTTGATGGGCGTTTCCACCGCTTCGGTGGAAACCGATCTGGCGGCTCTGGATAAACGTTTTGCGGCGCTGATCGCCAGTGGTGATCAGCTGGTCGGCGACAGCCTCAAAGGTGCGGCTGCCGACAGTGCCACGGCGATGCGTGCGCGTCTGACGTCCGCGCAGGCCACGGCGTCGGAAATGAAAGCCAACACCACCAGCACCGTGCAGGAAGCGGCGTCGACGTTGCGCTGGCGCATCGGGATGTTCCTGGCGTTGGTCGGTTGCGGTGTGCTGCTGTTGCTCGCTGTGGTGTTGGGCCGTCGAGTGGTCAATCGCTTGAAATTGCTCATCGCCGCGATGGATGACCTGGCGGCGGGCGAGGGTGACCTGACCAAGCGTGTGCAGATCAACAGCAAAGACGAAATCGGCGACATGGCCGCGGCGGTCAACCGCTTTGTGGATAAGTTGCAACCAATCGTGCGCGAAGCGGGCGATGTGGCTCAGCGCACCGGCGTGGAAATCGGCGCCATGACCCTGCGCAATGCCGGAGCCGATAAGGCTGCGGGCATGCAGCGCGATGAAGTGGCCGAGAGCTTGCGCGCGCTGTCGCAGATGGCGGATGAAGCGCAGTCAGAAAGCCACGCCATGCAGGCAGCGTTGCAGCAGGTGGTGGACATTCGTTCGGCCACCGATGAGAACACTCGGACCTCGGCGAAAGTCGGCAGCCTGATCGAGGCGTTGGCCGGGCAGGTCGATACCGGGTCGAAAGTCATCGAGCGTCTGGCGCAGCAGAGTGAGCAGATTGAAGTAGTGCTGACCGTGATCCACGGGATCGCCGAGCAAACCAACCTGCTGGCGCTGAACGCGGCCATTGAAGCGGCGCGTGCCGGCGAGACCGGTCGCGGCTTTGCGGTGGTGGCGGACGAAGTCCGGGCATTGGCGAGCAAGACCCAGAGCTCCACCGGCGACATCCAGGCGCACATCGTCGCCTTGCAGCAAGGTGCGCGCGAGGCGGTGGCAGCGATTGGCCAGGCCGGGCGTCAGGCCAATGAAGGTTTGCTGGTGTTGCGTGATAGCGCAAGGTTGCAGCAATCGGTGCAGGCGTCGGTCGAGCAGGTTCACGCGGCGATTGGTCTGGCGACGCAGGCAGCGGCCCATCAGGCTCAAGGCGCGCAAGCGGTGCGGGGTCGGGTCGAGACCATTCACGCGCAGGCCGAGAAAGCGGCTCAGGCGGTGGTGGAAACCACGGCCAGTGGCAAGGTGCTGGATGGCTTGGCGGCGCAGTTGAAGGCGAGCCTGGGGCAGTTCAGGGCTTAGGGTTTGTATCGGCTGGTCTGACGCCTTCGCGGGCAAGCCCGCTCCCACAGTGATTTCTGTCGAGCACACATTGTGTGTTCACTGGAGAACATTGTGGGAGCGGGCTTGCCCGCGATAGCGGCTTCAGCGACTCAGATACATCCGTGTCGTGAGTAGATAAACCGGCAACCCCGACACCAATATCAACAACGCCGCATAAGGCGCCGCCGCCGCAAACTCCACGTTCGCGGTATGCGCCCACACCTCAGTTGCCAACGTATTAAGCCCGGTCGGACTCAGCAAAAGCGTCGCCGTCAGTTCCTTCATCGCATCCAGAAACACCAGCGCGAACGCCGCACCCAGCGCCGGGAAGATGATTGGCAGCGTCACCCGACAAAACGCGTTGAAGGACGACGCCCCCAGCGTGCGTGCCGCCTCTTCCAGTTGCGGCGCGGCCTTGTTCAGTGCAGTACGAATCGGCGCCTGAGCCAGTGGCAAAAACAGCAGCGCATAGGCGATCAGCAGCAGTGCTGAAGTCTGGTACAGCGCCGGCACGTAGTGCAGGGCGAAATACACCAGCGTCAGCGCAATCACCAGACCTGGCAGCGCGTGCAGCAGATAGGGCAAGCGCTCGGCCCAGATCGCCAATCGGCCTTTATGACGCACCACCAGCAGTCCCACCGGCACCGCCAGCGCCAGGCACAGCGCCGCGCCACCCAGTGACAACGCCAGGGAGGACAGCAGCGCCTCGCTGATCGCCGCCACCGGGAATGCCGCCGAAGATCCCACTGCCAGCCAGTACGCGAGCATCCCCAGCGGAATACCGCTGCCGATGATTGCCAGCGCCAGACAATAAACTTGTCCGGCAACCGTCCACGGCCCCAATCGAACCTGCTCCGCACGCCGCGCAGCACCTTGGCCGGTGCGCACATGCCGACCTTTGCCGCGTACGCGCAGCTCAAGCCACAGCAGCACCAGGCAAAGCGCCAGAAGCACCGCCGACAGCATCGCCGCGTTGGCGTTGCTGAATTCGAGTTCAAATTGCTGATAGATCGCGGTGGTGAAAGTTTGTAGGCCAATGATCGACAGGGCGCCGAATTCCACCAGCATGTGCAGGGCGATCAGCAGCGAGCCGGCCAGTAATGACGGCCAGAGCAGCGGCAGGGTGATTCTGAAAAACACGCCCCAGCGATTCTGCCCCAGGGTCCGTGCGGACTCCTCAAGAGAGGGATCGAGATTGCGCAGGGTTGCCGCAACGGGCAGAAATATCAGCGGGTACTTCGACAGGGTCATCACCAGGATCGCCCCGCCCAAGCCTTCGAAATGCGCGCTCAGGGACACCCAGGTAAAACTGCTGACGAACGCCGGCACAGCGAACGGCAAGCACAGGATCACGCCCCACAACCGCCGTCCCGGCAGATTGCTGCGTTCCAGCAACCAGGCGAGGGACAAGCCGATCACGCCGCAAGCGACCGTCACGCCGACCATCAGCGCCAGCGAATTGCGCAGCAGCCCGAACACGTAAGGCCGCCACAGCAGGTGCAATGCTTCGGCCCAACCGGCCTGCCAGGTCTTGAGCCCGACATACGCCAGCGGCAAAAGGCTGAGCACCACCAACAGCAAAACCGGCAGCAGCAGCCAGATCGACGGCCGCTTGCGCCGTGGCACGTATCCCCCGCGCGAGGCGGGGGCGGATAACGAAGCGCTCATCAGTTCAAGCCAACGTCACGTTCCAGGTCCAGGGCTTCTTCGGCGTTGCCGAGGTCGGCCGGGGTAACTTTCGGTGCCTCGAGTTCGCTGAATGGCTTGAGCCCGCGATCGGATTGCATACCTTTGTGCAGTGGGTATTCGGCGGTGGTCTGGGTGATCACGCGCTGACCTTCTTCGCTGGCCATGTAGGCGAGGAATTGCTGGGCTTCCTTTGGATGTTTGCTGGATTTCAGCACCGCGGCGCTGGAAACGGTGATCAGCCCGCCGACATCGCCGCCGGTGAAGTAATGCAGTTTCGAATCGAGCTGGCCTTTTTCACGCTGCAAGGCGAACCAGTAGTAATTGTTCACCAGCACGGTGGCGACTTCGCCATTTTCCACGGCCTTCAGTGCAACCATGTTGTTGCTGTAAGTCTTGCCGAACGCGCGCAGCCCGGTCAGCCATTCTTCGGCCGCGTCCATGCCGTGCACTTTGATGATTGCCACGGCCTGTTCCTGGAACGCGCCGCTGGTAGGCACGAAGCCGACCTTGCCTTGCCATTTCGGATCGGAGAATTCCATGACCGACTTGGGCAGGTCTTTTTCATCGATCAGTTTCGGGTTGAACGCGACGACGCGAACCCGGGCAGTGATGCCGATCCAGGTGCCATTGCCGGCGACGTAGTCTTTCGGCAGAACGGCAAGGGTGGCGGCATCGGTCTGGGCCAGCAGGTCTTGTTCGCCGAGCTTGTTCAGTGGTGGCGATTCTTCGGTGTAGATCACGTCGGCAGGGGAGCGATCACCTTCTTCAACGACCTGGCTGGCGAGCTGGTTACTGCTGCCTTTACGTACGTTGACGTGAATGCCGGTCTTGGCTTCGAAGGCTTTGGCGATGGCGTCGCCGACTTCCTTGTGTTGGCCGTTGTAGAGAGTCAGGGAAACCGGGTCAGCAGCCTGGGTGAGGGGAGTGGCGAGGGCCAGGCCGAGGAGGGTGAAGGTCAGGCCTCGGCGCAGGGTATTTCGAAACATCATTCGCAGGGTTCCTCACTGTCGCATTGCAAAAACTTGAAACAATGATAAACGATATTGTTTCTCAAGTGCGCCTTGCGGGGCTGGGAAGCGTTTGCTAGAGCGGCTGCTACAGGTCGTGTGTTTCTCAGTGGGGGAGATTGTTTTCGGATGCCAGAAACGCAAAAACCCGCTTTCGCGGGTTTTTGTGAAATTCAAGATCGTGACCTTGAATTTGAATTGGTGCCCAGAAGAAGACTCGAACTTCCACGACCTTGCGGTCACCAGCACCTGAAGCTGGCGTGTCTACCAATTTCACCATCTGGGCATAATCTTCAGCGTTGCCGCTGTTGATGTGGCGCACTATACGGAGAGCATTTTGATCTGTAAACCCCTGATTTGGTTTTAATAAATCAGAACCTCAGAATGCAAAAAACCCGCTTTCGCGGGTTTTTGTGTGAGCCTTGAAATTGATCTAATCTCAAGCTCTGAATTGGTGCCCAGAAGAAGACTCGAACTTCCACGACCTTGCGGTCACCAGCACCTGAAGCTGGCGTGTCTACCAATTTCACCATCTGGGCAGTATCGGCAACGTCTCCGTCGTCGATGGCGCGCACTATACGGAGCGTCTTTTTAACTGTAAACCCCCGACATCAAAAAAACCTGGAAAATTTTACCAACGGCATTTAAATCAGCTTTGCGCGGTCGATATAAGGCTTTAGATGGGCTGTCACAGCCTGAAATTTCCCGTTTCATTACGCCTATGCCAAACTAACCCGCATATAGACAAGGTGAAAACTCTCTAATGGCCGATTGGCAGTCCCTCGATCCCGAGGCCGCTCGTGAAGCGGAAAAATATGAAAACCCTATTCCTAGCCGCGAACTGATCCTTCAGCATCTTGCTGATCGGGGTTCGCCTGCTAACCGCGAGCAACTGGTCGAAGAGTTTGGTCTGACCACAGAAGACCAGATCGAAGCCCTGCGCCGCCGTCTGCGCGCCATGGAGCGCGATGCTCAACTCATCTATACCCGTCGCGGCACGTATGCGCCGGTGGACAAGCTCGACCTGATCCTCGGCCGCATCAGCGGTCACCGTGACGGCTTCGGCTTCCTGGTCCCGGACGACGGCAGTGACGACCTGTTCATGAGCCCGGCGCAAATGCGTCTGGTGTTCGACGGCGACCGTGCCCTGGCCCGTGTTTCCGGCCTCGACCGTCGCGGTCGCCGCGAAGGCATGATCGTCGAAGTGGTCTCCCGTGCCCACGAGACCATCGTCGGCCGCTACTTCGAAGAGGGCGGTATCGGCTTCGTCGTTGCCGACAATCCGAAGATCCAGCAAGAAGTGCTGGTCACCCCGGGTCGCAACGCCAATGCCCACGTCGGTCAATTCGTCGAAGTGAAGATTACTCACTGGCCGACGCCACGCTTCCAGCCGCAAGGCGACGTGGTTGAAGTCGTGGGCAATTACATGGCACCGGGCATGGAAATCGACGTTGCCTTGCGCACCTACGATATTCCTCACGTCTGGCCTGAGGCAGTGCTCAAAGAAGCCGCCAAGCTCAAGCCTGAAGTCGAAGAGAAAGACAAAGAGAAGCGTATAGACCTGCGCCATCTGCCGTTCGTAACCATCGACGGTGAAGATGCGCGCGACTTCGATGACGCGGTTTACTGCGAAGCCAAACCGGGCAAACTGCGCCTGTTCTCCGGCGGCTGGAAGTTGTACGTGGCGATTGCCGACGTTTCCAGCTACGTGAAAATCGGTTCGGCCCTGGATAACGAATCCCAGGTTCGCGGCAACTCGGTGTATTTCCCTGAGCGCGTAGTGCCGATGCTGCCTGAGCAGCTGTCCAACGGCCTGTGCTCACTGAACCCGCACGTCGATCGCCTGGCCATGGTTTGCGAGATGACCATCTCCAAATCCGGCGAGATGACCGACTACTGCTTCTACGAAGCGGTGATTCACTCCCACGCTCGCCTGACCTACAACAAGGTCAGCGCCATGCTGGAAACGCCGAAAATCACCGAGGCGCGTCAGCTTCGCGGTGAATACAACGACGTTCTGCCGCACCTCAAGCAGCTCTATGCGCTGTACAAGGTTCTGCTGGCTGCTCGTCACGTACGTGGCGCGATCGATTTCGAAACGCAGGAAACCCGGATTATCTTCGGGACCGAGCGCAAGATTGCCGAGATCCGTCCGACCGTTCGTAACGACGCGCACAAGCTGATCGAGGAATGCATGCTGGCGGCCAACGTGGCCACCGCCGAATTCCTGAAAAAGCACGAAATCCCTGCGCTGTATCGCGTCCACGATGGTCCGCCACCGGAGCGTCTGGAAAAGCTGCGCGCCTTCCTCGGCGAGCTCGGCCTGTCCCTGCACAAAGGCAAGGACGGCCCGTCGCCGAAGGATTACCAGGCTTTGCTGGCCAGCATCAAGGACCGTCCGGATTTCCATCTGATCCAGACCGTCATGCTGCGCTCGTTGAGCCAGGCGGTGTACAGCGCCGATAACCAGGGCCACTTCGGCCTGAATTACGAAGCCTATACCCACTTCACCTCGCCGATCCGTCGCTACCCGGACTTGCTCACGCACCGGGCGATCCGCAGTGTGATCCATTCCAAGCAGGACACGCCGCACGTTCGCCGTGCCGGCGCGATGACCATTCCGAAAGCGCGCATCTATCCGTACGACGAAGCGGCGCTGGAACAGCTCGGCGAGCAATGCTCGATGAGTGAGCGCCGTGCCGACGAAGCAACCCGCGACGTGGTGAACTGGCTCAAGTGCGAGTTCATGAAAGACCGCGTGGGCGAATCGTTCCCGGGTGTGATCACCGCCGTGACCGGTTTTGGCCTGTTCGTCGAGCTGACCGATATCTACGTCGAAGGCCTGGTGCACGTCACCGCGCTGCCGGGCGATTACTACCACTTTGACCCTGTGCATCACCGCCTTGCCGGTGAGCGTACCGGTCGCAGCTTCCGCCTTGGCGACACCGTTGAAGTGCGTGTGATGCGCGTTGACCTCGACGAACGCAAGATCGACTTCGAGATGGCTGAAAAAACCATCAGCGCGCCGATCGGTCGCAAGAAGCGCGGTACTGAAAAGGCTGAGCCAGCTGCCAAGTCCGCAGCTAAAACCGCTGCAGAGCCGGCACCGGCGAAAACCGGTCGTCGTCCTGCCAAGGAAAAGGCTGTCGAAGCCTATCGCCCAAGCGATGCCGCGGCGAAGAATGCCGAGCTGCGTAAAAGCCGTGAATTGAAACAGGCGTTGCTGTCTGAAGCGAAAAGCGGCGGTAAAGCGGCGTCTGGGGGAAAGACCGGACGGTCGGCGCCTGACAAGGCTCCCGGCAGCAAGCCAAGCAAACACCGTAAAGGCCCGCCGAAAGCGGGTTCGGCTCCAGCCAAAAGCGGCGGGGCGCGTAAACCTAAGGCCAAGTCATGAGTAATTTGGAAAAGATCTACGGCGTGCACGCGGTAGAAGCATTGCTGCGTCACCACCCGAAACGCGTCAAGCAGATCTGGCTGGCTGAAGGCCGCAGTGATCCGCGTGTGCAGACGCTGATCGAGCTCGCTGCCGAAAACCGCGTGGCCGTCGGTAATGCCGAGCGTCGCGAGCTGGATGCCTGGGTTGATGGTGTGCACCAAGGCGTGGTCGCGGACGTGAGTCCAAGCCAGGTCTGGGGCGAAGCAATGCTCGACGAGCTGCTCGATCGCACCGAAGGCGCACCGCTGCTGCTGGTGCTTGATGGCGTGACCGACCCGCACAATCTCGGCGCTTGCCTGCGTTCGGCCGATGCGGCCGGCGCGCTGGCGGTGATCGTGCCGAAGGACAAGTCAGCCACCCTGACCCCGACCGTACGAAAAGTCGCTTGTGGCGCGGCGGAAGTGATTCCGTTGGTCGCCGTGACCAACCTGGCGCGCACCCTGGAAAAACTCAAGCAGCGCGGCTTGTGGGTCGTCGGTACGGCGGGCGAGGCTGAGCAGAGTCTGTATCAGCAAGACATGACCGGACCGACCATCCTGATCATGGGCGCGGAAGGCAGCGGCATGCGTCGTCTGACTCGCGATCTTTGCGACTACCTGGTGCACTTGCCGATGACCGGTAGTGTCAGCAGTCTCAACGTGTCCGTGGCTACTGGAGTGTGCCTGTTCGAGGCGCAGCGCCAGCGCAGCGTAAAAGCTGCTGGAGCCACCAAAAAGTCTTAAGTCAGTTGTAATCCCTGTGGGAGCGAGCCTGCTCGCGATAGCGGTGTAACATTCAGCATAAATATTGAATGTGATGCCCTCATCGCGAGCAAGCTCGCTCCCACAGTGGTTTGTGGTGTGGCGAAAATGGGTGAGTGAGCGAACTGCTCAAATAATCACCAATTGCCTTGCACCTCTCCTGTCCCTTCTCTACAATTGCGCCCCTTGCTGTGACGGCAGGCACTCATGTGTCTATCGCAAGCAAGTCCATAAGTGTCATTCACTCCTTGTCTGACCGCTTTTGAGCGGCAGGCTACAACCCGTAAGGAGCATTCATGCGTCATTACGAAATCATCTTTTTGGTCCACCCGGATCAAAGCGAGCAAGTCGGCGGCATGGTAGAGCGTTACACCAAGCTGATCGAAGAAGACGGCGGCAAAATCCACCGTCTGGAAGATTGGGGCCGTCGTCAACTGGCCTACGCAATCAACAATGTTCACAAGGCTCACTACGTGATGCTGAACGTTGAGTGCACTGGCAAGGCCCTGGCCGAGCTGGAAGACAACTTCCGCTACAACGATGCAGTGATCCGTAACCTGGTCATCCGTCGCGAAGAAGCCGTTACCGGCCAATCCGAGATGCTCAAGGCTGAAGAAAACCGCAGTGAGCGCCGTGAGCGTCGCGACCGTCCTGAGCACGAAGGCGCTGAAAGCGCTGATAGTGATGACAGCGACGCCAGCGATAACGCTGACGAGTAATCCACGGACCTTTTAAGGAGCCTATCAAATGGCACGTTTCTTCCGTCGTCGTAAATTCTGCCGCTTCACCGCTGAAGACGTGAAAGAGATCGATTACAAAGATCTCAACACTCTGAAAGCCTACGTATCCGAGACCGGCAAAATCGTTCCAAGCCGCATCACCGGTACCAAAGCTCGTTATCAGCGTCAGCTGGCCACCGCTATCAAGCGCGCCCGCTTCCTGGCCCTGCTGGCCTACACCGACAGCCACGGCCGCTGAGACCGGGCAGTCGACACGTAGCAAAGGATTGAATGCATGCGCGCCTTAGCTGAGTTCATCATGCGCGGCCGTATGCAGGCCACTCTGGTAGTGGCCGGATGCGCAATATTGCCGTTGTTGTATTGGTTGGGTGCTGCCGCTGGATGCCTCGTGCTTCTGCGGCGCGGATTGAAGGACGCCATTGGCGTACTTGCTCTGGGACTGCTGCCGGCGTTGATCTGGTGGCTTTACTCCGATGACCCACGGGCACTTCTGGTGCTGCTGGGGTCTTCGAGCCTTGCGTTGGTTTTGCGCGCAAGCGAGTCCTGGAACCGCGTGCTGCTGGTCAGCATAGCGATGGGAGTGGTGTTTGCAGTGGTGCTGGGGACAGTTTTTGCTCCCCAAATCGAGATGCTGGCGCAGGCTTTGATAAAAGTCATGCCGTCGCTCCTCGGTGATGTCTACCAGAAGTTGTCGGTAGACGAGCAAGCGCATTTTGCGTCCCTGATTGCACCGGTCCTGACCGGCCTGATTGCGGCCTTGTTGCAAATCGTCAGTGTGCTGAGCCTGCTTGTCGGGCGCTACTGGCAGGCGTTGTTGTACAACCCGGGTGGTTTTGGTCGCGAGTTTCGCGCCATCCGATTCCCGCTTTTACCAGCGATGTTGCTGCTGGCGTTCATGCTTCTGGGGCCGAACATCGGTCCACAGATGGCCATGTTGACGCCGTTGTGCAGCGTACCGCTGGTGTTCGCCGGGCTGGCCCTGATTCACGGGCTGGTGGCGCAAAAGCGACTGGCCAGGTTCTGGCTGGTGGGGTTGTACGTCACGCTGTTGCTGTTCATGCAGCTGATCTATCCGTTGCTGGTGGTCTTGGCCATCGTCGACAGCCTGATTGATTTTCGCGGTCGTTCGGCGCCGAAAGACGCCGATAGCGCGAACGGTGAAGGTTAAAAGTTAAGAGGATTTTCACATGCAACTGATCCTTCTGGAAAAAGTCACCAACCTGGGCAACCTGGGTGACAAAGTAAACGTTAAGGCTGGTTACGGTCGTAACTACCTGCTGCCTTACGGCAAAGCTACCGCTGCGACCGCTGCCAACCTGGCTGCGTTCGAAGAGCGTCGCGCTGAGCTGGAAAAAGCCGCAGCAGACCGTAAAACTTCGGCTGAAAGCCGTGCCGCCCAACTGGCTGAGCTGGAAGTGACTATCACTGCCACCGCTGGTGACGAAGGCAAGCTGTTCGGTTCGATCGGTACTCACGACATCGCTGATGCACTGACCGCCTCTGGCGTTGAAGTTGCAAAAAGCGAAGTTCGTCTGCCGAACGGCACCATCCGCAACGTAGGCGAATTCGACGTAGCCGTGCACCTGCACGCCGAAGTTGAAGCCACCGTACGCGTTGTCGTGGTAGCAGCTTAAGCAGCACTTGTCGGCTGGCACCCTCGGGTGCTTGCCGGTAACATCGGGCACGATCCTGTTTACAGGTCGTGCCCTTTGTCTTTCTGAACTCCCTGCTTTTCTCAAATAAACCAAGTGGCCATGAACGATATCTCCGCTCCCGAGCAATACGATCTACAAACCGCTTCCCTGAAGGTGCCGCCGCATTCCATCGAGGCCGAACAGGCCGTGCTCGGTGGTTTGATGCTGGACAACAACGCCTGGGAACGCGTGCTGGATCAAGTGTCGGACGGCGATTTCTATCGACATGACCACCGCCTGATCTTCCGCGCGATCGCCAAGCTCGCTGACCAGAACTCCCCGATCGACGTCGTGACCCTTGCCGAGCAATTGGACAAGGAAGGTCAGACCTCGCAAGTTGGTGGCCTCGGTTACCTGGGTGAGCTGGCGAAAAACACGCCGTCCGTCGCCAACATCAAGGCGTATGCGCAGATCGTCCGCGCGCGGGCGACGCTACGACAGTTGATCGGCATCGCCACCGAAATTGCCGACAGCGCTTTCAACCCGGAAGGCCGCACGGCTGAAGAGATCCTCGACGAAGCCGAACGGCAGATCTTCCAGATCGCTGAGGCCCGGCCAAAAACCGGCGGCCCGGTGAGCGTGAATGACCTGCTGACCAAGGCCATCGACCGCATCGATACTTTGTTCAACACCGACAACGCCATCACTGGCCTGTCGACTGGTTACACCGACCTCGACGGGATGACCAGCGGCCTGCAGCCTTCCGACCTGATCATCGTCGCCGGCCGTCCGTCCATGGGTAAAACCACCTTTGCGATGAATCTGGTGGAAAACGCCGTGTTGCGCAGCGACAAGTGCGTACTGGTTTACTCGCTGGAGATGCCAGGCGAATCGCTGATCATGCGTATGTTGTCGTCGCTGGGCCGTATCGACCAGACCAAGGTCCGCGCCGGACGCCTGGAAGACGACGATTGGCCGCGCCTGACCTCCGCGGTCAACCTGCTTAACGATCGCAAGCTGTTTATCGACGATACGGCGGGCATCAGCCCTTCGGAAATGCGCGCGCGGACCCGGCGTTTAGTCCGTGAGCACGGCGATGTCGGCCTGATCATGATCGACTACCTGCAGTTGATGCAGATCCCGGGTTCGGGCGGCGACAACCGGACCAACGAGATTTCCGAGATTTCTCGTTCCTTGAAAGCCCTGGCCAAGGAATTCAACTGCCCGGTGGTGGCGCTGTCCCAGCTCAACCGCTCCCTGGAGCAACGACCGAACAAGCGCCCGATCAACTCCGACCTCCGGGAATCCGGAGCGATCGAGCAGGATGCCGACGTGATCATGTTCGTGTACCGGGATGAGGTATACCACCCGGAAACCGAGCACAAAGGCATCGCCGAGATCATCATCGGCAAGCAGCGGAACGGCCCGATCGGCACGTCGCGGCTGGCGTTCATCGGCAAGTACACCCGCTTCGAAAACCTCGCGCCGGGCAGCTACAACTTCGACGACGAGTAATTCTCGTCGTCTGAACGGGCCCCATCGCGGGCAAGCCCGCTCCCACAGGGTTTCACTGTACCTGTGGGAGCGGGCTTGCCCGCGATGGGCGCGCCGCCGATTTCCGACCATAGCCGTCGGAATTGGTTGTTTTTTGTGCTATATTCCGCGCCCGCGATTTTTCATCTCAACACCGGTCATCGTCATGCAAACAGCCAAGCCGTTATTTGACTATCCCAAGTACTGGGCCGAATGTTTCGGTCCAGCGCCATTCCTGCCGATGAGCAGGGAGGAGATGGATCAGCTTGGCTGGGATTCCTGCGACATCATCATCGTCACCGGTGATGCGTACGTTGACCACCCGTCTTTCGGTATGGCAATCATCGGCCGGCTGCTGGAGTCGCAAGGCTTCCGCGTCGGGATCATTGCCCAGCCAAACTGGCAGTCCAAAGACGACTTCATGAAACTCGGCGAGCCGAACCTGTTTTTCGGCGTCGCGGCCGGCAACATGGATTCGATGATCAATCGCTACACCGCCGACAAGAAAATCCGCTCCGACGACGCCTACACCCCCGGTGGCATGGCGGGCAAACGTCCGGACCGCGCGAGCCTGGTTTACAGCCAGCGCTGCAAGGAAGCCTATAAGGATGTGCCGATCGTACTCGGTGGCATCGAAGCCTCCCTGCGCCGCATCGCCCACTACGATTACTGGCAGGACCGGGTGCGCAACTCGATCCTGATCGACGCTTGCGCCGACATCCTGCTCTACGGCAACGCCGAGCGTGCGATCGTCGAAGTTGCCCAGCGCCTGTCCTACGGTCACAAGATCGAAGACATCACCGACGTACGCGGCACTGCGTTTATCCGTCGCGATACGCCGAAAGACTGGTACGAAGTCGATTCCACGCGTATCGACCGTCCGGGCAAGGTCGACAAGATCATCAACCCGTACGTCAACACCCAGGACACCCAGGCCTGCGCCATCGAGCAGGAAAAGGGTCCGGTTGAAGATCCAAGCGAAGCCAAGGTTGTGCAGATTCTGGCCAGCCCGAAAATGACCCGCGACAAGACCGTGATCCGTCTGCCGTCGGTTGAGAAAGTCCGTGGCGACGCCGTTCTTTACGCTCACGCCAACCGCGTGCTTCACCTGGAAACCAACCCGGGCAACGCCCGTGCGCTGGTGCAGAAGCACGGCGAAGTCGACGTCTGGTTCAACCCACCGCCGATTCCGATGACCACCGAAGAAATGGACTACGTGTTCGGCATGCCTTACGCACGAGTCCCGCACCCGGCGTACGGCAAGGAAAAAATCCCGGCCTACGACATGATCCGTTTCTCGGTGAACATCATGCGCGGCTGCTTCGGCGGCTGTACTTTCTGCTCGATCACCGAGCACGAAGGCCGGATCATCCAGAACCGTTCCGAAGAGTCGATCATTCGCGAAATCGAAGAGATCCGCGACAAGGTGCCAGGCTTCACCGGCGTCATTTCCGACCTCGGCGGCCCGACCGCGAACATGTACCGCATCGCCTGCAAGACCCCGGAAATCGAATCCGCGTGCCGCAAGCCGTCGTGCGTGTTCCCCGGCATTTGCCCGAACCTGAACACCGACCACTCGTCGCTGATCCAGCTCTATCGCAGCGCCCGGGCCTTGCCGGGTGTGAAGAAGATCCTGATCGCTTCCGGCCTGCGTTACGACCTCGCGGTCGAGTCGCCGGAATACGTCAAGGAGCTGGTGACTCACCACGTCGGTGGTTACCTGAAGATCGCCCCGGAACATACCGAGGAAGGTCCGCTCAACCAGATGATGAAACCGGGCATCGGCAGCTATGACAAGTTCAAGCGCATGTTCGAGAAGTACACCAAGGAAGCCGGGAAAGAGCAGTACCTGATTCCATACTTCATCGCCGCCCACCCGGGCACCACCGATGAAGACATGATGAACCTGGCCCTGTGGCTCAAGGGCAACGGCTTCCGTGCCGATCAGGTGCAGGCGTTCTACCCGTCGCCGATGGCCACCGCCACCGCGATGTACCACTCGGGCAAGAACCCGCTGCGTAAGGTCACTTACAAGAGCGACGCCGTGACCATCGTCAAGAGCGAAGAGCAGCGTCGTCTGCACAAGGCGTTCTTGCGTTATCACGACCCGAAAGGCTGGCCGATGCTGCGCGAAGCGCTGACCCGCATGGGCCGCGCCGACCTGATCGGGCCGGGCAAGAATCAGTTGATCCCGCTGCACCAGCCGGCGACCGACAGCTACCAGAGCGCTCGTCGCAAGAACTCGACACCGGCCGGCAGCCATAAAGTGGCTGGCGAAAAAACCACCAAGATCCTGACCCAGCACACCGGCCTGCCGCCGCGTGCCAGCGATGGCGGCAATCCGTGGGACAAGCGTGAACAGGCCAAGGCGGCGGCATTCGCCCGGAACCAGCAGGCGGCCAAGGAGCGCAAGGATGCGGCCAAAGGCAAAGGTCCCAAACCTGCGCGCAAGCCGGTTGTGCCGCGCTAAGCCTCGCTTGAGCTGAACAGAACGCCAACCTGATCGTTCCCACGCTCCGCGTGGGAATGCCTCAAGGGACGCTCCGCGTCCAGTGACGCGGAGCGTCACGGGCTGCATTCCCACGCGGGAGCGTGGGAACGATCAAGCCTCTCTTCGCAACATTTCCGTGCAACTCCTCCCAACCAATTTCCCGCATCGCCCGATTTTGGTGCTGTACTGCCTCAAGCAACCGAAGAAAGCGCCAGCGCCGCTGGATGGCATAAGTCTTGCGCGCTTTCCAATACGCTTAAGGCTCGCAGGAGGCACGCCGTGTCGATTCATGTCGCATTGCACCACGTCACGCATTACCGCTACGACCGCGCCGTCGAGCTCGGTCCGCAGATCGTTCGCCTGCGCCCGGCTGCCCACAGTCGCACGCGGATACTGTCGTATGCGCTGAAAGTCTCGCCCGAGCAGCACTTCATCAACTGGCAGCAGGACCCCCAGGGAAACTACCTGGCGCGGTTGGTGTTTCCGGAGAAAACCGATGAACTGCGGATCGAGGTCGATCTGCTGGCGGAGATGGCGGTCTTCAATCCGTTCGACTTCTTCCTCGAACCCTACGCAGAAAAGATCCCGTTCACCTACGCCGCGGACGAGCGCAAAGAACTGGCGCCGTACCTGGAAACCTTGCCCCTGACGCCGACGTTCAAGGCTTATCTGGACGGCATTGACCGCACGCCGCTGCCGAGCGTGGATTTCCTGGTGGCACTCAACCAGCGCTTGAGCGAAGACATCGGCTACCTGATCCGCATGGAGCCGGGGGTGCAAACACCCGAGCACACCCTTGAGCAGGCTTCCGGTTCCTGCCGCGACTCGGCGTGGTTGCTGGTGCAATTGCTGCGCAACCTCGGGTTGGCGGCGCGTTTCGTCTCCGGCTACCTGATTCAACTCACCGCCGACGTCAAAAGCCTCGACGGCCCCTCGGGCACTGAAGTGGACTTCACCGATTTGCACGCCTGGTGCGAAGTCTATTTGCCGGGTGCCGGCTGGATCGGCCTGGACGCGACGTCAGGGCTTTTTGCTGGTGAAGGACACATTCCGTTGGCGTGCAGTCCCGATCCCGGCTCTGCGGCACCGATCAGTGGCCTGGTGGAACCGTGCGAGTGCGAATTCACCCACGAAATGTCCGTGGAGCGGATTTGGGAAGCGCCGCGGGTCACCAAGCCCTACACCGAAGACCAGTGGCTGGCGATCCAGGCACTGGGCCGGCAAATCGATGCCGACCTGCTGGAAGGCGACGTGCGCCTGACCATGGGCGGCGAGCCGACTTTCGTTTCCATCGATGACCCGGACGGCGCCGAGTGGAACACCGCCGCGCTCGGGCCGGACAAGCGTCGTCTGTCCGCAGAGCTGTTCCAGCGCATGCGCAAGCACTACGCGCCCAAAGGGCTGGTGCATTTCGGTCAGGGCAAGTGGTACCCCGGCGAGCAACTGCCGCGCTGGTCGCTCAATTGCTACTGGCGCCGCGATGGCGTGCCGATCTGGCACAACAGCGCGCTGATCGCCGATGAACAGGAAGACTACGGCGCCGACGGCGAGTTGGCCGGGCGTTTTCTGTCGAGTGTCGCCGAACGCCTGAAAATTCCGACGCGCTTCGTTTTCCCTGCCTACGAAGACAATTTCTACTACCTCTGGCGCGAAGGTACGTTGCCGCAGAACGTCAGCGCCGAAGACTCACGTCTCGAAGAACCGCTGGAGCGCGCGCGCCTGCGTAAAGTCTTCAGCCAGGGCCTGGACAAGGTGATCGGTCAGGTCTTGCCGCTGGCGCGCACCGCCAAGGGTGATCAATGGCAAAGCGGTCGCTGGTATTTGCGCGACGAGCATTGTCGACTGGTGCCGGGGGATTCGCCGCTGGGTTATCGCTTGCCGCTGGGTTCGCAACCCTGGGTGAAAGCGGCCGAGTATCCGTTTATCTACCCGAATGACCCCAACCAGGAATTCCCCGCACTTCCAGACACTCAGCAGTTGAACAGTCCGGGCGCGTCGGCCGAAGCGGTCGAGCGGGATCTGGAGGTCGATGAATCCGCCGATTGGCTGACCCGCACCGCGTTCTGTGCCGAGGCTCGGGAAGGCCGGTTGTACCTGTTCATGCCGCCGCTGGAACGGGTCGAGGACTATCTGGAGCTGGTCACCGCAATCGAGGCCACGGCCCAGGAACTGCATTGCCCCGTGCTGCTGGAAGGCTACGAGCCGCCGAGCGATCCGCGCCTGAGCAACTTCCGCATCACCCCCGATCCGGGGGTGATCGAGGTCAACGTGCAGCCGTCCGCCACGTGGGATGAGCTGGTCGAACGCACTGAATTTCTATACGAAGAAGCACGCCAGACCCGACTGACCACCGAGAAATTCATGATCGATGGCCGGCACACCGGCACGGGTGGCGGTAACCATTTCGTCCTGGGTGGCGCGACGCCGGCTGACTCACCGTTTCTGCGCCGTCCCGATCTGCTGCGCAGCCTGATCAGTTACTGGCATAACCATCCGTCCTTGTCCTACCTGTTTTCCGGATTGTTCATCGGCCCGACGTCCCAGGCGCCGCGCGTCGATGAAGCGCGCAACGATGCGTTGTACGAGTTGGAAATCGCCTTCGCCCAAATGCCGGAACCGGGTGAGGAGTGCGCGCCATGGCTGGTTGACCGGTTGCTGCGCAACTTGCTGATCGACGTGACCGGCAACACGCACCGCGCCGAGTTCTGCATCGACAAACTCTATTCGCCCGATGGCGCGACGGGGCGTCTTGGCTTGCTCGAGTTGCGAGCCTTTGAAATGCCGCCGCATGCGCGTATGAGCCTGGCGCAGCAGTTGTTGCTGCGGGCACTGGTGGCGCGATTCTGGCGCGAGCCTTATGCGCCGCCGAAACTGGCGCGCTGGGGCACTGAATTGCATGACCGCTTTCTGCTGCCGCACTTTATCGAGCAGGACTTCGCCGATGTGATCGTCGATCTCAATGCCGCCGGCTATCCCGTGCGAGCGGAGTGGTTTGCCGCGCACCTGGAATTTCGCTTTCCCAAGGTCGGCGATTACGCCGTCAGCGGCATCGAACTGGAAGTGCGACAGGCGCTGGAGCCGTGGCATGTGCTGGGCGAGGAGGGCGCGGTCGGCGGCACGGTGCGCTACGTGGATTCGTCCCTGGAGCGCTTGCAAGTGAAACTCAACGGCTTGTCGCCGCAGCGTTATTTGCTGACGTGCAACGGCGTTCCAGTGCCATTGCAGCCGACCGGACGGGTCGGCGAGTTCGTCGCTGGCGTGCGCTTCCGTGCCTGGCAACCGGCCAACTGCCTGCAACCGACCATCCCGGTCCATGCGCCGCTGGTGTTCGACCTGCTCGACACCTGGATGCAGCGTTCGCTGGGAGGGTGTCAGTACCACGTCGCCCATCCGGGCGGGCGCAACTACGACAGTTTGCCGGTGAATGCCAATGAGGCCGAGAGCCGGCGGATGGCGCGTTTCTTTCGCATCGGACACAGCCCGGGGAAACTGCCTGTACCGCTTCTGGACATTAACGACGAGCTGCCGATGACGCTCGATTTACGACGTTTCTAAACCGTACGCGACGCTCGGATTTTTCGTATATCCGGGCGTCATGAGCCTGCGTTAGTCTGACCGTTCTTTGCTGTCTGCCGAGCTTTCCATGCCTGACCTGCTTGACCGCTACCCGCTCACGGCGGGCACTTATCACGAACTGCTCGACGACAGCGGCGCCGTGCGCCCGCACTGGCGCCGGTTGTTCGAGCAGTTGCAACGCAGCACGCCAGCGCAATTGGTGCAGCGTCAGGCACTGTTGACCCGGCAAATCCAGGAAAACGGCGTGACCTACAACGTCTACGCCGACCCCAAGGGCGCCGATCGGCCGTGGGAGCTGGACCTGCTGCCGCATGTGATTGCCGCGGATGAGTGGCAACAGTTATCGGCGGGGATCGCCCAACGGGCTCGACTGTTGAACGCCGTGCTGGCTGACCTTTACGGTCCGCAGCGCTTGATTGCCGAAGGGCTGCTGCCGGCTGAACTGGTATTCGGTCACAACAATTTCCTCTGGCCCTGTCAGGGCATTACGCCGCCGGACGGGGCCTTTCTGCATTTGTATGCCGTTGATCTGGCGCGTACGCCGGACGGCCGCTGGTGGGTGACGGCGGACCGAACTCAAGCGCCATCCGGTGCCGGGTATGCGCTGGAAAACCGCACCATCGTGTCCCGGGCCTTTCCCGAGTTGTACCGCGATTTGAAGGTGCAGCACCTGGCCGGGTTCTTCCGCACGCTTCAGGAAACCCTCGCCCGTCAGGCCCCTAGTGATGATGACGTGCCGTTGATCGTGCTGCTGACGCCGGGGCGTTTCAACGAGAGCTATTTTGAACATCTGTACCTGGCGCGCCAGCTCGGTTATCCACTGGTGGAAGGCGGCGACCTCACGGTGCGCGATGCCACGGTGTACCTTAAAACCCTCAGTGGCCTGCGTCGGGTTCACGCGATCATGCGTCGGCTCGATGATGACTTCTGCGATCCATTGGAGCTGCGGACCGATTCGGCCCTCGGTGTGCCGGGCTTGCTCGAAGCCGTGCGCCAGGGGCGGGTGCTGGTGGCCAATGCCCTCGGCAGCGGCGTGCTGGAGTCGCCGGGGCTGCTGGGCTTTCTGCCGAAGATCAATCAATTCCTGTTCGGCGAAGAACTGATCCTCCCCTCCATCGCGACGTGGTGGTGCGGCGAAGCGCCGGTGCTGGCCCAAGCGTTGGAGAAACTGCCTGAATTGCTGATCAAACCAGCCTTCCCTTCGCAAAGCTTTGCTCCCGTGTTTGGCCGCGATCTGAGTGAAAAACAGCGTCAGGCCTTGGCTGAGCGCATGCAGGCACGACCTTATGCCTATGTCGCGCAAGAATTGGCGCAATTGTCCCAGGCACCGATCTGGCAGGCGGAGGACGGTCAACTGCAACCACGAGCCATCGGTATGCGTGTGTATGCGGTGGCCAGTCGCGACGGTTATCGAGTGCTGCCCGGCGGTTTGACCCGGGTGGCCGCCGAGGCGGATGCCGAAGTGGTGTCGATGCAGCGCGGCGGTGCGAGCAAGGACACCTGGGTATTGGGGGATCGTCCTCCCAGCGGCGAGCAATGGAAAACCCAGCGCACGATCGGCGTGCATGACCTGGTTCGACGCGATCCGTACCTGCCGTCACGGGTGGTGGAGAACCTGTTCTGGTTTGGCCGCTATTGCGAGCGGTGTGATGACAGTGCGCGACTGCTGCGGATCATGCTGGCGCGCTACGTCGATGGCGATGATCCGCAAGCCCTGGAAGCGGCGGTCGATCTCGGCGAGCGACTGAATCTGTTGCCGGACGAAGGCGAGTTGCCCGAGCGATTGTTGGCCGCGCTACTGGGCGATGATTGGCCGTTCAGCCTGCGCTCCAACCTTCAGCGTTTACAGTGGGCCGCCTCGCAAGTACGCGGCAAGCTCTCGCGGGAAAACTGGCAGGCGCTGGTCGAATTGCAACGCGAAGCCATGGAGCTGGAAACCGAAGAACCGGATTTCGGCGAGTTGCTGGATTTCCTCAACCGCTTGGTGATGTCCCTGGCGGCGCTGTCCGGTTTTGCCTTGGACGACATGACCCGGGATGAAGGCTGGCGCTTCCTGATGATTGGTCGACGGATCGAGCGACTGCAATTTCTCAGCGCCAGCCTGGCAGCGTTTCTGCGAGGAGCCGGCGCCTTTGATCAGGCCGGGCTGGAATGGCTGCTGGAACTGGGCAACAGCAGCATCACTTACCGTTCGCGGTATCTGGCGGTGGCGCAGTTGATTCCTGTACTCGATCTTTTGCTGCTCGACGAGCAAAACCCTCACGCGGTGCTGTTCCAGTTGAAACTGGTGACCCGTACGCTGAAACGCTTGAACGACGATTTTGGTGCGCCTCCCGAAGCGGGTCTGCCGCAACTGGTGGAGCGCTTGGCGCGCTTCGATCTGGGCTGCCTGGAGAATTCACTGTTCGGCGAAGTCAGCGTTCGCGCCGCCATCAACGGTCTGGCGGATTTGCTGCAAGAGATCGCCGATGCCAGCGGGCAAGTGTCGGATCGTCTGGCCTTGCGCCATTTCGCCCATGTCGATGATGTCAGCCAGCGCACGGTGTCCGTCTGATGAGCGCCCATTACCAGATTCTCCACGACACCCATTATCACTACGACAGCCCGGTGTCCCTCGCCCAGCAACTCGCGCACCTGTGGCCACGGGCCTGCGCCTGGCAGCGCTGCACCGAGCAGCATTTACAGATCAGTCCCGACCCGACCTCGCGCCGGGACGAGCTGGATGTATTTGGCAATCCGCTCACCCGATTGGCATTCGAGCGGCCGCATGATGAATTGCTGGTCAACGCCCGGCTCACCGTCGAGGTGCTGGCCCGGCCAACGCTGGATTTCACTCAATCCCCCGCGTGGGAAGAAACCCGCAATGCGCTGACCTACAGCAGCCAGCCGCTTTCCCCTGAGTTGCTGGAAGCGTGCCGTTACCGGTTCGAATCGCCCTACGTGCATTTGAAACGCAACTTTGTCGAATTTTCGGAAAGCTGTTTTCCATCCGGGCAGCCGTTGTTGCTGGGCGTCCAGGCATTGATGGAGAAGATTTTCAGCGAATTCACCTTCGACGCCGAAGCGACCCAAGTGGCGACGCCGCTGGTGGAGGTGCTGGAACGTCGACGCGGGGTGTGTCAGGACTTCGCTCACCTGATGCTCGCTTGCGTGCGCTCCCGTGGCCTGGCGGCGCGTTACATCAGCGGCTACCTGCTGACCCAGCCACCACCCGGCCAGCCGCGACTGATCGGCGCGGATGCGTCGCATGCCTGGGTTTCAGTGTTTTGCCCGGTGCTGGGCTGGGTCGATTTCGATCCGACCAACAATGTGCAGCCTGCCCTCGAACACATCACCTTGGCCTGGGGTCGGGATTTCTCCGATGTTTCGCCGTTGCGTGGGGTGATTCTGGGGGGAGGCAGCCATGATCCGGAAGTCCGAGTCACCGTGATGCCACTGGATTAACGCAGATCCCCTGTGGGAGCGACGGTGCGACGATTCGACCTGCTCGCGATTACGGTGTGTCAGTCGATATGAATGTTGAATGACACACCGCAATCGTCGGAACGCCGCCCGGAGCAGGCTCACTCCTACAGGGGGCTGTGCATGTCAATTCGGGATGGGGTATTTCAGAGGGGACTGTGAGGGTCAGCAACATCGCTGCTGACCCTGGACACAGATCCGGTGGGCCTGATCAGATCATCGGGCCCTGAGGGTCTCAGGCGTCGGGCGCCTGATCTTTCGGTGCTTCAGTTTCGTCTGTAGCCACTTCGCCTTCGGCATCCGGGTTCAGTGCTGCTGCTTCTTCTTCAGCTGTAGCTTTCTTGCGCTGAAGCTTTTCCTCTTTCTTCTGCTCCTTGGCCAAGTCTCTCTGACGTTTGGCGAAGGAATAATTAGGTTTAGCCATGGGCGATCCTCTGGGGTCGAAGGTGAGGTTGAGCGGCGCATATTCTGCCCTGTATCGGTGCCGAGCCGTTAGCTGGGTTTTTGCTCTGTCCACTTCGGCACCACTGTCGGCTGCCAAGCGTCCAGGGCATCGAGCAGGGTTTGCGGCGATTCGCTCAATTGCAGCATGTCACGGTGCGCTTCGCGAACGAAGCCTTCGCCGACGATATGATCAAGAAAACCGGTCAATTTGCTGTAAAAACCATTCACTTCCAGCAGGCCGAGCGGTTTGCCGTGGTAGCCGAGCTGGCCCCAGGTCCAGACTTCGAACAGTTCTTCCAAAGTGCCCAGACCGCCAGGCAGCGCGATAAATGCGTCGCTGAGCTCGGCCATCCGCGCCTTGCGCGCATGCATGCCGTCGACCACTTCCAGGCGAGTCAGGCCGCTGTGGCCGATTTCCTTGTCTTTGAGGCTTTGCGGGATGATCCCGATCACTTCACCACCGGCTGCCAATGCCGCATCGGCGACGATGCCCATCAGCCCGACGGCGCCGCCGCCATAGACCAGGGTCAGCTTGCGCTCGGCCAGTGCTCGCCCGAGGGCGACAGCCGCTTCACGATAAGCCGGGTTGGTGCCGGTGCTGGCACCGCAAAATACACAAACGGACGCTAAAGACATGCCTTACTCCATGGTCAGGATGGCCACAGAGTAAAGGCAGGCGCACGGCGCTCCAAGGTCTAAACTTCGCGTTCAGGTGTTTCGTAGGTGCCGCTGGCGCCGCAGGCATAAGCGGCGAGCAAACTGCGTAACAGGCTGTTAAAGGACATGACAGGCGCTCCAGATGAGGGATGACGCCCTGATGATAGGGCCGGGCCAGACGTCTGGCTGGTAGATTGTTTCGATAGGTGTCATAGCCCGAAAGTTGTATACAATTTTTGATTCAGGTCATAGGAACTTGCGAAGTTTTCAGGCAGTCTTCTGTCCATTCGCACTTTTGTTAACCCTGCCTTGGAGATTCACCATGTTTGCCAAACTTGTTGCGGTATCCCTGCTGACACTGGCCAGCAGCCAACTGATGGCTGCCGAATGCAAGGTCACTGTCGACTCCACCGATCAGATGTCCTTCAACACCAAGGCCATCGAAATCGACAAAAGCTGCAAGACGTTCACCGTTGAACTGACTCACTCCGGCAGCTTGCCGAAAAACGTCATGGGCCATAACTGGGTGCTGAGCAAAGAAGCTGATATGCAGCCGATCGCCACCGCTGGCCTGGCTGCCGGCATCGACAAGCAATACTTGCCGGAAGGTGATGCACGCGTCATCGCCCACACCAAAATCATTGGTGCCAAGGAAACCGACTCGGTGACGTTCGACGTGTCGAAGCTCGATGCCAACGAGAAATACGGCTTCTTCTGCTCGTTCCCGGGCCACATCTCGATGATGAAAGGCACTGTGACGCTGAAGTAACGCTTTCGGCATCAACGAAAAACGCCGCTGCGAGGCTGTCGCAGCGGCGTTTTTTTGTCTGAGCGAAGCCTTTCTGTTCATTCGTTCTTCACAGAGCCGATTTGGCGAGCAAACCGTTGGTCGGCTAACAGCGTTGACCTGTTATTTCTGACAGTAGACGGCAAATTGGACGGGATGTCTGATGGACTGGATGTCGCACATTGGCGTGCGATAACTGTGGAAAAAAGGAGTTTTCATGAATGATTTAACCCTCGATCTCCAGAATAAAAAGGCAGGTTTGCAGCTTCCTAGTCGCCAGCGTCCCCGCTTCACCCCTGTTATCAGTTCGGTAACAACCTCATCAGGTGTCCCCGTTCAAAATGGCGGCGGTACTACCGAGACATCTTTGAGTCTCGTCGGCGTGGGGCCAGTCAACACAAAGGTGCAGATTTTTGACGGCTCTGTTTTGTTACAAACCGTCAATGCTGACGCCACTGGTCACTGGAGCGCTTTACTAAAAGATCTGCAAGTTAGTACCCATGCATTCTCGGCCGTCGGTGTTGATAATCAACACTCGCCGCTGTGGATTGTTCACATTGAAGCAGCAATCAGACCCGAAATCGTTAACGTAACAAATTCAAATGGTCAAATAATCGAAGACGGGGGCATTACTAATGATAGGTCTTTGCGTCTTTTCGGGAAGGCAGACCCTAAAAATAAAATTGCGGAGCTTTTTGACCTTGACTGCATAAAAGCTTACGCAGTCGTGGAAGAAGGCGGTGATTGGCATGTTCAACTTAATGATGTGGAGTATGGCCACCACACGTATCAGGTGGTGACGCCTGACGGTCAAGTGTCTGGCATATGGACAGTTATCGTAAATTCAACTGTCATTGAAACCATCAGCGATTCCAAGGGCAATATCCCGCACTTCGGCTCAACTACCGAGACGTCATTAACTTTCGTCGGAAGTGCCGAGGGTGATCAAAAGTTAAGCTTGTACGATAGCGGTGAACTAAAGGCGACCGTCAACGTAGTTAATCGCCACTGGAGTGCAAGACTTGACGGATTGAGTGTCGGCCCCCACGAGTTCGAGGCGATTTCCGAAGATGGAAATCGGTCGGAATCGCAAGTCATTTTCGTGGTAGCGGAAACCCCCAGCATCGTGTCTGTAAAAGATTCCACGGGGAAGTCGTTGGGTAGTGGTGATAGCACGAGCGAGACCACCGTGACGCTGGAGGGGCATGCGGCTCCAAATGAAGAGGGGCGGCTTGTTGACTACAACGGAACGCTTCAGCACTTTGTGACTAATCAGTACGGCCATTGGAGTGTTCAAGTAGAAGGCCTGGCGGTGGCTGTTCATACATTCAGAGTGGTCATGACCGGTGGTTTAACGTCTACTCCATGGATTGTCCAGGTTATCGAACCGACAAAGAAATAGGCCTAACTATTTTTAAAGCGCGCTAAAGAAAAAGCGCGCTGAAGATAAACTCTTCAGCGCGCTTTCTTGTTTCATTCAGAGCTCAAGGCGCAAACGGCATCACCCGCTTGTGATGCGTCTTCTTTATAGGTGTCGCAAATAATCTTGAACGCTTCCTCACGCACCGGCTTGCCGTGCAGGAACGCATCGATCTCGGCATAGGTAACGCCGTGGGACGCTTCGTCCGGT
This sequence comes from Pseudomonas sp. LB3P93, assembly GCF_054898025.1. Taxonomy (NCBI): domain Bacteria; kingdom Pseudomonadati; phylum Pseudomonadota; class Gammaproteobacteria; order Pseudomonadales; family Pseudomonadaceae; genus Pseudomonas; species Pseudomonas sp. LB3P93. Next base: position 573,109 of record NZ_CM142713.1, read on the forward strand.
TTGCCCGGTGACAGGTCTTCAAGGTCGGCCGTCGGGTTTTTTCCTCCATCGATTCTGGCGCGCCGAAACTGCGGGCGATGTCGCCAGACCACTCAAGGGTGGCAGGTCGCAGGGGGACGTCGTGATTGATCGCAAGATGCCGCTGATCGGAACTACCGCTGACCTGTAAGTTCTGACAGTAGACGGAAAACTTGATCAGGTATCAGATTCAAGAAACCGCACGATCACGAAGATGTGCGCCTGGAAAAGGAAAATTGCTGTGAGCCAAAATCAATCTTCTCACTCAAAGAATGAAAAGAACCCGCCACTGCACATCATTAGATTCTTTAACCATTACGGCGACGATGTTCCTCTCAACGGTAGGAGCGACCATACCTCTTTTAGTTTCTACGGTGAGGGGAATCCGGAAGATGAATTACAGTATTTTGATAACGGTACGCCGATAGGAAGAGTCACCGTAAATGAGTTTGGTCGATTCGATGTTGGACTACGTAACTTGAAAGATGGTCTACACGCAGTGCACGTTCGGGCTCCTTTCGGGCAAGAGTCATTCCCGTGGAAATTCACTATCGACACGTCTGAATACCCCTTGCTCGACAAGATCATGGGCTCCGATTCATTTGTCGAGGACGGCGCAACGGTCGATGAAAACTCATTGGTTTTCCACGGGCGCGCGGACGCTTCAGAGACATTGCGGTTGTTTATTGATGACACGCCAGTGGCTACTGTCCGCGCAGGCGATAATGGACTTTGGCGAGCGTTGATTGTCGAACTCAACAACGGCAAGCATACGTTTAAGTTAACAAAGCCAAAGGGTCAGTCAACCCGGACAGTCACGCTACAAATAGTGCAGCGCCCGGCTTTGCCGGATTTTGTGATCACATCAGTGACCGACAGCGAAGGGCAGGGCGTGCCGCATGGTGGGGCTACCAGCGATACAGTCTTGAATTTGGAAGGCAAAGCTAGACCCAACGAAAACGGTACTATTTATGTAGGCCATATTGCCTATGCCGGGTTCCTTGCTGATAAAAATGGCAATTGGGTCGTCACACTTGAGAATCTGAACAAAGGGGTCCTCTTCTTCAAGGCAAAGTCTGGCATCGAAGACCGTGCCTCTGCAGCATTTGCTATCGACATACGTGAGGCTGTGGTTTAGTCAGACACTGCGAAACGCATCTCAAAATGCCCACAGAAATCTTCCTGTGGGCATTTTTTTACTTCCCCGCTTAAGGAGCAAACGGCATGACCCGCTTGTGATGCGTCTTCTTATACGTATCACAAATAATCTTGAACGCTTCCTCACGCACCGGCTCACCATGCAGGAATGCGTCGATCTCGGAGTAGGTCACGCCGTGGGACGCTTCGTCCGGTTTGCCTGGCGACAGGTCTTCAAGGTCGGCTGTCGGGATTTTTTCCACCAGCGATTCCGGTGCGCCGAAACTGCGGGCGATGTCTCGAACCTGGTTTTTCACCAGACCGCTTAACGGGGCCAAGTCGCAGGCACCATCGCCGAACTTGGTGAAGAAGCCCATCACCGCTTCCGCCGCGTGGTCGGTACCGATCACCAGGCCCTGCGCCGCGCCGGCGATGGTGTATTGGGCCACCATGCGCATCCGCGCCTTGGTGTTGCCGAGCACAAAATCCACCGAGACCGCGTGCTTGCCTTCGAAGGCCGCCACTTCATTGGCCAGGGATTTCACCGCCGGGCCGATATTTACGGTATGGCGTTCGTCCGGGGCGATGAAATCCACCGAGGCCTGAGCGTCGTGTTCATCGAACTGGGTTTCGTACGGCAGGCGCACGGCGATGAACTTGTAGCTTTTGTCGCTGGTTTGCTCGCGCAGTTCACGCATGGCGCGTTGGGCCAACAGGCCGGCGGTCAGGGAATCGACGCCGCCGCTGATGCCCAGCACCAAGGTCTTGAGCCCGGAATTGACCAGGCAATCCTGAATGAAACTGATACGCCGGGCGACTTCGGCCTCGAGGGCGGCATGGTCGGCGAACGGCGGTTGAACGTTGAGCTGCTCAGCAATCTCACGCTGTACGGCTTGCATGAATTCACTCCTTGCTAGTGGTGCCAGATGTGCTGGAAAGGGCGGCAGGTACTTTGAAAACGTGTCGCAAATAGGCGACGAAATTCGGGTCTTTGCAGTGAGTCTTGCCAGGCTCATCGGAAATCTTCGCCACGGGCTGGCCGTTGCAGGCCGCCATTTTAAGCACGATGCTCATCGGTTCGACACCCGGAATATCGCATGTCAGGTTGGTGCCGATACCAAAGCTGACATTGATCCGACCACGCAACGCCCGGAATATTTCCAGGGATTTGGGCAGTGTCAGGCTGTCGGAGAACGTCAGCGTCTTGCTCATCGGGTCGATGCCCAGCTTTTGATAGTGGGCTATCGCCTTTTCTGCCCAGATCACCGGATCCCCGGAGTCATGGCGCAGACCGTCGAAGAGTTTGGCAAAGAACAGGTCGAAGTCGTTGAGGAAGGCATCCATGGTGATGCAGTCAGTCAAGGCGATCCCCAGCAGGCCTCGATACTCGCGCACCCAGCAATCGAGGGCGGCAATCTGGCTGTCGATCAGCCGTGGGCCGAGTTGCTGGTGCGCCATGATCCATTCGTGGGCCATGGTGCCCAAAGGTTTCATGTCCAGCTCCCGTGACAGGTGCACGTTGCTGGTACCGACGAAACGCCCGGGAAAATCGTGCTTGAGCACGTTCACCACTTCTTCCTGCACACGATACGAAAAGCGCCGACGGGTGCCGAAATCGGCTACCTGCAGTTCGGACAATTCGTCTGTACTGGCGTTGGCGGTGAGCCAATCGAACTTGCGGTAGAGCTGCTCGCGCGCCTGCTCTAGAACGATTTCCCGGTAGCGATAGCGGTTGCGCACTTCGCTGACGATGGACAGCAGCGGCACTTCAAACAGGATCACATGCAGCCATGGCCCGCGCAGACGGATGAACAGCTCGCCGTTTTCAATCCCGGTGTGAACGTAGCGCAGGTTGAAGCGGAACAGCCCGAGAAAACGCAGGAAGTCCGGCTTCATGAAGCTGATGCGCTCCATGAAGCTCAACTGGTCGGCGCTCAGGCTCAACTCGGCCAGGCGCTCGATCTGAAAGCGGATCTCCGCCAGGTAGGGGCGCAAGTCCTCACTATTACGGCAACGAAACTCCCATTCGACTTCCACGTTCGGGTAGTTGTGCAGTACCGCCTGCATCATCGTCAGTTTGTAGAAGTCGGTGTCGAGCAGGTTCTGCACGATGCGATCGCCAAACACGCTCTCGCTCATAACGGGGGTCTCCAGGCTGGCCGCGGCCCGTGGCGGCGACGTTTCAGCTGTTTCAATGAATGGGGCTAGTGGCGCATATCAGTGACAGTTATTGCCAGCAATTTTTTAGACCGAAGCGGATTACTGTGGGAGCAGGCTCACTCCCACAGGGAAATGTATGAAGCTTCAAATCGGTGATGCGTCCGGGCTATCAATCTGCTCCAGCATCCACTTCACAAAATCCCGCACCTTGGGCACTTCCGCTGAATGCTCGGGATACGCCAGGTAATAGGCATCGGTGCTGGGCATCGCGTGCTGCCAGGGTATGACCAGTTTGCCGTCGGCCAATTCCTCTTCCACCAAAAAACGCGGCAACAACGCCACGCCGCAGCCAACCTGGGCTGCGCGGATGCACATATAAAAGGTTTCGAAGCGCGGGCCGTGGTAGCTGTGTTCGGTGTGGTAGCCCTGACTGTCGAACCAGTCGTGCCAGGCCTGGGGCCGCGAGGCGTTTTGCAGCAGGACCAGGTCGGTGAGTTGCGTAGGATCGGTGAACGGCGTGTCTGGCAGGCTGCCCGGGGCGCAGACGGGCACCAGTTCTTCGCCAAACAGCTTCAGGCATTCGGTGCCGGGACGGGAGCCCTGGCCGAAGTAGAACGCCAGGTCGCTGCGACCTTGCAGCAAATCATCGGCTTCCTGCTCGCTGCACAGGTCCAGGTGGATCGAGGGATGGCGCAGGCGCCAACCTTTCAAGCGCGGCACCAGCCAGCGGGCGCCGAAGGTCGGAGGGGTTGAAACGCGTAAGACTTCGGTCTCGCCGCCGTAGGAACGCAGGTAATGAGTCGACATCTCGACCTGCGTGAGGATTTTTCGTACCTCCACCAGGTACAAATCACCGGCCGGGGTCATTTGCAGGCGTCGGCGCACGCGGCGGAACAGCAGGTGCTGCAGCAACTCTTCCAGTTGCGCGACCTGTTTGCTGACGGCGCTCTGGGTCAGGTTCAGCTCTTCGGCGGCCCGGGTGAAGCTCAAATGCCGGGTGACGGCCTCGAAACACTGCAGTGCAGTGATCGACGGCAGGTAGCGTTTATTCAGCATGGACGGTCCTTTTTCTTGTTTCTTTTACTGCCAGCAATTCAAAGCATGAATAAACGGAATGATATCTCTCTTAAAGGTCGTTTGTTGGGTAACCTCCGGGGAGCTAAAACTACAGGTCTGATCAGCCGTGAATATCCGGCTGCACGTTTTCTGTTTTTTGCTTGAGGAGTGACCCATGGTTGCCGCATTGCTTGATCGTCTTGGTGTGAACCCGGCCCGGTACCAGAACGGCAAAGTGCCGGTGCATTCGCCGATCGATGGCAGTCAGATTGCCGCCGTGAACTGGGAAGGCGCTGCTGAAGTCGAGCAGCACATCAGTCGTGCAGATCATGCGTTCGAATTGTGGCGCAAGGTCCCGGCTCCGCGCCGCGGCGAACTGGTGCGTCAACTGGGCGACATCCTGCGCGAATACAAGGCTGACCTCGGCGAGCTGGTGTCCTGGGAAGCTGGCAAGATCACTCAGGAAGGCCTGGGTGAAGTTCAGGAAATGATCGACATCTGCGACTTCGCCGTCGGCCTGTCCCGTCAGCTGTACGGTTTGACCATCGCTTCCGAGCGTCCTGGCCACCACATGCGCGAAACCTGGCACCCGCTGGGCATCGTCGGTGTGATCAGTGCGTTCAACTTCCCGGTCGCGGTCTGGGCCTGGAACACCACGCTGGCGCTGGTCTGCGGCAACCCGGTGATCTGGAAGCCGTCCGAGAAAACCCCGTTGACCGCACTGGCCTGCCAGGCGCTGTTCGATCGCGTACTGAAGAACTTCAGCGACGCACCTCCACACCTGAGCCAAGTGATCATTGGCGGCCGCGATGCCGGTGAAGCCCTGGTCGATGACCCGCGTGTCGCGCTGATCAGCGCCACCGGCAGCACCCGCATGGGTCGTGAAGTGGCGCCGAAAATCGCCGCACGTTTCGCCCGCAGCATTCTGGAACTGGGCGGCAACAACGCCATGATCCTCGCCCCAAGCGCTGATCTGGACATGGCCGTTCGCGCCATTCTGTTCAGCGCCGTCGGCACCGCCGGTCAACGTTGCACCACCCTGCGTCGTCTGATTGCCCATGAGTCGGTGAAGGAAGAAATCGTCACCCGCCTCAAGGCTGCCTACTCCAAAGTGCGCATCGGCAATCCACTTGAGGGCAACCTGATCGGTCCGCTGATCGACAAGCACAGTTTCGACAACATGCAGGACGCGCTGGAACAAGCCTTGAGCGAAGGCGGCCGGGTGTTTGGCGGCAAGCGTCAGCTGGAAGACAAATTCCCTAATGCCTACTACGTTTCGCCGGCCATTGTTGAAATGCCGGAACAGAGCGATGTGGTCTGCAACGAAACCTTCGCGCCGATCCTGTATGTGGTCGGTTACAAGGACTTCGACGAGGCCCTGCGCCTGAACAACTCGGTGCCACAAGGCCTGTCCTCGTGCATCTTCACCACCGACGTGCGTGAAGCCGAGCAGTTCATGTCGGCGGTCGGCAGCGACTGCGGCATCGCCAACGTCAACATCGGCCCGAGCGGCGCGGAAATCGGCGGCGCGTTTGGTGGTGAGAAAGAAACGGGCGGCGGTCGTGAGTCGGGCTCTGATGCATGGCGCGGCTACATGCGCCGCCAGACCAACACCGTGAACTATTCGCTGGAGTTGCCGTTGGCTCAGGGCATTACGTTTGACTGATCCTCAAGTCGAACAGTGATCCCCTGTGGGAGCGGGCTTGCTCGCGAATGCAATCTGTCAGCCGACATCAATGGTGGCTGATACTCCGCTTTCGCGAGCAAGCCCGCTCCCACACTGATTTGTGTGTTGGTTAGGTTTCCGTTGGAGTCTGGCAATGCCGTTACGCGAAGAGTGTCTGTGGGAAAAACTGACGCCGCAAAGGCCTGACAATGCCGCGCTCAAGGGCGAAGTAACCGTCGATGTCTGCGTCATTGGTGCAGGTTTCACCGGTCTGTCGGCGGCGGTGCATCTGCTGGAAAAAGGTAAAACGGTCTGCGTGCTGGAAGCCCATCGCGCCGGTCATGGCGGTTCGGGACGCAACGTCGGGCTGGTCAACGCCGGGATGTGGATTCCACCGGACGAGATCGAAGCCGGGTTCGGCGAAGAAGTCGGCAGTCAGCTCAATCGCATGCTGGGTGCGGCGCCGTCCCTGGTGTTCAGCCTTGTGGATAAATACAACATCGATTGCCAGTTGCGCCGCGAAGGCACGCTGCACATGGCGCATAACGCCCGTGGCGAAGCCGATCTGCGCAGTCGTGAAGAGCAATGGAAGCGTCGCGGGGCGCCGGTCGAGTTGCTGACCGGACAAGCTTGCGAGCAAGCGACGGGCACCAAAAAGATCGCTGCCGCGTTGCTCGACAAACGTGCAGGCACGATCAACCCGATGGCTTACACCACGGGGCTGGCCAAAGCGGCCATCAGCCTCGGAGGTCAGCTGTTCGATCATTCTCCGGTCACCCGACTCGAACGTCAGGGCCAACGCTGGTCGGTACAAACCGCTCAGGGTTCGGTGCTTGCCGAGCAAGTGGTCATCGCCTCCAACGCTTACACCGAAGGCGACTGGACCGAGCTGCGACGCAATTTCTTCCCCGGTTATTACTATCAGGTGGCTTCGGTCCCGCTGACCGAAGACGCCGCGCAGCAAATCCTGCCCGGCGGACAGGGTTCCTGGGACACTCGCCAGGTGCTCAGCAGTATTCGTCGCGACAAGGACGGTCGTCTGTTACTTGGCAGTCTCGGCAATGGCAATCAGAAACCGGCCTGGTTTCTCAAGGCCTGGGCGGATCGGGTTCAGCAGCACTATTTTCCCTACCTCAAACCCGTGGAATGGGAATGCACCTGGACCGGTTGCATTGCATTTACACCCGACCACTTGATGCGTTTGTTCGAACCGGCGCCCGGTTTAGTGGCAGTCACCGGTTATAACGGCCGGGGCGTGACGACAGGGACGGTGGTTGGCAAAGCCTTCGCCGATTATCTGTGTAACGGAAATCCTCAGGCGCTGCCGATTCCCTTCGCCCCCATGCAGCCGCTGGCGGGGGTGGGTTTGCGCAGCTGTCTGTACGAGGCCGGGTTCTCGCTGTATCACGCAGGCCAGTGCTTGCGGATCGTTATTTGATTGTTGAAATTTGTTGCTGGAAGCGGCGCTTTTCGGCGCAGCGACTAGCCTGTAAAAGGTGCGGGTTGTAGCAGTACCGCACCAGCAGTGTGCACTTCGGTGACGCACGTTGTTACAGGCTGGTTGCACGTCGTTTGGCGCCGCGGTTGCAATGATGGCGCGTGCGGGTTGCGCCTTTAAAAATAAATGGTTTCACCTTCCGCGGTTTAGACGGTTGCACGCCCAATGAAAATGGGATCGAAACAGTCGAAATAACAATAAAGCAGCGACTTTTTTCAGAATAAAAAACCGATGGCACGGCACTTGCTCTGAGCATTCAGAGAAGTCGAAGTGCCAACTAAAAAAAAACCTTGGAGCACCACCTCATGTCCCAGACGTTTTACAAGAAAGGCTTTCTGGCCCTCGCAGTGGCAACTGCGTTGGGTGTTTCTGCGTTTGCACAGGCTGATGTGAAAATCGGTGTGGCGGGTCCGATGACAGGTGCCAACGCGGCATTTGGCGAGCAGTACATGAAGGGTGCACAGGCTGCAGCCGACGCGGTCAACGCGGCGGGCGGCGTCAACGGGGAAAAAATCGTACTGGTGAAGGGCGATGACGCCTGCGAACCGAAACAGGCTGTGACGGTCGCCAAGGACCTGACCAACCAGAAAGTCGCCGGCGTGGTCGGTCACTTCTGCTCCTCGTCGACCATCCCGGCCTCCGAGATCTACGACGAAGCGGGCATCATTGCAATCACCCCGGGTTCCACCAACCCGGCAGTTACCGAGCGCGGCCTGAGTGCCATGTTCCGTATGTGCGGGCGTGACGATCAGCAAGGCATCGTGGCCGGTGACTACATCGTCGACGTGCTCAAGGGCAAAAAAGTCGTCGTCCTGCACGACAAGGACACCTATGGTCAGGGTCTGGCGGATGCAACCAAGGCCCAGCTGGAAAAACGCGGCGTGAAGCCGGTGCTGTATGAAGGCCTGACCCGTGGCGAGAAAGACTTCAGCACTATCGTCACGAAAATCCGCGGCGCTGGCGCCGATGTCGTCTACTTCGGTGGCCTGCACCCGGAAGCCGGTCCACTGGTTCGTCAACTGCGTGAGCAAGGTCTCAAAGACGTCAAGTTCATGTCCGATGACGGCATCGTGACCGACGAACTGGTGACCACCGCTGGCGGCCCGCAATTCGTGGACGGCGTACTGATGACCTTCGGTGCCGACCCACGCCTGCTGGCAGACAGCAAAACCGTGGTAGACGCATTCCGCAAGGCCGGTACCGAGCCTGAAGGCTACACCCTCTACGCTTACGCTTCGGTCCAGACACTGGCGGCTGCTTTCAATGGCGCCAAGTCCAACAAGGGTGAAGAAGCTGCCGCATGGCTGAAGAAGAACCCGGTCAAAACCGTCATGGGCGAGAAGACCTGGGACGCCAAGGGCGACCTGAAGGTCTCCGACTACGTGGTTTACCAGTGGGACAAGGACGGCAAATACCACCAACTGGAAAAACAGAAGTGATATGACCTGCTGATTTGCCCGGTGCCTTGTGCGCCGGGCAGATCAAAGAACATGTCCGTGCAGTACCTGTCTTTTCTCGTAGAGCTGCACACAACCGTGTTGCCCCGGCGGCTGAACCCCGGTCCGTTGCACCCGGCTTCTGTGCAGTCTCTCAAATGCGTGAGATTGCGTTATGGATGGTATTTTCCTGCAGCAACTGGTCAACGGTCTGACCCTCGGGTCGGTCTATGGCCTGATCGCCATCGGCTACACAATGGTCTATGGCATCATCGGCATGATCAACTTCGCCCACGGCGAGGTTTACATGATTTCCGCTTACCTCGCGGCAATCAGTCTGGCTCTGCTGGCATACTTCGGTATTGAATCCTTCCCGCTACTGATGCTCGGCACCTTGATCTTCACCATCATAGTCACGGCGGTGTATGGCTGGGTCATCGAGCGTGTCGCCTACAAACCCCTGCGCAACTCCACCCGACTGGCACCGCTGATCAGCGCCATCGGGATTTCGTTGATCCTGCAAAACTATGCCCAGATTGCCCAAGGCGCCAAGCAACAAGGTGTGCCGACCTTGCTGACAGGAGCCTGGCGCGTCGAAATCGGCACCGGCTTCGTGCAATTGACCTACACCAAGGTGTTCATCCTGATTGCCGCATTCGCCGGCATGGCGCTGCTGACCTACATCATCAAGTACACCAAGCTCGGCCGCATGTGCCGCGCCACCCAGCAAGACCGCAAGATGGCCTCGATCCTGGGGATCAACACCGACCGCGTGATTTCCTACGTGTTCATCATCGGTGCAGCGATGGCGGCCCTGGCCGGCGTGCTGATCACCATGAACTACGGCACGTTCGACTTCTATGCCGGCTTCATCATCGGTATCAAGGCGTTCACCGCCGCGGTGCTCGGCGGTATTGGTTCGCTGCCTGGCGCGATGCTCGGCGGGATCATTCTCGGGATCTCCGAGTCGCTGTTCTCAGGTTTGGTCAACTCGGACTACAAAGACGTTTTCAGCTTCTCGCTGCTCGTTCTCGTTCTGGTCTTTCGGCCCCAAGGCCTGCTCGGCCGTCCTCTTGTGTCGAAGGTGTAAGCGATGTCTTCAACCACTAAAAAAACCATTGATCTCAAAAGAAGCCTGGTTGACGCGATTCTTGCCGGCCTTGTCGCCCTGATTGTGTTCGGCCCGATTGTCGGCGTGGTCCTCGACGGCTACGGCTTCAATCTGGAAACGACCCGGGTGGCATGGATTGTCGCCATCGTCATGGCTGGCCGGTTTGCTCTGAGCCTGTTCCTGCAAACGCCCAAGGGCCTGAAAATTCTTGAAGGCTTTGAAAGCACCGGCTCCGGGGTTCATGTACTGCCACCTGATTACAAATCCCGGTTGCGCTGGATCATCCCGCTGGTGATCGTCGTTGCCGTGGTGTTCCCGTTTTTCTCCAACTCCTACCTGCTGGGCGTGGTTATCCTGGGGCTGATCTACGTATTGCTGGGCCTGGGCCTGAATATCGTGGTTGGCCTGGCCGGCCTGCTGGACCTGGGTTATGTGGCGTTCTACGCCATCGGTGCCTACGGATTGGCGTTGGGTTATCAATACCTCGGACTGGGTTTCTGGACGGTACTGCCGCTGGCGGCCATTACCGCGGGCCTTGCCGGTTGCATCCTCGGGTTCCCGGTGTTGCGTCTGCACGGTGACTACCTGGCGATCGTGACCCTCGGTTTCGGCGAAATCATTCGCTTGATCCTCAACAACTGGCTGTCCCTGACTGGCGGCCCGAATGGCATGGCGGCTCCGTTGCCGACGTTCTTCGGCCTCGAGTTCGGCAAGCGTGCGAAGGAGGGGGGTGTCCCGTTCCATGAGTTCTTCGGCATCGCTTACAACCCCGACGTGAAGTACTACTTCATCTATGCGGTGTTGTTCCTGGTGGTGCTGGCCGTGCTGTACATCAAGCATCGTCTGGTCAAGATGCCGGTCGGTCGCGCCTGGGAAGCCTTGCGTGAAGACGAAATCGCCTGCCGCTCCATGGGCCTGAACCACGTACTGGTCAAGCTCTCGGCGTTTACCATCGGTGCATCGACTGCCGGCCTGGCCGGTGTGTTCTTCGCCACCTATCAAGGCTTCGTCAACCCGACCTCGTTCACATTCTTCGAATCGGCACTGATCCTCGCCATCGTGGTACTCGGCGGCATGGGCTCGACCATCGGCGTAGTGATTGCAGCGTTCGTGCTGACCGTGGCCCCGGAGCTGCTGCGTGGCTTCGCGGAATACCGCGTGCTGCTGTTCGGCATCCTGATGGTGTTGATGATGATCTGGCGACCGCGCGGCCTGATTCGGATCAGCCGTACCGGTGTGACCCCTCGTAAAGGAGTAGCGCCATGAGCGAAGTCGTACTCTCGGTCGAGAAGCTGATGATGCACTTCGGCGGCATCAAGGCGTTGAGCGATGTCAGCCTCAAGGTGCATCGCAACTCGATCTTCGCCCTGATCGGCCCCAACGGCGCCGGCAAGACCACCGTATTCAACTGCCTGACCGGGTTCTACAAGGCCTCCGGTGGCAAGATCGAACTCAATACACGCGGCCAGCGCACCGATGTCATCCAGCTGCTGGGTGAATCGTTCAAAGCCACGGATTTCGTTTCGCCGAAAAACTTCATCACCCGGCTCCGCTACAAGATGTTCGGCGGCACCCACTTGGTGAACCGTGCCGGCCTGGCGCGGACATTCCAGAACATTCGCCTGTTCAAGGAAATGTCGGTGCTGGAAAACCTGCTGGTGGCCCAGCACATGTGGGTCAATCGCAACATGTTGGCCGGCATCCTCAACACCAAGGGCTACCGCAAGGCCGAAAGCGATGCGCTGGACCACGCCTTCTACTGGCTGGAAGTCGTGGACCTGGTGGACTGCGCCAACCGCCTGGCCGGTGAACTGTCCTACGGCCAACAGCGTCGTCTGGAAATCGCCCGGGCGATGTGCACCCGGCCGCAGATCATCTGCCTCGACGAACCCGCCGCCGGCCTCAACCCTCAGGAAACCGAAGCGCTGAGCGCGATGATCCGTCTGCTGCGCGACGAGCACGATCTGACCGTGGTGCTGATCGAACACGACATGGGCATGGTAATGAGCATTTCCGACCACATCGTGGTGCTGGACCACGGCATCGTTATCGCCGAGGGTGGACCTGAAGCGATTCGTAATGACCCGAAAGTGATTGCGGCCTACTTGGGCGCTGATGAAGAGGAAGTGGTGCTATGAGCCAACCCATCCTCGAACTCAAGGATCTGGATGTGTTTTACGGGCCGATTCAGGCCCTGAAAAAAGTCTCGCTGCATATCAACGAAGGTGAAACTGTCAGCCTGATCGGCTCCAACGGCGCCGGCAAATCGACCCTGCTGATGTCGATCTTCGGCCAGCCGCGCGCGGCTGACGGGCAGATCATCTATCAGGGCGTGGACATCACCCACAAGTCGTCGCACTACATCGCGTCCAACGGCATCGCTCAGTCGCCTGAAGGCCGGCGGGTGTTCCCCGACATGACCGTCGAGGAAAACCTGCTGATGGGCACCATCCCTATCGGTGACAAGTACGCCAAGGAAGACATGCAGCGCATGTTCAAGCTGTTTCCGCGGCTAGAAGAACGACGTACTCAACGGGCCATGACCATGTCCGGTGGCGAGCAACAAATGCTCGCCATCGCCCGTGCTTTGATGAGTCGGCCCAAGCTGTTGTTGCTCGATGAGCCAAGCCTGGGGCTGGCGCCGATCGTGGTGAAACAGATCTTCGCGACCCTGCGCGAACTGGCAAGTACCGGCATGACCATCTTCCTGGTCGAGCAAAACGCCAACCACGCCCTCAAGTTGTCGGACCGGGCGTACGTGATGGTCAACGGTGAGATCCGCCTCACCGGCACCGGCAAGGAGCTGCTGGTCAACGAGGAAGTGCGTAACGCTTATCTCGGCGGGCACTGACAAGCCGCCGAAATATCCACAGCCCCGGCGAGCAATCGCCGGGGCTTTTTTACATCCCCAATACACCTCTAATCCCTGTGGGAGCGAGCTTGCTCGCGATGGCGGCGGCACAGTCGGCATCGAGGTGTCTGACCCACCGCTATCGCGAGCAAGCTCGCTCCCACAGGTGTCCGCAGTGTGCTTTTTGGAAATTGTGGAAAACAATATTCACAAGCTCTCAAACCGCGACATAAAGCCGCTGCAAATAGTTGTTTTGTCACGGTTTTGACTTGTCCCCGTTTGCTGTGGAGCTGGCTGTGAATAACGTGGGAGTAGCTGGCTGAGAGCCTTTGAATACGTGGCTTGCAGCGATGTGGTTGTTTTTTGATCAAGCGTTTTTGCTGAACCCGGAGTCGGCTTTGTCAACCTTTTTGTTGGTGAGCAAACCGGCTCGAAATGTGATGGGCAAGCCTGTGGATAAGTCTGTGGTTAAACTCTGGAAAGACTTGGCTGAGGGCCGTGGTTACTGGCTTGGCGCCATCGTCGGTTCGATCTTCCCATCGTGCAAAATGCCTTGGGCTACACAGCTGGCACCCGAGGGTCAAGCAAAAAACTTTGTAATCTGCCCGCAAAGCCTTGTGGACAGCGGCTTCCAGCTTTTTCACTTGCCCCCGGAAACTGTGGACCGGCCTGTGGATAAGGTGCGTGTACATGGCTGCAGGCCACGGCGTCTATGGCGTTCGGGCTGTTGCTCGATTTTTGTACAGTTTTTACGGTGGTTGCCGCTGTGGGCAAGGCCGGGCATGCTGCCAGCTGATTTTCTATTCCAATGGCTCTCGATCAGCCGAAGCAAGGAGAACACGATGTCCAACACCCTGTTTATTACCGGCGCGACCTCCGGTTTTGGTGAAGCCTGTGCCCGTCGTTTTGCCGAGGCCGGTTGGAAACTGGTGCTGACAGGCCGTCGTGAAGAACGTCTCAACGCCCTGTGCGCCGAGTTGTCGAAGCAGACCGAGGTCCATGGCCTGGTGCTCGACGTGCGTGATCGCAAGGCCATGGAGGAGGCGATCGCCAACCTGCCGCCGTCCTTTGCCAAACTGCGCGGGCTGATCAACAACGCAGGTCTGGCGCTGGGCGTTGACCCGGCACCAAAGTGCGACCTTGACGATTGGGACACCATGGTCGACACCAACATCAAAGGCCTGATGTACAGCACTCGCCTGTTGTTGCCACGCCTGATCGCCCACGGTCGCGGTGCCGGTATCGTCAACCTCGGCTCCATCGCCGGCAACTACCCGTACCCGGGCAGCCACGTGTATGGCGCGAGCAAAGCGTTTGTTAAACAGTTCTCGCTGAACCTGCGCTGTGACCTGCAAGGCACTGGCGTTCGCGTCAGCAACATTGAGCCGGGCCTGTGCGAGAGTGAGTTCTCGCTGGTGCGTTTCGCGGGAGACCAGGAGCGTTACAACGCGACCTACGCCGGTGCCGAGCCGATCCAGCCGCAGGACATCGCCGAGACCATTTTCTGGGTGCTCAATGCGCCGGCGCACATCAACATCAACAGCCTTGAGCTGATGCCGGTGAGTCAGACGTGGGCCGGGTTTTCGATTGAGCGTAATGCCAAGGCTTAAAACCGCGTAACGGCCATCGCGGGCAAGCCACGCTCCCACAGGTTTTGTGTTGAATCGCTATATTGCGAACGACACAAAATCTGTAGGAGCGAGCGATGCGGCGATCCGACTTGCTCGCGATGGCGGTCGATCAGTCAGGGGAGATAATCGACCAACCCGCGATAGCAGGTCGCCAAGTGATAAGGCGTCGTTGAAGGCATGTCTTTGCGGCTGACTTCGCCCTGCTCATCGCGACATTCATACCATCCGTCCACATGCAGAAAGCGTTGCTGCAACGCCTGCAATTGGCGTTGTACCAAGGCTTCGCTGTCCGGCCGCAAGGTCAGGGCGCGCAGGTATTCAGCCTGGGCCCAGATTCGTTGGGTGGCATCTTTCGCAGAACCATTCAGATCGAGCATCGCCGCCACCGCGCCCGTTTGCGGATCGACACCCAGTTGCTCAGTGAGCGCAAATGCACGCTCAAGCGAAGCATGCAGTTTTGATCCTCGCAGCAATGGCGAAGACTCCAGCAGGAAAAACCACTCAAACTGATGCCCCGGTTCAAACCAGTTATCCACAGCACCCAGCGGTTTCTCCATCAATACGCTGTGTTGCGAGTCGATAAAACGCATCTGCATGGCTGTGCATAACTCGACAAGCGCGCGTTGCACAGCGATGTCTTCGCGTATCGACAGGGTCGCGAGGAAGGCTTCGGCCAAGTGCATCAGGGGATTTTGCAGGGGACCGGAGTTGAGCGAGGACCAGTCACGATCGAGGCTGGCTTCATACAGGCCGTCGCCCGTGGCGAAGCGTCGCGCCAGCACTTCCAGTGTGGCGTTGAGCACCGACTCCACCAGCGGTTCGCGAACCTTGTCCCAGTAAAGGGCGCACGCGAACAGGATGAAGGCATGGGTGTAGAGGTCTTTGCGCTGATCCAGTGGCGCACCTTGCGGGTCGATGCTGTAGAACCAGCCGCCGTGTTCGGCGTCGTGGAAATGCTGTTGCAAGGAACGAAACAGCGCCGCGGCACGCTCCTCGGCGGCCGGCACTTGGCCGATCAGGCTGGAAAACAGATACAGCTGCCGCGCGCAGGCCATCGCGCGGTAGCGCTGGGGTGGCAACGGCTGATGCCCGGCGTCCAGCGCTTCATAAGGCAACGCCATGTCGGCATTCCAGCCGGGACCTTGCCAGAGCGGCACGATCACGTCCTGGAAATGCTGTTGCACCGAGGCGAACAGGGCGGTCAATTCAGGCTGGGAGGCGGAGCGGGAAACAGGCGGCATTGGCTGGCGTCGTCACGGCAGGGTTGATTGCGCGACATGTTAGCAGAGTGAGCGGGGCGATCGTTCCCACGCTCTGCGTGGGAATGCAGCCCGTGACGCTCCGCGTCACTGGACGCGGAGCGTCCCTAGAGGCATTCCCACGCGGAGCGTGGGAACGATCTGGGGGCTTAGCCCGCCAACAACCAAACCCCGGTCGCCGCCGAAGCCGCACCGGCCAATCGAACCAACGGCGCCGCCGCTTGCGGCAACACGCGCACCACGCCATAACCCGCTGCATGCAACGCCGCCGTCGCTGCGACAAACCCCGCCGCATAAGCCCAAGGGCTCGACATATCAGGCAACTCCAGCCCATGGGCAACACCATGGAACAGCGCGAACAAAGCAGTCGCCCCCACCGCCACGCTCAACGGCGGACGCACCACCAAGGCGACCGCCAGGCCAAGCGCCAGCACCGAGGCCGCAATTCCGCTTTCCAGCGCTGGCAGGTTCAGTCCTTCAAAACCCAGCAGCCCGCCAATCAGCATGGTGCCGACGAATGTGCACGGCAGCGCCCAGCGCGCGGCGCCTTTCTGCTGCGCTGCCCACAGCCCGACTGCAACCATCGCCAGCAAGTGATCGAGGCCGCCAATCGGGTGGCTGATGCCGGCGAGCAAACCGTTGTCGCCGTGTCCCGGGTGGGCGAAAGCGATGGCCGGAGTCAGTAGCAGGGCGATGGCGCCCAGAATGCGTTTAAGGGTCATGGATAAGCTTCCTTGTTGATAAGTCGTGATCAGGCCGCGGTCAGCAAGCCCTGGCGTTCGATGAAAGCGATGATCTCTTCCAGGCCCAAACCGGTTTTCTGGTTGCTGAAGACAAACGGCTTGCCGTTGCGCATGCGTTGGGTGTCGCTGTCCATCATTTCCAGCGAAGCGCCCACCAGCGGCGCGAGGTCGACCTTGTTGATCACCAGCAAGTCGGATTTGCAGATCCCCGGCCCGCCCTTGCGCGGCAGCTTGTCGCCGGCCGAGACGTCGATCACATAGATGGTCAGGTCGGACAGTTCCGGGCTGAAGGTCGCCGAGAGGTTATCGCCACCGGACTCCACCAGAATCAGATCCAGGCCCGGAAAGCGCCGGTTCAGTTGATCCACCGCTTCGAGGTTGATCGAGGCGTCTTCGCGAATCGCCGTGTGCGGGCAGCCGCCGGTTTCCACGCCGATGATGCGCTCAGGCGCCAGGGCTTCGTTGCGCACCAGGAAATCAGCGTCTTCGCGGGTGTAGATGTCGTTGGTGACAACGGCCAGGTTGTAGCGGTCGCGCAGGGCAAGGCAAAGCGCCAATGTCAGGGCAGTTTTACCGGAGCCGACCGGGCCGCCAATGCCGACGCGCAGGGGTTGTGTGTTCATGTGACTCTCCAGATTTAAAGGCCCTAGGAACGGAACAGACGGCTGTACTGACGTTCATGGGCCATGCTCGCCAGGGACAGGCCGAACGCGGCGCTGCCATAGTGTTCGGGGTGGATTCGTGTGGCGTTCTGCTGGGCTTGTTGCAGTAACGGCAGCAGTTCGCTGGTCAGGCGTTGAGCGGCTTGCTGGCCGAGCGGCAAGGTTTTCATCAGCACCGCCAATTGATTTTCCAGCCAGCTCCAGAGCCACGCCGCCAGCGCATCTTGGGGACTGATCGTCCAGGCGCGGGCGGCCAGCGCCCAGCCGAGGGCCAGGTGTGGTTCGGCGCGCTGTTCGAGAAAGGCGCGGGCCGGCGCATCGAGTTCCGGCAAACCGTTGAGCAGTTGCTGCAGCGAATAGCCCATCTGCCGGCTCTCCTGATGCAGCTCGCGGGTTTCCCGGCTGGCGCGGTGTTCTTCGCAGCGTTGCAGCAACTCAGCCCAGTTTTCTTCGGCTGCGGCCTCGCAATGGGCGAGCAGCAGCGGCGCTTCGAAACGCGCCAGGTTCAGCAGCAGCTGATCGCTGATCCAGCGTCGCGCGCTGTCTGCGTTAGTCACCCGCCCGTTATCCACCGCCATTTCCAGGCCTTGCGAATAGCTGTAGCCGCCAATCGGCAGTTGTGGGCTGGCCAGGCGCAGCAACGCCCAGGCCGGGTTCATAAACGGACGCCGAACTGGTGCAGTTTCGGCGGATAGTTGAAGTCCTCGTCGCCGTGGCGGGAATGGTGATGGCCGCCGCCATAGGCGCCGTGTTCCGGCTGGAACGGCGCTTCGATGTTTTCGACACGGGCATCCAGCTGTTCGAGCATAGCCTTGAGCACGTAATCGTCGAGCAGACGCAGCCAGCCATCGCCGACTTGCAGGGCGACGTGCCGGTTGCCCAAGTGATAGGCCGCGCGAGTCAGTTCGAATGCGTTGGCGCACGTGACGTGCAGCAATTGTTCGGGGCGGGCGCAGACACGGACGATGCGCCCGTCTTCGGCTTGCAGACATTCGCCGTCATGCAGCGGCGGCTGACCACGCTCCAAAAACAACCCGACGTCCTCGCCTTCGGCACTGAAACAGCGCAAACGGCTTTTGCTCCGGGCTTCGAAGGTCAGGTGCAACTCGGCGGCCCAGACGGGTTGAGGGACGATTCTGCGATGAATCACCAGCATCGGGAGGCTTCCAGCAATGGACAATGCTCAGGCTAGAGCAAGGGGCTTGCCAATCGGGCGATACGTAGGAAATACCTGTCGGAGTGAAGGTGGATGATTCAGGAATTGGCGGGCTTTGGCTGAGATTGGTGCGCGAGGGGAGGGTTTTGCGCAAAGTTGGTGCGTAGACGGTGCTCCAGATCGTTCCCACGCTCTGCGTGGGAATGCAGCCAGTGACGCTCTGCGTCACATTTTGGAGCTGACGCAGAGCGTCCATTGAGGCATTCCCACGCAGAGCGTGGGAACGATCAGCGCAAGTAGCGTTACTCGGTGCTGCCCAGGCCTTGCCAATGCTTCAGGCCGATGAAGATGAAGCGCAGCTGCTGGGTGATTTTTGCCTGTGGCGTCAAATGCTCAGGCAACGCCTCCGCTGGCGGATCGATAATGTCCGGAAGGGTCGCGAACACGCTTTTGACGATCAAATCAGCCATAACGCTCAAACCGGCGATATCCAGATGCTGCAACTTCGGCATCAAGGACAAGTCAGCTGCCAGGTCCGAGCTGATGTCTTCACGCAAACGTCCGATAGCCTGACGCACCGGCAACGATCCGCCATACTGCTCGCGGGCCAGGAACAGGAACTGCGAGCGATTGGCCGAGACCACGTCGAGAAAGATCCGTACCGAAGCGTCGATGATGCCGCCCATGACGAACTCGTTATGGCGCACCAGGCGAATGGTTTCGCGAAAGGTCTGGCCGACTTCGCTGACCAGCACCAGGCCCAGTTCATCCATGTCGGCGAAATGCCGGTAGAAACCGGTGGGCACGATGCCAGCGGTTTTCGCGACTTCGCGCAGGCTTAAGCTGCCGAATCCTCGGCCACATTCCATCAGGTGACGGGCAGCGTCCATCAGGGCGTTGCGGGTTTGTTGTTTCTGTTCGGCGCGGGGCAACATCGCAAGGGTGTTTTTCTGGACAGGGACAGCGGCGCACTCTAGCAAATCGGCTTCGCTGGCGTCGAACGACTATCGAGGGATCAAGCGGGGATTTGCAGCTTCTATAGGGTCAAACCCGATAAAGTCAAAAGCCCAATCCGGGGATTGGGCTTTTTTTCAGGGCCACCATGGGCTCAGCTCACAGAGCTGTTGCGTTCGATTACACGGTCACCACCACCTTCGGCAAGGGTTTGACCTGGGGTACGGTCGGAACCGTCAGCAGCCAGAGTTTGACCTTGTGGGGTGCGATCGGAACCGTCAGCGGCAACGGTTTGGCCTTGTGGAGTTTTGTCGTAGCCGTCTTCAGTGATCAAGCCTTTTTCTTTCAGGCGATCATTGCCGCCTTCGGCAAGGGTCTGGCCTTGTGGAGTGCGGTCGGAACCATCGGCAGCAACGGTTTGGCTGAACACCGAGTGGCTGTTTTTGACTTGCGGAGTGGCTTGGTCAGCAGCGGGCAGAGCGAAAGCGGTGCTGGCCAGCATTGAGAGGGTAAGGCTAAGCAGTAATTGGCGTTTCATGATGGGTTGCTCCTTGGGGGGGCGATAAAGTGGGTACGAGGGCAATGCTACTCTCGATAAGTCGATATAAAAGTTCATAAACGCAATGGTAATAATCAACGGAATTGATTGTTCTGCCGCAGCGCTCTAGAACGGGCGTCTCCGGCGAACGTTTTTGCCCTGCGGTGGGTATTTTCAACCCACTCGTGCCGCACAAAAGTGCGGGTCGGTAACGCCGGATGACGAGCGCAATGTGTCCCTGACCGATTATTTGAGCGTTAACAGGCTATTCGGTTAAACCTGAGCGCCATTTCCAAGTCCTAGATTTCATGGCAGGCCGGTTTAGGCCTAACGTTTCACACGTGCGTCGCAGTCAGGGCGCTCAGTCGTATCAGGAGCCCTGTGCAATGACGCGCACTCGTAAAATTGTTACCTGGACCTTCGCCAGCCTGATTGTCTTGCTGGCGGTATTGTTTCTGATCATCGCGTTCTTCGATTGGAACCGGATCAAACCGCCCCTTAATGCCAAAGTCTCTGAAGAGCTGCATCGTCCGTTTGCCATCAATGGCAACCTCGCGGTGGTCTGGCAGCGCGAGCCCGACGAGGGCGGTTGGCGGGCCTGGGTGCCGTGGCCGCACGTAGTGGCCGAAGACCTGAGCCTCGGCAACCCGGACTGGTCGAAGAAGCCGCAGATGGTCACCCTCAAACGCGTCGAACTGCGCATTTCTCCCCTGGCGCTGCTGGCACAGCGGGTGGTCATCCCGCGCATTGACTTGACTGAGCCCAATGCTGACCTGCAGCGCCTGGCCGATGGCCGTGCCAACTGGACATTCAAATTCGACCCCAAAGACCCGAACGCCGAGCCTTCAAGCTGGGTGGTGGACATCGGTGCCATCGGCTTCGACAAGGGCCACGTCACCCTCGACGACCAGAACCTCAAGACTCAGCTCGATGTACTGATCGATCCGCTGGGCAAACCGATTCCGTTCAGCGATATCGTCGGCGACAAAGCAGCGAAAACTGCCCTGGAGAAAGGCGCAGCACCGCAGGATTATGCGTTCGCGCTTAAGGTCAAAGGCCAATACCACGATCAGAAACTCGCAGGCGAAGGCAAGATCGGCGGGTTGCTGGCGTTACAGGACGCGGCCAGGCCGTTCCCGCTTCAGGCGCAAGTGAAAATAGCCGACACCCGCGTAGAACTCGCCGGCACGTTGACCGATCCACTGAACCTCGGCGCCCTGGATTTGCGCCTGAAACTGGCCGGCACCAGCCTGGGCAATCTGTATCCGCTGACCGGTGTGACACTGCCGGATACGCCGCCGTATGCGACCGATGGGCATTTGATCGCCAAGCTGCATGAGCCGGGCGGCGCGGTGTTCCGTTATGAAGAGTTCAACGGCAAGATCGGCGAGAGCGACATCCACGGCAGCCTGGCTTATGTCGCCAGCCAGCCGCGGCCAAAACTCAGCGGGTCGCTGGTTTCCAATCAACTGCTGTTTGCTGACATGGCACCGCTGATTGGCGCCGATTCCAACGCCAAGCAAAAGGCCCGGGGTGGCGAAAGCAAGCAGCCGACGGACAAGGTGTTACCGGTCGAGGAGTTCAAGACCGAGCGCTGGCGCGACATGGACGCTGATGTCGAATTCACCGGCAAGCGCATCGTCCACAGTGAAAAACTGCCGTTCAAGGATCTCTATACGCATCTGGTGCTGACCGACGGTGTCCTCAGCCTCGAGCCCCTGCGTTTCGGCGTGGCGGGTGGCACCCTGGATGCGCAGATTCGCCTCAATGGCCGGACCGAACCCTTGGAAGGCCGGGCCAAACTGACCGCGCGCAAGTTCAAGCTCAAGCAGCTGTTCCCCACCTTTGAGCCAATGAAAACCAGTTTCGGCGAGCTCAATGGCGATGCCGACATCACCGGTCGTGGCAACTCGGTGGCCAAGCTGTTGGGTAGCGCCAATGGCAATCTGAAAATGCTGATCAACGACGGCGCCATCAGCCGCGAGTTGATGGAACTGGCCGGGCTGAACGTCGGCAATTATGTGGTGGGCAAGATTTTTGGCGACAAGGAAGTGAAGATCAACTGCGCGGCGGCCGACTTCGACATCAAGACCGGATTGGCCACCACGCGACTGTTTGTCTTCGATACCGAGAACGCGATCATCTACATCGATGGCACCGCGAACATGGCGACGGAGCAACTGGACCTGACGATTACTCCGGAATCCAAGGGCTGGCGGTTGATTTCATTGCGGTCGCCGCTGTATGTGCGGGGCAAGTTCATCAAGCCGGATGCGGGTGTGAAGGCGGTGCCGCTGATTTTGCGTGGGGCGGGGATGGTTGCGTTGGGTGTGATTGCAGCGCCGGCGGCGGGGTTGCTGGCGTTAGTGGCACCGAGTGGCGGTGAGCCGAATCAGTGTGCTCCGTTGCTGGAGCAGATGAAGGCGGGCAAGGCGCCGGTGACCGTCAAACCCACCAGGTAAATCTGCGGCGTCGGTGAAGACGCCATCGCGGGCAAGCCCGCTCCCACAGTTATCGGGTTGAACACACTATCTATGATCAACCTGATACCTGTGGGAGCGGGCTTGCCCGCGATGGCAATCTGACAGGCGCTACAGAGCTTGTAGCGCAACACGCAGACCACCGTGGCCGAGCCGATCACGCCAGCGCATGCCCGGACAGCAACGCCTCCTCGCGCAACCACTCAAAGAAAGCCCGAACCGGTGGATGTCGCTCGCGCCCAGGCACGCAAAGCGCGCTGTAGCCGGCGCCATCCACCTGAATCTCGCCCCGGTAAGCGACCAGCAAACCGCTGGCCACGCTTTCCGACACCAGAATGTTGCTTGCCAGCACCAGGCCTTGCCCGGCGATGGCCGCTTGCAGGGCGTAATGCTCTTCGTCGTACTCACGGACCGCCGGTTCTCCCGTCAGCCAGGTCTCGCCGGACTGCGCACACCAGGCCGCCCAGCCGTGGGCGTACAGTTTGGAGTTATGCCAGCGCACGCTAATCAGCGTGGGCGCTCGTTCAGCCGCCAGGGCCACTTGCCCGGGTGAGCCATAGACACCGAACGATTCGTCGAACAGGCACAGCCCATAAAGGTTCGGGTAGTCACCCAGGCTGTAGCGCACCACCAGATCGACGCTGGCGTCCTGATGCAGATCGATGACCTCGCAATGGGTATCCAGGCGCAGGCTGATGTTCGGATGACGGGCGTAGAACCGACCCAGTCGCGGTACCAGCCACAACGCCGCGAAGGCGGCCGTGGTGGAAATCGTCAGGCTCGCGCCGCTGCGTTGCGGGCGCAGGGTGTCGACACTTTGTGCCACTTCCAGCAACGCACCGTGCAGGCTGCGGAACAGCCGTTCGCCGCAGTCGGTCAGGCGAACTTGCCGTGGCAGCCGCTCGAACAGCGGCACGCCGAGCCAGCTCTCCAGGGAGCGAATCTGATGGGACACCGCTGTCGGTGTCACTGAGAGTTCTTCGGCGGCAGCCTTGAAGCTCAGCAGGCGTGAGGCGGATTCAAAGGCGCGCAGGGCGGTCAGAGGCAGCGAGGCAAACATTCAAACACTCCATGGATGAAATTAACTCATCCAGACTGATTTCTGCTCAGTTGAAGAAGGGCGGCTACGCGCTCCAAGCTGCAAGCCACAAGCAGTTTGAGTTTAGCCCTTAAGGAGTTTCAGATGAGCAAAATTCTTGCAATACACGCCAGCCCGCGCGGCGAACGTTCCCACTCCCGGCGTTTGGCCGAAGTGTTTCTTTCTGCCTGGCAGGCGCGACATCCTCAGTCTCACCTGACTCGCCGGGAAGTCGGTCGGGCGTTGATACCGCCGGTCAACGAGGCCTTTGTGGCCGCGGCGTTTTACCCCGAGCCTAATGCACGACCGCTGTCGATGCAGGCCGACCTGGCGTTCAGCGATGAACTGGTCGGCGAGTTGCTGGGTAATGATTTACTGGTGATCTCCACGCCGATGCACAACTTCAGCGTGCCCAGCGGCCTCAAGGCCTGGATCGATCAGATTGTGCGGCTCGGGCTGACGTTCAATCACACGCTGGACAATGGCGTGGCTCAGTACGAGCCGTTGGTGCGAGGCAAAAAAGCCCTGATCGTCACCAGTCGCGGCGGCTTCGGTTTCGGGCCGGGCGGTGATCTGGAGGCGATGAACCATGCCGATCCGTTGCTGCGCACCGCGCTTGGATTCATCGGCATTACCGACATCACCGTGGTGGCGGCCGAAGGGGAAGAGTCGGCAGCGCGGACGTTCGAGATTTCGGTGGCCGAGGCCGAGCAGCGCCTGCTCACGCTGGCCAGGGAATTTTAGGTGGCCTGGCTGTTTCTGCTGATCGCCGCCGGGTTCGAAGTCACCTTCGCCATGGGCATGAAGTACGCCGAAGGCTTCACCCGGCTTTGGCCATCGCTGGTCACAGTGGTGGCCGCCGTCGGCGGGATTTACTTCCTGACCCTGGCCATGCGCGAGTTGCCGGTGAGCATCGCCTACCCGATCTGGACTGCCATCGGTTCACTGGGCACGGTGTTTCTCGGCTTTGCGCTGCTGGGCGAAAGCCTGACAGCGGTCAAGTTGGTGTCGGTGGGGCTGATCGTGGCGGGCGTGGTGGGGCTGAAGTAGGGCGGATGTCATAGACTGGTCGTCGAGTTGTCATCTTGGGTGACGATGCTTGGCTGATGTCTTGCATCCAGCCTTGCTTCATCTCACCGATCACAAGGATGTTCGCCCATGTCGCAAGGTTCCGCTACGCGGTATCCGTTGGTGCTGGTCCCGGGAATGCTCGGGTTTATCCGTCTGGTGTTGTACCCGTACTGGTACGGGATCATTTCAGCGTTGCGCCGGGGCGGGGCGACAGTGTTTGCGGTGCAGGTTTCGCCGCTCAATTCCAGCGAGGTGCGCGGTGAGCAGCTCCTGGCGCGGATCGAAGAGATTCTGCGGGAAACGGGAGCCGAGAAGGTCAACCTGATTGGCCACAGCCAGGGCTCGCTCACGGCCCGATACGCGGCGGCCAAACGCCCGGATCGCGTGGCTTCCGTCACTTCGGTGGCCGGGCCGAATCATGGCTCGGAGCTGGCGGATTATCTGGAAAAACACTACCCGGCCGACACCTTCAAAGGCCGGGTTCTCAGCGTGTTGCTGCGCTGGATCGGCGCATTGATGAGCCTGCTCGAAACCGGCTATCGCGGGCCGAAATTGCCTGTGGATATCCCGGCTTCGCATCATTCGCTGACGACTCAAGGCGTGGCGCTGTTCAATCAGCGTTATCCACAGGGCTTGCCTGAAACGTGGGGCGGTCACGGGCCGGAGGAGGTCAATGGCGTGCGCTATTACTCCTGGTCCGGGACGCTGCAACCGGGCAAGACGGATCGCGGGGGTAACCTGTTCGACGGGACGAATCGCAGTTGCCGTCTGTTTGCCAGAACCTTTGTGCGCGAAACCGGGCATTGCGACGGGATGGTCGGGCGTTACAGCTCTCACCTTGGGACGGTGATTGGCGATGAATATCCGATGGATCACTTCGACATCGTCAATCAGTCGCTGGGGCTCGTTGGGAAAGGGGCTGATCCGGTGCGGTTGTTTGTCGAGCATGCGGCCAGATTGAAAGCGGCAGGGGTTTAGACCGCATTGTGGCGAGGGGATTTAGCGAACCGTCGCCACAGTTCAGGCGACGCTAATCTTGCGGCCCAACACGGTGGTCCAACGCTCCGAAAGCACCACCCCACCCAACGTCAACACCCCGCCCACCAAGTGGTACATCGCCAGCTGTTCATGCAGCACCACCGCGGCAATCAGCGCGGTAATCAACGGCAGCAAATTGAAAAACAGCGTGGTCCGGCTCGGCCCCAAGCGCACCACGGCCTGCATCCACGCCAACGGCGCCAGCATCGAAGCCAGCAAACAGGCATAAAGCACCAGCGGAATATTCTGCAGGGTCGGCCCAACTTTCGGTGAAGCGACAAACAACGGAAACAGCACCACCACCGCCACCAGCACCTGCAAATACAACAACACCAGCGGCGGCAAGCGAAGCTGCCATTTCTTCAGCAGCGTGCTGTAAATCGCGTAAGCCAGTGTGGCGACCAGCATCATCGCGTCACCCAGGTTCACGCCATGCTCCAGCAGCGCGCCCAGGCTGCCGGACGACACCACCACCAAAACCCCGGCGAAAGACAATACCGCGCCGGCCAGTGCGCCTGCCGTCAAACGCTGGCCGAGACTGACAATCGCCATGGCCAGCGACATCAATGGCATCAGCGACAAAATGATCCCCATGTTGGTCGCCGTGGTCAGCGTCGCAGCGAAGTACGCCAGGCTCTGATAGACCGCCATGCCCAGCACGCCAAGGATGAAAATCTTGCCCAGGTTCGGGCGAATCAGCGGCCAATGGGCGATTACCGGTTTGAGCATGAACGGCGTGAACAGAATTCCGGCCAGCAGCCAACGGTAGAAGCCGATTTCCGCCGGGAAGATCGCGCCGACCGCCAGTTTGTTGATCACGGTGTTGCCGGCCCAAATGAAAATGGCCAGCAGGGGATAAGCGTATTGCATCAGAAAAAACCAGAAA
The DNA here is from genome assembly GCF_054898025.1 of Pseudomonas sp. LB3P93. Classification (NCBI taxonomy): domain Bacteria; kingdom Pseudomonadati; phylum Pseudomonadota; class Gammaproteobacteria; order Pseudomonadales; family Pseudomonadaceae; genus Pseudomonas; species Pseudomonas sp. LB3P93. The sequence continues at coordinate 599,538 of NZ_CM142713.1, forward strand.
CGTAAGTGAGGGGCAATTATCCGCCTGTCTGGATACAAGCCTATACTTCGATCCAGACAACCTGCCCCCGATGACGGACAGCATGAACAGTAAACACATCGACCTGCTCGACTTCGCGGAACTGCCGTCCCCCGTGTATTTCCGTTATGCCGACTTCGACACCCACGAATACGCTTCGACCCATCGGCACCCGTGGGGCACCCTCGAGTATTCGGCCAATGGTGTGCTGCACATGGAAATCGGCAGCCGCCGCTTCATGTCGCCGCCGCAATACGCCGTGTGGGTGCCGCCCGAGACCGAGCACAGTTTCTACAGCAATCAACCGATCAACTATCGCGCGGTCTGCCTGGCGCCGATGTTGTGCCACGCGTTGCCCCGGGAAGCCTGCACGCTGGCAATCAGCGACATTCTCAAGGCGATCCTCAAGGACTTTGCCGCCCGTGACGTGAAAATTCCCGAGCAGGAGGCGGACACACGCCTGGCGCAAGTGCTGGTGGACCAACTGCAACAGGCGCCCATCCACGAGTGTTATTTGCCTTACGCCAGCAGTTCGGGATTGCTCGGGATTCTTGAAGCCCTGCAAGCCGAACCTGGGGACAATCGGCCATTGGCGCACTGGGCCGCACAAATCCATGTCAGCGAACGCACATTGGCCCGGCAGTTTGTCCGCGAACTGGGCATGAGTTTCGGCGAGTGGCGGCAACGCTTGCGTTTTCTAGCGGCAATCGAAGCGCTGGACAGTCAGCGCAGTATTCAGAACATTGCCTTCGACATGGGGTACAGCACGGGCTCGGCATTTATCGCGATGTTTCAACGCCAGGCTGGATGTACGCCAGAGCAGTATCGGCGAGAGCGAGTTGTCTGAATTTTTTATAGAGAGTCGTTGTAAGTTTCGGAAGTTGTGGGAGACGTTTCTTACAGATTAATCAGAAATGCACTTCATTTGGCCGCAGGGTTAACGCTGTACGCTGGTTGCATAAGCTGTTCCTGTTTAACTTACTTATGCAGAGTGTAAATGTGGCCACTATTATTCCGATCCGTGAAGTGCTGATATCCGCAGCGAAAGAAAAAAGCGTTCATCACGATTTTATAAAAAGCGCTATTCCAGAGTGGATCGACCAGGCTTCGCCACACAGAATAAGCGCATTAAAAGGTGCCATTGTCCCACTTCCGGAATGGACTAAAACGGCCTCGTCGATCGAGCATGGACTTCTCAAAAGTGCCATCGAGGAAAGTTGGCGCGCGCAAAACGATGTCGACCGCATACTGCGCGAAGCACAAGATGTGCACGCCTTTGCCGAGCCTCTGCTCCGTCAGGCGCTGAAGAATCAATATGGTGTTGATGTCGACGTCAAAGAAACTTTTTTGCAGTTGTTTTCCCCTGTCCATTTATCCCCATGGGCCATGAATTTCAATAACGGAGTAGCCTCCCGCGTGGTGTCGCTGCTTGATGCGGCATTGCATAATTTTTCCGAGAAGGAGGTGTTAACTTCCGATTCGCAATTTATTACTCGGCCTGACAACTCGAATCGATTCGAAATAACCGATGTCCGCAACAAAATGAGTATTGAACAGTTTAAGGCGCTTTGTCGCAGCCTGGACATCGGAGCCCAATATAAGACCTATCTTGAAAGCTATGTACGTCCCGTCGATGGGGTGGCGCGTGGCGTGTTGCAACGCAAAGTTATCAGAAGCCAAAAAGCTGCCCTGAACGCAGCCCTGTCTCTGGCTATCCTGAAAAAAGATATTTCGGCGGTTGGCTTACTAGCGGTAAAAAGCCTGCTCAAGGACGTTAAAGAGTCGACGCTGGATGGCCTGCCCGTTCGCTACTATCAGCTTAAAATGCTCGATGTGCAGTTGAGAGGGATCGTGCTGATTGCGACTGATCTTAATATCCACGACGCCGCCGCCCAGCGAGTCATTGCCTATGTACCGCACGATCCAGACCACCCACTGAAAGAGTACGCTTCAAAGGCCGAGTTCGCCCGGGAGCTCACTCGCCAGTTACGTGACACCGCAAAGGACCCCGCGGACTCTGCCACCCGCTATCAGCAGTTCTTCAGCCGTTTTGTCGACCATCAGCAACGGGGACGCTTCTTTGCAGCGCTCAACGCTGCGCTGGTAGAAATAACCCAGCACGACAAAGTCCCGGGCGTCGATCAGCCGGTATGGCGCGAAACGCCCGTGGAGCATCCGCGGCTGCACTTTGATCTCATTCGATTCGAGAACGACACCCATACCTTTTTTACTGGCGATCCTTGGTTATATCTCTATCAGCAACTGCAAAACAAAATCCTCAACGATGCCCGGGAGATGGTCATCTCGACGCAAGATGCTGATCGCATGGAGCGCTGGGCGTGGTTCGATAATCTGGAAAAAATGCTCTCCGATATCTTCAATGCAGCGTTGATGGTAGTGGGGCCGTTCATACCCGGTGTGGGCGAGATAATGATGGGCTACATGGTTTATCAGTTGGTCAGTGAGGTCGTCGAAGGCATCGTGGATCTGGCTGAAGGTCTGTATCTGGAAGGGGCCGAGCACATCATTGGTTTTGTCGAAAGCGTGATCCAGTTGGTGGCATTCGCCGGCGGCATGAAAATCGGCAGCGAGGTGGTACTGCCCAAACTGTCCTCGTTCATCGAGTCGACAAAACCGGTCACGCTTCCCAACGGCGCCAAACGCCTGTGGAGCCAGGACCTCGAACCCTATCAGAAACAAAACCTGACCCTGGCTGCGGATTCAAAGCCTGATGCAAGCTGGCTGCACCAGCATGAGGGCAAGCCGATTCTCAAACTGGACACCAGGCACTTCGAACTCACGAAAGATCGGCAGACCGGCAAACACAGGATCAAGCATCCGACCCGGCCCGATGCCTATCAACCCGAGTTGAACAGCAACGGTGAAGGTGCATTCGTGATTGAAGGCGAGCAGCCTCATACATGGGATGACACTACCTTGCTGGCGCGACTTGGGCCGGACATGGGTGAACTGGCCGAATCCTACGGGGACATCCGCGCGGTCAGCCAGACCGATGCGAATGCGATCCGCCGGATGTATGCCAACAATGAACGGCCCCTGCCTTTACTCAGCGATACCGTGACCCGGTTCCGTATCGACCGCGACATTCAAACCTTCATCGAGCAGTTGGGCAGTGAACAGGCGAAAGACTATTCAAGCGCCGATGCCGACATGCAATTTCAGCTGCTCGACGGCGTGTGGCCCGGTAAGGCGATTGAACTGGTAGACGCCAGTGGTGAAGTACTTCGAGTCATTGGTCGAGCGGGCGGATCGCGTGTCCGGATCAACAGCAATCGTCTGTCCGGCGTCGATCTGGTCAAGACGCTGTTATCGCACCTTGATGATGCGCAACTGAACACCTTGTTGAACGTCGAGTTTCGCATTGAACTCAGCACGCCAGAAATGAACGCCAAAAATCTGCGGGCAGAATTGGTGAAGCTGGCCAAGAGCAAGCGTACGTCGCTGTTCGACGGGCGTTATCGTCGTATAGAGGCCGCCACGAGTGGCAATGCAAAAACGGTCCAGACCAAAGTGCCGGGCCTGCCTGGCACTGTCGCCCGCGAGTTGCTGTCGATCGCCACACGTTCAGAAGTTCAGGCGCTTGAGCGCGGGCAGTTACCCGCGCGGCTGGAAAACCTCGCGCGCTGGGGCCTTCGAGACGTGCGGATCAGTCGCGCTTATGAGTGTTTTTACCTGGACTCGGTCGACAGTCCCGACATGGACAGACTGGCGCTGCACTCGCTTGAGAATCTTCGCGGCTGGAATCCCGATGTCCGCATTGAAGTCCGCCAGTTCGAGTACGGTGGTCGCCTGCTCGACAGTATCGGCAAGAGCGACGCGGGGATTCGGCGCACGCTCGTGGAGCTTCATGACTCAACGTTCGTCGCCTATGACGAGGAGGGTAACGCCCTGCATTCGGGAATGGATTTGTTTTCCTCCATTTTGCAGGCGTTGCCGGATGCCGAGCGTAATGCGCTGAACATCCATATCGGCCAAGGGCCAAAACTGAAGCTGGCCCTGCGGGACAACGCGTTGAAGCCCTATCAGTTGTTGAAGGTGCTGGACGATCTCCCGGTTCTTGATCGCGTCACTTACGATCCTCGATTCATGCGCCTGCGTGGTGGTGCGCCTAACGCCGGTGGTGAGCGGGCAGCTTTGCAAGAAATCGGCGAACTGTATGGGGATCTGGTGATAGGGGCGTTTCATCCTTCTGTTTCAGAGTTCAAAAGATTCGATTACCTGCGTGGCCTGAAACTGATGCACGAGAGCTTTGCGCAGGATTATTTCTACGATCTGGAGGATGCACTGAACGCAGCCAATGCTACCGGCGAGGCCGGGCCGGGCCTGGAAATCGTACAAAGTATTGAGGCATTGCCTGATCTGCAGAAGCTGATGCTGCCTGAGCAATTCGACTCATTAATCGGCCGGCTGTTTACCGAAGAAGGCCTGGTGCCGCTCACGGAGTCGGAACGAAACCTGGGTATGAATGCGCGGAATCTGGAACAGACCGGGCGCGCAAATGAATACCAGGCGCTGTTACGCTCAGTTCGGGAGAACGCTGTAACGCCAAGTTCCGAGTTGTCGGATTTAAGTAGCTATGGAGAGTTGCTGTCCCAGGCAGTAGCCACAGCCGAGGAACCGATTCAGGTTCCGGCTCAAACCATGGCCAACTTGAAAATGGCACAGGAAGCGATCTATCGAGCCAAGGAACTCCTGCCGTTGTCGGGTAATCAGTTGCCGAGCATGTGGGAAAAGGGCGGTTCGGCAATCGCGAAAATAAAACGTCTCAGAGGGCTGGACTTGGAGGACGGCAACTTCACTGCAAAATTGACCACCGCCGAAGCCGCTCGCAAAGCCATCGAAATCAAGGGAGGCAATTGCTCGGAGAACTCGAAGGTAACGTTTTCGATCCTCGCCAACCAACCCCGGACGTCCAGCATTCATATCGTCAAAGTCTCCGATTTTGATCATCAATATGTGGTGATTGGTGATGACTTGAACAATCTCAATGGACTGGTCGTAGCAGACTCCTGGCCGGAATTCCCCGCTGCGCACCTGGCCAGCAATGGCTACTTCCAGTTTGACAGAACGCCATTGATGACACTGCCCCCCGGCCCCGCCGTGGCCGATTACAACTTTATCAATGAAGTACCGCCAGGCCCGGCGACATTGCCTGCGGTTTCCGAGGCGAACACGTACCGGCAGATAAAAATCGACAAGCTGTATAAGAAGGGAGCGGCGGCATACGCGCAATGGACGTCATTGGGTGAGCTTGGGCAAACCTATGCTATCAACGGTGGCACACCGGTTTCGTTCGAGCGGATGCCCGCGTCGGTCATTGAAAACCGGGTTGATGCCTACAATCGATACCTGGACGCTTTCAAGGACATTCTGGACGCTCAAACGGATGCCGATTGAGGTCAATCTGATGCTTTCGTGGATGAAGGTGTAACAGCGCTTGTATACACTCCACAATGAGGCCGCACCCCTCGGTGCGGTAACAAGGAGAAAACTCCATGAAGATGTTGCGTATCCCTTTGTTGATGATCGGTTTGCTGCTTTGCGCCCAGGGCTTCGCCGCCACTGAGCAACAGAACAAGATGACCACCTGCAACGCTGACGCTACCGCAAAAAGCCTCAAGGGCGATGAGCGCAAAACTTTCATGAGCACCTGCCTCAAAGCGGCACCAGCCGCCAATGACGCGAAAGCGCTGACACCTCAGCAAGAGAAGATGAAAACCTGCAACGCCACTGCGGCTACTCAGGCGCTGAAGGGCGATGCGCGTAAAGCCTTCATGAGTGATTGCCTGAAGAAAAAATAAACGTCTGGCTGGGAGCGGCTACTTGCGGTGAGCGTACGGACCTCATCGCGGGCTTGCCCGCGATGAGGCCAGAAAGGACACCGAAAGCCCCACTAAGGTCGACCTACACAATCCCTAGTGCTGGCCTGCGAACGCTGGCAGACTGCCAATCCTTTTACGTCGTTCGTTTTGAGGCTGTATGCCAACGTTTTCTCAACGCCAAGTTCTGCTGCTGATCAGTTGGGTCATCATCTTTGGTGGCTTGCTGCTGGTGATCCCGCTGCGACTGCTGCCCAGCCTGCTGGCCGGGTTGCTGGTGTTCGAACTGGTCAACATGCTCACCCCGCAATTGCAGCGGCTGATCGAAGGTCGGCGGGCGCGCTGGCTGGCGGTGGCGTTATTGGGGACGCTAGTGGTCAGTGTGTTGACGCTGATCTTTGCCGGTGCCATCAGCTTTCTGCTGCATGAAGCGGAAAACCCCGGCGCATCTCTCGACAAATTCATGGTTGTGGTCGACCGTGCGCGCGGGCAATTGCCGCCGTTCATTGACGTCTATCTGCCGGCCAGTGCCGCCGAGTTCCGCGTGGCGATTGGCGAGTGGATGAGTAAGCACCTCAGCGACTTGCAACTGGTCGGCAAGGACGCGGCGCACATGTTTGTGACGCTGCTGATCGGCATGGTGCTGGGGGCGATCATTGCCTTGCAGCGCGTGCCGGACTTGACCAAGCGCAAGCCATTGGCCGCCGCGCTGTTCGATCGCTTGCACCTGCTGGTCCAGGCGTTTCGCAACATCGTGTTCGCCCAGATCAAGATTTCCCTGCTCAACACCTTCTTCACCGGGATTTTCCTGGCGGTGGTCCTGCCGATGTTCGGGATCAAGCTGCCGCTGACCAAAACCCTGATCGTGCTGACGTTCCTGCTAGGGCTGCTGCCGGTGATCGGCAACCTGATATCGAACACCCTGATCACCATCGTCGGCCTGTCGCTGTCGATCTGGGTGGCCGTGGCGGCGCTGGGTTACCTGATTGTTATCCACAAGCTCGAATACTTCCTCAACGCGCGCATTGTCGGCGGGCAGATCAGTGCCAAGTCGTGGGAGTTGCTGCTGGCGATGCTGGTGTTCGAGGCCGCGTTCGGCCTGCCGGGGGTGGTGGCGGGGCCGATTTATTATGCGTACCTGAAGAGCGAGTTGAAGCAGGTGGGGATGGTTTGATCAGGTAGATGTGTGTTGCCTGATCTGACGCTTTCGCGGGCAAGCCACGCTCCCACAGGTTTTGTGTCGTTCGCCGAAAAGGGTTACGACACAAAACCTGTGGGAGCGTGGCTTGCCCGCGAAGGGCTCAACTCGGTTTTGGATCAGTCCATCGTGCCGTAACGCTTCATCGCCTCAATCGCCAATCCACTGCCGATGCTGCCAAAGATGTTCCCTTCCACATGCCGCGCGTTCGGCAACATCGCCGACACGCTGTTGCGCAGTGCCGGAATCCCGCTCGAACCGCCGGTGAAGAACACCGTGTCGACCTGATCGACGCGCACGTTGGCATCGTTCAGCAATTGCGTGACGCTGTTGCGCACGCGCTCCAGCAAGTTGTCGATGGCCGATTCGAACAGTGCCCGGCTCAGATCCACGCTCAAACCCGGCTCGATGCGGTCCAGCGGCACGTGGCGGCTGTCGGCGTGGGTCAGCTGGATCTTGGTTTCTTCCACTTCCATGGCCAGCCAGTGGCCGGCGCGCTGGTCGATCAGCTTGAACAGACGGTCGATGCCGCCCGTGTCTTCGATGTCGTAACGCATGCTGCCCAGCGCCAGGGTCGACTTCTGCGAGTACACCGAGTTGATGGTGTGCCAGGTCGCCAGGTTCATGTGGTGGCTGGTCGGCATATAGGCGCCGCTCTTCATGCGGCTACCGTAGCCGAACAGCGGCATCAGGCCTTGCAGGCTCAACTGCTTGTCGAAATCGGTCCCGCCGATGTGCACGCCGCCGGTGGCGAGGATGTCATCGTGACGGTTGTCGTGGGTGCGACGCTCCGGGGACAGGCGCACCAGCGAGAAGTCGGACGTACCACCGCCGATGTCGACGATCAGTACCAGCTCTTCCTTTTCGATGGTCGACTCGTAGTCGAATGCTGCTGCAATCGGTTCGTACTGGAACGACACATCCTTAAAGCCAATGGCGCGCGCCACGTCCACCAGGGTGTTCTCGGCTTCCTGGTCGGCCATTTCATCGTCGTCGACGAAGAACACCGGACGGCCGAGTACCACTTCATCGAACTCCCGACCGGCGGCGGTTTCAGCGCGCTTCTTCAGTTGACCGATAAACAGACCGAGCAGGTCCTTGAACGGCATCGCGGTGCCGAGGACGCTGGTGTCGTGCTTGATCAGCTTGGAACCCAGCAGGCTCTTGAGCGAGCGCATCAACCGCCCTTCATAGCCTTCCAGGTATTCGTGCAGCGCCAGCCGGCCGTACACCGGGCGGCGTTCTTCCATATTGAAGAAGACCACCGAGGGCAGGGTGATCTTGTCGTCCTCCAGCGCGATCAGCGTTTCCATGCCGGGGCGCAGCCAGCCGACGGTGGAGTTGGACGTGCCGAAGTCGATACCACAGGCACGGGCTGGAGATGCGTTTTTCATGTCTTTCGAGTTCCGGTTAAAAAACGGCCGCGCAGTGTATGTCAGTGTGGCGAATATTCGAAGGCCGACTATCCGCTAAATCTCAGCTATTAGCGCCTTGAAAGACTATCCTTTGCCCCAAACTTGTCTGCATTGGGCCTGGCAGCCACAGGACGGTCGCAAGAACCGTCCGCCGCTGCCGATAAACTTCTGATGCGCTGCCCGGTCAACAACATGAGATCGGTCAACCTGGCGGCTGGCAATGAGTGCAGACTGCCGGTGGCGGCGCGATATCGATAACGGATGGTGATTCCCTCGATGGACTTCAAAGACTATTACAAGATTCTCGGTGTGGAGCCGACGGCTGACGATAAGGCGATCAAGGCCGCCTATCGCAAGCTGGCGCGCAAATACCACCCGGACGTCAGCAAGGAAAAGGACGCCGAGTCCAAGTTCAAGGACGCCTCGGAAGCTTATGAAGCGCTGAAAAGTGCCGACAAGCGCGCCGAATACGACGACTTGCGTAAATACGGTCAGCACGGCCAGCCGTTCCAGGGGCCGCCGGGTTGGCAGGGTCGTGGCGGCGGTGGTTTCGGTGATGGCGGTCAGGGCACGGGCGATTTTTCGGACTTTTTCAGTTCGATTTTCGGCAACCGTGGCCCGGGCTTTGGTGGTGGACAGTCGGGCCGCAGCGCCGGGCGTCGAGGGCAAGACGTGGAAATGGAACTTGGGATTTTCCTGGAAGAAACCCTCTCGAACGAGTCGAAGAAGGTCACCTTCCAGGTGCCGCAGTACAACGCTGCCGGCCAGCACGTCAGCAACACCAGCAAAAGCCTGAACGTGAAAATCCCCGCTGGCGTGACCGACGGCGAGCGCATCCGCCTCAAGGGCCAGGGTGCACCGGGCACTGGTGGCGGGGCCAATGGCGACCTGTTCCTGATCATTCGCTTTGCGCCGCACCCCAAATTTGATGTCGAAGGCGAGAACCTGATCATTACCTTGCCGCTGGCGCCGTGGGAATTGGCGCTGGGCACCGAAGTGGCAGTGCCTACACTGACAGGCAAGATCAACCTCAAGGTGCCGGCCGGCAGCCAGAATGGCCAGCGCATGCGCGCCAAGGGGCACGGTCTGCTGAACAAGGCTGGCGAGCGTGGCTACCTGTTCGTGCAATTGAAGGCGGTGATGCCCAAGACCTCGAGCGATGAGGTCAAGGCGCTGTGGCAGGAACTGGCGAAAAAAGCCGCGTTCGACCCAAGAGAAAATTTCTGATCCAAGAGACGGAGTAGCCCATCATGAGCAACCCCCTGATCGTTCAACTGGACATGGCAGAATTCTGTGAGGCGACCGACCTGTCGGACGTCTACGTGATCGAAATCGTCGAGCACGGCATCCTCGAACCTCAGGGCACGCAGCCCAAGGATTGGCGTTTCAACGATTATGAATTGGCACTGGCCAAGCGTGCCGCCAAGCTGCGGCGCGATCTGGAACTGGAGTGGGAAGGCGTCGCCCTGGCGCTGGACCTGCTTGAAGAGGTCCAGCAGCTGCGGGCCGAGAATCGCATGCTCAAGCAGCGGTTGGGGCGGTTGGTGGTTGAGTAGGTGTTCTGATGTTTTTGCGTTGTCTGTTCGGGCGCTATCGCGAGCACGCTCGCTTCCACATTGGATCGGGTTCTTCCAGAAGGAATACGGTCAACTGTGGGAGCGAGCTTGCTCCGGGCGGCGTTCCGACGATGAACGATGACGCGGTCTCACGCCGTTAGATCTTGCGGGGCAACACCACGGTAAACATCGTGCCATCCGCCTCACTGGAGCTGACCTCAATCGTCCCACCGTGAGCGTCGACCACTTCCTTGACGATAAACAACCCCAGGCCAAGGCTAGTGGATGGCTGGCCGAGCTCCTCGTCGACACTGCGTACCAGCGGATCGAAAATCGTGCCGATCGCGTCTTCGGAAATCGGTACACCGTGGTTATGCACCGTGAGGCGAACCGTGTCTGGCTCGCCTGTCAGGGTCACCGTGACGTCACGCTTGTTCAAACCATGCTGCAACGCGTTGCCGATCAGGTTCTGCAACAGTTGGCGGACCCGTCCGGCATCCCAGGCACCTCGGGTGTCTCCCGCTACATTGACGATGGGGTCGCATTCCGGGTTACCGGCACAGGCTTCGGCAATCGCCGCATGGGCGGCATCGGCCAGGTCCATGGGCGCCGGTTCGATCGGCAGGCTTTTACCCAGGCGACTGCGCACCAGCTCCAGCAAATCGCTGACCATCACCGCCATGTGCCGCGCGCCATGCTTGATGTTGACCGCGCAGGCCAGTGCATCGCCTTCAAGCGCTACTTTGCGCATCAGCATTTCAGTGGACATGCTCACCGCTTGCAACGGTGCCCGCAGGTCATGCCCGAGGATCGCCAGAAAGATATCCCGCGAACGATTGACCTGTTCGGCGTAGGCCGCAGTGGATTCGGCAAGTGCTTCGTCAATGGCTTCGTTGAAACGGATCATGTCCTGGAAATAGGCCAGGTCCGGTGATTCCAGGCTGGCGACCCACAGCCGGATGACACAGGCGCGCAGATGACGGAACTCCGACGTCATCTGCACCAGATCAAACCCCACGGTATGCCGCAATTCGCCATGACTGGCAGCGGCCTCGTCCAGGCTCGGGGTTTTTTCCGGGCCTTCGCCTTTGGCCTTGGCAATTTGTTCGCTGGCGGTTTGCGCGGTGGTCATGTCTCGCGCCGCAGCCAACAAAATGGCCTTGGCGTGATCGCGCAAGGCGACCCTGTCCATGTGCTCGGCCGCCGGGGTGATGGTGCTGGCGAACTGCTCCCATTCATCGACGATACGGTCCACGTGTTGCCTGATGAATTCGGGTAGGCGCATGTGCGGGTTCCTGGTGGGAAGTCTGGCGCATCTTAGCCCCTTTCCAGACCGCTAAAAACTACCATTACGCGGCGGGGCTCTTTTCGACGGCGTTCGGGCGGTAATTACTTATTTTTCAGATTCTGAAATCAAATGTGATCTTGATGTAATCCTGATGTTCACGCTGTTTTTTGATCTTTTGTTTTTGCTGCCAATCAATAATCTGGTCGCTCCTTTCATCGCATAAGGATTTGCGAAATGAACGAGCCTTCGGGTACTCCGGTGTTACAAATAATCACCGGGTATGTAGGAGAAGAGGGAAAACGCGATGTTTATCGTGATTATCTTCTGAGCAAACTGCCCTCGCCGGTAAAAGACGCACCCGCCTCGCGCCTTGTTGCATTGGCCCATTCGAAACCGGAATTCCCTGAATGGTATTTGAATTCAAGCGCTATTGATCGCCAGTACCTCAAAGCGTTGATCGACGAGCACTGGCGCGTCCAGGGTCCATTGGACGATACGCTGGAGAATGTGCAGAAGGATATTCACGCCTTTGCCGAGCCCTTGCTTGTTCAGGCATTGAAAGAGCAATTGAATCTGGAACTGGACGTCAACGCGACGCTGATTCGACTGTATATCCCGGCCAAACTGGGTATTGGCATCGATACCAATGCCAGTCGACTCAGAGAATCCTCATTGCTGGACGCTGCGTTGCACAATTTTGAAGAGCCTGAAACGCAGGAGGGGGCGTTTCGCGAGGGTTCAGGCATCTTCATCAGGGGCGAAGAAAACCAACTTCAGCGGCAGGCGCTGACGGTCGAAAGATTTGCCGCCTTGTGTCGGGCGCTCGATATCGGTGCGCAATATCAGCAGCACATCAAGGCATTACTGGCACCCGAGGAGGCCGCAGCCAAAGCGACAGTTGTGCAGCAATGCACGGCCAGTGAAAAAGCTGCTTTCAACGAATCGGCGCTTATCGCTTATCTGAAAAAAGACATCACTTCCCATGGCTACGGGAAACTTCGGCAGATTCGTGACAATGAACAAGGCATTTTGATGGGGCGTCGTCCCTTGCACTGCCATCGGCTCTCGATCATGGGTTTCAGGCTGTCCGGAATTGTGTTGTTCAGCGCCGTAGCAGACCCTTCTAAAATCAAAAGAATTTACGACGGTCTCATTCCACAGCATCAGCGAACGATGCTGGAATGGTCGCGCCGTCTGGCACTGCTCCCGGGGCAGGAATTTGAACAGTTCAAGTTGCTCGAAGCGTTTTTCGCCAATGGCCCCAGTGGTCTTGTCGACGCCATGTTGCAAAGGAATGATGTTTATCAACAAAGCCGACTCGAGGGGACGTTGATTGCGTATGTCCCCGATGATCCTGAGCATCCCTTGAAAGAGTACGCGTCCTTCACTGATTTAATGAAGGAACTGACGGGCCAGTTGCGCTCACCCGGCTATCAAGAGTTTTTCAGCCGTTTTGTGGCGCAAAAAGACAAGGGCAAGTTTTTTGCCCGGGTTCGCGAGCGCCTCTCGACGTTCACCTGGCAACAGCGTGAACCCCTGGACATGGGGGCGTGGTGGCGAGAAACCGCGGTCGAGAATGCCGATGCAGAGCCTGTCACAAATATCATCCCCGGCGATCTCTGGCCGCAAATGGGCTTATGGCGCAGGGAAAAAGCGATTGCAGATGCGCGGCAAATCGCCGTACCAGCCGGCGATGAAGACGCCACGACCCGCTGGAACCGCCTGAGCAGTTATCTGAACATCGGCTGGAACGTGTTCAACTTTGGCGCCATGTTGGTTCCCTACCTGGGCGAAGCGATGCTTGCCATCATGGTCGGTCAGATGCTCTTCGAAACCATGGAAGGTATCGAAGACTGGAGCAAGGGAGACAAGGAAGAAGCGGCGGCCCATCTCACTGGGGTCATGATCAATTTCGCACAGTTGGCAATCATGGCGGCCGGGCATGTCTTGCCCTCCGGTGCGGCTTCGTCAGTCAAACCTTCGGCTTTTATCGACCAGTTGAAAAACGTCGAGCTGCCCGACGGCAAGACGCGCCTGTGGAACCCGGACCTTTCGCCCTACGCCCATGACCTGGCGTTGTCCGATGAGGCGAAACCAAATGAACTGGGCCTGTACCGGCACAGTGAAAAAGACATCCTCAAGCATGAAAACAAACACTTCGAAGTCATAAACGATCCAGGCACCGGTCAGCCGCGATTGCGTCATCCGAGCCGGCCACAGGCCTATCAACCGAAACTGGAACACAACGGTGCCGGCGTCTGGAAAACAGAACTCGACCGCCCCCTCGAATGGGACAAAACCACACTCATGCGGCGCATGGGGCCGACGGTCGAGGGTTTCTCTGACAACACGCTTGAGCAGATTCGCCTCGTCAGTGGACTGGAAGAGGACGAATTGCGCAGGTTGCATGTCGTCAACGATCCGCCGCCAGCGTTGCTGACCAACACCATCGAACGATTCAAGACTTGGGCTGATGTGCAAAAGCTGCCCGGGCAGATAAGGCTCAATGAGGTTCCGCAAGCGTTCGTCGAACAGGTGCCCAGGTTGATGGTTGAACTGCCGAGATGGCCCGAGCAAAAAAGTATCGAACTCGTTGATGGCGCCGGGCACGGGGGAAGCTCGATAAAGTTTGGCAACATCGATGCGTTGCCGGCCAACACGCTGAAGATAAGCCGTGCCGAGGTCAGTGCAGGGAAACTGCCGGAGCTTGCCGTGAAGTTTGCGAACGAGACCGACATCCACGCAATGCTCGGTCAGGGCATTTCTACTGACGCGCAAATCCGCATCGATGCCTTGAAAAGCCAGCTTGCCGAGCGGGCGGGCAATCGGCGCGGCCCTCTGTTTGAGGCGCTTGATCGTCGCCTGCAACAGACCAACGACCCGCAGGTGCTCGTGCTTCAGGACGCGTTCAACGGCCTCCCCACGGTGATAGCCCGGGAGTTGCTGGCCGACATTGAACCGCAAGAACTGTTTAGCATCACCGAGCCGTCGCGCATCCCCTTGCAGCTCAGGGAGCGTGTGAGAGCCACCTTACAGGCGATACGAACCGCGCGCGCTTATGAAGGGCTCTTCCTCGACTCGCCATACGGTGTCGACACCGAGCGGCTGGCGTTGCACTCGTTGCAAGCATTGCCCAACTGGCCCGAAAACGTTCGGATCGAAATCCGTGAACACTCATTCGACGGACCGTTGCGCGAGAGCGTCGGCCCGGCAGATGCCACTCACCGCAGAATCCTGGTCAGCGAGGACGGTCAGTACCAGGCGCGCGATGCCGATGATGTTCATTTGCACGGCGCCGATACTCTTTACGCCTCGGTGTTGCACGCCCTGCCTGATGCCGAACGAAACGCGCTGGGGTATCACATCAATCAAGGCACCGCGCTCAAGCACGCCATTCAAAAAACGCCGTTGCCACGAGAGACGTTCAGTGCACTTCTCGCGGATAACCCTTTTCGCAAACCGACGTACGACCCGGCCACGATGCGCCTGCGTGGCGGCATGCGCGGGGTTGCTCAGGGGGGGCGTCAAGTCACCGGGCCAATAACGCCGCAAGAGCGGGTCCGTGTCGTCCGCCCCGGATGGACGGAGGACGAAGCCCTGGCTTATCTGCAGGCAGGTGGCAGCGAAGTCAGTCTGGAGCAGAGGGCGAGCGCACTCGAAGTGGAATTCGATCGGCTCAACGCCAGTTTTCAACGCTGGCTGAACTCGCCAACCAACGCGTTTCGCTTCACGCCCGCCGGCATCGCCGAATGGCAATCCAGAAACGCGTTATACAAGGCGGTCAGGGAGTGCTGGCAGCAAACCGGGTTGCGCGATGTGGATTCGTTCGGCGACCTGCACGGCGCGGTGCTCGACCTGGAAAACTTTCCGCTGGGGCGTCATCTGGGCACCCTGCCCTCACTGGAAGGTAATTTCGATCATGTCACTCGCCTCAATCTGAACGGGACCCAACTGACCGACGCGCATATTTCCTTCCTCGATCATTTTCCTCGCTTGCGTTCGCTCAACGTCAACGGCAATTCGCTCACGCGGTTTCCTCGGGCTATAGGCCGAATGCGCACGTTGACGGAACTGAACATGCGAGGAAACCGGATTGTGCTGGATGCGCAGGCGATCGCTGGCCTGCGCAACCTGACGCGGCTTCATATCCTGGACCTGCTCGGCAATCCGTTGGGGCGAGTCCCGGATATTGGCAGCATGAGGATGTTACATACGCTGATCCTGGCTGATACCGGCGTTCATGCCTGGCCCGATGGATTATTTGCACAGCCCCGATTCCGACATTTTTTCCTGGATTTGCAGCGTAACGAAATCACGCAAATTCCAACGGTGCCCCGTGGCTCTGTCCAGGCGGAACTGCTGGCGCGCACGCTGTTGAGCCGGGAACCGCAGTGGTTGGCGGAGGCCAATCTGCAGACGCTCAGAGATTACATCGAGTCCGTCGGCATGGACCCTGATCGACCGTACCCCCCGCGCGGTGTGCGCGACAGTCTTGACTGGGAAGCCGGTATGACACGGCCGGAATGGGTGGCAAAACAGGAAGTCTGGAACAGCGTCGAGGATGAGATCGGTTCGGTCGGGTTTTTCAATGAGATTCGTAAACTCACCGAGTCGGGGCATTTCAGGCGCGACCCAGGATTCCGTGTCGATGTAACTGCCAAGGTCTGGCGAATGCTCGAGGCCATGGCCAAAAACACCGGGTTACGGCAAAAGCTCTTCACGATGTCCACCGTGCCCACGGCGTGCGTCGATGCCGGCGCGCAGCTGTTCAACGCCATGGGAATGGAAGTCCTGATTCATGAGGCCTATGAACTGGCCAATCCCGCGTTGGTCGAGGGTGAGTTGGTGTCGCTGGCGAGGGGCAAGTCACGTCTGGATGAACTGAGCAGGATTGCCCGCAAAACGATTGCCGAGCGCGAGGCACTGGGCGAGCAGTTCCGGCGCCTTGATGCGACGGGCGAGGTGACGGGCACGATTGATGAGGTTGAAGTTCACCTGGCATTCATGACGGATCTTGCCGACCGGCTGGATCTACCCTGGCAGTCCCGAAACATGCAGTTCAGAGGGATCGCCGGCGTAACGTCAGAGATGATCGAGTCTGCATTCCGACGTGTGTTGGACCTTGAAGAAGGTGAACTGCTCGGTGATTTGCTCGTCGAGCAGCCATTCTGGTCATCCTACGTCGAGGGCTCCAACCGAAGTGCTTTCAAAGGCTTCAGGCGCCGGATCGATGCCACGACAGAGTTCTACATGGCGTTGGACGAGCGCGCGACCGACACCACGCTTTCCCTTGAGCAAAAGGCTCGGTTGAAGGAAGAGCTAAGGGTGCTCGGCGCTGAACTGAACAAACCGGAAAGCGCGTTTGCGCCGGGACGGGTCATGACCGAAGCGGAATATGCCGCTGAGTTGAATGTCATCGATGAAGACAAAAAGGCGTTGGTCAAAACCCTCACACAGCAGGCGATCGACCGGGCAAAACTACAAAGGGTAGACATCCCCTTCGCCGTGCAGCCGAACACCTGATCGCGGTTGCTTTTCGCAGGGGCCTGGCGTGTCAGGCCCCTCGAACGATCAAAACAGGAAGTAACGCTGGGCCATCGGCAGAACATCCGCTGGCTCACACCACAACAAAACCCCATCAGCCTTGACCTGATAAGTCTGCGGGTCGACATCAATCGTCGGCAGATAGTCGTTGTGGATCAAGTCGGTTTTCTGCACGTCGCGGCAGCCTTTGACCACGGCGATTTTCTTCTTCAAACCCAAGGCTTCAGGCAGCCCGGCCTCCTGCGCTGCCTGACTGATGAAGGTCAGGCTGGTGGCGTGCAACGAGCCGCCGTAGCTGGCAAACATCGGGCGGTAATGCACCGGCTGCGGAGTCGGAATCGACGCATTGGCATCGCCCATCAGGCTGGCCGCGATGGCGCCTCCCTTGAGGATCAAGGTCGGTTTGACGCCGAAAAACGCCGGGCGCCAGAGCACCAGATCTGCCCATTTCCCCACTTCGACCGAACCCACTTCATGGCTGATGCCATGGGTGATCGCCGGGTTGATCGTGTACTTGGCGATGTAGCGTTTGGCGCGGAAGTTGTCGTTGCCTTCGCCATCACCGGGTAGGGCGCCGCGCTGTTTTTTCATCTTGTCGGCGGTCTGCCAGGTGCGCGTAATCACTTCACCGACGCGGCCCATGGCCTGGCTGTCGGAGCTGATCATCGAGAACGCGCCGAGGTCGTGCAGGATGTCTTCGGCGGCAATGGTTTCGCGGCGGATACGGCTTTCGGCGAAGGCCACGTCTTCGGCAATGCTCGGGTCCAGGTGGTGGCAGACCATCAGCATGTCGAGGTGTTCGTCGATGGTGTTGCGGGTGAACGGCCGGGTCGGGTTAGTCGAGCTCGGCAGCACGTTGGCGAAACCGCAGGCCTTGATAATGTCCGGGGCATGACCGCCCCCCGCACCTTCGGTGTGATAGGTGTGGATGGTGCGGCCCTTGAAGGCAGCGAGGGTGGTTTCGACGAAACCCGATTCGTTGAGGGTGTCGGTGTGGATGGCGACCTGCACGTCGTATTGGTCGGCGACGGTCAGGCAGTTGTCGATACTCGCCGGGGTGGTGCCCCAGTCTTCGTGCAGCTTGAGGCCGATGGCGCCGGCTTTGACCTGTTCGATCAACGGCTCCGGCAGGCTGGCGTTGCCCTTGCCAGTGAGGCCGATGTTCATCGGGAACGCGTCGGCGGCCTGGAGCATGCGCGCCAGGTGCCACGGCCCGGACGTGCAGGTGGTGGCGTTGGTGCCGGTGGCCGGACCGGTGCCGCCGCCGATCATGGTGGTGACGCCGCTCATCAGCGCTTCTTCGATCTGCTGTGGGCAGATGAAGTGGATGTGGGTGTCGATGCCGCCGGCGGTGAGGATCATGCCTTCGCCGGCAATGACTTCGGTGCTGGCGCCGACCGCGATGGTCACGTTCGGCTGGATGTCCGGGTTGCCGGCCTTGCCGATGCCGGCAATGCGACCGTCCTTGAGGCCGACGTCGGCTTTGACGATGCCCCAGTGGTCGATGATCAGCGCGTTGGTGATCAGCGTGTCAACAACCTCTGCGGCCAGGAGTTGGCTCTGGCCCTGACCGTCTCGGATGACTTTGCCGCCACCGAATTTCACTTCTTCGCCGTAGGTGGTGAAATCTTTTTCCACTTCGATCCACAGCTCGGTATCGGCCAGACGGACCTTGTCGCCGACGGTGGGGCCGAACATGTCGGCGTAGGCCTGACGGGAAATCTTCATCGCAATTCCTTGCACAAATTATTGTGGCGAGGGGGCTTGCCCCCGTTCGGGTGCGAAGCACCCGCCAATCAAACAATTAGGTACAACCGACAAAATGCGGTGCCTGGATTCAGGGCTGCTGCGCAGCCCAACGGGGGCAAGCCCCCTCGCCACAGGGGCCGGTGTCAGTCGAGGTGACCCATGATCCTGCCGGCAAACCCGAACACCCGGCGATGCCCGGCCAGGTCTACCAACTCAACCTCACGACTCTGCCCCGGCTCGAAGCGCACGGCGGTGCCGGCGGGGATGTTCAGGCGCATGCCGCGACTGGCCGCGCGGTCGAAGGTCAGGGCGTCGTTGGTTTCGAAGAAGTGGTAATGCGAGCCGACCTGGATCGGCCGGTCGCCGCTGTTGGCCACTTTCAGGCTGACAGTGCGGCGGCCCACATTGAGTTCGATGTCGCCGGGCTGGATCTGGTATTCACCGGGAATCATCAGTGCGCTCCCTGGAGAATCTTGTAGTAGAGGGCGGTCGGTTTGTACTGGCCGGTCGGGTCGCAGGCGTAGTCAGGGATTTCACCTGATTTGGTGTAACCCAGGGCTTTGTAGAAGTCTTCGGCGGGGGAACCGGCCTCGGTGTCGAGGTAGAGCATGCCGCGTTTGTGCTGGAGCGCGGCCTGTTCCAGCGCGCTCATCAATTGTTGGCCCAGGCCACGACGGCGCGCATGCTCGCGCACCAGCAGCTTCTGCACTTCGGCACGGTTCAGGCCATTGGCTTTCTGGCACAGGGTCAATTGCACACTGGCCTGCACTTGCTCGTCCTTGACCACCACCCACAGTAGCACGTTGCCTTTGTTCAGGTTGTCCTGAACGTCATCGAAATAGGCGCGGGCTTGAGTGGCGTCCAGATTGGCCATGAACCCGACACTGGCGCCATAGCCGACAGCGTCGAGCAGCAGATCAATCAAACCCTGACGATAGTGCGCAAAGCTTTCAACATTGACGCGGCGCAGTTGAGCGGCGTTCATCGTGAGTTACTCCTTGTTGGCGGGTGGCGGCTCCGCGCCAGGATTGAGGGTCAGTTGCATGAAGGTCAGGTCCAGCCAGCGGCCGAATTTGGTGCCCACTTGCGGCATCTCACCGGTGATCACGAAACCGGCCCGTTCATGCAAACGAATGGAAGCAGCGTTGCCGCTTTCGATGGCCGCGACCATCACATGCTTGTCGCAGCCTTTGGCGCGCTCGATCAGCGCCGTCATCAATTGCGGGCCGAGACCATTGCCACGCTGGTCGCTGCGCACGTAGACCGAGTGCTCCACGGTGTGGCGGAAACCGTCGAACGGCCGCCAGTCGCCAAATGAAGCGTAGCCCAGCACGCTGTTATCGCCGTCGACAATCACCAGGATCGGATAACCCTGGGCTTGCCGGGCGCTGAACCAGGCCTGGCGGTTGCCCAGGTCCACGGCCTGTTCGTTCCAGATCGCCGTGGTGTTGAGCACGGCGTCGTTGTAGATGTCACGGATCGCCGGCAGGTCGGCGCGCAGCGCATCGCGGATTTGATAAGTCATGGCGCGTCCTCAGGCGATGGGTTGGTGAACGGTGACCAGTTTGGTGCCGTCGGGAAAGGTCGCTTCGACCTGGATCTCCGGGATCATTTCCGGGATGCCTTCCATCACTTGTTCGCGGTTGAGCAGGGTGGTGCCGAAGTGCATCAGCTCGGCCACGGTCCGGCCGTCACGCGCGCCTTCGAGCAGCGCTGCGGAGATGTAGGCCATGGCTTCCGGGTAATTGAGTTTCACGCCGCGCGCCAAACGCCGCTCGGCCACGAGGCCGGCGGTGAAGATCAGCAGCTTGTCTTTTTCGCGTGGGGTCAGGTCCATCGTTTGGAATCCATAATCGGCAGTTAATAAATCGCAAGCGAATTGTGTTCTGTAGCAGCTGTCGAGGTACGAGGCTGCGTTGCGTGTCCGCAGGACCGCCCTCTGGGGCCGCTGCGCAACCCAACGCAGCCTCGTACCTCGGCAGCTGCTACATCGATCGTGTGTGCAGTGATGTCACGTGCTCCAGATTCTTGGCGGTGTCGCCTCGCGGCCAAGTAAGGCCGGACGTAATAATTTCCAAAGCGCAATCATCCAACCGCGCGCAAGCAGGGCTTCACTGGCCAGGCACCGCGCCACCAAAAGTCCGGGCAATTGCGTCAGATCCCCGCGCACGTCATTGGGCAGCGAGCGACAGGTTTCCAGCAGCTCGCTATCAACCTCCCCCGTCACCAGCAACGTCGCAAACACCGGTTGCCCATCCAGGCCAATCGGCGAGTCGAGCAGACCGTCATCCCCGACAATGCGCTGGCGTTCGTGCCAGAGCAACTGGCCGTCGCGGCGGATATCCAGTTGCGCCTGAAAATGCCCGAGGTCGAAGCGCTCGCCACTGGCCGGTCGGCCCAGTGCCACGACGTCCCAGTAAAACAACCGTGCGTCGCCCTCCAGATCAATGGAGGTGCTGAGCTCGGCCTGAGCGTCGCTGAAGATGATCGTCTCTTGCGGCAGCCATTCCAGTGTCGCACCGGGCGCCACTTTCAACGCCAACCGCTGATAGGCGGGCCCCGCCGCGCGATACCACTTGGCGGCACCCGGGCTGGTGATTTGCGCCCAGGCGTCCGTACCGACGCTCGCCGAGATATCCAGTCGATCCCCGCCGGCAATGCCCCCGGGCGGATGAACGATGATGTGCTGGCACACGTGCGGCCCTTCGGCGTACAGGTGCTTTTGCACCCGCAATGGGCCTTTGTGCCGGCGCTGGACCGGGCGTGTGCTGTCGCCGAAACGGGCGTAGCCCAGTTCCAGCTCGGCGTGCCAGCTGGGGGTGAACAGGACAGTGGGTACAGGTAAATTCATATTTTCTAATTATCGTCAGGACGCTTCAGATTAGATCGTAACCAGACCACGTACACCCTCGGCTTCCATGTTTTCGCCGCGACCTTGCTGCACGATCTCGCCCCGGGACATCACCAGGTATTGATCGGCCAGTTCTGCGGCGAAATCGTAAAACTGCTCTACCAACAGAATCGCCATGTCGCCACGGGCCGCGAGTTTCTTGATCACCACGCCGATCTCCTTGATCACCGACGGCTGGATGCCTTCGGTGGGTTCATCAAGAATCAACAGCCGTGGAAGGCTGGCCAGTGCGCGACCGATCGCCAATTGCTGTTGTTGGCCGCCGGACAAGTCACCGCCGCGTCGTTGCTTCATTTGCAGCAGCACCGGGAATAGCTCGTAGATGAACGCCGGTACTTCCTTGGCTTCAGAACCAGGAAATCGTGACAGGCCCATCAGCAGGTTTTCTTCCACGGTCAGCCGACCGAAAATCTCGCGCCCTTGAGGCACATAAGCGATCCCGGCATGCACTCGCTGGTGCGGCTTGAACGTGGTGATCGGTTTGCCTTCCCAGTTCACCGCGCCTTCTTTGGCTGGCAGCAAACCCATCAGGCATTTGAGCAACGTGGTTTTGCCCACGCCGTTGCGCCCCAACAGGCAAGTGACTTCACCGACCTTCACGTCAAACGTCAGGCCCCGCAGGATGTGGCTACCGCCGTAGTACTGGTGCAGCTTGTCGACTTGCAACATCTTCAAATTCCTTCTGTGTCACACAGAACCCTGTGGGAGCTGGCTTGCCTGCGATAGCGGAGTATCAGTCAACAAATATGTTGGATTCACCGGCCTTATCGCGGGCAAGCCCGCTCCCACAGGTTTTTTATTCGCATACCTAGCGGCCGAGATAAACCTCGATCACGCGCTCATTGTCCTGCACCTGCTCCAGCGACCCTTCGGCCAGCACGCTGCCCTGGTGCAACACGGTGACGTGGTCGGCGATGGAACCGACAAAACCCATATCGTGTTCCACCACCATCAGCGAATGCTTGCCCGCGAGGCTCTTGAACAGTTCGGCGGTGAACTCGGTCTCGGCGTCGGTCATGCCCGCCACCGGCTCGTCGAGCAGCAGCAATTGCGGGTCTTGCATGAGCAGCATGCCGATTTCCAGAAACTGCTTTTGACCGTGAGACAACAACCCCGCCGGGCGATTGACCGAGGCCGCCAGGCGAATGGTTTCCAGCACCTCGCTGATGCGGTCTTTCTGTTCGCCACTGAGGCGAGCCCGCAGGCTGGCCCACACCGACTTGTCAGTTTTCTGCGCCAGTTCCAGGTTCTCGAACACGCTCAAGGCTTCGAACACCGTCGGTTTCTGGAACTTGCGACCGATGCCGGCCTGGGCGATTTGCACTTCGCTCATCGACGTCAGGTCCAGGGTTTCACCGAACCAGGCTTTGCCGTGACTGGGTCGAGTCTTGCCGGTGATCACATCCATCAGCGTGGTCTTGCCGGCTCCGTTGGGACCGATGATGCAGCGCAATTCGCCGACGCCGATGTACAGGTTCAGATCGTTGAGGGCTTTGAAGCCATCGAAGCTGACACTGATGTCTTCCAGGGTCAGGATCGTGCCGTGGCGCGTATTCAGTCCGGGGCCGACGCGTTGTCCGAGGCCGATGGCGTCGCGGCTGCTGCCGGCGTCCTTGTTGGGCTCCACTGGGAAAAACGCCGGTTCGAGCATGAATTCCGCCGTCGCAGTGACTCTCATTGCTCACCTCTCTTTTTCAGCAGACCGATCACGCCTTTGGGCAAATACAAGGTCACGACAATGAACAATGCGCCGAGGAAGAACAGCCAGTACTCGGGAAACGCCACGGTGAACCAGCTCTTCATCCCGTTGACCACGCCCGCGCCAAGCAGCGGCCCGATCAGCGTGCCGCGTCCACCCAGCGCCACCCAGACGGCGGCTTCAATCGAGTTGGTCGGCGACATTTCACTCGGGTTGATGATCCCGACCTGCGGCACATACAACGCCCCGGCCAGGCCGCACAAAACCGCACTCAACACCCAGACGAACAGCTTGAAACCCCGCGGGTCGTAGCCGCAGAACATCAGGCGGTTTTCCGCATCCCTTAGCGCCGTCAGCACGCGTCCGAATTTGCTTTGCGCCAGGCGCCAACCGATAAACAGACTCGCTACCAGCAACACCACCGTGGCAAAGAACAACACTGCGCGGGTGCCCGGTTCGGTGATGCCAAAGCCGAGAATCGTGCGGAAGTTGGTGAAGCCGTTGTTGCCGCCAAACCCGGTTTCGTTGCGGAAGAACAGCAGCATCCCGGCGAAGGTCAGGGCCTGGGTCATGATCGAAAAATACACGCCCTTGATCCGCGAGCGGAAGGCGAAGAACCCGAACACCAGCGCCAGTAAACCCGGCGCTAAAACCACCAGGCACATCGACCAGAGAAAGCTGCTGGTGCCGGTCCAGTACCACGGCAATTCGGTCCACGACAGGAAGGTCATGAACGCCGGCAAGCCATCGCCCGACGCCTGGCGCATCAGGTACATGCCCATCGCGTAACCGCCGAGGGCGAAGAACAGGCCGTGGCCGAGGGACAACAGACCGGCGTAACCCCAGACCAGATCCAGCGCGAGGGCGACGATGGCGTAGCACAGAATCTTGCCCACCAGCGTCAGCGTGTAGGCCGAGACGTGGAACACGCTGTCCGGCGACAACAACGACAGCAACGGCAACGACAGCAATAGAACGAGGATCACTGCGCCAACGGCGATCGTGACTTTGGGGCCGGCCTTTTGCGTGGCCGTGAGCATCAGGGGCTGGTTCATCAGTCGATCACCCGTCCTTTCAGTGCGAAGAGGCCTTGCGGACGCTTCTGGATGAACAGAATGATCAGCGCGAGGATCAGGATCTTGCCGAGCACGGCGCCGATCTGCGGTTCGAGAATTTTGTTGGCGATCCCTAAGCCGAACGCGGCCAGCACGCTACCGGCCAACTGACCGACACCCCCGAGCACCACCACCAGGAACGAGTCGATGATGTAGCTCTGGCCGAGGTCCGGGCCGACGTTGCCAATCTGGCTGAGCGCCACGCCGCCAAGGCCGGCAATGCCGGAGCCGAGGCCGAAGGCGAGCATGTCGACGCGCCCAGTCGGCACGCCGCAGCAGGCGGCCATGTTGCGGTTCTGGGTGACGGCGCGCACGTTCAAACCCAGGCGCGTCTTGTTCAGCAGCAGCCAGGTCAGCACCACTACAAACAGGGCGAAGGCGATGATCACGATGCGGTTGTACGGCAGCACGAGGTTGGGCAGCACTTGAATCCCGCCCGACAGCCACGCCGGGTTGGCCACTTCAACGTTCTGCGCGCCGAACAGCAACCGGACAAGCTGAATCAGCATCAAACTGATGCCCCAGGTCGCCAGCAGGGTTTCCAGCGGGCGGCCGTAGAGGTGACGAATCACCGTCCGTTCCAGTGCCATGCCGATCGCTGCGGTGACGAAAAATGCCACCGGCAACGCGATCAGCGGGTAGAACTCGATGGCTTGCGGGGCGAAGCGCTGGAACATCAGCTGCACCACGTAGGTCGAGTAAGCGCCGAGCATCAGCATCTCGCCGTGGGCCATGTTAATCACGCCGAGCAGGCCGAAAGTGATCGCCAGACCCAAAGCCGCGAGCAGCAAAATCGAACCCAGGGACATGCCGCTGAAGGCTTGGCCGAGGATCTCGCCGATCAGCAGTTTGCGTTTGACTTGAGCCAGGCTGGTTTCGGCGGCGGTGCGCACAGTAGCGTCGGCTTCGACGCCCGGCTCGAGCAGGCTTTCGAGGCGGGTGCGCGCCAGTGGATCGCCGGTTTCACCGAGCAGACGCACCGCCGCGAGGCGCACGGACGGGTCGGTGTCGACCAGTTGCAGGTTGGCCAGGGCCAGACTCAAAGCGGCATGAACGCTTTCATCTTTTTCACCCGCCAGTTGATGGTCGAGGAATTTCAGCTGCGCGGGTTTGGCGCTTTTCTGCAATTGCTGCGCGGCGGCCAGACGGATTTTGGCGTCGGCGGCGAGCAATTGGTGGCTGGCCAGCGCGGTGTCGATCAGACCCCGCAGGCGATTGTTCAGGCGCAGGGTTTTCGGTTGGCCGTCGACGGTCAACTCGCCTTGTTGCAGGGCGTTGATCAATTCGACACGGGCCGGGTCGGGCTGCGCGGCCCAGGATTCGAGAAGCTTGGCTTGCTGCACGGGATTGGCGGCGACGAAGTCTTCGGCGTCGCCTGAATGTGCGGCCATCGGCAGTAAAAGCGCGAGGGCGAGAATAAGACGGTAAAGGGCGATGCGCATAGCGGGAGTCCTGTATTGATCGTTCCCACGCTCTGCGTGGGAATGCCTCACCGGACGCTCCGCGTCCGCTTTTGGGACGCGGAGCGTCCCTGGCTGCATTCCCACGCAGAGCGTGGGAACGATCAGGCTGTGCGAGGTGGCTTAGTTGCTCTTCACCGCATAATCCGGCCGCTTGTCGTTACCCGAAATAAACGGGCTCCACGGCTGGGCGCGGATCGGCCCCTCGGTCTGCCACACGACGTTGAACTGACCATCGGCCTGGATCTCGCCGATCATCACGGGCTTGTGCAAATGGTGGTTGGTCTTGTCCATGGTCAGCGTGTAGCCCGACGGTGCGGCAAAGGTCTGGCCGGCGAGGGCTTCGCGGACTTTGTCGACGTCGGTGGACTTGGCTTTCTCAGCCGCTTGCGCCCACATGTGGATGCCCACGTACGTGGCTTCCATCGGGTCGTTGGTCACCGCTTTGTCGGCGCCTGGCAGGTTGTGTTTCTTCGCGTAGGCTTTCCAGTCGGCAACGAACTTTTTGTTCGCCGGGTTCTCGACCGATTCAAAGTAGTTCCATGCCGCGAGGTTGCCCACCAGCGGTTTGGTGTCGATGCCGCGCAGTTCTTCTTCGCCGACCGAGAACGCCACGACCGGGACGTCGGTGGCTTTCAAGCCCTGGTTGGCCAGCTCTTTATAGAACGGCACGTTGGAGTCGCCGTTGACGGTGGAGATGACCGCTGTCTTGCCACCGGCCGAGAATTTCTTGATGTTGGCCACG
This sequence comes from Pseudomonas sp. LB3P93, assembly GCF_054898025.1. Taxonomy (NCBI): domain Bacteria; kingdom Pseudomonadati; phylum Pseudomonadota; class Gammaproteobacteria; order Pseudomonadales; family Pseudomonadaceae; genus Pseudomonas; species Pseudomonas sp. LB3P93. The sequence goes on from NZ_CM142713.1 coordinate 626,076, forward strand.
ATGGTTTGGTAATCGCTGTGGCCGAACGGGGTGTAGACCTCTTCGATGTCCTTGTCCGCCACGCCTTTGGAATGCAGGAACGAGCGCAGAATCTTGTTGGTGGTGCGCGGGTAAACGTAGTCAGTGCCCAGCAGGAAGTAACGCTTGGCGCTGCCACCTTCTTCGCTCATCAGGTATTCCACCGCCGGGATCGCCTGCTGGTTCGGCGCGGCACCGGTGTAGAACACGTTCGGCGACATCTCTTCGCCTTCGTATTGCACCGGGTAGAACAGCAGACCGTTGAGCTCTTCGAACACCGGCAATACCGATTTACGCGACACCGAAGTCCAGCAACCGAACACCACGGCAACCTTGTCCTGAGTCAGCAACTGACGACCCTTTTCCGCGAACAGCGGCCAGTTCGACGCGGGGTCGACGACCACGGGTTCCAGCATCTTGCCGTTCACTCCGCCCTTGGCATTGATCTCGTCGATGGTCATCAACGCCATGTCTTTGAGCGAGGTTTCGGAGATCGCCATGGTCCCGGACAACGAATGCAGAATACCGACCTTGATGGTCTCGGCGGCCTGGACGGTCCAGGTCATGCCCATCGCGGCAATACTTGCCGTGAGTGTGAAAGCCTTGATCAAGCTGCGACGCTTCATTGTGCGATCTCCATGAACGTTAGTAATTTTTCTGGGTTGGCAGATGCGGACTACTAAAGGGTCTTTAGCAAGGGCTGTGCCTGTTCGGCAGAGGCAGGGAAATAGCGTAATAGAGCCTTCCGTAAACACGGAGGCGCACCAGACTGGGGCTTGATCAAGGCGCGGGTGCATCGTCGTGCGCAGCATTGGTGCCGGCAGCGTCAAAAGCCGAAACCCTGCGGGCGATAAATATGTACCACCTGCGGCGCTCCAGGATCTTGATCATCGTGGTTTCTCAATCCAGTGAGCAGCGCATGGACAGCACCTCTATCAGCACACCTTCAACACTTCGAGGGACGGCCAGATTTCCTGCCCTGGGTCCGACATTCATCAGTGCAGATGATGCCGCCTACTGGGTACACCGGCAGATCGGCGCACGCCGTGACAGGGCTTACGGCGGTGTGATCGTGCAACGTGGCGACGGAAAATTTCAGCCCACGTTACCTGTAGCAGGCATGAAAGGGCGTTTCGATTTCGACACCCTGCTGTCTACCGATAACCCCGGGGAACTATTCGTCCCCCAGGGCTACAGTGGCGCGGCGTATTACCTGTCTCTTTCGGCAAATCACGCTGAAGTCCTGCGTGTTCACCCGGGCTGGACGGCCGAGCAGATCAAGTTGAGCCTCGGTTTTTTTCCGAGACACCATATTCTGAGCCACATGCAGGACCCGGGCCCCTATGGCCAGCGTCACTATCTGTCGGGGCCGGATGGTTCACTGATCAAGTACGAGTCGACTCAGCCGACTGAGGAGAAGAAGCTCTTTGAGCAGGGATTCAAGTCGTTCGGGCCATTCACCGACGTCGAGCTTTTGATTCAGAAGGTAGCCACGACCGGCACGCTGAGCGTACTGGTGCCAAATGATCAGTGGGGCGGTGTACGTGGAAACGTGTCGGCGAGCTGGACCCTCGGTACCGCGTTGGGGCACAACCGACCCGTTTCACAGCCTTTTTTTTGTGCCGTGTCCGATCAAGTGGACAAGGCCATCGAAGCCGCAGCAACGAGCGTATCCACAACCTCCGGCAGCGTGTATCTGGGTTTTGTAGTGACATCTGCCGGCAGTTCGGAGTGCATGGCGACCTATCCGGTTCTCTCCAGTCAGCTGGAGGTGGCCATGGAATTGTTCAACACCTTTCCGAGGAAAGCTGATCACAAGCTGGAGAGGTTGCTCGATTTCGACCTTCACGGCGTTTATTTCCTATCGCACAGTGATGGCGCGCAGAGCGCCAGCGAGCCTTGGCTTTATGAGCGATTTTTTTCACCGGACGAGTTGGCTGCGGGCATCAAGTTTTCGCTATGGGATGTCTATCGGCAGGAATACCCCGACTATCTGAGGGTGTACGCCCGGACTCGAGACGGAGCCGTATTGCAATACCGCCCCTCGGCGCACCTCGATGAAGATCCGCTGAAGGACAGCGCGGGTCTCAACGCTAAGCTGAAGGCTGGCACGCTCAAGCCCGGGGATTACATCAGGCAGGTGGCTGCAGCCGGCGAGCTGACAGTGCTGAAGGACAGCCCGCTGTGGGATGTTGTCGGGAACGTTGGCGCCGACTGGCAACCCTATGCCAGGTTGCGGCGTTTAAGTCCCGCTTTCCTCGTGGCGGACGATGCCGCACGTTTCGCGCACGAGTACATCGGCAGCCGTCGAGAGCAAGGCTTCGCCGGGATGATTTTGCAGGATCAGAACAAACGCTTTGTCGCCACAGAACCGATGGTTTGCGCAAAACCACGGTTTGCGCTGGACAGGCTCTGCCCCCTCGATGCCTCCGGCGCGCCGATCATGTTGGTCGAGGGGTACTCGTTTCATGGGCTGTATGCCTCGCGTTGGCAAACCGACTCCGTGTCAATCGCACGTGACGACGCTCAAGAGCAGCTGACGGAGGCGCAAATGTTCACCGCCGAAGACATTCATTCGGTGCTAGACAATAGCGCACATGTTGTCGATTTCTACCTGTCCGGCTCGGCCGACAGCCTGCTGGTTTACAGCCCCGACGCCTCGAAAGTGGCGGCTCGCAACAGACTGCAAGGACGGGTTGTCGTGCTCGCTGATGGCAAAACCCTGATAGATCAGGCGTTGGCGGCCGGCACACTTGAGCCCAGTGCAGTGGTCGACGAACTGGCCGGCACTGGCAAATTGCGTGTGGTGGTTGGCAACGACGTGTGGGGCCCTCGAGGAACCGTGCTGGGTGATGAGACAAATAATCAGGCAGCCCGTACAGACGTTTCCGCTCCGGTACTCGGGGCGATTTTTTCCAGCGCCGAAGAAGCGGTGCTGAACGCCCGTCATCGCGCCAGGCTCGACTACCGCACGGCTGCGGCGGGTTGGGGATTCATTCTTAAACACAAGGACCGCGATGAGTACGTGGCGACCGATACGGTGCCTGTCGGACGCCTGGGTGCATTGAATCAGGCGAGCGACTTTGGCGCGCCGGTGTTGATCGACGAGTTTCGCACTCTCGCGCTGTATTACTCGGCATGCTGGATCCATGACGGGTTATCGACAGCGGATGCCTGGTTCGCCCGACATTTTGCTTCCATAACCGATCTGGCGGCGGCCATCTATGACGACGAGGGCACGCAACGTCTTACGCATTTACAAGACCTGAGCGTTTTCGTCGCGACCCTGGATGGGGCCTTGTTGCGGTATCAATTCTCGGCCACCTCAACACAGTTCGACACTAAAGGTTTGCAGCAACTGAGGTCGGTGTTGCTCAACGGCACGCCACCCTATGCCAACGTCCTTCAATTGATCGCCAAGGCCGGAGAACTGAAGGTGCTGCGCACCAGTGAGCTATGGGACGAGGCGGGCGTTGTCGGCACTGACTGGAAACCTTTCGTACAGATCCAGCGACGAGCCCTCAGCCCGGTCTTTCTGTCGCCGGATGATGCCGCACGCTATGCGCTGGCGCAGTTGGGCTCTCGGCGTGAGCGGATCTACGGTGGCTTGGTGCTGCGTCGCGTCGATGGTTTGTTTGTCGCGACGTTGCCGGTGGCCGTCGAGGTCGAGAACTTCCCGGCCAGCTGGATTCGTCTGGATGAATTGACTGACGAAGGGTTGTTTCTGGCCGGGAGTACGGTCGTTGCCCGTTACCACTCCCGAATGCAGGTCGAGCCGATTTTCGCGCTGTCGAACCGCGAACGGGACGTGTACCTCAACATGTTCTCCACCGATTTTCTTGGGGATATCCTGACCGGCTCCGGGCTTTCAACCTCTCTGTCACCCGGCAAGGAATATCTGCTGGGGCTCGATGGCAGCCTGATCAGCTACACCGTCAGCGCAAGTGCTGTCGAAAAACAACTTGCCGGGGCTTTGGCACCACCCAGCCAATTGCAGCGCAGGCATACCCCGATAGAACTGCAAATGCGCAACGGCACGCTAACCCCGAGTGGATACGTCAATCAGGTTGCAAGAGCCGGCAGGTTGCAAGTGATCGCGGGTAGTCGGCTGTGGGGCAAGGCCAGGCAGTTGTCACAATGGAGTGCTTATTCCAGGGAAGCCCTATCGCAGGTGCATCGGTCGGCCATCGCTGATCCGGCGCTCAGTCCGGTCTTCACGCAAATGGACGACGCCGTACGGCATGTCCATCGAGCGGCTGGAACTCGAACCCGATTGATGTTCGGGTTCGTGCTCAAGTCGCTTAAGGCCGAGCAGTATGTGACGACGTTGCCGATCGACGGGAGGCAAGGAAGTCTCGCCGTCGAGCGGGTATTTCCCGATGGGCTATTACCCCTGGGGTATCGCGTTGAGGGAATCTATCTGTGTCCGTCGACCGGGGCGGGACGACTGCCGCATGACTTGAATCAGAGCTTCATCTCGCCTCGGGATCTGACGTACGGGTTGGAAGCTGTTCGTGTGCGCACGGGGGCAGTGACTACTTTTCTCAACGTCTTTGTGTCCTGCGCCGATGGTGCCTTGTTGCGATACAAGCCCAAGGCCAGCGCACCGGAGTGGACCCGGTTAAATGCCGCCGTCGCGTACGAGAAAGTACTGCAATCAGGGCACGAATCGCTAATCGAGTATCTGCGCAAAGTGATCGCCAACGGTGAGTTGCAGGCCGTGGTGCGCAGCACTTTCTGGTCGCCGTTCAGGGTTGATGCCCGGGGTGTCAAAACCGGCATCGGGTTGGTGAGATGGGCGCTGGATAACCGCTTTGCCCTCGGGCCGGTATTCGCACATGCCGATGATGCGGCACGCTCCGCCCAAAGACAGATTGGCGAGTACGTCGGCAAGCAGTATCTGGGGGGTGTTTTGATGCATGAGGCGACGGCTTCGTTCGTTGCCGTCGAGCCGCTTGAAGACGGCCTCGACAGCGGCGCTGCCAGCGCGCTGTTTTATTCCGGGCCGGGCGGGCCAATTGCACCGGTCACGGCGCCGGGTGCGCAGCCCTTGCCATTACCTGTTTTTCCCGAGGACTACAAATGGGTGGCTGTTCATCAGTTCTACAAACGCTTCAGTCTGTTCGTGACGGACCCCAGCGAGTCTGATCGATTGCTTCTGGATAACCTGGCCCTGGCCGACCTGTGGTTCAGCAGAGACGTTTTGAAAAAGAGTGGGGTCTCCGGGGGTAGTTGCTATTTCACCGGTCGTGGAGGGGCTCTGTTCAAGTTCACCCCCAGCTTCTCGCAGCAGGAAGCGGTATTGTTCAGCGAGGAGGCAAGGGACGGGGTCGCGGCATACCTCGCCAGACTCGCAAGCGTCGGCCGGCTTGAAGTATTGGACACCGATGATTACTGGCACCGTCGCGGGCGACTGAATGCGACCTGGAAGCCACCTGTGCAACCGGCGGCGACGCCGGATCGTGACGAACTGTGAAGCGCAGCGTTCAATGATCTGAACGCCTGTTGAGCCGCGCTTTACGGGCGGGCGCGGCTCAGCGGCGTCGCATAAGGCCGATGAAAAACAACCCGCCAATCGCCGCCGTGGCCACGCCAATCGGCAAGTCTTCGGGAGCGATCAGCGTGCGCGCAGCAACATCGACCCACACCAGAAACACACTGCCCAGCAATACACACACCGGCAACAATCGCCGGTGTTCGGCCCCGACCAGACGACGGGCAATGTGCGGCACCATCAGCCCGACAAACCCGATGGAGCCACTGATCGACACCAGCACGCCCGTCATCAACGACGCAATCAAAAATACGCGCAGGCGTACGGTGCGGGCGTTGAGCCCAAGGGTCACGGCCGTCTGTTCACCAGCCATCAAAGCGTTCAGCGGTCGGGCCATGCCCAGCAACAAAACCAGCCCCAGCAACACACTGGCGGCCGGCACCGCAAGCAACTCCCAACGCGCCAACCCGAGCCCGCCCAGCATCCAGAACATCACCGCAGAACTCGCCCGGTGATCGCCGAGGAACAGCAGCAAATTGGCAATCGCCATCATCACGAACGACACCGCCACGCCGCACAACAGAAGCCGGTCACTGTCCAGCCGACCGTTGCGATTGGCGATCAGCAATACGATCAACATGCTGAGCAGCGCGCCGATAAACGCCGCAATCGGCAAGGTCAGCAGGCCGACGATTTCACCGACGTGCAGCACCACGATCACTGCGCCAAGGGTGGCGCCGGAAGTGACCCCGAGCAGGTGCGGATCAGCCAGTGGATTACGCGTCACCGCTTGCAACACTGCGCCGATCAGCGCCAACCCGGCACCCACCAGCGCGCCCAACAGCATGCGCGGTACTCGTATCAGCCAGACGATATGTTCCTGTCCTGCGGCCCAGTCCGGAGCGCCGAAACCAAACATCTTGTGCAGCAGGATCCGCCACACCACGTCCACCGGAACCCGCGCCGGACCAAAGCCCAGCGACACTACGCACGACACCAGCAACAGCGCACCGAGCGTCACCAGCAGCAAGGCATAGCGACGATCCATCATTCGCCGTGGAACCCTTTGGCCAGGGTTTCAACCGCCAGCACGTTGTCGATGCCCGGCGTGGCCTGCACATACGGAATCACGATGAAGCGCTGGTTCTTGATCGCGTCCACTGATTGCAGCGCCTTGTTATTGAGCAGAAATTGCTCCTTCTGCTCGGCGGTGACTTCGCCGTAGTCGACGATCACGATCACCTGCGGATTGCGCTCGACCACGTTTTCCCAATTCACACGGGTCCAGCTCGCCTCGACGTCGTCCAGAATGTTGCGCCCGCCCGCCGCGTCGATCAGTGCCTGCGGCATGCCGAGGCGGCCGGAGGTCATGGCGCGGTCTTCGCCGCTGTCGTAGAGGAACACCCGCGGCTTATCGGCAGGCAGATCCTTGTGCACCTCGGCGACTTGCGCCTGCATGTCGGCGATCAGGGTATTGGCGCGATCCTGCACGTCGAAGATTTTGCCGAGGTTGCGCAGGTCGTTGTAAGTGTCTTCCAGGCTGGCCGGTGGACGCTTCATGACGAAGGCGCAGGACTCGGTCAGCTCGTAGACATTGATGCCCAATGGCTGGAGCGTTTGCGGCGTGAGGTCGCCGCCCACGCGCATGCCGTAATCCCAACCGGCGAAGAAGAAATCGACGTTGGCGTTGAGCAGGGTTTCCACCGACGGGTATTTGGCTGCCAGCTCCGGCAAACCGTCGAGGATGGTCTGCATCTCGGGCGTGACCGACTTCCAGCCCGTCACGCCGCTGTAGCCGGCCATGCTCGGCTTGAGGCCGAGGGCGAGCATCATCTGGGTCATGTTGATGTCGTGGCTGACTGCGTGTTTCGGCGCTTGCTTGAACGTCACTGCGCGGTTGCAGCTGTGGATCGTCAACGGATACTTCGTGGCCTCGGCCAACGCTTGGGCACTGCCCAGCAGCAAGGCGACGCAAAGCAGGGAACGCAAAGTCATGGTTGGGTTATCCAGGTGATTCGTGGGTAGCCGTGCAAGGGGTGTTGATCGATCAGCGCTTCGACGCCGAATACTTCGCGCAGCAGCGGGGCGGTCAGGACTTCTTTCGGTGTGCCGCTGGCGACGATGCGACCGTGATTGAGCACGTACAAACGATCGCAGAAAGCGGCGGCCAGATTGAGGTCGTGGATGCTGGCTAACGTGCCGATCTTCAGGCGTTTGACCAGTTGCAGCAGTTCAAGCTGATAGCGCGGGTCGAGGTGGTTGGTCGGCTCGTCGAGAATCAGCAATTGCGGTTGTTGAGCGAGGGCGCGGGCAAGAATCACACGCTGTTTTTCACCGCCGGAGAGGGTGGCGAAGGCGTGGTCTTCGAAGCCTTTGAGGCCGACGGATTCGAGGGCCTGGGTCGCGAGATTCCGGTCTTCGAGGGTGTCGCCGTCGAACAGGCCTTTGTGTGGCGTGCGGCCCATGGCGACCACTTCATCGACGGTCAGGCCGAAGGCGTCTGGGAATTCCTGCAACACCACGGCGATACGTTGGGCGCACCAGCGCGAGGATTGCTTCCAGACGTTGTGGTGGTCGAGCCGGACCTCGCCGCTCTCCGGTTTACTGAAGCGATAAGCGCAACGCAGCAGGCTGGTCTTGCCGCTGCCGTTGGGGCCGATCAACCCGACGAACTCGCCAGCGGCCACGTGCAGGGAAGCATCACGCAGCTGGAACTGGTGATGGCAATGGCCGTGGCCCAGAGGAGTCCAGGCGAGGTTTGTGAGGTTCAGCGAGGTCATGCATCTACTCTGAAATTTTTTGTGTTGCTGAGGGCCCTATCGCGGGCAAGCCCGCTCCCACAGGGATCTCCAGTGTGCACAAATAGTGTGTGAACACTGGAGACCTTGTGGGAGCGGGCTTGCCCGCGATGGGGGCCTTGAATCAAAAGGTGTAATAAGCAGTGACAAAGAACGACCGCGGCTCACCCAGGATCCACTGCTGCCCCTCATTGTATTGGCTTTGCGCATACTGCCGGTCAAAACAGATTGTTCACCTGAAACCCCAGCGTCGTATTACGCAACGCCTTCCTGTGAATCACTTCTTCAAAAGAAACCCGCAGCCAGGGCTGCGGGTTAGGCGGTGCATTTAGAGTTATACAGTAACACTAAAATTCACTGGGAGATAAGCGCGGGAAGTCTACAGATCCCTCTAAACCGCGCATCTCGCCTGTTTCATGATGAAGATGAGGCCGATTCAGTTTGCCGGGTGAATCGCGAAAACAGCACGCGATCCAGCACCCACACCACCACCAACGAAGCACCCACCAACGGAAACGCCACGGCCAGGGCGAACATGATGACCATCGCGGTTTTCCATTTCGGCAGGTCGTGGCGCAGCGGTGGAACACCGAACTTGCCTTGCGGGCGACGCTTCCACCAGATCACTACGCCGCTGACCGCGCTGAGCAAAATCATCAGGCAGATCAGCAACACGATGATCTGGTTGAACACGCCGAACATCTTGCCTTCATGCAACATCACGCCGGTTTCCGTGGCGCGGGCCACGGTGCCGTATTGCTCCCAGCGCACATCGGCAAGCACATCGCCGGTGTACTGATCGACATGCAACGTGGCGTCGTTACGTGGGTCGTCGGCAAACACGGCGATGGTGAACACGCCCGTCGCGGTGGTTGGCAAGGTGATGCTGTAACCCGGTTCGACCTTGCGTTGCACGGCGATGTTCTGCACGTCTTGCAGGCTAATGGTCGGTGCGGCGGGGCCAGCTTGTGCGCCATTGTGGGCCATGTGTTCGGCGTGGTCGCCGGACATCGGCATCGGCGTGTTTTCCATGGCCCATGGCACGGTCTGGCGGGTGGCGGTGTTGAGGCTGCGAGCCTCGACGTCGGACTTGGGCACGTTGTCCCACATCGCCGCCGGGAACACGTTCCACACTTGCGCGTATTGCTGGCCCCAGAACCCGGTCCAGGTCATGCCGCTGAGCAGCATCACCAGCAAAAACGCGGCGCCCCAGAAACCGGTGACGGCATGCAAATCGCGCCACAGCACGCGACCGCGACTGGTCAGACGTGGCCACAAAATACCGGCGGCTTGCCCGCGCGGCCACCACAGAAAGACGCCGGAAACCACCAGCACCACGGCCCAGCCGGCGGCCAGTTCGACCAATCGATCACCGACGGTGCCGATCATCAATTCACCGTGAATCGCTCGCGCCACCGCTTGCAGATTCTTCTTGGCGTCTTGCTCGCCGAGGATGTCGCCCTGGTAGGGGTCGACGAACACGTTGAGCTCGTTGCCTTCATTGATCACGACAAATTGAGCGCTGCGTTCGGCGTTGACTGGCGGCAGGTACTGCTTGATCGTGGCTTGTGGATACGCCAGTTTCACCCGCTTGAGCAGGTCGTCGGCCGGGACGGTGTGATGCCCGGCCGGGACGTTCATCAAACTGCCGTACATCAACGGATCGAGTTGCGGCTTGAACAGGTAAATGACGCCGGTCAGGGCCAGCATCACCATGAATGGCGCGACGAACAGACCGGCATAGAAATGCCAGCGCCAGGCCAGGTTGTAGAAATTTACTTTGGGCTGTTTCATCACGTGTGCTCCGCTTTGGCTTGGTTCTTTTGTTGTTGTCCGGTGACTGCTGCGCAGTCATTCGCGGGCAAGCCCGCTCCCACATGGACGGCGTTGAACCTGTGGGAGCGAGCTTGCTCCGGGCGGCGTTCCGACGATGCTTTTAGAAGCTCATGTCCACCTTGGTCCAGAGCGTTCGCCCCGGTTCTTTAATGGCCTGCGGGTCATTGGCCGGGTAGCCAAAACCGGCGTTGCCGGCCAGGTTCAAATGCTCGGCGTACGCCTTGCCGAACAGGTTGTCGACGCCACTGCTGACCTTCCAGTTTTTGTTGATCCGATAGGCACCATTGAGCGAGAACACGCCAAAACCTGAGGTCTTGTCGAAGTCCTTGCCGACCACGTTGCCCTTGTTCTGGTCGATGCGGTTTTGCGCCGCGACCACGCGCCACAAGGCCCCGGCGCTCCAGTTGTCTTCGCTGTAGGTCAGGCCGAAACGCGCGTCCAGCGGCGGCATTTGCGGCAATGCGTTGCCGTCGCTGCTGTTCTTGCCCCAGGCATAGGCCAGGGTCGCGTCGGCTTTCCAGTTGGAGGTCAGTTGATAAGCCGCGCCGAGTTCGCCGCCCATGATTCGCGCGTCGATGTTCTGAGCCTGAGAGGTGGTGCCCATCATCGTCGGGGTGTAGTTGAACAGGATGTAATCGCGCACCTGGCCGACGTAACCCGAGGCCCAGGCTTCGAGGTCTTCGGTCTTGTATTGCAGGCCGAAGTCGAGCTGGGTGGTTTTTTCAGGCTTGATCGAATCGAAGGCATTCACCGATCCGGCGGGGCCTGACTTGGGTGAAAACAGTTCCCAGTAATCCGGGAAGCGCTGGGTGTGACCGAGGCCCGCATACAGCGTGGTCGGGCTGTCCGCCAGGTCGTGCTCGTAGCGGATGAAGCCGCTCGGCAAGGTGTCGGCGCGGGTGTCGTCGGCGGTCGGGTTGGGGCGAGTCATCATCCCGGAGCCGGTGGTCTGCCGATAATCCTTGGCCGAGGCGCGGTCCAGGCGTGCGCCAGTGATCAGCCGGTCACGGTCGGCGGCGTACCAGGTCAATTCGCTGAACACACCGTAGTTATGGAAGTCGGCATCCTTGGTGTACGGCAGGTCCTTGTAGGTGTCGATGCCCATGCTGCCGCGTTGACGATGCTCGTTGGTCTGCGCATCGATGCCGCTGATCAGCTGCACATCGGCCCAGCGCCAGGTGGCCTTGATGCGCGCGCCGAGTGTGCGGCGGTCGACGTTGGAGGCCATCGGGCCGGCCATCATCCCCGTCCCGGACGGCGTGCGCAGGGTGTAGTTGTCCATCACGTGGTCGGCGTAGTTGTAGTAGATCTGCGCTTCGACCTTGTCCAGCACGTCGCCGATGTTGGACTTCTCGAACCGCAGGCCCAGGCTTTCACGCTTGAACTGCGACCCGTCCATACCGCGCCCGGCGTAACGCGCTTCGCCGTCGCCCTTGCCTGCGGTCAGTTCCAGCAAGGTGTCGGCGTCGGGCGTCCAGCCGAGCGCCACGTCGCCGTTCCATTTGTCGTAGCGCGACGGCACGGTGTCGTTGTTGCCGTCCTTGTAGTCATCGGCGTGCGCGGTGTTGCCGATCACGCGCACGTAGCCCAACGGCCCGCCGGCTGCGGCGTCCACCACTTTGTCGAAGCGGCCGTTGGAGCCGGCCAATACGCTGGCGTTCACTCGCGTACCCAGTTCGCCGAAGCTTTCCGGCTCACGGTCGAAGAGGATCGTACCGGCTGATGCGCCCGGCCCCCAGAGCACGGTTTGCGGGCCTTTGATGACGGTGAGTTTGTCGTAGGTTTCCGGCGAGATGTAGGAGGTGGGCGCGTCCATCCGGCCGGGGCAGGCGCCGAGCAATTGGCCGCCGTTGGTGAGGATGTTCAGCCGCGAACCGAACATGCCGCGCAGCACCGGATCACCGTTGGTGCCGCCGTTGCGGACCAGGGCAAAGCCGGGGATGGTTTTCAGGTAGTCGCCACCGTCGCTGGCCGGCACCGGTTGGCGCGGGTCCTTGGGGTTGGTGACGATGGTCAGCGGCGAACTCGGCGCGATGGCGGTGATCACCGTCGGGCTCAGTTCTTCACTGTGGCCCGCGTGTTCGTTAGCCAACACCGAGGGTGTCAGCAATGCGCCGCAAAGGACGGCGGTGGCGTGCCTGAAACGAATACTCGATTCGTTCGGGGCAAAAGTAGCTTGGGCAGGGCTCAAGCGTGTGTCAGCAGTAAACCTGGACATGACAATTTCCATCGAACAGTCGTAAACGACACGGCCGGCAGCCTGTGGCTGTCTTCGAAACCGTGTGAACTCAGAGGTGCGTGTTTACGCGACGATGGGTGGCGCGCGGGTTCGGGCGCCTGGGAAGAAGGCTTGCCGGGCATGGCCCAGGCGAGGGGAGGGTGTAGTGAAAGTGTTGGCTGTCGGCGTGTCAAATGCGGCGAAGGACTGGCCGCCGGTCAGCGCCGGGCAATTGAACAACAGGCTGCAATAGCCGCATTTTTCCCAGAGCGCATGGTGCGAGGCTTTGGGCGGGCAGTGCTCGGCGGCGGGTTGCGCGCCGTGGTCGGCGTGCTCCATGGCCGACATGTCCATGCTCATGTCCATCGACATGCTCATCGACATCGACGAGGCGCGTTGATCCATCGGCATCGACTGAGAAATCAGCGGGCCGATAAAGATCATCAGCATGGCGAACAGGCTGATCCAGCTGCCGTGCGTCAGGCTCGACGACTGACGACGGTGTGCGGATGACCTGGCGCTAAGCGGGCGCATGGCGTTATTTGCTCAGTCGATTACTGGGCGTGGGCGTGCATCTGTGTGCCTTCCGGCGGCTTCTTCTGCACCGAGACTTCGACCGTCACGTCACCGGATTTTTCGAAGTGCATGGTCAGTGGGAAGCGTTTGCCGTCGCTCAGCAGGCTGCGGTCTTTCAGGTTAACCAGCATCACGTGATAGGCCATCGGCGCAAACGTGACGTTGCCACCGGCAGGAATATCAACGCTCGGCACTTGCTGCATTTTCATCAGATCGTTTTGCATGAGGTGCTCATGCAATTGCGCTTCACCAGCAATTGGCGAGTCGACGCTGAGCAGGCGGTCAGCGGTTTTGCCTGGGTTCTGAATGACAAAATAGGCCGCGACGGTTGGCGCGTTGGGCGGCAACTCCTGCGACCACGGGTGAGCGATCTCCAGCTCGCCCGCCTTGTATTCGTGGGCATTGGCAAAGCAGGCAGGCAGCAGCAACGCAGCCAGAACGATGAGTTTGTTCAACATGGCAGTTCTCCAGAACGATTCAAGACGCAGGTCAATTGCGAGAAAGAATCACACCAGAGGGGACGCGCGGGGGTTGAGGCTCGGCCATTGCTGGCGCGGGGTAGGTGTTTCGAGAGAGGTGGCAGGCACGCTTCGATTGGCCTCGAAACGGGCGAAATACAGCTGCGGCACATGCCCGGGCAACGCCACCAGCGGTGCAGAGCCGGAGCAGCACCAGCAATGCTGCATGTTGGAATGATCGTCGCTCTGCGGGGCTTTTTGCTCGAGGTCGCCTAGGGAAATCGCCACCATCTTCGTGCCGCTGGACGTACAGAAACTGCCCCACAACAATTGCTCGGCGGGTGATTTCGCCGACTGCGCCATGGCTCCGGTCATCGGCATGGCGAGCATGTTGAACAGCACTGCGAAGCAGGCGATCCAGGCAATTGCGAGCCGTTGTCGGGACATGGGACAAAATCCGTTGGGTGGGCGATCAGGCGCGGCTATTTAGCCTGATCAGGGCCGATAAGTAAAAAAGCGGCGTGCGGTGTGGTGTCGCAGCGCCTGAGTTAATAGAAGCAACAGGCTGTGAGCCATTTCCGTTTCGCCATTATGAAAGAGTGTAGCGACTTCGATTCGGATTGCCTGAGCAAAATGTGGGTCACTTTGAATTCGTGCACGGATGGTGTGTTTGACGTCCCTGAACGCTAAACGGATGAAACCTCCGTCTCCCGAGTCCTCCTCTTCACTAGCCTTGAGGTAGTTCCACATATCGGTAGGTGTATGGAGAAACTCCGCAATATCGAAACGAGAGAATTTTTCAGTCATTTGTACTCCGAGCGTTGCATTGATGGCGCTCGGAAATATAGGGGTGGGGTTACGACGCGACTAGTCAGCCACATTGGATGATGCTGTGTGTGCGGTCCGATAGAGATGTAGGGCATTGCGCATTTCCTGTAATTGGATGGACTCGCCCAAGCCGAGGCGTCAATGCGCCACGATGGCAGTCTAAACAGCCAACGACAGCGAGGGCGAGTCCATGAAAAAGCATACTTCGATTGATCAATCCCTGTCTTCTTCCGATTTGTCGGCCTGCACAACCGTGGCGGTCGATCTGGCCAAGCAGGTCTTTCAGGTCGCCGGTGAAGACGTCCTCGGCCAAGTGCACTACGAGCAACGGATCAAGTCGCGCGAGGCGTTTTATGAGTTTCTACGCCAGTTGCCGCCTCATGTCGTGGTTCTGATGGAGACCGGTCCGGGTGCTCAAGCCTGGGCCCGGCAGCTGCAAGACCAAGGCAATCTGGCGCGGATTCTTCCAGCCCGTTTGGTGGCCACACATCGTAGCGGGCCTAAAAATGATCGCAACGATGCGCTGGCGATTCTGCGCGCTGGTCGCGATGAAAAGATCTACGCAGTGCCGGTCAAAAGCGTTGCGGCGCTGGCAATGCAGGCGTTGCATCGCGCCCGCCAAGGCTATGTGCGTCGACGCACGGCGGTGAGCAATCAGATGCGCGGCCTGCTGCTCGAGCATGGCGTGGCCTTGGCGCAGGGCGATGTTGCGATCAGCCAGAAAATTCCGCGGGTACTGGAAGATGCCACCCAGCCGGTGCCGGGCCTGCTGCGTGAACTGATCGACGAACTGTTGGCCGAGTGGCACCATTTGGGCGAACGCATCAGCGTGCTGACGGGGCGCCTGGAAGTGGCCGCCAACGCCGACATGACGGCGAAGCGACTGATGACTGTGCGCGGCATCGGCCCAGTCACTGCCACGGCACTGGTGGCCAAGGAAACCAAGCCTGAGCGATTTCCCAATGCCCGCAAGTTTGCCGCGTACTTTGGCATGGTGCCTGACCAGCACAGCAGCGGGCAGACGGTCCGGCTGGGGGACATGACCAAGCGAGGCGATGTTTATTTACGCAGCCTGATGATCCAGGGAGCCCATGCGGTACTGCAACAACTACGACCTGATTCCCAGCAACCCGATGACCGCCGCTTGTTGCGCTGGATGAGCCGGCTGGGTCGTAAGGAGGCTGCGATCAGGCTAGCCAACCGCAACCTGCGAATCGTCTGGGTGCTTCTACAGAATGACCAGACTTATCGTCGCCAGGCGGGTGATGGCCAGCAAGCGACGATGAGCCACTGAGCGACAGAGTTCTGCCACCGAGGTACCAACTGTCCGACCCTTTGCTGAAAAACATTGACCCCAGGTAAGACCGGCGTGGATTGATGCCTTAGCTGCTACTGGCCTTCGAGGCCTGACTGTAATCGGCATACCACGAGCTCTTCCAATTTTGGCCAGAAGCCGAAGACGGCTTCCTCGAATAGGCCTAATACATAGATGCAACGGGGCGGCGGTTTTTCAAAAGCGGGTAGACAGTGGGGGCGAGTCCATACATAGCAGCTGGCGAAGCCTGCGTTCGGCTGCGCAGCAGTCGTAAAATCATGCACCGCGATTCTGGGTAAACCGTGGTGTCAGGATTTACGACTGCTGCGCAGCCGAACGCAGGCTTCGCCAGCTGCTACGTCATGTGGTGGATTCTGCGGTTAGGGTCGCCAGCACGTCTGCCACCGACCCAAACTCCCGATCCACCCCCGGCAACGCCGGCCGCTGCAACACAATCACCGGCACCCCACGCTCCCGTGCCACTTCCAGCTTCGGTTCGGTCGCCGTGCTGCCGCTGTTCTTGCTGATCAGCACATCAATCTGCCGCCGCTCGAACAGCTCTCGTTCATCTTCGATCAGAAACGGCCCGCGTGCGCCGATGACTTCGCAGCGTTCGTTGCCGGGGTAAACGTCCAGTGCGCGCAAGGTCCAGAATTGCTCCGACGGAATTTCATGCAGGTGCTGCAACGGTTCGCGGCCGAGGGTGAACAGCGGCCGGCGGAAGGGTTTCAGGGCTTCAATCAGTTCGGCCCAGGCGCTGACGTCCCGCCAGTCATCCCCAGCCTGCGGCTGCCAGGCAGGACGGCGCAACGCCCAACAGGCGATGCCACTCAGCTGCGCGGCGGTCGTGGCGTTGTGGCTGATTTGTGCGGCGTAGGGATGGGTCGCGTCCAGCAGCAGGTCGATCCCTTCATCGCGAATGAACTGCGCCAGGCCTTCGGCACCGCCGTAACCGCCGACGCGAACCTGGCAGTTCAGGTCCGTCGGCACTCGACCGACACCGGCCAGGCTGTAGATGTGTTCCGGCCCCAGCGTGCGGGCGATGGCCAAGGCTTCCGTCACGCCGCCAAGCAGCAAAATACGCTTCATTGAAAAGCTCCTGCATGACCGACAATCCCGCCCTGGCGATCGATGGCAAATACTTCAACCTGAACCTGCGCCGGCACCACGCTGCGGGCAAAATCCAGCGCGTGCCGACACACCTCATCGCCGAGGGCGATGCCCGCCGCGCTGGCCATGGCCAAGGCTTGCTGGCTGGTATTGGCCTCGCGAATGCCTTGCTGCAACGCCTCATCGGCGCCAATCGCGGCAGCCCAATCGGCCAGTTGCGGCAGGTCGATGCTGGAATGCCGACTGTGCAAATCCATGTGCCCGGCCGCCAGTTTGCTGATCTTGCCGAAGCCGCCGCACAGGCTGAGTTTTTCCACGGGCACTTTACGCAAGTGTTTGAGGACGGCGCCGACGAAGTCGCCCATTTCGATCAGGGCGATTTCCGGCAGGTCGTAGACGCGGCGCATGGTGTCTTCGCTGGCGTTGCCGGTACACGCGGCGATGTGCAGGTAACCGTTGGTTTTGGCGACATCGATGCCCTGGTGAATCGAGGCGATGTAGGCCGCGCAGGAAAACGGCCGGACGATGCCGCTGGTGCCGAGGATCGACAGCCCGCCAAGAATGCCCAGTCGCGGGTTCATGGTTTTCAAGGCTAGCGCCTCGCCGTCCTCGACGTTGACCGTGACCTCAAAGCCGCCGCCGTAGCCGAGCTCTTCGGCCAGCAACGTCAGGTGTTCGGTGATCATTTTGCGCGGTACCGGGTTGATCGCCGGCTCGCCGACACCCAGCACCAGCCCCGGCCGGGTGACTGTGCCGACGCCGCGACCGGCGTTGAAACGGACACCCGGCGCGCGACTCAATCGCACCTGGGAATACAACAACGCGCCATGGGTCACGTCCGGGTCATCCCCGGCATCCTTGATTGTCCCGGCTTCGGCGCCGTTGTCGATCAGTCGGCAGAACTCCAGGCGCATCTGCACCTGCTTGCCCTTGGGCAACACGATTTCCACAGCGTCTGCGCTCATCCCGCTCAACAATAAACGGGCCGCCGCCAGACTGGTCGCGGTGGCGCAGCTGCCGGTGGTCAGGCCGCTGCGCAGCGGTGCGGGTTGTTCGGCGGTTTCGTCACGCATCGAAGGGCTTCGTCACGTCCAGCAAAGTAATCGGCAACGCCTGACGCCAGGTGTCGAACTCTCCTAGAGGCTGGGCCTGGGCAACATGAATACGGGTCAGTTCACCGCCGTGACGTTCGCGCCAGGCCATCAGGGTCACTTCGCTTTGCAGCGTGACCGCGTTGGCGATCAGTCGGCCGCCGGGTTTGAGTTGCGCCCAGCAGGTGTCGAGCACCCCTTCCCGGGTGACCCCGCCGCCGATAAAGATCGCATCCGGACGTTCAAGCCCAGCCAAGGCCTGCGGCGCACTGCCTCGAATCAGCTGCAAACCGGGCACGCCGAGAGCATCGCGGTTGTGTTCGATCAGCTGTTGCCGACCTTCATCGGCTTCGATCGCCAGCGCGCGGCAACCGGGGTGAGCGCGCATCCATTCGATGCCGATCGAGCCGCTGCCGGCGCCGACGTCCCACAGCAGTTCGCCGGGGACCGGGGCGAGGCGCGCAAGGGTGATCGCGCGGACGTCGCGTTTGGTCAGTTGACCGTCGTGCTTGAAGGCCGAGTCCGGCAGACCGGCCAATCGCGAGAGTCGCGCAGTGTTCGGCTCCGCGATGCACTCGATAGCGATCAGGTTCAGATCGGCGACCGCTGGAGCGTTCCAGTCACTGGCAACGCCATCAATGCGCCGCTCAGCGGCACCGCCCACATGTTCCAGCACGCTGAGACGGCTCGGACCGAAACCGCGTTCACGCAGCAGTGCTGCAATGGCGGCCGGGCTTTGGCCATCGTTGCTCAGCACCAGTAAACGCACGCCGCTGAACAACTGCGCGTTCAGTGCGGCGATCGGCCGGGCAACCACCGAAAGTGTCACCACCTCCTGCAACGGCCAGCCCATGCGCGCCGCCGCGAGCGAGCAGGAGGAGGGCGCGGGCAGGATCAGCATTTCATCGTTGGGCACTTGCCGGGCAAGGCTGGCACCGACGCCAAAGAACATCGGATCGCCGCTGGCCAGCACGCAGACCGGTTCGCCACGCAGCGCCAGAACCGGCTCGAGGGAAAACGGACTGGGCCACAAATGCCGCTCGCCACGGATGCAGGCCGGCAGCAAATCCAGTTGCCGCTGACCGCCAACGATCCGCGAAGCGCGCAACAGGGTATGCCGGGCGTTTTTGCCCAGGCCCTTGAAGCCGTCTTCACCGATTCCCACTACTGTCAGCCAGCAGGCCATGTTGTTCCTTAACCCAATGTTCATATTCAAAAGCGGCATGATAGCGCGGCTTCTGTCGTCTGACGCGGGTCTATGGCCGGGACAGGAATATTTCGAATGGCCGACACTTCATGTTGAGGAAAAATTGCTTGTTGAAATGATGGTTTTGGTAGTTTGTTATTTCTCAAATTAAGCAATCTTATATGTATTAACTTCCGGCCAATAGTTGATGTTGGTCGCGACATTATCAAGGATGAAAGAAAATTATATGGATGAAGGGTTAGCTAAAGGTGTCACCGAACATGGTGCGCTGATGATGAGTAATGTTCTGCTGGTCGGCATGGCTGGCCAGACCGCCGCTGACAATGACTTTGTGAAAAACTGCATTTTTCTGGCCCAGCATGGCGCCGATAAAGTCGCAAAGAGCGAGACGCAGCCGGGGCCTTGGTTCGATCATTACACCGGTATGTTCTGGTCAATGGATTGGACGCTTGACGAGCCTGTCGAGTACATCAAGCCGCAGTTCTCGGGCAGCTTGAAAGAGGCCTGGTTGAAAGTGGCACAGCCTTACCTCGCGAGCGCTCAAATAGCACAGGTTGAAGCAGTACTTGGAAAGCTGGAGAGTGATGCCAGGTTACTGACGAAGATGGCGGGTTTAAGTGGGAAATTGTTCGGGTTCAACATCGTACCGGTCAGTTTTAAACCCAACGGAGATCTGGAGATGGTGGTCAGTCATGTCAGGATGATCAAGTCGGGCATCGCGACACCCTACCTGTTCTGGACGATAAACCAGAGTATGTCCCAATTGGATATCCGGATTCGACGGTTGGAGATCAAGCGTCGAAACATGGACGCCATTCGACAAAGCGTGGAAGAAGCCACGCGAGACCTGGCGCTAGAGTTCAGCGAGTACGAACTCTAATCCACACAGGCGCAGGCATTCTTTTGTTCGATTGATTTATTTTGGCAGCGTTTCCGACCGGCAGACTTTTCATGCGCTCGGGCAAAGCAGGCATAATGGCAGCCCTTCGCCCTTCACGTGTATCCAGTCAGCCGGTCACTCATTGAACGAACGCCAGATGTCCACCGCTTTACGCCCCTCGGCCTGCCCGGGGTTGCTGCGTATCGTCCAGGCGTTGGACGGCGGCATCTGCCGGATCAAACTCAATGGTGGTTCGATCTCGGCTGATCAGGCCGAAGCAGTGGCCGATGCGGCCGAGCTTTACGCTGGCGGGGTGATCGAGGCAACCAACCGCGCCAACCTGCAAATCCGCGGAGTAGGCAGTGAGCACGGTGCGTTGATCGACAGACTGATGGCGGCGGGTCTCGGCCCGACCAGCGCGGCGGGCGACGATGTGCGCAATCTGATGCTCAGCCCCGGCGCCGGCATTGATCAGCAGATGCTGATCGATACGCGCCCACTGGCCGAACAGATCCTCGCCACGCTGCAAAGCGATGAACGTTTCCACGACCTCAGCGCCAAGTTCGCCGTGCAACTGGATGGCGGCGAAGGTCTTGCAATGCTCGAACACCCTCATGACCTTTGGTTGTCTGCGGCTGAACGAGACGGAGAGCGGGTGTTTGCCTTCGGTCTGGCGGGTTGCCTTGTCGACGCACCCGTAGGCGCGGTTTTGCTGGAACAGGGCCACGGGTTGGTGGTCGCGGTGCTGGAGTTGTTCCTGGAATTGGCGCGCCCCGAGCAGACCCGCATGCGGCATCTGCTCGCCGAGTGTTCGCTCGACACGTTTCTCGCGCGCCTCGCCGAGCGTGTACCGTTGATGTCTATTGAGGGTTGGCAGCGCAAGGCAAATCCAAATGTGCTGCACATCGGCGCTCATTCACAGCGTGACGCCGGGAGTGTGTACATCGGCGCAGTACCGCCGCTAGGTCGCCTGAATCCGGCGATGCTCAGGGGCGCCGCACAACTGGCGCGCGAACAGGGCGACGGCACTTTGCGTTTCACTCCTTGGCAAAGCCTGATATTGCCCGGTGTCTTTGGCGACGATGCGCCTCACGTTATCCACAGCCTTGAACACCTCGGCCTGCGTTGCTCGGCCGACGATGCCCTGGCGCACCTCATCGCCTGCACCGGCTCGACAGGTTGTGGCAAAGGCCTGGCCGACACCAAGGGCGATGCCCGACAGTTGGCGGCACTGCTGCAACGCCACGGGCAGATGCTGAACGTGCACCTGTCCGGCTGCCAGCGTTCCTGCGCGGCCGCGCACGTCGCACCGGTCACTTTGCTGGCGGTTTCCCCCGGTCACTACGACCTCTATTTTCGCGATGCAGCGCAGCCGGGTTTTGGCGCGTTGCACGCACGCAACCTTACTATTGAAGCGGTCGCGGCCTTGCCCGACGCCCGCTCACGGAGCCCCCTTGATGCTTGATTACATCCGCGACGGTCAGGAGATCTATCGCAACTCCTTCGCGATCATTCGTGCCGAGGCCAACCTCGAGCGAATCCCGGCCGATCTGGAAAAACTCGCGGTGCGGGTGATCCACGCCTGCGGCATGGTCGATGCCATCGACGGGCTGCAATTTTCCGCAGGCGCGGGCAAGGCCGGGCGTGAGGCGCTGGCCGCCGGCGCGCCGATTCTGTGCGACGCACGGATGGTCAGCGAGGGCGTGACCCGCACGCGCTTGCCGGCCAACAACCAGGTGATCTGCACCCTGCGCGATGAAAGCGTTCCGGAACTCGCGCGTGAGTTGGGCAACACCCGTTCCGCCGCCGCGCTGGAATTGTGGCGTCCACATCTGGAAGGCAGCGTGGTGGTGATCGGCAACGCGCCGACCGCTTTGTTCTATCTTTTGGAAATGCTCGATGCCGGCGCACCGAAACCGGCATTGATCCTCGGCTTTCCGGTGGGCTTCGTCGGCGCCGCCGAATCCAAGGCAGCGCTCGCGGCAGACAGTCGCGGCGTGCCGTTTGTGATCATGCAAGGCCGGCTGGGCGGTAGCGCCATGGCCGCCGCCGCCGTCAACGCCCTCGCCACGGAGATCGAATGATGCAGTCACCTGGACGCTTGATTGGCCTGGGCGTCGGCCCCGGTGATCCGGAACTGATTACCGTCAAAGCCCTTCGCTTGCTGCGCGAATCGCCGGTGGTGGCGTACTTCGTCGCCAAGGGCAAAAAGGGCAACGCCTTCGGCATCATCGAAGCGCATTTGCAGGACGCGCAAACGCTGTTGCCGCTGGTGTATCCGGTGACCACAGAAGCGCTGCCGGCACCGCTGTCATACGAGCAAGTGATCAGCGATTTCTACGATGCGGCCGGCGAAGAACTCGCTGCGCACCTGGATGCCGGTCGTGACGTGGCGGTGATCTGCGAAGGCGATCCGTTCTTCTACGGCTCCTACATGTACTTGCACGATCGCCTGGCAGAACGCTACGAAGCCGAAGTCGTACCAGGTGTGTGCTCGATGCTCGGCGGCGCTTCGGTGTTGGGTGCGCCATTGGTGTATCGCAATCAGAGCCTGTCGGTACTCTCCGGTGTGCTGCCTCACGAAGACCTCAAACGTCGTCTGGCCGATGCCGACGCGGCGGTGATCATGAAGCTGGGGCGCAACTTTCCCAAGGTCCGTCAGGTGCTCGAAGAACTTGGTCTGGCAGAGCGTGCGCTGTACGTCGAGCGCGCGACCATGGCCAATCAGAAAATCGTCCCGCTGGATCAGGTCGAATCGATGTCCTCGCCGTACTTCTCGCTGATCATTGTTCCCGGCGAACGGTGGCAAGGCTGATGGCCCGTCCAGTTCCGGCAATTGTCATTCTTGGCAATGGCAGCCTCGCGACCGCGCGCAAGATCCAGCAGGTCTACCCCGGCGCCTTGATCCATGGCCTCGCCGAGCGGGTTGAAGGCGCGGACCGTGTCTATCACGAGTTCGGCGCGACCTTGCGCGAGTTCTATCAGCAAGACACGCCGATCATTGCCTTGTGCGCAGCGGGCATCGTGATCCGCACGCTGGCGCCGTTGCTGCTGGAAAAGGGCGCCGAACCACCGGTCCTGGCCGTGGCCGAAGACGGCAGCGCCGTGGTGCCGCTGCTTGGCGGTCTCGGTGGCGTGAACGTCATGGCGCGGGAGATTGCTGCCGGCCTAGAGGTCGCGGCGGCGATCACCACCAGCGGTGAATTGCGCTTCGGCACCTGCCTGCTCAATCCACCCAGCGGTTACGCCCTCGGCGATCTTGAGCTGGGCAAGCGTTTCGTCTCGGATTTGCTCGCCGGCCAAAGCGTGCGCATCGAAGGCGCCGCACCGTGGCTGGCGCAAGCGCAGTTGCCAGAAGACCCGCAGGCGCCGTTGTCGATCCACATCGGCAGTGCCGAGCGCACACCGTCCGCCAATGAATTGTTGATCTACCCGCGCAACATGCTGGTGGCGGTGAACGCCGATGTGGCGGATTTGCCGAATGCGATTCGCGCGGCACTGCATCAATCGAACATCGCTGCGCAATC
Organism: Pseudomonas sp. LB3P93; assembly: GCF_054898025.1. Classification (NCBI taxonomy): domain Bacteria; kingdom Pseudomonadati; phylum Pseudomonadota; class Gammaproteobacteria; order Pseudomonadales; family Pseudomonadaceae; genus Pseudomonas; species Pseudomonas sp. LB3P93. The sequence goes on from NZ_CM142713.1 coordinate 649,432, forward strand.
GCTGGCCTGCTTGCTGGCCAGCGATCTGCACATGGCCAACCCTTCGTTGCGCGAAGCCGCGCTTGAGTTGGGCGTGCCGCTGCGGTTTTCCTCAGTCAGCGGTGGCGTCAGCGAACTTGTCCGGCACACCGTGCCTAACGCTACCGTCGTGACGGCGGATACCGGCATCGCCATCGCGGTGGCCGGTCAGCCACTGGAGCTTGCGCAGATCGGTCGTGCGCGCGGTCGTTTGGCCGTGATCGGCCTGGGCCCTGGCGCTGCCGAACTGATGGTGCCGGCGGTCAAGGCCGAGCTGGCGCGCGCCAATGATGTGCTCGGTTATGAGACCTACGTGCGCATGGCCGGGCCGTTCCGCGATGATCAGGTGCTGCATTGCACCGACAACCGCGAGGAAATGCAGCGCGCTCGCCACGCCTTTGAACTGGCGGCTCAAGGGCGGTCGGTGGTGGTGGTTTCGTCGGGGGATCCGGGCGTATTCGCCATGGCGGCAGCGGTGCTTGAAGCGTTGCACGAGTCGAGCGATCCGAACTGGCACAGCGTTGATCTGGAGATTCTTCCGGGCGTCTCTGCGTCCCTGGCAACGGCGGCTCAGGCCGGCGCGCCACTGGGGCATGACTTCTGCGTGATGTCGCTGTCGGACAACCTCAAGCCATGGTCGATCATCGAGAAACGGCTGGATTTGGCGTCTCAGGCCGACCTGGCGCTGGCGTTCTACAACCCGATCTCGCGTTCGCGCCCTTGGCAATTGGGCCGGGCACTGGAGATTGTCGGGCAGCACCGCACTGCTGAAACGCCGGTGGTGTTGGGGCGCGATATTGGTCGTCCAGGCCAGACGTTGCGTGTCACCACACTCGGTGAACTGACCCCCGATCAGGTCGACATGCGCACCATGGTGCTGATCGGCTCTTCCACCACCTGCGTGTTCCCTCGTGCCGAGGGAGGCAAGTGGGTGTATACGCCTCGTTGGTATGGCGACAAGCCAGCTTCGTAAATGTCGGCGGCCTCTTCTTGAGGCCGCTTTTCTAACGGCTGGTCGTGAATGAACAGGAAGTCGTTGCGGCAGACGGTTCGAAGTCTTGATGTAAGTTAATGTTTGCTTTGGTGTAAAGAGAACTGCCGCGTTTGTGGGTGGCTGTCTTTTTGTTTGTGGTTTTGGACGGGTTTAAAGTTTCTGGATGTTCGGTTGGTCATCAATTGTTTGTTTTCTACTTTGAGGATGAAAGTTCGTTCGGTTAGTGTTTTTTGAGAAAGCCAGCCTATTTTTACAGGGAAGTATATTTATGGGTGAACAAGCTGCTCGTCGTGTGAACGGCTATGTCGATTTTATCGATCTGTTTAAACTGTCTGATCTTGAGCAAGCGTTACAGGAACATAAAGACACAGAAGAATACGATGCGGTATTTCGATATTACTTCGCTTGTATCGCCATGCTCGACTTTCCGAGAATGCTTGAGCCGTTGGGTTTGCTGCGCGAGGCGCTCGGTTCTTTTGTTGAGCCCAAGCGCCGGCGTCGACGTGCGGCAGGAATGGAAACGCCAACTGCACAACAGGGCCCTGCCGCTCCGGGTCTGACTGAAATCCGCGACAGGATCGAAGACTTTCAGGTGCGCCTGTCCGACAGCATTGAACAGCTGAGTGCCGCGGCCACGGAAGTGCCGAAAAATCTTCACTTCGTCTGGCTTGGAGGTGGCCTCGGAACTATCCAGCGTGACTACATTGATGTCTGGAACAAAGTGTTGGCCGGGCAGGGCTATGCCGTGAAGCTCTGGTACGACAGCGATGCGTTACTGGCCTATGAAACCAACCGGATCGTTGTCGAGGCCGCGAAAGCCGATGCGATGATTAATGGCGGACATAGCACTGAATCCAGTATTGAACTTGGTGATAAATACGAGGAGCGGGCCATTGTTCTCAAACAACAAATGTTCGCCCATATCAATAACACGGTAGGGCGTGGTGTTAACCCGGATGACGCACGTATTGATCTTCTGGTTCGTGGATATGGCCAGAATGAAGCAAGCCTGAAGGCCCTGCGGGACAAAAATGGCCAGAGTATTTCGGCACTGGGCGAGGCCGGAGTGGAACTTCGTGATCTTGCGGCGAATGTAATACCGCTTCACTTGCAGGACATTTACCAACGGGAAATCAGTCTGCGAGGCAATTTTGCCGCGGCCTCCGATGTGGTTCGCATTGAGGCCTTGATGACTGAAGGCGGAATTTATGCGGATGTCGATAACCTGCCACCGCTTTTAAAAATGCTCGGCGATGTGGACATCGGTCAATTGAGCAGCGATGCGCGCCTGGGCGTATTGCAGTTGGTGCTGGATCGAAACCCACACTGGATGCCCGGTCGCGAAGCATCAAGGAGCCAGTACAAAAGCTACTTTGAGCATATTCCTGTGGAACATCGCCCGGCGCTGGAACGTTTCGCTAAAAGTCGTCCGCAGTTGACTAGCGTTTTTAGCGCGCCCGCAGAACGTCTCGTTCGTCTGAACGGACTGCGAGCGGTTGCCGAGGAGGGCAGTCTGAGTAATGCGTTTCTCATGGCACATCCTGGATCGGCGATGGTGAGCGCCATGATCGATCGCTTCAAACTCAATTATGAGATCGTTGATGCCACAGCCCGTTTGGCCATGGAGCACCAGGTTTCCGCTATCGACGCTGAGGCCATGAGTCGTATTGCGATAGAAGTCGTCGAAGAAAAGCTCGCCCATTTGCGTACTCTACCGGGGCATGTAGATCCTGAGCAGTATCTTCTGGCCCTGGCTGCAACTTCTTACTACAGCGATGGCATTCGCCCCCAAAGCGAAGTGACCATCTATCTGACCGGGCCCGCTGCGATGCGCGATGCGCTCGCGGATTACGCAAAAATGCACTTCACCCCTCGTGCCGCGGGCGCCTGGCGAAAGGATGTGGCTATTGACGCCACCGCAACGGTGAATCGGGATACCGAGGAGGAGCAGGACCATTCCTGGAAAGAAAACGAAAGTGACGCCGATGATTGGCTCAAGAACGAAAATCAACGGTGGGAGGCCGGGCAATTCAAGGCGCGTTACGTGGGGAAAGTGGATCAGTTGCTAAAGAGCCAGACGCTCCATTTCGATCATGGCTGGCCAATCGTTGAAGGTCGACATGTGTTGTCGACCGAATTGCTGCAATCCCTGGCGCAACAACTTGGTGAACCCCTTTTGCGAGCGATGAGTCAGCGGACCACCGGTGAGGTGACTTTCGACAAGCCGTTGCAGCTGAGTTTTGACGAGCGTCAATCCATCCTCGCACAGGAAATCGCGGTGCCGCCGTCGTTGGTCGGCGAGCCGGCGGCCGGGGATTTACCTCTGGACGAATTGCTTCACCGCATTGGCCGGGGCACGTTTCAGGTCGAGCAGCTTGACCCCCGGCAGCGGTTGTTGATCGGCTCGTTGCTGGGCGCGCGGGCAATGGATCAACGCAACTTTGATCAGGTCAGTGCGCGGTTGGAAAACCTTGCCAACAACGTGTCTGAACTGGGTGTGTCACACCGTTACGGGGCCATTGAACGGGAGTTGTTAAAAGAAAATCACCCCGCGTTCGTTGACGGTTTGGCCAGTGCCTCGACACCCTCCATAGCGTTGTCCGAAACCAGCATTGAGTTGAAGAAACAGGCGCTGGAGCAGTCTCTGACCTTGCTGCAATGGGGGCGTCAGGTCGCCCGTATTCAGCAGGTCGCAAAACTCGAGTTCCGTGACCGGATTGGCGAGCGCATGACCGATGTACTGGAAAGCTTCGATCAAGGCAGCTTCAAACTGGTGCCACAGGATTTGTTGCTGCAGGGGGGCGGTGACCGGATCGCCGGGGCGTTGCTACCCGTTGGCATTGGCCATGGCGGCTGCAATCAGCAAAGGGAACGAAGCGGGCAACATCCTTCGCGAGCGGTTTTACCTGGCGGTCATTGAGCCCGGTACCCACGATTCGACTGCATTCGTGAGCATTCTCGAAGAGCTTCGTGATGTCGACATTCATGACTTGGGCGGGCCAGTGGTGCGCTCTGATCTGGCACAGGTGATTGCAACGCTCGAAGAGAAAACCGCCGGCAGCACGTTGATGCTCAACTCGGATAACCACTCGATGCTGGTGGCCAAAAGTGTCGTTGGCGAGGGCAGTACCTACCATTTCTACGATCCGAACTTTGGCGTTTTCGAGTTCGATACTGCTGAGACGCTCAGCACTGCGCTGACCCATTTTTTCGTTCGCCAGGAGATGGCCTGGCCCTACGCCGCTTATGGCGTACCTGCTCGTCCGACCTTTGATCTGATTGAACTCGACGCGGGTCGACTCAATGCAACGGTACTGTCGTCGGGGGTCCGAGTGTCCAGTCTTTCCGATTCGGGCAGCCTGCCTGAACAGGCACCTCGGGTCAGACAGCGGCTGGCCAGCGCGCGCGGGCAGTCGCTGGTCAGCAATGGGGTGCTGGGCAATTCGTTACTGGAACTGGACGCACACTGGTGGGGCGGGCAGATCGCGCAGGCGATACGGCAGTTGCAGGAGCAACACGGGCTGTCGTCAGGTGCCGTCGCGTTGTTCGAGACACTGGAGATCACTCCGGCAGGCGAGTACAAAATCAGTCTGGTCGATACCGATCCAGCGCAGACCGTTGTGCGCGTCACCACCGAGGACCCTCGATTCCTGAGGATCAAGAAATACCTCTCGGAAACCTTCCATACGTTGGCAGCGCAACCGCATGAACCGGCCGGCTCGGCTGACCCGACGGACGCCGGCAGCGTCCATACGCTCAATGCCGGTTTTACCGTACAAGCCTTGATGAACGCGTTGCGCCATCACGAAGGCGAGGTCAGCGGTGGTGACAAGGCACTGACCACTGCCATTCGTTTGCATGCCTACGTCAACTACGCCCAGCTGGTCCACGGCAACGTGGTGGACGTGATTGGCGTTGTGGCACTGGTGCGTCAGGCGCTGGACGATGAAAAGCTGATCGCCCGTACCAGTGCGCCGTTGGTGCAAAAGGCATTGGGTCATGTGGCCAATGAAGGCGTCGGTACGGTGTTGGGAATGGTGAATGTCGGGTTTGATATTTACCAGTTGAGCCATGCCACCAATGACATTGAAAAGGCGCAGTTCGGGACGCAGCTGGCATTCGACTCCGCGAGCGCCGTATTGGGCGCAGCCGGGCTGGGTGCCGCATTGGCTGGCGCGGGTACCGTGGCGGCGGTGCTCGGCGGCGTCGGGGTGATTCTGGGCGGGCTGGCGGTGGGCGTGTCGGCGCTGGCGGAAGGGTTTGCGACCATCGCCGAGGAAGCCAAAGAGGTTGGCCGGTTTTTTGAAGGGCTGGAAAAGGCTTATCTGCAGGGCGGCTACCAACTGGACAAGGCATCAAATGCCTGGATTGCGCAACCTTTGCTGGTGTTCGCCGATCTTGATTTGCGTGCCTCCAGCGTCCGTTTCGACAGCCCCAAGCTGTTCCCGCTTCGGGACCATTTCGGGGTTCCGGATTTCGATGTGGATTACGACCGCGCCACCGATATCCGAGTGGGCCTGGGGTTGCCCGACTCGGCGTCTTTTTCGCCGCAGCCCGGGCAGACGATCGTTTTACCCTGCACACCCAAGACCTGGTACGGCTATGAGTACAAGTTGCTGCCGTTTGTCTCGTTTCGTCATGCCGGCGGATTCGATACGGCCCGTCGACTGGAGAAAAAGAATGCACAGGGGCAATGGCAGTTTCTGTTTTCGTTTTACTCGTTTCCCGGCGAGTACGTGGTCAACCGTCTGAACCCGGTCTACAAGCCAACGGTGTTCAGCGTTCGTCTCGACAATATCGAGCGTTCGCTGGTGGTGCCTGCCCTGCCGAAGGCGTGGCACGGCCTGGTCTCGTATCGAATAGAAGGCGCAGGCGCCCGCTGTTCCATACTGCTCAATCCCGGGGTGAGCGTTGAACTCAACGCGCCCGGCCATACGGCCATGCGCTGGGTGCTGCAGGCTACCTGGCTGGCCGAGGCAGGCATCCGCATAGCTGCTGCGGGTAACCTCGTTGCGGATACGTTGGGTGTGAAGTTCAGTGGCGGCGGCGTTCACGATGTGTTGCTCAAGCTTGCGGGGAACAAAGTCATGCGCGTTGACCTTGTTGCCCTGACGCTGGAGGTGGTCGAAGAAGAGGCCGATCCGGCGCTCGGGGAGCAAGCGTTGCTGGACCACTTCAAGTCACTGGCGCGTGAACATCGGCTGGCCATGCCTTACACCCCCGTTCACAACTTTGTGGTGCCGTTTGAAAAGCCGGACGAGCCGAGGACGGTGGCTGCGTATTACGACTCGGTTCAGGATCGTTTTCTGTACATCCGCGACCCGAATGTCTTGTTGGCCGATGAGGTCGTGTTGGGAGCGGTGGTCGAGGGCTCGGCGTATTTCTATCACCCCGACAACTTCGATGTCTGGCAGGTCGACGCGATCACCGGCACGCTGGTCCAACGCTATCGTTTGCTGCTAAAGGATGGCTTGGCGATTGCCCGCTGTGAGGCCGTGGCCAACGGCGGCATTCAGATCGTGCAGCGGTCCACTCCAAAGGAGGGGCCGCACGATGAGCTGACTTACTTGATCCATGACGGGGCAGTGTTGCTTGGCTCAATCACCCGCGGTCACGATCCAGCATTGCAGGCTGTTTTACAGGTCGACACGCTTACGGACTGGAAGCAGGTACTGGGCGATTATGTGTTGCCGGCAGAGTCCATCGATACCGTGAATTGGCGCCCTGGGGCGCTGGTTTCGATTTGTTGGCAGTTCGAAGACTCTTCTCGTGATTTGGTCTGGGTCCGCAGTGTTGACGGGATGATCATCCGTGCAACTGCCCGGCGTCATCATGCGCGGGGATGGACGGATTCGGTCAAGGCCTTGGATACCCTTTTACTGATTGCTCCCGCCGGTGTCGAGGGCGAGGTTTTCGTGACCTACGACAAGCCCGTTGGAAGCCTCGTGCGACAGCAATGGTCGATGGTTCACGGGCGTGCGCAATGGTCTTCCCAGGAAATTGCCCCCACAGGGCTGAAAAATGTTGTCGCCGTTGAGCAGGGCCACCTCGCCCTGACCGACATGGGTCTGTTCTTCAATATGACGCCGGACGGGTATCTGCGCTTGGGCGGACTGACCGAAATCTGGTTCAAGGATCGAGCCCAGTGGTGGTCCGCATTGCCAGCGGTGTCGACGCGGTACCCGGTGTCGAGTTTCGCCCTCCTTGGTTTGACCAACTTTACCGGGGACGCCGGTTTGTGCGCCTGGTACCTGGACGATCGGTTGTTGCTTGCGGATCTTGGCCACGGCAAAGAAGTGCGGTTGCTGGGTATCGATCCAGACAATCAGGCCGCCTGGGTGTTTGATCTTCCAACAGGCAAGATTTTCAGTCAGCGCTTTATCGATTCGAAACTGTTGAGCGCTGCATTCGGCCAAGGAACCAGACTTTTGCAAGCTGAGGCATTGCCCGCCCCGGTGCAGGAATGGGCACCCTGGATCTTTACCGACGTGAAAGTGGAAGGTGCTGGCCTGAGGGCGACGACGCTCGATGGCCTGGTGGTGGATTTACAGCACAACGAACCGTTACGGATTACGGGGGTGGACAGCCGCTGGGTCACGGCACAGGAAGGACCGTTGAGTGAGGGGCTGGCGGCGCTGGCGAACGAACATCGATGCGCCGATTTTCTGTCCGTAAAAGCCCCAGGCAGCCTTCAGTGGTATGTGGTCCGGACGGGACGATTGATCCGGATTCCGAAAGCCGCCACTACTGCGCAATACACGCTGGTAGGCACCCGGAATCAAACCAATGTGATGCTGCACGAGCGCGGAGATGGTTTGTTGCACACCTATCCGCGAAACAGCACATTCGGGCCGCTCGACTATGTCCAGCGTAACGCCGAAGTCCTGGTGGTTGAGGGGCCAAAGACAGCCCATGACCTGCTCCCGTTGATTGCGGATGATGTCAGTATCCTGGTGCTCAAAATGGGCCAGGGTGCAACGACTGGCCGGCTGACCCGGGCGGCCTGGTTGAAACTTGAATCGGTCATTGTCGATTGTCGTTATCCACTTGAGCGCCCACCCTTGATTCCGGGGAAACTGATTCTGGACGCCTCGATCATGGATCAGTTATGGGTCAGCCTGGTCGATGAACACTTGGTGATGAATGGCCTTGATAGCGGGCATAGCCTGATTTTTCGCGGCGTTTACTCAGCGGATGTGGCATTGCGGGGGGATGTTTTCCTTTCGCTCAATGGCTATCGATCACGTGCGGTGTCGGAGATAGTGGCCGAGTTGCTGAGGCAAAAGGGTGTTTCCGGCAGCGCAACGTTAACGGAGCTGATGTCGAATTATCAGGTCGAGGTGATCGCAGAACCGGCTATTTAGAGCGTGCGCTACCTGGCGGATTACGGCACCAGATAGCCTTTCACGCCCGTGAAGATAATCTGTGCCGCCAGCGCGCAGACGAACAGCCCCATCAACCGGCTGACAATCTGCAACCCCTGATCACCGAGAATCCGCTCGATACGGTTCGACAGATACAACACTACGCCGACCGTAAAACTGGCCAGGGCAATACTGAGAATGGCCGTGAGTTTGTCGTCCCAATGCGGCTGGCTCACGCCCATGACCAGCAAGGCACCAATGGTGCCGGGGCCGACCGTCAATGGGATGGTCAGCGGGACGATGGTCACGTCCTGCTGCACATTGTCGGTCTGCACCGCCGACTTGCCCTGGGCCATGCCCAGCGCCGAGATAAACAGCACGCTGCCGGCACCGATGCGGAAGGCGTCCACGGTGATGCCGAAGACACTGAAAATCACACGCCCGAACAGGTATAGCAAAACGCTGGACACCAGCGTGGCGGTTGCCACTTTCCAGGCCAGCCGACGCTGTTCCTTGCGTGAATAACCGCGGGTCAGGCTGATGAAGCAGGACAACACGAAGAACGGGCTGTAGAGCACCAGCATCTTCAGGTAAACGCTAAATAACACGTGGAGCATGATTTCGGCTCGCAGCAAGAGAGTGGTGAGGCGAAGTCTATCAGTCGATCAATTGCGTGTGGGTATCGGCGTCAAAGACTTTGTTGATTTAGTATTTGTTAGTGGTGTTATTAACTAAGGTTTGGATAATTTAACAGTGGGCTGGGTATGGAGTTACATATTTGCGTTTGTTAGTGTTGGTTTGATTGGATATTGTTTGTTTGCCAGCTCATGAAGAGCTGGCTTAACTATTAAAAAGGAGTCTTTTGTGAATAATCAGGTCTTTGGCGAGCACTATATTTCTGACTGTATTAAGTGTTTGCAGGCGTATGAGATTGATGATGTATTGACTATTCGCCCTCGTAACAAGTTTTCGGTGGGTGACACCGTTGCAGAACCATCGAAAGCCTCCATTGTGGGCGAAGGCGTATTGTCTTTCAGCAGTGGCCTCAGTGGTGAAAACCGGTCGGATGCACAGAATGCCTATCTGTATGCAACCCTTGTAGCGAACAAGGCATTTCCGGAGGACTACCAAGGAAAAGAATGGTATGGGCTGTTTAAGGAAGTCATGGGCAAAGCGGGCTGGTCAAGCATCAGCCTTTACTACAATGACTTGAATATCAGCGGAACCAGTGTTCGCATGGACAAACTGGTGTTGGAGATTCTTGGCTCTGTAGTCGCAGGCGTTGCGCTGCCTGGTCCGACGACTGCATTGATGCTGAAAGTGGCAGGGGATGCGATTACCGCCCTGCAAAAACGCGATACGGCACTGACCGTTTATGAACGAAATTTGTTGCAGCACGGCGTGGGCGGAATAGCGGCCGGTGCGTGCATTGAAAATAATGGCGTCGCCACGATGGCGCTCGGTGCGGTGCGGTTTTTACGCAGGAACGGGTCGCACAAAGTGTTGTTTGTGGATGTGGATACTCGCGAAGTGAAGCTGTATCGCGGGGAAGCAGTATTTGAGAAAAATGAGCTGGTCGCCAAAGCCACTCGTGATCTTATTGCGAACAAACTAATCGCTCATTCCGGCAAAGTTGCCGATTACGACATCTAATTAAATGGGATGGGTAGTCGGTTGTCGGCTGCCCTTCTTTATTGGTGAGTGGATAATATGAATTGCGATTACTCAGTGGTGGTTGTTGGGGGGGCAATCGTGATTGTTCCTGTATCTGATGGGTTGGCAGCTCATGATGATTTGGTCAATTCAGTATTCCTGGCGCAGTTGGTTGCCAACAAACAAGTTGAAAAAGACTCGGCAGCTGATTGGTACAACGCCTATGTGGCGGTTTTGGATGATTTCTGGCTGCGGCATACAAAGGTGCGAGAGGAAAAGCTTATAACCCGGCACAGCGGCGAATCCGCGATCGACTGGGTTACCGCTGCGATGGCAACGGGTGCTTCAGACGACGGGCGAGTGGCTGCCGCAATATTGGCGCGGGTGGTGAATGTGTCGGGCACTGAACCTGCAATGAGCTTGCTGTGCAGTCACATGCAAAAAGCTTGCGTAGATGAATCAACTGAAGTGACTGCGCCACCCAAGGTTATGCGTCTACTGGTGATCCTTGCGAGAACGCCGACCTCGATGACAAGCGTGTACCTGGAGTTCAATACTCCTTTGGAGATTAGCCCCAATCCTTTGGCGCAATTGTATCGGGCCGAGGATGTGCAAGGTGTTGTCAGCCTGCGTTACGCTCGGGCCAATCTGTCCGAAGTCCTCTACGGTCCTGCGCGTGCGGCTGTCGCCTTCAAGATCAGGGAAAAGCTTGAGGGTCAGGTTGCGGTGCTGAGCCTGACCGAAGACGCCTCGGGTCTGATCGAATTGCACCACAAGGCGGCTCAGGAGATCTGAGCCGTCGCCCTATTCTGCTGATCTCGCTGTGCAACCCAATGCTCGATCAGGTCGCGCAACTGCGACAGCTCGACCGGTTTGGCCATGTGCCCGTCCATTCCGGCCTGGCGCGCACGCTCCTTATGCTCGGCAAGGATGTGTGCGGTCAGCGCCACCACCGGCGTGCGAATCCTCTGATTGCCGACTTCCCAGGCACGCAGCTGCTGGGTGGCAGAGAAACCATCGAGGATCGGCATTTCACAGTCCATCAGGACCAGGTCGTAACGCTGGGCTTTCATTGCCTGCAACGCTTCTTCGCCATTGCTGGCGGTGTCCGGTTGCAGGTTGAGCTTGCCGAGCATGCCGCGAATCACCTTGGTCGAGATGTTGTTGTCTTCGGCCACCAGAATGCGGAAATCACTCGGAACCTTGACCGGCAGGGTCGGGCCGGTGGGCAGATGCTGCGAGACGGCAAGGCCCTTGTTGCGCTGGTTCAACTCGTCCGCCAGGGTGGTCTTGAGGGTGTAGCCGGCCACCGGTTTGGCGAGGATGCGCTTGATCCCGGAGTTGCGCGCGATGATCTTGCTCGGTGCGTTGCTGATGCCGGTGAGCATGATCAGCAGAATATCGTGGTTCAGGCTCGGGTCTTCCTTGATCTTGGCCGCCAGTTGCATGCCGGTCATGCCGGGCATGTTCTGGTCCAGCAGGACCACGTCGAAATAATCGCGCAGGTGAGCCTTGGTGCGCAGCAGCGCCAGCGCCTCTTTACCGGATGGCACGGCGCTGACGTTCAGGCCCCAGGCGCTGCATTGCTGCACCAGCACTTTGCGGCAGGTGTCGTTATCGTCCACCACCAGCACGCGCGCACCTTGCAGCGGCCCATCGAGGTCGGAGGTCGGGTGTTCGAGACGATCAGGGTCCAGCGGCAGGGTCAGCCACAAGGTGCTGCCCTGGTTGGCGCCGCTCTTGATGCCGAATTCCCCTTGCATCAAACGGATCAGTTGACGGGCAATCACCAGCCCCAGATTGCCGCCCAGGCTGGTTGCGGAGAGGAAGTGCTTGCTGTGCAGTTCGGCGTGCATCAGGGCGTCGCGCTCTTCGGCCTCCATCGGCACACCGCTGTCTTGCACGGCGATGCGCAAGCGCGGTTTGGCGCTGCGTTCGTCAAGGGCAACGACGATCAGGATCTCGCCCTCGTCGGTTTTCTTCAGGGCGTTTTCCAGCAGGCTCAGCAAGGTCTGGCGCAGTCGCGTAGGGTCACCGCTGATGACGCGCGGCACTTGCGGCTGGATGAAACTGATCAGCTCGACGTTCTGCTGTTCAGCCTTGGCGCGGAAGATGCTCAGGCAGTCTTCGATCAAGGCGTTGAGGTCGAACTGCACGTCGTCCAGTTCGATTTGCCCGGACTCGAGCTTGGAGATGTCGAGAATCTCGTTGATCAGGGTCAGCAGTTCGTTGCCGGCGCTGTGGATGGTTTGCACATAGTCGCGCTGCTTGACCGACAGTGGCGTGCCCAGCAGAAGCTCGGTCATGCCGAGCACGCCGTTCATCGGGGTGCGGATTTCGTGGCTGATCTTCGCCAGGAACTCGGCCTTGGCGTTGATCTCGGCGTTGCTGGCCGCCAGGTCGCGGCTGACGCTGAAACGATCTTCGGTGATGCTGCGCTGACGTTCGCCCAGCGCAATGCTCATCAGCAGGCCGCTGATGCAGATGAACACCAGCAGCGTGATGATCAGGCCTTGAGGTGCGACCAGGGTCAGCCCCAGCAGGGCGGGCAACATGATCAGCGTACCGATGTTGAACACCACCATCGCCGCCACGAACAGACGCGCCGGGCGATAACCCTTTTGCCAGTGATAGGCGCCGACGAACAACATGCTCAGACCCGCCAGGGCGACCAAGGCGTAGGTAATGATGTTCAGCGGCAACGTGTTGACGAACAACAGCAGCAAGCCGCAGACCACGATGAACAGAATGTCCCCCAGCAACAGCTTGTTCAGCGGGTGCGACCCGAGCGGGGCGAAAAAACGATAGGCGAACATCAGGCCGCAGGGCGCCGTCAGCAGCAAGGCGAGATAAGCGCCGGGGGTCTGCACCGCGTGCCAGTTGGGGAGCCAGGGCCCTGCCAGATTCAGCAATAGCAACAGGCTGAGCATCAACAAGGCTTCGCATCCGGCCAGCCACAGGCTGCTGCGTGAGCGGGTATAGGCATAGCGGACGAGGTTGTGCAGGATCAGCATGCCGATGCAACCGAACAGCAGGCCGTAAATCAGCATCTGGTTCTGATTGGCTGCGGTCATGACCGCCGATTGCAGGGTGATATACGGCCGCAACTGGTGTTCAGACACCAGTCGCAGGTAGACGTCGAGGGGTTTGTCGCTTTGCGGCAGCGGCAACATGAAATCGCTGCTGGGCAGGGGACGGTCAGTCTGGGGCTGGCCGGTGCCGGTGTTCAATTGATCGATCAGCGTGTCGCCGTCGAGCACGTACAGATTGAGGTGCGACAGGTCGGGGGCGAACACTCGAAGCAATTGCTCGTGCTTGCCGGGCGTGAGCTTGAAACGCAGCCACAACGCACCTTCGGGCTCGGCCGCGGTGAGGCGGTCGAGATCGATGGGGCTGAATTGATTGGTGTAGCGAGCGGAACGGATGTCGCTCAGCTGCAGGTCGCCCTGTTCGTCAAGCAATACCGCCCAACCACTGCCTTGCGCGGCCTGGGCCGGGAGCATGCAGAGCAAGGTCAGCAACGTGACGGTTAAACCTATGGCAATCCTGAGCCAGCGCACGGCGAAATCCCTTCGTAGGTTGATGCCAGATTATAACTATGCGCGGCGTCGGAACAGTCCGGCAAGGGCCTGAAGCTCAAGCCCTGCCGAACGGATCGCTTATTCCTGATTTTCGCCACGCTCGCGGGCAATGGCACGGTAGCCAATGTCCTTGCGATAGAAACTGCCTTCCCAGTCAATCTTCGCCGCCAGTTTGTAAGCCTGCTGCTGAGCAGCATCAACGCTGGCGCCCATGGCGGTTGCGCAAAGCACACGACCACCGGCTGTCACCACCTGACCGTCTTTGAGCGCAGTACCGGCGTGGAAGACTTTGCCTTCCAGTGCAGCGGCTGCATCCAGACCGTTGATGGCGACGCCTTTAGCGTAGTCGCCAGGATAGCCGCCCGCTGCCAGTACGATACCGACGCTCGGACGTGGATCCCATTGCGCTTCGACCTTGTCCAGGGCTTGCGCCAGGGCCGCTTCGACCAGCAATACCAGGCTCGACTGCAAACGCAGCATCACCGGTTGGGTCTCAGGATCACCGAAACGGCAGTTGAACTCGATAACTTTTGGGTTACCAGCCTTGTCGATCATCAGGCCGGCATACAGGAAACCGGTGTAGACGTTGCCTTCATCGGTCATGCCACGCACGGTCGGCCAGATCACCAGGTCCATGACCCGCTGATGGACGTCAGCGGTGACCACCGGAGCAGGGGAGTAAGCACCCATGCCGCCGGTGTTCGGACCGGTGTCGCCGTCGCCGACGCGTTTGTGGTCCTGACTGGTGGCCATCGGCAGCACGTTCTTGCCGTCGACCATGACGATGAAGCTGGCTTCTTCGCCGTCCAGGAATTCTTCGATCACGACACGGGAACCGGCGTCGCCGAACGCATTGCCTGCGAGCATATCGCGTACGGCGTCTTCGGCTTCGGTCAGGGTCATGGCAACGATCACGCCTTTACCAGCGGCCAGGCCATCGGCCTTGATCACGATCGGCGCGCCTTTTTCACGCAGATAAGCCAGGGCTGGCTCGATCTCGGTGAAGTTCTGGTAATCGGCCGTCGGGATCTTGTGGCGCGCCAGGAAGTCCTTGGTGAAGGCTTTCGAACCTTCAAGTTGGGCAGCGCCGGCCGTCGGACCGAAGCAATCCAGGCCGCGGGAGCGGAACAGATCGACAACACCGGCAACCAGCGGGACTTCCGGACCCACGATGGTCAGGGAAACGTTCTTCTCGGCAAAATCTGCCAGTTGCTCAAGGGCCAGTACGTCGATAGCGACGTTCTCGCACTTGGCTTCAATGGCGGTGCCGGCGTTGCCCGGGGCAACAAACACTTTCTGCACACGCGGATCCTGAGCCACTTTCCAGGCCAGGGCGTGTTCACGGCCACCGCTGCCAATGATCAAAACATTCATTTCAAAAACCTCGGATGACGCTAATTCTGGAGGCAGCACTGAAGCTGCTTTTCTGTGGGAGCTGGCCTGCCGGCGATGCAGACAGCTCGGTTTATCAGCTAAACCGAGGGGATGCTATCGCTGGCAGGCCAGCTCCCACAGTGGATCGTGTACTTAGTGACGGAAGTGGCGCATGCCGGTGAAGACCATGGCGATGCCGGCTTCGTCGGCAGCTGCAATCACTTCAGCATCACGCATCGAACCACCCGGCTGGATCACCGCAGTGATGCCGACCTTGGCCGCGTTGTCCAGGCCGTCGCGGAACGGGAAGAACGCGTCGGATGCCATGACCGAACCGGCCACTTGCAAACCGGCGTGTTCAGCCTTGATCGCAGCAATACGTGCCGAATTCACGCGGCTCATCTGGCCAGCGCCGACGCCGATGGTCTGACGGTTCTTGGCGTAGACAATGGCGTTGGATTTAACGTACTTGGCCACTTTCCAGGCGAAGATCAGGTCGTTGATTTCCTGTTCGGTCGGCGCACGCTTGGTCACGACTTTCAGGTCTTCGCTGCCGATCATGCCGATGTCGCGGCTTTGTACCAGCAAACCGCCGTTGACGCGTTTGTAGTCCCAGGCAGCGGCGCGGTCGGCCGACCACTCGCCGCAGGCCAGCAGGCGCACGTTGGCTTTGGCAGCCACGATGGCGCGGGCTTCTTCGCTGACGCTTGGGGCGATGATCACTTCGACGAATTGACGCTCGACGATCGCCTTGGCGGTTTCAGCATCCAGTTCGCGGTTGAACGCGATGATGCCGCCGAACGCCGACTCGGTGTCGGTGGCGTAAGCCAGTTCGTACGCCTGACGGATACCGCCTTCAGCGTCCGGGCTGACCGCAACGCCGCACGGGTTGGCGTGCTTGACGATCACGCAGGCCGGCTTGACGAAGCTCTTCACGCATTCCAGTGCGGCGTCGGTGTCGGCCACGTTGTTGTACGACAGTTCTTTGCCTTGCAGCTGGGTCGCGGTGGCAATGCCGACTTCGGCAGGCTTGGCTTCCACGTAGAACGCCGCGCTCTGGTGCGGGTTCTCGCCGTAGCGCATTTCCTGGGCCTTGACGAACTGGCTGTTGAAGGTGCGCGGGAACTCGCTGCGACCTTCGGTGCTGAGGGTGTCAGCGGCCTGGTTCACGGTGCCCATGTAGTTGGCGATCATGCCGTCGTAGGCTGCGGTGTGTTCAAAGGCCTTGAGCATCAGGTCGAAACGCTGAGCGTAGGTCAGACCGCCGGCCTTCAGGCCTTCGAGGACGCTGGCGTAGTCGCTGGCATTCACCACGATGGCCACGTCTTTATGGTTTTTTGCTGCCGAACGGACCATGGTCGGGCCGCCGATGTCGATGTTTTCGATGGCGGTCGGCAGGTCGCAGCCTGGCTTGTTGATGGTGGCTTCGAACGGGTAAAGGTTGACCGCGACCAGATCGATCGGCTTGATGCCGTGCTCGTTCATGATGGCGTCATCGATACCGCGACGACCCAGGATCCCGCCGTGGATTTTCGGGTGCAGGGTCTTGACCCGACCGTCCATCATTTCTGCGAAACCGGTGTAATCCGCGACTTCCACTGCGGCAACACCGTTGTCGCGCAGCAGCTTGAACGTTCCGCCGGTGGAGAGGATCTCGACGCCCAGGGCTTCAAGCTCTTTGGCGAATTCGAGGATCCCGGTCTTGTCGGAAACGCTGATCAAGGCGCGGCGGATCGGCAGGCGGGTAGTCTGGTCGGTCATTTCAATTTCCATCAAAAGCAAAGGAGTCAGCAAAAAAGGCGACCGTTTTTACGCGGGCGCCTTTCTGGTTTGATTGAATGCTTACAGCAAATCGTACTGCTTGAGTTTCTTGCGCAGCGTGCCTCGGTTCAGCCCGAGCAGCTCGCTGGCCTTGGTCTGGTTGCCCTTGACGTAGTTCATCACGCACTCGAGCAGGGGCGCCTCGACTTCGGAGAGCACCAGGTTGTACACATCCGTGACGGCAGCGCCCTCAAGGTGGGCGAAATAATTGTGCAGCGCCTTCTCGACACTCCCGCGAAGGGTCTGACCTTCTTCGCTCGGCGTATTGAGGTGCTGTTTCAAATTCACGTTGTCGCTCACGGGTGTTGTTCCACTCACTAAAGTCTCGGTCATCATCGTCATGCGGCCACCTCGTCTTCGTCCCCTGTCAGGCTCTTATAACGTTCGGCGAAGAAGCCCTGAACGTTGGCGCATTGTGCTTCCGTATCTTCCAAACGATTGAAGTGGGCGCGAAACTCCCTGGCGCCCGGCAAGGTTGCGAGATACCAGCCCACATGCTTTCGAGCGATACGGACGCCCATGACGTCTCCATAGAAGACGTGCAGCGCAGCCAGATGCTCTAGCAGAATGCGTTCCACCTCGATCAGTTCCAGCGCCGGGAGTTTCTCGCCGGTACGCAGGAAATGATCGATCTCGCGAAAAATCCATGGCCGCCCCTGGGCAGCCCGGCCTACCAACAGGCCATCGGCACCAGTCGCGTCGAGCACGTACCGGGCCTTCTCGGGTGAATCGATATCGCCATTGGCGAAGACCGGAATCGACACCGCCTGCTTGATCGCGGCGATGGTGTCGTACTCGGCTTCACCGGTGTACAGATCGGCACGGGTGCGGCCATGGACCGCCAACGCCGTAATGCCTGCCTGCTCGGCGATCTTCGCCACCGTCAGGCCGTTCTTGTTGTCCCGGTCCCAGCCGGTACGGATCTTCAAGGTGACCGGCACATCAACCGCAGCCACCACGGCCTGCAGGATCTCGGTCACCAATGCTTCATCCTTCAACAGGGCGGAACCGGCGGCCTTGTTGCAGACCTTCTTCGCCGGACAGCCCATGTTGATGTCAATAATCTGTGCGCCCAGTTCGACGTTGGCCCGGGCCGCATCCGCCAGCATCTGTGCATCACCCCCGGCGATCTGTACCGAGCGTGGCTCGGGATCACCTTCGTGGATCATGCGCATCCGCGATTTGCGGGTGTTCCACAAACTCATGTCGCTGGTGACCATTTCCGAGACTACAAGCCCTGCGCCCAGTCGCTTGCACAGCTGACGAAAGGGCTGGTCGGTGACGCCCGCCATGGGGGCGAGAATCAAGCCGTTGTGCAATGTATATGGACCGATGCGTACCGCCGACATAGGACTTCCCTGTTGTGGGGCCGGATCATGAGAGTTCGAAAAAGGGTTGGCATGATACCCGCTCTCGATGACTGGATAAAGGCTGAATTGAACAAAATCTGAACAGTAATTCTGTTATCGCCAGCGGTTTGGTATGAGCGGTCAAAGTCAGAAATATGCCGTCAACGCCGTAGCACTGAACCGTTTCACTCGGGCGAATGGAAGCTCAGGCTGTAATTCACCGCTTTGGCGCCTGGATCGAGGATATCCAGTGCGATGTGTATCGGCGTTTGCGGCGGCATCTCCGCCATGCCTTCGAGGTCGCCGTTGAGGTACTCGCCGGGCTTGAAGCGACGGCTGGCGATCAGGTGGCCATTAAGGTCGGCGAAACGCAGTTCCAGCAGCGGGAAGGGCTGGGAGAAGGGTGCACGGTTGTAGATGATCGCATCGACCACCAGGGCGCCGTTGAACTCCGGGTGGCTGCGGACCACCAGGTTGCTGCTTTTTATTTTCGCGATATCAACTTTGGATGGCACCGTGCAACCGAGTTGCGGGCACAGTTGCTGGAACCATGGGCGGTACTGGTCCTGACGGGCCAGTTCGTCGAAATGATAAGCGATGTATTGACCGGCGAGTGCGGCGGCACCGAGCAGCACCAGCAGCAGCCAGAAAAGCCGTCGGCCCCAGGGGGAGCGACGTCTTTGCCAATCGAGTTGCAGCGGATCGTCGGTCAGGTCCTGCAAGGCGTCGGCACGCTCGGTTGCCTCACTGCGTTCGTGTCGCTTGCGCAAGGGGACAATCGGGGGCAGGTCGTCGTCAGGTGCATCGGTTGCCGACAGGCGATCATGGTGCAGAGGCATGTCGAGCGGATCATTCAGGCGCAGTTGCGGCACCTGGGGCTCTTCGTCCAGATCAACCGGTTCCAGCGAGAACGAAGGTTCAGTGCGCGAGTGCTTGCCCGGTTCTGTCTGCGTTTCCGGTGGGTCGGCTTCGACCGCCTGGGCGCGATCAGCTGCCGATTCGCTGAAGAGGCTGTCGGACCAGGGTTCATCGTCGTGCTCGACAGAGTCGCGGCGAGCACTGAGACCGTTTTCGCGATGCCGGCCGAATTCCGTGGTCGGCTGGATTTCCCGCTGTTCGAGCCGGGCGAGTTCTTCGTCCAGGTCCAGGCTGTCCAGGTCCAGTTCGGTGGCGGACCATTGCTTTTGGCTGATGGCGCGCTGTGCTGGCGGTTCGACAATGGCCGGGGCGACCGGTTTGACCGCGTCCTTGTCGGCCCGTTGCTCAAGCAGCTGCTTGGCGGCGTTGAACACCTGCAAGCACGAGCCGCAACGAACCACTCCGCGGGCCACGCTCAATTGAGCATGGCTGACGCGGAAACTGGTTTGGCAATGCGGGCACTGGGTGACGAAGCTGTCGGTCATGCGGCGATCCGGTTTATGCAGGCGCTCATTCTAGCGCCGACGGCCAGTGATACGCACCCAGCCATCGCGATTGGCGATCGGGTCCAGATCGAAGTCTTTAGCGTAGGCTTTGGCGACGTCTTCACCTTGCTCGGCGAGGATGCCCGACAGCGCCAGACGACCACCGGGTTTGACCAGGCTGGACAATTGCGGCGCCAGGGAAACCAGCGGACCGGCAAGAATGTTGGCCACCAGCACATCGGCCTGAACCTGCGGCAGGTCTTCCGGCAGGTACAGCGGGAAGAGGGCTTCGGCAATGTTGTTGCGCCCGGCGTTGTCGCGGGACGCTTCCAGTGCCTGCACATCGATGTCGGTGCCGACAGCTTCCTTGGCGCCCAGCAGCAGGGCGGCAATCGCCAGAATCCCCGAGCCGCAACCGAAGTCGAGGACGTTGCAGCCTTTGAGGTCCTGACCGTCGAGCCATTCCAGACACAGCGCGGTGGTCGGGTGGGTGCCGGTGCCAAACGCCAGGCCCGGGTCCAGCAGAATGTTCACGGCGTCGGGTTCAGGGGCAGCGTGCCAGCTTGGAACGATCCACAGGCGTTGACCAAAGCGCATTGGCTGGAAATCGTCCATCCAGCTGCGTTCCCAGTCCTGGTCTTCGATGACTTCGCTGTGATGCTCGGGCAGCGGGCTGCCGGTCAGCAGTTCAAGATGGGCCAGTACGCTGGCGGCTTCGGTGCCACCTTCGAACAGGGCCAGCAGGTGCGTGTGCGACCACAGCGGCGTGGTGTTGAGTTCCGGCTCGAAGATCGGCTGGTCTTCGGCGTCCATGAAGGTCACCGACACGGCGCCCACTTCAAGGAAAGCGTCTTCGTAGGTTTCGGCTTGTTCTGGGCTGATGGCGAGACGGACTTGCAGCCAAGGCATGGCGGGCACCTTTGAAAAATATTGATTGCAGCCTAGCGGGCTGCGAGAAGCGCGCAAGTTTACGCGAGCGCGGAGGTTTTGTGGGAGTCCGCTGTACCGGTGTGAGCGAGCTTGCTCACACAGGGGCATGGCGACAGGTTGGATGAAACCTCCAGAAACAACAAAGCCACTGGAAAGTAGCTTTTGTTGGCCTGGGTCACATCTCAATACGGATTCATTGCATGATTGGCTTTGAGCCATTGCAGGCCTTTGCTGGTCAGGCGATACCGTTGCAGTCGGCTTTTAGGTTGTCCGGGCAATGTCATTTCAAGGACCTCGGCAGCGATGGCCGGCAATATGTAAGCCTTGCGGAAGTGGTCGGCGTTTTTAAGAGTCATGGCGGTTTGTAATTCTTGCCTGCTCATTTCACCATCAACGACTTTCAGCAGGGCAGCGACTTCCATGGTGACTTCCATGGTGACTTCCATGGTGGTTTTCCCAGTCGCAATTTCTGTTCTTTGCGTTTGCGGGTGTGCGGGCAGCCGTACGACGTAAGAAATACGCTCGTCGTCGGTTTCAAACAGCGGCGCAGGTGAGCCATTCGCGGCCATGACCTTGAGGATTTTTGGAATGCCCGTCGAACGGCCTTCAGTCAGATCCAGTTCTTTCAGAAACTCACCAATTCGCCTGTTACGGTAGCGACGGCTTACCGCGCGGCCCAAGCGCAGGTCCTCCATTCGAATCGAACGGTCTGGTCCGGGAAAGCTCAATATCACCAACTCTTCCTGACTGATGCGGACCTCGATGGGCTCGCGCTCCTCATAGGAGCGGTGATAAACCGCATTGACCAATGCCTCTTCAATCGCAGTAAACGGGAAGTTCCAGACTCGTGTGGACTCGGCACGATCTGGGTGTTTGATCACTGTTTCATGCAGAAAATTGCGCTGGATATAGCCCAAGGCCTCGCGGGTAATGGTGGCCAGAGGACCTTTAAAGATTTTTTCGTCAAAGCGGTCGCCATCTGCGCCTTCGGGGAACCACAGCACATCAATTTGTGTTCCGGGAAAGAACTGCTCGGGGGTATCACTGAAAAACATCAGTCCCACATTCTTGGGCCACGGCGATTCGATCGGGCCGCCCACGATGTTCATTTGACGGCCCAGTGCCTCGATTGACAGGTTGTCTGCATCGTCTGCGAGTGCACTGCCAATTTCTTGCAGGAAGCTATGCATCAACAGTTTGGATAGATCGCCGGCACGGGCACTCAGGTTGAAGCGGTCATCGAATGGAACCTTGGCAGCAAGGCTCAAGAGTTCCTGTTCGGTTTCTCCCTTGGCCTCTACCGTGCTGCTGTAGCGACGGATGTAGTAGTGAAGGCTTCTGTGTTTGGCGGTCACTGCGCAAGGGGCTTTGTAGGGGCGATTTTGCCCGCCCGGTGCCCACAGTACGATTAACTTGCAGCCTTCGACCTCTTCCACACTCAATACTGGAAAGTAGGCGGGCTGAATTGATTGGCAAGCGGCCAGCAGTTCGAGCTGTATTTTGTCGAGGATGTTGTCGGCAATGCCACACGGAGGAAAGATCGGCTGACCGTTGGCATCGCAGTCCTGCCCAATTACTACGTACCCGCCGCCCAGGTTTTCAAAGTCGTTGGCGAACGCGCACAGCGTGCGAATGATCGGGTCAGGATTCCAACCCGCTTTGTATTCGATTCGCTCGCCTTCGACTGTCCGTTGACGCAGGAGGTCGTTGAGATTGATAGGCAATTTTTGAGGCATCGGCAGGCTCTGGTTCGTCAACGTGGCGTTGATTAGTGGGCGATTATAGTCAGCTCGGATTGGCTGGCACCTGTCATCTAAGCCCCTCCGGGTGCGGATGAAACCTCCAGAAACAACAAAGCCGCCCGAGGGCGGCTTTGTTGATCGGGCTAAAGCTTAGTGCTTGTCGCCAGCCAGCTTGTGTTCCAGGTAGTGGATGTTGATTCCACCTTTGCAGAAGCCTTCATCGCGGACCAGATCGCGGTGCAGCGGGATGTTGGTCTTGATCCCGTCGACAACGATTTCGTCCAGCGCATTGCGCATGCGCGCCAGCGCTTCGTCACGGGTTGCGCCGTAGGTGATCAGCTTGCCGATCAACGAATCGTAGTTCGGCGGAACAGCATAGCCACTGTACAGGTGGGAATCGACGCGAACGCCGTTGCCACCTGGCGCGTGGAAATGCTTGACCGTGCCTGGGCTCGGCATGAAGGTTTTCGGGTCTTCGGCGTTGATTCGGCATTCCAGTGCATGACCGCGGATAACCACGTCTTCCTGGGTGTACGACAATTTGTTGCCAGCGGCGATGCTGAGCATCTCCTTGACGATGTCGATGCCGGTAACCATTTCCGAAACCGGGTGCTCAACCTGAACGCGGGTGTTCATTTCGATGAAATAGAACGCGCCGTTCTCGTACAGGAACTCGAAAGTACCCGCGCCACGGTAGTTGATGTCGATGCACGCCTTGACGCAGCGTGCGAGGACTTCCGCGCGAGCCTTCTCGTCGATGCCCGGTGCCGGCGCTTCTTCGAGAACCTTCTGGTGACGACGTTGCAGCGAGCAATCGCGGTCGCCCAGATGGATGGCGTGGCCCTGGCCATCGGAAAGCACCTGGACTTCCACGTGGCGTGGGTTAGTCAGGAATTTTTCCAGATAGACCATCGGGTTGCCGAACGCTGCGCCCGCTTCGGTGCGGGTCAGTTTTGCGAAGGAGATCAGGTCTTCTTCTTTATGCACAACGCGCATGCCGCGACCACCACCGCCGCCAGCGGCTTTGATGATCACCGGGTAACCGACTTCGCGACCGATGCGCAGAGCGGTTTCTTCGTCTTCAGGCAGTGGGCCGTCGGAACCCGGAACGGTTGGAACGCCAGCAGCGATCATGGCGTGCTTGGCCGAAACCTTGTCGCCCATCAGGCGAATGGTGTCGGCTTTCGGGCCAATGAACGCGAAGCCGGAGTTCTCGACCTGTTCAGCGAAATCAGCGTTTTCCGCAAGGAAACCGTAGCCTGGGTGAATGGCGGTAGCGCCGGTCACTTCGGCCGCAGCGATGATTGCCGGGATATGCAGGTAAGACTTTGCCGCCGAGGCCGGACCGATGCAGACGGATTCGTCCGCCAGGCCCAGGTGCATCAGCTCTTTGTCAGCCGTGGAGTACACGGCGACGGTCTTGATGCCCATCTCTTTGCAGGCGCGCAGGATTCGCAGGGCGATCTCACCGCGGTTGGCGATCAGAACTTTTTCCAACTTCGCAGTCATCAAAGTTTCTCCGCGGTTCAAACGATGGTGAACAGCGGTTGGTCGTACTCAACCGGCTGGCCGTCTTCGACGAGGATGGATTCGATCACACCGCTGGTTTCAGCTTCGATGTGGTTCATCATCTTCATGGCTTCGACGATGCACAGGGTGTCGCCTTTCTTCACGGTCTGGCCGACTTCAACGAAGGACGGCGAGCTTGGCGAAGACTTGCGATAGAAGGTGCCAACCATCGGCGAACGGGCAACGGTGCCGTTCAGAACAGGCGCGGCCGGAGCGGCAGGCGCTGCAGCGGCAACCGGGGCGGCAGCAACAGGCGCTGGAGCCGGAGCGTGCATTGGCGCAGGAGCGTAGTACTGCTGAGCCGGGGTTTTGCTGTGACGGCTGATGCGTACGGACTCTTCGCCTTCCTTGATCTCGAGCTCGTCGATGCCGGACTCTTCCAGCAGTTCGATCAGTTTCTTAACTTTACGGATATCCATGAATCATCAACTCCCAAGGGTCGGTCAGGGGCGTTACGCTTGTTGTTCAAGCCGTTGCCGGTCTTTCAAGCTGTTCCAGGGCGGCCTCCAGGGCCAGTCGATAACCGCTGGCGCCAAGGCCGCAGATCACTCCCACCGCTACGTCGGAGAAGTAAGAGTGATGGCGGAAAGGTTCGCGTTTGTGCACGTTAGACAAATGCACTTCGATGAATGGGATGCTCACCGCCAGCAGCGCGTCACGTAATGCGACACTTGTGTGCGTAAAAGCTGCTGGGTTGATCAGAATGAAGTCCACACCTTCGCCTTTTGCGGCGTGGATACGGTCAATCAATTCGTACTCGGCGTTGCTTTGCAGGTACAGCAAATGGTGGCCGGCTTCACGGGCGCGGCGTTCCAGGTCCTGGTTGATCTGCGCCAGCGTCGTAGCGCCATAGGTGCCCGGTTCGCGGGTGCCGAGCAAGTTCAGGTTGGGTCCGTGCAGAACTAATAGCGTCGCCATCTGCTGTTCCTTGTTATCTGTGTGCAGTTGTCAGAACCCGGCGACTATGCCGCAAAGCCTTTGTGACTGTCCAGTTCTATGCAATAGCCAGCACGATGGCCGATGTTTGCGCGAAATATGTGACCGGGTTATTAAATCCGGTCATTTGCTTTCGCAACACGTTCGGCGAAGTCTTTCGCGCTGATCTCGCCAATCACGCGCACATCGGCGCGTTCGACACCGTCCTTGCCGAAAAACATGAGGGCCGGAGGGCCGAACAATTTGTAGCGATCAAGCAGTGCGCGTTGCTCGGCATTGCTGGCGGTGATGTCGAAGCGCACGAGGCGATAGTCTTTCAGGCGTTCGACGACGGTGGCGTCGTTGAGTACTTCACGCTCGATGACTTTGCAGCTGATGCACCAGTCGGCGTACCAGTCGAGCAGCAGCGGGGTGCCAGAAGACTTGGCATCGGCGAGGACCCGATCGAGGTCGGCCGGGGTGCTGATGGTTTGCCAGGCGCTGGTGTTTTGCGACGGTTCGTTGCCGGCAACAATGCGCGGTTGACCAATCGGGTTGAGCGGGTCGGTCTGGCCGCTGAATGCTCCGAACCAACAGGCCAGTGCGTAAAACAGCAGGAACATCCCAAGCAGTTGGCCGAGGCGTTTTCGAGGAGGTTTGTAGACGAATTCCAGCGCGCCCATGAACAAGCCGACGCCGCCGGCCAGCAAACCGATCAGCAGCAAGGTGATCTGGCCCGGCAATACGCGACTGACCAGCCCGATCGCCAATCCCAGCAACAACACGCCAATCGCGTTTTTCACGTAGACCAGCCACGGCCCGCTTTTTGGCAGCCAGGCTGCGCCACCGGTGGCCACGAGCAGCAGCGGTGCGCCCATGCCGAGGCCGAGCATGAACAGTTTCAATCCGCCCCCCAGCGCATCGCCGCTGGCGCTGATGTAAAGCAGCGCACCGGCCAGCGGTGCCGAAACGCAGGGCGACACCAGCAGGCTGGAGACCACGCCCAGCACCGCGGCGCCCCATAGCGAACCGCCTTCGGTGCGACCGGCGATCCGGTCCAGGCGACTGCTGATGGCCTGTGGCAATTTGAGTTCGAACACGCCGAACATCGCGAGGGCAAACACCGCAAAAAACATCGCGAACGGCACCAGCACCCACGCCGATTGCAGGCGCGCCTGAAGGTTGAGCTGAGCGCCGAACATCCCCATCAATGCTCCCAGGAGGGCGAAACAGGCGGCCATTGGCAAGACGTAAGCGAGCGACAGGTTGAAGCCGCGCAAACCACCGACCTGACCACGCAACACTACGCCGGAGAGGATCGGCAGCATCGGCAGTACGCACGGGGTGAAGGTCAGGCCCAGACCGGCGAGAAAGAACAAGGCGAGTTCGCGCCAGCTCCAACTCTGTGTCGTGGCGGGCGTCGGTGCGCCAATGCCATCAATGTTCAGGCGTTCGGTTTCGGGTGGATAACACAGGCCTTTGTCGGCGCAGCCCTGATAGGTCACCGCCAACGTGAAGGCGCGCGGGTCGGTGCGCGGCACTACGACGTCGAGAATGCCGTGATAGACCTCGACATCGCCAAAGTACTCATCGTGCTTCTGTTCGCCCTTGGGTAACTGCGCCGCGCCAAGGCCAACCTCGGCCGGATCGGCGCGAAACTGAAAGCGATGACGATAGAGGTAATAACCCTCGGTCGCGACAAAACGCAGCTTGATCGATTGCGGCGTGCTTTCTACCAGGCTCAGCTGAAACGCCTCGCGCACCGGCAGGAAGTCGGCGCTGTTGTTGATCGAGCCCAAGGTGGAACTGGGCCGACTCTCCAGCAACCCGGCGGCGGTGGCCGGCAGGGCGAGCATTAAAAGCAGCAGGCAGAGCAAACGGCGCATGACAATCTCGCGTATCGGAATTGGGGGCATGATAGCGGACAGTCGAGGGGTGTGCAGGGCCAGGAGTCTTTGATCGTTCCCACGCTCCGCGTGGGAATGCAGCCCGGGACGCTCCGCGTCCCAAAAGCGGACGCAGAGCGTCCACTGAAGCATTCCCACGCAGAGCGTGGGAACGATCATCAGGAAGCCATCAAACGCGGAAGGCTTGAACGGCGGTATGCAGTCGCCCGCCCAACACCAGCAGATTCTCCCCTTGCACGCGACCTTCACCGATGCGCAGCAAGTTATCCCCACCCAATTGATGAATCCGCTCGCTGTGATCGCGGATCTCACTGACGGCCCCACTCTGCTGCGCAGTGACATCGGCGATGCGCACGGCGGTGTCGGAAATGGTCTGGATCGCCCCGACGATTTTATCCAGTGCACCGTCGGCCGCCTGAGCCTGATTCGCCGTGGCTTCGGCGTGTTCGACCTGGGCGCGCATGCCTTCCACCGATTGCCGCGCGGCGGTTTGCAGGCCGGCGATCAGGGTCTGGATTTCTGCCGTGGCCCCGGCCGTGCGTTGCGCCAGTGAGCGAACCTCTTCCGCCACCACCGCAAACCCGCGACCCATCTCCCCGGCGCGGGCGGCTTCGATGGCGGCGTTCAGGGCCAGCAGGTTGGTCTGGTCGGCAATCGAGCGGATCACCGTCAACACGCCGCCGATGGTCGCCGATTCTTCAGCCAGGTGCTCGATCATCTGTGCATTGCCTTGCACTTCACCCACCAGCGCGTGCAGGCCGGTGAGGCTCAGGCCGATGACTTTCTGGCCATGCTCAACCGCCAATCCGGCATGGCGACTGGCGTCGGCTGCCTGGCTGGCATCGCCGGCGACCTGTTGGATCGTGGCTTCCAGTTCGCCGAGAGAATCGCGGATCAGCGCGGTGTCGCCAGCCTGGTGTTCGGCGCCGCTGTGCAAGTCATTGCTCAATTCGGCCAGAGTGCGGCTGCTGCCGGCGACCTGTTCGGCATTGAGGCGAATGGTCCCCACCAGGTCCACCAGATACGCGCGCAAGCGATTGAGTGACGCTTCAATGTCGTGCAGTTCACGATTGGTTTTGCCCAGTTGAATGTCCTGGCTGAAATCACCCTCGGCCCAGGTCGAAAGGGCGGGGGCTAGGTTGGTCAGCGTCCTGGCCAGCTTCCGTTGCAAGGTGTCGATCAACAGGGCGATCAGCAGAATCAGGCCGATCATCACGCCCTGCATCAAGCGCACTTCGCCCTGGATCTGCCCGTGCTGGGCGCG
Organism: Pseudomonas sp. LB3P93; assembly: GCF_054898025.1. Lineage (NCBI taxonomy): Bacteria > Pseudomonadati > Pseudomonadota > Gammaproteobacteria > Pseudomonadales > Pseudomonadaceae > Pseudomonas > Pseudomonas sp. LB3P93. Next base: position 677,316 of record NZ_CM142713.1, read on the forward strand.
GACCACCGGCTCCAGTCCGGCGATGGCCTGCTGCACGTCGGCGATTTTCAGGTGCGTCGCGGTGCTGAGGTCGGTGCGCTTCTGGATCTGCTCGCGTGTGCGCGCCAGTTCGGCTGGATAGCGCGTCAGCAGGCTGTTGAGTTCCCGTTTGAGGCCGACGCCGGCATCTTCGGCGACGGCTTTTTCAGTGTTCTCCAGGCCCATCATCGCCGCGAAATCATCCGTGCCGGTTTCGCTGCTGGCAGCCACGCCGAGCAGTGGCAACGCACCAATCAGCTCAGACTGCGCGCGGATGCTGGCGACTTCGCGCTCGACATCGGCGGCCAGTTCACTGCGACCGCTGCTGACCAGTTTGTCCCGGGCCAATGACAGTTTGCCCAAGTGCTGGGATGCGGCGAGCAGGGGCGCGAGGTACGCCGCGTTGCCGCTGGCGTATTGGCTGAGTTGGTCGAGGCTGGCGCCCAGTTCACGTTCGGCTTGCAGCAACAGCGCTTGAGGGTCACCGGCGAGTTTGCCGGCAGCCAGCAGGTCGGTTTTGCTGAATTCATTCAGGTTCGACAGGCTCGGGCGCAACGTGTCGGCCAGGGCCGGCGGCAGTTCGCCGAGTTCCTTTTGCAGGTTTTCGATGGCTTGGCTGGCGCTGCTCAGGCGCAGGGCATCGCCGCTGGCGAGGTAGTCCTCGACGTTGCGCGCCACTTCATTTTGAAATTGTTGGGACAACCCTAGGTAACGCTCCATCAACAGGTATGGGCGTTCGAGGGCTTTTTGCGACCACCAGAGCGTCGCGCCAAGGGCCACGCACACGGCAACTAAAAGGAGGGTATTGAGATTGGTCAGCAGCTTCAGGCGCATCGCGGGTCTACCAACGGCAGAATGGTAAGCGCCTGAAGTTATTGCGTTTCTGTTACAGGGTTATGACGGAATGGGTCCATTCCGATGAAAAAGTGGCACTTTGCTTTGACGTCCGCGCGGCCTGCACGCGGTTACGTCCGCCGTCCTTGGCGCGGTACAGCGCCTCGTCTGCCTGGCTGGCCATCATCAGGCTGTCGGAGTGTTCGCACAGCTCCACCACCCCGGCGCTGAACGTACACCACAGATCCTGAGGTTGGGCCGGGTAGTGGATTTCGGCAAATCGCTGACGGATTTCATCCAGCACTTTGTGCGCCGATTCGAGGTCGGTGTCCGGCATGACGATGGCGAATTCTTCACCGCCGTAGCGGCCAATGAAGTCGGTCTTGCGCAACCGCTGCTTGAGGAACAGCGCCAGACTCTTGATGACCCGGTCACCCATGGGGTGGCCGTGGCTGTCGTTGACCCGTTTGAAGTGGTCGATGTCGAGCATCGCAAAACTCAATGGCTTGCTCTCGCGGCGGGCGCGGAAGCTGCAGTCCTCGAGCAATTGCAGAATGTGGGTGTGGTTGTACAAACCGGTCAGGCTGTCGCGGACCATCCGCGCTTTCAGATTGCGCGCCCGCGCCGCGCGGTTGCGCACGGTGGTGATCAGGTGCCGCGGCTTGATCGGCTTGGTCAGGAAGTCGTCGCCACCTTCGCTCATGGCGTCGAGTTGCTTGTCCAGATCGTCTTCGGCCGAGAGGTAAATGATCGGCACGCTGACGTAGCGGTCGTTGTGGCGGATCACCTTGGCCAGTTCAGTACCGGTGCAGGTCGGCATGTACATGTCGAGGATGATCAGGTCTGGCTGAAAGTCCGCCAGTTCGGCCATGGCCTGAATCGGATCGATCAAGGTGCGCGTGACAATCCCGGCGCTGTTCAGCAGGCGCTCGGTGTGCAAGGCCTGGGCGCGGGAGTCGTCGATGATCAGCACTTTATAAGGTTCGTACTGGGCGACACAGGTCAGGACTTCGATCTTCTCCAGCAGGCTTGAGGCTTCGAGGGTGCCGGTGAGGAATTCCTGGCCACCGGCACGCACGGCGGCGAGGCGGGTAGGGGTATCGGTTTCAAGCAAACTGAAGAATAAAAGCGGCAGTCGATGATCGAGACCTTCCTGGGCCTCGGCGGCCAGTTTCAAGCCGATGCCGGGGCCACTGAAGTCCACGTCCATGACGATTGCCGCGGGAAGGCGCTCGACCATCGAGGAGCGAAACGCAGCAACGCTGTCCAGGGACTGGGCGCTGAGCCCGAAAAATTCCAGCTGCTTGGCCAGGCGTTCGGCGCGGTCGTGATCCTGCAGCATCACGTAGATGGGCTTGCGCAGCGGTGGCAGAAAGGTTTGATCGAGTTGATCGCCGTGGCGCAGGCCGGTGCGCGACAGGCGCTGCATCAAACGATTGAGGTCGGTGATCAGTCCGCTGCTCAGGCGTCCGCGATTGGCATCGACAGCCTCCAGCGACAGACCGATGTGGCGCGCCAGCTGAGTGTGTTCCGGTTGTTCGAAGCGCTCGGCAAACCGCAGCAGGCGCAGGTTGGCCTCGCTCAGTTCGGACAAATCGGTGGTGGACCATTCGCTGCGTTGCAGGCGCTGCCATATCTCAAGAATTTGACGTGCCTGATGAATTACCCGCTGGGCAAAGTGGTGCTTGAGGCGCTCACGGCTGGGGTCTTCTGGCTCGGTCATATCCTGACTACTAGTTAGGGTGCATGCTGAGATCGACTGGTGGCTCTATGCTAGCACCTCTTTTCAATCCCATGAGTGTCGTGTGTCAATAATCTGCAAAGCGGCATCATTCAGTTTCTGACTGTCTGGTCGCATAGGCTCGCCGCTGTGCGCAATCATGTAGCAGCTGGCGTAGCCTGCGTTCGGCTGCGAAGCAGTCGTGAAATCAGTCGATACGGTGTTTCAGAAAGACCTCACGCTCAGGTTTTACGACTGCTGCGCAGCCGAACGCAGGCTTCGCCAGCTGCTACAAAGGTGTGTGCTTCATTTATAGTGGCGCCTCGACGATGCGATTGTGTGGCAAACGAGGCACGATGGCGTAGGGTTGTGGTCGAACCGATGAACTCAAGTGATTGAAAGGATATCGCCATGCTGGACTGGAAGAATCGCGCGGGCAGCGCGCCTGAACGTGCCGCTGAACCGAAATCGGCCGCCCGCAGTTACGTTGGCGGGCTGTTGTTCAGCCGGGCGCTGGCCACACTGATTGCCCTTTACCTGCTCGTTGCGATTGCGCTGGGTTGGTATTGGAGCCAGGAGCCTGCGCTGTTCCCGGTTCAACAAAATGCTCAAGCGGCTGCCGAGAAAGAAGGCAAGCAGATGGTCATCGGGTACACCACGGTGGAAACCCTCAAGACCGTCGCCGGTACTTTGCTGAGCAAGCCAGGTGGCTATATTTCCAACGACCGTTTCCCGCCGGGCCTGTGGATGGACAATACGCCGAGCTGGGAATATGGCGTGCTGGTCCAGGTCCGCGACCTGAGTCGTGCCATGCGTAAAGACTTTGCGCGTTCCCAGTCGCAGTCCACCGAAGACGCCGACCTGGCCAAGGCCGAGCCGCGTTTCAACTTCGACAACAAGAGCTGGGTGCTGCCTTCCAGCGAGTCCGAATACCAGGAAGGCATCAATTCCCTGAGCCGTTATCAGGCACGTCTGTCCGACCCGAGTCAGAAGAGCGCTCTGTTCTATGCCCGCGCCGACAACCTGAACAACTGGCTGGGCGATGTCGGCACCCGTCTGGGCTCGTTATCGCAACGGCTGTCGGCCAGCGTTGGCCGGGTCAAGCTCAACACCGCGCTGAAAACTGAAGTCCTGGCGCCGGGCCAGGTGCCACAGGTCGATGAAGAAATCGTCGAAACCCCGTGGATGCAGATCGACAACGTGTTCTACGAAGCTCGCGGTCAGGCTTGGGCCTTGTCCCATCTGCTGCGCGCCATCGAAGTCGACTTCGCCGATGTGCTCGCGAAGAAGAACGCCACGGTCAGCGTGCGTCAGATCATTCGTGAGCTGGAAGCTTCGCAAGAGCCGGTCTGGAGCCCGATGATCCTCAACGGCAGCGGCTTTGGCGTTCTGGCCAACCACTCGCTGGTCATGGCCAACTACATCTCCCGGGCCAACGCCGCAGTGATCGATCTGCGTCAATTGCTCAATCAAGGCTGAGTCATGGTCGATACCGCCAAAGAGGCTGCCCACCGCGCGGCCTCGGATGCCGAACAGATTGCCTGGGTCGACGAGCAGGACAACCTGCTCGGTGCCCTGGTCCGTTCCGACCTGCGCGAGCGCGGGCTGATCGGGCGTGGCACCTACATCATGCTGTTCAATTCGGCCGGTGAACTGTGCGTTCATCGTCGAACCCTGAGCAAGGCCATTTACCCCGGTTACTGGGACGTGGCGGCGGGCGGCATGGTGCTCGCCACCGAGACGTATGCCGAATCGGCGGCACGTGAACTGGAAGAAGAACTGGGTGTGAGCGGTGTGGAACTGACTGCCCATGATCACTTTTTCTTCGAGGACACCGGCAATCGCCTCTGGTGTTCGGCGTTTTCGGCGGTGTGGGATGGCCCGTTGATCCTGCAGCCGGAGGAGGTGCTGGAAGCGCGCTTCATCCCCATCGATCAGGTCCTCCTGGAAATTCAGCAAAAGCCTTATTGCCCGGACTCTTTGGCCGCGTTGAAGCGCTATCTGCGCGCCCGAGGCGAGAACGTCGCAAAAGAGCTATAAATTGGCGCCGATTGGCTCTTAGCAAGTCGGCTTTTTGCCGTTACACTGCGCGACCTTTTCAAGCTGAGCCAACATTACCTGGCTCAGTAGCGCTGCCCCTGCCTGAGTGGGGCTTCGCGGTCGATGGCACCTGCCCAGGTTGCTGCGACCAGTCTTTGTCCTCCCAAGAGGATTGCCGGTGGCCAAAAAAGCCGCATCCTTCGCCGCCCTTGGTGGCTTGGTATTTTCCACCGACGCAGGTCGTCATTGCCCCGATTGCAGTAAACCGGTGGACGCCTGTATCTGCAAACAGACCGTTATCCCGGCCGGCGACGGCATCGCTCGCGTGCGTCGCGAAAGCAAGGGTCGCGGCGGCAAGACGGTGACCACCATCACTGGCGTGCCGTTGGCGGAAGAAGCGCTCAAGGACCTGGCCACCACGTTGAAGAAACGTTGTGGGACCGGGGGAGCGTTGAAAGACGCAATCATCGAAATCCAGGGCGATCATGTCGAGCTACTCTTGGCTGAACTGATCAAGCTGGGTTTCAAAGCGAAGAAATCCGGCGGCTAGCAGCCTCTGTGAAAACCACCCTCGGCTTGATCCAGTCCCGATTCAACTCTGGCCTGGCGTCGTCTACATGGTTTTCACAGAGCCTGTTCTGACCGGTTTCTAAACTCAGCGCTGAATGTGAGGTCTATGGCCCTTGCATGCAGGCTAATCGTCATTTTCATTCTTTAGACTGCGCCGGCCTGAACCCAGGCGACGCTCTATGACTTCTTTATAGGGGACTTCAATGTCCGTACGACGCACACGCAAAGACGATGGCAGCCAATGGACAGTTGCGGACAGCCGCAGCGTTTACGGGATTCGCCATTGGGGGGCCGGGTATTTCGCGATCAATGACGCCGGTCGCGTCGAAGTTCGTCCGAACGGTCCGACCAGTTCGCCTATCGACCTTTTCGAGCAAGTCGACCAGCTGCGCCAAAGCGGCCTGTCCTTGCCATTGCTGGTGCGCTTCCCGGACATTCTGCAAGACCGCGTGCGTCAGCTGACCGGTGCGTTCGACGCCAACATCGAGCGCCTGGAATACCAGAGCAAGTACACCGCGCTGTACCCGATCAAGGTGAACCAGCAAGAAGCGGTGATCGAAAACATCATCGCCACCCAGGACGTTTCCATCGGTCTGGAAGCCGGCTCCAAGCCTGAACTGCTGGCCGTATTGGCCCTGGCGCCGAAGGGCGGCACCATCGTGTGCAACGGTTACAAGGACCGCGAGTTCATCCGCTTGGCGCTGATGGGCCAGAAACTCGGCCACAACGTGTTCATCGTGATCGAGAAAGAATCCGAAGTCGCCCTGGTGATCGAAGAAGCGGCCTCGCTCAAGGTCAAGCCGCAGGTTGGTTTACGCGTGCGTCTGTCGTCGCTGGCTTCGTCGAAGTGGGCGGACACCGGCGGCGAGAAATCCAAGTTCGGTCTGTCGGCGGCGCAGTTGCTGTCGGTGGTCGAGCGTTTCCGCGCGGCCGGCCTGGATCAGGGCATCCGCTTGCTGCACTTCCACATGGGTTCGCAGATCGCCAACCTGGCGGACTACCAGCACGGATTCAAGGAAGCGATTCGTTACTACGGCGAACTGCGCAACCTCGGCTTGCCGGTTGACCACATCGACGTCGGTGGCGGTCTGGGCGTCGACTACGACGGTACGCACTCGCGTAACGCCAGTTCGATCAACTACGACATGGACGATTACGCCGGTGTCGTGGTCGGGATGCTCAAGGAGTTCTGCGACGCGCAGAACCTGCCGCACCCGAACATCTTCTCCGAAAGCGGCCGCTCGCTGACCGCTCACCACGCCATGCTCGTGGTGCAAGTGACCGACGTCGAGAAACACAACGACGACGTGCCGCAGATCGAGAACAAGGAAGAACTGCCGGAAACCGTGCAATGGCTGGTTGACCTGCTGGGCCCGACCGACATCGAGATGGTCACCGAAACCTACTGGCGCGCGACGCACTACATGAGCGACGTGGCCACCCAGTACGCCGATGGCAAGCTGACCCTGGCGGAAAAAGCCCTGGCCGAGCAATGCTATTTCGCCGTGTGCCGTCGCCTGCATAACTCGTTGAAGGCCCGTCAGCGTTCGCACCGTCAGGTGCTCGACGAACTCAACGACAAGCTTGCCGACAAGTACATCTGCAATTTCTCGGTATTCCAGAGCCTGCCGGATACCTGGGCTATCGGCCAGGTGCTGCCGATCCTGCCGCTGCACCGCCTCGATGAAGAGCCGCTGCGCCGCGCCGTTCTGCAGGATCTGACCTGCGACTCCGACGGCAAGATTAAGCAATACGTCGACGAACAAAGCATCGAAACCAGCCTGCCGGTACACGGTTTGAACGAAGGCGAAGACTACCTGCTGGGCATCTTCCTGGTCGGTGCCTATCAGGAAATCCTCGGCGACATGCACAACCTGTTCGGTGACACCGACTCGGTGAACATCTACCAGAACGCCGACGGCAGCGTGTACCACGCCGGTATCGAAACCCACGACACCATCGAAGACATGCTGCGTTACGTGCACTTGTCGCCGGAAGAGCTGATGACCCACTACCGCGACAAGTGCGCGAGTGCCCGCATCACTGCCGCCGAACGCACCCAGTTCCTCGACGCTCTGCGCCTGGGCCTGACCCGTTCGTCTTACCTGTCGTCTTGAGGTAAGGCACTGCTCTCATCAGGTTGTCTGAAAATGTTCCGCACGCTTCGGAAATTTCAGATGACTTGGTGGGACGCTTCCCTGATTTCAAGCGAAATGACTCACATCCCCGTCTATCCAAGCGATGTGGTCCTCTTTTCGCGTAGGTCATTTCCTAAGTTGTACTTCGGCACTCTACTCGGCCAACTCTCTCAGAGAGAATCCCCGGCCGCCCCTCCTGTAGAGAATCGCCGATGTTCGATCCAGTCAACGAGCTGTCATTTCGTCTGGATGTAGAGGGTCTGCCCGACCCCGTTGAGGTCTTGGCCTTTACCGGCAGTGAAGCGATCAGCGAACCCTTCGTGTTCGACATTGATCTGCTGATCGATGACCCGACATTGGACCTGGCAAGCCTGCTGTACCGCCCGGCCTTTTTGCATCTAGGGCCGCCGGGGACCGGTTTTCACGGACAGCTGCATGAGCTCGTCCAGGCTGGCCATGGCGCTGCCCCGAGGCTTTGTCGTGTGCGTCTGAGGCCGAAACTGGCCTGCCTGGCCCAGCGTTTCAGCCAGCGCATCTTCAGCAACCGTTCTGTACCCGAGATCCTCTCCCAGGTGCTCAAAGAGCATGGCATTGCCGGCAAGGATCGGCGCTTTGATTTGAGCGGCGATTACCCGCCCCGTGATTTCTGCACGCAATACCGGGAATCGGATCTGCAGTTTCTTCAGCGTCTGTGTACTCAGGAACAGCTTCACTACCACTTCGAGCATCGCCGGGGCGGGCACTGTCTGGTTTTTGGTGACGGGCAGGGACAGTTTCAGCGGGGAGCCGAGATGGTCTTTGAGCCCGACACCGAACAGCTTGGCTTGCAGCAGTTCAAGGTTGAAGGCAAGACGCAGGCTGGCGTAGGTCAGACGAACCTGATGACGCTGCGCAGCGGTCAACGCGTTCTGCTATCCGGCCATCCGTGCTCCGACTGGAATCGTCTCTGGTTGCTGACCCATGTCGAGCATCAGGGCGGGCAGACGCCGGGTTTTGCTTACGGCAACCAGATTCGCGCTGTTGCCGGGGCGCTTCCTTTCGCGGCGCCTCATTCGGCCATGAAACCCCGGATGCACAGCCTGCAGCAGGCCTGGGTGGTCGACGTCGATGAGCCGCAACCCGATTCATCCAGGCCTGTTGCCGTGCAATTTGACTGGGTCTATCAGGGCGAAGGCGCTGCGCCCAGCCACTGCTGGTTGCCGTTGTCGCCGGAGCTGGACGGCACGCACATTATGCCGTTGAGTGAAGGTGCGCAGGTGCTGGTGAGCTTTATCGAAGGTGATCCGGATCAACCCTTAATCACCGGATTCCTTCCCGGCCCACCCTTCACCCAAGCGCCAGGCTTGCCCGAGCTTCCATCCGCCGCGGCGACAGATGAAAACACTGCGGTCGACGGATTGTTGCGTTTGTTGCAATCCAGCGAGCCGCTCGTGCTGCTGTGCCTGTTGCCCGGTGGGGGCAGTTTCAGCCATTGCGCGCAAGCCTTCTGCACTTGCCGGGCAGCTACACAGCTTGGCCAGAGCGGTGCGGCATGATCGTCGCCCAGGCGCCGGACCCAACCGCGCAATGGCTGTTGCTCGATGTGCCTGGGGAGTCCCGGGGCGGGGCGGCACTGCGCCAGCAGTTTGCGCAGGCCCGACGGTTCCAACTGTTCGATGGCACCGAATTTCAGCCGTTACGCGAACACGGGCCAGTCTTGGTTGACCTCAAGGGCTGCCCGGCGCTGGCCGAGTTGTGCCTGCGCGAACCGCACATCTGGAGCGGTTTGTTGCTGGTCAGTGAGGCGTCGTCAGCGCAGTTGCTCGAGCACCTGCGCCGCATGCTCACGGTCACCTTTGGCCTGCATCACCGCGCGTTGTTGAGTTACTACAATCCACACACCGCGAGCTACTTTTTCGACGCCTGCGATGCCTTGGAACTGAGTCGCTGGCTGGGGCCGATCAGTCAGTTGCGCTGGTTCGGCGGAACCTGGGCCGACCGGGCAATCGGCAGTCAGGGCTGGCAGCAGTTGTTCAATCCGGGGCTTGCCGTCAGTCCGTTGGCCATCGAGGAAAATCTGACGCCTCGTCAGCGGGACTCTTTGCAAACCTGCTTGCTTGAGCAGCATGCCTGGCATTGGAGCCGGTCCACCGGGAACGATTACCACAGCCTGTGGACCCACCTGCTGGAAGGGTTGGCGCTGGGTTTCAGCGAACGCCCGGTGCTCGATGGCTGGTTATGGCTGCGCTTGCAGTACCCTGGCGCTACGCCTGTGCAGACATTGCCGGGAGTTACCCAGCAGGAACGTCTCGATAGTCTGCGCAACCTGTGGCAGAACGGTCAAACCTGAACTCAGGGTTCGACAGTTCCTATCCAGCGCACGCCGACTCAGTCAACCCGACCTCTGAACCAGCCGTCGTTCTTGCGCAGCAACCAGGCAAACGCGCCGAGGGTCAGGCTGCGCAGCGCCATGAACAACAGGAACGTTATCCACAGTCCGTGGTTGCCCAAGCCTTGCAGTGCCCAGGCGAACGGCAGCAGCAGAATGACCGTCAACAGCATGCCGTTGCGCATTTCCCGGGCGCGCGTGGCGCCGATGAACAGCCCGTCGAGCAGATAACTCCACACGGCAATCAGTGGCAGCGCGGCGAGGTAGGGCAGGTAGATAAACGCGGTGTCGCGCACGCTCTGGATGTCGGTCTGCATCTCGATGAACAGGTGCCCGGCGAAGGCGAACAGCACGGCAAAGCCCAGGCTCGCCAGCAACGACCAGCCGCAGGCAACCACCAGTGAGCGACGCAGCGCTTCTCGATCGCGCGCGCCGATGGCATGCCCGCACAGGGCTTCCACGGCATGGGCCAAACCATCCAGCGCGTGGGCGGTCAGCAGCAAGCCATTGAGCAGCAAGGCGTTGGCGGCGACGGTGGCATCACCGAGCCGCGCGCCCTGTACGGTGATCAGGAAAAACACCGATTGCAGCGCCAGGCTGCGGATAAAAATGTCGCGGTTGACGGCCAGCAGTGGCCGCCAGCTTTGCCACAACGCCAATGCGGCCCAGGCGATGTGGCCGGGATAGGCGCGCAGGGCTTTGCGAGTCATCAGCAGGCCGATTACGGCGCCGGTCCATTCGGCAATCACCGACGCCCTCGCCGAGCCGACCACGCCCCAGTCCAGTCCGAGGACGAACCACAGGTTCAGCGCGATGTTCACCAGGTTGGTACTCAACAGAATCGCCAGCGGTGCCCGGGCGTTCTGGGTGCCAAGGAACCAGCCGACCAGCGCATAACTGGCCAGCGCTGCGGGCAAGCCGAATAGCCGTGTGTGGAAAAAATCGCGGGTGAGTTGGTCGAGCTCGGCGGAGGGTTGCATGAAGTGCAACGCGACGCCGCTCAACGGGACGCCCAAGGCGCCCAGGACAATCGCCAGCCCCATCGCCAGCAACAAGCCCTGCAACAAAATCTGCCGCAACGCCGCGCCATCCCCACGACCGGCAGCCTGGGCAGCGAAACCGGTCGTGCCCATGCGCAGAAAGCCCATGCCCCAGGCCAGAAAGGTGTACAGGCTGGCCCCGACCGCGACGGCGCCCAACTGATGGGCGTGGGGCAGGTGACCGATGACGGTACTGTCGACCAGTGCCACCAGCGGAACGGAAATGTTCGAAAGAATCATCGGCGCAGCCAGCGCCCAGACCCGACGATGGGTAGGGCGGTCGCGCCAGTCGGCAATCAGGTTGGACATGCAGGCTCCTTGGGGGAGCGGGCATTGTAGCGATACATTTGAGATCTACAGCGATCCAATGTGGGAGTGAGCCTGCTCGCGATATAGGTAGTCCGTTCCTTTCTCTTCCATACTGACTTCGCTGGAAGTTCGCTGTCGGCGAGGAAGGAACATGCACCTGCGGGCTACGAATATGCTCGCGAAGCACTCGATGATTACGCCATCACCTTCGAGCCCACAGGTGCGCTTGCGCCCTCTAACGAATTCTCAGGGAAAGCCCGACACGGCTCTCTATATCGCCTTCGCTGGACGCAAGCATGCATGTCCCTGCATGTACTTTAGCGCCTGTGGAGGTGTTCCATGCAAACGCTCCTGTCTCAGAGGTTCACTGCTTATATCGGAATTGATTGGGCAGATGCCAAGCACGACATCTGTTTGCAGATAACTGGAGAGGCTCAGCGGAGTTTCGAGGTCATCGACCACAAGCCCGAGTCGATTGATCGCTGGGCCAAGTCGCTGCATCAACGTTACGGTGGCCCGATCGCGGTCGCCGTGGAGCTGAACAAAGGGCCACTGATAGCGGCTCTGCAAAAATATGAGTTTTTTTGTATCTTTCCGATCAATCCGAGCACCTTGGCCCGGCACCGTAAAACCTTCGTCCCCAGTGGCGCCAAGGATGATCCAACGGATGCTCAATGGGCGCTTGAGCTGTTGCTGAATCACCCAGAACGGTTTCCTCAACTGGTCCAGCAAAGCTCCGCCATGCGTTCGCTCGCCAGTCTGACCGAACATCGCCGTGGGCTGGTCGATGACCGGGTCAAGATCAGCAACCGTCTGGTCTGCATGCTCAAACAGTATTATCCGTTGGCTCTTGAGCTGTTTCATGACCATGACACGCTGGTTTTCTGTGAGTTTTTGGCGCGCTGGTCGACATTTGAAGTGCTTAAGCGCGCTCGGCCGGCCAGCGTTTTGAAGTTCCTTCACGCGCATAATGTTCGCCATGCTGAACTCAATCAGCAGCGTTTGGCGTTGATCACCAAAGCCATGCCGTTGACTGAAGATCCAGGCGTGGTCAGTCCTTCAGCGCTGTATGTGCTGGCCCTGGTCTCGCAACTGAAAGGGGTCATCACGGCGATCAAAGACTTTGATCGGGAGATCGAAAAAACCGCCAATACCCTGGCCGACTACCGCCTCTTCCAGGCCTTGCCCGGCGCGGGGCAGCAGCTTGCGCCACGGTTGATGGTGGCTTTTGGTGAGCAGCGAGATCGCTTCAAGGATGCCAGTTCGATGCAGCGATACGCCGGGATCGCACCGGTTACCGAACGTAGCGGCAAGAAAAAAGTCGTTCATTGGCGCTATCAATGCGCAACTTTTTTGCGCCAGACCTTTGTTGAGTGGGCTGCACACAGCATCAATCAATCGGTGTGGGCAGAAGCTTATTATCGCCAGCAAAGGGCCAAAGGCTGCTCTTACCAAGCCGCCCTCAGGGCCTTGGCGTTCAAGTGGATCCGGATCGTTTATCGGTGCTGGAAGACCAGCACCGTGTACGACGAAAAGGTTTATTTACAGGCCTTGCTCCGGCACGGCTCGCCGTTGACCAGCGAGCTGAACACAGCAAAATCGCGTTGACGGAAAGGCTCAGGGCGTGATGGCGGTCTTAGATTCAACATGGATATTGAATGTGCTGGCCTCATCGCGAGCAGGCTCGCTCCCACAGGGGGATGGTGGTGTTAGTGGATAATCCAGCTCAGCAACCAAAGGCCCAGCAGCAACCAGATGATCCCCATGATGATCGACGCATTCATGAATGCCCGGATCGCCGACCACAACAGCATCAACCCCAGAATCAGCGCAATGATGCTGATGATCGAAGTATCCATCCCCAATGCACGGGACAAGCCTTCGACAAAATTGCTGCCGGCATGGCTCAACAGGTTGAACAAGCCGCTGAGGCCATCAACGATAAACCGAATGACCGAACCGAGTGCCTGGCCGAGCCATTCGAAAAAACTTTCTACCTGCATGTCGTGAACGTCCTGATGTAAGTGGTGGCGTGCTGCCGGATTTGAGCCTTGGGCCATGGATCACGGTGCCGAGTTCCCCACAAGCATAGAGGGTTGCATAGACCCTGTGGGAGTGAGCCTGCTCGCGATTGTGGTCTGTCAGTCAACATCCATGCTGAATTTGAATCCGCTATCCGCGAGCTCGCTCGCTCCCACACTAAATCTGCCCACTTGCCATCCCCGGCCATCCCCCCGAAGCTATACGCCTTCAGGAGAGCCCGATGAACCTTGTTGAACTGACCGAACGCCTGCACGCTATCCGTGACCGCAATGACTGGCGGCAATTTCACAGCCCGAAAAACCTGGCCATGGCCGCGAGCGTGGAAATGTCCGAGCTGGTGGAGGTCTTCCAGTGGCTGACCGAAGACCAGTCGCGCCAGTTGCCGGCGGACAAACTCGCCCACGCCGGGCAGGAAATCGGCGACATCGTCCTCTATCTATTGCTGCTGTGCGGCGAGTTGGGGTTGGACATGAATGAAGTGGTGCGCAGCAAACTCGCGGACAGCGAAAAGAGGTTCAGCTGATGAGCGATCGTCATTTCGATCAACTGGCGACCCGGTTTGCCGAAAAAATCTACGGCGGTGCCAAAGGCGCGATCCGTCTGGCGGTGCTTCAGGCCGACCTGGCCGAAACCCTGCCGGACCGGCCGCTGCGTGTGCTGGATATCGGTGCGGGCCTGGGCCACATGTCGTTGTGGCTGGCCCAGCGCGGTCATGACGTCACACTGGCCGAACCCGCCGAACCGATGCTCGAAGGCGCCCGCCAACGTTTCGCCGACGCCGGGCAGACCGCCACGTTCATTCAGGCGCCGTGGCAGGAATTGCTCGGTCAGCTCACCGAACCTTACGACCTGGTGCTGTGCCACGCCGTGCTGGAGTGGCTGGCCGAACCCCATGCGATCCTGCCGGTGCTGCATCAGTTGACCAAGCAGGATGGGTGGCTGTCCCTGGCCTTCTACAACCGCGATGCACTGATTTATCGCAACTTGCTCAAAGGTCATTTCCGCAAGATGCGCAAGAACGACATGGCCGGGGAAAAGCAGAGCCTGACCCCGCAGCAGCCGCTTGATCCGCGTGAATTGGCGGCGCAACTTGAGGGCCTGTGGCAGGTCGAAACCCAGAGCGGGGTGCGGGTTTTTCACGATTACATGCCGGTGGAATTCCAGGCCCGCGCCGAACTTGTGGACTTGCTCGAAATGGAGCTGGCCCACCGCCGTCACCCAAGCTTCGCCGGGCTTGGGCGCTATTTGCACTGGATCTGTCGGCCGGTCTGATCGGAGCGCAACATGAAAAGTCGTTCAGGGTTACTGGTGATCTGTCTCGGGTTGGCGGCCTGCCAGGGCAGCAACCCTTATGTGGCGACATCCAATCCCTTGCCGCCCGCACCGCCTCAGGCGGCCAACACGTTCGACCGCAGCGCCTACCCGGCACCGCCGCGTGACTATGGGCGTTACCGCAGCTGGGCCTGGCTCAACGGTCAGCTGCCACCGGGCAGCGCCTGGGCGGACTCGGCCCAGGTCGCCGAAGCGGTCAGCAACGCCCTCGATCAGCGCGGCTTGCGCCCGCTGCACGATAACGCCCGACCGGCCGACCTGTTTGTCAGCGCCGATCTGCATCTGGAAACCCGTTTGCGCCAGGTTCAGGACGACTACGGTTATTACGGCGGCGGTTATGGTGGCTACAACCGCTACGGCAATGGTTATGGCATCTACAACACGGTGCCGATCGTACGGACTTATCAGGAACAGGTCGTGGTGGTGAGGGTCGATTTGTTCGACGCTCAAAGCGGTCAACCGGTGTGGAGTGCCAGTGCCGAAACCGGTAATCGGGGCAGCCAGAGCGAGCGTGCCGATGCAATACGGGAGGCTGTAGAAAAGGCCATGTCGGCGTATCCTCCTAGTTAGCTTCTGTTGTCAGGAAGCCTTTCACAGGTTCATGCCTTCAACCGGAGAACCATCATGATCCGCCGTTTCGCTTTACTGGCTGTGGCCGCGTTGCTCAGTGCCTGCGCCAGCCAGGTCAATAATGACTTCGATGCCAGCCGCGACTTCGCCGCCTATCGCAGCTGGACCTGGAAGGAACCCGCCCTGCAATATCGTCCCGATGACCCACGAATCAAGAGCGACCTGACCGAGCAGCGCATCCGCCAATCGGTTGCCGATCAACTGGATCAGCGTGGCCTGCGTCCGGCCGCGGCCGGCAGCAAGGGTAATTTGAATGTTCAGACTTATCTGATCATCGAAGAACGCCAGCAACAGGTGACCACCAATTACGGCGGAGGCTGGGGTAACCCCTGGAATGGCTACTGGGGCGGGCCGATGTACAACGAAACCCGCAACGTGACCTATAAGGTAGCGACCATCCAGATCGACCTGCTCGATGGCAATGACGGCAAACTGGTGTGGCGTGGCAGCGATGAGCAAATGCTCAGCCGTACAACAAATCCGTCGGACCGCAGCACGGCGATACGCGAAACCGTCGGGCGGATCCTCGCCAACTATCCACCGCACTAACGCCAAGCCTCAAACACCACAATCCCCTGTGGGAGTGAGCCTGCTCGCGATGACGGTCGTTCAGTCGATACAGATGTCGCCTGATGAACCGCCATCGTGAGCAAATCGGATCGCTGCACCGTCGCTCACACATTGGGTGCGCTGCTTTTTCTCCCCGCTTGCAGCGCTTGATAAATTGACGCCATCACTTTGACATTTGTGTAGTGTCTAAATGATGGCTCATGTACATTTGCCGCGCCTGAACCAGCACCCCGCTGGCAGGACGGTGGGGAAGCCTGATTGAAACTGTGAGCCCTGCTGGAACATTTACGTTTCGGAAGGGATTCTCGATTGAACACTTCTTGCCTGCGCCGCTCCCTGCTGGCGCTGTCTGTTGCTGCCGCTTCTCATTCCTCGGCGGTCGTTGCCGCGAATCTTGACTACAACGTGGGCAATGGACCTTATTCAACACTTCAGGATAACTGGCAAACCCTGACGTTTTCCGGCAATGCCAATGTCGTGACCGTTGCTTCCCCGGGTCTTACTTTTGCTGTGCGCCTGAACGGCCTGACCACGCAAAATGACCTGATCAATAGAAGCTCGATCAGCATTGACGGCGCCACGTCGGGTGTCGGGATCGTGGTGGGGACAAGTG
Source organism: Pseudomonas sp. LB3P93 (assembly GCF_054898025.1). Lineage (NCBI taxonomy): Bacteria > Pseudomonadati > Pseudomonadota > Gammaproteobacteria > Pseudomonadales > Pseudomonadaceae > Pseudomonas > Pseudomonas sp. LB3P93. The sequence continues at coordinate 693,541 of NZ_CM142713.1, forward strand.
GTGGTAGTGCCTCGGTCATCGGCGGCAATCTGGTCAATGACGGTTCAATCAAAATCAACGGCGCAGCGGGAGGCAATCTCTTCAGGGGCCTGTACGACATTGGTAGCCAGGTGACCGGCAGCCTGATCAATCGCGGCGAGATTTCAGTCAGCGGTACGGAAGCGTCCGGCATTTTGCTTTCGCACACGGCGCTGGCGGGTATCGACAACCAAGGGACGATCAGTGTCAGTGGTGATGACGCCGTGGCGGTGCTGATAGACCGCGCAAACCTGCGCGCAACCGTCAATAACAGCGGCAGTATTCGTGCCACTGGAAACAATGCCGAAGCGTTGAGCTTCTACGGGGTAATCTCTCCGGTCACCAATCGCTACGACGTGTGGAACTCGGGCACGATCTCCGGCCAGTCCATTGGTATTCATGTCAGCCATCAACCTGCGGGTCAGGGCTCATTCAATATTTATCAAAGCCAGGGGCTGATCGAAGGCGGTGCGGTGGCCATTCAGGTCGACGATGGCTTCAGCTATTTCTACTGGAATGGCGGTGATGTGAAAGGCAACCTGATGGGGCTTTCCGGGGTGCTCATCGACAATGATGTGACCTTTGACGGTACGACGATCCAGTCCGGTTATGTGGATGTGCAGTACGGCAAACTGACGCTGTTGCGCCCGCACACGACGATCATCGGTGATCTGGACATGCAGGATTCCAATTCGGTACTGGGGATGTTCCTGGGCAACGATACCGACGTCAATCAACCGGTGTTGAAGGTCACGGGCACCACGGAAATCGGCGCTGGCGCACGTCTTGAACTACAGGCCCGTTCCAGCGATTTCCGCACAACCGCGGACGGTAATCGCTACACCCTGATCAGCTCGGGGGAACTGATTGGTGGCGAGAACCTGAACATTTCTTCGACCTCGGCCTTACTGGACGTCAAAAGCTTCGGGGTCGAAGGAAACGACGTGAAGGCGCTGGTCAGCGCCAAGTCGGAAGAGGTACTGGCGCAAAACACCCTGGTTGCCGGCGGCACCCGTAACGCCGCCACGGCAGTCGGACGTTTTTCTTCGGCGGTCATGCCCGGACTCGACGAACAAGACCCGGTGTTCCAGGCATTCGCCAATGCCGGCACCGATGCCGAGCTGGCAAAACTCGCCGAAAAACTCAGCCCCGACATGAGCCGTGGCGTGCTGCACGCCGCCACTAACAGTCAGACGCTGGTGTCGAGCGTGATCAACGACCGTTCCAGCCGCGCACGCACACTGAACTCATCCACTGAAAAAGGCGTGTGGCTGCAAGCGCTGACGAGCAATGCCGATCAGGACGCTCGCCGTGGTGTCGATGGCTACGACGCCGACAGCCAGGGCATCGCCGTGGGTGCCGACGGCCAGCTGAACGCTGATACCACCCTCGGTCTGGCATACAGCTACCTCAACACCGATGTGAAATCCGACGCCGGCAGCAAAACCGACGTGACCGGCCATGCGCTGACGCTGTACGGCAACTGGACCCACGACAACTGGTTCGTGGACTCATCGCTGATGTACGGCTGGAACGACAATGAGTCCAAGCGTTACATCGCCGGCACACGCGCCAAGGGCGATTACGACAGCGATATCTTTGGCGTGAGTGCGCTGGCCGGCTACAGCTTTCGCCTCAATCACAGCCTTCTGCTGGAGCCTCAGGTCGGTGCGCGTTATGCCAACGTAGGCATGGATGCGTATCGCGAGAAGGGCAGCTCGGCGTCGCTGAATGTCGGCAGTCAGCGGTATGAAGTCGGCGAGATGGGGGTTGGTGCGCGGCTGGCCGCTGCGTTTGATGTCGGCGCGGGCAGTCTCGAACCTGAAGCCAAGGTCATGGCCTGGCACGACTTCATCGGTGACAAGACCGCCACCACCTCGGCGTTCGTGCTAGGTGGCGATTCGTTCACCACGCGCGGCACGACCCCGGTGCGTGACAGCTATGAAGTGGGCCTCGGTGCCAATTACCGACTGGGCGCCTGGAGCGTGGGTGGTTCGTACAACTACGTGACCGGCAGCGATTTCAATGCCGATACTTTTACAGCGAAGGTGCGGTTCGCGTTCTGATCGGGTTCGGTGGTGCCTGACCTACCGCCATCGCGAGCAGGCTCACTCCCACAGTGAATCGTCGGCGTACACAAAATTTGTGAACGCTTGAGTTCAGTGTGGGAGTGAGCCTGCTCGCGATGGCGGTGGTTCAGGCACCAGAGATCAATCAGGCAATCGGCCGCCAATGCCCCACCATGTGCTCCAGATCCCCCGCACCCACCAGCCGAAAGTCCCCACTGGACCCCGCCACGCTGGCCAGCAACGTCACCTCGCTCGGCAACCGCACCGGTTTTCTGAATTGCACCGCAATCTCGACATTCGCCGTGGGCAGATGCTCGCTCAACGCCGCCAATGTCCGGGCCTTGTTCCACAGCCCATGGGCTATGGCTGTCGGGAACCCGAACAATTTGGCGCTGACGGCACTCAGGTGAATCGGGTTGTAGTCACCGGATACCTTGGCGTACTGCCGGCCAATGTCCGCCGGCGCTTTCCAGCGAGCCACTTCCAGCATTTCCAGGGTGGATGCCAGGACCTCCTCGACAGGTTCGCCTTCCAGCTTGACCCCGCGACACAACATCTGGCTTTCAGCCTCCCACAGCGGCCCCAACTGATCGTCGAGCGACGTCACCAGATCGAACGTTGCACCCTTGGCGTGGGGTTGCAGGTTCTGCACCTGCACACTGACCCGCACGCGGTTCACCCCGCCCATGGGGCGCAATACGCGAATACGATTGCTCAGGTGAATCAGCCCCAGCAGCGGGAACGGAAATGCCTTGGCCGTGAGCAATTGCATTTGCAAGGCAAACGCCAGGATGTGTGGATAGGTCGGCGGCAGCAAACCGTTGTCGGCAAAACCGCAGACCTTGCGATACGCCGCCAGGCGTTTCGGATCGACCTCGACCCAGCAGCGCAAACCCGTGTCGGGCAAGGTGGTGCCGGTGATTTTGCGCCGTGTCGCTGCCTGCACGTACAGACCCGTCAGGCTCGGTTCGCGGTTGAGTGTGTGCCAATCGGTGATCATTTTTTATGCCCCCAAGACACTTTGTCCGCAGACCCGCAACGCTTGCCCGGTGAACGCGCCGGTCCCCGGTTGAGCGAGCCACGCGACCGCTTCGGCAACGTCTTGTGGCAGGCCGCCCTGGCCCAGTGAACTCATACGTCGCCCGGCCTCGCGGATGCCGAACGGCAGGTGCGCGGTCATCTGGGTTTCGATGAACCCCGGCGCCACCGCGTTGATGCTGATACCGCGCTGACCCAACAGCGGCGCCCAGGCCTGGGCCAGCCCGATAAGCCCGGCCTTGCTCGCCGCGTAATTGGTCTGCCCGCGATTGCCGGCGATGCCGCTGATGGAAGCCAGCAAAATCACTCGGCCGTTGTCATGCAAGGCGCCGCTGTCGAGCAGTGCCTTGGTCAGCACTTGCGGCGCGTTAAGGTTGACCGCGAGTACCGCGTCCCAGAATTCCGGGGTCATGTTGGCCAGGGTTTTATCGCGGGTGATGCCGGCGTTGTGGACCACGATGTCGACGCCGTCGGGCAGCAGTTCGACCAACTGCGCGGCGGCGTCTTCGGCGCAAATGTCCAGGGTGATGCTGCGCCCGCCAAGGCGTGCGGCGAGTGCATCGAGGTCAGTTTTGGCCGGTGGCACGTCGAGCAGAATCACTTCGGCACCGTCACGGGCCAGGGTTTCGGCGATGGAGGCGCCAATGCCGCGTGCTGCGCCCGTGACCAGCGCCTTGCGCCCGGCCAGTGGGCGAGTCCAGTCCGACACCTGGGTATCGCAGGCCTTCAAGCGGACGACCTGCCCGGACACGAACGCACTTTTGGGCGAGAGGAAAAACCGCAGCGGCCCTTCAAGTTGATCCTCGGCGCCTTCACCGACATAGATCAGTTGCAGGGTGCCGCCGCTGCGCAGTTCCTTGGCCAGCGAACGGCTGAAACCCTCTATTGCACGCTGAGCACTGGCGGCGAACGGGTCGGTCAATGTCTCCGGCGCACGCCCCAGAATCACCAGGTGCGCGCTGTGATCGAGGTTTTTCATCAGCGGCTGGAAGAACTCGCGCAGCTGTTTGAGCTGGTCGGTTTGCGCCAACTCGCTGGCGTCGAACACCACGGCTTTGAGCTTGGGGCCGTGGCCGGGAATCCACGCGGTGGCCAGGGATGGCTCGGCGCCGTAGCTGTAGATCGCGTCGGTCAGGCGATTGGCGAAGGCACTGACTTTCTCCGCCAATGGGCCGCCGCCAATCAACAGCGCCCCTTCGACAGGCCGCAGCCGGCCTGCTTGCCAGCGCTCCAGGCGCACCGGAGACGGCAGTCCCATGGCCCCGACCAGACGATGGCCGATGGACGAATTGGCGAAGTCGATATAACGGTCAGACATGGAACGCACTCCGGCAGCTGGGGTTCAAAGTGTGGACCACGAATGGCAATCAGTCGTTCGATCCACGAGATAAGGCCTACGCTTGAACTCAGCAGATTAGTTCGTCGCAGGACTTTCAGGCGACCACAGACCTGAATTGGAATGCAGTCCCTGTGGGAGTGAGCCTGCTCGCGATAGCGGTGCATCAGCCGCCATTGATGTGACTGACATACCGCTATCGCGAGCAGGCTCGCTCCCACAGGGGATCGGTTTTCAAATTGAATATTTCACAAGGAGCTTTTCATGACTCAGCTGCGCCGCGTCGCGATTATTGGCGGTAACCGTATCCCTTTCGCCCGCTCCAACGGGCCGTACGCCACCGCCAGTAACCAGGCGATGCTCACCGCAGCGCTCGAAGGCTTGATCGAACGCTACAACCTGCATGGCCTGCGTATCGGCGAAGTGGTCGCGGGGGCGGTCCTCAAGCTGTCGCGAGACATGAACCTGACGCGCGAATGTGTGCTCGGTTCACGGTTGTCCCCCTACACGCCGGCCTATGACATCCAGCAGGCGTGCGGCACGGGTCTTGAAGCGGCGTTGCTGGTCGCGAACAAAATTGCCCTGGGACAGATCGATTGCGGCATTGCCGGTGGCGTCGATACCACCTCGGATGCGCCGATCAGCGTCAGTGAAGGTTTGCGCAGGGTGCTGCTGCAAGCCAATCGCGCCAAGACCACCGGCGACAAACTGAAAACGTTTCTGCAACTGCGTCCCCGGGACTTGATCCCGGAGTTCCCTCGCAACGGCGAACCGCGCACAGGTTTGTCCATGGGCCAACACTGCGAATTGATGGCCCAGACCTGGAACATCCCCCGCGAAGAACAGGATCAGCTGGCGCTGGAGAGCCATCGGAATCTGGCCGCGTCTTACACCGAAGGCTGGCACAACGATCTGATGACGCCGTTCCTCGGCCTGACCCGCGACAACAACCTGCGCCCGGACCTGACCCTGGAAAAACTCGCCTCGCTGAAACCAGCCTTCGAGAAAAGCGCCAAGGGCACGATGACGGCGGGCAACTCCACGCCGCTCACCGATGGCGCGTCACTGGTATTGCTGGGCAGTGAAGAATGGGCGAAGGAACGTGGCTTGCCGATCCTCGCGTATTTGCGTGATGGCGAGGCCGCGGCGGTGGATTTCGTCAACGGCGCCGAAGGGCTGTTGATGGCCCCAGTGTATGCGGTGCCACGTTTGCTCGCGCGCAACGGCCTGACCTTGCAAGACTTCGACTACTACGAAATCCACGAAGCCTTCGCCGCGCAGGTGCTCTGCACATTGAAGGCCTGGGAAGATCCGGAGTACTGCAAAACCCGTCTCGGGCTTGATGCGCCGTTGGGCTCCATCGACCGCAGCCGCCTCAACGTCAAAGGCAGTTCATTGGCGGCCGGGCATCCGTTTGCCGCGACCGGCGGACGTATCGTCGCCAACCTGGCGAAGCTGCTCGACGCGGCAGGCAAGGGCCGAGGCCTGATCTCGATCTGCGCCGCCGGTGGTCAGGGCGTGACGGCGATTATCGAGCGCTGATCAGCTCGGCGTTCTGCTGCGCGATACGCTCGCGGTTGCAGTTCGCGTAATTCTCGGCCATCACCGAGCAGACGATCAGCTGCAACGGGTGATAGATCATGATCGGCAGCAGAATCAAGCCGAGGCCCGGGTTGGCGCCGAAGATCAACGCGGCCATCGGCGCACCCGCCGCCAGGGATTTTTTGCTGGCGCAGAACACCGCCGCGACCTCATCGGCCGGGCTGAACTTCAAGGCGCGGGCGGTGCGGGTGGTCATCCACAGGATGATCGCCAGCAGGATCGCACTGCCGATCAGCGCGCTGAGAATCACGCTGTTGCCCTGTTGCTGCCACATGCCCGAGACCATCGAATTGCAAAAAGCCGAGTAGACCAGTAGCAGGATCACCAGCTTGTCGACGATGTTGGTGTAGCGCTTGTGGCGGGCAAAGAATTTGCCGAGCAACGGCCGCACCAATTGGCCGAGTACCAGCGGCAACAGCAACATGGCGCAGAGGTCGAGCAGGGTCGAACCCAGATCGATGCCGCCGGCTCCGCTGCCGACCACCAGACTCACCAGCAACGGCGTCAGAAAAATCCCCAGCACGCTGGTCAGGCTCGCGTTGAGAATCGCCGCCGGCACGTTGCCGCCTGCACTGCCGGTCAGGGCCACGGAAGAAGAAATGGTCGAAGGCAGGGCGCACAGGTAAAAGAAGCCGAGCATCAGCAGCGACGGAATGTGCGAACCCAACAGCTTGTCGCTCAGTAACCAGATCAGCGGGAACACCGCGAAGGTGAAGCCCTGGACCATCACATGCAGCTTCCAGTTCTTCAGACCATGGCTGATCTGTTCGCTGGACAGGTTGACCCCGTGCAGGAAGAACACCAGGAACACGCCGATGTTGATCACGTACTCGGCGTGCATTCCGCCGCCCGTGGCACCGAAGACCGGGAAGAAATACGACAGCAGCGTGGCGATCAGCATGCCGCACAAGAACCAGTCGGTGACCACACGTTTGAGGTGTTTGAAGGCATGCATAACAGGCACCGGATACATTTGTAAGAATTGATGACTTAGCCTAACGTCGCCCCTATCTGCCGTCTTGCGACATAAGGCCAATCAATGCCGACTAACGGACAACTTTCCCTCGAACGAACAATTCCGACGCTCAAGGCGTTGCCGCGTCCGCTGTTCGCGCGGGCGGAAAGTTTGAATGCCGGGTCGTGGACGCCACCTCATCGTCACGATTGGGTGCAGTTTTCCTACGCCATCAGCGGCGTACTTGGAGTGCACACTGCTGAGGGCAGCTTCTTTGCGCCGCCGCAGTGGGGGATCTGGATTCCGGCGGATCTTGAACACCAGGTGGTGACCTCGATGCGCGCCGAGATGCGCAGCCTCTATGTACGCCGTGAGGATTGCGAATGGGCAGACGGGCGTTGCCGGGTGCTGGAAGTCACGCCGCTGGCCCGGGAGCTGATCAAGAGTTTTTGTCTGCTGCCGGTGGAATATCCACAGGGCGACAGCCAGGAGGCACGGCTGGTGAATGTCCTGCTGGATCAGTTGGCGAATCTGCCGGAGGTGGGATTTTCCCTGCCGTTGCCGCGGCATGAACGGTTGCTCGGGTTGTGCAATGAGCTGATCGAAAGCCCGGAGCGCAACGTGACGTTGCAGGAATGGGCGCAGCGCCTGGGGACCTCGGAGAAGACGCTGATGCGCTTGTTCCAGCGCGAGACCGGGTTGAGTTTTCGAGGGTGGCGGCAGCGGATGCGGTTGCTGTCGTCGTTGAGCTTGCTGGAGGAGGGCGACAGCGTGACCAATGCGGCGCTGTCTTGCGGGTATGACTCGACGTCGGCCTTTATTGCGGCGTTCAAGGGGTTGTTTGGGTTTACACCGGGGGAGTTGTTCAAGCAATAACGGCCTCATCGCGGGCAAGCCCGCTCCCACAGTGAATTTCGATGTTTCACGATTTGTGTGGACACCCAATAACCTGTGGGAGCGGGCTTGCCCGCGATTGGCCGCGAAGCGGCCACCGGGATTCTGGATCAGGTTCTGAACCGGCGAACCAACCCATCCAGCTCATTCGACAATCCAGCCAGGCTCTGCGAATCCAGCCGCGCCGAGTTCGCCAGTTCCGCCACCAATTGCGCATCGCCATGGATCTGGCTGATGTGCCGATTGATGTCTTCCGCCACCTGATGCTGTTCTTCCGCCGCCGTGGCGATCTGCGTGTTCATGTCGCGGATCACATCCACCGATTCACGAATCAGCCCGAAACTGCTGCGCGCTTCGCCGATGCGGGTCACCGATTGTTGCGACACTTCCAGGCTCGCATGCATCTGCTGAGTCACTTGGCTGGTGCGCTTGGCCAGGTTGCCCAGCAAGCCATCGATTTCCGCGGTGGAATCCGCCGTGCGTTTGGCCAGCGCCCGTACTTCATCCGCCACCACCGCAAACCCGCGACCTTGCTCACCGGCCCGAGCCGCTTCAATGGCCGCGTTCAGGGCCAACAGGTTGGTTTGTTCGGCAATCGAGCGAATGGTCCCCAGGATCGACTGAATGTCGTTGCTGTCGCGTTCAAGCTGTTGCATCGATTGCGCCGACTGTTCGATTTCCTGGCTCAAGCGATCAACGCTGGTCACTGCCGCATCAATCTGCTGCTGACCTTGACGCGCCTGGCGCTGCCCACTGTCGGCGGATTCCGCCGCTTGGCTGCAAGAACGCGCGACTTCGTTGGCAGTGGCGACCATTTCGTGGAACGCCGTGGACACCATGTCCACCGCTTCACGCTGGCGCCCGGCGGCTTCAGCCATGTCGCTGGAGACCTGGGTCGAGCTCTTGGAGGTGGCGAGGATTTTGGTCGCGGCGCCGCCGATGCTTTGGATCAGGTTGCGAATCGCCGTCAAAAACTGATTGAACCAGTTGGCCAGCTGTGCGGTTTCGTCGCTGCCACGGATTTCCAGGTTCTTGGTCAGGTCGCCTTCACCTTGGGCGATGCCTTCCAGGCCGCTGGCCACGCTGCGGATCGGCCGCACGATGACACTGGCGAAACTGGCACCAAGGATGGCGAAGACCACTGCCAGCACGGCTGCAATGATTGCGATCAGCCAGGTCAATTGGGTCGCCGAACTCATCACGTCGTTTTGCTTGATCAGGCCGATAAAGGTCCAGCCCAGTTGCTCTGACGGCCAGACGTTGGCCATGTAGCGTTCACCGTTCAACTCGACTTCCACCAGGCCTTTGCCGGCCTTGGCCAGTTGCGCGTAACCCTCGCCCAGGCTGCTCAGTGCCTTGAAGTTGTGTTCCGGCCGCTTTGGATCGACCAGTACGGTGCCGGTGTTTTCCAGCAACATCAGGTAGCCGGTTTCACCGAGCTTGATCTGCTTGACGATTTCGGTGAGCTGCTTGAGTGTCACGTCGATACTGACCACGCCGCCGTTGCTGCCCAATTTGTTGTCGATGGTGCGCACGGTGCTGACGTAGGTCGCATCATCCTGGGCCCAATAATAGGCCTCGGTGCGAAACGGTTTGCCCGGTTTGGCTTGGGCCGCCTTGTACCAGGGGCGCTGGCGCGGGTCGTAATTGCTAAGTTTTGCATCGTCCGGCCAGGACACGTAACCGCCCGCTGCGGTGCCGAGGATGGCATAGGCGTAGGACGGATGGCTGTTACCCAGGTCCTGCAGGAGGCCGAAGACTTTTTTGTCCATCTCGCCTTGGGGAATGCTCTCGGCGTTGGCGCCCATGTAGGTCTTGAGGCTGTCGTCGGATTCCTTGATCAGGGGCTGCTTGGCCAGGTAATCGACGTTCTGGCTGATGCCGTCGAAGAACAGTTGCATGGCGTTGCTGACCTGACGAATCTCGCGACCACTGCCGTCGACGAAATTTTCCTTGGCGTCACTGCGCAAGTTCAGCACCACGAGAGTGGCGACCAGCACCACGGGCAAGCAGGCGATGATTGCAAACGCCCAGGTCAACTTCTGTTTGATGTTCATCCGCGCTCCAGATTGTTCTTGTAGGCCCACGCAGTGCAGATGACTCGCGGATTATTGGCAGGCGAAAACGGTGTTGATCCACCCGTATCCCTGAGTGCGCCATCGTTATTGTTGTCGGAACGATTGTCGGACAAATTACTCTGTCACTGAGGACTTCGGCTGAATGAAGGGGAAATTGAGGCTTGCTGAGAAAAATCCTACGAAGGGTATGAATTCGGGTGTCAGCTTCTGTCGCAAATGCCCTCACACCCCTTCGTCACCAAGTGGTGCCGGCTCAGCTATGATCTCGGGCGGCCGATGACGACCGGCGGCGGTTGACCGATTTATTCGGCACATTGTGTGCATCACGACGTTCATAGGTCGGCAACCCCTCCCCCGAACGAGTGGATTGCCGTATAACGAATGACTTTCGCGTGTTTGGTAATAAAGGACCCACAATAAAAGCTGATGAAGACTCCAAAACGCATTGAACCCCTGATCGAGGACGGTCTGGTCGACGAGGTGCTGCGCCCACTCATGAGTGGTAAAGAAGCAGCTGTTTATGTGGTGCGCTGCGGTAACGAGCTACGTTGCGCGAAGGTCTACAAGGAGGCGAATAAACGCAGTTTCCGTCAGGCGGCCGAGTATCAGGAAGGCCGCAAGGTGCGCAACAGCCGTCAGGCTCGAGCGATGGCCAAAGGCTCGAAATTCGGCAAGAAAGAAACCGAAGACGCCTGGCAGAACGCCGAAGTGGCGGCGTTGTTCCGTCTGGCCGGTGCTGGCGTCCGGGTTCCAAAACCGTACGACTTCCTTGAAGGCGTGCTGCTGATGGAACTGGTGGCCGACGAGTACGGTGATGCCGCGCCGCGTCTGAACGACGTGGTGCTGGAGCCGGATCAGGCGCGTGAATACCACGCGTTCCTGATTTCGCAGATCGTGCTGATGCTGTGTACCGGTCTGGTGCACGGTGACCTGTCCGAGTTCAACGTGCTGTTGACCCCGACTGGCCCTGTGATCATCGACTTGCCGCAAGCGGTCGACGCGGCGGGCAACAACCACGCGTTCAGCATGCTGGAGCGGGACGTGGGCAACATGGCGTCTTACTTCGGCCGGTTTGCGCCGGAGTTGAAAAAGACCAAATACGCCAAGGAAATGTGGGCGTTGTACGAAGCCGGCACCTTGCACCCGGCCAGTGCGTTGACCGGTGAGTTCGACGAGCCGGAAGAGTTGGCTGACGTGGGCGGGATCATGCGCGAGATCGAGGCGGCACGCCTGGATGAAGAGCGCAAACAAGCGGTGCGCGCGGCAGATGATGCGCCACCGGGCAAAACCGAAGAACCGCCTCCACCGTGGATGCAGTGATCGGTTAACGAAAAACCCGGCTTCGGCCGGGTTTTTTGTGAATCCGGAACAAGTCGATACCGAGTCGTCTGCATCGCGGGCAAGCCACGCTCCCACAGGTTTTTTGTCGATTATGGAATTCGGGGTCGACAAAAAACCTGTGGGAGCGTGGCTTGCCCGCGATGGCGTCAGACCAGACAATCCACAACGACCATGCTTCCCACACTCAAGGATTGAATGTGAACACCCTATCCACCCGCAATGCTCAGTTGATCATCGCCGCCCGTCTGGTCTCGGACTTCGGCGCGTTCCTCAACATGGTCGCCCTGGCCACTTACGTTTACCTGCTCAGCAACAGCGCCATGAGCGTCGGGATTTTCCTCGCCAGCCGTGTGGGCGGTGGGGTGTTCGCCAGCCTGATCGGCACTTCGTTCTATCGTCGTTGGGTCGGGCGCATTCCGCTGATTGCCTTTGATCTGATGCGCGCTGGGTTGTTGGGCCTGCTGCTGGTGCTGCCGGTCGCCCAGCAAGCACTGCTTTTACCCTTGATCGCGTTCGGCTTGGGATTCGGCAACTCAATGTTCGCCATCGGCCTCAACAGCCAGTTACCGCACTTGATCGAAGGCGAGCATCTGCTCAAGACCAACGCCTGGATCACTTCGGCATCGTCCGCTGCCATGGTCGGCGGAAGTCTGGTGGCTGGCCTGTTGGTGGCGGCGTTTGGCTTTGAAACGGTGTTTGCGTTGAACGTGGTCACTTATCTGCTGGCCGCGTTGTTCATCCTGCCGTTGCGGTTTTCCCGACCTGCGTCCAGTACTGAGCCAAGCCACCCCAAGGGTGAATGGTCGGCCCTGCGCCAAGGTCTGCGCAGCACACCCGTGGTGGCCGCGATGCTCGCCGTCACCATGGCCGACACCTTGGGCAGCGCCGCGCACAACGTTGGCTTCCCGATCATTTCCAGATTGCTGACTCCCGAGTCGGCCAGCACCACGCTCGGCCTGATGCTGGCGGTCTGGGCCTGCGGAAAACTGATCGGCGCGCGAATCGCCAGTCGCCTGAAAGGTTCGGGCAATGCACACCTGGAGCGGCGATTTTTCTTCGGGGTGTTGCTGATGTCCTGCGGCTTCATCCTGATGTTTCAGCAGCAGACCCTCTACGGTTTGCTGCTGTTCTCGTTACCGGCGGGGTTGGGTGACGGCTTCTCCGAGGTCGGCCTGATGTCGCGTCTGCAACGTGAGCCGGACAGCCTGCGCCTGCCGATCTTCAGCTTGTTGACGCTGCTGCAAATGACCGGGTTCGGCGTCGGCATGTTGATCGCCGCGCCGTTCTATTCGTGGTGGACGCCGGGGGCCGTGGTGCTGCTGTTCCACGGCATTCCCCTCACCACGTTGCTGGTGGTGAAGGCACTCGCGATCAGGGGCGGACGGGTTGCGCGCAGCAGCCCGACTCCAGGTTCTTGAGGATCGGGCAGTCGGGGCGATGGTCGCCCTGACAGTGCTCGACCAGGTCCTGCAAGGTGTCGCGCAATTGACCGAGTTCGCGGATCTTCTGGTTCAATTCGTCGATGTGCTGGCGGGCCAGGGCCTTCACGTCGGCACTGGCCCGCTGGCGGTCCTGCCAGAGGGTCAGCAGTTTGCCGACCTCTTCGAGTGAAAAACCCAGGTCCCGGGAGCGCTTGATGAACGCCAGCGTATGCAAGTCGTCGTCACCATAAACGCGGTAGCCGCTGTCGGTGCGATGGGCAGCCTTGAGCAAGCCGATGGACTCGTAATAACGAATCATCTTTGCGCTCAGGCCGCTGTGGCGGGCTGCTTGGCCGATGTTCATCGGTTGTCCTCCAGATCCTTGGGTTTCCAGGTTTTCAACAGTAGCGCATTGCTCACCACGCTGACGCTCGACAACGCCATCGCCGCGCCGGCCAGCACCGGGTTGAGGAAGCCGAATGCTGCCAACGGAATGCCGATCAGGTTATAGACGAACGCCCAGAACAGGTTTTGACGAATCTTCGCGTAGGTCTTGCGGCTGATTTCCAGTGCGGCGGGTACCAGCCGTGGATCGCCGCGCATCAGGGTGATCCCGGCCGCGTGCATGGCTACGTCGGTGCCACCGCCCATGGCGATGCCGATGTCGGCGGCCGCCAGGGCCGGGGCGTCGTTGATACCGTCACCGACCATCGCCACCACGCCGGTTTTCTTCAGTTCGGCGACGGTGGCAGCTTTGTCTGCGGGCAAGACTTCGGCGTGGACATCGGTAATGCCCAGGGCTTGCGCAACCACTTTGGCACTGCCGCGGTTGTCGCCGGTCAGCAGGTGGCTGCTGATGTTCCGTGCGCTGAGCTGTTGCACCGCGTGCAAAGCGCCGGGTTTGAGCGTGTCACCGAACGCGAACAGACCCAGTACGGTTGGCGCGGGGTTTTGTTCGATCAACCAGGAGAGGGTGCGGCCTTCGGTTTCCCATGCGGTTGCGGAGTCAGCCAATGGGCCTGCGCTCAAACCGCTTTCCTCCAGCAGCCTGCGATTACCCAGCGCCAAACGACGACCGCCGAGCGTGCCGGCGATGCCTCGTCCGGTCAGCGACTGGCTATCGCTGACATCCGCCACGATCAAACCGCGTTCGGCGCAAGCGTCCAGCACTGCCTTGGCCAGCGGGTGTTCACTGCCGCGTTGCAGCGCGCCGGCCATTTGCAGCAGGGCGGCTTCGTCACCGTTGATGGCACTCAAATGAGCGATTCGGGGTGCGCCCGAGGTCAGCGTGCCGGTCTTGTCGAACACCACGGCGCTGACTTCATGGGCACGTTCCAGTGCTTCGGCGTCCTTGATCAGAATTCCGTAGCGGGCGGCGACGCCGGTGCCGGCCATGATCGCGGTTGGCGTGGCCAGGCCCAATGCACAAGGGCAAGCGATGACCAGCACGGCGACGGCGTTGATCAACGCGGTTTCCATCGGCGCGCCATACAACCACCAGCCGATCAAAGTCGCCAGCGCGATCAACAGAACGGTCGGCACAAACACCTGACTGACTTTATCCACCAGTTTCTGGATTGGTGCCTTGGCGGCCTGGGCATCTTCGACCAGACGGATGATCCGCGCCAGCACGGTTTCGGCGCCCAGGGCCAGGGTGCGAACCAGCAACCGGCCTTCGCCATTGATCGCGCCGCCAGTGACTTTGTCACCGGGTTGTTTGGGCACCGGCAGGCTTTCGCCGCTGATCAGCGCTTCGTCGGCGAGGCTCTGACCTTCGACCACTTCACCGTCCACCGGGAAGCGTTCGCCGGGTTTGACCATGACCAAATCATTGAGGCGCAAGGCGCTGATGGCGACGTCCTGCTCGCGGCCATCGATCACCTGAATCGCGCGCTCCGGGCGCAAGGCTTCGAGGGCGCGGATGGCGCTGGCGGTCTGGCGCTTGGCGCGGCTTTCCAGGTATTTGCCCAGCAACACCAAGGCGATCACCACCGCCGAGGCTTCGAAATACAAGTGCGGCATGCGCCCGGCCGCCGTGGCCCATTCATAAAGACTCAAGCCATAGCCGGCGCTGGTGCCCAGGGCGACCAGCAAATCCATGTTGCCGGCACCGGCCCGCACGGCTTTCCAGGCGGCCACATAAAAACGGGCGCCGAAAATGAACTGCACCGGCGTGGCCAGCGCGAATTGCGCCCAGGCCGGGAGCATCCAGTGCACGCCAAACGGTTGCAGCAGCATCGGCAACACCAGCGGCAAGGCAAGGGCAATCGCCATGATCAACGCCCAGCGCTCACGGTGCAGGCGCTGTTGTTGCTGATCGGTTTGCGGGTGTTCGACTTCCCAGACGCTGGCGCTGTAACCGGCCTTGGTCACAGCGGCGATCAAGGCTTGCGGATCGATTTGTCCTAGCAGTTCCAGGTGTGCCCGTTCGTTCGCCAGGTTGACGCTGACGCTTTTCACCCCAGGCACTTTCGCCAGTGCGCGTTCGACGCGGCCGACGCAGGAAGCGCAAGTCATGCCGTCGATGCTCAATTCCAGGCTGTGCTGCGGCACGCTGTAACCGGCCTGCTGCACCGCGTCCATCAACGCCGGCAGGCTGTCGCTGGGCGCCTGGACCCTGGCCTGCTCGGTGGCGAGGTTGACGCTGACGGCAGAGGCGCCGATGACTTTGCTCAAGGCACGCTCGACACGCCCGGCGCAACTGGCGCAGGTCATGCCGGCAATCGGCAGATCGAAAGTGGTGGATTCGGACATCGGTCGCGCTCCCTGTAGTAGATGCCTACAGGATCAACCTTGCCATGCTGGCAAGGTCAAGCGCCATGTCTCAGATCAAAAGATCGGCACCTGATCGTTCCCACGCTCTGCGTGGGAATGCCTCAACGGACGCTCTGCGTTCGGCTTTTAAATGGGACGCGGAGCGTCCCGGGCTGCATTCCCACGCAGAGCGTGGGAACGATCGGCGGGGCGATTAGTAGTCCAGGGCAGTGGGTTTCAGGTACATACCTTCCTGCGTCATCGCAATCCGGAACTTCAACACGTCCCCGGCCTTGAGCGTGATGTTCTGCGAACCCGGTGCGAGCATGCCCGGGTTGCAACCCGGGGCCTGGCCCGGCAACAGTTTGAGGCGCAGGGACACATTGCCCGGTGGCAGGTTGAACGAGGTGCTTTGTTCCTGGAACAGCCGCGCCGACAGTTGATCCTGGATGTACACGCCGATCTCGCAGGAGGTCGCGACTTCCAGGCGCTCGCGGGAAATGATCAGTACGCCATAGTCCTCCCCGGCGGCTTGAACCGAAGGTGTCGCGGCAAAGAGGCTGAGGAAGCCAAACAGGCTGAGAGCTGACCAGCGCATGGCTGAATCTCCTGAAATCGAGTCATTGATGCACGCAGCTTGGCCGAGCGCGACGCCGATTGCCAGCCCGGCAGATCTCTTCAGAACTTGACCTTGCCATGGTGGCAAGCTCGAGACTGCTGGCAACCCTCATAAAAGGAGCCACACCATGCAAGTGTTCAACGTTCAAGGCATGTCCTGCGGTCACTGCGTCAAAGCCATTACCCAGGCGCTGCAAGCCAAGGATCCTGCGGCCAGCGTGCGGGTCGATCTGGCGGCGAAAGAGGTTGGCGTTGAAAGCGCGTTGACGAACGAGCAGGTGATTGCAGCGATCACCGAAGAAGGCTACGAAGCGAAAGTCGTCTAAAGCACACCACAAATCCCTGTGGGAGCGAGCTTGCTCGCGATAGCGGTGTGTCATTCACCATTAATATCGACTGACACTCCGTCATCGCGAGCAAGCTCGCTCCCACAGGTTTTGTATTTTCAGAGGTATTTAATAGTTAGCGAGCTATCGGAATGTTCAAGGCGTCGATGCGCGGCTAGACTGTCGGGCTGCCGACTTATGCCCAACTGGATGCCTGATGAACTTCCGTACCATTTTGATTCTTGGCGCCCTCAGCGCTTTCGGCCCGCTGGCGATCGATTTCTATCTGCCGGCGTTCCCGGCGATGGCGCTCGCTTTCGGCACCGATGAGAAACATGTTCAGCTGACACTGGCCGCGTATTTCCTGGGCCTTTCCCTCGGTCAGCTGGCGTACGGACCGGTCGCGGATCGCTTCGGGCGACGGATTCCTTTGTTGACGGGCGTCGGATTGTTCACCGCCGCCTCCCTGGCCTGCGCGTTTGCGCCGAATCTGGAATGGTTGATCGGTGCGCGGTTTATTCAGGCGCTCGGTGGATGCGCTGGGATGGTGATCTCCCGTGCGGTGGTCAGCGACAAATGCGATGCGGTGGGTTCGGCGAAAGTCTTTTCGCAGCTGATGCTGGTGATGGGCCTGGCGCCGATTCTTGCGCCCATGCTGGGCGGGCTGCTGGTCAACACCACAGGTTGGCAGTCAATCTTCCTGGTGCTGACCGGTTTCAGTGCACTGGCGGGGTTGGCCGTGGCGATCGGATTGCCGGAAAGCTTGCCGGCCCATGTACCGCGTCAGCCGCTGTCGGGAGCGTTGCGTCAGTACGGTCGCCTGTTGTCGGATCCGGTCTACCTCGGCCACGCCTTGACCGGCGGTATTGCCATTGCCGGGATGTTTGCCTACATCGCCGGTTCACCCTTCGTCTTCATCAAACTCTACGGCGTACCGGCCGAGCATTTCGGCTGGCTGTTCGGGACCAACGCGGCGGGTTTCATTTTGGTGGCGCAGGTCAACGCGCGACTGCTGGCCAAGCGTGGCCCGGCGTTCCTGCTGGTGCGTACTGTGTGGATTTACTTGGGTGCGGGCCTGGCGCTGCTCGCCGTCAGTGCGCTGCACACCGAGCAGTTATGGCCGCTGCTGATTCCACTGTTTATCTGCATCGCCAGCCTCGGTTGCATCCTCCCTAACGCCTCGGCCTGCGCCATGAACGGGCAGGGCGCACGCGCCGGCAGTGCGTCGGCGATGCTCGGTTGCCTGCAATTCAGCGTCGCCGCCGGAGCGGCAGCGTTGGTCGGTGTTTTACACGATGGCAGCGCAGTGCCGATGGCCATGGTCATCAGCCTGTGCGGAATTCTGGTGGTGAGCGCCGCGATGCTCACCCGGCGTTTGCAAAATGCCCGGGCATTGGTGCAAGCCCAGGTCTGAGGACGGACTCAGCCAGCGGCGCGTTGCTGCTGCTGGTCGGGAAATTGATGAGGCGCAAGCAAGCGTGCTTCAAGGGTTCGAGTGAAGGCGCGAGCTTCGGCTTCGCTGCGGAAGGTGACGGCGTGTTGGTCCAGGCGGACCTGCCATTGGGATTTAGCCACTTCTTTTATCAGGATCTTCATTGCTGATCTCTCCTCTCGTAAAAGATGTCACGTAAAAAGATTGTGTCGCAGAGATTTCGATTGTAGACCCGAATACGATCGCAATTGTGACAAGGGTCAACTCTCGGACTGACGGTGTCGTCCAGAGGGACGACACCTGTTTCATTTTGTTTCAGAAGCCTTCGAGTACAATTTTGCCCTTGGACTTGCCGCTTTCCAGCAGCTCATGGGCGCGACGCAGGTTGGCCGCGTTGATGGTCCCGAAGTGCTCGCCGACCGTGGTCTTCAGCGTACCGGCGTCGATCAGCCCGGCCACGCGGTTGAGCAGTTTGTGCTGCTCGATCATGTCCGCCGTTTCGAACAGCGAGCGGGTGTACATGAATTCCCAGTGCAGCGACAGGCTCTTGCGCTTGAGCTTGGTCACGTCCAGCGCTTTCGGATCATCGATCAGCGCCAGTTTGCCTTGCGGTGCCAACGCCTCGACCAGTTGATCCAGGTGATGATCGGTCTGGGTCAGGCTGGCGACGTGAGTCACCTGCTCGATGCCTGCACGTTTGAGTTCTTCACTCAGCGGCTGGCTGTGATCGATCACCAGATCGGCCCCCAACTCACGTACCCAGCTCTGGGTTTGCGCACGGGAAGCGGTGCCGATGACGTTCAGCCCGGTGAGCTGGCTGGCCAGTTGCGTGAGGATCGACCCCACACCGCCAGCCGCGCCGACGATCAGCAGGCTTTGGCCTTCATCAGTTTTACCTTCACGCACTTGCAGGCGTTCGAAGAGCAATTCCCAAGCCGTGATGGCGGTCAGCGGCAGCGCAGCGGCTTCGGCGAAACCGAGTGTTTTCGGCATATGGCCGACGATGCGTTCGTCCACCACGTGCAATTCGCTATTGCCCCCGGCACGGGCGATGGACCCCGCGTAGAACACCTTGTCGCCCGCCTTGAACAGCGTGACTTCGGTGCCGACAGCCTTGACCACACCGGCCACGTCCCAACCCAGCACTTTCGCCGCGCCGCCTTCAGGCTGGACGTTCTGTCGGACCTTGGTGTCGACCGGGTTCACCGAGATGGCTTTGACTTCCACCAGCAGATCCCGCGGACCGGCGACCGGTTCTGGCAGTTCGATGTCTTGCAGGGCATTGGCGTCGCTGATCGGCAAAGAGGCGTAGTAGGCGATGGCTTTCATGTGAGGTTCCTGAACAGTCATAGAAGAAGGGATCAAGCCACGGTACGCAGGCGCTTGAGTTCGAAGTGCTCGAGAAAGTCGCCGGCCTTGGCGCGAAAGTTCTGGACATGGGCGCTGGCGTCATGGGCTTGCAGGGCCTCGTCGCTGCTCCAGTGTTCAATCATGTAGAAAGCCAGCGGATTGGCCAGGTCCTGGTGCAGGTCGTATTGGCTGCAACCGGCCTCGGCCCGGGTCGGTTCGAGCAGCGCACGCAGGTGCTGTTCGAGGGCGTCTTGCTGACCTGCTTTGGCGATGAGGGTGGCAATGGCGGTGAAAGGCTGGGACATGGTCGACTCCGGAAGCGGGATGATTTCGATGGGATGGATGATTGGCTATTTCTCTGCAAGATAAAACCCGCTAAAAGAGCAGTCTCTTTCAATATTTTTTTGATAATCGGGGCTGTAATGCTGCGTTTCGATGACTTGCAGTTGTTCGTCCGTGCTGCGGATTTGGGCAGTTTGTCCGCGGCGGCACGGGTGATGGACATGTCGGCGGCGGTGGCCAGTGCGGCGTTGAAGCGCATCGAACAGCAACTCGGCGCGCGATTGCTGGCGCGTTCCACCCGCAGTCTGCGCCTGACTGCCGAAGGCGAAGGCTTTCTGGAATATGCACGGGCTGCTCTGAGCAATCTCGATGAAGGTCGTCGTTTGCTGGCCAGCGGTCAGGACCAGGTCAGCGGGATTTTGCAGTTGTCGGCACCGTCGGACTTTGGCCGCAACCTGTTGCTGCCCTGGCTCGACGAATTCCAGCGTGAGCATCCCAAACTGACCGTGCGCCTGTTGCTGGGTGATCGCATCGCCGACCTGTTCCGCCAACCGGTGGACATTGCCCTGCGTTACGGCGAGCCGGAAGACTCAAGCCTGGTGGCACTGCCCATTGCAGCGCAAAACCGCCGTGTGCTCTGCGCTGCCCCGAGTTATCTGGCCAGGCATGGCGAGCCGCGGCATCTGGAGCAACTGGCTCAGCACAATTGTTTGTTGTTCATGCTCGGCAGCCGGGTCCATGACCACTGGAGCTTCCACGACGGCAAACGCGAAGTCGGCCTGACCGTCAGCGGTGATCGTTTCAGCGACGATGCCGATGTCGTGCGGTTGTGGGCAGTGGCGGGGGCGGGGATTGCTTATAAGTCCTGGCTCGATGTCGCCGCCGATGTGCTCGCCGGCCGATTGAAAGTGCTGATGCCGGAGTTGCTCTGCGAGCGCGCACCGCTGAATCTGCTGTGCGCCCATCGCGCACAATTGAGTAAGCCGGTGAACCTGTTGCGGGAAATGCTTGCCAGCCGATGCGCTCATTTAGGCAGCCAATTTCCGACGATATCGGGCATCGATCATTAGTCGCAGGCAAATAGCGAAATTTCTGTCAGGAACTATCACCACCCGCGCTTTCCCAAGGGCAGGAACCGGCGGTTAACCCGCTTATACTAGCGCCCGCCTCATGTACGCACCGTCGATCTCGCGATGGCGAGTCCGCGTTCAAGTCGGCCCGGCCCCTCGGTCAAACACCAGACCTTCGCGAAACCTGCGAAGCAATGGCACAGGTCAGTGAGGGACTTTGCCCGGCTTATGGCGGTTTCCGCGTCTTGGCCGACGACACATAACTGGTCAAGATGTCTCTGAGCAGCAGACGAAACGATTCAACAGGGAGTGAATACATGGAACATGCACCTTGCATCAGCCAGATCGCCACGTTGCTGGCTGACCCCAAGCGCAGCGCAATGATGTGGGCCTTGATGGATGGCTCGGCGCGGCAGACCGAAGAGCTGGCGCTATTGGCCGGCCTGTCACCGTCTTCGGCCAGTGCACACTTGGGGCGTTTGTCCGCCGGAGGTCTGTTGAAAGTCGAAATCCGTGGGCGCAAGCGCTTTTTCCGCCTGGCCGCGCCTGAAGTCGGCGCGGCAATCGAAGCGTTGGCCAGCGCGACGCTGGCCAGTACTCCGCAGCCAGTCCCGGACGTTTTCAAACGCCCCAGCCCCATTGCCAAGCCTCAGGCGGCGCCTTCGTCGTTGTTGCGGGCCAGACTGTGCGATGACCATTTGGGAGGCACGCTGGCGGCTGATCTTTACCAGCGGCTGCTGGATGCGGGCTGGATCGAGCAGTTCGAGCAGCGCGTCATGATCACCCACAAGGGCTCCACTCAACTAGCCTCGCGCGGGGTGTTCATCCAGGCCCTGGCCCATCGCAACAGCAGAGTGGCCTGCGCGTGTCCCGACTGGAGCGAAAGACGCCCGCACATGGGCGGTTCGCTGGGCGCCGCGCTGTTGCAGCTGTTCATGCAGTCCGGCTGGTTGAGCCTGCCGAGCGATTCGCGAGCCTTGCAGATCACCGCCGCCGGGCAGCGGGAAATCCATCGGTTCGCCAAGGAAACCGAGCTGGAAATGGCGCTTTAGCGCTGTTTGATGGACTAAACCGGTAGCGGGCTGAACAAAGGACCTGTGGGAGCGGGCTTGCCCGCGATAAGGCCATCAGCTTCAACATCACGTTGCCTGACAGACCGCCATCGCGGGCAAGCCCGCTCCCACAGTGGTTTTGCGGTGATGCTTATGGTTTGACCAACCGCGCATCCAGGCTGTTCTGCGCCAGTCGCTTGGCCTGATCCTGGGTCATGCCCAGATCGGTATACAGCGCATGGAAGTTCTCGGTCACATACCCGCCGAAGTACGCCGGGTCATCCGAGTTCACCGTGACTTTCACGCCACGCTCAAGCATGTCGAGGATGTTGTGCTGGGACATGTGGTCGAACACGCAGAGCTTGGTGTTGGACAACGGGCACACGGTCAGCGGGATCTGCTCGTCGATGATCCGCTGCATCAGACGCTCGTCTTCGATGGCGCGCACGCCATGGTCGATGCGCTGGATTTTCAGCAGGTCGAGGGCTTCCCAGATGTACTCGGGCGGGCCTTCTTCACCGGCGTGGGCGACGGTCAGGAAACCTTCGTGGCGGGCACGATCGAACACGCGCTGGAACTTGCTCGGCGGGTGACCCATTTCCGAACTGTCCAGACCCACGGCCACAAACGCCTCGCGAAACGGCAGCGCCTGGTCGAGGGTTTTCTGGGCTTCTTCTTCGCTCAGGTGACGCAGGAAGCTCAGGATCAAACCGCTGGTGATGCCCAGTTGCTGCTCGCCATCCTTGAGCGCCGCTGCGATGCCGTTAAGCACCACTTCGAACGGCACGCCACGGTCGGTGTGGGTTTGCGGGTCGAAGAACGGTTCGGTGTGAATCACGTTCTGCGCCTTGCAACGCAACAGGTAGGCCCAGGTCAGGTCGTAGAAATCCTGGGAGGTGCGCAACACGTCGGCGCCCTGGTAATACAGGTCGAGGAATTCTTGCAGGTTGTTGAAGGCATATGCCTTGCGCAGGGTTTCGACATCGCTCCACGGCAGGGCGATCTTGTTGCGTTCGGCCAGGGCGAACAGCAACTCAGGCTCCAGCGAACCCTCGAGGTGCAGGTGCAGTTCTGCCTTGGGCAGGGCGTTCAGCCAGTCGTACATAGTCTTTTCTCATCAGGTGCAGATGGCGAGCATTCTACAGATGCTCGTAGAAACAATTAGCAAAACCTGACCAGCCGGTTCATCACACGTCTGCCTGTTCCCGTCGATAGGCGTAGGTCTCGGCGAAGCGCGAGAGCAGGAATTCGGCGCAGGTGGTGGCCGGGTACTTCGCCGGGTGCAATTCGTCCTGGCAACCGGGCAGGCATTCAATCGGTGTGTCGGGGTGAGGTTCGGCGAAGAACGGCATCGAATAACGATCGACGCCTAGCGGGCTGATCACCCGGTGCGGTGTCGACAAGTATCGGTCGTTGCTCCAGCGCGCCATCATGTCGCCGAGGTTGACCACGAACGTGCCTTCGATTGGCGGCGCGTCGATCCACTCGCCTTTGACGTTGCGCACTTGCAGGCCGCCGGCGGCGTCCTGATACAACAAGGTGATGCAGCCGTAATCGGTGTGGGCACCGGCACCTTGCTGATCGACGGAACTGGCAGTGTGGCGCGGCGGGTAGTGAATCATCCGCAGGACGCTGACCGGCTCATGGAAGCGCGTGTCGAAGAAATCGCGCTCAATGTTCAGCGCCATCGTCATGGCCCGCAGCAGGGTTTGGGCGAGCGCTTGCATGTCGACGTAGTGTTGCTCCATCAGCGCTTCCCACCCAGGGATTGACGGATGACGGTTGGGACCGCGCAACGGTTTTTCCGCCAGCACTTGCGGGTGATCGGCCGGCAAGTGCAAGCCCATGTCGAAGGTTTCTTTGAGGTCGCTGGGTTTGCTCGGGTCCAATTGCTCGGTGGCGATGGCGCCGTAGCCGCGATGGTGTCGGGTTTGGGTGATGTCGATCTTGAGCTTTTCGGCGACGGGCAGGGCGAAGAAGCGTTGGGCATGGTCGAGCACGGCTTCGATGCGCGAAGGGCTGATCGGGTGGCCCTTGATGTAGAAAAAGCCCCATTCGCGGCAGGCGCGGTCGATTTGCATGGCGACGGATTGCCAGGCGTTTGCGTCATCGCTGTAGAGCGGGGTGATGTCGATGATCGGGAGTTGGTTCATGTCGCGCTAACTCGGTAATGATCGTTCCCACGCTCCGCGTGGGAATGCAGCCCGGGACGCTCCGCGTCCCCAAAGCGGACGCGGAGCGTCCATTGAGGCATTCCCACGCAGAGCGTGGGAACGATCCTGTGAAAGGGATTACTTCGGAATGTCAGCCTTCATGCCTTCAACGTAGTAGTTCATCGACGCCAGTTCCGCATTGCTCGCCGTTGCGCCCGCCGCGATTTTCTCGGTGCCGGCCTGATCCTTGATCGGCCCGGTGAACGGGTGGAAGGCGCCGCTCTTGATGTCCGCAATGATCTGCTCGGCTTCGGTTTTCACCGCCGCTGGCACCAGATCGCTGATCGGCAGTTCAACCGTGCCTTCTTTCAACCCACCCCAGTAGTCCTGCGACTTCCACGTGTGATCGAGCACGCTTTGGGTCGCTTGAATGTAATGCGGGGCCCAGTCGTTGACGATCGAAGTCAGCACCGCTTTCGGCCCGAAGTGCGCCATGTCCGAAGCGTAGCCGACGGCGTACACGCCGCGACGTTCAGCCGCCTGAATCGGCGCCGGGCTGTCGGTGTGCTGGAACACCACGTCCACGCCCTGGTCGATCAGCGCGTTGGCGGCGTCGGCTTCCTTGCCCGGATCGAACCAGGAATTGACCCACACCACCTTGATCTCGGTGCCGGGGTTGTACTTGTTCAGGGCCAGTTGAATGGCGTTGATGTCGCGGATCACTTCCGGGATAGGGAAGGAGGCGACATAGCCGATCTTCTTGGTCTTGGTCATCTTCGCCGCGAGGAAACCGCCGACGTAGCGACCTTCATACGTGCGCGCCAGGTAGGTGCCGAGGTTCTTGTCCTGTTTGTAGCCGGTGGCGTGTTCGAAGGTCACCTTGGGAAATTGTTTGGCGACTTTCAGGGTCGGGTTCATGTAGCCGAAAGACGTGGTGAAGATCAGGTTGTAGTTGTCCTTGGCCATGTTGCGGATCACCCGCTCGGCGTCGGCCCCTTCGGCGACGTTCTCCACGTAGTTGGTGGTGATCTGATTGCCGAACTTTTCGGCCAGCGCCTTGCGCCCCTGTTCATGCTGATACGTCCAGCCGTGGTCACCGATCGGACCGATGTAGACGAAGCCGACTTTCAGCGGGTCGGCGGCACTGGCGGTCAGGCTCGCGCTCAGACCGATGGCCGCGGCAACGGCGCAAAGCAGCTTCTTCAACGGACGTTTGTGCATGAATTCGAACTCCATGTTGTTGTGAGGTTGGCAGGGGTAATGCAAATTGCTGACCAACAGGACAACAAAACCTCCTAAACCGCAGGATGGCCATCGCGGGCAAGCCCGCTCCCACATGACCTGCGCAAATCCTGTGGGAGCGGGCTTGCCCGCGATGAGGCCCTTGAGGCCAATAAAAGTGCATCGTCTGAAACGGCCGCCACCCGCTGGTGCGCTAAGGTGTAACGAAACGTTAGCGCCGCCTCGCAGTCAGTAGCTCGTCACTCTGTTCGCTCCATTCGGCAAAAAGGCCCGCGATGCTCACACTCCTCAAGCAAGAAAAGTTTCTGCTGCTGGCCCTGATTGCCGCCTTCATCGCCTACCCGCTGGAACACTGGATGCTGCACAGCGGCCAGCCCATCGCGCTGACCGCCGGCCTGGTGCTGATCGCGTTCATCGTCGTCGCCTCCATGCGCGTAGCCCATCACGCCGAACTGCTCGCTGAGAAAGTCGGCGACCCTTACGGCACGATGATCCTGACCCTGGCCGCGGTGCTGGTGGAAGTGGTGATCCTGGCGATCATGATGAGCAACGAAGCTTCGCCGACCCTGGTGCGGGACACGATTTATTCGGCGGTGATTTTGTAGACAGTCGCCATTCTGGTATCAAAAAAGAAGGCTGATCTGTTCTGCGTAGAAGGAATGCTTGGCGCCAACTTCTCTAGATACCCAATGAATCCTGGGGTTGGTAGCGGTAGTTGCTCTTGAAGATGTTGCCGAAAACTGGAGAAACTTCGTGTTTCATTCTGGCGAGAGAAGGTGTCAAAAGGCGGTGTCAAAACCCTGAGCCCTCCATCTCTGATACTGCGCATTTCTGAATGCCACCCGCATTAACCGCGAGTCGACTGCTAAAGCGGTAGCGGCTTTTTCGAAGCCTGGGGGCACCGATGGGGCTCCACCGCATACCTTGTAAGCTGTGATCTGAAACCCGATGTAATTCGCATCCGTATGACGTCTTGATCGAACGGCATTCGCCACGGGAGGTCTAGTACGAAGCACTGTGAAACTAGCGGGTTCCAACGAAGTTAAGGTCAGCTCGTGATTGGTATGAACCCGATCAGCCCTGTTTGGTCGGTGGGTGATCCCGAAGCCGATCTATCTGCTTATAGTTCCGTCAATTCAACTCAAGGAGCTTTAAATGGCTGGAAGTAGCCTGTTCGCACTTCTTGACGACATCGCAACTCTGCTAGACGACGTCTCACTCATGAGCAAAGTCGCTGCAAAGAAGTCAGCTACTGTATTGAGCGATGACTTGGCGGTGAATGCTGAGCAGGTCATTGGGATGAAGGCTGACAGGGAACTTCCCGTTGTATGGGCTGTGTTTAAAGGTTCGATGAGGAACAAAGCTATCCTTGTCCCTTGCGCTCTGATTTTGAATGCTGTGCTGCCAGGAGCTGTTCATTGGTTGCTGATGGCCGGTGGCGCATACCTGTGCTACGAAGGATTCGAGGCCATAAAGGAGAAGCTGACCCGTGATCGTATCGATGGGAAAGGAACAAAAAAGCCCACGAAGCCCAAGACACCTGAAGAGATGGCTGCGTTTGAGAAGCGAAAGGTCAGTGGGGCGATTCGTACTGATTTTATCCTCAGCGCTGAAATCATTGTCATAACCCTGAACATCGTCGCCGAAGCATCTCTTCTGCAACAGATCCTGACATTGGTCACCATCGCTATCGTGATGACGATTGGGGTGTATGGCTTGGTCGCGGGTATTGTCCGGATGGATGATGCAGGCCTGGTTCTTGAGAAATCACGAGCTCAGGGTACATGGGGAGCAGTCGTCAGAAAGCTAGGCGGAATACTTCTCTCTGCTGCCCCCATATTGATGAACTCATTATCTTGGATAGGCACCATTGCGATGTTTTTGGTCGGCGGCACGTTCATAACGGACGGCATCGAGCCTCTCACGCATTTTGTAGATGGCCTCATAGAAAGTGCGAGAGATTGGGAGCTTGCTGTGACTCTAGGAATTCACTGTGCAATTGGTGCTTTGGTCGGCATGGCGGTGGTTGCGCTGGTTAAAATCGTCTCGACGATCTCAGCCAAAGCAACACGATAGCAGGTGCACTGACCATTGTATGGCTTCCAAATTACTGGCTCTCTCTGCTAACGCCTCAAGCCTTGCACCTGAAAATGCGCTACGTAGTTTGCTGCCAGTACCGATACACCGTTGAGCTCGCCAATCCAAGCCTCCGCGCCACCTCCGCCTGACTCAATCCTAAAGCCTTCAGTTCTCTCACAGCATCGGCATTCTTGGTTTTGCCAGGCTTACCCGAAGGCCTCTTTTTCAGCTCTTTGCCCACAAATTGACTCCGGACAAGCTCCTCTCCTCCGCCTGCTTTGAATGAGTCAAGCTCTGCACGTGCTCGCTCTAGAGTGGTGTCGGTAGGTTCATCCTTCTGAATAGCGACGCAGAGGGCCATAAGAGCAATAGGATCGAACTGGAGGGCCTCTGCTAACTCGAACAATTTCGCAACCGTGATATTGCTCTTTCCTTGCTCCAGCTTTCCTATGTTTGCTTTTGCACTGACCTCTGCCAAATCACCGTAGTCAAATCCTCTGATTGTCCTGATTGCCCTGAGTGCTCCGGCGATCTCATTCTTAAGCGACATGGTCTGCCCTAAAATCGAGGATAGAGCCATAACGCCTGTCTTCCGATAAACCACGTTTAGTAGTAGTATTGGAAGTGTGCGGTGACGCCTTCTCAGAGCTAAGCCGCAAAATCATATGTTCAGAGTCTTTTGGAGATGGGCATCAGGCAGTTTTAGCGACCTGAGCACCAAACATATCACATGTATTGTCAGGCGCTTTTTGATTGGGGTTTGTAGAAAACCCACCACCAAACGAGGATCGCTCCAGCATTGAGGTCGGCTCGATCTGGACTGATAGAAAGGCAATCTTTGAAAGGTCGTCAGTGAGTCAGCATGAGATTACTCACTGCGCGGGATAGGAAGGAAATCGCGAAATGTTTATTACTCATGAGGCTTACTTAGACAGCGAGCCAGACTCTCTTGGCCCTGACCGTACTGCTTGGAGAATGGTGGAGTTTGAATCTGTGGATCCTTGTTATTACGTGACCGTCCGCTTCTATGAAGGGATCAAGCACCGCACCAAGAAGATGATGCCAGCGAACGTGTCCATGCTGTCCGATGTGCTCGCGACACAAGATCCAACACTCTCAGTGGAGGAGGTTCAGGTCGTGACCTCACCTCGACTGAACGGAAGCAATTCAGAACGTATGGAGAAGCTAATTAGCCTATTCGTCGGATATGACCAAAACGGTGAGCCCGTCTTGTTGCTTCACAAAGTTGCGAGCGGAGCTGTTTACAGCAGTGCTGCAGATATTCTCGACGCTCGTTCAGTCATCGACATTCGCATGATCTACGAGGATATGCAGATTGCTCATCCATCAGCTCAGGAATGTGCGGAGCACTGAACTACACGGTGGCTCCGATGAAGCTTCAAATCTATTCAGATCTGCATCTCGAGTTCGCTCGGTTCGATCCCACCCCAAGCGCTGCAGACGTGGTCATCCTCGCTGGCGACATCGATCTGAAATCACGTGGCGTGAAATGGGCTAACGAAGCGTTCCAGTGCCCGGTGATCTACATCTGCGGAAATCATGAGTACTACGGCGGCCACACCGAGCGCACGCTCCGCAAAATGAAAGAAGCGGCAGCTCCTCATGTCCACGTTCTCGAAAACGAAGCCTTGATACTGAACCAAACTAGGTTCTTGGCCACTACAGCATGGACAGATTACTCGTCGACCGGAGATGTCGTTGCCGCGAAACGCGTCGCCTGGGAGTGGATGAACGACTACACCGTCATCAGAACTGATGAGAGTTACCGTCGCCTCCGTCCAGATGACTTGATCGTTAAATCCAAAGCGGCCTATGCCTGGCTCACACAGGAATTGGATAAGCCATTCGATGGCAAAACTGTTGTAGTTACACACCATGCGCCAGCGTTGGATCACGTGGCTGATGATCTTCCCGCACACCTGATCGCAGCCTACGCCAACGATTGGCCGGAGCTTCTGGGCAAGGCGGATCTTTGGATTTACGGACATACCCACATTGCAGCGGATTTCTTAAAGCGTGGATGCCGAGTCGTTTCCAATGCTCGAGGATATCCAAATCAACAGACTGGTTTCGATCCGGATTTTTTGATCGAGCTTTGATATGCAATCGGTCAGTCATGACCCTCAGCGGTCAGAATTTCGCTGCATGTAGGCGTCGGGCTCCGCTATCGGTGTCAGCTGCACCTGAATCGAATTCGAGAAATTACATGGTTACGTTAGAAGAGATTTCCCAGCTCCTTTACGGCGCAGGGGAGGTGATGGCTGGCTGGCAGGGCACCCAGGATGAGCTGATTGCATTGGCTGTAAAAGCGTTCCCAGGGAAAGCATTTTGCGTAGTGCGGCAGTGGATTTTGATCGACCTCACAGTGACACCTGATGAAAAAGTAAAACTTACAAAGCTCGGTCTACTTCCCGCCACGCTTTACGCTCATGAGGTAGTCCTGGACAGCAGAGGTCGTTTTCAACCAGCCATGTGGGTACGCAGCAATTTTGGAGTGTCCTTCACCGCAGGCTGTATGTTTGAAACCAAAAATACGGTGTACCTGCTTCATGCCGCAGGCCAAAGAAAAAAAGCTAGCTTGGCTGCCGCGTTTTCGATGTCCGCTGGGTGAGCTGTGACTACGAAAAACACATATTGAATCGTTTTGGAGCTATGGCCGGATGCTAGAAGAAATTGCAGTGGATATCCACGGTAAGGATGTGAGTGACTTTCAGCTGAGTCGCTTGGTGCGAGCGAGCCTGCGAAAATACAGCGTGCCGATTAGTGCTTTCATCAGTGATGCTTTCATCGCTGAGGATACGTGCGTAGGTGTTTCTTTTGACCACGTAGAGAAACACGAGGGATACCTTAAAGCAGATGGCGCCATCCTCCGGACAGGAAAAATTCACACCGTACGGAAAGAAGGGCGTTTCTGGCTGCTTGAAACACGAGAAGGCAATTACGTAATTGGCAGCTTTCTGCGGGGTGTTGGGCGGGTGAGTTTTCTTAAGTTTTTGCGCACCGGCGAGCGTATCTGAGTATTCAGTCAAAGAGCTCCGAAACCGTATTTCGGAGCCCTTCATTTGATCGGCTCTATCTTGTGATTCTCATCATCTATTGGCTGTTGCCGCGAGACTAGAGACCGGGCTCAGTAGCCGAACTCGCTCAACAATTTCTGCAAAAACTCGCGCCGCCTTTGCACGATACACAGGATCAAATAGTCCCGGTCAGTGTCTCTCGTCGACAGGTGTCCAGCGTCCAAAAGGCCGTGAATGTAGCCCTCAGCTTTGCCCCTTGCTTCGAGCAATGCCTCGATGGATGTGCTTTTGTAGATGTTGCCAGCGATGAGCTGCCACCGCTTCATTTGACGCTATCCAACCGCGTCGTCCGAAAATTTTGGTGCGTTGATCAGTGCGTGGAAATCGTTGGGTAGGCTAGCTGTGCTCAAGTTGGGTTCTCAGAACAGTGATGTCTGAGCCGAGGCTATCATGCGCACACTTAATCGCCTGTTGCTGGTGGGTTTATAGTTAAACCACCTACCTGATTGGATTATTCCCCCGGTACAGCCAGCCGCTTGCGCGAAGAAGCGATTGCCTTTCTGCCGGGAAATTGCACAGGATCGCACGCCAGCTTAAATCCATTCTGACCACCTTTTTGTATCGAATTTGACGCTGAATCTAGATGAGCGACCGGCAGAGATCGACCCCAAGCGGTCGGTGGCAACGGCAACAAACGCCCAAAACAGGCCGGATATACGAATGCAACCGCCCTGGCGACAGGGGTTAGAAAATGCTTTGCTCGCTACTTGTGGGGAGAGTCCATGTACGTCTCGCTAGCCATGCCCATATGGCTTGCTAACTTCAAATGGAACCCCTAATTCTTCACAGATTCTGGATATAGAGTCGTATGCATATAACTGGGCATGGATTTGTAGCGTTTTTTGGTTTTCGTTGGATGAAGCACCATTATAATCATTTATTAAATATGAACTGGGGTGGACTAGTTTGGAATACAACTTAAATAATGCATTGTGTTCATCTTCTAGCCCTACGGTTTTGGCTAGGTTTCCTGTACTAATAGGCTGCTTAATAATCGGAAGTTCGTATTTGGTTACTAGATCCTTCAGGCGCTCTATTTCTTGTTTTAGTATGTTTTGCTCATTGAGGTTTTCCGATCCGCTAGCTAGTAATAAGATGCCCTCTAATACTTGGACTTTATCTGTGACTGCTTCAGACTGCCATTTCCTTAAGTTTTCTTGATTTTCTATCAACGACCTAATGCGGACGTTGATTTCATAAATGCTTCTTGTCGATAGGGCAAGAGCTGAAATGTGAGAGTCCAATGAAGACTTAGCTAACTCCAAATAGTCTGCTGTGGAGCTCAGTAGATTATATAAAATTATTTTTTGCTCGGTTTTATGGATATTTTTCTCAATCCAGCGATTTATGAATCTGCATTTTTTTATTATTTTATCCAGGTTTTTCTTTAACTCGACTTGGTTGCTCTCTACTACATAGTCTCTCAATTTTTTACTCATGAACTGAGAATTCTCCTAGTGCCTAACGTTTGTTAAGGGGTGGGCTTTAGTCCGTCCAAGTGAGCGCAGCGAACGATTTTAATCAATTATACGCTTAGTGTTCGATGCATACCCGAAGCTTCGCTATTTCAAAAGAAAATATAAAGCCAAACGTTGCTAGCAAACCTATACATTTGGATTTTTCATCTTCGCAGTCTTTGAAGCTTGCGTGCATGTCCGGTCGTCGCTTCTTAACATAAGAATCCACTTGCTTAAGCGAACCATAACCAAATATAGGCTGTGTGATATCGTGAGCCATTGAGTTTCGGATGCTCTTTATTTCGTTTAGAGGCTGTATCAGTAAACGATACCCTTCAATGTTTTCATCTTCTTCTGGCTCATACTGTTTCAAGAAGTCTTTGAAGACATCGATTTTTTCACCAAGCATTCTATTTTCAATGGATTCATCAATAATTGCTAAAAGGTTGATCATTTTGTGTTCTATGAGAAGCACGATTGTGAAGAACATGCCTATAAGCTGGTAGTCATCTTTTTCTTTGTTTCTAGCCCACTCATTGCCTTGTACTGTAAGCTCAATAAGGCGCTGGCTGTTTTCTTCAGGAGTGCCTGGGGTCTTGTACTGAATTTTTTTGTACTGTCTTTCTGGCTTATTTCTTTTGTAGTAACCAAATTTATTCAGGATTTTTTCCAATTGTACTCCGACGATATATAACGTTTGGTCAAACCCGACAGGCTGTCGTATAACGACCCTGACCGCAACCTAAACCTTTGGTAGATATCAAAGCGTTCGTAACAAATACGACAGGCCTCAAAAAAACGCGACATGGGAGCTAAACGATTTGGAGAATTTCTAACGGCAAGCTACCGTTTTGCCGATATTCTGTCCACCGACCGGTTTTGGCCGATTTCTGCCTGTCACATGCCTTGTTCCTTGCCCAATTTGGTTTAGGGAAAAACCAATGCGATTGGTGAGTTGAATGCAAACCGGTTAGAAGTGGAATGCAGTTCGCAACCTCAGACGGCACATCGAAATTCGGTCAGGTTTCAGCCCTCATGACTCCCGGCCAACCTCCAAACGTCTTCCAAGAAAACCCATCGGTCGCAATTTTCCTCGCCCGAGATTGACCGCAAGCATGCTTCGACGTTAACTGTATGTATATACAGTCTAGGTTAAGGCATACTTCATGAGCGTCACCATCCTCGGCCCAATTGCAGAAGGGGGAGTTCAGCTTCCCTTCTACTCCTTCAAAGTCCCTGCGGGGTTCCCATCGCCGGCTGCGGATCACCTTGAGCAACACATCTCCATCGACGAGCTTCTGGACATTCGAGCACCGCATATCTACCTGGTGCGCATCGAGGGAAGCAGCATGGAAGGTGCTGGAATATTCGATGGTGATATGGCCGTGGTGGATCGCTCGATCACCGCTGAGCACGGACACATAGTGATTGCGGCGGTGAACTGCGAGCCCGTATGCAAACGACTGTGCAAGCGTGGGCCCAACATCATCTTGATGTCCGAGAACGTAGGTTACCCGCCGCGATACATTCTCGAAGGCGATGAGCTGATCATCTGGGGTGTGGTGACATTCAGCGTGCGTGCACATGATCCGAAAGCCTGATCCTGTCTTCGCGCTTATCGACTGCAACAGCTTCTACGCGAGCTGCGAGCGCGTCTTCCGGCCTGACTTGGCCAAGACACCCATTGTGGTGCTGTCGAACAACGACGGCTGCGTAATTGCCCGTAGTGCGGATAGCAAGCCGTTCGTGAAAATGGGAGAGCCGTACTTCCAGATCAAGCACAAACTCAAGCAGCACGGCATTGTGGCCTTCTCGTCGAACTATGCGCTGTATGGCGACATGAGTGAGCGTGTGATGAGTGTAATCGAGTCGCTTGTTCCGAAGGTCGAGGTCTACAGCATCGATGAAGCGTTCGCAGATTTGGCCGGCGTACCGGGTGATATCGAAGCGCTAGGGCGACGGATCCGTGCACAGGTTTATCGCAGCACTGGCATCCCTGTCGGTGTAGGAATCGCCGGCACTAAAACCCTCAGCAAGCTTGCCAACTTTGCTGCTAAAAAATGGCAGGCGCAGAGTGGCGGTGTCGTTGATCTGCGTGACCAAATCAAGCGCGACTGGGTGCTGAAAAAATGCTCGGTCTCGGATGTCTGGGGTGTGGGACGGAAGATGACGCTCCACCTCGAAGGCATGGGCATCAAGACAGCTTGGGATCTGTCCAAAACTGATCCCTGGATGCTGCGCAAAAAATTCAGTGTAGTGATCGAAAAGACGGCCCGTGAATTAGCCGGCACGCCGTGCCTTGAGCTCGATGAGCCTGATCCCCCCAAGCAAGAGATCTGCTGCAGTCGGATGTTCGGCAAACGTCTCACCGAGATAGCGCCAATCAAAGAGGCCGTGGCCACATACATGCAGCGTGCTACGGAAAAGCTTCGAGCCCAACAGTCGCTGTGTAAGAAAATTCGAGTCAGCATACGTACCGGCATGTTCAATCCAGAGGAGGCGAAGTACGCCAACGGTGTGTTGGTGGAATTGCCTTATCCAACGGACGACGTTCGCTTGATGACAAAAGCTGCGGTGGACGCGGTGGATCGAGTCTTCAGACCAGGGTTCAAATACAGCAAAGCCGAGGTGCTCTTGGTAAACCTCTGCCAAAAAGGCGAGTACACCGAAGACCTCTTTTCGGTCTCTCAGCCGGAAGCGACTGAGAAAGTGATGGGCGTTTTGGACGCCATTAATGGCCGCTGGGGTAGAGGAACGATGCGTCTCGCTAGTGTCCCAACCGATCCGGATTGGGGGATGCGTAGGGAGATGATGAGTCAAAGCTTCACGACGCAGGTTGATCAGCTGTGGACGGTGCACTGCAAATAGCAGTTTGCTATTTTTGAACGAGGCAAGGGATTAATTGCACCCAATTGCTGCGCCTGTGGTCTGATCAATTAACACCGCTGATCGCTTATTTGCCTACAAAGGATCAATAGATTGCTGGGTGGTTTCTTTCCACATTTGTTCAGTACCCACAGGGCCTAAGCCGTGCAACCATAGGGTACATGGAGCCGAGTACCCTCGGCTGCTGGGTATTGGAAAGGATGCGAGTTTTCTGCAAACGAAGGCCAATGAGGCCTATAATGCCCGGCTTGTATGAGGTCAAATATGGCAAGCGCAGAACAGGTCAAAGCACTGCTGAAATCGCATATCACTGGTGATGAGAGTCACTTCTTCTCTGTGGCTATGCAGGTTGCGGCGCACGAGGCCAAGCTAGGCCACGGAAAGTTAGCAGATGAGCTTAAAGCTCTCATCGATGCTGCGAAGGCACGCCCGACTTCAAAAAGCACAAGTAAAACAGTTCCCATCAGCCAACCCCGTGGTGAACTGGCTGACCTTCTTCAAGCGTCCTATCCCCAAGCTCGACTATCCGACATGATATTGGACGAGCACGTTGCGATGCGCCTAAATCGGATCATCAAAGAGCAGCAAAGCCATGCAAAAATTCGTGCGCATGGCCTGTCACCAAGACGTAAATTGCTCTTGGTCGGCCCACCAGGTACGGGTAAAACGCTGACCGCTTCTGCGTTAGCAGGTGAGCTGGGTATCCCTCTATTTGTAGTACGACTGGACGCGTTAATTACCAAATACATGGGTGAGACTGCCGCTAAACTTCGTCAGGTATTCGATACGATCTCTGAAGTTCGTGGTGTCTATTTCTTTGACGAGTTTGATGCAATCGGCTCGCAACGGGGATTAGCTAACGACGTTGGCGAGATTCGCCGCGTGCTAAACAGCTTCCTGCAAATGCTTGAGCAGGATCAATCCCACAGTCTTGTGATCGCAGCCACAAATCACCCTGAGATTCTAGATTACGCTTTGTTTCGCCGCTTTGATGACATGATCCAATATGGTCTTCCCGAACCTGAGCAAATTATAGCAGTTCTCAAAAATCGCTTAGCCAGCTTCAAACCCAAGCGGTTGTCTTGGATGAAGCTTGCTGAGAGAGCAATAGGTTTGAGTTACGCAGATATTGCACGTGCTGCTGACGATAGTCTTAAGGATGCGATCATTCATGACCGTGCAGTAATTACCGATGCGGATGTCTTTCGAATGCTGGAAGAGCGGAAGCTGATCAGCAAAAAACTCGTAATCGACACTTAACTTAAAGAGCTGTATCGCGATGACGGATCAACGCCAGGCCAATCTTCCCCATCTATTCCCTCAAAATACATCAGCAAAAGAGCCGTTTACGTCTCATAGGGTTAATGTTAGGCCCGCCCCCTTGCCTGATCGAGATCGCGCCCGGCATGGCAGTTCATTGCAAGGGCAGGTTCAACAGCTCCAGCCCTTTGCGGAGCAAGCCAAAGTTGAGCAGCAGGCTTTGGGTATCCAAGACGGAATTGGCCTGCGTGTTCAGTTTGAAAGCTTCAGTGATGTTAAGTTGGCGTTTGAAAGCCTAGCCAATAAACCTCAAGGTATCGAGCTTCTCAATTATAAAGAGGAAGGAGAGCAGAGCTTTGCAACTGTATTCGTCCCCGACGGAAAGCTCGCCTATTTTGAAAAAGTTATTGTTGAGTATCTCAATGATCGCAAGGGAGCTAAGGGGCAAAGTCTTGATCACAAAGCTTTGATAAATACCATAAGATCTATCCATGTTGCTCAACTTGAAGCACTTTGGACAGACGACCTTGAGCTACTGCCAGCAGATGAAGATGAAATTATTTGGTGGGAAGCTTGGTTGCCGATCAGGGATAGTCGAGAGGCTACGCTTGAAACGTTTACTAGAGTTGCAGAAATGCTTGGGATTAGGGTGTTAAATGGAACGCTTAAATTCCCTGAGCGAACCGTAGTCTTAATTCAAAGTAGCAAAGCACAATTACAACGCTCCGTTCTGACGCTCAATTGCATAGCAGAACTGCGACGCGCAAAGGAAACAGCAGATTTCTTCGATTCCTTTACTCCCGCCGAACAACATCAGTGGGGGCAAGAGCTATTGGAAAGAACAAGTTTTTCTGAACATAACAACGTACCTTATGTTTGTATCATCGATACCGGAGTCAATCACGGCCATCCTTTATTGATTCCTGCCTTATCAGATGAGGATTTACACTCCATTGAGCCTGATTGGGGGGTAGATGATCGCAATGGGCATGGAACCAATATGGCGGGCTTGGCCCTATACGGAGATCTTTCAGCCACTCTCCACTCAGCGGATCCGCTAGTCATTGGACACCGTTTAGAGTCAGTAAAGTTACTTCCGAGTAGCGGTGTGAGCACCGGTGACGAAAAGCAATACGGTGTCAACACCATTGAAGCTGTAGCCAGAACTGAAATAACCGCACCCTTTAGAGCTCGCGTGTTCAGCATGGCAGTTACGACACTGGATGGTCGAGATAGGGGCCGTCCTTCTTCATGGTCTTCCTCGCTCGACCGCCTTGCGTTCGATGCAGATGAACAAGGGGCCAATCCAAGACTGTTCGTTGTGTCGGCAGGCAATATACGAAATCCGTCTGATTGGGCGACTTACCCTGACAGCAATACTCTGATGGGTATTTGTGATCCTGCGCAATCTTGGAATGCGCTGACGGTAGGCGCCTTTACTGATCTGGTAGACCTCCCGCGTGGCTTACGCGCAGTTGCCGAGCAAGGAGCGCTCAGCCCATTCAGTACCACGTCTCAAACATGGGTAAATTATTACCCCCTGAAGCCTGACGTGCTATTTGAAGGTGGAAATCTTATCCAAGATGACCTCATAGGGCCCGCAACAGCCGGCGAGCTATCCCTGCTCACAACGCACCATATGCATATCGAAAGGCCTCTAACGCTCGTCACCGCAACCAGTGCTGCGACAGCGCTCTGTTCGCGCATGACAGCTCAGCTTATGGGGGCATTTCCTCAGCTATGGCCGGAAAGCATCCGAGCCTTGGTCGTTCACTCAGCAAAGTGGACAGATGCGATGAGGAATATGTTTCTTCCTCCTGACCGCTCGCCAACAAAACAAGATTATGAACGCCTCGTTAGACATTGTGGATTTGGGGTACCCAATCTTGAGAGAGCGATGTGGAGTGCTTCTGATTCGCTGACACTCATGATTGAGGATTCTCTCCATCCCTTCAAAAAGTTGAAGGGGAAGGAGCCATCCCTTTGCGACATGCACCTGCATGCATTGCCATGGCCAAAGGATGAACTTGAAGCGTTGGGAGCTACTCCTGTTGAGATGACTGTCACGCTATCTTATTTTATCGAGCCCAATCCCTCAGCAAGGGGGCGTTCTCGTTATCGCTATGAATCACACGGTCTTCGCTTCGACGCAAAGCGGCCCGCTGAAGATCTTGATCATTTTAGGTCAAGGATAAACGCCGCAGCACTTGATGATGAGAATGGTGTGACTAGCCGTGATGGTGATCCTGCATGGATTTTAGGCAAGCTCAAACGTCATCGTGGCTCTCTTCATCAGGATACGTGGTGCGGTACCGCTGCGGAGCTAGCAAGTCGAGGTTTTATCGCTGTTTATCCATCGCTAGGATGGTGGAAGACCAGAGCAGCTCTCGCGCGATATGACACCCCTGCTCGTTACTCGTTAATAATTTCGATCAGAACACCTGGGGTCGATACAGATATTTACAATGTCGTCGCAGCCAAGGTTGCGGCTAAAAATGTTATCCAGGTTTAAGCGATAACTAAACGCCAATATTGAAGAGGCCTTCTATGTCTAAACTCGCAGAATTCCGTCAGCTCGAAAAACACCTGGCAGAGCAGCTCGAAGCTCTTGAAGCCTTGAAGGGCGACGCTGGCCTGAAGAAAGAAATTGAATTTGAAACAAAGCTGCGCGCTTTGCTCGCCGAGTACGGCTATAGCCTGCTGAAAGTGATTGCTCTGCTTGATCCTCAAGCTGGTCGTCGCGCTCCAGCCGTCGAGTCCAAAGCCGGTAGCCGCAAACCGCGCCAGGTAAAGGTCTACAAAAACCCTCACACCGGCGAAGTCGTCGAAACCAAAGGCGGTAATCACAAGACCTTGAAAGAATGGAAAGCAGAACACGGCTCCGCCACAGTTGAGTCCTGGCTGACCAAGTGAGTTTGGTTTGAGTACAAAAGGGCCCTTCTGGGGTCTTTTTGTTTCTATCCAATTAGAGGAGGGTCGTCAGCTTGTACGAGTTGCGTACTCTCGAGGCGCGCAGTCTGATTTAGGAAGTTATCTCAATGACTCAGACACAGAAGGAGACGCAGTTCGTCTTGAGCAAAAAAAAGCCCGGTCAATGTCCGGGCTTAATTAAGTGCTACCTCATCGTTCGTTAGATGACTGCGATACAACCGAAGCAGCCAGCGTTCGAGTCGTTTCTGACGATCTCTTGTCTTGCAACGCTTGGCTAGCTTTCGCTTCCATCCCTGCTCCCGTTTGCTTATCGGGATCAGCCTGAGAGATGACAGATGCTGCCAAGCTCTTGGCAATTGCCGACGATTGATTGTCCCTTAGGACTTTTGAAGCGAGGGACGAGACGCTGGGTGAGGATTTCTTGGAGTTTTTGCTCATTGCTGATCTCCTTTTTTGCGACGTACACGTAGGCGCCAGGCTTGCAGCCCATATGCTCGGGCATCAAGCAGCTTCTTTCCGCAGCGGCGGAAACGGCAGTAAATGTATTCGTAATCGTCTGACTCTGGGGTTTGCATAAATCACCATATAGAGGTGTATTCAGCCCAAATCAGAAGGAGAGAGGGGAATGTAGTATTTTTCGCTCAAGCACTTGACCCTTCGGTCGCGTAGACCTAAAAAGTAGTTGTGTGACCTCGGGCGAATCCATACTATTCGTTCCCCTAACCGCTTTCCTTTTTGGACTGTGGTTGATGCGCCCTTGGGTAGGCCCTTCGAAAACTTCCCCTTGGTGCGCGCTGAAAGCCCTGTCTGCTCATTGAGCAGGCGGGGCTTTTTCTTTTGCGGAGAAAATCTCCGCGTTAATTACATGGGCAATCAGCCCTAAATCCTTTCTTTACAACAGTCATTCGAAGCTTTTTGCTCAGTGAGCTGCTGCCTTTGAAATCATAGTATCCCAAAAACACTACATGTTGTGGTGGTACGTAGATTTTTGCACGTCATGTGGTGTTTTGTTGGAGATGTAAACCAAACCTACTGTCCGACATCTCAAAAAAACGTTTCAGCACGGGCCCTAGGTTCTCCACGGATCCAATGTGAAGCATCGTACTGTATGTATTCACAGAAAATCAACTAAAAGCTCCTGTGGGCCATCCATTAGCGTTTTTATGTTTTTTGTAGTGGTACCCAGTAGGTTGTGAGCGTTATCCGTCACGCGGGGTTGTAGGTGGCTTAGCGTGACTGTCACGTTTTCATTCAGTTTTCGAATGTGACATGTCACGTTTCGTTTCTGACTGGTTTAGATGCGTTACTGAACACCCCAGAAACTCCAGCTGAAGAGGGTCATCGAGATTCAACCCAGAGCCATCCGAGCGTGTTCCACTCGTCGAACACCATCTGCACGCTCAGGCATTTTCCGAGAAAAGCCTGGCCCAGGTTAAAGCCAACCCCGACACCAGCCATCAGCTGTCGATCCTTCTGCCCCATGGCGTGCCGATCACCCTCACAGCCTTCCTGCTGCTAGCGGATGCGCGAAGTGACCTAAATCAGCGGATCCAGGCGAAGAAAGCCCAAACGAGCTGCGCCCATTCCACCGTCGCGGCGCAATCGAGCAAACGCCCGAGCGCCCTCAGCCGTCAGCCAAACCGCCTCCCCCCGCCACCTCCTGCCAAGACGACGATGGCCCTTGCCTTCAGGAAGGCGCAAGAGCAGAAGGACAAAACCTAAGCCCGCTCACCCGCTCATCGACCGGCCTGCGCGTAATAGACGTTATGGTCAGACTCCTAGTCTGGCTAAGTGCCGGTCGACACATAGAGAAATGCCAATCCGGCAACTAGCAATCGCTGGCT
This sequence comes from Pseudomonas sp. LB3P93, assembly GCF_054898025.1. Taxonomy (NCBI): domain Bacteria; kingdom Pseudomonadati; phylum Pseudomonadota; class Gammaproteobacteria; order Pseudomonadales; family Pseudomonadaceae; genus Pseudomonas; species Pseudomonas sp. LB3P93. The sequence goes on from NZ_CM142713.1 coordinate 734,127, forward strand.
AGACTAGAATTTAACCTCCTAATGGCTGTTTGCCTTTACCCACAAGGTCGGTCTGGATAATGTGACGGACGACACAGGCTAAAAACCTATAGGGCTGTGCTCTCTCCTACCGCGCCACGATCTTGCGCACGGCCAGGGCAGTGTCGTCACGGAGTCGGTATGGAAATGGATTGGGAATCACTGTTAGACGAACTGTGGAGTTATGCGGCATCGGATCCTATGGAGCTGGAGACGAAGATCCGTTCGAGCCTGAAAGGCCATTCCTCAGAAGGCCTGCTCCAAGCCATTTCGCTTCTGATTACTCAGGGGCAGCACGCCACAGCCAGAGCACTCCTCAGCGAGTTCCTAAAAAACCATCAGGCTGCGGAAGATATTCAGCGCAGGCTTGAACTGATCCTTCATTTCAAAAAACATCGCGCGCCGCAAATGCTCTCAATCAAGAGCAAGCAACGCAGCAAAGAGCTGCTCCTCAAAGACGTCAACGACCTGGTCGCGTCTGGCAAGTTACAAGCTGCCGAGTCGCTCCTCCTGGAAGCAATTGATACGTTTGAGGAGCCTGACTATCTAAACCTGCTCAGTCGCGTTTACATGCGACAACGCCGCCCCATAGATGGGGCCGCTGCCATGCAGCGCGCTCTAGTGCTGAGACGCCAAAAGCAGGCCTTTGTCGAAATAGCGCCTGAAGAGTCGACGGATGACCTTCCAACAGCCAGTGACCTGGCTTTCCTCAACGACTCAGCTGAACGTCTAACGACCTTAGAAAGCCCAACAGCCTCGACCAACAGGGCGTTGACCGAAACAGTCGATGATTCGCTCAACTTCATTCAGCACACGGCATCTCAATACCCCTCGTTGAAAACTGACGGCTGGTGGGAAGGCCAATCAGAATCAACGCCTTCTGAAGCTCCAATGTGCCTCAGTAAACCTGAAGCCGGTGATGCACCTGATATGGCTTCAGCAGCTACAGACGACTCCACCGAAGAGCACGCGGCTGAGGACGAGACCGCTCCGTCCGCCCCCATAAAAACTATTCTCAAACTCACCCATCCGAGGAAAGAGACAGAGGCTGGAGAGGGATTAACCAAGGTCAAGGTATTCAACAAATCAGGGCGCTCATTAACCTCTATTCAGCCAACAAGATTGGACACTCCAGAACCATTGGATTCTGATGGCCCTCCCTCACAAGTCATACCATCGCTAGTCACGAAGGCTTCTGCTCCCAGGTCTCCAATTCAAGATGAGATATCTGATGAGAACGATGAGGATGAGGATGAGGATGAGGATGGTGCAGACCTCGCATTAACCGATCTGGAGCTAGACCTCCCTACTACGCCCCATCTGAACTTGGGGCTTGAAGCCCTTGAAGATGACCTCGACCTCAATCATGACTTGTATGATCTGACCATTATCGAACTTGGGGCAGGCCTCGAAGAAGAAACTCGCACTGATCTAGATGACTTCCGTGATCTTGATGATGACTATGCGGCTTATGCCTTTGACCCGGATGAAGTCTTTGACGGCGAGGAGGCTGTAACTGCAGAGCCAAATGATTGGCTCGCTGACAAACTCTCACGCGAAGAGCGTGCGCTTCAGAAAGCCGCTGAGTTGATCGGAAAGGCCAACTGGCCGCTCAGCACACTCTCTCTTGTTCAACAGATTTTTGTGATGAGTGGCTGGGGACAGACTCGTCTCGCACTTGAGAGAGAAATCGAGAAAGGACTCGTCCCTCAAGAGCTGATCTTGGCTGCTCATATCAAAGTGATCTGGTCTGAGAATGATATCTACTGGATCGCTTTTGATAAAAATGGCAGTAGTAGCCTGTCCTACTACGCGTTGTCATGGCCGACAGCCTTGCTGATCGTCCGCTCTTTTGAATCACTGCCACAGGTGGAAGAAATAGAGGTTTTCCTAGAAAGTCTCTTTGCTTCCTGGTACGAGAACACTGTTCTGCGCCGCGCATTTAAAGCATTTTCTCGGTATTTGTGGTTCAGGTTTGCCAATTTGGAAGGCTGCCTACCTGCTAATCAGCCCTTTGACTTCTGCGATCCTCACGAACTACCTGCTGAGGAATACAGTGATTTGGGGCTATGCGATGTGCTGGAAATCGAAAAAACCGAGATCCTTCGGGCCTACGGCGTATTTAAAACCAAACATCCGCAAGAGCCTGGTTGCTATTTGAGTGACAAACCACAGGTAGAAGAAAAGCCACCGCTTAATGCCGAAAAGCGAACTAAGAAACAACAACCTGAGGACACGAATACTCCTCAAGAAACTGAGGTTGAAGATGAGACTCTTGACGATTGTGCTTATGAAGCGCCATCACAGTGGTCAGCAGAGTCGCTCACATCTGCCTTGCATGCACAGCATACCGACCTAACCTTGCCAAACATTGAACCGTAACGGATATAGGATTAGCGCATGAAGCCCCTCAGACTTACACATGTACCAGGTTGCTGGGTCAGCCAAAAATTACCCAGCGGCCAAGAGGAGCGTCGGGGCATCGTCAAAATGGCTATTGCTAAAGAATCCGAAGATCAACTTCAGGTTCACTGGTTTAGCCCTGAGAAAAAGCTGGCCTATGTCGATGCTTCCGCCGTGCGCTCAGGCTTTCAAAATGGCATGGACGTGGTGGATGAGACCCCTGGCAGCGGCGTCCTCTCGCTAGGGCTGGGCGTCATCATGCAACAACGCACCTTGGCAGGTAGCGAACAAGTGTTGGTGGACTTTCCAGAACGTGGTGAGCGCCATTGGTTGCCTTATCAATACCTGCGTCAGGTGAAAGGCGTTAAGCATCGGTTTGTCACAGCCAGCAAAGGGGAACCAATCGATGCCGAGCGTATGCGCATGCGCATGCTGGCTCATGCCATTAAGGTGTGGAATGAAAACACTGGCGCTCTTTCTCACCTGGAAATTGAGCCGCTGCCTCACCAGATTCACCTGGTGCACCACATCCTCGCATCCGGCAACTTCAACTGGTTGATTGCGGATGATGTGGGATTGGGTAAGACCATCGAGACTGGAATGTTGCTGCACGCCCTGCAGCAACGAGACCTGGCCAAACGCATCCTGCTGATCACGCCCGCAGGCCTGACCAAACAATGGCAGGAGGAGCTGTACCACAAGTTCAAACTGGAAGACTTCGAGATCTATGGGGAAGACTTTTTCATCAATGAACCCCGCCAATGGAAGATGCACGACTGCGTCATCGGCTCCATGGATCGTCTAAAACAAGTCGGCCACCTGGAAAGCCTGCTCCAGGCAGAGCCATGGGATCTGGTGATCTTTGACGAAGGGCATCGACTCAGCCGCCGCCAGTACGGACAGAAGCTGGACAGCTCTGAACGCTATGACTTGGCAAAGCATCTACGCAGCCAAACCAAACACATGCTGTTACTGAGCGCGACTCCTCATCAAGGCATGCAGGACAAGTTCGTGGCACTGCTAGAGCTACTACGCCCTGAGCGTCGCACCGAGCTGATGATGCTCAACCTGAATCCAGAAATTCTGCATGACATGGTGTTCCGCAACCACAAAGCCGACGTCACCGATGCGGAAGGGAACTTCATCTTCCAGGGCAAAATAACCAGTGCCTTGCAGGTGCCCAGCAGCCATGAATCCATCGAGTTCGACAAAACGCTTCAAGCCTATCTGCGCAAAGGCTATGACGCAGGTGAAGCGCTAGGCCGTACCGGTAACGCCATTGGTTTCGTCATGACTGTTTATCGCAAGCTGGCCGCCTCCAGCGCAGCAGCCATTCACCGGGCGCTGTCTAATCGTCTTCAGAGGCTTCTTGACGATGAAGCCAAGGGCACCTCAAAAGACGAACCCAGCGATGACCGCTACCTGGGTGAGTGGGAAGAGCAATTTACCAGCGATGCCCGCGAGTTCTTTGCCGGTGAAGTCCAGTTGTTGAAAGATCTTATTGATGAGGCCGCTGCGCTGAAAGCCAACGACCTCAAGCTGAAGCGATTCATCGATGAGATCATCGGCAAAATCCACACAGCCAACCCCGACGAGAAAGTGCTGATTTTTACCGAATATCGCACCACTCAAAACTATCTGCGTGATGCCTTGGCCACCCACTATGGTAGCGACCAGGTCGATCTAATTAATGGCTCCATGCAGCATGCTGAACGGCGTGAAGCCATCAAGCGCTTTGAAGAGCAAGGGCGATTCCTGATCTCGACCGAGGCAGGCGGGGAAGGCATCAACCTCCAGAGTAAGTGCCACGTCATGGTCAACTACGACCTGCCCTGGAACCCCATGCGTCTCGTACAACGCATCGGTCGTTTGTATCGCTATGGTCAAAAGAAGAAGGTCGTCGTGTTCAACATCCAGCAAGCTGACAGTCTGGATCAGAACATCGTCGATCTGATGTATGAGCGGATCGACAGCGTGGTGAATGACCTCGCCGAAGTTCAGCAGCATGAATTCAACGATGGCCTGAAAGACGAAATCCTCGGTCAGGTAGCCGAGTTGATCGATGTGGAAGACATCCTGCAACAAGCCACAAAGCTCGGAATCGACCGAACCCGAGAGCGCATCGATGAAGCGTTAAAGCAGGCACGTACTGCTGCCGCTAAACAACGAGAGCTGTTTGCCCACGCCGCCACCAGTGACCCAAACGAACTGCGCGACGAGCTAGAGATCACCGTCGATCACCTTTACAGCTTTGTCCTGGGCATGTTCGATCAACTTGGCATAGAGGTGACAGAACGCAGCCATAAAGAGCGGCTATTGCGTATTCGCTTATCTGATCAAGTGATGCGTGAAATGGGCCTATCACCCAAAGCCTCACAACGCATGGACGTTACCCTGGATCGCATGCTGGCCTCTAATCGCCCTGACACCCATATGCTCGATCTCAACTCCAAGCTCATGCAGTACCTACTGGGTAAAGCCTGCGAGTATGACTTCGGCGGTTTGGCTGCAATGCTTCAAGCACCCGAGCTCGGTGAAGGTGCACTGCTCGGTGCCATGCTGCGCTGGCAAGGCCCTCAGGGCAAACGCATGCGGCAGGAGTTTGTGGTCATTCAGGTTAACGATGGCAAAGCCAAACTCAACCATGCAAAAGTTAGCCAATGGCTAATGAGACCAGCGGAATACAGCGTCCTGAACCCGGATGGCCAAGCCTCCAAATTATTGTTCAAGGCCGCAGAAGAGATGGCAAACCAACGCCTGGCTGATGCAAGTAACCGCTACCTGATACCAGAGAATTTGGACTGGGCTGCCGCCGGCTGGACGCATTAAGCGACAGTTTGCACACTTTAGGCATCGGTGCGGCGCCGATTATTAAAGAGGATGAACACTATGAATAAAGGCCTTAACCGGATGACGATTCGTCGAGGCCTGCCCCGATACAACGCTGAAAGGTTCCACGACATGCATGGATGCTTGGTGCGGAAGTGAGGCCACGGCCTCACTTTGCAATGCGTTTATCTTCGCTTACCCCAAAGCTCTTACAGAGCGGGCAACGGACTAGCAGCCTGCGTTCAGCCATGAAGTGATGATCACACCTCTTGCAAATGAAGAAGTACGGCGGGGCAGAGCGGAAATTAGACATTGCGCTTGATCTTCAAGTGCGCGGATGTTTTTCCTTTGGGGATTCCGCCTTCAAGACCTGACGAGCTAGCTGAAAAACCGGCTTCGAAATCATAGTCTTTCACCATGGCCAGAGCCGAAATACCGAGAGCCGCTAAAAGCACCAGTACGCCGCCAATGATCGCGGCGATACCCGTAGTAATACCTGCCGCAGCTGCGGCGCTTGCAACCACGCCAACCCCTGCTGCGCTACCAGCTGCCGCGCCGAACCAGCCGACAGGGTTCCAGAATGCTACGGCAGATGCTCCAGCCACACCGATAATGGCAGCGAGTGTTTTGTAGGGGATATTTGAAGCCACTTTGACGCAGGTAGCTAACTTGGCATCAGTGATAATGATGTCGCCGATCTTATCATCAATGGCCTTCTTAAGTTCCTTTGTTGTACTTACCGTTCGGCTGCTGTTCATTGCTCGTTCCTTCATTCTAAGGCTCCCATGGGGACAGGAAGTAAGTTGTTTCAATCGAACAGCAGGGCCTCGGTCAGCCCCTTGTCGGGATCCGGTTCATCGATGAGGTGGGCCATGCCGACCAGGCTGCGAGCCAGCTTTTCGTATGCGACCCACTGAGTATGCAGGTGATCGAACACCTGGTTGATCAGTCTTGTGGTTTCGACTTCCAGGCTGTCTTCATCGAATGCGAACACCTGATCGAATCGAACAGACTCCAAGTGTTCGTTAAGTATCTCTTGCTGTTCGAGCAGTGAGTCATAGCCGTCGCGGCACTCTTCGCGAATTTCATCGGCGAATTCGGTGAATGCCTTGTCTGTCTTGTCGAAGTGCTCCCGCATGTGGGGGGGGATGTCGTTCAGACTTGTAAAACGCTTGCGTCCTCCGTCCCGGCGGATCTCTCCAACCAGTGCCTCCAGTTCATCGAAATCGCCGAAATCCGGCAGCCAGCCGCACAAGGTATTGGCATCCCAAGCATTGGAGACGCACTCACTGATCTCGTTCATGCTGGCCGCCAGGGGAGTGCGGCGAAAGAACGGAGCCAATAGCGCGTGCAAGTCGTTGAAAGCTTGTACACGTGCTTGGTAGCGCTGGGCGATGAGGTTGGCTTCTCGGGCGTTCATAAGGCCTCACTGGCATTGGTTGGACGTTCAGAATGCGTAGGACGTCGACGACCTGCAGCTGACGTGTATATGGCTGCTTTGGCCCTGATCCGGGTCATAGTGGCGAAATGCCCGGAGGCTGTCGAGAGCCGTCGCCGACCTTTCGGGGAATGACGGCTGAGCGCTTTCTGGCGTCTGCTCGAATGCGCAGGGAAGATTGAATTATCGCCGGTCGTTTAAGGCAGTGTTGGCGTTAACCAACGCCAGGCGTTCTGGCCAAGCTGCATCGCCCAGCGGCCTCCCGACCAGAACACAATGGCCCGTGCCTTCAGGCAGTCGCAAGCAGGAGGACAACGCCCAAGCCCGCACATCCGGTCATCATCCGGCCTGCGTGTAATTGGCCCTTACGTTAAATCAGCCCCCACCGTTATCCACCGCCTGGTGACACTGCCGGGGCAATCTGGTCGCCGGACTCCGCGATTGCGCTATACCAGAAGGGTGGAGCATGGCGTAGCAGTGGAACGAAGGGGCGGCCCATGAAAAGAGCCATCGAACAGGAGACGTTGCAGGCATTGGTCGAAACTGGGGCGGCACGGGAGTTTCGGGTGCTGCGCGAGGGCGAGGCCTGGCGCGGAACTGCGCCTCGGCAGCAAGTGGCTACCGGTGCGCTGAAGGCGCGAACCGATCAGACTCTGGCGCTCATTGACCGCCGTGGGACGGTTCTGCGAAACCGTGGGTATCAAGGTGCTGAGCGTCGAGCTACGAGTCCGCTTCTCCTATCGCGGGCGCGCCCACCAAATCGCCTCGATATCCAGACTTTCCTGGGCTTCACGCATTCGTCTGAACGCATTGTCAGAAAAACAGGGATGTCTGGTCGAACCAAATTCAAAGACATGACGGCAGGCCACATCCTCATCGATCCCCAAATGGGCTCGCAATGCTTTGGCCTTGGGCTGCGTCAGACCGAGCTTTTCCGCGAGCTGTGCCGCCCCTAAGTAAAACTTCTTCTGGAGATCTAGCTCACGCACCGCCGCCGCATCGGCAGGATCGTCACCCCCTATGTACCGGACAGGTGCGCCTTCCTTCTTGGTGAAATGAACGACCAAGTTCACCCCTTCACCATCCGTCCGTGTGCCTACCGTCGCCAGCCGAGGAAATACCTCATGGATTCCTTGCCCGGCACGCACGGCTTTCTCGATGCGGTCAATGTCGCGCTCTGAAACTTCAACCTCTTCGACCGCAATCGACTCCATCGCGAGCAAGGCACGAATGCGTGCGCGTGCCTCGTCACGATGCCTTCGGCCTGGCTCCAGCAACTCCGTGACCAAGCGATACTCCCGATTCACCAGAAACTCGAAATCGCCTGGGGGCATGGTCGAGACGGGCAATACCCGAGCTGGGATATGCTCGATCAAGGCATCTTCCAAGGCTCGCTGAAGGTAGGCGTCAAAGGCGGTAATCAACGCCCGCGTATTGAGGTACAACAGATCCTCGGCAACCACAACGAACCAGTGTTGAGCCGCATCACGCAGGCTATCGACGGCGCGCATGACACCCGCTTCTTCGGCTGTCAGTCCGTGGTGAGCGATGCACAAACCGAGGCTCTTATCGAAGGAGATAGAGCGTCCGGTTATGTTATCGAACACCTTGGCTTTCTTCTGAACCAACACCGCCTTTAACAGCATCTCGCAGGCATGCTGGAGATGCAGAAGCACTGTGGTGATTCGCCCATCGTCATCAAGGCTGTTAAAGACCTGCATCCCGGTGCGTAGGGAGCTGATGGACTTGTTTTTTAAGGTTCGAGCATCCCGGACTAGCTTCATAGGCAATCCCTTCAAAGTTCTGACAAAGCACTAGAGCCGTCTTAGTCCCTCTCTCATCCGAGAGCCCTGACGACAGTAGATCCAGCATATGCGCAAGACACAAAAAATCAATAAATCCAAATAAAAGGATTTAATCCTTATTGACGAACAAAAATCCGTAGCCTATCTTGGTCACAGATTCGTGTTTCATCGGAGGTTCGCCATCATGCATACCACCCACCACTGCAAGGTCAGACAGTCACAGCGCGGGATCACGCCCAGCATGGTCGAATATGTGCTCATGCATGAGCACCACATGGACGCGGGACAGAGTCGTTCTTGGTAAGAAGAATGCTCAGAAACGACTGATAGAGCTTGAGGCTGAGAAGCGACTGCTGATGAAAATTACTAATAAAGGTGGCGTTGTCGTCATCCAAGAACGGGATGCCCTGATCACTACTACAACTGCTCTGGCCATCACTGAGCCAACAACACCGGAATGAACATGAACGAGAAAATTTTCTACCAACTGCTGGATACGGCTCGCGGATACGCCACGGCTTCCAACGACTCTGCCCTGTCGCTAATCCTCCAGCTGCTGTGCTGGTGGAAGCTGTCAAAGGAGGAACGTATTCCAGAGAGTCTCCGCTTTGAAACTTGGGCCTTCGAACCGATTGCCGCGCAGCTGGATGCACTTCGACAAGCTCAAGATTCGCTTCCTTATTCGTTCATTTATGAAGGTGCATGGCAGTTCGCATTGCAAACACCTAATGGCCTACGCCCAGTATCGGAAAAAATCTTGCAGCTGGAAAATCAAGGCTTTCTCGACAACCTAGACCTCCGGGACGCAGGCTTCTGGATGGCTAGCGAGCCAAGCAGCGATATGGCCATTTCGCCCAGCCTGGCGGATCTCGTGGTTGCATTAGCCAAACTGAAGGGCGAAGACGACGTCTACGTCCCTTGGGATCGCTCGGGCCAACTTGCTGCACGCATCATCCAAACCGGAGCCAGCACTTGGGTAGAAACCCAAAATCCAACGCTACTTTCCCCCCTGCTTTGTGCAGCAGCAAGCACTGGCTGGACACTCCATGTCACAGAGCCCCTTGCCAATCCTTCAGCGCTGGAAAAGGGCCAACTCAAACATTTCGGGTGCGCGGTTTGCTTTCCTCCAATGGGTCTTCGCTATCGTCCCGAGGTCATCAGCAACGACCTGCTGGGACGGTTCACGGAAAAGTCGCCGGTTGGCGACGTTCTTCAAATCCGTCATCTACTTGCACAAGTGAAAGGTAGAATAGTTACCGTGGTATCCAAAGCTCTCTTGTTTGGCACCGGCTCCGAACGCCAACTCAGAGAGTACCTCGTAGAGTCTGGCCTGATAGAAGCAGTGATCTCCATGCCTGCGGGCCTCTGTACCCATACAAATATCCCGGTAGCCATTCTGATATTGAACACCGCCAAGCCCTCGAAGCAGGTTCGCTTCGTGAATGCCGACGACGATGGCTACCGGACAACCGGTGCCAAAAGAAAAACTACGCTCATCAACCTAGATAAGCTGATCTATCTGGCAGAGTCATCCGAGCAGACGGAAATATCTGCCTCCGTATCTTTATCAGCAGTCTCTGCCAATGATTACAACCTAGAGGTATCTCGCTACATCTTTGACGACAAAGCACGTCGTTTAGCAGTTGCGCTTAGGGAGCATTCCTTTTCTCGATTGGGCGATCATTTCGAGATCATCCGCCCTCGGCAACACACGACCGCCTCTAGTGGCTGTAACGTCCTTGAAGTGCAAACCCTCGACTTGCCCGAGTTTGGATATCTCACTAAAGCCAGCAAAGAAGCATTGTTCGACCTAGATTCTCCCAAAGCCAATACTTACTTCCTGCAAGAAAAAGACATCCTACTTAGTTTTCGGGGTGCCATTGGTAAGGTGGCTATAACCAACGATGTACCTCCAGCAGGAGAGGGCGGATGGATTGCTGGTCAATCCTTTGTGATCTTGAGAGCTAGCAAACAAGCCAAGTATCTACCTGAAGCGCTAGCCGTGTACCTGCGTTCGGAAATTGGTCAGGTTTTACTCAACCGCATGGCGGTGGGAGTAGCCATGTCCTCCATCCAGCTCTCCGCCCTCAAGGAGCTGACGATTCCTATCTCCTCAGCAGAGGAAATGAACAGGATGGTTCAAGTTTTCAAGCAGGAAGCGCAGATCCAAATCGAAATTCAGCATTTACGAGACAAGCAATCCACATTAGCCGAAGGCTTCTGGCGCCTATAACTCGCTTAGCACCAGAACTGCACACTTATTGAAATTATTCGAGACCAGTTCAATGGACATCCTCCAATACGAATCAAAAATCTGGGCCACTGCCGACTTACTGCGTGGCTGTGGCATCAAAGAATCTGAATGGCCATCCTTCATGATGCCGTTCTTTGCACTGGCTATGATTGAAAGCCGCTTGGTGCGCATGTTCGATGAGCTCAAGGCCGAGATTGGGCAGGATGCGTTTCCCAAGATTCACAAAGACGATCTGTACGACCTGATCAAAGACAAAGGCCAGGGCTATAACATTTTTATTTTTGAAAAATCCCAATCTCTGACGGATATTTGCAAGAACGATAAGTCATTTGATATCGACTTCGATGCTTACCTGAAAGGCTTTGATGGCGAAACCAAAGACCTACTGGGAGTTGATGCCTCCGAGGGTGAAAAATTCCTCGACATTAAAGGTGTCATCACTAAGCTCAAAGCAAAGAAGGTGCTGCTTGGTTACACCAAACTGTGGGCAGATATTGACCTTAAACCCTTCAACAATTCAGAAATCACCACGCTGGAAGAACACATCAAGCGCAAGTGGGCGGACATTTCTGCCGAGACCGCCGGAGAGCAATACACCCCGGACGACGTGATCGCACTGATCGCCGAAATCATCGCCTCCAAAATCGAAGAGTCCGATAGGCTCCTCAAAATCTACGACTGCACCTGCGGTGGCGGCAATATGTTGTTTGGGGTCGAAGACCGCATCAACCAGAAGTTCAAGCGCCTCACGCAGACCTATGGCCAGGACTGGAACGATGCGCTTTATGCGTTGGCCAAGATTGAAAGCCGCTTTCGCCCAGATTCCAAAATCGAACACGGCAACACGCTGGTAGAAGACAAATTCGACAACGAAGAATTCGATGTCGTCATCGCCAACCCACCTTATGGCGTGAGCTGGAAGGGCTATCATAGAGACATCGAAAACGACAAAACGGGGCGTTTCAAATACTTGCCCTCCATTTCAGATGGGCAACTACTGTTCATGCAACACCTCATCTCCAAGCTCGACAACGTTGGCATGGGCGTGGTGGTACACAACGGCTCGACCCTGTTCAGTGGTGATGCGGGCACAGCTGAAAGCAATATCCGCAAATGGATGCTCGATAGCGATATTGTCGAAGCGGTGATCCAACTGCCTACCGATGAATTTTTCAACACAGGCATTTACACCTATCTGTGGGTGCTGAATAAAAACAAGCAGGCGCATCACAGGAACAAAGTGATGCTCATTAACGCCAGCGAAAAATTCAAACCTTTAAAGAAGAGCAAGGGCTCCAAACGCAAAGAAGTGGACGAAACCAACCGGCTAGACATTGTCGCCACGCTCACTGCCTACCAAGACAATGATTACGCCCGCGTATTTGACAAAGAATTTTTCTACTTCAACAAACAAGCGATCATGCTCACCAATGTCGATGAACAGGGTCGCAGCTTTGAAGCACACTTACCGCTGAAGGAAGACAAGTTCGGCGAAATAAAGCGCACCAGCTCACTCGAATTGATACCCACCAAGATCGAGCAGGGTGACATTGCGCTGACTGAATTCAGTATCACGAATTATGATGCAACCCAGTATGCCGCGCTAGATTGCTACTATATGGTTTCTATAAAGCCTCTGATTGCTAACTTTGACTATAAAGAACAACCCTTGGTCATTACTACGCTGGATGCAAAATATTATTACGACGCTGATCAAGAAACTCTTATCAAAGAAGCTGGGGGCAATAAAGAAGCGCTTGGCTGCGGTAAAATTATCGTTACCGCTAACTACAAAAATGCCACCAAGAAACTGGACAAGCGCATTGATATCAGTGTAGCGCTAACGGCGGACTACCAAAAAGATTACGAAATCATTCCCTTCCACAAAGATCCCGATGCCAACCAAGCTGCCATCGAAGCCTTTATGGCGAACTACATCAGCAAGCCGTTTGTTTATCTGGAAAACGTGGTTGGGGTGGAGATGAACTTCAACAAAATTTTCTACAAACCAGAAACACTGCGTTCCGCAAGTAAGATTGCGGCAGAGATTTCTGCGCTGGATAAGGCATTGCAGGCACTGGAAGCGGAGCTGGCGTTATGAGTGCAGTGAAAATGCAACGCTATGCGGAATACAAGGATAGTGGGGTTGAATGGGTAGGTGAAACCCCTTCACATTGGCTACTGACTAGAAATAAGGAGATTTTTTTAGAAAGAGGTAGCCTGAGCCAAAATGGAGATGAAACGCTATTAACGGTCTCACATATAACTGGTGTTACTCTGCGTTCAGAAAAAAATGTGAATATGTTTATGGCTGAAACGATGGAAGGCTATAAGCATTGCAAAAAAGGTGACTTGGTTATCAATACCATGTGGGCCTGGATGGGCGCGTTAGGTACAGCAAATGAAGATGGTATTTGCAGCCCTGCCTATGGTGTTTATGCGCCTAGGCGGTTTATGCCATACAACCCAAGGTATTTTGATTATTTATACAGAACACCCAGTGCAATTTCTGAAATGACAAGAAATTCAAAAGGAATTGTCTCTTCACGGCTTCGACTTTACCCGAAGGATTTTTTCCAGATATTAACGGCCTTGCCGCCATATCAAGAACAAACCGCCATCGCCAACTATCTCGACATCAAAACCGCGCAGATTGAGCGGCAAATAGATTTGCTAAGCCAAAAGGCGACCCAGTATGGCAAGCTCAAGCAATCGCTGATCAACGAAACCGTCACCCTTGGTTTGGATAAACTCGTGCCAATGAAAGACAGTGGGGTTGAGTGGTTGGGAGAAATACCGTCTAGTTGGAAACTGCAACGACACAAAGATGCTTTTCAACTAATTTCATCAAGATGCTTAAACCCATCTTCCTTGAAAGTTGCTTTAGAAAATATTGAAGGCAAAACTGGGCGCTTTATTTCATCGGACACTGAGTTCGCTGGAGATGGTGTTCAATTCAAAAAAAATGACATTTTATTTGGAAAATTAAGGCCTTATTTGGCCAAGGTGTACTTGGCAGAATTTAGCGGGAATGCCATAGGAGATATTTTTGTGTACCGCTCACGACCAAAGGTCTCGCCACAGTTCGCAGCTTATCTAATGCGTTCAGATCGCTATATCGACGTAATTAACAGTTCTACCGCTGGAGCAAAAATGCCTCGCGCCAGTTCTGGATTTATTGCAGATTTGCCTGTCGCAATTCCATTAATAGCAGAACAAACCGCCATCGCAGCCTATCTCGATTCCAAAACCGATCATATAGATCGCATTGTCACAGCGATAAACACACAGATAGACAAGCTGAAAGAGCTGCGAAAAGCGCTGATCAACGATGTAGTGACAGGAAAAATAAAAGTCGTGAGCAAAGGAACTGCCGCATGAACGAACTCCATCTACAAAACAAGTTCCTGATTCCGTTCTTTCGGGAGGGTTTGGGCTACAAGGAGGTCAAAGCCAATACGGTTACCCAGTCGCTGATTATTGAAGAAGACTTGCAGGCGTTTATTGCCGCGAGTTCGCTCAACCAAAAGCCCTACGAGACTTTGCTCAAAAAATACAAGGGCGATAAAAAGGCCTTACTGCAAGACCTGATGGCATTGATTGCCGAGCGTATTGCCAGCAGCCGAAATATGGCTTTGTTCATCAACGCTAATAAGTCGATTGGCTTGCAAGGCGTCAAACTGCATTTGTTCTACACTAGTGACAGCGTGATTCACGGCAATGCCTTGTTTGATGAAAATATTTTCTCGGTGGTGCAAGAACTGCCGTACAAGTTTAACCATCAAGGCGCGCAGATCTTTTCGTTCCGCCCCGACCTAGTGATTTTTGTAAACGGCATTTACCTCGGCTACAGCGAGTTAAAAAGTAACTATACCAGCCAGAGCGCCAGCAAGAACGGGCGCGGCAAGGTACTGAAAGATTATTTTGAAGCAGTAAAGGTCTATCACCAGCATATCGACAGCAATGCCATGCTGAGCGACAAAGAAAAGCAGAGTGTGCGCAAAGACTTTCTCAAAATTTTCGAGAGCGCCGTTAACATCACCACCACCGACATTAGCGAAACCTATGTCATCCGCACAATTGCCGATTACTTTGACGAGATATTGGCTACCTGCCGTGAGGGAAAATTCGACCGGGAAGAAATAGAGAAAAAAGCCCACGGAGTATTCAAGCTCTATCCCTTGCTCAAGCCCGATGCCGAAAAAAAGGACAAGCTCAAAGAGCTGTTTTCCGCTTTGTACGGCAAGCTAATGATCGAGAAAGAAATCCTGTATTACAACTTTATCGAGCGTGACGTCTACGTCAACAAAGGGGTTAGGGAGATAAAAGATCAGACAGGACATTTGATTTCACCACGCCCGAAGCAGAAGTTCGGCACTGACAAAATCATGGCCAAGATCGACGAATTTTTGGCTCACGAGCAAGAGCCTGACTATTTTGAAAAGCTGCTAGAGCAGCAATTATTGGGCGTTGGCGAAGCCAAAAAGAAAGAGCTGCTGGATAAGCGCAAGGCCTACTCCAATAACAAAAATGTATATTCACTGCTAATGCAATACGCCGCCGGGTTCGGAAAATCCAATATCATCGGATGGTCAGCCTTGCAGTTAAAGGACTTACGCCGCCCAGATAACGACGGCAAAGCGCAGTATGTGTACGACAAAATCATGATCGTGGTGGATCGTCTGCAACTGCGCAGCCAGATTGATTCGCTCATGCTGAACATGAACATCGACAAGCGCATGGTGATCGAGGCAACCAGCAAGAAGACTTTTCAAGAAGCGCTGGCATCCGACACCCGATTGGTGATTGTTAATTTGCAGAAGTTTGGCGCGGTAAGGGAAATGCTCGACGCCGAGGTGCTGAAAAAACTGGCGGGCATGCGCATTGTGTTCCTGATTGACGAGATCCATCGTTCTAACAGCGGCGATCAGCATGAAGAGATGGTGAGCATTTTTGACGAACTGCAGAGCCCGTTTGATGGTGATGCCTATACCGGACAGGCCACCAAGAAGAACCTGATCATCGGTTTTACCGCCACGCCAGATGACCACACCCTGGCCCGCTTTGGCGAGTTCAGTGGCTATGCCGAAAGCGAGAAACTCTGGCGGCCTTTTGATAGCTACACCATGAAGGAAGCTATCGAGGATGGCTTCATCCTGAATCCGCTCAAAAATATTGTGCCTGTCGCGTCCAAGATGCTGTTTGATTTACCTGCGAATCCGCTCGAAGGTTTTACCGCGAAGGAATACAAGGACGCGCAGAAAAAGCAGGTCTATGAAAACCGAGATCGTATTGATGCTATTGCTAAGTATGTAGCGGACTTATTAGTCAAAGACGTGTACCGTCAAATACGGGGTACCGGCAAAGCGATGCTAGCGGTGTACTCAATCAAGGCGGCCATAGCGTATCAAGGTGCAGTGACGAAGCACTTCAACGCCTTGGTGAAGAATCCCAAGTACGAAAAGTACGCCGATGCGCCGATCCATGTGGTGTATTCCAGCAACCAAGATGAACAAAGCGCTACCGGACTCAATGGTGGCTTGACGGAAGAAAAGGTGCTGGAGAGTTTTGCGCTCAGTAAAAATGGTTTGATGATTGTTGTCGCTAAGTTGCAAACCGGTTTCGACGAGAAGAAATTGCACACCTTATTCCTGGATAAAGAAATCAAAGGAATCAGCGCCATTCAAACCATTTCTCGCGTGAACCGTACGACGAAATACAAGAACGACTGCAAGATTGTTGATTTTTCCTACAACAACGTGAATGTGCAAAACATCAAGGATGCTTTCGAGCATTTTTCTGATGTGGTGGTGAGTGACTTCGACCCGTTCGGCGACAAAAAGGTACTGGACGTATTGCTGAGCGAATTGAAAAAGTCTGATACCTACGACAAATTCTTTGCGGTATTCATGGGTATCTACAATGACGCCGCTAAGCGCGACGATCCAGAGAGCTATTTGGACTTTGAAAGCAGCCTGAAGAAATACATCGACGCCAATCCGCAGCGCACCGCCGATACCAAAGCCAAGGCATCGCAGTATTTCACCATTCTCAATCGCATTGAATACGTGATTGAGTTGGATGCGAAGTACAGCGAACCGAGCTTTTTATTCTTCTGGCGCAAGTTCAATACGCTCTACAACATGCTGCATAGAAGCGAGGACATTAAAGACCCGATTGAAGTGTATTTTGACAACCAGATTGGCATGATTGAAGTGCTGCCAGATGATCAAAAAAAGAAGAAGAGAAAGCCAACAGAAGTTGCTGTGGGCACACCACCGGGCCCTGGTGGACAGTTTGATATTTTGGCCATCATTGCCGCCCGTAACGAACAGGAAGCAAAGACGGGAACATTGATCAAGGACTTCGAAGCCAAAATCGTTGATTTCTTCCGCTACGTGCGTGAGTCCAGCGAGGGCGAACGGTTGATCGTCAAGATCAAATCACACGTTTCCGAGCATGAAATTTACGACGACTTTGCCAAAATTTATCGTCGGTACAAAGCGCTCCATAGGCAGACTGTTGGCGACTATTTTTTCAAGGAAACTGAAGATCTGGTTGAAAAGCTGTGTGATGACTTTGAAATCACCGTACGAGACGCGCAGTGAATTTGCCAAGCAGTTATGTGGTAATCCCTACATTTTCGCTACTTAGGCCGTGAGAGCAGTTCATGCGTCCAACGCCATGTACTGCATTTCCGCGTATTCTTGATTGACCAGAACACTGAGTCACCCCCCTCATAAATGACAAAACCCCGGCAGATCTTAGGATCTGGCGAGGTGTAGTCAGCAGGGCTGATTTAACAGCGTACCAATTTACAGCCTGTCAAAAATCGACCCTTTATGAGGGTAATAGATCTTTTCGTACAGACGGGTTGCATATTCATCTGTCATCCCAGAGATGTAGTCACAAACAACTCGCATCTTTTGGCTGGCACTATCCACGCTGACATATCGTTTCCGCGTTGAGGATGGCAAAAGCCTCTCTGGATCAGAGTTCAGCGCATCAAACAGTTCGATCACCAGTTTCTGACCTTTGAACTCCAACTGCTGAACATTGGGGCTCTCGATTACCTTGGTCATTACAAGGTTGAAGATATGCTCCAGCAATTTTTTATGATTTTCATCCATACATGCATTCCATTTGATCAGCCGTGTGGTTGCTGATGGCATTCCGGATTCTTTAACCACTGTATTGAGGATGAATTGGTGAACCAGCCCACCGATAGCTTTTTTGCGTTCGTAGCTTTCATCCGAGAACAGCTGATCAGCTAATTGGTTAACATCCCGCTCACAATTTATGAACAACACCGCCTTCCCTTGATTATGTTCATCCCAATACTTTCGGGTAATCATTCCTAAAGAGATAGCATCTTCAAGATCATGCAGGCTGTACGAAATATCATCCGCCAGCTCCATAATCGACGTATCAAGCCCCTTGTAGATTGGCTTCATGTGACCTGACTTATGCTTACGCCACGTCGTGAACTCGGCTTTTTCTGCCTCTGCTAGAGGTGCCAAAACCCAGTCCACTACATCCCGCTCATCATCCAGATAACACTTGGGCGGGTGCTGCTCTTTAGCTTTACACAGCCAGCGCTGAGCAGGGACTTGTCCGTACGCAGTCTCACCTACCAGTTCACTATACGGTGCGGGATACTTCAGTACGCCTAAAAGAAGGCGACGAGTTGGGTTTAGACCATCATCAGCAGTGTACTTATCCAGTCTCGACAGGATGCGTAATGTCTGGCCATTGCCCTCAAAACCACCGGAATCACGCATACACATGTTCAACGCAACTTCGCCACCATGCCCAAAAGGAGGGTGCCCAATATCGTGTGCCAGGCAAATAGAA
This sequence comes from Pseudomonas sp. LB3P93, assembly GCF_054898025.1. Lineage (NCBI taxonomy): Bacteria > Pseudomonadati > Pseudomonadota > Gammaproteobacteria > Pseudomonadales > Pseudomonadaceae > Pseudomonas > Pseudomonas sp. LB3P93. Next base: position 752,728 of record NZ_CM142713.1, read on the forward strand.
CTCATAAGTGCTGAACGCGGCAGAGCTTCGATGATTTCCTCTTTATCCTTATGGCGCTCTTTAAGCCATCGCACAATTCCAACACCAATCTGTGCCACTTCCATCGAATGGGTAAGGCGCGTACGATAGAAATCGCTTTCCCCTAAACCCAACACTTGTGTTTTGGATTGCAAACGACGGAATGCCGACGAGTGAATCAGGCGGGCGTAATCACGCTCCCACTCCGAGCGAACCTCACCGGTACGGCGCGGATCTTCTAACCGACGTTTTTCCCAAATATTTTCATTCATCAAAAACCTTCCCTGTCAGTTAATTTGAACTCTGCAACTGTCAACTGCGAATATTGCTGATCTGAGGAGTTAGTTGGACTCGATTGTACCAAACACCCTAACCAAGCCCGCCATAGGCCAGCCCCTCATAAATCAAAAACCCCCGGCGCTCTCGTGAGCAGGCGGGGGTTTTATCAGCAGGGCAGTGGACAGTTAACTCTGGCCGAACCGCTTAACTTTGGCCGAAGTGGCAAAACTTTGTCCACCTACAAACACCTACAGCAGCCAAGCAGCCAAGCAAGGATGCGATTTGTTTCGATGAAACCACAGCCATGCTCCATCACTTCGCCCATCAAATCGTCAGAAAGGGGCTCAGAGCATGGCGTGTGCCGTAGCTTCGGCTAAACAGAGCCTCTGTCCAAACTGAGACTCCATAAAGAAAAAAAACCGGCATTCGCCGGGGTTCTCAGTCTTGAGATGCGACACTAATTCCGCTGAAGTGCGACATTTAATATACCCGTCGACACTGGCGGTGTCATTCGAGCTTTCGGCAAAGCGGCGGATCAACTCTTCAAACACCAGGCCCATGTCGTGGTTGGAACCACTAGGCGTGTATTACCTTGAGAGCTGTAGTCCAGCGTTCAGTAAACGTCCGGCCAATACATCTTCCTGATCCCAATGCTTACTCGCAAGCACCGCCGGCTTCCGAGACGGCGCTCTCATAAGTGTCATGATCTGCGCGCACTTCTCGAAATTGGCGCGAACAGTCGTCGTTTAGGTCATGCCGCTTCGCGCAAGCCACCACATCCTCTGCTGCATCTTTCAGCAGGTTTACGGCTTCGCACGCAGCTACACACTGTTCCGATAGATTGCTGCAACTCCGCTTGACTGCGTCCATCACCTTAGCTACTAAGGTCTTTTCTTCCTGGGAGAGCGAGTCAAATTTACGCTTTCCGCTGACCACATCCGAATAGATCTGAAATGCATGTCTATTATTTGGGGGCATCGGGGTACCACTGAAAGTGACAGAAGCGAAGAGCATGAGTGCGCAAAGCAGGAGCAGCCGCATTGGTATGTCCTTCGATCTAGTGTCTGACGCCTTAGTCTGGACGAAGAAGCCAGGGTCGCATTCTCCTGACCTCAATGGGTAGACGAGAAATCGCTCCGATCAAAGCAGCGTGGCCACCTATAAACCAGTGCACCGTCAGCTGTCCTTGCCCGTATGGAGCATCAATGCTGATCGATATCTCGGCGCGCGCTTAGCTGTAGCATTCACTACGACTATGCTGTTGAGGTCAGCCGGGGAGTTAGCTAATCCTATCCACAGGCTGGCGGTTTCTGGTGGAGGTCGCTATGACCCGTACAGCCCAGCACAAATCTAATACTCGGCGAGGCCGTCCTCGGCTCGAAACACAACGGGCCCTCTATCAAATCAAGCTGTCGGGTTGGGATTTTACGTGGTCGTTCAGCCTAGCCCTGCCCAATAATTCGAGGGCTAACGAAGGTCATTATCACGAATATATGATCCTGACGCTGAAAGGCGAAGTGCTCTACCCCGAGGGTTTCAAATACCCAGAGGTCGAGTGCCAGCTCTATGCAGATCCTCGATTGGCGCAAGACTTAGATCCACCAAAAGGAATAGGGTCTATGTCAGCAAGCGGGACACGGTTGGTTGCGTATATAGCAGTACCCCGCGAGCGGATTGACGCTTTGGTTGGTGCAGCCGACCGACTACTGTCCTTAGAGTTGAACGCCACCCCTTTGCATTACCGCCGTGCGCGGGTTATGTCGATTCATTTAAGTACAGAGCCAGAGCCTGATTGGTGATCCCATTACCGGCTTAACTGGATGCCCTCTAGATGGGGCAAGCTTCCGGGACTTGACCCCAGTGTCGGTCGGTTGTGGTGCGCGAAATTTTCAGCTCTCCATCTCCGCATTAAACTGGTCACGGTGCTCTGTTCGGCATGCATCATGGATACTAAAAATTTGATTACGCGCTTTCTGGCGGTTCTTGGCCGAACTCAGCCTGTCATTTTCGGAAGCTCCGGTGCGGTAAATTAGTAATGCAGCTCTGCATCAGGAGGACACCGGCTAGTATCGTAAGGACGTATGAGTCCGGCAAAGTCACCTCGTCATCTGGCTGCCTCCGCCAAGTCCATACATGTCCACCTAAATGGGGCTCCATGTCTGGCTCTTTAAGCTGATTCCTCATGCAGCCAAAGCGATCTTTTGACCCTGTGAGAGGCGCTACATACGAAGTTTCTCAGCTATGGTCTATGAATGCCTGCAGAGCAATCGCAGTGAGATTCAAATGAGACTGATTGGAAGCTACATAAAGGGACTTTTCTACATTTTTGGCGCTTTTGCTCTCATCGGATCGCTACCAAAATGCAGCCCGCCACCACCTCGTGTCGACACCGCGAACATAGGTTCCGTTGGCGATTGCTTGCTACCTGGTATCCACGGTTCAGCTAGGTACTATAAGAACAAGGATGGTGTTGAATTCTGCGTAATGGCGGTGCTTGAGGGGGGGTGGAGCGCTGACGGTACTTACTACGGCCCAGAGTCGTGCAGACTTAACACCTACAATTTTGAAGGCCTCAGGTCAAAAGCAGATTTTGTCATTGGGAGACAGATGCTTTTGCCGGTCTCGCAGTCTGAAAACGTCTGTTCGACGTTTGTTCCCTACGCCGAATGGAAAGTTTTGAATACTGTTGTACAAGGTAAAATCAAAGCTCCTTCTCCACTGCTCGATACCAAGACTACAACCATTAAAAATCATGGTGACAGAGTTTCGTTCGGCGTTCAGACCCCACAGCTCGACACCTCCAATGAAGCTGTGCAGGCTCTGAAATTCCAAATCGAACGCGAGATACAGGACTTCATCCGCTACTACCGTACTGACTCGCCATTGGTTCAGGTTAGCATCACACCACCGAGTAAAAGTATCCTCGTGAAGCACTCAGTTTTGTGCCAGGGGGAGGGGCAAGCGGGTGCGCTTGCGTGGAAGTGTGACGATTCGCAACGAGTATTTTTGGACAACTCCACCAAGAAAATTATGGGAATGGAGCCTCAGATCCGCAAACAAGTCTACGATTTAATGGAAGCTCACATCTTGAGTAGTGCGGTCGTAAAGGCGGGAGCCAGTCCCGAATACCATCGCGACCATATGCTTACAGCTATCATCATCGCCTCGAACAAAATGAACCTTCGTCCTGAGAAGGAGCAGAAAATTCTGAAGGAATTTAAAATTACCCCAGCACAGCTGGCATATGTCAAATCTGAAGGCGAAGCCATTGGCTGGTTCGATGATTTCATCTCAGAGTACGAAAGCCATTTAATCCATAAGTGACAATACGCTGCTTCAGCGTGTCGGTTCTGCGCAGTGGCAGTCATCAGCCTCATCCAGTCGGCACGGTTGAATAGGCATGATTCATAATCCTATTAAAAGGATGTACTGGTAGGGTTGCCTATTCAGCGAACGAGCTGCCGCCGCGTAAGGACGCCTATACTCCGCTGGCAAAGCAATCGGAAACGGTGGATTTGATGAGCAAGGATAGAAATAGCCGGGAAGACCAGAGCCTGGGCGACAAGATGAAGGCCGGCGAGCCGATGATGGAGCGCGCGGTGCAGGCGTTACGTCGGTACCACGAAACGCAAGAAACGCAGCCTGCGGAGAAAGTGGAGAAGCTGCGCCACGAGACGGAAGCGCTGTTCGCTGTTGTTCACGAGTATCAGTGCCTAGCTCTTGGCGGGCCTTCACCTCGGTTGCATTGAGCGAAACCTACGATAGCGTATCTCGTCTCAAGCCGAACTCCTGAGCGAGCACCTAAACGCTGAACGCATTTAGTAAGTGGGTGGCCGACGCAGATTTCATTACCACCCGCGAGCACGGCCTAATACTCCTAGCGATCATGAGCTGTGAACCCGAAGCGGTAAACAGATGTGTTTTTCATTCTGACCACCAGTCCTTTTCCGCGCGCATCATTCCATATCCGTTGAACCAGCTCTCGATAGAAACGGTGAGTGATGTGACTGATGAGGTATCCGGGTAAAGAGGATCGAGCAGGTTCGCTTGTGCTGTTGCCCAGGCCGCCCATAGCGCAGTTTGTTGTTGAGTTTGATCCGGGGTATCGCCACCACCGGCATCGCAGGTTGCCTGGATGAATGCTCTCAGTCGCTGAGCCAGCTCCCAACGTTTTGTATTTTCCACGAGTCTGTGGCGTAGGCGCCTATGACTTTCTTCACGCTTGGTGCGCTCAAGTCGTACCGCTTCTTCAGCTATTCGCTCACGACGAGCCTCTTCATTCTTCAAACGCAGAGTTTTCACCGATTCGGCTATCGCCTCGAAACCGTCGAGAATGCTCGCCAGTTTCTCCTCGATTTTTCCGGTCTTGGTATCTGTCCAGTTTTTCCGCTTTCCGTAATCAGTACGTGCGTCAATCTGCAGGCTTAATTCGCCGGTGGAAGACCATTCAAATTGGGGCGAACGCAGCAACGAGAAATTAGGTTCCCATCGAGCATTGCGCTTTGGAGGGGGTGGAGGAGGTGGCGGGATAGCGTGTTTATTCAAGCGCTCCACAAGTTTGATTGCGAGGTGTTCGCCGTCGACCTCGACCAACGTTTTGTCGTCCGTGACCCTCCACCTGAAGCCGAGTACCTCGCTCTGTTTTATCAGAGTGTCGAAAATTAGTGCGCAGCGATCAATTAGTTCGGAGGAAATTCTCGCGTCGAGCACATGTTTGTCCGTGGTCACGAGATGGCCTTCATGGATCTTGGCCGATTTAACGCATTTCAACCACTTGATCACCAGTGGGTGAGGCGCAAGAAGGGTGTGAGGTACTTCGATGGTTGAACGGATTGTTTTCGGTTTTATAGGCGCAGCGTTTTGCAATGGAAGGGTGCTTCGATCCAAGACTCTAAAGCTGATGGACTGTCCGCCGACGGGAGGCTTAGGTTTGCCTGGGCGTTTTGAAACTGGTTTTGCCCAATGTCCTCGAGGGGGCAGAGCTAGGCCGGCTTTGCGACAGGCTTTGGAAAGCGCAACGTCTGAAATACCGATTTCTTGAGCCAGTTTCAGTACAGGTGTTTCCCAAGCTTTGTCGAACAGCTCCTTGGGAGTGAAGGTTACGATCTTGTACATAAACTTATCCGGCGTTTGGCGTTCCGGTACCAGCGTAGATTCCCTCGCTCCAATCTCAAGTCGAAGCCTGCGAGTCATTTCAAGTCTACGAGGGCGTAACTTTAGCTACCCAAGAGGCTTCTTTCGACGCGTGGGGTTAATTGGATTGAGATCAGGTGAACCAATCAGCCCCCACTTAAGCACAGCTCCTGGCGACCGCCACCATCCACCAGGAATCCAACGCTATACCAATTCCCCAGGGGCTGGTTCCCACGTCCGAGCGAGAGGAGGGTAGGTCAGTTCCCTGAGATCGCCGATGCCACAGCTACGGGTGCAACGCTGCCGCCTACAGGCTTCGGCCACACGAGTAACGCTGCTTTAAGCAGGGCTTTAGAGCGGTTCGCAATGGCATCGTCATCCCATGCTGCAAGCGCTGTCTGCTGAAAATAGGTATTCAACAGCAGAGCGCTTTGACCCAGTCGAGACCGTTTACCCAGAACCTGTTCACTACCTACACACTGGGTGTCGGCAAAGGGGCCGTTGCTGATAGAGCTGTTCAGCGGCTGAGTAAGTAACGTCAGGTTCCCAAAACCATGAACTACCGTCTCTCTGAACTGACGCTGTGCCTCGGTCATGTCTGTTATCTGGTATGTAGGCAGCTTTTCCCAGCTTTGCGGTATCACATGCTCGACGGTCAAATCAGACTGGGCTGGCACATGATTGCTCCCTTGCTGAGAGCCACGAGCCGCATACTCTAGCGCCCGCAGGACACCGCACGTTTTAACGGGGCGAAGCTCCTTGTAAACCGGACGATGACACCACTTGTCACTAAAGAGGCTGTCATCCGGCCAAACCTCGCTGAGTGCTGTCGCTGCTAGAAGCACTTTGCGTAAAGCTATGTGTGGGGCCTCGGGGGCGCTCAACACAGCTTGCAGTACACGCATGAAAAAGCGGTTATAGCCCTTGGTAGTCAAGCCGCAGACAGCGCGTCGTGTCAGATAGGAGGCCAAGTCGCCGAGAGCCTGTTTCAGCTCCGCGCTGTCGCTTGCCAACCGCTCGCGCAGTGCAAGGTAAACCGGTGTAACCGTACCCACGTCAAGTGATTTAACCAAGCGTGCAAACTCAGCCAAGTGCCCGGTACCCTCTGGAGATACCAGCTCCTGGAAGTGCTGGCTGGATGCAACAAGCTGCGCCAGCTCCACTTCAAGATCGCGTAGCTGCTTTAGCCACCATGCTTTGAATGACTGAAACACATGACTGGCTAGGGTAATTTCGTGGCTGCGCAGGATCGTGTAGTTGTAGAAGAACAGATCAATGCGCGGATAGGTCAAGCGACCCTGTCGCTCCTTTTCCCGCCAGTAGGCATTTGCCGAAACGCCCTGGCTGGTGGTCGCAACAAGATCAAATGGGCTCCAGTACCGTTCATATAGCTGTGGCACAGCTTGTCCCTGGCGAGCGGCTTCAAGGAACACGAAATTGCGTACTAGGTCAGACGCCAGCAGCGGTTCTCCACGCGCATTGAGCGTTTCGAAGATGACTTGAGGGTCGTCCTCGGCTTCCAAGGTCAGGGTCATGATCTGCACGTGGTCGGCCAATGCCATGTAAAGCGCCTGAGCGCGCTTCGACTCGAGCGGCATATGGGCTTGCAATGGCGACACGTCGTTATTACGGCGGATATCCGCGATCAGCGTATCCCCGAACGTGGGGTCGGCTGTAGGATTGACAACATCAGTGAGGTCAACACCCCGCATATAGGCCAGGCAGGCGTGGTAGAGGTACAGGTAGGTCTGCACCATCAGGGGCCGCTCAATCCGAGTGCGTACATCTCGTGCCGGATAAGTCGTGTACACGTCCTGAGCGTAAGTGGCGGTATCGCTCAGGTGGCGCATCTCGTCCTGCCCCGCCTGGGTTGGCCAAACTTTGTAATGATCTTCTGCGCGCTGGTAAGGGCCTGGGTTTCGCACCAAGCCATCGAGCATTTGCGGTATGGGGCTGTCTATCAGCTCACGCGCTGCCTGGCGGAAGGCGAGTAGTAGGAGATGTAAGGTCGTCGAACGCTGTTGGCCATCAATCACCTCGAAAGCTGGCGCTCTGCCGAAGCTGTTGGGCACAGGAGTCATCACAATTGAACCCAGAAAGTGCTTCTGTAACGGCTTCAATGCCGCCGTGGTGCCCGTTGATGCTAGCGACTGTTGCTCCAGCACGGCATCTGCACGGTCTTGGATGTCAGTCCACAGCGGGCCAACCTGCTTTTCCAGCGTCCAGACGTAACCCCGCTGAAAAATGGGAATCTGATACTGATGAGGGGTACTGAACAGGCCGGTGACGGTGGTTTTACTGGGTTGCATCCTGAAATCCTTGTCCGAGTTTCAAAAATAGGTGACCTCAGTCGTCTTATTCGATGTTGAGGGCAGGCAGAGCCTTGACGACCTTTTGGGTTTCCAAACTTACCGCCACCACACGCAGGAACAGCTCCAGTGGGTGCTTAGAGTTGCCCATAGTTTTCTATGGCCCAATTGTTGTGTCGTTGACGATACCGCTGGCTTTTTCCGTTTTTTACGCACTGGCGCTCCATCACCCAGTCCAGCGCGGCCTTGCCGTTGACCACATAGTCCCATGCCTCAAGCGGGATGCCGCGTAGAGTGATGCGCTGATTGTAGATCACGGTGGTCTGCGCAGTGTATTGGAAGCGTACTTCGATCCGACACTCTGAAGCGTCTCTTAATAACAGTTACAGCAATGCGGTTTTCGCATTAAGGCAACTGCTTAGCAACGCCCTCGAAGGCGAATGGCTTAACGTCAAACGCATCCTCCAGTTCATCCAGAGTGAGCAACCGACCTTTTGGTTTGTCGAGCGCCTGGGTGACCATGAGCATGCGCCAACGAGGATTTTCGAGGTATCGGTACTCATTCCTAGTCATGAAAAAATGGGGTATCGCATTGCTGGTTCCCTTTACCTCTACGTGTAGTTCTTCACCTGTTTTACGATCCCGAAAAATCAGGTCGTAGCCAAGGTTGAGCAGCTGGACATCCTGAATTTCATAACGTTTTCCATAGGCTGTAGATGCGTAGTCCACAGCCGCCATTTCCACCGCCTTTCTATGCTCGGCATCAGGAAAAGAAAACGTTGGTATTTGTACGTCAACAACGTCGACTTCAGAGGAGACGCTTACTATTTCCTGTGCAATCTCGGCGAAGTGCTGACGCCACTCTTGATCCTGACCAGGTCTGTTACCTCGAACGTAAACGATAGGCGACCTTTTAAAGTGAGCACCTGAAATTTCTGTCTGACGCAAAGGTAAGGGAATGATATTGGCTTTGTCGGCGCTAACGATGTAGCTAAAATTCTGTCCGTCTGCGTCTTTCGGAAATGAACCGTAGCGATACTCAGGCCGGTCGCGATAGCCCGTTTCAAAAGTCGCATTTTCGTAGTGCCCGACTACGGTCAAAGGGCCATCGCCATCTCGTGCCGCGACTAAAATGATTGTCCACCCGCTAAGGCGTAAGGGCTTCGGCGTTGCCTCATGCTCACCCATCGGAGGTATGTAGCCGTAGTAACGTCCGTCCGGAGCTTTTCTGAAATTGAAGCGTTCGTGCGCTTCAGCATAATCATTGATGTGGCGATGTCTGCCGACTACCTCTTCTCCTTGGTAGTCGACGGCCCAACCTGTTTTTAAAAATGCAATTCTGTCCATATATGCCTTTGAAATTTCTCACCGAAGCGTGAGTGAAATAATCGGTGTTTTGATTAGGTAATAGCACCTTCGTACCCAACAGGCTTCTTTCAACATAAGGGGTGAATTACTCCGGTGTCATCAACACAGCGAGCGTCATGTTGATGAACTCTTCATTTGTTCTGATCGTGTCCAGCGCACCGCGCACATTGCCTCCAACCTCACCCGATCCACGCTGCTCGACCCAGAGCGTAAGCTCCATGATCGCGGCTTCCAAGGCGAGCTGATTTTGATTGATCTTGACCAGTAGGGGCGGGAGTAGGTCTGCGTTCGACATTGTGATTCCTCCGTGGAAGAGATCAGCGTAGCAGGAGGAAAAATGAGGGGGGACGCTTTCAGAAGCCCATCCGCACCGAGCGGGCAGATCAGTGTCATCGAAGATCCCCGTTGTACGAAAAAATCCTGTGGTATCCGGGTAATGGATACCTGCCAACGAGACCTTGGCAATGCCTGATTCTCGATCAAAGTACGACAGGAAATGCCATCCACCCGTAGTGTCTCCAGTGGCTGGAAAATTGATTACGGCTTTCCCGGTGATGTAGTGCTCACGGGACACTCGGCATAGGTCAACATCGAAGTGAGGCATGCTCAACCTCTCCAGGTACTCTTGCAACATTGCACTGAGTGTTGAGGGCCTCTTTTATAGGTAATTCACATCACTCAATGCTCATGGGCATGTGAATGGATGGTCAGGGCACCAGGTACCTTGGTGCGTTCGAGCCCCCCACGTTCCAGCCACCGGAGGGTTTGCTCATAGGCGCGCTGCAGCAAAGACTCGGTCTGGTCAAAGTTGAACACCGAGACATCCACAGGGCACAAGGGCGGGACGATGTGCAGGCTGGTGAGAGTGCGGAAGTGTTCGATGTCGCTCACCAGTTGGCGCATGCTCATCAGATTGACGGTGTGCAGGGCTAAGGCGACCAGGCCTCGGGGCGGTTGTGTAAGGGCGCAACTCACGCCGGTGGGGATTACCACGACATTGGTGGCTCCTAAGGCTACGGCAGTCGAGATAGGTGTATTGCTTGCCACGCCGCCGTCAACCAGGAACTGATCGGCGATTTGTACGCAGGGGAACACCAGCGGGATAGCAGCGCTGGCCAGTAACGCCTGTTTGAGTTCGCCACTGGACAGAACAGTCTCGGCACCACTGAGCAGGTCGGTGGTGACGATGTAGAGGGGCAGCGTCGCCTCTTCAATGCGATGAATGGGCAGTGCCTGATCCAGCAATCGGTTCAAGGCCGCCGGCTGCAACAGAAAGCCACGCCGTTTGATCAGTCCCCTACAGGTATCGAGCCAGGAGAGGGGGAAGATGTCAGATTTACCTAGCCCGCGCCAGAAACCAGCGAGGGCCTCGACGCCATCTGAATCTGGCCTTGCGGCAAAGTAGGCACCATTGATAGCGCCTACCGAAGCGCCAACCACAATATCGCATCGAACATTGGCCTCGACCAAGGCCCGCAACATGCCCACCTGCACCGCACCCAAACTGCCGCCGCCAGCGAATACGATTGCGGTTTTGGTCGCCATGGTCGAGGTCTCGGTGCAGAAATGTATCGAATTAGTGTAGCTGGCGGGTCGGCGTTACTTCCGGATGCTCGCCACATGCTCGAGACGTCGCAAGCTCGGAGTTCCGAACGATGCCGAATCCCAATGGAAACGGGATCAATGCATAACGGAGCGCACTTCTACTGCGAGACTGCGCCCTGAGGGTTTAGCTGTCTGTGACAGCGAAGAGAAACTACGCCTCAAGACCACCTATCAGGCTCAAGAGGAAGCCGAGGTTGAGTGTCAGCGACTTAGCCTGGAGCACCTTCAAAACGTACTTTTTGAGCGTGAATCCACGACTGCGTTATAGGCATGCGGCTGTCCTATAAAGTCATCCGGCGCTTGGCGTTCTGGAACGGGTGGATCATAGGCTTAGGGACGCACGACATTCACCATTCCGACGTGGATGCTCGGCATTCAGGAGCGAACAAACAGCCTCTGCCTCCGTCCTGACTTTGAACACGCCATGCTTGCTGGCTGAACCTCCTTCGACAAGATCAACAACCCTGTATCGCTTGCTGCCATCCTCCAGTGTGGTGGTTTTAATCACTCTGAATCTTGCGTGCATGGTTGCTTTCCGTGCATGACATTGGTGACTTAGAAGTACCGGTAAAACAAGACGATTTCAAGAACGGGGCGGGCTTCAGCTGAGACAATTTATGACAGTGCACTGCGCTCGTCTTTGCGGGAGAGCGGCTTAGCAGTAGGTGGCTTGTCGAGGCATTTTCTAATAGTCGCTGCTTCGGGCCTCATGGCCCGGCTCGACGTAAACCCTGGACAGCAATTCTGCCTGAAGCATCCGTCGTATCTGGCAGGCTGCATCTTGGCGATCAGAACTACCAACTCTTGTGCAAATCCGGAAGGAGCTCACTTACCAACCAGTCTGGTAAGGCAACCTCAAGTGTGAGGAGGTCAGATGGCGAGCGCACTACGATATCGAGATTGATCAACCTGTTGAGCTGATCGCTTGCGTCTTCAGACTGAAGTCCGGTAAAAATCACGAACTCAGAGCGAGGAAGCGCGCCCTGGATCAACAGCGCGAGGAATGCTGGCGCAGTTTCAAATTTGATCCCTGCCTCTGTTAAGTACGGGTTTGCGCTGAACGCATGCGTAACAGATTCACGAAGTTTGGAACGACTCAGGGCTGCAGTCATGTAGTCCACCTCTTCATGGCAGACATCAAGCATGAACTCGATGAAGCCGAGAAGGGTTTTGTCTGATTGCTGGGCACCACCAGCAAGTTGACACTCCTGCGTACCACCAGTCATGTCCAGGGCGGCGTGATACTCCTCCCGTCTACGAGCTATGCCGCGAGACAGCGACCACAAGTGCGGATGCAACCCAATCTGAGCGAAATGCATATGAACGATAATTCTCGCCACAGCCGCATTGCCGTCAGAAATCGGGTAGTTTTGTAGAAGGTGATAATGGTGGGCTAGTGCCACCAGAATACGTCGACGGAGCTCAGTGCTTGCCCCCAGCGTAGACTGCTTGTTCGCTAAGTTGAGTGCATCCTTTAGAACCACCGACTCAATGTGGTGCCCGTCGATGATCTTTGAGTAATCGGCGTCAGAGTCCATCAGCAGGCTACTCACGCATGCTGCAGTTTCAGGTGCGAGCAGGCCGGCAAGGAAAGCAGTTTTCGTTACAAGCGCGTCTGCTCTCGCCAGTATCGACGGAGGAATCGAGTCGGGGAGGGCCGGGTTTGAGACATTCATGCCGCTGACATTATTCGCGCCTGGGTTGAAAGGCAATCCGAATGCCGCTGCAGCTGGCGTTCTTATACGAAGGTGGCTGCCCATCCTCAATAGTGCTTTGATTCAGGCAGTAAGGCCCGAATGGATGTCACCACATGATTGAACAGAGTTTTAAAATTAGATTTTCCGAGATCGAAACCGCAGTGCCATTGGCGCCAGGTCTCTATGAGATCGTAACTGACGAAGGAAAGCTGCTGAAGGTAGGAATCAGCGGCAATCTACGTCGGCGGCTAATTCAGCACAGGCAATCCAAGCAATCTCGTCTCAAGCTTAAGCACGGAGGAGATTGGAGCAATCCTAGTGACGTCATGAGCAAGCAGTCGATACTCGCGAAGCACTTGTACTTCTACTCGCCTGTCACTGTCTACGATTTGAAAACTGAAGCAGGTAGGCAAGCCTTTCTGGAGCAGCAGTGCCATCTGTTGGTAACCGTAGCCTTGACTCGGGGGGAGGCTCGCGAGATGGAAAGGCTGAAGGAGCAAAGCGGTGCATATCAGTTCGTGGGAGTCACGAAGACGCCTAAGCTAGGATGACTACGTTACCCGTCGAAATCACATTGTCCCGTGTCTGATAGGCCTACGCAGCGGGCAATGGGGATATCGCTAATTCGGGCCACCTGGCACGGCGTGGTGGTAGGTTTTCAGATGGAGGTGAAAGTGCTGTCATCGATCAAGGAATACCAACCAGGGCCCCAGATCCCACAAGGCATTTGGATTACCCTCGGGCTGCCGTCACGCGGTACCAGGCTTCATGACCTCGTTCACGAAGGACTGCCTTTCGAATACCTCGAACGGATAGCAAGCCTCTTGCAGGTGCCGCGAGGGGTTATCTCCAAAGCTATTTGCATGTCTCCCGCAACGATGGCCCGTAGGGCGAAAGCAGGGCGGTTTGACACCGTAGAAAGCGACCGCCTGGTTGCATTGGTAAGTCTCTTCAAAGAAGCCCTTTCCCTCTTCGAAAACGATAAGGCGGCAGCAACGAAATGGATGAGTTCTCCGGTTCGAGGGCTTGGATCGAAGCGTCCAATCGACATGCTGGGGACGAGGGTGGAAACGAAAGCTGTCCTGGATCTTATCGGTCGATTGGAGAGAGGAATTCTTGTGTGAGACTCGTTAGGCCAGGGCTTAGCGCATCTCTCTATGTGCTGCGAGGTGCTGCATCTCGGCTGTCCATAGTCGTAAAAACCGACGCCAATCTCTCGCATAGCAACCCTGCCGTAAACGGGTAGACCCAGTACTCGCTTCTTCAAAACGCGTCTTCCACGGTTCTGGTATGTGCTCGTCAAGCACGACTACAAAGTGGGATCCGCTGACGCCCTCGATCTCGGTTTCAGGGACACGTTCTCGTAGCTCATCAACCGACATGTCGACCGCATCGCCAATAGGGTCATCTCGATCTTGGCGCTCAATTTCATCAAGAATCGCAAGGTACAGAATCGCTCGATCAGATCCAGGCTGCAGTTTTTCTAAATCCCACAAAGCGTAGCGCCGTTTGCGTTCGCGTTGCCAGAGACGATTCGCGTCAATCATCATTATTGTCCGCTATTCCAGGCCACAGTGAGTTCGTCTATTCGATCCGCAATTTGAGGCTTTTTCGATAGGACAAGGCAGCGTGTGTTGCCGACAAATTCTTCTATCAGGTACACAGCGTCGCCGACATCCAGTTCGAGCTCCTGCAGCGCTTCATCAGGAATTCGAATCGCCCCGTCACCATCCCATTCTTCGATCATGATTTTCATAGGTGGCTTTCTCACGTGTGGTCTCCGTTGCTTTGAATCGGCAATGGTAAACCGCTTTTGCACACGGACTCAGAGCTCAGCGTGCAACCGTTCGAGCTGTTAACGCCCCCCAAGTACATAATAGGTCGACAGGATCAGCTCCGTCCCGCTGTCTGGATTCATGCGGCGGCCTACAGGGCAGGAGAGCTGAAGCTATCTAGGAAGTCGTGATTTCGGGCCCTCGGGCCCGGCTTGCGGTCACTTGCTACCAGATCTCAAAGCACGGTTCGGCCATACTGTCAGTTTTCAATTCTTTAGGTGTCCCCATGGCTACCGCAACGGTTAACTCACGAGGTCAAATCACAATCCCTGCTGACGTACGAGCTGCATTCGGGCTGCACCAAGGGGATAGAGTTGAGCTCGTTGAGCTGGAGGGCGGGCAGTTCGCGATGGTTGTTGTTACTCAATCTGTCCACCGGTTCAGGGAGATGATCCAAAAGCCGAAGACCACTGTGATTCCATGTTTATGGGCGAAGGTAATCCGTAGTTTTAGAGTGTTTAAGGGTTGATTATATTTGATGATTTTTGGTGTGATAAGATTTCATATCAAATTTCTCTTGCCAGGTATCTTGAAATTCTTTCAGTGCTGCAGGGAAAAGGCTATCTCCCTCTAGTCTGGCTTGATAGGAAAGTGCACTAATTCTATATCGAATAGAATCTACTTCAACAAAATTATAATCATCGTTCGCGGTGTTAAATGCTTTTGAAAAAATTTTGTATGTTTCATCATAGTATGGTGTTAGAGAGTTCACGCTCGCATGGCCTGTGAGTTTTATTATTTCTTCGCAAATTTTAATCTGGTAAGTTGGCGACCATAAATCACGAACTGAAACTTTATTCGCTCGATATTTTTCCATCGCAAACATGATTTGGCGGGTGATGAATCGATGTCTGTACATCGAAGCGCAAATCTTGACCTCAGATAGTCCAGCTGCATGAGCAAGTCTCCGAAAGTCAGCGAGTAATGACGCAGTCCTGATCGGGTTACCCTTTTCGCCGAGCATCATTGTACCAGGATCGCAGGTTATTATTTTGGCATTTATAAGAGCCTTAACATAATCTTTGCGTGCATCAAGATATTGGTTGAAATCAATAGAGTCTATAAGCGAGATCGGGAAGTTTCTAACCGGCGGGATTTTGCTTCTCTTCTTTTTGGTGGGTATCAGCAATTTTAACGTTATTGAGGTGTTAGAATTTTTTGCCAATGACATTTCAACTATTTCCGAAGGCCGGCAGCCGGTTCTATCTAGCATCCAGTTAAAAAAGACGCGGCGGCTATATAAGTACAGACGAGTTGCTTTTAAAATTGGGCACGCTTCGTTTTTATTGAAGCGAGATTTGGGTGAGCTAAGTGATAATTCAAGCTTTTTAAAAATCTCGTCTTCAATAAGAGAAATATAGCTTTCAGGCATCGCATGCTTATCACCAATAGTCGCTCCAAGCTTCGGTATCGATGCATGAGAGTTGTGGTATGTTCCCGTGTGTTTATTGAATTTTCTTTTAACCGTAATTGGTGCGCCGCTACCAGTTTCACCTATCAAATTTGTCTTGTGGTTCCGAAACGATCCTTGGTACCAGGTTAGGAATTCAATGGCTCTGCTACCAATATGACTGACTTGGTTAGTTCCTCGAGAGTTCTCAGTTGATTTATCCGTCAGCTCAGGGGGGGTATTTGGCTTGATATCCTTTTCAAGCTTGTTAACCCACTTCGATATCAGGCGATCTGATAAGTCATCAAAAGTTAGATTTTCTGAATAACAAAACCTAAGAAGGTGTGTAAGTTGAGATGCTAACGTGGCGCAAGAATCCCCAGTAGCATATGTCTCTTTTTCCATCAACCACAAGTTGATGAGAGTGCAAGGTTTACCATTGGGCCAGACCATAAGTGTTAAGGTAGGCATGATTTTAAAGTTTTTCTTGTCCTTGGTTTTTGTTTTCGGAGCATGTGTGGGGCTGATGTCGCTATTAGCCGGTAACACAACGTTTTTAAGTGTCCGATAAAGAGGGATGTTCATGGCATGCCACCCTGAATAACAGAAAAGTTTTTATGGGTAGAGACAAATGGGGAGCTTATCGCATCAAATTTTTCGCTAGACTCAGCAATTTTTCGCGCAATATTAAGTGAGGTAGACTCAGAAAGCGTGAAGTCTTTGTTTATGAGATCATTCAAAAAGCGGAGTAGTTCTATGTACGCAAGTGCGCAAATGTGGGCGTGAAGTAAAGCTGAGTTCTCTTGCTGTTCAAGTGTAAAGCTAGCATCAGTTTTTTTTGAGACGGGGATTGGACACAACTGTTCGTATGCATCTGATCGTAACTTTTTCAATAAAAGCCAGTGATCGGTTATGGCTGTTGCAAATGCTCTAGGGATGCCTACTTCCTGTGCACATGCTTTCAATGAATTGTATGCGATTTCTTCAAATACGCCAGGTACCGCAAGTGCGCAAAAAGTTCGCATGCTCTTAAGTGATGAAATTGCAGATTTCGATGCGGAGGCGTTTGAGTTTATTAATTGGGTAAGCCAATCATATCTTCTGCCAAGGTTTTCAATTGTTGAATTGCGCATCTGATTTACCTTCATATCTTATAGCAATGTCAGTTTCAAAAACTTCACCAGGGTAGCTCTCGAGCTGAATCATATAGCTCGTTATTTGAATATCGTTGTTAGCGAGCAATGACTCAATGAACGGTAGATACTCAGTTTGACGGCTTGCTCCAAGTTTGGAAACTTTGAAGTGTTTAATTACAGAGTTATAGAGCTTGGTTATCCCGGAATTACCTTCTGCAGGGATTTTTCCCAGTTCGTATGCTAGTAGCTTCTCGTCGATTGATTGGACTTGATATTTATTAATTTCGTCATCGTAAGGGTCACCAGCCAGGTAATCATCGAGGTGCTCTGTGGAGGTGTGTGCCATATGATATTGGAGGGCGTCGCGGACATTTAACTGCTCGTGATAATAAACAGTCATAACGAAGAATTTTCTAAGCTCATGAATCGCGGGGTACCAGCGCCGACCGTATTCGTCTAATGGCACACTTATCATGTCGCCAAAATAATTTATGCATCGGTCAATTCTTGCAGACGTTGTTTTTCCAGTGGGTTTACTGAAAGAGGAGATGTTTGGGAAGTAAAATAGATCCTTTCCATGGCTGGAAGAGTCATTGAAGATGGCCGATAAACGATCTCCTAGTCGCTGAAGTTTTTGAATGGTTATGGTTGCGACGTAAGGAATTGGTCTGCGTACAAGAGAGTTATAACCATGGCTACCAGATTTTTGATTTATATGAGTTAGAAACGCCCCGCTATCGCTGAATCTCGACTGCGCGTCTACCTCATCAAAGCCTAAGGAATGTATCTGGAGTTGTAGATTGCTTTCATTTTCATAATTTTCTTTATAGGCATTGATACTTAAAGCGTTTCGTTTGAGTTTACTAACCTCTTGTTCGCGCATCGGCTTCATAAGCGCAATTACTATAACGCATGCGCCTATAAATGCCTGTATGACTGCGGTGAAGCATCTCTGTCCGTCCACAGTGTTTCTTTTTATTTTAGCGTTAAATTTGGTGATATTTAGAGCAGAGGTGAGAGGTTCGGCGGGAGTGTCGTCGAATGATCTAGTGTGAAATCTTGATGTTAGCATTTCGAAATAGGGTTCAATATTCTTTTCGATAGCATATGTAGGGATAGGCCCGTCATTAGATTTCTTAGCGTGTTCAAGTTCTTCAGCAAACATTATTGTTGCATCAATAATTGCATCGCCGTAACGCATAATCCACTCGATTGCTTTTTCCAGATAAAGTATTCCTATTGTGTAAGGGATTTTCAGTGTGTGCCCGCTAGGGGCCAGATTTTCAGAGAATTTATGTATTAAGGGTTTGGGCTGGATTTCGAGTTTTGGAATTGAGTTCGGATTGAAAGTGCTACCTAAAAAAAAGGTTTGGAAAGCGTATATATGTTCTTTGAAAGACTTTATATCTACCTTGTGCCTAGATGCATCGTTCAAAGTGAGTGTTTTATGTGAAAAGCATTCAGAGTCTGGACGGGCGGAGTCCACCAGCAAAAAAGCATTAGCTATTTTGGGCTCAAATTGTCTGAGAAACAAACGAAATGGGATGCTTTTGAAGGCACTCCAGTGCGTCCCTAAGAAGCTGCAAAGTAATTTTCTGGAGAATGTTCCAATTACAATCGACTTGCCAACTCCTTGGCTCCTCGCTTTGGTGTAATTCCCGCTTTTTTCTAGCCAATCACATGTGTCGCTAATGAAGTTTTCTGGTAAGTTATTAATATCTTCGTAGAGATATTCAGGTGCTGGGGTTCCGTATACTTTTATATGAAGAAAATTTATAACTCGGTCTGGAAATTTTAGCGCGCAAGCCCAGCTACCAATACTTAAATCGTGAAAAATTATTTGTATGTTGTTCTCATTGATTAAGCTAAAGCCATGTGTTTTTGGCTTAAATTCTTCTTCGTATAGTATGACAAGGTGTGCAAGGTTGATCATCCATTTTATTTTTTTTCGCCACAGTTTTGGTGCGATATTTACAGGGAGTAGGCCACTCCGTAATTCAAATGCTAATTTTTGTAACGGTTCCAGGATTGCTCTATTTCCATCATTCGTCAGAAGGGTTCCGTCAGGCAGCATATATTCGAAGTCGATAACTATTGTTTTCTCATCTGTGCCTGATGTGGTTATCCACTTTTTACTGCCGATACCACCCTCGAGTAGCCACGATGACTTATAAATAATACTTTTCTGCTCAAGAATCTTTCTAGACCGCTCTATTAGCAATGCTATGTGTTTCTCGGTGTTTAAAACGCGTCTTGCGTTTCTCGTGGCCATTTTGGTTTCTCATAGACTGAAAATGTTTGAAACTTTTATGTTCCTCACTCGTTGTTCCGCAATCCTTAGAGCCTTTTTATGCGTTAAGGAAAACTCCAAAAGAGATTTGCCCTTAATTGACGATTGAATGGCGTTCTCTACTTCGCTTGAATACTTATTTTCAGCTGCGTCCGAAATCAAATCCGCAAGGTAAATAAAAGACTGGGGCGTCAATCCAGTTGCTTCGTCGGTTAAGTTGAGCTGGTCATGGTCTAAATTCTTTTTTGAATATTCGGCATAGGCGTACAAATTCCCTAAACTTTCAGGGCACAGATTTATTCGTAGATTGCGTTCTATTAGCGGTGTGAACATAATTTCTGAATGAGGAACACTGCCGGATAATTTTCTGTGTATGTCTGCTGCCATAGCATCTTGGCCGGTAGCTTCAGTTAACATTTTTGCAATGAATTTTAGAAGGTCTTTTTCGCTCTCAAAATCACTTATCTCTAAGAGCCATGGCTTATTGGCGGTTGAAACTATCACCATTTTTTGTTGAAATACTCTTACTCCTTTTATTGCATGCCGTGCAATCAACCAGTTGGGTATGTAGCTGCTTAAGACTGTTTGTGCTGTATTTCCCAGCAGTTTCGCTACCGCGTTAATGCTTCCGGTGTTTAAAAACTCAATGATTCCTTGAGTCACGCGTATACTTGAAAGGTTGAACGTGTCTTTGCTCAGGTTAATCTTTGCAAGATCATTTTTTATCGTGTCATATAGATTTAGGCCTATATCGCCAGTGATTATCTTGTCGATATTTCCTGGGCTCATGGCTCCATATCTCGTAACAGTTATAAATAAGTATCGAAAAGAACTCGAGTTCGGGCTGTTCTTTATTTTTTCACGGCCTTTTTTAGTCGCTTCAACGAGCTGTTTGAAAATTTTTGCGCTTTTCCCGTTAAGGATTGATATTTTTCTAGATCTGGCCCGAGGTTTATCAACTCCGAATATCAACTGCTTCTCATCTGAAGCTAAGTGTAGGTATGGCTTGTTCCCCACTGTGAGTAAATTTGCCGACTGCAGTCCCATAGATGGGAAGCAGGGGTTGTCCTTGATGATTATGCATGCAGCGGCGGCACAGTCTCGAGCTGATAACATGCCTAAGGCTCGGCATATTTTTTCATTTGATGAGGTTTCTAGAAAGCAGTAGTTGTCGAGTATTTCGTTCAGGCCATTTGTGATGTCCTTTTTTTTTGCAGTGGTTGTCATTGCTTTCAATAGAGGTATTTTACTCATCGACTCGAATGATATGGCATTGAGTAATTTTGTTTTTGTAAAGTAGTAATCAACAACAGCGAGAAACCAAGCTGTACGTTCCCTTAAAGGAAGTTTTGATATTTTCTTTGCTTCCTGTACTGGGCTAGCAGAGTTTATGATAAGTGATATTTTGTAAGTTGGAATGTTTTTGATAAGTTCGCGTCCTATTTCGTGGGCGCTGATAAGGTTGTTCCAGTATTTCTGGCAAGCGCTGTAAACGGTTTCGTTTATTAAATTTAGCTCGCGTAAGATGTCGCCTAAAAACTCTTCGTCCGTTTTATTTAGCTCGGTGCTAATGAAGCATCTTTTTGGCCATTCAGATAACGAGCAAGCTGGGGTGGGGGAGATTAAACAACCTGCACCAAGAGGTGGCGTATCTTCTTTTCCCGCTTCAATGATTTCGGACTTTCCACTGGCAGTTGGTATTATGATGTTGTGACAAATGACTTTATCAATTATTAGTCGTTCATAAAATCTTGTAGATCTCTTCCAGTCTTCCTTCCAAGTTTCAAAGGTGATGTCCACGTTTATTCTTTTTGCTGAGAAGGCAAAATGATCAACGATGAATATTTGCCACTCTTCTGAGAGCTTGGCCGGCAAGTCTTGTTTTGTTTCTTCAGAAAACAGCATTACTTGCTTCAATGGTTTTAAATTTGCACTGAATGTGTCAAGTGCTGCTGTATGACACATATGTATAATCGAACTGCAAAGCAAGTGGATGTTAGACTCGCTCATGTACTTTGAGGCTAATACGCTCGAATCTCTACGCCCTTTACCTGATCGTGGGGCCGGATGAGTAAATGTTATCTCGCCGTTGTAATCGTAGGTGTAAGTAGTCATGGGTTTTTGAGGGCTCGAAATGATTCGAGCTAACAAAGTTAGCTGTTTGAAGTATTGATTGCGGGTTGCTGACTAACCTACTGCCCTGATCCAGGGTTGTCAAATTTTAACTATATGTTAGACGCTAGAGATAATATTTTGACTATATGTTAGACGCTAGGGGTTAAATGTTAACTATATGGCTCGCTATGAGTTAGATATAAACTATCGATCCTAGTGTGAGTGTTAGGTGTGAGGTTTTTTCTTCACTCATACTTTGAATTTGACACTGATTTCTGTGTATACAAAATTATCATGCTCGACATCAACGGCATTCTCGGCCTGGCCGCGTTGATGGGCGGGATCAAGCATGGCGAACAGTCTTATAACGACGACTCGGCCCGCAGTTACAGCGTGATGATCCTCACCGCCATGGGCGTTTCCATGGTGGTGCCGGAGTTCATCCCCGAGGCCAACTGGAAGCTGTATTCGGCATTCACCATCGGCGCGATGGTCGTGCTCTACACCCTGTTCCTGCGCATGCAGGTCGGGCCGCACAGTTACTTCTTCAGTTACAGCTACCCGGAAAAACGTCGCAAGAAAGCCCCGGAGGAGGAGCCTGAACCGGTCAATCTGGCGCTGAGCATCGGCACGTTGGTTTTCGGCGTGGTGGTCATCGGCGCGTTGGCCGAAGTGATGTCCAAGACCCTTGATCTAGGCCTGGAAGGAACGGGCGCACCGCCGGTGATTACGGCGATCCTGGTGGCGGCCATTTCTGCAGCGCCGGAGATTCTGACCGCGTTGCGCGCGGCCCTGGCCAATCGCATGCAGTCGGTGGTCAACATCGCCATGGGCGCGTCACTGTCGACGGTGATCCTGACGGTGCCGGTGATGGAAGCGATGGCGCTCTACACCGGCCAGCCGTTCCAGATGGCAATGACCCCGGTGCAGACGGTGATGATCTTCCTCACCCTGATCGTCAGCGCGATCAACCTTAACGACGGCGAAACCAATGCCATCGAAGGCATGACGCATTTCGTGTTGTTTGCGACGTTCATCATGTTGTCGCTGCTTGGCCTTTAGAGCTGCCACAAACCAATGTGGGAGCGGGCTTGCCCGCGATGAGGCCATCACATTCAACATCTCTGTTGACTGACAGACCGCCATCGCGGGCAAGCCCGCTCCCACAGGGTTAGTGTTGTGTCAGGTGCCGGCGATCAACTGCCGGGCCGCCTGGCTGTGATCGGCAATCAACCCCTTCAGATCCAGCCCCTCAACCTGCCCATCAATCACTCGCCACTTGCCGCCAATCATCACCCGATCCGCCCGGTCCGCGCCGCACAGCAGCAACGCCGATACCGGATCATGGCTGCCGGAGAAGCGCAGCTCATCCAGCTTGAACAACGCCAGATCCGCCTGCTTGCCCACCGCCAGCTCGCCGATGTCGGTGCGCCCCAGCAAACTCGCCGAGCCCTTGGTCGCCCAGCCCAAAACCAGTTCCGGCGTGATCTTTTCCGCGCCATAACGCAGCCGCTGAATGTAAAGCGCCTGACGGGTTTCGAGCATCATGTTCGACGCATCGTTGGACGCCGATCCATCCACGCCCAGACCTAGTAACGCGCCCGCAGCGGTCAGGTCCAGCGTCGGGCAAATGCCGGAAGCCAGGCGCATGTTTGAACTCGGGCAATGGCAAATCCCTGTGCCCGCGGCGCCGAGGCGGGCGATTTCGTCCGGGTTGAAGTGGATGCCATGCGCGAGCCAGGTGCGTGGGCCGAGCCAGCCGACGCTGTCCAGGTAATCCACGGTGCGCAAGCCGAAGCGTTGCAGGCAGAAATCTTCTTCGTCGAGGGTTTCCGCGAGATGTGTGTGCAGGCGCACATCGAGTTTGTTCGCCAGTTCGGCGCTGGCGGACATGATTTCCGGGGTCACCGAGAACGGCGAGCACGGTGCCAGGGCGATCTGGATTTGCGCGCCATCGCCGCGCTCGTGGTATTCGGCGATCAGACGCTGGCTGTCGTCGAGAATCACTTCGCCTTCCTGCACGGTCTGCTGCGGTGGCAGGCCGCCGTCCTTTTCGCCGAGGCTCATGGAACCGCGCGTGAGCATGGCGCGCATGCCCAGTTCGCGGACGCTCTCGACTTGCACGTCGATCGCGTTTTCCAGGCCTTCAGGAAACAGGTAATGGTGATCGGCGGCGGTGGTGCAGCCGGACAGCAGCAACTCGGCGAGCGCGACTTTGGTGGCGAGGGCGAGTTTTTCCGGGGTGAGTCGCGCCCAGACCGGGTACAGGGTTTTCAGCCACGGGAACAACGGCTGATTGACCACCGGCGCCCAGGCGCGGGTCAGGGTTTGATAGAAGTGGTGATGGGTGTTGATCAGTCCCGGAAGGATCACGTGCTCGCGGGCATCGAACACTTGTCCACAGGGTGCGGACGGTTGCTGGCCAGCGGCGAGCACTTCGACGATCACGCCGTCTTGCACCACCAGACCGCCACGGGCATCGAGGCCATTGGCAGTGAAGATCGCGAGGGGATTTTTTAACCAGGTACGGGTCGCAGGCATGTTGGCCGGCTCCTCTGAAAGTGGGTTCAGGTTAGCCAGCTCAGTGATTACCCTGTCTGCTGATCCAGGGTCGCCGCGGGGACGAAGTGCGGAGTTTCAAACAAAACGGCTTTGCCGGCAAGCCCGGCCCGACCAGACGACGCAAATCCTGGGTATGCAATGATCCCCTGTGGGAGCGAGCTTGCTCCGGGCGGCGTTCCGACGATGACGGAGTGTCAGTCGACATCAGTGGTGTCTGACACTCCGCTATCGCGAGCAGGCTCACTCCCACAGGGGGCGGCGGTGTTTACCAGGGAATCGTTTCACCCCGGTAGTTCACAAAATGATGCCCACCCTTGCCGACATAGGCATTCACCTGATCAACCAACCCACGCGTGCTGGTTTCCACATCGATGTCGGCGCCTTCACCGCCCATGTCGGTCTTCACCCAGCCCGGGTGCAACGACAACACGGTAAGTTTTTGCTCGCCCAACTGAGTCACGAAGCTGTTGGTCATGGAATTCAGCGCCGCTTTACTGGCCTTGTACAACGCCAGCTCCGGCGCGTCCGGCATGGTCACGCTACCCAGTACCGAACTCATGAACGCCAGCACGCCGGTATCCGGGCGAATCTGCCCGGCAAAACGTTGTGCCAGGTTGATCGGCGCCACGGCATTGGTGAAGAACAATTGACCGACCTCGGCCAGCGTCGCACCGCCCGGTGTCTGCACCTCCGGTCCCTTGACCCCGGCATTCACGAACAGCAAATCAAACACTTCGCCCTTGAGCTGTTGGCTCAGGGCGATGACGGCCTGCTGATCGTCCATGTCGAGCTTCTCGATCCGCACCTTGCCCAACGCTTGCAGCGCCTCGGCGTTTTGCGGATTGCGCACGGTGGCGGTGACTTGCCAGCCGTCGGCCAGCAGGGTTTTCACCAGACCGAGGCCCAAGCCCCGGGAGGCACCGATGATGAGTGCGGTTTTTGCCTTGGACATGAGTGGCTTCCTTGATAAATGAGGATCATGGACGCAGTGGACAGCGTTGCCCGAGCCGTTGTTGCAACTCGTGGCGCAATGCACCGAGTTCGTCCATACGGGTTTCAATCAGCTTGAGCTTGTCTTGCAGCAATTGCGTGACGGCGGTGTCAGGGTCTGGCGATTGCCATATCGCGGCGACGCTGTTGCCGATCTCTCCAAGCGTAAAGCCCAACCGCTGAGCCGTCTTGATGTACAGCACCAGTTGCACCATGTCTGGCGGGTAATCGCGATAGCCGTTGGCACTGCGTTGCGCCGCGATCAGTCCGCGTTGCTCGTAGAAACGCAGTGTGTCGCGGCTGACGGCGCTGGCCTGGGCTAATTCACCGATGCGCATCATGACGTCTCGAGAGGGGCTTGACCCTGGAGCATACTCCAGGCTTTAGCCTTGTTGCTCCCTGAATTTATGGAGCAAGAGGCATGTGGACTTCAACGCAATATCGCCGGTTGGTGCGGGGCAGCGCCTGGTATGACTTGATCGTGACGGCGGCGTTTATCACGCCGTGGAGTTTTGCTGCGTTGCATGGGCTGCTGTTGAGTGTGAGTCAGGCTTTCGATTTGCCTGGAGAGCTTCCGGCGTTTGAGCCGATGCACATGCTGATGGCGAATCTGTTGGGGTCGATTGTGTGTGTCTGGGCGGTGCTGCGGATTCGTGATCCGCAGCAGGTGTTTGGGCGGTATGACGCAGTCGGCAGATTCCTGTTCTCTACTTGGCAGCTCTATGCCTTGCTCCACGGGGCCAGTTCATTGTTGGTGATTTTCCTGGTCTTTGAATTGGCGTGGGGCGTTGTTCAAGTGTTGCCTGTCAGGCAGTCATCGCGAGCAGGCTCGCTCCCACAGGGGAACGCTGTCTAATGTGGGACCGAGCCTGCTCGGGATGAGGCCGGCGCAGGCAACCACTAATGCCCAGCCCGCCACGGCTGCCCCAACGACACCGGCGCATACAACCGCGTGCGCACCGCATCCCGCGACAACAGCACCAACACCACAATCGTCGCGACATACGGCAGCATCGCCAGCAGACTCGACGGAATCGCCAGCCCCAACCCCTGCGCCACCAGGTGCAGGATGCTGGCGAGCCCGAACAGGTACGCACCCAGCAGCAATCGCCACACGCGCCAACTGGCAAATACCACCAGGGCCAAGGCAATCCAGCCACGCCCGGCGCTCATGTTTTCCGCCCACATTGGCGTGTAAGCCAGGGACAAATACGCGCCGGCCAAACCCGCCATTGCGCCCCCGAACAGCACCGCCAGCGCACGCACGCCCAACACTGGCAAGCCCATGGCGCTGGCCGCATCGGGGCTTTCCCCGGCGGCCTGAATGATCAGCCCGACACGACTTTTCAGGATCACCCACGCCACCAGCGCAAACAGTGCGAACGACAGATACACCAGCAGATCCTGCGCAAACAGCATCCGCCCGATCAGCGGAATCTCACTCAGCCACGGAATCGCTACCGGCTCAAAACCCGCCAGCGGTTTACCGACCCACGCCGCGCCGACAAACGTCGACAGCCCCACGCCGAAAATCGTCAGCGCCAATCCGGTGGCCACCTGATTGGCGTTGAACACCAGGGCCACCAGCGCAAACAACGACGACAAGAGCATTCCGGCGAGCATCGCCAGCAACACGCCGAGCCACAAGTTGCCGCTGTTCAACGCGACGATAAAACCGATCACCGCGCCAAACAGCATCATGCCTTCCTGGCCCAGATTCAGGACGCCGCTTTTCTCGCAGATCAATTCGCCCAGCGCCACCAACAGCAACGGCGTGCCGCAACGGACCATGGCGTAGAAAATATTACTCAGCAGATCGATATCCATCACAGCGCTCCTGCGTGTACGACGGTGGCTTGCGCGCGGCGAGTCCAGCGCAGGTTCAAACGCGGTCGGTAGAGAATCAGCACGTCACTGGCCAGCAGGAAAAACAGCATCATTCCCTGGAACAATTGGGTGATCGCTTGCGGCAGATTCATGCTCATCTGCGCGCTTTCGCCGCCGATGTACAGCAACGCCATCAGCAGGCTGGAAAACAGAATGCCGATGGGGTTGAGTCGCCCAAGAAACGCTACGGTGATCGCGGCGTAGCCATACCCCGGCGAGACTTGCGGCACCAGTTGGCCGATCGGCCCGGTGACTTCACACACCCCGGCCAGCCCGGCCAATCCGCCGCTGATCAACAGCGCCAGCCAGATCAGCCGCTTCTCGCGAAACCCGACGAAACCCGCCGCACGCTTGTCCAGCCCAAGCACTTTGATCTGGAAGCCGACAAAGCTTTTCTGCAATAAAACCCAGACCGCTACCAACGCGAGCAGGGCGAAATACACCCCGGCGTGAACCCGGCCGTCCTCCATCAACAGCGGCAAGCGGCTGGCATCGCCGAACATCGCCGATTCCGGAAAGTTGAACCCGGCCGGGTCCTTCAGCGGTCCATGCACGCAGAACAGCAGCAGGTTCAGCGCGATGTAATTGAGCATGATGCTGGTGAGGATTTCGTTGGCATTGAAATGCGTGCGCAACCACGCCGTCAGCCCGGCCCACGCGGCACCGGCCAGGGTGCCGACGAGCAGGATCAGCACCAGCGCCCAGCGACTTTGCATGTCGATGATGTTCACCGCCAGCGCACTGCCGGCCAGGGCACCGAGCAGCAATTGGCCTTCGGCGCCGATGTTCCAGATCCGCGCCTGATACGCCACCGCCAGCCCCAGCGCGCAAAGCAGAATCGGCAAGGCTTTGACCAACAACTCGGAGACACCATACAAGTCGCTGACCGGCGCGATCAGCAGGGTGTGCAGGGTGAGCAGCGGATCATGGCCCAGCGCAATAAACAGCAGCGAGCCGCAGCCCAATGTCAGGACGGCGGCCAGCAACGGCGAGCACCACAGCATCAGGCGCGATTGCTGGCCACGGGGTTCGAGAGAAAGCAGCATGGAAAACTCCGTTAAACCGTTGCGGATGCGAGTGATTGAGGGGCGTCAAACTGGCCGGCCATCCAGCCGCCGACATCGATCAGGCGGGTGTCGACCGTGGCCCTGAGCGGCGACAGACGTCCGCTGCACAAGGCGCCGAGGCGGTCGCTGATCTGGAACAATTCGTCGAGGTCTTCGCTGATCACCAGGATCGCCGTGCCGGCATCGCGCAGGGCAATCAGCGCACGGTGAATGGTGGCGGCGGCGCCGACGTCCACGCCCCAGGTCGGGTGCGCGGCCACCAACAATTTCGGTTGTTGAAGAATTTCACGGCCGAGGATAAATTTCTGCAAGTTGCCGCCGGACAGGCTGCGGGCCGGCGCTTGGGTATCGGGTGTCTTTACGCCAAAGCGTCGAATGATGTCTTGCGCCAACGCTTCGACTTTGGCGCGCTGAATCAGCCCGTTGCTGACCAGCCCTTGTTGAAACGCGGTGAGCAAGGCGTTGTCGGCGAGGCTCAATTCGGGCACCGCACCGTGGCCCAGCCGCTCGGCGGGAACGAACGAGAGACCGAGTTTGCGTCGTGCGTCGGGCCGCAAATCGGCGACCGGTTGCCCGCCAAAACTAATCGTCGCGTTGTGGTTTCGGCTCAACCGTTCTTCGCCGCTGAGCAAGGCCAGCAACTCATCCTGACCGTTGCCTGCAACGCCGGCGATACCGACGATTTCTCCGCTGCGCACGTCGAGGTCAATGTCCGTCAGGGAGCAGCCGAACGGGTCCGCGTTGTGCCACGACAAGCCGCTTACGTTCAAAAATCCATCACCGCCAATCACCTTTGGATAATCGGTAATCAGTTCGGCGGCCTCGCCCACCATCAGCGTTGCCATTTGCTGATCCGAACACTCAGCCGGCACGCAATGCCCGGCCACTCGACCGCCGCGCAGCACCGTGGCGCTGTGGCACAACGCGCGCACTTCACCGAGCTTGTGGCTGATAAACAAAATGCTGCAGCCCTCGGCCGCGAGTCGGCGCAGGGTGACGAAGAGTTCGTCGGCTTCCTGTGGTGTGAGCACCGAAGTCGGCTCATCGAGAATCAATAGACGAATGTCCTGCATCAGGCAGCGAATGATTTCCACCCGTTGCCGCTCGCCGATCGACAGGCTGTGGACAAGTCGCTCCGGTTCCAGCGCCATGCCGTAGCGCCGGGAGACTTCACGAATCTTTGGCTCTAGCTGTTTCGGCGTGCCGGCCGCCGCCCCCATCGCCAAGGCAATGTTCTGCGCCACGCTGAGTGTTTCGAACAGCGAGAAATGCTGGAACACCATGCCGATCCCCAGTCCGCGAGCCTGCGCCGGGTTGCGCATGTTCACGCGCTGGCCTTGCCAGATCATTTCGCCAGAGTCGGCATGGGTGACGCCGTAGATGATTTTCATCAACGTACTTTTTCCCGCGCCATTTTCACCGAGCAGGGCGTGGATTTCACCGGGAGCAATGTTCAGGTCGATGGCGTCGTTGGCCAGGCAGCCGGGGTAACGTTTGCTGATTCTGCGCAATTGCAGGCGGGGTGTTTGATCGGGGATCGGCGCGGGGTTGGGCATGACTGGCTCGGGTCGACAGGAGTTATGCCTGTGGATAAAGCAATTTCCTGGCCATTGAGTCAGGAAAGCCGAAAATCCTTGGTGGCAAAGGCATTGGGGGCAGGGCTTCGGCATTTTCGAATCCCGATCAGGCACTACTTGAGGGCAAAGTCTTTGATCAGGCTCTGATTTTGCTCGCTGGGAATTGGTCAAAAAACGATCAGTGCGCGGCGACCTATGCCGGGTATAGGGCTGCGCCAGCCATGAACGGGTTATCCACAGGTTGTTCCACAGTATTTGTGCGCAAGCCGAAAGCACGGGCATAAGCACTGTGCGGCTATCTTCTAAAGGTGATAACCGACGCTAACTGTTTGTTTTCCCGCGGAATTAGTCGTTGGTGTGGAAAATTGGACGAAAAATGAGCAAAGCCCGCAAAGCCGCATTACAGAAGGGTTACAGCAGGATATGCGCAGGTTATCCACAGCCGGGTGCACAGCAGATGTGGGCAAGTGAACAGGCTCTACGAAAGGGCATTGACCGTTGTTGGTGCGATCAGTGCTGCAACACAATGCGCCCGCGACTCAAGTCGGCGAGCTGCGTTTGCAAGGCAGCGATTTGCTCTTTGCCGATCGCCAATTGCAGTTCCACGCCATTGGCGGTGAAGGTTTCCTCCACCACCAAACCGCCCGACTCCGCGACGCGCAGTTTCACCAGCGCCAACTCGCCGAATGCACAGGCGCAGCTCACCGGTACCCGACTGATCAGCTCGACTTTCGCCGCGCCTTGCAGGCACTTGTTCGCGCCGCCGCCGTAGGCTCGGGCGAGGCCACCAGTGCCCAGTTGAATGCCGCCATACCAACGAATTACCAGCACCGCGACCTGATCGCAATCCTGCGCTTCGATGGCCGCCAGAATCGGTCGTCCTGCGGTGCCGCCCGGTTCGCCATCGTCGTTGCTGCGGTATTGATCGCCGAGCTTCCACGCCCAGCAATTGTGCGAGGCGTTCAAGTCGCTGTGCTGGTCAATGAATGCCTGGGCTTCCGCGGGGCTGGAGATCGGCGCGGCGAAGGTAATGAAACGGCTTTTGCGAATCTCTTCGCGGTATTCGCAAAAACCGCTGAGGGTAAAAGGCATAAGTGTCTTAGATAGCTGGCGTGAGGCCGCAGCCTTTGAGGATGATGCGGATCAGGTTGTTGCCGGCGTCTTCCATGTCTTGTTTGGTCAGCTTGGTGCGGCCGCTGACACGGCAGATCTGTGTGGCGAAGTCGGCGTAATGCTGGGTGCTGCCCCACAACAGGAAGATCAGGTTCACCGGGTCGACCGGGTCCATCTTGCCGGCGTCGATCCATGCCTGGAACACCGCCGCCCGACCCTGAAACCAGGCGCGATAGTCCTGGTTGAAATACTCGGTCAGGCATTCGCCGCCACTGATCACTTCCATGGCGAAGATTCGCGAGGCTTGCGGCTGGCGACGGGAGAATTCCATTTTGGCGCGGATGTAACGCGTCAACGCTTCGGCCGGATCATCCTCGGCGGTCAGGGTGTTGAAAGTGCTGTCCCACAACTGGAGGATGTTGCTCAACACCGCCACGTACAAACCGAGTTTGTTGGTGAAGTAATAATGCAGGTTCGCCTTGGGCAACCCGGCATTCAGGGCGATGGTATTCATGCTTGTGCCTTTGAATCCGTGACGGGCGAACTCGTCTTCGGCGGCTTTGATGATGGTCTCTTCGTTCTTCTGACGAATGCGGCTGGCAGGTTTGCCGCCGTGAGCGGGGACTTCAAAGGTCATAGGCACTTCCGGACAGGGTGGGTGGGTGCAACCAAATGCGTTGATAGCGCACCCACAGGCTCCAGACAAGTCCCGACGCGATAAAACCTGAACACCGCATCCCTGTGGGAGCGAGCCTGCTCGCGATGGCGGCTTAACATTCAGCATTGATGGTGGCTGAACTGACGCCATCGCGAGCAGGCTCGCTCCCACAGGTTCTTCGGTTGTTCAACGGGTCGCGGCCAGGCTTTCGAGGAAGCTTTCCAGCACCAAATGCGGGCGACGGCCCTTGCGCGTGACCGATGCGAGGCTCAAATCATAAAAACGCGCCTTGGGTTTCAGCGCGCGCAATCGACCTTGCTGCACCCAGAGGCTGGCGTAGTGGTCCGGCAGGTAGCCGATGTAGCGCCCGGTGAGAATCAGGAACGCCATGCCTTCGCGATCCGAGGCACTGGCAGTGCAATTGAGCGCCTGGTAGTGCGCCTGGATTTCTGCCGGCAAGCGGAAGGTCGGCGCGATGGCGTCCTGACTGTTGAGGCGCTCGTCGTCCAGCTGCTTGTCGTCGACATAAAACAAGGGGTGGCCGACCGCGCAATACAGCAGCGAGCGTTCGCTGTAGAGCGGCTGATATTCCAGCCCCGACAGCGCGCTGGCCTGCGGCACCACTCCAACGTGCAAGCGGCCGTCGAGCACGCCTTGTTCGACTTCATTGGGCGCGATCATGCGGATCTGAATCTGCACGTCCGGCCCGCGCTCCTTCAACTGCGCGAGGGCATGGGTGATGCGCATGTGGGGCAGGGTGACAAGGTTGTCGGTCAGGCCGATGGTCAATTCGCCGCGCAGATGCTGGTGCAGACCGTTGACCTCGGTGCGGAAACTCTCCAGCGCACTCAATAGCTGCAACGCCGATTGGTAAACCTCACGACCTTCTTCGGTCAGGGAAAACCCGGCGCGACCGCGTTGGCATAAACGCAGGCCGAGGCGCTGTTCCAGATCGCTCATCTGCTGACTGATGGCCGAGCGACCGATCCCCAGTACCGATTCCGCCGCGGAGAAGCCGCCGCATTCCACGACGCTGCGGAAGATCCTCAATAAGCGGATATCAAAGTCGCTGACTTGTGCGAGTGGATCGGGGCGGCGGCTGCTCATAGTTTAGTGCTGGCCTGACTGAACGTTAGAAAAGTTGGATTTCACCGACTTTATCCCCGTGGCAATTTAGCTGCAAGAACGCTTTTGATCTCTATGCCGCTTATTGCCCTGCGAGGTTTTGCCCATGAACTTGCCCGAAAACGCCCCGACTTCCCTGGCCAGCCAGCTCAAGCTCGATGCTCACTGGATGCCCTACACCGCTAACCGCAATTTCCAGCGCGATCCGCGACTGATCGTTGCAGCGGAAGGAAGCTGGTTGACGGACGACAAGGGTCGCAAGGTCTACGATTCGCTGTCGGGTCTGTGGACCTGTGGCGCCGGGCACACTCGCAAGGAAATCCAGGAAGCGGTTGCCAAGCAACTCGGTACCCTCGATTACTCGCCAGGCTTCCAGTACGGCCATCCTTTGTCTTTTCAACTGGCCGAGAAAATCACTGACCTGACCCCGGGCAATCTGAACCACGTGTTTTTTACTGACTCGGGTTCCGAGTGCGCAGACACGGCAGTGAAGATGGTGCGTGCTTACTGGCGCCTGAAAGGGCAGGCCACCAAGACCAAAATGATCGGCCGTGCCCGTGGTTATCACGGTGTGAACATCGCCGGCACTAGCCTCGGCGGTGTGAACGGCAACCGGAAAATGTTCGGTCAGGCGATGATGGACGTTGATCACTTGCCGCACACATTGCTGGCGAGCAATGCCTACTCCCGTGGCATGCCGACAGAGGGTGGAATCGCGCTGGCCGATGAACTGCTCAAGCTGATCGAGTTGCATGACGCTTCGAACATCGCAGCGGTGTTCGTCGAGCCAATGGCCGGTTCCGCTGGCGTGCTGGTTCCGCCGCAGGGCTACTTGAAGCGTCTGCGCGAGATCTGTGATCAGCACAACATCCTGCTGGTGTTCGACGAAGTGATCACCGGTTTCGGCCGTACCGGTTCGATGTTCGGCGCCGACAGCTTTGGCGTGACCCCGGACCTGATGTGCATCGCCAAGCAAGTCACCAACGGCGCGATCCCTATGGGCGCAGTGATTGCCAGCTCCGAGATCTATCAAACCTTCATGAACCAGGCGACGCCGGAGTACGCGGTCGAGTTCCCGCACGGTTACACCTACTCCGCACACCCTGTTGCTTGCGCCGCTGGCCTGGCCGCACTCGATCTTCTGCAAAAGGAAAACCTGGTGCAGAGCGTAGCTGAAGTCGCGCCGCATTTCGAAAACGCGCTGCACGGCCTGAAGGGCTCGAAAAATATCATCGACATTCGTAACTACGGCCTGGCTGGAGCAATCCAGATCGCACCACGTGACGGCGATGCCATCGTGCGTCCGTTCGAAGCGGGCATGGCGCTGTGGAAAGCCGGGTTCTACGTGCGCTTTGGCGGCGACACCCTGCAGTTCGGCCCAACCTTCAACAGCAAGCCGCAAGACCTTGATCGCCTGTTCGATGCGGTCGGCGAAGTGCTGAACAAGATCGACTGATTTTCCCCCTCTATATAGAGGCGCCCTTTAAAGGGCGCCTGTGGACAACTTTTCTGGAGCCCCGCATGAGCCTTATCCCGCATTTGATCAATGGCGAACTGGTGACCGAAGACGGTCGCACGGCTGACGTGTTCAACCCGTCCACCGGCCAGGCTATCCACAAGCTGCCGTTGGCCAGCCGCGAAACCATTCAGAAAGCCATCGACTCGGCCAAGGCTGCGTTCCCGGCCTGGCGTAACACGCCGCCGGCCAAACGTGCGCAGGTGATGTTCCGCTTCAAGCAATTGCTTGAGCAGAACGAAGCGCGCATCGCTCAGTTGATCAGTGAAGAACATGGCAAGACGCTGGAAGATGCGGCGGGCGAGTTGAAGCGTGGTATCGAGAACGTCGAGTTCGCTTGCGCCGCGCCGGAAATCCTCAAGGGCGAGTACAGCCGTAATGTCGGCCCGAACATTGATGCCTGGTCGGACTTCCAGCCGCTGGGCGTAGTTGCCGGTATCACGCCGTTCAACTTCCCGGCGATGGTGCCGCTGTGGATGTATCCACTGGCGATCGTCTGCGGCAACTGCTTCATCCTCAAGCCGTCCGAGCGTGATCCAAGCTCGACGTTGCTGATCGCTCAGCTGTTGATCGAAGCAGGTCTGCCTAAAGGCGTACTGAGCGTGGTGCACGGTGACAAGGCTGCGGTGGACGCGCTGATCGAAGCGCCAGAAGTCAAGGCGCTGAGCTTTGTCGGTTCGACGCCGATTGCCGAGTACATCTATGCCGAAGGCACCAAGCGCGGCAAGCGCGTTCAGGCACTCGGCGGCGCGAAGAACCATGCGGTGCTGATGCCGGATGCGGATCTGGATAATGCGGTCAGCGCACTGATGGGCGCGGCGTACGGTTCTTGCGGTGAGCGTTGCATGGCGATTTCGGTGGCCGTGTGTGTAGGCGACCAAGTGGCGGATGCATTGGTGGCCAAGTTGGTACCGCAAATCAAGGCGCTGAAAATCGGTGCCGGGACGACCTGTGGTCTGGACATGGGGCCACTGGTTTCCGGTCAGGCTCGCGACAAAGTCAGTGGCTATATAGAAGATGGCGTTTCTTCGGGTGCCTCCTTGGTTGTGGATGGTCGTGGTCTGAGCGTTGCCGGTCATGAGGAAGGCTTCTTCCTGGGTGGCTGCCTGTTCGATAACGTCACGCCAGAGATGCGCATCTATAAAGAAGAGATCTTTGGGCCGGTGCTGTGTGTCGTCCGGGTCAACAGCCTGGAAGAGGCGATGCAGCTGATCAATGATCACGAGTATGGCAATGGCACCTGCATCTTCACCCGTGATGGGGAAGCAGCGCGGTTGTTCTGTGACGAGATCGAAGTCGGTATGGTCGGCGTCAACGTGCCGTTGCCGGTGCCAGTGGCTTATCACAGCTTTGGCGGCTGGAAGCGTTCGTTGTTTGGCGATCTGCATGCGTATGGTCCGGATGGTGTGCGTTTCTACACCCGACGCAAAGCCATTACCCAGCGCTGGCCGCAGCGTGCGAGCCATGAAGCATCGCAATTCGCATTCCCTAGCTTGTAAGTAGAACGGAAGAAGGCCGAGCCCCTAGGGGCTCGGCCTTCGTGTTTTCGGGCTTTTTTGACCTATATGACAGAATTATGAAAATAGGAGTTGACGGCAGATTCTGGAAGTCTATAATTCGCCCCACTTCCGGCGCAGTCGAAACGGAAAACTCCTTGGTAAACAAAGAGTTACGCAGTTTTCGGCAGCGAGTTGCTTCAGGTCATCGAAGCCCAGAAGGAGTTGGTCAAGCGGGGTTGTAGGGCTTGATTGACGGTTCGATCTTCTCGGTCGAAAGCGGAGAAAAAGAGGTGTTGACAGCAGCGAGTAACGCTGTAGAATTCGCCTCCCGCTAACGAGAGATCGGAAGCGCAAGTGGTTGAAGTTGCAAAGGAAACTTTGAAAACTTCTGAAAATAACCGCTTGACAGCAACAGAGGCTGCTGTAGAATGCGCGCCTCGGTTGAGACGAAAGATCTTAACCAACCGCTCTTTAACAACTGAATCAAGCAATTCGTGTGGGTGCTTGTGGGGTCAGACTGATAGTCAACAAGATTATCAGCATCACAAGTTACTCCGCGAGAAATCAAAGATGTAACCAACGATTGCTGAGCCAAGTTTAGGGTTTCTTAAAAACCCAAAGATGTTTGAACTGAAGAGTTTGATCATGGCTCAGATTGAACGCTGGCGGCAGGCCTAACACATGCAAGTCGAGCGGCAGCACGGGTACTTGTACCTGGTGGCGAGCGGCGGACGGGTGAGTAATGCCTAGGAATCTGCCTGGTAGTGGGGGATAACGCTCGGAAACGGACGCTAATACCGCATACGTCCTACGGGAGAAAGCAGGGGACCTTCGGGCCTTGCGCTATCAGATGAGCCTAGGTCGGATTAGCTAGTTGGTGAGGTAATGGCTCACCAAGGCGACGATCCGTAACTGGTCTGAGAGGATGATCAGTCACACTGGAACTGAGACACGGTCCAGACTCCTACGGGAGGCAGCAGTGGGGAATATTGGACAATGGGCGAAAGCCTGATCCAGCCATGCCGCGTGTGTGAAGAAGGTCTTCGGATTGTAAAGCACTTTAAGTTGGGAGGAAGGGCAGTAAATTAATACTTTGCTGTTTTGACGTTACCGACAGAATAAGCACCGGCTAACTCTGTGCCAGCAGCCGCGGTAATACAGAGGGTGCAAGCGTTAATCGGAATTACTGGGCGTAAAGCGCGCGTAGGTGGTTTGTTAAGTTGGATGTGAAATCCCCGGGCTCAACCTGGGAACTGCATTCAAAACTGACAAGCTAGAGTATGGTAGAGGGTGGTGGAATTTCCTGTGTAGCGGTGAAATGCGTAGATATAGGAAGGAACACCAGTGGCGAAGGCGACCACCTGGACTGATACTGACACTGAGGTGCGAAAGCGTGGGGAGCAAACAGGATTAGATACCCTGGTAGTCCACGCCGTAAACGATGTCAACTAGCCGTTGGGAGCCTTGAGCTCTTAGTGGCGCAGCTAACGCATTAAGTTGACCGCCTGGGGAGTACGGCCGCAAGGTTAAAACTCAAATGAATTGACGGGGGCCCGCACAAGCGGTGGAGCATGTGGTTTAATTCGAAGCAACGCGAAGAACCTTACCAGGCCTTGACATCCAATGAACTTTCCAGAGATGGATTGGTGCCTTCGGGAACATTGAGACAGGTGCTGCATGGCTGTCGTCAGCTCGTGTCGTGAGATGTTGGGTTAAGTCCCGTAACGAGCGCAACCCTTGTCCTTAGTTACCAGCACGTCATGGTGGGCACTCTAAGGAGACTGCCGGTGACAAACCGGAGGAAGGTGGGGATGACGTCAAGTCATCATGGCCCTTACGGCCTGGGCTACACACGTGCTACAATGGTCGGTACAGAGGGTTGCCAAGCCGCGAGGTGGAGCTAATCCCAGAAAACCGATCGTAGTCCGGATCGCAGTCTGCAACTCGACTGCGTGAAGTCGGAATCGCTAGTAATCGCGAATCAGAATGTCGCGGTGAATACGTTCCCGGGCCTTGTACACACCGCCCGTCACACCATGGGAGTGGGTTGCACCAGAAGTAGCTAGTCTAACCTTCGGGAGGACGGTTACCACGGTGTGATTCATGACTGGGGTGAAGTCGTAACAAGGTAGCCGTAGGGGAACCTGCGGCTGGATCACCTCCTTAATCGACGACATCAGCTGCTCCATAAGTTCCCACACGAATTGCTTGATTCATTGAAGAAGACGATAAGAAGCAGCCCGAAATTGGGTCTGTAGCTCAGTTGGTTAGAGCGCACCCCTGATAAGGGTGAGGTCGGCAGTTCGAATCTGCCCAGACCCACCAATTTTGTGTGGGAAACGCCTGTAGAAATACGGGGCCATAGCTCAGCTGGGAGAGCGCCTGCCTTGCACGCAGGAGGTCAACGGTTCGATCCCGTTTGGCTCCACCACTAACTGCTTCTGTTGTTGAAAGCTTAGAAATGAGCATTCCATGGTGACATGGTGAATGTTGATTTCTAGTCTTTGGCTAGATCGTTCTTTAAAAATTTGGGTATGTGATAGAAAGATAGACTGAACGTTACTTTCACTGGTAACGGATCAGGCTAAGGTAAAATTTGTGAGTTGCTCTTAATTGAGTATTATCGAATTTTCGGCGAATGTCGTCTTCACAGTATAACCAGATTGCTTGGGGTTATATGGTCAAGTGAAGAAGCGCATACGGTGGATGCCTTGGCAGTCAGAGGCGATGAAAGACGTGGTAGCCTGCGAAAAGCTTCGGGGAGTCGGCAAACAGACTTTGATCCGGAGATGTCTGAATGGGGGAACCCAGCCATCATAAGATGGTTATCTTAAGCTGAATACATAGGCTTAAGAGGCGAACCAGGGGAACTGAAACATCTAAGTACCCTGAGGAAAAGAAATCAACCGAGATTCCCTTAGTAGTGGCGAGCGAACGGGGACTAGCCCTTAAGTGGCTTTGAGATTAGCGGAACGCTCTGGAAAGTGCGGCCATAGTGGGTGATAGCCCTGTACGCGAAAATCTCTTAGTCATGAAATCGAGTAGGACGGAGCACGAGAAACTTTGTCTGAATATGGGGGGACCATCCTCCAAGGCTAAATACTACTGACTGACCGATAGTGAACTAGTACCGTGAGGGAAAGGCGAAAAGAACCCCGGAGAGGGGAGTGAAATAGATCCTGAAACCGTATGCGTACAAGCAGTGGGAGCCCACTTTGTTGGGTGACTGCGTACCTTTTGTATAATGGGTCAGCGACTTATTTTCAGTGGCGAGCTTAACCGAATAGGGGAGGCGTAGCGAAAGCGAGTCTTAATAGGGCGTCTAGTCGCTGGGAATAGACCCGAAACCGGGCGATCTATCCATGGGCAGGTTGAAGGTTGGGTAACACTAACTGGAGGACCGAACCGACTACCGTTGAAAAGTTAGCGGATGACCTGTGGATCGGAGTGAAAGGCTAATCAAGCTCGGAGATAGCTGGTTCTCCTCGAAAGCTATTTAGGTAGCGCCTCATGTATCACTGTAGGGGGTAGAGCACTGTTTCGGCTAGGGGGTCATCCCGACTTACCAAACCGATGCAAACTCCGAATACCTACAAGTGCCGAGCATGGGAGACACACGGCGGGTGCTAACGTCCGTCGTGAAAAGGGAAACAACCCAGACCGTCAGCTAAGGTCCCAAAGTTATGGTTAAGTGGGAAACGATGTGGGAAGGCTTAGACAGCTAGGAGGTTGGCTTAGAAGCAGCCACCCTTTAAAGAAAGCGTAATAGCTCACTAGTCGAGTCGGCCTGCGCGGAAGATGTAACGGGGCTCAAACCATACACCGAAGCTACGGGTATCACTTAGGTGATGCGGTAGAGGAGCGTTCTGTAAGCCTGTGAAGGTGAGTTGAGAAGCTTGCTGGAGGTATCAGAAGTGCGAATGCTGACATGAGTAACGACAATGGGTGTGAAAAACACCCACGCCGAAAGACCAAGGTTTCCTGCGCAACGTTAATCGACGCAGGGTTAGTCGGTCCCTAAGGCGAGGCTGAAAAGCGTAGTCGATGGAAAACAGGTTAATATTCCTGTACTTCTGGTTATTGCGATGGAGGGACGGAGAAGGCTAGGCCAGCTTGGCGTTGGTTGTCCAAGTTTAAGGTGGTAGGCTGGAATCTTAGGTAAATCCGGGATTCTAAGGCCGAGAGCTGATGACGAGTGTTCTTTTAGAACACGAAGTGGTTGATGCCATGCTTCCAAGAAAAGCTTCTAAGCTTCAGGTAACCAGGAACCGTACCCCAAACCGACACAGGTGGTTGGGTAGAGAATACCAAGGCGCTTGAGAGAACTCGGGTGAAGGAACTAGGCAAAATGGCACCGTAACTTCGGGAGAAGGTGCGCCGGTGAGGGTGAAGCATTTACTGCGTAAGCCCATGCCGGTCGAAGATACCAGGCCGCTGCGACTGTTTATTAAAAACACAGCACTCTGCAAACACGAAAGTGGACGTATAGGGTGTGACGCCTGCCCGGTGCCGGAAGGTTAATTGATGGGGTTAGCTAACGCGAAGCTCTTGATCGAAGCCCCGGTAAACGGCGGCCGTAACTATAACGGTCCTAAGGTAGCGAAATTCCTTGTCGGGTAAGTTCCGACCTGCACGAATGGCGTAACGATGGCGGCGCTGTCTCCACCCGAGACTCAGTGAAATTGAAATCGCTGTGAAGATGCAGTGTATCCGCGGCTAGACGGAAAGACCCCGTGAACCTTTACTATAGCTTTGCACTGGACTTTGAATTTGCTTGTGTAGGATAGGTGGGAGGCTTTGAAGCGTGGACGCCAGTTCGCGTGGAGCCAACCTTGAAATACCACCCTGGCAACTTTGAGGTTCTAACTCAGGTCCGTTATCCGGATCGAGGACAGTGTATGGTGGGTAGTTTGACTGGGGCGGTCTCCTCCTAAAGAGTAACGGAGGAGTACGAAGGTGCGCTCAGACCGGTCGGAAATCGGTCGTAGAGTATAAAGGCAAAAGCGCGCTTGACTGCGAGACAGACACGTCGAGCAGGTACGAAAGTAGGTCTTAGTGATCCGGTGGTTCTGTATGGAAGGGCCATCGCTCAACGGATAAAAGGTACTCCGGGGATAACAGGCTGATACCGCCCAAGAGTTCATATCGACGGCGGTGTTTGGCACCTCGATGTCGGCTCATCACATCCTGGGGCTGAAGCCGGTCCCAAGGGTATGGCTGTTCGCCATTTAAAGTGGTACGCGAGCTGGGTTTAGAACGTCGTGAGACAGTTCGGTCCCTATCTGCCGTGGACGTTTGAGATTTGAGAGGGGCTGCTCCTAGTACGAGAGGACCGGAGTGGACGAACCTCTGGTGTTCCGGTTGTCACGCCAGTGGCATTGCCGGGTAGCTATGTTCGGAATAGATAACCGCTGAAAGCATCTAAGCGGGAAACTAGCCTCAAGATGAGATCTCACTGGGACCTTGAGTCCCCTGAAGGGCCGTCGAAGACTACGACGTTGATAGGTTGGGTGTGTAAGCGCTGTGAGGCGTTGAGCTAACCAATACTAATTGCCCGTGAGGCTTGACCATATAACACCCAAGCAATTTGACTACTCGAAAGAGCATCAGATTGCGGTGTGTGAAGACGAAACGAACCGAAAGTTCGAGATACTCGCAAAACACCGAAAGCTGTCACATACCCAATTTGCTGAAGCGAGACCAACAGGTCACGACTCAGTACCCGAATTTCTTGACGACCATAGAGCATTGGAACCACCTGATCCCATCCCGAACTCAGCAGTGAAACGATGCATCGCCGATGGTAGTGTGGGGTTTCCCCATGTGAGAGTAGGTCATCGTCAAGATTAAATTCCGAAACCCCAATTGCGCAAGCAGTTGGGGTTTTGTTTTGCCCGCAGGAAAGTTCGTACAGCAACATCGGACGGGTCCCGGCTGTCACAGTCTCCCGACAATGCTAAGGTTCGGCCCTAGCTTTTGTATTTTCCCAAGGAAGCCCTTATGCCGGACGCGACGTCCCTCAGTGCTGGTTTTATGGTGGTTCACGGTAATCGCCTGGACGAGTTACGCAGCCTGGTGGTCAGCTGGATGCGTCGCTACCCGCTGGCTCCCTTGGAAAATGAAATCGCCCTGGTACAGAGTAACGGTATCGCCCAGTGGCTAAAGCTGGCTCTGGCCGAAGACCCGGAAGACGACGACATGGGCGGCTGCGGAATTGCGGCAGCCATTGACGTTCAACTCCCGGGCAGCTTCATGTGGCAGCTCTATCGCATGGTTCTGGGGCGTGATGAGATCCCTGTCAAATCCCTGCTCGATAAGGCCCCACTGACCTGGCGACTGATGCGTCTGCTTCCGCAGTTGATCAATCAACCGCATTTCGAACCACTGCAACGCTTCCTTACCAACGACACCGATCTACGCAAGCGCTATCAGTTGTCTGAGCGGCTGGCGGATCTGTTCGACCAATACCAGGTATACCGGGCCGACTGGCTCGAAGACTGGGCGGAAGGTCGTCATCAATTGCGAAACGGCAGAGGCGAAGCCAAGCCCCTGACCCCAGCCAACTGCTGGCAGGCAGAGTTGTGGCGCGCTCTGTTGTTGGATGTGGGTGAGCAAGGCATGGCGCAAAGTCGTGCAGGTGTTCATCAACGGTTCATCGAACGTATCAACAGCCTCGACGTGGCACCCAGTGGTTTACCTTCTCGGGTGATCGTTTTCGGGATCTCCTCTCTCCCGGCGCAAGCCCTGGAAGCACTTGCCGGACTGGCCCGGTTCAGCCAGGTTCTGCTCTGTGTACACAACCCATGTCGTCACCATTGGGCAGACATCGTCGCCGATAAAGACCTGTTGCGACATCAATACAAGCGTCAGGCTCGCAAGAGCGGCATGCCAGTTGTGCTCGATCCGCAAACCCTTCACCAACATGCTCACCCGTTATTGGCGGCATGGGGCAAGCAGGGGCGGGACTACATCAATCTGCTCGACAGCTACGACGATCCAAACAGCTACCGCTCTGCATTTCGCGATGGGCGCATCGACTTGTTCAGCGATAGCCAGCCCCAGAACATGCTCAACCAGCTGCAGGACGACATCCTTGAACTGCGCCCCCTGAACGAAACTCGCGAGCGCTGGCCGGCTATCGATCTGCAACAGGACGAGTCGATTCGTTTCCACATCGCCCATAGCGCCCAGCGCGAAGTGGAGATCCTT
Organism: Pseudomonas sp. LB3P93; assembly: GCF_054898025.1. NCBI lineage: Bacteria > Pseudomonadati > Pseudomonadota > Gammaproteobacteria > Pseudomonadales > Pseudomonadaceae > Pseudomonas > Pseudomonas sp. LB3P93. The sequence continues at coordinate 795,106 of NZ_CM142713.1, forward strand.
CACGATCAGTTGCTCGCACGCTTCAGTGCAGATCCAGACTTGAAGCCACGCGACGTGATCGTGATGGTCCCGGACATCGACAGCTACGCACCGCATATCCGTGCAGTGTTCGGTCAACTTGATCGCTTCGATCCGCGCTTCATTCCCTTCACACTTGCGGACCAAGGCCAACGCGGTCGTGACCCGCTGCTGATTGCTGTCGAGCATCTGCTCAAACTGCCCGACAGCCGCTTCCCCGTCAGCGAGATCCTCGATTTGCTGGACGTTCCTGCACTGCGCGCTCGCTTCGGTGTCGAGGAGCGTGACCTGCCAACCCTGCACCGCTGGATCGAAGGCGCTGGTATTCGCTGGGGTATGAATGCCGAGCAGCGTGCGGGTTTGGGCCTGCCTGAAGAACTGGAGCAAAACAGTTGGCGTTTCGGCCTGCGCCGGATGCTCCTTGGTTATGCCGTCGGCAGCGCGACTGCCTGTGAAGGCATTGAGCCTTATGACGAGATCGGCGGTCTGGATGCTGCGCTCATCGGTCCTTTGGTCGCACTGCTGGACGCGTTGGAGATTGCCCACCAGGAACTGACTCAACCTGCATCGCCCAAGCAATGGGGCATCCGGTTGCAAGCGTTGGTGCAGCTATTCTTCCAGGCCAGTCATGAGCATGACGACTACTTGCTGGCCCAACTCGAAGAACTGCGGGAAACCTGGCTCGAGACCTGCGAGTCAGTCGGCTTGCTTGATGAGCTGCCGTTGACCGTGGTCCGTGAAGCCTGGCTGGCAGGCCTCGATCAGGGCCGCCTGTCCCAACGTTTTCTGGCCGGAGCGGTTAACTTCTGCACCTTGATGCCTATGCGAGCGATCCCGTTCAAACTGGTGTGCCTGCTCGGGATGAACGACGGAGATTACCCGCGAGCGCAACCGCCGCTGGACTTCGACCTTATGGGCAGCGATTACCGCCCAGGTGATCGTTCCCGGCGCGAGGATGACCGCTATCTCTTGCTGGAAGCCCTGTTGTCGGCACGTGACCAACTCTATATCAGTTGGGTCGGCCGCAGCATTCGGGACAATAGTGAGCGCCCGGCCTCGGTGCTGATTGGCCAGCTCCGCGATCACCTTGCAGGTGGCTGGCGATTACAAGCCGACAGTGAAAAGCTGCTTGAGGCCATGACTCAGGAACACCCACTGCAACCCTTCAGCGCCCGCTATTTTCATGAAGGTGACGACCTGTTCAGCTTCGCAAACGAGTGGCAGGTGCTTCATCAAGACAGTGAACAGTCGGCTGATATCCAGGCTCTCGATGCCTATGTTCAAGAAGAGCCGCTGAGCCTCGGTCAATTGCAGGATTTCCTGCGCAATCCCGTGCGGCATTTTTTCAGTCAGCGACTCAAGGTGTTCTTTGAAGCGGCTGAAGCCCCCTTGGCTGATGAAGAGCCCTTTGTACTCGACGCTCTCCAACGCTATAGCCTCAGTGACAGTCTGCTCGAAGCGGCGCTTGGGCAACTGGATCACGCCGATCATGCGCTTGAGGCCCAGGCAAAACGTCTGCAAAACAGTGGGCTCTTGCCCATGGCCGGTTTTGGCGAATGTCTGCAGCGAGAATTGATCGAGCCATTGCCGGATCTGTTGCAGCGCTACCAACAACTTCTGGCGTTGTGGCCGACACCGCTCACCAGCGCGTTGCCAGTCAACCTGGAACTGGAAGGTCTGCGCCTGGAAGGCTGGCTCAGTGGCCTGCATCAACGTGCGGACGGCGGCTTGCTGTCGGTCACCACGATTCCGAATAGCATCGGTTCGATCAAGACCCGCAAGTGGCATCGTCTTACGCGACCTTGGGTCAATCACTTGGTCGCTTGCGCCAGCGGCATGTCGATGACCACCGCGTTAGTGGCCAGTGACGACAGTCTGCTACTGGCCCCTTTGGAGGAGGGGGCAGCGCGTCATGCCTTGAGTAATCTGTTGCAAGCCTGGCAAACGGGCATGCGCCAACCCCTTCCGATTGCTGTGAAAACCGCCTTCGCGTGGCTCTCTCAAACTGACCCGGTCAAAGCCAACGCCGCCGCTCGTAAGGCCTATGAAGGCGACGGTCAAACCACCGACGGCGAACGCCGCGAAAGTCCGGCACTCGCCCGGCAATTTGCCGACTATGACGCTTTGACCGCCGACGAGACCTTTCCCGATTGGTGCAATGCTTTGTACAAACCGATGCTTGAAGCCCCTTGGCGTTCATTGACCAGCGAGGAGGCGCGCTCATGACCACGAAGACACCGCTGGCCCTGGCATTCCCCCTGAGCGGCAGCCAACTGATCGAAGCCAGCGCCGGTACTGGCAAGACCTTCACCATTTCCGCCCTGTACCTGCGTCTGGTCCTCGGTCACGGTGGCGAATCGAGTGGGTTCGGGCGTGAACTGTTGCCGCCGCAAATCCTCGTTGTAACGTTCACCGATGCCGCGACGAAAGAGCTGCGTGAACGTATTCGCACCCGTCTTGCCGAAGCGGCGCGATACTTTCGTGATGAGACCGAGGCACCCGATAGCCTCATCGCTGATTTGCGTGATCAGTACCTTCCCGAACAGTGGTCCGGTTGTGCAAACCGTTTGGACATTGCTGCGCAGTGGATGGATGAAGCTGCCGTCTCGACCATCCACAGTTGGTGCCAGCGCATGTTGCGCGAGCACGCATTCGACAGTGGCAGCCTGTTTACCCAGACCCTGGAAACCGATCACAGCGATTTGCTGGGCGAAGTCCTGCGCGATTACTGGCGGCTGTTCTGCTACCCGATGCAGGGTGATGCGCTGAGCTGGGTGCGGGGTAATTGGGGTGGGCCGGCGGCGTTATTGCCGCGTGTACGCAGTTTGTTCGCCAGCGAGCGTGACAGCGTTGAAGGTAAAGCGCCGGCAGATCTGATCACCGAGTGCTTGCAGGAACGGCGAATAGCCTTGCTTGAACTCAAGATGCCTTGGCGCCAATGGGCGGATGAGCTGCTTGCCATCTGTCATCAAGGTGTTGCGAGCAAAAGCGTCGACGGTCGAAAGATGCAAGCCCGTTATTTCGAACCCTGGTTCGAAAAACTCAAAGCCTGGGCCGAAGATGAGTCCCTCGAGCAACTGGATATCGGCACGGGCTTCACTCGCCTGACGCCTGACGGTATGGCCGAAGCCTGGAAAGGCGAAGCCCCCAGTCATCCGGGGCTGGACGCGATGCCTGGGCTCAAGGCCAGCCTCGACGGATTGCCAACCCCCGACGCTGCCGTTCTGCAGCATGCCGCTCAGTGGGTCGGTGCTCGGTTTGAGGAAGAAAAGCGTCGCCGCGCGGAGATGGGCTTCGATGACATGCTGTTGCGCCTTGATGCCGCTTTGCAATCCGATGGCGGCGAACGCCTGGCGACCCTGATTCGCGAGCAGTTTCCGGTGGCGCTGATCGATGAATTCCAGGACACCGATCCGGTGCAGTACCGGATTTTCGAAAGCATTTATCGCATCGAAGACAACAACCCCGAATGCGGGCTGTTTCTGATCGGCGACCCCAAGCAAGCGATCTACGCGTTCCGCGGTGCCGACATCTACACCTACCTGCGCGCCCGTCAGGCCACCGCCGGACGTCTGCATACCCTGGGTACGAACTTCCGTTCCAGCCATGGCATGGTCAGTGCGGTTAACCATGTGTTCGAGCGCGCCGAGTCTCGTGAGCTGGGACGAGGTGCGTTCCTCTTCCGTGAAAAGAGTGGTGAGAATCCGGTACCGTTTCTGCCCGTCGAATCCCAAGGGCGCAAAGAAGTGCTGCACATCGATGGCCAGCTCGTGCCCGCCCTGAACATCTGGCACTTGTCCGCCGATCAGCCACTGTCCGGCGCCGATTACCGACAACAACTCGCCGCTGCCTGCGCCAGTGAAATCACCGCATTACTCAATGGCGGCCAGGAAGGTCGGGCAGGTTTCACAGAGAAGGACAAAGCCTTCAAAGGCCTGCTGCCAGCGGACATCGCGATCCTGGTTCGCGACGGCAAAGAAGCCCAGGCCGTGCGCGGTGAACTGTCTGCACGCGGTGTGCGCAGCGTTTATCTGTCGGACAAGGATTCGGTATTCGCCGCTCAAGAAGCCCACGACCTGCTGACCTGGCTCAAAGCCTGCGCCGAGCCGGATGTCGAGCGGCCGCTGCGAGCCGCGCTGGCCTGCATCACGCTGAACCTTTCCCTGGCGGAACTGGAGCGACTGAATCAGGACGAACTGGCTTGGGAAGCGCGGGTCATGCAGTTCCGCGGTTATCGTGAGCTGTGGCGCAAGCAAGGCGTGCTGCCAATGCTGCGGCGCTTGCTGCATGACTTCCAGTTGCCTCGATCACTGATCGCGCGCAGCGACGGCGAACGTGTACTGACCAACTTGCTGCACCTGTCCGAATTGCTGCAACAAGCCGCTGCCGAGCTTGATGGCGAGCAAGCGCTGATTCGTCATCTGTCCGAGCATCTGGCATTGTCCGGTCAGGCCGGCGAAGAACAGATCCTGCGTCTGGAAAGCGACGAGCAACTGGTCAAGGTCGTGACCATTCACAAGTCCAAGGGGCTTGAGTATCCCTTGGTGTTTCTCCCGTTCATCTGCTCGGCAAAACCCGTGGATGGCAGCCGTCTGCCGCTGCATTATCACGATGCACACGGCAAGGCGCAGGTGACCTTGAAGCCGACTGCCGAGTTGATCGCCCAAGCCGATGATGAGCGTCTGGCCGAGGATCTGCGTTTGCTCTATGTCGCCCTGACCCGGGCGCAACATGCCTGTTGGCTCGGCGTGACCGATCTCAAGCGCGGCAATAACAACAGCTCGGTGCTGCACCTTTCTGCGTTGGGTTACTTGCTAGGCGGCGGTTCCCCCCTGGCCGAATCTGCAGGATTGAAACGCTGGCTCGAAGACCTTCAACAGGATTGCCCGGCACTTCTTTACGGTGATATGCCGCAAGCAACGGCCGAGCATTACCATCCCCCACGCAATGACGCGAGGTTGCTTGCGCCGCTGATACCCAAGCGCGAGGCCAGCGAAAACTGGTGGATCGCCTCGTACAGTGCCTTGCGCATCGGCGACAGTCTGAGCGTGGGCAGTGACGAAGCCCCGGAGAACCCGCAAGCGCAAAAGCTCTTTGACGACGAACGTCTCGATCCGGAGGCGCCACGAGAAGTGGCCGCCGGTGGTGCCGATATCCATCGATTCCCCCGTGGCCCGAACCCCGGCACCTTTCTCCATGGTTTGCTGGAATGGGCCGGTGATGAAGGTTTTTCTGCTGCTTCGCAAGTCGTGGAAGACGCCATTGCCCGTCGCTGCAATCGCCGTGGCTGGGAAGGCTGGATCACCACGCTGAGCGACTGGCTGCAACACTTGCTCAAGTCTTCGTTGCACCTCGGCGGGGGGCAGGCTCCGGTGGTGTTCGAGCAGCTCACCCAATACCGCGTCGAGATGGAATTCTGGTTCGCCAGCCATAAAGTCGACGTGCTCAAGCTTGATGAGCTGGTGCGTAAACATACCCACAACGGCGTCGCCCGGGTGGCCGCTGAGCCGGTATTGCTCAACGGCATGTTCAAGGGCTTCATCGACCTGACGTTCGAGCACGACGGCCGATATTACGTCGCCGACTACAAATCCAACTGGCTGGGGCCCGATGACGCGGCTTACACCGAACAGGCCATGGAACAGTCGATTCTCGACAATCGTTACGACCTGCAATATGTGTTGTACCTGTTGGCCCTGCATCGCCAGCTCAAGGCGCGGCTTGCCGACTACGATTACGACCGGCATGTCGGTGGCGCGCTGTACCTGTTCTTGCGCGGCACGCGGGCATCCACCCAAGGCGTGTATTTCGCCCGTCCACCCAGAGAGCTGATCGAGCATCTGGATCGTCTATTTCAGGGCAAAGCAGAACCGAAGGCCGAACCCGCCTGGGAACAGGGAGTACTGCTATGAGTCGCACCTTCGCCGATTTGCTGCCCACGCCATTGGCAGCCGAAAGCCTGGCGGATCTGGCGCCCCTGAGCCGCGCCGATGATTTGTTGCTGTTGCTGACGCGCTGGGTGGAGCGCGGCTGGCTGCGAGCACTGGACAAGGCCTTCGTTGCCTTCCTCCACGAACTGGCCCCCGACGATGATCCCTTGGTGTTGCTCGCCGCCGCATTGACCAGTCACCAATTGGGTCACGGCCATGTCTGCCTGGACCTGTTCGAGACGCTCAAAGCGCCGGATTTCGCCCTGTCGCTGCCACCCGAAGGCGATCTGCAAAGTGGCGCGATGTTGTTGCCGTCGCAATTACTTGAAGCGCTGGACGGCGCCCATTGGTGCAAGGTCCTGGCGTCCAGCCGTCTGGTGGCGCTGGCCGTCGATGGTCGTGAGGCTGCGCAATCCCGGCCCTTGGTTTTATCGGGCAAACGCCTGTATCTGCGTCGCTACTGGGTTTACGAACGACGCATCGACAATGCCCTGCGCCTGCGCCTGGCTGAACACGAAACAACGCCGAATGATTTACTCCTACGCCTGACAGGTTTGTTCGGTCCAGCCCAATCCGGCGACGTGATCGACTGGCAAAAACTCGCTTGTGCCCTGGCGACCCGCAGTGCGTTCAGTATCGTCACCGGCGGCCCGGGGACCGGCAAGACCACCACAGTCGTGCGGTTGCTGGCATTGCTCCAGGCCCCAGCGGTGGAAGCTGGCAAACCGCTACGCATCCGTCTTGCCGCTCCCACCGGCAAAGCGGCGGCGCGGCTGACAGAGTCCATCAGCCAGCAAGTCCGGACGCTGGAAGTCGCTGAAACCGTCAGAGGCAAGATCCCGTCTGATGTCACTACCGTGCACCGGTTGCTTGGCAGTCGCCCCGGCACCCGACACTTCCGTCACCATGCCGGTAATCGCTTGCCACTGGACGTACTGGTGATAGACGAAGCCTCGATGATCGACCTGGAAATGATGGCCAACCTGCTCGATGCGATGCCGGCCCATGCCCGGCTGGTGTTGCTCGGTGACAAGGACCAGTTGGCATCGGTGGAGGCCGGTGCCGTGCTGGGTGATCTTTGCCGCGATGCCGAGGCCGGCTGGTACAGCCCGCAGACCCGCCAGTGGCTGCAGTCGGTCAGTGGTGAAAGCCTGGGGGCCAGCGGTTTGCAGGAAGACGCTGACGGAACACACCCCTTGGCCCAGCAAGTCGTGATGCTCCGTCACTCACGTCGGTTCGGTGAGGGCAGCGGCATTGGTCAGCTGGCCCGATGGGTTAACCAGCAGCAGCCGGAAGAAGCCCGCCAGTTGCTGACTGCTCGAAGTCACGACGATGTGTTTTCCCTGCCCCTCAAGGGCGAGCAAGACCGGGCGTTGGAACGCTTGTTGCTTGAAGGCCATGGCGACGGGCCGCAAGGTTATCGTCACTATTTGAGCCTTCTTCGCAGCCAACGGCCACCGCTTGACAGCCTGCTCGAAGATTCACGCTGGACCGATTGGGCGCGTCAGGTGTTGCAAGCCTTCGACGCCTTCCAATTGTTATGCGCCGTACGCAAAGGGCCGTGGGGCGTGGAGGGGTTGAATCAACGTGTGACCGCCGCGCTGCTCAAGGCTCGACTGATCGACAGTGACCAGCAGTGGTACGAAGGCCGACCCGTTTTGATGACGCGCAATGACTATGGCCTGGGTTTGATGAACGGCGACATCGGCATTGCCCTCAAACTGCCGGAACGTGACGGGCCCGTAGCAGGGAAGCACGTGCTGCGTGTCGCGTTTCCGCGCAATGACGGCCAAGGCGGTGTGCGATTTGTTCTACCCAGTCGACTCAACGATGTCGAAACGGTTTACGCCATGACCGTCCACAAATCCCAAGGCTCGGAGTTTGCCCATACGGCGTTGATTCTGCCGGATGCCCTCAACCCTGTGCTCACCAAGGAATTGATCTACACCGGGATTACCCGGGCCAAGAACTGGTTCACCCTGATCGAACCTCGTGCCGGGGTGTTTGAGGAGGCGGTGCGGCGCAAGGTCAAGCGCTTGAGCGGGTTGATGCTGGAGTTGGAAGATGGGATCGATACGAGCCATTGAAAGGGTGGCGCTGGACGACGGAAACTGTCCGAAGTGCCGTAGTGCGCAACCTCGCTGGGGTTTAAACGCTATGTTATCGTTGCGGCATCATTTCGTAATATCGAAGAGAATCCCTGCATGAAGGTGGCTGTCTGGACGACAGGGTGTGTCGTTGGCCGCAAGCAAGTGCTGCTCGCGGGACTTCTCTGCATGCTGACCGGTGTTGTGTTTGCTCAATCGCAAACCCCGGTGAGCATGGCCGACCAGCGAGCCAAATCGGTCACTCAGGTCGTCCTCGGGATTCTCAGTTACGCGCGTTGGCCTGTTGAGCCTGCGCAACTGCGCCTGTGCGTGGTCGGCCCCACCGAATACACCGACGACCTGGTCAAGGGCACGACCCAGGCCACCGGCCGGCCCGTCACCGTGCGGCGGCTGTTGGCCGACAACCCGTCGATTGTCGGTGAGTGCGATGCGGTGTACATCGGCACATTGACTGGCGACGAGCGCAGCCAACTCTTTGCGTCGCTGACAGGGCGTCCGGTCCTGAGCATCAGCGAAAGCGATGATCAATGCACCGTCGGCAGCCTGTTTTGCCTCAGGGTCACTGATGATCAGGTGTCTTTCGAGGTCAACCTCGACTCCGTCGCCCGCAGCGGTGTGCGCATTCACCCCAGCGTGCTGCAACTGTCCCGCCGCAAGTCGGCGGCGCCATGAGTCTGTTCAAACCGGGTAGTCGCCCAACCTTGCGCTCGGTCATCGGCCGCGGGCACTTGATCGTTGCCCTGGTCGGCGTGGCCATGGCCAGCATCTCGCTGACACTGCTGGGTGTGTTGGCGTTGCGGGTGTATGCCGACCACAACCTGCACTTGATCGCGCGTTCGATCAATTACACGGTGGAAGCCGCTGTGGTGTTCAACGACAAAGTTGCGGCCACTGAGGCCCTGGCATTGATCGCCTCCACCGAAGAAATCGCCGACGCCCAGGTGCTGGACCAAAAAGGCACGTTGCTCGCGCGTTGGCAGCGACCGGAAAGCGGGTTGTTCTCCGATCTGGAATTGCAGATCGCCAAAACCTTTCTGGAAAAACCCATCGACATGCCGATCGTCCATCAAGGGCGGGAAATCGGCAGCATTCAGCTCACCGGTCACGGTGGCAGCCTGATGCGCTTTCTGCTCAGTGGCCTGATAGGCATTATTCTGTGCACGGCCATCAGCGCCTGGGTCGCCCTTTATCTGGCGCGCCGACAACTTCGTGGGATCACGGGGCCTCTGCGCAGTTTGGCCGCCGTAGCCCACGCCGCTCGCAGCGATCGGGCGTTCGACCGTCGTGTACCGCCCGCCGACATTGCCGAACTCGACAATTTCGGCAACGACTTCAATGCCCTGCTCGATGAACTTGAGTCCTGGCAAACCCACCTGCAAAGCGAAAATGAAACCCTGGCGCACAAGGCGAGCCACGACAGCCTCACCGGGTTGCCGAATCGGGCGTTTTTCGAAGGCCGACTTATTCGTGCGCTGCGCAATGCCCAAAAGCTCAATGAGCGCGTGGCCGTGCTGTTTCTCGACAGCGACCGGTTCAAGGAAATCAATGACAGCTACGGTCATGCCGCCGGCGATGCCGTGCTGGTTGCAGTGGCCAGCAGGGTTCGGGCGCAGTTGCGTGAAGAGGATCTGGTGGCGCGTCTGGGCGGCGATGAATTTGCGGTCCTGCTGACGCCACTGCACAAAACCGAGGACGCCGAGCGGATTGCTGACAAGATCCTCGCCAGCATGGAACTGCCGATCCCGCTGCCGGGTAATACCCAGGTCTCGACCTCACTCAGTATCGGCATTGCCGTGTACCCGGATCATGGCGCCACGCCGGGCACGTTGCTCAATGCCGCCGACGCAGCGATGTACCAAGCCAAGCGTCTTTCCCGAGGTGCACAACACACGTCCGGGTCGGAGCACCCGGTCGCCCACGTTCAAATCAGGAGCAAATAGTTGTGTACTCAATCACCCCGCGTTCCCTGCGATTTTTTGCGATCACCTTGTTCATGGCCGTGCTGGCATTGACCGGGTGCCAGACCGCCCCGCAAAAGGGCCTGACCCCGGCGCAAATCGCTGTACTCAAACAGCAAGGTTTTGAGCTGACCGATGAAGGATGGGCGTTTGGTCTATCCGGCAAAGTGCTGTTTGGCAGTGACGACGACAGCCTGAACGCCGCCAGTACCGAGATCGTCCAAAAGATCGGCAAGGCATTGCTCGGTGTAGGCATCGAGCGAGTGCGGGTCGACGGTCACACCGATGCCTCGGGCAAAGAGTCCTACAACGAACAACTCTCCCTGCGTCGCGCGAAAAGCGTCGGCAAGGTCCTGATCACGGTCGGCATGAAAGAAGAAAACATTCAGCTGCGCGGTCTCGGCAGCAGTCAGCCGGTGACATCGAACACCACGGCGGCGGGTCGCACCGAGAACCGCCGAGTATCGATCGTGGTGAGCGCCGACTAGTCGGCGAACAGCATCTCCCGGCTTTCGCCCATCAACAGGCCCTGATTCTGCTCAGTGACGGCGCGGATGTAATCCCACAACAGGGTGATCCGCTTGAGCTTGCGCAGGTCTTCGCGGCAGTACATCCAGAATTGCCGGGTGATGTTGATCTCTTCCGGCAACACCGGCAGCAAGCGCGGGTCCTGAGCCGCCAGGAAACACGGCAGAATCGCCAGCGACCGTCCTTGCTGCGCCGCCACGAATTGCGCGATCACACTGGTGCTGCGCAAGTTGGCGCTGGCACCGGGCAACACGTTCGCCAGGTACAACAGCTCCGAGCTGAACGCCAGGTCGTCGACATAACTGATGAATGAATGCTTGCCCAAGTCTGCCGGGCGGCGGATCGGTGGGTGCTTGTCCAGATAGTCCTGAGTCGCGTAGAGCTGCAATTTGTAGTCACAGAGTTTGCAGCAGACGTACGGGCCATGCTCCGGGCGCTCCAGGGCGATGACGATGTCCGCCTCGCGCTTGGACAGGCTGATGAAATGCGGCAGCGGCAGGATGTCCACCGAGATCGCCGGGTAGGCATCGACGAAATGGCTCAGCTGCGGGGTGATGAAAAAGCTGCCGAAGCCTTCGGTGCAGCCCATGCGCACATGCCCGGACAACGCCACGCCAGAACCTGAAACCTGTTCGCAGGCCATGTGCAGCGTGCTTTCGATCGATTCCGCGTAACCCAGCAAACGCTGACCTTCGGCGGTCAGGACGAAACCGCTGGTCCGGGATTTCTCGAACAGCAAAGTGCCCAATGCCGCTTCCAACGAGCTGATGCGTCGCGACACGGTGGTGTAATCCACCGCCAGGCGCTTGGCTGCAGTGCTGGCCTTGCGGGTGCGGGCGACTTCGAGGAAAAACTTGAGGTCATCCCAGTTCAACGAGCCTAAAGACGTGATGTTTTTTTGCATGATGGACCGGCTTTTATGTGCGTTCTTATTAGAAGTTTGCACATCTATACTCCAAAAACAGTCCGACAACCAATTCGCGACACACGCCTCATCTCAAGGCGACTTATCCGCCTTGGCTCCCTGCATAACAACAAGTCCAGGAGACCAGCATGAACGCATCGCTCACGCCCAACGAAACCACTGTCCAGAACGTCAAGCTGTTGATCGACGGCGAGTGGGTCGAGTCCCAGACCACCGAGTGGCACGACATCGTCAACCCGGCGACCCAGCAAGTGCTGGCCAAGGTTCCGTTCGCCACCGCGCAGGAAGTGGACGCCGCGATCAGCGCCGCCCACCGCGCCTTCCAGACCTGGAAGCTGACGCCGATCGGCGCGCGGATGCGCATCATGCTCAAGCTCCAGGCGTTGATTCGCGAACACTCCAAGCGCATCGCCGTGGTGCTCAGCAACGAACAAGGCAAAACCATCGCCGACGCTGAAGGCGACATTTTCCGTGGCCTGGAAGTGGTCGAACACGCCTGCTCCATCGGCAGCCTGCAAATGGGCGAATTCGCCGAGAACGTCGCTGGCGGCGTCGATACCTACACCCTGCGTCAGCCCATCGGCGTCTGCGCCGGCATTACTCCGTTCAACTTCCCGGCGATGATTCCGCTGTGGATGTTCCCGATGGCCATCGCCTGCGGCAACACCTTCGTACTCAAACCGTCCGAACAGGACCCGATGTCGACCATGCTCCTGGTGGAGCTGGCAATTGAAGCCGGCGTCCCGGCGGGCGTGCTCAACGTGGTTCATGGCGGCAAGGATGTGGTGGACGCGCTCTGCACCCACAAGGACATCAAGGCTGTTTCCTTCGTCGGCTCGACCGCGGTTGGCACTCACGTATACGACTTGGCCGGTAAACACGGCAAACGTGTGCAATCGATGATGGGCGCGAAGAACCACGCTGTGGTGCTGCCGGATGCCAATCGCGTACAAGCACTCAATGCGCTGGTCGGTGCCGGTTTCGGTGCCGCCGGGCAACGCTGCATGGCCACGTCCGTGGTGGTGCTGGTGGGCGCGGCCAAACAATGGCTGCCAGACCTGAAAGCACTGGCGCAGAAACTCACAGTGAATGCTGGCAGCGAGCCGGGCACTGATGTGGGGCCGGTGATATCCAAAAAAGCCAAGGCCCGGATTCTCGATCTGATCGAGAGCGGCATCAAGGAAGGCGCCAAGCTTGAGCTGGATGGTCGCGACGTGACCGTTCCAGGTTTCGAGAAGGGCAACTTTGTCGGCCCGACCCTGTTCTCCGGCGTGACGCCCGAGATGCAGATCTACACCCAGGAAATCTTCGGCCCGGTGCTGGTGGTGCTGGAAGTCGATACCCTCGATGAGGCCATCGCCCTGGTCAACGCCAACCCGTTCGGCAACGGCACGGGCCTGTTCACCCAGAGCGGTGCGGCGGCGCGTAAGTTCCAGACAGAAATCGACGTCGGCCAGGTCGGCATCAACATCCCGATTCCGGTGCCGGTCCCGTTCTTCAGCTTCACCGGTTCGCGCGGCTCCAAACTCGGCGACCTCGGTCCGTATGGCAAGCAAGTGGTGCAGTTCTACACTCAGACCAAGACGGTCACCAGTCGCTGGTTCGATGACGACAGCGTCAACGACGGTGTGAACACCACCATCAACTTGCGTTAAGGAGCCAGGCATGAAAATCGCTTTTATCGGTCTCGGCAACATGGGCGCGCCGATGGCGCGCAACCTGATCAAGGCCGGCCACGCGCTGAGCCTGGTCGACCTGAACAAAACCGTTCTGGCCGAGCTGGAACAACTGGGCGGCAGCATCAGCGCTTCGGCCCGTGAAGCGGCACAAGGTGCAGAACTGGTGATCACCATGCTGCCCGCCGCTGTGCATGTGCGCAGCGTCTGGCTGGGTGAAGATGGCGTACTCGCCGGTATCGGCAAAGGCGTGCCAGCGGTGGATTGCAGCACCATCGATCCGCAGACTGCGCGAGATGTGGCGGCTGCTGCGGCCAAGCAAGGCGTGGCCATGGCCGATGCGCCGGTCTCTGGCGGTACTGGCGGTGCGACGGCCGGGACGCTGACCTTCATGGTCGGCGCCACCCCTGAACTGTTCGCCACCCTGCAGCCAGTGCTGGCGCAGATGGGGCGCAACATCGTTCATTGCGGCGAAGTCGGCACCGGACAAATCGCCAAAATCTGCAACAACCTGCTGCTGGCGATTTCCATGGTCGGCGTGAGTGAAGCCATGGCGCTGGGTGATGCACTCGGCATCGACACTACGGTGCTGGCCGGGATCATCAACAGTTCCACCGGACGTTGCTGGAGTTCGGAGATGTACAACCCGTGGCCGGGCATTGTTGAAACGGCGCCGGCCTCGCGCGGTTATACCGGCGGTTTCGGTGCCGAACTGATGCTCAAGGATCTGGGGCTGGCCACTGAAGCGGCACGTCAGGCGCACCAACCGGTGGTGCTCGGCGCGGTGGCCCAGCAGTTGTATCAGGCGATGAGTCAGCGTGGGGAGGGTGGTAAAGACTTCTCGGCGATCATCAATAGCTATCGCAAACCCCAGTAAGGGGTTTTTCCGGGAACCCGCGTCGGGCGGGTTCCCGGTTTTTTGCATCAGGCAAACACGAAATACTTGCGCACGGTTTCAACCACTTCCCACGTGCCTTTCATCCCCGGCTCAATCACGAAAATATCACCGGCACGCAGGTGGATTGGCTCTTTGCCTTCCGGGGTGATGATGCAGTACCCCTCGCGGAAATCGCAGTATTCCCACTTCACGTATTCCACATACCACTTGCCTGGCGTGCAGATCCAGGTGCCCATGATCTTGCTGCCATCTTCGCTGGTGTAGGCGTTGAGGTTGACAGTGTGCGGGTCTCCTTCGAGTTTTTCCCATTTGCAGGCGTCGAGCACCGGCAGTGGGTGGGTGTCGCGAAGAACGGTAATAGGTGCGGTCATGTGGACTCCGGGCAGTGGGTTCAAGAACTGAAGTCGCACCCTATAGCGCCCCGCACTCGGTCGGTTGTCTGTGCTCGACACTCAGTTACCCAGAAGCGCTGTGCCGGTTTGCCCGGTTCGGCTAGTAATCCCACAAGACGCATTATTTAACGGCTGCGCTGATATAGAACAATGGTTATGAAGTTATAACTATTTTACTTGTCAGGTTTCTATTATTTGTACGTCTGTGCTGTAAGCCAGAAGTTAATACTTTCGGGCCCCTCTCTGTTTAGCCAGCGATACAGTGCGTGCCCCACCATACGCAGCCTTTGTTAAGTAAATAAGTCGACTGGCGCGAGGCTTCGCACCAATCGAGTGCGGTGTGCCGGCCCATTCGGACGCCCGTCTCAAGTTGTTAAAAAACTTTAAAGAGTTCGTTGACTCTCCCCTTAAGGGCAGAGTTTAGATTTCCGCCGCGTGAGAAGTTGCTGTGGGAATAGTTACTTCTCACATACGGAATTCATGAAGCAATCACGATATAGGGAGATAGAGATGAACAATCCATTGGAGTTGGAAAACGTCATTGCCAGCACCCGCGAGATCCTCGCGCAACTGTTGGTGATGAGCGCTGATGATATCGATGAGAACAGCAGCATCGTCGAGGACCTCGGCGCCGATTCGCTGGACATCGTCGACCTGAGCTTTCAACTCGGTCGTCAATATGGCTGCACCTTGCCCAAAACCAGCGTGCTGGATCACGCCGTTGCTGTCTGCGGCGATGCCAGCGAGTTCCTGGCCAGCGGTCGCATCACCGAAAGCGGCAAGGACTTGCTCGAACAGAGCCTGAGCGACTACTCCCCGGATCAGCTCAAGGCCGGCATGCAACCGGCGCAGGTATTTGCTGCCACCACCGTGCGCAATTGGGCGCAGCAGTGCCGCAACCTCTTCAACTACCTGCCGCAAAGCTGCCCCGATTGCGGCGCTCATCAAGCCGTGCTGAACGAACGCCAGCAAGTGGTCTGCGGCGCTTGCAGTGCACGGTTGGTGCCGGCTGACGGCGACGAGGTTTCGCGCCGTCTGGTGGAGCAATTCGTGGCCACTCATGCCCAAGAGACGGTGTAGGAGTTCTCATGCGGACACGAGAAGTCTATGTGACCGGATTCGGTCTGGTGGCGCCCATGGCGCTGGATGCCGCCACGTTGTTCGAGCGGATCTGCCAGAAGCAGTCCTGTGTTCGCGAACATCCACGGTTCAAGGCGTTGGGGTTCAATAATAGCGCCGCCGGGTTTATCGACGACGGCCAGTGGCAGCAGATCGCCGCCGGTTTCGGCGGCAATGCCGCGCTGCATCCTCGGCAGAGTGTGCTGGCCGAATTTGTCGCCCGACAAGCCTTGCAGCACGCAGGCCTGACCCCGGTAGCCTTTGCTCACAGCCGCAGCGGATTGTTCCTTGGGGCCAACAAGTACTGCGCGGACAGTCACGATCTGCATCGCGCCAGTCGCTGCATGGATGAGGCCGGGCGTGTCGATCTGGATCAACTGCTGGATAACCCGGCGCCATCGAGCGCGGTCTTCGGGCGCCGGGTCGATCAGCAGACCCTGCACCTGGCCGAGACGCTCGGTATCCGCGATCACATCTCGACCCACTCCGATGCCTGCGCCGCCGGCACCATGGCAATCGGCAGCGCCTACCGGGCGATCGAGCGCGGCGAAATCGACCTGGCTATTTGCGGTGCCGTCGAACTGATGGCCAACGAGTTGCCGTATTACATGTTCAACAGCCTCGGCGCGCTGTGCCAGGCCGACCTGCCGGCCAGCGAGCAGAGTCGACCGTTCATGCCGGACCGTTGCGGTTTCGTGATCAGCGAGGGCGCGGCCATGGTCATTCTCGAATCCGCCGAACATGCCCAGCGTCGCAAAGCCACCCCGTTGGGGCGAGTGCTGGGCTACGCGAATGTGTGCGAGGCACAAAAAATGACCTCCAGCAGCCGGGATGGCAGCAAATACGAGGAATGCATGGAAGCTGCAATCGAAGACGCCGGGCTGCTCAGCAGCGCCGTGCAACACGTCAACACCCACGGCACGTCCACCCAGGCCAACGACAGCTGCGAGGCCTTGGCCTTGCAGCGGGTGTTCGGCGAGTGCCAGGAACACGTGACGTTCACCGCCAACAAATCGGCCATCGGTCATTCCCTGGCGGGCAGCGGCGCGATTGAAGCGGTGCTGTCGCTGATCAGCCTGCGGGACGGCGTGCTGTTGCCGACCCTGAACTACGATCACGACCGCGCCGAATACCCCTCGCTGAAATTTCTCAGCGAGCCGATGCGCCAGTCGATCAACGTGGTGATGTCCAACTCGTTCGGTTTCGGCGGCGTCAACAGCTCGCTGGTCCTGGGGAGGGCATGACATGAGCATTGCCGTTTACATCCATTCGGCGGCCGTATTGAACGCCGCCGGCAGCGAATGTGCCGACCTGCTCGGGACGCCGCCTTCGCCGCAACCGCTGGCATTCGATGCGACGCGACGGGCTTATTCGCTGCCAGCACCGCGCCTGGTTAGCGATCTGTTCGACCGCAAGATTCAGCGCAGCGTCGAACCCCAAGGCTTGCGTCTGTTGCACTGCGTGGCACGCCTGGCCCCCGCGCTGGCGGCCCTGCAACTGCCGCCGGCACGGATTGCCCTGACGGCGGCCATTCCTGAGGTCGACGCGCCAAGCCCTTGCTGGGACGCGGTGCAAGCGATTGGCGAGCAACCGCAAAAACCTCTGGCGCAACTGTTGGCCAACACACCGCCGTTGCATGCCTTGACGCTGCTCAACAGCAGCGTGATGGCCTACGTGGCCGAAGCGTTGCAATGCCACGGGCCGATGGGCGGGTTCTGTTCCCAGGACAACGCCGGGCTCGATGCCCTGATCGAAGCCTGCCAGCAAATTGTCGAGCAACGCGCCGACGCCGCGCTGGTGGTCAGCAGCAGTCCAAACCTGACGCCGGCGCTGTATCTGCGTGAACCCCATCCGGCAAACGAGGCGATTTTTGGTGAAGGTGCGGCCGCGCTGCTGCTCGGCTCGGCACCTGCGCCCGACACCCCGAACGCCTTGCGCATCGCCGGTTTCGGCCGGGGTTACAGCGCTGATCCGCAACGTGGTGCAGCGGTTGCCCGGCGGGTCATCGCCCAGGCGTTGAGCCTGGAAAAACTGTGCCTCGGTGACGTCGAGCAGATCGTCGCCAACCCCGAGGATGCGCAATTGATGAGCCTGTTTGCCGAACACCCACGGGACGTTCGCAGCGCCCGGGCCATGACCGGCGATCTTGGCGCCAGCGCCTTGCTGACCGAGATCGCGCTGGCCTTGCACCACACCCAAAACGCCTCGGCGACACCGGGCTACACGCTGTTTGTCAGCCATAGCCGCGCCGGACATTGGGGCGCCTTGCTGCTGGCCAGTGAAACCATGGAGAAGCACACATGAGTGCGACACGGATTGTGATTACCGGCATGGGCGCCGTTACCGGGTTTGGTTTCGAATGGCAGACCCTCTGGGAAAAAATGCTCGGCGCCGAACACTGTGTACGTCCGTGGCAGCCCGACGGGGTGGACGACGGCACGTTCCCGGTGCGCTACGCCGCGGCCGTGGATATGACCCTGTTGCCCGAGGCCTTGAAAGACCATCCGGCCTGGACCGTTGACCTGGAAAAACGCAGCCGCTTTGGCTGGGTGGCCGCCACCCAAGCGGTGAAAGACAGCGGACTCGCGCCTGAGCAGCTGCGTGAAGCCGCCGTGCTCTGCGCCTCGGGCGCGCCCCAACACATGCTGGCCGACATGCTGTTGACCCAGGCACCGGATGGCCACGCCCCGGGCTGGCAGCACCTGATGCCCCATGCCGGGCAGGTCAATGCCGAGGGCTCGTTGCGCCAGAGCAATGATCGACTGGCGCGGGTGATTGCCGATGGACTGGGCTGCGAAGGGCCAGTCATCAATATCAGCAGCGCGTGCGCCGGAGCCTCCCAGGCCATCGGCAATGCCTTCCAGATGATTCGTCGCGGTGAAGTGAACGTGGCGATTGCCGGTGGCGCCGATTCGGTGCTGAACCTCGACACCATGGCCGCGCTGTACCTGCTCGGCGCGGCATCGAGCGAACAGCGCTGGGGCGTCGATGTGTGCCGGCCGTTCGACCGTGATCGCAGTGGCCTGATTGCCGGCGAGGGCGGTGGTTTCGTGGTGCTGGAAAGCCTTGAACACGCACTGGCGCGAGGGGCGACGCCCTATGCTGAAGTGCTCGGCTTTGGCAGCAGCCTGGACGCCTACAAAGTCACCGCCCCGCAACCGGAAGGCCGGGGCGCGGCGCTGGCGATGCAAGCTGCGCTGGACGACGCCGGTCTGCGTGCGCAACAAATCGATCTGATCAACGCCCACGGTACTTCGACGCCGCTCAATGACGTCGCGGAAACCCTGGCGATCAAAAATGTGTTTGCCGAGCACAAGCACTACCGGTCCCTGGCCGTCAGCGCCAACAAGTCGCAGTTCGGGCATTTGATTGCCGCCGCTGGCGCACCCGAATGCATGGTCACGGCGCTGGCGTGCCTCAACGATCTGGTCACGCCGACCGTGAACTTGCATGACGTCGATGAGCAGTGCGACCTGGATTATTGCGCCGGGCAAGCGGTCAGCCGCCGAGTGGATTTTGCCTTGAGCAACTCCTTCGGTTTTGGCGGCCTCAACACCTCGCTGGCCCTTGGTAAATATCGGGAGCACGGACAATGACTGGCGCTACTGTGCGCGTTGCCATCGCCGGCAGCGGTTGCGTATTACCCAGCGGCTGGGGCGTGCAACGCTTCTGGTCGGCGGCCAGTGAAGCGCGCAGCGGCATCGCTTTGCTGCAGTCGAAATTGTTTCACAGCGAGCGCGTGACGGCCTTCGGGCATGTCAGTGATGAAGACCATCAAACCAGTCGCCAGGACGTGGCCCAGAACCTCCAGCGTTACTGCCCGCCGGCCGTGATCTGGGGTGTCAGCGCGGTGCGCCAGGCCTTGGCTGAAGCGGGGCTTGAACCGGGCAATGACGGTCTGCGTTATGGCCTCTATTGCTGTCAGGGCGGTTACACCCATCCGTCGTTGGCGGCCTATGGCGAGTTGCTCCACGAGTGCCGCGATGAGTCCGGCGCCGACATGCGGCGCCTCGCTCGACGGGTGTTGCAGGAGCGCGCACTCGACCCGTTCCTGGTGCTCAAAAGTCTGAGCAACGGCTTGCTCGGGATTGTCAGCCTGGCGCTGAAACTGGAGTGCGAATGCAACGCTTACATGCAAGGCGTGGCCGGCAATCTGGCGGCATTGCGCGAGGCGTGCGCGGCGTTGCAAAGCGGTCGTATCGATGCGGCGATTGTGGTCGGCGCCGGCAGTGAACTCGATCCGCTGGCGCTGGCCGCTCTGGCCGAGGCTGGCGTGATCAGCACCGACGGCTCTCAAACCCTGCGTGCATTCGATCGCCAAGGCACAGGCGGGATTGCCGGCGAAGGGGCGGCGGCGTTGATTTTGCGCCGGGCCGACGATCTAGGGGGTGGACCGCAGACCTGCCTGGCGGGTCTCTCCGCCCATCCGCGCCTGGGGTCGTTGAACCTGCCGGACAAGCAAGTCGATCTGCTGGTCAGCAGCGCCAGCGGCGATCCGCACAAGGACGCCGACCTGGCCCGCACGCTGGCCCGCACCGGTGCCACCCACATCACCAGTGGCGTGCCGGTGACCGGCATTCTATGCGGTGCGCCGAGCCTGGTTGATCTGATCCTGGCCCGCAACGCACTGCATGCCCAGCGTGTGCCGCCGATCATCGGGCTGCAGCAATCGGTGGATCCGTACCTGCCGTTTGTGGTCGGCGAGGGACGGAGCGCGGTGCTGCGTGACTGCCTGATCATCAACCGCGACGACAACGGTTTCAGCGCCTGTTACCAACTCGATTATCAGGCGGCCCACGAGCCGTTTTGAGCACATTGAATCGCTTCTATTTTTCTAATCAAGGGATATGACTGTCATGGATTACCGCGATTACGTACGACCAAAATTCGTTGAGCTGATGCAGGCCCTGGGCCTGGAATGCCAGTTCCATCGGGCGTTGGGCAGCAAGCTGTTCTACCGCGACAAACAGGGCGCCGAGGTGACCGTCACCGATTTTCTCGGCGGTTACGGCGCTGCGTTGTATGGCCACAATGACCCGCAGTTCGTCGATCAACTCTGCGGCCTGTTGCGCGCCGATGTGCCGTTCAATGCGCAGATGTCCGTGCGTGGCGCGGCCGGTATGTTGGGGCGCGAACTCAGCGAGGCGTTCAACCGTGAGCTGAACAACAGCGAGCGTTACATTTCGACTTTCTCCAACAGTGGCGCCGAGTCGGTGGAGATCGCCGTCAAGCACGCTGAATACCGCCGCCAGAAAACCTTGCAGAAGCAATTCGACGAACGGGATTTCGCCCTGGCCAACCTGACCGCCAGCGACAAGGCCTACGTCGAACTGGACGTCGACGACCTCGATCTGCCCGCCGGGTTGCTGCCGGATAATCTGTCTTACGTGACCGTTCGCCAAGTGGTGGAAGCGGTGCGTCAACACAACCTTGCGCAGTTGCATGTCGAGCCGGTATTCGTCGCCCTTCGCGGCAGCTTCCACGGCAAATTGGTGAACACCGTCCAGCTGACTTACGGCAAACAGTACCGCCAGCCATTCGCCCGATTTGGTCTCAACGTCGAGTTCATCGACCCGCAACAACCCCAACAACTCCAGGATTTGCCGGCCCGTCACACACGGCATTGGCTGAGCCTGGAGTGGAGCGGCGAGACCTTGCAGGTGCGCCGTGAAGCTTTCAGTGCGATCACTGCGGTGTTGCTGGAGCCGATCCAGGGCGAGGGCGGCATCAACGAGTTCGCCAGCGAGTTCTACCTGGGCCTGCGTCGCCTGTGCAACGAGCAGCAATGCCCGCTGATCATCGACGAAGTGCAATCGGGTTTCGGCCGCACCGGCACTTTGCTCGGCGCCAGCCATTTCAACTTGCAGGGCGATTACTACTGCCTGTCCAAAGCGTTGGGCGGTGGCCTGATGAAAATTGCCGCGACGGTCATCCGCGCCAGCCACTACGAAAACGACTTCAGCTACATCCACAGTTCGACCTTCGCCGAAGACGATGCCTCGTGCCATATCGCCCTGTCGGCGCTGCGCCGCTTGTTCGAGAACGACAGCGCGATGCTCAAGGATGTGAACAAGAAAGGCGAGTACCTCAAGTCCTCGTTGCTTGAACTCAAAGCCGCGTACCCGGACGTGATCGCCGATGTGCGCGGTCGCGGGTTGTTGCTGGGGTTCGAACTGCACGACCTGACCGGCACCAGTTCACTGGTCCAGGCGTCGGCGCAGTACAACGATGCGCTGGGTTACATCATCGCCGGCTACCTGCTGCAATTCGAATCGCTGCGGGTCGCGCCGTCGGGTAGCAACGCCAACGTGATTCGCCTGGAGCCGCCGGTGTGCATCACCTTCGAGGAAATCGACGGTTTGATCGGCTCGTTGCAAAAGGTCTGCGACATGCTGCGTCGCCGCGATGCCTTCCCGCTGGCGGCCGGGGTGTGCGCCGACAGTATCCGCGAAGTGCCGGCACGCGAGGTGAGCTTCAAGGAACCTGAAAATCTCCCAAAGCCTGATGAGAGCGTTCGCGTGGTGGCGCGCGTGGCGTTCATCAATCACCTGATCGATTCGGACATGCTCAGTGATGTCGATCCGTCGCTGTCCACCCTCAGCGCCGAACAGAAACGCGAGTTCATCAAACGCATGGCCCCGGAGCGGCGTGCCGCGCCAATCGGCCCAGTGCTGATTCGCTCGAAACTCGGCACCGCCGTGGAGTTCACCCTGTACCCGTTGTGCATGGACTCCGATGCCATGGCCGCGTACATCGCCAGTGGCGACCTGGAGACCATTCGTGATGAAGTCGGCAATCGCATCCGCGATGCCCGTGCCGATGGCTACAGCGTGGCCGGCCTGGGTATGTACACCTCGATCGTCACCAACAACTGTCAGGCGCTGAAGATCCCCGACATGGCACTGACCTCGGGCAACGCGCTGACCATCGGCATGGGCCTGGAAGCGATCGAGCAGGGCTGCAAGCAGCAAGGCCTGGAACTGAGCCAACAGACCGCTGCGGTGGTTGGTGCGGCGGGCAACATTGCCTCGACTTACGCCTCGCTGCTGTCCACCAGTGTCGAACACCTGATCCTTATCGGCAGCGGTCGCGACGGCTCCCTGCGGCGTCTGGAGAAGACCGCACAGCTGATTTACGCCGAGGCCGCCCGCGCGATTCTCAAGGGTGTCGCCGAGCACGACCGCCTCGCCAGCCGCTTGCAGAAACTCGACGGCATTGACGCATTGTTGCAGGCCCACGGTGCCGGCGCCGACCTCGGTCAGCGGGTTCAGCACCTGGTCGAAGAGCACTTGGGTGCGAATGCGTTCATCACCGTCAGCAATGACCTTGATGTGCTGAAGCAGGCGCGCATTGTGCTCTGTGCAGCGAACGCGCCCCAGCCGTTTCTCGGTGCCGGACATTTCGCCGAAAACAGCGTGATCTGCGACATCGCGGTGCCACTGAACGTCGATCAGAACCTCACCAGCCAACGGCCCGACGTGCTGTACATGCACGGCGGGATTGTCCAGACCCCGATGGGCGATGGCCTGGTCCGCAACGTGCGCGCCTACCTCAAGGAAGGTCAGTTGTATGCCTGCATGGCGGAGTCGGTGTTGATGGGTTTGTCCGGGATGAAACAGCACTACTCCTACGGCGATATCAGCCGCGAGCAGGTGCAGCAGATTCGTGCCCTGGCCGCGACCCATGGTTTCAGCCTCGCGCAGTTCAAGACTGACAACTCACTCTAAGGAACGGTCATGCCGAATAAAGTAGCAGTGGTGACCGGTGGCAGTCGTGGCATCGGCCGGGCGATCGTCCTGGCCCTGGCTGGCGCGGGCTATCAGATTGCATTCAGTTATGTGCGCGACGAAGTGGCCGCTATGTCGTTGCGTGATGAGGTGCAGACATTGGGCCTCGAGTGTCTGGCACTGCAATGCGATGTCAGCAGCGGCGACAGCATCAAGAGCTTTTTCGAGCGAGTCGACCAGCATTTTCAGCGCGTCGATCTGCTGGTCAACAACGCCGGCATCACCCGTGACGGGTTGCTGGCGACGATGCCGAGCCGCGACATCATCGAGGTGATCCAGACCAACCTGATCGGCACCTTGCTCTGCTGTCAGCAGGTGGTGCCGTCCATGATGCGCCAGCGCAGCGGTTGCATCGTCAACATCAGTTCGGTGGCTGCGCAGAAACCCGGCAAGGGTCAAAGCAACTATGCCGCGGCCAAGGGTGGTGTCGAAGCGCTGACCCGTGCCCTGGCGGTGGAGTTGGCGCCGCGCAACATTCGGGTGAATGCGGTGGCCCCGGGCATCGTCAACACGGAAATGAGCACGGCACTGATTGGCAGTCAGGAACAGGAAATCCAGTCGCGCTTGCTGATCAAGCGTTACGCCGAACCCCATGAAATCGCCGAGGCGGTGCTGTACATCGCCGATCGCGGTTTGTACCTGACGGGTGAGGTCCTGCCGGTCAATGGCGGGTTGAAAATGCCATGAGCCGGACCATTCTGATTACCGGTGCCGCCAAGGGCATCGGCCGGGCGGTGGCGGAGAATTTTGCCGCCGACGCAGGGCACCGCTTGATCCTGCTGGACCTGGATTTGCCGGAACTGCAACGCTGGGTCGACGAGCAGCAAGGGCAGATCAAGGCCCGGGTCGAAACCCATGCGGCCAACATTGCCGACCTGCCGAGCATGGAAGCGTTCTTCAAGAGGCTGGCCAAACAAGTGGATTACGTCGATGTGCTGGTCAACAGCGCCGGCATCTGCAACGAGAATGAACCGGAAGATTTGCACAACTGGCACAAGGTGATTTCGGTCAACCTCAACGGTACGTTCTACGTCACGGCGTTGTGCCTGCCGTTGATGCCGGATCGCGGGCGGATCATCAACATGTCGTCGATCCTCGGCCGCGCGGGCAAGGTCCGCAACACCGCGTACTGCGCTTCCAAGCACGGCATCGTCGGTATGACCAAGGCTCTGGCGATGGACCTGGCGCCACGGTTGATCACCGTCAACGCGATTCTGCCCGCGTGGATCGATACGCCAATGCTGCAAGGTGAACTGGCGGCGCAAGCGGCCATTGCCGGGCTGACTCAGGAACAGATCCTGCGCAACGCCAAGAAGAAACTGCCGATGCGGCGCTTCATTCAAAGTGAAGAAGTCGCGGCAATGGTGCGTTACCTGGCCAGCCCCGAAGCGGGCGGGGTCACCGCCCAGAGCCTGGTGATCGACGGCGGTGTCGGGTTGGGAATGTAACCATGCACGGATCACACATCTGCCGCACCACGTGGGCGGTTTTGGCGTGCATGGCCGCACAGCCGGCGCTGGCTGAATTGACGGTCGATGACCTCAAGCCGGATTACGCCGACGCCGAAGTCGGCGTGGCCACCGCATTGCGCTTGCACGCTGACGACCAGGTCACCCAGAAAGCCGTGTATTTCAAGGCCAACCTGGAAGACAACTGGGACGGCGGTTACTACAAGGCCAAGGGGCGAGTGCGTTACGACGCCCGTTACGACGGCAACAATCCGTACAGCGAACGGGCGCGGGACAAATACCGCTTCGACGCCGACTGGCGGCATTTGTACTGGGGCCAGTCGGTGGGCGACGGCGAGGTGACCATCGGTTGGCAGCAAGTGGTCTGGGGCCGTGCCGATGAGTTGCGGGTGCTCGATCAGGTCAACCCGGTGGACTATCGCGATGGCCTGACTCCGCTACTGGAAGACAGCCGGATCGCGGTGCCCATGGTGCGATTTGCGCAACCGGTGGGCGAGTGGGAACTGGAGGCATTGTGGGTCACCGACTTTGTGAAAAACCAGCCACCGGTGTCGGGCAGCGAGTTCGACGCGCCGCTGTTTGCCGTGCCGGACCCGCAGTACTTTCTGCTGGATTCCAAGCCCGGCTACGACGGTGACAAGGGCTACTCGTATGGCCTGAGCGCCAACGGCCGGATCGGTTCGGTGGACACCAGTTTCGTCGCACTGAACGCCCGCCAGAAAGACCCGGTGTACGCCGTCGAAGGCCTGGCCGATGACGGTCGCACTCGGCTGGAGCGCCAGTTTCCCCGTTACACCATGGGCGGCGCAGGGCTGGCGATTGACGCCGGTCACAGCATCGTGGTGCGCAGCGAAATTGCCTGGTTCGACAACTGGCGGGTAACCAACCCGACCCGCGCCAACGGCGCCGACAGCACCTCGATGGTCAAGTCGTTGCTGGGTGTCGATTACCTGCTACGCGACTGGCTGATTTCCCTGCAATGGCAGGAGCAGCAACTGCTCGACTGGCAGGAGGGCATGCTGCAGGACAAGCGCGAGCACCTGTTCACCCTGTCGGCCGAAGGCACCCATTGGCAGGACCGACTCAAGAGCCGGCTGGTGGTCGCCGCTTCGCCACCGTTTAACGACGATGCGCTGTTGCAAGGCATCTTCACCTACAAACCGGTGGACTGGATCAAGCTCGGGCTGGAAGTGGATGTGTTCTTCGGCAAGCCCGACAAACCCTTCGGCGAGTACGAAAACCGCGATCAAGTGCGGCTGTCCGCCGGTTACCTGTTTTAACCCCATGACGCCTGCGTGCCCCTGGCGCTTTGGCTCGACCGTACTTATCTGACGAAAAGGGAAGTTCCCATGTTGCCGCTATTCAAAAGTCTGACCGTTGCCGCGCTAATCCTGAGCGGCGCCTGCGCCACCGCCGCCGACGGCAAGAATGCCGACGAAATCATCCGCCAGGTGCGTGATCGCAATGACGGTAAAAGCTTCATGTCCCAGGTGTCGTTGATCCTCCACGACAAGAAGGGCAATACCCGGGTTCGCGAGTTCACCTACTTGCAAAAGGATTACCCGGACAGCGACAAATTCAGCATGTATTTCTCCGCCCCCACCGACGTGCGCGACGTGGCCTTTCATATCGAAAACCCCCACGAAACCCTCGGCCTGGAAGACAGCCAGTGGATGTACTTGCCGGTCAGCCGTCAGACGCGGCGGATTTCCACCACCGACAAGCGCGGTTCGTTCATGGGCAGTGAGTACTCCTATGCCGACCTGGACAAGGTCCGGGTCAAGGATTACACCCAGACGCTGATCGGCGAAGAGCAGATCAAGGGCCGCGACTGCTACGTGATCGAGCGTGAGCCCGCATCGCCCGAGGTGCTGGCCAAGACCGGCTACAACAAACTGAAAGTGTGGATCGACAAGCAGAATTTCCTGGTCATGCGTCAGGACTTCTTCGACGTCAAAGGCGTACTGGTCAAGCAGATGCGTACACAGAAGGTCGACACCATCGACTCGATCGACAGCATCGTGCTGAGCGAAACCGAACACTTCATCGATGGCACGCGTTCAGAGATGCGCTTCAACCATCTGCAATACAACGTGCAACTGGAAGACCGTTTGTTCACCCAGACCGCGATCAAGCGCGGGCTGAAAACCGGCGACGTGCCGGACTTTGCCGTGTCTGCCCGCTAAGCGCCGACCCTGACGACTCTGGAACGCATGCTCATGGAAAGATACCTGAACTTCGTCGAGCGCTATGCGCGGGCGATCGTTTTCCTGCTGGTGGCGGTCACGGCGTATTTCACCTATACGCTGGGCGCGCTGATCTCCGACACCAACCCTTATCTGCTCAAGGAAACTCATCCGGCGCGCAAGACCATCATCGATCTGCAAAGCGAGTTCACCGGCACGTTCGACTCGGTGATGGTGGCGCTGAACAACCCGCAGACGGTGTTCAACAAGCCGACCCTCAACGCACTGTTTTCGATGTCGCAATCGGTGCGCAAGATGATCCTGGCCAACGACGCCGACAAGGAGCAGTTGGCGCAAATCGTCGCCAGGTATCCGGATGACAGCCGTGCGCAGTTGTTGGCGCGGGACATTCTGGAGAACGGTTTTTCTCAGAACGACTACGGCCAGGCCAAGGCCCTGCGTGATTACGCCCAAAGCCAGAACTGGGATGCACATGATCAGCTGTTCCTGAGCTTTCTCGCCGAGCGAATCAACCCGATCCGCGAGATGGCGTCCATGGGCGACCTGGAAAACATCGTACTGACCGGCGATGGCGAGTTGCTGATCCACAAGACCCTCAACGCCTACGACATGGACCCGGCGCTGGTCGAGTCGCAGATCATGGGCAATGAGCTGATGGTCGACGGGGTGGTCTCCAAGGACAAGAAAGTCGCGATGCTGGTGGCCGAGTTGGGCACCAAGCAAGACGATGCCCAGGCGCAACTGCG
Organism: Pseudomonas sp. LB3P93; assembly: GCF_054898025.1. Lineage (NCBI taxonomy): Bacteria > Pseudomonadati > Pseudomonadota > Gammaproteobacteria > Pseudomonadales > Pseudomonadaceae > Pseudomonas > Pseudomonas sp. LB3P93. Next base: position 822,867 of record NZ_CM142713.1, read on the forward strand.
CGCCTACCAGATTGTGCGTGGCATCGTCGCGGACTATCAGGCGGCGCACCCCGAGTTCAAGGACGAGATATTCATCGCCGGCATGCCGATCTTCATCGCGGCCCAGCAGGAGATCATCGACCATGACCTGGCGGTGCTGTTTCCGATTGTCTTTCTGCTGATCACCCTGCTGTTGATTTTCTTTTTCCGCAAACCGCTGGGCGTGCTGTTGCCGCTGTTCAATATTCTGTTCTGCACCATCTGGACGCTCGGCCTGATGGCTCTGTTGCGGGTGCCTTTCGACTTGCTGACCAGCGTACTGCCGGTGTTTCTGTTCACCATTTGCTGTTCGGATGCGATCCATGTGATGGCCGAGTATTACGAGCAGAAAAACGCCGGTAAAAGTAACCGCGAAGCCAATCGCGAGACGCAACGGCTGATGGTGGTGCCGGTGGTGTTGACGACGGTGACTACCATTGCCACCTTCATGATTTCCACCACCAACAACATTGTCAGCATCCGCAATTTCGGCGTGTTCATGTCCATCGGCCTGACGGCTGCGCTGATCATTTCGCTGTTGCTGATTCCGGCCTGGATCTCGATCTGGGGCAAGGATCAAACCCCGAAAACCCTGGCCGCGGTGCACAAGGAATCGATCATCTCGCGCTATCTGGTGGCGTTTTGTGCGCGACTGATTCAGTGGCGCAAACCGATCCTGATGGTGACCCTGCCGTTACTGGCCCTGATGACGGTGTTCACCTTCCGTGTCGATATCGAAGACTCGGGCATCGCCTACTTCAAGCCCGAGAGTCATATCCGCGTATCGGACCAATTCATCAACCAGGCCAAGGTCGCGGGCACGGCACCGGGCTGGATCGCCATCGACAGCAAAGAGCCGCGGGGCGTGCTGACCACGGAGGTGGTGCAGTTCATCGACAAGCTCGACCACTTCATCAAGCAGCAACCGCATGTCAGTTACGGCTATTCCCTGGCCACCTACGTCAAGCGCATGAACCTGGTGCTCAACGACATGAACCCCGACTACTTGCGCGTGCCCCAGGCGCTGGAGCAGGTGACGTCGGTCAATGACGAGGGACAGGTCGAGCGGTTCGAGGTGCCGGGTAATTCGCTGATCGAGCAACACGTGATGCTGTTCGAGAACGGTGGCGGTTCGGACCTCAACAACGTGCTCAACGCCGACTATTCCAAGGCGCTGACGCTGTACACCATGACGTCATCGGTGGCCAGCGACTACCAGGGCATGCTGGATCGGCTCGATGCCTGGTTGCTGGTGAACAAACCGGCCAACCTCGAAGTGACGCACGCCGGCACGCCGTTGATCTGGACCGGTGTGTTGCAGGAAATCACCCAGGGTCAGGTCCTGAGTTTTTCCCTGGCATTGGTGGTGGTCACGCTGATGATGATGTATTGGCTCAAGTCGGTACGGTTGGGCGTTCTCGGCATGCTCACCTTGTTGACCACTTCGGTGACGGTCTATGGCTTCATGTTCCTGTTCGGCATCGAGCTGAACATCGGCACGACGCTGGTGACGTTCCTGGTGGTCGGCGTGGTCGATTACGCGGTGCACTTGCTGTCACGGATCAAACTGCTGGTGGAGCAAGGGATTCATATCGATGCAGCCATTTTGCAGGCGATGCACAGCGTCGGCCGTTCGACTGTGGTCAACGTGGTGATTTTCTCCGTGGGCTTCATGGCGCTGCTGTTTTCCGACTTCAAGCCGATTGTCGATCTGGGCGCGCTGGTCGCGATGGCGCTGTTTTCCAGCGGTGTCATGACCATTCTGCTGGTGACGCTGGTGTCGCCGTGGTTCTTCGCGGCGATTGTTCCGGTCGCGCCGGTGCCGGGACAAGATCGATCCGTGGGAAAACCCGCCTTGAGCTGACTTGACGACCGGCACCGCAGGCGCCCAGGTGGCCTGCGAGCCGGTTTATCCAGCGAAGCAGAGTATTCAGTTCAGTGTATTGCTTGGGTTTTTTTCGCCATAGCGGGCGATGCGCTCGAACTGACATTCCTCTCGGGCATCGTTGAGGTTGTTTTCGAATTCTTCGAGGCCGTCGTGCAATTGCTTGAGAGCGCCGATCTGGGAGACCAGCTCGGCCTTTTTTTCGGCGATCGCTTTTTGCGCCATGTCCCACGGGAATTCATCACCGTGGTAGTTGTTCAACATCACCTGCAGCTCTTTGAGCTTGAAACCCAGTTGCTGGGCGCACTTGATGAACGTCAATACCTCGACACTCTGCTGGCTGTAGATACGGTATTTGCCTTCACGCTTGGGCTCGGGCAACAGGCCGATTTCTTCGTAATGGCGAATGCTTTTGACTGTGGTGCCCGACAGCTGGGCGGCTTTGCCGATATACATAAAGATCCGTCTCGATGATCAAACAGGGCCTAGCGCGACCAGACCTCATGCCTGATCGGAGGGAATAATATAGTGAATAACATTCAAAGGTTGCAGCTGTGCGTAAATGACACGCACAAGCGACGAACGATCGTTTGAAGGGGGCGTGGGGAGGCTGACGACGTCGAGCGCGTCGCCAGCAAACAACGAGGGGTACGTCAGCTGCCGGCGGTGACCCGGGCCTGCTCCAGCCAGGCGTCGCGCTGGGTCGGCTTGGAACCCAGGATCGGCCCGAAAGTCAGGGTCTTCAACGGCTTGATGCCGCAGAACTCCAGGGTCGTCTTGCGCATCTGGTGCAGGCCGGGCATGCGATAAACCCATTTGTAATACCAGGGCGGCGTGTCCATGGTCACCAGCAGATGCGCGGTCCGGCCCTTGAGCAGTTTGTCGGGGAAGGCCTTGCCCTCACGGTATTTGAAGGCAAAACCGGGCAGGAAAATGCGGTCGAGAAAGCCTTTCATCAAGGCCGGTATCCCGCCCCACCAGATCGGATAAACGAACGTCAGGTGTTCGGCCCAGGTGATATCGGCCTGGGCTTGCAACAGGTCCGGCTCCAGCGGCTGGATGGTGTGATAGCCCTCATGCAAGACCGGATCGAAGTCCAGCGCATCCAGACGCAGCAGACGCACGTCATGACCGGCATCTTTGGCGGCCTGGACGTATGTTTCGCTCAGCGCCCCGCAGAAGCTGTCGGTGGAGGGGTGACCCAGAATCACGAGCATTCGTTTGCTCATCGCGTGTACTCCTGAAATGAAGCCCGCAGCATAGAGTCTGCCCCTAACGGTAGAGTCAAGGCGTTCTCGGCGTCAGCGCCTCCAGCAAGGCCCGGGCGTAACCGGGCAGGCTGTCGAAGTCGCGGGCACAGATTTTCAGTGTGCGGTTGGCCCAGTCTTCTGGAAGAGACCGGATCGTGACCGCTTTTACCTGCGGCCAGCGCTCAATGGCCATCCGCGGCACGATGGCCAGCCCTGCGCCGCGAGCGACCATGCGAATGACCCCATCGAAGCCGTCGGCGCGAATGCGGATCGCCATGCGCTGGCCAATGTGCAAGGCCTGTTCTTCCAGGTGGATCGCCAATGCACTGCTGGCGCCCAGCGCCACATAGTCATGGCTCAAGGTGTCGGCGAAGGTCAGTGACGGTTGTTCTGCCAGAGGATGGTCAGAAGGCAGGATCAACACCAGCGGGTCATCGCGAAACGGCCGGGTTTGCAGATCATCAGTGTCCACCGCGTCGGACACGATCCCGAGGTCAGCCGCCCCCTGACGCAACGCATGGGTGATGCGGGCGCTGGGCAACTCCTGAAGGTCGATGTCGAGATTCCGATGTTCGCGCAGAAAGTCGGCGAGCAACTCCGGCAAGTATTCAGTGATCGCCGTGGTGTTGCACAGCAACCGCACCTGACCTTTGACGCCCTTGGCGTATTCGGCCAGGTCCTGTTGCATGCGCTCGGCTTGTTGCAACAGTGCTCGGGCGTGTTTCGCCAGGGCGTTGCCTGCCGGTGTCGGCGTGACACCGCGACGACCGCGGTCCAGGAATTCGATGCCGAGCGAAGATTCCATCGAGCGGATGCGCGCACTCGCTGCCGCCAGGGATAAATGGCTGCGGGCGGCACCGGCGGTGATGTTGCCGGTGTCGAGGATGTTCAGGTAGAGGCGCAGGTCGGTCAGGTCGAAGTGCATACAGTGTCCCGAAGATCGTTCCCATGCTCTGCGTGGGAATGCCTCAATGGACGCTCCGCGTGCGCTTCGGCATGTGACGCGGAGCGTCACGGGCTGCATTCCCACGCAGAGCGTGGGAACGATCAAAGTCCAAGCCTCTATCCAGACAAGAGGCAGCCTCAGTATATGGCAGATTTTCAATCGGCCAATCCAGGCTCACGATAGCCCCATGAATACTCTCGCCGCGTTCTATCAAAACCTTGGTCTTACCCTTTCTCTGCTGGTCATCGCCACCTTTTTACTGGCCGGCATGATCAAAGGCGTCATCGGCCTCGGCCTGCCAACCATCGCCATGGGCCTGCTCGGTCTGGCTATGGCACCGTCGCAGGCTGCCGCGCTGTTGATCATTCCGGCCACCCTCACCAATGTCTGGCAACTGGCATTCGGCGGGCATTTACTTGGTTTGATCAAACGGTTGTGGCCAATGCTAGTGGCGATCTTCATCGGCACCGCGGCGGGCACGGTGTGGATCGGCATGGCCGGAGGTCATTGGGTGGTGCGGGCGTTGGGAGGGGCGCTGTTGCTTTACGCGTTGAGCGGTTTATTCCTGCCGACCTTGCGTGTCAGCAGTCACACCGAACGCAGGCTCGGTCCGCTGTGCGGCGTGCTGACAGGCGTTATCACATCAGCCACCGGCGTCTTCGTGATTCCGGCGGTGCCATACCTGCAAGCATTGGGTTTGAGCAAAGATGAACTGGTGCAGGCGCTGGGCCTGTCGTTTACCGTCTCGACCCTCGCCCTGGCTGCCGGCCTGTTATGGCACGGCGCCCTCGGCGGTGGCGAGTTGAGTGCGTCGGTGCTGGCGTTGATCCCGGCAGTGCTCGGCATGTTGCTAGGCCAATGGCTGCGCCAACGGATCAGCGCCGTGCTGTTCAAGCGCGTGTTCTTCATCGGCCTCGGCGTACTCGGCGGCCACTTGCTGATCAGCGGGTAGCGGAAGACGGGCTAAGCATTTCTATGGCGCGAATATCGAAATCCCGCTCCAGGTACTCCATGCGCATGCCACGGAACTGCTGCATGTGCGGCAGGTTCGAGTGCACGTCGAGATGTTCCTGGGACTGCCAGATCTCGTAGAAGATAAACAGCGTCGGGTCCTGTTTGTCGCGCAGCATGTGGTACTCGATGCAGCCGGGCTCGGCGCGACTGGCTTCTACGTAGCCGCTGAAAAACGCTTCGAAGGCGTCGGATCTTTCCGGGCGGGTCTTGGCGTGCAGAATGAAGCCTTGCATTTCACTCATCAGAAATCTCCTCAAGTTCAGAATCGGCGCAAGTCTATGGCAACAATCGCGTGTCGATTCGTGCGTATTAGTCAAATGAATTTTGCGAATTCGACGCTTATTCCGCGCGAGGCAGATCGCTACTCTGCCGTCATCGAATTCCAAACTTCCGAGAATCCCCATGAAAAAAGTCCTGTTGCTCAATGGCGGCAAAAAGTTCGCCCACTCCGATGGCCGCTACAACACCACCCTGCATGAAGCCGCGCTGAGCGTGCTGGATCGTGGCGGCGTCGATGTCAAAGCCACCTTCATCGACGAGGGTTACGACGTTGCCGAAGAAGTCGCCAAGTTCCTCTGGGCCGACGTGATCATTTATCAAATGCCCGGCTGGTGGATGGGCGCGCCGTGGACCGTGAAGAAGTACATCGACGAAGTGTTCACCGAAGGTCACGGCAGCCTCTACGCCAGCGACGGCCGCACCCGTTCCGACGCCTCGCAAAAGTACGGCAGTGGTGGATTGGTGCACGGTAAGCAATACATGTTGTCGCTGACCTGGAACGCGCCGCAGCAAGCCTTCGACGACCCGACCGACTTCTTCGAAGGCAAGGGCGTGGACGCGGTGTATTTCCCGTTTCACAAGGCCAATGAATTCCTCGGCATGACTGGTTTGCCGACCTTCCTGGCGGTCGATGTCATGAAACGTCCGAACATCGAGGGTGATGTCACACGCTATGAACAGCATTTGACCGAGGTGTTTGGCCTCAAGCCTTAAGGCTCGGCTACTATCGATGCCTTGAGCGGACGCTGATTTGTGGCGAGGGAGCTTGCTCCCGCTCGGCGGCGAAGCCGTCGTCAAACCAGTCGACGCGGACTGCATGAACCACCGCGTTGGCTGGTTTTGGGTCCGCTTCGCGCACCAGCGGGAGCAAGCTCCCTCGCCACATTGGATTTCCTCTGTACAGTAGAGCTGCGCTGAATGATCGATAAGGGACGCCCGTGAAAGCCAGATCCGATGAGTTGCAGATTTTCGTCTGCGTGATTGAGTGCGGGTCGATCTCCGCGGCGGCCGAACAGGTCGGGCAAACGCCTTCGGCGGTCAGCCGCACGCTGTCTCGGCTGGAGGCCAAGCTCGATACCACCCTGATCAACCGCACCACGCGGCGCATGGACCTGACGGAGGAGGGCAAGTATTTCTTTGAACACGCCAAGCTGATTCTCGATCAGATGGACGAGCTCGAAGAACGCCTGACCTCACGCCAGCAAACCCCGTCCGGGCGTCTGCGGATCAACGCCGCGTCGCCGTTCATGCTGCACGCCATCGTGCCGTACATCGACGAGTTCCGCCGCCTCTACCCGGACATCCAGCTCGAACTCAACAGCAACGACCTGATCATCGACTTGCTCGAACAAAGCACCGACATCGCCATCCGCATCGGCACACTGGCCGACTCGACCCTGCACGCACGCTCGCTGGGTTGCAGCCCGCTGCACATCGTCGCCAGCCCGGCGTACCTTGAGCAACACGGCACGCCGACGGCTGTTGCGGATCTGACCGGGCATGCGTTGTTGGGCTTTACCCAGAACGAGGGCCTCAACCAGTGGCCGCTGCGGTATGTGCACGGTGATCGTTGGCCGATTCAGGCGTCGATCAGCGCTTCCAGCGGCGAGACGATCCGGCACCTGGCGCTGGAAGGCCAGGGCATTGCCTGCCTGTCGCACTTCATGACGATCGACGACATTCGTGCAGGGCGATTGAAGGTGCTGCTGGCGGATTTCAACAGCGGCTATCGCCAGCCGATCAACGCGGTGTATTACCGAAACTCGCAACTTGCCCTGCGGATCCAGTGCTTCCTGGACTTCATCCAGGGCAAATTGGCGGCTTATGCGAATGCGGACTTCAAAGGCTGATTCGTGACTTCTGCGCAAGAGTGATTTGGGTCAGCGGGTCTGTTTCGCCACGGGACGGTCCTCGATACTCAATGCATCACTTATTCACGCAGGGAGTTTCTCCATGAACGTATTCGTTACCGGCGCCGCTGGATTCATCGGCGGCTCCATCGCCACCGGTCTCGTCCGTGCGGGCCATACGGTCACCGGTCTGGTTCGCAACGCCGAACAAGCCACTGAACTGAGCGCACTGGGCATCATTCCGGTGATCGGCACTCTTGACGACAGCGCACTATTGGCCGAACAGGCTCGCGCTGCCGATGCCGTGATCAACGCCGCCAGCAGCGACCATCGTGGCGCGGTGGAAGCCTTGCTCAGTGCCTTGCGCGGCGCCAACAAAGTCTTCCTGCACACCAGCGGTTCGAGCATCGTCGGCGATGCGTCGGGCGGCAAATCCAGCGACGTTATCTACTTCGAAGACAACCTGCCGGAGCCAACTGTCGACAAGGCTGCCCGCGTGGCCATCGACAACCTGATCCTCGCGGCGGCGAAGGACGGCGTGAACTCGGCCGTCATTTGCAACACCCTGATTTACGGCCACAGCCTGGGCGTCAATCGCGACAGCGTGCAGCTGCCGCGTTTGCTGAAACAGGCGCGTAAAAGCGGCGTGGTGCGCCATGTCGGCACGGGCCAGAACATCTGGTCCAACGTACACATCGAAGACGTGGTGTCCCTGTATCTGCTGGCGCTGAGCAAAAACGTACCGGGCACGTTCTACTTCGTCGAAAGCGGTGAGGCGTCGTTCATCGACATGACCACCGCCATGGCTGAGGCCTTGAAGCTCGGCAAGGCGCAAGACTGGCCTTTGAAAGAAGCAGAAGCCGAATGGGGTTATGAAATGGCCAATTATGGTTTGGGCTCCAACAGCCGGGTTCGCGGCAAGCATGCGCGTGAATTGCTGGGCTGGGCACCGAAGCGGACGTCGGTAGTTGAATGGATTCGTGACGAAATGGTTTGAGTTCGCCTTAAACCGCGTCATCGTTCTTCGCGGGCAAGCCACGCTCCCACAGGATTTATGTCGTCCCCGAAACTGGCGAACGACACAAATCCTGTGGGAGCGTGGCTTGCCCGCGATTGCGTTTTCGGCAACCCGACAACTGGCCGGGCCGCCCTCAATTCCGTAACATCCGCTCCCTCTTTCCCTGCTGTGTCCGGTCTCCATGAAACCAAAACGTCTGCGCGCCGATGTCCTGGCCGGACTCACCACGTCTTTCGCCCTGCTACCCGAATGCATTGCCTTCGCGCTGGTGGCTCACCTCAATCCGCTGATGGGGCTTTACGGCGCTTTCATCATTTGCACCCTGACCGCGCTCTTCGGCGGACGGCCGGGGATGGTGTCCGGTGCAGCCGGTTCGATGGCGGTGGTGATCGTCGCGCTGGTGGTGCAACACGGTGTTCAGTATTTGCTCGCGACGGTGTTGCTCGGTGGCTTGATCATGCTGGCGTTCGGGTTGCTGAGGCTGGGCAAACTGGTGCGGATGGTGCCGCACCCGGTGATGCTCGGCTTCGTCAACGGCCTGGCGATCATCATTGCGCTGGCCCAACTCGAACACTTCAAAAGGGGTGACGACTGGCTCAGCGGCATGCCGTTGTACATGATGACCGGGTTGGTGGTGCTGACGATGGCGATCGTTTATCTGCTGCCGCGCCTGACGCGTGCCGTGCCGCCGGCGCTGGTGGCGATCTTGGGTGTCGGGCTGGCAGTTTTCCTGCTCGGTCTGCCGACGCGCACCTTGGGCGACATGGCGCATATCGCCGGCGGCTTGCCGACGTTTGCGCTGCCAGACATTCCGTGGAACCTGGACACCCTGCGCGTCATTGCGCCCTACGCGATCTTGATGGCGCTGGTCGGTCTGCTGGAAACCTTGCTGACCCTGAACCTCACCGACGAGATCACCGAGAGCCGTGGCTTCCCGGATCGTGAGTGTGTGGCGTTGGGCGCGGCCAACATGGTCTCCGGCGTGTTTGGTGGCATGGGTGGCTGCGCGATGATCGGCCAGACCGTCATCAACCTCAGTTCCGGTGGTCGTGGGCGGTTGTCCGGTGTGGTGGCCGGGGTGCTGATTCTGCTGTTCATTTTGTTTCTGTCGCCGCTGATCGAGCGCATCCCGTTGGCCGCACTGGTTGGCGTGATGTTTGTGGTGTCGCAACAGACGTTTGCCTGGGCTTCGTTAAGGGTGGTGAACAAGGTGCCGCTGAACGATGTCTTGGTGATCGTTGCGGTCACGGTCATCACGGTGTTCACCGATCTGGCCACCGCCGTGCTGTGCGGGATCATCATTGCGGCGCTCAATTTTGCCTGGCAGCAGGCCCGCGAGCTGTATGCCGACGCTCATATCGAGGCCGATGGCAGCAAGTTCTATCACCTGCACGGCACGCTGTTCTTTGCCTCGACCGCGCCTTTTCTCAATCAATTTGATCCCGCCAACGATCCGCCTGTCGTGACCATCGACTGCCGTCACCTGAGCTTTGTCGACTACTCGGCCATCGCCGCGCTCAAGACGCTGCGTGAACGCTACGCCAAGGCCGGCAAGCATTTGCGCGTGCTGCACTTGTCCGAGCGCTGCAAGAAACTGCTCAAGCGTGCTCGCGTGAATCACGACTGAACGTCTTCCCGCCGATCGTTCCCACGTCGAGGCGTCGAACCGTCCGCGTGGGAATGCCTCAACGGACGCTCCGCGTCCGCTTTTTGGGACGCTGAGCGTCCCGGGCTGCATTCCCACGCAGAGCGTGGGAACGATCAGCGTGAAGATGATGTAAATCCGCCTGCCTGATTTTCATATCCACCGACCTTGCATGCCTCTGCGCGACATCCCTTATCCCTCCACGAAAATAACTTTCACCTCGTTTGAGTTTCACGCCTCGAAATGTTTTAAGAGTTTCACAAAACTTTCGACGTGACCCTTTCGAGGAGTACCGCATGACCCTGTCCTTCGGCTATTGGCTGCTGGTGTATGCCGCCATCGCCATTATTGCGCTGATCGTTCTGATCGCCCGTTACCGACTCAATCCCTTCATCGTGATCACCCTGGTGTCCATCGGCCTGGCGCTGCTCGCCGGCATGCCGCCGTCCGGCGTGGTCGGTGCGTACGAGGCCGGGGTCGGCAAGACCCTGGGGCACATTGCGCTGGTGGTGGCGCTGGGCACGATGCTCGGCAAGATGATGGCCGAGTCCGGTGGCGCCGAGCAGGTAGCGCGGACCTTGATCGACCGGTTCGGCGAGAAGAACGCGCACTGGGCCATGGTGTGCATCGCCTTCCTGGTCGGGTTGCCGCTGTTCTTCGAGGTCGGTTTTGTGTTGCTGGTGCCGATCGCCTTTACCGTGGCGCGACGGGTTGGGGTGTCGATCCTGATGGTCGGCTTGCCGATGGTTGCCGGTCTCTCGGTGGTCCATGCGCTGGTGCCGCCGCACCCGGCGGCGATGCTGGCAGTGCAGGTGTATGGGGCGTCGGTGGGGCAGACCTTGCTCTATGCGATTCTGATCGGCATTCCGACCGCGATCATCGCCGGCCCGTTGTACGCCAAGTTCATCGTGCCGCGCATTCAATTGCCGGCGGAAAACCCGCTGGAACGCCAGTTCCTCGACCGCGAACCGCGCGATAGCCTGCCGGGATTCGGCATCACCATGGCGACCATTTTGTTGCCGGTGGTGCTGATGCTGATCGGCGGCTGGGCCAACCTGATTTCCACGCCGGGCAGCGGTTTCAACCAGTTCTTGTTGTTCATCGGCAACTCGGTGATTGCGCTGCTGCTGGCGACGTTGCTGAGTTTCTGGACCCTCGGCCTCGCCCAGGGTTTCAACCGCGAATCGATCCTCAAATTCACCAACGAATGCCTGGCGCCAACCGCCAGCATCACCTTGCTGGTGGGTGCCGGCGGCGGGTTGAACCGGATTCTGGTGGACGCCGGGGTCACCGATCAGATCGTCAGCCTGGCCCAGGTCTTTCACCTGTCGCCGCTGCTCATGGGCTGGCTGTTTGCCGCGTTGATGCGCATCGCCACCGGGTCCGCCACGGTGGCGATGACCACCGCCTCGGGAATCGTAGCGCCGGTGGCCATCGGTCTGGGTTATCCGCATCCAGAGTTGCTGGTGCTGGCGACCGGCGCCGGGTCGGTTATCTTTTCCCACGTCAACGACGGCGGCTTCTGGTTGATCAAGGAATACTTCAACATGACCGTCACCCAGACCTTCAAGACCTGGACTGTGCTCGAGACCATTATTTCGGTGGTCGCTTTCGCGCTGACCGTGGGTCTTTCTTACCTGATTTAACCGGAGCCGCCTGCCATGGACATCCTCTATCAGATCCGCGCCCGCCAGGATTCCTTCAGTGCCGGTGAAGGACGCATTGCGCGGCTGATGCTCGACGACGTAGGTTTTGCCTCCGCCGCCAGCCTCGATGAGCTGGCGCAGCGAGCGGAGGTCAGCACTGCCACGCTGTCGCGGTTTGCCCGCACGGTGGGCTGTCGCGACCTGCGCGATCTGCGCCTGCAACTGGCCCAGGCCAGCGGCGTCGGCAGCCGTTTCCTCGACCCGGCGGGCACGCCTGACCAATCGGCGTTTTATGGGCAAATCGTCGGCGATATCGAGTCGACCTTGCGTCAGCATTTGTCGGCGTTCGACGAGTCGCGTTTTGCCGATGCGGTGAAACTGCTGGGCAAGGCGCGGATGATTCATGCATTCGGCATGGGCGGTTGCTCGACCTTGTGCAGCGATGAACTGCAAGTGCGGCTTGTGCGATTCGGCTACCCGATTGCGGCGTGCCACGACCCGGTGATGATGCGCGTCACCGCCGCCAGCCTCGATGCCGAACGCGCCGTGATTGCCTGCTCGCTGACCGGCATCACCCCCGAACTCATCGAAGCCGTCGAACTGGCCCGCAACTACGGTGCACGGATTATCGCCATCACCCGCGCCGATTCGCCGCTGGCGCAATTGGCGGATGTGCTGCTGCCGCTGCAAGGCGTCGAGACCTCGTTCATCTACAAACCCACGGCGGCGCGCTACGGCATGCTGCTGGCCATCGACGTGCTTGCCACCGAGCTGGCGCTGGCCAATCCTGAAGACAATCAAGAACGTCTGCGGCGGATCAAACTCGCCCTCGACGATTACCGCGGCGGCGACGATCACTTGCCGCTGGGAGACTGACATGATGTACGACACGCTGATCCGCAACGCCCTGATCATCGACGGCAGCAACGCGCCCGGTTATCCCGCCGATGTGGCGATTCTGAATGGCCGCATCGAGCGCATTGGCGACTTGCACGATGCCACCGCCCGCGAAGAAATCGACGCCGCCGGCCGTGTGCTGGCACCTGGTTTTATCGATGTGCACACCCACGACGACACGGTGGTGATTCGTCAGCCGCAGATGCTGCCCAAGCTCAGCCAGGGCGTGACCACGGTGATCGTCGGCAACTGCGGAATCAGCGCGTCGCCGGTGAGTTTGCGCGGTGATCCGCCAGATCCGATGAACCTGCTTGGCACCTCGGCGGCCTTTGTTTATCCGACCTTCCGTGATTACCGTGCAGCGGTCGAAGCGGCGAACACCACGCTGAACGTCGCCGCACTGGTGGGCCACACCGCGTTGCGCAGCAACCACCTCGACGACCTTTTTCGTACCGCCACGGCGGATGAAATCAGCGCGATGCGCGAGCAACTGCGCGAAAGTCTGGAGGCCGGCGCCCTGGGCTTATCCACCGGTCTGGCCTACGCCAGCGCGTTCTCGGCGTCCACCGATGAAGTGATGCAACTGACCGAAGAACTGACGGCATTCGGCGCGGTGTACACCACCCATTTGCGCAGCGAATTCGAACCGGTGCTGGAGGCCATGGACGAAGCGTTCCAGATCGGCCGGCATGCAAAATCCCCGGTGATCATTTCCCACCTCAAATGCGCGGGGGCCGGCAACTGGGGGCGCAGTCCGCAACTGCTGGCTTCGCTTGAGGAGGCTGCAAAAACTCATCCGGTGGGCTGCGATTGTTATCCCTACGCGGCGAGCTCTTCGACGCTGGACCTCAAGCAAGTCACCGATGCTCATCGCATCACCATCACCTGGTCCACACCGCACCCGGAGCTGGGCGGTCGCGACCTGATGGACATCGCCGCCGAATGGAACGTGCCGCTGCTCGAAGCGGCCCGCCGACTGCAACCGGCCGGCGCGGTGTACTACGGAATGGACGAGTCCGATGTGCGAAGAATCCTCGCTCATCCGTTGTCGATGGTGGGGTCTGACGGCTTGCCGGAAGACCCGTTCCCGCATCCGCGCCTGTGGGGTGCCTTCCCACGGGTGCTTGGGCATTTCAGTCGCGACGTCGGGCTGTTTCCGCTGCACACCGCCGTGCACAAAATGACCGGGCTGTCGGCGGCGCGTTTCGGCTTGAAGGAACGGGGTGAAATTCGTGAAGGACACTGGGCGGATCTGGTGTTGTTCGACCCGCTGACCATTCGCGACGTGGCGGACTTCAATGACCCGCAACGGGCGGCGGAGGGGATTGAGGGTGTGTGGGTCAACGGGGTATTGAGTTACAGCGAAGGCCAGGCGAACGGCAAACGGGAAGGGCGTTTTCTGGCAAGGGAAGGGGATCTGCGCGCGGGTTTTCAGAGCCTCCACAATCCCCTGTAGGAGCCAGGCTTGCCGGCGAAAGCGATCAGCCAGTCGACAAATCTTTTTGAACTGCTTCGCGTAGTAGCACATTGCAATTAAAGAAAGCCATCGCCAAGCCGAAGCGCTGACATCCAGCCCAACTACAATGGGTGTCTTTTCAGTCAGGGAGCAACCCCATGAGCTTCGGCAAAACCACCCCGATCCTGCGGATTTTCGACGAAACCAAGGCGTTGGAGTTCTACATCGACTTCCTGGGATTCACCGTCGACTGGCAGCATCGCTTCGAAGCGAATTTCCCGTTGTACCTGCAAGTCTCCCGTGGCGAATGCGTGCTGCACCTGTCCGAACACCATGGCGACAGCACGCCGGGTTCGGCGTTGCGGATCGAGACCGACGAACTTGAGGCATTTCAGCAGCAACTGCTGGCCAAGGAATATCCGTTTTCCCACCCGCAGATCCAGGCCATGCCCTGGGGAAGCCAGGACATGACCATCAGTGATCCGTTCGGTAACCGGTTGGTGTTTACCAACGCGATCTGCATGTAAATCAACACCGGTTTACGGATTGGCGGCGTGCAGGTAATGGGTTCTGGATGACCGCATCGATTGCACATGCGCGGCGTAGTCGGTGGGCTCCAGTCGGCCGGTGGGGATGTTGATGTCCCTGGGGATCAAGGCATTGCAGTTCATACAGGTAGGGAAATCGGTTGCTGACTCAGAATTGGAAATTCCCTTGAGTCGTTGAGTCATCACAAAGATGTTTTCAGGCAGGACGCTTGCACTCGGCGATTGATTGAGCAAAGCGTTCCTGCTCCGCACTTCCGCATGACGCCCGGGAGTGCCGGACTGGATGGGGAATAAATGTCCGGAGTGACCTAAATGGTCGCGAATGTCCCTGGCGAGCGCCGGGTGGAGGGCTACGTCATTCTGATTGGCGTAATCGCGTTCAACTTGAGCCATGAAGGTTTCTGGTTGGGTGACTTCAAAGATCCCCACGTCCCCTGGCCCGCTTGTTGAGGGGAAAGGATTGCGATAGAGGGCGATCCCTGGATAGGGCCTGTCCCCCAGCTGTTCAGGGAAGTTGAAATGCTCCCAGGACGAAAAGCTTCCGTCTGCGGTAGTGACGGCAGCGTGTGCGGTGTACTCATTCAGTTTCTTTTTCGTATAGGCCTTGAACGCTGGACGAGTCGCTTCGATCCCGGCAATTTCCTTGGAGGTCAGAAGATTCGTTCGATTGGGAAATTGAGCTTTCAGCGAGGCCAGTTTCCCTTCCTTCGCTTCTGCCAGTTGCCTTGGGGCGTCTGTCATCGAAACGGTTTTTTCTGAAAACCGATCGTAGTAGTCCTGCACGATGGGAACGTTGACCAGATCATCGCGTACCAGCCCCCGCGAATCCGCAAAGCGCACCGGGTTGTTCCCCACCATGCAATACAGGTTCAACCCGTCAGTCGTGCCCGCCGGGTCCGGGCTGATCCATCGTTGCAACCATGGCGCGTAATATCGCTGGCCGTAGTAATACAGCCCGCTGGCATCACGCTCCTTTCCCGAGTAACGAAGGGTTCTGTATTTCGCTTCCAGCACATTACGCGCCGCTCTCCACGCCGTGCCGCCAAAGGGGTAATAGCCTTCCTCGCTGATCAGGTTGCCTTCACTATTCAGCTCCATTGTGTTGGAACCCAAGTGATCGTCGAAACTGAAGCGCAAGCTGTTATTGGTGATGCCTGACGGTGTTCCCAGGCTCCAGTGCAGGCACCGAACGTTGCAGTTCGCCGCCTGAACGGTGATGACCTCGAGTTTTTCCATCGTACTTTCCCGGATCTCCAGGCCAGGCAAATACAGGACGTCGCGGCAGTGGGTGAGGGCGTGGGCCTTTTGGGTTTGCCGTTTGCGAACGCGCTGGCCGCTGCCGTCGTAGAGGTAGCTTTCCGTATCCGCCTCCTGCTCTGTGCGCTCCACCAAGGTCACGCTTTGCAATTGGTTGCGCGCGTTCCATACCAGCGGTTGCCCGGCTTGCAGTGCTTGCAGATTGCCGTTGGCATCGAAGCCGGTTGCCAAGTCGGGTGGCGGATCTCCTGCATTCCATGACAGCCCACGATTGTTGTTGGGGGCGATGCGCATCTCGCGGGTGTAATTATTGCCTTCGCGCTGATGCTGCAGCTTGGTCAGGTTGGCGCGTTCATCATAGGTGTAATGCTGAGTGAAATTGAGCAGTCGGCTGCGGTCTGCCGGGCTGGATAGCCAGGCAGGCATCGTCGCGCGGATGCTTGCTGTCTGCTCTTCCCGGCCGGTCGCCTTGACCAACTGATACAGACTGTCGTAACCATAAGTGCTGCCCGGACTTACGCGTTGATTAGCATTGTGCTGCTCGGGTTTGCTGTGGTCTTCGACACTCAACACATTGCCGACTGCGTCGTAGGCGTAATGCAGTTTCTGAAGCACGTGGGTGTTTGTACGTGAAAGGCTTCGCTGGATCATGCGGCCGTTTTCAGGCGCATACATCGCCGCGTTGGTGATCTTGCCGCCCAGCACCTGGGATTCGATCTGACCCTGCGCGTTATAGCTGACTTGATCGAGAACCAGCCTCTGTTGATCGGTGCCACTAAGTTGCAGGGAGACTTTCTCCAGCTGACCGGCGACATCAAACCAGAAGCGTTGCGTATGCCCTTTGGCGTCTATTTGCTCGAGGACTTCGCCGGTCGGAGCGTAGCGCCAGGTGGTGGTATGGCCGGTACCGCTTTCGAGCAAACCCGTGCGCTCATCGAGATCTTCCGGCCAGTGGGCGGCCTGCTGTTCTTTTAGCAGATGGCGCGTTTGGCTGAGCAGTTTTCCCGCCAGGTCAAACTCGGAAAAAATCACGCTGCCTGCCGGATCGTCATGGCGAATCAACCTTCCGCACCGGTTGGTTTTCACATCGTCGGTTGAGCTGGCAGCGTAGGTGAAACGCTCGATGGCCTGGCGGGATTGTTGTGTGGATTCTTCGTGGATTGTCAGTGGGCGTAGTTGGTTGTCGTAGTCGGTTTGCCAATGGCTACCGCGCGAGTCCCAGGTGTCCAGCGCCTGGCCAGCCTCGCCAAAAAGTGTCAGACGCCAGCCGGCATCGATGCTGTCGATCAGAAGCGTGGCCCCCGACAGGCTGCTGACTTGCCTTGAGTCCGCGGTGTTCAAGTCCATACGGGCCGCGGGCGAGTAATGCTCAACGATCTGTCCGCTGATGTCATGCCGGTTACGCGTGATCCGGGCTTCTGGCGTCTTGATCGATTCATTGCACAAGTAACGAACTTCGCACAGCGCAAGACCACGGCCATTGATGACGTTCAGGGTTGGAGTGTGGCGATGGACATTGACGTTCATTGCGCACCTCCTTGAGCCGGCAACTCAGGCTGGGTGTCGTTCTCGTCTTCGGTGATGGAATACCAGGGGTGCCAGGTGTGACGACGCTCGTCACCCTTGGCATCAATGACGCGAATGAGTCGACCCATGGGATCATGAAAATACTGATCGCAAAGGCCTGATTTGCGCAGGGATTCATCATTGATATAGCGATGCCGGTCGCTGAAGTACGGCCGATATGTGCGAGTCACCAGGCCCTTGTTGTTGTATTCAGTGCGCTCGGTGACACGCCAGCGAACGCTGACTTCGTGTTCCTGCGGTTTGCCGTTTGCCCATGCCAATGTGCCGTCTTCTTTGACCGCTAACGCTGCTCCTCGCCCAACCCTCTGTTTGCTTTGTAGCGGCCGGCCCAAGCCGTCCCAACAAGCGATAACGATGCGAATTTGTTTCGTTTCGGGATCGCGCAGGTATCGATCAGCCTGCAACGTGGCGCAGTGGACTGGTTCGCGCTGAGCACTCTCGATCTTCGCCTGGAGTGCTTGCTCGTAAGGTGTTTTCTTGATGCGCGCACGGGCGCTGGCGCGGATGTACCCACCGGGCAGCAGATCGCCTTTGGCAATTGCAGCTTTGCACCATTCCTGGTCCTGCGGTGTTGCGACCTCAATGCGACCCATCCAGCTGAACGCATCGTAGAAGTAAGCGCTGGCGACTTGCTGTAACGCTTGCTCCGGGTTTTCGATAGCGAGGTCAGGCCGGCCGTGATAGCGAGGGATATAGGTGGAGAGTGGTGCGAACCCGATACTGCCATCGGCGCTGCTTTTTAAATGGGTGATGGCGTGAGCCTGCCCGAATGCATCGTACGACGCTTCCTGGACAACGTTGTTGGGGTCAGTGACCCGAGTGGGTTGGAGTATTCGGTAGTCGATATTGGAAGCTGTGGTCGTGCAGTTGTCCGGCAGTTTGACGCTGGTGGTCATGCAGAAATATGGGTCTTGGGTGAAGTCGGTTGGATCTTGTTGCGGGCTCTGTTTAAAACTCAACGGTTTGAAAAAACCATTCAGTTCGTTATACGTGACGAAGTGGCGGCGTACCGACCAAAGTTTGTCCCGCTTATCCCACTCAGCATCGCCCGGTAAGGCGATGGGCATTTTTTTATAGCCAGCGTTTTCCAGGCGTCGGATCAAATCAAAAGACGGAGCCTGTGATTTGAGTACGTCGTAAACCTTCAGCGCCAACTCATTAAGCTCGGCTGTTTCCGTGTGATCGACCAACGCTTCGACACTGGCCTGCCCATCCGCAAAGGGACCACTGGCATCTGGTTTTCCATAACGCTGCAAAGACAGGCCGGTCATGACCAGTCGCGCTTTCCATGCAGCCGAAGCACTCAGGATCAGCAACGCCTCATGGTTGATGGCCGAAGGAACCAGGCCTCCGGCCAGCGGTGCTTTTGGCAGTTTCAACGCATTCGTGCGTTGCAGATAAGGCAGGCCCAACCGCCTGTTCTGCGTGGTGGTGATGTGAATGAATTGGGCTTTATGTTCGGCCACGTAGAAGAACTGCTGGGCTTCGTCATGGGCGTCGGCCCACCATTTTTTCTCCCAGGGATCGGTGAAAGGGCTGGCATCGACCGTTGTTGTGCGCCGGGCGTAGCTGACCTCCAGATGGTGGGTCAGGTAACCGTAAGCGTCCCAGTTCAGATTGATCGTGTGGGTACAGCGCGGATCTTGCGGGAAGCGCTCGTACTGATAGTGAATCGACTCCACCAGCACCGGGTGCAGGATCGAATAAGGGCTGTGCTTGCCCATTCCCTTGAGCTCATTGACCTTGTAGCGATGTTGTTGCACCGAATACGGAAGCTTTGACTGGTTACCCTGATCATGGCCGTAAACTTCTACCCGCAAAATACGTCCGTTAAGCGCCCGGGCGATTTCACGCCGACGGGCTCTGGACCAGGTGTTGGCCGGAACATGCCGGTCGCTGCGCGGCGTCCAGCTTTCGCCCAGGTTCTGGATAGTGCCTTTGAGCAGCACGGATTTTTCGTCGCTGTAGTCTCGATCATGGATCATCAGATCAACTTCGTTGCCGACGTGGAACCAGGTTTTGGTCAGTGTCGGCACAGAGTGCAGATTGCTTGCTTTATCACCACCCATATCGGTTTGCACGAGCAGGCCGAACCCCCGAAATTCACGTTCGGTGCCGTCGTAGAAACCGCGCCGATACTTGAATTTCCGGGTTAGAACACTCCCGGTGATTTCATCGAATCGAGTCTGCTGCTTGACCAGAAACAGCGGAAACGGCAAGCGTGAAACCGCCGTTTTCTTGTTTTTGAGCACCTGTTTTTTTTCGTCCAGCCACTCTTGTGCCGAACTGCGGTAGCTGATGCTGCCGCTGGCACCCATGTTGTTGTTGGTCGTTTGCAGCAAGTAGGGTTTGTTGCTGACGAAATCGCATCGCCAATGCCGTGGCGTTGCCCCCGGCACGCTAAAAACCAGGCTGGAGCATCCGAGTCCTTGCAGGTCGGTGGCGCTGACCTGGCAGAACCGGTCATAGCTAAAACCTGCGGGCCATGGCACGTCGATCGCCGGGCTCAGGCCATTGCCGCACAGATTCATGAAGATCCGCGCGCAGCGGGGTTCCAGATAAATAAGGTCTGCGCCTCCAGAACCGTCCAGGTCGGCCAGCAAAAGACGCGATGCGTCGAATTCTTCCAATGAAAGATCCGGTGTGGCGATCACCCGACCTTTGCCGAAGCGTCCGCGACCGAGGTTGGGCCAGCATTTAACTTCGTTATGGCGGATACGAACCAGATGCTGTTGTCCGCTGCCCAGAATGTCGCTGAAGGCCACCAGTTCGCGGGATGAGTTGCCAGGCAGCGGCAAGTCATCCTCATCAGCCCCGCGATTGACTTCGGCTGCGGAGGTGAAGCCCCTGCCTTTCTGGTTGGCATACAGGCGAACACTGCGCGGGCCAAGCATGACCAGATCGTTGAGCCCGGCGCCCATCAGGTTGGCGAGTTGTCCGTGTGGATGGAAGAACTCTGTCGGAACGGCGTCAAGCGAGGTGAAATTCGACCAGCTGCCGTTGGGTTTCAGCGTGAAGAATCCACCGAGCCCCGGTTGCGCCAGGATCCAGTCCGGGCGACCGTTTGCATTGAGATTACCGAGAAACTGTCGGACGGGTTTGCGGCTGTCGGCTAACGGGAAGTGCGGCAAATCGCTCAACGCCCTATACGTGACGTGATCCCCTCCAAGGTCATCGCGCACCGGTTGGCTATACCGCCAGCTTTTGTCGGAACGGTGCAGCACTCCGGGCAGTCCTTCTCCCAGCAGATCGACGAATTGAAAGCGCTGTTGATGATTGAGCCCGGACAGCGTCTCGAATGGCTTGAAGCGCTGAACGTCAGGTTCAAGCGAGAAGTCGGTGTAGGTGAATTCGAGGGGAGGATGGAGTTGAGCGGTGTTCTCGTCGTAAGCCTGGTCCAGTGCTGCGCTCAGGCAGCTATAGGAATGGGGGCTGGTCTGATACTCGATCACGCTGCGGCGGACCAATACCGGCTCGGGTCCCATCGATGTTTCATCGGGGAAGTGATGAAACATCAGAATCTGCCGGCATAAACGTCGGGTTCTCAGCTCAAACCCATAGGAGAAATCCGAGAAGGGATCGCTACGTTCCGGCGACGTTTTTGTTGCCCGATACGCGGATTTTTCATCCAGTGTCGTGCTGCGTTCACCGTAGTCGAAGCACAATTCGAAATGCCAACGTACTTCGTCGAGCCCCCCGATTTTGCCTAAGTACAACTGAGCGTCAGCTTCAAAATTGCCATAGCGTATCCGCCCAAGGTAACGCTGGGCGCGGCTATCGGAAGGGCCCTTCGTCGAGGTAGGGTCCACGTTGTACTCATACACAATATGCTCGCCA
Source organism: Pseudomonas sp. LB3P93 (assembly GCF_054898025.1). Taxonomy (NCBI): domain Bacteria; kingdom Pseudomonadati; phylum Pseudomonadota; class Gammaproteobacteria; order Pseudomonadales; family Pseudomonadaceae; genus Pseudomonas; species Pseudomonas sp. LB3P93. The sequence goes on from NZ_CM142713.1 coordinate 844,000, forward strand.
TGAGGGTTCATGCTCTCTTCAAGCAACCACTCGCTCACATGCGACAGCGCATCGGGATCTGCACGACGTGCCGATGACGTTTTTCCAAAAAGATGCTGGCTGCCGTCGGCGTTGTGTATCAGCCAGAAGCCCGATTCGTCAGCAGGGCTGGACCAATGCTCGATCAGGTTGAAAGCGGTTTCGATGCGCGGTCGATAGCGCACGACCGTGTGCTCCACCTGCCGTGTGCCGTCGCTGTAAAGCTTTTGGCTGGACTCGATCACGCCGGTGGTGCGGTTCCGCTCAGGCATCAACACTTCACCGTCGGGGCCGACGAACAAATCATCGCGGGTATAGGCCGGAGCGCCCAACTGTGTGCGCCGTGTGACGGTCGGCAGAGACAGTTTCCAACCGAGGCCGAACACCCCGTTGCCTTGAGCACTGCTGTAGCGCAAGGCAATGGCCGGGGCGTATCCGCGACCGGGTGAAATGGGCAGCGGAATTTCGCAGGAAGCGCTCCCGCTGGAGCCGATTGCACCCAGGCCGTCACCGATGCTTTGAATCGCCCCTCCGCCCTTGGGCAAGGCCGGAGGCGTGACAGGGAGGGCGCCGTGATCGCTCATTGCGCACCTCCATTTGCCCTGGCGGTGTACTGCACGTGCACGATGATGTCGGTCAGGGATTCGAGCATGCTTTTCTGAGCCGCATGATTGGGGAATGACAACTGCCATTTCGACACCGCTCCGGTGTATTCGAAGGGCAGGTAGCGTTCGTCCTGAAAGCTCAAAGTGAACAGACCACTGTCGTCGATGCCTGTCGACAGGGCAATTTGCTGATTGGCGCGCAGACTTTTCATGACCGTCTTGTCGGCGCCGGGCAGGACGACGTCGCTGCCGGTCTGGGTCAGCGTGGCGCGGATATCTTCATAAGGGCCGAGGACGGCCGGCAAGGAAACACTGATGGTCTTGATCCGGCGCAGGCAGTGCCCCGGGTAATCGTTATCAAACAGGGCCTGCGTCAATTCAAACTCGCATATGCCCGTCTCCAGCAGGATGGCCTTCATTCCTTTGATGAGCGTGTTGTCTGCTGCGAGCGTACCTTCCCAGGGTTTGTTGATCGACGGCGTGACGTTTTCCTTCAGGTGGAGTTTGCTTAACGACACGGTCTTGCGGATTTCCAGCTCGCGCTCGTTGCCCAGCAACCAGGCATTTTTCATCTTCATCAAGCCCAGCTTCATACGCTCGCCGGGGCCGAGTCCACGGTAGGTGCTGTTCCAGGTCTGGTTCTGGAAGAACGGTTGAGTGGTGGTGTCGGCCGTCTCGTAGCGCCAGCTGCGTTCGGTGAACTGGCACAGCGAAAACGTCGAGTCATACACCTGGTAGTAGAAGCTGGAGAGTTGGTGGGTGAACCACTGGTAAAGCTGTGAGTTGGTAAAGCGCTGGCTAAGAAAGTCGTAAGAGGTCCGGGCTTGAGTCAGCGACGTCTGAGTCTGTTGTAACAACAGTCGTGACGCGGTCTCTCGTTCAACTTCCAGTGCAAGCTGCGCATCAATCTGGGCGATTTCGAGTGTTGACTGATCGAGGGAGAGGGTCCAATCCTGATGGCGGCGTCGATACTGCGCGGCACGTTCCAGGGCTTCGCCCGCGCCATAGGCAGCGGTAGCCACCCCTTGCGCCATGGCCATCATGGCGAGCGGCCCGCCTTCAAGGCGAGCCCCGCCGTCTGCCAGGCCAAAAATGTTGGGCACCACTTTCAGGCACTGACCGCCGGCATGCGCCGCATGGGCGCCTGCTTCAGCGATACGCCCCTCCAGATGGAACGCGGCGGCCATCACTTCTTCCGGATTGACGACCTCGTTGACCCGCTGACTGTAGTAGTCACGACGGTTTTCGACGATGGCTTTACTGGCCAGTAACGCCTCCCGGGTTTTCTGATCGATCTTCAGGGCCTGGGTCTGCAGGTCTACCGCCATGGTGGCGATATCCCAGAGGTGCTGTTGCTGAAGTTCCTGATAGCTGGCCTGCTCACTGCGCTCGATGAACGACATCAGCGTTTCGCCGAACTGAATCACCGTGTCTACCGCACTCAAGGCATGGGCAAGCAGGGCACTGAAACGGTAAGGCGGGATCTCTGTGCCCAGACGTTGAGCCAGACCGGGTTCCGCAGCGCGAGAAGGGTTGGTGCCGAGTTGTTTGTCTGAAGCGGCTGGAGCCGCGAAGAGCGCAAGCCTCAGGGGGCGACCCACAATGTCCAGGTTATGTCGCAGGTTATGCAGACGGCTTTCGAGCTTTTCCCAGCGTGGGAGCAACACGGGGTTGAAGGGCAATCGCGAATGCGGTGCGTCAATCGCATGGGCAGAATGTGAATGGACGTAGGGGCGAACACACACTTGAGGGGCCTGCTCTGGGGCGACGGTTGTCGACAGGTGCTTGCCTGCATCTCCCAAGGTTTTTTCAAACGCACGCAGTTTTGTATTGGGCTCCTCGCTGAACGCTTTCAATGTGATCGTTGCCCAGAGATCGGTTTGCCTGACATCCGGTCGCGGGCCCAACAGATCCTGTGCGCGCAGGTACCAGAGCTTTGCGTCGGTCAGGTTGTCGGGAGTCAATTGGCGGTAAGCGGTGTCGCCACGATTGAGCAGAATATCGAGGTAGAGCATGTACAGGGCTTTGCGAAAGTGCACGGGATGACTCAGTGCAATCTGGTGCGGATCCTGTGGTCCCTGCAGGGCGTAGCTGGGTTGGCCGGGCTTGGGCGTGCCGGTGATCAGGGGCACTGCGCTCCAGTAGTCAGGGTTACTGCCACTGACTGCTTTTCGGGCCGGATTGAACAGGTACTGCAACCAGCGTTCGGCTTCGCCGTATTGGCGCTCCTGGTTAAAGCGGTGTGCCACCAGCCAGGGCAGGTAGAGGAACAACTCCACAAAGTAGCGACCGTAGGCGCCGTAGAAGTCCAGTTGCTCGGGCGGTTTGCCGCTTTCGAAGGGGGGCTCTTGCAGGTGCTGAGAGGACCAGCTCAGCAAGGTGTCCATGCTGTCTTCTGCGCGCTCGATCAGGTGCCTGGCGAAGGTGATGTTCATTCGGATGGGGGCACGCATCAAGGCAGTGCTGGTTTCGCTCTCTGCTATTCCAGACGCTGCAAAGTCGATGAAATTAGTCGTGCCTAGTTCAGAGTCCTTCCAAGTGCCAATCCAGGGCGTTTCTTGTCTCAGCGATTGATCAGTTTCGGACGTTAATCGGGAGAGAGGGCACTGGAGCGATCTCCTCCATTTGGCTGGCCACAGCTCGGCAAGTGTTACCAGTCCAGCGTCCTCCGATTTTTTTATTCCGGTGGGTCGAAGTGTCCGAGTTGCCACGCAATCCTTGTCGATATGGGACGAGATCCAGAAAATATGGGTGAGCGGCGTCAGAGCCCGGGGATCTCCGTTGACATACAGCGCAATGAGCAATGATGTCGAGGCAGACGATTTATCATGAACAGCAATGGTCTGTGTACTCTCAAGTAACTGCGCCAGGGTCTGCTCGCGAATCGGGTCCGAGTCCGCGTAACTTTGCACGCAGGTCTGCGGTGTACTCCAACTCCCCTCATATGTTTTGAAACAGAAGTTCAGACGAAACAAGGGAAAGGTTTTGTTCTTGTTATCTTCTTTGCTCGCCTGATCCTGATGAATACATTCCGCCCAAATCACGTATAAGCGATTGTTAAACATGACCGGGCGAATGGTGTGTTCGATGGTGCTGTCGGAAACCGGCAGATTGATGCGGTGCCAGTCGGACCACGCTTGCGGTTCCGGCGCATCATATTTGGCAGTCCGGGAGCCGGCCACGAAGGGGCGGCAAGCCATATCCAGTGAGCGCCAATACCACGTATCGGCAGCACGGGATTTGGCAATGAAGTAGTAAGTGCTGTTGGCGAAATCGCTGCCGTCGATGTAACCGTTGACGATTTGCAGGTTGGCCACTTCCTCCAGCCTTGTCAGATAGGCCAGCACAGCCGTTTGCACGGACTCGGCCGTGAGCTGGTTGCGGTTGAGGTCATTTTCCAGTTGCCCGAAGCTCGCGGTTCGGGTCTTGCGCAGCGTGGGATCAAGGTAGGACGCCGGGAAATAGTACAGACGCTGATTGGTCGCCCAGGCCTGATAGTGATGCAGGACCGTGCGCCAGGTGTCGACTTGATCGTTGGGAATCTGCGCGGTGTGATAACCCGGTTCCATGTTGGCCAGAATGCTGTTGATGTACTGCTGAAGACTGGCAATCGCGCAGGCGACCGGGCTCGTCGGCACGTCCTGGCTGACCAGCACATCAAGCAGCCAATAGTGGTAAAGGTCATCGGCCGTCTTGAGGTGTTTTGCGATCTTCAACGCTTGCAGTGTCTTGTCTTGCGGAACAATCGCCGAAAGATAAAGCCCGAGCTGTGCATCACGCAGGCTTTCGTTAAGTTGTTTTTCAATAGCAACAGACATGTTCATTCCTTGAGCATGTATCGAGATTAGTGACTGGCCGCCATGATGGCTTCACCGACCGTTTTCCATTGAGCGGCCGAACTGTTGTTGTCGAGCGCCGCAGCACCGAGCAGCGCGGTCGTGCCAAGCCCGGTGGCTTTACAGGCGTCGTGACAGCGCATGACCCAATCGATGTCCTTTATGGTTTGGGCCTTTCTGAGCGGCAGATACGACGTGAGCACGCTGACTTCTGCCACTGTCCAGTTCAGGAGTTGGGCCAGGCGTTCGTTGACTGCGCTTGCCTCGCGACCATAGAAGTTGGCGAACTCCAGGTAGCTCAGCAGGTTTTCTTCCGACTGCTGATAAGTGCTCATGAAGTGATTAAAGCGATCGAACAGATACAAGGTTTTGAACGACAGCCTCAGTTGTCCATCCGGTGTGTCCAGCCAGCGAGCAGTGCTCAGAAGTGCACGCAATGCCTTGTTGCTCAACTGCAACCGGACAGCAGCCTCGGTATGGCGCAGCAGCGGATGCAATGTGCGCGCAAGGTCATGTGAGTCTTTAGACACCAGGGCCGCGGTGAGAATCTGATGGACCGAGGTACTCGCCCAAATCACTACGTCTTTTGCGCAGTTCATGGGCAGCAGGAATGTTTCCTGCAGAAACGCTTCGATCAGATGCTGCTGACGGTCGTGGGCCAGCAAGAGCAACTTCTTGAGTTTCTGCTTGCACTCGTCTTTGGCCTTCCGGTTTTTTTCGGGATCCTCGTCCAGTTTGAGGGTGGCGTCATCGACTACTTGGTTCAGTGCAACGGCCAACGCCTGCGGTACATCGTGTTTGATCGTGGGGGCGAAATTTTTTACCAGCCCTTTGTCATCAAGCAGGGTACTGGCCAGCTTCGCCCGCCAGTCAACGTTCCCCGGCAATGCCAACGCCGCCCACTCTTGTACCGTGACCACACGCTCGCGCGTGTCGGCCCTGAATTTGGTGAGGTATTGCTGCAAATCTCCCAACGGATAATCGGCGCTGGTTTGCAATTCAAGAACACGTTGCAGCATGGGGATGTCGTAGGCGGATTCTTTGATCCAGCGGGTCATCCAGTCCAACTGCATCAGGACGTCGAGGAGGTTGTCGCCGGTTGCCAGACTCCTGGCAATGCTTTCCCCTCCCAGCAGATTTTCCAGCGTCGAGCTTTCGCTGATCGAGACACCGAACATCCGCGCGATGCGTGCCTGGCGATAGATAGACGACAGCGTGGGCAAATCACATTTGAGTGAACCCAGGTGTTTCTGCGTACTTCTGACGACCCGCAATAGCGAGTCCTCTGTCAAAGGCAAGCCAAGGCTGATGCTCAAGTGTTGGAGAATGGTGTGGGAGGCGGGGTCTGAGTTATCCGCGAGGAAGGCGCGACCATCGAGCTTCAACGGTGTGTCGAATACCCGGGCCTGATTGAACACCTTATCGAACAGGGCGATGTTATCGCCGGTCGCACAGGGTGATACCTGATGCAGCAGCGCGGCAAACTCCTCAGCCGTGATCGAATACTTTCGATTCAGGTAACGATAAATACCGAGAGCCCGGATGGCATAGCCGTCGAGTTGCATCGGGGCGTTGCGTGGCCGCTTCGATTCAAATGCGCTGCATAGCAGGCTGTCCAAGTCGGCGAAAGGGATGTTGAGCCAGCGCTGGAGGCGAATCATTCGATGCACGCGTTCGAGTTGGTCCTCGGTCGCATTCGCAATTTCCCCGGGGCCTTTATCGCTGTCCAGCGCCATGCTTTTTTCAGCGACCACGAGCGGACCGTTTACGTAACGGGCGCCATAGGGCTGGGAGTAAGGCGCCGACAAAAAATAATGCTCAGACGTGTATGGCGCGTGTTTGCCTTGCGCCAACAATGCCTCCAGTTGCTCGGCTTTGAGTTCGGTTCGCTCAAGGAAGGGTTGTATTTTTTTCAGCTCGGAAATGGAGGCCGTGCCGTAGATCTTTTCCCAGTAATTGTCCTTTTGCTTGCCCTGTTCTTCGGGGGAGAGTTTGGCAAACGCCGTATCTGTCAGGATCCTTTGGGCCCATGGAAGTTCTATCAGCAGCGCCTGTTGTTGCGGGCCCAGCCCGGACATCAGCCGCTGAGCCTGATCGGAGGAGGCGTTCTGCACCGTGCCAAACCGGGAGCCGTAGTAGCGCGTGACAGGAAGGTATTCGCTGGCGAGGTAATTCAGCTCTCCAAGCGACGGTTTGTTCGAGCCCAGTCCCAGCAGGCACTGATGATGAAAAAACTCGTACGGAAGGGCGAAGGGGTAACACCGTTGCGCTAAAACGTCATAGGTCGATTTTCCCTGGTCCTCGGTGGTCTTCAGCGCGTCCTGAATATTTTGGTCGAGGATTGCATTGACGATCCCGAGCATCGGTTGCGCGGTGAAGGTGCTTTGCTGATCAATCGACAGATCAGTGAGATCCGGACGGCGTTTTGCCAGTGCAATCCGGTTGGCTTTTTCTTGCGCTGATGACGAGGCGCTGGATTCCAGTTGCAGGGCAAACCGGTACAGCGCTCTGAGGTAGGCGACCGGTGAATCGATGGCGGCGATCGAGTCGTTCTTGCACGCGTCGTCCCAGTTCTCTTTGAACAGATGGGTGTAGGTGGGGCCCTGTTTCTCGACCGCACGAATGCCCAACGGGTGCCACTGATCCTGCGCCGTTCCATCCGACGTCCGCTGCTCCCGGTAGAGGTGGCTGATCTGGGCGGCGTAACATCTGGCGTCTTTGTAGAGTGCTGCGGTGTCGATGCTGGCCGAATGCGTTTTGAGGCTCTCGTCATTATTGATCGCGGTGTCCAGACGATCCTTGAATTCGGCTTCGGTCATCTCGGATAGGTCGAACACCGAAGTGATGTTCAGCTTTTCTTTGAAGAGTTTTTCAAAGGCTATCGATTCACCCTCGGGAGCGAAGGCCCCGATCAACGTATCGAGCAAGGATTTTTCTTTGTTATCGGTAGGTGTGTTAACTGCGGGATTGTCGTCCATGCCGATGAATCTCCAATGTGGAGATATCGACATTACGGATTAGCAGGGGGGAACGCTGTCAGCTCTTCTGTTCAGGGGAGGCTGGAAGTTTCGTCACTGGGCAGGGGAAGAGGGGCAGTAAGACTGTAGGATTTTGAAGGGTGATGGCAATGGAATTCGCCAGTAAGCCACTGCCCCTCCAGCAAGGTACTGAAGGGGCAGGATCGAGGCGTTACACGCGGAAGTGACTCACCATCTGCTGCAACTGCCCCCCCAACCGCGCCAGTTCAACACTGGACGCAGCCGTTTCATCACTGGCGGCGGCGGTCTGTTCTGACACGTCGCGCACGTTGATGATGCTGCGGCTGATTTCTTCGGCCACGGCGCTTTGTTGCTCGGCAGCGGCAGCGATCTGCTGGTTCATCGACTGGATGTTGGACACCGTGCGGGTGATGTTTTCCAGTGACACGCCAGCCTTGCGGGTCAGGGCGACGCTGCTGTCGGTCAAGGCACGGCTGTTGTTCATCACGGTCGACACTTGTTGGGTGCCATTTTGCAGACCGGCCACCAGGCCTTCGATTTCTTCGGTGGATTTCTGTGTGCGCTGGGCCAGGCCGCGGACTTCGTCGGCAACCACCGCAAAACCACGACCGGCTTCACCGGCACGCGCGGCTTCAATCGCGGCGTTGAGGGCCAGCAGGTTGGTCTGTTCGGCGACGGCTTTGATCACGTCCATGACGCTGCCGATCTTGTCGCTTTCCTGTTGCAGCACGCTCATGGCTTCGGTGGAACGCGCCACTTCGCTGGCCAGACGTTCGATCTGGGCGATGGCTTCGTTGACCACTTTATCGCCTTCGCGAGCTTCGCCGTCTGCGGCGGCTGCGGCCTGGGAGGCTTCTTCAGCGTTGCGCGCGACTTCCTGAACGGTGGCAGTCATTTCGTGCATGGCGGTGGCCACTTGATCGGTTTCGATCTTCTGGCTGTTGACGCCGGCGCTGGTTTGCTCGGTGACGGCGGACAATTCTTCAGCGGCGCTGGCGATCTGAGTGACACCGTCGCGGATGCCGGTGATCAAGTCACGCAGGGTCACGCCCATGCGCGCGATACCTTGCTGCAACACACCGAGTTCGTCGCGGCGCGTCACTTTGACGTCCTGGGACAGATCGCCGCTGGCGATGCGCTCGACCACGGCCAGGGTGTCGCGCAACGGGCCGGTGATCTGACGGGTGATGATCACGGCAGCAATGATACCCACCAGCAACGCCAGCAATGTGCTGATCAGTTGCAGTGTGCGCGCCTGGGCGCTTTCGACGTCACGACGATCGAGCTGGATCTGATACATCTGATCGCTCAGGGTCACGATGGCGGCGCCCTGGTCGGTCATTTCCTTGCGGGCCTGCACGGCATCGGTGTTGGCCGCTTTATAGGCGTGCAACGCGCTGCGGTAGTTGCCTAGCGCGGTTTCCAGTTGACGCAGGGCGTCTTGCTGGGTCTCGGCAAACTGTACGTTGAGCGGTTTCAGGCTGGCAATTGCTGAATCCAGTTGGACGACGGCCTTTTGCTCGGTCTCGGCATTGGTGGTGGCGGTGTAGCCGCGCACTTCGTAGCGGGCCAGGATGAACGCTTCCTTGGCGGCGGTGACGGCCTGGAATTGCTCGAATCGCTGATCGCTCAGGGGCATCTGTTGCACGCGAGTGCTGATGGCGTCGATCAGCGTGCTGGCCGTTTCAGCATTGGCGGCCATGGCGTCGCGGGCGCTATTGCCAGTGCGGTAAGCGCTGCGCATTTTGTTCAGCGACGTTTTATAGGCGTCGATGTAAGAGCCTTGCTCTTTGAGCAGCTTGAGGTTTTCCGGGCTCTTGAACTTCGACAACAGCGATTGTTGCTGAGCGGAAAAGGCGTCAAGGGTGGTCTGTACGTTCTGAGCGGCGGTTTCATCGCCGTTGGTCAGCATGTATTGCAGGCGAACTACACGAAGCTTGGTCAAGCCGGAGTTGAGCTGGGTGATGTCGCTCATCCAGTTACTGCGGTCAATCAACCCGCCCAGGCTCGTCCAGCCGGTCAGGGCCAGTACGCAGGTGAGTGCCAGGACCAAGCCGAACCCCAGGCCCAGTTTCATGTTCACGCTGATGTTGCCGAACCAGCTATTCATCAAATTCCTCCAGGAACGTTGCGCTTTCGATCGTCGGTTGGCTGGAAGATTGTTGTTTTTAGGTGCCAGCAAAGGGTGTGTAGCAGGCCTTTATCGGCAGCAATCGCGAGAGCTGAAAGGTTTTTGTCGGACAGATTCTGTAACAAGGTTTTTGTGGGCGGCTTAAGCTTTTTTTCACATGGGTTTCACTGGCTGTCGACGCGCGCCTCTCTACCCTCGTGGCATCGAATGACAGTGATGCATGCGGGTGAGGCCGTTTGATGTGGAATTGAGACTGAATCTGTTCGGGATCAAACGCTCGATCAATCTGAGCGTTTTGTCCCGTTATCGAAATACCTCGGTGGTGCTGGCCTCGGCGCTGCTGGTGATTCCATTGACCGTATGGCTGTTGCAGCCGGCCGCAGTGCCGGACCTGGCGCATGGCAACGTGGCGGGCGCGCGAGCATTGGCCAAGGGTTGGGCCAAAGGCGAAATTATCGTGCTGGTACGCCATGTCGAGCGTTGCGATCACTCGAAAGCCGCGTGCCTGAGCGGCAACGATGGCATTACCGATCGTTCGCGCAGCGTCGCGGTGAGTGTCGGGGCGCAGTTCGAACAATTGGGGCTGGAAAAGGCCGATATCTACAACAGCCCCATGATCCGTACGTCACAGACGGCCGGCTACATGTTCAACAAGGTCGGTGTGGGCGAGGACTGGCTGATCAGTTGCCGAGGCACGATGTTGCGTGATGCCCTTGCGCACAAAGTGGCCGGTCGCAATCTGATTCTGGTGACCCACAGCGAATGCATGGCGCAACTCGAAAAAGACCTCAAATTGTCGACCTCCACGCTCGGTTACGGCGCGTCTCTGTTTATCTCCGCCAAAACGTCTAAAGCACCGCGCATGCTCGGTTTCATCGAAGCCTCCGACTGGCGCTCGGTGACCTCCGAATGAGTATTTCCTCTGGATCAGGACACACCATGCTGACGTCTTCCCGCAACCGGTTTTACTGGGTGAATTTCGGTATCCCGCTGGCCTGCGCGGCCGTGGTGTTCCTGATGTTCGACATGACTAACATCGACATCGCCTTCAGTAACCTGCTGTTCGATCCCGTCGCCCAGATCTTTCCGCTCGACAAGGTTCACTTCTTTGAAAAGCTCACTCACAAGTGGGCGCGCATCATTCCGAACTGGACTGGCGAGATTGCCTTGATCGGCGCGATGCTGTCGTTTGTCTGGCCGCTGGCCAACACGCAAAAGCATCCGCGTCTCGGCCACTTTCTGGAACGCAGCAAAGCGGCGGCGGTGCTCCGATTTGCCTATAAACATCGTCGGGATTTTCTGTTTGTGGTCTTCGCGTTTGCCATTTGCACCGGCGTGATCCATTTCCTCAAGTCGCATACCAGCGTGTACTGCCCGATTGAAACGACCCTCTACGGTGGGAAAATGGCCCATGTGGAGTGGTACAACAACTTCCAGCTGTTCAAGGAAGCCGGTGATGGCCGTTGCTGGCCGGGTGGCCATGCTTCCGGCGGTTTTACCATGCTCGCGCTGTACTTCGTGGCTCGCCGGTACCGCTGGCGCTATTCCAAAGCGCTGATGTACGGCGCGTTGCTGCTCGGTTTCGTCTACGGCACGACGCGGGTTCTGCAAGGCTGGCACTACATGTCCCACACCTTCTGGGCCGGGATCTTCGTGTGGCTGGCGTGTTTGCTGACGGCATTGGCGTTTTACGGCCGAGCGCGGCTGGAGATGCCGGTTCTGCAAAAAGCTGAACGGCCGATCGCTGAGCCGCTTACTGGTTTACAAAGTAGTAAGCCTGACGCCCCACCTTCATGGTCTTGAGGACTTTCAGCGGCGCGGCCGGTTCGGTTTCACCGGACATGACCGCCACGTTGGAAGGAGAGGCGGTCAGAAACTCATGCAGTTGCGCCTCGGTGTCCAGGCCCTTGAGCACTCGCTGGGTGTAGAACACGCTGGCGCCGCCCACCCGCTCGTTGGCCTGGAACAAGGCGATGTGTTGCCCGTTGGCCTGCATCGTCTGAATCTGCGCGGTCAACGGCAAGAACGATAGTTTGCGATCGGCATGGGGCAGTGCCCATTGGGCGGCGGCCAGGTAGCTGCCGATCACCAACCCGATCACGCCAATGGCCACGCCGCGTCGATGCCGAGCGATGCGACCCAGCAGGTTCGAAGCCCCTTCGCGTACCTTCAGACGCTCGAACAGAACACTCGCGTACTCCGCGGCAATCACTGCCGCCGCTGGCGTCATCGACATGAGATACACCGTGCGCTTGCTCGACGCCAACGTCAGCATCACGAACTGCGCCACGATCCACAGGGTGAAAAACAGCAAATAACGATTGGCCATCAGGCTTTTTCGGAAATGCCACAACCCCAGGTACACCAGAATATTCCACGGCAGAAACGCTTGGGGCAGCTTGGCCAGGTAGTAGTAGAACGGCTCGTAATGCCCGGCCTCGACGAAAGATCCGCTGAAGCGACCGACGCTGTTGGTCAGCAGCACTTCCCCCACGGCCTGCGCGCCACCGCGCTGATACAGCACGGCGAGCCAGATCATCAGCGGGATCAGTCCCGCAAGCGTCAGTAAACCGGGGCGCAACCAATCCGCGAGTTTCAGGCGCTTGTCCATCAACGTTTCGGCCAGCAGATACGTGAAGATCACCACGCCCGGCATCGCCAGGCCCAGCACGCCTTTGCTCAAGGTGGCGATGGCAATTCCCGAGGCAAACAGCGACGCGTTGCCGAGCGTCGACTGTCGTTGCCCCTGAAAGAACGCCAGCAGCGCCATGGACACGCCAAGAGCGAGCAACGCGTCTTCGCCGACGCCGCGCACGTTGCTCCAGTAACTGGCCATGGTCGCGAGCAGGATGCCGGCGGTCCAGGCAATCGCCTTGGGCCGGCCGAACCGCCGCAGCATCGCGTACAACAGCATCACGCTGAACAACCCGGCGAACGCCGATGCCAGCCGCACCGCCCACGGTGTGCCGCCGAATGCGCGGATGGCGCCGGCATCCAGCCACAAGCTCAAGGGCGGTTTTTCCAGAAACGGTTCGCCGAACAAGCGTGGCGTCACCCAGTTGTTATCCAGGTGCATTTCCATGGCGATCCCGGCAACCCGGGCCTCCGTGGAACCTTGCAACTGATGATTGCCCAGGGCAAAGAAAAACAGCACAGCGGCAAGCAGAAACAGTGAAGTGGCGGGACGCGTCATAGACTTCTGGCTACCGAGAGGTGGACCGGGAAGCTCGAGCATACGGGGCGAATGCTTAACGAATTGTGAACGGCCTGTGAGTATTACGAGAGACGTCTGGACCAGCGCTGTTCCGGGGCTTCAAAACGGTCATTGATTAACGCCGTCAACACATGATCCTGCCAGCGCCCGGCGATACTCAGGTAGGCCTTGGCGTAGCCCTCACGTTCAAATCCCAGGCACTCCAGCAGCCGTGCACTGCGTTCATTGCCGGGGATGTAATTGGCCATGATCCGGTGCAGTTTCTGCTCATCGAACATGTAGCCGATGCCCGCTTCCAGCGCTTCCTGCATCAAGCCCTGGCCCTGACGGGATTCGTCGATGTGGTAACCGAGATAGCAGGCCTGAAACGCCCCGCGATTGATGCCGCTGAAGTTGCAGGCGCCGATCATCTGGCCGTTGTCCGGATCCAGCAGCGCGAAATGCACCGCCAGGCCCGCCAGGAAAGCGCTGGCTTGCACTTCAAGGCGCGGACGGATGTTTTCAGCACTGTGGTAATCGGTGGGGCGAATCGGCGACCACCGGGCGAGGTGCCTTTGGTTGCGCCGGTAGAAGTCGCTTTCCAGTGCCGCCTGTTCAGGGTCGAGCACCGCCAGCGTCAAGCGTTTACAGGGCAGGGACAACAGCGGCATGGGGCGCTCCGGTTCGTGGGGATCGTCGCGCAAGCATTACGTGGCCAACGGGAAAACTCAAACCGCCAGCGGCAATGTCACGATAAAGGTGCTGCCTTTGCCGTCGCCGTCACTCTTGCCGATCACCGTGCCGCCATGGGCTTCCACCAGTTCGCGAACAACCGTCAGGCCAATGCCAAGGCCTGCACCGTTGAAACCGACGGCGTGCACGTCTTGCACAAACGGCTCGAAGATAAACGGCAGGGCTTGAGCGGAAATACCGATGCCGTCATCGCAAATGCTCATCTCCAGCACGTTGTCCCTGGCCGTGACCGACAGCGTGACATGGCCCTGCGCGGGGGTGTACTTGGCCGCATTGCCCAGCAGGTTGCCGAGGATCTGCGTGAGCCGCACCGGGTCGCCGTTTACCGACAGCGGGCACGTGGGCAGTTCGGCGCTGAAGCGCAGGTCTCGGGTGTTCATCACCGGGCTGCACACATCGATGGCCTCATGGATGATCTGCACCATGTCGACGATTCGGCAATCGAGGCGCAGCTTGCCGGTACTGGCGCGGGACACGTCGAGCAAGTCATCCACCAGCCGCGTCATGTGCTGCACCTGGCTCTCGATCAACGCCTGCATGCGCGGCAGCTCTTCGCTGGGAACCCGAACCAGTCGGCCGGCGATCATGCTGATGGGCGTCAGCGGGTTGCGCAGTTCATGGGCAACCAGTGTGAGGATGTTGCGTTGCTGCGCCAGCGTGTGTTCCGCCGAGGCTTGCAGGTTTTGCGCGCTGAGGGCGGCGATCACCAATTGCGCGTTGGCTTCGCGCATCTCCAGGAACAGCTGCTGCTCTTCATGCGAGCGTTGGGGTTTTTCCGCATCCGATTGCGCCAGCAGAATGGCCAGCACCAATTGCTGATTGGCTTCGACCAATTGCTCGATTTGCTGGGCATCCACCAGCCGGTTGTTGGTATCGCTCAATTCTTTTTGCAGCGCCGCCAGCACAGCACGGGCTTCGACAGTTTTCTGGCCGATCAGGAACAACTCACGAGCGGCCGTGGCCATCGTTTGCGCGTTCGTGCCATTGGCCTCAGTCATAGTCCCGGTTTACCCCTCGTCCTTGCTGAGCTGCCGGGTTGGCCGGCCTCCCAGTAACCCTTCCTGATCCGGCAGCATCTCGCCGATCTGCAGGCCGTTATTGTCGATGCGGTACAGGCGCAACTCATCGGAGTGGGCGCTGGCCCGAACCTTGACCACCGCCATGATGCGCAACAAACGGCTCTGCACTTCAATATAGCGCTGGACGACGATTGCGTCGGTGAGAAACGCCGTGCCGTAGGGGCTGAAGCGCAGGTCGGTGTAGCGGTCTTCCAGTTCCGAGGTCAGCAACACACTGACTCCGATGCTGGTCAGTGCGGTGACCATGCGCGACAGCGATTCGCGAAAGTCTTCGCGGAAGGTCGGTGCCAGCGCCAGTTCGAAACCCGACAATGAATCGATCACCACACGGGTGGCTTTCAGTCGGCTGATCTCGCTGAGCAGCAAATGCACGATTTCGTCGATGGACAGGTCCGGCGCACGGCTGTCCACCAGACCGACCTGGCCGCTCTGAATCAGCCCCGCCAGTGTGGTGTTCTGGGAGTGATTCGGCCGTTGTTCAAACACCGCGATCACACCGGTTTCGCCATTGCGCGCACCTTCGGCCAGGAAGGTCGCCGCCAGAATGCTTTTGCCCGAGCCGGACGGACCGGCCACCAGCAAGGAATACCCCCGGGGCAGGCCGCCGCCGAGCATTTCATCGAGCTGCGGCACGCCCATTTTCAGGCGTTTGATCGGGAATTCCAGAGGTGCTTCAACGGGGTTGACGGCGGCAGGTGCAAAGACCTTGATCCCCGACGTCGCAATTCGGAAGGTATGCAGCCCCGGCAACGTCGGCTGGCCGCGCATCTTCATGATTTCCATCTTGCGCACCATGGAGTTGCGCTGAACGCTCTGGCGCAGCCAGATCAGGCCATCGGCCACGGTAAAAATCGGGTTGGTGTCGGATTCGGTGAAGTATTCGCCGATCAGAAAGGTCGTCGCCTGCCAGGTGGTCATCAACATGCCCAGTTGCTGAACGAACTGCGGCAGGTTGTTGTTGGGGTTGTCCTGGGTCTGGCTGGCCAGCACCACAGAGCGGAACGAGTCGACAAACACCAGCCCTGGTGAGTGAGCCTCCACCTCGCTGACGATGCGCCGCAGCACCTCGTCCAGATTCCCCGCCAGGGTGTCGTCGGCCAGGTTGATGTAGCGAATCGACTGGTTGATCGCTTCGCTGTCGAAAAAATCGAATTGCTGCTGATAGCGCAGCATCTTCAACGGCGGCTCTCCCAGCACGGTGAAGAACAGCGCCGGGCGCTCGGGGGTCGCCAGGGCGAACATCATCTGATGCGCCAGAGTGGTTTTGCCACAGCCAGGCGGGCCGGCGATCAGGTTGAACGAAAACTCCGGTAATCCCCCGCCCAGCACCTCGTCCAGTCCTGGCACGCCGGTGGCCAGGCGGTTGATAGTCACTTTGGTGCTCATGGCGAATTTTCCTGCGAAGGGGTGTCGCTCAAAGAAGGTTCCCACATGCCACGAAGCAAACGTTCGGTGAGCGAGGGCCCGATGAGCGTGGACAGCAGCTCGTAAAAGGTAGTCAGCAACACTTCACCGAAAAACAGCGCATCGGCGTTGCTTAGCTCAACAATTACGGACTTGAGGGCCGTCAGGTCCATGCCGGCCGGCACTTTGTCGCAGGTACCGGCTAAACGCGGATGAGTAGAGGCGCACAGGTGAAGGCTGCGGCGATAAAGCGCGGCAACCCCTTGCTGGCCGATGATGGGCGTGAGGGCTACTTCCATATCCCGCAAGGTTGACATGATCGCCTGGGCGATCCTTGCGATGTCAGCGTCGGGGCCAACACGGTGCGCCAGAGAAGCTACGATCTGGCGGCTCTCTTCGCTTAGCGTGGACATGGCTAACTGATATCTGATGGACAGACATCGATGGTACACCCAATAAAGCGCTCGGGTGCGATTTGCATCCAGGGCGCAGGGTTTGGATGACAACCTGCAGCTAATCAATCGGAAGGCCAAAAAAAAAGCCCGCGGGAGGGCGGGCAAACCGTAGTTTCTTGAATGAGCGAGCGCACTGTACCGGTAGGAGAGGGGCGGTGGGGTGAAGAAAAATTTAGGTAGATGCCCCGTCAGCATCTACCCGATGCGCGCACTCCTGCGCGTCAGAAGCTGTATTTGAAACTGGTCATGACGTTGCGCGGCGCCCCGTAATTGCCGGAAAGCGCGGGTGAGCTGTAGTACTCGCGATCGAACACGTTATTAAGGTTCACCGAAGCACTCAGGTTGCGGCTGATGTCATAGCGTGCCAGCAGATTGGCGATGGCGTAGCTGCCTTGGCTGAAGGTGTGCAGGTCGTTGCCGGTTTTGCTTTGCCAGTTGACGCCGCCGCCCACGGTCAGCTTGTCCAGCGGGCCGTGCAGGCGATAGCTGGTAAACGTCTTGAGGCTGTTGCGCGGCAGTATGGTGTTGATGCGACTGTCGTCGGCATCGGTGGTGACCGAGTACGCGTACCCAGCCGACGCTTGCCAGCCTTCGGCCAGTTCGCCGTTGAGTTCCAGCTCGATGCCTTTGGACGTGGTGTCCTGCTCGGCGCTGTACACGTTGTCGTGTTGCCAGATCGCCAGGTTGTCCTGTTCCAGTTTGAACAACGCCAGGCTGGAGTTCAGCTTGCCGTCCAGGTGCGTACCTTTAAGGCCGATCTCGTAGCCTTTGCCTTCCATCGGATCGAGCGGCTTGTTGTTCTCATCAGTGACCCACGAAGCCTGCGGGTTGAAGATGCTGGTGTAGCTGGCGTACACGGACCAGGTGTCATTGAGGTCGTAGACCACGCCGGCGTAAGGAATGAAGACACCGTTTTCTTCGCGATTGACCTCGGTTTCGGGGCCGTTGTACGGACGATCCGAGGTGTCGCGTTTCCAGTCGATAAGTCGGCTGCCGATGATCAGGCTCAGGTTGTCGGTCACGCTGAAGCGCGAGGTCAGGTAAGCCGCGTATTGTGTCTCGTCGATCGACGATTTGCCGCTCTCGGTGAAGGTCGGTTTGACCGAGTTGCCGTCCCAGTCAAACAGATTGCCGATACTGCCCGCTGGGGAGCTGGCGTAGTCGTATTGCCAACTGCCCCAGCCCGGCACGTTCTCTTTGTACTTGGACAGGGTCATGCCGCCGATCAGTTCATGTTCGCGACCGAACAGGCTGAAGGGGCCGGTGACATACAGGTCGAGGTTGTTCTGGCGCGGCGTGCCCGAAAAGCGCACCGGTAATTGCGACGTGCCGCTGCCATCCTTGTTGAGATCGCCCATGACATAGTTGAAGACTTCGTCGAATTTGTTTTCGGCGTGGGTGAACTCGATCTTGCCGCTCCAGCCGTTGGCAAACTGCTGCTCGATCGAGGTGAAGAAACTGGTCTGCTCGTGATCGTTGTACGACCAGTCCGGAGCGCCGTTGATCGAGCGGCTGAGGTTGGTGCGCTCACCGGTGCTGAAGCGGGTGGGCAGACCGGTGCGCAGCGGCGAGTCGACATCGGTGCGCTGGTAGCTGAAGCCCATGGTCAGCAGGGTGTCTTCGGTCAGGTCGAATTCGCTGATGCCGTAAACCAGCTGTGATTGCTGATTGAAACGATCAATCCAGGCGTTCTCGGTCTTGTAGTCCGCGACCAGCCGCCCGCGTACATTGCCACTGTCTGTCAGCGGCCCGGAGACATCGAAACCGGTGCCATATCGGTCCCACGTGCCTGCCTGGCCAGTGATGCTGGCCTGGGCATCGCTGGTGGGGCGTTTGCGGATCAGGTTGATAGTCGCGGAAGGGTTGCCCATGCCGCTGATCAGGCCGGTGGCGCCGCGCACGATTTCCACACGGTCGTACATCGCCATGCTTTGGGAATAGTTGTCCAGGCGTGTGTTGGTGGGGACACCGTCGATCTCGTAGTTCTGGATCGTAAAGCCGCGGGAATAGTAACTGTCCGTCTCTGCGCCCAGACCGTCACGTACCACGGTAATGCCGGGTGTGGCTTCCAGAGTGTCGGTCAACGTGGACAGGCGCTGGTCATCCAGACGTTGACGGGTCATCACGGTCAGCGATTGCGGGGTTTCCCGGGGCGTGAGGTTCAGGCGCGTCGAGCTGCTGGACGAATAGGTGGTGTAGAGCCCGGTGCCTTCGGTGGTCGACCCCGGTGCCTTGCCGGAAATGGACACTGCGCCCAGTTCCAGCCCACCACCGGTACTGGCCTGCAGCGAGTAATTGCCGTTGATGCCGCGACTGGCCTCAAGGCCCGTGCCCGCCAGCAGCATCGCCAGCCCTTGATCCACCTCATAGCGGCCATTGAGACCTGAAGTCGTTTGCCCTTCGGTCAATGCGGTCGAGTACGACAGCAGAATGTGCGCGGTCTGACCGAAGCGGGTCAGTGCCGGAGCCAGAGGCCCTGGCGCAATGTCGAAATCCTCCTGCGCTTGCTCCGCGGCGTGGGCCCAGTTGGGCAACGTCAGCAATACAGTGCTCGCGGTCATGCAGGCGATGCCTTGAACCACGGCGCCGGCCAGGTTTTGCTTGAGTGAAAAGTGCCAGCCCTGGCGTTTGCGTGTGGTGAGATTCACGAGTTACTTCCCCATAAAATTGAGTGTCTGGGGTTTAAGTCTCGTGAGCATCGAAAACGGACCACCCAACCGCAAAAAAAAATCAGTGTCAGGCCTGTCGAGGCTTCAACGTGACCCAGTAACGGGTGAATTGCTGGACGTCGAGTTGCAGCGTGTCGGCGACGGCGTAGATGATTCGCTCAGTGTTTGCGAGGGGGAACGTTCCCGAAACGCGAACGTTCGCCAGGGACGGATCACAGGCCAGATGACCACGGCGATAGCGACTCAACTCATCAAGGAAATCCTTGAGCGGCTGACCCTGGGCCACCAACATGCCTTGAGTCCAGGCGGACGATGCCGGTGTTACGGCTTGGCGGGAAATCAGCCCGTTGGCCTCGAAGTTGACCTGTTCGCCTGCCTTCAACGGAATCGAGGTGCTGACTTGCGCCCAGGGGGTCAATGCCACGGCACCTTCATAGACGCTGACTTGAGTGACTCCCGCACGCTGCCTGACGCTGAACCTCGCCAGCGCTGCCTCAAGGCGTCCTTCGGCGGTTTCCACTGACAGTATGCGGCCCTCGGTGATCTTGTCCCGGGTGACTAACATCTCTCCACGCAACAGTTTGATGCGCCGAGTCTCCCGCTCGAAAACCACGTTGATGGCGCTGTCGGTGTTGAGTTGTACGTGCGTGTTGTCGGTCAGCGCGATACGCCGTTGTTCGCCGATCAGACTGTGGTAATCGGCCGTCAGGTCTTGCAGGAGCGCCGCGTCCTTCATGCTCCACGCGCCTGCG
This sequence comes from Pseudomonas sp. LB3P93, assembly GCF_054898025.1. Taxonomy (NCBI): domain Bacteria; kingdom Pseudomonadati; phylum Pseudomonadota; class Gammaproteobacteria; order Pseudomonadales; family Pseudomonadaceae; genus Pseudomonas; species Pseudomonas sp. LB3P93. The sequence continues at coordinate 863,894 of NZ_CM142713.1, forward strand.
CCTGCTGCCAGCAACACACTCAACTGCTTGATCACCGTGCGCCGTGACATCGTTGGCCTGAGGGCGGCGTGGGCCAGCGCTCGTTGATTGGGGGAGCGAATTTCGCTCATGCGTTGAGCGAAAGCCTCGGCCCGTTGCCATGCGCGCTCGTGCACCGGGTGTGCCTGGCGCCAGTTCATCCAGGCGGCCAGGGTTTCTTCGCTGACATCGCGTTCCTGAAGCTCAAGGTGCCAGTGCATGGCTTGCTCGGCGACGTCGCCGGATATTGGCTGTTTCAAAACGGCTCCAGACTCTCATCGAGCACAATGCACATCGCGCCCGCCTTGACGATATAGCGCTTGACCGTGGTGATCGAAATGTCGAGCCGTTCAGCGATTTGCGCGTGGCTCAGCCCATCCACCTGCGACCACAGGAACGCCTCGCGAACCGGGCGATCCAGGCATTCGAGCGCTGCGTCGAGGGCGATGAGGGTTTCCAGCAGAATCGCCTGGGCTTCCAGGCTCGGCGCCACCTGCTCTGGCATCGCCGCCAGCGCTTCCAGGTAGGCGCGTTCGAGTTTTTGCCGGCGGTAATGATTGGATAAAACGCTTTGCGCCACCTTCGCCAAAAAAGTGCGCGGGGCATGCAGTTCCGGCACCTGCTCTTTGGCCAGCAACCGCATGAACGTATCCTGGGCCAAGTCCGCCGCACTTTGCGAGCAGTTCAGCCGGCGCCGTAGCCAGTTGTGTAACCAGCCGTGCTGTTGTCGATACAGCACGGCCAAGTCGCAGAAGCCGGTTTGCGGGGATGGAGACATGGTGAGGAGGCGCCGGATGAGTAAATATCACAAATGATAATACTTATCATATAGATCGGCTGGGTGAGGCGGCAAGTGGAGAGTGTGGGCCTATGGCAAATGGTCAGCCGCAAAGTCCGCCTCCGAACGAGCCCGCAACCGCCCTTTGCGACAAGCCTGCTGGAAGCGTTCGAAGTCGCGTTCATTCTGTACAGCGTAGCTATTCGCATACTTAAACAGCGCGTCGGCCAGCGCATCGCTTTTACCGATGTATCCGCTGATCTGCGCGGCCTGCCCGGACGATTTGGCATGTGCGCGGGCGAGGGCGCGGCCACAGACGCGTCCATACTCCGCGAAGGTGTCCGCATCGAAGGTCTCGAGTTCGGCCGAGATTTTCATGTCGCGCAACTGCCTCACATAGAAGTGTCGACCGCTGGGGCCGGTGGTCCAACCGAGGAACAGATCACTGGCCGCCTGCATCAGCCGTTGACCATCGACCACCCGCTGACCGTTGTGCCGCTCTTTTGATTTTGTCTTCACGTAATCGGCCAGCACCGAGCGCCGTGCTTCCTTGAATTGCAGGAACAGCGGAAATTCCTGATCGTCAGTCAGCAGAGCCACCAGACACCGAGTGCCGACGCTGCCCACACCCACCACTTTGAACGCCATGTCCTGAACGTGAAACCGCGACAACAACGCTCGACGGTCAGCCTGCAGCGTGCCGGGATAATCGCGCATGAAGGCGTCGTAGAGCGGCCGCCAATCCGAGAGGCGTAGCCAGTCATCGTCGGCGTCCAGCAGCGTAGTGCTTTTGTGCAGGTGGAAAATTTCCGGCAGATCATCACGAATAGTCAGACGGCCATGGGCGTCACGCTCGCTGATTTTCGGCAGCAGTTCAGCATGGGAGCGACCTTTGGCTTTTTCGATGGCGCGTTCGATATGCTCGAGCGTTTTTTTGTTCGCCTGCTTGCGCAGGTCGTCGTAACGGATGGACTCGTACCAGGTTTCCAGAACGCTTTGTCCGGCGCACTCAAGCATCGTTTCCTGATAGGCGCCGACCGCTTCGCGGCAGACCGTTTCTTCGACTGTTTCGCTATGACGCAAGTCGCGGGCGGCCACCACGATACTCGCCACCAGCCGTTTAACGTCCCACTCCCAGGGGCCGGGATGGGCCTCGTCGAAGTCGTGGACGCTGAACAGCAGATTGCGTTCGGGCGTGGCGAAACCGCCGAAGTTCATCAGGTGGGAATCGCCACAGATTGGCGATGTCAGCCCCATGTTCGGTGTGGTGGCCAGGTCATGGGCCTGCAAAAGCGCGTTGCCGCGATAGAACGTGAAGGGGGCATCGAGCATTCGACCGTAGCGTAACTCGACCAGGGATTTGATCCGGCCTTCGCTGGACGCTTTGATCAGCGGGAGCGGGTCGCGGGTCGCTTTTCCCGTCGACGCTTGAGCATTGCGGGGGCAGTTCTTGCGAGCATCCTTGCCTTGCTTCAAGCGGTCTTTGAGGGTTGTCATAGGGGCTCGTTTGGTGGGGGCGTATGCGGGATTAGTGTAGAAGGCCTTCGCGGGTTCATCCGAAGTTTGGGCTGCGGCTGATCTATCCTTCAAGAACCTGTTCGATGTCGTGGTCCGGAAACAAGGAGGCCTGTGCTTTTCCTGCTGATTTCGCTGCTGTTGGCCTTCCTGATCGGTTGGGTGTCCCAGCGCATGGGCATGTGCCTGGTCAATGCCACCGGGTTGTTGCTCAGGCGCCGGCCGACGCTGTTTGTGTCGCTCATCTCTTGCGGTCTGTTCGGCCTGTTACTGGCACCGTTTTACGGACTGTTTGGCGTCAGTCAGCCGTTGTTTGTTCCTGACGTCGGCTACGTTTCGCTGGTCGGGGGAGGGTTGCTGTTCGGCATCGCCTCGGTTCTCAACGACGGTTGCAGCGTCGGCACCCTCACCAAACTCGCCAGCGGCAACCTCAGCAAAGCCTTCACGATTATTGGCTGGGTGGTAGGGATCGTCCTCTGGTATCACCTGAACATGCTGACCGAACACAAAACCCTGCAAATGCCGACGATCTCCAGCCACCAATACTGGCTGACCATCGGCATCGTGCTGATGGCCTTACTCTTCCTGATCCGCGTTCACGGCGACAAACACCTGGTGCTGTCCAGCATGCTCTTGGGCGCCCTGACCAGCGCCCTCTACACCTTCGAACCGCTGTGGACCCCGAGCGTGTTCTTTTACAACCTCTCGCAAATGTTCTGGGCCTCGGGCGACAACTCGCTGACCAGCCAGCGCGTGGCGGTGTTCGTCATGCTCTTGGTGGGGATGCTCAGTTACACGCTGCGTCGACGGACTTTCAACTATCAGCGGTTTGAATGGAGGGCCGCGGGGAAGCATTTAGTGGCGGGGGTGCTGATGGGGATTGGTGCGTCGATGATGCTGGGGGGAAATGATTCGCAGATTTTGCTGGTGTTTCCGACGATGACTTGGGTGAGCGCGGTGCCGTTGGGGGCGATTGTAGTGGGGATATTGGTGGGGATTGGGGGGAAGCGGGTGAGGGGGCGGATTCGTGAAAGCAGAGTCTGAAGTGGATGTAATGTTGTTTGGATATCACGTTTGGCTATCAGTGTTGCGGTAACTCAAAGGCAACAACTTAAGTGAATGGCGAGCGTTAAATCTTTATCTGCTCAAATTTCCCGTGTGCGGGAAGCGTCCATGGCACGCGAAAGGCTGCTCCGCCTCTGATAAGGTTTGCTTGAGTCGTGATGGCGGGCCACCAACGCACCAGATTATAGGCTTTGTTCCAATAGGATTCGTTTCCCCAGTGCTTAGCCAGGCAAAACACGGGTAGTCCACATTCGCGGAATGCTCGTTTTTCAATATCACCTTTTGTGAATTCATCTTGTGATGATTACCGCCCAGCCGCCTTCGTTACTCAGGACTGAAATCCAATGAACATCGGAAGTCTCTTGCGGGAATTTGTCTCTCAGTGGCAATACTGAATGGCCTTCCACTTTACTCAGCTCATTCAATGCGCGGGCCAGGGCGGGGGGGAGGTTGTTGTCCAGTAAGAAATTCAAGCGGCATTCCTTTGCTCAAAATTGACCGCTGCTTCAACTGCTGCGGTGGGAATCTCGTAGAGAAGTGCCACACGCTTGGTGTTTTCCCCTTCTGTCTTGTAGGCGCTAAAAATTGCCGCCGTATCGATTCCCGTGTTTGCGAGAACGGGTTTGCCGAAGTTCCGGGAGGGGTCCAGAACGATGGCTTTGCTACGTTTTACCGGATACCAGCGCTGTGCGGCATCTGATCCTGTGTAGTCAATGCCTTCATACAACGATGGTTTGATGACCTGCTCAAACGCGTACTGTCGCTTGATCAGGTCGAGAAGGGACTCATCCCCTGTTTCGCTCATGACCGTGGCGAAAATGCGCCGACCATCGGTTTGAAAACGTTTGCAGGTAAATGGATAGGCTTGATTGAACAGCTCTTTTGCTTGCTGCGAGGCATTGCGGATGGCTTGCAGGCTTACACCATGCTGGCGGAAGGCATGGACGAAACGAATTTCCAGGAGGTCATGAAAGCCTAGTACGCATTCATCCAGGTCGGTCAGTTCCGAGCTCCAAAGCCCCGAATGCTGAACACCGTGCGCGGTATATCCGAAAAGCCAACGGCGGATATCGGCAGCTGGAATCCCTGTGTATAGGGTAATGCTGTTCACTTAAGCGGAGCAGCCTTACGGTCCACTGGAAACCGGGTTTTTGAAATTTTCACTGTCCTTGGCCTCGAAGGCCTTGGGCGGTGATCCAGAAACAATCCCCCTATCCCTGCTCTCAACTCAGCCAAGCGTCTTCCTGTGGCTGAAATCGGATTAGCCGCCGCCATCACGATCAGTTGCACGGCGATGTACTGACAAACGGGTTTGAAACGGATGTCCGAGGGAGCCCGGCCAAACGTCACCGCCGCCTGACTGGCCTCTCGACGAATCACGTTGTAAGCCAGCAAAAGCCCCCACACTTCCTGATAGACCAGCTCGACTTTTTTACTGCGCAAGGTCATCGCGTTCTGTTGCATCGAACTCTTGATGTCCCTGAAGCCCAACTCGATTTCCCAACGCTCCTGGTAAAGTTTGGCAACGGCTTGAGTGTTGTAGATCTTGGCCGGCAACGACGTCATGACGGTCTTCACCTTGCCTTTAATTTCATAACTGACTTCGCGTACTTCCCAGTGCGTTGGAAGATCCGGGTTTCGCTTTCTGGCCTGCGGCGAGACTTTCATACGCACTAAACGGTCGTACTGGCTGTAACGGGCCACTTCCTCGCAGATCAGTCCTTTTTTTGCCGGGATCAACCAATGACGGTTGATGCCTGCTCCGCTCAGGCTCGACAGCAGCTCGGCACCCCAGAAACCTTTGTCGAACAGCGTCACCGAGTGGTCGGGGATCTGCTGCAAAAATTCGTCGGCCAAGCGCATTTCACTGCGTCGATAAGGGCTCAATTGAGCATCCATGATCACGTGCGAACGCACATTCATCAGGGCCACCAGGCGCAGCATCGGAAACGGCGTCTGGCGGTCGCTTGGAGTGTTTCCCGACCCGAAGTGATCTCGAAGCTCGGGCGTATCCGGAGTACGCAAAAGTGCACCGTCCACCGCGAATACCTGCAGATCATGCCAGGCATCGTCGTCATAGCGCTCCGCCCCCCATTGGGTCCCGGTCTTGCGGAATAACCACTCAACAGGATCGGCACCGAGTCGCTTGCGCGCCTCGGTTACACCACTGCGGGCCAATAAGTGGTCGGTGGCCAGGCCTTGAGCGCAGATGTTCAAACGTCTGGCCACCTCATGAACCGGCTCGTCACGAAACAACGCCATACCGAGCACCAACCAGAGCACTTGGTCAGCGGGCAGGCGACGTCGGCGAATGGTCGCCTGACTGGAAAGATCCAGCGCAGACGCTACCCACTCGATGGGAATGTTTTGGGTGAAAGTACTCAGGTCACAAAAGTTGAAAAGGTCGCCGAGGTCGAGCAGATCTTGTTGAACAGACATAAAAAATCCGATGCCAGAAGTCTGGCATCGGATTTTCGGATAAGCCCGGCTTGGACTCAAATACTTAAGTGAACAGCATTATGTGTATAGGGAGGCTTCTGCCGGTGTGTATAGGCCAACACCGACAAGGCGGCTAGGCAGTTTGATGTTTTGCATGTTGGCCTCCTTGTCATCAGGTGATTCGGCGAGGGGATTCTGGTCGTAAGGATGAGCTCAAGCAACCAGTCGGGGACGAATAGCCGTTTTGTTTGTTCAGCGTAGATTTAAAGCGTGATCAGCACAATCAGCTCGAAGTCGATATGACTTGCAGGAAATTTCCGAAGAACCTGTCCTGTAATTCGCTCCTGCGACGGCTTGAAGTGGGAAGTCTATTGAGTCGACAGAAAGTTACAGTTTATGAAACCTTCTGTTGAGTCAAAGCCCAAAAAGGCACCTGCGATATTCTCGTCAGGTGCCTTTTTTGTTGTGGGCAGATTCGATGGTTTTGTCTTTACATCGACGAAACCTGCGCCTGCAATCGTCGGCCGACGACATCCATCAAATCGCAGCCATCGCGCAGTGATGTCACCAACACTCGCGCCAATTCACTATGAACCCCCTCGCTCACAGCAAAGCTCTCCAGCAATTGAGTCGCGGTGCGGATGCGGTAAGCCGCGGTTTCATGCAGTACGTCCAGTGGTGCTTGGGTGTCGATCAGCAGCGACGCGATGGTGCAGTCGATGCCGGTGACAGGCATGTATCGATCCATGACAAACCTCCATTCGATAGAAAAGCGCGACCACTCAGTGGTGGCTGGCGGACTGGGCTTCGGACAGGCCATCGGGCGGGTCGAGGTTGTCCAGCGCTCGGTTTACCAACAATTCGGCCAGCACCGCCAACTGCTGAATCGCCAGTGCCACGTTGCGGCGCGAGCCTTCGAGTTCGCAGGTGAGGTCGGTGGTCATGACGTTGAGTGAGGCCAGTGTTTCGCAGGCGTGAGCGAGCAGGGTTGGCGTGTCGACGTCGGGGAGGATGGTGAAGACGTGGCTGATGGGGTCGGGGTGGTTTGGGTTGCGGAGGCGGGCGCTGATGATGCGTTCGGTGGTTTCGGAGAGCTGGCTTAAATCGGGCGCGTCTGCATTTGAATGTGCCGCAGATTCGGGCGGATTTGGGGTGATCTTCTTCATGATGGAACTCCTTGCGTTGTTTGGGAGCTGCCAGTCCCCTGCTGTCAAACAGGATTGGGTGGCGGCTGTACGCGGGTTGACAGACCGGAAACGCAAGCATCCAGTGCACCCGAAGATGCCCCACGCACAGCCACCAAAACGAAACTGCACACGTGAAAGCATGCCGTTTTATCCGGGGGAGTGAAAGCTTGCGGTTCTTCAGCCTGTCAAAGCCGTTCGCTGTTTTTGCAGCGACACCGGAAGGCTATCGATGCAGAACGCCTTCCGCCAGTTCATGAAAGTCGACAGGAGTTGCGGGAAGTTTCCTAGGACGCGGACTACGTTCTTACAATAAAAGTCATTTGTCAGATTTTACTAAAAGCTAACGCTTCGAAAATCGCCCCTCATAACCAACCTACGCCTAACAGAGGTAATTCCTACACAGTCTGGCGGTTGACGAAGAAGTAGGGCGCGGCCTAAAGTTCTCCCATCAGCTCAGTACAGCGTGCAGTCAATTGTTAGATCTGCCCAGCAGTCCTGGGCTTTTTTTCGCCCAGAGAAAAGTGAATGAAACGAACAGCCATCCTCATAGACGGGGGATTCTTCTTCCAGCGCGTGATGTACTTTACTCGTAAATACTTCGGTCGGAATCTGATGCTCACTGCCGAGCAGCTTATTCAGATCATCAAGATAATCGCGAGGCATCACTTGGAGGATGAGCGATCTCCCTGCCGAGAGTTGTATCGGATCTACTTCTACGACTGTCCTCCTCCTTCAAATCAGGTTCGTCTGCCGATCATTCCGCATGGCCATAAAACCTCGGGGTACATGAATTTCAATACGCATGGTCCCTATCAGCTTCGGCGTAATTTGCATGCTTACCTTCGAACCAATCGCAAGACCGCACTTCGATTAGGAGAACTGGCGAAAAAAGGAGAATGGCAGCTCAATACTCATTCGCTTAAAGCCCTGCTCAATGGTCAGAGAGCATGGGGCGATCTTACAAACGATGATTTTCACTACAAAATTGAACAGAAGACAGTCGACACCAAGCTTGGGATGGATATCACCACGTTGGCACTGGACAAGCTTGTCGACGTAATTGTGTTGGTGGCAGGCGACTCGGACTTTGTTCCAGCAGCCAAGCTTGCCAGGACGAAAGGAATCGATTTTGTGCTTGACCCCTTGTGGGCAAATACCACGGAAAGTCTGAGCGAGCATGTCGACGGGATCAGATCATTTGATTTGGTGCGAATTCTTCAGCATATGACCGACTATGAACTGGTTCAGCAGCCGGAGTGGTGGGACGTGGTTCAGCTTTACTAGCTTCAGTTTCGATGCGCGTAAAAAGTCTGACACTCCCCCTTAGAACAGCGCTCCCGGTTGATTACAGCTCATCCGACCTCACCGTGTGCTTAAAGTGATGCTCCCAAACCCTCACCCCCAGCGCCCCCGTCCGATCCAGCGATGACCCCACGGTCAAATCCGTAATCAACGTCGGCTGCAACCCCGCATCAAACAGCGCAAACCCGGCCGTCAGGCAGCATGTATCGGTCTGAAGCCCGCACACCAATACGCGATCCACCTTCAGGCTTTTCAAATACTCAATGGTCTCAAGGGATGGCGCATAGCCGTGCTTGATAAAGATGCGATCAGCCTCGATCAGGCTGTCATCGTCCGGAGCAGAATGCCATCCGAGTTGTTTCTCAAACGGCGTTATTGATTCGTCGTGACGTTCAACAGTGGCGACGCTGGGCAGGTTGCCAATGAGTTTGCGAATGCCGTCGATAAGCCATTGAGGCGGGAAAAAGCCGGGGCTGGACATCGACTATAAGAAGGGCTTGATGCATGGCGAGAGTTCCGGTCTAGACGTAGTTTGACGGTCTGGAATGGCAATTGTATGACAGCTTGTAGCTAATAAATGTCGTCAAATAAGTGACGTTTTTCGAGGTAAAATACCGCCCGGCGATATATTAGACAAAGTATTGACAGTGCCCATTTGATCTCCCATTATCGGCCGCGTTTTGATGGCCTTGCGCCACAAACTCGGCGGACTTTAACCACTCGTATCCGCTCTACTGTTCAGGGAGAGATTTCATGTTTGTTGAGCGAATACTGGTGACTGGCGGTGCAGGGTTTATTGGCTCGCACCTCGTAGAAGCGTTGCTTGGTAAAGGCTACAAAGTCCGCGTGCTGGATAATTTGTCGACCGGCAAGGTCAGCAATCTGCCGATGGATAATGCCAGTCTGAGCTTGGTCATCGGTGATGTCGCCGACGGCGCCGTGGTGGCACAGGCCATGCGCGATTGCGGCGCTGTTGTTCACCTGGCGGCGGTGGCCTCGGTGCAAGCGTCCGTGGATGATCCAGTCAGCACCCATCAAAGCAACTTCGTCGGCACGCTCAACGTATGCGAAAGCATGGTGAAGGCCGGGATCAAGCGCGTGGTATTCGCTTCCAGCGCGGCCATCTACGGCAACAATGGCGAAGGCACGGCGATTCACGAAGACACGCCAAAATCCCCGCTCACGCCGTATGCCAGCGACAAACTGGCGAGTGAGCAATACCTCGATTTCTATCGCCGCGAACATGGCCTGGAACCGATGATCTTTCGGTTCTTCAACATCTTCGGCCCGCGCCAGGATCCTTCATCGCCGTACTCCGGCGTGATCAGCATTTTTACCAAGCTGGCCATGGCGGAGCAGTCGGTGGCGATTTTCGGCGATGGTGCGCAAACCCGCGACTTCGTCTATGTCCAGGACCTGGTGAGCATTCTCGTTCAGTCCCTGGAAGTCAGCGAGCCGAGCCCCGGCGCGGTGAACGTTGGCCTGAGTCGTTCCACCAGCCTCAACGACCTGATCACTGAATTGGGCACCGTCACCGGCAGCCCGCTGAAGGTAATTCATCACGCGCCACGTCAGGGCGACATTCGCCATTCGCGCGCCAACAACAGCCGCCTGCTCGAGCGTTTCACGCTCCCGGAACCGACCGCCATCGGCAAAGGCCTGGCGCAGCTTATCCGCAGCCTCTAACCCGGCCGGTTCTACTGTCCGACTTCGAAGCAGTATCGGTTCAGTCAATTCAAGAGTGAGTTATGGAAATCGTTTTTCGCAGGACGCGTGTCCGCGCGGCCGCTAAACGGCTGCTCGCCGCTTTAGCGTTGTTCGTGAGCGCACCCGCCGTCCAGGCCGCAGCATTACCGCAACCCGCCAGCGTGGTTTTTTGGTACGCCGATCAACCGCCCATTTCCGAATTGGCCCAGTTCGACTGGTCGGTGGTCGAGCCGGGGCATATGACCGTAGGCGACGTCAAAACCCTGCGCAAATTGGGCAGCCAGCCGTTCGCCTATCTGTCGGTGGGTGAGTTCCACGGTGGCAAGGCCGAACTCGACAAGGCATCCCTCTCAGGGGCCGTCAGCCCGGTGCGCAATGGCGCGTGGGACAGTCAGGTCATGGACCTCGCGGCACCGGCCTGGCGTGAACACCTGTTCGGTCGAGCCAAGGCGTTGCAGGCCGAAGGCTACGCCGGTCTGTTCCTCGACACCCTCGACAGCTTCCAGTTGCTGCCGGAATCGTCGCGAGAAACACAGCGTGTGGCACTCGCAGGTTTTCTGCGGGAATTGCACCAGCGTCAGCCGAACCTGAAGCTGTTTTTCAACCGTGGATTTGAAGTGTTGCCCGACCTCGATGGCGTGGCGGCCGCGGTGGCTATCGAATCCATTCACGCCGGCTGGGACGCTTCCGCCAAGCGCTATCGCCCGGTGCCTGAAGCCGACCGCGAATGGCTGGAAACCCAGATCCAACCGTTGCGCGCCAAAGGCATCCCGCTGGTAGCCATCGACTACTTGCCGCCGGAGCGTCGCGATGAAGCGCGCAAACTGGCCAAGCGTCTGCGCGATGAGGGCTTCATTCCCTACATCGGCACGCCTGAGCTGGATTCGATGGGCATCAGCAGCATCGAAATCCAGCCGCGCCGAATCGCACTGCTTTACGATCCGCGCGAAGGTGACCTGGTGCGCAACGCCGGGCACACCTTGCTCGGCGGTTTGCTCGAATACCTCGGTTACCGGGTGGATTACCTGCCTGTCGACAGCTCCCTGCCGGAGCACCGTTTCAGCGGTTTGTACGCAGGGATCATTACTTGGATGACCAGCGGCCCGCCGCAGGACGCACCGGCCTTCAATAGCTGGATCGGCAAGCGTCTGGACGAACAAGTCCCGGTGGTGTTCTTTTCCGGCCTGCCGATTCAAGACCCGCTGCTACTCAAGCGTCTGGGCCTGAATCGCGCGGCACCGATTGGCACTCAAGCGTTGACCATCAGCTACCAGGACAAGGCGCTGATCGGCGCTTTCGAAGCACCGGTGCAGCCCCGATCCCGTGACCTGACCGCGATTTCCCTGCTGCCCAAAGGTCCGAAAGCCGCGTTGCTGCTGACCACTGCTGACGGCCAGACATTCGCCCCGGTGGCGACAGCCGAGTGGGGCGGTGTAGCCCTGGCACCGTACATTCTCGAAACGAACAACGAGCGCAGCCGCTGGATTCTCGATCCATTCGCCTTCCTCCAGGCCAGCCTGCGCCTGCCGGTGCAGCCGCGTCCGGACACCACCACCGAAAACGGCCGCCGCATCGCGACCGTACACATCGATGGCGATGGTTTCCCGTCGCGCGCCGAAGTGCGCGGCACGCCGTATGCCGGCAAGCAGGTGCTCGACGATTTCATTCGGCCCAACCCGTTTCTGACCTCGGTGTCGGTCGTCGAAGGCGAGATTTCACCGCGCGGCATGTTCCCGTTCCTGGCTCGCGAACTGGAGCCGATTGCCCGTGAGTTGTTTGCCAACCCGAAAGTCGAAGTCGCCAGTCACACCTTCAGCCATCCGTTTTTCTTGCAGCCGGAAGTGGCGCAGAAACGTGAGAATTTCAAACCGGAATACGGCTTGAAAATGGCCATCCCGGGCTACGACAAAATTGATTTTCGCCGTGAGATTTTTGGCTCGCGCGACTACATCAACCAGCAGCTCACTACCCCGGAAAAACCGGTGAAGTTGATCTTCTGGCCGGGCGATGCCTTGCCCTCGGCCGCCACGCTGAAGCTGGCTTACGACGCGGGTCTCAAAAACGTCAACGGCGCCGAGACCATGCTGACCAAGGCTAACCCGTCGCTGACCGGCCTCAACCCGTTACTGCGCCCCACCGAAGGCGGCTTGCAGTACTACGCGCCGATCATCAACGAGAACCTCTACACCAACCTGTGGAAGGGGCCGTATTACGGCTTTCGCGATGTGATCGACACCTTCGATCTCACCGACAGCCCACGGCGTTTGCGCGGCCTGCACCTGTATTACCACTTCTATTCGAGCACCAAGCAGGCCTCGATCAAGGCGATGGACGAGATCTACGGCTACATGAAGGACCAGCAACCGATGTCGCTGTGGATGAGCGACTACCTCGATCGTGTGCACGGTTTGTATCAGGCCAGTCTGGCGCGCACCGCCGAGGGCGACTGGCAGGTTCGCGGGATGGACGCGCTGCGCACCCTGCGACTCGACCCGCAGATGGGTTGGCCGGATCTGCTGCGCTCGCAAGGAGTCGCCGGTGTTCGCGACTTGCCGCAGGGCCGATACGTGGCGTTGAGCAGCGACCAGGCGTTGCTGGTGTTGCGCCCCGACCGAGATGAACGGCCGGCGCTAGAGGAGGCCAATCTGCCGTTGGTGGACTGGAAATATGTGGACGAAAGGCACGTGAGCTTTTCGTTTGCCGGGCAGGTCGACCTGACTTTCTCCGTGCGTTCGGCGAGCAGCTGCCGGGTTGAAGTGGACGGGCAACAATTTGCAGGCAAGGCATCCGCCGGCCTGTGGACTTTTCAATTACCAATGAAGCAGGTGAGTCATGGTCAGCTCTACTGCATCTAACGCCTCGGCTACTAAAAGCAGCCGTCTGCTCAATCCTTGGGCATTGGCGGTGGTGGCGGTGGCCGTGGGCGGCCTGCTGTGGGTGACGTTCCAGCGCGAAGAAGTGTTCCAGCCCGATGGCCGCGAGCCGGATGCGGTCTCGGCCAATTACGCCGAATTGCTATTGGCGGCGCACCCGGATGACGATCACCTGCGCTTGCAGCTGGTCGATCTGTTGATCCGTCTCGGCGACTACCCGAAGGCGCGCCAGCACCTTGAGAACTGGCCGAAACCGGTCGTCGAGTTGCAGGCGTATTACCGGTTGGAACTGGATGCGCTGGAAGCGGCGAAGGCCGACGATCCAATCGCGCAGAAAGCCTTGATCGAACGCCTGCAAAGCTTCGATCACCGCCTGCTGCCGCTGCCGCAATTGCAGAACCTGGCCAAGCTGGCGCTGACATTACAGGCGCCAGCCTTCGCTGCCAGCGTCTACGAAGAAATCGCCGATCGCGATCCGGCTCAGCGCATTGCTTCGCTCAAGTCCGCCGCGCAGTGGTACCTGGCGGGTGAACAACCTGGCCGCGCCGCCGACATTTATCTGCTGCTCAAGCAAGACAGCCAGCAAGCGTCCGAGCGTCGTGAATACGCGCAACTGGCCTTCAACAGTCTGTTGGCCGCCGGCCGTGGTGATCAGGCCGCGCGCGTACTGGCTGATGAGCTGGATCAACTCAAGGACCCGCAAACCGATTCGCCGTGGCTGGAGCAAGGCGTCGATGTCGCCGTCGGCAGCAAGCGCTTCGATCTGGCGCAGCGCTTTCTTGATCAGTGGCGCGTGTTGCAGCCGGACAATCCGCAAATCCTCCGCAAAGAATTCAGCATGCGCCTGGCCCTAGGCGACCTGGCCGGTGCGTGGGACAGTGGGCTGCAACTCGTGGCTGAACATCCGGATGACCTGGCGTTGCTCGAGCAAATGGGGCAGCTGGGCGAATGGCGTGGCGACAGTCAGGCCGCTCTTGGCTACTGGATTCGCCTGCTGAAACTGCACGAAGACCCGCAAACCCGTGAACACGCCTGGCGTCTGGCAAGCCAGCAGTACGATTTTGACCGGGCGATTCCCTTGCTCGCCGAGATCATGGAGCAGCGGGCGCTGACTGACGTCGAACTCGATGCGCTGAACTACGGTCACGAATCCCGCGGCACACCGACGCAAGCCGAAGCCTGGTTGCACGCCTACTTGCGCAAGTACCCGGCGCATCGTCTGGCCTGGACACGCCTGCTGCAAAACCTCGAAAACACCGGGCAGTTTGCGCAGAAAACCGAAGTCTACAAGCGCTACTCGAAACGCTTTGCGCTGACCACGACCGAGCGCATCGACTGGGCCAATACCGACCTGAAGCTGTTTGATAATCAGGCGGCGTGGGACGTGTTGCAGGTCGACAACCGCAAGATCACCGATGAGGGTTACTGGCGCCTGCGCGCTGCTTTGGCGTGGGATCTGGAGCTCGACAACGAGCTGCAGGTTTCCCTGGAAAGACTCCTCGCGCTCAAGGGCTCGCTCAACAGCGGCGACGAAAGTCAGCTGATCACCATGTATCGCAGCAGCGATCCGAAGCGCGCCCTGACCATGATGGTCGGCAGTTGGAAACGCAGCCGTGATCCGCAGCGTCTGGTTGAATCCTTACAGCAAGCCCAGGAATTGCAGGACTGGCCGCAAGTGGTCGCGCTGCTCAAAGACGCCGAGCAATTCCCGGACGCCAACGAGCAGGCACAAGTGCTGGCGATACGCGGTGCGCTGGCCGTGCAGCAGGGAAATATCGACGAAGCGCAGCGCTTGTACCTGTTGGGCCTTTCGCGTTTCCCGGATGACAACCTGTTCCGCGAACGCCTGATGTGGCTGTACGTCGATCAAGGCAACACCGCCGCGCTCAAGCCGTTGCTGACGGAGTGGAAACCCCAGGCACGTCAGGACCGAATCCTCTGGCTGCCGTTTGCCAGTGCCAGTCAGATGCTCGGTCGCGATGCCGAAGCGTTGGCCTGGTATCGCCTGTACCTCAAGACCAGTCCGCAGGATTGGCTGGTGCGCGCGGCCTACGCCGATGCCCTCGAAAGCGCCGGTTATCAGGACGCGGCGCAACGGTTGCGCCTGAAGCTGCTGCGCAGTCCCGAAGGCGAAAACATTCTGCCTTCGTCTCAACGTTACGCGATCTGGTTGCGCTTGATGGCCAGCAGTTATTCGCCGGCCAAGGCGCAGCAGGAAGTGGCGAAGTGGAAGGACGGCTCGCCGGCGATGCTGCAATTGTGGTTCGAACGGTTGCTGGCGCGTCTCGACGCAACGAACCAGGAATCGCAGAAAGACCAGTGGCTTGATTGGGCGCGCAGCCAGGGCTTGAAGGTCCAGCGTTACGAAGAAATTCAGCAAGCCTTGCGCAGCCGAAACAAGGCGCAAGTCGAAACGCTGTTGGCCAGTAGCGACCTGAATCCGGCGCAACGCGCTCAGGCCCTCAGCCGTCTCGGCCGCTTCGACGAAGCCCTCGACCTCAGCCAGTCCGCACTGGGTGACGATCAGCCGGCCGCCGTGCGCGAGCAACTGCGCCGTCAGGCTGTTGAGCTCCAAGAGTTGACGCCACAAGGCGCGCAGCTGTCCTGGCATCAGCAGGATTTCGGTGGTTTGGAATTCAACGGGCCGCGCCTGCAAATCGCGCACAACCTCGGCAGTCAGTGGTACGCCAACCTTGAGCTGGAGAACGGCACTTACAACAGCGATCAACTGATCGAGTCGCGCATGGGCGATGAGCGCAATGCCGCGCTGACCCTGCAACGCTCGGTGGAGGACGGCGGCTACAAACTGTTCGCCGACACCAGTCAGCGCGATGACGACGACCGCACCGGCCTGGGCCTGTCCCGGACCTGGCAGTTGAGCGCCAGTGACCAGATCGAGACCGGCCTGGATTGGCATCGCAAGAGCGAAGACAGCGGCCTGATGCGCGCTTTCGGCCAGCACGACAGTGTGTGGGTCGGCGGTCGTCACGGGCTCTCGGCGCGGGATCAGATCAGCTGGGAAGTGGCACAGAAATCGTTCTCCACCCGAGCTGGCGACTCCCTGGGCAACGGCCAGGCGCTGAAGATGGAATACAACCACACGCTGGAATTCGCCGGGCCGAACTGGACCGTACGCAGCGGTGTCGATTATCAGCACAACAACGTGAAGGACCGCACGTTGGACTACCTGTCCAGCGCCAACGACGGTCCGGTGAAAAGCGTTGATGACTCGGACGATCCCGCGATCGTGACGGCCGACGATCTGCTGCAAAGCCGTTATGGCCAACTGTATGTCGGCAGCTCATGGCGTCGCGGTTTGCCGGGCGCTCTGGTGCGCACTCGCCCGCAATACACCTGGCTGGTGGACGTGACGGCGGGCTGGCAATGGCTGGATCAAACCTTCAACTACGGCATCAACACCGGGATCGGTGTTGAAGTGCTGGGCGGTGACGAATTGGCCCTCACCGTCGGCTACCAATCCGCCCCACAGGGCGGGGACGGTCAGGCGGGCGGAACACTGGGTGTGAGCTACGGCGTGCGTTTCGGACGCTGATCATGAAATGTTTACAGGAGAAAAACTGATGCAAGCAATTCGTAATCTGAGCCTGGCTCTGGCAGTCCTGTTCGTCGCCGGTTGCGCCAGTTTCACCGGCGACACCAGCCCGAATCTTCCGCGTACTGCGAAGTGGGGCACCGTGCCGATGATCAACTATTCGCAAACTCCGCAGGCCGGTGAACGCGCCGAGCAGATTCTGCTCAGCGTGCTCAGCAGTCATGGTCTGCAACCACGGGTTTACCCGGTCAGCACTCAGGGCGAACAAGCGCTGATGGATGACAACGAACGCCTGGCTGGCGCTCTCGACTGGGCGCGTGATCAGAAGCTCGATTACGTGGTCGCCGGCAGCGTTGAAGAGTGGCAGTACAAGAACGGTCTGGACGGCGAACCGGCCGTGGGCATCAGCCTGCGCGTGCTCGAAGCCAGCAGCGGTCGTGTGCTCTGGAGCAAAAGCGGCGCGCGCGCGGGCTGGTCCCGTGAAAGCCTCGCCGGCACCGCGCAAACGGTGCTCGACAAACTTGTTGGCGCCCTTCGGTTCGAGTGAATGCAATGAATTCTCCTCACATGGATTACAGCCTCGCGCCGCGTGCCAGCGGTCCGGTGTCTTGGCTGGAAACGCTGTTGGTCACCGGCGCAGCCATCGGCCTCGGCTTGTGGCTGACCCCCGAAGACCCGTTGCAAATGCACGGCGGTTTTCCTTGGCCAGTGTTGGCGCCGTTGTTGTTAGGCGTGCGCTACGGTTTCGTGCGCGGCTTGCTCAGCGCTAGCCTGTTGGTGGCGGCACTGTTCGCCCTGCGCTACATCGGGCATGAGGCCTACGCCCAGCTCGATCCGTCCTTCATTGTTGGCGTGCTGGTCAGTGGCATGCTGGTGGGCGAGGTTCGCGATCTGTGGGAGCGGCGCTTGCAGCGGCTGCAGATGGCCAACGATTACCGCCAGTACCGACTCGACGAATTCACCCGCGCGCACCAGATTCTGCGGGTCTCCCATGACCTGCTGGAGCAGCGCGTGGCCGGCAGCGATCAGAGCTTGCGCAGTTCGTTGCTGGGCTTGCGCGAAAAGCTTCGAGTGATGCCGGACGAAGGCGATGCACTGGCCGCGCTGGCCGACCCGATCGCGGCCATGCTGGGACAGTACGGCACGTTGCGTGTGGCTGGGCTGTACCGCGTCGATGAGCGTGAAGAGAACGTGTTGCCCGAAGCCTTGGCGACCATCGGCGTCATGGGGCCTTTGGGCACCGAAGACGGCCTGGTCAAGCTGTGCCTGGAGCGTGGCGAACTGGTCAGCGTGCGTCAGGAGTTGATTGATGCCGGCAGCTCGGCGCAGTTCTCGTCGTTGCAGGCTTGCATCCCGTTGATCGACGCCGAGGGGCGTTTGCTGGCGATTCTGGCGGTGCGGCAGATGCCGTTTTTCGCTTTCCAGGATCGAACGCTGAGCCTGTTGTCGTTGCTTGCCGGGCACATCGCCGACCTGCTGCGCCGCGACCCGCAAGTGCTGCAATTGGCCGACGCCGATGCGCAGCAGTTCACGCTGCAGCTCAAGCGTTCGCTGGTGGACGTCGAGCAACACAAACTGGCTGCCGGTCTTTTCGCTTTTGAAATCACCCGTCCCAACGATGAGCTGTCGCGTTTGTTCGAACGCAGCCAGCGTGGCCTCGATCTGCAATTGCCGCTGCGTAACAACCGCGATCATCAGCTGTTGTTGGTGCTGTTGCCGTTGACCAGTCCGCAAGGCACTGAAGGTTATCTGGCGCGGATGAACCTGATGCTGCACGAACACTTTGGCATTGAAAGCAGCCTCGACAGCCTCGGCGTGCGCGTGTTGCCGTTCAACCTGGAGCCTGGCTGTGAACGCAACGGGCTGCGTAATTTCCTGTTCAACGAGTGTGGCCTGAATGATCAGCAAGTGGCTGTTTAGCGGAGCCTTGTTGTTAGAGGCGGGCAGTTGGGCCAGTTTGTGGCTCGCGGCGCCCGAGTTACAACAATTGCTGGTGTTCACCCTCAGCCATGGCCTGGCCTGCGTGATGTTGTGCGCGGCCGTGTGGCTGTTGCTGCCGGCGCGCTACCGTTCGCCGCTGCCGTGGAGCCCGCTGTTTATTTTCAGCCTGGCGTTCTTCGTGCCGGTGCTCGGCGCGGTCGGCGTGGTGGCGGCGATCTTCCCGGCGCTGTACCTGCCGCGCAAACGCGACAAGCAAGCGTGGCAAGCAGTGGGCATCCCGAAACTGCCGTTTCGGGCACAGTCGCAACTGCACTCGCCGATCTTTGCCGATGGCGGTTTGCAGGACGTGTTGCGTCACGCGCCGGATCCGGATCAACGTCTGGCCGCGCTGTTGGCCACTCGGCGCATGCCCGGCAAAGAAGCGGTGCCGATCCTCAAACTGGCCCTCGCTGACCCGAGTGACGACGTGCGGCTGCTGGCGTATTCGATGCTCGATAAACAGGAAAGCGACATCAACCTGCACATCCAGATCGCGCTCGGCGAACTGGTCGACGCCAATGCCAAAGCCGCGGGTGCGCTGCACGGAAGGCTGGCGCGCTGGTACTGGGAGCTGGCGTATCTGGGCCTGGCCCAAGGCAGCGTGCTCGACCACGTGCTCAATCAAGCCAGCGAACATGCCGAGCTTGGCCTGGCCGCGGGCGAGGGCGGTGAGTTGGTTTTGCTGGCCGGGCGCATCGCGCTGGAGCGTGGTGACGTCGGGCGTGCCGAGGTGCTGCTCAGTCAGGCTCAGGAAAACGGCATGGGCGCGGCACAAGTGCTGCCGTTTCGCGCCGAACTGGCGTTCGAGGCCGGCCGTTACCACGAAATCCCCGCACTGCTCGCACGCCTTCCCGAGGAAACCCGTCAGCGGCCGCCGTTCGCCGCATTGGTCAGGAGCTGGACATGAGTCACAAGGAACAGGCACCGGATGCCGACATCTGTCTGCTGCTCGAAGGCACCTGGCCTTACGTGCGCGGCGGTGTTTCCAGCTGGATTCACCAGATGATCCTCGGCCTGCCGGAACTGACCTTTTCGGTGATGTTCATCGGCGGCCAGCGTCAGGCCTATCCGACCCGGCGCTACGAAGTGCCGGCGAACGTGCTGCACATCGAAGAAGTGTTCCTCGAAGATGCGACGCATCCGGCCGACACGCTGCTGGTGCCCCGAGAGGCCGACGAGCAGCAGTTGCAGGACTTGTATCGTTTCCTGCATCACCCGGATGCGCCGGATCCGGCGCTGGGTGAACGCTTGCTCGACTGCATCGCCCAGGGCCGCATGACCCTCGACGATGTGCTGCGCAGCCGTGCCAGTTGGGAGTCGTTGAGCGAAGGTTATCGGCAGCATTGCGCCGACCCGTCCTTTGTCAATTATTTCTGGACCCTGCGCGCGATGCAGTCGCCGTTGCTGATGCTCGCCGAAGCCGCGCAACGCATGCCGAAAGCGCGGGTGCTGCATTCGATTTCCACCGGGTATGCGGGCTTCCTCGGCTGCATCCTCAAGCAACGCTGGAACTGCACCTATCTGCTCAGCGAACACGGGATCTACACCAAGGAACGCAAGATCGACCTGGCCCAGGCCAGCTGGATCGCCGAGAGTTCCGGCCAGGCGCTGAACCGCAGCCTCGATGCCGGCTCGGGTTACATTCGCACGTTGTGGGTGCGTTTCTTCGAGCGCATCGGCCAGCTGACGTACAACAGCGCCGACAACATCATCGCGCTCTACGACGGTAACCGTCAGCGGCAGATCAAGGACGGCGCCCTCGCGGCCCGCACCCAAGTCATTCCCAACGGCATCGACCTGCCGGTGTGGACCGCCGCGCTGGAATCCCGCGCTCACGGGATTGCGCCCGTGGTCGGTTTGATCGGGCGTGTGGTGCCGATCAAGGACGTGAAAACCTTTCTGCGGGCGATGCGCGGCGTGATCAGCGCCATGCCGCAAGCTGAAGGCTGGATCGTCGGCCCCGAAGAGGAAGACCCGGAATACGTCAGCGAATGCCGCAGCCTGATGGCCAGTCTGGGCCTGGAAGGCAAGGTGCATTTCCTCGGTTTCCAGCGCATTCAGGACATCCTGCCGAAACTCGGCCTGATGGTGCTGACCTCGATCAGTGAAGCGCAGCCGCTGGTGATCCTCGAAGCCTGGGCCGCCGGTACGCCGGTGGTCAGCAGCGACGTGGGTTCGTGCCGCGAATTGATCGAAGGCGGCAGCGCCGAAGACCGAGACCTGGGGCACGCCGGCAAAGTGGTGGCGATTGCCGATCCACAAGCCACGAGCGCCGCGATCCTTGAACTGTTGCGCAGCCCGCGACGCTGGCAGGCCGCCCAGGCCAGCGGCTTGTTGCGGGTCACTCGTTATTACACCGAAGCCTTGATGCTGCAGCGTTACCGCGACCTGTATCAAGCCGCCATGGAGAACAGCTAAATGGCCGGTATTGGCTTTGAACTGCGAAAAATCCTTTCGCGCGATTCGTACACGGCGACCTTGCACGCCTACGTCTACGCCGGCCTGATCAGTTCCGGGCCGTGGGTGCTGTCGATCATCAGCGTGATGCTGGTGGGCATCATCAGCATCGGCCTGCTGCTGCCGAACATGCTGGTCGGGCAGTTCCTGGTGACGGTGACGTACCTGATGGCCACCTCGTTGATCCTGACGGGTGGCTTGCAGTTGTTCTTCACGCGCTTCGTGTCCGACCGCTTGTTCGAACACAAATACGATCAGATCCTGCCCAACCTGTTGGGCGTGTTGTTGCTGGTCACGCTCGGCGCCGGGTTGTTGGGGATCGTCGTGCTGGGCTTGTTGTTCGACCAGCCGCTGATTTACCGCGTGCTGGTGTTGGCGAACTTCGTGGTGCTGTGCAACTTGTGGCTGGTGATCATCTTCCTCTCGGGGATGAAGGCCTATAACCGCATCCTGCTGGTGATGCTGGTGGGGTACACGCTGATGGTCGCGAGCGCCTACGTGCTGAGCTTTTTGCAGATGCCGGGCTTGCTGCTGGCGCTGTTGATCGGGCACAGCACGCTGCTGTTTCTGTTCCTCTACGACATCCTGCGCGAGTACCGCGCCGAGAAACTGATCGCCTTCGATTTCCTCGACCGGCGCAACGTTTTCCTCAGCCTGCTGGCCACCGGTTTCTTCTACAACCTGGGCATCTGGATCGACAAATTCCTGTTCTGGTTCAACCCCGGCACCTCCAACGAAATCGTCGGCCCGCTGCGCGCCTCGATCCTTTACGACTTGCCGATCTTCCTCGCGTACCTGGCGATCATCCCCGGCATGGCGGTGTTTCTGGTGCGCATCGAGACTGATTTCGCCGAGTGGTACGACCGCCTGTTCCGGGCGATCCGCGAAGGTGAAACCCTGCAACACATCGGCCAGCTGAAAACCGAAATGACCTTGTCGATCCGCCAGGGTTTGCTGGAAATCTGCAAAGTGCAGGGGCTGACGGCGGTGCTGTTGTTCCTGTTCGCGCCGCGCCTGCTGGAGTGGCTGGGCATCTCCAGTTATTACCTGCCGCTGTTCTACATCGATCTGATCGGTGTGAGCATTCAGGTGGTGTTCATGGCGTTGCTCAACGTGTTCTTCTACCTCGACAAACGTACTGTGGTGCTGGAGCTGTGCGTGCTGTTCGCGGTGTTGAACGCCATGTTGACGCTGTTCAGCATGTACCTGGGGCCAAGCTTCTTCGGGTACGGGTTTACGTTGTCGTTGCTGATTTGTGTATTGCTGGGTTTACACAGGCTTACAACGGCGCTGGAAGATCTGGAGTACGACACGTTTATGTTGTCGCGCTGATCGTTCTTTCAGACGTGAAAAAAGGCACTGGCGGTTATCGCTCAGTGCCTTTTTTTCGTCCGACTGACGTCACTTGTCAGTCTGGGTTGCGCTGCTAGGCTTGAACTCCCGGCCCCATCATCTGTTGCTTCCCATCAGGAGTCACGATCATGAGCACTGCACTGGAAACCGTTCTCTACACCGCCAAAACCCACACCGTCGGCGGCCGCACAGGCACTGGCAAATCCAGCGATGGGGAGCTTGATGTCAAATTCAGCTCGCCGGGATCGGGTAAACCCGGCACCAACCCGGAGCAACTGTTTGCACTGGGTTATTCCGCCTGCTTCATCGGCGCGATCCAAGTGGTGGCGGGCAAGATGAAAATCAAACTGCCGGAAGACACGTCGGTGGATGCCGAGGTGGATTTGGGCAAGATCGGTAGCGGGGACTTTCAGTTGGCGGTCAGGTTGAACGTCAACATTCCCGGGTTGGAGGAGGGCGTGAAGCGGGAACTGGCGGAGGCTGCGCATCAGATCTGCCCGTATTCGCGGATGACGCGGGGGCATGTGTCGGTGGATTTGAAAGTGCTTTAAACCCCAACCGTCCACCGGACTAATGTGGGAGTGAGCCTGCTCGCGATAGCGATTGTTCATTCAACATGGATGTCGACTGACACACCTATATCGCGAGCAAGCTCGCTCCCACAGGGGATCAACTGTGTGGCGCAGATTTCGGCACCACAACGTTATCCAGCATCCGATTCACCGCCAGTTCCGCCAGCATCACAATCTGCTGAATCGCCATCGCCATCGCCATCGCCATCGCCGTATGCCTATGCGGACCTTCCAGATACCCCGCAAAATCACCCGCCATCACACTGGCCTGGGCTAACGATTCACAGGTATGGGCGAGCAGGTCTTCGTCCTTGATGTCCGGTGCAACGAGAAACATCGTGCTCGGCTTGCGGGAAACGGGGGATTTCAGGGCGGAGGGATTGAGGTAGTGATCGAGCGCGCGGTCAGCGGCTTCGTGGAGTTTTTTTGAATCGATGGATTCGTAGGGGGAAACGTCGTCCGGGGCAGGCGGATTTGGTGTTTCTTTGATCATGGCAATCGTCCTTTTAAGTCATTGGAGCTGCCACTCTTCCGATTCCACTCGAATAGGTGGCAACTGTGCGCGGGGTGGAAAAACCGAGATAAACGGACAAAACCCGGCAGACCCGAAGGCCTCCCACGCACAGCCGCCATAACTAGAACCTGCGGCCGAAAAAAGCGCCACAGTATGCCATGGGGGCACGTGTGTTTATCTTCGCGTTTCCACACCCGGTCGCTGATGTGCAGCGACCGACAAAGCCTATCCACTCACCTTCCTACCCGACAACCGCCGTGACCTGTCGGAAACCTCCCCGAAAATCACAGCGTCTGTAGGATCGGCGCAAGATTTATTGTTTAAAAAACGCCTCAATACCAGCGGTTTCCTGAAAGACCAGAGTCTAGTTCGAAGGCCCAACCCCAAACTTCAACCCACCCCAATTCCAGTCCTTCGACTGCTTCGTATAGCAGCCAGCCTGATTCTTGGGCTCGGCCTCACAGGCAATCCGCTCGTTCTTGTTGGTGTCAGTGGTGCGGTCGTTGTAGTGCGCACAACCGGACATCAGGGAAAGGGTCAACGCGGCAATCAGTACTTTGAACTTCATGGCTGCTTCCTTGCGGGTAGATCGCCAGCGTAGGTCTGGTTGTGTTTAATCACAAATCACCAACCCCCGGATGCAACAAAACCCGCACCGGGCGGGCTTTTTGTTTAAAAAGTTGTGGGTTCGGCTATGCCATGCGGTGCTGAACTTTTTCGATTATAGATGCCGTGTCTAAAATCGACGGGGCGACATCGTTGGCTGCCGACATCAGTCGTGAGGCATCCTTTTTGGGAAGGTCGTAGAAGTCGCTGCACACAATAATTGAGTCGAATTTGACTCCGACCTGCTTGAGGTGAAGCAGCGTAATTGTCGTCAAACGAGCCTTGTCCTTCCCGTTTACGCCGAAAAGAAACACAGGCTTGCCATCGGTTTTTATCCGGAAATCAACTGCGTAATCCTCACCACCGTATATTTCTGGGACGTAGCCTTCCTGGATGATTTCCTTGGGAACAAACGAATACAACAACTCTCGCAGATCGTGAGTAAATGTCGAACCCACTCGACTTTTCGTCCAGAGGGCGATGTCCTCGACTCTGCTCAGGCCTTGGCCTAGCGCAAAAATCCCTCGAGAGAGCTTGTCAGCAGGAACGTCGATATAGATCTCGCCATCATCCTCAAACAAGCCGCTTTCGGCCAAAATTGACTCGTAAAGCTTTGCCCTTGGGCCTGTCAGCAATTTGGCCAAGTCATTTTCATAGCTAAGCCGCATCATCGTGTTGGCGGCATCGGATACGCGCCAACCTCCATTTTTTCGGCTCAAATATGCGGTAAAGCAATCCCCATCCCGAGCAGTAAGTGGGATTGATACGGTCAGCAAGTCGCCTCGCTCACTGATCACCACGTCCTCGCAGAACGCCGTGCATAGCGATTTTCGTATTGCTGCCAAGTCGTTCATTCGAAGAGAGGTATCTGGAGTGAGTGATCATCTGCCTTGGAGTCTAGCTCCAGGCCAGTGATGTTGCAGTCAGAGAGCAAGCATGTCAAAGCACCACTGAGGTCATTGTATCGGGTGGTTGTCTCGGCGAACTTATCGCCCTTGCCTAGCTCCATGTAGCGCTCTGTTGCCAGATGGATGTGACAAAGGTTGCGGATTTCTTCATCGCCCTCCAGTGGATTGCGATGGACGTGATAACCACCGTTGTACCGTGTAAGCGTGATCCCCTTGTCACCAGGGCTTGGATAGTACGTCAGACCACAGGAGAAGGCGTTCGGGTCCATCTGATTCTGTCGCATGTAGAGCTCAAATGAGTGCTTGTCGTCGGAAGATTGCACGGTGTAGTTGAATCTCAGCGACTTCTTGAACAGAGTTGGTTTGGCTCCGGAGTTTTTTACCACCTTGTCCATTGTGAGGAGCTGTGCAATCAAAGCATCGCTGAGTAATGTCATCTGAATGTCCCTATCTACTTGCAAGTCCAACGGAGTCATTTGGTCCGAGCCAGCATTCTGATGACACCCTTCAGGGAATGGTTTCCAACCAGTGCCGGCAGGTCCCAAAGCCTACGGGCTCTTATTCCCACCCGGCAACCGTCAAAACCTGTCGGAAACTTACCCAAAATTACGCCGTCTGTAGGACTCCGAGCCTAGTTCG
Organism: Pseudomonas sp. LB3P93; assembly: GCF_054898025.1. Lineage (NCBI taxonomy): Bacteria > Pseudomonadati > Pseudomonadota > Gammaproteobacteria > Pseudomonadales > Pseudomonadaceae > Pseudomonas > Pseudomonas sp. LB3P93. Next base: position 889,360 of record NZ_CM142713.1, read on the forward strand.
ACGGCCCAACCCCAAACTTCAACCCGCCCCAATTCCAGTCCTTCGACTGCTTCGTATAGCAGCCAGCCTGATTCTTGGGCTCGGCATCACAGGCGATCCGCCCGGTCTTGTTGGTGTCAGTGGTGCGGTCGTTGTAGTGCGCACAACCGGACGTCAGGGAGAGGGTTAACGCGGCAATCAGTACATTGAATTTCATGGCTGCTTCCTTGCGGGTAGATCGCCAGCATAGGTCTGGTTGTGTTTAACCACAAATCACCAACCCCCAGATGCAACAAAACCCGCACTTGGCGGGTTTTGTCTTGCTTCGTGTTTGGTGGAGCCGGGGGGATTTGAACCCCCGTCCGCCAGTACTCCGCTGTCGGTACTACATGCGTAGCCGTTTCTATTAAGTTAACCCTCAGCGACCCGAAGGGCAGGGTGCTTTGGGCGAGTTGTGTAAGTTTTAGCCGCTTCGTCCACAACGTACTGCACGGCGATTCTGTTCTATATGACAATCACTTTGGGTTTACAGACATCCCCTGGTGATTGCTGGACCCGAAGGTACCAGAAGCTCAGGATCTAAAGCTGCTTACGCAGCGAGAGAGAATTCCTGGCCGTAGGTTTCGTCATTGGCAACTATAAGTAGTTGCAACAGTGGATTTACGAGTTCTGTTACCAACTCGGCATGCACCTAAAGTTTCGCGACCGGCGTCGAATCCTAAACGGCCCCGTGCCTGTTGCTCGGTGAATCAAAATGAGCAACAAGCCTGCGCAGTGTACGCCAAACGGTCACGGAAGGCCAACCCGAAGGTTGGCCTGCCGGGTTTACTTGGCTGGCTCGCTGGCCAGTTTGTCCACGCGGGACAACGCTTGAGTGGCTGAGGCGACGCATTTGTCGTCATCACCGGCCTTTTGCGCTGCTTCGGCATCCGCCTGCATGCGCTTGATATCCATCGTGGTGTTTTCGGACGTGGCCGGGATCGTAGTGACTTTGTTTTTCAGCTCCTGAAGCTTCACTGTGCACAGGTCAGCGGCGGCGAAAACGGGAGAGGCCAGCATTGCAACAGAAATAAACAAACCAGCAAGAGCGGTACGTTTCATGGGTATCTCCTTGAACTGATGGTCTCGGTGTTGCCGAATCAGCTGGCGGCTCGGCCGAGTCTTATTAAGCCACGTTCGTTGAGGCCTAATTTAATGACTACGCCGTCGCGCAAGAATTCGGTTTTTTCTCAACAGGCTATGAAAAATTTCTCAGTGGGTGAAAAACGCACTAAAAAGGGGCGCAATTGCCCCTTTTCGCTGGTGAAAATGCATCAGGCCGACTTGGCTTGAGTGACCCGATCCACCAGATAGACCAGCCCGTGGTAGTCAATTCCACCGTGTTGAGTCAGACCGATCTCACACGTGCGGCTGGTGGTAATCCCCTCGCTGCACTGCTGCACCGCATCCTTCAACGTCCTTAAAGAATGAGCGTTCAGCTCCGGCGTGGTGAAACCTTTGTCCCCGGCGAATCCACAGCAGTGAATGCCCTCGGGAATGACTACGTTTTTGCTGCATTTGCGCGCCAGATCGATCAGCGCTTGGCTCTCGCCGAGGTGTTGAGTGCTGCAGGTGACGTGCACCGCAATTGGCGCTTCCTGCGGTGTGAAATCGAGACGATCCATCAAATACGTACGAATGAATCGCACCGGGTCGTACAGGTCCAGTCGAACTTCGCCCAAATCCTGAACCAGCCGCAACGTACACGGACTGGTGTCGCAATAGATCGGATCGAGCCCGCCGCGACTGGCATGCAGCAACGCGCCGATCAGTTCCTGTCGTTTGTGTTCGGCCTGTTCGGCGTAACCCTTGGAGGCAAACGGCTGACCGCAGCAAAGGCTGTCCTGGTTGTCCGGAAAGACTACCTGGTAACCGGCCTTTTCCAGCAGCCCACGGGTTTTGTCGTACAGCGACATCTGCTCTTTATCACCCGCCGCCGGGCCCATGACTCGCGAGACACATGCCGCGAGATACACCACTCGAGGGCGCTCGTCCGATACGACCGGGCTGAAGCGAATGGCTTTTTCCGGCTGCGGCATGGCGTTGGTCCATTGCGGGACCTGGCCTTTCGACAATTTAGTCAGCGTCGCCGACAGCTTCGCCAGACGCGGCGCCCCGAGCAGCATTCGGGCGCCGTTAGCCACATGCAGGGTGAAACGTGCGCCTTGCAGCGCGGTGGCGAAATTTCCTTCCAGCCAGTTGGCGGTTTTCGTATGTGTTGCTTTGCGGCTGCGGAGCTTTTTCACCAGCTCGCCGGTATTGATGCCTACAGGACAGCGTTGCGCACACAACCCTGTGGCGGCGCAGGTGTCGATGCCCTGGTATTCGTAGGCGGCTTCAAGCTCGGAGGTGTCGACGCCCGCGCGTTTCTTCGCCTGAATATCACGCCAAATCACGATGCGTTGACGCGGGCTCAGGGTCAGACCTTTCGACGGACACACCGGTTCGCAGAAACCGCACTCGATGCACTTATCCACAATCTCGTCGGCGGCCGGCAGCGGTTTCAGGTGCTTGAGGTGGATCTGCGGATCCTCGCTGAGCACCACGTCCGGGTTGAGAATGCCGTTGGGATCGAGCAGGCGCTTGAGTTGCCACATCAGCTGATAGGCATCGCTGCCCCATTCCAACTCGACGAAGGGCGCCATGTTGCGGCCGGTGCCGTGTTCGGCCTTCAGCGAACCGCCGAACTCCACCGCCACCAACTGCGCCACGTCGTCCATGAACGCCTGGTAGCGTGCGACTTCTTCCGGGTTGTTGAAGCCTTGGGTGAAGACGAAGTGCAGATTGCCTTCCAGCGCGTGTCCGAAAAGGATCGCTTCGTCGTAGTGATGTTTATCGAGCAGCTCGATCAGTCGGTTCACACCGATGGCCAGTTGCTCAACCGGGAAGGTCACGTCTTCGATGATTACCGTGGTGCCGGTTTTTCGCACCGCTCCGACGGCAGGGAAGGTGTCCTTGCGGATCGCCCAGAGTCGGGCGTTTTCTAGCGGGTCTTCGGTGAAGTCGACTTGTTTCTCCACCGGAAACGAAGTCAACGACGCCATGATCTGCGCCAGTTGTTCCTGTAGCAAAGTGGACGATGCGGCGCGGGATTCAATCAGTAGCGCGCAGGCATTGTTCGACAGCTGTTGTACGAAAGCCGGCATGCCGGGTTTGTCCTGCACCGAACGCAGACTGCGACGGTCCAGCAGTTCGACGGCCGACACTGGTTGGCTTTTCAGCACGGTGACGGCGTTACAGCAGGTTTCCACATCCGGGAACACGATCAGCGCCGAGGCTTTGTTCGGGTGGTCGATCACAGTGTCGTAGGTCACCGCGCTGATGAAGCCGAGGGTGCCTTCGGAGCCCACCAGCAAGTGGCTCAAGATATCCACAGGCTCGTCGAAATCCACCAGTGCATTAAGTGACAGGCCAGTGGTATTTTTCAGACGGTATTTGTGGCGGATTCTTGCAGCCAGTTCGGCATTGGCGCGGGTCTCGCGGCCCAAGGTCGCCAGACGTTCGAGCAGCGAAGCATGACTCTGGCGAAACGCCGCGACGCTTGCCGCATCTTCGGTATCGAGACGACTGCCGTCGGCCAGCACCAGACGAATGCCGGCCAGCGTGTGGTAGGTGTTTTGCGCCGTGCCGCAGCACATGCCGCTGGCGTTGTTGGCGACGATGCCGCCGATTTTGCAGGCATTGATCGAGGCCGGGTCCGGGCCGATCTTGCGTCCGAACGGCGCCAGCCAGGCGTTGGCCTGCGCGCCGATCACCCCCGGTTGCAGGCGTATTTGCGTGCCTTGGCCGCGGATCTCGCGACCGTTCCAGTTATCCCCAAGCACGATCAGCACTGAATCGCTGATGGCCTGGCCGGACAAGCTGGTGCCGGCCGCGCGGAAGGTCACCGGGACTTGATCCCGCTGCGCCAGTTTGAGCAGCGCGACCACTTCGTCTTCGGACTCGACACGGATCACCAGTTTCGGAATCAGCCGATAGAAACTGGCGTCGGTGCCGAAGGCCAAAGTCGACAGCGGGTCGTCGAAACGTCGCTCTTGGGGAATCAGTTGCTGCGCATCTCGCAGGAAAGCCGCCGGTAGATTCATTGGTCCTCCAGAATCAAAACCACCAGGTCTTTCGGACCGTGCGCGCCATAGGCCAGGACTTGCTCAATGTCAGCGGTTTTCGACGGGCCGGACACCAGCAAGGCGTTGGTCGGCATGCCTTGCGCCCAGTTGAATTCCTGCTGGACCTGATAGAAGTTGTCGCGGATCTCACTGGCCTTGAGCAGGGCGAAATGCACCGGCGGCACCAGGCTCATCAGGCGCGGTTCTTCCCGTGTCGGCCAGAGAATCAGACTACCCGTGGCAGCGATTGCACCAAGGGTGGTGGTCAGGCTGGCCGGGGTGTCGTTGAACAGCTCGGCTTTCCATTCTTCAACCGGGCGGTCGTAGGACTTGAGTGTCGGCAGACCAGGATTATTCGCCCAGTGCTGCGTGACGTGTTGCCCGTGACGCGTAGTCGGCGCGATCAACAGGCTCGGCAGCTGACGGTCTCGCAGCAATTGCGCCAGCAGCGCCGGCCAACCTTCGCCGGACGTCAGGTGGATTTCGGTGTGTACCGCTTCCATCAGTTTGCGCAGTTGCGGGATGCGTTGCTCGGCGGTGTAGGTGTAAGGCGCCGTCACCAGTTCGACGTTGAACTCGTCAGGCACCGGTGTGGTGCCGGTCAGACTTTTCCGTAACTTGGCGAGGATGTTTTGCTTGGCGCTCATCAACGATCTCCCTGTTTGGCCAGATGCTCGCGGGCCATGTCGTGCAGTGAGCGGGCAGCGGGTTTCGGTGCGCTGTGGTTTTGTGTCCACGGGCCAACATTATTCGGTGCCAGGGCGCGCAGCCGTGTGGCGAAAAAGCCGAACAGACGATACAGCGTCGGCGAACTGTTGAGCCTAGCCCAGGCGTTCCAGATAAAACGTTCTTTGCGCGAGTATTTGCTGCCCTGGCCGCGCAGGACTTGATGCGGGCTGTCCGGCGCTTTAACGTTTTCTTCCCGTAGGCGACGCAGCAGTGCCGGGATAGGAATTTTTACCGGGCAGACTTCACCGCAAGCGCCACACAACGATGACGCGCTAGGATGGTCCGGGACGTTTGCCAGGCCCACCATGTGCGGGGTGATGATTTTTCCGATAGGCCCGGGGTAAACCTCCCCATAGGCGTGGCCGCCGATTCGGGTGTAGACCGGGCAATGATTCATACAGGCGCCGCAGCGAATGCAGTTCAGGGTCTGGCGCAATTCGCTGTCGGCGAAGGCCTGGCTGCGACCGTTGTCGAGCAGGACCAGGTGCACTTCCTGCGGGCCGTCGAGTTCGTGCTCTTTGCGCGGGCCGGAGATCATGTTGACGTAGGTGGTGATGGGCTGACCAAGGGCCGAGCGCGTCAGCAGCGACAAGAGCGGCACCACGTCGCGCAGGTTTTCCACGACTTTTTCGATGCCGGTGACGGCGATGTGTACCGGCGGCACCGTGGTGGTCATGCGCCCGTTGCCTTCGTTTTCCACCAGCAGCAGGGTGCCGGTTTCGGCCACGGCGAAGTTGACGCCGGAGACGCCGATGTCTGCTTCGAAGAATTTCTGTCGCAAGACCTTGCGACCGATCTGAATGAGTTGGTCAACGTCCTTGGTGTATTCCACGCCAAGTTTGTCGTGGAACAAGGACGCGACCTGACCGGCATTCTTGTGGATCGCCGGCATAATAATGTGTGAAGGCTTCTCGTGGTCGAGCTGGACGATGTACTCGCCCATGTCCGATTCCAGGCATTCAATGCCCCGATCAGCGAGGAAGTGATTCATCTCCATCTCTTCGCTGACCATCGATTTGCCCTTGATCACTTGCCGCCCCTCGTGAGCGCGGATGATCGAGAGGACGATGCCATTGGCCTCGTCCACCGTTTCCGCCCAGTGCACTGTCACACCGTTGCGGGTCAGGTTCTGTTCAAGCTGCTCGAGCAGGTCGGGCAACTTGGATAACGCACGGGCGCGGACAGCATTGCCCAGCGCTCGCAAATGTTCTCTTTCGTGGGCATCGCTGAAGGACGCTGCCCGTTTTGTCATCAGAGAATCCATCGCAGTGCGAAAGTTGTTTCGCAGCTGCTTGTCACCCAATGCCTTGTGGGCCCGGGTGCGAAAATCTTCTTCCACGGCAACCGTAGGAATAATCGCGGAAGCGTTCATAGAACACCTCCGGTTCGCTGCCAAAGGAAACTGGCCAGGTGTTGGCCACGTAACGCTTCCTTCTGTTTCTCCAGTGAGCCGTTGATGTTCATCAGGCAACCGCAATCGGCACTCAGTACCTGGTGCGCGCCGGATTCCTTCAACGACCGTGTCTTGTCAGCCACCATCGCGCCGGAAATGTCTGGCATACGGACGCTGAAAGTCCCACCGAAGCCACAGCATTCACTTTCGTGGCTGTGGTCGACTCGCTCCACGTTGCTCAGTTGCGACAACAACTCGCGACCGTGCAAATGGGTATTCATTTCACGACGTGCCGAACACGAGGTGTGCAGCGCCACTTTCACCGGCGTGCCGCTGTCCTTGAGTTGCACCTTGCAGACAAACAGCAGGAATTCGGCCAGTTCATAAGTCCGGGCGGCCAGCGCCTGAACTTGCTTCAACGTTTGCGGCTCGTCCTTGAACAAGTCGGCGTAGTGTTCACGCAACATCCCGGCACACGATCCCGACGGCACCACCACCGGATAGTCTCCGGCGAACAGCGCCAGTTGCGAGCGCGCCACGGTCCGGGCCTGCTCGGTGTAACCCGAGGTGTAGGCCGGTTGTCCGCAGCAGCTTTGCCCTTGCGGGTATTCGACACGGATGCCTTCGCGCTCCAGCAGGTGGATCGCGTCCATCCCGGCTTCGGGGTAGAACAGATCGACCACGCAGGTCCCGAACAGGTAGACCCGTGACGGTTTCTCGCTGGGGTATTGCCGAGGCTCAGGCAGTGGCGGGGCGACACGGGTCGCGTTCGGCACGGCGTTGTAAAAAAGCTCGCTCATCAGGCGTGTCTCCGGGTGGGCCCGGTTATCCGTCCGCTGAGGCTGCTGAATATAGAGAGGGAAGCTTTCAGCAGCCTTACAGACCGGGTTGTGAATAGCTGACGCCGGAATCGTGGTCCGGCGTCGGTTTTTGCGTTTTGTCGTGTAGGACTTAGTGCACCAGCATGCCGGTGAGCCAATAGGCCTGGATGTAGGTAATCAGGCCGACGATCGTTGCGAAGAACAGGCTGTGCTTGAGGGTGAAGCGGAACAGGTCCGATTCCTTGCCCACCAGACCGGTCGCAGCGCAGGCCACGGCGATCGATTGCGGCGAGATCATCTTGCCGGTCACGCCGCCGCTGGTGTTTGCCGCCACCAGCAACACATCGCTCACGCCGATCTGGTGCGCGGTGGTCGCTTGCAACGAACTGAACAGCGCGTTGGACGACGTATCGGAACCGGTCAGGAACACGCCCAGCCAGCCGAGGAATGGCGAGAAGAACGGGAATGCCGCGCCGGTGCCTGCCAATACCAGCGCCATGGTCGAAGACATGCCCGAGTAGTTGGTGACGAAGGCGAAGGCCAAGACCATGCCGATCGACAGAATCGGCCAGCGCAGCTCGTAAAAGGTCTCTCTCAAAGTGGTCAGACCAGTTTTGATGTTGATCTTCAGCACCAGCATCGAGATCAGCGCGGAGAAGAAAATCGCCGTGCCGGTCGCGGAAATCGGATCGAGCTTGAACACCGCCGGGATGGCGGTCGGCGCGGTCACGATCGGTGCGACCTTGATCACCATTTGATCCAGGTGCGGGATGGCAAAGTTGAACACCCAGCTGTACATCGAACCGCCAGCGGCGAACATTGCCTTGAACGGTTTCAGGGTCCAGATGGTGACCAGCACGGTGAGGATCAGGAACGGCGACCAGGCTTTGACGATTTCGAACAGGCTGTAAGGCGACGCCACGCTGGTGCGCGGTTGGCCGAAACCACCGGCACTGGCGGTCACCACGGACGCCGAGACGGCTCCAACGATGTGTTGGCCGGCGGCGCGTTTCGGCTGCCAGACTTTCAGGAACAGCGTCAGGGAGATCAGGCTGGCCAGGGCCGAGGTGATGTCCGGCAACTCAGGGCCGATGAAGTTCGACGTGAAGTATTGGGTGATGGCAAAGCTCAAGCCGGCCACCAGCGCAGCAGGCCAGGTCTCCCGAACGCCGCGCAGGCCGTCCATCATGAACACCAGCCAGAACGGAACGAACAGCGACAGCAGCGGCAGTTGGCGACCGGTCATGGCGCCGATCTTGAACGCGTCGATGCCGGTCACTTGCCCGGCCACGATGATCGGAATCCCCAAGGCACCGAAGGCTACCGGCGCGGTGTTGGCGATCAGGCACAGGCCTGCGGCGTACAGCGGGTTGAAGCCCAGTCCTACAAGCAATGCGGCGGTAATCGCTACCGGCGCACCGAAACCGGCGGCACCTTCCAGGAATGCACCGAAGCAGAAACCGATCAGCAGAACCTGCAGACGCTGGTCGTCGGTGATCGACAACACTGAGCTGCGGATCACTTCGAACTGACCACTCTTGACCGTCAGTTTGTAGAGGAACACGGCCGCGACGATGATCCACGCAATCGGCCACAGACCGTAGGCGAAGCCATAACCGGCGGCGGCGAAGGCCATGTCGACTGGCATCTGGAAAGCGAAGATTGCGACCGCGATGGACAACGCCAGCGTGATGCTGCCGGCCACGTGCCCTTTGAGGCGGAACACCGCCAACGCCAGGAAGAAAAACACGATGGGGATAACGGCTGCGAGCGCGGAAACGCCAAGGCTGCCGAGCGGGGTATAGAGCTGTTGCCAGGTTTGCATATGGGGTGGCCCCTAATTGTTGTTGGTCAGGCACTGGTCAGCGTTCTTGGATAATTGGTAATACCAATTTACAATCGCTGTTGGCTAGGGTAAAAGCCTTGTAGGCGGCGTGTCAATTTGTCGCCCTAAAACTTTTGTCGAATAAGCGCTGTGGCGCGTGCTTGATCCGCTTTAACAAATGCCGTCTGGTAGGTGCCGGCACAGCGCCGATAGGCCAGAATAGAGAGCCCGGCGAGCCGTCGGGACCGTGGAGAATTGAGTTATGGGGTTTGATCAGATTCGTCAGCGCCGTTTGTCTGACGATATTGTCGAGCAGCTCGAGGGGATGATCCTTGAAGGCACGTTGAAGTCTGGCGAGCGCTTGCCGGCCGAACGCGCGTTGGCCGAGCAGTTTGGCGTGTCACGCCCTTCGTTGCGCGAGGCAATCCAGAAACTGGCGGCCAAGGGCTTGCTGGTCAGTCGCCAGGGTGGCGGTAATTATGTGGTGGAATCGCTGGGTTCTACTTTCAGCGATCCGCTGTTGCATCTGCTGGAAAGTAACCCCGAAGCCCAGCGCGATCTGTTGGAGTTTCGCCATACGCTGGAAGCGTCCTGTGCCTATTACGCGGCACTGCGCGCCACCGATGTCGATCGCGAGCGATTGACGGCAGCCTTCAATGAGTTACAGGACTGCTATACGCGTCATGACGAAGTGAGCCGGGCGGAAGAGGGCGCGGCGGATGCAAAATTTCACCTGGCGATTGCCGAAGCCAGTCATAACGCTGTGCTGCTGCACACCATTCGCGGGCTGTTCGATCTGCTCAAACGTAACGTGGTGACCAACATTGGCGGCATGTACAAACAGCGCACGGAAACCCGCGACATGCTGATCACGCAGCACCGGGAGTTGTACATGGCGATTATCGAGGGAAGGGCGGAGCAGGCGCGGGAAGTCTCCAGCCGACACATCTTGTATGTGCAGGAAGTGCTGGAAGAGGTGCGTCAGGAAGTGCAGCGCATGGCCCGGGCGGAGCGGCGCAAGGGGATGTAGTCAGGTGACCGATGACCTGATGACCTGATGACTTGTGGCGAGGGAGCTTGCTCCCGCTGGGGCGCGAAGCGGCACTCGCTTTTCGCCGCCGTCATGACGACAGCTGACGACTGCTGCGCAGTCGAGCGGGAGCAAGCTCCCTCGCCACAGTGATCTCGATCAAGGATAAGGAGTTACTCTTCCTTGCCCTTATTGCGCACCGCACGCTGCAACTCGCGACCGGCATCGCGTTCGCGTTCGGTATCACGCTTGTCGTATTCCTTCTTGCCCTTGCCCAGAGCGATCTCGCACTTGACCATGTGCTTGCTCCAATACCAGGACAGGCACACGCAGGCGTAACCTTTTTGCTGCACGGCGGCGGCGAGTTTTTCCAGCTCGCGGCGGTTGAGCAGCAATTTTCGGGTGCGGGTCGGATCAGCGATGACGTGAGTGCTGGCGGTCATCAGCGGCGTAATGTGGCTGCCGAGCAGCCAGGCTTCGCCATCCTTGAGCAGCACGTAACTGTCAACCAGTTGCAGCTTGCTTGCCCGCAGACTTTTTACTTCCCAGCCGGCCAGGACCAGACCAGCCTCGAACCGATGCTCGATGAAGTAATCGTGTCGCGCCTTTTTATTCTGCGCGATGGTCCCTGTTGGGTGTTTCTTCTGTTTAGCCATAGGGGCGGCATTATAGGGAGTTGCAAGCGAGTCGGCTACGGTATCGCTACGTGCTTGAGCAGGTTGATTGAATCCCGGACAATGCGCCCTCTTTTTTGAACGCTTGGGCGTGATAACGATGTCGACAGACAAGGTTTCTGTCCACGGCAGTTGGGCTAGCCGCTGGGTCTTCATACTCGCCGCGACCGGTTCGGCCGTGGGCCTGGGTAGTATCTGGAAATTCCCGTACATGGTTGGCGTCTACGGCGGCGGCGCCTTCGTGCTGATGTTCCTGGCCTGTATCGCGCTGATCGGTGTGCCGGTCATGCTGGCCGAAACCCTGATCGGCCGCCGCGCGCGGCAGAGCCCGGCCAACGCCTTGAAGGTGTTGGCGGTGGAGGCGGGGCATTCGGGCAAGTGGTCCTGGGGTGCATTCGCCGGGATGATCACGGCGTTACTTATCCTGTCTTTCTATAGTGTGGTCGGCGGCTGGTCGCTGGATTACATCATCGACATGGGCCGTGGCGACTTCCAGGGCGCAACGCCTGATCAGGTTGGCGCGTACTTTGGCAATGTGATCGCCGATCCGTGGCGCCTGACACTTTGGCACACGATTTTCATGCTGCTGTCTGCCGTTGTCATCGCCAAAGGCGTGGTCGCCGGGCTTGAACGCAGCCTGCGGATCATGATGCCGCTGCTCTTTGTGATGATTCTGGTGTTGCTGGGTTACAGCATGACCACCGGACATTTCATGGAAGGTGTGCATTTCATGTTCGACTTCCACCCGGAAAAAGTCCTCGACGGCTTGTTACCAGCCATGGGGCACGCCTTTTTCTCCCTGAGCGTGGGCGTCGGGTCGATCATGATTTATGGCGCTTACATGCCCAAGCATTCGTCGATCTCCGGCACCGTCGTCGGCGTGGCGCTGCTCGACACCTTCGTTTCGCTGGTGGCCGGTCTGGCATTGTTTCCGATTGTGTTTGCCGCGGGCCTGAACCCGAGCGAAGGCCCGGGCCTGATGTTCGTCAGCCTGCCATTTGCCTTCGGCAACGTAGCGTTCGGCCAGTTGATGGGCGTAGTGTTCTTCGTGCTGGTCGCGGTGGCTGCCTGGAGTTCAGCGATTTCCTTGCTTGAGCCGATGGTGGCTTACCTGGTTGAGCGCACAAAAGTCAGCCGCGCCTGGGTGACTTTCTGGCTGGCGTTTATCTGCTGGTTCGTGGGCCTGGGTACGGTGTTTTCCTTCAATATCTGGAAGGAAGCCAAGTTTTTCGTGAACGAAGGCGGGCTGTTCCATCTCTATCAATGGGGTGCGGCCGGTGGTCTGGACTTCTTTGGCGTGATCGATTTCTTCACTTCGCGGATCATGTTGCCACTCGGTGGTTTGTGTTTCGTGGTGTTTGCGGGCTGGGTGATGGGGCGTGAAGCGGTACGCGACGAGTTGTCGATCCGCAACCCTGCGTGGTTCACCCTCTCCTTGTTCTTGATGCGCTATGTGGCGCCCATCGGCATTCTCGTAGTGTTTGCCGCACAGCTGTGGAAGTGACGCTGACATGACGACACACATTCAACGTTCGGCTCTGCTGCCATACCCGGCGCAAGCGCTTTATGACCTGGTCAACGACGTGGCGCGTTACCCGGAGTTTCTGCCGTGGTGTTCGACCGCCGAAGTGCTGGAAAGCACGCCTGAGCATATGCGCGCTAGCGTAGGCGTGGCCAAAGGCGGTCTCAGTCAGCATTTCGTAACGCGTAACACGCTGGTTCCCGGGCAATCGATCGAGATGAACCTTGAAGAGGGCCCGTTCAATCAGTTGCATGGCATCTGGACGTTCAAGCCGCTGGGTGAAAAGGCCTGCAAGATCAGTCTGGACCTGTCGTTCGATTACGCCGGGCCGATTGTTCGCGCGACCTTGGGGCCGCTGTTCAATCAAGCCGCGAATACGCTGGTGGACGCGTTTTGCCAGCGCGCCAAGCAAATACATGGTTGAGGCGATGGTTGACGTCGAGGTGGTGTACGCCGCTGTCGATCGTCAGGTGCTTCTCTCGGTGTCTGTGCCAGCGGGAACGAGCGTGCGGGCGGCTTTGCTGAAGTCAGGCGTTGGCGAGGCCTTTGCGGAGCTGGATCTGGCCGATTGCCCAGTGGGGATCTTCGGCAAAGTGATCGCTGACCCGGACAGTCGTCCCGTCCAGTCGGGTGATCGCATCGAGATATACCGGTCATTGCTGGCAGATCCGAAAGAGGTTCGTCGTCTGCGTGCTGCCAAGGCTGCCGAGGCCAAAGCCCGGAATCAGTGAGCTGCCCAAACGCCAGACAATAAAAAACCCGGACATGCCGGGTTTTTTATTGCGTCGCAAATTATTGCGGCGAGGTGTCCAGCGGTTCTGGCGTCGGGACCGGAACGGTTTCTACACCGTCTACGTCCTTCTGGATCTGGTCCAGCAACGAACCTGGCTTGACCGGTTTTTCCGGTTTCGGCTTCTCGGCGTTTTCTGCCGGTGCAGTGACTGTTGTGCCACTGTCCTTGCCGAGAATGGCTTCGTCGCGGCTCACGCCTGGCATGAAATCACCAGAGAGGCTGACAAGCTGATCATTTGGGTTGAAGATAACGCTAATGCGTTCCTGTTGGCGTTCACCGCCACCCGGTTGCAGGCTGTACAGATAATCCCAGCGATCGGCATGGAACGTGTCGGTCAACAGGGGATTGCCCATGATAAACCGTACTTGCTTACGGGTCATTCCCGGGCGTAACTGGTTTATCATGTCCTGCGTGACGACATTGCCCTGCTGGATGTCGATTTTGTAAACCCCGGGGAATGAACAACCGGCGAGTGCGAGCAGTCCCACAAAGGTGAAACTGGTTAGCAAGAGCTTGGTGTTTTGCATCGGTGGGCGACTTCCACTATCTTGGCTGGGACAACGTAAACGCCGATCATACCCGCATTAAGAGAAGCTGCGAAGCAGCATCGCGAGAAAGCTGACCATGGTTGAAAATAGCGAACTACGCAAAGCCGGTCTCAAAGTGACCCTGCCACGGGTCAAAATTCTGCAAATGCTCGATTCCGCCGAGCAACGCCACATGAGTGCCGAGGATGTTTACAAGGCACTGATGGAAGCTGGTGAGGACGTCGGTCTGGCCACGGTTTACCGTGTACTGACTCAGTTCGAGGCAGCTGGCCTTGTGGTGCGGCACAACTTCGACGGAGGCCATGCGGTCTTCGAGCTGGATGACGGCAAGCATCACGACCACATGGTCAACGTCGAAACCAGCGAAGTGATCGAATTCTTCGACGAAGAAATCGAGCGCCTGCAGAAAGCCATCGTCGATAAGTACGGCTTCGAGATGGTTGATCACAATTTGGTGTTGTACGTACGCAAGAAAAAGTAAGCATGTCGCGCGAATTACACATTCGCGAAACGAGCGAAGGCGACCCCAGGGTCGCCTTCGTGCTGTCTGCCGTTCTTAAATTTTTGCGGTGACGACCATTTTTTTCGCGTGAGCCAGTGATTCCTTGGTCAGGTCGATGCCGCCGAGCATTCGCGCCACTTCTTCGACGCGATCATTCTTGCTCAACTTGGAAACAGCGGTGTGGGTCGCCTCTTCGCCACGCACCTTGTGCACAAATAGATGTTGATGGCCCTGCGCAGCGACTTGCGGCAAGTGAGTCACCGTCAGAACCTGCCCGCGCTCCCCGAGTCGACGCAGCAACTGGCCCACGATCTCGGCTGTCGGGCCGCCGATACCCACGTCCACTTCATCGAATACCAGTGTCGGTACGCGCGAGGTCTGCGCGGTGATCACCTGAATAGCCAGGCTGATCCGTGACAGCTCGCCACCCGAGGCCACTTTGGCCAAGGCTTTCAATGGTTGTCCAGGGTTGGCGCTGACAAGCAGTTCGACCTGTTCAAGCCCATTGGGCAGCAGTTCATCACTGCTGTTGGGGCGTAATTCGATAGTGAAACGCCCACCGGGCATGCCCAGTCGCTGGATTTCCTGCTCCACGGCGCTGGCCAGGCTGTTTGAGGCTTGATGGCGCAGGTCGCTCAGTTCGCGAGCCTTCTCCTGATAATGACGGGCATAAGAGGCCAGCTCATCGCTCAGTCGCTCGATGGACTCGTCGTTGGCGTTCAGGGTTTCGATTTCATCCAGTAAGCGCTGCTGCATCTCTGCGACTTCGGTCGGCTGGATGCGGTGCTTGCGCGCCATGGTGTAGATCGCATCCAGGCGTTCTTCCAGGTACTGAAGTCGCGCCGGATCAGCGTCGAAGTTGTCGAGGAAGCGGTTCAGTTCGCCGACGGCCTCTTCAACCTGTATCTGTGCGCTGGTCAACAGGCTGCTGGCTTCACCCAGCGCGCCGATCGAATTGTTGACGCTCGAAAGACGGTTGAGGCTGGCCGTCAGGGCGTTCAGGACATTCCCGGAATCACTTTCGCTGCATTGCTCGACCACTTGCCGGCAGATGCCCAGCAGGGTTTCGGCGTTAGTGAGGTTCTTGTGTTCGTGTTCCAGCTGCTCCAGCTCGTTTTCGCCGAGGCCGAGATTTTCCAGCTCTTCGAGTTGATAGCTGAGCAATTGATGACGAGCGCGCTGCTCATCGCCGGAGTTGGAGAGGCGTTCCAGCTCCTGACGAGTCTGGCGCCAGCGTTGGGCGGCCAGTTGCACTTGGCGGGCAAGGTCGGTGGCGCCGGCGTATTCGTCGAGCAGGCGGCGGTGAGTGTCGGTCTTCAGCAGGGATTGGTGTTCGTGCTGGCTGTGGATATCGATCAGCAGCTCACCCAGGGCTTTGAGATCGCCGAGCGGGCAGGGCGTACCGTTGATATAGCCGCGCGAGCGTCCTTCTGCGGTGATCACCCGACGCAGGATGCACGGGCCATCGCTCTCCAGGTCGCGATCTGCCAGCCAGGCGCTGGCTTCGGGTATGTCGATCAGGTCGAAAGTCGCCAGGATATCGGCCTTGTCGGCGCCGGGGCGGACCACGCCGCTGTCGGCGCGATCGCCCAGGGTCAGGCCGAGGGCGTCGAGCATGATCGACTTGCCGGCGCCGGTTTCCCCGGTTATCACGCTCATCCCGCGATCGAGCTCGAGATCGAGATGTTCAACGATGGCGTAGTTATGTACGGACAGGTGCACCAGCATAAAGGCCGCTCCCAGGCTTTAGGTCTGGTTATTTATACAGTGTTTTATTTGTGGCTGACAATGCCCTCGCTTAGCTCGATTTACTCGGCCTGACGAAATGCCTGGTCCGTCGAGTCATCGCAATGCAGCGTTTTTTGTAGGGTTAATCGCAACCGGCCCCTTGAAGCTGATTTTTGCGGCCCCATATACCGGGACAGAAGCGCGAGTTGAGCTCGCGGACGTTATTGAAAGGAGAATTCTATGGCTGACGAACAGACAGTGGATACGCAAAATCTAGACGCCGATCAGGCTGCCCAGAATTCGGGTGATGAACTGGCGGCTCGTGTACAAGTGCTCGAAGAGCAATTGGCTGGCGCTCATGATCAAGCTTTGCGTGTAGCGGCTGATCTGCAGAACGTCCGCCGTCGCGCCGAGCAGGATGTAGAAAAAGCGCACAAATTCGCTCTGGAAAAATTTGCTGGCGATTTGTTGCCGATCATCGACAGCCTGGAGCGTGGTCTGGAGTTGTCCAACCCGGACGACGAAAGCATCCGCCCAATGCGCGAAGGCATCGAACTGACCCTGAAAATGTTCCAGGACACCCTGAAGCGTTATCAGTTGGAAGCGATCGATCCGCATGGCGAACCGTTCAACGCCGTTCAGCATCAGGCAATGGCCATGCAGGAAAGCGCCGACGTCGAGCCAAACAGCGTGCTCAAGGTGTTCCAGAAGGGCTATCAGCTCAACGGTCGTCTGCTGCGCCCGGCCATGGTCGTGGTCAGTAAGGCTCCAGCGCCAGTTTCGCCTTCGATTGACGAGCAGGCTTGAAATTGGCCGCAAGGCCCCCATTTATAAGTCAAGCGTTTAAGTGCTACCGCAGTTAGCCACCACTGCTGCGGCAACCAAATCCAAAGTTTCGGGAGAGTGAACATGGGCAAAATTATCGGTATCGACCTGGGGACTACCAACTCCTGCGTCTCCGTGATGGAAAACGGCAAAGCCAAAGTTATTGAAAACGCTGAAGGCGCGCGTACCACGCCGTCGATCATCGCGTACGCCAACGATGGCGAAATCCTGGTTGGCCAGTCGGCCAAGCGTCAGGCTGTGACCAATCCGCATAACACCCTGTACGCGGTGAAGCGTCTGATCGGTCGTAAGTTCGACGAAGAAGTCGTACAGAAAGACATCAAGATGGTGCCTTACAAAATCGCCAAGGCTGACAATGGCGACGCGTGGGTAGAAGTGAACGGCCAGAAAATGTCGCCGCCACAGATCTCGGCTGAAATTCTGAAGAAAATGAAGAAGACCGCCGAAGACTACCTCGGCGAGCCAGTGACTGAAGCGGTGATCACCGTTCCGGCCTACTTCAACGACAGCCAGCGTCAAGCCACCAAAGACGCCGGTCGTATTGCGGGTCTGGACGTAAAACGCATCATCAACGAACCAACCGCAGCCGCTCTGGCTTACGGTATGGACAAGGCGAAGGGCGATCACACCGTGATCGTTTACGACTTGGGCGGCGGTACTTTCGACGTCTCCGTAATCGAAATCGCTGAAGTCGATGGCGAGCACCAGTTCGAAGTGTTGGCCACCAACGGTGACACGTTCCTGGGCGGTGAAGACTTTGACATTCGTCTGATCGACTACCTCGTCGACGAATTCAAGAAAGAAAGCGGCATGAACCTCAAAGGTGATCCGCTGGCCATGCAGCGCCTGAAAGAAGCTGCTGAAAAAGCCAAGATCGAGCTGTCCTCGAGCATGTCGACCGACGTGAACCTGCCGTACATCACAGCAGACGCCACCGGTCCTAAGCACTTGAACGTGAAAATCTCCCGCGCCAAGCTCGAAGCGCTGGTAGAAGACCTGGTTCAACGCACCATCGAACCTTGCCGCATCGCTCTGAAAGACTCCGGCATCGACGTTGGTGCGATCAACGACGTGATCCTGGTAGGCGGTCAGACCCGTATGCCACTGGTTCAGAAGCTGGTGACCGAGTTCTTCGGTAAAGAAGCACGTAAAGACGTGAATCCGGACGAAGCCGTTGCCATGGGTGCTGCCATCCAGGGCGCCGTATTGGCTGGTGACGTGAAAGACGTTCTGCTGCTCGACGTCAGCCCGCTGACCCTGGGTATCGAAACCATGGGTGGCGTGATGACCGCGCTGATCGAGAAAAACACCACGATTCCTACCAAGAAATCGCAAGTGTTCTCGACTGCCGACGACAACCAGGGCGCCGTGACCATTCACGTGCTGCAAGGTGAGCGTAAGCAAGCGGCTCAGAACAAGTCCCTGGGCAAGTTCGACCTGGCCGAGATTCCACCAGCACCACGTGGCGTACCACAAATTGAAGTGACCTTCGACATCGACGCCAACGGCATCCTGCACGTAGGCGCCAAAGACAAGGCCACCGGCAAGACTCAGTCGATCGTGATCAAGGCCAACTCCGGTCTGTCCGAGGAAGAAATTCAGCAGATGATTCGCGATGCTGAAGCCAACGCCGAGGAAGACAGCAAGTTCGAAGCGCTGGCCGCGGCTCGCAACCAGGGTGATGCGCTGGTTCACTCGACACGCAAAATGGTCGCTGATGCTGGCGATAAAGTGACTGCTGAAGAGAAGACTGCAATCGAAGCTGCTGTTGTTGCGCTGGAAGCCGCTGTCAAAGGCGACGACAAAGCTGCAATCGAAGCGAAGGTTGAAGAGCTGTCGAAAGTCTCCGCTCCAGTGGCGCAGAAGATGTACGCCGAACAGGCCCAGCCTGCTGAAGGCGCGGCACCGCAGGACGACAAGGCTGAAAAGGCTGATGACGTTGTCGATGCCGAGTTCGAAGAAGTCAAAGACCACAAGTAAGTTGTTGGTCGCCCGGTTGACTGCCTTCAGGCGGTGACTGGTAGGATGTCGCCGCGCGGGAGCTTGCTCCCGCGTTGGCGTGTCTGGAGTTAGCGAATTTTTACAGCATGCGACAACGCTCGGATGCTGCCGGTATGGCCGAAGATGCTCCTGCTTTTCGAGCCGAAAGTACCGAATGAATCAAAGACCAGGATCGTTGAATTGACGTGAGTTGGGTCCGGGCCTGTATTGGGGCTCAACGAGTTTGGCAAGGCTCAGGAGAGGTTTGCCGAACGTCCTTAAGAGTGCAAAGACTTATGGCAAAGCGTGACTATTACGAAGTATTGGGTGTTGAGCGTGGCTCAAGCGAAGCAGACCTGAAAAAGGCCTACCGTCGCCTGGCGATGAAGCACCACCCGGACCGTAATCCCGATGACAAAGCGTCGGAAGATATGTTCAAGGAGGCCAACGAGGCCTACGAAGTGCTGTCCGATTCCAGCAAGCGCGCGGCGTACGACCAGTACGGTCATGCCGGCGTCGACCCGAGCATGGGTGGCGGCGGTGCCGGTTTTGGCGGTCAGAACTTCTCCGACATCTTTGGTGATGTCTTCAGTGACTTCTTCGGTGGCGGTCGCGGCGGTTCCCGTGGCGGCGCTCAGCGCGGCAGCGACTTGCGTTACACCCTTGAGCTGAATCTGGAAGAAGCGGTGCGCGGCACGACCGTGAATATCCGCGTTCCGACGCTGGTCAACTGCAAGCCGTGCGATGGCTCGGGTGCCAAGAAAGGCTCTTCGCCAGTGACCTGCCCGACGTGCGGCGGTATTGGCCAGGTGCGCATGCAGCAGGGCTTCTTCTCGGTGCAGCAGACCTGCCCGCGCTGCCATGGCCAGGGCAAGATCATTTCCGACCCGTGCAACTCCTGCAACGGCGAAGGTCGTGTAGAAGAGTACAAAACCCTCTCGGTGAAAGTGCCGGCCGGTGTTGATACCGGTGATCGCATTCGTCTGTCCGGCGAAGGTGAGGCGGGTGCTCAGGGCGGTCCGACGGGCGACCTGTACGTGGTCATCAATGTGCGCGAGCACGCGATCTTCCAGCGTGATGGCAAGCACCTGTTCTGCGAAGTGCCGATCAGTTTTGTCGATGCGGCGCTGGGCGGCGAGCTGGAGATTCCGACCCTTGATGGTCGAGTCAAACTGAAAATCCCTGAAGGGACTCAGACCGGCAAGCAGTTCCGTGTTCGCGGTAAAGGCGTCGCGCCTGTGCGTGGCGGCGGTGCCGGTGACTTGATGTGCCGTGTGGCGGTCGAAACCCCGGTCAACCTGGGTCGTCGTCAGCGCGAATTGCTGGAAGAATTCCGCAGCTCGCTGGCGGACGACAACAGCCATTCGCCGAAAACCACCGGCTGGTTCGAAGGCGTGAAGCGCTTCTTCGGCGATTTGTAAGGAGACAGGCATGCGACGTATTGCAGTGATGGGCGCCGCCGGGCGCATGGGCAAAACCCTGATCGAAGCCGTGCAGCAACAGCCGGGCGCGGGTCTGACGGCTGCCATTGATCGTCCGGACAGCTCGCTGGTCGGTGCTGATGCCGGTGAGTTGGCTGCGCTGGGTCGTATCGGTGTGCCGCTGTCGGGTGATCTGGATCGCGTGGTTGATGAATTCGACGTGCTGATCGACTTCACGCATCCGACGGTAACTCTGAAAAACCTCGCGTTCTGCCGCAAGCATCACAAGGCGATGATTATTGGCACCACCGGTTTCAGCGTTGAAGAGAAGCAGTTGCTGGCGGAAGCGGGCAAGGACATTCCGATTGTCTTCGCGGCTAACTTCAGTGTCGGCGTCAACCTGTGCCTGAAGCTGCTCGACACCGCGGCTCGGGTGTTGGGTGATGATGTCGATATCGAGATCACTGAGGCCCACCATCGGCACAAAGTCGATGCGCCGTCCGGTACAGCCGTACGCATGGGTGAGGTGATTGCTGATGCGCTGGGGCGTGATCTGAAGAAAGTGGCGGTTTATGGTCGTGAAGGTCAGACCG
Organism: Pseudomonas sp. LB3P93; assembly: GCF_054898025.1. NCBI lineage: Bacteria > Pseudomonadati > Pseudomonadota > Gammaproteobacteria > Pseudomonadales > Pseudomonadaceae > Pseudomonas > Pseudomonas sp. LB3P93. Next base: position 909,889 of record NZ_CM142713.1, read on the forward strand.
GCGCCCGCGCTCGCGAAACCATCGGCTTCGCCACTGTGCGTGCCGGCGACATCGTGGGTGATCACACCGTGCTGTTCGCCGCCGATGGTGAGCGTGTCGAGATCACGCACAAAGCGTCCAGCCGCATGACCTTCGCCAAGGGTGCCGTACGTGCCGCTTTGTGGCTGGACGGTCGTGAGCCAGGTCTTTACGACATGCAAGACGTGCTCGACCTGCGTTAAGAAGTGCCCGAAATCGGGTTCAAACCCAGTGTTTGAGCCCGGTTTTACTCCGCCAAGCGACGTCCTGTCGCATTCTCCGGCCTTTAAGGCTCATTGGCGGTAGACCAAAAATGCCTTTTTCTGTAAGCTACAGCTTTAGTGTGTTCACTAAAAGCGCGCAGAATAATTCAGTGAATGAGCGGGGTGACGTGTCCATACGTCACTCCGCTTTTTTACACCTGCGATCGCCCTTTCAGGCTTTATTTACGGGAGGTCTTCTTGACTAAGCCAGCCATACTCGCCCTTGCTGACGGCAGCATTTTTCGCGGCGAAGCAATTGGAGCCGACGGGCAGACCGTTGGAGAGGTGGTGTTCAACACCGCCATGACCGGCTATCAGGAAATCCTTACCGATCCTTCCTACGCCCAACAGATCGTTACCCTGACTTACCCGCACATCGGCAACACCGGCACCACGCCGGAAGACGCCGAGTCTGACCGCGTATGGTCCGCTGGCCTGGTCATCCGTGACCTGCCACTGGTTGCGAGCAACTGGCGTAACACGATGTCCCTGTCCGACTACCTGAAAGCCAACAACGTTGTGGCAATCGCCGGTATCGACACCCGCCGCCTGACGCGCATCCTGCGTGAGAAAGGCGCGCAGAACGGCTGCATCATGGCCGGTGACAACATCTCCGAAGAAGCCGCCATCGCTGCTGCCCAGGGTTTCCCTGGCCTCAAAGGCATGGATCTGGCGAAAGTCGTCAGCACCAAAGAGAAGTACGAGTGGCGCTCGACTGTCTGGGATCTGAAAACCGACAGCCACGCGACCATCGAAGCCTCCGAACTGCCGTACCACGTGGTTGCCTACGACTACGGCGTCAAGCTGAACATCCTGCGCATGCTGGTCGAGCGCGGTTGCCGCGTGACCGTGGTGCCGGCTCAAACGCCAGCCGCCGATGTTCTGGCGATGAAGCCGGACGGCGTATTCCTGTCCAACGGCCCTGGTGACCCGGAGCCTTGCGACTACGCGATCCAGGCGATCAAAGACGTGCTGGAAACCGAGATTCCGGTATTCGGTATCTGCCTCGGTCACCAGCTGCTGGCCCTGGCCTCCGGCGCAAAGACCCTGAAAATGGGTCACGGCCACCACGGTGCCAACCACCCGGTCCAGGATCTGGACACCGGCGTTGTGATGATCACCAGCCAGAACCACGGTTTTGCGGTAGACGACGCGACCCTGCCAGCCAACGTTCGCGCGATCCACAAATCGCTGTTCGACGGCACTCTGCAAGGCATCGAACGTACCGACAAGAGCGCCTTCAGCTTCCAGGGTCACCCTGAAGCCAGCCCTGGCCCGAACGACGTAGCGCCATTGTTCGATCGCTTCATCAACGAAATGGCCAAGCGACGCTAATCGCTCGCCTTGATGTTGCAAAGCTTGAGGGGCGGTCCCGACAACCGGCGACCCCCCTCAAGGCTTCAAAGATTGAACAAGACGGCTTGCCGACTGACCTGCGGATTTGAGTGACAAACCCATGCCAAAACGTACAGACATTAAAAGCATCCTGATTCTCGGCGCTGGCCCGATCGTGATCGGCCAGGCCTGCGAATTCGACTACTCCGGCGCCCAGGCCTGCAAAGCCCTGCGCGAGGAGGGTTATCGCGTCATCCTGGTGAACTCCAACCCAGCGACCATCATGACCGACCCGGACATGGCTGACGCGACCTACATCGAACCGATCAAGTGGCAGACCGTTGCCAAGATCATCGAGAAAGAGCGTCCGGACGCGCTGCTGCCGACTATGGGTGGCCAGACCGCTCTGAACTGCGCCCTGGACCTGGAGCGTGAAGGCGTTCTGGAGAAGTTCGGCGTAGAAATGATCGGCGCCAACGCTGACACCATCGACAAGGCTGAAGACCGTTCGCGCTTCGACAAGGCGATGAAATCCATTGGTCTGGACTGCCCGCGTTCGGGTATCGCCCACAGCATGGAAGAGGCCAACGTGGTCCTCGAGAAGCTTGGCTTCCCGTGCATCATTCGCCCGTCCTTCACCATGGGCGGCACCGGTGGCGGTATCGCTTACAACCGTGAAGAGTTCGAAGAAATCTGCGCTCGCGGTCTGGACCTGTCGCCGACCAAAGAGCTGCTGATCGACGAATCCCTGATCGGCTGGAAAGAGTACGAGATGGAGGTTGTCCGCGATAAGAAGGACAACTGCATCATCGTCTGCTCCATCGAAAACTTTGACCCGATGGGTGTGCACACCGGTGACTCGATCACCGTTGCTCCGGCACAAACCCTGACGGACAAGGAATACCAGATCATGCGTAACGCCTCGCTGGCGGTACTGCGTGAGATCGGCGTGGAAACCGGCGGCTCCAACGTTCAGTTCGGCATTTGCCCGGACACTGGCCGTATGGTCGTGATCGAGATGAATCCGCGTGTATCCCGCTCTTCGGCGCTGGCCTCGAAAGCCACTGGTTTCCCGATTGCGCGTATCGCTGCCAAGCTGGCGATCGGCTACACCCTGGACGAACTGCAGAACGAAATCACCGGCGGCGCTACTCCTGCGTCCTTCGAGCCGTCGATCGACTATGTCGTGACCAAGCTGCCACGTTTCGCCTTCGAGAAATTCCCGAAAGCCGACGCACGCCTGACCACTCAGATGAAGTCGGTCGGTGAAGTCATGGCCATCGGCCGGACCTTCCAGGAATCCCTGCAGAAAGCCCTGCGCGGTCTGGAAGTGGGCGTTTGCGGTCTGGACGAGAAGCTCGACCTGAGCAATCCGGAAAGCATGAGCATCCTCAAGCGCGAACTGACCGTGCCGGGCGCCGAGCGCATCTGGTACGTGGCTGACGCCTTCCGTGCCGGCCTGTCGGTCGAAGACATCTTCGGCATGAACATGATCGACCCGTGGTTCCTGGTGCAGATCGAAGATCTGATCAAGGAAGAAGAGAAGGTCAAGACCCTGGGTCTGGCCAGCATCGACCGCGACTTGATGTTCAAGCTCAAGCGCAAAGGCTTCTCCGACATGCGTCTGGCCAAGCTGCTGGGCGTGACCGAGAAGGCTCTGCGTCGCCACCGTCACAAGCTCGAGATCTTCCCGGTCTACAAGCGCGTTGATACCTGCGCGGCCGAGTTCGCCACCGACACCGCCTACATGTACTCGACTTACGAGGAAGAGTGCGAAGCCGCGCCGTCGGGCCGCGACAAGATAATGATCCTTGGCGGCGGTCCAAACCGTATCGGCCAGGGCATCGAGTTCGACTACTGCTGCGTACACGCGGCATTGGCGCTGCGCGAAGACGGTTACGAGACCATCATGGTCAACTGCAACCCGGAAACCGTTTCCACCGACTACGACACCTCCGATCGCCTGTACTTCGAACCAGTGACCCTGGAAGACGTACTGGAAATCGTCCGCGTCGAGAAGCCGAAAGGCGTGATCGTCCAGTACGGCGGCCAAACTCCGCTGAAACTGGCTCGCGCCCTGGAAGAGGCCGGCGTGCCGATCATCGGCACCAGCCCTGACGCCATCGACCGTGCCGAAGACCGTGAGCGCTTCCAGCAAATGGTTGAGCGCCTGAACCTGCGTCAGCCGCCAAACGCCACCGTGCGCAGCGAAGACGAAGCGATTCGTGCCGCCGCCAAGATCGGTTACCCGCTGGTGGTTCGTCCGTCCTACGTGCTGGGCGGCCGCGCGATGGAAATCGTCTACGAAGAAGAAGAACTCAAGCGCTACCTGCGTGACGCGGTGAAAGTGTCCAACGACAGCCCGGTGCTGCTCGATCACTTCCTCAACTGCGCCATCGAAATGGACGTGGATGCGGTCTGCGACGGCACCGACGTGGTGATCGGCGCGATCATGCAGCACATCGAGCAGGCTGGCGTTCACTCCGGTGACTCCGCATGCTCCTTGCCGCCGTACTCGCTGCCGGCTCACATCCAGGACGAGATGCGCGAACAGGTCAAGAAAATGGCCCTGGAACTGGGCGTTGTCGGCCTGATGAACGTTCAGTTGGCGCTGCAAGGCGAAGACATCTACGTCATCGAAGTCAACCCGCGCGCTTCCCGTACCGTACCGTTTGTGTCCAAGTGCATCGGTGTTTCCCTGGCAATGATCGCGGCTCGCGTCATGGCGGGCAAAACCCTGAAAGAAATCGGCTTCACCAAAGAAATCATTCCGAACTTCTACAGCGTGAAAGAGGCGGTGTTCCCATTCGCCAAATTCCCTGGCGTGGATCCGATCCTGGGCCCAGAGATGAAGTCCACCGGTGAAGTGATGGGTGTGGGCGACACCTTTGGCGAAGCGTTCGCCAAGGCCCAGATGGGCGCCAGCGAAGTGCTGCCGACCGGCGGTACCGCGTTCATCAGCGTGCGTGACGACGACAAGCCACTGGTTGCAGGCGTGGCTCGTGATCTGATCAACTTGGGTTTCGAAGTGGTCGCCACCGCCGGTACTGCCAAGCTGATCGAAGCCGCAGGCCTGAAAGTGCGTCGTGTGAACAAGGTGACCGAGGGTCGTCCGCATGTGGTCGACATGATCAAGAATGACGAAGTTACCTTGATCATCAACACCACCGAAGGTCGTCAGTCGATCGCTGACTCGTACTCCATTCGTCGTAATGCCTTGCAGCACAAGATCTACTGCACCACCACCATTGCTGCTGGCGAAGCCATCTGCGAAGCGCTGAAGTTCGGTCCCGAGAAGACCGTGCGCCGCTTGCAGGATCTACACGCAGGATTGAAGGCATGATCAAGTACCCAATGACCGTCCAGGGCGCGAAAGCCCTGGAAGAAGAACACGCTCACCTGACCAAGGTCGTCCGTCCGAAGCTCAGCCAGGACATCGGGACGGCCCGCGAGTTGGGTGACTTGAAGGAAAACGCCGAATACCATGCTGCCCGCGAGCAGCAGGGGATGGTCGAGGCACGGATTCGTGACATCGAAGGCCGGATTCAGAATCAGGTCATCATCGACGTCACGTCCATTCCTCATACCGGCAAAGTGATTTTCGGCACCACCGTTGAAATCGCCAACGTCGAGACGGATGAAAGCGTCACTTACCACATCGTGGGTGAGGATGAGGCTGACTTCAAACTCGGCAAGATTTCGGTGGGTTCGCCACTGGCTCGCGCCTTGATTGCCAAGGAAGAGGGTGATGTGGTTGCCGTGAAGACGCCGAGTGGCGTTATCGAGTATGAGATTGTCGAAGTCCGCCACATCTGAAAGAAGGCGCCCGCTCCGTGCGGGCGCCATGCTTTGGCAGCTGACTCAGATGTTGTGGGTTGGTGGCCTGTGGCTGTTACACATCGGTCTGCTGCCGGTGCTGGGCCAGATAGGTCTGGCGCCGCTGCTGATCGACGAAATTGCAGGCATGCTGAATGCGCTGACGGTGGGTTTCGCCGCAGCATGTGTGATTTTTCAGGCTTTGGTGCTGATTCAGGCCGAGGGCCTTGCCAGTCTATGGCGCGATATTCGTGGGCAACTGCTGCTGATGGCGCTGTATGCGTGCGGGATGTTTTTCGCGGTGCGCGTCGGTTGGCCGGATGCAGTGCGCTGGCAGGTGTTTAGCTATCTTGTTCTGGGCTTTTCCGGGCTGGTGCTGGTGTTGCAACCGATGCCTGGATGGAGTGGCAGGGTGCGCGAAGCACACCCTTGACCCTTGTCATCACTTGAAGCGATGGACGTTCGACAGCTGCTTGTTGACGCTGAAGTTCTTGCGGTAAATCAGTGCCATCTTGCCGATGACCTGAACCAGGTCCGCTTTGCCGACCTTGCACAGTTCTGCAATGTTCGCCAGGCGCGACTCGCGATCGAGGATGTTGAGCTTGATTTTGATCAGCTCGTGATCCGCCAAAGCGCGTTCAAGTTCGGCTAACACACCTTCAGTCAAACCGTTGTCAGCCACGATCAAAACCGGTTTCAGATGGTGGCCAATGGATTTGTACTGTTTCTTCTGCTCTTGAGTGAGCGGCATAATCTGACCCCTGCGTCTGATCTTGTAAAAAGCGGCGGCCAGTTTACCCGAGCGAGTCCGGGACCGCCCAGTTAATCACGACCCGTTTTATTTTCGAGGTGGCCCGTGGCCCGTTCCAAGACAAGCCTTAAGTGGCTGCAAAGACATGTCAATGATCCCTATGTGAAGCAGGCGCAGAAGGATGGTTACCGCTCGCGTGCGAGTTATAAACTTCTGGAGGTTCAGGAGAAATACAAACTGATCCGTCCAGGTATGAGTGTTGTCGACCTGGGAGCGGCGCCCGGCGGCTGGTCGCAGGTCACTAGTCGGCTGATCGGTGGTCAGGGGCGTCTGATTGCCTCGGACATCCTGGAAATGGACAGCATTCCGGACGTGACTTTCATCCAGGGTGACTTCACCCAGGATGAAGTGCTCGCTCAGATCCTTGAAGCCGTGGGTAATTCGCAGGTGGACCTTGTGATTTCCGATATGGCCCCCAATATGAGTGGTACGCCTGAGGTAGACATGCCAAAAGCCATGTTTCTATGTGAGCTGGCTCTTGATCTGGCGGCTCGGATACTCAAGCCGGGTGGTAATTTCGTGATCAAGGTGTTTCAGGGCGAAGGGTTTGATGCTTACGTGAAGGACGCTCGTCAGAAATTCGACAAGGTCCAGATGATCAAGCCGGACTCTTCCCGTGGCAGTTCCCGCGAGCAATACATGCTGGCTTGGGGCTACCGCGGCCGTAGTGAGTAAATCGAGGTTTTTTTGCTCGTCGATAGGATTTTCGTATTTCGCCCTGTGGGAAATAGCGAATATTGTGTAGAAAGTGTTTCACAAAGGGTTACAGACGGCGCCTGCCAGAGCCGTAGGTAATGTAGTAAGTTAGGCCGGTGAATATCATGCGAAGCGCGCGCCATTAGCGGAGCTTGCTTCAGAGGGTAGTTAATTGAACGATATGGCAAAGAATCTGATCCTGTGGTTGATCATCGCGGCTGTCCTGGTGACGGTGATGAACAACTTCTCCAGCCCTAACGAGCCGCAGACCCTCAACTATTCCGACTTCATCCAGCAGGTCAAGGATGGCAAGGTCGAGCGCGTAGCAGTTGACGGCTATGTGATTACCGGCAAACGCAACGATGGCGACAGCTTCAAGACCATTCGTCCTGCAATCCAGGACAACGGTCTGATCGGCGACCTCGTGGATAACCACGTTGTGGTCGAAGGCAAGCAGCCTGAGCAGCAAAGCATCTGGACTCAACTTCTGGTTGCAAGCTTCCCGATCCTGGTGATCATCGCCGTGTTCATGTTTTTCATGCGGCAGATGCAGGGCGGTGCTGGTGGCAAGGGCGGACCGATGAGCTTCGGCAAGAGCAAGGCACGCCTGCTCTCCGAAGATCAGGTGAAAACCACCTTGGGTGACGTTGCCGGTTGCGACGAAGCCAAGGAAGAAGTCGGTGAGCTGGTCGAGTTCCTGCGTGATCCGGGCAAGTTCCAGCGCCTGGGCGGCCGCATTCCGCGCGGCGTGTTGATGGTGGGTCCTCCAGGTACCGGTAAAACCTTGCTGGCCAAGGCGATTGCCGGCGAAGCCAAAGTGCCATTCTTCACCATTTCCGGTTCCGATTTCGTCGAGATGTTCGTCGGTGTCGGTGCCAGCCGTGTTCGCGACATGTTCGAGCAAGCCAAGAAGCACGCGCCATGCATCATCTTCATCGATGAAATCGACGCCGTCGGTCGCCATCGTGGCGCCGGCATGGGTGGCGGTCACGACGAACGCGAGCAGACGCTCAACCAATTGCTGGTTGAGATGGATGGTTTTGAAATGAATGACGGCATCATCGTCATCGCCGCAACCAACCGTCCAGACGTACTGGACCCTGCGTTGCTGCGTCCGGGCCGTTTCGACCGTCAGGTCGTGGTGGGTCTGCCGGATATTCGTGGTCGTGAACAGATTCTCAAGGTGCACATGCGCAAAGTGCCAATGGGTGACGACGTCGCTCCAGCGGTGATTGCACGTGGTACCCCAGGCTTCTCCGGTGCTGATTTGGCCAACCTGGTGAATGAGGCTTCGTTGTTCGCTGCCCGTACCGGCAAGCGCATCGTCGAAATGAAAGAATTCGAGCTGGCCAAAGACAAGATCATGATGGGCGCCGAGCGCAAATCCATGGTCATGTCCGAGAAAGAGAAGCAGAACACCGCTTATCACGAAGCAGGTCACGCCATCGTCGGTCGTGTCGTGCCAGAGCATGATCCGGTGTACAAGGTTTCGATCATCCCGCGCGGTCGTGCGCTGGGTGTGACCATGTTCCTGCCGGAAGAAGATCGCTACAGCCTGTCCAAGCGCGCACTGATCAGCCAGATCTGCTCGCTGTACGGTGGCCGTATCGCTGAAGAAATGACCCTGGGCTTCGACGGTGTTACCACCGGCGCCTCCAACGACATCATGCGTGCCAGCCAGATTGCACGGAACATGGTGACCAAGTGGGGCCTGTCGGAAAAACTCGGTCCGTTGATGTATGCCGAAGAAGAGGGCGAAGTGTTCCTCGGTCGCGGCGGCGGTGGTCAGGGTGCAAGCTTCTCCGGCGAGACAGCCAAGCTGATCGACTCCGAAGTGCGCAGCATCATTGACCAGTGCTACGGCACGGCCAAGCAGATCCTCACGGATAACCGCGACAAGCTCGACGCCATGGCCGATGCCTTGATGAAGTACGAGACGATCGATGCCGATCAGATCGATGACATCATGGCCGGTCGTACGCCTCGCGAACCACGCGACTGGTCGGGTGGCGGTACCGGTACTTCCGGTACACCTCCGGTGGTGCAGGATGAGCGTCCGGAAACTCCGATCGGCGGTCCGGCTGCTGACGTATAAGGCTTGAAATGACTTCTGTTCAGTCCTCGACCCGGTTGCCTTGCGGCAACCGGGTTCTTGATTTGGCCCAGACGCATGTCATGGGCATTCTCAACGTCACTCCCGATTCCTTTTCTGATGGTGGCCGATACAGCCAGCTCGACGCGGCCCTGCGCCATGCCGAGTCGATGGTTGCCGCGGGCGCAACGCTGATCGATGTCGGTGGCGAGTCGACCCGGCCCGGTGCGCGGGCGGTTTCGCCTCTGGAAGAACTGGAGCGCGTCGCGCCTATCGTTGAGCGTATCAACCGCGAGTTGGATGTGATCATTTCGGTCGATACTTCCACTCCTGCGGTCATGCGCGAAACCGCACGGCTGGGAGCGGGTTTGATCAATGATGTGCGCTCGCTACGTCGAGACGGCGCCCTGGATGCGGCGGCTGCCACCGGATTGCCGGTATGTCTGATGCATATGCTCGGTGAGCCGGGCGACATGCAGGACAATCCGCTCTACCAGGATGTGACTAGAGAAGTCGGCGAGTTTCTCGCCGAGCGCATGGCCCAATGTGCGTTGGTGGGAATCCCGGCTGAGCGGATTATTCTTGATCCAGGCTTTGGATTCGCGAAAACCTTGCAGCACAATCTAAGCTTGTTCAAACATATGGAAGAGCTGCGTGCCTTGGGGCGGCCCCTGTTGGTCGGGGTTTCGCGAAAGAGCATGATAGGCCAGGCCTTGAATCGCCCGGTTGGAGAGCGCTTGTTTGGTGGTCTGGCGCTTGCGGCGCTGGCTTCGGCCAAGGGTGCGCGTATATTGCGCGTCCATGATGTAGCCGAAACAGTGGACGTGGTGCGGATGATCGCCGCAGTGGAATCAGCCGAATAAGAATGATGGAGCACTTATGAGCAAAAAATACTTTGGCACCGACGGTATTCGTGGTCGGGTCGGCGAATACCCGATTACTCCTGATTTCATGCTAAAGCTGGGTTGGGCTGCGGGCATGGCGTTCCGTAAAATGGGCGCCTGCAAGGTGCTTGTCGGCAAAGATACCCGGATCTCCGGTTACATGTTTGAGTCCGCGCTCGAGGCCGGGCTGACGTCGGCAGGTGCTGATGTGATGCTGTTGGGCCCGATGCCGACTCCGGCGATCGCTTACCTGACGCGTACCTTTCATGCTGAAGCCGGTATTGTGATCAGTGCCTCACACAATCCTCACGATGACAACGGCATCAAGTTCTTCTCCGGAAAAGGCACCAAGCTGCCGGATGAAGTCGAGCTGATGATCGAAGAGTTGCTCGACACCCCGATGACCGTGGTTGAGTCGAGCAAGATCGGTAAGGTGTCGCGAATCAATGACGCCTCTGGCCGCTATATCGAATTCTGCAAGAGCAGCGTACCGACCGGTACCAACTTCACTGGCTTGAAGATCGTGATCGACTGCGCTCACGGCGCAACCTACAAGGTAGCGCCCAGCGTGTTCCGTGAGTTGGGTGCCGAAGTCGTTGTGCTTTCCGCTCAGCCTAACGGCCTGAACATCAATGACAATTGCGGTTCGACCCATATGGGGCAATTGCAGGCTGCCGTATTGGCCGAGCACGCCGATCTGGGTATAGCCTTCGACGGTGACGGTGATCGCGTCTTGATGGTCGATCACACGGGCGCCATTGTTGATGGTGATGAGCTGCTGTACATCATCGCTCGCGATTTACACGAGCGCGACAAGCTGCAAGGCGGCGTGGTCGGTACATTGATGAGTAACCTCGGGCTGGAATTGGCCCTGGCGGATTTGTCGATTCCTTTCGTGCGTGCCAACGTTGGCGACCGCTATGTGATCGCCGACTTGCTGGAGCGCAACTGGCTGGTAGGCGGTGAGAACTCGGGTCATATCGTCTGCTTCAATCACACCACCACGGGTGATGCGATCATCGCTGCACTGCAGGTGCTGATGGCGCTGAAGACTCGCTCCGAGGGTTTGGCTCAGGCTCGTCAGGCACTGCGCAAGTGCCCTCAGGTGCTGATCAATGTCCGGTTCGGTGGCGGGGCAAGTCCGCTCGATCATCCGTCGGTCAAGGAGGCCAGCGCCCGTGTCACCGAGGCTATGGCTGGCCGCGGGCGCGTGTTGTTGCGCAAGTCCGGGACGGAGCCGCTGGTGCGGGTCATGGTCGAAGGCGAGGACGAAACACAGGTTCGTGGTTACGCCGAAGAGCTGGCAAAACTGGTTAGTGAAGTTTCTGCCTGAATTCGGCTTGCCAGCCATGATTGTGTTGGGTAACATCTGCGCCCACTTTGACCGACGAGGTACAGCATGCGTCGCCCTATGGTAGCTGGTAACTGGAAGATGCACGGTACCCGCGCCAGCGTCGCTGAGCTGATCAATGGCCTTCGTCATCTGGCCTTGCCGAGCGGTGTTGATGTAGCGGTATTCCCGCCTTGCTTGCATATCAATCAAGTGATTGATGGCTTGGAAGGTAAGTCGATTTTGGTCGGCGCGCAGAATTCTGCGGTGGAATCCATGCAAGGTGCACTGACCGGTGAAGTCTCGCCGAGTCAATTGGTGGATGCAGGGTGTTCCCTGGTACTTGTCGGGCACTCCGAACGCCGCCAGATTATGGGCGAGCAGGACGGTACGCTGATTCGCAAGTTCGCAGCGGCACAGGCATGTGGCTTGATTCCGGTGTTGTGCATAGGGGAAACCCTTGAGCAGCGCGAAGCCGGTAAAACTCTTGAGGTTGTCGGGCGTCAGCTAGGCAGTATCATAGAGGAGCTGGGTGTCGGTGCCTTTGCAAATGCAGTAATTGCTTACGAGCCGGTCTGGGCCATTGGCACCGGGCTGACTGCTTCGCCGCAACAAGCGCAGGATGTGCATGCAGCCATTCGCGCGCAGTTGGCGGCAGAGAATTCTGAGGTTGCACAAGGTGTGCGGCTTCTATACGGCGGCAGCGTGAAGGCGGCCAATGCGGTCGAACTGTTCGGCATGCCGGATATCGATGGGGGGCTCATTGGTGGAGCTTCCCTGAATGCAGATGAGTTCGGTGCGATCTGTCGCGCCGCGGGAAACTGAAAAAATGCTGGAAACAGTCGTAGTCGTTTTTCATCTGCTGGGTGCATTGGGCGTAGTTGCTCTGGTATTGCTGCAGCAGGGTAAAGGTGCGGATGCTGGCGCGTCTTTCGGAGCAGGTGCTTCAAATACTGTGTTCGGAAGCCAAGGTTCCTCTACCTTTCTTAGTAAGTTTACTGCTATACTTGCCGCCGGTTTCTTCATAACCAGCTTAGGGTTAGGTTACTTTGCTAAAGAGAAAGCTCACCAGCTGACTCAAGTAGGTTTGCCAAACCCGGCAGTGTTGGAAGTTCCAAAGCAACAACCGGCTTCTGATGATGTCCCGGTGCTTCAAGAGCAAAAGTCGGCTACTCCAGCGACTGACGTGCCTCCAGCTCAAGAGCAAAAGTAAGAAGGGTTTCAAACGTAGTATTGCCGAGGTGGTGGAATTGGTAGACACGCAACCTTGAGGTGGTTGTGCCCATAGGGTGTAGGGGTTCGAGTCCCCTTCTCGGTACCAATTATCAGGAGAGCCCGCTGTTGCGGGCTTTCTTGTAGGTGGAAGGTTACATTGACCCTGTCAGGGATCGGTCGTATACTTCCGCCCCAGCTTTGTCGCGGGGTGGAGCAGTCTGGTAGCTCGTCGGGCTCATAACCCGAAGGTCGTCGGTTCAAATCCGGCCCCCGCAACCAGTTTAAGGAGCCCCTTTTAAGGGGCTTTTTGTTAGCTGGACACTTTCTACGCCGCTGTTCGACGGCGTTTCAAGGATGGGCGTTTCGCCCATTTTTTTATTTTGCATAGCATGCACATACATGCACGAGGGGGTTCAGGTGTCGAGCAAGCTAGAAGAGTTGCAGGCCTTGTTGGCCCCGGTGGTCGTGGCCCTGGGCTATGAATGCTGGGGTATTGAGTTTTCGGCTCAAGGTCGCCACTCAATGTTGCGCGTTTATATTGATAAAGAGGGCGGTGTGCTGGTGGACGATTGTGCCATCGTCAGCCGTCAGATCAGCGGTGTCCTGGATGTTGAAGATCCAATCGCCGTTGAATACACCCTTGAAGTTTCCTCGCCTGGCATGGAACGCCCACTGTTCACTATTGAGCAGTTTGCAAAATTTGCCGGTGAACAAGTGAAGATCAAGCTGCGCTCGCCTTTTGAAGGACGACGCAACTTTCAGGGCCTTCTGCGCGGTGTAGAAGAGCAGGACGTCGTGGTGCAGGTAGAAGACCACGAGTTCCTGTTGCCGATCGATATGATCGACAAGGCCAACATTATTCCCAGTTTTGACTGAGACGCGGATCCCGCGGATCCAATGGCTTGCGAAAGGCGAGGCGTACGATGAGCAAAGAAGTACTGCTGGTTGTTGAGTCGGTATCCAATGAAAAGGGCGTACCGGCAAACGTAATTTTTGAAGCGCTGGAGCTGGCTCTGGCCACTGCTACCAAAAAGCGTTTCGAGGACGAAGTCGATCTGCGTGTGGAAATCAATCGCCACACAGGTGCTTACGAGACATTCCGTCGCTGGACGGTCGTCGAAGAAGCAGACCTGGATGATCCGGCCATCGAAACCTGGCCGAGCAAGGTTGCCGAAACGCATCCTGGCGCCCAGGTCGGCGATGTAGTCGAAGAAAAAATTGAATCCATCGAGTTCGGCCGCATCGCTGCACAGACTGCCAAGCAAGTCATCGTGCAGAAAGTTCGCGAAGCCGAGCGCGCTCAAGTCGTTGACGCCTATCGCGAGCGCCTGGGGGAAATCATCTCCGGCACCGTGAAGAAAGTCACCCGCGACAACGTGATTGTCGACCTGGGCAACAACGCTGAAGCGTTGCTGGCTCGTGAAGACATCATCTCTCGCGAAACCTTCCGGGTTGGCGTGCGCCTGCGTGCGCTGCTCAAGGAAATCCGCACCGAGAACCGCGGCCCGCAGCTGATCCTGTCGCGTACTGCGCCGGAAATGCTGATCGAGTTGTTCCGCATCGAAGTGCCGGAAATCGCTGAAGGCCTGATCGAAGTAATGGCTGCGTCCCGTGACCCGGGTTCGCGCGCCAAGATCGCGGTCCGCTCTAAAGACAAACGCATTGACCCGCAAGGCGCTTGCATTGGTATGCGCGGTTCGCGCGTCCAGGCAGTGTCGGGTGAGTTGGGCGGTGAGCGTGTGGACATCGTCCTGTGGGACGACAACCCGGCTCAGTTCGTAATCAACGCCATGTCCCCGGCTGAGGTTGCGGCAATTATCGTTGACGAAGATGCCCATGCAATGGACATCGCCGTTGGCGCAGACAATCTGGCTCAGGCCATCGGTCGCGGTGGTCAGAACGTGCGTCTGGCTAGCCAGTTGACTGGCTGGACCCTGAACGTGATGACCGAATCGGACATCCAGGCTAAGCAGCAAGCAGAAACCGGCGACATCCTGCGCAACTTCATCGACGAGCTGGAAGTCGACGAAGACCTGGCACAGGTGCTGGTAGATGAAGGCTTCACCAGCCTGGAAGAGATTGCCTACGTACCGTTGGAAGAAATGCTCAACATCGACGGCTTTGACGAAGAAACCGTCAACGAGCTTCGCGCTCGCGCCAAGGATCGTTTGTTGACCAAAGCCATCGCTACTGAGGAAAAGCTGGCAGACGCCCATCCGGCCGAAGACCTGCTCTCGCTTGAGGGTATGGACAAGGATTTGGCGATGGAACTGGCGGTGCGCGGCGTAATTACCCGCGAAGACCTGGCCGAGCAGTCTATTGACGATCTGCTCGACATCGACGGCATTGACGATGATCGTGCCGGCAAGTTGATCATGGCCGCCCGAGCCCACTGGTTCGAGTAATTAGGCGCGGCCTGAGGAGAGAAGTGCATGACGCAAGTCACGGTGAAACAACTGGCCGATGAGGTCAAAACACCGGTAGAGCGCCTGTTGCAGCAGATGCGTGAGGCAGGTCTGCCGCACACCGCCGCCGATGAAGGTGTGAGCGATAGTGAGAAGCAGTCTTTGCTGACTCACTTGAAGAGCAGCCACAAGGCGAAAGTGGAAGAACCGCGCAAGATTACATTGCAGCGCAAAACCACCAGCACCCTGCGTGTTGCTGGCAGCAAAAGCATCAGCGTTGAAGTACGCAAGAAGAAAGTCTTCGTACAGCGCAGCCCGGAAGAAATCGAAGCCGAGCGCAAACGCGAACTGGAAGAACGTCGCGCAGTAGAAAATGCTGCTCGTCAGAAGGCTGAAGAAGAAGCCAAGCGTCGCGCCGAAGAAGAAGCGCGTCGTCAGCCTGCTGCTGCGCAAACCGCTACTAACGACGCCGTTGCAGCACCTGCTGCAGTTGCCGAGCCAGTACGCGAAAGCGCGCCGGTTGTAGCCGCTGCTCCAGCACCGTCTGCAGACGTTCGCAACAAGCAGAACGAACAGCGCCGTCCGGACAAACCACGTGCCGACGATAACAATCGTCGTGGCAGTGGCGATGGTGAGCGCAAAAACGCTCCACATCGTGCTTCGGTTAAAGAGAAAGCGCCTGCTCCACGTGTTGCGCCACGTACTACCGACGAAGAAAGCGATGGCTTCCGTCGTGGTGGTCGCGGCAAGGCCAAGCTGAAGAAACGCAACGCTCACGGTTTCCAGAACCCAACCGGTCCTGTCGTGCGTGATGTGCAGATCGGCGAGACCATCACTGTTGGCGATCTCGCCCAGCAGATGTCGGTCAAGGCAGCTGAAATCATCAAGTTCATGTTCAAACTGGGTACTCCAGCGACCATCAACCAGGTACTGGATCAGGAAACTGCCCAACTGGTTGCTGAGGAACTGGGCCACAAAGTGACCCTGGTCAGCGACACCGCCCTGGAAGATTCCCTGGCCGAGTCCCTGAAGTTTGAAGGTGAATCGTTCTCCCGTGCTCCGGTCGTGACCGTAATGGGCCACGTTGACCACGGTAAGACCTCGCTGCTCGACTACATCCGTCGTGCCAAGGTAGCTGCTGGCGAAGCCGGCGGTATCACCCAGCACATCGGTGCGTACCACGTTGAAACTGATCGCGGCATGGTCACTTTCCTCGATACCCCGGGTCACGCTGCGTTTACCGCAATGCGTGCCCGTGGTGCCAAGGCGACTGACATCGTGATCCTGGTCGTTGCAGCGGACGACGGCGTTATGCCGCAGACCATTGAAGCTGTCCAGCACGCCAAGGCTGCCGGTGTTCCACTGGTCGTTGCTGTGAACAAAATCGACAAGCCGGGCGCCGATCTCGATCGCATCCGTAGCGAACTGTCGGTTCACGGCGTGACCTCGGAAGAGTGGGGCGGCGACACCCCGTTTGTATCGGTTTCGGCGAAAGTCGGTACTGGCGTGGACGAGTTGCTCGAAGCTGTTCTGCTGCAAGCTGAAGTTCTGGAACTGAAAGCAACGCCTTCGGCTCCAGGCCGTGGTGTTGTGGTTGAATCGCGTCTCGACAAAGGTCGTGGCCCGGTTGCAACCGTTCTGGTTCAAGACGGTACCCTGCGCCAAGGCGATATGGTGCTGGTCGGTTCGAACTATGGCCGTGTACGTGCCATGCTCGACGAGAACGGCAAGCCAATCAAGGAAGCCGGTCCATCCATCCCTGTCGAGATTCTCGGCCTGGACGGTACCCCGGACGCTGGCGACGAGATGAGCGTGCTGTCAGACGAGAAGAAAGCCCGTGAAGTGGCTCTGTTCCGTCAAGGCAAGTTCCGCGAAGTCAAACTGGCTCGCGCTCACGCTGGCAAGCTGGAAAACATCTTCGAAAACATGGGCCAGGCAGAGAAGAAGACGCTCAACATCGTCCTCAAATCTGACGTCCGTGGTTCCCTCGAAGCGTTGAACGGCGCCTTGAATGGCCTGGGTAACGACGAAGTGCAAGTGCGTGTTGTTGGTGGCGGCGTGGGTGGTATCACCGAGTCCGACGCTAACCTGGCACTGGCCTCCAACGCTGTACTGTTCGGCTTCAACGTGCGTGCCGATGCTGGCGCTCGCAAGATCGTCGAGCAGGAAGGTCTGGATATGCGTTACTACAACGTGATCTACGACATCATCGAAGACGTCAAGAAAGCCCTCACCGGTATGCTGGGCAGCGATGTTCGCGAGAACATCCTGGGTACCGCTGAAGTGCGTGACGTGTTCCGTTCGCCGAAGTTTGGCGCGATCGCCGGTTGCATGGTTATCGAAGGTGTTGTTCACCGTAACCGTCCAATCCGTGTACTGCGTGAAGACATCGTTATCTTCGAAGGCGAGCTGGAATCCCTGCGCCGCTTCAAGGATGACGCTTCCGAAGTACGTGCCGGCATGGAATGCGGTATTGGCGTCAAGAGCTACAACGACGTCAAAGCTGGCGACAAGATCGAAGTCTACGAGAAGGTTCAGGTTGCTCGCAGCCTCTAACTCGCGCACTTCAAGGGCCACGCCAAGCCGCCGCATGCAAGTGCGCGGCACAGCGTCAGGACTCTAAACGCAACGCCCGGTCTGGCTTTTGTCAGGCCGGGCGTTTGCCGCTTTCAGACCCCTCGGGTTTCACCGTGGGGCAGTAACAGGTAACAAGACATGGCAAAAGAATACAGCCGTACCCAACGTATCGGCGATCAGATGCAGCGTGAGCTGGCACAGCTGATCCGTCGTGAAGTCAAAGACCCGCGCGTCGGCCTGGTCACCATTACCGCTGTTGAAGTCAGCCGTGACGTCGGTCACGCCAAGATCTTCATCACCGTGATGGGGCAGGACAACGCCGAAGACATCGCACAAAGCATCAAGGTGCTCAACTCCGCCGCCGGTTTCCTGCGTATGCAGTTGGCTCGCGAAATGAAGTTGCGTAGCGTTCCTCAGCTGCACTTCCACTACGACGAAAGCGTCGTGCGTGGCGCGCACCTGTCCGCCCTGATCGAACGTGCAGTGGCTGAAGACAGCCAGCGCCCGGAAGCGGCTGCACCCGAAGACGCCAAGGAGTAATCGGTGGCTCAGGTCAAACGTATCCGTCGTAACGTCAGCGGTATCATTCTGCTCGACAAGCCGTTGGGGTTTACCTCCAACGCTGCGTTGCAGAAGGTTCGCTGGTTGCTGAACGCCGAGAAGGCCGGTCATACCGGCAGTCTCGATCCGCTGGCCACCGGCGTGTTGCCGTTGTGCTTCGGTGAGGCCACCAAGTTTTCGCAATACCTGCTCGATTCCGACAAGGCTTATGAAACCCTGGCGCAACTGGGCAAGACCACCACCACGGCCGATGCCGAGGGTGACGTTTTGCAGGAACGCCCGGTGACCGTTGGTCGCGCCGATGTCGAAGCCGTATTGCCGGGTTTTCGTGGGCAAATCAGTCAGATACCGCCGATGTACTCGGCACTGAAGCGTGATGGCCAACCGCTGTACAAGCTGGCCCGTGCAGGCGAAGTAGTGGAGCGCGAACCGCGTTCTGTTACTATTGCGCGCTTGGAATTGCTCGCCTTTGAGGGTGATACTGCGCGGCTTGCGGTGGATTGCAGCAAAGGCACCTATATTCGCACCCTGGTGGAGGATATCGGTGAGCAACTCGGTTGTGGTGCTTACGTGGCTGAATTGCGGCGTACCCAGGCCGGGCCTTTCACGCTGGCGCAGACGGTCACGCTTGAAGAGTTGGAAGCGGTACATGCCGAAGGCGGCAACGAAGCGGTCGACCGCTTCCTGATGCCATCGGACAGCGGCCTGCTGGATTGGCCACTGTTGCAGTTCTCGGAGCACAGCTCGTTCTACTGGCTCAACGGCCAACCGGTACGAGCCCCGGACGCACCGAAGTTCGGCATGGTACGGGTACAGGATCACAACGGTCGCTTCATCGGTATCGGTGAAGTGAGCGAAGACGGGCGCATCGCGCCGCGTCGACTGATTCGGTCAGAATGACCGGACGAGGGTGGCTGTTAACAGGCACGGTCACTACTCATTTTTAGATACAGGGATTTGTCCCTGGCCTGTTGAAGCTGTTTCTTTGAAACAGTTTCCTGATAAAAGGATTGCCTCATGGCTCTCGACGTTCAAGAAAAAGCTCAAATCGTTGCTGACTACCAGCAAGCTGTTGGTGACACTGGTTCGCCAGAAGTGCAAGTTGCACTGCTGACTCACAACATCAACAAGCTGCAAGGTCACTTCAAGGCCAACGGTAAAGATCACCACTCCCGTCGTGGTCTGATCCGCATGGTAAACCAGCGCCGTAAGCTGCTGGACTACCTGAAAGGCAAGGATCTGGGTCGTTACCAGGCTCTGATCGGTCGCCTGGGTCTGCGTCGCTAATAAGCGATTGCGCTAGAGGTTGGTTGTTTGCTGTGTGTCAGCGGGTTTCCCGCTGGCACATGGCAGGCTCCCAGCCTCAAGTTTTATCTGGATAGTCGTTTTACCCTGGACAGGCGTTGGGCCGATTCCCGACATTGCCCAAGAATTTCGCAAGAAGACAAGTTCCCCAAGAGCCACAAAAGAAGGTAGGACACCGTGAACCCGGTAATCAAAAAATTCCAGTTCGGTCAGTCGACCGTTACCCTCGAGACCGGCCGTATCGCCCGTCAGGCCTCCGGCGCAGTATTGGTCACCGTTGACGACGACGTCAGCGTATTGGTGACCGTAGTCGGTGCCAAGCAAGCCGATCCAGGCAAGGGCTTCTTCCCTCTGTCCGTTCACTACCAGGAAAAGACTTACGCTGCCGGTAAGATCCCTGGCGGTTTCTTCAAGCGCGAAGGCCGTCCTTCCGAGAAAGAAACCCTGACTTCCCGACTGATCGACCGTCCGATCCGTCCGCTGTTCCCGGAAGGCTTCATGAACGAAGTGCAGGTTGTCTGCACCGTCGTTTCCACCAGCAAGAAGACCGATCCGGACATCGCTGCGATGATCGGTACCTCGGCTGCCCTGGCCATCTCCGGCATTCCTTTCGATGGCCCGATCGGCGCTGCCCGCGTTGCGTTCCACGAAAGCACCGGCTACCTGCTGAACCCGACTTACGAGCAACAGAAAGCTTCGAGCCTGGACATGGTCGTTGCCGGTACTTCGGAAGCCGTTCTGATGGTTGAATCGGAAGCCAAAGAGCTGACCGAAGACCAGATGCTGGGCGCGGTACTGTTTGCTCACGACGAGTTCCAGGTTGTGATCAACGCCGTTAAAGAACTGGCTGCCGAAGCTGCCAAGCCGACCTGGACCTGGGCTCCACAGCCAGAAGCCACCGCTCTGCTGGGCGCTATCCGTGCCGAGTTCGGCGACGCGATCTCCCAGGCTTACACCATCACCATCAAGGCCGACCGTTACGCTCGTCTGGGCGAACTGAAAGACCAGGTGGTGGCCAAGCTGTCCGGTGAAGAAGGCCAGCCTTCCTCCAGCGAAGTCAAAGCGGCTTTCGGCGAAATCGAATACCGCACCGTTCGCGAAAACATCGTAAACGGCAAGCCACGTATCGACGGCCGCGACACCAAGACCGTACGTCCTTTGAACATCGAAGTCGGTGTTCTGCCAAAGACCCACGGTTCGGCGTTGTTCACCCGTGGCGAAACCCAGGCTCTGGTCGTTGCAACACTGGGCACCGCCCGTGATGCACAGCTGCTGGACACCCTGGAAGGCGAGAAAAAAGACCCGTTCATGCTGCACTACAACTTCCCTCCGTTCTCGGTAGGTGAGTGTGGTCGCATGGGTGGCGCTGGTCGTCGCGAGATCGGTCACGGCCGTCTGGCCCGTCGTTCGATTGCAGCCATGCTGCCTGCTGCTGACGTGTTCCCGTACACCATCCGTGTTGTATCGGAAATCACCGAATCCAACGGTTCGAGCTCCATGGCTTCGGTCTGCGGCGCTTCCCTGGCCCTGATGGATGCCGGCGTTCCGATGAAGGCACCGGTTGCCGGTATCGCCATGGGTCTGGTTAAAGAAGGCGAGAAGTTCGCCATCCTGACCGACATCCTGGGCGACGAAGACCACCTGGGCGACATGGACTTCAAAGTAGCCGGTACCGCCAAAGGTGTTACCGCGCTGCAGATGGACATCAAGATCAAAGGCATCACCGAAGAAATCATGGAAATCGCTCTGGGCCAAGCCCTGGAAGCGCGCCTGAACATCCTCGGTCAGATGAACCAGATCATTGGCCAGTCGCGTACCGAACTGTCGGAAAACGCTCCGACCATGATCGCGATGAAAATCGACACCGACAAAATCCGTGATGTCATCGGTAAAGGCGGCGCGACCATCCGTGCGATCTGTGAAGAGACCAAGGCTTCGATCGACATCGAAGACGACGGCTCGATCAAGATCTTCGGCGAAACCAAGGAAGCGGCTGAAGCAGCACGTCAGCGCGTTCTGGGCATCACCGCAGAAGCTGAAATCGGCAAGATCTACGTTGGTAAGGTTGAGCGCATCGTCGACTTCGGCGCATTCGTCAACATCCTGCCTGGCAAGGACGGTCTGGTTCACATCTCCATGTTGAGCGACGCTCGCGTAGAGAAAGTGACCGACATCCTGAAAGAAGGCCAGGAAGTGGAAGTACTGGTACTGGACGTGGACAACCGCGGCCGTATCAAGCTGTCCATCAAAGACGTAGCAGCGGCCAAGGCTTCGGGCGTTTAATTACCCCCCACGCCTTACCGCTTCAACGTTATAAAAAATGCCCCGCAGTGAAAGCTGCGGGGCATTTTTTTGTCTGCAATAAACCGAGATGGGCTTGCGGTGGCGACTCGCGAAAGCTGTGCTAGGTTTAGCTCACCGCCCGTGTAGCTCAGTTGGTAGAGCAGCGCACTCGTAACGCAAAGGTCGCAGGTTCGATTCCTGTCTCGGGCACCATTCCCCAGTTATTTCACCTTTCTGCTCAAATCCTCCACGGTGCGTTTGAGCTGATCGAGTTGATTGTCCTGATCGCTGACTTCCCGTTTAAGGCTGGACAGGTCGCTGGAGCTCGAGCTTGAACTGGAGTTCGAGCCGCTGGTGCGTTTGAGATCGTCCATCTGACTGGCGAGTTTTTTCAACCCGTTGTCCTGTTCGCTGACGGTGCGCTTGAGTTTGTCCACTTCACTGGCATTCGAGCTTGAACTGGAACCCGTGTTCTTTTTGAACTCTTCGATCAGTCGCGCCTGCTCACTGACGGTTTTTTTCAGCGTTTCAATTTCAGCCGTATTGGTTTTGACAATGCGTTGCAGTTGTTCCACGTCATCAGCACTGACGTCGGATCTGGCCATCACGTATGTGCCGTAATAATTGTGGTAGGCGAGGAGTTTATCGGAAGAGTTAGCGCCGTCGGATTTGTATTCCAGACCAGCTTGAGCCGAATTGGGCAGTGCCAGGCTGCCGAGAAGAAGGGCGGCCATGCCGGTTGCAAACAGGCTAGACGGAAGCTTGGAAAAATTGCGCATCACCGGGTTCCTTGTGAAGTGCCTAGATGGCACATCGCTATGACTTTGCCTTTTGAACGTTGTTCCTGGGTAGCGAAGGAAAATTTGCAGAAAGCCCGACTGACGGTTTTTTTGTAGATTTGATGTAAAAGTCCATATAAATCGTCGACCAAACGTCCTATATTCGAACGTTGAACACGCACCACTTTGCAGTTTTCAGATGATCCCCGAATGGTTCTGAAGGCCAGACAAACCGGGCTTCAAACGGTTTTTTGCGTCAGAGAGATCCTTGATGATCCAGATCCATCTTCCATTCCCCAGATCAGCGAGAACGACATGACCGTTAAAGAATTGACTCAAGAAGCCAGACACGAAGAAGCGCTGAAAAAGTACTTGCTGGATTCGCCCCAGCTAGCCGATGAGATCAAGGACTTGCCAGCCGACGATCAAAAAGACCAGATCCAGTGGGCGTTCGAGGATGAGGCGGAATCCCAGGGCTTGCAGCCTTGGGAGCTGACGCTCAAGTACACCTCAAGCCCTGAAGAGTTCGAGGCTGCGCGCCTGGTGCTGCACAAGGAGGCGGCCGAGGTGTTGGGCGTCGAGTGGGAAGAATACTGTGAGATGAACAATCTGGTGGTCTGACAAAAGCGCCAGCCTCAATGAGGCTGGCGTTTTTTCATGCTCAGAGGCTTAAACGCATCGACAGGTCGACAGCCTTCACATCCTTGGTCATCGCACCAATCGAAATGTAATCCACCCCGGTTTCGGCGATCGGCAGCAGCGTGCTTTCGTTGATACCGCCGCTGGCCTCCAGTTTGGCCTTGCCTGCGTTCAGGCGTACGGCTTCACGCATGTCATCCAGGCTCAGTTCATCGAGCATGATGATGTCTGCACCCGCCGCCAGGGCTTCCTTGAGCTCATCCAGGCTTTCCACTTCAATCTCGACCGGTTTGCCCGGGGCGATCTTGTGCGCAGCGTTAATGGCTTCAGGAATGCCCCCGCAGGCAGCGATGTGGTTTTCCTTGATCAGGAAGGCGTCGTACAGACCGATACGGTGGTTGTGACAACCGCCGCAGGTCACGGCGTACTTCTGCGCCAGACGCAGCCCTGGCAGGGTTTTACGGGTGTCAAGCAACTTCACCTGCGTCTCGGCGACAAAATCCGCCAGGTATTGCGCGCGCGTGGCCACGCCCGAGAGCAATTGCAGGAAGTTCAGCGCAGAGCGTTCGCCGGTCAGCAGCGAGCGTGCCGGGCCTTCGAGGTGGAACAGCGCCTGATTGGGTTTCACCCGTTCGCCGTCGCGCACCTGCCAGTGCACCGCGACCCGTGGATCGAGTTGCCGGAAAACGGCATCGACCCACGCGGTGCCAGCGATGACCGCAGCGTCGCGGGTGATGATGGTGGCTTTGGCCAGGCGTTCGGCCGGGATCAACTGCGCGGTGATGTCGCCGCTGCCGATGTCTTCGAGCAACGCACGGCGCACGTTGGCTTCGATTTCGGCGGTCAAATCGGCGAGACGTAGATTCGGCATAACGGGCTCCACAAACAAAGTGGCCCGATTATAGGGCCATGGCGCGAGGCAACCCAAGGCATCAGAGCCGTTCCGGTCGCATGCAAACCTGCATTTGGTCGATTCCCTTGAATCATCGGCACTAAGTCAACGTCTTCCCTACGCGTCTATTTCAATGCGAAGCACAGAGTCTGCTGGCACAGGGGGGCGCTTTTGCAAGATAATCCGCCTTGCTTTTGACGTCATGGGTTTGACGTGTTTTGGGTTCACGATTATTCGCAGAATCACCGTTTCAGGAGGCTCGGATGCACAACGACGGGAATGTAGTGCCTTTGCACAAGGCGGCTACTGATCAGGCGATTCAATCGCCGCTCGCCCGCCTGCCTGTGATTCTGCTTCAGGTTCGCGACAAGGCCACTCAACAGCTCAGGCATGGTTTGCAGGAGCTGTTTGATAACGCCGACGACACGCTGTTCGAAATGGCCGATCGGGCCCGCAACGATGTCGAGCAGAACCGATTCTTCGAAGCCATGCGCGACTTGCGCCTCAAGCGAAAAAGCATCGAGCGCGGCTTTCTAGAGCAATTCTTCGAGGCGTTCATCAGCCTCTCGCAGTACGACAGCACTCAGGCGGCCTTGCCTCAGGCATTGGCATTCGATGCCGGTGCAGCGCCCAATGACGATCTGGAGCGTCGCGTTGCAGTCGAGGCCATGGTCAGCAAAGTGCTGAACCGCGACGGTTTCGCCCTTGACCAATTGACGGCTCGACTCAGTGCTCTGCTGGGAAAACCACTGGACGATCAGCACAACCCGTTGGGGCCGGAGAGGCTCTGTGAGTATTTCTTGCAGGCCTGGCGCAACCTGGGGGTGGAGATCAAGGTCAAGCTGATCATTCTCAAGCTGTTCGACCGCTACGTACTCAGCAGCGCTGATCAGTTGTACGCCGAAGCCAATCAACTGCTCATCGCTACTGGCGTGTTGCCTGACCTCAAGCCCGCGCCCACGCGGCGAGCCACCGATCATGCGGCCGCCAGCGCCCGTGCCGATCCCGTCGAGGGTAGCGTCCACTCAGGCGATACGCCGATCGACGACGGTGTGCAGGAAGTCTTTGCTGCATTACAGGAGTTGCTGTTGCACGTGCGCGGCAGTGTTGCACCCACCCTCGAAGCCAGTGCCCAGACCCAGCCCATTTCTACTCGCGACCTGTTGCGCCTGCTCTCGCACTTGCAGCAATACGTGCCGACGCTGGCGACACAGGACGACTTCGATCTGCGTAACCAGCTCGAACAACTGCTGACCCGGGTCAGCGTCAAAAGTGGCAAGTTGCGTGTGGTCGGCGTGGCTGACGAAGACGTGATCAACCTGATCGCGATGCTCTTCGAATGCATCCTTGACGACCGCAACCTGCCGGACTCCCTCAAGGCGCTGATTGGCCGTTTGCAGATCCCGATGCTCAAAGTGGCGGTGCTCGACAAGAGCTTCTTCAGCCGCGCCAGCCACCCGGCCCGGCGCCTGCTCAACGAAATCGCCGCTGCCGCCATGGGTTGGGGCGAGTGCGATGACCACGAGCGCGACAGCCTGTACCTGCGCATCGAGCAAGTGGTGCAGCGCCTGTTGAACGACTTTGTTGACGATC
Organism: Pseudomonas sp. LB3P93; assembly: GCF_054898025.1. Taxonomy (NCBI): domain Bacteria; kingdom Pseudomonadati; phylum Pseudomonadota; class Gammaproteobacteria; order Pseudomonadales; family Pseudomonadaceae; genus Pseudomonas; species Pseudomonas sp. LB3P93. Next base: position 935,383 of record NZ_CM142713.1, read on the forward strand.
CGGCGATCTTTTCCGAGTTGCTCGCGGATTTTCTCGCCTTCACCAGTGACGAGCGCCGTCGCAGTGAACTGCTGGAGCAGCGCACCCGTGACGCCGAAGAGGGCCGCGCCAAGGCCGAACTGGCTCGCCAGCGTGTCGAGCAGGCGCTGAATCACGCGTTGTTGGGCAAAGTGCTGCCGCAAAGCGTGGTGGTCTTCGTCCAGGAAGCCTGGAGCAAAGTGCTGCTGTTGACTGGCCTCAAACACGGTGACGCGTCGGCTGAATGGCATGCCGATGTGCAGACCATGGAGCAATTGATCTGGAGCGTGCAGCGTCATGACGAACCCGATGCCGGCCTGCGTCTGTTGGCGCTGGTGCCCGGGTTGCTGAAGTCCTTGCGCGACGGGCTGAGCAGCTCGGCCTTCGATCCGTTCGCCACCAGTGAGTTTTTCAGTGAGCTGGAAACCTTGCACGTGCAACTGTTCGAACGCCCGGACCATGCGGTTGATCAGTCTGTCGAGCCGCCGGAGATGGTCGTAGTGCTGCAGCAAATTGTGCTGCGAACCACCGACGAGGGACCGCCCGAAACGGTGTCAGTACGGTTGCCGGCGGACGATGCCGGTTTGTTTCAGGTCGATCAATTGCGCCCCGGTAGCTGGGTCGAATTCCAGGAAGAGGATGAAAACACCTTGCGTTGCAAGCTGGCGGCGATCATCGATTCCACCGGGAAATACATCTTCGTCGACCGCACCGGAATGAAAGTATTGGAGCGCAGCCGCACCGGCCTGGCCCTGGAATTTCGTCGCGGCGCGGTACGGGCGCTGGACGACACCTTGCTGTTCGACCGGGCCCTGGAGTCGGTGCTGGGCAATCTGCGGCGTCTCAATCGCGGCAAGTGATCGCGCCCCGAGGGCCTATCACGGCATACTGGGCGCCAACACAATCGTCGTTGAAGGAACCTGTATGCAGTTGGACCCCGCGAGCGGTTGGTGTCAGGGCGTGCGTGTATGCCCCTCGCCCAACTTCAATGCGCGCCCCTCGGGCGAAATTTCCCTGCTGGTGATCCACAACATCAGCCTGCCGCCCGCGCAGTTTGCGACCGGCAAGGTGCAGGAATTGTTTCAGAATCGTCTGGATGTCACGGAGCATCCCTACTTTGAAGGGATTGCTGACCTGCGGGTGTCTGCGCACTTTCTGATTGAGCGTGACGGCACCGTCACTCAGTTTGTCTCTTGTCTTGAGCGCGCCTGGCACGCCGGTGTCTCGAGTTTCGAGGGGCGTGAAACCTGTAACGATTTTTCCGTGGGCATCGAACTCGAAGGCACGGATGATCTGCCGTTCGAGGACGCCCAGTATCACGCGTTGACGACGCTGACCCGACAGCTGCAAAGCACGTTTACGGCGATCACCGCACAGCGTATCTGTGGGCATAGCGACATCGCGCCGGGGCGCAAGACGGATCCCGGACCCGCGTTCGACTGGGCACGCTATCGCGCAGCCCTGGCAAAAGAGGAAGGACAATGAGTTTTCTGGTGTTGCTGTTGGCTGTCTGGATCGAGAAATTCTCGGCCCTGCGCCATCGGGTCCAACGTGATGGCGGTTGGGTGCGTGAACTGAACAAGCTGGAAGTCAGTCCACGTCTGATCAATCGGCCATGGCTGATTTTGGTGGTGCTGGTGTTGCTGCCAGTAGCGCTGCTGGGTTTGTTGTTGGTGGTGCTGGAACCGGTGGCCTACGGGTTGCTGGCGTTGCCGGTGCACCTGCTGGTGGTGATTTACAGTCTGGGCCGCGGCGACTTGCTGGCCGGTCTCGGGCCGTTTCGCGATGCCTGGCGCCGAGAAGACCTGCAAGCGGCTGCCCATGTGGCGAAGCGCGACCTGGACATCTGCGCCGATAACGGCGAGCAGCTGCTTGAGCGGGTCGAAGGTCATTTGCTGTGGGAGGCTTACCAGAGCTTCTTCGCGGTGATTTTCTGGTACTTCGTGCTGGGGCCGGTCGCGGCCCTGAGCTACCGACTGCTGGCGTTGGCCGAAGAGCACGGGCAGAACCCGGCCGTGGTCGAACGCGCTGCGCAGTTGCGTCACGCGTTCGATTGGGTGCCGGTGCGTCTGTTGGCGGCCAGTTTCGCGTTGGTCGGAAACTTTGTGGCGGTCAGTCGGGTGATGTTGCATGAACTGCTGAACTGGAACATCAGCGCCGCCCAACTGATCGAGAAAGTCGGGCTGGTGGCTGGTGAAATTCCTGCGCCGGTCGTCGGACCGGACGGCATCAACAGCCTGGACCGGATCTGGGAGTTACTGCTGCGTGCGGCGGTGCTCTGGTACGCAGGTTTTGCGTTGTGGACCGTCCTCCCGTAACCCAATATCTGTCTGAAGTGAATGACATTGTGGCGAGGGAGCTTGCTCCCGCTGGGCGCGCAGCGCCCTCAAACGGCCACGCGATATGTCAGGAAACCCCGCTCGCCGGCATTGCGTCTGCTTCGCAGACGAGCGGGAGCAAGCTCCCTCGCCACACGATGTTCATCTGATTCAAGACCGGCGATCTGCCGTTAACCTTAAGTTACAAAACCCCCTGCCGATTTAAGCTATACAGAGTCAGCGCTAAATAGTGGCTATCTGCCGTCGATCCGCGCCTGCCAATAAAAATAAGAATCAAAAGGGAGACTTCCAGTGAAGAGCTTGCTCTATCCCGCCGTCGCGCTGATGAATCGCCTGAGCTTCGGCATGAAGTTCAGCCTGATCAGTGTGCTGTTCCTCGTGCCGATGCTGGTGACCAACTTCTATCTGGTGCGCGATTCCTATCGTGAGTTCCAGGGTACCCAAATCGAACTGCAAAGCCTCGACCTGCTCGGCAGCAGCCTGACCCTGCGGCGTGATCTGGAAACCCTGAACAATCTGGTGCAAATCAACGTCACCCTCGGCCAGTCCGGCAAGGCCGGCAATGTCGAGACGAAGATCAGTACGTTGGAACAAGGTGTTCTGGCCCGCCTGCAAGGGCTGACGGCGATGACCACTGACCCGGAGCAGATCTCCGTTTTCGACGGCAAACGCGATGAAATGATTGCCGGGTTCAAGGCCCAGCAAGCGGAAACCTCCCTGCAAAGTAAAAGTGCGCTGATCGGCAAATTGCTCGGCAATGCACAGATTTTCAGTCAGATCATTGCCACTCAGGCCGGCCTGAGTCGTGACAGTCAAAGCGACATGCGTCAGCTCAGCGAACTCATTACCAATGTCACTCCACCGGTGACCCAGATCCTGGGCGACGGCCGGGCGATGGGCTCCTATTCGCTGGGGCAGGGCTTCCTCAATTCGTCGTCGAGCACCCGATTTGATGAGCTGCTGGCGCAGATCGAAAAGCTCCAGGCTGAATACGGTCTGAAGCTCAATGACGCATTGGGCTCCAGCAAAGCGGCGCGTGACACCCTGACGGCCCAGGCCGACAGCAGCAAGGCCTCCCTGAAAAAGGCCAGTGAACTGTTCGAAGAACAGGTGGTGATGGCCGACACCCTCGATGCGCCGTGGCAGGCCTTTTACGATCAGGTCACCGGCCTGATGGACCAGACCTACCAACTCAACGAAGCCACCCTGACATTCCTTGGCACCCAGTTACAGCAGCGACTGGAGCAGAACCGCACCCATATGGTCTTGCAGGCCGTGGCGCTGTCGGTGGTGTTTGTGTTGATTTTTTACCTCTACGGCGGCTTCTACGCCTCGACCCGCACCACCCTCAAGCGCCTTGGCGCGACGCTGGACAAGGTTGCAGCGGGCGACATGACGGTGACCTTCCGCGCCGAAAGTCGTGATGAGTTGGGCGAGTTGGGCGAGGTGTTCAACGGCACCGTGAAGAAAATCCATGACCTGATCGAACGGGTAGGCCAGACCGTCAATGAGGTCGAGCGTCAGGCCGGGCAGGTCGAGAGTGTTTCTGCCCAAAGCAACCAGGCGGTGGCGGGGCAGCGCTCGCAGATCGAGCAGGTCGCCACGGCCATGAACCAGATGTCGGCCACTTCACTTGAAGTGGCGCGCAGTGCCGCCGCAGCGGTCAGCAGCGCTCACAGCGTCAACGACGAGACCATCAGCGGTCGTGGCCTGGTGGCGTCCCAACAGGGCAGCATCGCGCAACTCGCCAGTGAGATCGATCAGTCGGTACGGGTGATCAATCAATTGGCCAGCGACAGCCAATCCATCAGCCGCGTGCTGGAAGTGATCAAAAGCATCGCCGAGCAGACCAACCTTCTGGCGCTCAACGCCGCGATCGAAGCCGCTCGGGCCGGTGAGCAGGGGCGTGGATTTGCGGTGGTGGCCGATGAGGTCCGGACCCTGGCCAAGCGCACCCAGCAATCGACCGAAGAAATCGAGCAGATGATTACCAAGCTGCAAAATGGTGTCGGCGCGGCGGTGAAGGCCATGGGCGTCAGCCATCAAGTGGCCGATGGCACCGTCGGGCAGTCGGAAAAGGTCCAGCAGGCGCTGGAAAACATCCTCGGCGCCGTCGGCATGATCGTCGACCAGAACCAACAGATCGCCGCGGCGGTGGAGCAGCAGACCGCGGTGGCCCACGACATCGACCAGAACATCGTCGAGATCAACCGCGCTGGCGAACGCACCGCCGAAGGTGCGCACCAGACCGAAGATGCCAGTCGCGCGCTGTCGGCCCAAGTGGTGGAACTCAAGCAACTGATCAGCGCGTTCCGGGTCTAAAAACACACCGGGAGCAAATGTGGGAGCGGGCTTGCTCGCGAAAGCGGTCTTTCAGTCGACATCAGTGTCGGCTGTCATACCGCTATCGCGAGCAAGCTCGCTCCCACAGGTTTTTGTGCAGGGCTGATTTACCAGTTGAACAACTCGCAGGCATTGGCGGTGCTGGCGGCGGCCAATTGCTCCGAAGTGATTTCCATGATCCCGGCCAGTGCCGAGCAGATCGCCGGCAGGTGCGCCGGGCTGTTGCGTTGACCGGGAAACATGACGGGCGCCATGTCCGGCGAGTCGGTTTCCAGTACCACCGAGTCAAGCGGTAGCTCGGCGAGCACGCGGTGCATGCGCAACGCCTGCGGCCAGGTGGCGGCACCGCCCAGGCCCAGTTTGAAACCGAGCTTGATGTACTCGCGAGCCTCTTCCTTGCTGCCGGCGAAGGCATGAATGATGCCCGCGCGTTTCAGTCGAAACCGTTTGAGCGTGGCAATCACCGCCGCATGGCTGCGCCGTACATGAATCAGTGCCGGAAGATTGAAATCCACCGCCAGTTGCAGTTGCGCGTCGAACAAGGCCTGCTGGCGTTCGCGGTCGAGGGTTTCGATGAAGTAATCCAGACCGATCTCGCCCACCGCACACAATTGCCGATGACCCGCCAGGCGGGTCAGCCAATCACCGAGTTCGGGTAAGTCTTCAGGGCGATGTTGATCCAGATACACCGGGTGCAACCCGAACGCTGCATGCAGATCGGGATCGCTTTGCACCAGGTCCCAGACCCGCTGCCAATTGCCCTGATAAACCCCCAGCACCACCATCCGCCGGACCCCGAGGGCGCGGCTCTCGGTGAGCAACGCCGCGCGGTCCTCGTCGAAGTCCGGAAAATCCAGATGAGTGTGGCTGTCGATCAGCTCCACGGTTCAGTCCTGGCGAATACGCTGCTTGAAGGTCCGCGCGATGGCCTGCACGCCGGGTTGGTAATCGGACTGCTCGATGGCGGCCAGTGCCAGTGCCAGGGCCTTGTCGGCAATCAACTGATGCTGCTGGGCCATGGCGTTGACCGGCAACGGCAGGAAGTCCAGCAACTGCGTGTCGCCGAAGGTGCCGAGGCGCAGCGGGCGGGTTTTCAGCGGAAAGTCGTGCAAAGCATCGAACACGCCTTGAAGCAGCACGTAGGACGTGGTCACCAGCGCATCCGGCAAATGCCCCAGACGCTGAAGCAGTTCTTCCATCAACTGCTTGCCGCACTCGCGACTGAACGACTCGGCGTGCTCGATCAGCACCTCGCCTTTGAACCCGGTCAGGGCTTCCTTGAACCCGGCGGCACGTTCCTGGCTGATGCTCAGCTCGGGACGGGCACCGATCAGGGCGATTTGCTTGGGCAGCGGATCGAGCAGGCTTCGGGTCAATTGCAGGCTGGCCTCGCGATCATCGCTGATCACCGAACAGAAATGCTCAGGCTCCATCACCCGGTCGATGGCGATGATCGGCATGCCTTTGGCTTGCAGCTGACGGTAGCTGTCGTCACCGGCCGGCAGGCAACTGGCGACGATCAACGCATCACAGCGCCGGGCGCGGAACAGTTGCAGCAATTGCCGTTCGCTGTCCGGCGCATCGTCGGAGCTGGCGATCAGCAATTGATAACCGCGAGCCCGGGCGCCTTGCTCGAGCAGTTTGGCAATTCGTGCGTAACTGGGGTTTTCCAGGTCCGGCAGAATGAAGCCCAAGGTGCGCGTGTGCCGACTGCGCAGCCCGGCGGCCTGGGGGTTGGGTGTGAAGCCATGTTGTTCGACGACCGCACGAACGCGCTCGACGGTGGCACTGCTGATCCGTTGCTGTTCGGCCTTGCCATTAATGACATAACTGGCGGTGGTAACGGACACACCGGCCAATTGTGCGATATCACTGAGTTTCAACGCGGGCTTTCCTTGTTTTTCGGCCGACATTTTCGCCAATCCTAACCGATTCCGTTAGACGACCATTGTCGCAACGCTTCCGACAAGTTGGACTTCAAGGATGGGACATAATCGAGTAACGTGCCAATGATTCTAGATTAAACGTTTCAGCAAGCGTATTTTCTACGTTATAAGCGCATTTGGCCGGTTCTGCCGCGAAACCGCCAAAAGTGAAGACTAAGCGCCTAAGCTGGAATCATTCAAAACAATACCTGGCGCCCACAGACGCCAAAAAGGAGAAAGCATGCTCGAGCTCACTATAGAGCAGATATCCATGGGCCAGTCGGCTGTGGATAAGTCCGAAGCCTTGCAGCTGCTGGCCCGGCATCTGGTCACCGATGGCCTGGTGGCCGAGGGGTACCTTGCCGGTTTGCAAGCGCGCGAAGCCCAGGGCTCGACCTTTCTCGGTCAAGGTATTGCCATCCCCCACGGTACGCCGGAAACCCGCGATCAGGTGTTTTCCACTGGCGTGCGACTGATGCAGTTCCCAGAAGGCGTGGATTGGGGCGACGGTCAGATCGTCTACTTGGCGATCGGTATTGCCGCCAAATCCGATGAACATTTGCGACTGCTGCAACTGCTGACCCGGGCCCTCGGTGAGACCGACCTGGGCCAGGCCTTGCGTCGCGCCAGTTCCGCCGAAGCTTTACTGAAGCTGCTGCAAGGCGCACCGCAAGAACTGGCGCTGGATGCACAGATGATCGGCCTCGGTGTCTCCGCCGATGACTTCGAAGAACTGGTGTGGCGCGGTGCGCGTTTGCTGCGCCAGGCGGATTGCGTGAGCAACGGTTTCTCCGCCGTGTTGCAGCAAGTCGAGGCGCTACCGCTGGGTGATGGCTTGTGGTGGTTGCACAGCGAGCAAACTGTAAAGCGTCCGGGCCTGGCCTTCGTCACGCCGGACAAGCCCATGCGCTACCTCGGCCAGCCGCTCAGCGGCCTGTTCTGCCTGGCCAGCCTCGGCGAGGCGCATCAGGCTCTGCTTGAGCGTCTTTGTGCATTGTTGATTGAAGGCCGTGGCCATGAATTGGGCCGCGCCACCAGCAGCCGTAAAGTCCTCGAAGTGCTGGGCGGTGAACTGCCGGCGGATTGGCCGAGCGCTCGTATTGCGTTGGCCAACGCCCACGGCTTGCACGCCCGCCCGGCGAAGATCCTCGCGCAATTGGCGAAGAGTTTTGAAGGGGAAATCCGCGTGCGCATCGTTGATGGCCAGGACAGTGCCGTGTCGGTAAAAAGCTTGAGCAAATTGCTCAGCCTCGGCGCCCGTCGCGGTCAGGTGCTGGAATTCGTCGCCGAACCGAGCATCGCCGCCGATGCCTTGCCAGCCTTGCTCGCCGCCATCGAAGAAGGCCTGGGCGAAGAAGTCGAGCCGTTGCCAGCCGTGAGCCAGCAGCGCGAAGTGTTTGCCGATGTGGCCGAAGTGCTCCTCGCGCCAGCGTCCGGCAGCCTGGTCCAGGCCATTGCCGCTGCACCGGGCATCGCCATCGGCCCGGCGCACATTCAAGTGCTGCAAACCATCGATTACCCGTTGCGTGGCGAGTCTGCCGCGATCGAGCGCGAGCGTCTCAAGCAGGCGTTGGCGCACGTGCGTGGCGACATCGAAGGCCTGATCGAACGCAGCAAGTCCAAGGCCATTCGCGAGATTTTCATCACCCACCAGGAAATGCTAGACGACCCGGAATTGACCGATGAAGTCGACACCCGCCTCAAGCAAGGCGAAAGCGCCGAAGCGGCGTGGATGGCGGTGATCGAAGCGGCGGCCAAGCAACAGGAGTCGCTGCAGGATGCGTTGCTCGCCGAGCGTGCTGCCGACTTGCGCGACATCGGCCGTCGGGTGCTGGCGCAACTCTGTGGCGTCGAAACCCCGAGTGAACCCGACCAACCGTACATTCTGGTGATGGACGAAGTCGGTCCGTCCGACGTCGCCCGTCTCGATCCGACCCGCGTCGCCGGTATTCTCACGGCCCGTGGCGGCGCGACCGCTCACAGCGCGATTGTCGCCCGGGCGCTGGGTATTCCGGCCCTGGTCGGCGCCGGTGCGGCGGTGTTGTTGCTGGCGCCGGGCACGCCGTTGCTGATTGATGGTCAGCGCGGTCGCCTGCACGTGGACGCCGACGCAGCGACCTTGCAGCGTGCCACCGAAGAACGCGACACCCGCGAACAACGCCTGAAAGCGGCTGCCGAACAACGCCATCAATCGGCACTGACCACCGACGGTCACGCGGTCGAAGTGTTCGCCAACATCGGCGAAAGCGCCGGCGTGACCAGCGCGGTGGAGCAGGGCGCCGAAGGCATTGGTTTGTTGCGCACCGAACTGATTTTCATGGCCCATTCCCAGGCACCGGACGAGGCGACCCAGGAAGTCGAGTACCGTCGCGTCCTCGATGGCCTGGCCGGTCGTCCCTTGGTCGTTCGCACTCTCGACGTCGGTGGCGACAAACCGCTGCCGTACTGGCCGATCGCGAAAGAAGAAAACCCGTTCCTCGGTGTGCGTGGCATCCGCCTGACCTTGCAGCGTCCGCAGATCATGGAAGCGCAATTGCGCGCCTTGCTGCGTGCTGCCGACAACCGCCCGCTGCGGATCATGTTTCCTATGGTCGGCAGCGTTGATGAGTGGCGCCAGGCGCGGGACATGACCGAGCGACTGCGCCTGGAAATTCCGGTCGCCGACCTGCAACTGGGGATCATGATCGAGGTGCCATCGGCGGCGCTGCTTGCTCCGGTGTTGGCCAAGGAAGTCGACTTCTTCAGCGTCGGCACCAATGACCTGACCCAATACACCCTGGCCATCGACCGGGGGCATCCAACCTTGTCGGCCCAGGCTGACGGCTTGCACCCGGCGGTGCTGCAACTGATCGACATCACCGTGCGCGCGGCTCATGCCAACGGCAAGTGGGTCGGTGTGTGTGGCGAGCTGGCGGCTGATCCGCTGGCGGTGCCGGTACTGGTGGGCCTCGGCGTGGATGAGTTGAGCGTGTCGGGCCGCAGCATTGCCGAGGTCAAGGCGCGCATCCGTGAACTCAGCCTGAGCCAAACCAAAATTCTCGCCCAGCAGGCCCTGGCCGTGGGCAGCGCCAATGAAGTGCGCGCATTAGTGGAGGCCCTGTAATGGCCAAGATCCTGACCCTGACCCTCAACCCGGCACTGGACCTGACGGTGCAGTTGCCACGCCTTGAGCCCGGCCAAGTCAATCGCAGCGACGAAATGCACACCCACGCCGCCGGTAAAGGCGTGAACGTGGCGCAGGTGTTGGCCGACCTCGGGCATCAGCTGACGGTCAGCGGTTTTCTCGGTGAGGACAACCTTCAAGCGTTCGAAACCCTGTTCGCCAAGCGCGGATTTGTCGATGCGTTCATTCGGGTTCCCGGCGAGACGCGCAGCAACATCAAACTGGCGGAAAACGATGGGCGCATCACCGACATCAACGGTCCGGGGCCGATGGTCAATGAGGCGGCGCAGCAGGCATTGCTGGATCGACTCGATCAGATCGCGCCCGGTCATGACGCGGTCGTCGTGGCTGGCAGCCTGCCTCAAGGGATCAGTCCCCAGTGGCTGCAGGCGTTGATTGAGCGTTTGAAAAACCTCGGTTTGAAGGTCGCCCTCGACACCAGCGGCGAAGCCTTGCGTGTGGCGCTCAAGGCTGGCCCGTGGCTGATCAAGCCGAACACAGAAGAGCTGGCCGATGCGCTGGGCTGCGAGGTGATCTCGGTGGCGGCACAAGCCGAAGCGGCGAGCCGTTTGCACGCTCAAGGCATCGAGCATGTGGTGATTTCCCACGGTGCCGACGGCGTGAACTGGTTCAGTGTTGGGTCGGCGATGCACGCCACGCCGCCCAAGGTCAGCGTCGTCAGCACGGTGGGCGCGGGCGATTCGTTGCTGGCCGGCATGCTCCACGGTTTGCTCAGCGCCGACACGCCTGAACAGACCCTGCGCACCGCCACGGCGATTGCCGCGATGGCGGTCACCCAGATCGGTTTCGGCATTGGCGATGCAGCGCAGTTGGCGCGGCTCGAACAGGGTGTGCGCGTGCGCCCCCTGACAGAACAATAAGAGGGTTTGTCATGAAGTTAGCCATTGTTACGGCTTGCCCGAACGGCATGGTCACCAGTGTGCTGTGCGCCCGTTTGCTTGATGCAGCGGCCCAGCGTCAAGGCTGGAGCACCAGCGTCGAAGTGGTGGATGCCGCGCATCCGGAACGTCAGCTATCCGCGGCCACGATTGAAGCCGCCGAGTGGGTGTTGCTGGTCACCAGTGCGCCGGTGGACATGTCGCGGTTTGTTGGCAAACGCGTGTTCCAGAGTACGCCGGCCCAGGCGTTGCAGGATGTCGAAGCGGTGCTGCGCCGTGGTGCTGAAGAAGCTCAGGTGTATGTCGCGCCCGAAGTTGTCGCGCAACCTGCCGTCACTGTTCAAAACGCACCGCGATTGGTGGCGATCACCGCGTGCCCTACCGGCGTCGCCCATACCTTCATGGCCGCCGAAGCCTTGCAGCAAGCAGCCAAACGCTTGGGCTACGACCTGCAAGTGGAAACCCAGGGCTCGGTCGGTGCGCGCAATCCACTCAGCGCCGCAGCGATTGCCGATGCCGATGTGGTGCTGCTGGCCTGCGATATCGAAGTCGCCACCGAACGTTTCGCCGGCAAGAAGATTTACCGTTGCGGCACTGGCATTGCCCTGAAGCAAGCCGAAGCGACGCTGAACAAGGCGCTGGCCGAAGGCAAGCAGGAAACCGCTGCGACCGGTGCTAAAGGTCCGACCAAGCAGGAGAAGACTGGCGTCTATAAACACCTGCTCACCGGTGTGTCGTTCATGCTGCCGATGGTGGTGGCGGGCGGTTTGATGATCGCGTTGTCGTTCGTGTTCGGCATCACCGCGTTCAAGGAACCAGGCACGTTGGCGGCGGCGCTGATGCAGATCGGCGGCGAGACGGCGTTCAAGTTGATGGTGCCGTTGCTGGCGGGTTACATCGCCTACTCGATCGCCGACCGCCCAGGCTTGGCGCCGGGAATGATCGGGGGCTTGCTGGCGAGTACCCTGGGCGCCGGTTTTATCGGCGGGATCATTGCCGGTTTCATCGCCGGCTATGCGGCGCAGGCAATCAATCGTTATGCGCGTTTGCCGCAAAGCCTTGAGGCGCTGAAACCGATCCTGATCATCCCGTTGCTGGCGAGCCTGTTCACTGGCCTGGTGATGATTTACATCGTCGGCAAACCGGTGGCCGGGATGCTTGAAGGGCTCACGCACTTCCTAGACAGCATGGGCACCACCAACGCGATTCTGCTCGGTGTGCTGCTCGGCGGGATGATGTGCGTCGACCTTGGCGGGCCGATCAACAAGGCTGCGTATGCGTTCTCGGTCGGGCTGCTGGCTTCGCAAAGTTACGCACCGATGGCCGCGACCATGGCCGCCGGCATGGTGCCGCCGATTGGCTTGGGGATCGCCACGTTTATCGCGCGGCGCAAGTTTGCCCAGACCGAGCGCGAGGCGGGTAAAGCGGCGCTGGTGTTGGGACTGTGTTTCATCTCCGAAGGCGCGATTCCGTTTGCCGCCAAAGACCCGCTGCGGGTGATTCCGGCGAGCATCGCCGGTGGTGCGCTGACCGGTGCGTTGTCGATGTATTTCGGCTGCAAACTGATGGCGCCGCACGGTGGGTTGTTCGTTCTGGCGATCCCGAATGCGATCAACCATGCGCTGTTGTATCTGTTCGCGATTGTGGCGGGGAGTTTGTTGACGGCGGTGGCGTATGCGCTGCTCAAGCGGCCGGAAGTTGTTGAGATGGCACTGGAACCCGCCAAAGCCTGACACACCGCAGAACCTGTGGGAGTGAGCCTGCTCGCGATAGCGATGTGTCAGTTAACAATGATGGTGTCTGACACACCGCAATCGCGAGCAGGCTCGCCCACAATGGATCTGTGGTGTTTACAGATTTTGGTGTCACACCGGTTTCATGCGCACGTGTTTTAGTTTCTCCTTTTCAGGGAGATCACCATGAGCGAATTCGACCTCGGCCGCCGCCGTGTCATGCAGGCTGTCGGCGCCGGGCTTTTGCTTCCAGGCCTGGCGCCAGCCGTCATCGCCTCGGTCAAGGATCGTCCGCTACTCACCGATGGCGTGCAGTCCGGCGATTTGCTGGGCGACCGGGCGATGATCTGGAGTCGCAGCGACCGGCCGGCGCGGATGGTGGTGGAATGGGATACCCGCAGCCTGTTCGGCAACCCTCGTCGATTCGTCTCACCATTGGCCGATGCGCGCACCGATTTCACCGCGCGGGTCGAACTCACGGGCCTGCCGGCTGATCAGGCGATTTTCTACCGCGTTTATTTCGAAGACGCCCAAAGCGGTGTCGCCAGCGAACCCTGGTTTGGCCACTTGCGCAGCGTGCCGCAAACCCGGCGCGACCTCCGTTTCGTCTGGAGCGGCGACACTGTCGGCCAGGGCTTTGGCATCAACCCTGACATTGGCGGCATGCGCATCTACGAAGCCATGCGTTTGCGCCTGCCCGACTTCTTTATCCACAGCGGCGACACCATCTACGCCGATGGCCCGGTGCCGGCGCAACTGACCACCGAGAGCGGCCGAGTGTGGCGCAACATTACCAGCGAAGCCAAGAACAAGGTCGCCGAGACCCTCGATGACTATCGTGGCAATTACCGCTACAACCTGATGGACGAAAACGTCCGTCGCTTCAACGCCGAAGTCCCGCAGATCTGGCAGTGGGACGACCACGAAGTGGTGAATAACTGGTCGCCGGGCAAGCAGTTGGATGAGCGCTACAAGAGCAAAGATATCCACAGCCTGGTGGGCCGCGCCCGGCAGGCCTGGCTCGAATATGCGCCCATGCGCTTGCAGAGCGCCGATGGCTGCGGGCGGATTTATCGCCAGCTTGGTTATGGGCCGATGCTGGATGTGTTTGTGCTGGACATGCGCAGCTATCGCGAAGCCAATGACGACAACCTCGGCGCCGACAAACCCTTTCTCGGTCGTGAGCAACTCGACTGGCTCAAGGCTTCGTTGAAAGCCTCCAATGCGCAATGGAAAGTCATCGCCGCCGACATGCCGATCGGCCTCGGCGTCCCCGACGGAGAAGTCAGCCCGGGTGTGGCGCGTTGGGAAGCGGTGGCCAACGGTGATCCCGGACCGGCCCAGGGACGTGAACTGGAAATCGCTGAACTGTTGGGCTTTTTGCGGGCGCAGCAAGTGCGCAATTTTGTTTTCCTGACGGCGGATGTGCATTACTGCGCAGCGCATCATTACCACCCGGATCGCGCCGCGTTTCAGGATTTCGAACCGTTCTGGGAGTTTGTCGCCGGGCCTTTGAATGCGGGGAGCTACGGGCCTAATCCGCTGGACAAGACGTTCGGCCCAGAGGTGGTTTTCGAGAAGGCACCACCGGCGCAGAACACCTCACCGTTTGCCGGGTTTCAGTTTTTTGGCGAGGTGAATATTGATGGGCAGACGGGGGAGATGAGCGTGGTGCTGCGGGATCTGGATGGGGTGGCGGTGTTTGAGCAGAAGTTGCAGCCTGTCTGACAGTTTTTCACTGATCATTCCCACGTCGAGGCGTCGAACCGTCTGCGTGGGAATGCCTCAACGGACGCTCCGCGTTCGGCTCTGGAAGGGACGCGGAGCGTCCCGGGCGGCATTCCCACGCGGAGCGTGGGAACGATCAGGCGAGGGGTGTCAGTAGACATCCCGTCGATATCTGCCTTGCTCGATCAGGCGGTCAACTTCTTCAATCCCGAGCACTTCGTTGAGCACGTGATCCACGCCTGAAGCCATCCCCTGCAAGCTGCCGCAGATGTAAATCACGGCACCGTCGGCCAACCATTGCTTCAGTAGATCGGCCGATTCACGCAGTCGATCCTGCACGTAAACCTTCTCTGCCTGATCCCGCGAGAACGCCAGGTCCAGTCGCTCCAGGTCGCCTGAAATCAACCATTCCTCAAGCTCATCGCGGCACAGGTAGTCGTACTCCCGATTGCGTTCGCCGAACAGCAACCAATGCCGTTGCTGGCCATCGGCAATTCGCGCCTTGAGCAGACTGCGCAGCCCGGCCAGCCCGGTGCCGTTGCCCAGCAGGATCATCGGCACCGGCTCGGTCGGCAGGTGGAAGCCACTGTTGCGCCGCACCCGCAGACTGACGGTGCCACCCACCGGCGCGTGTTCGGTCAGCCAGCCGGAGCCGATACCCAGGCTGCCGTCGGCATGCATTTCCTGACGCACGATCAGTTCCAGCACGCCGTCGGCGGCGATCGAGGCGATGGAGTATTCGCGCATGGCCAAGGGCACCAGGGCGTCTACCAGCGCTTGCGCGTGGAGGCCGACCAGGTGAGTTCTGTTCTCGGGCAGTTGGCGACTGGCGAGGGCTTGCTCCAGCGGTTGCGACAGGCCGTCGAAGGTCACCATGGCCCGGCCTTCAATACCCAGGCCATCAAGGAAATGCTCGATCGCCCACGGGCAATTGCGTGGCAGGACTTCCACCAGATCCCCCGCCAGCCAACTGCTGGTCGTCGGAGCGGTGAGGCCCAGCAAGTACACCGGCGAGCCGCTGCTGTCCGGGTTCATCAACTCGCGGCGGGTCAGGGTCCAGTTGTCATAGCTTGGCGCTTGCCAGGTGTCGATGGGCGCTTGCCCGGTCAGCAGGCCGAGTTGCTGCTGCCAGTGACGCAAGGCGTAAGGATCACCGCTATCGACTTCCACCGGCGCGAACAGAGTCTTGCCGCCATGCTCGCCGAGCCAGGTGTGCAAGCGTCGAGCGAAGCCGCAGAAGTGTTGATACTGGCGATCGCCGAGACCCAGTACCGCATAGTTCAGGCTTTCCAAGCTCGGTGCTCGTCCCAGCACTTTGCGCTCAAAACCTCGGGCGCTGTCCGGCGCTTCACCATCACCGAAGGTGCTGACCACAAACAGCGCGTTGCTGGATTCACGCAAATCCTGTTCGCTGACATTCGCCAGCGGCTGCACCTTCACCGGCAGGCCGGCAGCCTGCAATTGCCCGGCGGTCTGCCACGCCAGTTGCTCGGCAAAACCGCTTTGGCTGGCGAAGCCGATCAACCAGGCCGGTGTGTTGCTGCCCGTTTGCGCGAAGTCTTTGCGCGCGTCCTTGATCTGCTTTTTCTTGCGGCGACGATCCAGGTACAACAACCAGCCGGTGACGAAGAACAGCGGCATGGTCAGCGCGGTAATGGTCAGGATGATGCGTCCGACGATGCCGAAGTAGCTGCCCACGTGCAACGCGTAGATGCTCGTCAGCAGTTGCGCCTTGAGGCTCTTGTCGCTGTAACGGTTATGTCGTTTGACGACGCCGGTGGCCGGATCGAGGCTGATCTGGTTCAACGCGCGGTCATGGGGCGAGGTGTTCAACAGGTAGAAAACCGTGGCCGGTTGGCCAGCCACTGGCGGCATGCGGATGTTATAGGCACTGAGTGCCGGACCTGCAGCGCTATAAATGCTGCTCCACATGACGGCGTAGTCGGCGGTCGGCGCCGGGCCGCTCGGTGCAGGGCCACGACCGCCGCGAACGCGCTCGTTTTGCGGTGAGTCGGAAAGCAGTTGGGTCAGGCCCTTGTTGTACCACTCATAGGACCAGGACAACCCGGTCAACGCCGACAAAAGGTAAAACACCAGGCACCAGGTACCGGCCACCGAGTGCAGGTCCCAGTTGAAGCTGCGACCCTTTTTCTTCCAGTCGAGGGTCAGCCAGGCGCGCCAGCTTTTCCATTGGCGCGGCCAGCGCAGGTACAGGCCGGACAGGCAGAAAAACACCAGGATCAGCGTACACGCACCGGTGATCTGCCGACCGGTATCGCCCATGGCGAGGAAGCGGTGCAGTTGCAGCATCAGCCCGAAGAAATCCTGCCCGGTGGCCTCACCCATGAACTCGGCGGTGTACGGATCGAAGTAGCGCATCTCGCCACGGCGTTCGCCCGGTGGCGGCGTGAAGCTCACCCGCGCGGCGTTGCCGCTATCGGTCTCGACCCAGAGCATCGCGACTTTTTTGCCGGAGGCTCCTTCGATTTTTTCAACCAGTTCGGCGGGCGGCAGGACGCCGGCAACCTGCTTCTCGACTTGCAGCACGGAAGGATTGAGCACGCTGAGGATTTCATCCTCAAACGAGACCATCGCCCCGGTGATGCCCATCAGGGCCAGGACCAGTCCGGCACTGATGCCGAAAAACCAGTGCAACTGGAACAGGGTTTTCTTCAACACGTCGCTCGCCTTGTTCGTTCGAAATAATCATCACGGCGCGCATTATGCCGTGGGTTGCTGAGAAACATTCTTTTTTACGCACAAAAGCCCCGTTCATATTGATGAACGGGGCCTGATCCTCATTTCAGCCTTCGCCCACATTCCATGTGGGAGCGATGCGGCTGGCAATCAGAAGTGGAAGTTGGTGCTCAGCAATGCCGTACGGCCCGCCGCCTGGTTGGCGAAGTGGGTCGAGAAGGCTTTGTCGTAGTAGGTTTCGTCGGTCAGGTTTTGCACGTTCAGTTGCAGGTCGACGTTTTTGCTCAGCTTGTAGGCGGCCATTGCGTCGTAACGAACATAGGAATCAACCATGGTGGTGTTGGCCGCGCTACCAAATACGTCGTCGACATAGAACGCACCGCCACCGATGGTCAGCTTCGGCGTGACCTGATAGGTCGTCCACAGGCTGGCACTGTTTTTCGGGGTGTTTGGCAGTTCGTTGCCGTTGTTGGCCTTGTTGGCCGGCAGATCACCACCATCGACTTGCTCGCTGTCCATGTAGGCGTAACCGGCGAAGACCTGCCATTTATCGGTGATCTTGCCGGTGGCCGACAGTTCGATACCTTGAACGCGGGTTTTGCCGGCGTTTTCATAAGACGTGGTGTCGACTTGAACGCGGGCGTTTTCTTTCTCGGTGCGGAAGATATCGGCGGTCAGCGACAGGCGATCATTGAGCAGATCCCACTTGGTACCGATTTCGTAGTTCTTGGTGGTTTCCGGCTCCATGTCGCTGCTCAGCAGGTTGCCGTTGCGATCCGGAGTGCCGCCCAACGGGTTGCCTTCCTGGCCTTCGCCCAAGGTGTTGCCCGGCGGAGTGGCAGAAGTGGCGTAGGACGCGTAGATGCTGCCGTTTTCAGCCGGCTTGTAGACAACGCCGAACTGACCGGTCACGAACTCGCTGACGTCATCCCCTTTGGACGTGGTGACGCTGGAGGCGTTGAAGGTCTTGTACTTGGTGTCGAAATGGTCGTAACGCAGGCCCATGTTCACCAGCCACTGCTCGGACAATTCCAGGGTGTCGAACACATACAACGCGTAGGTATCGGACTGGGTGTCGGTGCCGGCGTAGTTGCGCGAGATCGCACCGTTCCACGGATCGTTCGGGTTCGGGTTGGCCAGCGAGGTGCAGTTGTAGCCGCTTGGCGCGCCGATCAATGCCGGTGAGCAGTTGGTGGTCGAGGCTGCTGTTCTCGGGGTGGTGTCGACGTTGACGTTGTACGAGGATTTCTGGCTTTCCTCATGGCTCAACTCGATACCGGTGGCGAAGCTGTTCTTGAACCCGGCGATGTACACGTCACCAAACAGATCGGTCTGGTTAGTGGTGGTCTCGGTGTTGCTGACGCGGGTGTTGGCCCGACGCCAGACGCTGCCGTTATTGACGTTACCCTTGCTGTCGTCCGGCTGGGTCAGGATGTAATCCTGCATGCTGTTGCCGTGGCGCAAGGTGTTTTTAACGGTCAGTGCATCGTTCAGGTCGTGCTCGATGGCGAAGGTTGCCGTGTCGGTGCGGCCCTTGCGGAAGTCGCGATCTTCCAGGCCGTAGAAGTTGCTGTGATCGCCACCGGAGAACGGCTTGTCCGGGTTCGATTTGGTGCGGGCGGCCGAACCTGCGGCAGGGATGGTGTACGGAATGCCCGAGTCTGGCGTGTCGTTGCTTTCCAGATGGTAGTAATCGAGGTTGACCCGGGTGTCGGTGCCCAGGCCGAACGCCAGCGACGGTGCGATGCCCCAGCGGTCGTAGTCGACGCTGTCACGGCCGGCAACGTTGCTTTCGTGGCTCATCAGGTTCAGTCGGCCAGCAGCGGTATCGGTGAACTGGTAGTTGCCGTCCAGGGTGTAACGCTGGGTCTGGTCCGACCCCCAGGTAAAACCACCGTCAAACGAGTCGCCCAGGTGGGCCTTTTTGCTCACCAGGTTAATGCTGCCGCCAGCCGCGCCACGGCCGCCAATGGCCGAGTTCGGGCCTTTGCTGACTTCGATCGACTCGACGGCGAAGATCTCGCGGCTCTGCGAACCGGTGTCGCGCACGCCGTCCAGATACGTATCGCCCTGAGCGTCGAAACCACGAATGAACGGACGATCGCCTTGCGGGTTGCCACCTTCACCGGCACCGAAGGTGATGCCCGGAACGGTGCGCAGTGCGTCCTGCATATTGAGGGCGCCGGTATCCTTGAGTACCTGCTGCGGGATGACGGTGATCGAACGCGGTGTGTCGACCAGCGGCGCGGTGTACTTGGGCGAAGAGGCTTTTTCGACGTTGTAGGAAGTCGCATCCTGGGCTTCGCCGGTGATGGCGGTAGCCCCCAGGGAAATCGCATTGCTCGGTGCTTTTTCGTCGGCCTTTTCAGCTGCGAAAACCATGTGGCCGGCAGAGCTGGCAGTGAGCGCCACGCCAATTGCAGACGCGAGCAAACGCGGTGAACTGACTGGTAATTGTAATTGTTGGCGTGACATGTGAATTCCCCTCCCCAAGGATTTGAGGCCGCGGAATATAGGGTAGACGCGTATTTGTATCAATTGCGAAACGTTACTATTCGCGAAGAATTTACATTCTTTACAATTTAACCTTACGGTTTTTGATGATTCATTCGTCACGGGGGTTTTACACAGTCAATAAGAATCAATACCATTGCCGCTTCTTTGCCTTCAGGTGTCATCCAATGCTGCTGCACATTCCCGGCGTGTTCGCGAAAGAAGAAGTGCAGCGCATCCGCGAGGCTCTGGAACAAGCCGATTGGGCCGACGGCAAAATCACCGCCGGCTACCAGTCGGCCAAGGCCAAGCACAATCTGCAGTTGCCTGAAGGCCACCCGCTGGCCAAGGAAGTGGGCGCGGCGATGCTTGAGCGGCTATGGAAAAATCCGCTGTTCATGTCCGCGGCGTTACCACACAAAGTTTTCCCTCCGTTGCTGAACTGTTACACGGCCGGTGGCAGTTTCGACTTCCACATCGACAACGCCGTGCGTCAGCCCAAAGGTGGTATCGAGCGGGTTCGCACCGATCTTTCAGCGACGCTGTTTTTCAGCGAACCGGACGACTATGACGGCGGCGAACTGGAAATCCAGGACACCTTCGGCACCCAGCGCGTGAAGTTGCCGGCCGGGGACATGGTCCTTTATCCCGGTACGAGCCTGCACAAGGTCAACGCCGTCACGCGCGGCACCCGCTATGCCTCGTTCTTCTGGACCCAAAGTCTGGTGCGCGAAGACAGCCAACGTGCGTTGCTGTTCGAGATGGACGGGGCGATCCAGCAGTTGACTCAGGACATGCCCGATCACCCATCGCTGATCCGCCTTACGGGCACTTATCACAACCTGTTGCGCCGCTGGGTCGAGGTATGAGTTATCAATTGCGCCGCGAGGAAGTCCTCGACGGCGATTCGCTCAAGGCCATGCTTGAAGAAAGCCCCGCTCGTGCGGCGCAGGCGATTCTGATCGCTGCCCGCGAAGGCGTGCTCGACGCTCAAGCCTTGCTCGGGCAGATTCTGCTGGACGGGCAGGGCATAGAGCAGGACCAGCCACTGGCGGTGCGCTGGTTCGAAATCGCCGCCCGGCGCGGGCACCTGATGGCGCGCAACATGCTCGGCCGTTGTCATGAGCATGGCTGGGGTTGCGTTGCCGATGCATCGATTGCCGCGGGGCATTATCGAGTTGCGGCAGACGCCGGGCTGGATTGGGCGATGTACAACCTTGCCAACCTGCTCGCCACCGGGCGTGGCGTCGTCGAGGACCAGACGCAAGCGCTGGCGTTGTATCGCCGCGCGGCAGCGTTGGGCCACGCCAAATCCATGAACCTGTTGGGTCGCTATCTGGAAGAAGGACGCCACTGCTTGCAGGATCTGCTGGCGGCGCGGGAGTGGTATCGACTCTCGGCTGAGGGTGGGGATTTTCGCGGCCAGTTCAGTTATGCAGCAGTACTGGCTGATGATGGGCGGGTCGATGAAGCACTGGGCTGGTTGCGCAAGGCGCTGGCCGGGGGAAACGTCAATTTCTTGCGTGTGAGCAGTGAGTCATTGCTAAGTGCAGATCATCCAGAGGTTCGCAGGATGGCTGATGCTTATCAACGACGGCTTTCTCAGTTAACCGCGTTGTAATGGTTTGTTGTTTCGGTTAACTGTCTTTATAACGTGATTTTGTTTTATTCGGAATGTTGCGTGATATAGAGCATTGCTTGATGAAGTTCATGCGCTGGTCGAGTGTGCGTAATGTATGCGTCGAAGTGACGGTCGTAGTGGTTTGATTTCAATCCGATACAAATCTATTCGGTAAATGAGTTGTCTTGAATTTTAATATTTGAACGCTTGTGAGTGATTGTCATGGTGCTCTAAGGTTTGGCACTTCGATATCTGTAATTTGGTTGCATGAAGCGACTGGTCAGTATTGAGGGTAAACTTAAATAATATTAGCGTCTGGAAAGACAAGGAGTCTCAGATGGCGTTCAAGATAGATGATAAGGTAGTAGAGGCCGCTGCAAATGCGCCCAGGATATTTGTGGAAGCATCGCTTGGTGAGGGCGAGGAATATAATCGAGAGCCCGGTATTCAGCTAACCACAGCGCAGATTATTAGTTTGAGAAAGTATGAGGTCCTGGGGCTTTCTCTTCCCGTTCGGCTTGCGGATGTAGTTGCTTATTTAAATTATGGTGCCGGTGATACTGGCGGCACGGGACTTGCTGCAAAGGATTTTCTTCGCACTTTCACAATGACGTATGACCATGCGAAGCGCTGGTCGCCATTGCGCGAGAAAATAATGCTGACAGGAACCGACCTTAAAGTTTTCGCTGGCAGTATTATCAGAACGGGTAACGCAATTGTAGAGGTCTACGAAGACCACAGGGCATCGAAATACCTGGAAGAGCATAATATCAATACACCTGAGGAGTTTCAGAAACTCCCGTTCCCGAATCTTCCCGATCTAGAGTTGCCTTCGGGGGATGTTCCGGATATCAAGGCCTACCTCAATGACATGCTTGCGAAGGTTAAGCAGTGTCATGAAAAAGCCGAGAGGGTAAGAGCAGAACTTGATAGTTTTGGTGCCGATATGCGCGCGCAAGTGCTGCCGGAAATAAAATTACGATTGGAGTTTGTTACCAAAAATACGTATCAGAAAGATGTTCAGGATTTGCAGAATGAAATTGACCAGCGCTCGAAAGAGATTGATGAGCTCAATAAACAATATGACCAACTTGTTCAGGAAGCGATCAAGGCGGCTGCGACTCTCAACATTGGTGGGTTGATTCTCGGTATCTATCAGGGTGTCAAGGCTGAAAAAATACGCAAGGAACGAAATGGTCTCAAGGAAGCACAACAAGTCGCCAATCAAAAGATGGGCAGCAAAAACCAGACGCTGAACTCTTTGAATAAAGTGCGTGATGATCTTCAGAACCTGACTTCCATTACGATCGAAGCTGAGGCCGCCACTCAAAATCTTATGCTGGTGTGGAATGCGCTGAGTTTATATATCGCTGCCTCCATTCAAGAGGTCGATGGGTTGGAGGAGGCGACTTCTTTGAGGCGGTTCAAAAATCAGATACTTAGCGTCATTGATCCTTGGGAACAAATCAAAGTCAGTTCGGATCAACTGCTTGGTGTGTTCGCAGAGGCGGATAGAGAGTATGGGAATGGTAGTTTGATTTTTAAGAGTAAGATAAACATGCAGTCGCTGTTTAACAATTCGGAACATCCAGTTTTCAGTGTCGCAAACCTGCGTGGACATAATGTCGCGCTGCAAGACACGAACACGACGGCACTAATGCTTGTACAGCAATACGATTACTTGCCGGGCACAGTAGGAACAATGAATGATCTGGCGCTTGCGATCAACAAGACAACGTCCGATCTACGTACCCGGGCCCAGGCAAGCAGTATCATTTTTGAGCGTTCAGAGAAAAAATTGAAAGGCTATCAGGCAGAGCTTGCGTATCCGGACGATGCGGATGAAGTCCGTGAGGACATGGAGGCAGAGCTCAAAAATATGTTCGACAAGGTGTCCGCACAAACTGCAGATTTCAAAAGTATCCATAAAAGTATTAGTGTCCACTATGACCGGGCTACCTCGGAACAATGGGTTGTTACGCTACAGCAGGATCGGGCACTCACTGAAGACCTCAAAAGTAAATCCGAAGAAAAATTGACTGAACTGAATAACCAGATGAAATCCGTGTCTGAAGCGATTGATTTGATCGGGAAAGCCGGAGTCGAAAAAATTGGGGAGGAAGCTCAGCTATCGCTGGATAATCTGAAAGCACTGGGTTTGGCGCCGCCGCAGATTGCAATTGCACTGTTGGCGATTGATGCGCTTAAAAAAATGATCACGGGTATTGGGGAGGCTATTAATTATCTGAACATGTTGGAGGCATACAACAGGCTCAAGGAAAAAGCCGGTGATCTGAAGGGGCAGTTGCAAAAATACAACAGGGATATCGCCCAGATTGATGGAAAGATTGAGTTGGTAATGACGCTGGACGCGTTGGACGATGGGCGCTGGGCATATGTGAAAGAATTTTCGAATCTGGTGGCCGATTTCGAAAGGTTTTCCCGCGAACTCAAGCAAGATAAGTCGCTGCCCGTCGAGGAGCGAGCGGATGTCGCGATTGTGCGGATCGCAGACCTTATCAAGTACTTGAAGACTATTCAACAGTAATAAGGAGTCGAGGAGGTGGGCCGCGCGCCCGCCCCTCTCATAGGATATGAATATACTTGCATATGAATTTACCGCGTCGCAGCGGCGAATGTTAGACCGTTACACCCATTTCCTTGGTTCCCTGCACTCGACATTCAACAATATACCAGTTGTGTTTGAGCGCCGTAGAATCAGCGGCCACCAACTCGCGGTTCTGGCCAAGGATTCGCGCCTGAATAATGCCAGGTTTAATGAGCGATATTTGCAGGAGTTTTGGGGGCGTACTGAAGAAACAAGACTGCTATGCGATGGTTATGTTGAGGATCTCGCAATGTTCACCCGCGAGTCGCTGGAACTGACTAAGCAAACTTCCAGAAGCGAACCTGTTGATCAGGTGGATTTCAGGATGTACACGTTGTCCAGATCCCCGACATGGAAATTGTTTCCACCACGGAATGTGCAAAACCTGGTTCACGAGTTATTTCTTCGCTTTGATGAGTTGAAATCTGCTGTGCGGCAACTGAAGTTTACAACCACGGAACTGTTTCAGGAGTCGTTTGGGTTGAACTCGGTATTCACAGGGGCAATGAACCATCGGTCTTGTCAATGCCATATACAACCGACTGTGGTGGCGGAATTGTTTCGCGAGGTTGGTACCACGCCGGTCTGGGACATCACTTACTCTTCCGGAGATGCTTCGGTCAGGGCGGCAGAATATAAGGCCGATATTGCAGCGTTATTTAACAGCTTCGCTTCTGTGAACTCGCAGATGGGGGTGTTTATCGAGGAAATATATCAGCGTATAGATGGCGTGATCAGAGAGCTCTTGAGAGCAAGGAGCGCGTCCAAACTCGGGGAGTTGAATTTCAGTTTGGGCGCGGCTATGGAGGGCGCTAATGAGTGTATGGCGATGATGAAACATTTTGAGGGATGGCTGCGGAAATAAAAAAAGGTCCATATGTTATGGACCTTTTTTCATGAGATTGCTTATACGTAGAAGGATTTCAGCGGCGGAAAGCCATTGAATTCAACTGCGCTGTAGCTGGTGGTGTACGCACCGGTCGACAACCAGTACAAACGATCACCGATCGCCAGGTTCAACGGCAAACCATACTTGTAGTTTTCATACATGATGTCGGCGCTGTCGCAGGTCGGGCCGGCGATGACCACTTCTTCCATCTCGCCTTTCTTCTCGGTCCAGATCGGGAACTTGATGGCTTCGTCCATGGTTTCGATCAGGCCGGAGAACTTGCCCACATCCGTGTACACCCAGCGCTCTACCGCGGTACGGGATTTACGCGCGACCAATACGACTTCGCTGACCAGGATGCCGGCGTTGGCAATCAACGAACGGCCTGGTTCCAGGATGATTTCCGGCAGTTCGTCGCCGAAGTCTTCCTTGAGGAAACGGATGATTTCTTCAGCATAGGTTTCCAGGCTGTTGGTGCGGGTGATGTAGTTGGCCGGGAAGCCGCCGCCCATGTTGATCAGCTTCAGGTGAATGCCGTCTTCTTCTTTCAGGCGCTCGAAGATCACTTTGACCTTGGCGATCGCCGCGTCCCAGACGCTGATGTCACGCTGTTGCGAGCCAACGTGGAACGAGATGCCGTAAGGCACCAGGCCCAGGTCACGGGCGAGGATCAGCAGGTCCATGGCCATGTCGGTCTGGCAGCCGAATTTGCGCGACAAAGGCCAGTCAGCGGTGGTCGAGCCTTCGGTGAGGATGCGCACGTAGACTTTCGAGCCCGGTGCAGCCTTGGCGATGTTGCGCAGGTCGGCTTCGGAGTCGGTGGAGAACAGACGCACGCCCTTCTCGTAGAAGTAGCGGATGTCCTTGGATTTCTTGATGGTGTTGCCGTAGCTGATACGGTCAGCGCTGACACCACGGTCCATAACCTTGTCCAACTCGTAGATCGAGGCGATGTCGAAGCTCGAACCTTTTTCTTTGAGCAGGTCGATGATTTCCACGGCCGGGTTGGCCTTGACTGCGTAATAGACCTTGGCAAATTCGAAACCGGCGCGCAGGTCGTCGTAGGCCTGGCTGATCATCGCGGTGTCGATGACCACGAACGGGGTTTCTTGCGTGTCGGCGAAGGCTTTCAATTTATTGAAGGTATCGCGCGCGTAATAGTCTTCGACGTTGATCGACATGCTGGGAACTCCTACTGGCAAACTGAGATTAACAATGGGTGCAAATGAACGTCCTCCGTATCCCCACTTTGGTTCGCCTACTTCCCAAGGCATGTCGCCGAAAGCAAAAAGGCCATGGGAGCGGTGCTTCCCTTGGCCTTGCTGTCTCGTCGTCAGTACTTGAGCCGGATGGATCGTTTCCAGCATGGACGTTCGGCGCGAACTTTAGGGCGTGAGGGGCTTGAGATCAACAAAAAATGTCGCGTTTTTGCACGCTTCCGTCGTGCGGTCCCCGACAGTTACTGATGTAACCGACCTGCATGACAGTGTGATGTTCCCGTGGGTGGGAGATTTGAGGTGTTTCAGGCGGGAATTGTGTTTGCCCCAATCGCTAGCAGGCTAGCTCCCACAGGGGATTTATGTTGTTGCACAGATTGCATGCACACCACAGATCCAATGTGGGAGCTAGCCTGCTAGCGATGGCGTCAGGTCAGGCGACAGCAGTCTCGGCAGGCGAAACAATGCTGGTCTTGCCCCCACGAGACTTGCCGGAGCTCAAATACTCGGCAATCGATTCCTGCGTCACTTCCCCCAGGAACACCCGCTCGGCATCCATCACCGGCAACCACGAGCGGTTGAACTCGTACATTCGCGACAACAGGATGCGCAAATGCTCGTCGTACGCCGCTGTGGCATTGAACTCGCGCAAGTACTGCGCGCAGGTACCGGTCTGACGATGCAGGTCTCGACGTCGTACATAACCCAGCGCCTTGTTCTCACCGTCAGTGACCACCACATAGCGACGGTCCAGTTCGTCCATCAACTCCAGGGCTTCAGCCACCGGCGTTTCCGGGCTCACCGACGGCGCGTTGTCCGCCGCGTCTTCAGCCTTCACCAGCAACAGACGTTTGAGGGTGCTGTCCTGGCCAACGAAGTTGCTGACAAAATCATCCGCCGGATGCGCCAGCAGGGTGTCCGGGTGATCGATCTGCAGCAACTTGCCCGCACGGAAGATCGCAATCTTGTCGCCCAGCTTGATGGCTTCGTCGATGTCGTGGCTGACCATGATCACGGTCTTGTTCAGCGCGCGCTGCATCTCGAAGAACTCGTTCTGGATCATCTCGCGGTTGATCGGGTCGACCGCGCCGAACGGCTCATCCATCAGCAACAACGGCGCATCCGCCGCCAGTGCGCGAATCACGCCGATCCGCTGCTGCTGACCGCCCGACAACTCACGCGGATAGCGAGTCAGATACTGCTTGGGTTCCAGCTTGATCATGCTCATCAACTCGCGGGCGCGGTCGTGGCATTTCTGTTTGTCCCAGCCCAGCAGGCGCGGAACGATGGTGATGTTTTCCTCGATGGTCATGTTCGGGAACAGACCGATCTGCTGGATCACATAACCGATGTTGCGACGCAGGGTCACGGCGTCGAGGTCGGTGGTGTCTTCGCCGTTGATCAGAATCTTGCCCGAGGTCGGCTTGATCAGGCGGTTGATCATCTTCAGCGTGGTGCTTTTGCCGCAGCCCGATGGCCCGAGGAACACGCAGATCTCGCCTTCATTGACGGTCAGGCTTACCGAGTCCACGGCTTTCACATCTTTGCCGTTGCTTTGGAAGGTTTTGCTGAGGTTTTGAAGTTCGATCATTTGAGCAGTCCTTTTGGAGTCAGCGTGCGTTGCAGCCATTGCAGAAGCAGGTCGGCGAAGATGGCCAGGAGACTGACCAGCACGGCGCCGACAATCAGCATCGACATGTCGCTGCGGCTGATTGAAGCGAGAATGAGTACACCGAGGCCACCGGCGCCGATGGTCGCGGCGATGGTCATGACACCAATGTTCATGACCACGGCGGTGCGCACGCCGGCTAGGATCACCGGCACCGCAATCGGCAGTTCGACCATTCGCAGGCGCTGGCCGAAGGTCATGCCGATGCCGCGAGCGGCTTCGCGAATGCCTGGTTCGACGCCGGTCAGGGCGAGGTAGGTGTTACGCATGATCGGCAGCAGCGAGTACAGAAACACCGCCGTGATCGCCGGCATCGGGCCCAGGCCCTGGCCGAATTTTGAGTAGAACGGCAGCAGCAGGCCGAACAGCGCAATCGACGGCACGGTCAGCAGCACGGTGGCGCTGGCTTGCAGCGGCCCAGCGAGTGTCGGGAAACGCGTCATCAGGATGCCCAGCGGCACACCGACCAGAATCGCCAGGGTCACGGCGATGCCGACCAGGGTGATGTGCTGCCAGGTCAGGTGCAGCACCAGCGGCCAGTCGAGATGGGAAAAGGCGTTCAGAAATTCCATGTCTTCTCCTCCTCAGTTGATGGGGTGCTGGCGCAGGAAATCTGCGGCAACGGATGAAGGACTTTCGTGCCCGACGTCGACCCGCGCATTCAGCGCACGCATGGTCGCGTCGTCGAACAGTTCGGCCAGTGGCTTGATCTCTTCGGCGAGTTTTGGATGGGCGTCGAGGTAAACCTGGCGCACCACCGGTGCGGCGGTGTAGTCCGGGAAGTAGTGCTTGTCGTCTTCCAGCAACTTGAGCTTGAAGGCATTCAGGCGACCGTCGGTGGTGTAAACCAGGCCAGCGAACACCTGGCCATTGCTCAAGGCCGTGTAGACCAGGCCGGCGTCCATCTGGCGGGTGTTCTTGCGGGTCAGGCTCATGCCGTACAGCTCAACCATGCCCGCCAGGCCGTCGGAACGGTTGGCAAACTCGGTATCGAGCGCCACCAGGTGATTGTCCTTCTGCTCGGCCTGCAGCACCGTGTTCAGCTCGCTGATGGTGTTGATCTGCGGGTAAGCCTTCGCCGTTTTTTCCGGCAAGGCCAGGGCGTAGGTGTTGCTGAACTTCGACGGGGTCAGCCAGATCAGGCCTTTTTTCGCGTCGAGTTCTTTCACCTTGGCGTAGGACTGTGCGCTATCGAGTTTTTCGGTGACGTGGTTGTAAGCCACCAGCGACACGCCGGTGTATTCCCACATCAGGTCCAGTTGGCCACTTTCGTGGGCGCTACGGGCCAGGTTGCTGCCCAGACCGCCGGTCACCTGGGTGTCGTAACCCTTGGTGCGCAGGTATTGGGAGGTGATTTCCGCCAGCAGGGTTTGTTCGGTGAACACCCGGGCTCCGATGCGGATCACCGGTTTTTCAGCGGCTTGGGCCAATCCTGCGAACAGCAAGGCGCAGCCTATTAATAAGCTAAGTTTTTTCATAAATATTCCTTTGCCGAGGCTTAAGACGGGCGCAAGCCGCGTTCGAGCCAGAGGCGGCTGGTGAGTGTCACCAGACCGTCGAGCAGCAAGGCCAGCAGGGCGGTGCAGGCCGCGCCGAGCAGCAGTTGCGGCTGATTGTTCAGGGCGATGCCCGGGAAAATCAGACTGCCCAGACTGTTGGCGCCAATCAGGAATGCCAGCGGTGCCGTCCCGACGTTGATCGCCAGGGCCACGCGCACGCCACCGATGATGATCGGCACAGCGTTCGGCAATTCGACTCGCCACAGCACTTGAGTCGGCGTCATGCCAATGCCGACGGCCGCTTCCTTGAGCGATCCCTGGACGTTTTTCAGGCCTTCATAGGTGTTGCGCACGATCGGCAACAGCGAGGCGAGGAACAGGGCGAAGATCGCGGGACCGCTGCCGATGCCGAGGATCCCCAGGGCGATGGCCAGTACGGCAAGAGGCGGCACGGTGTTGCCGATGTTGAAGATCTGCATGAAGCGTTCAGCGCGGCCAACCATCGTCGGGCGGCTGAGAAAGATACCGGCGGGGATGCCCACAACAAGGGCGGCCAGCATGGAGACAAGGACGAGAATCAGATGAGCTTGCAGGTAAAACAACAAATCGTCGCGGTAATGTTCGATCGTGTTGATGCCAATCCAATGGACCAGCAGGGCCAGGAGGGCGACGACAACCGCACCTCCTATCAGCCCCTTGCCATAGCGAATAGCCACAGGCGGACTCCTTTTTTCTTTGTCGGCAAACGCAGTCCCGTGTGGCATGCCATTCCTGGCTGCCGGGATAAAAGCGTTCGCGAGAAGCAGCGCGTTCTATGTCCTCAAAGGGACATGAATCGAGCCATAAGCGCAGCCTCGTCAGGCCAACTTGCTGATTTTTCAGCCCCTGGTACGAGTGCAGTAACAGGGGAGTGGACGTCTGCACCTTTTAAAAGGTTCCATATTTAGCAGCATTTAGCTACCACGCATCTCGTTTGCCTCCCGTAGCAGCTGTCGAGCTTGCGAGGCTGCGTTCGGCGGCGAAGCCGTCGTCGAGTCACCCATCGCGGTGTGTCTGATACACCGCAGCGTCTGGTTTTACGACGGCTGCGCCGCCGAACGCAGCCTCGCGCTGCTCGGCAGCTGCTACACGGGCGAACGGTGGTCCGTAAGGCAGTGTTTGCGCTATACTCGCCGCCCTTTTTTGAATCACCTGCCAGGCGATTTCCCATGACCAAACAGGCCGCCGAAGTCGCGAAACGCCGCACTTTCGCCATCATTTCCCACCCCGATGCCGGTAAAACCACCATCACCGAGAAGCTCTTGCTGATGGGCAAGGCGATTGCGATTGCTGGCACGGTGAAATCCCGTAAATCCGACCGCCATGCCACCTCCGACTGGATGGAAATGGAAAAACAACGGGGTATTTCCATTACCACGTCGGTCATGCAGTTCCCGTATCGCGACCACATGATCAACCTGCTCGACACCCCGGGCCACGAAGACTTCTCCGAAGATACCTACCGCACCCTGACAGCGGTGGACTCGGCATTGATGGTCCTCGACGGCGGTAAGGGCGTAGAGCCACGGACCATCGCGCTGATGGACGTCTGCCGTCTGCGTGACACGCCGATTGTCAGCTTCATCAACAAACTCGACCGTGATATCCGCGACCCGATCGAACTGCTCGACGAAATCGAAGCGGTCCTGAAGATCAAGGCGGCGCCAATCACCTGGCCGATCGGCTGCTACCGCGATTTCAAAGGCGTTTATCACCTCGCCGACGACTACATCATCGTGTACACCGCGGGCCACGGCCACGAGCGCACCGATATCAAAATCATCGAGAAGCTCGATTCCGATGAAGCTCGCGCGCACTTGGGCGACGAGTACGATCGCTTCGTCGATCAGCTGGAACTGGTGCAGGGTGCATGCCACGAATTCAATCAACAGGAATTCCTCGACGGCCAACTGACCCCGGTGTTCTTTGGTACTGCACTGGGCAACTTCGGTGTCGATCACGTGCTCGACGCCGTGGTCAACTGGGCGCCGAAACCGCTGGCCCGTGTCGCCAACGAACGCACCGTGGAACCGGTCGAAGAGAAATTCGCCGGCTTCGTGTTCAAGATCCAGGCGAACATGGACCCGAAACACCGTGACCGCATCGCCTTCATGCGTATCTGCTCCGGCAAATACGAAAAAGGCATGAAGATGCGCCACGTGCGCACGGGCAAAGATGTGCGGATCGGCGATGCGCTGACCTTCTTCTCCTCCGAGCGTGAGCAACTGGAAGAAGCGTTTGCCGGCGACATCATCGGTTTGCACAACCACGGCACCATCCAGATCGGCGACACCTTCACCGAAGGCGAAGTCCTCGGTTTCACCGGTATCCCGCACTTCGCCCCGGAACTGTTCCGTCGCGTGCGCCTGCGTGACCCGCTGAAATCCAAGCAACTGCGTCAAGGCTTGCAGCAATTGGCGGAAGAGGGTGCCACCCAGGTGTTCTTCCCCGAGCGCAGCAACGACATCATCCTCGGCGCCGTCGGTGTGCTGCAGTTCGATGTGGTCGCCAGCCGCTTGAAAGAGGAATACAAGGTTGAGTGCTCTTACGAGCCGATCACCGTTTATTCCGCGCGCTGGATCGATTGCGAAGACAAGAAGAAGCTCGAGGAATTCTCCAACAAGGCTGTGGAAAACCTTGCAGTCGACGGCGGTGGTCACCTGACCTATCTGGCCCCGACGCGGGTCAACCTGGCACTGATGGAAGAGCGCTGGCCGGACGTGAAATTCCGTGCGACGCGTGAGCATCACTAAGCGCTGAGCGATAACACCCCAAAGCCCACTGTGAACACAGTGGGTTTTTTTTTGACCATTAAACGGGTTCGAATCGACGACCGGGTAAGACTTTCCTGTAGGTCTTTTTTCCTGATTTCGTAGCTTGACTCTGGTTTTGCATTGTTGGCGTTTTTACTCGCGACAACCAAGTCGTAGCCGTCTACTGTTCGAAAGGCAATTCACAAATAGCTGCCTTTTCAAGGATCAATGGAATGACGAGTCGGCTGACTCACCTGCTGCGGCTGGACGGCTATTTCTGCACCATGGCCTGGGTGCTGGCGGCGCTGCTTTTCATCAATCGCTTGAGCAGCATGGTCAAGCTGTTCATGGCGCTGTACCTGCGTCAGGAACTCGGGCTGTCGATTGAAACCGTCGGCTGGCTGCTATCCGCTTACGGAGCCGGGCTGCTGATCGGCTCGATGCTGGGCGGATGGCTCAGCGATCATGTGTCCACGGCGCGGCTGACGGCGGCGCTGTTTTTTGCCTCGGTGTGGACGCTGGTCTTGCTCGGGCTGACCACGCAGGTGCCGCTGCTGGCGGGTCTACTTTTGCTCAGCGGGACACTCGACGGGTCGATTCGTACGCTGCATCAGCGGCTGATCATGGAGTACTGCGAGGTGG
Organism: Pseudomonas sp. LB3P93; assembly: GCF_054898025.1. Lineage (NCBI taxonomy): Bacteria > Pseudomonadati > Pseudomonadota > Gammaproteobacteria > Pseudomonadales > Pseudomonadaceae > Pseudomonas > Pseudomonas sp. LB3P93. Next base: position 967,658 of record NZ_CM142713.1, read on the forward strand.
CGCAGCGTCCTCGCGCGCAGGCATTGAGCCGTGTCGCCAGAAACCTCGGGATGGCTGCCGCCGGCCTGGCGGGCGGGGTGCTGGCGCAGGCCGATTTTCGTTGGGTGTTTTTTGTCAGCGCGGCGATGACGCTGCTGGCGTTGCTTTGGTTTGTCCGCACGACATGGCACCGACCGGTGCTGATTCCTGACGAAACGCCTGATGCCGGCGCAGGCACAGGCGTCCCTTATCGAGATCGACCGTTCCTCTGGTTGCTGGCTGCGGTGATCCTGCTCGGCATGGCGTTCGACTCGATCTACAGCATGCTCGGCAATTACCTGCGCGATTACTACCGATTGAGCACGGAAGCCATCGGCTGGCAATTCGGGCTCAATGCGATGCTGATTGTGGTCTTGCAAATACCGCTGTCGCACTGGGGCGAACGCTGGGGCGCGCGCCGGCAACTGGTGGCGGGATGTGTGTTGCTGGCGGTCGGACTCGGCATGTTGCCGCTCGGTTCCGGGGTGTTTTACGCCTGTCTTTCGACGGTGGTCTGGACGCTGGGGGAAGCCCTGTTCATGCCGCCGCTGAATGTACTCGTCATGCAGCACGCGCAAGCCGGAAAAAGCGGCCAGTACTTCGGCCTGTTCTTCATGTGCTGGAGTGCAAGCGCACTGCTTTCACCGGTACTTGGCGGTCAGCTCTATGGCCATTTCGGTGGGCACATGGTCTGGTTCGTCAGCGCCGCGCTGGCCTTGCTGTCTACCCCGCTGATTTATCAGGCCACTCGTTTGGGCGACTTGAAAGTGCTTGATCCACAAACGGGGCGCGCCACTTCGCTTAGCTGATTCGGTTATGGGGGTTATCAGAAACCAATCTGGCCGCTGACGGCATTTCCGCCCGTTAGTTAGCGTCCTATCTGGAGAACCTGTCTGAGCGCTACTAGATTTCATACAGCGCCAGTCAGGCACTAGTGTTTCACCCGCAAAAGGATGGAATCGGCTATGAACAGATTGTTCCGGATTTTATTGCTGTTGAAGGTGGTGGTGATGTTGTCCCTCGGCAGTTCGGCGGTGTGGGCCGGATGTGAGGATCATGATACTCAGGCGTCGAGCGGGACGGTGGTGCAGGGTGATCTGATGCTTGCCAAGTCCGAGTCCGAACCGGGTGATCAGGGGCAGGGCGGCAGTGCGGACGATGACGATTCGACCACTGAGGAGCCCGACAGCGACGATGACAGCCAGACGTAAACCGCAGGCAAAAGAAAACCCCTTCTTCCCCGACTGATGCGCAGCCGGGGCAGAAGGGGTTATTGAACAGATCGCAAATCCCTGTGGGAGCGACGGTGCGACGATTCGACCTGCTCGCGAAGGCGATATTTCAGTCAACATCTTATGTCGACTGAGAGACCGCTATCGCGAGCAGGCTCGCTCCCACATTTTTACGCGGCGCCGTCGAGGAATTGCTCGGCGTAGTGGCAAGCCACCTGGCGGCTGTCGAGCAGGCGCAGGGCCGGCTCTTCGGTGCTGCAGCGCTCGGTCGCGTACGGGCAGCGCTTGTGGAAAGCGCAGCCCGACGGCGGGTTCAACGGGTTTGGCAACTCGCCGACGATCTTGATTTTCGGCTTGTTCGGGTCCGGGTGAATGGTCGGGGTGGCCGACAGCAACGCCTGGGTGTACGGGTGCAGCGGACGCTCGTAGATGTCGTTCTTCGGGCCCATTTCCACCGGGCGGCCGAGGTACATCACCATCACGTCATCGGCAACGTGTTGCACCACTGCCAGGTTGTGCGAGATGAACACGTAGGCGGTGTTGAACTCTTGCTGCAGATCCATGAACAGGTTCAGCACCTGCGCCTGAATCGACACGTCCAGTGCCGAGGTCGGTTCGTCCGCCACCAGCACTTTCGGTTGCAGCATCATCGCGCGGGCCAGGGCGATCCGCTGGCGCTGACCGCCAGAGAACATGTGCGGATAACGCTGGTAGTGCTCGGGACGCAAGCCCACCTGCTTCATCATCGCCTGGACTTTCTCGCGACGTTCCGAGGCGCTCAGGTTGGTGTTGATCAATAAAGGCTCTGCAAGCTGATCACCGACTTTCTGCCGTGGGTTCAGCGACGCGTACGGGCTCTGGAATACCATCTGCACATCTTTGCGCAGCTGTTTGCGTTGAGCCTTGTCAGCACCGGTGACTTCCTGCCCGGCGATTTTCAAAGAGCCGGAGGACGGTTCTTCGATCAGCGTCAGGGCACGGGCCAGGGTGGATTTGCCGCAGCCCGATTCGCCTACAACGGCGAGGGTCTTGCCGGCTTCCAGTTCGAACGACACACCGTTGAGGGCGCGCACGGTCGCATGGCCCTTGAACAGGCCCCGGGACACTTCGTAGTGGCGGGTCAGGTCGCGGGCGGTAAGTACGACGGCCATTACGCCACCTCCTGATTCAGCGGGTAGAAGCAGCGGGCGAGGCTGTTGCTTTTCGGGTCGAGGGTCGGACGCTGCGCGCGGCAGCTGTCTTGCACATACGGGCAGCGTGGCGACAGCAGGCAACCCTGCGGACGGTCATAGCGGCCGGGAACGATACCCGGCAGCGTGGCCAGGCGCGTGGCACCCAGGCTGTGTTCCGGAATCGCCTTGAGCAGGGCTTCGCTGTACGGGTGCGCCGGGATGTCGAACAGTTGTGGCACCTGACCGACTTCCACCGCTTGACCTGCGTACATCACGCACACGCGCTGAGCGGTTTCGGCCACGACCGCGAGGTCGTGAGTGATCAGCACCAGGCCCATGTTCTGCTCTTTCTGCAGTGCCAGCAGCAGGTCCATGATCTGCGCCTGAATCGTTACGTCCAGTGCGGTGGTCGGTTCGTCGGCGATCAGCAGTTTCGGCTCGCCGGCAATGGCCATGGCGATCGCAACACGCTGGCTCATGCCACCGGAGAGTTGATGCGGGTAAGCCTCCATACGGCTGGCGGCACCCGGTATTTCAACTTTTTCCAGCAGTTCGATGGCGCGCTTGCGGGCTTGCTTGCTGGACATTTTCAGGTGCAGGCGCAGCACTTCTTCGATCTGGAAACCGACGGTGTAGCTCGGGTTCAGCGCGGTCATCGGGTCCTGGAAGACCATGGCCAGGTCTTTGCCGACGATTTGCCGACGCTGACGGTTGCTGAGCTTGAGCATGTTCTTGCCATCGAAATTCAGGGCGTCGGCGGTGACGATCCCCGGATGTTCGATCAGGCCCATCAACGCCATCATAGTCACGGACTTGCCGGAACCCGACTCGCCAACGATGGCCAGGACTTCGCCCTTGTCCACGGTAATGTCGAGACCGTCAACCACCGGAACGGCGTTCTTGTCGCCGAAGCGAACGTTGAGATTCTTGATTTCTAACAGTGACATTTGAATCTCCTCAGGCGGCGTTCTTGAGTTTCGGGTCCAGCGCATCGCGCAGACCGTCGCCCATCAAGTTGATTGCCAGCACGCTGAGCAAAATGGTCAAACCAGGCAGGCTGACGACCCACCAGGCGCGTTCGATGTAGTCGCGAGCCGAAGCCAGCATGGTGCCCCACTCAGGGGTTGGCGGTTGAACGCCAAGGCCGAGGAAGCCCAGTGCCGCGGCATCGAGAATCGCCGAGGAGAAGCTCAAGGTGGCCTGAACGATCAGCGGCGCCATGCAGTTTGGCAGCACGGTGACGAACATCAGGCGCGGCAGACCGGCACCGGCCAGGCGCGCGGCGGTCACATAGTCGCGGTTCAATTCGCCCATCACCGCAGCGCGGGTCAGACGAACATAGGACGGCAACGAAACCACGGCGATGGCAATAATGGTGTTGATCAGGCCAGGGCCGAGGATGGCGACAATCGCCACGGCCAGCAGCAGGGACGGCAGGGCCAGCATGATGTCCATCAGACGCATGATGGTCGGGCCGAGCAGGCGTGGGAAGAACCCGGCGAACAGACCCAGAAGGATGCCCGGAATCAGCGACATCACCACCGACGACAAGCCGATCAGCAGGGACAGGCGCGAACCGTTGATCAGCCGCGACAGCAGGTCGCGACCCAGTTCATCGGTGCCCAGCAGGAACTGGATCTGCCCACCTTCCAGCCAGGATGGCGGGGTCAGCAGGAAGTCACGGTATTGCTCGCTTGGGTCATGCGGGGCAACCCACGGCGCGAAGATCGCGCAGAAAATCACCAGCAGCATGAACATCAGGCCGGCAACGGCGCCTTTGTTCTTGGAAAACGCTTGCCAGAATTCTTTGTACGGAGACGGGTACAGCAGGCTTTGATCGACTGTTACCGCTTGATTTGTAGTTGAAGCTGGAGTGGTCATGGTCATGATGATCTCAGCGCTGGTGACGGATGCGTGGGTTGGCGAAGCCGTAGAGGATGTCCACCACGAAGTTCACCAGAATCACCAGGCAGGCGATTAACAGGATGCCGTTCTGCACCACGGGATAGTCCCGTGCGCCAATGGCTTCGATCAGCCATTTGCCGATGCCGGGCCACGAGAAGATGGTTTCGGTCAGAACCGCACCCGCCAGCAATGTGCCGACTTGCAGGCCGACCACGGTCAGTACCGGGATCAGTGCGTTGCGCAGACCGTGAACAAACACCACGCGCGACGGCGACAGGCCTTTGGCGCGGGCGGTACGGATGTAGTCTTCACGCAGTACTTCGAGCATCGAAGAACGGGTCATCCGCGCAATTACGGCCAGCGGGATGGTGCCGAGCACGATGGCCGGCAGGATCAGGTGATGCAGGGCATCGAAGAACGCACCGACGTCATCGGCAAGCAGCGTGTCGATCAGCATGAAGCCGGTCCGCGGCTCGATGTCGTAGAGCAGGTCGATCCGCCCGGACACTGGGGTCCAGCCCAGGGATACCGAGAAGAACATGATCAGGATCAGGCCCCACCAGAAGATCGGCATCGAATATCCCGCCAGGGAGATGCCCATCACCCCATGGTCGAACAGGGATCCTCGCTTGAGTGCCGCAATCACCCCGGCCAGAAGGCCCAGGATGCCGGCGAACAACAGCGCGGCCATGGACAGTTCCAGGGTCGCGGGGAATAGAGAGCTGAATTCGCTCCAGACGCTTTCACGGGTACGCAGGGATTCGCCAAGGTCGCCGTGGGCCAACTTGCCGATGTAGTCCAGGTACTGGGCATACAGCGGTTTGTTCAGGCCAAGGCGTTCCATTGCCTGAGCGTGCATTTCGGGGTCGACCCGACGTTCGCCCATCATCACTTCCACGGGGTCGCCAGGAATCATGCGAATCAACGCGAAAGTCAGCAAGGTGATGCCGAAGAATGTGGGGATCAATAACCCCAATCGGCGGGCAATAAAACTAAACATCTTGTGGTGTACCTCATCAGCCGGTTAGGCGTGCCTGGTGTCCCTGGAGTCAGGGACACCGGGAGTTTTCTTATCTACTTCACCTGGGTGGTGGCGAAGTTATTAGTGGTGAGGGGGCTAATGTGATAGCCCTCTACGTTGTTGCGCATTGCGGTGAACATTCTAGTGTGCGCCATGCTGATCCATGGCTGGTCCTGGTTAAAAATAACCTGAGCCTGTTCGTATAGCGCTGCCCGCTCGGCCGGGTCGGTCTTTTCACGGGCCTGGTCGATCAGCGTCTGGAACTTGGTGTTGCACCAGCGTGCGTAGTTTTCGCCGTTCTTCGCGGCTTCGCAACTGAGCATAGGCGTCAGGAAGTTATCCGGGTCGCCGTTATCGCCCGCCCATCCGGCGGAAACCATATCGTGCTCGCCGTTTTTCGCGCGTTTGAGCATTTCGCCCCATTCCATCACGCGGATGTCGATCTTGATTCCGACCTTGGCCAGATCCGCCTGCATCATCTGCGCGCCGAGCATCGGGTTCGGGTTGGTCGGGCCGCCACCGTTGCGGGTGAACAGGGTGAAGGTGGTGCCTTCCGGCACGCCGGCTTCCTTGAGCAGGGCGCGGGCCTTGTCCAGATCACGGGCCGGGTTCTTCAGGCTGTGGTTGTAGCCCAGCAGCGTGTCCGGGAACGGATTGACCGCCACCGTCGCATTGCCTTTACCAAACAGCGCGTTGACATAAGCCTCTTTATCGAAGGCGATGTCGATGGCTTTGCGCACCCGCACATCACTCATGTACTTGTGCGTGGTGTTCATGGCGATGTACGAAACGGTCATCGCGTTCAGTTCATCGACGCTCAGTTTGGCGTCTTTCTTGATGCTCGGGATGTCATCCGGTTTCGGATACAGCGCGATCTGGCACTCGTTGGCCTTGAGTTTTTGCAGGCGCACGTTGTTATCGGTGGCGATCGCGAGGATCAACGAGTCCGCCGGCGGCTTGCCACGGAAGTAATCCGGGTTGGCCTTGAAACGAACCTGCGCGTCCTTGGCGTAACGCTGGAAAATGAACGGACCGGTGCCGACCGGTTTGTTGTTCAGGTCGCCGGTCTTGTTCGCCTTGAGCAGCTGGTCAGCGTACTCGGCGGGGTAGATCGAAGAGAACGCCATGGCGATGTCCGCCAGGAACGGCGCTTCGCGACGGGTCAGGGTGAATTTGACGGTGTTGTCGTCAACTTTCTCGACGCTTTTCAGCAGTTCCTTGAAGCCCATGCTTTCAAAGTAAGGGAAGCCCACGCTCGACAGTTTGTGCCATGGGTGGTTCGGGTCCAGCTGACGCTGGAAGCTCCAGACCACATCGTCGGCATTCATGTCGCGGGTCGGCTTGAAGTATTCGGTGGTGTGAAACTTGACGCCTTTACGCAGGTGGAACGTGTAAGTCAGACCGTCCTCGCTGATGTCCCAGGAGTCGGCCAGTGCCGGAATCACTTCAGTGGTGCCGGGCTTGAAGTCCGCCAGACGATTGAAGATGGTTTCGGCCACCGCATCGGCTGTGACTGCAGTTGTGTACTGGACCATATCGAAGCCTTCCGGGCTGGCTTCGGTGCAGACCACCAGGGGTTTGGCCGAGACGCCAACAGCGACACTCAGCAACGCGGCTGCAATGGCCGCACGTAGGGGAAGCATTTTCATCAAGAACCCTCTGCAATCGGTTAAAGGACAAAAGCCGAACGGCCGATTCGTCACTGAATCAGCCGTTCGGCGGGTGCATTACAAAATGTTGAACGGGATGGTGGTCACGAGACGGAACTCGTTGAGGCTGCCATCCGCCTGGTTTTCGCTGGCGCGGTGAGCGGTGTAGGTCGCGCGAACAGTGGTGGCCTTGAGCGGGCCGCTCTGCACGGCGTACGAAGTACCGATGCCGTATTCGTAATGGTGCTCGCCGTCCATCCCCTTCACGTCGCCGTAGCCGGTGCTGTTGTAGTGAGTACCGTCGATGCCCCAACCGCGAGCCTGGTAAATGTTGAATTTCAGGCCTGGAATGCCGTATTCAGCCATGTTCAGGCCGTAGGCGATCTGGAAGGATTTCTCGTTCGGGCCGTTGAAGTCCGACAGCAAGGAGTTGGCCAGGTAGATGCCGTTGGTTTCGTGCAGGTAGTCGAAGTACTCGTTACCGTTCACTTCCTGGTACGAGAAGGTCAGGCTGTGGGCCTGGTGGGTCAGGCCGAACGACAGGGAGTAGGTGTCGTTGTCGATTTCGCCCAGCAGTTTTTTGCCTTCGTCGACGGTCTTGTAGTAGTTCAGGCCGGTGGTCAGGCTCAGTACCGAGCTGTCACCCAGAACGTGGGTAGCGCCGAAGTAGTACTGGTTCCACAGGTCTTCAGCCTGGGTGCCCCACAGGCTGGTGGTCAGGCTGGCAAACGGCTGGTAGGTGATACCGGCGGTGTTGACGTGATCCGCTTCGGCAGTACCGTCGCCGTATTCGGAACGGAACTTGCGCTGGCTCTGTTCGGTACGCGGCGAGTTACGGTCGAAAGTGGCGATGTCGAAAGACAGGTTTTCCAGCTCTTCGCTGTGCAGGCTGACACCTTCAAAGCTCGAAGGCAGTGGACGGTTACCGATGACATCCACTTGCGGGCTGCTGAAGTTCTGGCGACCGGCCGTCAGCGTGGTGTTGGAGAAGCGTGCCTTGACGTTGGCCAGGCCCAGTTTGCTCCACTGATCAACCGCGTCACCGCCGTTTTCGGTCAGCGTACGGTTGTTGCCACGGCCACTGCGGCCTGGCTCAGGAGCACCACCGTTGCCGGACGCGAGATCTTTGCGATCACGGTCCAGGGCAATGGCGTTGTAGGCAGCCACTTCGGTGCTGAAACCTACAGTGCCCTCGGTGAAGCCCGAGTTGTACTTGATGATTGTGCCTTGCACCCAGTTGATACGACGGTCAGTGGTGCGAGTCTCACCATTTTTACGATAGTTGAGCGTCGCGCCCCGTTTGAACGACTCGTTCGCATACCAGTTACGCGTGGAACCGGTGACTGATTGGCCTTCGACGAAACCAGTGGCTTCGCTTTGGGCGCTTTTTTCTTTCACGGTAACCGGCGTGAACGCCTGGCTTTGGGTTTCTGCGTAAGCCGTGGCGGTTACGCTGCTGATGGCCAGGGCCAATAACGCGGTGCTGCTCAGTTTCATGGGTGAAGCTCCTTACTTTCTTTTTTTTAATGCCGGTCTTTTTTGGTGATCCGGCTATTTGGTTTAGAACTCAATTAAGGCTTCGCAAACGTTTGCTGTGGGCCGGATTAGCGAATTACGGCAATACGCTTGCGTGAGGGCGCAATGCGCCCCCAGCGTTCTGGCTAATCGGTTATTGGTCGATACTGACGCCCGAGAACACGTTGCGACCGAATGGACTCACCTTGAATCCTTCGATTTTGGCGCTCAACGGCTGGTTGACCGTCGAATGGGCGATAGGCGTGATCGGCACTTGTTGCTTGAGGTAGTGCTGCGCCTGTTTGTAGAGCACGGTGCGCTGGTCGCGGTCGGTGACGACCTTGGCCTGCTTGATGAACTTGTCGTAAGCCGGATCGCACCACATGGAGTAGTTGTTGCCGCCAATGGCGTCGCAGCTGTAAAGCGTGCCGAGCCAGTTGTCCGGGTCCCCATTGTCACCGGTCCAGCCAATCAGGCTGACGTCGTGCTCGCCATTCTTGGTGCGCTTGATGTACTCGCCCCATTCGTAGCTGACGATCTTCACTTTGAGACCGATTTTTGCCCAGTCAGCCTGGAGCATTTCGGCCATCAACTTGGCGTTCGGGTTGTAAGGGCGCTGCACGGGCATCGCCCACAAGGTGATTTCGGTGCCTTCTTTCACGCCGGCAGCCTTGAGCAATTCCTTGGCTTTTTCCGGGTTGTAGACGGTGTCCTTGATGGTGTCGTCGTAGGACCACTGGGTCGGCGGCATGGCGTTGACGGCCAGTTGGCCGGCGCCCTGGTAGACGGCGTTGAGAATGCCTTGCTTGTTCACCGCCATGTCCAGCGCCTGACGCACTTCGAGCTGGTCAAACGGTTTGTGGCGGACGTTGTAGGCGATGTAGCCAAGGTTGAAACCGGGCTTCTCGATGAGCTTGAGTGCCGGGTCGTTCTTCAGCGCTGGTACGTCGGCGGGGCGCGGGCTCAGGGTGATCTGGCACTCATTGGCCTTTAGTTTCTGGACACGCACCGATGCGTCGGTGTTGATCGAGAAGATCAGGTTGTCGAGCTTGACCCGGCTCGGGTCCCAGTACTGCTTGTTGCCGGTGTAGCGGATGTTGGAATCTTTCTGGTAGCTCTTGAACGCGAACGGGCCAGTGCCGATCGGCTTCTGGTTGATGTCGCTCGGTTTGCCTTCGGCCAGCAGTTTGTCGGCGTATTCGGCGGACAGAATGGCGGCGAAGCTCATGGCGATGTTCTGGATGAACGCGGCATCGACGCTGTTGAGCGTCATGACCACGGTCAGCGGCCCGGTCTTCTCGACCTTGGCGATGTTCTTGTTCAGGCTCATCCCGTTGAAATACGGGAACTCGGTCGGATAAGCCTTACGGAAAGGTTGCTGCGGATCGAGCATGCGATTGAACGTGAACAGCACGTCATCGGCGTTGAAATCACGGGTCGGTGTGAAGTATTTGGTTGTGTGAAATTTCACCCCTTCGCGCAGGTGAAAGGTGTACTTGAGGCCGTCCTCGGAAATATCCCAGCTTGTCGCCAGGCCTGGTACGACGTTGGTGGCGCCTTTTTCAAACTCTGCCAATCGGTTGTACAACGGCTCGGCGGCATCGTTGTCCGTCGATGTCGTGTACTGCGCAGTGTCGAAGCCAGCGGGGCTGCCCTCGGAGCAGAACACCAGGCTGTTATTGGCGGCCTGGCTGATGGAAGTGGCGGCCAGCAGGCCGGTGCCCAGCAATGCGGATAAAACCAAGGTATGGCGCATGACGCTCCCTTTTCTCGTTCGCTAAGTGTTTTCAATGAGCCGCCGTCCCGTCCGGGGACGTGGAAGCATCACTGAGTTCAAACCATGGCATGCAACAAACCGAGAACCCACGCATGCACTGGTCAGATCCCGACGGTATGAGCCGTGGGTCTGGCAGTAAATGCGTAGAGTCCGAAAGACTTGTGGGAAAAGGCAACGCATCCGATATCACGGCGGTCATCCGCGACGGAATTGGATGTAGGCGGTTTCCTACTTTCTCGGCAGATAAAGCAACGGCGACGTTAAAAACGTCGCCGTTGCAAAACCTTATTTGCTGACGCTGACGCCGTAGAAGGAGTTCAAGCCAAACGGGCTGATCTTGAAGTCTTCAACGTTGTTGCGCATGGGTTGGAACACCGTCGAGTGAGCGATAGGTGTCATCGGAACAGCGTCTTTGAGGACGTGTTGCGCCTGTTTGTACAGTTCGGTGCGCTTGCCCTGATCGGTTGTGCGTTTAGCTTCTTTGACGATGCCGTCAAACTTCTTGTCGCACCACTTGGAGAAATTGTTGCCCTGCAGCGAGTCGCAGCCGAACAGCACGTTCAGCCAGTTGTCCGGGTCACCGTTGTCGCCGCTCCAACCAATCAGCATCGCGCCGTTTTCGCCGCCTTTGGAGCGCTTGATGTACTCGCCCCACTCGTAGGTCACGATCTTGGCTTTGATGCCGACCTTGGCCCAGTCGGACTGCAGCATTTCAGCCATCAGCTTGGCGTTCGGGTTGTACGGACGCTGCACCGGCATCGCCCACAGGTTGATCTCGGTGCCTTCCTTGATGCCGGCTTCCTTGAGCAGCTCTTTGGCTTTCTCAGGGTTGTACGGAGCATCCTTGATGGTGGTGTCGTAAGACCACTGGGTTGGCGGCATGGCGTTGACGGCCAGTTGACCAGCACCCTGGTAAACGGAGTCGATGATCTGCTGCTTGTTGACGGCCATGTCCAGTGCCTGACGCACTTTCAGTTGGGCCATCGGGTTCGGCTGATCGCTGCCCTTGATTTTGTCCATCACGTTGTAGGCGATGTAACCCAGGTTGAAACCAGCCTGGTTAGGCACCTTCAAGGTCTTGTCTTCTTGCAGCGCTTTCAGGTCGGCCGGACGTGGGAACAGAGTGATCTGGCACTCGCCCTTTTTCAGCTTCTGAATACGTACCGACGGGTCGGTGGTGATGGCGAAGATCAGGTTGTCGATCTTGACGTCGTCAGGCTTCCAGTAGTCCTTGTTCCCGGTGTAGCGGATGTTGGAATCTTTCTGGTAGCTCTTGAACACGAACGGGCCAGTGCCGACCGGCTTCTGGTTGATATCGGCGGCTTTGCCTTCTTTCAGCAGCTGGGCAGCGTACTCAGCAGACTGGACCGACGCGAAGCTCATCGCCATGTTCTGAATGAACGCGGCATCAACTTCTTTGAGGGTGAACTTGACGGTGTGGTCGTCGACTTTATCGATCTTGGTGATGTTGGTGTCCATCCCCATGTCGGTGAAGTACGGGAATTCGGTCGGGTACGCTTTGCGGAACGGGTCGTTCTTGTCAATCATGCGATTGAAGGTGAACAGCACGTCGTCGGCGTTGAACTCACGAGTCGGCTTGAAGTACGGGGTGGTGTGGAACTTCACGCCTTCACGCAGGTGAAAGGTGTAAGTCAGGCCATCATCGGAGATGTCCCACTTGGTCGCCAGACCAGGAATCACAGCGGTGCCGCCGCGCTCGAACTGGGTCAGGCGGTTGAACATGGTTTCTGCAGAGGCGTCGAAGTCGGTTCCGGTGGTGTACTGACCAGGATCAAAACCGGCCGGGCTCCCTTCGGAGCAGAACACCAGGTTAGTCGCCGCTTGGGCGAAAGGTGCGGCAGCTAACAAGCTGGCGCCGACTAAAAACGGAATGACCGCGTGTTTAAGCATGTTGGCCTCATGATTTGTTGTCATTTTTGGAATTAGAGGACGACCTCGTGAGTCGTGCCTGCGGATACTTATGCAGGGGCCATACCCATTGCAAGATCCTGAACGACCACAGGCCTTAAACAGTGGCACGAACGTACCTTAATGTCGCATATGTATAAATTCGCGCGCATTTGACCGTTTGCGCAGGGTTTTTTCGGTGCAACTGACGCACCGTGGCGGGGCAATTGGCTTGGCTTTCGCACCCGGTTGGAGCGCGGTGTTACTTATTTATACCCCTCATTGAGGGGCTGGCGGGCGTGAATGAGATTGAGTTCCAGTTCGGTGGGTAGGTGTTTGTTGTTTAAAGGGTTGTTGTGTCTGAGGGGGCAGATTGTTTCGTTACTGTTTGTCGGTGGACATCTGTGGGTGGTCTTTGGATTTTGGATTTGGTGGGGGGTGCGTTGGTGTGTTGGTAGTACCGGAGGTGCAACCCGTTGTTGCTTGCGGTAGCGCTTTTGGTTTTTTCCAGAGGGTGAGCGTCTGATAAATGATCGCTTTCGAACAGATGTGCAGTGGTCAAATGGTGGGAGCGAGCCTGATAGCACACCAATAATCTTGCAGGCGTACATCATTCCCCTGTGGGAGCGGGCTTGCTCGCGAAGGCGGCCTGACAGCCAACCCATCTCCTTCAGATGTCCGCCGATTTAATGTGGGAGCTGGCTTGCCTGCGATAGCGGCCTGACAGCCGACTAATCTCTTTGAGGTGTACATATCCATTCCTGCGGTAACGGCCGCTTATGGTTCCGCCCTTACGGCGTGTCACTTTGGCAAACGCCCCAAAGTAACCAAAGGTCTCGCCCCAAGCGTCCGGCCCCTCGCCTAGGCTCGGCGTTCCTTCGCTCCGGTATCCATCCGGGGACACTGCCCTCCGGTTGGCTTCGCTGCACCTACATGCAGCGTGTTCGACTGCGTCGAACGGCGCTGCGCGCCACTCCCCGGATGAACACCTCCACTCAGCCTCCCGAAAGGGGCGGGTAGATCAAGATCAAGAGCTGCAGGCGAGCTAACGCTCGGCCTGTTGAGTGGTGAAAAGCGGGTGTACGCCGGGCCCTTGTAGGAGTGAGCCTGCTCGCGATATAGGTAGTCCGTTCCTTTCTCTTCCATACTGACTTCGCTGGAAGTTCGCTGTCGGCGAGGAAGGAACATGCACCTGCGGGCTACGAATATGCTCGCGAAGCACTCGATGATTACGCCATCACCTTCGAGCCCACAGGTGCGCTTGCGCCCTCTAACGAATTCTCAGGGAAAGCCCGACACGGCTCTCTATATCGCCTTCGCTGGACGCAAGCATGCATGTCCCTGCATGTACTTTAGCGCCTGTGGAGGTGTTCCATGCAAACGCTCCTGTCTCAGAGGTTCACTGCTTATATCGGAATTGATTGGGCAGATGCCAAGCACGACATCTGTTTGCAGATAACTGGAGAGGCTCAGCGGAGTTTCGAGGTCATCGACCACAAGCCCGAGTCGATTGATCGCTGGGCCAAGTCGCTGCATCAACGTTACGGTGGCCCGATCGCGGTCGCCGTGGAGCTGAACAAAGGGCCACTGATAGCGGCTCTGCAAAAATATGAGTTTTTTTGTATCTTTCCGATCAATCCGAGCACCTTGGCCCGGCACCGTAAAACCTTCGTCCCCAGTGGCGCCAAGGATGATCCAACGGATGCTCAATGGGCGCTTGAGCTGTTGCTGAATCACCCAGAACGGTTTCCTCAACTGGTCCAGCAAAGCTCCGCCATGCGTTCGCTCGCCAGTCTGACCGAACATCGCCGTGGGCTGGTCGATGACCGGGTCAAGATCAGCAACCGTCTGGTCTGCATGCTCAAACAGTATTATCCGTTGGCTCTTGAGCTGTTTCATGACCATGACACGCTGGTTTTCTGTGAGTTTTTGGCGCGCTGGTCGACATTTGAAGTGCTTAAGCGCGCTCGGCCGGCCAGCGTTTTGAAGTTCCTTCACGCGCATAATGTTCGCCATGCTGAACTCAATCAGCAGCGTTTGGCGTTGATCACCAAAGCCATGCCGTTGACTGAAGATCCAGGCGTGGTCAGTCCTTCAGCGCTGTATGTGCTGGCCCTGGTCTCGCAACTGAAAGGGGTCATCACGGCGATCAAAGACTTTGATCGGGAGATCGAAAAAACCGCCAATACCCTGGCCGACTACCGCCTCTTCCAGGCCTTGCCCGGCGCGGGGCAGCAGCTTGCGCCACGGTTGATGGTGGCTTTTGGTGAGCAGCGAGATCGCTTCAAGGATGCCAGTTCGATGCAGCGATACGCCGGGATCGCACCGGTTACCGAACGTAGCGGCAAGAAAAAAGTCGTTCATTGGCGCTATCAATGCGCAACTTTTTTGCGCCAGACCTTTGTTGAGTGGGCTGCACACAGCATCAATCAATCGGTGTGGGCAGAAGCTTATTATCGCCAGCAAAGGGCCAAAGGCTGCTCTTACCAAGCCGCCCTCAGGGCCTTGGCGTTCAAGTGGATCCGGATCGTTTATCGGTGCTGGAAGACCAGCACCGTGTACGACGAAAAGGTTTATTTACAGGCCTTGCTCCGGCACGGCTCGCCGTTGACCAGCGAGCTGAACACAGCAAAATCGCGTTGACGGAAAGGCTCAGGGCGTGATGGCGGCCTGACAGCCGACCAATCTCTTTCTGCTTCCCCCGATTGATCGTTCCCTACGCTCTGCGTGGGAATGCAGCTCGGGACGCTCTGCGTTCCATTTTTGAATGTTGAACAATGTGTAAAAGACACAGCGCTTTCCCACGCATTTTTCAGGTTGCCGGGTAGGAAGCAGTCCTTCTAACCTTTGCCCGTCGCTGCAATTTCAGCGACCAGGCGTGGAAACCTGGATCTCTTAGTAGCCGTATAGCTGGACCATCGTATTCGTTGCCGACGTCTTCTTTCGTCTGCAAACTGCGTCATGGCGGCTGTGCGTGGGCAGACTTCGGTCTGGCCGGGTCCTACTAACCGGTATTTCCACCCTGCGTGCAGCCGCCACCTATTTGTCGTGTGGAAACGACAATGGATGGCTCCCATTTTTAAGTAGGAGTTTTTACATGGATAAGTTAATCCCCGATCCACCCGTCAACACCACCACTCCCAATCCCGAATCCACCGAAGCCGAAGCGCTCCTAAGGGACCGCGAAGCCATAAAACGCGCCCTCGATTACTACCTCGATCCCCCCGACCAATACGCCCCCAAACCCCGTCGTCCCAGCACCATGTTCATGATCACCCCGGACGCAGATAGCGAAAGTCTCCTGGCACAAGCTTGCGAGTCGTTGGCGTCGGCGAGTGTGATGGCCAGTGATTTCGCCGCTAACCTGATCGGCCCGCAGCGCCATACGGTGATGGCGATTCAGCAGATCATCATGCTGGCGGAACTGGCGGTGAATCGCGCGTTGGATAACGTTGATCCGCGGGGCTGATCAAAGACCGAGTCATCGTTCATCGCGAGCAGGCTCGCTCCCACATTTGATCTTTGTCGTACACAAAATCCGTCTACACACTCGACCCCTGTGGGAGCCAGCCTGCTGGCGATGGCGGTAGATCATTCACCACAAAACTGACGGGTTCACCTGACTTTTGGCAGGCAATAAAAAACGGCGACCACTTCAGTGATCGCCGTTCCTGTGTCCGTGTTATCGAATCAAGGCATCAACACTTCAATCGCGCCGTCCGCCGTCATGCTCACCTGGCTCGTGCCCGCCTCAACTTCCGGCGTCACCGGCGCACCGTCCATGCCGGCCGCTTTCATCATCATCGGCCCGCGCATGAACGGTTGTGGATAACCGTTGCTGTTCAGATTCAGGCTGACGATTTTGTAACCCTTGCCGCCCAACGCGTCGGTCGCCAGTTGGGCGCGGGCCTTGAAGGCGGTCACGGCTTCTTTAAGCAGCGTGTCTTCGCTGGCCTTGCGGGTTGGTGTGGCGATGGCGAAGTCCATGCCGCCCATTTTCAGGTCGGTCAGCAGTTCGCCGGTCAGCTTCGACAGCGCGGCGAAGTCGGAGCTTTCCAGGCGCAGTTCGGCGCGTTCACGCCAGCCGGTGATTTTCTGGCCCTTGGTGTCGTAGATCGGGTAGCTGTTGCGGCTGCCCTGACGCAGGGTGACTTCCTTGACCTGTTTGGCCTGGGCCAGCGCTTTGTTCATGGTGGTGCTGACGTCGGCGGCGAGTTTGGCCGGGTCGGTGTTTTGTTCTTCGGTGTAGAGGGTCACGATCATCAGGTCGCGAGCCACTTCCTGGCTGACTTCGGCACGCAGGGAGATCTGGTTGTAATGAAGCTCGTCGGCGGCCAGGGCCGGGAGGCTGGCGACGGTGCCAACGCTAAGGGCAAGAAGGGCGGCGCTGCGGCGGAAACTGTGCATGAAAACTCCTTGGGCGGTGCGCAGGGGTTAAGGTCCGAGCCTGCGTGAAACCATCAGACTCTAGCTTTAATGATCCGGTTCGCACAGTTACAACTTCTATACAGATGTCGGTGACCCTGTGGCGAGGGAGCTTGCTCCCGCTGGACTGCGAAGCAGTCCTAAAACCTGCCACCGCGATTCATCAGGCAAAACGCGTCAGCCGAGTTGCATCTGCTGCGCAGCCGAGCGGGACGGTGCGGCGATCCGACAAGCTCCCTCGCCACAGACGAATACCAGCTCGGTAGACTGTGGCGGTTTGCCGCACTTTTGCCTGCCAGCCCCCGTGCTTGGTTATACTCCGTGCGATCCGCCTGGAGCGCTCATCAGGAGAGCTCATGCTCGCCCCCGTTCAAATCACTTCCGCCACTCGCCAGAATCTCTGGCGGCTCACGTTCATCCGCACTTTAGTACTCGCCGCCCAAGCCGGTTCTGTGGGGCTTGCCTACTGGTTCGATCTGCTGCCATTGCCGTGGGTGCAACTGGCAATGACCCTGGGTTGCTCGACGCTGCTGTGCGCGTTCACGGCGGTTCGGCTGCGCACCTCGTGGCCGGTGACCGAGCTGGAATATGCCCTGCAACTCGCCTGCGATCTGTTTATCCACAGTGCGTTGCTGTATTTCTCCGGCGGTTCGACCAACCCGTTTGTCTCGTATTACCTGGTGCCGCTGACCATCGCCGCCGTGACGTTGCCGTGGCGCTATTCGGTGATTCTGTCCGGTATTGCGCTGGCGCTGTATACGTTGTTGCTGGCGCAGTTCTATCCGCTGGAAACCTTCCCCATCGCCCGGGAAAACCTGCAGATCTACGGCATGTGGCTGAGTTTCGCCCTCGCTGCAGCGGTCATCACGTTCTTCGCCGCGCGCATGGCCGAAGAGCTGCGCCGTCAGGAAGAATTGCGCGCCATCCGTCGTGAAGAAGGCCTGCGCGACCAGCAATTGCTGGCCGTTGCGACTCAGGCGGCGGGCGCCGCCCATGAGCTGGGTACGCCGTTGGCGACCATGAGCGTGCTGCTCAAGGAAATGCGCCAGGACCATCACGACCCGCTGTTGCAGGACGATTTGAGCGTGCTGCAGGATCAGGTCAAACTCTGCAAAGAGACCTTGCAGCAACTGGTGCGCGCCGCCGAGGCCAATCGTCGTTTGGCGGTGGAGATGCAGGACGTCACCGACTGGCTCGACGAAGCCCTGAACCGCTGGCACTTGATGCGCCCGGAAGCCAGTTACCGCTTTCAGCGCCTGGGCCAGGGCACCGTGCCGCGCATGGCACCGCCGCCAGACCTGACGCAAGCGCTGCTGAATTTGTTGAACAACGCCGCCGATGCCTGTCCCGAAGGATTGCAGGTGACGCTGGACTGGAATGCCGAGGACCTGACCATCAGCATTCGCGACCACGGCGCCGGTGTGCCGCTGGCCATCGCTGAACAGATCGGCAAACCGTTTTTTACCACCAAGGGCAAAGGTTTCGGCCTGGGCCTGTTTTTGAGCAAGGCCAGCGTGACACGCGCCGGCGGCTCAGTGAAACTCTACAGTCATGAGGAAGGCGGCACGCTCACCGAGCTGCGCCTGCCCCGTGTCGCCCGAGGAGACGAACATGAGTGACGAGATCCAAGTTGAAGGCGAAGAACTGCCGCATTTGCTACTGGTAGACGACGATGCCACCTTTACCCGCGTGATGGCCCGTGCCATGGCCCGCCGTGGTTTTCGCGTCAGCACCGCCGGTTCCGCTGAAGAAGGTCTGGTCATCGCCCAGGCCGACATCCCGGACTACGCCGCCCTGGACCTGAAAATGGACGGCGACTCGGGCCTGGTGTTGCTGCCGAAATTGCTCGAGCTCGACCCGGAAATGCGCGTGGTGATCCTCACCGGTTATTCGAGCATTGCCACCGCCGTCGAGGCGATCAAGCGCGGCGCCTGCAATTACCTGTGCAAACCGGCCGATGCCGACGACGTGCTGGCTGCGCTGCTCTCCGAGCACGCTGACCTCGACACTCTGGTGCCGGAAAACCCGATGTCGGTGGATCGCCTGCAGTGGGAGCACATCCAGCGCGTGCTCACCGAACACGAAGGCAACATCTCCGCCACTGCCCGCGCCCTGGGCATGCACCGGCGCACGCTGCAGCGCAAACTGCAGAAGCGCCCGGTCCGTCGCTGAACGGACGCTGAACGATTATCGCCAGCCCTCGCGATAACCCGAACCGATCATCTATGATCGGTTCGTGTGTGTTCTTTTCTTTATCGAGCCTTTTCCATGAATCAGAACGCTGAGTATTCCGCGGTCAACGATGCTGTGCACGGGCAGTTTTTTCGCAAAGTCTGGGCGATGATCACGCCTTATTGGCGCAGCGAGGAGAGGGTCAAGGCCTGGACGCTGCTGATCGCGGTGATTGCGTTATCGCTGATCAGCGTGGGGATCTCGGTGTGGTTCAACACCTGGTACAAGGACTTTTACAACGCTCTGCAGCAAAAGGATGAGGCGGCGTTCTGGCGGCTGATTCTGTATTTCTGCGGGATTGCGGCGGTGGCGATTATCGGTGCCGTGTACCGGCTCTATCTGACCCAGATGCTGACCATTCGCTGGCGTGCCTGGCTCACGGAAAAGCATTTCGCCCGCTGGCTCGGCAACAAAAACTACTACCAGTTGGAGCAGGGCGGTTACACCGACAACCCGGACCAGCGGATTTCCGAAGATCTCAACAATTTCACCTCCAATACCCTGGAGTTGGGCATTGGTTTACTGCGCAACATTGTCAGCCTGGTGTCGTTCTCGATCATTTTGTGGGGCGTGTCGGGCAGTATCGAAGTGTACGGTTTTACCATTCCCGGCTACATGTTCTGGTGTGTGCTGGTCTATGCCGTGATCGGCAGTTGGCTGACGCATTTGATCGGTCGTCGCTTGATCGGCCTGAACAACCAACAACAACGTTTTGAAGCCGACCTGCGTTTCTCGATGGTGCGGGTTCGCGAAAATGCCGAGAGTATTGCGCTGTACAACGGCGAACCCAATGAAAACCGTCGCTTGAGCAACCGCTTCGGGCTGGTCTGGCACAACTTCTGGGACATCATGAAGGTGTCCAAGCGTCTGACGTTCTTTACCGCCGGTTACCAACAGGCCGCCATCATCTTTCCGTTCATCGTCGCTTCGCCGCGTTACTTGTCCGGCAAGATCGAACTCGGTGAGCTGATGCAAATCAGTTCGGCGTTCGGCAATGTGCAGGAGAGTTTCAGCTGGTTTATCAGTGCGTACCAGAGCCTCGCGTCGTGGCGTGCCACCTGTGATCGACTGCTGAGTTTCCGCCAGGCCATGACCGACAACGAAGAGCGTGTACCGGCCATCGATGTGCAGAATTCGGGTACGGCATTGAAGGTGCACAACCTGGGCCTCGATCTGGCCGACGGCCGTCACCTGCTGACCAACGCCGACATGACCGTGGAGGAGGGCGAGCGCGTGATGCTCAGCGGCCGTTCGGGCAGTGGCAAGTCCACGCTGCTGCGGGCGATGGGGCATCTGTGGCCTGCTGGCCATGGCAGCATTCGTCTGCCGGCGGCGCGCTATTTGTTCCTGCCGCAAAAACCTTACCTGCCGATTGGCACACTGCGCGAAGCGCTGAGTTATCCACAGCCCGGCGAGACCTATCCGCACGAGCGTTATGTTCAAGTGCTGGAAACCTGTCGTTTGCCGCACCTGGTTTCGCGCCTGGATGAAGCGAATCACTGGCAACGCATGCTCTCTCCGGGTGAACAGCAACGCCTGGCCTTTGCCCGTGCGCTGCTCTATGCACCGCAGTGGTTGTATATGGACGAAGCGACGTCGGCGATGGACGAAGAGGATGAAGCGTCGCTGTATCAGGCGTTGATCGATGAGATTCCGGGGCTGAGCATTGTCAGCGTCGGGCATCGCAGTAGCCTGAAGCGTTTCCACCCACGGCATGTGCGTATCGACAACGGCCATTTGGTGGACCAAACCGTGACCGCATAAACCATACCGCCCTTGTAGGAGCGAGGCTTGCCCGCGAAGAACGATTACGCGGTTCTGATCTGGAGCCGCGTTGTGGTCTTCGCGGGCAAGTCGGATCGCCGAACCGCTCGCTCCTACAGGGGCGGGGTGATCGTACAACCGCGTTGAGCTATGATGCGGTTTCAGCCGCAATTTTCGAGACAGACGTTCACCATGGAAAACCCGATCGACGCACCACGCCTCCCTCGCAAGCGCCGCAGCCTCGCACAGGAATTGGTGACGGTGCTGTCCGAGCAGATCCGCGACGGTCACCTCAAGCGTGGCGACAAATTGCCCACCGAGTCGGCGATCATGGATGCCCATGGCGTCAGCCGCACCGTGGTGCGCGAAGCGATTTCCCGTTTGCAAGCGGCTGGTCAGGTGGAAACCCGCCACGGCATCGGCACCTTCGTGCTCGACACCCCGAGCCCGAGCGGTTTCCGTATCGACCCGGCGACCGTGGTCACCTTGCGGGATGTGCTGGCGATCCTGGAACTGCGCATCAGCCTCGAAGTTGAATCCGCCGGCCTCGCCGCACAACGCCGAAGTGCCGAGCAGCTGGCCTTGATGCGCGCCGCGCTGGACGCCTTGAATGAAAGTGTCTCGCATGCCAGCGATGCCGTGGCGTCCGACTTCCAGTTCCACCTGCAAATCGCCCTGGCGACCGGCAACCGTTACTTCACCGACATCATGACTCACCTAGGCACCAGCATCATTCCGCGCACACGTCTGAACTCCGCGCGCTTGGCTCATGACGACCAGCAGCACTACATGAGTCGTCTGAGTCGTGAGCACGAAGAGATCTACGACGCGATTGCGCGCCAGGATTCAGATGCGGCGCGGGCGGCGATGCGGTTGCATTTGACGAACAGTCGGGAGCGGCTGCGTCATGCGCATGAAGAGGCTGAGGCGCAGCGCTGATTGCGGTTTTATGGTTTTAATTGAACAACCAGATCAGGGGAATCAGCCTGATTACCCGAGGCGCTGGTTACTCTGTATCGCAGCTTGGCAGTGGCATCTGGCACCAGACCTTTTTCAAAGGTCTCTTTCGGGATCGCAAACACCATTACCAAAGGGACGGACTCCACCCGTTTCGTACCACTCCAGTGGTTTCCAGTTGAGGTCTGTACCGTAAACTCGACCTTATCGCCTACAGTCACATCTCCGTGCACCCAAACCTCGCCGCTTGCGGGGCCTGTCAGCTTGCCAACATAAAGAACACCATTGACGGCTTCTTTAAGGCTAGGTGCAGGCAAAGTCTTCTCTTGTGCAGTCATGATCAAATTCCTTTTAACAATCAATCAAACCGTTTGAAAGACGCGAGATAGAACGCTTCGCTGACGGAGCCGGTTTGTTAACTCCGGAGCCATTTAGGCTGTGTTGGCAATCGCTCGGCTACTGTCAGAAATTACAGTTCAGACGAACGGTCAGCGGCTATCTGATCAATCAGATGCGTCAGGGGAAATGCCATCGCAAGCAGGCTCGCTCCTACATCGGGTAAATGGCGCCCACAAATAATGTGTTCACCAAAGATCCCTTGTAGGAGCGAGCCTGCTCGCGATGGGGCCATTAACTTCAGCCAGTCTTCAGAATCGAACGATCCACCCGCACCGCCATCTCAGTCGCAGCAGATTTAACATCGAACCTCACACTTCCATGCTTATCCACAACACCCCGAGCAATCGGCACGCCCTTGGACAACAACTCCAACGGCGCTCCCTCCAGCGATTGCCCCGAAGCCAGTTCCAGTTTCAATTTGATGGTCATCATCGATCTCCTTATCAGGCTACGTTGCCAGTGGGTTTGTAGTCCTTGAGCAGCAAGTAAGTACTCCAGCCCCACCAGTCATCGACGGTGGCGGTGTCGTTCAGGTTGTTGACGTCCTTGCGCCGCAGCACTTTGCTGCCCTCAATCCGGAACAGCGGTGAAAAGTTGTTCGTCAGGTTCAGCACGGCTTGCAGATCCGGCGTCTTTTTCAAGGCGCCGAAGTTACCGGGCGACGGTGCGTTGCCGCTGAGATACGCCGCAAACACTTCGTCCGCAGAAATCTGTACCGCCTGATTGACCTGGACGCGATTGGCGCTGTCGATGGCGTCGAAATAGCGTTTATCGCCATAGGCCCGCCATTGATCGCCGTTGCCGTTGCGCACATTGAGGCCGAACTTGTTGTCTTCATCGTGCATGAAGCGGGTAATCAACGAACCCAGATCACTCGGCGTCACCACCGCTGCGAGCTGTTTACGCGGCACGCGCAAATGGCCGGCAGAAAACAGGTCGGTCAGGTAATGATCGGCAAACGCATTCATCGCGTAGGCCAGTTCCAGCTGCTTTTCATCGCCGCTGTTGTGAGCTTTCACCGCTTGTTGCAGCGCCGCGCCATGCCCGGCGATGTAAGCCAGAAGCGCCCACTCGGCAAAGTGATCGGCATTGTTGGCGGCCAGTTTCAGATAGCGTCCCAATGGGAAGAGCGCTGAGACGAAACTGCCGCCGCCGGTGATTTTGTTCCACTCTTCGGACAATGTATCTCCGAGCGCGTCATACGCCTCATGAGGCTGTTTGCCGTCCTTGATCGCTTGCTTAACGGCGGCGATTTCCTTCTGCATGACGCCGAGGATCAGCTTCGCTTCGGCATTGGATGCAGGCAATACCGCCAGCGAGTTGAAGGCGTTGGTGAACCGCTGGATGCGATCGGCCGCGGTGGCGCCTTCGCTGATCGGTTGATCGGGAATGCCATAAAAATCGCCGCCCAGGGCGACGATCTGGCCATAGGTCAGCGCCAGTCCGTTCGGTAAATGCAGCTGCACCTGAGAGGCCGGGACAGCGGGGGCGTCCTTGATGAAACGCAGCACCGTGCTGTCACCGATGGCGGTGTGCTCGCCGCCCTCGAACCTCAGCTGCGGCTTGCCTTTCAAGGCTTTGCCGGGCGTAGCTTTAATTGTTTGAGGTGCGTCGTGATGTTCGCTGAGCTGGAGCATAAGCAAACTGTCGGCGGTGATGGCGATTCCGTTTTCGGTAAAAAGATCATCCAGATTCGCGATGATCTGCTTGGGTTTTTCCTGCGGTTGCGTGTGTAGACCTGACATTTCTAGCTCCTTGATATGTCGTCGGTATGATTCAAATTAACTGTACGTATATACAGCTATTCGGAGCATAGAAGAGAATTTTCCTACGTCAAGAAAATCCCTTTCCGACACAAATTCCGGGCACACCGATGAAATGCAGTTGACGGTTATTATTTAAGTTGTACGATGACCTACAACTCGGCCACAGGCTGAACGCTTTTCTCACACAACGTCGCTATCCAGGGTGTTCGAATAATGAATCCACAAGAACTGAAGTCCATCCTCTCTTCCGGCCTGCTGTCTTTCCCGGTCACCGATTTCAATGCTCAGGGCGATTTCCATCGCGCGGGCTACATCAAACGTCTCGAATGGCTGGCCCCATACGGCGCCACGGCGTTGTTCGCCGCGGGCGGCACCGGTGAGTTCTTCTCTCTGGCGGCCAGCGAATATTCGGAAATCATCAAGACGGCCGTCGATACCTGCGAAACCAGCGTGCCGATTCTGGCCGGCGTGGGCGGTTCGACTCGTCAAGCCATCGAATACGCACAGGAAGCCGAGCGTCTGGGTGCCAAAGGCCTGTTGCTGCTGCCGCACTACCTGACCGAAGCCAGCCAGGACGGCGTCGCCGCCCACGTTGAGGCCGTGTGCAAATCGGTGAAAATCGGCGTGGTGGTTTACAACCGCAACGTCTGCCGCCTGACCGCTCCGTTGCTGGAACGCCTGGCCGAGCGCTGCCCGAACCTGATCGGCTACAAGGATGGCCTGGGCGATATCGAGTTGATGGTGTCGATCCGTCGCCGCCTCGGTGATCGCTTCACTTACCTGGGCGGTTTGCCGACAGCCGAAGTGTATGCCGCTGCTTACAAGGCACTGGGTGTTCCGGTTTACTCCTCGGCGGTATTCAACTTCATCCCGAAAACCGCGATGGATTTCTACCACGCCATCGCCCGCGAAGATCACGCCACCGTCGGCAAGATCATTGACGACTTCTTCCTGCCATACCTGGACATCCGTAATCGCAAAGCGGGTTACGCGGTGAGCATCGTCAAGGCCGGGGCAAAAATTGCCGGCTATGACGCAGGTCCTGTGCGTGCGCCGCTGACCGATCTGCTGCCAGAAGAGTACGAAGCTCTGGCCGCGCTGATCGACAAGCAGGGCGCGCAGTAAAAACCGACTAAACAAGGCCGCTGAGCAATCAGCGGCCTTTTGCGTGAGGAGATTGTTGTGGCTGATACAAAGCGTTTTGATAACTACATCAACGGCGAATGGATAGCGGGCAGTGATTACTGCGCCAACATCAACCCGTCCGAACTGACCGATACCATCGGCGACTACGCCAAGGCTGATCTGGCCCAGGTCCACGCCGCCATTGACGCCGCCCGTGCCGCGTTCCCGGCCTGGTCCACTTCGGGCATCCAGGCTCGCCACGATTCGCTGGATAAAGTCGGTACCGAAATCCTCGCCCGTCGCGAAGAACTCGGCACCTTGCTGGCCCGGGAAGAGGGCAAGACCCTGCCCGAAGCCATCGGCGAAGTGACCCGCGCCGGTAACATCTTCAAGTTCTTCGCCGGTGAATGCCTGCGTCTGTCCGGCGACTACCTGCCGTCGGTACGTCCGGGTGTGAACGTCGAAGTGACTCGCGAAGCGCTGGGTGTGGTCGGTCTGATCACACCGTGGAACTTCCCGATCGCGATCCCTTCGTGGAAAATCGCTCCGGCTCTGGCCTACGGCAACTGCGTCGTGCTGAAACCGGCCGACCTCGTTCCGGGTTGCGCCTGGGCGCTGGCCGAAATCATCTCCCGCGCAGGCTTCCCGGCCGGCGTGTTCAACCTGGTGATGGGCAGCGGTCGTGTGGTTGGCGATGCACTGGTGCAGAGCCCGAAAGTCGACGGCATCAGCTTCACCGGTTCCGTCGGTGTCGGTCGTCAGATCGCGGTCAGCTGCGTTTCGCGCCAGGCCAAGGTTCAGCTGGAAATGGGTGGCAAGAACCCGCAAATCATTCTCGACGACGCCGACCTCAAACAAGCGGTCGAGCTGTCGGTGCAGAGCGCGTTTTACTCCACCGGTCAGCGTTGCACGGCGTCGAGCCGCTTCATCGTTACCGCCGGCATCCACGACAAATTCGTCGAAGCCATGGCTGAGCGCATGAAGTCGATCAAGGTCGGCCACGCGCTGAAAACCGGCACCGACATCGGTCCGGTGGTCTCGCAAGCCCAGCTTGAACAGGACTTGAAATACATCGACATCGGCCAGTCCGAAGGTGCTCGTCTGGTCAGCGGTGGCGGCTTGGTGACTTGCGATACCGAAGGCTACTACCTCGCGCCAACGCTGTTTGCCGACAGCGAAGCCGCGATGCGCATCAGCCGTGAAGAGATTTTCGGCCCGGTGGCCAACATCGTTCGCGTTGCCGATTACGACGCTGCGCTGGCCATGGCCAACGACACCGAATTCGGTCTGTCGGCGGGCATCGCCACCACGTCGCTGAAGTACGCCAACCACTTCAAACGCCACTCCCAGGCCGGGATGGTGATGGTCAACCTGCCGACGGCGGGCGTGGATTACCACGTTCCATTCGGCGGGCGTAAAGGTTCATCCTATGGCTCACGTGAGCAAGGTCGCTATGCACAAGAGTTCTACACCGTGGTGAAAACCAGCTACATCGGTTCCTGATCCACCGCAATACCTGTGGGAGCTGGCCTGCCAGCGATGGCATCACCGTGGTGTGACTGACACACCGAGTGGCCTATATCGCTGGCAGGCCAGCTCCCACAAAAGACAGACCAAAGAAGATTCACCCGCGCATAAAAATAATCAGTGGGAGTACATCTACATGCAATCGACCCAGAAGCCGACTCACGTCCGCTATTTGATCCTGCTCATGCTGTTTCTGGTGACCACGATCAACTACGCCGACCGGGCTACCATCGCAATCGCCGGCTCCAGCCTGCAAAAAGACCTCGGCATCGACGCGGTCACCCTCGGTTACATCTTCTCTGCATTCGGTTGGGCCTACGTGGCCGGGCAAATTCCCGGTGGCTGGCTGCTGGACCGTTTCGGTTCGAAAAAAATCTACGCGATGAGCATCTTCACCTGGTCGCTGTTCACCGTGCTGCAGGGTTATGTCGGTGAGTTCGGCATGTCCACGGCGGTGGTTGCGCTGTTCATGCTGCGCTTCCTGGTGGGCCTGGCCGAAGCGCCATCCTTCCCCGGCAACGCAC
Source organism: Pseudomonas sp. LB3P93 (assembly GCF_054898025.1). Classification (NCBI taxonomy): domain Bacteria; kingdom Pseudomonadati; phylum Pseudomonadota; class Gammaproteobacteria; order Pseudomonadales; family Pseudomonadaceae; genus Pseudomonas; species Pseudomonas sp. LB3P93. Next base: position 994,574 of record NZ_CM142713.1, read on the forward strand.
GCATCGTCGCGGCCTGGTTCCCGACGGCTGAACGCGGTACGGCGTCTGCGATTTTCAACTCGGCGCAGTACTTCGCCACCGTGTTGTTCGCACCGCTGATGGGCTGGATCGTTTACAGCTTCGGTTGGCAGCACGTGTTCATCGTGATGGGCGTTATCGGCATCATCTTCTCCGGCATCTGGCTGAAAGTGATTTACAGCCCGCGCCAGCACCCGATGATCAACGATGCCGAGCTCAAGCACATCGCCGACAACGGCGGCATGGTCGACATGGACCAGGACAAAGGCAAAGGCACCAAGGCTGACGGTCCGAAGTGGGACTACATCCGTCAATTGCTGACCAACCGCATGATGCTCGGCGTGTACCTGGGCCAGTACTGCATCAACGGCATCACCTACTTCTTCCTCACCTGGTTCCCGGTGTACCTGGTGCAAGAACGCGGCATGACCATCCTCAAGGCCGGTTTCATCGCCTCGTTGCCGGCGATCTGCGGCTTCATCGGTGGTGTGCTCGGCGGGGTGATTTCCGACTACCTGCTGCGCAAAGGCCATTCCCTGACCTTCGCCCGCAAGGCGCCGATCATCGCTGGCTTGCTGGTCTCCAGCAGCATCGTGGCGTGCAACTATGTCGATGTTGAATGGATGGTTGTCGGCTTCATGGCCCTGGCCTTCTTCGGCAAAGGCGTGGGTGCGCTGGGCTGGGCCGTGGTGTCTGACACCTCGCCAAAACAGATCGCCGGTCTCAGCGGTGGCTTGTTCAACACCTTCGGCAACATCGCTTCGATCACCACTCCGATCGTCATTGGCTACATCATCAGCTCCACCGGGTCGTTCAAATGGGCGCTGGTGTTTGTCGGTTGCAACGCACTGGTCGCAGTGTTCAGCTACCTGGTGATCGTCGGTCCGATCAAGCGTGTGGTGCTTAAAGAGCCGCCAGTCAACGGCCCTGAAACCAACAACAAATTGTCACAAGCGCATTCCTGAGGAGCGGCGTCATGCAGTTGATTGAACATTCCGACTCGCCGCGCTACATCCGCCTGCACGAGCGCGACAACGTCGTGATCGTGGTCAATGACCAGGGCGTACCGGTCGGCACCGAGTTTCCCGATGGCCTGGTGACGGTGGACTTCGTGCCGCAGAGCCATAAAGTCACCCTCGAAGACATTCCCGAGGGCGGCCAAGTGATTCGTTACGGCCAGACCATTGGCTACGCGTTGCAGCCGATTCCGCGCGGCAGCTGGGTCAAGGAAGATCAACTGCGCATGCCCACCGCGCCACCGCTGGACAGCCTGCCGCTGTCCACCGAAGTGCCGGCGGCGCAGGCACCGCTGGAAGGCTATACGTTCGAGGGTTATCGCAACGCCGACGGTACCGTCGGCACGCGCAACATTCTGGGGATTACCACGACCGTTCAGTGCGTGACCGGTGTGCTGGACCATGCGGTCAAGCGCATCAAGGATGAGTTGCTGCCGCGTTATCCGAATGTCGATGACGTGGTAGCGCTGACCCACAGTTACGGTTGTGGCGTGGCGATTACCGCCACTGATGCGTACATCCCGATTCGTACCGTGCGCAACCTGGCGCGCAACCCGAACCTGGGTGGCGAAGCCTTGGTCATCAGCCTGGGCTGCGAGAAATTGCAGGCCGGGCAGGTGATGCACGAAGGCGACAGCTCGGTGGATTTGAGCGAGCCGTGGCTGTATCGCTTGCAGGATTCGAGTCACGGATTCACCGAGATGATCGAGCAGATCATGGCGTTGGCCGAGACCCGTTTGAAGAAGCTCGATCAACGTCGCCGGGAAACCGTGCCGGCGTCCGAGCTGATTCTCGGCATGCAATGCGGGGGGAGCGATGCGTTTTCCGGCATCACCGCCAACCCGGCGCTGGGCTATGCCTCGGACCTGTTATTGCGCGCTGGTGCGACGGTGATGTTTTCCGAAGTCACCGAAGTGCGCGACGCGATTTACCTGCTGACTTCCCGTGCGGAGACTGAGGAAGTTGCTCAGGAACTGGTGCGGGAAATGGACTGGTACGACCGTTACCTGGCCAAGGGTGAAGCGGACCGCAGCGCCAACACCACGCCGGGCAACAAGAAGGGCGGGTTGTCGAATATTGTCGAGAAGTCCCTGGGTTCGATCGTCAAATCCGGCAGCAGCGCGATCAACGGCGTGCTTGGTCCTGGCGAGCGTTTCAAGCGCAAAGGGCTGATTTTCTGCGCAACCCCGGCCAGTGATTTTGTCTGCGGGACGTTGCAGTTGGCAGCGGGGATGAACTTGCATGTGTTCACCACGGGGCGTGGCACTCCGTACGGTTTGGCGATGGCGCCGGTGGTCAAGGTGTCGACCCGGACCGAACTGGCGCAGCGCTGGCCGGACCTGATCGACATTGATGCCGGGCGGATTGCGACCGGGCGGGCTTCGATCGAGGATCTTGGCTGGGAGTTGTTCCATTACTACCTGGACGTGGCCAGCGGCAAGAAGCAGACGTGGGCCGAGCAGCACAAGCTGCATAACGACATCACCCTGTTCAACCCTGCGCCGATCACGTAAGACCGCGTTGATCGTTCCCACGCTCTGCGTGGGAATGCAGCCCGGGACGCTCTGCGTCCCAAAAGCGTGACGCAGAGCGTCACAAGAGGCATTCCCACGCAGAGCGTGGGAACGATCCGGGTGAAAGTGGCTTATCATTAGCCCCCTAACGACGCTCACCCAAGGTTACCCCCGGCATGCTGGCTATCTTCCTCGAAACCCTGAACATCACCGCGCCGGTGTTTGCCATGCTGTTTCTCGGGGTGGTGCTCAAGCGCATCAACTGGATCAACGACAACTTCATCCACACCGCGTCGGCCCTGGTGTTCAACGTCACCATGCCGGCGTTGCTGTTTCTGGGCATTCTGCATGCCGACCTGCACGCCGCGCTGCAACCGGCGCTGCTGATCTATTTTTCGCTCGCTACCCTGGTGGGTTTCGCCATCGCCTGGGGCTGGGCGATCTGGAAGTGCCCGCGGGAAGACCGGGGGATTTATACCCAAGGTGCTTTTCGCGGCAACAACGGCGTCATCGGCCTCGCGTTGGCGGCCAGCATGTACGGTGATTACGGAATTTCCCTGGGAGCCATTCTCGCGGCGCTGGTGATACTTTTTTACAACACGCTCTCGACTATCGTGCTGGCGGTGTACAGCCCGGTGATCAAGTCCGATCCGTGGAGCATCTGCAAAAGCGTGATGGTCAACCCGCTGATCATCAGCGTGTTTGCGGCGGCACCGTTTGCTTATTTCAAGATCGGCTTGCCGGGCTGGCTGGAAACTTCCGGTCAGTACCTGGCGCAAACCACGTTGCCATTGGCGCTGATCTGCATCGGCGGCACCTTGTCGCTGGCGGCGATGCGCAAAAGCGGTTCGATGGCGTTGAGCTCAAGCCTGGTGAAGATGATCGGCCTGCCGGTGCTGGCGACGCTGGGGGCGTGGCTCTGGGGTTTTCGCGGGGCGGAGTTGGGGATTCTGTTTCTGTACTTCGGCAGCCCGACGGCGGCAGCCAGTTTTGTCATGGCCCGTCAGGCGGATGGCAATCACGAACTGGCGGCGGCGATCATCGTCATCACCACGTTGATGGCGGCGGTTACCACCAACATCGGGATCTTTTTGTTGCAGTGGGGTGGGTGGATTTAGCTGGGTTTAGAGGTGCGCTTCAGGACCTCATCGCGGGCAAGCCCGCTCCCACAAGGATCTGCTTAGTTGCACACATTGGGTTAACACCGAAGACCCTGTGGGAGCGGGCTTGCCCGCGATGACGGCCGATCAGTCACCGCAAAATACCAGGAGTTACTCAGGCTTCTGGTAGGTATCGATCACTTCCTGCGCCGCCCGAAACGCATCGATCGCCGCCGGCACACCGGCATACACCGCGCAATGCAGCAACGCTTCACGGATCTCTTCCACGGTGCAGCCGTTGTTCAGCGCGCCACGCACGTGGCCCTTCAATTCCTGCGGGCACTTCAACGCGGTCAGCGCGGCAAGGGTGATCAGGCTGCGGGTTTTCAGCGGCAGGCCTTCGCGGTTCCACACGCCGCCCCACGCGTGTTCATTGACGAAATCCTGCAGCGGCTGGGTAAACTCGGTGGCATTGCCCAGCGCGCGGTCGACGAACGCATCGCCCATCACTTGGCGGCGGACTTCAACGCCAGGCTTCTTATTGTCGGTCATGGCATTTCCTTCTTGTGGTGTTGGCGACGCCAGGCGCGCAGCGACGTGAACAGCAGATACGCCACCAGCGCCGGCAGAACGAAAAACAGCATCAGGTGTTCAAGCTTGCCGGCCAGTGGCATGCCGGTGGTGAACGACACCACATGCAGACCGTAAGCGAGATACAAGCCCAAAAACAGCAGACCTTCGGCGCGAGTCACTCGGTAGCCGGTGTAGAACAGCGGCAGACACAGCACCGCGACACCAAGCATCACCGGCAGGTCAAAATCCAGTGCGTTGGGCGAGACCGACAGCGGCGAGGGTGCGACGAGCGCAGTCAGGCCAAGCACGCCCAAAAGGTTGAACAGGTTGCTGCCGATCACGTTGCCCACGGCAATATCCCGTTGACCGCGTAGTGCGGCGATCAATGAGGTGGCCAGTTCCGGCAGGGACGTGCTGATGGCGACGATGGTCAGGCCGATGACCCGCTCCGACAGCCCCAGATCGGTCGCGACCGCCACTGCGGCACCCAGCAACAAGTGCCCGGCGTAGACCAGCATCGCCAGTCCGGCGACGATCATCAGCACGCTGCTGAACCACGGTGCCCGCGGTGTTCCGTCATGGGAGGGCGGACGGGCCGAGTGCCGCGACTGACGCAGCAGTAAGCCTAGATACAGCGCCAGGGCGGCCAGCAGAATCATGCCGTCCACGCGGGTCAGCTCTTCATTCCACGCCAATAAAAACACCAGCAGGCTGGCGCCGATCATCAGCGGAATATCCAGGCGCACCAGTTGCCGCGATACCCGCAACGGAATGATCAGCGCCGAAAGTCCGAGGGTGACAAGGATGTTGAAGATGCTGCTGCCGATCACGCTGCCGACGGCGATGTCGGCGTTTTGCGCCAGGGTGGCTTGCAGGCTGACCGCCATTTGCGGTGCGCTGCTGCCCAGGGCGACGATGGTCAGGCCAATGATCAGCGGCCGCACCTGCAACCGCGCAGCGAGGCGCACAGCTCCACGGACCATCAGCTCGGCACCGGCGATCAGCAACAGCAGGCCGCCGAGCAACTCAATCACGCTGATCAGGGGTAAATCGGCAAGTCCGAAAATGGTCGGGGCTCCGTCTGTTAATCGTCGATGGCTTGCACGCGAACCCGTGCGGTGCCGCTACGGAGCATACCCAGTTGTTCGGCGGCTTCGTGTGAAAGATCAATCAGGCGCCCACGGGTGTGTGGCCCGCGATCGTTGATACGGACCACACAGGATCTGTCGTTATTTAGATTGGTGACCTTCACCCGCGTGCCGAACGGCAACTGGCGGTGGGCGGCGGTCAGGGAATTCTTGTTGAAAACCTCGCCACTGGCGGTGCGTTTACCTTGGTGTTTGGCGCCGTAATACGAGGCAACGCCGGTCTTGTCATAGCCGTGTGGATCGATGGCATCGGTGCTGGCGCAACCGGCCAGCAGGGAGAACAGGGCGCAGGCGCCGAAGAGACGCATCATTCAAAGGTTTCCCAAAATAAATGTGGCGAGGGAGCTTGCTCCCGCTCGGCCGCGAAGCGGTCGCAAATCGGCTGATGCATTTTTACTGAAAGAATGCGGTTGCCAATTTGGGTCTGCTTCGCAGACCAGCGGGAGCAAGCTCCCTCGCCACAGAGGATGGAGCCAGTAGTCAGAGCTGGCTCCATTCCGGTCAGCCTTCGAGCTTGCTTTTCAGCAGTTCGTTGACCTGTTGCGGGTTGGCCTTGCCTTTGGAGGCTTTCATGGCCTGGCCGACGAAGAAGCCGAACATCTTGCCGCGTTTGGCTTCGTCTGCCGCGCGGTATTGCTCGACCTGCTCGGCGTTGGCCGCGAGCATTTCGTCCAGCACCGCCGAGATCGCGCCGCTGTCGGTCACTTGCTTCAGGCCGCGCTTGTCGATGATCTCGTCCGCGCTGCCTTCGCCGTTGGCCATCGCTTCGAACACGACCTTGGCGATTTTGCCGGAGATGGTGTTGTCCTTGATGCGCAGCAGCATACCGCCCAGTTGCTCGGCCGAGACCGGCGACTGCTCGATTTCCACGCCTTGCTTGTTCAGCAGGCTGCCCAGTTCAACCATGACCCAGTTGGCCGCCAGCTTGGCGTCGCCGCTGATGCTCACGACTTTCTCGAAGTAATCGGCTTGCTCGCGGCTGGTGGCCAGGACGCTGGCGTCATACACCGACAGGCCGAATTGCTCCTGGAAGCGCTCGCGTTTCTGCGGTGGCAATTCCGGTAGGGTGGCGCGGACTTCGTCGAGGAACGAGTTCTCGATGACCACCGGCAGCAGGTCCGGATCGGGGAAGTAACGGTAGTCGTTGGCTTCCTCTTTGCTGCGCATCGGACGGGTTTCGTCCTTGTTCGGATCGTACAGACGGGTCTGCTGGATCACTTTGCCGCCGTCTTCGATCAGCTCGATCTGACGCTGCACTTCGCTGTTGATCGCCTTCTCGATGAAGCGGAACGAGTTGACGTTCTTGATCTCGCAGCGGGTGCCATATTCAGCCTGGCCTTTCGGACGGATCGACACGTTGCAGTCGCAACGCAGCGAGCCTTCGGCCATGTTGCCGTCACAGATGCCCAGGTAACGCACCAGCGCGTGGATGGTCTTGACGTAGGCCACGGCTTCCTTGGCGCTGCGCATGTCCGGCTCGGAAACGATTTCCAGCAGCGGCGTGCCGGCACGGTTCAGGTCGATGCCGGTGGCACCGTTGAACTCTTCGTGCAGGCTTTTGCCGGCGTCTTCTTCCAGGTGCGCACGGGTGACGCCGACACGTTTGATCGTGCCGTCTTCCATGGCGATGTCCAGGTGGCCCTTGCCGACGATCGGCAATTCCATCTGGCTGATCTGGTAGCCCTTCGGCAGGTCCGGGTAGAAATAGTTTTTACGGGCGAACACGTTGTGCTGGCCGATTTCAGCATCGATGGCCAGGCCGAACATCACCGCCATGCGCACCGCTTCCTGGTTCAGCACCGGCAATACGCCGGGCATGCCGAGGTCAACCAGGCTGGCCTGGGTGTTCGGCTCGGAACCGAAAGTGGTGGAGCTACCGGAAAAGATTTTCGACCGGGTGGTGAGCTGGGTGTGAATCTCCAGCCCGATCACGACTTCCCATTGCATGTGTTTCTCCTCAGAAGCCGGTTGGGGTGCGGGTGTGCCAGTCAGTGTTCAACTGATACTGGTGCGCAACGTTGAGCAAGCGGCCTTCCTGGAAATACGGGGCGAGCAGTTGCACGCCGACCGGCAGACCATCGACAAAACCGGCTGGCATGGACAAGCCCGGCAGACCCGCGAGGTTGGCGGTGATGGTGTAGACGTCTTCCAGGTACGCAGCCACCGGGTCGCTGTTCTTGGCGCCGAGCTTCCAGGCCGGGTTCGGCGTGGTTGGGCCGAGGATGATGTCGACCTCATTGAAGGCCGCCATGAAGTCGTTCTTGATCAAGCGACGGATCTTCTGCGCCTTCAGGTAGTAGGCGTCGTAGTAGCCGGCCGACAGCGCGTAGGCACCGACCATGATCCGGCGCTGCACTTCCGGGCCGAAACCTTCGCCACGGGAACGCTTGTAGAGGTCTTCGAGGTTTTTCGGGTCTTCGCAGCGATGGCCGAAACGCACGCCGTCGAAACGCGACAGGTTGGAAGAGGCTTCCGCCGGGGCGATCACGTAGTACGCAGGGATCGCGTGCTGCATGTTCGGCAGGCTGATTTCCTTGATCACGGCGCCGAGCTTTTTCAGCTCTTCGACACTGGCCATGACCAGGTCGGCGATACGTGAGTCCAGGCCGGCGCTGAAGTATTCCTTCGGCACGCCGATGCGCAGGCCTTGCAGCGAACCGTTGAGGCTGGCGCTGTAATCAGGCACGGGCTCGTCGATGCTGGTGGAGTCCTGCGGGTCGAATCCGGCCATGCCTTGCAGCAGGATCGCGCAGTCTTCGGCCGTGCGCGCCAGAGGGCCGCCCTGATCGAGGCTGGACGCGTAAGCGATCATGCCCCAGCGCGAAACACGACCGTACGTCGGTTTCAGGCCAGTAAGGTTGGTCAGTGCGGCGGGCTGACGAATGGAGCCACCCGTGTCGGTGCCGGTAGCGGCAGGCAACAGACGAGCGGCAACGGCTGCAGCGGAACCGCCGGACGAACCGCCCGGAACGTGTTCAAGGTTCCACGGGTTTTTCACCGGGCCGTAGTAGCTCGACTCGTTGGCCGAACCCATGGCGAATTCGTCCATGTTGGTCTTGCCCAGCGTCACTGCGCCGGCAGCGGCCAGCTTGGCAACGACCGTGGCGTCGTACGGGGCCTTGAAGTTGTCGAGCATCTTCGAGCCGCAGCTGGTGCGGATGCCCTGGGTGCAGAACAGGTCTTTGTGGGCGATCGGCGCGCCGAGCAGGGCGCCGCTCTCACCGTTGGCGCGGCGTGCGTCAGCGGCTTTCGCCTGCTGGAGCGCCAGGTCTTCGGTGAGGCTGATGAAACTGTTGAGCTGAGGATCGAGCTGGGCGATACGCGCCAGCAGGGTTTTGGTCAGCTCTTCGGAAGAAAACTTTTTATCGGCGAGTCCGCGGGCGATCTCGGCCAGAGTCAATTGATGCATTGCAGGCTCTTTCCCTTTAGTCGATGACTTTCGGAACCAGGTACAGGCCGTTTTCGACCGCTGGTGCGATGGACTGATAGGCCTCGCGATGATTGGTCTCGGTCACGACGTCTGCACGCAGGCGCTGGCTGGCTTCCAGTGGGTGGGCGAGCGGTTCGATACCGTCGGTATTGACCGCCTGCATTTCGTCGACCAGTCCCAGAATGCTGTTCAGGGCCGAAGTGATGTGTGGAAGATCGGCATCATTGAGGCCCAGACAGGCCAGATGAGCGATTTTTTCCACGTCGGAGCGTTCAAGCGTCATGGGATTCTCCAGTGGAAGGAAAACAGAACGGATGCTATCCGTGTGTTAGATTGTCGGAACACTACCGCATTTCTACGGTCATAAGGCCGCGATTGTGGGGGTTGGTGCACAGAAAAGCGGCCAATTTAACATATTGGCGCCTTGCCCAAAATCCCTGTCGTTGTTAGAGTTTGCCGCACTTTTTTACCCACGCGTTGCCTAGGGTCCCTTTCCCATGTTCAAGAAACTGCGTGGCATGTTTTCCAGCGATCTCTCCATTGACCTGGGCACTGCCAACACCCTTATTTACGTGCGCGAGCGCGGTATCGTCCTGAATGAGCCATCAGTTGTGGCTATTCGGACACACGGTAACCAGAAAAGTGTCGTTGCTGTCGGCACCGAGGCGAAGCGCATGCTCGGCCGTACGCCGGGCAACATTGCTGCCATTCGTCCGATGAAGGACGGCGTCATTGCCGACTTCAGCGTCTGCGAAAAGATGCTGCAATACTTTATCAACAAGGTTCACGAAAACAGCTTCCTGCAGCCAAGCCCGCGGGTGCTGATTTGCGTTCCGTGCAAATCCACTCAGGTTGAGCGTCGTGCCATCCGTGAATCGGCACTTGGTGCCGGTGCTCGCGAAGTGTTCCTGATCGAAGAGCCGATGGCTGCTGCGATCGGTGCCGGCCTGCCGGTTGAAGAAGCACGCGGTTCGATGGTCGTCGATATCGGTGGTGGTACCACTGAAATCGCGCTGATCTCCCTGAATGGTGTGGTCTACGCCGAATCCGTACGGGTTGGCGGCGACCGCTTCGATGAAGCGATCATCACCTACGTGCGTCGCAACTACGGCAGCCTGATCGGTGAATCCACCGCTGAGCGCATCAAGCAGGAAATCGGTACGGCCTACCCGGGCGGCGAAGTTCGTGAAGTCGACGTTCGTGGCCGTAACCTGGCCGAAGGCGTTCCACGTGCCTTCACCCTGAACTCCAATGAAGTGCTGGAAGCTCTGCAAGAGTCCCTGGCCACCATCGTTCAGGCCGTGAAAAGCGCGCTGGAGCAATCGCCTCCTGAGCTGGCTTCCGACATCGCCGAGCGTGGCCTGGTGCTGACCGGTGGTGGCGCGTTGCTGCGTGACCTCGACAAGTTGCTGGCCCAGGAAACAGGTCTGCCGGTGATCGTTGCCGAAGATCCGCTGACCTGCGTTGCTCGCGGCGGTGGCCGTGCATTGGAAATGATGGATAAACACACCATGGACCTGCTTTCCAGCGAGTAAGTCGCCGGATCGCTTCTATGCTGTTGAGCGCGCAGGCGGCACTTTGCAGTGCTGCCTGTTTGCGTTTACCTTCTGTCAGTCTGTATCCAGGCCGGTCTGCCGTATGAATAAAGAAAACATTTGCCTGGGAGGAGCGGCTTATTAAACCGCTTTTCACCAAAGGGCCTTCACTGGGCGTGCGCTTGTTGGTGCTGGTCGTGCTATCGGTCGCGCTGATGGTGGTCGATGCCCGCTTCACACTGCTCAAGCCAGTGCGTAGCCAAATGTCGCTGGTACTGATGCAGTCTTACTGGATCACCGACCTGCCGCAGCGGCTATGGCAGGGTGTGGCCAGCCAATTCGGCAGCCGTACCGAGCTTGTCGCCGAAAACGAAAAACTCAAGACCGAAAACCTGCTGTTGCAGGGTCGCATGCAAAAGCTTGCCGCCCTCACCGAGCAGAACGTTCGGCTGCGCGAGTTGCTCAATTCCTCTGCGCTGGTCAACGAGAAGGTCGAAGTGGCCGAGTTGATCGGCATGGACCCCAACCCGTTCACCCATCGCATCATCATCAACAAAGGTGAGCGCGACGGTGTGGTCCTCGGTCAGCCGGTGCTCGATGCCCGCGGCCTGATGGGCCAGGTGGTCGAGTTGATGCCTTACACCTCCCGTGTATTGCTGCTGACCGACACCACTCACAGCATTCCGGTGCAGGTAAACCGCAACGGGTTGCGGGCGATTGCCAGCGGCACCGGCAACCCGGAACGCCTGGAATTGCGTCACGTTGCCGACACGGCTGATATTAAAGAAGGCGATCTGCTGGTCAGTTCCGGCCTCGGTCAGCGTTTTCCAGCCGGGTATCCGGTGGCGACAGTCAAGGAAGTGATCCACGATTCCGGTCAGCCGTTTGCCATTGTGCGTGCCGTGCCGACCGCCGCGTTGAACCGCAGCCGTTACCTGCTGCTGGTGTTCACCGACGGCCGCACCGCTGAAGAGCGCGCCAACGACGCTGCCCAGGCGCAAGAAGCGCTGGACCAGCACGGTGGTGGCCCGATCATTCCGGCGACCGTTCCAAAACCAGTGCCAGCCACCGTGGTGGTGCCCGCCGCAGCCGCAGCCGCAGCCGCTGCACCTGCACCTGCACCTGCACCTGCACCTGCACCTGCTGCACCTCCGGCGGCACCGGCTCCGGCGACAACCCCGGCCAAACCTGCAGCCGCCAAGCCGCCAGCATCGCAACCTGCCGCAACCAAACCGCCAGCCACTCAACCGGCTGCGGTGAAACCTGCCGCCAAACCGCCTGTCTCCGCACCGGCTTCCACTGGGGGACGAGAATAATGGTTGGTGCTACCGCATCCCGAAATGGCTGGATGATCTGGCTGACGTTTGCCATTGGCCTGCTGCTCAGCGTTTCGCCACTGCCGCAATTCATGGAAATCCTCCGTCCGCTCTGGCTGGCCCTGCTGTTGGCTTTTTGGGCGTTGTACTTGCCGCAGAAGGTCGGGATGGTCACCGCATGGTGTCTGGGCCTGGCCGAAGACGTTCTTTACGGCACGTTGCTGGGCCAGAACGCTTTGATCCTGACCCTGATCACCTTCCTGGTGCTGTCGTTGCAACAGCGCTTGCGCATGTTCCCGATGTGGCAACAGAGCCTGGTGATCCTGGTGATCTTCGGCCTCGCTCAACTGGTCCAGTTGTGGCTGAGCGCCCTGACCGGCAACCGCCAGCCAACCCTGGCGCTGGTCTTGCCGGCACTGGTCAGTGCATTGCTCTGGCCATGGGTCAGCTACGGTTTGCGCGGTTTGCGTCGACGTTACAAAATCAATTGATTCGGTCAGGCATTGGCCCGCACCAGACAGGGAGATGTCTTGATGACACAGCTGTACCTCGCCTCAGGCTCGCCGCGTCGGCGTGAACTGCTCACGCAGATCGGCGTGCCGTTCTCCGCCATCAGCGCGGACATCGATGAAACCCCCTTGAAAGATGAATCCCCGTCGGCCTATGTCGAGCGCCTGGCGCGCGGCAAAGCCGAGGCCGGGCGCGGCACGGTCGTGTCCGCCGCCGATTTTTGCGTGCTGGGCGCCGACACCGCAGTAGTGCTCAACGGGAAAATTCTCGGCAAACCGGTGGACGAAGCTGACGCGTGCGCCATGCTTATGATGTTGGCGGGGCAAGAGCACGAAGTGCTGACCGCCATTGCAGTGCTTGACGGCGAGCGTTGTGAGTCCCGGGTGGTGCGCAGTCTGGTGCGCTTTCGCAACATCGCTCGCGATGAAGCGGCGGCTTACTGGGCCAGTGGCGAACCCCGTGACAAGGCGGGTGGCTATGGCATTCAAGGACTGGGCGCGGTGTTTGTCGCCGGGCTCGATGGCAGCTACTCGGCGGTGGTCGGACTGCCGCTGTGCGAAACCGCTGAGCTGCTCGGCCATTTCGGCATACCCTGTTGGCAAACCCTTAACGCGCGCTGAGCGTCGTACTGACAAGATGCGGCCATTATCGTGAACATGCCTGAACGAGACCCTGCCATGAGTGAAGAGATCCTGATCAACATCACGCCGATGGAATCGCGCGTGGCGGTGGTCGAAAACGGTGTCCTGCAAGAGGTCCACGTCGAGCGCACGCAAAAACGCGGGATCGTTGGCAACATCTACAAAGGCAAGGTGGTGCGGGTATTACCGGGCATGCAGGCGGCCTTCGTCGATATCGGTCTGGACCGCGCCGCGTTCATTCACGCTTCGGAAATTTCCCTGCGTGAAGGCCCTACGGTGGAGAGCATCAGCGCGCTGGTTCACGAAGGCCAGAGCCTGGTCGTCCAGGTCACCAAGGACCCGATCGGCTCCAAGGGCGCACGCCTGACGACTCAACTGTCGATTCCGTCGCGCTATCTGGTGTACATGCCGCGCACGGCCCACGTTGGTATTTCTCTGAAGATTGAAGACGAAGCCGAGCGCGAACGTCTCAAGCAAGTCGTCACCGATTGCGTGGCCAAAGAAGGCATCAAAGAGGCGGGCGGTTTCATTCTGCGTACCGCTGCCGAAGGGGCCGGTGCCGATGAGATCCTCATGGACATCCGCTACCTGCGCCGTCTCTGGGATCAGATCAACGAACAGATCAAAACCATCGGCGCACCGAGTGTGATCTACGAAGACCTCGGTCTTGCGCTGCGTACCTTGCGCGACCTGGTGAGCCCGAAGATCGAGAAAATCCGCATCGACTCCCGGGAAACCTTCCAGAAAACCACGCAGTTCGTCGCCGAACTGATGCCGGAAATCGCCGATCGTCTTGAGCATTACCCGGGCGAGCGTCCTATTTTCGATCTGTACGGCGTCGAAGACGAAATCCAGAAAGCCCTCGAGCGCAAAGTGCCGCTCAAGTCCGGCGGTTATCTGGTGGTCGATCCGGCCGAAGCCATGAGCACCATCGACGTCAACACCGGGGCGTTTGTCGGCCATCGCAACCTCGAAGAAACCATCTTCAAGACCAACCTCGAAGCCGCGACCGCCATCGCCCGCCAGCTGCGCCTGCGCAATCTGGGCGGGATCATCATCATCGACTTCATCGACATGGAAGACGAAGAGCATCAGCGCCAGGTCCTGCGCACGCTGGAAAAACAACTGGAGCGCGACCACGCCAAGACCAACATCATCGGCATCACCGAGTTGGGCCTGGTGCAGATGACGCGCAAGCGCACCCGCGAAAGCCTCGAACAAGTGCTGTGCGAGCCGTGCAGCAGCTGTCAGGGCCGCGGCAAGCTGAAGACGCCGGAAACGGTCTGCTACGAAATTTTCCGCGAAATCCTCCGCGAGGCGCGTGCCTATCAAGCGGAAGGCTATCGTGTATTGGCGAACCAGAAAGTCGTCGACCGGTTGCTCGATGAAGAGTCGGGAAATGTCGCCGAGCTGGAAGGATTTATCGGACGCACCATTCGGTTCCAGGTGGAAACCATGTATTCCCAGGAACAATACGACGTGGTGCTGCTCTGAATCGCTGTGTTTCAAACTTACTAGAACGGCTGGCCTCAGCTTTTTGCAGTATTTTCGCTATGGGAGCCAACTGACATGGAACGTCTGACACGCATTTTGGCCGCACTGACCCGCTGGGGTCTTGGCCTGTGCGCGTTGGTCCTGGTGTTGATGGCGTTGTACGTCAGCCTCGGCCGGGAGCTGACGCCCCTGGTGGCCGAATACCGTGCCGACGTCGAAACCAAAGCCAGCGCCGCCTTGGGCATGCCGCTGCAAATCGGTAAGCTGGAAGGAAACTGGAGCGGCTTCGCGCCGATTTTGCTGGCCCACGATGTGACAGTCGGCGAGGGCGCCAACGCCCTGCATCTGGATCAGGTGCGAGCGGTGCCGGACCTTTGGGAAAGCCTGCTCGCTCGCGACGTTCGCATCGCTCACCTGGAACTCAACGGCCTGAAGATCAGCCTCAAGGAAGGCGCGGACGGACATTGGGCGCTGGAAGGGTTGCCGGTGCAACAGGACCAGCCGCTTGATCCGGAGCAGTTGCTCAATCGCATGCAAATGGTCCAGCAACTGTCGGTGATCGACAGCCAGGTGACCTTGCAGCCACAGGACCATCCGCCGCTGACCTTGACCTATGTCGGCCTGAACCTGAAAACCGGCGTCTCCCGTCAGCGCCTCGATGCCCGTTTGACCCTGCCTGACGGCCAGCCGGTGGCCATGACGGTGCGTACCCGTCTACGCGCCAGCCAGTGGAAGGATGGCGAGGCCGAGGCCTACCTGAGCCTGCCGCAAAGCGACTGGTCGAAATGGCTGCCCGAGCGCGTGACCCGTCAATGGAACTTCTCCGAGCTCAAGGCCGGTGGTGAACTTTGGGTGAACTGGGCCAAGGGTGTGCTGCAAAGCGGCGCCATTCGTTTGAACGCGCCGCAACTCAAGGGCGCCTACGCCGAGCGCAAGCCGATCCAGATCAATAATCTGGCGCTCAACGGCTATTTCCAGCGTAGCTCCGAAGGCATGCTGGTGACCCTGGACTCCCTGGCCATGAACTTCGGCGAGACCCGCTGGGAATCACACCTGCAACTTCGACAGACCGCTGCCACCGACAAGGCTGAAGAACTCTGGCACTTGCAAGCCGATCGCCTCGATCTCACCCCGCTTACTCCGCTGATAAACGCCTTGGGGCCGTTGCCCGAAGGTGTCGCCACGGCGGTCGAGCAACTCAAGGTAACTGGTGGACTGCGCAACGTGCTGATCGATCTGCGGCCCAATGCCACCGATGACAGCAAGTTCAGCTTCGCCGCCAACCTCGATCAGGTCGGCTTCGATGCCTATCACGGCGCTCCGGCAGCACGGAATGTCAGCGGCAGCATCAGCGGCGACCTCGGTCAGGGCGAACTGCGGATGGACAGCAAGGACTTTGTCCTGCACCTGGACCCGATTTTCGCCAAGCCATGGCAATACATCCAGGCCAATGCCCGGTTGACCTGGAAGCTCGACAAAGAACGCTTCACCCTGATCGCGCCGTACCTGAAGGTGCTGGGCGAGGAGGGCAAGATTGCCGGTGACTTCCTGATCCGCCTGCATTTCGATCACACCCAGGAAGACTACATGGACCTGCGGGTCGGCCTGGTGGACGGCGACGGTCGCTACACCGCCAAGTACCTGCCGACCATGCTCAGCCCGGCGCTGGACGAATGGCTGCGCACGGCGATTCTCAAAGGCGCGGTAGACCAGGGCTTCTTCCAGTATCAAGGTTCGCTGAACCACGGCGCCGCCGACGCTGCCCGCAGCATCAGCCTGTTCTTCAAGGTTCACGATGCCGAACTGGCGTTCCAGCCGGGTTGGCCGCATGTCAGCAAAGTCACCGGTGACGTGTTTGTTGAAGACAGCGGCGTGCGGGTCCTGGCCAGTAAGGGCCAGTTGCTCGACACTCAGGTTCGCGACATTTACGTCAATATTCCCCATGCGCCGGAAGGGCAAAGCGTTCACCTGTTCCTCGACGGCGGGTTTTCCGGCGGGTTGGGTGATGGCTTGAAGATTCTCCAGGAAGCGCCGATCGGCACCGCTGAAACCTTTGCCGGATGGGAGGGCGAGGGCGATCTGCAAGGCAAGCTGAAGCTGGATATCCCGCTGGTCAAAGGCGAGCAGCCGAAGATTCTCGTCGACTTCAAAACCGCCAAGGCGCGTTTGAAGCTGGCCGAGCCCTCGTTGGAGCTGACGCAACTCAAGGGCGATTTCCGTTTCGACAGCGCCAAGGGTTTGAGCGGACAGAACATCACCGCACGCGCCTTCGATAAACCGGTCACCGCGCAGATTTTTGCCGACGGCAGTGCGGGTAATCTCAAGACCCGCGTCACTGCATCCGGTCAGGTCGAGGTCAAGAAACTCACTGACTGGTTGAGCGTCACCCAGCCGTTGCCGGTGTCCGGCGTGATCCCGTATCAGCTGCAACTGAGCCTTGATGGCCCCGACAGCCAGTTGATGGTCAATTCCAGCCTCAAAGGCGTGGCGATCGATTTGCCGGCGCCGTTTGGCATGGCCGCCGATGTCGGCCGCGACACCACGTTCCGCATGACCTTGCAGGGACTGGAACGGCGCTACTGGGTCACCTACGGTGAGCTGGCAGACTTCACGTTTGCGGCGCCGCCCGGCAATTTTGCCGACGGTCGTGGCGAGTTGTTCCTGGGTGGCGGCAATGCCGTGCTGCCCGGCGCCAAAGGGCTGCGAGTGCGCGGCGTGCTGTCCGAACTGGACGTCGGTCCGTGGAAGGATCTGGTGGACAAGTACGCCGGCCAGGATCCGGGCGGCAGTGCCAAGCAGTTGCTCAGCAGCGCGGACTTCAAAGTCGGCAAACTCAGCGGTGTCGGCCCGACGCTCGACCAGGCGTCGGTGCAGTTGAATCGCAAAGCCGCGGCGTGGGCGTTGCAACTCGACAGTCAGCAGGTCAAAGGCAGCGCGAGCATCCCCGATGCGAAAGGCGCGCCGATTGCGATCAATCTGCAAACCGTGCGGTTGCCGGCGCCGGATCCTACGGTCCTGGCCGACGAAAACTCGCCGGATCCGCTGGCCTCGGTGGACCCGACCAAGATTCCGGCGCTGGACATCACCATCAATCAGCTGTTCCAGGGGCAGGACCTCGTAGGCGCCTGGTATCTGAAAGTCCGTCCGACCGCCAGGGGTATTGCGCTTAACACATTGGATCTGGGCCTCAAGGGCATTCTGTTGCAGGGTACTGGTGGCTGGGAAGGCATCCCCGGCAGCTCCAGCAGTTGGTACAAAGGGCGGATCAGCGGCAAGAATCTCGCTGACGTGCTGAAAGGTTGGGGCTTTGCGCCGAGCGTCACCAGTGAAGAGTTTCATATGGACGTCGACGGTCGCTGGCCGGGTTCACCCGCGTGGCTGGCCACCAAACGTTTCTCCGGTACGCTCGATGCTTCGCTGAATAAAGGCCAGTTCGTTGAAGTCGAGGGCAGCGCCCAGGCCCTGCGAGTATTCGGCTTGCTCAACTTCAATTCCATCGGTCGCCGTCTGCGCCTGGACTTCTCCGACCTGTTCGGCAAAGGCTTGAGTTATGACCGGGTCAAAGGTCTGCTGGTCGCGACCAACGGGGTTTATGTGACGAAGGAGCCGATTCTGCTGACCGGCCCGTCGAGCAACATTGAACTGAACGGTACCTTGAATCTGGTGGGCGATCAGATTGACGCGAAACTGCTGGTGACGTTGCCTGTGACCAACAACCTGCCGATTGCCGCGTTGATTGTCGGCGCACCGGCCATCGGCGGTGCGCTGTTCTTGATCGACAAGCTGATCGGCGACCGCGTGGCACGTTTCGCCAGCGTCAAATACACGGTCAAGGGTCCATGGAAAGAGCCGAAAATCACCTTCGACAAGCCTTTTTGACCACGCCACGCCTCAGGCCGATGGAGTAGCATGGCCGTAAGCAGGCCCCTTGTAATTGGATGGACTCGCCCAAGCCGAGGCGTCAATGCGCCACGATGGCAGTCTAAACAGCCAACGACAGCGAGGGCGAGTCCATGAAAAAGCATACTTCGATTGATCAATCCCTGTCTTCTTCCGATTTGTCGGCCTGCACAACCGTGGCGGTCGATCTGGCCAAGCAGGTCTTTCAGGTCGCCGGTGAAGACGTCCTCGGCCAAGTGCACTACGAGCAACGGATCAAGTCGCGCGAGGCGTTTTATGAGTTTCTACGCCAGTTGCCGCCTCATGTCGTGGTTCTGATGGAGACCGGTCCGGGTGCTCAAGCCTGGGCCCGGCAGCTGCAAGACCAAGGCAATCTGGCGCGGATTCTTCCAGCCCGTTTGGTGGCCACACATCGTAGCGGGCCTAAAAATGATCGCAACGATGCGCTGGCGATTCTGCGCGCTGGTCGCGATGAAAAGATCTACGCAGTGCCGGTCAAAAGCGTTGCGGCGCTGGCAATGCAGGCGTTGCATCGCGCCCGCCAAGGCTATGTGCGTCGACGCACGGCGGTGAGCAATCAGATGCGCGGCCTGCTGCTCGAGCATGGCGTGGCCTTGGCGCAGGGCGATGTTGCGATCAGCCAGAAAATTCCGCGGGTACTGGAAGATGCCACCCAGCCGGTGCCGGGCCTGCTGCGTGAACTGATCGACGAACTGTTGGCCGAGTGGCACCATTTGGGCGAACGCATCAGCGTGCTGACGGGGCGCCTGGAAGTGGCCGCCAACGCCGACATGACGGCGAAGCGACTGATGACTGTGCGCGGCATCGGCCCAGTCACTGCCACGGCACTGGTGGCCAAGGAAACCAAGCCTGAGCGATTTCCCAATGCCCGCAAGTTTGCCGCGTACTTTGGCATGGTGCCTGACCAGCACAGCAGCGGGCAGACGGTCCGGCTGGGGGACATGACCAAGCGAGGCGATGTTTATTTACGCAGCCTGATGATCCAGGGAGCCCATGCGGTACTGCAACAACTACGACCTGATTCCCAGCAACCCGATGACCGCCGCTTGTTGCGCTGGATGAGCCGGCTGGGTCGTAAGGAGGCTGCGATCAGGCTAGCCAACCGCAACCTGCGAATCGTCTGGGTGCTTCTACAGAATGACCAGACTTATCGTCGCCAGGCGGGTGATGGCCAGCAAGCGACGATGAGCCACTGAGCGACAGAGTTCTGCCACCGAGGTACCAACTGTCCGACCCTTTGCTGAAAAACATTGACCCCAGGTAAGACCGGCGTGGATTGATGCCTTAGCTGCTACTGGCCTTCGAGGCCTGACTGTAATCGGCATACCACGAGCTCTTCCAATTTTGGCCAGAAGCCGAAGACGGCTTCCTCGAATAGGCCTAATACATAGATGCAACGGGGCGGCGGTTTTTCAAAAGCGGGTAGACAGTGGGGGCGAGTCCATACATAGCAGCTGGCGAAGCCTGCGTTCGGCTGCGAAGCAGTCGTAAAGTCAGCCAGCGCGGTCATTCAGACAAACCGTGCAATCCGGATTTACGACTGCTGCGCAGCCGGACGCAGCCTTCGGCAGCTGCTACACGGTCGGTGTAGACATCTCAAGTAAGGAGGGGCCATGCCTTTCGCGGTGATTCAAATGGTCAGCCAGAGCGATGTGCTGGCCAATCTGACCCAGGCCCGGCGTCTGCTCGAAGAGGCGGCGGCCGGTGGTGCGCAGCTTGCTGTGTTGCCCGAAAACTTCGCCGCCATGGGCCGTCGCGATATCGCTGACATCGGCCGCGCCGAGGCGTTGGGTGAAGGTCCGATCCTGCCGTGGTTGAAACAGGCCGCCCGCGACCTCAAGTTATGGATAGTGGCCGGCACATTGCCGTTGCCGCCGGTGCACCATCCGACCTCCAAAGCGCATGCCTGCTCGTTGTTGGTCAATGATCAGGGCGAAACGGTGGCGCGCTACGACAAGCTGCACCTTTTCGACGTGGACGTGGCGGACAATCGTGGACGTTATCGCGAGTCCGATGACTATGCTTATGGCAGTGGGGTCGTGGTGGCGGACACGCCCGTCGGCCGGGTCGGCCTGACGGTGTGTTACGACCTGCGCTTCCCGGAGTTGTACAGCGAATTGCGTGCCGCGGGCGCGCAATTGATTACCGCACCGTCGGCGTTTACCGCGGTGACCGGCGCCGCGCATTGGGATGTGCTGATTCGCGCGCGGGCCATCGAGACTCAGTGTTACGTGCTCGCGGCCGCCCAGGGTGGGACGCATCCGGGGCCGCGGGAAACCTGGGGGCATGCCGCGATTGTCGACCCTTGGGGCCGGGTGCTGGCACAACAGGATCAAGGCGAGGCCGTGCTGCTGGCCGAACGCGATAGCAGCGAACAGGCGTCCATCAGGGCGCGGATGCCGGTGTCCAGTCACCGGCGCTTTTTCTCGCAGGGCGCACAGCGACCTGCCCGGAACGACGAATTTAAGGCGTAAACATATGAGCGAGTTGTTGTCCTCCGTCAGTGAACACCTCCTGGCGCCCGGTGGCGTAACGATCGAGAGCCTGCAAGGTGTGCTCGGCGATCTGGCCGGCCCGGGCATCGATGCCGCGGACCTGTATTTCCAGGGGCAGATTTCCGAGTCCTGGGCGCTGGAAGACGGGATCGTCAAGGAAGGCAGCTTCAACCTCGACCAAGGTGTGGGCGTGCGTGCGCAGTCGGGTGAAAAAACCGGTTTCGCCTACAGCAATGCCATTACCCTCGAAGCTCTTGGCGCGGCGGCTCGCGCGGCCCGTTCGATCTCCCGTGCCGGGCAGAACGGCACGGTGCAGGCCTTCACCACTGCGGATGTCGCCCAGTTGTACGGGCCGGACAACCCGCTGGAAGTGCTGAGCCGCGCCGAAAAAGTCGAGCTGCTCAAGCGCATCGACGTCGCGACTCGCGCCCTCGACCCACGCATCCAGCAAGTCACCGTCAGCATGGCCGGGGTCTGGGAACGCATTCTTGTCGCTTCGACCGACGGCAGCCTGGCCGCCGATGTGCGGCCGCTGGTGCGCTTCAACGTCAGCGTGATTGTTGAGCAAAACGGCCGTCGCGAGCGCGGTGGTCATGGCGGTGGCGGGCGTACCGATTACCGTTATTTCCTCAGCGATGACCGCGCCATGGGCTACGCCCGTGAAGCGCTGCGTCAGGCGCTGGTCAACCTTGAAGCCATTCCCGCGCCGGCCGGTACGTTGCCGGTGGTGTTGGGTTCGGGCTGGTCCGGCGTGCTGTTGCACGAAGCGGTCGGCCATGGTCTGGAAGGCGACTTCAACCGCAAGGGCAGTTCGGCCTACAGCGGGCGCATGGGCGAGATGGTTGCGTCCAAGCTGTGCACCATCGTCGATGACGGCACGCTGGCTGGTCGTCGCGGTTCCCTGAGCGTCGACGACGAAGGCACCCCGACCGAGTGCACCACGCTGATCGAAAACGGCGTACTCAAGGGTTACATGCAGGACAAGCTCAACGCGCGCCTGATGGGCGTGGCCCGCACCGGTAACGGTCGTCGCGAATCCTACGCGCACCTGCCGATGCCACGGATGACCAACACCTACATGCTGGCGGGCGAAAGCGACCCAGCGGAAATTATCGCCTCGGTGAAACGCGGCATCTACTGCGCCAACCTCGGTGGCGGGCAGGTGGACATCACCAGCGGCAAATTCGTGTTCTCCACCAGTGAGGCGTACCTGATCGAGGACGGCAAAATCACCGCCCCGGTCAAAGGCGCGACGTTGATCGGCAACGGCCCGGAAGCCATGAGCAAGGTGTCGATGGTCGGTAACGATCTGGCGCTGGACAGCGGCGTGGGGACGTGTGGCAAGGATGGGCAGTCGGTGCCCGTGGGTGTCGGCCAGCCAACGCTGAAAATCGATGCGATCACTGTGGGTGGCACAGGATCATAAAGGATGGAGCTTCGGGTGAATCGCTTGGCGATTCACCCGATTCGGGACTTAACGCAGACCGCGTTGAGTCTCGTCCAGCTCACGGATGTACTTGAAGATTTTACGGCTCGATGCCGGTGGCTTGTTGGTCGCCAGTTCGTGCTGGGCCTGACGGATCAGGGAGCGCAACTGCTGACGATCAGCCTCCGGGTAGTCGAGCACGAACTTTTCCAGGACTGCATCGTCGCCCGCGATCAAGCGATCGCGCCAGCGTTCCAGGCCATGGAAACGTTCGTTGTACTGCCGGGTGGAGGCATCGAGTTGATCGAGCAGAGTCAGAATGGCGTCAGTGTCCTGATCGCGCATCAGTTTGCCGATGAACATGAGGTGCCGTTTACGCGCGATGTTCGCGGTGTGCTTGGGCGCATCGGCCAGTGCCCGGCGCATAGCGTCGGTCAACGGCAGTTTTGCCAGCAAGTCAGGCTTGAGCGTTGTAAGGCGCTCGCCGAGGTCAACCAGAGCATGAAGCTCGCGTTTAACCTGGGATTTGCTTTTTTCTCCCGTATCGAGGGAGTCGTCGTAAGAATCAACCATGGTGGCCGTCCGCAAAGAAACGCCGCCATGATAACCAGTCGGGGGCCGCTTGTCCGGCCCGGTCGCTCGAAGGCCCCAGCCGAAAGCAGAATTTGAGTGGAGAACAGCATGAGTGCAGTTGAAAGCGTCGGCCCACAAGCGTTGCCGGCACTGCAAGAACAAGTCGAGCAGATCATCGCTGAAGCCAAGCGTCAGGGTGCCAGTGCCTGTGAGGTCGCCGTGTCCCTGGAGCAGGGCCTGTCCACTTCGGTGCGCCAGCGTGAAGTCGAAACCGTCGAATTCAACCGCGACCAGGGCTTTGGCATCACCTTGTACGTCGGTCAGCGCAAAGGCTCGGCCAGCACCTCGGCCAGTGGTCCTGAGGCAATTCGTGAAACCGTCGCGGCTGCGTTGGCCATCGCCAAGCACACCTCCGAAGACGAAGCTTCCGGCTTGGCAGATGCCGCGCTGATGGCCAGGGATCTGCAGGATTTCGATCTGTTCCACGAATGGGACATCACCCCGGAGCAAGCCATCGAGCAGGCCCTGACCTGTGAAGCAGCGGCGTTTGCTGCCGACAGCCGGATCAAGAACGCCGACGGTACCACCCTCAGCACCCATCAAGGCTGCCGTGTCTACGGCAACAGCCACGGTTTTATCGGTGGATATGCGTCGACCCGTCACAGCCTGAGCTGCGTGATGATCGCCGAGGCCGACGGCCAGATGCAGCGCGATTACTGGTACGACGTCAACCGTCAGGGCAACTTGTTGGCCGACCCGGTGAGCATCGGCCAGCGTGCCGCACAACGTGCCGCGAGCCGACTGGGCGCGCGTCCGGTGCCGACCTGCGAAGTGCCGGTGTTGTTTTCCGCTGAGCTGGCCGGTGGCTTGTTCGGCAGTTTCCTCTCGGCAATTTCCGGCGGCAGCCTGTACCGCAAATCATCGTTCCTTGAAGGCACGCTGGGTCAGAAACTGTTCCCGGAATGGCTGACCATCGATGAGCGTCCGCACTTGATGCGCGCCATGGGCAGTTCGGCGTTCGATGGCGATGGCCTGGCGACTTACGCCAAGCCGTTCGTCGAAAAAGGCGAGTTGGTGTCCTACATCCTCGGCACGTATTCCGGTCGCAAGCTGGGCATGCCGAGCACCGCAAACGCGGGTGGCGTGCACAACCTGTTTGTCACCCATGGTGATGAAGATCAGGCCGCCTTGCTGCGCCGCATGGGTCGTGGCTTGCTGGTTACTGAGCTGATGGGCCAGGGCCTGAACATGGTCACCGGCGATTACTCCCGTGGCGCGGCGGGTTACTGGGTCGAGAACGGTGAAATCCAGTTCGCGGTCCAGGAAGTGACCATCGCCGGCAACATGCGCGACATGTTCAAGCAGATCGTTGCAGTGGGTAATGATCTGGAGCTGCGCAGCAATATTCGTACAGGTTCGGTGTTGATCGAGCGGATGACTGTCGCGGGTAGCTGACCCTTACCGCTACACCAAAAGGCGCGGCACCCAATGGGTGACGCGCCTTTTTTTATTGGGCTTACGCAAAATCCTGTGGGAGCGAGCTTGCTCGCGATGGCGGCCGAACATTCAATATGTGTGTCGTCTGACACGCCGCTATCGCGAGCAAGCTCGCTCCCACAGTGATTGGTCGCATGTCTCTGGGGTTGTTTTGGTTCTCATTATCATCTAATAATAAATCTCATTACCGAATGAGCCCGGATCATGAGTTCTGCCTTGCACGAGATGCCTTACCTCGAAAGCTGGCGCTGGATGAGTCGCCAGATCCGTTGCGCGATGGACCCCGATGAACCGCGCCTGATCGAACATTACCTGGCTGAAGGCCGGTATCTGGCGTGTTGCACGGCCACTTCTGCCTGGACCATCGCTGAAACGTCTTTCCGCTTGTTGCTCGACACCGCCGCCGATGTCGCGCTGCCCTGGCACTGGCGGACCTATTGCCTGGACCAGGCCTGGCGCCCTTTGCGCGATCTGGAACGCCTCTCTCTATGCAAGTGCCGCCTCAAGCGCTGGCAAAGCTACACCTGGCAACTGGCGATCTGCGAGTTGCAGCCCTCGATTCCCCTCATAGAACTGGTGCAAGGATTTTCTGATGACCAAGACACGCATTGAACGCGACAGCATGGGCGAGCTTCAGGTCCCGGTGGATGCGCTCTATGGCGCGCAGACCCAGCGCGCAGTGGATAACTTCCCGATCAGCGGCAAGCCGATGCCTGTGCAGTTCATCCGCTCGCTGATCCTGGCCAAAGCCGCCGCTGCCCGCGCCAACGTCGAGCTCAAGCAAATCAGTGAATCCCAGGGCAAAGCCATCGTCGATGCGTCGCTGGGTCTGCTTCAGGGCGACTTCATGCAGCATTTTCCGGTGGACATCTTCCAGACCGGCTCCGGCACCAGTTCCAACATGAACGCCAACGAAGTGATCGCCACCCTGGCAAGCCGTTTGCTCGGCGAGCCGGTGAACCCTAACGACCATGTGAATTGCGGCCAAAGCAGCAACGACATCATCCCGACCACCATCCATGTCAGCGCTGCACTCGCGTTGCATGAGCAACTGCTGCCGGCGCTGGTGCGTCTGGTGCAGGTGATCGAGCGCAAGGCTGAAGAGGTTCATCACCATGTCAAAACCGGTCGCACACACCTGATGGACGCCATGCCGGTGCGCATGAGCCAAGTGCTCAATGGCTGGGCGCAACAGCTCAAGGCCAACATCAGCCATTTGCAGGACTTGCTGCCGAGCCTGCAATCCCTGGCTCAGGGCGGCACGGCGGTGGGCACCGGGATCAATGCCCATCCGCAATTCGCTACGCGTTTCAGCCAACAGCTGAGCGAGCTGACCCACGTTCAATTCACACCGGGCAAGGATCTGTTTGCGCTGATCGGCTCCCAGGACACCGCGGTTGCGGTCTCCGGGCAGCTCAAAGCGACAGCGGTGTCCTTGATGAAAATCGCCAACGACCTGCGCTGGATGAACTCCGGCCCGTTGGCTGGCCTGGGCGAAATCGAACTCGAAGCCTTGCAGCCGGGTTCTTCGATAATGCCCGGCAAGGTCAACCCGGTGATCCCGGAAGCCACCGCCATGGTCGCCGCCCAGGTGATCGGCAATGACACGGTCATCACCATCGCCGGTCAGTCGGGCAATTTCGAATTGAACGTGATGCTGCCGATCATCGCCCAGAACCTGCTGAGCAGCATCGAATTGCTGGCCAACTCCAGTCACCTGCTGGGTGAGAAGGCCATCGCCAGCTTCAAGGTCAACGAGGCGCGGATTAAAGAGGCGCTGTCGCGCAATCCGATTCTGGTGACCGCGCTTAACCCGATCATCGGTTACCAAAAAGCCGCTGAAATCGCCAAGAAGGCCTATCAGCAGGGCCGACCGGTGATTGATGTCGCCCTCGAACACACCGACCTGACGCGCAGCCAACTGGAAGAGTTACTCAACCCAGAGAAGCTCACCGCAGGCGGCGTGTAATCACCGCTACCGCTTTGGAGGCTCACCATGGAGCACTGGAAACGCACGATCGAAAGGGCTAATCGCCATTTCATGCTGGGCGAACTTGTCGATGCCCGCGAGGCTTACTTGCAGGCCTTGGCCCTGGCCCAAGTGTTGTTCGAGCGCTGGGCGGATGCCGACGAAGCGGTGGCGGCCTGCGTGATTTCCCATCACAACCTGGCAGATCTGCATCTGCGTCTTAACCAGCCGGAGGAGAGCGCCGAATACTTGTGCGCAATCCATCAGCGGTTATTGCAAACCATGCAGGACCCGCGCCTGGCCCCGGCCCTGCGCGAAGCCGCGTTACGCCAGAGCAGCAAAACCTATGTCGAGCTGCTGAATTTCATCAGCGAGCATGGCGAATACCCGCGCACACACCGTTTGCTGCACACCGATACCGCATCGCCTGCGCCTCTACATCATGGAGTCCATTGAAATGGCTTTTACCTTGCCTGCCTTGCCTTACGCTTACGATGCCCTGGAACCGCATATCGATGCGCAGACCATGGAGATCCACTACACAAAGCACCACCAGACCTACATCAATAATCTCAACGCTGCGGTCGAAGGCACCGAATTTGCCGAGTGGTCGGTGGAAAAACTGGTCGCCAGCGTCCAGCAACTGCCGGAAAAACTCCGCGCGGCGGTGATCAATCAGGGCGGTGGTCACGCCAACCATTCGCTGTTCTGGGAAGTGATGGCGCCTCATGGTGGTGGCAAACCCGACGGTGCGCTGGCCACGGCGATTGATGAGCAACTGGGTGGTCTGGACAGTTTCAAGGACGCCTTCACCAAAGCCGCGCTGACCCGCTTTGGCAGTGGCTGGGCCTGGCTAAGTGTGACCCCACAAAAGACCCTGATCGTGGGAAGTAGCGGTAACCAGGACAGCCCGTTGATGAGCGGTAACACTCCGATCCTCGGCCTGGATGTCTGGGAACACGCTTATTACCTGCAATACCAGAACCGCCGTCCGGAATACATCAACGCGTTCTACAACGTCATCAATTGGCCCGAAGTCGCTGCGCGTTATCAGGCTGCGCTGGTTTAAGTCCTCTATAAAAACAATCCAAGGCTGACTATGGGCACTGAAACACTGGCGATCGGAAGCGGGCGAATGTTTCGTTACGCGTTGGGATCGTTGTTGCTGCTGGCGGGCATGACGTTGTTGGTCGCCCATGGATTGGCGTGGCTCGATCTCGAACCCAAACTGCTGCGCGCGCTACAGGGCGGGGCGATTTGTGCCTTGGGCACTGCGTTGGGCGCAGTGCCGGTGCTGGTGATTCGGCGGATGCCGCAGGCGGTCAGCGATACGCTGCTCGGTTTCGGTGCCGGGGTCATGCTCGCGGCGACGGCGTTTTCGCTGATCGTTCCGGGTATCTCCGCCGCTGAAAGTCTGGGGCTGACACCTTGGGCGGCCAGCGGCCTGATCAGCTTCGGCATCATGCTCGGCGCGTTCGGGCTGTTTCTGGTGGATCGAAAGGTGTCTGGCGCTTCGCCGGAAATGCTCGTGGGAACGCTGGAGCGGCCGGTCATCCCACCACGGATCTGGTTGTTTGTGTTTGCCATCATTGCCCACAACATTCCTGAAGGCATGGCGGTCGGTGTCTCGGCCGGTGGAGGAATGCCGGATGCTGACAGCCTGGCGATGGGCATTGCGTTGCAGGATGTGCCGGAAGGTCTGGTGATCGCGCTGGTGTTGGCAGGAGCGGGGATGTCGCGGGTCAAGGCGTTCCTGATCGGCGCGGCATCAGGGCTGGTCGAACCGGTCTTCGCGCTGTTGTGCGCCTGGCTGGTGAG
Source organism: Pseudomonas sp. LB3P93 (assembly GCF_054898025.1). NCBI lineage: Bacteria > Pseudomonadati > Pseudomonadota > Gammaproteobacteria > Pseudomonadales > Pseudomonadaceae > Pseudomonas > Pseudomonas sp. LB3P93. Next base: position 1,022,568 of record NZ_CM142713.1, read on the forward strand.
CCTGGCCGAATTGCTGTTGCCGTTGGGATTGGCGCTGGCGGCGGGGGCGATGCTGCTGGTGGTCACCCATGAAGTCATTCCCGAGTCGCGACGCAATGGTCATGACAAGCTGGCGAGCCTTGGGCTGCTGATCGGGTTTTGTTTGATGATGGTGATGGATACTGCGTTGGCCTAGAGTCTGGCGCGGAATGTGTAGCAGCTGGCGAAGCCTGCGTTCGGCTGCGCAGCAGTCGTAAATCCGGAATACACGGTTTACTTGAAAGACCGCGGGGGCTGATTTTACGACTGCTTCGCAGCCGGACGCAGCCTTCGGCAGCTGCTACAGAAGGCTGCGGTGTTTGAGCGTTACTCGCCTTCGTCGAAGTAATTGTTGATTAACGCCACCAGCGCATGCAGCGCTTCCTGTTCCTGATGACCTTCAGTACTCAGGTAAATTTTGGTGCCCTTGCCGGCCGCAAGCATCATCATGGCCATGATGCTTTTGCCATCGACCGTGGATTCCGGTGTGCGTCCCACTCTGATCGTGCAATCCGGGAACTGACCCGCAACGCCAACGAATTTTGCCGAAGCGCGGGCATGCAGGCCCAGCTTGTTGATGATTTCGATTTCCAGAGCAGGCATCGCGATGTGAATCCTTTAGCTGAGGTCGCGGTGGCGAACCTGGACGTTCTTCAGGGATTGTTGCAGGACCTGGCCCAGACGTTCGGTCAGGTAGACGGAGCGGTGATGCCCGCCGGTGCAGCCAATGGCAATGGTGACATAAGCGCGGTTGCTGGCGGCAAAGCGCGGCAACCACTTGAGCAGGTACGTGGAAATGTCCTGGAACATCTCTTCGACGTCCGGTTGGGCCGCCAGGTACTCGGCCACCGGTTGATCCAGCCCGGACTGCTCGCGCAATTCCGGCTTCCAGTAAGGGTTGGGCAGGCAACGCACATCGAAGACCAGGTCCGCATCTACCGGCATGCCACGCTTGAACCCGAAAGACTCCACCAGGAACGCAGTGCCGGCTTCCGGCTGGTTCAACAGCCGCAGCTTGATGGTATCGCGCAGCTGATACAGGTTCAGGTTGGTGGTGTTGACCTTGAGGTCGGCCAGGTCGGCGATAGGGCCCAGCAACTGGGACTCGTCTTGAATCGCCTCGGCCAGCGAGCGATTGGCGTTGCTCAATGGGTGGCGACGACGGGTTTCCGAAAAGCGTTTGAGCAGCGTTTCTTCGTCGGCGTCCAGATACAGCACATCACACTTGATATGCCGACTGCGGACTTCTTCCAGCAGTTCCGGAAACCGCGACAGATGACTTGGCAGGTTGCGCGCATCGATGGATACGGCAACCAGCGGTTGTGCCAGCTCGGTATGAATCAGCGCGCGCTCGGCCAGTTCCGGCAGCAATCCGGCGGGCAGGTTGTCGATGCAGTAGTAGCCGTTGTCCTCGAGAACATCGAGTGCGGTACTTTTACCTGAGCCGGAACGGCCACTGACAATGATCAAGCGCATGATTACTGACCGTTTTGCTCGTCCAGGACAACCTGATACAAGGCTTCATTGCTCGGGGCGCTGCGCAGTTTTTCGCGCACTTCCTTGCGATCGAGCATGCTGGCGATCTGGCGCAGTAGCTCCAGGTGCGCATCGGTGGCGGCTTGCGGGACCAGCAGAACGAACAGCAGGTCAACCGGGGCGCCGTCGATGGCGTCGAAATCGATGGGGGCGTCCAGGTGCATCAAGGCACTGATGGGCGAGTTACAACCCTTGAGGCGGCAGTGGGGGATGGCGATGCCGTTTCCAAAACCGGTCGAGCCAAGTTTTTCACGGGCGATCAGAGCCTCGAAGACATCTTGCATCTCCAGATCCGGGACTTCTTTATGGATAAGGTTGGCAATTTGCTCGAGGGCTTTCTTTTTGCTGCCGCCCGGCACGTTCACGAGGGAACGGCCGGGGGTCAGGATGCTTTCAAGTCGGATCATGGGTTGGGAGTGTTAACGACCGGTCGCGCCCTGGAGGAGGCTCTGGGTCTTTTCCTTATGCTTTTTGAGTTGTTTATCGAGCTTGTCGGTGAGTGCGTCGATCGCCGCGTACATATCAGTATGTTCCGCGTTGGCGACCACTTCATTCCCGGGAATATGCAGCGTGGCTTCGATTTTCTGCTTGAGCTTTTCGACCGTCATCGTGACCTGCACGTTGGTGATCTTGTCGAAATGCCTCTCTAATCGTTCGAGTTTTTCGCCGATGTAGGTGCGAAGAGGTTCGGTCACTTCCAGTTGGTGTCCACTGATGTTGACTTGCATACAGCTTCTCCTTCGTTGCCAGTGCATAAAGCGGCAGGCAGAAATGCCTGCCACTGGAACGCTGTGGCGTGGCTCTACATCAACCGCTTGCGTTCGCTCGAAGGCGCGATCCCGAGGGATTCGCGGTACTTGGCGACGGTGCGGCGAGCCACCTGAATGCCTTGTGCCTCCAGTAAACCAGCGATCTTGCTGTCACTCAACGGCTTTTTCTGATTTTCCGCAGCAACCAGTTTTTTGATGATCGCGCGGATCGCTGTGGACGAGCATTCACCGCCTTCGGAGGTGCTGACGTGGCTGGAGAAAAAGTATTTCAGTTCATATATGCCCCGAGGGGTATGCATGAATTTCTGCGTGGTCACCCGTGAAATCGTTGACTCATGCATCCCCACCGCTTCGGCGATGTCATGCAGCACCAACGGTTTCATCGCTTCGTCGCCGTATTCCAGGAAGCCGCGCTGATGCTCGACAATCTGGGTGGCTACTTTCATCAGGGTTTCGTTGCGGCTTTGCAGGCTCTTGATGAACCAGCGGGCTTCTTGCAACTGATTGCGCATGAACGTGTTGTCGGCGCTGGTGTCGGCGCGGCGCACAAAACCGGCGTATTGGGCGTTGACCCGCAGCCGTGGTACGGATTCCTGGTTCAGCTCGACCAGCCAGCGCTCGTTGTCCTTGCGCACGATCACGTCAGGAACAACGTATTCGGCTTCGCTGGATTCGATCTGCGAGCCTGGACGCGGGTTGAGGCTCTGCACCAGCTCGATCACCTGGCGCAGTTCATCTTCCTTGAGCTTCATGCGGCGCATCAGCTGGCTGTAGTCGCGGCTGCCGAGCAGGTCGATGTAGTCGCTGACCAGACGCTTGGCTTCGGCCAACCAAGGCGTCTTGGCGGGCAGTTGGCGCAGTTGCAGCAGCAGGCATTCGCCCAGGTTGCGGGCGCCAATGCCGGCAGGTTCGAATTGCTGGATGCGGTGCAGGACGGCTTCGATCTCGTCCAGTTCGATGTCCAGTTCCGGATCGAAGGCCTCGAGAATTTCCTCGAGGGTTTCGTCCAGGTAGCCCTGATTGTTGATGCAGTCGATCAGGGTCACGGCGATCAGACGATCGGTGTCGGACATCGGTGCCAGGTTCAGTTGCCACAGCAAATGGCTTTGCAGGCTTTCGCCGGCCGATGTGCGGGTGGTGAAATCCCACTCGTCGTCATCGTTGCTCGGCAGGCTGCTGGCGCTGGTCTGGTAGACGTCTTCCCACGCGGTATCGACGGGCAGTTCGTTGGGAATGCGCTCGTTCCAGTCACCTTCCTCGAGGTTATCCACCGTGGGGGCGGTTTCCTGGTAGGAGGGTTCCGAAACATCGGCGTTGGGTAGTTGTTCGGCTTTGTCGGCCAAGGGGTCGGCGTTATCGAAGTCGTCGCCTTCTTCCTGGCGTTCGAGCATCGGATTGGACTCCAGGGCCTCCTGGATTTCCTGTTGCAGGTCCAGGGTCGACAATTGGAGCAGGCGGATGGCCTGTTGCAGCTGCGGTGTCATCGTCAGCTGCTGGCCCATTCTCAAGACTAGCGATGGTTTCATGGCAGGGGCTTAACACCTTATTCGCCGGCGCACATGCGCCATCCACTACAGGGCGCCGGAGCGCCAAACATAAGCAAATTATATGCCCGAAACTGCAGCGTTTGCCTAGAGCGCTGTAACAATAAAAAAGTATTGATTTTTTATCGAGACAAGCGCTCGGACAATCAGCCAGACACCTCAGTGCTTAAAGGCGGAACTCATGGCCCAGATACACTTCCTTGACCAGTTCGTTGGCCAGGATGGTGGCGGAGTCACCTTCAGCGATCAGCTGGCCATCATTGACGATGTAGGCGGTTTCGCAGATGTCCAGGGTTTCACGGACGTTGTGGTCCGTGATCAGCACGCCAATGCCTTTGGCCTTGAGGTGATAGATGATCTGTTTGATGTCGCCCACCGAAATCGGGTCCACACCGGCGAAAGGTTCGTCGAGCAGGATGAATTTCGGGTTGGTGGCCAGTGCCCGGGCGATTTCCACACGGCGACGTTCACCACCGGACAGGCTCATGCCGAGGTTGTCGCGGATGTGGCTGATATGGAATTCCTGCAGCAGGCTTTCCAGCTCCTTGCGACGATCGGCTTTGTCGAGTTCCTTGCGGGTCTCGAGGATGGCCATGATGTTGTCGGCCACCGACAGTTTGCGGAAGATCGACGCTTCTTGCGGAAGATAGCCGATACCGGCCTTCGCACGACCGTGCATCGGCTGGTGGCTGACGTCCAGGTCGTCGATCAGTACGCGACCCTGATCGGCCTGCACCAGGCCAACGATCATGTAGAAGCAGGTGGTCTTGCCGGCGCCGTTAGGACCCAGCAGGCCGACGATCTGACCGCTGTCGATGGACAAGCTGACGTCACGCACGACCTGTCGGCTCTTGTAGCTCTTGGCCAGATGCTGAGCTTTCAGAGTTGCCATTACTGGGCCTTTTTCTCGTCGGTTTTCGGCTTGGGCTGGATCACCATGTCAATGCGCGGACGCGACTCGGTGACCTTGCTGCCCGTAGCACGCCCGGCGCTCGCAAGCTTTTTCGCGGTGTCGTAGACGATTTTTTCACCTTGGGTGACGTTGTTGTCCTTGTCGACAACTTTTGCCTTATCGATCAGCACGACGCGATTTTGCGAGGCGTGGTACTGGATAGTCACACCCCAGCCCTGAACAGGCTTGGTGTCACCGGCAGTTTGCAGTTGCTCGAAGTAGGCGAGGTTGCCCACCGAAGTCACCACGTCGATGTCGCCAGCCGCAGTGCGGGTGATGGTCACGGTGTTGCCGGTGACCTTCATCGAGCCCTGAGTAATGATCACGTCACCTTTATAGGTGGCAATGCCATTCTTGTCGTCCAGTTGGGCGTCGTCGGCCTGAATGCGGATAGGCTGCTCTTGATCGTTCGGCAGAGCCCAGGCGCTCACGCTTCCCAGTGCTGCGCCCAGACTGAGCAAAATAGGGAGAGTTTTAACGAGCCTCATACTGTCCTCTTACGTTCGATAGCAGGTGTATCCTGCTTTCTTTCAAGTACGCTTTCATTCCGTTGCCTGTCGATACACCGCCAGCGCCGTCGATTCTAACGGGTTGATCGGTCTGCGCATATTGCTGCTGCGGGAACACTGTCATTCGGGTGGTGGTAATCAGGGTTTTGCGGTTTTTCTCGTCAAAACGCGTGATGCGTACCGAGTCGATCAGTTCGACCTGAGTGCCGTCCGGGTTGACTTCGCCGTGCTCACTCTGCACGTGCCACGGGAACTCGGTGCCGCGGAACATGTTCAGGTCAGGGTTGGTCAGCAACGTCACCTCGCTCGCTTTCAGGTGTTCGACCTTGTCGGACGTCATTTCGTACTGCAATTTGCCGTCCGGCAGGAACTGCACGCTGTGAGCGTTGAGGGCGTAATAGTCGATCGCGCTTTCATCGACCGTCACCACCGGCTTGTCGAGGAAGCGTTCCGGGCTGATGTTCCAGTAGCCGACCGCGGCAAACAGCGCCGCGATGCAACCGAACACCAGGATGTTGCGAATCTTTTTGCTCAGCATAATGGGGCTCACAGGTACGCGGCGTTGGCCGCATCGAGGCGGCCCTGGGCGCGCAGGATCAATTCACAGAATTCGCGAGCAGCACCTTCGCCACCACGGGCCTGGGTGATGCCATGGGCGTGTTCACGCACGAAGCTGGCGGCGTTTGCTACAGCCATGCCCAGGCCAACGCGGCGAATCACCGGCAGGTCCGGCAAGTCGTCGCCCAGATAGGCGACCTGCTCATAGCTCAGGTTGAGTTGAGCCAGAAGTTCGTCGAGTACCACCAGTTTGTCTTCGCGCCCCTGGTAAACGTGAGGAATGCCGAGATTCTTCGCTCGACGTTCGACCACCGGGGTCTTGCGGCCGCTGATGATAGCTGTCTGCACGCCGGCTGCCATCAACATCTTGATGCCTTGACCGTCGAGGGTGTTGAACGTCTTGAATTCGCTGCCGTCTTCGAGGAAGTACAGGCGCCCGTCGGTCAGCACGCCATCGACGTCGAACACTGCGAGTTTGATCTGTTTGCCGCGTTGCAGCAGGTCCGTGCTCATTACATTACTCCCGCACGCAGCAAGTCGTGCATGTTCAAGGCGCCGACCGGGCGGTCTTCGCTGTCGACCACGACCAGTGCGTTGATCTTGTGGTCTTCCATGATTTTCAGGGCTTCGGCGGCGAGCATCTCGGCGCGAGCGGTTTTGCCATGCGCGGTCATGACCTGATCGATGGTGGCGCTGTGGATATCGATGCTGCGGTCCAGTGTGCGGCGCAAATCACCGTCGGTGAAGATTCCGGCCAGTTTGCCGTCGGCTTCCAGGATCACCGTCATGCCCAGGCCCTTGCGGGTCATTTCCATCAGCGCGTCCTTGAGCAGCGTGCCGCGCTGAACCTGCGGCAGCTCTTGACCGGCGTGCATGACGTTTTCAACCTTCAGCAGCAGGCGTCGGCCCAGCGCGCCACCCGGGTGGGAAAACGCGAAGTCTTCAGCGGTAAAGCCGCGGGCTTCCAGCAGTGCAACGGCCAGGGCATCGCCCATGACCAGCGCGGCGGTGGTCGACGAAGTCGGTGCCAGGTTCAGCGGGCAGGCTTCGTGCTCGACGTGAACGTTGAGGTTGACCTCGGCGGCCTTGGCCAGTGCCGAGTCCGGATTGCCGGTCACGCTGATCAATTTGATGCCCAGACGCTTGATCAAGGGCAGCAGGGTGACGATTTCATTGGTGGAACCGGAATTCGACAGGGCCAGGATGATGTCGTCGCGAGTGATCATGCCCATGTCGCCGTGACTGGCTTCGGCTGGGTGCACGAAAAACGCTGTGGTGCCGGTGCTGGCCAGGGTGGCGGCGATTTTGTTGCCGATGTGCCCCGATTTGCCCATGCCGACCACGACCACGCGGCCTTTGCTCTCCAGAATCATCTCGCAAGCGCGTACGAAATCTGCGTCGATATGGGGCAGCAAGCCTTGTACGGCTTCCAGTTCGAGGCGGATGGTGCGTTGTGCAGATTGAATCAGGTCGCTGGATTGGCTCATGTCAGAAATCGTATAGCCTGATGAAAAGGCGGCGATTATAGCGGTAATGATCAAAACCCTCACGCAAGTTCGTCACGCTTTGTCATTCCCTGTTACCTAATCCCCTCCGGATGAGGCTTTTTGCCTGTCATGTTGCTGAACATGGGCGGGCTTGGGCCTTGGGCGCTTGGCCTTTGCAGTGATATAGTTCGCCGCCAGTTCGGCCTGCCCGGGGAGGTATGTGCTTTCGTCAGGAAGCCAGGCGTCCGAGTGTGAGGCTGCATCGCAAGGAGTTTAGATGAGTGCCGATAACGCCTACGCGGTCGAGCTGAAGGGACTGTCCTTCAAGCGCGGTGCGCGCAGCATTTTCAATAACGTCGATATCCGTATCCCGCGCGGCAAGGTCACCGGCATCATGGGGCCTTCCGGGTGTGGCAAGACCACGCTGTTGCGATTGATGGGCGCACAGTTGCGACCCACCAAGGGCGAGGTCTGGGTCAATGGCCAGAACCTGCCGAAGCTGTCGCGCAGCGATCTGTTCGATGCGCGCAAGCACATGGGCGTGCTGTTTCAGAGCGGCGCGCTGTTTACCGACCTCGATGTGTTCGAGAACGTCGCCTTTCCGCTGCGCGTTCATACCGAGCTGCCGGAAGAAATGATCCGTGACATCGTCCTGCTCAAATTGCAGGCCGTGGGGTTGCGTGGCGCTATCGACCTGATGCCCGACGAACTGTCCGGTGGCATGAAGCGCCGTGTCGCGCTGGCGCGGGCGATTGCCCTCGATCCGCAGATCCTCATGTATGACGAACCCTTTGTCGGCCAGGACCCTATCGCCATGGGCGTGCTGGTGCGCCTGATCCGATTGCTCAACGATGCGCTGGGCATCACCAGTATTGTGGTCTCCCACGATCTGGCCGAGACAGCCAGCATTGCCGATTACATTTATGTGGTGGGCGACGGACAAGTATTGGGGCAGGGCACTCCCGAGGAGCTGATGAACTCGCAGGAGCCGCGTATTCGTCAATTCATGACCGGCGATCCCGACGGTCCGGTCGCATACCACTTTCCAGCGACGGATTACCGCGCAGATCTTCTGGGGAAGCGTTGATGCGCAAGATTTCACTATTGGAACGCGTGCGTCGTTTCGGCCATGCCGGCATCGATGTGCTGGCGGTGTTCGGGCGTTCGGCGATTTTCCTGTTTCATGCCTTGCTCGGCCGCGGCGGTATCGGCGGCGGTTTTGGCCTGCTGATCAAGCAACTGCACTCGGTGGGCGTGATGTCCCTGGTGATCATTGTGGTCTCCGGGGTGTTCATCGGCATGGTGCTGGCGCTGCAAGGCTTCAACATTCTGTCCAGCTACGGTTCGGAGCAGGCGGTCGGGCAGATGGTTGCACTGACGCTGTTGCGTGAACTTGGCCCCGTGGTCACGGCATTGCTGTTCGCCGGGCGCGCAGGTTCGGCGTTGACCGCCGAAATCGGCAACATGAAGTCCACCGAACAGTTGTCCAGTCTGGAAATGATTGGCGTCGACCCGCTCAAGTACATCATTGCCCCACGCCTGTGGGCCGGCTTCATTTCCCTGCCGGTGCTGGCGATGATTTTCAGCGTGGTGGGCATCTGGGGCGGTTCGTGGGTGGCAGTCGACTGGCTGGGTGTCTATGAGGGTTCCTACTGGTCCAACATGCAGAACAGCGTGACGTTCACTGACGATGTGCTCAACGGCATCATCAAAAGCATCGTCTTCGCCTTCGTCGTGACCTGGATTGCCGTATTCCAAGGCTATGACTGCGAGCCCACTTCCGAGGGGATCAGTCGTGCCACTACCAAGACCGTGGTGTATGCCTCATTGGCTGTACTCGGCCTGGACTTTATTCTGACCGCCTTGATGTTTGGAGATTTCTGATGCAAAACCGCACCCTGGAAATCGGTGTCGGCCTTTTCTTGCTGGCTGGCATCCTGGCTTTGCTGTTGCTAGCGTTGCGGGTCAGTGGCCTGTCCCCAAGTGCCACCACCGATACTTATAAACTTTATGCCTATTTCGACAATATCGCCGGTTTGACGGTCAGAGCTAAAGTGACCATGGCCGGTGTGACCATCGGCAAGGTCACGGCGATCGATCTGGACCGCGACAGTTTCACCGGTCGAGTGACGATGCAGCTGGAAAAGCGCGTAGATAACCTGCCGACTGACTCCACTGCATCTATCCTGACTGCTGGCCTGTTGGGCGAGAAGTACATCGGTATCAGCGTGGGCGGCGAGGAAGGCTTGCTCAAGGATGGTGGAACCATTCACGACACCCAGTCGTCGCTGGTGCTCGAGGACCTGATCGGTAAATTCCTGCTCAATACCGTTAGCAAAGACGCCAAATGAGGAGCTTTTGAATGATCTCTACCTTGCGACGTGGTCTGTTGGTATTACTCGCGGCCCTGCCGTTGATGGCTAACGCCGTGGCAGCGCCCTCAGCGCACGAAATCGTGCAGGACACCACCAGTCGGTTGCTGGCCGATCTGTCGGCCAATAAAGAGAAATACAAGCAGGACCCGCAAGACTTTTACACGGCGCTGAACACCATCGTCGGGCCAGTCGTGGATGCCGAGGGCATTTCCAAAAGCATCATGACGGTCAAGTACTCGCGTAAAGCCACGCCTGCGCAGATGAAGACCTTTGAAGAAAACTTCAAAAAGGGTCTGTTCCAGTTCTATGGCAACGCCTTGCTCGAGTACAACAACCAGGGCATCACCGTCGATCCTGCCAAGGATGAGTCGGGAGACCGTACCAGCGTCGCCATGACGGTCAAAGGCTCCAACGGCTCGATCTATCCCGTGTCGTACACACTCGAGAAGATCAATGGCGAGTGGAAACTGCGCAACGTGATCATCAACGGTATCAACATCGGCAAGCTGTTCCGCGATCAGTTCGCTGATGCGATGCAGCGCAATGGCAATGACCTGGACAAGACCATCAACGGTTGGGCCGGGGAAGTCGCCAAGGCCAAGGCATCGACTGAGAAGCCAGCCCAATGAGTGTGTCGGCCATTCGCATGAGCGATTCCGGCGAACTGCGGCTTAGCGGCATGCTGGATTACCGCACCGGCCCTGGTCTGCGCAAGCAGGGGCAGGCGTTGATCAAGTCCAGCAAGGCTGCCGAAGTGGTGGTCGATTGTTCGGCGGTGTTGAAGTCCAGCAGCGTGGGCTTGTCCCTGCTGCTGTGCTTCATGCGCGATGCTGAGGCGGCCGGCAAGGCGCTGACCATCCGCGGGATGCCAGAAGACATGCGCGAAATCGCTCAGGTCAGTGAATTGACCGAGCTGTTGGCGCATCCCTAACCGCATCTATAAAGAAGCCCCCCGTCAGAGTCCTGCTTCGCGGGGTTCGCAGGCGCGGGGCTTTTTTGTATGATGTCCGACCCGCGCGCACAGGGCGCCGATTGAGGTTGAGCATGCAGGCCGTAGAAGTGAAGAGCTTCCTTGAAGGAAAGCTGCCCGGAACGTTGGTAGAAGTTGAGGGCGAAGGCTGCAATTTCCAGCTGAACGTGATTAGCGATGAACTGGCGGCGTTGAGCCCGGTGAAGCGTCAGCAGCAGATCTATGCCCATTTGAACCCATGGATCACCGATGGCAGCATCCATGCGGTCACTATGAAATTTTTCAGCAGCGCGGCCTGGGCCGAGCGCACCTGAGCCCAAGGGCGTCGAGATTCTTATGGATAAATTGATTATTACTGGCGGCGTTCGTCTTGATGGCGAAATCCGCATCTCCGGGGCAAAGAACTCTGCCCTGCCGATCCTGGCTGCAACCCTGCTGTGCGATGGCCCGGTAACCGTTGCCAACCTGCCGCACCTGCACGACATCACCACGATGATCGAGCTGTTCGGTCGCATGGGCATCGAGCCGGTAATCGACGAGAAGCTCAGCGTCGAAATCGACCCGCGCACCATCAAGACCCTGATCGCTCCGTACGAACTGGTGAAGACCATGCGTGCGTCGATCCTGGTGCTGGGCCCGATGGTTGCCCGTTTCGGTGAAGCCGAAGTCGCACTGCCTGGCGGTTGCGCCATCGGCTCGCGTCCGGTTGACCTGCACATCCGTGGTCTCGAAGCCATGGGCGCGGTCATCGATGTCGAAGGCGGCTACATCAAGGCCAAGGCGCCAGAAGGCGGCTTGCGCGGTGCGCACTTCTTCTTCGACACCGTCAGCGTAACCGGTACCGAAAACATCATGATGGCCGCCGCTCTGGCCAAGGGCCGCAGCGTTTTGGCCAACGCCGCGCGCGAGCCTGAAGTCGTCGACCTGGCGAACTTCCTGATCGCCATGGGTGCCAAGATCACTGGCGCCGGCACCGACACCATCACCATCGATGGCGTTGAGCGTCTGCACCCGACCACCTACAAAGTGATGCCTGACCGTATCGAAACCGGCACCTACCTGGTGGCAGCAGCCGTGACCGGCGGTCGTGTGAAGGTCAAGGACACTGATCCGACCATCCTCGAAGCCGTTCTTGAGAAACTCAAGGAATCGGGTGCGGAAATCACCTGCGGCGAAGACTGGATCGAGCTGAACATGCACGGCAAGCGGCCAAAAGCCGTCAACGTGCGGACCGCTCCTTACCCGGCGTTTCCGACCGACATGCAAGCGCAGTTCATCTCCCTCAACGCCATTGCCGAAGGCACGGGCGCAGTGATCGAGACGATCTTCGAAAACCGCTTCATGCACGTTTACGAACTGCACCGCATGGGCGCGCACATCCAGGTCGAAGGCAACACCGCCATCGTTACCGGCATCGAAAAGCTCAAGGGCGCGCCAGTCATGGCCACCGACCTGCGTGCTTCGGCCAGCCTGGTGATCTCGGCACTGATCGCCGAAGGCGACACCCTGATCGACCGCATCTACCACATTGACCGTGGTTACGAGTGCATCGAAGAGAAACTGCAGATGCTCGGCGCCAAGATCCGCCGCGTACCGGGCTAGTTTCTGCTGCATGGGCACAAGGATGCGCCCGTTGAATTTGTTTCAAGTCGAGCCTGTTTCAGGCTCGATGTGTGTCCGGCGCCGTTTGCGACCGGGCATCAGTAGCCTGATAAGGACTGACGTTTCCCATGTTGACCATCGCACTGTCCAAGGGCCGCATCCTTGACGACACCCTGCCGCTTCTGGCTGAAGCGGGCATCGTGCCGACCGAGAATCCGGACAAGAGCCGCAAGCTGATCATCCCCACGACTCAGGCCGATGTGCGTCTGCTGATCGTGCGCGCCACCGATGTGCCGACCTACGTCGAGCATGGTGCCGCGGACCTGGGCGTCGCCGGTAAAGATGTGCTGATGGAATATGGCGGCCAGGGCCTGTACGAACCTCTGGACCTGCGAATTGCTCTTTGCAAGCTGATGACCGCCGGCCGTGTCGGCGACGTCGAGCCCAAGGGCCGCCTGCGCGTTGCGACCAAGTTCGTCAACGTTGCCAAGCGTTACTACGCCGAGCAGGGCCGTCAGGTCGACATCATCAAGCTTTACGGTTCGATGGAACTGGCGCCGCTGATCGGTCTGGCGGACAAGATCATCGACGTGGTCGACACCGGTAACACCTTGCGTGCCAATGGCCTGGAACCTCAGGATTTCATTGCCGACATCAGCTCCCGGCTGATCGTCAACAAAGCTTCGATGAAAATGCAGCACGCCCGTATCCAGGCGTTGATCGACACCCTGCGCAAGGCAGTGGAGTCTCGACACCGCGGCTGATTCACCTGCGCGACGTCAAGTCGCGCCGTCTATCCGCCTCATAGCCAGAATTCTCAGGTGCCCAAGCGGATCGAATGTTAGCTTCGGGCGCCTGAGATTTTTGCCAATCCTATGAGGCTCTCGCTATGACCGCACCGACTGCAATTCGCCGACTCAACGCTGCTGACCCGGATTTCGCGCATCATCTGGATCATCTGCTGAGCTGGGAAAGTGTGTCTGACGACTCGGTCAATCAGCGAGTGCTGGACATCATCAAAGCCGTGCGCGAGCGTGGCGATGCAGCGCTGGTGGACTTCACCCGGCAATTCGACGGCCTGGACGTTGCGTCCATGGCGGATCTGATCCTGCCGCGCGAACGCCTGGAATTGGCCCTGACCCGGATCACCGTGCCTCAGCGCGAAGCGCTGGAAAAAGCCGCGACCCGAGTCCGTAGCTACCACGAAAAACAGAAGCAGGATTCCTGGAGCTACACCGAAGCCGACGGTACGGTGCTCGGTCAGAAGGTCACGCCGCTGGATCGCGCCGGCCTGTACGTCCCGGGCGGCAAGGCGTCGTACCCGTCCTCGGTGCTGATGAATGCGATTCCGGCCAAGGTCGCCGGTGTGACCGAAGTGGTCATGGTGGTGCCGACCCCGCGTGGTGAAATCAACGAATTGGTGCTGGCCGCGGCCTGCATCGCCGGTGTCGACCGCGTCTTCACCATCGGCGGCGCGCAAGCGGTTGCCGCGTTGGCTTACGGCACCGAAAGCGTGCCGAAGGTCGACAAGGTGGTCGGTCCGGGCAACATCTATGTCGCCACCGCCAAGCGCCACGTGTTCGGCCAGGTCGGCATCGACATGATCGCCGGCCCATCGGAAATCCTCGTGGTATGCGACGGCCACACCGATCCGGACTGGATCGCCATGGACCTGTTCTCCCAGGCCGAGCACGACGAAGACGCCCAGGCGATTCTGGTCAGTCCGGACGCCGAGTTCCTCGACAAAGTCGCGGCCAGCATCGCCAAACTGCTGCCGACCATGGAGCGCGCCGAGATCATCGAAACCTCGATCAATGGCCGTGGCGCGTTGATCAAGGTTCGCGACATGGAACAAGCCATCGAAGTGGCCAACCGCATTGCGCCGGAGCACCTGGAGTTGTCGGTCGCCGATCCGCAAGCCTGGCTGCCGCTGATCCGTCACGCGGGCGCGATCTTCATGGGCCGTCACACCTCCGAAGCCCTGGGCGATTACTGCGCAGGTCCGAACCACGTTTTGCCGACGTCCGGCACTGCGCGCTTTTCCTCGCCGCTGGGTGTGTACGACTTCCAGAAACGCTCATCGATCATCTTCTGCTCCGAGCAGGGTGCGTCCGAACTGGGCAAAACCGCTTCCGTGCTGGCCCGTGGCGAGTCGCTGACCGCCCACGCCCGCAGCGCCGAATACCGCATCGTTGACGAGCAAAAGGGGAACTGAACATGAGTAAATTCTGGAGCTCGTTCGTCAAGGATCTGGTGCCTTACGTGCCGGGCGAGCAGCCGAAACTGGCGAAGCTGGTAAAGCTCAACACCAACGAAAACCCTTACGGCCCATCGCCAAAAGCCTTGGCGGCGATGCAAACCGAACTGAACGATAACTTGCGTCTGTACCCGGACCCGAACAGCGATCTGCTGAAAAACGCGGTGGCTGCGTATTACGGCGTGAAGGCCAATCAGGTGTTCCTCGGCAATGGTTCCGATGAAGTCCTGGCGCACATCTTTCACGGTTTGCTCCAACACGATAAACCGCTGCTGTTCCCGGACATCAGCTACAGCTTCTATCCGGTCTACTGCGGTTTGTATGGCATCAAGTTCGAGGCGGTGCCGCTGGACGAGCGGTTCCAGATCAACCCCGCGGACTACGCCAAGCCAAACGGCGGAGTCATCTTTCCGAACCCGAACGCGCCAACCGGCTGCCTGCTGGCACTGGACGCGGTGGAGCAAATCCTCAAGGCCAGCCCGGATTCGGTGGTTGTGGTGGATGAGGCTTACATCGACTTTGGCGGCGAGACGGCGATCACGTTGGTAGACCGTTATCCGAATCTTCTGGTGACTCAGACCCTGTCCAAGTCCCGCTCGCTGGCTGGGCTGCGCGTTGGTCTGGCAGTGGGGCATCCGGATTTGATCGAGGCGCTGGAGCGGATCAAGAACAGCTTCAACTCCTACCCGATTGATCGCATGGCGAATGTCGGTGCAGCCGCCGCGTTCGAGGATCGCGAGTACTTCGACAAGACCTGCCGGTTGGTCATCGAGCATCGTGAGTGGGTCGTTGCGCAACTGGAAGGGAAGGGCTTTGAAGTGCTGCCTTCGGCGGCGAACTTCATTTTTGCTCGTCATCCGAAGCACGATGCGGCCGGGCTGGCGGCGAAGTTGCGCGAGCAAGGTGTGATCGTCCGGCACTTCAAGCAGGAGCGGATTGCGCAGTTCCTGCGGATCTCGATTGGTACGCCTGAACAGAATCAGGCGCTGGTCGACGGCCTCGGCGACCTTTAAATCAACACCATTTTGTGGGAGCGTGGCTTGCCCATCACGCTCCCACAATATGATGTGATGTAACAGAACACTATTGCCAACGAACATCAAACGTACCCGTGTAATTTTTACGTTCCTTGTCGATGAATTTAAATGTACCCGTGGCCTCTAGATTGGATGAGAACGTAACGGTAACTTCCCCAGTTTCTGCGTTATGGCGCGTCCCTGCATTTTCGAAAAACCACTCAACGTATGGCTTGCCTTGGAAATCAGTCGGGTAATGATAGGTTTCTGTTGTCCGTGGTTTAGCTTCCTTTGCGTACCCGATCCAAACACCCGCTTCATTACCCCGACTTCCTCTTAAATAACCTCCGTTGTCCTCAACATAAGCATGGCGCTCGACATCGGTGAAGGTCATTGGGATCGGGTTGCCTTGAATGTTTACGACGAATTCGCCGACTCGTTGTAATTTTTCCGGTTTTTCTGGATTCATGTTCGATCTCTCAATGGATTAACTGCTTTTAGCAGAGTGACCGTGCTGGAAACTCTGTCCTGGCAACGTTAATCTCGCCCCTATAGGGGAATCTACTGTCAGAAATGACAGTAGATTAGATCGTTTAGAAATAGCTCATTGATCATTCGTGATGCGGTTCGCCGAGGAACGTCAGTGAGCTGAATACCCCGCGCGTTGCTACATCTGGATTGTCCTTCAGCACAATCTCCATCTGCGCCGAAATCACATTCAACCCCTCATTACGCACCACCACCTGCGCCCGACCATCCTTATCCGTCTCAGTGCTCAACGTATTCGGCGCACTTCGATAGTCGCCAATCAATTTCACACCCGCCGCCGGTTTCCCATCCAGTAGCACCCGCACTGGCAGCAATTTGCCCGGCCCGACCGTCAGCGGATCAACCTCCGGCAGAATCAGCAGTTTCATCTGATCAAGCTTCGGCAACTTCGCCCCGGGCTGATAAATCGCCAGGCTGTATTTGAAGGTCTGTGTCGACTCGATCGCTCCCGGCACTTTGCTGCGGCCTTCGTTGATCCATTTTTTATCCGCCGTCTGCGACCACATGCCATTGTCCAGCGCCACCGCCATCACGGCGGGCGGCTTCAGCGGTTGCAGGCGTGCGTGATCGGCCAGGCGCTGCACGGTCACCGGGATCATTTTGCCGCTGACGTCATACGCCCAGGCGCCGCTGATTTTCTGCGCCTTGAAGGCGTTGTCTTCGGCGCCGTGGCCGTAAATCACTTCGATGTTGCCGCGACGTTGTTCGGTCCAAAGGCCATGGGCCGAGACCTGGCCGGTAAACAACAGGCCGAGCAGCAGGCTGAGCAGTGCGGGTTTGAGGTGTTGCATGGGAACTTCCTTTTACAGATTGAGTGTGAGGCTGACGGTGAAATTGCGCGGCTCGCCGGGGTTGACCCAGTAGTTGCTGTACGAGCGCTCGTAGTATTTCTCGTCGAACAGGTTGTTCAGGTTCAGGCCGACAGTGACGTTTTCACTGGCCTTGTAATGGGCCAGCAGGTCGACGGTGTGGTAGGCCGGCAACTCGAAATCGCTACCGGATTCGCCCGAGCGATCGCCGACGTAGGTGAACGCCGCGCCGACGTCGGAACCGCGCAAATGGCCATTCTGAAATTCATAAACGCCCAGCAGACTGCCGCTGCGTTTGGCGACGCCGAGGATTCGGCTGCCGGTGGGAATAACTTTGTCGCCCTGGGTGACCTCGGCGTCGATGTAGGCGAAGGCACCGATCACCCGCACGGCGTCGGTGACTTGCCCGGTGACTTGCAGGTCGAATCCCTGGCTGCGGGCCTTGCCCATGGCGCGGCTGGTGTCCGTGCCCGGGTCGAGTGCGAGCACATTTTCCTTTTCGATATGAAAGGCGGCGAGGGTGGTGCTCAAGCGGTCGTCGAACAGCTCGCTCTTGATCCCGACTTCGTATCCGACGCCTTCTTCCGGGTCGAAGGATTTGCCACCCGCGTCCAGACCATTGTTTGGTTTGAACGAGGTGGAGGCGTTGGCAAACAGACCGACTTCGGGTGTCAGCTGATAGAGCAGGCCGGCCCGCTGGGTCAACGCGTCGTGGCTCTGACGGCTGGTGGCGCCGCGGCTGTGATCGTCGATGCTTTGCTCGAAGTGTTCGAAGCGTGCACCCAGCATGCCGCGCAGTTTGTCGGTGAAGACGATCTGATCCTGCAGGTTCAGCGCCTGGCTTTCGACGTGTTCAAACAAATCAGTGCCGGAGCGCGTGCCGTTGGGTTTTGGCTGGCCGTAGACCGGCTGATAGATATCGATGGCGTAGGGGCCACCGGCAATGGTCGTGACCCGTTCGTTTTTACGGAAGTTCTCGTACTCGGTGCCAATCAGCAGTTCGTGCTGCCAGCTGCCGAGGTCGAACAGACCGCGTAATTCGAGTTGGGTGATGCTGTCGTGCCAGTTCGTATCGCGCTCACGATAACGTCGATTGAGCGTGTGGCCGTCGGCATTCAACGGGCGGTTTTCCGAGGCGTAGCCCCAGAGTTTGCCTTCCTTGTAATGGCTGGCCAGGCGCAGTTTCCAACTGTCGTTGAGATGGTGTTCGAGCGTGGCTTGCAGCAGGTTGTTGTGGTTATCGATGTTGCCGTCATTGGGTTCGCCGAGGAAGGTCGAACGAGAAACGCCGCTCCACGTGTTGTTCGGCGCGACGATGCCGCGATCGAACGTGGAGCTGTGACGGACGAATTCGCTCTCCACCAAGAGGCTGGTGTCCGGGTTCAGTTGCCAACTGAAGGAGGGCGCGACGAACACTCGCTGGCTGTCTACGTGATCGCGGAAGCTGTGGTTGTCCTCGACCGCCAGGTTGATTCGGGACAGCACGTTGGCGTCGTCATCCAGCGGCGTGTTGACGTCCAGCGCAGTTCGATAACGATCCCAACTGCCGGCGCTGGTTTGCAGGGTGGTGAAGGCTTCAGGCTGGGGTTTCTTGGTGACGATGTTGACCGTGCCGCCTGGATCGCCGCGTCCGTAGAGACTGGCGGCGGGGCCTTTGAGCACTTCGATGCGCTCGATGTTGGCCACGTCCGGCGTACTCGGGTAACCCCGGTTGGCGCTGAAGCCATCCTTGTAGAACTCCGACGTGGTGAAGCCGCGCACGCTGTATTCATAAAGCGTCAGACCGCCGAAGTTGTTTTGCTTCGACACGCCGCCGGCAAAATCCAGGGCACGCTCGACGCTGGTGCTGCCCAGGTCGTTGAGCACGCTGACGGGAATGACGCTGATGGATTGCGGGATATCGCGAATGGCGGTGTCGGTTTTGGTCGCGCTGGAAGAACGCGTTGCGCGGTAACCCGTGACCGGGCCGGTGGGGGATTCGTAGTCGGAGGTGACGCTGATCGCATCCAGTTCGAGGGTGCCGGGCTCTTCGGCGAAGACCGGATCACCCAGCAGGCCGAGGGCAAGACTTGCCACGGAAGCCATTTTTCGAGATGACATGTTATGTTGTTCCAATAGAGATATTGAAACAATATAACATGCCTAATGAGAATGTCTGCTGTTAGCCGGAGAGCCTCGGGCTGGCTTCAGTTTTCTTCTTTTTCTTTGACCGGCGCCGGTGGCGGTCGCAGGCCGATTTCAGCGGTGAGCTTCAGCTCTTTGCCGTTGCGCATCACCTGAATCGTGACTTTGTCGGTCGGTTTGATCCGCGCGACCTGGTTCATCGAACGACGACCATCGCCGGCCGGTTCGCCGTCGATGCTGAGAATCACGTCACCCAGTTGCAGGCCGGCCTTCTGCGCCGGACCGTCACGGAAAATCCCCGCGACCACAATGCCCGGTCGCCCCGACAGACCAAACGATTCCGCCAGTTCCTGGGTCAACGGCTGCACTTCAATGCCCAGCCAACCGCGAATCACCTGGCCGTGTTCGATGATCGACTTCATCACTTCCATGGCCAGTTTGACCGGGATCGCAAAACCGATGCCTTGCGAGCCGCCGGACTTGGAGAAGATCGCCGTGTTGATCCCGGTCAGGTTGCCGTTGGCATCCACCAGTGCGCCACCGGAGTTGCCAGGGTTGATCGCAGCGTCGGTCTGGATGAAGTCTTCGTAGTTGTTCAGGCCCAGCTGGTTACGCCCGGTGGCGCTGATGATGCCCATGGTCACTGTCTGGCCGACGCCAAACGGGTTGCCGATGGCCAGGGCAACGTCACCGATGCGGATGTTGTCGGAGCGGCCGACGGTGATCGACGGCAGATT
Source organism: Pseudomonas sp. LB3P93 (assembly GCF_054898025.1). NCBI lineage: Bacteria > Pseudomonadati > Pseudomonadota > Gammaproteobacteria > Pseudomonadales > Pseudomonadaceae > Pseudomonas > Pseudomonas sp. LB3P93. The sequence goes on from NZ_CM142713.1 coordinate 1,042,381, forward strand.
CTTCAGATCGATCTTCAGGACCGCGAGGTCGGTTTCCGGGTCGCTGCCGATCACGCGGGCCAGGGTTTCACGTCCATCCTTGAGCGCGACCACAATCTGGTCGGCGCCGCTGGTGACGTGGTTGTTGGTCAGCAAATAGCCTTCCGGGCTCATGATCACGCCGGAACCCAGGCTCGACTCCATGCGCTTCTGCTTGGGCGAGTTGTCGCCGAAGAAACGGCGGAACTGCGGATCTTCGAACAGCGGATGATTTGGTTTGTTGATGACTTTGGTGGTGTACAGGTTCACCACCGACGGCGCGGCCGTGGTCACCGCGTCGGCATAGGACACCGGACCCTGTTGCGCGGTGGTGCTTTGCGGCGCTTGCTGCAGGTTGACGTCGAGACTCGGCAGCCCGACCCACTCCGGAAAACGCTGGATGATCAGTAAAGCGATAAGCACGCCGGCCAACAGCGGCCAGCCGGAAAAACGCAGCGCCTTGAGCATTAAGCACGTCCTGAAAGGTTGCAGGCGGTATGAGACCGCCCATAATGTCGCGCATTATACGAGGCGCAGCTCGCCTCTGAACGGGATATTTAGGAGTCTTTTATGGCCGTCGCCCTGAGCACACTGGTCGAAGAAGCCGACCGTTACCTTAACAGCGCCAGGATTGCCGATTACTGCCCCAACGGCTTGCAGGTCGAAGGCCGGCCGCAGGTGATGCGCATCGTCAGTGGCGTGACCGCCAGCCAGGCGTTGCTGGACGCCGCCGTCGAAGCCGAGGCCGATCTGGTGCTGGTGCATCACGGCTATTTCTGGAAGGGCGAGAACCCGTGCATCACCGGCATGAAGCAGCGTCGGTTGAAAACCCTGCTCAAGCACGACATCAGCCTGTTGTCCTATCACCTGCCGCTGGATCTGCACGCGGAAGTCGGTAACAACGTGCAGTTGGCACGTCAGCTCGAGATCACGGTCGAAGGCCCGCTGGATCCGGACAATCTCAAAGTTGTCGGCCTGGTTGGCTCGTTGAGCGAACCGATGACGCCCCGTGATTTCGCCCGTCGTGTGCAGGAAGTCATGGGTCGTGAGCCGCTGCTGATTGAAGGCAGCGAGATGATTCGCCGCGTGGGCTGGTGCACCGGTGGCGGCCAGGGTTACATCGATCAGGCGGTGCTGGCCGGTGTCGATCTGTACCTCAGCGGCGAGGCCTCCGAGCAAACTTTCCACAGCGCCCGGGAAAACGACATCAGCTTCATCGCCGCCGGCCATCACGCCACCGAGCGGTACGGAGTGCAGGCGCTGGGTGATTACCTCGCGCGTCGGTTTGCCGTTGAGCACATCTTCATCGATTGCCCGAATCCGATCTGAGATCACGCAGATCAAAATGTGGGAGCGAGACCGGCTTGCCGGCGATGGCTGCATCACATGCGACATCGATGTGACCGATACACCGCAATCGCGAGCAGGCTCGCTCCCACAGGGTCTTCGGCGCCCAAACGAGGGGGTATATTCATATACCCTTTCGATCTAGCCCACGTCCTGATTAGAAGAGGTCGCTGTGCTAGGATTCCCCGCTCGAACACGGCCCGCTGGCCGTCCATAAGATCGTTTTCGTGAGTAGCCATGGTCGACAAACTGACGCATCTGAAACAGCTGGAGGCCGAAAGCATCCACATCATCCGCGAGGTCGCCGCCGAGTTCGATAACCCGGTGATGCTGTACTCCGTCGGTAAAGACTCCGCCGTGATGCTGCACCTTGCGCGCAAGGCATTCTTCCCGGGCAAACTGCCGTTCCCGGTGATGCACGTCGACACCCGGTGGAAGTTCAAGGAGATGTACGCGTTCCGCGACCGCATGGTCGAAGAGCTCGGCCTTGACCTGATCGTGCACGTGAACCCCGATGGCGTCGCGCAGGGCATCAACCCGCTGACCCACGGCAGTGCCAAGCACACCGACATCATGAAAACCGAAGGCCTGAAACAAGCCCTCGACAAGTACGGTTTCGACGCCGCTTTCGGTGGCGCTCGCCGCGACGAAGAGAAGTCCCGCGCCAAAGAGCGCGTGTATTCCTTCCGCGACACCAAGCACCGCTGGGACCCGAAAAACCAGCGTCCAGAGCTGTGGAACGTCTACAACGGCAACGTCAACAAGGGCGAATCGATTCGCGTGTTCCCGTTGTCGAACTGGACCGAGCTGGATATCTGGCAGTACATCTACCTCGAAGGCATCCCGATTGTGCCGCTGTATTTCGCCGCCGAGCGCGACGTCATCGAGATGAACGGCACCTGGATCATGATCGACGACGAGCGCCTGCTCAATCATTTGAGCGATGAAGACAAGGCGCGCATCGTCAAGAAGAAGGTCCGTTTCCGTACACTCGGCGATTACCCGCTGACCGGTGCGGTCGAGTCCGAGGCCACCAGCCTGACCGACATCATTCAGGAAATGCTCCTGACGCGAACTTCCGAACGCCAGGGCCGGGTCATCGACCATGATGGCGCAGGCTCGATGGAAGAAAAGAAACGTCAGGGTTATTTCTAAGGGGTTGTCATGTCGCACGCATCTGATTTGATCAGCGAGGACATCCTCGCCTACCTGGGCCAGCACGAACGCAAGGAAATGCTGCGCTTTCTGACCTGTGGCAACGTCGACGACGGCAAGAGCACCCTGATCGGGCGCCTGCTGCACGACTCCAAGATGATCTACGAAGATCACCTGGAAGCCATCACCCGCGACTCGAAAAAAGTCGGCACCACCGGCGAAGACATCGACCTGGCGTTGCTGGTCGACGGCCTGCAGGCCGAGCGTGAACAAGGCATCACCATCGATGTCGCGTACCGCTATTTCTCCACCGCCAAACGCAAATTCATCATCGCCGACACCCCTGGCCATGAGCAGTACACCCGCAACATGGCCACCGGTGCGTCCACCTGTGACTTGGCGATCATCCTGGTCGACGCTCGTTACGGCGTGCAGACCCAGACCCGTCGCCACAGCTTCATCGCCTCGTTGCTGGGCATCAAGCACATCGTGGTTGCCATCAACAAGATGGACCTCAACGGCTTCGACGAAACCGTCTTCGAGTCGATCAAGGCCGATTACCTGAAGTTCGCCGAAGGCATCGCCTTCAAGCCGACCACCATGGCCTTCGTGCCGATGTCGGCGCTCAAGGGCGACAACGTGGTGAACAAATCCGAGCGCTCGCCGTGGTACACCGGCCAGTCGCTGATGGAAATTCTCGAGACCGTCGAGATCGCCAACGACCGCAACTACACCGACCTGCGTTTCCCGGTGCAGTACGTCAACCGTCCGAACCTGAACTTCCGTGGTTTCGCCGGTACGCTGGCCAGCGGTGTCGTGCACAAGGGCGACGAAGTCGTTGTGTTGCCGTCGGGCAAGAGCAGCCGTGTGAAATCCATCGTCACCTTCGAAGGTGAGCTGGAGCACGCCGGTCCAGGTCAGGCTGTAACGCTGACCATGGAAGACGAGATCGACATCTCTCGCGGCGACTTGCTGGTGCACGCCGATAACCTGCCGCAAGTGACCGACGCCTTCGACGCCATGCTGGTGTGGATGGCCGAAGAGCCAATGCTGCCGGGCAAGAAATACGACATCAAACGCGCCACGAGTTACGTGCCGGGTTCGATCACCAGCATCGTCAACCGCGTTGACGTGAACACCCTGGAAGAAGGTCCTGCCAGCTCGTTGCAGTTGAACGAGATCGGTCGGGTCAAGGTCAGCCTCGACGCCGCGATCGCGCTGGACGGTTACGCAAGCAACCGCACCACCGGTTCGTTCATCGTGATTGATCGTTTGACCAACGGCACTGTTGCCGCCGGGATGATCATCGCTCAGCCGTTGGCGCATGGCAGCAGCACGCACCACGGCAAACTCGCGCACGTTGCCACCGAAGAACGCGCCCAGCGTTTCGGCCAGCAACCGGCCACCGTGTTGTTCAGCGGTTTGTCGGGCGCGGGCAAAAGCACCCTGGCCTATGCGGTTGAACGCAAGCTGTTCGACATGGGCCGTGCGGTGTTCGTACTCGATGGCCAGAACCTGCGTCACGACCTGAACAAAGGTCTGCCACAGGATCGCGCCGGGCGTACCGAGAACTGGCGCCGTGCAGCACACGTTGCACGTCAGTTCAACGAAGCCGGCCTGGTGACCCTGGCGGCCTTCGTTGCGCCGAGTGCTGAAGGGCGTGAGCAGGCCAAGGATTTGATCGGCAAGGAGCGTCTGCTGACGGTCTACGTCCAGGCCTCGCCGACGGTCTGTGCCGAGCGTGATCCGCAAGGTCTGTACGCGGCGGCCGGGGATAACATCCCGGGCGATTCCTTCCCGTACGACGTGCCGCTGGACGCCGACCTCGTGGTCGACACCCAGTCGCTGTCGCTGGAAGAAAGCGTCAAGCAAGTGCTGGATCTGCTGCGCAAGCGTGGCGCGATCTAAGCCTTAGCTGCGAATAAAAAACCCGCCGATGAGTGATCATCGGCGGGTTTTTTTGTGTCCCTGAAACCGCCATCGCTGGCAAGCCAGCTCCCACAGGTGGTGCGCCAATTTTGAAAACGCAGAGATCTTGTGGGAGCTGGCTTGCCAGCGATGAGGCCGATGCAGACGACAGATTATTTCGCGGGATACTCCCGGTGCATCTGCGTCAACAACGCATCCTTGTCTTCCCACAGCTGATTGATCCAGCCCTGAAACTGCAATCGATACTCCCCATCCTGGTCGTAGTTCTTGCCTATAAACTGCGGCGGAATCTTCAGCTCCTGAAAATGCACCACCACATCTTTCACATTCCCGCACAACAGATCCCAATACCCAGGACGCCCGCCCGGATAGTGAATCGTCACGTTGACGATCGACTCCAGCTGTTCACCCATCGCATCCAGCACAAACGCAATGCCGCCAGCCTTGGGCTTGAGCAGGTACTTGAACGGTGATTTCTGCTGCGCATGCTTGCCTTCCGTGAAGCGCGTGCCTTCGACAAAGTTGAAAATTCCCACCGGATTGTTGCGGAACTTGTCGCAGGTCTTGCGGGTGGTTTCCAGATCCTTGCCTTTCTTCTCCGGATGCTTTTCCAGATAGGCCTTGGAATAACGTTTCATGAAAGGAAAACCGAGCGCCCACCAGGCCAGGCCAATCACCGGCACCCAGATCAGTTCCTGTTTGAGGAAGAATTTCAGCGGCTGGATGCGCCGGTTGAGCACGTACTGCAACACCATGATGTCGACCCAGCTCTGGTGGTTGCTGGTGATCAGGTAGGAGTGTTGATAATCCAGCCCTTGCAGGCCGCTGAGGTGCCAGCGGGTGCGGCAGACCAGGTTCATCCAGGCCTTGTTGTTGCTGATCCAGGCTTCATGGGTATGGCTCATCAACCAGAGCGTGAAGCGCTGGGTGAGGGCGAAGGGCAATACCTTGAAGATCGCCACGCAGAACAGGAACGAGCACAGCAGAATGGTATTCAACGCCAGCAGCAACGATGCAATCACGCCGCGCACGGCGGCAGGTAGAAAAGCCAGCATTTAAAGATCCATAGGTCGGTTGGCAGCTTGAATCGCGGTCAACGCGATGGTGTACACGATGTCATCGACTTGCGCGCCGCGCGGCAGGTCGTTCACCGGTTTGCGCAGGCCTTGCAGCATCGGCCCGAGGCTGACGCAGTCGGCACTGCGCTGTACGGCTTTGTGCGTGGTGTTGCCAGTGTTCAGGTCGGGGAACACGAACACTGTGGCGCGACCGGCGACCTGGCTGTTCGGCGCCAATTGCTTGGCCACGGTTTCGTTGGCGGCGGCATCGTACTGCAACGGGCCGTCGATCAGCAGCGAGTTCTGCTGTTCGTGGGCGAGCAGCGTCGCTTCGCGAACCTTCTCGACTTCTTCGCCGCTGGCCGATTCGCCGCTGGAATAACTGATCATCGCCACGCGCGGGATGATGCCGAATGCTGCAGCCGAGTCAGCGCTTTGCAGGGCAATCTCGGCCAGTTCGCTGGCGCTCGGGTGCGGGTTCATCACGCAGTCGCCGTAGACCAGCACTTCTTCCGGAAACAGCATGAAGAATACTGACGACACCAGGGTGCAGCCCGGCGCAGTCTTGATCAGTTGCAGGGCCGGGCGGATGGTGTTGGCGGTGGAGTGGATGACCCCGGACACGAGGCCGTCGACCTCATCCAGCGCGAGCATCATGGTGCCGATCACCACGGTATCTTCCAGTTGCTGCTCGGCCATCGGTGCGTTGAGGCTTTTGCTTTTGCGCAGCGCAACCATCGGCTCGACATAGCGCTCGCGAATCAGGTCCGGATCGAGAATCTCCAGCCCCGGCGGCAACTCGATACCTTGAGCGCGGGCCACGGCTTCGACGTCTTCCGGTTTCGCCAGCAACACGCACCGAGCGATGCCCCGCGCCTGACAGATCGCCGCCGCTTGCACGGTCAGCGGCTCGCTGCCTTCAGGCAAAACGATGCGTTTGTTGGCGGCCTGGGCGCGCTGAATCAATTGATAGCGAAACACCGCTGGCGACAGGCGCATCTCACGCGGGGTGCCGCAGCGCTGGTGCAGCCAGTCGGCATCCAGATGACTGGCGACGAAGTCGGTGATGATTTCCGCGCGCTCGCGGTCGTCGATCGGGATTTCCTTGTTCAAACCGTTCAACTGGTTGGCGGTGTCGTAGGAGCCGGTGCTCACCGACAACACCGGCAAGCCCGCCTGCAGCGCGCCGCGGCACAGGTCCATGATGCGCGGGTCGGGCAGGGTGTCGCTGGTCAGCAACAGGCCGGCCAGCGGCACGCCGTTCATGGCGGCAAGGCTGACGGCAAGGATGATGTCGTCGCGATCGCCGGGCGTCACCACCAGCACGCCGGGTTTGAGCAACTCCACGGTGTTGCGCATGGTGCGGGCGCAGATGATGATTTTGGTCATGCGCCGGGTTTCGTAATCGCCGGCATTGAGGATTTGCGCGCCCATCAGGTCGGCCACGTCGCGGGTGCGTGGCGCGTTCAGTTCCGGCTGGAAAGGAATGCAGCCGAGCAAGCGGAAATCCCCGCTGCGCAGCAACGGCGAATGCTCTTTCAGGCGTGAAGCGAAGGCCTCCATGCTTTCTTCGGTCTTGACCTTGTTGAGGATCACGCCGAGGACTTTCGGGTCTTTCGGACCGCCAAACAATTGCGCCTGCAATTCCACCCGGCCAGACAGTTCAGTCAGCACTTCGTTTTCCGGCGCCGAGACCAGGATGACTTCGGCATCGAGGCTCTTGGCCAAATGCAGATTGACCCGGGCGGCGTAACTGGCGCTGCGGGTCGGGACCATGCCTTCAACGATCAGCACGTCCTTGCCGACGGCGGCTTGCTGATAAAGGGTGATGATTTCTTCGAGCAGCTCATCCAGCTGACCGTCGCCGAGCATGCGCTCGACGTGAGCCAGGCCGAGCGGCTGAGGCGGTTTCAAACCGTGAGTGCGCGCCACCAGTTCGGTGGAACGTTCCGGGCCGGTGTCACCCGGATGCGGCTGGGCAATCGGTTTGAAAAAACCGACTTTGAGGCCGGCTCGCTCAAGGGTACGTACCAGCCCGAGGCTGATGGAGGTCAGACCCACACCAAAATCGGTGGGTGCGATAAAAAAAGTTTGCATGCGGATTCTCTAAGGGAGCATGGCAATGGTGAGGACCTATGACTGGCCGTCTACCGAAATTCAGTCGCCAAGGTTATCGCTAACCGAGCCTTGTGCGCACCAACCGCAATCAAAGGGCTGGCCTATTTTTTCAATACGTTGCGCAGGGTCCAGGACCCAGGCGCGCGATTGCCACGGTGGCTGGTGGCGCAGGTGCTGAGTGTGGCCGCAGGAAAGCTCGGCCACCCAATGCCCGTCCTCATCCTGATGGAAACCTGTGACCGTTGAGCCTTTCGCCGCAATCCGTCTGTCCGGGTTGTGTTCGCTTTCGGACGATTGCTTCGCTAAACTTGGCCTTTCTTCATTCTTATGCAAAAGGTCTCGCCCCATGCTGATCGCCGCCAATAAGGCTGTCTCCATCGACTATACCCTGACCAACGACGCTGGTGAGGTCATCGACAGTTCCGCCGGCGGCGCGCCGCTGGTCTACCTGCAAGGCGCAGGTAACATCATCCCGGGCCTGGAAAAGGCACTGGAAGGCAAAGCAGTCGGCGACGAGCTGACCGTAGCCGTTGAACCTGAAGATGCTTACGGCGAATACGCTGCCGAACTGGTCAGCACCCTGAGCCGCAGCATGTTCGAAGGCGTCGACGAGCTGGAAGTGGGCATGCAGTTCCACGCTTCCGCGCCGGACGGCCAGATGCAGATCGTCACCATCCGCGATCTGGACGGCGACGAAGTCACCGTCGACGGCAACCACCCGTTGGCCGGTCAGCGCCTGAATTTCCAGGTCAAGATCATCGACATCCGTGACGCCAGCCAGGAAGAAGTCGCTCATGGTCACGTCCATGGCGAAGGTGGCCATCACCACTGATTTTCTGCGCTAAGCTCAGAGAACTGGAGAGGCGCCCGAGGGGCGCCTTTTTAGTCCGCGGCTGTCCCTGGCGACATCGCCAAGTGGCTGTTTCGAGTAGAACACGGGAATCTGGAGTTCGTCATGAGTGCTTTTCACGACCTTAAATTGACAGCCCTGGATGGACAGGAGCTACCGCTGGCGCCCTTCAAAGGGAACGTCGTGCTGGTGGTCAACGTCGCCTCCAAATGTGGCTTGACCCCACAGTACGCGGCACTGGAAAACCTTTACCAGAAATACAAAGGCCAGGGTTTCAGTGTGCTGGGCTTGCCGTGCAACCAGTTTGCCGGGCAGGAACCGGGCTCCGAGCAAGAGATCCAGGATTTCTGCAGCCTCAACTATGGCGTAACCTTTCCGTTGTCCAGCAAGCTGGAAGTCAACGGTCACGATCGTCATCAGCTGTACCGTCTGCTGGCGGGCGAGGGCGCGGAGTTTCCGGGGGACATTACCTGGAACTTCGAGAAATTCCTGCTCGGCAAAGACGGGCGGGTGTTGGCGCGGTTTTCGCCGCGTACGGCGCCGGATGATCCGACGGTCATCCATGCGATTGAAAAAGCGCTGAGCTGACCCCCAAAAAATCGCAGCCACCGAGCTGCGATTTTTTATGCCTGCCTTTTGACCCTTAATCACCCAGATCAATAGTGCTGTGCATCGTCTTCGACTCAACATATTATCGCCGTCATAAAATTTGTGTCCCGTCGATATCGTTTTCGTGGAGCGTCCCATGCCAGTCAAAGCCCTGTTCAAACCGTTCCACCTCGGCACCCTCGAACTGCCGACCCGCGTCGTCATGGCGCCGATGACTCGCTCGTTTTCGCCGGGTGGCCTGCCTAATTCCAAAGTGATCGAGTACTACCGTCGCCGCGCTGCCGCAGGCGTCGGCCTGATCATCACCGAAGGCACCACCGTCGGCCACAAGGCTTCCAATGGCTACCCGAACGTGCCGCATTTCTACGGTGATGCAGCGCTGGCCGGCTGGAAGAAAGTGGTCGACGCGGTCCACGCCGAAGGCGGCAAGATCGTTCCTCAGCTGTGGCATGTGGGCAGCGTGCGTCGCATCGGCACCGAGCCGGACGCCAGCGTGCCGGGTTACGGTCCGTCGGAGAAATTGAAGGACGGTCAGGTCGTGGTTCACGGCATGTCCAAACAAGATATCCAGGACGTCATCGCCGCGTTCGCCCAAGCCGCTAAAGACGCCCAGAGCATCGGCATGGACGGCGTGGAAATCCACGGTGCCCACGGCTATCTCGTCGACCAGTTCTTCTGGGAAGGCAGCAACCAGCGCACCGACGAATACGGTGGCGACCTGGCCAACCGTTCGCGTTTCGCCATCGAACTGATTCAAGCCGTGCGTGCAGCGGTCGGTGACGGCTTCCCGATCATCTTCCGTTTCTCGCAGTGGAAGCAGCAGGATTACACCGCGCGCCTGGTGCAAACTCCGGAGGCGCTGGGTGAATTCCTCAAGCCGTTGTCCGACGCAGGCGTGGACATTTTCCACTGCTCGACGCGTCGTTTCTGGGAACCGGAGTTCGACGGTTCCGAACTGAACCTGGCCGGCTGGGCCCGCAAGCTCACTGGCAAGCCGACCATCACCGTGGGCAGCGTTGGCCTGGACGGCGAGTTCCTGCAGTTCATGGTCAGCACCGACAAGATCGCGCAGCCAGCCAGTCTGGAAAAACTGCTGGAGCGGTTGAACAACGATGAGTTCGATCTGGTGGCGGTAGGGCGTGCGCTGCTGGTCGATCCGGACTGGGCGCAGAAAGTGCGTGACGGCCGTGAAGAAGACATCCTTCCGTTCAGCCGTGAGGCGTTGATGACCTTGGTTTAATCGGCGACTGGCAAGGCCTCATCGCCAGCAGGCTGGCTCCCACAGGGGTTCTGCGGTGTACACGGAACCTGTGGGAGCCAGCCTGCTGGCGATGACTGACTCAATGTCACCCTAGGCTCGGGGCAAGGTTGGTGCATTCGGCACCACCTGCTCCCCCACACAAGCCCCCCGCAACTGCCCCTCAAACTGCTCGATAATCGCCGCCCAGCCCTGCCGACTCGCATGCTGGCGCGCATTGAGCCGCACGCACCGCAAGGTTTCGCGCTCCTCCAGCAGCCACGTTGCTGCATCGCAGAACGCCTCTTCATCTCCCGGCATCGCCAACACGCCGTTGTAGCCATGGCGAATATGCTGAGCCGCTGCCGCCTGATCGTAAGCCACCACGCCCAAACCAGACGCCAATGCCTCAAGCACTACATTGCCAAAGGTTTCGGTCAAACTCGGAAACAGAAACACATCCGCCGACGCGTAGTGGCTGGCCAACACCTCGCCGCGTTGAGATCCACAGAAAATCGCATCAGGGAGTGCCTGCTCCAAGGTACCTCGCTGCGGACCGTCGCCGACCACAATCAGCTTCATGTTGCGCTGGGGATAAGTCGTTTTCAGCGCGTCGAAGCAGCGCTTGAGCAAGCCAAGATTTTTCTCCTGCGCCAGACGTCCTACGTGGATGACCGCGATGTCCTTCTCGCCCAGACCCCAATGTTCGCGTAGGGATTGCAGGCGTTTGACCGGATGAAACAATTGGCTGTCGACCCCTCGCGACAACAACGCAAGACGTTCGAAATGTCGCCGCTCCAGTTCCAGTCGCTGGCTGATGCTGGGCACCAGCGTCAACGTAGAACGGTTGTGAAACCAGCGCAGGTAGTGAGTCAGCAAACGCGACAGCAATCCGAGCCCGTACTGATTGGAATACTGTTGGAAATTGGTATGAAAGCCGCTGACCACCGAAATCCCCAAACGCCGCGCCGCCCGCAATGCCGACAACCCCAGCGGGCCTTCCGTGGCGATGTAAAGCACGTCCGGCCGATTGCGCTTCCAGCGCCGCAGCAGCTTGTGCATCGACGACTGACCCCATTGCAAACCGGGATAGCCGGGCAGCGGCCAGCCACGACACAGCAACAACTCGTCGTTGCTGCCCAACTGCTGATCGCAGCCCTGACGTGGCCGCACAAGTTCGACCTGATGCCCGCGCGCGCGCAAGCCATCGCACAAACGGCCGAGGGTATTGGCCACGCCATTGATTTCCGGTGGGAAGGTTTCGGTGATCAGAGTGATATGCAGAGCTGTCGTCATGACCCCAGTGTCTGCTGGGGCCATGTCGTCATTGTGGCGATTCGATGATGGATTTGTGACGGTGTCAGCGTTGGGTCACCAGATTCTCCGCGCCGCGCTCACGCACCCAGAACAGAGTCGCACCCGCCACAGCCGCCGGCATCATCAGGATGTTGACCACCGGAATCAGCAGTACCAGGTAAACACTCCCGCCAAAACTCATGCTCTGCCAGCGTTTTTCACGCAGCCAGGCGAGCATTTCGTTCCAGCCCAGTTTGTGGTTGTCCGCCGGGTAGTCGATGTACTGGATCGCCATCATCCACACCCCGAACAGCAGCCACAGCGGCGCAGCAATGATGTTCACCACGGGAATGAACGAGAGAATGAACAACCCGGTCGCTCGCGGCAGGAAATAGCCGAGTTTGCGCATCTCCCGAGACAAGGTGCGGGGAACCATGGCGATCAGTTCACCCCAACTGAACGCCGGAAAGTCATCGGTGCCACGTACCACCACTTCGACCTTTTCTGCCAGGAAGCCGTTGAACGGCGCGGCGATGACGTTGGCGAGCATGGTGAAGGTGAAAAACACCATGAGCACCACCAGCACGACAAAGATCGGCCAGAGGACGTAACTGAGAAAACTCAGCCAGTCGGGCAGGGACGGCATCAGCGTATCGACCCACAGGCTGAATTGATGGCTGGCCAGGTAGATCAATCCGACGAACAGCACCAGGTTGATCACCAAGGGCAGCAACACGAACAAACGCAGGCTTGGGCTCAAGACCAGCTTGAGGCCTTCGCGCAGGTATTGCGGGCCGGACAGAACGGGGGCGGGCATAACGTGCTCCGAGCAGAGGGAAAACGCGCCGACCTTACCGGCTTTGCCTGACAGGCGAAAGCGCGGTCGAAGCATCGACATCAACTGTAACAAAGGCGTCTCTGTATTCAGCGTGACGGGATAGAGACCACCTATGAGCTGGATTGTTAAACCGTATTTCCTTAATCTTCGCCCCCTCGATACGCTGCACCCAATCTTTTTTACAGGACTGTCGAGTTCAAGCCTTCCCCAAGTGCTTTCAACGGTCCTTTTTTATTCCCGCCGGCAACCCGGCGTTCCGCGCCAGGTGTTCCGGGCCGGTCAACAGGAGCAGGTCATGTCTGAAGTCCGTCATTCGCGAGTGATTATTCTCGGTTCCGGCCCTGCCGGTTACAGCGCCGCGGTCTATGCCGCCCGTGCCAACCTCAAGCCGCTGCTGATCACTGGCATGCAGGCCGGCGGTCAACTGACCACCACCACTGAAGTCGACAACTGGCCGGGCGACGTCCACGGTCTGACCGGCCCGGCGTTGATGGAGCGCATGAAAGAGCACGCCGAGCGCTTTGAAACCGAGATCGTTTTCGATCACATCAATGCCGTGGACTTCGCTGCCAAGCCGTACACCCTGATCGGCGACAGCGCGACTTACACCTGCGACGCCCTGATCATCGCCACCGGCGCCAGCGCTCGTTACCTCGGTCTGCCGTCGGAAGAAGCGTTCATGGGCAAAGGCGTTTCGGCCTGCGCAACCTGCGACGGTTTCTTCTACCGCAACAAGCCAGTGGCTGTAGTGGGTGGCGGCAACACCGCTGTCGAAGAAGCCCTGTACCTCGCCAACATCGCCAGCACCGTGACCCTGATCCACCGTCGCGAAACCTTCCGCGCCGAGAAGATCCTGATCGACAAGCTGAATGCACGGGTTGCCGAAGGCAAGATCATCCTCAAGCTGAACTCGAACCTGGACGAAGTCCTGGGCGACAACATGGGCGTGACCGGTGCCCGTCTGAAGAACAACGACGGCAGCTTCGACGAGCTGACAGTCGACGGCGTGTTCATCGCCATCGGCCACACCCCGAACACTTCGTTGTTCGAAGGCCAGCTGACGTTGAAAGACGGCTACCTGGTTGTGCAGGGCGGCCGTGATGGCAACGCAACGGCCACCAGCGTTGAAGGCATCTTCGCTGCCGGCGACGTGGCTGACCACGTTTACCGTCAGGCCATCACCTCGGCCGGCGCCGGCTGCATGGCGGCACTGGACACTGAGCGTTACCTCGACGGTCTGCAGAACGCTTCGTTCTGATTCTGTTGAAATGAAAAAACCGGCGTCGGCCGGTTTTTTTGTGCCCGCGATTTATTGCTTGATCACATTCCCTGTGTGGGTCGCAAGACTTTGGGGTCAGGCCAGTTTCTTCAGGCACGCCTCGAGGATGTCCAGCCCTTCTTCCAACACGGCAGCCTCGGTGGTCAATGGCGCCAGCAGCCGAATGATGTGGCGCGATTTGCCGCTGGGCATCAGCAACAAGCCTGCGTCTCGCGCCAGGCTCAGCAGTTGCGTCAGCTGCGCCGATGCAGGAGAGCCGTCGGCGTTGATCAGTTCGATACCGCGCATCGCACCAACGCCGGTCAAGCGGCCCAGGTACGGCGACAGCTTCCTGGCGCGCCAGGATTCGTAGCGGCTGACAATCGCTTCTTCCTGTTGTGCGCCCCAGGCTTGCAGGTTCGTGTCAGTCATTTCGTCCAGGGTCGCCAACGCGGCGGCGCAGGCGATGGGGTTACCCGAATAGGTGCCGCCCAGTCCACCTTTGGGCAACGTGTCGAGCAGCGACTTGCGCCCGACCACCGCGCCCAAAGGCACACCGCCGGCAATGCTTTTGCCCAGCAGGATCAGGTCCGGTTCAATGCCCAGCCGCGAAAATGCAAACCGCTGGCCGGTGCGACCGAAGCCGGACTGGATTTCATCGGCAATCAGCAGAATGTTTTTCTCATCACAGAACTGACGCAGCGCTTGAGCGAACTCTACATCCATCGCCAGGAATCCCGATTCGCCCTGCACCGGTTCGACGATAAAGCACGCCACATCTTCAACGTCGATCTCGACACTGAATAGTCGATCCATGGCCTTCAAGGCTTCGGCGCAGGTCACGCCGTTGTCCTTGCTCGGGTACGGCAAATGAAACACTGGCCCCGGCAGCACGCCGACTTTCTGTTTGTAAGGCGCGACTTTGCCATTGAGGTTGAGTGTGGCGAGGGTGCGGCCGTGGAAAGCGCCGTCGAAAGCGATGACCGCCGTGCGAGCCGTCGCGCCACGCACGATCTTCAGGGCGTTTTCCGCTGCTTCCGCGCCGCTGTTGGTGAGCATGCCGCTGACCGGGTAGTCCACTGGCATGAACGCGGTGAGACGATCCATCAGTTCGATGTACGGCATATGCGGGGCGGCGTTGAACGCGTAGTGAGTCAGCCGGGTGGCTTGTTCGCGAATGGCTTCGACGATACGCGGATGGCAATGGCCAAGGTTCAGCACGCCGATGCCGCCGACAAAGTCGATATAGCGTTTGCCATCGGTGTCCCAGACCTCGGCATTTTTGCCGTGGCTGAGCGTGACGGGATGAACGACGTTGATCGACTGGCTGATGGTTTCGTTGCTCATGGATGACCGACTCTGAAGAAGGGATGCTTCTTTTTATCTAAGCCGTGAGCAGTGGTTCCGGGCAAACGAAATAAAGTGGCCGGGTCAATCTTAAAAGTCGGGATGTGCGGTGGAAGATCAAAAGATCGCAGCCTCGTTTCACTCGACAGCTCCTACAGGGATCGTATTTCTCTGTAGGAGCTGTCGAGTGAAACGAGGCTGCGATCTTTTGATGTTGAGTCAGCGGCGGGTCAGCGGTTGCTGCGAGAACTTCACACCGGCCAGACCCTGCGCAATCAGCGCACGAATATTGCCGTGGTCACTGCCTTCAGGCGTGGCCACGACCGAGCGGTAATGCTCGCCAAATGCCAACAGCGCTTCTTCATCGCTCAGACCTTCCAACAGCGCCAGACCCAGTGTCTTGCACGAACCTTCGTTCTGCCCTGCAGCGTTTTCCACGCCACCGTTGTTGAACGCCTGAGGCTGGTAGTCGTAGCCGGCGGCGATGAACGCCAAGGTATCGGCGAAAACGTGTTCACCGCTCTTGAGGCTGGCGCGCAGGGTGTTCAAATCACTCATTGGGTTTTCCTTTGGCGAACGCCGCTTGTTGTTCGGCGTTGGCTTCTTGCTGGTATTGGGCTTTCCACTCGGCGTACGGCATGCCGTAGACCACTTCGCGGGCGTCATCGAGGCTGACCTCGATCTGGCGTTCGTCGGCGGCGGCCTTGTACCACTTGGACAGGCAGTTGCGGCAGAAACCGGACAGGTTCATCAGGTCGATGTTCTGCACATCCTTGCGGCTGTCCAGGTGGGCGACCAGCCGGCGAAAGGCGGCGGCTTCAAGTTCCAGGCGTTGTTGATCGTTCATGGCGGGCTCTGTGCAATCCAATCGTGGCGCGGATGATAAAAGTCTGACGGACAATGCGCCAGACGCGGTCAGCGGCTCGCGGCCAGGGTAATCGACACCGACTCGGCGAATCGCAGGGCGTGCGGCTTGTCGACTTCAACCTCGGCGTACAGCACCGACGCGTTGGCCATGACCAGATCGAGAATTTCCTGGGTCAGGCGTTCGAGCAGGGCGAAGCGATTGCCCTCCACGTGGGCGATGATTGCCTTGGTGATTGTTCGGTAATTCAGCGCGTGATCGATGTCGTTGTCACGCACCGCTTCCTGAGCGGCATACAGAATGGTCAGATTGATCAGCACATCCTGCTTGTTGAGGATTTCATCCTCGTTGATCCCGATGAAGGTCCGCAGGCACAGGTCCTTGACCCGGATGCGTGCCATTCCTGGTTGAAGTTGTGGCATTGCTACTTGCTCCGTCCAATCAATTGCAGGAACTCCTGACGGGTGTTGCTCGACTCGCGGAAGGCGCCGAGCATCACTGAGGTGTTCATGGTCGAATTCTGTTTTTCGACGCCGCGCATCATCATGCACATGTGCTTGGCTTCTATGACCACCGCGACTCCGGCCGCGCCGGTCACTTGCTGCACCGCGTCGGCGATTTGCCGGGTTAGGTTTTCCTGGATTTGCAGGCGACGGGCGAACATGTCCACCAGCCGCGCGATTTTCGACAGGCCCAGCACCTTGCCCGTTGGAATATAAGCCACATGAGCCTTGCCGATGAAGGGCAGCATGTGATGTTCGCAGAGCGAGTACAGCTCGATGTTGTCGACGATGATCATTTCATCGTTGTCGGAAGCGAACAGCGCGCCGTTGACGATCTCTTCGACGCTTTGCTCGTAACCATGGCAGAGGTACTGCATGGCTTTTGCCGCGCGGGCGGGGGTGTCTTGCAGGCCCTCGCGGTCGGGGTTTTCACCGAGGCCGATGAGGATCTCGCGATAGCTCTGGGACAGGGCGTTCTGGGGCAGGGATAACGTCATGGAACATCCTCGCGGGGGCGCTTATTTGATGTGCCGTCCGCCGTTGACGGTCAGGGTCGTGCCGGTGACATAGGGGTTGTCGAGCAAATAACGCAGGCTCTGGTAGATCACTTCGCTGCCGGGTTCGATGCCCAGCGCGGACTTGGCCAGGGCCTTGGCGCGGTACGCGGCGTCGTCGTCGGGGTTGAACATTAGCAGGGCTGGCGCGATACCGTTCACCTTGATTGTCGGCGCGTATTTCGCGGCGAAGGACAGGGTGAGGCTGTCGAGCCCGGCTTTGCTGGCGCAGTAGCCGATGTGTTTGCTGCTGCCCTTGCGGGTCACGTCATCGCTGATGTGCACGATGTCGGCGGGGCTTGAGCGTTCGAGCAAGTCGGCACAGTGCAGGTTGATCAAGTAGGGCGCGAGCATGTGCACACTGAACATGCGGGTGAAGGCCTCGGCGTCGGTGTCGGGTGTTTCGGCCAGCCATTCGGAAGCGTTATGGACAATGGCGCGCAGGCTATCGGAGTGGGTTTTCAGTTCGGTGATGAAGGCGAGGATTCCTGCTTCAGTAGAGAAGTCAGCGAACACCGCGGTTGCGCCCAGGTCGCGCAATGTCTGCACGCCGGGGCGTTCGCTGCGGTAGCTGAAGATCACGGGATGGCCGTCTTCGAGCAAACGCTGCGCACAGTGCAGCCCGACACGCTGGCCGGCACCGGTGATGAGAATCGGAGCTGCGGAAGAGGTCATGAACGGCTCGCGTCACGGTAAGAGCAAAACTATACCAGCGCGCAGCGGCATTCACCTATCGCGGGACTTTTCCTGTGGACGTCAGTGATTTTGTGGGGTGGGCTCGGCGGGCAACGGACGTGCTGGTGTACCGTTCAGCCAGCCGGCCAGCATGCGGGTCGACAGTGGAATAAAGAAGTAGACCATCAACGGCGTCAGGCACAGAGTGCTGATGAGCACGCGAGGCAGCAGGCTCATTTCGCCGAGCAACGGCCCCAATACAAAGTTGAACAGCAGGGAAACCGGAAAGAACGCCAGCCAGATCGCCACGGCCTGTTTCCAGCGTGGTGGACGTTGGCCGACGGCACCGAACCAGCCTTCGATGCCACTGACCCGATGTTCCATCTTGTGCGCAAACAGATCGCTGCCGCGCGCCAGCCATGCGGTACGCGAAACGGAATGCTCCCAGGCGTGCATGGTTTGCTCGTCGGCAAAGCGGAAAATAATCTGGAATTCGTTATCTTGGGGCGGCGGAGCGAGCACGCCTGAGCCCAGATAACCGGGAAAATCGGTGGCCAGTTGTTCGCCTTCGCGCAACCAGACCATCAGGTCCTGATAACGCCCATCGGCGACGCGGCGTGAAACCATCAGCGTGACGGGTGAGGTAGACATTGTGTATCTCCGTATGACAAACGCGTTACTCCGGGTAGGAGTTTCGCCAGGCGCAACGCCGGGGTGATGGGCTGCGTCTTGAGACAAGCAAGGATTATTCCTGATTATGGGAATTACACCAGCGGCATTCGTCGTTTATCAATGTCTTGAATAATTATGGGGCAAGAGGGTTAAATAGGATCCAATTCCGCACATGGACGTTGATTGCCACATGCCTGTTCTGACTGAGCGTGGTTCCGCCTCACAGGCGGATCTTTCCATTGAGCGTGAAGATCTGTTCCCTATTCGTGAGGTAGCACGGCTGACGGGTATCAATCCTGTCACGTTGCGGGCGTGGGAGCGGCGGTATGGCCTGATCCAGCCCACACGCACCGAAAGCGGGCATCGCCTGTACTCGATGGCGGATATCGAAAAGGTTCGCAGCATTCTCGGCTGGATCGACCGTGGAGTTGCGGTCAGCAAGGTCGGAAAGATACTGGCCAAGACCGAACCGCTCAAAGCCCTGGCGAACATCATTCCGGATGAACTCGTTCAGGCCGACTACGCCCAGTGGCAGCACCAGGTTCAGGTGGCGGTGACGGCGTTTGACGAGGTGCAACTGGAGCAAGTCTATGGACAGATTTTTTCCAGTTACCCCCTGACCGTGGTGTTCCAGGACATCCTGTTGCCGATCTGGAAGCTGATGCTGCAGCGCCATGAAGCGTTCGGTCAGACCAGTGAATGGCTATTTCTGGATGGCTTTCTGCGGTCTCGCGTATTGCAACGCATGCTGCTGGTGCGCGTCATGCAACCACGACGCGTGATTGTCTGCGTCTTGGCCGATCAGGCTCATGAACTGGAAGTGCTGGTCACGGCGCTGTACCTGAGCAGTGTCGACTCTGCTATCCAATTGCTGGCAATCGGTCAGCCATTCGATGAGCTGACCCTGGTTTGCGAGCGGATCAAGCCCTCGGCTTTGGTGCTGGTGTCCAATCACGCGCCAGCCCCTGAGTTGCCTCGGCGTTTGAATCGACTGGCTCTGAGCCTGGATTGTCAGTTGTTGCTGGCCGGCGATGCGTCGGACCTGGCACAGGACAGCCTGGCCGGGACGTCGATAGGGTGTCTGGGAAATGAGGGGATGGTGATGCGTCAGCGTCTGAAACAGTTCCTGGCAGGAAATCTTGATACCTGAATTCAGTTGTGCAGTGCGGGATGTGTCAGACGATGCTGCTGAAGGATGTACTGGCGCAGGCGCTCGGTCTCGTCCTTGTCCGTCTGGCTCAATTCGTAGGCGTAGAAACCTTGTTCGGTTTCACGCTCGAAAGTGCCGCGCAATGCAATCCGCTCATAGCCTGACGGGCTGAACCACAACGCGAAATGCTTGGGCGGTTTGGTCTTGTTGCGGACTTCCAGCAAAACGCCTTTGAACGAAATTTCGTGCACCCACATCGTGCCGGGTTGGCCTTTGGCATTTTCCAGCGCCACCGGCTCTTCAAGCGTCAGGCGCCATGGCCGTACCATTGGCCCGTCTTCATAAATACTCGGCACGCCCAGGCGCAAATGCAGCGCGTGAAATTCGTCTTCCACCAGGTGCAGCGGAAAGGTCATTTGCTGGTTTTCGAAATTGGCCTGGATGGTGACTTGCTCATGTGCCGCCAGGCGCGTGAGCAAATCACGGATTTGCGATCCACCGTTGACGAGCAGACTCGACGTCGCATCCCGCACATTGAGTTGCGGGTTGTGTTGCATGGTCTGGATAAAATCCAGCTCATCCTGTGTCAGGAGTGCGTCGCGTTGCATGGCTAACTCGAAAGAAAAAGTTACAAAGTCATCGGTGATTGTAGTTAATGACAATTAATTCGCTGTTTTGTTTTCGCCGTTCGTCGCTTTAAGCGCAGCAACCTCGGCTTGCACCTCAGCCAATTGCGCTTCCAGTTGCGCTACCCGCTGCTGTGCCTTGACCTGGACCGTGACGTCTTTCTGTACGCCAACAAAATAAGTTTGTCCGTCAGCCGGGTTTTTCACTGTAGAAAGGGACAGCTCATTCCAGAACGGCGTGCCGTCCTTGCGGTAATTTCTCAGGATTTCCCGGCAGGAGCCGCCACTGGCCAACGACTCGCGAATCGCTTTGAGGGCCTTTTCTTGATCCCGGTCACCGGACTGCAGGAAACGGCAATCCTGGTAGAGGATTTCTTCGCTGGTGTAACCCGTCAGACGCTCGAACGCCGGGTTTACATAAATCAGGATGTTGTCCTGATCGCCTTCCTTTTCGGCAATCACGATGCCGTCGTTGGAAGCTTTTATCACCATTTGCAGCAGTTGAGCGTTGATCATCGGAGAGTCCTTTCCGTATTGATAGGGATTTGCATTCTAAAAGATCAAATGAGCCTGTGCTGTTAATATCTGTATTTTTAACTCAGCTTCAGGATCAGTTTGATGAAAGTTGCCATCATTTCCGGCTCGGTGTACGGCACGGCTGAAGAAGTTGCCCGCCACGCCGCAACGATTTTAAACGCCGCCGGTTTCGAAACCTGGCACAACCCGCGCGCGACACTGGCCGATGTCCAGGCCTTCGGCCCGGAAGCATTTCTAGCGGTGACTTCGACCACCGGCATGGGTGAGTTGCCGGATAACCTGCAACCGCTGTATTCGACGATTCGCGATCTGCTGCCCGCCGACTGGCGTGGTTTGCCGAGTGCTGTGATTGGCCTCGGAGATGCCAGTTACGGCGATACGTTCTGCGGTGGCGGTGAGCAGATGCGTGAATTGTTCGGCGAACTGGGCCTGCGCGAAGTGCTGCCGATGCTCCGCCTGGACGCGAGCGAAAGCGTGACCCCGGAAACCGATGCCGAGCCGTGGCTGGCAGAGTTGATTACCGCGCTGCGGGGCTGACCGGTCAGTCGAGCCTATGAAGTTGGCGGTAATGAAGGATGGGTGGCGAAGCTTGTCATGGTGCTGACGGCGCTTTTGAATCTGTTTGCCGCCCCCTTGTTGGCGGCGGTCCTTTGACATGGATCCAGCCTTTCTTATGAACTGACTCGTTAGGCCATCAAGCTGGCTGCCAATGCAACTACACGAAAACCTGGCGCTGACTAGACTGCTGTAACGACAGTAAAACAATAAGAACAGGAGGTCCTTGCCGTGAACGTTGCTCCCGTCCAATCCCCCCACAGTGTCAAAGACCAGGTCAGTGCCGCCGAGTGGCAGACTCGCGTCGATCTGGCTGCCTGTTATCGCCTGGTCGCCTCGCATGGCTGGGACGATCTGATCTTTACGCACATATCGGCCAAGGTGCCGGGCACCGAAGATTTTCTGATCAACCCGTTCGGGTTGATGTTTCACGAGATCACCGCGTCGAGCCTGGTCAAGGTCGATCAGGCCGGTAACAAGCTGATGGACAGCCCTTACGAGATCAACCCGGCGGGTTACACCATTCACAGCGCCGTGCATGAAGTGCGTCACGATGTGGTCTGCGTGCTGCACACCCACACCGCTGCGGGTGTGGCGGTGTCCGCGCAAAAACAGGGCATTTTGCCAATCAGTCAGCAGTCATTGTTTGTGCTGTCCAGCCTGGCTTATCACGCTTACGAAGGCGTTGCCCTGAACCATGAAGAGAAGGCGCGCCTGCAAGCCGACCTCGGTGAAAACAATTTCCTGATGCTGCACAACCACGGCTTGCTGACCTGTGGCAGCACCATCGCCGACACGTTCCTGATGATGTTTACCTTCCAGCGCGCCTGCGATATCCAGGTGCTGGCGCAGAACGGTGGTGCCGAGCTGATTGCCATCGAACCGCAGATCCTGGCGGGCGCCAAGGCAATGATCGCCGGCGTGACCAAAAGTGCTCAAGGGATGGGTGGTGCGTTGGCCTGGCCGGCGTTGCTGCGCAAACTCGATCAACAAGACCCGGGTTATAAACTCTAATGGAACTTGCCGAGATCCCGCTGTGTGTCTGGCGCAAACGGGGCCAGACGTTCGTATTCCGAGGTCAGACCATTCGTTACTGGACGGCGGGACAGGGTGAGCCGCTCCTGCTCATTCATGGCTTCCCGACCGCCAGTTGGGACTGGCATTACCTGTGGCAACCGCTGACGCAGCGCTATCGGGTGATTGCCTGCGACATGCTCGGCTTCGGCGACTCAGCCAAACCCGTCAACCATGAATACAGCCTGTTGGAGCAGGCCGATCTGCAACAGGCCTTGCTCGCGCATCTGAACGTCGAGGAGCCGGTGCATCTGTTGGCTCACGATTATGGCGACAGCGTGGCTCAGGAATTGTTGGCCCGGCATTACGAAACCCGCATCGATCTCGCCAGTTGTGTATTCCTCAACGGTGGCCTGTTTCCTGAAACCCATCGCCCGGTGTTGATGCAAAAGCTGCTGCTCAGCCCCTTGGGCTGGATGATTGGTCGAGCTTTTACCCGCGACGGTCTGGTGAAAAGTTTCCGGCGGATCTTCGGTCCGCAGACGCGGCCCAGCGAAAGCGAGATGGATGATTTCTGGGGGCTGATCGACAGCAATCACGGCCCGCGGATCATGCACAAACTCATCGCCTACATCCCTGAGCGGCGTGTCCAGCGCGAGCGTTGGGTCAGCGCCATGCAGCGCGGTGAAGTGCCGCTGCGGGTCATCGATGGAGAGGTCGATCCGATTTCCGGCGCTCACATGGTCAAGCGCTATCGGGAGCTGGTCCCCGACCCGGACACGGTCCTGCTGCCTGATATTGGCCATTACCCACAGACCGAAGCGCCGGCGCAGGTGCTCAAGCATTACCTGGTGTTTCGGGATCGGTTGGTTTCACCGCCACGCAAGGCGGCCTGTTCCTGACTATCCCCCAGCCTTATCGGGCACCATTCAGCTCTACCCGTGTTTATTGTGACCAGCAGCCTGGTGCCTGACACTCGGACTTATTGTCCCTGGTCTGCTGGAGTTCCCCATGAATGAGTCTGTGCGCTTCGAAGATAAAGTAGTGATCGTCACGGGTGCCGGCGGCGGCCTGGGCCGGGCTCACGCGCTGCTGTTCGCCAAGCAGGGCGCCAAAGTTCTGGTCAATGATCTTGGTGGCTCGGCTCAAGGGGAAGGCGCCAACGCGTCGGCAGCCGACCGCGTAGTGGCGGAAATTCGCGAAGCGGGTGGCATCGCCGAAGCCAACCACGATTCCGTCACCGATGGCGACAAAATCGTCCAGCACGCCCTCGATGCGTTCGGCCGCATCGATGTCGTGGTCAACAACGCAGGGATCCTGCGCGACAAGACCTTCCACAAAATGGACGACGCCGATTGGGACCTGGTTTACCGCGTCCACGTCGAAGGCGCCTACAAAGTCACCCGTGCCGCCTGGCCGCACATGCGCGAGCAAAACTATGGCCGCGTGATCTTCACCGCCTCGACCTCGGGCATCTACGGCAACTTCGGCCAGTCCAACTACGGCATGGCCAAACTCGGCCTCTACGGCCTGACCCGCACACTCGCCATCGAAGGCCGCAAGAACAACATCCTGGTCAACGCCATCGCGCCCACCGGCGGCACTCGCATGACCGAAGGCCTGATTCCGCCGCAAGTGTTCGAGCAACTCAAGCCCGAACTGGTGAGCCCGTTGGTGGTGTACCTGGCCAGTGAGAACTGCCAGGAGACTTCCGGATTGTTTGAAGTCGGCGGCGGCTGGATGGGCAAGGTGCGTTGGGAACGCAGCCTGGGCGCCGGGTTTGATCCGCGGGTGGGGTTCTCGCCGGAGGATGTGGCGGCGCAGTGGGAGCAGATTTGTGATTTCGAAGGAGCGGCGCATCCTAAGGACAATATTGAGGCGTTGAAGGAAATGATGGGGAATTTGCAGAGGTATTCGATTTAAGAGTGGTGAAGAGGGAGCAAGCACGAATACTTGCTCCCTTATTTTTTATTCTTCGGGTTTAAAGCCTGGTTTACCTTTGATGTTTCGCCAAGTTTTCACTTTCGCAACGATAGCCTCGGGTGTTGATTCTTCGTCTGAATCTGCGTAGTAAATCAAGTCGGATCCGTCCGGATGCTCTGTTATTTCTTCAAACAAAAGTACGGCGTCAATCTGTTCCTTCTCTGTCGGGTATTCTGATTGGCAGATTCTGGAAACGAACTTAAGAAATTCTGTTTCGGTGTAGTCGGAGAGGTCAAAGAGGCTCATGTCATTTATCTCCTTTGTGTATTTCTGAGTGTCGTTTTTGGGTGACGATTCGGATGTTGTCCATGTCAAATATCTCGCCATCTTTCGAAACATGCTTCACATGGTGTAGCTCGAGTTTTACTTGGCCACCTAATCTATCCGCTTTACGAGAAAAAGGGGCTCGGCCGTTACTCATTTCTTGAACATTGTTGGCGGTGAATTGTGTCGCCAACTCCAGATCGTCTGAAACCGCTCTCCAGAGCGCTTCCCTGAACGCTCTGAAATTCGAAAACTCCCACTCCCGAAGTTTATCCGCAATCTGCTTGGGAATCGGTGCACCTCCCGACCGTGACCTCGTCCCTAGCCAGATTCCTGAAACGAACTCTCCATTCCCGCTGGCAATTCCAGGGTCCTGCCGTCGATCCCTAAGCAGCATGAAAATTGGAGGAAGGCCGGAGTCCATTGGAAAGACGGTGATGAAGCCGCCAAATCCATAGAGATCCACCTCTGGAAACGGATCGACTCGTCCGGTGTTGGGAGTGACAGTGGCACCTTCATAGATCGGCAGATCTGTTTCGTTCAGCGGAAAATCAGTCGAAGGGTTTAGTGGGTCTTCCAGCGGCGTCCAAGTGATGATGGGACCGTTGGCGACGGTGCTACCGGATACGTAAACATTTTTCCGGGCATCAAAGTGGGCAAGGTTTACCGGAACGCTGGCGGGTACTGTCACGCCGTCAGTGGCAACGACGACGATCTCTACTTTGTTGCCTATCGTCTTTGAACCGAGTGTCAATGGCAGATCGACCGCTCCTCCGGTGACTGCCAGTTCGTAAAGATCGGCGGTTGGAAATGGAGCAAGTTCTGACAGCGGAACACTGACAGAAAACAGATCACCATTACCCAGCCGTGAGGGAACTAGAAGGCCTGCGAATCCCACGAGCACTGGAGCGGATACTGTCGCAAGAGTCGCGGTAACAGCGGAGACCGCAGTGCGAAGCGCGGCCCTTAACGCCAGTGACGTCGCAGGACTAGTACCGATGGTACCGGCCGTGCCGGTAAACGCTGGGCCGAATGCCGCCGTCGAACCGGCATTGGCAAACGTAGGGTTTTGCCAGCGTGCTTCAGTTTCGGCTCGCCATTGTGCTTCGAGACGAGCCTGCTCGGCTCGCCTTTGAGGCTCAGCCAGCGCTTCCAACTGAGCCTGTTGCCGAGTTAACGCCTGCGCTTCTTCTATCGCTTGCTGGTGTCTTTCAAGGCGCGCCCTTTCAGCTTGTCGTTGATAGACCGCTTGTTCCGCAAGCAGGGATTGTTGGCGACGGTGATCTCGTTCCTCCGACTGTGCTTTCTTTTGCTGTTCAAGGCGAAACCGCTCGGCTTCGGCTTCGGCCTTGGCCTTTTCTGCGAGAACGGACTGTTGGCGGGCGAGGTCTTGCGCCTTGCGCTCTGCTTGCTGCATTTCAACACGTAGCTGCTCGGCTTGCCGTTTACTCTCTGCTTGCGCTTCAAGACGAGCCCGTTCCGCAGCGACCTGCTGCGCTGCCGCTTGCGCCGCAACCCGTGCTTGCTCCTTTTCATTTGCTAATGCGGCTCTCCTTGCCGCCAGATCTTTTTCTATAGCGCGATGCTTTTCTAGCGTAGCTATCGCCCACCAGTGAAGCTCCAGCCCTTTTAGCGATGAAGGGTCCTGTACTTGTGCAGCAGCAAACTTTGCTTCCTGTTCGGCAGCCACCCGCCGCGCGTTTTCCAATGCTGCAAGTCGCGCTTGTTCTTGAGCTCTTGCCGCGGCTTCCTCGTTTATGCGTACCAATTCAGCGGCGGCTCTCTGTGCTTCTTCGTTGGCTTGAACGACCCTAAGGAAGTTCTGCACATCGGCGGTTCGCTGGTTAAGCAACTGCAGGGTTTGAGTCAGCAATCTGACATCGTTAGCGGCTTGGAGCGATTGAACCAAGGCCTGCATGGCAATGCCGTTCGGTCCCGGCCACTTTTCCAGCGTCGTGGCTTTTTTCATGAAGTCATTGATATGTCGATTAAATGGATCACCCCCATAAAACGCATTGGCAGTAACGGTTTTATTTTGAAGCTCGACGGTTTTCCGGTGGGTAAGTGTGTTGAGTACTCCCAGTTCTCTGGCGATTGATTGCACAGGTGGAAGGGGGGCAGTAGAGCCTTCAGATCGGGTTGCTGCCAGTTCGGCTTCGATGGATTGCGGTAGTTGACTGACCTTGGTCTGATAATCCTGGTCCAGTGCTTTGGAAGTGGTTTGGACTTTAAGCTGGTTTTGGTTATAGGTACTTACACCGTGGCCGATTGGCCCGGCTCTATTGTCATTTGATGTTAGAGGTGCGGGTATTATGTGATCGGGAGCAACGTCTATCGTGTGAATGGGCGTGCGAATATCAAGATAGCCTGGTCTCGGTGGCTTTTGCATATTCATATCCTTTTGAATGTGCATTGGGGTTGAGAGAAATAACGTGTTGGCGGTAAGCCATTAACTATGTGCATTCCCGCGACTGCTTCCTGCCATTAAAAGTTACAACGGAAATTGAATGTCCGGGTCCGAGATAGGCGTCGGTTTTTACATATAAAGGGGAGAGAAATTTCGATGATGTGAGGATAAAGGCAGGATTATCTTTCGCGTAAGAGATATTTCTTAGGCTGTTACAGGAAACATCCTGTAGGAATGTCGCCCATAAAAAAGGCCGCTGCAAACGCAGCGGCCAAAGTAAGACGTTGGATCAAGGAGCTACAAATCAACGTCAGTGAACACGGGGTGATGAATCGAATAGCGTCGATTCATCTGGATTCTGTCGCCAATGGCGCGGGCTCATCACACACCATCGCTTCGCGCTTCCAGGCTGTTCACCGTGAAAGCCCGGCAAGAATAAGGCCTTGAGCCCAAAGGAAAAATAGCGATTCGCGACATGAACTGTTGCAGCATGAGTAACAGTCTGCGGCACCACGTCCCCTGTAGCAGCTGCCGAGCAGCGCGAGGCTGCGTTCGGCGACGAAGTCGTCGTAAAACCTGCGCATGAGGTCTTCCTGATGTACCGCATTGCCAGAAATTACGACTGATTCCTTCTCGAGCGCGGCCTGAACCGAACGCAGCCTCGCGCTGCTCGACAGCTGCTACACGATCGATGCCATCCCTGCCCATGCATCTGACTGATAACCCTCCATCCAGCCCATCCATACCCGGCGCAAACCTTCGACCCATCAGGCCATTCATCCTTTAGAGGTACACCACGAATACCTCCTTGGTGCGCTTATCGCTCCCCACGTGCGGCAGTAGGGTGGGGCCTTCTGTCACTCACCGGGGAAGACGCATGACAAAAACAACAATGCGCGCCATCTTCACACCGCAAGCGCTGGCCGCTGCGGTTGCCTTGGGCTGCTGTGCCCAGGCGCAAGCGGTTGCATTCAACATCGGCGAAATCGAGGGGACGTTCGACTCCTCGCTGTCCGTCGGCGCGAGTTGGGGCATGCGCGATGCCGATAAGTCTTTGGTGGGCACTGTCAACGGCGGGACCGGTCAGTCTTCGACCGGTGATGACGGCCGGCTGAACTTCAAGAAGGGCGAAACCTTCTCCAAGATCTTCAAGGGGCTGCACGATCTTGAATTGAAATACGGCGACACCGGCGTGTTCGTCCGTGGCAAGTACTGGTACGACTTCGAGCTCAAGGATGAAACCCGCGAGTTCAAGCCGATCAGCGACAGTGGCCGCAAGGAAGGCGCCAAGTCGTCCGGCGCGCAGATTCTCGATGCCTTCGTTTATCACAACTATTCCATCGCCGATTTGCCGGGCACCGTACGTGCCGGCAAGCAGGTGGTCAGCTGGGGTGAAAGTACCTTCATCGGCAACTCGATCAACAGCATCAACCCGATCGACGTATCGGCGTTCCGTCGTCCGGGTGCCGAGATC
Source organism: Pseudomonas sp. LB3P93 (assembly GCF_054898025.1). Lineage (NCBI taxonomy): Bacteria > Pseudomonadati > Pseudomonadota > Gammaproteobacteria > Pseudomonadales > Pseudomonadaceae > Pseudomonas > Pseudomonas sp. LB3P93. The sequence continues at coordinate 1,070,720 of NZ_CM142713.1, forward strand.
AAAGAGGGTCTGATTCCGGTCAACATGCTGTTCGCCTCCCAGGGCCTGACCGATCAGCTCTCGGTGGAAGGTTTCTATCAACTGGAATGGGACCAGACCGTTGTCGACAACTGCGGCACCTTCTTTGGCAACGACGTGGTGGCGGATGGTTGCAACAACAACTACACCGTCGGCAGCCCCGCGATTGCCCCATTGGCGCCATTGGCGGCTGCCTTCGGTCAACCGATCCAGGTGACCCGCGAGGGCGTGGTCGTTCCCCGTGGCGGCGACCGCGATGCGCGGGATTCCGGGCAGTGGGGCACGGCGTTGCGCTGGCTCGGTGACGACACCGAGTACGGCCTGTATTTCATGAATTACCACAGCCGCACACCGACTGTCGGCACCACCACCGCCGGCCTGTCGACGCTGGCCAGCCTGCCGGGGATGGTGAGTATTGCCAACCGTCTGGCACCGGGCAGCGGTGCGGGCCTGGCGCAAAGCGTGATGCTCGGACGCGGTCAGTACTACCTCGAGTACCCGGAAGACATTCGTCTCTACGGTGCGAGTTTCTCCACCACGTTGCCGACCGGCACCGCGTGGAGCGGCGAGATCAGTTATCGCCCGAATGCGCCGGTGCAAGTCAGCACCAACGACCTGACCCTGGCAATGGTCAACCCGATTGCCGGCGGTGCCGCATCACCGATCGCCACCTCCCCTGGCGCTGACAACAAGGGCTATCGCCGCAAAGAAATCACCCAGATCCAGAGCACCCTCACGCAGTTCTTCGATCAGGTGTGGGGCGCTCAGCGATTGACCCTGGTTGGCGAAGCGGCGGTGGTTCACGTCGGTGGTCTGGAGTCGCGCAGCAATCTGCGTTACGGCCGCGACTCGGTCTACGGCCAGTACGGTTTCGGCGGCGATACCGAAGGCTTCGTCACCTCGACCTCCTGGGGCTACCGCGCCCGGGCGATCCTCGATTACGCCAACGTGATCGGCGGGATCAACCTCAAACCCAACCTGTCCTGGTCCCATGACGTCGCTGGCTACGGCCCCAACGGGCTGTTCAACGAAGGCGCCAAGGCAGTCAGCGTCGGCGTCGATGCCGATTACCGCAACACCTATACCGCGAGCCTGAGTTACACCGATTTCTTCGGCGGTGACTACAACACCCTGGAAGACCGCGACTTCCTGGCACTGAGCTTCGGCGTGAACTTCTGATCTGGCTGAGAAGGATGAATTTGATGCGCAAGATGATTCTGCAATGCGGCGCCCTGGCTTTGAGCCTGCTGGCGGCCAACGTAATGGCGGCGGTGTCGCCGGACGAAGCCAACAAACTCGGGACTACCCTCACGCCGCTGGGCGCCGAGAAGGCCGGTAACGCCGACGGCTCGATCCCGGCGTGGACCGGTGGCATCCCGAAAAATGCGGGCGCGGTGGACAGCAAAGGCTTCCTGGCTGACCCGTTCGCCAGCGAAAAACCGCTGTTCGTGATCACCCCCGCCAACGTCGACAAGTACAAGGACAAACTCTCGGAAGGCCAGGTAGCGATGTTCAAGCGCTACCCGGAAACTTACAAGATCCCGGTCTACCCGACTCACCGCACCGTGGCCGTGCCACCGGAAATCTACGAGTCGGCCAAGCGCAGCGCGCTGAATGTCACCAGCATCAACGAAGGTAACGGCCTGTCTAATTTCACCGGCAACCGCTACTACGCGTTCCCGATTCCGAAGACGGGCGTGGAAGTGTTGTGGAACCACATCACCCGTTATCACGGCGGCAATCTGCGCCGCATCATCACCCAAGTGACGCCGCAAACCAACGGCAGCTACACGCCGATCCGCTTCGAGGAAGAGATTGCCGTCCCGCAATTGATGAAGGACCTGGACCCGGAAAAAGCTGCCAACGTGCTGACCTTTTTCAAGCAATCGGTCACCGCGCCGGCGCGTCTGGCGGGTAACGTGTTGCTGGTGCACGAGACCCTCGATCAGGTGAAAGAACCGCGTCTGGCGTGGATCTACAACGCCGGCCAACGCCGTGTGCGCCGTGCGCCGCAAGTGGCCTACGACGGGCCGGGTACTGCCGCTGACGGCCTGCGCACTTCCGACAACTTCGACATGTTTTCCGGCGCGCCGGATCGCTACGACTGGAAACTGGTCGGCAAGAAGGAAATGTACATACCCTACAACAGCTACAAACTCGACTCGCCGAGCCTCAAGTACGACGACATCGTCAAGGCTGGGCACATCAACCAGGACCTGACCCGCTATGAACTGCACCGCGTCTGGGAAGTGATCGGCACAGTCAAGCCGAGCGAGCGGCACATCTATGCCAAGCGCCACATGTACATCGACGAAGACAGCTGGCAGGTCGCGCTGGTGGACCACTACGACGGTCGCGGTCAACTGTGGCGAGTGGCCGAGGGGCACGCGCAGTACTACTACGATCACCAGGCCCAGGCGTACACCCTGGAAGCGCTCTACGACATCATTGCCGGTCGATACATTGCGCTGGGGATGAAGAACGAAGAGAAGCACAGCTTTGAATTCGGCTTCGAAGCCAAGGCGGCGGACTACACGCCATCGGCGTTGCGTGCCGAGGGTGTCCGGTAAGGGAGTTGATACATTTGCAGTGCAGAAGGCGACCGGTGGGTCGCCTTTTTTATGGCTGCCAATCAGCGTCCTGAATACTTCTCAACAAGCGGGCCAGAGAGGGCTAGGGTTGCCGGACAATTATAAAAAGGCACGCCGCAATGACCGCCATGACCCCGTGTCTTGACCGTTCTGGATTCCTGCCCCGTCTGTCCTCTCATCACCTGTCGCGTGATCGTTTGACCGAGCCCTTGCTGGCGTCCACATCCCGGGTGAAATTGCTGTGCGCGCCAGCTGGCAGCGGCAAGACCGCGCTACTCGCCGACTGCCTCTTGCAGGCGCCGCCGCAATGCCGGGTGTGCTGGTTACCGTTGTCTGGCGTGGTAATGAGTGCGGCGGATTTTCGTCAGCGTGTGGCAGAAGCGCTGGGGCTGGCCTCCTCAGAAGAGTCGGCAATGCTCGGCGCGCTGGCTCGATTGCAGGCGCCGACCTGGCTGTTTCTCGATGACTATTGCCGCGTGCCGAACCCGGAACTCGATCACCTGCTCGATCGCATGCTGGCCGTCAGCAGTCCGATGCTGACCTGGTGGCTGGGTGCCCGCCGTCGTCCGCAATGCAACTGGCCACGCTTGTTGCTCGATGACGAATTGTACGAATGCGAGCGCGCCACGCTGGCCTTCAATCAAACTGAAATCGCCTCGCTGTTGCGTCACCTGACACCGGCCGACGCCGGTACCGCCGCCAGCAAAATCATCCTGCGCAGTGGCGGCTGGTGCGCCGGTGTACGCGTTGCGCTGCTGCAAAAATGCGACTGGTCGCGCAACGACCCGCATCACAGCCGACCGGACACCTTGCTCGATTACCTCGAGCACGAACTGTTCACCAGCCTGACTCCGGAGTTGACGGAAGTCTGGCGGGTGCTCGCGCATTTGCCACGCTTCAATGCACGGCTGTGCGATCACCTGTTTGGCGCGGGGGAGGGCGCGCAATGCCTGAAGACGTTGCAGGACCTGGGGTGCTTTATCGAGCCGTGGCAGGACTCGGCCGACTGGCTGCAGATCTTCCCTCCACTCACACAATTGATGCGCGATGAGCAATGGCCGGCCGGACGTTCCTGGCATCGCCGCGCCTGTCAGTGGTTCGCCGCTGAGCTGGACTGGAAAGCAGCTTTCGAACAAGCCTTGCTCGCTGAAGAATTCGAGGTCGCGGTCAGCCTGTTGCAGCATTTCAGTTTCGAGCATTTGTTCGAGGAGCAGACGGTCGTGCTGTTGTTGCGGTTGTACGAGCAACAAGGCGAAGCGCTGATGTTCGGCTCGCCGCAATTGGTCGGGTTGATCACGGCGGCGTCGTTGTTTGCCGGGCGGTTCGAGCAAGCCGGCGATTGCATCGAACAACTGGCGCGATTCACCCCGCAGCCGTCGGCGGTTCTGCAGCGGCAACTGATTGCACGGTGGCAGGCTCAGCAGGGTTGGCTACTGCATTTGCAGGGGCGGATGGAGGGGGCACGCGCGCATTTTATCGACGCGCTGACGGTGCTCGGTCCTGACCTCTGGCCCGTGCGCTTGATGTGTCTGTCGGGTTTAACACAACAAGCCCTGCTCAGGGCCGAACTCGATGTGGCGCAGGCGATAAACCGTGATGCGCTGTGTCTGGCGCGAGCACAAGGCTCGCTGGTGTTCGAAGGGCTGCTGGAACTCGATCATGCGCAGTTACTGGAGCAACGTGGGGCCCCTCAACGCGCCGAAAGTTTGCTCGCCAACATCCATGGCATGCTCACTCAACAGCAACGGATTGCCGAGCCCCTGCTGGGGCGAATAGCCCTGCATCGAGGGCGCTTGAGTTTGTGTCAGGGCATGGATGCGCAGGCTGCCGAGTATTTCGAAGCGGGGCTTCATATCTGTTTGCGCAGCCACGACAAACGGGTGCTTTATGGTTTCCTCGGGTTGGCGCAGATAGCAGCCAATCAGCGCGACTATGCCCAAGCGTTTGTCCATCTGCGCGACGCCGAGCGCCTGATGCAGCAACGGCAGATTCCCGACACTGTTTACCGTGGTGCGCTGTTGCAGATCAGCAGCCAATTCTGGCTTCAGCAGGGCCGCCCGGAACTGGCCCATGAGGCGCTCAGTCGAGTACTGCGCCACTATCGCGGCCCGCATGCGCGGCAAGCTCCTCCCGCGACACTGATGTTGATCGCACGAATCGACTATCTGTTGATGTTGGCAAAGGTTGATCTGCACCAGGCCAAAGACCCGCTGACCCATTTCGCGCAGGTAACCGAACAATCGCAACACGCAGGCATGCTGGCGCTGGAGGTGGAATTGCTGTTCGCCGCGGCCGAAGTAGCGTGGCAGACCGGTGACATGGCCGGTGCGCGGGATTGGTTGTGTAAAGGATTGAATCTTTCTGAGCAGCATGGACTTCGCCAGGCGCTGGTTGAGTTGCAATTGCGAAAGCCTGATCTTCTGCCCGCATTGAATGTTGCCGGGGATCGCACTGAAAAAAATCCGCTGGTGAGTGAAATCAATCCGCTCAGTCAACGTGAGGTTGAAGTGCTGAAGCTGATTGCTCTGGGTAATTCGAATCAACAAATAGCCGAGCAGTTGTTTATCTCTTTGCATACGGTAAAAACCCACGCGCGGAGAATTCATGGGAAGTTGGGGGTGGAGCGCCGGACTCAGGCAGTTGCGAAGGCCAAGAGCGTCGGTTTATTAGATTGAGGAGTGAGCAGCAATTTACATGTCGGGCAAAATCACTCAGGGAGTGCCGAGAATAGTTCTTTGTTCGTTTTTTTTTGTGATTAATTGGTCATGCTGCGGTCGGGAGGTGTTTCATATTATATGTAGTTTTTTATGTTTGATTGTTGAATTAAAGTTAAGGCTGGGCGGGCGCTGTAGTTTAAGTTGCGTGATGACTGCGTGTAGTGGGGTGTGGCGGAGAATGCCTGGCCATGCTTTGTTTCTTTCTTGATGTGTCTTTGCTGAGATCAAGTTTTACTTACACGTATTGAAAAGTGTTTTGAGTTTTCACGGTGCGGTTATCTGATTTAGTTTGATTTCAAGTTAGTTGGCGGCGGCATGCCGTTCTTTTTGATCAAACTAGATGGGATGAATAATGCAAGTCGAAGTGGAAAAAAATACAACGCTGGATCTGATGCGTGAGACTCGGGATAATTTGCTGGAAGCACTCAGGCGCATTCCTTCATTCAAAACGATTCTTTACGGTTGTCTGATTGACGAGTATCAAAAGCTGGAATTGGGTGTCTCGGTAGAACGCCGTTTTATTAATGTTCGATCAGGTGTAAGACCCTCACCTTCGGAACCTACTGGTAGTCTATTAGAGGTGTTTTTGGAATGCTGCAAGCGCGGCAGCCCCCCGAAATTCACCGCTGATAAATATGGCATGTATGAGTTAGCTGATCTGGTAGATGAAAAATTCAGACTCAAGCATCTGGATGTGACAAAAGTCGGAAGTATGATTGCCGGGCTGATGCAAAACCTGCCTGAAAAATGCAGTTCCAGATTAAGTAAGTACTGGGTCGACTCCACTACGGTTGATAGTCTTGGTCGCCCTTTGGCGTCGCCTAAACGTGAGATGCGCAATCTCCAGGCGCGACTTTTTTGGCGCGAGCTGGATATGGCTGCCAGTGAGAACCTGATGCCCAAAGGAGACGTCGCGACAATCAACAATTTAATCGGTTCGGGGCTACCAAGTTCTTGCTATGCCGTCTCTTTGGAAAAACAACAGGGAGGTTTTTTCACGCTGGCATCCACCTTTGTTATTTCTCTTTCCGGTGCTGTCGGAGATGAACTGAACCCGGCAGGCAGTCATGAGGTTGTTCTTTATTCCCCGTTTGGTGGGATAGAGAAATTCAACACCGCGAGAGCACTTCACCAAACGTTGCAAAAACGTCTGTCCGATTCATCGACCCGTACCGAACTTTTGTATGGTTTGCCGGAGGAGGAGCGCGCGCTGGTATCGAGTGCTCCAGCGATTCGTTACACGAGAATCCTCGAAGATCTGTTTGAACATTGCAATGACAGTCTGCTTGCAAAGCAAAGTCGTGATGTCGTCTATCAGGTGCGAAAGGTGATGGCCGCCGGCGCGCATACCGAGAAGGCATGGGCGACGGTGAATGCAGTTCTGTCCATGGAGACGATCGTACGCTCTGAAAACGCGCGGAATGTGTTCCTGATCAAGGCTCTGCAGAACAATGCCCGGCCCGAATGGTTTAAAAAAGCCTATGTCACAAATCAGGAGCTTTATGTCGGTCTGGAGAGGAACCTGCTTGAAAGCCAGATTCAGCTTCATGAATTGACGAAAGACGTGGCGACCCTTACAACCTATGCCCGACAGGCCGTAGAGGATTTCATCTCGCCGGGAACCGACGAACGAGTCAACCCTGACACGGTGTTCGTGAATATTCAGCATTCGGTCCGGATGGCGGATGGCAAACGGATAGACCTCAATGAGCGGAAAACGCTGACCCAGGCTTTCATGTATGGGGCGCATGATCGGGCAGGGCTTTACACCATTACGCTGGACAAGAACTACGGCATCGCCAAATTGACGCCTGAAAACATAGTGCGGGCCATTGAAACGCTGGATCTGCGACTGGCGTATGGACCCGCAAGGCTGAGGGTGTATGGCCAGGAGAACGTCAAGGAAGCAATGCGGGAAGTGTTGGGGCGAAAGACAGCATTGACGCTGTTCGGCGCAATTCTGCAAAAGCACATCACCTCGACTGCGCAGGATATTGTTCAGCGATACAACTTTGGTGATCCTTCTATTGAGGCGTCTGGCATTGCGTTAAGAGCTTTCTATAACTTTAAGCCCTTGAAGGATCTCATTGTCTACCGGAGAAAAGGGGGAGACCCGAATCGCAAACCTTACGTGCTCTATGCGCCGGGCTCCCCGTCGGATAAAGACTGGTACGAATTCTCCGATCGGGACAGCCTGCAAAGGCATATAGGATTGTGGGCACTTGAAGAATATGGTCGCGCTTACCTTCGCACCCAAGTACATGATAGTGATCGACATAACCTTGAACATGAAGTATTCCGCAAGGAGTGGCCACGTGGGGAACCGACGGAGAGGATCCAGGGCAGAGCGTGGTGGGACCAGGTCAATCTTGTTGCCTGGACCGATAGCAATGGGTTAAAGGACAGTATTCAAAATATCCTTAACTGGGAAGAGGCCGAAGAAAAGGTAGTAACACCCCATTGGTACCGAAACGCTCCTGCGGCTGATCGTCACCTGTTCAATCGTTTGAGTACGGACTTCAAGGCGATTTATGACGCGTCAAAAGAAAAACTTCATATAGAGGGTTTTTACAAGTTTTCCCATGCGTTGGTCATGAATCGGTTGAATGAGTATCTGGGCCGTACTGGCGATCGCAAGATTGATCCAGATCACGTTATGGTGAGATTTCATAAAGGTGTAATGACGCTGACACAGTTGTTTGTCAATTGGCATTTGTGGCGCAGCGACAATAGCGTGTTCGAGAAGATTCTGGTGCCTGGATCTAATACATACAGGGACCATATCAGGATTTCTGAGTTTTGGTGGAAAGATACAGGCAAGCCAATGACTGAGCTGAATTCCAATACTCTCAATAAACTTGTCGACCTGATGCCAGGCGAGCATTACAGCCATTACCTGAAATCAAACTTTCTATGGAACCCGGATGATTTGAGGGTAAACCTTTACCGGGAGCTGAAAAAAAATGAGATGTTCAGGGCGGCGCTGACGCAAAAGCTCAATGGCACGTTGCCGCAGCCGCATTATGACTGGCTGATACAGGCGATCAAGGGGCTGGATCGAGACACAATGACTCCACCGGGTGTTTCACCAGGCAGTAAACCTGGCGAAGGGGTTTACGAGTTCTGGCTTGAAGGTGCGCGGATAGCAGGGGGGTATGTTTTTGGTGAGAGTCATGTGAGGTATGCCTATATCCCGAATTCGCCTAGTGGTCACGCTTTTGTCTGGGTCGGTGAGTTATCCAAGGCTATCGAGAGTGACCGTTTGTTGGGCGAGCATCTTCGAAGTCTGGCCGGGTTGCGTGGGCAGAGTAGGGTCGGCGATTACATCAGCAAGTCCCGTGATCCCCGAGGTCCGCTGCCAGTACCCAATTTGGGCGGAGCTAATCCGGTCTACAACTTCAAAACCGAATTCGAAAGCAGGATTGATCGCGCTCTTGATGATCTGGACGTTCTAACCACCACTCCAGCCGAAGCGTTCTGGCAGGATACGAAGATTCTTCTCGAACTGGCATTGGATGTGATCTCGATCTTTGTCCCGCCGGTAGGGTTCGCGGTCAGCGTGTTGAAGATCTCTCACTCGATCGTGCAAGGAATTATTGCATCCAGCCAAGGGGATTCTGCAGGCGCCAATGCCCATTTTGCTACCGCATGGCGCGGGGCAATCGTCATGTACCTGGGTAAAGTCGCATCGGCAGGATCGGCGGCATCTGCACTTGGCCTACTGTCTTCAATCAGGGATCTGTCCGACGTGCTCTCGGCCGTCACGGGCGTTCCGGTTGGAATCAGTTATGTCACTGCGGTGGCTGTGCCGCACTGGACCCCCGAGACTACGACTCGCGTGATCGGTTGACAGTCGGGGTCCACATCAAGGAGTAACTCGTAGCGGATGAATGATCGGAGTTGATCAGTTCTGGTCTTGAGACTTTGATGATGTCTCATACCCCATCCGCCAACTCACGGCCCGCGTCGCTGCCAGCAATCGCTGCGCCGCCGGGCCGTTTTCGTCGGCGTGGAATAACGAGGTCGGGCCGACAATGGTCAAGACCGCCGCGACATTCCCCACGGCGTTGAATACCGGTGCCGACAAGGCGTCCACCCCAGGCATCAACAACCCATGTACATGATGCAGGCCGCGTTCGCGGATCTGTTCGCATAAGGCCATATAGGTCTGATCGTCCGCCAATACGTGGTCGGACGCGTTTAGCAGCTCCTGATCGCGCAAATCCACAGTTTCCCGTTTCGGTAGAAATGCGCCAAACACCAGGCCAGTGGACGAGCTGAGCAACGGCAGCACCGAACCCAACTGCGTCACCACCGTCACCGCACGCACCGCCGGCTCGATATGCACCACGGTCGCGCCTTGATTGCCCCACACCGCCAGAAAGCAGGTCTCGTTCAGTTCATCGCGCAACTCGGCCAAGGGCAGGGCGGCGACTTTCAGCACGTCCATACTGTTGAGTGCGGCAAGGCCGACGCGCAAGGCTTCACGGCCCAGGCCGTAGTGGTTGGTCGCTGCGTTCTGCTCGGCAAAACCGCTGGCGATCAGCGCCTGTAAATACCGATGAACCTTGCTTGCCGGCATTCGCACATGTTCTGCCAGGCGCGACAACGAGGTTGAGGGCGACAACTCGGCCAAGGCCTTGAGGATGTCAGTACCGACCTCGGCCGAGCGAACTTTCTGCTTATCGTTGTTGCGCGGCGTTTCCATGAGGCGGTCTGATCCCGGGACGAATGGGCGTCTTTATAGCTTGACGGTCAATACCAATCAAATTACGTTATGCGTAATCGAATTACGACAAAAATAACCCAGGCGTGCCGAGACCTCTGCAGCAGAGCGACAGGCCATTGCCTACTCCCTGTTCAGGAGGCTCCATGAACCTCGATTCAACGGCGCCAGCGCTGGCTTATCAGTCAGGCTTCGGCAACGAATTCAGCAGCGAAGCGTTGCCCGGCGCACTTCCCGTCGGCCAGAACTCCCCGCAAAAAGCCCCTTACGGCCTCTATACCGAACTGTTCTCCGGCACCGCGTTCACCATGGCCCGCAGTGAAGCGCGGCGCACCTGGATGTACCGGATTCAGCCGTCGGCCAATCACCCTGCGTTCGTCAAGCTGGATCGGCAACTGGCCGGAGGTCCGTTGGGTGAAGTGACCCCCAATCGCCTGCGCTGGAACCCGTTGGACATCCCGACCGAACCGACCGATTTCATCGACGGGCTGGTGAGCATGGCCGCCAACTCGGGCGCCGACAAACCGGCCGGGATCAGCATTTACAACTACCGCGCCAACCGTTCCATGGAGCGCGTGTTCTTCAATGCCGACGGTGAACTGCTGCTGGTGCCTGAGCAGGGTCGCCTGCGTATCGCCACCGAACTGGGCGTGCTGGAACTGGAACCGCTGGAAATCGCCGTGCTGCCGCGCGGTCTGAAATTCCGTGTTGAATTGCTGGACCCGCAAGCCCGCGGCTACATCGCCGAAAACCACGGCGCGCCGCTGCGCCTGCCCGACCTGGGGCCGATCGGCAGCAACGGCCTGGCCAATGCCCGGGACTTCCTGACGCCCGTCGCGCATTACGAAAACCTCAGGCAACCAACCACCCTGGTGCAGAAATTCCTCGGTCAGTTGTGGGGCTGCGAGCTCGATCATTCGCCGCTGAACGTGGTCGCCTGGCACGGCAATAACGTGCCGTACAAATATGACCTGCGCCGTTTCAACACCATCGGCACGGTCAGTTTCGACCATCCGGATCCGTCGATTTTCACCGTCCTGACGTCGCCGACCAGCGTCCACGGCCTGGCCAATCTGGACTTCGTGATCTTCCCGCCGCGCTGGATGGTCGCCGAGAAAACCTTCCGTCCGCCGTGGTTCCACCGCAACCTGATGAACGAATTCATGGGCCTGATCAAGGGCGAATACGACGCCAAAGCCGAAGGCTTCGTGCCTGGCGGCGCGTCGTTGCACAGCTGCATGAGCGCTCATGGCCCGGACGGCGAAACCTGCACCAAGGCGATCAACGCCGAACTCGCACCGGCGAAAATCGACAACACCATGGCGTTCATGTTCGAGACCAGCCAGGTGCTGCGCCCGAGCCGTTTCGCGCTCGATTGCCCGCAACTGCAAAACAATTACGATGCCTGCTGGGCCACGCTGCCCGCCACTTTCGACCCGACCCGGAGATAACCCATGACTCAGACTTCCACTACTCGCAGCTGGGTTTCTTCCGCCAACGGCCATGCTGATTTCCCATTGCAGAACCTGCCGCTGGGTGTTTTCAGCGTCAACGGCTCGGCACCGCGAAGCGGTGTGGCGATTGGCGAACACATTTTTGATCTGCAAGCTGCACTGGACGCTGGCTTGTTCGAAGGCGTCGCAAAAACCGCAGTCGAAGCCACCCGTGGCGGTCAACTCAATGCGTTCTTCGAACTGGGTCGCGAGGCTCGCGTTGCACTGCGCGAACGTCTGTTGGAACTGTTCACTGAAGGCAGCACCCTGCACGGCAAGATCGAAGCCCAAGGCGCAAAACTGCTGCCGCTGGCGGCGAATTGCGCGATGCATCTGCCGGCGAAAATCAACGATTACACCGACTTCTACGTCGGCATCGAGCATGCGCAGAACGTCGGCAAACTGTTCCGTCCGGACAATCCATTGCTGCCGAACTACAAGTACGTGCCGATCGGCTACCACGGCCGTGCCTCGACCATTCGCCCGTCCGGCACCGACGTTCGCCGCCCGAAAGGCCAGACCTTGCCGGCCGGTCAGACCGAGCCGACGTTTGGCCCGTGCGCACGTCTGGATTACGAACTGGAACTGGGCATCTGGATCGGTCAAGGCAACGAGATGGGCGACTCGATCGCCATTGGCGACGCTGCCGATCACATCGCCGGTTTCTGCCTGCTCAACGACTGGTCGGCGCGCGATATCCAGGCCTGGGAATACCAGCCGCTGGGGCCGTTCCTGTCGAAGAGCTTTATCACCAGCATCTCGCCATGGGTCGTGACGGCCGAAGCGCTGGAGCCGTTCCGTCGTGCTCAACCGGCGCGCCCGGAAGGTGACCCGCAGCCGTTGCCGTACCTGTTCGACAAGCGTGATCAAGCTGCTGGCGCGTTCGATATCGAGCTGGAAGTGCTGCTACTTACCGAAGGCTTGCGCGAGCAAAAACTGCCGGCCCATCGCCTGACCCTCAGCAACACCAAACACATGTACTGGACCGTGGCACAAATGGTTGCGCACCACAGCGTCAACGGCTGCCAGTTGCAGGCCGGTGACTTGTTCGGTTCGGGCACGTTGTCGGGGCCGGAAAACGGTCAGTTCGGCAGCTTGCTGGAAATCACCGAGGGCGGGAAAAAGCCGATTGAGCTGGCGTCGGGCGAGGTGCGCAAATTCCTCGAAGACGGCGACGAAATCATCCTGCGCGCCCGTTGCAGCCGCGACGGTTTTGCCTCCATCGGTTTCGGCGAATGCCGTGGCAAAGTGATCGCAGCGCGCTAAGAGGATTGGGTCATGGAGCTCTATACCTACTACCGTTCGACGTCCTCTTACCGGGTGCGCATCGCGTTGGCGCTGAAGGGCCTGGATTACCAGGCACTGCCGGTCAACCTGATCGCACCGCAAGGTGGCGAGCATCGGCAAGCACCGTACCTGGCCGTCAACCCGCAAGGCCGGGTGCCGGCCTTGCGCACCGATGAAGGTGAGCTGCTGATTCAGTCACCGGCCATCATCGAGTACCTGGAGGAGCGTTATCCACAGGTGCCGCTGCTGTCCAAAGACCTCGCCGCACGCGCTCACGAGCGTGGCATCGCGGCGGTGATTGGTTGCGATGTGCATCCGCTGCACAACGTCAGCGTGCTCAACAAGCTGCGGCAATTGGGCCACGATGAGCCGCAGGTGGTGGAGTGGATCGGGCACTGGATCAGCCAGGGGCTGGCGACGGTTGAACAGTTGATTGGGGATGAGGGTTATTGCTTTGGGCCGCTGCCGGGTCTGGCGGACGTCTATCTGATCCCGCAGCTGTACGCGGCCGAGCGGTTCAACATCTCACTGGAGCCGTATCCAAAGATTCGTCGAGTGGCGGCACTGGCGGCGCAGCATCCCGCGTTCATGAAAGCCCACCCGGCCAACCAGCCAGACACCCCTCAGGCCTAACACCGCTACCCCTGTGGGAGCGGGCTTGCCCGCGATGGCGGTGTGTCAGCTGCATGAATGTCGACTGACACACCCTCATCGCGGGCAAGCCCGCTCCCACAAGGAGTTGCGATCAGTGGACGATCGAGTTGGGTGGTAGATGTCCCAAGCGTTCCGTCAGGCGTATCCGCTGGATCGGGTCGTCACTGAGCAGCAGCGCATGCTCCAGGTCGAAGCGCTCGGCGTTCGGGCAGTCCAGCCGTTGATAGAGGCTCGCCCGGGCCAGGTAATCGGCTGCGTTGGCGTTACCCAGTTCCAGCACGCGTTCGGCGTCGATCAGGGCGCCGATGTAGTCATCGTGGGAAAGGTGCAACTGGCGCAGGTTGCGTGACAGCCGTTGCAGCATCTGCGTCGGTTCGGCGGTCAGCATGTGCTCGGCGTTAAGTTGCATGTTCGGGCCGTACTGGCGTTGCAGCAGTTCACGGCAATCGTTGGGGTACAAGCGGCGCCCGCCGCACGGGTCCAGCAGATGATCGGCCCCCGGCACCCGCAGCAGGAAGTGCCCGGGGAAATTGACCCCGACCATGGGGATCTCCAGGCGTTTGGCCAACTCCAGCGCGATCAACCCAAGGGACAGCGGCTGGCCGCGCCTGAGTTCCAGTACCTTATTGAGCAGTGCCACTTGCGGACGCAGCGGCGTGAAATCGTCCTGGGCGAACCCCAAATCATTCATCCGCCGCAATAGCGGCTGGGCCAATTCGCTCACCGGCAGCATCGGCAAGCCATAGCTGACCCGCTGTTGCAGGTCCCGAAAGTCTGCCAGTACTTTCTCGGGATCCACCTCTTTGTCGTGCTCGGCCGCCATCCACAGCGCCGCCTCGAACAGCGCGGGCGGTGATCGTTGCAGGCAGTCAAAAAAACGTTGGCGAGGCGTCATCAAAATCTCCTGGGCATGCCTCGTTTTAGCCTCGTCTACGGCGTTCGTCCAGTGCTGCACCTATGCGGTTTCGGGTTATGTCCGAAAGCGTGCATCGCGGCGCTGCTTATTCCGGTGCGCTTCTGCAAATTTTGGGCGCAAGCCTATACTGGCGACTACAAGAAGTGATTCGGGAGCCCGACGATGTTCGCTCTCATGCAAAGCACTCGCCTTGAATCGCTGCATCTGAGCGTCGACTCGGTCACCGGGTTGAAGGCGGTCATTGCCATCCATAACAGCCGTCTGGGGCCCGCCCTGGGGGGATGTCGTTACCTTGCCTATCCCAGCGACGAGTCTGCGGTCGAGGATGCCATTCGCCTGGCTCAAGGCATGAGTTACAAGGCTGCGCTGGCCGGCCTGGCCCAGGGCGGCGGGGTGGCGGTGATTGTTCGACCGGTCCATGTGGAAAACCGCGCCGCGCTGTTTGAAGCTTTCGGTCGCTGCATCAATCAGCTCGACGGGCGCTACATCACTGCGATCGACAGCGGCACCTCGGTGGCGGACATGGATTGCATCGCCCAGCAGACCCAACACGTCACCAGCACCACTTCAGCGGGCGACCCGGCACCGCATGCAGCGATGGGCGTGTTCACCGGCATTCGTGCCACCGCCATGGCCCGTCTGGGCAGCGATAACCTCGAAGGCCTGCGAGTGGCCATCCAGGGTTTGGGCAACGTCGGTTATGCCTTGGCCGAACAGTTGCACGCCGCCGGCGCCGAACTGTTGGTCAGCGACATCGATCACGGCAAGGTGCAATTGGCGATGGAGCAACTGGGTGCTCACCCGATTGCCAACGAAGCGCTGCTCAGTACGCCGTGCGACATCCTTGCGCCCTGCGGCCTGGGCGGCGTGCTCAACAGCCACAGTGTGACGCAACTGCGCTGCTCGGCGGTGGCAGGTTCTGCGAACAATCAGCTGACCCATCTGGAAGTCGCCGATCAATTGGAGCGGCGCGGGATTTTGTATGCGCCGGACTATGTGATCAATTCCGGCGGGCTGATCTACGTTTCACTCAAACACCGTGGCGAAGAACTCACGACCATCACCGCACACCTGTCGAAAATCGCCTCGCGGCTGACCGAAGTCTTCGCCCATGCCCAGGCGGAAAAACGTTCCCCGGCACGGGTAGCGGACGAGCTCGCGGAGAAAGTGCTGTACCGCTGAGTCCTGCCTTTACTGCAGGCATGAAAAAGGCCCTGAGCCATTTGACTCAGGGCCTATTCAATTCGGGCGTTGCTTACTTCGGTGTCTTGGCAGCTTTGGCTGGCTTGGTCGGCTCAGCGGCTTCAGCCACTTCTACCGGTTCAGCCTTTTCAACCACTTCAGCCGGCGCATTCAGCAGTTCGGACAACGCGTCCGGCTGGCTCTTGAATGCCTTGGCAAATACATCGCGATTCTTCGCCATGTAGATCCCGGCTTCTTCCACTTGCTGTTCGGTCAGGGACGGAACGGCTTTTTGCAACACTTCAGCCAGCAATTCAGCCAGTTCGAGCATTTTGTCATGACGGTCAGCTTCGGCTTTATCCATGAACAAGCGCTCCAGATCTCGGCTGCTGCGGTATACCACTTCGACGGCCATTCACCACCTCACATGCCTTCACGATAGTTGTCTGTTTCGACCACTGTATTTATATACAGCGAAAAGGATAAGCGAATCCCTGCGCTTTGGGTAGTGGCTTTTTAATGTAGACCGAAATCAGGGTTTGTCAGGTGGACCGAGGTGCTTCAATCGCGAGCAAGCTCGCTCCCACAGGTTTGGAGGTGGCCGGGAGGGGTGCGACCAAACGCCACGGAGCGCGTTTTAGAGCACCTCGCCATCATATGACGGGTGCCTCTGGCCTTTTTTCTGCATGCAGAACAACCGTCACGTCAAACCCGCATCATCCGCTCGAACCGAGCTAAGGAAGAATCATCGTGAAAATCAACTGGGCCGAGAACCTGCGGCAGAACGTGCACGAACTGGCCGAGTCCCTGGGTAACCTGTTCGTCGAGACCTTCCATTACCTGGCGCTGTTCGCCATCGGTGCAGTGACCGCCTGGGCGGCGGTGATGGAATTTCTGGGGATGATCGAAGAAGGGGACATCAAGATCGATGACATCTTGCTGCTGTTCATCTACCTGGAACTGGGGGCGATGGTCGGGATTTACTTCAAGACCAACCACATGCCGGTGCGCTTCCTGATCTACGTGGCGATCACGGCGCTGACGCGGCTGCTGATTTCCAATGTCTCGCACCACAATCCGCCGGACCTCGGCATCATCTACCTGTGCGGCGGGATTCTGCTGCTGGCATTTGCGATTCTGGTGGTGCGTTACGCCTCGTCGCAATTCCCTTCGGTGAAAATCGAACACCCGCAACGCAAGATCGGTGCGGGTTCCGGTGAACATCCAGAAGTCGAGAAGGGCGAGATTTAAAGCCCCATGGTCGGGCGGGGCCGGGCTTTGACTTGGGGTGGCGGCGGATTGCGATTGTCGCCATCGGTCATCGCTTCGAGGATGGCCACGGCACTGTGGCCCTGTTCGATGGCGATGCCGAACTGAATGCTTTGCACCAGGCGTTTGAGGCGCTTGGGGTCATTGCGTTGTTCGGCGCTGATCATCCGCTTGGCAACCACATGGCCGCTGTTGGAGAGGGTCAGCATGATGCTGCCGTCCAGCCCCTGAATGCTCAGGTTGATCTGATAGTCCGCTGCAAAGGCATCGGTAATGAGCTGAAAAGGGTTGTCCATGATGCGTCACCGCCTGATTGAACGTGCAGTTGTTGACCGGCCATGATCGGGTTGGTTCGCACTACCAGACCATCGGCAGGCCGCTCGCTGAGGTTTTCAAAAGTCCTTTTGCCTCGCAGGTGATGTAGCAAGGGACGTGCCGGAAAAATTGTCGAACAATGATCGTGGCAAAAAAGAGGCGGGCCCTGGGGCCCGCCTTCTTTTTGCCTGCCCGATTCAGGGCATGAACGAGTAAATGATCGCAGACAGTGCAATCAAACCGATCAACACCACGAACACGTTCGACGCCTGGCCCGAGTACTGGCGCAAGGCCGGCACGCGGCGGATGGCGTACATCGGCATCAGGAACAGCAGGCACGCAATGACCGGCCCGCCGAGGGTTTCGATCATGCGCAGGATGCTCGGGTTGAAGGTCGCCACGGCCCAGCAACTGAGGATCATGAACAGCGCGGTGAGACGATTCAGCCAGCTCGCCGACATCACCCGGCCACGGCCGCGCAGGCTTTTCACGATCAGGCCCTGAAAGCCTTCGCTGGCGCCGATGTAATGGCCGAGGAAGGATTTGGTGATCGCCACCAGCGCAATCAGCGGCGCGGCAAACGCGATGACCGGGGTCTGGAAATGGTTGGCCAGGTACGACAGGATCGAGATGTTCTGTGCCTTCGCGGCCACCAGATCGGCGGGGGACAAGGCCAGTACGCAGCTGAAGCAGAAGAACATCACCGTCACCACCATCATGGCGTGGGCGATGGCGAGAATACCGCTGCTCTTGCGCTCGGCGTGCTCGCCGTAGCGCTGTTTCTGGTCAACGGCGAAGGCAGAAATGATCGGCGAATGGTTGAACGAAAACACCATCACCGGGATTGCCAGCCACAAGGTCTTGAAGAACAGCGGCAGCGGCATGCCTTCGCTGGCGGTGGCGAAAAACGCGCCGTTCCAGTTTGGGATCAGGCTCAAACCGAGCAGCAGCAACGCCGCGACGAACGGGTAAACCAGCACGCTCATGCATTTGACGATGACGCCCTGGCCGCAACGCACGATCGCCATCAAGCCGAGGATCAACACCAGCGACAGTATCGCTCGCGGTGGCGGGGCGATGTGCAATTGATGCGCCATGAAGCTGCTCAAGGTGTTGGTCAGCGCCACGCTGTACACCAGCAGAATCGGGAAGATCGCGAAGAAATACAGCAGCGTGATCAACTTGCCGGCGCCAACGCCGAAGTGTTCTTCCACCACTTCGGTAATGTCTCCGGAGCGACCGGACAGCACGAAGCGGGTCAGGCCTCGGTGCGCAAAGTAGGTCATCGGAAATGCCAGCACCGCCAGGATCAGCAGCGGCCAGAAACCGCCCACGCCGGCATTGATCGGCAGGAACAGCGTGCCGGCACCAATCGCTGTGCCGTAAAGGCCAAGCATCCAGGTGGTGTCGTGTTTGCTCCAGCCCTTGGTGGCTGTTGCTGTGTCGCGTCTGAGTTCTACAGCAGGATTATCGGCAGCAGGTGTACGTACATCGGTCATCGTTTGGCCTCGTTATTGTTCTTGCTCGGGCTCACGTGTTGCGGGCGGTCAGGGAATGCTCCTCAGCACTCCACCCAGCTGACAGCCAGGCCGCCCCGTGAAGTCTCTTTGTATTTGTCGTGCATGTCGGCGCCGGTATCGCGCATGGTGCGGATCACCCGGTCCAGGGAGATGAAGTGTTTGCCGTCACCGCGCAGGGCCATTTGCGTGGCATTGATCGCCTTCACGGCGGCGATAGCGTTGCGTTCGATACACGGCACTTGCACCAGGCCGCCGACCGGGTCGCAGGTCAGGCCGAGGTTGTGTTCCAGGCCGATTTCGGCGGCGTTTTCCAGTTGCTCGGGCGTGGCACCGAGTATGTCGGCCAGACCGGCAGCGGCCATGGCGCAGGCGGAGCCGACTTCACCCTGGCAGCCGACTTCGGCACCGGAGATGGACGCGTTTTTCTTGCAGAGGATTCCTACGGCCGCAGCGCCCAAAAAGAACGCGACAACGTCATCATCCGACGCGTCCGGGTTGAATTTCATGTAGTAGTGCAGCACCGCCGGAATTATTCCGGCCGCGCCGTTGGTCGGCGCCGTCACCATGCGCCCGCCTGCGGCGTTTTCTTCGTTCACGGCGAGGGCAAACAGGTTGACCCACTCCATGGCCGACAACGTGGAAGTGATGACATTCGGTTTGCCGATTTCCAACAGGCTGCGGTGCAGTTTCGCAGCTCGACGGGGAACATTCAGCCCGCCCGGCAGGATGCCTTCGTGGCGCATGCCTTGCTCGACGCACTCGCGCATCACCGACCAGATGTGCAGCAAACCCTGACGGATCTCGGCTTCGCTGCGCCAGGCCAGTTCGTTGGCCATCATCAACTCGGAAACGCGCAGACCGTGCTGGTTGCAGAGTTTGAGCAGTTCGGCGGCACTGGAAAAATCGTACGGCAGCACCACGTCGCTGGCCGGCGCGATGCCGGACTCGGCTTCCGCCGCTTCGATGATGAAACCGCCGCCAATCGAGTAGTACGTTTGCTCCGACAGTTCTCCGGTTTCGCCGAAGGCTGTCAGGGACATGGCGTTAGGGTGGTAAGGCAGGCTCTCGTCGAGCAGCAGGAGATCGCGTTGCCAGTTGAAGGCGATGGTCTTTTGGCCGGCTAGAGGCAGTTCGCCGGTTTCGCGCAGGGTCTGGATTCGGCTATCGATGGTGGTCGGATCGATGCTGTCTGGCCATTCGCCCATCAGGCCCATGACGCAGGCTCGATCAGTGGCGTGGCCGACGCCGGTGGCAGAGAGGGAGCCGTAGAGGCGGATTTCTACCCGACGGACGGCGTCGAGCAAACCCTGTTCCATCAGTGCCTGGGCGAAAGTCGCCGCGGCGCGCATCGGGCCGACGGTGTGGGAGCTGGACGGACCGATGCCAACTTTGAAGAGATCGAAAACACTGATAGCCATGCTAAAGCCTATACAAGCAATGGAAGAGAAATCGCTGCCATTTTTGTAGGACAAGCGCAATGTCGGCGATACTGCCTACCTCGGTCCTACGTGACCAACGAAACTTCCTAAGACAGCCTTTAGCAGGACTAAACAATGAGTCGCCAATTGCATGCCCAGACTTACGTCTGGCTGCACGTGTTTTCCTGTGCCGCGCGGCACTTGTCGTTCACCCGTTGCGCTGAAGAGCTGCACATCACGCCGGGTGCCGTCAGCCAGCAAATCCGCCAACTGGAAGAACGGTTGGGTTTTCGACTTTTCCACCGCCGCGCTCGCGGTGTGGAATTGAGCGCCGAAGGCCAGCGACTGGCCATTACGGTCAACGAGGCTTACGGCAGCATCGACGCAGAATTGCGACGACTGGACGCGGGAATGATCAGCGGGATTCTACGGGTGCGTTCGATTCCATCGTTCCTGAGCAAGTGGCTGACCCCACGCCTGCCGCGCTTGCAGCAGCGCTTTCCGGACATTCAATTGCGCCTGGTGGCCGAGGACAGCAGCGTGCCGTTGCACGAGGGTGATTTCGACCTGGCGATCGACCTGAATGACGGCAGTTATCCCGGATTGTTATCCACAACCCTGTTGGACGAGCAGATCTTCCCGGTCTGCGCCCCGAGCCTGTTGCGCGGGCGTCCACCGCTGCACGGTCCGGCGGACTTGGTGCACTTTCCGCTGCTGCACGACATCACCGCCTGGCGCGGCAGTTACGAGTACGCGGAATGGGAGTTCTACCTCAACGCTATCGGCTTCGAAGGCGCCGACGTGCGGCGCGGACACACCTTCAATCGCAATCACCTGACCATTGAAGCGGCGATTGCTGGCATGGGGGTGGCGATTGCGCGGCGAACGTTGCTCAACGATGAGTTGGAGCGGGGGACGTTGATCGTGCCGTTCGGCCTGGCGGTGCCCAATCACAAGCGATACGTGCTGCTCTATGCGCCCGGCGCACTGAGCCATCCGGGCGTGCGGGCGGTGCATGACTGGCTGGTAGAAGAGGCGGGGGTTTTCCGGAGTCTGCACCCACTGGCGGAGCGGCAGATGTGAGCAATTGTGACTGAAGAGAGGGGCGATCCAACTCCCGACCTTAACAGCGCTTTTGGCGGTTGTCCGACTTTTTTTGCGAATCCATATTTATCTTTTTTTAGGGGTTGAAATGTTCTGCGCGCAGACCGATTGTGTAAGTAAGAGGTCACGGTGATGACGCCCAAGGGCTAGCCGATGTGCCTCTCGCAAGCTAGCTGAAATAAGGGATGAACTATGCAAATCCAAGTCAACAGCGATAACCATATTCAAAGCAGCATCCGACTGGAGGAGTGGGTACGTACTACCATTGAGAGCACGCTTGAACGTTATGAAGAGGACCTGACACGCGTCGAGGTTCATCTGAGGGACGAAAACGGCGACAAGCCAGGTCCCCATGACATGCGCTGCCAGCTGGAAGCGCGGCCAAAAGGCCACCAACCGATTTCTGTCACTCATAAAGCCGACACCCTGGAGCAAGCCATCGACGGTGCGGCGGAAAAACTTGAACACGCGCTTGAGCATCTGTTCGGCAAACTGCGGGGCAAACCACGTGCCGCTGTGGTGCCGTTCGAAAGGGCCACCGCTGACAAGCTGCTGGAAGACGAGTTTCTCGAGAACGAACAGGCTGCACAAAACGGCTGAAGCCTGATTCACTTTCTACCTTCCCACTGAAGACGGGCCTGCTGATGCAGGCCCGTTCTTGTTTGTACTGTTCACCAAATCCGCTGGCTCTACGATTACCTGTGGCGAGGGAGCTTGCTCCCGCTGGACTGCGGAGCAGTCCCAAAACCTGCAACCGAGTTTTATCAGGCAAACCATGTCAGCCGGTCTGCGACTGATTCGCAGCCGAGCGGGAGCAAGCTCCCTCGCCACAGGGGCTACGGCAAACTCAATGAATGTCGGCAGTAATCAAAACGCCACGGATGTCTGCACATAAACCGTCCGCGGTTCCCCCACGTACTTGCCCTTGTTGTTGTCATCAAACGACCGGGTGAAGTACTGGTGGTTGAAGATGTTCTTCACCCCCACCGCCACAGTCAAATCCTGCAATTTCGGCCCGAAGTCATAGGCCGCACGGCTACTGAACAGCATGTACCCGGGAATCTTTCCCGTGCTGCCGTCAGCGCTTTCTGCCGAGGTGTTGGCGTTGTCGGCAAACTGGTCGCTCTGGTAGCTGCTGTCCAGGTTCAGCTTCCAGGCGCCTTCGGTGTAACCCACCCCGATCGTGCCTTTGTGTTTGGAGGAGAACGGCACACGATTGCCCTTGTTCGGCCCGTCTTCGCGGATGGTTGCGTCCACATAGGCGTAAGTGGCGTACACATCGAAGCCTGCCAGCGACGGGCTCAAATCATCGAGTGAATAATTGATGCTGCTTTCAATGCCTCGATGACGCGTCTCGCCGCGGGCGATCACCGAATCGTTGGTCTGATTACTTTCGTATTGGTTGTCGAAGTTGATCAGGAATGCACCGATCTCGGCTCTCAGCGCACCGTTGTCGTAGCGAGTGCCCAGCTCCCAGGTCCGCGCCTTTTCCGGTTTGACTTCGCCGCTGGTCACCCGGTTTGGCATCTGGCTGTACTGCACGCTGCCGAACGAGCCTTCGGTGTTGGCGTAGAGATTCCAGGAGTCAGTCACGTGATAGAGCACGTTCAGCGCCGGCAGTGCGGTGTTGTAGTCGCCCTTGTACTTCACGTTCGTCAGGTTGTTGGTCTGCTGCGAATCGATCATCTCGTAGCGAATGCCTGGGGTGATCGTCCACTTGCCGATGTCGATACGGTCGTCGACGAAGAATGCGTTGGCCTCCGTGCCCCCACGGGTGTCGCGGTCATTGCGGCTGTTGGTGGTCGGGAAGGTATTGCTGGCGATCGGCTCGCGATAGCGCAGTTCGTGGCCGGCTTCGTTGATGTAGCGATAGCCGACGCCGACTTCATGGCTGGTCGGGCCGAGGTCAAAGCCTTGGGCGAAACGGGTTTCCAGACCACGCACCCAATACTCGCGCGGCGACAGTGACAGGAATGTGCCCTGATCCAGATAACCGCTGCGCAGGGTTTTGGTGAAGAAGGTGTTGGCGGTGAATTCGCGGCGATCTTCCTGATAGCGATAGCCGAAGTTGAACATGGTCCGGCGACCCCAGAACTGGTCTTTCGGGCGGGTCGACTGGTACGGATCGGCGTCGTAATCGGCAACGTTCAGACCGCCGGGCATGTCCGCCTTGCCTTCGTAATACTGAGCCATCGCGTTGAAGCTGTTGGCATCATCGAGCTGATACTTGCCCTTGAGAATCAGGTCGTCGATTTCAGTGTCGCTATGTTCACGCCAATCGCCGCCACGGGTGCCGGAATACAACAGCGCGCCGCCCAGACCGTTGTCGGCCGTGCCGCCAGCCAGCAAGTTGCCGGTGGTTTTGAAGCCGTCGTGACTGGAGGATGGGCTGGTCTCGGTCTGGAAACCGCCTTTCACGGTCGGCTCATCGGGAATCGCACGGGTCACGAAGTTGACCACGCCGCCGACGTTTTGCGGGCCGTAACGCACCGCGCCTCCGCCGCGCACCACGTCCACCGCATCCATGTTGCCGATGCTCACCGGGGCGAATGACAGCTGCGGCTGGCCATAGGGCGCGAAGGGCACCGGGATGCCATCCATCAACACGGTCGAGCGGGATGCCAGGCGCGGATTGAGGCCGCGAATGCCGAAGTTCAGCGCCATGTCATGGCTGCCGGTGCCGTTGTTGTCCGGCGCGTTCACGCCGGGAATGCGATTGAGCACGTCCTTGGCTTGGGTCGCGCCTTGTCGCTCGAACTCCTCGCGACGAATCACATCCCGTGCGCCGGGATGCTCGAAGACGTTGATTTGCGCCGCATCGCCGAGCCAGTCGCCGACCACTTTCGAGGTGTCCAGCTCCAGCGCGGTGTCGCCCGCCGGTTGCAGGCTGAAGGCATTGTCGCCCTCGGCGCGAGCTTGCAGGCCGGTGCCTTCGAGCAAAGCGTTCAAGCCCTGCGAAGGGGTGAAGTTGCCTTCCAGGCCACGACTCTGCACACCGCGGGTGACTTGCGAACCAAAGGTAATCAACACGCCGGCTTCACGGCCGAACTGGTTGAGGGCGTTTTCCAGCGAGGACGGTGCGATGTGGTAAGGCTTGGCATCGGCGGCGAGTGCGAGGGGCAGCACGCCGAAGCTCAGGCTGGCGCCCAGCAAGAGTTGGCGCAAGGTGCGGGCCAGCGGAGTGAGGCGGGTGGGGTGCATGGACGACGATCCTGAGAAGGTGGAATCAAGGGGGCTTTCCTTCTCTGTCACGCCAGATCTGAAAAACGGCTCACGCTGGATGAAAACTTTTTTGCTGGGCTGACACTGGCTGGCTTTTGTGGCGAGGGAGCTTGCTCCCGTTCGGCTGCGCAGCAGTCGTAAATTTGGGGCCGCTTCGCAGCCCAGCGGGAGCAAGCTCCCTCGCCACAGGTATTGTGTCGCGCTCCAGAATTACACCTTCGCCTCGACCGTCACCCAATACCGCGTAAAGCGCTTCACCTTCACCGGCAAGCTGATTTCCAGCAGATCAAGAATCCGCTCGCTGTCCTCCAGCGGATACGTCCCGGAGATCAACAAATCCGCCACCTTCGCATCGCACTTAAGCTGACCGCGACGATAACGCCCGAGCTCGTCGAGAAAATCCCCGAGGCGCATGTGCGCGGCCACCAGCATGCCGTCGGCCCAGGCTCCGCTGTTGGCGTCCAGCGGCAGCGGTTTGCCCACGCCTCGCGGGCCGAAACCCAACTGCTGGGCGGCTGGCAGTACCAGCGGCGTCCCACCGTCCGAGGTCAACTCGACGCTGCCCTCGAACACCGCCACCTGCGTCCGATCAGCAAACTGCCGCACGTTCAATCGCCCACCTTGGGTGGTCAAAACACCGTGCGCGGTCTGCACCTGATATGCCTGGGTGGCGGTCAACAGCAGTTCGCCCTCCAGCAAACGGATCAGCCGTTGCTGGCCCTCCAACCGCACATCCGCTGAACTCGCGGTATTGAGCTGCAACTGACTACCTGCGCCGAGCGACACCTTGCGCCGTTGACCGATGGGGCTGCGGTAATCAGCGAGCAGCGGCGGCAGCACGTTGTGTTCGCGCAGGCCCCAGGTGAGCGCAGAACCGGCGCCAAGAATCAGCAACAGTTTCAGCGCCTGACGTCGGCTGGCGGATTTCGGTGCATTGAGCGCCGCGTGGGCCAGCGGTGAGGACAAAGCGCGGAGTCGCTGATTGACCCGCTGCATATGTTCCCACGCCCGTTGATGTTCGCTGTGCGCATCGTGCCATTGCTGCCAGGCTTGTTGCTGACGCGGGTTCAGCGGGCCTTGCTGCATTTCCATCAGCCAGTGCACCGCCTGCTCGGCGACTTGGGAAGAAAAATCCGGAGTGCCGTTCATAGGGCGAAGTAGCAGCGCATGGCTGCTTTACTCAAATGGCGTTTGACCGTGGCGATGGAAATCCCCAGTTCGGCCGCGATCTGTGGATAAGTCAGGCCATCGACCTGCGCCAGCAGAAAGGCGCGTTTGACGAGTCGCGGCAAACCGTCCAGCAACTGGTCCAGCTCCATCAGGGTTTGCAGGATGATTGCCCGCTCTTCCTCGGACGGCGCGTAGACCTCAGGCAGCTGCGCCAGTGCTTCGGCGTAGGCGTGTTCCAGATCCTGACGACGGTAATGGTTGAACAGCACGCGTTTGGCGATCGTGGTGAGGAATGCTCGCGGCTCGATGATCTGCGGGGTTTCCCGCGCGGTGAGCACGCGAATGAACGTGTCCTGAGCCAGGTCAGCCGCGCTGTCCGGGCAGCCAAGCCTGCGCCGCAACCAACCGGTGAGCCAGTTGTGGTGGGCGTGATAGAGGACTTCGACGGGATTGGCGGGCTGCAACAGAACCACTCCGACACAAACGGATACGTTAGAGAACAAGAATTGTTCGCATTGTAGGGGTGTGCAACGCCCCCCGGCAATCGGATCTGTTTTGCGTATGAGAATATTTATCATTAATATTGCGCGCTTGCTGGCCCCGTGACCTTCACGCGGCCTCACCCGGTTTCAAGGTCGAAACATGAAAGGCAAAATCAGCACGCTCCCCGTTTCTTATCGATTGGCCGTCACTTCGCGCGTGCTGGCCGCGGTGTTGGGCGGCTACATCGTCGCGGCGCTGGCCAGCGTCAGCCTGAGCTTATGGCTGCCGATGGCCCGGGCTGAAGCGGTGGTGACCGGGATGATGACCTCGTTTCTGGTCTATCTGGTCGCAGTGCTCTGGTGTTTTGCCTGCCGCAGCGCGTGGCAGGCCTGGTTCGGGCTGATTGTGCCGGGCCTGGTACTGGCGGCGGTATCCGGTGTGGCGTATTGGATGGGCCACGCATGAAAGAGGGATTTCGTCAGGCGATGGCCTGGTTGCACACCTGGGCCGGGTTGATCTTCGGCTGGTTGCTGTTTGCGATATTCCTGACCGGCACGCTCGCCTATTTCAAGGACGAGATCAGTCACTGGATGCAGCCTGAAATCCCGGCGCGTTCGGTGACCTCCGAAGCCAGTCTGACGCTTGCGCAAAACTACCTTCAGCAACACGCACCGGGTGCCTCACGCTGGCTGATCGATTTGCCGAGTGCCCGAGAGCCAGGCCTGTCGGTGCGCTGGCAGCAGTCGCCGGCCAAACCCGGCGAGCGTGGGCGATTCACCGAAAAACTCCTCGACGCGCAAACCGGCAGCGAAGTGCAGGGCCGCGAATCCATGGGCGGCGACTTCTTTTATCGCTTCCACTTCCAGCTGCAAATGCCCTATCCGTGGGGCCGCTGGTTGTCGACCATCGCGGCCATGGTGATGTTCATCGGCCTGATCACCGGGATCATCACCCACAAGAAAATCTTCAAGGACTTCTTCACCTTCCGCCCCCGCAAAGGCCAGCGTTCCTGGCTGGACGGGCACAATGCGGTGGGCGTTCTGGTGTTGCCGTTTCACCTGATGATCACTTACAGCAGCCTGGTGATTTTCATGGCGATGGTGATGCCGGCGAGCATCCTGGCCTCGTACAAGGGTGATGCCCGCACGTTTTACGCGGAGGTGTTCCCGGCCTCCGGCACCCCCGAGCTTGCCGGCAAACCGGCTGAACTCGCGCCGATGGCGCCGCTGTTGGAGCGGGCGCGTGCGCAGTGGTCGGGCGGTCGGGCGGAACGTTTATCGGTGAACAATCCGGGGGATGCAAATGCCTCGATTGTTGTCTCAAGGGACGACGCCGACCGCGTGATTTATGACGCCAGCAGCGCGGTGACCTTCAATGGCGTGACCGGCCAGCAACTCAGCGCCACGCCGCAGCAACCGCTGCCGATGGCCATCGCCGGCAGTTTCTATGGTTTGCACATGGGACATTTCGCCAGCCCCGTGCTGCGCTGGCTGTACTTCATTTGCGGTTTGGCGAGCACGGCGATGATTGGTACCGGGCTGGTGATCTGGCTCGGCAAGCGCCAGCTCAAACATGCGAAAAGCGGCGTGATGCCCTTCGAGCTGCGGTTGGTGGAAGTGCTGAACATTGCCAGCATGTCCGGGCTGGTGGTCGCGGTGGCGGCGTTCTTCTGGGCCAATCGGTTGCTGCCGGTCGAGATGGCCACCAGGGCGGATTGGGAAGTGAACAGCTTCTTCATCGTCTGGGGCTTGAGCGTGATTCATGCGGTGGTGCGCCGAGGCCGCGTGGCGTGGGTCGAGCAACTGACCGTGGCCGCGGTGTTGTTCTGTGGCGTGCCGCTATTGAACGCACTGACCACGCCGTACCACTTGGGCGTGACGCTGGCGCAGGGTGACTGGACACTCGCCGGGTTCGATTTGACGTGCCTGGGCAGCGGCCTGTTTCTAGCCTGGGCTGCATGGAAAATGCAGCGCGCCGGGCAGAGCGTTCGCGTTGCCAAAGAACGAGCCCGACCGATCACGCTTGAGCAGAAGGTGAACTGAATGTTGTTGGCCCTGTTGCTCTGCTACGGCGGTTTCACCGCGCTGTGTTTATCGATGGATCGGCATCACGCCGAACTGCTGGGGCGCAAGTCGTCGGCTCGACGGCGCAAAACGTTCAAGCTGAGCGGCTGGTTGATGCTGGCGGTTTCGTTATGGGCGGCGGTGTCGAAAACCGGTTGGGGTCTCGGGTTGGTGGAATGGTTTGCGGTGTTGATGCTCAGCGCTTTGCTGCTGGTGTTGTTGATGCCGTATCGCCCCCGCCTGGCCCTGGCGTTGGCCGGGTTGAGCGTACTCGCCAGCCCCGTCGCCGTGTTTGCGCAGTGATGGTCACTAATCCCCCGGAATCCCGCGACGACGAACATGGAGGCGCCCGCGCGCATTTCCTCCAGGTGTTCCTGTCCCAGCGCTCGCAGATGGAAGCACTGGTGAGCAGGCGTGTCGGCTGCCGGGCGACCGCCGCTGATCTGGTGCAGGACTTGTTCCTGCGTTTCTGGCGGCGTCCGCTTGTGCAGGTCGAAGAACTCAGCACTTACCTGCTGCGTTGCGCCGGCAACATCGCCATCGACCATTTGCGCAGTGAAGGCACGCGGGTGCGGGTCAACGAAGGCTGGATGCCGGATCAGCCGGACAGCCAGGGCAGCGAACCACAAGCGGCGCTGGAGGCGGGTAACGACCTGCGTCATGTCGAAGCGGCGTTGCGCGCGTTGCCTGAGCGCACCCGGCAAATCTTTCTGCTCAACCGGATCCACGGGCGCAAATACGCCGAGATCGCCAAGGCCATGGGCCTGTCCCAAAGCGCCGTGGAAAAACATATGATGCGCGCCCTCGATGCCTGCAAGGCCAGCCTGCGGGAACCGCCAACGCGCACGCCAGGGAAAGCACCGTGAACCCACTCGACCGCGTCACCCCGACGCCCGCTCAGGAGCAGGCTGCACTCGCCTGGTTGAGCCTGCTGCACGATCAACCCAGCAGCGGCGATCAACTCACCTTCAGTCGCTGGTTGCAGGCCGATCCCGCCCACGCCGAGGCTTACGCCCAGGCGCAAGTGGTGTGGGAATTGAGCGAAGGGCCGGCGCGAACCCTGGCCGATGAAGAGGCGTTTGCCTTGCAGGGTTACCTCAATGCCATGAACCGTTCTCGTCGCTCCAGCGTGCGGCGCTGGTCTGGCGCGCTGGCCATGGCCGCGTGCCTGGTGTTGATGATCGGCCTCGGCGCAGGTTGGCAGCCGACGCGCTGGATCGATGATCTGGGGGCCGACTATGTGTCCGCGCCGGGAGAAATTCGCACCGTGACGTTGGCCGATCAGTCGCAAGTCACGCTGGATGCCGACAGCGCCATCGCCGTGGATTTCAGTCGCGGTGAGCGCCACGTCCAGCTGCGTCGCGGTGCCGGATTTTTCAGTGTGACCCACACGGGCGATCCGTTTGTGGTCGACGCTGAAAAGGGTCAGGCGCGGGTGCTCGGCACGCAGTTCGAAGTGCGCCTGCAACCCCATGGCGCGCAAGTCACGGTGTTGTCCGGACGGGTCGGCGTGATTGCGGACAAGCACGCCGAGCAGCAGATTCTCACCGCCGGTCAGCAAGTGGCATATGGCGAAGGCGCGGCGCAAAAGCTGCACGCGGTGGACAGCGAAGCGCAGCTGGCCTGGCGTCAGGGTTGGCTCAATTACTACAAGGCCACGCTGGCCGATGTGGTGCAGGACTTGGGGCGTTACTATCCGGGGCGGATTGTGTTGCTCAATGATGAACTGGCGGCGCGGCGAGTGAGTGGCAGTTTTCCGAGCAAGGACCCGCAGGCGGTGTTGGGTTCGTTGCAGGGGGTGTTGGGGTTTGAGCAGACCAGTCTGATGGGGCATCTGATTATTTTGCGTTGAGGCAACTGGCCTCATCGCGGGCAAGCCCGGCTCCCACAGGGATAGGTGTTGATCACAGAAATGTGGGTCCAACTTCAATCCCTGTGGGAGCCGGGCTTGCCCGCGATGACGGCAGATCAGGCACCACATCTCCCAAGGCAAAAAATTATTTTCAGAATTTTGATGAGGTAAACCCGACCCCCATCCGTGTAGTGACTGAAACTGCGAGTCATTCGCATCCCGTAGGTTCTACACAGGTCATTGAGCAATGAAGTCCAGGGCAAAATCGGGTTCGGTCAAACAGTGGTTGGGTGCTTCTGCACTGGGCATGTCGGCGTTGGCGTTACTGCCATCAAGCGTCGCATCGGCCGCTGAGGCTGCCAACACGCAGCAGCGCACGCAGTTCAGCTTCGCTATCGCTGCCAAACCGCTGCCCCAGGCCTTGAGCGACTTCAGCCGGGTCACCGGCATCAGCGTGGTCTACACCGATGAAGCGCCGTACGGTCTCATTGCCCCAGCGATCAATGGCCAGTTGAGCGCCGAGCAAGCCCTGCAGCGTTTGCTCAGCGGTTCGGGCTTCACCTTCCGCCGTAGCGATGCCCACACGCTGGTGCTTGAACCGGTGCCCACCGCCGGCACGTTGAATCTGGGCACCACGACGATCAACTCGGTGGCCGATCAATCCATGAGTTATCAGCCGCCGCCCACCAGTTCGGTGATGCGCTCGTCGGCCTTGCTCCAGGAAATCCCGCAGACAGTCAACATCATCCCGGCCCAGGTCATTCGCGATCAGGCACCGCGCAATCTGGATGACTCACTGGCCAACGTCAGCGGCATCACCCAGGGCAACACGCTGGCGAGCACCCAGGATTCGGTGATGACCCGCGGTTTCGGCGACAACCGCAACGGCTCGATCATGCGCGACGGCATGCCGATCGTGCAGGGCCGCGGCATGAATGCAACCGTGGACCGGGTCGAAGTCCTCAAGGGCCCGGCATCCTTGCTTTACGGCATCCAGGACCCGGGCGGCGTGGTCAACATGGTCAGCAAGAAACCCGAGCTTGAGCAATACAACGCCCTGACGCTGCGCGGTTCGACCTACGGCGACGGTAAAAACGGCAGTGGCGGCGGCCTCGACAGCACCGGTGCACTCGGTGACTCTGGTTTCGCTTACCGTATGGTGCTGGACCACGAAGATGAAGATTACTGGCGCAACTTCGGCACCCACCGCGAGACGCTGGTGGCGCCGTCGCTGGCCTGGTTCGGCGAAAGCACCACGCTGTTGTTCTCCTACGAACACCGTGAGTTCCTGACCCCGTTCGACCGTGGCACTGTCATCGATCCGCGCACCAATCACCCGTTGGATATCTCGCGCAATGAGCGCTTGGACGAGCCTTTCAACAACATGGAAGGCCGTTCGGACCTGTACCACTTCGAGGCCGATCACGAGCTCAACGACAACTGGAACGCCCACTTTGGCTACAGCTGGAACCGTGAAACCTACGACGCCAGCCAAGTGCGCGTCACCGCCATCGACACCCGACGGGGCACGCTGACCCGCAGCATGGACGGCACCCAGAACGCCATCAGCACTGACCGTTTCACCACCGCCAGCCTCGAAGGCAAGGTGAACGTTTTGGGCATGCAACACGACCTGGTGTTCGGCGTCGATGACGAATACCGCAAGATCTACCGCGAAGACCTGATCCGCCAGAGAAGCCTGAACACCTTCAGCTACGTCAACCCGGTCTATGGCCGCGAAGTCGCCGGCACCACTGTCAGCCCGGCCGACAGTGCGCAGACTGATGAGCTGCGCAGCGATTCGATCTTCCTGCAGGACTCGATTCACCTCACCGATCAATGGATTTTCGTCGCGGGCGCACGCTTCCAGGAATACGACCAGTACGCCGGCAAAGGCGTGCCGTTCAAGGCCAACACCGACAGCAACGGCCAGAAATGGGTGCCCCGCGCCGGTCTGGTCTATCGCTTCACCGATGAGCTGTCGTTCTACGGCAGCTACACCGAATCGTTCAAACCCAACTCGACCATCGCACCGTTGAGCGGCAGCAGCACCGTGCTCGACGGCAGCGTTGCGCCGGAAGAAGCCAAGTCCTGGGAAGTCGGCGCCAAGCTCGATATGCCGGGACGCGTGACCGGTAACGTCGCGCTGTTCGACATCAAGAAACGCAACGTGCTGGTGGCCAACTCCGAAGGCCCGGTGACGATTTACAGCGCCGCCGGCGAAGTGCGTTCCCGTGGACTGGAAGTGGATTTGAGCGGCCAGCTCAGCGACCGCTGGAGCATGATCGGCAGCTATGCCTACACCGACGCCGAAGTCACCGAAGACCCGGACTACAAGGGCAAAAAACTGCAAAACGTCGCGAAGAACAGCGGCTCGCTGTCGGCGGTCTACGACTTCGGCACCATCATCGGCGGCGATCAATTACGGGTCGGCGCGGGGGCACGTTATGTCGGCGAGCGAGCGGGTAACGCCGTCAACGATTTCGACCTGCCGAGCTACACCGTGGCCGATGCCTTCGCCACCTACGACACCAAGGTCGAAGGGCAGAAGGTCAAGTTTCAGCTCAACGTGAAGAACCTGTTTGACCGCACCTACTACACCTCGGCGGCGAGCCGGTTCTTTGTGTCGATGGGGGATTCACGGCAGATTTCGTTGTCGAGTACGTTGGAGTTCTGATGTCTGGTGCGGGTAATTTGAAAACTCGAGTAGCCCTTGTCGTTTTGGCGACAAGGGCGTCGATCACAACTTAGAGGTGGATGCAGGTGGTGTTTGTTGCATTCCCGAAACATCAACCGTACCGCCCGCTTTAGTCCTCGGGCCGGGATAATCTGGCTGCCATAAGATGACGTCGAAGTTGAATTTAAGTATGCCCTTCGGAAAATCAACCTCGGTGACTGTCACTTTTCCACTTTCAGACAAAAAGACGTGGTCGTATTCGGGATCATGTGTGATTTGTTGAACGTACACGACGTTGTTGATTATCGGGTTTTTAATATCATATTCGCCGAGTGTGATGTTGTCCTTGACTATGAACTCCCAGTGTCTGCTGCCACCCCCCATTAATCCTATGATTTGGATGAAGTCTGTAGCAATCCGCCTGAAGATAATGCGGGTGCTTTCAAAGTCGGGGCGACTTTCAATCGTTGCTTTCACAGTGCCGGAAGCAAAGGGGCCATTGTTTAAAAGCTCGTGGTCAATCGTGTAGTTGCCTGAAGACATTTTTATCTCTCCATAGATAGAGTTAAAAATAGTCCGCCTTCGGTAGCTATTTATCTACTGTCAGATCTGACAGGTAGGAGTGAGTGTTAATAACATCTCGCAATAAGAAAACTATTTATGGCTCAAGTGGCTTCTAGCGAAATGCTTGCCGATACTCCCCAGGCGTCCCGCCCAATACCTGCCGAAACCGATTGGTGAAATGACTCGCACTGGCAAACCCGCACGCCAGCGCAATCTCCCCCAACGGCTGCGACGTCGTACGCAACAACTCCCGCGCCCGGCTCATACGGCGAGCCAACACATACTGATGCGGCGGCAAGCCAAAGCTCTCGCGAAACATCCGCGCAAAGTGATACTCCGACAGCGCACACAACGCCGCCAATTGCCCAAGGCTGATCGCCTCGGCCAATTGATTGTCGATGAATTCCACTAACTGCCGCCGCTGATGCGCCGCCAGTCCACCCTTGAGCCGCAAGCCCTC
Source organism: Pseudomonas sp. LB3P93 (assembly GCF_054898025.1). NCBI lineage: Bacteria > Pseudomonadati > Pseudomonadota > Gammaproteobacteria > Pseudomonadales > Pseudomonadaceae > Pseudomonas > Pseudomonas sp. LB3P93. The sequence goes on from NZ_CM142713.1 coordinate 1,104,421, forward strand.
ACGCATCCCGACCTGACCGAGCAACACGTGGGTGAGCATTTCATGGGCCAGGCTGCTGGTGAGCAGGCGTTCGCCGGGTTCGTTCCAGTTAAGGGTGAGCATCTGCCGAAAGCGCCGGGCTTGCGCCGGATCGTCAAGGAAGGTGGCTTCGCGCAACTGCAATTCGCGAGGCTCGCGGTCCAGCAGCGTGACGCAGCCGAGGGCGAATTGCTCGGGGCTGAAATACACGTGGGCCAGGCGAATGTCGCCGTTGATCACCCAGCCCGATTGATGCTCGGCCGGCAGAATGCACAGCTTGTCCGGGCCGCCCTTGGTGCCGGGCTGGTCGCGGCGGAAGGTGCCGGTGCCGCCGGCGATGTAGCACGACAGCGTGTGATGGCTCGGCGCCTCGTAGTCTTGCGCATCGTGATGGTTGCTCCACAAGGCTGCGGCCATGCCGTCACCGAGCTCGGCGCTGTGCTCCAGGCGAGCATTGGGCGAGCGGTTGAGGGCTTGAAAGACTTGCAGTGTTTCCAGTGCGGGCATGATCGCTTCTCTCTAACGCCTTGCATCCTACTCCGTAGACCTTGCGCTGCCAGCCTCTGCCACGACAAAAGCGCAAGTTTATGCAAGTGTGCCCACACTTGGCGCAGCACACTGGATCCCTAATCAGGCAATGCACTGTGGCGAGGGAGCTTGCTCCCGCTTGAGTGCGCAGCACTCACAAAACTGGGGAAATTTTCCAGGATTTGGGGCCGCTACGCAGCCCAGCGCGAGCAAGCTCGCTCGCCACAAAGTGAACTGCATTGCCCATCCCGGAGCTGTCGCCATGAACCTTTCGTTGTATTTGCTGACCGTGCTGATCTGGGGCACCACCTGGATTGCCTTGAAATGGCAGCTGGGGGTGGTGGCCATTCCCGTGTCGATCGTCTATCGCTTCGGCCTGGCTGCGCTGGTGCTGTTCGTCCTGTTGCTGCTCAGTCGACGCCTGCAAGTGATGAACCGTCGCGGGCATTTGATCTGCCTGGCACAGGGCTTGTGCCTGTTCTGCGTCAACTTCATGTGTTTCCTGACCGCCAGTCAGTGGATTCCCAGCGGCCTGGTCGCCGTGGTGTTCTCCACCGCCACCCTGTGGAACGCGCTTAACGCACGCGTATTCTTCGGCCAGAAAATCGCCCGCAACGTATTGATGGGCGGTGCGTTGGGCCTGTCCGGGCTTGGCCTGTTGTTCTGGCCGGAACTGGCCGGCCACACCGCCAGCCCAGAAACCCTGCTCGGGTTGGGCCTGGCGCTGCTCGGCACCCTGTGTTTCTCGGCCGGCAACATGCTCTCGAGCCTGCAACAGAAGGCCGGTTTGAAGCCGCTGACCACCAATGCCTGGGGCATGGCGTATGGCGCCGCGATGTTGTCGGTGTGGTGCCTGATCAAGGGCATCCCGTTCGACATGGAATGGAATACGCGCTACATCGGTTCGCTGCTGTACCTGGTGATTCCGGGTTCGGTCATCGGATTCACCGCTTACTTGACGCTGGTCGGGCGCATGGGCCCGGAGCGTGCGGCCTATTGCACCGTGCTGTTCCCGGTCGTGGCATTGAATGTCTCGGCATTTGCCGAAGGCTATCAATGGACCGCGCCGGCATTAGTGGGGTTGGTGTTGGTGATGTTGGGTAACGTGCTGGTGTTCCGCAAACCCAAGGTGCCGATGGCCCAAGGCAATGGCAAGCTTGCTTGAAACACTTGGGCCCAAGCGCACTTAGCGCTCGGTCCTGAGGGCGACGAATATCAGCAGCGGAAATATGAAATCGACAATATGCCGGGCCCAGTCCTTCGCGTTCCATACTTGCGATTCATCCATGTTGAACCATTCGACGCCGATCACTTGCAGACAAACGTAATAGACAAAGATGGCGATCAATAATCCGATTATTGAAAACTTTTTAGCCTCATGAAACTTTTCGGCAGGCGCGTTTATGTTTCGGTATAGGTGATAGGCACCTACCAGGCAAAAGGCTGTATAGATAACTTCCAGGGTAATAATGAACCAGTAGATCCGGTGGTGGAGCATGGGCGAGGTGATTGCCCGGTAGTTTAGGTTAATGTTTTCCCGGGTGGTGTCCATGCTCAGGACGTGACCAACGTATTCATAGTTTGATGAGTAGTCGGTGAAGTTGCTGTACATTACCAGCAAGCCAAAAAAGCTGATGTATGCCATTAGTAAAAACTTGCTGTGTCTAATGATTTTGTCGGTGCTAAGGCTATTCAAGTTGAGTGTGCTCCATCACTGTTTTCCGACGGGTCGGATAAGTAGTGGGGAGTGTATCGCGCTTAATTGATTTTAGTTTGTTGACTGAATTGCAAGTTGTGTAAAAAAGCGGGCAGATACTTTAGAAGTGTCTGCCCGTTTTAAGTTAGCCTTTCCAGACTTGCGGGTTGACTAGATCTTGCGGCCGCTCGCCCAGCAGTGCGCTGCGCAGGTTATCCAATGCACGGTTGGCCATGGCCTCGCGGGTTTCATGGGTAGCGGAGCCGATATGCGGCAATGTCACCGCGTTTTTCAATTGAAACAACGGCGACTCGGCCAGCGGTTCTTTCTCGTAGACGTCCAGCCCGGCGCCGCGAATGCGGTTGTTTTGCAGGGCTTCGATCAGGGCGGGTTCATCCACGACCGGACCGCGGGCGATGTTAATCAGGATGGCACTTGGTTTCATCAGTGCCAGTTCGCGGTGGCTGATCAGGTGTCTGGTTTTCTCGCTGAGCGGCACGACGAGGCAGACGAAATCGGCTTCGGCCAGCAATTGATCGAGGCTGCGGAACTGCGCGCCGAGCTCTTGCTCCAGCCCGGTCTTGCGACTGTTGCCGCTGTAGAGGATCGGCATGTTGAAGCCCAGCCGTCCGCGACGGGCAATGGCCGCGCCGATGTTGCCCATGCCGACGATGCCCAGGGTTTTGCCGTGCACATCACAACCAAACAACGGTGCGCCGACGGTGGCTTGCCACTGGCCGGCCTTGGTCCAGGCATCGAGTTCGGCGACGCGGCGGGCGCTGCTCATGAGCAGGGCGAAGGCCAGGTCGGCGGTGCTTTCGGTGAGGACATCCGGCGTGTTGGTCAGCATGATCCCGCGTTCGTTGAAGTAAGCGACGTCGTAGTTGTCGTAGCCGACGGAGACGCTTGAAACCACTTCGAGTCTGGCGGCGTTTTCCAGTTGCGCGCGGCCGAGTTTGCGACCGACACCAATGAGGCCGTGGGCGTGGGGCAGGGCTTCGTTGAATTGGGCGTTGATGTCGCCGTTTTTCGGGTTGGGCACGATGACGTCGAAGTCTTGCTTCAGCTGTTCGACCATTTCCGGGGTGACGCGGCTGAAGGCGAGGACGGTCTTTTTCATGGGAGGAGGGCTCGTCGGGGCTGGGTGAATGCCAAGCACGCTAACATTCTTTTCCGGCGTTGTGCGAGTGCTCGGGTTCGCGGGTATCTGTGGGAGCTGGCCTGCCAGCGATGGCGGCCTTCGGGCCGACCATGTTGTGGTTGACCGGGTACATATCCATTCCTGCGGTAACGGCGGCTGGCGGTTTCGCCCTTACGGCGACTCACTTTTTTTACAAGCGCCTAAAAAAAGTAAGCAAAAAAACGCTCGCCCCAAGCGTCCGGCCCCTCGCCTAGGCTCGGCGTACCTTCGCTCCGGTATCCATCCGGGGACACTGCCCTCCGGTTGGCTTCGCTGCACCTACATGCAGCGTGTTCGACTGCGTCGAACGGCGCTGCGCGCCACTCCCCGGATGAACACCTCCACTCAGCCTCCCGAAGGGGCGGGTGGATCAAGATCAAAAGCTGCTGGCGAGCTAACGCTCGGCCTGTTGAGTGGTTAGAAGCGGAAGGCGTACGCCGTCCCATTGTGGGAGCGAGCCTGCTCGCGATATAGGTAGTCCGTTCCTTTCTCTTCCATACTGACTTCGCTGGAAGTTCGCTGTCGGCGAGGAAGGAACATGCACCTGCGGGCTACGAATATGCTCGCGAAGCACTCAATGATTACGCCATCACCTTCGAGCCCACAGGTGCGCTTGCGCCCTCTAACGAATTCTCAGGGAAAGCCCGACACGGCTCTCTATATCGCCTTCGCTGGACGCAAGCATGCATGTCCCTGCATGTACTTTAGCGCCTGTGGAGGTGTTCCATGCAAACGCTCCTGTCTCAGAGGTTCACTGCTTATATCGGAATTGATTGGGCAGATGCCAAGCACGACATCTGTTTGCAGATAACTGGAGAGGCTCAGCGGAGTTTCGAGGTCATCGACCACAAGCCCGAGTCGATTGATCGCTGGGCCAAGTCGCTGCATCAACGTTACGGTGGCCCGATCGCGGTCGCCGTGGAGCTGAACAAAGGGCCACTGATAGCGGCTCTGCAAAAATATGAGTTTTTTTGTATCTTTCCGATCAATCCGAGCACCTTGGCCCGGCACCGTAAAACCTTCGTCCCCAGTGGCGCCAAGGATGATCCAACGGATGCTCAATGGGCGCTTGAGCTGTTGCTGAATCACCCAGAACGGTTTCCTCAACTGGTCCAGCAAAGCTCCGCCATGCGTTCGCTCGCCAGTCTGACCGAACATCGCCGTGGGCTGGTCGATGACCGGGTCAAGATCAGCAACCGTCTGGTCTGCATGCTCAAACAGTATTATCCGTTGGCTCTTGAGCTGTTTCATGACCATGACACGCTGGTTTTCTGTGAGTTTTTGGCGCGCTGGTCGACATTTGAAGTGCTTAAGCGCGCTCGGCCGGCCAGCGTTTTGAAGTTCCTTCACGCGCATAATGTTCGCCATGCTGAACTCAATCAGCAGCGTTTGGCGTTGATCACCAAAGCCATGCCGTTGACTGAAGATCCAGGCGTGGTCAGTCCTTCAGCGCTGTATGTGCTGGCCCTGGTCTCGCAACTGAAAGGGGTCATCACGGCGATCAAAGACTTTGATCGGGAGATCGAAAAAACCGCCAATACCCTGGCCGACTACCGCCTCTTCCAGGCCTTGCCCGGCGCGGGGCAGCAGCTTGCGCCACGGTTGATGGTGGCTTTTGGTGAGCAGCGAGATCGCTTCAAGGATGCCAGTTCGATGCAGCGATACGCCGGGATCGCACCGGTTACCGAACGTAGCGGCAAGAAAAAAGTCGTTCATTGGCGCTATCAATGCGCAACTTTTTTGCGCCAGACCTTTGTTGAGTGGGCTGCACACAGCATCAATCAATCGGTGTGGGCAGAAGCTTATTATCGCCAGCAAAGGGCCAAAGGCTGCTCTTACCAAGCCGCCCTCAGGGCCTTGGCGTTCAAGTGGATCCGGATCGTTTATCGGTGCTGGAAGACCAGCACCGTGTACGACGAAAAGGTTTATTTACAGGCCTTGCTCCGGCACGGCTCGCCGTTGACCAGCGAGCTGAACACAGCAAAATCGCGTTGACGGAAAGGCTCAGGGCGTGATGGCGACCTGACAGCCGACCAAGATTTTGCTGATGTACCCGATTCAATTGTGGGAGCTGGCTTGCCAGCGAAGACGGCCTGACAGCCGACCAATATCTTGCGGATGTAAAAAATTCCATTGTGGGAGCTGGCTTGCCAGCGATGGCGGCCTGACAGTCGACCAGTCAATTGCAGGTGTCCACCAAACCCTTGTGGGAGCTGGCTTGCCAGCGAAGACGGCCTGACAGCCGACCAGGATTTTGCTGATGAACCCAATCCAATTGTGGGAGCTGGCTTGCCAGCGATGGCGGCCTGACAGTCGACCAGTCAATTGCAGGTGTCCACCAAACCCTTGTGGGAGCTGGCTTGCCAGCGAAGACGGCCTGACAGCCGACCAGGATTTTGCTGATGAACCCAATCCAATTGTGGGAGCTGGCTTGCCAGCGATGGCGGCCTGACAGTCGACCAGTCAATTGCAGGTGTCCACCAAACCCTTGTGGGAGCTGGCTTGCCAGCGAAGACGGCCTGACAGCCGACCAGGATTTTGCTGATGAACCCAATCCGATGTGGGAGCTGGCTTGCCAGCGATGGCGGCCTGACAGTCGACCAGTCAATTGCAGGTGTCCACCAAACCCTTGTGGGAGCTGGCTTGCCAGCGAAGACGGCCTGACAGCCGACCAGGATTTTGCTGATGAACCCAATCCAATTGTGGGAGCTGGCTTGCCAGCGATGGCGGCCTGACAGTCGACCAGTCAATTGCAGGTGTCCACCAAACCCTTGTGGGAGCTGGCTTGCCAGCGAAGACGGCCTGACAGCCGACCGGGATTTTGCTGATGAACCCAATCCAATTGTGGGAGCTGGCTTGCCAGCGATGGCGGCCTGACAGTCGACCAGTCAATTGCAGGTGTCCACCAAACCCTTGTGGGAGCTGGCTTGCCAGCGAAGACGGCCTGACAGCCGACCAGGATTTTGCTGATGAACCCAATCCGATGTGGGAGCTGGCTTGCCAGCGATGGCGGCCTGACAGTCGACCAGTCAATTGCAGGTGTCCACCAAACCCTTGTGGGAGCTGGCTTGCCAGCGAAGACGGCCTGACAGCCGACCAATATCTTGCGGATGTACAAAATTCCATTGTGGGAGCTGGCTTGCCAGCGATGGCGGCCTGACAGCCGACCAGTCACTTGCTGATGTACCAAATTCAATTGTAGGAGTGAGCCTGCTCGCGAAGGCGGGGTGTCAGACGACATTAATGTTGAATGACACACCGCCTTCGCGAGCAGGCTCACTCCTACAAGTAATCAGCTGTGCGGCGAAGGTTTTGGTACGGCGACGTTATCCAGCATCCGGTTCGCCGCCAGTTCGGCCAGCATGACGATCTGTTGAATGGCCATTGCCTTGTGCCGGTGCGGGCCTTCCAGATAGTCGGCGAAATCACTCGCCATCACACTGGCCTGGGCCAGCGACTCGCAGGTGTGGGCCAACAGGTCTTCGTCTTTGATGTCCGGTGCAATCAAAAACATGGTGCTGGGTTTGCGGGTGGCAGGGGATTGAAGGGCGGCGGGGTTGAGGTAGTGATCCAACGCGCGCTCGGCGGCTTCGTTGAGTTTTTTGGAATCGAGGGATTCGTAGGGGGAAACGTCGTCGGTTTCCGGGGGATTCGGAGTTTCTTTAATCATTTGGCAAAGATCCTTAGAGTCGAGGAGCTGCCACTTTTCGTTTTCCAGACGAAAGGGTGGCAGCTGTACGCGGACTGGAAAAACCGAGAAAGGATCAAACCCGGCAGACCCGGAGGTCTCCCACGTACAGCCGCCATAACTTAGATCGCGGTGCTGAAAAAGCGCCGCATTATGTCATGTGCTGTGATCCTTCTTCGGGTTTTCCAGACCCGATCGCTGAAATGCCAGCGACCCACAAAGCCTACCCATTTCCCGTCCGACCCAACAACCGACAGAACCCGTCGGAAACATTCCCCAAAATCACCGCGTCTGTAGGACCGTGAAATCAGTTCGCCACCCGAACCCCACCCAGACTCCCACTCAATTCATACGCCACCAATTCCGCCTGATGCGCCGCCAATATCTCCGGCAACGACCCACGCAAGTACTCGACCCACGTCTTGATCTTCGCATCCAGATACTGGCGCGACGGGTAGATCGCATACAGATTCAGTTCCTGCGAGCGGTAGTTCGGCATCACCCGCACCAGCGTACCGTTGCGCAACCCTTCGATCGCCGCATACACCGGCAACACGCCGACGCCCATGCCGCTGATGATTGCCGTCTTCATCGCATCCGCCGAGTTCACCAAAAACGGCGAGCTGTTGATGGTGACCATTTCCTGGCCTTCGGGACCGTCGAAGGTCCATTTCTCCAGCGGGATCACCGGGCTCACCAGGCGCAGGCACGCGTGGTTGAGCAAGTCGCTGGGTTTGTGCGCGCAGCCGTTGGCTTTCACATAGGCCGGCGAGGCGCAGACGATGCTGTAGGTGATGCCCAGACGCTGGGAGACGAAGCCCGAGTCCGGCAGTTCGCTGGCGAGCACGATGGACACGTCGTAGCCCTCGTCGAGCAGGTCCGGCACGCGGTTGGCCATGGTCAGGTCGAAGGTGACGTCGGGGTGGGTCTTGCGATAGCGGGCGATGGCGTCGATCACGAAGTGCTGACCGATGCCGGTCATGGTGTGCACTTTGAGCTGCCCGGCCGGGCGTGCATGGGCGTCGCTGGCCTCGGCTTCGGCTTCTTCGACGTAGGCGAGGATCTGCTCGCAGCGCAATAGATAGCGCTTGCCGGCTTCGGTCAGGGCGATGCGACGGGTGGTGCGGTTGAGCAGGCGGGTTTGCAGGTGGGCTTCCAGGTTGGAGACCGCGCGCGAGACGTTGGCCGTGGTGGTGTCCAGTTGCACGGCGGCGGCGGTGAAGCTGCCGGCCTCGGCCACGTAACTGAAGGCGCGCATGTTTTGCAAAGTGTCCATGGGGTGCTCTCGGGTGCGATGGCAAATTGTGACACGAAGTTACGGGGGCGGTGACCCCGACCAAGGGATTATCACGTTAACGGTAACAAAGATTCACAGGATTCCCAGCTTATCGCCATTCGGGGCGCACCCTAGAATTGCCGCACTGCAGGAAACCCTGTGGGAGCGAGCTTGAACTGGCCTAATAATTCCGGACACCTCTTAAGGGCGATATGATTTCGCCAATTTGGAGGTTCCATGAACGAAAGAAAGGTCTATTCCCGCGAATTCAAGCATCGTGCAGCCAGCATGGTAATTGACGATAATTGCCCCGTTCCAGATGTCTGCGCGTCTTTAGGTATTGGACCTACCGCCCTGCGGCGGTGGGTCGAGCAGGTTCGCAAGGAGCGCAAAGGGCAACCCGTTCAGGGCACCAAGGCAATTACTGAGGATCAGCGCCAGATTCAGGAATTGAAAGCCAAGATCAAACGCCTGGAACTGGAAGCCGAAATCTTAAAAAAGGCTACCGCTCTCTTGATGTCGGACCCCGATCGTTTTCGATGATCGCGGAGCTAAGAGAGTCATTTCCGACCGCCACCCTGTGTCGCGTTTTCGATGTGAAGCGCAGCAGCTTTTATGAATGGATGCAGCGGCGCGCCAAGCCAAAGATCAGACGCGAAGAACTCAAAGAGAAAGTGGTCGAGTTGCACAGCGAAAGTCGGGAAGCCCTGGGCTCCAGAGCGATCAGCAAAAACCTGAAGGCACTAGATATATCTGCCGGAAGAAGCCTTGTTAGAGCATTGATGAGAGAGGCCAACATTGTCAGTAAACAACGCCAGCCGCACCTATTCAGATCCAAAGGGGTTGAAGCATTCGTCGCACCCAATTTGCTCAAGCGCAATTTCAAACCGACCGCAGTCAATCAGGTCTGGTGTGGCGATGTTACAAGCCTGATGGTGGGTAAACGTTGGGTTCATCTGGCCATCGTGATCGACTTGTATGCACGCCGGGTCATCGGTTGGGCATTCTCTCTGGTCAACGACGCGAACCTGGTCAGCAAGGCGCTACGGATGGCGACAGAGCTTCGTAAATGCCCGTCAGGAGTAATGTTCCATTCGGATCAGGGTTGTCAGTACACCAGTCGCAAGTTTCAAGAAGAGCTGAGACGCCATGACATTTTGCAAAGCATGAGTCGTCGCGGGCAGTGCTGGGACAATGCGCCGACAGAACGCTTTTTCGGCACGCTAAAGTCAGAATGGGTCCCTCGTAACGGCTACAGCACGGTCAAGGAAGCCGAAACTGATATGACGCGTTTCTTCATGTACTACAACCGCACCAGGCTCCACAGCTACAACAACTACCTGTCGCCACTAGCTATGGAGCAAAAAGCGGCATAAGCACCGTAACCGGTGTCCGGATTTACTTGACCAGTTCAGCTTGCTCGCGATGGCGGTGGGTCAGACGACATCAATGTCAGCACTGACGGCCCCATCGCGAGCAAGCTCGCTCCCACAAAGAATGCGGTGCCCGTTCTCGCAAAACTTCGTGCCTTCTCCATTTCAGGAATTTTCAGCAGTGCCGCGTCGCATCAGCAGAGCGCTTCAGACGCTCAGTGTTTTGGCCTTGTCCCTCGCAATCAGCGGCTGTATCGGAACCGGAGGTATTGCCCCGCAGGGCAAGGCACTGGAGGCCAATTCACTGGCCACCGACGAAGCTATTCAGAGCGCCGCGCAGGACGCTCACTGGCCCACTGCTCAATGGTGGCAGGCCTATGGCGACCCGCAACTGAACCGCTGGATCGACCTCGCCGTGCAAGGCAGCCCGACCATGGCCATGGCCGCCGCGCGGGTGCGACAGGCCAAGTCCATGGCAGGTGTCGCCGAGGCTGCCGAGTCGTTGCAGGTCAATGGCGAATCCACCCTCAAGCGCCACAACTGGCCCACCGATCAGTTTTATGGGCCGGGCGAGCTGGCGAACACCACGACCTGGGACAACAACGCCGCGCTGGGTTTCAGCTACGCCCTCGACCTCTGGGGTCGCGAAAGCAACGCCACCGAGCGTGCTGTGGACATGGCGCATATGAGCGCCGCCGAAGCGCGTCTGGCCCAGCTCGAATTGCAGAACAACCTCGTGCGCGCCTACATCGAACTGTCGTTGCATTACGCGCAGCGGGACATCGTCACCGCGACCCTGAGACAGCAGCAGCAAATTCTCGATCTGGCGCAAAAACGCCTGAACGGCGGCATCGGCACGCATTTTGAAGTCAGTCAGGCCGAAACGCCGTTGCCGGAAACCCATCGTCAGATCGACGCGCTGGACGAAGAAATCGCCCTGAGTCGTAACCAACTGGCAGCTCTCGCGGGCAAAGGTCCAGGGGAGGGTGCGCAGTTGCAGCGACCCACGCTGTCATTGTCCGCGCCGCTGAAACTGCCGTCGTCTCTGCCTGCGCAATTGCTCGGTCAACGCCCGGACGTGGTCGCCAGTCGTTGGCAAGTTGCGGCCCAGGCGCGGGGCATAGATGTCGCCCATGCCGGTTTCTACCCGAATGTCGACCTGGTCGGCAGCCTCGGCTACATGGCCACCGGCGGCGGGGCGCTGGAGTTTTTGACCGGCAAGAAACTCAACTACAGCGTCGGCCCGGCGATCTCGTTGCCGATCTTTGATGGCGGCCGCTTGCGTTCGGAACTGGGCGAAGCCTCGGCCGGGTATGACATCGCCGTGGCCAGGTACAACCAGACGCTGGTCAATGCGCTGAAGAACATCTCTGACCAGTTGATCCGCCGCGAGTCCATGGACAAGCAGCAAACCTTCGCCGCCGAGTCCGTGGCCACCGCGCAGAAGACTTACGACATCGCGATGATCGCCTACCAGCGCGGCCTCACCGATTACCTCAACGTGCTCAACGCCCAGACGTTGTTGTTCAAGCAGCAGCAGGTTCAGCAGCAGGTTCAGGCGGCGCGCCTGAGTGCCCATGCTGAATTGGTGACGGCATTGGGCGGTGGACTGGGTGCGGGCGAAGACGTGCCGAAAGACAGCCAGACCCAGGCACCGAAAACCCCGACGCTTCTCAAGTGAACACAAACCCTGTGGGAGCCAGCCTGCTGGCGATTGCGGTGTGTCAGGTGACATCAGCATTGACTGACACACCGCTATCGCCAGCAGGCTGGCTCCCACAGGTTCTCCACCTGACTGAATTAAAGTGAACAGGACTCCATGACTCCCTTGCCCGCACCTCTGCGCTGGCTGTATTCCCTCGAATGGCGCCGGGGTTTTTTCGACTGGGCGCGCAGCGATGGCGTGACCTGGGTCTACATTTTCAAAGTGCTGTTCGCCGCGTTCCTGACGTTGTGGCTGGCGATGCGTCTGGAGTTGCCGCAACCGCGCACGGCGATGATTACCGTGTTCATCGTCATGCAACCGCAAAGCGGTCAGGTGTTCGCCAAGAGTTTTTACCGCTTTCTGGGCACCTTGACCGGGTCGGCGGTGATGGTGGCGTTGATTGCCTTGTTCGCCCAGAACACCGAACTGTTCCTCGGTTCGCTGGCGATCTGGGTCGGCATCTGCTCGGCTGGCGCGGCGCGGTATCGCAACTTTCGCGCCTACGGTTTTGTGCTCGCCGGGTACACCGCCGCGATGGTCGGTCTGCCCGCATTGGCCCACCCGGACGGCGCGTTCATGGCGGCGGTCTGGCGGGTGCTGGAAATCTCCCTGGGGATTCTCTGCGCCACCGTGGTCAGCGCCGCGATCCTGCCGCAAACCACCAGCGCGGCGATGCGCAACGCCTTGTATCAGCGCTTCGGCGTGTTCGCCTTGTTCGTCACCGATGGCCTGCGCGGCCGAAGCAAACGGGATGCTTTCGAGGCGAGCAACGTGCGCTTTATCGCCGAGGCCGTCGGGCTGGAAGGGTTGCGCAGCGTCACCGTATTTGAAGACCCGCACATGCGTCGGCGCAACGGTCGGCTCAGTCGTTTGAACAGCGAGTTCATGGGCATCACCACGCGGTTCAACGCCTTGCACCAATTGCTCGAACGCCTGCGCAGCAGCGGCACCGACCACGTGGTGGCGGCGATCAAACCGGGGCTGCAGGATCTGGCGGAATTGCTCGATGGCTTCAGCGGTCGCGCCTTGACCAGCCCCGACGCCGCACGCCTGACCAGCGCGTTGACGACCTACAAGGAAAACCTGCCGGCGCGGGTTCGCAGCCTGCGGGCGACCTTTCAAGAGAGCGAGCCGAGTGACGCCGAGCAACTCGATTTCCACACCGCGTACGAACTGCTCTATCGCTTCGTCGACGAGCTGCACAGTTATGCACAGACCCACGCCTCGCTGGCCGATCACAGCCATGCACGGGAGCAATGGGACGAGCCGTTCACCCCGCAAACCAACTGGATGGCCTCGGCCGCGTCGGGGATTCGTGCGGCGTTCATTCTGGTGGTGCTGGGCAGTTATTGGGTCGCCACAGCATGGCCGAGCGGGGCAACGATGACGTTGATCGCCGCTGCCACCGTCGGCCTTTCCGCCGCGACACCCAACCCGAAACGCATGGCATTCCAGATGGCGTGCGGGACGTTCCTCGGGGCACTGATCGGCTTCGTCGAGATGTTTTTCATCTTCCCGTGGATCGACGGTTTTCCATTGCTGTGCGTGATGCTCGCCCCGGTGATCGTGCTCGGCTCGTTCCTCACTTCGCGGCCGCAATACGCCGGTGTCGGCCTCGGTTTGCTGATCTTCTTCAGCACCGGTTCGGTGCCGGACAACCTCACCGTCTACAACCCTTACGCGTTTATCAACGATTACATCGCCATGGTGCTCGGCATGCTGGTGTGCGCGGCAGCGGGGGCGATCATTCTGCCGCCGAACAGCCGCTGGTTGTGGCGCCGGCTCGAGCAGGATTTGCGCGGGCAAGTGGTGTACGCGATCAGCGGCAAGCTCAAGGGCCTGGCCTCGAGTTTTGAAAGCCGCACACGGGACTTGCTGCACCAGGCTTACGGTCTTGCGGCGGGTCAGCCGCAGGTGCAACGGGACTTGCTGCGCTGGATGTTTGTGGTGCTGGAGGTCGGCCACGCGATCATCGAGTTGCGCAAGGAACAGGCGATTCTGCCGGTGCATCCGGCCTACGCCGAATCCCAGCCGTGGCGCCAGGCGATCCGCGTGATGGGCCGCTCGCTGGTGCGGCTGTTTCTGCAACCGAGCCAAAGCAATCTGGAGCGCGGATTGATCGCGGTCGACCATGCGATCAGCCGCGTGCAAGCCACCGACGAACCGTTCGCGCCGCACTTCGACACCTCCGCGTTGCGTCGGGTGAAGAGTTATTTGCACTTCATTCGCACGTCATTACTGGACCCGCAATCGCCACTTGCCGCTTACGCAATCACTCAGCCCCAAGGAGTAGAACATGCCGCGTGAAATCGCCTTCCACGGCGTGTACATGCCGACCATGACGCTGATGTTTTTCATCGCCGCGGCGCTGGCCTGGGCGCTGGACCGGTTTCTGTCCGGGTTCGATCTGTACCGCTTCTTCTGGCACCCGGCGTTGCTGCGCCTGAGTCTGTTTACCTGTCTGTTCGGCGCCCTGGCGCTGACTGTCTACCGTTGAGACCACCCTGATGAAAAAGCTTTTCAGCCTGCTCGCCACCCTACTGGTGCTGGCCCTCGCGATATGGATCGGCCGGACCCTCTGGGTGCATTACATGGACACGCCGTGGACCCGCGACGGCCGGGTGCGCGCCGACATCATCAACGTCGCCGCCGACGTCACCGGTGAAGTGGTGGAGGTGCCGGTACGCGACAACCAGTTGGTGAAGAAGGGTGATCTGCTGATGCGCATCGACCCCGAGCACTACCGCATCGCGGTGAAACAGGCGCAGTCGCTAGTGGCCTCACGCAAGTCGACATGGGAGATGCGCAAGGTCAACGCCCATCGCCGCGCTGACATGGACGCGCTGGTGATCTCCAAAGAAAACCGCGACGACGCCAGCAACATCGCCGACTCGGCCATGGCCGATTACCAGCATGCCCAGGCGCAACTGGAAGCGGCTGAATTGAACCTCAAACGCACCGAGGTCCGCGCAGCGGTGGACGGCTACGTCACCAACCTCAACGTGCACCGCGGCGACTACGCGCGCATCGGCGAAGCGAAAATGGCCGTAGTCGATATGAACTCGTTCTGGGTGTATGGCTTCTTCGAAGAAACCAAGCTGCCGCACGTGCGAGTCGGCGACAAGGCCGACATGCAGTTGATGAGCGGCGAAGTGCTGAAGGGGCATGTGGAAAGCATTTCTCGCGGCATCTACGACCGTGATAACCCGGAAAGTCGCGAACTGATTGCGGACGTGAACCCGACGTTCAACTGGGTGCGCCTGGCACAGCGAGTGCCGGTGCGGATTCACATTGATGAAGTGCCGGAGGGGGTGCTGTTGGCGGCGGGGATTACGTGTACGGTGGTGGTAAACCAGCGTTCCGAATAACAGACAACATTCGCTGAACCGTGGCTCTGGATCAGGTGGCCTGCAACCTCACTTGTCGCCAGGTTTTCCGCAATTGCGCATCGCGTCGAATTCGGTGTCTGCATTTTGGCCATCAACCAGAAGGATTCCGGCATTGCCGAACGTTGAGCTGAGCGTTCCGTCGGGATTGAGCATTGCCACAAAACCGCGTTTCATTTCGTCCTGCGCCAGCGCATGGCCGGCGATCAGAATCCGACCATTGGACAGGATGTGGCAATCGTTCAAAACGGTGGGGGTTGTTACATCGGGTAGTTTTATTTCAACCCGCCCCTCTTTGCCGAACGTTTTTACCGGGAAGCCCAGTGCGTCAAATTTGAGAAGCGTTGCTGTTTCGATGTTGGGCACGCCTGTTACATAATTGGCCCCGGCGATAATGCTTCCGCCTGCAAGGGTTCTAATCACTGGCGATCCGCCAATGCAGGGATGGCTACCGTTCGTGTTTTTGATGATGACTCGTCCAATGTCACCAAAGTTTTTGTCCCAGGCTCCGCGACTATCAATGCACAGAATCTGTATGTGCGGATCCAGGGCGTCAGGTGATGTTGACCAGCCAGCCATAAAGACCCGGCCGTTGCCTATGGCAGTTTTAATGGTCTCGGCATTGCCAGGCGCAGCGAATTTAATCTGTTGCGGATCCCGGGTTTCATAGCGGTATTGCGCAATGCCGTGGGAAATATCGGGTAGGGGCTGAGCCGTCATGTCGACTCCCTCCTTCATCAAGCTTCAGTTGCCGGGACGTAAACTGATCTCAGATGAGGCGCCGAGCCCTTGGCCCATCCTCATTACTCGCCTGTTTTCAGCGTCTCAACTTTGAGCTGATGTGATGGAGGTCGTCTACTGTCAACTCTGACAGTAGACAAGCACTAAATGGTGTGTTTGGTGGCTGCGATCCGACGCGCCCCGGCTTACTGCTTACAAAACGTCTCATGCAAATGCTGCCAGATCACTTGGCCGGACGCCTGCTTCTCAAACACCACCGTTGATCGCCGATCTGAATGCAGCCCCGTCGCATCCGTCTGCTGCTCGCGATAACTCACCACCGCGCCACCGTCGTACAGTGCGATACCCCGTAAATTGCTGAGCTCAATTCTGAAGCCGAGCTTCCTTCCGCCCGCCAGCAGGAACAACTCGTTCAACGCGGCGAAATCCAGCACCCGGCCCAAGGGCGAGATCATGGAAAACTGTGGCGAAAAACGCGTGAGCAGGCGCTCAAGTGCGTACTCGTCCTGGTCCTCGGCCAGCCATTGCTCGATGGCGATGTGGGCCTGGATTACTTCGTCGAAGTACTCGGTGTAGTCGGTCATGTTTGATTCCTGAAATTCTGCGGCGTCTGGTCTGACGTCTTCGCGAGCAAGCCCGCTCCCACATTTGAAATGCATTTCCCTGTGGGAGCAGGCTTGCTCGCGAAGGGGGCGACTCGGTCTCAGAGTTGCCCGCGCAACCCAAACCGCTTCATCAATCCCGCTTCCAACAACCCTTTAGGCAACAAGCCCGCCAACAACGGCAACGCCCGGCTGCCATTGCCCAGGCGAATCAGCCTCGGTGGTTTGCTCTGCTGCACAGCCTTGAGCAGTCCAACGGCAAACTCCCTGGCCGGCGTTGGTTTGTCCTGAGAGGCCTTGGCCCGCGCGCGAATGCCTTCACGCAGCGGAAACCACGGTGATTGCTCGGTGATCAACTGCTCCGCCTCATGCCCGGCATTCTTGGCGAAGCTCGATTCGATCGCACCTGGCTGCACCTCCATCACGCGCACACCAAACGGTGCCAACTCCATGCGCAATGCGTCGCTCAACGCATGCACCGCTGCTTTCGAGGCGCAATACGCACCGGCAAACGGCGTGACCAACACCCCGGAAACGCTGCCGATGTTCACCACGATTCCTTTGGCGCGGCGCAGCACTGGAAACAGCGCGCGTGTCACACCGACGATCGCAAACACATTGGTTTCGAACTGGCGCTGCATCGCCGGTACGCCGCCGTCCAGCAGCGGCCCCATGGCGCCATAACCGGCGTTGTTGATCAGCACATCGAGGCCGCCATGTTGCTGGTTGATCTGCTCGCTGAGTTGTTCGAGTGCGGCACCGTCATTGACGTCTAGCTGCACGGCGGTGAAGCCGGCGGCGGCCAGAGCAGCCACGTCTTCAGCCTTGCGGGCGCTGGCCCAGACTTCGTATTCGGCACTTTTGAACACATCGGCGAGGGCGCGGCCAATGCCGCTGGAACAACCGGTAATCAACGCAACGGGCATGGCGCGGTCCTTGTGCAATAAGAAGTAAGGGGATCAGTCGGAGAAACTACCCTGCAAACGCTCGGCGCGAAACTCCAGGGTTTGCGGGCGATAGCCAGGACGCAGCGGCGGCAGGGGCAAGCAGTCTTCCCAATTGGCGCCGGCCTGCAGTTCGCCGGGGCCGCGATAGCGCGGGGCGGCGTATTGATTGTCGGCCAGGTTGACCGTATCGCCCGGCGCATAGGCGGCGACACGCCAACGCAACTCGGTCAGCGGCACGTCGTTGCCGTTGTTCATTGTCAGCTGCAACGGGCGGTCCGCCGGGCAGTGTTCCGGCGCGTAGGTGATGCGCAACTCCAGGCGCGCCAGTTGCTTGACCTCGCGGTTGTCCATCCAGATCACCCACGTGGCTACCAGACCCAGGCCGATGGCAGCCGCTACAGAGACGGGCAACGCCTTGGCCGGGTAGCGCAGCAACAGGATCAGCCAGGTAATGACCAGCAGGACGCCGATGAACATGACGCAAAACCTCGGGAGGGGAGACGGTCATCCTACCTAAGCGCAGGTGTGATTGGCGATGGGCGATCGTTCCCACGTTCTGCGTGGGAATGCCTCAAGGGACGCTCCGCGTTCCAATGGGACGCGGAGCGTCCCGGGCTTCATTCCCACGCGGAGCGTGGGAACGATCACCTTTCAGACAAAAAAAAGCCCCCGCCCAACCCGCTGCGGATAGGGAAAACGCAGCGGACTGGACGGGGGCTTCTGGTTTTACTGAACGCTTACTGCGCGATGGTTTTCACCGACACGCCACGTTCGATCGGGGTGGAGCGACCGTAGATATCTTCAAACCGCTCGATATCGTCTTCGCCCAGGTAGCTGCCCGATTGCACTTCGATGATCTCGAGTGGAATCTTGCCCGGGTTGCGCAGACGGTGAACCGAAGCGATCGGGATGTAGGTCGACTGGTTTTCGCAGAGCAGGAACACGTTGTCGTCGCAGGTCACTTCGGCGGTGCCACTGACTACGATCCAGTGTTCGGCGCGGTGGTGGTGCATTTGCAGCGACAGGCACGCGCCCGGTTTGACCGAGATGTGCTTGACCTGGAAACGACCGCCCATGTCCACCGAGTCGTACGAACCCCACGGACGATAGACTTCGCAGTGGTTCTGGGTTTCGCTGCGGCCCTGCTCGTTGAGGGTGTTGACCATCTGTTTCACGCCTTGGACCGAGTCCTTGTGGGCGATCATCATGGCGTCCTTGGTTTCGACGACCACGATGTTTTCCAGGCCGATCACCGACACCAGTTTGCCGTTGCCGTGGATCATGCAGTTCTTGCTGTCCTGAATGACCACGTCGCCTTTGGTGACGTTACCGTTTGCGTCTTTTTCGTTCACTTCCCAAAGCGACGCCCAGCACCCGACATCGCTCCAGCCGGCGGTCAGCGGTACGACGCAGGCGCGCTGGGTTTTTTCCATCACGGAGTAATCGATGGAATTGTCCGGGCAGCAGGCGAAGGTGGCTTCGTCGATGGTGATGGTGTCGGCATCCTGTTCGCTGCGCTCAAGGGTCAGCAGGCAAGTGTCGTAGATGTCCGGATCGTGTTTTTTCAGCTCTTCCAGGAAGCGGCTGGCGCGGAACAGGAACATGCCGCTGTTCCAGAAATAACCGCCGGACTGGACGAACTCGGTGGCGCGTTTCACGTCCGGTTTTTCGACGAAGTGCGAGACACGGCTGACGCCTTCGGGCAGCAGCGAGTCATTGGTGGATTTGATGTAGCCGTAGCCGGTTTCCGGTTTGGTCGCCGGTACACCGAACAGCACCATTTCGCCGTTTTCGGCAGCGACGGTGGCCAGGGCCAGGGCGCGTTGCAGGGCTTTCTGGTCTTCCAGTACGTGGTCGGCCGGCAGCACCAGCATCAACTCGTCACGACCTTCGTTGACCAGCATCATCGCGGTCAGGGCCACGGCCGGCGCAGTGTTGCGGCCGAACGGTTCCATCAGGATGCGCTGGGTTTCCAGTTTACGGTTGGTCAGCTGCTCGTTGACGATGAAGCGGTGGTCTTTGTTGCAGACCACGATCGGGGTGTCCATGCCTTCAAACACCAGGCGTTCCAGGGTTTGCTGGAACAGCGTGTGTTCGCCGGTCAGGGCGAGGAACTGTTTAGGGAACTGCTTACGGGAAAGCGGCCAAAGACGTGAGCCGCTACCACCTGACAAGATCACCGGAATCATGTTGTTACTCCTTGAAAATCGTATGGGTCAGAGCTACTGCGTTCTGTCGTTTCACTCTTGTTCTTATTCCGTGTCCCAACTGACACCTCGGTCCCTGTGGGAGCTGGCTTGCCAGCGATGCAGACGACTCGGTCCAACAGATGCACCGAGTCGATGCCATCGCGGGCAAGCCCGGCTCCCACAGGGTTATGGGTCAACCGGGAAAAATTGATCAGCGTGTCGAAACCGGGCGTTTTACCCAGACTGGCGACAGGCTGCTGCCTTTACCGGTGACGTACAGCACGGCGGCTTCACCGCGCTCCAGGGCAACCGGCTTCACGTCGCCGACTTTGGTGGCGCCGTCATACAGGGCCAGGCTGACTTTGACCGGGTTGATTTCACGCTCGCCACGGCTTTTGGCCGCCACGGACGGAACCACTTCGGTCTTGCCGTCAGCGGTTTTCAGGGTCAGGGCCTTGTCGCTGAGGTTCTGTACGCGAACCAGGGACTTCTGCTTGTTCTTGAACGGCGGCTCTTCGATCAGTTGCGGCGCGCCGCTGGCGTTGTTGACCAGGGTGTAATAGTGGTCGCCGGCCAGTTTCACCGGCAGGGTCTGGCTGCCGACCTTGGCGCTGTAGTCGCCGCCGGGCATGAAGCTGAAGTCGGTGCTGGACAGCGGCGCGACTTCGGCCAGGTTGGTGGTGCCGACGGTGGCGCTGACTTCAGCGTTACCGGCGTTGTAGACACGTACGAAGCTCGAACCTTTCGGTGCAGTCGGGCCATAGAGTGCGGCGTCGCCAGCGAAGGCGGACATCGAAAACACGCTCATGCCAGCAACAAGTGCAAAGGTCTTGGCGAGACGGCGAGGAGTAGTAGTGAAAGTCATGGTAGTACCTCTCTCTTTCAGTTTTGCGCCCGGTCGGGCGTCTCGGATTTAGTGTTTGCGGCTACGTTTTGTTGGCGTGCGCCGGCTTCTTTGAGCTCTGCGACCCACTGCGGGTCGGCGTCGCCGATTTCGTTGTTCACAGGCAGATAACGTTCAGGAAACTCCCAGATCAGCACCTGTGGCGGGCTGTTCTTGAAAGCATCACTTTTCAGGTAGCTGAGCATCGGCAGAATCGGGCCGTGGCCGTCTTCGGCGTAATTGACCACGTCGCTGTTCAGCGCTTGTTTCAACGCTCCGACGAAGTTCCAGTTAGGGTTTGCGCTGTAGCTGGTGCCGATCAGGGCCACCGGCACTTCAGTGTTGGCGAACAGCGCGTCGTCACCGGCAGGCTGGTCTTGCGCCGCCACGGTGTTGCGCTTTTGCAACGGTTCAGTCTTCGGCATCAGGTTTTCGAACAGCGGGTCCAGCGGCAGGAACAACCGCAGGTCGCCCTTGTGCGTGATTTTCTCCGCAGGTTCAGTGACGAAGTGTTGCGGCTCGCCGCTGAGCGGGGTTTTCTCGGCAATGGTTTTGGCCAGGGTCTCGGCAGCGATTTGCGCGCCTTCCGGAGTCCAGTGGGTATCGGTGCGCAAGAACACTTGCTGACCGTCGAGCTTGGCTTTCAGCATCGGGCCGAACAGGTCGGGCGCGATGATTTTGTTGGCCGCCACACGAGCGTGGAAGTCTTCATAGAGGTTGGCGTGAATGCTCGAAGGCTTCACTGCACCCAGGTGTTCCGGGTACAGGCGAGTCTTGGCCGGCACAATCGCCATCACCAGTTTCACGCCCTTGGCTTTCAATTCCTGACGTACGCCTTCTACGAGCGCGTAGTTGCCTTGCAGGTTCAACTCTTCGTTGACGATCGGGTTGAATTCTTCATCGCTGTACAACCATTGATCGCGACCGAGCACCACGCCCGGACGACCTTCGTTGAACAGTTTGAAATCCAGCGCGGCCCAAAGGTTGGTGCCCAGGCGCTTGATCGGGAACTCGTCGTCGTAATGCGTTTCCACGGCTTTGGCCCAGCGGCCGTTGAGCACCGTCGCATCGGCGTTGGTGCTGAAGCCGAAGAAGCTGCGCGTCGACCACAGGCCCAGCACCAGCAGGGTCACCATGAACAGGGCGATGTAGAAGATACGTAATGAGCGGGTCATGGTCAGATCCCTCAGAACTGGAAGTAAAGGAACGGCGAGAAGCTTTGCGCCGAGAGTTTGAAAATCGAGGCGATGAACAGCACCAGTACCAGCGTGCGCATCACATAGCGGGACCAGTCAGCGGTCCAGTAGGCCGGTTGCACGGTGGCTTCAACGCCGACGGTGTAACCAGGCTCGTGGATGCTGGCCGGGTTGTCACCCGGTACGGCTTTGATCATTCCAGGCTGAGCGGCGGCCGGGCCATCGGCCTCGACGTTCACCACAGGCTTGGTCTTCTCGGGCGGCAGGTTGCTGTAGAAATCACGGATGCCGAAGAACGCCAGGGTCATGTAAGCCACCACCAGGGTTGCCACTTGCAGGCCGGTGAGGCTGGCCGCGTTGAGTTCCGACAGCGACCATTCGCCGAAGCTGAACATCGCACCGTACATACGACCGGCGACGTGCAGGTTTTCCGAGCGGAAGATCACCCAGCCCATCACCACGAGCAGGAAGGTCAGCGCCCAGCGGATCGGGTTGATGCTACGCGGCGACGTGTTCAGGCCCAGGGCCTTTTCGATCGCCAGCCACATGCCGTGCCACGCACCCCAGACGATGTAGGTGATGTTCGCGCCGTGCCACAGACCACCAAGCAGCATGGTCAGGAACAGGTTGCGATAGGTCATCATCGTGCCTTTACGGTTACCGCCCAGCGTGATGTACAGGTAGTCACGCAACCAGGTCGACAGGCTGATGTGCCAGCGACGCCAGAACTCGGTGATCGACTGGCTGATGTACGGCTGCTTGAAGTTCTCCATGAAGCGGAAACCCATCATCAAGCCCAGGCCGATGGCCATGTCGCTGTAACCGGAGAAGTCGAAGTACAACTGCGCGGTGTAGGCGAGGGCGCCGAGCCAGGCGTCGCCCGTGGTCGGGTTTTGCAAGGCGAAGCAATGGTCGGCCACCACCGCGAGGGTGTCGGCGATGAAGACCTTTTTGATGAAACCCTGCATGAACCGCGTGGCACCTTCGGAGAACTTGTCGAGGGTGTGGGTGCGGTTGTTGAACTGATCGGCGAGGTCGCGAAAACGCAACACCGGGCCGGCGATCAAGTGCGGGAAGATCGCCACGAACGCGGCAAAGTCGATCAGGTTGCGAGTCGCCGGGGTATCACCACGGTAGACGTCGATGATGTAGCTGATGGACTCGAAGATGTAGAACGAGATCCCGATCGGCAACAGCACGTGGGTCAGGATGAACGGCGACAGACCGACCGAAGTCATCATCGCGTTGATGCTGTCGACGCCGAAGTTGGCGTACTTGAAGTAGCCGAGAATGCACAGGTCGACGCCCACGCCCAGGAGCAACCAGCGCTGTGCCGGTTTGGTCCGAACGCCTGCGGCACCGACTTTGAGGCCGATCCAGTAGTTCCACAACGTGACGGCTGCGAACAGCGCAAGAAAGTCCACACGCCACCAGGCATAGAACACGTAGCTGGCGAGCAGCAGCAGCAGGTTGCGATAGCGTATTCCGCTTAAGTAATACATGCCGAGAAAGATCGGCAAGAACAAAAACAGGAACACGTTGGATGAAAATACCATCCCGGTCTCTCCATGTTTAACCAACAGTCAAGGGCCAACGGCCCCCCCAAACCCCCCACCGAAAAACCTGGGGGATGTATTGCATTACATGATCGTTCCCACGCTCTGCGTGGGAATGCCTCACTGGACGCTCTGCGTCCGCTTCGGCATGTGACGCGGAGCGTCACGGGCTGCATTCCCACGCAGAGCGTGGGAACGATCACCGATGACTCAACTGCCTTTTTTGCCTTTCTCGTTGGCCGGGTCGTAGACCTTGGTCAGGTCACCCCCGAGGCGGAAGGTCTTGAACGGCTGCATCTCGTGTTTTTTCTCGAGCACATCCGGCGAGCAGGTGTAGAGCGTGCAGAACGGTTCGAGCCAGGCGAATTTCGAGTCGACCTTGAGGTCGGTCATGTCCTGTTCCTTGCCGTTCTTTTTCTCGAACTCTTCCGGGTCTTCGACACCCGCGAGTACTCGATCACCCAGGCGTTTCAGCGCGCCGTTGTTTTCCTGACGCAGATCCACACCGTTGACCAGCGCAAAACTGGCGATCATCGACAGCGGTGGCAGGGCGTAGTTGTGATAGGCGAGGGCGCGTTGCTCGCGCTTCAGCTCGTTAGGCAGGAAACCCTGGGCGTCAATCTGATTGGCGCCGACTTTGTATTCCTTCACCGACCAGTCAAACAGGTCGCGGCGGTTGGTGGCGATGGACGTTGCCATCACCGACCAGGCGGACCAGTACGAGTGGTTGTTGGTTTTTTCCAGCGGCAGGTTGTCCCAATCGCTGACCACCTGATCGGCCAGCTTGCTGAACCAGGCTTCAATCAACTGCGCCTCTTGCTGATGGTTGGCCAACGGGTGCGAGTCGGAGAACTTCAGGCGAATGTAGGACGACGCCATGCTGCCCAACGCCCATTTGCGCATGGACTTGCCGGTGTGGTTGAAGTCCTTGGACAGCAACGCATCGGCCTTGGCCCACGCGGTCAGCCAGTTTAGGGTGCATTCCAGCTGTTCCGGACGACCGTCACGCATGTACTGCATCACGCGCTTGCTGGTGCCGCGCTCAATCTTGGTGATGTCGGCAGTCGTGTCGCGGAAGGCTTTTTCCGAGGCCTCGTTCAGGGTCGAACGAGCCTTGTCGGAGCCTTCGTACTTGCTGCGAAACTGCAGCGAGCCGGTGTACGGCGTCGGTATCGCATCACAGCCTTCGCTCTTGTCGCCGGTTTTGACTTTTTCAATCGGCGCGAAGTAACCCTGTGGCGGGCGCAGTGGCGCGGCGGCCTGAGTGGCACCGGCAAACATGGCCAGGCTCAACAGGGACGGTGCGATCAATCTTTTCAAAGTTCGGGTTTGCATAATTGCCTCATTGCCCGGCCTGAGCGGTACGCTGCCCAGCGCCAGGGAATACGTTGCGTTTGCAGATTTTCGCTTCGACTTTCTGTGGCGTGGCACCTGCTTCAGGGCCCTGGATTTCGACGGCCAGCAGATTCTGCGAGGCCCAGTCTTCGTCCGTGCGCAACTCAAAGGCAAAGCGCCCGTCGGTGTCGGAAGTTTCCGGTTTTTCGATTTTGATGTCCTCGTGGCGACCGTTCATGTACCAGAGGGTGGCTTGCAGGACTTTCACCGACGCATCGGCGAACTGGATGTCGACCTGGTGACTGCCGTTTTGCAGGTTCAGGTTCTTGCTGTTGACCATTAATTCGTTCTTGCCCGGCTTCAATGTTTTGCTGCCGGTCATCTGTGCATCCTTTCCTTCGCAACCGTTGTCCAGCAACGCCATCATCTGGCGGTAGATGGTTTCCTGGTCGAGGCGATAGAGCGGCGAGAATTCCCAGATCAGAATCTTCGGTGGCTTGGTCTGGAACTCTTCGCTGCCCAGGTACTGCAGCATCGAACCTTCCAGGCCACCGCCGGGGAACGCCACGTTGAGGATGTCGGCGCCGATGGCCTCTTCGAGGAAACCGGCGAAGTTGTAGTTCTTGCCACTGTGGCTGGTGCCAACCAGGGTGACTTCCGGATTGCCGGAGTCACTGAACAGATCGCCATCAGCTGCTTCGCCTTTCGGCTCGGTGATGAACTGATCCATGTACTGGATCGCGTAACTGGTGCCACAGAGTTGACCGGCCATATTGTGTAACGTTCCGGTCTTGCCCATGCGACCCGACTTATGGCTCTCGAATTCGCGTTTCGGCACGTCGGCAAAGGCCGGCATTTTCTTGATTTGCTCACCGACGATTTTCGCCGTGCGCTGGGCGCCATACGGCGTCCAGTGTTGGTCGCCGCGGAAGTAAAAGTCGTGGGCCGGCAAGGTGTCAGGCAGCGACTCGTTGGTCAGCGGCGACAGGTCCGGCACGGTGTAGCCCATGGCGGCGAAACGCCCGAGCATGGTCTTGTAGTTTCTCAGGGCCTTGTCGAAATCGAACTTGGCTTTTTCTTCCGGATTTAGCTTGTTGCGGTTCACCAGGCCACGGGTCGGCTGGTAAACAACGACCAATTCCACGCCTTTGCTCTTGAACGCATCGTGCAGTTCTTTCATGCGTTTGTAGCCGGCGGGGGTGGTGTCGAATTCGGTGCGCAAGTCTTCTTGCGTACGGAACAGCCAGTCGCCCTGAGCCTGCACCAGCGTGGTGAAGTTCTGCTGGTAGCGCGTGGTGTAATTCTTCGCGTCGTGGGCTTCCGGGCACAGGTTGCAGCACGGCTCGGCGCTGAAGCTGGGCGCCTTGACTTCGTCGGCACGGACGCCGGCGCTGGCCGCGAGAATGCCGGCGGTCAGGGCCGACAGGCTGAGTAATTTGATCAAGTGTGGGTGCATAAAATTATCCTCAGTCCTGCATTTCGGTCTGGCGTTCGACAGGGTCGATCAGCACGGCTTTCTGCTGGCGTACCAACAGGTCGAGAATTTCATCCTGGCGCTCGCCAAGAATCCCGTTGAAGCTGATGCCGCTGGATTTGGTCGGGGCGAGCATGGACACGCGATACAACTCGACGCTCAGCGGCGAGTCGATGGACAGCGGTCCGCTGCCGTTGCCGGCCAGTTCGCCGCCGACGATGATCAGCGACACCTGGGCGTCGAACGGGTCAAGCTTGATGTCCCGGTCGGTGTCGCTCAGGTCCTTGATGTGGCCGTAGACACCGGTCAGGCCGTTGGCCATGGCGAGGTTTTCGTAGAGGCGAATGTTCACGCTGTTACGAATACGGATGCCGTGGCGACGGTTGCTGATCACCTTGTTGGCCCACAGCAGGTTGTCGCCACTCTCGTAGAGGGTGATGCCGTCCGTGTGGTTCTTGTAGATCTCGTTGTAGGCGATCAGGTTGTTGACGCTGTTACGGTCGATCACCAGGCCCGACAACTTGTTGTCGTAGCTGCGGTTGTTGAAGATGAAGCTGTCGTTGACCTCACGGGAAATAATGATCCCGTGCTTCTTTTTGGTCCCGAAAACGGTGTTGTCGGCGATGATCAGACCGTGGGAACGGTCATGCGGGTCAATGCCGTAGACGATGTTGTCTTTGTAGGTGTTGCCCTTGACCACGAAGTCGCGGGTTTCGTAGCAGTAGAAGCCGTACCACATGTCCGAGAACTCGGAGCCGACGATCCAGCCAGTCGGTTCAGGGCGCTTGAGGACCTTGGCCATGTTCGGCGTGTATTGGGAAATACTCACACCGTACGACTTACTGTTGGCGTAGCCGAAACTGGCCATCTTGCTGTTGGCGATGTAAGTCTGGGTGCCGCCCCAGGCCAGCAGGAACGGACGAAATTCCTTCGGTGACTTGAACGTCGCCGGGCCGTTGTCCTTCTCACGCCAGCCGGTGATCTTGGTGTCGCGCACAAACAACTGGCCGTCGTTGACCAGGAACGAACCGGCCTCCTGGGACAGGCGCAATTCCTGGGTCTGCTTGTCGATTTCCAGGATGCCGTTCTTGCCGACCACGATCGGCAACTTCGCCAGGAACACGCCCGGCGAGGTTTCACTGAAGTACTGCTTGGGTACTTTCTTAGCCAGGTCCTTGAGGTTCATGTAGCCGTCGTCGACGAAGATCGCCTGCGGGATACCGTGCTGACGCACCACCCACTCGGCCATCTTGTTGTCGCCGCCGATGAAGTCCTTCAAGGCGTCTTCCTGCATCATCCGGCGCACGCTGATCTTGCCGGCCTTGGTGCGCACGATTTTCGCGGCGATGGCTTCGGCGGTGTAGCCGGAAGTGTCCGGCAGTTTCGGCGCAGCCAGTTCCAGCGGCTCGGTCGGTGCGCTGCTGACGGTGTAGGTCTTGGCCTGTTGCAGACCTTTGGCAATGGTCGCCGGCTGCCCTTTTTGAACGGGCGCGGCCGGCTCCACGCTGGCGAAGGCCGCCGAGCTTGCCAGCAGCATCGCGCCGGCCAGCAAGGTCAACGAGCCTCTCTTCGGACTGTTCATGTCAGGAACTCCCTTCGCGCTTCGCATCAGAAGCGCCAGATCACGTCGATAAACGCGCGGTGCATGTACGAGTCGACGCCTTTGCCATACGCATCACCCGGCTTGAATACACCGCCACGCAAACGCACGAGGGCCGAAGGCTCATCGATCGACTGACTCAGGGAGGCCGGCAGCAGGCCTTGCTTGAAGTACTTGGTGACGACCACGTCCATTTCCTGGCCGAGGTCTTTGTTGCCATCTTCCAGCGGCAGGGACGTGCTGGAGAGCACGGCGCCGGTCACGTCGTCGGTGTCGTTCTGCACGGCGTTGATGCCGTTGCTGCCGACGGGCTTGTTGCCGTCGACGCGCCAGAATTTGTGGTAGATCACGCTGGCGTCGTATTCGTCGTTGAGCATCCACGAACCGAACAACGTGGCGGTCTGCATGTTGTTCATTTCGCCACGGAAGGCTTCGCCGAAACGGTGAACCCGCGAACGGGTACCGGTGTAGTTCGAGCGGTTGCTTTCCAGGCCGTTCTGTTCGTAATCGGCGCTGGCACGGGCATAGGCTGCACCGACTTGCCATTGCGGATCGAGGCGCAGACGCACGCCCAGGTCAGTGGCCCAGCCATCGACGTTGCCGCTGGTCTTGGCCTGTGCCGGCGGAGTGCCGTCGGCGTTCAGCGGGTTGACCGTGTCGCGGTCGCCGCTCATGCCGGTGACGCTGCCCCAGTAATTGACGGTGTTGGTGTTGCGCCAGTTGTAGGCGTCGCTGTCGGCGGTCAGGCCGATCCAGCTGATGTCGCCGTTCTCTTTCTTGTCCAGAGAATCGGCGGGAACACCGGGCTCCGGATAGTCGAGCTTGCCGTCATCGTGGGTGTGATGACCACGAATGCCCACCCAATTGCCCGGCGTCCATTGATACGCCGCATCGGCGTAAGCGTGCAGGCGATCCTTGTCTTTTGGCGCCAGTTCGGTGAGGTCGGTGCGGTATTCGCTGAAGCGTTCGGCGACACCGGCGTTGGCACGCAACAGGGTGGTGTCGAAGGTCCAGTTCAGGGCTTCGATGTTGGTGTCGCGCCATTGGCCGTCGTCGTTGCGCAGGCGTTGGCGACCCAACTTGAGGATCTCGCCAGGGTACGGCGTCAAGCCGCTGTAGCCGACCCAGAACTCGCGCATCGCCAGGTAGTTTTTCTTGCTCTTGCGATCACCGTTGTCGGTGGCCTGGGTGCCGTCGCTGTCGGACTGCTGCAGGGTGTCGGTCTCGATGATGTCGGTGGACGTCACGGCCTGACCCATGGCGTAGCCGCTCCACGCGCCGCTCTCGCCGTAGATCCATGGACGCAGGTCGAGGCCGACGCCGTTGACGTCGCCGCCGCTTGCCGTACCCAGGTCAGTGTCGTCTTCGGACTGGGCGGTGACTTTGACGTCAAGGCCGTAGTTCTTGCTTTCAGTCAGGGCCGCCAGGGTCGGGCACGACCACAAGAGGGCGAATGACAGGCCAATACCGGCCTTAACGAATGGATTCAACTTCATAGGGATTCCTCGCCGTCTTCTTCTTCCAGGGCATGCAGTTCCAGCGTGTTCTGGCTCAAGGCACCACGAACGGCCTGTTCTTGTTTCAACAGGCGTTGGGCCTCGGCGAGCTGGGCAGGCGGCAGTTGCGCTTCGAGTGTTTGTGCAAGCTCGGTGGCTTGCGGGGTGTTCTGCGCCTTGGCCAATTGGCTGAAGACGTAAGCGTTAAGCGGGTCGGGCTTGGTGCCCTTGCCTTGGGAAAACAGTTGGGCAATGGCGAAGTCGGCGCTGTTCTGGCCGTTGCGCGCAGCCTTGAGCAGGTGGTCCAGCGCTTTCTGCGAATAGACCTTGCCCAAGTAACCGCGACGGTAGATCTGGCCGAGGTAGTAATCGGCGGCCACTTCTCTGTCGACGGCTTTTTTGAAGTGTTCTTCGGCGGCCTTCGCGTCGGCCGGCACCATTTTGCCTTCGTAGTAGAGCTTGCCCAGCAACAGCTCGGCACGCGGCTGGTCCGCGGCGCGGCCGTTGTCCAGGTACTTCATCATCGTGTCGACATCGCCCAGTTCCGGGAAGTCGTAGAGCAATTGCGCAAGGCTGACCCAGGAAGCGGGGTAGCCCGGAGCGATGCCTTCGAGCAGCGACTGAGCGGTTTTCTCGTCGGTCTTGCCCAAGTTTGCATCGCCCAATACGCGAGCCACGCTGTCCACCCGCTGGGCGGAAACCACGCCGCGAGCCTGAGCGGCTTGCATCTGCTTGATCAGCTCGGCCTGTTGCTCAGGCTTGGCCTGTTTCTGATAGACCGTGGCCAGTTCGACGTAGCAGATGTCGGTGGTGTTCAACGCGGCTTTGCAGATGGTTTCCACTTCGTCCAGGTGCTGGTCGTAAGTGCCTTGGGTGCGATAGAGCAGCACTTGGGCCAGGCCCGCTTCCGGTTTGCCTTCGGCGCGCCATTGGCTGATCTGCTGCTGAGCGTTCACATTCGGGAAGCTGTGCGGGTACTGCAGGTACAGCATCGCCAGCGGGATCAGGGTGTTGCCTTCGCCAGCGGCCGAGGCTTTTTTCAACAGGCCTTCGGCTTCGTGCTGTTCGGCTTCGGTGGAACCCGGTTTGGCCACCAGCAGGCGACCCAGCCGAGCCTGGGCTCGCGGCGAGACGCTGGCCGCGGCACGGTAAGTCGCCTCGGCCTGTTTGATTTGTGCCGGGTCATGGCTGTCGACCTGGATATCGGCCAGGCCAACCTGTGCTTCGCTGTAACCCAGGTCTGCCAATTGCTGGTAATTCTGCGCCGCCAGCGCGGTGTCGCCGCGCTTGAGGGCTTCGTTGGCCAGACGCTGGTCGGGCAGGCCGGCGCAACCGGCCAGACTGACTGCCAATGCCAAGGCACACACTGTTCCAATGTGGGAGCCAGCCTGCTGGCGATTCAGGCAGCGCGGTGAATCAGATGAACCGCGTTGATCCCATCGCGAGCAGGCTCGCTCCCACAGGGTATGCGGTGTGCTGAGGATATTTGGAGTCGTCACGGGCATGTCCTCTGCTTAAAGACCGGAAGCCATGGCTTTGTCGATCAGCCAGTTCAGGTTCGGACCACGGGTGCTGTTCACTTCAACCGGGCGACCGGCGAACTTGCTGTCCAGCGGCTCGTCGGGCTGGATCAGCACGCGGATGTCGGAGGAAAGGTCGGCGCTTTTCAGGCTGGTGCTGCTGACGATCTTGCCGCTGCGGGTGGTGTCTTCGCCGGCGATCTGGAAGCTGACCGTGTTGCCCGGACGCACATCGGCGAACTGGCGATAGGAGAAGCGCGCTTCAACGTTGGCTTCGCTGTTACGCGGCACCAGTTGGAAGATCACGTCACCCTTGCTGGCGTACTGACCGTTAGCGACCAGTTGCTGGGCCACAGTGCAATCGCACGGCGAGGTCAGGGTGCCGGTCATTTGCTTGCCGAACAGCTCTTCAACCTTGGCCGGTTGCAGTTGATTGTCGTCAAGATGGCCCTTGAGCACATCGAGCATGCTGGTGCTGAACGTCGCGAGCGGAGCGCCTTTGGCGGCAACGCCGTCGGCCTTGATCAGGCTCTGCACGGTGCCGTCACGCGGCATGGTGATGTTCATGCCCGGCACGCTGACCAGACCGGCCTGGGCGTGGCTGACGAAGTACATGCCGTACACCGACTTGAAAATGAAACCGAACGCCGCCAGGCCGACGAGGAAAATCGCCAGGCTGAACGTCACGGCGCGCAGGCGACCGAACGCGGTCATGCCGTGGCCGCCGTCCTTCATCTTGCGCGCCTTGGTGAAGTTGTCGCGCTGCAGGGTTGCCAGCATTTCACCCATGCTGACGATGTCGCCGGCCAGGTGCGAGGTGATCAAGTGGCGCAGGGTCGAGATGTCTTGTGGTTCCAGGTTCTGGAACTGGCAACCGGCACGACCGGTCGGGCGGTCGAAGGAGCGCACTTGCAACTCCACGTCCATGGCCAGGCCGAGGTTATCGATGACGAATTGCAGGCGAGCCTTGTACACGTCGCCGATTTTCAGTGGCAACTGACCGGCGTTGAAGGCCAGACCGCCAGCGGAGAGATCGATCACTCGAGCTTCCATCGGGGTCCGGTCGGGACCGAAGAAGCGCAGCTTGGCCGGGATTTTCACTCGGGCGTGTTGGCGCTGGGCTTCTGACTCATGCACTACGTTGGCGTTGACGGCGGTATTCATAGGGGCGTTTTCCTGGTTAATTCAATAAGGGGGCGGTCAGACCATCATCAGCAGCACGGCAACAAAGATGCTGCCGGCGGAGAAGGTCATGGTCCGAGACGACCAGGTGTTGAACCAACGTTGAAAGCTGGCGAGATCACGGGTCAGGGAAGTGGGCTGGCGAGTCCAGGACTGTTGGTCGAGGCGGAAGAACACGTAGATCTTCACCAGGGCGCCAACGATCTGGTTGTAATAGAGAATCGCCGGGTAGGCCGGGCCGATCCGGTGACCGGACAAGGACAGCAGCACGGTAAGGATCAGGCGGGTAATGCCGATCCACAGCAGGTACACGAGGATGAACGCGGTGCCGTACTTGAAGCTGGCGATCAGCGCGACGGTCAGGCCCAGCAGCGAGGTCCACATCGACACGCGCTGATCGAACAGCACCACCGAGGTGAACAGGCCGAGGCGTTTAACCCCCAGGCCCAGGGCTCGGGCGTTCTGGCGCAGGTTGTTGCCGTACCAGCGGAACATCAGTTTGCGACTGGCCTTGATGAAGCTTTTTTCCGGCGGGTGTTCCACGGTGTGGATCGCGGCGTCCGGCACGTAGAACGTGTCGTAACCCAGGCGCA
Organism: Pseudomonas sp. LB3P93; assembly: GCF_054898025.1. NCBI lineage: Bacteria > Pseudomonadati > Pseudomonadota > Gammaproteobacteria > Pseudomonadales > Pseudomonadaceae > Pseudomonas > Pseudomonas sp. LB3P93. Next base: position 1,136,585 of record NZ_CM142713.1, read on the forward strand.
TCAGGCTGAACCAGCTCGACTTGTCGTCACCGGTCAGGAACTTGAAGCGGCCCAGGCGCCAGTGTTGCAGCGAGTCGCTTTCCACGTCGGCGATGAAGTCCGGGTTGGTGACCACGGTCGCGCGAAACACCGACATCCGGCCGGTCATGGTCAGTACGCGCTTGGACAGGGCCATCGAGCACATGTTGATGTGGCGCTGGGCGAATCGCAGTTTGTGCCATTCGCTCATGATGTAGCCGCCGCGCACTTCGCAGAACTCGTTGGTGGTCAGGCCGCCGACATTGCCGAACAGCTGGAACCACGGCACGGTCTTGAGCACGGTGCCCTCGGCGAGCACGGTGTCGCCATCGATCACCGCAACGACTGCGCGGTCGTCCGGCAGGTGGCGGGAGATGGCACGGAAACCGTAAGCCAGGCCATCGCGCTTGCCGGTACCGGGAATGCGCACGAAGTCGAGCTTGACCCGATCCGGCGGATTCATCCGGGACCAAAGGCTTTTCACCAGCTTCTCATCGGACATTTCCACGATGGAGCAGACCATGGTGGTCGGCAGGCCGCAGTCGATCGCTTCGCGGATCACCGAGGCGTAGACCTGTGCGGTGGTCAGCGCGTCGATACGGAAACTGGTGACCATCAGAAACACATGGGACGGGTTTGCCGCGTCACCCAGCTTGCGCACTTTGCGCCGCAGGTGCGGGTAGACCACGTACAGGAACAGCATGCCGCGCAGAAAGTGCGTGGCGCCCATCGAGTAGCGCCAGATGCCGATGAAACCGATGAGGAAGATAAAGTCCTTCGAATCGGAATCGAATGTGGACGCAGGCAACGCCATGGCGATGCCCATCAATAAACTTAGGTAAAACAGCCAACCGGCGGCCTGAAGTAGGCCGTGCTTTAGCCTGTGCATAATCTGCATCCGTCTCTATCTCGGGCGAGCCTGTGAGGTGGCCCGATGGGGTTAAGGCAGGCGAAAAAGCCGGGAGGGATGCGGGCCTTGTGAGCGCCGCAATCCCTCCCGATACCGCTTGTTACCAGCAGATGCCTTCGGTGCGGCCGCTTACGCTGGTGGCTTTGGACATGAAGCCAACCAGGTCGACGACTTGCTTGCCGTGTGGAGCGTTCTGCGCCAGGGCGCGGAATTTTTCGTCACGGTTGCCGAGGATGATCACGTCGGAGTTGGCGATCACGTCGTCGAAGTCAGCGTTGAGCAAGGACGAGACGTGAGGGATTTTCGACTCGATGTAATCCTTGTTCGCGCCGTGGACACGGGCGTATTCGACGTTGCTGTCGTAGATGCTCAGGTCGTAACCCTTGCCGATCAGCATTTCCGCCAGATCAACCAGCGGGCTTTCGCGCAGGTCATCGGTGCCGGCCTTGAAGCTCAGGCCCAGCAGGGCGACTTTGCGTTTGTCGTGGCTGGAAACGATGTCGAAGGCGTTCTGCACCTGGGATTCGTTGCTGCGCATCAGCGAGTTCAGCAGCGGCGATTCCACGTCGAGGGCGCCGGCGCGGTAGGTCAGGGCCCGCACGTCTTTCGGCAGGCAAGAACCGCCGAATGCGAAGCCTGGGCGCATGTAGTACTGGGACAGGTTCAGTGTCTTGTCCTGGCAAACCACTTCCATCACTTCCCGACCATCGACGCCGCACGCCTTGGCGATGTTGCCGATCTCATTGGCGAAGGTCACCTTGGTGGCGTGCCACACGTTGCAGGTGTACTTGATCATCTCGGCGACAGCGATGTCCTTGCGGATGATCGGTGCGTCGAGCTCTTCGTACAGCGATTGCAGAACGTCGCCCGAAGCCTTGTCGAACTCACCGATGACGGTCATTGGCGGCAGGTCATAGTCGGCGATCGCGGTGCTTTCACGCAGGAACTCAGGGTTCACTGCAACGCCGAAGTCGACGCCGGCTTTCTTGCCGGAGCAGTCTTCGAGGATCGGGATGACAACGTTTGCGACCGTGCCCGGCAAAACGGTGCTGCGAACCACGATGGTGTGGCGGGTGGTCTTGTCACGCAGGACAAAACCGATCTCGCGGCACACGGCTTCGATGTAGTTCAGTTCCAGGTCGCCGTTCTTCTTGCTCGGCGTACCGACGCAGATCATCGACAGGTCGGTGTCGCGAATCGCCTCGGCGAAGTTGGTCGTGCCGCGCAATTTGCCCGTCTCGATGCCCTTCTTCAGAAGTTCGCCCAGACCCGGTTCAACGATCGGCGATTTACCGGCGTTGATCATATCGATTTTGTCTTTGGCAACATCGACGCCAACGACGTCATGGCCCCGTGCAGACAGGCAGCCGGCACATACTGCGCCGACGTAACCCAAACCAAATATGCTGATGCGCATCGCAATTACCTCTGTGTTTTATCAAGCCATTACATGGCCGGAGTTAATGGTGTTCAGCGGTATAGTGCACTCGAAAGTGCGGCTTACAGGCGCCACAGTGCCGCGTGCAGGCATACAAAGTTCCGAGTGTCTAAATAAGTGCACTCAAGATGTGCGCAACTAGGCCTTATTATTCTGATGTGCCCTGTTATGCAGCCAATCTTCTAATCAGAAGACATTCGTGCAATGGTCTTGCGCGCTCAATGCCAGGCAGAAGCCCGTAAATCAAGCGGTTGGGTGCTCAGCTGAGCACGTTTATAGGGGCGCTGCCTTGGCCTTGAAGGGGATATTGATAAGCGTATCTCCTGTCCTTTTTGTGTTGCCCAAATCAGAGGTCCAGTGTGCAGAAGTTAATGTGACAACTTCGCTAGGTGAATCTCTTCTTTGCGTAAGTTATCTCGCACAAACGCTGGGAGAATCGTTACCGATGGTATGAGCTACGCATTTTGACATAGTTCCAGTCCGCCCATCGCGAATTCTGAAATTTCTTGAAATATTGAGAAAGATGGCACTGCTCTCATATTGATAGCACTTGCCGTTTGGGCCTTTATATATAGGCCGATTATCGGGACAGATACTTTTGTGCCACTACCGCTAAAAATTCTCAGTGCCACTACTGAAAAAAAACATCAAAGTCGAGTGAAACTAAAGTTAGAAAATCGAGTGATGGGTTTATGGCGCCAATAAATCGACGAATGAGGCGGGGAATTGTTGGACGATCAGACGGCGGCGCACGACCTTTTTTCGCTGTCGTGCACCGACCGGGTGCTTACTCTGGCGCGTGATCGCGCAGGAATACCAAATGGTCCGGTTTGGACTGCTCGGCGCTGTAGCGATACCCTTGAACGTCAAATTTTTTGAGGTCTGCCGGGTCGTTGACGCGCTCTTCAATGACAAAACGACTCATCATTCCACGCGCTTTTTTGGCATAGAAACTAATGATCTTGTATTGGCCGTTCTTCAAATCCTTGAAGTCGGTATTAATGATGCGCGCGTTCAGGGCGCTGCGTTTGACCGCCGAGAAGTACTCGTTGGAAGCCAGGTTCAGCAGCACGTCGTCGCCCTGATCGACCAAGGCTTCGTTCAGCCATTCGCTGATGCGCGTACCCCAGAACGCATACAGATCCTTGCCGCGGGCATTCGCCAGTTTGGTGCCCATTTCCAGTCGATACGGCTGCATCAGGTCCAGAGGTCGCAGCAAGCCGTACAGGCCTGAGAGCATGCGCAAGTGCTGTTGGGCGTAATCGAAATCGGCTTCGCTGAAGGTTTGTGCGTTGAGGCCGGTGTATACGTCGCCCTTGAACGCGAGCAACGCCTGCTTGGCGTTTTCCGGTGTGAACGCGGGCGTCCAGCTGCCGAAGCGCGCGGCATTGAGGCCGCCGATCTTGTCGGAGACGTGCATCAACTCACTGATCTGCGCTGGCGTCAGGTCGCGCAGCTGCATGATCAGCTCCTGGGAATGGTCGAGGTACTGCGGCTGGGTGAAGCGCTGGATCGCCGGCGGTGTTTCGTAGTCGAGGGTCTTGGCGGGGGAAATCACCATCAGCATGAAGTCGTCTCCTTTAATCGTGGGGGCGATTCTAGGGGGTTGGGCCGGTTGACTCCAGCTATCAGCGTCATAGGTGATCGGTGGTTTGACTGGATGGGCTTTTGTGGCGAGGTAGCTTGCTCCCGCTCGAGCGCGAAGCGGTCGCAAGATGGGGGCACAGGTTTCAGCTGAAGGAATGAGGTCGCAGGTTTGGGGCCGCTTCGCAGCCCAGCGGGAGCAAGCTCCCTCGCCACAATGAGTTTGGCAGTGCTGCGGGAGTTGGGGCCGGATCAGCTATAGTGCCGCGCGGGTTTTGTTATGGAGACATCCCATTGCGTATCGTTTTTCTATTATCGGTCTGGCTCTTGAGCTTCGGTGCCATGGCGGCGCCGGGTGATGTGGCGACGCTTGATCGCAGCACCTGGCCAGAGCAGCTCAGCAGCCCCACGCTGTTCGACGTCGCATCACGCGCCGAAATCCTCATGTTCGCGCGCGTGCTGCTGGCCAGCGAGTCGCTGGATGAAGCGAGCCTGGCCCAACGCCTGAGCCTGCGAACCATCAATCTGGAGGCCGTCAACAGCCTGCGCCAGCGCATGTGGCAGCGGCTGCTCGCCAACTACAACTTCGCCCAGCAGAGCTGTGATCAGGATGCTTCCTTTTGTTTCCTCGTCGAGGACATGGACACCCTGCGCCAGCAAGCGGCCAAGTTTCAGGTCAGCGACGACAGCTACTACATAAAGTGGTCGGAGCCGAGCCGGTTGTTCCACGCCCAGTACCTCGACGAGCAACTGCGCAAGGCTGCACTGTTTCCACAGAGCAGCAGCGAAGTCGATCGTTTTGGCGACTATGAACGCAACGGCGACGAGATGCATGACCGGCTGTTTTTGCTGACCTTCGACAGCGCCGCCAATGTCACGCCGGACAACACCGGTTGGGTGACGGAGTACCTGCGCAAGTCGAACATGAGCGGCACGTTCTTCGTGCTTGGCAAAGACATCCAGGCGCGTCTGGCCGAGCGATCGGTGGCCAGTTTGCAAGCGACCTATTCAGCGCAGTGCATCGGCGTGCAAGGCTGGGAGTTTCGTTCTCACAGCCACTGGCAGGACTGGCAGGATTCGGTGCGCCGCAGCGTCGATCTGGTGAAAAGCAAACTACCGGAGAATTACGTGCCGCTGTTTCGCCCGCCCGATGGCCAGCGTCGCTCGGATGCCGAAGGCTTCTTCAAGTCGCAGGGCTTGCAGGTGGCTTTGTGGGACATCGATGCCCAGGACGGCGCCGGAAAGCTCAAGGGCAACCCGAGCGCGCAACGCGTGTTGACGCTGATGCTGCTGTGGCGACACGGTGTGATTAACTTCAATGTGAAGCAAGATGCTGTGAAAACGGCGATGCCTTGGCTCATTACGCAAACGGCGCAAAGCGGGATCGGTTGGGAGGACTGTCAGGACGCGTTTCGCTGAAACCGTAAAAAGCCCGGAATCATTGGGGAGGAGGGCAAACCGGGGTGAATTTCGTGAAGATTTCGATTCAGGCGGACTTCCGACTTTAACGGGGTGATGGCAATCCGCCTAGTGCTATTGGTCACTCTGAAAAATAAACTTCAAAAAAGCGTCAAAGTACTTTTTTCTGTCATGGGTTTTGGAGTATTACGAAGACAGACCGCCGAAACCTGCAACACAGGTGGCGTCTCCCAAGACCCAGTTTGTGTGAGCAGTTCACTTGAATCATCACAGGTGAATTCGGCAGTCACTTCGAGGCGCAGCACCGCCAAGGTATTGCGTCGAATGGCTCCCACAAAGGTGACCGAGTATGGATGATCACGGACGTAGTTCTTCCTCCAACCAGCCAATCCTTTATGTACTCGATACCAACGTATTGATTCACGATCCAAACGCCCTGCTTAACTTCGAAGAACACCACGTTGCCATCCCGATGACCGTGCTTGAGGAGCTGGACAAGCTCAAGAGTGGGCATCACAGCGTGGCTGCAGAATGCCGTCAGGCAATTCGCCTGATCGACAAGACGCTGGGCGATGCCAGCCCCGAAGACGTCGAGCTTGGCGTGCCGATCCAGCGTGGCAAAAGTGGGCCCAAGGGTTTGCTGTCAATTCTGATGAGCAAACGTGCTGAACCGAACATCATTCTTCCCGAACACCTGAACGACAACATCATCATCAACCAGTTGATCGACTTGCACGCGCGCGAACCAAAGCTGCCCGTCGTGCTGGTCACCAAAGACATCAACATGCGCCTCAAGGCCCGGGCGTGCGGAATCGCGGCCGAGGACTACAGCACCGATCAACTGGTCGATGACGTTTCGCTGCTGCCCAACGGTTATCACAACATGGACGGCTCCTTCTGGGACCGTGTGAGTAATGTCGAAACCCGCCAGGACCACGGCCGCACCTGGCACCAGGTGAAACTGATCGACAACCTGCCGGCGGTACACATCAACGAGTTCATCATCGATGAGCAGGGCTTTGTCGGCTGGATCAAGGAAATCGACGAAGACAAGCTGCTGATTCTCGACTTGCATCAGGAACCTCTGTTGCACCAGGAAGCCTGGGGCCTGAAACCCCGTGACATCTATCAGAGCCTGGCGCTGTACGCCTTGCTTGACCCGGATATCCACCTGGTCAACCTGACGGGCGCTGCCGGCTCCGGCAAAACCATTCTGGCGCTGGCCGCGGCGATCGAGCAGACCATGGTCAGCAAGCGCTACCGCCGGATCATCGCAACGCGTAGCGTGCAGGGTCTGGACCAGGAAATCGGCTTCCTGCCCGGCACTGAAGCGGAAAAAATGGAGCCTTGGCTCGGCGCCATCACCGACAACCTCGAAGCCTTGCACATGGATGACGAAAACACCCATGGCAGCGTCGATTACATCCTCAGCAAAGTGCCGTTGCAGTTCAAATCCCTCAACTACATTCGAGGCCGCAGCTTCCAGCAGAGTCTGATATTGATCGATGAATGCCAGAACCTGACACCGCACCAGATGAAAACCATCATCACCCGTGCCGGCGCCGGTTCCAAAGTGGTATGCCTGGGTAACCTGGCGCAGATCGACACCCCTTACCTGTCCGCGACCAGTTCCGGACTGACGTACCTGACCGAGCGCTTCAAAGACTTCCCGAACGGTGTACACATCACCCTGCAAGGGGTGCCACGTTCGATTCTGGCCGAATACGCCGAATCGCATTTGTAACCACGTCACCGAAACCGGGCGGCCCCAAAAGCCGCCCGGTTTTTTATGCCCGACACAAAACCCTGTGGGAGCGAGCTTGCTCGCGATAGCGGTGTATCAGTCGAAATCAATGCTGAATGTCAGATCGATATCGCGAGCAAGCTCGCTCCCACAGGGTTCTGCGGTGAACAAATAATCAAACGTGCGCAAGTTTGACCCACAGGTTTACAATCGACGCTCCTGATCAGGAGTAACCCTGTGCTGACTCATCTCGATTCCCAAGGTCGCGCCCACATGGTCGACGTCACCGAAAAAGACGTGACGTTCCGTGAGGCGACAGCCCAAGCGCTGGTGCGCATGCTGCCCGAAACCCTGCAAATGATCGTCAACGGCGGTCACCCCAAGGGTGATGTGTTCGCCGTGGCGCGCATCGCCGGCATTCAGGCCGCGAAGAAAACCAGCGATCTGATTCCTCTGTGCCATCCGCTGATGCTCACCGGCGTCAAGGTCGAGCTCAGTGCCGAAGGCGATGACACCGTGCGCATCGTCGCGCGCTGCAAGTTGTCCGGGCAGACCGGCGTCGAGATGGAAGCCCTGACGGCCGCCAGTGTTGCCGCGTTGACCATTTACGACATGTGCAAGGCCGTGGACCGTGGCATGACCATCGAAAGCGTGCGCTTGCTGGAAAAACTCGGCGGCAAGAGCGGCCATTTCCAGGCAGATCAGCCATGAACGTCACCGTGAAGTTTTTTGCTCGTTACCGCGAAGCGCTTGGCGTGGATTCGGTCAGGGTTGAAGGCGATTTCGCCACGGTCGACGATGTGCGTGCGCTGCTGGCTCAACGGGACGGTGCCGATGTGCTGCGCGAGCAGAACCTGATGTGCGCTCGCAACGAGAACCTCTGCCAGCTCGACGAACCGGTGACTGACGGTGACGAAGTGGCGTTCTTTCCGACCGTGACCGGAGGCTGATCATGGCGATTCGCGTGCAGTCCACGGCGTTCGATCCGGGCGCTGAAGTCAATGCCATGCACGCCGCCAATGTCGGCGTCGGCGCGGTGGTGAGTTTCGTCGGCTACGTGCGCGACTTTAATGACGGGCTTGATGTGGCCGGGATGTTTCTCGAGCACTATCCGGGCATGACCGAAAAAGCCCTCGGCAAAATCGCCCTTGAGGCTGAACAGCGCTGGCCGCTGCTCAAGCTTGAAGTGCTGCACCGGATCGGCGCCCTGGAACCGGGCGAACCGATCGTCTTCGTCGGCGCCGCCAGCGCCCACCGCCAAGCGGCGTTCGACGCCTGCGCCTTTGTCATGGACTACCTGAAAACCCGTGCGCCGTTCTGGAAGAAGGAAAACACCCGTGATGGATCGCGTTGGGTTGAAGGTCGGGACAGTGATCATGCGGCGGCGGATCGCTGGAAACAGTAGATCTTCAGTGTTCTCAAGTACGCCATCGCGAGCAGGCTCGTTCCCACAGTTGATCTCCAGGAACACAAATTTTGTGTAAGACGAAGATCCCCTGTAGGAGCGAGCCTGCTCGCGATGGGGCCATCCGCTTCACCCAATAATTTCCTGATTCACCACCCGACCATCGGCCAGTGACAACTGTGTCCGCCCGATTGACGATCCATACATAAAAGTCCAGTATGGAATTATAAGTACAAAAAAGGCGTTCCCCGTTTCAGCTTTTTCTTCTGTCTTGCCAAACCAACAACAACCCGCGAGAGAACGAACATGAAGAAATTCCCCCTCATCACCGGTCTGGCGCTGAGCTTGTTGGCGTGCAGCACGCTGTTCGCCGCCGACAAAACCCTGCGCATCGGTATCGAAGCCGCTTATCCGCCCTTCGCGTCCAAGACCGACAAAGGCGAGATCGTCGGTTTCGACTACGACATCGGTAATGCCCTGTGCGCGCAGATGAAGGTCAAGTGTGTGTGGGTCGAAGGCGAATTCGACGGTCTGATTCCTTCCCTGAAAGTGAAGAAAATCGACATGGCGCTGTCGTCCATGACCATCAACGAAGACCGCAAGAAGTCGGTGGACTTCACCCACAAGTACTACTTCACCTCATCGCGTCTGGTGATGAAGGAAGGCGCGGCCGTGGATGACCAGTACGCCAGCCTTAAAGGCAAGACAGTCGGTGTGCAGCGCGCAACCACCACCGACCGTTACGCCACCGAGGTTTTTGAACCGAAGGGCATCAACGTCAAGCGCTACGGCAACAACGAAGAGATCTACATGGACCTGGCAGCCGGTCGCCTCGATGCCATTTTTGCCGACACCATTCCGCTGAGTGACTTCCTGGCGATGCCGCGTGGCAAGGGCTATGCCTTTACCGGGCCGGAGCTCAAGGATCCGAAGTACGTGGGCGAGGGCGCCGGGATTGCGGTGCGCAAGGGCAACAGCGAGTTGGTCGCTGAACTGAACACGGCCATCGACGGAATTCGTGCGAGTGGCGAGTATCAGAAGATTTCCGAGAAGTATTTCAAGTCCGACATCTACGGCGATTGATCAATCGCCTTCGCGGGCAAGCCTCGCTCCTACAGGTTTTCACGTCGTTCATCCATCTTATGAACAACACTGAAACTGTAGGAGCGAGGCTTGCCCGCGAAGGGGTCTGAATAGTCCGTACATCTCTGAAGGTTCAGCCCTTCAATTCCTTCAAATGCTTGTAAACCGTCGCCCGCCCCATGTTCAGCACATTGGCCACATAGTTTGATGCGCTTTTGCCTTTGAAAGCCCCTTCGGCGTGCAGCGCCAGCACCAGTTCGCGTTTGTGATCGCGCGTCAGCAGGTTCAGGCTCAGCTGACGTTCGCGCAGCCAGGCGTGCAGAAAGGTATTGATCCGTTCCTGCCAGTCATCGCGAAACAGTGAGTCCGGCTGCGGAATCAACTTGCTCGGCGACAGGAACAGATCCAGCGCAGCCTTGGCATTTTCGAACAGCGAAATGTTCAGGTTGATGCACAGCACGGCCAGCGGGTGGCCGTCGCTGTCGCGCAAGACACTGCTCAGACTGCGAATCTTCTGGCCATCCCAATTGAGCTTTTCGTACGGCCCGATGTTCCGTTCGCTGACATCGTCGCTGAGCATGTCCTCCAGCGCCGAGTCGTCACCTATTTCCCGCTTGGACAGGTTGTTGGCGATGTAATCGACTTTTTGCGTGCGCAGGTCATGCAGCACCACTTCGGCATGGGGGAAGAACAGCGTTGCGATCGCATCGGCGATCGCGCGGTAGTTGTCCAGAGAGGCGTTATCCACAGCCGGGTCTTTTTCAGGTGCGTTCATTCAGTGGAGCTCCAGGCAGCGTCAGCGCCCTGCAAAAAGGGCGCTGGAAGTTTGCCGCAATCGTGTCGACACGTCACCTGAGGACGAAAATCAGCCCAGGCGGGCAGGGGAGAGCATCTCGGCGTCCAGGCCGAAGCGGCTGAGCTGTTCGGGCAAGGCTTCACCGCGTACCAGCGCCGCGCCGGCTTGGCCCATGGCGGGTGATGTCTGGATGCCGTAGCCGCCTTGCGCCGCGACCCAGAACAGCCCTGGCACCTGTTGATCGAAGCCGCAGATCAGGTCTCCGTCGGCGACGAAGCTACGCAAACCGGCCCAGGTGCGGGTCGGACGGCGGATGGTCAGGGTGGTGGCTTCTTCGATCTGGTAGATGCCCATCGCAATGTCCAGCTCTTCGGGCTGCACGTCGTGGGGTTCGACCGGATCGGCGTTGGCCGGCGAGCCGAGGAACATCCCCGCGTCGGGCTTCATGTAGAAGGATTCGTCGAGGCTGACCAGCATCGGCCAATGGTGGATGTCCACGCCCTCGGGGCCGGCAAAAATGAACGCCGCACGACGCTTCGGTTGCAGGCCCAGCGGCTTGGCGCCGGCCAGCTCGCCGATCTTGTCGGCCCAGGCGCCTGCCGCATTGATGATGATCGGTGCGCTGAAGGTCTGACCGTTGGTTTGCACCTGCCACAAGCCTTCGGCAGTGCGGGTCAGGCTCAACACTTCGCTGTCGGTATGGACTTCGCTTTTATTACGACGGATGCCGCGCAGGTAACCCTGGTGCAGGGCATCGGTGTCAATGTCGCTGGCGGTCGGGTCGTAGATCGCGCCATGGACTTTTTCCCGGCGCAGGATCGGCAGGCGTGCACAGGCTTCGTCGGCGCTGAGCAGTTGCATCTCCGACACCGTGGCCTTGGCGCTGAGGTATTGATTGTTCAGCTCGGTCGGGTCGCCGGTGAAGTCCACGGTCATCTCGCCGCGCGGGGTCAGCAACGGGTGTTCGCAAAAACCGGTTGGCGGCGCGTCGAAGAAGTCGCGGCTGGCTTGGGTCAGCGCACGAACCTGCGGTGTGCCATAGGCCGCGGTATACAGGGCGGCGGAGCGCCCGGTGGAGTGATAGGCCGGATGGGATTCGCGTTCGAGCACGATCACCCGTGCGTGCTGCGACAGCCAGAAACCGGTGGAAGCGCCGGCAATCCCGCCGCCGATGATGATGAAATCTGCCTGGCTCATGAACGTCTCCTGTCGAGCGCAAATGCCATGGTTCATGGTTATAGATAAACCCTGTGGGAGCCGGGCTTGCCCGCGATTGCATCACCGCGGTGTGCCTGACAGAGCGCGGCGCTTGCATCGCGGGCAAGCCCGCTCCCACAGGGGATCGTGGTGTTATTGCTGTAGGCGGTAGATGGCATTGGCCAGAGCGATGTCTTCCAGGCCGAGACCGATAGAGCGGAAGAACACGTGACGGTTGTAGTCAGGGCGTTGCACCTTGCCGCTGAGCAGATCAGGCAGGTCGCCGACGATCGCGTTCTTGTCCCATCCATGTTGCTCACCGGCAATCAGCATTTCGCCCGCCGAGCCCGGAGTTGTCTGACGATAGTCGCAGAACACCTGCATGTCAGTGAGGCTCTGCGGCGGGACTTCATGGGCGCGCGGGGCATTGGTGCTTATGGAGGTGATCAGCGCCGGTTTGTTCAAGCTTGATGGATCGATCACCGGGCCTGCGGACGAAGTGCAGAGCATGATCACGTCGGCGTCCTGAATCGCCGCTTTGCGACTGTCGGCGATGGTCAGGCGTGGATCGAGGCTTTTGAGCTGTGCCAGGGTTTCAGGGTTTTTATCGCTCAGGCTCGGCGAGTAAAGGCTGATGCTCTGCCAGTCACGCAGATTCTTGACGTAATGCAGATGTGCCTGAGCGACCTTGCCGCTGCCGATAATCGCCAGGCGCTGCGCCTTCAGCGGGGCCAGGGCATCGACGGCGACGGCGGTGGTCGCGGCTGTGCGTGCGGTGGTCAGTTCACCGGCATCGCACAGCAGCAACGGTTGGCCGGTCTGCATCGACATCAACAACGTCCAGGCGGTCACCAACGGGCCTTGCTCACGCACAATGTAAGGCGAAGTCTTGACCCCGTAGACACCGTCTTCCGCCAGCACGCCCAGGTAGTTGATGAAGTCGCCAGCACCCTGAGGGAATTCCACCAGCTGTTGCGCCGGTTGCACCGCTTGCCCGGCAGCCAGATCGCTGAACAGCTTGCGCAAGATCTGCGGCACGTCGACCTGCGCCAGCAGTTCGCGGGCCTGGGGTTGGGTGATCACGTAAGGCGTACTGGACATGGTCGGCTCCGGGCGCTGAAAGTAAACTAATTTGTCCATTATGGACTTTTAGTTGTTTCGGGCAACATCGAAACGAAAAAAAAGCGCAGTCCGTTGCCGGCTGCGCCCTTTTCAGTAAGGCCCGAGTTACGGGCGCTTACGCTCAACCGCCCGCAGTAGATGCGTCGGTGGCGTCTCACAGCTGATTTTCCGACCCAGCAACGCCTCGATAGACGGTAGCTGGTAGGAGTCATCTTCACCGGCAAAGCTGATGGACACGCCATCCGCGCCGGCACGACCGGTACGACCGATGCGGTGCACGTAATCGTCCGGGACTTCCGGCAAGGTGAAGTTGATCACGTGGCTGATGCCATCGATATGGATACCGCGACCCGCCACATCGGTGGCGACCAGCACGCGAATCTTGCCTTCGCGGAAACCTTCCAGGGTCTTGATGCGCTTGTGCTGCGGCACATCGCCGGACAGCTGCGCTGCGTTGACGCCGTCACGCACCAGGCGCTCTTCGATGCGCCGCACTTCATCCTTGCGGTTGGCGAAGACCATCACCCGCTCCCAACCGTTGTCGTTGACCAGGTTGTAGAGCAGTTTGTATTTGTCGGCACCAGCCACGGCGTAGATGTGTTGCTCGACGTTTTCGCTGGCCACGTTCTGCGACTCGATCTCGACGATCGACGGGTCGGTGGTCCATTGCTTGGCGAGGTTCATCACGTCTTCGGTGAAGGTCGCGGAGAACAGCAGCGTCTGACGTTCGTTCTTCGGTGGTGTCTGGCGAATGATCTGACGCACTTGCGGGATGAAACCCATGTCGAGCATCCGGTCGGCTTCGTCCAGCACCATGACTTCGACCATGTCCAGATGCACATCGCCGCGCTGGTTGAAGTCGAGCAGACGGCCCGGGGTGGCCACGAGAATGTCGCAGTGACGGGCTTCGAGGTGCTTGAGCTGCTTGTCGAAGTCCATGCCGCCGACAAACGTCATGACGTTGAGGCCGGTGTACTTGGTCAGGTCGGCCGCGTCTTTGGCGATCTGCACCACCAGTTCGCGGGTCGGCGCGATGATCAGTGCCCGCGGTTCACCCATGTAGCGTTCCTTGGGTGGCGGGGTTTCCAGCAGTTGGGTGATGATCGAGATCAGGAACGCAGCGGTTTTGCCGGTGCCGGTCTGGGCGCGACCGATGGCGTCTTTGCCCGCGAGGGTGAAGCCCAGCACTTGCGCCTGGATCGGCGTGCAATACGGGAAGCCCAGGTCCTGGATGGCGTGCATCAGTTCCGGGGCGAGTTTGAAATCGTGGAAACGGGTTTTGCCTTCCTGGGGTTCGACGGCGAAGTCTTCGAGTTTCCAGGGAATGACCGGTGCTTTCGGTTTAGGTTCGCGACGCGGTTTTGCAGGTTTCGGCGTTTCACTGCGCGGTGGCTCGGCGGCGAAAGACTCGACAGGTTGGGCGGCCGGTGTGGTCACAGGCTCGTGTTTCGGTGCCGCTACGATTGCGGTCCGGCCAGGCTGATTACCGTCGGTGCGGTGGCTGGGGGCGTGAGAAGGAGCGCTGGGAACTGGCGCGAGCTGCTCAGTCTCGCTTTTACCGAACATTTTCTTGAGTGCTTTGAGCACGGTCATCTCATCGATTGGTTAAGGAATATACGCCGGCCAGTGTAATGCAAGAATCGGGCGCGGCGTAGTGGGATGGATCAATGGGTAGCTTTTAGCGTAAACGCTCGGCCAGCCAGACGCCGATGTCACGAATTTCCTCGGGTAACACTTCGTGGCCCATTGGGTATTCCTGCCATGTCACGGTGACACCATGCTGCTTTAAATACTCGTAGGCAGACCGGCCCATGGCGTTTTGAACGACGTCATCGTACTGGCCGTGCAAAGACAACACGGGAATGCGCTGCTGGCTGGCGGAAAGCTCCAGTTCATCATTGAACGTCGGTGCATAAGTGGAGAGGGCAAGTACGCCACCCAGCGGCCCCTGCCATTTCAGGAAAGCGGTGTGCAACACGACGGCGCCACCCTGGGAAAACCCTGCCAGAAATATCCGCGAGGCGTCTATTCCGCTGGCCTTCTGTTCTTCAATCAAATCAAACACTCTTTGCGCCGACGCCTCAAGCTGCTCACGACTGATCGCGCGCGCCGGGCTCATGGCCAATATGTCGTACCAGCTCGGCATCTCGTAGCCGCCGTTGATGGTGACAGCGCGGGTCGGTGCCTGGGGAAGAACGAAGCGGGTGGTCAGCAGGCTCTCCTGCAAGGCTTCGGCCACGGGCAGGAAGTCGTAGCGGTCGGCGCCCAGGCCGTGCAGCCATATAACGCAGGCGTCTGCGGGCTTGACGGGTTGAAGAATCAAGGGCTCGGTCATGGCTGCTCCAATTTTGTGCGTGCGCTCTCATTGAGTGCGAGAGGTGAGTGCGCGTCAGGTTGATCCGTTAAGAAGATGTCGCAAGGGTACAAGTTTTGCTATTGACCTGTCGCCGAACGGCTTCGGCGAGCGGTCTGGTACGGGCTTTGCTATAGGAAAGCCTGTACTGAAAATCCCACGCCTGTCGGTAACACTATCAGGCCATTGTGGTTGGTGGGATAGCAAAGAATCCGGTGATGGATGTTCGCCAGTGGCCGCTACGGGCTTCGCGAACGTGAAAGGGCTACAGCCCGTTCGGCCGATTGGTGAGAAGTGAGTGGTCCATGATTTGGATTTTCTCCTACTAGACTCATAGCGCAGGTCCTACGTCGGTTGACCCCAAAAAAAGCCAACACGGGTCGACTACGCCTCATAAGGGTGCGACAGGACTCAAGCTCCGACACAACAAAAGCAAAACTGGAGGTTTGAATGAAGATGTTGAAATCCACCCTGGCCATCGTGACTGCAGCCGCAGTACTCGGTGTCAGCGGGTTCGCTCAGGCGGGTGCAACCCTGGATGCAGTGCAGAAGAAAGGTTTCGTACAGTGCGGTGTGAGTGACGGTCTGCCGGGCTTCTCGGTTCCAGACTCCACTGGCAAGATCATCGGTATCGATGCTGACGTCTGCCGCGCTGTGGCCGCTGCCGTATTCGGCGACGCGACCAAGGTCAAATTCAGCCAGCTGAACGCCAAAGAGCGCTTCACCGCGCTGCAGTCCGGCGAAATCGACGTGCTGTCGCGTAACACTACCTGGACCAGTTCCCGCGATTCGGGCATGGGCCTGGTGTTTGCCGGCGTGACTTACTACGACGGCATCGGCTTCCTGGTGAACAACAAGCTGGGCGTGAAAAGCGCTAAAGAGCTCGACGGCGCGACCATCTGCATTCAAGCCGGTACCACCACTGAGCTGAACGTTTCCGACTACTTCCGCGGTAACGGTCTGAAATACACCCCGATCACTTTCGACACCTCCGATGAAAGCGCCAAGTCGCTGGAATCCGGTCGTTGCGACGTGCTGACCTCCGACAAATCCCAGCTCTACGCACAACGCAGCAAGCTGGCGACGCCGACCGACTACGTCGTTCTGCCGGAAACCATCTCCAAGGAGCCTCTGGGCCCGGTCGTGCGTAAAGGCGACGAAGAGTGGTTCAGCATCGTCAAGTGGACCCTGTTCGCGATGGTCAACGCTGAAGAAATGGGCATCACCCAGAAAAACGTTGAAGCTGAAGCCAAAGCCACTAAGAACCCGGACGTTGCTCGTCTGCTGGGCGCTGACGGTGAATACGGCAAAGACCTGAAAGTGAAGAAAGACTGGGTCGTGCAGATCGTCAAGCAAGTAGGTAACTATGGTGAAGTGTTCGAGAAAAACCTCGGCAAGGGCACTCCACTGGCCATCGACCGCGGGCTGAACGCTCTGTGGAACAACGGCGGCATTCAATACGCACCACCAGTGCGCTGATGGTTCTATCACCCGGTGGGCCAACCACCGGGTGATGTTCTGTTCCATTACATCCGGGGCACTTCATGCAAAATTCAATCGGCGCACCAAAGCAGAGGCTCAGCCTCAGCGATCCCAAAGTGCGTGCGTGGTTATTTCAGATCATCACCATTGTGGCGGTGGTCTCGATGGGCTGGTATCTGTTCGATAACACACAGACCAACCTTCAACACCGGGGCATTACCTCCGGTTTCAGTTTTCTGGAGCGCAGTGCCGGTTTCGGCATCGCTCAACACCTGATCGACTACACCGAATCGGACAGCTATGCCCGGGTGTTTGTCATCGGCTTGCTCAACACGTTGCTGGTGACCTTCATCGGCGTGATCCTGGCGACGATCCTCGGGTTCATCGTTGGTGTGTCACGGCTGTCGAAGAACTGGATCATTGCCAAGCTGGCGACTGTTTATGTGGAAGTCTTCCGCAACATTCCGCCGCTGCTGCAAATCCTGTTCTGGTACTTCGCGGTGTTCCTGACCATGCCGGGACCACGCAACAGCCATAACTTCGGGGACACCTTCTTCGTCAGCAGCCGCGGCCTGAACATGCCGGCGGCGTTGACGGCAGAGGGTTTCTGGCCGTTTGTGGTCAGCGTCGTCGTGGCCATCGTCGCCATCGTGCTGATGTGCCGCTGGGCTAATAAACGTTTCGAAGCGACCGGCGTACCGTTCCACAAGTTCTGGACCGGCCTGGCGCTGATCCTGGTGATCCCGGCGCTGTGCGCACTGATCTTCGGCGCGCCTGTGCACTGGGAAATGCCGAAGCTGCAAGGTTTCAACTTCGTCGGTGGCTGGGTGTTGATCCCGGAACTGCTGGCGCTGACTTTGGCCCTGACCGTGTACACCGCGGCGTTTATCGCCGAGATCGTGCGTTCGGGCATCAAGTCGGTCAGCCACGGCCAGACCGAAGCGGCGCACTCGTTGGGCCTGCGCAACGGTCCGACCCTGCGCAAGGTGATCATCCCGCAAGCCCTGCGCGTGATCATTCCTCCGCTGACCAGCCAGTACCTGAACCTGGCGAAGAACTCCTCGCTGGCGGCCGGTATCGGTTATCCGGAGATGGTGTCGTTGTTTGCCGGTACGGTGCTGAACCAGACCGGGCAGGCGATCGAGGTGATTGCCATCACCATGAGCGTGTACCTGGCGATCAGTATCAGCATTTCCCTGCTGATGAACTGGTACAACAAGCGCATTGCGCTGATCGAGCGGTAAGGAAAAGCGCATGAGTACTCATACATTCAAACCTGACATGCCTCCACCGAGCAGCAGCATCGGTGTGGTCGCATGGATGCGCGCGAACATGTTCTCCAGCTGGCTCAACACCCTGCTGACCCTGTTTGCGTTCTACCTCATCTATCTGGTGGTTCCGCCGATCCTGCAGTGGGCAATCCTGGACGCCAACTGGGTCGGCACCTCCCAGGCCGACTGCACCAAAGAAGGCGCCTGCTGGGTGTTCATCCAGCAGCGCTTCGGCCAGTTCATGTACGGCTACTACCCGGTGGATCTGCGCTGGCGCGTGGACCTGACCGTGTGGCTGGCGGTCATTGGCGTGGCACCGCTGTTCATCTCGCGCTTCCCGCGTAAAGCGGTGTACGGGCTGAGCTTCCTGGTGCTGTACCCGATCATTGCCTGGTGCCTGTTGCATGGCGGCGTTTTCGGCCTGACCCAGGTGGCGACCAGCCAATGGGGCGGCCTGATGCTGACCCTGGTGATCGCCACCGTCGGTATTGCCGGTGCATTGCCGCTGGGGATCGTGCTGGCGCTGGGTCGTCGCTCGAACATGCCGGCGATTCGGGTGGTCTGCGTGACCTTCATCGAATTCTGGCGCGGCGTGCCGTTGATCACGGTGCTGTTCATGTCCTCGGTGATGCTGCCGTTGTTCCTGCCTGAAGGCATGAACTTCGACAAACTGCTGCGGGCGCTGATCGGCGTGATCCTGTTCCAGTCGGCCTACGTCGCCGAAGTAGTGCGTGGCGGTCTGCAAGCGATTCCCAAAGGTCAGTACGAAGCGGCTGCAGCGATGGGCCTCGGTTACTGGCGCAGCATGGGCCTGGTGATTCTGCCGCAAGCCCTGAAGCTGGTGATCCCCGGCATCGTCAACACCTTCATTGCGCTGTTCAAGGACACAAGCCTGGTGATCATCATCGGCCTGTTCGACCTGCTCAACAGCGTCAAACAAGCCGCTGCCGACCCGAAATGGTTGGGCATGGCCACTGAAGGCTATGTGTTCGCGGCCCTGGTGTTCTGGATTTTCTGTTTTGGTATGTCGCGCTATTCCATGCATCTGGAACGCAAGCTCGACACTGGCCACAAGCGTTAGGAGTTCTGTAATGAGCGAAGCAATCAAAAAGCCTGTCAGCCCTGAAGGCATTATTCAGATGCAGGGCGTGAACAAGTGGTACGGCCAGTTCCACGTGCTGAAAGACATCAACCTGAACGTCAAGCAGGGCGAGCGAATCGTCCTGTGCGGCCCGTCGGGTTCCGGCAAGTCGACGACCATTCGTTGTCTCAACCGTCTGGAAGAACACCAGCAGGGCCGCATCGTGGTCGATGGCGTGGAACTGACCAACGACCTCAAGCAGATCGAATCGGTCCGCCGTGAAGTCGGCATGGTGTTCCAGCACTTCAACCTGTTCCCGCACCTGACCATCCTGCAGAACTGCACGCTGGCGCCGATGTGGGTGCGCAAGATGCCCAAGCGCCAGGCCGAAGAAATCGCCATGCATTACCTGGAACGCGTCCGCATTCCGGAGCAGGCGCATAAATTCCCGGGGCAACTGTCCGGCGGCCAGCAACAGCGTGTAGCGATTGCCCGTGCCTTGTGCATGAAACCGAAAATCATGCTGTTCGATGAGCCGACTTCGGCACTCGACCCGGAAATGGTGAAAGAGGTTTTGGACACCATGATCGGCTTGGCCGAAGACGGCATGACCATGCTCTGCGTGACTCACGAAATGGGCTTCGCCCGCACCGTGGCCAATCGCGTGATCTTCATGGACAAGGGTGAAATCGTCGAGCAGGCTGCGCCGAACGACTTCTTCGATAACCCGCAGAATGAGCGGACGAAGCTGTTCCTGAGCCAGATCCTGCATTGATACCAGGATGACTGGTAAAACAAACCCGGCCTCACGCCGGGTTTGTTTTTTACGCTCAGGAAACAGTTAGGGTTTCGTGCTCTTTGTGGTCTGTATGCTTGAACCCCCTCAAATCCGCCCCTTCACCCAGTGACTTCACATCTGCGAGCAAATGCGGATAGCGGTCAAGCAGGCGCATCAGCAGTACCAATGTTTTCGGAGGAAGTACTTCGCCACGCTCGTAACGGGAAAACGCGTTGTGCCCGCCACCGGACAGAATTTGCACGGTTTCTTTTTGCGTCAGATGCAGTTTGCGACGGATTCGCTTCATCTCGTCGCCGATCATCTGCCTTGCTGCGATAACCAGTTCGTCGCCCGCATCTGAATGACGCTCTGAACAACTGTCGTCTAACTCGACCTCGCCACACATCTGGCATTCCCAGCCAGATAGATCATCTACGCGGCGCTCCATACCATTGACGCTCATGGTTTCGCCGCGACCCTCGAAATGTCGCATTCCTTCCCGGGCTCCACAGCTAAAACACTGCTGGGTTTTCATTGGGATTTCTCCTTGAAGGAGATTACGGGTGGGCCACCGCTGGGGCGATACGTCACCTTGATATAAATCTCCAGACCGTATGAGTTGATGTGGTAAACGTCTTGCCAGACGCGATGATCGTCATAGGTGGTCATCGACTTGAACAGCATCTTTCTCTGGAGCTCGAAAATGATCTCCCGCATCTCCACCAGGGTTAAGCCAAGTACCCTGCCGTCGTTTTTAGCCGTGCTGGTGAATGCTTTGCCCCCAAGTCGCCTGACATCCGCTTTGATCACCGCCAAGTCGTAATGGGGTGTGCTCTTTTCCATAAGAAACCAAACCCCTGCCCCTGAAATTACCCTTAAAGGGTAATTTTGACCAATCGAAAATCCCGCTCCCTTCCCCTCTACCTGACAGTAGGCGGTTGCCGCCCTACATGAATCTGACTAACATGTCAGAAAATTCATCCTATGATTGGATGAAAGGGCGAATTCCATGTCAGACATTTCTCCATTAGTTAAGCGATCGTTGGTCGACCAGGCGCTGGACCAGCTCCGCCAGCGCATCAATGCAGGCGTCTGGGTTGTTGGCCAGCGATTACCCACCGAACCAGAGCTGTCCGCCGAACTGGGCATCAGCCGCAACACCGTCCGTGAAGCCATGCGCGTACTAGCGTTTTCCGGGCTGATCGAAATCCGTCAGGGCGACGGCAGTTACTTGCGGGCGGTGATCGATCCGCTGGACACCATGAAAGCCTTGTCGCGCTGCTCCCATGAACAGGCCCGCGAGACCCGGCACATCCTTGAAGTAGAGGCCATCGGCCTCGCCGCCCTGCGCAGAACGGACGAGGACCTGGTGGCATTGCGCGAAGCGCTGGGCGTCAGCGGGAGTCACTACCACGGCGATCTCGACAGCTACATCGCCTGCGATCTGGTGTTTCACCGCCGTCTGGTGGACGCCGCGCACAACCCGACCCTCAGCGAGCTGTATCGCTATTTCTCCAGCATCGTCGGCGCGCAATTGCGCCAGACCTTGAACATCACCCCGCGACGCCAAGAGGTGTTCGACCTTCATATCGAACTGCTTGATGCCGTCGAGCAACGCGACCCGGAAAGGGCTAAAGCCCTGTCGAGGCAGTTGATCAATGAACCTTGAAACCGAGAATTCCATGTCCAGCCACAACATCACTCAACCCAAGCGCACAGCCGAACTGGAAGAACTGCTGATAGACGCCGAGGCCGATGACGAAGAGGTCCAGCAAAGTCACCCGATCCTGCGTCGTCCGTGGCTGTTGCTGCTGGGTTTGATTCTGGTGGCACTGAACCTGCGCCCGGCGCTGTCGAGCATGGCGCCAATGCTCAGCGAAATCTCGAAGACCCTCGGTTTGTCGGCGGCCCAGGCCGGGTTGCTGACGACGTTGCCAGTGCTTTGCCTGGGCTTGTTCGCTCCGCTGGCGCCCTTGCTGGCGCGACGTTTTGGCGCCGAGCGCGTGGTGTTGGGGATTTTGCTGATGCTGGCCGGCGGGATCATCCTGCGCAGTTCGTTCGGTGAGATCGGCCTGTTTGCCGGCAGTGTGCTGGCCGGCGCGAGCATCGGTGTGATCGGCGTTTTGTTACCCGGTATCGTCAAGCGCGACTTCCCGAAACAGGCCGGGACCATGACGGGCGTCTACACCATGGCGCTATGCCTTGGCGCGGCGATGGCGGCGGGTGCGACCGTGCCGTTGAGCGAGCATTTCGACCAGAGCTGGGCCCTGGGGCTTGGCTTTTGGGTGTTGCCGGCGCTGGTCGCGGCGATTTTCTGGTTGCCGCAAGTCGGTCAGAAACACGGCGCACATAACGTCGCGTATCGGGTTCGCGGCCTGTTGCGTGATCCACTGGCCTGGCAAGTCACGTTGTACATGGGCCTGCAATCATCGCTGGCGTATATCGTTTTTGGCTGGTTGCCGTCGATCCTGATCGGTCGTGGGCTGACACCGACTCAGGCCGGCCTGGTGCTCTCGGGGTCGGTGATCGTCCAACTGGCCAGTTCGCTGGCGGCACCTTGGCTGGCGACGCGCGGCAAGGATCAGCGGCTGGCGATTGTGGTGGTCATGCTGCTGACACTCGGCGGTCTGTTCGGCTGTCTCTATGCGCCGATCGAAGGCCTGTGGGGTTGGGCGATTCTGCTCGGCCTGGGGCAGGGCGGTACGTTCAGTCTGGCGCTGACCCTGATCGTGCTGCGCTCGCGCGATTCCCATGTTGCGGCCAACCTGTCGAGCATGGCTCAGGGCTTCGGTTACACCTTGGCATCGATGGGGCCGTTCGCGGTCGGTATTGTGCATGACTGGACCGGCGGCTGGACGGCGCTGGGCTGGATCTTCGGCGTGATCGGTCTCGGTGCAATCATCGCCGGCCTCGGCGCCGGGCGTTCGCTGTACGTTCAGGTGGTCAGCGAAAAGGTCTGACTACAGGTAAACAACGTCCAGCGTCGCCGAACCGTCGAGTTGCACTTCGGCGCTCAGGTCCGGTGTGGAGAAAAATCCTTTTCGTGGGTTTGCCGTGTGCCGGTGCCGCATCACCGTTGCGCTGATTATGGTGAGCGGAGTCGTCCTTGCCCGAAGCGTGACTTCGGGCAAGGTGCATGGCTTACAGGTACTTCATTTCAAATGTTGCTGAACCGTCGATAGTGACATCGTCGGTTAGGGTGAGGCTGTCGGCGCGGGCAATGAAGGTCAAAATCGTCAGCTCCATGCTGAGGTCTTTCACGGCGATTGGAATGAGAGTGCCAACAGCGCTTGTCGATGTGAGGTTGTCCTTGAGGATCTGATAGATGCGCGTCCAACTCGCACCGTTATCAATTGATCTGATCGAGTGCACAGGTTGTCCGTCTGCGAGAGCGCTTTTGATCGATGGCGTGAAATAACCGATTTTTTCGTTATTGCTGGTCAAGCCCAATCCGAAATACGAGTTGGACGATGATGTTCCGGCTTTGTTATCTATACCGTTAAGTGCAAACAGAGTTGACGCATCACACGCGACGGTCAATTGCATCGGATGACTGCCTACTCTCGTGTAACTCGTCAGGTTGAGGTCTTTTGCCTGCACCTGGCCGACGTCGACCATTCCTCCGTCGGACAGCGAAGGTGTACACGCTTTCGGTGTAATGAGACCTGTGACAGTCAAATCAGTGCTCGAAGCCGCCATTGCATAAGGCGCCACGCCAATCAACGCGGTGGTGGAGAGTGCTGCAAAGTACTTTTTAATCATTGTTTACTCACTTCTAGGGTTGTGTCCTGACTGCCCCGAGCCGCTCAAGTGCGCCCCGGATCCAGCAGGAGGGGTTGGGTGTTACAGATAAATAATCTCGATCGTCGCCGCGCCATCGAGGTCGATGGCGGTACTCAGGTCGAGGCCGTTGGTGGGGGCGATGACGGCGTTGACGGTCACCGTGGTGCTGAGGTTCTGTATCAGCACCGGGCCGGCGCTGCTGCCGGCGCTGTCGGTGAACGCCAGGTAACGGGTCTGTCCGATGGCGATCGGGTGGGCGCTGCCGATGCTCCAGGCTGTGCCGGCGATGGAGGAGTCGGTTCGATAGAGGCGGGCGAAGCCATCGGCATTGGCGCCGGCCGGGTCCACGCTCAGGGAATAACGACCAATCTTGTTGCCGCGGCTGTCCTTGCCCAGACCGTAGTCAATCTCACTGTCGAGCGTCGCCGAACCTGAGCGGTTGTCATGCATGATCAAGGCGAAAGCAGCCGGCGCGTCGCAGCCGACCATCAGCGTCAACGACCTGGGGGGCAGGCGTGTGTCCTTGTCCGCGTGCAGGTCTTTTTTCGACAGGGTGCCGAAGTCGACCACACCACCGTTGGACAACACCGGCTCACAGGCTGCCGGAGCGAAGCGGGCGCGCAAGGTCGCCTCACGGGTGCGCCCGGCGGCGATGGCGTCGAACACCCCGAAGGCTTCCCAGGTCACTGCGTCACGCACCTGCATCCCTTGCTCTTGAACCCAGGCGGTCAGCTCAAGTTGCGCAGAGAAACTGCGACCCTGCACCGGCACACCAGCCCGCATCGGCACGATCCCGTGTTCCGGTCGCCAGATCAGGTTCGACGCCGTTTCTGCCGGCGGCTGACCGGCCCCGGCAATCAACCCGATTTCCACCGACTGGCCGTCAAGCACGGCGTCGCGAATACGCACCTGATAGCTGCTGCGTTCGGTAAAGTGAAAACGTTCGGCGGTCGCGGCCATGGCCCTGTAGAACAGGCTCATGTCGATGGGCTGCGGACAGCTCAAGGTCAGGCTGAGCGGGCGCTCACCGAGGTTTCGTTCCAGTGCCGAATCGGGGCGGATCGCCCGGTTCATCAGCCCGTAATCGAGCACCGGCGGGCTCAGGTTGAACTGACATTCGTCAACGGACGCCGAGGCCAGTGGAGTCAATCCACTCAGAGAGAAAGGAGCGAGGGTCAGCAGCAGATAGCGTGACAGGTTCATGAAGTCATCCTCAGGGGGCTCGGCACTGGGCGGGGGCGGTTTCGTAGTACGCGTGGGTGTCGGCGTCGGCGGGCAGTTCGAAGCGCAGTTCGCAGCGTTCCAGCCCCGGCGCGCTGATCCACAGCGGGCGCCGTTCGAGGACGTTGGGCAAAAACACCAGGCCGCCGTCCTGCACCAAGGTCACGAATTCGCCATCCTCGGTGTTCACGGCGGCACCGCGTGGCAGGGGGGCGCCGTTGGCGGTGGTGGCCTTGAGCAGGGCTCGACGGGTCATCGTGATGCCGAATTCAACGTTGTCGACGGCACCGCGACCGGCCGAAATCACCGCCAACCCGTTGTGAATGTCGGCGTTGCGCGGCAGGGTTTTGGTGTCGACTTCCACTGGGCTGCGGCCGTATGCCGCCACCTGCGGGATCACCGCCTGACCTTGCCAGTCGGTCCACACCGGACCGCTGGGCGTCGACACTTTGATCGAACCCATGTCGCCCACCGATAGCAGGGCGAAGGTGTCGCTCACCGGATAGGGTGACAGCGTCACGCCTCCACCGTGGAGGACGGCACCGCCACGAGCGCTGGCCTGATAGCTGGAGCGTTCGGCGTCGGTGCGGGTGTAGTTGAGATCAAGCTGGGTGTAGCGCGGCAGCAGCGAAACGCCGGTCGTGGACTGCACCTGTTTATCGCGCGTGTCGTGTTCGACGCCGACCCTGTATGCCAGTTGATCGTTTATTTGTTCACTCAGGCCCACGCCGCTGCGGTATTCGCCGGCAGAACTGCGCACCCAGGTGCGCGCCCGGCGGTTCTCGCCCAACGGAATGCTGAGGTTCAGGTAGACGCTGTCATCGTTGCGGTTCGCGCCACTGACCTGCCATTCGGCGGTCGCCGAGACCGACACCCCACCGAGGCTGGTGCCCCACGAGGCGAAGGCGCGGCTGCTGCTTTGGCCATCGAACGAGCTGGATCGGCTGAAGCCGCTGCTGAAGGCGCCGAGCCATGGATGCGACCACGACAGGGTTGCGCTTTGTTGATCGCGGTAACGGGACTTGCTGTTGTCGGACGTGTTGGCGAACACCGCCTCTTCCAGTTCCCGGTAGCCCAGGGTTCGGTAGGAGCTGCCGGCATTGAGCGCCCACTGTTCGCTCAACCGGTGCGAGACGCTCAGGTCAGCCTGAAGACCCTGACTGGCTTGTCTGCCACCGGCATCCGCGCCGGTCAGCGTGGCTTGCACCTGGGTGGCGGGCGAGGGCAACAGGCCGACGCTGGCGCCCGCCGCGCGGTAGTCGGCGGCGCCGGTCAGGCCGGCGCTGAGCAACACTTGCGGGGTGAGCGTACCGCTCCAGCCGCCGCTGATGACCCAGGGATCGCCATCCTGCGCGTTACCAATACTGCGCACCTGACCGGCGCCCAGTGAATAACCGGGCGCTGGCAAACTGACCCCCAGCATCGCGGCAGGCACGGTAAAACTGCGCTCGCTGCCATCGGCCTCCTTGATCGTGACCTCAACGTCGGAGCGCGTGTTGAGCCGTCGCACGTTGGTGAGCGCGAACGGGCCGGCGGGCACCACCGTGGAATGGATCAGCGAACCGTTCTGGCGGACCTCGACCTGAGCCTGGCTGTTGGCAATTCCTTCGATGACCGCGCTTTGACTTTCGACCTGCAGCGCTTGCTCATTCAGCACTTGCACGCCGCTGATCTGCGCACCGGCGAGCACCGGGTTGTAGAGGTTGATCTGACCCGCCTGCAGCACCGCTTCCTGACTGGCGAAGGTTCGCTGGGCGTAGGCCGCAATGTGCGTGGTGCGGGAAATGTCGTCCTGCCAGGTCTGTACCTGACGGCTGCGCACGATCCAGTCGCCGGCATTGAAGCCGAGTTCGGTGTTGGCCGAGGCGTAGCGGTTCGAACTGTCCCCTGAACGGCTGTGCAAACCGGTGACGTCGTAGTTGAGCAAACCGGCAATGCCGCCGGTTTGATAGCCGGAAAAATCCCGGGCAACGGGGCGTATCGCATCGGTGGGCACGATCAACGACAGGGCGAGGTTCGCGGGGTCCGGTTCGATGATGGTTTGCGGCGCGGAGCCAAGAAAATCGTGGCACTGGCCACCCTCCAGCGTAAGCGCGGGAACCTTCAGGTTCGCCACATCAAGCAGCGCGCGATCGAAGCACAACGCCCCTTCGCGATCGAACGTGACGTCGACCCGGCCCTGGCGCTGGCCGTTGACGCTGAGCGTGACCGGGTGCCGACCGGCCGTGAACCGCGGTGCCTGCATCAGCAACGTCGCCAGCGCCGGATCAATGCCTCGCTGCTGCAGCGTGTCCCTGTCGAACGACGCCTCACCGTGGGCGTCGAGCATCATCAGCGCGTTGCTCAGCAGCAATGCCATCGTGGTTCGCCGCCGCCATGGATGAGGGCGAGCGTCGGTCCGAATAACGGGCACGGCTTCGCCATCACGGTAAATCGATACTGTGGTCATCGGGTTCACTTGGGTTATTGCGGTGTGCGGTTACAGGCACGCCTGTGGCAACGGCCAAGCGGCCGTCGCCTTGAAACATGGGTGCTCATCGTTCCTTGATGACGCCGTCAGGGTGGTTCAGGACTGGATGGGCGCCTCGTAATGTGGCACCGCAAAGCCGTAGACCGTCGCCGGTTGAAAACGCACTTGCGTGGCGGCGCCTTCGGGCACCTTGATGCTGATGTGCTCACCGGGCAGCACGTAGGTTTTCGGTAACATCGCGTTGCCCGCCGCCGGCAACAATTGCACTTCCTGGCCCAGGCGGACCACATAAGGCGTGTCGTTGCGCACGGTCAGTTGCCCGTCCTTCAGTGACCATTGCAGGTCGGTCCACGGCGTGCGATTGGGTGCCAGACCTTTGGGGTGCAGGATTACCGGCAGGTTCTGGCGCACTGTCACGCCGACTCGTGCCTGCCCCGCCCCGGCAGCGGCTTTGCCCTGGGGGATGCCCTCAAAGATCACCCGCTTCAAACGCTGAGTGAGCAGGGGTTTTTCCGATTGCAGAATGAACCGCACCAATTGGGTTTTGCCCGCTTCGACGCGCGCCAGCGGTGGCGTCACGAACACCAGCGATTCGCTGTCTTCGGCAATGTCTTCGAGGGTGACGTGCATCAACGCCACGTTGGCATCGGTGTTGGTCACCGACACGGACGCTTCGCCGTCGGCCTCGTTGACGATGACCACAGAAGTGTTCGGCACCATGCCGTCGGCCTGAGCCTGTGCGGTCAGCAGAAGGGCGAATGCGCCGATGCCGGAATGGAGCAGATGACGGGTGACTTTGGAAAACATCGTCATGACGTGTCTCGTTGAATGTTCAATAAAAAATGGAGCAGGGATCACTGACCTATCAATAGTTCAGCTGCACGGTGACATGCCCGTCGATGGGGATTTCATCAGTCAGCGTCAGGTCGTTCGCGCGAACGATGGTGGTAAAGGCTGTGAGCCGAGCGCGCAAATCCTTGATGGCAATCGGTGTGCTCAGGTCGCTCAACGCCGCGAACGCGGTCAGGCCGGCGTGTCCCAGGTAGGAGGACACTCGCCAAGAGGCACCGTCGTTGAGGGAAATGATGGTTTTCACCGCCGCCCCATCGGCCACCGTATCGAACAGGCCGAACGCAACACTGCCCAGGTTCTGGTCGTCGTTGATGACGCCCAGCCCGTGACTATTGGGGTGGAAGGCGGAAGAGCCTTCGCGGTTGTCGATCGTCGTCAGGGTAAACGGCGTGGCGCCTTCGCAGTTCACTTCCAGATACAGCGTGCCGTTTTCCAGGGCCGTGGGCTGGTCCGGTCTCAGATCTTTCACCGTCACTTTGCCGTGGTCGACGATGCCGCCGCCGGACAGGCTGGGTGTGCACGCGCTGGGTGTGATCAGGCCGGTGACGCTCAGGTCGGCGCTGCTGGCGGCGAAGGCTGCGGGCGCGTCGATGAGCAACAGGAGAGTCAATGGAGCAAGGGAGCATCTGTCCATGATGGGTCGTCCTTTGAGTGAGCGGGCATCGCCGTGTGCCGGGCGTTGCACGTTGATGACGGAGGGTTACAGGTACTTGATCTGGAGGGTTGCGGAACCGTCGAGTGTGACTTCGTCGGTCAGAGTCAGGCTGTCAGCACGAGCGATGTAGGCATCTACTTCCACGTTCATGGCCAGATTACTGGTCACAACCGGATACCAGCTTCCAGTGGAGGTGTCGCCCACTGCGGCCCAGCTAGAAGGGTCGACCGGGATGTGATGATTGTTCCGCCAGGTTTTGCCCTCATCGAATGAAACGATGACTTTTTTCGGGCCGCTGTCGGTAATGGCGTCGAGGTAGGTCACAGTGAACCCGCCGAGATTTTCATTGGCACTGGTCTTGCCCAGGCCATATTGATAGGGGTTGTGGGTGGAGCTGGAGCGATTGTCCTGCAGTGTCAGCGCAAAGGTAGTTGCGGCGTCGCAACCCACATTGACTTGTAATTTTTCCGTGCCCAAATGGGTGACGCTGGTCTGGTTGAGATCCTTGGCCGATGTTTTTCCAAAATCAACGGTTCCGTTGTTGGACAGAACAGGGGTACAGGCCGCCGGAGTGATGATGCCCGTTACGGTCAGGTCAGTACTGGAAGCCGCGAACGCCGACGAGGCGCCGGTCAGCAGCAAAGCAGCGGTCAGGAGGGATACATTTTTGTTCATATGTCGGCTCTTCCTTGATGAAAGATTGTTGGGAGTTTGCCCTGTGCAGGCAGGGCGCAATCTATCGGTCGGGGTAGCCGGGCGGAATGCAACTAATACGAAAAAGGAGGGCCGGGTGTATGAAAGTTCATGGCGAGCTACAGATCTCATTTTTCGACATGTTGTCTGTAGTCTTTTGGTGTGAGCTGCGTAGCTTTAAAACGTAGGGCGGTTCCTTTTGTTTTATCAGAGAAAGGACAGAGTCCCGGATACGTTGGGGGAAGTGGTTATGCGGTCGAGATTGGTCGTTGTGGTCGGAATAGGACGGCGTTACTTTTCGCGTATTCCAGTCGCCAAACAGGATAAATCCGACAATGCGCGTAATTATTGCTGACGATCATCCTGTCGTCCGCATCGGGTTACGGATGCTCATCGATCTGAGCCGGACGTGTGTGGTCGTGGGTGAGGCCGATGGTCCGGACAGCCTGTTGAACCTTCTCTCAACCACGCCTTGCGATCTATTGATCACGGACTTCTCCATGCCGGGCAACCAACAGGCCGATGGACTGAAGATGCTCAGTACGGTTCGACGTCACTACGCTTCGACGCCGATTATTCTGGTCACGATGTTTGCCAATGTTGCGACGCTGAGAGTGGCATTCGCTCAAGGCGTGATGGCGATCGTCGCCAAGGATGCCTCGGCGACGGAGCTTCCCCTGGCGATCAAATCGGTGCGCGAAGGGCGACGTTTCATCAGCGAGTCCTTGCGCACGGCGCTGGCTCAGGCAGACACCGCGGCTCAGTCGCGCTCCCCTTTGCTGTCGGCCAAAGAACATGAAGTGGTGAGAATGCTCGCCAGCGGCATGACCGTCAGTGAAATCGCCAGCTACTTCAAGCGCAGCGTTTCGACGATCAGTAAACAGAAAAGCATGGCCATGCAGAGGCTGGGCATTTCCACGGATGTGGATCTCTTTGCTTATGCCCGTGACAGCGGCATGGTGCATTAGGTTTTGGCGCACCTCGGGGTATTCCCGCCACGAATGCCAATAGTGTTCCGAGCATTTGCAGACTATCGTGCAGGCAATCCTGTAAAAACTTCGGAGCCTGTCCATGACTGACGCCAACCGCGCATTGATCACCCAGTTCTACCAAGCCTTCCAGCGGCTGGATGCCGAGGCCATGAGCGCCTGCTATACCGACGATGTGCTGTTCAGTGATCCGGCATTTGGCGAATTGCACGGGCGCGATGCCGGCGACATGTGGCGCATGCTCACGACTCGGGCGAAGGATTTTTCCCTGACATTCGACAACGTTCGGGCCGAGGAACGCACGGGCGGCGCGCATTGGGTCGCGACCTACCTGTTCAGCCAGACCGGCAACACGGTGGTCAACGATATTCAGGCGCAGTTCGTCTTCCGTGATGGGAAGATTTGCGAGCACCATGACAGCTTCGATATGTGGTCCTGGTCGCGGCAGGCGCTGGGCTTCAAGGGGTTGCTGCTGGGCTGGTCGCCAGCGGTGAGGAATGCCGTTCGCGCTCAAGCGTTGAAGGGGCTGAAGGCATTCCAGGCCAGTCGCTGATAAGATCGCGGCTTGTTTCCTACAAGCCTTGATCGCTACGTGACTACCCTCAGCGAAATCCCTGCCGACGCCGACACGCCGGTGAGCAAACCCTGGTTCGTCTACCTCGTTCGCGCGGCCAATGGTTCGCTGTACTGCGGGATCAGCGACGATCCCGTCCGCCGCTTCGCCACCCACCAGAGTGGCAAGGGCGCACGCTTCTTCCTTTCCAGTCCTGCTGTGGCCTTGGTCTACACAGAGGTCTGCCGCGACAAAAGCGAAGCATTGCGGCAAGAGCGCTTGATCAAAAAACTCAAGAAAAGCGCCAAGGAATGTCTGGTCGCAAGCGCTGTCGCGGGCTTATCAACCTGACTGATAAGTGCCCATCAGGCAGATCTGTAGGCTGCCCGCAGATTGCGCGCTAAGCTGCGGATTCCTTATCCGTGCGGCGGAGCCGAGCATGTCCGAGTTGATTCTGCATCATTACCCGACGTCCCTTTTCGCCGAAAAGGCCCGCCTGCTGCTGGGCTTCAAGGGGCTGTCGTGGCGCTCGGTGAAGATCGCACCGATCATGCCAAAACCTGATCTGACCGCCCTGACCGGTGGCTACCGCAGGACGCCAGTGCTGCAGATCGGTGCTGATATTTATTGCGACACCTCGCTGATTGCCCGTCGTCTGGAACAGGAAAAAGCCTTGCCGGCGTTCTTCCCGGAAGGTCAGGAAATGATCGCTGCGACCTTCGCTGCCTGGGCCGATTCGGTGGTATTCCAGCATGCCGTGAGCCTGGTGTTTCAGCCGGAATCGATAGCGGTGCGTTTCGGCCATTTACCGCCGGAAGCGATCAAGGCATTTCTGGCTGATCGCGCCGGACTCTTCAGCGGTGGCAGCGCGACCAAGTTGTCCGCCGAGCAAGCCAGGCATCAATGGCCAACAATCATGGCGCGCCTGGAGCAGCAGCTTCAGCGTGAGCAGGGCGACTTCCTGTTTGGCGAGCCGTCGATTGCCGACTTTGCCCTGGCCCATCCGCTGTGGTTTCTCAAGGCCACGCCCGTGACCGCTCCGTTGGTTGATGCCTATCCGGCGGTGTCGGCGTGGTTCGGTCGCGTGATGGGGTTCGGGCATGGCGCGTTCAGCGAGATGTCGTCCGAGGAAGCGCTGGAGGTTGCGCGCAACGCGACACCGGCCGCATTGCCGGATGAGCAGTTCGATGAGCCGAATGGTTTTGAGGTTGGTCAGCAGGTGGTCATCGCGGCAACGGATTACGGCGTTGACCCGGTGGCGGGTGAGTTGCTGTTTGCGGGGCGCGAGGAGTTGATTCTGCGTCGGGAAGACGAGCGGGGCGGTGTGGTGCATGTGCACTTTCCGCGGTTCGGATTCCGCATCGAAGCGCAGTAAGCGCTAACCACTAATTTTCTGGTCATGCACTAACCTGTGGGAGCTGGCTTGCCTGCGATAGCGGAGTGTCAGACAACATCGATGTTGTTGGGCTGACGTCATCGCAGGCAAGCCAGCTCCCACAGGGGACGGTGTCGGCCTGATCAGCTATTTCAGGGCAGCGAGGATCGCATCCGGGTCATACCCGCGAATCAACGTCCCGTTCACATCGATGACTGGAATCCCGCCGCCGCCCAGCGCCTCATAGGCCTTGCGCGCCTCGGCGTCTTTCTCGATATCGAATTCCTTGAACGGAATACCTTTCTGGTCAAGAAAGCGCCGCGTCAGTTTGCAGTAACCACACCAGTCGGTCGCGTAGAGCACGACGTTGGCTTTGGTCTGAGTCTGCTCTGACACCACTTGGCTCGGATTGAATAGCCGCTCGATCTTGCCCCAGTTCTGGTAAACCACGACCACCAGCAGGATCAGCAGGAATTTTTTCAGCAGGCCGTTCAGCATCAGTTGCGTCGCTTGAGCTGATCGGTCAGCTGCGTAGGCAGGCCCTTGATGATCAGCGTGCCGGCCTCTTCGTCGTATTCGATCTTCGAGCCCAGCAGGTGCGCTTCGAAGCTGATGGACAGGCCTTCGGCGCGGCCGGTGAAGCGACGGAACTGGTTCAAGGTGCGTTTATCCGCCGGGATCTCCGGAGACAGGCCGTAATCCTTGTTGCGGATGTGATCGTAGAAGGCTTTCGGGCGCTCTTCATCGATCAGTTCCGAGAGTTCTTCCAGACCCATCGGCTCGCCGAGCTTGGCCTGGCTGCTGGCGTAATCCACCAACGTTTTGGTTTTCTCGCGGGCGGACTCTTCCGGCAAATCTTCGCTTTCAACGAAATCACTGAAGGCCTTGAGCAGAGTGCGGGTTTCGCCCGGGCCGTCTACGCCTTCCTGGCAACCGATGAAGTCGCGGAAATACTCCGAAACCTTTTTCCCGTTCTTGCCTTTGATGAACGAAATGTACTGCTTGGACTGTTTGTTGTTCTGCCACTCGGACACGTTGATCCGTGCCGCCAGGTGCAGCTGGCCCAAATCCAGGTGGCGGGACGGGGTCACGTCCAGCTGATCGGTCACTGCAACGCCTTCACTGTGGTGCAGCAGCGCGATCGCCAGGTAATCGGTCATGCCCTGCTGGTAATGCGCGAACAGCACGTGGCCGCCCACAGAGAGGTTCGACTCTTCCATCAGTTTTTGCAGGTGTTCCACCGCCACCCGACTGAACGCCGTGAAGTCCTTGCCGCCCTCGAGGTACTCCTTCAGCCAGCCGCTGAACGGATGCGCCCCGGACTCGGCATGGAAGAAACCCCAGGCCTTGCCTTGTTTGGCGTTGTAGCTCTCGTTGAGGTCGGCAAGCATGTTCTCGATGGCGCTCGACTCGGCCAGTTCCGAGTCGCGGGCGTGGAGAACTGCAGGCGTGCCGTCGGGTTTTTTGTCGATCAGGTGGACAATGCAATGACGGATCGGCATGGGCTTCTCGGCTGAATGAAGAGAGGAGGGCGTGCTCCCCCAAAAAGTGCCAAGTGTACCGCAACCACTGGTTTTGGCGCGGCTCGAAGGGCAATTCGCAGCCGTCCGGCGGCCCTTATGAAGTTTTTTGCCGTTTTAGAGCAATAAAGCTGACCAAATGGGTAGCTAGAGGCGGATATTTCCCCGTCTCTGTGCTAGTTTTGCCCCGTCTTACGCGAAGTCACTGCGTTAAGCGTGCATTCAGCATTTGTCAGGTCGAACCAAACCCTGATTTCGGTATCTATAACCCCGATCCCGTGGTTATTGGCCGAGGGTGCCAGATCCAGAAGATCGGGCTCGATGGCTGACACTGCACTCTGCAATCCATATGAATTTGATAGGGAAGGAACACTACATGGCTCTTACTAAAGACCAACTGATCGCCGACATCGCTGAAGCTATCGACGCGCCAAAAACCACCGCGCGTAACGCTCTGGACCAACTGGGCCAAATCGTTGCCGATCAGCTGGAAAACGGCGGCGAAATCACTCTGCCAGGTATCGGCAAACTGAAAGTGACCGAGCGTCCTGCCCGTACCGGCCGTAACCCTTCGACTGGCGCTGCCATCGAAATCGCTGCCAAGAAAGTTATCAAGCTGGTTGTGGCCAAAGGCCTGACCGACGCTGTTAACAAGTAAGACGCAGTAAAAAAAGCCGTGCTCCGGAGCAATCCGGGCACGGCTTTTTTGTGTCTGCGATTCAGCGAATGACCTGAAAACACCTATAAACCAATGTGGGAGCGAGCCTGCTCGCGATGGCTGCGTGTCAGTTAACGATGATGTCGACTGATGCACCGCCATCGCGAGCAGGCTCACTCCCACAGTTGATCTGCGGCGGTCAGTTACTCAGCTTTTTTTAACCCAACGCTCGCGCCACACCTGCTGCTCGGATTTGGTCTGGAAGGTCCACGCGACGAAGCGGCTTTGCTTCTGGCCCTGGGACATTTCCACCACCTGGCTTTCCAGTACGCCGGCCTTTTTCAGCGCCGTCTGGATCGAAGGCAGGTTTGACGCCTTCGAAACCAGCGTGCTGAACCACAATACTTTGTGCTGGAAATGCGCACTTTCGGCGATCAACTGCGTCACAAACCGTGCTTCGCCACCTTCACACCACAATTCGGCCGATTGACCGCCGAAGTTCAACACCGGCAGTTTGCGTTTCGGGTCGGCGCGGCCCAGAGCGCGCCATTTACGCTCGCTGCCCTTGGTCGCCTCATCCATCGAGGCATGGAACGGCGGGTTGCACATGGTCAGGTCAAAACGTTCGCCGGGTTCAAGCAGGCCCAGCAGAATGTGCTTGGGATTGCTTTGCTGGCGCAGTTGAATGGCCTTGTTCAGCCCGTTGGACTGCACGATGGCTTTGGCCGCAGCCACAGCCGTCGGGTCAATTTCCGAGCCGAGGAAGTGCCAGCGGTAGTCGCTGTAGCCGATCAACGGATAGACGCAGTTGGCGCCCATGCCGATATCGAGCACCTTGACCGGCGCGCCGCGCGGGATTTCACCGTCGTTGACGCTGGCCAGCAGGTCGGCCAGAAAGTGCACGTAGTCGGCGCGGCCCGGAACAGGCGGGCAGAGGTAATCGGCCGGAATGTCCCAATGGGCGATGCCATAAAACGATTTGAGCAGCGCCCGGTTGAACACACGCACCGCATCGGGGCTGGCGAAGTCGATGCTTTCCTTGCCGTACGGGTTGATGATCACGAACTTCGCCAGTTCCGGCGTGGTTTTGATCAGCGCCGGGAAGTCGTAGCGACCTTGATGGCGATTGCGCGGGTGCAGGCTGGCCTTTTCACGCGGCTCAACGGCTTTGGCCGGGGTCGCGGTGTCAGGCTTCTTGCGCGCAGGTCTTGGAGTGCGGGGGGCGTTCATGGGCGTTGTCGATTCGGGTATGGCTGAAAGTGGCGGGTATTGTCCCACATCCCGGCCTTGTGAACGCAATTGTGAAGATCAGCACGAATCCCACAGGGTGTTGTGGTGTTTGTAGGCACGTTGCAGGCACAAAAAAGGGAGGCCGCATGGGCCTCCCTCTTTCATTGCGACTAGCCGTTACAAGCTGGCAATCCGCGCATGCTGCTCGGCCAACTTGCCCAAAGCCTGTTCAGCTTCAGCCAGTTTGGCGCGTTCCTTCTCGATGACTTCGGCCGGGGCCTTGTCGACGAAACCGGCGTTGGACAGCTTGCCACCCACGCGCTGAACTTCGCCCTGCAAGCGCAGGATTTCCTTGTCCAGACGCGCCAGTTCGGCGTCCTTGTCGATCAGGCCAGCCATCGGCACCAGCACTTCCATCTCGCCAACCAGTGCGGTGGCGGACAGCGGTGCTTCTTCGCCGGCAGCCAGTACAGTGATCGATTCGAGGCGAGCCAGCTTCTTCAGCAGGGCTTCGTTCTCGGTGAGACGACGCTGGTCTTCGGCGCTGACGTTTTTCAGATAGATCGGCAGCGGCTTGCCCGGACCGATGTTCATCTCGCCACGGATGTTACGCGTGCCGAGCATCAGTTCCTTGAGCCATTCGAT
Organism: Pseudomonas sp. LB3P93; assembly: GCF_054898025.1. NCBI lineage: Bacteria > Pseudomonadati > Pseudomonadota > Gammaproteobacteria > Pseudomonadales > Pseudomonadaceae > Pseudomonas > Pseudomonas sp. LB3P93. The sequence continues at coordinate 1,172,910 of NZ_CM142713.1, forward strand.
GTCGTTCTCGGCCGCCGGATCGATGCGCTCTTCATTGGCCACTGGCCAAGGTTGCAGCATGATCGTCTTGCCCTGAATGCCTGCCAGCGGCGCGATGCGCTGCCAGATTTCTTCAGTGATGAACGGCATGAACGGATGCGCCAGACGCAACGCGACTTCCAGAACCCGAACCAGTGTGCGGCGGGTGCCACGCTGACGTTCGACCGGGGCGTTTTCGTCCCACAGCACAGGCTTGGACAGTTCCAGGTACCAGTCGCAATACTGATTCCAGATGAACTCGTACAGCGCTTGCGCTGCCAGGTCGAAACGGAACTGATCGAGTTGACGGGTCACTTCGGCTTCGGTGCGTTGCAGCTGCGAGATGATCCAGCGATCCGCCAGCGACAGTTCGTAAGCCTCGCCGTTCTGGCCGCAGTCTTCGCCCTTGTCCAGAACATAACGCGCGGCGTTCCAGATCTTGTTGCAGAAGTTGCGATAGCCTTCGACGCGGCCCATGTCGAACTTGATGTCGCGACCGGTGGACGCCAGCGAGCAGAAGGTGAAGCGCAGGGCGTCGGTGCCATAGCTGGCGATGCCATCGGCGAACTCGTCGCGGGTCTGCTTCTCGATCTTCTTCGCCAGTTTTGGCTGCATCATGCCCGAGGTGCGTTTCTGCACCAGGTCTTCGAGCTCGATGCCGTCGATGATGTCCAGCGGGTCCAGGACGTTGCCCTTGGACTTGGACATCTTCTGGCCCTGGCCATCACGCACCAGACCGTGCACGTACACAGTCTTGAACGGAACCTGCGGCGTGCCGTCCTCATTCTTCATCAGGTGCATGGTCATCATGATCATCCGGGCAACCCAGAAGAAAATGATGTCGAAACCGGTGACCAGCACGTCGGTGGAATGGAATTTCTTCAGGAACTCGGTCTGCTCAGGCCAGCCGAGGGTCGAGAACGTCCACAGGCCCGAACTGAACCAGGTATCGAGAACGTCGTTGTCCTGTTGCAGCGCAACGTCCGGGCCAAGGTTGTGCTTGGCGCGTACTTCGGCTTCGTCGCGACCGACGTAGACTTTGCCCGACTCGTCGTACCAGGCCGGAATCCGGTGGCCCCACCACAGCTGACGGCTGATGCACCAGTCCTGGATGTCGCGCATCCACGAGAAGTACATGTTTTCGTATTGCTTCGGCACGAACTGGATACGACCGTCTTCAACGGCGGCAATCGCAGGCTCGGCCAACGGCTTGGTCGACACGTACCACTGGTCGGTCAGCCAAGGCTCGATGATCGTGCCGGAACGGTCGCCTTTCGGCACTTTCAGCGCGTGATCGTTGACGCTGACCAGCAGGCCGGCGGCGTCGAACGCAGCCACGATTTGCTTGCGCGCTTCGAAGCGGTCGAGGCCAACGTATTCGGCCGGGATCTTGCCGTCGATGCTTTCATTCAGCGTGCCGTCGAGGTTGAACACCTGACAGGCTGGCAGTACGGCAGCGTTCTTGTCGAAGATGTTCAGCAGCGGCAGGTTGTGGCGCTTGCCGACTTCGTAGTCGTTGAAATCGTGGGCCGGGGTGATTTTCACGCAACCGGTGCCGAATTCAGGATCGCAGTAATCGTCGGCAATGATCGGGATACGGCGGCCGACCAGCGGCAGCTCGACAAATTTGCCGATCAAGGCTTTGTAGCGTTCATCGTTAGGGTTCACAGCGACGGCGGCGTCGCCGAGCATGGTTTCCGGGCGAGTGGTCGCGACGATCAGGAAATCGTTGCCTTCAGCGGTCTTGACGCCGTCGGCCAGCGGGTATTTCAGGTTCCACAGGAAACCTTTCTCGTCGTGGTTTTCCACTTCGAGGTCGGAAATCGCCGTGTGCAACTTGGTGTCCCAGTTGACCAGACGCTTGCCGCGGTAGATCAGGCCGTCTTCGTGCAGGCGCACGAACGCTTCTTTAACCGCTTCCGAGAGACCGTCGTCCATGGTGAAGCGCTCGCGGCTCCAGTCGACGGACGAGCCGAGGCGGCGGATCTGACGGCTGATGTTGCCGCCGGATTGATCCTTCCACTCCCAGACTTTCTCGAGGAATTTCTCACGGCCCAGGTCGTGACGATTCTGGCCTTGGGCTTCGAGTTGGCGTTCCACCAGCATTTGCGTGGCGATACCGGCGTGGTCGGTGCCCGGCTGCCACAGGGTGTTGCGACCCTGCATGCGGCGGAAACGGATCAGGGCGTCCATGATCGCGTTATTGAAGCCGTGACCCATGTGCAGGCTGCCGGTGACGTTCGGCGGCGGGATCATGATGGTGTAGGACTCGCCCACGCCTTGCGGGGCGAAGTAATTCTCTGACTCCCAGGTGTTGTACCAGGAAGTTTCAATGGCGTGCGGCTGGTAGGTCTTATCCATGCGCGGCGGGACCCTATTGGCATTTATTCAGGAAAAGCCGGCAAGTATAGCGGGGCATGGGGCGTAGGGCGAGCAGGGGCGGACGGCGCGCAGGTCAAATGTGGGAGGAGCCTGTGGCGAGGGAGCTTGCTCCCGCTGGGGCGCGAAGCGGCCCCGACATCAGCAAGTCAGGTGTGTCAGGGTGCATCGAGTGTTCAGGCTTTGCGGCTGCCTCGCAGCCGAGCGGGAGCAAGCTCCCTCGCCACAGAAGCCCTCTTGGCTTGGGATTACTCGTACTGGCTTAGCAACCGTTCCATCCGCGCATCCAGCCGGCGCTTGATCTCGGTTTCAATGTGCGGTGCAAAATCATCGATCACGTCTTGCATGATCAACATCGCGGCAGCGCGCAGTTCGCTGTCCAGGTGCAGCAGGGCGTCGGGGCCTTTGCTGGCCGCCGGTGCCGGTTGCGCGACAGGGGCGGGCGGTGTCGGTTCGACGGTCTGCGGCGCGCCGCTGACGGAATCGAACAACATCGGAATCTGTTCCTGATCACCGTCATTGACCGTGTCGGTCAGCAACGGCGGTTGCAGGTTGTCATCGCCAAGCAGTTGGCGGATCGACTCGAGGTCATCCAGCAAGTGCGCGGACTTCTGTTGCGGTTTTGGAGTGTCCATCGGAATGCTCAGAGTCGCTGTAAACGGTGATCTTGCAGAGGATAGCCCTGTTCGCGATAGAAACGGAAACTCTCCCGCGCGGCCGCACGAATCGTCGGATCTTCCACCACCACTTCCGCCACGCGGGCGAACTGTTTGGCGAATACCGGCACTTTCAGGTCGAGATTGACCAGCAGATCCTGATGCGGACCGCAGTCATCACCCAGCCCCAGCACAATCAAACCTTCTGGTTCGCTTTCGGCAGGACCGTGAGGCACGAAGCTTTCACCCTTGAAGGCCCACAAACGTGCATCGAGATCCTCACGTTGGGCGGCATCGCTGCAATGCAGGTAAATGCGGTGGCCCATGCGCCAGGCTTTTTCGGTGAGTTTGCAGGCGAAATCCAGCCGTGCCGACGGATCGGCACTGGGCAGGATATAGAAGTCGACTTTGGTCATTACGGTTCCTGAACCACGAACGGCGTCACCGGAAAGTGACGCCGTCCGAGGTCATCGGTTTCAGGCTTTGGCGCGGTCCAGCAGGTATTGGGTCAGCAACGGAACCGGACGGCCAGTGGCGCCCTTGTCCTTGCCGCCGCTGGTCCATGCGGTGCCGGCGATGTCCAGGTGCGCCCAGTTCAGGTTCTTGGTGAAGCGCGACAGGAAGCAGGCCGCAGTGATGGTGCCGGCTTTCGGCCCGCCAATGTTGGCGATGTCGGCGAACGGGCTGTCCAGTTGCTCTTGATACTCATCGAACAGCGGCAGTTGCCAGGCGCGGTCGTCGGCAGCCTTGCCGGCGCTCAGCAGTTGACCGATCAGCTCGTCGTTGTTGCCCAGCAGGCCGGAAGTGTGGGAACCCAGGGCGACGACGCAAGCGCCGGTCAGGGTCGCGATGTCGATCACGGCTTGCGGCTTGAAGCGCTCGGAGTAGGTCAGGGCGTCACACAGCACCAGACGGCCTTCGGCATCGGTGTTGAGGATTTCAACGGTCTGGCCGCTCATGGTGGTGACGATGTCGCCTGGGCGCGAAGCATTGCCGCTCGGCATGTTCTCGGCGCACGCCAGGATGCACACCAGGTTGATCGGCAGTTTCAGCTCGAGCACGGCGCGCAGGGTGCCGAACACGCTGGCAGCGCCGCCCATGTCGTACTTCATTTCATCCATGCCGGCGCCCGGTTTCAGGCTGATGCCGCCGGTGTCAAAGGTAATGCCTTTGCCGACCAGTGCGTACGGCTTCTCGGATTTCTTGCCGCCGTTGTATTGCATGACGATCAGGCGCGGTGGCTGGGCGCTGCCCTGGCCCACGGCGTAGAACGAGCCCATGCCCAGGTCCTTGATCTTCTTCTCATCAAGGACTTCGACTTTCAGGCTCTTGAATTCTTTACCCAGGTTCTTGGCTTGTTCGCCGAGGAAGGTCGGGTGGCAGATGTTCGGTGGCAGGTTGCCCAGGTCACGGGTGAACGCCATGCCGTTGGCAATCGCAGTGGCGTGGGCCGCGGCGCGCTCGACTTCAGCCTGTGCAGCCTTGATGGTCACCAGGGTGATTTTCTTCAGGGAGCGCGGTTCGGCCTTCTGGCTCTTGAACTGGTCGAAGGTGTATTCGCCGTCCACCAGGGTTTCGGCCAGCAGGCGGGTCTTGCCGTAGCTGTCGCGGCCTTTGACCACGACTTCGTCCAGCGCCAGCACGGCGTCGGTGCCGCCCAGACCTTTGAGGGTGTTGAGGATGCCAGCGATGATTTTACGGAACGGGCGGTCACCCAGCTCTTCGTCCTTGCCCACGCCGACCAGCAGAACGCGTTCGGCCTTGAGGTTCGGCAGGCTGTGCAGCAACAGGCTCTGGCCGACCTTGCCGGCCAGGTCGCCGCGCTTGAGTACCGCGCTGATGACGCCGCCGCTCAGTTCGTCGAGTTGTTTTGCCACGGCGCCGAGCTTGCGGTCTTCGCCGACGGCGACCACCAGAGTGGCGGTCTTCAACGTTTCTGGGCTAACGCTTTTTACAACCAGTTCCATGTCCGGGTCCCTGAATTAATGGTCAACGTGCGCGGGCAAAACGGCGGCGCACAGACGCTTGCTTATAAATAGAAAGACGCAGGTCACGGCCCGCGACAAAGGCCGCAGTTTGAACCTCGCTCACTGCGCCTGACAACCCTCGGTTGTACGATCTTCAACGCCATTACCCGCCTGCTTGAGCATGCGCAGTGACAGGCGCACCCAATCACAGGATAATGCGCCAACTTTTTCGGCGGCTCCGTCCTGCGGGCTGTCTGATACGTTTGCTTGTTTGGCCGCCTTAGCCTGACAACCCTGGAGTGTCTGGTTTGATTGTCTTCCGTTATCTGTCCCGCGAAGTCCTGTTGACCTTGAGCGCCGTCAGCGCCGTGCTGCTGGTCATCATCATGAGCGGGCGCTTCATCAAATACCTCGCCCAAGCGGCCTCGGGCCTGCTGGATCCGGGCTCCCTGTTCCTGATCATGGGCTTTCGTCTGCCGGGTTTTCTGCAGCTGATCCTGCCGCTGGGCCTGTTTCTCGGGATCCTGCTGGCCTACGGTCGGCTGTACCTCGAAAGCGAAATGACCGTGTTGTCGGCCACCGGCATGAGCCAGCAGCGTCTGCTTGCCATGACGCTGTTTCCGGCCACGCTGGTGGCGCTGGTTGTGGCCTGGTTGAGTCTGAGCCTGGCGCCACAAGGTGCCAATCAGTTCCAACTGCTGCTGAACAAGCAGGATGCGCTGACCGAGTTCGATACCCTTGAGCCGGGTCGCTTCCAGGCCCTGCGCGACGGTACCCGGGTGACCTATACCGAGCAGCTGTCGGATGACCGCATCAATCTGGGCGGTGTGTTCATTTCGCAAAAAAACATCAGCTCCGACAAGAAGGATCGCGGGATTTCCGTGCTGGTGGCCGAGAAGGGTCGTCAGGAAATCCGCCCAGACGGCAATCGTTACCTGATTCTCGACAACGGCTATCGCTACGACGGTAACCCGGGGCAGGCTGACTACCGGGCGATCAAATACGAGGAATACGGCGTATTGCTGCCCAAACCGGACGTCAGCGACGAAGTCACCGACCGCGATGCAATGACCACCCGTTCCTTGATCGGCAGCGATGACATTCGTTCGCGTACTGAGCTGCAATGGCGTCTGTCCCTGCCGTTGCTGGTGTTCATTGTGACCCTGATGGCGGTGCCGCTGTCGCGGGTCAATCCACGCCAGGGTCGTTTCCTCAAGCTGCTGCCGGCGATTCTTCTTTATATGGCTTACCTGAGCATCCTGATTGCCGCACGCGGCGCCCTCGAAAAAGGCAAGATTCCGCCGGCGCTGGGGTTGTGGTGGGTGCACGCGATTTTCCTGGCCATTGGCCTGGGCTTGCTCTACTGGGAGCCGTTGCGCTTGAAGATGGCGAGTCGCCGCGCCGCACTGGAGGTGGCCCGTGGTTAAGCTGGATCGCTACATCGGTAGCAGCGTATTCGTCGCAATCCTGGCGGTACTGGGGATTATTCTTGGCCTGGCGACGCTGTTTGCCTTCATCGATGAGATGAGTGATGTCAGCGATACCTACACCTTGACGGACGTTTTGAGCTACGTCTTGCTGACCGCGCCACGTCGTTTGTACGACATGTTGCCAATGGCGGCACTGATTGGCTGCCTGATCGGCCTTGGCAGCCTGGCCAGCCACAGCGAGCTGACCATCATGCGCGCCGCCGGTGTATCGGTCGGCCGGATCGTCTGGGCGGTCATGAAACCGATGCTGGTCCTGATGGTGGTGGGTGTGCTGATTGGCGAATACGTTGCGCCGGCCACCGAGGTTACCGCTCAGGCCAACCGTTCCCTGGCTCAGGGTGGCGGCGATGCGCAGAGCGCCAAGCATGGTTTGTGGCACCGCCAGGGTGACGAGTTCATTCACGTCAACTCTGTGCAACCGAACGGCCTGCTTTACGGCGTCACCCGTTATCGTTTCGACAATGAGCGTCATATGCTGTCCTCCAGCTTCGCCAAGCGGGCGAAGTTCGATCAGGATCACTGGCAATTGAGCGACGTCACCACCACGGTGTTCCATGAAAAGAGCACCGAAGTGGTCACCACCCCCGACGAGCGTTGGGATGTCGCCTTGAGTCCGCAACTGCTGAGCACGGTAGTGATGTCGCCTGACACCCTGTCGATCAGCGGCCTGTGGGGCTACATCCACTACCTGGCTGACCAGGGCCTGAGCAATGGCCGTTACTGGCTGGCGTTTTGGGTCAAGGTGTTGCAGCCGCTGGTGACCGCGGCGCTGGTATTGATGGCGATTTCCTTCATCTTCGGTCCGCTACGCTCGGTGACCCTCGGTCAGCGGGTGTTCACTGGCGTGCTGGTCGGCTTTACCTTCCGCATCGTCCAGGATTTGCTGGGGCCTTCGAGCCTGGTATTCGGATTCTCGCCGCTGTTTGCGGTGCTGGTTCCGGCCGGCGTCTGTGCCCTGGCCGGTGTCTGGCTGTTGCGCCGAGCCGGCTGATCAGGGGTTTTTCCCGACGTCGCTGGTGATAAAAAACGCCCCTGTCGCAAGACCGGGGCGTTTTTGTAGGTGCCGTCTGACCTGCGAACGTGACGCTTGCGCCGTGGATCAGGTACAATTCCCGGCTATTTTTCGGCGGGCTATGCCTGCAGCCTTTTTGAGTGTTGATCCGTGAGTGATTTGAGTCATATCCGCAATTTCTCCATCATCGCCCACATTGACCATGGCAAGTCGACGCTGGCCGATCGCTTCATCCAGATGTGCGGCGGCCTTGCCGAGCGCGAAATGGAAGCCCAGGTGCTGGACTCCATGGACCTGGAACGTGAACGCGGGATCACCATCAAGGCCCACAGCGTCACCCTGTATTACACCGCTCGCGATGGCATCAAGTACCAGCTGAACTTCATTGACACCCCGGGCCACGTTGACTTCACCTACGAAGTCAGCCGGTCGCTGGCGGCCTGTGAAGGTGCGTTGCTGGTGGTCGATGCCGGTCAAGGCGTTGAAGCGCAATCGGTTGCCAACTGCTACACCGCGATTGAGCAGGGCCTGGAAGTCATGCCGGTCCTGAACAAGATCGACCTGCCGCAGGCCGATCCGGACCGCGTCAAAGAAGAAATCGAAAAAATCATCGGCATCGATGCCACCGATGCGGTCGAGTGCAGTGCCAAGACCGGTCTGGGCGTCGACGAAGTGCTTGAGCGCCTGGTCAAGACCATTCCTGCGCCGACCGGCAACTACGAAGATCCGCTGCAAGCGTTGATCATCGATTCCTGGTTCGACAACTACCTGGGCGTTGTTTCCCTGGTGCGTGTGCGCCACGGTCGCGTGCGCAAGGGCGACAAGATCCTGGTCAAATCCACCGGCAAGATCCACCTGGTGGACAGCGTCGGTGTCTTCAACCCGAAACACACCGCCACCGTTGACCTGAAGGCCGGCGAAGTGGGCTTCATCATTGCCGGCATCAAGGACATTCACGGTGCACCGGTCGGTGACACCCTGACCTTGAGCTCCACGCCAGACGTTGACGTGCTGCCAGGCTTCAAACGCATTCAGCCGCAGGTTTACGCCGGCCTGTTTCCGGTCAGCTCCGACGACTTCGAAGATTTCCGTGAAGCCCTGCAAAAGCTCACGCTGAACGACTCGTCCCTGCAGTACACCCCGGAAAGCTCCGATGCCCTGGGCTTCGGCTTCCGTTGCGGCTTCCTCGGCATGCTGCACATGGAAATCATCCAGGAGCGCCTGGAGCGCGAGTACGACCTGGACCTGATCACCACGGCGCCGACGGTTATTTTCGAGCTGTTGCTGAAAACCGGTGAAACGATTTACGTCGACAACCCGTCGAAGCTTCCAGACCTCTCCTCGATCGAAGACATGCGCGAACCGATCGTGCGGGCCAACATTCTTGTGCCGCAAGAGCACCTGGGCAACGTCATTACCCTGTGCATCGAGAAGCGTGGCGTGCAGCACGACATGTTGTTCCTCGGTACGCAGGTCCAGGTGACCTACGATTTGCCGATGAACGAAGTGGTCCTCGACTTCTTTGACCGTCTGAAGTCCACCAGCCGCGGCTATGCTTCGCTGGATTACCATTTCGACCGTTATCAATCAGCTAATCTGGTGAAACTGGATGTGCTGATCAACGGTGACAAGGTCGACGCCCTGGCGCTGATCGTGCACAAGGATAACGCGCACTACAAAGGTCGCCAGTTGACCGAGAAGATGAAAGAACTGATTCCGCGCCAGATGTTCGACGTCGCGATCCAGGCCGCCATTGGCGGGCAGATCATTGCGCGGACCTCCGTCAAGGCTCTCAGAAAGAACGTATTGGCCAAATGCTACGGCGGTGACGTAAGCCGTAAGAAAAAGCTGCTTGAAAAGCAGAAGGCCGGTAAAAAACGCATGAAGCAAGTCGGCAACGTGGAAATTCCACAAGAAGCCTTCCTTGCGGTGCTCAGGTTGGATAGTTAGGTCCTATGTCACTAAATTTCCCGCTGTTGCTGGTCATCGCCGTGTTCGTCTGCGGCCTGTTGGCGTTGCTCGATCTGCTGTTCCTGGCGCCTCGGCGCCGGGCTGCCATCAACTCCTATCAGGGGAGCGTCAGCCAGGCTGACATGGTGGTCGTCGAGAAACTGAACAAAGAGCCGCTGCTGGTCGAATACGGCAAGTCGTTCTTCCCGGTGTTGTTCATCGTGCTGGTGCTGCGTTCGTTCCTCGTGGAACCGTTCCAGATTCCTTCCGGCTCGATGAAACCGACCCTGGACGTCGGTGACTTCATTCTGGTGAACAAGTTTTCTTACGGGATCCGCCTGCCGGTGCTCGACAAGAAAGTCATCGAAGTCGGTGATCCACAGCGCGGCGATGTGATGGTGTTCCGCTATCCAAGCGATCCGAACGTCAACTACATCAAGCGTGTGGTGGGCCTGCCGGGCGACCAGATTCGTTACACCGCCGACAAGCGTTTGTTCGTCAACGGCGAATCGATTGCCGAACAACTGGTCGGCTCCGAGCCGGGCACGCTGGGCAGTGCCGAGCTCTACAAGGAAAAACTCGGAGTGGCCGAGCACTTGATCCGCAAGGAAATGAGCCGCTACCGCGCAACGCCGGACCATTCGTGGACCGTGCCGGCCGGGCACTACTTCATGATGGGCGACAACCGCGACAACTCCAACGACAGTCGCTACTGGGATGATCCGAGCATTCCCAAGGATCTGCTGGGCATGGTTCCCGACAAGAATATCGTCGGCAAGGCCTTCGCAGTCTGGATGAGCTGGCCGGAACCCAAACTCAGTCACCTGCCGAATTTCTCGCGGGTTGGCCTGATCAAGTAATCACACACGGCGCTGTTGAACACAGCGCCGAATGCATTTCTGGAGTCGACACAATCGGCGCCGAAAGCATGAAAACAATGATATTCAGGACGTAATTTTTGAACACAGCGTTAATTGTCCCAAGCCTGCGCCGCTCCACGGCCATGGCGGTGGAATCCAGCCACGAACTCAGCGTGGGTAAACCGTGAGCGTCTCCTTAAGCCGTCTAGAGCGTCAGCTCGGCTACACCTTCAAGGATCAGGAACTGATGGTCCTGGCCCTGACTCACCGCAGTTTTGCCGGGCGCAACAACGAACGCCTGGAATTCCTCGGTGATGCCATCCTCAACTTCGTCGCTGGCGAGGCGCTGTTCGATCGCTTCCCGCTGGCTCGCGAAGGCCAGTTGTCGCGTTTGCGCGCACGCCTGGTGAAAGGTGAGACGCTGGCCGTACTGGCCCGCGGTTTTGACCTGGGCGAATACCTGCGCCTGGGCTCCGGTGAGTTGAAAAGCGGCGGCTTCCGTCGCGAGTCGATTCTGGCCGATGCCCTTGAAGCGCTGATCGGTGCGATCTACCTCGATGCCGGTATGGACATGGCGCGCGAGCGCGTACTGGCCTGGCTGGCTGGTGAGTTCGAAGGCCTGACGCTGGTCGACACCAACAAAGATCCAAAAACCCGCCTGCAGGAATTCCTGCAATCGCGTGGTTGCGAGCTGCCGCGTTACGAAGTGGTGGATATCCAGGGTGAGCCGCATTGCCGGACGTTCTTCGTCGAATGTGAAATCACCTTACTGAATGAAAAAAGCCGAGGTCAGGGTGTGAGTCGTCGTATTGCCGAACAGGTAGCGGCCGCCGCAGCACTGATTGCCCTGGGTGTGGAGAATGGCAATGACTGATTCAACTGCAACTCGCTGTGGCTATGTTGCCATCGTCGGCCGTCCCAACGTGGGCAAGTCCACGCTGCTGAACCACATCCTGGGTCAGAAGCTGGCGATCACCTCGCGCAAGCCGCAAACCACCCGCCACAACATGCTGGGCATCAAGACCGAAGGCGCCGTGCAGGCGATCTACGTCGACACCCCGGGCATGCACAAGGGCGGCGAAAAGGCCCTGAACCGCTACATGAACAAGACCGCTTCGGCGGCGTTGAAAGACGTCGACGTGGTGATCTTCGTGGTGGATCGCACCAAGTGGACCGACGAAGACCAGATGGTCCTCGAGCGCGTCCAGTACGTGACCGGCCCGCTGATCGTGGCACTGAACAAGACCGATCGTATCGAAGACAAAGCTGAACTGATGCCGCACCTGAGCTGGTTGCAGGAACAGCTGCCGAACGCGCAGATCATGCCGATCTCGGCCCAGCACGGGCACAACCTCGAAGCGCTGGAGCGTGTAATTGCCGGTTACCTGCCGGAAAACGATCACTTCTTCCCGGAAGACCAGATCACCGACCGCAGCAGCCGCTTCCTCGCCGCAGAACTGGTGCGCGAGAAAATCATGCGCCAGATGGGCGCCGAGCTGCCGTACCAGATCACCGTCGAAATCGAAGAGTTCAAGCAGCAGGGCAAAACCCTGCACATCCATGCCTTGATTCTCGTCGAGCGTGACGGCCAGAAGAAAATCATCATTGGCGACAAGGGCGAGCGGATTAAACGCATCGGCACCGAGGCGCGCAAGGACATGGAATTGCTGTTTGACTCCAAGATCATGCTCAACCTCTGGGTGAAAGTGAAAGGCGGCTGGTCCGACGACGAGCGTGCTCTGCGTTCGCTGGGTTACGGCGACCTGTAAACCCGATCGACGCTGCACCGCAGAACCTGTGGGAGCGGGCTTGCCCGCGATGAGGATGTAACATTCAGCATAGATGTTGGATGTAAGTCCGCCATCGCGGGCAAGCCCGCTCCCACATTGGTTTTTGTTGTTTGTAAAACTGCGCTCTTTCATTGAGAACTCTGACTTTCCATGTCTCAAGCACCCATCGGCCAACCCGCCTACGTCCTCCACTCCCGCGCCTACCGCGAAAGCAGCGCGCTGGTGGACTTCCTCACGCCGCAAGGTCGGCTGAGGGCGGTATTGCGCAGTGCGCGGGGCAAGGCCGGGACATTGGCCCGGCCATTCGTGCCGCTGGAAGTGGAGTTTCGCGGGCGTGGCGAGCTGAAGAATGTCGGGCGCATGGAAAGTGCAGGTACTTCTACATGGCTCATCGGTGAGGCCCTGTTCAGCGGCCTCTACCTCAACGAACTGCTGATCCGCCTGTTGCCCGCCGAAGACCCGCACCCAGGCGTTTTCGATCACTACGCCGCGACGTTGCTCGCGCTGGCCGAAGGGCGTCCACTGGAGCCGTTGTTGCGATCCTTCGAATGGCGCCTGCTCGACGACCTCGGTTACGGTTTCGCCCTGACCACCGACATCCACGGCGAGCCCATCGCCCCGGACGGACTTTACCGCTTGCAAGTGGACGCCGGTCTGGAGCAGGTGTACTTGCTGCAACCCGGCCTGTTCAATGGCACCGAGCTGTTGGCCATGGCCGACGCCGACTGGACCGCGCCCGGCGCATTGTCCGCTGCCAAACGTCTGATGCGCCAGGCGTTGGCCGTTCACCTGGGCGGTCGTCCCCTCGTCAGCCGCGAACTGTTTCGCAAGCCGTAGTCTCCCCGTATGCTGTGCGCCGAATCTTTAAATTCAGGAGCGCTTCCGTGACCACCAGCAATCGCATTCTTCTTGGCGTGAACATCGACCACGTTGCCACCCTGCGTCAGGCCCGGGGCACTCGCTACCCGGATCCGGTCAAGGCAGCACTGGACGCGGAAGAGGCGGGCGCTGACGGCATCACCGTGCACCTGCGCGAAGACCGCCGGCACATCCAGGAACGCGACGTGCTGTTGCTCAAGGACGTGCTGCAAACCCGCATGAACTTCGAAATGGGCGTCACTGAAGAAATGATGCTGTTCGCCGAGCGCATCCGCCCGGCGCATATTTGCCTGGTCCCGGAAACCCGTCAGGAACTGACCACCGAAGGTGGCCTGGACGTGGCGGGACAGGAAGCGCGGATCAAGGCTGCGGTGGATCGCCTGGCGAAGATCGGCTGCGAAGTGTCGCTGTTCATCGATGCGGACGAGCGGCAGATCGAAGCGTCCCGTCGTGTGGGAGCGCCGGCTATCGAGCTGCACACCGGTCGATATGCCGATGCCGAGACGCCGACAGAAGTGGCTGAAGAACTCAAGCGTGTGGCGGATGGCGTAGCGTTTGGCCTGGCTCAGGGATTGATCGTCAATGCCGGTCACGGCCTGCATTATCACAACGTTGAAGCGGTAGCCGCGATCAAGGGCATCAACGAACTGAACATCGGCCATGCGCTGGTGGCCCATGCGTTGTTCGTGGGCTTCAAGTCGGCTGTGTCCGAAATGAAAGCGCTGATCCTGGCCGCGGCGTTAAAAGGCTAAGACCGAGGCGCTGCCATCGCGGGCAAGCCACGCTCCCACAGGTTTGCGTTGAACCAAAATTGTATGTTCGACGCGGACCTGTGGGAGCGTGGCTTGCCCGCGATGGCGTCTTTGAAGGTTGCGAAGATTTAAAGCTGCGGGGTTTCCTGGCTCGGCTTGGTCTTGTCGACCCCTGGCACATGCAGGTTGCCTTCAGCCACCTGATTACCCTCAAGCTGCGGCTGCGTAACCCACGTCAGGATGTCGTAGTAACGACGGATGTTCGCCACAAAATGCACCGGCTCGCCCCCCCGGGCGTAGCCATAACGCGTCTTGCTGTACCACTTCTTTTCTGACAACCGCGGCAGGATCTTCTTCACGTCCAGCCACTTGTCCGGGTTCAGTCCTTCTTTCGCCGCCAGTTTGCGCGCGTCATCCAGGTGACCGCTGCCGACGTTGTAGGCTGCCAGTGCAAACCATGTGCGATCCGGCTCCTGGATCGACTCGTCCAGCTGATCCTTCATGTAGGCCAGGTATTTGGCGCCGCCCATGATGCTTTGCTTGGGGTCGAGCCGGTTAGACACGCCCATGGCCTGCGCCGTGTTCTGGGTCAGCATCATCAGGCCGCGCACGCCGGTCTTCGACGTGACGGCCGCTTGCCATAACGATTCCTGATAGCCGACAGCGGCCAGCAGGCGCCAATCGACTTTCTCTTTCTTGGCGTACGCCTTGAAGTGCTGTTCGTATTTGGGCAGCCGTTGCTGCAAGTGCTGGGCGAAGGTATAGGCGCCCACGTAGCCGAGAACATCGACGTGCCCGTAGTAACGGTCTTTCAGGCGTTGCAGGGTGCCGTTTTTCTTGACCTTGTCGAGGTAGGCATTGATCTCGTTGAGCAGGCTGTTGTCATCACCGGCGGCCACGGCCCAGCTCTGATCGCTGGCGTCACCGAGGTCGAAGGCGACCCGCACTTTGGGGAAATAGACCTGGTTCATCGCGACTTCGTTGGAGTCGACCAGGGTCAGGTCGATCTGGCCTTCATCGACCATGCGTAGCAAGTCGACGACTTCAACCGCGTCGGACTCTTCGTATTCAATGCCGGGATATTTCTTTTTCAGCTCCGCCAGTTGCCCGGCGTGGGTGCTGCCCTTGAGCACCATGATCTTCTTGCCGACCAGGTCACCCGCGTCGGTCGGCCGCGATTGGCCGTTGCGGTAGATGACCTGTGGGGTGACTTCCAGGTAGGAGTGGGAAAACCGCACCTGTTGTTTGCGTTGCTCGCTGCTGACCAGACCGGCAGCAGCCAACACCGGGCCGTTGGGCTTGCCCACCTGACTGAACAGGTCGTCAAGGTTGTCGGCGGTCTCGATCTTGAGCTCCACCCCCAGATCGTCGGCGAAGCGCTTCACCAGCTCGTATTCGAAGCCGGTTTCACCGTTGCGATCCTGAAAGTAGGTGGCAGGGCTGTTTCGGGTAACCACCCGCAGCACACCATCCTCCTTTATGCGCTCAAGCGTGTTGGGTTTATCAACACAGCCACTGAGCATCAGGAAGAGTCCGGTTGCGATCAGCCATTTGGCGTACCGCGGACGCAAAGCCGTTGGGGAAAACATCTGCGCAGTATACGCAAAGGACCACGAGCGCCATATCTCGACAGCGAAGGGCTTGTCTGCTAGGGAGTTGAAAACCCGCGTGGAGCCCGCAGGAATGGGCCCAAACGGTAATTTGTGACATAAAAAATAACCCTCGACGAGCCGCTGATGAAGGCCCAAATACCCGGCCCGACGTTCGGGTACGGCCGTGCGCACCGTTTCGGGTGATGTCGCGGGCGGTTTAGGCTAGAATGCACGGCCTCAAAGCACACCCCTTCCCGAGGCTGTCCCGAAGATGTTGATCCTGCGCGGCGCTCCTGCCCTTTCTGCCTTTCGCCACAGCAAACTCCTTGAGCAACTGAGCCAGAAGGTCCCGGCTGTCAGCGGCTTGTATGCTGAATTCGCTCACTTCGCTGAAGTTACCGGCGTCCTGACCGGCGACGAACAGCAGGTGCTCGCGCGCCTTCTGAAGTACGGCCCAAGTGTTCCGGTACAAGAGCCGACCGGTCGTCTGTTCCTGGTGTTGCCGCGTTTCGGCACCATCTCGCCATGGTCCAGCAAGGCCAGCGACATCGCTCGCAACTGCGGCCTCAGCAAGATCCAGCGCCTGGAGCGCGGCATCGCGTTCTACGTGGCCGGTCAGTTCAGCGACGCCGACGCGCAGCTGATCTCCGACGTTCTGCACGACCGTATGACCCAGATTGTATTGGGCAACCTCGAACAAGCCGCCGGCCTGTTCAGCCACGCCGAGCCGAAACCGCTGACCGCGATCGACGTGCTGGGTGGCGGCCGCGTCGCGCTGGAAAAAGCCAACACCGAGCTGGGCCTGGCCCTGGCCGAAGACGAGATCGACTACCTGGTCAACGCCTTCGTTGGTTTGAAGCGCAACCCGCACGACATCGAACTGATGATGTTCGCCCAGGCGAACTCCGAGCACTGCCGTCACAAGATCTTCAACGCCAGTTGGGACATCGACGGTCAGAGCCAGGAAAAAAGCCTGTTCGGCATGATCAAGAACACCTACGTGATGCACAGCGAAGGCGTGCTGTCGGCTTACAAGGACAACGCTTCGGTGATTGTCGGTAACGTCGCTGGCCGTTTCTTCCCGGACCCTGAAACCCGCCAGTACGGCGCGGTGCAGGAACCGGTGCACATCCTGATGAAAGTCGAGACCCACAACCACCCGACCGCGATTGCCCCGTTCCCGGGCGCGTCCACCGGTTCCGGTGGCGAGATTCGCGACGAAGGCGCTACCGGTCGTGGCGCCAAGCCAAAGGCTGGCCTGACCGGTTTCACCGTATCGAACTTGCAGATCCCGGGCTTCGAACAGCCGTGGGAAGTGCCGTACGGCAAGCCTGAGCGCATCGTGACCGCGCTGGACATCATGATCGAAGGCCCACTGGGTGGCGCCGCGTTCAACAACGAATTCGGTCGTCCGGCCCTGACTGGTTATTTCCGTACCTTCGAACAGTCGATCACCACCCCGCGTGGCGACGAAGTTCGCGGTTACCACAAGCCGATCATGCTGGCCGGCGGTATGGGTAACATCCGTGCCGAACACGTACAGAAAGCCGAGATCACCGTGGGCTCCAAGCTGATCGTGCTCGGCGGCCCGGCGATGTTGATCGGTCTGGGTGGCGGCGCGGCTTCCTCCATGGCCACCGGCACCAGCTCGGCCGACCTGGACTTCGCTTCGGTACAGCGCGAGAACCCGGAAATGGAACGTCGCTGCCAGGAAGTCATCGACCGTTGCTGGCAGTTGGGCGACAAAAACCCAATCAGCTTCATCCACGACGTGGGTGCGGGCGGTCTGTCCAACGCCTTCCCGGAACTGGTCAACGACGGCAACCGTGGCGGTCGCTTCGAACTGCGCAACATTCCAAACGACGAGCCGGGCATGGCCCCGCACGAAATCTGGAGTAACGAATCCCAGGAACGCTACGTTCTGGCAGTCGGCCCGGCTGACTTCGAACGCTTCCAGGCGATCTGTGAACGTGAGCGTTGCCCGTTTGCCGTCGTCGGCGAAGCCACTGCCGAGCCGCAACTGACAGTCACCGACAGTCACTTCGGCAACAGCCCGGTAGACATGCCGCTCGAAGTGCTGCTGGGCAAAGCCCCGCGCATGCACCGTTCGGCCGTTCGTGAAAACGAACTGGGCGACGACTTCGATCCGTCGACCCTCGAGATCGCAGACTGCGTCGAACGCGTTCTGCATCACCCGGCCGTGGCGAGCAAAAGCTTCCTGATCACCATCGGCGACCGCACCATCACCGGCCTGGTTGCACGTGATCAGATGGTCGGCCCGTGGCAGGTTCCGGTAGCCGACGTTGCCGTCACCGCCACCAGCTTCGACGTCTACACCGGTGAAGCCATGGCCATGGGCGAGCGTACTCCGCTGGCACTGCTGGACGCTCCGGCGTCGGGACGCATGGCCATCGGCGAAACCCTGACCAACATCGCCGCTTCGCGCATCAACAAGATCTCCGACATCAAACTGTCGGCGAACTGGATGTCCGCTGCCGGTCACCCGGGCGAAGACGCGCGTCTGTACGACACCGTGAAAGCGGTCGGCATGGAGCTGTGCCCTGAGCTGGGCATCACCATTCCGGTGGGCAAGGATTCCATGTCCATGGCCACGCGCTGGAACGACAACGGCGAAGACAAGACCGTCACCTCGCCAATGTCCCTGATCGTGACCGGCTTCGCGCCAGTGGCTGACATCCGTCAGACCCTGACCCCGGAATTGCGCATGAACAAGGGCACCACCGATCTGATCCTGATCGATCTGGGCCGTGGCCAGAACCGCATGGGCGCCTCGATCCTGGCTCAGGTTCACGGCAAGCTCGGTTCGCAAGCACCGGACGTCGATGATGCCGAAGACCTGAAAGCCTTCTTCGCCGTGATCCAGGGCCTCAATGCCGACGGTCACCTGCTGGCGTACCACGACCGTTCCGACGGTGGTCTGCTGACCAGCGTGGTGGAAATGGCCTTCGCTGGTCACTGCGGTCTGAGCCTGAACCTCGACGGTCTGGCAGAAACCTCCGCCGACATCGCCGCGATCCTGTTCAACGAAGAACTCGGCGCTGTGATCCAGGTTCGCCAGGACGCTACGCCAGACATCCTCGCGCAGTTCAGCGCGGCCGGTCTGGGTGATTGCGTTTCGGTGGTCGGTCAGCCGATGAACAACGGCCAGATCAACATCACCTTCAACGGCGAAACCGTCTTCGAAGGTCAGCGTCGTCTGCTGCAACGTCAGTGGGCTGAAACCAGCTACCAGATCCAGCGTCTGCGTGATAACGCCGACTGCGCCGAACAAGAGTTCGACGTGCTGCTGGAAGAAGACAACCCGGGCCTGAGCGTCAAGCTGAGCTACGACGTCAACCAGGACGTCGCCGCGCCTTACATCAAGAAAGGCATCCGCCCACAGGTTGCCGTGCTGCGTGAGCAGGGCGTCAACGGTCAGGTGGAAATGGCGGCCGCATTCGACCGCGCCGGCTTCAATGCGATCGACGTGCACATGAGCGACATTCTGGCCGGCCGAGTCGACCTGAACGAGTTCAAAGGTCTGGTGGCTTGCGGCGGCTTCTCCTACGGCGACGTACTGGGTGCCGGTGAAGGCTGGGCCAAGTCCGCGCTGTTCAACAGCCGTGCTCGCGATGCGTTCCAGGGTTTCTTCGAACGCACCGACAGCTTCACCCTCGGCGTGTGCAACGGTTGCCAGATGATGTCCAACCTGCACGAGCTGATCCCGGGCAGCGAGTTCTGGCCGCACTTCGTGCGTAACCGTTCCGAGCAGTTCGAAGCGCGTGTGGCGATGGTCCAGGTCCAGGAGTCGAACTCGATCTTCCTGCAAGGCATGGCCGGTTCGCGCATGCCGATCGCTATCGCTCACGGTGAAGGTCATGCCGAGTTCGCCAGCGAAGAAGCGTTGCTGGAAGCCGATCTGTCGGGTTGCGTGGCGATGCGTTTCGTCGACAACCATGGCAAGGTCACCGAGAACTACCCGGCCAACCCGAACGGCTCGCCGCGCGGGATCACCGGTTTGACCAGCCGCGACGGTCGCGTAACGATCATGATGCCGCACCCGGAACGCGTGTTCCGCGCCGTGCAGAACTCGTGGCGTTCGGAAGACTGGAACGAAGACGCACCTTGGATGCGTATGTTCCGTAACGCGCGCGTCTGGGTGAACTAAGGGCTGTGTATAAGCTCAGCTTTTTCGTTCCGGCCAGTCATGTCGAGGTGGTCAAGAGTGCTGTGTTCGCTGCCGGTGGTGGGCGGATCGGGGCTTATGATCACTGCGCGTGGCAGGTGTTGGGCCTGGGTCAGTTTCGGCCTTTGGATGGCAGTCAGCCGTTTATTGGTGAGGCGGGGCAGGTCGAGCAGGTGGAGGAATGGAAGGTTGAGCTGGTGGTCAGCGATGAGTTGATTCGGGACGTGGTGGTGGCTCTGAAGCAGAGTCATCCCTATGAGACGCCGGCTTATGAGGTGTGGCGGTTGGAGGATTTCTGATCTTCCGGACCGTTTAAATGAGGAAACCCGCTGAACCAGTCAAGGTCAGCGGTTTTTTTTTGCGTGCAAATTGAACGGTACCGTTGGTCGGGGAACTGTGCATACCTGTCAACTCTGACAGTAGTGGAGGAGGGGGGATTTAGGCCTAATGGAGCTTCAATCCAAGTCAATAAAAGGAGATACACCATGACCAAGGCTATCGCACCCTCAATCTACAAAGTTACCGACCACAATGGCGAAGAGCTTCCGAACGGTGGTACTACTTCGAGAAAATCGGTGTCTGTTTACGGGAAGACCGGGGTTGGTCAGGTGGGTGTCTTAAAGAATGGTGACGATGAGCTCGCTAATTTTGAAGGGGGCAGCGATATGCGTTGGAAAGTGGATTTCAACGTAACAGAAGGGACGTATAAATTAAGGGCTACCAGCGGAGATGGTACATCTCCGGAGCGAGTATTTTTTGTGATCAAAGGCTAAAACAAACGCTCCCGCATTAGATCTATAAACACCGATCCAATGTGGGAGTGAGCCTGCTCGCGATGACGGACTATCAGGCACCCAAAATCTAAACCTTGGCACTCACCTCACTGCGATTAACCAATGCTTCCAAGGCATCACTCAAACTCGCTGCCTTGTCACCAATCAGCAAGTGCCAAACACCCCCCTCAAGCTGACTGACCCCCTGGCAACCCAGCGCCTTCAAATCAACCTCCGACAACGCCTTGCCATCCGCCAGTTGCAGGCGAATCCGGGTCATGGCCACGCAATCCATCTGCAACACGTTATCTCCACCGCCCAAAGCCTTCAGCCATTGCTGCGCCTCTGAACTCGCCACAGCGGCAGGTTTCGGTGCGTCGATAACAGCGGGAGGGGAGGAGACCAGCGCACGACCCAACGCCGGCATCGCCAACCGAATCTCATCGGCAATGCTGTCCGCCATCGGCCCGACCACCACCTGCAAACTCCCGCCCTTGCCCGGACGCACAACCGCCATCGCACCCAGCGCTTTCAGCTCCGCATCGTTTGCCTTGTTGCGATCCACCATGTCCAGGCGTAACCGTGTGGTACACGCCCCAACGGTGATCAAATTCTGCGCGCCACCGAGCGCCTTGATGTAAGCCCCGGCCCGCTCATTTTCGGCAACCACGACCTTGTCACCGGTCGGCACCTCTTCACGGCCCGGTGTCTTGAGGTTGAAGCGGCGAATGCAGAAATCAAACACCACGTAGTAGACCACCGCATACGCCAACCCCACCGGCACCACCCGCCAGCCGTTGGTGGATTCGCCCCAGCCGAGCACCATGTCGATGAAGCCGCCGGAGAAGGTGAAACCCAGGTGGATGTTGAGCGCATTGGTGATCGCCATCGACAGACCTGTCAGCAGCGCATGGAGCAAAAAGAGAAATGGCGCGAGGAACATGAACGCAAATTCGATGGGCTCGGTGACGCCGGTCAGGAATGAGGTCAGTGCCATGGACAGGAAGATCCCGCCCATGATTTTGCGGCGTTCCGGCAGGGCGTTGCGGTACATCGCCAGGCACGCGGCGGGCAGGCCGAAGATCATCACCGGGAACATGCCGGTCATGAACTGGCCGCCTTTCGGGTCACCGGCGAAGTAGCGCGACAGGTCGCCGGTGACCATGGCGCCCGTATTCGGGTCGGTGAAGTTGCCGAAGACGAACCACGCCATGTTGTTGAGGATGTGGTGCAGGCCGGTGACGATCAGCAGGCGGTTGAACACGCCAAAAACGAAGGCGCCAATGCTGCCGCTCTCCATCATCAATGTGCCGAAGCCATTGATGCCATGCTGGATTGGCGGCCAGATCAAACCGAAGATCACGCCCAGGCCGACAGCGGCGAACCCGGTGACGATCGGGACGAAGCGCCTGCCGCCGAAGAACGCCAGATACTCCGGCAGCTTGATGTCCTTGAAGCGGTTGTACAGCGCACCGGCCATCAAGCCGCTGACGATCCCGGCGAGCATGCCCATGTTGATGCTCGCATCGAGCACCTTGAGCGTGGAGATCATCACCAGGTAACCAATGACCCCGGCGAGGCCGGCGGTGCCGTTGTTGTCCTTGGCGAACCCGACCGCGATGCCGATGGCGAAGATCATTGCCAGGTTGGCGAAGATCACCTGGCCGGCATCGTGGATGATCGCGATGTTCAGCAGATCGGTATCGCCCAATCGCAGCAGCAAACCCGCAATCGGCAGGATTGCGATGGGCAGCATCAGCGCGCGTCCGAGGCGCTGCAGGCCCTCGATGAAGTATTGGTACATGGCGGATCTCCCTGGATTCTTGTAGTTGTTGTTCAGCTCAGAGGCCATTGCTGGTGACAGGCGTGACGCACGGCGCTGGCGCTGCTCAGCTTGAGCAGGTCGTGGCTGATGCGTCGGCATTCGGCAGCGTCGAGGTGGCGCACGCGGTCCTTGATTTCACCGATCTGCACCGGGCTGACCGACAGCTCGCTGACACCGAGGCCGATCAGTACCGGCGTGGCCAGTGGGTCGGAGGCGAGTGCGCCGCAGACGCCCACCCAGCGGTTATGCACAGCCGCACCGGCGCAGGTCTGGGCGATCAGCCGCAGCAGCGCCGGGTGCATCGCGTCGACTCGCGAGGCGAGGCCGGCGTGGTCGCGGTCCATGGCCAGGGTGTATTGCGACAAATCGTTGGTGCCGATGGACAGGAAGTCCGCATGTTCGGCCAGTTGCTCGGCCAGCAGCGCGGCGGCCGGGACTTCGATCATCACCCCCAGCTCCGGACGTTCGCTCACACCGAGTTCAGTGCACAACGCATCAAGTCGCTGGCGGATGTGCAGCAGCTCATCGACCTCGGTCACCATCGGCAACAGGATCCGGCAGCGTGACAACGGGCTGACGTGCAACAGCGCGCGCAGTTGCTGATCGAGCAATTCCGGACGCACCTGAGCCAGACGAATGCCGCGCAAGCCGAGCACCGGATTGGCCTCGACCGGCAGCGGCAGGTAATCGAGTTGCTTATCGCCGCCGACGTCGATGGTGCGGATAATCACCGACTTGTCGCCCATGGCGTCGAGCACAGCTTGATAGGCGAGGTGTTGTTCGTGTTCGTCCGGCGCGGTGTTGCGGTCCACGAACAGAAATTCGGTGCGCAGCAGGCCGACGCCGTCGGCGCCATTGGCCAGTGCGTCGGCCGCTTCTGCGCTGGAGGCGACATTGGCGGCGACTTCGATGTGCACACCATCGAGCGTCAGTGCCGGGGTGTGAGCCTGAGACTGTTGAAGCGCACGACGTTGCTGATGATCGAGTTGAGCCTGATGCACGTCGGCCAGACGTTCGGCCGTCGGCGCCAATTCTAGGCGACCGCCGTCGGCATCCAGCACCACCGCCTGGCCTTGCGCCTGATCCAGCAGCGTTGGGCCCAGCGCAACCATGCACGGCAGACCTTTGCCGCGCGCCAGAATCGCGACGTGGGAAGTCGCGCCGCCCTCGGCCATGCACAACCCGGCGACCCCTTGCTGGCTCAGTTGCAGCAGGTCCGACGGCGTCAGTTCATGGGCAGCAACGATGGCGCCGGCCGGCACGTCGTAATGCCAGGCTTCGCCGAGCAAGGCGCGGAGCACCCGCTGTTTGAGGTCCCGCAGATCGTTGGCGCGTTCGGCCAGCAATGCGCTGCCGAGTTGCTGGAGTACGTCGCACTGCGCATCGATCGATTGGCTCCAGGCGTGCGTCGCGGCCATGCCTTGAACGATGGAGACGTTGGCCGCGTCCAGCAACGCCGGGTCTTCGAGCAAGGCGAGATGCGCGGCGAAGATCGCTTCTTCGTCAGTGTTCTTGTGTTTCCTGGCCTGGGTCAGGGTGTGGTCGATTTCGCTGCGCACGACAGTCAGCGCGGTCTCGAGGGCGCACAGTTGTTGCGCGGGATCGTGGTGGCCGGCATCTACCGGCAGGCTGATGGTGTTCAAGCGAAACAACGGCCCACCGACCAGGCCGGGAGCGGCGCACACACCGTGCAGCACGCCCGCTTCGGCTGCCCGATTGCGTCGGTTAATCGGTGTCGGCACGGCGGAGTGGCTGTCTTCGGCCAACGCTGTGGACAGGGCGATCAGCAAGGCTTGCAACGCCGCTTCGGCATCCGGGCCCTGACAGCTGACCTGGACCTCGTCCTGCTCGCCGACGGCCAGGCTCATCAGCCCGATCAAACTGTCACAGGTCGCCGATTTGCCAGCGAAATGCAGCTGCGATTTGCTCTTGAACCCTTGCGCGGTCTGACGAATCAGCGCGGCCGGGCGAGCGTGCAGACCGCCGCGATGGGCGATGCACACGTGGCCGAAAAATTCTTCGCCCGACAGGTCCACGTCCGCTTGAGCACCCGGTGCCAGCCGGCGAATGATGTGCAACAGCGGGTCGCCGACTTTCACCGATTTCAGCGTAATGGGCCGCGCCTGAAACTCCTGGCTGTTGGTCAGGATCATCAGGCTGACCAGGCTTTTGCACTGCTGCGCGACCTTGTCCACGTCATAGCGCAACAGCGGCTGGCCGTTGCTGACGCGCGCGCCTTCCTTGACCAGCATCGAGAAGCCATCACCCTGCAACTCGACCGTATCGAGGCCCAGGTGCAGGAGCAATTCGGCGCCGTTATCGGCACGCAAGGTCATGGCGTGACCGCTGCGGGCGACGTGCACCACCACGCCGGCGCAGGGGGCGTGAAGGGTGTCGTTCAGTGGGTCGATGGCGATCCCGTCGCCCATGGCACCGCTGGCGAACACCGGGTCCGGGACTTTGGCGAGCGTGAGCACCGGGCCGCTGAGCGGGGCGCTGAGGGTCAGCTCTTTATTGTTGTTATGCATGGCTCGGTCTCATCAGGAAATCGTTCGGGGCAGACTTAGTGCGTACGCGTCACTTTGCTTAAATGACGCGGCTGGTCCGGGTCCATGCCACGGGCCACGGCCAAACCGGCGGCCATGACGTAGAAACTCTGGATCGCCAGAATCGGATCAAGGGCCGGGTGTTCGGCGCGGGTCAGGGTGAGATCGCGTTCGGCGATGTCATCCGGCGCCGCCAGCAGAACGCGAGCGCCACGCTGGCGCATGTCCGCAGCAAGGCTCAGCAAACCGGCCTGCTCGGCACCGCGTGGGGCAAAGATCAGCAGAGGGTAATTTTCATCGATCAATGCCATTGGGCCGTGACGCACTTCGGCGCTGCTGAACGCTTCGGCCTGAATCGCCGAGGTTTCCTTGAACTTAAGGGCTGCTTCCTGAGCAATGGCAAAACCGGCACCACGACCGATTACCATCAAGCGTTGGCAATCGTGCAGGGCGTCGATGGCCAGGCTCCAGTCCTGTTGCGCCGCCTCGCGCAGACCTTCCGGCAAGGCGTTGCCGGCTTCCAGCAATTCCACATCTTCTTTCCAATGGGCAATCAGACGAGCGCTGGCGCTGAGGGTGGCGATAAAACTCTTGGTCGCCGCGACGCTGCTTTCAGTGCCGGCGCACAGCGGCAGGCTGAATTCGCACGCCGCTTCCAGCGGCGAACTTTCAGCGTTGACCATGGAAATGCTCAGGGCGCCGCGCTTGCGCAACAGACGCAGGCTGTTCACCAGGTCCGGACTTTGCCCCGACTGCGAGAACGCAAACGCCACCTGACCGCTGACCTTCAACGGTGCTTGCAGCATGGTCACCACTGACATCGGCAATGACGCCACCGGGAAGCCCAGTTGTTGCATGGTCAGGTAGGCGAAATAACTGGCGGCGTGGTCGGAGCTGCCGCGAGCAACTGTCATCACCACTTGCGGCGGCTGACGGCGCAGGCGCCCGGCGATCTCGATCATCTGCGGGTCGAGTTGCTGCAGTTGGGCTTGCACGGCCTCGAACGAGGACAGCGCCTCTTCAAGCATTTTTGAAGTCAATGTCTTCTCCTTCGACCATGACGGCGGTGAGTGTGAGTGAGCGATCCAGCCGCACGCAGTCGGCCCAGCTGCCAGGTGCAAGGCGGCCGCGTTCTTGAAGGCCGAGGTAATCGGCGGGGAATTGCGAAAGACGTTGCGACGCCTCGGCGATCGGCAAACCGATCTTCACCAGATTGCGCAGTGCCTGATCCATGGTCAGGGTGCTGCCGGCAAGCGTGCCGTCGGGCAAGCGCACGCCGCCCAGGCATTTGGTCACGGTGTGGCTGCCGAGCTTGTATTCACCGTCGGGCATGCCGGCGGCGGCGGTGGAATCGGTGACGCAATACAGGCACGGGATCGCACGCAGGGCCACCCGCATGGCGCCGGGATGCACATGCAGCAAGTCCGGAATCAGCTCGGCGTATTTGGCGTGGGCCAGCGCCGCGCCGACGATGCCTGGCTCGCGGTGATGCAGCGGGCTCATGGCGTTGTAGAGGTGAGTGAAACTGCTGGCACCGGCGGCCAGCGCAGCGACACCTTCCTCGTAGCTGCCGAGGGTGTGGCCGATCTGCATACGGATGCCGCGCGCACTGAGGGTGCGGATCAAGGCATCGTGGCCGGCGATTTCCGGGGCGATGGTGATCACCCGGATCGGTGCCAGCGCCAGGTACTCCTCGACTTCGGCCATCAACGCCGTGTGGGCGAAATTCGGCTGGGCGCCGAGTTTTCCGGGGTTGATGTAGGGGCCTTCAAGGTGCACGCCGAGTACTCGGGCGCTGCCAGTTGGCCGCTGCTCGCAGAACTCTCCGACGGCTTTCAGCACGCTGGAAATCTCTGCCGGCGGCGCGGTCATGGTGGTCGCCAGCAACGACGTGGTGCCGAAGCGCACGTGGGTTTTGGTGATGGTTTCGAAGGCCGGTGCACCTTCCATGATGTCTTTGCCGCCACCGCCGTGAACGTGCAGGTCGATGAAGCCGGGCAGCAGATAGGGCAAGTCGTTGTCGGCCGGATCGCAGGGCACGCCTTCGATGGACACGACCTTGCCGTGTTGGTGAATCAGCCGGCCGCGAACCCAGCCGTGGGCGGTGAGGATGTTGTCTTCGGACATGATCGGTTCTCGGTTTTAGCAGCGAAGCTCTTTATCGACGAAGCTCTGCGACAAAGTCGTAGTAGTCGTTGCGGCAGTAGGTGTCGGTGACTTCTATCGGTGTGTTGTCTTCCAGGTAGCCGACCCGGGTCATCAGCAGCATGGCGGTGCCGGGGGCGATGCCGACGAGAGCGGCGAACTCGTCCGAGGCGTTGATCGCCTGGATGTGCTGCAGCGCGCGGACGATCGGCTTGCCGATGCCGTCGAGGTACTCGTAGAGGGAATCGCCCACCGCTTGCGGCTTGGGGATGATCGAGGCGGGCAGGGTGCTCATCTCGATCGCCATCACCGTGTCGTCGGCTTTGCGCAGTCGCTTCAGCCGCGCGACCTTGTCGTTGGGCGAGAGGCCGAGACGGATCAGTTCTTCGTGGGTTGGCGGGGTGATCTCACGTTCCAGCCATTGCGAGCCGGGGACGAAGCCCTTGAGGCGCAACATTTCGCTGAAACCCGAGAGGCGCGACAGCGGTTGTTCCAGGCGCGGCGTGATGAACGTGCCGGAACCCTGGTTGCGGCGGATCAGGCCCTGCTCGAACAAGACTTCCAGCGCCTTGCGTGCCGTCACGCGGGAGATGCCCAACAGCTCGCTGAGGTTGCGCTCCGAGGGCATTGCCTGTTCGGCTTTCCACTGGCCGGCATGAATCGCCGCTTCCAGATTGCGCGCCAGTTGCAGGTACAACGGCGTGGGCTGGGTGTCGTCAGGGCGTAAGGCCTGGAGGTCGTTCATGGGCGATGTCCGATGCGGATATTGGAGTGTTGTTTTCCGCGAATGGCTGAAAACTAATACCACTTGAATACCATGTCAATGCCACCACTTTGCTGTTGGCGCAGAAAAGCCTGCCCTGTTGAGCGCAGTCAAGGGAGGTTGGTTTGAAGTGGTATTAAAGGTGGGGGATTTGAGTGCAAAGATCGCAGCCTGCGGCAACGCCTGCCGGGGGGATTGGTATCTTCCCGTCCGGCGCCACCGCAGGTTGCGATCTTCTGAATTTATTTTTCGAGGAGCGACCGGAGGTAGCGCTCAAAAGGAGAAGTTACGGCTGGCGCGATCCATTTGATCGTTCCCACGCTCTGCGTGGGAATGCCTCAACGGACGCTCCGCGTTCGGCTTTAAGACGGGACGCGGAGCGTCCCAGGCTGCGTTCCCCACGCGGAGCGTGGGAACGATCATAGGAGGGCGGTTACGGGCGGATTTCGATCATCGTGCCATCCGGCACCAGGCCCCACACCTCACGCATGTCCATGTTGCGCATGGCGATGCAGCCGTCGGTCCAGTCCAGGGTGTGGAACAGGTCTTCCGGGGTGTCTTCGGTGTCGGGAGTACCGTGGATCATGATCATGCTGCCAGGCGGGACGCCTTCGCGCCGCGCGCGGGCAGAGTCGCTGACGTTCGGGTAGGAGATGTGCATCGCCAGGTTGAATTTATCGCTGACCTTACGCCAGTCCAGCCAATAGAAACCTTCAGGCGTGCGTTTGTCGCCTTCCATCAGTTTCGCTCCCTTGGGCGATTTGCCCAGGGAAATGCGATAGGTCTTGAGCGGCTTGCCGTCATTGATCAATTGCAATTGGTGGGCGGATTTAAGCACCAGAACTTTTTCGATGACTTTGCCGTTCAGGGTTTCCGCAACGGAAGCCTGTGACATGGCGACGAACGACAAGCAAAACACGGCAAGCAACCAGCGCATTGAAACGATATCCCTGAAAGGTGTCGCGACTATTTAGTTATAGGTGATTTTGAAGCCAGGAGCTTTATGTGATGGCAGGCTGAGCAAGCGGCGGGATCGATTCGGACCGCACGGGGTAGACCTCGGTCCGCCGGTCAGCGAAGAAGCATTCTAAGGTACGGCCCACCGTGCGGAAAGCCAACTCGGACCACGGGATGTCGGCTTCGTCGAAAAGCTGCAC
Source organism: Pseudomonas sp. LB3P93 (assembly GCF_054898025.1). Taxonomy (NCBI): domain Bacteria; kingdom Pseudomonadati; phylum Pseudomonadota; class Gammaproteobacteria; order Pseudomonadales; family Pseudomonadaceae; genus Pseudomonas; species Pseudomonas sp. LB3P93. The sequence goes on from NZ_CM142713.1 coordinate 1,201,650, forward strand.
TTCCAGGCTCTCGGGGCCGGCGGAAAAATCCAGGTCCACCAGCTCTGCGCGAAAGAACACATGCACCTGACTGATGTGCGGCACGTCGATCAACGTATAAATGCTCAGGTTGCGCACCCGCGCGCAGGCTTCTTCGGCCGTCTCGCGAATGGCTGCCTGCTCGATGGTTTCACCGTTTTCCATGAAACCGGCGGGCAGAGTCCAGTAACCGAGCCGAGGCTCGATGGCGCGTCGGCACAGCAACACCTTCGAGCCCCAGGTCGCGACGCAACCGGCGACGATATTAGGGTTCTGGTAGTGAATCGCCTGACAGCCGTCACAGACATAACGCAGGCGCGAATCGCCTTCGGGAATGCGCTGGGTGACCGGGTTGCCGCACTGACTGCAAAATTTCATGCTTGGGTTCCTGAATGCTGCGCCTATCTTGGCGTGCGACGGTGTCAGTCGGCAAGTTGTCGTTTAGCGACATGCAGTGGTTATGGGGTTGGGCGGTCGGTGTGATTGGTGCATGATGCGAAGTAGAGAATAAATCGAGAAGACTCATGCTGGACGAGCTACTTCACCGGGTAAGCAACCACACACCGCGTACCCTGGAAACCGATCGACGTTTTCCCGAGGCCGCGGTACTGGTGCCCATCACCCGCAGTGACGAACCGGAACTGGTTCTCACCCTGCGCGCCAGTGGGCTCTCGACCCATGGCGGTGAAGTCGCCTTCCCCGGCGGGCGGCGCGATCCCGAAGACCCGGACCTGATTTTCACCGCGCTGCGTGAGGCCGAAGAAGAAATCGGCTTGCCGCCGGGGCTGGTCGAAGTGATCGGCCCGTTGAGCCCGCTGATCTCCCTGCACGGCATCAAGGTCACCCCTTATGTCGGGGTGATTCCGGATTTTGTCGAGTACCTGGCCAACGATGCCGAGATCGCCGCCGTGTTCAGCGTGCCTCTGGAGTTCTTCCGCGAGGACCCTCGGGAACATACCCATCGCATCGATTACCAGGGCCGCAGTTGGTACGTGCCGAGTTATCGTTACGGCGAGTACAAAATCTGGGGCCTGACAGCGATCATGATCGTCGAGTTGATCAACCTGCTCTATGACGCCGACATCAGCCTGCACCACCCACCTAAAAGCTTTATCAATATTTGAAGCCATCGTTCGTATGGCGTGAAACGCGGCTGCCTGAGCCTTGAGGACAATAAAAAGATGAAATATCGCCTGGGCGACGCCCGTGTCGAAACCCATCCGCAGAGCTGGGTCGCACCCAATGCCGTGCTGGTGGGCAAGGTCAAACTGGAAGAGGGCGCCAACGTCTGGTTCAACGCCGTGTTGCGTGGCGACAACGAACTGATCCTGATCGGCAAGAACAGCAACGTCCAGGACGGCACGGTGATGCACACCGACATGGGCTACCCGCTGACCATCGGCACCGGCGTGACCATTGGCCACAACGCCATGCTTCACGGTTGCACCGTGGGCGATTACAGCCTGATCGGCATTAATGCGGTGATTCTCAACGGCGCGAAAATCGGCAAGAACTGCATCATCGGCGCCAACTCGCTGATCGGTGAGGGCAAGGAGATTCCTGACGGTTCGCTGGTCATGGGCTCGCCGGGCAAGGTGGTTCGTGAGCTGACAGAGCAGCAGAAGAAGATGCTGGAGGCCAGCGCCGCCCACTATGTGCATAACTCCCAGCGTTACGCCCGCGATCTGGCCGAGCAGGAAGAATGAACACGCCCGAACGCCCGGTGCGATCGCCCTGCGTGAATATCTGTGCGCTGGACGACGATGACGTTTGCACCGGGTGTCAGCGCACGGTGGAGGAAATCACGCGCTGGAGCCGGATGGACAACGAAGAGCGCCGCAAGGTGTTGGGGTTGTGTCATGAGCGGGCGAAATCGAGTGGGTTGATCTGGATGTTGCCGTCTAAATCCAATAACTGAAGAGTGAGGGGCTTTTGTGGCGAGGGAGCTTGCTCCCGCTGGGCTGCGAAGCAGCCCCAAAGCAGATAAACACTTTCAATCTGACACACCGCAACCGCTGATTTCAGGGCCGCTTCGCGCCCCAACGGGAGCAAGCTCCCTCGCCACAGGTTATTTGTGAGCCTGAGATAAAGTAATCTGTGCGCCAAATTGACAGGTATCCCGCCATTCCATGTTCTTCCTGATCGCCTACATCAGCAGCGTCGTACTGATTAACTACGCCTTCTCCACCGCTCCGCACCTGGACGTCATCTGGTCGGCCTGGGGCGGGTTGGTGTTTGTCCTGCGCGACATGGTGCAAACCCGCTTCGGCCACGGTGCCATCGCGGCGATGCTTGCGGCGCTGGTCTTGTCCTATGTCACCTCCGATCCGTCCATCGCTTTGGCCAGCGCCACAGCCTTCGCGGTGTCCGAATGCATCGACTGGCTGGTGTTCAGTATCACCAAGCGCCCGCTGCACGATCGCCTGTGGATAAGTTCGGCCCTGAGCATTCCCCTCGATACCTTCATCTTCTTCGGCATGATCGACGCGTTCACCCCGGCCGTGATTCTCACCGCCATGGGCTCCAAGTTCGCTGGCGTGACGGTCGTGTGGCTGATCATGGCCTGGCGCTTGCGCAAACAGGCCGTCGCCAGCTGAAGCCAAACCCTTCGGTTCATGTAAAATGCCGCGCTTTCTCCCCATGGGAAGCGCGCGTGGCGTTGCATCCCTCGATGATCCGCTTCTTGAGGACCTGAGATGACCCGTATCGGAACTCCATTGTCGCCAACCGCGACCCGCGTATTGCTGTGTGGCTGTGGCGAGTTGGGCAAGGAAGTGGTGATCGAGCTGCAACGCCTGGGCGTTGAAGTGATTGCCGTCGACCGTTACGCCAACGCGCCGGCCATGCAAGTTGCGCATCGCAGCCACGTGATCAACATGCTCGACGGCGCCGCCCTGCGTGCCGTCATCGAAGCCGAGAAGCCGCACTTCATCGTGCCGGAAATCGAAGCCATCGCCACCGCGACCCTTGTCGAACTGGAAGCCGAAGGCTTCACCGTGATCCCGACCGCGCGCGCCGCGCAGCTGACCATGAACCGCGAAGGCATCCGTCGCCTGGCCGCTGAAGAACTGGACCTGCCGACCTCGCCGTACCACTTCGCCGACACCTTCGAGGACTACAGCAAGGCCGTCCTGGACCTGGGCTTCCCGTGCGTGGTCAAGCCAGTCATGAGTTCGTCGGGCAAAGGCCAGAGCCTGCTGCGCAGCGCCGATGATGTGAAAACCGCGTGGGATTACGCTCAAGAAGGCGGTCGCGCCGGTAAAGGTCGCGTGATCGTCGAAGGTTTCATCGACTTCGACTACGAAATCACCTTGCTGACCGTGCGTCACGTTGGCGGCACTACGTTCTGCGCGCCAGTCGGCCACCGTCAGGAGAAGGGCGACTATCAGGAATCCTGGCAGCCACAAGCCATGAGCCCGATTGCCCTGGCTGAATCCGAGCGCGTTGCCAAAGCCGTCACCGAAGCCTTGGGTGGCCGTGGTCTGTTTGGTGTCGAGTTGTTCATCAAAGGTGATCAGGTGTGGTTCAGCGAAGTCTCGCCGCGCCCGCATGACACCGGTCTGGTGACCCTGATTTCCCAGGACCTGTCGCAGTTCGCGCTGCACGCACGGGCGATTCTAGGCCTGCCGATTCCGTTGATCCGTCAGTTCGGGCCATCGGCTTCGGCGGTGATTCTGGTGGAAGGGCAGTCGACCCAGACTGCTTTCGCCAATTTGGGTGCTGCGCTGAGCGAGCCGGACACGGCGTTGCGTCTGTTTGGCAAGCCAGAGGTCAATGGCCAGCGCCGGATGGGCGTGGCGTTGGCGCGGGATGAGTCGATTGAAGCGGCTCGTGCAAAAGCGACCCGCGCTTCTCAGGCTGTCGTAGTCGAGCTGTAAACCGAGTCGCGGCAATCGCTAGCAGGCTAGCTCCCACAGGGTTATTGGTTGATCACAGATTTTGTGTACACCCAATTTCCATGTGGGAGCCAGCCTGCTGGCGATGCTTTTGATTCATGCCACCCGATTCAAATCGTTATGCCGCGTCTCCTTCAGGCACAACACCGCAATCAAACTCAGCACTGCCGCCCCCGACACATACCCGCCGACATAACTCAAACCACCCATCGCCACCAGCTTCTGCGCGAAGAACGGCGCCGCCGAGGCCCCGACAATGCCGCCCAGGTTGTAGGCTGCCGACGCGCCGGTATACCGCACGTGCGTTGGAAACAGCTCCGGTAGCAGCGCGCCCATCGGCGCAAACGTCACGCCCATCAGAAACAGCTCGATGCACAGGAACAGCGCCACGCCCCAGGTCGAGCCTTGAGTCAGCAACGGTTCCATCAAGAATCCGGACAGAACTGCCAACACGCCGCCGATGATCAACACCGGTTTGCGCCCGTAACGGTCGCTGGCCCAGGCCGACAACGGTGTTGCCGCCGCCATGAACAGGACGGCGAAGCACAGCAGGCCGAGGAAGGTTTCGCGGCTGTAGCCGAGTGTCGATACGCCATAACTCAACGAAAAAACGGTCGAGATGTAGAACAACGCGTAGCACACCACCATCGACCCGGCACCCAGCAGCATCGGCACCCAGTACTGGCTGAACAGCTCGACCAACGGGATCTTCACTCGCTCCTGACGGGCCATGGCGTTAGCGAACACGGGTGTTTCGTGGAGTTTGAGTCGCACGTAGAGGCCGACCATCACCAGCGCGGCGCTGAGCAGGAACGGAATCCGCCAGCCCCACGAGCGGAACTGCTCGTCATTCAGGGTCATGGCGAGCGTCAGGAACAGGCCGTTAGCCGCTAAAAAGCCAATCGAAGGGCCGAGCTGCGGAAACATGCCGAACCAGGCACGCTTGCCCTTGGGCGCATTCTCCGTCGCCAATAACGCCGCACCGCCCCATTCACCGCCCAGGCCAAGGCCTTGGCCGAAACGCAGCACGCAGAGCAGGATCGGCGCCCAGGCCCCGATGCTGTCATAACCCGGCAAGACGCCGATCAGCGTGGTGCACACGCCCATCAATAGCAGCGAAGCGACCAGAGTCGATTTGCGCCCGATGCGGTCACCGAAGTGCCCAAACAGCGCAGATCCCAATGGTCGAGCAAGGAAGGCGATGCCGAAGGTGAGGAACGCCGACAGCATTTGGGCGGTGCCGGAGGTCTGCGGAAAGAACACCGGGCCGATCACCAGCGCAGCGGCGGTGGCATAGACGTAGAAGTCGTAAAACTCGATAGCAGTGCCGATAAAACTCGCCGTGGCCACACGGGTGGCGGAGTTTGTCGGTTGGGTGGGTGCGTCGCTATAAGTCGTGCTGGTTGTCATGCGGTTATCCCTGACAGTCATGTGCCCCAGTGGAGCGAATTATTATGGTCGAACACCCAGGGATGTGGGAGTGAGGCGCGGCCGCTGTTCAAGGTAGGAACAGTCGTCGGTGTAGTGCGGATATTGCCGATGGACTGGCCGGAACCTGCTGCGTGCTGGGTAAGCACGTGGTCCGACGGGGCTTGGGTAAGCGGGTTTGATTATAGGAAGGTGGCTAACGATCAAACAAGTGGCTTGAATTGAGCGACGGCTTTTGTGGCGAGGGAGCTTGCTCCCGCTCGGGCGCGCAGCGGCCGCAAATGGCTGGAAGGGTGCTGTCAGGATAATTGCAGCGTCTTTTGTTGGGCCTGCTTCGCAGTCCAGCGGGAGCAAGCTCCCTCGCCACAGGTTGGGGGGCAGGGTTTAGATAACGACTGGAACCGAGCTGGTATGCCAGATCAAAACCCGCGTGACGCGATTGTCTTCCGTCTCCAGAATCTCCAGCCGATAACGCCCGATCTTCAGGCACACCGCACTGTCCGGAATCGTCTCCAGCGCCTCGGTCACCAACCCGTTGAGGGTTTTCGGGCCGTCGCTGGGCAGGTGCCAGCCCAGGCTCTTGTTCAATTCGCGAATCGACGCAGCACCTTCGATCACCAGGCGCCCATCGGCCTGCGGATGGATGTGCGGGTTGTCCAGGCTGTGCTGGCTTTCGAATTCGCCTACGATTTCTTCGAGAATGTCTTCCAGGGTCACGATGCCGAGCACTTCGCCGTATTCGTCGACTACCATGCCCAGGCGCCGCTGCTGTTTGTGGAAATTCAGCAGTTGCAGTTGCAACGGAGTGCTTTCCGGCACGAAGTACGGTTCGTGACTGGCGGCCAGCAACGCTTCGAGGGTCAGGCTGGCATCGGCCAGCAAGTGGCGGATCTGCCGGGTATTGAGCACCGCTTCAACCTGGTTGATGTCGCTGTGGAACACCGGCAGGCGCGTGCGCTTGTTGTTGCGCAGTTGCTCGATGATCTCTGCGAGGGTGTCGTCGAGGTTTATCCCGTCGACGTCACTGCGCGGCACCAGGATGTCGTTGACCGTGATGTTGTCGAGCGCGTGGATGCCCGACAGCGGGTGCGGGCGGCAGACGGCTTGATCGTAATCGTCCTGCCGGTCGTTCGGGCCCTCGTCTTCGCTCTGTTGCACCACTTTGACTTTGCGGGCAAACGGTCGCATCAGCAGCTGAGTGAAGCCATTGAGCAGCCAGGCGGCCGGATAGATGATTTTCAGGGGCGTGCCGAGCAGCGTGTTGCCCAGAGCCAGGACGGCGTCGGGATAGCGCACGGCGAGGGTGCGCGGCAGGTAGTCGGCGAACACCAGAAGCGCGGCGCCTGCACCCAGGCAAGCAATCCACGGACCGTTTTCCGCCCAGATGAAAATCGCCAGCAAGGTGCTGATGACCACTGCCAGTGCGCGGCACAGGGTATTGCAGAAGATCAGGCTGTTGAGCGGGAAGCTCAGCTTCGCGACCGGTTTGTCGCTGGAACGCGAGGCGGTGCGCTGGGCCAACAAGTACTGTTGCGCGGTTTCGATGGCGGTAAACAGCCCCGACCATAAAATCAGCAGGGCCAATACCGCGAGCATCGGCCCTATGGGCAAGTCGTCCATTAATGCCGCCCGTCAGATGTGCAGGATGTATTCACGGACCAGCTTACTGCCGAAGTACGCCAGCATCAGCAGGCAGAAACCGGCGAGGGTCCAGCGAATGGCCTTGTGTCCGCGCCAGCCGAGGCGGTTACGGCCCCAAAGCAGCACGCTGAAGACGATCCAGGCCAGGCAAGCCAGTAGAGTTTTGTGCACCAGGTGCTGGGCGAACAGGTTGTCGACGAACAACCAACCGGACAGCAGCGACAGCGACAGCAGGGTCCAGCCGGCCCAGAGGAAGCCGAACAACAGGCTTTCCATGGTTTGCAGCGGCGGGAAGTTCTTGATCAGCCCCGACGGGTGCTTGTGCTTGAGCTGATGGTCTTGCACCAGCAGCAGCAAGGCCTGAAACATCGCGATGGTGAACATGCCGTAAGCGAGGATCGACAGCAGGATGTGGGCGAGAATGCCCGGCTCTTCGTCGATGATCTGCACCGTGCCGGCGGGGGCGAACTGCGCCAGCAGCACCGTGGCTGCACCGAGCGGGAACAGCAATATAAGCAGGTTTTCCACCGGGATCCGCGAGCAGGCCAGCAGGGTCAGGGCGATGACCGCCGCGGCAATCAGGCTGGCGGCACTGAAAAAGTCCAGGCCCAGGCCGATCGGTGTCAGCAGGTGGGTGAACAGGCTGGCGCTGTGAGCCAGCACGGCAAGCACGCCGAGCGTGACCAGCAGGCGCTTGTTCGCCTTGGCTCCGGTGGCCAGACGAGTGCCTTGATAGAGGGTCGCAGCGGCATACAAGCAGGCGGCGGCGAGGGTAGTCAGCAAACTGGGTGACAAGGGGAGCATAAATCCTGTTAGGCAAGCCCGAAAGGCGCTGAGTTTGGCATAGAACCCCCACAGCACGAAAGACCATGCAACCTGACGATGAGGTGTCCGCCAGACGCAGTCTTCGCTATAATCCGCGACCTGCCCACGCCGCAGGCTCGCCGAGCACATGTTTATTCCGGTCTGGGCCGCCATTATCCCGGTCTACACAGGGCCTGAAAGGATCGCGCAATGTTTGAAAACTTAACCGACCGTCTCTCGCAGACGCTGCGCCATGTCACCGGCAAGGCCAAGCTGACCGAGGACAATATCAAAGACACCCTGCGCGAAGTGCGCATGGCGTTGCTCGAAGCCGACGTCGCCTTGCCGGTGGTGAAGGACTTCGTCAATTCGGTCAAGGAGCGCGCCGTCGGCACCGAGGTGTCACGCAGCCTGACGCCGGGCCAGGCCTTCGTGAAGATCGTTCAGGCCGAGCTCGAAAGCCTGATGGGCGCGGCCAACGAAGACTTGAACCTGAGCGCCGTTCCGCCAGCCGTCGTGCTGATGGCCGGTTTGCAGGGTGCGGGTAAAACCACCACCGCCGGCAAACTCGCGCGCTTCCTTAAAGAGCGCAAGAAGAAGTCGGTCATGGTCGTGTCTGCGGACGTTTACCGTCCGGCGGCGATCAAACAGTTGGAAATGCTCGCGGGTGAAGTCGGCGTTACCTTCTTCCCGTCCGACCTGAGCCAGAAGCCGGTCGACATCGCGCAAGCAGCTATTAAAGAAGCAAGACTGAAATTCATCGACGTGGTCATCGTTGATACCGCCGGTCGTCTGCACATCGACGAAGAGATGATGGGCGAGATCAAGGCATTGCACGCCGCGATCAATCCGGTCGAAACCCTGTTCGTGGTCGACGCCATGACCGGCCAGGACGCCGCCAACACGGCCAAGGCCTTCGGCGACGCATTGCCGCTGACCGGTGTGATCCTGACCAAGGTTGACGGTGACGCCCGTGGCGGTGCCGCACTTTCTGTCCGTGCCATCACTGGCAAGCCGATCAAGTTCATCGGTATGGGCGAGAAGAGCGAAGCGCTCGAACCGTTCCATCCCGAGCGTATTGCTTCGCGCATCCTCGGCATGGGCGACGTGCTCAGCCTGATCGAACAGGCGGAAGCGACCCTCGACAAGGACAAGGCCGATAAACTGGCCAAGAAGCTGAAGAAGGGCAAGGGCTTCGACCTCGAAGACTTCCGCGATCAGCTGCAACAGATGAAGAACATGGGCGGCCTCGGCGGCCTCATGGACAAACTGCCGAACATCGGCGGCGTGAACCTGGCGCAGATGGGCAACGCCCAGGGCGCGGCAGAGAAACAATTCAAGCAGATGGAAGCCATCATCAATTCCATGACCCCGGCCGAGCGCCGCGACCCTGAGCTGATCAGCGGTTCGCGCAAACGCCGGATCGCCATGGGCTCCGGCACCCAGGTGCAGGACATCGGTCGCTTGATCAAGCAGCACAAGCAGATGCAGAAGATGATGAAGAAATTCTCCGCGAAAGGCGGAATGGCCAAAATGATGCGCGGCATGGGCGGTATGTTGCCCGGCGGCGGCATGCCGAAAATGTAAAGAATCCGCGCCGTCAGTCATGTCGGCGCAGACCCACAGCGATGTGGGATCAACAGCAAACCCGCACTTGGCGGGAGCTGACTGGCCGTTTTCAACGACGGCTCTATAGCAAATCTGCATGGCGTCCGATAGGCCGCCGGAAAAAGACATTTGCAAAAGTCCGGATATTCCTTAGAATATGCGGCCTTTCGGGCACCTATGCCCGCTGTGCCTTTAGATTTGCAGCACCGACTACAGGAACGATGTTCACATGCTAACAATCCGTCTTGCCCTTGGCGGCTCCAAAAAGCGCCCGTTTTACCACTTGACCGTAACCGACAGCCGCAACCCGCGCGACGGTTCGCACAAGGAACAGGTTGGTTTCTTCAACCCTGTTGCTCGTGGTCAAGAAGTCCGTCTGTCCGTGAACCAAGAGCGCGTAGCCTACTGGCTGAGCGTTGGTGCACAACCTTCTGAGCGTGTTGCTCAGTTGTTGAAGGACGCTGCTAAGGCTGCGGCCTGAGCAATATGAACGCGACGCCTGCTATTGCTGATGATTTGATCGTTATCGGCAAGATTTATTCTGTTCATGGCGTTCGCGGCGAAGTGAAGGTTTATTCCTTTACTGATCCGACTGAAAACCTGTTGCAGTACAAAACCTGGACGCTCAAGCGCGAAGGCAATGTGAAACAGGTCGAGCTGGTCAGCGGACGTGGGAACGACAAGTTCCTGGTCGCAAAGCTCAAGGGTCTTGATGATCGTGAAGAAGCTCGTCTTCTGGCCGGTTATGAGATCTGCGTGCCGCGCAACCTGTTCCCTGAATTGACCGACGGCGAGTACTACTGGTACCAGCTGGAAGGTCTGAAGGTTATTGATCAACTCGGGCAATTGCTCGGGAAAATCGATCATCTTCTGGAAACCGGCGCCAATGATGTAATGGTGGTCAAGCCTTGCGCTGGCAGCCTGGATGATCGCGAACGCCTGTTGCCCTATACGGAGCAATGCGTGTTGGCCGTCGACCTCGCAGCAGGCGAGATGAAGGTGGAATGGGATGCGGACTTCTAAGCGTGGCTAACTTGCGCGTAGAAGTGATCAGTTTGTTTCCCGAGATGTTCTCCGCCATCAGCGAGTACGGCATCACCAGTCGTGCGGTGAAACAGGGGCTGTTGCAGCTCACCTGTTGGAATCCGCGAGACTACACGACGGATCGACATCACACTGTGGACGATCGCCCATTTGGCGGTGGTCCGGGCATGGTGATGAAGATCAAGCCCCTGGAAGATGCTCTGGTTCAGGCCAAGGCAGCAGCCGGGGAGGCGGCGAAGGTGATTTACCTGTCCCCCCAAGGCCGTCAACTGAGTCAGTCGGCGGTACGCGAGTTGGCGAATCTGGATGCATTGATCCTGATTGCCGGCCGCTATGAAGGCATTGACGAGCGTTTTATTGAGGCTCATGTCGATGAAGAGTGGTCGATTGGCGACTATGTACTGTCTGGCGGCGAGCTGCCGGCGATGGTCCTGATCGATGCGGTTACACGACTGCTGCCTGGAGCTTTAGGGCATGCGGACTCCGCCGAGGAAGATTCCTTTACGGATGGTTTGCTGGATTGCCCGCACTACACCCGACCTGAGGTGTATGCGGATCAGCGTGTTCCCGACGTGTTGCTAAGTGGCAATCACGCGCATATCCGGCGTTGGCGTTTACAGCAGTCCCTTGGTAGGACCTTTGAACGACGCGCCGATCTTCTGGAAAGCCGCTCGCTTTCTGGAGAAGAGAAGAAGCTGCTCGAGGAATACATCCGCGAGCGGGACGATAGTTAACAACGTATCGATGGTAAGTCCGTTGATTTACCTTAGGAGCACAGCATGACTAACAAAATCATCCTTGCACTCGAAGCAGAGCAGATGACCAAAGAGATCCCTACCTTTGCCCCGGGCGACACCATTGTCGTTCAGGTGAAAGTGAAGGAAGGCGACCGTTCGCGTCTGCAAGCGTTCGAAGGTGTTGTTATCGCCAAGCGTAACCGCGGCGTAAACAGTGCTTTCACCGTTCGTAAAATCTCCAACGGTGTTGGCGTAGAGCGTACTTTCCAGACCTACAGCCCGCAAATCGACAGCATGGCCGTTAAACGTCGCGGTGACGTACGTAAAGCCAAGCTGTACTACCTGCGTGACCTGTCCGGTAAAGCAGCTCGCATCAAGGAAAAACTGGCTTAAGTCCAGCTTCCGATGCAGAAAAAAGCAGCCTACGGGCTGCTTTTTTGTTGCCTGCGATTTATCTTCCCTGACCGTACTGTCGGTCTTGCCTGAGTCTTTATGCCCGCCATCGATCATCCTTTGATAGACCAGTTTCTCGACGCGTTGTGGCTGGAGAAAGGTCTTTCCGATAACACTCGCGATGCCTATCGCAGCGACCTGGCCTTGTTCAACGGCTGGCTGCAGGAGAAGGGGCTGGAGTTGATCAACGCCGGCCGTGAATTGATCCTCGATCACCTGGCCTGGCGTCTGGAGCAGAACTACAAACCCCGTTCCACAGCGCGATTTCTCTCCGGTGTGCGTGGGTTTTATCGCTATCTGCTGCGGGAAAAGCTGATCGCTGTTGACCCGTCGTTGCGTGTCGATATGCCCCAACTGGGTAGGCCGTTGCCTAAATCCCTGTCGGAAGCAGACGTAGAGGCGCTGCTGAAGGCACCGGACTTGAGCGAAGCCATCGGCCAGCGTGACCGCGCCATGCTCGAAGTGCTTTACGCCTGCGGCTTACGGGTGACGGAACTGATCAGCCTGACACTGGAGCAAGTCAATCTGCGCCAGGGTGTGCTGCGGGTGATGGGCAAGGGCAGCAAGGAGCGGCTGGTGCCGATGGGCGAGGAGGCGATTGTCTGGGTCGAGCGTTACATGCGTGATGGCCGCCAGGAGCTGCTCGGTGGACGTCCCAGCGATGTCATGTTTCCCAGTCAGCGTGGCGAGCAGATGACCCGTCAGACCTTTTGGCACCGCATCAAGCACCAGGCCAAGGTCGCCGGGATCGGCAAGTCGCTGTCGCCGCATACATTGCGTCATGCTTTTGCCACGCACTTGCTCAACCACGGCGCCGACTTGCGGGTGGTGCAGATGCTGCTCGGCCACAGCGACCTGTCCACCACCCAGATCTATACCCACGTCGCCCGCGCACGCTTGCAGGACCTGCACGCCAAACATCACCCACGCGGTTGAATACAATCCCTGTGGGAGCGGGCTTGCCCGCGAAGGCGATGTAACAGTCAACATCTACTCTGAATGTTATGGCCTCTTCGCGGGCAAGCCCGCTCCCACAGGTTTAGCGTTGTCCCAAGTGTTGCGACAGGCGCATTCGGCCACAAGGGCCTTATGTGGTAGGCTTTGCCGGTTTGCACGATGGGCGGTTATGACCCGGTGTTTCGGCACGGGCGTTCTGATCGTCCCATTTGTCCGTCTTCAGGAGTTCTCATGCGTCTGACCCAGATTTTCGCCGCCGCAGCCATTGCGTTGGTCAGCACCTTTGCCGTCGCCGATGACGCGGCCGACAAAGCGATTCGTAAAAGCCTGGAAAACCTCCAGCTCGAAGTGCCGGTAGAAAGCATCTCCGCCAGCCCTCTGCCGGGCCTGTACGAAGTCAAACTGCAAGGCAGCCGCGTGCTCTACGCCAGCGCCGACGGCCAATACGTAGTTCAGGGCTACATGTTCCAGCTCAAGGACGGCAAACCGATCAACCTGACCGAGAAGACCGAACGCCTGGGCGTGTCCAAACTGGTCAACGCCATTCCAGTTGCGGAAACCGTGGTCTACCCGGCGATCGGCGAAACCAAATCGCACATCACCGTGTTCACCGACACCACCTGCCCGTACTGCCACAAACTGCACGCCGAAGTGCCCGAGCTGAACAAGCGCGGCATTGAAGTGCGTTACGTCGCGTTCCCGCGCCAGGGCCTGGGCTCGCCCGGTGACGAACAGCTGCAAGCGGTCTGGTGCTCGAAAGACAAGAAAGCCGCCATGGACAAGATGGTCGATGGCAAGGAAATCAAGGCCGCCAAGTGCGATAACCCGGTTTCCAAACAGTTCGCCCTCGGTCAGTCGATCGGCGTGAACGGTACACCGGCCATCGTTTTGGCGGACGGTCAGGTCATTCCGGGCTACCAGCCTGCGCCACAAGTCGCCAAACTGGCGCTGGACGCGAAATAATTCGCATCGTCACGGCCAGCCTTTGACGATCATGGTCCGGCGGTAACATTTGTCGGGCCATTAATAGAGAGCCGCGAGCATGCGGCTGTTTTCACGGCCGGCCTTGAGTCGGCCGTTTTATGGGGAGTTCACAGTGAAACCGGTCAAAGTAGGCATCTGTGGGTTAGGGACCGTCGGTGGCGGTACCTTCAACGTACTTCAGCGCAACGCCGAGGAAATTGCTCGTCGTGCCGGGCGTGGAATTGAAGTGGCACAAATTGCCATGCGCACGCCAAAGCCTCAGTTCCAAACGACCGGTATTGCGATTACCAACGATGTCTTCGAAGTGGCCACGAACCCTGAGATCGACATCGTTATAGAGCTGATGGGCGGCTACACCGTTGCCCGCGAGCTGGTACTCAAGGCCATCGAGAATGGCAAGCATGTGGTCACCGCGAACAAGGCGCTTATCGCTGTTCACGGTAATGAAATTTTCGCCAAGGCTCGCGAGAAGGGCGTGATTGTGGCGTTCGAAGCGGCTGTGGCCGGTGGCATTCCGGTGATCAAGGCGATCCGTGAAGGCCTGTCCGCCAACCGTATCAACTGGGTCGCCGGGATCATCAATGGAACCGGCAACTTCATCCTTACCGAAATGCGTGAGAAGGGTCGCACCTTCGAAGACGTACTCGCCGAGGCGCAAGCCCTGGGTTACGCCGAAGCCGATCCGACCTTCGACGTTGAAGGCATCGATGCGGCCCACAAGCTGACGATCCTGGCGTCCATCGCGTTCGGCATCCCGCTGCAATTCGACAAGGCTTACACCGAAGGCATCACCAAGCTGACCACGGCTGACGTGAACTACGCCGAAGCGCTGGGCTATCGCATCAAGCACCTCGGTGTTGCCCGCAGCACTGCGGCTGGCATCGAGTTGCGCGTGCACCCGACGCTGATCCCGGCCGATCGTCTGATCGCCAACGTCAACGGCGTGATGAACGCGGTGATGGTCAACGGTGATGCTGCCGGTTCGACCTTGTTCTACGGCGCGGGTGCTGGCATGGAGCCGACCGCTTCGTCGGTGATCGCCGACCTGGTGGACGTGGTTCGCGCCATGACCTCCGACCCGGAAAACCGTGTGCCGCACCTGGCCTTCCAGCCGGATTCGCTGTCGGCGCACCCGATCCTGCCGATCGAAGCCTGCGAAAGCGCCTACTACCTGCGTATTCAGGCCAAGGACCATCCGGGCGTATTGGCTCAGGTTGCGAGCATCCTGTCGGAGCGCGGCATCAACATCGAATCGATCATGCAGAAAGAAGTCGAAGAGCATGACGGTCTGGTACCGATGATCCTGCTGACTCATCGCGTGCTGGAACAGCACATGAATGACGCGATCGCCGCTCTGGAAGCCCTTACAGGTGTGGTCGGTCCGGTCGTACGGATCCGCGTCGAGCACCTGAACTAAGCCGTTATCGTTCACCGGGCCTGCGTGCGGGCCCGGGTTTGCGAACACTGTCTATTGGAGCCAGTCATGCGTTATATCAGTACCCGCGGCCAGGCACCGGCCCTGAATTTCGAAGATGTCCTGCTGGCCGGTCTCGCCACCGACGGCGGTCTGTACGTCCCGGAAAACCTGCCACGTTTCACCCAGGAAGAAATTGCTTCCTGGGCCGGCCTGCCGTATCACGAGCTGGCCTTCCGCGTGATGCGCCCGTTCGTCACCGGCAGCATCCCGGATGCCGATTTCAAAAAGATTCTTGAAGAAACCTACGGTGTGTTTTCCCACAACGCCGTGGCACCGTTGCGTCAGTTGAACGGCAACGAATGGGTGCTCGAGCTGTTCCACGGCCCGACCCTGGCGTTCAAGGATTTCGCCCTGCAACTGCTCGGTCGCTTGCTCGACTACGTGCTGGAAAAACGCGGCGAGCGCGTGGTGATTGTCGGCGCCACCTCTGGTGATACCGGTTCGGCCGCCATCGAAGGCTGCAAGCACTGCGAAAACGTCGACATCTTCATCCTGCACCCACACAACCGTGTGTCCGAAGTGCAGCGTCGCCAGATGACTACCATCTTCGGCGAGAACATCCACAACATCGCCATCGAAGGCAACTTCGATGACTGCCAGGAAATGGTCAAGGCGAGCTTCGCCGACCAGAGCTTCCTCAAAGGCACGCGTCTGGTGGCGGTGAACTCGATCAACTGGGCGCGGATCATGGCCCAGATCGTTTACTACTTCCACGCAGCCCTGCAGTTGGGCGGCCCGGCACGTTCGGTGTCGTTCTCGGTGCCGACCGGCAACTTCGGCGACATCTTCGCCGGTTACCTGGCGCGCAACATGGGCCTGCCGATCAACCAATTGATCGTCGCCACCAACCGCAACGACATCCTGCACCGCTTCATGAGCGGCAATCAGTACGTCAAGGAAACCCTGCACGCCACGCTGTCGCCTTCGATGGACATCATGGTCTCGTCGAACTTCGAACGCCTGCTGTTCGACCTGCATGGTCGCAACGGCGCCGCGATTGCCGGTTTGATGGATACGTTCAAGCAGGGTGGCGGTTTCAGCGTCGAAGAGGAGCGCTGGACCGAAGCCCGCAAGCTGTTCGATTCCCTTGCCGTGGACGATGCACAAACCTGCGAAACCATCGCCGAAGTCTACGAGCAAACCGGTGAGCTGCTGGATCCGCACACCGCCATCGGTGTGAAGGCTGCGCGCGAATGCCGTCGTAGCCTGGATATTCCAATGGTGATTCTCGGCACCGCCCATCCGGTCAAATTCCCGGATGCAGTGGAGAAAGCCGGCGTAGGAAAAGCGCTCGAACTACCTGCACATCTTTCTGATTTGTTTGAGCGAGATGAGCGTTGCACCGTGTTGCCGAATGATTTGAAAGCCGTGCAGGCCTTTGTCAGCCAGCATGGCAACCGCGGCAAGCCTCTGTAACCGCTAAAAGCTGTCACATTTTGAAGCCCGTCTCCTGACGGGCTTTCTCATTTCTGCATGCCACACTTGTCGCGTTTTCGCCCCAGGAAGGACGGGCGAGTGGATCGCGAAGGAAGTGGTAATGCTGTTTTTCAGAGGATTAAAGCCAGCCGTGTGCTGGATGTTTTTGATCGGCGTCCTGGGTTTTGCCCAAGGGGGGGCGGCCGCCCAATTGGCGATTCCTGAGTCCAGGGGCTCGGCAGCTGGCGCAACCATCGAGCTGGATGCTCAGGAATCAACGTGGATTGCCGAGCACCCGCAAGTCATTGTTGCGTCGGTGCAATACCCGCTTTATCTGTTCAAGGATGAGCACGGTCAATGGAGCGGTTTGAACAACGACCTGCTCAATCGCATCAGTGCCATGACGGGTTTGCAGTTTGTTCACGAAGAGTCGTTTTCTACCGATCAACTGCTCGGGCGTCTGGAGAGTGGCGAGGCGGATATGAGCACCACCCTGGCAATGAATGAGGAGCGCAAGGCGTTCCTGGATTTCAGTCATGCGTTCGGTGGCGCTGGTTGGGTGGTTGTCGGGCGGGCAGATGCACCTGTCGTGCACTCCCTTGAGCAGTTGGTAAAAAGAGTGCTGGTGTTGCCGGCCCGGCACGCCCTCGAAGGCACGATTCGCCGCGACTACCCGGCGATCGAGTTGCGCACGGTCAAGACTTACGCCGAAGCCAGGGCGCTGGTTGAAAGTGGTGAAGCCTTTGCCACCATCGAAAATGAAATCGGGGCGCAACTCTATCCGTTGGGACAACTCAAGTTCGGGCGGGCAGTGGAGGGCAAATGGGAGGCTGATCACCTCGCGGTTCGCAAAGGTCAGTCGCCGTTGCTGAGCATTCTGAACAAGGCGCTCGAGGCTTTCCCTGCGGAGGAATTACGCGCCATTCGCCTGAAATGGCTCAATGGGATCGCTCCCGTTCAGCCACCGTCTCCCTGGCGGCAGATGACTCACTGGGTTTGCTGGGGCATGTTTATCGTCAGCCTGTTCGGCCTGCTTTCCCTGCTCTGGAACCGCAGGCTGGCAGCGCTGATCAAGCAGCGTATAGACGCTGAGAAAGGTCTGGGGGACCAGCTTGCGTTCCAGCAAGCCTTGATGGACGCCATGCCCGATCCGATGTTTGTTCGTGATCTGGAAGGGCGCTTGATCATGTGCAACAAGAGTTACGAGGAAAGCCTCGGCACCCGATTTGATCAGGTTCAGGGCCGACAGCTGATTGAACTCGATGTGTTGCCCAAAGAGACCGCAGCGCTGCTGCATGCCGAATTCGTGGCTCAGCTGGAGACTCGAAAGCAACGCTTCAGTGAACGTCAACTGATGTTCAACAACGGTGTCAGGGACATCTACCAGTGGACAGTGCCGTTCTACAGCGCCGACGGTCAATTGCGAGGGTTGCTGGGGGGATGGACGGATATTGGTCACCGGACAAGGTCAATGTGAATCGGCTGTTTTTTCCTTGTCATCTTTGCCGTGCATGCTCTATCGACCAGGGACGCCGACGCGTCTGCGCCTGGAATCCAGAACTTTCTTCTCGGGCCAGTGGTCACTTACTGTGAACACGCCCCAGGCACTTTGTTTTCGGACTATTGAGTGGTGATCGAGATGGAAAGTATCAGTCTATTGCTCGGTGAGGCTCTGAGCCCGTATCAGGTCACGCTGACCCCGTCGGGCGCCCATGGCGAATGCCTGGTGACACTGAAGAATGCGACCGGCGCGATCGTGGTCGAACGGGCGTTCAATCAAGCCCAGTTAACCGATTACCGTCTGCTGACGGATGTCGTCGACGGCTTGCACCGCGACGTGTTGATTGCCGAAGGACGGCTGGAACCCTGCGTCATCGCGGCTTTGCGTCATGCTGCCCAGGACAAGGTTCTGGCCCGCCGAAATTGAATTTTTTTTTGTGGGAACCTTCCGGCTCTCAGGTCAGTCAGAGCATGTAACAGCAGGATCAAGCATTGTGCTCCGGTGCTTGTAGCTTGCTGTTACTGGTCTTTATGTAGGCCACGTTTAACCCCGAGTCGTCTCCCCACTTCTCGGGGTTTCTTTTGCCTGCGATTTGTCATTGCCCGATTTGTTGCTCGAAAAAGGCTTTGGTTTCTTTCAGGTAATCGTCGCGTCTTTCCGGGTCAAGCCAGTCAGCGTACAGCTGATCCAATCGATCATGGGGCAGGGTGCGCAACAGCCGATTGATCTCGAGGATGGCTTGTCGACCCTGGGGCGTATTGGAACAACCTATGTGCCCGGACAGGTATTTACCCGTGCCCTTGACCGGGAAAAACTCTAGCTGATCGTTGGCGATGTGCTCTCGATTGGCCTGATAACGAATCTCCGGCCAATATCCCAAGACCATTTGCAAACGGCCCAGGCGCTGCATCTGCAACAGGCTGGCGAGGGCATCGTTGCCGAAATGGGGAGTCAGCGCGTCCGGTGGCGCCAGTTTCAGCAGCGTGTCGAGAACTTGGCCATAACTGCGCTCGGCGACGACGCCGATTTTTTTCCCGCCACTGGCCAGCAGTGTCGCGAGATCGACTTCGCCGTCGATCAGAAAAGGATCCAGCACCGCACGGTCTGCCCGGCGGACGACAAGTCCATTGCTCACCGCGCGGAAGGCCGGAATCGAGAACGCAATCCACTGTTCACGCGCCTTGGTCCAAACCAGCGAGGGATCGCAGGTAAACGATTCTTCCTGGAGCATCTGCATGCCGCGGGCCCGGTTGACCCGCATCAGGGCATGCTCGTACTGCGGCATGCCGGCAATCAACAGCGGCAGGATCTGATCGACAATCCCCTGGCCTTTTTTCGGACCTTCGAAAATCATCGTGGGCGGCAAGTCGCGCAGTAACCAGATCAGCGTCTCTTTGGGTTGCGCCAAAACCGGTGTCGCCAGTCCGGCCAATAGCCCCAGCACCGCTGCTGTACGCCAGTTGCGGGTGGTGTGAATGGCTGTTGAAAGCAGGCGTTTCAGCTTAGATAGCCCCGTCTCCGCGCAGCTTGGCAATCTGGTGCTGGTCGTAACCAAGTTCGTTGAGTACCTGTCCGTTGTGCTCACCCAGTTGGGGCCCGACCCATTCGCAATCGCCGGGTGTCTCAGAGAGTTTCGGCACAATCCCCGGCATCTTGAAGTCTTTCCCGTCCGGCAGCTTGGCCTGAAGGAACATTTCCCGGGCCAGGTATTGCGGATCGCTGAACATGTCTTCGGCGCTGAAGATCCGGCTGACGGGCACATCGGCCTGATTCAGCAGCGCGAGTACGGTGTCCAGCGGCTGCGAATTGACCCAGCGATCGATCACCCCGTAAATCTCGTCGCGGCGGCTGTCGCGTCCGTCGTTGCTGGCGAGCAGCGGGTCGTTGGCCAGGTCTTCGCGACCGATGATCAGCATGAAGCGTTTGAAGATCGCGTCGCCATTGGCGCCGATCTGCACATGCTTGCCGTCGGCGCTGGTGTGGATCGAGGAGGGCGTGATGCCCGGCATGATGTTGCCGGTGCGCTCACGGATGAAGCCGAACACGTCGAACTCCGGCACCATGCTTTCCATCATGGCGAAGATCGCTTCATACAGCGCGACGTCCACCACCTGGCCCTGGCCGCCGTTGACCTCGCGATGACGCAACGCCATCAGCGCGCCAATCACGCCCCACAGTGCGGCAATCGAGTCACCGATGGAAATCCCGGTGCGCACTGGTGGTCGGTCTTCGAATCCGGTGATGTAACGCAGGCCACCCATGGATTCACCAACGGCACCAAAACCTGGCTGATCTTTCATCGGCCCGGTCTGGCCAAACCCCGACAGCCGCACCATCACCAGTTTCGGGTTGAGGGCGTGCAAGACGTCCCAGCCCAGACCGAGCTTTTCCAACACGCCAGGGCGAAAATTCTCGATCAGGATGTCCGCTTCGCTCAGCAGCTTTTTCAGAATCGCCAGCCCGTCCGGGTGTTTCAGGTTCAGGGTCAGGGACTTTTTGTTGCGGGCCTGGACGAACCACCACAGCGAGGTGCCTTCATACAGTTTTCGCCATTTGCGCAGCGGATCACCGCCGTCGGGGGATTCGATCTTGATCACTTCGGCGCCGAACTCACCGCAAATGCGCGAGGCAAACGGCCCGGCGATCAAGGTGCCCAATTCGATGACTTTCAGACCTGAGAGCGGTTTGGCGGAGAACGGCATGCTGGATCCTGTAGGACAAAGGCTGAGCGGATATAGCCTTTTAACATAGCCGAATGTCAGACGACCAAGGTTGATCGCCTTCAATTCGTTGATTGCCTACTGCATCGGTTAGACTTGCCGCCTTTCCCCGTATCAAGAAGCCCGTTCATGGCCCAGCCGTCCACGACCTACAAGTTTGAACTGAACCTCACCGACCTCGACCGCAGCGTCTACGAGAGCGTGAAGCAGACCATCGCCCGTCACCCTTCGGAAACCGAAGAGCGCATGACCGTGCGGCTGCTGGCCTACGCCTTCTGGTACAACGAGCAGCTGTCGTTCGGACGCGGTCTGTCAGACGTGGACGAACCTGCCCTGTGGGAAAAGAGCCTGGACGACCGTGTCCTGCACTGGATCGAAGTCGGCCAGCCAGACGCTGATCGCCTGACCTGGTGCTCGCGCCGTACCGAGCGCACCAGCCTGTTGGCCTACGGCAGCCTGCGCGTCTGGGAAACCAAAGTGATCCCGGCGATCAAGAACCTGAAAAACGTGCACATCGCGGCTGTTCCGCAGGATGTTCTGGAAACCCTGGCCAAAGACATGCCCCGCGTTATCAAGTGGGACGTGATGATCAGCGAAGGGACGATTTTCGTCACCGACGACCGTGGTCAGCATGAAGTCCAGTTGCAGTGGCTGAGCGGCGAACGCGGCTGATTTTTTCGCCGTTCGTTCGCGTTATCCGGTTTTATCCTACGTATTCAAGAGAAGCACCTGTCACCCCATGCGCATCGAACCTCGCCTGTTGCCCGACACCCTGCCATTCCTCGGTGATCTGCCGCCGCTGCTGACGCGTCTATACGCGGCGCGGGGCGTGCAATCGGAGGCAGAACTGGACAAGAGCCTGGCGCGGCTGATTCCGTTCCAGCAGCTCAAGGGCATCGATGCGGCGGTGGATTTGCTGGTGACGGCGCTGGAGCAGCGCCAGCGGATTCTGATTGTCGGCGACTTCGACGCCGATGGCGCGACCGCCAGTACCGTGGGCGTGCTGGGGTTGCGGCTGCTGGGGGCGGCGCATGTCGATTACCTGGTGCCGAACCGATTCGAGTATGGCTATGGCCTGACCCCGGAAATCGTTGAGGTGGCGCTGACGCGCACGCCCCAGTTGCTGATCACCGTGGACAACGGCATCTCCAGTGTCGAAGGCGTGGCGGCGGCGAAAAAAGCTGGCCTGAACGTGCTGGTCACCGACCACCACTTGCCCGGCGACGAACTGCCGCTGGCGGATGCCATCGTCAATCCGAACCAGCCGGGTTGCGAGTTTTCGAGCAAGGCATTGGCCGGCGTCGGGGTGATTTTCTATGTATTGATGGCCCTGCGCGCACGGTTGCGCAGCCTCGGCTGGTACGCGAACACGCCGCAGCCAAACATTGGCGAGTTGCTGGACCTGGTGGCGCTGGGCAGCGTCGCCGACGTGGTGCCGCTGGATGCCAACAACCGGATTCTGGTGCACCAAGGCCTTGAGCGGATTCGCGCCGGCCGTGCCCGTCCGGGGATCAAGGCGATTCTCGAAGTGGCCAAGCGTGAACCGGCGCGCATCACCTCGACCGACCTGGGCTTCATTGTCGGCCCGCGCCTGAATGCGGCGGGGCGCCTGGACGACATGAGCCTGGGCATCGAATGCCTGATCACCGACGACGCAGGTCTGGCGCGGGAAATGGCCGTGCAGCTCGACGGCATGAACCAGGACCGAAAATCCATCGAGCAGGGCATGCAGCGTGAAGCGCTGGCTCAGCTCAAGGATCTGCCGGTTGAATCGATGCCGTTTGGCTTGTGCCTGTTTGATCCCGAGTGGCACCAGGGTGTCATCGGAATCCTCGCCTCGCGTATGAAAGAGCGTTATTTCCGTCCGACCATTGCCTTTGCCGATGCCGGCGATGGGTTGCTCAAGGGCTCGGGGCGTTCGGTTCAGGGTTTCCATATTCGCGATGCCTTGAGTGTGGTGGCAGCGCAGCATCCAAACCTGATCAGTAAATACGGCGGCCATGCCATGGCGGCCGGTTTGACTTTGCCGGAAGCGAATTTTCCGTTGTTCGCCGAGGCCTTTGACGCTGAAGTGCGCAGGCAATTGCGCGAAGAAGACCTGACCGGGCGTCTGCTGTCGGATGGCACGCTGGCGGTCGAGGAATTCCACCTGGAACTGGCCCGCGCGCTGCGGCATGCCGGACCTTGGGGGCAGCACTTCCCGGAGCCGCTGTTCCATGGCGTGTTTCAGTTGGTTGAACAGCGGGTCGTTGGTGAGCGACATCTCAAAGTGGTGCTGAAAAGCGAATGCGGCTCGGTGAAACTTGATGGCATTGCCTTCGGCATTGACCGCGACATCTGGCCGAACCCGACTATCAAATGGGTGGAACTGGCCTACAAACTCGACCTCAACGAGTTTCGCGGGAACGAGACGGTGCAGCTGATGATTGCCCACATCGAACCCAGATAATGGCCCATTGCTTATGTGGCGAGGGAGCTTGCTCCCGCTGGGCTGCGCAGCAGCCCTAAAGCCTGCTATCGAATTTTGCCAGACACACCGCACCGAATGGTTTTACGACTGCTGCGCAGCCGAACGGGGGCAAGCCCCCTCGCCACAGGTTCTGCGTTGATCTCTAATTTGGGGTGTTTCAATTCTTGAACCCTCCCTCATCCCCCGATGTCGACTAGGCTCTAAGCACTGCTTGATTGGCCTTGTGACGTCTTGTCGAATGTTTTGCCCGCGGGGGCGGGTGCTGCGCCTTTTTCCTGTCACTCGTCGACTTTTCAAACAGAACCCTGGAGCCTGCCCACTGATTCGAGAGGTGCCCCATGAGTCTGCTGCTTGAACCCTATACCCTTCGTCAATTGACCCTGCTCAACCGCATTGCCGTTTCACCGATGTGCCAGTACTCCAGCGTCGATGGCCTGGCCAATGACTGGCACCTGGTCCACCTCGGCAGCCGTGCCGTCGGCGGCGCCGGTCTGGTTTTCACCGAAGCCACGGCGATCACAGCCGACGGGCGCATCACCGCCGAGGATCTCGGCTTGTGGAATGACGAACAGATCGAACCCCTGCAACGCATCACGCGCTTCATCGCCGCTCAGGGCGCGGTGGCCGGCATTCAATTGGCGCACGCCGGGCGCAAGGCCAGCACCCATCGGCCGTGGATCGGCAAGCATGGCAGCGTCAAGCCAGAAGACGGTGGCTGGGTGCCGGTGGGGCCTTCGCCGATTGCTTTCGACCCGCAGCACACGCACCCGACACAGCTCGATGAAGGCCAGATCGCAGAAGTCATTCAGGCTTTTGTCGCCGCAGCCAAGCGAGCGCTGACCGCCGGTTTCAAAGTGGTCGAAATACACGCCGCTCACGGATACCTGTTGCATCAGTTTCTTTCACCGCTGAGCAATCAGCGACGCGATCAATATGGCGGTTCGTTCGAGAACCGGATCCGGCTGGTGCTGCAAGTCACCGAAGCGGTGCGTGCTGTCTGGCCTGAAGAACTGCCGTTGTTCGTGCGAGTGTCGGCCACCGATTGGGTGGAAGACGGCTGGAACCCGGATGAAACGGTGGAGTTGGCGCGACGCCTGAAAGACCTGGGCGTGGACTTGATAGACGTTTCGTCGGGCGGTACGGCGGCCAACGCTGAAATCCCTACAGGGCCGGGCTATCAAACCCGCTTCGCCGAACGTGTGCGCAAGGAGTCAGGCATCGCCACCGGTACGGTAGGAATGATTACCGAGCCGGCCCAGGCCGAGCACATATTGCGCACCTGCCAGGCGGACATCATCTTCCTCGCGCGGGAACTGTTGCGCGATCCGTATTGGCCGCTGCATGCGGATGATGATTTGGGTGGTCGCAAGGCGATCTGGCCGGCGCAGTATCAGCGGGCGACGCATCGGGATCAGCCGATTCATGAGTCGGATTTGCGGGACTGAATGCGGCTGTAAAACCAAAAAGCCCCGATCGAGTTGATCGGGGCTTTTGTGTTTCTGGGCCGGGATGTTTGTTGTCTGGGCTGGCCCCATCGCGAGCAGGCTCGCTCCCACATTGGATCTCCATGTGACACAGCTTGTGTCCGACGAAGATCCCCTGTGGGAGCGAGCCTGCTCGCGATGGGGCCAGCCCAAACAACCTTTTACTATCAGGTGTACTTACGCTTATCCGGAGCCGGAGGGAAATACTGGTACAACCAGGTCTCACTCAACGTCCGGTCATTGGTGCGGATGAACAACCGCAGCTCAACCGGCGCCACGCTGTCGTTGGTCGGGTACCAATCGAAGGTAATCCGATAGCCTTTGATGTCATCCAGCACCAGCACATTGAAGTCCTTCACCTCGCCGTTCGAACACGTAACCACCGGCTCGATCCCCGCGCCTTCCGGCAAACGGTCCAGACCGCCACCGGTGAAGTCCACGGCAAACCGCCGTGCCCAGACTTCCGGGTAATGCTCGCCCGGTGCCCAGCCTTCGATGAAGCCGCCCATGCCCGAACGGGTCGCGTTGACCCGCGCCAACGGTGTGCCCACGGGTGGCAGGGCGCTCCAGTAGAGCTTGTAGCCATAGTTCAGGGAATCACCGGCCGCGACCGGTTTTTTCGGGGTCCAGAACGCGACGATGTTATCGAGGGTTTCGCCAGTCGTAGGAATTTCCAACAAATCGATAGAGCCTTCGCCCCAAGCGGTCGTAGGTTCTACCCACAGGCTCGGGCGCTTGCTGTACCAGTCGACGGTGTCCTGATAATTGGCGAACTCGTGATCGGTCTGCAGCAGGCCGAAACCTTTCGGATCGGTGTCGGCGAAGGCGTTGAATTGCAGGGTCGCCGGGTTGTTCAGCGGCCGGCAGATCCACTCGCCGTTACCGCGCCACATCGCCAGGCGATCCGAGTCGTGGATTTGCGGGTGAATGGTGTCGCACATGCGGCGCTCGTGGGTGCCGCAGCTGAACATGCTGGTCATCGGTGCGATGCCCAGTTGTTCGATGGCGGTGCGCGCATTGATGTGGGCGTCAACCTCCATCACCACGCGTTCGGCCTGGCAATCGATGTCGAAGCGGTACGCACCGGTGGCGCTCGGCGAATCCAGCAGGGCGTAGACCACGAACCGGGTACTGTCCTTGGTCGGGGTTTCGAACCAGAACTTGGTGAAGTCCGGGAATTCCTCACGCTTCTTGGCGTAGGTATCGACCGCCAACCCGCGCGCCGACAGGCCGTACTGGCCGGTGGCGTCTACCGCACGGAAATAACTGGCGCCGAGGAAGGACAACACGTCATGCCTGTCCAGTTCCGGTGCCTTGAACAGCTTGAACCCGGAAAACCCCAGGTCGCCGGTGAGCTGTTTGGTGTCGACCGTGGTTTTTTCATAGTTGAACAGGGAAGGGCGGAAATGCACTTCACGTGCCTGACGCGTCTTGGGATCGACGCTGTACATGCGCACCGGCTGCTTGAAGCCCATGCCGACGTGGAAAAACTGCACGTCCAGCTGACCGTTCAGGTCCTTCCACAGCGAGTGGTTGCCGTCGTAGCGGATCGCGTTGAAATTCTGCGGCGTCATGGTCGCCAGCGTCGGCGGCAGCACCTGCTTGGTGTCCTGATAGCGATTGCCGGCGAGTTGCTTGGCCTGAATCTTCAGCGCCTCGAAATCGAACGCCTGGGCCTCGCCATCAGCAGCGCCGTTGCCCGCCCAGGCACGCGCTGCCAGCAGGCCGGAGGCTGACAAGCCGGTATAGGCAGCGATGGCCATGGACGCTTTGAGCAAATTCCTGCGATGCATAAGTACAACCTGTCGTTAACAATCCCGCGCCGTTCCTGGCACGTGCTGGATCAAAAATATCGGTTCGGACATGCCTTCGGCCAAACGCAACGGACTTTAAACAGATAACAAATAGCTTAAACCGTTCGGTTGCAGAGAAAAAATGATTGGTAGCACTTTGATGATGCGGCAATGAAACAAGAAATGTCGGTTAAGTTTTCCGACAGCACTTTCTGATTTATAGGGCATTTCTGCTTTTTTTGACTAATTACTCTAAAAACTGCTTTTCAGCGTCGGGAATGTTCCTATTCTGTGTTCATGACCGGTTTCTGCCCTTCAGGCCGGCGACTAATGAAAAGGATAGGGCGATGCGGTTTTTGAAGTTTTCTCGGTCTTATAGAAGGACGTCGTCCATGACGAAAGTACAAGGCATCACCGAAATGTTAGGAATCTTTCCCTGCCTGGCGACCGGGCGGCGAAGGCATCGCCTCAATTCGGACGAAATGAAGCTGTTGGAGCGGTATCGCGAGTTATCGGAAAGCGACCGGATTGCGATGCGGTATCTGGTGGATGCGATGCGGAGTGTTTCGCGGTTTTGAGCGATAAACAAAGGGGCGGACTGTGAAGTCTGCCCCTTTTTCATTTTTTCACCCTTTCTTCAACGGCAAGTGCCCACGATCGTGAACGGTCGTTGTGACTGCATCAGATCGGGCATGTCCCGCCACTTGATCCACGCTTGATGCTGCCAGTGCAACAGCGGCACCGAGATGCCTGCCCACTGCAACGAACTCAGGCTTGGAATGTTATCCACAGGTGGCGCACTCGAATTACGCAGCATGGGGATGACTTCGTTGCTCAGCCACTGACGCAGATTTCGGTTTTCCGGGATGAAATGATGAACCAACAGGGCGTACATACCTGACTCGCTGACCATCAGCGATTCGACGGTTTTGCCGTCCTTCAGCAACCAGACGTATCGACGTTGATCGGGATCGAGTTTAAGAGTGAGGCGTTGGTCCATCGGACGGCCCATCAGGCGGCCGAGATCCTGGACGCAGAACCAGGCTTGGTTGTCCTGCATGAACGCGTGGAGAAAGCGGTTGTGGCGGGTGAAGACGGTGGGGGTGAAATGAGGATGGGTTTCAGACGGATTTAGCGTGTGCTTAAGCATTTTTTCGACTCCATGTTGAAAAAGGAGCCGCCACTAATCCTTCGACAGATTTGGGGTGGCGGACCGTGCGGCGTTCGAAGTCGGGACATTCTCGATCAACATGCAAGCCAAGAGGCCCGCGCCACACGGCCCACCATAAAGCGAAACTGAAAGGCAAAAAATTGCCCCAGTTCATATGGGGGCGCGGATGCGCCATGTTGATGATTTCCCGGCTTCGACCCCGGGTCGCTGATTTGGCAGCGACGAGGTAAAGCCTATCGGTCAGGCGCTCGCGGCGCCAAGTCTACTCTGGCGCCGCATGTTGTAGGAATTGGAGCTTTTACCGGAAGGTTCGGTCTGTAGGAATTTCCTGTTTTCGCCCGAAGTGCAGGCAAGTCGCATCAATGCCTTGGTTTTTCCTATAGTTTTTTCTGCCTTCAGGAACGAACTGCAGGTTTGCTACATGTTGATCGAATTTTCAGTTTCCAATTACCGCTCCTTCCGTGACAAGCAAACCCTGTCCATGACAGCGACGCCGCGCCTGAGCAAAAAGCGCAACATCTTCAAGCCGCCGGTGAATGGAGAGAAGTTGCCGGATTTACTGAAGGTCGCTGCGATATACGGGCCGAACGCCTCGGGTAAATCGTCGCTGATCCGGGCGATGGGAATCATGGGACGTTTGCTCGCTTCGCCCCCTGTCTCAAATGAGGAGCCACTGCCGGTTTCCCCGTTTCGTTTTGACCCGCAGCTTAACGACGAGCCGAGTTGTTTCGAATACAACTTTATTCAAGGCGCACTCCGCTATCGGTTTGTACTGCGCATGACGGTTCAGCGAATACTCGAGGAACACCTCGTTTCATACCCCAAGGGCAAGGAAACACTGCTGTATCAGCGGTGTTTGGGGGAGGAGGGTGAGCAGTACGTTTTTGGTTCAAGCCTCGAGGGGGGTAAAGAGGTTCACAATGCCTGGCGACGTTTGACCAGCCCGAAAATGTTGTTCATTGCGCAAGCCGTTGCGAACAGCAGCGAAGAGCTGACGCAATTACGAGAACCCTTTACCTGGTTTCAATCCGGCCTTCTCGTCATTGAGCAGAACAACATGATGGAATTGTCGGCGGCATCCATCAGGTTTCTTCAGATGGCATCGGACTACACCAGCGACTTGAGAGATTTTCTAAAGGAGGTCGATATTCCAGTCTCGGACATTCAGCTCAATACTGACGCAGACTCTGCTCCAGCCAATAAAAAACTTACGCTTAAAGAGTTCTTCGCCGCAGCGCGAAAAGACAAAGTGACCCTGACGCATACGAGTCATTTGGGGAAAGCGGAGTTTGATTTTTCTGAAGAGTCCGGCGGCACGAAGAACCTGATTGGATTCTGGTTGCCCTGGTTCATGATCAATCACACAGACGGGAGCGGGATACTGGCCGTCGATGAGTTGGACAGCAGCCTCCATCCAGCAATAGTGGCTGATCTGATTGCAAAACACTTGGGCAGCGGGCAGAACACCCAGCTGATTTTTACAACTCACGACACCCATTTGATGAATACCCAGACGCTTCGGCGAGATCAATTCTGGATCACCGAGCGCGATGCCAATGGTGCAACTTGCCTTTTTTCCGTCCACGATTTTGACGGGCGCGAGGGAGAGGATGTCGAAAAGCGTTACTTCGAAGGCCGTTACCGTGGTTTGCCGCTAATCAGGCGGAGGTGACCATGGTGCGCACGGCACGCTTATTTGATCGAAAGAAATCGCGGTTCAAACCGCAACCCAACGTACTGATCCTTTGTGAGGACAGTCAGTCAGGAAAGCGATACCTGGAGGATGCGGCATTTCACTTTCGAGCCAATGCTCAAGTTGAGATTGCTCATTGCGGCGTGACTCATCCAAGCGGAATTGTCGAAAGGGCAATTGCACGGCAAAAAATCTTCGATAAGGTTTTTTGTGCCTTGGACCGCGACACTCATCTTTGCTTCGACCGTGCGGTCGACTTGGCAAAGCCGCATCCGAAGATAAAGGTGATAGCGTCTTTTCCCTGTTTCGAGTTTTGGTTGCTACTGCACTTTGGCTACAACAGAAAGCCATTCGCCGCAGCGGGTGGGAAATCCCCGGGCGAACTTGTCACTAAGAGTCTTAGGGGCCAGCCTCTGATGGAGGGCTATGAGAAGGGAAAAAATGTCAGTCATTTTGATCTGTTGAAGGGAGAACCTTTCAATACTGCCAGGACACTCGCCCCTCGAGTTCTTCTCGATGCTGTTAACAGCGGTGAGCCCAATCCCAGTACGGAAATCCATTTGCTGATGAATGAGTTCGAAACCCTTTCCAAGCCTCAATCGATCTAACCTCGAAACAACTCGCCCCGGCACCGCAACCAGCACCGGGGCGAACGCATTTACCGACTAACCTTCCACGCATCCCCCGCAGGCGCCGTCCCGTGGTCATACGGCTTGGCAATCCACATGTACAACAACCCCAACCCAATAACAATCGCCGTACTCAGCACCATCGCGTAGTTGATGTACCACGCCGCATCCGGCGTGCGCGGCCAGGCCATGTTGATGATTGCGCCGACGCCATAAACCAGCGCGCCGATGTTCACCGCCCAGCCCCATCCACCGAGGGTGAATTTGCCGCTCGGTTTCCAGCCTTTCATGCGCGCATACAGCGCTGCGAGCACGATCATCTGGAACGCCAGGTAGATACCGATGGCCGCGAAGCTGACGATGGTGGCCACCGCATCTTGCAGGAAGAAGCCGAGGATGATGATCAGCGCCGGCAAGACGCCAGACACGAATAGCGCAGCAACCGGCACCTGAGTCGTAGGAGAGATCTTCTTCAGCAGTGAGCTGCCGATGACCATTTCATCCCGGGCGTAGGAATACAGCAGACGACTCGCCGCCGCTTGCAGGCTGATGACGCAGGAGATGAAGGAAATCATCACCACGCCCATCACCACTTTCGAGCCGACCGGACCGAACGCGTTGTTGAGGATGGTGGTGACCGGGTCTTTGTCGGTGCCGTTGATCACGGCTTGCATGTCCGGCACGGCGAGGATCAGCGCCAGGCAGGCGAACATTGCCGCGATGCCGCCGATGTAGATGGTCATGCGCATGGCCACCGGGATCTGCTTGCTCGGGTTCGGGGTTTCTTCGGCCACGTCGCCGCAGGCTTCGAAGCCGTAGTACAGGAACATCCCCGCCAGCGAGGCGGTGAGGAAGGCCGGCAAGTATGAGCCATCGATGCTGATATCGAAGGTGTTGAACAACACGCTGATCGACTGGTGACGCTCGAAGATCAGCAGGTAAACGCCAACAATCACAGCGCCGACCAGCTCGCAGAGGAAGCCGAACATGGCGATCCGCGCCAGCACTTTGGTGCCGCTGAGGTTGACCAGGGTGGCGAACAGCGTCAGGAACAATGCGATGACGATGTTGGTGTTGTTGCTCGGTTCAAAGCCCATCATTGCGGCCAGGTAAGGGCCGGCACCGACGGCAACGGCGGCGATGGTGACGCACAGGGCGATGGAGTAGATCCAGCCGACCATCCACGCCCAGCGCTTGCCGACCAAGCGACGAGCCCACGGGTAGACGCCACCGGAAATCGGGAACTGCGAGACCACTTCACCGAAGATCAAGCACACCAGCAACTGGCCGCAACCGACCAGCAAATAGGCCCAGAACATCGGTGGCCCACCGGCGGCGAGGCACAGGCCGAAGAGGGTATAAACCCCTACGACCGGCGAGAGATACGTGAAGCCCAGGGCGAAGTTTTCCCACAGGCTCATGCTGCGATTGAAGTTTGAGGTGTAACCCAACTTGCGTAGCTGCTCGGCGTCGCTGTCCGCGACGGGTACAGCGAGTTCGGGTGTTGTATCCATGGTGTTAGCTCCGGAAAATCGGCAGATTTCGGATGTCCGAAACCGTGGCGGGGCCGTGAAGGCGCTGCCCGGATCGGTGGTTATTGTTTTGTTTGTCTGGCTTTGGAACCTGGTGGCGCGTGGTGCCGGTTTCTGCCTTGAAACCGGGGTGACACCATCGCCAGCAAGCCGGCTCCTACAGGGGAATGCGATCACCTGTAGGAGCCGGCTTGAACTGGTCAAGTAAATCCGGACACCGGTTACGGTGCTTATGCCGCTTTTTGCTCCATAGCTAGTGGCGACAGGTAGTTGTTGTAGCTGTGGAGCCTGGTGCGGTTGTAGTACATGAAGAAACGCGTCATATCAGTTTCGGCTTCCTTGACCGTGCTGTAGCCGTTACGAGGGACCCATTCTGACTTTAGCGTGCCGAAAAAGCGTTCTGTCGGCGCATTGTCCCAGCACTGCCCGCGACGACTCATGCTTTGCAAAATGTCATGGCGTCTCAGCTCTTCTTGAAACTTGCGACTGGTGTACTGACAACCCTGATCCGAATGGAACATTACTCCTGACGGGCATTTACGAAGCTCTGTCGCCATCCGTAGCGCCTTGCTGACCAGGTTCGCGTCGTTGACCAGAGAGAATGCCCAACCGATGACCCGGCGTGCATACAAGTCGATCACGATGGCCAGATGAACCCAACGTTTACCCACCATCAGGCTTGTAACATCGCCACACCAGACCTGATTGACTGCGGTCGGTTTGAAATTGCGCTTGAGCAAATTGGGTGCGACGAACGCTTCAACCCCTTTGGATCTGAATAGGTGCGGCTGGCGTTGTTTACTGACAATGTTGGCCTCTCTCATCAATGCTCTAACAAGGCTTCTTCCGGCAGATATATCTAGTGCCTTCAGGTTTTTGCTGATCGCTCTGGAGCCCAGGGCTTCCCGACTTTCGCTGTGCAACTCGACCACTTTCTCTTTGAGTTCTTCGCGTCTGATCTTTGGCTTGGCGCGCCGCTGCATCCATTCATAAAAGCTGCTGCGCTTCACATCGAAAACGCGACACAGGGTGGCGGTCGGAAATGACTCTCTTAGCTCCGCGATCATCGAAAACGATCGGGGTCCGACATCAAGAGAGCGGTAGCCTTTTTTAAGATTTCGGCTTCCAGTTCCAGGCGTTTGATCTTGGCTTTCAATTCCTGAATCTGGCGCTGATCCTCAGTAATTGCCTTGGTGCCCTGAACGGGTTGCCCTTTGCGCTCCTTGCGAACCTGCTCGACCCACCGCCGCAGGGCGGTAGGTCCAATACCTAAAGACGCGCAGACATCTGGAACGGGGCAATTATCGTCAATTACCATGCTGGCTGCACGATGCTTGAATTCGCGGGAATAGACCTTTCTTTCGTTCATGGAACCTCCAAATTGGCGAAATCATATCGCCCTTAAGAGGTGTCCGGAATTATTAGGCCAGTTCAGCTTGCTGCGGGCGGCGATCCGACGATGTTTTTAGTGCTTGAACATCACATGCCGAACGACGGTGTAGTCCTCCAGCCCGTACATGGACATGTCCTTCCCGTAGCCGGACAGTTTCTGACCGCCATGGGGCATTTCGCTGACCAGCATGAAGTGCGTATTCACCCAGGTGCAGCCGTACTGCAAGCGTGCAGACAAGCGATGGGCGCGGCCGACGTCCGAGGTCCAGACTGACGACGCCAGGCCGTAGTTCGAATCGTTGGCCCAACCCAGCACCTGTGCTTCATCAGTGAATTTGGTCACCGACACCACCGGGCCGAACACTTCACGACGGACGATTTCGTCGTCCTGCTGAGCGTCCGCCAACACGGTCGGTTCGAAGAAGAAACCATTGCCCTCCACAGACTTGCCGCCGGTGACCAGACGGATATGCGGTTGCGCCACGGCACGCTCGACAAACCCGGCCACGCGGTCACGATGCTGCGCCGTGATCAAAGGCCCCAGCTCGGTCGACGGATCATCCTGCAACCCATACTTGATGCTGCTGACCGCCTCGCCGAGTTTCTCGACGAATTTGTCGTAGATGCCTTCCTGCGCATAGATGCGGCAAGCCGCGGTGCAGTCCTGGCCGGCATTGTAGAAACCGAAGGTGCGAATGCCTTCTACGGCGGCGTCGATATCGGCGTCGTCGAAGATGATCACCGGGGCCTTCCCGCCCAGTTCCATGTGCATGCGTTTGACGCTGTCGGCAGTGCTGGAAATGATGTTCGAACCGGTGGCAATCGAACCGGTCAGCGAGACCATGCGCACTTTCGGGTGGGTGACCAGTGGGCTGCCCACTGTAGGACCCCGACCAAACACCAGGTTGAGCACACCAGCCGGGAAAATTTCCGACGCCAATTCAGCCAGACGCAGTGCAGTCAGAGGGGTTTGTTCCGACGGCTTGAGCACCACGGTATTACCCGCCGCGAGGGCTGGGGCGATTTTCCAGGCGACCATCATCAGCGGGTAGTTCCACGGCGCGATGGAGGCGATCACGCCGACCGGGTCGCGGCGGATCATCGAGGTGTGGCCGGGCAAGTATTCGCCGCCCGCCGAACCGCTCATGCAACGGCTGGCGCCGGCGAAGAAACGGAACACGTCGGCAATCGCCGGGATCTCGTCGTTCAGCGCGGCGCTGTAAGGTTTGCCGCAGTTGTCCGATTCCAGTTTGGCCAACTCTTCGCCGTGGGCTTCGATGGTGTCGGCAAGTTTGAGCAGCAGCAGCGAACGTTCTTTTGGCGTGGTTTGCGACCAGCCTTCAAAGGCGCTGTCGGCGGCGCGCACGGCGGCATCGACCTGGGCTTCGCTGGCCTCGTTGATTTCCACCAGCACACGACCGAGGGCCGGGTTGAATACGGGTTGGGCGGGGCCGTCGCCGTCGATCAGTTGGCCGTTGATCAAGAGTTTGGTTTGCATGGCATTTGTCCTCTTCAAAGCAGTTCTTGTTTTGAAACCCGACCCCTGTGGGAGCGAGCCTGCTCGCGATGGCGGTGTGTCAGCCACCATCCATGCTGAATGTGATGGCCTCATCGCGAGCAGGCTCGCTCCCACAGGGGATAGTGGTGTCTGTTATGAATTTATTTCCCGCCACTGCCCGCAACGCTTTCACCGCCCCGGGTCAGGTAATACGCGCCGAGAATCGGCAGCATGGTCACCATCATCACCAGCATCGCGACGACGTTGGTCACCGGCACATCCCGTGGGCGACTGAGTTGATTGAGCAGCCACAGCGGCAACGTACGTTCATGCCCGGCGGTGAAGGTGGTGACGATGATTTCGTCGAACGACAGCGCAAAGGCGAGCATGCCGCCGGCCAGCAGCGCCGAGCCGAGGTTCGGCAGGACGATGTAGCGAAAGGTCTGCCAGCCATCGGCACCGAGGTCCATCGAGGCTTCAATCAAACTGTGCGAGGTGCGGCGCAAACGGGCGATGACGTTGTTGTAGACGATCACCACACAGAAGGTCGCGTGGCCGACGATGATGGTGAACATCCCCGGTTCGATCCCCAATGTCTTGAACGTCGCCAGCAGCGCGATCCCGGTGATGATCCCGGGCAGCGCAATCGGCAGGATCAGCATCAGCGAGATGCCTTGCTTACCGAAGAAATCCCGCCGGTACAACGCCGCCGAGGCGAGGGTGCCGAGGACCATCGCGATCAACGTTGCGATGGCGGCAATTTCAGCCGACAGCTTGATCGCCTCCAGCACGTCGGGACGGGAGAACGCCACGCCGATCCACTTCAGGGTGAAGCCCTTGGGCGGAAAGCTGAACGCCGCGTCTTCGGTGTTGAAGGCGTACAGGAAGATGATCAGGATCGGGAAGTGCAGGAACACCAACCCGCCCCAGGCCGCAATGCGCAGACCGATAGAGGCTTTGTCAGAGTGCATCGAAGGCCCCCAGTCGTTTGACGATGGTCAGGTAAATAGCGATCAACACAATCGGCACCAGCGTGAAGGCCGCCGCCATCGGCATGTTGCCGATCGCGCCTTGCTGGGCATAAACCATGCTGCCGACGAAGTAGCCCGGCGGCCCCACCAGTTGCGGCACGATGAAGTCGCCCAGGGTCAGCGAAAAGGTGAAGATCGAACCGGCCGCAATGCCCGGAATCGACAACGGCAGAGTTACCTGCATGAACGTCTGGCGTGGCTTGGCACCAAGGTCGGCAGAAGCTTGCAGCAGAGACGGTGGCAGGCGTTCCAGTGAAGCCTGGATCGGCAAGATCATGAACGGCAGCCAGATGTAGACGAACACCATGAAACGGCCCAGGTGCGAGGTCGACAACGTGCTGCCGCCCACCCCCGGAATGCCCAGCACAAACTGCAAGACCGGCTCCAGTCCCAAGTGTTGAACGAACCATTGCGCTACGCCGCCCTTGGCCAACAGCAACGTCCAGGCATACGCCTTGACGATGTAACTGGCCCACATCGGCATCATCACCGCGATGTAGAAAAACGCCTTGGTCTTGCCGGTGGTGTAGCGCGCCATGTAATAGGCAATCGGAAACGCGACGACGGCGCTGGCGATCGACACGGCAACGGCCATGCCCAGGGTGCGCAGGATGATGTCGAAGTTCGATGGCTGGAACAGCGCTGCAAAGTTCGCCAGGGTCAGGTCGGGGGTGACCGCCATGGTGAAGTCATCGAAGGTGTAGAAGCCTTGCCACAGCAGAACCAGCAGCGAACCGAGGTAAATCGCGCCGAACCACAGCAGCGGCGGCACCAGCAGCAGCGACAGGTAAAAATTCGGTCGGCGATACAGCAGGTTGGAAAACCTGCGCAGCGGCGAACCGCCGGCCGGGGTTTGAGGGATAACCACGCTGGTCATCTCACACCCCGCCGACAACGGTGTCGTGCAGCGGGATCATCGCCTCGCGCGCCCAGCGTGCGCTGATGCGTTGCCCGGTCTGGTGCTGGGCGCTGACGTCCAGCCACTGCACGTTGGCCTGGCTGATATTGAGGGTCTGGCCGTTTTCCAGTTTCAGCTCATAGCGCGTGGCGCTGCCTTGGTATTGGATGTCGTGAAGCAAGCCGGTGACTTCGATCTCGTGACTGGCCAGTGGACCTTCGGCGAAACGCACGTGTTCCGGGCGAATCGAAAACGGCTGTGGATTGCCGCTCAATTGCTTCGCCAGATCACCGCGAATCACGTTGGACGTGCCGACGAATTCAGCGACGAATGTGGTGGCCGGTTTCATGTAGAGGTTTCGCGGTGTGTCGACCTGCTCGATGCGACCCTTGTTGAATACGGCCACGCGGTCGGACATCGACAGCGCTTCGGTCTGGTCGTGGGTGACGAAGATAAAGGTGATGCCGAGCTGGCGTTGCAGCTTTTTCAACTCGCTCTGCATTTGTTCGCGCAGCTTCAAATCGAGGGCACCCAATGGTTCGTCGAGCAGCAAGACGCGAGGCCGATTGACCAGGGCGCGGGC
The DNA here is from genome assembly GCF_054898025.1 of Pseudomonas sp. LB3P93. Taxonomy (NCBI): domain Bacteria; kingdom Pseudomonadati; phylum Pseudomonadota; class Gammaproteobacteria; order Pseudomonadales; family Pseudomonadaceae; genus Pseudomonas; species Pseudomonas sp. LB3P93. Next base: position 1,238,508 of record NZ_CM142713.1, read on the forward strand.
CAGGGCCACACGCTGGCGCTGACCGCCGGACAGTTGCACCGGTTTACGCTCGCCGTAGCCGCCGAGGGCAACCATGTCGAGGGCTTCTTCGGCGCGTTTCTGCCGTTCGGCTTTACCGACGCCTTTGACTTTCAAGCCGTAGGCGACGTTGTCGAGCACGTTCATGTGCGGGAACAGCGCGTAATCCTGAAAAACCGTGTTGACGTCACGCTCATACGGCGGCAGCCCGGCGGCTTCTTCGCCATGAATTCGAATAGAACCTGCGCTCGGTTGTTCAAAACCGGCGATCAGGCGCAAACACGTGGTTTTGCCCGAGCCGGAAGGGCCCAGCATGGAAAAGAACTCGCCGTCCTGGATATCGATGGAAACCCGGTCAACGGCCTTCACTTCGCCGAACTGACGGGAAACGTTGGTGAACTGGACTGCAAGCGTCATGGTGCGGAACTCCAAAAATCTGAATCTTCAAAAGCATCGTCGGATCGCCGTCGGAGCCGACTCGCCCCCACAGATTTTGCGGTGATCTTGTGGGAGCGATCTGTAGCAGCTGCCGAGGAACGAGGCTGCGTTGGGCTGCGCAGCGGCCCCGAGGGCGGTCCTGCGGACACGCAACGCAGCCTCGTACCTCGGCAGCTGCTACAGGGGTGTTAACGACCGCCCATGATTGCGATGTAGTCCTGGGTCCAGCGGCTGTACGGTACGAACTTGCCACCTTCAGCCTGAGGGGTTTTCCAGAAGGCGATCTTCTCGAACTGGTCGAAGCCGTTGGTTTTGCAACCCTCGGCTCCGAGCAGTTCGCTCGCTTTGCAACCCTCAGGAACCGCCGGCAACGAACCGAACCAGGCGGCCAGGTCACCCTGGACTTTCGGTTGCAGCGACCAGTCCATCCACTTGTAAGCACAGTTCGGGTGCTTGGCGTCGGCGTGCAGCATGGTGGTGTCGGCCCAACCCGTTGCGCCTTCTTTTGGAATGACCGAAGCCACCGACTGCTTGTCCGCCACCAGACCGTTGACCATGTAGCCCCAGGTGCTGGACGCCACGACGCCTTCGTTCTTGACGTCACTCATCTGGACCGTTGCGTCATGCCAGTAGCGGTGGATCAAGGGTTGTTGCTTGCGAAGCAGGTCCAGCGCCGCTTTGTATTGCACTTCGTTGAGCTGGTACGGGTCCTTGATGCCCAGCTCCGGCTGTTTCGATTTGAGATAAAGCGCCGCATCGGCGATATAGATCGGGCCGTCATAGGCTTGAACCCGACCCTTGTTGGACTTGCCGTCCGGCAGGGTTTGCTCTTCGAACACCACACTCCAGCTGTCCGGTGCCGTCTTGAACACGTTGGTGTTGTACATCAACACGTTCGGGCCCCACTGATACGGAGTGCCGTAGGTTTGGTTATTGACGACGTACCAAGGGCCATCCTTGAGGCGAGGGTCTATGTTCTTCCAGTTCGAAATCAACGCCGTGTTGATCGGCTGCACACGCTTGCCAACGATCAACCGCAGCGACGCATCGCCCGACGCGGTCACCAGGTCGTAACCGCCCTTGGACATCAGGCTGACCATTTCATCGGAAGTGGCGGCCGTTTTGACGTTCACCTTACAGCCGGTTTCCTTCTCGAAACCGGTCACCCAGTCGTACGCCTTGTCGCTTTCGCCACGTTCGATGTAGCCGGGCCACGCCACGATATCCAGCTGACCTTCGCCGGCACCGACGGCTTTCAGCGGTTCGGCGGCCTGGAGGCTGGCGCTGGCCAACAGCGCTGTGGTGATTGCACTGAGCAGTGCGGTCTTGTGCACGAACATGGGAATTCCCTCTTCTTTAATTATGGTCGGGGCAGTTGTGAACGTGGTGAAGCATGCCGTTAGCGGCTTGTTATTAGCGTAGTCAGAGATGCTGTCCGTGGCGCGCCATGATGTGCCTCACCACGCTGTAGTCCTGAAGCGAATCGCTGGATAAGTCTTTGCCATAGCCCGAACGTTTCAGGCCGCCGTGGGGCATTTCGCTGACCAGCATGAAATGGCTGTTGATCCAGGTGCAGCCGTACTGCAACCGCGCCGCGACCTGCATGGCTTTGTCGAGGTTCTGGGTCCAGATCGACGAGGCGAGGCCGTATTCCGAGTCGTTGGCCCAGTCCACCGCTTGTTCGAGTTGATCGAAACGGGTCACGGTGACCACCGGCCCGAAGACTTCGCGCTGGACGATTTCATCGTTCTGTTTGCAACCGGCCAGCAAGGTTGGCTGGTAATAGAAGCCGGCGCCGGAATGCACCGCCGCGCCGGTCACCCGTTCGATGTGTGGCTGGCCGAGGGCACGCTCGACGAAACTGGCCACGCGGTCGCGCTGGCGGGTGCTGATCAGCGGGCCGATTTCGTTGTCGGCGTCGCGTTTACCGGCAAAGCGCAGGCTGCTGACCGCCGCGCCGAGTTCAGCCACCAAGCGGTCGTGAATCCCGGCCTGTGCATAAATTCGGCAAGCCGCGGTGCAATCCTGGCCGGCGTTGTAATAACCGTAAGTGCGTACGCCTTCGACCACCGCCTGAATATCCGCATCGTTGCAGACGATCACTGGCGCTTTGCCGCCGAGCTCAAGGTGCGTGCGTTTCAGGGTTTTTGCCGCGGCCTGGAGGATTTTTTGGCCGGTGACGATATCGCCGGTCAACGACACCATGCGCACTTTCGGATGGCTGACCAAGTGGCTGCCGACGCCTTCACCGCCGCCGCAGACGATGTTGATCACGCCGCGTGGAAGGATCTCGGCCAGCGCAGGCGCGAGAGCCAGGATCGACAGCGGCGTGTGTTCGGAAGGTTTGAACACCAGCGTGTTACCGGCGGCGAGGGCCGGGGCGATTTTCCACGCGGCCATCATGATCGGGTAGTTCCACGGCGCAATCGACGCGACCACGCCAATCGGATCGCGACGGACCATGCTGGTGTAGCCCGGCAGGTATTCGCCGCTGAGCTGGCCGGTCTGGCAGCGCACGGCACCGGCGAAGAAGCGGAACACATCGACCGTCGCGCTCAAGTCATCCTGACGGGCCAGGTGCAACGGCTTGCCGCAGTTCAGGGATTCGAGGCGGGCGAGGAGGTCGGCTTGTTTTTCGATGGCGTTGGCGATGTCCAGCAACAGGTTCGAGCGTTGCTGCGGCGTGGTCCGCGACCAGCCGGCGAAGGCGCGGTGGGCGGCGAGGATGGCGGCTTCGACTTGCTCTGTGCTGGCTTCTGCGATGTGGGTCAGCACTTCCCCGGTGGCCGGGTTGAGGATCGGTTCGACAAAACCCTGGCCCGCGACCAATTCGCCATCGATCAACAACGCGGTGAACAACGGGGTCTGCGCGCCAGCCATTTTTCGGGTTCTCTTTTCTTGTGTGGCCATGGTGCTCCCTGTGACTGGGGCCCGGCCGTCTTATTGATGTACCAAGACTAGTTCGCGGGCCCGAGGTCGACAAATTCTAAATACTGAAGGTGGCGTTCGATTAAATAGATGGCTTGCGCCCGCCGTGGGGTTGCTCGCGGGCGACGGTCAAGAACGGGTCCACCAACGCCGGGCGCGCGGTGCCACGACGCCAGGCCAGGCCGACGTCGAGGGTCTGGCTCAGGTCGGCAATCGGCCGTGCTTCGATGATGTCGCCCTCCAGAGACCACGGGCGGTAGGTCATGTCGGGCTGGATCGATACGCCCAGGCCTGCAGCCACAAGGCTTCGAACGGCTTCCGTCGACGCGGTTTTCAGCGTAATGCGCGGTTGCAGTCCGGCCCCGGACCACATGCGCTGGGCGTTGCGGTCCATTTCGTCGACGTTCAGCTGAATCAGCGGCTCACGGGCCACATCGGCGAGGTTGATGCTGTCGTGTTCCAGCAGCGGATGCTGGGCCGGCAGCCACAGCCGATGGGGCGAATGAGTCAGCACTTCGGTCTGCAAGGCGTGGCGATCTTCGAGGTTGGAAAGGATCAATACGCCGACGTCGATCTCGCCGCTGACCAGCAAATGCTCGATGTACGGCCGCTCGTCCTCCATCACGCGGATTTCGACGTTGGGGTAGGCGCGCTGGAAACGAGTGAGTAGATCCGCGAGGTAGTAACCGGCCACCAGACTGGTCACGCCGATGATCAGCTGGCCGGCGACCTGGTCGGTACTTTGTTGCAGGCTGCGTTTGGCGTTGTCCACGGTGGCCAGAATCAGGTGCGCCTGGCGCAGGAATTGATGGCCCTGGTGCGTCAGGCTCATGCCCTTGGCGTGTCGGTTAAACAGGCCGACACCGATCTCTTCTTCCAGTTGCTGGATCGCCAGGGTCAATGTCGATTGGGAAATGAACGCGGTTTGCGCGGCGGCGGAGATCGAGCCAGTCTCGGCCACGGCGATAAAGTGACGAATCTGACGCAAGGTCATCATGGGGAATTACCCGGTGGGCGGTTTTTATAGATTCGCTTGAGTGTATATCGCTTTAATCGATAGCCATGTTTTTCCAGGCAACATCCAGAAGCACTCTCGTCCCCGGTCGCCGGGCACTTTCGTTCTAGGCTGGTGGCCTTAGTGTCCGGATAACCCCTTTCGTGGAGACGGCAAAATGAATACGCGTGGATTGCTCGATCAACTACTCAAGTCCGGTCAGGACATGTTGCAGAACAAGGCCGGTGGCGCTCAAAACAAGGCGTCCAGCGGTGGATTGGGCGGATTGCTCGGTGGCAGCGGTGGTTCGGGCGGCCTCGGCGGTTTGCTCTCCGGCGCGGGCGGCGGTGCCTTGGCGGCAGGTGCGATGGGCCTGTTACTCGGCAGCAAAAAGGCCCGCAACGTTGGCGGAAAAGTCGCCATCTACGGCGGCCTCGCCGCGCTTGGTGTCATTGCCTACAAGGCTTATGGCAACTGGCAGGCCCAACAAGGCACTGCGCCGAAAACCGAGCCGCAAACGCTTGATCGTCTACCCCCGGCCCAAGTCGAGCTGCATAGTCAGGCGATTCTCAAGGCGTTGGTTGCCGCGGCCAAAGCCGATGGCCACGTTGATGACCGTGAGCGTGCATTGATAGAAGGCGAATTCACCAAACTCGACAACGATCAGGAGTTGCAGCAGTGGCTGCACGCCGAACTCAGCAAGCCGCTCGACCCGACAGAAGTGGCCCGCGCGGCCAGCACCCCGGAAATGGCTGCCGAGATGTACATCGCCAGCGTGATGCTGGTGGATGAGGAGAGCTTCATGGAGAAGTCCTACCTGGATGAACTGGCGCGGCAATTGAAGCTGGAGCCTGGGTTGAAGCTGGAGTTGGAGAAGCAGGTGCGCCAGGCTTCCATGTAATTTCAAGATCGCCTTCGCGGGCAAGTCGGATCGCCGCCCGCTCGCTCCTACAGGTACTGCGCTGAACCCGTAGGAGCGAGCGGGCGGCGATCCGACTTGCCCGCGAAGGCGTCTGCAGCCTCACTACATCCCGATGGCCAATCTACGGCCCATTTCTTCCACCTTGCCCCTGCGGTTCACCACCCGTTCCAACGCAAGTCCCCCTCCAGAGGCACTCCCGCCGTATTCCCACCTACAGTCGAGAACTGCCAATCCCCCGTCTTATAAATGAAACACCCTCAGCTATACTCCGCAGCATTTGAATCGCCCCGAGGACTGACTGTGAAGAACTGGACGTTGCGCCAACGCATCTTGGCGAGCTTTGCGGTGATTATCGCCATCATGTTGCTGATGGTCGTCGTCTCGTATTCCCGGCTGTTGAAGATCGAAACCAGCGAAGCCAGTGTCCGTGAGGACGCGTTGCCCGGGGTCTATTACAGCTCGACGATTCGCGGCGCCTGGGTCGACAGTTTTCTCCATATTCAGAAATTGCTGGGCCTGAAGGAAGGGCAGGGCATCAGTGCCGAAGACGCCGCAGACTTCAAAAGCTACGAAGCGCGTGTGCAGGAAGCGATGGGTAACTATCGCGCCACCGTGACTACAGAGGAAGACAAGGTCGAATTCGCGACATTCGAAAAACTCCATGCGGAGTACGGCAAGCTCCTGGCCGCGGTGCTCGACCTGCACAAGCGCAATCAAGAGGCCGATGCCATCAAGTTGTTCAACGAACAGTTGACCCCGGCCTGGACGGCGGGACGCATGAAGCTCAATGACATCCTGCGCGAAAACAAAGCGGTGGCCGACCAAGACATCGCATACATCGATGACGCCGTGGTCACCGCCAAAATCATCATGGGCGTTTCCCTGCTGGTCGCCGTGTTAGCCGCCGGTCTCTGCGGTTTGCTGTTGATGCGCGCAATCATGGCGCCGATGAACCGGATCGTGCAGATCCTCGAAATCATGCGCACTGGCGACCTCAGCGGCCGTCTGAACCTGGAGCGCAAAGACGAATTCAATGCGGTGGAAACCGGCTTCAACGACATGATGACCGAGCTCACCGCTCTCGTGTCTCAGGCCCAACGCTCCTCCGTCCAGGTCACCACATCGGTGACCGAGATCGCCGCCACCTCCAAGCAACAGCAAGCCACCGCCACCGAAACCGCCGCCACCACCACCGAAATCGGCGCGACGTCCCGTGAAATCGCGGCCACTTCTCGCGATCTGGTGCGCACCATGACCGAAGTCTCCACCGCCGCCGATCAGGCTTCGGTAGCGGCCGGTTCCGGGCAGCAAGGCCTGGCGCGGATGGAAGAGACCATGCACTCGGTGATGGGCGCGGCCGATCTGGTCAACGCCAAACTGGCGATCCTCAATGAGAAGGCCGGCAACATTAACCAAGTGGTGGTGACCATCGTCAAAGTCGCCGACCAGACCAACCTCCTGTCGCTGAACGCCGCCATCGAAGCTGAAAAGGCCGGTGAATACGGTCGTGGGTTTGCCGTGGTCGCCACCGAAGTGCGGCGTCTGGCGGATCAGACCGCCGTCGCTACGTACGACATCGAGCAGATGGTGCGTGAGATCCAGTCGGCGGTGTCGGCCGGGGTCATGGGCATGGACAAATTCTCTGAAGAAGTGCGTCGCGGCATGTCCGAAGTGCAGCAGGTCGGCGAGCAGCTGTCGCAGATCATCCACCAGGTTCAGGCGCTGGCGCCGCGGGTGCTGATGGTCAACGAAGGCATGCAGGCCCAGGCCACCGGCGCCGAACAGATCAACCACGCGCTGGTGCAGTTGGGCGATGCCAGCAGCCAGACCGTCGAGTCCTTGCGCCAGGCCAGTTTCGCCATTGACGAGCTGAGCCAGGTGGCCGTGGGGCTGCGGGGCGGCGTCTCGCGATTCAAAGTCTGATGAGCGAACTCGTGGTCAAACGCGGCGGGGTGATGCCGGCGAAACACGCGTTGTTTCTGCTGTTTCGCATCGGCAACGAGCGCTATGCCTTGCAGGCGCGCGAAGTGGCCGAAGTGCTGCCGCGCCTGCCATTGAAACCGATTGCCAAGGCCCCGCACTGGGTCGCCGGGGTATTCGCCTATCGCGGCGCGGTGGTGCCGGTGATCGACCTCAGCGCACTGACCTTTGGCGAACCGGCGCAAGCCCGCACCAGTACGCGGCTGGTGCTGGTGCACTATTGGCCGGATGAGGAGACGCCTTCGCAGTTGCTCGGGCTGATTCTGGAGCAGGCCACCGACACCTTGCGCTGCAACCCGGCGGACTTTAAACCCTATGGCCTGGATAATCGCCAGGCGCCTTACCTGGGGCCGGTCCGTGAAGATGCCCAGGGTTTGCTGCAATGGGTGCGGGTGGCCGATCTGCTTGATGATCAGGTGCGGGCGCTGCTGTTTCCTTCGCCGCCGCTGGACCTGGCGCTGCTTGAGGAACGGCCATGAGCAGCGATCAGCGCTTCTTCGATTTCCTCAAGGAACGCATTGGCCTCGACGTCACGTCGGTGGGGCCGGCGATCATCGAGCGCGCGGTGCGCCAGCGCAGCACGGCCTCCAGGGCGCTGACGGCTGATGAGTATTGGCACACGCTGCAAGGTTCGCAGGACGAACAGCAGGCGTTGATTGAAGCGGTGATCGTTCCTGAGACCTGGTTTTTCCGCTACCCCGAATCCTTCGCGACGTTGGCGAAACTGGCCACCAAACGCTTGGCCGACATCAACAACCTGCGCGCACTGAGGATTCTCAGCCTGCCCTGTTCCACTGGCGAGGAGCCGTACTCCATCGCCATGGCCTTGCTTGATGCCGGGCTCAAGCCGCATCAGTTCAAGGTCGAAGGCATGGACGTCAGCCCGTTGTCGGTGGAAAAAGCCAAACGTGCGCTGTATGGCAAGAATTCGTTTCGTGGCCAGGACATCGAGTTTCGCGAGCGCCATTTCAGTGCCGAAGAAGACGGCTACCGCCTCAGCGAGCGAGTGCTTGAACAAGTGCGTTTGCAGGTCGGCAATCTGCTGGATCCTGCGTTGCTGGCCAGCGAGCCGCCTTATGATTTTGTGTTCTGCCGCAACCTGCTGATCTATTTCGATCTGCCCACCCAGCAGCAAGTTTTCGAAGTGCTCAAGCGTCTGACGCATGTCGACGGCGTGCTGTTTATCGGCCCGGCCGAAGGCAGTTTGCTCGGTCGTTTCGGCATGCGCTCGATTGGCATCCCGCAGTCTTTTGCGTTCAGCCGTCAGAGCGCGCCTGTACCCGAGCCTCTGCCAGTCTTCGTCCCGACACCGCTGCCGGTGCGCCAACCGCTGCGCAGCGTGGCACCGCCACCTGTGCGCAATCGTCCGTTCACAACTATTACGCCACCGACCGTCACCTCGAAAGCCTCGGACGCTGCCACCTTGTTGGCGAACATCACCGCGCTGGCCAACGAAGGCAAAAGTGCCGATGCCCGCGCAGCCTGCGAAACTTACTTGCGCAGTCACGAACCGGTAGCCCAGGTGTTTTATTGGCTGGGGCTGCTCAGCGATGTCGCCGGCAGAGTCCTCGAAGCCCAGGGTTTTTATCGCAAGGCGTTATACCTCGAACCGCAACACCCCGACGCGTTGATGCACCTGGCGGCCTTGCTGCAATCTCTGGGCGACACGGCGGGTGCCAAAAGATTGCAAGACCGCGCCGCCCGCAGCGAACGCGCCGCCGACAGTGAGCGTAAACGATGAAGGCCTCCGACACCTTGAGCGTCACCCATAAAGATGCCCAGGCCATCGACGACTGCTGGAACCGCATCGGTATCCACGGCGACAAGTCCTGCCCGCTGCTGATCGAGCATATTCACTGCCGCAACTGCGCGGTGTACTCCGCCGCTGCCACGCGCTTGCTCGACCGCTACGCTTTGCAACAGGACGATCGCGAGCAGGTTTCGACGGCGGCCGAAATCGACGTGAAAACCCGCTCGCTGCTGATGTTTCGTCTTGGCGAAGAATGGCTGGGCCTGGCTACCCGCAGCCTGGTCGAAGTGGCGCCCCTGCAAGCGATTCATTCCTTGCCACACCAGCGCTCCCGGGCCCTGCTGGGAGTGGCGAACGTGCGCGGAGCTTTGGTGGCGTGCCTGTCGCTGGTGGAGCTGCTCGGTCTCGATGGCACCAGCAGCGTGGCTTCTGGCGCGCGGGTGATGCCGAGGATGCTGATCATCGCTGCCCACGGCGGGCCGGTGGTGGTGCCGGTGGATGAAGTGGACGGCATTCACGCCATCGACGAGCGTATTCTCGATGCCGCGTCGCAGTCCGGTACCCAGGCCAGTGCCAAATACACCCGGGGCGTGCTGCAATTCAAAGGTCGCAGCCTGCGTTGGCTGGATGAAGAACAGCTGTTGTCCGCCGTGACCCGGAGCCTCACATGACCCCCGAGCAAATGCGCGACGCCTCGTTGCTGGAGCTGTTCAGCCTCGAAGCCGAAGCCCAGACCCAAGTGCTGAGCGCAGGCCTTTTGGCGCTTGAACGCGATCCGACGCAGGCCGATCACCTTGAATCGTGCATGCGCGCAGCCCACTCGCTCAAAGGCGCGGCGCGGATTGTCGGGGTCGATGCCGGCGTGAGCGTCGCGCATGTGATGGAAGATTGCCTGGTCAGCGCGCAGGAAGGGCGCCTGTACTTGCGGCCCGAGCACATTGACGCCTTGCTGCAAGGCACCGATCTGCTGATGCGCATTGCGACGCCGAATAACAATCCCGGGGCGGCGGATATCGAGGCCTATGTGGCACTGATGGCTCGGTTGCTGGATCCGCTGGCGTTGGCCATGCCGATCAGCACGCCGATAGCGCCCTTCATGACCGAGTCAGAGCCCGAAGCGCTCGCGCCAAAGGTCGAAGAGCTGGTTCCGGTCGCCGAACCGTCACCCGCAGAACCACCGAAAAAAAACCGGCGCACCACCGAAGGCGGCGAACGCGTGCTGCGTGTCACGGCCGAACGCTTGAACAGCCTGCTCGACCTGTCGAGCAAATCCCTGGTGGAAACCCAGCGACTCAAGCCGCACCTGGCCACGATGCAGCGCCTCAAGCGAATGCAGAACAATGGCCTGCGGGCGCTGGAAAACCTCAACGTCCACCTCAAGGAACATGCCTTGAGCCTCGAAGCCCAGGAAGCCCTGAGCGATGCCCGGCGGCTGCTGGCCGAGTCCCAGCAATTGCTGGTGGAAAAAAACGCCGAACTGGATGAGTTTGCCTGGCAGGCCAGTCAGCGGGCGCAGGTGTTGTACGACACCGCGCTGGCCTGTCGCATGCGGCCGTTTGCCGACGTGTTGAGCGGGCAAGTGCGCATGGTCCGCGACCTCGGTCGCAGCCTCGGTAAACAGGTGCGGCTCGAGATCGAAGGCGAGAAAACCCAGGTTGATCGCGACGTCCTGGAAAAGCTCGAAGCGCCGCTGACGCACTTGCTGCGCAACGCCGTGGATCACGGCATCGAGTCCCCCGAGCAACGCTTGCTGGCCGGCAAGCCTGAAGAAGGCCTGATTCGGCTGCGCGCCTCCCATCAAGCCGGCCTGCTGGTGCTGGAGTTGAGCGATGACGGTCACGGCGTCGATCTGGAAAAGGTCCGCCGCAGCATCATCGAGCGGCAGCTATCCCCAGCCGAAACCGCCGCCCAGTTAAGCGAAGAAGAGCTGCTGACGTTCCTGTTTCTGCCGGGTTTCAGCCTGCGCGACACGGTGACCGAAGTGTCCGGGCGTGGCGTCGGCCTGGACGCGGTTCAGCACATGGTCCGTCAATTGCGCGGCGCGGTGGTGCTGGAGCAGACGGCGGGCGAGGGCAGCCGCTTTCACCTCGAAGTGCCGCTGACGCTGTCTGTGGTGCGCAGTCTGGTGGTCGAGGTCGGTGACGAGGCGTACGCCTTTCCGCTGGCGCACATCGAGCGCATGTGTGATCTGGAGCCGGCGGACATCGTTCAGGTCGAAGGGCGTCAGCACTTCTGGCACGAAGGCCGGCATGTCGGGCTGGTCGCCGCCAGTCAGCTGCTGCAGCGGCCGGCGAGCCCGGGCGGTCAACAAACCCTGAAAGTCGTGGTGATTCGTGAGCGTGAAGCGATTTACGGCGTGGCGGTCGAGCGGTTTGTTGGCGAGCGGACATTGGTCGTTTTGCCGCTGGACGAACGTCTGGGCAAGGTGCAGGACATTTCCGCCGGGGCCTTGCTCGACGATGGGTCGGTGGTGCTGATCGTCGACGTCGAAGACATGCTGCGTTCGGTGGACAAACTGCTCAACACCGGGCGTCTGGAGCGGATTGCCCGTCAGGGCAGCCAGGCGGTCGAGGCAGCGCGCAAACGGATACTGGTGGTCGACGATTCGTTGACCGTTCGCGAGTTGCAGCGCAAGTTGCTGCTCAATCGCGGTTACGACGTAGCCGTGGCGGTCGACGGTATGGATGGCTGGAACGCCCTGCGTTCGGAGGATTTCGATCTGCTGATTACTGACATTGATATGCCGCGCATGGACGGCATCGAACTGGTGTCTTTGTTGCGCCAGGACAATCGCCTGCAATCGCTGCCGGTTATGGTGGTGTCCTATAAAGATCGCGAAGAAGACCGTCGTCGTGGACTGGACGCCGGAGCCGACTATTATCTAGCCAAAGCCAGTTTTCATGACGACGCCCTGCTCGATGCAGTGGTTGAGCTCATCGGAGGAGCGCGGGCATGAAAATAGCCATCGTCAACGATATGCCCATGGCGGTGGAGGCCCTGCGCCGCGCCTTGGCATTCGAACCGGCGCATGAAGTGGTCTGGGTCGCCGGCAATGGCGCCGAGGCGGTGCAACGTTGCGCCGAATTCACCCCGGACCTAATTTTGATGGACCTGATCATGCCGGTGATGGACGGCGTGGAGGCGACCCGGCGGATCATGGCCGAGACCCCCTGCGCCATCGTCATCGTCACGGTCGACCGTCAGCAGAACGTGCACCGGGTGTTTGAGGCCATGGGTCACGGCGCGCTGGACGTGGTCGACACCCCGGCCCTCGGTGCTGGCAATGCCCAAGAGGCGGCGGCGCCGTTGTTGCGCAAGATCATGAACATCGGCTGGCTGATTGGTGACAAGGGCAACCGGGAGCGACCAGCCCCCAGCCCGCTGCGCAGTTCGGCTTCACGCCAGCGACTGGTCGCGATTGGCTCGTCCGCAGGCGGGCCGGCGGCGCTGGAAGTCTTGCTCAAGGGCCTGCCAAAGGATTTTTCGGCTGCCATCGTGCTGGTGCAGCATGTTGACCAGGTGTTCGCCGCCGGCATGGCCGAATGGCTCAGCAGCGCCAGCGGCCTGAAGGTGCGCCTGGCCCAGGAAGGTGAGCCGCCGTTAGCCGGCACGGTGTTGCTGGCGGGCACCAACCACCATATTCGCTTGTTGAAAAACGGCACGCTGGCTTACACCGCCGAACCGGTCAACGAGATCTATCGGCCCTCGATCGATGTATTTTTCGAGAGCGTGGCCAGTTACTGGAACGGCGATGCCGTGGGTGTTTTGCTCACCGGCATGGGGCGTGACGGCGCGCAGGGGCTTAAACTCATGCGCCAGCAGGGCTACATGACCATCGCTCAGGACCAACAAAGCAGTGCGGTTTACGGAATGCCGAAAGCGGCGGCGGCCATCGATGCCGCCGTGGAAGTTCGCCCACTGGACAAGATAGCGCCACGATTGCTGGAGATTTTCCTCAAATGAAGACTTTTCGCAGCAATCCTGGCCCAAGCAGTATTCAGGTGACCGCACATGAATGACTTACAACTCGACGACTTCAAGACTGACGAAAACGCTGCCATGGTGTTGTTGGTGGACGATCAGGCGATGATCGGCGAGGCGGTGCGCCGCGGGTTGTCGAACGAAGAGAATATCGACTTCCACTTCTGCGCCGACCCGCACCAGGCCATCGCGCAGGCGATCCGCATCAAGCCGACGGTGATCCTCCAGGATCTGGTGATGCCCGGTCTGGACGGCCTCAGCCTGGTGCGTGAATACCGTAACCATCCGGCGACCAAAAACATTCCGATCATTGTCCTGTCGACCAAAGAAGACCCGCTGATCAAGAGCGCGGCGTTTGCGGCCGGGGCCAATGATTACCTGGTCAAGCTGCCGGACAACATCGAACTGGTGGCGCGCATTCGCTATCACTCGCGCTCCTACATGACCTTGTTGCAGCGCGATGCGGCGTACCGCGCGTTGCGGGTCAGCCAGCAGCAGTTGCTCGACACCAACCTGGTGCTGCAACGGTTGATGAACTCCGACGGCTTGACCGGGCTGTCGAACCGCCGGCACTTCGACGAATACCTGGAACTGGAATGGCGCCGTTCGCTGCGCGATCAGAGTCAATTGTCGCTGTTGATGATTGATGTCGACTATTTCAAGTCCTACAACGACAGTTTTGGCCACCTTGAAGGCGATGAAGCCCTGCGTAAAGTTGCCACCGCCATTCGCGACGCCAGCTCCCGACCGTCGGACCTGCCAGCCCGGTACGGCGGCGAAGAATTTGTCCTGGTGCTGCCCAATACCACGCCGGGTGGCGCACGGCTGGTGGCGGAAAAACTGCGCATGACCGTGGAAGCGCTGAAGATTCCGCACATTTTCCCCAGCGAAGGCTCAAGCCTGACCATCAGCATCGGCCTGTCGACCATGATCCCGCAGCAGGGCAGTGACTGTCGGCAATTGATTTCCGCGGCGGACAAGGGGCTGTACCTGGCGAAAAACAATGGGCGTAATCAGGTTGGCATCGAATAGCGGGCGACCAGGTTTGTAAATATAGATCCCCTTGCTGGCCGATACCCTTGTGGCGAGGGAGCTTGCTCCCGCCGGGCAGCGAAGCGGCCCCCTTATCAGCAAAAAGAAGGGGACTGCTTCGCAGTCCAGCGGGAGCAAGCTCCCTCGCCACAGATTTACTCGGCGTTCGCTTTAATCATTCGCCCCTAAAGCCGCCAGGCGGGCTGCCGTGACAGCTTGATTACGTTATACTCGCCGGCTTTCAAAAGTTCGCCAACGAGTGCTGCCCGCCATGGAAATCAACCCGATCCTTAACAGTATCAAGGACCTGTCCGAGCGCTCCGAAACTATTCGGGGGTATCTTTGACTACGATCAAAAGCATGAGCGTCTGACTGAAGTCAATCGCGAGCTTGAAGATCCGGCTGTCTGGAACAACCCGTCGTACGCTCAGGAACTGGGCCGCGAGCGGTCGCTGCTGGCTCAAATCGTCGAAACCCTCGACGAAATGCACAGCGGTCTGGCCGACGCCAAAGATTTGCTGCTGATGTCCGCCGAAGAAGAAGACCAGGCCGCCGTCGATGACGTCGCTGCCGAAGTCGAGCGCCTGCGCGAGTCGCTGGAAAAACTCGAATTCCGTCGCATGTTCAGCGGTGAAATGGACGCCAACAACGCCTACCTGGACATCCAGGCCGGCTCCGGCGGTACCGAAGCCCAGGACTGGGCCAACATCCTGCTGCGCATGTACCTGCGCTGGGCTGACAAACGCGGTTTCGACGCGACCATCATGGAACTGTCCGCCGGTGAAGTCGCCGGGATTAAGGGCGCCACGGTCCACATCAAGGGCGAATACGCCTTTGGCTGGCTGCGCACCGAGATCGGCGTGCACCGTCTGGTGCGCAAGAGCCCGTTCGACTCCGGCAACCGCCGCCACACCTCGTTCTCGGCCGTGTTCGTGTCGCCGGAAATCGATGACAACATCGAAATCGACATCAACCCGTCGGACCTGCGCATCGACACCTACCGCTCCTCGGGTGCCGGTGGTCAGCACGTAAACACCACCGACTCGGCCGTACGGATTACTCACGTACCGACCAACACCGTGGTCAGCTGCCAGAACGAACGCTCCCAGCACGCCAACAAAGACACCGCGATGAAAATGTTGCGGGCGCGCTTGTACGAGCAGGAAGTGCAGAAACGCAACGCCGCCTCCCAGGCCCTGGAAGACACCAAGTCGGACATCGGCTGGGGTCACCAGATTCGCTCTTACGTGCTCGATGCGTCGCGAATCAAGGATTTGCGCACTAACATCGAACGCAGTGACTGCGACAAGGTACTCGACGGCGATATCGACGAATACCTGGTGGCGAGCCTGAAACAAGGGCTGTAAACCGCCAGTCAAGACCTTAAGTCCCCTGCCCTCGGTGGGGGCAACGAACCTGTGATGGAATTTTTAAAGACATGAGCGACCTACAACTCGACCCGCAAGCCCTGCAACAGGAAGAAAACTCCCTGATCGCCCTGCGCAAGGAAAAGCTTGCTGCCGAGCGCGCCAAGGGCAATGCCTTCCCCAACGACTTCCGCCGCGACAACTACTGCGAAGACTTGCAGAAACAGTACGCGGACAAGACCAAGGAAGAGCTGGCAGAGGCTGCGATCCCGGTCAAGGTTGCCGGTCGCATCATGCTCAACCGTGGCTCGTTCATGGTGATCCAGGACATGACCGGGCGGATTCAGGTCTACGTCAACCGTAAGACCCTGTCCGAAGAAACCCTGGCCGCGGTGAAAACCTGGGACATGGGCGACATCATTGCAGCCGTTGGCACCCTGGCCCGTTCCGGCAAGGGCGACCTGTACGTTGAAATGACCGAAGTGCGCCTGCTGACCAAGTCGCTGCGCCCGCTGCCGGACAAGCACCACGGCCTGACCGACACCGAACAGCGCTATCGCCAGCGCTACGTTGACCTGATCGTCAACGAAGAGGTGCGCCAGACCTTCCGCGTGCGTTCGCAAGTGATTGCGCACATCCGCAGCTTCCTGATGAAGCGTGACTTCCTGGAAGTCGAAACGCCGATGCTGCAAACCATTCCGGGTGGCGCTGCGGCCAAGCCATTCGAGACGCACCACAACGCGCTGGACATGGAAATGTTCCTGCGTATCGCGCCTGAGTTGTACCTCAAGCGCCTCGTTGTCGGCGGCTTCGAGAAAGTGTTCGAGATCAACCGCAACTTCCGCAACGAAGGCGTTTCGACTCGTCACAACCCTGAATTCACCATGTTGGAGTTCTACCAGGCGTACGCCGACTACGAAGACAACATGGACCTGACCGAAGAACTGTTCCGTGAACTGGCGCAGCTGGTTCTGGGCAGCACCGACGTGCCGTATGGCGACAAAGTGTTCCACTTCGGCGAACCGTTCGTGCGTCTGTCGGTGTTCGACTCGATCCTCAAGTACAACCCCGAGCTGAGCGCTGACGACCTGACCGACATCGACAAGGCTCGCGCCATCGCCAAGAAGGCCGGCGCCAAAGTGCTGGGCTTCGAAGGTCTGGGCAAGTTGCAGGTGATGATTTTCGAAGAGCTGGTCGAGCACAAGCTGGAGCAGCCGCACTTCATCACCCAGTACCCGTTCGAAGTGTCGCCGCTGGCCCGTCGTAACGACGACAACCCAAGCGTCACCGACCGCTTTGAGCTGTTTATCGGTGGCCGCGAAATCGCCAACGCCTACTCCGAGTTGAACGACGCGGAAGACCAGGCCGAGCGCTTCATGGCGCAGGTGGCCGACAAGGACGCAGGCGATGACGAAGCCATGCACTACGACGCCGACTTCGTTCGCGCGCTGGAGTACGGCATGCCGCCAACGGCGGGTGAAGGTATCGGCATCGACCGTCTGGTGATGTTGCTGACCAACTCACCGTCGATCCGCGACGTGATCCTGTTCCCGCACATGCGGCCGCAAGCGTAAGTGTTTCGATAAAAAAGCCGCCTATAACAGGCGGCTTTTTATTGCCTGTCTGGTACAAACGTATCAAATGGTTACTTTTGAAGTAAGAGAGGAATACCTGTCGTGAACCGTGCAATTGCTCAAGAAGGTGCAGCGGGCATCGCCACTGCGGTCGCTGAAAGCGTTCAGTACCAGGGTCGCAAGGCCAGCCGGCAGGGCAGCGAGCAGCGTCGACAGGACATTCTCGATGCGGCGATGCGCATTGTCGTGCGTGATGGCGTGCGGGCCGTGCGTCACCGTGCAGTGGCGGCAGAGGCCGGCGTGCCACTGTCGGCCACCACCTACTATTTCAAGGACATCGATGACCTGCTCACCGATACCTTCGCCCAATACGTGGAACGCAGCGCGGCTTTCATGGCCAAATTGTGGGTGAACAATGAGGGCCTGCTGCGCGAGATGGTGGTCAGCGGCGACGGCAGCCCCGAGTCACGCTCGCAACTGGCGGACGACATTGCGCGGTTGATGGCGGACTATGTCCACCGGCAACTGATCAACCGCCGCGAACACTTGATGGCCGAACAGGCGTTCCGTCAGGAAGCGCTGCTGAACCCGCGCCTGGCACTGTTGGTGCGCTCCCATCAGCAAATTCTGCTCCAGGGGACGTGCCAGCTTTTTGAGGTGTTGGGTTCGCGCGAACCGCAACAGGATGCCAAGGTGTTGACGGCGATTATCGGACGGATGGAATATCAGGGCCTGCTCAACGACGCCGAGCCTGTCGCCGAAGCTGAAATGCTCGGTATCCTCAATCGCTACATGCACCTGGTAC
The DNA here is from genome assembly GCF_054898025.1 of Pseudomonas sp. LB3P93. NCBI lineage: Bacteria > Pseudomonadati > Pseudomonadota > Gammaproteobacteria > Pseudomonadales > Pseudomonadaceae > Pseudomonas > Pseudomonas sp. LB3P93. The sequence goes on from NZ_CM142713.1 coordinate 1,256,297, forward strand.
TCGCGTCGGTGTAACCCGGTCCTCTGATCGTTCCCACGCTCCGCGTGGGAATGCCGCCCGGGACGCTCCGCGTCCCTTACGGTGTGACGCAGAGCGTCACTGGATGCGTTCCCACGCAGAGCGTGGGAACGATCATGAGGCGAACTGTGTTCATAGGGAGTGTTGAATGAAAGCCTGGCGTGTCGTTGTGATCGCCTTGTCGTTCCTGCTGCTCAGTGGCTGTCTGGTGACCTTCAAGGACCCACTGCCCGCCAGCGACCCCGCGCCCAAAGGTCTGCTCGGCAAATGGACCAGCACCAACGCCTGGGGCGAACCGATGAACCTGGAGCTGACGCGTCTGGGCGACAATCGCTACCAGGCGGTCAGCTACTTCAAGGCCAACCCCAAGGAGCGTGAAGCTTATCCCTTTACGGTGTCGCGCCATGGCAGCCGCTGGTACCTGTCGGCGAAGGTCCCGGCGCAATTCGGCGGGCATTTCACCCTCTTCGGATTTGAACTCAACGATAAGCACGAATTGGTGGTCTACAACCTCGATCTCGAGCAGATCAATCAGGCCCTGGGGCAAAAAGTCCTGAGCGGCGAAGGCTTCCAGACCGATGATGGCGACGGCGTGTTGATCAATAACAGTATGGACCAGGTCTTTGCTTACCTCGATGATCCGGCCAATTCCGATGTATTCGTCGAGGCGGCGCGCTATCAGCGCCTGGCCAAAGCCAAAGCTAAAGTTAAATAAAGCCAGCACATAACGGTTTTTCTACAGGAGTTTCGGGTGGACGATTACCAGCAGACGATACGCATTTTGTCCGATCGCATTGTGCTGGCGCAGACGCCGATTCGCGTCCTCGATGCGGTCAAGTGGGACGACGGCATCCGCAAGGGTTTCCTCAAGGCCAAGGGCAAGGAAATGCCGGCGGTGGACCGCGACTATTACCTCAACCGGCCGCTGTCGTTTGATTCGAGCAAAGTGAAGCTGGAATTCCAGAACATCGAGCGCGACATCACCCGTCAGCTCGGCCAGTTCAACCCGGTCGGCCAGATCATGCGGCGCATGTGCAAGGAATACCGGATGGTGGTGCGCATGCTCGAAGCACGCGGCACCGAGGATTTCGGGCTGATTTCCCAGGAGTTGTACGGCGCCGCGTCCGACGCGTTCCATGCCGGCGACCCGACCCTGTCCGACCTCGGTCTGATGCTCTCCGATTACCTGAACAACATCGATGGCCGGGGTGACCTGAAGGACGAGCCGAAAATCCTCACTGCCAAAGACGCCGTGCATTTATTGCAAACCCGGCTGAGCAAGGTGTTTGGTGAGGCCGAAGAAACCATTCGGGTATTCGAGTCTGACGGTATCGTGGCCGATGCGGCGGCCGGCGCCGACTACATCAAGATCCGCACCGACGCGATGTTCAACGAACGTGACGTGCGCGCCCTGGAAGTCCATGAAGGGCTGGTGCACGTCGGCACCACGCTCAACGGGTTGAACCAGCCGATCTGCACCTTCCTGTCCAAAGGCCCGCCGTCGTCGACGGTGACTCAGGAAGGGCTGGCGATCCTGATGGAAATCATCACCTTCGCTTCCTATCCGAGCCGCCTGCGCAAACTGACCAACCGCACCCGTGCCATTCACATGGTGGAGGAGGGCGCGGACTTTTTGCAGGTCTTCGAATTCTTCCGCGAACAAGGCTTCGAAATGGCTGAAAGCTACGGCAATGCCAGTCGGGTGTTCCGTGGCTCGATACCGACCGGTCTGCCGTTTACCAAAGACTTGTCCTACCTCAAGGGCTTTATCATGGTTTACAACTACATTCAGTTGGCCGTGCGTAAAGGCAAGCTTGAGCAGATTCCGCTGCTGTTTTGCGGCAAGACCACGCTGGAAGACATGCGAACCTTGCGCCAGTTGGTGGACGAAGGGCTGGTGGTGCCACCGAAGTATTTGCCGGATCAGTTCCGCGACCTGAACGCACTGTCGGCGTGGATGTGCTTCTCCAACTTCCTCAACCACCTGAGCCTGGACCGGATCGAAGCGGATTACTCGAACATCCTTTAGATCCCGACACAAAACCTGTGGGAGCGGGCTTGCCCGCGATTGCGATTTCACTGTCAACATCAATGCTGAATGTTGAGCCGCCATCGCGGGCAAGCCCGCTCCCACAGGTTTATTTTTTCTCCACCAGACCCTGTTCCAACCTATATCTCGCGAGGTTTCAACGGATGAGAATCCTCGGCATCCTCTGCCTTCTCCTGACCCTGAGCGGTTGCAGCTCCCTGCTGTTCTACCCCGAGCCCGGCCAGATATTCACCCCGGAAAAAGCCAAGCTCGACTACCGCGAGGTGACCCTGACCACCGCCGACGGCCTCAAGCTGAACGCCTGGTGGCTGCCGGCGAAAAAAGGCGTCGAGGTCAAGGGAACGGTGCTGCATCTGCACGGCAACGGCGGTAATTTGCCCATGCACCTGGGCGGCAGCTGGTGGTTGCCGGAGGAAGGTTATCAAGTGCTGCTGATCGATTATCGCGGCTACGGATTGTCCGAGGGCGAGCCGAGTCTGCCGGCGATCTATCAGGACATCGACGCCGCGTTCAAGTGGCTCGATCAGGCCCCCGAAGTCAAAGGCAAACCGCTGATCCTGCTCGGCCAGAGCCTCGGTGGTTCGATGGCCGTGCATTACCTGGTTCAACATCCCGAGCGTCAGAAACAACTCAAGGCCTTCGTCCTCGACGGCGTGCCCGCCAGCTATCGCAGCATCGGCCGATTCGCCCTGAGCAATTCCTGGCTGACCTGGGCGTTCCAGGTGCCGTTGTCCTGGCTGGTGCCGGACGGCGACAGCGCGATCAATTCCATGGCGCAGCTCAACGGCGTGCCGAAACTGATCTACCACAGCATCGACGATCCGATCGTGCCCCTTTCCAACGGCATCCGTCTGTATCAAGCTGCGCCGCCGCCGCGTGTGCTGCAATTGACCCGGGGTGGTCATGTGCAGACATTCGCCGACCCGGTCTGGCGCAAAGTGATGCTGCGTTATCTCGACGATCCGCAGCATTTCAACGGCCTGCGCCGCCTGGGTGAAATCCCCAATTACCCGGCACCCAAGCATTCAGAAGATGAACCATCAGAGAGTCCGCAATGAGTGAAGAACGTAACGCCATCCCGCTGATCATCACCGGTATCTGCAGCATCCTCGGCACCGTCGGGGCCCTGTGGTTCTACGGTTACCTGCACTTCGCCAAACCCGAAGATGCGCTGCTGCTCAGCGATTTCACCATGCTCAAGACCGTGCCGGGCGAAGACTACAAAGTCTCCCTGGAACCCGCGGCGCAAGTGGCCCAGTGCATCGATGGCGTGCTGGTGATGTTCGACACCGAACAAAAAGGCCTGAGCGGCGTATTGGTCAACAGCAAGAAAAAAGCGGTGCGCTGCATGGGCGAAGAAACCCCGCAAAAGCTGGAGCAGTAACCCGATCCTGGGTTCTCTGACGATCCAATGTGGGAGCGGGCTTGCCCGCGATGAGGCCTGCACCTTCAACATCTTTGTTGACTGACAGTCCGCTATCGCGGGCAAGTCGAATCGTCGCACCGCCGCTCCCACAGGTTCTATGAAGACCAAAAAAGCCCCGCCTGATCGACTCGGGCGGGGCTTTTGTGTTTCAGCAGGTGAGGCTTAGTTCGAGCTGACAGCCGAACGCGGGATCACGGGCTGGTTGTCGTTGGAAATGGTCACTTCCACACGACGGTTCATCGCACGACCCGAGGTGCTGGTGTTTTCCGCAACCGGGTATTCCTTGCCATAACCCTGCGCAACGACGCGTGCTGGATCAACGCCCATTTTCACCAGCGCCATGCGCACGGAACCGGCACGACGCTCGGACAGCGACTGGTTGTGGCTCGCAGTGCCGGTGCTGTCGGTGTAACCCTCGACGATCACTTTGCGATCAGGGTTTTCCGAGAGGAACTGCGCCAGTTTGTTGATGTTCACCAGACCGCTGGATTTCAGGTCAGCACGGTCGGTCGCGAACAGCACGTCACCGAACGTCACCAGCGTACCGCGGTCGGTCTGCTTGGCGTTCAGGCTGTCCTGCAATTGCTTGATCTGCTGATCGCGAGCATCGAGACGCGCCTGGGCACGTTGTGCGGCAGCGTTTTTCAGGTTGGCTTCAGCAGTGCGCAGGGCGATGGTTTGCTTCGCCACTTCAACACGCTGATTGGTCAGATAGGCCAGTTGGTCGACCTCGTTCGGATCTTTCTTGTCCAGATACGCCTTGTCGGCTTTGTCCAGGTAATCGCTGGCGTCTTTGGTTTCCAATGCCGCCACTTTGCTGGCTTGCGGGTTGGCTTGCAGGCCGCTGTAATTGGTGCGGGCCTGTTCCAGGTTCGCGTTAGGCGGGGTGGAGCAGGCAGCCAGTGCAACGCTTGCGGCCAGGAGAGCGGGGATCATCAATTGTGTACGCATAATAATTCGTCCTTTCTATCGATAAGAGCTTCAGGTCTGTGGTCTGGATGCGCGCTTACTGCACGGTGCGCTGGCTTTCCTGACGCAGTTCCTGAACCCCTTTCTGGGAGTCCTTCACAGCTTGTTCGGCTTTCAGTGCCTGGGCTTTGCGTTCAGCGACGCGAGCGTCCCACTCAGCTTGTTCGGCCAGAACCTTGGCCTCGGCATACTTTTTGTCATGCATGGCAATTTCGGCTTGTTTGAGCTTGTCCTGTGCGGATTTCATTTCCACGGCGGCAAACTCAGTACCGCCGGCGCTGACGGCGCCATTCACAGCGGATTGGGTCACGGCGAATTGCTCGGTCGGCGGATTGCCTGCACAACCGGCCAGTACGAAGCTGCTGCCGATTGCCAGGGCAGCCAGTTTCAAACCGCGCAGGTTATTGAACGAGGACTTGGCAGTGCTGATCTTCATGGTCTTCAACTCCATTGGTATAACTCCTGAAAAACTTAAAATTCCATGCTGGGCAAGGAGCCGTAACCGTCAATTTCCGGGGTGTTTTGAAACGGCCGTCCCAGGCGTGGTTAATGGCTGTGACCCGAGGCGTTTTTCAAAAGTTCAGAGAAGATGGCCTATCGCCTGAAAATACTTTGACCGAACGGACAAGGCTCTAGATCGGGAACTTTGGCGAGGTACGGTGGTATGCCCGACCATTCAACGGTCTGGGAACACGCAATAATCGAAGGGATATGCAGGCTAAATGTGGGAGCGAGCCTGCTCGCGATAGCGGTGTGTCAGGCGACATAAATGTCGGATGTCAGACCGCATCGCGAGCAGGCTCGCTCCCACAGGTATTGGGGGGATCAGTGTTTTTGCTTGTCGTCACCGGATGACAAATCGTGCAGATGGCGACGGGACAACGCGAGAAAACGCGGAGTCGGGCCAACGTCCTCGTACAGCGGATCACCTTCTTCATCGGTGGCCACCACGGTCGATCCTTTCACGTACGGAAAGCTCTTTTCGAGCTCTTCCAGCGCGGCGCCGATCAGCTCGCCAAGCAGTTCTTCGGGCTGGCGTTTGGGGTACATCTCGGTAATCGCCGCCAGCCGTGCGGCGGCTTCCATGTCCAGATGAATCCTGTAACCGGTATCGGTCAGGCGACCCTTGGCGTTTTCTTCCCAATGCTGGGCAAGTTCGCGGATTTTCATAAAAACCTCATTGCGCTCCTGCTCGTGGCAGGCGGTGTGAGTGTCCGCCTATGCTCGGCGGCAAGCCGTTGTACGGCTTACTCTTCAGACTAGCTTGAACGCACAAGGTTTAACGTCCCTTCGTCGTCTGCTTGTAAGAAGCGCTTTAGAGCGGCACTCTCTGCTATCAGAGCATGGCATTCCAAGACACCCGGATTTTCGCTGGAGAACTGCTGATGACCGATATTGATGCACGCTTGCGCGAGGACGTTCACCTGCTGGGTGAGCTGTTGGGCAACACCATTCGTGAACAGTACGGGGACGGCTTTCTCGACAAGATCGAGCAGATCCGCAAGGGCGCCAAAGCCGACCGTCGTGGTTCGATGGACGCTGAACTGAGCGCCAGCCTCAACCAATTGAGCGAAGAAGAGTTGCTGCCGGTGGCGCGGGCGTTCAACCAGTTTCTCAACCTGGCCAATATCGCCGAGCAGTATCAGCTGATTCACCGCCGTGAAGAGTCGCAGCCGGCCCCGTTCGAATCGCGAGTGCTGCCTGAACTGCTCGCGCGCCTGCGCGCCGAAGGCCATAGCGCCGAATCCCTGGCCCGGCAACTGGGACGACTGGAGATCGAACTGGTCCTCACCGCTCACCCGACAGAAGTGGCGCGCCGCACGCTGATCCAGAAATACGACGCCATCGCCGCACAACTGGCCGCCCAGGACCATCGTGACCTGACGACTGCCGAGCGCGAACAGATCCAGGCGAAGTTGCAGCGCCTGATCGCCGAAGCCTGGCACACCGAAGAAATCCGCCGCACGCGTCCGACGCCGGTCGACGAAGCCAAATGGGGTTTCGCAGTGATCGAGCATTCTCTATGGCAGGCAATCCCGAACTATATGCGCAAGGCCGACAAAGCCCTGCATGCCGCCACCGGCCTGCATTTACCGCTGGAAGGCGCACCGATCCGCTTCGCCTCGTGGATGGGCGGCGACCGAGACGGCAACCCAAACGTGACGGCCGCCGTGACCCGCGAAGTCTTGCTGCTGGCGCGCTGGATGGCCGCTGATTTGTACGTGCGTGATGTCGATCACCTCGCTGCCGAACTGTCGATGCAGCAGGCCAGCGATGCGCTGAGAGTAAAGGCCGGGGACAGCGCCGAACCTTATCGCGCAGTGCTTAAACAGTTGCGTGAACGTCTGCGGGCGACGCGTAACTGGGCGCACGCTTCATTGACGGCCACCACCCCGGTGCCGGCAGATGTGCTGATCAATAACCGTGACCTGCTCGATCCGCTGGAGTTGTGCTACCAGTCTTTGCACGAGTGCGGCATGGGCGTGATCGCGGATGGTCCGTTACTCGATTGCCTGCGGCGCGCGGTGACCTTCGGGCTGTTCCTGGTGCGACTCGATGTGCGCCAGGACTCGTCGCGGCATACCGCGGCCATGACCGAAATCACCGATTACCTCGGCCTCGGTCGCTACGAAGACTGGAGCGAAGAGGAGCGCATCGCCTTCCTGGTGCGTGAACAGAACAACCGTCGGCCGTTGCTGCCGGCGTACTTCAAGCCATCGGCCGACACCGCCGAGGTGCTGGCGACGTGCCGGGAAATTGCGGCGGCCCCGGGGGCTTCGCTCGGCTCTTATGTGATCTCCATGGCCGGCGCCGCTTCCGACGTGCTGGCCGTGCAACTGTTGCTCAAAGAGTCCGGCGTGTTGCGGCCGATGCGCGTGGTGCCGTTGTTCGAAACCCTCGCCGACCTCGACAACGCCGGTCCGGTGATTGAAAAGCTGTTGCTGCTGCCGGGCTATCGTTCGCGCCTGCAAGGGCCGCAGGAAGTGATGATCGGCTATTCCGACTCGGCCAAGGACGCGGGCACGACAGCGGCGGCCTGGGCGCAATATCGGGCGCAGGAGCGCTTGGTCGATATCTGCCGCGAGCAACAAGTGGAGTTGCTGTTGTTCCATGGTCGTGGTGGCACCGTAGGTCGCGGCGGCGGCCCGGCGCACGCGGCGATTCTGTCGCAGCCACCCGGTTCTGTTGCGGGACGTTTTCGCACCACCGAGCAGGGGGAAATGATTCGTTTCAAATTTGGCCTACCGGACATCGCCGAGCAGAATCTCAATCTGTACCTGGCGGCGGTGCTGGAAGCGACTTTGCTGCCGCCGCCTCCACCGGAACCGGCCTGGCGCCATCTGATGGACGAATTGGCCGCTGACGGGGTCAAGGCTTACCGCGCCGTGGTGCGGGAAAATCCGCAGTTCGTCGAGTATTTCCGCCAATCCACCCCGGAGCAGGAACTGGGTCGTTTGCCATTGGGCAGCCGCCCGGCCAAGCGCCGTGCCGGCGGCATCGAAAGCCTGCGCGCCATTCCATGGATCTTCGGCTGGACCCAAACGCGCCTGATGCTTCCGGCCTGGCTTGGCTGGGAAGCGGCGCTGAGCAAGGCGTTGGAGCGTGGCGAAGGCGAACTGTTGGGGCAGATGCGCGAACAGTGGCCGTTCTTCCGCACGCGCATCGATATGCTGGAAATGGTCTTGGCAAAAGCCGATGCCGACATCGCCCGATCCTACGATGAGCGGCTGGTCGAGCCGGATTTGCTCCCTTTGGGTGCGCATTTACGCGACCTATTGTCGCAGGCCTGCGCCGTGGTCCTTGGGCTGACCGGCCAGTCTCAGCTACTGGCACATAGCCCAGACACCCTCGAATTCATCCGGTTGCGCAACACCTATCTTGACCCGCTTCATCTATTGCAGGCCGAACTGTTGGCGCGCTCGCGGCAACAGGAAGTGACACAGGGCAGCCCTGTAGAACAGGCGCTGCTGGTGTCTGTGGCGGGGATTGCTGCCGGTTTGCGAAATACCGGCTAAGGTTTTCGTCGTGGGGGAAGGTGCCCGGCGCGAGCGTCGGGTGCCTGCGGGCGATGGGCAGAAAAGGTCTGCAAGGCGACAGTTAATGATGGGGTTGCGACTTGGGGTACCCCGTCGAAAGGTCACGCGTGGCGCAGGTTTCTCCGACTTTCGGCGGCTTGTGTGGTCCGGGCCTGCTGTGTATCTTGATCAGCCTTTGGCCGTTTGGGCGGCCACGACCCTGTTTTGAGATTGGCCCCACGAGGCGAATCCGTTGTTATCTATATAAAAAATTGAGGAGCACATCGATGCGCGTCATTCTGCTGGGAGCTCCCGGGGCCGGTAAAGGTACTCAGGCTAAGTTCATCACCGAAAAGTTCGGCATCCCGCAAATCTCCACCGGCGACATGCTGCGTGCTGCGGTCAAGGCCGGCACCGAGCTGGGCCTGATCGCCAAGAGCGTCATGGACAGCGGTGGCCTGGTTTCCGATGACCTGATCATCAATCTGGTCAAGGAACGCATCAGCCAGGCGGATTGCGCCAACGGTTTCCTGTTTGACGGTTTCCCGCGCACTATTCCTCAGGCTGAAGCCCTGGTGAAAGCCGGCGTCGAACTGGATCACGTGGTCGAAATCGACGTCAAGGACGAGGACATTGTCCAGCGTATCGCCGGTCGTCGCGTGCATGAGGCTTCCGGCCGCGTGTACCACATCGTCTACAACCCGCCGAAAATTGCCGGTAAAGACGACATCACCGGTGAAGAGCTGGTGCAGCGCAAAGACGATACCGAAGAGACCGTGCGTCATCGTCTCTCCGTTTACCACGCTCAGACCGAGCCACTGGTGAAGTTTTACCAGGAACTGTCCGCTGCTCAGGGCAAACCGAAGTACAGCCACATCGAAGGTGTTGGCTCGGTTGAAGCGATCACCGGCAAGGTGCTTGAAGCGCTGAACTGAAAAGACTGATCCGCTTCATCTTCTACGGCCCGCTTGCGGGCCGTAGTTGTTTATACTGGCGCACTTTTTCTGACCTCTCTTACGGAAACATCGATGAGCACCTTGCTGGCCCTGGACACCGCGACTGAAGCTTGCTCCGTTGCCTTGCTGCATGACGGCAAAGTCACGAGTCATTACGAGGTGATCCCGCGCCTGCATGCGCAAAAACTGTTGCCGATGATCCAGCAGTTGCTCACCGATGCCGGGACCACCCTGCAAGCGGTCGATGCCATCGCCTTCGGTCGTGGGCCGGGCGCCTTCACCGGCGTGCGGATCGCCATCGGCGTGGTCCAAGGCCTGGCATTTGCGCTGGATCGCCCGGTGTTGCCGGTCTCCAACTTGGCGGTGCTGGCGCAGCGGGCGTATCGCGAACACGGCGTCAGCCAGGTCGCGGCCGCCATTGATGCGCGGATGGATGAAGTGTATTGGGGTTGCTACCGCGAAACGGCGGGCGAGATGCGCCTGGTCGGTAACGAAGCGGTATTGCCGCCGGAAGTGGCCGCATTGCCGGCCGATGCCAGCGGTGAATGGTTCGGCGCCGGTACGGGTTGGGGATATGCCGAGCGCATCGCCGTCAACCTGAGCGGGCAGGATGCAGGCATGTTGCCGCACGCTGAAGACCTGCTGACGCTGGCGCGGTTTGCCTGGGAACGCGGTGAGGCGATTGTGGCGGATGAGGCTCAGCCGGTTTACTTGCGGGATAAAGTGGCGACACCCAAGGCTCGTTGATCCACGCGGTTCTGTGGCGAGGGAGCTTGCTCCCCTCCGGCTGCGAAGCAGTCGTAAAAGCAGACTGCGCAGAGTACCTGTCTATAATTGGGGCCGCTTCGCAGCCCAGCGGGAGCAAGCTCCCTCGCCACAATAAACATTCCAAACGCAGCCAATCGTCAGTTTCTGCACCCGGCTTTTAAACCTTTTCGTATTTCTGTGTTCTAGTTATCACTCGGCCGTTTGCGAAGTGGGTTATGTGCCACTAGACTGCCACTACTGATACCGGACATGTACTCATGCGTATAGACGGCCTTTCCTCCCAGTCCTACCCCATCAAGCGCAAGCCCCGCAAAGGCCCTGTGGCGGATGACGACTACGTCGATATCGACGGTGAGCTGGAAATTCCGTCTGAAGAGCAACTGGCCGCCCGTGCCGCCAAAGCTTCCGCGCAGCGCCTGAGCAATCTTCCGGCTCGTCAGCAAGACATGATCTACCATCGCGCCATGAAGAAAAGCGTAGCCATGGCACTCGCCAGCTACCTGAGTACCGCCGGTTTTGTCGATTGGGATGCGGATGTGCTGGGCCTCGACCTGTACATCTGATGGTGCTGCCTTACTACCTCGGTTGCCCGTCCTGGAGTGAAAACGCCTGGCGCGATTATCTGTATCCGCCGGACGCCAAACCCGCCGAATTTCTAAATCTCTATTCCCAAGTGTTCAACGCCGTAGAAGGCAATACGACCTTCTACGCGAGCCCGGCCGCCAGCACCGTACAGCGTTGGGCCGAGACCATGCCCGAACATTTTCGCTTCACCGCCAAGTTTCCCGGCGACATCAGCCACAGCGGTGACCTGCGCGAACAACTGACCGCCGCCGAAACCTTCCTGCAATTGCTCAGCCCACTCGGTGAACGGGTTTCGCCCCTGTGGCTGCAATTGTCGAAAAGCTTCACCCCGCACCGATTGCCCGAACTGGCCGGTTTCATCGATGCGCTTGAACGACCGCTGGCCGTTGAAGTGCGCCATGACGAGTTCTTCGCCAAAGGTGATAGCGAGCGCATGCTCAATCGCCTGCTGCTGGATCGTGGCGTAGAACGTATCTGCCTCGATCCGCGAGCGCTGTTCAGCTGCACGTCGACCGATCCGTCGGTGCTCCACGCCCAATCGAAAAAGCCCAGGGTGCCGCCGCGTCCGGCAGCGTTTACCCAATTTCCACAGGTGCGTTTCATCGGCCATCCACAGCTTGAGGCGAATGATCCGTTCCTGGAGCCGTGGGTCGAGAAAATCGCCGTGTGGATCGAAGAGGGTCGTACGCCCTACATCTTCCTGCACACCGCCGATAACCTGCTGGCCGCCAAGCTGGCGCAACGTTTTCACGCAAAACTGATGCTGCGTTTGCCTGGCTTGCCGCCGTTGCCTGAGCTATACAGAGAGCCCGCCGCCGAGCAACTTGGCCTGCTCTGAGGCGGATTCGTTCCCCTTTTCAGGAGCCTGCCAATGGATGCGCAAACCCTTCGAGCCCAGGCGTTCAAAGCACTGCACGAACGCGAGGGCGCTTTTGTCATTCCCAACCCGTGGGACGCCGGCTCGGCGAAGATGCTCGTCAGCCTGGGTTTCGAGGCGCTGGCGACCACCAGTGCCGGTTATGCCTTTTCCAACGCCCGGCCTGATGGCGCATTGACGCTGGACGATACGCTGGCGAACGTCCGCGCGATTGTCGCGGCAATGGACCTGCCGGTGGCGGTGGACCTGGAAAACGGCTTCGCGGACGATCCGGCCGAGTGCGCACAAAGTATTTTGCAGGCCGCGGCGGCCGGTGCTGTCGGTGGTTCAATCGAAGACGCCACCGGTCGTGAAGAGGCGCCGATCTACTGCTTCGAGCATGCCGTGGCACGGATCGAAGCCGCCGTCGCAGCCGCTCGCAGCTTGCCTTTCCCCTTTATGCTGACCGCCCGTGCCGAGAATTTTCTGCACGGCAATCCTGACCTGGCCGATACCATTCGCCGTTTGCAGGCGTTCGCCGAGGCGGGCGCCGACGTGTTGTACGCGCCGGGTCTGCGCAGTGCTGAAGACGTGTTGGCGGTGGTCCGCGCCGTGGCACCGAAACCGGTTAACGTGTTGATGTCCGGCGGGCTCAAACTGACGGTCGAGCAGTTGAGCGAGATGGGCGTCAAACGTATCAGTGTCGGTTCGGCCCTGGCGTTAGCGGCCTACGGCGAGTTTTTCCGCGCCGCCGAAGAGATCAAGACGTCGGGCACCTTCGGATTCACGTCGCGGTCCATGCCGTACGCCAAGGCCAATCAATTGTTCAAAGGCTGACGATGCGGTTTCGGTGGTGGCTGTTGCTGATGCTGTTGATCATCGGTGCGGCGGGCGTGAGCGTCTGGCGCGGCTGGATCTTTCTGCCACCCCAGTGGAACCCTTGGGCGCCGCTGGACGTGAAGGCCGAACCGAACTTTTTGACGCGCTACAAGCTGATGCGCCTGCGCGATGATCCGCAATTGTGTGATCAGGCCTTGAGCAGCTCCGGATTACGCGTTGCGCATCAAGCCGATAGCCCCGGTGCGACGTGTCCATTGATCAACACCTTGCGTGTGCAGGGCGGCGATGTGGCGCTGAGCAGCAGCTTTCTCGCCAGTTGCCGCCTGGCGGTGTCGTTTGCCCTGTTCGAACACCATGCCCTGCAACCCGCCGCACAAGCTGTGTATGGGCAGCCCGTCAGCCGTGTCGATCATATCGGTAGCTTTGCCTGTCGCAACGTCTACGGTCGCGAAAACGGCAGGCGAAGCCAGCATGCCAGCGCCGATGCACTGGACATTGCCGGTTTCCGCCTGGCTGACGGTCGATCCATCAGCGTGCTCAAGGATTGGCCGAAGGATAATCAGGACGCACGGTTTCTGCGCCAGGTTCGCGATGGTGCCTGTGACATGTTTAGTGTGGTGTTGAGTCCGGACTACAACGCCGCCCATCGCAATCACTTTCATGTCGATGTCGGGCCGTGGTGGGTGTGTCGTTGAGGCTTAAGCGGCGATGCGCAGGTTCTGCAGGACGATCGGGCGAGCCCAGCCGTTGTCGAAATCGAGTTGTTTCTGTTGCTCCACCATTTCTTCAGGGGAGAACGGCGGGAACGGTTTGTCCAGCAGGTCCATTTCGAATTCGGCGATCGGCAAGTGCAGCGGACGCGGTTGTGGCGCCGGGCCGGCTTCGGGCACAGGCTGACCGGCGGTGAGCACGATCGGACGGACCCAGCCGCTTTCGAAGTCTTGTTGCTTCTGTTGAGCGACGATTTCTTCAGTCGGGAACGGCGGGAAAGGTTTGTCGGCCAGGTCCATTTCGAACTCGGCAATCGGCAGGAACAGCGGTTCGGGTGGCTTGACTACGGTTTCTTTCACATCGCATTCGCGCTGGCTGACGATGTGCGCCAGCAGCTCGCTGCCGACAGTAGGCTCGACCGGGCTTTCAAGATCAACCGGTGGGAAAGTCCCGCACGCCGGCACCACATCGGTCGACTGTTCGGCCAGGGCCTGGGCAAAAAAATCCTGCCACAGGTGACTGACGCCGCTCAGTGCCTGTGAATTTCGCAGACCATAATCGCCATGACGCGATAGGTAGCCTACGGATGTGGATTGAATGCCTGACATTTTTCTCGGTCGACGCTCAGCTCTGGCAAAATGCTCGTTAGTTTTGTTATCGGCCGTTTTTGCCGATCATTAATTTTTTGAGCGTGTTTTCCCATGATTGAGCAACCTGCGGCCTGCCGCATCCACGTCGAGGCCTCGGCCCCGGCATTTCAGCCACAAGCCGAGCAATGGGCCGAACGCCTGGGCTTGCCTTTGCAAGTGGATGACGGCGAGTTTGCCTTGCAGGTGGGCGAACAGGGTTTGCAGCTGCAACAACTGGGGCCGGACGCCCCGGGGCCGGTGCGGGTGGACTTCGTCGAAGGTGGCGCAGCGCATCGCCGGTTGTTCGGCGGTGGCACGGGGCAGATGATCGCCAAGGCGGTTGGCATTGCCCAAGGCGTGCGTCCTCGGGTGCTGGATGCCACGGCAGGGCTGGGCAAGGATGCGTTCGTGCTGGCGAGCCTGGGCTGCGAGATGAGCCTGATCGAGCGGCAGCCGCTGATCGGTGCGTTGCTTGAGGATGGACTGGCCCGTGGTGCGGAAGATTTCGATGTCGCGCCGATTGTGGCGCGGATGAAGCTGCTCAAGGGCAACTCCATCGAGGTCATGCGCAATTGGGAAGGGGAGCCGCCGCAGGTGATCTACCTCGACCCGATGTTTCCCCATCGTGAGAAAACGGCGTTGGTGAAGAAGGAAATGCGTCTGTTCCGGCCATTGGTCGGCGATGATCCGGATGCGCCGGCCCTGCTCGAAGCCGCATTGGCACTGGCCAGCCATCGGGTGGTGGTCAAGCGGCCGCGCAAGGCGCCGTGCATTGCGGGGCCAAAGCCGAGTCATGCGCTGGATGGGAAATCCAGCCGGTATGACATCTACCCGAAGAAAGCGCTCAAGCCTTGAGACCAAGTCGCCCCCAATCGCGAGCAGGCTCGCTCCCACAGGATCTGCGCTAACCCTGTGGGAGCGGGCTTGCCCGCGATGGCGCCAGACCAGACAACCAGAATCTATCAAGCTGTCTCTGGTCGATAAGCCCGCATAAACAACCCCACCACTTCCCGCACATGCTCCTCGGCCGCATCGCCGGTCACCGGCTCGCCGCAGCCATACAGCAAGCGAAAATTCCCCGCGCCCTTGAGCAGGCAGAAGAAATGCTCGGCCGCATTGCGCGGTTTATCGATGCTCAACGCGCCGCTCTGATCAACCTTGGTCAGCAACCGCTCCATGCCATGCAACATGCGCTGCGGCCCGGCCTCGAAGAAGATCAGCGAGAGCTTCGGGTCCTGGCTGCCCAAGGCCATCATCAGCCGATGCAGGTTCACCGATTCATCGCTGTTGATCAGATGATGAAAACCACGCGCGATGTTCAGCAGTACCGTTTCGACTGAAACACCGTCCGGCAACTCGAAAAACAGTGTTGGCAACTGCTCTTCGCACTTGGCCATCACGGCGGCGGAGAACAGGGTCTCCTTGTCGTTGAAGTGGCTGTAGACGGTCAGCTTCGACACGCCGGCTTCAGCCGCCACGGCATCCATGCTGGTGCTGGCGTAACCATTACTCAGAAACAGAATTTTCGCCGCATCGAGGATGGCCTGGCGCTTGGCCAGATCCTTGGGACGGCCCGGACCGTTGGGTGCTGAAAGATTGTTCGACATTCTTCGCTTTTAATACTGGACTGGTGAGTTTGCTATTAATAACATACTCGTCAGTATAATTATTCCAAGCACCATTAGCGAAAGGTCCTTCACCATGTTCCGCTATGCCTTGCCCCTCGCGTTGCCAGTCAGTCTGGCGTTTTTATTGTCTGCGTGTGGCCATGAAGAGGCGCCTCAAGTCACGGTCCGCCCGGCCATGGTCGTGCAGCCAGAGCCTTCGGCGCAGGCAATGGAAAGCTACCCGGGTGAAGTGCGGGCTCGTTACGAGCCGGACCTGGCGTTTCGCATCGGCGGCAAGGTCAGCCGACGACTGGTTGAAGAAGGGCAGCGAGTCAAGGCAGACCAGCCGCTGGCTGAACTCGATCCTCAGGACGTACGCCTGCAACTGGAAGCCACCCGTGCCCAGGTGGCCGCCGCCGAGGCCAATCTGAGCCTGGTGCGCGCCGAGCGTGATCGCTACAAGACGCTGATGGACCGTCAGATGGTCAGCCGTTCGCAGTACGACAATTCCGAAAACCTTTACCGATCCGGTGAAGCGCGCCTCAAGCAAATCAAAGCCGAATTCAACGTCTCGACCAATCAGGCCAGTTACGCGGTGCTGCGTGCGCCTCAGGATGGCGTGGTGGCTAAACGCGCGGTGGAAGTCGGGCAAGTGGTGGCAGCCGGGCAAACCGTGTTTACCCTCGCCACCGATGGCGAGCGCGAAGTGTTGATCAGCCTGCCGGAGCAGAGTTTTGGCCGCTTCAAGGTTGGTCAGCCGGTGTCGGTAGAGCTCTGGACCCAACCCGATCAGCGTTTCGCCGGGCGCATTCGTGAGCTGTCGCCTGCTGCCGATCCGAAATCTCGTACCTTCGCTGCGCGAATTTCATTCACCGGCGGCAAGGTCCCTGCCGAACTCGGCCAGAGCGCCCGGGTATTCGTCCAGACCGCTGACGTGATACCGCTGTCTGTGCCGCTGTCGGCATTGACCGCGGAGAACGGCGCGACCTATGTCTGGGTCGTCAGTGCCAACAATACCTTGAAGAAAACCCCGGTCCGGGTCGGTGCCTTCGGCGAGAAAACCGTACCAGTGCTCGAAGGCCTGAATGCCAGCGACTGGGTGGTCGCCGCTGGTGTCCATGTCCTGCTTGAAGGGCAGCAAGTGCGCCCGGTGGATCGCTCCAACCGCGTGGTCAATCTGGCCGACAAGGAGTAATCCCCGATGGGTTTCAATCTTTCCGAATGGGCGCTGCGTAATCGCCAGATCGTACTGTTCCTGATGCTCTTGCTGGCTATCGTCGGCGCGCTTTCCTACACCAAGCTCGGCCAAAGCGAAGACCCGCCGTTCACCTTCAAAGCCATGGTGATCCGTACCAACTGGCCGGGCGCCACGGCGCAGGAAGTCTCGCGTCAGGTCACCGAGCGCATTGAAAAGAAACTGATGGAAACCGGCGAATACGAGCGCATCGTCTCGTTCTCGCGTCCCGGCGAATCCCAGGTGACCTTCATTGCCCGTGACTCCATGCATTCGGTGCAAATACCGGAGCTGTGGTATCAGGTCCGCAAGAAGGTCAGTGACATCCGGCACACTTTGCCGCCGGGTATTCAGGGACCGTTTTTCAACGATGAATTCGGCACCACCTTCGGCAATATCTACGCCCTGACCGGCGACGGTTTTGATTACGCGGTGCTCAAGGATTACGCCGATCGCATTCAGATCCAGCTGCAACGGGTGAAGGATGTGGGCAAGGTCGATCTGCTCGGGTTGCAGGACGAGAAGATCTGGATCGAGCTCTCCAACGTCAAACTTGCGACGCTCGGTTTGCCATTGGCCGCCGTGCAGCAAGCCCTTGAAGAGCAGAATGCGGTGTCCACGGCCGGGTTCTTTGAAACCACCAGCGAGCGATTGCAGCTACGGGTGTCGGGGAATTTCCAGACCGTCGACGAGATCAAGAACTTCCCGATCCGCGTCGGTGATCGCACCTTCCGCATCTCCGATGTGGCAGATGTGCGTCGCGGCTTCAACGATCCACCGGCACCGCGCATGCGCTTCATGGCGGAAAATGCCATCGGCCTGGCGGTGGCGATGAAGGAGGGTGGCGACATTCTGGTGCTGGGCAAGGCGCTGGAAATCGAGTTTGACCGCATCCAGAAAAACCTCCCGGCGGGCATGCAGCTGCGCAAGGTCTCCGATCAGCCTGCCGCAGTGAAAACCGGGGTCGGCGAGTTCGTTCAGGTGTTGGTGGAAGCCCTGGCGATTGTGTTGCTGGTGAGCTTTTTCTCCCTCGGCGTGCGCACCGGCATGGTGGTGGCGCTGGCGATTCCGCTGGTGTTGGCGATGACCTTCGCCTGCATGTATTACCTCGGCATCGGCCTGCACAAGATTTCCCTCGGTGCGTTGGTGCTGGCGTTGGGTTTGTTGGTGGATGACGCGATCATCGCCGTGGAAATGATGGCGATCAAAATGGAGCAGGGTTTCGACCGCATCAAGGCCGCCAGTTACGCCTGGACCAGCACCGCGTTCCCGATGCTCACCGGCACCCTGATTACCGCTGCCGGGTTCCTGCCGATCGCCACCGCGCAATCGGGCACAGGCGAATACACGCGTTCGATCTTCCAGGTGGTGACCATCGCATTGCTGGCTTCGTGGATTGCGGCAGTGGTTTTTGTGCCGTATCTGGGGGAAAAACTCCTGCCGGACCTGGCGAAGATTCATGCCGCCAAACATGGCGCGGGTCAGCCCGACCCTTACGGCACGCCTTTCTATCAGCGGGTCAGACGCTTGGTGGAATGGTGCGTGCGCTGGCGTAAAACCGTCATCGTGCTGACCGTGGTGCTGTTCATCGGCTCCATCGTGCTGTTCCGCTTTGTGCCGCAACAATTCTTCCCGGCCTCGGGTCGACTCGAATTGATGGTCGATCTGAAACTCGCTGAAGGCGCGTCCCTGAGCAACACCGCCGACGAGGTCAAACGCCTTGAAGCCTTGCTGAAGGATCACGCCGGCATCGACAACTACGTGGCCTACGTCGGCACCGGATCGCCACGTTTCTACCTGCCGCTGGATCAGCAACTGCCGGCAGCGAGCTTCGCCCAGTTTGTCGTTCTGGCCAAGACCATCGAGGAGCGCGAAACCCTGCGCACCTGGCTGATCGAAACCCTCAACGAACAATTCCCGGCCCTGCGCTCGCGGGTCACACGTCTTGAAAATGGTCCGCCGGTTGGCTATCCCGTGCAGTTCCGGGTGACCGGTGAACACATCGAGGAAGTCCGCGCACTGGCCCGTAAAGTGGCGGTCAAGGTTCGCGAGAACCCGCACGTGGTGAACGTGCATCTGGACTGGGAAGAGCCGAGCAAAGTCGTGTACCTGAACGTTGATCAGGACCGCGCCCGGGCGCTGGGCGTGAGCACGGCGAACCTGTCGAAGTTTCTGCAAAGCTCACTGACCGGTTCGAGTGTCAGTCAGTATCGCGAAGACAACGAGTTGATCGAAATCCTCTTGCGCGGCACCTTGCACGAGCGCACCGAACTGTCGTTGCTGCCAAGCCTGGCGGTGCCGACCGACAACGGTCGCAGCGTGGCGCTGTCGCAAGTCGCGACCCTGGAATATGGCTTCGAAGAAGGCATCATCTGGCACCGTAATCGCCTGCCGAACGTTACGATCCGCGCTGACATCTACGGCAAGGAACAACCGGCGACGCTGGTGCAGCAAATCATGCCGACCCTCGATCCAATCCGCGCCGAATTGCCCGATGGCTACTTGCTGGACGTCGGCGGCACGGTGGAAGACTCGGCCCGTGGGCAGAACTCGGTGAAGGCCGGTGTGCCGCTGTTCATCGTGGTGGTGCTGACCTTGCTGATGCTGCAATTGCGCAGCTTCTCACGCACGGTGATGGTGTTCCTGACAGCGCCGCTGGGCTTGATTGGGGTGACGCTGTTCCTGATGGTGTTCCGCCAGCCGTTTGGTTTTGTCGCCATGCTCGGGACCATCGCGTTGTCCGGGATGATCATGCGTAACTCGGTGATTCTGGTGGACCAGATCGAGCAGGACATTGCCGCCGGGCTCAAACCGTGGCAAGCGATTATCGAAGCCACCGTGCGGCGTTTCCGACCGATCGTGTTGACGGCGCTCGCGGCAGTGCTGGCGATGATCCCGTTGTCACGCAGCGTGTTCTTCGGGCCGATGGCGGTGGCGATCATGGGCGGATTGATCGTGGCGACGGCATTGACGTTGCTGTTTTTGCCGGCGTTGTATGCAGCGTGGTTCAGGATCAAGAAAGAGTCGGTTTAATCTCGGCGGCCTTCGGGCCGCCCCCTCTCTCGCTGACGTTCACTGCTCAAATTGTGGGAGCGAGTCTGCTCGCGAAGGCGTCGTGTCAGACGATGCATTTGTCGCCTGGACGGCCGCTATCGCGAGCAGGCTCGCTCCCACAGTTGATCTTCATGTACTCAAACACCGAGTACGACACAAAACCCTGTGGGAGCGGGCTTGCCCGCGATGGCTATTTGGCAGGCGACTATGTTTAAAGAACTGCCAAAACATCAGAACCTTCCCACGAGATTTTCAGGTTGTCTGTCGGAAGCGAGACCTCTAGGCTTTTGAGTGTCGCTGCAAAAAGCAGCGACCGGGTTTCGCAGCCCGGTTAAACTTCAGACGCACAGCGTCCACCATCCGAAAGCGGGCGCTTTTTTATGCCTGTGTAATGGCGGCTGTGCGCGGGAGATCTTCGGGTCTGCCGGGTTCCTGAAGTCCCGGTCTGCGAACCTGCGTACAGCTGCCACCTTAATGTTCGTTTCGCAGCGAACGGTGACAGCTCCACTACTTCAGGAGCTACACAATGATTAAAGACAGTCCAAATCCTCCAGACACGGAAGCAGAGCTGGAAATAGAAACCGACCCGGTTTCTCCTTACGCCTTTCTCGATTCCAAAAAACTCCACGACGCCGCAATTCGCGCTCTCGATCACTATTTGGCATCACCGACGGAAGAAAAGGCTAAAGCCGACCGTCGTCCCAGCTCGGTTTTCGTAATCGCCCCCAACGTCGATTCCGAAACCCTTTTGGCTCACGCCTGCGAAACCCTCGCTTCGGCAAATGTGATGGCCAGTGAGTTAGCCTTCGGTCTGAACGGCCCGACATGCAATCTCATGTTGGCAGTTCAACAGATGATTTCGCTGGCGGAGTTATCGATAAATCGCGTTCTGGATCAGGTTGATCCGCACCAGTAGCGCAAAATGAAAAAGCCCGCTGACCTGTAAAGGCCAGCGGGCTTTTTTGCGAGTTTCAGTTGCCTGGAGTTAGAGCGTACCGAAAACTTTCTTCGCCAGACTCGTCGCCGCCGCCGCAGGGTTCTGGCGGATGGTTTCTTCCTGTTTGCCGATCATCTCGAACAAACCGTTCAGCGCCTGCTCGGTGACGTAGCTTTCGATGTTGGCGTTCTTGGTATCCAGCACACCCATGGTCGCCGCCTGGCCCGCGAACGTGTTGTATTGCTTGGCCAGGCCGACCTGGTCGGTGGCTTGCTTGACGATCGGCAGGAACTTGAGGCGAATCTGTTCGCGGCTGGTTTTGCTCAGATATTGGGTGGCCGAGTCGTTGCCGCCGCTGAGAATCCCTTTGGCGTCCTCGACGCTCATCTTCTTCACAGCGTCCACGAGGATTGGCTGGGCCTGGGTCACAGCGGTTTCGGCCGCTTTGTTCATGCTGGCTTCCAGCTGAGTGACCTGATCGCCCATGCCGAACTGTTTCATTTTGCTGGCGACTTTGCCCAGTTTGCCCGGCAGTTCGATTTTCACGTCCGGGTTGTTGCTGAAACCGCCCGGCGTGCCGAGTTGTTTGACGGCCAGTTGCGCGCCTTGGGTCAGGGCATCCTTGAGGCCGCCGGTGGCGTCTTTTTGTGACAGGTCACTGAGCGACAGTGCCATCGCGCTGGCGGAGATCATCAAGCCTGCGCAGAGGCCGGCGAAGCGAAGGGTAGGGCGGAGCATGGCGGCTTCCTAGTTCTAAAGAGGAAATTAGCGAACGGCGTCGACGCGGATTTTCAAAGGCTGCGGATCGCTGCCATCAAGCTGTACGGCGTGGTGTTCGGTGCTGATGAACATCAGTTCGCCGTTGACTTCGATGCGCGCGCTGACGGAATAGCGATGGCCGGGTTTGACCTGGGCCGGATCGTAACTCAGATGAAACGGCAGCGGCACCTGGCTTTTGACCGGGCCTTTCTGTTCGTCGAGGATAACGGCGGGCGCGTCGGCGAGGGACACGTCCTGCAGGCTGACGCTCAAGGTGGCGCTCGGCGGCAGGGCGATGCGTTGCAGGTAGAAGACTTCGCCATCGAGGCTGGTTTTTGCGGCAGGTTGTAGCGATTGGCAGGCTGCGAGTAGAGCGGTAAGCCCAAGAAGCGAAAGTTTTTTCATGAATTGAATCCCTGTCGTTGGCGCCCGAAGAAGACCGGCGCCAACGACAATTTAACGGATTTTTTCAGCTGAGGGCTTAGAAGTTACTGTCCGGTTTTGTACGGACATTGCGGACGATGACGTCCTCAGGGCGCAGGTGATCGACACCCAACTCCACTGCGTGATCTTTAGTGGTCGCGAAGATCACTTGTTCGGTGGTTTCGATCCGTGCACGGATTACATATCGGTGGCCAGGCAGCACATCGGCCATCTTGTACAGCAAGTTAAAGTCCAACCCTGTTGTTTCTGCGTGGGGAATGACTTGCTGGGCGAGTTCTTTGGCCGGGGCATCCGCTGTAGTGATATCCAACAGATTGACGTGAAGTGTCGAGTTTGTTGGTAACTCAATTCTGAGCAGGTAGTGCACAGTGCCACTGATGCTCTTTTCGTGATCGTTGCTCATTTTGATGTCCTTATCAAGTTAATCGTCGGGAATGACGAGTCGTCAGCATATAGCCAAGAGCAACGAACGCTATGTAGGGCATTTCCGGACTTGCTGAGCGAATAGGCAGCAAGATAGATAACGAGCAATGAAGGTTGATTTGTCGAACTTATTTCAAGTCGTACTAAAGGGCTTCAATACAACGGATCCCGGATAGACCGCGATTGAATTCCGGTATTCGTTTTCGGTGGCGGTCAGGGTATAGCGCTTGCCGGGAACGACAGTGGCTGGATCGTATTCCAGATAAAATGCCTCCGCCATTTTTTCGCTGATATGTATCTGAGTGACAAATGCATCGCTGTCGTCGTGCTCGTGGGCAACAACGGTGACAGCGTGCTCGGGTTCGACCGGTCGAGGCGCTTGCGCCTGGATATAGAGGCGGCCGATCGGGCTGAGATGCAGGATCTGTCGGTGCGGCACACGATGGACAATCACAAAGTAGTCCAGATCAATCAACAGGGGAACTCCATTGTGGGTCATGTTGATCGTCACAAGGTATTTGACGCTGACATCGGAATAGTTGTGCGCAAATGAAAAGTTCCAACGCCCGCTATACAGTTCCGGCTTGCGGGATTGCGCCACTGTGACGGGAGATAAAACATTGGCGGTTTGAACGCTTATATAGGTTTCACCTAATCCATCGCTTGGCGGCAAAAAGTCTTCAGGCAAACTAAAAGTGAGGGTGACGTATGGGTTGACGTCTTCCAATGGGTTCATTGCGATATCCGTATCTGGATTAAAGAGGGTTCTATTAATCCATAACTGACCGATTATAAGAACATCCTTGTTCCTATAGTCATTGTCAGAAAGTTACGGGCTACTTCAACTAGCCTGATCCGCCGCATCTTCACTTCGATGCAACGCCACCTGACGGATCGACAAACGAATCTCCGCCGGCAACACCCGCTTGGCCGCACCTTCTGCCAGTTCCCCCAGCAGTTCGTGGTAGCTCAACTTGCCGGCCTCGTCGCGCTTGAGCACGTCGAGATCCAGCAGGGTCTGGATGAAGTGCCGGAACAGGCTCTTGTCGAAGAACTCCGGGGCGTTCAGCCCGTGCAGGATCGACAGGCGCTGGGCCATGACCGTGCACAGGTCTTCCAGTTCTTCGGCGCTGATGCTGTTCTGGCCGCTGTTGAGCAGCAGGGACACGGTCATATAGAAGCGTTGCAGGGTTTGGGCGATGCTCTTCGACAGCAAGGTCAGCAACACAAAATGCCGCGAGCTTGGCGCCGGTCGCAGGTAGACGTCGTTCTCGAAACGCAACAACCCTTGCTCGACGAACGCTTCGAGCCATTGATCGATCACGCCATCCAGCTCGTCCAGTGTCCAGCGAATGAACAGCTCCGATTGCAGGTACGGATATAGCGCCCGGGTGTAGCGCTGGATCTGTTCGCGGCTCATGCGCGACGCACTCTGGAAGAAACTCGCGAGCAGCGCCGGCAAGGCGAAGATGTGCAGCACGTTGTTGCGGTAGTAGGTCATCAGGACGGCGTTCTGCTCGTCCAGATACAGAATCTTGCCCAGGGCATCGCTCTGCTCGGACAGCAAGTCCATGTCCTTCACATGCTCGATCAGAGCCCGGCCGTCCCCTTCCGGCAGCGTGGTGTGCGGCGAGTACGGCACCTTGCGCAACAGCGCCAGATACAAATCAAGCACCCGCGCCATGGCCCGATCATCCAGCGCCAGACGGCTGGTGGACAGCAATGCCAAGGCCACCAGGTTGACCGGGTTGATCGCCGCCGCTTCGTTCAGGTGTTGCGCGACTTTCTCGCCAAGACGGTTGGTGGTTTCGTTGAGCCAGGCCGGTTTGAACTGCGGACCGAGTTCCTGTTTACGCCAGTCGGGCTGTTCGCTGTCGAGGAATTCCGCGAGTTTGATCGGCTCGCCGAAGTTCACCGCCACCTGGCCGAAGCGCTGCTTGAGCGCACCGATGACTTTGAAGATGTCGAAGATCGATTCTTTCTTCTTGCTCGCGCCACGCAGTTCGCCGAGGTAAGTCCGGCCTTCCAGTACACGCTCATAACCGATGTACACCGGGATGAACACGATGGGCATGCGCGACGAACGCAGGAAGCTGCGCAGGGTAATCGCCAGCATCCCGGTTTTCGGTTGCAGCATGCGCCCGGTGCGCGAGCGGCCGCCTTCGACGAAGTACTCGACCGGGAAACCTTTGGTGAACAGGGTGTGCAGGTATTCGTTGAACACCGAGGTGTAGAGCGGGTTGCCCTTGAAGGTACGGCGCATGAAGAACGCACCGCCGCGACGCAGCAGGCCGCCGATGCCCGGCATGTTGAGGTTGATCCCGGCGGCGATGTGCGGCGGGGTCAGGCCGTTGCGAAACAGCAGATAGGACAGCAGCAGGTAGTCGATATGGCTGCGGTGGCACGGCACATAGATCACTTCGTAACCCGGGGCGACCTTCTGCACGCCTTCGATGTTGTTGACCTTGATGCCGTCGTAGATTTTATTCCAGAACCAGCTCAGCACCACTTCCATAAAGCGGATCGCGGTGTAGGTGTAGTCCGAGGCGATCTCGTTGCCGTAGCGCAAAGCCTGGGCCTTGGCTTTCTCCGGGGAGATGTTTTCGCGCTCGGCTTCATCGAGAATCGCTTGCTTGACCAGCGGCTGATTGAGCAGGCCTTTGACCAGGTTGCGGCGGTGGGAAATGTCCGGGCCGATCACCGCGGCTTTCAGATTGCGGAAGTGAACGCGCAGGATCCGCTGGGCCATGCGCACGGTGCGCTCGTGGCCTTTGTCGTGGTCGATCAGCTCGCGCAAGTGAATCGGCGCCGAGAACTGCACGCGGGTTTTGCGCCCCAGCACGATGATGCTCAGCAACCGGC
The DNA here is from genome assembly GCF_054898025.1 of Pseudomonas sp. LB3P93. Lineage (NCBI taxonomy): Bacteria > Pseudomonadati > Pseudomonadota > Gammaproteobacteria > Pseudomonadales > Pseudomonadaceae > Pseudomonas > Pseudomonas sp. LB3P93. The sequence goes on from NZ_CM142713.1 coordinate 1,281,441, forward strand.
GCAGGCGACCGGTCACGGCCCAGCTGTCAGCGAAGAGCAATTTCCACGGGCTCGATTCGCTGTCGGGCGACTGGCCCCAGAACACGCTGACCGGAATGATCTGCGCGTCTTCGGCGGCGTTCTGGCTCAAGGCACTGACCAGACGGGTCAGGGTTGGCGGCGCACCGCGTTTGTCTTGGCGGCCGAGCCAGTCGGGCTCCGGCGTCAGGTAGAAAAACGCGGCGGGTTCCACCAGGTTGCCCACCGACACGGGCAGCACCGGACGGGGCAGGCCGGCCTTGCTGCATTCGGTGTCGACCACGGCCAGGTCGGTCAGCGAAGGATTTTGCAGGACGTAGAACACCGGACGACTGCGGTCGAGGTTGAGGGTGAACGACGACTGATTGATCGTCTCCGAGCGAACCCAGAGATAGAGCAGTCGGCGCAGGGTGCCAAACACAAGACGGCGGAACGGGGAACGGGTCATACGGCATCTGCGTGAGTGAGTAAAACCGAGCAAATGCTCGGGCGGCCGATAGTGTGCCGGATTCGTCGAAAATCGGCAAAAAAGCACGCAAGTAAACTCCAGTTGAGAGTTTTAGCGCCTGACATATACTCGGCGTGCCCGCACTGGCCAGACAGTGGCACTTCTCAGTGCAAGCAATGTTCCCGAGGCTTTCCTGCGAAAAGCCCGATCAATAATAAGAAAGGAGTATGAACAGATGGCAACACGTGAAACCGGCAATGTGAAGTGGTTCAACGACGCCAAGGGTTATGGCTTTATCCAGCGTGAGGACGGGGTGGACGTGTTCGTGCACTACCGCGCCATCCGCGGCGAAGGGCATCGTTCGCTGGCTGAAGGTCAGCAGGTTGAATACGCCGTGGTGACTGGCGAGAAGGGCTTGCAGGCTGAAGACGTTGTAGGGTTGTAAACCCGATCTTCAGGTCACCAAAAATCACTGTGGGAGCGAGCTTGCTCGCGATGACTGACGGACATTCAACATTGATGTTGACTGACAGGGCCCCATCGCGAGCAAGCTCTCTCCCACAGGTTTTGTGTACTGGTTTTAAGCGGTTTTCCAGGTGATCTCTTCTTCACCATCAGCGCTGATGCGCATCCAGCGATCTGCTGTTTCTTCGCCTTCTTCCTCGACCCAAGTACCCGGTGCGCAACGCACCTCGACATTCAGCGCGGCAAAGGCTGCGCGGGCGCAGGCGATGTCGTCGTCCCACGGGGTCTGGTCGCTTTCCAGGTACAGGCTGTTCCACTTGCCTACCGCCTTCGGTAGCCAAGTGATGGGCACGTTGCCGGCCTTGCACTTGAACGTCTGTCCCTTTTGAACCCAGTCGCTGCACGGGCCGATAGCGGCACCGAGCCAGGCCGCGATGGCCTTGTAGTCGACGTCGGCGTCTTTCAGGTAAATCTCGATATCGGGTTGGCGCATGGATGTCCTCACTGCGGGTCTGAAAAATCCATTCGCGGATTTAGCCGGCCTCGAGCCATTGCTCGAAACCAAAAATTATTGAAGTACGAAATAATCGTAGCGCATCGATACGGTGACCTCGAACGGCTCGGCCTGTTCGATCACTGCTGTCCGACGTTCAGCACTGGCGCGCCAGCCGTGAGGGGTCATCGCCAGCAGGTTCGCCCGGTCCTGACCCTTTGAAAGCGTCAGTTTGAACTCCAGGGTTTCGCTGTGTTGCAGCGCCATGCCTTCCGGCACCAAGGCCAGATGCTTATCGTCGGTGTATTCACGGACTTCGTCGTACAGCCGTTCGCGCAATTCCATCAGATGGCCGCTGGTCGGCCCGACTTTCATCAAACCGCCGCCGGGGCTGAGCAAGCGCTTGGCTTCTTCCCAATCCAGCGGGCTGAAGACACTGGCGAGAAACTGGCAGCTACCCGAGGCCAACGGCACCCGCGCCATGCTGGCGATCAACCAGGTCAGCTGCGGGTTGCGTTTGCAGGCGCGTTTGACCGCTTCCCGGGAGATGTCCAGCGCGTAACCGTCAGCATTCGGCAAGGCCTCGGCGATTTGCGCGGTGTAGTAACCCTCGCCACAACCGATGTCCAGCCAGCGCTGCGGCGCGTATTGCGCCGCCAGTTCGGCCAGGCGCTTGGCCACCGGCGCGTAATGGCCGGCGTTCAGGAAGTCACGACGGGCTTCGACCATGGCGAGGTTATCCCCAGGGTCGCGGCTGTTCTTGTGCTGCACCGGCAGCAGGTTCAGGTAACCCTGCCGCGCACGGTCGAAACGATGCCCGGCGGGGCAGGCCACGCCGTTGTCCACCGCGTTCAGCGGTTCGCTGCAGATCGGGCAGGCGAGCATCAGGCGAGCAACTTGATCAGGGTCTGGTAGTAAATTTCGGTCAGCACGTCGAGGTCGGCAGCGAGTACACGCTCGTTGACCTGGTGGATCGTCGCGTTGACCGGGCCCAGTTCAACCACTTGTGTGCCCATGGTCGCGATGAAACGGCCATCGGAGGTGCCTCCGCTGGTGGACGCCTTGGTTTCGCGGCCGGTGATGTCCTTGATGCTCGACGCCACGGCATCCAGCAACGCACCCGGCTCGGTCAAGAACGGCAGACCGGACAGCGCCCAGTCGATGTGCCAGTCCAGGCCGTGCTTGTCGAGGATGTCGGCGACACGCTTTTGCAGGCCTTCGACAGTGGACTCGGTGGAGAAGCGGAAGTTGAACACCGCCACCAGATCACCCGGAATGACGTTGGTCGCGCCGGTGCCGGAATTGACGTTGGAAATCTGGAAACTGGTCGGCGGGAAGAAATCGTTGCCGTGGTCCCAATGCTCGGCGGCCAGTTCGGCCAGGGCCGGGGCGGCGAGGTGGATCGGGTTTTTGGCCAGATGCGGATACGCCACGTGACCCTGCACACCGCGCACGGTCAGCTTGGCACCGAGTGAGCCACGACGGCCGTTCTTGACCACGTCACCCACCAGCGTTGTGCTCGACGGTTCGCCGACGATGCACCAGTCCAGACGTTCCTTGCGGGCGGCGAGGCGTTCGACCACAGCCTTGGTGCCGTGGTGCGCCGGGCCTTCTTCGTCGCTGGTGATCAGGAAAGCGACCTTACCCTTGTGATCCGGGTAGTCGGCGACGAAGCGTTCGGCGGCCACGGTCATGGAGGCGAGGCTGCCTTTCATGTCTGCCGCGCCACGGCCGCAGAGCATGCCGTGTTCGTCGATCAGCGCGTTGAACGGGTCGATCTGCCAGGCGGACACCGGGCCGGTCGGTACCACGTCGGTGTGACCGGCGAAGCACAGCACCGGGCCGTCGTGTTTGCCGTGGGTCGCCCAGAAGTTATCCACATCTTCGATGCGCATCGGTTCCAGGGTGAAACCGGCATCGCCCAGGCGCTGCATCATCTGCTTCTGGCAATCGGCGTCGACCGGCGTCACGGACGGACGGCGGATCAGGTCGATGGCGAGTTGAAGGGTCGGCGAAAGGTCGGCGTGGGCCGTCATGGAAAACTCCGGAAAACTTGAATATGGGCACGGACTATAAATGTGGGAGCCAGCCTGCTGGCGATGGCGGTGTGGCAGTCAACATAAACGGTGATTGTTACATTGCCATCGCCAGCAGGCTGGCTCCCACAGGGATGGATATCACGCCAAGGCCTGCAAAATGGCGGTTATCTTAAAGCAAAACGGCGGCCATTGGCCGCCGTTTAGTGCATCTGCGCAGATTTAGACTGCCGGTGCCGTTTCGGCCTTGGGTGCCGGTTTCGGCAGCGAAGACAGGAACGCCATGATCAGCGCCGCCAGGTACGGCAGCGACTGCACCAGCAACATGGCCACCCAGAAGCGCATGTCGTTGCTCGGCATGCCGTTCACCAGGTATATCCCCAGCGCCGCGCCCCACAACAGCAACATGATGAACACTTCTTCGCGTGCTTCCGAAATCGCGACCCAGAAGCCGTGGTTATCGGCGTTCTTCGGTGTGCGGAAAAACGGAATGCTGCTGGTGAAGAAGCCGTACAGCACCGCTTTGGCGATGGTGTGCGACAACGCCAGCCCGGCCAGTGCCGCGCAGAACGCATCCTTGAGGTTGACCCCGACCGCACGACGGTAGAGGAAGATGATCTTGCCCACCTTGAACACGAATAGCGCCAGTGGCGGGATCGCGAAAATCAGCAACGGCGGATCGACCCGCTGCGGCACGATGATCATCGCCGCCGACCACAACAGGGCGCCGACGGTGAAGAAGATGTTCATGCCATCCGCCACCCACGGCAACCAGCCCGCGAGGAAGTGGTAACGCTGGCCACGGGTCAGCTCGGTGCCCTTGCCGCGCAACAGGCTGGTGGTGTGACGCTTGATGATCTGAATCGCACCATAGGCCCAGCGGAAACGCTGTTTCTTGAAGTCGATAAAGGTATCGGGCATCAGGCCTTTGCCGTAGCTGGTGTGGTAATACGCCGCCGACAGACCTTTTTCGAACACGCGCAGGCCCAACTCGGCGTCTTCACAGATGCACCAGTCGGCCCAGCCCAGTTCCTCGAGCACCGAACGCCGGGTCATGGTCATGGTGCCGTGCTGGATGATCGCGTCACGGTCGTTGCGGGTGACCATGCCGATGTGGAAGAAGCCTTTGTATTCCGCGTAGCAGAGCTTCTTGAAGGTGCTTTCGTTCTGATCGCGGTAATCCTGTGGCGACTGCACCACAGCGATTTTCGGGTCGGCGAAGTGCGGCACCATGTGCTTGAGCCAGTTCGGGTCGACGCAGTAGTCCGAATCGATCACCGCAATCACTTCGGCATCCTTGGCGGTGTGCGGAATCAGGTAATTCAGCGCGCCACCCTTGAAACCGGCCAGCGGGGCGACGTGGAAGAACTTGAAGCGCGGGCCGAGGGTTTCGCAGTAATCGCGCACCGGTTCCCAGACCGCCGGGTCCTTGGTGTTGTTGTCGATGATCAGGACTTCGAAGTCCGGATAGTCGAGGTTGGCCAAGGCGTTGAGGGTCTGTTTGACCATCTCCGGCGGCTCGTTGTAGCAAGGGACGTGAATCGACACTTTGGGTCTGTAGTCCGATTCGCCCACCACCGGCAGGAATTCACGCCGGCGCTTGTGAGTCCATACCGCTTCGGCCAGTTCATGCGCCTCGGTCAGCAGCACAATAAAGACCCCGAGTGCGCCGAGGGCGAGGAGGCCTCCGACCGTCAGGCTGAACCAGGTGCTGTATTGCAGGCTGTAGTCGTAACCGATCCACACCAGTACCGATCCACACAGGAAGGCGATAAAGGTCAGGAAGGTACGGCCCCGTTGACGCAAGGCCGAGCCATCGATCATCAACAGGGTCAGGGACAGCAGGGCCAAGACTACCGAACCGACCGCCAGCACGCGCCATTGCGGGATCGCAACGACCGGGCCGTCGAAGTTGAATTTCTGCTGGCGCGCGGCGTTGAAAACACCCCAGTAAGCGCCCACCGAACCTTCGTCGCTGGCCTTCCACGGTTGGTCAAACGCTTCGATCACGAAGTAGTTGAAACCCTGGCGGTTGAGCTTGTTCACCAGCGTGCGCAGGTAAATCGCCTGATCCGCCGGTGATGCATCGGCGCCACCGCGCATGCGGCCGTTACTCGGCCAGCCGACTTCCGAGAGCAACAGCGGCTTTTTCGGGAACATTTTTTTCAGATCACGGGCACGGTCGAGTACGAACTGTCCGGCCTGCTCCATCGGCACATGTTCCCAGTACGGCAGGACGTGGGCAGCGATCAGGTCGACGTGCTTGGCCAGGCTCGGGTTTTCTTCCCAGACGTGCCATTGTTCGGACGTCGTCACCGGCACTTTCACCGCTGCGCGAACGCGATCCAGAATGATGCTGAGTTCTGCGGCAGTAATTTCCTTACGGAAGATTGCCTCGTTGCCTACAACCACGCGAACCACGCTGCGGGAGGTGTTGGCGAGTTCGATGGCGCGCAGGATCTCACGCTCGTTGCGTTCCTCGTCCGGACTGATCCAGATACCGAGAGTGACCCGCAGACCGAATTCTTCCGCCAGTTTGGGAATGTCTCCCAGGGAACCGTCGACCGAGTAAGTACGGATGTTGTCCGTCAGCTTGCTCATGATCTCCAGGTCGCGACGCATTTCATCGTCGGTCGGGTACTGCTCTTTTTGTGGGTACTGGCCTTGCTGAAACGGCGAGTATGAAAAGCCGGAGATCTGTTCAGGCCAGTTGGGGGCGGTGACCGGGCGATTGATCAGCGCCCAGAAGCCGGTAAACAAGGCAGCGATGGCAAGCACCACGACCAGGTTGAGTCCAAATTTACGCGATGACATAGCTATTTCAGGTTCCAAAGGCTGTGGAACGAAGGACCGGTCGGCGATTGCCAGGGGGCGCGCATCCTACACCGGGCATTCCCTGAGCGTACAGCTGGCAGGGAAATGCCCTACGTTTGGCAATCCCGTTTCGCATAAGTTCTTTCACTTGTCGCGGTAACTTAGATCTTGTTGGCCGGTAGCCCTATAATGCGCGCCGGTTTTTAAGGTTATGGTCATGAGTACAGAAGATCCGCGGTTTGCAGGCATCGCCCGTTTGTATGGCATCGACGGCCTGGAGCGCCTGCGCGCCGCCCATGTGGCCATCGTCGGCGTCGGTGGTGTCGGTTCCTGGGCGGCGGAAGCCATTGCCCGTTGTGGCGTGGGCGAAATTTCCCTGTTCGACCTCGATGACGTCTGCGTCAGCAATGCCAACCGTCAGTTGCACGCGCTGGACAGCACCGTCGGCAAACCCAAGGTCGAGGTCATGGCTGAGCGTTTACGCGGGATCAACCCGGACTGCACGGTGCACGCCGTGGCGGATTTCGTGACGCGCGAGACCATGGCCGAGTACATCACGCCGAACATCGACTGCGTGATTGATTGCATCGACAGCGTGAATGCGAAAGCTGCGCTGATTGCCTGGTGCAAACGCCGCAAGATCCAGATCATCACCACCGGCGGGGCAGGCGGGCAGATTGACCCGACGCTGATTCAGGTCTGCGATCTGAACCGGACCTTCAATGACCCGTTGGCCTCGAAGGTGCGCTCGACCCTGCGTCGTGATTACAACTTCTCACGCACCGTGACCCGTCATTACAGCGTGCCCTGCGTGTTTTCGACCGAACAACTGCGCTACCCGAAACCGGATGGCAGCATTTGTTTGCAGAAGAGTTTTGTCGGCGATGGCGTGAAGCTCGACTGCGCCGGCGGGTTCGGCGCGGTGATGATGGTGACGGCGACGTTCGGGATGGTCGCGGCGACCAAGGCTGTGGATAAGATTGTGGCGGGTGTGCGGCGCCCGGCGGATCGGGTTAAACCTGCCTGACCTGATCGTTCCCACGCTCTGCGTGGGAATGCAGCCCGGGACGCTCCGCGTCCCTTTCGAGCTGGAACGCGGAGCGTCCCTTGAGACATTCCCACGCAGAGCGTGGGAACGATCAGTTACTGAGCCAACTCATTCATTCGCTGTAGCACGGCATTGAGGCCATTGCTGCGCGACGGAGAGAGCTGGCGACTCAGCCCCAGCTGATCAAACCACCCCGGCAAATCCACCTGCCGCAACTCATCCGCCGACAACCCGTTAACCCGAGCCAGCAGCAACGCCACCAACCCGCGAATCATCCGCGCATCGCTGCTGGCCGCAAACTGCCAGTGACCGTCATCCAGCGAAGCCATCAGCCACACCTGGCTTTCGCAGCCATGCACACGGTTGGCATCCACCTTGTCCACATCACTCAACGCAGGCAGGCGGTCGCCCCATTGCATCAACAGCCGCGCCCGCTGTTCCCAGCCTGCGGCATTCTGAAAGGTTTCGAGTGCGACAACGGCAGCGGCCGGCAGGCTCATCGCAACAACTCCAGCGCCTGATCCAGCGCTTCAAAGAACCGCTCCAGGTCTTCGGAATCGTTGTACAGCGCCAACGACACCCGAATCGCCCCGGCCAGTTCGAAGCTCTTGAGCAACGGCATGGCGCAGTGATGTCCGGCGCGCACCGCGATGCCCTGTTCCGTCAGCAAATGCGCCAGATCAGAGTTATGCACACCCTCGACGACAAAACTGGCCAGCGCCAGTTGCGGCTTGCCCAACAGTCGAATGCCATTGCGCGCTTCAAGACCCTTCAACAAATAGTCGTGCAGTGCCGCTTCATGGGCAGACACAGCGTCCTGATCCAGCCCCGCGAGATAATCCAGCGTAGCCCCCAAGCCGATCACACCGGCAATCGGCGGTGTGCCCGCCTCAAACCCCAGTGGAGCGGGGCGAAAGCGTGCGCTCTGGTAATCCGCATCTAGCACCATCTCGCCGCCGAACTGCCAATGGCGCAGTTGTTTCAGCGCTTCATGGCGACCGAACAGCACGCCCAAGCCGTCGGGGCCATAGAGCTTGTGGCTGGAGAACACATAAAAGTCGCAACCCAACGCCTGCACGTCATGCCGGCCATGAACCACGCCTTGCGCGCCATCGACCACGGTCAACGCGTCGTGCGCCTTGGCCATCGCCAGCAAGGCGGGCAGCGGCTGCCAGGCGCCGAGCACGTTCGACAGCTGACTGACCGCCAGCAAACGGGTTCGCGGACCGATCAATTGCGCAGCGGCATCCAGGTCGATCAAACCGTCAGCGTCGAGCGGCAAGATCACCAGTTTCAAATCAAGACGCAGGGCCAGTTGCTGCCACGGCAGCAGGTTGGCGTGATGCTCCAGGGCGCTGATGACAATCTCGTCGCCTGGAGTGAACAAATGATCGAGGCCATACGCGAGGAGGTTCAGCGCGGAGGTCGCGCCGTGGGTAAAGATGATCTGCCCGCAATCGCCAGTATTCAGCCAGTGGGCGACTTTGCTGCGGCTGGCCTCGAACGCCTGGGTGGCATGGGCGCCGGGCAAGTGTTGCGCCCGATGCACGTTGGCCGCGCCATTGGCGTAGTAATGCGCCAGGGCATCCAGCAGGGCTTGGGGTTTTTGCGTGGTGGCGGCGTTGTCCAGATACGTCTGGTCTTGCCGTTGCAAAGCGGCGATGGCCGGAAAATCGGCGCGCCAGGGAGAGGGAATCATCATGCTATCGGGCCCTGGTCAACATGGGCGGGTGTACGCCTGACCTTGTGGAGGCGGGCTTGTGTGGCGAGGGAGCTTGCTCCCGCTGGGTCGCGAAGCTGCCCCAAAAGCTTTGCGACTGCTTCGCAGCCGAGCGGGAGCAAGCTCCCTCGCCACACAAGCCCGCTCCCACAGGTGTTTATGTAGCGCTTAGTTGTGAGCGTGCAGCGCTTCGTTCAATTCGATCGCCGATTTGTGGGTTTTGCATTCCACGGCACCGGTTTCCGAATTGCGGCGGAACAGCAGGTCAGGCTGGCCGGCCAGTTCACGGGCCTTCACGACTTTAACCAGCTGATTTTTTTCGTCCAGCAGCGCGACTTTGGTACCCGCGGTCACGTACAGGCCCGACTCAACGGTGTTGCGGTCGCCCAACGGAATGCCGATCCCGGCGTTCGCGCCGATCAGGCAGCCTTCGCCGACCTTGATCACGATGTTGCCGCCACCCGACAGGGTGCCCATGGTCGAGCAACCGCCGCCCAGGTCCGAGCCCTTGCCGACGAACACGCCAGCGGAAACGCGGCCTTCGATCATGCCCGGGCCTTCGGTGCCGGCGTTGAAGTTGACGAAACCTTCGTGCATGACGGTGGTGCCTTCGCCGACGTAGGCGCCCAGACGAATACGTGCCGCGTCAGCGATACGGACGCCGGCCGGAACCACGTAGTCGGTCATTTTCGGGAACTTGTCTACCGAGAACACTTCCAGCAGCTCGCCGCGCAGACGGGCTTCCAGTTGATGCTCGGCCAGTTCGGCCAGGTCGATTGCGCCCTGGCTGGTCCAAGCCACGTTCGGCAGCAACGGGAACACGCCCGCCAGGTTCAGGCCGTGAGGCTTGACCAAACGGTGGGACAGCAGATGCAGCTTGAGGTAAGCCTCAGGCGTGGAGGTCAGCTGAGCGTCTTCAGCCAGAATGGTCGCGACCAGCGGCTTGTGGCTCTCGGCCAGACGGGTCAGCAAGGCAGCCTGTGCAGCGTCGACGCCTTTCAGCGCTTCAGCCAGTTGCGAGGCCTGAGCGGTGCTGAATGCGATGGCCTGATTGCCTTCGGTGTAACCCAGAACCGGCGCGATGGCCGCGACCAGTTCGGCCGACGGGTTGAGCAGTGGCTGTGCGTAAAACACTTCCAGCCATGCGCCTTGACGGTTTTGAGTGCCGACACCAAAGGCCAGGCTGAACAGAGTAGTGGACATGTTGATACCTCTAACAAAATGGAACGGGCTGCTTACTTGAGCGCTGCCGCGTAGATATCTGGCTTGAAGCCAATCAGGGTTCGGTCACCGAGATCAAGCACCGGGCGCTTGATCATCGAGGGTTGTGCGAGCATCAGTTCGATCGCTTTCGCTTGGTCGAGATCGGCTTTGCGTTCGTCATCGAGTTTGCGAAAGGTCGTGCCTGCACGGTTCAACACCACTTGCCAGCCGTGCTCATCGCACCATTGGGTCAGGTGTTCACGGTCGATTCCGGCCGTCTTGTAATCATGGAAGTCATAGCCGACAGCGTGTTCATCGAGCCAGGTGCGCGCCTTTTTCATGGTGTCGCAGGCTTTGATGCCGAAAAGGTGCAACGTTTTGCTTGAAACGGTCAAGGAATTGCCCCCTTTGCAGGTGCTGGAAATTAAAGGTGACGGATTATGCCATGACCGGACGGTTTCGCGTCGGCCGTGGTCGTTAAGTCATCGCAAACCCTGTGAGAGCGAGCAGTTCGCCATTGCGTGCGACATGGGTGCAACGGCCAGCCCGCAGTCTAAGCGACTAATATGGCACTTCAATGCTGTCAGTTTACTGGGGTATCGCGGCTGATTTGCTGCTGCGGCGATTACGCTTGAAAGCGCTGCGGGCGCAGCGCCAGGATTTGTATGGCTTTAGCTGTCATCACCAGAACGGCTATAACGTGCTGCGGCAGGTGTGGAGTGAGCTGGATCTGAGCGAGTCGAGTCTGAGGCAGGTCAGATAGCGACCTCCCGATTATCAAGAAACTCGATTACACATTCTTCCAGGGCACATCGTTCGGATCTTCCGGATAAGTGCGTTTCGCCATTTTTATATCCAGTTCACTCAGTACAGTATTTTTGCTGACTTCCCAGACACCGTCGGTCAGCTCTTTATCAACCGCGTAGTGCATGATGGAGTGCTTATCGTATTCGGTGTCGACTATCGCGCCCGAATAGGGCATCAGCACGTTTTCATCGACGCGCTGTTTGTCCCATCCGTAATGCTCGAAATAATGTTCGTAGACTTTTTCTCGGTTCCAAGGGATGGTTGCGTCTCGGTGCAAGTGCTCGTGCAGGTAGCCAAGTGCGTGTCCCATCTCATGAAGTACGGTTGACTCAAAGTATTCGTCGCTTGGGGTTGTTTCTAGGTGCATTGTCGCTTCGTTTTGAGCAAAAGTCAGGGCGTCGGTGCCTATCAACGATTTGTTGTGTTCGCTGACTGTTGTTATTCGGATGTCTGCGTAACCCTTCGGCACTATGACGAATTTTAGATTTACGTGTTTTATCCAGTGGGTAATTGCCTGGGAAAAGGTTCGTAAGAAGCTTGGCGAAACATCTTCAAGAAAACGAATTTTAAGTACGCGACCAGGTGTCCATAATTTTTGGTAGTCACCAATGCCTGATATGGATATTTCGTCGTTTGAAGCGTTATTTGAGGCGTTGTTCGGGTTTTCTGTAATGGCTGCAATATAGGATGCAGTTTGATCTTTTGGTGGAATTATAGAGCAGGGCTTTGTGTTTCTCATTTTGGTTCTCATCAAATTTAAAGTCGGTGGATTCATTCGTTGTCGGGATACGGATAGGCCTTGGCCATGAAGGCCTTGTCTTTTTCGCTGAGATCAAGATTGAGAAAAATCTGGAAGTCGCCTTCGGTCCAATCCTGGTAGATTTTGTAGTGCATGATCGACTTTCGGTCGTACTCTGAATAGATGCTTGCGTCGGGGTCTGCGCGATCCAGGTACCATTGGTGCAGTCTTTCTCGCGTCACTTTGGCTTGGTAGTCGTCTGCTTCAGGGGTGTCGGTTATTCCATGTCCTGCATAAATGGCTGACGTGTTCCAGGGGATGTTTGCTGTCGGGTTTGTCTGCTCATGTTCTGCCCCCAGCATATGACCGAATTCATGCATTACATTGGCTGCAAAATAACGGGCGTGGATGGGGTCGTGTGGCCAGAGCCTCATTGTCGGCTCAACTGTAGATAACAGTGCGTCTGTGCCAACGGTGGACGAGAACGTTCCTTCCTCGCTAAGTATGCGGATGTCGCCTTCTTTACCTTCCACGAATTCGAAATTTAAATTGATGTGCGGCAGCCAATTGTTGGCTGCCGCGATGGTCGCGGTCTTGAATTCTTCGGTGCCATTGAGAAAGGCAATGCGAAGCGTGCGACCGGGAGTCCAGAATTTGGAAGGGTTTTTCTTGGCCCACATTATTCTGCTACTCCTGGAAAAACCTGAGTAGGAGTGTGCGCTGTAATTGCAAAGTTGCAGGAGGCTTCGAAGTCTTTGGATGCAGTTATAGGCAAAGTTGCTGTGAAGCACATGATTTAACTTCCTTGTTTGTTAGTGGGGGTGCACGTTGTTCTGAGGAAGTAGAATCTAGTGTTGGTATTGGATTTGGTAAAGTGGAAAACTTGCGGGTGTGTTACTTGGTGTTGTTAGAGTTGCGGAGTGTTGCACTGGATGCACAATTTTGCAGTGTAAGAACTTTGGTGTCTTAGGGTGGGGTAGGGTTGGTTTTTATTGAAGTAGGATGCTGGTAGTACAAGTTGCCGTGCCAGGTTGACTGGCACGGCTTCATGGATTACTGCTGGCGGGTAATAAACGCGCGAATACGTTCGGCTGCCTCTACACATTCAGCCAGCGGCGCAACCAACGCCATGCGTACACGGCCTGCGCCAGGATTAAACCCGTCCACTTCACGGGACAAATAAGAGCCCGGCACCACCGTCACGTGTTCTTCAACAAACAGATCTCGACAGAAAGCCTCGTCGTCGCCTTCAACATTCGGCCACAAGTAAAAGCCGCCATCCGGACGTTGCACGTCCAATACCGGGCCGAGGATTTCCAGCACCGCATCGTACTTCTCGCGGTACAGCGCACGGTTGGCGCGTACATGCACTTCGTCATTCCACGCGGCGACGCTGGCCAGTTGGGTCTGAACCGGCATCGCGCAGCCGTGGTAGGTGCGATAGAGCAGGAAGCCTTTGAGGATGTCGGCATCACCGGCCACAAAACCCGAGCGCAGGCCCGGCAGGTTGGAGCGCTTGGACAGGCTGTGGAACACCACGCAACGCTTGAAATCCTTGCGGCCCAGTTCGACGCAGGCACTGAGCAGCCCAGCCGGTGGGGTTTGTTCGTCGAAATACAGTTCGCTGTAGCACTCGTCGGCGGCAATGACGAAGTCGTATTCGTCAGCGAGGGCGATCAGTTTCTTCAGGGTGTCGACCGGAATCAGCGCGCCGGTGGGGTTACCTGGCGAGCACAGGAACAGGATCTGGCAGCGTTTCCAGATGTCCGGCGAAACTGCGTCGAAATCCGGGTTGAAGCCGTTTTCGTCCAAGCATGGCAGGTAGTGAGGCTTGGCCCCGGCGAGGAAGGCTGCACCTTCGTAGATCTGATAGAACGGGTTCGGGCTGACGACCAATGCATCATCGCCACGGTTGACCACGGTCTGGGTGAAAGCAAACAGCGCTTCGCGGGTGCCGTTGACCGGCAGCACGTTGCGCGCCGGGTCGAGCCAACCAGTCGGGACGCTGAAGCGGCGTTCGCACCATGCGCCGATGGCTTCACGCAGGGCCGGGATGCCGAGGGTCGTCGGGTACACGGCCATCTGATCCAGATTGCCTGCAAGGGCTTCGGCGACGAAGCTTGGCGAACGATGCTTCGGCTCGCCGATGGACAGCGCGATGGCGCGCTTGTCCGGGTTTGGCGTTACGCGGCCGAGCAGTGCACGGAGCTTCTCGAACGGGTAGGGCTGCAACTGGTTCAGAGCGTTGTTCATCGTCGATCTCGTTCAATGTGGAGGCCTGCACTCTGTAGGAGCCGGCTTGCTGGCGATAGCATCACCTCGGTGTGTCAGGTGCACTGGAGTGATGCCATCGCCAGCAAGCCGGCTCCTACAAAGGGCTGACCTCCCCAGGGGGAAATTTGTTGGGTCAGATGCTGAGTCGGGACAATTTGATATCGGGTTCCTGACTGACGCTCAGCTGTTCAACGATCGCATCCTGCAAGCGGGTGCACAGCAGCGGGTCGGACAGCGGCTGATTGTGGGCGTCGGTGATAAAGAACACGTCTTCCACGCGTTCGCCGAGGGTCGCAATCTTGGCGTTCTGCAGCGACAGGTCGAACTCGAGGAAGATCGTGCCGATTCGGGCCAGCAGCCCCGGGCGATCCGGAGCGCTGAGTTCCAGCACCGTCACCGGACGCTGAGCGTCGTTGTGGATCGTCACCTGTGGCGCAAACGCGAAGTGCTTGAGCTGACGCGGCACGCGGCGCTGGATGATGGTCGGGTAGTCATCCGGGTTGTGCAGGGCTTCGGTCAGGCCGTCGCGGATCTGTTTGACCCGCGCCGGGTTATCGCCGATCGAGTCGCCGTCGGTGTCGAGCACGATGTAGGTGTCGAGGGTGAACTGGCTGCTGGAGGTGATGACCCGGGCGTCGTGAATGTTCAGGTTGAGCTGGTCCATCGCGGCCACGGTCACGGCGAAAAAGTCATGCTGGTCGGGTGCGTAGATGAATATCTGCGTGCCGCCCTCGAATTCGCGCTGGGTGGTTTCCTTGATCAACACCAGCGGCCCGCCATCGGCCGGTTGCTGGAGGATCGCGTCACTGTGCCAGGCGACGTCGCCGGCGGTGTGACGCAGGAAATAGTCATCGCCCAATTGCGACCACAGCTGTTCGACGTCGTCCGGATCGGTACCGCCGCGCACCAGAATGTCCAGGGCTGCGCTCTGGGTCTGACGGATCTGCATTTCGCGGTCCACCGGGTTTTCCAGGCCGCGGCGCAAGGCGCGCTTGGTCTCGGTGTAGAGCTGACGCAAGAGGCTGGCCCGCCAGGAATTCCACAGGGTCGGGTTGGTGGCATTGATGTCGGCAACGGTCAGCACGTACAGATAATCGAGACGGGTTTCGTCGGCGACGGCTTGTGCGAAATCGTGGATCACCTGCGGGTCTGACAAGTCCTTGCGCTGGGCGGTGGTCGACATCACCAGGTGGTTTTGCACCAACCAGACGATCAGGCGGCTGTCCCATACCGGCAATTGGTGGCGCTGGCAAAAGGCTTCGGCATCCACCGCGCCGATTTCCGAGTGGTCGCCGTGCCGGCCCTTGCCAATGTCGTGGTACAGGCCGGCCAGGTAAATCAGCTCGGGTTTGGGCAGCTTGCCCATGAGCTTGCTGGCCAGCGGGAATTTTTCCGACACCTGGGTGTACTGCAACTTACGCAGGTGCTTGATCAGATTCAGGGTGTGGGCGTCGACCGTATAAATGTGAAACAGGTCGTGCTGCATCTGCCCGACAATGAAGCCGAACTCCGGCAGATAACGCCCAAGGATGCCGTAACGGTTCATCCGGCGCAGATTGCGGTGGATACCGAACTTGCACTTGAACAGTTCTATGAACAGGCTGGTGTTGCGAATGTCATTGCGGAAATCGTCGTCGATCAGGTGACGGTGCTCACGCAGCAGACGAATGGTATCGGCACGCACGCCCTTGATTTCCGGCTGCTGGGCCATCAACACGAAGATCTCGAGCATGGCGAACGGCGTACGACGGAACACGTTGTCGTTGCGCGCCTCGATGTAGCCATCGTGCAACTGGAACCGCGAATTGATCGGCTGCGGCGGCGCTTCGTCTTCCGGGGCGAGGATGACTTCCTCGAAGTGCTGGATGATCAGGTCGCTGAGCTGGGCAATGCTCATGACCACCCGGTAATACTGTTGCATGAAGTTTTCGATGGTGTGCTTGGCGTCATCGCCCTCGAAACCCAGCAGCCCGGCAATCGAACGCTGGTGATCGAACAGCAAGCGGTCTTCGGAGCGACCGGCGAGCATGTGCAGCGCGTACCGGACCTTCCACAGAAACTCCTGGGACGAAGCCAGCAGGGCGTTTTCGCTTTCGACCAGGAAACCTTCGCCGGCCAGGGCCCGCAGGTTCAGGGTGCCGTATTCGCGGCGGGCCACCCACAGAATCGTCTGAATGTCCCGCAGGCCGCCGGGCGAGCCTTTGACGTTGGGTTCCAGGTTGTATTCGGTGTCGTTGTATTTGTGGTGACGGGCCTTTTGCTCGGCACGCTTGGCCAGGAAGAACTCCTTGCTCGGCCACATGTGCGCGGTGCTGGTGACGTCGAGCATGCGCTGGCGCAGGCGCTCGGGGCCGCAGATGGTGCGGCTTTCCATCAGGTTGGTGACCACCGTCAGGTCGGCGCGGGCTTCAACGGCGCATTCGTCCACGGAGCGAACGCTCTGGCCGACTTCCAGGCCGATGTCCCACAACAGCGTCAGAAAACGCTCGATGGAATCACGGAAAACTTCGTGATCGGCGCTGTCCAGCAGGATCAACAGGTCGATGTCGGAATAAGGGTGCAACTCGCCGCGACCGTAGCCGCCGACCGCGACCAGCGCGATGTCGGCGTCTTCGCTCCAGTTGAACTGCTCCCAGGCCTTTTGCAGGATGTTATCGACGAACCAGGCGCGATCCTCGATCAACCGGCGAATGTCCCGGCCGCTGCGAAAGCGCCCGTCGAGCACCTCGCGGGCCTGGCGGATCGCCTTCTTGAAGGCCGCGATCGGGCTTGCCTTCAGGGCCAGTTCAGCCTGGAACTGGCCGCGGTCGAAGAGTTCGGGATCCACCTGCGGCATCGATTGGCTTTCCTATCTATCTATAAGGCTGGGTGCTGCCTGGGTTCGGATCAGGCCGAAACGCGCGGGATGGTGTCATCGGCGCGCAAGGTGAAGATCTCGTAACCGGTCTCGGTCACCAACAGGGTGTGTTCCCACTGGGCCGACAGCTTGCGGTCCTTGGTGATCGCGGTCCAGCCGTCGCCCAATACCTTGGTGTCGGCCTTGCCCTGGTTGATCATCGGCTCGATGGTGAAGGTCATGCCCGCTTTCAGTTCCATGCCGGTGCCGGCGCGGCCGTAGTGCAGGATTTGCGGCTCTTCGTGAAACACCTTGCCGATACCGTGACCGCAGAACTCGCGAACCACCGAGAAACCGTTCTTTTCAGCGTGTTTCTGGATGATTTCACCGATGTCGCCCAAGCGGCAGCCGGGTTTGACGATTTCGATGGCCTTGTACATGCACTCCTGGGTGATTTGCGACAGGCGCTCGGCCCAGACCGGCACGGTGCCGACGTGGAACATGCGGCTGGTGTCGCCGTGGAAACCGTCCTTGATGACGGTGACGTCGATGTTCAGGGTGTCGCCATCCTTCAGCGGCTTCTCGTTCGGGATGCCGTGGCAGACCACGTGGTTGATCGAGGTGCAGATCGACTTCGGGTAGCCTTTATAGTTGAGCGGGGCAGGGATGGCTTTCTGCTCGTTGACGATGTAGTCGTGGCAGATGCGGTCCAGTTCTTCGGTGGTGATGCCCGGCTTGACATGTTCGGCAATCATTTCCAGCACATCGGCGGCCAGTTTGCCGGCGACACGCATCTTCGAGATGTCCTCGGGGGTTTTGAGGGTGACGGTCATACAGGCTCTCTCTGCGCTCGATGGCGCTTGTTCAAACGAAATGGGCATTGCGCGATCGATCTTCGCGGCCCTGAAAAACGCGATTCTAACAGACGATCAGCGCAAATCTGAGCCTCTGTGCATCGCTTCTCTCTATAGATTGGCGCATTCTTGGGAGATTCCAAGGGCGCGGTTGAAGTCTCGCATCAGGAATTGAGAATCCGGGTTCCGTTTTTTGCAGCCCTGTGATATAAAATGCGCCGCTTTCCGGGGATACCCCGAAAGGCTTAAATCCACACACGTGTCGACACGATGACCTGGGTGCCTTCAGCTGATGCTGCTGGTTGGTCATTGGGATACGTGGAGGCCAAACCCGACTTATTAAGGAACTATCATGTCCCAAGTCAACATGCGCGATATGCTGAAGGCCGGTGTGCACTTCGGTCACCAGACCCGTTACTGGAACCCGAAAATGGGTAAATACATTTTCGGCGCGCGTAACAAGATCCACATCATCAACCTTGAAAAAACCCTGCCAATGTTCAACGAAGCTCTGACTTTCGTAGAGCGTCTGGCCCAGGGCAAAAACAAGATTCTGTTCGTCGGCACCAAGCGTTCCGCTGGCAAGATCGTTGCTGAAGAAGCAGCACGTTGCGGTTCGCCGTACGTCGATCACCGCTGGTTGGGCGGCATGCTGACCAACTTCAAAACCATCCGTGCTTCCATCAAGCGTCTGCGTGACCTTGAAGTTCAAGCCGAAGACGGTACTTTCGCCAAGCTGACCAAGAAAGAAGCGCTGATGCGCACTCGCGATCTTGAGAAGCTCGATCGTTCCCTGGGTGGTATCAAGGACATGGGCGGTCTGCCAGACGCTCTGTTCGTTATCGACGTTGATCACGAGCGCATCGCGATCACCGAAGCCAACAAGCTGGGCATCCCGGTTATCGGCGTAGTCGATACCAACAGCAGCCCGGAAGGCGTTGACTACATCATCCCAGGCAACGATGACGCAATCCGCGCTATCCAGTTGTACATGGGTTCGATGGCTGACGCAGTAATCCGCGGTCGCAACCACGTTGCTGGTGGCACCGAGCAGTTCGTTGAAGAAGCTCCGGCGGCTGCAGCTGAGTAATTGACGCCTTGGCGTTGACTCAGTAAGCAAAAAGGGGGCTTGGCCCCCTTTTTGCCACCTCGAAAACCGTTTGTGAGCGGCGCAGCTACAGCCTCTGTAACGTGCAGCTGCTAACAAGTGGGTTCGGGAAGAATTGATCGCCCGTTCGATCGGGTGGAATGGTTGAAAACCTATCCAAGAGGAATTTTGAAATGGCAGAGATTACTGCAGCGTTGGTCAAAGAACTGCGCGAGCGTACTGGCGAAGGCATGATGGACTGCAAAAAGGCCTTGACCAAGGCTGGCGGCGACATCGAGAAAGCCATTGATGACATGCGTGCTTCGGGCGCCATCAAGGCTGCCAAGAAAGCAGGCAACGTAGCTGCTGAAGGCGCTATCGCTCTGAAAGAAGACGGTAAAACCGCCGTTCTGCTGGAAGTGAACTCGCAGACCGACTTCCTGGCTTTGCAGGACGACTTCAAGGCATTTGTTGCTTCCAGCGTTGAAAAAGCATTCGCTGACAAGCTGACTGATGTTGCTCCGCTGATCGAAGCTCAAGAAGCTGATCGCCTGGTTCTGGTCGGCAAGGTTGGCGAAAACGTCAACATCCGTCGCCTGGCTCGCGTTGAAGGTGATGTAGTTGGTGGTTACCTGCACGGTAACAAGATCGGTGTTGCGGTTGTTCTCAAAGGCGGCACTGTTGAGCTGGCCAAAGACATCGCTATGCACGTAGCGGCCACCAACCCTGAATTCCTGCTGCCATCGGAAGTTTCCGCTGAAGCGGTCGAGCGCGAGAAAGGCGTCTTCCTGACCCTCAACGCTGACAAAATCGCCGGCAAGCCGGAAAACATCGTTGAAAACATGGTCAAAGGCCGTATCAGCAAGTTCCTGGCTGAAGCGAGCCTCGTTGAACAGGCGTTCGTCAAGAACCCTGAAATCAAGGTTGGCGAACTGGCCAAGAAAGCCGGTGCAGAAATCGTTTCTTTCACCTACTTCAAAGTAGGCGAAGGCATCGAGAAGCCGGTCGACAACTTCGCTGAAGAAGTTGCTGCCCAGCTGGCTGCCGCCAAGCAATAAGACGGTTTTTTAACTGTCGCCCTGAAGAGGCTGCCCGCTTACGCGCGCAGCCTCTTTTCAGATGGGCCACCAATTTTTAATTGGTTTCCCTTTGGAACTGGCTTACAAAGCCATGTTCCGATGGCGCTGAAGCAGCGCCAAGCTAGAGTGAACGCCAGCTGTAAACAGCTCGCAAAGAATTTTAAAATACGCCGCAGGAGAGATTCGCAATGGCTCAGCAGGGCAGTGGTTATCAGGCTCGCTATAAACGCATTCTACTCAAGCTTAGCGGCGAGGCCCTGATGGGCTCGGAAGAGTTCGGGATCGATCCGAAAGTTCTGGATCGCATGGCGCTTGAAGTCGGCCAACTGGTCGGCATCGGTGTTCAGGTCGGTCTGGTGATCGGCGGTGGCAACCTGTTCCGCGGTGCAGCGCTCAGCGCGGCCGGCATGGATCGGGTAACTGGCGACCACATGGGCATGCTGGCCACTGTGATGAACGCCCTGGCCATGCGCGATGCGCTGGAACGTGCCAATATCTCGGCCATCGTAATGTCGGCCATTTCCATGGTTGGCGTGACCGATCACTACGATCGTCGCAAAGCCATGCGCCACCTGAACGCCAAGGAAGTCGTGATCTTTGCGGCCGGTACCGGCAATCCGTTCTTCACCACGGATTCGGCAGCCTGCTTGCGAGCGATCGAAATCGACGCCGATGTCGTGCTCAAGGCGACCAAGGTCGATGGCGTCTACACCGCTGACCCATTCAAAGACCCGCATGCCGAGAAGTTCGATCATCTGACCTACGATGAAGTGCTGGATCGCAAGCTGGGTGTGATGGATCTGACGGCCATTTGCCTGTGCCGCGACCACAAGATGCCGTTGCGCGTCTTTAACATGAACAAGCCCGGCGCCCTGCTGAATATCGTGCATGGCGGCGCTGAAGGGACCCTGATCGAGGAAGGCCAACAATGATCAATGAAATCAAGAAAGACGCTCAAGAGCGTATGAAAAAATCCGTGGAGTCGCTGACCCACAACTTCGGCCGTATTCGTACCGGCCAGGCGCACCCAAGCATTCTTGAAGGCGTGATGGTGCCGTACTACGGTTCCGACACTCCAATCAAGCAGGTCGCGAACATCACCGTCAAAGACGCCCGTACCCTGCAAGTCGTTGCCTTTGAGCGCAACATGCTGGGTGCCGTCGACAAGGCCATCGGCAGCGCTGGTCTGAACCTCAACCCGACCAACCTGGGTGAGTTGCTGCTGATCTCCATGCCGGCCCTGACCGAAGAAACCCGCAAGGGCTTCACCAAGCAGGCTCGCGATGTCGCTGAAGATGCCCGTGTTGCAGTGCGCAACATCCGTCGCGATGCCAACAGCTCGCTGAAGGATCTGGTCAAGGAAAAAGAAATCAGCGAAGACGAAGAGCGTCGTGCCACTGGCGAGATCGACGATTTGACCAAGAAGTACGTGGCTGAAATCGACGCAAATCTGGCGCAGAAAGAAAAAGACCTGATGGCCGTATAAGGGTCGCGTTTTCATGGAAAAGACTAAGCAGACTGCGCCGTCCGCGGTGCCGCGCCATGTCGCGATCATCATGGATGGTAATAATCGCTGGGCGAAAAAACGCTTTATGCCGGGTGTCGCCGGGCATAAAGCGGGCGTGGATGCGGTTCGCGCAGTGATCGAGGTGTGCGCCGAGGCCGGGGTCGAGGTACTGACCCTGTTCGCCTTCTCCAGTGAGAACTGGCAGCGCCCGGCCGATGAAGTCAGTGCCTTGATGGATCTGTTCTTCAAGGCGTTGCGTCGCGAGGCCAAGCGCCTCAATGACAACAACATCAGTCTGCGCATCATTGGTGATCGCTCGCGCTTTCACCCAGAGCTTCAGGCTGCCATGCGTGAAGCCGAGGCGATGACCGCCGGTGCCAACCGCTTTGTCTTGCAGATCGCCGCCAACTACGGTGGTCAGTGGGACATCGCGCAAGCCGCGCAGCGTCTGGCGCGTGAGGTTCAGGCCGGGCATCTGCGTCCGGAGGACATCACGCCCGAGCTGTTGCAGACCTGTCTGGCCACCGGCGATCTGCCGTTGCCGGACTTGTGCATCCGCACGGGTGGCGAACACCGCATCAGCAACTTCCTGCTGTGGCAACTGGCTTATGCCGAGTTGTACTTCTCCGACCTGTTCTGGCCGGACTTCAAACACGACGCCATGCGTAACGCGCTGGCCGATTTCGCTTCTCGTCAGCGCCGCTTCGGTAAAACGAGCGAGCAGGTCGAGTCTGGAGCCCGGGTTTAATGCTTAAACAACGAATCATCACCGCGCTGATCCTGCTGCCGATCGCCTTGTGCGGGTTTTTCCTGCTCGAAGGCACAGGCTTTGCGCTGTTCATCGGGCTGGTCGTGACCCTCGGTGCGTGGGAGTGGGCTCGCCTGGCAGGCTTCAACGCCCAGCCGATTCGCGTGGCCTATGCGGTTGTGGTCGCATTGATGCTGTTTGTCATGCACATCCTGCCGGGGCTCGCGCCCTGGGTGTTGGGTGCTTCGGTGCTCTGGTGGGGCGTGGCGACGTATCTGGTGCTGACTTACCCGCGGTCCAGCGGACACTGGTCCAGCGCCGCCTGCAAACTGGTGATCGGTCTGCTGATCCTGTTGCCGGCCTGGCAAGGCCTGATTCAGATCAAGCAGTACCCGTTGGGTAACTGGTTGATCATGGCGGTGATGGTGCTGGTCTGGGGTGCCGATATCGGTGCGTACTTTTCCGGTCGGGCCTTTGGCAAGCGCAAGCTGGCGCCACAGGTCAGCCCCGGCAAGAGCTGGGAAGGCGTGTATGGCGGTCTGGCGCTGAGCCTGGTAATCACCGTCATTGTCGGCCTGGTTCGCGACTGGACGGTTGCCGAGCTTTTCAAAGGGTTGATCGGTGCGGCAATTATCGTATTCATCTCGGTTGTGGGCGACCTCACCGAAAGCATGTTCAAGCGTCAGTCGGGCATCAAGGACAGCAGTAATCTGCTGCCGGGGCATGGCGGTGTGCTGGATCGCATCGACAGCCTGACGGCCGCGATCCCTGTCTTTGCCGTGCTGTTGTGGATGGCTGCACCGTGAGCCGCCCACAACAGATTACCGTTCTGGGCGCGACCGGCTCGATCGGTCTGAGCACCCTCGACGTGATCGCTCGCCATCCCGAGCGCTATCAGGTATTCGCCTTGAGTGGTTTCACCCGCCTGAGTGAGCTGCTGGCCTTGTGCGTGCGTCATGTGCCGCGGTTTGCCGTCGTGCCGCAAGCGAGCGCTGCCCGAACCTTGCAGGACGACTTGCGCGCCGCAGGCCTGTCGACCCGCGTGTTGGTGGGGGAGGAGGGCCTGTGCCGGGTTGCTTCCGACCCAGAGGTCGATGCAGTCATGGCGGCCATCGTTGGCGCGGCGGGCTTGCGTCCGACCCTGGCGGCGGTCGAGGCGGGCAAGAAAATCCTGCTGGCCAACAAAGAAGCGCTGGTCATGTCGGGCGCCCTGTTCATGCAGGCCGTGCGCAAAAGCGGCTCGGTGCTGCTGCCGATCGACAGCGAGCACAACGCGATTTTTCAGTGCATGCCACAGGATTTCGCCCGTGGGCTTGGCGCAGTCGGTGTGCGTCGGATTCTGCTGACGGCCTCTGGTGGCCCGTTCCGACAGACACCGATGGCCGAGTTGGCGCATGTTTCCCCTGAGCAAGCGTGCGCTCATCCGAACTGGTCCATGGGTCGCAAGATTTCGGTCGACTCGGCCAGCATGATGAACAAAGGGCTCGAGTTGATTGAAGCCTGCTGGCTGTTCGACGCGAAGCCGTCCCAGGTCGAAGTGGTGATTCACCCGCAGAGCGTGATTCACTCTCTGGTCGACTATATCGATGGCTCGGTGCTGGCGCAGTTAGGCAATCCGGACATGCGCACGCCGATCGCCAACGCCCTGGCCTGGCCGGAACGTATCGATTCGGGCGTAGCCCCCCTGGATCTGTTTGCCATCGCCCGCCTGGACTTCCAGGCGCCCGATGAAGAGCGTTTCCCTTGCCTGCGCCTTGCGCGTCAGGCCGCGGAAGCGGGCAATAGCGCTCCGGCCATGCTCAATGCAGCGAATGAAGTGGCTGTCGCGGCGTTTCTCGACGGGCGGGTTCGCTACCCGGAAATCGCGAGTATCATCGAGGAAGTGTTAAACCTCGAACCGGTCGTTGCGGTGAATGATCTCGAGGCGGTGTTTACGGCCGACGAGAAAGCGCGAGTACTGGCCGGGCAGTGGTTGAGTCGTCACGGGCGGTGAGTGCTGCAATACGTTGGCCCATGCAGCACTGGATAGGATTGCGGAGAAAGTAGATGAGCGCGCTCTATATGATTGTCGGCACCCTGGTTGCACTGGGCGTGCTGGTCACCTTCCACGAATTCGGCCATTTCTGGGTCGCACGTCGCTGTGGGGTCAAAGTGCTGCGTTTCTCCGTAGGCTTCGGCATGCCACTGCTGCGTTGGCACGACAAGAAAGGCACTGAGTTCGTGGTGGCGGCCATTCCGTTGGGCGGCTACGTGAAGATGCTCGACGAGCGCGAAGGCGAAGTGCCAGCCGATCAGGTCGATCAATCCTTCAATCGCAAATCTGTCCGTCAGCGTATTGCCATCGTGGCCGCGGGACCAATCGCCAACTTTTTATTGGCAATGGTGTTTTTCTGGGTGTTGGCCATGCTCGGCAGCGAGCAGGTGCGGCCGGTTATCGGCGCGGTCGAATCCGGCAGCATCGCCGCCAAGGCCGGTCTGGGTGCCGGTCAGGAAATCATTGCGATCGATGGCGAGCCGACTTCCGGCTGGGCCGCGGTGAATCTGCAACTGGTCCGTCGTCTTGGCGAGAGCGGTTCGCTTCAATTGTTGGTGCGTGAGCAAGGTTCCACGGCGGATTCGCCGCGTGAGCTGATGCTGGATAAATGGCTCAAGGGTGCTGACGAGCCGGATCCGATTCGTTCGCTGGGTATTCGCCCTTGGCGCCCGGCATTGCCCCCTGTTTTGGCCGAAATTGATCCGAAAGGGCCAGCCCAGGCGGCGGGCCTGAAGACGGGTGACCGACTGTTGGCCCTCGATGGCAAGCTGGTTGATGACTGGCAGCAAGTGGTCGATACGGTCCGTATGCATCCGGATACCAAAATCATGCTGCGCGTTGAGCGTGATGGTGCTCCAATCGACGTCCCTGTGACCTTGGCCGCTCGTGGCGAGAAAAAGGCGCCTACCGGTTATATGGGCGCCGGGGTGAAGGCGGTCGATTGGCCGCCAGAGATGATTCGCGAAGTCAGTTATGGCCCGGTGGCCGCAATTGGCGAGGGTGCTCGACGCACCTGGACCATGAGCGTACTGACCCTCGATTCGCTCAAGAAAATGTTGTTCGGCGAGCTCTCGGTAAAAAACTTGAGTGGACCGATAACCATTGCTAAAGTGGCGGGCGCTTCTGCCCAGTCGGGTGTCGCTGATTTCCTGAATTTCCTTGCTTATCTGAGTATTAGCCTGGGAGTTCTGAATTTGCTGCCCATTCCTGTACTGGATGGGGGGCATTTGTTGTTTTATCTGATCGAGTGGGCGCGTGGTCGTCCCTTGTCAGATCGGGTGCAGGGTTGGGGGATACAGATCGGTATCAGTTTGGTGGTCGGGGTGATGTTGCTTGCTCTGGTCAATGATTTGGGCCGTCTGTAACACTTCGCTGAATTGCGAATCTGCCGCATTTTGCGGCAGTTTGTTTATTGCCAGTTGGAATAAGAAAGGACTTCATGAAACGTCTGCTGCTAACTGCGGTTCTCACCGTATTGATGATCGCCGAAGTTCACGCCGAGTCCTTCACTATCTCTGATATTCGCGTCAATGGCCTCCAGCGGGTCTCCGCGGGTAGCGTCTTTGGTGCTTTGCCGTTAAACGTCGGTGAACAGGCGGATGATCGTCGCCTGGTGGAATCCACTCGTGCGCTGTTCAAAACCGGGTTCTTTCAAGATATCCAGCTGGGCCGCGATGGCAACGTCCTGGTCATCACGGTAGTCGAGCGTCCGTCGGTCGCCAGTATCGAGATCGAAGGTAATAAGGCGATCTCTACTGAAGACCTGATGAAGGGCCTCAAACAATCCGGTCTGGCCGAAGGCGAAATCTTCCAGCGTGCCACCCTCGAAGGTGTTCGTAACGAACTGCAGCGCCAATATGTCGCTCAGGGTCGCTACTCGGCCACCGTCGACACCGAAGTGGTGCCGCAGCCGCGTAACCGCGTCGGCCTGAAGGTCAATATCAACGAAGGCACCGTTGCGGCTATCCAGCACATCAACGTGGTGGGTAACACGGTCTTCCCTGATGAAGACCTGATCGACCTGTTTGAATTGAAGACCACCAACTGGTTGTCGTTCTTCAAGAACGATGACAAGTACGCTCGTGAAAAACTGTCGGGTGACCTGGAGCGTCTGCGCTCCTACTACCTGGACCGTGGCTATATCAACATGGATATCGCTTCGACCCAGGTGTCCATTACGCCGGACAAGAAGCACGTCTATATCACCGTCAACGTCAACGAAGGCGAGAAGTACACCGTTCGTGACGTCAAGCTGAGCGGCGACCTGAAAGTCCCTGAAGAGCAGGTCAAGTCCCTGCTGCTGGTTCAGAAAGGCCAGGTGTTCTCGCGCAAGCTGATGACCACCACGTCCGAGCTGATCACCCGTCGCTTGGGCAACGAGGGCTACACCTTCGCCAACGTCAATGGTGTACCTCAGCCTAACGATGAAGACCACACGGTCGACATCACTTTCGCAGTCGATCCGGGCAAACGTGCTTACGTCAACCGCATCAACTTCCGTGGCAACACCAAGTCCGAAGACGAAGTGCTGCGTCGTGAAATGCGTCAGATGGAAGGCGGCTGGGCTTCGACCTACCTGATCGACCAATCCAAGACCCGTCTTGAGCGTCTGGGCTTCTTCAAGGAAGTCAACGTTGAAACACCAGCCGTACCGGGTGTTGACGACCAGGTTGACGTGAACTACAGCGTTGAAGAACAGGCTTCTGGTTCGATCACCGCCAGCGTCGGTTTCGCGCAGAGCGCCGGTCTGATCCTCGGTGGTTCGATCACTCAGAACAACTTCCTGGGTACCGGTAACAAGGTCAGCATCGGTTTGACCCGCAGTGAATACCAGAGCCGCTATAACTTCGGTTATGTCGACCCGTACTGGACTGCTGATGGTGTGAGCCTGGGTTACAACGCTTTCTATCGCACCACTGACTACAAAGACCTCGACGTCGACGTAGCAAGCTATGCCGTAGACAGCCTGGGTGCTGGCGTGAGCGTCGGTTACCCGATCAGCGAGACTTCGCGTCTGACCTTCGGCCTGACTGCGCAACAGGACAAGATCAAGACCGGTCAGTACACCGTTGACGAGATTTTCGACTTCGTTAACCGTGAAGGCGACAACTACCTGAACTTCAAGGCGTCTGCCGGCTGGTCCGAGTCGACTTTGAACAAAGGCGTATTGGCGACCCGTGGCCATTCCCAGAGCCTGACTCTGGAAACCACCACGCCGGGCAGCGACCTGTCGTTCTTCAAACTTGATTACCGTGGTCAGCTGTTCCAGCCAATCACTGAAAACTACACCGTTCGTCTTCACACCGAACTGGGTTATGGCGATGGCTACGGCTCCACCGATGGCTTGCCATTCTATGAAAACTACTATGCTGGTGGTTTCAACTCGGTTCGTGGCTTCAAGGACAGTACCCTTGGTCCGCGCAGTACACCTAGCCGTGGTCAGGCTGTAACGGGTAACACCGGTACGCTCGCCGACCCGGACCAGGATCCGCTGCCGTTCGGTGGTAACGTCCTGATCCAGGGTGGTGTCGAGTTGCTGTTCCCGCTGCCATTCGTCAAGGATCAGCGTTCCCTGCGTACTTCGGTATTCTGGGATGTGGGTAACGTATTCGATTCCAAGTGCGACAAAACGACGAACGCCAATGTCGGTTCGACTTCTCAGACAGAGTGCAACGACATCAGCCTGAGCAACGTCGCGAGTTCCGTCGGTGTAGGCGTGACCTGGGTCACCGCACTGGGTCCTCTGAGCTTCGCGTTGGCCATGCCGATCAAGAAACCGGATGACGCTGAGACTCAAGTGTTCCAATTCTCTCTCGGCCAGACGTTCTAAGCGTCTGCCCCACAATAACGACAATGGATTTTGTAGGAGTGCATCGTGCGTAAGTTGACTCAATTGGTTCTCCTGGCAACCGTTCTGGTAGCAGGTCCGGCTTTTGCCGACATGAAAATCGCCGTTCTGAACTATCAGATGGCCCTGCTGGAATCCGACGCAGCCAAGAAATACGCCGTGGATGCCGAGAAGAAGTTCGGCCCGCAACTGTCCAAGCTCAAGACTCTGGAAAGCAGCGCCAAAGGCATCCAGGACCGTCTGATGGCGGGCGGCGACAAAATGCAGCAAGGCGAGCGTGAACGTCTTGAGCTCGAGTTCAAGCAAAAGGCCCGTGACTTCCAGTTCCAGTCCAAGGAACTGAACGAAGCCAAAGCCGTTGCTGACCGTGAAATGCTGAAGCAGCTCAAGCCGAAACTGGACAGCGCTGTGGAAGAAGTCATCAAGAAAGGTGCTTTTGACCTGGTCTTCGAGCGTGGCGCAGTGATTGATGTCAAACCTCAGTACGACATCACTCGCCAGGTTATCGAGCGCATGAATCAGCTGAAGTAATCCATGACAGCGACTATAAAGCTCGGCCAATTGGCCGAGTTCCTGGGCGCCACGCTACGTGGCGACCCGGAGAAAGAAATTACTGGGCTAGCCACTTTGCAAGAGGCTGGCCCAGCTCAGTTGAGCTTTCTCGCAAACCCCCAATACCGTAAATACCTTGTGGACTGCCGGGCCGCAGCCCTGTTGCTGAAGGCCGCTGACGCTGAAGGTTTTGCCGGCGATGCATTGGTGGTGCCTGATCCGTATCTGGCCTACGCGCGTATTTCCCATCTGTTCGATCCCAAGCCCAAGGCGCCTGCCGGTATTCACCCGACAGCGGTAGTGGCCGTGGACGCAGTGGTTGATCCGGCGGCGAGCATCGGTGCCTTTGCGGTGATCGAAAGCGGCGCGCGTATTGCTGCAGGTGTGACCGTGGGTGCGCATTGCTTCATCGGTGCCCGTTGCGAAATCGGCGAGGGCGGCTGGCTGGCCCCGCGGGTCACGCTGTACCACGACGTGCGCATCGGCAAGCGGGTCGTGATCCAGTCCGGTGCCGTGCTCGGTGGCGAAGGCTTCGGTTTCGCCAATGAGAAAGGTGTCTGGCAGAAAATCGCCCAGATCGGTGGTGTATTGGTTGGTGATGATGTGGAGATTGGCGTAAATACCGCTATCGACCGCGGCGCGCTGGCCGATACCGTTCTTGGTAATGGTGTGAAGCTCGACAACCAGATTCAGATTGCCCACAACGTGCAGGTCGGTGATCACACCGCCATGGCCGCGTGTGTGGGGATCTCCGGCAGCACCAAAATCGGCAAGCATTGCATGCTCGCCGGTGGCGTAGGGCTGGTGGGGCATATCGAAATTTGCGACAACGTTTTTATCACCGGGATGACCATGGTGACCCACTCGATTACCGAAAAGGGTTCCTATTCTTCCGGTACGGCGATGCAACCAGCGGCCGAATGGCGCAAAAGCGCGGCCCGTATCCGTCAGCTCGATGACATCGCGCGACGTTTGCGACAGCTGGAAAAGCGTGTAGGGGACGTGACCCCTGACGGTAATGCTTCATCAGATGGCTGATACCATTTCCATATCAAGTGTGCACAGCCGCTAGACTGCCTCCTTGATTTGCTAGAGGGGTGCGCGTCAGTCGCGCGCTCCCAATCTTTACATAGGCTTCCCCCCGAAATGATGGACATCAACGAGATTCGCGAATACCTGCCTCACCGTTACCCGTTCCTGCTGGTGGATCGGGTCGTGGATCTGGATGTGGAAGGCAAGCGCATTCGCGCCTACAAGAATGTCAGCATCAACGAACCGTTCTTCAATGGTCACTTCCCTGCGCATCCAATCATGCCGGGCGTACTGATCATCGAAGCGATGGCTCAGGCTGCCGGTATCCTTGGCTTCAAAATGCTCGACGTGAAGCCCGCCGACGGCACGCTTTACTACTTCGTAGGCTCCGACAAGCTGCGTTTTCGCCAGCCCGTCACCCCAGGCGATCAGTTGATCCTCGAAGCCCGCTTCATCAGCTGCAAGCGCCAGATCTGGAAGTTCGAGTGCCAGGCTTCGGTCGATGGCAAACCAGTCTGCTCCGCTGAAATCATCTGCGCGGAACGCAAACTATGAGTTTGATTGACCCTCGCGCAATCATCGATCCGACGGCCGTTCTGGCCGAAGGTGTCGAGGTCGGCCCATGGTCGATCGTCGGCGCAGGTGTGGAAATCGGCGAGGGGACAGTGATCGGGCCGCATGTGATTCTCAAGGGCCCGACCCGAATCGGTAAGCATAACCGCATCTACCAGTTTTCTTCGGTAGGTGAGGACACGCCCGATCTGAAATACAAAGGTGAAGAAACCCGCCTGGTCATCGGTGACCACAACGTCATCCGTGAAGGCGTGACGATTCACCGCGGGACCGTTCAGGACCGTTCGGAAACGACCCTGGGCGATCACAACCTGATCATGGCCTATGCCCACATCGGCCACGACAGCGTGATCGGCAACCACTGCATCTTGGTCAACAACACCGCGTTGGCGGGTCATGTGCACGTGGAAGACTGGGCGATCCTGTCCGGTTTTACCCTGGTCCATCAGTATTGCCACATCGGCGCCCACAGCTTTTCCGGCATGGGTACCGCCATTGGCAAGGACGTTCCAGCGTACGTCACGGTGTTCGGCAACCCCGCCGAAGCCCGCAGCATGAACTTCGAAGGCATGCGCCGTCGTGGTTTCAGCGAAGACGCGATCCACGCCCTGCGTCGTGCCTATAAGGTGGTTTACCGCCAGGGCCTGACGGTTGAGCAGGCACTCGCCGAGTTGGCCGAACCGTCGGACCAGTTCCCGGAAGTCGCGGTGTTCCGTGATTCCATCCAGTCTTCGACCCGCGGCATCACACGTTAATCATGGCTAATCTGCGTATTGCGCTGGTGGCGGGTGAGGCTTCCGGTGACATTCTGGGCGCGGGTCTCATGCGCGCACTGAAGGCTCAGCATCCGGCAGTGGAGTTCATTGGTGTCGGTGGTCCGCTGATGCAGGCCGAAGGCCTGACTTCGTATTTCCCGATGGAACGTCTTTCGGTCATGGGCCTGGTGGAAGTGCTGGGTCGATTGCGCGAGCTGATGGCGCGTCGCAAAAAGCTGATCGCCGACCTGATCGCCGAAAAGCCGGACGCGTTTATCGGCATCGATGCCCCGGACTTCAACCTCAATATCGAACTCAAGCTGCGTCAGGCCGGGATCAAGACTGTGCATTACGTCAGCCCGTCGGTGTGGGCGTGGCGGCAAAAGCGGGTGCTGAAGATTCGCGAAGGCTGCGACCTGATGCTGACGCTGTTTCCGTTCGAAGCGAAGTTTTACGAAGAGAAGGGCGTACCGGTGCGATTTGTCGGGCACACCCTGGCCGATGCGATACCCCTTGAAGCTGATCGTCTCGCCGCACGCGCCGAACTCGGTTTGCCTGATGGGCCATTGGTCGCGCTGATGCCGGGCAGTCGCGGTGGCGAAGTCGGGCGCCTGGGCGCGTTGTTCCTTGATACCGCCGAGCGTTTGCGCGCCATGCGCCCAGGCGTGCGGTTCATTATTCCGTGCGCCAGCCCTCAGCGCCGCGCGCAGCTTGAAGAGTTGCTCGCCGGTCGCGATCTGCCGCTGACCCTGCTTGACGGCAAATCCCATCTGGCGCTCGCCGCCTGCGACGCGGTGTTGATTGCTTCCGGAACGGCTACCCTTGAAGCGTTGTTGTACAAGCGGCCGATGGTCGTCGCTTATCGCCTGGCGCCACTGACGTTCTGGATTCTCAAGCGCATGGTCAAGAGCCCTTACGTGTCGTTGCCGAACCTGTTGGCCCAGCGCCTGTTGGTGCCCGAGTTGCTGCAGGATGATGCGACGGTTGAAGCGCTGGCCCAGACGTTGTCGCCGCTGATCGAAGGTGGCGAAGAACAGACCCGCGGCTTCGATGAAATCCACCGTACCTTGCGTTTGGACGCCTCCAATCAGGCAGCGGACGCGGTACTGAATCTGATCGGCAAAACACAATGACAAAAGCACAACAGATGGGCCTCGATTTCACCCTGGTCGCTGAAGTCGAAGACCTGGTTGCCGGCGTTGATGAAGTCGGCCGCGGCCCGCTCTGCGGTGCCGTGGTTACAGCCGCTGTGATCCTCGATCCGAATCGGCCGATCCTTGGTCTCAATGATTCGAAGAAGCTCACCGAAGCCCGCCGCGAAAAGCTCTACGACGAAATCTGCGAAAAAGCCCTGAGCTGGTGCATCGCCAGGGCCGAAGTTGAAGAAATCGATGAGCTGAACATCCTGCATGCCACCATGCTGGCCATGCAGCGCGCGATCGAAGGCCTGCACATCCAGCCGAAACTGGCGATGATCGACGGCAACCGTTGCCCGAAACTGACCATGCGCGCCGAAGCGGTGGTGCAGGGCGACGGCAAGGTGCCGGCCATCGCGGCGGCATCGATCCTGGCCAAAGTCAGCCGTGACCGTGAAATGGCTGCTTTCGAATTGATTTACCCGGGTTACGGGATCGGCGGCCACAAAGGCTACCCGACGCCCGTTCATCTGGAAGCCTTGGCACGCCTGGGCCCGACCCCAATTCACCGTCGCTCGTTCGCCCCGGTACGCCTGGCTTATGAGGCGCGGGAAAACCTGATCGAGAGTTAGTTGCAAGGCTGATGTTTTTGCCAAGGCCCGGTACAATCCGGGCCTTGTTGTCTTCACGTTTCTAGACAGGATCACTATGCCGGCTTCATTCGTTCATCTACGCCTGCACACTGAATATTCCCTGGTCGACGGTCTGGTGCGGATCAAACCGCTGGTCAAGACCCTGGTCGGCATGAACATGCCTGCCGTAGCGGTCACCGACCAGAACAACATGTGTTCCCTGGTCAAATTCTATAAAGCAGCCATGGGCGCAGGCATCAAGCCGATCTGCGGCGCCGACTTGTGGCTGTCGAACAAGGATCCGGACAACGCCTTGAGCCGGATCAGCCTGCTGGCGATGAACGCCGTGGGCTATCGCAACCTTACCGAACTGATTTCCCGCGGCTTCATCGACGGCCAGCGCAATGGCTCGATCATCATCGAGCGCGAGTGGGTGGCCGAAGCCAGCGAAGGCTTGATCATGCTGTCGGCGGCCAAAGAGGGCGAGATCGGCCTGGCTATGCTCAGCGGCAATCCGGCTGAAGCGGAAAACCTCGCACGCGAATGGATGGCCGTGTTCCCGGATCGTTTCTATCTGGAGATCCAGCGCACCAACCGTCCCAACGACGAAGAGCAGTTGCACGGCGCCGTGGCCTTGGCCGAAAAGATCGGTGCGCCGCTGGTCGCCACCAACGACGTGCGCTTCATCAAGCAGGAAGACTTCGCCGCTCACGAAACCCGCGTCTGCATCGGTGAGGGCCGCGCCCTTGACGATCCGCGGCGTTCGAAGAATTACAGCGATCAGCAATACCTCAAAAGCGCCGAGGAAATGGCCGAGCTGTTCAGCGACATTCCCGAGGCGCTGGCCAACACCGTCGAGATCGCCAAGCGCTGCAACATCGAAGTGAAGCTGGGCACTCACTTCCTGCCCAACTTCCCGATCCCTGATGGCATGACCATCGACGAGTATTTCCGCAAGGTCTCGTTCGACGGTCTGGAAGATCGCCTCAGCGTACTGCTGCCCAGGGACACCACCGAAGACTACGAAACCAAGCGTCAGGTCTATGTCGACCGGTTGAATTTCGAGCTGGATATCATCATCCAGATGGGGTTCCCGGGTTACTTCCTGATCGTTATGGACTTTATTCAGTGGGCCAAGAGCAACGGCGTGCCGGTGGGCCCTGGCCGGGGGTCGGGTGCCGGGTCGCTGGTGGCCTATGTGCAGAAGATTACCGACCTCGATCCGCTGGAATATGACCTGCTGTTCGAACGTTTCCTTAACCCGGAACGGGTCTCCATGCCCGACTTCGACGTCGACTTCTGCATGGACGGTCGTGACCGCGTGATCGACTACGTGGCCGAGAAATACGGCCGCAACGCGGTGAGCCAGATCATCACCTTCGGTTCCATGGCCGCCAAGGCTGTGGTCCGCGACGTGGCGCGGGTGCAGGGCAAGTCCTACGGTCTGGCGGATCGTCTGTCGAAGATGATTCCGTTCGAAGTCGGCATGACCCTGGAAAAAGCCTACGAGCAGGAAGAGATCCTGCGCGACTTCATCAAGGTCGATGAAGAGGCGGCGGAAATCTGGGAAATGGCGCGCAAGCTCGAAGGCGTTGTGCGTAACGTGGGCAAGCACGCCGGTGGCGTGGTTATCGCCCCGACCAAGCTGACGGACTTTTCGCCGATCTATTGCGATGAGGCCGGCGACGGTCTGGTGACCCAGTTCGACAAAGACGACGTTGAAGCCGCCGGCCTGGTGAAGTTCGACTTCCTCGGTCTGCGGACCCTGACGGTTATCGACTGGGCACTGAAAACCATCAATCGCGACCGCGCCAAGGTCGATGAGCCCCCGCTGGACATCGCGTTCATCCCGCTGGATGACAAACCGACGTACCAACTGCTGCAAAAAGCTGAAACCACCGCGGTGTTCCAGCTCGAGTCCCGCGGCATGAAAGAGCTGATCAAAAAGCTCAAGCCCGACTGCCTGGAAGACTTGATCGCACTGGTGGCCTTGTTCCGTCCGGGCCCGCTGCAATCGGGCATGGTGGACGACTTCATCAACCGTAAGCACGGCCGCGCCGAACTGGCGTATCCGCACTCGGACTACCAGTACGAAGGCCTCAAGCCCGTATTGGCACCGACTTACGGCATCATCCTGTATCAAGAACAGGTGATGCAGATTGCCCAGGTCATGGCCGGTTACACCCTCGGCGGTGCGGACATGCTGCGTCGGGCCATGGGTAAGAAAAAGCCCGAAGAAATGGCCAAGCAGCGCGGCGGTTTCATCGAAGGTTGCACCGCTAACAATATCGACGCGGACCTGGCCGGTAACATTTTCGATCTGGTAGAAAAATTCGCCGGTTACGGCTTCAACAAATCCCACTCCGCCGCTTACGGCCTGGTGTCGTACCAGACCGCGTGGCTGAAAACGCACTACCCGGCGCCGTTCATGGCCGCGGTGCTGTCGGCGGATATGCACAACACCGACAAGGTCGTGACCTTGATCGAAGAAATTCGCACCATGAAGCTGCGTCTCGACGCGCCGGATGTGAATACTTCAGAGTTCAAGTTCACGGTGAACGACGAAGGCCGGATTATTTACGGCCTCGGCGCGATCAAGGGTGTGGGCGAAGGTCCGGTGGAAGCGATCACCGAGGCGCGCCAGGACGGTCCGTTCAAGGATCTGTTCGACTTCTGCGCCCGGGTCGACCTCAAGCGGATCAACAAGCGCACGCTGGACGGTTTGATCCGCAGCGGCGCGCTGGATCGTCTGGGGCCTTATTTCCATGACGAGCCGAAAGCCTATCAAGCGAGCATCGACCAGAACCGCGCCGTGTTGCTGAATGCGATGGAAGGGGCGATCAAGGCCGCCGAACAAACCGCACGCACCCACGACAGTGGCCACGCCGACTTGTTTGGCGGGCTGTTCGTCGAGGCAGACGCCGATGTCTACGCCAATCACCGTAAGGCGAAAGAGCTGACCTTGAAGGAACGCCTGAAAGGGGAGAAAGACACCCTGGGCCTGTACCTGACCGGTCACCCGATTGACGAATACGAAGGCGAGATCCGCCGTTTTGCCCGTCAGCGCATCATCGACCTGAAACCGGCTCGCGATACCCAAACCGTCGCAGGCATGATCATCGCCCTGCGGGTGATGAAGAACAAAAAGGGCGACAAGATGGGTTTCATCACCCTCGATGACCGCTCTGGCCGGATCGAAGCTTCGCTGTTTGCCGAGGCGTTCCATTCGGCGCAATCGCTGTTGCAGACCGACGCGATGGTGGTGGTCGAAGGCGAAGTCAGCAACGACGACTTCTCCGGCGGCCTGCGGCTGCGGGTCAAGCGGGTGATGAGCATGGAAGATGCGCGCACCAACCTCGCCGAAAGCTTGCGCTTGAAGCTGCAGACCAAGGATTTGAAGGGCGATCAGCTACGCTGGCTGGGTGAGTTGTTCAAGCGTCACCGCGGCGCGTGCCCGATTACCATGGAATACACGAGCCCCGATGCGAAGGCCTTGCTGCAGTTTGGCGAGACCTGGCGAATCGACCCG
Source organism: Pseudomonas sp. LB3P93 (assembly GCF_054898025.1). Taxonomy (NCBI): domain Bacteria; kingdom Pseudomonadati; phylum Pseudomonadota; class Gammaproteobacteria; order Pseudomonadales; family Pseudomonadaceae; genus Pseudomonas; species Pseudomonas sp. LB3P93. The sequence continues at coordinate 1,317,708 of NZ_CM142713.1, forward strand.
GCGGATGCGTTGATTCAAGCCTTGCGTGACCAGTTCGGGCGAGACAACGTCTTCCTCCAATACCGTTGACGGTCAGGTTCCGCAGAAGGCCCTGATCTCGACCTGAATTTTTAATCTCGACCTGAACGCGCCTGTCCCTTAAGGTAGGGCGCGAATAGACAACCGGCCGGCCCAAGCTCTCTTGGACGTCGACCCAAGACGGACGCCTATGAACCCGAATTTTCTAGATTTCGAACAGCCGATCGCCGACCTGCAAGCCAAGATCGAAGAGTTGCGCTTGGTCGGTAACGACAATTCGCTGAATATCGGCGATGAGATCTCCCGCCTGCAGGACAAAAGCAGCACGCTGACCGAAGACATCTTCGGCAAGCTGACCAGCTGGCAGATCGCACGTCTCGCGCGTCACCCGAAACGTCCGTACACCCTGGACTACATCGAACACATCTTTACCGAGTTCGACGAACTGCACGGCGACCGTCACTTCTCCGACGACGCTGCGATCGTTGGCGGCATTGCCCGTCTGGACGATCAGCCGGTGATGATCATCGGTCACCAGAAAGGCCGTGAAGTGCGCGAGAAAGTTCGCCGCAACTTCGGCATGCCGCGTCCGGAAGGCTACCGCAAGGCTTGCCGCCTGATGGAAATGGCCGAACGTTTCAAAATGCCGATCCTGACCTTCATCGACACCCCGGGCGCCTACCCCGGCATCGACGCTGAAGAGCGCAACCAGAGCGAAGCGATTGCCTGGAACCTGCGCGTCATGGCTCGCCTGAAAACCCCAATCATCGCCACCGTGATCGGTGAAGGTGGTTCGGGTGGCGCTCTGGCGATCGGCGTTTGCGATCAGCTGAACATGCTGCAGTACTCGACCTACGCGGTGATCTCGCCGGAAGGTTGCGCTTCGATTCTGTGGAAAACCGCCGAGAAAGCGCCGGACGCTGCTGAAGCCATGGGCATCACCGCTGAGCGCCTGAAAGGCCTGGGCATCGTCGACAAGGTGATCGGCGAGCCATTGGGTGGCGCTCACCGCGATCCTGCGGCTGCGGCGGCATCGATCCGTGCCGAGCTGAGCTCGCAACTGGCGATGCTGAAGAAGTTCGATAACGAAGCGCTGCTGGCCCGTCGTTACGAGCGTCTGATGAGCTACGGTCTCTAAGCCGAGCGCGCAATACCCATGTGGGAGCGAGCTTGCTCGCGATTGCGGTTTAACATTCAACGAATCAGTTGGCCGTTAAACCGCAATCGCGAGCAGGCTCGCTCCCACATTTGATTTGTGCACAGGGATAGATATGGATCAGCCCTCAAATGATTTGCCTTCCCGGCTTCTGCTGAATCTAACCCCTTGGCGGACCGCCAAAACCTGGCGCATCGCCTTCTCCGGCGGGCTCGACTCCACCGTTCTGCTGTACCTCCTCGCCCATCTCGCAAAAAACCAATCCCTGCCCGAACTTCAAGCCATTCATATCCACCACGGCCTTCAGGCAGCGGCTGATGCGTGGCCGCAACAGTGCCAGTCGGTCTGTGACGCGCTGGGTGTGCCGCTACAGGTGGTTCACGTTCAGGTTCAGCCCGGCGCCAGTCTTGAGCGTGCGGCCCGGGATGCGCGCTATGGCGCGTTCATTGAAGCCACTCAAGCGAATGAACTGCTGCTGACCGCACAGCACCGCGACGATCAGGCGGAAACCCTGTTGTTTCGGCTATTGCGCGGAGCAGGGGTGAGGGGCTTGTCGGGCATGCCTCGCGAGCGCGTCCTGGGTCGCGGGCATCTTCTGCGCCCGTTGCTCGACGTCACGCGCACCGAGCTTGAGGCCTACGCGGCCGAGCATCAGTTGAGCTGGATCGAGGACCCTTCGAACCAGGACCGACAGTTCTCGCGCAATTACCTGCGGCATCAGGTGTTCCCGGTGTTGACCGAGCGCTGGCCGCAAGCGACGGCGACCATGGCCCGCAGCGCCGCGCATCTGAACGAAGCGCAGGGGTTGCTCGATGACCTGGCGCAAATCGATCTGGCCAGTGCCCGTACCGTCAGTGATTTCGATTGGCTGGGGTTGCCGTCCCTGGAGCTGGCGCCGCTGGCAAAACTCTCTGCCGCACGACAACGCAACGCCTTGAGTCACTGGCTCACAGCGCTGACGCAACTGCCGGATAGCGACCATTGGTCGGGTTGGGGCGATTTGCGCGATGCCACTGGCGATGCCCGTCCGGTCTGGCGATTGGCAGAGGGTGAATTGCATCGGGCGGGTGGGCGTATCTGGTGGCTTTCCGGCTGTTGGCTGCGTATTCCGCCATACGCCGGCGTCTGGGCTGATCCCTCGAAACCGCTGGCATTACCGAAAAATGGCGTCCTCACCTGCACTGGCCAAATCCCCGATGGTCCGCTGCATATCCGCTATCGTGAGGGAGGAGAGGTCATGAATCTGCCCGAACGTGGCCATCGGGATCTCAAGCGTTTACTCAATGAACGCGGGGTTCCGGGGTTCGTCCGTGGCAGATTGCCGCTGGTCTATCGCGGCGAACAATTGCTGGCGGTGGCCAGCGTGCGGGGCTTGAGTGGCAGTGAACAGGGCGGCTGGCATTTGCATTGGCAGCCACTTGGCGAAGATCAAGGTTTGAGCTGAAAGGGGCTTTCCGGTAGACTACGCTCCCTTCTTGATACAACTTCTGTGGATTCGCCTGAATTGCAGGAGTTGCCGATTACCAAGCAGTCTTTGCTGGGCGATTCCAAAAAATGTGTAGCGAGCAACGTACCGGTGTTTCATCTGCCGGTCTGTCCCAACGCGGCGGTTTTTTTGAAAGGTGCACTGTGATTAATGCAGGTGATCGGGGGCTTCGGCCTTCCTTCGCTTTCCCCGGCGGCTCGGACCGCTTTAACGCAGACTTCTAGGGTTTTTCATGACGCGCTACATATTCGTCACGGGCGGTGTTGTTTCTTCATTGGGGAAAGGCATTGCCTCGGCTTCATTGGCGGCCATCCTGGAGGCGCGGGGACTTAAGGTCACCATGCTGAAGCTGGACCCGTACATCAACGTTGACCCGGGCACCATGAGCCCGTTCCAGCACGGTGAAGTGTTCGTCACCCACGACGGCGCCGAGACCGACCTGGACCTGGGCCACTACGAGCGGTTCATCCGCACGACCATGACCCAGAACAACAACTTCACCACCGGCCGTGTCTACGAACACGTCCTGCGCAAAGAGCGCCGTGGTGACTACCTGGGTGCAACCATCCAGGTGATCCCGCACATCACTGACGAAATCAAGCGCCGCATCATCAAGGGCGCGGGCGATGCCGACGTGGCCATGGTCGAGATCGGTGGCACCGTGGGTGACATCGAGTCGCAACCGTTCCTCGAAGCCATCCGTCAATTGCGTTTCGAAGTCGGCGCCAAGCGCGCGATGCTGATGCACCTGACGCTGGTGCCGTACATCGCCACCGCCGGCGAAACCAAAACCAAGCCGACCCAGCACTCGGTCAAGGAACTGCGTTCCATTGGCCTGCAGCCGGACGTGCTGGTGTGCCGTTCCGATCACCCGATCGACATCTCGTCGCGTCGCAAGATCGCGCAGTTCACCAACGTTGAAGAACGTGCGGTGATCGCGCTGGAAGACGCCGACACCATCTACAAGATCCCGGGCATCCTGCATTCCCAGGGCCTGGATGATTTCGTTGTCGAGCGTTTCGGCCTGCAATGCGGCAGCGCCGATCTTTCCGAGTGGGAAGCCGTGGTTGACGCCAAGCTGAACCCGGAGCACGAAGTCACCATCGCGATGGTCGGCAAGTACATGGAACTGCTGGACGCCTACAAGTCGCTGATCGAAGCGATGAGTCACGCCGGCATCAGCAACCGCACCAAGGTCAACCTGCGCTACATCGATTCCGAAGACATCGAAAACCAGGGCACCGCGCTGCTGGAAGGTGTCGACGCGATCCTCGTACCGGGCGGCTTCGGTCTGCGTGGCGTGGAAGGCAAGATCACCGCCGTTCAGTACGCTCGCGAAAACAAGGTTCCGTACCTCGGCATCTGCCTGGGCATGCAAGTGGCCGTGATCGAGTTCGCTCGTAACGTGCTGGGCTGGAAAGACGCCAACTCCACCGAGTTCGATCGTGCAAGCGGTCACCCGGTCGTGGGTCTGATCACCGAGTGGGAAGATGCCACCGGCGCCGTCGAAACCCGTACCGAAACGTCTGACCTGGGCGGCACCATGCGCCTCGGCGCTCAGGATTGCCTGCTTGAGCCGGGTTCCCTGGTGCACGATTGCTACGCCAAGGATGTGATTGTCGAGCGTCACCGTCATCGCTACGAAGTGAACAACAACCTGCTGCCGCAAATCATGGAAGCCGGCCTGAAAATCTCCGGTCGTTCCGGTGATGGCGCGCTGGTCGAAGTGGTTGAAGCCCCGGATCATCCATGGTTCGTCGCTTGCCAGTTCCACCCTGAGTTCACCTCGACACCACGCGACGGTCACCCGTTGTTCAGCGGTTTCGTTAAAGCAGCTTTGGTCCAACACCAGAAGAAGGCGTAAATCCGATGGCGCAGAAGATCATCCGTGTAGGCGATATCGAGATTGCCAACGACAAGCCTATGGTGCTTTTCGGTGGCATGAACGTGCTGGAAAGCCGCGACATGGCGATGCAGGTCTGCGAAGAATACGTAAAGGTCACCGAGAAACTCGGTATCCCTTACGTGTTCAAGGCCAGCTTCGACAAGGCCAACCGTTCCTCCGTGACCTCTTACCGTGGTCCCGGCCTGGAAGAGGGCATGCGGATTTTCCAGGACATCAAGCAAGCCTTCGGCGTGCCGATCATCACCGACGTCCACGAGCCTGATCAGGCCGCGGTCGTCGCTGAAGTCTGCGACATCATCCAGCTGCCGGCCTTCCTGTCGCGCCAGACCGACCTCGTGGTCGCGATGGCCAAGACCGGCGCGGTGATCAACATCAAGAAAGCCCAGTTCCTCGCCCCGCATGAGATGAAGCACATCTTGAGCAAGTGCGTGGAAGCGGGTAACGATCAGTTGATCCTCTGCGAACGCGGTTCGAGCTTTGGCTACAACAACCTGGTCGTCGACATGCTCGGCTTCGGCATCATGAAGCAGTTCGAATACCCGGTGTTCTTCGACGTGACCCACGCGCTGCAAATGCCCGGCGGTCGCTCCGATTCCGCCGGCGGTCGTCGGGCCCAGGTCGCTGACCTGGCCAAGGCGGGCATGAGCCAATCGCTGGCCGGTCTGTTCCTCGAAGCCCACCCGGACCCGGACAACGCCAAATGCGACGGCCCTTGCGCCTTGCGTCTGGACAAACTGGAGCCATTTCTGGCCCAGCTCAAAGCTCTGGACGAACTGGTGAAGAGTTTTCCGACGGTAGAAACCGCGTAAACCTCATTTCTCCGGTAAAGTACCGCACGATTTGTTGCTCAGGCCCTCGGGCCTGAGCCTTATCGTCCGCAAGTCTGCCCGCTGCGCCCCACTTGCCGACGGTAAAAGATTTCCTCTAGCTGCGTCGTTTTCGTCAACTTTGGAGTGTTTACAACAATGGCAAAAATCGTCGACATCAAAGGTCGTGAAGTTCTCGACTCCCGTGGCAATCCCACCGTGGAAGCGGACGTGCTTCTCGATAACGGCATCATCGGTAGCGCTTGCGCGCCGTCCGGTGCTTCCACTGGCTCGCGTGAAGCGCTCGAGCTGCGTGATGGCGACAAGAGCCGTTACCTGGGCAAAGGCGTACTCAAAGCCGTCGCCAACATCAACGGTCCGATCCGCGACCTGTTGAAAGGTACAGACCCAAGCGACCAGAAAGCGCTGGATCACGCGATGATCAAGCTCGACGGTACTGAAAACAAAGGCTCCCTGGGCGCCAACGCGATCCTCGCCGTTTCCCTGGCCGCGGCCAAGGCAGCAGCACAGGACCAGGACCTGCCGCTGTACGCTCACATCGCCAACCTGAACGGCACCCCGGGTGTTTACTCGATGCCGGTTCCGATGATGAACATCATCAACGGTGGCGAGCACGCCGATAACAACGTCGACATCCAGGAATTCATGGTTCAGCCGGTTGGCGCCAAGTCTTTCTCGGAAGGTCTGCGCATGGGCACCGAGATTTTCCATCACCTCAAGGCTGTTCTGAAGGCCCGTGGCCTGAGCACTGCCGTGGGTGACGAAGGTGGTTTCGCACCGAACCTGGCTTCCAACGAAGACGCTTTGAAAGTGATCTCCGAAGCTGTGGCCAATGCCGGTTACAAGCTGGGCACCGATGTGACCCTGGCACTGGACTGCGCGGCGAGCGAATTCTACGAAGACGGTAAATACAACCTGTCCGGCGAAGGCCAGGTGTTCACCGCTGAAGGTTTCGCTGACTACCTCAAAGGCCTGACCGAGCGTTACCCGATCATCTCGATCGAAGACGGTCTGGACGAGTCCGACTGGGCTGGCTGGAAAATCCTCACCGACAAAATCGGCGAGAAGACTCAGCTGGTAGGTGACGACCTGTTCGTGACCAACACCAAGATCCTGAAAGAAGGCATCGATAAAAAGATCGCCAACTCGATCCTGATCAAGTTCAACCAGATCGGCACCCTGACCGAAACCCTGGAAGCCATCCAGATGGCCAAGGCTGCTGGTTACACCGCCGTTATCTCGCACCGCTCCGGCGAAACCGAAGATTCGACCATTGCCGACCTGGCTGTGGGCACCGCGGCTGGCCAGATCAAGACCGGTTCCCTGTGCCGTTCGGACCGCGTTTCCAAGTACAACCAACTGCTGCGTATCGAAGAGCAGTTGAATGGCAAAGCCAAGTACAACGGTCGCAGCGAATTCCGCGGTTAATCGTTAACTGGTAAAAAGACACCGGATTGTGTCGGAAAAATCGCTACAGCGATGTTTTTGCCACTAATCTGATGCCTTAAGAGCACAAGCCTGGATCTTCCAGGCTTCGTGCTATCAGAAGCTTCACGTTTTGGCATGGCTGTCTTTTTCCACTGGATACCTGATATTCGATGCGCAGTCCCAATTGGTTGTTCCTCGTCTTGCTCTTGCTGCTGGCTGGCCTGCAATACCGCCTGTGGGTGGGTAATGGCAGTCTGGCGCAAGTGGCCGAGCTGACTCAGCAGATCGCGGATCAACAGGCTGAGAACGAAGGGTTGCTGGAACGCAATCGGGTCATGGACGCTGAGGTCAGTGAACTGAAAAAAGGCATGGAGACCGTTGAAGAACGGGCTCGCCATGAGTTGGGCATGGTCAAGGACGGTGAAACCCTTTACCAGTTGGCCCAATGAATTCCTCGTTACCGGCCTTCTGGGCCGTGATTCCTGCCGCGGGCGTCGGTGCCCGTATGGCCGCGGACCGTCCCAAGCAATACTTGCAACTGGGCGGGCGCACTATTCTCGAACACAGCCTTGGCTGTTTCCTTGATCACCCTGCCCTGAAGGGGTTGGTGGTCAGTCTTGCTGTTGATGATCCTTACTGGCCGAACCTGGCGTGTGCTGCCGATCCGCGTATTCAGCGGGTAGACGGTGGCGACGAGCGTTCCGGTTCGGTGCTCAATGCCTTGCTGCATTTGCATGCTCAGGGCGCGGACGATGAAGATTGGGTGCTGGTTCACGACGCCGCACGACCGAATCTGAGCCGTGATGATCTGGACAAATTGCTGACAGAGCTGGCTGACGACCCAGTGGGTGGACTGCTGGCGGTGCCGGCACGCGATACCCTGAAGCGTGTCGACAAGCACGGTCGCGTGGTTGAAACCGTGGATCGCAGTGTGATCTGGCAGGCGTACACGCCGCAGATGTTTCGCCTTGGGGCGTTGCATCGGGCGTTGGCTGACAGTCTGGTGGCGGATGCGGTTATCACTGATGAGGCGTCGGCGATGGAGTGGTCTGGTTTATCGCCACGCCTTATCGAAGGGCGTTCGGATAACCTGAAAGTCACTCGCCCGGAAGATCTCGAATGGCTGAGACAGCGTTGGGCTAATCGCCGCTGATTTTTCAGTGCCTGATAGATTGTCATCGCGGGCAAGCCCGCTCCCACAGGTTTCGGTAATCCCTGTGGGAGCGGGCTTGCCCGCGATGGCGGCGGTCCAGACAACCAGCATTCCGCTGACACCCCGAACCTCTATTAGCTCCGGTATTCAGGCCGCTCGGCCAACCCTTCCTTCAAATAATCCACCAACTTGCGCACCTTCGGCGACAGATGCCGCTGCTGTGGGTAAAGCGCCCAAACAGCCGTGTTCGGCGGTTGGTGCGCTTCCAGCAGCGAAATCAATTCACCGTTTTTCAAGTACTCCAGTACGTAATAGTCCGGCAGCTGACACAAACCCACACCCTGTAGCGCCGCATCCAATACCGCTTGCCCACTGTTACAGCGCCAGTTTCCCTGTACCCGTTGCGAAAATTCCCGCCCGTTCTGTTCCAGTTGCCACATGTCCGAACTGCCGATCAGGCAATTGTGGCGGCTGAGTTCCGACAGGCTGTGCGGGCGACCATACCGTTCCAGGTAGGACGGTGATGCGCACAAATACATGCGTCGCGGTGCCAGGCGTGTGGCAACCAATCGAGAATCCTGAAGGCGACCGAGACGGATCGCCAGGTCCAGCCCTTCGTGCACCAGATCAAGAGGGCGGTTGCTCAGTTCAATGTCGACGCGCAGTTGCGGGTAGAGGCCCATGAAGCGCGTCACCAGCGGCACGATGAACCGTTCGCCGTACGCCACGGCGCAGGTCATGCGCAGCATGCCTTTGGGTTCGCTGGTCAGGTCGCCGACCGCGCGCAAGGCTTCTTCGCGACCGTCCTGCAAGCGCTGGCAATGCTGCAGAAAGGTTTGCCCGGCTTCGGTCAACGTGACCCGTCGGGTGCTGCGATAAAGCAGACGGGTCTGAAGGCGCTCTTCGAGGCGTACGATTTGTCGACTGATGTGAGAGGAAGAAACCCCTAGTCGCTCCGCAGCCGCCGTGAATTGGCTGCACTCGGCCACGGCGACGAACTCGTCGATCCCTTCCCAGCGATTTTCGGACATCAAGGATTATCCCTGTATGGCAATAATGTTTTGCTTTTGTCCGGATTATTCCTCGTAAAGAGGTGTATTACACTCCCTGTCTCGTTTTTATTCACTGGAGAATCCACATGATCAAGTCGCGCGCTGCCGTTGCCTTCGAGGCCAAGAAACCCCTCGAGATCGTCGAAGTCGATGTCGCCATGCCCAAGGCCGGTGAAGTTCTGTTGCGTGTGGTTGCCTCCGGTGTTTGCCATACCGATGCCTACACCCTGTCGGGCGCTGACCCGGAAGGCATCTTCCCGTCGATCCTCGGTCACGAAGGTGGCGCGGTGGTTGAAGCGATCGGCGAGGGCGTCACCTCCGTCGCCGTCGGCGACCATGTGATCCCGCTGTACACCCCGGAATGCCGCCAGTGCAAATTCTGCCTGTCGGGCAAAACCAACCTGTGTCAGGCGATTCGTGCGACCCAGGGCAAAGGCCTGATGCCGGACGGTACTTCGCGCTTTTCCTACAAAGGTCAGCCGATTTTCCACTACATGGGTACCTCGACTTTTTCCGAATACACCGTGCTGCCGGAAATCTCCGTCGCCAAGATTGCTAAAGAAGCGCCACTGGAAAAAGTCTGCCTGCTGGGCTGCGGTGTCACCACCGGCATCGGCGCGGTGCTCAATACCGCCAAGGTAAAACCGGGTGATACCGTGGCCATTTTCGGTCTCGGCGGCATCGGTCTGTCGGCCGTGATCGGCGCGGTCAAAGCCAAGGCTGCGCGGATCATTGCCATCGACATCAACCCGGCCAAGTTCGAGATTGCCAAACAGCTCGGTGCAACCGACTGCGTGAACCCGAAAGACTTCGACCGTCCGATCCAGGAAGTCATCGTCGACATGACCGATGGCGGCGTCGACTTTTCCTTCGAGTGCATCGGAAACGTCCAATTGATGCGCGCCGCACTTGAGTGCTGCCACAAGGGGTGGGGCGAGTCGGTGATCATCGGCGTGGCCGGTGCCGGCCAGGAAATCTCTACCCGTCCATTCCAGTTGGTGACCGGTCGCGTCTGGCGCGGTTCGGCATTCGGCGGCGTACGCGGCCGTACCGAGTTGCCAAGCTACGTCGAAATGGCCGAGACCGGCGAAATCCCGCTGGATACGTTCATCACCCACACCATGGGCCTGGAAGACATCAACAAGGCATTCGACCTGATGCACGAAGGCAAAAGCATCCGTAGCGTCATCCATTTCTGAGGTCGGTCATGAGCCTGGAAAATATCTCCTGCCAGAAAAGCTTCGGCGGCTGGCACAAACGCTACAAGCACCGCTCCGATGTCCTCGGCTGCGACATGGTGTTCGCCGTGTACCTGCCGCCGCAAGCGGAGCAGGGCGGCAAGCTGCCGGTGCTGTATTGGTTGTCCGGCCTGACCTGCACCGACGAGAATTTCATGCACAAGGCCGGCGCGATGCGCATGGCCGCCGAGCTTGGGTTGATCATCGTTGCGCCGGACACCAGCCCGCGCGGCCCGGATGTGCCGGGCGATCCGGATGGCGCCTGGGACTTCGGTCTCGGTGCCGGGTTTTATCTGAATGCCACGCAGGAACCGTGGTCGCGTCACTATCGGATGCATGACTATGTCGTGCAGGAATTGCCGGCATTGGTCGAAGCCCATTTCCCGGCATCGGACAAACGCGGCATCAGCGGTCACTCCATGGGCGGCCACGGTGCGCTGGTCTGTGCCTTGCGCAATCCGGGGCGTTATCAGTCGGTGTCGGCGTTCTCGCCGATCAACAATCCGATGGATTGCCCGTGGGGCCAGAAAGCCTTTTCCCGTTACCTGGGTGAAGACCGGTCGAAGTGGCGCGAATGGGATGCCTGCGCATTGATTGCCGAGGCCGACGAGAAGTTGCCACTGCTTGTCGATCAAGGTGATCGCGATGATTTTCTGGCCACTCAGCTCAAGCCTGAAGCCCTTCAACAGGCGGCCAAACTGGCCGGTCATCCACTGACGTTGCGCCTGCAACCGGGCTACGACCACAGTTATTTCTTCATCGCCAGTTTCATCGACGACCACTTGCAACATCATGCGCGCGCTCTAAGCGCCTAATGTCCGACAAAGCAGGTAGAATCACGCCCTGACAAAAATCGGGGCGTTTTTTTATGCGTATTGGCCACGGCTATGATGTGCACCGTTTCGCTGAAGGCGATTTCATTACTCTGGGCGGCGTGCGTATTGCACACGGCTTCGGGCTGCTCGCTCACTCCGACGGTGACGTCCTGCTGCACGCCTTGAGCGATGCCTTGCTCGGCGCCGCGGCGCTGGGTGATATCGGCAAGCACTTCCCGGACACCGACCCGACATTCAAGGGCGCCGACAGCCGGGTGCTGTTGCGTCACGTCGTCGCACTGATCCACGCCAAAGGCTGGAAAGTCGGCAACGTCGATAACACCATCGTCGCCCAGGCGCCGAAAATGGCCCCGCATATCGAATCGATGCGCGCGCTGATTGCCGCGGATCTTCAAGTTGAGTTGGATCAAGTGAACGTGAAAGCTACCACCACCGAAAAGCTCGGCTTTGTCGGTCGCGAAGAAGGCATTGCCGTGCATTCCGTTGCCTTGTTGCTGCGCGCATGAACGAAGCGCAATTGCTCGGCCCACGGGCCTATGGTGAAGCCCTCGGCACCGCGGTTTTAAAAGCCACGGCGGAAGATTTTCAGGTCGATGAAGTGCTCGATATCCCCCTCAGTGGTGATGGCGAACACCTGTGGATCTGGGTGGAAAAGCGCGGCTTGAACACCGAAGAAGCGGCACGGCGGATCGCCAAGGCGGCGGGTGTGCCATTGCGCACCGTCAGTTATGCGGGCCTGAAGGATCGCCAGGCGTTGACCCGCCAGTGGTTCAGCGTGCAACTGCCGGGCAAGGCTGATCCTGATTTGTCCGCGGCCGAAAATGACACGCTGAAAATCCTCAAGACCGGTCGGCACAAACGCAAGCTGCAACGCGGTGCTCATTCGGCCAACGGCTTCACCTTGCGCCTGACGCAATTTGCTGGCGACGCAGCAGCCATCGAAGCGAGGCTGCAACTGATCGCCAAGCAAGGAATTCCGAATTATTTCGGCGCCCAGCGTTTCGGCTTTGACGGCGGCAACGTGGTCGATGCCCGAGCCTGGGCCGCGCGTAAAGCGTTGCCGGAGCAGCGCAATGTACGTTCGCGTCTGCTCTCCACTGCCCGCAGTTTTCTGTTCAACCAGGTGTTGGCGGCGCGTGTGGCCGATGGCACCTGGCAGCAAGCGCAGGTGGGCGACCTGCTGGCCTTCACCGACAGCCGCAGCTTTTTTCCGGCAGGTGAAGCCGAGTGCAGCGACCCGCGCCTGGCGATTCTCGACCTGCACCCGACCGGTCCTCAGTGGGGCGAAGGTGACTCGCCGGCGACCGGCGCTGTCCATGTACTGGAGCAGGCAATCGCCGCGCGCGAAGCGGATCTGCGCGATTGGTTGATTAACGCCGGAATGAGCCACGAACGTCGCATCCTGCGGCTGCCCATTGGTGGGTTGACGTGGCATTATCCCGAGCCTGACATTCTGCAACTGGAATTCGTCCTCCCGGCCGGATGCTTTGCCACCGTATTGGTGCGCGAGCTTGTTGATCTGGTGCCGGTGGGGCAGACGGACAGCCCATGCGTATTCTGATTTCTAACGACGATGGGGTAACCGCACCCGGTCTCGCCGCGCTTTATGCTGCGCTGGCGGATTACACCGAATGCGTGGTTATCGCCCCGGACCAGGACAAAAGCGGCGCCAGCAGCTCGCTGACGCTCGACCGTCCGTTGCACCCGCAAACCCTGGCCAACGGCTTTATCAGCCTGAACGGCACACCGACCGATTGCGTGCACCTTGGCCTTAACGGCTTGCTGGAGCGCGAACCGGACATGGTGGTTTCCGGCATCAACCTGGGCGCCAACCTGGGTGACGACGTGTTGTATTCCGGCACCGTCGCTGCGGCACTTGAGGGACGTTTCCTTGAGCGTCCTTCGTTCGCCTTCTCGTTGGTCTCACGGCAAGTGGAGAACCTTCCCACAGCCGCTTACTTTGCGCGCAAACTGGTCGAGGCCCACGCTGACCTCGACTTGCCACCGCGCACGGTATTGAACGTGAACATTCCCAATTTGCCGCTGGATCACATTCGCGGTATCCAGCTGACCCGCCTCGGGCACCGCGCACGCGCGGCGGCGCCGATGAAAGTGGTCGACCCTCGCGGCAAATCCGGTTACTGGATTGCCGCCGCCGGGGACGCCGAAGATGGCGGCCCGGGCACTGATTTCCATGCAGTGATGCAGGGCTATGTATCGATTACCCCGCTGCAACTGGATCGCACCTTCAATGATGCCTTCAGAAGTCTCGATGGCTGGTTGGAGGGGTTGCGCTAATGGCTCGTGAACAAGACGACATGCTGCGTCGCGGCATCGGCATGACCTCGCAACGGACCCGCGAACGCCTCATTCAGCGTCTGTATGAAGAGGGCGTAAGTAACGCCAAGGTGCTGGAAGTCATCCGTCGTACACCGCGTCACCTGTTCGTCGACGAAGCGCTGGCTCATCGCGCCTACGAAGACACGGCGCTGCCGATCGGACACAACCAGACCATCTCCCAGCCTTATATGGTGGCTCGCATGAGCGAACTGCTGCTGGAGGCCGGTCCGTTGGACAAGGTGATGGAGATCGGCACCGGCTCGGGCTACCAGACGGCGGTGCTGTCGCAGCTGGTTGAACGGGTGTTCTCTGTGGAGCGCATCAAGGTTTTGCAGGACCGGGCCAAGGAACGCCTGGTGGAACTGAACCTGCGCAACGTGGTGTTTCGCTGGGGCGATGGTTGGGAAGGGTGGCCGGCACTGGCGCCGTACAACGGCATTATCGTCACCGCAGTGGCCACCGATGTACCTCAGGCGCTGCTCGATCAACTGGCGCCAGGGGGGCGATTGGTGATTCCTGTCGGCTCCGGTGAGGTGCAGCAACTGATGCTGATCATCCGCGAAGAACAAGGCTTTTCCCGTCGTGTTCTGGGGGCGGTGCGCTTCGTGCCACTGCTCAACGGGCCGCTCGCCTGAGCATTTGTTCAGGCGCGCTGAATTCTCTTCGATTGCCCGGGTCTTACAGCGGGATCGATGTGTTAAACGGGATTCATCGGCGGGCAGCAAACGTGTGCGCGAAGCGTTTTCGCTTCATTAAAGGTAAAGCCCGTCCGGCCCGTTATACTTGCGACATTTCGTGCCGAAACACGGCAATCCACAATTTCAGCCACCACAAAGGGAGCGGCGGGTGAGTCTCACAGTCATTGCGCAGCGTATGGGTACAAAGAGTTTTCAGCGCCTGGTGACTGGCCTCGTCTTGAGCACCTTGCTGGTCGGTTGCTCCAGTTCCAAAACGAGTGACGTGCGTGTCGTCGATCGCAACAAAGGTGTCGCCCAGCGTCCGGCGGTGACCACGGGTCAGTATGTCGTTCGACCAAAAGATACGTTGTTCTCGATCGCTTTTCGCTACGGCTGGGACTACAAAGCCCTCGCCGCACGGAACAATATTCCTACGCCGTATACGATCCATCCGGGTCAGACAATTCGCTTCGATGGTCGCACCGGTTCAACCCCGACACCGATGGCGAGCGCTACCGATTCAACGCCTTCGTCGACGCTGAAAACCACGGTAATCCGGCGCCAGCCGAATGGCGCAACTACGAGCACAACGGTGGTTGCACCGTCCGTCGGCAGCAAGCCGACCCCTGCTCCGATGCCCCCAGCCGGTCCGGCCCCGACCGGCTGGGGATGGCCTTCTAATGGCATCCTGATTGGAAAATTCTCTTCAAACGGCAGTTTGAATAAAGGAATTGATATCGCCGGGGATTTGGGACAGCCTGTTTTAGCTGCGTCTGATGGGACGGTGGTATACGCCGGGAGTGGCTTAAGGGGCTACGGCGAATTAGTCATCATCAAACACAGCGACACCTACGTCAGTGCCTACGGACATAACCGCAGGCTGTTGGTTCGGGAGGGGCAGCAGGTCAAGGTCGGACAGACAATTGCCGAAATGGGGTCAACGGGTACAGACCGGGTGAAGCTGCATTTTGAGATTCGCCGACAAGGTAAACCTGTAGATCCACTGCAGTTCCTGCCACGTCGTTGATTTGTTTCCAGCCTGTTCCGTCACGTAGAGGGGACAGGCTCCAGCGTTGCCAAGGATAAAGGCGCCGCTTGAGCTTGAGGTCGAACTCACCAAAGGACTATAACAATGGCTCTCAGTAAAGAAGTGCCGGAGTTTGACATCGACGATGAGGTTCTCCTTATGGAGACCGGCATCGGTACGGATTCGATGTCGAATGATGAAGGGGCTGCTCCACCTTCCGTTCGTGCCAAATCCAAACACTCCGCTTCGTTAAAGCAACACAAGTACATCGATTACACGCGGGCACTCGATGCCACGCAGCTGTACCTCAATGAAATCGGCTTTTCCCCATTGCTCTCCCCGGAAGAAGAAGTTCATTTTGCGCGCTTGTCGCAAAGTGGTGATCCGGCCGGGCGCAAGCGCATGATTGAAAGCAACCTGCGGCTGGTGGTGAAAATCGCCCGACGTTACGTCAATCGTGGGCTGTCGCTGCTGGACCTGATCGAAGAGGGCAACCTCGGACTGATCCGGGCAGTGGAAAAGTTCGACCCTGAACGCGGCTTCCGCTTTTCGACCTACGCTACCTGGTGGATTCGTCAGACCATCGAGCGCGCGATCATGAATCAGACCCGGACCATCCGGTTGCCGATCCATGTGGTCAAAGAGCTTAACGTGTACCTGCGGGCTGCACGGGAGCTGACTCAAAAGCTCGATCACGAACCCTCACCCGAAGAAATCGCCAACCTGCTGGAAAAACCAGTGGCAGAGGTCAAGCGCATGCTCGGCTTGAACGAGCGGGTTTCTTCGGTCGACGTCTCACTGGGTCCGGATTCGGATAAAACCCTGCTGGACACCCTCACTGATGACCGCCCAACCGATCCATGTGAACTGTTGCAGGACGACGACCTGTCACAGAGCATCGATCAATGGCTTTCGGAACTGACCGACAAGCAACGCGAGGTGGTGGTACGCCGCTTCGGCCTGCGCGGTCACGAGAGCAGTACGCTTGAAGATGTGGGCCTGGAAATTGGCTTGACCCGGGAACGGGTCAGACAGATTCAGGTGGAAGGCCTGAAACGTCTTCGGGAGATTCTCGAGAAGAACGGCCTGTCGAGCGAGTCGCTGTTTCAGTAAGCGACAAGCTTGAGAGGCATAAAAAATCCCCGACTGGTTCGGGGTTTTTTATGCCTGGGAGAAGGGAGCATGCGACTCAGGTTTGTAGTCTTGCGCTGTAAGTCTTGGCTTACTCTTTCGTAAGTGTTCGTTATTTTTACAGGGTGGCAGTCATCCATCTTCCTGCGTTCGTATAACTATCTAGTTGATTTGTATGATTATTATTTAATATTAAAAGTATATGACAAAGAGTTTTGGTGATTTTGGCCGATTGCGGTTGGTGGGGAATTCTCTAGTATCTGAACTGTGTCGACGGACAGACACGCCCTTCAAGGATGAGGGGAAAGGACATCGCAGGAAGCGATTCATCAGGACGATGAAAAGGAATACAGGGAATAGGGAAAAAATGTGGGCGGGTCAAACCGCCCCTTTTTTCGCCTGCAGAAAAGCAAAAAGGCCCGCGAGGGGCCTTTTCAAGAACGCGTGGGTAATCAGCGTTCGAGGTGTTCGATCTTGCCTGGCTTGCCATCCCAGTCAGCGGAATCGGGCAATGGATCTTTGCGCTCGGTGATGTTTGGCCAGATTTCGGCCAACTCAACGTTCAGCTGAATGAAGTTTTCCATGCCGGCAGGTACTTCATCTTCAGAGAAGATGGCCACGGCAGGGCATTCTGGTTCGCACAGTGCGCAGTCGATGCACTCATCCGGGTGAATCACCAGGAAGTTCGGGCCTTCGTAAAAGCAGTCCACCGGACAGACTTCTACGCAGTCGGTGTACTTGCACTTGATGCAGTTGTCGGTGACGACGAAGGTCATTTCTAATTTTCTCCTCAGGCGGCGGCAGCGGAGCCCCTTCACGTTGGGGTCGCCAGGTTTGGGAGCGATAGTCTGCAGGCCAGGCTATTAGCCTGCAGCATCCCAAACCGCGCGAGATTCTAACAGCTTGCAGGCAAGTGCGTTAGATCCGTGTCTTTAGTGTATAGAGCATTTCTAGCGCGCGACGCGGTGTCATGTCGTCCAGATCCAGTTTAGCCAGCTCATCCAGCACCGGATGCGGCAGGCTGGCGAACATATCGCTCTGCTGCGGCGCGGCCGGTTTGCCTTTGCCTGGCTTCGGAACTTCATGCGGAAGTGCGGTGGCTTCCAGTCGACCCAAGTGCTCGCGAGCACGCACGATCACTTCGCTTGGGACGCCGGCCAATTGCGCAACCGCCAGGCCGTAGCTCTGGCTGGCAGGCCCGGGTAGCACGTGGTGCAGGAACACGATGCGCTCGTTGTGCTCGGTGGCATTGAGGTGAACGTTGGCCACCAGCGGTTGCGCCTCCGGTAGCACCGTCAGCTCAAAATAGTGGGTAGCGAAGAGCGTGTAAGCCCGCAGATAGGCCAGGCGTTCGGCGGCGGCCCAGGCCAGGGACAGGCCGTCGAAGGTGCTGGTGCCGCGACCGACTTCGTCCATCAGCACCAGGCTGCGTTCGGTGGCGTTGTGCAGAATGTTCGCGGTTTCGCTCATTTCGACCATGAAGGTCGAGCGCCCGCCCGCCAGGTCATCGCTGGAACCGATCCGGGTGAAGATCCGGTCCACCAGCGACAATTCGCAACTGGCCGCCGGCACGAAACTGCCGATATGCGCCAGCAGCACAATCAAAGCCGTCTGACGCATGTAGGTGGATTTACCGCCCATGTTCGGACCGGTGATCACCAGCATGCGCGTGTTGTCGTCCAGGCTCAGGTCGTTGGCCACGAACGGCGTGGTCAGCACTTGCTCGACCACCGGGTGACGACCCTGGGTGATGCGCATGCATGGCTCGTCGACGAAGCGCGGGCAGTTCAGGTCGAGGTTCAGGGCGCGCTCGGCAAGGTTGCTCAGTACGTCCAGTTCGGCCAGTGCGGCGGCGGTGTCTTGCAGCGGCGGCAACTGGGCGATCAGGTCTTCGAGCAGCGCTTCGTAAAGCATCTTCTCGCGGGCGAGGGCACGGCTCTTGGCCGACAGCGCCTTGTCCTCGAACGCTTTCAGCTCCGGGGTGATGAAGCGCTCGGCACCTTTCAGCGTCTGACGGCGAATGTAGTCGGCCGGCGCTGACTCGGCCTGCTTGCTCGGCAACTCGATGAAGTAGCCGTGAATGCGGTTGTAACCGACCTTCAGGTGAGACAGGCCGGTGCGAGCCTTTTCGCGTGCTTCCAGATCGATCAGGAATTGCCCGGCGTTTTCGCTGAGCGATTGCAGATCGTCGAGTTCGCTGTCGTAACCGGTCTTCAACACGCCGCCGTCCCGGATTACCGCCGGCGGGTTGTCGATGATGGCTTTTTCCAACAGTGCCGCGAGTTCGGGGTAGGTGCTGGTGGTCTTCGCCAGTTGAATGATGTGCGGCGCTTCAAGTTCAGTCATCGCCACTTGCAACTCAGGCAGTGCACCGAGCGCATCGCGCAGGCGAGCCAGGTCACGAGGACGCGCATTACGCAGGCCGATCCGCGCCAGAATGCGCTCGATGTCGCCGATTTCCTTGAGCTGCGGTTGCAGTTTTTCGAATCGGTAGCCGTCGAGCAGGCAGGTGATGGAGGTCTGGCGTGCCAGCAATATAGTGAGATCGCGCAGCGGACGGTTCAGCCAACGCGTCAGCAGACGGCTGCCCATGGCCGTCTGGCAACGATCGACCACCGATTGCAGCGTGTTGTCGCGCCCGCCCGCCAGGTTGGTGTCCAGTTCCAGGTTGCGACGGCTCGCGCCGTCCAGCACCACGGTGTCGTCCAGGCGTTCATGCCTCAGGCTGCGCAAGTGCGGCAGGGCGGTGCGCTGGGTTTCCTTGGCGTAGCTGAGCAGGCAACCTGCGGCGCCGATGGCCAGGGTCAGGTTTTCGCAGCCAAAACCCTTCAGGTCCTGGGTGGAAAATTGCTGGCAAAGACTTTTCAGCGCCGAGTCGCGCTCGAAATCCCACGGCGCACGGCGACGAACCCCACGACGTTTTTCCGCCGGCAGGTCTTTTGGCCAGTCATCCGGGATCATCAGCTCCACCGGATTGACCCGCTCCAGTTCCGCCAGCAGGTTTTCCCAGCCTTTGATTTCCAGCACGGTGAAGTTGCCGCTGGTGATGTCCAGCACGGCGAGACCGAACAGACGTTCATCACCCAGCACCGCCGCGATCAGGTTGTCCCGACGCTCATCCAGCAGCGCCTCATCACTGACCGTACCCGGCGTGATGATCCGCACGACCTGACGATCCACCGGCCCTTTACTGGTCGCCGGATCGCCGACCTGCTCACAAATCACCACCGACTCGCCGAGCTTGACCAGTTTCGCCAGGTAACCTTCGGCGGCGTGGTAAGGAATCCCACACATCGGAATCGCCTGACCGGCGGACTGCCCACGGGCGGTCAGGGTTATGTCCAGCAACTTGGCAGCCTTCTTCGCGTCTTCGTAGAAGATCTCGTAGAAGTCGCCCATGCGATAGAACATCAGCTGGTCGGGGTGCTGGTTCTTCAGGCGCCAGTATTGCTGCATCATTGGCGTGTGGGAGGACAGATCGGAGAGTGCTTTATTCATCGGATATCAGGCAAATTCGTTGAAAGGTGTAGGGCAAAGGAGGGTCATCGGCCCGGCTTTTCCGCGATGGGCGCAAGGTTAACATGAGCGGTCTGCCGGACGCAGGCATGAAAGCCCTGCTGCACATTTCTGCTGTTTATGCACTTTTTATGCGAATCAGCATTTGTCTTCCGAAAAAAGATCAAGCACTATGCCCGTTATGCAAAAACGCAATGTTTCTACCGTCTTAAGAGCGCTGCTCGATCAGCACGGGATCTCCCCCACGGAGCTTCACCGTCGCACCGGCGTGCCTCAATCCACTCTCTCGCGGATCCTCAGCGGGAAGATCGTCGATCCTTCGGATAAACACATTTCGAAGATCGCCGAGTACTTCGCCGTGAGCACCGATCAGTTGCGGGGGCGTGCGGATGTCGCTGCCACCGCCACTACCGGGCGCGATCAATTGCATTCCGAACTCAAGGACATAAGTCTGTGGGACGACGATACGCCCGTCGATGATGACGAGGTGTCGGTCCCCTTTCTTCGCGAGGTTGAATTGGCTGCTGGATCAGGAAGATTCGTCATCGAAGAAAGCGAGCGCTCTAGCCTGCGCTTCGGCAAGCGCAGTCTGCGCCACAACGGTGTGCAGTTTGATCAGGCCAAATGCGTGACGGTGCGTGGCAACAGCATGTTGCCGGTGCTGCGCGATGGCGCCACCGTTGGGGTGAATGCGGGGAAGTGCGGGATTGGCGACATCATTGATGGCGACCTGTATGCCATCAACCACAACGGCCAGTTGCGCGTGAAACAGCTTTATCGCTTGCCCACCGGCATTCGCCTGCGCAGCTTCAATCGCGACGAACATCCGGACGAGGACTACACCTTCCAGGAAGTCCAGGAAGAGCAAATCGTCATCCTCGGTCACGTTTTCTGGTGGGGCATGTACGCCCGTTAACCCCACCGCTGTCCGCTAAAACCCGCCGAGAGCGGGTTTTTTTTCGCCTGCCAAAAACCGTCAGCGCCTTTGTTTTCGGGATGTCTATGCGCGCGTGCATTCATTGCGCATAAATAAATGCATTTATGCATTGACTGTATATGCATACATGCATAATCTTTGTCTCAAGCCGCTCAACAAAGCAGCTCGAAACGAAGCTCTTTAGTTCCACCACAAAGGCAGCGATGAACCGGCCTCAACGGTTCAGAGGGTTGGCAACTGACCCGGGTGTGCAGCGTAAAGCACCAGAAGCAGTTATCCGGCGGGCAGGGACCGCGGTCGGAAAAACAATGTGAATGGATCCGTACCGCGCCAGTAGCGCCGAAAGATCAACGCGAAGGACCGCATTACTGAAAAGCCCGGCAAGCGCCGGGCTTTTTGGAATGCCTACCTGAATTCTTCCTCCGGGCAAGCGTGCGAAGGGACTGTCGTTGCACGATCAGGTGCGCAGAAGTAAAGGCATCATCCGCTGCAAATCACAGATAAGGAGTAAGACGATGTATCGATATGCACGAGTAGACGGGGGCATTGGGAAGGTCGTCCAGATCATGGACAGTGATCAATCCATGCCAGCAAACGATCCAAATGTCCCTTGGGTTGTATGGGCTGATGTTACGGGTAACACGGACGTTCAAGTGGGATGGAAGGCAGAGCAAATCAACGGTGTCTGGACATTTACCGAACCGACTTACGAAGAGCTGCTCAATCAGGCGCTTGGTCGCACACAGCAACTGCTGGAAGAAGCAGGCCGTTGGCTGATGTTCAATCCTTTGCCATACAAAATTGATCTCGGCATCGCCACACCATCGGACGAAGCGTTGCTGCTGGCATACAAACAATATTTCGTTGCAGTGAGTGAAGTGAAAAATCAACCGAGTTATCCGCGAAACATCAATTGGCCTGTCGTTCCCTGGTAATCCATCAGTACGTTCAAGCCATTGCAACGGATAGCAATGCATTACCGAAGAACCCGGCGCTCGCCGGGTTTTTTTTCAAGGCCTTTTCACGTCGTGCCGTTCAAGCACGCATCAATCACCCCGGGAGGCGTGACATGACAAACGAGCAACAAGCGTTGCTGGACATGCCTGTCTGGCTACTCATCGTCCTCGCGCTGGTGGGTGGGGTGTCCGGCGAAATGTGGCGCGCTGACAAGGAGGGCGCCCGCGGCTGGTCGCTGCTGCGGCGCCTGGCGTTGCGATCCGGAGCCTGCATGATCTGCGGGGTGTCGGCCATCATGCTGCTGTACGCGGCGGGTATGTCGATGTGGGCCGCTGGTGCGTTTGGCTGTCTGACAGCGATGGCCGGGGCGGACGTGGCCATCGGACTTTATGAGCGCTGGGCTGCCAGGCGGATAGGTGTTTGCGAGGTGCCGCCGCGCGACTCTGGCCCTGATCGACAGTGAGCAGGCCTCGTTGATCTTCGCATTGCAAAAGGAACAGGAGGCCATTAATGCCCGCCATCATCGAAAAACCTTCGCAGCTGGTTTACGCCATCACCGAGGCGCTGCGCACTGCATTTGCAGGTTTGAAAGTAACCAGTCATCAAGACTTCGACAGCACGGACGATTCCGCCTCGGTTCTGATTGCACTGGAACACGACGCACCCGGTGACCGTGGCAATGACGGACGCATCGCTCATGCAATGACAGTTTCTCTGCAGGTCGTGTCGCCCGTTTCCGCGTTGGCCGCCTGCGATATGGGCAGCCAGCTTAAACACCTGATCACTGACAACCGCTGGAAACTGCCCGCCGATCAATGCGATCTGCCGATGGGTATCGATGGCATTGCGTCCACATTCAACAGCGGCGTCCGGGTATACGCCACCTGGACCGTCTCCTTCACCCAGACTTTGTACCTCGGCCCGTTGTTGCTGGACGACCCGGAGGGCACTCCGAAATTCGCCGGTACCTGGGAGGTGTCGAACATTGACGATCCGGACCAGTACCAGCCACTCGAGGCGTAATCCATGTTCGATGCACTGTTCAACCAGCAACTGGGCCCGATCATCGAGCGTCTGGCCGAAATGGAAGCCGAGATCGAAGACCTGCATCGGCGTGCCGACAGCCTCTGCCGCATTGGCGTGTGCGAGGAAGTCGATGCGAGCAGCAACACGTGCAGGGTCCGCCACGGTGAGTTGCTGACCCCGGCCATCCGCTTTTTCAACCCGAGTGCCGGTGCTCAAAGCGAGTCGCGCATTCCCTCCGTCGGTGAACAGTGCGTGTTGCTGAACCATGGCGGCGGCGACAGCAGCGGTCAGTCCGTTGCGTTGTTCGGCCTCAATGGTGGCCAGTTTCCGCCGGTCTCAACGCAGGCTTCGCTGACGCGTCGCCGCTATCAGGACGGCACCGAAAGTGGCTACGACGACGCCAGTCATACCCTGCGCTGGCAAAACGCCCCGGCAGCATTTACCGGCACTCGCGAATCGCTCGAGCTGAGCATCGGCCCGGCCCGGTTGGTCATGACGCCTGAGGCGATCCAACTGCAACTTGGCGCGACCGGTTTACTGCTCGACGCATCCGGTGTGCACCTGAGCGGCCCCTTGGTGGATCACCAGGGTCGAGTCATTAGCACTGCATAAAGAGTTTTCCATGATCGGAATCGATAGAAACACCGGAGCAACGGTCGACGACTGGCTGCAGTTCGTACAGCGCGCAACCCGGGCGCTGACCACTCCTTTGGGCACTCGCCAGAAACGCCCTTTTTACGGCTCCCTGATCCCGGACCTGCTGGGCCAGAACCTCGGCGACGACCTGTTGATGCTTGCCCAGAGCCATGCGGCGCAGGCGTTTTACAACCAGCAGAACGGCATTGGCGATTTCCAGCCTCAGGTCATTGTTGCCAGCCGCCACGGGGCAGGGCTGCTGTTGCGCTTCGCCGGCCTCTGGAAAAACCGTAACCAGACATTTGAGGTGGTGACATGAGTATGTTGATCCCTGGCCAGAATCAACTGGCCGAACCTGCGATCGTCACCGTCGAAGCGTTCGAGGATTTGCTCGCGGAGTTCAAGACGTTTGTCGTCGAGTACGTCGCAGCCCGCTCTCCTGAGCGTGCGGCAAAACTCAAAGTCAGCCTCGACAACGAAAGCGAGTTGCTGACCCTGGCCCTTGAAGCCTTTTGTGTGCGTCTGCAAATCCACGAACGCAAGTACAACGCCCGCATCAAGCAGATGCTGGCGTGGTGGGCGACCGGTAGCAATCTCGACGCGCGACTGGCGGACATGGGCCTTGAAAGACAGTTGCTGGAACCGGGCGATCCGGCTGCATTTCCGCCCGTGGCTCCGGTTTATGAAAGCGACGATGACGCCCGGTTGCGTTACTACCTGGCCCCCCATGCACCGGCGGCCGGGTCGCGCATGCAATACCGTCGTGAGGTGTTCACCCTCGGTGAGCGACCCTCCGTGAAGGTGCAAACCACCGCCGCAGGCGTGGTGACGGTCACCTACACGTTTGACCCGGACGGCTACGCGGCCCAGGTCAAGGACGGCAATGGACGCCGCACCGCCCCCGGCGAAGTGATGGTCACCGTACTTGCCCGCGAGGGTGATGGCACGCCATCCGAAGCACTGCTTGATGGCGTCCGGCAGCATTTCGCCCGGCCTGATGTGCGCCCCGAAACGGACCTTGTCACGGTGCAGGGAGCGCACATCAAGACTTACAAAATCCGGGTCGTGGCGAAGATCAACGCCGGGCCTGATTCCGGGTTGACCAAGGTGGCTGCGCAACAGCAGTTGCAAGCGTATGCCGATGCCTGTCATCGACTGGAAGGACGGGTGGATCCGAGCTGGATCGACTACACGTTGCACAGTGCCGGCGCGGTTCAGCTTGAGATTCTCGAACCGGTCGAGCCGATTGTGACAACCGCCTTTGAGGCACCGTTTTGCACGGGCGTCGAGGTCGAGGTGAATACGTTATGAGTGATGACTCGCCTCGTCCGAGCCTGCTACCTGCCAACAGCTCACCATTGGAAAAAGCCCTCGATCTCGGCTTTGGCACATTGCTTGATCGTATCGCGCCTCCGTTTCCGGAGTTGATGGAGCCAGCCACGACGCCCTTTGCGTTCCTTCCTTATCTTGCGCTGGATCGTGGCGTCGGCGAGTGGGACGCCGACGCCAGCGAATCAGAAAAACGCCTGACGGTTGAACTTTCCTGGCAAATCCAGCGCCTGGCCGGCACTGACAAAGCGTTGAGTCACGCCGTCGAGTCCATGGGGTTTACACCCTACATCTCGCCCTGGTACCAGCAGCGACCGCGCGGTACTCCGTATACCTTCGACGTACAGGCAACTATCGGGCGCAGTTGGTCTAGCGGCGATCACAAACGCTTGATACGCCGTATCAATGCGGCCAAAAGCGAGCGCGACGAAGCAACCATCACCATCGTTCATGAAACACACGGTGGTTTGCGGATGACTGCCGCGACCGATGCTGGGCTGACTATCCGCGACGACAGTCAGCCAGTCGCTTTGCCTGACGTAAAACTCAGCGGCTCGCTGGTGTGGAGCAGTGCGATGTGGGCACCGCTTTCAGATGGCGAGTTGCCTCTTCGCGCCGCATTGCCCGGTCAAGGTTAAGGGCCGGACTTACCTGCGCCGGGGCCTCCTGGCGCTAAAACATTAACGAACGACGACCTCAAGGCGCTGCCATGACAGATGAAATTACGCGCTTGGTTCGCTTCACTTCCGCCGGCCTGGCAGAAGTGTTACAGGCAAAGAACCAAGGCTTGAAAGGAGAAATTACCCATATCGGGGCCGGCACGGCTCGCTATGACCCGAATGGCTCGGAAACGGCCCTTCGTGATGAGCGCCAGCGGGTGGCAATTGTTGATTATGAGGACCTGGGCATCGGGGAGCTCAGGATGGGGGCGCTGTTCAGTGGCCCCGACGAATATGAAATTGGTGAATTTGGCTTCTACCTTGCCAGCGGTACTTTGCTGGCGGTTTATTCCGTTGCCGGCAAGTTGCTGACGTATAAGGCCGCCGCCGCTCGTGTTCTACAAAAGTTCACGCTGGATGTTTCACCGTTGCCAGCGGAAAGTGTAACGGTGATTGTGGGGTCGGAAAACCTCAACATCCTGTTGAGCGAGGAGTTTACAGCACTCGCCTGTGCCGACATTGACAACATGGCACGCCATGTCGAGTTGTTGCTTCGAGTGATGTCGCTGCAAACCAAGTAAGACGATACGAAGTGTCCACATGGAAAGTATTTGTACCTGAATACTATGCCGACCTGATTAATTGCATAGGAATCTGAAACGTGAGTTTAGAAACTACTGTCGCATCGCTGGTGACGGCGGCCAATAACTTGACCACTGTCGTCAATGGAAAGATTGGCAGCATCAACAGCACCATGGCCACCGCATTGAGCCAATTCAATGAATGGCGCAATCTCAAGGACGTTGAAGGGGACCCGGCAGCACTCGGCACGATTCGCCGTAATTTGCTGCAAGGATTTGTCACCGGGACGGGAGGTGTACAGACCGTGGGCTCGCAGGGCGACTTTGTTTCGACCGACCTCGGCATCAGCGCCAATGTCTACATGCATTTCAAAGTGCCGCTAAACATCAACGTCAATTCGGAGATGTTCTGGTTCAATATCAAGGGTTACAGCTACGGAACTGCAAAGATCATTGAAGAGACGCTGGTTGGCTATTGCTACCAACCCACTCGTACACTGCAAAACGTTTCGACGTTCGGCAACATGGCACCTGCTGTTTATGCTGATTCTAATGGGAACGTTATTATGCGTATTCTGATCCCGAATATTTATTACACAACAGTACGCATCGACACCATGCGAGTGGGTAACGGACGTTTGTTTAATTTGGGTGATCTTAAAACCAAGTTGTCGCTCGCTGAAACCGTAGCATTTAGTTAAGGAATTAATAATGTCTGATACACCTGTCATCAGCAGCACGCAATTGCCGCTCGCAATGCCTTTGCCTGAAATCGAATGGGCGGCGGTTCGTACCCGTCGCGATCAGCTTCTGCGCGCGACGGATTTTACCCAGTTGCCGGATTATCCGGTCACTGCTGCCCAGCTGGCCCAGGTCACCGCTTACCGTAAGGCGCTGCGGGATATTCCTGAAATGGCTGAACACCCTGACAAGTTGGTGTGGCCGGAGCTCCCGGCCTTCGTGAAGTAACCCCCCACCGCGAAAGCGGTTTTTTTTCGCCCGCACAACACCCCCATGACGGGGTTTTTGTGTTTTTGCGTCTGGAGAAATTCGCAAATGTCTATCCGTCAAACCTACACCGTCCTCGTCCCGTTCCCCGTCGGACGCGGTCACTGGTCCGCCTCCGGCCAAGAGTTGGACCTGCTCGACGTCGAGGCCAATGCACTGCTCAGCGCCGGTCGCCTGGAGCTGAAATCCACATCCACCAAGGCCGTGAAGGCCGCTGCCAAGAAGGCTGAATAACCATGGCTGAGGTTCTGAACTTCGAGCACAACGGCATTACCGTCAATGCCACTGAATCCCCCGAGGCCATGGGCGGCCTGGGTGACAACGTCATCGGTCTGATCGGCACCGCGCCGAAGGCCGATCCGCTGATTCCGCGCAATGCCCCTTTCCGCATCAACAGCTTCACCACTCAGGCGCTGCTCGATCCGACCGGCACTGAGTCGGGCACGCTGTTCCACGCGGTGTTCCAGATCCTGAAAGTGGTCAAGGTGCCGGTCTACGTGGTCATCGTCGAAGAGGGCGCAACCCCGGCGGACACTCTGAATAACGTGATCGGCGGCGTCGAGCCTCTGACCGGTCGCAAACTGGGCCTGGCCGCACTGAGCGGCGTGCCCGAAGACTTGACCATCATCGGTGCGCCAGGCTTCACCGGCACCAAAGCCGTGGCCAGTGAATTCGCTTCGTTCGGCAAGCGCATCAAGGCGCGGGTGGTGCTCGACGGCAAGGACGCCGCGGTGGCCGATCAAGTGACCTACAGCCAGGAACTGGGCGGTGCGGACCTCGGTTTTGACCGTTGCCTGCTGGTGCACAACATGCCGTCGGTGTACTCCAAGGCAGCGAAGAAAAACGTCTTCCTGTCGCCATCGAGTCTGGCCATCGCCGCCTTGGCCAAGGTCAAGCAATGGGAAAGCCCGGGCAACCAGGTGACCTTCGCCGAAGACGTGTCGCGGGTCGTGGAATACAACATCCTCGACAAATCCACCGAAGGCGATCTGCTCAACCGCTACGGCATCAGCTACTACGCCCGGACCATCCTCGGTGGCTTCTCGCTGCTGGGTAACCGCTCCATCACCGGCAAGTTCATCAGCTACGTCGGCCTCGAAGATGCGATCAGCCGCAAGCTGGTCAAGGCCGGCCAGAAAGCCATGGCCAAAAATCTGACCAAGTCGTTCATGGATCAGGAGGTCAAGCGCATCAACGACTGGCTGCAAACCCTGGTCGCCGACGAAACCATTCCCGGCGGCAGCGTGTACCTGCACCCGGAATTGAACAGTGTCGAGAAATACAAGAACGGCACCTGGTTCATCGTCATCGACTACGGCCGCTACGCGCCGAACGAACACATGGTTTATCAACTCAACGCCCGCGATGAAATCATCGAGCAGTTCCTGGAGGACGTTCTCTAATGTTTACCAACCGCGTAAGACAGGCCATCGCGGCCACCCTGCAAGGCCTGCCGTTGTCGGCGACGGTGGAAAGTTTTACTCCGCCGAAGATCGAGTTCGGAATGGAAACCATGACAGGCGGACGCTTTATCGGCGAGGAAATGATCAAGAACGGCACTGTGCTGACGGCTAATCTGGTCCTGCAAGGCATGGGGCCGGAGGTGATGCTGGCCTTGGGTGTGAAACTGGGAGACGACATTCTGCTGAACGTGCGCGAGGCCGGTCAGGATCAGGATGGCAACACTTGGTTTACCTACCACACCGTTGGCGGCAAGCTGAAGTCCCTGGTCGAAACAGCTCTCAAGATGGGTGAAAAACCCATCACCACGCTCGAACTCTCCTGCCGCACCTACAACCGTCTCGAAAACGGTATTCCGGTGATCGACATCGACGTGCGCACGCAAAAGTTCGTGCTCAACGGCGTCGACATTCTCGGCAGCGCCCGCCGCGCTGTGCTGATCACGTAACACCAGGTCCCGCCAAGGCGCACTACCTGTGGGAGTGAGCCTGCTCGCGATGAGGGCTTTACTTTCAACACCATTGTTGACTGCCCCGACGCTATCGCGAGCAGGCTCGCTCCCGCAAGGATTGTGGCGAACAGCTCCCTGCGCAGCACCCCTCCATGAATCACCAAGGAATTTCTTCCATGTCCTGGATGCCACCCAAGCATGAACTGTTGTCACCGATTACCGGTGATGACGGATCCGAGATCGAGCAGATCCAGCTCAAACCGTTGTATTACGCCGCGCAGAAGGAAGCCCTGGCCCGTGCCGGCGATGATGAAGACGATCAGTTCTTCGAGCTGGCCAAATTGGCCACCGGCCTGTCGGTCAAGGAACTCGACCAGCTCAAACGCCCGGACTACGTGAGCATCGCGCAGTACGTTCATGAGATGTCGACTCGCCCGGCGTCGTATTTTCTACAGCAGGACAGCGAAGCTGACGCCGCATCGGACGATCCCGATCAAGTGCAACTGCTGCAACCGCTCAACGCAGCGGGCCGCAGCCTGACTTCGCTCACCCTGGAAATGCCGGTACTGCGCGCCACCAAGGCGATGAAAAAACTGAAAACGGCCAAAGAACGCGCCGAGTTCATCACCGCTCACTGCACCGGCCTGATGATTCCCGATCTGGA
The DNA here is from genome assembly GCF_054898025.1 of Pseudomonas sp. LB3P93. NCBI lineage: Bacteria > Pseudomonadati > Pseudomonadota > Gammaproteobacteria > Pseudomonadales > Pseudomonadaceae > Pseudomonas > Pseudomonas sp. LB3P93. The sequence goes on from NZ_CM142713.1 coordinate 1,347,208, forward strand.
CCTGTTGACCGTGCCCGACTGGACACAGCTTCAGGTACGCATCGACGATTTTTTAAACAAACCGGCGGACTACTTTCGGAGCGCGACATCGAAGTAATCCTCGATGTGGTGCCGCTCATTTACCCGGTAAGTGAGGCGGAAATTCTCGAATGGAACGCCGGCAAGGCATTGCGCCGCTACGACATCGCGATCACTCGCCTTGGCGTGAAACAGGAGTAGAGCGGGATGGCGGACGATAGATATTCACTTAAATACGCAGCCATCGATAACGGTGGGTTGGCGTTCGCAAATACCAGCCTGACTACCGCAGTCACGAGCGTTATGTCAGCACAAGGTACGGGGCCCTCCGCCAGGGATCAAATGCCTGGCCTCGGTCTGGCCCTGGAAAACGTCGGGCTCAAGCTCGGTCTGCTGACGAAGGCTATTGAGTCGTTGACCTTGAAACTCTCGTCGCAACGTTTGTTGTCGCAGGCAACGGGAGCCAGTGAAAAGTGTGAGTCGACCTGCGAGCAGAAGAGTGCGGGCAAGTCGGGTATCAGTGTCGAACCGCCGGACCTGCTTAAACCCTCGATAGCGATGGATTCGGCCAGGGCCGATCTGAAGCAGGCAGGCCAATTTACCCCGCGCCAGAGCGAAGAGATGGCGCAGGCAACCCAGCACATCGCCAGCGCTCCGCTGGTGGCGGCCGGAGGGACAAAAGCAGTTGATTTGGTGCGGATTGGAAGTCTGGCCGCCAAGGCAGGAATCGCTGCCGATCTGCCCAATGCATCGGACCGACAGTTTGAGCTGCTGCGCTTCGCCAGTGACGCTGGCGTCGCCGCGTCGGCGTTCACAATGCCGGCCATGGATGTCGCAGAGATGATGGTCGACTGGCGCACCTCCATGAAGCTCAACGGTGCTCAAGCCTTTGACCTGGCGGATGCAGTCAACCAGTTGGGCAAGATACCCCGTGGTGCGAAAGCAGCTGACATCGGCGCCGTCTTGCAGCGTGATGGTGGCGCTGCAGCAGGACTGGCACCCGCGCAAGCCGCCGCGTTAACGACGGCATTGTTGAACACCGGTACGCAAAAGGCTGAAGCCGGCGTAGCACTGAAAGACATCGCTACTGCCATGGGCAAGGGGGATCAGGTCTCAAAAACCGAGCAGGCAGCCTGGAAGCAGCTGGGTCTGGAGCCGAAAGCGGTGGCGAACGGCTTGCGTGACAAGGATGCGGCACCCGGCACGGTGATGTCGGTGCTCGCGGCCTTGAACGCGCAACCTGCCGAGAAACGCCCGGCGCTTGCCACCACCCTGTTTGGTAATGGTGATGAGGCGGCATTGCGCATGGCGCAAAACCTTGCCGACGTGAATGCCGCGTTCTGGCAGGTGAAAGACAAAACCCAGTACGCCACGTCGGAACTGGGTGACAAGGGCTCAGTAAGGCAAGACGCACTCGCGCTGTCGAAAACCCGGCAAGGCCAGTTGAACGTCTTGAATGCACGCACCGATCATCTGTCGGTGGCCACGGGCGATGCGCTGGCACCTGCGACGGATAGCTCGATTCACGCACTTGGTTCGCTGGTTGATAGCTTGAGTGAATTTGCTGAAACCTCGCCTAAAGCCACTGCTGCAATTGTGCTGGTTGCAGCAGCGATCAAGCCGCTGGTGGGGGCACTGTTCAACGCCGTAAAGGATGAGATGACCAGCCAGGCGGCCAAGCGAGTATTGGGCGGCGGGGCTCCCCGTCTTCTCGGCGATTCGCTGAAAGGCATTTCTCCATTAGGCATATCCAAGCGTTTTTTACCTGGAGCATTTGCGATAGAGGCCGCCCCCGATGTGATTGAAGGCACGATGAACGGCGACCTCAAGAGGGTCGGCACTGGCCTGGGAGCCGCTGGCGGTGGCTGGGCGGGGGCTTCGGCAGGTGCCTCCATGGGCGCTGCTGTGGGTACCTTGTTTGGTCCGGTCCTTGGCACAGCCATTGGCGCAGCGGTAGGCGCAGTCGTCGGCGGACTGGCAGGGAGCTGGATCGGTGGGGAGTCGGGCAGCTGGCTGGGTGAAAAACTCGCCGCGCCTGCCGACCAGCTCGCCGCTCCGGATCAGGTCAGCAAAGACCTGAGCAGCGCCCGGACGAGCAATCAGCAGAACTCGATGACGGCGAACATCTACATCAATGGCCAGGATCAGGCCAGCGCCAGTCAGTTGGCGAACCTGGTGGTACAGCAGATTACCGGCCAATTCGGACTTATGACCCTGCCCAACTCACTCTCCATGCGAAGTGACGCGGCCCTGACCGACGGAGGTACCTGATGCGTCAGCAAATGGTGTTGGGCAATTTCATTTTCGGCCTGTCCAGAGACTTCGCTTACAGCAGCTTGGCGCGCGGGGCGGATGGTGGCTGGAAAAGCATCGACATTGTCACCGGTAAACCCATCTCGAGTCAGACCGGCCAAGGGCTGCAAACGCTGAAGATATCGGGCAAATCGATGTACGCGACGGCGATGGATCGGCTTGACGAATTGCGTGCATTGCAGGCGCTGCGCGTCCCTGTGCCGCTGGTTGACGGCATCAGCCGCAATTGGGGTCTGTGGCAGATCATCACGGTGTCGGAAACCCAGGGCTGTGTGATTGATGACGGCACTGCGATGGTGGTCGAGTGGGCCATCGATTTATTGGAGTTCGCCAATGCGTAATGTTCGAAGTATTGCCGGTGATTCGGTGAATCTGCTGCTGTACCGGGCGCTTGAGCGTTGTGACGATGTCGCCGAGGAGGCGCTTTGGCGTCTCAATCCGGGGCTCGCCGAATATGGCCCGGTATTGCCGGCGGGCGTGCGGGTGCTCCTGCCCGAGCTGGGTTCAAAACCCATCGCACCCAAGCCGGCTTCGGCTTGGGATTAAGGAGGCAACATGTCACTTGGTTTCACACCCTCGGTGGAGGTTTACGGCGCGAACGCTGCGCTGCTCAACGAGCGACTGATTTCATGGCAGCACATCGATGCGGCAGGGATAGAGTCCGATCAACTGACGCTTACAATTAACCTGGAAGGGCTCGAAGGATTACCGAGCCTGGGCGGAAAAATCGGCTTGCGAGTGGGCTATGTGGAGTCGGGCCTGGTTGATAAGGGTGAATTCGTCGTTACCCGGCGTACGCCGACGCTGTTTCCCCTGCGTATGACGCTGGTGGCCACGGCGGCACCGTTCAGTGCCGCGGATGAGACCGGCTTCAAGCAACGCCGATCAGTCAGCCACGGTCCGACAACGGTGGGGACGCTGTTTCGCCAGTTGACCTCCAGGCATGGATTTTCACCGCGGGTGGCCCCGGATCTGGCGCAGATCAAGATTGAACATATCGACCAGTCCAACGAAACAGACATGGGGTTTCTGACCCGGCTTGCCTGTCTCCATGACGGGGTCGCGAAGCCGATCAACGATCTGTATGTGCTGGCACGACGTGGTCAAGCCAAGTCGCTGTCGGGCCACGTCATGCCGGACATCAAGCTCTCTGTGACGACCAACAATCGTCCAGGCGAGCAGTCTTTTATCGCGGCAACACTCGAAGAAACCGCGCGGGCAAAGTACCAGGGCTGCAAGACCAGTTGGTGGGATGCAGCCGCCGGCAAGGTGCGTGTCGAGGAAAGCGGCATCGCGCCGTTCAAGACCCTTCGGCAACGCTATCAAAGCGCAGGCGATGCCCGGGCCGCCGGTGAAGGCGAGGTGCGCCGCATGATGCGTGAAGCATTGAAGGTGAAGATCGACTGCCCCGGCAATCCGGGATTGTCCGCCGAAGGTCTGGTGCTGCTGGACAGTACGTGGCCCGATTTCATGCGCGGTCGTTGGTCAATCGACAAGGTGACGGCCAGCGGCAGTCGTCAGAACAGCTATCGCTGTTCGATCGAGGCGACCTGTCTGGATGCCCAGTCCTGAAGACATGAACTGATTTTTACCGGTGGCGGCCGAATAACTTTTCCATCCTGTCTATGGGTATAACCATGTCTCTTACGCAACACCTGCTGGAAACCATCATGCCCAACGCCCGCTCCCAAGCGGGCGTTTTCATTTCCGTTCTCAACACCGCCATGGTTCGCTTCAGCATCAATACGCCGAAACGCATCGCCGCCTTCCTCGCGCAAGTCGGTCATGAGTCAGGCCAGTTACAGTACGTGCGTGAACTCGGCAGTGACCAATATTTGAGCAAGTACGACACCGGCAGGTTGGCCGCCCGTTTGGGTAATACACCCGCGTTAGACGGCGATGGCCAAAAGTATCGTGGCCGAGGCCTGATCCAGATCACCGGTCGTGACAATTACCGCCAATGCAGCCTCGGACTGTTCGGCGATGATCGTTTGCTGTTTTTGCCTGAGCTGCTGGAAAAGCCTAAATGGGCCGCCGAATCAGCCGCCTGGTTCTGGCAACAAAACGGCCTCAATGAACTGGCCGACCGCGATCAGTTCAACAGCATCACCCGTCGCATCAACGGAGGTCTGAACGGTTTGCAGGATCGCCTGCAACTGTGGGCGCGGGCGAGGGCGGTGCTATGCCAGCCCTCGGTCTGATCCCGATTTCTTACCGGGCAATCGGCCTTGTTGTGTTACTGGCCGTGTTGGCCGGCGGTTCGGCGGCGCTGGCCTGGCACTTTCAGGATTGGCGGTACGGCCGGCAACTGGCGCAACAGGCCAGGCTGCACGCCGAGGCACTCAATCGGCTGACGCTGGCCGCCGCAACGCAGCAACAGGCCGAGCAGGACAAGCGTCTGGCGCTGGAACAACGTCTGTCGGCCAGTGAACAAACCCACTATCGAGCGCTAAGCGATGCCCAACGTGATCAAGGTCGTCTGCGCGATCGTCTTGCCACTGCTGATCTGCGCCTGTCAGTCCTCCTCGATACCGGCGACGCTGCCTCAGGCGATTCAGTGCCAGCCTCCGCCAGCGCCCGCAGCCTGGATAATGGCGCCCCGCGAGCCCGACTTGACCCGGCGCATGCTCAACGAATTATCGCCATCACCGACGCCGGCGACAGTGGACTGATTGCCTTGCAGGCTTGTCAGGCCTATGTCAGAGCCGTCGTTCGCTAACATTTTGATCGATCCTGTGCCTTGCAAGCGCAATCTGCTCGTGTACGGTAGTGCTCATTCCGCTCGCTCAGGAGATGACCGTGAAAGAAATCACTCAACTGGCCGCTGAACTTGGCAGGCGCTTGCAGGTTCTGAATGCCCACGTCACTGCTGCCGAGTCCTGTACCGGCGGTGGGATCTCAGAGGCGATCACTCGCATTCCAGGGAGTTCGGCGTGGTTTGAGGCCGGTTATGTGACGTATTCCAACCGGCAGAAAACCGAGCAGTTGAACGTGCCTTCCGAATTGTTCCCTGTGGTGGGCGCGGTCAGTCGCGAGGTGGTCGAGGCGATGGTTCGCGGCGCGCAGGAAAAGAGCCGGGCGTACTTTGCCGTGGCGGTCAGCGGTGTGGCCGGCCCGGATGGTGGTTCTCCGAACAAACCGGTCGGCACGGTGTGGCTGGCCTGGGGCGTCGGTGAGCAGGTGTTCAGCGAGGTGCAGCACTTCGCCGGTAACCGCGATGAGGTCCGCCGACAAACGGTTAAGGCCGCGCTAGAGGGGCTGCTGCGTCATGCCGCTGGAGAAATCTCAAATCAGGGGTAGGCGATCCTGAAACGCTGTGGAATAATACTGGCTACTTATACAGGTGTTGGCCGTCAGGCCTTATTGATTACGTGAGGACTTTAATGGACGACAACAAGAAGAAAGCCTTGGCTGCGGCCCTGGGTCAGATCGAACGTCAATTCGGCAAGGGTGCCGTAATGCGTATGGGCGATCAGGACCGTCAGGCGATCCCGGCTATCTCCACTGGCTCTCTGGGTCTGGACATCGCGCTCGGCATTGGCGGTCTGCCAAAAGGCCGTATCGTTGAAATCTACGGTCCTGAATCCTCCGGTAAAACCACGCTGACGCTGTCGGTGATCGCCCAGGCTCAAAAAGCCGGCGCGACCTGCGCATTCGTCGATGCTGAACACGCCCTCGACCCTGAATACGCCGGCAAACTGGGCGTCAACGTCGACGACCTGCTGGTTTCCCAGCCGGACACCGGCGAGCAAGCCCTGGAAATCACCGACATGCTGGTGCGTTCCAACGCGGTTGACGTGATCATCGTCGACTCCGTGGCCGCCCTGGTTCCGAAGGCTGAAATCGAAGGCGAAATGGGCGACATGCACGTGGGCCTGCAAGCCCGTCTGATGTCCCAGGCGCTGCGTAAAATCACCGGTAACATCAAGAACGCCAACTGCCTGGTGATCTTCATCAACCAGATCCGTATGAAAATCGGCGTGATGTTCGGCAGTCCGGAAACCACCACTGGTGGTAACGCGCTGAAGTTCTACGCCTCGGTCCGTCTGGACATCCGTCGTACTGGCGCGGTGAAAGAAGGTGATGAAGTCGTCGGTAGCGAAACCCGCGTTAAAGTTGTGAAGAACAAGGTAGCTTCGCCGTTCCGTCAGGCCGAGTTCCAGATTCTTTACGGCAAGGGCATCTACCTCAACGGCGAGATGATCGACTTGGGCGTGCTGCACGGTTTCGTTGAGAAGTCCGGCGCGTGGTATGCCTATGAAGGCACCAAGATCGGTCAGGGCAAGGCTAACTCGGCCAAGTTCCTGGCAGACAATCCGGAAATCGCCACCAAGCTCGAGAAGCAACTGCGTGACAAGTTGCTGACTCCAGCGCCGGACGTCAAAGCATCGCCGGTCAAAGAGACGGCTGATGACCTGGCTGACGCTGATATCTGATTGATCCGATGACCGCCGTACTCGATACACTCGTCGCGGTGCGGCGAACCGCCATGGACCTGCTCGCACGACGCGAGCACGGTCGAGTCGAGCTGACGCGTAAACTGCGTCAGCGCGGCGCTCTCCCTGAAATGATTGACACAGCACTCGACCGTTTGACGGAAGAGGGCCTGCTGTCCGAATCCCGTTACCTCGAAAGCTTCGTTTCCTACCGCGCTCGTTCCGGCTACGGTCCTTTGCGTATTCGTGAAGAACTGAGTCAGCGCGGCCTGCAACGTAACGATATCGAACTCGCCTTGCGCGAGAGCGGTATCAATTGGCAGGAGCAACTGGAAGAGACCTGGCGACGCAAATTTGCCGGGCATCTGCCGATAGACGTCCGGGAACGCGCCAAGCAAGGGCGTTTCCTGAGTTATCGGGGATATTCCATGGAAATGATCGGCCGCTTGTTCAGCGGTCGGGGAATGGATGATTAATAAAAACGGCCCGCTATTTCGATAGCGGGCCGTTTTTTTTTGCCTCATGTCACCTTGGACGGTTCTCTTGTGCGCTGTTGCGCCTGGGGTTTGGTATCGGCCCAGTTTTCCGGCAGGTTGATGTAGTCCACCAGCTCCCGCAGGCGGCCATGGTCCCTGGCATTGAAGTTGAAGGCCAGTCGCGCCAGATGACTGAACTGCGCTTCATCGTGCTCTTCGCCGTTATAGGCATGTTGATGAAAGTGGTCGCTCAGGCACAGGTCGGCGAACGCTTCCTGCATGTCTTCGAGCGCCTGGTCGCTGAGCTTGTGGTTCATGCGGATCACGAACTGATGCTTGAGCCAGCGACTGGAGTGGAAGTTGCCGTAGAACTGATTGATCTGCTCCACCGCTTCTTCGGCGCTGTAGACCAGGCTCACCAGCTTCATGTCGGTCGGCAGGATGTAGCGGTTTTCCTCCAGTTGATGGTGTATGAAGTCCAGCGCGCCTTGCCAGAACTTGCCACCCGGCGCGTCCAGCAGCACCACTGGCACCAGCGGGCTTTTGCCGGTCTGAATCAGCGTCAGCACTTCGAGCGCTTCATCCAGGGTGCCGAAACCGCCTGGGCACAGGACCAGCGCATCAGCCTCTTTGACGAAGAACAGCTTGCGGGTAAAGAAGAAGTGGAAGGGCAGCAGGTTGGCGGTGCCCTGGACGGTGGGGTTGGCATGCTGCTCGAAGGGCAGGGTGATATTGAACCCCAGACTGTGTTCCAGGCCGGCACCCTCATGGGCCGCCGCCATGATGCCGCCACCGGCACCGGTGATGACCATCAGGTCCGAGCGCGCCAGCGCGGCGCCGAGCTCCCGGGCTAGGCCATACAGCGGGTGTTCGATCGGTGTGCGCGCCGAGCCGAAAACGGTGACCTTGCGTCGCCCCCTGAACTGCTCGAGCACGCGGAAGGCATGCTCCAGTTCGCGCAGGGCTTGAAGGGTGATCTTGGCATTCCAGCGGTTGTGATCTTCCTGGGCCATGCGCAGCACGGTCAGGATCATGTCGCGGTAAATCGGGATGTTGGGGCTGTTGGGTGAAACCAGGTTGAGTTGCTCTTCGACCTTGCTGATGAGGTCGTGGCCGCTTTCTTCGAAATGACGGCTCAGGAGGTCATTCGGTTGGTAAGGCATTCAACTACTCCTTCTGCACAGAACCCTTGGCACCGACAAAGCAGTCGCCCGCGCCGCGACACCTCATGTATCGCTGTCTGCCCAAGCCCATGCCTGGGCGATCCACCCGACCCGGTTGTAATCGAGTCGTCCATACAGGCTCTGTTTTTCCCTTGGATGAAAGAAACGTTCGCACAACAAGACACGCGACGGGCAGCCCCTTTCCTGCCCTGAAAAATGATCGTGAACACTCTGAATCTAGACCCTTGCAGAGATTCTCGCTGACTTGATCATTGCGCCGCAAAGTCTTTCCTGGCAACCGCTTATTGACGATTTGCAAGGTGAATTCACCGTTCGTCTGAACGTAAGCCACGGGCTCACCGCTCTGATTTACTAAGTTACAGGCGTGACACGACAACTTTGCGTCAAAGGCAGGGCGCACGGTTCAAGCAGTTCAAGGATTTTTCGCCCAAACAGGGCGAGGTGCAGGGAGGCTGGAACGATGGCCAGAGTCATTCTGGAAATCGATACGCAACTGTATCGATTACTGAAGTCATCCGCCGAGACCAATCATTTGAGTCTCGAAGAGGAGTGCTGCCGACGTTTGGAGGGCGGTGAGCGGCGTTCGCGTTACTTGCAGGCGTTGGTGGCAGAACTGCGCGCCGAGGATGAACAGCGGCGCGCCAATTCCCGATGATTACTTCTTCTTGGCCGGGGCCGCTTTCGGGCAATCCGATTCCTGATAGCTGGCGGAACCGACTGAGCGGTTGGTTTTCACTTCAGTGAAGTCGTAACGCATGACCGCGCCCTTGGCCATCAGTTTGCGGAACGATGGGTTGTTGCACACAGAGGCGCCCAACTGGAAATACACGGCTTTGGGATCGGCACGCATCTTGTTGGCGTGGCTGCTTTGTACGCTCAAGTGGTTGATCAGCGTATTGCCTTCGGCGGTGTAGCCTTGATCAAGAATGTCTTCGTTGATCGCCCGTGGAGTGCCAACACTGCTTTGTGCGGCGACGTTTCGCAGTTCTCGGTTGAGATTCTGCTCACTCAAGGAAGCAGCCTGAGCGCTGAAAGACGACGCCAGCAAAATGGCAGCGGTGGGAACGATAAGGCGCAGCATGAAACTCTCCTGGTTCAGTGACTGGTGGTTCGACCTGTCACATGACTGTGCGTTCAGTGGCGGCGAATTATAGGGGACGAGGCCTGGACGGTACAGGCTTGCGCCGGCTGCTCTGATAAACTGCCGCGTCTTTGTGCCCTGTCGAGTGTTCTTCGTGTCGATTTTCTTTCCCCTCCGGTGCTGCCTGCGATGAGCCCTGTAACCCCACCCTTTGCTGCAAACGCCGTCGCCCGCTTGCGCGACGAGCGAGAGGAGGAGGGCATCAAGCCGATCCAGGCCCGTGGCTGGAGGGCACCGCGTTGCCGCGCCTGCCGCGTGATCGAGAGTCACTGCCTGTGCGCCTGGCGCCCGCAGGTCGAGGCTCGCTCGGGCGTGTGCCTGATCATGACCAACAAAGAAGTGTTCAAGCCGAGCAACACCGGCTGGCTGATCGCCGACGTGGTACGCGACAACCATGCCTTTATCTGGTCCCGCACGGAAACTGATCCGCAGTTGCTGGCGTTGCTGACCGACCCGCAATGGCAACCGTACCTGGTCTTTCCGGGTGAATACGTCGAGCCTGAGCGAGTGACTAACACCGTCGAGGCCGATAGCACCAAGCGGCCATTGTTCATTCTGCTCGACGCCACCTGGACCGAAGCCCGGAAGATCTTCCGCAAGAGCCCGTATTTTGATCGGCTGCCGATCCTGAGCCTGTTGCCTGAAAAACTGTCGCGCTACCGGTTGCGCCGGTCGACCCGCAGCGAGCACTTGTGCACCGCCGAAGTGGCGGCTTTGTGTCTGGATCTTGCGGGCGATACTGAGGCGGCATCGGCGCTGGACGCTTATTTCGACGTGTTCAGCCAGCATTACCTGGACGCGAAACACCAGCTGGACATGAACGTTGCCACGCCCGCCCACACAGAACTGATGCCTTTCGTGCGGAACACGGCCCCGGACATCTGCTGATTGTCGCCCATACTGCAAAGAACTGTACCGGCCAGGCACCTTGACCACCCCGGTTTCGCTGGGCATGCTTGGCGCCGATTGGGGCGCGGCCAAAGTTTGATACGCCGTATTCTTTACGTGATAGCCACGTAATTGGCGTTGAACGTGCCCTGTTGGTTCAGCTCCGTGGCTGTGCCTTGAGTTGTTTGAAAAACAGGATCATTAGAAAAATGGCCACATACGAAATCCTGATTGCCGATGACCACCCTCTTTTTCGTAGCGCCCTGCATCAAGCGTTGACCCTGGGCCTGGGCCCGGATGTCCGTCTGGTGGAAGTGGCGAGCATTGCCGAGCTGGAAACCCGACTGGACGAAAAGTCTGACTGGGATCTGGTGCTGCTGGACCTCAACATGCCGGGGGCGTACGGTTTTTCCGGGCTGGTGCTGCTACGCGGTCAGTACCCGCAGATTCCGGTGGTGATGGTGTCGGCCCAGGAAGAAGCCTCGATCATGGTGAAATCCCGTGAATTCGGCGCCAGCGGTTTCATTCCCAAGTCCAGTGATCTGAGTGTCATCCAGAAAGCCGTCCGTGCAGTGCTCGATGGCGATGTGTTCTGGCCGCCCCAGGCGTTTGAAGCCGTGAGCGTTTCCGCTGAAGCCAAGGCAGCCAGTGAAGGCCTTGCCAGTCTGACGCCTCAGCAGTTTCGGGTGTTGACCATGGTTTGCGAAGGGTTGCTGAATAAGCAGATTGCTTACGAGTTGAGCGTCTCCGAAGCGACGATCAAGGCGCATGTCACGGCGATTTTCCGCAAGCTGAATGTGCGCACTCGCACCCAGGCTGCGTTGCTCCTGCAACAACTTGAGTCAATTTCGAGCCACTAAGAGTTGGCCTGTTCACGCTTTTTTGACTTTGGTTGATCTAGCTTTCCCACTCCTTTTTGGTCAGTTGCCTACTCTATGTCTCCATTCAAAGGCCAAACCGGCCTCAAACGCATCCTCAACGCTTCCGGCTACTCGCTGGACGGCCTGCGCGCAGCCTTCACCGGTGAAGCGGCTTTTCGGCAACTGGTGTTGCTCAACGTCATCCTGATCCCGCTTTCGTTCTTTCTGAACGTCAGCCGTGTCGAGCAGGCGTTGCTGATCGCGGTCTGCCTGTTGGCGTTGATCGTCGAGTTGCTGAATTCGGCAGTGGAAGCGGCCATCGACCGCATTTCCCTTGAGTTGCACCCGCTGTCCAAGAACGCCAAGGACATGGGCAGCGCCGCTCAGTTCGTGGCGTTGAGCATGATCGCGCTGGTGTGGGCGGTGATTCTGCTTTAAGCGATGGTGGGCAGCACGATCTCGTCGCTGCGCTGAACCCCGGCGGTGAAGGCGCGGCACAGGTCGAGGAATTCGCGCATCGCTGATGTCTGATATTTCTGTTTGTGCCAGATGAAATAGAACTGCCGCGCCAGGTCCAGATCCGGTGTTTCCACCGGCACCAGGCTGCCGCGGCGGAACGCATCGCGCAGCGCCAGGCGAGAAATGCAGCCAATCCCCAGGCCTGATTCCACCGCGCGCTTGATCGCTTCGGTGTGTTCCAGTTCCAGACGGATATTCAACGCGCTGCGATGATGACGCATGGCCTGGTCAAAGGTCAGCCGCGTGCCAGAACCTTGTTCCCGCAGAATCCAGGCCTCGTGGGTCAGTTCTTCCATGGTCGCGCTGCCCCGCTTGGCCAGCGGATGCTGCGGCGCGCAGAACACCACCAGCTCATCCTCGACCCAGCTCTGCACTTCGATGTCCGGATGGCTGCAATCGCCTTCGATTAGACCCAGATCAATTTCATAGTGGGCGACTTGCTGCACGATGTTGGCAGTGTTCTGCACGTGCAGCTTTACCTGGCTTTCGGGATGGCGCTGCATGAAGCTGCCGATCAGCAAGGTGGCCAGGTAATTGCCGATGGTCAGGGTCGCGCCGACCGCCAGAGAGCCGAAACCGGACTTGCCGTTAAGCAGGTCTTCGATTTCCTTGGCCTGATCGAGCAGGGCCACCGCTTGCGGCAATAACTGTTTGCCGAGGGCGTTGAGGCTCAGCCGTTTGCCGGCGCGGTCGAACAGCTGGCAGCTGGACTGGCGCTCTAGCTCGGTGATCGAGGTGCTCGCCGCCGATTGCGAGAGGTTGAGCGTCAGGGCAGCACGGGATACGCTTTCCTGCTGGGCGACGGCGACGAATACTTGAAGTTGACGGAGAGTAAATCGCATATCTATATAACCGATAACCATTATCTTAATAATCCATTTAACAGATATTGTCGCTGCCATTAGAATGCGATGCAATTGCGCACATCAGTGGCACAGGCAAAATCTCCCAGGAGTCCCACGTACATGAGCAACATGAACCACGAGCGTGTCCTCAGTGTTCATCACTGGAACGACACTCTGTTCAGCTTCAAGTGCACCCGCGATCCGGGCCTGCGCTTCGAGAACGGTCAGTTCGTGATGATCGGCCTGCAACAGCCCAACGGCCGGCCGCTCATGCGCGCTTACTCGATTGCCAGCCCGAACTGGGAAGAGCATCTCGAGTTCTTCAGCATCAAGGTGCCTGATGGCCCGCTGACTTCCCAACTTCAGCATCTGAAGGAAGGCGACGAGATCATCATCAGCAAAAAGCCAACCGGCACCCTGGTGCTGGATGACTTGAAGCCTGGCAAACATTTGTACCTGCTCAGCACCGGTACCGGTCTGGCGCCGTTCATGAGCGTCATCCAGGATCCGGAAACCTACGAGCGTTTCGAAAAAGTGATCCTGTGCCACGGCGTACGTTACGTCAACGAAGTCGCTTACCGCGAGTTCATCACCGAGCACCTGCCGCAGAACGAGTTCTTCGGCGAGGCGTTGCGTGACAAGTTGATTTACTACCCGACCGTGACCCGCGAGCCATTCGAGAACGAAGGTCGCCTGACCGACCTGATGCGCAGCGGCAAGCTGTTCAGCGACATCGGTCTGCCTCCGATCAACCCGCAGGACGACCGCGCCATGCTGTGCGGCAGCCCGAGCATGCTCGACGAGACCAGCGAAGTGTTGAACAGCTTCGGCCTGAAAGTTTCGCCGCGGATGCGCGAGCCGGGTGACTACCTGATCGAGCGAGCGTTCGTCGAAAAGTGACCGCAGGTCACTTGTAGGAGCTGGCTTGCTAGCGATGGTCGTTAACGATGATGTATTTCTTGCTGGTTAAATGCGGTGAGTTCACGTCCATCGCTAGCAAGCCAGTTCCTACAGTAGATTTGTAGTGCACAGAAAAGCCCGCATGACCTGAGAAGGTCATGCGGGCTTTTGCGTTTCTGGTGTTCAGGTTTTTGCGGGAATGACTTCGAGGACGCGGATCACGCCCGCCTCGGGATAATGCCAGCGCACATCCAGATCCCAGAATTGCGCGCCATATTCTCGTTCCGGTTTTGGCGTTTGGTAAGCCGGCCGTGGATCTTGCGCCAGGCATTGCTCGATCAGTTCGACCAAGGGCTCTTCAAGGCGCTGAGCGTGCTCGTGAGCCTGTACCAGTGCTGCATCCGTCCACTGCACGGGAATCAGCAGTGGCGCGGCGCTGGCGATGCTATTGGAGGCTGTGTCGATGATGTCCGCGTAAGGCACGTACGGTTTGATGTCGAGAATCGGCGTGCCGTCGAGCAGGTCGATTCCCGATATCCACAGCCGATTGGCCTCGACCTTATCCAGCTTCACCACGGATTGACCGATGCCATTGGGCCGGTGTGTCGCGCGGGTGGCGAACACACCCATGGATTTGTTACCGCCCAGGCGAGGAGGGCGGACTTTCAGGCGTGGCTTTTCTTCCAGGGCCTGATGAAACAGGAACAGCAGCCAGACATGGCTCACCTGTTCCAGCCCTTGCACGGCGTCACCCTGATCGAACGGTGCCACCAGTTCCAGCACGCCACGGGCGGCCGGGGCCAGTTGCGGCTGGCGCGGGATGGCGAACTTCTCCTTGAAGCAGGAGCGCACAAAGCCGATGGGGGAAACGCTGTAGGTCATGGTTTGGGGTCGAGGCGGGAATTTGGGCGGGCATGATAACCCGACGAGCCTCAAGTCTGATGGTGGCAGAGCCGGCCTCATCGCGGGCAAGCCACGCTCCCACAGGTTCTATGGCGTACACAAAATTTGCGCTCGCTCGAGAACCTGTGGGAGCGTGGCTTGCCCGCGATGGCCGCGCCGCCAATTTCAGAGACTGAACCCGCCATCAAGAGGAATAATATTCCCGGTCATATACGCCCCAGCCGTACTCGCCAGACTGATCGCCAACGCTGCCATTTCTTCCTCGCGCCCCCAGCGTTTCATCGGAATCAACGCCGTATCCTCGGCCAGTGCCTGCTCATCATTACCAATGTGCTGGGTCATCTTGCTCGGGAAACGCCCCGGCGCAATCACGTTGACGTTGATGTGTTGGCTCACCAGTTCCCGCGCGAGAATCCGCGACAGTTGATGCAGGGCGGCCTTGCTCGGCCCGTAGGCATATGCCTGTTCGCCAAAGGAAGAAATCCCCGCCACCGAACCGATGTTGATGATCCGCGCCGGATTGGCTTCTGAACCGGCCTTGCGCAGCAGTGGCAAAAACTGCTGGATGCAGTTGAATACCGAGGTCACGTTGAGCTGCATGACCTTCTCCCAGCCCTTGACCGGGTAGCTTTCCAGCGGCGCGCCCCACGTGGTGCCGGCGTTGTTCACCAGAATGTCCAGATGAGGAATCTGTTCACCAAGTCGCGTGGCCAGTTGCAACACGCCTTCTTCATTGGCCAGGTTGGCCGCCACGCCGTGGCAAGTCCCGAAGGCGCTCAATTCGTCAGCCGTTTGCTGACACGCTTCGGCATCCCGCGCGCAGACGTAAACGGTAGCGCCGGCCTCGACATAAGCCTTGGCGATCATTTTGCCGATACCACGGGTGCCGCCGGTCACCAGAGCGGTGCGGCCTTGCAGGGAAAAGTACGGGTGCATGACGAATCCTGAGAGCTGAGGGTCAATACACCCTAGTCGTCAGCCGCCAGAAGCGGAGCCACTATTTTTGCGAGGAATGAAGGTCTATACAGCCCGGCCTGCGGCTGCCCTTTGTAGGAGCCGGCTTGCTGGCGATGGCGTTTTGAAGATCGCCTTCGCCAGCAAGCCGGCTCCTACAGGGCGCGCGGCGCGCTTATTGCGGGCGAACGCGCAAGGTCAGGCCCTTGAGGAAGTTGCGCAGCAACTGGTCGCCGCATGGGCGATAGTTGGTGTGGCCGAACTTGCGGAACAGTGCGCTCAGCTCAGGCTTGGACACCGGGAACTCGGACGCTTTGAGGATCGCGTGCATGTCGTCTTCTTTCAGTTCGAAGGCCACACGCAGTTTCTTCAGGATAATGTTGTTGGTCACCGGCACTTCGATCGGCTGCGGCGGACGGCTTTCGTCCTTGCCGCGCTTGAAGGTCACCAGGCCGTCGAGGAAATGCGCCATGACTTCGTCCGGGCAGCGTACGAAGCCTTCCTCGTCTTCCTCTTTCTTGTCGAGGTATGTCACCAGGTCTTCCAGGGACACGTCCATGCCGCCGAGCTTGATGATCTCGATGACTTTCTTGTCACTGATGTCGAGCATGTAGCGCACGCTGCGCAGTACGTCGTTATGAATCATGGTGTGCAATCCTGATATTCAGCAGTGGGCGCCGCGTAAACAGCGGCGCCGAAATGTGTGGCGGCGTGAAAAGTCTTAGAACTTCTCTTTGCCGGACAGGTAACGCCATTGCCCCAACGGCACTTTGCCGATGGACACGCCGCCGATGCGGATGCGGCGGATGGCGACGACCTTCAGGCCAACGGCCTGGCAAAACAGGGCGATCACGCCCGGTTGCGGGTTCTTCATCGCAAAACGCAGGCGGTTTTCGTTCTGCCAGCTGGCCTTGACCGGCGGCAGTTCCTTACCTTTGTAAGTGAGGCCGTGGTTCAGGCGGTTGAGGCCGTGAGCCACCATGTCGCCTTCGACCTCGACCACATACTCTTGCTCGATCTTGGCGGAGTCAGCGGTCAATTTGCGCAAGATCTTCCAGTCCTGGGTGAACACCAGCAGGCCGCTGGCATTGGCCTGCAAGTCGGTGCTGGCGGTCAGGCGCAGGAAATGGCCCTTGAGCGGACGTTTGCTGAAGCGGTGTTCTTCGCTCAGGGTCTCGGCGCTGATGGTCGCCATCGCCGTTTCCGCGTCCATGCCCACGGGCACATTCAGCAGGATGGTCACCGGCTCCGGTGCAGTGGCCTTGGCCTCTGGATCGAGCTCAACTTTCTGGGTGTCGACCTTGAATTGCGGCTCATCGATGACTTCGCCGTCCACGGTGACCCAGCCGCCCTCGATGAACAGCTCAGCCTCCCGACGGGAACAGCCGACGAGTTCGATGAGGCGTTTGGAGAGACGAATCGGGTCAGTCATGACAGGGCCGTAACAAAAAAGGGGTGGGCATTGTACCTGCGTGGCGCCGGTTAATCCCGGCTCCATTTGCCGCAGGTGCTTTTAATGTGGGAGCGGGCTTGCTCGCGAAAGCGGTGGATCAGTCAACTTATCTGGTGAATGACACACAGCATTCGCGAGCAAGCCCGCTCCCACATTGGTTCCTCGTGGTGTCAGCCGTGCTGTGAGTGTTGCTGGTTTTGGCGCAAGCGCATGTGCAACAGCGGATAAGGCTGGCCCATGCCATCGACTTCCGAACGGCCAATCACCTCGAAGCCCTGCTTGAAGTAGAACCCCAGCGCTTGCGGGTTCTGCTCGTTGACGTCCAGTTCGTAGGCGTTCAGGTGTTCCATGGCATAACGCAGCAACCTTTTGCCCAGACCCTGGCCGCGGTGGGCCGGGTCGATGAAGAGCATTTCGATCTTGCCTGCTGCCACACCGGCAAACCCGGTGATGCGCTGGCGCGAGTCCCTGGTGCAGATCAGCATCACCGCGTCGAGGTAGCGGGTCAGCACCAGGTTCTTCAGCAATTCAATGTAGCTGTCCGGCAGAAAGTCGTGGGTGGCGCGCACCGAGGCTTCCCAGACTTGCGTGAGTTCTACGTAGTCGCTCTGTTTCGGCGTGTGGATAACCGAATGTTGGCGCATGGCCGAATGCCCCTTTTCCTGTGAGTGTCGAGAATCCTTTCCTCACAAAACGATAGACGTAAAAAAGCCCCGCATCTCGTCAAGAGAGCAGGGCTTTTCGTATTTTTTGCGTTTAGATCTGTTCAGCCCACAGGTCGTATTCGTCGGCGTCGGTCACTTTGCACCAGACTTTGTCGCCTGGCTTGAGATTGCTGCCGTTGTCGATGAATACGTTACCGTCGATTTCCGGGGCATCGAAGAAGCAGCGGCCAACGGCGCCTTGCTCGTCGACTTCATCGACCAGCACTTCGATTTCACGGCCGACACGCATTTGCAGACGGGCCGAGCTGATGGCCTGCTGGTGCGCCATGAAGCGGTCCCAACGGTCTTGCTTGACGTCGTCCGGAACGACTTCCAGGTCCATATCGTTGGCCGGAGCGCCATCCACCGGCGAGTACTGGAAGCAGCCGACGCGGTCGAGTTGGGCTTCGGTCAGCCAGTTCAGCAGGTACTGGAAGTCTTCTTCGGTTTCGCCCGGGAAGCCGACGATGAAGGTCGAGCGGATGATCAGGTCCGGGCAGATTTCGCGCCAGTTCTTGATCCGCGCCAGGGTCTTGTCTTCGAAGGCCGGGCGTTTCATCGACTTCAGGACTTTCGGGCTGGCGTGCTGGAACGGGATGTCCAGGTACGGCAGGATTTTCCCGGCGGCCATCAGCGGGATCAGCTCGTCGACGTGCGGGTACGGGTAAACGTAGTGCAGACGAACCCAGACACCGAGGGTGCTCAGGGCTTCGCAGAGTTCGGTCATGCGGGTTTTCACCGGCGCGCCGTTCCAGAAACCGGTGCGGTATTTCACGTCGACGCCGTAGGCGCTGGTGTCTTGCGAGATCACCAACAGCTCTTTGACGCCGGCCTTGACCAGGCGCTGAGCCTCGTCGAGCACGTCACCGACCGGACGGCTGACCAGTTTGCCGCGCATCGACGGGATGATGCAGAAGCTGCAGCTGTGGTTGCAGCCTTCGGAAATCTTCAGGTACGCGTAGTGGCGCGGGGTCAGCTTGATGCCTTGCGGCGGCACCAGGTCGATCAGCGGGTTGTGATCCTGACGTGGCGGCACGGCGTCGTGCACGGCGTTGACCACTTGCTCGTACTGCTGCGGACCGGTCACGGCCAGCACGCTTGGGTGAATCTTGCGAATGTTGCCTTCTTCGACGCCCATGCAGCCGGTCACGATGACCTTGCCGTTTTCCTTGATGGCTTCGCCAATCACTTCCAGGGATTCAGCCTTGGCCGAATCGATGAAACCGCAGGTGTTGACCACCACGACATCGGCGTCCTGGTAGGTGGACACAACGTCATAACCTTCCATACGCAGCTGGGTAAGGATGCGCTCGGAGTCGACCAGTGCTTTGGGGCAACCCAGGGATACGAAGCCAACCTTTGGATTGGCCGGCGCAGGAGTGGTGGACATGTCTAACCTCGGTATTTGAGACGCCTCCAGCCGAAGACGGCAAGGCGACTGACGGGCGCTATGTTGCGCCTCTGGTCAAAAAGTGCGCAATTCTAGCGATGAGAGGCGCACTTGACCAGCTTTATGCAGGGAAATACGACGAGTGCTGCGCTATGCTTCGCGCCGTTACGCTTTACCGATTCTTTACAGTCAACGAAACGTCTGTAACGTCATGTAAAACAGCGCATGCTGCGTGGCAAAGCATAGTGCTTCTTTCAAAGAAGCCCGGTCTGGGTAGTAGGAGTGGTGGATGGGTCAGGCAAGTAGTCAGGCGGCGGGTGCCGAGCATTCGGCGGCGAAGCCGATCGGCATGCTGGTCGCGGCGGTCGGGGTGGTTTATGGCGATATCGGCACGAGCCCGCTGTACACCCTCAAAGAAGTGTTTTCCGGTCACTATGGTGTACCGGTCGACCATGACGGCGTGTTCGGGATTCTGGCGCTGATTTTCTGGTCGCTGATATGGGTTGTCTCAATCAAATATGTGCTGTTCGTGCTGCGTGCCGACAACCAGGGCGAAGGCGGGATCATGGCCTTGACCGCCCTGGCTCGGCGGGCTGCGGCCGGGCATCCGAAGCTGCGCATTTTTCTGGTGGTCTGCGGACTGATCGGTGCGGCGCTATTTTACGGCGACAGCATGATCACGCCGGCGATTTCCGTACTCTCGGCAATTGAAGGCCTGGGACTGGCGTTCGATGGCATCGACCATTGGGTGGTGCCGTTGTCGCTGGTCGTGCTGGTGGCGCTGTTCCTGATCCAGAGCCACGGTACCGCGCGCATCGGCATCCTGTTCGGGCCGATCATGGTCACCTGGTTCCTGGTGCTGGGTGCGCTGGGTGTCTACGGCATCCTGCAGCATCCGGAAGTGTTGCAAGCGATGAACCCGGTCTGGGGCGTGCGCTTCTTCATCGTGCACCCGGGCATGGGCGTAGCCATCCTCGGCGCGGTGGTGCTGGCACTGACCGGCGCCGAAGCGTTGTACGCCGACATGGGCCACTTCGGTCGCAAGCCGATTGCCCGCGCCTGGTTCATCCTCGTGCTGCCGGCGCTGGTGCTGAACTACTTCGGTCAGGGCGCCTTGCTGCTCGGTAATCCGGAAGCCGCTCGCAACCCGTTCTACCTGTTGGCGCCGAGCTGGGCGTTGATCCCGTTGGTCGGTTTGTCGACCCTGGCCACGGTGATTGCCTCGCAAGCGGTGATTTCCGGCGCGTTCTCCCTGACCCGTCAGGCGATCCAGCTTGGTTACATTCCGCGCATGCACATCCAGCACACCTCCAGTGCCGAACAAGGCCAGATCTATATTGGCGCGGTGAACTGGGCGCTGATGGTCGGCGTGATCCTGTTGGTGATCGGCTTCGAATCCTCCGGCGCCCTGGCCTCGGCTTACGGGGTGGCCGTGACCGGGACCATGTTGATGACCACCATCCTGGTCTCGGCGGTGATATTGCTGCTGTGGAAATGGCCTCCGATCCTCGCGGTGCCGCTGTTGCTCGGTTTCCTGCTGGTGGATGGTCTGTACTTCGCCGCCAACGTGCCGAAAATCTTTCAGGGTGGTGCGTTCCCGGTGATCGCCGGTATCGCGCTGTTTGTATTGATGACCACCTGGAAGCGCGGCAAACAGCTGCTGGTGGAGCGTATGGACGAGGGCGGGCTGCCGCTGCCGATTTTCATCAGCAGTATCGCCGTGCAACCGCCGCATCGGGTCCAGGGCACCGCCGTGTTCCTCACTGCGCGCCCGGACGCCGTGCCCCACGCGCTGTTGCACAACCTGCTGCATAACCAAGTGCTGCACGAGCAAGTGGTGCTGCTGACCGTGGTCTACGAAGACATCCCGCGGGTACCGCCGACACGGCGCTTCGAAGTTGAATCCCACGGCGAAGGGTTCTTCCGCGTGATTCTGCACTTTGGCTTCGTTGACGAACCGGACGTGCCGCAAGCGCTGAAGCTGTGTCATCTCGATGACCTCGACTTCAGCCCGATGCGCACCACCTACTTCCTCAGCCGCGAGACGGTGATCGCCTCCAAACTCGAAGGCATGGCCCGCTGGCGCGAGGCGTTGTTTGCGTTCATGTTGAAGAATGCCAATGGCAATTTGCGGTTCTTTAATTTGCCGTTGAACCGGGTGATTGAGTTGGGTACTCAGGTAGAGATGTAAGCCCCCATCAAATAGCCCCCGTTGCCTTTGCGGCAGCGGGGGCTTTTTTGTGGCTGGCATTTGATCCCAATCCAACAAAGCACCCTGTGGGAGCGGGCTTGCCCGCGATAGCGGTATGTCTGTCACATCAATGTCGGATCTGCCGCCGTCATCGCGAGCAAGCTCGCTCCCACAGGGATTTGCGGTGTTACTGGCTGTCGGGCAGCTCTTCTTCAGATTCAGTCTTCGTCCGGGCCGGTCGCGGCGTGAGCACCTTCACCACATCGTCAATCACCGCCTTACCCATCGCCGTCAGATAGTGAGCAGCCCAGGCATGACGGTCGGTGTCTCTTGCGTAGGCGGCATCTTCGCTAAATGATTTGGCGAGGAACAGCAGATCGGAGGCTTGTGACAATGCATCAACGATGGGAACGCCGGCACGGACGTTGAACAACGCCTGATCCGGGCAGTAGATGAGTGGGGTGAAGCCGATGGTTTTTAATTCTGAAATCGCGGAAGCATCAATTTTAGTCATGTCTATTCCCTAAGCTTGAGGAGCTGCCACGTTCGTTTCCAAGCGAATGGGTGGCAGCTGTGCGCAGGTTGGAAAACCGGGAGCTTAGGAAACCGGCACGTCCGAAGACGTCCCACGCACAGCCACCATGACACAAGATTGCAGCCGTAAAGGTCCGCAGTCATGTTGGGCACGTTGTTGCAATTCGCTCGTCGGGTTTCCAAGCCCGATCGCTGAATGGTCAGCGACGTCCGGAGAGTATCCCGTCGAAGAAAAACGCAACAAGGCGGCAAAGTGCCCAAATGCGAGATTCGGAGTTTGCCTACAAGGTCCGCGGGCGTCATCCGATAATGCGACACCTTAAGTAAACGAAACTAAACAGGGCGAGAAGATCTGGATCTTCAGGGCGACGAACATTCCCTGTGGGAGCGAGCTTGCTCGCGATGGGGGACTGTCAGTTAACGCAGATGTTGAATGTAATGGCCTCATCGCGAGCAAGCTCGCTCCCACAGGTGATGGTGGTGTTTGCTGGAAATGAAAAAGCCCCCGCAACCAAACGGCTCCGGGGGCTTTTTCGTGGATGGGCCTCAGATCACTCCTGAGCCGTCTCGTCCTTGGCTTGCCGCTTCTCGATGATGTCCACCAAACGCTTTGCCAGCGCCGGGTAGTTCTCGTCGAAGTGGTGGCCGCCAGGCAGTTTCATCGCTTCGCCCACCGCGCTCTTGTCGGTGCATCCGCTTTCGTCGACTTCTTCTTCGCCGTAGATGCACACCACTTTTTCCGGTGGCAGCTTGGCCATTTCCGGGCCGGTGGCGGCTTCTTTGCCGGCGTTGCCGAGCCAGCCTTCGACTTCGATTTCGAAGCTGCCGGTGCGGGCGAAAGCCAGCAGGATGATTGCGTCGACGCGTTGCTGTTCCGCTGGCTCCAGGCGGTTGTAGATCGCCGGCAGGACGTCGGCGCCGAACGAGTAGCCGGTCAGGATGAAGCGCTTGGTGCCCCATTTCTGCCGGTAGTGTTGCATCAGCTCAGCGAGGTCCAGAGCGCTTTGCTCTGGGCTCTTGTGCTGCCAGTAGTAGCGCAGGGTGTCGATGCCGACCACCGGGTAGCCGATCTTGGCCATCTCGCCCGCGACGTCGCGGTCGAGGTCGCGCCAGCCGCCGTCACCGGAGAGGAACAGGGTCACGGTGTCCTTGGCCTGGCCGGCCGGGACTTCGACCACCGGGATCTGCAGGCCGCCAGCGGCTTTGTCGCCACCGACGAGGAGCTTGCGCAGTTCGTTGTTCAGCACTTGCGGCAGGTTGATGTCGTAGTCGCTGATGCTGGTTTCGGCGTTGGCTTGGTCGCGCACGAAGCCGGCGCTGGTGTCGTCCGGGTTGTCGTTCCAGGCCACCAGCCAGTGACCGTGGGCGGCGCTTTTCGGCAGCAGGTGGGTGCAGCCGGGTTTTTCCAGGGCCAGGTCGACGGAGACAGCTTGAGCCTTTTCGTCCTTTTGCTCGGACAACCAGCGCCACGCGAGCACGGCGCCAGGGCCAATGCCGCTGACCAGGGTCGCCGGGCCTTTGAGTTCGCGCAGGCCCGATTGCAGGGCGCGGCTTTGCAGCAGGCAGTCTTTGGGCAGGATCACCTGAACAATCTGCGCCGAGCCGGTGCGGCTCAGGGTCATCAATTGTTTGTCGCTGAGTTTCTGGTCTTCGTTGACCGCCACCAGCACCTGGGCGCGCGGTGTGTTGCCGGGGATGACGCGGGTCATCGCCGCGCCATCGGCCGGTGTCAGCTGTTGGAGGGTCGGTTCGGGTGCCGGGCGTTTCAGGTACCAGTAACCGCCACCGACAATCAGGGCCAGCACGACCAGCGTGCCCAGTACGTACCGCAAGGAGCGTTGAATCATCAGCGTTTCACCAATCCAGTCAAGCCGCCCGCAATCAGGGCAGCAGTATCGGCCAGGGCAACCAGCGGATCGAGTCCGGCGGGCACGGCCATATAACGGGGTTCCCAGTCAGGCTGGAATTTGTCTTTGAAGCGGCGCAAGCCTTGGAAGTTGTAGAGCTGCTCACCACGGCGGAAAACCATCGAGCCCAGACGCTGGGTCAGCGGTGCGCCACGCCGGGGTTGTAACCCCGACAGCGGTACCATGCCCAGGCTGAAGCGCGCGAATCCATGATTTTTATAATGTTGAATCAGGCCGACCATCATGAACTCCATGGTCAGCTTGGGGGCGTCCGGGTGCGCGCGCATCAGGTCGAGGCTGGCCAGGTCATGGCCGTACGTCTCGAGCAGGTTGGCGAACGCCACCGGGCGGCCTTCGAAACGAATCACCGCCACGCGAAAATGCTTGATGTAGTCGTCGCTGAAACGGCCGAGCGAGAAGCCTTTCTCGCGCACGTTCTTGCCGGTCAGCCAGGCATCCGAAATCACCCTGAGCTCATCCATCGGCGCATGGCCCGGTTCAAAGATCTCCAGCGACAGGCCATCGCGGGTGCCGCGGTTCCACGTGTAGCGCAGGTCTTTCATCTCTTTGCCCTTGGCTTCGAGATCAAAGCGCTGCAGATCGACCCGGGCTTCTTCGCCGAGCTTGATCGCGGTCAGGCCGATGTCCATGTAGTACGGCAGGTTCTCGGCGCGCACTTGATAGAACACGGGGCGAGCGTGGTGGATGTCACAGAGGTCGCGAAACTGCCAGATCATTTCCGCCCGTTGCTGGGTCGGACCGATCGGGTCGTACAAGGCCACCAGACTGCGGCCACGGCGGGCGTACATCAGGAACGCCTCGTCGTTGGGGTGAAACAGCAGCGCCTTGTCACCGGTCAGGGCCAGGCCACCGTCCGGTTGCGAGGAGGCCATGAGAATCTTTACCGCGCGATCCAGTTCGTCAGGCGTCGGCAAGTGAATCACCGGACGCGCGGTGCGCAGCAGCCAGGTCAGGGACACCACGACCAGCAGCACTGCGGCGCCGAGCAGCGAACGCAAGCCACGCGGGGCATCGGCGTCGAGGGTGAACTGCCACCAGAGTTGATGGCTGTACGGAACGTCCTGATAGGCGAACAGCAGCAACCAGATCGACGCGCCGAGCACGCACAGGCTGGACACTAGGTACAGCGGCGAGAACGGCAATTCAGTGAGGCGGCTCGGGCGATAGAACGAGCGCCGGAAAACCCCCAGCAGGCTCGCCGTCAGGGTCATCAAGCAAGCTTCTTCCCAGTCAAAACCCTTGAGCAAGGAGAGCAGGGCGCCGACCAGCAATAGGATGGTGGTCAGCATCCACGCGGCGGAGAGCCGACGACGCAGACCTTGAGCCAGCAGCAGGCACAGCACGCCGATCAGGCTGGCGCCGAAGTGCGAAGCATCGACCAGTCGATGCGGAATCAGAAAGCCGATGTGTTCCAGGCGGGTGTCGATTTCCGGCGTCACGCCGGAGAACAGCAGCACCACGCCGGACAGGAACACCAGCACTGCCAGAATCGGCGCCGCCAGACCGGAAGCGGCCCGCAGGGACTGGCGCGACTGAAACAGGCGCTGGCCTTCGTTGATCAGCAGGAACACACACGCCACCAGCAGCGGCAGCACCACATAGATCAGGCGATAGAGCAGCAGTGCGGCGGCCAGTGGGGCGGCGCCGAGTGTGTCGGCGAAAGCGGCCAGCAAGATGGCTTCAAACACGCCGACACCGCCGGGCACATGGCTGAGCACGCCGGCGGCCAGAGCCAGCAGGTACACCAGCAGGAACGCACCGAAGGGCGGCGCTTCCGGCAGCAACAAATAAAGCACGGTTGCGGCGGCGGCCACGTCCAGGGCTGTGATGATCAATTGCAGGAAGGTCAGGCGCCGGCCGGGGAGGCGCAAGGTGCGGCGTCCGACCTTGACCAGCAAGTTATCCTTGGAAGGCTGTTCCGGAAGACGACGGCGATAGATGCCGATGGCCAATACGCTGAAGAGCAGCAAAACGGCCGCGGCCACTGCGCCCAGCAAACCTTCGGACAGCCCCAGGGCAGACGAGGCGGCAGGCAGGTTGCTGAGGGTTGCCAAGGCGGCCAACGGTGGCAGGGCGCAGCCGAGCGAGAGGCTGGCGAACAGCGTCATGTGAGCGACTTCGGACGCTCCCAGACCATGACGTGCATATAAACGGTAGCGGACCGAGCCCCCCGAGAGCATCGAAAGCCCGATGGCGTTGCCGATGGCAAACGCAGTGAAACCGCCCAGCGCCAGGATGCGCGGCGCCAGTGTTACGCCCGCGTAACGGCTGGCCGACCATTCGTACCCCAGCAGAATGATGAAACCGACCACGGTCGCACCCAATGCGCCCAGCACTGCCGGTTTAGGTACTTCCAGGATCGAGTCATGCAAAGCGTACAGATCGAGTTCGCTCAGCAGATGACGACAGGCAATCAGCGCGATAGCGAACAACAGCAGAGTGACCGCCAGGCCGATGGGCTGACGGTACTTGCTGACCAGATCCAGCAAGCGCAGACGCTCGACCTTGATCGGTTGTGTCGCTGTGACGGTGTCTTGTGGATCAGACGAGTTGGCGCGCATCAATCACCTCTTGGATTGTGCGCGACAGGATGGGGGTATCCAGCCAAGTTACCAATCCCTGTAGAAAAAAATAATCACAAATATTAACGCCTCTCACCGGTTATCGGCGATGGCATGTCATGAGTCGTAGAGGGTTCTGACTGCGATTCAGCATGGTCTGAACTCACAGCATGGGTGACCCCGAACGCTTCTCTACACAATGACAGGTCATTGTTGCGAAAGGACTTTTTCGACAGATACAAAAAAGGCCACTCTTTCGAGTAGCCTTTTTTGATGTTTGGTTGCGGGAGCCGGATTTGAACCGACGACCTTCGGGTTATGAGCCCGACGAGCTACCAGACTGCTCCATCCCGCGTCTGTGTGGCGGCATTCTATAGAGATACGCCTGTGTGTCAACCGTTAATCTGGAACCAGGTCAAATAAGCGTGAATAAGCGGCGAACGGTCGCAGGGCAGACTTAAGTTTCGGAATCAGAACGATTTCTCCGTCTGGTAAGTATAGAGGAGCACAAAACAGTCACGCACAAAAAAGGCCACTCTTTCGAGTAGCCTTTTTTGATGTTTGGTTGCGGGAGCCGGATTTGAACCGACGACCTTCGGGTTATGAGCCCGACGAGCTACCAGACTGCTCCATCCCGCGTCTGTGTGTCGGCATTCTACAGAGGATCGCCGGGCTGTCAACCTTCAATCAAGATAAAACCTCTTCTGGTTCAATCGCTTAGCTGGGATATGGGGTGGGACGAACGGCTGCGAGTCAGGTATGGCAAGGCTTGCAGCTCTATCGAGTGGCGCTTTTCGATTGAGAAAATAAATTCACCGGTTACTTTTCCTACGAGTGGGGAAGAAGATTCAGACTACTGGTGCTATATACAGGTGTCAGTGAGATACTGCCGATCCGACACGCCAATACGCCATTTTCCAGCATGAACACCGCTTTTATATGACCCAGCGTAAAATCATCCACGTCGATTGTGACTGCTTCTACGCTGCCATCGAGATGCGTGACGACCCGCGCCTGGCAGGTAAACCCCTGGCGGTGGGTGGTTCGGCGGATCGGCGCGGGGTGATCGCCACCTGCAACTATGAGGCGCGTGCCTATGGTGTGCGCTCGGCGATGTCTTCCGGGCATGCCCTGAAGCTGTGCCCGGACCTGACCATCGTCAAGCCGCGCATGGACGCCTATAGAGAAGCGTCGAAGGAAATTCACACGATCTTTCGCGACTACACCGACCTGATCGAGCCACTTTCCCTCGACGAGGCTTACCTGGACGTGTCGGACTGTGCGCATTTCGGTGGCAGCGCCACGCGCATCGCCCAGGACATTCGCCGCCGAGTCTCCAATCAGTTGCACATCACGGTCTCGGCCGGCGTCGCGCCGAACAAGTTTCTGGCCAAGATCGCCAGTGACTGGAAGAAGCCCAACGGTTTGTTTGTGATCACGCCGGATCAAGTAGAAGACTTTGTCAGCGGTTTGCCCGTGAGCAAGCTGCACGGCGTGGGCAAAGTCACCGCGGACAAATTGGGCAAGCTCGGCATCGTCGATTGCTCGCATCTGCGCGAGTGGGACAAGTTGGCGCTGGTGCGTGAATTCGGCAGTTTCGGCGAGCGACTCTGGAGCCTGGCCCGTGGGATTGATGAGCGTTTGGTGCACAACGACAGCCGTCGGCAGTCGATCAGTGTCGAAAACACCTACGACGTGGACCTGCCCGATCTGGTGAGCTGCCTGGATAAATTACCCGAGCTGCTGGAAACCCTGGCGGGCCGCATGGCGCGGATCGACAGCAGCTACCGGCCGGGTAAGCCGTTCGTCAAAGTGAAATTCCATGACTTTACCCAGACGACGCTGGAACAGGCCGGGGCAGGGCGGGATCTTCAGAGTTATAAGCTGTTGCTGACCCAGGCGTTCAATCGTGGCGGGAAACCGGTGCGGTTGTTGGGGGTCGGCGTGCGACTGGAGGATTTGCGCGGTGGGTTTGAGCAGATGGAGTTGTTTGAGCGGTAGTGGCAAGGTTTTGATGTGATGGTGAATGTCAGGCCGTCATCGCGAGCAGGCTCGCTCCCACATTGGATTTGCTGTGGACACATAATTTGTGACCGCCTCAAATCCCCTGTGGGAGCTAGCCTGCTAGCGAAGCTTTCCAGCCTTAATTCGGGTTTGGATCCGCCACGAGTCGCCCGGCATCCTTGGTCAACGACTTGAGGAATTCGGTCTGCAACTCTGGGTCATTGCGGGTCAGTTCGATCAGGCTTTGTTCCAGCTCGCTGGCTTCTTCTTCCAGACCCAGTTCCGACAAACGCTTGACCCGGTGTACCCACTGGCTCACTTCGTCGTCTTCGAGGTCGTCATAAATCAGGCCGTGCGCTTCGAGCAGTTTGCCGCGCAAGCCGCTGCTGACCGCGAGGGACGAGTCGGTGTGCACATCGTCCCGACCGTCTTCGACACTGATCAGCAGTCGGCTCAGATGGTTGATGTCATGTTCCGCGAACGGGCTGTCCAGCAGGTTAATGCGTAAAACACCGTTTTTGTCGGTGCTCAGCTCGAACGTTTCCTTGCCGGCCTTCACCACCACCGGACGCTCGCTCCAGGGCAGGCTCGAGTATTCGGTGCGTTTGTCGAGCTGCACTTCGTCGATGCCGGCCAGGTTTTGCTGCGCCCGACCGTTGGACTGCACGTTCATGAACGGGTTGAGCCCGGCAAACCCGTAGCTCAGCCAATCCTTGGTGACGCTGTCCGGCAGGTTGCCGAGGGTAAACACGTTGACCACGTTGGCGCCGACACCCCCGACCACCGCCACCGCGCCCAGCGGAATCTCGTAGACCTCGCGCCAGGGTTGGTAAGGTGTGTAGCGATCGTAGTGACGCGTGACTTCGAATTCGGTGACTTCGAACGTCTTCTGCTCGTGGATCTTCACCCGCCGTTGCGGCAGCTCAAGCACCTTGGGCTCACCGACATCGATCTGCAGGCTGTGATCGAGCAATTTGCGCTCGACACGTTCCTCGTGCTCGCTGCGTTGCGACATGTGATTGGCACAGCCGCTGACCAGCAGGGTGCCGCACAGGGCGGCACCACCGAGGCCTAAGGTGTTTCGCTTGAACATGACTTCTCTATCTGGTGTCAGCGGCGGATACGGGCCTGGAGGAAAGACAGCACGTCAGCAACCGGCAGCGCTTGCGCTTCAGGTTCGGTACGGCTCTTGTATTCCAGATTGCCTTCGGCGAGGCCGCGGTCACTGACCACGATCCGGTGAGGAATGCCGATCAGCTCCATGTCCGCGAACTTGATGCCCGGGCTGGTTTTCTTGTCGCGATCGTCCAGCAGTACTTCGAAGCCGGCTGCAGTCAGTTCTGCATACAGCTTGTCGGTGGCTTCGCGAACCTGTTCGGTTTCGTAGCGCAGCGGCACCAGGGCGATCTGGAATGGAGCCAGTGTGTCGCTCCAGATGATGCCCTTTTCGTCGTTGCCCTGTTCGATGGCCGCAGCCACCACGCGGGAAACGCCGATGCCGTAGCAACCCATTTCCAGGGTGACCGGCTTGCCGTTCTCGCCCAGCACTTCGCACTTCATCGCTTTGCTGTACTTGTTGCCCAGCTGGAAGATGTGTCCGACTTCGATGCCGCGCTTGATTTCCAGGGTGCCCTTGCCATCCGGGCTTGGGTCGCCGGCGACCACGTTACGCAGGTCGGCAACGGTCGGAACTGGCAGATCACGCTCCCAGTTCACGCCGAAGTAGTGCTTGTCGTCGATGTTGGCACCGATGCCGAAGTCGCTCATCAGCTCGACGGAGCGGTCGATGATGATTGGCAGTGGCAGGTTCAGTGGGCCCAGGGAACCTGCACCGGCGCCAATGGCGTCGCGCAGTTCGCTTTCGGAAGCCATGACCAGCGGGCTGGCAACGCCTGGCTGGTTGGCAGCCTTGATTTCGTTCAGCTCGTGGTCGCCACGGATGATCAGGGCAATCAGCTTGCCTTGTTCTTCAGCGTGAACCACGAGAGTCTTTATGGTCTTTTCGATCGGCAGGTTGAAGCCTTCGACCAGTTGCGCAATGGTCTTGGCGTTCGGGGTGTCGACCAGGCGCAGTTCTTCAGCCGGTGCGGCGCGGGAAGTTTCGCGTGGCACGGCTTCGGCTTTCTCGATGTTCGCGGCGTAGTCGGAACCGTTGCTGAAGACGATGTCGTCTTCGCCGGACTCGGCCAGTACGTGGAACTCGTGGGAGCCGGCGCCGCCGATGGAGCCGTTGTCGGCTTCTACAGGACGGAATTTCAGGCCCAGACGAGTGAACACGTTGCAATAGGCCTGGTGCATGCGGTCGTAGGTGACCTGCAGCGAAGGCTGATCAGCGTGGAAGGAGTAGGCGTCCTTCATGATGAACTCACGGCCGCGCATCAAACCGAAGCGTGGGCGGATTTCGTCACGGAATTTGGTCTGGATCTGGTACAGGTTGATTGGCAGCTGTTTGTAGCTGCTCAACTCGTTGCGCATCAGGTCGGTGATCACTTCTTCGTGAGTCGGGCCGGCGCAGAAGTCGCGACCGTGGCGATCCTTGAAGCGCAGCAATTCAGGGCCGTACTCTTCCCAGCGACCTGATTCCTGCCACAGCTCAGCCGGTTGGGTGCTCGGCATCAACACTTCGAGAGAGCCCGCGGCGTTCATTTCTTCACGAACGACGGCTTCGACCTTGCGCATCACTCGCAAGCCCATCGGCAGCCAAGTGTAGAGGCCCGAGGCGAGTTTGCGGATCATGCCGGCGCGCAGCATCAGCTGATGGCTGATGACGACCGCGTCGGAAGGCGTTTCTTTCTGTGTGGCGAGCAAAAATTGACTGGTGCGCATGGTTGGCCGTTGTCGGTTGCTGATGACGAGAAATGACGGAGCATTGTACGGGCGAGATCCGCTGGCGTACAGGCGTGCGGTCGGCGGTGTGGCACGAGGGCGGGAATCTCCGCGCCCTCTGCGAAATGTCCTACGATTCTTCCGCGACCTGGGTCGGCACCGGTTCGGGTGTCGGCGTCGGACCTGCACGGCGGCTCTCCTGGTACCAGTGCAAGGCGATCAACAGTAGGGTCGGGACGCCCAGCAGCGCCGTGATCAGGAAGAAGTTGTGGTAACCGAATTTCTCCACCATGACCCCTGAATAGCCGCCGATCAGGCGTGGCAGCAGGAGCATGATCGAGCTGAGCAGGGCGTATTGAGTGGCCGAGAACTTGAGGTTGGTCAGGCTCGACAGGTACGCGACGAACGCCGACGTCGCCAGGCCCGAGCTGAAGTTGTCCAGGGAAATGGTCAGGATCAGCATGTTCAGGTTGGCGCCCATGTCGGCGAGCATCAGGAACAGCAGGTTGGTGCCGGCCGACGCAATACCGCCGATCAGCAGAATCGGCAGGATGCCGAAACGCACGATCAGCAAGCCGCCCATGCCGGCGCCGACCAGGGTCATGATCAGGCCGAAGATCTTGCTGACGCTGGCGATCTGATCCTTGGTGAAGCCCTGGTCGATGTAGAACACGTTGGCCATCACACCCATGACCGTATCGGACATGCGGTACGTGGCGATCAGCCCGAGCAACAGGAACGCCTGCCAGCGGTAACGCAGAATGAAGTCGTTGATCGGTGTCAGCACTGGCGCCAGGCCGCGACGGCCCATGGCTGAAAGGCACATAAACGTGAGCGTGGTGTAGAGGATGGCCCGCAGGAAGGCACGGTCTTCTAGCAGCAGGTCGAGCGGGCTCACGCCTTCGAACAATACGCTGGCGAAGTCGGTGTTGTAGAGCTGGGTGAACATGGCCGGTACGGACACCAGCAGCACGATCAGCACGAACACCGACATCAGTTGATGCATAAAGCTGTAGCGCCCGGCCTGAAGTTGAGTGCGCAGGGGCACGGGCGGTTCGCGCATGAACAGTGTGGTCAGCAGCGCGGGGATCATCAGGGCGCCAAACAGGATGTAGGTGCCGGCCCAGGCCGAATGCTTGTAGTTGAAACCTGTAGAACCGAAACCTTCAGCGAAGAACAGCGCGCCGGCCGTCGCCAGCAGGGCGGCGATCCGATAGCCAGACATATAGCTGGCAGCGAGCGCGGCCTGGCGGGTGTCGTCGGCGATTTCCAGGCGATAGGCGTCGACCGCGATGTCTTGCGTCGCCGAAGCGAAGGCGACGACCACCGCGATGGCGATCAGCCAGGACAAATGTTTTTGTGGGTCGCAGAAACCCATGCCGATCAGGCCGAGGATCACCAGCGCCTGGGAAAGTACCAGCCAGGAGCGGCGTCGACCGAGCTTGCCGAGAAATGGCAGGCGCCATTGGTCGAGCAGCGGGGACCAGACCCATTTAAAGGCATAGGCCAAACCGATCAGGCTTGCATAACCGATGGTTTCGCGGGCCACACCGGCCTCACGCAGCCAGACGGAAAGCGTCGAAAACACCAGCATGTAGGGCAGGCCGGCGGCGAAACCAAGCAACAACAACACAAGCGTCGAGGGGCTGGCATAGGCGGCGAGCGCGGCGCGCCAGGTTTTACGGGGCATGGGCTGGAGTCTGCCTCAAGAATTACGGAAACAAAGCGCGCACTCTAACCGCTGTGCTCTACCGGGCGCCAGCCATGGCGCTGAATATCAACACGATTGTTCAGGATACTGACACCTTCGGAGCGCAATCGCGCGCGCTGCTCATCACCTGAAGGACTGCCCACAGGCAGACTGATCCGACCGCCGGCGCCGAGTACGCGGTGCCATGGCAATTTGGTGTCGCCGGGCAGTTGGCTCAATGTGCGGCCCACCCAGCGCGCGGCGCGGCCGAGTCCGGCCAGCTCGGCGAGTTGACCATAACTCACCACTTTGCCCACGGGCACCTGCGCGAGGGTCAGGTAGAGTGCCGTGCGTCGGATTTGCGCCGCACTTTCGGTTTCAGCGGGTGAGTCGGTCACGTCCGTGGTTCCTGATGAAGTTCGCATTACCGTCGGTAGAGTAAGTCCTGGATTGGCAATTGAGAAATGAACTCAATAGAAATAGTCGGGTCAGTCCTTGCTAGGGTCTTATTCTCAGGGATAATGCCGACTTTTTTTCGCAAACTTGAGCCTGTATTTGCTTATGGTGTCCAGAACCCTGCTGTGCCTCGCTGTTCTCAGCGCCTCCACGCCGTTGCTCGCTGATACCGTCTGGTTGAAGAACGGTGACAAATTGAGCGGCAAGATCACGCTGTTCGATGGCGGTAAATTGCTGATCCAGACCGAGTACGCCGGTGCGGTCCCGATCGACTGGAAACAGGTCAAGACCCTGGAAAGTGATCAGGAGCTGCTGGTCAAGCAGGATGCCTACACCGGCGAGAAGGCCAAGTCGCTGCATGCGGCAGACGACGGCAAGGTGACGCTGGAAAACAGCGAGGCGCCGAAGACGGTCGAGCTGGCCAGTATCCAACAGATTCTCAAGCCCAAGCCGGTGGTCGAAGACCTGGTGTGGAAAGGGAATATCGACGCGGCGCTGGATTACCAGCGGGCGGAAAAAGATACCGATGACTACGACATCGACTTCAAGACCACCGCGCGCCATGGCAAATGGCGGCATATCGCGGAAGGTGAGTACAACCGCGAATTCCAGGATGACGTGGTCACCACTGACAACTGGCGGGGTGAATACTCACTCGACCGCTTCCTGACCGAGAAATGGTTCTGGCAGGGTCGCGCGGTCTATAAACGCGACAAGGTTGAAGACCTCTCCCGTCAGCGCACGGTCGGTACCGGTCCGGGTTACCAGTTCTGGGATAACGAGCTGGGCGCCTTCTCCCTGGGCTCGCTGGTCAACCGCACGGACTATGAGTTCTCCGACGGCAGCAAGGAAAACTTTTATTCCCTGGCAATGAAGTGGGATTACAACCGCTACCTGATCGGCAAGAAGGTGGAGTTCTTCACCAACGGCGAAGTGGGCAAGCCGTTGTCGGGCGTGGCCGATTACGCGCTCGATGCCGAAATGGGCTTGCGCTACAAAGTCACCGAGTGGGCATCGCTTAACTTGAAGGCTGAGCGAGACATCATCAGCGGTACCGACGATGCCGATCTGGACAAGACCCGCTACACCGCAGGGTTTGGCGTGGCCTGGTAAGACGCAAAAAATCGCAGCCACTGGCTGCGATTTTTTTTGCCTGCAAAACACACAGGCACAAAAAAACCCCGCTTTTGAGGGCGGGGCTTTTTACTAAAGCAAGTACAAGTTAGATAACTTGAACTTCTTCAGCTTGCATGCCTTTCTGACCGCGGGTAGCGATGAAAGAAACCTGTTGGCCTTCTTTCAGGCTTTTGAAGCCGTCGGATTGGATAGCTTTGAAGTGAACGAACAGGTCGTCACCGGATTGTGGAGTGATGAAGCCGAAGCCTTTTTCATCGTTGAACCACTTAACGGTACCAGTTTGGCGATTAGACATGGTGTAACTCCTTGAACAAAGATAACTGCGACTCAGGAAGAACCCTGGCCGAGACTGAGTGCAAAGAGCAGGAAAAATTCTTGTAGATGGTTGGATCGAAATTCAACATATCGTGTAGAGATTCTCAGTGACACAAGCAGCACAGTGGCGCCACCTTAACCCTTTTTCCGGAACGTGCCAATGCTTGCGACGAAGGTTTCTCTGTTTTCATGACTGACGGTGCATCGGATTCCGACGAAGGCCCAGTTATCACGGGGGATCGGCGAGAATTATGCCCTGGACTTTGAACCCGGAGCGCGCGCCCGGTAAGATGCCGGACAGAATTTTTCCACCTCGCTATTCAGGACACCCGCCATGAGCATCAAATCGGACAAGTGGATTCGCCGCATGGCGCAGGAACACGGCATGATCGAGCCGTTCGTCGAGCGTCAGGTTCGCGGCAGCGACGATAACCGTGTGATCTCCTACGGCGTGTCGAGTTACGGCTACGACGTTCGCTGTACGAGTCATTTCAAGGTGTTCACCAACATTAATTCGGCCATTGTCGACCCGAAAAATTTCGATGCCGGCAGCTTCGTCGACATCCACAGCGACGTCTGCATCATCCCGCCGAACTCTTTCGCCCTGGCCAGCACCGTCGAATACTTCCGTATTCCGCGCAACGTATTGACCATCTGCCTGGGCAAAAGCACCTACGCCCGCTGCGGCATCATCGTCAACGTCACCCCGCTTGAGCCTGAGTGGGAGGGGCACGTGACTCTGGAATTCTCAAACACAACTAACCTCCCGGCGAAAATCTACGCCAACGAAGGCGTGGCGCAGATGCTGTTCCTTGAATCCGACGAAGAGTGCGAAGTGTCCTATAAGGACCGTGGTGGCAAGTATCAGGGCCAACGCGGCGTAACCCTGCCACGCACCTGATCGATCCATCTGGCAGGTAGCGGGAATTCTTGAGCGGGTAGACACTCTATTGGGTGTACTGCCCGGTTCGCGCACAGCGAACGGGGCCATCGCTCAGGAGTGCTTTATGAAGATCGATCCGCGAATAAGTGCCGAACTGGCAAGGCTTGAGCCCAATCAGGTTGGCGTCCTGGCCTGGTCCTTGTTGGCACATCCACCCATCAGCATGGCAGGGGGCATCCCCGGTCAGCCTGATCCCGATACCCCCAACGAACAACCTACAGAGCCCGGTGAGCCCACCCTGCCGGATGAGCCGCCTCCTGCGCCTGTAGCCTGATCGGCCCTCGAAAATGAATGGCCAGTCAGCTGTAGTCTTTGAAGACTTCAGCTGACTGGCCATATTTCGTTGTCGCCGATGACAAAGATCCTGCAGCTGTCGTCCCGATCGACCTGATAACCGCCGGTAAACGCGCCGAAGGCCGGTAGCAGGCTGATGTCCTCTCCCAATCTGAAACACGCCAGTCGCAGACGCTGTCGACCTCTGCCGTTCAGCCGATAAACCGGATGCACATGCCCGGCGAGCACATGCCGGTGCGGATGCGGATCGGGCTCATGTTGCAGGGCAAACGGTCCGAGCAACAACGGCTCAGGCATCACACGAATGTTTAACGAGGCTGGCGGGTCGCCGGCGCGTTTGTCGTGGTTGCCGCGGATCAGCGTCATCGGCAGATCAGTGTGGCGCGCTCGCCACTCTGCCAGTGCGCTTAATGTGCCAGTAGCATGAGAGCCCGGCCCGTGCAGAAAGTCCCCGAGGAAAATCAGCTGACGGCAGGGCAGGGCGGCCAATAACTTGTCCAGCACAGCGATATTGCTGGCGGTGGTGCCATGAGGCACCGGCTGACCAAGGCTCCGATACGCCGCCGCTTTGCCAAAATGCACATCGGCGATCAGCAGCGCTTGTTGCGCTGGCCAGTAAATGGCTTTTTCCGGCAGCAGCCACAGTTCTTCGCCGGCCAGTCGCACGGGATAGGGCGTACTCATCGGGTTTTTCCGGTTTCGGCGGTTTTCTCAAGGTCGGTGACCATGCGTCGGATACGGTCGGCGAGTTTTTCCGAGCTCATGCTTTCCCGCATGCGCTCCACCAACAGCGGAAACCCTAGCGGTGTAGGACGTTTGATCTGATGCAGGTCCAGTTTCAGCTGATTGATCCGCTCCAGCGTCTGTTCCAGGCGATGAATATCCAGTTCTTCCCGTAGGACTTCTTCCCCGGCCTGAGCCAGCAACAGATTCCCGGCGTCGTACTGTTTGAACACTTCGAAGAACAGTCCGCTGGAGGCTTGAACCTGGCGTGTGCTTTTCGGCGCGCCGGGGTAGCCGGCAAACACCAGTCCGGCAATACGTGCGATTTCCCGAAAGCGGCGCAGCGCGAGTTCGCCAGCATTCAAACTGGCAAGCACGTCTTCCAACAAGCGCTCGGGGCTTAACAGCCCAGGGTTCAACACCTGCGACCAGTCCACGTCAGTGGCGCTGAGCAACTCCAGCCCGTAATCGTTGACCGCGATGGAAAACGTCACCGCTTGCTGCTGACTGACTCGCCATGCCAGCAAACTGGCCAGCCCCAGGTGCACTTGGCGCCCGGCAAACGGGTACAGGAACAGGTGCCAGCCTTCGCGGGATTTCAGCGTTTCAGCCAGCAACGTATTGGAGGTTGGCAGCCCGGACCAGCGTTGTTGCACCTCCAGCAGCGGACGCAGTGCGCGCATCTCCGGGCCGATGAACTCGCCTTGTTCCGCCGCACTGAAACGCGCGACCACCGCTTGTGCCAGTTCGTTGGAAAGCGGCATCCGCCCGCCATTCCAGCGCGGCACCGCGGCTTTTTTCGCAGTGCTGCGTCTGACGTAAGCGGTCATGTTTTCCACCCGCACCAACTCCAGCAAGCGCCCCGCGAACAGAAAACCGTCGCCCGGTTTGAGTCGCGCAATAAACCCTTCCTCGACACTGCCCAACTGCTTGCCGCCACCACCCTTGCTCCAGAACTTCAGCTGAATGCTCGCATCGCTGACGATGGTGCCGATGCTCATGCGATGTCGCCGTGCCAGTCGCGCATCCGGCACGCGCCAGACGCCCTGCTCGTCAGGCTCGACCCGGCGATAATCCGGATAGGCTGTCAGGGAAAGCCCTCCGTTGCGTACGAAAGCCAGCGCCCAGGTCCAATCCGCTAGGGTGAGGTCTCGATAAGCCCAGGCGCCACGGACTTCTTCATACAACTCATCGGGCACAAACCCTCCGCCCAAGGCCATGCTGACCAAGTGTTGAACCAGCACATCCAACGGTTTTTGCGGCGATTCGCGGGGCTCAATGCGGCGTTGCGCCACGGCGTCTTGAGCCGCCGCCGCTTCGATCAGCTCCAGGCTGTGGGTCGGCACCAGCGTCACTCGTGACAGACGCCCCGGCGCATGGCCGGAACGTCCGGCACGCTGCATCAGGCGCGCGACGCCTTTGGCCGAGCCGATTTGCAGCACCCGCTCCACCGGCAGGAAATCCACCCCCAGGTCCAGGCTCGAGGTGCAGACCACCGCTTTAAGCTGGCCTTCCTTCAGCGCTCGCTCGACCCAGTCGCGGGTGTCTCGTGACAGTGAACTGTGATGC
This sequence comes from Pseudomonas sp. LB3P93, assembly GCF_054898025.1. Lineage (NCBI taxonomy): Bacteria > Pseudomonadati > Pseudomonadota > Gammaproteobacteria > Pseudomonadales > Pseudomonadaceae > Pseudomonas > Pseudomonas sp. LB3P93. Next base: position 1,385,363 of record NZ_CM142713.1, read on the forward strand.
AAGGCAATCAGCCCGGCCCAATCAGGGCGAGCCTCCAATAAGGCCTGATACCAGATCTCGGATTGCGCGCGGGTATTGGTGAACACCAGGCTGCTCGGGCTGGACTCTATTTCGGCGACGACCTGCGGCAACATCTTCAACCCGATGTGCCCGGCCCATGGAAATCGCTCGATGGCCGGCGGCAGCAACGTATCGACCCGAAGTTCCTTGGACGTCTGGCCCTGAACGCTGATGCCGCCACCCTGTGGGATCAATACCTGTTCAGCGTGGGCTTGATTACCCAGCGTCGCGGAAACGCCCCACACGATCAGATCCGGATTCCACCGGCGCAAACGGGCGAGTGCCAGTTGCAGCTGCACGCCACGCTTGTTGCCGAGCAGTTCGTGCCATTCGTCGACCACCACCATGCGCAAGGTCGATAACGCTGTTTGCGCATCGGCACGGGCGAGCATCAGGGTGAGGCTTTCGGGCGTAGTGATCAGCGTTGTTGGCAGGCGCCGGCTCTGTCGCGCACGTTCGCTGCTGCTGGTGTCGCCGGTGCGCAGGCCGACGCTCCACGGAATCTGCAGATCTTGCAGCGGCGCTTCCAGGGCGCGAGCGGTGTCGGCTGCCAAGGCGCGCATGGGGGTTATCCACAACACCGTCAGCGGTTGGGCCAGAGGTTTTCGTTTGCGAGGGGTTTCAACAGGAGCCATCGACGAGGCGAAGCGATTGAGCGCGGCAAACCAGACTGCATAGGTTTTACCGGCGCCCGTGCTGGCGTGCAGCAAACCGGACTCACCGCGTTTTACGGCCGTCCACACCTGCTTCTGAAAGGCGAATGGCTTCCAGCCGCGGGCGTTGAACCATTGTTTTGCGTAGTCGGGGGAGGTTCCCATGCCGGCGGTGTGCGCTCTGAAAGTGTTCTTTCAGTGACCGCTGCGCGGGTGAACAAGTTTAATTGCTTTGCTTTTTGTGGGAGCGAGCTTGCTCGCGATAGCGGTGTGCCAGTCACCAACTCAGGCGACTGACAGTCCGCTATCGCGGGCAAGCCCGCTCCCACAGGTTTATCGGCGACTGTTACTTGAGGTTGCCGCTCAGGAATTGCTTCAGCCGCTCGCTCTTCGGATTGCCCAGCACGTCTTCCGGCGCGCCTTCTTCCTCGACCAGGCCCTGGTGCAGAAACAACACCTGGCTCGATACTTTGCGGGCGAAGCTCATTTCGTGAGTCACCATGATCATGGTCCGGCCTTCTTCAGCCAGGCCTTGAATCACTCTGAGCACTTCACCCACCAGTTCCGGGTCGAGTGCCGAGGTCGGTTCGTCGAACAGCATGACTTCCGGTTCCATGGCCAATGCGCGGGCAATCGCCACGCGTTGTTGCTGGCCACCGGAAAGAAACGCCGGGTATTGATCTGCCACGCGGGCTGCCAGCCCGACCTTGTCGAGATAACGTCGTGCACGGTCTTCGGCTTCCTCTTTGCTGCAACCCAACACCCGGCGCGGGGCCATGGTGATGTTTTCCAGCACGGTCATGTGGCTCCACAAGTTGAAATGCTGGAACACCATGGCCAGGCGCGTGCGGATTTTTTGCAGTTCATCGGGGTTGGCCACATGCATGCCGTGGCGATCCTTGACCATGCGGATGTTCTGGCCGTCCAAGGTCATGGCGCCGTCGTTGGGTTGTTCGAGAAAATTGATGCAGCGCAGGAAGGTACTTTTGCCCGAGCCACTGGCGCCGATCAGGCTGATGACGTCGCCGGTGTTGGCCTTGAGTGAAACGCCTTTGAGCACATGATGATCGCCATAGCTTTTATGCAGGCCGTCGATGGTCAGTTTGTACATGGGGCATGCATCCTCAAGGCGAAAGTAGGTAGCCGCTGCGATAGGCCTCGGCGCCCGCGACGTGCGCGATCACCATGCCGGCAGTGGCCATGCGCCGCAGCGAGCGGGCGTACATCAGCCCGGCGGCGGTGCAATGAACAGGGGTGACGCGATCAGCGATCGGGTCGATGATTTCGGCGATCAGTTGCCCGGCTTCGAGGTATTCCCCCGGCAGCGCGGTGAACACCAGCAGACCGCCCACCGGTGTAGACACCGGCTCGACGCCGGCCAGCGGGGTGGCGGGGTAGGGCAGTTCGGGCAATGGCGCCGGTTCGCCGGCAATGGCGCCGAAGTGAATCAGGTAATCGATCAGTGCCCGGCAATCGAGGCTGGCCAACGGGTGATTGACGTCGCCCTGGCCGCGCAATTCCACGGTGACCGAGAAGCTGCCGAGCGGAATGTTGAACTGTTCGCCGAAGCGTTCTTTCAACTGCCACCAGAGCAGGGTGAAGCATTCATCGAACGACTGACCGCCGGAGTCGGTCGCCAGCAGGCTCGCTTCGGCGCCGATGTAACGCGCCAAAGGCTCGACCTGCGGCCAGGCTTCGGGTGTGGTGTAAAGGTGGGCGACCGCTTCGAAATCGCAGTGCAGGTCCAGCACCATGTCCGCATCGCAGGCCAGTCGTTGCAGGGTCAGGCGCTGGGATTGCAGTTGAGTGCCGGCGGTTTGCCGGGCCAGCGCATTGCGCAGGCTGGTGCGAATGACCTCAAGGTTGTGCTGCGGATCATCGCCCAGCTGGCCTTCGATCTCGTTGCCTACCGCTTCGCTCAAATCGACGAACCAGCGATTGAAGTTCTGCCCGCTTTCCAGGTCGTAGCGGCCCAGCGGGACATCCATCAGTACCTGTTCCAGGCCAACCGGGTTGGCCACCGGCACCAGCACGATTTCGCTGCGCAGGCGGCCGGCGGCTTCAAGTTCCGCCAGACGCTGCTTGAGGTGCCAGGCCACCAGCATGCCGGGCATTTCATCGGCGTGCAGGGACGACTGGATGTAGATTTTGCCTTTGGCCGCCGATGGGCCGAAATGGAAGCTGTGAATCTGTCGTGCAGTCCCCGGCAGCGGGGCCAACAGGTCGTGTGTTTGGTGGCGCATTTGCAAGTCCTAGTGGGTCGGCCCGAGGAAGGCCAGCCATCGGCGTTCAGCGAGGCGGAACAGGCCGACCAGCGCAAAGGTAATGGTCAGGTAAATCAGCGCGGCAATACCGAACGACTGGAAGGTCAGGAAGGTCGCCGAGTTGGCGTCCCGCGCGACTTTCAGGATATCCGGGATGGTCGCGGTGAACGCCACGGTGGTCGAGTGCAGCATCAAAATCACTTCGTTGCTGTAATAAGGCAACGAGCGACGCAGGGCTGACGGCATGATCACGTAGGCATACAGCTTCCAGCCTGTCAGACCGTAAGCCTTGGCCGCTTCGACTTCACCATGGGCCATGCTGCGGATCGCCCCGGCGAAAATCTCCGTGGTGTAGGCGCAGGTGTTCAGGGCGAACGCCAGGATCGTGCAGTTCATCGCATCGCGAAAGAACGCATCCAGCACCGGTTGCGCACGCACGGCGGCCAGGCTGTAGATGCCGGTGTAGCAAATCAGCAACTGGATATACAGCGGCGTGCCGCGAAACAGGTAAGTGTAGAACTGCACCGGCCAGCGGACGTAGAAGTGCGGCGACACCCGGGCGATGGACAGCGGGATCGACACCAGGAAACCGATGACGATCGAGGCGGTCAGCAGCCACATGGTCATGGCCAGGCCGGTGATGTTGTAGCCGTCGGTATAAAGGAAGGGTTTCCAGTACTCCTGCAAGAGTTCGATCATCGTACGGCCTCCCGGGATCCGGCGGCGTAGCGGCGTTCGAGCCAGCGCAGGACGAAGTTGGAGGCGCTGGTGATGAGCAGGTAAATCAGCGCGGCAAGCACCAGGAAGTAAAACAGTTGATAGGTGCTTTTACCGGCGTCCTGCGCAGCCTTGACTAGGTCGGCGAGGCCGATGATCGAGACAAGTGCGGTCGCCTTGAGCATCACCATCCAGTTGTTACCGATCCCCGGCAGGGCGAAACGCATCATTTGCGGGAACACCACGATTCGAAAACGCTGGCCGCGTTTAAGGCCATAAGCGGTAGCGGCTTCGACTTGGCCCCGAGGCACGGAGAGAATCGCTCCGCGGAAGGTTTCGGTGAAATACGCGCCATAGATGAAGCCCAGGGTGATGACCCCGGCACTGAACGGGTTGATCTCGATGTATTCCCATTCCATGAAATCGGTAAACGACGTCAACCAGGTTTGCAGGCTGTAGAAAATCAGCAGCATCAGCACAAGGTCCGGTACGCCGCGAATCAGCGTGGTGTAGATCTGGGCCGGAACCCGCACCAGTTTGACTTTTGACAGTTTGGCGGTGGCGCCGAGCAAGCCGAGCAATACGGCCACCAGCAGCGACAATGCCGATAATTTAATGGTCATCCAGGTGCCTTCCATCAGCAACGGACCGAAGCCCTTGAGGCTGAAGGCTGAGAGCCCCAAGTTTTGTAATAGGTTTTCGAACATAAATCAGCAACCTGATCGGGTGAAAAAAGCGCCCATCGCGAGATGGGCGCCGGGCATTATTTGCCGCTGTACAGATTCAGATCGCCAAAGTGTTTCTTCTGAATGGTGGCGTAGGTGCCATCGTCGTGTAACGCTTTGATACCTTTATCCAAAAGTGCCTTGAGGTCTTTGTTACCTTTAGAGATACCGATAGCTGTTTTGGCCGGCAGCAATTCGCTGTCAACCGGCTTGCTGACTTCGTAGCCTTCGCCCTTTGGCGACTTCAAAAAGCCCAGCTCGGCTTGCAGCATGTCCTGGATCGCAGCGTCGAGACGACCCGACATCAGGTCGGAATACACCTGATCCTGGTTCTGATAGGCCTGGGTTTTCACGCCAGCCTTGTCCAGCACGGCCTTGGCGTAAGCTTCCTGGATGGTGCCTTGCTCGTAGCCGACGGTCTTGCCCTTCAGTGAAGCGACGTCTTCGCTCAGGCCGGAACCCTTCTTGAACACATAAGCGGTTGGACCGGAGAACAGCTCGTTGGAGAAGTCGATGACTTTTTCGCGGGCCGGGGTGACGGTCATCGAAGAGATCACACCGTCGAATTTATTGGCCTTCAGGCCCGGAATCATGCCGTCGAAATCGCTTTCGACCCATTTGCACTTGACCTTCAGCTCGGCGCAGATCGCGTTCCCCAGATCGATGTCGAAGCCCACCAGGCTGCCGTCGGCCGCTTTCGACTCGAATGGCGCATAGGAAGGGTCAACGCCAAAACGCAGTTCTTTGTATTCCTTTGCCATGGCGGAGCCAGCAGCCATGCACAACGCCAGTGCAGAAAGGGTCAGCAATGCTTTTTTCATTATTCAATCCCTAAGAACCAATATGAGCGCTTGTGGCGCAGAATTATTGTTACTGGAAAGCGTAAGACCTAATGAAAGTAGCAATTTCCGAACCAGAGTCCCGAACAAGCGTTTTAAAAGGTGATTCAAGAAATGGCAATCGGGGATTTGTGCACGAAATCGGGCGTCGGAAAATTGCTGCACCATCATGGTTCAGGATGGCACAAAAAACTGTGGGAGCGAGGTCAGCCCAGCAAATCTTGCAGTGTTGCGAGGTTGTCAGCTTCTTCCACCGATTTGTCCTGTCGCCACCTCAACATCCTCGGAAACCGCACGGCAATCCCGCTCTTGTGGCGCTTCGACAAAGCAATGCCTTCAAACCCCAGCTCAAACACCAGGCTCGGTTTCACACTGCTTACCGGCCCGAATTTCTCCACCGTGGTCTTGCGCACAATGCTGTCGACCTGGCGCATTTCTTCGTCGGTCAGCCCTGAATAGGCTTTGGCGAACGGCACCAGCGTTCGTTCACTGGCGTCGGGTGGGCCGTCCCAGACGGCGAAGGTGTAATCACTGTAGAGATTCGCCCGGCGACCATGGCCGCGCTGGGCATAAATCAGCACTGCATCGACGCTGAAGGGGTCGACTTTCCATTTCCACCAGACGCCCATGTCCTTGGTCCGACCGACGCCATACAGCGCATCCCGAGCCTTGAGCATCATGCCTTCGACACCGAGGCTGCGAGAGGCTTCGCGTTGTCTGGCGAGGTCGAACCAGTCTTGGCCGGTGAGCACTGGCGAGGCGAGTAACACCGGGTTGTTGCAGGTCGTGATGAGCTGATCCAGTTGAGCGCGGCGCCTGGCCTGAGGCTGACTGCGCCAGTCCTCGCCTTGCCATTCCAGCAAGTCGTAGGCGAGGACCACCACCGGCACTTCTTCGAGAATTTTTTTGTCGAGGGTTTTACGGCCAATCCGTTGCTGCAACAGCGCGAACGGCAGCACGGCGGGAGAGGCCGGCGATTGCGGGTCAAAGGCATCGTCGGTGTTTGGTCGTGCGGATTTCCAGGCGACGATTTCACCATCGATCACCGTACCGTCAGGCAGGCTGTGCAACAGACTGTCGAGTTCAGGAAAGCGCTCGGTCACCAGTTCTTCGCCGCGCGACCAGATCCAAAGCCGACCGTCACGCTTGACCACTTGGGCGCGAATCCCATCCCACTTCCATTCCACTTGCCACTGGCTCGCCGGCCCGAGCACGTTTTCGAATTGCTCGACCGGTTGCGCCAAGGCATGGGCCAGGAAAAACGGGTAAGGCTGGCCACCGCGCTGGGCATGTTCGTCGGCCGATTCGGCCGCGATCAATTTCAGATAACTGGCAGCACTCGGACGATTGGACAGGTCGGTGTACCCGACCAATCGCTGGGCCACCCGTTTGCTGTCGATCCCGGCCATGGCCGCCAAGGCGCGCGTCACCAGGAGCTTGGAGACGCCGACGCGAAAACTGCCGGTAATGAGTTTGATGCAGAGCATCAGGCTGTGACGGTCCAGTTGCGCCCAGAGCGCAGGCAATCGCTCGGCGAGGACTTCCGGGGATTCACCGCGCAGTGGCAGCAATTTGTCTTCAATCCATACCGCCAGCCCGTCGGTGGAGCTGTGTTGGGCCTCGGGCAGGACCAGCGAAATGGTTTCCGCCAGATCGCCAACCGCCTGGTAACTCTCTTCGAACAGCCAGGGCTGAAGGCCGGAATACGCGACCGCCAACTCACGCAGCACGCGCACCGGCACCAACTGCCGAGGTCGCCCACCGGACAAAAAGTACACCGCCCATGCGGCGTCTTCGGGTGCAGCGTGGGCAAAGTAGGACTGCATGGCGGCCAGTTTGGCGTTGCTTGACGTGGTGGCGTCGAGTTCGGCGTACAGCTCGGCGAAGGCCTTCATGGCGTCACCTCGGCGCTGTCGGTTTCGACGGCGGCGTTGTCTTCCTCATCGTCGCCGTATTCGGTGCTGAACCCCATGGCGTCAAGGCCCTGTTCGCGCAGATGACGCACCAGCACCCCGACGGAACCATGGGTGACCATCACCCGTTCGGCGCCGGTCTGCTCGATGGCCCAGAGCAGGCCGGGCCAGTCGGCGTGATCGGACAAGACAAAGCCACGGTCCACACCGCGTCTGCGCCGCGTGCCACGCAAGCGCATCCAGCCACTGGCGAAGCCATCGCTGTAATCGCCAAAGCGGCGCATCCAGGTGCTGGCGCCCGCCGACGGTGGGGCGATGACCAGCGCCTTGCGCATCATCGGGTCACTCTTCAGGACATCGCCGGCATAGATCGTCGGCGGTATAAAAACGCCACTCTCGCGATAAACCCGGTTCAACGGTTCCACCGCGCCATGCACCAAAATGGGGCCGAGGCTGGCGTCGATGCCGTGAAGAATTCGTTGGGCCTTGCCGAAGGAATAGCAGAACAGGACGCTGGTTTTGTCGGCGGCGGCATTGGCCTGCCACCACTGATTGATCTCGGCAAAAATCTGCGCCTGGGGTTGCCAGCGGTAAATCGGCAGGCCGAAAGTCGACTCAGTGATAAAGGTATGGCAACGCACAGGTTCGAACGGCGCACAGGTGCCGTCGGGTTCGATTTTGTAATCCCCCGAGGCAACCCAGACTTCACCGCCGTATTCCAGACGCACCTGGGCGGAGCCTAAGACATGGCCGGCAGGATGAAAACTCAGGGTGACGCCGTGGTGCTGCAAGCGCTCGCCATAGGGCAGGGGTTGCAGGTTGATGTCCTGGCCCAGTCGCGCGCGCAAAATCCCTTCGCCGGGGGCCGCCGCCAGATAATGCTGGTTGCCGGTGCGGGCATGGTCGCCGTGAGCGTGGGTGATCACTGAACGTTCGACCGGCCGCCACGGGTCGATATAGAAATCGCCGGCGGGGCAGTACAAACCTTCAGGACGCGCGATAACAAGATCCATGTTGTTACCAAAATGGAGGGACTTGTTAGGTATGAGGTTTGCGCGAAGGCAGAAGTTCTATTGATTTTTTGAAGCTTGACGATTGTTCCCACGCTCCGCGTGGTAACGCCTCAAGGGACGCTCCGCGTCCAGTGACGCGGAGCGTCACGGGCTGCATTCCCACGCAGAGCGTGGGAACGATCAGTACGGGTGAAATATTTCCCCGTGTGGGAGCGGCGGTGACCTTATTTACCGGGTGTGAGGGTCAACCGCGTTTTGCCGTACACCTTGTCAAAGTTCTGCGGTTGCATCGGCAGGCTCATGTATTGCCCCTTCAGCCATGGATCAATGCTATCGAGATAATTCGGGCTCGCCGGGTTGCCGGACTGGCCGGTGCTGTTCTGCCCCATCAGCGGTTCCGCCTGGCTGAAATCAACGATAAAGCGCATGGCCGGGGCCAGCGTGGTGTTGAAGTCCTGACCCCAGGTGAACGCCGCGGTGTTCAGCGTGGTGTGATCGCCCCCGGCCGCCAACGGTCCGCGAACGGTCTGGCCGCTGGCGTTCTTCCATTCGTAGCGGTGCAATTTGCCCCACTGCCAGGCTTTGTGATCGCCACCCAATTGACTGTCGCCGGCGCTGATCGCCGCCGCCAGGCTGCGGGCGAGGATCGCTGGTTTGTCTTCTTTCTGCGGCGTGCGGGCGTCATCCCAGAACGGACTGTCCTCACGGCCCAGCAGGTGATCGGCTTGAGCCGCGTAGGACAACTTGCCGTTGGCAATAAAGGCTTTCCACGCCGGGCTGCTTTCCGGGCCCAGTTCGTCGAGGAAAATCTGTTTGGTGCTTTCCTGCAAGAACAACTCGTAGATCGCCGCGTCCGCGGAAGTCGGGCTGAGTTTGCCGTCGAACGCCATCAAGCGGGTGTAGGCCTCGCGAGCCTTGCCGCGATCAGACACCGGCAGCGCTTCAATGGCCTGTTTGAGCGGCTGGGACATGCCCGGTGCTTCAAACATTTTCTTCAGTTTGGCGGCGAACGTCGTGGTCTGGTCGTATTGCATCGCGATCACGCTGCGCGTGTCGTGTTTGCCCACACCCGCCAGTTCGGCCAGGCGTTCGCCACGCTCCGGCGCCGACCAGGAATTGGACAGCTGCATGCCGTAGCCATGGGGAATGACCCGCTGGTTGGCGGTGCCGAGCCAGCCTTGGGCCGGGTCCTGGTCATACGGATGGAGCATCGGGTCGGCGTAACCGTCCCAATCGTAACGACCTTCCCAACCCGGCGACGGCAGCAGGCCTTCACCTTCGCGACGGTTCGGGTAACGCCCGGTGACTTGCCAGCCGATGTTGCTGGCGTCAGCGAACACCAGGTTCAAGGCAATGGCGCGGATTTCACGGCTGGCGTCCGAGGCTTTCTCGACGGTCTGGGCCCGGGACAGGTCGAAAAACGCGTCCAGGGTTTTGTCGTCCGTGAAGTTCGGCGTCTGCAAGGCCAGGCCGAAGCCATTGGCCAGCGTCGTGCCTTGGGCGCTGTTGAGCAGAGGGCCGTGGCGGGTTTCGTACACGACTTCGCGAATCGGCCGCTGGCCTTTGACGAAGTAGGTTTCGTTACGCACGATTGCCGGCTGCCATTTGCCGCCGACTTCATACGTGAGGCCGTTGCCCTGGCGTTTGATTTTTTCCAGGAACAGGTCCTGGTTGTCGCCCATGACCGAAGTCATGCTCCACGCCACTTTGCCGTTGAAACCGCCGAGCACCATGGGCAAACCGGCGATCGTCACGCCAGAGGCCTGGTATTTCGGCGCGCGAATCTGCACGTAACTGAATAACGACGGCACGCCCAACGGGCCATGACTGTCGCTGGCCAGCAGGCTTTTGCCACTGCGGCTGCGTTGCGGGCCGATGGCCCAGTTGTTCGACGAGGTGGCGCCCAACAGATTGAGGTCGGACAGTTGCCCGGTGGCTTTACTGATTTCAGCCAGGCCCGGGATTGCTCCGTTGAGCTTGATGCCCTGAAGTTTATCGGCTTCACCCAGCGGCAGTTTTTCGTCGGGAGCGGACGGCGTCAGCCACCCGAGTTTGTCGGTGGTGACGGTCTGGGCCAGCATCAGCGCGGCGATTTCTTCCGGCAGGTTGGCGGACTGGCTGAAATTCAGCAGGCAGAAAATCAGCGCAGAATCTTCCGGTTGCCAGTATTCAGGCTTGTAACCGGAGGCCATGAGGTCGGCCGGCAGTTTGTCGCGGTAGCGGAACAGGTAGGCGTTGACGCCGCGCGCATAAACTTCGATGAAACGCTTGAGACGTGGCGAAGACGCCTTGTACAGCTCGCCGGCGCTTTTCTTCAGGTTGACGGCGCGCATGTAGCGGTCGGCGTCCAGCAGGTCGGAACCGGACATCTCCGACAAACGGCCCTGGGCCAACAGGCGCAGGGTGACCATTTGCGTGATGCGGTCGCTGGCGTGGACGTAGCCGAGGGCGAACAGGGCGTCGTGGAAGCTGTTGCTTTCGATCAGCGGCATGCCCATGGCATTGCGGCGCACCGAAACGTTCTGCGCCAGGCCCTTGAGCGGCTGTACGCCGGTGGTTGGCGGGAGGGTGTCCTGGGTGTTCCAGGTCTGACAACCGGTCAGGCTCAAAACACCGGCCACTGCTGCGGCAACGCCGAACCGGGGAAGAAAATGTGTAAGGGCTGGCGAGGCCATGGCAAAGCTCCTGCGGGGGTAGAGGCGCAATAAAGGCGCTACGTTAGAGAGCAGGAGGAGGGCGCGCAAGCGGGGTATCAGGTTATTTCAGGATTTGTCCGATAAACCAGAGGCCGGCATGGCTCTTGTGGCGAGGGAGCTTGCTCCCGCTGGTCTGCGGAGCAGACCCAAAAGCCTTCACCGCGTTTTAACAATAAGATTGCGGTTGCAGGATTTGCGACTGCTGCGCAGCCGAGCGGGAGCAAGCTCCCTCGCCACAGAGTTAGCATCGGGGTCAGGGTTTGGGTGGATTGACCTTGGCCGCCAAGGCATAGGCTTTTACGGTCGCCGGACGGTTCTGGATGTGGTTGAACCAGCGCAGCACATTCGGGAAATCTTCCAGGTTTTGGCTCTGCCACTTGTGGGAAACGATCCACGGGTAAATCGCCATGTCGGCAATGCTGTATTCACTGCCTGCGACAAACTCATGGTTGGCCAGTTGCTTGTCCAGAACCCCGTACAGGCGCGCCGTTTCATCGATATAGCGCTTGATCGCGTAAGGGATCTTCTCGGGCGCGAACTGGCTGAAATGATGGTTTTGTCCGGCCATCGGCCCGAGGCCGCCCATCTGCCAGAACAGCCATTGCAGCGCTTGCTGGCGACCGCGCAGGTCTTTGGGCAGGAACTTGCCGGTCTTCTCCGCCAGGTACAGCAAAATCGCCCCCGACTCGAACACCGACAACGGCTCACCACCATCGACGGGCTCATTGTCGACGATGGCAGGGATTCTGTTGTTCGGGGAGATTTTCAGAAAGTGCGGCTGGAACTGCTCGTTCTGGCTGATGTTGATCGGGTGCACGTTGTACGGCAGGCCGGCTTCTTCCAGAAAAATCGAGATTTTGTGGCCGTTGGGGGTGGTCCAGTAATACAGGTCGATCATGAAGTACTCCACATCAAGAGACGTCGATAGGGTCGGACAGCGACCGCGGGCATCAGGTCGTCCTGTTTGCGTTCGATGGCTTGCCTGTAAGAGGAGGTGATGCTGAAGTGCGTGAAATTCAATGACCTTGTGTGGGAAAAGTCGGCATGGAGCTAAAGACCAACGCAGCACTGATCATCATCGACCAACAAAAAGGCATCCTGCACCCCAGACTCGGTCGCCGAAATAATCCTCAGGCCGAAGAACGAATTCTTGATTTGCTCGCGTATTGGCGTCGAACCGTGCGGCCGGTGATTCATGTGCAGCACCTGTCCCGCTCACCGGATTCAGTGTTCTGGCCGCAGCAATCGGGTGTGGAGATTCAGGAACGTTTTCAGCCATTGGCCGGCGAGCAGCTGATTTCCAAACAGGTGCCGGATGCGTTTTGTGCGACGGGGCTGGAGGCGAGTTTGCGCGAGGCGGGGATCGAGCAATTGATCATCGTCGGCGTTGCGACCAACAACTCGGTGGAGTCCACGGCGCGAACGGCCGGGAATCTGGGGTTTGAGGCGTGGGTGGTGGAGGATGCGTGCTTTACGTTCGACAAGGCTGATTATTTTGGCAATGCGCATTCAGCTGAAGAAGTGCATGCGATGTCGCTGGGGAATTTGCACGGGGAATATGCGACGGTCGTGAGCACCGCACAGATTTTGAACGCTGACTGAATTCCCTGTGGGAGCGAGCTTGCTCGTGATGGCGGTGTAACTGACACGTTGATAGTGAATGTGCCGCAGTCATCGCGAGCAAGCTCGCTCCCACAGAGATTTGCAATGGCCCCAAAGTTTGGTGCTCGCGCAATTCAAATGTGGGAGCGAGCCTGTTCGCGATAGCAATTCAACCGGCGAAGAAGATCTTCGCCAGAAGCATCAAGCGCCGTGGCACTTCTTGAATTTCTTGCCGTTGCCGCATGGGCAAGGGTCGTTGCGGCCGACGTCTTTCAGGGCGTTGCGCACCGGCTCCTGGTGAGCGTGGCCGCAGTTCGGGCCGTGGACATGGCCATGGTCGTGATCATGGTGGTCGTGATGGTCATGATCGTGGTTGCAGTCAGGGCCATGGACATGGGGTTGCTGGGTCATCGGGTTTTCTCCGGAATTAAATCGGCGGGGATTATCACGCCATTGCGCGCCAGGTGCACGTAATGCGCGATGAATAAACCGGTTTCCAGTTCACCTTCCAGACGATAGGGGATCGGTTGATCGGGTTTTTTCAGCATTTTCACCAGATCCCGCACCTTGGGCCACAGGTTGGTGCGGATCGGTACTTTGAAATAGGCGCTGCGCTTGGGACCGACCGTGAACCAGTGTTCGTGCTCGCCTTCGGCCAGCAACATGTCGCCCAGATGAATGCGGTATTCGAGGCCACGTACTGTCAGGTCGCTGTCGTTGGGGTTGTCGACGCGAAAGTGCAGGATGAATTTCTGCTCCAGCAACTTGGCCCGAACCACTTCGACCTTGGCCAGATGCACCTGCGGATCCGGCAGATCGTCACCGAACCAGGACGCGCAGCCGCCGAGCCCCAGAAAGAGCATCGAGATGAGCCAGTAAAGTGCAACGCGCCGGGTGATCATGGTCGTGTTTCTCCCTTGAACCCCAGTCTAGCCCTTTGCAATCACCTCACACGCCGAAATACCCCGCACAACACTTCTTGAACTTCTGCCCGCTGGCGCACGGGCACGCATCGTTGCGACCAGCCTTGAGTTGCACGGTGGGGTCGATGAAGTACCAGTGCCCGGCGTTCTGCACGAACGAGGAGCGCTCGCGGTGGCTGTGTTCACCGCCACCGTCATGCCAGCGTGCGGTGAACGTGACGAACGCGTGTTCTGGCTGACCGCCGAAGACCTCGGAGCTTTCCACCTCAAGACCCAGCCAGGTACTTTGCGCACTCCAGTCGCTGATGGACTGACGATCCAGGCCGGACTGTTGGGCGGGCAGGGTGGTCCCCACCAGATAGTCGATCAGCCCCAGCACATAGGCGCTGTAGCGCGAGCGCATCAAGGCTTCGGCACAGGGCGCCGGATGTCCGGCATGGTAATGGCCGCAGCAGGCATCAAGCAGGGTGCCGCTGCCGCAAGGGCAAATGGATGTACTCATTGCGTTACCACCAATATTTCCCGAAGTTTTCCGGATTGGCCCAGAATCGCGAGTTGAGCCAGTCGGGTACCTGTTTATAGTCAAGCAGATCATAGGTGAACAGCGTCAGCACTTGTTCGTCGCGCTGGAAACGTTCACTGGCTTGCAAGGCCAGGGAAAAGAAATCCGTCTCCTGCCAACCGCTCGCCGGCAAGTCCGCCAGCACCGCAATGCGACTGGCGTTCAGATTACGGATCCCGCCTAACAAATTCAGACCGTCGCGCTTTGGCAGGTGTTCAAGGCAATCGACCACCAGCGCCAGGTCAAACCGCCGTGCCGCCAGTTCGGCAGGCAGCGGCCCGGGCTCAGCAAGGGCAATGCAACAATCCGGATGCGCCAGCTTGAATGCCTCAAGCGCGGGAAATTCGCTGGCGCCGATCAACAACAGGCGCGCGGGGGCGTATCGATCAAGCAAAGCGGCCAACGCCTGCTGGGGCGTGCGCGAAGAAATACCTGCAATCATCAGAGATCCTCAATCAGAGCACCAAGACTAGCCTGCCCGAACGCTCGGGCCTAGAGCGGGTTTCCCGCAAAATCGGCGAACTACCGTGAACACGGGGCAAAACAGCGGTGGCCTATTGCTGGCGGAGATTAAAACTCCGGTCTTTACTCCCTGAATCGGTTCTAAGCCGATCCCTCAGGAGAAAACTAGATGAGCATAGTTCGGACAGCATTACCCTTGGTTCTGCTAACCAGTGTGTTGACTGGTTGCGCAGGTTTGCAGAAAACCGACTGGCCGACCTGTGCGGCGGTCGGCGGTGTCATCGGTGCCGGTCTCGGTGCGACCGAGAGTTCGGCATGGGCGGGGTATGGCGCGCTGGTCGTCGGCGGTACGGCCGCAGCGTATTGCTGGGTGCATGGCGATGGCGACGAAGACGGCGATGGTGTGCCGGACAGTCGCGACAAGTGCCCGGGTACGCCTAGAGGCGTGAAGGTCGATGCTGACGGTTGCCCTCCACCGGTGCCTGCGCCAGTGGTCGAAGAAGCCGTGGTGGTCAAGGAAGAAGTCATTGTCATCCGCGATGTTCACTTCCAGTTCGACAAAGCCACACTCACTCCTTCTGATAAAGATGTACTCAACACAATCGCTACTCGCCTGAAACAGGAAGCCAGTACCGCCCAGTTGACCGTGACCGGTCACACCGACAGCGTGGGCAGTGATGCCTACAACCAGAAACTGTCGGATCGTCGTGCGCACTCGGTGGTGGAATACCTGATTTCCCAAGGCGTGCCACGCAGCAGCTTCGTGTCTGTGGCCGGTGCCGGTGAAAGCCAGCCAGTCGCCGATAACAAAACCGCTGACGGTCGTGCGCAGAACCGTCGTACTGAAATCAAAATCAACCGCTAGGCCCCATCCGCTCCGCGGCTTGTGCAGTCGCGGATGCGGGTCTTTACTCCTGTGTAACCGGTATGGGCCGGTGACACAGGAGCTTTCCATATGAGCGTTCTCACACGGACCGTCTTGCCGGTTCTGCTAATAGGCAGCCTGTTGACCGGCTGCGCAACCCACAGCGATGGCACCGCCCCCCTCAATCAACGTACCTGGCCAATCTGCAGCGTCATCGGCGGACTGGTCGGCGGAGGCTTGGGCGCAATTGAAAGTGCCGGCTGGGCAGGCGGTGGGGCAGCGCTCGGTATCTTGGCCGGTGGCTTGATCTGTTACGCCCAGGATGGCGATGAGGACGACGATGGTGTCTTCGATCGACGTGATCGTTGCCCCGATACACCCGCCAACACACCTGTCGAACATCACGGTTGTCCGCTACCGCAATATCCGGCCAGCGTGAAACCTGTCGAAGTGGTGCAACCCGAAGTCATCACACTGCCCGGCGACGTACTGTTTGCATTCAACAAGTCTGACCTGACGCCCGGTGCGCGCAGTCAGCTGGATGCGCTGATGGGCAAACTGCAGAACGCCGATGTGGTGAGCATCAAGGTGATCGGCCACACCGACAGCGTGGGTTCGGATGAATACAACCAGGCACTCTCGGAGCGCCGCGCCAGCAGCGTGGCGGCCTATCTGTTGAGCCAGGGGCTGGCGCCGGACAAACTCACCAGTGAAGGCAAGGGCGAAAGCCAGCCGGTAGCCGACAACGAAACGGATGAAGGACGCGCGAAAAACCGTCGGGTGGAGTTGCACATCAATCGCTAAACCGCGAACTAGAGCCGTCGGACGATATTTCGATTGATCCGACGGCCATTCGGCGGCCTTCATGAAGAATTTTCTGTTGCCCTCTGGCTTATCCCTCGCGGAAGCCGTTACTGTGCGCGCAAAGAATAATTCTCAACGGGGGGCGTATGAAGGTGATCTGGGGGCTGGGGAAGTTATTGACCCTGCTGTTCTGGCTGGTGGTGCTGGTCAATCTGCTGATGCCGTTCGTCAACCCGCTGCACCAGTTGGTCGATCTGGCCGGCGGTGTGTTGGCATCCCTTCATCTTCTTGAGGCGGTGTTCTGTTTCCGCAGCCTCAGAGGTCGCGCCCACCCATGGCGTGATCGCTTGAAGATCCTGTTTTTCGGCGTATTCCACCTGCAAACCCTCCCGGCTCCGACCGTATCGAAGGCTTCCCATGCGTAAACTCTGTCTGCTCGCCGCACTCATCAGCCCATTGGCCTGCGCACAGGTGGTCAGTGTCGAAACCAATTCGTTGATGCGCCTGCCCAACACTACCAGCACCTTGCAACTCGAACGCCTGGAAGTCGCCGATTACGGCACCTTGTTGATTCCTTCGAACGTGACTGAAGTGACCGTCGGCGAATTGCATCTGGGTCGTGAGGCGCGGATTGCCATCGTGCCGAGTGAACAGGCACTGGAATTGAAAGTCAGCCGGGCCGAGTTGTCCGAAGGCAGCCAGATCACCGCTCGGGGGGCGCCGGGGACTTACCTCAAGGCTGCCCGTTCGGGGCGCAACCTGAATTTGCAGATCAAGGCACTGAATGCGCCGCAGTTGTCGGTGGACGCTCGCGGTGGCGCGGGCGCGCCAGGTTTTGTCGGTCTCGACGGGGCCAACGGTCAGGCACCGGGTTGCACTTGGGGCCAGGCGGGGCGCGGTGCCGATGGCAGCAATGGCAGTGATGGTCAGCCAGGGGCGCCAGGTGCGCTGGTCAGGCTGGAAGTGCCACGTGATTATCCCGTGGAACAGATCAAGGTTCAGGTGGCGGGCGGTGCCGGTGGCGTTGCGGGGCCCGGCGGTAAACCGGGTGCCGGTGGCAAGGCCAAGGGCTGTCTGGTCTACGAGGCTGATGGCGGAAAAAGCGGCCGCCCTGGTGTGGATGGCCAGCCGGGACCTGCGGGCGCGACGGGTTCTGTGACCGTTCAAAGGTTGTAAGAACTGTCCGATAGTTCCCACGCTCTGCGTGGGAATTCAGCCCGTGACGCTCCGCGTCACTGGACGCGGAGCGTCCCTTGAGGCATTCCCACGCAGAGCGTGGGAACGATCACGGTCTGGCCGCAGCAATCGCCACCAGCACCAACCCGACAATCAGATTGATCCCCACCAATTTGCGAATCTTCCCAAGCGTCGCGGCCCCGGTCGGCCAATCCTGTGCCGCCACCGCCGTGCGCAACTCCGGCAGCAGTAGCGCCTGAATTCGGATAAACAGTGCGGTCATCACCACGTACAACCCCATCATCACCTGCACGTACCGTGGCGCGGCCTCAAATCCGGCGTATTGCAGATGAATCATGCCCACCCCGCTGATCGGCAACAGCACTACCGCGATCCAGACCCAGCGGAAAAAACCTTGAAACACTTCCACCCACAGCTTCAACCGCGCGGGACCTTCCAGGGCCTTCATCGCCGCGGGCCGCAAGACCATCCAGGCGAAAAACATACCGCCGACCCACACCAGGGCGGACAGGACATGCAGGGTGTAAACGATGCCAAAAGGTGTCATTGAGGTACTCCGTTCTGCGCGGGATTAATTAGCGGGGTATGATAGCGGCCGAACCGAACCACTGAAAATTTATCCAGCGTTTTTTGCGCCCGACAAACCATGATCAGCACCGAACTCAAAACCACGATCCAGGGCGCCTACTCGCGTTTTCTTGAAGCCAAGAGCCTCAAACCGCGCTACGGCCAACGCCTGATGATCGCCGAAATTGCCAAAGTCCTCGGTGACATCGACACCGACGACGAAGGCCGGCGCAGTGGCGACCCCGCGATAGTCGCGGTGGAAGCCGGCACCGGTACCGGCAAAACCGTGGCCTACAGCCTGGCGGCGATCCCCACCGCCAAGGCGGCCGGCAAACGCCTGGTGATTGCCACGGCCACCGTGGCCCTGCAAGAGCAGATCGTCTACAAGGACTTGCCCGACCTGATGCGTAACAGCGGGCTGAATTTCAGCTTCGCCCTGGCCAAGGGTCGCGGGCGCTACATGTGCCTGTCCAAGCTCGACATGTTGCTCCAGGAAGGTCACGCGCAAACCGCCACGGCGCAGCTGTTCGAAGAAGAAGGTTTCAAGATCGAGGTCGATGAGGCCAGTCAAAAGCTGTTCACCAGCATGATCGAGAAGCTGGCCGGCAATAAATGGGACGGCGACCGCGACAGTTGGTCCACCGCCCTCGAAGACGCCGACTGGGCGCGCCTGACCACCGATCACAGCCAGTGCACCAACCGTCATTGCCCGAACTTCGGCCAGTGCGCCTTCTACAAGGCCCGCGAAGGCATGGGCAAGGTTGATGTGATCGTCACCAACCACGACATGGTCCTGGCCGATCTGGCCCTGGGCGGCGGCGCGGTGCTGCCGGACCCGCGCGACACCATCTACGTGTTCGACGAAGGCCATCACCTGCCGGACAAGGCCATCGGCCACTTCGCCCACTACACACGCCTGCGTTCCACTGCCGACTGGCTGGAAACCACCGCCAAGAACCTCACCAAACTGCTGGCCCAGCATCCATTGCCGGGCGATCTGGGCAAGTTGATCGAGCAGGTGCCGGAACTGGCCCGCGAGATCAAGACCCAGCAGCAGTTCATGTTCAGCGCGTGTGAGCAGGTTGCCGATTTCAAACCCGGCGAAGACGTCGAAGGCCGCGAGCGGCCGCGTCACCGTTTCGTCGGCGGGGTGATTCCCGAGCACATGCGCGAGATGGGCGTCGAGCTGAAAAAGGGCTTTGCCCGCCTCACCGACCTGTTCACCCGGCTCACCGAACTGCTCAAGGAAGGCATGGACGGCGAGGTCAACATCGGCATTGCCAGTAATCAGGCTGAAGAGTGGTATCCGCTGTTTGGCAGCCTGTTGTCGCGCTCGTCGGGCAACTGGGAATTGTGGGTCGCGTTCACCGCTGAAGACCCGGAAGACAACCCGCCCATGGCCCGTTGGCTGACGTTGGCTGAAAGCGGTTCGCTGTTCGACATCGAGGTCAACGCCAGCCCGATCCTCGCGGCGGAAATGCTCCGTCGCAATCTGTGGAACGTGGCTTACGGCGCGCTGGTGACCTCGGCGACCCTGACCGCACTCGGCACGTTTGACCGCTTCCGCATGCGTGCCGGCCTGCCGAAAAAAGCCGTGACCGCCGTGGTCCCGAGCCCGTTCCATCACGCCGACGCCGGTGTGCTGCGAGTGCCGGACTTGAAAGCCGATCCCCGTGATGCACCGGCGCACACCGCGGCGATCATCCGTGATCTGCCGCAACTGGTGGAAGGTTCGCGCGGCACCCTGGTGCTGTTCTCCTCGCGCAAACAGATGCAGGACGTGTTCGACGGCCTGGACCGCGACTGGCGCAAGCAAGTGTTCATTCAAGGCAACCTGTCGAAACAGGAAACCCTGAACAAGCACAAGGCGCGGGTCGATGGCGGAGACTCCAGCGTGCTGTTCGGCCTGGCGAGTTTTGCCGAAGGGGTCGACTTGCCCGGTGCGTATTGCGAGCACGTGGTGATCGCGAAGATTCCGTTCTCGGTGCCCGACGATCCTGTCGAAGCGGCGCTTGCCGAGTGGATCGAAGCCCGTGGCGGCAATCCGTTCATGGAAATCTCGGTGCCGGATGCCTCGCTGAAACTGGTCCAGGCCTGCGGTCGCTTACTGCGCACCGAAGAAGACCGCGGCACCATCACCCTGCTGGATCGGCGCCTGGTCACCCAGCGCTATGGCAAAGCAATCCTCAACGCATTGCCGCCATTCCGTCGCGAAATTTCCTGAAACACCGGTGGGCTTTTTAGTCCGCCGCGTTGTCTATCTTTCAGCCACCGATTTTCCATTGGCCCATTTGGTCGTTAGGGAGAACCACGTTCCTATGATTCGCCGTTCGTTGCCTGCTGTATTCGCCTTGATGTTCGCAGCCCCGTTGCTGGCAGCCCCTGCCGGCCAACAGACGCTGTTCAACTTTGTGCGCCCCGCCGATGTGGTTCAGGTGGCGACTCAGGATGCCAGCCTGCCGCAATCCAACGCGGAGCAAACGGCCGAAGGTGAAGTGTTGCGTCGGGTGACGTTCAACCCGGTGGCGCAACCGACTTTGCGTCTGACCCCGCAAACCGGCGCCTGGGACTGGTCGCAATCCGGCGTCATGAGCTTGCGGATCCAGAGCGCGATGGACTGGGCCGTAACCCTGTACGTGAAAATCCAGAGCAACGATGGCAAGACGCTGATCAGTCGTGTCGATTTGCCGGCCGGACCGGCGCAGACCCTGCTGGTGCCTCTGCAACCGAGTTCGCCGCTGAGCCTGGGCATGAAGGCCGGGCCGCCAATGCCGATGACGTTTGACGGCCAGCGCGTATTGCTGGCCAGCAGCGCCGGTGAGCTGGACCGCAGCCAAGTGGTGTCGGTCACGTTGTCGATGGATCAGCCGAAAGTGGCCCAAAGCATCTTGCTTGAACGCTTTGGCGTGCAGGACGGTGACGCGGTGACCAAGGCCGCTTATGGCGGCCTGGTGGACGCCTACGGTCAATCGACACGGGCCAAATGGCCGGAAAAAGTCAGTAGCGATGAGCAACTAAAAAGCGCCGCTGCCAAGGAACAGCAACAAACCAAAACCTGGCTCGCCGAGCGTGAGAAGTTATCCCTGGATAAATTTGGTGGCTGGAACAAGGGCCCGGTGTTCAAGGCCAGTGGCTTTTTCCGCACTGAAAAGCGTGACGGTCGCTGGTACCTGGTGACCCCGGAAGGGCATCCGTTCTATTCGCTGGGGGTCAACACCGTGACCCCGGACGTCAACCAGACCTACGTCGCCGGCCGCGAGTGGATGTTCGAATCCCTGCCAAAACCGGAAGAGCCGATGGCCAGCCACTTTGGCGAAGGTGACAACCGTGGCGGCAACGGCGCCGACCAGGGCCGTGGCTATAACGCCGGTCGCTGGTACGACTTCTATGGCGCTAACTTGCAGCGCCTGTATGGCGAACCTTGCGCGCTGGGCAGCGAAACCAAGGCGGGCGTCGCCGAAGCGGCCAAGGCTGACGCGGTTGAGGCCACGGCCGATAAGGCTGCTGAGCAACCGGTCGCACCGACGACTGCCGAATCCGGCGTCGCCGAAGCCGCCAAGACCGGCGCAGTCGAAGCCACCGTCGCGAAAGCTGTTGAGCAAGCCCCCGCCGAACCCTGCAAAGCGGTGGTTGATGAAAAACGCTGGGCCAGCCACACCCTGGACCGCCTGCAAGCCTGGGGTTTTAACACCGTCGGCAACTGGAGCGCCCCGGCGCTGGCCAATGCTGACCGCGTGCCGTACACCTTGCCGCTGTCGATCGTCGGTGATTACGCCAGCATCAGCACCGGCACCGACTGGTGGGGCGGCATGCCTGACCCGTTTGATCCGCGTTTCGCCATGGCCACCGAACGGGCCGTGGCCATCGCTGCCCGGGACCATCGCGACGACCCATGGCTGATCGGTTACTTCGCCGACAACGAACTGGCCTGGGCCGGCCCGGGTGATGATCCGAAAGCCCGTTACGCGTTGGCGTATGGCACCTTGAAAATGACCACTGACGTGCCGGCCAAACGTGCGTTCCTCAAGCAATTGCGTGACAAGTATCGCAACCAGGCCGGCCTTTCCAAGGCCTGGGGCATCGACTTGCCCGCCTGGGAACTGATGGAAGACCCGGGCTTCGTACCGCCGCTGCCAAGCGCCGAACATCCGGAAATCGAGGCCGATTTCAAATACTTCCAGAAGGTCTTCGCCGATACCTACTTCAAGACCCTCTCCGATTCGCTCAAGTGGCACGCGCCGAATCAGCTGTTGCTGGGCGGTCGCTTTGCCATCAGCACCCCGGAAGCCGTGGAGTCCTGCGCGCAGTACTGCGACGTGCTGAGCTTCAACATGTACACCCTGCAACCGCAAGACGGCTATGACTTCGCCAAATTGCGCAGCCTGGACAAACCGGTGCTGATCACCGAGTTCAACTTCGGCTCTGCCGATCGCGGCCCTTTCTGGGGCGGCGTCACGCAATTGGCCAAGGAAGAAGACCGTGGGCCGGCGTATGCCAACTTCCTCAAACAAGCGCTGAGCGAACCGTCGATTGTCGGGGTGCACTGGTTTCAATACCTTGATCAACCCGTGACTGGCCGTCTGCTGGATGGCGAGAACGGTCACTTTGGTCTGGTGGGCATTACCGATCTACCGTTCCAGGGTTTCGTCGACAGCGTGCGCAAGAGCAACCTGGCGACCGTCGATCAGTTGGGTAAAGAGGCCGAGAAGGCCAGGGCTGAAGCGGATAAGGCCAGCCATGAAAGCGAGGGCGGCAGAAAAGCTGACGCCGGCAAAGGTGCGGGGCAGGGTGCGGGTCATGCGGGCGGGCATTCCGCTAACGGCCATTAATCGCTGATATCCCTGTGGCGAGGGAGCTTGCTCCCGCTGGACTGCGCAGCAGTCCCTTTTTAGGGGCCGCTTCGCCCGAACGCGGACCGGCCCAGCGGGAGCAAGCTCCCTCGCCACAAAAGGTTTCTTATTAAATCTATGGACGGATACACCGCCCAGCCCGCACCTGTTCCCAAATCCCCCAAGGGCTGGAACAATGCGGACCACTTTGTAGAATTCGGGGAGTTGCGGGTGCAGATTCAGGGTCATTACGAGCTTAAGTTCGAAGCAGTACGCGAAGCTTTCGCAGTGCTGTTCGACGATCCTCAGGAACGTGGCGCGGCATTGTGTATTCGGGTCGGTGGCGAAACCGTCCTCGACCTCTGGGCCGGTACCGCCGACAAGGATGGCCTGGAAGCCTGGCACAGCGACACCATCGCCAACCTGTTCTCCTGCACCAAGACGTTTACCGCCGTCACAGCCCTGCAATTGGTGGCCGAGGGCAAGCTGCAACTGGATGCCCCGGTGGCTCGCTACTGGCCCGAATTCGCCGCCGCCGGTAAGGAATCCGTGACCTTGCGTCAGTTGCTCTGCCATCAGGCCGGCCTGCCGGCGTTGCGCGAGTTGCTGGCGCCCGAAGCGCTTTACGACTGGTACACCATGGTCGATGCCCTGGCCGCTGAAACGCCGTGGTGGACACCGGGCGAAGGCCACGGTTACGCGGCGATCACCTATGGCTGGCTGGTGGGCGAGTTGCTGCGTCGCGTCGACGGTCGTGGGCCGGGCGCGTCGATTGTGGCGCGGGTTGCGAAGCCTCTGGGGCTGGATTTCCACGTTGGCCTGGCGGACGAAGAGTTCCACCGCGTGGCGCACATCGCCCGTGGCAAGGGCAACGTTGGCGATGCTGCGGCCCAGCGCTTGCTGCAAGTGACCATGCGTGAGCCGACCGCCATGACCACCCGGGCCTTCACCAACCCGCCGTCGATCATGACCAGCACCAACAAACCCGAATGGCGCCGGATGCAACAACCGGCCGCCAATGGCCACGGTAACGCCCGTAGTCTTGCTGGTTTCTACGCCGGCCTGCTCGACGGCAGTCTGCTGGAAAGCGACATGCTCGAGGAGCTGACTCGCGAACACAGTATTGGCGAAGACAAGACTTTGTTGACCCGGACCCGTTTTGGCCTGGGTTGCATGCTCGATCAACCGGATGTTCCCAATGCGACCTACGGCCTCGGCCCACGGGCATTCGGCCACCCGGGCGCTGGCGGCTCCATCGGTTTCGCTGACCCGGAACACGATGTGGCCTTCGGTTTTGTGACAAATACCCTAGGGCCGTACGTCTTGATGGATCCGCGCGCGCAGAAACTTGCGCGGGTACTGGCCACTTGTCTGTAAAACGCACTCTCGGGCTCCAGGGCCGGAACCCGAAAGCTTTTATGGTTTCCAAGCGTCTGTTTATCCGGGTCACGCCGGCCTGATTTTTTATGACTTCATTTTTGTGGATATCCAATGTCATTCAATAAAACCACCCTTGCCTTGGCCCTGTGCGTCGCTATCACCGGTTGTGCACAGACTCCACAAAGTGATTCCGATGGCAGCAGCTGGTGGCCGTTCGGCTCCTCCGACAAAGTCGCCGCCAAAGATTCCGCCCCGGCACCGACTCCGGCCCCCGCTGCCGTGAAACCTGCCGCTCCCGCTCCAGTGGCAAAGGCTGAAAGCTCGAGCCCATGGTACTGGCCGTTCGGTTCCGATGAAGTGGCCGACAAAAAACCGGAAGTAAAACCTGAAGCCAAGCCTGTGGAAGCCGCCAAACCTGTGGAAGTGGCCAAGGCTGAAGCCGATGCCGGTGGCAAATGGTGGTGGCCGTTCGGTGGTAAAGAACAACCGACCGCCAAAGCCGTGCCGATGCCGGATCCTAAAGTCACTCAGGCCTGGCTCGACGATTACGAGCCGCGCCTGCGCGATGCGATCAAGGACAGCAACCTGAAACTTGAGCGCCGTGAAAACGTGTTGGTGGTCATCGCTCCGGTGGAAGGCTCGTTCAACCCGGACCGTCCGGCCATGTTGCTGCCGGTGACCCTCGGCCCGTTCACTCGCGTCGCGAAAATCCTTGAAGTCGATCCAAAGACTGCCGTGCTGGTGCTCGGCCACAGCGATACCTCGGGCGCCGCACCGGCCAACGTCAAACTGAGCCAGGAACGTGCTCAAGCCGTGGCCGCGATCTTCCGCCTCAGCGGTTTGCAGCGTGATCGTCTGATGCTGCGCGGCATGGGTGGCGAAGCTCCGCGTGCTGCCAACGACAGCAATGAAGGCCGCGCCTTGAACCGTCGTGTGGAACTGCTGGTCACTCCGCAAAACACCATGGTCGCGCTGCTGAGCAAGTACAACATGCCAGCGCCGGCGCCAGTGAAGTTGGTCGCTGCTCAGGACGTTAAGCCAGTGGTCAAGCCGGTTACTCCAGCGCCAGCCGCGAAGAAAGCGGCTGTGCCTGCTGCGAAAAAAGCCCCGGCCAAGAAAGCGGCCAAGGCTCCAGCCAAGAAAACACCGGCTAAAACGGCAACGCCTGCGAAAAAAACGGCGCCAGCCAAAGCCGCAGCGGCTGACAAGAAAGTCGTTGCCGCCGATGCGGACAAAAAGTAATTCGTTAACCAAAAGGAATGCGCCATGACCCAGGGCCTGGCTGATATGCGTCGCGACTACACCCGTGACGGCCTGACCGAGGCGCAAGCCCCGGCCGAGCCGTTCGGGCTGTTCCATCAGTGGTTTGCCGACGCGGTGAAAACCGAGCAACCGCCGGTGGAGGCCAATGCCATGACCCTGGCCACGGTCGATCAGGACGGTCGACCGCATTGCCGCATTCTGCTGCTCAAAGGCCTGGACGAAGAGGGTTTCACCTTCTTCACCAACTACGACAGCGCCAAAGGCCAGCATCTGGCGGCGAACCCGTTCGCTGCCATGACGTTTTTCTGGCCGACCCTGGAGCGTCAGGTGCGCATTGAAGGGCGAGTGGTGAAGGTCACGGCTGAAGAGTCCGACGCCTATTTCCAGGTCCGCCCGCTGGGCAGTCGCCTCGGTGCCTGGGCTTCGCCCCAGAGCCGAGTGATCGCCGATCGTGCTGAGCTGGAGGCGCTGCTCAAGAACACCGAACAACGCTTCAGCGACACTCAGCCGCACTGCCCGGAACACTGGGGCGGTTACCGCTTGCTACCCGAGCGCATCGAGTTCTGGCAAGGCCGTTCGAGCCGCCTGCACGATCGCCTCAACTACCGTCAGCAAGGCGCCGACTGGATTCTTGAACGTCTGGCACCTTAAGCAGTCTACCGATCGGGATAGCCCGCCGCAGCGGCTTCAAGCCACTGCGGCAGGTCCCGGCGCTTGATCTTCTGCGCCTGAGCGCTTGCCAGTTGCTCGAGCATGAACGCTTTTTTCTGCTCGTCGTTACCCGCCAGAGCCAACGCCAGATCGCGGTCCATCCAGCGTTTGATCCGTACGTACAGCCACCAATGGAAGTACAAACCGGCGACAGTGGTGACGACAATGATGAAGTAATCCATGAAAATCCTTGGGTCGGTGGCGCAGATTTTTCAATTTGCCGCTACTGTGTGGTGAGTCCGAGGCGCCTGTACCGGGCCTGAATGAAACCATTTTTATCCGGGCGATGCCGTGACAGGCGTCAAGCTGCGGAGTTTAATGAATACCTGTCCTTTGGAGTTGATGCTATGCGTAAGTCTGTTCTGCTGGTTGCTTCCTTTTCCACGATGGCGATGTTGCTCACTGGCTGCCAATCGAGCCTGACCGGTGACTCCTACTCCCGTGACGAAGCGCGTCGTGTGCAGACCGTTCGCATGGGCACCATCGAATCCCTGCGTCCGGTGAAAATCGAAGGCACCAAGACCCCGATCGGCGGCGCAGCAGGCGCAGTGGTCGGCGGTGTCGGCGGTAGCGCCATCGGCGGCGGTCGTGGCAGCATCGTCGCAGCGGTCATCGGCGCCGTCGCCGGCGGCCTGCTCGGTTCGGCCACCGAAGAAGGCCTGACCCGCACCCAGGGCGTCGAAATCACCGTGCGTGAAGATGACGGCAGCATTCGCGCCTATGTTCAGCAGGTTCAGGAGAATGAAGTGTTCCGTGTGGGTGAGCGGGTGCGGATTGCTACTGTGGATGGGACTAGCCGCGTTTCGCACTAAGCGAGAACGAGCGGTAAAAGAAAACCCCGACCGGGTGACTGGTTGGGGTTTTTTTGTGTCTGCTGCCTTTACCCATTGCCGCCAGCGTACTTGTTCGATTACCAATTTTCGCGGTAGTCAAAAGAGATTTGGTAGTCAGAATCGGTGATTTCAATCGTGTGGCGAAAGTAAGGTTGGATAATGGCGACCCATTGGCTACCAACATTAAAACCTCCGTTGTTGATGTTGTTCTCTACAGGGATTCCGAGAGCATTAAGTACTGATTCATCATCGCCCAAATCATCAGAGAACTCCTCGCCCTGAAAATTTTCCGTTCGCTTGTCAAACCATTCCAGCCTTAGTTTTAATCCCATCTTCGTCTCACAAGTACTTTTTAGGAATGTTTCGTTTAGATTGAGCATCGTCACGTCGCTCACCTGTTACAGGGTCAAACGCTCCCAGGTGGCTGCCATCACTTGCGCGGTACTCTTCCAACTCGCCATGCATAGAGTCCCACTCATAGATCTTTTTACCTTTCGCATCTGTCCACCGGGGTCTTAAACCACCACCTCCTTGTACAGGGTTCATTTTTTTGGCTGGTTTTAGGCCAGGAAACGCAACGATTTCTTCGGTCTTCGGTACTGGATGGTAGCTGTGACCTGCTGCAGGCAAACCTTTACGAGGAGTACTGAGAACAATATAAACCGGCTTCACCCCCGAATCCGCCGGAAACACCAGAATGAAATCCTTGTACTCAGGCGGATAAACCGGATTCACAATAATCCCGTCAGCCGCTTTCGTCGGCGGATAAACCCAAATATGCGGCGCTTGCGGTGCAGCTTCCAGCGCTGGAATCCCGAGAATGTCGGAACCATCCACAGCCGGTGTCCAGATCAGCTCAATCCCACCTCCCAGATACGCCACCTGCTGACTCTCGCGCAGTGTGAACTGCACAACATCAACCATTTCCCAATCGCGATTCTTGCCGGTGTAGAAACCGTAGCCCTTGAGGCTGCCGTCAGTCTGTTGTTCAACTCGCAGGCGAACGCGGGTCCTGGCCTGTTTCAGGGCGCGCAACTGATCTTCTGTATAAAGCGCACTGTCGCCCAGGCTTGGCGTCCAGAACAGCGCGACCACCGTGGCCAATGCGGCGGCACCACCCGCGCCGATTGCTGCGACCGGAGCAGCGAGCGTCGGGGCATTCAATGCAAGTCGGCCAATACCAAGCGAGACGGTACTGCCACTGATGGTTTCGAGATTCAGCAGCCCGGCATCGTCTGCTTCACGGGCGCCGAGCCAGGCGACTTCCCCGTAGTCCTTGAGGCCGTCGGTGGGCACCATGCCCGAAGGATTCGAGTAATCGATGATGGCGTCCGGCAGTTTGCAGGACTTGGCGAAGACGCATCCGGCACGAACGGACTTGTCCTTTTTTGCGACGACCTCACGGCTGCGCTCGAAGGCGTCTTCCCTGGCAAGCATGGAGTCGTAAGCATGTTGTCGGGCCTCACGCTCGGCCAGTTCGGTGGCCGTCATGAAGCGGTGAGTGACGTGATGTCCGTCGCCGGACGGCGGGTTTTTAACCCTGGGGATTTCCTTGTTGCCAGCCACTGATCTTCCTTGCGTTCGTACGTCGGCAGCCCCCAGAAAGGGACTGTGCGACGTTAACGAACGAGGTCAAACGTGGCTGTAGGACGAATCCTGAATGTCGTTAAGAGTGTTCTCTATCACTCAGGATGGCAGCGCGGTGCGCTTGCGACTCGCTGCCGCCGTCACCGCATAACCGATCAAGGCCGCCAGAATCGAACCGGTCAGAATGCCCATCCTGTCCATCCCGGCGTATTCGCTGACACCCGGCTCAAACGCCAGGGACCCGACAAACAAACTCATGGTGAAGCCGATTCCGCAGAGGATCGCCACACCCAGTACCTGGCCCCAGTTGGCACCTTGGGGCAGGGCGGCGATGCCGATTTTCACGGCCAGCCAGGTCAGGCCGAACACACCGAGGGTCTTGCCCAGCAGCAGGCCCACCGCGATGCCCATCGGCACATCGTGGGTGAAGCTCTCCATGGTCACGCCACTCAGGGACAGGCCGGCGTTGGCGAAGGCGAACAGCGGCAGGATGCCGTAGGCCACCCAGGGATGCAGGGCGTGTTCGAGGGTCAGCAGCGGCGACGGTTCGGCGTTTTTCGTGCGCAACGGAATGCAGAACGCCAGGGTCACACCGGCCAGTGTCGCGTGGACACCGCTCTTGAGCACGCAGACCCAGAGGATCAAGCCGATGATCATGTACGGCCCGAGCTTGACCACGCCGAGCCGGTTCATTGCGATCAACGCGACGATGCAGCTTGCGGCCAATGCCAGGGAAAGCGTCGACAACGTGCCGGAATAGAAGATCGCAATGACGATGATGGCGCCGAGGTCGTCGATGATCGCGAGGGTCATCAGGAACAGTTTCAGCGACACCGGCACGCGCTTGCCCAGCAGGGCGAGGACGCCGAGGGCGAAGGCGATGTCGGTGGCCATCGGGATGGCCCAGCCACTCAGGGCGGCCGGGTTGTCACGATTGAGAAACCAGTAGAGCAGCGCCGGAACCACCATGCCGCCAATCGCTGCCGCGCCGGGCAGGACGATCTGCGAAGGTTTCGACAGTTGACCGTCGAGGACTTCGCGCTTCACTTCCAGGCCGATCAGCAGGAAGAACAGCGCCATCAGGCCGTCGTTGATCCACAGCAGCGCCGGTTTGGCGATTTGCAGCGCCCCGACCTGCGCCACCACGGGCGTGTCCAGAAAGCTGCTGTAAAGCCACGACAACGGGGAGTTGTTGATGATCAAAGCCAGGGCTGCCGCAGCGATCAATAACAGACCGCTGGCAGCTTCCAACTGAAAGAAACGCGTGAAAGTGCTACGCAGAGGCAAGGTCGCTCTCCATCGAATAATCAAAAAGGTGGCACACCCTAACCCGTACCGTTAGTTGTTAAAACAAAAGTTATATTCTTTTTTGTTATATGCCGTTACAACGCGAAGGGCCGGCACGGACCTGAGCCTAGCAGTTGCCAGACGTATTGGGCCTCAGCTGTATCTGTGCGTGGCGTGGGATTTTTCCTAAGCTTATTGGCTGAGCCTTGCGACAAGGCCGACTCTTGTCCGATTCAACGAGAAAACCATCATGAGCGACAACCGACAGTGGGCCCGCGAAGCCATCCGGATCATCGAAGCCGACTTCCAGCGCAGCGCCGACACCCACCTGATCCCCTTGCCGCTGCCGGGTTTTCCGGGTATCGAGTTGTATTTCAAGGATGAGTCCAGCCACCCCACCGGCAGCCTCAAGCATCGGTTGGCGCGCTCGTTGTTCCTCTACGCCTTGTGTAACGGCTGGCTCAAACCCGGCGCGCCGGTGATTGAAGCGTCCAGTGGTTCGACGGCGATCTCCGAGGCGTACTTCGCCAGGTTGCTGGGGTTGCCGTTCATTGCGGTGATGCCGGCGACCACGTCCAAAGAGAAGATCGCGCAGATCGCTTTTTACGGCGGCAAGAGTCATCTGGTCGACGATCCGACGCAGATCTACGCCGAATCCGAGCGTCTGGCTCGCGAGCATGACGGGCATTTCATCGATCAGTTCACCTACGCCGAACGTGCCACCGACTGGCGGGCGAACAACAACATCGCCGAGTCGATCTTCCAGCAGATGCGTTTCGAGCGGCACCCGGAACCGAGCTGGCTGATTTCCAGCCCTGGCACCGGCGGCACCACCGCGACCCTCGGTCGATACGTGCGTTATCGCCAGCATTGCACCCGCGTGTTGTGCGCCGATGCCGAGCGTTCGGTGTTCTTCGATTACTACAAGACCGGCGATGCCATGCTGCGACTGGATCATGGTTCGCGGATTGAAGGCATTGGCCGGCCACGGGTCGAGGCTTCGTTTTTGCCCAAGGTGATTGATGCGATGGTCAAGGTGCCGGATGCGTTGTCGCTGGCGGCCATGCATTACCTGGCGCAGCACTTGGGTCGTCGTGTCGGCGGGTCGAGCGGGACCAATCTGATCGGCGCCTTGATGGCGGCGGGGCAGATGGCGGCAGCGGGGGAGTCGGGATCGATCGTGGCGATTCTGTGCGATGGCGGCGAGCGTTATGAGACCAGCTATTACGATCAGGACTGGCTGAAGGCCCAGGGGTACGAGTTGAGTGGGTTGATGGATGTTGTGGCGGCGAGTGTGGAGCGTGGAGAGCCGTTGCCGGATACCGTATTGCGCGCCAATATCTAAAATCTCTCAGACGCTGAAAGTCCTTGTGGGAGCCGGCGGTGCGGCGATCCGACTTGCCCGCGATGACGGATTCAAATTCAACAGAGATGTTGACTGATCCACCGCCATCGCGGGCAAGCCCGGCTCCCACAGGTTTTGTGTTGTGCCAAAGGAGTTGTATCAGGCCTCGAGGCCGAGGATATCGCGGGCGACGGCTTCGGCGATGCGAATGCCATCGACACCCGCCGACAGAATCCCGCCCGCATAACCCGCGCCTTCACCCGCCGGGAACAGGCCCTTGACGTTCAGGCTTTGCATCGACTCGTTACGGGTAATCCGCAGCGGCGACGAGGTGCGCGTTTCGATCCCGGTCAACACCGCGTCGTGCAGCGAGTAGCCGCGAATCTGCTTCTCGAATGCGGGCAGTGCTTCACGAATCGCTTCAATCGCGAACGCGGGCAGAGCCAGCGCCAGATCACCCAACGCAACGCCTGGTTTGTAGGACGGTTCAACGCTGCCCAACTCGGTGGACGGTTTGCCCGCAATGAAATCGCCAACCAGTTGCGCCGGCGCTTCGTAGTTGCTGCCGCCCAGCACAAAGGCGTGGGATTCCAGGCGCTCCTGCAACTCGATACCCGCCAGCGGGCCGCCCGGGTAATCGACTTCCGGGGTGATCCCGACGACGATTCCGGAGTTGGCGTTGCGCTCGTTACGCGAGTACTGGCTCATGCCGTTGGTGACCACGCGGCCCGGTTCGGACGTTGCCGCCACCACGGTGCCGCCCGGGCACATGCAGAAGCTGTAGACCGAACGGCCGTTCTTGGCGTGGTGCACCAGTTTGTAGTCGGCAGCCCCGAGCTTCGGGTGGCCGGCGTATTTGCCCAGGCGCGCACGGTCGATCAGCGACTGCGGGTGCTCAATGCGGAAGCCCACCGAGAACGGCTTGGCTTCCATGAACACGCCACGGCCGTGGAGCATGCGGAAGGTGTCCCGAGCGCTGTGACCAAGGGCCAGAATCACGTGTTTCGAATGAATCTGTTCGCCGCCGTTGAGCTCGACGCCGACCAGTTGGCCGTCCTCGATCAACACGTCGGTGACCCGCTGCTGGAAGCGCACTTCGCCGCCCAGCGCGCGAATCTGCTCACGCATGTTTTCCACAACGCCGGTCAGGCGGAACGTACCGATGTGCGGTTTGCTGACGTAGAGGATTTCTTCCGGCGCACCGGCCTTGACGAACTCGTGCAGGACTTTGCGACCGATGAATTTCGGGTCCTTGATCTGGCTGTAGAGCTTGCCGTCGGAGAACGTCCCCGCGCCGCCTTCGCCAAATTGCACGTTGGACTCAGGGTTAAGCACGCTTTTACGCCACAGGCCCCAAGTGTCTTTAGTGCGCTGGCGCACTTCGGTGCCACGTTCGAGGATGATCGGCTTGAAGCCCATTTGCGCCAGCAGCAGCCCGGCGAAAATCCCGCACGGACCGAAACCCACGACGACGGGACGTTGCTCGAGATCAGCCGGCGCCTGGCCGACAACCTTGTAGCTGACATCCGGCGCCACGTTGACGTTACGGTCATCGGCGAACGTGTGCAGCACCGCGGCCTCATCGCGAACGTTGAGGTCGATGGTGTAGATGAAGCACAGTTCAGAGGACTTTTTGCGCGCATCGTAGCTGCGCTTGAACAAGGTGAAATCGAGCAGGTCATCGCTGGCGATGCCCAGGCGCTGCACGATGGCAGGGCGCAGGTCTTCTTCGGGATGGTCGATCGGCAACTTGAGTTCGGTGATTCGTAACATGACAGGATCCGGTTCGCGGGGCGCACAACTGCGCCAAGGCGTTTGAAGGCGGCGATTATAAGCCCCAAACGCCGTTCCCGTGAGGCAAAAGCGATCAGTCGTTGCGCGAGCCGCCGAAATACCCGCAACCGCGTTGCACCTGACCATCGATGCGCAGCTCGGCGCTCATGTGCTGGACGCTGCCGGTGGTGCTGTCGACGCAGCGTTGCGGCGCGACCCACAGTTCGATGTGCTGGTTATTGGCTTCGGTGCTGAGATTGAAGCGGCCATCGCCCAGTTGTTCTTCAACGTACGGCACGGCCAGGGGGGGCTGACCGGCGCGGTCGATGACCATGCCTTTGCCGCTGACCTTGACGTTCCACTCGGGCGAGTGGCCGGCGGCGCGCAGGATCAGCAGTTTGAAATTGGGATCATCGCACGCGGTGCCCGAACGTTCGACGCGGTACAACTGCTCCAGGTCCAGGCGGCTATCGGCAACGATGTTCCCACGCACGTCGGCGAACAGCTTGCCCTGAGCATCGGCGAGGGACGCAGCCTCTTGCAGGACGCTAGTGCCGCCGGTGTCATTGACCACATAACTGCGCTGCTCATTGCACGGCTGGAACAGCAGCTTGCCGTCCGCCGCCGTCAACTGACCCTGCATGCGGGTCTGGCCCACGTGGGAGGCATTTTCACGCGGGCCATCCAGCAACTGGCAGGCGGCGAACAACGGAAGCAGGGCAACAAGGACTAAGGAACGGGCAACACGCATCTTTGGCACTCCAGACAAGTGCCGCCACGTTACGCAGCCTGACCGTTCATCACAACCCCGCGGAGGCAGGTTAACCCACCTGTAGGAGCCGGCTTGCTGGCGATGGCGGAGTAACATTCAAAAGAAATGTTGGCTGATACACCGCTATCGCCAGCAAGCCGGCTCCTACAGGTTGTGGTGTGTCAGCCGACGTGAAAGGTCTTCCCGGTCTGTAGGCCCTCGACGCTTTTGGCGTAGGCCAATGCCACATCCGCTGCCGGAACCGGCTTGTAACCACGGAAGTACGGCGCGTAACTGCCCATGGCTTCGACCAGCACGGTTGGGCTGATCGAGTTTACCCGCAGGCCGCGTGGCAGTTCGATGGCCGCCGCACGGACGAAGCTGTCCAGCGCACCGTTGACCAATGCAGCCGAGGCGCCGCTGCGAATCGGGTCGTGGCTGAGCACGCCAGTGGTGAAGGTGAACGAGGCGCCGTCATTGGCGAATTCACGTCCGATCAGCAGCAGATTGACCTGGCCCATCAGCTTGTCTTTCAGGCCCAGCGCAAAACTTTCTTCGGTCATTTCATCCAGCGGCGCAAAGGTGACGTTGCCGGCAGCGCAGACCAGGGCATCGAACTTGCCGGTTTGCTCGAACAGCTTGCGGATCGAGGCGCTGTCGCTGATATCAACGTTGAAGTCGCCGCTGTTACGGCCGATGCGGATGATTTCGTGACGCTGGGACAGCTCTTTGTCGACCGCTGAACCGATGGTGCCGCCTGCGCCTATCAAAAGAATTTTCATCGTGCTGTTCCTCGAAGTGGTTGAACGAGGTTGCAGTCTAGAGTGGTTTTTTCTGTTGATAAGCGCGCTAATAGGCAACCTTTGGTTTTCAAATGGAAACAATCCATGAGCGAGATGGATGATCTGGCGGCGTTCGCGGTGTTGATCGAAGCGGGCAGTTTCACCTTGGCGGCGCAGCAATTGGGCTGCAGCAAGGGGCAGCTGTCCAAGCGCATCAGCCTGCTGGAAACACGGTTCTCCGTGGTCCTGCTGCAACGCACCACCCGCCGTTTGAGTTTGACGGCGGCAGGCGCGGCGCTGTTGCCTCAAGCTCAGGCGCTGGTCGTACAAGTCGAGAAGGCGCGTCAGGCATTGGCGCGGTTGAAGGACGACATGGCCGGGCCGGTGCGCATGACGGTTCCGGTATCGCTGGGGGAAACGTTCTTCGATGGTTTGTTGCTGGAGTTTTCCCGCCAGTATCCCCAAGTGCAGATCGAGCTGGACCTCAACAACAGCTTTCACGATTTGTCCCGAGACGGTTTTGACTTGGCCATCCGATCCGAAGTGGCCAATGACCAACGACTGGTCGCGCGTCCGCTGTTGGCCTGGCACGAAATGACATGCGCCAGCCCGGCCTATCTCGAACAATACGGAGAGCCGCAGACGCCCCAGGCGTTGGCCGAGCATCGCTGTCTGCTCAACAGCCATTACAGTGGTCGCGAAGAATGGCTTTATCACCAGCAGCACGAATTGCTGCGGGTGCGGGTCTCGGGGCCGTTCGCCAGCAATCACTACAACCTGCTGAAAAAAGCCGCACTGGCCGGCGCCGGCATTGCGCGGTTGCCTTCTTACCTGCTGCAAGCGGAATTGGCTGACGGACGATTGCGATGGCTCCTGCGCGATTATCAGACGCGGAGCATGCCGATGTACCTGGTTCATCCGTATCAGGGCGGCCTGCCAAAACGCACTCAAGTGTTGGCGGACTACTTGATTGACTGGTTCAAACGCAGCGGCGAGGCGTTGGCCCGTCTTTAACTTTGCACGGACTTTGTAGCAGCTGCCGAGGGCTGCGTTCGGCTGCGCAGCAGACGTGAAATCAGTCGCTGCGGTTTGTCAGGTGAACCGTATTTCTGGGCTTTGCGACCGCTTCGCGTTCGAACGCAGCCTGCGGCAGCTGCTACATAGGGCTGCGTTAGCGGGTGAAATGTCGGGCAATCAGATGATCAATCGACAATTTCCCCGGCCCGGTCGCCATCAGGTACAGCAACACGGCCGCCCAAGTGCCATGGGTTGGATAAGCATCGGGGTACACAAACAGTTGAATGGTCAGGGTCATGCCTAGCAGGGCCAACGCCGAAAACCGCGTGGCGAAGCCGATCAGGATCAGCATCGGGAAGAAATGCTCGGCGAAGGCTGCCAGGTGCGCCGCCAGTTCCGGGGACAGCAACGGCACGTGGTACTCGCTCTGAAATAGCGGGATGGTTGAGTCCGCCAGGTGTGGCACGCCCAGCTGGAAGGAACCGTCGAACAGGTCGATGGCCAAGCCTTCGACCTTGGTTTGCCCGGACTTCCAGAACACCGCGGCGATGGAGAAGCGCGCAATAAAGGCGATCAGGCTGTGGGGAATCATCTCCAGTAACGCGATGGCGCGGGTAATGGGGTTCCGTGATTCAGTCCGGGTGTTCATGACGATACCTTGTTGTTGTGTAAATGAGTGATGGCGTTACGGCTGATCAGCAGCGCCAGGGTTTGGCTAAGGTCGAAGGCGGGCGCCGCTTCCAGCGCCTGCATCAGTGACTGGCCGTTTTGCAGGTTCTGAATGAATGCGCTGGCGCCGTGTTCGATGGCAAATACTTCAACGTCCAGACCGTTACGCAGCACCAGTGCGTGTTGCCCAAGGTCCAGATCAATCCCCGCCAGCGTCGCGTCCTGTTGATGCGCAGCCCAGATCGCGACCACGGCACAGGCTGAACTCAACAGGTTGAGGGAGGGATGAAGTTCGACGGTGAACTCGCTCAGGGCTTGCGGATCGGCGAGCGCTGCGGCGATCTGTTCATGACCCACGCCTTGCGCATCGGCCGCGTGATAGGCCATGACTCGCAGGCGCTCCAGTCGGGCGACATCGGCCAGATAAGGCACGCTGGCTGCGGGCGCAAAGCCTTCGATGAAGGCTGCGAAATCATCGCCGTAGCCATTCATCAACGGACTCCGTGGCGGGGTGCTATGCACATAGATCCCGCCCATGGCGCGGAAAAACTCCTCGCCGACCAATTGCAAAACCACGGGATAACTGTCCGCCAGTACGTTGATCAACGAGCTCTGCACGTTGTTGCGATACACCGCAAAACGGCTGGCTGGATCGGCGCCATTTGCGCTGAATAATCCGTCGGGGCAGGGCCGTTGCGGATTGAGCAGGGCGGCGGCGAAATCGGCTTGATTGCTCATGGCCGGCTCTCGGCGCACAGCAACAACTCATCGGCCTGACGCGCTTCGGCGTGCAGCACGCTGAAGGCCGGCAACTGATTGTCGCGTTCGATCAATGTCGCCATCGGACCGACGCGCTCCAGCACTTGCACGTACAACGCCCACACGGCGTTGTCGATGGGGGCACCGTGATCGTCGATCAGCAGACGGTCACCGAGGCTGTCAGTGTCTTCGGCAAATCCGGCCAGATGAATTTCACCGACCGCGTGAAGGGGCAGGGCGTCGATGTAGGCCAAGGGATCGCGTTGATGATTGATGCTCGACACATAGACGTTGTTCACGTCCAGCAATAACCCGCAACCGGTGCGGCGAATGACTTCGCTGATGAAGTCGGCTTCATCGATCGTCGAGCGCTTGAACGCCAGGTACGTCGCCGGGTTCTCCAGCAGCATTGGGCGTTTGAGCGTGGTTTGCACCTGATCGATGTGTTCGCAGACGCGGCTCAGCGTGGCGTTGTCGTAAGCCAGAGGCAGCAGGTCATTGAGGAACACCGGGCCATGGCTGGACCAAGCCAGGTGTTCGGAAAAGGAGTGAGGTTGATAGCGCTTGATCAGCTCGGCAAGGCGTTGCAGGTGTTGAAGGTCCAGCGGACCTTCGGCACCGATGGACAGGCCAACGCCATGCAGCGACAGCGGATACTGCTCGCGGATCAACCCCAGATAGTGATGAAAAGGGCCGCCGGCCACCATGTAGTTTTCGGCGTGGACTTCGAAGAAGCCGATGTCCGGTTGTGCACCGAGCACTTCACGAAAGTGCCCGGTCTTGAGCCCCAGCCCGGCGCGGGGCGGGAGCCCGAACGGTAGATTGTTCATGGTCGACACTCAGGCTGGGAGGCAGATCAGGCTTTGGCTTTGAAGGCTTCCATCTGACCGAAACCGGTCGGCGAGGTCTTGCTTTCGGTGGTGGCGCAGGTGCCTTTTGGAACGAATTTCCAGGCGTTGGTCTGGTGGTCGGTTTTCGCGGTGCCTGCGCACGTGGTGCCAGCACCGGCGGCGCAATCGTTATGACCTTTCATGGCCACGCCGAAACATTTTTCCATGTTGCTGTTGTCGGCGGCCTGGACGGTGGAGACAGCGGCCATGCTCAGCGCAGAACCGAGGGCCAGAACGAGGGCGGTGGCGGACAGGGTGCGGGTGGTAGCAGTCATGATGTTTCTCCGAAAGTGGTCTTGGTTTGGCAAGCGTTTGTGCTTGCTTACCCCACTAGAGAGAGGTCATCGCGATGCGTTACAGCTGACTGCAAACTTTTTTTGAAATGTGCAGAACACGGCAATCCCAAACAACACAAATCCCTTGTGGGAGTGAGCCTGCTCCGGGCGGCGTTCCGACGATAGCTGTTTCAGATTCAACAGTTTTGTTGACTGACACACCGCTATCGTCGGAACGCCGCCCGGAGCAGACTCACTCCCACAGGGGATTTTCATCGTTAGCGAGTTTGTGTCTGGCACAAAAAAACGGCCCGAAGGCCGTTTTCTGTTTACCGCAAAGACTCAACCACCCAGATACGCCTCGCGCACTTTCGGATCAGTCAGCAGTGCTTCGCCAGTGCCTGTCATCACCACCCGGCCGTTCTCCAGAACGTAGGCACGGTCGGCAATTTTAAGCGCCTGGTTAGCGTTCTGCTCTACCAGAAACACGGTCACGCCATCCTTGCGCAGCTGTTCGATGATGTCGAAGATCTGCTGGATGATGATCGGTGCCAGGCCCAACGATGGCTCGTCGAGCAGCAGCAGTTTGGGTTTGCTCATCAGCGCACGGCCGATGGCGAGCATTTGCTGTTCGCCGCCGGACATGGTGCCGCCGCGTTGGGCAAAGCGTTCTTTCAGGCGTGGGAAAAGTCCGAGGACCTTGTCCATCTGTTCCTGATAATCGCCCTTGTTGGTGAAGAATCCGCCCATGGACAGGTTCTCTTCCACGGTCAGGCGGGCAAACACCCGACGACCTTCCGGCACCACCGCAATGCTTTTACGCATGATCTGCGACGAGTCCTGGCCGACGAGCTCTTCACCCATGTAGCGGATGCTGCCGCTGTGGGCTTGCGGCGAGCCGCAGAGGGTCATCAGCAGGGTCGACTTGCCGGCACCGTTGGCGCCAATCAGGGTCACGATCTCGCCCTGGCGGACTTCGACGT
The DNA here is from genome assembly GCF_054898025.1 of Pseudomonas sp. LB3P93. NCBI lineage: Bacteria > Pseudomonadati > Pseudomonadota > Gammaproteobacteria > Pseudomonadales > Pseudomonadaceae > Pseudomonas > Pseudomonas sp. LB3P93. The sequence continues at coordinate 1,424,359 of NZ_CM142713.1, forward strand.
TGACGCTGTGCAGCGCCTGGATCTTGCCGTAGAAGGTGGAAACGTTTTCGAATTGCAGCATTTACGCTTCCCCCAGGTAGGCTTTGATCACTTCAGGATTGTCGCGGATCTGTTCCGGCGTGCCGTCGGCCAGCGGGGTGCCCTGGTTGATCACGACGATGTGGTCGGAAATGCTCATGACCAGTTTCATGTCATGTTCAATCAGCAGCACGGTGACGTTGTGCTCTTCACGCAGCATGCTGATCAGCGCTTTCAGGTCCTCGGTTTCCTTCGGGTTCAGGCCGGCGGCCGGTTCGTCGAGCATGAGGATCCGCGGGCGGGTCATCATGCAGCGGGCGATTTCCAGACGACGTTGCTGACCGTAGGCCAACGTGCCGGCCGGACGGTTGGCGAACTGCGTGAGGTTGACCTTGTCCAGCCAGAACTCGGCAAATTCCATGGCCTCGCGTTCGCTTTTGCGGAACGACGGGGTCTTGAACAGGCCGGACAGGAAGTTGGTGTTCAGGTGACGGTGCTGCGCGATCAAAAGGTTCTCGACCGCAGTCATGTCCTTGAACAACCGCACGTTCTGGAAGGTGCGCACCACGCCTTTGAGGGCGATCTTGTGGCCCGGCAGGCCTTCGATCGGCTCGCCGTCCAGGAGGATTCTGCCGCCACTCGGCTTGTAGAAACCGGTCAGGCAGTTGAACACGGTGGTTTTGCCGGCGCCGTTAGGGCCGATCAACGCAACTACCTGTTTTTCTTTCACGGTCAGGGCCACGCCGTTGACCGCCAGCAAGCCGCCGAAGCGCATGCTCAGATTTTCGACTTTAAGGATCTCGCGGCTCATTTGCGCAGCTCCATGTGAGGACGTTGCATGGGCAGCAGGCCTTGAGGTCGCCAGATCATCATCAGCACCATCAAGGCGCCGAACATCAACATGCGGTATTCACTGAACTCACGCATCATTTCCGGCAACAGGATCATCACCACGGCCGCGAGGATCACGCCCAGCTGCGAGCCCATGCCACCCAATACGACGATGGCGAGAATGATCGCCGACTCGATGAAGGTGAACGACTCCGGTGTCACCAGGCCCTGACGGGCAGCGAAGAAGCTGCCGGCAAAACCGGCGAAGCTGGCGCCCAGGGTGAAGGCCGAGAGCTTGATGACCGTAGGGTTGAGACCCAGCGCACGGCAGGCGATTTCGTCTTCACGCAACGCTTCCCAGGCACGACCCAGCGGCATGCGCAGCAAGCGGTTGATGACGAACAGCGCGCCAAGGGCCAGCAACAGGGCAACCAGGTACAGGAAAATTACCTTGTTGATCGAGTTGTAAGCGATGCCGAAGTACTCGTGGAAGGTCTGCATGCCTTCGGCCGCTTTACGCTCGAAGGTCAGGCCGAAGAACGTTGGCTTCTCGATGTTGCTGATGCCGTTCGGGCCACCGGTGAGACCGGTCAGGTTACGCAGGAACAGACGGATGATTTCACCGAAGCCCAGGGTCACGATCGCCAGGTAGTCACCGCGCAGACGCAGGACCGGGAAGCCGAGCAGGAAGCCGAAGGTGGCCGCCATCAGGCCGGCGATCGGCAGGCAGATCCAGAAGCTCAAACCGTAGTAGTGCGACAGCAGCGCATAACTGTAGGCACCGACGGCATAGAAGCCGACGTAACCCAGGTCGAGCAGACCGGCCAGACCGACCACGATGTTCAGGCCCAGGCCGAGCATCACGTAGATCAACACCAAAGTGGCGATATCCACCGCACCGCGAGAGCCGAAGAACGGCCAGACCAGGGCGCCGGCGATCAACGCAATGATGATCCAGCGCTGAGTGGTCGGCAGGGTCAGGAAGTTACTGGCCTTGGCTGGGATCAGCGGCATGTTTGGCGACGAGCGCCAGGCCGAGCTGATCTGCTGATCGAACAGCACACGCAGGAACATCAGCACCGAGCACACGGCGATGGTGATCAGCGTTGCATCGCTGGTGCCATGGACTTCGAGGTTGATGCCGACGATGGTCAGTTTCAGACCCAGTACCGGGTAGGCAACGGCCCACACCAGCAAGGCGCTGAACAACGCCTGTTTAAGATTCCTAGTCATACTTTCTCAACCTCCGGACGGCCCAGCAGGCCGGTTGGCCGGAACAACAACACCAGAACCAGCAGACCGAACGCCACGACGTCCTTGTACTGGTCGCCGAAGATATCGGCACCGAACGCTTCCGCGACACCGAGCACCAGCCCGCCGAGCATGGCGCCAGGGATGCTGCCGATACCGCCCAGAACCGCGGCGGTGAAGGCCTTGAGGCCGACGAGGAAACCGGCGTTCGGGTTGATCACGCCGTATTGCATGCTCAACAGCACGGCCGCGATGGCCGCCAGGGCGGCACCGATGACGAAGGTCAGGGCGATGATGTTGTTGGTGTTGATACCCAGCAGGTTGGCCATCTTGATGTCTTCGGCGCAGGCGCGGCAGGCGCGACCCAGGCGAGAGCGTGAGATGAACAGCGTCAGGCCGAGCATGGCGAGCAACGTCACCACGAACACCACGATTTGCATGTAGGAAATCAGCACTTCATGTGCGCCACCTGGCCCGAATGCAAAGTTGCCCGGGATCAGGTTGGGGATGGATTTGTCCTTGGAGTCTTGCGCCAGCAGAACCGTGTTCTGCAGGAAGATCGACATGCCGATGGCGGAGATCAGCGGGATCAGACGGTTGCTGCCGCGCAGGGGGCGGTAGGCGATCCGTTCGATGCTGTAACCGTAGGCACTGGTCACGACGATGGTCGCGAGGAAAGCGGCAGTCATCAACAGCGGAACGCTGTCGAGTCCCAGCATGGCCAGCCCGGCGATGGCGATGAACGCCACGTAGGAGCCGATCATGTACACCTCGCCGTGGGCGAAGTTGATCATTCCAATGATGCCGTAAACCATCGTATAGCCGATGGCGATCAGGGCATACGTACTGCCAATGGTCAGACCATTAACCAGTTGTTGGAAGAAGTGATAGATGTCAGGCATTACAGCGCTCCTAAAAACCTGATACGCATTTCACTGGTGGAGTCATTTTCCCGCTCGAGCCCCGTGGATCTGCATCCACTTCGAACGCGAGGTTTGCCAGCGAACCGCTGATGACGGTTTTGAGATTTTCAGGTGGGGAGACTGGCGGATCACGCCAGCGCGGCCCAATACGTTCGTAAAACAAAGCCCACGGCACGCCGTGGGCTTTATTGGCAGTCAGTCAGGCAACGCCTTACTGAGGCTTGGCTTCAGTTTTTGGTTTGCCGAAGTGCCACTCGTAAACCACAAATTTGAAGTCTTTCAGGTCGCCCTTGTCGTCGAAGGCCAAGTCGCCGGTAGGCGTCTTGAAGGTGCCTGCGTGGATGGCAGCAGCCACTTTGGCAGTGTCTTCGGACTTGGCAGCCTTGATGCCGTCAGCAATCACGGTCACAGCCGAGTAGGCCGGGAACACGAACGGACCGCTCGGGTCTTCTTTCTTCGCTTTGAACGCATCAGCCAGGGCGATGTTGGCCGGATCCTGGTCGAAGGATTTCGGCAGGGTTACCAGCAGACCTTCGGAAGCGTCTTTGGCGATCTGCGAAATGGAGTCGTTACCCACGCCTTCCGGACCCATGAACTTGGCTTTCAGGCCTTTTTCCTGTGCTTGACGCAGGATCAGACCCAGCTCCGGGTGGTAGCCGCCGTAGTAGACGAAGTCGACGTTGGCTTGCTTGAGCTTGGAGATCATCGAAGAGAAGTCTTTGTCGCCGGCGTTGATGCCTTCGAAAACGGCAACCTTGACGTTTTTGCCTTCCAGGGTTTTCTTCACGGCGGTGGCAATGCCTTCACCGTATTGCTGTTTGTCGTGCAGAACAGCAACGATCTTCGGTTTTACGAAGTCGGCGATGTAGTTACCGGCGGCAGGGCCTTGGGCGCTGTCCAGACCGATGGTGCGGAACACCATTTTGTAACCACGGGCGGTGATGTCCGGGCTGGTGGCAGCCGGGGTGATCATGATCACGCCTTCGTCTTCGTAAATGTCCGAAGCCGGTTGAGTGGAGCTGGAGCACAGGTGACCGACCACGAACTTGACGCCGTCGTTGACGACTTTGTTCGCGACCGCTACCGCTTGTTTTGGATCACAGGCGTCATCGTATTCAACGGCGACCAGTTGCTTGCCGTCTACGCCGCCTTTGGCGTTGATCTGTTCAATGGCCATTTTGGCGCCACTGAACTGCATGTCGCCGTATTGGGCTACAGGACCGGTTTTAGGGCCGGCGATGCCGATCTTGATGGTGTCAGCTGCGAACGAATGGCTGGCAACCCCGGCCAGAACCATAGCGGCAAACAGTTTGGAAATCTGCTTAGTAGCCTTAGTCATAGTGCTCCACTCTTACTGTTGTAGTTTTTATAGTCCTGGCGCCGTAGCAGCAGAACCGGGTCAGATATCTTCGATATCCTCCGGAAAATGCCCCCGGCAACTGTACCGGTACAGTGTAGAGCGCCAATTGTTAGCCTGGGAAGCTGGCGCCAGGGGGCAAAACCAGAGGGTGTCGCTTTATTGAAAGAAAAAGACAGAATAGCGGCGGGATGTTAGCTGGCTAATTGCTTGATTCAGCAGCATTCCCTGGCTTTCCTGCTCTTTTTCTTTCGGTGACTCAATTGCATCCGGGTTTTGCTGCCAGACCACCGACGTTATCATTCGCGTCGATTTCTTTTCCGGACAGCGCCCATGAATAAAGAACCTAGCACCCTCTATGCCAAGCTGCTTGGTGAAACCGCATCTATTACGTGGAAAGAGTTGGAGCCCTTCTTCGCCAAGGGTGCCCTATTGTGGGTCGATCCCGGCCTGGATTTGATCGCCGCCGCCGAAGCGGTGGCCACGGATGAAGGCGAGAAAGTGGCTGCCTGGCTGGCTGCCGACACGGTCGCCAAGCTGTCTGAAACACGGGCGCTGGATCTTTTCGAGCGCGACCCCGAGCTGTGGGCAGTGGTGGTTTCGCCGTGGATTCTGATCCAGGAAAGGGCGACGAGCTGACTGCCTGCACTTTATTGGTGCGCGTGTCGGGCGACTAAAAGTGTGTAGGTGAGTAGCGTGATGGCACGTTGCCGTAGAGAAAGGCCACAGAAGGGTCTTGGCGAGGGTGACGTAAACGTAACGGGAACAGTTTATTGAGCAGCCTTTGGGCTGCTTAATTGTTTCTGGATGTTGGAATTTGTGTTGAATGTGAAGCCGTCATCGTTGGCAAGCCAGCTCCCACAGTGTCCGTGTCGAATACAGCATTTGTGATCGACACAAAATCTGTGGGAGCTGGCTTGCCAGCGATCCGCCGCGACGCGGTGTCAGGTCAGACGGTAAACGTCTTGCCAGTATGGTTATTCAGCGAAATAACCTTGGTCTTGCCAATCCGGTGACGGTAGATCTCACGCAGGTACTTGATCGCCTTCTTCACGCAATCACGCGACAAGCGAATGTCGTTGATCGAGACAAACTTGTCCTTGTCGTTGATCAGTTCGCGGTACTTCTTCTCGTACATCGGCTTGATCGCGTACCAGTTGGTGTCGAGGATCTTCGCCGGGTTCTCGAACTCATTGAGCAAGTCGTCGATCAGGTCTTCGTCGAAGTCTTCATTGATGATGAAGTCCAGGATCGAGTTATCCAGCGTGTCGTCGAAGCGGTACGGGTTTTTCGCGAAGCAGCGCTTGATGAACGCCACGATCAGCGTCAGGAAGTCGTCCGACAGGCACGGGCTCTTCGCGATCAGGGTGGTCAACGACAAGTTGGCCGACGCGCCGATCACCAGCGCATAACGCTTGAGCGTGGTGTTCGGGAACAGGCTGTTGAGGTGAGTCTTCAACCGGTTCAGGTCCATGTAGGACAGCTTGTAGTCTTTGGGCAACGAAACGATCGAGACCACCGACGAGCAGTTCTTGAAGAAGTGCAGGTCGTGCAACGCAGCCGCGTCATAACCGGAATTCTTGTACTGCTCCAGCGAGGCGCGATAACGCTTGGACTCGATCGGCAGCAGGCTGATGCCTTCGATCGCTTGGGTCACTTTGTTGAAGTGCGGCAGGTCGATGGAGCGGAAGAACAAGTCGTCGATGTTCAGACGCTGTGGCTCTTTCTCGAACACCTTGAACTTGTCGCTGCTAGGCGGCGGGGTTTCCGGCACCACGGATTCGGCGTAGGCAATCGCCACCGGGCCGGCCAGACTCATGAAAAGGTCGTTGGCGTCGAGGCGAATGGTTTCGCCGATGTCGATACCGGCACGACGGAAATAGTTCTGGTCGTAGTCGGTCGTGACCGCCTGCGCCGTCAGAATGTTGAAGATCTGCTGTGAGATGTATTGGTTGGCGTGCTTTTCCATCGCGTTGACGTCGATGTTCTGGATGTTGCCGTCATCGCTTTCTTCGGCATAACGCATGATGTCGTTGGAGATCAGCATCATGGCGTTCCATGGGCGAATACGGCCCATGACGCTGGCTTCGCTGCTGTCTTCGTTGGCGAAGTTGTAGGAGAAGTCCCACTCTTCCGACAGGTATTTGCACAGCAGGCGACCGGCGTTGATGTGCAGCGCCTCGGACATTTCACTGCGGTGATCGGAAATGTTCGGCAGCACACAGATGCCGCTGGTGAAGATCGGCTCGAAGACGAAGGAGTGACCGCTCTTGCCGTCGTGTTCATCCATCGGCTTGGTGTCGAACGTCTTGTTCATGTACGAGTGCTGCTGGGCCAGGCCGAACTCCGAAGCCATGCCCGAACCGGTACCGCCGCCGGCACTGAAGATCGAGAAATACAGGCGCGACTGGTTGGCCTTGATGCCGCAGCTGTCGATCAGGTACGAGTGAATCATCTTCCAGTCAGGGCTGGAGAAACGCTGGGTGTCCTTGTTCAGGATGATCTTGGCCAGGTACTGACCGAGGATCGGCGCGTTACCGGCGCCACCGGCGTGGACTTCCGACAAGTCCATGATCTTCATTTTGCTGTAGTCGCGCAGGAAGCCGCTCTTTTCGCCCTTGCGCGAGAAGCGGATGCGTCCGGCGATGTCTTTGTCCAGGTCGCCGAGCATCACCAGCGGCTCGACCAGGAACACCGGCTTGGTGGCCTTGTTCGGCCCCAGGCGCAGGTTGTTGCGGATCCATTGTGCCGGGCTGTAACCCTTTTCGGCGTAGCGTTTGTCCGGCGACAGACGGTCTTCGTTATTGAATTCGTTGAGGTAGAACTTGCGGGCGTTGTACACCAGCTCCGCGACGTCCAGCGCAATGTTGGAACCGCAACGTCCCAGACCGATCAGGCACACCGAGGGGAATTCCTGGTCGTTGTGCTGTTCGTTGTCGCCTTCCAGATGCGGTGGGCGCGGGAACACCATGTCGCGCAGGCCATCGAGGTTATCGAGGATGCGGTCGGTGTTGGTTTCGGTGAAATACAGGTATTGCTGACTGGCCAGCGGACGCGACGGGATCAATGGCTTCGACGATGAGGGGCTGTTTGCCGCGGGACTCAGTGTCAGATCGGAAACCGTAGTGGCCGGATTATTTTTAGAAGTCATTGGGCGCCATGTACCTGGGCTGGTTAGCTCGCCGACACGGTGTCGTCGAACCTTCACGGAATAGGAACTCGCGGCTTTTTTAGCGCGTATTTTGCCCAAGCGTCAGGGTCAAAGCCTGAGCATCACTCGGGGGAATCCTTTCCTTAGTCATGATGAATCGGCCAATATTCGGCGATCTTTAATCAAAAGGAGGCTAAATGATGTCAATTCTACCTTCGTTGGGTTTTGCCGGGATCGGCCTGATGGGCTTACCCATGTGTCGGCGCCTGTTGGCGGCGGGGTATCCGCTGACGGTGTGGAATCGCAATCCGGCCAAGTGCGCAGCGTTGGTCGAGGCCGGCGCCCGGCAAGTGGCGACAGCGGCTGAACTATGCCAGCACGCCGACGTGGTGATGCTGTGCCTGGCGGACACGGCGGTGGTGCGCGAGGTGGTTTTCGGCCCGGCCGGCATTGCCGAGGGGGCGATAAGTGGTCAGTTGCTGGTGGATTTTTCCAGTCTGGAACCGACAGCAACGCGGGAAATGGCCTCGGCGCTTGTCAGCCAATGCGGCATGCACTGGCTGGACGCTCCGGTGTCCGGCGGGGTCGTCGGCGCCGAGGCGGGCAGTCTGGCGATTATGGTCGGCGGCGAAGCGGCAGACCTTGAGCGCGTCAGGCCGGTGCTGTTGAACCTCGGTCAACGGGTGACGCACATGGGCGGAGTCGGCGCCGGGCAGGTGACCAAAGCCTGCAATCAGATGATCGTGGCCTGCAATGCGCTGGTAATTGCTGAAGTGGTGGCGCTGGCCGAGCGTTCCGGGGTTGACGCCAGCCTGATCGCCGAGGCGCTGGCGGGAGGGTTCGCCGATTCAAGACCGTTGCAGATCCTTGCCCCGCAAATGGCCGAGAGTCGTTTCGAGCCAGTGAAGTGGCACGTGCGCACGCTGCTCAAAGACCTCGACACCGCGGTGAAATTCTCCCGCGAACAGGGGTCGGCCACGCCGATCAGCGGATTGGCCGCACAACTGATGCGCCTGCATGGGGGCCAGGGCTTTTTGGAAAAGGATCCGTCGACGTTAGTGCAGTTGTACCGCACGCCAGGCTCAGAGGACTGACACTGCGTGCGTGTTTGCGCTGATTGATCTCCTCCAGTACCGCATGCAGCTCGGCCATAGGCACCGGACGGCTGAGCAGATGGCCCTGAACGAAATCGCAGCCCTGGCGTTCGAGAAAGTCATATTGCTCGGACGTTTCGACGCCCTCGCTGATGACCTGTAAATGCAGGGTGTGGGCCATGATGATAATGGCGTGGACGATCTCCATGTCCTGGGTGGCCTTGGGGACGTCCTGAATGAACGAACGGTCGATTTTCAGTGTGTTCAGCGGCAGGCGCTTGAGGTAGGCCAGGGATGAATAACCAGTGCCGAAGTCGTCGATCGACAGTGAGACCCCGAGGGAGCGGATCTGCTTGAGCAGCACCAGGGTGTTGGCGAGGTTGCCCATCAGCGCGTTTTCAGTCACCTCCAGCTCCAGCCGGTGCGGTGCCACCCCGGCGATGCGCAGGGCGTTTTCGATTTCATCGGCCAGATCCTCGCGGGCGAGGTTCAGCGGCGAGCAATTCACGGCGATCTTGAGATTTTCACGCCCTTGACGGGACAGCTCGCCAAGATCCTCGCAGGCCTTGCGCAACACCCAATTGTCCAGTTCGGCAATCAGGCCGTTGGCCTCGGCAATGGCAATGAATCGATCCGGTGCCAGCAACCCGTGAACCGGGTGTTGCCAGCGAATCAGCGCTTCGAGTTTGGTGACCTGCCCGGTTTTCAGCTCGTAGATCGGCTGGTAATAGAGGATCAATCCGTCGTCATTGTGCAGGGCGTGCCGCAGTTCTTCTTCGAGTTGCAGCTCCAGCGTGGCACGGGTTTTCATGTGTGGGCTGAAAAAATGCAGCCCGTTGCGCCCGCTGCCCTTGGATTGGTACAGCGCCAGGTCGGCGTTCTTCAGCAGCTCCTCGCAGGTCGTGCCATCCTGCGGAAACACGCTGATGCCGATGCTGGTGGTCATGACCATGCTGCGTCCGGCCAGCTCGATGGGCTCTTTCATTTTCAGCATGATGCGCTGGGCCAGGTGCCGTGCTTCTTCACGGTCATGCAGGCCGATAAGGATGCAGAACTCGTCCCCGCCGAAGCGCGAAACCACCTCGTCGTGGCTGCGTACCGAGCTCTTGATATGGCTGGCCAGAACCTTGAGCAATTCGTCGCCGGCGTCATGGCCAAGGCTGTCGTTGATCCGCTTGAAGTGGTCGATGTCGAGGAATATCACCGCGAGCATGCCGCCTTCGTTGGTCTTCTCGAGCAGTTTTTCGGAGAAAATCTGGTTGAAACCACGGCGGTTGATCAGATTGGTCAGCGCGTCGTAGTGCGCCACTTGTTGCAGCGACAGGCGTGCCTGATCCAGCTGGCCGAGCAGGGTGTTGACCCGCTGCAGGTCGCATTCCTTGTGTTGCAGCTTCTTGTCGGCGAGCGCCGCGCTGATGCTGCTACCGATGATCAGCAGCGTCATCATCGCCACCGTCAATCCCAGTTGCAGGTGGTTGTTGTCGCCGGGCAGGGGCTGGAGGCTATCGATGGGAAGCACCAGGTTGAGCGCCGCCATGCCGGTGAAATGCATGCTGACGATGCCGGCGCCGAGCACCAGGCTCGCGGTGTATTTGAGCAGTTGATGAGCCACGCCGCTGCCTTCGCGCAGGTGACGGGAAATCAACAGGGCGGCCAGGCTGGCGCCAATCGCGATCACGATGGAGAGGGCGAACAGGCCGGGGTTGTAATAGGCCGTCGCATTCGATTGCATGGCGGCCATCCCTACGTAGTGCATGGTCGCAATACCCAGACCGATCCACACCGCGGCCCGCAGGGTTTGCCAGAAACTCGGATGTGGATGGCTGAGGGTGTGCATCGCCAGCCACGAGGCGGTCAACGCGAATAACAGTGAGATCAGGGTGATGGGCAACTGGTAATGGATTTCGATCGGCGCCTGGAAGGCCAGCATGCTGATGAAGTGCATGGCCCAGATCCCGCCCGCCAGGCACGCGGCACCGACCCAGCGCCAGAGACGCTGGGACGCGGGTTTTTCGGCATGGCCGACCCGTTCGGTGATGTCCAGTGTGGCGAAGCCGGTCGCACAGGCGACCACATAAGCCAACAACACCAAAAAGGGGTTATGGGCGCAATTGAGTATGACCTGGCCGGTTTCTGGCAGTTGGGTCGTGAAATATAAAGCAGGCCACTCCATCGGACGCCCCGTATGTATCCAACCGACACCATGAACCCTGGCGAATGTGTTGGAGTATAGAAGTCATACAAAGAGTGCAAACGGTAGTGGCCTATTGCTGCTTATGATTTTGTAATTACTTGTACGGAGCCTTAGGCGATCTGCTCATAAGGGAACTCGAATTCCGGTATCAGGGCCGGCAATCCGAACGCTGCCCGTGCCGCATCGCAATCCACGTTGGCCTCGCCATTGGCCCAGGAGGCGTCGAACTCGCGGCAGGTGCTGGAGCGCTGATCGTAAATCGAGCACTGCACGGTGCTGCCGACTTCGCCGACCAGACTGACACAGCGGGTGGGTTTGCAGTCGGTGCCCAGCATGGCCACCCGGCTGGGGCTGATGGGCGCGACGAGCTCGTCAGGCACCGTTCCCCCGGCCGAGGTGCATTCACCCCAGAAAAAAGACACGCGAAAATGAGAACAGCAGGCACCGCAATTCAGACACGGACTGGCTTCGGACATGGGCGATAATCAAAGGAGGGATGGGGGACACGGTGGGGCAGACAAGGCCGCTATTCTAGGCTTCGCCTTGGGCTTGGGAAGGGGGGCGCGAAGGTATTTTTCAAGGTGACCAATGGCGGTGAAGTACCGACCTGACTGACCCCACAGGTTTGGGCTTGGAGCCATGGGTAGGTATCAGCATTACGAATAATTACAGACAGCTTTGGCGGACCTGACTAGATTGAAAGTTCCGGGGACAGCGAGGCCCCAATAACAATAAAAGAGACGGACCCCATGCAGAACTCGACCCAAGCGGCGAATGCCTGGCGCATTCTGTTCCTGCTGTTCCTGGCCAACCTGTTCAACTTCTTCGATCGCACCATCCCGGCCATCATCATTGAACCGATCCGCATGGAATGGCACCTCAGCGACTTTCAGCTGGGCATCATCGGTACTGCATTCACCATCGTTTATGCCATAGCCGGCCTGCCGCTGGGGCGAATGGCCGATACCGGTTCGCGCAGCAAACTGATGGGCTGGGGCCTGGCGGCGTGGAGTGGCCTGACGGCGGTCAACGGGCTGGTGGGCAATTTCTGGGCGTTCCTGATCGTGCGCATGGGCGTCGGCATCGGCGAAGCCAGTTACGCACCGGCCGCCAACTCGCTGATCGGCGACCTGTTCCCGGCTCACCGTCGCGCGCGGGCCATGGGCATTTTCATGCTCGGCCTGCCGCTGGGCCTGCTGCTGGCCTTCTTCACCATTGGCGCCATGGTCAAGGCGTTCGACAGCTGGCGCGCGCCGTTCTTCATCGCGGCGGTACCGGGGCTGATCCTGGCGATCTTCATGTTCTACATCAAGGAGCCGAAACGCGGCGCCGCGGAGAGCGTGCAAGTCTCCCAGGAACGCATCGACCGGCCGATCCGTCGCGTGTTGGCGGTGCCGACCTTCCTGTGGTTAGTGATGGCGGGGCTGTGTTTCAACTTTGCCACCTATGCCTGCAACTCGTTTATGGTGCCAATGCTGCAGCGTTACTTCCTGATGCCGTTGCAGGAAGCCGCGGTGGCGACCGGGGTGATCGTCGGCGTGACCGGGTTGTTCGGATTGACGCTCGGTGGCTGGGTCGCCGACAAGATTCACCAGCGGGTGGCCAATGGACGCCTGCTGTTTGCAGCGTTCAGCCTGATCATCTCGACCGTGTGTACGGCGTGGGCGCTGCATGCCGGGCGGGTCGAAATCGGGGTATTCGTCGCGGTGTTCAGTCTGGGATGGCTGTTCGCTTACAACTTCTACACCTGCGTTTACACGGCGATTCAGGACGTGGTCGAACCGCGCTTGCGGGCCACGGCGATGGCGCTGTTCTTTGCCGGGTTGTACCTGCTGGGCGGCGGATTGGGGCCGGTGGTGGTGGGCGGTTTGTCCGACCACTTTGCGCATACGGCGATGGCCGCGGCGGGCGTCGAGCAGATGACCGAGGCATTCAAGGCGGTCGGGTTGCATGACGCGATGTATCTGATCCCGGTGGCGCTGTTTTTCACCATGGTGTTTCTGTTCCTGGCGTCGCGGTGTTTTGTTCGGGATGCCAAGCGGATGAAGGATGGGTTGGTCGCTGTGGGTGAACCTGATGTTGCAGTGGCGACTGCATAATCGCTATCGCCAGCAGGCTGGCTCCCACATTGGATCTACAGCGTTAACAAATCCCCTGTGGGAGCTAGCCTGCTAGCGATGCGGCCATCAGCATCACTGCATCAAATTTCAGGCAATAAAAAAGGCCCGCATCGCTGCGGGCCTTCTTGTTTTCAGCGGTGGAGCAGGGCGGTTTAACCCGCCACCAACACCCGAATCGCTTCCAGTCGCAACGCAGCCTTGTCGAGCATGGCCAAACCTTGCTCACGCTGTTTGCGCAACGCAACCAGCTCGCTGTCACGCACGGTCGGATTGACCGCTTGCAACGCGGTCAGGCGCGCCAGTTCTTCGTCGGTATCGGCCGCCAGACGACGTTGCGCTTCGGCAACTCGCTCGGCGTGACGCGGGAAGATTTTCTCTTCGCCCGCGTTGATCCGTGGCGTCAGTTGATCGCGCTGAGCCTGGATGAACTTGTTGGCGCTGGCACGGGGCACGCTTTCCAGTTGGTCGTTCAAGGTCTCGAACGACACACGGGCCGACAAGTCATTGCCATTGGTATCGAGCAGGCAGCGCAGGGCGGCTGGCGGCAGGTAACGGCCCAATTGCAGCGAGCGCGGTGCAACCACTTCGCTGACATAGAGCAGTTCCAGCAACACGGTGCCAGGTTTCAGCGCCTTGTTCTTGATCAGCGCCACGGCGGTGTTGCCCATCGAGCCGGACAGCACCAGATCCATGCCGCCCTGCACCATCGGGTGCTCCCAGGTGATGAACTGCATGTCTTCGCGAGACAGTGCCTGGTTACGGTCGTAAGTGATGGTCACGCCTTCGTCGTCGCCCAGCGGGAAGCTGGCGTCGAGCATTTTTTCGCTCGGCTTGAGGATCAGGGCGTTTTCCGAATGGTCTTCGCTGTCGATACCGAAGGCGTCGAACAGGGTTTCCATGTAGATCGGCAGGGCGAACTGATCGTCTTGCTCGAGGATGTCCTCGACCAGCGCATCACCTTCGCCAGCGCCGCCGGAGTTGAGTTCCAGCAAACGGTCACGGCCGGTGTGCAGCTCGGCTTCCAGACGCTCGCGTTCGGCGCGGGCCTCGTCAATCAGCGCTTGCCACTCGCCATCGTCGGCATTTTCCAGCAGTGGCAGCAGGCGCGGGCCGAACTGATGCTGCAAGGCGTTGCCGGTCGGGCAGGTATTGAGGAACGCGTTCAGCGCCTCGTGGTACCACTGGAACAGACGTTCTTGCGGGCTGGTTTCCAGGTACGGCACGTGCAGTTCGATGATGTGCTTCTGGCCGATCCGGTCCAGACGACCGATACGCTGCTCCAGCAGGTCCGGGTGCGAGGGCAGATCGAACAGCACCAGGTGGTGCGAGAACTGGAAGTTGCGACCTTCACTGCCGATTTCCGAGCAGATCAGCACTTGCGCACCGAACTCTTCGTCGGCGAAATAAGCGGCAGCGCGGTCACGCTCAAGGATGTTCATGCCTTCGTGGAACACCGTGGCCGGAATGCCGGAGCGCACGCGCAGGGCGTCTTCCAGGTCCATGGCGGTTTCGGCGTGGGCGCAGATCACCAGCACTTTGGTGCGCTTGAGCATCTTCAGTTGATCGATCAGCCATTCCACGCGCGGGTCGAATTTCCACCAGCGTTCTTCTTCGTTGGCGTCCGGCTGGGCCTGGAAGCTGACTTCCGGGTACAACTCGGCGTGATCGCCCAGCGGCAGTTCGAGGTATTCGTCCGGGCATGGCAGCGGGTACGGATGCAGTTTGCGTTCCGGGAAACCCTGCACGGCGGCGCGGGTGTTGCGGAACAGCACGCGGCCGGTGCCGTGGCGGTCCAGCAGTTCGCGGACCAGGCGGGCGCTGGCTTCGGTGTCGCCATCGTTCACGGCGGTCAGCAAGGCTTCGCCTTCGTTGCCGAGGAAACCGTGAATGGTCTTGTGCGCTTCGGGGGACAGGCGCCCCTTGTCCAGCAGCTCCTGAACGGCTTCGGCCACCGGGCGATAGTTCTCGCTCTCGGCGCGGAAGGCGTGCAGGTCATGGAAACGGTTCGGGTCAAGCAGGCGCAGACGCGCGAAGTGGCTGTCCTGGCCCAGTTGTTCCGGGGTGGCGGTCAGCAGCAGTACGCCGGGAATGACTTCGGCAAGTTGTTCAACCAGCGAGTACTCCGGGCTGGCTTTTTCTTCGTGCCACACCAAGTGGTGCGCTTCGTCGACGACCATCATGTCCCAACCGGCGGCGAACAGCGCGTCCTGGGCTTTCTCGTCGCCCACCAGCCACTCAAGGGCAACCAGCGCAAGCTGAGTGTCTTCGAACGGGTTGGCGGCATCGCTTTCGATGAAACGTTCTTCGTCGAACAGCGCGACTTGCAGGTTGAAGCGGCGGCGCATCTCGACCAGCCACTGGTGCTGCAGGTTCTCCGGAACCAGGATCAGCACGCGGTTGGCGCGGCCCGAGAGCAGTTGGCGGTGGATGATCAGGCCGGCTTCGATGGTTTTGCCCAGGCCCACTTCGTCGGCCAGCAGAACCCGCGGCGCAATGCGGTCGGCGACTTCACGGGCGATGTGCAGCTGGTGCGCGATCGGCTGCGCACGCACGCCGCCCAGGCCCCAGAGCGAGGATTGCAACTGGCGGCTGGTGTGTTCCAGGGTGTTGTAGCGCAGGGAGAACCAGGCCAGCGGGTCGATCTGCCCGGCGAACAAACGGTCGCTGGCCAGTCGGAACTGAATGAAGTTCGACAGCTGGGTTTCCGGCAGGGTAACCACTTCGTTTTGCGCGTTGAGGCCGTGGTAGACCAGCAGGCCGTCGACGTCGTCGACTTCCTGGACGGTCAGTTTCCAGCCTTCGAAGTGAGTGATCGAGTCACCCGGCGAGAACCGCACGCGGGTGAGGGGCGCATTCCGTAGCGCGTACTGGCGAGTCTCGCCAGTGGCCGGATAGAGCACGGTCAACAAGCGGCCGTCCTGTGCCAGAACGGTGCCTAAACCCAGCTCGGCTTCGCTGTCACTGATCCAGCGTTGCCCCGGTTGATACTGCTGCGCCATGCTGCCTGACTCCCACCTTGAAAAAGCGGGCTATCTTAACGGAATGAGGGCTTCAGGGCCAAAGGACTCTCATAAAAACTCGCAGTCTTACGTTAGCCCAGCGATGCGATGCTTGCAGGTCGGGGCACCAATCGGTGCCAAACCGGTCACAGTTTGCGACCGATGGCTCAAGTCGCCATCCCCGCAGCCGACAGCCTGCTGACAGGAGACTAATAATTATGCTGCCACCGATGCTCCCCTTGAGTGCCGTGCCGATCACGTCACAGCAGGACCCGATCCGCCAGCGCCCGGATATTCCGCCTGTCGTGCCGGTGCAGGAAAGCTCCAACGAAAGCACCATCGACCTGCAACAGCGTGATCCCGAGGAAGCGGCGTTTCAGCTGCGCGAGGAGCAGCGTCGCAAGCAGGAGCGGGACCGGCGTCGCCGTGAGGCCGATGAAGATCCGGAGGAGCATCTGGCGGTTCCGGGTGTCGAGCTCAATGCCGACAATACTGTGCCGGTGGCGCCGTTGATGGAAGATCAGCCGCGCCAGGGGTTGTGGGTCGATATCCAGATTTGAGGTTGTGGCTGGTCAGCGCTGCTGCGAGACCGCATTATTGCGAAAACCCTGCCATACGATGTACTGAGCACCATGAGCCAAGATGACAAGCTGATTGATCTCAATTCTGAACGCGCCAAGCGGGTTCATGACCTTAATGAAAAGCGTCTGAATGAAGTGCGCCAGGCGTTTGAGCAGGCGATGCCGTTGGGTAAAGCCAAGAAGAAGCCGAAGAACAAGCCGAAAAAGCGCTGAAACACCCTGCATCCTTTGATGCAGGTCAGTTATTTCCCTCCTTTACGCCCTGTCTCGGGCGACATTGATCCCGGTCAATTTTCTCTTCTGCCTGATTGGTTAACTTAGCCCTATCGCAACAGGGCAAGTGCAGGAGAGCCGTCATGTTTTTCGATAACGTGGTGATCGCCGGAGTGCTGACAGTCGGCCTCATGGTTCTGTTTTTCGCAGGGTTCGGATTTTTTATCTGGAAGGATTCGCATAAGCGTAAACCGTAGTTCTTTCTGGATGTAATGAGCACGCAAGGCATTTTGGGCAACTTCGGTTGCCCTTTTTTTTGCCCACGAAATCTCACTGACGATAAAGAGCCCTGTGGGAGCTGGCTTGCCTGCGATGGCGGCCTGACAGCCGACCATGTTCTTTCAGGTGTGCATATCCATTTCTGCGGTAACGGCCACTTATGGTTTCGCCCTTACGGCGAGTCCCTTTTGTCAAACGCGGTACGTGTCAAGGTAGCTGTCGCCTAGGCTCGGCGTTCCTTCGCTCCGGTATCCATCCGGGGACACTGCCCTCCGGTCTGCTTCGCGACGACCTACATGCAGCGTGTTCGACTGCGTCGAACGGCGCTTCGCGCCACTCCCCGGATGAACACCTCCACTCAGCCTCCCGAAAGGGGCGGGCAGATCAAAATCAAAAGCAGGCGAGCTAACGCTCGACCTAATGAGTGGTGAGAAGCGGGTGTACGCCCAACCAATCTCTTTCAACAGATCCGCAATGCCAAACTGCAGGCAATAAAAAGGCGCGAACCTCACGGAACGCGCCTTTTTCAACAGCGATGGATCAGCTGCCCAGTGCCTTCGACGCCAGCCAGAACAGGCCGGCCGACAGGGTCACAGTCGCTGGCAGGGTCAGGACCCAGGCCAACAGGATGGTTCTGACGGTGCCGCCTTGCAGGCCGCTTTTGTTGGCGACCATGGTGCCGGCCACGCCTGAGGACAGGACGTGGGTGGTCGAAACCGGGAGGCTGAAGATGTTCGCCGCGCCGATCATGCACGCGGTGGTGATCTGTGCGGACATGCCTTGCGCATAAGTCATGCCTTGTTTGCCGATCTTCTCGCCGATGGTCAGCACCACGCGTTTCCAGCCGACCATGGTGCCCAGGCCGAGGGCCAGTGCGACCGCCAGAATCACCCAGAACGGGGCGTATTCGGTGGTGGTGGTCAGGTCTTTGCGCAGTTTGTCCAGGTCAGCCTTTTCACGGGCAGCGAGGCCAGGCAACTTGCCGACTTTCTTCGCCGTGTCGTCCAGGCAGAGCAGGTAACGACGGACTTCGATGCGGCTATCCGGTGTCAGCGAGTGGTAATCCGCTACACCTTTAAGGGTGCCGAGCAGGGCGGTGATGGTCGGTTCGGTCTGTTGCGGGTTGCAACGGAATTTTTCCGGCAGATCGCCTTCCACGCTTTTGCCCAAGGCCAGGTATTCACCCAGGGTGTCGGCGTTGCGCTTGTAGAACTGGCTCAGGTGCAGGGTCGCATCGCGGGTCCGTTCGATCTGGTAGGTGGTGCTGCCCAGGTCGAGTACGAATTGCGCCGGCACAATACCGATCAGCACCAGCATGATCAGGCCGATACCTTTCTGGCCATCGTTGGAGCCGTGCACGAAGCTCACGGCCATGGCCGAGATCACCAGGACCAGACGGTTCCAGAACGGCGGGTGCTTCTTGTCGTCGAGCTTGCGGCGCTGGTCCGGTGTCTTGTGCATCTTCGACAGGGGACGCCACCATTTAAGGCCGATCAGCACCAGGGCCGCGACCAGAAAACCCGCCATCGGCGAGAACACCAGGGACGCACCGATATCGATCGCCTTCTGCCAGTTCACACCATCGGCCAACGGGATATCGTTGATCAACGCGTTGGCCAGGCCGACACCGAGGATCGAACCGATCAGCGTATGGGAACTGGAGGCCGGGATACCGAAGTACCAGGTGCCCAGGTTCCAGGTGATGGCGGCGGCGAGCAACGAGAACACCATGGCCAGCCCGTGACCGGTGTTCACATTGATCAGCAGCTCTACCGGCAGCAAATGGACGATGGCATACGCCACGCCCACACCGCCCAGCAGCACGCCGAGGAAGTTGAACACACCGGAAAAGAACACCGCCAGATGAGGCGGCATGGCTTTGGTGTAGATAACAGTGGCCACCGCGTTTGCGGTGTCATGAAAGCCGTTGATGAACTCGAAGGCGAGGACAAAGGCCAGGGCGAGCAAGAGGCTCACAAGCACCCAAGCATCCAGTCCGCTGAATAAATCGATCATGAAGGTTTTCTGACCCGGTCATAAGGGGGCGCGATTATGCCAGAAAAGACTGCTAATCGATGCACTAGGTGCTCATCGGTAACATTCTTCAACGAATTAGTTTGTGACGATAGCCCATCCCCCAGCTTTTCACCGGGTTTTGCAAGTCATTGAATTCAGATGAAAAGGCCGCAACCACAAGGGTTTCTCTCGTGAGGTCGAGAGACTTGAACGCTTGTGTGAAATATCTGAGAAGCGGGTCAGGCACATGCCATTTGCCTCATCCATAGGGTGAGGTGGCCGCTGCCCGCTTGTAGCGGGCGCGAAAGGCATCATCCATACAACCTGCTTTTAACAGGTGCAGATGCAAACCCTTGAAAGGAATCAGGCCGGAGTAATCATGGCTCTTCGGCTTTGAGTTCCTTTTCCATCTTCTGCAATTCCTGGGTGAATGCCTGATCCTGAACGGTGGCGCGTTTACGCCAAGGCTTGCGTTCGGGTTCGGGCTGAGCGGCGTAGGTGGTGACTTCCCCGCCGTAAACTTCCTTGTAACGTTGTTCCTGGCGCTCAAGTTCCGCGCGCAGTTCGTCTTTCGTCACAGTGCTACCTGTATGAGTTGAGATAAATTCTGGTGAAACGCGCTGCATGAAATCCATTGACCACACTCGTCGAAAGGACAATGCCCGACAAAGGCATCGCTTTTTACGGCGTGCGAACAATACTTCCATGTTGCAGGCGGCCACGGCACCAGAGAAGAACAGCTGACGTAGCATCAGATACCTGTTTCAGCGAGCGCGTTGGCGGAGCATATGAAATGAGCGTCAAGCGCTTGCTGCCGACAGCGACGATAGAATACCGGGCTGCCGAATAGCGGAATCGGCACGTAAAAACCGCTTCGCCATTGAGGTGCATTATAGCGGTCGATCTGAAGAACACTATCTCTTGAGAGTTAAAAGTAGTTCTACCTGTGTGATTGTTTTGTTACTCGCAACTTTCATCGGTAACTAGGGCGGCGATGATGTCACTTTGCAACGATGTGTTTCTGACGCCATAAAGTCGAACAAGTTAACCCCGTTACATCTCCTTTTTAAGTCAGCGCCCCAACAAGAATAAAAGCATGTAGCGGCCACTGCGAAAAATCAGCGTGTGCAGGTTGGCAGTGCTCCTGACGTCGATTACGATTATCGGTCGATGGTTCGATAATCGCCCAATCTTGCGGCCTGTGGCTTGTGTGCAGGACCCGAAGCCGCTTGTAATAGCCGCTGATCCGTGTAGGAAAAGGACCTGATATGAACGATCAAATGCGCAATTCCTTCGCTTCAGTGGCACCGCCGATCGTGGCCTCGCCCGCCAAGCGAATCCAGGCCCTGACCGGCGACCCGGATTTCATGACGTCCCTGGCCCGCGGGTTGGCGGTGGTTCAAGCGTTCCAGGAGCGCAAGCGACACCTGACCATTGCCCAGATCAGTCACCGCACGGAAATTCCCCGCGCCGCTGTGCGACGTTGCCTGCACACCCTGATCAAACTCGGCTACGCCACCACGGACGGTCGCACCTATTCATTGCTGCCCAAAGTGCTGACGCTGGGCCATGCCTATCTGTCCTCGACGCCGTTGGCGGTTTCCGCCCAGCCGTATCTGGACCGCATGAGCGAGCAACTTCACGAAGCCTGCAACATGGCCACGCTGGAGGGCGATGACATTTTGTATATCGCTCGTTCGGCGACCACTCAGCGCCTGATTTCCGTGGACCTGTCGGTGGGCGGGCGGTTGCCGGCCTATTGCACCTCAATGGGCAGGATTCTTCTCGCGGCGCTGGATGACACTTCGCTGCGCGAATACCTCGACCATGCAGAGTTCCAGGCCAAGACCAGCCGAACCTTGCACACCCCCGAGGCGTTGCTCGAATGTTTGCAGGAAGTGCGGCAGCAAGGCTGGTGCATCGTCGATCAGGAACTGGAGCAAGGCCTGCGCTCGATTGCCGTTCCGGTGTACGACGCTTCTGGCCAGGTGGTGGCGGCGCTTAACGTCAGTACCCACGCCGGACGGGTCAGCCGCAACGAACTGGAGCAACGTTTCCTGCCGGGTTTACTGAGTGCCAGTCGCGACCTCAGCGCTCAGTTGTTTGCCTAAGCTGTTCGATAAACGCACAGAGTCGGGTTTATCGAATTGACGCTGTTTCCCCAGGATCATTAATGTCGCGGCAGCGCCAGCCTAAGGCTGGCACCTGTCCGACTGCGTTCTTGCGTGGAATAAAAATAATGAACCAGCCTCAGTCTGCTGTAGGAAACTGCCTCGACGTGCAGTCCTTCATCAATGCTCAACCCATTTCGCGCTACCAGTGGCGAGTGGTGATCCTGTGTTTCCTGATTGTCTTCCTCGATGGCCTCGACACTGCGGCCATGGGCTTCATCGCGCCGGCCTTGTCCCAGGACTGGGGCATCGATCGCGCCAGTCTCGGCCCGGTCATGAGTGCGGCGCTGATCGGCATGGTCTTCGGCGCACTGGGTTCCGGCCCATTGGCTGACCGCTTTGGGCGAAAAGTCGTACTGGTCGGCGCGGTCCTGTTGTTCGGCGCCTTCAGCCTGGCCTCGGCGTACAGCACCAACGTCGATCAATTGCTGGTGCTGCGTTTCCTCACCGGCCTGGGCCTTGGCGCCGGGATGCCGAACGCCACCACGTTGCTGTCGGAATACACCCCGGAGCGCAAAAAATCCCTGCTGGTGACCAGCATGTTCTGCGGCTTCAACCTCGGCATGGCCGGTGGCGGGTTCATCTCGGCCAAGCTGATTCCTGCCTTCGGCTGGCACAGTCTGCTGCTGATCGGCGGGGTTCTTCCGTTGATCCTCGCCGTCGTATTGCTGTTCTGGCTGCCGGAATCGGCGCGCTACCTGGTTGTGCGCAACCGTGGCACCGACACAGTGCGCAAGACCCTCGCGCCGATTGATCCGACCGTCGTTGCCCAGGCGTCGAGCTTCAGCGTGCCGGAACAGAAAACCGTGAAGGCCCGCAATGTGTTCGCGGTGATCTTCTCCGGCACCTATAGCACCGGCACTTTGTTGTTATGGCTGACCTACTTCATGGGCCTGGTGATCGTTTACCTGCTGACCAGTTGGCTGCCGACGCTGATGCGCGACAGCGGCGCGAGCATGGAGCAAGCGGCGTTCATTGGCGCGCTTTTCCAGTTTGGCGGGGTGCTGAGCGCAGTAGGCGTGGGCTGGGCGATGGACCGGTTCAATCCGCACAAGGTCATCGGCATTTTCTACTTGATGGCCGGGGTGTTTGCCTACGCGGTAGGGCAGAGCCTGGGCAACATCACGCTGTTGGCGACCTTGGTGCTGGTGGCCGGGATGTGCGTCAACGGTGCGCAATCGGCGATGCCTTCGCTGGCGGCGCGGTTTTATCCGACTCAAGGGCGCGCGACCGGGGTCTCGTGGATGCTGGGTATTGGCCGGTTCGGCGCGATTCTCGGGGCGTGGATGGGGGCGACGCTGCTGGGTCTGGGCTGGAATTTCGAACAGGTGCTGACGGCACTGGTGATTCCGGCGGCGGTGGCGACAGCGGCGGTGGTGATCAAGGGCATGGTCAGTCATGCGGATGCGACCTGACAGTCTGATCCAGATTCTTTGGCGCGTTTGAGGGCCTCTTCGCGGGCAAGCCCGCTCCCACAAGGATTGCGCATCAACCTGTGGGAGCGGGCTTGCCCGCAATGCTTTTAAGGATCGGTAGCGAGACAACAATCTGTTCGATAAACGAACACTCAGTCGATTATCGGATTGTTTGGGGTTTTTCAGGGGCTTACTCTCTAGTCATTCCGGCGCGCGCATCGCGCCTTTTTCTACCACTGTCGGTTCATAACAAAACGGGAGCCTGCCCCATGGCTGAAATCCTTTCGCTGCACGACGCGGTGAAGCAATTCGTCAACGACGGCGATACCGTCGCGCTCGAAGGCTTCACTCACCTGATCCCTACCGCGGCGGGTCATGAAATCATTCGCCAGGGCAAGAAAGATCTGACGCTGGTGCGGATGACGCCTGACCTGATCTACGACCAGTTGATCGGCGCCGGTTGTGCCCGAAAGCTGATTTTCTCCTGGGGCGGTAACCCGGGGGTTGGTTCGCTGCACCGTCTGCGTGACGCTGTCGAGAAACAGTGGCCGCACGCGCTGGAAATCGAAGAACACAGCCACGCCGATCTGGCCAATGCCTACGTCGCAGGTGCTTCCGGCCTACCGTTCGCGGTACTGCGTGCCTACGCCGGTTCCGACTTGCCGAAGGTCAACCCGCTGATCAAGACCGTTACCTGCCCGTTCACCGGCGAAGTGTTGGCGGCCGTACCTTCAGTGCGCCCGGACATCACCGTGATTCACGCACAGAAAGCCGACCGTAAAGGCAACGTTTTGCTCTGGGGCATTCTCGGCGTGCAAAAAGAAGCCGCGCTGGCCGCCAAACGTTGCATCGTTACCGTCGAGGAAATTGTCGACGACCTCAATGCACCGATGAACTCCTGCGTGCTGCCGACCTGGGCTTTGAGCGCGGTCTGCCACGTCCCTGGCGGCGCGCATCCGTCCTACGCTCACGGTTACAACGAGCGTGACAACCGCTTTTACCAAGCCTGGGACCCGATTGCCCGCGACCGTGAAACCTTCACCGCGTGGATCAACGAATACATCCACGGCTGCGCTGACTTCAGCGAGTTCCAGGCCAAGCTGGCCGCTGCTTCGGAGGCCAAGTAATGACTTACACCACCAATGAAATGATGACCGTCGCCGCCGCCCGCCGCCTGAAGAACGGTTCGGTGTGCTTCGTCGGCATCGGCCTGCCGTCGAAAGCGGCCAACCTGGCGCGACTGACTTCTTCTCCGGATGTGGTCCTGATCTACGAATCGGGTCCGATCGGTGCCAAGCCAAGCGTACTGCCGCTGTCGATTGGTGACGGCGAGTTGGCAGAAACCGCCGACACCGTCGTGCCGACCGGTGAGATTTTTCGCTATTGGCTGCAGGGCGGGCGCATCGACGTCGGTTTCCTTGGTGCCGCGCAAGTCGACCGCTTCGGCAATATCAACACCACGGTGGTGGGTACCTACCACCAGCCGAAAGTCCGCCTGCCGGGTGCCGGTGGTGCGCCGGAGATCGCCGGTTCGGCGAAAAGCGTGCTGATCATCCTTAAACAGTCGGCGCGTTCCTTCGTCGACAAGCTCGACTTCATCACCTCGGTCGGCCACGGCGAGGGCGGCGATTCGCGCAAGCGTCTTGGTCTGCCGGGCGCAGGTCCGGTCGGTATCATCACCGACCTGTGCATCATGGAACCGGAAGCGGACACCCATGAATTCGTGGTCACCGCGCTGCACCCAGGCGTGACCCGCGAGCAGGTGATAGCCGCCACCGGTTGGGCAATTCGTTTTGCGGACACGGTTGAACACACCGCCGAGCCCACCGACGTTGAACTCAAGGCGCTCAGGGATCTGGAAGCCCGCACCGCCGCCGCCCACGGCCAAGCACCCGGAGAAGCCTGATGCGCGACGTTTATATCTGCGACGCGATTCGCACCCCCATCGGCCGTTTCGGTGGCGGTTTGTCGGCGGTTCGTGCCGACGACCTCGCCGCTGTGCCGATCAAGGCCTTGATGGAGCGCAACCCGTCGGTGGACTGGACGGCCGTGGACGAGGTGTTCCTCGGTTGCGCCAACCAGGCCGGCGAAGATAACCGCAACGTCGCACGCATGGCGCTGCTGCTGGCCGGGCTGCCGGAAAGCATTCCGGGCGTCACCCTCAATCGCCTGTGCGCTTCGGGCATGGACGCCATCGGCACTGCATTCCGCGCCATTGCCAGCGGTGAAATGGAGCTGGCGATTGCGGGCGGCGTCGAGTCGATGTCCCGCGCGCCGTTCGTGATGGGCAAGGCCGATGCGGCGTTCTCGCGCAACATGAAGCTCGAAGACACCACCATTGGCTGGCGCTTCATCAACCCGTTGATGAAAGCCCAGTACGGCGTCGATGCGATGCCGCAGACCGCCGACAATGTAGCGGACGATTACGAAGTGTCCCGCGAGGATCAGGACGCTTTCGCCCTGCGCAGCCAGCAGCGGACAGCTGCCGCGCAAGCCGCAGGATTTTTCACTGAAGAAATCGTCGAAGTGCGGATTGCCCACAAGAAAGGGGAAACCGTCGTCAGCCAGGATGAACATCCTCGTGCCGATACCACGCTGGAAACCCTGGCCAAACTGAAACCGGTCAACGGTCCCGATAAAACCGTCACTGCCGGCAACGCTTCCGGTGTGAACGACGGTGCCGCGGCGTTGATTCTGGCCTCCGCCGAAGCGGTGAAGAAGCACGGCCTGACCGCTCGTGCCAAAGTGCTGGGCATGGCGAGCGCCGGCGTCGCACCGCGTGTCATGGGCATCGGCCCGGTGCCGGCAGTGCGCAAACTGACTGAACGCCTGGGTTTGGCTGTCAGCGATTTCGACGTGATCGAACTCAATGAAGCCTTCGCCAGCCAGGGTCTGGCGGTGCTGCGCGAACTGGGTATTGCGGACGACGCGGCCCAGGTCAATCCGAACGGTGGCGCCATTGCCTTGGGCCATCCGTTGGGCATGAGCGGTGCGCGTCTGGTGCTGACCGCGTTGCATCAGCTTGAAAAAACGGGTGGCAAGAAAGGTCTGGCGACCATGTGCGTCGGTGTAGGCCAGGGTCTGGCCCTGGCCATCGAACGCGTCTGACACCCGGCAGACTCATAAGAACAGAGGAAAGCGAAATGACTGACAAGCCTGGTTACCGTCGCCCGCAGGAAGGCACCCAGCCGGACTACCTGCACCCGACGTATCAATCCACCAACCGTCGCTCGCCGTCCAAGCCGTTGGTGTTTTTGCCTCATTCGTTGTCGGAAATCACCGGCCCGACCATCGGCGCCGAGCGTATTAACGAGAAGGACAACGACCTGACGGTGCAACACGCGGGCGAACCGTTGGGTGAGCGCATCATCATCCACGGCCGCGTGCTGGATGAAGACGGTTTGCCGGTGCCGGGGATTCTGGTGGAGATCTGGCAGGCTAACGCCGCCGGTCGCTACAACCATGCCCGCGACCTGCACGACGCGCCGCTGGACCCGAACTTCACCGGCACCGGCCGCACCGTGACTGACGCCGATGGCTGGTACCAGTTCCAGACCATCAAACCCGGCGCCTATCCGTGGGGCAACCATCACAACGCCTGGCGCCCGGCGCACATCCATTTCTCGCTGTTCGGGCCGAGCATTCTGACGCGGCTGGTCACGCAGATGTATTTCCCGGGCGACCCGCTGCTGGCCTACGACCCGATCTACAACTGCGTGCCCGATACCCGCGCCAAAGAACGTTTGATCGCCACGTTCGATCTGGAAAAAACCATCCCTTCCTATGCCCTCGGTTATCGTTGGGACATCGTCTTGCGCGGCCGCGAAGCCACGCCGATGGAGAAATAAGATGACGCTGAACGCGACCACGTCCCACACCGTCGGGCCGTATTACCACATCGGCCTGACCTGGCTGAACCGCGAAGACCTGACCGTTGAACAAACCCTCGGTGAACGCGTGGCGATCACCGGGCAAGTCGTCGATGGCAACGGCGATTTCGTCAACGACGCGATGCTGGAAGTCTGGCAGGCCAATGCCGCAGGCAAGTACGACCACCCCGAAGACGATCAGGCCAAACCCCTGGACCCGAACTTCGAGGGCTTCGGCCGGGTGCCGGTGGATGCCGAAGGGCGTTTCCGCTTCACCACCATCAAGCCTGGAACGGTGGAGGGCCTCAAGGGCTCGACCCAGGCACCGCATTTGGTGGTGCTGGTGTTTGCTCGCGGGTTGGTGAAGCACTTGCTGACACGGATTTACTTTGAGGGCGAACCGGCGAACGTCGAGGACCCGCTGCTGGAATGCGTGCCGGCTGAGCGCCGCAGTACCTTGCTGGCGAAGCAGGATGCGTCCGGTGTTTATCAGTGGAATGTGATCTTGCAAGGCACTGATGCCGAGACGGTGTTCTTCGATTATTGAGTGAACACCGTTCACCTGTGGGAGCGGGCTTGCCCGCGATGACTGAGTCACATCCAGCATCATTGCTGACTGACCCAACGCTATCGCGGGCAAGCCCGCTCCCACAGGGGATTCGCGTTGCTGATCTATCTGTGGAACGGGATTGTTGCAAAGTGTGTCTAGACTGTCATGGTCCCCGAAGAGTGAAAAATAATGGCAACCCCCACCGCTATTCCAGCGCATTACACCGGCGAAGAGCGCAGTAAGCGGATCTTCGCAATTGTCGGCGCCTCGTCCGGTAACCTCGTCGAATGGTTCGACTTCTACGTCTACGCCTTTTGCGCGATCTACTTTGCGCCGGCCTTTTTCCCGTCCGACAACCCCACCGTGCAACTGGTGAATACCGCTGGCGTGTTCGCGGCCGGGTTCCTGATGCGACCGATCGGCGGCTGGATTTTCGGCCGTGTCGCGGACAAGCACGGGCGCAAGAATTCGATGTTGATCTCGATTCTGATGATGTGCTTCGGCTCGTTGCTCATCGCGTGCCTGCCGACCTACAAGGACATCGGCGTCTGGGCACCGATCATGCTGTTGTTCGCCCGCTTGCTCCAGGGCCTGTCGGTGGGTGGCGAATACGGCACCACCGCGACCTACATGAGCGAAGTCGCCCTCAAGGGCCAGCGCGGTTTCTTCGCCTCGTTCCAGTACGTGACGCTGATTGGCGGGCAGTTGCTGGCGGTGTCGCTGGTGGTGGTCCTGCAACAGTTCCTCACCGAAGATGACCTGCGTGCCTACGGCTGGCGGATCCCGTTTGTGGTCGGCGCAGCGGCCGCATTGATCTCGCTGTTTCTGCGTCGTTCGCTCAAGGAAACTACCAGCAAGGAAATGCGCGACAACAAGGACGCCGGCAGCATCCGCGCGCTGTTCCGCGACCATAAAGCAGCCTTTATTACCGTGCTCGGCTACACCGCCGGTGGCTCGCTGATTTTCTACACCTTCACCACGTACATGCAGAAGTACCTGGTGAACACCGCCGGCATGCACGCCAAGACCGCCAGTTACATCATGACCGGCGCGCTGTTCCTTTACATGTGCATGCAGCCGCTGTTCGGCATGCTCGCGGACAAGATCGGCCGACGTAACTCGATGCTGTGGTTCGGTGCATTGGGGACGCTGTGCACCGTGCCGATCCTGCTGAGTCTGAAAAGTGTCAGCAGTCCGTTCCTGGCCTTTGTGCTGATTACCGTGGCGCTGGCCATCGTCAGTTTTTACACGTCCATCAGCGGCCTGGTGAAAGCCGAAATGTTCCCGCCGGAAGTACGCGCACTGGGTGTCGGCCTGGCGTATGCGGTGGCCAACGCAATCTTCGGCGGCTCGGCGGAATACGTCGCTCTGAGCCTTAAAGCCGTGGGCATGGAAAACTCTTTCTACTGGTACGTGACGGTGATGATGGCGGTGGCGTTCCTGTTCAGCCTGCGCCTGCCGAAACAGGCCAAGTATTTGCACCACGACCTTTGATCCATCCGCGTGGGCCTCAATGGCCCACGCCTTCAGGGACTGTTTATGAAT
This sequence comes from Pseudomonas sp. LB3P93, assembly GCF_054898025.1. NCBI lineage: Bacteria > Pseudomonadati > Pseudomonadota > Gammaproteobacteria > Pseudomonadales > Pseudomonadaceae > Pseudomonas > Pseudomonas sp. LB3P93. The sequence continues at coordinate 1,452,936 of NZ_CM142713.1, forward strand.
CAGCGACCGGGCAATCAATTGTTCGATGCCTATTTCACGGCCCGCGACATGCGTGAGGTGTTCTGCGATCAGGGCCGGGTTCAGGCCATGCTCGATTTCGAAGCGGCACTGGCCCGGGCCGAGGCGCGGATTGGCTTGTTTCCGCAGACGGCTGTCGCCTCTATCGAAGCGGCATGTCAGGCCGGGCATTATGATTTTGTCGCTCTCGGCGAAGCGATTGCCACGGCGGGCAATTCGGCGATTCCGCTGGTCAAGGCGTTGGGTAAACAGATCGCGGCCAACGATGCCGAAGCCGAGCGCTATGTGCATCTGGGCGCAACCAGTCAGGACGTGATGGACACGGGGCTGGTGCTACAACTGCGCCGCGCAATGGAGTTGATCGAAAGCGATCTGGCGCAACTGGGCGAAACCCTCGCTACCCAAGCCCGGTGCTACGTCGCCACACCGCTCGCCGGCCGGACCTGGCTGCAACACGCGACGCCCGTCACCCTCGGCATGAAAATCGCCGGTTGGCTGGGCGCCGTAACCCGCAGCCGTCAGCGTCTGCGCGAACTCAAACCGCGCCTGCTAGTGCTGCAATTCGGTGGTGCGTCCGGAACACTGGCGGCCCTCGGCGAACAGGCGATGCCGATTGCCGAAGCCTTGGCCGGTGAGCTGAAACTGACGTTGCCGGACCAACCCTGGCACACCCAGCGTGATCGCCTGGTGGAGTTCGGCGCGGTACTCGGTTTGATCGCCGGCAGCCTCGGCAAACTCGGCCGCGATATCAGTCTGTTGATGCAGACCGAGGCGGGGGAGGTGTTCGAGCCGTCGGCGCCGGGCAAGGGCGGTTCCTCGACCATGCCGCACAAACGCAACCCCGTGGGTGCTGCAGTGCTGATTAGTGCGGCAACCCGCGTTCCCGGTTTGCTCTCGACGCTGTTCAGCGCCATGCCTCAGGAACACGAACGCAGCCTAGGCTTGTGGCACGCCGAATGGGAAACCCTGCCGGAGATTTGCTGCCTGGTGTCCGGCAGCCTCAAGCAAGCGTTGCTGGTAGCGGACGGACTGGAAGTGGACGCGCTGCGCATGGCGCGCAACCTCGACCTGACTCAAGGCCTGGTGCTGGCCGAAGCGGTGAGCATCGTCCTCGCACAACGGGTTGGGCGCGACACCGCGCATCATCTGCTTGAGCAATGCTGCAAACGTGCGGTGGCCGAACAACGTCATCTGCGAGCGGTACTCGGCGACGAGCCCCAAGTGACCGCCGAGCTTTCTGCCCTTGAACTCGATCGTCTGCTGGACCCCGCCCATTACCTCGGTCAGGCCCATACCTGGGTCGAGCGAGCGGTGGCTGAACATATTGCGTTGACTGCCTGAAGGAGATTGCTGTGGCTTTCGTACAACTCGCCGAGGGCGAACTGAATTACCAAATTGATGGGCCGGACGACGCGCCGGTGCTGGTGCTGTCCAATTCGCTGGGCACTGACCTGCATATGTGGGACGCGCAAATCGCAGCGTTCTCCGAGCATTTCCGAGTGCTGCGTTTCGACACCCGTGGCCATGGCCAATCGCTGGTCACGCCGGGGCCGTACAACATCGAGCAATTGGGCCACGACGTGCTGGCGCTGCTGGATGCGTTGCACATCGAGCGCGCACATTTTTGCGGCCTGTCCATGGGCGGCCTGATCGGCCAGTGGCTGGGCATCAATGCTGGCGAGCGGTTGAACAAATTGGTGGTGTGCAATACCGCGGCGAAAATCGGCGATCCGTCGGTGTGGAATCCACGGATCGAAACCGTGCTGCGTGACGGTTCGGCGGCCATGGTCGCGCTGCGCGATGCGTCGATTGCGCGCTGGTTTACGCCTGACTTTGCCGAGGCCAATCCGGCTGCCGCGAAGCGGATTACCGACATGCTCGCGGCCACTTCGCCTGAAGGTTATGCCGCCAACTGCGCCGCCGTGCGCGATGCCGACTTCCGTGATCAGCTGTCCTCGATCAAGGTACCGCTGCTGGTTATCGCCGGCACCGCAGATGCGGTTACGCCGCCGTCTGGTGGGCACTTTATTCAGGAGCATGTGCAGGGCGCCGAGTACGCCGAGTTTTATGCCGCGCACCTGTCCAACGTCCAGGCCGGTGCTGATTTCAGCGACCGTGTGCTGGCGTTTTTGTTGGCTCATTAAGGGGATTGTTGTGGACGAAAAACAACGTTACGACGAAGGCCTGGAAGTCCGTCGCGCTGTGCTTGGCGATGCCCATGTCGACCGCAGCCTGAATGCGCTGACCGAGTTCAACTCGGAGTTCCAGGAAATGATCACCCGCCATGCATGGGGTGACATCTGGACCCGCCCGGGCCTGCCGCGCCATACCCGCAGCCTGATCACCATCGCCATGCTGATCGGCATGAACCGCAACGAAGAACTCAAACTGCACCTGCGCGCCGCCGCCAACAACGGCGTGACCCGTGGCGAGATCAAGGAAGTGATCATGCAGAGCGCGATCTACTGCGGCATCCCGGCGGCCAACGCGACGTTCCATTTGGCGGAGTCGGTGTGGGATGAGCTTGGCTTAGAGTCCCGGGAGTAAATTTCGGGTTTTGCGTTGTTAGAGCTGACGCTTTCGCGGGCAAGCCTCGCTCCTACAGGGTTTGCGCAAACCCTGTAGGAGCGAGGCTTGCCCGCGAAAGCAATGTCATGACTTACACCGTGGCGACAATGAAGATCCGCTTGAACGGAAACAACGTGCGCCCATCGCATTCATGCGGGTAATGCACATGCACCCGCATCATGAAGTGATAGATGAACCGCGCCTGTTCGTCATCCTTCAAGCCTTGCATCACCGCCCGCAGGGCCGAGACCTTGATCCAGTCATAAATCGGCGACTTGCCGTCCACGACCTGCAACTGCTCGGTTTCCCAGATTTCCAGTGTCCGGGTGATCGGTGAGAGCAACCGGTAATAATTTTCCAACGACAGCAACGGCCGCGCCGCCATCGTCTCTCGCAATTGCGGGGAACCGAGCGGTTTACCGTCGGAACCACCATCGAGTGTGTCGAGCATCAGTTGATACCACAGCGCATCCCGCCAGTCGGGCATGTGCACCGCCAGACAACCACCCGGGTTTAGATAACCGAGCAAACGCGGCAGCAGCTGTTCGTGACCGTCGATGAAATGCAGCACGGCGGCGGCAAAGAGCAGGTCGGCCGGTTGCTCCGGCAACCAGTTCTGTAGATCGCACTGCTTCCACTGCGCCTTGATCGGCAAACACCTGGCCTCCTGAAGCATTTGCTCCGAACTGTCGATACCCATCAGGTGAGCGCGAGGCCAGCGTTTGGCCAGAGCTTGCGTCGCAATGCCGGTGCCACAGCCGAGGTCGTAGATGCGTTTTGGGGTTGCCAGGTCGATGCGGTCGAGTAGCTCGTTCACCGGTCGTTGTCGAAGTGTCGAGAATTGCTGATAAGCCTTGGCGTCCCAGTCGCGGTTAACGGGAGCCGAATTGAGTCGAGTGATCATGAGGTGGTCCTCTGGTGATCAAGTGGTGTCTTCCGATGACAGCCTGGCTCAAGTCTTTCGGACCAACATCAACAGATAACGGAAGCGGGGAGGGTTGTATATCGCCTGAATCCTGTCAGGTTTTTTCACTGTAATTGAAGGTCTGCAAAGCGCCAGCCAGCCTGACGGGCGGCCGGCTCGATACCGCGAAGGCGTTCTTGAGACCTACAACAAACTGATCGGATAGCTGACGATCAACCGGTTCTCGTCGAACTCGTTATTGCTGAAGTCCCGGCGTATGGTCGAGTTGCGCCATTTGACGTTGAGGTCCTTGAGCGCGCCGCTCTGCACGGTATAGCCCAGTTCACTTTCGCGGCCCCATTCCTTGCCGTCTGTGATGGTGCCGGTGTGCACGTTGTCGCCGCTGATGTAGCGGTTCATCAGGGTCAGGCCGGGGATGCCGAGAGCGACGAAGTTGTAGTCATGGCGCACCTGCCAGGATTTTTCCCGGGCGTTGTCATAACTGGCGTTGTAGCTGTCGTTGGCCAGAGTGCCGCCGCTAGTGCCGTTGACCCGCATCCAGGCGCTGTCGCCGCTGAGTTTTTGCAGGCCGACGTAAAAGGTATGGCCGCCGTACCTGGCCGAGAACAAGCCCGACCAGGTCTTGTTGTCCAGGTCGCCAGCCCGGGCGCTGCCGTCATCCTTGCCATAGAAGAAACCTAGGTTGGCGCCCAGGGTCCAGTCGCCGACGGGCTGGCTGTGGATCAGGTTCACGTATTGCTGGCTGTAGATGTCTTTGAGTTCGGCGTTCCACACACCGATCTGGGTGCGCTTGTCGTTAAAGGCGTATTCGCCGCCCTGGAAGTTGAAGCGGTCGGAGGTGAAGGTCGGTTTTCCGGTCATCGACATGTCGCTCATGCTGCTGTCATCGCGCGGGCTGTTGGCGCGGAACTGGCCGCCATAGAGCGTCAGACCGGCGATTTCTTTAGACGTTATCTGACCGCCACGGAAGGTTTGCGGCAGGGAGCGACCGTCGTCCGAGCGCAGGATCGGCAGCACCGGCATCCATTCGCCTACCTTGACTTCGGTCTGCGACAACCTGGCCTTGAACGCCACGTTGGTGCGACCGAAGTTGTCCGCGGGGCGACCGTCGTGGTCCAGCGGCAGCAACTGCGTCCCGCCCGTGCCTTTACCTCCGTCGAGCTTCACCGAGTACAACCCCAGCACGTCCATACCGAACCCGACGGTGCCCTGGGTGAAGCCGGACTTGGCGTCGAGGATGAAACTTTGCGTCCACTCTTCAGCCTTGCCCTGGGCCTTGGTCGGGTTGGTGAAGTTGCGGTTGATGTAGAAATTGCGCAGGTTCAGGTTGACCTTGGCGCCTTCGACAAAACCCGATTCCTCGGCCATGGCGGGCAGGGCTGCGCCGGCCAGAGCGATGGCGATCAGGCTTGGGAAGTAATACTGCGTGGTGAAAGGCGTCATGGGCTCGGGTCTCTCTAATTGTTAGGGGTGAAACGGTGCGTTGCCGCAACGTTGGGGTTGCAGACAAAGGATTCAAATGGATGAAAAACGGGAGCCGGTTAGCCGGACAGGGCAGGGCGCGGGGACATGGTGTCGAACCTGATGTTATTGGTCTTGTGCGACGAATGGTGCGGGGAATGGACTGGATGGTTCAATCGGGAAAAGCGGGTTTTGGGCGGTTATCGAACGTTTGTTGGATTGAGGTTTTTGTGTTGTCTGGGCTGGCTTTTTCGCGGGCAAGCCCGCTCCCACAGTGTCCGTGTCGAACACAAACTTTGTGAACCCCGCTGAACCTGTGGGAGCGGGCTTGCCCGCGAAGAGGCCGGAACTGACAACCCTGCTTTTCCCGCAGCCAACAAAAAGCCCACCAAAAGGTGGGCTTCTCTTACAACAGCGCTATCAGAACATTCTCATCTTCGGCGCGTCTTCTTTCAACGGTTCGACTTTCGCTGTCTGCTCGTTCCAGCCACCACCCAATGCCTTGTACAGATTGACCGCACTGACCAGCTGCGCCAGACGATCAGTAATCAGCACCTGTTGCGCACTGAACAGCTGACGCTGGGCGTCGAGGAAGGTCAGGTTGCTGTCGACACCGATACGGTAGCGACGCTCGGCCAGACGGTAGTAGTCCTGGTTGGCGGTGACGAAATCACGCTGCGCCTGCAGCTGATCGGTGTAGGTCTGGCGGGCGGCCAGGCCGTCGGCGACTTCCTGGAAGGCCGTTTGAATGGACTTCTCGTAGTTCGCCACGCCGATGTCTTTCTGGATTTTCGAGTAATCCAGGCTGGCGCGCAGGCTGCCGGCGTTGAAGATCGGCAGGTTGATCTGCGGCGAGAACAGCCAGGTACCCGAGCCGCCCTTGAACAGACCGGACAAGTCCGGGCTCAGGGTGCCGGCGTTGGCCGTCAGGCTGATGCTCGGGAAGAACGCCGCCCGTGCCGCGCCGATGTTGGCGTTGGCCGCTTTCAGGTTGTACTCGGCCTGGAGAATATCCGGACGACGTTGCAGCAAGTCCGATGGCAGACCGGCCGGCACGTCGCTCAGCAGGTCGTCAGCCAGTGGCTTGGCGGTTTGCAGATTGGCCGGGATGCCGGTGCCGAGCAGCAACACCAGGCTGTTTTCATCCTGCGCGACCTGACGGGTGTACTTGGCCAGTTGCGCCCGGGCGTTTTCCACCGAGGTACGCGACTGGGCGAGGTCCAGGGCCGAGGCGACCCCCACTTCGTTGCTGCGCGCGGTGAGCTTGTAGCTCTCCTCGAATGCTCCGAGGGTGTCCTGGGTCAGTTTCAGCAGTTCCTTGTCGGCCTGCCAGGTCAGGTAGGCGTTGGCCACGCTGGCCACCAGGCTGATCTGCGTGCTGCGACGACCTTCTTCAGTGGCGAAGTACTTTTGCAGGGCTTCTTCGCTGAGGCTGCGGACCCGACCGAACAGGTCGAGTTCATAAGCGCTGATGCCGACTGTGGCGGAGTAGGAACTGGTGATGCCCGCTTCGCCAGTCTGCGAAGCACGTGCCGGCAGACGCTGACGGCTGCCAGTGCCATTGGCCGAAACAGCCGGGAACAGATCGGCACGCTGGATGCGGTACTGAGCCGCGAACGCGTCGATGTTCAGGGCCGCGACACGCAGGTCACGGTTATTTTCCAGCGAGACCTGGATCAGCTGTTGCAGGGCCGGGTCATGGAAAAATTGCTTCCAGCCCTGTTCCGCAGCCGCCTGGTTCGGCGCCTGGGCCGACGAGTACGCCGGGCCTTGCGGGTATTGGGCCGCCACCGGTGCTTCAGGCTGCTGATAATCGGGTATCAGCGAGCAGCCGCTCAGCACGAAGGCGGCAACTGCGATGGAGAGTAGCGACTTGCTCATTGGCCAGCCTCTTTAGAAGGTTCAATAGCGTCATCCTGGTCGGCGATTTTGCGCTGCCCTATGGACGACACGGTGACGAAGAACAATGGTACCCAGAAGATCGCCAGGACCGTGGCGGTGATCATACCGCCAATAACGCCCGTACCGATTGCATGTTGGCTGCCTGAACCGGCGCCCGTGGAAATCGCCAGCGGCACCACGCCGAGGACGAAGGCGAGCGAGGTCATGATGATCGGCCGCAAACGCATCCGGCACGCTTCGATCGCCGCATCGCGCAGGCTACGCCCTTGCTCATGCAGTTCTTTGGCGAATTCGACGATCAGAATGGCGTTTTTCGCCGCCAGACCGATGGTCGTCAACAGGCCTACCTGGAAGTAAACGTCGTTGGAGAGTCCCCGAAGACTGGTGGCCAACAGTGCACCGATGATCCCCAAAGGCACCACCAGCATCACCGCGATCGGAATCGACCAGCTTTCGTACAGCGCCGCCAGACAGAGGAACACCATCAGCAGCGACAAGGCATACAGCGCAGGAGCCTGTGAGCCTGACAGCCGTTCTTCGTACGACAGGCCGGTCCAGGAAATACCGACACCGGCCGGCAGTTTCTGGGCGATGGCTTCGACTTCGGCCATCGCTTCGCCGGTGGAGTAGCCAGGCGCCGGGGAACCGAGGATTTCCACCGCTTCGACGCCGTTGTAACGGGCCAGTTTCGGCGAGCCGTAGATCCACTCACCCTTGGCGAACGCGGTGAACGGAACCATGGTCCCGGCGCTGTTGCGCACGTACCACTTCTTCAGGTCTTCAGGGCTCATGCGCGCGTCGGGCTGGCCTTGCACGTAAACCTTCTTCACCCGACCACGGTCGATGAAGTCGTTCACATAGCTACTGCCCAGGGCAATCGACAGGGTGTTGTTGATGTCGGCGATGGTAACGCCCAGCGCACTGGCCTTCTCGTCGTCGATTTCCAACTGGTATTGCGGCTCGTCGTTCAGACCGTTCGGGCGCACTTGCGACAGCACTTTGCTCTGCGCCGCCATGCCGAGGAACTGGTTACGGGCAGCCATCAGTTTTTCGTGACCGATACCGGCGCGGTCTTGCAGGAACACGTCGAAACCGGTGGCGTTACCCAGTTCCAGAACCGCTGGTGGCGCGAACGCGAACACCATGGCGTCACGGAAGGTGAAGAAGTGCTGTTGGGCACGGGCCGCGACTTTGAACACGTTGTTGTCAGCGTTACGTTCTTCCCACGGCTTCATCATGATGAACGCCATACCCGAACTCTGGCCACGGCCGGCGAAGTTGAAGCCGGTCACGGTAAACACCGAGTTCACCGCATCGCCTTCACCGCCATCCTTGCCGGGACGCAGCAGGTATTCACGCATCTGGTCCACGACCACCTGGGTGCGCTGCGCCGTCGAGCCGGCCGGGGTCTGCACCTGGGCGAACAGTACACCCTGGTCTTCTTCCGGCAGAAACGCGGTTGGAATACGGGTGAACAGCCAGATCATGCCGACCACGATGATGAGGTACGCCAGCAGGTACGGCGCCTTGTGCGTGAGCATGTTGCCCACGCCCCGCTCATAGCTGCGTACGCCACGGTCAAAATTGCGGTTGAACCAGCCGAAGAAGCCGCGTTTCGGTGTGCCGTGCTCGCCTTTCGGAATCGCCTTGAGCATGGTGGCGCACAGTGCCGGCGTGAAGATCAATGCGACCAACACCGATAGCGCCATGGCCGAAACGATGGTGATCGAGAACTGCTTGTAGATCACGCCCGTGGAGCCGCTGAAGAACGCCATCGGCAGCAGTACCGCCGACAGCACCAGGGCGATACCCACCAGTGCACCCTGGATCTGCCCCATGGATTTCTTGGTGGCCTCCTTGGGTGACAGGCCTTCTTCGCTCATGACCCGTTCGACGTTTTCCACCACCACGATGGCATCGTCCACCAGCAAGCCGATGGCCAACACCATACCGAACATGGTCAGGGTGTTGATGCTGAAACCGAACGCCGCGAGGATCCCGAACGTACCGAGCAGTACTACCGGCACAGTCATCGTGGTGATGACCGTGGCGCGGAAGTTTTGCAGGAACAGGAACATCACCAGGAACACCAGCACGATCGCTTCGACCAGGGTTTCAACCACGCCCTTGATCGACTCGGTCACCACCGGAGTGGTGTCGTACGGGAACACCACTTCCATGCCTTCCGGGAAGAACGGCTTGAGGGTGTCGATGGTCTTGCGCAGGGCTTTCGCCGTGTCGAGGGCGTTGGCGCCGTTGGCCAGTTTCACTGCCAGGCCGGAAGCGGGGGCACCGTTGAACTGGGCGTTGATGCTGTAGTTCTCACCACCCAGACCGACGTCGGCGACATCTTTCAAGCGAACCTGGGAGCCGTCCTTGTTGACTTTGAGCAAGATTTTGTCGAATTGCTCAGCGGTCTGCAGGCGGGTCTTGCCGATGATCGTAGCGTTCAGCTGAGTGCCGGGCAGGGCCGGCAGGCCGCCGAGCTGGCCGGACGATACCTGGACGTTCTGCGCGGCGATGGCGGTTTTGACGTCGATCGGAGTCAGGTTGAAGTTGTTCAACTTGGCCGGGTCGAGCCAGATACGCATGGCGTACTGGGAACCAAACACCTGGAAGTCGCCCACGCCGGCCGTCCGCGAGATCGGATCCTGCATGTTCGACACGATGTAGTTGGACAAGTCGTCCTTGGTCATGCTGCCGTCACGCGAGACCACGCCGATTACCAGCAGGAAGTTCTTCACTGCCTTGGTCACGCGGATACCCTGTTGCTGCACTTCTTGCGGCAGCAGCGGGGTCGCCAGGTTCAGTTTGTTCTGGACCTGAACCTGCGCGGTATCGGAGTTGGTGCCTTGCTCGAACGTCGCGGTGATCGTCATGGTGCCGTCGGAGTTACTTTCCGAGGACACATAACGCAGGTTGTCGATACCGTTGAGCTGCTGTTCGATCACCTGAACCACGGTGTCTTGTACGGTTTGCGCAGAAGCACCCGGGTAGGCCACGGAAATGGCGATCGCCGGAGGGGCAATGCTCGGGTATTGGTTGATCGGGAGTTTGAGAATCGATAGTGCCCCGACCAGCATGATCACCAGGGCAATTACCCAGGCGAAAATCGGACGGTCGATAAAAAATTTCGACATGGTTTACTCCCCTTTGCCGCTGGAAGCCTTATCAGCTGCCTGTGCGGGGGCCGGGTTCTTTGCGCCAACGTTAGTCGCTTCACTGGCTTTGACTTCGATGCCAGGTTTGACGAATTGCAGTCCTTCGGTGATCAGGCGATCGCCGGCCTTCAGGCCGTCTTCGATCAGCCATTGGCTGCCGACGGTGCGGCTGGCCTTGAGCTGACGCAGTTCAACCTTGTTGTCGGCACCCACGACCAGTGCGGTCGGTGAGCCCTTGAGGTCGCGGGTCACGCCTTGTTGCGGCGCCAGAATTGCTGCGCTGTTTACACCGGCCTGCAACTGGGCGTGAACGAACATGCCTGGCAGCAAGGTGTGATCAGGGTTGGGGAACACCGCACGCAGGGTAACGGAGCCCGTGGTCTGGTCGACCGAGACTTCGGAGAACTCGAGCTTGCCTTCCTGTTTGTACTGGCTGCCGTCTTCGAGGGTCAGCTTGACCGCTGCTGCGGTTTCACCGGCCTTTTGCAGGCGACCGCTTTCCAGTTCTCGGCGCAGTTCAAGCAGCTCCACGGAGGACTGGGTGACGTCGACATAGATCGGGTCCAGTTGCTGAATGACGGCCATGGCGTCCGCCTGACCGCTGGTAACTAGCGCGCCTTCAGTCACATTGGAGCGGCCGATGCGGCCGGAAATCGGCGCGTAGACCTTGGTGTAGCGCACATTGATCTGAGCGGTTTGCAATGCGGCTTCCGATTGCATGCGGTTGGCCACGGCCGTGTCGTATTCCTGACGGCTGACAGCCTGTTCGTTGACCAGCTGCTTGTAGCGATCAGAGATCGACTTCGTCTGTTGCAGGTTGGCTTCGGCGCTTTTCAGCGTAGCGTCATAGACCGACGGATCGATCTGATACAGCTGCTGGCCGGCCTTGACGTCACCACCTTCCTTGAACAGACGCTTGAGAATGATGCCGTTGACCTGTGGACGAACTTCGGCAATGCGGAACGCACTGGTGCGCCCCGGAAGCTCGGACGTCAGGGTAAAGGCTTGAGGTTGCAGGGTAACCACGCCGACCTGAGGAGGTGGTGCGGCGGGTGCCGCTTCTTCCTTTTTGCATCCGCTGAGCAGTGATGCCAAGGCGACGGCGGCGACCAGAGCGGTAACAGCTGGCTTGAATTGCATGAAAATCCTCGGGTCAGGCGCGTAAGAAACGCACTAGAAATGTGGAAGGGTAAAAAATGAGTACCGGGTGGATAAGTAGCTTGCTAAGGAATATACTTACGTTCATGGTTGTTTGTAAACACCTTGACTGCGTATCCATCCCGTTACCAACGCCCGTCAACGGTTCGAATTGTAAGCCGGGGACGAGACCCGAGAGCGCTCGCCCCACTTTTGTTCAGCGGCTGTTCAGACATCGCTGAAGCATCCTGATTGAGGTTTTACTGCCATGGTCCGTCGTACCAAAGAGGAAGCTCAAGAAACCCGCAGCCAGATACTCGAAGCGGCAGAGAAAGCCTTTTATGAAAGGGGCGTGGCGCGTACGACGCTGGCGGACATCGCGACCCTGGCCGGCGTGACTCGCGGAGCCATCTACTGGCATTTCAGCAACAAGGCGGATTTGGTGCAGGCCATGCTGGATAGCCTGAAAGAGCCGCTGGATGAAATGGCCAGGGCCAGCGAAAGTGAAGATGAACTCGATCCGCTGGGCTGCATGCGCAAACTGCTGATTCATTTGTTTCATCAAGTTGCCCTGGACCCGAAAACCCGACGCATCAATGAGATTTTGTTTCATAAGTGCGAATTCACCGATGAAATGTGCGACCTGCGTCAGCAGCGTCGTGAGGTCAGCCTCGATTGCAATGTGCGAATCGCCCTGGCCCTGAGTAATGCGGTGAAACGAGGGCAAATGCCTGAGGACCTCGACACGGCCCGCGCGGCCATCAGCCTGCACGCCTACATCGATGGCATGCTGTACCAGTGGCTATTGGCCCCCGACAGTTTTCAACTGCACACCGAAGCCGAGCGTTGGGTCAATACAGGATTGGACATGCTGCGCCTGAGCCCCAGCCTGCGCAAATAAATCAAAATGCGTAATTGGATCCGGTTATGTCAACCATTAAGGCGGGCGTTGATCCCTTCAATGCTCGCCTTGTGGCAATGGGATGCTTTTATATACGCACGCTCGCCAGGTTGAAAGGTAGCGAGCTACGTATTTTGTAGGGATTTTGTGTCGCGCGTGTGAATCAGTGTGAAGCCATGTGAATAACCATGGCGCAATAAAAAGCCCCGGCTCTTTCGAGTCGGGGCTTTTGCATTTCCAGGGGGACGCTTACATCACTGGATAGTCGATGTAGCCGACCGGGCCCTTGGCGTAGAACAACTCGGGACGCGCTTCGTTAAGCGGCGCATCAGCCTTCAAGCGTGCCGGCAGGTCCGGGTTGGCAATGAACGGCACGCCGAAGGCAACCGCATCAGCCTTGCCGCTGGCCAGCCAGGCGTTGGCGCTGTCCTTGGTGAAACGTTCATTGGCGATGTACGGGCCGCCGAAGGCTTCTTTGAGTTGTGGGCCAAGGCTGTCGCCGGCTTCTTTCTCGCGGGAGCAAATGAACGCGATGCCACGTTTGCCCAGTTCGCGAGCGACGTAGATGAAAGTCTCGGACAGGTTGTCGTCGCCCATGTCATGGAGATCGGCGCGGGGTGACAGGTGCACACCCACGCGGCCTGCGCCCCAGACTTCGATCGCGGCATCGGTCACTTCCAGCAACAGGCGCGCACGGTTTTCCAGGGAGCCGCCGTAATTGTCGGTGCGCTGGTTGGTGCTGCTTTGCAGGAACTGGTCGAGCAGGTAACCGTTGGCACCGTGGATTTCCACACCGTCGAACCCGGCCGCCTTGGCGTTCTCGGCCCCGACGCGATAAGCGTCGACGATGTCGGCGATTTCAGCGGTTTCCAGGGCGCGCGGGGTAGGGTAGTCGGCCAGTGGGCGAACCAGACTGACGTGACCTTTTTGCTGGATGGCGCTCGGTGCGACCGGCGCTTCGCCGTTCAGGTACAAAGCGTGGGAAACCCGACCAACGTGCCACAGTTGCAGGAAAATCTTGCCACCCGCGCCGTGGATCGCCTTGGTCACGTTGGCCCAGCCACGCACCTGATCGTTGGACCAGATGCCCGGGGTGTCCGGGTAGCCGACGCCCATCGGCGTGACCGACGTGGCCTCGCTGAGGATCAGGCCGGCCGAGGCACGTTGTACGTAGTATTCGGCCATCAGCGCGTTCGGCACACGGCCTTCGTCGGCGCGGCAGCGGGTCAGCGGTGCCATGATGATGCGGTTGGCGAGCTCGATGTCGCCCAGTTTGATTGGATCGAAAATAGTCGTCATTTCAGTACAACCCTCGTGAGGTATCAGTTAGTCGCAGGAGCCAGTTCGGGGTTACCGCTCTGACGGAAAGTAATCAGGGTCACCAGCAGGGCGAGTACCGCCAGTACTGCTGCCGCGAGAGGCACGCTGGTCAGGCCGAAGCCGTGGGCGATGACACTGCCGCCGACCCAGGCACCCAAGGCGTTGCCGATGTTGAAAGCGCCGATGTTCAAGGTCGACACCAGGTTCGGCGCGGCCTTGCCGTAGGTCACCACGTTCACTTGCAGGGCGGGCACGGCGGCGAAGCACGCGGTAGCCCAAAGGAACAGGGTGATTTCCGCAGGAATCAGCGCGACGCTGGTCCAGGTCAGTACGGTCGAGATCACGGCCATCGAGATGAAGACGCCGATCAGCGTCGCGGCCATGCCTTTGTCTGCCAGCTTGCCGCCGATGATGTTGCCGACTGTCAGGCCCAGGCCGATGAGCATCAGGGTCCAGGTCACGCCTTTGGGCGAGACGCCGGTGACATCACCGAGCAGCGGGGCGACATAGGTGAACAGGGTGAATACGGAGGCCGCAAACAACGCAGTCATGCTCAGCGATAGCCAGATCCCGGCGCCTTTGAGGGCGCGCAATTCGGCACGCATGTCGAGTTTCTCTTCATCGCGCTTGGCCGGCAGGAAGCGGATCAGGCCGATCAACGCGATCACACCAATCACGGTCACAGCCCAGAAGGTCGAACGCCAGCCGGCTTCCTGACCGAGCGCGGTGCCCAGGGGGACGCCGAGTACGTTGGCCAGGGTCAGGCCGGTGAACATCAGGGCCACGGCCGATGCGCGCTTGTTCGCCGGAACGAGCCCCGCAGCCACCACCGAACCTATACCGAAGAAAGCACCGTGGCAGAGGGCGGTGACCACTCGGGCAAACATCAGCACGTTGTAGTCGGTGGCCATTGCACAGAGCAGGTTGCCGATGATGAAAATGCCCATCAACGCTACCAGTGCAGCCTTGCGCGGTAATTTGGCAGTGGCCAGTGCCATGAACGGCGCACCGATGGCCACGCCCAGGGCGTAACCGGTCACCAGCCAGCCAGCGCCGGGAATCGACACGCCGAGGTCAGCCGCCACATCGGGCAGCAGGCCCATGATGACGAACTCGGTGGTGCCGATGGCGAAGGCGCTCAAGGCCAGAATGAGTAGCGAGAGGGGCATTGTTTAATTCCTTGTCGGAGCGCTGAGCTCCTTGACGATGGCAGCGAGGAACGCCTGGATCACGTCCTCGTTGCGTTTGAAGAAGTGCCATTGACCGGCTTTCTGGCTGCTGATCAGTCCCGCACGTTGCAAGGTCGCCAAATGGGCGGACACGGTCGACTGCGACAGGCCGCAGCGTTGATCAATCTGTCCGGCGCAGATGCCGTACTCGTGGTTGTGGATTTGTTCCGGGAACTGGGCTTTGGGGTCTTTCAGCCAAGTGAGGATGTCTCGGCGTACTGGGTGTGCCAGGGCTTTTATTATTTCGTCGAGGTCGATGGTCATGGGTTTGGGCTCGTGATGAGTAAAACGCTATATCGCGATGAAGCGAACTTTAAATCGGTACTTCGCGATATACAAATATGATTTTGGTCTGACGACCGTGTAAATCGGTATATCGGGTTATAACGATACATTGGGTGTAAAGATATAAAGCCGCAGTGCTAAGCTGCGCCCATGAATTATCTCGCACATCTCCACCTCGGTGGCCAGCGCCCCGGCCAATTGCTCGGCAGTCTGTATGGCGATTTCGTCAAGGGTCGACTGCAAGGGCAGTTCGACCCGGAGATCGAAGCGGCCATCCAGCTGCATCGCAGCATCGATGTCTTCACCGACCGCCATCCGTTGGTTGATACGTCTTTGTCGCGGTTTTCCATCACGCGCCGGCGATACGCGGGGATCGTGCTCGATGTGTTTTTCGATCACTGCCTGGCGCGGGACTGGGCGCTGTATTCGAATCAGCCGCTGGCGCTGTTCACGTCGGATGTGTACCGGGTGCTGTCGGCCGAGCCGCAATTGCCGGAACGGTTGGCGAGGATCGCGCCGCACATGATGGCGAATGACTGGCTGGGTTCTTATCAGGAGTTCGAGGTGTTGGAGCAGGTGCTGCGGGGGATTTCGCGGCGGTTGACCCGGCCTGAGGAACTGGCGGGGGCGATGCAGGAGTTGCGTCGGTTGTACGAACCGCTCAGTGAGGATTTCCGGTTGTTCTATCCGCGGCTTCAGGATTTCGCCCAGAACTATCCAACACCCTAACCCCCCTGTGGGAGCGGGCTTGCCCGCGATTGCGGTATGCCATTCAACATCAATGCTGAATGTTAAGCCCCCATCGCGGGCAAGCCCGCTCCCACAGGGATTTGTGTTTCTTCAGGGACTTTGTGTCAGGCCGCGATGGCGGGGCGCATCGGGGCTTGCTGGGTTTCCGGAATAGCCCCAAACAACGCCTTCTGCACCGCCTGCTGCGCCTCGAACGCCAGCGCCGCACGCTCCCGGCCTTCGCAAGCGATCGGCTTGAGCACTTTGATTTCCACTTCCCCGCGATCATTGGCGAACAGACGCATCAGGTGCGACAGCAAATCATCATCGCCAATGAACGGCGCCAGCGAGTCTAGTTCGCCGTCACGCAGATAACGGATCGCCACGGGTTGCAGCTTCACTTCCGAGTCAATCGCCGCTGACAACAAACGGCCATGAAACGTACGCAGCGAACGCCCATTGGTGGTGGTGCCTTCCGGGAACATCAGCAGCGGATGTTCCTGCGCCAGGTGGCGCGTCATCTGTTTGCGAATCAGCTGGCTGTCACCCGACCCGCGACGGATAAACAGGCTGCCGGCCTTGGCCGCCAACCAGCCGGCCACCGGCCAGGTGCGCACTTCGGCCTTGGACAGGAACGACATCGGAGTGAGCATGCCCAGCAACGGAATGTCTGTCCACGACACGTGATTGCTGACCCACAGCATCGGCTCTTTCGGCAATTCCCCGTGAACCGTCACGCGAAAGGGCAGGGCGTTGCTCAAGCGCGCCATGAAAAATCGCGACCAGCGCTGCCGGCGGACCATCGAATGGGCAATCCCCAAACGCTCGAACAGCCCAAACACACTGGCCATGCTTAAACCCAGCGCGACCACCACCAGCACTCGCGCAATCCGCGCGTACACGCGCAACCGGCTCATCAGACCGCCGCCTTGAAGTGCTTGGCATAACGTGGGCAAAGCTCATCGCGCTTGAGCAGGATAAACACGTCGGCGACCTGGAAGTCTTCGTCCCAGCAGGGCTCGCCGCAGATCTTCGCGCCAAGTCGCATATAGGCCTTGAGCAGCGGCGGCATTTCGGCGATCACGTTGGACGGGATGTCCAAAACCGGCAGCGGTTTTTTCGGCTCGGCCCGCAGGTGTTCGGTGCACAGGTAACGTTCGCGTAGACGCTGCATGATCGCGTGGGCCTGAATCCCGCCGTCCTGCATCGGAATGCTCGCGCAACCCATCAAATAGCTGTAACCGCCCTGATTCAACACTTCGGCCAGTTCACCCCAGAGCACCGCGATGGTGCCACCGTTGCGATAAGCCGGGTCGACACAGGTGCGACCGATTTCCAGGATCGGGCCCTTCAAATGGACCAGGCCGTGCAGGCTGAATTCTTCTTCACTGTAGAACTTGCCCAGGCTGCTGGCCGCCGTGTGATCCAGCAAACGGGTGGTCGCCACCAGGCGCCCGGTGTTCAAGTCACGCACGCCGATGTGGGCGCAGTGAACATCATAGTCGTCCATGTCCAGACCCAGTTCCGCGCCTTTGAGCTTGGCGTTGAACTCGCCGCTGAAGACGTTGAAACGCAAGGCCTGGGCTTCTTGCAATGCCTCGGCGCCCACCAGGCGTTCGGCTTGCAGGCGGCGTTCATTGCCGGTGTCGCTGATGCGGGCGATCTGAGTCATTGGGAATCTCCGTGCGGGCTGTTCACCCGTCTTGGGTTGCAGCCGATCGACTTTCTTTATGCAGCCGTGTTGTGCAAAGTCAGGCTATGTAGCCCCGGTGTCATCGCCATGAAGCTTTGGTGATGCTTATATGACAGCCCACAAGGAGCCTCTTATGCCCTGGCAAAACCTGTTGAATCGCCGCGATCGCCTGCCCGCCAACCCGGACCTGGCGGAAGGTTTCGCGACCTTGTTGCACACGTTGGGAGCAGTCACGCCGTTCGAACTGGCGGTGGTCGGCGGGCGGTTGATGGCGACGCCGGGGTTGGCGTTTCTGGTGGGGTATCAGGCGGCACTGCGAATGCTCTGGCCGAGCGCGCCGCTGAGCCTCGGTGCATTGTGTGCCACCGAACAGCGCAGCCTGCGGGTGGCGGACATGCAGACGCGCCTGAGCGATTTACGCGTGAGCGGGCGCAAGGATTTCGTCACCGCTGGCGATGCGGCCGACTGGTTGCTGATCGCCGCTCGCAGCGAGGCGCCCGGCGAAAGTCCGCGCTTGAGTCTGGCGGTGGTCTATCCCGATGAACCGGGCGTGCGCCTGGAAAAACTCCCGGCGATCCCGCTGATGCCAGACATCAGCCACGGTCGGTTGTTTCTGGATAACGCCCAGTGTGAATTGCTCGCGGGGGATGGCTGGGATGCTTATGTCAAACCGTTCCGCACGCTCGAAGACATTTATGTCTTGAGCGCGATGACGGCGTGGCTGTACGGGGTGGGTCAGGACAGCGACTGGCCGCAGGCCCTGCAACTGCGCTTGCTGGCGCTGCTGGCCGGGTGTGCGGAAGTCAGCCGGCAAGCGCCGAATAGTCTGGCCGGGCATGTGGTGCTGGGGGGATTGTTTGCACAGTTCGACGGACTCAAGGCTGAGATCAATCAGGCACTGGCCGACGGCCCGCCACATTGGGCGGCGATGTGGACGCGCGATCAGACGGTGATGGATCTGGCGGCGGGGGCCAGAGGCAAGCGATTGGCCAAGGCGTTGGCGGGATTGTCGTAAGGCTGAAGGGCCTCTTCGCGGGCAAGTCGGATCGCCGCCCGCTCGCTCCTACAAGTTCAGCGAAAAATCTGTAGGAGCGAGGCTTGCCCGCGAAGGCGGCCTCCCGTGCAGCACAAATCCCTGAACTGTCATCAACCTCGACTAGGCTCACCCAGCCCATCCCTGCGAGCCCCCGCCATGTTCAAAGGCTTGTCCCTGATTTTCATGCTGCTGCTCAGCCTCACGGCCCACGCCGAAAACTGGCCCGCCGAGCAATGGTCGACAGGTCCGAAAGTCACCGGCCCAGCACTTCAGGCCCTGGAGACTTACGCCTTCCCACCCCGCGACGACACGACCCGACAAGGCATCCGCACCGATGCCTTGCTGGTGATCCGTGACGGTCAACTGATCTACGAACGCTACGCCGGCCCGACCACGGCCGACACACCGCACCTGACCTGGTCCATCAGCAAAAGCCTGATGGCCACGGTCCTCGGTGTCGCCTACGGCGAAGGCCTGTTCAAGCTCCAGGACCCGGCGCAGAAGTTTTATCCGCCGCTGGCAAAACACCCGGCGATCACCCTGGCCGACCTGCTGCACTGGGCTTCGGGCCTGGACTGGCAGGAAGACTACGAATACGCCCCGTTGAAGTCCTCGGTGGTGGCCATGCTCTACACCCGCGGTCATCACGACATGGCGGCGTTCACCGCCGACCACGATGAATACGCCAGGCCCGGTCAGGCCTTTCGCTATTCCAGCGGTGACAGCAACCTGCTGGCTGCGGCGCTGAAAAACATCGTCGGCCTGGCACGTTATCCGGACTATCCATGGACGGCATTGTTCGAGCCGTTAGGGATTCGCCACGCCGTCTGGGAAGCCGATGCCACCGGCACTTTCGTCGCGTCCTCTTATGCCTACCTCACCGCCCGGGACCTGGCGCGAGTCGGTTTGCTGATGGCGCGCGACGGTCGCTGGGGAGATCGACAACTGCTGCCCAAAGACTGGGTCGCCTTCAACCGCGAGCCCTTCGCTCACTATCAAGCCAATCAGGACGATGCAGTTCCGGGTGGTCATTGGTGGCTCAACCGCGCGGTGGACGGCACCGCCCGACCCTGGCCCGATGCGCCCGCCGATACCTTTGCCGCACTGGGCCATTGGGGGCAGGCGATGTACGTGATTCCCAGCGAAAACCTGGTGATCGTGCGCTATGGCGATGATCGCGATGAGCGCTACCAGCACAACGAATTGCTCAAGCTCGCGCTCAAGGCATTTGCCGGGAAGGTGCAGCCATGAACCGCCGCAGTGTTGTGCGTCGCCGGCCCTTCAGCACGCTGCTGCTGGTTTTGCTGGTCGTCTTGCTCGGCTGGATCTGGCAGGAGCGGGTGGCGCTGTGGGCGTTCCCGGACATCATCAGCGCCTACACCGCCAAGGAATATTGCTCCTGCCGATACGTGATGAACAATCAGGCCGAGTACTGCCACAGCTATGTGAAACAGTGGCTGCCCACCAGCGGCTTTACCGATGACCCCGCCAGCAAGCGCGTGACCGTCAGCGGCATGGGCCGCAGCAACAGCGCGCAATGGATCGGCGAACACCAAGGTTGCCGCCTGCAACCCTGAATGCGCTGAAGCTTTTTGTGCTGGAGAGGCTTTTGTGGTGAGAGAGCTTTTGTGGCGAGGGAGCTTGCTCCCGTTCGGCTGCGCAGCAGTCGTAAAACCGGAAAACACGGTCTGACTGATAAATCGAATGGGGGCCGCTTCGCGACCCAGCGGGAGCAAGCTCCCTCGCCACAATGGCCGGGTGTCAGCGATGGACAGTTTGCATCTGGCTCACGGACGGTTAAGGTTCATGCACGTTTATTTTTAGCACGAGTCTTTATGCTCAAGCGGTCCCTCTCCAAAACCCTCGCCTTCCTGCTGCTGGCCGGCGCCTCGCTGTCGGCCCAGGCCAATTGGTACCTCGACGGCGAGTCCTCGCGGCTGTCGTTCGTCAGCACCAAAAACGCCAACATCTCCGAAGTGCAGCGCTTTTTGGTGTTGCACGGCAAGGTCAGCCCCAAAGGCCTGGCCGAGGTGGAAGTCGAGATGGAGTCGGTCAACAGCGGTATCCCGTTGCGTGACGAACGCATGCGCAAGGAGCTGTTCGAGATCCAGACCTTTCCCGAAGCGCTGATCACCGCGCAGATTGATCTGCGGCCGATCAACGACCTCGCGCCCGGTGCCCAACTGGAGTTGCGCTTGCCGCTGACCGTCAACCTTCACGGGAAAACCCACGAATACAACGCCGAGCTGCTGGCAACCCGTCTCGATGACCGACGCTTCCAGGTCGTGACCCTGGAGCCAGTGGTCATCAATGCCGAAGACTTCGATCTGGCACCGGGCCTGGAAAGTTTGCGCAAGGTCGCCGGTTTGTCGGCCATCAGTCTGTCGGTGCCGGTGGGTGCGGTGCTGATTTTCACGGCGCGCTGAAATGGCCGGTTCAATCTTTCCCTGGCGTGCAGGCAACCACTTCGAACTGCTGATCGACGGTCCGCAGTTCTTCCCGCGCATGTTGGTTGCGATTGCCCGCGCCGAAGAGCAGGTCGAGCTGGAGCTGTATCTGGTGGAGGCGGGGGCCTGCGCCGAGGCCATGGTGCAAGCGCTGGTGCAAGCAGCCGAGCGTGGCGTGCGCGTGCGCTGCCTGTTCGATGACTACGGCAGTCTCGCGTTCACCCTGACTTTGCGTCAGCGTCTGATGGCCGCGGGCGTGGAGCTGCGTTTCTACAATCGCCTGAGCTGGCGGCGCTGGGTGGGTAACTTTTACCGAGATCACCGCAAGCTGTTGCTGGTGGATCAGAGCATGGCTGTGGTTGGCGGCACGGGCGTCACGGATGAGTTCTGGACACCGGGCGAAGACACCAGCGAATGGCACGAGGTGATGGTGGAAATCACCGGCCCCCTGGTCGTCGACTGGCAGCTGCTGTTCGATCGGCAATGGATCGCCAACCGCCATCGCCGCGCCTGGAAACCCTCGTCGCACTTCGGCCTGCCGCGTCTGCCGCGCGCGCCGTCCACGGGCGAGGGCATGGGCCGTGTGGCCTATGCCGACGCCCGCCAGCATCGCGACATCCTGCAATCACTGATTCGTGCACTGAACAGCGGCCAGCGGCGGATCTGGCTGGCCACGCCGTATTTCCTGCCGACCTGGAAAGTCCGCCGCTCGTTGCGCAGGGCTGCCAGCCGAGGCGTCGACGTGCGTCTGCTGCTGACCGGGCCGCGCACCGATCACCCGTCGGTGCGCTACGCCGGGCACCGCTACTACCCGCGACTGCTCAAGGCCGGGGTGAAAATCTTCGAATACCAGCCGTGTTTCCTGCACCTGAAAATGGTACTGATCGATGACTGGGTGAGCATCGGCTCGTGCAATTTCGATCACTGGAATCTGCGTTTCAATCTGGAAGCCAACCTTGAAGCGCTGGACCCGGGGCTGACGCAGGCAGTGGTGGCGAGTTTCGAGAAGGACTTTGCGCAGAGCCAGGAAGTCAGCCTGGAGGCATGGCAACGCCGGCCGTTGTGGCGGCGGGTCAAGCAACGGGTTTGGGGATGGGTGGATCGGTTGGTGGTGAACCTGCTGGATCGACGGGGATAGTGACGCCAGATCGTTCCCACGCTCTGCGTGGGAATGCAGCCCGTGACGCTCCGCGTCACTGGACGCGGAGCGTCCCTTGAGGCATTCCCACGCGGAGCGTGGGAACGATCATTGCGGTGTGTCAGGGATTACAGCAACTCAAAGCTCTGCTGCGTCACGTCCTGGGAATCCAGGCCGATCTGCACGTTGAACTTGCCCGGTTCTGCCCCGTACTTGAGCTGTGCATTAAAGAACTTCAAGTCATCCTCGGTGATGGTGAAGTGCACGACTTTCTGTTCGCCGGCCTTGAGCGTGATTTTCTGGAAGTTCTTCAGTTCCTTGACCGGACGAATCATCGAGCCGGTCACGTCCTGGATGTACAACTGCACCACGGTTTCGCCGTCACGCTTGCCGGTGTTTCTCACCATCACGCTGGCGTCGAGTTTGCCGGTCTTGTTCAGCGTGGTCGACGACAACGCCATGTCGGTCAGGCTGAAATCGGTGTAGCTCAGGCCGAAACCAAACGGGAACAGGGGGCCGGTGGTGTCATCGAAATACTGCGAGGTGTAGTTGCCCGGTTTGCCCGGCGTGAACGGCCGGCCAATGCTCAGGTGGTTGTAATAGGTCGGAATCTGGCCCACCGAGCGCGGGAAGGTGATCGGCAGTTTGCCCGACGGGTTGTAGTCACCGAACAGCACGTCGGCGATGGCGTTGCCGCCTTCGGTGCCGCTGAACCAGGTTTCCAGAATCGCGTCAGCCTGTTCCTTCTCTTCGAGAATCGACAGCGGACGGCCGTTCATCAACACCAGTACCAGCGGTTTGCCGGTGGCTTTCAGCGCCTTGATCAAATCACGCTGGTTGGCCGGGATATTCAGGTCGGTGCGGCTGGACGATTCGTGGGACATGCCACGGGACTCGCCGACTGCTGCGACGACGACATCAGCATCCTTGGCGGCTTTCACCGCTTCGTCGATCAGCACTTGGGCCGAACGCGGATCATCCACCACTTCCGGGGCATCGAAGTTGAGGAAGTTCAGGTAATCGAGGGCTTTCTTGTCACTGGTGATGTTGGCGCCACGGGCGTAGATCAGCGTCGATTGCGCGCCCAGTGCGTTGGTCATGCCGTCGAACAGCGTCACCGATTGCGCAGGGCGACCGTTGGCGGCCCAACTGCCCATCATGTCGATCGGTGCCTTGGCCAATGGACCGACCAAGACAATTTTCGCAGTTTTCTTCAGCGGCAAGGTTTCGCCCTGATTCTTCAGCAACACCAGGCTGCGGCGCGCAACGTCGCGAGCCTCGGCGCGGTGCAGGCGGCTGTCGGCGTTAGTGTCGGCCGGATCATCTTCAGCCTTGCCGATGCGCAGGTACGGATCCTTGAACAGGCCCATGTCGTACTTGGCGTCGAGCACCGCACGCACGGCGTTGTCGATGTCGCTCTGCTGGATCTCACCGGCCTTCAGCAGCCCTGGCAGTTCTTTGCCGTAGAGCGTGTCGTTCATGCTCATGTGGATGCCGGCCTTGATCGCCAGCTTCGCAGCTTCGCGACCGTCAGCGGCAACGCCGTGCTTGATCAGCTCGAAAATCGCCCCGTGGTCGCTGACGGCCAGGCCTTTGAAGCCCCATTGCTTGCGCAGCAGGTCGTTCATCAGCCAGGTGTCGGCGGTGGCCGGCACGCCGTTGATCGAGTTCAACGCGACCATCACCCCGCCAGCACCGGCGTCAATGGCGGCGCGGTACGGTGGCAGGTAGTCCTGGTACATTTTGACCGGGCTCATGTCGACGACGTTGTAGTCGCGACCGCCCTCGACCGCGCCGTACAAGGCAAAGTGCTTGACGCTGGCCATGATGCTGTCGGCCGCGTTCGCGCCGGTGCCCTGGAAGGCCCGGACCATGACGCCGGCAATGCGCGACACCAGGTAAGTGTCTTCGCCGAAGCCTTCGGAGGTGCGGCCCCAACGCGGGTCGCGGGAAATGTCCACCATCGGCGCGAAAGTGATGTCGAGGCTGTCCGACGCGGCTTCCTTGGCGGCGATGCGCCCGGACAGGCCGATGGCGTCCATGTCCCAGCTCGAGGCCAGGGCAATCGGGATCGGGAAGATCGTGCGGTGACCGTGGATCACGTCATAGGCGAAGAACATCGGGATCTTCAACCGGCTGCGCATGGCCGCGTCCTGCATCGGACGGTTTTCCGGGCGCGTGATCGAGTTGAAGGTGCCACCGATGTTGCCGGCGGCGATTTCCTTGCGAATCATCTCCCTAGGCATTTCCGGGCCGATGCTGATCAGGCGCAACTGGCCGATCTTTTCATCGAGGGTCATCTGCTTCATCAGGTCAGTGATGAAAGCGTCCTTGTTCTCTAGAGGTGCGGGCGTCGTGGCGGCCAATACGGTATGACTGGCCAGGCTAACGAAAAGGCCCAGCAAACACAGCTTCTTCATGAATAGTTTTCTCAAAGGCCTAAACGGCAGTGAATACGCGCCGGTCAGCCAAAATTTAGGGAGCGACTATTGTTGTTCAGGTAAATGCAGCACACTTCTGCAGTGTTTTTAGCGCTGGGGCATCTTTTAGCCCATTGGCTCGATGCAATCCAGTGGCGGCGGCAGATTATGCCCCAAGACACCGCTCAGAAGGTCGCTGGTTGTTTTTCAACGGAATGTGCAAGGGAGCGTCAACCAGATGAATGTACGACACCACTATCGGTCGAGCCTGCAGGTTGCAGCCTTGATGTTGCTCGCCACGCTGCTGGCCGGCTGCGGCATCAACAACATTCCGACCCTCGACGAGCAGGCCAAGGCTGCCTGGGGCCAGGTGCAGAACCAGTACCAGCGCCGCGCCGACCTGATTCCCAATCTGGTGGAAACCGTCAAGGGCTACGCCAAACACGAAGAAGAAACCTTGACCGCGGTGATCGAAGCCCGGGCCAAGGCGACCTCGATCCAGGTGGATGCCAGCACCCTGGACAATCCGGAAAAACTCAAGCAGTTCCAGCAGGCGCAGGATCAGTTGACCGGTGCCCTGAGCCGTTTGATGGTGGTGTCCGAGCGTTACCCGGACCTTAAGGCCAACCAGAATTTCCTCGCGTTGCAATCGCAGCTCGAAGGCACCGAGAACCGCATCGCTGTGGCGCGTCGCGACTTTATCCTCGCGGTGCAGAAGTACAACACCGAAATCCGCACCTTCCCGGGTCGCCTGTGGCACACCGTGATGTACAGCGATCTGCCGATCCGTGAAACCTTCGAGGCCACCAGCCCCAATGCTGAAAAAGCGCCTGAAGTGAAGTTCCAGTAAGCACCGGGACGGGTTCGAAGCATCACCACGGATGAGGTTGCCAATGCGCGTGTTGAAAGTGGGCCTGGTGCTGTTGCTGTGGGTGTTTGCCCTGGCGGCCCAGGCCGAGTTGAAATTTCCGCAACTGACCGGGCGGGTGGTCGATAACGCCCAGATGATCGAGCCGTCGGTGCGTGAGCAGCTGACGCAACAACTCCAGGCCCATGAAAAAGCCACCGGCGAGCAATTGGTCGTGGTGACGGTGCCGGACCTGCAGGGCACCGATATCGCAGACTTCGGTTATCAGCTGGGACGTTACTGGGGCATCGGCCAGAAGGACAAAAATACCGGCGCGTTGCTGATCGTCGCGCGCGATGATCGTAAATTGCGCATCGAAGTCGGTTACGGCCTGGAAGATCGCCTGACCGATGCGCAGAGTTCGGTGATCATCAACCAGGTGATCACGCCAGCGTTCAAGACCGGCAACTTCAGTAAAGGCATCAGCGATGGGGTTGCCGCGATGCTGGTGGTGTTGGGCGGCAATCCGCTGGATGAGCCGTCGACGGTCTATGAGCCGCGCGGTAATGAGGGCGACGATTTCCTGTCCCGCCATCCGGGCGTGTTCGTGTTTCTGGTGATGCTGTTCATCCTGACGATTTTCGTCTGCCAGATGCTCGGGATCCTGCCCAGCGGTGGTGGCGGGGGCCGAGGCAGCTCGGGTGGCGGTTTCGGCGGTGGAGGTTTTGGCGGCGGCGGTGGAGGCGGGGGCTTCAGCGGCGGTGGCGGCAGTTTCGGGGGCGGCGGTTCGTCGGGCGGCTGGTGAGAATAATAATGAGCGAGCACTGTTAAACATGGCATTACTGACTGAACACGAACAACGCAAAGTCGCCGAGGCGATTGCCCGGGTCGAGCGCGACACGGACGCCGAACTGGTGACCGTGCTCGCGGCCCGCGCCGACGACTACGCGTACATCCCGCTGCTGTGGGCCAGCCTGCTGGCGCTGGTGGTGCCGGGTGTCGTGCACTACCTGACCGGCTGGCTGACCATGCACAGCCTGCTGCTGGTGCAATGGATCAGCTTCATCGTGCTGTGCCTGGTGTTCCGCATTCCGAAAGTCACCACCCATCTGATCCCGCGTTCGGTGCGCCATTGGCGCGCTTCGAACCTGGCGCGTCGGCAGTTTCTGGAGCAGAACCTGCACCACACGGTGGGCAGCACCGGGATGCTGATTTTTGTCTGCGAAGCCGAGCGGTATGTGGAGATTCTGGTGGACGAAGGGATTTCCAAGCGGCTGGACAACAAGAACTGGGACGCGATTGTTGCGGCGTTTACGCAACAGGTGAAGCAGGGGCAGACGTTGCAGGGGTTTGTGACGTGCGTGGAGGCCTGTGGCGAATTGCTCAAGGTGCATGTGCCGGTGACGCATGTGAGGAATGAGTTGCCGAATCGGTTGGTGGTGTTGGGCTGATTCCTGGCTACAACACATTCCAGTAGCAGCTGGCGAAGCCTGCGTTCGGCTGCGCAGCAGTCGTAAATCCGATATTCACGGTCCTCCTGATGCACCGCGTGTGCTGGTTTTACGACTGCTGCGCAGCCGAACGCAGGCTTCGCCAGCTGCTACAGTTTGCACCGTTCGGGAAATTAGCCGTGCCCTCGTATGCCATCCCCCCTAAAATACCCGCCATTCCCCGAATCGCTCCGCCCGAGGCCGTTTTTTCCATGTCCGTCACCGCCACTCCCGCCAGCCTCGCGCCGGATCACCACGCCCAGTTCATCGACCTGCTGCAAACCAGTCTCGACCAGAATGCCTTCATCAAACTGGTACTGGCCAAGTACGTCGGCACCGAAGCGGATTTGCAGCGGCTGATCATCAAGCAACTGACGGTCAAGGATCAGCCCTGCCTGTCCTTCGTCTACCGCTACAAGACCCGCGATATCACCAAGAACCTGCCAATTACCGAGGGTGTGGCTACCCTCGCCGCGCTGTTGCCGGCCTCGTTCAAAAATGCGCATTTGCTGTCGCTGACTGACGAAGCCCAGCTCGAATACAGCAAAAAGGGCAAGTCTTCGCTGTTCAAGAGCAAACCTCAGCAATTGCGTGAAGTGCCGTCCGCCGAGCATAACCGCGAGAAAAACCGCTTCCTTGACCTGAGCCGGCCGTTCCTTGCCGACCTGGGTGTGACGAACAGCAAGCACGAGCTGATCCCGGCGATGTCGCGCAAGTGGAAGCAGATCAACAAGTTCATCGAAGTCTTCAGCCATGCGCTGACCAACTCGCCCCTGGTGCTGGACAAGCCGGTGCAGGTGGCGGATTTCGGCTCGGGCAAGGGTTATCTGACGTTCGCGATCCACGACTACCTGCGCAATACCTTGAAGGCCGAAGGCGTGGTGACCGGAGTCGAGCTGCGCGAAGAAATGGTCAACCTGTGCAATGCCGCCGCCGCAAAGCTTGAGCACCCGGGGCTGGTGTTCAAGTGCGGTGACGTGCGCAGCGTCGCGCCAAGCGAGCTGGACGTGATGATCGCGCTGCACGCCTGCGACATCGCCACCGACTATGCGATCCACACCGGCATCCGTTCCGGCGCTTCGATCATCATGTGCTCGCCGTGCTGCCACAAACAGATCCGCCTGCAAATCCAGAGCCCGGCGCTGCTCAAGCCGATGCTGCAATACGGTCTGCATCTGGGTCAGCAAGCGGAAATGGTCACCGACAGTTTGCGTGCGTTGTTCCTGGAAGCCTGTGGTTACGAAACCAAAGTGTTCGAGTTCATCTCACTGGACCACACCAACAAGAACAAGATGATTCTGGCGGTCAAGCGCGCCGAGCCGGTGGACCCGGCCCAGCTGTTGGTGAAAATTCAGGAATTGAAGGATTTTTACCAGATCAGCGAACATTGCCTCGAAACCTTGCTGCGAGCCGACGGCTACCTCTGACCCCCTGCGATCCTGTGGGAGCTAGCCTGCTAGCGATGGCGGCTCTACATTCAGCATAAATGTTGAATGTTACGGCCCCTTCGCGAGCAGGCTCGCTCCCACATGGGGTTTGATGGCGGTCTTGCGACCGAGCATCACGGTCACGATCACCCCGGCGGCAAACAGCCAGGTGATTGGCTCGATGTGTTCACCAAAGAACAACGCCGAAAACGCGATGGTGAAGAAGATCTGCAACAGCTGGATCTGACTGACCCGGGCAATGCCGCCCATCGCCAACCCGGCGTACCAGGCAAAGAACCCGATGAACTGCGAAAACAGCGAAACATAACCAAACGCCCACCAGGTCTTGGCGGAAATCTCGCCCTGGTGTTGCAGCGCCAAATACGCCACCGGCCCGATCAACAACGGCGTCGACAGCACCAGCGCCCAGCAGATCACCTGCCAGCCGCCCATCTCCTTGGCCAACCGGCCGCCCTCGGCATAACCCAGACCGCCCACGGCAATCGCACCGAGCATCAGCAAGTCACCGGCCTGAATACTGCCGGCACCGCTGATCAGCGCATAACCCAGCACCAGAGCACTGCCCAATGCGGCGCAGGCCCAGAAGGCTTTCGACGGTCGTTCGTGGGACAACCACGCGGCGTACAGCGCCACGCACAACGGCTGTAATCCATTGACCAGTGCGCCGTGAGACGCCGGCAAGGTTTGCATCGCCCAGGCCGACAACACCGGGAAGCCGAGGATCACGCCCGCGATCACCAGCGTCAGGCCTTTGACCTGTTTCCAGGTCGGCCATTTCTCCCGGCGCCACAGCAGCAATATCGCCGCCGGAACCGCCGCAAACAGCGCCCGGCCCAAGCCGTTGAGCAGCGGATGGAGTTCCTGCACGACGATCCGTGTGAAGGGCAGGGTGAGGCTGAAGATCACAACGCCCAGCAGGCCGAGGGCCATGCCGGTGTTTTCGCGGGAGGACATGATGGGGGACCAGAATCGAAGATGGCGGGAAGAGTCCTCATCTAGCCATAAACTCGGCGTCTGCTGCTGTTACAGCTAGGCGCAGAGTTATCCGTACAGTTGAGCGCGGTCCCTGTGGCGAGGGAGCTTGCTCCCGCTGGACCGGTCCGCGCTCGGGCGCAGCAGTCCCATTGTTTGGGGCCGCTTCGCAGCCCAGCGGGAGCAAGCTCCCTCGCAACAAAAGCTCATTGTCCGTAGTAGCTGGTTATTACCCGACCCCGCGGATAAGGACTACCTTGAATACTCCTACGTATTTCCCAGAGGAGTCCTCCCCATGGCTGCCAAGAAAATCCTGATGCTGGTCGGCGATTACGTCGAAGACTACGAAGTGATGGTGCCCTTCCAGGCGCTGCTGATGGTGGGTCACACGGTGCACGCCGTTTGCCCGGAAAAATCCGCCGGCCAGACCGTGCGCACGGCGATCCACGACTTCGAGGGCGACCAGACCTACAGCGAAAAACCCGGTCACTTGTTCGCGTTGAACTTCGATTTCGCCAAAGTTGCTGAAGCCGACTACGACGCGTTGCTGATCCCTGGCGGTCGTGCGCCGGAATACCTGCGCCTGAACGAAAAAGTCCTCGAGCTGGTGCGCGCGTTCGACAAGGTCGGCAAGCCGATCGCCGCCGTGTGTCACGGTGCGCAATTACTGGCGGCAGCGGGGATTCTCGAAGGTCGCGAGTGCAGCGCTTACCCGGCGTGTGCCCCGGAAGTGCGCCTGGCGGGCGGTACGTTCATCGATATCCCGGTGACGGAAGGTCACGTACAAGGCAATCTGGCCACTGCGCCCGCCTGGCCGGCGCACCCGAGCTGGCTCGCCGGTTTCCTCGGGTTGCTGGGCACCAGAATCACGCTGTAACGAGGGACTTTTCATGTGCGAGCTCTACGTCAAAGCCGATCCGATTCTCTACGAATCGCGCTCCCGCTCGCTGCGCATCTGCGGGGTGGTCACCACCCTGCGGCTGGAGAATCAGTTCTGGGACATCCTCAGCGAAATCGCCGGGGTCGACGGCATGACCACCAACCAGTTGATCGCCAAGCTGTATGAAGAGGTGATGGATTACCGCGGCGAGGTGGTGAATTTTGCTTCGTTTTTGCGGGTGAGTTGTACGCGGTATCTGAGTCAGCGGCGGGGGCAGGTGCCGGAGTTGTCGGTGGTGCGGGCGGGGGTGAAATAGCGCAGACCGTGTCGACCCCATCGCGAGCAAGCTCGCTCCCACAGGGACCACGCTGAACCTGTGGGAGCGAGCTTGCTCGCGATGAGGCCGGTACAGGCGACAGATATCCCAGGCTGGTCTTTACTCTGAAGCGCGAAACCTCTCAATTGCCAAGGAGAACGAGCATGTCCGGATGGTACGAAGTGAGCAAAAGCAGCAATGGTCAGTTCAGGTTTGTGCTGAAGGCGGCCAACGCCGAAACCATTCTGACCAGCGAGCTGTACACCACTCGCAGCGCCGCCGACAACGGCATTGCTTCGGTGCAGAAGAACAGCCCGCTGGATGAACGCTACGAAAAGAAAACCACCAAGGATGGCCATCCTTACTTCAACCTCAAGGCCGGTAACCACGAGATCATTGGAAGCAGCGAGGCTTACGCGTCCGCTGGCGCGATGGATAAAGGCATCGCCAGCGTCAAGGTCAACGGGCCGACCAACGTGATCAAGGACAAGACCTTGCCGGTGCTCTAACTGTCCGAGATCGTTCCCACGCTCTGCGTGGGAATTCAGCCCGTGACGCTCCGCGTCACTGGACGCGGAGCGTCCCTTGAGGCATTCCCACGCAGAGCGTGGGAACGATCATCGGACGTAAGATCAGCGCAATGCTTTCAACAAGTCTTGCAACTGACCGACGCCAGCCTCACCCAGCGGAAACACCGGCAACCGCGGATCACCCACCTCTAGCCCGGTCGCACGCAAACCAGCCTTGATCGTCGCTGGCAAGCCTCCCTTGAGGATGAAGTCCAGCAGCGGCAACTGGCGATAGAACAGTTCACGCGCCTTGCCCAGGTCGTTGGCCAATACCGCTGCATACAAATCGAGATTGAGCTGCGGGATCAGGTTTGGTGCCGCCGTGCACCAGCCTTTCGCGCCGGCGGCAAAGGCTTCCAGCGCCAACGGATTGCAGCCGTTGTAGAACGGCACCTGACTTTCGCCCAGCAGTTGCAGCTTGTGCATGCGCTGGATGTCGCCCGTGCTCTCCTTGACCATGGTCACGTTCTCCACGGCATTGACGATCCGCAGGATCAGGTCCACCGACATGTCGGTGCCGCTGGTGGCCGGGTTGTTGTAGAGCATGATCGGCACGCCGATGCTGTCGCCGATGGCGCGGTAGTGGGCGAGGATTTCTGCTTCGCTGAGTTTCCAGTAGGACGTCGGCAGCACCATCACCACATCAGCCCCGTGGGCTTCGGCGAAACGCGCGCGGCGCACGGCTTTGGCGGTGGTCAGGTCGGACACGCTGACGATGGTCGGCACCCGTTTGGCCACATGCTTGATGCTGAATTCACTGACCTGATCCCACTCGGCGTCGCTCAGGTAAGCGCCTTCGCCGGTGCTGCCCAACGGGGCGATGGCGTGGACGCCGCCGTCGATCAAACGGTCGATGGAACGCCCGAGTGCGTCGAGATCAACGCCTTCGCCATTGGCGGTGAACGGGGTGATGGTGTAGCCGATGATGCCGTGAATGGTTGGGGTCGACATGTTGTCTCTCCTTTAGAAAATGGGTGGGTTCAGTTCAGGCAATCGGCGTGTTGACGCAGGTTCTGCCGGGCGTAGTAGTTGAACGCAGCGCCGTGGCGCTTGGGTTTCGAAATCCAGTCATGGGCTTCGCGGCCCAGTTCCGGCAGGATCGGCTTGATGGTCCCGGCACTCATCGCCAGCAGTTGCAGCTTCGCGGCGCGCTCGATCAATTGAGCGATGACACAGGCTTCTTCGATGGTCGTGCCGGTGGACAGCTGGCCGTGGTGCGACAGCAGGATGGCTCGCTTGTCGCCCAATGCACCGGCGATCAAATCACCTTCTTCGTTGCCCACCGGGACACCTGGCCAGCCTTCGAGGAACGCGCAATCGTCGTAGAGCGGGCAGAGGTCCATGTGGGAAATCTGCAGCGGCACTTCGAGCATCGACAGCGCCGCGACGTGGGTCGGGTGCGTGTGAATGATGCAGTTCACATCAGGCCGGGCGCGGTACACCCAACTGTGGAAACGGTTGGCCGGGTTGGGCATACCGTGGCCTTCGAGCACTTCCAGGTCTTCGTTGACCAGCAACAGATTGCTGGCGGTGATTTCGTCGAAACCCAGGCCCAGTTGTTGAGTGTAGTAAGTGCCGGGTTGCGGGCCTCGGGTGGTGATCTGCCCGGCCAGGCCCGAGTCGTGACCACTCTCAAACAGAATCCGGCAGGTCAGGGCCAGCTTTTGCCGGTCAGTCCACGTATTATCCGCCAGGGTATTTTGCATCTGGGTCAGCGCTTGCTTGACCAGTTGCTCTTTGGGCAGTGCTAAGGTCTTGGCCATATCGGTGTCCTTTGGGTGGTTCAATGGACGTCGGGTTTGCCGTTCACTCGTTGCTCGCAAGGTCATGGGTGAATGCAAATGACACAAACGAGACTATATGACACAAAGTGTCATTGGCAAGGGCAAATCGTCGCTTCCTTGATGGATTAATCGTTTTTCATGTCTATCCGTTTGAAAGTATTGAGAAAAAAACTGGGCGTGACCCTGGAGTCCTTGGCCGAAAAATCGGGCATGACCAAGAGCTACCTGTCGAAAGTCGAGCGCGGGCTGAATACCCCGTCGATCGCTGCCGCCCTGAAACTGGCCAAGGCGCTGAACGTGAAGGTCGAGGAGTTGTTCTCCGAAGACAACATCAGCCTCGACAGCTACAGCCTGGTGCGCAGCGACGAACGCCAGTCCCTGGCGGCCAACGATGAAAGCCCCGGCTACGCGGTGCTGGCGCATCAGGTCAGCGAGCGCAACCTGCTGCCGTTCATGATTTATCCGCCGAACGAATTCGCCGATAAAACCTTTAAGGAACACGTGGGGGAAGAGTTTCTGTTTGTGCACGAGGGGCAGGTGGAAGTGGACTTCATGAACGAGCGCGTGCTGCTCGATCGGGGGGATGCGTTGTACTTCAATGCGCAGAAGCCGCACCGGATTCGGTCAGTGGGGGAGGTTCAGGCGCAGTTGCTGGTGGTGGTGCATAGCGCCGAAGAATAGCGCAGACATGATCGTTCCCACGCTCCGCGTGGGAATGCCTCTGCGGACGCTCCGCGTCCAGTGACGCGGAGCGTCACGGGCTGCATTCCCACGCAGAGCGTGGGAACGATCTTGACCTAAACCTCAACCGGTACCGTGAGCTTCGGGCTGCCGAGCGCATGCGTCTTCGAATCAAAAAAACGCAACGCTGACCCAGTCCCCTCAAACACCTTCGCGTAATGCCGCTTCTGATGCTGGATAAACGCCTTGCTGCGCGGGTAAATCGAGATCGCCACCATCTTGGGTTTTGCCTGGCGCAACGCATGGATGATATGGCTGTCCTGCTCGCCGAGGGCATGACCAAACAGGCACAACCCATCGCCATGGCTCAATAACTGGTCATAGCAAAACGACAAATAATCCGAGCTGCGAATGGTCTTGAGCTTGTCCTGCGCTGGTCCTTCGTTAACAAACAGCGGCACATCGTCGAGGGTCTTGATCGTATTGTTGATCGCAAAACTGCCCAGCAACGTGCCCTCGGTCGACATCAGTTTGCGCGCCGTGCCGTCCTGATTGCGCACCAGGTGCAGCCCACCGTGCAGATACAACAATCGGGTTTTATCAGTCGCCGTGGCGCTCAAATCAAAACCCGGTTCTGCACCCTGGAACAAGTCGGTGATCGCATCCGGCTGATGCTGAATCGCCCAGTAATTCAACAAGTCGTAATTGGTGGTGAACACCGTCCGATAACTGCCCAGTTCCTGACTGATGGTCGCCAGGGTCGAAGGCACGACCAGTCGCCATGGGATGTGGACTGCGTGAACCGTGTTGATTAGCGCTTCCTTGATCGCGTAGTAACGATTGCGCGGCGCGGCGGAGCTTACGGCCAGGGCCTTGTTGACCCGGCTGGTGGTTTTCAGCGCGCTCAGCACCTGCTCGAAACTGCGCGTCTGCATGGCATCGAACACGCTCAGCTCGGACTGGCTCAGGGGCTTTTCTTCAACGGTGCGGGCGTTTTCGAACAGCGAGTCATAGCCGAAGTCGTCCCACACTGCGCGGCTCGCACCGTTACCCACCAGCAAACCGCTGAACGAGGCGGTGGCGCGCAAGGCGTTCCAGTCTTCAAGTTGGGCATCAACATCCTGGAAATCGGTCATTGCGGTCAAAGTCTCAAAGCAAAAGGTCTGATGGGCGGCGACTTTATCACGCCCGGGACTTGAGCCAGATCAAGTTCCTGCGTAACCGATGGGTCGATCCTGTGGGTACCCGCTGGATCGGCATTGCTGGTTCGGCCCCCGCCAGGAGACACGCTCATGAGCAGCACGTTTTTCATTCCCGCCGTGAACATCATGGGCAACGATTGCCTGGACGAAGCCATGGACGCCATCGGCAAGTACGGCTTTCGCAAGGCACTGATCGTCACCGACGCCGGGCTGGCCAAGGCCGGCGTAGCGAAGATGATTGCCGAGAAACTGGCGATGCAGGACATCGACTCGGTGATCTTCGACGGCGCCAAACCGAACCCGAGCATCGCCAACGTCGAGCTCGGCCTGGGCCTGCTCAAGGAAAGTCTCTGCGATTTCGTGGTGTCGCTCGGTGGTGGTTCGCCCCATGACTGCGCCAAGGGCATCGCGTTATGTGCGACCAACGGCGGGCAGATCCGCGACTACGAAGGCGTCGACCGATCCACGCAGCCACAACTGCCCCTGATCGCGATCAACACCACCGCTGGCACGGCCAGCGAGATGACCCGTTTTTGCATCATCACCGACGAATCGCGCCACGTGAAAATGGCCATCGTCGACCGCAACGTCACGCCGCTCTTGTCGGTCAACGACCCGGCGCTGATGGTCGCCATGCCCAAGGGCCTGACCGCTGCCACTGGCATGGACGCACTGACCCACGCCATCGAAGCCTACGTGTCCACCGCTGCCAACCCGATCACCGATGCCTGCGCACTGAAGGCCATCACGTTGATCAGCAACAACTTGCGCCTGGCCGTTCGCGATGGCAGCGACATGGCTGCACGGGAGAACATGGCCTACGCGCAGTTCCTCGCCGGCATGGCGTTCAATAACGCATCCCTGGGTTATGTCCACGCCATGGCTCACCAGTTGGGCGGGTTCTACGACTTGCCTCATGGCGTGTGCAACGCGGTGTTGCTGCCCCACGTACAAAGTTTCAACGCGCTGGTTTGCGCCTCGCGCCTGACGGATGTGGCCCACGCGATGGGCGCCGATACCCGTGGTGTCAGCCCGGAAGAGGGGGCTCAGGCAGCCATCGTCGCGATCCGCAGCTTGTCCAGAGACGTGGAAATTCCCGCTGGTTTGCGTGAACTCGGCGCCAAGCTCAACGACATTCCGACACTCGCCATCAATGCGCTGAAAGACGCCTGCGGCCTGACCAACCCTCGGGTGGCGGATCAGCGCCAGATCGAGGAGATTTTTCGCAGCGCGTTCTAATCGGATTGACGGCCGGGCGCGAGCATCACGCACAGCATCGCGCCCAACGCCAGCAAGGTGCAAAACAGGGACAGCGGCCATGCCTGCTGGCTTGCAATCAGGCTGGCAATCGCGCCGATGACGGCGGCCATCAGTTGGTGAATGAAACCGCTCAGCGCCATCGCATAAGCGCCGCCGACCGGCGAGCCGTCATTGGCCAGAGACAGGCTGATCGGGTAGTTCAACGACTGCCCGAACACCGCAAAGCAGTACGGCAACCAGAACAGCAGCGCAACGGATGTACCCGCGAGACTGCCCAGCAACATCACCGCGCTGCCCGCCAGCACCAGCCCCACGCCCGCCGTCATTAGCCGGTGTTGACCGGTGCGCAGCACGAAGGCATTGACCCCCAACGCCCCCAGAAAATACGCCGCGCTGATCGGCCAGCCCAACAGCCCGTACTCCACGGCCGACCAGTTGAAGGGGCCTTGCAAAATCAGCGGCGCAGCGGTGTTGAACGCAATGATTACCCCATAACCGAGGCCGCCGGCGAGTGCCGGCAGCAGGAAGGCGCGATCACGCAGAATGCGCCCGTAACTGGGCCAGGCGGACGACAGAACATTGTCCTCAGCCAACACCGGAAAGCTGACCCGCGCCACGACCAGCGCCATCAACAGACTCACACCACCCAACAGATAGAAAATCGCCGGCCAGCCCAGCGCCACTTGAATGATCGACCCCAGGTACTGGCCGATGCCCAGCGCCACCACAAAGGAAATCGATATCCAGGACAGTGCCTTGGCAAGCAGGTCACCGCGGAAACTGTCGCGGATCAGCACCCGCGCCATCACCGAAATCCCGCTGGCGCCAATCCCCTGAACCAGTCGCCATAACAGGAACGATTCAAACGTCTGGCCGAAGGGCAGGGCCAGGTTACCCAGCCCGTAGATTCCGAGTGCGGCGAGCAACACCGGTTTTCGGCCAATGCGCTGACCCAGGCTGCCCCAGAACAACATCGGCAACGCCATGCCGATCAGGTACACCGCCAACCCCCAGGACACCTGCGACGCATCGGCGGACAGATCCCGGGCAATGTCCGGCAGTGCTGGCAGATAAATGCTCATGCCCAGTTGGGCGAGAAACACTGTGCT
The DNA here is from genome assembly GCF_054898025.1 of Pseudomonas sp. LB3P93. NCBI lineage: Bacteria > Pseudomonadati > Pseudomonadota > Gammaproteobacteria > Pseudomonadales > Pseudomonadaceae > Pseudomonas > Pseudomonas sp. LB3P93. The sequence continues at coordinate 1,489,864 of NZ_CM142713.1, forward strand.
GCAGGTGACGAGGAGGGTGGTGCTGCTCTTCATTGAGTCTTCCTTGGGTTTCAGAAACCGACGTCCCCGTCGTAGGGGCGTAAAGCTACATCAAGTCGCGCGACTTTATCGCGTGCGGCGCGGGGATTGAATCAGCTGTTTCCGTCTCGGTTGAGTGGTTCAAGAGATTTATGCGGAGGGCGATGACGTGTGATGCTGTGGGCCAAAACCGGGCTATCCTGCCGACTCAGCCGACCTGAAGTCATCGAGCCCTCCATGCTGCAAAAAAGCCTGATCCGCCGCCTCGACCTGATCACCCTCCAGCTGTTTGTCGCCGTCCACGAAGAAGGCACCCTGACCCGTGCCGCGACTCGCGAAGCGATCGCGGTGTCGGCGGCCAGCAAGCGGCTGATGGAGTTGGAAGAAGCGCTGGGCATCAGCCTGTTCGTGCGCCAGGCCAAAGGCATGACCCTGACCCCGGCTGGCGAAACCCTGCTGCACCATGCCCGACAGATGTTGTTCAACGTCGAAAAAATGGGTCTCGAACTGGGCGAGCACAGCCACGGGGTGCGTGGCTATGTGCGCATGCTCGCGAACTTGTCGGCGATCATTCAGTTTTTGCCCGAAGACCTTCGGGATTTTTCCGAACGTCATCCCCAGGTCAAGACCGACCTCGAGGAACGTCCTAGCAGTGGGGTGATTCAGGGGGTGCTGGACGGTGTGGCGGACCTTGGGATCTGTTCCAGTGACAGCGACGTCAAAGGTCTGCACAGCGTGTTCTATCGCCAGGACAAACTGGTGGTGTTGATGCTGCCCGATCATCCGTTGGCGAGTCGTTCCAGCCTGGCGTTCGCCGATACGCTGGACAGCGATTACGTCGGTCTGCATGCCGCCAGTTCGATCAACATGCGCACCCACGCGGCGGCGCGCAAGGCGGGCAAGGTGCTGCGGTTGCGGATTCATGTGCCGGGTTTTGATGCGATGTGCCGGATGGTCCAGGCCAACATGGGCATCGGCATCCTGCCGCAAAAGGCCTATGAACTGTTTGGCCGGGCGTTGGGTTTGCAGGCGGTGCCGTTGACGGATGACTGGTCGGATCGTGCGCTCATTCTGGTCGTGCGTGATGAAGCGGCGCTGTCGCCGGTGAGCCGGATGTTGTTTGAGCAGTTGCGTGGAGTTGTCTGACGGTTCTCGATTGAATCGGGGGCCCCATCGCGGGCAAGCCCGCTCCCACAGGGATCTCGGTTGCTCACAAAATTTGTGTTTGCCCGAAGTCCTGTGGGCGCGAGCTTGCTCGCGATGACGGACCTGAGAGCGCAATAATTTTCTGGAGCGTTCGCGTTTCGCGAACGAACGTTGCCAACTGAAGGTTGGATTCATCGACCCCTGGTCCTCTAGCCTTGGCTCATATTCCAAGAACAACAAGAGGTACCCCGCGATGACTGCCCCCTTGAGTGCAATCAAAGTGATCGAAATCGGCACGCTGATCGCCGCGCCATTCGCCGCGCGCATGCTCGCCGAGTTCGGCGCCGAAGTGATCAAGATCGAAGCCATGGGCCAGGGCGACCCGCTGCGCAAGTGGCGCAAGCTGCACGAGGGCACCTCGCTGTGGTGGTACCTGCAATCGCGCAACAAGAAGTCCTTGGCGCTCAACCTCAAATCCGCCGAAGGCATCGAACTGGTCAAGCAATTGGTGACCAGCGCCGACGTGCTGATCGAAAACCTGCGGCCAGGCGCTTTGGAAAAACTCGGTCTGGGCTGGGACGTGTTGCACGCCCTCAACCCTAACCTGACGCTGGTGCGTATTTCCGGTTATGGCCAGACCGGCCCTTACCGCGATCGTCCGGGTTTCGGTGCCATCGGCGAAGCTATGGGCGGGATCCGCTACACCACCGGCACTCCCGGTTCGCCGCCCGCACGGGTCGGCGTCAGCCTCGGCGATTCCCTGGCGTCTTTGCACGCGGTGATCGGTGCCTTGATGTCGTTGCTGCGGGTCAAGACCGGGCAGGGTGGCGGGCAGGTGGTCGATGTGTCGCTGGCCGAAAGCGTGTTCAACGTCATGGAAAGCCTGGTGCCGGAATACGACATGCTTGGCCATGTGCGTGAGCGCAGCGGCGGCGCCTTACCGGGCATCGCACCGTCCAACACTTACCTGACGGCCGACGGCGCCTACGTGGTGATCGCCGGCAACAGTGACCCGATCTACAAGCGGCTGATGGAAGTGGTCGGTCGTCGCGACTTGGCCTACGCGCCGGAGTTTGCTCATAACGATGGCCGCGCCGCCAAGAGTAATGTGCTCGACGCCGCCATCACTCACTGGACCAGCAGCCTGCCGATCGACGACGTATTGTCCGCGCTGGAAGCCGCCGAAGTCCCTGCCGGGCGCATCTATTCAGTCGCCGACATCGTCGCCGATCCGCACTATCAGGCGCGGGATATGCTGCTCAGCGCCGACCTGCCGGGCGGTGCCACGGTGAAGATGCCCGGCATCGTGCCAAAAATGTCCGAAACCCCCGGCGGCGTGAACTGGTCCGGGCCGACATTGGGCCAACACACCGACGGTATCCTCGCAGGGCTGGGCCTTACGGAGTTGGACATCGAGCGCCTGAAAGCTAAAGGGGTGGTGCAATGATCACTGATTTTTCCGAGACCCTGATCGTTCAGGAAGTCTCCCCCCGCGACGGCTTGCAGATCGAGCCGACCTGGGTCGAAACCGTCGACAAGATTGCGCTGATCGATCAGCTGTCGCTGGCCGGTTTCAGCCGTATCGAGGCCGGCTCGTTCGTGTCGCCCAAGGCCATTCCGGCGCTGCGCGATGGTGAACTGGTGTTCAAGGGCATCGCCCGGCAACCGGGGGTGATCTACGTCGCGTTGATCCCCAACCTCAAAGGCGCGCAGCGGGCGCTGGCGACTCGGGCCGATGAGCTGAATCTGGTGATGTCCGCCAGCCAGACCCACAACCTGGCCAACATGCGCATGCGTTGCGAAGCGTCGTTGGCGGCGTTCGGCGAGATCGTGCAATACGTCGGTGGCACACAGGTGCGACTCAACGGCAGCATCGCCACCACCTTCGGCTGCCCGTTCGAAGGCAAGATCGATGAGGATCGGGTGCTGCAAATCGTCGAGGCCTATCAGGAACTCGGCATCCAGGGCATCACCCTGGCCGACACCACCGGCATGGCCAATCCGCGGCAGGTGGATCGGCTGGTGCGGCGGGTCTTGCAGCGGGTTTCACCGGCTGATCTGACCCTGCATTTCCACAACACCCGCGGCCTCGGTTTGTGCAACGTGCTGGCCGCCTACGAGGCCGGTGCCCGACGTTTTGACGCAGCCCTCGGTGGCCTCGGCGGCTGCCCGTTCGCGCCGGGTGCCTCGGGCAATATTTGCACCGAAGACCTGGTCAACCTGTGCGATGAAATCGGCATTCCTACCGGCATCGATCTGCCGCTGTTGCTGAAGTTGTCCCGAAGATTACCGGCGCTGCTGGGCCACGAAGTGCCCGGTCAACTGGCCAAGGCAGGCCGCAATTGCGATTTGCACCCAGTGCCCTCCTGAACACCGCAAATCCCCTGTGGGAGCGAGCCTGCTCGCGATGACTGCGTCACATCCAACATAGATGTCGACTGATTCACCGCTATCGCGAGCAAGCCCGCTCCCACAGTAAAGCGTCCATACAGACCTACTAAACCAGACAACAAAAACAATCGGACCCCCAAGGGAAGTCCGCCTGGAGATAGCACCATGAGCCTCAATGTACTGGAGGCGGGCGCGAGCCCGTCCGTTAACCACGACGAAGAAAAAGCCCTGGTCAGCAAGGTCGCCTGGCGCCTGATGCCGTTGATCATGGTCTGCTACCTGTTCGCCTTTTTCGATCGCATCAACATCAGCTTTGCCAAGTTCCAGTTGCAGGCCGACCTGAGCCTGAGCGACACCGCTTACGGCCTCGGCGCCGGGCTGTTCGTGGTCGGTTACGTGATCTTCGAAGTGCCGAGCAACATGATGCTGTACAAGGTCGGCGCCCGGCGCTGGATCGCCCGGATCATGATGTCCTGGGGTGTCGCCACCGCCCTCATGGTCTTCGTCAACAGCGAATGGCAGTTCTACGCGCTGCGTTTCGTGATCGGCGCGATGGAGGCCGGTTTTGCGCCGGGAGTCCTGTATTACCTGACGCTGTGGTTCCCGCAGCACTATCGCGGGCGCATCACCTCGATGCTGTTTCTGTCGTCGGCGTTTGCCGGACTGGTCGGTGCACCGTTCTCCGGGCTGGTGCTGCAACACCTCGACGGCTTTATGGACATGCGCGGCTGGCATTGGCTGTTTTTGCTGGGCGGCGTGCCTTGCATCGGGCTTGGCTTGCTGGTGCTGACCTTGCTCAAGGACCGCATCGAAGACGCCCATTGGCTGACGCCGTCGGAGAAAACCCTGCTGGCCAGCCGGATTGCGCACCATGAACCGCACAAGAGTGGCGGCTCGCTGCTCGCCGCATTGCGGATTCCGGGTTTCCTGACCTTGGGGCTGATCTATTTCCTGATTCAGGTGGCGTCCTACGGCTTGAATTTCTGGGCACCACAACTGATCCGCAGCGCCGGCACCGAAAGCCCGGTGATGATCGGTTTGCTGACCGCCATCCCGTACATCTGCGGCGCCATCAGCATGGTGGTGATCGGACGGCTGTCTGACTCGACCGGTGAGCGACGCAAGTTTGTCGCTGGTCTGGTCGCGGTGGGCGCGCTCGGGTTCTTCTGTGCGGGGATCTTCGCCAACCACACGACCTTCCTGATTGTCGCGCTGGGCTTGCTCGGTGCCGGGATCATCGCCTCCATCCCAAGCTTCTGGACCCTGCCGCCGAAACTGCTGGCCGGTGCCGGCGCAGGGGCTGCCGGCGGAATCGCGGTGATCAATACCCTCGGCCAGTTCGGCGGCATCGTCAGCCCGGTCATGGTCGGACGAATCAAGGACCTGACTGGCAGCACCACTCCGGCGCTTTACGTTATCGGTGTTTGCGCGCTGATCGCCGTTGCGCTGCTGTTGTGGGGGTTGCCGCAGAAGCTGCGCACGCTCGACAAGTTCTAAGCGTTTCGCAGGCTACGCCGGTCCCTGCATCGACCACGCATCCTTGCAGAGGCCGGCGAAGGCTGCGATCCCAAGGTGATGATCGTTCCCACGCTCTGCGTGGGAATGCAGCCCGTGACGCTCCGCGTCACTGGACGCGGAGCGTCCTTAGAGGCGTTGCCACGCAGAGCGTGGGAACGATCAGGATGTCGCGATCAGCGCTTTGGTCGGCGCAGCACTGAGCTGAATCAACATCACCCCCGCCAGCAACAACACCGCCCCAACCACCCGCGGCAACGTCATCTGCCGTTCCACCAACCCAAACAACCCGAAGTGATCCAGCACCAGCGAAGCCACCACCTGTCCCGCCAACGCCAAAGCAATAAACCCCGACGCCCCAAGCTTGGGTAGCAGCATCAGCGCCAACGAAATAAAACACACCCCGAACGCACCACCCGCCCACATCCACAGTGGGGCCTTGGTGATAAACGTCAGTGACGGCAGCGGCAAGCGCATCGCCAACATAATCGGCAACACCACCACGATACTCACCAGCAACGAAGCAAGCGTCGCCCACAACGGATGACCCAACCCACGCGTGAGGTTGGCGTTGATCGCACTCTGAAAAGGCACCACCGCCCCGGCAATCACAGCCAGCAGCAACAGCCCGGCCCAATGCAACGTACTCATGATGATTCTCCAACAGGTTTTGCTGGACTCTAGAGTATTCGTCGCGCAGATTTAAATTCCAAATTGCTATCCAGAACATGCAGCAGATGAATGATCTTCGACGTATCGACCTCAATTTGCTGGTGATCCTCGACGCCCTGCTCAGCGAGCAGCACGTCACGCGTGCGGCGCAACGCTTGCACCTGAGTCAGCCCGCGGTCAGTCATGCGCTGGCGCGATTGCGCGACTTGCTGGGCGATCCTTTGCTGGTACGCGCGGGTGCGACGCTCGTGCCCACCCCGCGAGCCTTGGAGTTGATCGCACCCTTGGCCGAGGCACTTGCCCAAGTGCAATCACTGCTGGCGCCGAACGCCTTCGACCCGGCCACGGCCAAGCGCACGTTTCGTCTGGCGATGTCCGACTACGGCGCCGCCATCGTCCTGCCAGGGCTGGTTCGGACGTTGCGCCGGGAAGCGCCGGGCATCGACCTGCAAATCAGCCACGCCAGCCGCGAAGGCATGCTCGACGCAGTACTCAACGGCGACATCGACGTTGCGGCCGGGGTCTTTCCTGAACTGTCCAACGAACTGCGCAGCACCCCGCTGTTCGAAGAACACTACGCCTGCCTCGTGGACCGCAACACCTTGCCCGCCAATGGCGTACTCGACCTGCCGACCTACCTCGCGCGGCCTCACGTCCTGCTGGAAATGCGCGGCAGCGGCACCCCGGAAATCGAACGAGCCCTGACGGCACTGCGTGAGCGCCGTCGCGTCGCGATCAGCCTGCCGCACTGGAGCGTTGCCCCGGAGTTCATCAGTGGCACAGACCTGATTTTGACCGTTGCTTCACGTGGGCTGCGCGAAATTGATGAGCGCTCGTTGATGGTGGTTGCGCCGCCGTTTCATATTCCGTCGTTTACGTTTGTGTTGGTCTGGCACAAGCGGCGGGGCGGGGATCAGGCGTTGAACTGGTTGAATGGGCGGATTGGGGAGGGGATAGTGCGCGCCTGAAATCATCTGTTTTTTTGAAACATACAAGGAACAAGGAATGACATTGAAGTCTGGATGGATGAGTTGTGCGGCGCTGTGCGGATGGGTGATCACGACGCAGGCGTTCGCTGAATGTGAATCACCGTTTCTGGCGGGCGATTTCGGCTATTCGGTTTGCAAGGACTGGCCAGCTTATCCGGGGCTCACGATTACTGCGTTGTCGCAGTTCGAATCGGGGTATTCGGCAAGCGATTATGGCCCTCAGGGTAAATATGATCTCGATCTTGCCGTTGTACCGGCTGGCGATTCGAAGCCGCTGGCGACGTATCACAAGGCATCGGCTTTTGAGTCAGATGCCATAGCCTTTGAAAGTCTGCAACTCGATACCGCACGCTACACACTCACTCCTGAACTAAGAGCGTTTGGCGTGCGTGCCACGTTCAATGGCTCGTCGCGGCTGAATCCTGTGAGCGAAAAGTTGCTCTCACTCTATGTGAAAGAGGGCGACAAATTGCGTCCGGTCCTGGATAAGCTCATCACCTATGAGTATGGAGGTGAGTGGGATGGCAATTGCGCCGGTGAGATTTATCAAACCACCCGTACGCTAGAAATCGGCAAAACCGGTTCACATGGATACGCGGACTTGATCGTCAAGACAGTGTCCACCAGCGAAGTCGGGAAAGGCGAAGGGGGGGCGTGTGAATCCAAAACCATTACAGCCAAACCGGTGCTGACAACTCTTCGGTATGACGGTAACAACTACGTGCTGCCGCAAGGGTTCAAGGGCTTATAAGTACTACGCACCGATCAGGGAAGAACATGCCAATCGCAAAGAAACTACTGAATTCACTGGCCTTGCTCGGCCTACTTACAGCTGTTAGCCAAGCACAAGCGGGTTGCGAAGAAGCGCCATTTGGCGAGCGAACGTTCACCCTTTGCAAAGTCTGGCCGGCGTATGACGACCAGACCATTGTGGCCCAGTCGACATTCAAGCCGGATTCCGCCGACGCCAACACCGATGGCGGAAACGTCGATCTGGAACTGTCGCTCATCCACTCATCCAGCTCGAAACGCCTCGCCAGTTACCATAAAAAAGACGCCTACTATTCAGACGCTGTGGCGTATGCAGGGTTGTCCATTGATACGGCACGCTACAAATTGACGCCCGACAGTCGCGCTTTTGGTATTCGCTCGAGTTTTGAACACAGCTCAAGCGTCAGCCCTTACCACAAAACGGAGCTGGCCTTGTATATCAAGGAGGGCGATACATTGCGTCCGGTACTGGAAGGGCTCGTCATTTCTACAAGCAGGGGCGAGTGGGACGGCAATTGCGCAGGAGAGGGCGAGCGAACACAAAGAACCGTCGATATCGGCAATACAACTCATAACGGATTTGCAGATCTTGTTGTCAGTTCCACCGTGACAGTCACCAAAAACTTCCTGGTTGGCGAAGAGTGCGAAGACACGTCCAGCAAGTTGAAAACAACCCGGTCTACCCTGAAGTACGACGGTAAACAGTACGTCGTGCCAGAAGCACTCAAAGGTTAATCGCCCATGCTCACCGGCCTCAACCACCTGACCCTCGCCGTCACCGACCTGAACCGCAGCGTGGCGTTCTATCAAGACCTGCTGCAACTTCGCCTTGATGCTACTTGGGACAAAGGTGCGTACCTCTCGCTGCCCGGCCTGTGGCTGTGCCTTTCCCTCGATCCACTGCGCAGACCCGAACCCGCGGCCGACTACACCCACTACGCCTTCACCGTCAGCGCAGCGGATTTCCCCGTGTTCGTCGAACACCTGCGATCCGCCAACGTGCAGGAATGGCGCGACAACCGCAGCGAAGGTGCGTCCTTTTACTTTCTCGACCCGGACGGCCACAAGCTCGAAGCCCACGTCGGCGACCTGGCATCACGGCTGGCGGCCTGTCGCGAGCGTCTGTATGCGGGGATGAAGTTCTTCGACGATCAGTAAGTTCGTGCGAGTGGACCTGAGATAGACTTGCGCCCATTCACCAAATAGTTCAAAAGGATTTCCCATGACCCCATCGCTGCTAATGGCCGTCCTCGCCTCGGGTTTTATATATGGCATCACGCCGGGGCCTGGCGTATTAGCGGTATTCGGGATCGGTGCAGCGCGGGGTCGACGGGCAGGGGCGGGTTTCCTTTGCGGGCATTTGTTGGGGGATGTGGTCTGGTGCAGCACGGCGTTGATCGCCATTGTTGGCGCGCGGGAAATCGGCAGCACGGCGTTCGATGTGTTGGGCGTGCTCAGCGGGCTGTACCTGTTTTGGCTCGGTTTACGCGCAATACGGGCGAAACGCAGTAGCGCCGATGCACCTCAAGGCCCGGCTCGCCAGCCGTTTTGGCACGGCATTCTGTTCGGCCTGACCAATCCCAAGGCATACCCGGTGGCGGTGGCGACGTTCACAGCATTGCTGTCCAGCCGCGCAGAGTTGCTGCACTGGTCCATGCTGCCGTGGTTGATTGTCCTGAGCTTTATCGGTGGCCTGATGGCCTACGCTATCCTCATTGGCATTGTCGGTGCGCGGCAGGTACGCACCTTGTATCAACGCCATGAACTGGCGATCACCCGGTTGTGCGGGGTGATGTTTATCGGTTTTGCCATCAATGCCCTCGCTCATGCGCTGCCGGGGCTGGTGTCGAACAAGGCTTGAGGTTGAGCGCACGGATGCGTCAGCGTTACTGATCGGTCAGGGAGGGTTCTTTGATTGCTGCATTGTCTGGACACGCTCATCGCACCATGGCAACCAGAAATTCCGCGCCGTTGGCGAGCTACATCGATCTCTTGCTGGACGCCGTCTGTGCGGTGGATAAACAAGGTCGCTTCGTTTTTGTCAGCGCGACCTGCGAGCGTATTTTCGGCTACACCCCCGACGAACTGATCGGCCAGCCGATGATCGACCTGGTGCATCCTGCCGATCGCCAGCGCACCCTCAACGCCGCGCGCGAGATCATGGGCGGCGAGCCCAAGCTCAATTTCGAAAACCGCTACCTGCGCAAGGATGGCGGGGTGGTGCATATCCTGTGGTCGGCGCGCTGGTCAGAAGTCGATCAGTTGCGCATCGCCGTGGCCCGGGACATCACCGAGCGCAAGCAGGCCGAGTCCCGGCAAGCGGCGTTGTATGCAATCTCCGAAGCGGCCCACGCGGCGGAAGATTTGCTGGCGCTATTCAAGCGCATCCATTTGATCATCGGCGAATGGCTGCCGGCGCTGAATTTCTCCGTGGCTCTGTATGACGAGCACTGCGCGCAGCTGAACTTCCCGTATCACGTCGACGACCACGAACTGCAACCCGAGCAGCCCGGGACCATCACCGGGCGCCTCTGCTCCGAAGTGATTCGCAGCGGCCAGCCGATTCTGCTGACCCCGGATCAGGACACTCCGCCAGAGGGATTTGAGTTGCTGGTCGCCGGACCGGATTCGCCTTGCTGGCTGGGTGTGCCGTTGAACTCGCAAAACGGCACCATCGGCGCGCTGATCGTCAAAAGCGTACCGGGTGGCGAGCGCTATACCGAGCAAGACAAGGAATTGTTGCAATACGTCTGCGCCCAGGTCGCGACCGCGATCGAGCGCAAGCAATTGCATGCTCGATTGCAACGCATGGCCCAATACGACCAACTGACTCAACTGCCTAATCGAGAGTTGCTGCGCGAACGGCTCAAAGACTCGCTGGCGCTGGCCCGCGCGGATTCTGGGCGAATGGCGCTGCTGTACGTCGACCTCGACCGTTTCAAGGAAGTCAACGACACCCACGGACATGCGGTCGGCGACATGCTGTTGCAAGCGGTTGCCAATCGGCTCAAGGGCTGCGTACGCGAGACCGACACGGTGGCACGCATCGGCGGGGATGAATTCGTGGTGTTGTTGCACAGCATCCACGCGTCGGAAGACGCTGAGCGCGTGGCGGGAAAAATCCGTCTGGTCCTGGCGCAACCCCTGCGGCTGGACGGGCACAGCGTGAACATCCAGCCGAGTATCGGCGTCGCGCACTATCCCGAACACGGCACTGAAGAAAAGCAGCTGTTCCGGCATGCCGATGAGGCCATGTACGCCGCCAAACGCCAACATCACCAAGGCCTCGGGGCCTGAAAAATCTGCCACCGTTCGTCGCGGCGATTTCAACTTTTCTAAACCTTTGCGGTGATCGAAATTCAGATTCTATGCGGGCTCCTGCTCGCCGCGATCATCACCAAGAGGTAGAGAATCATGCCTAATTCAAGAAACTCGAACTCGGGAAACTTCACCAACGATCGAACGAAGGCGTCTGAAGCCGGTCGCAAAGGTGGGAAAACTACCACCACGACTGTCGATAAAGACCCTGCGAAACCCGATATGGGCCGCAAAGGTGGTCAGAAATCGAAGTAGTCGGTGAAGGTAGTTTTGATTGAGAGGCGGGGGCGAAAGCTCCCGTTTGAATTTTTTCAGAAGGAGGGCGCGACCATGAGCCGGATGGCCACCCGATTACGCACTGCCAGTTTTGCCACGTTGCTGGGCCTGTTTGCCAACAGTGCTTTCGCCCAGTCGCCCGCCGAATTCATCAACGATGCGTCGGCCAAAGGCATGGCCGACATCGAAGCCAGTCGCCTGGCGCACCAGAAAACCGAATCCAAAGAGGTCAAGGACTACACCATCGTGGTCATCAATGACCGTACGACCGCCAACCAGCATCTGGCGAAAATCGCCAAACAACTGGATCTGCCGGTTGCCCCACGAGAAGAAGTAGTCGACAAGGCCAAGGCCTTGATGCCGGAAGTGATGGACGGCGCGACTTTCGATCAGGCCTACGCTGCCAGTCAGGTGAAAACCACCCAGGAAGCCATCGAGCAACTTCAGCAAACCGCACAGACCACCGACGTGCCGGAAATCAAAGCCTTCGCTGAAGAGACATTGCCAAAATTGCAAAACCATCTGCAAATGGCCAGGGCACTTCAAGCGGGTCGATAACAACCGCGTTCGACGACGTTTAAAGCAAACGGCGCGTGATTTACATCACGCGCCGTTTTGTTTACTCAGCACTCATTCAAATCCTGTTTGCGCTTGTTCGAAGCCGTCAGCCCCTCCAGGCCATGCACCTCGTTTTCGCCCATGGCGCGATAGTGTTTGCGCAGCGCCTCGAGTTGCTTGAGGTCCAATGCTTCAAGCCCCAACATCGCGTTCTGCGCCTCCTTGTTCACCCGCAGCAACTCATCGATTTTCAAGTGCAGGATGTCGGTGTCGCGGTTCTGCGTGTTCTGGATCAGGAACACCATCAGGAACGTGATGATGGTGGTCGACGTGTTAATGATCAGTTGCCAGGTGTCGTTGTAATCAAAAATCGGCCCGCTCATTCCCCATAGAGCAATCAGAATCAGAGCCCCCATAAACGTCTTGGGACTGCCAGCCCACAGGGCGAGTTTCTGCGAAATTTTTGCGAATTTCATTGCCGTGTTCCTTATTGGGATGCGCCTGAATTTCAGACAGCGACGGCGTGTTGAAAATTCTACTTACATTTATACATTCGGCCGCGACGCACTTTCGCAGCAGCTGGCGAAGCTAGCAGCTACGAGTCGCGTTTCGGCTTACTTGGTGTTCAGTCCGTCAACTTCACATCAACCGCCCAGCTGAAATACCCCACCACCTCGCAACGCTGGTCAACCAGCATGAAGCTCAGTTCGCAGGCTGCCACACCTGGGGTCATTTGCGAGCATTCCCAATAGTGATCATCGGCCTGGTGGCTGCCAGGTTGGGTCGGGTTTTCCGGGTCGGGGGCCGGCACGGTTAGGTCGCCGTTAACCAGCAGTTTCGGCTGCGATAGCACTTGGGAATCGCCCACGGCCATGTCGTAGAAAACCACGCTGTGTTCAGCGATCAGACTCACGGTTCGGCCGCGAATGTGAAAGGTTTTTCCGTTGCTGGCAGTCAATGTCAATTTGCTGTCATTTTCGCCTGTTTTTTCTACATCTGCCCCATTGACGACAAAGACGAATACATCGGTGATAGTCGTCGGGTTTTCGGCTTCCAGGCTGGGTGCTGGATACTTTGAAAGCAGCGATTCAGCATCAACAACCAGCAACACATTGTTGGCAGTCGCGATACTCGATGAAGGGGATTTGATCGGTTCGGAGGTCATCATGGATTCCTTTCATGATGTTGACGCACAACGGCAGCCGCTTCGGTTCATGCAAGACATCCTGTTCCCGCCGAAACGGCAACGAACGGGGTTGGCCCCCTGTCGCCAAGGGGCCAGCCTTAGTCAGTTGCTGATGGTGATGAACGGATCCCAAGAGCAGCAGCCGACGATTTTGCAATCGCGATCAACGATCAGGAAATGGAAGTGATAGGTCACACTGCCGGTCTTCAGCGTTTCCGAGGACCAGTAATGGTTAGCGATTTTCTGGCAGCTCGGGACCGACGGGTTATCGGGGTTTGGAACAGCGACGCAAGCTTCAGCCTCGCGGGGAGTAGGCGTGGATATCAGATTGTTACCCTGATTGGCGATAAATTTGTAGAAAATAACAGCAGTCTCGAAGCTCTGCGACAAGCTGGTTTCACGCCAGCGAACCAGGTCGCCCACCCGGGCTTTCAAGTTGAGTTCGCCACCGGCCTGACCATTTATAACGTTGTCCTTGTTGGTCACCATGTACACATGATTGACGTCGATCAACGTAGGCGAGGCGGGATTTTTGCTGATGTTCGGGTAGTTTTTCAGAATGGTTTCAGTGTCGATTGAAACAAGCACGTCCGTGACTCGAGACATAGTAAAGCTCCATTTTCATAGTGAATGCCTGGTTAGTTACAGGCACAACAACGTTTGGTTGCCTTGCGGCCGTTGCGAAAACACTACGGGCGGAACCCACCAATCACGGGAGATAATTTGGCCTTGCTCCTGCGTGCAAACTGATAAGCCGGGTTCCTTCCGACAGGCCGCGATTAGGACTATAGATGCGAAACATAGGCTGTCAAAATTGATTGTCTTATCGCGCGACGGACGGTCGATATGGTTATGACTTCCGATGATATGGCGATAAAAAACAGCTCATTCAAAACTTCTTCGATTCGCCGGCGCCAAGTGATGCCAGTTCAGGCAATAGACAGACATGACCTGCTACAAGATTCAGTGAGCCAGGCAGGAGCATGGCTGGAAAAGGGGGCAATTTTGCTGGTTGACTCGATGTGGCCGGCCAACAGACATCTTTCGCCATAGGTCGGATAGGGCAGGGCGCACCGGTCGGGGTATCGTAGCGAACCGGTTGTGCGCCTCTGGCCACAACAACGCACCGACAGGAGAACGCAATGAGTTGGTCCGCCAAACAATACGTCGCTTTTGAAGATGAACGCACCCGCCCGGCCCGTGACTTGCTCGCGGCGATCCAGCCGATGGATGCGCACTCGGCCATCGACATCGGTTGCGGCCCCGGCAATTCCACCGAGTTGCTGGTGGAGCGCTTCCCCAATGCGTCGGTGCGTGGCCTGGACAGTTCGACCGATATGATCGAGGCCGCCCGCAAGCGCTTGCCTCAGGTGCAATTCGACACGGCAGACATCGATACCTGGAACGAACCGGGTCCGTTCGATGTGATCTTCGCCAACGCGGTGTTGCAGTGGGTGCCCAATCACGCGACGTTACTGCCTTCGCTGGCCGCCCGACTGACCCAGGGCGGCAGCCTGGCCATTCAGATGCCTGACAATCTCAACGAGCCGTCCCATCGCTTGATGCGCGAAGTCGCTGCCGATGGGCCGTGGGCGAGCAAGTTGGCGGACGCCGCCGGGCAACGCACGGAAATGGCGAGCGCCAGTGATTACTACTCGATGTTGCGACCGCACTGTGCGCGAGTCGATGTGTGGCGCACCACCTACCATCACCCGCTCGCGGGCGGCGCGTCGGGCGTGGTCGAGTGGTTCAAGGGCAGCGGCTTGCGGCCGTTTCTCGAACCGCTGGATGACGCGGAAAAGGCGCGATACCTCAAGCAGTACCAAGCCGCGATTGAGCAGGCGTATCCGGCACTGAGCGATGGTTCGGTGCTGCTGCCGTTCCCGCGGTTGTTCATCGTCGCGACGCGTTAATGCAAAAAGGGACGGATCACGCTGAGCGTTATCTGTCCCTTTGCCGGGCACTCAAGTACTCAAAAATAAACGAAGCAAAGCCGAACAACCCAATCATCGAAATGATCATGATCCCCAACTCTGAATTGTCCATGTCGATCTCTTGGCGATGTGTGAGCTGGCACAATAAAGGATCTGTGGTCAGGTCCAACGCAGCGCTACTGCTTCTTTACTGGCTTCCCGGAATCCATACGCAAAAATTACGAATACCCGGTGGGGCACTCAGCGCTGACCAGCATCATCATCGGTCGCTCCCGCTCTTCGGCGAGGGCTGGTTGCGCGGCCACTTCTGCATCGGTCGGGCCCCATTCGTTGACATGCAGGATGCTGAAACCTGCGCCAATCAGTGTATTGAGCAAGGTGCCGATCGTGCGGTGCTGCTTGATCACGCCATCGGCCAGCCAGTTCGTCATCCGCTCGCCTTCCAGTTGATAACTGTCCAGCGGCCAGCGCTTGTTCCCTTTGTTATCAATCAGCCAGCCCGGATTGCGAGGGGCCATGAAGATTGGGTGTTCGATCGAAAATACAAAGCGTGAGCCGGGTTTAAGTGCCGCGTGGATTTTGGCGAACAGACCTGAGAGATCCCTGATGTAGTGCAACACCAAGGAGCTGTATGCCAGATCGAAACTGGCTTCCGGCTGGTCGAGTTGTTCCAGGTCGGCACGGGCGTATTGGATATTGGTTTCTGACGTCGTCCTGCGTGCCTGCTCCAGCATTTTTTCCGAGACGTCCAGTCCGAGCACGCTATCGGCGCCTTGATCACTGGCCCAGCGGCAGAACCAGCCGTAACCGCAGCCAAGGTCTACGACCTTCAGGCCTTTCATGGGGGGCAACATTGATTTGAGTGCAGGCCATTCGGGTGCAGCGTCGAGGCCGCCGATGGAGCGGGCCATCTGGCTGTAGCCCTGGAAAAATTCCGGGTCGTCGTAGATGTTTTGAGTCATGTTTGGGGGGGCTCTGTTGAGATCGTTCATGGGCGGCACCTGATGTGCGGCCGATTGGGTTCCCTCGGAGAGTGATGACGCGTTTTCGTCGATGGCCGCGCAGGGGGGAGGGTGGTTGAAGATAGGGAAATGCTAGCGGGTTCAGCGGGTAGGGGAAGCGGGATGAGCGTTGGGGATTTGTAAGCGAGGTTCATTTCAAAAAAGCGGCTATACGGTTAATGCCGAACAGATAATTGGCGGAACACCGCAATGTATGTGGGAGCGAGCTTGCTCGCGATGACGGTTTAACATTCAACAGCTGTATTGACTGCCAGTCCGCTATCGCGAGCAAGCTCGCTCCCACATAGATTGCGGCTGAACTGATCGGAATTTGCAATCCATAGCTGCCTCATACGTCGATGCTAGTAGGTTTCGCGAAGTACTTGGTCAAGTTGATCTCCACCACTTCCCAGACACATCCCGCGTACTTCGGAATCGCTCTATGCCGGGTGACTTTGCCGGCAGGTGGAATCGGCAAGCGGTTTTCATCCAGTATTTCGAAATGCCCCTCAATGGCTTCACGCGCCATGGCCATCGCATCGTCCAGATCTTTCCCCGCCGAAAAACAACCCGGGACATCCGGGATTTCCACACCCCTTGCATGCTTGTCATCGCCCATTGAAATTGCAATCGGATAAAGCATGTTCACTGCCCTCTCTTAGACCAGTTGCTGGCGCTATAAACGCAAAGGACGCCCAAAAGGCGCCCTAATCTCACGTCACAACTATTCCGCATCCATGCGTCGAGCGATGACGTCCAGCACATCACAACCGTCGCGCAAAGGCACGCAGCACAGCAATGCAAAGTCGCTGAGGATCACAGCGTCAGACGTAATGTCGCCTCGCATCGCGAGGTTTTCAAGAAGCTGCGTCACGGCCCGGATTCTGTAACTGGCAGTGCTGAGCAGCGAATGCAGCGGTTGGGTGGTGTTGACGAACAGGGAGGGAAGGTCGTCAGCGTTACTGGTTAAAGCCATGTATTCGTTCATGAGTAATTACCGTTAGTAGGTGGAAGACCTACCACTCAATCGTCGCCAACTAATTAGGGTGGCAGCTGTACGCGGGTTGGCGAACCGGACAACGGTGAAACCGGCAGACCCGAAAGTCTCCCACGCACAGCTACCAAAAAAAGCGCAGTAAAGTGCAGTCAGAAAAAGCTCCGAAAAAGTTCGGAGTGCTTCTGAATCGTTGTCATCGAGTCGCCAAACCCAATACGCCATTTGGGCGCGGAACGGACTATAGGCCTCGTGACAACAGCGCAGCAATGCGCAAGTCTACGGACAATTCCCACCGTAGTGTAGGACCTTGCCTTTTCGATAATTGGCCACTTTCGTGCCACTAGCGAATGGGTTTTCGACAGGTGATGGCAGGCGTTGATTAATCATTCAGGATGAAAAAATCAGCGGTTCACTAAATCCTGTTCTCAACGATTCAGGCCTTGCTGATGCACACGGAATTTAAGAGCCTCAATCGGATCGGACGGCGGCATCGGGTGATGTTCGTCTTCGTACTTTTCGATGAGCAGCGCCAGAGTTTCCAGATATTCACCTTCACGCGACCCAATGCCTGCCCCCCACAGCTTCTCCACACGAGCAAATGCAGCGTTCAGGTCTTCTTGGTTGAGAATTAGCTTACGGTTCATTCCACGGTCTCCGCGTTGATCTGTTCATCCTGGGCAACGGGTGCCGACAATTCCGTTACCGGGGCAAGTAAAACGCTAACAAAACACCATTTTTGTGCGAAAACGTTAATTTTCGCGATGAAACACAAATCCCAGACACAAAAAAACCGGCCATCAAGGCCGGTTCTTTTGACTGCATCCCCCGTCAAAAAACAACGTGAGACCAAAATTCGATTGGAGCGGGTGAAGGGAATCGAACCCTCGTTATCAGCTTGGGAAGCTGGAGTAATGCCATTATACGACACCCGCTCAGAGCGGCTGACTTTGTACCAGATGTGCGCGTGGAAATGAAGTTTTTCTTTGCGCTGGATAGCTTTAGCGCAGGTGAAGCAAGACATCAGACCGCGTAACGGTCGTTCGCGGGCAAGCCTCGCTCCTACAGGAGTGCGTTTAATGCTGTAGGGCGGGGCTTGCACGCGATGACGCTGTTTCAGATGGCCAATGCATGTTGGTCCTGGACGTAGTGGTAACGCGGTCGGCTGGCGTGT
Organism: Pseudomonas sp. LB3P93; assembly: GCF_054898025.1. Lineage (NCBI taxonomy): Bacteria > Pseudomonadati > Pseudomonadota > Gammaproteobacteria > Pseudomonadales > Pseudomonadaceae > Pseudomonas > Pseudomonas sp. LB3P93. Next base: position 1,507,807 of record NZ_CM142713.1, read on the forward strand.
TGCGCCGGTTTCAGAAAGCCCAGCAGTGCGTCGCGGCTGTCTCGGCAGGCAGCTTTGTGCTCCATGTCGAGAAAGTGGCCGGTGGCCTGCAAAGTGCTGAAGGTGGCGTTTTGCACGTGGTTGGCGAACAACCGGGCGCCATCGGCGGCGGTGTATTCGTCCCATTCGCCGTTCATGAACAGCACCGGCACGTTGATTTTCTCTGCGGCTTTGAGAAAGCACTGGCGATCGCTGTTGAGCAGGTCGCTGATGTGGAAGTGCATTTGCCCGTATTCATGCTCGGCCAGGGAGCTGACGTGGCGATAGTTGAAGCGCTTGAACAGCGTCGGCAGGTGTTTGCCGATGGTGCTGTTGACCAGGTTGCCGACCCGGTCACCGTCACGGCTGCCGAGGTAGTCAACGCCGCGCTCGAGGTAGTCGAGCATGTGCGCGTTGATCTCCGGGGAGAACGAGCTGATCACGGCTTTTTCGATGCGCCGTGGCTGGTGGGCCAGGGCGACCAGAGTCGCGGCGCCACCCCAGGAAAACGACAGCACGTGTTCGGCGGCGAAGTGGTCGATCAGCTCCAGGAGGATCTGCCCTTCGACTTCCTTGGTCAGCAATTTCTCATGTCGGTTGTGGGCTTTTGACTTGCCCGCATAGGGCTGGTCGTAGCAGACCACATTGAACTGCGGATGAAGGTTTTTCACGGTTTGTGCAAACGACGCAGTCGTGGCCATCGAGCCGTTGACCAGGATAATGGTCTTCTCTGCGGCGTCTGCGCGATAGAACTCCGTGTAAACCCGATACTGACCCTGTATATCCAGCACAGCGATTTCTGGCCTCATGTCATAAGACTCCAAGCAAGCGGGTATGCGCGCAAATGAGATTGCACGAGCTTTGTGACAGGTAGGCATACGCCTGGAATTTGGAGGCCCATGTCGATCCAATGCAGTCCGGTCGACGGGTATTGTTATTGGCGGGCAGTCTGTCGGTCTGAGGCGGAACCTGAGGGTTCTCTAACCGGCAAAAAGTTTCTTAGAAGTATGTTGTGACTCGTCGGTCACATTTCGGCCGACGTCCTGATTCAAGCAGGGGTCACGTGATCGCGCAAGTGTCATTCGTAAATTGTTCGACAACTTCTGCTCAGCGGTAGGCTGCTTAGATCAAATGGATCTCTTCGGTGCGTAATGCGCGGTACTCGCCCGGTTTCAGCGCACTGTCGAGCACCAGCGGGCCCATGCTTTCACGGTGCAGGCGCAGCACCTTGTTGTCGAAGTGGCCGAACATCCGCTTCACCTGGTGATAACGGCCCTCGACGATGCTCAGACGCGCTGACTTCGGCCCGAGCACGATCAGCTCGGCCGGTAGCGTGGTGAGGTCTTCGAAAGCGAAGTACAAGCCTTCGGTGAATTTCAATGCGTATTCCGGGCCAATCTCCCGCTCGGTCTCGACGTAATAGACCTTGGGCAGTTTGGTCTGCGGCTGGGTCAGGCGCCGTGACCAGCTGCCGTCGTTGGTGATCAGCATCAGGCCGGTGGTGTTGAAATCCAGACGACCGGCGATGTGCAGGTCATCGCGATCCGGCTCATGGATCAGGTCGAGTACGGTCGGGTGTTCCGGATCGCGGGTGGCGCTGACGCAGCCGGGCGGTTTGTGCAGCATGAAGTAGCGTGCGGGTTTGCCGATTTGCAGCACTTCTTCATCGACCTCGACGCGGCTGAATTCGAGCACCTCGGCATGCGGGTCGCTGACGATTTTTCCGTCGACCCGAACGCGCTTTTCCACCAGCAACAGACGCACTTGCTTACGGTTAAAGCGCGGCAGATTGCTGAGGAAACGGTCAACGCGCATGGCTGGGGTTCAGTTGGAAAAGGGCCGCGTATCTTACGTGATCGGCTGGGCGCTTGCTTACAGCTGCGCCTCGACCTCGGCACAACGTGGGCACAAGCAGGATTTGTCGCGCAGTTCCGCCGGCAGCGCTTCGAGCACTGCCGGGTCGATGCTGACGCCAAAGCACCAGCACGTCTGATCGACGGTGCGCGGGTCGGCCAGGGTGCAGGCGTTGGAGGCGCCGCAGGCGGGGCAAAGGTCAGGCTTGTTCATGCAGGACTATTCATAACGGGAGTGAGGCATTTCCACGCAGGTTCGGTTACGGCCGGATTGCTTGGCCCGATACATCGCATGATCGGCCCTGGAGAGCAGGGTGTGCAAGGTTTCATCCGGTTGCAGCGTCGTCAGGCCAATGCTGACTGTCAGCTGCAAGGCCTGATCGTTGTAGGCATAACGCTGTTGCTCGACATGTTGACGAATTTTCTCGGCGATCATCAGACCGGTCTCACCGTCGGTGTCCTTGAGCAGCACGATGAACTCTTCGCCACCCCAGCGGCAGACGATGTCGGAGTGCCGCAGGCAACTCTCCAGATCCCGGGCGAAGCCGATCAGCACTTGATCTCCAGCCAAGTGACCGTAGGTGTCGTTCAAGGCCTTGAAGTGATCCAGATCCAGCAGCAACGCGGTCAGCGGTTTGGGCTCGCGCTCGGCTTCGTGCATGGCTTGTGCCGCCAAGAGGTCGAAACCACGGCGGTTCGGCAGTTCGGTCAGGCTATCAAGCGTTGCCTGTGCCTGGATCTTGCCCTGATAGCGCTTGATCACGCGGTTGAGCAGGGCCAGCACGATCAGCGTGACGAGCAGGCAGATCAGCAGGTTGAGGTACAGCGACTGGCGAATTTCACTGAGGGCGCCGTCTTCACGCTTGTCGACAAACAGGTACCAGTTCAACTCCGGAATGAACCGCACGTTGAGGAAATGTCCCTGGCCATGGACGGAATATTCGTAGCTGCCGCTGTGGGGTTTTGGCAGCTGGCTGACCAAGTCCTTCATGTTCTCGAGCTCGCCGAGTTTCTGGCCGATGTGCGCGCCTTGCGGGCCACCCTCTGCGCCGGTGAGCACCAGGCGTCCGAAGTTGTCGACGAAGTACACGCTGCGCTGGTAACGCTGCTGGTATTTATCGATCAGCTTGATCACCGCATCGACCGTCAGGCCGACGCCCGCGGCGCCAATGAAACGGTTGTTGTAGTCGTAGACCTTGTAGTTGATGAAGAAAGTCTGGTTGTCCTTGTTGGCAAGGTCCGGGTCGACGTTGATCTCGTAGGGATCGGCCATGTCGCGCACGCGAAAATACCAGGCATCGCGGGGTTCAGTGGACTTGACCTGCTTGAGTACGCCCTTGGCGTGGTAGTAGGTGAGGCTGGTATTGGAGACGAAAAATGCCGTGTAGGCGCCGTAGTGGGTCATGACCTCGTTGAGGTAACGGGTCATTTTCTCGGGGTCTTGCTCGCCGTTTACCACCCAGTCGCGCATGAAGGTGTCGCGGGACATCATCGAGGAAATCAGGATCGGTCTGACGAGGTCTTTCTGGATCTCCGAGTAGACCGTGTCCGACGTCAGGGGCAGTTCGGTGTTGACGATGCTGTCGCGGATGGAGGCTCGCGAGGCGTAGTAACTGAGGAAAGAGGTCGCGAGAAAGCCTGCACCCAGCAACGCGATAAGCGTGAGGACCAACGATCGTTGCGAATACAGCGGCGAGCGAAGCGGCATGACGATTCCGTTGGCAGTGACCCGATGGCAGGCATTCTAATGGCACAGCGGGTAAATAACTGCTGCATTTGTAGGGTGAATCGGCACAGATCAAGCGTTGTGGCGTCTGGGCTGACGCCTTCGCGGGCAAGCCTCGCTCCCACAGGGATAACGCGGTCCTTGTGGGAGCGGGCTTGCCCGCGAATCGAGAGATCACCGCATATTTTGCAGATACGCACGCCACCCGCCCATATGACTGATATTGGCTGCCCCCTCCAACCCATACCCCTCGCAAATAAACCCACTCTCCCAGCGCCCGTCCGCCAGTTGCACCTTGCCCAACCCCAGCGGTGCCGGAATCCCGGTCAGAAACGAACCCAGCTCACTGCTCGGCAATTCCCAGACCTCCACGGCAATCGCCACGCCACAGTCCTTCACCCGAACCATTCCCGGACGAAACGGCGGGCCGCCGGCCAACGCGTACAACTGATAGTCAGGCGAGCTAAACGTCGTCTCGACCAAACGAGCCCCGCGCGTCTTCAATTGCCAGTTCAAGGCCAGCCCATCCAGATGCGCACCGCACACCACCAGTCGTGCGCGGTCATGGCGAGCGACAGTCGTCGGTGCAGGCTCAGCCGAACGGCGCTGCAGAGCATCCGCCACACCCAACAAATACTGGTCGGTAAACGCCCGGCCAAACACAGTCACTCCCCACGGCAAACCATTGCCCATAAAACCGCTGGGCACGGCGACGGCCGCGTAATCCAGCAGGTTCATGAAGTTGGTGTAGTAACCCAGTTCCGAATTGCGCAGTACCGGTTCGGCTTCCAGTTCTGCCCGCGTAACGGGGCGACCGAGGGTGGGCGTGACGACGCAATCGAGCCCTTCCAGCGCTTGGTCGCAGAGTGCCTTCAAGGCTTGCAGCCGATACTGAGCACGGAAGGTCTGCACGCCGCTCACCCCCGGCGCCTTGGCCAACACCGCGCGAATCACCGGCAGTACGGCTTCAGGATTCTGCTCCATCAACTCGCCGGCCACGCTGTAGCGCTCGGCCACCCACGGGCCTTCATACAGCAGCCGCGCCGCTTCGAGGAACGGCGTCAGATCCAGTTCCACCGCTTCCCCGCCCAATGCCTTGAGCTGGTCGATGGCATCACCGAACAACAACGGTCCTTCAGGGCAGCCGAAGAATTCCAGGTCCTGCGCACGCGGTACGCCGAAACGGAAAGGACGCGGAGCGCCGAACGCCGAGCCGTCATTCCACATCGGGTTGCGGCGGCTGTATTCATCTCGCGGGTCGAGGTGTGCAGTGAGCGCCAGCAACTGACTGGCCTCCCGGGCTGTCGCGGTGAACGTGGTCACGCAATCGAGCGTGCGACAGGCCGGCACCACACCCGCCGTGGAGATCAGCCCTTTGGTGGCTTTCAACCCGACCAGATTGTTCAGCGCCGCCGGCACACGTCCCGATCCCGCCGTGTCGGTGCCCAACGAAAAACTCGCCACGCCCAGCGCTACCGCCAGCGAAGATCCGGCGCTGGAACCGCCTGACGGATACTCCGGCAATACGCTGTTCGGGCATGCGCCATACGGCGAGCGACTGCCATTGAGGCCGGTGGCGAACTGGTCGAGATTGGTCTTGCCCAACGGGATCGCGCCCAGCGCCAGCAACTGCTCGACGATGGTCGCCGAACGCTGCGGCACATAAGCAAACGCCGGACATGCTGCGGTGGTGGGAATACCCGCCAGGTCGATGTTGTCCTTGATCGCAAACGGCACACCAAACAGCGGCAAGCTGTCGAGTTCGCGGCCGTCGAGCGCGGCGAGGTACGGTTCCAGTTCTTCAACACTGAGCAAGTGGATGAACAGGTGATAGTCCGGGTTCAGCGCCGCGGCTTTATCGCGCAGGCTCAGCAGCAGTTGCCGAGGCGTGGTGCTGCCGTCGCGATAGGCGCTGCGCAGGGCGTCGAGTTGCAGATTGATGTTCATGGCGTCATTCCTTTTTAAAATGGGATCAATCGAGTTCCAGCACCACGACGCGCTGGCCGGCGCGCACCGCCGAACCCGGTTGCACGCGGATCTCGCGCACCACGCCGGCCATGGGCGCGAGCAGCGGAATTTCCATCTTCATCGACTCCAGAATCACCAGCACATCGCCGGCAGCGACGCGGCTGCCGGTCTGCACCTGAACCTGCCACAGGTTGCCGGCGATGTGGCTGTCGACGCTCATTTCACCGCTGGCGAGCGGTGCGTCTTCGGCCACTTCCGGGGCCGGTTCTTCGCTGTCGAAATGTGCCTGGCCGCTGGCGATCCAGCGTTCGCGCTCGGCGTTGAACGCGCCTTGTTGCTGATCGCGAAACGCGGCGATGGTCTCGGCTTCTTGTGTCAGGAAGGCCTGGTAATCCGCCAGATTCAGCTGGCTGTGCTCGATGTTCAAATCGAAGCGCCCCAGCGGGAAGTCCCGGCGGATGCGCAGCAGTTCATCGGCGCTCACCGGGTAGAAACGGATCTGGTCGAAAAAGCGTAGCAGCCACGGTTTGCCATCGAACGCGGCGACTTCGCGGTAGCGGTTCCACATCTGCAGCGTGCGACCGACAAACTGATAACCGCCGGGGCCTTCCATACCGTACACGCACAGGTAGGCGCCACCGATGCCCACCGAATTTTCCGCGGTCCAGGTGCGGGCCGGGTTGTACTTGGTGGTCACCAGACGATGACGCGGGTCGAGCGGGGTGGCGACCGGTGCGCCGAGGTAGACGTCACCGAGACCCATCACCAGGTAACTGGCATCGAACACCGTGCGCTGCACTTCGTCGAGGTTCGGCAGGTCGTTGATGCGGCGGATGAACTCCAGATTGCTCGGGCACCACGGTGCGTCCTTGCGCACGGTGGTCATGTATTTCTCGATCGCCAACTGACAGGCCGGGTCGTCCCAGGACAGCGGCAAATGCACGATGCGCGACGGTACTTGCAAGTCTTTGGCGGCGCACACCGCGTCCCATTCGCCGGCGACGATACCGAGCAGGTCCGCTAGCGGAAGTTGCTCGGGCTGGTAGTGCACTTGCAGTGAGCGGATGCCTGGGGTGAGGTCGATTACGCCGTGGAGGTGCTTGCTTTCCAAGGCTTGCATCAGGGCGTGGGCGCGGAAGCGCAGGACCAGATCGAGTTCCGGCGCGCCGATTTCCAGTAACAGATGAGTGTCCCCCGACAACCTCGCTACCAGACGCGTATCCCCCTGACCCAAATCCAATACCACAGGCGACAAAAGACCCTGTGGGAGCTGGCTTGCCAGCGATGAAGCTGATGCGGTGTCTGGTCTGTCCCCATCGCTGGCAGGCCAGCTCCCACAAGGGGTATTCCATTTCAGGGCGAGGTTGCGGGCGGTCTTGAGATCGACCGGGAGGAACTGGACTTTGTCCCCTGCCTTGAGTTGCCCGAGCTGCCAAAGGTCCGCCTCAATCACCGTTACCGGGCACACAAACCCGCCCAGACTCGGGCCATCCGGCCCCAGAATCACTGGCATGTCACCGGTGAAATCCACCGCCCCAATGGCATACGGATTGTCATGAATGTTCGACGGATGCAGCCCGGCCTCACCCCCATCGGCACGCACCCATTCCGGCTTCGGTCCGATCAATCGCACGCCGGTGCGGCTGGAGTTGAAATGCACTTCCCACTGGGTCGTGAAGAAAGTGCCGATGTAGTTCTCGGTGAAATATTCCGGCGCACCATGCGGTCCGTAGATCACCCGGATCTGCCGCACGGCAGGTAACTCGGTGACGCGGTCCAGTTGCTGACCCACGTTGCGGTCGATCAACGCAGGCACATGCAACACATCAGCCGCGCGCAACGCACGACCGCCATGCCCACCAAACTGTCCGAGGGTGAACGTACTTTTGCTGCCCAGATAATCCGGCACCAGCAAGCCGCCGCGCAGGCACAGGTAGCTGCGAGCTCCCGCACCGGCAATCGTGCCGAGGCTTAAAGTGGCGCCGGCCGGAATCAGCAGTGCCGTGTTCATCGCTACGGTTTCACCGTTAAGCGTCAGCGGAATCACCGCGCCGGTGACCGCCACCACCGCATCACAATTGAAGCGCAGCAACGGCCCGCTCATGGTGATTTCCAGTGCAGCGGCCCCTTCGTCGTTCCCTAGCAAACGGTTGCCCAGTCTCAACGCGCGACTGTCCATCGGACCCGACGGCGGCACGCCCACGGCCCAGTAACCGAGCCGGCCGGGATAATCCTGGACGCTGGTCTGGGTGCCGGCGCTGAGCACTTCAAACGTGTTGGCCTGATACACCAGACCTTCCAGGCAACGGGTCCATGGCTGGCCGCTGGCGAACGGCGCATCCAGCAAAATTTGCCGCAGGTAATCGCGGTTGGTTTCCACGCCATAAAGCAGGCTGTCACCCAGCGCCTGATGCAGGTCGGCAGCGGCCTCTTCACGGGTCGGCGCCCAGCTGATGACCTTGGCGATCATCGGGTCGAAGTACGGCGGGATCTCGCAACCGGCCTCGACCCACGTGTCGATGCGCAGGTGTTTGCCATCGGCAACAGGGAAGTTCACGGCGGTCAGCAAGCCTGGGCTCGGCTGGAAATCGCGGCCCGGATCTTCGGCATACAGCCGCGCCTGAATCGCATGGCCGTCGGCTTTCAAACCTTGGCTCAACACATTCAATGGCGGCAAATCACCGGCCGCCAGTTCCACCATCCAGCGCACCAGATCGACGCCCCATACTTGCTCGGTGACACCGTGCTCCACCTGCAAACGGGTGTTCACTTCGAGAAAGTAGAAACGCTGAGTCTCACTGTCGAAGACGAATTCCACGGTACCGGCGCTGCGGTAGTTCACGGCTTTTGCCAGTTTGATGGCCGCTGCGCAGAGTTCTTCAGCCATGCCTTCGGGCAGGTTCGGCGCCGGGGTTTCTTCGAGGACTTTCTGGTTGCGGCGCTGCACCGAGCAGTCGCGCACGCCGATGGTAAGCACGTCGCCACGACCGTCGCCGAACACCTGAACTTCCAGATGACGGGCGCGCTGGATGTATTTCTCGATGAACACCCCTGCGTCACTGAAATTGTTCTGGCCGAGGCGTTTGACCGCTTCGAAAGACTCGCTCAACTCGGCCGCGCTGCGGCACACGCGCATGCCGATGCCACCGCCGCCAGCGGTGCTTTTGAGCATGACCGGGTAGCCGACCTGTTCGCCAGCGATGAGCGCCGCGTCGAGGCTGTCGAGCAGTTCGGTGCCTTCGAGCATTGGCACGCCGTGTTGCTTGGCCAAAGCACGCGCGGTGTGCTTGAGGCCGAACACGCGCAGCTGCTCGGGTGTCGGACCGATGAAAGCGATGTCGGCGGCTTCGCAGGCTTCGGCGAACGCGGCGTTTTCCGAGAGAAAACCGTAGCCGGGATGGATCGCCGTGGCGCCGGTGGCTTTGGCGATGGCGAGGATTTTGTCGACGGCCAGATAGGTGCCGGCGGCCGCGCCTTCACCGAGGCTGTGGGCTTCATCGGCTTGCAGAATGTGCAGGCTCGCGGCATCGGCTACGGAGTAAACGGCAACGCCTTTGACCTGCAATTCACCCAGGGTGCGCAGGATGCGGCAGGCAATGGCGCCACGGTTGGCAATCAGGACTTTTTCGAACATGGCATAGACCCCGGAGGGGATGCGGGCCGTCCCGCAGTTTTTCGAAATGCACCCGGGCCGTCCCGGGCGAAATAACAATCTGCTTTTTTGTGGCGAGGGAGCTTGCTCCCGCTCGGCTGCGGAGCAGTCGAAAATCAGCCGCCGCAATTCCGGGGGCCGCTTCGCTACCCAGCGGGAGCAAGCTCCCTCGCCACAGGGTTCAGTGTTGCTTTGGGGGTTTGAGGCACTGGCCCGAACGGGCCTGGCACAGGGCAAACAACCACCGTCGCAACCGCGCTAATTTCAGTTCCATACCAAAAGCTCCGCAGGGGTCGGGTTGTAGGCGTTGCACGGGTTGTTCAGTTGTGGGCAGTTGGAGATCAGCACGATCACGTCCATCTCGGCCCGCAGGTCGACGTATTTGCCCAGTGCCGAAATCCCGTCTTCAAAGGTCAGTCCGCCGTCCGCCGTGACCGGCACATTCATGAAGAAGTTGATGTTCGGGCCGATGTCGCCCTTGCCCAGTCGCCCGTCATGGACGCAGGCGCGCAGGTAGTTGTCGCGGCAGCTGTGCATGTAGCGTTTTTCCAATGCGTAACGCACGGTGTTGCTCTCTTGCGCGCAGGCGCCGCCGAGGGTGTCGTGCCGTCCGCAGGTGTCGGCGACGATGGTCAGCATCGGTTTGCCGAGGTTGGAATAGAGCACGCTGCCGGTGCTCAGGTAGACGCTGTTCTGCCGGCGCAACGTGCGCTGCACGTCGTAGCGTTCCTTGGGATTGGCCACGCTGTAGAACAAAGTGTCGACGGCCTGATTGCCTTCCAGGTCGAGGATGCGCAGGGTCTGGCCGGCCTTGACTTCCATCAGCCACGGCTCGCCGGCCGGGATGGTCGCGCGGTAGATCGCGGTTTCGGGTAGCTGTTGAGCGGTAGCGATTGCGAGTGACATGGCAGCGATCCTCAGGCGAACAGGCGGTCGGTGTTAATGAAACCGCGCTGGTTTTCCGGGCGCGAGGTGCGGCAGTGTTCGGCGACGCTGGCGTCGGCGTTCATCCAGCTCAGCTTCAAGGGTTTGGGGGCGTACTCCGGCGATGGGTCCATCGGGTGTTGCAGCGCGGTCAGCACCACCAGCGTGTCCATCGGCGCGTACAACTCGATGTAGTCGCCAGCCTTCGAGTTGCCTTCGACAAAGTGGAAACGCCCGGCCTCATCGACGTTCACGCGGCTGAACAGGTTGAGGGTCATCAGCAGATCCGACAGGCCCAAACCCCACTTGCCCAGTTCCACCAATAGATTGTCGGTGCCGTTGCGGAAGAAGCCGTTGCGCAGTTCCTGATAGCGCCCGGCACCGTATTTTTCCGCGACCTCTTCAGCGCAAAGCACGCCGCCAAGGCTGTCGCTCCAGCCGCAAGTGTCGGCGGTGATCGCGGCCAGCACGCGGCCCATGTCCGAGTACAGGCAATGGCCAGCGGTGAGCTTGGCGGTGTGTTGGCATTTGAGGCTGTCGGGCAGGTTCAGGCGTTCGGTTTTTTCATTGGCATTGAGCAGCGTCAGGCTGACGTTGGCGCCGCCGCGCAGGTCGGTCAGGCGCAGCAGTTGGCCGCGCTTCAACACGAACGAACGATGGCCGCCACCGGGGAGCGTTTCTTCGGCGAAGGGTGGGAACAGTTGAGTCGAATCAGTCATTTCAAAATTCCTCTAAGCGATACGAAGCGTGCCTGCCAGCTCAGCCGGCAAGGCGTCGACGGCGGCGCGATTGACGCGGCGGTCGCTGTTCAAAGGGATGTCGTAGGTGATGCGCGCGCCATAGGCGCCGGGGGCGTGCGGGTCGATGCGGACCTTGTCGAACACCAGCAAGCGCGTGCCGAGGCTGAAACCTTCGGACAGGTCATGGGTGACCATGAACACCGTCAATTGCGTCTCGCGCCACAGCTCCAGCAGCAGGCTGTGCATGTCTTTACGGATGCCCGGATCAAGCGCGCCGAAGGGTTCGTCGAGCAGCAACACACGGGGTTTCATGATCAGCGCCTGGGCAATGGCCAGCCGTTGCTGCATGCCGCCGGAGAGCTGCGCCGGGTACTTGTCCAGCGAGTGACCGAGGCCGACTTTGTGCAGCAGCACCGAGGCCTGTTCGCGGGCCTCTTTTTTTGCACTGCCGAACAAGCGCCCGAGTAGCGGCGAACGTGGCAGTTCGAGGCCGAGGGCGACGTTGTCCAGCACCGTCAGGTGCGGGAACACCGAGTAACGCTGGAACACCACGCCACGGCTCGAATCCGGTTCGCCGGCCAAGGCTTGGCCATCGAGCAGAATCTCGCCGCGACTGGCGCGTTCCTGGCCAAGCAGCAGCCGCAAGAAGGTCGATTTACCGCAACCCGACGCGCCGACCAAGGTGCAGAACTCACCTTCGTTGACGCTCAGGTTCAACCCTTCGAGCACCACCTGATCGGCGTATTGCTGCCAGACGTTTTTCACCGTAATGAAGCTCATGCGCGGGCTCCTTCATACCAGGGAAAAGCACGCTGAGTCAGGCGCTTCAGGCCCCAATCCATCAGCCAGGCGAGCAGGGTGATCCACACCACGTACGGCAAAATCACGTCCATCGCCAGGTAACGGCGCACCAGGAAAATCCGGTAGCCGAGGCCATCGGTGGAGGCGATGGCTTCGGCGGCGATCAGGAACAACCACGCCGAACCCAACATCAACCGCAGCGAGATCAGCAGGCGCGGCAACAGTTGCGGCAGCACGACGCGCAGCATCAAGGTCCAGGTTGAGGCGCCGAGGGTCTGAGCCTTGATCAGCAACTCGACCGGTATTTCACGGGCGCGTTGTTCCAGATCACGGGCGAGGCACGGGGTGATGCCGATGACGATCAGCATCACTTTCGACAATTCCCCCAGCCCGAACACGATGAACAGAATCGGCAGAATCGCCAGCGGCGGCACCATCGACAGCACCGTCAGCAGCGGCGACAACGGCGCGCCGAACAGCGGCAACGTCCCGGCGGCGATGCCCAGGCACAGCCCGGCCAATGCGCTGATACCGAGGCCGATGGCCAGGCGGCGCAGGCTGGACGCGGTGTCTTGCCACAGCAGGTATTCACCGGTGCGCGTGTCGGCGGTGAAGGCCAGGCGTTTCACCGCGTCTGTCATCTGCACGGCGCTTGGCAGCAGCTTGTCGTTGGGGTTGTCCGTCAGCCGCTCGGCCGAGCCCATGAAGTAGGCGAACAGCACCAGGGCGAACGGCAGGATCACCAACAGCAGGCGACTCGGGCGATCCGGGTGGCGATTGATCAGGCGCATGGCCAGGTCCTCCGGTTTACAGCTTGGCGTCAGCGGCCATCTGCACGTAGGTCGGGTCGAAGCGCAGCTTGAGGTTGGTCTTGTCGCCGCTGGTCACGCCATTGGCGAAGGCCATGCCGACCGCACTGGTGTCCTTGGCGCCTTCACCCAGCAAGCCGTGCTGGAACGAGAACTCGGCGACTTTGCGCATGGTTTCCGGCAGCTGTTTGCTGGTGGAGAAATCCAGGGCTTCCTTGGGCGTGGCGAACAACTTGGTGGTGTCGAGTTGCGACTGGAAACCGGCCAGGTCGGTGCCCGAAGCTTTGGCCATGTGTTCCAGCGCGGTTTTGCTGGCGGCGTTTTTCGCGTTCATCAACGCGACCACTTCGAACCAGGCACCGGTCAGCGCCTTGCCCAGGGCCGGGTTGTCTTTGAGGGTGGCGCTGTTGACTACCATCATGTCCATGATTTCGCCGGGGATCTGGCTGGAGTTGAAGACTTCGGTCACCGCAGGCTTGGCCTTGATGTCCGAAAGCATCGGGTTCCAGGTGGTGACAGCGTTGACCTGATCGGTGTTGAAGGCGGCGGAGATGTCGGCGTCGGAGGTGTTGACCACTTTCAGGTCTTTCTCGGTGAGATCGACCGAATCCAGCGCCCGGGCCAGCAGGTAGTGGGAGACGGACAATTCGACCAGATTGACGTCCATGCCCTTGAGGTCGGTGATTTTCTTGCCATCGCCCTTGAGCACGATGCCGTCGTTGCCGTTGGAGAAGTCGCTGACGATCAGCGCGGTGCTGTCGACGCCACCGGCCGCCGGAATGGTCAGCGCGTCCATGTTGGTCATGGTGCAACCGTCGAACTGGCCGGCGGTGTACTGGTTGATGGATTCGACGTAGTCGTTGAGCTGCACCACATCGATCTTGATGCCGTACTTCTTCGCCCATTTGTCGACGATGCCTTGGCTGCCGGCGTACTCCCAGGGCATCCAGCCGGCGTAGATGGTCCAGCAGACGCTGAAGTGGTCTTTTTGCGCGGCCTGGGACGAGACGCTCACGAGGGCTGCGAAAGCAGCGGCGAGCAGGGCGGGTAAACGAAGCTTGAGCATGGGTGGTTCTCCAGTTGATCAAGGGCGGGCAGGAGTCAACGCGGCACCGCGAACGGTGGCTTGTCTCCCGGGCTTTTGTCCCGCCGTGTAACCTCAACTGGAGGTCGCCAACTCTCGGACCAGCCACTCGCCTTAGCGAGCCGGAACCCTAGTCAGCCATTGCAAATTGTGGTGCCGCGAACCTGTGATGACTCCTGCACAGGTTTGCTAAAGCGAGAGCCGTGCCAAGTCGGCTTGAGGGCTCTAGCGTGGGGGATTACGCAGTCAGCGCGTTGGGGAGAGGCGGCGGCGTTGCATTGTGATGGTGCGTGGGTGCACCGCAATGGATCGGGCTGGCCGCTGATCTGAAGGTCCGTGCCGCTCGGCACTCGGTGCAGGATTGCCAGTCAAAAGGGATGTCAGCCGGCCTGTTCCGGTTGTGGTCTTTCAGGAGGCCGCCATGTTTCGTCGACTGTTGTTTGCCGTTGTTTTCGGTTTGGGGTTGTCCGGCTGCTATTACTACGCCGGTGGCTACGATGTGTATTCCTCGCCTTATTACTACCCCGGCTATTCCCCTTATTCCTACTATTACGGCCCGCGCTATTACTACGGTCCGCGCTTTTATGGTGGCTATCGCTACTTCTATTGGGGCGGGTACGGGCCACGTCATTACGGTGGTGGATATCGCGGTGGCCACCACTAATCAGCGGGTGAATAGATGAAAAACCTTTCATCGGCGACTTGTTTCAATCTATTTCAAGAACGCACCAGATTTCGAAAACGATGTCTGATCTTTCGACAGTCACCGAATAATTGACTGTCGCCCGCCAGCGTCGCTGGTGTGGCTCACTCGCGGTCCAGGAGGCCGCCATGCTCTGTCGAAAACAGGTCCACCGAATTCTTCTGATTGCAGTATTGGGATTGTCTCTTGGTGCGTGCGTGCCCTATTCCGATGGAGGAGGCAGCTATTACAGTTCCGAGGTCTATACCTCGCCAGCGCCAGCCTATTATTCCGGCGGCGGGCCTTATTACTCAGGTGGCGGGGGTTATTACACGCAGCCACGCCGGTACTACGCGCCCCCTGCGCGGTATTACCAGCCAACTCCGCGCTATTACCACCAGCCGCGGGTTTATCAACCGGCACCCCGTTATTACCAGTCGCAGCGAGGCGACTACCGGGCCCACCAGAATCATGGTTGGGACGGCCGGAATCGTGGCGGTTGGGACAATGACAACCGTGGCAATGGCGGACGCAACCATCACGGCGGGCGAGGTGACCATGACGGTCGTCGCGGTGATCACGATGGCCGAGGTGGCCATCGTTAATCCTCTACAAATAAGCGGCGCATTAAGCGCCGCTTTTTTTATGTCCGGACTTCAGTATTCCGACAGATCCGCCAACGGATGCCGGCCCTCCCATACTTTATGAAAGTGCGCTTCCACGACCGCATCCGGCACATTATTGATGTCCGGCCAGTGCCAATGCGGTTTCTGATCCTTGTCGATCAAGCGCGCCCGCACACCTTCGCTGAACTCCGGATGGCGGCAGCAGTTGAGGCTCATCGTGTATTCCATCAGGAACACTTGAGCGAGTGACATGTGCCGGGCGCGGGCGATCTGCTCCCACACCAGATGAGCGGTCACGGGCGAGCCTTCAGTCATGGTTTTCGCCGCGCGGCTGAACAGCAGATCCGTATGGTCGCGCAGATGGCTGATGGCCTTCCAGGCGCAGCGCACGTCGCTGACATCCAGCAGTTCATCGATTTGCTGGCGTCGAGGCAGCCACTGCGCTTCAGGCATTTGCGCGACGGCTTCCTGCTGCAAGGCCTTGAGCAGACTGTTGAGCTGCATCGGCGTCTGTTCCTGCCAGTTCAATTGCAGCAAGCCTTCGATCAGCTCTTCTTGCTGTTCATCGAGCAGGAAACGGTCGGCGAGGTCGAGGTCGATCGCATCACGACCGTTCATGTGCGCGCCGGTCAACCCCAGAAACAACCCGAGCTTGCCGGGCAGGCGTGACAGGAACCAACTGGCGCCAACGTCCGGGTACAGACCGATGCTGATCTCCGGCATCGCCAGACGGCTGCTCGGTGTGACAATCCGGATGCTTGCCCCTTGCAGCAACCCCATGCCACCGCCGAGCACATAACCATGTCCCCAGCAGATCAGCGGTTTGGGGTAGGTGTGCAGATTGAAATCCAGGCGATATTCCGCCGCAAAGAAATGCGCGGCCAAGGGCGGTACCTCCCCGGGATGAGCGCGACAGGCTTCCACCAGGCTGCGCACTTCGCCGCCGGCGCAAAAGGCCTTGGCGCCGTTACCGCGCAGCAGAACGCAGACGATTTGTGGATCCTTGGCCCACGCATCCATCTGATCGCGCAGGGCGTTAATCATTGGCAGGGAGAGGGCGTTGAGCGACTTTTCGGCATCCAGGCTGGCGACGCCAATGCGCGCACCGTCGGTGCCGGTGAGTTCTTCGAAGTGCAGATTCATCGTGACCTCGATAGGGAATTTGAGCGTTCAGTATGATCGCTGTACAGGAAAGTGCCGGATCTGCGTCAGATCAATTGACAAGCGTGATGGGCTTTCCTAGGGTTCGCCCCATTGTTTTTGCCGGATGTAACCATGACTGCTGACGACCGTATCAAACTCGAACCGAGCTGGAAGGAGGCACTGCGTGCCGAATTCGACCAGCCTTACATGGCAGAGTTGCGCAATTTCCTGCAACAGGAGCGCGCGGCGGGCAAGGAAATCTATCCTCCGGGACCGATGATTTTCAACGCACTTAACTCCACACCGCTGGACAAGGTCAAGGTCGTCATCCTCGGCCAGGACCCTTATCACGGCCCGGGACAGGCCCACGGGCTGTGCTTTTCGGTGCAACCGGGTGTACCGGCACCGCCGTCGCTGGTGAACATCTATAAAGAGTTGAAACGCGACCTGAACATCGACATCCCCGTTCACGGCTATTTGCAGAGCTGGGCTGATCAGGGCGTGTTGATGCTCAATACCACCATGACCGTTGAGCGCGCCAACGCCAATGCGCATAAGGACAAGGGCTGGCAGTTTTTTACCGATCGGATCATTGAAGTGGTCAGTCAACAGCAACCGCATCTGGTGTTCATGCTGTGGGGCGCGCATGCACAGAGCAAGCAGAAGCTTATCGATGCGACCAAGCATCTGGTGCTGACGTCGGTGCATCCGTCACCGCTGTCCGCCTATCGCGGTTTCCTGGGATGCGGGCATTTCAGCCGGACCAACAAGTATCTTGAGCAGAATGGCGAAACGCCGATCGAGTGGCGGTTGCCGCCTGTTTGAAGTGAAGTGGTGAAAAAAATGTGGCGAGGGAGCTTGCTCCCGCTGGGCTGCGAAGCAGCCCAAATATAGGGAACCTGATTTCTTCCAGCACACCGCATGCTCAGGTTTACGACTGCTACGCAGCCGAGCGGGAGCAAGCTCCCTCGCCACAGTGGGTTACGTCAGAGCTGTTCCGGCTCGCGATTCCAATACCTGAACAACGGCTCCGCCAAAAACAACACAAACAACAATCGCATCACCTGCATCGCCGTCACCAGCGGTACGGACAATTGCAGGGTCTCTGCCGTCAGGCTCATCTCTGCAATGCCACCGGGCATCATGCCCAACGTCAGCGAACGCAGGTCCAGATGGGTCAGCGCACTCAACCCCAGTGCCGCCGCTGTGGCGATCAGCATGGTCAACACCGTGCCGATCAAGGTTCGGCCCATGAATGAAGGTGCGCGACGGAAAAACTGCCGATTGAAGTGACAACCCAAGCCGCTGCCGATCAGCCATTGGCCGATCTGGCTGCCACCATTGGGCAAGCCGATGTGCAAATCCCAACCAATGCTCACCGCCGCACTCACCAGCAACGGCCCGAACAGCCACGGGTTGGGTTGACGAAGACGTTCCCAAAGCCAGGCCGCCAACGCGCCTGCCGGGAATAGAAGGGCCAGCCACCACCAATTGACGGCGGTTGGATGCAAGATCGGTGCGCCGTAGCCCAACAAATATTTGAAGGCCGCCGGCACGCACAGCACTACCACCAGCACCCGCAAGCTTTGTCCTGCCGCAACGCGGCTGAGCACCGCGCCATTGCGCGCGCCGAGGTTGACCATCTCCCCGGAGCCGCCCGGCATGCTGGAAAAGAATGCGGTGGCGCGATCCTCCCCGGTGCGGCGCATCAACCAGACCCCGACCACGGCGGACAGGCTGGTGATCAACGCACCGAAGAAGATCAGACCGAAGTGACTCAACACCTGCTCCATCACCCCCGGGGTGAAGTGCAGGCCGATACCGATGCCGACGACCCACTGGCCGCACTTGCGCCCGCCAGGGATTTCCGCTAATTGCCAGGGAGTCAGGCAGCGCACCAGGATGATCGCCAGCAACGAGCCGACCATCCACGGCAGTGGCCAACCGACCAGGCTGGCCAGGTAACCGCCCAGCGCGCCGACCAGCGGCGTACCCCACCAGGCTTTGAAGGGTGTTCGATCAAGCATCGGCGACAACGCGCCGGGCAACCGAACGTTTGCGCCAGATCCGCAGGATCGGCACCAGCAACATCACCGCGATCAACGCCCACACACCCATAGTGATCCCGCTCGACCAGAGTATTTCCAGCGAACCGTTGGAGATCGATAAGGCTCGGCGCAGATTCTGTTCCATCAAACCTCCGAGGATGAAGCCCAGCAGAACGGGCGACAACGGAAAGTCGAGCTTGCGCAGAATGTAGCCGAAGATGCCGATGCCGATCATGAGGAACAGATCGAAGGTGGTGGCATGCACCGCGAAAACGCCGATGGCGGTAATGATCGCGATCATTGGCACCAGTGCCCAGTTCGGCACGGCGAGGATGCGGGTGAAGATGCGGATCATCGGGATGTTGAGGATCACCAGCATGATGTTGGCGATGAACAACGACGCGATCAGGCCCCAGACAATGTCCGGTTGCTGTTGAAACAGCAGCGGGCCCGGCGTGATGTTGTACAGCGACAGTGCACCGATCATCACTGCTGTGGTGCCCGAGCCTGGAACGCCGAGGGTCAGCATCGGCACCAGCGCACCGCAGGCTTCAGCACCGATGGCGGTTTCCGGGGCGGCAAGGCCACGCTTGTCGCCTTGACCGAATTTTCCGCTTGGGCCAGCGATACGTTTCTCGGTCATGTAGGCCACGGCACTGGCCAGTGTCGCACCGGCGCCCGGCAGCACGCCCATGATGAACCCGAGTACGCCGCAACGCATGTTCACCCAGAACACCGAAGCTGCTTCCTTGAAGTTGAACATCATGCGGCCGGTGGCTTTGAACGCTTCCTGACCACGGTGGGTTTTTTCCAGCAGCAGGAGGATTTCGCTGATGGAGAACAGGCCCAGTACCAGCACCACAAACTGAATGCCGTCGGTCAGGTGAATGTTGTCGCCGGTGAAGCGATAGACGCCACTGTTGGCATCGATGCCGACGGTGGACAGGAACAGGCCGATCAACGCTGCAATAAACGTTTTCAGCGGTCGATCGCCGGCCATGCCGCCAAGGCAGACGATTGCGAACACCATCAGTACGAAGTATTCCGCCGGTCCGAAGGCAATCGCCCATTTCGCCAGGATCGGCGCAAAGATCACCATCCCGCAGGTGGCGATGAAGGCGCCGATGAATGAGCTCCAGGCCGACAGCGACAGCGCCACGCCCGCCATGCCTTGACGGGCCATCGGGTAGCCGTCGAGGGTGGTCATCACGGTGGACGCCTCACCCGGAATGTTCAGCAGAATCGAACTGATCCGGCCGCCGTACTCGCAGCCCAGGTAAACCGCCGCCAGCAGGATCAACGCCGATTCCGGCGGCAGGCCCAAGGCGAAGGCAATCGGGATCAACAACGCTACGCCGTTGATCGGCCCAAGCCCCGGCAGCAGGCCGACGACGGTGCCGATCAGCGTGCCGCAGAGTGCGGTCACCAGGTTGTAAGGGGTCAATGCGACGCCGAAGCCGTGACTCAAATAACCAAGCGTATCCATATCAGTTCTCCAGAACGTCGAGCAGGCCCAGAGGCAGTGGCACGTCCATCACTTTGTCGAACAGCAGGTACAGCCCGATACTCATCAGGCTGATAATCACCACGCTCGGCAACCAGCGCCCGCCGTACAGGCGTGCCATCGGAATGCCAATCAGCATGCTGCTGAGGATGAAGCCCAAGGGTTCGAACAGGCCGGCGAAGATCAGCAGCAACACGACGCAAAGGCCAATCTTGGTCAGGGTTTCGCGATCCATCGGCGGATCTTCGTCGGTGTGTTTGATGGGCGAGGGGCGGTACACCATGTAAACCAGCCCCAAACCCATCAGCCCCAGCATCAACAGCGGGAAGGCCCGTGGTCCGATCGGTTCGTAGGAAAAAGGCGCCTGGTAAGGCCAGGCCATCAGCACCAGGCTGAGACAGGCCAGCAACAGCACCGAAGCAAAAAAGCGTTGTAAGAGCATGGGAAACTCCTGGGCCACAGCCCCCGAGAATCAGGGGCCGCAACCGCTAGAAAGAGGCGATCACTGGATCAGGCCGAACTCTTTGGCCAGCACTTTGTAGTCCGCGACCTGCTTCTTCACGTATGTGTCAAGCTCCGGGCCGGTCATGGCGAACGGGAAGAGCTCACGCTGATCACGCAGCTTGGCGAAGTCTTCGGACGCCAGCAGTTTGTCGAAGGCCTCTTTCCACCAGGCGTAGTCTTCGTCGCTGACCTTTGGCCCGAGGTAGAAACCGCGAACCACTGGCCAGACGATGTCGTAGCCTTGCTCTTTGGCGGTTGGAATGTCTTTCATTTCCGGCTCGTCCAGACGCTTCTCGGAGAACACGGCGAGCAAGCGCATGTCACCGCTCTGGATGTGCGGCATGGAGTCGGAAATGTCGGTGCTGCCGACCTGGATGTGGCCGCCGAGCAGGGCGGTGGCGATTTCACCGCCGCCTTCGAGGGCGACGTAACGCAGGTCGCGCGGGTTGATCCCGGCGGCCTTGGCGATCAGCGCGGTCTGCATCCAGTCCTGGCTGCCGACGGTGCCGCCAGAGCCGATCACCACTTTGCTCGGGTCTTTCTTCAGCGCCTGGACCAGATCGTCCAGGGACTTGTAAGGCGAGTCGCTTTTCACCGCGATGGCGCCGTAGCTGGTGCCGACGGCGGCCAGCCAGCGAACGTTGGTTTCATCGAAACGACCGAACTTGCCCTGGGCCAGGTTCAGCAGCGAACCGCTGGACCAGGCCACTAACGTGCCGGCGTCGGCCGGACGCTGCGCGACCACCGCGTTGTACGCCACCGCGCCGACACCGCCGGGCATGTAGGTCACGCGCATCGGTTTGGTCAGCAGTTTTTCGTTCACCAGCGCGCTCTGCGCCAGTTTGCAGGTCAGGTCGAAACCACCGCCTGGCGAGGCCGGGGCGATGCATTCAGGGCGCTTTGGCTCGGCCATCAGTTGGCCGGCGAACAGCATGCAGCTGGCAGCTAGAGCAATTTTACGCAGTGATAAGTTCATCTTTGTCTCCTTAAGAGTTTTTGTTATGGACGTACTGAATTACCAAAGGGCAACGCTATAGCTCACCAGCAGACGCACTTCATCGGCATCGCGAGCGGAATAGTTGGAACGGTAGGTGGCATTACGCAGGCGTACGGCAACGTCCTTGAGGGCGCCGCTTTGTACAACGTATTTGATCTCGGTGTTGCGCTCCCACTCTTTGCCTTCGTCGCCGTTCTTGAGCTTGATGTTGTCACCGCTGAGGTAACGGCTCATGAAACTGAGGCCGGGAATGCCGAGCCTGGCAAAGTCAAAGTCGTAGCGCGCCTGCCAGGAGCGTTCTTCGGCGCCGGCAAAGTCGTTGATCTGCACGAAGTTGACGAGGTACGGGTCGCTGCCATCAACGTACGGGAACGCGCTGTCGCCGGACATGTGCTGATAACCGGCGCTGAATTTATGCCCGCTCAGGGCATAGCTCACCAGACCGTTGAGGGATTTGTTGTCGATTTTGCCGCCACGGGCTGCGCCCTGATCGTCACTGATGGCCAGACGCAGGTCTGTGCCGAAGGTGCCGGGGCCGAACTTTTCCGAGGCCACCATGCCGAGGAAGTGCTGGTTATAGACTTCATCAAGTTGTGCAAAGTGGTAACTGCCGGTGATCTTGTCGGTGAACTTGTAGTCCACGCCGCCAAAGTCGAAGTGTTTACCGGCCGCGGTGCCAGCAAAACGGCTGTTCTTGTTGTTGAGGGCAATGTCCTCGAAATCGGTGCTGTCGCGGTCCTTGGCTTTTTCCAGGCGTCCGCCGGTGAAGGTCAGGTTCTTAATCTCTTTGGAGGTCAACAAACCGCCTTCAAACGTCTGCGGCAAAATGCGCCCGTCGTTGGGCTTGAGGATCGGCAGCTCTGGAATCAGGCTGCCTATTTTCAGTTCCGTGGCCGAAATTTTCACTTTGCCGGTCAGGCCCAGCTTGGAATATTCATCCGCCGCGCGACCGTCATCGTGGGTCGGCAGCAGGCCGGTGCCCGTGCGGTCGGGACTCGAATCAAGTTTGACGCCGAGCATGCCCAGCGCATCGACACCGAACCCTACGGTGCCGTCGGTGTAACCCGATTGCAGATTGAGCATGAACCCCTGCGCCCATTCGTCCCGCTTCGATTGCTGGGCGCTGGTGCCGTCGCGAAAGTCACGGTTGAAATACATGTTGCGGGTTTCGAGGGTTGCCTTACTGTCTTCGAAGAAGGCAGCCTGGCTCAACGGCGAAAAGCCGGCGAAGGCAGCGGCACTGGCAAGGGCGGTGTGGCTGAGGCGAGAGAAACGAACAGGCGGGCGAGCCTGAGGCTGTGTAGACAGCATCGTGAAATACTCCGTTTTATTGTTCTTATTGGCGAAAACGCTTCGAGGCGTTTTTCGTATCGCTATGTGCGTAGCGACGGCAGTCGAAACTGTCCGTGGCTGAACTCTAACGGGCTAACCTTTCGCTAACCTTTCAGCAGCCTTTCGCGGTTTTCAGGCTTCACAGTGGCGGATGCGGCTGTAAACTCCGCGCCAAAGAATGGCGTCGACCATCCCTGACCGAGGTAAAGATCCATGCGTGTCCTGCTCGTCGAAGACCATCTGCAGCTCGCCGAAAGTGTCGCCCAGGCGCTCAAGAGCACCGGGCTGACCGTGGATGTGCTGCACGACGGCGTGGCGGCCGACCTGGCCTTGAGCAGCGAGGAATACGCGGTGGCGATCCTCGATGTGGGCTTGCCGCGCATGGATGGTTTCGAAGTGCTGGCGCGCCTGCGGGCCCGGGGCAAAAATCTGCCGGTGCTGATGCTGACCGCTCGCAGCGACGTCAAGGATCGGGTTCACGGACTCAACCTCGGCGCCGACGATTACCTGGCCAAACCTTTCGAACTGACCGAACTCGAAGCACGGGTCAAAGCCTTGTTGCGGCGCAGTGTGCTGGGCGGTGAGCGCCAGCAACGCTGTGGTGTGCTGGCCTATGACCTGGACACTCGGCGCTTCACCCTCGGTGAGGAATTGCTGACCCTGACCTCCCGCGAACAAGCGGTTCTCGAAGCATTGATCGCCCGGCCCGGTCGGGTGATGAGCAAAGAGCAACTGGCCTCTCAGGTGTTTGGCCTGGATGAAGAAGCCAGCCCGGATGCGATCGAAATCTACGTCCACCGCCTGCGCAAGAAACTCGACGGCCAACCGGTCGCCATCGTGACCTTCCGCGGCCTCGGTTATTTGCTGGAAAGCCGCGATGCATAAGCCCAGCAGCCTGCGCTGGCGGTTGTTGTGGAACCTCGCGCTGTTGTTGGTGGTTTTAATGCTGGCCAGTGGCTTGAGCGCGTACTGGAATGGTCGCGAAGCCGCCGACACGGCTTATGACCGGACGCTGCTGGCGTCGGCGCGGACTATCGCCGCCGGCGTCTCCCAGCGTGATGGCAGCCTCAGTGCCGATGTGCCTTACGTGGCCCTTGATACGTTCGCCTATGACAGCGCCGGGCGGATTTTTTACCTGGTCAACGACATCAATCAGAAGCTGATCTCCGGCTACGAAAACCTCCCGCCGCCGCCCCCGGGAACACCGCGTACCGATGACTATCCGGCACTCGCACGCTTCTATAACGCCCAGTACCGAGGGCAAAACGTACGCGTGGTGAGCCTGCTCAAGCCCGTGAGCGAGCCGAACATGAACGGCATGGCGGAGATCCGTGTGGCAGAAACCGACGAGGCTCGGGTCGCCATGGCCCGCAGTCTGGCGGCAGACACCTTGCTGCGTTTGGGCATGCTGGCGGTCGGCGCGTTGCTGATGGTGTGGTTTGCGGTCAGCGCGGCGTTGCGTCCGCTGGAGCGCTTGCGCACGGCGGTGGAAGAACGTCAGTCGGATGATTTGCGACCGCTGCCACTGGTGGAAGTGCAGCATGAGTTGTGGCCGCTGGTGCGCGCGCTCAATCACTTTACCGAGCGCCTGCGCGGGCAGTTCGAGCGGCAGGCGCAGTTCATCGCCGATGCCGCCCATGAACTGCGTACGCCGTTGGCGGCGCTCAAGGCGCGACTTGAACTGGGCCTGCGTTCAAACGAACCACAAACCTGGCGCAGCACCCTGGAAACCGCTGCCCAAGGCACGGATCGCTTGACTCACCTGGCCAATCAATTGCTTTCGCTGGCGCGGGTGGAAAACGGGGCCCGGGCGATTGCCGAGGGCGGCGCGCAGTTGTTGGACCTGAGTCAGTTGGCTCGCGAACTTGGCATGGCCATGGCGCCGTTGGCCCATGCCCGCGGCGTCGCCCTGGCGCTGGAGGCGGACGAACCGGTGTGGCTGCGCGGAGAGCCGACGCTGTTGAACGAACTGCTGAGCAACCTGGTGGACAACGCCCTCGCTCACACGCCGCCGGGTGGCAATGTGATTCTGCGGGTCACGGCGCCGGCGGTGCTGGAGGTCGAGGATGACGGGCCGGGGATTCCGATTGATGAGCGGGATCGGGTGTTCGAGCGCTTTTACCGGCGTAATCAGCAGGTGGCCGGTTCCGGGCTTGGGTTGGCGATTGTCGGTGAGATTTGTCGCGCGCATTTGGCGCAGATCAGCCTGCACGATGGTGAGTCGGCGGGGTTGAAGGTTCGGGTGAGTTTTATCGCGGGGGAATGAACACATTCCCTGTGGCGAGGGGGCTTGCTGTGGCGAGGGAGCTTGCTCCCGCTGGGCTGCGAAGCAGTCGTAAACTCGGACAATGTGGTTTAACTGAAAGACTGTGGTGCATGGTTTTGGGGCTGCTTCGCAGCCCAGCGGGAGCAAGCTCCCTCGCCACAGGCGCTAGTGTTCACAATCAATAAAACATCGACCGCGACTCTTCCAGATCCCGGCACATCGCCTCGTTCTCCGGATCGATGCCCAGTTTCTTGAACGCCGGCACACTGAACGCATCAATACGCGCCAGCGGATGATCGGTGTCCTTGTGGCAATACAGGCTGGCCACCTGAACCAGATCGACATAATCGACCCGCTCCGACTGGCGCTTGAAATCCAGATACAACCCCGGCAACTGCACCAGCATTTCCGGAAATTCCCAGACCCTGAGCAGTTTGTCGCCGATCAATGGATGAATGCGGTCGATGACATGGTTGAGGCTGACCGGGTCAGCGAGCAATTCATAATGGTCTTCGGCGTAGGTCAGGATCGGCAGCACGCCAATCTGATGCACCAGCCCGCCAAGGGCAGCCTGATCAGGTTTGAGTTGCGTGTAACTGCGGCACAGCGCATAGCTGACCCCGGCGATTTCCAGGCTTTTACGCCAGACATCGCGCATTTTCTGCTCCACCACTTCAGAGCGGGCGTGGAAAATCTGCTCCATCACCAGGCCAATCGCCAGATTACTGCTGTAGTTGACGCCCAGCCGTGTGATCGCCGTGTGCAGGTCAGTCACTTCCTGAGTCGCGCGCAGCAGCGGACTATTGACCACTTTGATCAGGCGCGCCGATAACGCCGTATCACGGCCGATTACTTTACTCAGGGCGCTGACACTGACCTCCGGATCTTCAGCGGCCTTGCGAATCTGCAGGGCCACTTCCGGTAACGTTGGCAGAACCAGGTCATCGTTATCGATGGCCTCAACCAAATCCTGTTGGACCTTATCCGCCAGCTCGCTCATTTCTTTTCTCTAGGGTGTTGCAACAAGTGCTGCGGTTAACGCTGGATTTCGCGATCGCGATCCAGTTGATAAGGCAGGTCGAGCAGGTGCAGGGCTGGCCCTTCGAGGGCGCCCAGATGAATATCGCCACCTTCTGCTGCTTCGGCTTGCAGCACGGCCAGGAGTTCAATGTTTTGCCCGTCGTTGGCGGCCAGCACCACTTCGCCGATAGAACTGCCGTGGGACGGGGAAAACAGTTGCGTGCCGGGTTCGGGCAATTCGCTGGCATCCAGTGTCAGGCGATACAAGCGGCGCTTGAGTTTGCCCAGGTACTGCATGCGCGCGACGATTTCCTGGCCGGTGTAGCAACCCTTTTTGAAACTCACGCCACCGACGGCTTGCAGGTTGAGCATCTGCGGGATGAACAGCTCGCGGGTACTTGGCATGACCTGGCCGATCCCTGCGCGGATCTGGCCCAGCAGCCATTGATTCAGAGTGCCTTCGGTCAGCAGAGCGGACAACTTGCCCTTGGTGACCTCGGCCTTGTCAGCCGCAACCCACAGTTCAGCGCGATTCGGCGAGACGCGAATGGCGATCAGACCTTCATGGCGCACGACGCTGTCGGTGTCTGCCGGCAACTCAAGACCCAGGCTGCTCAGTGCGGCATCGCCATGATCGAGGCCGAAGCGGACCCAGGCGGCGCTTTCATCGGTTAGTTTGGATTTGGAGAACACGGCGTACTTTTTCAGGTCCGCCAACTGCGGTTCGAGCAGTTCGGTGGCCATCGCCAGCAGAACGCCGTCACCTTCAAGCAGAATGCGGAAACTCGATTGCATCCGGCCTTTCTGCGTGCAGCGGGCGCCGAGACTGGCCTGGGTGTCGCTCAGGTAATTGAGATTGCAGGTCAATTGGCCTTGCAGGAACTTGCTGGCGTCCGCGCCGCGGACTGCAAGAACGCCTTCATGGGACAGGGTGCAGAAAAAAGCAGAATCGGCCATGGGTCATCGCAGGGTAAAGAGTCTGGGGGACATCATAAGGGGGCGCTCTCGAAATGGGTAGTTCACAAAGGATCGATGGCGCCCGACCAAAGCCGAGTGTTCGACCGGGCCTGGGGCTGTATACTTGCCGCATATTTGAGGAGCGCTCCATGGTCGAAGATGTTGAACTGAATCGCCTCTACTGGCACAGCCGCCGCGGCATGCTCGAGCTTGACGTATTGCTGGTGCCGTTCGTGAAAGAGGTCTACCCGCACCTCAACGATGTCGACCGCGATTGCTACCGCAAACTGCTCGAATGCGAAGATCAGGACATGTTCGGCTGGTTCATGGAACGCGCCGAATCGGAAGATCCGGAGCTTCAGCGCATGGTTCGCATGATCCTGGATCGTGTCCAGCCCAAGTAATGCGTTCGAATGCCGCTGGCATGCCTCGCGGCAGTTGCTGGCGGCGTATCTTGTGGCCCAGCTGTTCGCGCTGGGTTCATTGCTACTTCTTTCCATACCGGTCTGGGCCAGTCTGCTCGGCATGACACTGTGTGTGATTCACGGATTCTGGTTATTGCCACGACAGATTTTGCTAACACATCCTCAGGCATTTCGCGGCTTGCGTCGCGATGCCGATGGCTGGCAGTTGTGGAATCAGACCTCAGGTTGGCAACCCGTACAGTTGCGACCGGACAGCCTGGCGTTGCCAATGATGGTGGTCTTGCGTTTTCGACTGCGGGGCGAACGGCGGGTCAGATCGATCTGCGTTCCCCACGATTCGCAGGCCGCCGATTTGCACCGACGCCTGCGGGTGAGGCTCACCTTCAGTCGACGTAGGTGGGCGGCACCAGAATAGTGTCCAGCGCGACCGGCAGCATGTTCGGGTAGTCGAGGGTGTAATGCAGGCCGCGACTTTCCTTGCGCTCCATGGCTGACTGGATCATCAGCTCCGCCACTTGGGCCAGGTTGCGCAACTCGATCAAATCCCGACTGACCTTATAGTTGCTGTAGAACTCGTCGATTTCGTCCAGCAGCAGCCGTACGCGGTGTTGCGCGCGTTGCAGGCGCTTGTTGGTGCGCACGATGCCGACGTAGTCCCACATGAATCGCCGCAGTTCATCCCAGTTGTGCGCAATGATCACGTCTTCGTCGGAATCGGTGACCTGGCTCGCATCCCAGACGGGCAGGGCGATCGGAATCGAAACCTGCGGCAACTGATCCAGAATGTCCGCCGCCGCCGAACGGGCGTAAACGAAACACTCCAGAAGCGAGTTGCTGGCCATGCGGTTGGCGCCATGCAGGCCGGTGAAGCTAGTTTCGCCGATGGCATACAGCCCCGGCACGTCGGTGCGACCGTTCTGATCGACCATCACGCCGCCGCAGGTGTAGTGCGCCGCCGGAACCACCGGGATCGGTTGTTTGGTGATGTCGATGGAAAACTCGAGGCAGCGCTCGTACACCGTCGGGAAGTGGCTCTTGATGAACGCTTCGGGCTTGTGGCTAATGTCCAGATAGACGCAGTCGACACCCAGGCGCTTCATCTCATGGTCGATGGCGCGGGCAACGATGTCGCGCGGGGCCAGCTCGGCGCGAGGGTCGAAGCGCTGCATGAAGCGTTCGCCGTTGGGCAGCTTCAGGTGTGCGCCTTCGCCGCGCAGGGCTTCAGTGATCAGGAAACTCTTGGCTTGCGGATGGTAAAGGCATGTCGGGTGGAACTGGTTGAACTCCAGGTTTGCCACCCGGCAACCCGACCGCCAGGCCATGGCGATGCCATCACCGCAGGCGCCGTCGGGGTTGCTGGTATAGAGGTAGACCTTTGCCGCGCCGCCGGATGCGAGGATCACGAATCGTGCGCCGTAGGTGTCGACTTCGCCGGTGCTGCGATTGAGGACATAGGCGCCGAGACAGCGATCGCCTTCGAGGCCCAGGCGTTTTTCGGTAATCAGATCGACCGCAACCCGCTGTTCCAGCAGTTCGATGTTCGGTCTCTGTTTGGCTTGGGCGAGCAAGGTTCTGAAAATCGCCGCGCCCGTGGCATCGGCGGCGTGAATGATGCGCCGATGACTGTGACCGCCTTCGCGGGTCAGGTGAAATTCGAATCCACCGTCTTCGGTGCCGGACTGTTCATCGCGGGTGAATGGCACACCTTGGTCGATGAGCCACTGAATGGCTTCTTTGCTGTGCTCGACGGTAAAGCGCACGGCGTCTTCATGGCAGAGTCCACCACCGGCATTGAGGGTGTCGTCGACGTGGGATTCGACAGTATCGGTGTCATCCAGAACGGCAGCGACGCCGCCCTGGGCCCAAAACGTCGAGCCGTTGGCGAGGTCGCCTTTGCTCAGTACGGCGATGCGCAAATGACCGGGCAAGGTCAGCGCAAGGCTCAAACCGGCAGCGCCGCTGCCAATGACCAGAACATCGTGTTGAAACTGTTGGCTCATTTCAGGATTCCGCTCAAAGCGACCCGGGTCGGGGTTGGCGCAAGACTCCTGGAAAGGCGAGTCAAGGCAGCCACACAGCCCACTAGTATATAGAGGGGGGGAGCGGCACAATAGCCGAGCGCATATGGCATTGTGAAACTACTGTGACGGAAAATACCTGACGCTTCGTCGGATGCTTTTTCGGTCGGTTCGGCGACTGGGCGACTGTATCAACGATTTAACAGTCTTTTTCTATTCACGGTTGCACAATGTGCCTTTCGCCCGGCTATAAATATTTGGAACTTTTGTCAAAGGCCCAAGATCAATAGACGGTGCCTGAAAAGAAGGACAGTGTCGGTTTCAGGGCGGGACGTGCGGTTTGGTCCTGGTCAGTGAATCCGACGACAAGATTATTCGCGCAGCCGGGTCATGCCGAGCTGCGCTTTTCGTGCGTGCCAAATCAGAGCCCGCAGGAAACTTGCTTGGAGGGGGAGAACTTTTGCGAAAAGCCCGAGTCTATGTTTGCAAGTCTGGTCGTTTAGTTATGCAAGCCTCCTCCGAGCTTATCGAGGAGTGTTCATGCTAACCCAGGAAGAGGATCAGCAGCTTGTCGAGCGCGTTCAACGCGGCGACAAGCGAGCTTTCGATCTGCTAGTGCTGAAATACCAGCACAAAATTCTCGGGTTGATCGTGCGTTTCGTGCACGACACCCATGAAGCCCAGGATGTGGCACAGGAAGCCTTTATCAAGGCCTACCGCGCACTTGGAAATTTTCGCGGAGATAGCGCGTTTTATACGTGGCTTTACCGCATCGCCATCAACACGGCGAAGAATTATCTGGTTTCACGCGGCCGCCGGCCGCCGGATAGCGATGTCAGTTCCGAAGATGCAGAGTTCTACGATGGCGATCATGGCCTCAAGGATCTCGAGTCGCCAGAACGTGCGTTGCTGCGGGATGAGATCGAAGGCACCGTCCATCGAACCATTCAGCAACTTCCAGAAGATTTGCGTACAGCTTTAACTTTACGTGAATTCGATGGTCTGAGTTACGAAGACATTGCGGCGGTCATGCAATGTCCGGTGGGTACCGTGCGCTCCCGGATTTTCCGCGCTCGGGAGGCCATCGATAAAGCCCTGCAGCCGTTGTTGCAGGAAAACTGAGACAGCGGCGATAGCCAAGAGAGGAACGCCATGAGTCGTGAAGCCCTGCAGGAATCGCTGTCCGCAGTGATGGATAACGAAGCGGACGAATTGGAATTGCGTCGGGTATTAAATGCCTTTGACGATGTTGAAACCCGTGAAACATGGGCTCGTTATCAGATCGCTCGGGCAGTTATGCACAAGGATCTGCTGCTTCCACGTCTGGACATCGCCGCGGCAGTTTCTGCTGCTTTGGCCGACGAAGCCGTACCGGCAAAAGCCTCCCGTGGTCCATGGCGCAGCCTGGGTCGTCTGGCTGTCGCTGCTTCGGTGACCGTTGCCGTGCTGGCAGGTGTTCGTCTGTACAACCAGGACGAGATCGCTGGTGTCGAACTAGCTCAGCAGTCCGGTCAACCGACGCTGGCCGTTCCTCAGGTCAAAGGCCCAGCTGTATTGGCAGGCTATAATGAGAGTTCGGAAGCCACTGGCCCTATGGCCAACGGCGTATTGCAAGGTCAACCAGGCTGGCACGATCAGCGTCTGCCAGGCTACTTGCGCCAACATGCTCAACAGGCTGCACTGAAAGGTACTGAGAGCGCTCTGCCTTACGCTCGTGCAGCAAGCCTGGAAAACCGTTAAGGAGGATCATGCGCGCCATACCTCTACTTTCGCTTCTGCTCGGTGGCTGGTTTGTTGTTCCAGCCCACGCCGATGAAGCCCAGGACTGGTTGACCCGTCTTGGTCAGGCCGAGCAACAGCAAAGCTTTCACGGCACTTTCGTTTACGAGCGTAACGGTAGTTTTTCTACCCATAACATCTGGCACCGCGTCCAGGATGGCAAGGTCCGCGAGCGTTTACTCCAGCTCGACGGCTCAGCACAGGAAGTCGTGCGCATTGATGGGCATACTCAATGCGTCAGTGGCCTTCTGATAGCAGGGCTTGGGGATTCACCCAACTCCGCAGCTCGTGCACTCGATCCACAAAAGCTGAAAAATTGGTATGACCTTGCCGTCATTGGCAAGTCGCGTGTGGCTGGGCGTGCGGCAGTGATTGTTTCACTGACGCCACGTGATCAGCATCGCTACGGTTTTGAGCTTCACCTCGATAAGGAAACCGGCTTGCCGCTGAAGTCATTGTTACTCAATGACAAAGGGCAATTGCTCGAGCGCTTCCAGTTCACCCAATTGGATACTGACACCGTGCCTTCGGAAAGCGACTTGAAGGCCGGCGACGATTGCAAGGCTGTCACCCTCGGCGGTGACAAGGCTTCCGCGGTCAAGACCGCTCAGGCTTGGCATTCTGACTGGCTTCCACCCGGTTTCGAGTTGACCAGCAGCAGTGCCCGCAAGGATCCAGAGACTAAAACCCAGGTCAACAGTCTGATGTATGACGATGGTCTGGCGCGCTTCTCGGTATTCCTTGAGCCGTTGAACGGTGCGACCGTCACCGACACCCGCACCCAGTTAGGCCCTACCGTTGCTGTTTCTCGACGCTTGACGACCCCTCAAGGCGAGATGATGGTGACAGTGGTTGGTGAAATCCCGATAGGTACTGCTGAACGGATCGCGCTGTCCATGCGCACCGATGCCACTGCAACCAAGTAGTGAGCTGATGCCGAAATGTTTGGTGAGCATTTCAATTTGCAAAAAAACCTGAATTTTTCTATAGGTCAGAGCCTCACGGCTCTGGCCTTGTTTTGTTGTTCCCGGAACAAAAATACCGGCGTATCTTTCCCGGTGTTCCTTGCTCCATATCGCTTAACCATGCTCGTCGTAACGGGAGCCGTATGTCGATACCACGCTTGAAGTCTTACCTTTCCATTTTTGCCACCGTGTTGGTGCTCGGTCAGGCGGTCACTGCTCAAGCAGTCGAGTTGCCTGACTTCACTCAACTGGTCGAGCAAGCCTCGCCCGCGGTGGTGAACATCAGTACCACGCAAAAACTGCCGGACCGTAGAGTGTCCGGTCAGATGCCAGACCTTGAAGGCTTGCCGCCAGCGCTGCGCGAGTTCTTCGAACGGGGCATGCCGCAGCAGCCACGCTCGCCTCGCGGTGATCGTCAGCGTGAAGCGCAGTCCCTCGGCTCGGGTTTCATTATCTCGCCTGACGGCTACATCCTGACCAACAACCACGTGATCGCCGACGCCGACGAAATTCTCGTGCGTCTCTCCGACCGCAGTGAATTGAAAGCCAAGCTGGTTGGCACCGATCCACGTTCTGACGTGGCGTTGCTGAAAATCGAAGGCAAGGATCTGCCAGTCCTGAAGCTGGGCAAATCCCAGGACCTGAAGGCCGGCCAATGGGTCGTCGCGATCGGCTCGCCGTTCGGTTTCGACCATACCGTGACCCAAGGTATCGTCAGCGCTGTCGGTCGTAGCCTGCCGAACGAAAACTATGTGCCGTTCATCCAGACCGACGTGCCAATCAACCCGGGTAACTCCGGTGGTCCGCTGTTCAACCTGGCTGGTGAAGTGGTCGGGATCAACTCGCAGATCTACACCCGTTCCGGTGGCTTCATGGGCGTATCGTTCGCGATCCCTATCGATGTGGCCATGGACGTTTCCAATCAGCTGAAAAGTGGCGGCAAAGTCAGCCGTGGCTGGTTGGGTGTGGTGATCCAGGAAGTGAACAAGGACTTGGCCGAGTCGTTCGGTCTTGAGAAACCGGCCGGTGCGCTGGTGGCCCAGATCCAGGAAGATGGCCCGGCTTCCAAGGGCGATCTGCAAGTCGGCGACGTGATCCTGAGCATGAACGGTCAACCGATCGTCATGTCTGCCGATCTGCCGCATCTGGTGGGGGCACTGAAAGAAGGCGAGAAGGCCAAGCTTGAAGTGATTCGTGACGGCAAGCGCAAGAATGTCGAGCTGACGGTTGGCGCGATCCCTGACGAAGGCAAAGAGCTGGACTCCAAACTCAAGTCAGGTGCTGAAACCAGTAGCAATCGTCTGGGCGTTGCTGTCGCCGATCTGACCGCTGAGCAGAAGAAAACCTACGACCTCAAAGGTGGTGTGGTGATCAAGGAAGTTCAGGATGGTCCTGCATCGCTCATCGGCTTGCAGCCAAATGATGTGATCACTCACCTGAACAACCAGGCCATCAACGACAGCAAAGAGTTCGCTGAAATCGCCAAGGCGCTGCCGAAGAATCGTTCGGTGTCCATGCGGGTTCTGCGTCAAGGTCGTGCCAGCTTCATCACCTTCAAACTGGCTGAATAAACCGGTTGTCGGCTGAATAAAAAACCGCCTCGAAAGAGGCGGTTTTTTTGTGCCTGAAGCTTTTGTGTTTCTGAAACAGGTCAGCCCATCATGTCCTTGACCATGCGTTCCTGCTCCATCAGCTCACGCTGCCGGGCGTCGATACGCGATGACAACGGGAAATTGGTGCCGGCCTTGCGCTTGGCGAAGTCCAGTTGCTGAATAGCCTGACGATAGTCGCCAACCAGGGCGAAGTACTCCGCGCGAGCCTGATGCAGGCCGATGATGTTGCCTGACAGACCGCGCGTCTCGGCAACCTGATACCACACGTCCGGATCATCCGGGCGTGACTTGAGCAGCCCTTCCAGCGCCTTCTCGGCATCGGCGGCGCGGTTTTGTTTCAGCAGCAGATCGACACGCACCTGGTTCAGCGGATAGTTGCCGGGGTACTGAGTCAGCATCCGGTCAACCCGTGTTTGAGCATCGGGCAGACGATTGTTGGTGATGTCCAGATCGACCTGCGCCAGGTTGTAGATGATCTCGTTCGGTGATTTGGCCAGCAGCAGCTTGAGGTTCTCGCGAGCTTCATTCAACTGGCCGCCCTTGATCTGGGCGATCGCCAGACCATACCGGGCGACATCGTTTTTAGGGTTCTCATCGAGTTGCGC
This sequence comes from Pseudomonas sp. LB3P93, assembly GCF_054898025.1. NCBI lineage: Bacteria > Pseudomonadati > Pseudomonadota > Gammaproteobacteria > Pseudomonadales > Pseudomonadaceae > Pseudomonas > Pseudomonas sp. LB3P93. The sequence goes on from NZ_CM142713.1 coordinate 1,541,866, forward strand.
GCGAAAGCGCTTGGCGCCCAACCCTGGGGTTTCTTCATAGACCAGCTGAACGCGTGCACGAATCAGCTGATACCGCATGGTGTCTTCGATACCGCCCGGTTTGGCCTGTTCGGCGCGGTTGCGGGTGTCGGCGATCCGCGATTCGGTCACCGGGTGAGTCAGCAGGAATTCCGGCGGCTTGGCGTCGAAGCGGTATTGACGCATCAACCGCTCGAACATGGTCGGCATCGACCGCGGGTCGTAACCGGCCTTTTCCAGATTAAGGATGCCAATGCGGTCGGCTTCCTGCTCGTTCTGGCGCGAGAAGCGTCGTTGTTCTTGAATAGCCGCCGCCTGAGTACCGGCAATCGCCGCGATCCCGGCGTCACCGGCACCGGCGGCTGCAATGACAATACCGGCCAGCAGGGCAGCCATCATCGGCACCTGCATGCGCTGTTGGGCTTCAACACCACGGGCAAAGTGGCGTTGCGACAAGTGAGCCAATTCGTGCGCCAGTACTGAAGCGTATTCGCCCTCGGTCTGCGCGTTGAGAAACAGACCGCCGTTGACCCCGACAATCCCGCCCGGCGCCGCAAAGGCGTTGAGTTGCGGACTGTTGATCAAGATAAATTCCAGGCGCCGGTCATTGACCTGGCTGGTTTCTACCAGTCGGTAAACGCTGGATTCGACGTAATCCTTGAGCTGCGGGTCATTGAGCTGCGAGACCTGGCTGCGCAACAGTGCCAGCCATGCACGGCCCAATTGGTATTCCTGTTGCGGCGAGACAATGGCAGAACTGGCGTCGCCGAGTGACGGCAAGTCGTCGGCGAAGCCCGGTGAGGCGAGCAGGCAAGCGAGCGTCAGCAGGGTAGGGCGCAAAAAAGTCATGCACAAAGCCTTAGTCGACAAAGACCTTACTGTAGCCGGACACTTGGCTTGGGACCAGATATTCTAGGCAACTCCACCACCTGACCCGGAGCGATGTAATGACCGACGCTGTAGCCCATGACGCCGAACTGGACGCCAGTGGCCTGAATTGCCCTTTGCCGTTGCTCAAGGCCAAGCTGGAGCTCAATCGAATGGCCAGTGGCGCGGTACTCAAGGTGATCGCCACCGACGCGGGCTCCCAGCGCGACTTTCGCACCTTTGCCCGATTGGCCGGTCATACGCTGCTTCGCGAAGAAGATGAGGCGGGTGTTTACCGCTACTGGCTGAAAAAAGCCTGAAACCTGCTGCGTTCGTTTCTAAGGATTATTGATGTTCAAGGTGTTACGCGACTGGATTCAGCGCTACTTTTCCGACGAAGAAGCCGTGGTGCTGGCCGTGCTGCTGTTTCTGGCCTTTACCGCCGTACTTACTTTGGGTGGCATGCTCGCGCCGGTGTTGGCCGGGATGGTGCTGGCGTATCTGATGCAAGGCCTGGTCGTCACCCTCGAACGCCTGCGCATGCCCGGCGGGGTGGCGGTGGGGCTGGTCTTTGCGTTGTTCATGGGCGTGTTGCTGGTGTTCATTGTTGTCGTAGTGCCGTTGCTCTGGCATCAGCTGATCACGCTGTTCAATGAACTGCCCGGCATGCTTGCCAAGTGGCAATCGCTGCTGTTGCTGCTGCCCGAGCGCTATCCGCACCTGGTATCGGACGAGCAGGTGTTGCAGGCCATCGAAGTGGCGCGGGGCGAGATCGGGAAGTTCGGTCAGTGGGCGCTGACGTTTTCGCTGTCGAGCCTGCCGTTGCTGGTGAACATCATGATCTACCTGGTGCTGGTGCCGATCCTGGTGTTCTTCTTTCTCAAGGACCGCGAGATGATCGGGCAGTGGGTGCGCGGTTATCTGCCCCGTGAACGGGCGTTGATCACCCGGGTCGCCCACGAGATGAACCGGCAGATTGCCAACTACATTCGCGGCAAAGTCATTGAGATTTTCATCTGCGGTGGTGTGACCTACATCGGGTTCGTCGTGCTGGGGCTCAACTACGCAGCGCTGCTGGCATTGCTGGTGGGCGTGTCGGTGGTGGTGCCGTATGTCGGAGCGGTGGTCGTGACCGTGCCGGTGATGCTGATTGCGCTGTTCCAGTGGGGCTGGAGCGATCAGTTCATCTACTTGATGGCGGTCTACGGAATTATTCAGACGCTGGACGGGAATGTGCTGGTGCCGCTGCTGTTTTCGGAGGCGGTCAACCTGCATCCGGTGGCGATTATCTGCGCGGTGCTGTTGTTTGGCGGGTTGTGGGGGTTTTGGGGGGTGTTCTTTGCGATCCCGCTGGCGACGCTGTTTAAAGCTGTGCTGGACGCCTGGCCGCGCAAGGAACCGGTGGTGGCGCCGTTGCTTTAAACGTCATCTCTAATTTTGCAGTGAGGCTGATGGCCTCTTCGCGGGCAAGCCCGCTCCCACAGGATTAACGCAAACCCTGTGAGAGCGGGCTTGCCCGCGAAGGCGTCCGAACAAACACCGAAGAAATCAGGCCTTGTTCAACGCCTGGGCGGCAGCCAACACCGCATCCACATGCCCCGGCACCTTCACACCGCGCCATTCCTGACGCAGCACTCCGTCCTTATCAATCAGGAACGTGCTGCGATCAACGCCCATGTATTCCTTGCCATACAGCTTCTTCAGCTTGATCACATCAAACAACTGGCACAGCGCTTCTTCCTTGTCGCTGATCAGCTCAAAGGTGAACGCCTGCTTGGCCTTGAAGTTTTCGTGGGATTTCAGGCTGTCGCGCGACACGCCGAACACTTCAGTATTGGCCGCTTTAAAGGCGTCCAGCTGATCACGAAAGCCCTGACCCTGAGTGGTGCAGCCCGGCGTGCTGTCCTTCGGATAGAAGTAGATCACCACTTGCTTGCCTTTGAGGCCCGCGAGGCTGACGGTCTGTCCATTGGTGGCGGGTGCTTCGAAGTCGGCAACCGGTTGGTCGATGGCAACGGCCATGAAAGCTTCCTTACATTGGGTTTTGTGGGCGCCACGGTTCGATCAGCGCGTCCAGGTTCAGCGCGTCGGCGAAATCCAGGAACTGATCGCGCAGCCAGCTGATCTGCACGCCGGCCGGCAACGTCACGGTAAACGTGGCGTTGAGCATGGTGCCGCCGGTTTGCGGCGCCTGATACGTGTCGCAGGTCAGGTTTTCCAGCTCGACGTTGTGGTCCATGAAGAACTGGCACAGCTCGTTGATGATGTCCGAGCGATAGGCCGAGCTGACGTAAGCGACGTAAGGCAGGGCCTGAGGACGATTCTCCAGCGCCGCGCTGCGCACCACGTTGACGGTGAATGCGTGCTTCTTGGCGAGGCCAGACAGGCTGCCTTCCAGGCGCGCCAGAGCGTCCCAGCTGCCGGAGATCTCGAGGATCAACGCGCTGCACTCGCCGTGACGGGTCAGGCGAGAGGTGACCACGGCGCAGCGGTTTTCATGGCTGGCGCGGCACAGGACGTTAGTCAGCTCCATGGGGTTGGCGCCGAGGGCACTGATGACAAGGAATTGTTCGCGAACTGTGGGGGTGGACATGCAGCATTCCTAAAGCGATGAGCGGTCGATACTTCTACGGGCTTTTACTACCGGGGGCGAGCCTGCGGATGCGAATTCAGAAAACCCGGGCCGAAGGTTGCAACGTGCTCCAGCAAGGCAAGAGCGAGGGGTGGCAACGCTGGATCGGGGCTTGTGATGCCGAAAACGGAGGCTGAAATCCGGTGTGCGAGCTTATCAGTACCGATCAAAGTCTGAAGGGTAGCGAAAAGCAGCGCCAAGGGGAATGGCGGCAGCGCAGTACTTTGCTTGTACAAGCATCTTGGCGCCAGTACCATTACCGCTCTCTTTTTCCGGCAGGAGCGGTTGCATGATTGCGGGCAGTATGGTGGCACTGGTCACACCCATGGATGCACAAGGTCGTCTCGACTGGGACAGCCTGAGCAAACTGGTGGACTTTCACCTGCAGAACGGCACCCACGCGATCGTGGCGGTCGGCACTACAGGCGAATCCGCCACCCTTGACGTGAACGAGCACATCGAAGTGATTCGTTACGTGGTGAAGCAGGTGGCAGGGCGCATTCCGGTGATCGCCGGTACCGGCGCCAACTCGACGCGCGAAGCCATCGAGCTGACCACCAATGCGAAGACCGCCGGCGCCGATGCTTGCCTGCTGGTCACGCCGTACTACAACAAGCCGACCCAGGAAGGCTTGTACCAGCACTTCAAGGCCATCGCCGAAGCTGTCGACATCCCGCAGATTCTTTACAACGTGCCGGGCCGTACGGCCTGCGACATGCTGACCGAAACCGTGATCCGCCTGTCGACCGTGAAAAACATCATCGGCATCAAGGAAGCCACCGGCGACCTGACCCGTGCCAAAGCCATCATCGACGGTGTCAGCAAAGACTTCGTGGTGCTGTCCGGAGACGACGCCACCGCAGTTGAGCTGATCCTGCTCGGCGGCAAAGGCAACATCTCGGTCACCGCCAACGTCGCCCCGCGCGACATGAGCGACCTGTGCAACGCTGCCTTGAAAGGCGACGCCGTTACGGCCCGCGCGATTCACGAAAAGCTGATGCCGCTCAATAAAACCCTGTTTATCGAATCCAACCCTATCCCCGTGAAATGGGCACTGCATGAAATGGGCTTGATGCCGGACGGTATCCGTCTGCCGCTCACCTGGCTCAGCGCTGCCTGTCACGAACCGCTGCGGCAGGCCATGCGCCAGTCCGGCGTACTGGTTTAATTGAGGAAGCACTACGCATGAAGCGATTGGCCGGACTTTCCGCACTTGCCTTGATTATCTCCAGCACCAGTGGCTGTGGATGGGTCTGGGGCCCGGAAGGTTATTTCCGTGACCGTGGTAGCGATTACCTGGAAGCGCAACAGACTGCACCTATGCAATTGCCAACGGATGTCAGCACCGCCAAACGTCTGGATCCGCTGCTGCCGATCCCGCGTAACGTGGCCGATGACACCGCAAAGGGCGAGTACATCGTGCCGCGTCCGCAGCCGTTGTCGGCAGCGGCCGACGCCAGCGCTTACTCCCTGCAGAAGACCGGTGATTCGCGCTGGATCGTCGCCCAGAACCCTCCTGCCGAAGTCTGGCCAGTGGCTGTGCAGTTCTTTCAGGACAACGGTTTCCGTCTGGACGAACAGAAGCCGCAAACCGGCGAATTCACCACCACCTGGCAGCATGCCGAGGAACTGTCCGCAGCGATGGCCAAGCGCCTGAGCGCCGCCGGTGTCAGCACCGACAGCGAAACCCGCGTTCGGGTGCGTATCGAGCCAGGCGTGCAGCGCAACACCAGCGAAGTCTACGTGGTCAGCGCCGAACGTCCTGCCGGCAGCACCGCCGACGTGGCTTTCACCAACCGTTCGGTCAACACTGGCCTGGACGCGGCACTGGTCGACGACATGCTCGCAAGCATGAGCCGCATCTCGGAGAAGGGTGGTTCGGTCTCCATGCTGGCTTCGCGTGATTTTGATACGCCAAGTCGTGTCAGTCTGAGCGAAGACGGCAGCGGCAACCCGGTTCTGAACGTCGGCAACGACTTGGATCGTGCCTGGTCGAGCGTCGGTCGTGCGCTGGAACAGGGCGAATGGCGCGTTGAAGACATCAACCGCAGCCTGGGCCTGTACTACATCAACCTCTCCGAAAAAGCCGAGAAGAAAGACGAGAAGCCTGGTTTCTTCAGCAGCCTCTTCGGCAGCGCGCCGAGCAAGGAAGAAGTTGAAGCCCGTGCCGAGCGTTATCAGGTTCGCCTGAGCAAGGTTGGCGACAACGTCCAGGTCACCGTCGAGAAAAACATCAACACCGTGGCGCCGGCAGAAGTGGCGCGCAAAGTGTTGAGCGTGATTCAGGACAACCTGGGCTGATCACATGCGTTTTGCCGTTCTCGGCAGCGGTAGCCAAGGGAACGGCACGCTGATAGCCAGCGCTGACACGTATGTACTGGTGGATTGTGGTTTCTCCCTGCGGGAAACCGAAAAACGCCTGCTGCGCCTGGGTGTGAACCCTGCGCAGCTGAGCGCGATACTCGTGACCCACGAACATGCCGACCACGTGCATGGCGTGGGTTTGCTGTCTCGGCGCTACAATCTGCCTGTCTACCTCAGTCGCGGGACCCTGCGCGGGATGCGCAAACCGATTGAACCGGCTGGCCTTCTGGCTGGCGGCGAGCAACTGCAGATCGGCGCACTGAGCATCGGCGTCATTGCCGTGGCCCACGATGCACAGGAACCGACGCAGTACGTCTTCAGCGACGGTGAGCGGCGCTTCGGCCTGCTGACCGACCTGGGGTCGTATTGCAACAAGGTGCTGGACGGTTATCGGGACCTCGATGCATTGATGATCGAGTCCAACCATTGCCGTGACATGCTCGCTCGTGGTCACTACCCGTACTTCTTGAAGCAGCGGGTGGGCGGTGAACTGGGACATTTGAACAACCACCAGGCGGCATTCCTGGTGTCTGAGTTGGGCTGGCAAGGCCTGCAACACCTGGTCCTGGCCCATCTGAGCAGCAAGAACAACCTGCCGCAGCTGGCCCGGCAATGTTTTGTCGACACCCTCGGGTGCGACCCGGACTGGCTGCAAATGGCCGATCAAGATTCAGGGCTCGACTGGCGACACATCGCCTAGCCCACCTACTTAGCAAGCGGAGCCCATCATGGAAAAACGTGAAGAACTCTACCGCGGCAAAGCCAAATCGGTTTTCAAGACCGACGACGCTGACCGCTTGATCCTGCTGTTTCGCAACGACACCTCGGCGTTCGACGGCAAGCGCATCGAGCAGCTCGACCGCAAAGGCATGGTGAACAACAAGTTCAACGCCTTCATCATGCAGAAACTCGAAGCCGCCGGCGTGCCGACCCAATTCGACAAACTGCTGGGCGACAACGAATGCCTGGTGAAGAAACTCGACATGATCCCGGTCGAGTGCGTCGTGCGTAACTACGCCGCTGGCAGCCTGGTCAAGCGCCTGGGCGTCGAAGAAGGCATGAAGCTCAACCCTTACACCTTCGAACTGTTCCTGAAAGACGACGCCAAGGGCGACCCGTTCATCAACGAATCCCACGTCGTGGCCTTCGGTTGGGGCACCGCCGAGCAACTGGTTCGCATGAAAGAACTGTCGCTCAAGGTCAACGAAGTCCTGAGCAAACTGTTCGACGACGCCGGCCTGCTACTGGTCGACTTCAAACTCGAATTCGGCGTCTTCTCCGACGGCTCCATCGTCCTGGGCGACGAATTCAGCCCGGACGGCTGCCGTCTGTGGGACAAGGCTACCGGCAAGAAAATGGACAAAGACCGCTTCCGTCAGGGCCTCGGTGACGTCATCGAAGCCTACGAAGAAGTCGCCAATCGTCTGGGCGTACCGCTTTAATCAACGCAAGCATCTGATAGCACGGAAAAATTTTGCTTAGGGGGTTCGCTTCCGGCGAAAGTGTTGTTATGATGCGCGCCGTTGGAGAGATGCCAGAGTGGCCGAATGGGACGGATTCGAAATCCGTTGTACCTTCACCGGTACCTAGGGTTCGAATCCCTATCTCTCCGCCATTACATAGAAAAAGCCCCGTAGCTGAATAAGCTACGGGGTTTTTTCGTTTCTGGTGTTTGAAAAATGTGACCGCGTAGGGGTGTACGGTTATTGTACGGGTGGTATTTGACATCTCTCGCTGCGTACGGCTAGCATCCGTACATTGGTTGGCGCTCATTCCATTGCCTGGGAGTGAGCTGAAACTTTGAAATCACTCATGCTTCTGAGGCGTGGAAAGCAACAAAATGACACTCAGTAAGGGAACACACTCTCCGAAAACGGGTACACCCTATGTTAGAAATTAACGAAATACTCAAAGCACCAAAAAATGCTCGGCTTGAACTCAAAACCACGGATGTCGCTAAAGAGTTCATCCGTAAGGCCGCTTCAATCTCGGGGCTTGATATGACCTCGTTCATTATTTCCTCTGCTTTTGAGAAGGCGGAGGAGGTGATGGAAAAACATCGACGTATCGAGATGTCGGAACAAGCCTATGCCCGAGCTCTGGAGATCCTTAATGAGGATACGGCTCCAACGCTTGGGCTACTGAACCTGATGAGAGGGAAGCATGGGGACAAAAGCGATTCCGGCTTATGAAATTGACAACAATTTGCAAGCTCGTTTTGAGTCTTACCACTATCTGAAAGATTTCGATTGTGGGCTTGTCATGATGGATGAGTACTATAAAAGCGGTTTGAAGCGTGCCTTGAAGAGCGAGAACATCCGGGGCATTGGTGCGATTAATTCGGCGGGAGAAGTCGTCGGCTTTGGTACGCTCACGCTGGGTCACATTGACAAGGTGCTTGCGAAAGCCGCTATCAAAAAATCGAACTTACCGTCTCAACTGCCCGTTGTGAGGATGGTGATGTTTGGTGTGGATCGTCGATATCAAGGGCTTGGAGTCGGTCAGGAAATCCTGAGGCACACATTCATCCAGGCGGCTAAGGTCCACAAAGAGGTGCCTATCAAGGGCCTGTATTTGGACGCGGCACCGAACGCCGTTTCATATTATGAGTCGTTGGGATTTCAATCCCTGAACGAACCAGATATCAGGGGTGGGACCCCCATGCTAGTCGGCATCGAGCCGATCCTGCAGGCGATTGTTGATGCGGCTCAGTAGCGCTACACCCAGTACTCAGCAGTAAATTAAAAAGCCTCCTAACTGAAAAGTTACGGGGCTCTTTTGTTTCTGGGGTTTCAGTTTTTGGGGCGGGGGAGCTCGACCAATGCGTCGAAAATTACAGCAATGCTGTGCGGAGTCACTCTGAATCAAGGTCATTAGCTATCATGCAATAAAGAGCTATATCACCGGATAGCGGGGAAGAGCATGAACAGATGGCGGCGGCTTTGGTTGATTATCAAGCTGATAGTAGCTGTTGCGGCCTGCGTGGCCGTCGCTGTTCAGGCTTTTCTCTACATGATGGAAAGCTCCGACGCCGTGAAAATTCACCCCTTGAGCATTTTGGTTGTCGGGCTGATTTTTGGCTTCATTACTTTTGGACTTCTTTCGCTGATTGAAAGGGGGTTGTTGGGACTGGTGGCCCCGATCATTTCCAGACCTCTAGCCGAACCTCAGAGCGATGCCGGTGCAACGCCGGAGCGGCCACTGACCTTTCCAACTGAAGACCCCACTCATCTAAGAAACCTGTGACCCTGACGCTGGTCAGCTTCGAATAAGAACCGCCTGGACAAATCTCACAGGCAAAATTCCGGGCTGACACAAACAAGCGAATCCTCCTACTTCGTACGCGGATACGTCCGAGATTGATCGAAGGTATATTCGGTTTTCAGCGAAGGCATCAGTCATGACTTCGCGGTCGAGCAGGTGGCTGGACGTTACGCACCATCTTCTGGTTGATCGGTTAATCGATGATTTATTCCCTCAAGGAGGAGGTAGCGATGTACAGCGGCAGTGAAGAAGGTTTGCAGGGCGATGATCAGACCGGGGTGTCACGAGGCAAGCCAATGCCAGGGGATCTTCATCTGGATACCGGGCGGTTGGCTAACATTTTCAAAGAGCGAATCAAGAATACCGAATGCCCGTTCTGTGAGCATGATGAGTGGGAGCTACCGCTTCAGGCCGGGGCGACGGGCGTCGGGTTGCCTTGGGCGCGTGGCAACGAACATCTACGGTCCGGTACGCCGGCAGTGATGCTCAACTGCAAGTTCTGCGGTTTTGTTCGCCTGCATTCGCTCAATGTGCTGGCAGATATCGTCGTCGAAGACGGCACCAAAACCGGTGCGCTGGAGGCCTGCGATGAGTGAGCCTTTTGTGCTGGTAAACCTTGATGAGCATTACCCCGACCGCTTCCCCAGCAACAAAAGGAGTGGCGGAGACGATAAAGGACGAAGACCACAAGGTCCTCCAGGAGAAAACCCATTGGAACCGCGTGTATCCAAACTTGAAACGCATATCGAATACGTCCGGCGTGATCTGAGTGACCTTCGCACTGATTTTCGTGAGCAGCGGAATGACGCTCGAACGGATTTTCGGTTACTGTTTGGCGCTTTAATTACTGCCGCGCTGGGTTTGGCGGCAGTCATGGGGAAAGGATTCGGGTGGTTGTAAACGAATGCGCAAAAAGAAAAACCGGCCAGACGCCGGTTTTTGTGCAGTGGTCGTGCCACCTGAATTTATCAAGCACCGAGACCGCTACCGAGCCCTCAAAACGAAGGCGGCGTAATCACCCAAATCACCACCGCATCCACCTCACCAGGGTTCCCATACCGATGCGGCTCCTGGCTCGAAAAGCTGAAACTATCCCCCTCGCTCAACTGGAAATACCGCTCCCCGACCCACAACTCAAAACTCCCCGACAGCAAATACCCAGCCTCTTCCCCTTCATGGCTGTAACTTTGCTGACTGTAAGTCCCGGGCGGAAACCGTGAATGCAGCATCTCCAACTGCCGATTGGGCTGCGGTGTCAGCAACTGATCCACAATCCCGTCCTCATAGTGGACGCTCATCCGAGTGTTCTTGCGCACCACAACGCCGTTATCTTCAGGCGCCGTATTGCCCTCGCTGGCAAAGAACCACTGAATGGTCACACCCAGACTACGAGCGATATTGAACAGCGCAGGAATCGACGGATAGGCAAGATTCCGTTCCAGCTGGCTGATGTATCCCGCCGTCAGTTCGCTCATCTGCGCCAATTCCGCCAAGGTCATGCCCCGACGTTTACGCAACCCACGAATCCGTGTGCCGAGAAAATGCGGTTCTGCCGTGGCGCTGTCCTGTGTGGGCGCGCTGCTGGCAGGCGGCATCTTGCTGCTGTTGCTCATGGCGTGCTCCAAACCGGGGTGATGTGTAAAAGCCCCGGAGTATAAAACAGCCTCAAAGCGCCCAGGCGACTTTCAAACCTTCGTAGATGGCTTCTTCGGCGGTGCGCGGGGCAAGGCAGTCGCCGATGCGGCGAAATTCCACCAGGCCTTGCAGTTCGGCGCCGAGGGTGTCGACGGGTTGATGGCCCTGGCAGAGCACCAATGTGTCGATGTTTTCGAAGAGCATCGGTTCGCCGCTGGCGGTGTGTTGCAGGTAGACGGTGTTGTCGTCGCAGCCGTACAGGCGGGCGTAAGGGGTGATCGGGATGCCGAGTTTGTGCAGTTCGCCGGCCAGTTGATCGCGCACGTACAGCGGCAGGTTTTCGCCGCAGTGGGTGCCGTTGACGGCCAGTTGCACTTGATGCCCGGCGCGTACCAGACGTTCGGCGATGCCGGGGCCAATCCAGTCGGCTCGCCAGTCGACGACTACCACGGAACGGCCGATTTGCACTTCATCGCGCAGCACTTGCCAGGCGTCGACGACTTGCAGCTCACCGCCGCGCTCGAACGCTGGCCAATACGGTTCGGCGCCGGTGGCGACGATCACCATGTCCGGGCGTTCGCGTTCGACCAGCGCCCGGTCGACGCGGGTGTTGCGTACGACGCGCACACCGGCCAGTTCCATTTCCCGTTGCAGGTTGGTGCTGGCGCCACCGAATTCGGCGCGTCGAGGTAGCAATTGTGCTAGCAAGACCTGGCCGCCGAGTTGTGAGCTGGCTTCGTAGAGGGTCACGTCATGTCCGCGCTGGGCGGCCACGGCAGCGGCTTTCATCCCGGCTGGGCCGCCGCCGGCGATCATGATGCGTTTGCGTTGAGCGGTGGGTTGCCGTTGGCCGAAGATCAGTTCGCGCCCGGTTTCCGGGTGCTGGATGCAGGAAATCGGCAGGCCCTTATGGAAGTGGCCGATGCACGCCTGGTTACAGGCGATGCAGGCGCGCACATCCTCGACGTGGCCGGTGTCGGTTTTGTTGGGCATTTGCGGGTCGCAGATCAGCGCGCGGGTCATGCCACACACATCGGCCTGGCCGCGTGCGATGATCAGTTCGGCTTCTTGCGGTTGGTTGATGCGCCCGGTGACAAACAGTGGAATCGACAGCCCGGCCTTAAAGGTTCCGGCTTCCTTGGCCAGATAAGCAGCTTCGATCGCCATCGGCGGCACGATGTGCACGGCGCCACCCAATGACGCCGAGGTGCCGGCGACAACGTGCACGTAATCCAGAACCGCTTGCAGGGATTGCACGGCGGCCAGGGATTCGTCTTCGGTCAGCCCTTCGGGGTCGCGTTCATCGGCGGAAATGCGCAGGCCGATGATGAAATCTTCATCAGTGTTGGCGCGCACCGCCGCGATCACTTCGCGCAGGAAACGCAGGCGCTGTTCCAGTTCGCCGTTGTAGCCATCGGTGCGACGGTTGACCCGCGGATTGATGAACTGCGCCGGCAGGTAACCATGGCTGGCGACCACTTCCACACCATCGATTCCGGCCTGATACAGGCGTCGGGCAGCGGCCCCGTAACCGGCGACAATCTCGTCGATCATCGCGTGATCCAGCGCCCGAGGCATCACCCGAAACCGCTCGTTGGGCACCGCCGAAGGCGAGTAAGCGACAGCCAGCAAGCCATCGCTGGACTCCATGATTTCCCGACCCGGATGGAAGATTTGTGACAGCACCACGGTGCCGTGAGCATGGCAACTGTCGGCGATTTTTCGATAGCCGTCGATGCAGGCGTCGTCGGTGGCCATCAGCACGTGCGAGGTGTACCGCGCGCTATCGTGCACGCCGGCCACTTGCAACACGATCAGCCCGACGCCGCCTTCGGCCCGCGCGGTGTGGTAGGCGATCAGTTGCTCGTTGACCAGGTTGTCGGTGGGCATCGAGGTGTCGTGGCCGCTGGACATGATGCGGTTTTTCAGGCGTTTGCCACGCAGCTGCAAGGGTTCGAACAGGTGCGCAAAAGCAGGGGACGAGGTCGGCATGAGATGGGTACTCCAGGCAGGCTGAAGCCGAAAGGCCGGGTTTTCGGCGTTGTTATTATTCGCCTATAGAAATTTACCTGTAGTAAAAAATCAACTTGTTTTTTTACTACGGCTCGCAGTAGATTCATTTGGCGCCCGGACCTGGGGCGAACCTCACAACAATAAAAAAGGGTCACGTGGAGGTTATTCGCGTGGCACCTGCAAGAGGAACCACTGATGAAATCGAATACGCTCAAGCACGGTTTTTATCCCTTGTTGCTGTCCCTGGCCATAGGCCTTGGCAGCGCTCAGGCAGCACCGGACATGGTGGTGGTGGGTTACGGCGGTGCCGGTCAGAAAGCTCAGGATGTGGCTTTTTTTCAGCCCTTCAGCGTCGCGGATCACAGCAAGCTGATCCAGAGTGAATACAACGGCGAGATGGCCCGGATCAAAGTGATGGTCGACACCGGCAACGCCGATTGGGACGTGGTGCAGATTGAAGGCCCGGACCTGATGCGCGGTTGCGATGAAGGCATGTATGAAAAACTCGACTGGAAAACCCTGGGTCGCGTCGAGCAGTTGATTCCTGATGCAGCGCAGCCGTGCGGTTCCGCAGCGCTGGTGTGGAGCGTGGCGATTGCCTACGACACGCAGAAGCTGGCGCAGGCCCCGACTTCGTGGGCAGACTTCTGGGACGTGCAGAAAATCCCCGGTAAACGCGGGCTGCGCAAACGTGCAGTGTACAACCTGGAATTCGCCTTGCTGGCCGACGGCGTGAAGGTCGAGGATGTTTATTCAGTGTTGAACACGCCGAAGGGTGTCGACCGGGCCTTCGCCAAACTCACCGAACTCAAACCCTATATCCAGTGGTGGGAGGCCGGCGCGCAACCAGCGCAGTGGCTGACGGCCGGGGATGTGGTGATGACCTCGACGTACAGCGGACGCGTGGCCGCCGCCGCGCAAAGCGGCAGTCATCTCGGGCTGGTCTGGCCGGGCAGTCTGTATGGCATGGATTACTGGGCGATCATCAAGGGCTCCAGACACGTCGATCAGGCCAAGCGCTTTATCGCGTTCGCCAATCAGCCGGACGCCCAGGTCAAGTATGTCGAGCAGATCCCCTATGGCCCGACCAATACTGAAGCAGCCGCCAGACTGGACGGAAAACTCGCGCAATGGGTGCCCACCGCGCCGCAAAACCTGAAGGGCGCGCTGTCGATGGATGTGGCGTTCTGGGTCGATCACGGCGAAGAACTCGAAGAGCGTTTTAATGCTTGGGCCACCAAGTAATCCGTAATCGGCTGGACGTTTCAGCGCGTTCGGCCTTACTGTTTTGCGCAGTCGATCAGCCTGGAGAACCACAACAATGAACGAGATCGCCAACCACCTGCGCAGCGCGACGGAACAGCGTCTGCGCGAAGAGCTGGCTGCCTGTTACCGATTGATCGCGCACTTTCGCATGACCGATCTGATTTTCACCCACATCTCGGTGCGCCTGCCGGGGCCTGAGCATCACTTCCTGATCAATCCGTACGGGCTGATGTTCGATGAAATCACCGCGTCCAATCTGGTGAAAATCGATCTTGATGGCCAGGCCGTAGAACCGTCGCCGCTCCCGGTGAATCCGGCGGGGTTTGTGATTCACAGCGCCATCCACGGTGCACGTGAAGATGCGCGGTGCGTGCTGCACACCCACACCCGATCTGGTTGCGCCGTCGCGGCGTTGAAATGCGGGTTGTTGCCGGTGAATCAGATTTCCATGGAGTTCTATGGTCGGGTTGCCTATCACGACTATGAAGGCGTGGCGTTGGACATGAGCGAGCAGCAACGTCTGGTGCAGGACCTTGGCGACAAGCCGGTGCTGATGCTGCGTAACCACGGTTTGTTGACCGTTGGCGAGACCGTGAGCCAGGCTTTCTTGCGCATGTATTACCTGGAAAAAGCGTGCGAAATCCAGCTCGCTGCGCAGGCTGCGGGTGAACTGGTTTTGCCGCCGAGCGAGGTGTGCGAACACACCGAGCGTCAGTTCAACGATCCTGGCCGGCCGCTGGATGAAGGCGAGTTGAGCGACCCGGATGCGATGCAATTGGCCTGGGCGGCGTTGTTGCGATTGCTTGAGCGGGTGGCGCCGGGTTATCGGGACTGACCTGGGTTTTTGAATGGATGGCGGACTGTCAGGTGACATCAATGTTGGATGTGATGACCCCATCGCGGGCAAGCCGCGCTCCCACAGGGTTTTGTGTCGGGCACAAATAGCCGGTTTGCA
Organism: Pseudomonas sp. LB3P93; assembly: GCF_054898025.1. Lineage (NCBI taxonomy): Bacteria > Pseudomonadati > Pseudomonadota > Gammaproteobacteria > Pseudomonadales > Pseudomonadaceae > Pseudomonas > Pseudomonas sp. LB3P93. Next base: position 1,556,880 of record NZ_CM142713.1, read on the forward strand.
CAGATCAAATGTGGGAGCGTGGCTTGCCCGCGATGGGCGTGACAAGGTCTCAGAGACATTCAACCGACTGGAGACTTGCCACACTCTTGCTGTACAGTCGTTCAGCCCGCGGATTGTCCAGCCGCGCCCTGAATGATTGATCCACGGAGAGTGTCGCGCATGAGTCAGGAAGCCCGTTTTTCCCGCATGGAGCCGGAGTTGCGCAAGGCCAACCTGATCGAAGCCACGCTGGTTTGCCTCAAGCGCCACGGCTTCCAGGGCGCGTCGATCCGCAAGATTTCCGCCGAGGCCGGCGTCTCGGTCGGGTTGATCAGCCATCACTATTCCGGCAAGGATGAACTGGTGGCCGAGGCCTACCGGGCGATTACCGGTCGGGTCATGAGTTTGCTGCGCGAGGCGATGCAGCACGCAGCACCCAACGCCCGTGAGCGCTTGTCGGCGTTCTTCCGCGGATCGTTCTCCGCCGAACTGCTCGACCCGCAACTGATTGATGCCTGGCTGGCATTTTGGGGGGCGGTGCGCACGGCCGAGTCAATCAACCTCGCGCACGAGCATTCTTACGGCGAGTACCGCGGCATCTTGCGCAAAGTCCTGACCGATTTGGCGCAAGAGGAGGGCTGGGAAAACTTCGACGCCGATCTGGCTGCCATCAGCCTCAGTGCGTTGCTCGACGGTTTGTGGCTGGAGTCGGGCCTCAACCCCGGCACCTTTACCCCAGAGCAAGGCATCCAGATTTGCGAAGCCTGGGTCGATGGATTGCAGGCCGGCGGTCGCCAACGGTTTTGCGTCCAGACGACGGGCTGTTGATCGGTCGTTCAGCTGTCGATACTCTCTGATGCCAAGGCAACAAAACACTCTAATAAGAAACACGCCTTCGGGCATACGCGGGACACCTAGCGATGACTCCTCGGGTACTGATCGTCGATGACGATCCGCTGATTCGCGAACTGCTGCACGCCTACCTGTCCCAGGAAGGTTATGAAGTGCATTGCGCGGCCACGGCGGAGCTGGCCGAAACCTTTCTGGCGAGCCAGGCGGTTGATCTGGTGATGCTCGATATCCGCCTGCCGGGCAAGGACGGCCTGACCTTGACCCGGGAGCTGCGGGTCCGTTCGGAAGTCGGGATCATTCTGATCACCGGGCGCAACGATGAAATCGACCGCATTGTCGGCCTCGAATGCGGCGCCGATGACTACGTGATCAAACCCCTCAACCCACGCGAACTGGTGTCCCGGGCGAAAAACCTGATACGCCGGGTCCGTCACGCGCAGATGCCCCAACCCGTACCGACTATCGTAAAACCGGTCAAACAGTTCGCCGACTGGGCGCTGGACACTGATCGCCGGCGGTTGATCGACCCCTCCGGCAGCGAAACCCTGCTGACCCACGGCGAGTACCAGTTGCTTAGCGTGTTCCTGCGCAACAGCGGCCATACCTTGAGCCGCGATCAGTTGATGGACCAGATCCGCAACCGCGAGTGGGTGCCCAATGATCGCTCCATTGACGTGCTGGTCGGACGTCTGCGACGCAAGTTGCACGACGACCCGGCCGAGCCGCAACTGATCATCACCATCCACGGCGCCGGTTACCTGTTCACCGCCAGCGTGGCGGCTTGAGTTTTATGTGGCGGGTGTTTGTGCTGCTGTTGGCGCTGGTCGCGAACAGCGCGATGGGGGCGCAAAAGATTCGCTACTGCGACTATCCGGTGTATCCACCGATCTCCTGGAGCGACGGCAAACAAGTGCGTGGCCTGGCCCCGAGCGTGGTGAAAAACCTCTTCGAAAAACTCGGCTACGAAGTGGAAATCGTCGTGCTCGGCAACTGGAAACGCTGCCTGCTCGACGCCGCCGAAGGCCGGGTCGATGTGGTGTTGGCCTACAACACCGCGCAACGGGAGCAGAGCATGATTTTTTCCACGGTGCCGGTGCTGCGTGAAGAGGTCGCGTTGTTCATCAATCGCCAGCGTCCGGTGAAATTCGAGCGTCTGGAGGACCTGGCCAATTACCGTGGCGGGCTGTTGTTCGGTGAAAGTTATGGCGTGGAGTTCGACCGCCTGGTCGCACAACACCAGAACATCGAGTGGGTCTCTGACAGCCGCCAGAACTTCGGCAAACTGATCCGCGGGCGCATCGACTTCATCACCTCGGAGCGACGCACTGGTGAGCTGTACGTCGAAAACCTGCCAGGCGCGCAAGACATCGTCGCGTTGCCAACGTCCTTGAGCGTGGACTACCTGCGGATTGCGGTATCACGCCATTCGCCGCTGGCCAGCCGCATGCCGGACATCGATGCGCAACTCAAACGCATGGTCGATGCCGGAGAGGTCGACCGTTTGCTCAACGAAAGCGAAGTCACCTACCGCGACATGGTCAACCTGCCGGCGAATTCGCCATGATCCGCGCTCGACCCAGTGGACTGTTGCGGCGTCTGCTGCTGTTCATTTTGCTATTCAGCCTGTGCTTCACCGTACTGGCGAGCACCGTGCAGTTGTACTTCGAATACCGTCGCGAAATGCGCGACATCGACTCACGCATGGAGCTGATTCGCGCCGGGTATCTGGCCAGCCTGGAGCGCAGTCTCTGGGATTTGAACCAGGATCAATTGAATGTGCAGCTGCGCGGCCTGGTGGATTTCTCCGATGTGGCGCGGGTGCATCTGACCAGCCCTGATTTCGATTTGCTGCATGGCAGCGCGGACCCGGTCGGACCGCTGCGTATCGAGCGTTTTCAACTGGACTATCAGCCGCCGTCCGGGCCATTGCGACAGCTGGGGCAGTTGGAAGTCAGCACCGATCTGGGGGCCGTGCATCAACGTTTGTATGCCACTGGTTTAACCAGCTTGCTGTGGATGAGCGTGTTTTTGTGCGGGCTGGCGGTGGCGCTGTCGGGGCTGTTTTATCGACTGGTGACGCGGCACCTGCAAGTCATGGCCGATTTTGCCCGACGCATCGCCGCCGGTGACTGGCACGAGCCCTTGCAACTGGACAAACGTCGCAACGCTAACGAGGACGAAATCGACACCGTGGCCCATGCGCTGGACGACATGCGCCGAGCGATCCTCAGCGACATTGATCGCCGGGAAGCCGATCGATTGGCCCTGCAAGACAACCGCGATGAACTGCTGCGAATGGTCGAGCGCCGCACCGCCAGCCTGATGCGTGCCAAGGACGAAGCCGAGGCAGCCAACCTTGCGAAATCGCGATTCCTCGCGACCATGAGCCACGAATTGCGCACCCCGCTCAACGGCATTCTCGGCATGGCCGAATTGCTGCGCGGCGCGAGTCTGGATGAGCGCGACGGTAAACGTCTGGATGCGTTGTACAAGGCAGGCGAAGGATTGCTGTCGATTCTCAATGAAGTGCTGTATTTCGCTCGGCTGGAAGAAGGTGTCAGCCACCCGGAACCGGTGGATTTTTCGCTCCGTCAGTTGCTGGATGAGGTGCTGACACTGCTGGAACCGCGCGCGTTGAGCAACGACACGACGCTGCACTGTCGGATGGATCCGCAGGTCGCTGACCGGCACCACGGCGCCGAACAATTCTTGCGTCAGGTTTTGAGCAACTTGCTGGCCAACGCGATCAAGTTCACCGAGGGCGGAAAGGTTAAGGTCGAGGTCTTGCTGCTGGCTCCGATCCCGGAGCAGACCGGGCAACGGCTGCGCGTGAGTGTGACGGACAACGGCATCGGCATTGCGCCGGCGGTGCAGGAAAAGATTTTCGAGCGCTTCACTCAGGCCAGTGAGGAAGTGGCGCAACGCTTCGGTGGAACCGGTCTCGGATTAGCCATTTGCAAACATCTGGTGGAGCAGTTGGGCGGGCGGATCGGCGTTGAAAGTGAAGTCGGGCGGGGCAGCTGTTTCTGGTTCGAAGTGACGTTGCAGCCCTCGGCTGGCACCGCCGATGTGGCGTTAAGCAGCGAGCCCGGCCATGCGCTGAAGATTCTGGTGGTCGAGGACGTGGCGCTGAACCGCGAAGTGGTCAGCGGCTTGCTGCAACGGGACGGGCATCAAGTCTGGCTCGCCGAAGACGGCGAACAGGCGCTGATGCAATGCGCCGGGCAGGCGTTCGATTTGATCCTGCTTGATGTGCACCTGCCGGGCATCAGCGGTGTCGAGTTGTGCACATTGATCCGCCGCACCGAAGGCCCGAACCGCCACTGCCGAATCTTCGCCCTGACCGCCAGCGTGCAGCCGGCGCTGGTGCGCGGTTATCTGGATGCAGGGATGGATGGCATTCTCGCCAAACCGCTGAAGCTCGACAATCTGCGTCAGGCGCTGGCCGGGCATTCACCAACACCCGCGCCGCAGCCTGAAGACGAAACGATGGATTGGCCGCTGCTGGACACTCACCGCACCTTGCTCGGTGAACAGAAGCTCCAGGGCTTACTGGCGGTGTTGCGCGATTCGATCAGTCAGCATCGTGAGGCGCTCACGGAAGCAATCGAGGCCGACGATTGCACCGAAGTCGCTCATCTGGCGCATCGCCTGGCCGGCAGCAGCGATTCATTGGGTTTTCGTGCACTGGCCAACGCGTTACGCGCGCTGGAAGAGGCCGCGCTGGTCAACGACGAATCAAGGTTGCGGGCATTGGCGCCGCAGGTTGATGCGCAATTGCGGCATTCGCAACAGACGCTGGCTGACCTGCTACGCACCTGACGTACAAGTTCGTTACGACTTTTTACAACTTCGATCGTTACGGTCAACGTGAGCTTACATGGTCTTCCAATAATCGAGGCAACCGCCACAGCGCGGTCTTCGAAGCTTATTGGAGATAATAATAATGAACCGCCGTAAAGCTGATCCCTCCTCGCGCTACGCGCACCTTGCTGATGGGGTGCGGACATGAGCGAATCTACCGAACGTAAAGGCATCCAACTGACCCGCGCTTTAAAGAGCCGACACATTTTCATGTTGTCCCTGGGCGGCGTGATCGGCACCGGGCTGTTCATGGGCTCCGGGGTGACGATCAATCAGGGCGGGCCGGTGGGGGCGATTCTGGCCTACCTGGTCGCCGGTTTCCTGATGTACCTGGTGATGGTTTGCCTGGGCGAACTGTCCGTGCAAATGCCAGTCTCCGGCTCTTTTCAAACCCATGCGACCAAGTTCATCGGGCCGGCCACCGGGTTCATGATCGGCTGGGTGTACTGGATGAGTTGGGCGACGACTGTGGGTCTTGAGTTCACGGCGGCAGGCATGCTGATGGAGCGCTGGTTCCCGACCATTCCGATCTGGTACTGGTCGGCGCTGTTTGTGGTGGTGCTATTCGGCCTGAACGCATTGGCGACGCGCGCCTTCGGTGAAGCGGAATACTGGTTCTCCGGGATCAAGGTCGCGGCGATTCTCGGTTTTATCGTAGTCGGCGTGTTGGTGATCTTCGGTGCGATCCCGCTGACCAGCGGTGCACCGGCGCCGATGATGAGTAATTTGATTGGCGACTCGCTGTTCCCCAACGGCATGTCCGCAGTGTTCGCGGTGATGATGACGGTGGTCTACGCCTTTCAGGGTTGCGAGATCATGGGCGTGGCCGCCGGCGAAACCGATCAGCCGGAAAAAAGCATCCCCCGCGCCGTTCGCAACGTGGTGTTTCGCGTATTGATTTTCTATGTGCTGGCGATCGTGGTGCTGTCGGCGATCGTGCCGTGGCAGCAGGCCGGGTTGATGGAAAGTCCGTTTGTGCAGGTGTTCGACATGGTCGGCATTCCTTATGCGGCCGACCTGATGAACTTCGTGATCCTCACGGCGATTCTGTCGGTGGGCAACTCCGGCCTTTACGCCTCGACGCGCATTCTGTGGGCGATGTCGAAGACCGGCATGGCGCCGAAAAGTCTATCGCCATTGAGCAAGCGCGGCGTGCCGTTGCGAGCGCTGAGCATCACCCTGTGCTTCGCGCTGGTGTCGTTGATGACCAGCTTCGTCGCGGCGGACACGTTGTTCATGGTGCTGATGGCGGTGAGCGGCATGTCCGGCACGGTGACCTGGATTGTGATCGCACTGGCGCAGTACAAATTCCGCAAGGCCTACCTGCGCGATGGCGGCAAGCTCAGCGATTTGAAGTACCGCGCGCCGTGGTTCCCGCTGCTGCCGCTGACGTGCATTGCGTTGTGCTGCTCGCTGTTCGTGTTCCTGGCACTGGATGAGACGCAGCGTCCTTCGTTGTATTGGGGCTTTGGGTTCATCGCGGTGTGCTACGCCGCGTATTTCCTGACTCAACGCAAACGCCAGGCGGTGCTGGCGCCGAGCCTGCCGACGGCGTAACCGCACACACCAACGCAAAACCATGTGGGAGCGAGCCTGCTCGCGATGACGGTGAATCAGTCAACAGAGATGTTGAATGGTATTCCGTCATCGCGAGCAGGCTCGCTCCCACAGTTGTTTACGCAGTTGTTCAAAGTTGTAACAGCACAGCCGCTGCAAAACCGGATCTGAGGAATTAATACAATAAAATCAATCATTTACTAAGTAAATGAGACTGTTACAGCCCATTTCCTCGCCAATTGCCGTCTTACTGAACACTCGTTTAGTATGGCCTCAAGTCGCATCACCTCAGGCCAAACACAATAATTCGAGGATTCGCATGACTACTCACATTTCGCTGCTCTGCCAGGTAAAAGCCGGCGTGGCCTGGATCACCCTCGATCGTCCCGATCAGCGCAATGCGCTGGACATTCCGACCCTGAAAAACCTGCACGCCTTACTCGATGAGTTCAACGCCGATCGCTCCGTTCGAGTCGTTGTGCTGACCGGAAGCGGCCGCAGTTTTTGCGCCGGTGCCGACCTCGCCGAGTGGGCCGAAGCCGAAGCCCGTGGCGCTCTCGAAAGCTACGGCTGGACCGAAACCGCCCACGCACTGATGAACCGTTTGTACAGCCTCGAAAAACCGACCATCGCCGCGATCAACGGCACGGCCGTCGGCGCCGGGATGGACCTGACGCTGTGCTGCGACCTGCGCATCGCCGGGCAATCGGCACGGTTCAAGGCCGGCTACACCAGCATGGCCTACTCGCCGGACGCCGGGGCCAGTTGGCATTTGCCACGCCTGATCGGCACTGAACAAGCCAAACGCCTGCTGTTTCTCGACGAAATGTGGAGCGCCGATCGTGCCTTGGCCGCCGGTCTCGTCGGCGAAGTCTGCGCCGATGATCAACTGCACGACGTGACCACTGAACTGGCCACACGCCTGGCCAACGGCCCGACGTTCGCTTTCGCCCAGACCAAAAAACTCATGCGCGAAGGCGCCCAGCGCAGCCTGCCGGAGCAACTGCAAGCCGAGCTCGCCGCCGGCCTGCTCTGCGGTCGCAGCAAGGATGGCGCCGAAGCTTTGCGCGCCGCCATCGAAAAACGCCCGGCCTACTTCAGCGGCCAATAAGCCCGGTGGCTTGCCCCGTACACCTACTCAGCACATGAACAACAGGTAGCCCCATGAATTTCCAACTGACCCAAGAACAAGAAATGTTAGTGGACGCGGTACGCAGCTTTGTCGCCAAGGAACTGCTGCCTCATGAGGAAGCGGTCGACCGCGCCGACGAAGTCTCCCCCGAATTGGCGGCACAGATTCGTGGCAAGGCAATCGCGGCGGGTTTTTATGCCTTCAACATGCCGGAAGAAGTGGGCGGTGGCGGCCTCGATTACCTGTCCCAGGCGCTGATCGAACGTGAACTGTCCAAGGTGTCATGGGCGCTGCATGTGTTCGTCGCGCGGCCATCGAAAATCCTCATGGCCTGCACCGGCGAGCAGATCAACGACTACCTGCTGCCATGCATCCAGGGCGAGAAGATCGATTGCTTCGCGCTGACCGAACCGGGCGCTGGTTCCGATGCCAACGCGATCAAGACCCGCGCCGTGCGCGACGGCGATGACTTCGTTCTCAATGGCAGCAAACACTTCATCAGCCACGCCGGGCACGCCGATTTCGCCATCGTGTTCGCCGTCACCGACACCTACGAGCACAACGGCCGCAAACGCAACGCCGTGACCTCGTTCCTGGTCGATCGCGACACGCCGGGCATGACCATTCGCCGGGGTCCCAAGTGCGTGAGCAACCGCGGTTACCACACCTTTGAAATGTTCTTCGATGACTGCCGCGTACCCGCCAATAAGGTGCTGGGCGAAGTCGGCAAGGGCTGGGAGGTTGCCAATGCCTGGCTCACCGCCGGGCGGGTGATGGTCGCCGCCAACTGCGTCGGTCAGGCGCAACGCGCACTCGACGTGTCGCTGCAATGGGCCGCGGATCGCAAGCAGTTCGGGCAGCCAATCGGCACCTATCAGGGCATCTCGTTCAAGCTCGCCGACATGGTCACGCAGATCCGCGCCGCTGAGCTGCTGACCTTGCACACCGCCTGGAAAATGGACCAGGGGACCATGACCGATGGCGAGGCCGGCATGGCCAAGTTGTTCGCCAGCGAAGTGCTCGGCAAGGTCGCCGATGAGGCGGTGCAGATCTTTGGCGGCATGGGCCTGATGGACGAATGCCCGGTGGAACGCATCTGGCGTAACGCACGGATCGAGCGTGTCTGGGAAGGCACCTCGGAGATTCAGCGTCACATCATTTCCCGCGAATTGCTGCGGCCACTGTTGCGCTGATCCGCCCGGAGAATTGCTATGTCGCAAACGATTCGTGACAACCTCAAACGCTTGCTCGCACCGCGCCACCTGGCGTTTGTCGGTGGTCGCAGCATGGCCCGTGCGCTCAAGCGCTGCGCCGAAGGTGGCTACCTTGGCGAGATGTGGCTGGTCAACCCGCAGCACGACACCCTCGAAGGCGTGCCGTGTGTGCGCAGCATCACCGATCTGCCGTGCGGTCCGGACGCGGTGTTCATCGCGACCAACCGCGAACTGACCCTGACCTGCGTCGCCGAACTGGCCACCAAGGGCGCGGGCGGTGCAATCTGCTACGCCTCCGGGTTTGCCGAAACCGGCGTCGAGGGCCAGGTCTTGCAGCAGCAGTTGCTCCAGGCGGCCGGCAACATGGCCTTGCTCGGCCCCAACTGCTACGGCTTGCTCGACTACCTGCACAGCTCCGCGCTGTGGCCGGTGGCCCATGGCGGCAAACCGGTGGAGAAGGGCGTCGCTGTCCTGACCCAAAGCGGCAACTTTGCTTATAACCTGTCGATGAGCGACCGCTCACTGCCGGTGGCCTACATGGCCTCGGTCGGCAATCAGGCGCAACTGGGCGTCGCCGAGTTGATGGACGTGTTGCTCGACGAGCCGCGCGTCACCGCCATCGGCTTGCACCTCGAAGGCCTGAAAAACGTCCCGGGTTTCGCCCGCGCCGCGCACAAGGCATTGGAGAAGGGCATTCCGATCATCGCCCTGAAAACCGGCGTGTCGCAAATCGGTGCCGAACTGGCGCTCAGTCACACCAGTTCGTTGTCCGGTTCCGATGCGCTGTACGACAGTCTGTTTGCGCGCCTCGGCGTGATCCGCGTCAGTGGCCCGGTGAGTTTTGTCGAAACCCTGAAAGCGGCGGCGTGCGGCAGGCTGCCAACGGGCAACAGCCTGATCGCGTTGGCCTGTTCGGGAGGCGATGCCGGGCTGATTGCCGACTACGCCGAACGCAACGAACTGACCTTGCCCAAACTCGACGAGGGCCAGCGTGAAGAGCTGGCCCACGTGCTGCCGAGCTATGCCAACCTGGTCAATCCACTGGATTTCACCACGGCGATCTGGGGTGACGGCGATGCCTTGAATCGTATGCTCGACAGCGCCCTGCGCACCGAAGCCGATGCGGCGATGTTGGTGCTCGATTACCCGGCGGAATTTACCGGCGAACGCAAAGAATGCGACCTGCTGCTGGAGCTTTACTGCGCCGCCCTGGTCCGCCACGGCAAGACCGGTTTTGTCACCTCGGCGTTCCCGGAATTGCTGCCGGCCCATGCGCGCGAGCGCCTGCATGCCCAAGGCGTGGCGGCGTTGCAAGGTGTCGAAGACGGGCTGGCCGCGTGGGGCCGGATCGCCGGCTATCAGCGCAATCGTCAGGCGCTGCTGGCGCTCGGTGAATCGGCGCTGGTGCCGCATTGCCCGCAAGCGCTGGAAGGCGAAGGTCGCTTGCTCAATGAATGGGATTCCAAAAAAGCCTTGCGCGCCTTTGGCCTGCAGACGCCCAACGGCGTATTGAGCACCCCGGACGAGGCGTTGAGCGACGCCAACGCGCTGGGTTATCCGCTGGTATTGAAAGCGGTCAGTGCCCAACTGCCGCACAAGACTGAAGCCGGCGCCGTGGCGTTGAACCTCAAGGACGTTGCGGCCCTGAGCGCTGCACTGGAAAAAATGCGCGCGAGCATTGCCGATTACGCGCCGCAGGTGCCCTTCGATCAGGTGCTGCTGGAGCCGATGGCCACACCGCCGTTAGCCGAACTGATCGTCGGCATCAAACGCGAAAACGACTTCGGCCTGGCCCTGGTCATCGGTGCCGGCGGGATTCTGGTGGAGTTGCTCAAGGACAGCCGCAGCCTGCTGCTGCCGACCACCGATGGTGCCATCCGCCAAGCGTTGTTGAGCCTGCGCAGCGCCCCGTTGTTGCAAGGTTTTCGTGGTCGCGAAGCGGCGGATCTGGACGCGTTGGTGGCGGCGATTCGTGCGGTGGCCGATTACGCCTGCGAGAACGCCGGGCAGTTGCTGGAACTCGATGTGAACCCATTGTTGGTCGGTGCCCACGGCACGACTGCGGTCGACGCGTTGATTCGCCTCGGCCACGAGTGAGGAAGTGAACATGCAAAGCACAACATTGACCGGCGGCCAGGCCCTGGTGCGTCTTCTGGCCAACTACGGCGTCGACACCGTGTTCGGCATTCCCGGTGTGCACACGCTGGAGTTGTATCGCGGCTTGCCCGGCAGCGGCATTCGTCACGTGCTGACGCGCCACGAGCAAGGCGCCAGTTTCATGGCCGACGGCTACGCGCGGGTCAGCGGCAAACCGGGCGTGTGCTTCATCATCACCGGACCGGGCGTGACCAACGCCGCAACCGGCATCGGCCAGGCGTATGCCGACTCGATTCCGATGCTGGTGATTTCCAGCGTCAACCACACGGCCAGCCTCGGTAAAGGCTGGGGGTGCCTGCACGAAACTCAGGACCAGCGCGCAATCACCGCGCCGATCACCGCGTTCTCGGCGGTGGCGCTCAGTGCCGAAGACCTGCCCGAGTTGATCGCCCGTGCCTACGCGGTGTTCGACAGTGAACGTCCGCGCCCGGTGCACATCTCGGTGCCGCTCGACGTGTTGTCCGCAAAAATCACCCGCGACTGGAGCAATGAAGTGGTGCGTCGGCCAAGCCGTGGCCTACCGGCCTCCACGGCGTTGGACCAGGCGGTGGCCAAGCTGCAAAGCGCCAAGCGGCCGATGATCATCGCTGGCGGTGGCGCCTTGAATGCGCAGCAGCAAGTGCATGAACTCAGCACCCGACTCGCCGCGCCGCTGTTCACCAGCGTTGCGGGCAAAGGCCTGTTGCCGCCGGATGCACCGCTGAATGCCGGATCAACCCTGTGCGTGGAACCGGGCTGGCAACTGATCGCCGAGGCCGACGTGGTGCTGGCGGTCGGCACCGAAATGGCCGACACCGATTTCTGGCGCGAGCGTCTGCCGCTGAATGCCGAACTGCTGCGCGTGGACATCGACCCGCGCAAGTTCAACGATTTCTACCCGTGTGCGGTGGCGCTGCAAGGCGACGCGCAACACACCCTCGCCGCATTGCTCGAACGTCTGTCGCCCGCCAGGCGCGATGCCAGTGCTGCGATTGCGTCCGTCGCCGCACTGCGTGAAGCGGTGCAAAACAGCCACGGCCCGTTGCAGTCGATCCACCAGGCGATCCTCGAACGGATCGCTGCCGAGCTACCGGACGATGCCTTCATCAGCACCGACATGACTCAACTGGCCTACACCGGCAACTACGCCTTCAACAGCCTGGCGCCTCGCAGTTGGTTGCATCCGACCGGTTACGGCACGTTGGGTTACGGCTTGCCGGCGGGCATCGGCGCCAAGTTCGGCGCACCGCAACGGCCCGGTCTGGTGCTGGTCGGCGATGGCGGTTTTCTCTACACCGCGCAAGAGTTGGCGACCGCCGTCGAAGAACTCGACAGCCCGCTGGTGGTGTTGCTCTGGAACAACGACGCGTTGGGGCAGATCCGCGACGACATGATTGGGCTGGATATCGAGCCGATCGGCGTGCTTCCGCGCAACCCGGACTTTGCCGCCCTTGGTCGCGCGTTCGGTTGCACGGTGAACGAGCCGCAGAGCCTGGCCGAGCTGCAAACCGATTTGCGTCATGGCTTCAAGCGCAACGGCGTGACCCTGATCGAACTCAAGCATGCGTGCGCGCTCTGATTTCCAATTTTTTAAAGGGATACCGTCATGCGTTTTTCCGACCTGACACAACGTATCGCCGGTGACGGCGCTGCCGCCTGGGGCATTCATTACCGCGCACTGGCGCTGCTGGAACAGGGTGAAGACATTCTGCTGCTGTCAGTCGGCGACCCGGATTTCGACACGCCGGTGCCGATTGTGCAGGCGGCCATCGACAGCCTGTTGTCCGGCAACACCCACTACGCCGACGTGCGTGGCAAACGCGCACTGCGTGAAAGCATCGCCAGGCATTACGGCAAACGCAGCGGCCAGCAGGTCTCTGCGGAGCAGGTCACCGTGCTCGCCGGGGCGCAATGCGCGTTGTTCTGCGTGGCTCAGTGCGTACTGAATCCGGGCGATGAAGTGATCGTCGCCGAGCCGATGTACGTCACCTATGAAGCCGTATTCGGTGCCTGTGGCGCGGTGGTGATTCCAGTGCCGGCGCGCTCGGAAAACGGCTTTCGGGTACTGCCCGAAGACGTCGCCGCACGCATCACGCCGCGTACTCGGGCGCTGGTGCTCAACAGCCCGCACAACCCGTCGGGTGCCAGTTTGCCGCGCAGCACGTGGCAGGCGTTGGCGCAGCTGTGCATCGCCCACGACCTGTGGCTGATTTCCGATGAGGTCTACAGCGAGCTGTTGTACAACGGCGAACACATCAGCCCGGCCAGTCTGCCGGGCATGGCCGAGCGCACCGCGACGCTTAACAGCTTGTCGAAATCCCATGCCATGACCGGCTGGCGCATCGGCTGGTCGATCACGCCGCCCGCCCTGGCTGCGCACCTGGAAAACCTCGCGCTGTGCATGCTCTACGGTTTGCCGGATTTCGTGCAGGACGCCGCCGTCGTCGCGCTGGAAAGCAACCTGCCGGAACTGGAAGCGATGCGCGAAGCCTATCGCCAACGTCGCGATCTGGTCTGCGAATGTCTGGCCGACTGCCCCGGCGTGCGTGCCTTGAAGCCCGATGGCGGGATGTTCGTGATGGTCGATATCCGCGACACCGGGCTCAGTGCCCAGGCGTTTGCCGACCGCTTGCTCGACCGTCATGGCGTCTCGGTCCTGGCCGGTGAAGCCTTCGGCCCGAGCGCCGCCGGGCATATCCGACTGGGGCTGGTGTTGGGCGCAGAACCCTTGCGTGACGCCTGCCAGCGAATCACCCGTTGCGCCACTGAACTGATGGAAGCCCAAGTCTATGCATAACCACAAGACGCTGTTTATCGATGGCCGCTGGCAAACTCCGTCGGGGCAGGGCATCGCCGAAGTCATCAACCCGGCCACTGAAGAAGTCGCCGGTTCGGTGCCGCTGGGCGATGAGCGCGATGTCGACAACGCGGTGGCCGCCGCCCGCCGCGCGTTCGGTTCATGGTCGCGGACGCCTTCAAGTGTTCGCGCCGGATACATCCGCGCGCTCGCCGAGCAGTTGCACACGCGGGCCGACGAGATGGCAGCGGTCATCACCACTGAATTGGGGATGCCGGTGCAATGGTGCCGGTCAGTTCAGGTCGACGGACCCATCATCGGCCTGGAGCAATACGTCGAACTCGCCGGCTTGATGGATGAAGTGCGTGAGGTCGGCAGTTCGCTGGTGATCCGCGAGGCAGTCGGTGTGTGCGCCTTCATCAACCCGTGGAACTACCCGCTGCATCAACTGATCGGCAAGCTCGCTCCGGCGCTGGCCGCCGGTTGCACCGTGGTGGTCAAACCGAGTCAGGAAACACCGCTGCACGCCTTTTTGCTGGCGCAAATGATTGAAGCCATCGGCCTGCCTGCCGGGGTGTTCAACCTGGTCAGCGGACCGGGCTCGAAGGTCGGCGAAGCACTGGCCAAACACCCGGACGTGGACATGGTCTCGTTCACCGGCTCCACCGGCGCCGGGGTGCGCGTGGCACAAGCGGCGGCGCCTTCGGTGAAGCGCGTGTGCCTGGAGCTCGGCGGCAAGTCGCCGTTGCTGATCGCCGAAGACGCGGATCTGGCCGCCGCCGTGCGCTACGGCGTGCAGGACGTGATGATCAATTCCGGGCAGACCTGCACCGCACTGACCCGCATGTTGCTGCCCGCCAGTCGTTACGCCGAGGCCGTGGAACTGGCCATTGCCGAAACCCAAAGCCTGCGCATGGGTGATCCACTGGACCCGCAAAGTTTCCTCGGGCCGATGTGTTCGGCGGCGCAACGGCGCACCGTGCGCGACTACATTCAGGTCGGCCAACAGGAAGGCGCGCGACTGCTGTGTGGCGGCGATACGGTGCACGCTTTCGAGCGCGGTTACTACGTCAGCCCGACGCTGTTCGCCGATGTCGACAACCGCATGCGCATCGCCCAGGAAGAAATCTTCGGGCCGGTGCTGTGCCTGATTCCTTACGCCGATGAAGCGCAAGCGATTCAGATCGCCAACGATTCGCCGTTCGGCTTGTCCAGCGGCGTCTGGGCCGCCAGCACCGAGCGCGCCTTGCACCTTGGGCGTCAGCTGCGCGCCGGGCAATGCTTTCTCAACGGCGCGGCGTTCAATTATCAGGCGCCGTTCGGTGGCTACAAACAGTCGGGCAATGGCCGTGAATGGGGGGAAGAAGGGCTCAACGAGTTCGTCGAAGTGAAGGCGATTCAAGTGTGACCGTTGACGATTCAAATGATATTCGCACCGGGCCTTGGTCCGGTGCCTTGCGTGGTTTCAAACCGGTAATTCATTACTAACTTTGCTTGTGATCAGGGGCAATGCAATGAGCGATAACAAAAACAACATTACTCAAGCGAACCATGAATTCAGTTTTCCGCGTCGTGACTTTTTGAAATACAGCGCCACCGCAGCAGCCGTAGCCGGGGCGTTTTCCATGGGCTTGCCGATGGGCGCCTTCGCCCAGGAAACCACGCCAAAACCGGGCGGCGTGTTGCGCCTCGGCCTGGCGGGCGGCAGCACCACCGACTCAAAAGATCCCGGTTCCTGGGTCGACACCTTCACCTTCGTCGGCTTCTCCGCGGTCTATAACACCCTCACTGAAATCGCCGTCGACGGCACCGCCATCCCGGAGCTGGCCGAGAGCTGGACGTCGACACCGGACGCGCGTATCTGGACCTTCAAACTGCGTCAGGGCGTGACCTTTCACAACGGCAAGACCCTGACCGCCGACGACGTGGTCGCCTCGATCCAGCATCACCTCAGCGAGAAATCCACCTCTGCCGCCAAGACCGTCTTGGGCGACGTCGCCAAGGTCAGCGCCCAAGGCACGGACAGCGTGGTGTTCGAACTGAAGTCGGGCAACGCCGATTTCGCCTATGTGGTTGCCGATTACCATCTGGTCATCATGCCGGCCAAGGACGGTGTGGCCGACTGGCAGGCCGGCGTCGGGACCGGCGGTTATCGCCTCAAGGACTTTGAACCGGGCGTGCGCATGGGCCTGGAGCGCAGTCCCGATTACTGGAAGGCGGGCCGGGCGCATTTCGCCAGTGCCGAGCTGATTGCGATTGCCGACGGCGCGGCGCGGATCAACGCGCTGGTCACCGGGCAAGTCGATGTGATCAACAAGGTCGACCTGAAAACCGTGGCCTTGCTCAAGCGCAATCCGAACCTGGTGATCGAAGAAACCAAAGGCGCCCAGCATTACACCTTCCCGATGTTGTGCGACAGCCAGCAGTTCCAGGACAGCAACATCCGCATGGCGATGAAGCACGCGATCAATCGCGAAACCCTGCTGTCCTCGGTGCTGTATGGCTATGGCCTGGTGGGCAACGATCACCCGATCCAGCCCGGCAGCCGCTTTATCAACACGGCGCTGGAGCAACGTACTTACGACCCGGACAAGGCGCGTTTCTACCTGCGCCAGGCCGGTGTCGATTCGCTCAAGGTCCGTCTGCAAGCGTCTGACGCGGCGTACAGCGGCGCGGTGGATGCGTCGGTGCTGTTCAAGGAGCAGGCGCGTCAGGCCGGGATCGATATCGACGTGGTTCGCGAGCCGGCGGATGGTTTCTTTTCCAATGTCTGGATGAAACAACCGTTCACCACATCGTTCTGGTACAGCAGCCTGACCGCCGACCGGATGTTCAGCATCGGTTACGCCAAAGGCGCGGCCTGGAACGAAACCCATTGGGACAACCCGCGCTTCAACCAACTGCTGAACGCCGCCCGCGGCGAGATGAACGACCCGTTGCGCCGCGAGATGTACAACGAAATGCAGGCGCTGTGCCGGGACGATGGCGGGGCGATTGTGCCGTTGTTTGCCAGCTCGGTGGCGGCGCGGTCGAACCGTGTTGCGCACGGCGGCCAGACCGCGCCGTATGGCGAACTGGATGGGTTGCGCGTGATCGAGCGCTGGTGGCAGGCCTGATCGTTATGATCGTTCCCACGCTCCGCGTGGGAATGCAGCCCGTGACGCTCCGCGTCACTGGACGCGGAGCGTCCCTTGAGGCATTCCCACGCGGAGCGTGGGAACGATCAACAGTGTCCATTTCAAGGAACTGCACAGTGAATAGTATTTTCAAGTTGCTCCTGCAGCGTTTGGCATTGGGTCTGTTATCGCTCTTCGCGGTATCAGTCATTATCTTCCTCGCCGTCGGCATGCTCCCGGGTGACATCGCCCAGGCCATGCTCGGCCAATCCGCTACCCCGGAAACCGTCGCGGCATTCCGGGCGCAACTGGGCCTGGACCTGCCGCCGCTGACCCGCTTCGGTCACTGGATCTGGCACCTGCTGCAAGGTGATCTCGGTGTCTCGCTGGCCAACCAGCGGCCCATCGCCGAACTGGTTGCCTCGCGGCTGGGCAACACGTTCAGCCTCGCCGCGCTGGCGGCACTGGTGTCCGTGCCGCTCGCATTGGTTCTGGGGATGCTCGCGGCGCTGTATCGCAACAGCTGGTTCGACCGCTTGCTCAATACCAGCGCCTTGAGTGCGGTGTCGTTTCCGGAGTTCTTCGTCGCCTACATCCTGATCCTGGTGTTCGCGGTGAAGCTCAACTGGTTCCCGAGCATTTCCAACCTTGCGCCGGACGCCTCGTTTGGCACCGTGCTCGAACGTTCGGTGCTACCGGTCGCGACCCTGAGCCTGGTGGTGATCGCGCAGATGATGCGCATGACCCGCGCCTCGCTGATCAACCTGCTGGCCAGCCCGTACATCGAAATGGCCCGGCTCAAAGGCATCAGCCAGTCGCGCATCATCTTCCGCCACGCCTTGCCCAATGCTTTGGCGCCGATCGTCAACGTGGTGGCGCTGAACCTCGCGTACCTGGTGGTCGGCGTGGTGGTGGTCGAGGTGGTGTTTGTCTATCCGGGCCTCGGCCAATTGCTGGTGGACTCGGTGGCCAAGCGTGACATTCCGGTGGTCCAGGCCTGCAGCCTGATTTTCGCGGCGACCTACATCCTGCTCAACACCACGGCGGATGTGCTTTCAATCGCCAGCAACCCACGCCTGATGCATCCGAAGGGGTAGAACATGAGCCTGCTCAAACAATTGGTCCGGGCGCCGCTGAGTGCCCAGTTCGGAATGCTGGTGATCATCCTGTACATCCTCGTGGCGCTGTTCGCGCCGTTGCTGGCGCCGTATGGCGAAACGCAAGTAGTGGGCGAAGGCTTCGCGCCCTGGAGCGGCGAGTTTCTGCTGGGCACCGATAACCTCGGTCGCGACATGTTCAGCCGCCTGGTCTACGGTGCGCGCAACACCTTGGGCATTGCGTTCCTGACCACGGTGCTGGCGTTCCTGCTCGGCGGCTTGAGCGGTTTGATCGCGGCGATCAAGGGCGGCTGGGTCGATCAGGGATTGTCGCGGGTTGTCGATATTCTGATGGCGATTCCGCAGCTGATCTTCGCCTTGCTGATCCTCAGTGTGGTCGGCACCACCGCGACTTCGCTGGTGCTGGTGATCGCGCTGCTGGACGCGACCCGGGTGTTTCGCCTGTCACGGGCGGTGGCGATGAACGTGGTGGTGCAAGACTTCGTCGAAGCCGCACGCCTGCGCGGTGAAGGCCTGTGGTGGCTGGTGACCCGCGAAGTGTTGCCCAACGCCGCCGCGCCGCTGATTGCCGAGTTCGGCCTGCGGTTCTGCTTCGTGTTTTTGTTCATCAGCGCGCTGTCGTTTCTCGGCCTGGGCATTCAACCGCCCACCGCCGATTGGGGCAGCATGGTCCGCGACAACGCGGTGCTGATTACTTTCGGCGACGTCAGCCCCTTGCTGCCCGCCCTGGCCGTGGCGTTGATCACGGTCAGCGTCAACTTCGTCGTCGACTGGATGCTGCATAAATCCAGCGGCCTCAAGGAGTGCTGAACATGAACGCGATCACCGAAGAAAAACCATTGCTGGAAATCCGCGATTTGCACATCGAAGGTCATTACGAGGACGCTTGGCACCCGCTGATCAAGGGCATTGATCTGACCCTGCAACGCGGCGAAGTGCTGGGCCTGATCGGCGAGTCGGGGGCTGGCAAGTCGACCCTCGGCCTCGCCGCCATGGGCTACACCCGCGACGGCTGCCGGATCACCGGCGGCTCGGTTCAGTTCGACGGCATCGACCTGCTGCGCGCCAAACCCGAGGCCCTGCGCAAACTGCGTGGCCTGCGGATCGCCTATGTGGCACAAAGCGCTGCGGCGTCGTTCAACCCGGCCCATCGGTTGATTGATCAGCACGTGGAAACCGCGGTGAAAAACGGTGGCATGAGCCGCGCCCAGGCGATGGCAGAAGCGGTGGAGTTGTATCGGGTGCTGCGCTTGCCCAATCCGGAACAGATCGGTCAGCGTTATCCGCATCAGGTGTCCGGCGGGCAGTTGCAGCGGGTCATGACCGCCATGGCCATGGCGTGCCATCCCGACCTGATCATCTTCGACGAGCCGACCACCGCCCTCGACGTCACCACGCAGATTGAAGTGCTGGCGGCCATTCGCGATGCGGTGGCGACCTATGGCAGTGCGGCGATCTACATCAGCCACGACCTGGCGGTGGTCGCGCAAATGGCCGACCGGATCATGGTGCTGCGCCACGGAAAACTGGTGGAGGAGGCCGAAACCCGCAAGATGCTCGGCGATCCACAAGAGGATTACACCAAGTCCCTGTGGGCGGTACGCAGTTTTCGCACCGAACCCAAGCCGTGCCCGCAGCAGGAAAAACCGCTATTGGAGTTGCGCAAAAGCTGCGCCAGTTACGGTCATCAACCGGTGTTGCACGATGTCTCGTTGCGCCTGTATCGCGGCCAGACCCTGGCGGTGATCGGCGAGTCCGGCAGCGGTAAAAGCTCGACCGCGCGGTTGATCACTGGCTTGCTGACGCCGACGTCGGGCCAGGTGCTGTATGACGGCGAGGGGCTGCCGGCGGACTTTCGCCAGCGCAGCAAGGAGCAACTGCGGCGCATCCAGATGATCTACCAGATCCCCGATACGGCGCTGAACCCGCGTCAGCGCATCGTCGACATCATCGGTCGGCCGTTGACGTTTTATCTGGGGCTCAAGGGCAAGGCGATGCGTGCACGGGTGGCCGAGTTGCTGGAAATGATCGAGCTTGATCCGGCCACCTTCATGGAGCGCCAGCCCCGCGAGCTGTCCGGTGGGCAGAAGCAACGGGTATGCATTGCACGAGCATTGGCGGCCGATCCGCAATTGATTATTTGCGACGAAGTGACCTCGGCGCTGGACCAACTGGTGGCCGAAGGCGTGCTCAAATTGCTCAACCGGATTCAGCAGCAACTGGGCGTCGCTTATTTATTCATCACCCACGATGTCGCGACTGTCCGGGCGATTGCCGATGAGGTGTTGGTCATGCAGCGGGGCAGGGTGGTCGACCACGGCTCGCGCAGCGCCATTTTCACCCCGCCGCATCAGGATTACACCGGCCTGCTGTTTTCATCCGAACCGCAAATGGACCCCGACTGGCTCGACCGGTTGCTCGCCACGCGCGCGTTATTACCCTCAAATTCAAAACCTGTAAGCGTCTAGGGAATTGCCATGAAAGTATTGATTGTCCACGCCCATCCGGAGCCGAAATCCTTCACCGCCGCCCTGCGTGATCAGGCGGTGGCGACACTTGAGGCCCAGGGGCATGAGGTCCAGGTCAGCGACCTGTACGCGATGAACTGGAACCCGGTGGCCAGCGCTGATGACTTTTCTTCGCGGGAGAACCCCGAGTACCTGGTGTATGCGCTGGAGCAACGTCTGGGGGTAAAGAGCCAGTCGCTGGCGCCGGACATCCAGCAAGAACTCGACAAACTGTTGTGGGCTGACCTGCTGATTCTGAACTTCCCGATTTTCTGGTTCTCGACCCCGGCCATCCTCAAGGGCTGGATTGATCGGGTGCTGGTGTCGGGTATCTGCTACGGCGGCAAGCGCTTTTACGACCAGGGCGGATTGAGCGGCAAGAAGGCGCTGGTGTCCATCACCTTGGGCGGCCGTGAGCATATGTTCGGTGATGGCGCGATCCACGGTCCGCTGGAAGACATGTTGCGGCCGATCCTGCGCGGCACGCTGGCCTATGTCGGATTTGATGTGCTGGAACCGTTTGTGGCCTGGCATGTGCCGTACATCAGTGACGTGGCTCGCAAGGATTTCCTGCAGAGTTATCAGCAGCGCCTGGAGCGCCTGAGTGATGAACAGCCGATGCAGTTTCCGCGGTTGTCGCAGTTTGATGATGGGTTGTATCCGTTGCCCGGCTAATGGGGGCTTTTGGCCAAGAGTTGGATGGTGAACTTTCGGGCCCCATCGCGGGCAAGCCCGCTCCCACAAGGTTTTGTGTCAATCGCAATTATGTGACTGGCACAAAACCTGTGGGAGCGGGCTTGCCCGCGATGGGGCCAGTGGTTTCAACATAAAAAACGGAAACATGCCGAAGCTGTTCACAGCACCTGAACAGTCTCGGCACGGGCTTTTGGTTTAAATCTCCTTCACCGGCGTCTCACCCTCAACCCCTTTGATCAACCCGATGGCATGCAGGCAATCCGCCTTGTTCACGTACGACTCACCGCTGGCGATCGTCTCGTGGTTCCCCGCCCTCAAGCGCCAGCGCCATTGTCCTTTGCCGGTGCTCGGCGTGCCTTTGGATTGCCTGTAAATCTCGAAATACATTCTGCTCGCTCCATGCGATGGGTAATTGCGACAACCTGTGTGACGCATCGGGGGCAAGCCTAGCGGAGCTGGCTTTTTTGACCATCAGGCATTTGTTTCCAGGCATTTGAAAATATTTCAGCCTGCGCAACCGGGCTGGCGCTAATGGCCAAAACCCCCGCAGTTTCGCCCTTGCATCACCTCCCTTGGTCCTGCTTAATACGACACGGCTCATGGCGTCGATCAACGGTCGGCGACCTCGGATTGTAGAAAAACCACTATAAAAAAGAGCAATCAATTGACTCATCAGCACGGAACGCAACTGGCCGGGCATTTGCAGCTTTCGCTCGTGATACCGGTATTCAATGAAGCGGCGACCATTGATTTGTTCATCGCGCGGATCACCGACGTCTTCAAGGAAGAAACGCTGGTCAGTATTGAAATGGTGTTCGTCAACGACGGCAGCACCGACACCACGCTCGACCTGCTGCTGGAGCGGCAGCAGACCGATTCGCGCCTTCGCGTTGTCGATCTGAGCCGTAATTTCGGCAAGGAAGCGGCCCTGACCGCAGGCTTGCAGACCGCCACCGGCCAGGTGGTGGTGCCGATCGATGTCGATTTGCAGGACCCGCCTGAAGTCATCCTCGAAATGATCGCCCGCTGGCGTGAAGGCTATGAAGTGGTGCTGGGCCATCGTGTGAGTCGTAAGGACGACTCCTGGGCCAAGCAAACCTCGGCCAACTGGTTCTACCGTCTGCACAACAAAATCGCCGAACAACACCTTCCGGAAAACGTCGGCGATTTTCGGCTGATGGACCGTTGCGTGGTCGATGCGCTGCAAACGTTGCCAGAATCGCGGCGGTTCATGAAAGGCCTGTTCGCCTGGGTCGGGTTTCGCACCACCCACGTGAACTATGACCGCCCGGAGCGAGTGGCGGGTGCGACCAAGTTCAACGGCTGGCGCTTGTGGAATTTCGCCCTGGAGGGCATCACCAGTTTCAGCACCGAACCGCTGCGCATCTGGACCTATATGGGGCTGTTCGTTTCGCTGATCTCTTTTTCGTTCGCCATTTTTATCATCTTGCGCACCCTGATCTCCGGTGTTGATCTGCCGGGTTATGCCTCGCTGATGGTCGCCGTCACTTTTCTGGGTGGCCTGCAATTGATTGGCATCGGCGTGTTGGGTGAATACCTGGGCCGGACCTACATCGAGTCAAAACGCCGCCCGGTGTATCTGGTGCGACGAGTCTATGACCCAAAGGACTGACAATGGATCTCAAGGAAACCGACATCCTCGGTTCAAGCATCGACCAGCATTGGTATTACGCCTCCAAAGCGGCGGCCACTACGCGACTGTTGGGCAACACGCCGATCAAAAAGATTCTCGACGTGGGCGCAGGCTCCGGGTTCTTTTCCCACCATTTGCTGACGCATTCAGCGGCCCGTGAAGCGTGGTGCGTCGACATCAGTTACGACGCCGATTCGGACGCCACAACCGCCGGGAAACCGGTGCACTACCGTCGCGGCATCGACTCGGTGGACGCCGACCTGGTGCTGCTGATGGACGTGCTGGAGCATGTCGATGACGACGTCGGATTGCTCAAGGCCTATGTTGATAAAGTCCCTTCCGGCAGCCGATTTCTGATGACGGTGCCGGCGTTCCAGTTTCTCTGGAGCGGGCACGATGACTTCCTCGAACACAAGCGTCGCTATACCTTGCCGCAGCTGGAAACGGTGGCCCGGGATGCCGGTTTGACGGTGAAGCAGGGTGCGTATTATTTCGGTCTGGTGTTCCCGATTGCCGCCACCCTGCGATTGCTGCCCAAAGGTGCACAACCGTCACCACCGCGCTCGCAGCTCAAGCAGCACCATCCGTTGGTGAATACGATTTTGAAGACGCTGTGCAGCGTCGAACGGCCGTTAATGGGTGCGAATCGTCTGGCCGGTTTGACGGTGTTTGTCCTGGCGCAGAAGCCGTGACGTCAGCCGAAAAAACCGCCTTGATCCAGCGTGGCCTGCGTTTTGCCGTGACCGGGTTGTTCGTCACGGCCCTGCACGCGCTGGTGGCTGTGCTGTTTATCAACTATGTGTTGCCTCTGCCACCCTTGGCCAACGGCGCGGCGTTTGCCGTGGCGACCGTGGTGTCTTACCTGATCAATACCACCTGGAGCTTTTCCGCCCGATTGCATGGGCGAACGATGCTGCGCTTCATGATGGTTTCCGTTGCCGGTTTCTTGCTGGCGATGTTGGTGGCCTGGGCCGCGCAAATGGCCGGGCTGCATTATTTGCTGGGGATCGGCGCGGTGGCGCTGACCCTTCCGGCCTTCACCTTTGTATTGCATAACTTCTGGACGTATCGATGAAGGTTTCGGGCAAGCATTGGGCAGTCGCAGTGCTGCCTCTGTTAATGGGCGTTGTGGCTTTTTTCATGGTGATCGGGCCACGGGTACTGGACCCGCAAAACATTGCCTGGCTGGAAAGCGGTGACCCCGCGACCCATTATCTGGGCTGGGTATTTTTTCGACATTCGCCCTGGAGTTTTCCACTCGGACTGAATCCGTCGTACGGTCTGGAGCTGGGCAACGCGATCATCTTTTCTGACTCCAACCCGCTATTGGCGTTCCTGTTCAAACCTTTCAGTGCATGGCTTCCCGATACGTTTCAGTACTTCGGCATCTGGTTGTTGATGTGTTTTGTCCTGCAAGCCTGGTTCGCCTGGAAATTAATGGGGCTGGTAACGCCCAGTGTCTTGCTCGGGTTGTTGGGAACAGGTCTGTTCCTGTTTTCGCCGCCGATGTTCGTGCGCATGGGCGGGCATCTGTCCCTTGCCGGGCATTTTCTGATCCTCGCTGCGCTCTATCTGGCGCTGCTTCCCGAGGTGGCGCGACGCCGACTGGCATGGGGCTCTCTGTTAGCGGCTACCGCGCTGGTGCACGCGTATTTGCTGGCGATGGTTGCCTTGATCTGGATCGTCGATCTTGTCGGCAGAACCCTTAGAGGCCAGCTGACGCGGCGCATTGCACTGATCGAACTGATCCTGCTGTTTCTGCTGGTGAGTCTGTGCTGTTGGCAGGCCGGGTATTTCAGTGTGGGTGACGGCACTGTTTCCGCCGGTTTTGGCTTGTATCGCATGAATTTGCTGGCACCGATCAATGCCAACGGTTGGTCACTGGTATTGCCGAGCCTGCCGCAAGGATCCGGCGACTATGAAGGTTTCAACTACCTGGGCGCGGGCACGCTGTTGTTGGCGATTTGCGCTGGCATCGTGCTTTTGCGTCGCGGGGCGGGCGTTGGCCATGCCCTGCGTCGTCTTCCCTTTCTGTTGCTGGCCCTGATCGGCTTGACGCTGTTTGCGCTGTCGAATGACATCGGCGTCGGCCAGTTCGGTTTTCACTATTGGCTGCCAAGGTCATTCGTCGATTTGGCCAACGTCTTCCGCGCATCGGGGCGGATGTTCTGGCCGGTGTTCTACGTCATCGTGTTGCTGGTCATCTACCTGGTGGTGCGTGGCAATCGACCGGGCATTGCCGGCTGCTTGCTGGCGTTGGCGCTGTGTGTCCAGGTCGTGGATACCCAATACGGCTGGGTCGGGTTGCGTGACAACCGCATGGTAACTCCGGCTTCGCAGTGGTCTACACCGCTACGCGATCCGTTCTGGGCCAATGCGGCTTCGCACTACGCAAAGGTTCGTTCATTGCAGCCGCAGAACTCGTCGGATACCTGGCAGCCTGTCGCCAGCTTCGCCGCCACCCACGGTCTGAAAACCGACACCACTTATTTGGGTCGCATGAGTTCGAAGGCGCTGGAACAGGCGAGGAAAAACGCGCAACGGATGCTGCAAACAGGCCAGTACGAGCCGGACTCGCTGTACATCCTCGATGAAGAATCCATGCTGGAGGCTGTAAAAAGTGTCCGCAGCGACACCGATCTGCTGGCCCGTGTTGATGGGCTGGTGGTGCTGGCGCCGGGTTGGAAGCAATGCACGCAATGCCTTGCGATTGAAGACGAGGGGCGCTCGATGCAGTTAGTCCCGCTGATCAAGTCGGGGCAACAACAGCTGTTCAATTACAAGACGTCCAGTCTGGCCAAAGGGTGGTCGACGCCTGAAACCTGGGGCACTTGGTCAGAAGGCGAGGAGGCCGAGATTCTGTTGCGGGTTCCACCCAAAGCTCAGTCCATTGTCATGGAGGTGCTGGCCTTTGTGCAGCCAAACCATGAGCGTCAGACGATGGTCTTTACCATCAACGGCGTACAGGCCTTGTCGACTCGTCTGACGAGCTTGCAGGGCAATCGCATCGAAATCCCGCTCACACCAGCCATCCACGAAGCTATCGCCCGGGATTCGATGATGCGCATTCACGTGCAGTTACCCGACGCGATCAGCCCTAAGCAACTGGGGCTGGGGGATGATCAGCGTGTCATGGGCCTGGGGATGAAGTCGCTGACCGTGCAGTGATTCGCCAGAACGCGGCGCTCATGCCGATAGACGCCGGCCCCAAGGTCTTTCTACACTGCCTGGTGTGTCTGGGACCGGGGGCAAGGAATGAATCGCAACGAACTGCGCAAGGCTGACATCAACCTGATGGTGGTGTTTGAAACGTTGATGCTCGAGCGCAACGTCACGCGGGTGGCGGAGAAGCTGTTTCTCGGCCAGCCGACCATCAGTGCCGCGCTCAACCGCTTGCGGACGATGTTCAACGATCCGCTGTTCATTCGGGTCGGCCATCGCATGGAACCTACGGCGCGGGCCGAGGAAATAATCCTGCACCTGTCGCCGGCACTGGATTCGTTGTCGGTGGCCCTGAGCCTGACCCACGATTTCGACCCGGCCAGCAGCACCATGACCTTTCGCATCGGGCTGTCGGACGATGTCGAGTTCGGCCTGCTGCCGCCGCTGCTGCGCACGTTGCGTCAGGAAGCACCGAAGGTGGTGTTCGTGGTTCAGCATGTCGATTACTGGCGCATTCCCGACTTGCTGGCCTCCGGCGATATCACGGTCGGCATCAGCCAGACCCGCGGCCTGCCGGCCAACGCCAAACGCAAATTGCTGCGGCACATCCAGCCGAGCATTTTGCGCGCCGATGCCTCGGACACCCCGCTGACCCTCGATGAATATTGTGCCCGCCCGCACGTGTTGGTATCGCACACCGCCAACGTCAGCGGCTATGCCGATGAATGGCTGGCGGAGATCGGCCGTACGCGTCAGGTCGTGCTATCGGTGCCGCAATACAGTTCGTTGCCGGCCCTGCTCGCCGGTACCGACCTGATCGCCAGCCTGCCGGATTACACGGCCGAGGCGATGGCGGCTTCAGGGCAGCTGTTCAAGGAACCCTTTCCGTTCAAGACACCGACGCTGGACTTGTCTATGGTCTGGCTCAGCCATGTCGATACCGACCCGGCCGAACGCTGGTTGCGCTCACGGCTGGAGGCGTTCATGAGTGAGCGCGTTGAATTGCTGCTGTCCAAATGAGTCAGACGGTGCTGTGTTATATGTAGGACCTTTCCGCCCACCTTCAGGAGCCCAACCATGCCCCACCTGCACATGGAATACACCGCCAACCTGCCCGGACTGAACGCCGACGTGGCGTTGATTCGGCTCAACAATGCATTGGTGGCTTCCGGTCAGTTCGCTGCCGAGTTCGACATCAAGAGCCGGGCGGTGAAGGTCGAGACGTTCAAGGTCGGCACGGCGATGGGGGAGCGGGCGTTTGTGCATGTGAAGCTGGCGCTGCTGAGCGGTCGCTCGCCGCAGATCAAACAGCAGTTGTCCGAAAGCCTGCTGGCCGTGGTGCAGGAGCTGTGTGAGTGGCCGACAGGGGTTGAAGTCCAGTTGTGCGTGGAGATCCTCGACATCGATCGAGAGTCCTACACCAAGACTGCCATCGGCCACTGAATTTCAGGCCAACTCCTGCTCGGCGCAGGCCTTGATCACTTGTTCGCGCAACCAGGTGTTGGCGCTGTCCTGATCAACGCTTTGACTCCACAGCATATCCAGAGTGAAACCCGGCAAGCCGTTGGGTGCTTCGCAGTGATTGAAGATCGCCTCGTTGGCCAGCAATTGCTGGATGCGACGGGGCAGCGTCAGGATGAAGTCAGTGCCGGTGATCATTTTCAGCGCCGCGCTGTAGCTGTTGGAGCGTGCGACAATCTGCCGTTTGTGCGCCTGTTGCGCCAGCCAGCCATCGACCATGTTGGTGGTGGACGTCCACGGCGTCGGAAACACATGCCGGCGTTCGACAAAGGCTTTCAGGCTTAATCGCGGTTCCAGTGGTGTGGCACGCTTGTCGAAGACGCAGACCAGGTCATCCTCCAGCAACAGCCGGGATTTGAAATCGGTGTGGCTGCGATGAAAATGCGGGCCGAAACAGATCACCAGATCGAGGCTGCCATCGCGCAGGTCTTCGCTCGGGATATCAGTTTCGAATTTGTGCATGTTGACCATCACCGGCAGGTCGGCGAAATCGAAGCTTTTCAACAGGCGCGGCAGGATCAGCTGCTCGAAGTATTCCGGTGCGCAGATATTGAACGTGACCGGTTGCAAGGTCGGGTCGAAGGCCTGGGCACCGGCGTGGCAGAGATTGATGCTTTCGAGAATCTTCAGCACATGCGTGTACATGGTGCTGGCTTTGTACGTGGGGCGCATACCCGTGCGGGTATTGATGAATAGCTCGTCTTCAAAACTGGTGCGCAGCTTTTTCAGGCAGTA
The DNA here is from genome assembly GCF_054898025.1 of Pseudomonas sp. LB3P93. Taxonomy (NCBI): domain Bacteria; kingdom Pseudomonadati; phylum Pseudomonadota; class Gammaproteobacteria; order Pseudomonadales; family Pseudomonadaceae; genus Pseudomonas; species Pseudomonas sp. LB3P93. Next base: position 1,584,920 of record NZ_CM142713.1, read on the forward strand.
ACTCACGGTGGACTGGCTGACGCAGAGCGCCTCCGACACACCAGTGACGCTGCTTTGCTCATACACGGCGACAAACACCATGAGGTCCTGCATATCGAGCTTTCTAAGCAAGTTACTGTTCAGCATCCGTTCTGTCTCGCTGTGCTCCTTGCGCTGACTGTGCGCAAACGTGTGCGAATGATCCTAACGGAACGATGGTGCCAGGAGAATGCCTTGTAGGACGTTTCACGGTCAGTTGTGGGACAGAAAATGTTACGAACACGACGTGGGAATTTAATCCTACATAACATGGCCGAAGGCCTTTACCAGGACGGCGCTCCGGGTCAGTGAATGTGTCGGGCGTAATGCCGCGGGTTGAAGCGCAGAGCCATCAGGATCATCAGCGCCATGACCCCGGTCAGGCACCACCAGGCCCATTCGAAGCTACCCAACTGATCGCGGACCATCCCGGCCATCAGCGGCGAAAGGCCGGCAATCAGGTAGCCGATGCCTTGTACGAAGGCCGTCAGCCCACCGGCGCGTTGCGGGTTGTCGAGGTGATCCAGCGAAACAATCAGGCTCATCGGGAACAGGCCGCCAATGCCCAATCCCAACAGGCACGGCCAGAGCAGGCTGAAGTGTTGCGGGCTGAGGATCAGCCCACAGAATCCGGCCATGATCAGCGCCAGCAACACCACCAGCACCAGGCGTCGATCACGGCTGCGGTTGGCGATGGCGGGTGTCACCAGCCCCGACAACACTTCCATGGCCGTCAAAAAGCCCAGCAGCAACCCGGCATTTTGTTCGCTCCAACCCTTTTCCACGTAGTACGGCGCCAACCAGGCCAGCACACAGGTGTAGGCCGCGGTGCCCAAACCGAAGAAGATGGCGAGTAACCAGGCGCGGGAGTTGGCGAAGAAGGATGCCTTTCGTGGTGCCCGCGTCTCCAGTGTCGGTGCCTTCTGGCGCCCGGCCGTCCAGAACATCAATGCCACCAGGGCCAGCACTGCCCAGATTGCCAGCCCCACCCGCCAACTGCCGGTGCGGGTCATCACCAGCGGTGCAAACGATGCCGCTATCGCCGCACCGCCCATGATCGACGTCACGTAGAGCCCCATGCACACGGCAACGTTATCGCTGAAGCGGGATTTGATCAGCACCGGCATCAATGCCTGGATCAGCGCAATCCCTATACCGGCCAGCATGGCGCTGAGGATCAGTTCGACTGCCGAGTCCACGAACAACCGCGACACCGTGGCCAGGCCAATGATCAGCAGTGATATCACCACGGTGCGCTGTTCACCGAGGCGTTGGCTGACGCTCAGGCCAAAGAACATCGCCAGCCCCATGGCCGTGACGGGTAGCATGGTCAGCAGCGAGGCCAGGCTGAAACTCAACGGGATGTCCCCGCGAATGCCCGACAGCAAAGGCCCGACAGCCGCCATCGATGGCCGCAGGTTCAGGGCGACAAGGATGATGCTGACCATCAGCCAGAGGGCAGGGCGGGAAGTGGCGCGAACGTTTTCCATCAATCGGACCTTGAATAAACAGGGGCCGATTAGGCGCACGAGGGGCTGGAGGCCGCAAATCAGATAGTCCTCAGTGGTATTTAAAAATTAAATACCACTGCTGCACCACAATCCCCCTGTGGGAGCGGGCTTGCCCGCGATAGCGGTCATTCAGTCACCAAATCTGTTGAATATAGATCCGTCATCGCGGGCAAGCCCGCTCCCACAGGGATGGTGGGCAAGTCATGGATGATTGTTTAGTCCATCCACACCCAAGGTTCTACAAATCTCGATTTAACGACCTGACCGCCCGTGTGACGCTGCTGCTCATCTGTTTCCTGCGGTCATTTCTATGGACGGTTGCCCCGTCGCACTTCCCTCCGAATTAGCCTTCTGGGCGCTATGGCACTGTCGCCACGCGCGCCCACCGGATTCCTGCCTTTCCCGTTGATTCTTCTGACAGGTCCCGCGCTGTGCGCAGGGATCAAACCGGCAGCGCCTGCGCGTTTGCCTGACGCGAAAACAAGAGAATTCCCATGAGTTGTGTCACAACCTCCTTCGCCACGAAGCAAGAAGCCCTGACCTTTCTGGAACAGAACCCGGATATCGAGATGTTCGAGTTGTTCATCCTCGACAACAACGGCGTGCCTCGGGGCAAGTTGCTGCATCGCGATGAACTGCTGGCGGTGTACGAAAACGGCCGGCCGTTGCCGAGCACCATTCTTGGCCTGACCATCAACGGCGATGACGTGGAAAACTCTGGCCTGGTCTGGGACGTCGGCGACATCGATTGCCGGGCGTACCCGATCAGCGGGAGTTTGACGCGCATGCCATGGCGATTGATTCCAACGGCGGCGGTGCAGGTCAGCATGCATCCGAAAGAAGGCATGCCGGCGACGATTGCTGATCCACGGCACCTGCTGGCGAAGGTGATCGAAGGCTTGCAGGCCGACGGTTATTACCCGGTGATGGCGGCAGAGCTGGAGTTCTATCTGCTCGATCAGCAACGCAACAGCAACGGTCGGCCGCAACCGGCGCGGGACGTCGATGGCGGACGACCGCGCTCGACGCAAGTCTACGGTTTGCGTGAGCTGGAGCAGATCGAGCCGTTTCTGGCGGATCTCTACAGTGCCTGCAAATTGCAGGGCATTCCGGCGCGTACGGCGATTTCCGAATACGCACCGGGGCAGGTGGAAATCACCCTCGAACACCGCACCGACGCCTTGCTGGCGATGGACGAAGCGGTGCGTTACAAACGGCTGGTCAAAGGCGTCGCTCACAAACACGGGATGGCCGCCTGCTTTATGGCCAAACCGTTCGATGACCTGGCGGGCACCGGCATGCACATGCACGTCAGCCTGGCGGACAAGGACGGCAATAACCTGTTCGCCAGCGAGTCCCCGGACGGCACGCCGCTGCTCAAACAAGCGGTCGGCGGCATGCTCAGTACCTTGCTCGATTCGTTGCTGCTGTTCTGCCCGAACGCCAACTCTTACCGCCGATTCCAGACCAACAGCTATGCACCGCTAGCGGCGACTTGGGGGGTGGACAATCGCACCGTGAGTTTGCGGGTTCCCGGCGGGCCGGCATTCTCCCGGCACATCGAGCACCGTATCTGCGGTGCCGACGCCAACCCGTATCTGGCGGCTGCAGCGATTCTGGCCGGCATTCATCGCGGCATTCGCGAACAACTCGACCCCGGCGCACCCGTGGAAGGCAATGGTTACGCCCAGGCCACGGAGTTGTTGCCAACCGATTGGCTGACCACGTTGCGGGCGCTGGAAGGTTCGACCTGGGCGCGTGAAGCGTTCGGCGGTGAATTCCTCGGCGTGTACCTGGCGGTGAAGCGCGCCGAGTATCGGCAGTTCATGGGTGAGGTCGGAGAGCAGGACTGGCGTTGGTACTTGCATCAGGCCTGAACAAAAGCTGAACCATTCTCAAATAAGTTAAAAGTATCGATCTAACAACAGAAGCCAACTAATCGTTGGCTTCTTTTTCACAAAAAATTGATGGTTGGCTGCCTAAAGTTAGTGCTGTCACGGTAAATGAAATTTTCACATTTACCGAGGGCACTTCTTTTCAGGAACAGCCAATCATCATGTTGAAGTTCAAACCCGTGCGCCCGGAATGGGTGACACTGATTGCCAGCGCCTTTCTTCTGACGGGCTTTAATTTAGTGCTCTGGCAGCACCTGTTTGATATCACCGCTGCGGACGGTAAAGGCATCGTCATGCGCATCGCGTTCGGCGTGATGATTCTGGCAGCCTTCAACATTGTGTTGACCCTTCTGGCGTTCCGGCGCGTGATGAAGCCGGTCTTGATCCTGATCTTTATGATCAGCGCCGGCGTGGCGTACTTCATGAGTCAATACGGTGTGCTGATGGATACCGGCATGTTGCGTAACTTTGCACAAACCAACGCGACGGAAGTGCGTGATTTACTGTCGTTGAAGTTGTTTGTTTATATTCTTATGCTCGGTGTTTTACCTTCCTTGGTGTTGTGGAAGATTCCGGTTAGTTATCGCCGCTGGCACCGTGAGTTGATAAGTAAGGCGCTGGTGAGTGTCGCGTCTGTTGCGGTCATCGGTGGTGTCGCGCTGGTGAACTATCAGGGCCTGTCCTCGTTGTTTCGCAATCACCATGAACTGCGCCTGATGGTGGTGCCGAGCAACTACATCGGTGCGGCGTTCGGTTACCTGCGTGAGCAAGTCGTCTCCGCCCGGCAGCCCTTCGTCAAGGTCGGTGAAGATGCCCAGCGAAATCCCGCCTGGCAAACCCACGGACGTAAATCCCTGACGGTGCTGGTCGTCGGTGAGAGTGCCCGGGCGGAGAACTTCGGCATCCTCGGTTACGGACGCGACACCACGCCCAAACTGGATAAGGAAGCCGGCCTGATTGCGTTCACCGATGTGCATTCCTGCGGCACGGAAACGGCTGTGTCGGTACCGTGCATGTTCTCGAATATGGGCCGCAAGAATTACAACGCCGGCAAGGCGAAGAATGAAGAAGGCCTGCTGGACGTGCTCAAGCGCGCGGGTCTGGAAGTGATCTGGCGTGACAATCAATCAGGCTGTAAAGGTACTTGCGACCGGGTCACCCTCGACGATGTCAGCAATCTCAAGGACCCGGTGCTGTGCGCCAACAGTGAATGCCGCGACGAAATTCTCCTGCAAGGTTTGCAGCACTTCATCGACACGCTGGATAAAGACACCGTGCTGGTTCTGCATCAGATGGGTAGCCATGGCCCGGAATACTTCAAGCGCTACCCGAAAGAGTACGAGCACTTCACGCCCGTCTGTGAAAGTAACGCGCTGAACAATTGCAGCCGAGAAAGTATCGTCAATGGCTACGACAACACGCTGGTATATACCGACCACGTGCTGTCGACCCTGATCGATCTGTTGCGCAGCAACCAGGACAAAGTTGATACCGCCATGTTGTACCTGTCGGATCACGGCGAATCCCTGGGCGAATACAACCTGTTCCTCCACGGCACGCCTTACATGCTGGCGCCGGATCAGCAGAAGCATGTTGCGATGCTGGCGTGGTTCTCCGACAGCTACCAAAAGTCGTTCTCGGTGGACACCCATTGTCTGCAACTGAGCCGCGAAAAGCCCCTGAGCCAGGACAACCTGTTCCATTCGATGCTCGGTCTGCTGGAGGTCAATAGCAAGGTCTACAACCAGGATCTGGACATGTTCGCCGGTTGCCGCGGGGCGGTGATCGATGGTGTGTTGGCCAAAGAGTAAGCCTTTCGACCTTTTTTTCACGTGCCGGTGGTTAACCTGCGGCCGGTACATATTCCTACAAGAGCCATCGCACATGTCCGCGCAGCCCCCATCCGCCATCGAGCTTGAGTTCGCCCGGCGCTACGATCAGGAACACAGCCGCGGCTGCCTTCAGCCGCGACCGCGTGGCCTGGCGGGGCGCCTGACCTTCTGGCGCGACGAGCAATTGGTGCGCAACGCGCTCAAGGTCGCCGGCGAGCCGGGCTTGATGCTTGATGTGGCCTGCGGTGCCGGGCGCTTCTGGCCGGTGTTGGTCGAGCACGCAAACCGCGTAATTCTCGCGTCCGATCATTCGCAGGACATGCTCAATCACGCCCAGACTCACCATTCGCAGAGCCTGCTCCAGCGGATCAAGACGTTCCAGAGTTCGGCGTTTACCCTCGGTTTGTCGGCGAACGCGGTGGACAGCATTTTTTGCATGCAACTGTTTCAGCACATCACCCGCCCGGAGCATCGGTTGGCCTTGCTTAAAGAGTTTCACCGTGTGAGTCGCGATACCGTGATTGTGGCGGTACGGGTCGCTGCACATTTCAAGCTTCGCCGATCAAGCGCAGCGGATGCTAACGCCCGGCAGCTGGCGGACAAGTCCGAGGTGGAAGCCGAATTCAGGCAAGCGGGTTTCCGCTTGCTCAGTCATCAGGACTTCCTGCCCGGTTGTGCGCGGATGCGGGTCTACGTGCTGCGTAAGGCCGGTTAACCTCCGCTTGTCAGACATTTCTTGCTGTTTGGAAGGTCTTTTCGCTAAAGCTCTTGTTCAGTGGATGCGCGGAAATCGCCGGGGGCGATATATACTGCGCGCCATTCTTCAAGGGAGAGCCGTGTGGCCATCGATATTCACTGGATTCGCGACAACGATAGCCTCGGTCAGTTTTGCGCCGAGTGGCAGCAGCTGCCATTCGTTGCCCTCGACACCGAATTCATGCGGGTCGACACCTTTTATCCGATCGCAGGCCTGCTGCAGATCGGCGATGGCGTACGCGCTTACCTGATTGACCCACTGACCATCGACAACTGGAAACCTTTGGCCGCGTTGCTGGAAAACCCGGCCGTGGTCAAAGTCGTCCATGCGTGCAGCGAAGACCTCGAAGTGTTGCTGCGCCTGACCGGCAGTCTGCCGGCGCCACTGTTCGATACGCAACTGGCCGCTGCCTACCTGAACCTCGGTTTCTCGATGGGTTATTCGCGACTGGTGCAGGAAGTGCTCGGCATCGACCTGCCCAAGGGCGAGACCCGTTCCGACTGGCTGCAACGTCCGCTTTCCGATACTCAGATCAGCTACGCCGCCGAAGATGCCTTGCACTTGGCGGAAGTTTTCGTACAACTGCGTCCGAAGCTTTCTGACGACAAGTACAACTGGGTCCTGGAGGACGGCGCCGAGTTGGTGGCCAACCTGCGCCGCGAGATCGATCCGTACGAGGTCTATCGCGAAGCCAAGCTGGCCTGGAAGCTCTCCCGCGCACAACTTGCCGTGTTGCGTGAACTCTGCGCCTGGCGTGAACGTGAAGCACGCGCCCGTGACCTGCCGCGCAATCGCATCGTGCGTGAGCATTCGCTGTGGCCGTTGGCACGCACGCAACCCGACAACCTCGGCGCGCTGGCGAAAATCGAAGACATGCACCCGCGTACCGTGCGTCAGGACGGCGAATTTCTGCTTGATCTGATCAAGCGCTCTGGCAGTGTGTCGCCAGATCAATGGCCGCCCGCCGTGCCGGAGCCGTTGCCGGTGGACGCCGCCACCCTGGTCAAACAGCTGCGTGCAATCGGCCAGGCCGAAGCCGAGCGCCTGAACATTGCGCCGGAGCTGATGCTGCGCAAGAAAACCCTGGAAGCGCTGCTCAAGAGCGGCTACCCCAATGGTCCTTACCAATTGCCTGATTCGCTGCGTGGCTGGCGCCGCGAATTGATGGGCCAGGCGCTGCTCGACAGCCTGGCCACCGCCGGAGAACAGCCTTGAAACGTATTTGCTCCATCTACCGAAGCCTGAAGAAAAACGAGATGTACCTCTATGTGCTCAAAAGCGATGCACTGGAGCGTGTCCCGGAAAGTCTGATGGCAGCCTTTGGCAAACCTCATCACGCTTTCGATCTGGTGCTGACCCCCGAGCGCAAACTGTCGCGCGAGGACATCACCGTGGTCCTGGAAAACCTTGAGAAGCAGGGCTACCACCTGCAAATGCCGCCGGCCGAAGACGAATACATCGAACACCTGCCGGAAGAATTGCTGCGACGCAACGACCCGATGTGATCGGCAGACAGGCTCTGTTCAGAGTCTGTGTGAAACACTGGAATGATTTTGGCGATGGCCAGGGCGACGGAGCGATACTCCGTCGGCGGCCGTCTGCACTGTTTTCGAAAGGTTTGAACCATGCGCGTTCTGATTGCTGAACACGACCACCCTGTGTACGCCCAACTGCTGCGTCAGGCTGCGCCTGATCTGGAAGTACTGACCAGCGGCGACTCCGCAGAATTGGCCAGCCAGGCGGCCGACTGCCCGATCTGGCTGGGCCAGCCGGACCTGTTGGCGAACCTGTTGCGTCAGGGCCACCAGCCACAATGGCTGCAATCGACATGGGCCGGCATTACGCCGCTGCTGGCTGACGGTTTGCGCCGTGATTATCGCCTGACGCGTGCGGTCGGGATTTTTGGTCAGGTCATGGCCGAATACGTCCTGACCTACATGCTCGGCCACGAGCGCGAAGTGCTGGCACGGCTGGTCAGCCAGGTCGAGCGCAAGTGGGACAGTCGCCAGGGCCAAAGCCTGGCGGGACGCAAAGTGCTGATCGTCGGCACCGGTGACATCGGCCAGACCGTGGCCAAGTTCCTCGTGCCGTTTGGCGTCGAGTTGTACGGCATCGCCAGCGAAGCCCGCGAGCAGGCGCCGTTTGTTGAAGTCGGCGCGCTGGCGGACTTGCCGCGGCTGGTCGGTGAAGTGGATTTTGTCATCAATCTGCTGCCCAACACCCCCAATACCCATGACTTGTACGATGCGGCACTGTTCAAGCAGTTCAAGCCGACCGGGTTGTTCATCAACGTCGGGCGTGGCGTGGCCGTGGTCGATGCGGACCTGGTGGAAGCCTTGAAAGAAGGGCATCTGGCCGGCGCGGTGATCGACGTCTGCCGCCAGGAACCGCTGCCCCAGCGTCATCCGTTCTGGACGGCCTGGGGCTTGCTGCTGACCGGCCACAGCTCGGCACCGACCTCGCCATCGATGATGGTGAACCTGTTTGTCGAAAACCTGCGGGCGTATCAGGCGGGCGAGGCGTTGCGCGGCGAAGTGGATTTCAACCGCGGCTACTGAAGCCACCACTGATCGTTCCCACGCTCTGCGTGGGAATGTCGCCGGGGACGCTCCGCGTTCCGCTTTGGATGTGACGCAGAGCGTCACGGGATGCATTCCCACGCAGAGCGTGGGAACGATCAGGTTCAGCGCTTAGAGGGTGAAGTCGCCTTCAGCCGCCAGTTCGCTCAGCGGGCGACGCGGGCTTGGTTCTTCGCGCGCTTGCAGGTAATCGGCCAGCGTTGCCTTATCGCCCAGTTTGCCCACGGCCACTGCCGCGTGCAGTGCATAACCTTCAGGAATGTTCAGCTCCTTGCGGGTCAGGTCCTGGTCGAAACCGGCCATGCCGTGGGTGTGCCAGCCGCTGATGCTGGCTTGCAGCGCCAGGTGGCCCCAGGCCGAACCGGTGTCGAAGGTGTGCCACAGGGCCGGGGTTTCTTCAGTGGCGCCGGGTACGGCGAAGGTGGTTTTCGAGATCACGATCACCAGTGCCGAAGCGTGTTGCGCCCAGCCACGGTTGAATTCGTTCAGCAGCCCCAGAAAGCGCTCCCAGTTCGGCGTGTCGCGACGCGCGTAGAGAAACCGCCAAGGTTGCGAGTTGTAGGCCGATGGCGCCCAGCGAGCGGCTTCGAAGAAGCTCAGCAAGGTTTCTTCGGCAATGGTTTCGCCGGTGAAGGCACGGGGCGACCAGCGATCGGTGAACTGAGGGTGGATCGCATAATCGGCAACGCGTGGATTTGCACTCATCAAGAGATTCCTTGCTTCGTCTGAAAGTTAGGGTCGTCTGAAACCTGCGGGCGCAGTTGAGCTGAGCACCAAGGTTTTCGAGAGCCAGGCAGTTCACCTGAATGCAACGCGGTTGAGCGTTAATGGCATTTGGGCATGGCTCGTTGCGACTGGCAAAGCTACGTGGCGGCGCAATAACTGACAAGCCCCGTTCTACCGGCAGTCGCCAATGCTTGGCCCGCAAGGGCCTTGGCACTAGACTGGCGGCCTTTTCACCACCTGATGTCGATGCTCGAACCATGGCCGCCAACGTCGAACCGTTCTGGATACGCAAAACCCTCGATCAACTCGATCCACAGGAATGGGAATCGCTGTGCGACGGCTGTGGCCTGTGCTGCCTGCAAAAGCTCGAAGATGAAGACGACAATTCGGTCTATTACACGCGCATCGCCTGCAAACTGCTGGACCTGAACACCTGTCAGTGCACCGACTACCCGAACCGCCGGGAATTCGTCCCCGATTGCATCCAGCTCACACCGGGCAAGGCTGACGAGTTCAAATGGCTGCCGCCGACCTGCGGTTATCGCCTGGTCAGCGAAGGCAAGGACCTGCCACTCTGGCATCACCTGGTGTGCGGTGATCGCGATGCGGTGCACCACGAACGTATTTCCCAGTCCGGGCGCATGCTCGCCGAAGGCAGCGTGGACGAAGATGACTGGGAAGATCATTTGATTTTCCGGGCAGGCTAGTTTTACAAAGGAGTGTGTATGGCTGTGGGATTGCGGCTGGCGTTGACCGTTGGGTTACTGGCCCTGAGTTCGTCCGTGTGGGCGGCGAAGAAGGTCGATCTGGATTACCACGTGCGCCTGTTGCCGCAAAGCGATCAGGCCGAAGTGCGACTGACGCTGGCCCAGGGCTCGGCGGTGCGCAGTCTGGATTTCGATCTGGGCGACGGCAGCCACTACAGCGACTTCAAGGCCGATGGCCAATGGCAGCTCACGCCGGGCGAGCAGACGCGCGGGGTTTGGCGTCCGGCCACTGACAAGGCCAGCCTGACCTACCGCGTGCGCATCAGTCACGGGCGCAAAAGCGGCAGCTTCGATACACGCATGACCCCGACCTGGGCGTTGATGCGCGGTGACGACCTGGTGCCGCCGGCCAAACTCGATCAGCAGGACGGCATCGAGCTGGTATCACGCCTTGAGTTCGAATTGCCCAGCGGCTGGAAAAGCGTCGAAACCGCCTGGCCGCGAATCGGCAAGAACAAATTCCGCATCGAAAACGTCTCTCGACTGTTCGACCGGCCCACGGGCTGGATGCTCGCCGGTCACCTTGGCAGCCGTCGCACGCGGCTTGGGGAAACCGAAGTCACCGTCGCTTCGCCCCGAGGCCAGGGCATGCGCCGCATGGACGTGCTGACGCTGCTGACTTTTGTCTGGCCGCAGGTTCAAGCGGTGTTCCCGCGCCATCCCGCCAAACTGTTGATTGTCGGCGCCAACGACCCGATGTGGCGCGGCAGCCTGGCCGCGCGTGAATCGATCTACCTGAACACGCGTCTGCCGTTGGTCAGCGAAAGCGGCACCAGCGCGGTGGTACGTGAACTGGCGCAGGTGTTCGCGCGGATCAACGACAAGCAGCGCAGTGACTGGATCAGCGAAGGGTTTGCCGAATATTACGCCATCGAACTGGTGCGCCGCGCCGGTGGCATGAGTGATGAGCGGTATGAAAGTTTGCACCGCAAGTTGATCAAGGACAGCCAGAAAGTCACCACGTTGCGTGGCGAACAGGTGAGCCCGGCGCAGGTGTCGAAAGTGGTGTTGTTATTGCAGGAACTGGATCGCGAGATTCGCTTGAAGACGCGCAACAAACGGTCGCTGGATGATGTGTTGCGTGGGGCGATGCATCTGGAGAGCGTGGAAACCAAGGAGTTTGTGCAACTCGCGGAAAGCGTGATTGGCGAGTCTTCCAAAGTATTGGATACCGAGTTACTCCAGTAACACCGCCTTCGCGGGCAAGCCCGCTCCCACAGGTATTGCGTCGTCCACCAATGTTGCGATCGACACAATACCTGTGGGAGCGTGGCTTGCCCGCGATGGGGCCGTCAGCCTCACCGCAAATTCGAGATCAGACCCCGGCTTTTGGCGATTTCAACGAATCATTACCCGTCACCGTAGCGGTATTGGTCGCCGCCTCGGCATTCGCCTTCAACTTGCTCAATTCTTCCCCGGCCCGCTCGATCTTCGCCCGTACGTTGTTCATGTCCTGACGGCTTTTCTCCAGCAGGCTTTTCGCCGAACTGTGCCCGGTAATCCCGCGAGCCAGCGCCACACCGCCGATCGCCACTTGAATCAGCCCGAAAAGACCGCCGCGACGCAGGCCCTTGCCCATCATCAGCACGCCACCGGCGAGAGAGCCGACGCGTTCCCAGCCGTGAACATTTTGCTCGGAATGAGTCTGGAACGGGGTGGATTCGATGCGTTCTACGCGTTTGAGTTCGCTCATGATCTGTCTCCAGGCATTCAACAATAGATAGTTAAGCTGACTGCCGGAGCCGTCGGCTTGTTCCATCGAATGTGCGGTGATTCAGCGGAATTTTGCCCCGGAACGGGTATTGAGTCCCTTGGACATGCGGTCGTAGAGCACGACGTTGACCGTGGCGGCCAGGTTCATGCAACCGGTGGTCGGGATGTAGACCACGTCTTCGCACCAGTCGCGAATCTCTTTATCCAGCGAGCCGTCTTCCGGGCCGAAGATGTACAGCGCACGGTCCGGGTGGGTGTATTCCGGCAGCGAGCGGGCGCCTTCGACCAGCTCCACCGCGACGGGGACGCAGCCTAATGGCAGGATTTTCTTCAGATCGTCGATGCCGATCAGCGGGATGTCGTAGTGGACGCGCTTGGTGTCGGTGACGAAGTCGGCGGCGCGTTCATAACGCTTGCCGGTGTAGAACACGGACGCCACGCCATAGCAGCCGGCGGCGCGCATTACCGAGCCGACGTTTTCCGGTGATTTGGGGTTATACAAACCAATGCAGCTGTACCGTTTGTCTGCCACGAGCGGGGTGCCTTCGGGAAAAAACGGCGATTATACGGGGATTGGGGGAGTGGAGTCAGTGATCGTTCCCACGCTCCGCGTGGGAATGCCGCCAGGGACGCTCCGCGTTCCGCTTCTGAATGTGACGCAGAGCGTCACGGGATGCATTCCCACGCGGAGCGTGGGAACGATCAGTGCGGACCTTCAGTCGTCTTTTTTCATCAGACCGGCCAACGCCGCAAACGGGTTATGCGTCGCCTTGGCAATTTTCGGCGTGCTCAGCGAGCCTTCGTGAAAATACTGCTGGTCGGTATAGCGCGAGTGTTCGTTGTCATGGCAATACAGGCACAACAATTCCCAGTTCGAGCCGTCTTGCGGGTTGTTGTCGTGGTTGTGGTCGCGGTGGTGCACGGTCAGTTCGCTCAGGCGCTTGCCGGAGAACTCGCGGGCGCAACGGCCGCACACGTGCGGGTACATCTTCAGGGCCTTGTCGCGGTAACCCATTTCCTTGTCGCGCTGATTGTCGGCAAGGATGCGGTCCAGTTTCGACGTGTTGGTCGGAGGCGTTGACGAACTCATGGGTTCACCTTTGTAAAAGACTAATGACGGTTATGAGCGAAGTTTAGCTCAGCCCTTGAGCTTCTCGGCAATCCAGATGGTGTGGCGCGTGCCTTTGTTGCCGTGAGCAAAGACCTGGACTTCCTCGGCCTTGAAACCGGCCTTCTTCAATTTGTCGGAAAACTGTTTGTCGGCGCTGGCCGACCACACCGCCAGCACACCTTTTGGCCGCAGTGCCTTGGCGCAAGCGCTCAGGCCACCGGCGGAGTAAAGCCAGCTGTTGGCCCGTTGGGTCAGGCCTTCGGGGCCGTTGTCGACGTCGAGCATGATGGCGTCGAAACCTTGTGGCTCGGCTTGCAGCACTTTGGCCACGTCTTCCATGCGAATCACGGTGCGAGGGTCAAGCAGCGGGTTGCCGGCTTTCTCTCCCAGGGGCCCGCGATTCCACTCCACCACGCCGGGCACCAGCTCGGCGACCACCACTTCAGCGGTCTTGCCCAAATGCTTGAGGGCCGAGGCGAGGGTGAAACCCATGCCCAGGCCGCCGATCAGCACCCGCGAATTCGGCCGGCCGGCCACCTTGCGGCACGGGATCTCGGCCAGGGCATCTTCGGAGCCGTGCATGCGGGTGTTCATCAACTGCCCGCCATCGCCGCCCTGGATCTTGATGACGAAATCCTCGCCATACTCGAACAGGCACAAGGCACCGCCGTTTTCAGGGATAGGGGCGGTGTCGAGCAGAACAAAACGTTTCATGGAAATCTCAAATTGGGGGAAGGCAAACAGAGGCAGTTGGGAGTAGCCTGCCAATGACAACAAGGCCAACGGAGCCATTGATGAAGCGCACCATTCTAACGGTCATTGCCTCGGCCGCGCTCTCGATAACTGCAGTGCAGGCCCAGCAGTTGCAAACCATTCCGACCAGTCCGACAGTGATGCCCGGCTCACCCGGCACCGCCACGCCTACGCCGTATCCGCAAATCACCCCGACCTCCTTGCCCAAGGCCGGACCGGGCAGTGGTGGCCCACCGCTGGTACCGATCGAGATGCCCAGCCCTCCGTCCAAGGATCAACCGTTGCCGGGCCTTGAACCAAATAGCACGAAGACCAAATCGCCGGGCGGTTAGACCTGCTGCGAAAGCAGTTGCCCGTCGGCCATGCGCAGGCGTTTGGAGAGGGCGACGGCGAGGGCGCGGATGATCTTGGCGGCAATTTTCGGCGCCTCGTTGATCATCTTTTCCAGAGAGTCCTTGCCCAGGTTCAGCAGCTGGCAATGGCTGGCGGCCACGCAACTGGCCGAACGTCGTTCACCATCGAGCACGGCCATTTCGCCGAACGAGCGACCGCTGCGCAAGGTGGCCATGGTCACCAATTGCCCGTCGCCGTTGGTTTTCTGCACCGACACCTGGCCGGTGTGGATGATGCACATGAAACTGCCGGCATCGCCCTCATGGAAAATCTCTTCGCCTTCGGGGATGGTGCTGATGCTGAAGTAGCCGGACGCGGCGGCGAAGTCTGCTGGCAGCAGCTGATCGAACAGGCCGCAGTCCATCAGCCAGTCGCGGATTTCGTTGTTCAGTAAGGTCGGTTCTGACATGTCGGCACGGTCTTTTTTGTCTGTTCTGTTCCGGGTCTGGATTCACTGCATATCCCTGTGGGAGCGGGCTTGCCCGCGATGACGATGTAACATTCAACATAAATGTTGAATGTGAAGGCCTCATCGCGGGCAAGCCCGCTCCCACAGGGGAAGGGTGTGACCGAGGCCCGGTGTCTGGTGTTAAGACCAGCACGCCGGGCCAAGTTCCTCAGGCAATCCCCAAAACCTTGAAAACAAATGCGTATTCGAGTGCTACGTCACGCAATCCTTGATATCGACCGCTCATCCCGCCATGCCCGGCGCCCAGTTCGGTCTTGAGCAGCAGGGGATGGGTGTCGGTTTTGGTCGCGCGCAACTTCGCCACCCACTTCGCCGCTTCCCAGTACTGCACACGGCTGTCGTTGTAGCCGGCGATCACCAGGGTCGCCGGATAGGCTTGCGCCGTGACGTTTTCGTACGGGGCGTAGGCCTTGATCCGATCATAAACGTCCGGCTCTTCAGGATTGCCCCATTCGTCGTATTCCGTAACCGTCAGCGGCAGGTCCGGGTCGAGCATGGTGTTGAGCACGTCGACGAATGGCACTTCAGCAATCGCCGCGCCGAACAGCTCCGGACGCTGATTGAGTACGGCGCCGATCAGCAACCCGCCGGCACTGCCGCCGCTGATCGCCAATTGCTGTGAAGTGGTGAAACCGTTGTCGATCAGGTGCTCGGCACAGGCGATAAAGTCGCTGAAGGTGTTGTGCTTGTGTTCTTGCTTGCCGGCGCGATACCAGGCTTCGCCCAGTTCACCGCCGCCACGCACGTGGGCGATGGCAAACGCCACGCCGCGGTCCAGCAAACTCAGGCGGGCGTGGGAGAACCACGGGTCGAGGCTCTCGCCATAGGCGCCGTAGCCGTAGAGATACAGTGGCGTCGGTTTGCCGAGTGCTTCGCGTTTGACCACGAAGCTGATCGGCACTTGCGTGCCGTCGGGTGCCGTCGCCCACAGGCGCTGGCTGACGTAAGCGTCGGCGTCGAACGGGCCGAGCACCGGGGTTTCCTTGAGGACTTTCTGCTCGCCACTGTCCAGTTCCAGCTGACGGATCTGCGCCGGACGGTTCAAGGCCTCGTAGCGCAGGCGGATTTTGTCGCTGACAAACTCCAGGCTGTTCTGCACGTGCAGGCTGTAAGCCGCATCCGGCAGTTGCACGCGGTAGCTCGGCAGGTCCTGCGGGTGGACTTCAATGACTGGCAGGCCGCCGACCCGCAGGCTCAGGGTCATCGCGCCGACGTTCAGGCTCATGCCTTCGATCATCGTGGTGTCGCTGTGGGGGATCAGGTTCTGCCAGTCGGCTTCGGTGGGCGCCACGCCGGTATCGACAGCGGTATACAGGGCAAAGTTGATGCCGTCGCGGTTGGTCCGGATGAACCAGGCCCACTCGCCGTTCAGCGTGCCGTGGTCGACGTCGTATTCATGGTCTTCAACCCGTGGCGCCAGGCACGTAAAGGCTTGCTGCGGCTGCGAGGCGTCGAGGACCCAGACTTCGCTGGTGGTCTTGCTGCCCAGCGACAACAGCAATTGCTGTTCGGAACTGGAGCGGTAGCAATGCAGGAAGAATCGTCCGTCCGGCTCATTGAACACTTCTTCGGCTGCCGTGCCGTCCAGTCGATAGCGCAACAGTTTGTGCGGGCGGTGGGTGTCGTCCAGTTCGCCAAAAAACAGCGTCAGGCTGTCGTTGGCCCAGGTCATGCTGCCGTCGCAGTCCTGAAATTCCAGTTCGCTGACACGGCCGCTGGATAATTCCTTCACGAACAGCGTGTAAATCTCATCGCCCGTGGCGTCGATGCTGTAGGCCAGGCGCTGATGATCCGGGCTGATGCTGAATGCGCCGAGGGAAAAGAAGCCGCCATTGGCCAGTTCGTTCGGGTCCAGCAGCAGCTGTTCCTGGCTTTCATCGAGCTGCAGGCTGTCATCGGCGGAACGCGGGCAGCGGTAGTGGCGGGCGTATTCGTCACCGGCGGTGGTGCGCGTGTAATACAGGTACGGGCCCCACGGGGAGGGCAGCGACAGGTCGGTTTCGAGAATCCGGCCCTTGATCTCCTCGAACAGGGTTTCGCGCAGCGCGGCCTGATCGGCGGTTTGCGCTTCTTGATAGCTGTTTTCAGCCTTGAGGTAGTCGAGCACCGCGTCGGTGTCGCGCTCCTGCAGCCAGGCATACGGGTCAGGGCCGTCGGCCTTGTGGGCAATCGGGGCGCTGGTGACGTTGGCGGATAAAGGCATGAAGGACTCTCGAACGTTGTACGGAAAATAGGGTTTCGCAGACAGCACGCAGGTCTTGGTGCCACTTCAGAACCTGTGGGAGCGAGCCTTTGTGGCGAGGGAGCTTGCTCCTGCTGGGTTGCGAAGCGACCCCAAAAGCTTTGCGACTGCTTCGCAGCCGAGCGGGAGCAAGCTCCCTCGCCACAGTTCGCTCCGACATGGATTACGCCTGACGGGCGAAAAGTCGTTACTATAAGCGCCTCTTTGCCTGCCTTGCCATGGACACCATGACCGAGAACGACTATCTGATCGCCTGGGGCCTCTACGCCTTTGCCGCTTTAGGCTGCCTGTTGGTGTGGATGCGCATGACCCGCTGGATGTGGCGTTGGCTGCGCGAACCGCTGCGGCTGCTGGTTGCCGTGCTGCTGTTCAGCCCGACCATTATCGACCCGGTGAAGGAAAAAGTGGCCCCGGCCATCGCCATCACCGCGCTCGATCTGCTGTTCAAGGTGGGCAACAACGCCTGGCGGGCGGTTTCCGATCTGTTCATGTACGGCATGATCGCCTTCGGCATTTACCTGGTTTACGTGGCGATCCGCTTCCCGCTCGAACGCGCCTCCAACGCTCGCAAGGAACAGGCTGCCGCCGCCAAGGCCGCGGCCCGGGCCGACGATCCTGAAGACGATCATCCGTTCGGCGGTGCCGGCGATGATCGTTACGGTCGTCCGCCAGTGCCGAGCAACCCTCAGCGATTGCGGGTCGAACCGCGTTTGTAACCTTGCCCCTGCCTTCCATCGAGAGTCCGAGCATGTGTGAGTTATTGGGCATGAGCGCCAATGTGCCGACCGATATCGTGTTCAGCTTTACCGGGCTGATGCAGCGCGGCGGCCGTACCGGTCCGCACCGTGACGGTTGGGGCATCGCCTTCTACGAAGGGCGCGGCCTGCGGCTGTTTCAGGACCCGGCAGCTAGCAGCGAGTCCGAAGTGGCAAACCTGGTGCAGCGCTATCCGATCAAAAGCGAAGTGGTGATCGGGCACATTCGCCAGGCCAACGTTGGCAAGGTCTGCCTGTCCAACACGCACCCATTCGTGCGCGAACTGTGGGGCCGCAACTGGTGTTTCGCCCACAACGGCCAGCTCGCGGATTTTGAACCGATCAAAAGCTTTTACCGCCCCGTCGGTGACACCGACAGCGAAGCGGCTTTCTGCGATTTGCTCAACCGTGTGCGCGCAGCGTTTCCGGAGCCAGTCGAGATCGAAGCGTTGCTGCCGGATCTGGTCGCCGCTTGCGCCGAATACCGCAGCAAAGGCGTGTTCAACTGCCTGCTGAGCGACGGCGACTGGTTGTTCTGCTATTGCTCGACCAAATTGGCCCAGATCACCCGTCGCGCGCCGTTCGGCCCGGCGCGGCTGAAGGATGTCGATGTGATCGTCGATTTCCAGGCTGAAACCACGCCCAACGATGTGGTCACGGTGATCGCCACCGAACCCCTGACCGAAAACGAAACCTGGACCCGCTACGAACCGGGCCAATGGAGCCTCTGGCGACGCGGCGAATGCGTCAGCCAGGGCCAGACCGAATAAGGATCTCACCCGATGTTGCTCAGTTATCTACGGCTGGTGTTGTTTGCGGCGGGCCTGTTGATCGGTGTCCAGGTGCCGGGGTTCATCAACGATTACGCCAAGCGTGTCGAAGCGCATCTGATTGAGGCGCAGACCGGCCTGAGCGGTTTTCAGGGCACGGCCAATCAGTTCTTCAAGGGCGATATGCAGGCGCTGGTCGCCCACTACCGCGCCAGCGAAGACCCTATTTTTCGCAGCGACGCCGACAGCCTGAGCACCCTGCTCACCCGTCAGCTGGCGCTCGATAAACAGTTCCAGGCCATGCAGGGCCCGTGGTACATCCGCGTCCTGCAGGTTGCGCTGGCGGCTGATCCGGATATTCGCAAGGAAACCTGGAATGGCTACAGCTACCAGATCCTGCTGACACCGGAAGCGATGATCTGGGGCATGAGCGGTGCGCTGCTGCTGTCCTTCGGCATCGAGTGCCTGTTCCGTCTGATCGACTGGGTGGTGCTGGGCGGCAAACGCCTGCGCCAGAGCCGCCCGATCGAAGACCGGGATGTGCGCGGCCTTTAGGCCGATGATCGTTCCCACGCTCCGCGTGGGAATGCCTCAGCGGACGCTCCGCGTTCGGCTTCGGATGGGACGCGGAGCGTCCCGGGCTGCATTCCCACGCAGAGCGTGGGAACGATCAGCTCAGCGCGCCAGGGTGATGTAGTCTTTACCCACCTTGCGCGCATACCCTTCCAGCACCTGCTGACACAACGCCACGATCTCCTCGACCCACTCCACGCCAACCCGCCACGACACCACGACCTGCAAGTTCGGCAGCTGTTGATCAATGGTCAGCAAAGTCAATTCCCCCCGAGCCAGCTCCTCGGCCACCAATACCGGCGGCAACGCCCCAATCCCGAATCCATCACGCAGCAACCGGGTAATCGCCGACACCGAATTCACGCAGTTCAGCCGAGGCGTCATCACCCCGTTAGCCTGCATCAGGCTCAGAATGTCCTGATGCGGATGTGAGTTCTTCGAGTAAGTAATGATCCGCTCTCGCGCCAGATCGGCAATGCCTGAGTACTCACGGTTGTAGATCGAATTACTGGCCACGATCCAGCCCATCGGATGGCTCGCCAGCTCCAGGCTGCGCACGCTTTCCTGACGAACGAGGTCGGTTTGCAGGATCAGGTCGAGAAAGCCTTTTTGCAGCTGATCGCAGAGGTTGAGCGCCGTATCGGCCACCAGCTCGATTTCCACCAGCGGATAATGATCCATCATCTGTGCCACCAACGGGCTCAGCCACGTGTGGATCACCGTGTCCATCACGCCGATCCGCACGCGTCCGACCTTGCTCGAACGTGTCTCGATCGACTGCTTGAGGGCCTGCATGGTGTCCATCATCTGCTCGGCGTATTCGAGCACTTTCAAGCCTTCGGGCGTTAGGCTCACGCCTCGGGAATCGCGAAGAAACAACTTCACCCCGAGCTCGCCTTCGAGCACCGCGATGCGACTGGAAATCGACGCTTGGGTGGTGAAGAGCTTGTCTGCGGTCAGGCGAAAACTCTTGAGTCGGGCGACCCAGACGAAGGTCTCGAGAAACTTCAAATTCATGGGATCTGCTCGGGGATAAAGAATTCTTATGTCTAGGGCGGGGTTTTATTAGTTGGACGCAACAGGGCCGGGCGCCCAAAAATCAGGCCATCCGGTTCCCACGATAGGCGTCGTCGGGGCTCAGAACAATACCAATAAAATCTGCACGGAGATTCGCCATGAGTGCGCCCGACACGCTCGACATCCCCAAAGCCACGCCTCGCCCGGGTCCTTTCGACTGGTATCGCAACATCAATCAGCAGGAGCGCCGCACCTTCTGGAGCTGCAAGATCGGCTATGGCCTGGACGGCATGGACACCCAGATGCTCAGCTTCGTGGTGCCGACCCTGATTGCCATGTGGGGCATCACCACCGGCGAGGCCGGGCTGATTCACACCAGCACCCTCATTGCTTCAGCCATCGGCGGTTGGGTTGCAGGCATTCTGTCCGACCGCATCGGCCGCGTGCGCACCTTGCAACTGACGGTGTTGTGGTTCGCCTTCTTCACCTTCCTCTGCGGCTTCGCGCAAAACTACGAGCAACTCTTGATCAGCCGCACCCTGATGGGCTTCGGCTTTGGCGGTGAGTGGACCGCCGGCGCGGTGCTGATGGGCGAAGTCATTCGCGCCAAGGACCGCGGCAAAGCGGTGGGCATGGTGCAATCGGGCTGGGCGCTGGGTTGGGGGCTGACGGCGATTCTCTATGCGCTGCTATTCTCGGTACTGCCGCCAGAAGACGCTTGGCGCGCGCTGTTTATCCTGGGCATCGTGCCGGCGATTTTCGTGATTTTCGTCCGTCGACTGGTCAAGGACCCGGAGATCTACCGCGAAGCCAAGGCCAAGCAGGAACCTGGCAACGCGGCTAAGTTCTACGAGATCTTCGCCCCCGGCATCCTGTTCACCACGATTCGCGCTTCGGTACTGACCACTGGCGCACTGGGCGGTTACTACGCGATCACGTCCTGGCTGCCGACTTTTCTGAAGAACGAGCGCGGTTTGAGCGTACTTGGCACGGGCGGTTATCTGGCGATGGTGATCGTCGGTTCCTACGTCGGCTACGTCATCAGTGCGTATTTGACCGACATCCTCGGGCGCAAAAAGAACTTCATCCTGTTCGCCGTGGGCTCGTTCACCATCGTGCTGCTCTATACCCAATTACCGGTGAGTAATGGCGTGATGCTGTGGCTGGGCTTCCCGCTGGGCTTCTTCGCCTCGGGGATTTTCAGTGGCATGGGCGCGTTTTTGACCGAGCTGTTTCCGACGCGGATTCGCGGCTCGGGCCAGGGTTTTTGCTACAACATCGGCCGGGCGCTGGCGGCGTTGTTCCCGCTGTTGATCGGTTTGATGAGCCAGAAGGTGCCATTGAGCGTAGGCATCGGGGCGTTTGCGGCGGTTTCCTACGGGGTGGTGATCCTTGCGGCGTTGAGCCTGCCGGAAACCCGTGGCAAACAACTCGAAGCCGAGTAACTGATAATCTGCGGGGCAACTGCCCGGCAGTAAAAAAAGAAAATGCCTACAGGAGTGTTCACCGTGAGCCGCCTGCTATTGAACTGCGACATCGGCGAGAGTTTCGGCAACTGGACCATGGGTCTGGACGCCGAGGTCATGCCCTTCATTGATTGCGCCAACATCGCCTGCGGCTTCCATGCCGGCGACCCGAGCATCATGCGCAAGACCGTCAGCCTGGCCTTGAGCAACGGCGTGAAGATCGGTGCGCACCCGGCCTATCAGGATCTGGTGGGTTTCGGCCGCCGCTCCATGGCCTACACCGCCCAAGAACTTCAGGACATTCTGCATTACCAGATCGGCGCCCTCGACGGCATTTGCCGGGCCCAGGGCGGGCGCATCAGTTACGTCAAACCGCACGGTGCGATGTACAACGACATGATGGCCAACCCGGCGCAATTGCGCGCGGTGCTTCAGGCCGTGGCGGCGTATGACCGGACCCTGCCGTTGATGCTGATGGCCACTCGCGACAACAGCGCCGCGCAGCAACTGGGTGAAGAATACGGCGTGACCCTGTGGTTCGAAGCCTTCGCCGATCGCGCCTACGACAGCGCCGGTATGCTGGTTTCGCGGCAACTGCCGGGGGCAGTGCATCACGATCCCGAGCGAATTATCGAGCAGGCGCTGACCATCGCCCGTGGCGACAACCTCACCGCCAGCGACGGCAGCTCGTTGCATTTACAGGCCAACACCCTTTGCGTCCACGGCGACAACGCCAGTTCGGTAGCCGCCGTGCGCCGGATTCGCGAAGCACTTGATCAGCAGAGCGCGCCATGAAACTGCGGGTTGAGGTAGTGGCGCTGGATTGTCTGATGGTGCGTCTGTTCGACGAAATTGCCGAAGCCAATATGCCGTGGATGCTGGCGGCCAGCGAAAACCTGCGTGCGGCGTTCGCCGGGCATTTGATCGATCTGGTGCCGTCTTACACGACGTTGATGGTGCATTACGACCTGACTGCGTTGAGTCCGGCGCAGGCCCGGGAACTGATCGCCGAAGCGCTGATCGACCTGTCACCCAACGCCCGCACCGGCGGCAAATGCCATGTGTTGCCGGTCTGGTATGACCTGAGCGTCGGCCCGGAGCTGAGCCTGTTGTCTCAGCGCAGCGGGCTGTCGGTGCACGAGGTGATCCGTCGTCACAGCGAGCGCGAATATCAGGTGTTCGCCTTGGGCTTTGCACCAGGGTTCGCCTTCATGGGGCTGGTGGAGGAAGTACTCGCCGCGCCGCGCCTGAATACACCGCGTAAAAAGGTTGCCGCCGGCAGTGTCGGCATCGCCGAACGGCAAACCGCCGCCTACCCGGTGGTTTCCCCCGGCGGCTGGAACCTGATCGGCCGCACGCCGGCCAAATTGTTCGACCGCGAACGCGACGGCTACAGTCTGATGCAACCGGGTGACACCGTGCGCTTTGAAGCGGTCAGTCATGCCGAGTTCATCAACCTGGGCGGTGACGACACGCCCTTGGAGGCCCAG
Source organism: Pseudomonas sp. LB3P93 (assembly GCF_054898025.1). Lineage (NCBI taxonomy): Bacteria > Pseudomonadati > Pseudomonadota > Gammaproteobacteria > Pseudomonadales > Pseudomonadaceae > Pseudomonas > Pseudomonas sp. LB3P93. Next base: position 1,607,757 of record NZ_CM142713.1, read on the forward strand.
GCATGAGCCGTCTATTGATTGAGGCGAGTACGCCGCTGTGCCTGTTGCAGGACGCTGGCCGTTTCGGCGTGCGGCATCTGGGCGTGACTCAGGGCGGCGGCTTGGATTGGCGCTCGATGTCGTGGGCCAACTGGCTGCTGGGTAACGGGCTGGATGCGCCGGTGATTGAAATCACCCTCGGCGGATTCAGCGTCGTGGCCGAGGAAGATTGCGTGTTGGCGCTGGCCGGGGCGGATCTGGGCGCGCAAGTGGATGGTGAGGCACTGGCGCCGTGGCGCAGTTTCCGGCTGAACAAAGGCCAGCGGTTGCAATTCACTCAGCCACTGCTCGGGGCGCGGGCTTACCTGGCGGCGCCGGGCGGGTTTGAGGCGCCGAAGGTGTTGGGCAGCAGCGCGACGGTGGTTCGTGAAGAGCTTGGCGGTCTGGATGGAATGGGCCGGCCTTTGGCCAAAGACGCTCAGTTAAGCTATCGCGGAAGTGCGCTGTTATTGCTGCGGGAGTTGCCGATGGAGCATCGGCCGGACTTCAAAGTCGATTCGCCACTGGATCTGGTCCTCGGCGCGCAGATCGGTGAGTTCAGCGGGCAAAGTCTGTTCGATGCATTCAACAGCGTCTGGACCCTCGACAGCCGTGCCGACCGCATGGGCATTCGCTTGCTGGGAACGGCGTTGCAGTACCAGGGCAAACCGATGATTTCCGAAGGCATACCCCTCGGCGCCGTCCAAGTGCCGCCGGATGGGCAGCCGATTGTGTTGCTCAATGATCGGCAGACCATTGGCGGTTATCCGCGATTGGGGGCGTTGACGCCGTTGGCGCTGGCACGGCTGGCGCAGTGTTTGCCAGGTGCGAAGGTGCGATTGCGGCCGGTGGTGCAAGAGGTAGCGCATCGGGAGCAGGTCGAGTATTTGCGCCGGTTCTAACTGTGGCGAGGGAGCTTGCTCCCGCTGGGCTGCGAAGCGGCCCCAAAAATGGGACTGCTGCGCAGCCCAACGGGAGCAAGCTCCCTCGCCACAAGGTCAACGCTCTATTTGGAAAGAAACCGCATCCCTTCCTCCAACCCGCGCAACGTCAGCGGGTACATCTGGTCGTCAATCAAGTCCCGCACGATATTGGTCGAAGACGTATAGCCCCACGTATCTTTCGGATACGGGTTGATCCAGATGACCTTCTTGTACTTCTCCATGAACCGCTGCATCCACACATAACCGGCTTCTTCGTTCCAGTGCTCGACGCTGCCACCGGCCTGGGTGATTTCATAAGGCGCCATTGCAGCATCGCCAATGAAGATCACTTTGTAGTCGGCGCCGTACTTGTGCAGCAGGTCCTGGGTCGACGTGCGCTCGGAAGTGCGGCGCATGTTGTTCTTCCACACCGATTCATAAATGAAGTTGTGGAAGTAGAAGTACTCCAGGTGCTTGAACTCGGTCTTGCAGGCCGAAAACAACTCCTCGCAAATCTTCACGTGAGCGTCCATCGAGCCGCCGATGTCGAACAGCAGCAACAGCTTGACGGTGTTGCGCCGCTCCGGCCGCATCTGGATGTTCAGCAGGCCGGCATCGCGCGCGGTGTGGTCGATGGTGCCATCGATGTCCAGCTCTTCCGCCGCACCCTGACGCGCAAATTTGCGCAAGCGACGCAGGGCGACCTTGATATTGCGCGTGCCCAACTCGACCGAATCGTCGAGGTTCTTGTACTCGCGCTGATCCCACACCTTGACCGCTTTGCCCTGGCGCTTGCCGGCATCGCCGACCCGAATGCCTTCCGGGTTGAAGCCGCCGGAGCCGAACGGGCTGGTGCCGCCGGTGCCGATCCACTTGTTGCCGCCGGCGTGACGTTCTTTCTGTTCTTCGAGGCGTTTCTTGAACTCTTCGATCAGCTTGTCCAGGCCGCCGAGGGACTGGATCGCGGCCCGCTCTTCTTCGGTCAGGGAACGTTCGAATTCCTTGCGCAGCCAGTCTTCAGGAATCAACGCCTGAAGGTGATCGTCGAGTTTTTCCAGGCCATTGAAGTAGGCGCCGAACGCGCGGTCGAACTTGTCGAAATGCCGTTCGTCCTTCACCAGAATTGCCCGGGACAAGTAATAGAACTCGTCCATGTCGGCGAAGGTCACGCGCTGTTTCAGCGCGTTGATCAGGTCCAGCAGCTCGCGCACCGAGACCGGCACCTTGGCTGCGCGCATTTCATTGAACAGGTTGAGCAGCATGGCGATCAGCCTCTTAGCGGGTGCCGCGACGGCTCATGAACGCCAGACGCTCAAGCAACTGAACGTCCTGTTCGTTCTTCACCAGTGCGCCTGCCAGCGGCGGAATCGCTTTGGTCGGATCGCGTTCGCGCAATACCGCTTCGCCGATGTTGTCGGCCATCAGCAGTTTCAGCCAGTCCACCAGCTCCGAGGTCGACGGCTTTTTCTTCAGGCCAGGGACCTTGCGAACGTCGAAGAACACGTCCAGCGCTTCGCTGACCAGGTCCTTCTTGATGTTCGGGTAGTGCACGTCGACGATCTTCTGCAGCGTCACGCGATCGGGGAACGCGATGTAGTGGAAGAAGCAGCGGCGCAGGAACGCGTCCGGCAGCTCTTTCTCGTTGTTGGAGGTAATGATGATGATCGGGCGTTTCTTGGCCTTGATGGTCTCGTCGATCTCGTAAACGTAGAACTCCATCTTGTCGAGTTCTTGCAACAGGTCGTTGGGGAACTCGATGTCAGCCTTGTCGATTTCGTCGATCAACAGGATCACCCGCTCTTCGGACTCGAAAGCCTCCCAGAGCTTGCCCTTTTTCAGGTAGTTGCGAACGTCATGGACCTTTTCCGTGCCCAGTTGCGAGTCACGCAGACGGCTGACCGCGTCGTACTCGTACAGGCCCTGATGCGCCTTGGTCGTGGACTTGATGTGCCAGGTGATCAATTTGGCGCCGAAGGACTCGGCCAGTTGTTCGGCGAGCATGGTTTTGCCGGTGCCCGGCTCGCCCTTGACCAGCAGTGGACGCTCCAGGGTAATGGCGGCGTTGACCGCCAGCTTCAGGTCATCGGTGGCGACGTAGGCCTGGGTGCCTTCGAACTTCATCTGCTAATCCTCGAACGGTAATGCCGACCTGAACGGGGCAGGGCGGAGCGCAATAATTGTAGTACCCGACTATAACGCGCTGCCCCGTCGACTGTGAACGCAGACGGCTTATTCAGTCTCTGAATGGGGCGTCACATCTTGACTCAGTCTCGGCTGCTAGCCAGTATTGAGCTATCGCCATTTTGGCGATAGCTTGCGGGGCATGTCTAAAGAATCGATGTTACCGATGAAACGACCACGGCTGTCGGCTGTGCAGGCGTTGCCGGACTACCGCCTGGCGCTGACGTTTATCGACGGTCAGCAACTGACCCTCGATTTGAGTCACGACTTGCACGCCTATTCAGGATTGCAGCCATTGCTGGAGGCTGGCGCATTCGAAAGTGCAATGTCGGGCGATGACGGCTGGAGTGTCGAGTGGCCCGAGCACGACATCCAGATCGGCGCCGACACTCTTTATCTGGATGCGCTCGCGCAAAACGCATCGGACGAAAACACCCGGATCTTTATCGATTGGCGCGCCCGTACCGGATTGCCGCTCAATCAGGCGGCGGAAGCGTTGGGAGTTAGCGCCCGCAGCATCACGCGTTATAGCAGCGGGCGTGAACCGGTGCCCCGATCATTGGCGCTGGCCTGTCTGGGCTGGGATTTCCTGCAGCAGCAAGCGAGCCCGATGCGGGCCGCCGAAGAAACCGGGCGCTACACCGTTACGCGCAAACCCTAACCAGCCTCCGGCTTCGGCCGTTCATACCGGGCATTGAATGCCTGAACAAAACCATTGCGTAAAATCTGCAAAAACGCCTGGAACGCGCTGATATCTTGTCGATGCACATTGCCGCTCAGTTCGACGCGAGTTGCGAATTGGTTCTTGCCCTGATTTTTCAGCACGGTTTCGGAGCCCCCGACGATGGCCTCCCAGATGGAACGGAAAAGTCCCTTGTCCTTGTTTTCCACATCCTGCTGCCAGTTGAACACGTCGACGTCTTTCAACAGCGGTTTGATGTAGCCGGTCAGTTTGGCTTTCTTGGCTTGCGCTTCTATCACCACATCGCCGTGACCGGCGTTGAAGTCGAACTTGCCATAGGCCGAGGCGAAGTCGTTCATGCGTTTGAGTTCAATGTCCTTGGCCCGCAGGCGGAACTCGAAGTCTTCAAAGTTGCTTAACGGGTCGAAGGTTGCCGTTGTTTCCAGTGGCGCGTGGCCCAGCAACAGCGCCTTGCCTTCAAAGCGGGCGTCGCGCTTGCCTTCGGTATCGACCACGTTGGTCAGGTTGTAAAGGCTGGCGTTGACCTGGGTGGCGTTCATGTTGACGGGGGGCTTGGAATTGAAGTTTCGAAAGGTGATCTTGCCGTCGTAGATGCGTATTTCATTAAAGGTGAACGGTGCCAGTTTACCCAACTGTGCGCGCCAGTCGGTGCCTTGACCGGTCTGGGAGTTTTGTTTGTTGGCGCCGCCGTCGACGAAGTTCACCTCGGGGTTGAAGAACTGCACCTCGGCCACCACTGCGCGGTCGGACCAGAGTGAGTGCCAACTGACAGAAAGGTCGATCAGCGGCGCATTGACGAACGGCACCGGGACCTTGCCGTCGACCTTGACGATTTTCAAACCGTTGATTTTGTAGGCGCCGCGCCACCAGGCCAGGTCCACGTCGGTGACCTGACCTCGGTAATCACCCATGTCTGCCAGTTTGTCGTTCAGGTAATCGCGCACCAGGTAGGGCAGGGCGATGTGCAGGGCAATCAGCAGCACAACGAGGCCGGCGAAGGTCCACAGGGGCCAACTGTATCGACGTTTCATGGCAGCAAATCTCTGGCGATGTAAAGCCATTGACTGCGGCGGCCACCGGACGTTCGACCTGACTGGACGACCATCGGCAACAGGCATACCTTTGGGAGCTTATTCAACGCTGTACAAGGACCCAGCCATGAGCCGTATTTACGCTGACAACGCCCATTCCATCGGCAATACGCCGCTGGTGCAGATCAACCGCATTGCCCCACGCGGCGTGACCATCCTGGCCAAGATCGAAGGGCGCAACCCGGGTTATTCGGTCAAGTGCCGGATCGGCGCGAGCATGATCTGGGACGCCGAAAGCTCCGGCAAACTAAAGCCTGGCATGACCATCATCGAACCGACGTCGGGCAATACCGGCATTGGCCTGGCGTTTGTTGCCGCTGCCCGTGGTTACAAATTGATGCTGACGATGCCGGCGTCGATGAGCATAGAGCGACGCAAGGTTCTCAAGGCGCTGGGCGCCGAACTGGTATTGACCGAACCGGCCAAGGGCATGAAGGGCGCAATCGAGAAGGCTGCCGAAATTCTGGCCAGCGATCCGGCCAAATACTTCATGCCGGCGCAGTTCGACAACCCGGCCAACCCGGCCATCCACGAGAAAACCACCGGCCCGGAAATCTGGAACGACACCGACGGCGCGGTCGATGTGCTGGTAGCGGGTGTTGGAACCGGCGGAACCATTACTGGCGTTTCGCGGTATATCAAGAATACCCAGGGCAAACCGATTATCTCGGTGGCGGTGGAGCCGATGGTGTCGCCTGTGATTTCTCAGGCGATTGCCGGTGAGGAGATCAAGCCTAGCCCTCACAAAATCCAGGGGATCGGTGCCGGTTTTGTCCCGAAGAATCTGGATCTGGCGATGGTCGATCGGGTTGAGTTGGTCAGCGACGACGAATCCAAGGCCATGGCCCTGCGCCTGATGCAGGAAGAAGGGATTTTGTGCGGTATTTCCTGTGGCGCCGCGATGGCGGTGGCGGTGCGTTTGGCCGAAACACCGGAAATGCAGGGCAAGACTATCGTGGTGATCCTGCCGGACTCCGGTGAGCGCTATCTGTCGAGCATGTTGTTCAGTGATCTGTTTACCGAGCAGGAGAATCAGCAGTAAAGCGGTGACGTCTGCGCGATCGTTTAAACGTGTGGCGAGGGGGCTGATTCAGGTCAGCCCCCGTTCAGGAACCTTATGTTAATAAGTGCTTTATTGCACAAACCTTAATACTGAATGTCGAGTTTTGCGGGTTTTTCCCGAGGCCGGTAGTGTTTATCATGGCCGACTGCCACGTCGGGTAAATGGCGTTGTGCATAGAACCAATACTCAAGGAGCCGTAGATGACCTTTTCCTTTGCCGCGAAAGCGTCAGTGTTGCTGCTATTCCTGGGTAGCACCCTCTATGTGCATTTGCGCGGCAAGGCTCGATTGCCGGTTCTGCGTCAGTTCGTCAACCATTCGGCCCTGTTCGCACCGTACAACGCGTTGATGTACCTGTTCTCCGGCGTGCCGTCCAAACCCTATCTGGACCGCAGCAAATTCCCGGAGCTGGACGTACTCAAGGACAACTGGGAAGTTATCCGCGACGAAGCCATGCACCTGTTCGACGAGGGTTACATCTGTGCCGCCGAAAAGAACAACGATGCCGGTTTCGGTTCGTTCTTCAAGAAAGGGTGGAAACGTTTCTACCTCAAGTGGTACGACAAACCTCTGCCATCAGCCGAAACCTTGTGCCCGAAAACCGTGGCCTTGGTCAGCAGCATTCCCAACGTCAAGGGCGCGATGTTCGCGTTGCTGCCGGGTGGCAGCCACCTCAACCCGCACCGCGATCCGTTTGCCGGTTCGTTGCGTTATCACCTGGGGCTGTCGACGCCTAACTCCGATGACTGCCGCATTTTTGTCGACGGTCAGGTTTACGCCTGGCGTGACGGTGAAGACGTGATGTTCGATGAGACCTACGTGCATTGGGTCAAGAACGAAACCGAGAAAACTCGAGTCATTCTGTTCTGTGACATCGAGCGACCGCTGAGCAGCCGTGTCATGACTCGTATCAACCGCTGGGTCAGCGGCTCGCTCGGTCGCGCCACCGCACCACAGAATCTTGATGATGAACGGGTTGGCGGGATTAACCAGGTTTACGCCTGGAGCAAGAGTTCCAGCGACAAGGTCAGCGGTGTGGTCAAGCGCTGGAAGCGTCGTAATCCCAAGGCATACCGCGTGCTTCGGCCGGTGCTGGCGGTGGTGGTGTTGACGTTGTTGGGGGATTGGTTGTTTGGGTGACTGGATGCAATAGAAAACCGCTCCTTGGGAGCGGTTTTTTTATGACGGTGATGGACTACCCGATTTTTGGTAATCGGCTGGCGGCATTGAGCATGCTGGGCATCATCGGTCTGGTCTTCGTGTTCCGTAAAACAGTGTAAAAATGATAAGGCCTGGAACGTTGCTCCGGGCCTTTTTCATTTGGCCGGCACCGGTGAAGCGATGGTGCATGGCAGGCCGTATCCGGCGACGTCGGATTCGCGTGGGACGTCGGTCGGGACGTTGGCGATTGAGCGGTTTCTGCGGCCGATGTGCTTCCAGAATTATCCGGATGCGTTGCTGCCGGAGGCGTTGCAGAACGCCAATCCGCTGGGGATTCGGCGGTTGGTGGATGGGGAGGTGAGTCAGTCAGCTTTGTAGTGTCTGAGCTGGCGCCATCGCGGGCAAGCCCGCTCCCACAGTGATTGGTGTCGTATACAGATTCTGTGATCAATACCAAACCCTGTGGGAGCGGGCTTGCCCGCGATGACGGCATCAGCCACTCCACAAATCTACTTGGCCGCCACCGCCGCAGCCTTCACCACCGAAGGCTTCAACACCAGCCACAACGCCGCCGCAATCAACACCCCGCCATAGATATGCGCCATCGACAGCGGCTCATCCAGCAACAGCGCCCCCCACAACACCCCGAACGGCGGGATCAGGAAGGTCGTGGTCATCGACCTCACTGGTCCGATCGAGCTGAGCAAACGGAAGTAAATGATGTATGCAAGCGCGGTACACACCAGCCCCAACCCGAGCAACGACAGCCAGACATTCCAGCCGCCCCAGCTGGCCGGTGGCTGGCTGATTACGCTGTAGCCGAACAACGGCAGCAAAAACAGCGTCGCCCCGAGCATGCTGCCCAGCGCCGAAAGACGGCTGTCGAGACCGCCCGCGTGATCAAGCCAGCGGCGGGCCAGGAACCCGGCAAAGCCATAACAGGTGGTGGCGAGCAGGCAGGCGACGGCGCCCATCAGCAATTCCATGTCGAACGCCACCGGCCCGGCTCGGGTCAGGACGCCTACGCCGAGCAGCCCGAGGAACACGCCGCCAAGCTTGGCAGCGGTCAGTCTTTCATGGAAAAACAGACCGCCGATCAATACGCCCATCAATGGCGTGGTGGCATTGAAAATCGCCGAATAGCCGGCCGGCAGCACTTGGGCGGCCACGGAATAGAGCGTCGCCGGAATCCCGGAGTTGATCACGCCAAGCAGCATCACCGTCTTCAGCTTGCCTTTGAAATCCCAGCTGATGCGCATCAGCCCGAGGATCACCAGCAAGCCGGTGGCGGCAATCGACACGCGGAAAAAGGCCGTGGGGATTGTGCCAATCACTGGGGCGATGATGCGCATGAACAGAAAGCTCGCACCCCAGATCGCTGCCAGCGACAGTAAACGGAAAGTATCGACAGGGCTCACGGTGCATTCCTTCCTTGATGAGGACGAGAGTGTTGCCGAGCGCCTTATCCATGGCAACCGAAAAACGAGCATTTAACTCAAGCCGAAAATTACGCTTCTCCTGCACCCGGTTCACTGGCTAAGCTCAGGGCTCCCGAATTCCCGCAGAGGTCTCACCATGCCGCAGCAATGGCCAGCCGCCGACATCGCCCGAATGATCCTCGATGGCTTTGACGATTACCGCGAGCATTTCCGCCAGATCACCGACGGCGCCCGGGCCCGTTTTGAGCAGGCCAAGTGGCAGGAGGCCCAGGTAGCCTCGGCCGCGCGGATCAATCTGTACGAAGAGAAAGTCAGCGAAACGGTCGACCGCCTGCGCATCGCGTTTGACGCCGACACGCTGGACGTCAGTTGCTGGCCGCTGGTCAAAAGCGCTTACATCACCCTGATCGACCTGCGCTTCGACGATGAACTGTCCGAGACCTGGTACAACTCGATTTTCTGCGGGCTGTTCAGCCATGACCTGATCAGCGACGGCTGCATGTTCATTCACACCACCCGGCCAAGCCTGCGCCGGGCTCGTGCTGCGCAAACCCGGACCTACAAGCCGCAGGGCCAGTTGTCCGGCATGCTCGCGAGCATTTTTGCCGATTACAGCTTCAGCGAGGATTACGCCGATCTGGCCGGCGACTTGCGCCGCCTCGAAGCACAACTGCGCGAGAACCTGCCGGACTGGGTGTGCAAGGACCCGGAATTGAGCGTCGAACTGTTTTCCTCGGTGCTCTACCGCAACAAGGGCGCGTACCTGGTGGGACGCATCTACACCAACGACGAGCAATGGCCGCTGGCGATTCCGCTGCTGCACCTCGAAGGTCGCGGCATCCAGATCGATGCGCTGATCACCGATGAAGCGGACGTGTCGATCATCTTCTCGTTCACTCGCTCGTATTTCATGGTGGATGTGCCGGTGCCGGCGGAGTTCATCGGTTTCCTGCGGCGGATCCTGCCGGGCAAACACATCGCCGAGCTGTACACCTCGATTGGTTTCTACAAGCACGGCAAGTCCGAGTTCTACCGGGCGCTGATCAATCACCTGGCCAGCACCGACGACCAATTCATCATGGCCCCCGGTGTGCGCGGCATGGTGATGAGCGTGTTCACGTTGCCGGGCTTCAACACCGTGTTCAAAATCATCAAGGACCGTTTCTCGCCGTCGAAAAACGTCGACCGCGCCACGGTGATCGAAAAATACCGACTGGTGAAAAGCGTCGACCGCGTCGGGCGCATGGCCGATACCCAGGAATTCGCCGATTTTCGCTTCCCGTTGAGCAAGTTCGATCCGGCGTGCCTGGAAGAACTGCTTGAGGTGGCCGCGTCCACGGTGTCGGTGGAAGGCGACACGGTGTTGATTCGTCACTGCTGGACTGAACGGCGAATGACCCCGCTGAATCTGTACCTGGAAAACGCCAACGAGGCGCAGGTGCGCGAGGCGCTGGAAGATTACGGTCTGGCGATCAAACAACTGGCGGCGGCGAACATCTTTCCCGGCGACATGCTGTTGAAGAACTTCGGCGTCACCCGGCACGGTCGCGTGGTGTTTTATGACTATGACGAGATTTGTTTCCTGACGGAGGCCAACTTCCGTCACATCCCGCAACCGCGCACACCGGAAGACGAGATGGCGTCCGAACCGTGGTATTCGATCGGGCCGCTGGATGTGTTTCCCGAAGAGTTTCCGCCGTTCCTGTTTGCCGATTCCGGGCAGAGGAAGCTGTTTGACCAGTTACATGGCGAGTTGTACAACGCCGATTACTGGAAAAGCCTCCAGGAATCCATTCGCGCCGGCAAGGTGATCGACGTGTTCCCGTATCGCCGAAAAGGCCTTGATAACGAATAGTCCCACACCGTCACACCCGACACCGATCGTTCCCACGCTCTGCGTGGGAATGCCTCAATGGACGCTCTGCGTCCGCTTTTGGGACGCGGAGCGTCGCGGGCTGCATTCCCCACGCAGAGCGTGGGAACGATCACAGCAGGGCGCAAATCTGCGACAATCCGCCCCCTGCGCCACTAGACGACTTTTGCGTACCTGATGACTGACGAATCGCCTTCCATCGACAAACTGCTGAAAAACCTCGATCACGCCATGCTCGCCGACCGCCACCGGCTGCGGCGGCAGTTGCTTGAGCTGCGCAAGAAACCTGACGAGGCCAAGCTGGCCCAGTGGGTGACGCGCATGCAGGCGTCCTGTGACCAGGTGTTGGCGCGGCGTGCCAGCCTGCCGGTGATTCGTTACGACGACAGTTTGCCGATCGCCGCCAAGCGCGATGAAATCAAAGAAGCGCTGCTCAAGCACCAAGTGCTGATCATTGCCGGCGAGACCGGCTCGGGTAAAACCACTCAGTTGCCGAAGATCTGCCTGGAAATCGGTCGCGGCCAGCACGGCCTGATCGGCCACACCCAGCCACGTCGAATTGCCGCCCGCAGCGTGGCCAGCCGCGTTGCCGAGGAACTGGCGACACCCTTGGGCGCGCTGGTCGGCTATCAAGTGCGGTTCGAGGACCAGAGTGATTCCAACACCCTGATCAAGCTGATGACCGACGGCATCCTGCTGGCGGAAACCCAGAACGACCGCTACCTCGAACGCTACGACACGATCATCGTCGACGAAGCCCACGAACGCAGCCTCAACATCGACTTCCTGCTCGGTTACCTGAAAACCCTGCTGCCGCGTCGGCCGGACCTGAAAGTCATCATCACCTCGGCGACCATCGACCTGGAGCGTTTCTCCAAGCACTTTGATGACGCGCCGATCGTTGAAGTCTCTGGCCGTACTTTCCCGGTAGAAACCTGGTATCGCCCGCTGACCCTGGAGCAGGATGAGGAGGGCAATCGCGTCGAGGACGACTTGACCGTGGATCAGGCGATCCTCGCCACCCTCGATGAAATCGCCGCGTTCGAACGCAGCGAGCGCAAGAGCCCTGGCGATGTGCTGGTGTTCCTGCCCGGCGAGCGCGAGATTCGCGACGCCGCCGACATGCTGCGCAAGGCCCAGCTTAAGCACACCGAAATTCTGCCGCTGTACGCACGTCTGTCGCCGGCCGAACAGCAGCGGATTTTCCAGTCGCACCCGGGCCGTCGTGTGGTGCTGGCGACCAACGTTGCAGAAACTTCGCTGACCGTGCCGGGCATTCGTTACGTGATCGACAGTGGCACCGCGCGCATCAGCCGCTACAGCTACCGCGCCAAGGTCCAGCGCCTGCCCATCGAAGCCATTTCCCAGGCCAGCGCCAACCAGCGTAAAGGTCGTTGCGGACGGGTCGAGCCGGGCATCTGCATCCGCCTCTATGGCGAAGAAGACTTCATCGGTCGTCCGGAATTTACCGACCCTGAAATCCTGCGGACCAACCTCGCGGCGGTGATCCTGCAGATGCTGCATCTGCGCCTCGGCGAGATCACCGATTTCCCGTTTATCGAGCCGCCGGATGGCAAAGCCATCAGCGACGGTTTCAACCTGCTGCAAGAACTCTCGGCGGTGGACCGCAACAGCCAGCTGACCCCGCTTGGCCGCCAGTTGGCGCGCCTTCCGGTGGACCCGCGCATGGGCCGAATGCTGCTGGAAGCGGCGAAACTCGGCAGCCTTCAGGAAGTGCTGATCGTTGCCAGCGCCATGTCGATTCAAGACCCGCGCGAACGTCCGCCGGAGCGTCAGCAAGCGGCGGATCAGGCCCACGCACAATGGAAAGACGTGGACTCGGACTTCGCCGGGCTGGTCAATCTGTGGCGTGGTTTTGAAGAGCAGCGTCAGGCGCTGACGGCGAGCCCGTTGCGCAACTGGTGCCGCAAGAATTTCCTCAATTACCTGCGCCTGCGCGAATGGCGCGACTCGCACCGTCAGCTGAGCCTGATCTGCCGCGACATGCAGTTGAGCCTCAACAAAGAGCCGGCGGATTACCCGAAACTGCACAAAGCCGTGCTCTCGGGCCTGCTCAGCCAGATCGGTCAGAAAACCGATGAAGGCGATTACCTCGGTGCCCGTCAGCGACGCTTCTGGATTCACCCGTCCTCCGGGCTGGGCAAGAAGCGGCCGCAATGGCTGATGACCGCCGAACTGGTGGAAACCACCAAGCTCTACGCACGCATGGTCGCCAAGATCGACTCCGACTGGATCGAACCGCTGGCCGGGCACCTGATCAAGAAAAACCACTTCGAACCGCACTGGGAAAAGAAGCGCGGTCAGGTCGTGGCCTTCGAGCAGATCACCCTGTTCGGGCTGATCGTGGTCGGTCGCCGGCCGGTGCATTACGGGCCGATCGACCCGGTGGTGTCTCGTGAGTTTTTCATTCGCGAAGGCCTGGTGCGCGGCGAGATTCAATCCAGGGCCAAGTGCCTGACGGCCAACCAGCAACTGCTGGAACAGCTCGACGAACTGGAAGCCAAGGCCCGTCGTCGCGACATTCTGGCCGACGAAGAAACCCTGTTCGCTTTCTACGATGCGCGACTGCCGGCGGAGATCCACCAGACCGCGACTTTCGACAGCTGGTATCGGGTCACGAGCCAGAAAGACCCGCAGTTGCTGATCATGCGTGAAGAGGACGTGCTGGCCCGTGAGGCCAGCGAAGTCACCGCCCTGCATTACCCCGACACCTTGCACATCGGCGATCTGGAACTGGCCCTCAGTTACCACTTCGAACCGAATCACCCGCGCGACGGTGTGACCTTGCGTGTGCCGGCGCCGCTGTTGCCGATGTTGCCGCCGGAACGCCTGGAATGGCTGGTGCCTGGCGTGATCGAGGCCAAATGCATTGCGCTGGTGCGCAACCTGCCCAAGGCCCTGCGCAAGAATTTCGTGCCGGTGCCGGACTTCGTCAAAGCCGCGTTGCAGCGCATGACCTTCGCCGACGGTTCGTTGCCTCAGGCGTTGGGCCGCGAGCTGCTGCGCATGACGGGCGCGCGGGTCAGCGATGATGCGTGGGCGGAAGCGGAGCAACAGGTCGAAAGTCATCTGCGGATGAACCTGGAAATCGTCGATGGCCAGGGCAAGTTCCTCGGCGAAGGGCGAGATCTGGCCGAGCTGACCGCACGTTTTGCCGAGGCCAGTCAGGCCGCGTTGGCTGTGCCGCAAACCGCGAAAAGCCAGCAGCCGGTGGAGGCGAAGGTGTTCGCCGCTGTCGCCGAAAAGACTCAACAGAAAATCGCCGGGCTATCGATGACGGTCTATCCGGCGCTAGTGGAAGAGAGCGGCACGGTCAAGGAAGGGCGGTTCTCGACCCCGGCCGAAGCCGAGTTCCAGCATCGCCGCGCCTTGCAGCGCTTGTTGATGCAGCAATTGGCCGAGCCGGCGAAGTTCCTGCGCGGCAAGTTGCCGGGGCTGACCGAACTGGGCCTGATGTACCGCGACATGGGGCGTATCGACAGCCTGGTGGAAGACATTTTGCTGGCCAGTCTCGACAGCTGCATTCTCGACGGCGAAGACCCGTTGCCGCGTGATGGTGCGGGTCTGGCGGCGTTGGCTGAGCGTAAACGCGGTGGCTGGACCGAGCATGCGGAGCGTCTGGCGAAACTGACGCTGGAGATTCTCAAGCTCTGGCACGGCCTGCAAAAACGCTTCAAGGGCAAAATCGACCTGGCACAAGCGGTGGCCCTGAATGACATCAAGCAGCAGCTCAGCCATCTGGTGTATCCGGGGTTTGTCCGGGAAACGCCGATGCAGTGGCTCAAGGAACTGCCGCGCTACCTGAAAGCGGTCGAGCAGCGCTTCGAGAAAATCGGCGCTCAGGTGCAGAGGGACCGGGTCTGGAGCGGCGAACTGTCCGGTCTCTGGGCCCAATACCAGGCCCGCGCCAACAAGCACGCCCAGGAAGGCAAACGCGATCCGCAGCTGGAGCTCTATCGCTGGTGGCTGGAGGAATACCGGGTTTCGCTGTTCGCCCAGCAGTTGGGGACCAAAGTGCCGATCTCCGACAAGCGCCTGAACAAGCAATGGACCCAGGTCGAACCGTAGAACCAAGGCTTTGCGCATTACCCTGTGGGAGCGGGCTTGCCCGCGATGGCGGCCGGCCATTCGACATAGATGTTGGATGTGCTGGCCTCATCGTCGGAACGCCGCCCGGGGCAAGCCCGCTCCCACAGGTCAGGTGTTGTGTCAGGAGGTGCTTCATCCAGCAAAGAGGGGCCAAAACCCAATGTTTATGGCAAACTTCGCGCCTATAAACGCCGGTCCCGCGGTTTTGAGCCTCTCAAGGTTCGGGCGGTACGGAATAAAGCGATGCCAGGTGTGCTTCCCGTGACGGAAACAGACCCTTTGTGTGTTGGTACGTCGGTGCCAACGCTTTCTGCCTGAACAGATTAGAGAAACGACCATGCATAACGTCGTCATCAGCGGCACCGGCCTGTACACCCCGGCCAACAGCATCTCCAATGAAGAGCTGGTGCAGTCTTTCAACGCTTACGTCGCGCAATTCAACGCCGACAACGCCGATGCCATCGCCCGTGGCGAAGTCGAAGCGTTGACCGAATCCAGCGCTGCGTTCATCGAAAAAGCGTCCGGCATCAAAAGCCGCTTTGTCATGGACAAGGACGGCATCCTCGACCCGCAACGCATGGCACCGCGTCTGCCTGAGCGTTCCAACGACGAGTGGTCGGTGCTTTGCCAAATGGCCATCGGCGCGGCCGAACAAGCCTTGCAACGTGCGGGCAAAACCGCCGCCGACATCGACGGCGTCATTGTTGCCTGCTCCAACCTGCAGCGCGCCTACCCGGCCATCGCCATCGAAGTCCAGGAAGCGCTGGGCATCCAGGGTTTCGGTTTCGACATGAACGTTGCCTGCTCCTCGGCGACGTTCGGCATCCAGGCGGCCGCCAACAGCGTGCAACTGGGCCAGGCCCGGGCGATCCTGATGGTCAACCCGGAAGTCTGCACCGGTCACCTGAACTTCCGCGACCGTGACAGCCACTTCATCTTCGGCGACGCGGCCACTGCGGTAATCATCGAGCGGGCTGACCTGGCGACGTCCAAGTATCAGTTCGACGTGGTCAGCACCAAGCTGCTGACCAAGTTCTCCAACAACATCCGCAACAACTTCGGCTTCCTCAACCGCGCGGCGGAAGAGGGCATCGGGGCCAAGGACAAACTGTTCGTGCAGGAAGGCCGCAAGGTGTTCCGCGACGTTTGCCCGATGGTGGCCGAGCTGATCGCTACCCACCTGGAAGAGAACAAGCTCAACGTCAGCGACGTGAAGCGTTTCTGGTTGCACCAGGCCAACCTCAGCATGAACCACCTGATCGTCAAGAAACTGCTGGGCCGCGAAGCCACGGAAGAAGAAGCACCGGTGATTCTCGACACCTACGCCAACACCAGTTCCGCCGGTTCGGTGATTTCGTTTCACAAGCATCAGGACGATCTGGCCGCCGGTTCCTTGGCCGTACTCAGCTCGTTCGGCGCGGGTTACTCGATTGGCAGCGTGATTTTGCGCAAGCGTTAAAACGAGGTCGCAATGGCTGTTGCTGACGACACCCAACTGCTCGAACGCCTGTTGGCGGGAGAGCAGAGGGCTTTCAAGGAATTGGTCAGCACTTACCAGAGCCCCATGCGCGCGGTGGCTTACGCGATCGTCGGCAGCCGGCATGCCGACGAAGTGGTGCAGGACGCGTGGCTGTCAGTCGTGCGCAACCTGAGCAAGTTCGAGGCGCGGTCGAGCCTCAAGACCTGGTTGCTGACCATCACCGCCAATGCGGCGAAGGGTCGATACAAGCAAAACCGTCGCGAAGTGCTGCTCGATGACCTTCCATCGCCCCATGGCACGATCGATGATGATCGTTTTTCGCCCGGCGATGGTCATTG
The DNA here is from genome assembly GCF_054898025.1 of Pseudomonas sp. LB3P93. Taxonomy (NCBI): domain Bacteria; kingdom Pseudomonadati; phylum Pseudomonadota; class Gammaproteobacteria; order Pseudomonadales; family Pseudomonadaceae; genus Pseudomonas; species Pseudomonas sp. LB3P93. The sequence goes on from NZ_CM142713.1 coordinate 1,624,136, forward strand.
GCTGGTGGCACCGTTCGCCTGGCACCAGGACACCCCAGAGGCGTTGCTCACCGAAAACGAGCTGCGCGAATGCCTCGAACACACCTTGCTCAGCCTGTCGGAACTGCAAAGCAGCGTGTTGCTGTTGCGCGAACGTCAGGGCCTGGAACTGGAAGAGATCTGTAATCTTCTGGAACTCTCGCTCTCCAATGTTCGCGTGCTGCTGCATCGGGCGCGCTTGAAGGTCTTTGCGACCGTAGAGCATTTTGAGGAAACCGGCGAATGCTGACCTGTAAGGAACAAGTGGCACGTTCCAGTGATTATCTCGATGGCCAGTTGAGCTTTCGGGAGAAGTTGATGGTGCGGCATCATTTAATGTTCTGCCCTAATTGCCGGCGGTTCATTCGTCAGATGCGGCTGATGCAGGCGACGTTGCGCGTCTTGCCGGAAGAGGCAGTGCCGGAGGTCGATGCACTCGCTGAACGCCTCGCTGCAGAGCGTCGCAAGGACATTCCGTAAAGTCGTGGAGTCACCGTGGGGAAGAGAAGCAGGCCGGCGTGGATGCATCGAACGGATGATGGGGATCGATCCATCCGCGCCAGACTGTAAAGCGCCTCAAGCATCCATGACCTGAGGCGTGGAACGGTACTGCTTAGAACTTGGCTTCGGCGTCCAATTGCAGGGTGTTGATGTCCGAATCTCTGATCGTGGCGTTGGTGAAGTCAGAGTTAGCCATTAAGTACGTCGCACCCACGGCGAAGTTCTTGTCCAGCTCGTAGCTCACTTTCAACTTGCTGCCACGCGAACCGGTGAAACCGTTGGCGAAGTCGGAGTCGGTGAAGGCGCCAACCACGGCGTTACGCTGTACGTCGCGATAGTTGTAGTCCACGGCGAAACCGTAAATCTTGGTCTTGATACCGGCCAACCAGGCAGAGTCCTGATCGTTGCTGGCATCTTTGTTATTGACGTACTGACCGTAGAACGAGAGCGGCAGTGGCAGGCCGGTGATGTCGATCTGACCAAAGCCTTCGTACAGTTTGAATTGCTCGTTCGGGGTGTTGCCGTTGGTGGCCAGCACGGATGGAATGCTGGTGCCGCCTGCGGTGATGTCGTCGTCGTTGTCGTAGCCGTAGACGCTGCCACCCAGGGTCAGTTTCAGGTTGTCGGTGAGGGCGAAGCGCGCGCCTAACTGGCCGGCGTACAGACGCAGGTCGTGTTTGAACTGCACGCCGTCGCCGTCGACGTTGTCCTTGAGGGTGTAGTGGCCGGCGCTACCGAACAGTTCGGTGCTGGCGCCCAGCGGGTATTTGTAAGTCAGTGCCAGACCTTCCGGGCTGATGTCGCTATCCCAGATGATGTCGCCCATGCTCACCCATTGCTGTGGCATCTTGCCGCCAACGACGTGCAGGTTTTTGGCGAAACCCGGATGGTAGTCGACGTAACCCTGGTCCAGCCAGATCGACTTCTTGTCGAAGTAGTTGTCCAGGCTCTGGTTGGTGGAACGCGCGTCGTCGTTGTTACCGGTGGCGATACGGATACCGGTGTCGACTTGCGGGTTGATTTCGGTGTAGGCACCCAGGCGGGCACGAATGCGCTGACGATCCTGGTCGCGGTTGTTGGAAACGCCATCGTTCTTGACCGTCTCCTGACGGAAACGCACGTCGCCCTTGAATTGGGTCTTGGCGGCCCAGGCCAGTTTCTGGTCGAAGGTGCTCAGTTCATTGGTTTTCTTCGCGGTTGCCGCGATTTGCTCGTTGGTCTCTTGCTGAGCCTGACGGGCGATTTGCTGATCTTTCTGATCCCTGGCCAGCTCGGCTTGCAGTTCGCCGTATTGCGCGTTGGTAATCGAGCCGTTTGCCTTAAGCATGTCGAGCAGTTTGGCGTCGACTGCGGCGCTGGCCGGAACACTCATGGCCAGCAGCAGACCGCCACACAGGACCGCCGCAGTTTTCGTGGAAGCAAGACGCATATCAATCTCCGAAGATGTAAGGGGATGACTGAGCCATCCGGGACACAACCGACCATTGACGGACGGAAACAGTGGCCGGGTAGAACCCGACGCTCTAAAAACTGGCGCCAGTATCGCGATCGTTTATGACAGAGCAGTGGCAAAGTGATGGCGTCTCGATGACGATAAAAAGACGGTCTGAACTTTTGATCCAAAGCTCTGTCGGCGATTTTTGGCGGATGTGCAATGGCGGGCGATAGGCGATACTCGCCAGGCTGTTACGCGAAGAAGTAGAGAGGGTGTCGATGCCGCTGCAACGTCTGGAAAGCCTGTCCGATATTGGTCCGCACACGTGGGATGCCCTGGTGCCGGATAATCAGCCGTTCCTGCGCCATGCCTTCCTTAGCTCACTGGAAGACAGCGGCAGTCTCGGGCCCCATTCCGGGTGGCAACCTGAGCATTTGTTGCACATCGAAGCGGGTCGGCTAATCGCCGCGTTGCCCAGTTACCGCAAATGGCATTCCTACGGCGAGTACGTGTTCGATCACGCCTGGGCCGATGCCTGCGAGCGTGCTGGCATCGACTATTACCCCAAGCTGTTGACCGCCGTGCCGTTCAGCCCCGTCAGCGGGCCGCGATTGCTGGCGGCCACGGTCGAGGACGGCTTTGAATTACTGAACAGCCTGCCGGGCTACCTTGAGATCGAAGAGCTTTCCAGCGCTCACATCAATTTCACCGACCCTTTCACCGACGCGGCCCTTGCCGAACAACCCGGCTGGTTGCAGCGAATCGGCTGTCAGTACCACTGGCAGAATCGCGGTTACCGGGATTTTCAGGACTTCCTCGACGTCCTCAGTTCGCGCAAACGCAAGCAGATGCGCAAAGAGCGCGAGCAAGTGGCGGGGCAGGGCATTGATTTCGAATGGCTGGAAGGCAGCCAACTGGATCAGGCGCAGTGGGATTTCGTCTATGCCTGTTACGCCAATACCTACGCGGTGCGTCGGCAAAGGCCCTATCTGACGCGGGAATTTTTCAGTTTGCTGGCCGAGCGCATGCCCGAATCCATTCGCGTGGTGCTGGCCAAACAAGGTTCACGCCCCGTAGCCATGGCCTTCAGCCTGGTGGGCGGCGACAGTTTTTATGGGCGTTACTGGGGCTGCCTGGCGGAGTTCGACCGTCTGCACTTCGAGACCTGCTTCTACCAGGGCATGGACTACGCGATTGCCAACGGCTTACAGCGTTTTGATGCCGGCGCCCAGGGTGAACACAAGTTGATTCGTGGGTTTGAACCGGTGATCACGCATTCCTGGCATTACCTGCGTCACGCGGGATTGAAAGCGGCGGTTAAGGACTTTCTGGAGCAGGAGAGGGTTGGCGTGCTGGCTTACGCTGAGGAAGCGAGGACCGCGTTGCCTTATCGGCAAGAGTGATCTTTGCAATCCGCCAGGCCCACGGTTGACGGGTTGTAGCGGTTGTAGCGGTTGTTCAGGTTGTCTCGGATCATTGTGGGAGCAAGCTCACTCCCACAGGATCAGTGTTGTTCATTCAGTTCAATCGATACCGACAAACCCGCCTGTCTGGTGCTGCCACAGCCGCGCATACAATCCGCCATGCGCCAGCAGTTCGGCGTGGGTGCCGGTTTCGGCGATCTTGCCTTTTTCCAGGACCACCAGCCGATCCATTCGGGCGATGGTCGAGAGCCGGTGGGCGATGGCGATCACGGTTTTGCCTTGCATCAGGGTTTCGAGGCTTTCCTGGATCGCGGCTTCGACTTCGGAATCCAGCGCCGAGGTCGCCTCGTCCATGATCAGGATCGGCGCGTCCTTGAGCAGCACCCGAGCAATCGCAATCCGCTGACGCTGGCCGCCGGAGAGTTTCACCCCGCGTTCACCGACATGCGCATCGAAACCGGTGCGGCCTTCGGCGTCCGACAGCAACGGAATGAACTCATCGGCGCGGGCCTTGTGCACTGCTTCCCACAGATCGGCGTCGGTGGCATCGGGCCTGCCGTACAGCAAATTGTCGCGGATCGAACGGTGCAGCAACGAGGTGTCCTGGGTGATCATGCCGATGCGCTCGCGCAGGCTTTCCTGGCCGACTTCAGCGATGTTCTGCCCATCGATGAGGATTCGCCCGCCCTGCACGTCATAGAGGCGCAGCAGCAAGTTGACCAAGGTCGATTTACCCGCGCCTGATGGTCCGATCAAGCCGATTTTCTCACCGGGCTTGATCGTCAGGTTGAGGTCGCCAATGATCCCGCTCTTCTTGCCGTAGTGAAAATCCACGTGCTCGAAACGCACTTCGCCACGGGGCACGGTCAGCGGTTTGGCCTGATCGCGGTCGGTGATGCTGACCGGTTGGGCGATGGTCCGCAAACCGTCCTGGACCATGCCGATGTTTTCGAAGATGCCGGTGACCACCCACATGATCCAGCCGGACATGTTGACGATACGAATCACCAGGCCTGTCGCCAGGGCAATCGCGCCCACCGAGATCAGCGACTGCGTCCACAGCCACAGGGCCAGGCCGGTGGTGGTGACGATCAGCAAGCCGTTCATGCTGGTGATCGCCACGTCCATGCTGGTGACCACGCGCCCGGCCAGTTGGGCTTTTTCGGTTTGCTCCTTGATGGCTTCCTTGGCGTATCGCTGTTCATGGTTGGTGTGGGCGAACAGCTTCAAGGTGGTGATGTTGGTGTAGCCGTCGACGATCCGTCCCATGAGTTTGGAGCGTGCATCGGAGGATTGCACCGAGCGGTCCTTGACCCGAGGCACGAAGTAATAAAGCGCGCCGATGAACCCGGCGATCCAGGTCGTCAGCGGGATCATCAGACGCCAGTCGGCTTCGGCAAACAGCACCAGCGCGCTGATGGCGTAGATCAGCACATGCCAGAGGGCGTCAACTGCCTGGACGGCGGAGTCGCGCAGAGCGTTGCCGGTCTGCATGATGCGTTGGGCAATGCGCCCGGCGAAGTCGTTCTGGAAGAAATTCAGACTCTGTTTGAGTACGTAGCGGTGGTTCTGCCAGAGAATCAGGCTGGTCATGCCGGGGGTCAGCGTCTGGTGCACCAGCAGGTCGTGCAGGCCGAAGAATATCGGCCGCAGAATCAGGGTCACTACCACCATCCAGGTCAGTTCAAGTGCGTGATCCTGGAAGAAATCCGGGTTCGGCGTGCCTTGGGCCAGGTCGATGATGCGGCTCAGGTAGTTGAACAGCGCGACTTCGATCAATGAGGCGAACAGGCCGACAATCAGCAGGGCGGCGAAACTCGGCCAGACCTGCTTCAAGTAATAGGTATAGAAGGGGAGAACCCGATCCGGCGGAGCCGCCGTCGGAGCGTCACGGAATATGTCGATCAATTTCTCAAAACGGCGATAAAGCATCAGTTCTCCGCCCGCGCGCGGGCTCTCCTTTAAACGATATGAGCGGCGCCGGAGACCGGCAGCCGCTCAAGCACTCCTGTGCAGATTAGTCGATAACTTTGGCTGACTTGATGAACACAGGGTCGGCCGGCACGTCTTTCATGCCGCCGCGAGTGGTGGTTGGCGTGTTGACGATGATGTCCACCACGTCCATGCCTTTGACGACTTTACCGAACACGGCATAACCATCACCGCTGTCGAGGAAGTCGTTGTCTTTGACGTTGACGAAGAACTGGCTGGTGGCCGAATCAGGATTGGAGGTCCGGGCCATGGACAGCGTGCCACGCACGTTATGCAAGCCGTTTTTGGACTCGTTCTTGATCGGCGCCTTGGTTTCTTTTTGCTGCATTTGTTGAGTGAAACCACCGCCCTGAACCATGAAGCCAGGAATCACACGGTGAAAAATCGTGTTGTTGTAGAAGCCGCTGTTGACGTAATCAAGGAAGTTCTTGGTACTGATTGGCGCCTTGACCGAATCCAGTTCGATTTCGATCTGGCCGTTGGTAGTTTCCAGCAACACGTGCGGTGCCTTGGCGACAGGTGTTGCGGCCATCAGGTTGGCGGCAAACAGAACGGAGCCGGCGACGAGGGCGATTTTTTTCAGCATGGGTCAGTGATCCTGAGTGGGGTGGTGTCGACTGCGGTGAGAAACTCGAGCAGGGTTTGGTTGAAGCGTTCGGGTTGATCCAGCGGGGTGGCGTGGCGCGAATCGGCGATCACCACCAGCCGCGCATCGGGCAGCAGTTTTACGTAGGTTTCCTTCAGCGATACCGGCGTGTAATCGCGGTCGGCGCTGACGATGAGGGTTGGACAGGCGACCTTCGAAAGTCGTTCCTGAACGCCCCAGCCAACGATGGCATCGAAGCTGGCGAGATAAGCATGTTTGTCGTTTTTTGCCCAGCGCTCGGCCATCTTTTGGCGCAAATCAGCTTGTTCGGGTTTGGGGAACAGCTTGGCGCCCAAGGCCTTGCCGATGGTGCCCAGACTGAGGACTCGCATCAGGCTCCAGCGCTTGAACCACTGCCAATAATCGTCGCGGCTGCGCAGTTTGACCTCGGGTGCACTGTTGACGATGCACAGGCTTTTAAGCATTTGCGGCTGATCCACCGCCAGCTGAAAACCGATCATGCCGCCCATGGACAAGCCCACGTAATGCGTGGGGCCGAGGTTCAGGTGTTCCATCAGTGCGACCAGGTCGGCGCTGAACCCGGCGATGCTGTAGCGCTCCCGGGGTTTGTCGGAGCGACCATGACCACGCACATCCGGAACGATCACGCGGTATCGGGCGGACAGCGCCGGGATCTGCTTTTCCCAGTCCAGGGTGCTGGAACCCAGCCCGTGAACCAGCAGCAACGGCGTGCCGTGACCGTATTCCTCATAGTGCAGGTTGCAACCTTCATGTTCGAAATAGGCCATGCGGATACTCCATGTCAGGCTTGTTCAGGGGCGGCGAACGGCGCATCCAGCGGCGCGGTGTCAAAGGTGCGCAGCAGCTCGATCAGAATCTGCGTCGCCGGGCCCAAGGGTTTGTCCTTGTTCGAATACAGATAGAAGCTCGGGTTGCGGCTGCCACCCTGGTCCAACGGTAGCAGCTTGAGCGTACCTTCCTGAAGTTCGCGTTCGATCATGTGCCGGGGCAGCCAGGCGAAACCCAGGCCGCTGCTGACAAACGTCGCCGCGGTGGCCAGACTGCCGACGGTCCAGCGCTGTTCGGCGCCGAGCCAGCCGACGTCTCGAGGTTGCTGGCGACCGGAGTCGCGGATCACCACTTGCATCTGAGTTTCCAGATCCTGGAAGTTCAGTTCGCGGTTCAGACGATGCAACGGGTGTTCGGGATGGGCGACGGCAACGAATTCGACGTCACTCAATTCCGCACCCAGATAGCCCGGAATACTGAAACCAGTGATCGCCAGGTCGGCCACGCCTTCCAGCAGGACTTCCTCCACACCCGACAGCACTTCTTCGCGCAGACGCACCCGGCAGCCACGGCTTTGCGGCATGAACGCGGTCAAGGCGCGGACGAGGCGGGCGCTTGGGTAAGCGGCGTCGACTACCAGCCGCACTTCCGCTTCCCAGCCTTGCTCCATGTGGTGGGCCAGGTCTTCGAGCTGGCTGGCCTGTTTCACCAGTTGCCGCGAGCGGCGCAGCAACACGCCGCCGGCTTCGGTCAGCACCGCTTTGCGGCCGTCGATGCGCAACAGCGGCACGCCGAGTTGGTCCTGCATACGCGCCACGGTATAGCTCACCGATGATTGCGAGCGGTGAAGCGCTTCGGCGGCCTGGGCGAAACCGCCGTGGTCGACCACGGCTTGTAAGGTTCGCCATTGATCAAGGGTCACGCGGGGCGCTTTCATGAATAGCTCCTCTTGTCCTAAGCTGGCAGTCCTTATTGGAGACTGCTGAATGAGAAAATTCTGTTGTGTGCTGTTGGCGATGCTGCCGCTGACCGCGTTTGCTTATCCGATTGATGTGGAGAAAAACCTCAACGGCATGAAGATCGACTACAACGCCTACGACACGGATAACGATATCGCCTCCATACAGGTCAACAACTACGGCGACACCGATGCGATCTGTAAGGTGGTTTTCAACAATGGCCCGGAAGCACCGCGCACCCGCTCTATCGAAGTGGCCGCCGGCAAACACAAAAATGCCACCGCCAAATTCACCCGGACCATTATCAAGATGCGAATCAACCTGACCTGCAACCCCAAATGACATGAAACACTGTAGGAGCGAGGCTTGCCCGCGAAGGCGGTGTTTCAGTCGACATCGATGTTGAATGACACGGCCCCTTCGCGGGCAAGCCTCGCTCCTACAGTGTAAGTATGCTCAGCTTATAAACGAATTTATTGATGGGTTGTAGCAGTTATTTGCGCTTTTTCATCGATATGACTCTGTTTAACCTTCACTCCATCGCCTTACAGCATTCTCAGATGGAGCCTACATCCCATGTCACGCGTTCTGATCATCGAAAGCAGCGCCCGTCAGCAAGACTCGGTTTCCCGCCAGTTGACCCAGACATTCATCAGCCAGTGGAAAGCCGCGCACCCGAACGACCAGATCACCGTGCGTGACCTCGCCGTCAACCCGGTGCCGCACCTGGACATCAATCTGCTCGGTGGCTGGATGAAACCTGCCGAACAGCGCAGCGACATCGAACAGGTCTCCCTGGAACGCTCCAACCAGTTGACCGACGAACTGCTGGCCGCCGATGTGCTGGTCATGGCCGCGCCGATGTACAACTTCGCCATCCCGAGCACCCTCAAAGCCTGGCTCGACCATGTGCTGCGTGCCGGTGTGACCTTCAAGTACACCGAGACCGGCCCGCAAGGTTTACTCAGCGGCAAGCGTGCCTACGTGCTGACTGCTCGCGGCGGGATCTACGCTGGCAGCACAGCCGATCACCAGGAACCGTACCTGCGTCAGGTGATGGGTTTCATCGGGATTCATGACGTGACCTTCATTCACGCCGAGGGCATGAACCTGGGCGGTGACTTCCAGGAGAAAGGCCTGAACCAGGCCAACGCCAAGCTTTCCCAAGTGGCTTGAGGCTTTAATCGCCAGATAATCCCTTGATGTTCAAGTGGCCTGGCGCAACCCCTTCAAGGCTTTACGCGCATCGAACCTCCCTTTGCACTTGTTGCTCCTGAGTGCTGTCGCCCGATTGAACGCTTTAGCGAGATCGGGCTTTTTTTTGCCTGGGATTTGGTGGCCGAACATACAAACCCTGTGGGAGCAAGCTCGATCCCACAGGGTTTTGTGTGTGACCAGCAATTCGCGGTGATGGGCAAAACCCGCTATCGTCGCCGCCATTCGAAACGAGGCGAGCATGGGCTATCTACTTTTTGTCACGCTGATCCAGGCGTTTTCCTTCAGTCTGATCGGCGAATACCTGGCCGGTCATGTCGACAGCTACTTTGCGGTGCTGGTGCGTGTGGTGTTGGCGGGGCTGGTGTTCATTCCGTTGACGCGCTGGCGTTCGGTGGAACCGGCGTTCATGCGCGGCATGCTGCTGATCGGCGCGTTGCAGTTCGGCGTGACCTACGTCTGCCTGTACTTGAGCTTCCGGGTGCTGACGGTGCCGGAAGTGCTGCTGTTTACCATCCTCACACCGCTGCACGTGACCCTGATCGAAGATGCCCTGAATCGGCGCTTCAATCCGTGGGCGCTGGTGGCGGCACTGGTAGCAGTGCTCGGTGCGGCTGTGATTCGTTACGACCGGATCAACCCGGATTTCTTCATGGGCTTCCTGCTGCTGCAACTGGCCAACTTCACCTACGCCGCCGGGCAGGTCCTTTATATGCACCTGGTGGCGCGCCATCCGAGCGATCTTCCGCATTACCGACGCTTCGGCTACTTCTACCTGGGCGCGCTGGCGGTGGCATTGCCGGCGTTCCTGATGTTCGGCAAACAGAACTTCCTGCCCGAGGCGCCGTTGCAATGGGGCGTGCTGGTGTTCCTCGGCCTGGTCTCGACTGCGTTGGGGTTGTATTGGTGGAACAAGGGCGCCTGCCTGGTGAATGGCGGAACGCTGGCGGTGATGAACAACCTGCATGTGCCGGTGGGGTTGCTGATCAACCTGCTGATCTGGAATCAGCATGAAGAGCTGGGGCGGTTGTTCCTGGGTGGGTCGGTGATTTTGATGGCGGTGTGGATTAGCCGGTTGGGTGTACGAAAGTCTTTGGCGGTCACCTGACCCCTGGTGGCTTGGTGCTGTTGTACCGCGATACGTAGCGCAGCCCATTGACTGGCGGGGCATACAGGCTGTGCTAGTGTTTCGGAACCAATTCTTCACCTTTGGGCCCCAGCCATGGACGAGACGATTGTTGACGTGACCACCGCGAAGTTCAACGCGTTAATCACGGTGATACAAGTGTATGGCGCCGCTTTCGCGGTGAAGATTCTCACCGCAATCGCCTTCTGGATCGTCGGGCGCTGGCTGATAGGCTTTGCTGTCGGCATGGTGCAGCGGGCCCTGGCCAAGCAGAAGGTCGACCCGACCGTTCTGCGCTATGTCGGCTCAGCCATTACCGTGACGCTGAATATCATTTTGGTGATCGGTATTCTCGGCTACCTGGGCATGCAAACCACGACCTTCGCCGCGCTGCTCGCCGCGGTCGGTCTTGCGATCGGTCTGGCCTGGTCGGGGTTGCTGGCCAATCTGGCGGCGGGCGCGTTTATTATTGTCCTGCGCCCATTCAAGGTCGGTGACTTCATTTGCGCAGGCGGGGTGACAGGTACGGTCACCGAGATCGGTCTGTTCGCTACCGCTATCAACACCCCGGATAACGTGCTGACTCTGGTCGGTAACAACAAGATTTTCAGCGACAACATCCAGAACTTCACCCACAACCCGTTCCGCCGTGTCGAACTGAAAGCACAGCTATCGGGCGCGGCCGACTGGAAAGCGGCGGCGGCTTTGCTCAAACAACACATTGCTGCAATCCCCAACGTGCTCGCCGAGCCTGCGGTGGAGGTCGAGATTCTGGAGTTCAACCTGGTCGGTCCGGTGTTGGCGGTGCGTCCTTACTGCCACAACGAGCACTATTGGCAGGTGTATTTCGACACCAACCGCACCATCAAGGATTCCCTCGGTGAAGCCGGTTTCCCGGCTCCGATGCCGGCGCAGACGGTGATCATCCAACAGCAGGCCGGGTGAGCCTCACACCTACACACCATGGTCCATAAGGAGCTGTAGCGTCAGGTCAACGGCAGCGATGCAAACCCATATGGGAGTGCGGTTCTACATGATGTGTTTTTCGGGTTCAGGGATATGGCTCGCGCCTAACATGGCCGGGAGTAACCCTGCCCGTAAATCCCCGCCACTGGGCTGCTGATAAAGGCTCAACCCAAACTCCGGCAGCACCGCCAGCAGGTAATCGAAAATATCCCCCTGAATCCGCTCGTAATCTGCCCACGCGGTGGTGCGGGTGAAGCAGTAGATTTCCAGTGGAATGCCCTGCGCGGTGGTTTGCATCTGGCGGACCATGCAGGTCATGTTCGGCTGGACCTCCGGGTGACTCTTCAGATACGCCAGCGCATAGGCGCGGAAAGTCCCGATGTTGGTCATCCGCCGACGGTTGGCCGACATCGCCGCGACGTTGCCCTGAGCCTCGTTCCAGGCTTTGAGTTCGGCCTGTTTGCGGCTGATGTAATCGGTCAGCAGATGCACCTGGCTCAGCTTCAACTCTTCGTCATCGCGGATGAACCGCACGCCGCTGGCATCGATGAACAGGCTGCGCTTGATCCGTCGGCCTCCGGACTGCTGCATGCCGCGCCAGTTTTTGAATGATTCGGACATCAGGCGCCACGTCGGGATCGAAACGATGGTCTTGTCGAAGTTCTGCACTTTCACCGTGTGCAGGGTGATGTCGACCACGTCACCATCGGCACCGACTTGCGGCATCTCGATCCAGTCGCCGACCCGCAGCATGTCGTTGCTGGTCAGCTGCACGCTGGCAACGAACGACAGCAGCGTGTCCTTGTAGACCAACAGAATCACCGCCGACATGGCGCCCAGGCCTGACAGCAACAACAGCGGCGAGCGGTCGATCAGCGTGGCGACGATGATGATCGCGCCAAACACGTACAAGACCATTTTCGCCAGCTGCACGTAGCCTTTGATCGAACGGGTGCGGGCGTGTTCGGTGCGTGCATAGATGTCCAGCAGCGCGCTGAGCAAAGCGCTGACCGACAGCACCAGAAACAGGATGGTGAATGCCAGTGCAACGTTGCCGAGGAAAATCAGGCTGGTCTTGCTCAGTTCCGGCACCAGGTACAGGCCGAACTGGATCACCAGCGACGGCGTCATTTGCGCCAGGCGATGAAAGACCTTGTTGTGCCGAAAGTCGTTGATCCAGTGCAGGGCTGGTTGGCGACCGAGCATTTTGGTCGCGTGAAGAATGAGATAGCGCGCCACTCGTCCGAGGACCAGCGCCACCACCAGCAGCAGGATCAGCGCCAGGCTGGAATGCAGGAGCGGGTGCTGATCAAGGGCACCCCAGAGGTCTTGGACGTTGAGCCAGAGCTGTTTGATATCCATGGGCGAAAACCGTTCTTCTGTAGGACGCGACGGGGCGATTAGAGCATTTAAGACGCTTTGCATGACGTTTGGAGACAAATCAGGCAACAAAAAAGCCACTGTTTACCGTCGTTTGCATAAAGAAACTCGGCCTCGGCGCTCGAAACCGTTACCCTATGCAGCTGTTTTTTTGTATTTCTTCGAGGTAGCACCCGTGTTTTCCCAATTCGCCCTGCACGAACGCCTGCTCAAAGCCGTGGCCGAGCTTAAATTTGTCGAGCCAACGCCTGTGCAAGCAGCGGCTATTCCGCTGGCGCTCCAAGGGCGTGACCTGCGGGTGACAGCGCAAACCGGTAGCGGCAAAACCGCTGCATTCGTTTTGCCGATCCTCAACCGTCTGATCGGCCCGGCGAAAGTCCGCGTCAGCATCAAGACCCTGATCCTGCTGCCGACCCGCGAGCTGGCCCAGCAGACCATCAAGGAAGTCGAGCGCTTCGCGCAATTCACGTTCATCAAGTCCGGCCTGATCACCGGCGGTGAAGACTTCAAGGTCCAGGCCGCCATGCTGCGCAAGGTGCCGGACATCCTGATCGGTACGCCGGGCCGGATGATCGAGCAACTGAACGCCGGCAACCTCGACTTGAAAGAAGTTGAAGTGCTGGTGCTCGACGAAGCCGACCGCATGCTCGACATGGGCTTTGCCGAAGACGTGCAGCGTCTGGTGGAAGAGTGCACCAACCGTCAGCAGACCATGCTGTTCTCGGCCACCACCGGTGGTTCGGGCTTGCGCGAGATGGTCGCCAAGGTCCTGAACAATCCAGAACACTTGCAACTGAACAACGTCAGCGATCTGAACGCGACCACCCGTCAGCAGATCATCACCGCTGACCACAATCAGCACAAAGAACAGATCGTGAACTGGCTGCTGGCCAACGAGACCTACCAGAAGGCCATCGTGTTCACCAACACCCGGGCCATGGCCGATCGTATCTACGGCCGCCTGGTGGCGCAGGAATACAAAGCGTTCGTGCTGCACGGTGACAAAGACCAGAAAGATCGCAAACTGGCCATCGACCGCCTGAAGCAGGGCGGCGTGAAAATCCTCGTCGCCACCGACGTTGCCGCTCGCGGCCTCGACGTGGAAGGCCTGGACCTGGTGATCAACTTCGACATGCCACGCAGCGGCGACGAATACGTTCACCGTATCGGTCGCACCGGCCGCGCCGGCAACGATGGCCTGGCCATCTCGCTGATCTGCCACGGCGACTGGAACCTGATGTCGAGCGTCGAGCGCTACCTCAAGCAGAGCTTCGAGCGCCGCACCATCAAGGAAGTCAAAGGCACCTACGGCGGGCCGAAAAAGGTCAAGGCATCGGGCAAAGCCGTTGGTGTGAAGAAGAAAAAAGTCGACGCTAAAGGCGACAAGAAGAAAACCGGCGCCAAGGCCCCGACCAAACGCAAAATCGCCAATCGCCCGAAGACCGACGCCCTGTCGCTGGTCAGCAAGGACGGCATGGCGCCGCTCAAGCGCCGCAAGCCGGAAGCGCCGGCTGCTGAATAAAGCGCCGTAGCGATCCCAAAAAAACCCGGACAGTGTCCGGGTTTTTTTACGTCCAGCGTTTGTCAGCTTCCCAACAGCCCTCGGGTGTCCGCATCAAAGCGTTGTTTGGCTTGATCAGCCTTCGGTTTGAGTAACGCGAGCAGCGCGGCCTCACTGTACAACTGAGTCACCGCCAGTTCCCTGGGCGTCGGCTCAATCGGGATCAGCACGTCCTCAGTGTCTGCATGCAGCCAGATCGCCACCAAGTGCAACGCCGAAACAAACAGAACCCGCAGTTCAACGGTTTTACCCTGCAGTTGCGGCGACTGTTCCGCCAGTTTCAACGCACCAACTGTCGCGGCCGCCATGGCCCCGTGGTTCAGCGAAGAGAACTCGACATGGCCACGGACATCAGCCAGTTGCGCATCGGCAATCGTCACGCCATCGGAAAACACCAGGTAATGCCAATCACCCACCTTGGCGTTTTTCAGGCCTTTGCCCTGGCTCACGTCCTCCAGGCTGAGCGAGTAGCCACGGTAAGCCTCGCTGAGGCTGATTTTGCCGGGTGTGGCGCTGGCGAACTGGCGATTGATGCCAAAGCCTTGGGTTTGCAGGGCGGCTTGAAGTGCCGGACGCAATGTCTGCACGCCGTTGGAAGGCGCCTTTGGATAAGTCAGTTGCATGATGTCGCCCTCCTAGTTTTTAGCGGTGAAGTAAGTGTGGGTCCAGTTGCCGCCGCCGTTGTAAGAACCGGGGAACGAATTCAACGCGCGGACCGAGTAGCCGTAGATCGAGTCCGCAACCAGCACGTAATTACCGTTGGTGCCATAGATCGCCAGGAAGTGCGCACCGCCGCCGTACCAGGCACAGCGCAAACCGATCGGTCGGCCCATGTTGATCTGGTTCTGGATGGCCGACATCTGCAGCGACCCCTGATTCATGCCGTTGAAACTGCGGGTAATCGTCAGGGCTGAATCCAGATAGCCGTACACGTTGCAGGGCCCCGGTTGACTGCAGCAGTTGCGGTCCAGCGCGGTGGTGGCCACGCCGCATTGGGTCCAGGACCCGGTGCCGTAATAGTTGCCGACCGAGGCGGAAACGGCTGCCCAACACCAGTTGGTCTGGGTTTGTTTCTGCATCGTGAAGTTTAGGCTGGCAGCAGCCTGTGCACTGAGGGGGGCAGCCGATTTTACATCGGACAGTTGCGGGTTGAGCAGTCGACCGGTCAGGCACCTTGGCAGGGTCTCGCCGGTGAGTTGCGTTGCTTCAGTGGTTAACATTTTTCAATCCTCCATGAGTGAAAACTAGCGTCCAGCTAGTGGGTCTGTAGCGGTGTTGCTGAGCGATCGGCGTGTGCGGTTTGCCATGCTGGATGGCCGACTCCGATCCGGGCTCAAGGTAACCCTAGGCAGGTATATGCGTTTGTGCAAATAACTAAATGCACTAGCGCAAATTCCAGATCGAAAGAACGGCACCTTAAGCAGCGCCGGAGGAACCGTCATTCTTGCGTTTCGATGACTGAAGGCTGCAATCCCTGGTTTCAGCTCTCAGCCTTTTTATCCGCCGTCTTCAGCTCTTTCAATCGCTGATCAATTAGCTGGCATTTGTCGGGCAGATCCGCACTTGCGGTGCCCAGATCCATCTTCTGCAACTCATCGTTGATCTCCTTGGCCTTGGCCGGATTCTGTTCCGTGAGTCTGGTGACTTCCTTGGCCAGTTGTTCGCGCTTGGCGGTGGCTTCTTCAGGAGTGCAGGCCCAAGCGGGGAGGGCGCAGGAAAATGTGGCGACGAGGGTGAGCGTCATTAGCGTTTTCATGGAAAGCCTCGAGTTCCGTGTTGGGCGGTTAAACGGTGGAGGCTCCGCCTTGCCGAAAGTTCAGCTTTCTGTAGCACATCGTCTTTCGGAAATGCCCTGTCAGTCGAGGTCGCTTTTTTTGAATGCATTGGGAAAATTCCTACGCGCTAGCAGGAAGAAGCTGATTCTACCGTGACCGTTCGTCGCCCAATCTACTCGAGTGGATCCATTTATTGACGCCAAAATAGTGGCTCACTAATATCGCGCCACTATTGTGCTATCAGTCTCCATTTCGAGGGATCGAACATGTACCCATCCGCCCTCGCGGCGAGATTGTGCTTGGCTTTGCTGTGCCTTTCTCCGCTGAATCTTGCTTACGCTGCTCCCACGCCAGGGGAAACCGACCTCATCCGTGAACGCCAGGATCGCCTGCTCGAAGAGCAACGTCGGCGTCTCGACGAGCTCAAGGAGTTACCCGGCAAGGCGGTCAAACCCGCCGCACCGACTGCGCCCGCTGACACCCGTTGTTTCCCCATCAAAGACATCGAGCTCAAAGGCGCCGACAGCCTCTCCGAAAGCGAGAAAAATCGTCTGCTCAAGCCTTACATCGGCCAATGCCTGGGCGTTACGCAGCTCAACGAACTGCTGAAAGTCATCACCGATCACTACATCGAAAAAGGCCTGGTCACCAGCCGTGCCTACTTGCCGCAGCAGGATTTGTCCGGCGGGCATCTGAAGGTGCTGGTGGTTGAGGGCAAGCTCGAAGGGTTGAAGGGTGCGCAGGGCAGCAAGTTGTCGGACCGCGAGTTGGGCATGGCTTTTCCCGGCAAGGCCGGTGAGCTGGTCAATCTGCGGGAAATCGAGCAATTGGTCGATCAGCTCAACCGTCTGCCATCGAATCAGGCGCAGATGGAATTGGCGCCGGGCAAGAATGTCGGCGGCAGCGAAGTGCTGGTCAAGAACACGCCGCAAAAGCCGTGGCGTGCCGGGTTGTCTCGCAGCAACGAGGGGCAGCGCAGCACCGGTGAGCAACAGTGGGGCGCCACGTTTGATTGGGACAGCCCGTTGGGTCTGGCGGATCAGTTGAATCTGCGCGGTGGTCACGATGCGGTGAGCGATCACCAGCACACCTCCAACAACGCGCTGCTCGATTACAACCTGCCGTGGGGCTGGTGGAACTTCAATTACAGCTACAGCCAAAGTGAGTACCGCTCGCAGGCGCAAGCCAACGGTTTCAATTTCAAGCAGACCGGCGACAGTGAAAACCACCAACTGCGCGTCGAGCGGGTGATCCATCGCGACGCCGTGAGCAAGACCTCCCTCAGCACCGGCCTCTCTCACCTGCGCACCAACAACTTCATCGAAGACAGCAAGCTCAAGCTGAGCAGCAACCGCATCAGCGAAGCGCAGTTCGGCATCAACCACGGTCGGCGAGTCGGCGGTGCCTTCGTCAACATTGACCTCGGCATGCAGCAAGGCATCGGCGCGTTCGATGCGCAGGGCAACGGTCACCCGGGCCCCGGTGAGCCGGATGCGCGCTACCGCAAATACACCGCCACCGCGAGCTACCTGCACCCGTTCAAGGTGTGGGGCGAGTCGTTCAGTTTCAGCAGCCTCATGACCGGGCAGCGCAGTGAAGACGTGCTGTTCAGCCCGCAGCGCACCAGCCTCGGCGGGCAGTCGTCGATCCGTGGTTACAAGGATCAATCCTTGTCTGGCGACAGTGGCGGTTACTGGCGCAACGACCTGCGCTGGAGCCGTCCGGTGACCCTGGAATGGCTGCGCCCGGTGTTCGCCGAATACGGCACCAGCCTCGGTTACGACCAGGGCGTGATCCGTGGCAATCGCTACAACGGCGATCAGCACGGACGCATGTCCAGCAACTCGCTGGAGTTGTTTGCTCGGGGTCAGCACTTGGCCGCCAGCGTGACCTTTGCGCATTCCCTTGAACGCCCAGACGCGGTGACCGAGCGCGAAGCGCCGATCTATTTCCGCATGGATTTTTTCCTCTAATTTCGCCTCATCGAGACCTTCCACATGGACGTTCGCCACTACGCCTTCCTTGCGCGCCAGCCTTCTGCGCAACTGAAAACCCGCGAGCACTTCTTGGGCATGCCCAAGCGCGGATTGGCGTTCCTGTTGGCCAACGTGATGTTCTGGCAGCCGATGTGGGCGCAGGCCGAGGGTATCGTGGTGGCTACGCCGGGGACCAGTCTTGGGCAGGCGGGCAATGGCGTACCCATCGTTAACATCGCGGCGCCCAATGCCAGCGGCCTCTCGCACAACCAGTTCCATGACTACAACGTCGGCAGCGAAGGGGTGATTCTCAACAACGCCACGGTGCGAACGCAGTCGACGCAGCTGGGCGGCATCATCCTTGGCAACCCGAACCTCAACGGTACCGCCGCGCAAGCCATCCTCAACGAAGTCAACGGCGGCAACCCGAGTCAGTTGCGCGGTTACACGGAAGTGGCGGGTCAGTCAGCGCGGGTGATCGTCGCCAACCCCTACGGCATTAGCTGCAACGGCTGCGGATTCATCAACACCCCCCGCGTGACCCTGACCACCGGCAAACCGGTGCTCGACAACGGGCGTCTGGATCGCTATCAGGTTGATCAGGGCAGCGTTTCCATCGACGGCGCCGGGCTGAACGCGACCAACGTAGACAGCTTCGAAATCATCACCCGCAGCGCGAAGATCAATGCCGAGATTCAGGCGAAGAACCTGACGATTGTGGCCGGTCGTAACGACGTCAATGCACAGACGCTCAGCGCCACCGCTCGCGCCGATGACGGCAGCGCCAAACCGCAACTGGCCATCGACTCGTCGGCACTGGGCGGCATGTACGCCGGAGCGATCAAACTGGTCGGTACCGAGGCCGGGGTCGGGGTAAAACTTGACGGCAAACTGATCGCCAGCGGTGGTGATATTCAGCTCGATGCCAATGGGCGTTTGAGCATGGTCAATGCCAAGGCCAGCGAAGCCGTGGTGGTCAAGGCCAGACAGCTTGACGCCACGGGCGCGATCTACGCCGGCACCCGTATCGATGTGCAAGCCACCGAGGGGTTGAGCAACCAGAAAAGCCTAGCCGCGCGGGATAGCATCACCCTGACCAGCAGCGGGCAGGTGATCAACAACGGCATCATCGAAGCGGGCGTCAATGCTGATGAAAGCCGCAATGCCAGCGGCGACGTCAGCCTGTCGGCGGCGAGCCTTAAAAATACTCAAAGCGTGGTTGCCAGTCGCACCTTGACGGTGGCTGCCGCCCAGACCTTGGATAACCAGAGTGGTACGTTGAGCGGCGCGAAAGCCGTGGTTAACGCAGGCCAAATAGATAACCGTGGTGGCCGCGTCCTCGGCACGGACTCGCTCAAAGTCAATGCCATTGGCCTGGATAACCGCACGAATGGTTTGCTGCACAGTGACAACAGTGCCGATGTCACGGTGACGGCTGCGCTGGATAACCAGAGCGGTCGAGTGATAGGCCTCAAAGACTTGGCGCTCAACGCCGGCCAACTGACCAACGACAACGGCCTGGTGGCCAGCCAGAAGCAGGCCCGTGTAACAGCCGGACAGTTGAGTAACCGCGCGGGTGAAATCTCCGCCAACCAAACTACCGTTACCGCCACGACGCTGGATAACCGTTCCGGCAAGCTGCTGGGCAGCAACCTCAACGTAACCGCCAGCGGCGCGATCGATAACCGCCTGGGAATTTTCTCCGCCACCAGCCTGCTGACGGTGCAAGCCTCAAGCCTGGATAACAGCGATAAAGGCTCCGTCGCCAGCCAGGGTAACTTGACCGCGACCATCGCCGGGCTACTCGACAATCACAATGAAGGCAACCTGATCAGCCAGGGCGCCCAGCAGGTTTCCGTCGGGCAACTGAACAACGCCCAGGCCGGGCTGGTGTCCAGCAAAACGACCCTCGCGCTGCACGGAAATACCCTGGCCAACCAGGGCGGTCTGGTGATCACGGATGGGGCATTGACCCTGACCGGTGGCAGCGTCGACAACAGCCAAAAGGGCGTCATCAGCAGCAAGGGTGATACCCGTGTCGAATTGGCCAGCCTGAACAACAGTAATGGCGGCAAACTGAGCAGCGATGGTCGGTTGACGCTCAATGCCAACCAACTCGAGAACGGCGCCGGTCGAATCAGTGCCAAGGGTGACCTGCGGGCAACTGTCGGCGTACTCAACCAACAAGCGGGTGAGTTGGCCAGCGAAGGCGCACTGAGCCTTACCGGCACCTCGCTGGACAACCGCAACGGCGGGCTCGTCGCCGCCACCAAGGGCGTGGACCTGCGTAGCCAGACTATCCTCAACCAGCAAGGCGAAATATCCAGCCAGGCCAAAGTGCTGCTGGTGGCCGATCAACTGACCAACAACGCCGGCAAGGTGATTGGTGACAGTGGCTTGACCTTGACGGTGCAACGCCTGCTCAACCAGAGCAAAGGCCTGCTGGCGGGGCGCGAAAGCCTCGTGTTGAACGGCGGTCAACTGGATAACAGCCAGGGTGGCCGTGTCACCAGCCAAAAAGACCTGAACATCCAGCTGACCGGTGACTTGCTCAACCAGGGGCAGGGCACCTTGCTCAGTGAAGGCGCGTTAACCGTCAAGGCGGCTGCGCTGGATAACAGCCAGGGCGGCATTCTGTCTGCCGCCAATGCGCTGTCGGTCACGACCCAGGGCCAATTGAACAATCAGGCGGGCAAACTGCTGGCCGATGGCACGACCACTCTGGTGAGCGCTGCGCTGAACAACAGCCAGGGAGGTGTGATCAGTGCCAAGGACAGCATTGAGGTGCATAGCGCGGGCTTGAACAACAGTCAAAAAGGCAGCATCAGCAGTGACGCCGGAATCACCCTCAATGCCGGGCAACTGAACAACAGCCAACAAGGTTCGATCTTCGCCAAGTCCACGGTCAAGGCAAGCCTGACCGAGCTGAACCAACAGGATCGTGGCGAATTGGTCAGCAATACTCGCATCGACCTGGACTTGAACTATGGGCAACTGATCAACCGCGACCACGGTCTGATTGCGACACCGGGCCAATTGCTGTTGAGCAACCTAAGCAACGTCGACAACAGCCAGGGCGGTGAGATTTCCAGCACACTGTCATTCCTGTTGGCGGCCGACGTGCTGAGCAACCGGGGCGGCAAAGTCATCAGTGGCGACAGCCTTCAGGTACGCGTCGCCAAGGCGCTGGATAATAGCGTCGAAGGTGTGTTGTCAGCGAAGAACCTCTTGCAGGTGGATGCAGGCAGCCTGGACAACCAGGCCGGTGGCGCACTCGCCAGCCGTGGCGCCTTGGACCTGAAGGTCACCGGTGTTCTGGACAACCATAACCAGGGGCTGATTTCCGCGGCTACTGCCCTGACTGCAACCTCGGGTTCACTGAACAATAGCGACAAGGGCCGGCTCTCCGCCGGCACGCACCAGACCCTCAACACTGGCGCGTTGGATAACCGCCAGGGCGGGCAACTGGTCAGCGATGGCAGCCTGACGGTTACCGCTGCCGATGTGGACAACCGCAGTGGCGTGATCGGTAGTCAGCAAGCGTTGAACCTGACCGTCGCCAACCTCGACAACGGTGCAGGCCTGATCAACAGCCAGGGCGATCTCACCTTGGCAGGCCAGCATGTGGACTCGAGCCTTGGCGGGGAAATCTCGGCCAAGGGCGACTTGAAACTCACCGTTCAACAGCTGATTCAGCGCCAGGGCCGCTTGATCGGCGAGCGCGCCGTGACCATCGACCTGCAAGGCGGCAATCTGGACAACAGCGCGGGCTTGATCAGCGCCAAAGGGCTGTTGACCTTCGCTCGTCTTGCCAACCTGACCAACCGCGAACAAGGAGAAATCTCCAGCCAGAAGGCGTTCACGGTGGCCGCCAGGCGCATCGATAACGGTGATCGCGGGGTCATCCTCAGTGGCGATCTGTTGCGTCTCGACGCTGAGGCAGTGGTCAACGCTGACAAGGGACTGATCTCTGGCTGGAATGGCTTGACGGTCGTTGGGGGCAAGCTGGACAACAGTGCCGAGGGCACGCTGTCGAGCAAGAGCGGTACCTTGAAAACCACACTTACCGGTGCGTTGGACAACCACGCAGCGGGTGCCCTGGTCAGTCAGGGCAAGCAAACCATCAGCGCGGCCAGCCTGAACAATGATAAAGGGATCATCTCAGGCCAGGCGGATGTCAGCCTCACCGTTACCGGTCGCCTGGACAACAGCAACAACGGGTTGATTTCCGCAGGCCAACACCTGGACTTCAACAACGCCCAGAGTGAGATCCTCAACCGTGGCGGCCAGATCAGCGCGGCCAACATCACCCTGATTGCCCAAAGCCTGGACAACAGCGCCGGTCAACTGATCAGCCAGGGCACCCTGGAAGGTACCCTCAGTGGTGCGCTGATCAACGCCAACAAAGCCCGTCTGGCCAGTAGTGCGGCCCTGTTACTGAACGCCGCCAACCTGGATAACCGTGGTGGTCAATTGGTCAGCCAGGACCGGCTTGACCTGACCCTCGCCAATGGCGATCTGAATAACCGCGATAAAGGCACGCTTGCCAGCCAGAAGGACCTGGTGCTCAAGTTGCTGGCCGGTGACGTCAACAACCAGCAGGACGGCCTGATCTTCAGCCAGAAGGGCAAGGTGGATCTCGCCGCTCGAACCCTCAATAACCAGCAGGGCACGTTACAAAGCCATGCCGACAACCTGCTGCGCCTCGGTGGCGCGCTGAACAACCAAGGCGGCCGGGTTGACAGCCTCAGTGGCAGTCTGGACCTGGCGTCGGCCAGTGTGGCCAACACTGCGGGTGGCGTACTCAACAGCAGCAAAGGCTGGATCAAACTGGTCAGTGGTCTGTTCGACAACGGCGGCGGTATCACCCAGGCACAATCGCTGAATATCGACGCCAGGGATGGGTTGCTCAACCAATTGGGGCACTTGTCTGCCTTGGGCGGTGAAAACCGTATCGTCACCAGCACCTTGAACAACCAGGGTGGTGGTGTGTATGCCGATACCTTGCTCAAGGTCACCGCCAAGGATTTCGATAACCAAGGCACTGCGACCGGCAATGGCGGCAAGGTCGGTGCACGCACTATTGACTTCGGCCTCACGGGTACCCTGAGCAACCGCTTCGGCCTGATCGAGAGCGACGACGCCCTGCGCCTGGCTGCTCAATCCATCAACAATGTCGGCGGTAGCCTGAGGGCCATGGGCCGTGCGGGTACCACCGAGATCGATGTTTCGGGCCTGTTCGATAACCGTTTTGGCGCGCTAGAAAGTGCTAATGAAAACCTTAACCTGCAAGCCGGTGGCCTCGACAACAACGGTGGGCGCGTCGTGCATAGCGGCAGCGGTAAGTTCGACCTGACCTCCGATCAAGTCACCCGTGCCGGCGGCAGCTTTGTCACCAACGGTCAACTGGGCATCAAGGCCGCGAGCTGGACCAACAGCAGCGTGATCCAGGCCGGGCGCCTCAACCTTGACATTGGCCAATTCACCCAGACCGCCAGCGGTCAGTTGCTGGGTGCCCAAAGCCTGACCGGCACCGGCGACACCTGGACCAACGAAGGCCTGCTGGCCAGCGACGGTACCCTCAACCTGACGCTCACCGGTGGTTACAGCGGCAACGGCCGGGTCAGCAGCCTGGGAGGCATGACCCTCACTACCGCCAGCCTTAATCTGGGCGAAAACGGCCGTATTGCCGGTGGTGCACTCACCCAGGTCAACAGCACCACCCTGAACAACCGTGGGCGCCTGACCGCCATCGGCGACCTGACGGTCAACGCCAGCACATTGAACAACTACGGCACCCTGGGCGGCGCTGAAAAGGTACGCCTGAACGCCACCCACTTGGTCAACGACAAGGGCCTGATCTTCAGCGGCAGCGACATGACGTTGCGGGTCAATGACTTCAGCAACCGCTATGGCGACGTCTACAGCCTCGGCGGCCTGGACATTGCCCGGGATGACGCAAGCGGGCGCAGCGCCCTGATCGAAAACGTCTCCGGCACTCTGGAAAGCACCGGCAACATGCGCTTGCTGGCTGACACCCTGAGCAACCGCCGCGACCAGTTCAGCACCGAAATGAAACTGGTGTCGGGCAGCTTTGATACCTACTACGACGATTTTTGTGATGGCAAGGGTTGTGAAGTCCACTTTCGCTCGGTTGAGCGTTATGAGGACGTCGTCACCGGCAGTTCCCCCATGGCGTTTATCTCATCGGGTGCCGGCCTGACGGTTACCGCTCAAACCGTCGACAACCTCTACAGCTCAATGTCGGCGGCAGGCAATATCCTGATCAACACCGGGGTACTGAACAACACGGGCGCGGCAGGTGGCGAAGACCGCCATTTTGACTCGAGCTTCTATACCCGCAATGACAGTGTGTACGACACGCTTATCAGCCGTAGGGATCAGTTCAACCTCTATAACAACCCCGACTCGAAAGACTACCGTCCCGGCGAAATGACCATTGAAAAGCTGAAAAACGGGATCGGTAACTTTTACGAGGACTCCAGCTATGTGGTGACGACTACCGGGAGTGTGCTTGCACCGGCCGTTATTCAGGCGGCGGGTTCGGTGACGGTTAATGCGACAAAGGAAATCAATAACAGCGTCATCCGCCCCAACGCCACGGATATCAATACGCCGGCGCAAAACCGCAACACCAACTCCGACGTCGTTGCCTCCACCGTCAAACCGGCGATCACCGCGCAACTGCCACCGGAGCTGGCCCAGCGTCAGGTCAACCCGGTGACCTTGCCCGGATTCAGCCTGCCCACCGGCCAGAACGGCTTGTTCCGCATGAGCGGTCAGCAAGCCAAGGCTGACGGTGCCTCCAGCGCTTCGACGACTAATGCGGACTTCAGCGTCGGCAGCCGCCAAATTACCGCCAAAGACCGGGAACGGACCCTCGACTACACCGCCGTGCAAAAGCGCGGTTTCAGTGTCGACGGCCAGCCACTCAGCGGTGCGGTGAACGGTCAGGGTCCGCTGGCACTGGACACCCGCGCACCGTCGGTCAACCGTGTGCAGGGGTTGCCCGAAATCGCCCCGGTAGACAACAGCCACAAATACCTAATCGAAACCAATCCGGCGCTCACCGACCTCAAGCAGTTCATGAGCTCCGACTACCTGCTCGGCAACCTGGGTTACAACCCCGATGACAGCTGGAAGCGTCTCGGTGACGGCCTCTACGAGCAACGCCTGATCCGCGAAGCCGTGGTGGCGCGTACCGGCCAGCGTTACATCAATGGCATCGCCAGCGATGACGCGCTGTTCCGCTACCTGATGGACAACGCCATCTCCTACAAGGACTCGCTAAACCTGCAACTCGGCGTGTCGCTGACCGCCGAACAAGTGACGGCGCTGACCCACGACATCGTCTGGATGGAAGAGGCGGAGGTCAATGGCCAGAAAGTCCTGACCCCTGTTTTATACCTGGCCCAGGCCAACAATCGTCTGGCGCCCAACGGTGCACTGATCCAGGGCCAGGACGTGAGCCTGATCACCGGCGGCGATCTGCACAACAGCGGCACCCTGCGCGCCACCAACAACCTGAACATGGTGGCGGGCAACCTCGACAACAGTGGCCTGATGCAAGCGGGCAACCGCCTGGAAATGCTCGCCACCGACTCGATCCGCAACAGCCGTGGCGGCATCGTCACCGGCCGCGACCTCAGCGCCACCACCCTGGCCGGCGACATCATCAACGAGCGCACCGTCACCACCTTCAAGCGCGAAGGCGAGCAATTTCAACTGCGCGATGACGTGGTCAGCGAAGCATCGCGCTTCGAAGCCACCGACACCCTCAAGCTCAGCGCCGGGCGTGACGTCCTCAACCTCGGCAGCCACCTCAAGGCCGGCGGCAACGCCAGCGTGACGGCCGGGCGCGACGTAGTCATCGCCAGCCAGACCGAAGAAGACAGCGCCGCCTACCAGCGCCGCCGGGTCAAGAGCACCGAACAAACTGTCCTGCAACACGGCTCCAGCGTGGACGTGGGCGGCAACTTGGCCATCGACGCCCGACGCGACATCGCCGTGGTCGCCAGCACCGTCAGCGCGGCAAAAGACCTCAGCGTCCAGGCCGGCGAAAACCTGACCCTGGCCGCAGCCGCCAACGAAGAGCACGACTACTCCAAAGGCAAAAAAGGCCAGACCAAAACCATTACCCAACTGGACACGGTTACCCAACAAAGCGCCGAGCTGAAAGCCGGTGGCAACCTGATCGCCATCGCCGGCACCGACCTGACCCTGGTCGCCAGCAAAATCAGCGCGGGCAACGAAGCCTATGTGCATGCCAATAACGAGCTGAACCTGCTGGCGGCACAAGACAGCAATTACTCGCTGTACGACATGAACAAAAAGGGTGGCTGGGGCAGCAAGAAGACCCAGCGTGATGAAGTGACCGACGTCAAAAACATCGGTAGTGAAATCAAGACGGGCGGCAACCTGACGTTGGTCAGCGGTGGTGACCAACGCTACCAGGGCGCCAAGCTCAACAGTGGCAAGGACCTGACCCTCGACAGCGGTGGGAGGATCACCTTCGAAGCGGTCAAGGACCTGCACCAGGAGAGCCACGAGAAGAGCAGCAGTAATCTGGCCTGGCAATCGGCCAAGGGTAAGGGCAACACCGATGAAACACTGCGCCAGAGTGAGCTGGAGCACCAAGGCCAACTGATCATCAAGGCCGTCGATGGCTTGCACATCGACATCAAGCAGATCGATCAGAAGTCGGTGAGCGAGACCATCGACACCATGGTGCAGGCCGATCCGAGCCTGGCCTGGCTGAAGGACGCCGAGGCCCGTGGCGACGTGAATTGGCAGCAGATCAAAGAGATCCATGATTCCTTTGACTACAGAAGTTCCGGCCTCGGTGCCGGAGCGATGCTGGCCATCATCATTATTGTGGCGGCACTCACCGCGGGAGCCGCCAGCGCACTCGCGGCCTCGGCGGGTAGCGCTGTGGGTGCGGGTGGCACCATGGCTGCCGCGACCGCTGCAACTGCGGCCACTGCAACCAGCGCCGCCGTGGCGGGCACCGCTGCCGGGCTGGGCAATATTATTGCCACTTCGGTGCTGACGGCGATGGCGGGCAATGCGGCTGTCAACGTGATCAACAACAAAGGCAACCTCGGTGCGACCCTCGCGGATACGTTCAACAGCGAGAGTATGAAAAATTACATCATCGCTGGTGTGACCGCAGGTCTCGCCGCCGGAGTATTCAACGGTTGGACGGGAACTGAAGCGGCCGCCGGGACGCCATTGACCGAATCCACCAGTGGGGCCTTGGCCAATACCGGTAAGGTCGTGGTGTCCAATCCGGGTGGCCTGAGCAGCTTGGGAGGCCTCGGCCAGTTTGCCGCGAACCAGGCACTGCAGAACACCACCTCCGCACTGCTCAATAAAGCGCTGGGGCGCGATGGCAGCTTGGGCGATGCCTTGCAAAACAGTCTGGTGAGTGCGTTCACCGCCTATGGCTTCAATCTGGTGGGTAATACTGGATTGCCGGATGGCGGTCTGGCCAAGATTGGCTTGCATGCGCTGATGGGTGGATTGGCCGCTGTAGCGGCAGGCAGTGACTTTAAAACGGGTGCCTTGGCAGCCGGGCTTAATGAAGCCCTGGTTGCTGATATGGCCTCAAGCTATGCCGGTTTACCCAAGGATGAGCGAGACCGTCTGCTGACGATGAATTCGCAGTTGGTTGGCTTGCTGGCGACCGCTGTTCAAGACCCCAACGCTGATGCTGACAAACTGCAAACTGGGGCGTGGGTCGCGCAGAACGGTACCCAGTATAATTTCGGCGATCACCTGCCTCCAGGTTTAACCGAATATGCGCAAGCGGCCACTACCGCCGTGGAGTACATGCAAAGCCAGGGGGCTTCCGCCGAAGAGGTTGATCAGCTCGCACGAGCACTCGCGCGAGGTGAAGGGTTTGAGGGCGTCCAGCCAGCGAACGAATTCGTCAAGGCGTGGGGCGAGTTCATGGCCGGATCGCTTTCTGGCTTAGGGTTAGCCGCTATACTAGGGAAGGCCGGTTCGTGGTTTGCAAAAGGTGGAAGTTCGGTCGCAGATGATTTCTTCGCAGGCACGAAATATACAGATAAAGTCCTAGGTCAGATCAAGACTGGCGATCTTCATGGATTCCCGGAAAGTGTCACAACGTTCCAGGGGGCCGGACAGGTGACGAAGATCACCGGGGGAGATGGTGTTGTAAGAGATATGCTGAAAATTCCAGGTGAGTATCGTGGGAAACAGGGCGTTTTCGAGTTCATAAAGGAGTCGGATGGGTCAATCAATCACCGACTATTCAAGCCAGCCCCGGCGGAGTGACTTATGAATACTATATGGTCGGAACAAATTGATCCTATTCTAAATTGCGGAGTATCCCTCGAGCATTTGGGTGTGAGGAACTGGGCCTTGGGACGTGATGAAGCTTTACGTGCTGTTTATGAACTTGAGGCTTTTGGAATTTCGATTCTTGGAGGGGATGTATATCAACTAGTTGGCGAGACAGCTGAGCAAACGTACGACAGTTGGTACTGCGACCAAGGTTCCGACGAGTCGGATTCTGATTTTTTAAAGCGAAGTTCTGACAAGGCCGCGAGTTATATTTTCAGGTACTTAATGCCTGGAGGGCTTTTTGCTCTAGTGCCTAAAGTCTAGTTTCCCCAAGAGGTGTAGTAACGGTAGGCGCGTTGCCCTTGGCCCTCCGCTGGCTTTGCCGCTGGACAGCTAGGGGTTTTGGGTTTGTGGTGACTTAGGCTGCCCCGAAATTTCCCAATATATAGGCGCAAAACCGCGCCCCACCCCCGCGGAAGCCATGACGACGTTTGGGGGCGGTGAGCCTCTGGTAGGCTTTGATCGCAAAACCGTCGGCAGAGTCGTCGATCGCTCTTTAAAAATGCGTCTCTACAATTTTTGAGACACGGGCCGAACACCCACGTCGTGGTGTTTTTTGACCTTGACCGCGTCTCGGCTGTGCCAACCGGCGAGCAGGCCGCGCCCCGTCTAGCGTTGCGCGCCTCAACAACGGAATTCGCCTCGGGCGATCCCCTTGAACAAAAAGGGTGGTTGGGGCAGCAAAAAAACGCAGCGTGATGAAGTCACTGATGTGAAAAACATCGGCAGCGAAATCAAGACCGGTGGCGACCTGACGCTGGAGAGCGGTGGGGATCAGAAGTACCAGGCGGCGAAGCTCGACAGTGGCGGCGATATCGCGATTGTCAGTGGTGGGGCGGTGACGTTTGAGGCGGTTAAGGATTTGCGTCAGGAGAGTCATGAGAAGAGCAAGGGTGACTTGGCTTGGACGAGTGCGAAGGGCAAGGGTAATACCGATGAGACACTGCGCCAGACGCAGATGATCGCGGAAGGTAGCGTCGTGATTAAAGCCGTCGACGGCTTGAAGATTGATATTAAGCAGATCGACCAGCACACCATAAGCCAGACCATCGATGTGATGGTAAAGGCCGACCCGCAACTGGCTTGGCTGACAGAGGCCGAGAAGCGTGGAGATGTGGACTGGCGGCAAGTGCAAGAAATGCATGATTCGTTCAAATACAGCCATTCCAGCCTTGGGCAGGGCGCGATGCTGGCGATCATCGTCACGGTCCTGACGGCGGGGGCTGCGAGTGCGGCGGTGGCTTCTGCCAGTACGGCGATGGGCGCCACTGCGGGTGGGACCATGGCGGCGGCTTCGATAGGCACCGCAGCGACGGCGACTACCGCTGCCACGGCGGCTACGGCGGCGGGACTGGGGAATGTGATCGCGACGAGCGTGCTCACTTCGATGGCCAGTACGGCAGCAGTTAGCACGATTAATAACAAAGGGAATTTGGGCGCTGCTCTGAAAGACGTCGCCTCCTCTGAAAATCTCAAAGGTTACGTACTTGCGGGTGCTACCGCGGGTATTGCCGCACAGTTCGGTTTTAACCCTACGAAGTTGTCGTTTGATGCAGCTGGCGCTAAGGCTGTGGCGATTAAAGTTGCCGCCGACACCGCAGCGAAAACGGCGATCATGGGCGGTAGCGTTAAAGACAATCTCATCGACGCGACGCTGGGGGCCGGAATATCTATTGCCGGCGCAATCGGTGCCAATAAGATTGGTGATGTAACGCTGTTCGAAAACGGCAAACTGACAAAAACAGTAATGCACGCCGCATTGGGCGGCTTGATGGCCGAGGCAATGGGCGGCGACTTCCGATCAGGGGCGCTGGCGGCCGGTGTGAATGAAGCTGTCGTGGACTTCCTTGCCGACAAGTTGCTACCCGTCGGCGTCGATAGAAACAGTCCGGAATACCAGCAAGGGATCAGTAAGCTACTGGCAGCATCGCAACTGATCGGTGTATTGAGCGCAGCGATTACTGGGGGCGACGCATCTGCTGCTTCCGCAGTTACGGCAAACGCAACGCAGTACAACAACCTCGACCACCCCTCTGCTGAGCGTTTGCTGAAAGAGCTTCAAGGCTGTCGCGCGACGCAAGGCTGCAGTGCACAGAACATCCGCGAGATTGTAGGAAACTACGAAGAACTCTCGACCAAGCGTTCGATGGCCATGAATGCCTGTAAGAGCAGAGCGTGTGTAGATGGAGTCCAGAACAGCGCAGTTTCACTGGATGCACCGGTCGCCAAGGACCTGATGGATTTCCTGCGGCGAAATATCTCCTACGACATGGCCGGGCTGCTCACAGGGAACCCAGGAGCCATAGCGGTTCCCTCGCAGGGAGTCGATGGCTGGGGAGCATTGTTTGCTTCGGATAAGCAAATTGCTTTTGCGAAGAATCTCAAGGAAGGTTGGCTGACCCCGGCTGAGCTGGCGGATATAGATCAATGGGCCAAAGAGACCAGCTGGATAGATCCGCCGAGTGGAAAGAAACTGTCTCCGCTGGAACGGGCTACACTGTTGACCGAGGTCATGTCAGCGGTGGGTCCGGCGCTGATTGGGAAAAGTCCGGTAGGTTTTGGTAGGGGTGGCGCAAAAGCAACTGGTTCGGTAGATAAGCTTCCACCTCTACGGCAAGCATATGTCGATGAAGTTAATAGTTTGTCAGAGATTAGTCTCAGTATGCGCGCAGCAGGTGCAACGCCAGAGCAAGTCGCTCGTCAACTCCATCAGATACGCCGTGAGTTAGGCGTTCAATATAAGGATCTAACACCACCTGATAAGCTTGCAGGGATTTATGAGCGAAACTTGCGAGTATATGGGGACAAGCTTGGGCCATCTATTGATTGGCTGAGAGCTAAAGGCAAAAGCTGGGAGCAGATAACTGAGTCTGCAAGTCGTTCAGGCGGGAAGGATTTAGGTTTTTAAATATGACTGATGAATTTGCATCAATAGTACTGGGTGATGAATACGATGCGGTGTTGCGTAACGCCCTGCACATTGTTTTAGTCAGGCTTGGTGCTGTAGGGCTTGATAAGTCCTGGGCGGTTGGAGGCTCTCAAGAAATTGAGGTCGCAGAGGTTGAATTGATGGGCGAGAAAGTTAAAATTGAGTCAGAAACATTCGTGGGTCTTACTATATTTGGACCTGGGTTTATTATTGATGAGGTAGCCGAGAAAGTGCGTCAGGAACTTGCTATCTAAGCGTTTAAACTAGTGGTAGTGTTGTGCCTTGCAGCTGCAAAGTTTTTCTGTCGGCTGGCCACCTGTTTCATGCTCTGTCTTACCATGGAGGCATAGGCGGTTGGCGGGAGGCAGTTGTAGCAGGAGCAAAAGCTGGTGACTTGCTTCTTTCTCGAATCGACGGTGATCAATTTGTTATTTTCGATGGCCGCTCGATCCCTTTTTCAGAGTGCAAATTAGAGTTCTCTTGAACACTGCCTAGCCTCAACACCGGCCTCATGCCGGTGTTTTTTATCTGCTTACTGCAAAACCTCTCTTCCTTCGCTGCTCGCTTTGGTTGTGGCTTGAGCGATCAAAGCATCAAGCATCTGCGCAACAAATTTCTGTTGGGTCTTAGGTAGCTGATCAATGGCTTCCAATTGCTGCTGCCATTTCGGAGCTGGGCCACGCTTACGCACAGTGGTTTCCTGCTGCTGACCAAACAGCTCTTCGAGTGTGGTCGAAAGCAGCCGGGCCAGCTCCGGTAACGCCGCTACCCGGATACGCCGCTTGCCGGACTCATAGGCTTGGATTGCTGAGAAAAGGGGACAGATTTGAATGGCACTTACTTAACATGTTTTGGGTGCCCGTTTTTTCTGACATCTGCCCTTGCTGACCGACGTGGTTTGGTCAGCAAGGGGTAGGCTTGAGGTCTTCGTTTTATGGCTCGCGGCTCGATACGACCAGGCCGATTCCCGACGCGCCTCTGAGCAATCAGCATCAATAAATTCGACAGGCCATCCTCGTCTTCGGGGCTGCCATATTGTCGCAACGCCAGCCATAGCTGAAGACTGTGTTTGAAGCTCAGTTCGCGAGGTAAACAGTCCGCTAACAGCGCCGATTGCGCCATCAGCATTCGGATCAGATTGTGTGCCAACAGGTAGACCCACAACTCCTTGACTGCCATGCCTGGGGTTTTGCAGCTTAACTTTCCAAGCCCCAGCGTAGCTTTGAGATTGCGCAGATCCAGTTCAACATGCCATCGACCCTTGTACAGCGATTTCAGGGCTGTTTTAGGTGTCTGCTTTGGGCAATGCAACGTGGTGACCAAAGTTTTCCCACCCGCCTTCAACTCTCGCACGGTCAGTCTTTCAGGCGCCTTTTCGTAATGCGTTTGACTCATCCACAGCGGTCTTCTTGCAGGCTTTTTCAATTCGATCAGGTGATCTTCCGAACCGAGACTCTGCCCTAGGCGAAAGTCCGTGCTGCGCCGTCGAGCACCGTATTGTTCGAACACGCCATCGATACCTCTTCGTTGCAACTCGCACAGCAAGAAATAGGTAGCGTAGTAAGCGTCGCCTAACAAAATGTCACCTGTTTTCAACGTGTCGAGCATTGATCTGAGCAGCGTCTGTTCATCGCCGCCCTTGCCTCGGAAACGCCCAAGGGCAGCATCTAAAACGGCGCCGCTGGAGAGGCAGACGATGCCCACCACTCGACACAACGGAAAACCAAGACCGACTTTCTGGCCGCGAGATTGCGGATAGGCGCCCTGATTGGCCGCTGTGTCGGGCATGCTGACCGTCGTGCCATCCACCAGCCGCACAGGCCGTCCCATCCAGCGCCACGACGAGGGTGCGTTATCACTTATTGAAGCACCGGTGTGCCTGACCAGCGTGGAAACCATTTCCACAGGCAGGCGTTTTCTGGCTTTGCAGTAGGCGCCCGTGCGAGTGCTATTGGGCTTCATGCCGCCACATGACCGTTTAATCGACAGGTCGTTCACGGCGTTCTGGCAGGAGCGGTCGGCGCTCATTGCTTGAGCCAGGAACATAGACAACGTTTCAGTTGGCGGAAACAGGCGTTCCCGATGTTCTGGCAGTGCAGACTCGACGAGTTGTAAGAGATCGGGAGACGTGAGGAGATTGAAAAACGCATAGGCATCGCAGTCCAACGCGTGTCGATGAAAACGTTGCTGTTGATGCTGAAGAATTTCACGTCTACGATCCATTTGGGGCTGTGTCCTTGGTTTGTCGGGGTGTGTTCGCAACTATCACCGTAGACCAAGACCAGCCCTTCTTCATTTTTTGCTTTCAGCTCAAGTGGTTAGCTGTTAAGTAAGTGCCATTCGGGACAGATTTATTTTATTTGATTGTCCGGAAAATAAATCTGTCCCCTTTGTTTAACTGGACACGGTTACCCAACAAAGCGCCGAGCTGAAAGCCGGTGGCGACCTGATCGCCATCGCCGGCACCAACCTGACCCTGGTCGCCAGCAAAATCAGCGCGGGCAACGAAGCCTATGTGCATGCCAATAACGAGCTGAACCTGCTGGCGGCACAAGACAGCAATTACTCGCTGTACGACATGAACAAAAAGGGTGGCTGGGGCAGCAAGAAGACGCAGCGTGATGAAGTGACCGACGTCAAAAACATCGGTAGCGAAATCAAGACGGGCGGCAATCTCACGTTGGTCAGCGGAGGCAATCAGCTGTACCAGGGCGCCAAGCTGGACAGCGGCAAAGACCTGACCCTCGACAGCGGTGGCAGCATCACCTTCGAAGCGGTCAAGGACCTGCATCAGGAGAGTCACGAGAAGAGCAGCAGTGACATGGCCTGGACCAGCGCCAAGGGCAAAGGCAATACAGATGAAACCCTGCGCCAGAGCCAACTCACCGCCAAGGGCAACCTGGCGATCAAAGCCGTGGATGGCCTGCACATCGATGTCAAACAGATCGACCAGAAGACGGTCGGCGAAGCCATTGACGCGATGGTCAAGGCAGACCCGGATCTGGCGTGGCTGAAGGACGCCGAGAAACGCGGGGATGTGGATTGGCAACTGATCAGGGAAACCCACGAGTCGTTTAAATACAGCAACTCCAGCCTGGGTCAGGGCGCGATGCTGGCGATCATTATTATCGTCACGGTCCTGACGGCGGGGGCTGCGAGTGCGGCGGTGGCTTCTGCCAGTACGGCGATGGGTGCCACTGCGGGCGGGACCATGGCGGCGGCTTCGGCAGCAACGGCGACTGCTGCTGCCACATCGGCGGGACTGGGCAACGTGATCGCCGCGAGCGTTTTGACCTCGATGGCCAGTACGGCGGCAGTCAGCACGATCAATAACAAAGGGAATTTGGGCGCTGTATTTAAAGAAACGTTTAGCAGTGACAGCTTGAAAAATGCAGCCATTGCGGGTGCTACAGCGGGCTTTACTCAAGGTGTGATCGATCCGCAACTCAGCGGCCATACGGCACCATTCAACAACCTTACAAAGGGGTTCGACCTAAGTACTCTCCAGGGCATTGGTGGTTTTGCGATACATGCGGGTGCGCAGGGACTGGCTGCGGGCACTATCAAAACGGTCATCGGTGGGGGAAGCCTCAACGAGAATCTAAAAAACGGATTAGTCGCTCAGGCGAGTAATGTCGTTGCTGCGACCGCATTTAATTTCGTCGGAGGTTACGCGCAGAAGAATTGGCAGGACGCCAAGAACGCGGGCGATTCCGCCGGCATGGCGATGTGGGCAGAAGGCGGTATTGCTCGTACCGCCATGCACGCATTGATGGGGGGAGCGGTTTCCAGCGCAACCGGTGGCGACTTCCAAACCGGCGCCATTGCCGCTGGTGCCAGCCAAGCCATGGCCGGAGTGCTGAACGCGACGTTTGATAAGCAGCCAGAGCTGCGCCAGGCGGCCTCGCAGATTGTCGGTTTGATGGCTTCCGGACTGGCGGGCGGCGAAGTCGAAAAGGCCTCGTGGGTCGCGTTAATGGCTGACGAATACAATCGCCAGCTCCATCAAAAAGAAACACTCGCGCTTGAGCAGCTGCAAAAAGAGTCGCCGGAGAAGGCTTATGAACTGAAAGCGGCTGCGTGTGCGTTGGTTCATTGTGCGGCCTCGGTCCCCCCGGAAGACAGCAACTATCAAGCGGTCAGAAAGCTTGAAGCTGATGGGAAGGGTTTCAAGGATGCTCAGAGTGCGCTTTTCGCCACCGGTGCATTTGACGAGTATTCAAAATGGGACCAGGCCAATGACGACCTGCTGCTTAACGATAAAGAGCTCAAGCAGTCAGGAAGGGCGAGCCGTGCTGTTCTTGGAGCAATAGGGGCATCAGCAGGATTTGGTGGTGCGATACTCACTACGCCGGCTTGTGTGTCCGGAGTGGGTTGCGCTATACCAGCGTTCTCCGCATTGGCTGGCGCAGCGTCGTTTGTTGATGGATGGGGGGCAACGAGAGAGTTGTTTGCGCCCTACGATTACACTCAAGGAAGCAAGGTCCTTGCTTCATTTGACAGTGCAACCTATCCGGGAGATGTGAACCCGCTTCGCGATTACGGGACTGAGGCGGCGAAGGCAGCGCTGGAAATTGCGTTGCTTAAGGGGACAGGGAAGTACCTGGAGGGGACTGGGGCTACGGTTCTGGTTTCGGGCGTTAAGAAGGACGGGGCGGGTGTAGTTGATGGTGCAAAAGCAAACGTGCCTTCGAAAACACCAGTTCAAGAACTTGATGTGGACTCTTATAAAAATCTTAAGGCGCGAGAGGTGGTTGGAGATGGTCTAGAACATGACCATATCCCTTCATTTGCTGCGTTGCGTACGGCAAAGGAAGTAGAATTGGGCCGCCCCCTTACGGAGCAGGAAACCAAGGTTCTCTATCAAAACTCAACTGCTGTAGAGGTTCCACGAGATGTACACATTGCAGGTCCTACGTATGGCGGGAAAAATACTCCTGCACAGATTCAACAAGACGCAGCGGACCTATGCGGTGCAATCTGTCGTGACACAGATGCACTGCGAGCAAATTTGAGCAGTCGAGGTTACGATTCTAAACTTGTGGATGAGACTATTCAAAAAATAGTGGAAAGAAATCGGGAGACGGGAGTTATTAAATAATGAGTATTTGGTCGAGTTTTATTTTAGCTCTTGGTCAAGATGAAAATGGTTCAATCGTAACAGAGTTGTGTCGAATGATTGGAGAGTCGCCGGTCGTTTCGGAGACACCGGATAGCTATAACGATCCAGAGGGGAAGACAAGATTTTATAAGTTTATTAATTCCGGCTTGGAGTTTGGGTTTCGCTCGGGAAAATTAAATCATATTCATTTTTTTGTACAGCGTCACGAAGGATATTCGGAATATAGAAGAGACGTACTTGGCCGAGCAGCTCAAGTCTGGAGCGCTCGAGATATTGTTAACCAGCTAGGTCCTGCTAGTACAGAGGCTCCAGGTAGAGTTGATATGTTAATTGGCTATGTGCAGCAGTGGCTGAAGTATGAGTTTGAGACGTATGCCTTACGTATGGAGTTTTCTGAGAGTGGTCGTTTGTGGAAGGTGACTCTGATGGCAAACCCAATGATTCACGCGTGACAGTAGGTTATGTTTTTATGTGATTTTTAGATGGTGCAAAAGATGTGGTGCCTAATCCAGGTAAGACCGCCGTTTACTCATCGACAGCAGAAGACGGTACCGTGCAATATGTTGGCATTACCGATAATCTTGAAGCGCGGTCAGCGGCGCGCTTATCTCAGAAAGGCATTGAGATTGATGCAATGCCAGGTCTTCAGAACATATCTTGCAGTGATGGGAGAGCAGTTGAGCAAGTGCTGATCGAGTAAAACGGATTAGGTAAGGATGGTGGTTCATTGATCAGTAAAATCAACAGCATTTCTACAGCTAATCCGATTTATGCGGAGTCTCTTGCTAGGGGGGCTGCTCTTTTGAAAACAGTTGGATACCCAGGGTTTAAATAATGATCAAAATTGGAGATGTATTTGCCATCGAGACTACGAGTGGAAAAGCATATTTCCAGTTTGTGAAAAAAATACCTCCTATGGGCTCATTAATCCGTGTCTTGCCAGGTACGTATAATGAGTTGCCGGATTTGGATGCCCTAGTGGAGGAAAAAACAAATTTCTGGATTTTTTTTCCTGTATCGGCAGCTTTGAAGCAGGGAATTATCCACAAGACTAAGGTGTGTGTAATTCCAGAGCACTCTCAGAAGACACCGATTTTCCGTACTGGAGTAGTAGATCCTTCTACTGGGCGTGTAGATGCTTGGTGGTTCTGGAACGGGGAGAGAGAGTGGAAAGTTGGTGAAATAACACAGGAACAGAGGGCGTACCCCATCCGTGGAACGTGGAATGACACGCTGTTAGTACAGCGGATTGAAGAGGGCTGGCTGCCGGAGAAGGATAAGCGTTAACTCTATTGGTGTTCAACGCAAAGGGGACGCCCATTAGCCGGTCTCAAGTCAAGGCTAATGGGTGTCCCCTTTGTTTAAAACGTTGGTTTTTCAGAATGAAGCTCATATGACGCCGGAGGCAATACAGTGGTTGCCGAAGACTTCGAATTGGTAAGAAAGATTTTTGAACTGGTAGAGTCTGGGGTTGTTCGTGGATATGACTCATTTTGTTATAAGGTTGAAGTAGGGCCGGGGTGTATGGGAGCCGAGTTGGCCGTTGAACGGGATGGTGTTGAGTTTAATGACGATGAGACTGATTTTGATAGCTTTGCTGTATATGATTTGGTGAAACAATTAAAAGATAACGCTGTGAGGCGTGGTGAAGGTTGGGTTTCATTTGCGATGTCTTATACTCGTGGTGGTGAAGTGAAAACCAATTTTAAATATTGAGTTTTAAAAAGTGTGGAAAAGGGGGAGTATCCGACCTCGAAACCAGCCCGTGCGATGTTCACTGTCGGCTCATGCTGTGGTCCCCGAACAATCACGAACACCACTATGAGCGAGTGGTCGAGGGCGACGGCAATCGCTACTACTTCAACTGGCTGTTCGATTGCAGCTACTCGGTGTACACCACGGCCGATGGCGTGATCCGGTCGTGGCGTTTCGAGACTCTGCGACCTGAAAGTTGCTATGTGTTTTAGCGCGAACTATCCCCCATGGCAGCAACTCGATGACGTCTTTTCTTCGTATTTGTCGTGGTGTTGCACCCACTCCATGATTTGTTCTTCATTGCGACCCTTGGGCGTCAGGTCGAGGTAGTTGTAGGCGCCGACCAGCATGTCGAGGCCTCGGGCATAGGTGGAATAGGTGTGGAAGATTTCTCCCGATTCATTGCGATAAAACACGCTGAGGCCGGGGAGTTCTTCTTCGGCGCCGTCGGATTTTTCGTAGTTGTAGGTGGCTTTGCCGGCAGCGACGTCTTCGGCTCGGGCGGTGACGCCAAAGTCGTAGTTGAAATCGCAGCCTTCTGACGACACCCAATCAAATTTCCAGCCCATACGCCGCTTGAAAGCCTGGAATTCGGCGAACGGTGCGTGGGAAACCGCCACCACGGCCACATCATGGTGGGCCAGGTGCTGGTTGGCGCCGTCAATGTGGTCGGACAGGAACGAGCAGCCGGGGCAGCCCTCATCCCATCCCGCGGCGAACATGAAGTGGTAGATGACCAATTGGCTGCGGCCGCCGAACAGGTCGGCGAGTTTGAGTTCGCCGTGGGGGCCTTGGAAGTGGTAGTCCTTGTCGATTTTCACCCAGGGCAAGGCGCGGCGTTCGGCGCTGAGTTTGTCCCGTTCTTTGGTGAAGGCTTTTTCGTGGGCCAGGTGTTGTATGCGGGCGGCGAGCCATTCTTCGCGGGACACCACGGGATGATTCTGAACGTTCATCAGTTGTTCTCCTTCGCAATGCTGGGAGGTGCCTTACACAGCCTAGTCGTTTGGCCTGCTTCAAATTCGACATGCCGTCGGTCTGTAGTCGCAAAAAACTCGGCTGAACGGCTGCGCGCGGTGCCGGTCACAACTTAAGAAGGCCATCTCACTCACAGGCTTTGGAGGTTGAATCAGGATGACAACTTACAACTGGGATTTGATTGAACGCTTGCTGCACGAAGTACAACACGGTGAGGCCAGTTACACGCCGCGAGCGTATGCCGAACGGTATGCGGCGGAGAAAGCGTCGAAAGGCGAAGTGACTGAAAACCTGGATCACCTGAAAGCGGTGGCCGGCGAGTACGAAAAATTACTGCTGGCGCGCGGTTATATCGAGCCTCGGCCTGAAGAGCAGGGCGGCACTGGCTCCAATTACAATTTGACGGCGCGGGGTTCGAGTTTGTTGAGCCTGATCGACAGCAGCATTCCGGGTAATGACCATCCGCGGCAGGTATTGGATGAGCAAGCAGATGCGCTGGATGAGGTGACGT
This sequence comes from Pseudomonas sp. LB3P93, assembly GCF_054898025.1. Taxonomy (NCBI): domain Bacteria; kingdom Pseudomonadati; phylum Pseudomonadota; class Gammaproteobacteria; order Pseudomonadales; family Pseudomonadaceae; genus Pseudomonas; species Pseudomonas sp. LB3P93. Next base: position 1,663,541 of record NZ_CM142713.1, read on the forward strand.
TTGATGAGGTGGCGTCGAAGGCGCAGATTGCCTGAAGACCACCGATAACTAATGTGGGAGTGACGGTGCGACGATTCGACCTGCTCGAGATTGCGGAGTGTCATTCGACATCGTCGTTGTCTGATACTCCGCAATCGCGAGCAGGCTCACTCCCACATTTTGATTTGTGTTGGGCTTAGCCTTTCTGTGCAGCTCTCAGGCACTTCAAATCGTTGAAGTCCTTGCGCACCCCTTCAATCTTTTTCAACAGCCGCTGACGCTGAGCCGGCGTGCTCTCAGCCATTAAATCCACAAACAAGCTTCGTGCCTGCGCTTCTGTGTTGGCAAAAGCCTGACGGTACGCCGGTGTCCATAAACTCTCGCGATTCACCAGCAGCGTCTCAATGCGTTGTGGGAATTCCGGACTCTGGCGCTGCGCAACCGCCGCACTGAACTGCTTCTGCCAATGGACACGGTTGGCAATCCATTGCGTGTTCTGGTCACCCAAGGCGTTCGACCAGGTCACCACCCGTTGTTGCTGGGTCGGACTGAGTGGACCCAGCCAGTCATTCAAACGTTTTTCCATGCGCTCGGCGCGCTGTTTGATCTGCTGATCGGGAGACGGTTTAACGTAATCCTCCAGGCGTTTGCGCTGATCCTTGGCGAACGCGTCGTTCATTTCCGCGACTTGCTTGTCATCCAGCCCCTGTAACAGCTCGATCGCCGAGGGCGTGATTTCCCGGGCGGTCTGGGCGATGGCGGCTTTGGCTTCCTGGGTGCGGGTTTGCAGCGCGGCGTCGGTAACCTGATTGGTCTCGACCATCACCTGCAAGCGGTCCAGCCAGTCGAGATAGCCCGGCAGTTGCGTGGAGCAGTGCCAGCTCAAGTGTTCCTTGAGGCGCTCGTTGAACCAGCCTTTTTGTTCGCCGTTCATGTCCAGGTAGTCGCTGAGCGTCCACGGAATGATCACGTCAAGGTTGCGGTAAGCCAGGCCCACGCGGCTGCACGCGCCAAGGGCGAGACTGAGGGTGAGGATGACAGCGAGATACTTCAACCAGCGCGACATGGGCGAGTCCTTGCGAAGGCCTGGCTTATTGAGTGGATTCTTATGTGAACGCAGAATGTGCCCGGCAGTTCAGCCGATCAATAGAAGGCGCGCTCGGCCTTGAGGGTGACCAGCCCGTCGCATTGGCTGTTGTGCCCGGAATAGGCGGAGCAGTCGCTGCCGCTTAGGCTTGAGTCGCTGTAGATCAGGTCGAGGTCGACGCCCATGAACGGCCGGGAAAGTTGTACGGACCAATCGGTGAAACTGCCGATGTACCCACCGTCGACGGACGCCGGCGTGTTGAGCTGGTGGGTGGTGTATTTCATGCTGATCCCGATACCGAACGGCTGATTGCCGCCCAGGTCGGCGAAGACGGTGCTGTTCTGTTTGTCCGGGTCGTTGCTGAACGCGGCGCCGAAACGGCTGCCGAGAAAGGTCAGGCCACCGAACAGCTCCTGGCTGTCGAGGGTGTCCACTTTCGGATAGCTGTAACGGATCATGCCGACTTCGTACCCGAGGGTATTGTCGAAAGGCTGTTTAAAGCCCAAGTAGGAGTCGACTTCCAGCTTGGCCCCCGGCGTCAACCCCATGCTCGGCGCCCATTGCCCTACGTAAAAACCGCTGTCGTGGCTCAGGTCGAGACCGCCGTGGAATGAGCCGGTGCTGGAAGGTTTGACCAGCCCTTGGGCCATGCTGCGGCTGGGGGTGGTGCCGAGTTTGAGATCGAAGTCGCCCAATTCACGCTGGAAGACTTGCGCGTTGGCGACCGAACACCACAGCAGGGTGCCGAGCAGTAAACAGGAGGGTTTGAGCATGCGTCACTCCATGACAGCGGGGAGCAGGAACGAAAACCTACTGAAACGCTTGATCTAGACGTGTGCAAGCATACCGGCGAATGCTCGGCATTGAAGGCCGTTCGTCGATTTTTGAAATATTGGGTGGGTTTGGCGGGGTGTTGCGGGGAGGTTCCAGTCCAAGCGCTTCGAAGCTCAAAGCGCTTACGGACCAGGTGACGCGGCAGATATTTGGGGGAGTGTTACTTCTTGCCCAACGTGATCTGCTTGGACGGGCCGAACGTCTGGCCGCTGACGCCTTTGGCAATTTGCTGGATCTCGCCGCCGGACTTGAGGAACGCAGCAATCTGGTTGTTGATCGATTCGCTGGTTTCAACGGCTGGAGCTGGCTTTGCTTTGCTGTTGGATGCTTTTACACGCATGGCGGCCATTAACCTGTAGAAAATTAACTTGGCCAGGCATCGTACAGGAAATACTTGACAATTGCTTGGCAAATATCCTCTCAAAATACACATCGTAGGGGCATAATTACTCACAAGTTAATATTGGAAATACGCCCCTAAGCTGCTGTTTTAAATAAAAACGACGGTGGCAACGTATGAAATTCTGATGGGCTGGCAGGGGTGGAAATCACCCGTTCGGCCTGACGAGCGGCCAAAGACCTGAGGCAGAACCCAGGAAAATGAAGGCCTTCAGAAGAATTTCTGCTGTCACCGGGCCGGCCACGGAAACGCCGCCCGCAAAAACGGGTAGAATGCCGCCCACGCAATGAGGGTATTGGAAATGGCTTTAGTCGGGCGCTACAACAGTTTGCAAGTGGTTAAACACACTAACTTCGGTTTATATCTTGACGGTGGCGCGGACGGCGAAATCCTCCTGCCTAATCGTTATATTCCCAAAGATATTCCCAGCGAAGATGAAGATTGGCTCAACGTTTTTGTTTATCTGGACAGCGATGACAAACTCATCGCAACTACCGAAACGCCGAAAGTTCAGGTCGGTGAATTCGCCAGTTTGAAAGTCGTTGAAGTCAACAGCATCGGTGTTTTCCTGGATTGGGGTCTGCCGAAGGATCTGCTGCTGCCGTACTCCGAAGAAAAGCGCCAGATGACGGCCGGCGAATACGTCGTGGTGCACGTCTACCTCGACAAGCACACCCGCCGCATCACCGCGACGGCGCGCCTGGACCGCTACCTCGACAAAACCACGGCCAACTACACCCCAGGCCAGGAAGTTGATTTACTGGTGGCCGAAGCGACCGACATGGGCTTCAAGGCAATCATCAACAACAAGCACTGGGGCCTGATCCACAAGAACGAAATCTTCAAGTTCATGCGCGCCGGCAAGGAAGAGAAGGGCTTTATCAAAGAAGTCCGTGCCGACGGCAAGATCAGCCTGAGCCTGCAACCGGTAGGCGAAGAAGCGGCCACCAGCCTCAATTCGAAGATCCTCGCCAAGTTGCGTGACAACAACGGCACCTTGCCGGTCAGCGACAAGAGCGACCCGACGGTGATCACCAGCATGTTTGGGGTCAGCAAAGGTAACTTCAAGAAGGCCATCGGTGCGCTGTACAAGAATGGCCAGATCGTCATTCATGCGGATCGCATTGAACTAAGCTAACCTCGCTCCGGCCCCATGTAGGACAAATACATGGGGTTGGGCAGCTATGAAAAAAGCGCTGTTTGCATACACGGGCACCTTGCTCGCGTTTCTCGTGCTCGACGGCCTCTGGCTCGGCGTGCTGATGGCGCCCACGTATCGGGCACTGCTCGGCTCGCTGATGCTCGACCAACCACTGCTGGCCCCGGCAGTGGCGTTCTATCTTCTCTATGTGTTCGGTTGTGTGGTGTTCGTGGTGTTGCCGGCGAATACCTGGCGGCGCGCTGCCCGTTTGGGAGCGCTGTTGGGATTGGTTGCGTATGGCACGTATGACTTGAGCAACTGGGCGACGTTGAAGGGGTGGTCGTCTCAGTTGGCATTGATGGATATGGCGTGGGGTGCTTTTGCCACGAGTGTTGCGTGCAGCGTTGGGTATTGGGCTGCGCGCAAGGCGCGGTGATGTCCGTGGTTTGAGATGACGTCATCGCGAGCAGGCTCACTCCCACAATTGATTTTTGTCGTACGCATTTACAGGTCCCCCGAAGCGGCATTTTCTGGCCGTTTGGTTAATAATCGACACCCTCATTTTTCGCCCCGGTACTGTTTGTTCAGCAAGCAGGCCGGGGCTTTGTTTTTACTGTCAGGTCACTGCCATGTTGTGTGTTGTCGAGGTTTTCCGGTGAGCGTCACCCGGCGTAGCGCCGATGGGTTTGCCCTGCAAGTGATGATCGGGTTGTGCCTGATCTGGGGTGTGCAGCAGGTGATGATCAAATGGGCTGCGCCCGACATCGCGCCGGTCATGCAAGCGGCGGGGCGGTCGGGTATTTCCGCATTGCTCGTAGGATTGTTGATCTGCTGGAAGGGCGGCTGGGATCAGGTCAGTAGCACCTGGCGCGGTGGCTTGCTGGCGGGTGCGCTGTTTGGCCTGGAGTTCTTCTTCATTTCCGAAGGCTTGCAACTGACCACGGCCGCACACATGTCGGTGTTCCTTTACACCGCGCCGATTTTTACCGCGTTGGGCGTGCACTGGCTGCTGCCGAGCGAACGGTTGAGACCCGTCCAGTGGCTGGGGATTTTCCTCGCCTTTGTCGGGATCGCCATTGCGTTTGCAGGCGGCGTGTCCTGGGACAACCTTGATCACCGCATGTTGATGGGCGATGCGTTGGGCGTACTGGCCGGCGCATCCTGGGGCGCGACTACGGTGGTGGTCCGTGCCTCGCGATTGTCGGAAGCCCCCGTCACGCTGACCCTGTTCTATCAACTGATCGTCGGTTTCGTCGGGCTGCTGCTGATTGCGATCCTCAGCGGCCAGGTGACCCACGTCAGCCTGACCACCGTGGCGGTGGCCAGCGTGCTGTTCCAGGGACTGGTCGTGTCGTTCTTCAGCTACCTGACGTGGTTCTGGCTGTTGCGCCGTTACCTGGCAGCGAACCTGGCGGTGTTTTCGTTCATGACGCCGCTGTTTGGTGTCACGTTCGGCGTGGTGCTGCTGGGTGAAGAGTTGAGCCTGAACTTCGTCATCGGTGCGGTGCTGGTGCTACTGGGCATCACGTTCGTCAGCGCTGAGCAGTGGGTGCGCCGTCGTTTGCGCAAAGCCCTTGGGCAGCAGTGACCGGACGCAACAGCAGACCACCAGCCACAAGCAATCCGCTGCCGGCGAGTACCAGCGCTGGCTGCAAACCACCACTGAAATGGCTGCTCAGCGCCGCCAGTAACGGTCCGGCGAGCTGACCCAAGGCAAAGCAAGCCGTCAGCAGTCCGGCGTTGCGTTGGGTGGCGTGGGGCGCGAGTTCTCGGGAACGCTGCATCACCAATTGCATGCAGGCCAGGAACGGCGTACCGCAAAGAATCACTCCCAGTGCCAGGCCCGGCCCGCTGCCCAACAGGCAGGCGAAGACGCCGGCGGCCTGGAGCCATAAGGTCGCGATCAGCCAGTGGCGAGTGCCATTCGGATGGGGTCGACGCAGACTGACCAGCACCACCCCGATGGCCGACGCCAGGCCGAAGCACGGCCAGAACAGGTCGGCTTGCCATTGGCCATGAAACTGAGCGCTGGCCATTTGCGAAAGGAATGTGGCGGGGATGATGTAGCCCAACCCGTACAACCCGTAGATCACCCCTAAACGGCCAATGCCTTGATGTCTGGATGTGGCTGCGCTCGGTGCGGCAACGACTGTCACGGTCGGTTGCGGCAAAAACGGCAGAATACCCAACAGCATTACCAATGCGACAACGGCATACACCAGCCACAAAGTTGCGGAAGTCTGGCCCAGCAGGTGTGAGCCCAAGGCCAGCAACCCTGTCAGAAAAATCCCCAAACCCGGTCCGGCAAATACCTGGGCGCCAAGTCGCGGGCGGCCGGCGGCTGCCGCCAGCGGCTGGCTCAACGCAGTAATCATCACCAGCACCCAGGCGCTGGCCACGCCGGTCCCGAATCGCAGCACAAGATGCGACCAGAACCCGTTGGCCCAGAACGACGCCAGCGTCAGCAGCACACACAGCCACAAACCACCCAGCAATCGCCGGCGAACCTGTTCGGGACGGCGAGAGAACATGGCGTCCACGGCACCGACGAAGTAGCCGAGGTAGTTGGCCGCCGCAATCAGACCGGCGGCGGTCAGGTCGATCTGGCCTTCACTGAGCAAGTGCGGCATCTGCGGCGTGAGGGCGAATCGCCCGATGCCCATAGCCATCATCAGGGCAATAAAACTGGCGAGTAAGCGAATCAGCGGAGACATGGTCTGGGTTCCGGCAATGGATCAATGACCGTCAGGCTAGGACTGATTGACTTTCTTTAAAAATGAATAATAGTGAGTAACTTGTTCTGATTTGGAGAAGGTCGTGGAATTCAGCCAATTACGGATCTTCCAGGCCGTAGCGCAGGAAGGCTCGATCACCCGTGCTGCCGAACGTTTGCATCGGGTGCCGTCCAACCTGTCGACGCGACTTAAACAACTTGAAGAGCAACTCGGCGTAGAACTCTTCGTCCGAGAGCGTCAACGTTTGCAGTTGTCGCCTGCGGGAAAAGTCCTGCTGGACTACACCGCCAAACTGTTCAACCTGCACGACGAAGCCCAGGCGGCGGTGCAGGGCGGGCAACCGGCGGGGGACTTCGTGCTGGGCACCATGTACAGCACGGCGGCGATTCATCTGCCGGGGTTGTTGGCGCGTTACCACCGCACTTACCCGGCGGTGAACCTGCAAGTGCAGTCCGGGCCCAGCGGCGAATTGCTTGAAGGCTTGCTTACCGGACGCCTCGATGCGGCGCTGGTGGACGGCCCGCTGCAGCTGGCCGGTCTGGACGGTGTGCCGTTATGCGACGAGCGGCTGGTGCTGATCAGCGAGGCCGATCACCCGCCGATCCTCAGCGCCCTGGATGTGGAAGGGCGCTCGGTGTTCACCTTTCGGCAGGGTTGTTCCTACCGGATGCGCCTGGAAGCCTGGTTTGCCCATGACCACGCGGCCATGGGCCGGGCGATGGAGATCGAATCCTATCCGGGGATGCTGGCGTGTGTGATTGCCGGCTCGGGCGTGGCGCTGATGTCAGAGTCGATGCTTGCCAGCCTGCCGGGCCGCGAAAGCGTGGCGGTGCACCCGTTGGCGGAACCGTTTGCCCGCGCGACGACGTGGTTGATGTGGCGCAAAGGCATGGTCGGGGCCAACCTGAACGCGTGGATTGAGCAGCAACAGGCAGTCTTCCCGTCGGCGCCGATTCAGGACTCGGCGATAGCTTGAACTATCGGTCAGGAATTTTGATCCATTAAGTAACAGATCATTGCGGATTTGGGCGAGCAATGCGTAGGACTTCGGACTATTATCAGTGCGAAGGGGCCACAGAATTCCGGTCACTCGGCACTACCCTGAAGGGGGCACCATGAAAGAGAAAATCCAAAACTGGCTGCACGACCTGGGTGTTGCACTCGGTTTGATTGAACCGCCTCTGCAACCTGTGCCTATTCGCACTGACGACGAACAACGTCGACGCCAGCAGCGCCGCCGGTAATCGCAACGCTGCTGCTGTTGTAGCAGCTGTCGAGCACCGCGAGGCAGCGTTCGGCTGCAAAGCAGTCGTGAATCAGACGACGCGGTGTGTCAGGCAATCTTGCAAATAGGGTTGACGACTGCTTCGTCCGAACGCGGCCCGAACCGAACGCTGCCTCGCGGTGCTCGACAGCTGCTACAGGGAAACAAGCGAATCCAAGATTGTGGGCGGATTCAATCCCGCCCGATCTCCATCAGAAACCGACTCAAGTCATTCACCGTCCTGGCGTCCTTGAGCATCCGGTCTTCTTCCGCCGTAAACGCCGTCAACCCCAGCTCATCCTCCAGATGGAAGATCAGCTCTTCGATATCCTGTTTATCCAATCCCAACTGCGCCAGGCTGGCGTTGTCGTCGAAGTCATCCTGACCCTCCAGCAGGCGGCTGATGAAACGATGCACGGCGGCACGAACGGCAGCTCTTTTCATGATGGTTCTTCGAGGGCGTTATTGTTGTTCCTGGGCTTGAGTACAGCAGGCTTCAGGCGTGTGAGCGCTGCCACTCGTCAATCATCGTGCGCAAATGCTCCCCGGAAAAACTCCCGAAATGCCCGCCGTGTACCGTGCGGATTGGCAACGCGCGCAAGCGTTGCAGGCTGCGGGCGTAGTCGTCGAGATTGGAGTGGTAGGCGTCTTCGATCAGCGGCCCGTCGTAGATGATGTCGCCGCTGAACAGGGTCTCGGTCGCCGCTTCATACAGGCTGATGCCACCCGGCGAATGCCCCGGCGTGTGCAGTACTTGCAGCACGCGATTGCCCAGATCCAGCACGTCGCCTTCTTCAATCATCCCCGTGGCTGGCGCGGCTTTGACCCGGTATTCGGCGTAGCACAACGGGCAGTCCGGATGCGCCTCGAACATCTCGTCACCGACGAATGCACGGCTCAAATCGTTTTCGCCGTCAGGTGCCGCCAGGATGTCGGCCTCGGCCGGGTGCACCAGGCGTTCCGGAAATTCGTGATGCCCGGCGATGTGGTCGAAATGGCAATGACTGGCCACCGCCACCAGCGGCCGCTCGGTGATCCACGGCAGTTGTTCGCGCAGGCTCACCAGCCCGGAACCGCTGTCCAGCAGCAGATCCTTGTCGCGGCCCTGAATGTGCCAGAGGTTGCAGCGATAGAAGGGCCGGATGTAAGGCTCGTGAATCAGCCGAATGCCGTCACTGAGCTGTTTGACCTCGAACCACTGATCGCGAGAAACAATCTTCATCAAAGGTTTTCTCCAGACGAAAAAAAACGGGTGTGGCAACCGACGCCACACCCGTCGAAGAAAGCATCAAGTCGTTATGGAAAGCTTAGATGGCGCTCGCCACCGCTGCCGGGCGACGGGACAGCAAGCTGACCACGACGAAGCTCACCAGACCCACACCGAGGCTGTAGTAGATCGGGGTGTTGGCGTCCATACCGTCCTTGATCATGAACAGCAGCGCGGTGGCAAAGCCCATGCCCATGCTGGCGATTGCGCCGGCAGTGGTTGCGCGTTTCCAGAAGATTGCACCGATCAGCGGGATCAGCATGCCGCCCACCAGCAGGTTGTAGGCCAGGGTCAGGGCGCTGATCACGTCGTTCACCACCAGCGCGATACCCAGCACGGCGATGCCGGTCAGCAGGGTGAACAGGCGGTTGACGCCCAGGCTCGACTGTTTACCGCCGCGCAGTTTCGGCAGCAGGTCTTCGGTCAGAGTGGTGGCAGCGGCGAGCAGGCCGGCGCTGGCGGTGGACATCATGGCGGCCAGTGCCGCAGCGATCACCAGGCCACGGATACCGTCCGGCAGGGACAGTTTGACGATGGCGGCGAAGGCGTTGTTGACGTTGTCCAGGTCCGGGATCAGCACATGAGCGGCCATGCCGATCAGGGCGCAGGCCAGTCCGTAAAGGATGCAGTAGAAGCCTGCGAAGGTACCGGCGACCTGAGCCACTTTGGCGCTTCTGACGGTGAACACACGCTGCCAGATGTCTTGGCCGATCAGGATCCCGAAGAAGTAGATCATGAAGTAGGTGATGATGGTGTCCCAGCCAATCGTGGTGAAGCTGAAGGCGGATGCCGGCAGTTTCAACACCAACTCATCCCAGCCACCGACGCGGTACAGGCAGATTGGCAACAGGATGAACATCAGGCCTACGGTCTTGATGACGAACTGGACGATGTCGGTCAGGGTCAGGGACCACATGCCGCCGATCGCTGAATAGATCACCACCACGCCACCGCCGACCAATACCGACAGCCAGAACGGCAGGTCGAACAGCACTTGCAGCACGGTGCCAATGGCCAGGATCGAGACCACGCCGATCATCAGCGCATACGCCAGCATGATCACCGCGCTCGCCGAGCGGGCCATCGGGTTGTAGCGTTTTTCCAGCACCTGGGTAACGGTGTAGATCTTCAGTTTCAGCAGCGGTTTGGCGAGGAACAGGTTCAGCGCCACGATCCCGCAACCGAGGGCCGCGCAGAGCCAGAAACCGGAGATGCCATGGACGTAGCCCAGGCGCACGGTGCCGACGGTAGAGGCGCCGCCCAGAACGGTAGCAGCCATGGTGCCCATGTACAGGCTCGGGCCGAGGTTACGACCGGCGACCAAAAAGTCTTCGTTGGTCTTGGCCTTGCGCATGCCGTAGTAGCCCAGTATCAGCATCGCGGCGGCGTAGATGAGTACGACGAATAAATCCAAAGCCATGATGGCGTGTCTCCGATTGTCTTTTTTATGGTGAGGCTGAATTGCATTGCTGTGATGGGGCTTTGTGGCGAGGGAGCTTGCTCCCGCTGGGCTGCGAAGCAGCCCCAAACCCTGCAATCGAGTTCCTTCAGGGGGAACTCAATAGCTTGTTTTGCGACTGCTGCGCAGTCGAGCGGGAGCAAGCTCCCTCGCCACAGGTGTAAGCCATCACAATGTGTTTTTAATCAGGCGGCTTGTCGCATCGCCGGTTTACCGAGCGAATCCGTGCCCTTGCTGCGTGCATCATTCGGCCCGAACACTGCAGCCGATTCCGGGAAGAGGCTCAGCAGCGTCAGATACACCACCGAGGCCAGGCCGAGGGTGACCGGCAGGCTGATGTCGATGCCGCCGGCCAGATCGCCCAGCACACCCACAAACTGCCCCGGCAGGTTCACAAAACACAAACCCACCAGTGCACTCGGGACCCAGGCACCCAGCCCACGCCAGTTCCAGCCGTGGGTGAACCAGTAGCGGCCACCTTTCTCGCCGCGGGTGAACACTTGCAGGTCATCCGGGCAGTAGAAGCCGCGACGCACCAGCAGGCCGATGATCATGATCACCATCCACGGGGTGGTGCAGGTGATGATCAGCACGGCGAAGGTCGACACGCTCTGCACCAGGTTCGCCGCAAAGCGTCCGATGAAGATGAAGGCAATCGACATCACCCCGATCAGCAGCGTGGCCTTGACCCGCGACAGCACGCGAGGGAACACGCTGGACATGTCCAGCCCGGTGCCATACAGCGAGGTGGTGCCGGTGGACATGCCGCCGATGACCGCGATCAGGCACACCGGCAGGAAGAACCAGCTCGGCGAAACGGCCAGCAGGCCGCCGACGTAGTTGTTGGCCGCGATGTAGTCCGGCGCCTTGATCGCTACGATGGTGGCGGTGGCGAGGCCGAACAGGAACGGGATGAAGGTCGCGATCTGTGAGATCACCACGGCGGCCATGATCCGGCGCTTGGAGGTGTCACGCGGGATGTAGCGCGACCAGTCACCGAGGAACGCACCGAAGGAAATCGGGTTACTCATTGCTACCAGCGCAGCGCCGATGAAGGCCGCCCAGAAACCCGGTTGACCCATGCTCACGGTGCCGGCGTAGTTCACATCGAACGGTCCGGCGAACGCGAAGATGCCCAGCAGGAAGAGCAGGCTGGCGCTCCACACGGCGATCTTGTTGACCCACAGCAGGAAGCGGAAGCCATAGATGCAAACCGTCAGCACCAGAATCGCGAACAGACCATAGGCCAGGCCCAGGGTCAGGTCGGTTTCCGGCAGGCCGATCAGGCGTTTGGCGCCACCGATCAGCGCATCACCCGAACTCCACACCGAGAGCGAGAAGAAGGCGATGGCGGTCAACAGCGACAGGAACGAACCGACGATCCGCCCGTGCACGCCGAAGTGCGCACCGGAAGACACGGCGTTGTTGGTGCCATTGATGGGACCGAACAGGCCCATGGGCGCGAGGATCATCGAGCCCAGCAGTACGCCCAGCACAATCGCCCAGACGCCCGCCTGAAAAGACAGGCCGAACAGCACCGGGAAACTGCCGAGCACGGCGGTGGCAAAGGTGTTGGAACCGCCGAAGATCATCCGGAACAAGTCCGTAGGGCCTGCGGTGCGTTCGTTGTCCGGGATCTGTTCGACCCCGTAGGTTTCGATGTGCGTAAGGCTTTGGTCTTTGTTGTTGTTATTCATGATCAGCTCCGATCATAAAGGCGCGCTCATCGTGTGTAAGCGTCACCTGTTTGGCTAAGGGGGTGGCAGCCCTTCCGGCATCGCGGACAAATGTTCGTGGCAGGCCAGCCATAGGCCTTGTTGTTCTTGGCCAGACGCTTGTTTCTTGAAAACAATCGTCTCGCGCTCCTGGCTGAAGTGTTGCTCCCCTTGCATGCGCAGCTCGGTGGCCACGTCATGGATGAAAATCGCCACGTCACCTTGCAGGCTGACGAAAGCGTTGCTTGACGTGCACGCAAGCACCTCGAAGCCATCCTCGGCGCGCCAGGTGTCCCACAACGCCTGATAGGCATCGCGCGACAGCAGGGGCTGCTCGAGGGTGTAGAACACGAAGCTGGCGTCGGCGCTAAACGCGCCGAAGTAGGCTTCGCGATCGTTACGGGCGAAGGCGGACACCAGATCGGCAGCCGCTCTCAAAACCTGATCACGTTCATTCATGACCGATCCTCAGCGGTGGGCCACGCCAGGCAGTACGCAGAGCATTTCGTACAGCAAATTGGCGGCCAGCAGCGAGGTGTTGCCGGTGGTGTCGTAAGCGGGCGAGACTTCTACCAGATCGCAGCCGATCAGGTCGAGTCCTTGGCAGCCGCGAATGATCTCAATCGCCTGAATGGTCGTCAGACCACCGATTTCCGGGGTGCCGGTGCCTGGGGCCCAGGCTGGGTCGATGCCGTCGATGTCAAAAGTCAGGTACACCGGACCGCCGCCGACTTTCTCGCGGACTTCAGCCATCAACGGGGCCAGGGATTTGTGCCAGCACTCTTCAGCCTGAACCACGCGGAAGCCTTGTTTACGGCTCCAGTTGAAGTCTTCGGAGGTGTAACCCTGAGCGCGCAAGCCGATTTGCACCACGCGATCACAGTCGATCAGGCCTTCTTCGGCGGCGCGACGGAAGGTGGTGCCGTGGGCGACTTTCTCGCCAAACATGTGATCGTTCACATCGGCGTGAGCGTCGATGTGCACCAGGCCGACCTTGCCGTGCTTCTTATGAATCGCACGCAGGATTGGCAGGGTGATGGTGTGGTCGCCGCCCAGGGTCAGCGGGATCACGTTGTGTTCGAGGATGGCGTCGTAGGATTCTTCGATGATCCGCACGGCGTCCAGCAGGTTGAACGTGTTGATCGCCACGTCGCCGATGTCGGCAACCGACAGCGAGTCGAACGGTGCCGCGCCGGTGGCCATGTTGTATGGGCGGATCATCACCGATTCAGCGCGGATTTCGCGAGGTCCGAAACGGGTGCCGGGGCGCAGCGAAGTGCCGATGTCCAGCGGAACGCCAACGAAGGCAGCATCCAGACCGGCAGCGGTAGGCAAATGGGGGAGTCGCATCATGGTGGCGATGCCGCCGAAGCGCGGCATTTCATTGCCGCCCAGTGGTTGGTGAAGAATCTTGTCCACGGGTAAGGCCTCATCGTCGTTGTTTTATTTATGTCGGTTGCGCCGCTCCGGGGAGGTACGGGCACCGTTGGGGGCCGATTCTGCGAAATGTAGTGGCGGGGAAGAATCGCTACGGGCAAATACTTAGTTCAGATTTTTCTAAACTAATGGCGATGACGGCGATAGACTCTTTCCCGTGATCGTTCCCACGCTCTGCGTGGGAATGCATCCACGGACGCTCCGCGTCCCGTTGTTCCGAGTATGTGACGCAGAGCGTCACGAGCTGCATTCCCACGCAGAGCGTGGGAACGATCGAGAGATGGAGCCCCCCATGGCCAACGCTTTACCCGACCTGAAACTGTTACGCATTTTCGTCAGCGTGGTCCGTCATCAGGGGTTCGCCAACGCCCAGCAAGAGCTCAACCTCTCGACCTCGGCCATCAGCACCTACATGAGCCAGCTCGAAGCCGCCCTCGGTCTGGTGCTCTGCCATCGCGGTCGCGGTGGTTTCAGCCTGACCAGCAAGGGCGAACTGTTCCATCAGGAAACCCTGCGCCTGCTTGGCGAACTCGAAGGCTTCGAGCAATACGCGGCGGCACTCAAGGGCGAACTGCGCGGCACGCTCAACCTGGGCGTCATCGACTCCACCGTCAGCGACAAGGCCTTGCCCTTCGCCGAAGCCATCGGCGCTTACAGCCAGGAACACCCGGCCGTGCATTTGCACCTGTCGGTCATGAGCCCTTACGAACTGCAACTCGGCGTGCAGGACAACCGTCTCGACCTGGCCATCGGCGCGTTTTCCACGCGCATGAGCGGTCTGGTCTACATGCCGCTGTACCGCGAACAACACTGGCTGTATTGCAGCAGCCGTCATCCGTTGTTCACCGAGCGGCGCATTCCCGAACAGGTCATCACCCAGCAGCGCATGGTCGGTCGTGGTTACTGGAGCCAGGCCGAACTGGCCCGGCACGGTTTCAAACACAGCGCCGCCACCGTGGAAAGTATGGAGGCCCAGCTGATTCTGGTGCTGTCCGGCGCCTACATCGGTTACCTGCCGGAGCACTACGCCCAGGCCTGGGCGGACAAGGGCGATTTGCGGGTGTTGCTGCCGGCGACCTTCGGTTATCAGGCGCCGTTTTCGATGATCGTGCGCCGTGGCCGCAGTCGCGAGCCGCTGATCCAGACCTTCCGCGATCTGCTCAAAGCACAACTGAACCAGGCCTGAGAACATGTCCAGAATCCACTGTCCGCGCTGCCTGCGCCCACAAACCCACTGCCTATGCCCGTTGATCCCGAGCCTCGACAGCCGCACCCGGGTGTTGCTGTTGCAGCATCCGAGCGAGGTGAACCATGCGCTGAATACCGCAAGGCTGGCGGCGTTGGGCTTGAAGAATGCCGAATTGATTGTGGGCGAGGTGTTTGAGGATTTACCGACGCTGTTGAATCAGCCGGGTTATCAGGCGCGACTGCTGTTTCCGGCCGATGATGCGCAACCGATGCAGGCGTACGCCGTGAATGACGAACCGCTGTTGCTGGTTGTCCCGGACGGCACCTGGCGCAAAGCGCGCAAGATGTTGCACCTCAATCCGTTGCTGGCGGCGTTGCCGAGGGTGATGTTGGCGGATGGCGGCGTGTCTCGATATCGACTGCGCAAAGCCCCGGGGCCGGGGGCGTTGTCGACGGTGGAGGCGATTGTTCAGGCGTTACAGACGCTGGAAGCGCCTGTCAGTTTCGAGCCGTTGTTGAAACCGTTCGAGGCGTTGATCGAGGGGCAGATTGCGGCGATGGGGGAGGAGGTCTACCAACGTAACCATGGGCCGAAATAGATGCTGCCTGTGAGGGCCTCTTCGCGGGCAAGCCCGCTCCCACAGTGTTTTGTGGTGATCACATTATTTGTGTACGACTCAACCCCTGTGGGAGCGGGCTTGCCCGCGAAGACGGCAGCACAATCACCACCAATCCCGGCATAAAACTACCGCTCCCGCATCGCCTCTGTCCGGGCTTTCAACACCGGTTTCAGCAGGTAATCCAGCACACTTTTCTCGCCAGTGATGATATCGACGGTCGCCACCATCCCCGGAATAATCAGCAACGGTTTCACATCCCCGCCCAAGTGGTTTTTGTCCGTCCTCACCTGAATCAGATAAAAGCTGTTGCCCTTGTCATCGGTAATCGTGTCCGCACCAATCAGCTCCAGCTTGGCTGTCAACCCGCCATAAATCGTGTAGTCGTACGCACTGAACTTGACCATCGCTTTCTGTCCCGGATGCAGGAACGCCACGTCCTGCGGCCGCACTTTGGCTTCGATCAGCAAGTTGTCTTCAATGGGTACGATTTCCACCATGTCGCTGCCCGGTTGAACCACGCCGCCGATGGTATTGACCTTCAGTACCTTGATAATCCCGTGTACTGGCGACACCACGGTGGTGCGGGTCACACGGTCATCGATGGCGATACTCGACGCTGTGATTTTCGACAGGTCGGTGCGTTTTTCATTCAGCTCTTTCGCCGCGTCCGAACGGAAGGATTGTTCCGATTCATCAATCTTGCTTTTGATCTCGTTGATCGCCGATTCCGCCCGTGGAATCGCCAGCGTCGTGGCGTTCAGCGAGCCGCGAATCTCCACCGCGCTGCGTTTGAGCCGCAGGATTTCCACCGGTGAAACTGCCCCGGTGCCCACCAGCGGCGCGGACATATTCATCTCTTGTTGCAGCAACGCCAGGCTTGAACTGAATTGCCCCTGTTTGGAGCGGAATTCCGCGAGTTCCTGGGTCTTTTGCCGAAGTTGTTCACTCAGCGTCCGTTGCTCGCTGGCCAGTCGGCGCTGGCGTTGTTCGTACAGCGAGCGCTCGTCCTCGGCCACTTGCGGGGCCTTGGCGATTACTTCAGGCGACAGCTTGAACGGCCGGCCTTCCGCTTCGGCGGACAGGCGTTCGACCTGCGCGGTCAACGCATAACGATCCGCTTCGCTCTCGCCCTTGTTCGACAGAAAACGCGTGTCATCCAGGCGCAGCAAGGTGTCGCCCTTGTTCACCATTTGCCCTTCGCGCACGAAAATCTCGGTGACGATGCCGCCCTCCAGGTTCTGGATCACCTGGACCTTGCTTGACGGGATCGCCTTGCCTTCGCCCATGGTGACTTCTTGCAGTACCGCAAACTTGGCCCACACCACCGCAGTGATAATCAACCCGGCAGCCAGCCACACGGTAATTCGCGACCAGCGCGGCGAATCCTGCAGCGAGGCGCCGGCGGTTTCCGGCATGAATTCGCTTTCCGCGGTTTTGCCGAAACTGCCGAAGTAGCCCCGGTCTCGCGACTTGTCTGATGATGAACGGGCCATGGGTAGCTCCTAGACAGCCGCAGAGCCGACGCGGCCCTTGCGCAGTGCATCGATGACCGCTTCTTTCGGACCGTCGGCAACGATTCGCCCGTTGTCCAGCACCAGCAGCCGATCCACCAGGCTGAGCATCGAGGTACGGTGGGTCACCAGCAGCAAGGTCTTGCCCTGCACCCAGCCGTGGAGTTTTTGCCGCAAAACGTCTTCGCTGCTGTTGTCCATGGCGCTGGTGGGTTCGTCGAGCAGCATGATCGGCGGATCCAGCAACAAGGCCCGGGCCAGCAGCACCGCTTGACGTTGACCGCCGGACAGCAACTGCCCGCGTTCGCCGACGGGCCGGTCAAACCCTTGCGGATGCTGACGCGCCAGCTCGGTGACGCCGGTCAACTCGGCGACTTCGAGCATCCGTGAATCGCTGATGTAACGGGCGCCAAGGGTCAGGTTGTCGCGCAGGCTACCAGCGAGCAGCGGCAGGTCATGGGCGACGTAACCGATTTGCTGGCGCAGGTCGGCGACATCGAGTTGCCGCAGGTCTAGCCCATCGAGCAGCAGTTGTCCTTCTTCCGGCGCATAGAACCCCATCACCAATCGCGCCAGGGTGCTTTTGCCCGAACCGCTGCGACCGATGATGCCGATCCGTTCGCCGGGTTTGACGCTGAAACTGACGTTGGCCAGGGCCGGCGCGTTCTGGCCGTTGTAGTGAAAGGTCACACCGCTGACGTCCAACGCACCTTGCAGTTGCGTGCGCTCCAGCGGCCGCTGATTGGCGTCGCGCTCTTGCGGCAAGGACATCAGCGCATCGGTGCTTTTCATGGTCAGTTGCGCTTGCTGGTAGCGGGTGATCAAACCGGCGATTTGTCCCAATGGCGCGAGCACGCGGCTGCCGAGCATGTAGGTCGCCACCAGCGCACCCACACTGAGGTTGCCGGCGATGATGCTGTAGACCCCGGCGACGATGGTCGCCATGCCGGAGAATTGCTGGATGAACAGCGTTCCGTTGGTGGCCAGCGCCGAGAGGTTGCGCGCATGGCTGTCGAGGCGGGTGAGGGCGCCGTGGGTGCTTTCCCATTTGTGCTGGCGCTCGCTTTCGGCGCTGCACGCTTTCAGGGTTTCCAGGCCACCGAGGGTTTCGATCAGCAGCGCCTGGCGTTCGGCGCCGAGGCTCAAGCTTTTCTGCACGGTGTCGCGCAGGCGCACCTGGATCACCATCGCGAAAATGATCGTGATCGGAAACGCCAACAATGGAATCACCACCAGCCAGCCGCCGAGCAGGCCGATCACCACCAGCATCAGCACGGCAAAGGGCAGGTCGATCAGGCTGGTCAGCGTGACGGCCGTGAGGAATTCGCGCAGGCCCTGAAAGTCATGGATGCTCTGGGCGAAACCGCCGATGGTCGCCGGCCGCGCCTTCATCGCCATGCCCGTGATGCGTTCGAACAACGTCGCGGAAAGAATCACATCGGTTTTCTTCCCGGCGGTGTCCAGCAAGTGCGCACGCACGACCCGCAGCACCAGTTCGAAACCGGTGCCGATCAGCAAGCCGATGGACAGCACCCACAAGGTCGACGTGGCCTGGTTCGGCACCACACGGTCATAGGTTTGCATGACGAACAGCGGCACCATCAACCCCAAAAGGTTGATTAGGAAACTCGCCAGAATCGCATCGCTGTACAGCCATTTCGACAGCTTCAAGGTGTCGCGAAACCACGCTTCCACACGCGGCACCAGCGGCGAGCGCAAGTCTTCGAGTTCATGGCGTGGCCGGGCGAACAAGGCCTGGCCACTGTAATTCTCGGCCAGCTCTTCCCGGCTGACCCATTGTTCACCGCCGTCCGCTTCGCTGGGCAGAATCAGCAGCCGACCGTCCTCGCCGAAGCGTCGCAGGATGGCGGTGCGGCCGTTGTTGAGGATCAGCATCACGGGCAGGTTGAGCGAGGAAATATCTGCCAGTTCGCGGCGCAACACCCGCGCTTGCAGGCTGGCCCGGGCGGCTGCGCGTGGCAGCAGGTCCAGGCTCAAGCGCTGCTTGTTCAGTGGCAGGCCGGCACTCAGGCTGGCGCGACTGACTGTCGCGCCGTGGAGTTTGCAGAGGATCAACAGACCGTCCAGAAGCGGGTCATCGAAGCTCAGGCGCGGATCGACACCGATGTTGCCGGGTTCCATGCTGGTCAAATTGATCTCTCCACAGGCCTACTTCAGTTCAGGCAAACGGGCTTCGCTTTTCACTTCGGTGGAGGCGATCGCATCGGCGGGCAGTACCACCCGTTGTTTGCTCAGCAACTGGCCCATGTTCGCCAGCACGCGGTACATCGAGTACTCCTCGGTGTAGCGCACTTCGGTGTAGCGGCGATTGGCGTTGTAGAGCTCGTTTTCACTGTCGAGCAAGTCGAGCAGGGTACGTTGGCCGAGGCCGAACTGGTCCTGATACGCCACGCGCACGCGTCGGCTGGTATCCGCGTATTCGCGGGCAGTCGGGGTTTGTTTCTTGGCATTGACCATGGCGTTCCAGGCCAGGTGGATGTTCTCGTTGAGTTGGCGCAAGGCGTTGTTGCGGATGTCCATCGCCTGGTTGATCTGGTGCGCATCGGACTGCAGGCGCGCCTTGTCGCTGCCGCCGCGGAACAGGTTGTAGTTCATCACCACGCCCACGCGCCATTCGTTGTCGTGACCTTCATCGCCTTGCACGTTGTTGTTCGCACCCACCGCCGCTTCGGCGTCGAAGCGCGGGTAGAACGGCGACTTGGCAACTTCGTACTGGCTCTCGGCCGATTGCACGTCCGCCTGGGCGGATTTCAGGTACGGGTTGTTTTCCACCATGCTCTGCTGGGCTTCCGGCAGGCTGGCGGGCAGTTCGCCGCGGATCGACGGCGGCGCTTCGAGTTCATCGGGCAGGCGCCCCACAACGGCGGCGAAATTCGACTCGGCATCCGCCAGATCGACCTCGGCAGTGTCGAGGTTGTTTTGCGCCAATGCCCGGCGCGCGCCGGATTGGTCGGAGTCGGCGTTGCTGCCGACGCCACGCTGGGTGCGCAGGCCGATCTGGTCATTGACCCGCAAGTGAGCCTGCAGGTTGTTCGTGGCCAAGGTCACCAGTTCGCGGCGCTTGAGCACTTCGAGGTAGACCTCGATGGTGCGCAATGCCAAGTCCTGAGCGGTGCCTTGCGCGTAATAAGCCCGGGAGTTGACCACGCCTTTGGTGCGTTCGACTTCGTTCGCGGTGTTGAAACCGTCGAACAGCATCTGCCGCATGCGCAGCTCCGACTGGGTGTAGGTGAGGATTTCGGTGTGGTGATTGCCGAACGCCCGTGTGTTGGTGTTATCGCTGTACCCGCGCCCGTAGGCGGCGTTCAGGTCCACCGATGGATAAAAGCCCCCTTTGGCGACTTTCACTTGCTCATCGGCCGAGAGACGGCTGTCCACCCGCGACGCCAGTTCCGGGTGGGTTGCGATGGTGCTCTGGATCGCCTCGGTCAACGACATGGCTTGCGCCTGGGATGTGCAGGCCATCGCCAGCAGAACTGCGCTGCAAAGGGGGGTTAAAACGCGCATGGGTACATCTCCCTGATTCCTGATGGTTCTTTATAAGTCGCCAATTATTTGACGGCATTTATAGGCAAAACCGTTTCATGCTTGTAACAACGTAGCTAAGAACATTCTAGAGCGTAGCTAAGAAATTTTTTTCATATGGCTTATTCCAAAAAAAACTTATGCGCGCTGCGAAATCCAGCACATTGTTCACTCCGGAAGCCCTTGATTTAGGAGCTCTTGGGAGTATTCGAGGGTTTAAGGAAAGTTCCATCCACTTATCGACATAGGGCGGAGAAGTGCTGGAGGGGAGGGAAGCGAAACGGTTTTGAGGTGACAGTTTTTTGTCACTGTTTAGGTTCAAAATCGTTACGCATCGCTCGCAGGGCGATTTGTCGGCAATTAGAGCCCCGAGGTTATTGATTGCAATGGGGTTTTACCAAAATCGGACACGTCCCCTGCGAGCGACACGCTTGGCGAGAAGATCGCCGGGGCAGCGGCTTACTCAGAAAAAGCGCCCCGCACGCGATCCGCCACGCAAACCTGCTTCAACCATGAGCACGTTCTTCGCAAAAACAGGGTGCCGACAGCGGTTGGCAGCGGAGGAAATGCACATGGCAACGCTCATCGGTATCGTCAGTAAAGTCATTGGTCAGGTGTTCGCGGAATCGAGCGGTGGCACTCGACGCGTGTTGATCGAGGGCGATCGATTGTTCGTCGGCGACCAATTGATCACCGGGGCCGAAGGCGCGGTGGCCGTGCAGCTGCAAAATGGCCAGGAACTGACCCTCGGGCGCGGCAGCAGCCTGCCAATGACTTCCCAGTTACTGGCGCATCAGGCGCCCCATGTGGATACCGCTGAAGCGGTGACGCCGACTCAGGCGCAACTGACCGATGTCGAGCAACTGCAAAAAGCCATCGCTGCCGGCGATGACCCGACCCAAACGGCTGAAGCAACGGCGGCCGGCGCTGCTCCGACCGGCGCACCCGGTGGGGCGGCGGGCGGCGGCCACAGTTTCGTCATGCTCGAAGAAGTGGGCGGGCGGGTCGATCCCACCATTGGTTTCCCCACCGCGGGCTTCAACGGCATTCCTGAGTTTCCGCTGGAACGGCTGGCCGGTGACCCGGACAACGGCGACAACGGTGCCGGTTCAGGCGGAACAGGCGTCCTGCCGAACAACCCGGTCACCCTCGCGGGTCTGTCGGTGGCGGGGGGCGAACTGACCCTCAACGAAGCCAACCTCGCCGACGGTTCTGCCAGCAACCCGGGCGCGTTGATTCAGAACGGCACATTCACCGTGTCTGCGCCCGACGGGCTGACCAGCCTGAGCATCGGCGGGATCAACGTGATCACCGGCGGGGTGGCCGCCGGCTTCCCGCAGTCGATCACCACGCAACTGGGCAACACCCTGACGATCACCGGTTACAACCCTGCCACTGGCGTGGTGAGTTACAGCTACACCTTGGTCGGCAACGACACCCATTCGGCCGGCGAGGGTGCCAACAATCTCAGCGAACAGTTCACCGTGGTTGCCGGTGATTCCAATGGCGATACCGCCACCGGCACGCTGGACGTCAACATCAAAGACGACGTGCCCAAAGCGGTCGATGACAGCAACGCCAGTACTGCTTCGGAAACCCTGCTGACCCTGACCGGCAGCGTGCTGCCCAACGACTCGCAGGGGGCTGACCGCATTCCCACCGGCCCCAACAGCGGGCCGATCATTGGCGGTACGTTCACCGGGACTTACGGCACGCTGGTGCTCAATCCCAATGGCACTTACACCTACACGCTGAACACCAGCGATGCTGATTTCAAAGCGCTGCACGGTGGTGGCAACGGCACCGAAACCTTCACCTACACCCTGACGGATGCCGACGGCGACACCAGCACCGCCAACCTGGTGCTGCAAATCCACAACAACGATGACCCGGTCACGATTGGCGGCCTCAACGTCAATGGCGGCGAACTCGTTGTCTATGAGAAAAACCTCAGCGACGGCAGCAGCCCCGATGCGCCGGCGCTGACCCAAAACGGCACCTTCACCATCACCGCACTCGATGGTGTGCAAACCCTGAGCGTTGGCGGCATCAACGTGGTGGTCGGCGGCGTGTCCGCAGGCTTCCCGCAATCGATCGTCACGCCGCTCGGCAGCACGCTGACCATCACCGGGTTCAACAGCGCAACCGGCGTGGTCAGTTACAGCTACACCCTGGCCGATAACGAAGCGCATCCGACCGCCAACGGCGCCAACAGTCTTTCCGAGCAATTCGCCGTCACCGTTGTGGATGACAACGGCACCACCGCCAACGGCAATCTCGACGTGAACATCGTCGACGACCTGCCCAAAGCGGTCGATGACAGCAACGCCAGCACCGCCTCGGAAAACCTGCTGACCCTCAACGGCAACGTGCTGACCAACGACACGCAAGGCGCTGACCGCGTGACCATCGGCGAAAACGCCGGCCCGATCACGCCCGGCACCTTCGCCGGGACTTACGGCACCCTGGTGCTGAACGCCAACGGCACGTACACCTATACCCTCAACACCAGCGATGCGGATTTCAAAGCCCTGCACGGTGGTGGCAACGGCACCGAGAATTTCACCTACACCCTCACCGATGCCGACGGCGATACCAGCACCGCGACCCTGGTGCTGGAAATCCATAACAACGATGACCCGGTCACGATTGGCGGCCTCAACGTCGAAGGCGGCGAGCTTACCGTCTACGAGAAAAACCTCAGCGACGGCAGCAGCCCCGATACCCCGGCGCTGACCCAAAGCGGCACCTTCACCATCACCGCGCCAGATGGCGTGCAAACCCTCAGCGTTGGCGGCATCAACGTGGTGGTCGGCGGCGTGTCCGCAGGCTTCCCGCAATCGATCGTCACGCCGCTCGGCAGCACGCTGACCATCACCGGTTTCAACAGCGCAACCGGCGTGGTCAGTTACACCTACACCCTGGTCGATAACGAAGCGCATCCGACCGCGAATGGCGCCAACGGCATCTCCGAGCAATTTGCAGTCACAGTGGTCGACGACAACGGCACCACCGCCAACGGCAACCTCGACGTGAACATCGTTGACGACCTGCCCAAAGGCGTGGACGACAGCAACGCCGGCACCGCCTCGGAAACCCTGCTGACCCTTAACGGCAACGTACTGACTAACGACGTGCAAGGCGCCGACCGCGTACCGACTGGCCCAAGTGCCGGACCGATCACCCCCGGCACCTTCACCGGGACTTACGGCACCCTGGTGCTGAACGCCAACGGCACGTACACCTACACCCTCAACACCAGCGATGCAGATTTCAAAGCCCTGCACGGCAATGGCAGCGGCACCGAAACCTTCACCTACACCCTCACCGATGCCGACGGCGATACCAGCACCGCCAACCTGGTGCTGAACATCCACAACAACGACGACCCGGTGACCCTCAACGGCCTCGACGTCTACGGCGGTGAACTGACCGTCTACGAGAAAAACCTCAGCGACGGCACCAGCCCGAACACGCCCGCCCTGACCCAGAGCGGCACCTTCACCGTGACCGCCCTCGATGGCCTGCAAACCCTGACCGTGGGCGGGATCAACGTGGTGACCGGCGGCGTGGCCGCAGGTTTCCCGCAATCGATCGTCACGCCGTTGGGCAGCACGCTGACCATCACCGGCTACAACCCGGCCACCGGCGTGATCAGCTACAGCTACACCCTGGCCGATAACGAAGCGCATCCGACCGCCAATGGCGCCAATAGCCTCACCGAGAACTTCAACGTGGTGGCGACGGACACCGACGGCAGCACCGCGTCGGGCCAGATCAACGTCAACATCGTCGATGACCTGCCCACAGCGCACCCTGATTTCGCCTCGGTGGACGAGGGCGCGACGGTCTCGGGCAACGTGCTGGATAACGACATCGGCGGTGCCGACGGCCCGGCGCTCAGTGGCGCCGTGATTGGCGTGCGCGCAGGCTCGGACACGTCGACCTCGGCCATCGGAGGCCTGGGCACAAACATCAACGGCACCTACGGTTACCTGACGCTGGATGCCAACGGCAACGCGACCTATCACAGCAATCCCAACGCGGTGAACGGCCCGGGTGCGATCGACGTGTTCACCTACACCGTGCGCGATGCCGATGGTGACGAAAGCACCACCACCGTCACCATCGACGTGTCCAACAGCTGCATCGTCGCGTCCCGCGATACCGACGTGACCGTCTACGAAAAAGCCCTGGACCTGACCAAGGACGGGCAAGACCTGGCCGCCGGTTCGGTCATCGGCAGCGACCCCACCAGCACCGGCGAAACCGCCAAGGGCACGCTGGTTGGCTCGGTCACCGGTGCGACCGGCGCGATCACTTACACCCTGGTTGGCAGCGCCACAGGCAATTTTGGCCAGCTCCAGCTCAACCCCAACGGAACGTACACCTACACCTTGACGTCGCCGGCGACCACCACACCGCATGCCAACGACGGTGCGAATTCGCTGACCGAAAGCTTCACCTACAAGGCCACCGATTCGCTGGGCAACAGCACCACCAGCACCATCGTGGTCAAGATCGTCGATGACGTGCCAAAAGCCGTTAACGACAGCAACACTGGCACTGCATCGGAGACTGTGCTGACACTCAATGGCAACGTCCTGACCAACGACGTTCAGGGCGCGGACCACGTCGCCACCGGGCCGAACGCCGGGCCTGTGACCCCCGGCACCTTCACCGGGACTTACGGCACCCTGGTGCTCAACGCCAACGGCACGTACA
Organism: Pseudomonas sp. LB3P93; assembly: GCF_054898025.1. Classification (NCBI taxonomy): domain Bacteria; kingdom Pseudomonadati; phylum Pseudomonadota; class Gammaproteobacteria; order Pseudomonadales; family Pseudomonadaceae; genus Pseudomonas; species Pseudomonas sp. LB3P93. Next base: position 1,688,449 of record NZ_CM142713.1, read on the forward strand.
CCTACACGCTGAACACCAACGATGCCGACTTCAAAAACCTGCACGGTGGCGGCAACGGCACCGAAACGTTTGCCTACACCCTTACCGATGCCGACGGCGATACCAGCACCGCCAACCTGGTGCTGAACGTCCACAACAACAACGACCCGGTCACCCTCAACGGCCTCGATGTGTACGGCGGTGAACTGACCGTCTACGAGAAAAACCTCAGCGACGGCACCAGCCCGAACACGCCAGCCCTGACCCAGAGCGGCACCTTCACCGTGACCTCGCTGGATGGTCTGCAAACCCTGACCGTGGGCGGGATCAACGTGGTGACCGGCGGCGTGGCGGCAGGCTTCCCGCAATCGGTCGTCACACCGCTCGGCAGCACGCTGACCATCACCGGTTACAACCCGGCCACCGGCGTGGTCAGTTACAGCTACACCCTGGCGGATAACGAAACCCATCCAACCGCCAACGGCGCCAATAGCCTCACCGAGAACTTCAACGTGGTGGCGTCGGACACCGACGGCAGCACCGCGACCGGTCAGATCAACGTCAACATTGTCGATGATTTGCCAACCGCCAAAGCGGATACGGCGAGCGTGGTCGAAGGCGGCACGGTCAGCGGCAACGTGCTGGACAACGACATCAAGGGCGCCGACGGCGCGGCACCCGGTGGTGCAGTGGTCGGCGTGCGCGCAGGTTCGGACACTTCGTCCTCGGCCATCGGCGGCCTGGGCTCGAACATCAACGGCACCTACGGTTACCTGACGCTGGATGCCAACGGCAACGCGGTTTATCACAGCAATCCAAACGCCGTGAGTGGGGCGGGCGCCACGGACACGTTCACCTACACCGTGCGCGATGCCGATGGCGATGAAAGCACCACCACCATCACCATCGACGTGTCGAACAGCTGCATCAAAGCGGTCACCGACACTGATGTGACCGTCTACGAGAAAGCGCTGGACCTGAGCAAGGATGGTCTGGACCTGGCGGCCGGCACCGTCACTGGCAGCGATCCGGGCAACACCGGCGAAACGGCGACTGGCACCCTCGTGGGTTCGGTCACCGGCGCGAGTGGCGCGGTCACGTACACCCTGGTCGGCAGCGCCACAGGGACGTACGGGCAAATGCTGCTCAACCCCAACGGCACCTACACCTACACCCTGACTTCGGCACCGAAAACGTCGCCGAACGCCAACGATGGGGCCAACACCCTGAGCGAAAGTTTCACCTACAAAGCCACGGATGCCCTGGGTAACAGCACCACCAGCACCATCGTAGTGAGCATCGTCGATGACGTGCCCAAAGCGGTGGCTTCCGATCGTTCGGTCGCCGCGGTCGAGATCGATTCCAACCTGCTGTTGGTGATCGACGTCTCGGGCAGTATGGCCGACGCTTCCGGCGTACCCGGGCTGTCGCGGTTGGCGCTGGCCAAGCAGGCGATCAGTGCCTTGCTCGACAAATACGATGACCTGGGCGATGTAAAAGTGCAGATCGTCACCTTCAGCAGCAACGCCACCGACAAGACATCGATCTGGGTTGATGTAGCGACCGCCAAGTCGATCATCTCCGGCCTGACTGCCGGCGGTGGCACCAACTACGACGCGGCTGTCGCCACCATGCAAACCGCGTTCAATACCTCGGGCAAACTGACCGGGGCGCAGAACGTCGGCTACTTCTTCTCCGACGGCAAACCCAACGAAGGCGACATCGGCACTGCGGACGAAACCGCGCTCAAAGCCTTCCTCGATGCCAACAGCATCAAGAACTACGCGATCGGCCTGGGCAGCGGCGTGAGCAACGCCAACCTCGACCCGCTGGCCTATGACGGCAGCACGCACACCAACACCAACGCGGTGGTGGTGACCGATCTCAACCAACTCAACTCGGTGCTTTCGGGCACGGTGGTTGGCGCGCCGGTAACGGGCACCTTGCTCGATGGCGGGACCTTCGGTGCCGATGGCGGCTTCATCAAAACCCTCGTGGTCGACGGCACCACGTACACCTACGACCCTAAAGGCAACAGCAACCAGGGCGCGCTGAACTTCAGCGGCGGCGCCAACCACGGCACGTTCAACACGGTGAACAACAGCATCAGCATCGCCACCAACAATGGCGGCACCCTGGTGGTGAACCTCGACACCGGCGAGTACACCTACACCTCGCAAAAAACCACAGCAGTGGTGCTCACCGAAAACATCGGCTTCACCGCCAGCGACAACGATGGCGACCTGGCCAGCTCCACGCTGACGGTCAAAGTCATTCCGAACGCGGCGCCGGTGGCGGTCGATGACCACATCATCACCAACGTACTCTCGGGCAACATCGTGGTGCCGGGTGAATTGCTGCTGGCCAACGACACCGATGCCAATGGCGATCCGCTGACGGCGTCTCCTACCACCTTCACCACCGGCTGGATTTCAAAAGCCGCCGACTTCACCGGCACCGGGGCGATCAGCTTCTCCTCGACCGGCAACAACACCGCCAACCAGGTCCTGGCGAATGTGCGCAACGCCTTTGCGGCAAACGCGGCGACCATGACGGCGGTGCTGGTGGTCAGTGGTTACCTGGGCGGGGTGACCACCGGCAATGCCAACGATGAGGACCGGATCACCGTCAACCTGAAACAAGGCGAAACCCTCAACCTGGACCACAACCTGGCGGGCGGTCACATCGCCATGGAGTACTCGCTCAACGGCGGCGGATGGATCACCCTCGCGGACGGGCAAACCCTCACCGCGGCGGCGGACGGCACCTACCAGATCCACGTCACCAACATCACCAACACCAGCGGCAGCGGCGTGAACAACGCGGAAAACTACCAACTGACCATGACCCTCAATTACGCCGGGGGCCACGACATCGCCCCGGACGCTCACGGTACCTACACCGCCAATGACAGCCATGGCGGCAGCGACAGCGCAGCGGTGACCATCAGCTATCAGGATGGCCACACCCTCACCGGCACGGCGGGCGACGATGTATTGGTGGCGGGCACCGGCAACAACGTCATCAATGCCGGCGACGGCAACGACGTGCTCAGCGCCGGTAACGGCAACAACGAGCTGCACGGCGGTGCCGGCAATGACTTGCTGTTCAGCGGCACCGGCAACGACCTGCTCGACGGCGGCACCGGCATCGACACCGTGAGCTATGCCCACGCCAGTGGCGCGGTCACGGTCGACCTGAGCCTGGCCACCGCGCAAAACACCGGAGGCGCTGGCACCGACACCTTGACCGCAGTCGAAAACCTCACCGGCTCCAACTTCAACGACTCGCTCACGGGCGATAACTTCAGCAACGTCATCAACGGTGGCTTGGGCGATGACATCCTCAAGGGCGGTGGCGGCGACGACTTCCTGATCGGCGGCCTGGGCAACAACACCCTCACCGGCGGGGCAGGGGCCGACACCTTCCAGTGGCTCAAAGGCAACAGCGGCCACGACATGGTCACCGACTTCACCCCCGGCACCGACAAGCTGGACCTGTCGCAACTGCTGCAAGGCGAAAACAACACCGCAGCGTCGCTGGATGACTACCTGCACTTCAAAGTCATCGGCAGCGGCGCCTCGGTGCTGACCAGCATCGACGTCAGCGCCATGGCCGGCGCGGCACCGAACCAGACCATCGACCTGGCCGGCGTCAACCTGGCCAGCCACTACGGCGTCACGCCGGGAGCGGGCGGGGTGGTGGCGGGCGGGCATGACACGGCGACCATCATCAATGGCATGTTGAATGACCATTCTTTGAAGGTGGATACCGTTTGATCTGAGCGCTGAAACGACAAAACCCGCCATTCCTGTGAAAGGAATGGCGGGTTTTTTGTTGTCTGCGAGATCGCTTTCGTAGGATCGTCGCCCGGAGCAAACCCGCTCCCACATTCGGTCTTCATTGAACACAAAACTGGCGAACAACCCATATCACTGTGGGAGCGGGCTTGCCCGCGAAGAGGCCCAAAAGACCACCACAAAACTCGCAGCCTTACAGGCTGTTGTGGCGAGGGAGCTTGCTCCCGCTGGGTTGCGAAGCAGCCCCAAAACCATTCACCGCCGTTTTTCAGGTAAACCGTCTGTGCTGGATGGCGACTGCTGCGCAGCCGAGCGGGAGCAAGCTCCCTCGCCACAGGTAAAGGTTTATCGCGAATACTTCGCTAGGCCTGCGGAACAAAATTATCCAGCATCCGATTCACCGCCAACTCCCCCAGCATCACCACCTGCTGAATCCCCAGCACGGTATTGCGATGCGAGCCCTCCATCAACCCCGCGAAATTACTCAGCATCACACTCGCCGACGCCAGGGTTTCGCAGGCGTTGACCAGCAGGGTTTCGTCGTTGGTGTCGGGAGCGATGGAATAAATCGTGCTCGGTTGACGCGGTGTGTCTTTGGGAATGACCGGTTTGAGGTAGTAATCGAGGGCGCGGTCGGCGGCTTCGTTGAGCTTTTTGGAATCGGTGGTTTCGTAGGGGGAAACGTCGTCGGTTTCGGGTGGGTTGGGTGTGATTTTGAACATGGTGAAACTCCTACAAGAAATGGAGCCACCAAGACCTGTCGCTAAACAAGTAAGGGTGGCGGCTGCACGCAGGTTAGCGAACCGGGTGTAGGCGCCCGGCAGACCCGAAGGTCTCCCGCGCACAGCCGCCATGACATCAATCGCAGACATGAACAATCTGCAAGAGAGTTTGGAGCGCTGTGAACTGGCCTAATAATTCCGGACACCTCTTAAGGGCGATATGATTTCGCCAATTTGGAGGTTCCATGAACGAAAGAAAGGTCTATTCCCGCGAATTCAAGCATCGTGCAGCCAGCATGGTAATTGACGATAATTGCCCCGTTCCAGATGTCTGCGCGTCTTTAGGTATTGGACCTACCGCCCTGCGGCGGTGGGTCGAGCAGGTTCGCAAGGAGCGCAAAGGGCAACCCGTTCAGGGCACCAAGGCAATTACTGAGGATCAGCGCCAGATTCAGGAATTGAAAGCCAAGATCAAACGCCTGGAACTGGAAGCCGAAATCTTAAAAAAGGCTACCGCTCTCTTGATGTCGGACCCCGATCGTTTTCGATGATCGCGGAGCTAAGAGAGTCATTTCCGACCGCCACCCTGTGTCGCGTTTTCGATGTGAAGCGCAGCAGCTTTTATGAATGGATGCAGCGGCGCGCCAAGCCAAAGATCAGACGCGAAGAACTCAAAGAGAAAGTGGTCGAGTTGCACAGCGAAAGTCGGGAAGCCCTGGGCTCCAGAGCGATCAGCAAAAACCTGAAGGCACTAGATATATCTGCCGGAAGAAGCCTTGTTAGAGCATTGATGAGAGAGGCCAACATTGTCAGTAAACAACGCCAGCCGCACCTATTCAGATCCAAAGGGGTTGAAGCATTCGTCGCACCCAATTTGCTCAAGCGCAATTTCAAACCGACCGCAGTCAATCAGGTCTGGTGTGGCGATGTTACAAGCCTGATGGTGGGTAAACGTTGGGTTCATCTGGCCATCGTGATCGACTTGTATGCACGCCGGGTCATCGGTTGGGCATTCTCTCTGGTCAACGACGCGAACCTGGTCAGCAAGGCGCTACGGATGGCGACAGAGCTTCGTAAATGCCCGTCAGGAGTAATGTTCCATTCGGATCAGGGTTGTCAGTACACCAGTCGCAAGTTTCAAGAAGAGCTGAGACGCCATGACATTTTGCAAAGCATGAGTCGTCGCGGGCAGTGCTGGGACAATGCGCCGACAGAACGCTTTTTCGGCACGCTAAAGTCAGAATGGGTCCCTCGTAACGGCTACAGCACGGTCAAGGAAGCCGAAACTGATATGACGCGTTTCTTCATGTACTACAACCGCACCAGGCTCCACAGCTACAACAACTACCTGTCGCCACTAGCTATGGAGCAAAAAGCGGCATAAGCACCGTAACCGGTGTCCGGATTTACTTGACCAGTTCACTGTTGCGCCTACAAAGGTTCGGGTCGCTAAACCCGATCGCTGATTGTCAGCGACCGAGAAACAATAGAGCCCGCCCCCAAGGCGCACAAGCCGGCGGATTCTGGCGCAGACGTAGGTAACGGCGCAAGGATGTGTAGCCGGAGTCAGTGTCAGGAGATGTCTTTTAAACATCGACGTTTATTTCTCTCTCCAGATTGATGTTTGCGTCCCCTCACTTGCACATGAGTGAAGTGCCAATCTCCGACAAACGGTCGCAAAACCTGTTATTTCTGACAGTAGCCAGTGTTCCCTGCGAGGCATTAAATAAGACCAACCGTTCACGGCATGTTTTACATCGACATGTACCGAACCGTCAGGCCTAGGCATCTGTAAGGGAATACACGTTATGACTGCCCCCGAAACGCCCACCGATCAGCAAGGTCCTCGGAACATACCGAATGCGGACCTTGAAGCGCCGAAGGTTCCGATGGTGCTGGATCCGGATGACCCTGACGGATTGTTGCCACTCCGGGTATTGGGGCAGGATCTGGAAGTTACGTTCATGGGGTGGGACTTCACTGTCGTTCCGAATCGTACCGATCTGGTTGAGTTGGGCTTCACGCCTTTCGGTTCTGCTTTCGTCAAAGTCAATGAGCGTCTATATCCATCCCAGGTCCCCGTTCCACTGCCACAAACCCTCACGGTTCCAAAAGACCTGTTGGGCCAAGGGGCTTACGTGGTGTCGATCCGGGTTTCTCCCAGCCAGCAGCACCCTACAGAGTCGCCTAGAAAAAAAATCACCATCGACACCACCAAACCCAACTTTGGCAATACACCCGACCCGGTGAGATTTCCCCCAGAGTTGAACGGTACTCTCACGGAAGCCTATCTGACCCAGCACGGACAGGTCGTTGTTGATGTGCCGTTTTACACCGATGTCAAAGCCGGTGATCGCGCGGTTTACTTCTGGACGGACAAGGACACCCCTCCCGACAGTGAAACTGAAATTCGTGAGCAGGAGTTCAGCGAGCAGGACATCATCGACGGGCGCCTTCTGATTACGGTATATGCCGATGAGATCCGCCCATGGCGCTCCGGTAAACGCTTCATGTACTACCGCCTCAGAGATCGGGCCGGGAACACAGGACCTAACGCCAGGTTGGCGGACATCCTCGTAGATCTGACGCCATTGCCAGGCGTACTTCCCGCCCCCAGAGTGCCTTTGCCCCGGGATCTGCTTGATCGCCAGCAGGCACGTGAGGGGGGGCTGGTGGAAATCGACGAGTACGAGTTCGCGGATGCTGCACACCGGATCGCGATCGATTGGGACGGAACGCCGCTGGTTGAGATTCCGGTCGATCCAACGGATTTTCCCTTGAAGGCGACCGTCCCATGGACTGCCTTGCAGGCGCGGGGAAATGGGCCGACTCGGCCGTTGGTGAGCTATCGGGTCCGCCATGTTGATGGCACTTATACGCCGCCGTCTCCTGCGATCTCGGTGGCCCTCGATTTGACAATTGCAGGGCCTGACCATGCCAATGCCCCGGCATTGCTCAACCAAACACTGGCCAAGCTGGAAATTCGCGGCCAGAGGTCTGACCTCCCCAACAAACTGTTGGGGATCGACTTCGGTTTACCGGCAAAAGCACTGCTGGCGCTGTATGACGACCCTGAGCCTTTAGAAGAGATTGATATCTACTGGGGACAGATCACCACGCCCGTTGCCAGTTACGTAGTTCAGGCAGGTGATGTCCCTGGCAAGCCTGTCGAGTTTGAAATCCTTTGGGAATACATCGAACCAGAACTGCAAAATCCAAGATTGCAGGTCTATTACATCACCCGCAATGGCGTGAATGATCAGCACTCCCGAAAGACTGAGGTTGAGGTGTCCATTGTGGTCATCGACAACCTCAAAGAACCGACATTCCCTCATGCCGGAAAACACGTAGTCCTGCATTGCTGTTCCACGCCCCGGTTGTGGGAAGGCGTCACCGTGCACATACCGGCACATCCCGGTTTCGCCCCGATGGATGAGGTCATCGTGTATTGGCAGGGATGCAAGGGCGTGAACGGTACCGATCCGATAGCGGGAGCTTACGCAGAGTTGCCAAAGACGCTTGATCCAGTTGATACGACTGAAGGTTTTGATGTGGTCATCACAGATTATGAAGCGCTGATTGCACCCATGGTGGATAACGGTTCGGCACTTGTTTATTACGTCCTGAACAAGCAGAACGGTGGCAGAGGAACGTCACGTTCTGAGTTTGTCATCATTAATAGAACCATGCCGAGTGGGGAGATCTGCTCACCCACTAATGAGGTTGATTGTTCAGCGGTTTTGTGGGGCGAGTAAGTTGTAAAGCTTTAAAAGAGTGTGGTTTTCGTGAGGACAAATGAAAGTTTTGATTCGTGAGTTTTTACGTCTCGAGAAAACCTGCATGGCAGCGCTGCATTTAATTAATTTGGAGAATAAGACATGACTGCTTATAAGCGATTTACCGATGATGATCCGGGTAGGGCTGCGATGAAAGCCGCTCGTCTTGCCAGGTCCACGCGTGTTGCAAAGCCGCCGGAGCTACAAGGGCTTTTACCGCCCGTTGTAGGAGATGATCCAAACAAGCTGCCGAAGGCTCTTCAGGGGGGGGATAACGATGTCACGATTGAAGAAGTCTTGGTCCTTGATCCGCCGGCGCCGGATGGTCGCCAGGTGCAACTTCAATTGTTGTGGAAAGGCGTGCCTGTAGGCGTTCCACTCATGGCAAGGACGCCCATTACTACTACGCAGACATTAGTATTGCCCGGTTCTGCAACTATCAGTGAAGGTGTATTTCCACTGAGTTATAGGTTGATCTATGCTGGTCTGCCCTACGACTATGAGTCACCCGTTTCCATTTATATAGACAAGGAAGCACCTAACAAGAATGTCGCAGGGGCGGAGGTAGAACTTCCAGCGGAGTACGCTGATCTCCGTATTACCAAGGAACGCCTGGAAATCGACCCTGTAATAGCATTGACCATCCCTCTGCATTCTGATCGTAGAACGGGAGATCTTGTAGATGTCTTTATGGGGGCCAGTGAACCGGGAACCTATATCGATACCTATGAGGCGCCTGATGATTCCGACTCGGTCATGACAGTGGACCTGACAAAAGCTCAGGTTGAAAATGGTCGTGAAGGCAAGCGAATCATTTATTACAAATGGAGGGATCGCGTCGGTAATGAAGGGCCAAGTTCCCATGAACTTGAGGTTACTGTCGAACTCACGGCGGCACCTGGCAATCTGAAGCCGTTAGAGGTGCCCGAGGCTCCTGATCCGGACAATCTCATCACTATCAGGGATGCCTTCCCTGATGTGGGTGTGCTGATCAAGGCCTACGACAATATTGGCCCTATGGATGAAGTCGCCTTGATATGGGATGGCATTGCACAGGCGCGCAAGCGCTCCGTCGATGGTTTTCCGATGATTTTCGATGTTCCGTATGAACACGTTAAACGCAACGGCCTCGGGCCAAGACCTGTCACAGTGACGTACTCAGTATGGCGCGGTGATCAGCAGTACGAAGAAACAACAGCGGTTCCGGTTAATGTCGATCTCCGACGTCCCGGTACACCACCACCTGATCCGGAAGATCCGGATATCGGTAACCCTAATTTGGCTCCTGTAACCGTTCAAGCAGCGAACACGACCGATCCTAACAAATTTGAATTGATTGACGCGGGGGAGGACGGTACAGCAAGCACAGTTATTGATGACGTGCGTAATGATGGTGATATCTATCAGTTGTATTGGAAAAACATAGCTGTTCCCGCTCCGGGTGGACAATACGTAGTCGATGGTACTGAAAGTGACGGTGATCCGATTACGTTTAGCATTCTGGGAGCCTTTATTACTGCACGAGGCAACGGACCAGAGATTCCCGTCCATTACACCATTACGAATCCAAGCCTTCCTGACGAAAACCCCAATCCATCGCTGCGTCAACCCGTCAGTGTTTACGTCATAGACGTGACACTTCCTGAGCCAAAGATCAATTACTTGTCAACTGTTGGAGGTGATGAGTATTTGAATTGTTTTTCTTTGAGAAATATTTCTAACGTCGGATGGGCGGCTGTAGTGGACGTCAGAGGGGGGGCGCCTCTGGAATCAGGCATGGAGTTGGAGTTTATTTGGGAGGGGACCACCTATGACGGGACTGGGCCTATACCGTTGCCTGACTATAAATTTCCTAAAACCCTGTCGGGCAATGAGCATATAGACGGCTTCACAGTGTACTTGCCTTATGAAGGAGCACTGAAGCCGATTAAAGACGGTGATGGAAAAATTAGATATGAAGTCACCATAGATAGTCGTTTGGAAGCTTCGGACAAACATGAAGTAGCAGTGGTAGTGCGCGATGGGGCGGGAGGGGAATGTCCTCTACCTTAACGTACGGCAAACTTGCAGATTAAAAAAGGAAGATGGATGTCTTCCTTTTTTTATACCAGGTTTTTTTTGCTTCTGAAGCGTGAATGGCCGTCGGCAGTTAGGTTTTTTGAAACAACGGGCGACGATAAATCACGTCAATTTAGGATTTCCCCTACATAAAAGGTGGAAAACAGACACTAAGCTGCGCGCCCTGCTTGTATGTTTTTACGAAGGCTACGGGCCCCTCATTAAGTTTATGGAGTAGATCTTATGAAGCGCTTTTATTCTTTCGCCACTTCAATTCCGCCTGCTCGGTTCATGAAGGCGTTGATGCTCTCCCCCGCGTTACTTATTAGTCCCGCATCAATGGCATTGACAACCGTAGGCCCTGGTCAAAACCTCAGTATCGATAGCTCTACCTCTGTCGACAATTACTTGGTGGATGGTGGTGGCGTCCTGAATGCCACTAACGCGCAAACCTTTGAAGTTTTCGTTCAATCCGGCTCAACGCTCAACGCTGTTGGCGGCACTTTTTCCGGGCGCAATGGCAATAGCGGGATTAACGTGACCAACAGCCAAACAACCCTGACTGGCGCGACGGTGACCAGTGAGGGGGCTGCCCTGTGGCTAACCCGCCAAGGAGGCACGACCACGGGATCTACGGGGGTAGTCAACGACAGTATTATTCGTGGTGGGACAGCGGGTGTGCTGATTACAGGGTTGAGTACGCTTGAACTGAATGGCGGTGAAGTCACGGGAACCCTGTCGGACAGCGTCGGCATTGACTATTACGGTGGAGAGGTTCGCGCGACCGGCACCACAATCAGTGGGGGTGAAAATGGGGCGCGGATGACTACAGATGGAGCCGGGCTAGGCAGTACTCGCTTGTTGTTGAGTGGCGCCAGCCTTGAAGGGCGAGCGGGCTCAGCCATCCTGGTCGAAGGTGGTGTAGAGGCGAATGTCGAGGTTTTGAACAATTCGCAGCTGCTTGCCGGTAATGGCACGCTGCTTGATGTTCAGGGCGCTTCCACGGTCGACATGACCGTCGCCAACAGCACTCTGCAAGGCAACATCAACATCGATGGCAGCAGCACAGCCAACCTCATCTTCGATCAGGGTCGTTTCACCGGCAATGTGGTGCTGGCCGATGACGCCTCCTCAGCCAGGGTCACCCTGCAAAACAATTCACAGTTCACCGGCAGCCTCGATAAAGTCGACGGCGTGACCATCAACAGCGGTTCGAACTGGACCCTGACCCGTGACAACGACACCGTCGGCGCACTGGCCATGAATGGCGGCACTGTCAGCTTCGGTGCAGCCGATGCCCCGGACACGTTCTACCAGCTAAACATCGGGACGCTCACGGGCGAGATCGGCACCAATGTATTTGTGATGAAGGGCAATTTTGCCACCGGCTATCACGACTTCCTGAATGTTGCCGGCGTGGCCGCAGGCAAATTCGGTCTGCTGGTTGCGGCCTCCGGGCTGGATGCCGTGTCGCCGGGGACATTGACTCTGGTGCACACAGGAGCAGGTAATGCGCAATTCGCGCTGGTCGGTGGCAGGGTGGATCTGGGGGCCTGGTCCTATTCGCTGGAAAGCACAAAGAATGGAGAGGCCACCGACTGGTATCTGGACCCTGCTACCCAAACGGTCAGCCCGGGTGCGCGTTCGGTATTGGCGCTGTTCAATACACCGATAACGGCCTCCGAAGGCGAAAATGCATCGCTGCGCAGCCGCATGGGCGAACTGCGATTCAACGGCGGCCAGTCGGGTGCCTGGGTGCGTACTTACGGCAGCCAATACAATGTGGCCGCCGGCTCGGGCGTGGCCTATCAGCAAAACCAGCAAGGTTTTTCCCTGGGGGCGGACGCGAGACTGGGTGCCAGCCAGTGGTTGATGGGCCTGATGGCGGGGTACAGCAAGTCCGATCTGAATCTTGATCACGGCACCTCCGGGACCGTCGACAGCTACTATTTCGGGCCCTACGTAACATGGCTCGACGCAACCTTCGGTTACTACTTCGATGCCGCGCTCAAGTTCAACCACTTCCGCAACGAGTCAAAAGTCGGCCTGAGCGACGGTTCCCGCGCCGAAGGCGACTACGACAACTCCGGCCTCGGCGGCTGGGCTGAATTCGGTCGGCACATCAAGGTCGGCAAAGGATTCTTCTTCGAACCGTTCGCCCGATTCTCGTCTGTCGTGATCCAGGGCAAACACTACAACCTGGACAACGGCATGGACGCCGACGGCGATCAAGCCCGCTCGATGCAGGGCAAGATCGGCAGCACCTTCGGGCGTGATTTCGACTTTGGCAACGGCAAGGTCATACAGCCTTATATCAGTGCCGCGGCGGGTTATGAGTTCGCCAAAAACAACGAAGTGCAGGTGAACAACAACGTGTTCAACAACGACCTGTCGGGCCGCCGTACCGAATTCGGGGCGGGGATGGCGGTGGCTTTCTCCGAGGGGCTGCAGGGGCATGTTGATTTTAATTATGAGAAGGGCGAGCACATTGAGATGCCTTGGAGGATTAACTTTGGGCTGCGGTATAACTGGTAAGGGAGTGTTGGTCTTTTAAAACTGGAACGCCGCTTCTCCTTTGGGGGAAGCGGCGTTTTTTTATCAGACCGAAAAATATCCGTTATACATAGTGCGAACCGTTAAGCCCTTCTGATACCAAAACCATCAGCTGTACCGCCAGTGTTGCCTATAACTGGACGAGTTTCCGTTTGGCCTGTCGCAGGGTAGATAACCACTCCCTTGAGCCAGCCACCAGAATCTGATGTCCAGCACCACCTCTCGATGGTGCGAACACCGCCGTAATTGCGCATGAAGGCTGCCCACTCTGCCAGTGAGGGAATTCGACCGCGCATGCTGGCAGCCGTACTGCTGCAAACGCCGTAAGTATTAAAGTGGCCTGTGCCAAATAGATGAGTGTGGTGTTGAAGGTGTATCTCACGGTCTCAAGTTCCGCCATGCTCAGAACGCGTCCTTATTGTCCTGCTTCGGTAATGTTATGTAGCCAATGCTCCCGTCCCGAAGTTCGATTGTTTTAATCGGGCTGGCTTTACCGCTCAAGGTCACCGTTTTGTAATAGGTGGTACCGCCGTTGTCGACAGTGCCACGGATGTCAGTCACCAGTGAAATGGTCGGTGTGACCGCTTGTGCGACCACGAAGCTTCGCGGCGGGCTCAGCTCCGGGTCGATCTCATATAAGGCTTTGGCGACGAGGGTGTAGGTCTTGACCGTCAGGTTAGTGAGTCGGTGGCTCCACAAGCCTTTGTCGCTGACATTGAACGTGACGGGCGCGCTCCCTCCCGACAGCTCAACCTTTTCATTCGGTTGGCGCGGCCCTCGACCAACACGTTGGCTAATGCTGATCAGTTAAGCCATAACGCGATCCGTAGCCGCTGGCGAAGCCTGCGTTCGGCTGCGCAGCAGTCGTGAAACCTGAGTTTGCGGTCTTCCTGAAACACCACATCGTCTGATTTCACGACTGCTGCGCAGCCGAACGCAGGCTTCGCCAGCGGCTACAAAAACTGCATTGCCGCGCAAATTTCTTAACTGACCGGCATTAGCCTGGGTTGGCCGTTTCTTGTTTTACGCAACGCAAGCAAGTTCGCCCCACATCAAAACCGGCGCCGTACACCGATATTGTGATCAACACAGTCCAAATGTAGGAGCGAGCCTGCTCGCGATGAACGATGACGCGGTTTAACTGGCTAGCTTCGGATCAACGTTATCCAGCACCCGATTCGCCGCAATCTCCGCCACCATGATGCTGTTGGAAATACCCAAAAGCGCATAACGCGACTCACCCTCCAGATGATCCACCAACTGATGCACCATCACATCCACCGAGGCCAGCGTCTCGACCAGATAAACCGCCAGGGTTTCGGTCGTGGCCTGCGGGTCCACTGAAAACAGGGCGCTGCGTGTGCGCGGAGTGGCTTTGATGTCGGCATTCGACGGGAAGTGGAAGTCGAGCGCCCGCTCGGCGGCGTCGTTTAGTTTTTTGGAATCGGCGGTTTCGTACGGGGAAACGTCGTCCGCTTCTGGTGGATTTGGTGTTGGTTTGAACACAGATGAAACTCCTCGTGCTACCAAAAAAGGAGCCATCACCCTCGCTACCAAACGAATGGGTGGCGGCCATGCGCAGGTTGGTAGACCGGGCACAAGGAAACCGGCGCGTCAGAAGACGCCCTGTGCATGACCACCATAAAAGCTGAGACGAAAAGACGCCTCAATTGATGGTGCGTTGCACTCTTGTGAAAATCCGGGCTACCAAACCCCATCGCTGTTCTTCAGCGACGGGGTAACGATAAAACCCAGGCCCAAGGCGCACAAGCCGGCGGATTCTGGCGCAGTCGTAGGCAACGGCGCAAGGATGTGTAGCCTGAGAGAGTGTCTGGAGATGTCCGTTAAACATCTCCGTTTAATTCTACAATTCAGATCAGTCAAGAAGGCAATAACGCGCAAATAGATCCGTAAATAGATCTGCCCCCTTAACTCGTCCCCTTAACTCACGAACAAATAAATCTGTCCCGAATGGCACTTACTTAACATGTTTTGGGTGCCCGTTTTTTCTGACATCTGCCCTTGCTGACCGACGTGGTTTGGTCAGCAAGGGGTAGGCTTGAGGTCTTCGTTTTATGGCTCGCGGCTCGATACGACCAGGCCGATTCCCGACGCGCCTCTGAGCAATCAGCATCAATAAATTCGACAGGCCATCCTCGTCTTCGGGGCTGCCATATTGTCGCAACGCCAGCCATAGCTGAAGACTGTGTTTGAAGCTCAGTTCGCGAGGTAAACAGTCCGCTAACAGCGCCGATTGCGCCATCAGCATTCGGATCAGATTGTGTGCCAACAGGTAGACCCACAACTCCTTGACTGCCATGCCTGGGGTTTTGCAGCTTAACTTTCCAAGCCCCAGCGTAGCTTTGAGATTGCGCAGATCCAGTTCAACATGCCATCGACCCTTGTACAGCGATTTCAGGGCTGTTTTAGGTGTCTGCTTTGGGCAATGCAACGTGGTGACCAAAGTTTTCCCACCCGCCTTCAACTCTCGCACGGTCAGTCTTTCAGGCGCCTTTTCGTAATGCGTTTGACTCATCCACAGCGGTCTTCTTGCAGGCTTTTTCAATTCGATCAGGTGATCTTCCGAACCGAGACTCTGCCCTAGGCGAAAGTCCGTGCTGCGCCGTCGAGCACCGTATTGTTCGAACACGCCATCGATACCTCTTCGTTGCAACTCGCACAGCAAGAAATAGGTAGCGTAGTAAGCGTCGCCTAACAAAATGTCACCTGTTTTCAACGTGTCGAGCATTGATCTGAGCAGCGTCTGTTCATCGCCGCCCTTGCCTCGGAAACGCCCAAGGGCAGCATCTAAAACGGCGCCGCTGGAGAGGCAGACGATGCCCACCACTCGACACAACGGAAAACCAAGACCGACTTTCTGGCCGCGAGATTGCGGATAGGCGCCCTGATTGGCCGCTGTGTCGGGCATGCTGACCGTCGTGCCATCCACCAGCCGCACAGGCCGTCCCATCCAGCGCCACGACGAGGGTGCGTTATCACTTATTGAAGCACCGGTGTGCCTGACCAGCGTGGAAACCATTTCCACAGGCAGGCGTTTTCTGGCTTTGCAGTAGGCGCCCGTGCGAGTGCTATTGGGCTTCATGCCGCCACATGACCGTTTAATCGACAGGTCGTTCACGGCGTTCTGGCAGGAGCGGTCGGCGCTCATTGCTTGAGCCAGGAACATAGACAACGTTTCAGTTGGCGGAAACAGGCGTTCCCGATGTTCTGGCAGTGCAGACTCGACGAGTTGTAAGAGATCGGGAGACGTGAGGAGATTGAAAAACGCATAGGCATCGCAGTCCAACGCGTGTCGATGAAAACGTTGCTGTTGATGCTGAAGAATTTCACGTCTACGATCCATTTGGGGCTGTGTCCTTGGTTTGTCGGGGTGTGTTCGCAACTATCACCGTAGACCAAGACCAGCCCTTCTTCATTTTTTGCTTTCAGCTCAAGTGGTTAGCTGTTAAGTAAGTGCCATTCAAATCTGTCCCCTTAACTCGCCCTTAACTCGTTTACTCCATCCACATCCCCTGACGGGACATGGATGAGGTGGATTAACGTTTTTTCGTACTAACTCGTCGCACTATGTCGAGGTTGCCTATTATCTGGCAATGGCGATCCCGGGGAGCGGTGGGCTATTCCAAACCGCCCCTTCGGGATAGAAGGCTGGTATGTCATTCGGGTAATAGTTGATCCCATGGCCTGCTAGAGGTTGGGGATTTGACATGGGGTAGCCCCCAATGTATGCGGTCTCTCCTTTGCCCGGGCGGTATTTGACGGATAATAGATTGGTGTGCAAGACCACTTGGTGGGTGAGGATTACTGATCCGCCGATTGATTGGACCCAGTTGTAGTATGGTCGCGGGGTCATGTATGTGGGGTTGTATGCGTACGTCAATACGTTTGATGCTATGACGGGGTATTCCTTTGTTTGATGTTTGTCGGTTACATAAATCGTGGCCTGTCCATTCCCTTCGCTACGTACCCGGCCATTACTATCGACTGATGCGATGTTTGGGTGGGAGGATCTATAGGTGTAGGGGGGGGAACCGCCGGTAGGAACGCGGGCGTCGGCGGTGCCGGTTGGGTCATTTCCGGTGAGGGCCCAATCGAGTCCCGAACGAGCGATCGAAATGTTGAAGCCGTTAAGAACCATCGGTGTCAGGTCCAGCATCATTTCCGTCACTACAGTCAAAGTCCGTGGCGGGGTGGAGATCTGACCACTGCCATACAACGCTTTGGCGGTGAAGCTGTGGGCTGCCACAGTTAACCCCGACACCAGCAAGGTCCAGATTCCCGTGATCAGATCCGCAATCGGTTGGCCTTTTGAAACAGCACCATCGAGCACATCGACTTTCTGACCTTTGCTGGCCGTGCCGGTCAACATGATGCTGGTTTCGGTAGTCGTACCGTTATCGGGGATTTCGACCCCGCTAGGCGAGCCTTTGACCGAGGAAATGCTCGGTTTGACCGCCGCCGTTACGGTGAAGGTTCGCGGCGCTGATACCTCGCCCGACCCGTACAGCGCCTTGGCGGTGAAGCTGTGGGCTGCCAGGCTCAGTGCCGTCACCAGAAGCGTCCAGATCCCCGTCGTCAGGTCGGCGGTGGCCTGGCCTTTGGAGACAGCGCCATCGAGCACATCGACTTTCTGACCTTTGCTGGCCGTGCCGGTCAGCGTGATGCTGGTTTCGGTAGTCGTGCCGTTATCGGGGATTTCGACCCCGCTCGGCGAGCCTTTGACCGAGGAAATGGTCGGTGCAACCACCGCCGTCACGGTCAAGGTTCGCGGCGAGGATACCTCGCCCGACCCGTACAGCGCCTTGGCGGTGAAGCTGTGGGCTGCCAGGCTCAGTGCCGTCACCAGAAGCGTCCAGATCCCCGTCGTCAAGTCGGCGGTGGCCTGGCCTTTGGAGACAGCGCCATCGAGCACATCGACTTTCTGACCTTTGCTGGCCGTGCCGGTCAACATGATGCTGGTTTCGGTAGTCGTACCGTTATCGGGGATTTCGACCCCGCTAGGCGAGCCTTTGACCGAGGAAATGCTCGGTTTGACCGCCGCCGTTACGGTGAAGGTTCGCGGCGCTGATACCTCGCCCGACCCGTACAGCGCCTTGGCGGTGAAGCTGTGGGCTGCCAGGCTCAGTGCCGTCACCAGAAGCGTCCAGATCCCCGTCGTCAGGTCGGCGGTGGCCTGGCCTTTGGAGACAGCGCCATCGAGCACATCGACTTTCTGACCTTTGCTGGCCGTGCCGGTCAACATGATGCTGGTTTCGGTAGTCGTGCCGTTATCGGGGATTTCGACCCCGCTCGGCGAGCCTTTGACCGAGGAAATGGTCGGTGCAACCACCGCCGTCACGGTCAAGGTTCGCGGCGAGGATACCTCGCCCGACCCGTACAGCGCCTTGGCGGTGAAGCTGTGGGCTGCCAGGCTCAGTGCCGTCACCAGAAGCGTCCAGATCCCCGTCGTCAAGTCGGCGGTGGCCTGGCCTTTGGAGACAGCGCCATCGAGCACATCGACTTTCTGACCTTTGCTGGCCGTGCCGGTCAACATGATGCTGGTTTCGGTAGTCGTACCGTTATCGGGGATTTCGACCCCGCTAGGCGAGCCTTTGACCGAGGAAATGCTCGGTTTGACCGCCGCCGTTACGGTGAAGGTTCGCGGCGCTGATACCTCGCCCGACCCGTACAGCGCCTTGGCGGTGAAGCTGTGGGCTGCCAGGCTCAGTGCCGTCACCAGAAGCGTCCAGATCCCCGTCGTCAGGTCGGCGGTGGCCTGGCCTTTGGAGACAGCGCCATCGAGCACATCGACTTTCTGACCTTTGCTGGCCGTGCCGGTCAACATGATGCTGGTTTCGGTAGTCGTGCCGTTATCGGGGATTTCGACCCCGCTCGGCGAGCCTTTGACCGAGGAAATGGTCGGTGCGACCAATGCTGCGACCAGCAAATCCAACGTAACCGAATAACTCCACAACCCCGTAGCCGCCCGCTTCACGGTGTAACGCACCTTGACGTACTTGCCGATGTTGGCCGTAACGAACTCGGCCGCCACCCTGAACGTCACCGGTTTGCCGGCGGTCACGGTGGTGATCGGCACCCAGTTGCTGGTGCTGCCAAAAGGCCCGTTGCCGCTCCAGTAACAGGTCAGAATGTCGCCCGGGAGCATGCCGAGGTAATCGACCCTGACATTCACGTTATGGAAAACCTTCGAAGGATCGAGCACGTCCGGTGGATCGGCTTCCACGACGACGGGTACCGGCAGCGTGGCACGCAGTTGTTCGACCTTGAGCAGCAAACGCTCCGATTCGCTGACGCCGTAAAGCGCAGCGTCGTCGTTGGTGACACGGTAAGACAAGTCCAGCGAGCCCTTGTCCAGTACAGCGATGTGTCGACCGTCGATGTAGAACATCACGAGTTTGTCGGCGGCCTCTCCTGCGCTGACGGTGTGTTGCTCTTCGTGCGGATACGCCTGACCGTTGGCCTGGGTGCCCAGCCAGATCAGGTTGATGTAGTCACCACTTGCAATGCCGGGATAACTGATGCGCACCGCTGCATATTCGTTGTCGGGTTCCAGCGTGTCGCCCACCACTTGCTCAACGATGGGTTCGGGGAGCATCGACACATCGCCAATGACATCCGCGAAGGCACGCTTGGACGACAGGGGCGGGGAGTTGTCTTTCTTGATCAACACATAAGACGCGTCGGCCAACCCCATGGCGATGGCGCGGACCTCGGTGTAGGGCACCTTGAATTCGAGGATGTGCGGGATGCTTTCCACGGGGCGCGATTGCGTGTAGATCAACGGCTTGCCAACAGGGGGCGTGCCGATCCAGGTCATCTTCACCGTGTCGCCGACAGCGAAATCGTCACCGACAATCTTGACCTTGACGGTGACGTCTTCTTTGTTCAAATCCTTGAGGGTGATGATTCCGTTGACGGCATCATTGATGATCGGCGATTCCAGGCGCCAGGCACCGGCATCGACCAGCACGCTCGTGCTTTTTGAGTGCTTGTCGGCCCAGTTCCACACCTGGTCGTGAGGAAAGTATCGAACCGTCAACGCAGCGCTGTCGCCGCCGGCGAGAATGGCGTCCTGATCCACCAGGATGATGATGGGTTCTTCGCCAGCGGCTTGTTGCGCGGTGACGGTGTGGGGGATTCTGACGCTGCCCCAGAGCAGGATGATAACGTCGTGCAGGTGGATTCCGGGGTAGAAGGGGATCGTGACAGGAACACCGTTTGCGGCCCACACCGCATCGATACCGTTGGCGATCACATCGTCGGGCAGTAGCGCTATGTGCAGTTCGGAGTGCCAGTCATATTGAGGTTCCTTGTCACGCCCCCCCGGCCTGTCGAGCTTCACCAGCACCCGCAACGCCGCAGACGGGTCGTCCGGCACGGTCTCGCCCTGGCGAGTGAGCACGTAGTAAGCCGCTTCCACCCAGCCGGGAACCATGAGCGCGACAGACAGAAAAAAGAACAGGAAGTCACTGTCGACTTCCTCTGGCTGGACCACTTTGTGGAAGATCTTTTCGCCTTCCCAGTACACATCAATCTGATCGCCCGCCTGCACCGGAGGGCTGTATTTATTAATGGCGCACAACACACCGTCCGGATGGTCCTCCACCACACTGAGGTTGATGCCGGCGTCACCGTCCACAATTGGCTCGACCGCGCCGGCAATCAGCAGCGGTCTGTTCTGCAGCGGGGCGATGACAGACGCTGAAGGACGAAACAGGAACAGACCCGAAGCGGCCATCAAAAACTCCTTGGCGAAGGTTCGCCACTGGGGAAGGGGGACAGTTGATGGAGTGATTGGGCACGATGAAAGGCGCGCTGGCTACTGTCAGAAATAACAGGTGGGCGGGGGTTTTCGACAAACGGTAGGCGGAAAAATGACCTGAGTTGGCTAATGCCGATCAGTTAAGCAATTTCCGGGATAACGTAATTTCTGTAGCAGCTGGTGAAGCCTGCGTTCGGCTGCGGAGCAGTCGCAAAACCATGCCTTGCGGTGTATCAGGTAAACCGCATGATCTGTGTTTACGACTGCTCCGCAGCCGAACGCAGGCTTCGCCAGCTGCTATGTATGGACTCGCCCCCACTGTCTACCCGCTTTTGAAAAACCGCCGCCCCGTTGCATCTATGTATTAGGCCTATTCGAGGAAGCCGTCTTCGGCTTCTGGCCAAAATTGGAAGAGCTCGTGGTATGCCGATTACAGTCAGGCCTCGAAGGCCAGTAGCAGCTAAGGCATCAATCCACGCCGGTCTTACCTGGGGTCAATGTTTTTCAGCAAAGGGTCGGACAGTTGGTACCTCGGTGGCAGAACTCTGTCGCTCAGTGGCTCATCGTCGCTTGCTGGCCATCACCCGCCTGGCGACGATAAGTCTGGTCATTCTGTAGAAGCACCCAGACGATTCGCAGGTTGCGGTTGGCCAACCTGATCGCAGCCTCCTTACGACCCAGCCGGCTCATCCAGCGCAACAAGCGGCGGTCATCGGGTTGCTGGGAATCAGGTCGTAGTTGTTGCAGTACCGCGTGGGCTCCCTGGATCATCAGGCTGCGTAAATAAACATCGCCTCGCTTGGTCATGTCCCCCAGCCGGACCGTCTGCCCGCTGCTGTGCTGGTCTGGCACCATGCCAAAGTACGCGGCAAACTTGCGGGCATTGGGAAATCGCTCAGGCTTGGTTTCCTTGGCCACCAGTGCCGTGGCAGTGACTGGGCCGATGCCGCGCACAGTCATCAGTCGCTTCGCCGTCATGTCGGCGTTGGCGGCCACTTCCAGGCGCCCCGTCAGCACGCTGATGCGTTCGCCCAAATGGCGCCACTCGGCCAACAGTTCGTCGATCAGTTCACGCAGCAGGCCCGGCACCGGCTGGGTGGCATCTTCCAGTACCCGCGGAATTTTCTGGCTGATCGCAACATCGCCCTGCGCCAAGGCCACGCCATGCTCGAGCAGCAGGCCGCGCATCTGATTGCTCACCGCCGTGCGTCGACGCACATAGCCTTGGCGGGCCCGATGCAACGCCTGCATTGCCAGCGCCGCAACGCTTTTGACCGGCACTGCGTAGATCTTTTCATCGCGACCAGCCCGCAGAATCGCCAGCGCATCGTTGCGATCATTTTTAGGCCCGCTACGATGTGTGGCCACCAAACGGGCTGGAAGAATCCGCGCCAGATTGCCTTGGTCTTGCAGCTGCCGGGCCCAGGCTTGAGCACCCGGACCGGTCTCCATCAGAACCACGACATGAGGCGGCAACTGGCGTAGAAACTCATAAAACGCCTCGCGCGACTTGATCCGCTGCTCGTAGTGCACCTGGCCGAGGACATCTTCCCCGGCGACCTGAAAGACCTGCTTGGCCAAATCGACCGCTACGGTTGTGCAGGCCGACAAATCGGAAGAAGACAGGGATTGATCAACCGAAGTATGCTTTTTCATGGACTCGCCCTCGCTGTCGTTGGCTGTTTAGACTGCCATCGTGGCGCATTGACGCCTCGACTTGGGCGAGTCCATCCAATTACGGATCGTGTTACGGCCAACCTGATAAGCATTCCCGGGTTAGCCGTTTCTTGTTTTACGCATCGCAAGCAAGTACGCCCCACATTAACGGCGCCGCACACAATCACCGTGATCGACACAGTTCAAATGTGGGAGTGAGCCTGCTCGCGATGAACGATGACGCGGTTTAACTGGCTAGCTTCGGATCAACGTTATCCAGCATCCGATTCGCCGCAATCTCCGCCACCATGATGCTGTTGGAAATCCCCATAAGCGCATAACGCGACTCACCTTCCAGATGGTCCACCAACTGATGGACCATCACATCGACCGAGGCCAGCGTCTCGACCAGATAAACCGCCAGGGTTTCGGTCGTGGCCTGCGGGTCCACGGAAAACAGGGTGCTGTGTGTTCGCGGGGTGGCTTTGATGTCGGCATTCGACGGGAAGTGGAAGTCGAGCGCTCGCTCGGCGGCGTCGTTTAGTTTTTTGGAATCGGCGGTTTCGTAAGGGGAAACGTCGTCCGCTTCTGGTGGATTGGGTGTTGGTTTGAACATAGGTGAAACTCCTCTCATCGTATATAGGAGCCATCACCCTCGCTACCAACGAAGGGTGGTGGCCATGCACAGGTTGGTAGACCGGGATGTGAGGAGACCGGCGCGCTCGAAAGCGCCCTGTGCACGACCACCATAAAACGAGACGAAAAAACGCCGCAAATGGTGATGCTTAGCACCTCACATGAAACCCGGGGCTACCAAACCCCCATCGCTGTTCTTCAGCGACGGGGAAACGATAAAGCCCAGGCCCAAGGCGCACAAGCCGGCGGATTCTGGCGCAGTCGTAGGCAACGGCGCAAGGATGTGTAGCCTGAGAGAGTGTCTGGAGATGTCTATTAAACACCATCGTTAAACACTCTCTCCAGTTTCGAGAAAAGCACGGAGATGGATAAATAGATCCGTCCCATTTTTTCCATTTTTTCGTCCCGTTTTTTAGTTCTTGCTGACCAAATCACGTCGGTCAGCAAGGGCAGATGTCAGGAAAAATGGGCACGCTAAACATGTTAAGTAAGTGCCATTTAGATCTGTTCCCATAACTATCCCCTTAACTTTTAAGCCGGTTGAGATAAAGGTAAACCCTGCTGTGAAAAGCTGCAGGGCAAGTTTGCTTTTATCCTTGACTTGAGACTGGCTAATGGGTGTCCCTTTATTTTCCTATATGTATGTAAAAGTTCTCGGGGACGTCTTCGGTCCAGTTCTGGATAGTGAAAATTGGACTGAGGCTTTAAGTGGTCGATTACCAGACCAATATATGGAGTTTGTGTATACGCCAGGAAGGTCTGTGGGTTCAACTTTGGGGGTATGACTACTATTCTCGTTATTGAGCCAATAGTCTATATCAATTGTTCCTGTGGCCCCGGGGACAAAAAGCCAACAGGTCAATTCGAAGGCAGTTGTATTGCCACCTTCTGGTACAAGTGGACCGGCATCGTTGTATCCTTCACGCACGTAGAGGACCCGAAAGCTGTTATTGGATACCATATAAGTCCGCAGCATAAAAGTTACAGCTTCGCCCTCATCGGTGTTGCCATCCAAGGTCACTTTGAATTCGATCTCCAGTTTCGAGCCCTCCTTCAACCCCCGCAGCTTGTCCACAGGTGCAGGTGGATGAGGACCCACGGTGACCGCCTCGCCGACCAGTGCTTCCCCTGCATAAGTCACCTCGCTGAACATCGAATCATCTTCGTATGTCCCCGTGTAGCGTAACCACATCTTCTGATTCGCTGCGATCAACGGCCATGGCGGCACCCGAGTGCACGCGTTATCAGACAATTGGATGACATCAATTTCGTCGCCTGAGAAGACGTCGATGGTCGCGGGCAGAAGATTCGGGTCGCCATTGGCAATCGATTGCACGCTCAAGGAAAGGGGCATCGAAGGCTTCGGTGCTGCGCTACCAATAATTACGCTATACGTAACCGTCACCGACTTGCCAAGGTTAAAGACGACCACGCTTTTAGGAATGCGGATGTCCAGTCCGGCGCTGACGAGCGTGGCTGGCGAGGTAAATGAACCTTCGGGCGGGGTTCCTTCGGCCCCGGCCCAGTGGACGCTGATCCTGTGATCCGGCAGAAGGTCAGCGTTGGCCGGTACTCGAATGGTCAGGGTTTCCTTGGCGTTGATGGGGTTGAGGATTTTGTCATCAGCCTCGACCACACTCGGCGGCTTCAGCTCCAGCGCCGCCCCAACCACAAACTCCAACCCATTCGAATAACTCGTCTCATCCGTCGCCGCCCGCCAGATCCGGTAACTCACCGTCACCTTCTTGCCGCGGTTCGGTTCGATATGCTCGGCGACGAACGCGGCGCTGAGGGTGAAATGCACATCCTTGTCCTTGGTCAGCGCATTGAGGAGGATGTCGTCTTCCTTGATGCCCGTCGCCTCGCCTACCCACTTGTAGAACACCTTGTCACCGGCCTGAGTCGGGTTGACGGTCGGCCTTGGCGCGGTCAGTTTACCGATGCCGTTAGGCCAATCGTTGGGTTCCAGCGCCCCCTCCTGTTCACCCAGCACGATGGGCTTGACCAGTTCAAACTGCGGCTCGCCCACCTTCAGCTGCGTCGCATGCAGCGATTCGCGCCGCACGATCTCACCGTTCGGGCCTTCGCTGAGCAGGTAGTACGACAGATCCAGCGTGCCGCCCTCCAGGGTTTTCAGGTGCTTACCGTCCACCATGATGAAGAGGTCTTCCCCAGCCTCGATTTCTTCCTTGCTGAGAATGTGCCATTCCAGCTCAGGGGTATAACTGCTCTTGTCGGGGCGCATACCGGACCAGATCAGCTCGATGCCCATGCCCAGCAGCATGATCAGGTCGAACGGAATCCGCACGCGAGGGGACAGCAAGTTCGGGTCAATCGCGCCGTTTTGCTCAGCTTCGGCACTGGGGGCGGCCAGGCGTTTCGGCTCGCCGATGAAGCTGACGAATTGACCCTTGGATGGCAACGGGTCGGACACGCCGGGGCGCTCCACGTGGTAGGAAAAAGTTACTTGGGTTTTTGCCAGTTGTCGCACGTCCGCGTTGAGCAGGATGAATATGTAGGTATGCGGCAGGTCGTCGACCGTCTTGGGCGGCGCGTTGATTTCCACCGCCTCTTTGTCGACCGTGGTGCCGCGCATCTTCAGGATAATGCGGTCGCCCAGCTGGAACTGCGGCTTTTGGGCCCGGACGTGAACCGTGATGTTGTTGTCGCCCAGCGCATCGAGATCGAGCACGTTGTTCACGGTCTCATCAACGATCGGCGCGTCCAGCAGATCGGTGCCGGTCATGACCACCAGTCGCGTGGCCTTGCACCAGTCTTCCGAGTAGTTGTGCACCACGTCGCGCACCCGGAAGGTGACCGCCAGCCCAGCGCCATCGGTGTCGCCGACCTCAAGAATGATGGCTTTGACGATGTGGATCACGATCGGATGATTGACCGGGTCGCGGATTTGTTCGGCGGTCAACGGCGCGGATTCAACGTACACACCGCCCCAACTGCACACGCAGACATCACCCACCGCCGCATCGGGATAAGGCGCACCGGTCCCGGATTTCGGCCGAATGATGATGTATACCCCGTCCTCGGCGATGTCCTTGTCGACGAGGCCGTCGACAATGGGCGGGTCGAAAACCATGTACAGGTTTGAATGGCTGCCTTCTGCCTCGTCCGTGTCCTGGCCGGCGGGGATCTCGAGTTTGGCGTAGAGCTTGAGCGCGGGCGCGTAGGTCTCGGGGCCCTGATTGAAGCGGGTCACCCGATACGCCAGCGTATGCGGCCCCGTCAGCCAATGTTTCGGCGCAACCCACAAGGTCACGCGCTCGCCGACTTCGGTGTCTTCGGTGAGGGTGTGCTGGTCGACCACCAGGCTGTTGAACAGCAGCTCGACTTTGTCACCTTTACCCATCGCCGACCAGGCCGGGACGTAGACTTTCAGCCCATGGTCGGGAAAGTTGTCCAGGGCGGCGGCGCGGTTGATGGCCCATTCGTCAGCGGAATATTCCAGCAGGCGAGCACCAGGGATTTCCGGTGGACGAAGCAGCAAAGAAACGGGTTGGCGGCGTGGTGGCACGAGCATGGTGAGGACTCCTGTCGAATGAGTTGGGCGACGGAGTCATTTAAGGTGTGAAGTGAAGGTGTTGGCTACTGTCAGAAATAACAGGTAGGCGGTTGTTTCCGACCAATGGTCTCGGACGGATAAATAGCTCCGTCCGCTTATTTTCTTACGGTGTACACCCTCAACGGAAAACTCACCGCCGTGGCCTCATCCTCCACCTTGTCGAGATTCACCTTGAAGGTGACGGTGACATCTCGACCCTCCTTGAGGGTCTTTAACCACGCGATGGGTGCCGTTGTGACCAGATCCGCAGGCGACTGGCTTTGCTCCTGGCCTTTCCACATGACCAGTTCGGTGGTAGCACCGTTTTCCAGAAAACCGTCATAGCGCAGCCATACCCACTGTCCCGCTGCCTGTCTTAGCCACTGCGCTATTCTGAGTTGCTCGTTCCCTGCCAGTCTGGTGACATTCAGCTCCCGACCCGTTTCGTCAGCGATGGTCGGCATCGGCCAGACCTTGAACGGTTTGATCTGCAGGGTCATAGCTGACGACATGCCCGGAGGCGGCTGCCAGATCCACATGAACAATCGGCAAGAAACGACCTGTCTGCTGGAAGTAGTCCCGTTGGAAAAACTGAGCATTGGGCCTGCCAGTGATCGCTACGTAAAAGAACGCGTCAAGCGGAAGTTGATCTGCAATGTTTTGGGGCCAACTGGCCATGACAACTTCGTTATGATTGGCCCGCTCAGGTGCGTTCGCGAGAGCTCTTGCTCTGATACTTACTTCAAACGGTAGCGTCTCACCGGTGAAGCTACATCCCGCTCCCTTATTGGCTTGCTTGTAAATGTGATCTATCCATGCCTGCGAGGTGGTAATGCCCTGTGCAGCGCAAGGCACACTCGCCTGCGGTGATCCAGAGTGTTCGTTGCAACTGTCCGAACGAAAAAACGTATCGCCATCAATCGGGTAGGCACATCGCACGGTCAGCGGATAGGCCGTGGGCGCGGCCATTTCTTTCATGATTAAACCTTGGTGTTTGTACCAGGCCAAGGCGGGTAAATGCACATCGGCACGCATGTATGAAAACGCGACACCATTACGCGCTATCGAACCGTCGCTGGGATTCCAGGCGTGGAAGGCCGGGGACGCGTCGGTGATGCGGATCAAGATGCCATTGCAAAAATACGCCGGTGTGCCGCCACGACACTCCGGCGCTGTATCTGCATACCGCGCATTGAGCCGCGCCGCCACTTGATAACCGATATACAACTGATCCTGCTGATTGAAACCAAACACCGCATCAGCTCCCTGTGTCAGGTCCATGCGCAGGATCGGCAACCAGTCGCCGGTGGCGTTGAAATAATCGCGCTGATCTTTCTGTGCGCCCAGCAATGAACCGGTTTGCGTCACGTCGTAAAACAGGCCTTGCAGTGGCAGCTGTTCGGGCGCTTGAGCGTCGCCGTTTTTGACTTGCAGCAAGGTGGGTTTGGCCGACCAGTCGGCATCGAGATTTTGATGGGCGATGAGGCTGGCCATGAACTGTGCGGGGTCACGACTGCTCAAGGAACATTGCCCGGCGGGCTTATTGCCCTGTTGCCCAAAGTGCGTAAGCCAGCCTGGTGCGTCAGTCACGCCCAACGCCGCGCAAGAACTGACGTCCTGGGTGTTTTTGGCGGCAGCGGTCCCGCCACAACCGAAGTCGGGACGTGTGCTCTGGACCGGGAATTCAAACGGGTAGACGCAGAGCACATCCAGCGATTTACCCCAGCCGATGGCGGTGAACTGATCGCTGAACACCGCACCGTTTTTTTGCGTCAGCGTGCGGGTATCCAGGTCGGCCCGTACGTAGGCAACACTTCGTGCGCCAAGGGCCGTCGAGGGTGCGTCGGGTTTCCAGAACTCGTTCGGCCCCTGGCTTGGGAGCAGCAATACGCCGCTGCAGAAATAGGCCGGGTTGTCGCCCGCGCATTCGGTCGTGGTGTTTTTGAAGCGGCTGTTGAGCAGATGAGCGACTTCCGGGCCGGTGATGGCGTGGCTTGCACTGCTGACGAACAGCAAGGCAAACAGAAGTTGTCTCGCCCGCGACAGGACAGTCCCCATGACGCTCTCCTTGTGTCAGTTTGACTGCGTCGCTCAGGCTTGAGAGGCGCCGACGATCTGCATGTGCAGGGTCGTGTCATGTCCTTGGGCATTGTCATGATCATTCGAGCCGCTCAGGTCATAGGCGTACGCCGTGCCGGCACCCAGCACGTCGGCCGTCCATACCGGGTAGATCAACCATTCAAGGTAGGCGGCGACTGTTCCGCCGCTCCATTGGTACAGGTTCCATAGCCGTCTGATCTGCGCGAGAGTGACGGGTTGCAGCTTGGCGGCGGCACAAACGTGGGCCATGCCCTCCCAATCCGCGGCAGGGCTCAACCATGTCAATTCCGTGATGCCCTTGATCGTGAGCTTGTAGCTGCGCGCCTGATGCTGGCTGTCGGTGGCGGTGATCATGCATTCGCCATTGCGCAGCGCGGTGACTTCGCCGGAGTGTTCATGGACGCTGGCGATCGTCGGATGTTCGCTGGTGTATCGATAGGGCGCGGCTCCCCAGTTGGCCGCCCTGGTTGTGCGTGCAAACACAGGCGTCGTCTCGGGTGGCTTTTCAACCGACACCACATAGTTTTCTGCACTCAGGTCCAGGCCGGCGTCGCTTTCGAAATTGCCTTTCAGCTTCAGATCCAGCGTCAGGGATTCTTCACGCGTTCCCTGATAAAACTGCACTTCATAGCGAATCTGCACACGGTTTTCGCTGTCTGCGACAAACTCTTCGGCAGCAACGGTGAACACCACGTCTTTGCCCACGGCGTTCGCGCCAATCGGAATGTCGTCGACGTAATGATTGCCGACGTAAAGGTAGACATGGTCACGAAAGGCCATATTTTCATAGGGTCTGATGCGGACCGTTGCACCTTTGTCGGGGAGCGCTTCCGGGTCCAGGACACCCTCGGGCGCTTCGTCCACGGATGGTTTGTGCAGTGTTATTTCGGCAGCGGACATGGTGTCACCCTCGGGGAAGTCGACGCTCCTGTCGGAGCGCCGAGAGTTGGGGAGGAGGGAGGAGGGTTATCGGTCCAGGATTTCCGGTTTCACATTCAGTTGTGCCCAACGGCTGGCCATCAGAGCCCGACCCCGTGAAACGGCACTTGCCTGATAAGAAACCTTGCCCCGCAACCGGTCTTGCACCGCGCTGCTGTCGCCGCCGCCGGCAGCGTGCCCCCACGTCACTACGCGACCATCGGAGGTCAGGGCGATGAAGCCGTGGGTGTTGTCGTACAGCGCACGCACATTGGTCAATTCGCTGACCACCGCTGTCGTATCGCCACCCACAGCCGCATTGCCCCACGCCACTACCGTGCCGTTTTTGCGCAAGGCTGCAAACGCCTGAGAGGTGCCGACCACCTGGACGATGTCGTCCAGCCCAGCGATATCTGACGGCACCAAACCGCCTTCCGCCGGCGTTCCCCATGCCACGACATGACCGTTGCCACGACGTGCCGCGAACGCACGCCACGTCGAACTGACCTCAACGATATCTGTCAGGCCTTCAATCAACGGATCAATGGTGCCGCCGTATGCGGCGGTGCCCCAGGCCACGACCTGGCCGGTGGCACGCCGTGCGGTAAAGGCTTGTGCATTGGCACAACTCAGCTCGATGATGTCGGTCATCGAAGCAATGTCCGCCGGCACTTCTGCGCCGTAGGTTTTGTTGCCCCACGCCACAATCCTGCCGTTGCCGCGATGCGCTGCAAAAGCGCCGTAACTGCCGATGAGTGCCTTGATGTCCGTGAGCCCGGCGATGTCGTCCGGCACGGTTGCACCATTGGCGGCAAGCCCCCAAGCCGTCACATGCCCGGTTGCCCTCAGCGCGGCAAACGCTTGCCCGGCGGCGACGACGTCCACGACATCCGTTAGCGCAGTGATGGGAGCGGGTACCAGGCCGCCATCGGCCGGAACACCCCAGCCAACGACTTGGCGTGTGTCTTTCAAGCCGGCGAACGCGGTGGCATTACCGATGACCTTGGCAAAACCGAGCGGGGAGACGCCAGTCATGCTTCCGCCTTCGGTCGCAGTCCCCCACACAACCACCGCGCCATTGACTCGACGGCCGGCATAGGCACTGCGTGTGCAGCTCACTTCAACAATATCGTCCATGGTGATAATGGTTGAAGGGATACTGGCGCCATACGCCGCGTTGCCCCAGCCGACGACGTCACCGACATCGCGATGGGCGACGACAGCCGCCAGGCCGGTGATGGTAGTGTCGATCCCGTTACCAATAACGTTCGCCGGATTCAGCGTGATCTGATCATCGGCCGTGCGAACCTGCAGTGGTTCTTGCGGGTGGGTATCGCGCCAGGTGGCGGCCGTCACCCATTCAGTCCCGGAAGGATATTTCCACTGGGCCTGCAACGGTTGGCCGGTGGTGGCGTTAAATGCGCTGAGCACACGCGAGGCACTGGATGCCCGGTAAGTACTACGGTTGAAGCGTGCACCCATGACCTTCAGGGAGCCTGAACCAATGACCTTGCGAACGTCGTACACCACAGGGTCAGACGGGCCATCCGTGCCGCCGACTTTGCGTTTGACGGTGTAACTCAGGTCGATGCTTTCGCCGTCGTTTTCGTTGATGAAGGCATGCGCCACTTTGATGGTCGCCAACTCTTTGCCAGCCTCCGTCGACAGCACCTTGTGTGGGTAAGTCGTGGTGGTTTTACCCGCCACGGTCACGGTGATCTCGTCATCTGTCTGCAGTCGAGCGGCTGCCGCGATGACGACTGTCGCGCCATTGGGGTACACATCGTCAGGATTGAGTTGGTCTTTCTGTGGGCCTGTTGCTTCCTTGAAGGAGGCGACGGGCAATCTGAACGCTTGTGTCTCTACCCGCAGTTCGTAATCCTCCCCGAGGGCTTCGCCACCTTCGAACAGTTCGACCCGATAGCTGATGGTGACCTTCTTGTTCAGGCTGTCTTGTACAGTTTTAAGCGGGACGGTGAACTCGACCGGCTTGCCTTTCGTATTGCCGGTGATTGCCTTGTCATCCGTGTGTTCGACTTGCCCGTCTTCCGATTTCCAAAGCAGGTAAAAGTGATCCCCTGCGTTCTCGGAGCGATTGGCAGGAATCTCGACGGTGGCACCGTTCGGCACATTGGCGGGGTCGAGTATGTCGTCCAGTGCTTCCTTCACTTTGGCCGGGTCCAGCCGTTCACCTTGTGTTTCGCCGATGGTCATTTCCAACGGATTTGCATAACTGAATTTTTCCTCCTCTGCTCGCCAGATCTTGTAGGTCACCACCACTTTATTCCCGCGGTTCGGCTCGATGTTACGGGCGACAAACGCAGCGTTAAGGGTGAGAGGTACGTCCTTGTCTTTGTTCAGGGCATTGATCGGGATCGAATCGTTCACGGGGCCGGTAATCGCGCCGTCCCAAGTGAACGTCACGATATCCCCGGGCTTGGTCGGGTTCATTGGTTTGAGGGCGGTCACCTTGCCTGCGCCGTTAGGCAGGTCGTTGGGTTCCAGTGCGCCATCCTTTTCACCTAGGACAACCGGTTTTACCAGTTCGAACACAGGCTTGCCGACGTTCAACAACGCAGCAAACAGGGAACCCCTCTTGACGATGTTGCCATTGTCATCACGCAGCAGGTTGTAAGACAGCTTCAGCGTGCCACCTGCGAGCATTTTGAGGTGCCTGCCTTCCACCGTGATGAAGAAGCTGACACCGGCGTCGATTATTTCTTTGTCGAGAATGAACCACTCCAGCTCCGGGTTGTAGCTGCTGTTGTCCGGGCGGGTACCGAACCAGATCAACTCGATGCCCATGCCCGCTTCGAAGCTCGGATCGAAAGGGATCTCGATGCGGGTGGAGAGCCGTTCCGGTTCGATGGCGCCGTTTTGTGCATCTTCGGCAATGGGCGCGGCCAAGTGTTTGGCTTCACCGATGATGCGGACGAACTGCCCCTTTGAGCGAAGCGGTGGCGTGCCGCCGCGTATCACACGGTAGGAGATTTTTACCTGGGTTTTCGTGAGTTTGCGGACATCGGCGCTACGCAGCAGGAACTCGTACGTGTGCGGAAAATTAGTGAAAGTTTGTAGCGGTGTAGAAAACTCGAGAAATTCCTCATCCAGCGTGGTACCGCTCAATGTGACGACAACCTCGTCGCCGGACTCGAAGGCGGGATTTCTAGCCCAGACCTGAATCTTAGTGTCGTTGTTGCCCAGTTTATCCATATCAAGGACGTTGTTTACCGCATCCTGGGCGACAGGAGCGTCCAGAAGACTGGTGCCGGTCAACACCTCGATCCGGATTTCCTTGCACCAGTCTTCCGCGTAATTGTCTACCAGATCGCGAACGATGTAGGTGACCGCCAGTTTGGAATCACCCGTGTCACCCGCTTCCTCGATGATGGCTTTATCGACAACGATCTCGATTGGATTGTTTGTCGGTTCGGTGATCTGCCCAAGGGTGAGCGGACTGGATTCCTTGAACACACCACCCCAGCTCAATCGGATGACATCGCCCACCGCCGCGTTCGGATAAGGAATGCCGGTACCGGATTGGGCTCGAATGGTGACGGTTACCCCTTCCTCGGCGATGTCCTTGTCTACCCCGCCATTGACGATTTGCGGGTCGATGAACATGTACAGATTCGAGTGATTGCCTTCTTCTTCCTCCGTGTCCTGGCCCGCTGGTATCTCCATTTTGACGTAGAGCTTGAGCGGCGGTGCGAAGATCTCGGGACCCTGATTGAACCGGGTTACGCGGTAAGCCAGCGTGTGGGAACCCGTCAGCCAATGGCGTGGCGGCACCCATAACGTCATGCGTTCGCCCACCTCGGTTTCTTGCGTGATGGTGTGTTGATCCACCACGTCGTCATTGAATAACAGCTCGACCTTGTCGCCGATTCCCATGGCCGCCCAGGCCAATACATAGACCTGCAATCCCCTGTCCGGGTGCACACCCAGCGCGGCGGCACGGTTGATACCCCATTCGCCGGAAGGTAACTGATTCTGCGTGCGATCAGGGATTTCCGGCTCCAGCAGAACCAGCGTGGAGCGGTCACGAGCGGGTTGGACGAGCATGGCGATGACTCCTGTCGAGGGGGTGGGCGACGGGGTCATTTAAGGTGTTAACAATGCTGTTGGCTACTGTCAGAAATAACAGGTAAGCCCCGAATTCCGATAAACGGTAATGCTGTGTCGGGATTGAATTTGAGTCGGGCTACATCGGCTCCGGCGGCCCGATCAACCGTCCCATCACCCCAAACAAACCCAGTTCCCGAATCACCTCCAGCTCTCCTTTGGTCTCGACCATTTCCGCAATCAACGGTAAATCAATGCTGTTGGTCGCCCGGAAAATCGCATCGATAAACAGTCGCTTGTCACTCTGCTCATCAATGTGCCGGATGTACGCCCCATCGATTTTCAAGTACGCCAACCCCAGCTGCGTCAGGTTGCCGATTTGGCTGAAGCTGCCGCCGAAGTGCTGCAAACCGATGCGGAAACCGGTGTTGAGCAGGCTGTGGCTCAAGCGCTGCAATTCTTCCTGCGGCGGCAGTTGGCGTTCGTCGATTTCCAAGGTCAGCAGGGGGGCGAGTTCGGGCAGTGATTCGAGCATGTCGATGATTTGCTTCAGCTGCGTTTGATCACGCAAGGTGCTGCCGGACAGGCTTAGCGCCAGCGGCCAACGGTTGACGACGAGGTAGTCGAGGGTGGCTTCGAGCATCGCCAGGTCGAACCGTGCCGACCAGCCCAGACGCTCGATCCACGGCAGGAAATGCCCGGCGGCAATGGCCTCGCCCTGCGGGTCGAGCAGGCGCGCGAGGACTTTGTGGTGCAGCACCTGGCTGGTGTCGGCGCATTGCACGACGGGTTGGAAATACAGCAGTATTTTGCCCTCGGTCAGCGCGTCGTCGATCCAGGTGCGCCAGTCGTGTTGGGATTGGTTTGTCGCGGTATCGGAACGCGCCAGATGCACCCATGGGCGCTCGGGATGTTGCTGAGCCTGGGCGAGCGCTTGATCGAGGCGCAGCAGGACGTCGCTGGCCTGTTCGCCGGGCTGGTAGGCAACCACACCCAAGTGCGCCACCGGCATGCAATCGCTGGCGCCGGTCAGGCGCAGATTTTCCAGCGTGGCGCTGATTTCCGAGGCGAGGCGGGCCGCTTCGGTGCTGTCCAGGCCTGGTGTCAGCAGGCTGAATTCGCCGCCACGATTGCGCGCCGCCAGCCAGGTGCGTCGTTCCGGCAGTTGCGTCAGACGCTTGAGCAATTCGCCGACCGCGCTGATCAGCCCATCGGTGCGCTGTCCGCCCAGGCGTTGGTTGAGGCCGATCAGATCGTTGATGCGCAGCATCATCAGATGGCCGTCGCTGCTTTGCTCGGAGACCAACAAATGGTCGGCCAGTTGTTCATCCAGCAAACGTCGATTGGCCAGGCCCGTGAGGCTGTCCTGATAGGACTCGGCGCGCAGTTTTTCGCTGCGCGTGGCCTCTTCGGAGAACAGCGTCTTGAGTTTTTCGACCATCTGATTCATGGCCAGCACCACACGTCT
This sequence comes from Pseudomonas sp. LB3P93, assembly GCF_054898025.1. NCBI lineage: Bacteria > Pseudomonadati > Pseudomonadota > Gammaproteobacteria > Pseudomonadales > Pseudomonadaceae > Pseudomonas > Pseudomonas sp. LB3P93. The sequence goes on from NZ_CM142713.1 coordinate 1,723,519, forward strand.
CAGTTCAGGCGTGCGTGGCAGTTTTGGCAGGCTGAGGAACTCGCGTTTGCTGATGGCTTCGGCCTGTCTGACCATCTTGTCGAGTGGACGCAGTTGTCGACGTAGCAACCATCCACCGAACACCGCGCTGAGCAGTCCGCAGATCAACAGCCAGATCAGGCTGCCGAGTGTGCTGTCCCAGAGTTTGGCCAGGGCGAACTGCGGGTTGCTCAGCACTTCGACCCGCGCCACCTGTTCCCAGCCGCGCATGATCAGCGCATCGCCACCTTCCGGGCGCAGGTTAACCAGACTTACAAACCAGCCGGGCACACCTTCGATTTTCGCCGGTGTGCCGCGCTCCACCAGCACCTTTTCATCAACGATATTGACGACGCGGATGCTGCGGAAATAGCCGCTGTCGAAAATCGAGCTGACCATCAATTCGCTCATCGCCGGGTCGTCGATTTGCGCGGTCAGCGACAGGCCCAGCGCGGTGGCGGCGTCCTGGGCGTGAGAGCGTAACTGGCCGAGCATCTGTTCGCGGGAGCTTTCCAGGCTGACAAAAAAACTGCCACTGAAGGCCACCAACAAGAACAGGCAGATGGCGAGAAACAACTGTTTGCGCAGTGACATAAAACGCTCCTTGCGATGGCGGCTAGCCTTCGCCCACGGCGAACCCTTCGGCTTGCATCTTTTTCAACACGTCCTGCCAACGCGACAGTTTTTTCGAGTCGCTGCTGCGTTTGCCGCCATTGGTGCCCGGCAAGTACAGGCCTTCGGCATTGAAGGCGTACACCGGCAACAGGTCTTTGCGTTGGGAGGCGGGGCGGATCTCGCCGATCAGGTTATCGAGCACCAGCGGTTCGGCCGTGGGGCTACTGTAGAAGGTCAGCACCATGTGCGCCTGGTTCTGGTTCAGGGCTTTGACGTAGGTGATGCGCAGCTTTTCACTGGGAATCCCGAGTTGGCGCAGGCTGAAATATTTCGCCAGCGCGTAGTCTTCGCAGTCGGCGGCGCCCTTGATCAGCGACTCTTCTGGCGTGGCCCAGTAATCGGTCTGACGCCAGATGCGCGTGTCGTCCTGAAAAGTCAGTTGTTGATTGAAGAAGCGATTGACCGCGTTCAGTTGCTCGCGCTCGGGTTGGTTGAGTTCGCTTTTGAGCATTTGACTCCAGGCCTCGATTCTTCCTTGAGCGGGGCCGAGCGGGCCGTAGCGCTTTTCGGCGATTTGCAGGATCTGCGTAAAATCCCAGTCGGCCCAGACACTGCCCAGCCCCGTCAGCAGAAAACTGGCCAGCAGCCATCCGCCGAGCCGAAGTCGGAGCGTTGACCCTCCTGGACTACGCCGTCGACGAGACATGTCTGGCTGCTCGGGTGCAGATGACTGAAGTCTAGGCGGAGTTTTCAGCGAGGCAGGACAAATCGTCGAGTGGGTACTGACCATTTGTGGCGAGGGAGCTTGCTCCCGCTCGGCTGCGAAGCAGTCGCCAAACCAGTCAATGAGGTCTTTCAGGAGAAATGGGGTTTGAGGTTTTGGGGCTGCTTCGCAACCCAACGGGAGCAAGCTCCCTCGCCACAAAAGCTCAATTGTTCAAAGCTCAGGGCTTGCGCAGGGTTTTCTGTTTGAGGATGTAGATCGTCACCAGTATCGCGCTGGTCAACATGAACCCCCGCGCCCACAGCAGGGGCACCAGGTAGCAGGAGAACAGGATGCTCACCCACATCAGGCCGATCGCGTAGACCTTGCCCTTGAGCGGGATGCCGTTGCCGTCGAGGTAGTCGCGAATCCACGGGCCAAGCCGTGGATGCCCCACCAGCCACTGATAAAACCGCGGCGAACTGCGGGCAAAGCAGGCGGCGGCCAGCAACAGGAAAGGCGTGGTGGGCAACACCGGCAGGAAAATCCCGATCACCCCCAGCGCTACGCTCAACCAGCCGATGGCCAGCAGCACGTAACGCAACATCAGGGAGCGGTTGCCTATGGGGTTATCCATAGGCAAAACCTTAGTGGTGACGTGGCTTGAGGATCGCCGGTTTTTCGTCTGGCGCCTGGCACAGCAAGTACAGCGCGGTCAGGGCTTCCGGGATCTGCACGATCATGTCGTCCATCAGGTTGGCGTCTTTGGCGATGTCTTCGAACTCAGGCTGTTCGTCGAACAGACCCGAACCGACCATGATCGGCAGCAGCATTTCGCTGACTTCGTCTTCGGCGGTTTCAAACCAGGCCGCTTCGCGCAGGAACACGCCTTCCATGAAACCGATGCACCAGCCGCGCAGGTCGGAATCGTCCGGCTCTTCGCCCAGGTCCAGGTCGCACGGCAGCTCGAACTCTTCATCGGAGGCCAGTTGGCGAGCGATGTGAGCCTTAAGGGCCAGCAGGGTGGATTCGATCGCTTCACGCTCGGTGTCGTCGGCGTAATGCGGCTCTTCGGCGAAGAGGGCGTCGATCCATTCACGATCCGGAACCTCTTCGGAACAGATCGAAAGCGCAGTGAGGTAGCCGTGGGCGGCCACGTAGTCCAGCGCCTCGTCATGCAGTTCGTCGGCGTCGAGGAAGACTTGCAGGCGGGTTAGTTGCTCAGCGAAGGACATTAAAGGGCTACCTTGGGGAATTAACAGATGCGGGAATTCTAGGCCTTCTTGAGCGGTCAGGCCAGCCGCGCGGCATATTTGCGCCCCTGAGACCTCACAAACACCGCAATCCCTGTGGGAGCGAGCCTGCTCGCGATGAGGCCGGTATATCCAATACATTTATTGCCTGACACGCCGCCATCGCGAGCAGGCTCGCTCCCACAGGTTTTGTGTTGCATCGACATTCGTGTGTCTTCTCAGCGGCACCCTTTGGCGGGCAGGCCTCGGGTATACTCGCGCGTTTTGTGATGCCCTGCTGGCGTCACGGCTGAAATGTGAAGCGTCATGCAATGCGCACTTACGATTTGTCAGTGCAGCCAGCGTGGTTCTGAACCAGCCTTGCAGGGATGTTTTTGTGATTTCTGGAGTTTTTATGCTCGAACAGGCTCAACGCGTCCTCAAGGACATCTTCGGCTACGACAGTTTCCGTGGCCGCCAGGGTGCAATCATTGAGCGCGTGGCCAACGGCGGCGACGCCCTGGTGCTGATGCCTACCGGTGGCGGCAAATCATTGTGCTTCCAGGTCCCGGCGCTGCTGCGCGAAGGCCTGGCGGTGGTGGTGTCGCCGTTGATCGCGCTGATGGACGATCAGGTCGCGACCCTCGAAGAGCTCGGCGTCGCTGCCGCCGCATTGAACTCCACGCTGAGCGCCGAGCAGCAGCGCGATCTCGCCGCGCGGATCAAGCGCGGCGAAGTGAAGATGCTCTATCTGGCGCCCGAGCGTCTGGTCCAGCCACGGATGCTGGCCTTCCTGCAGAGTCTTGAAATCGCCCTGTTCGCCATCGACGAAGCCCACTGCGTGTCCCAGTGGGGCCACGACTTTCGCCGCGAATACCTGCAACTGGGCCAGTTGGCGGAGCTGTTCCCCAACGTTCCGCGCATTGCGCTGACGGCCACGGCCGACAAGCGTACTCGCGAAGAAATCGTCGATCGTTTGCATTTGCAGAACGCCGAGCGCTTCCTGTCGAGCTTCGACCGTCCGAACATTTTTTACCGCATCGTGCCCAAAGAGCAGCCGCGCAAGCAGTTGCTGGCGTTCCTTGCCGAGCGCCGCAGTGATGCCGGCATTGTCTATTGCCTGTCACGCAAGAAAGTCGACGAAGTCGCGGTGTTCCTCAGCGAACAAGGCTTCCCGGCACTGCCGTACCACGCCGGTTTGCCCAACGATACCCGGGCCCATCACCAGAAGCGCTTCCTCAACGAGGAAGGCCTGATCATGGTCGCCACCGTGGCGTTCGGCATGGGCATCGACAAGCCCAACGTGCGCTTTGTCGCTCACCTCGATTTGCCGAAATCCCTTGAGGCGTACTACCAGGAAACCGGTCGCGGTGGCCGTGATGGCCTGCCGGCGGATGCCTGGATGGCTTACGGCCTGCAAGACGTGGTGATGCTCAAGCAAATGTTGCAAAACTCCGAAGGTGACGAGCGCCACAAGCGTCTGGAGCAGCACAAGCTCGACGCCATGCTCTCGCTCTGTGAAGAAACCCGCTGCCGTCGGCAAACCTTGCTGGCTTATTTCGACGAAGACATGCCTGAGCCGTGCGGCCATTGCGACAACTGCGTCGATGGCGTGCAGACCTGGGACGCCACCGAGCCGGCCCGTCAGGCGCTCTCGGCGATTTACCGCACCGGCCAGCGTTATGGCGTCGGGCACCTGGTGGACGTGCTGCTGGGCAAGGACAACGAAAAGGTCCGCAGCTTCGGCCATCAACATCTGTCGGTGTATGGCGTAGGCAAGGCAATGGGCGAGAGCGAATGGCGCTCGCTTTTCCGACAACTGGTGGCCCGTGGTCTGGCAGACATTGACCTCGAAGGTTACGGCGGCCTGCGCTTGAGCGACACGTGCCGACCGCTGCTCAAGGGCGAAGTGACCCTGGAACTGCGCCGCGACCTCAAGCCGCAAACCACTGCCAAAAGCAGCAAGAGCCAGGCGAGCCAACTGGTTCGCGGCGAAGAACGCGAGCAGTGGGAAGCCTTGCGCGCCTTGCGTCGCAAACTCGCCGAAGAACACGGGGTGCCGCCGTACGTCATCTTCCCCGACTCGACGCTGCTGGAAATGCTCCGCAGCCAGCCAACTTCTCTGGCGGAAATGGCCACGGTCAGCGGCGTCGGCGCGCGCAAGCTCGAACGTTATGGCGAGGCCTTCCTCGAAGTGCTGGGCGGTCAGGTCGAGGCGCCGAAAGTCGTCGCCGACGTGCGCCATGAGCTGATCACCCTCGCTCGCGCCGGCATGACGCCGCTGCAGATCGCCGGTCAGCTGCAATGCTCGGAAAAGAATGTCTACACCATGCTCGCCGAGGCGATCGGCAAGCAGCAGTTGTCGCTGGAGCAAGCACTGGATCTGCCTGAAGAGTTGATGGGCGAGGTCCAGGATGCCTTCCTGGATGGCGAGGGCGAGTTGCCACCGGTGTCGGAGATTGCCGCGCTGTTCGCGGGGAGAGTGCCGGAAGGTGTTTTGTACTGCGTTCGGGCGGCACTGCAATCCGAATTCGAGGTTTAAATGACCTGTTACAGTGATGTAACGATTCACTACAGACCAAGCCTTGCCTCAAGCCAATGGTCATGCTTAGCTGACTAATAATTAGTTTTCTCTATTTCAGTCTAATCATGAGTTTTTTATGCCGTTAACCGATCAACACCGTTTTGGCATGCAACTGGCCCAGATGTCCCGCGGCTGGCGTGCCGAACTGGATCGCCGTCTGGCTGGCCTGGGTCTGTCCCAGGCACGCTGGCTGGTGCTGCTGCACCTGGCGCGCTTCGAACAAGCACCGACCCAACGTGAACTGGCGCAAAGCGTCGGCGTTGAAGGGCCGACCCTGGCCCGGTTGCTCGACAGCCTGGAAACACAAGGCCTGGTCCAGCGCCAATCGGTGCTGGAAGACCGTCGGGCGAAAAAAATCGTCCTCTGTGCCCCGGCCCGTCCTTTGATCGAACAAATTGAAACCATTGCCACGCAACTGCGCCGCGAACTGTTTGACGGCGTCGACGAGGCGGATTTAAAGATTTGCATGCGTGTCCACGGGCACATTCTGGCCAACCTGGAAAAATCTTGAGGCATAACCGCGCGTCAGCTTTTTGAGATAACCCGTTGGGCAGACTATAAAGAACTACTAGGCAATATCGTGTTCGTAACGGATGTGCGAACGCGTACAGGTTGGTTCTGGTTATCTAAGGGATGCTCATGCTCGAGAGTTGGCACGTTGTATTGCGGTGTTGCGCCAGGCTGCTACTGGTCGGTGGTGCGGTCACTTACTCGGCATTGGCCCCTGCGCTGGGATTGGGCGACATTACCCTTCATTCCGCGCTGAATCAGCCGTTGCGCGCTGACATCGCTTTGCAGGATGCCGGTGGGCTGGAGGAGGGCGAGCTCTCGGTCAGCCTAGCGACAGCAGAGGAGTTCACCCGCGCCGGCGTCGATCGGGTGTTCTTCCTCAACGACCTGAAGTTCACGCCGATCTTGCGGGGCAACCGCAGCCTGATCCGGGTGACCTCCAACAAACCGGTCAATGAACCCTTCCTGAATTTCCTGGTGCAGCTCAATCAGCCCAACGGGCGTTTGCTGCGCGAGTACACGGTGCTGATCGATCCACCGGGTTCACCGGGAATTGTGCCGGCCGATGACGAACCGGCCGCCAGCGCGCAAAACTCTCCATTCCCGAGCGTCAAACCGGCCACTGCGCAGGCACCCACGGCGAAGAAATCGGCGCCAGCGCCTGCCGTCGTTCAACCTGCCGCGCCTGTTCCTGACCCTGTTGCCGAACAATTGGCCGCCAGCGTCCTGCAAAACCAGCAGCTGCAAAAAACCGTAGATGAGCTGAATGCGAAGCTTCAGGCACAGGACGAGCAGATCGCCGGCCAGAAAAAACAGGTGACCGGACTGCAAACCCAGTTGGCGGAGGTCCAACAGGCACCGCTGGAGACGCCGGTAGCGGTGGCGCCCGCTCCCGTCGTTGTCGAAGAACCCGAGGCTAGCCATTGGCCGCTGATCATCGGCTTGCTGGCGCTGATCGCTTTGGTGCTGCTGGGGTTGTTTGTTCGGCGTCAACGGCAGCAGCTTCAGGCATTGCCCGAGTCTTCGCCCGTTGTACCGGCGCGACATGAGCCGATGCTTGAGCGTCCGGCGCAACAGCCCATACTGAAACCCGTTCCCGAAAACCGTGAAGAAACACCAACGGGTGATGTGCTGGAAGGGGTCGGTATTTACCTGGCCTATGGCCGTTTTTCCGAAGCGGTCGGCTTGTTGCGAGAAGTGTTGGCCAAGGAACCGCAGCGCACGGATCTGGCCGTGCAACTGCTGGAAGTCCTGGGTAAACAAGGCGACGTACCCGCCTATGACGCACAGGAAAAAAGCCTGCGTGACGACGGGTTCGACGTACAAAAGCTTCAGGACATCCGCGCCCGCTATCCGAAACTGAGCAATGCGGCTCCGGTTGCAGCCGCAGCAGTCATCACTTCCGCGGAAGTAGCGGCACCTGCCGACGAGTTCCAGTTGAACCTGGATGACCTGTCCATGGATTCCAGCTGGGACTTGGTCAGCCCTTTCGACAAGGCTAAATCTTCAGACGAATCACCTAAAGCTGTAGAGCCCGCGTTCACCTCAAACCTGCACGTGTTGCCCCATGTAATCGAGGTGTCTGAAGAGCCGACGTTGGACGAACCGGAGCTTGAGTGGGTTGCAGAACCGGATTCCCAGTCGCTGGATGCCGACTTTCTCGACGAATTCAGCGTTTCCGGTCAGTCCCTGGAACTTGAACCCTTGAGCCTAGAGCCAGCCGAGTCAACCAGCGCCGATAAACTGGAACAAGCCCAGACCTGCATCGATGACGGCGATCTGGACAGCGCCATCGAACTGCTCAACGAGTTGCTGAAGGAAGGCGATGAGCCGCTCAAGCAGACCGCCCGGAGCCTGTTGGCCGGAATCCGCTGAGCCTCTACTATAGCGGCGCCCTCTGGCTCAGGAGTCTTGCCCATCATGACCACGCGTAAACCGGAAATCATCATCACCTATTGCACGCAATGCCAATGGCTATTGCGTGCGGCCTGGCTGGCCCAGGAACTGCTCAGTACCTTTGGCGATGACCTGGGCAAAGTGTCGCTGGTGCCCGGCACCGGTGGGGTTTTCCATATTTTCTGTGACGACGTGCAGCTCTGGGAGCGCAAGGCCGACGGCGGTTTCCCGGAGGCCAAGGTGCTCAAGCAGCGGGTCCGCGATCAGATCGACCCTGAGCGCGACCTCGGCCACAACGACCGCACTCAGTGAGACGCGGCTTCGGCTGCCACGGTCTTTTTGCTTGAGCCGGACAGTCTGCTGGAAACCACGATCGCGACGATGATCAATGCGCCGCCGATCAGCATGCGCAGCGTCGGGTTTTCATCGAACAACAGCCAGGCCATGGTGATGCCGTACACCGGCTCCAGGGCGAACACCACGGCGGCGGTGCGCGCCTTGATCACCGCCAGGCTGGCGACAAACAAGCTGTGAGCGACGCCGGTGCAGAACACCCCGAGCAAACCGATCCACAGCCAGTCGATCGCGCGGACTTCGCTTAACTGCGGCGCCGCCACCGGCAGCAGGCACAGCGCGACCACAACGTTTTGACACAACGCAGCCTGCACCGGCGGTATTCTGCCGGAGCTGGCGCGGTTGGTCAGCGACAGAAGGGCGAACAGCAAACCTGAACCGACCGCCCAGAGCAGGCCCGTGGTGGCGCCACTCGCCAGATCGAAGTCAGGCGTGACCAGCACCAGCCCGACACTCACCAGCACCACCAACAGAATTTCATTGGCACGGATCCGCTCACGAAATATCAGCCCTTCGAGGATTACGGTAAACGCCGGGAAGGTGGCGAACCCCAGGGTCGCGATCGCCACACCGGCCACTTTCACCGCAATGAAAAAACTCACCCAATGCCCAGCCAGCAGCAAACCGCTGAGCAGCAGACGACGCCAGTCCACTGCTTCGAGTTTCTGCCAGCGCGTGTTGCTGGCGAACCGTGCGAACACCGCCAAGGCGAGCACGGCAAATGCGGCCCGGCCAAAAACGATGACGGCGGGCGAGGCGGCAGCGAGTTTGCCGAACACACCGGTCAGACCAAACATCAGTGCGCCGATATGCAAGGCGCCAAGGGCGGTACGGGGAGTCATTGCATTCCTTGATAAACGTATTAAAACCGGGCTGACAGACACCGCCGCCCTGTAGCAGCTGGCGAAGCCTGCGTTCGGCTCGGGCCGCGTTCGGACGCAGCAGTCGTAAACCCTGAATTCCGGATTTAACTGAAAGACCGAGTTGTCCGATTTCACGACTGCTCCGCAGCCGAACGCAGGCTTCGCCAGCTGCTATGTATGGACTCGCCCCCACTGTCTACCCGCTTTTGAAAAACCGCCGCCCCGTTGCATCTATGTATTAGGCCTATTCGAGGAAGCCGTCTTCGGCTTCTGGCCAAAATTGGAAGAGCTCGTGGTATGCCGATTACAGTCAGGCCTCGAAGGCCAGTAGCAGCTAAGGCATCAATCCACGCCGGTCTTACCTGGGGTCAATGTTTTTCAGCAAAGGGTCGGACAGTTGGTACCTCGGTGGCAGAACTCTGTCGCTCAGTGGCTCATCGTCGCTTGCTGGCCATCACCCGCCTGGCGACGATAAGTCTGGTCATTCTGTAGAAGCACCCAGACGATTCGCAGGTTGCGGTTGGCCAACCTGATCGCAGCCTCCTTACGACCCAGCCGGCTCATCCAGCGCAACAAGCGGCGGTCATCGGGTTGCTGGGAATCAGGTCGTAGTTGTTGCAGTACCGCGTGGGCTCCCTGGATCATCAGGCTGCGTAAATAAACATCGCCTCGCTTGGTCATGTCCCCCAGCCGGACCGTCTGCCCGCTGCTGTGCTGGTCTGGCACCATGCCAAAGTACGCGGCAAACTTGCGGGCATTGGGAAATCGCTCAGGCTTGGTTTCCTTGGCCACCAGTGCCGTGGCAGTGACTGGGCCGATGCCGCGCACAGTCATCAGTCGCTTCGCCGTCATGTCGGCGTTGGCGGCCACTTCCAGGCGCCCCGTCAGCACGCTGATGCGTTCGCCCAAATGGCGCCACTCGGCCAACAGTTCGTCGATCAGTTCACGCAGCAGGCCCGGCACCGGCTGGGTGGCATCTTCCAGTACCCGCGGAATTTTCTGGCTGATCGCAACATCGCCCTGCGCCAAGGCCACGCCATGCTCGAGCAGCAGGCCGCGCATCTGATTGCTCACCGCCGTGCGTCGACGCACATAGCCTTGGCGGGCCCGATGCAACGCCTGCATTGCCAGCGCCGCAACGCTTTTGACCGGCACTGCGTAGATCTTTTCATCGCGACCAGCCCGCAGAATCGCCAGCGCATCGTTGCGATCATTTTTAGGCCCGCTACGATGTGTGGCCACCAAACGGGCTGGAAGAATCCGCGCCAGATTGCCTTGGTCTTGCAGCTGCCGGGCCCAGGCTTGAGCACCCGGACCGGTCTCCATCAGAACCACGACATGAGGCGGCAACTGGCGTAGAAACTCATAAAACGCCTCGCGCGACTTGATCCGCTGCTCGTAGTGCACCTGGCCGAGGACATCTTCCCCGGCGACCTGAAAGACCTGCTTGGCCAAATCGACCGCTACGGTTGTGCAGGCCGACAAATCGGAAGAAGACAGGGATTGATCAACCGAAGTATGCTTTTTCATGGACTCGCCCTCGCTGTCGTTGGCTGTTTAGACTGCCATCGTGGCGCATTGACGCCTCGACTTGGGCGAGTCCATCCAATTACATTTGACCGCGTACACCCCAGCGAGTCTGTCGGCAGACTATCGACTTTTGTCGCCAGCCTCGCGCCGCAGTTTGCCCGGGGTCGTACCAAACTCGCGCAACACCGCCGCGGCAAATGCACTCTGAGAACTGTAACCGACCCGACTGGCAATCTCGCCGATCGGTAAGGGTGAGTCGCGCAGCAGTCCCACCGCGATATGCAGCCGCCGACTGCGGATGTAATCCATCGGCGTCTGCCCGCACTCCGCGACAAACCGCGCATGCAAGCGGGCACTGGACAGCCCGGCGACACGCGCCAGATCGGCGACTTGCAGCGGATAAGCCGCGTACTGATCGATGTGCGCATTCAGCGCCGCATACGGCAGGCGCCGACCGCCCACCACTTCAGGCTTGGCATTATTGAGGCTGGCCAATAACAGCACCGCGCCTTGCTGGGCAATCAACGGGTCGCTGACCTGGCTGCCCGCCAGCCAACTCACTAATTGGCTTTGCCCGGCATCCAGCGGCAGGCGACCGGCGTTGTCGAGCAAACGGCGGCTGGCGTCGGCGTGATCGCCAAGGGACTGCGAAACCCATTGATCGCTCGGCACATCCAGCACCAGGCAACGGCTGCCATTGCTGCTGCCGCAGGCGTGATGGAAGCCCGACGGCACCACCACAAAACTCTGCTGAATCACCTGACTGCCATGCCCGCCGACCTCGAAGTCCAGCGCACCCGACAGCCCGAACACCAGTTGCGCGTGGTCGTGGCTGTGGACGATCAGGTCCTTGGTGTATTGGCGAAGCGTGAGGATCGGTCTCATCGCAGGTCTCCCGGTCAAGATGCGGCCAGTCTACACCGGCCGGGCGTTGTCACAGGATTGACTCGCGGTTGTCATGGGCAATTAACCGGATTGAGGCAAAGTTGCCAAAACTTGCCCAGAGGGTTGCCCATGACCAGCGCCGAGCTCGCCAAACCCAGCCGTAAGCAACGTGTGCGGACCTTGTGGATTTCCGATGTGCATTTGGGCACCCGTGACTGTCAGGCCGAACACTTGTCGCAGTTCCTCAAGGGCTACCACGCGGACAAGGTCTACCTGGTCGGCGACATCATCGACGGCTGGAAACTGCGCAGCGGCATGTACTGGCCTCAGGCGCACACCAACGTGATTCGCCGCCTGCTGACCATGAGCAAACGCGGCACCGAGGTGATCTACGTCACCGGCAACCACGACGAATTCCTGCGCCGCTATTCGAAGCTGATTCTGGGCAACATCCAACTGGTGGACGAAGCGGTGCACGTGACCGCCGATGGCCGCCATCTGCTGGTGATTCATGGCGACCAGTTCGACGTGATCACCCGGTATCACCGCTGGCTGGCCTTTCTCGGCGACTCGGCCTACGAGTTCACCCTGACCCTCAACCGCTGGCTGAATCACTGGCGCGCCCGTTATGGCTACGGCTACTGGTCGTTATCGGCCTACCTCAAGCACAAGGTGAAAACGGCGGTCAGCTTCATCAGCGATTTTGAAGAAGCCATCGCCCACGAGTGCGTCAAACGCGAGTTGCATGGGGTGGTGTGCGGGCACATTCACCATGCCGAGATTCGCAAGGTCGGCGGGGTGGATTACCTCAATTGCGGGGATTGGGTGGAGTCGTGCACGGCGCTGATCGAGCATTGGGACGGGTCGATCGAGTTGTACCGGTTGGCGGATGCCCAGGCGCGGGAGGCGGAGTTGAAGGCCATCAAAATGGCAGAGCCGGCTTAACATTTGGGGTGTTTGAGCCGGCCTCTTCGCGAGCAAGCCCGCTCCCACATTTGACCGTGTTTTCAAGTTGGACACGGTTTAATGTGGGAGCGGGCTTGCTCGCGAATGGACTGCGCAGCAGTCCCACCGGATCGATCAGGCTGGCGAATGCTCTTCCATCGCCGCCTTGTAGATCGAATGTTTCGGATGCGCAAACAAGCGCTCCATCATCGGCTCAAAGAAACTCAGCGGTAACGTCTCGTAAGCCGGATCAAACGCCGCCGCGTCATATTTGGCGCAGAACTCGATGGTCGCCTGATACTGCGGATGCTCGCTGAATTGTTCGCGCAAATGCCGATCCATGCCCAGGTGATGGAAGAAGTAATACCCCTGGAATATCCCGTGCTTCTCAACCATCCACAGATTCTCGGCGCTGACGAACGGCTTGAGAATCGCCGCGGCAATGTCCGGATGGTTATAGGAACCCAGTGTGTCGCCGATGTCGTGCAGCAGTGCGCAGACCACATATTCTTCATCACGGCCATCGCGCCAGGCACGGCTGGCGGTTTGCAAGGAGTGGGTGAGGCGATCCACCGGGAAGCCGCCAAAATCACCCTCCAGCAATTTCAGGTGCGCCACAATTCGTGTCGGCAACTGCTTCGCGTAGGCACTGAAGTCTGCGGCGATGATTGCCCAGTCTTCCTGTGTGCCATCCTGCATGTGGGTGAATCGTGCATTGGCGTTCATCAGCTATCCTCTTGTTCTAATCGAAAGGGATTTCTTGAGTGTAGAACTTGGATCCAAGATCACACTGGCTATGCAGGACGCTTTTGTGGCCAAGGGAGCCTAGAACGGCACGCGACCCAGAATCATGTCGCGGTACATGACAAAGTCGCCGAGCAGGCTATAAAGGGGATGCTGGAACGTGGCGGGACGGTTCTTCTCGAAAAAGAAATGCCCGATCCAGGCGAAGCTGTAACCCGCCAGTGGCAAGGCCAGCAACATCAACCAGGCGCCTTTGCCAATGGTCAGCGCCAAGATGAAGATGACGAGGCTGGTACCGACAAAATGCAATCGTCGACAGGTGCTATTGCTGTGTTCGCTGAGGTAATACGGGTAAAACTCCGCGAAACTGTTGAAACGTCTGATGTTTTCCACGACTGCGATCTCTGTGGTTATTGTTGTTCTGATTGCAAGTTGTTCGGCGGGTAGCCTATTTGAGTCTAGAGTGTTCATTGGCATCAGCCAGTGACAATAGGCGCCACTTTAGTATCCTTCGCAAATTTGCCGCGGTAGACGGCTCACAAAGTAGTAAGTAGACGCCATGAGCGAACGAACGACTTCTGCAAGCTGGGCGATGGGGATTGTCAAAACACTGGAGATGGACGGCCTGGATTGCCGGCTTCTGTTCAAGCAGCTGGGGCTCGACTACGCGTCACTGGATGATCCGGATGCGCGCTTCCCGCAAGATTCCATGACACGACTGTGGCAGCGAGCGGTCGAGCTGTCCGGCAACCCGGCGATCGGCCTGAACATGGGCAAGGTGGTGCGACCGGCCTCCTTCCATGTGGCCGGCTACGCTCTGATGTCCAGCCAGACCCTGGCCGAAGGCTTTCAGCGACTGGTGCGTTATCAGCGGATCATTGCCGAAAGTGCTGACCTGAGTTTCCGACTGCTGGATGAAGGTTATGCGTTGATTCTGACGGTGCATGGCGATCACTTGCCGCCGACCCGACAGAGCGCCGAAGCGTCACTGGCCTGTGCGCTGGCGCTGTGCGGCTGGTTGACCGGTCGAACCCTGCAACCGCGCAAAGTGCTGCTGGAGGGCGATCAGCCCGCCGATCTCGAGCCTTACAAACTGGCCTTCCACGCGCCGTTGGTGTTCAACGCGCCCTACGACGCCTTGATCTTTGAGCGCGCCGACATGGAAGCACCTCTACCGACGGCCAACGAGGCAATGGCGCTGTTGCATGACCGGTTTGCCGGCGAATACCTGGCGCGGTTTTCCGAGAGCCGCGTAACCCACAAGGCGCGGCAGGTGCTGTGCCGTTTGCTGCCCCAGGGCGAACCCAAGCGCGAGACGGTGGCGCAGACCCTGCACTTGTCGCAGCGCACCTTGCAGCGACGCTTGCAGGAAGAAGGCACGAGTTTTCAAACGTTGCTGGACGACACGCGACGTGAACTGGCCGAGCAATACCTGGCGCAGCCAACCATGACCTTGCTGGAAATTGCCTACCTGTTGGGGTTCGCCGATCCGAGCAACTTCTTCCGCGCCTTCAGGCGCTGGTTCGACTCGACGCCCGGCGAGTACCGGGCGCGGTTGACGGAAACGCCTGGGGTTGTCAGTGCCGCCAGAACGCAGGAATACACAGAACAAACACCGTAATGATCTCCAGTCGGCCCAGCAGCATGCCGAACGAAAGAATCCACTTGGCGGCGTCCGGCAGGGTAGCGAAGTTGCCTGCCGGGCCGATGGTCTCGCCCAATCCCGGACCGACGCCGGACACGGTGCTGGCAGCGCCGGTCAGGGCGGTCATCCAGTCCACGCCAAGCAGCGACAGCAGCAACGCGATCACGCAGATGGTGATGGCGAAGAAGAACGAAAAGGTCAGGATCGAACGCACGATCTCTTCGTCGAGACGGTGGCCGTTGTACTTCTGCTTGATCACCGCGCGCGGGTGAATCAATTGGTTAAGGTTGGCCTTGAGCAGGATGTAGGCGACCTGGAAGCGGAAAATCTTGATCCCGCCGGCAGTCGAGCCCGAGCAACCCCCGACAAAACCCAGATAGAAGAACAGCATCAGCGAGAAATTGCCCCACAGGCTGTAGTCCCCCAGTGCAAATCCTGTCGTCGTGACGACCGAGGTCACGTTCAGCGCCACATGCCGCAGCGCGTCCAGCCAATGCAACTGAGTGGTCCACCAGTACCAGGTGGTGAGCACCAGCCACGTCACCAGCAACATGCCGAGCAAACCTTGAACCTGCTCATCTTTGATCAGCGCCTGACGGTTGCCGCGCAAGGTCGCCACGTACAGGGTGAACGGCAGGCTGCCGAGAATCATGATGACAATCGCCACCCAGTGCACCGCCGGTTGCGTCCACTTGGCCAGGGACTGGTCGGAGGTGGAGAACCCGCCGGTGGAGATCGCCGACATCGCATGGTTGATCGCATCGAACGGGCTCATCCCGGCCCACCAGAACGCCAGGCTGCCGAGAATGGTGATGCCGACGTAAGCCGCAACGATCAAGCGCGCCACCATGTGCGAACGGGGCATGACTTTTTCGGAACGGTCCGACGACTCGGTCTGAAACAGGCGCATGCCACCGATGCGCAGCAGTGGCAGAATCGCTACCGCCATGCCGATAAAGCCGATACCGCCGATCCAGTGCAGCAATGAACGCCACATCAGGATGCCGGGGGACATGGTGTCCAGGCCGGTGAGCACCGTCGCCCCGGTGGCGGTGATGCCGGACATGCTTTCGAAGAAAGAGTCGGTGTAGCTGATGCGTTGGGTCAGCAGGAACGGCAGCGCAGCGAAGATGCACACCACCACCCAACTGCTGACGGTCAGCAGGTACATGTCCCGCGGACGCAGATGCACATGTTCCGGGCGACCGGGGATGACCAGCGCGAGGCCGGCGACAAAGGTGATCATGCTCGCCCAGAGGAACGACGGCAGATCGCCCGTGCGTTCGTAAATCACCAGCGTGGCCATGGGCACGACCATGGCGATGGCCAGCGTGATCAGGAAGAGGCCGATGATGAAACCAATAAGACGTAAGGTCGGCAACGCCATGAAGTCCGCTCGGGCTGAAAGTAGGAAGGGCGCCATTCTACCTGCGGGGCAGGGCATGTAAACCGGCACCTCCAACGCACTTGCAGCTAGAATAGCCGCACATATTTTTCAGGAGGTGGCCGATGCAGGCTCTCGACGCTTTGCTCAACCGTGTTTCCGTTCCACGACTGCTCGAACCGGCCCCCACCGCAGCTCAGCGCGAAGTGCTGTTTTCTGCCGCGATGCGTGCGCCGGACCACGGCCATTTGCAGCCTTGGCGGTTCCTGACAGTCGAAGGTGCAGCGCGCGAGCAAATGGGCGAGTTGCTGGCCGAAGCGGCGAAGCTGCAAGACAGCGAGGTGTCCGAGGCGACGCTGGACAAGGCACGTAACGGTCCATTGCGCGCGCCGCTGGTGGTTGTGGTGATTGCGCGGTTGCAGGATCACGTCAAATACCCGAAATCCGAGCAACTCCTGGCGGCAGGGTGTGCGGCTCACGGGATTCTGCTGGCTGCTTACGCGCAAGGCATTGGCGCGGTGTGGCGTACCGGTGAACTGGCGTATTCGACGCATGTGGCAAAAGGGTTGGGCTTGGCGGAAGGGGAAGAGGTGATTGCCTTCCTGTACCTCGGCACGCCGCAGAAAGAACCGCGCGTAGCGGAGAAGGTGGATCTGGCCGAATTCGTCAGCGCCTGGCCTGGTCAGTAAGGATCGTTCCCACGACCTGCGTGGGAATGCAGCCCGGGACGCTCTGCGTCCCATTGGAACGCGGAGCGTCCCTTGAGGCATTCCCACGCGGAGCGTGGGAACGATCAAGGCCTGTCGTTCCCACAGGGGGTCAGGGTTGGACGATGATTCCCGGCACCAACGGTAACTCCAGGCTGGCAATGAACCCGCCCTGCGGGTGATTGGCCAACACCAGGCTCCCGCCATGCCGCTCTGCCGCGCGTCGCGCAATGGCCAATCCCAAGCCATGCCCGGCCGCCGTCTGACCCGGAGCCCGATAGAACGGCTCACCCAGTTGAGTCAAATGCTCGGTGTCGACACCGGGCCCATGGTCCCTGACGCTGACCACAATTCGCTCACCCTGACGCACCGCCTGCATTTCAATCGACTGCCCCTGAGGGTTGAAGCGCTGCGCGTTGCGCAGCAGGTTGTCGACGGCGCGCTCGATCATCGTCGGCCAGCCTTTGAGGTTCAGCTGCGGTTCCGCGTCGAGGCGAACGGTCTGCTCCGGCGAACTCAATTGAGCATCCTTTTGCAGCGTGCTGAGCAATGTGTTCAGATCCACGTCTTCAGCGCTGGCGTTGTCGGCATCGACTCGCGCCAGTACCAGGATTTCACTGATCAGCGCTTCCAGCCGGTCGCATTCGCGGGTCAGGCGTGGCGCGAGTTTTTCCCGTTCTTCGGGGGTGGCACGTTCGGCAAGTGCCAGTGCAATGCGCAGTCGCGCCAGCGGTGAGCGCAGTTCATGGGACACGTCGCGCAGCAATTGCCGCTGGCTGCCGATCAGACTTTGCAGACGCGCACCCATGCGGTTGAAATCGTTGGCCAGCACACCAAATTCGTCGCGACGGTTGGCCAGTTTTACCAGGCTGTTTTGCTGATAGGTGGTTTGCCCAAGGTCATGCACCGCGCCCCGCAAGCGGCTCAGCGGTCGGGTAATGGACAGGGTCACGAACAGGCTGAACAGCGTCAGTACCACCAGCGCAATGCCCAGCGCACTCAACGGCCAAAGCAGGCTTTCACGGTGCCATGAGTCCAGTTCCGGGTGCGGGATGCGATAGATCAGCAGGTAGGTGTCGCCGGTTTTCTCGCTGGTGTATTCCGCAGTCAGACGCCGCCACGGCAGGCGGCGATCGTCGTTGTTCTGCCGCGCTTCGAAGGCCGCCGCACGCCGGGGGAAGGTGCCGCGCACCACCGGGTCGCCGCTCTCGTTGAGCACCTGAACGTCGATGTGATACTGGCGCTTGCGCTGTTCCAGAATGTCCTGGGCCGCTTCCTCTCCCTGGGCTTCGTAGGTTTGCGTCCATTGTTCGGCCAGGGTGTTGAGGCCCGGGTGGCGACTGAGAATCCACGCATCCTGGTTGAGCATGTGCCCGAGCAGAATGGAAAGCCCTGCAACCAGAGCGATGGCCAGCCAGAAGCTGGCCAGGATACGCCAGAACAATGAGCGCACAGAAATTCCTCAGACAAACACAAATCCATGTAGGAGCGGGCTTGTGTGGCGAGGGGATTTATCCCCGTTCGGCTGCGAAGCAGTCGTCAAACCATTGCTTGCGGTGTATCTGAAACACCGCAATGTTCGATTCGGGGCCGCTTTGCAGCCCAACGGGGCGGTGCGACGTATCGCTAAATCCCCTCGCCACACAGGCTCTTTCCCACAATGATCTGAGTAGCAAAAGACCCAACGGGTTTAGCCGTCGGGTCCGGGGTTAACGCATTATTGCGCTTTTTGCGGTTGTTGCGCTTTCCACGCCTTGAACTCGGCCCATTCGGCGCGGCGCTCAGCCTTCTTCTTCTGGATCTCGTCGAATTTCTTCTGTTGATCCGGTTTCAGCAGGCCACGGACATCGGCTTCGGCTTTTTTGTGGTTGGCGGCCATTTCGTCTTTCATGGCTTTCTGGTCGGCCGGCGAGAGTTTCTCCAGGTACTTCTCGACCACTTGCTTACGCTCGTGCATCTGCTCGCCCATGATTTTGCGGATCTGCTCACGCTGTTCGCGGCTCAGGTCCAGCTGGCTGTACGGGCCTTTACCGTGCAGGCCGTGCATCTGACCGCCGTGGCGCGAGCCATCCATCGGACCGCCCATCGGGCCGGCACCTTCAGGCATGGCCATGGCAACGGTCGGCAGGGCGGCAGCGAACATCAGAGCGATAAGAGTCTTGCGCATGGTGAATCTCCTTGTCTCGTTCCCGGTACGTTCCGGATGAGTTCAGATTACGGAGATCAAGGTCAGCGGCGGTCAGCGGAGCGTAAAGCTTCGGTAAAGACGATTTCTCGCCGACCTGACAAAACTTACAGGCTGTAGTAGTAACCACGGCTACGCAGGGCAATGATGCGCGGGCGGCCGTCGGGGTGCGGGCCGATCTTTTTGCGCAGGTTGCTGACGTGCATGTCCAGGCTGCGGTCGTACAGGGTCAGCTTGCGGCCGAGGGCGAGTTGCGCCAGTTCCTGTTTGTCCAGCGGCTCGCCGGGTTGCTTGAGCAGGGCTTCAAGCAGACGGCTTTCGGAGACGGTGAGGGTGAATTCCTGTTCGTCGATGCTGACCACGCCACGCACCGGGCTGAAACACAGGTCGCCCAGTTCGAGCTGGCTGGACACCGCCGCCGGATGACTGCGGCGCAATACAGCGCGCAGACGGGCTGTCAATTCCCGTGGGTCGCACGGCTTGGCCAGGTAGTCGTCAGCGCCGAGTTCCAGGCCGAGGATGCGGTCCAGCGGCTCGCCACGCGCAGAAAGCATCAGCACCGGCAGGTCAGGGTGGTCGCTGCGCAATTGCTTGAGCAGTTCCAGACCGCTGCCGTCCGGCAGCATCACGTCCAGCACCACGGCGGCGGGGGAGGTTTCGGCCAGCGCACGGCGAGCGCTCTGGCCGTCGTGACAGGCACGGACCTGAAAGCCTTCCTGGCTCAGCCAACTGCTCAGGAGCTCGCACAGCTCCTGGTCATCATCAATTAATAACAGCTCGCTCATCACTCACTCAATTTAGCCATTGCCGACGTTTTCTGGTGGCACCACTGGCGAAGATACCGCAGAGCAGGGCCAATAGCGCAACTCCGCCACCGATTACGAACCATTGCTGCTGATCAGTCAGCAGTCGTGGCAGCGGATTGCTGGCCTGGGCTTCCTTGAGTTGCAGCTTGAGACGCTGATTCTCTTGGCGCAACCGGCTCAGCTGAGCGCTTTCGCGTTCGCTATCGGTATTTTGCAGTTGTTTGCTCAGTTCTTCTCGTTGCTGCTCACTTGCCTTCAAGCGCTGCTGCAACTCGGTGATCTGGCTGCCGGCACTCAACGACAGCGGCGTCGAACTGTGACCCTCGACGCTTTCTTCACCGTGGGCAGGGGCCACCATCGACAACGTCACCAACATCAGACACAACGGACCTTTGCGCATCGCCACTCCTGATTCCAATACGAGTATTGGGCAGGTTGTCGGCCGCTGAACGAGAATAATGAGCGTTGAGCGCGCGATGAACCGACAAGGTTCACCGCGCAATGGGGATTTACGGGAGGACTTGCTTGAACGGCTTGACCGAAACGTTGGCGTAGACGCCTGCGGCGATGTACGGATCCGCATCGGCCCAGGCCTGGGCGGCGCTCAGGGAATCGAACTCGGCGACGATCAGGCTGCCAGTGAAACCCGCAGCGCCCGGATCATTGCTGTCGACCGCCGGGTGCGGGCCGGCCAATACGATACGACCTTCGCCCTTGAGCACTTGCAGGCGCTCGAGGTGGGCAGGCCGAGCGGCCAGGCGGGCTTCCAGGGAGTTGGCGACGTCTGTGGCAATGATTGCGTAAAGCATGTCAGTCCTCGGTTTTTGGCGTGGTGGTATCGGCGTCGTGCAGGTGGCGGGACAGGTAAATGCCCTGGGCGACCAGGAACAGCAACGTCATGCCCAGGCTGCCGAAGACTTTGAAGTCGACCCAGTAGCTCTGGAACGTGAACGCGACGAACAGGTTGGCGGCACCGCAAAACAGGAAAAAGCCGATCCAGGCGATGTTCAGTCGCGTCCAGACCTGGTCCGGCAGGGTCAGTGCGTGGCCCATGATGCGCTTGATCAGCAGTTGGTCGCCGATGAAGTGGCTGCCAATGAACGCAAGGGCGAACAGCCAGTTGACCACCGGTGCTTTCCACTTCAGGAAGGTCTCGCTGTGGAACGCCAGGGTCAGGCTACCGAAGACCAGGCAGGCGACGAGGGTCAGCCACTGGCTCTTCTCCAGCTTGCGTTGCTTGATGAACAGCGCACCGTAAACCACCAGCGAGCTGATGATCAGCATTGCGGTCGCGCTGTAAATACCGCCTACAGTCAGTTGATGACCGCCGATGTCGACGACCCGTGGATCGATTTTGAAAACGATGAAAAATAGCAGGAGCGGGATGAAATCGATGAATTGTTTCACAGTGGCAGCCAGAAGCAGGATGTGGCGGCATAATAACAAACATATGGGCGCGCGATAGCGCCAGCTGATTTGAGGTAACACATCCCCGTGAATGTCGATTTGCACTGCCATAGCACCGCCTCCGATGGCGCTCTTGCGCCTGCTGTCCTGGTGGCGCGTGCGTTCGAGAAAGGCGTGCGAGTCCTGGCCTTGACCGATCACGACACCCTTGAAGGCCTCGATGAGGCCCGCAGTGCCGCGACGGCGCTGGGGATGCAACTGGTCAATGGCGTCGAATTGTCCTGCACCTGGGGCGGCGCGACCATTCATGTGCTCGGCTACGGATTTGATGTCAATGCCGCACCGTTGGTCGAGGCAATCGCCAAATTGCACGATGGTCGCTGGTTACGGTCCGAAGAAATAAGCCGCAAGCTGGCCTTGAAAGGCATGCCGGGCGCGCTGGAAGGTGCCCGGGCGATTCAGCAGGAACTGGGTGACAGCGGCAACGCGCCGGCCCGTCCGCACTTCGCCGACTGGATGGTGCGTGAAGGTTTCGTCAAGGATCGCGCCGAAGCGTTCCGTAAATGGCTGGGCGCCGGCAAGCTGGGCGACGTCAAGCAGCACTGGCCGACCCTGGAGGACACGGTCGAAACCCTTCGCGCCGCGAAGGCCTGGGTCAGCCTGGCGCATCCGTGGCACTACGATTTCACTCGCAGCAAGCGTCGTCGCCTGATTTCTGACTATATTCAAGCCGGGGGCCACGCAATTGAAGTGGTCAATGGCCATCAGCCCGCCGAGCAAGTGGGCAGTCTGGCGATTCTTGCCCGCGAATTCGGTCTGCTGGTCAGCGCCGGCAGTGATTTTCATGGCCCTGGAGGCTGGTCCGAGATCGGGGAATACCGCCCGCTTCCGGAGGATCTGCCACCACTGTGGTGTCGATTCAAACATGACCCAATTATTGCCGCCGTCTGAACAGGTAGAGAATGTGAGTCAATTTTTCCAGATTCATCCGGAAAACCCGCAAGTGCGCCTGATCAAACAGGCTGTCGAGATCATCCGCAACGGCGGGGTGGTGATTTATCCCACAGACTCTTCCTACGCCATTGGTTGCCAGATCGGCGACAAGACTGCCGTGGATCGCGTGCGCCGATTGCGCGGGCTGGATGACAAACACAACTTCGCGCTGATTTGCAGCGACCTGTCGCAACTGGGGCTGTTCGCCAAGATCGACACAGGCACATTCCGCCTGCTCAAGGCGCACTTGCCGGGGCCTTACACCTTCATTCTCAACGCCACCCGCGAAGTCCCGCGGCTGTTGCTGCACCCGAAAAAACGCACCATCGGCCTGAGGGTGCCGAGCCATCCGATTGCCCTGGCGCTGCTGGAAGAGCTCGGCGAGCCGCTGATGAGTGTGACCCTGATCATGCCCGGCGAAACCGACCCGATGAGCGATCCTTACGAGATGCGTCAGTTGCTTGAGCATCAGGTCGACCTGATCATCGACGGCGGTTTCGGCGGGATCAAGGCGTCCACCGTGATCAACCTCGCCGACGGCGAACCGGAAGTGATCCGCGTCGGTTGCGGCGACCCTACGCCGTTCATGGCCGAGGCGTAGATGTCTGCAGTAGAACCCGTGGTCGACAGCCAGGCCGGCGCTCAGCAAGAGCTGCCCTTCGCCATGGTCTATGGCCAGGCGGTCATGGAAATGCCGCTGGACCTGTACATCCCGCCGGATGCGCTCGAGGTTTTCCTTGAAGCATTCGAAGGTCCCCTCGACCTGCTGCTGTACCTGATCCGCAAACAGAACATCAACATCCTCGACATCCCGGTGGCGGAAATCACCCGTCAGTACATGGGGTATGTCGAATTGATGCAGTCGGTGCGCCTGGAACTGGCCGCCGAGTACCTGGTGATGGCCGCGATGCTCGCCGAGATCAAATCGCGGATGCTGCTGCCGCGTGCCGAGACCATCGAAGACGAAGAAGACGACCCGCGCGCCGAGCTGATCCGCCGCTTGCAGGAATACGAACGCTTCAAGGCTGCCGCCGAAGGCATTGATGGCTTGAGCCGGGTCGGCCGTGACGTGGTGGTGCCCAAGCTCGACGCCCCGGAAGCCAGGGCGCGCAAGCTGTTGCCGGACGTGCGACTTTCGGAAATATTGCTGTCGATGGCCGAGGTCCTGCGCCGTGGCGACATGTTTGAAAGCCACCAGGTCAGCCGCGAGGCGCTGTCCACCCGCGAACGCATGAGCGACGTGCTGGAACGGCTCAAGGGCGGCGGTTTCGTGCCCTTTGTCGAGTTGTTCACCGCTGAAGAGGGACGTCTGGGGGTGGTGGTGACCTTTATGGCGATCCTCGAACTGGTCAAGGAATCTTTGGTCGAGCTGGTGCAGAATGAGCCGTTCGCGGCGATCCACGTGCGAGCCCGAGCCGAATAACGAGTTGAATCATGAACCTGACTGAACCCCGCGAGCTGGCGCCACTGCTTGAAGCCTTTCTGTTGGCCTCGGGAAAACCGCAATCGCTTGAACGCCTGTTCGAACTCTTCGAAGAGGGCGAGCGGCCGGAACCGCCGGTCTTCAAGAAAGCCCTGACGATTCTCGCCAAATCCTGTGACGGTCGTGCCTTCGAGCTGACGGAAGTGGCTTCAGGGTATCGCTTGCAGATCCGCGAAAAGTTCTCGCCGTGGGTCGGGCGCCTATGGGAAGAGCGGCCGCAGCGTTACTCGCGCGCCATGCTTGAAACCATCGCCCTGATCGCTTATCGCCAGCCGATTACCCGGGGCGAGATCGAAGACGTACGGGGCGTGGCGGTCAACACGCACATCGTCAAAACCTTGCTGGAACGCGAGTGGATCCGCATCGTCGGGTACCGCGACGTGCCCGGCAAACCGGCGATGTTCGCCACCACCAAAGCGTTTCTCGATCACTTCAACCTGAAGAACCTCGACGATTTGCCGCCGCTGGCGGAACTGCGAGAGATGGAGCCGGATCCGGTACTCGACTTCGACGACGCGCCGGTGCCGGCCGGGTTGCAGGAACTGGCGGACGCCAGCGCCGAGCCGGAGGAGCCCAAGGAAGAAACCAGCTTCCATACGCTGTTGCTGGAACTGGACACCATGGAGGAGGGGATCAAGACCGACTTCGATGACATTTTGCGCGATAGCGCGGTGGTGGAATCTGAAGAGGTGCTGGATCAGCCGGAGCCGGAGCCCGAGATCGAAGTTGAACTTCAGGTCGAACCCGAAGCCACAGTCGAAGAAGAGCCGGAAGAAGAGCTTGAAGACGACGTGCTCGGTGTTGCCGAGGCACGCGAGAAACTCCTCGCCGCTGTCGCCGCCCTTGAACAACACAAACCCGAGCCCGAATTGAGCGACGAAGAAGCCGAAGCCCGGGCCCTCGCCGAAGCCATCGAAGCCGAACGCCGCGAGTTCGATGACTGACCCAAATCCCGTAGGCAAAGAAGGCCCCCCTGTGGGAGCTAGCCTGCTAGCGATGAGGGAGTGTCAGGCAACAATGATGTCGACTGAAACTCCCTCATCGCTAGCAGGCTAGCTCCCACAGGGGTTTTGTGTTGGCTGGAGTATTTGATGAGCTCAACCAAAGACCCCTGCATCAGCGTCTGCAAATTCACCGACGACATCTGCCTCGGCTGCGGCCGCAGCAAGCGCGAGATCAAGGCCTGGAAGAAACTCGACAAGACCGACAAGCGCACCGTCCTGGCTGAAGCCTCGCTGCGATTGATCAAACTCGGCGGTGCCGTTCGGCGTAAAAGCAAATAAGCAGGCAATCATCAGCTAGTCTCTGATGCGCAAACGCTCCCATGAGCGTATGATTCGCGACCCTTCGGCGATCCCCTCGCCAAGTGATTAGATTTACATCGCTTCAGGACGCTCAATCAAGGGCCGCCTGAACAGACCACACCGGGAGGTGCCCAGATGAGTATCAACGACCAGAAAGACGACCAGGAAATCGGCCCAGCAGGCGAAAAACTGCAGAAAGTCCTCGCCCGTATCGGCGTCGGCTCGCGCCGTGACGTGGAAGCCTGGATCAGCCACGGCCGCATCAAGGTCAATGGCAAAGACGCCACCCTCGGGCAGCGCGTCGACATGCACGACGCCATCACCATTGATGGCAAGGTGATCAAGCGCGAAGAAGCCGCCGAGTCGGTACGCCGCGTGATCATGTACAACAAGCCGGACGGCGAAATCTGCACCCGCCTTGATCCGGAAGGCCGTCCGACCGTTTTCGACAAGATGCCGAAACCAAAAGAAGGTCGCTGGATCAACATCGGTCGTCTGGACATCAACACCACCGGCCTGCTGATGTTCACCACCGACGGTGAGCTGGCCAACCGCCTGATGCACCCTTCCTACGAAATGGACCGTGAATACGCGGTGCGTGTACGTGGCGAAGTCGATGACGAGATGATCGAGCGTCTGAAAGCGGGCGTCGTCCTCGAAGACGGCCCGGCCAAGTTCACCGACATCAAGCAGGCTCCAGGTGGCGAAGGTTTCAACCACTGGTATCACTGCGTGGTGATGGAAGGTCGCAACCGCGAAGTTCGTCGTCTGTGGGAATCCCAGGGCCTGGTGGTCAGCCGTCTGAAGCGCGTGCGTTTCGGTCCGGTGTTCCTCAACTCCGACCTGCCGATGGGTCGCTGGCGCGAAATGAGCCAGTACGAAGTCGACATTCTGAGTGCTGAAGTGGGCCTGACGCCTGTGGCCATGCCGCAGATGAACGCCAAGAGCAAAGACAAGCTCGACCGCATGCAGCGTAAATCGTCGCGTCCAATGGGCAAGACCGAGCGCGTGCGTTCGTTGCGTCCAGCCATCGGTAACCAGACCGCTGCTACGCCGCGTGACTCCCGTGAACCGCAAATCGAAGGCGAGCGTCCAGCCCGCAAGCCAGCAGCACCTCGTGCTGACGGCGAGCGCGGTCCACGCACGCCACGTCCGGCCAACGGTCGCACCGAGCGCGGCGAAGGCCGTGGTGCTCCGTCCGGTGGTCGTAGCGATCGCGGTGCTCCAGCTGGTCGTGGTGAGTCTCGTGGTGATTCGAGCCGCGGTACGCCAGTGGCAGACCGTCCTTCCGACACCAAGCGCCCGGCCAAGGCACCGGCGAAGAAGCGTCCAGGCATCGTTCTGGTCGACAAGGATGCACCGTCGGGCAAGCGCCGTGGTGCGCCAGCCGGTTCGGGCCAGCGTCCGGGCTTCGGTCGTCGCAAGCCTGAGTAATCGGTAAGCGCCCCATAAAAAACGCCAACCTTCGGGTTGGCGTTTTTTTTTGTCTGGCTGATCGTTCCCACGCTCTGCGTGGGAATGCCTCTAGGGACGCTCCGCGTTCCAATGGGACGCAGAGCGTCCCGGGCTGCATTCCCACGCGGAGCGTGGGAACGATTAGTCATCTCGCTTAAAACACAAAGCGCCCATCAAACACCGGCTCATCATCCAGCGCCAACACGCCGCTGGAGAAGATCAGGTCCAGATGATGGCTGCCCTTGGCCCCACCCCCCAACCCGAGGTGCAGCCCGCAATGGCGCTCCTCAAACCCGGCATTGCGCGCATACAGCGCCTTCACGCCTTCATTGGTGCCAATCCCCAGTTCCTCAATGCGCCGATTCGACGGATTGGCCTCCAGGTACTTGTTGAAGTCATGTTCCAGCCCCGGCACATCGGTGGCGATTTTGCGGATGGTCGAATTCTCGATCCACAACTCCAGCGGCGAATCCAGCACCCCGTACTTGCGGGCAAATGGAATGGTGCTGAGGAAAGTCCCCATGAACTTCACCTGGCCGTTGATCGCTTCGCTGTGCGTCGCAATTTCACCGGGGGCCAAATCAAAGTTGCCGACACCGTTGATATCGGTCCACTTCTTGATGCTATGCATCGGTGTTTCAAACCACGAACCGTGATCATCTTTGAAACTTAATGTTGTCGCGTGGGACATGCGCTGAATCAAGTGGCTGTTCAGCCCCGCTATACGCTGCGGAGTGACAATGAAGGTGTCGTAGAAATAATCGCCGTAATCCTTGAACAGCAGCGACTTCTTCCAGTTCTCGGCCATCACGCCTTGCAGCGCACGGACAAACTCCGGGCCTTCGGGGCGTGGATTGGGCAGGGTGGAAGAGTCGTAGAAGAAAATGTACAGATCGCTGTCGGCAATCGCCTGGGCCAGCTTTTCGGTCGGTTCGAGGTCCAGGCGCAGTGCGCTGAAACGGAAGGGCTGGTTGTCACTGGCCTGTTCGGCGATCGCGCCGGTCAGTGCCTCGTAATCAGCGGTGTGGCCGAGCAAAACCTTAGCCGGGTTGATGCCGGCAAGGGCAGGGTGGTGTTCGAGGTAGTAAAGGAAATGCGAAATGGCGCGTTGCTTATCCATGTAGTCCTCCCTGACAAACCGAGAAAAAGTGACAGGCACAACCGGCCGGATCATGCCTGCCGGGGTGTCTTACAAAGGCCACATCGCCGTGCCGAACGGAACGACCGCATCGGCTTGCATCATTTCAACGGCGGCTTCATGGGTCGGTGCTTCAAACCAATCGTCCAGTTGCAGTTCAGTTTCCAAGTCTTTTTCAAGTGCTTGCATTGTGAATCTCCTAGATGACTTTTTCGGTAAGTGCAGCGGCGTGTTTTTCAGTCATTGAATAACCCGCCAACTTGCCGGTCGATGCGTTTCGGCAAGTCGCTGAAAACCTAGTTCAGAGGTTTTTAAATTGCAAAAAAATAATCAAATTAGATTTATTTGAACTTTTTATTCTGTTTTTTAGCGAAGAATTTATCGATAAAAAACAAAAACTAACTCAGCCCTTTCCTTAGGAAGCTTCCTATCGTCAATTTGCAGTCGTCCTACAGATTGATCTGATTTGGAAAATATGCGTTACAGCTTGTAAAGAAAAGCTGACGGAATAGCGCCTGAAAGCCCTTGGATTGACGCTTGCGGAAGGGGTGTAAGGAAAACCTGCCGCAAACACGCCATTCACTGACCCTGCAGCGCTCTGGCCCGCTTGTTTCAGCGGCGCTGGAAGGGTGAGATGCGCCCCATGCCTGTCGTGCAGGTGCATAACAAGAAGGAGGCGCAATGTACGCCGTGACTCATTTCCACTTCTCCCCAAGGGGCGATTTTTCCGTCGCCCTCATCGAAGACCCGCAAAGGTCTGACCCAGTTTTTGCAGCCGCCCGAGACCCTCGGGGCGGACACAGGCAATCCCGGCAAACGACGCGCTGATCCAGCGGTGTCTGGCAGCAGGGGGTTACAGGTGTACAATGCGCCGCGTTTTAACTGTGACCTCCTGCGCATCTGCGCAAACCTCAAGGCTATCCGCCTTGTTCACTCCGCCGCGCCACAAGCGTGCCGGGTTCGATTTCGTCACAGATAAAAACAAACAGGTGACGCATGACCGTTGTAAAAACGCTGAACTCCTTTTGCCTTCTCTGGGGTTTGATCGACGCTGCTTGAAATCGTAACTGAGCAGCATCGTCTAACGAACATCATCAAACCTTGCGTGAGACCCTTTTTCATGAGTGGACAAAACTCGCATTCAGGCGAGCTGAAACGCGGCCTGAAAAATCGCCATATTCAATTGATCGCCCTCGGTGGCGCGATTGGTACCGGGCTGTTCCTCGGCTCGGCCGGCGTACTGAAATCTGCCGGCCCGTCGATGATCCTCGGCTACGCCATCTGCGGCTTCATTGCTTTCATGATCATGCGCCAGCTCGGCGAAATGATTGTCGAAGAGCCCGTTGCCGGTTCCTTCAGCCACTTCGCCCACAAATACTGGGGCGGTTTCGCCGGCTTCCTGTCGGGCTGGAACTGCTGGATTCTGTACATTCTGGTGGGCATGTCGGAGCTGACTGCGGTCGGCAAATACATCCACTACTGGGCGCCGGACATTCCGACCTGGGTCTCGGCCGCCGGGTTCTTCGTGCTGATCAACCTGATTAACCTGGCCAACGTCAAAGTCTTTGGCGAAGCCGAGTTCTGGTTCGCGATCATCAAGGTCGTGGCGATTGTCGGCATGATCGCGTTGGGCAGCTATTTGCTGGTCAGCGGCAACGGCGGTCCTCAAGCATCCGTGACCAACCTGTGGGCTCACGGCGGCTTCTTCCCGAACGGTGTCAGCGGTCTGGTGATGGCCATGGCGATCATCATGTTCTCCTTCGGCGGCCTGGAAATGCTCGGTTTCACCGCAGCAGAAGCCGACAAACCGAAAACCGTGATCCCGAAAGCCATCAACCAGGTGATCTACCGGATCCTGATTTTCTACATCGGTGCACTGGTCATTCTGTTGTCGCTGACGCCGTGGGACAGCCTGTTGGCGACCCTGAACGCGTCGGGTGATTCGTACAGCGGCAGCCCTTTCGTACAAGTGTTCTCGATGCTTGGCAGCAACACCGCCGCGCACATCCTCAACTTCGTGGTCCTGACCGCGGCGCTGTCGGTGTACAACAGCGGCACTTACTGCAACAGCCGCATGCTGCTGGGCATGGCCGAGCAGGGCGATGCGCCGAAAGCCTTGTCGAAGATCGACAAGCGCGGCGTGCCGGTGCGCTCGATCCTCGCCTCGGCGGCGGTGACGTTGATCGCGGTGTTGCTGAACTACCTGATCCCGCAGAATGCGCTGGAACTGTTGATGTCGCTGGTGGTTGCGACTCTGGTGATCAACTGGGCGATGATCAGCTTCTCGCACTTCAAGTTCCGCCAGCACATGGACAAAACCAAACAGACGCCGCTGTTCAAGGCTCTGTGGTACCCGTACGGGAACTACATCTGCCTGGCGTTCGTGGTGTTCATCCTCGGCGTGATGCTGTTGATCCCGGGCATCCAGATCTCCGTGTATGCGATTCCGCTGTGGGTTGCGTTCATGTGGGTTTGCTACGGCATCAAGAACAAGCGCAGTGCTCGGCATGCGTTGCACGCGGCAAACGCGAAGTAAGCGCAGCACGCAGAAACAACAAACCCGGCCAATGTGCCGGGTTTTTTGTGCGCGCTGTAAAACCTGTGGGAGCGTGGCTTGCCCGCGATGAACGATTACGCGGTGTACCTGATGAACCGCGGTGCCTGAATCGCGGGCAAGCCACGCTCCCACAGGGGGCGCGTTCGTTCAGTCCATTCGCGGTATCCTGCGCGTTCTGAATACGGACGCTTTTTCCATGCTGGTGATTTCCAACAATGTGCATCTGCCCGATGCCGAGATCGAGTTGACGGCCATTCGCGCGCAAGGCGCCGGTGGGCAGAACGTCAATAAGGTCTCCAGCGCCGTGCACCTGCGCTTCGACATTCCGGCCTCGTCCTTGCCTGAGTTTTACAAGGAGCGACTGCTGGCGCTGCGTGACAGTCGCATCACCAGCGAAGGGGTGTTGATCATCAAGGCCCAGCAATACCGCACACAAGAAGCCAATCGCGCCGATGCGTTGGAGCGGCTGACCGAGTTGATTCTTAGCGCCACAAAGGTCGAAAAGAAACGCCGTCCGACCAAGCCGACCCTCGGCTCGAAGAAGCGTCGGCTGGAGTCCAAGACCAAGCGCGGCAGCATCAAGGCTGGACGCGGCAAGATCGATTTCTAGCGCGCGTCGCGCTCTTCACGATACTTTTCATTAAGGTGCTTGGGCGCTTGCCGGTACAAATAAACGCTCAGCGCCAAACCGCTTAACGCAGCGAGAGCGGCGAACAGGAAGATCGAGGCAAAGCCAAACCCGGCGGCAATCGCACCGGCCACTGGCCCGGTAATCCCCAGCGACAAATCGATGAACAGCGAATAGGCCCCGACCGCCGCACCACGGCTGGAGGCGGGCACCAGGTTGACGGCTTCCACGCCCAACGCCGGGAACACCAGCGAGAAGCCGAAACCGCTCAATGCCGCGCCGGCCAGTGCCCAATGAGCATCAGGTGCCAGCCACAGCAGCAACAACCCCAGGGTTTCCACCGATAGGCAAGCAATCGCCACGCGAAAGCCACCGAGGCGGTTGATCAGGTTGCCGAACAGCAGCCGCGCGCCGATGAAGCTGGCGCCGAACAGGCTCAGGCACAGCACCGCGTTGTCCCAGTGTTGCGTGGCGTAATACAACGTGATGAAGGTGGCGATGGTGCCGAATCCGATCGAGCCCAACGCCAGGCCGCAACCGTGCGGCAGGACCCGTCCCAGCACGTGCATGAACGGCAGCCGCTCACCGACCACAATCGGCGCGGCGGTTTTCGGCCAGGCCAGCGCCAGGCCGAGGACGGCCAGCAGCACGATGCTCACGCCCATGCTCCACAAGCCCAATTGACTGACCAGCAGCACGCCCAACGGCGCACCGACCGCCAGTGCGCCGTAACTGGCGATGCCGTTCCAGGAGATGACTTTGGCTGTGTTCGCCGCGCCGACCCGGCCGATGCCCCAGCCAATCGAGCCGGAACCCACCAGGCTTTCCGCGCTGCCAAGAACCAGGCGGCCGATCAACAGACTGATCAGGCTCAGCATCGGCAGGCTTTGGGTCCAGGCCGAAATCAGCATGAATACGCCGCTCAAACCGCAGCCGGCGAGGCCGTACATCACCGCGAGTTTGCTGCCCTTGTTGTCGATGATTTTCCCGGCGTACGGCCGGCTGAGCAGGGTGGCCAGGTATTGCACGCTAATCACCAGTCCGGCGATCACGGCGCCGAAGCCGAGGTCGCTGTGGACGTAGCCGGGCAATACGGCGAGAGGAATGCCGATGTTCAGGTAGCCGATGAAGGTAAAGAGAACGATGGAAACGACTTGCAGCGTGACCGCCAGGGGGCGCTGGTTTTCAGACATGGGTAAAGGTCCACGGGAAAGCGGGATAGATAGGCTGCTTATGATAGCGGCGCGAACGGCCGCAGGGCGTGGAAAAGTAAAACTATTTGCCGGGCGGGGTTATTCAGGTTTGGCGGGGGCAACCAATTGCGTCGTGACCAGGGCGGCCAGGGCGTTTTCTTCGCTGCCGAAACGGGCGAGCAACGCGGCTTGTTTCTCGGGGGACAGGCGATTCCAGATCTCGATCATCTTCTCGGCGGTGCCGATCAGCACGCTGGCTTGAGTTTCAGAAAAGTCGTCGGTCATGGTGGGCAGCTCAAGGGTTCAGGCGGTGTGGAAAGCGCATCTTAGCGCTTTCCACACGGTCTGGCATTGCAGGTGTTTCAGTCTTCGCTGTCGGCCTGGCGGCGTTCAGTGGCTTCTTTCGGCTCGGGCTGTTGGGCACCGGCTTGTTGCGGGGTTGTCTGCTCAGTTTCGTGCAGGCTTGGGAAGGGGAGATTAGGGATCTCGTGCATGTTTCGCGCTCCTCGCAAAGTCTGTTGATAGATCTGGTAGATCCGCGCTTTTAAAAAGCTTGGGCAGGATACAGCAGGAGAAATGACAATCAGACTTTTATATCCATTTGTTTCGACGGATGGCGTTGTCTAGACAGGTCAGTAGCAGTTGCGGGGATGATCGTTCCCACGCTCTGCGTGGGAATGCCTCAATGGACGCTCCGCGTCCGCTTTTGGGACGCAGAGCGTCCCGGGCTGCATTCCCACGCGGAGCGTGGGAACGATCAGTGGAGGGCGGGTTTATTTGCAGACTTCGGCGATTGCCTCGGCCAGCAGATCCAGGCGTGTCGCGTCGATCCCGGCCACGTTCGCCCGGCCGGTGCCGACCATGTACACGCTGTGATGATCACGCAGTTGTTTAACCTGATCCGGCGTCAAACCGGTGTAGGAAAACATCCCGCGTTGCACACCAATATGCGCAAAGCGTTCACGCAAGCCATGCGGTTCAAGCGCTTCCACCAGGCCGCTGCGCAGTTGGGCAATGCGCAAACGCATGGCCTCCACTTCGTCGGCCCAGAGGCTTTTCAGCTCCGGATCGCCAAGAATCGTCGCCACCACGGCAGCGCCGTGATCCGGTGGCGTCGACCACAGGTTGCGGGCGATGTTGGCCAGTTGGCTGCGGATATCCACCAGTTTTTCAGCGGTTTTCGCACAGACAATCAGCGCGCCAGTGCGGTCCCGGTACAAACCGAAGTTCTTCGAGCAGGAACTGGTGATCAGCACTTCCGGCAGCTCGGCAGCGAACAACCGAGTCGACCACGCATCCTGTTCCAGGCCGTCGCCGAAACCCTGGTAAGCGAAGTCAATCAGCGGCACCAGATCGCGGCTGCGCACTACGTCCAGTACTCGGCGCCAATCGTCATGGGACAGATCGAAACCGGTCGGGTTATGGCAGCAGGCGTGCAGCAAAACCACGTCGCCCTTCGGCGCATCCTTGAGGACTGCGAGCATGGCTTCGACGTCGAGGCGGTTATCGCTGCCGACGTACGGGTAATGGCTGACCTTGACCCCGGCGGCCGCGAAAATGGTTTCGTGGATCGGCCAGGTCGGGTTGCTCAGCCACACGCCACGGCCCGGCAGGCACTGGGCGATGAAGTCGGCGCTCAGGCGCAGCGCGCCGGTGCCGCCCGGGGTCTGGGTTGCGCCGGCCCGTTGTTCGGCGATCAGAGGAGAATCGACGCCGAGCACTAGCTCATTGATCGCCTTGCCGAACGCCGGTTCGCCGTGACCACCGATATAGGTCTTGGTGGTCTGACGATCCACCAGGCGCTGCTCGGCGAGCTTCACGGACTGGGGAATCGGGGTCAGGCCCTGGGCATCTTTATAGACGCCCACGCCAAGGTCGAATTTGCGCGGGTTCGGGTCCTGCGCATAGGCCTCCATCAGGCCGAGAATCGGGTCGCCGGGAACTCGACCTATGGCGTCGAAATGCATTATTTGCGGCCCTCGGCGTCCTTGGCCACGTCGTCAGTGCGTGCGGCCATGATGAAATCGTTGCGGTGCAGACCCTTGATGGAGTGGCTCCACCAGGTCACGGTGACTTTGCCCCACTCGGTCAACAGGCCCGGGTGGTGACCTTCGGCCTCGGAGATTTCACCGACCGCGTTGGTGAAGGCCAGTGCGTGTTTGAAGTTCTTGAACAGAAAAACCTTTTCCAGCTGCATCACGCTGTCGCGCACTTCGATGTTCCAGTCCGGGATCTGCTTGATCAGTACCGGCAGTTCTTCGTCGCTGACCTGAGGAGCGCCGGCTTGGCAGGCTTCGCAATGGGCTTGGTTCAATGTGGACATGATGAGTTCCTGAAATCTAATTATTGGAAATCGGCCGTCAGCGGAACCGCGCGGTACCCCCACGCTAAACCAAAGCGTCGGTTTCTGACAGGCTCACTTGATTCTAAAAGCTGCGGATCACGCGGCTTTTTTTGGCGGAAATTTAGGCGCGTGCAAACCCAGCTGCATGCCTTGCTTGACCATGCTCATGATGTCTTCATGAGCCACATCAAACAGACGCTTGAGGTTTGGCAGGACAAAGTACAGCGGTTGCAGGATGTCGATGCGATACGGCGTGCGCATGCATTCCAGCGGATCGAACGGCTGATGCTCAGGTTCGTCCGACAGGCAATAAACGGTTTCTTTCGGCGAGGAGAGAATGCCGCCGCCGTAAATGCGCAGGCCTTCTGGCGTATCGACCAGGCCAAACTCGATGGTCATCCAGTACAGACGCGCCAGGTACACGCGTTCTTCCTTGGTGGCCTGTAGGCCGAGTTTGCCGTAGGTGTGGGTAAATTCGGCGAACCATGGGTTGGTCAGCAGCGGACAGTGGCCGAAGATCTCGTGGAAAATGTCCGGCTCTTGCAGGTAATCCAGCTCTTCTCGGGTACGAATAAACGTCGCGACCGGAAACTGCTTGTTGGCGAGCAACTCGAAAAAGGTCTGGAAGGGGATCAGCGCCGGAACCCGAGCCACTTGCCAGCCGGTGGTTTCACCGAGGACTTTGTTGATCTCACCCAGTTGCGGAATGCGATCGTGGGGCAGACCGAGTTTTTCGATACCGTCCAGGTATTCCTGGCACGCACGCCCCTCGATCACTTTCAGTTGACGAGTAATCAGCGTGTTCCACACCGCATGTTCTTCAGCGGGGTAGTCGATAAAACCTTGCGCATCGGGCTCGCGAGCCACGTATTGCGTCTGCTTCATGCTGCTCTCCTGCTAGGGGAATTCGTTCTTGTTATGTGCTGCTATGGATTTAGAAATACCCCAAGGCGTGCGGTGATGCAGTAGGTGAACGCTGGCATGCGTAGGAAAAATCGTCGTTTTTCGTAAAGTATTCGTTACGGTTTGACGCCCATGGCGCAGCGATTGAGATTTGCCGGTTTGAAACGGTGCAAAGGTGTCACATAATCTTGACGACTATCTGCGTGCCTCCGCAGAAAAATCTTGCCGGGCTCACTCCTACAAGGAAAGCACGCAGGCATTTAAACCATTCACCGCTTTTCAGGCCTTTTATATGCGTATCAAAGTCCACTGCCAGAACCGCATCGGCATCCTGCGCGACATTCTCAACTTGCTGGTCGAGTACGGGATCAACGTCGCTCGCGGCGAGGTCGGCGGTGAGCATGGCAATGCGATCTACCTGCATTGCCCGAACCTGATCAACATTCAGTTCCAGGCATTGCGTCCGAAATTCGAGTCGATTGCCGGGGTGTTTGGCGTCAAGCGTGTAGGGCTGATGCCCAGCGAGCGTCGGCACATGGAGCTCAATGCCTTGCTCGGCGCCTTGGAGTTTCCGGTGCTGTCGATCGACATGGGCGGCTCCATCGTCGCGGCCAACCGTGCGGCGGCGCAGTTGCTGGGTGTGCGGGTCGATGAGGTGCCGGGCATTCCGTTGTCGCGGTATGCCGAGGACTTCGACTTGCCGGAACTGGTGCGCGCCAACAAGTCGCGGATCAATGGTTTGCGGGTCAAGGTCAAGGGTGACGTGTTTCTCGCAGACATCGCGCCGCTGCAATCGGAGCATGACGACAGTGAAGCCATGGCGGGCGCGGTGTTGACCTTGCACCGGGCTGATCGGGTGGGTGAACGCATCTATAACGTGCGCAAGCAGGAACTGCGCGGGTTCGACAGCATCTTCCAGAGCTCCAGGGTCATGGCCGCGGTGGTGCGCGAAGCCCGACGCATGGCGCCGCTGGATGCGCCGCTATTGATAGAAGGCGAAACCGGCACCGGTAAAGAGTTGTTGGCGCGTGCCTGTCATCTGGCGAGCCCTCGCGGCCAATCACCGTTGATGGCACTCAACTGTGCCGGTCTGCCGGAATCGATGGCCGAGACCGAGTTGTTCGGTTACGGCCCCGGTGCTTTCGAAGGGGCGCGGGCCGAAGGCAAGCTCGGGCTGCTGGAGCTGACGGCGGGCGGTACGCTGTTTCTCGATGGCGTCGGGGAAATGAGCCCGCGCTTGCAGGTGAAATTGCTGCGCTTCCTGCAGGACGGTTGCTTCCGTCGTGTAGGCAGTGATGAAGAGGTTTATCTGGATGTGCGGGTGATCTGCGCGACGCAGGTGGACTTGTCCGAGTTGTGCGCGCGCGGTGAGTTTCGCCAGGATTTGTATCACCGCTTGAACGTGCTTTCGCTGCACATCCCGCCGCTGCGTGAATGCCTCGACGGTTTGACGCCGCTGGTGGAGCACTTCCTCGATCAGGCCAGCCGGCAGATCGGTTGCCCGCTGCCGAAACTCGCGCCGGCGGCGATGGAGCGGCTGAGTCATTACCACTGGCCGGGCAATGTCCGCCAGTTGGAGAACGTGTTGTTCCAGGCGGTTTCGTTGTGCGAAGGGGGGACGGTCAAGGCCGAGCACATTCGCTTGCCGGATTACGGCGTGCGTCAGCCGCTTGGCGATTTCTCGCTGGAGGGCGGGCTGGATGCGATCGTCGGGCGCTTTGAGAAAGCGGTGCTGGAGCGGTTGTATTCCGAGCATCCAAGCAGTCGGCAGCTGGGCAAGCGCTTGGGGGTTTCCCATACGACCATTGCCAACAAGTTGCGTGAGTACGAAGTCGGCAAAGACCCCGGAGCTTAAACTGAGGCAATGATCGTTCCCACGCTCCGCGTGGGAATGCATCCCGGGACGCTCCGCGTCCCAAGGCGGACGCAGAGCGTCCATTGATACATTCCCATGCAGAGCGTGGGAACGATCAGCATCAAGGCTGATCCTTGCCACCAAACGGCATAACACCGCCGGTTTTTCGTCTCCGATACATTTCCCCAATCTCCACAAAACCCCTCAAGTCCTTTGTTTGCCGGGCCTCGCGCCGTCAAAAGAAAGTTGGTCTGCAAATTGCTTATCGCTCAGCAGTACAGCGGTGGGCGGCAAACGTCCGGCATGCAGAGGAAAGAGCGTGGATAAGTACCTTTATGTGGCAATGACCGGCGCCAGCCAGAATGCACTGGCGCAGAAGGCTCATGCCAACAACCTGGCAAACATCTCCACCAACGGTTTTCAGAAGGACCTGGAGCAGGCTCGTTCGATGCCGGTGTTTGGTGACAGCTTTCCGGCGCGTGCGTTTGCCATGACCGAGCGTCCGGCCACCGACTTCTCTCCAGGTTCGCTGGTTGAAACCGGTCGCGACCTCGACGTCGCGGTGCAAGGCAATGGCTGGATCGCCGTGCAGACCCCCGATGGCGCTGAAAGCTACGTGCGCACCGGCAGCCTGAACGTGGACGCCCTGGGCGTGCTGCGGGCCGGCAACGGTATGCCGGTGATGGGCAATGGCGGACCGATCGCCGTGCCGCCCGAGCAGCAAATCGAAGTGGGTGAAGACGGCACCATCAGCATCCGTGCGATGGGCGAAGGCCCGCGCGTGATGGCTGAAGTCGACCGCATCAAACTGGTCAACCCTGACCTGAAGAACATGACCAAAGGCCTGGACGGTTCGATCCACACCAAGGACGGCAAGCCGGCGCAAGCCGATGCGGGCGTCAAACTGGTGTCCGGGTTCCTTGAGTCGAGCAACGTCAACGCCGTGGAAGAGATGACCTCGGTGCTGGCCTTGTCGAAGCAGTTCGAGCTGCACATCAAGATGATGAACACCGCCAAAGACGATGACCAGGCCATGGCTCGGGTCTTGCAGATCAGCTAATTATCAGAACGTCGCGCCGTAAAACAGGCGCACGAGGAGAATCGAATGCTTCCGGCTCTATGGGTTGCCAAAACAGGTCTGTCCGCCCAGGACACCAACCTGACGACCATTTCCAACAACCTGGCCAACGTGTCGACCACGGGTTTCAAACGTGACCGCGCCGAGTTCCAGGACTTGCTCTATCAGATCAAACGCCAGCCAGGCGCTCAGTCGACTCAGGACAGCGAACTGCCGTCGGGTCTGCAAGTGGGTACCGGTGTGCGCATCGTCGGCACCCAGAAAAACTTCACCGCCGGCAGCCTGCAAACCACCGAGCAGCCACTCGACCTGGCCGTCGACGGCCGCGGTTTCTTCCAGATCCTGCAACCGGACGGCACCACGTCCTACACCCGTGACGGCACGTTCCACCTTGACTCCAACGGTCAGATCGTCAACGCCAGCGGCTTCGCCCTGGAGCCGGCCATCGTCATTCCGAACGACGCGCAGACCTTCACGGTCGGTCGCGACGGCACCGTGTCCATCACCGTTCCGGGTAACCCGGCCAACCAGGTGATCGGCAACCTGCAAACCGCCGACTTCATCAATCCGGCCGGTCTGCAAGCCGTGGGTAACAACCTGTTCCTGGAAACGGCTGCCAGCGGCGCACCGCAAGTCGGCACCCCGGGCCTGAACGGTTTCGGTACCACGCTGCAGAACACCCTGGAAACGTCCAACGTCAGCACCGTTGAAGAGATGGTCAACATGATCACTACTCAGCGCGCCTACGAGATGAACTCCAAGGTGATTTCCACCGCCGACCAGATGCTCTCGTTCGTAACGCAGAATCTGTAATCAGTCTATGAGGCGGCCATGAGGCCGCCTGCAACACCGTGAGGTAGGGTCATGAATCGCTTTGTATCTGTTCTGGCACTGAGTGGGGTCGTCGTGCTCGCGGGCTGCGTCGCTCCGCCGCCCAAGCCCAATGACCCTTACTACGCCCCGGTGTTGCCGCGTACGCCGTTGCCGGCTGCCGCCAATAACGGCTCGATCTATCAGGCCGGTTTTGAACAGAACCTGTACAGCGACCGCAAGGCGTTCCGGGTTGGTGACATCATCACCATCACCCTGAACGAACGCACCCAAGCCAGCAAAAATGCTAACTCGCAGATCGGCAAGAACAGCAAGACCGACATCGGCCTGAGCTCGTTCTTTGGCGGCGGTCTGAGCACCAACGATCCGGTGGGCAGCGGTAGTCTGAGCCTGGACGTCGGTTACGAAGGTGACCGCGCGACCAAGGGCGACAGCAAGTCCGGGCAGAGCAACAGCCTGACCGGTTCGATCACCGTGACCGTGGCTGACGTGCTGCCCAACGGCATCATCGCCGTGCGCGGCGAGAAGTGGCTGACGCTCAACACCGGCGATGAGCTGGTGCGGATTGCTGGCATGGTGCGCTCCGATGACATCGCCACCGACAACACCGTGTCGTCGACCCGCGTCGCCGATGCACGCATCACCTACTCGGGCACCGGTGCGTTTGCCGATGCGAGTCAGCCAGGCTGGTTCGACCGTTTCTTCCTCAGCCCGCTGTTCCCTTTCTAGGTGGCTACGTTGAATCTTAAACACCTGATGGTGGCCGCCCTGATGCTGTCCGCTGCGTTCAACGCGCAAGCCGAGCGGCTGAAGGATATCGCCAGTATTTCCGGCGTGCGTTCCAACCAATTGATCGGCTACGGCCTGGTGGTCGGGCTTAACGGCACCGGCGACCAGACGACGCAAACCCCGTTCACCCTGCAGACCTTCAACAACATGCTCTCGCAGTTCGGCATCAAGGTGCCGCCGGGTTCGGGCAACGTGCAGCTGAAGAACGTCGCCGCCGTGTCGATCAGTGCTGATCTGCCGGCGTTCGCCAAGCCAGGTCAACAGGTCGACATCACTGTTGCTTCGATCGGTAACTCCAAGAGCCTGCGCGGCGGCACCTTGCTGCTGACGCCACTTAAAGGTATCGACGGCAACGTCTACGCGATTGCCCAGGGCAACCTGGTGGTCGGCGGTTTTGATGCTGAAGGTCGCGACGGTTCGAAGATCACCGTCAACGTTCCGTCGGCGGGTCGTATCCCCGGTGGTGCATCGGTGGAGCGTTCGGTGCCGAGCGGTTTCAACCAGGGCAACAGCCTGACCCTGAACCTCAATCGTTCGGACTTCACCACCGCCAAGCGCATCGTCGACAAGATCAACGACATGCTCGGCCCTGGCGTTGCCCAGGCCATCGACGGCGGCTCGATTCGGGTCAGCGCGCCGCTCGATCCAAGTCAGCGCGTCGACTATTTGTCGATCCTCGAGAACCTTGAAGTCGACCCGGGTCAGGCGGTGGCGAAAGTCATCATCAACTCGCGCACCGGCACCATCGTGATCGGTCAGAACGTCAAGGTTTCCCCGGCAGCCGTGACTCACGGCAGCCTCACAGTAACCATCACCGAAGACCCGATCGTCAGCCAGCCCGGCCCTCTGTCTAATGGTCAGACCGCCGTCGTGCCGCGCTCGCGGGTTAACGCTCAGCAAGAAGCCAAGCCAATGTTCAAGTTCGGCCCGGGCACCACCCTCGATGAAATCGTGCGTGCGGTGAACCAGGTCGGCGCGGCACCGGGTGACTTGATGGCGATCCTCGAAGCACTGAAACAGGCCGGCGCGTTGCAAGCCGACCTGATCGTGATCTGAGGACGGCGACCATGGATATGCGCAAGGGCGGTCTGGGTGTCAGTAGCAACGATTCGGGCTCCTATTCGGACTTGAATCGTTTGAACCAGCTCAAGGTCGGCGACAAGGACAGTGACGCGAACATGCGCAAGGTTGCGCAGGAATTCGAGTCGCTGTTCCTCGGTGAAATGCTCAAGTCCATGCGCTCGGCCACCGAAGCGCTGGGTAAGGACAACCCGCTCAACACCCCGGCGGCCAAGCAATACCAGGAAATGTACGACCAGCAGTTGGCTGTTTCCATGTCCCGCGAAGGCGGCGGTATTGGTCTGGCGGACGTGCTGATGCGCCAGATGTCGAAGAACAAACCGCTGGCGCCGGGCGAGGCTGCGGCCTTGTCCGCCGCCAAGCAGGAAGCGGCGAAAGCTGCGGTGCCGACGCCGATTGCCGCGGGTACTGTGGCCACCGACGGTCCGCTGTCGCGGCTCAATGGCCAGCGTCCGTTGTGGGCGTCGCGTTCGGTAAAAGCGCCGACAGGCGAGGGCACGCATCACAATGACATGGAGCTGATCAATCAGCGCCGGCTGGCCTTGCCGCCGAAACTGGCCGATCGCTTGCTCGCCGGTCTGGTGCCTTCGGCAACGACCGCAGCGACAAACCCGAACAAAACCTTGCTGCCTGAACGCGCCGCGACGCCGGTAGTGACCGGTGCCGGGCCGCTGTTCAATGGTGACTGGCTGCCTTCGCCAACCGATAACAAGTCGAGCGGACGCTTGCAGGTTTACGGTCGGGCGATGGCGCAGATTCCACTGGCACCGCCGAAGAAAGCCTTCAGCTCCGCCGACGAGTTCGTCAACACCATGCTGCCGATGGCCAAGGAAGCCGCCGACCGTATCGGCGTCGATCCGCGGTACCTGGTGGCCCAGGCCGCCCTGGAAACCGGTTGGGGTAAATCGGTCATGCGCGCCCAGGATGGCAGCAGTAGCCACAACCTGTTTGGCATCAAGGCGAGCAGCAGTTGGAAGGGTGAATCGGCGCGAGCGATCACCAGCGAATTCAGGAATGGCGAGATGGTCAAGGAGACGGCCGAGTTCCGCTCCTACGACTCGTATAAAGACAGCTTCCATGACCTGGTGACTTTGCTGCAAACCAATAATCGCTATCAAGATGTTCTGAAGTCTGCCGATAACCCAGAACAGTTTGTACGCGAGCTGCAGAAAGCCGGGTATGCAACAGACCCGGCCTACGCAAGCAAGATTTCGCAGATAGCCAAGCAGATGACGAGTTACCAAAACTACGCTGCGGCGGGCGCTTCCACTACGCCTCTATAGGCACAAGGCATAAGGTCTGAACCATGAGTTTGCTCAATATCGGGATGTCGGGTCTGGCCGCTGGCCAATCCTCGTTGATGACTACCGGCAATAACATTGCCAACGCCGACACCGC
Source organism: Pseudomonas sp. LB3P93 (assembly GCF_054898025.1). Lineage (NCBI taxonomy): Bacteria > Pseudomonadati > Pseudomonadota > Gammaproteobacteria > Pseudomonadales > Pseudomonadaceae > Pseudomonas > Pseudomonas sp. LB3P93. The sequence continues at coordinate 1,765,561 of NZ_CM142713.1, forward strand.
CGGTTACTCACGCCAGCAAACCGTGCAGAGTACCAAAGCCTCGAATCAGTTCGGCAATGTCTACATCGGCAGCGGTACGACCCTGGCCGATGTGCGCCGCGTCTACAACAGCTACCTCGATGCGCAATTGCAGACCACCACGTCGCTCAACAGCGATGCGGCCGCGTACGCCGGGCAGGTCAGCCCGCTCGACGCCTTGCTCTCGGACAGCGGCACCGGCCTCAATGGCGCCCTGACCAAGTTCTTCGCCTCGGTGCAGAACGTCAACGCCAAGCCGGGTGACGACGCATCGCGCCAGCTGTTGCTCAGCGATGCCCAGGCCTTGAGCAATCGTTTCAACTCAGTGTCCAGCCAGTTGACCCAGCAGAACGCGAGCATCAACGGCAACCTGACGAACATGGCCGATCAGGTCAACAAACTCGCCGCCACCGTGGCGCAGTTGAACCAGAAGATTTCCGAAGTTTCCAAGTCCGGCGGCATGCCGAACGAGCTGCTCGATGCGCGTAACGAAACCGTGCGTCAGCTCTCCACCTTCACCGGTGCGCAGGTCGTCGAGCGCGACGGTAACCTCGATATTTACCTGGGCAGCGGCCAGCCGCTGGTCATGGGCGGCACCGCCAGCACCCTGTCCGTGGTACCGAGCCAGAACGATCCTTCGCGCATGGGCATTCAGCTCAAATCCGGCGGCAGCACCATCGAAATCACCTCGGTGATGACCGGCGGTGAAATGGGCGGCCTGCTGCGTTATCGCAGCACCGTGCTGGACCCGGCCATGAACGAACTGGGCCGTGTGGCCCTGGTGGTCGCCGATCAGATGAACAGCCTCCAGGCTCAGGGCATCGACAAGAACGGTGCGTTCGGCTCGAACTTGTTCAACAGCATCAACAGTGCCGCGCAGATCGCCAACCGCAGTATTGCCACCGTGGGCAACAGCGCCGGTTCCGGCGACTTCGATGTGACCATCGCGGACAGCGGCAAGCTGACCATCAACGACTACAAGGTCACCTTCACCAGCGGCACCAACTACACCGTGCAGCGTCTGCCGGATGGCACGTCCATGGGCGCTTTCAGCACCCTGACCACGCCGCCGCCGGTGATCGATGGTTTCTCGTTGAAGCTTACCGGCGGCACTGCCGCTGCGGGTGACACGTTCAAGATCACCCCGACCCGCAACGCGGCGGAGAGTATCAAGACCGAGATGACCGACAGCAAACGTCTGGCCATCGCTGCACCCTTGAGTGCGGCCATTGTGCCGGGCGGCAGCGGGACCTTGACCATCTCGTCCAGCGGTCAACCGACCCTGACCACGAAGTTTGATATTTACGATGCCGCCACCACCACGGCGATCCAGAATGGCATCAAGAATTCGACGCCGGTCAAAGTGGTTTTCGGTTCGCCATCGGCCGACGGCACCAGCCAGACTTACCAATTGCTGGATGCCAAAGGTGTGCAGATCAGCACCGGCACCATCAAGCCAAACCAGAACAACACCCTGAGCCTGAGCATACCGCTCAAGGATGCCACGGGTGCGCCGATCATGGATCCGGGGCCGCCGGCCGTGCAGCGCACCGCGACCTTCGACATGACCGTGGCCGGCTCGCCGGGCACTGGTAGCGCGATCGACATCAACGTTGCGCAGCCAGGCACGATGGACAACCGCAATGGCACCGCACTGGCCGGCTTGCAGACCAAGCAGGTCGTGGACACCGGGAGCGCCAGCAAAGGCATTTCCCTGACCGATGCCTACGGCAAACTGGTCGAGGGTGTGGGCGCCAAAGCCGCTCAGGGCAAGCTCGACAGCGCCGCAACCGGCGCCATCCTGGCTAACGCCAAAGGTGCTCGCGACTCGTTGTCCGATGTCAACCTCGATGAGGAAACCGGCAACCTGGTCAAATATCAGCAGTACTACACCGCCTCTTCGCAGATCATCAAGGCTGCGCAGGAAATCTTCAGCACACTGATCAACAGTCTTTAAGGAGTCGTAGTCCATGCGCATTTCTACCAGCCAGTTTTACGAGTCCTCTGCCGCGAACTATCAGAAGAACTTCGCCAACGCGGTCAAAAGCACCGAAGAGTCCAGCAGCCTGGTTCGCGTCAACACCGCGGCCGATGATCCGGTCGGCGCCTCGCGCCTGCTGCAATTGGGTCAGCAGGCATCGATGCTCGATCAGTACAAGGCGAACACCAACACCCTCAAGGCGACCCTGGGTCAGACCGAGTCGGTGATGACCAGCATCACTAACGTACTGCAGCGCGCCCAGGAACTGGCGGTCGGTGCCGGCAACGCCGGTTACACCGACGCCGACCGTCAGGCCAACGCTTTGGAGCTGGGACAGATCGAAGAGCAGTTGTTGAGCCTGATGAACAGCCAGGACGAGAACGGCAAGTACATCTTTGCCGGTTCCAAGGGCGATACCGTGCCGTTCACGCGCAACGCCGATGGCACCTACAGCTACAACGGTGATCAGGTGACCCTCGACCTGGCGGTCGGCGACACCATGTCGATGGCGACCAACAGCACCGGTTGGGCAGTGTTCCAGCAGGCCATCAACACCAGTCGCAGCCAGGTCACCCTGACCGCACCGGCGGTGGATGATGGTCGGGTGGTGCTGTCCAATGGTCAGGTATCGTCGAGCGTGACCTACAACAGCAAGTTCCGTGCAGGCGAGCCGTACACCATCGATTTCGTCAGCGGCACTCAGTTGAAAATCACCGATTCGGGTGGTAACGACGTGACCGCTGAAGCCAGTCAGGGCGGTGTTTTCAACCCGGCCACCAAAGCGGGCCAGAACGTGTCGTTCCGCGGTGTCGAACTGAACCTGAACATCAATCTGGCGGCCGGCGATACCGCCGCCACCGTGCTGCCGGGCCACAGCTTTACCCTGGCAGCCAAGCCTGACACCTTTACCGCGACCCGCAGCCCGGGCAACCCGACGGCGACTCAAGTCACCGGCAGCAGCATTACCAACCCGGTGGCTTACCACGCCAGTTTCCCGACCGGTTCGGCGGTGATGAAATTCACCAGTGCCACCGCATTCGATTTGTACGCAGCACCGCTGACGGCCGATAGCAAACCGGTCTCTTCCGGCACCGTGGTGGCCGGCGTTGCGACCGCTTCGGGCGTGAGCTTCAACCTGACCGGTACACCGGGGGCAGGCGATCAGTTCAACGTGGCCGTCAACACTCACGAAACCCAGAACATTCTGGACACCGTGAGCCAGCTGAAAACCGCGCTGAATACGCCAACCAATAACAACCCGATCCTGAACCAGAAGCTGCAAGCTTCGCTGGCCTCGGGCCTCGGCAACCTGGCGAGCGGCAGCGATCAGTTGTCCAGTGCGTTGAGTTCGGTGGGTGGTCGCGGTTCAGCCCTGGATACCCAGAACGAAACCAACCAGAGCCTGGTCCTGGCCAACGCCCAGACGCAGTCGTCGATCCGCGATTCCGATCCGGCCGAAGTGATGACTCGCCTGACGTTGCAAACAACCATGTTGCAAGCGTCGCAACTGGCCTTCAGCAAGATTGCTCAGTTGGGCTTGTTCAACAAGATCTGAGGCTGTGCCTGTCGAGCTGCCAACCGTCTTTTCCTAAGCGGTTCCGAAGCCTCTGCCCGAAAGGGCAGGGGTTCGCCGCTCGAGAGTTTCGCCGTGAATCAACACCCTCTAGTCAGTATCGTCATCCCCGCCTTCAACCCGCGCTTCTTCAGTCAGGCGCTGGAAAGTTCGCTCGCTCAAACCTATGAGAACGTCGAGATCGTCATCTGTGACGATTCGTCCACCGACGAGATTCGCGACATCGTCCAGTCGTTTGCCGACCCTGTGCACCCCGTTCGTTACCTGCGTAACCCGAAGCGCCTGGGCTTGCAAAAAAACGTACTGCGCTGTGTCAAGGAAGCCAAGGGCGAGTTCATCAAAGTGCTGTGCGACGACGATCGCCTGTTTGCGCCGAGCATCGAGGTGCAGGCCCGGGCGCTGATCGATCATCCCGAGGTCACGCTGGTTTGCGGCCTGCGCATGTTCAGCGATGCCGGGAACTTCATCCTGCCGCCACGACTCGAAAACTGCCTTTTCTCGCCTGGCGATGCATTGCTCAAGGGCGATGACATGTTGGCTATTTTCGAGGGCACGCCAAGGAATTTCATTGGCAACCTCAGCTCGACCCTGATGCGCCGTGCCGATGTGCTGGAGCTCTTGCCTGCGCTGGTTCAGGAAGATTGCGGCTTTGTCGCGATGCTCGATTTCGCTTTATTCGTGTGCCTGCTTCGACGCGGCAACATGGCGGTGCTGAATACGGTGCTGAGCACCGAACGTATGTACCCGGAACGTCTGAGCAAAACGCCGGAAATGGTCCGCGCCGCCGCGCAGGAACTGGAATGGTTGACTCAGATGCTCACCACGCGGGGAGGGGAGTCGGCTCCGGCCTCGGGTTGGGTGCGCACGGTTGATTTGAACAAGGCGGCTGATGAGCCTCGTCAGTGGGAAGAATTGTGCGTGGTGCGCGTACTGGGCGGCCGCAACACCGTGGTCAACGGCCGAGTCGGTGGGCAGAGCGACAGCTATGCCGATTTCTACCGAGAGTGGCTGGCGAGTCGTCATTTCACTTCGGCGGAAACGCGGCACATGCCGGAAACGATCAGCCGCTGGGCCGTGCGTCCTAACCTGGTGCCGATCATCATCGACACCGAGTCTGACACTGTCGCCCTGAACGCCACGCTGGCCAGCCTCGCCACTCAACTGTACGCACCGCAAGCGGTGGTGGTGCTGTCGAACGGTGACTGCGATGTTGCCGATAACGTGTTGCAGTTGCCGCTTGAGGAAAACTGGTCGCACCAGCTCAATGCCGTAGTGCCTGCGCTTGAAGGCGCGCATTGGTTCTATTTGCTGCGTGCGGGTGACACGTTGCGTGAGTCGTCTCTGCTGGTGTTGGCGGAGCGCATTGCCGGCACCCCCGGCATGCTCTGCGCTTACAGCGATGAGGGTGCGCTGCTGGAGGGTGAGTCCGCCGATCCGGTGTTCAAGCCAGGCTTCAATCTCGACCTCATGCGTTCCTATCCTTACGTCGGGCGCACCCTGGCCTTTGAGCGCGAGCGCTTTTTGGCGGTGGGCGGTTTTGATTCGCTTCACGGCGAATTGGCGCCGCACGATTTGCTCTGGCGGCTGGTAGAAGAGGCCGGGTTGCAAACCATTGAGCACATTGCCGAGATTCAGGTGGAGTCGACTCAGACCTTCGCCGATTGGCTGTCGTTGCCTGAGGTGATCGAGGGTAGCGAGGCGCTGGTCAGCGCGCACCTGACCCGTATCGGTCTCGAACACAGGATTCGCGACTGCGAGTTGCCGCTGCTCAAGCGCATCGATTACCTGCACGCTCACCGGCCTGTGGTCTCGATCATCATTGCGGCGGGCACCTCGTTGGCGGCCTTGCAGCGCTGCACCGAAAGCCTGATCGAACAGACCTCGTACACCGAATACGAAATCCTGATTGTGGATGAAGGGCGTGGCGATTCGGCGATGGCCGAGTGGCTGGGCGCGATGTCTCAGCTGGGCGCCGCCATGCTGCGAGTGCTGCATTTTGACGGGCGTACCGGCGAGGCGGCCATCGTCAACTTCGCCGCCAGCCATGCGCGTGGCGAGTACTTGTTGACGCTTAGCCCACGCAGCGTGATCTGCGCTGGCGACTGGCTCGCCGAACTGCTCAACCACGCTCAGCGTCCGGAAGTCGGCGTAGTGGGCGCACGCCTGCTGAGTGCCAACGGTGCGATTGTCTCTGCCGGTTTGATTCTGGGGCTGGCCGGGCCTGCCAGTTCGCCGTTTTTCGGCGAGCATGCCAGTGCTCGCGGCTACATGCAGCGTCTGCAAGTGGTGCAGAACTGGAGCGCTGTCAGCAGTGATTGCCTGATGGTGCGCAAAGAAGTATTCGACAGCGTGGGTCAGTTGGATGACGCCGCGTTCAGTCTGGAACTCGGTGCTGCTGATCTGTGCCTCAAGGCAGATAAAAACGGCTATCTGATCGTCTGGACGCCTTTCGCGAGTGTGGTGATGGGTGAAAACACATCGCCAGCAGCGTCCCAGGACAATGTGCCTGCGCAGGCGCTTGAGCAGGAAACCTTCTACAAGAAGTGGTTGCCGAAAATCTCCCATGATCCGGCCTACAATCCGGCGCTGACGCTCGGTATTTCGAGCTTCAGTCTGGAGCCTTCGCTGCGCAACAACTGGAACCCGTTCTGCCATCGCGATCTCCCGTTGATTCTCGGGTTGCCGGTCAACGAGTCGGCGATCGGGCATTACCGTGTGACTGCGCCTTTGGCTGAGCTTGAGGCGGCCGGGCGGGTCATTTCGCGTGTGGCTTACGAGTCTCCGTCGACCGTGGAAATCGAGCGCTTGTCGCCTGACGCCATTATCTTGCAGGGGCGCTACGGCGAAGGCTCGGCGGCCGACATTCTGCGTATGAAGAAGTACTCCAATGCCCTGCGGATTTTCGAGCTGGACGACTACATTGTCAGCACGCCGAAAAAGAACAGCCACGCCCGCAACAAGCCGACCAACACCGAGCAGTTGTTGCGAGAGGGCATTGCCCAGTGCGACCGCGTGGTGGTGACCACTCAGTCGTTGGCCGATGTGTTGTCGAGCATGCACAGCGAGATTCGCGTGGTGCCCAACATGCTCCCGCCGGACCCGTGGTTGACGCTGAGCAGCCAGCGCCGTACCTCGAAAAAACCACGGGTTGGCTGGGGCGGTGGCACCAGTCACACCGGCGACCTGGAAATCATTGCCGATGTGGTTCGCGAGTTGGCCAATGAGGTGGATTGGGTCTTCTTCGGCATGTGCCCGGACGCCTTGCGCCCGTACGTTCATGAGTTCTATGGCACCATCGATTTGCAGAGTTACCCGTACAAACTGGCGAGCCTGAATCTTGATTTGGCGTTGGCGCCGTTGGAGTTTCATATCTTCAACGACTGCAAAAGTAATCTGCGGTTGCTGGAATATGGCGCTTGCGGGTATCCGGTTATTTGTACTGATACCCGTGCTTATGACGGGTTCCTGCCTTGCACCAAGGTGCTGAGTAACAGTACTGAGGAGTGGTTGCAGGCGATTCGTATGCATTTGGCTGATCCGGATGCCAGCTATCGCATGGGGGATCAGTTGCGTGAGGCGGTGCATCGGGACTTTATATTGCGCGGTGACAATCTTCAGCACTGGCTTTGGGGGTGGTTGCCGGACTGATTGTTTTGTCTGTGTACATATCCGTTTCTGCGGTAACGGCGGCTTAGGGTTTCGCCCTTACGGCGACTCACTTTTTTTTCAAACGCCAAAAAAAAGTAAGCAAAAAAAGGCTCGCCCCAAGCGTCCGGCCCCTCGCCTGGGCTCGGCGTTCCTTCGCTCCGGTATCCATCCGGGGACACTGCCCTCCGGTCTGCTTCGCGACGACCTACATGCAGCGTGTTCGACTGCGTCGAACGGCGCTGCGCGCCACTCCCCGGATGAACACCTCCACTCAGCCTCCCGAACGGGGCGGGTGGATCAAGATCAAAAGCTGAAGGCGAGCTAACGCTCGGCCTGATGAGTGGTGAAGAGCAAAAGCCGGACGATGCTCTGCTTGCTTTTTGTAGGAGCGAGGCTTGCCCGCGAAGGCGGCCTGACAGCCGACCGATTTCTTGCAGGTGTACATCAATACACTGTGGGAGTGAGCCCGCTCGCGATGGCGGTGTGTCAGGCAAGTCAATGTTGATCGAACTACCGCAATCGCGAGCAGGCTCGCACCTACAGGTGTGAGGATACTTTGGCTTTGGCTTTGGCTTTGGCTTTGGCTTTGGCTTTGGCTTTGGCTTTGGCTTTGGCTTTGGCTTTGGCTTTTGACGTTGATCTTGATCTTGATCTTTCGCCCCTTCGGCAGGCCGAGCGTAGGTGTTCATCAGGGGGTTAGGCGCGAAGCGCCGTGCGGCGAAGCCGCACACATCGAGAGGAGGTCGTCGCGAAGCAGACCGTAGGCGATGCCCCCTGATGGACACCGTAGCGAGGGAACGCGGAGCCTCAGCGAGGCGCCGTACGCCGGGGCGAAGCCTTTTGGTTCCTTTTTGGCGTTTGAAAAAGGGACTCGCTGTAAGAGCGAAACCATAAGTCGCCGTTACCGCAGCAATGGATATGTACACAAATCCCAAATCCCAAATCCCAAATCCCAAATCCCAAATCCCAAATCCCAAATCCCAAATCCCTCCAAACCCCGCCAGTCGCCGACCCCAGACAATTGGCTCACTTCCTGCAAGTCCCCCGCATATCGCCATAAAACCTTCACCTCAAAACACGTGAAGGCCCCAGTGGCTGCGGGCAAATGATGTGCATCTGACGGTTCGCCAACCCTCGCGGGGGTGGCAGGGCCGCGCGAAGAGCAAGAGGACAGCGATGAAGGCAGTAATTCTGGCAGGTGGTCTCGGTACGCGGATCAGCGAAGAGTCGCACCTCAAGCCCAAGCCAATGATCGAAATCGGCGGCAAGCCAATTCTTTGGCACATTATGAAACAGTACTCCGCCCACGGGATCCATGACTTCGTGATTTGCCTTGGCTACAAGGGCTACGCGATCAAGGATTTCTTCGCCAACTACTTCCTGCACACTTCCGACGTCACCTTCGACATGTGCAACAACCGCATGGACGTTCACCAGAACTACAGCGAACCGTGGCGCGTGACCCTGATCGACACCGGCGAAGACACCATGACCGGTGGCCGCCTGCGTCGCGCCGCCCGTTACCTGGAAGGCGAACAAGCGTTCTGCTTCACCTACGGCGACGGCGTTTCGGACCTCAACATTGGCGCCTTGGTAGACTTCCACCTGACCCACGGCAAACTCGCAACCGTGACCGCCGTGCAGCCACCGGGCCGTTACGGCGCCCTGGAGCGCGACGGTGACAGCGTCAAAGGCTTCATTGAGAAGCCGCGCGGTGATGGCGGCTGGATCAATGGCGGCTTCTTCGTGCTGTCGCCCAAAGTGCTGCCGTACATCGCCGACGATCAGACATCCTGGGAAGCCGAGCCGCTGGCCGCGCTGGCCAGTGAACAGCAACTGCAAGCCTTCCAGCACGACGGTTTCTGGCATCCGATGGACACCCTGCGCGACAAAAACCACCTTGAGCAACTGTGGCTGAGCGGGGAGGCCCCATGGAAACAATGGGACTGAGCCCGGAGTTCTGGCGCGGCAAGCGGGTTCTGCTGACCGGCCATACCGGTTTCAAAGGCAGTTGGCTGACGTTGTGGCTGCAAAGCCTCGGCGCTGAAGTGAGCGGGTTTTCCCTTGATCCTTCGACCGAGCCGAGCCTGTTCGAGCTGGCGCGGGTGCACGAAGGCATCAACGATCAGCGCGGTGACCTGCGTGACCTCGGCGCTTTGCTGGAGCTGATCGCCGAGACCCAGCCGGAAATCGTCTTGCACCTGGCGGCCCAGCCGCTGGTGCGCGAAGGTTATCGCGACCCGTTGGGGACTTACTCCAGCAACGTCATGGGCACCCTCAATCTGCTCGAAGCGATCCGCCAGGTCGGCGGCGTGCGTGCCTGCGTGCTGGTGACCACCGACAAGGTCTACGCCAATCAGGAATGGCTGTGGCCATACCGTGAAAACGAAGCCCTTGGTGGACACGATCCGTACAGCAGCAGCAAAGCCTGCTGCGAGTTGCTGGCGCAGTCTTACGCGGCTTCGTTCTTCCCGGCTGAAAAGCATGCCGAACACGGTCTGGCCCTGGCCACGGCGCGTGCCGGCAACGTGTTGGGCGGGGGGGATTTTGCGCCGGAGCGATTGATTCCCGATGTGCTCAAAGCCTGGTCCGCCGACGAACCCGTGACCCTGCGCTACCCGCAAGCTGTGCGCCCGTGGCAGCACGCGCTGGAGCCGCTGGCCGGTTACCTGCAACTGGCCGCCGGCCTCTATGAAAAAGGTCCCGAGTTTGCCGGTGCGTGGAACTTCGGCCCGAGCGAAGCGGACATGTGCAGCGTCGGCGAAGTCGTCGAATTGCTTGCCAGCCGCTGGCCGCAAGCGCGCGGTTTGCGTATCGAGCCGAGTGAATTGCATGAGGCCGGTCTGTTGCGTCTGGACAGCAGCCGCGCCCGTCAACTGTTGGCCTGGCAGCCGCGCTGGTCGTTGCAGCAGTGCCTGACCCAGACCCTCGACTGGCACCTGGCGTGGCAGAACGGCGACGACATGCGCACCATCACCCTGAGCCAGTTGAACCTGTACCGAGGCGCGCTGTGAGCGAGTTTCTGTTGAAACCATTGCCGCTCGCCGGGTTGTTCAGCGTGCAGCACAAACGCTTCGAAGATGAGCGCGGGCACTTTGCGCGGCTGTTCTGTGAAGGCAGTCTCAGCGCCTTTGGCGAGCCGTTTCATATCCGTCAGATCAACCATTCCTGCACACGCGAACGCGGCAGTGTGCGCGGTCTGCATTACCAGAACGCCAGTGCGCCGGAAGCCAAGCTGATCACCTGCCTGCGCGGTGAAGTCTGGGATGTGGCGGTGGATTTGCGCCCCGACTCCGAGACCTTCCTGCACTGGCATGCCGAACACCTGCGCGCCGGCGACGGTCGCAGCCTGTTGATTCCGGCCGGGTTCGCCCACGGCTTCCAGACCCTGACCGACGACGCCGAATTGCTCTACCTGCACAGCGCGGATTACACGCCTGCGTATGAGGGTGGTTTGAGTGTGAACGATCCGCGGCTGGCGATTGCCTGGCCGTTGCCTGTCAATAATCTGTCGGCCAGGGATTCCAGCCATCCCTTGCTCGATGAGCACTTCGCTGGAGTACGTGTATGAACTGCCGTGGTTGCGGGACTTCTCTGGACTTGCCGCTGATCGATCTCGGCACTTCGCCGCCGTCCAACGCTTATGTGCGCGCCGATCAGCTGGAACAAGCCGAGCAATGGGTGCCGCTGAAGGTTGCGGTGTGTCAGCAGTGCTGGCTGGTGCAGACCGAGGATTACACCAGCGCCGACAGCCTGTTCGACGCCGAATATGCCTACTTCAGTTCGTTCTCCAGCACCTGGCTGGCCCATGCCGACAAGTATGTGGCCGAGATGGTCGAGCGCTTCGGCCTGACTGGCGACAGCCGCGTGGTGGAAATCGCGGCCAATGACGGTTACCTGTTGCAGTACGTGTCCGGGCGCGGCATCCCTTGCCTGGGCGTCGAGCCGACCCGCAGCACCGCGCAAGCGGCGCGGGAAAAAGGCTTGGAGATCCGCGAGCTGTTTTTCGGCCGCGATACGGCTTCGCAGTTGATCGCCGACGGTTGGTCCGCCGACTTGATGGCGGCCAATAACGTGCTGGCCCATGTGCCGGACATCAATGATTTCCTCGGCGGTTTCGCGACGTTGCTCAAGCCGACCGGCGTGGCGACGTTCGAGTTTCCGCAGTTGCTGACCCTGATGGCCGGGCAGCAGTTCGACACGCTGTATCACGAGCATTATTCCTACCTGTCGCTGACCGCGGTGCAAACGCTGTGCGAGCGCAACGGTCTGGAAGTGTTCGACGTCAGTCAGTTGTCGACACACGGCGGATCGCTGCGAGTCTTCGTCCAGCGTGCCGACGGCGCGCGCCGCGACGTGCAGCCAGCGGTTGCCCGGCAGCTGCAAGCCGAACTCGCCGCAGGAGTGAAAACCCCCGAGTACTACGCGACCCTCGCGCCCGCCGCCGAACGCATCAAGCACCAACTGCTGCGTTTCCTGTTACAGGCGAAAGCCGACGGCAAGCGCGTGGTCGGTTACGGCGCCGCGGCCAAGGGCAACACCTTGCTCAACTACGCCGGTGTCAAACCGGACTTGCTGGCCTGGGTCGCCGACGCCAATCCGCACAAGCAGGGCAAGTACCTGCCGGGCAGTCGCATTCCGATTGTTTCGCCGGCGCAGATCGATCTGGAAAAACCCGATTACGTGCTGGTGCTGCCGTGGAACCTGTTACACGAAGTCAGTCAGCAACTGGCCCAGGTGCGCGAGTGGGGCGGCCGCTTTGTCATCGCCGTGCCTGAGTTGACCGTCCTGTGAAGGTCCTGGTCACCGGGGCGACCGGGTTCGTCGGCCGGCATCTGGTCGAGGCCTTGCTCGCCCGTGGCTGCGAAGTCCGCGCCGTGGCACGCAACGCCGAGACCGCTGCGAACTTGCCGTGGATCAATGCCGTGGAATTCGTAGCGGCGGATATTCACGCCGCCGAACTCGACATCGCCGCGCTGACCGATGGCATCGACGCACTGGCACATCTGGCTTGGCCAGGATTGCCGAACTATCAGGCGCTGTTTCACTTCGAGCACAACCTGATGGCCGATTACCGGTTCATCAAGGGCGCGGTCGAGGCGGGCGTCTCGCAAGTACTGGTCACCGGCACCTGTTTTGAATACGGCATGCAGAGTGGTCCGCTCAGCGAACAGACCACACCGCAGCCGGGCAATCCTTATGGGTTGGCAAAAAATACCCTGCGTCTGTTCCTCGAAAATCTGCAGCGGGTTCAACCGTTCACCCTGCAATGGGCACGGCTGTTTTATCTGCACGGCGAGGGGCAAAACCCGAACAGTTTGCTCGCGGCGCTGGACCGGGCGATTGATACCGGCGACGACAGTTTCAACATGTCGGCCGGCGAACAGCTGCGCGATTACCTGGCCATCGAAACGGCCGCCGGTTACCTCGCCGCCATCGTGCAACAGCGTGATTTCGACGGCGTGATCAATTGTTCCAGCGGCCAGCCGGTTTCGGTTCGGGCGTTGGTCGAGCAACGACTGCGGGAACGTGGCGCAGCGATCCGTCTGAACCTCGGTCACTACCCATACCCGACCCACGAGCCGATGGCGTTCTGGGGCGTGGCGGACCGTTTGCAACAGCTACTGGGAGCAGAGCATGAGGCATGAGTTGTATCGGGTCGCCGACCTGCCGGTGTTGCAGAACCGCACCTTTGCCGACCCTGCGTCGGCGAAAGCGTCGGCGTGCGCCGACATGGTCTTGGTGCAGGACGAAAAGAGCGGGTTGATCTTCAACCAGGCCTTCGATGCCGACAAGCTCAGCTATGACGCTGACTACCAGAATGAACAAGCGCACTCGGGCCAGTTCCAGAAACACCTGAGCGATGTCGAAGGCATCATTGCCCGCCACTTCAAGGGTCAGGAACTGATCGAAGTCGGCTGCGGCAAAGGCTACTTTCTGGAGCTGCTGAAAAGCCTGGGTTACGCCATCACCGGCATCGACCCGGCCTACGAAGGCAGCAACGCCGACGTGATCAAGGCGCCGTTTACGCGCGGCCTGGGTCTGGCGGCGGACGCCATTGTGCTGCGCCATGTACTGGAACACATTCAGGATCCGGTGAGCTTCCTCGCCGAAATGGCCGACGCCAATCAGGGCGGGCAGATCTACATCGAAGTGCCGTGCTTCGACTGGATCCTGGAGCACCGCGCCTGGTTCGACCTGTTCTACGAGCACGTCAATTACTTCCGCCTCGATGACTTGCGCCGGATGTTCGGCACGGTGCACGAGGCCGGTCACCTGTTCGGTGGCCAATACCTGTACATCGTGGCGGACCTGGCAACCTTACGTCTGACCCCCGAACAACCGGTGCCGCGCCTTGAGTTGCCACAAGGTTTCACCAGCAGCCTCGAGCGCGCGGTGCGGATTATTCAAGCCGCCCCCGAACAAGGTTCGGCGATCTGGGGCGCGTCGTCCAAAGGCGTGATCTATTCGCTGTTCCTGCAACGGGCCGGTGTGGCGGTGGATCGCGTGGTGGATATCAACCCGGCCAAACAGGGCCGGTATCTACCACTTAGCGGCGTACGTGTTTCCTCGCCGCAAGAGGCCATGGACGCGTTGCCCGAAGGCGCCAATCTGTTTGTGATGAACTCCAACTACCTCGAAGAAATCAAGCGGATGACCGATGGACGCTACGTCTATCACGCCGTCGACAGCGCTTCGTTCCAGTGACTATTGAGATTAGAAAAATGACCGACAACACCATCAATACAGCCTTCGAAGCCGAATGCCAGGCAGAAATCGCAGCTCAGGGCGACGACCAGAAACTCACCGGTCTGGCCCAGGATTTCTTCAACCAGTCGGCGAAGCACAAGTACAGCTACCACTTCTCGTGGATGGGCCGTCCGATCATTCAGTTGCCGCAAGACATGATGGCGATGCAGGAAATCATCTGGCAGGTCAAACCTGACCTGGTGATCGAATGCGGTATCGCCCACGGCGGTTCGATCATCTACTACGCCTCCTTGCTGGAGCTGCAAGGCCACGGCGAAGTACTGGGCATCGACCTCGACATTCGCCCGCACAACCGCGAAGCCATCGAAAGCCACCCGATGAGCAAGCGCATCAAAATGATCGAAGGTTCGAGCATCGACGCCGCCATCGCCGAGCAAGTGCGCGCCGCGGCCGAAGGCAAGAAAGTCATTCTGGTACTGGATTCCAACCACACCCACGACCACGTGCTGGAAGAGTTGCGCCTGTACGCACCACTGGTGTCGGTCGACAGCTACTGCGTGGTGATGGACACCGTGGTTGAAGACATGCCGGCCGACTTCTTCCCTGATCGCCCATGGGGCCCGGGCGATAACCCGAAGACCGCCGTGTGGAAATACCTGGAAGAAAACGCTGACTTCGAGATCGACCGTCAGTTGCAGAACAAGCTGCTGATCACCGTGGCGCCGGACGGCTACCTGCGTCGCGTTCGTTAATCATTATTGAATCTGGGTTCTCGGCGCTTGGCCGGTTGTGGGGATAGAGATATGCGCGTTCAAAACACTGCTCGTAACGATGTGGCACCGCTGAATGAACGGTTGACGGTGGTGGTGATTTCCCACAATCGCAACGCCTACCTGCGGCGCACCTTGCAGTATTACAGCAGCTATCCCTGCACGATTCTGGTCCTGGATTCTTCGCTCAAAAGCGACGATGACATCACCCGGGATTACCCGATGGTCGATTACCGGCACCTGCCGCAGTTCACCTATACCGGGCTGCAGGACAAACTCGCCTATGGCGTGAATCAAGTGACCACGCCGTACATGGTGCTGGCGGCCGATGACGATTTCCTGATTCACGATGCGGTCACCGAGTCGCTGGAATTCCTCGAAGACAACGCCGACTACGGCATGGCTCACGGCTACGGAATCATGTACCTGGCCCGCGCCACGGAAGTGAATTACTTCCGCCGCGACCGCAAAGGGCCGGAAGATTATTGCTCGGATAAAGCCGAAGATCGCCTGACGCAATTCATGGGGCACTTCCTGCCGCCGTTCTATGCGGTCAGCCGCACCGAGCTGCTGCAAGACTGGCACAACGCACTGCTGCCGGGCACCAGCTTCGAATGGCAGGAAATCGGGCATGCCTATTACATGCTCGCTCGGGCCAAGGCGCGAATTCTGCCGATCCCGTTCGCCGTGCGGGAAATCCCTTACGGTGCCTCGGAACACAACACCAACGTCCTGACAGTGTTGACGCTTAAAGACGCGAAAACCGTGGCCGACCGCGAGCGCTTTGCCGAGTTTCTGGCTTCGCTGCCGACCGGCATGAGCCACAAGACGCTGGCCGAGGGCAAGCAGGTGGCGCTGGACAGTTTCGCTACCATGGCCGACTGCCTGACTAACATGCGTTCGTTGCAGGGGACGATGATTTTCACATCGGCCTGGCATGGGGCGGGTAAAGAACCGGTGCGCCAGTTTGGTCAGCAGCAGTTCGTCGAAATGCCGTTCTACAACGAGCCGGTGTTTGATCTGCTGACCCAATTCGAATTCCTCCTGCACACCATGCCCGCCGGCAAATTGCAGTTGCAGGAACTGGAAGGCATTTTGCTAAAGCAGCATGAGCTGATGCGCGTTCACCCTACCGACAACGATCGCACTCTGCGTGCTCGTTTGTGGGAAGCGCTGAGCCTCTATGCGTTCAACCGCACTGTGGTTGCGCGTCTGGCCGAGTCGCTGCAGGGCACCGAGGAAGAGGAAGAAGGCGTCAAGTTGCAAGCCTGGGCCAAGCGCCTGGCGTCGGTGCCGGCACAAGACGAACAGTCGTTGTTCGAAAACATGCCGTCCGGTCGCCTGCTGAGCTGGATCGACGCGCGCAACCCGGATGCCAAGCAACTCAAATCGATCAGTGCGCACCTGGCCAAACACAACGGCGGTCCACAATTCGGCATTCTGTTGCTGGATCTGGACGCCGACATGGTCAAGTTGCAGGCCACCTTCGACAGCCTGGTCAGTGGCCACTGCAAGGCGTTCAAACTGGTGGTGTTCACCACCGGCGATTTGCCGGCGACCACCACGCCGCGTGACACCGTGCACTTCGTCAAAGTCACTGCCAGCAACTACGTCGAACGCATCAACCAAAGTGTGACTCAGTCCACCGTCGATTGGCTGGTATTGGCCGAGGCCGGTGATCAGTTCACCGCCAGTGGCTTGCTGCGCGCCAGCCTCGAATTGCAAGGTGCCGAAGGCGTACGTGCGGTGGCCATGGACGAAATCCAGCGTCAGGAAAACGGTTCCCTGAGCGAAGTGTTCCGTCCGGGGGTCAACCTCGATCTGCTGCAAAGCGTGCCGTCGCTGATGGCCCGTCACTGGCTGATCCAGCGTGATGTATTGGCCGAGGCCGGTGGTTACTCGACTGAATACGCATCGGCGCTGGAGTTCGATCTGGTGCTGCGCCTGATCGAAGACGGCGGCTTGGGTGGTCTCGCTCATCTGGCCGAGCCACTGCTGATCTGCAACGCGCCGTCCGCCGAGGAAAACCCTCACGAGCGTCAGACCCTGACCCGGTCCCTGACGGCTCGCGGCTACCGCGGCCGGGTCAGCTCCGAGCTGCCGCAAACCTGGCAGATCGACTACCAGCACGCCAAGCGCCCGAAAGTGTCGATCATCCTGCACAGCCAGGACAATTTCGAGTCGCTGCAACGTGCCGTGGTCAGCGTGCTGCAACGTACCCGTTATCAGCAGCATGAAATCCTGATTGCCGATAACCACAGTCAGTCCGAAGAACTCGCCACTTGGTTGGCCAGCCTGGAAGGCAAGGGCGATCGCCTGCGCATCCTGCGGACCGACAAGCGTCTGAGCGCCTCGGCGCTGCATAACTTTGCGGTGCGAGAGGCCAAGGGCGACTACGTGGTGCTGATGTCGGCCGACGTCGAAGTGGTCAACTCTAACTGGCTCGATAGTCTGCTCAATCAGGCTCAGCGTCCGGAAGTCGGGATTGTCGGCGCCAAGCTGATGGACTTCCGTGGTGTCACCACGCAGGCCGGCCTGGTACTGGGCCTTAACGGTGTGCTGGGCTCGGTGTTTATCGGTGAGCGCAAAGATGCCAAAGGCTATATGAACGGTCATCAGGTGGAGCAGAACTACTCGGCCGTGTCCGGGGCTTGCATGATGGTTCGCAAAGACCTTTATGAAGCCGTCGGCGGTCTCGACGAAGAGCATTTCGACGAAGCCTTCGCTGACATCGATCTGTGCCTGAAAGCGGCCGACGCCGGTTACCTGATCGTCTGGTGCCCGCAGGCGCAAATGCTGCACCCGGGCCTGTTGCCTGACGCGCCGCAGACCGCCGCCGCCCTGCAAGATAAGTGGCAAGCGCGTTTCGCACAAGATTCGGCCTACAACCAGAACCTGGCCTTGACCGGCAAGGGCTTTACCCTCGGCGACGCTTCCAGTGTGAACTGGGCGCAGTTGCTCGCTTAAGCTGTCTGATCAGCAAAAGGACTCAGCACATGTGCAACCGCAAAATGATGTTCAAGGACACGTGTGTCTGCCCGTTGGTTGGGCATTGTGTTGAGTCAAGGTCATGATGCCGTACCGGATTCCCTACGGCCGACAAAACATTGATCAGTCGGACATCGACGCGGTCATGGAAGTGCTCAAATCGCCCTGGCTGACTCAAGGCCCGACGATCGAGCGCTTTGAAAAAGCCCTGGCCAAACACTGTCAGGCTGAATACGCGGTAGCGGTGTGCAACGCCACGGCAGCGTTGCACATTGCCTGCCTGGTGGCAGGGCTGGGGCCGGGGGATTACCTCTGGACCAGTCCCAACACCTTTGTCGCCTCGGCCAACTGCGGTCGCTACTGTGGCGCCAACGTCGATTTCGTCGACATCGACCCACACACCTTGAACATGGATGCTCGGTTACTTGCAGAGAAGCTCGAGGTCGCCGAAGCCACCGGCAATCTGCCCAAAGTGGTGGTGGCGGTCGCGTTCGCAGGGCAGAGTTGCGACATGCGTACGATCTCGCAGTTGTCCGAACGCTATGGTTTCACCTTGATCGAAGACGCCTCCCATGCGGTGGGTGCCTCGTATCTCGGTCGGCCAGTCGGTTGTGGCCAACACGCTGCAATGACGATTTTCAGCTTTCACCCGGTCAAGATCATTACCAGCGCCGAGGGCGGCATGGTGCTGACCAATCGCCCGGAGTTCGCCGACCGTTTGCGGCGCTTGCGCAGCCACGGCATTACCGGTGATCCGGCGCAGATGAACGTTCCGGACACAGGGTTGTGGTACTACCAGCAACTGGAGCTGGGCTTCAATTACCGCATGACCGATCTGCATGCCGCCCTGGGGCTGTCGCAAATGGCGCGGCTCGATGTGTTTGTCGCCAAGCGTCGTCAATTGGCTGCGCGTTATGAAACACTGCTGGCCGGTATAGCGGTGACATTGCCGGTGGCTGAGCCGGGTACAGAGTCGGCCTGGCACCTGTACGTGGTCCGGTTGCAATTGGAACAGACCCAGCTCAGCCAGACCCAGGTGTTCGAAGCGTTGCGGGCTGCCGGGTTGGGTGTGAACCTGCATTACATTCCGGTGCATTTGCAGCCGTATTACCGTGAGCAGGGTTTCAAGGATGGCGACTTCCCTCAGGCCGAACGTTATTTTTCCGAGGCCATCAGCTTGCCGTTGTACCCGGATCTGACGGATGAAGAGCAGGATGAAGTGGTGGAGCATTTGAGGCGAATTCTGGGTTGAACATCATGATTGATCGTCGGGCGACGGAGTGTCGGCTGTGAGTTGCGTGGCCATCATTCCGGCCCGGGGCGGCAGCAAGCGTATCCCGCGCAAGAACCTCAAGCCGTTTGACGGCGTACCGATGATCGTCCGCTCGATCCGTACAGCGCTGGATTCGAAGCTGTTCGATCAGGTGATCGTCAGCACCGACGATGAAGAAATCGCCGAGCTCGCGCGGGCGCATGGCGCTCAGGTGCCGTTCATGCGTCCGGCGTCATTGGCCGACGATTTCACCGGCACCGCTGCGGTGATGGTGCATGCCTTGAATGAGCTTCCGGCGTTCGACTATGCCTGCTGCCTCTACGCCACCGCGCCGCTGTTGCAGGCGCGGTTTCTGCGTCAGGGATTTGAATTGCTGGAGCAGCATCCGGATAAATCCTTCGCGTTTTCCGTGGCCGGTTTCGGCTTTCCCGTGCAACGTGCCTTGACCCTCGACGAGCAGGGCGCACTGACGTCGCTGTACCCGGAATTTCGCAACACCCGCTCGCAGGACCTGGCCGAAGCCTTTCAAGACGCCGGTCAGTTCTACTGGGGGCGTAGCGAGGCTTGGTTGCGCGGTGATGTGTTGTTCTCTCCAGCGAGCTTGCCGGTGATTCTGCCGCGGCATCTGGTGCAGGACATCGATACCCTCGAAGACTGGAAGCGCGCTGAATACCTTTATGCCGCGCTGAAGGCCGGTGGTGAATTGCAATGAGGGTGCTGATTCGTTCCGACGCGTCGCCGACCATTGGCAGCGGGCATATCGCTCGTTTGTTGCCCCTGGCCAGAACCCTGCGCAAGCAGGGCTCGCACGTTGCCTTTGCGTGTCGCCTGCTGCCGGGCCATCGGTTGGATGCGCTGGCGGCTGAAGGCTTTGAAACCTTCGCGCTGCCGGAGCGTTATCCCGATGAAGACCCGCAGCAAGCCATCGAATCCATGCTGCCGTGGCAGGCGGACATCGACGCGTTGGCGCACGCACTGGAAAACCATCCGGCGTTCGACTGGATCATCGTCGATCACTATGGCCTCGACCATCACTGGCAGACCGCGGCCCGGCGCTGGGCGCCACGGATCGCCGCGGTGGATGACCTTGCCACTCGCCAGTACGCCGTCGATTTGCTGCTCAACCAGAACCTGTCGGGCACGCCAGAGGCTTATGAATCGCTGCTCGCGCCCGGCTGCCAGACGTTGTTCGGCCCACGTTTCGCGATGCTGCGCGATGAGTTCCGCTGCCCGGCGATCCCGATCAAGCCGCAAGCCAAACGGGTGTTGGTGAATTTCGGCGGCTTCGATGCGGCGATGCAGACTCACCACGCGATGTTGGCGATAGCGGATTTCGCTGCGCTGGAAGTCGATTTCGTTGCCGGTGCCGACAACCCGGCCTGGGACACGATGCAGGCCATGGCGGCGAATCGCCCGAACTGGCGTTTGCACAGTTTTGTCAGCGACTTCTACCGGCTGATGACCGAGGCCGACCTGTTTGTCGGCGCCGGTGGCGGCACTAGCTGGGAGCGGGCGGCCATGGGGCTGCCGACGATTTGCATTGCGGTCTCGAATAATCAACAGGCCAACGGCGAGGTCATGGCCGCTTCGGGCGCCCATGTTTATCTGGGTGCTCGTGAGGAGGTCAGCGTCGAGCAGTTGCGCCAGGCGATCGGTTTTGTCGCGGGCAATCAGGGAATACGCCAGAGCCTGGCCGAACATTCACGGCATCTGGTCGATGGTCGCGGCGCGCAGCGAGTGGCGGCAGCCTTGGCTGGTGCGGTGTTGCATATACGCTCCGCGACCGCAGACGATGCCCGGCTTCTGTTCGACGGACGCAATGCCGAGGCGGTGCGGCGCTGGTCGCTGGAGACCGGGGCGATTGAATGGGCGTCGCATCAAAGCTGGCTGACCTCCAGTTTGAACAATGAGCAGCGCTTGCTGCTGATCGCCGAGGCCGATGACGGTCCGGTGGGTGTGCTGCGTTATGACTTGCGCGGCGTTGAAGCCGAAGTCTCGATTTATCTGTTCGAAGATCGCATCGGCCTGGGCTGGGGCAGGGCGCTGCTGGCCCGCGGCGAGGTGTTCGTCACGGCCCACTGGCCGCAACTGACCGCCATCACCGCCCAGGTGCTGCCGGCCAACCAGCCGTCGCTGAAGGTCTTTCGCGAAGCCGGTTTCACTCAGCGTGCTTGCGCGTTCACGCGCGTATTGAAGGATTACAGCAATGACTAGTTTCAAGATCGGCAACCGCTCAATCGGTGCCGACGCGCCACCGTTCATCATTGCCGAGATGAGTGGCAACCATAACCAGTCGCTGGACATGGCGCTGCAAATCGTCGAAGCCGCGGCCAAGGCCGGTGCGCATGCCTTGAAGCTGCAAACCTACACCGCAGAGACCATGACCCTGGACCTGTCCGAGGGCGAGTTCTTCATCAAGGACCCCAACAGTCTGTGGGCCGGGACTTCGTTGTATGCGTTGTACGAGAAAGCGCATACGCCGTGGGAATGGCACGCGCCAATCTTTGCCCGGGCCAAGGAACTGGGCATGCTGGCGTTCTCCACGCCGTTCGATGACAGCGCCGTCGACTTCCTCGAAAGCCTGGACGTGCCGGCGTACAAGATCGCCAGTTTCGAAAACACCGACCTGCCGCTGATTCGTCGGGTCGCCGCCACCGGCAAGCCATTGATCATCTCCACCGGCATGGCCAGCATCGCCGAGCTTGACGAAACCGTGCGTGCTGCCCGTGAGGCGGGGTGCAAGGACCTGGTGCTGCTCAAATGCACCAGCACCTACCCGGCGACACCGGCCAACAGTAACGTGCGGACGATTCCTCATTTGCGCGAATTGTTTGGTTGCGAAGTCGGGCTGTCCGATCACTCCATGGGCGTCGGCGTGTCCGTGGCGGCGGTAGCGCTGGGGGCGACGGTGGTGGAAAAACACTTCACCCTCGACCGTGCGGCCGGTGGTGTCGATGCCAGTTTCTCCCTGGAGCCGGCCGAACTCGAAAGCCTGGTGATTGAAACCGAGCGTGCCTGGCAGGCCATGGGCCAGGTGCATTACGGCGTCACCGAAGCGGAGCGCAAGTCGCTGGTGTACCGACGCTCGCTCTATGTCACGCAAGACATGGCGGCCGGCGAGCCGTTTACTGTCGCCAATCTGCGTGCCATCCGTCCTGGCCTGGGGCTGGCGCCCAAACACGCTGAAACCCTTCTGGGCCACCACGCCCGCCACGCCATCAAACGTGGAACCCCGCTGGACTGGTCGTTGGTCGAATAACGCCTTGTCGGTCTGTTTCGGCAAAATAGCGTGACCTGCGAGTCATAACGCGCATCTTCACTGTATTGTATTAATCGGGAAGGTGGCGCCTGGCCTGTTTTTGGCCCAGTGATAGCCTTTTATTCTTCCCGCTGTCGCCTCCATGGGGCGACGTTTTTCTCTGTTTGTCGGCGCCCCTCGAATCATTACGAGCGGTGGTATTGGGCTGTTTATTATTGGGAAGCCGTAATGATTGGCATAAAAAGCATTGCGAGCTACGTTCCTGTAGCCGGCGTGGACAATTACGCACAAGGTGCAAAATTCGAAAAGGATGAAGAGTTCATCCTGGGCAAAATCGGTTCGGCCTTCCTGCCGCGCAAAGACGCCGGGCAAGAAACGTCGGACCTGTGTGTCGAAGCAGCCAACGCGCTGTTCGCCAACAACCCCGATCTGAAACGCGAATCCATTGATGTACTGATTGTTGTCACCCAGAACGGCGACGAAGAAGGCCTGCCCCACACCGCAGCCATCGTTCAGGACAAACTCGGCCTGCCGACCACCGTGGCCGCGTTCGATATTTCCCTGGGCTGCTCCGGCTACGTCTATGGCATCTACGCGATCAAGGGCTTCATGGAAGCCGCCGGCCTGAAAAATGGCTTGCTGATCACTGCCGACCCGTATTCGAAAATCGTCGACCCGGAAGACCGCAACACCACCATGCTTTTCGGCGACGCCGCCACTGCGACCTGGATGGGTGAAGACGCGCCTTGGCAGCTGGGCAAAGCCAAGTTCGGCACCGATGGTTCCGGTGCGCCGCACCTGAAAGTCACCGACGGCGTGTTCTACATGAACGGTCGTCAGGTGTTCAACTTTGCGCTGCTCAAAGTGCCGGCGCACTTGCATGAACTGCTGGCCGACTCGCAACTGACCGCTGACGACATCGATGCCTTCTGCATTCACCAGGGCAGCGCAGCGATTGTCGACGCCGTAGCACGTCGCTTCGAAGGTGAGCCGGAGAAGTTCATCAAGGACATGGTCGAGACCGGCAACACCGTGTCGTCGAGCATTCCGCTGCTGTTGGAAAAACACGTGCTGGACTCCGACTGGAAGCGCGTTGCGCTGAGCGGTTTCGGCGTTGGACTGTCCTGGGGCTCGGCGATCATCTATCGTCCTTGAACCCGGTGAATTAGTCGAAGAAAGCCAGACACAAAAATAGCGCTCAAGGTGTAATCTTGAGCGCTATTTTTTTGCCCGAACACAAAGCGAGGCTCCATGAGCGAGTTCTTTGAGCACAACGTCGACGTCATTCAGCAACGCTGGCCGGCGTTGGCTGTGCGTTTGCTGATTGAAGACGCGAGCCAGTTGCAGGCTGACCTGGTGGAAGGCCTCGGCTCGACGTTGAGTATCAACGGCATTCAGCTGACCAGCCGCCATGATCGCAGTCGCGAAGCCGTGCTTCAGGCCGACAGCTTGCCGGTCGACAGTCCGGTGATGCACGTCTACGGCACCGGGCTCGGCGATCTGCAAATGGAGTTGCTGCAACGTGCCGGTCTCGAGCGGTTGTATGTGCACATTCTCAACGGCGCCGTGTTCGCCCTCGTGCTGCAACTGCTCGATCAGCACACGTGGCTCAGCGATCCGCGGGTCGAGTTGCTGTATGCCGGCGATCTGGGAGAAATCCAGCTGCCGTTTTTTGCCCTGCCATCGGAGCTGGTACTGGCCGACGATTTCAACGCGAAGATCCGTGATCGCCTGATCAGCGAAACCCATCTGACGTTCAATAATCGTGAGTTCGACCCGCAAGCGCCTGAGGTTATCGAGCGCTTGCAGGCCAGCCTCAAGTGGGTGCAGGCCGATCACGACGTGGCCGAGTTGTTCGGTTCGCAACCGGGGCAGGAGGTGTTTGTCATCGCCACCGGGCCAAGCCTCGAACAGCACTTCGCGACCCTGCGCGCGATTCGCAATGAAGCCGAGCGACCGTTATTCATCTGCGTCGATACGGCCTATCGTCCGTTGCTCAAGCACGGCATACGTCCCGACATTGTCGTCAGCATCGACCAACGCATTTCCGACCGACACCTGCCGTCAGAAGGCACGGCTGACATCACGCTGGTGTACATGCCCATGCTGGATCCCGTGGTGATTGAAGCCTGGCAGGGGCCACGCTATGCCGGTTACTCCGCGAGCCCGATCTACCAGCAGTTGCGTCGGCAATTGCCCAGGGGTGAATTGTATGTCGGTGGCAGCGTGATCCATCCGGCGGCGGACCTGGCGGTGAAGATGGGCGCGGCACAGATCACGCTATTTGGCGCCGACTTCGCCTTCCCGGGGGACAAGACCCACGCCGGCTGGAGCGATGGTGATCTGGGGCCGCAACTGGGTGCTGCCAAACATTGGGTGCTGGACGGTCACGGTCAGCGCATCAAGACTCAGCTCAATTTCCGCAGCTATCTGTGTGAGCTGGAGCGTTTTATCGCGGGCCATCCGCAGGTGCGTTTCTATAACAGCAGTCGGGCAGGGGCGATGATCGCCGGCACGGTTTTTCATCCGGAGTTCGCGTCATGAGCGTGCTTGAAACCTTCGTCGTCGAAGCGCAGCACTGTGCAGCCTTGTTCCGTCTGGGGCGTGATGTGGAAGCCGGGCTGGCGATGACTGAGCTGGTCGCAGCCGTTCACCCGACGTTCGATTCAAGATCGCTGGAGGCTCGGCAGCAGTGGGCATTTTTGCTCGGCGAACTATTCGCGTGTCAGGAGGCGCAGAACTGGCTCGCGCTGGCGGATTACCTGGAATATGAGCTGGTCGAGATGCTCACCGAGAATCTGTCCTTTTAAGCAATTTATCTTCAGTCGGTGCCGGCGAATCCTCGCCAACCTGTCGCCGACATTTCCCTGACGTCATTTTTTCGCTATCAAATTGCCGCCAACCCCTTGATTTACGGGGGGTGGCAACGTGATGGCAAATATTTTTGAAAATCCCCTAAAGCAAGTTGCGTTGGCGACGATAACTATTACGAAGGTTCTCTAGGCCATACCCGGCGGTTGCCAGGGCCGGAAGCCGCAGTACCCAACCAACGAGGAATTCGTCATGGCTTTAACAGTAAACACCAACGTCACATCGTTGAACGTTCAGAAGAACCTCAACCGTGCTTCCGACGCTCTGTCGACTTCGATGTCTCGTCTGTCTTCCGGCCTGAAAATCAACAGCGCTAAAGACGACGCCGCCGGCCTGCAAATCGCTACCCGTATGACTGCTCAAATCCGCGGTCAGAACATGGCGATCAAAAACGCCAACGACGGTATCTCGATCGCTCAGACCGCTGAAGGCGCGATGCAGGAATCGACCAACATTCTGCAGCGTATGCGTGAACTGGCAATCCAGGCACGTACCGACTCGAACGGCACTGCAGACCGCGTCGCTCTGAACAAAGAGTTCATGGCTCTGTCGGACGAAGTGACTCGTATCGCCCAGTCGACCAACCTGAACGGCAAAAACCTGATCGACGGCACCGCCGGCACCATGACCTTCCAGGTCGGCGCCAACAGCGGTGCTTCCAACCAGATCACTCTGACTCTGGCCAGCGGCTTCGACGCTGCAACCTTGTCCGTTGGTTCGGCTACCCTGCAAATCACTGGTAACAGCTCGGCTACCGCTCAGGCTTCGTTCACCGCTGCTGTGACCCGTATCGACGCGGCTCTGGCAAGAATCGACGCCAGCCGTGCTGACCTCGGTGCTGCACAAAACCGTCTGGCCAGCACCATCTCCAACCTGCAAAACATCAACGAGAACGCTGAAGCTGCTCGTGGTCGCGTACAAGATACCGACTTCGCTGCTGAAACTGCCCAGCTGACCAAGCAACAAACTCTGCAACAAGCTTCCACCGCGGTTCTGGCTCAGGCCAACCAACTGCCGTCCGCTGTACTGAAACTGCTTCAGTAATAGCTGATTGAGTTTTGGCGAGGGGTGTGCGCTGGTCGTGCCCTCTCGCTTTTTTACTTTTAGAGGTGATGGACATGGATATGAGCGTGAAGCTGAACTTGTCTTATCCGACGGCGAAGCACGCAACCCCGGTTGCTGAGACGCCTGTGGAAAAGCCTCGAGCGGAGCCCGCGAAAGTGGTCGACGTCAAGGAGGTGCGCAAGAGCGCACAAACCGAGCAGGACAAATTGAAAATGGCTGTTCAAGAAATTGAAAAGTTCGTTCAGTCGGTCAAGCGCAATCTGGAGTTCTCGATTGATGAGCCTTCAGGCCAGGTTGTTGTGAAAGTCATTGCCAGTGAATCCGGTGAGGTGGTCCGTCAGATCCCCAACGAAGAAGTCCTGAAACTGGCGAATAGTTTGAATGATGCAAGCAGCCTGTTGTTCAGCGCTAAAGCCTGATAACTGGCACGAATTTTGTTGCTATGTTCTTTTGGGCGTTGTAGTGGTCAAAAGGCCGGCGACACACTGAAGGGAGTTACACATGGCAAGTCCAATTTTACCGGGCACGGGTTTAGGTTCAGGTATTGATACCGGTGCTATCGTCAAAGCCTTGGTGAGCGCTGACAAAGCGGCCAAACAAGGTCAGATCGACCGTGGCACCGCCACCAACTCGGCGAGTATTTCCGGGGTCGGTACGTTGAAGTCGCTGCTGGCCACGTTCCAGGCGGCGCTCAAGGATCTGGGTAACACGACATCCCCTCAGTTCACGGGTTTTGCAGCGACCACCGCCAACGCCAAAGTGGTTACCGCCACCGCAAACAACTCAGCGGTCGCCGGCACTTACACCGTCGCCGTCACTCAATTGGCCACCAGCTCGAAAGTGGCCAGTGCTGCCTTCGCCGGTGGTGCAACCAGCCCGGTCGCGTCAGGCACCCTGACGATCGATCAGGGCAGCAACTCCTATACCGTTAACGTTGCGGCGGGCGCCACCCTGCAACAGGTTCGTGACTCCATCAACACTTCGTACCAGTCCAGTGGCCTCAGCGCCAACATCGTGACCGACAGTTTCGGTTCGCGTCTGGTGCTGGGTTCCAGCACCACGGGTGCCGGGTCCGAGCTCAAAGTCAGCGGTATTGCCGGTCTGGACATGGACGGTACGGTGAAAATGGCGGCAACGCCGACTGCGACTTCTTCGGGTGCCATCGGCGAATTGCCTGTGGATGCGCTCTACAGCGTTGATGGCTTGGCCATGAGCAGTCCTTCCAACACCGTGAGCAACGTTTCCGGGTTGTCGATGACCTTGCTGTCCAAGGACGCCACCACCACCGTAACCGTCGCAGGCAACAACGATGGCCTCAAGGCTTCGATCCAGAAGTTTGTCGACGCCTACAACGCCGTGGCCAACGCAGTGGCGTCCTTGACCAAGCCGTCTCTGGACGACAATAACAAGCCGACCATCCCGGCCGCGCTGACCGGTGATGCGATGCCGCGTGCGATTCTGGCTGCCATGCGTGGTCCATTGTCCACTCCCAATGGCGGTCCGGGCGACAAGCTCAGCGTGCTCTCGCAATTGGGGATCAACACTGACCAGAAAACCGGTGCACTGAACTTCGACTCCACCAAGTTCACCGCGGCCATGAATGACAAGAAGCTCGGTGGCGAGGTTCAGACCCTGTTTACCGGTACCAACGGTCTGCTCGAGCGCATGAGCAATGTGATCAAGCCATACACCGATACCGGCGGAATTCTGGATACCCGCACCTCCAGCCTGAATAAGGTCAAAACCAAACTGGCCGAAGACCAGGGAGCCCTGGATCGCCGGATCGAGAACCTGACCGCTGTACTGACCAAAAAGTACAACGACATGGATACACTCGTTGGTAAGTTGAAAGCGACCGCCAACAACATTACCTCGATGTTTGAGGCGATGACTGCGCAGCAGAAGAACTCGTAACACGCACAACGCCAAAAGCCCGGCAGCGTTTTCAAGCGCTCCGGGCTTTTTGCATTTGAATCTAAAGTTTTTTGACGCGTCGTCGATACACTGGTTAGACGAACTACAGAATTTTGATGAGGTACAACATGAATCCAATGTTAGCCCTTCGCCAATACCAGAAGATTGGCGCTCAGGCGCAAACTTCCGAAGCCAGCCCACATCGCCTTGTGCAGATGTTGATGGAAGGCGGTCTTGATCGTATCGCTCAGGCCAAAGGCGCGATGGAGCGCAAAGACATCCCGAACAAAGGTGTTCTGATCGGCAAGGCCATCGGCATCATCGGTGGTTTGCGTGAAGGTCTGGACCTCGAAAATTCCGCTGAAACGGTCGGTGAGCTGGACAGTCTTTACGCCTACATGATGAAGCGTCTGGCCGAAGCCAACATCAAGACCGATCCGAAGATGCTCGACGAAGTCGCTGATTTGCTTCGTACTGTCAAAGACGGTTGGGATGGAATTGCCGCACCGGGTCCGCAGTTTTAAGGAGATCACCATGAGTCTTGTATTGCAGCGAATTGAACACACCCGTGACGCGCTGGTCGGAGCATTGGCCGAGCGAAACTGGGAGGCCATCGGTGAGTTGGACCTGGCGTGCCGTTCCTGCATGGAAGACGTCTTGAGTGAAGGTTCGGTGGACGAAGCCGCGTTGCGCGATAATCTTGAGGAGTTGCTGGGGGTGTACAAGCAGCTTCTGGAGGCAGCGACGGGGGAGAGGCAAGCGATAGTCGACGAGATGTCGCAGATCCATCAAGCACAGAGCGCGGCAAAGGTTTACCATCTGTTTGGTTAATTAACCCTCAGTTAATCCAAACATAGTGCGCCATAAATTTGACTGTGCACGGTTTTTTGACTTAACTAGTGGCTGGTTCCAGATTTCAGGCGTCTACAGGCATAACGTGTCTGCAAGCGTCTAGCTTGCCCCATCATTTTGGGCATTGAGTTGACTAGGGAAGTTGCTATTGCATGTGGCGTGAAACCAAAATTCTGCTGATTGATGACGATAGCGTCCGCCGCCGCGATTTGGCGGTGATTCTAAATTTTCTCGGCGAAGAAAATTTACCTTGCGGCAGCCATGACTGGCAGCAGGCCGTCGGCTCTTTGTCATCAAGTCGTGAAGTGATCTGTGTCCTCATCGGGACGGTCAATGCTCCTGGCGCACTTCCGGGCTTGTTAAAGACACTCGCTACCTGGGATGAGTTCCTTCCGGTTTTGTTAATGGGCGATAATTCTTCCGTTGACTTGCCTGAAGACCAGCGTCGCCGTGTGCTTTCGACCCTCGAAATGCCGCCCAGCTACAGCAAGCTGCTCGACTCGCTGCACCGTGCCCAGGTCTATCGCGAGATGTATGACCAGGCTCGCGAGCGCGGTCGTCATCGCGAACCCAATCTTTTCCGCAGCCTTGTCGGCACCAGCCGGGCGATCCAGCACGTCCGTCAGATGATGCAACAAGTGGCCGACACTGACGCCAGTGTGCTGATCCTCGGCGAGTCCGGCACCGGCAAGGAAGTGGTCGCGCGCAACCTGCACTACCACTCCAAGCGTCGTGACGCGCCGTTCGTTCCGGTCAACTGCGGGGCGATCCCGGCCGAGTTGCTGGAAAGCGAATTGTTCGGCCACGAAAAGGGTGCTTTTACCGGCGCCATTACCAGTCGTGCCGGGCGTTTCGAACTGGCCAACGGCGGCACCCTGTTCCTCGACGAAATCGGCGACATGCCGCTGCCGATGCAGGTCAAGTTGCTGCGCGTGTTGCAGGAGCGCACCTTCGAGCGCGTGGGCAGCAACAAGACCCAGAGCGTCGACGTGCGCATCATTGCGGCGACGCACAAGAATCTCGAAAGCATGATCGAGATCGGCACCTTCCGCGAAGACTTGTACTACCGCCTGAACGTGTTCCCGATCGAGATGGCGCCGCTGCGTGAGCGTGTCGAAGACATCCCGTTGCTGATGAACGAGTTGATCTCGCGCATGGAGCACGAGAAGCGCGGTTCGATTCGCTTCAACTCGGCGGCGATCATGTCGCTGTGCCGTCACGGCTGGCCGGGCAACGTTCGCGAGCTCGCCAACCTGGTGGAACGCATGGCGATCATGCACCCGTACGGGGTGATCGGCGTGGTCGAGTTGCCGAAGAAATTCCGTTACGTCGATGACGAAGACGAGCAGCTGGTCGACAGCCTGCGCAGCGACCTTGAAGAACGCGTGGCCATCAACGGTCATACCCCGGACTTCACCGCCAACGCCCTGCTGCCGCCGGAAGGCCTCGACTTGAAAGACTACCTCGGTGGTCTGGAGCAGGGGCTGATTCAGCAGGCGCTGGATGATGCCAACGGCATCGTGGCCCGCGCTGCAGAGCGCCTGCGTATTCGTCGTACCACGCTGGTGGAAAAGATGCGCAAGTACGGCATGAGCCGTCGCGACGGTGATGAACAGGCGGATGATTGACGCCTGTTTTTCAAGTCGTTCATTTGTAGGCGGTTTTTTTTAGGCACGGGTATTGCTACATCCCTCGCAACGTTCCGTTTAACTGACGGTCAGCCAAGCGAGAGAGCACGATGCCCCAAGCCGCCCAGATGTCTCCTGTCCCTGATGTTTCGGGGCAACCGTCGTCCGTAGAGCAGGCAAGCCGGCTTGGCCTTGAGCAGGCGTTCTCGCTGTTCAACCAGATGTCTAGCCAGTTGACCGATTCCTACAGCATGCTTGAAGCCCGGGTCACCGAGCTCAAGGGCGAGCTGGCGGTGGTCAGCGCTCAACGCATGCAAGAGTTGGCAGAAAAAGAACGCCTGGCCAACCGTCTGCAAAACCTTCTTGATCTGTTGCCTGGCGGTGTCATCGTCATCGATGCCCAGGGCATCGTGCGTGAAGCCAATCCGGCGGCCTGCGAGTTGCTCGGTCTGCCCCTCGAAGGCGAACTCTGGCGCCATGTCATTGCTCGCTGCTTTGCCCCTCGCGAAGACGATGGTCACGAAATCTCCCTCAAGGACGGTCGGCGTCTGTCGATTGCCACTCGCTCGCTGGATGCCGAGCCTGGGCAGTTGGTATTGCTCAACGACCTGACTGAAACCCGTCATCTGCAAGATCAACTGGCCCGTCACGAACGCCTGTCGTCCCTCGGTCGCATGGTCGCTTCGTTGGCCCATCAAATTCGTACACCGCTGTCCGCCGCCTTGCTCTACGCCAGTCATTTGACTGAGCAGGAATTGCCGGTCGCCACGCAACAGCGTTTCGCCGGGCGCCTGAAAGAGCGTTTGCATGAGCTGGAGCATCAGGTCCGCGACATGTTGGTGTTCGCGCGCGGCGAGTTGCCGTTGACTGACCGTGTCACACCCAAACAGCTGATGCAGTCGCTGCAATCGGCGGCGCTGACCCATGTGCAGGACCTGCCGATTCGCTGGCAGTGCGACAGTCATGCCGGCGAATTGCTGTGCAACCGCGACACCCTGGTCGGCGCGATCCTCAATCTGATCGAGAACGCGATTCAGGCCAGTGCTGGCGATGTCCGATTGAAGGTGCATTTCTACGCCCGTGAAAACAACCTGCGCGTGTGCGTCAGTGACAGCGGCAGCGGCATCGACAGCAAAGTGCTGGCGCGCCTGGGCGAGCCGTTTTTCACCACTAAAACCACCGGGACCGGCCTGGGCCTGACCGTGGTCAAGGCAGTGGCCCGTGCTCATCAGGGAGAATTGCAGTTGCGCTCGCGGCCGGGGCGCGGCACGTGTGCGCAGGTCATCCTGCCGCTTTTTTCCGGTGAACAGCCCAACGCTCAGGGAGCGGAGTGAAGGACATGGCAATCAAGGTTCTGCTGGTCGAGGACGACCGCGCGCTACGCGAAGCACTGGCCGATACGCTGCTGCTCGCGGGGCACGACTACACGGCGGTCGGTTCGGCGGAAGAGGCGCTTGCGACGGTCGGCAATGAGGCGTTCAGCCTGGTAATCAGCGACGTCAACATGCCGGGCATGGACGGCCATCAACTGCTCGCTTTGCTGCGAGCGCGCCAGCCGCAATTGCCGGTGTTGCTGATGACCGCTCACGGCGCTGTAGAGCGGGCCGTCGATGCGATGCGTCAAGGCGCGGCAGATTACCTGGTCAAGCCGTTCGAGCCTAAAGCTTTGCTTGACC
The DNA here is from genome assembly GCF_054898025.1 of Pseudomonas sp. LB3P93. NCBI lineage: Bacteria > Pseudomonadati > Pseudomonadota > Gammaproteobacteria > Pseudomonadales > Pseudomonadaceae > Pseudomonas > Pseudomonas sp. LB3P93. Next base: position 1,797,788 of record NZ_CM142713.1, read on the forward strand.
TGGTGGCGCGGCATGCATTGGGCGCGCTCGGTGCGACCGATAGCGAAGGTCCGATCGCCTTCGAGCCGGCCAGTGTGCAATTGCTGGAACTGGCCGCGCGGGTCGCACGCAGCGATTCGACAGTGTTGATCTCCGGCGAGTCCGGCACCGGTAAAGAAGTTTTGGCGCGCTACATCCATCAGCATTCCCATCGCGCCAGTCAGCCGTTCATTGCGATCAACTGCGCGGCGATCCCCGACAACATGCTCGAAGCCACCTTGTTCGGTCACGAAAAAGGTTCGTTCACCGGTGCCATCGCGGCGCAGGCCGGCAAGTTCGAGCAGGCCGATGGCGGGACGATCCTGCTCGACGAAATTTCTGAAATGCCCCTTGGGCTCCAGGCCAAGTTGCTGCGTGTGTTGCAGGAGCGCGAAGTCGAACGTGTCGGCGCACGCAAGCCGATCACCCTGGACATTCGGGTCGTGGCGACCACCAACCGTGATCTGTCCGGTGAAGTGGCGGCGGGGCGGTTTCGTGAAGATCTTTTCTATCGGTTGTCGGTGTTTCCGCTGGCCTGGCGTCCGCTGCGCGAGCGCACCGCCGACATCCTGCCGCTGGCTGAGCGTCTGCTGGCCAAACACGTCAATAAAATGAAGCATGCCGCGGCGAAACTGTCGCCCGAGGCGCAGGCGTGCCTGATCGGTTATCCATGGCCGGGCAACGTGCGTGAGCTGGACAACGCGATCCAGCGCGCCTTGATTCTGCAGCAGGGTGGTTTGATCCAGCCTCAGGATTTTTGCCTGTCCGGGCCGGTGGCCTGTGCGCCGTTGCCGGCCTTGGCGCCGGTACGGGTCGTGGAGGCCGAGGCTGAATCGGCCGGGGCGTTGGGCGATGACCTGCGCCGCCGTGAATTCCAGATGATCATCGACACCTTGCGCACCGAACGCGGCCGTCGCAAAGAAGCCGCCGAGCGACTGGGCATCAGCCCGCGCACCTTGCGCTACAAGCTGGCGCAGATGCGCGACGCCGGAATGGACGTGGAAGCTTACTTGTTCGCCACTTGAAAACTGATGGACGCAAAGTCCCTGTGGGAGCGAGCCTGCTCGCGATGAGGGCGAGACAGATACATAAATGTCGGCTGACATGACCTCATCGCGAGCAGGCTCGCTCCTACAGGGGGCTGCGGCAATTTTCGGTCAGGATGAAGCCAGGACGGCTTTTGTTCAGAGTGGCCACGGAGCTGGCACCCTTGTTGCTAACACCTCACTACCCGCCGAGTGAGTGTCAAAAAATTGCGGGTCGCCAACGAGAGTAGACGATGAGCCAAGGTATTGAATTTAATCGGTTGATGCTCGACATGCGTTCCATGCAAATGGATGCCATGTCTGCGCCTAAATCGACTGCCGCAGTCCCTGAACTGGGTGGCAGCAGCTTTTCCGACATGCTCGGTCAGGCCGTCAATAAAGTGAACGACACCCAGCAGGCGTCCAGTCAGTTGGCCAGTGCCTTCGAGATCGGCAAAAGTGGCGTCGACCTGACGGATGTCATGATTTCCTCGCAGAAGGCCAGCGTGTCTTTCCAGGCGTTGACCCAAGTGCGCAACAAGCTGGTTCAGGCATACCAAGACATCATGCAGATGCCGGTTTAAGGACGAATTGAGTCATGGCAGAAGCAGTCGCCGATAACGTTCCGGCCAAGGCCACTCCGATAGACGGCAAACCGCCGCTGTTCGGGTTGTCCTTCCTGGAAAACCTCTCCGAGATGACCATGTTGCGTCAGGTAGGCCTGTTGGTCGGCCTGGCTGCGAGCGTGGCGATTGGTTTTGCCGTGGTGCTGTGGTCTCAGCAACCGGACTACCGGCCTCTGTACGGCAGCCTTGCCGGTATGGACGCCAAACAGGTCATGGAGACCCTTGCCGCCGCCGACATTCCCTACAACGTCGAACCCAACTCCGGTGCCTTGCTGGTCAAGGCCGATGACCTGTCCCGTGCGCGGCTCAAGCTCGCGGGCGCTGGTGTCACTCCTAGCGACGGCAACATCGGTTTTGAAATCCTCGACAAGGACCAGGGCCTGGGGACCAGCCAGTTCATGGAAGCGACCCGTTATCGTCGCGGCCTCGAAGGCGAACTGGCTCGCACCATTTCCAGCCTGAACAACGTTAAGGGTGCCCGTGTGCACCTGGCGATTCCGAAAAGCTCGGTGTTTGTGCGTGACGAACGCAAGCCAAGCGCTTCGGTCCTGGTTGAACTGTATTCCGGTCGTTCGCTGGAGCCGGGTCAGGTGGTGGCGATCATCAACCTGGTCGCGACCAGCGTTCCCGAACTCAGCAAATCCCAGATCACCGTGGTCGACCAGAAGGGCAACCTGCTGTCGGATCAGGCGGAAAATTCCGAACTGACCATGGCCGGCAAGCAGTTCGATTACAGCCGTCGCATGGAAACCATGCTGACCCAGCGCGTGCACAACATCCTGCAACCGGTGCTGGGCAACGACCGCTATAAAGCCGAAGTGTCGGCAGATGTAGACTTCAGTGCCGTCGAGTCGACCTCCGAGCAGTTCAACCCGGATCAACCGGCGTTGCGCAGCGAGCAGTCGGTCAACGAACAACGCACCGCCAGCAATGGCCCGCAAGGTGTGCCGGGTGCCTTGAGCAACCAGCCGCCATCGCCAGCCTCCGCGCCGCAAACCACCGGTGGCAGCACCGCAGCGGCCGGCATGGTTCAGCCAGGCCAGCCGTTGATCGATGCCAACGGTCAGCAAATCATGGACCCGGCCACCGGTCAGCCGATGCTGGCGCCGTACCCGGCAGACAAGCGTCAACAATCCACCAAGAACTTCGAACTCGACCGTTCCATCAGCCACACCAAGCAACAGCAGGGCCGTTTGAATCGCCTGTCGGTGTCGGTGGTGGTGGACGATCAGGTCAAGCTCAACGCGGCCAACGGCGAAACCACTCGTGCGCCGTGGAGCGCCGATGAATTGGCGCGCTTCACTCGCCTGGTGCAGGACGCCGTCGGTTTCGACGCCAGCCGTGGTGACAGCGTCAGCGTGATCAACATGCCGTTCTCCGCTGAGCGCGGTGAAGTGATTGCCGATATTCCGTTCTACTCCCAGCCGTGGTTCTGGGACATCGTCAAGCAAGTGCTGGGTGTGTTGTTCATCCTGGTGCTGGTGTTCGGTGTGCTGCGTCCGGTGCTCAACAACATCACCGGTGGCGGCAAAGGCAAGCAGCTGGCCGGCATCGGCAGCGACGTGGAACTCGGTGGCATGGGCGGCCTGGACGGCGAACTGGCCAACGACCGCGTCAGCCTCGGTGGTCCGCAAAGCATCCTGCTGCCGAGCCCGAGCGAAGGCTATGACGCACAGTTGAATGCAATCAAGAGTCTGGTGGCAGAAGATCCGGGTCGCGTGGCCCAGGTCGTGAAAGAGTGGATTAACGCAGATGAGTGATAACCGAGCCGTTGCCGCCAAACTGACCAAGGTCGACAAAGCCGCGATTCTGCTGCTGTCCCTGGGTTCGACCGATGCTGCCCAAGTGTTGCGCCACATGGGGCCTAAAGAGGTCCAGCGCGTCGGCGTGGCCATGGCGCAGATGGGCAACGTCCATCGCGAGCAGGTCGAGCAGGTCATGAGCGAGTTCGTCGACATCGTCGGCGACCAGACCAGCCTGGGCGTCGGCTCCGATGACTACGTGCGCAAAATGCTTACCCAGGCACTGGGCGAAGACAAGGCCAACGGCCTGATCGATCGCATCCTGCTGGGCGGCAACACCAGTGGCCTCGACAGCCTGAAGTGGATGGAACCGCGCGCCGTCGCCGACGTGATTCGTTACGAGCACCCGCAGATCCAGGCGATCGTCGTGGCGTACCTCGATCCGGATCAGGCCGGCGAAGTGCTCGGCAACTTCGACCACAAGGTGCGACTGGACATCATTCTGCGGGTTTCCTCGCTGAATACCGTGCAGCCAGCGGCCCTGAAAGAACTCAACCAGATTCTCGAGAAGCAGTTCTCCGGCAACTCGAATGCCTCGCGCACCACCTTGGGTGGCATCAAGCGTGCGGCCGACATCATGAACTTCCTCGACAGCTCGATCGAAGGCCAGTTGATGGACTCGATTCGCGAAGTCGACGAAGACCTGTCCGGTCAGATCGAAGACCTCATGTTCGTGTTCAACAACCTGTCCGATGTCGACGACCGCGGGATTCAGGCGTTGCTGCGCGAAGTGTCTTCCGACGTATTGGTGCTGGCCCTCAAGGGTTCGGACGAAGGCGTCAAGGAAAAGATCTTCAAGAACATGTCCAAACGAGCGGCCGAACTGTTGCGCGACGACCTCGAGGCCAAAGGCCCGGTGCGTGTCAGCGACGTGGAAACCGCGCAGAAAGAAATCCTCACCATTGCCCGCCGTATGGCCGAAGCCGGAGAAATCGTTCTCGGCGGGAAGGGCGGCGAAGAGATGATCTAAGGTCACTATGTCGTCCAAACATGATGAGTCCCAGACCGACCTGATCCGAGGCAAGGCCGTCGCCGGTTTCGACGTCTGGGCGTTGCCCAGTTTCGATCCTTTCGTGCCGGAACCCGAGCCGGAACCGGAGCCCGAACCGCCGGAAATGGAAGAAGTGCCGCTGGATGAAGTCCAGCCACTGACGCTCGAAGAACTCGAAGCGATTCGCCAGGAAGCCTACAACGAAGGCTTCGCCGTGGGCGAGAAAGAGGGGTTTCACAGCACCACGCTCAAGGTTCGTCAGGAAGCCGAAGCGGCGCTGGCGCCGAAGATCGCCGGCCTTGAACAGCTGATGGCCAACCTGTTCGAGCCCATCGCCGAGCAGGACACTCAGATTGAAAAGTCCCTGGTCGACCTCGTGCAGCACATCACCAAACAGGTGATCCAGCGCGAACTGGCCATCGACTCGACGCAAATCGAACACGTCATGCGCGAAGCCCTCAAGCTGTTGCCGTTGGGCGTGGGCAATGTGCGGCTGTACATCAATCCGCAGGATTTCGAACAGGTCAAAGCCCTGCGCGAGCGCCATGAAGAAACCTGGCGCATCGTCGAGGACGAGTCCCTGCTGCCCGGCGGTTGCCGGGTCGAGACCGAACACAGCCGCATCGACGCCACCGTTGAAACCCGCGTCGCCCAGGTCATGGCCAAGCTGTTCGATCAGTTGCATGACCAGGCTTTGCACCCGGCCGCGCCGGATCTGAGCCTGGAACTGCCGGTCGACGAAAAGCCTGCGGTCGCTGCGGTCGAGCCGACACTGGACGACCCCGATGCGCCTTGATCGCACCAGCTTCGCCAAGCGCCTCGGCAGCTACGCCGAGGCCACGGAGCTTGCCGGCGCGCCGATCCTGGAAGGCCGTCTGCTGCGCATGGTCGGCCTGACCCTCGAAGCCGAAGGTTTGCGCGCCGCCATGGGCAGCCGCTGCATGGTCATCAACGACGACAGTTATCACCCGGTGCAGGTCGAAGCCGAAGTCATGGGCTTCTCCGGCAGCAAGGTATTCCTGATGCCGGTCGGCAGCGTCGCCGGTATTGCGCCCGGTGCCCGCGTGGTTCCTATGGCGGATACCGGCCGCTTGCCGATGGGCATGAGCATGCTTGGGCGGGTGCTTGACGGCGCCGGTCGTGCGCTGGACGGCAAGGGCGGCATGAAAGCCGAAGACTGGGTGCCCATGGACGGCCCTACCATCAACCCGCTCAAGCGCGAGCCGATCAGCGAGCCGTTGGACGTGGGTATTCGCACCATCAACGGTTTGTTGACGGTGGGTCGCGGTCAGCGTCTCGGCCTGTTCGCCGGTACCGGCGTCGGTAAATCCGTGCTGCTGGGCATGATGACCCGCTTCACCGAGGCCGACATTATCGTCGTCGGGCTGATCGGTGAGCGGGGTCGTGAGGTTAAAGAATTCATCGAGCACATCCTCGGTGAAGAAGGGCTCAAGCGTTCGGTGGTCGTTGCTTCGCCTGCGGACGATGCGCCGCTGATGCGTCTGCGTGCCGCCATGTATTGCACGCGCATTGCCGAGTATTTCCGTGACAAGGGCAAGAACGTGCTGTTGCTCATGGATTCGCTGACCCGTTTCGCCCAGGCCCAGCGGGAAATCGCCCTGGCCATCGGCGAACCGCCAGCGACCAAGGGTTATCCGCCGTCGGTGTTCGCCAAGTTGCCGAAACTGGTGGAGCGGGCCGGTAACGCGGAGAAGGGCGGCGGTTCGATCACGGCGTTCTACACCGTATTGTCCGAAGGCGATGACCAGCAGGACCCGATTGCCGACTCGGCCCGAGGCGTGCTCGACGGGCACATCGTGCTGTCCCGGCGCCTGGCGGAAGAAGGTCATTATCCGGCCATCGATATCGAAGCCTCCATCAGCCGGGTCATGCCGTCGGTGGTCAGCCCCGAGCACATGGCGCGCGCGCAGATGTTCAAGCAGTACTGGTCGCGCTATCAGCAGAGTCGCGACCTGATCAGCGTCGGCGCCTATGTGCCGGGCGGTGACCGAGAAACCGACATCGCGATTTCCCTGCAGCCGGCCATGACCACCTATCTGCGTCAGGGCTTGAACGACAACATCGGCATGGGCGCCAGCGAAAACCATCTCGCCTCGATCTTCGCCCCGGCAGCGGGCGGCTAACCGGCCATGGCCCTGAGCCGCGCGGCACGCCTGGCACCCGTAGTGGAAATGGCCGAAAAAGCCGAAAAAACCGCGGTCATGCGCCTCGGGCACTTCCAGGGCCAGGTTCGTGTGGCGGAAAGCAAGCTCGCCGACCTCGAAAACTTCCGCCTCGAATACCAGGAACAATGGATCGTGCGCGGCAGCACCGGCGTATCCGGCCAGTGGTTGCTCGGCTATCAGGGCTTTCTTGCCCAACTGGGCACCGCCATCGATCAGCAGCGCCAAAGCCTGAACTGGCACCAGAACAACCTGAACAAGGCGCGCGATTCCTGGCAGCAGGCGTTTGCCCGGGTCGAAGGTTTGCGCAAACTCGTACAACGCTACATGAGCGAGGCGCGGCAGCTGGAAGACAAACGCGAGCAGAAACTGCTGGATGAGTTGTCCCAGCGGTTGCCGCGGCATGATCCGTACTGAGTCAGTCGGACTGCGTTATCGTTCTTCGCGGGCAAGCCACGCTCCCACAGGTCTTGCGTCGTTCACATAATCCCGAACAATGCAAAACCTGTGGGAGCGTGGCTTGCCCGCGAAGGCGGTCTGACAGACGCCACAACTTCCAGCCTTGCTCCCATCTCCGCCAAGTGCTAAACCTTGTACACGCACGTTCACCCATGACAAGGAAGCCGCTAAAAATGTCAGTCGTTACAGAAATCTCCCAGGATGGGCAAAAGCTGACGATTTCGATCAAGGGAAGATTCGATTTCGGCAAGCATCAGGAGTTTCGTGAGTCTTACGAAAACCTCGCTAAAAAACCCGAATCCTACGAAGTAAACCTCAAAGAGGCCACCTACCTCGACAGTTCCGCGCTCGGCATGCTCTTGCTATTGCGTGATCACGCCGGCGGCGAAAATGCCGAAATCACGTTGACCAACGCTAACGCCGATGTGCGCAAGATTCTCGCCATCTCCAACTTCGAACAAATCTTCGACGTTGCATGACCGCCATGCAGCCGCTTGAACCGCTGACGATCCTCATCGCCGAAGACAGCGCGGCCGACCGCATGCTGTTGTCGAGCATCGTTCGGCGCCAGGGCCACCAGGTTCTCACGGCCGCTAACGGTGCCGAAGCGGTCGAGGCGTTTCGCGAGCAACGGCCGCACCTGGTGCTGATGGACGCCATGATGCCGGTGATGGACGGTTTCGAGGCGGCACGCCAGATCAAGGCGCTGGCCGGGGAAACCCTGGTACCGATCATCTTCCTGACCTCGTTGACCGAAAGCGAAGCCCTGGCTCGGTGTCTGGAGGCTGGTGGCGACGATTTTCTGGCAAAGCCCTACAACCAGGTGATCCTCGCCGCCAAGATCAAGGCAATGGACCGCTTGCGCCGGTTGCAGGCCACGGTGTTGCAGCAGCGTGACCTGATCGCCAAACATCACGACTACTTGCTCAACGAACAACGGGTGGCCAAGGCCGTGTTCGACAAGGTGGCGCATTCAGGCTGCCTCAGTGCGCCGAACATCCGCTACCTGCAATCCCCTTATGCGCTGTTCAATGGCGATCTGCTGCTCGCGGCGTTCACCCCGGCCGGGGACATGCACGTGCTGCTGGGCGATTTCACTGGTCATGGTTTGCCGGCGGCCGTGGGCGCCATGCCTCTGGCTGAAGTCTTCTACGGCATGACCGCCAAGGGCTACGGCCTGGCCGAAACACTGCGCGAAATGAACGCTAAGCTCAAACGCATCCTGCCGGTGGACATGTTCTGCTGCGCCACTTTGCTGTGTCTGAGCTTTCAGCGACGCTCGGTGGAAGTCTGGAACGGCGGGATGCCGGACGGTTACTTGCACAACATCGCCAGCGGTGAGCGCACGCCGCTTCCGGCGCGGCACTTGCCGCTGGGCGTGCTGAGCCCGCAAACCTTCAATGACCGCACCGAAGTGTTTCCGATGGCTGTCGGCGATCGGGTGTTCCTGCTGTCCGACGGGGTCATCGATACCTGCGATGCCAACGAACAGCTGTTTGGTGTGGAGCGGTTGCAGCGAGTGTTTGCGGCTAATCGCCAGCCAGATGCGCTGTTCGAAGAGATCGAGCAGGCGCTGCGGGATTTTCGTGGCGAGGCGCGCGATGACGTGAGCATGGTCGAGGTCAGTCTGCTGGAGGCCGCGCAGCTGACCCCGCCGGCGCCGGTGTATTCCGACAGCGGCCAATCCTGTCCGCTGGACTGGTCGGTGAGTTTCGAGTTTCGCGCCGCGACCCTCAAACGTTTCAATCCACTGCCGTATCTTTTGCAATTGCTGCTTGAGGTCCACGGCCTGCGGGCTCAGAGTGGCGCGCTCTACAGTGTGTTGGCAGAGCTTTACTCCAATGCCCTGGAGCACGGCGTGCTGGGTCTGGATTCGAGCCTCAAGCGCGATGCTTCGGGGTTCGCACGCTATTATCAAGCGCGCAATGAGCGGCTGGAGGCGTTGCACGACGGCTATGTGCGGGTGCATTTGCAGGTCGTGCCGACGGGCAAGGGCGGGAGCCTGATTGTGCGGGTCGAAGACAGCGGCAAGGGCTTTGATGTGGCGCGGGTGATGGAGCGTCCTGTCGATGGCGGCCGTCTGTCGGGGCGCGGCGTCAGTCTGATCCGCCAATTGAGTCGCAGCGCGAGCTGGTCCGACGATGGTCGAAGTGCATGCGTGGAGTTTTTCTGGGAGGCTCTGGCATAATTCACCCATTCTTGATCAAGGAGTGAGCAAGTGGCTGACACACATCTGGACCGCGACGTGCTGAGCGCGTTGCAGGAAGTCATGGAGGATGAGTATCCGACGTTGCTGGATACCTTCATCGCCGACTCCGAAGAACGCTTGCGCGTCTTGCGCCAAGCCGAAGATGCCGCGCAACTCATGAATGCAGCCCATAGTTTCAAGGGCAGCAGCAGCAATATGGGCGCCATTCGCCTGGCTGAGCTGTGCAATGAGCTTGAGCAGCGCGCCAGACAAAAAACCCTCACGGGCATTGAAAAACTGGTCGGCGAAATCGACGGCGAATTCGCCATTGTCCGACCGCTGTATGAGGCGGAGCGACAGCGCTCTCTGGCCGAATAACGCGACCGTCCGGCGCTTTTGGTATCTGTCGAGCTAACCTGGCTCGACCTTTGCAGTCATCTCGCTCAACTGTACCTACGATCCCAGTGCAGCGGAGACCGTTTTATGCCTGTTACCCCCAATTCGCTTCTTCAGGCCGCCCCGACGGCCAAGACTCAAGTCGCCCCCGCCAATACCCCGGCGCCGGCCGCTGAGCCAGGGGACAAGGCGCCCAGCTTCGCTGATGTTTACGCCAATCAAGCCCAGAACAAGCCTTCTGTGGTCGCTGATAAATCGACCAAGCCTGCGACCGAAAGTGCTGCGCAAGGCTCCGGCAAACCGGATGTCAGCAGTGATAAGCCTGCCGCCGCAGAACCTGAGGTTGCCGATAGCGGCAATTCCTTGCCCGCCGATAAACCGGCGCCGACCGACGACGCCGTCGCCAGCGACGACCAGCCCGAGACCACCGAAACGCTGTTGACCGATACGGCGCCCGTTGATCCGAGCCTCGATCCGGCCCTCGACCCGGCCCTTGATCCTGCGTTGATGCAGGCAGTGCAACCGCTGGTGACCGTGCCGATCGCGCAAACTGCTGCGCCGGTTGCCACGAGTGCAGCGCCACAGGTTGAAGCGCCGGTTGCCGCCGCCGCGGTCGTTGCCGCGACCGCGCAGGCAGCGCCCGTCACCGATAGCGATTTCGACCCCGAAGCTGATCCGCTCGACGCGCTGCCCGCCGTGCGCATGGCCATGGAGCAGAGCGGCCATGTATCCGCCAGCAGCCAGGCCCAGCCAAAAGCCACGCCAGCCCAAACCCAGGCTGACGGTGAACTGACGACGGCGCAAAACTTTGCCGCCAGCATGGCGAGCATGCTCGATGTGCAAGCCGACAAGGACAGCACCAGCCAGGGCGGCGAAAAGGCTTTCAGCGGTCTGATCGATAGCGGCCTCAAGGATTTGACCTCCACCAGCAGCGATACCCGTGTCGATGACTTCGCCAACCGTCTGGCGGCACTGACCCAGGCGGCCACCCCGAAAACCGCCAATGCCTTGCCGGTGAACCAGCCGATCGCCATGCATCAGAGTGGCTGGACCGAGGAAGTGGTCAATCGCGTCATGTACCTCTCCAGCGTCAACCTCAAGGCAGCCGACATCCAGTTGCAACCGGCTGAACTGGGGCGTCTCGATATCCGGGTGAACATGGTTCCGGATCAGCAGACCCAGGTCACCTTCATAAGCGCTCACCCAAGCGTTCGCGAAGCGCTGGACAGCCAGATGCATCGTCTGCGTGACATGTTCACGCAGCAGGGCATGGGTCAGGTTGACGTCAACGTGTCCGACCAGTCTCGTGGCTGGCAAGGTCAGGGGCAGGATCAGGCTCAACAGGGGCAGGGCGGTCGCACCAGCGCCAATGGTGGTCGCCTCGATGGCGTGGATGAAGAGATCGAGCCAGGCGTGGCTGAGGTGGCGGCAACCGCTACCAGTGTGATCGGCTCCAGCGCCGTCGACTACTACGCCTGATCCAACACAACATCTTCCCTGTAGGAGCGAGCCTGCTCGCGATAGCGGTGTAACAGTCAACGCAGATGTTGAATGTTACGCCCTCATCGCGAGCAGGCTCGCTCCTACAGTGGTTTGTGGTGCTCCGTCGCTCCCCGACTAAACCCCCTCCCGACACTTCTGGCATAACACTTGCTCTTGCCTTGCCGTGCGACTGTGAAAACCCGAATAGTGACGGATTATTGGCATGGCGAAGAGCGACGCAGTAGTAAAAGACCCCGCAACCAAAGGCAAGATCAAGCTGATCATTGTGATCGTGGTGGCCCTGCTGCTGGCGATCGGCATGTCCGTGGGGGCGACCTGGTTCTTCATGCACAGCGCCCAGAGCAAGCCTGCCGCCGCTGAAACCGCGGTGGTCGGCAAGCAACCAGCGATTTTCGAGCCTATGGCCCCGGCCTTCGTGGCCAACTACAACGTGAACGGGCGCCAGCGCTACATGCAGGTGAGCATCACCATGCTAGGGCGCAATCAGGCGGATCTGGAAGCGCTCAAAGTGCACATGCCGGTGATCCGCAATAACCTGGTCATGCTGTTCTCCGGCCAGGATTTCGCCACGCTGGCGACCCCGGTCGGCCAGGAGATGTTGCGTCAGAAGGCCACGGCCGGCGTCCAGGAAGTGGCGCAGAAAGAACTCGGCAAAGTGGTTATCGAACAGCTGCTTTTTACTAATTTCGTACTGCAGTAGGAACACGACATGGCCGTGCAGGACCTGCTGTCCCAGGATGAGATCGATGCGCTGTTGCATGGCGTCGACGATGGTCTGGTACAGACCGATAACGTTGCTGAGCCCGGCAGCGTCAAAAGCTATGACCTGACCAGCCAGGATCGCATCGTCCGCGGACGCATGCCGACGCTGGAAATGATCAACGAGCGTTTCGCCCGCTACACCCGCATCAGCATGTTCAACATGCTGCGCCGTTCGGCGGACGTTGCCGTCGGTGGTGTGCAGGTGATGAAGTTCGGCGAATATGTGCACTCGCTGTACGTACCGACCAGTCTCAATCTGGTCAAGATCAAGCCGTTGCGCGGCACCGCGCTGTTCATCCTCGACGCCAAACTGGTGTTCAAGCTGGTGGACAACTTCTTCGGCGGCGACGGCCGTCACGCCAAGATCGAAGGGCGTGAATTCACCCCCACCGAACTGCGCGTCGTGCGCATGGTGCTGGAGCAGGCCTTCGTCGATTTGAAGGAAGCCTGGCAGGCGATCATGGAAGTGAACTTCGAGTACATCAACTCGGAAGTGAACCCGGCCATGGCCAACATCGTCGGCCCGAGCGAGGCGGTGGTGGTCTCGACTTTCCACATCGAACTCGATGGCGGTGGCGGCGACCTGCACGTGACCATGCCGTACTCGATGATCGAGCCGGTGCGCGAAATGCTCGACGCCGGCTTCCAGTCGGATCTGGACGATCAGGACGAGCGTTGGGTCAACGCCCTGCGCCAGGACGTGCTGGACGTCGACGTGCCGATCGGTGCCACGGTTGCCCGTCGCCAGTTGCGCTTGCGCGACATCCTGCACATGCAGCCGGGGGATGTGATCCCGGTCGAGATGCCGGAAGAAATGATCATGCGCGCCAACGGCGTGCCGGCCTTCAAGGTCAAGATGGGCTCGCACAAAGGCAACCTCGCGTTGCAGGTGATCGAGCCGATCGAGCGCCGCTGACCGGCGCTCCACCCCCCCTTTTAATTTGCTGCTCTTGATTGAGCAGTTGCCCGCCGAGGACAAATGATGAACGACGATATGAACGCCCAGGACGACCAGGCACTGGCTGACGAATGGGCCGCCGCCCTGGAAGAAACCGGTGACGCCGGCCAGGACGACATCGACGCCTTGCTGGCTGCCGACGCCGCCGGCTCGCCGTCCAACCGTCTGCCGATGGAAGAGTTCGGCAGCGTGCCGAAGAACCACGACCCGGTCACTCTGGACGGTCCGAACCTCGATGTGATCCTCGACATTCCCGTGTCGATTTCCATGGAAGTGGGCAGCACCGACATCAATATCCGTAACCTGCTGCAACTCAACCAGGGTTCGGTGATCGAGCTGGATCGCCTGGCCGGTGAGCCGCTGGACGTGCTGGTCAACGGCACCCTGATCGCCCACGGCGAAGTGGTCGTGGTCAACGAGAAGTTCGGCATTCGCCTGACCGACGTGATCAGCCCAAGCGAACGTATCAAGAAGCTGCGCTAAGTGAAAAAGGTTCTGGGGCTTCTGCTTGCGTTGCCGTTAAGTGTTCTGGCAGCCGAACCTGTGGCCACGGCTGCAACGGTCGCTGCTGCGCCGGCGGTCGGCAGCGGTGTGGCCGGGCAATTGACGCAGTTGGTGTTCGGCTTGCTGCTGGTGCTGGGGTTGATCTTCTTCCTCGCCTGGTTGTTGCGCCGGGTCCAGCAGGCCGGGCCGGCTGGCAAAGGGCAGGTGATCGAGCTGATCGGTTCCCGCGCTCTGGGCCCGCGTGACCGGCTGATGCTGGTGCAAGTCGGCAACGAGCAGATCCTGCTCGGCCTGAGCCCTGGCACCATCACCGCGTTGCATGTGCTTAAAGAGCCGATTGAAGCGCCAACCACCACCGAGAAAGCGACTCCGGAGTTTGCCCAGCATCTGTTGAAGATACTCGGCAAGGATCAGAAGGATAAGAAGTAATGGGTGCGTTACGCATCGTCTTGACGCTGGCCCTGATGCTGGCCGCGCCGCTGGCGTTCGCCGCCGATCCGTTGTCGATCCCGGCGATCACCCTGGGTACCAACGCCAATGGCGCCCAGGAATACTCGGTCAGCCTGCAAATCCTGCTGATCATGACCGCGCTGAGTTTCATTCCGGCGTTCGTCATGCTGATGACCAGTTTCACCCGGATCATCATTGTCTTCTCGATCCTGCGTCAGGCTCTTGGCCTGCAGCAGACGCCGTCGAACCAGATCCTCACTGGCATGGCGCTGTTCCTGACGCTGTTCATCATGGCGCCAGTGTTTGATCGGGTGAATCAGGACGCCTTGCAACCGTATCTGGCGGAGAAACTCACCGCTCAGGATGCCGTGGCCAAGGCCCAGGTGCCGATCAAGGACTTCATGCTGGCGCAGACGCGCAGCAGCGATCTTGAACTGTTTATGCGCCTGTCCAAACGTACCGACATTGCCTCGCCGGATCAGGCGCCGCTGACCATTCTGGTGCCGGCCTTCGTGACATCGGAGCTGAAAACCGCATTCCAGATCGGCTTCATGATCTTCATTCCGTTCCTGATCATCGACCTGGTCGTGGCCAGTGTGCTGATGGCCATGGGTATGATGATGCTCTCGCCGCTGATCATTTCCCTGCCGTTCAAGATCATGCTGTTCGTGCTGGTGGATGGCTGGGCGTTGATCATCGGCACCCTGGCGAGCAGCTTCGGCGGTGTGTCGCCATGACGCCGGAAGTGGCGGTAGACATCTTCCGCGAAGCGCTGTGGCTGACCACCATGATGGTCGCCGTGCTGGTGATTCCGAGTCTGCTGGTGGGCCTGCTGGTGGCGATGTTCCAGGCCGCCACGCAGATCAACGAACAGACCCTGAGCTTCCTGCCGCGCTTGCTGGTCATGCTGGTGACGCTGATCGTCGCCGGCCCGTGGCTGGTGCAGACGTTCATGGAATACATCCTGCAGCTGTACGGCAGTATTCCTCAGGTCATCGGCTAAACCATGCCGTCGCTGCTGCAGCTGACCGATACCCAGATCAGTACCTGGGTGGCGACGTTCATGTTGCCGCTGTTTCGCATCGGATCCTTGCTGATGGTCATGCCGGTCTTTGGCACGTCCCTGGTGCCCACGCGCGTGCGCCTGTACTTTGCCCTGGCGATCACGGTGGTGATTGCGCCGGGCCTGCCGCCAATGCCGCCGATCAATGCACTGGATTTGAGTGCGCTTTTGCTGATCGCCGAGCAGATCCTTATCGGCGCGGTGCTGGGGTTTTCCTTGCAGCTGTTCTTCCAGGCGTTCGTGGTGGCGGGGCAGATCGTCTCCATTCAGATGGGTATGGGCTTCGCGTCGATGGTCGACCCCACCAACGGCGTCTCGGTTGCAGTGATCGGGCAGTTCTTCACCATGCTGGTGACGCTGTTGTTCCTGTCCATGAACGGCCATCTGGTGGTCTTGGAAGTCCTTACCGAAAGCTTCACCACGATGCCGGTGGGCAGTGGCTTGATGGTCAATCATTTCTGGGAACTGGCCGGCAAGCTCGGTTGGGTCCTCGGTGCTGCGTTGTTGCTGGTGCTGCCGGCGATCACGGCGCTGCTGGTGGTCAACATCGCGTTCGGCGTGATGACCCGGGCCGCGCCGCAGTTGAACATCTTTTCCATCGGTTTTCCGCTGACCCTCGTGCTCGGGCTATTCATCGTCTGGGTCGGGCTGGCGGATATCATCAATCAGTATCAACCGCTGGCTTCCGAGGCCTTGCAGTTGTTACGCGAACTGGCACGGGCGCGCTGAGTCATGGCTGAGAGCGAAAGCGGTCAGGACAAAACAGAAGACCCCACGGAGAAACGCAAAAAGGACTCCAGGGAAAAGGGGGAGGTTGCGCGCTCCAAGGAGCTCAACACCCTGGCGATCATGCTCGCCGGCGCTGGCGCGCTGCTGATTTTCGGTGGCGCCCTGGCGCAAGACCTGATGGAGCTGATGCGGATGAACTTCACGCTGTCGCGGGAAGTGATTCTGGATCAGCGCAACATGGGCACCTTCCTTATGCACTCCGGTTTGGTTGCCCTGTTGTCGGTTCAACCGGTCATGATCACCTTGGTGCTGGCGGCGTTGATCGGCCCGATTTCCCTCGGTGGCTGGCTGTTTGCGGCGGGCTCGATGGCGCCGAAATTCAGTCGCATGAACCCTGGCGCAGGGCTGAAGCGAATGTTCTCGGCCAAGGCGCTGATCGAGCTGCTCAAGGCCCTGGCGAAGTTTTTCATCGTGCTGTTCGTGGCGCTGGCGGTGTTGTCTTCCGACATCGACGACTTGATGCGCATCGCGCACGAGCCGTTGGACATGGCGATTATTCACAGCCTGCAAGTCGTGGGCTGGAGCACGTTGTGGATGGCCTGCGGGCTGATCATCATCGCCGCCGTCGACGTGCCGGTGCAGCTGTGGGAAAGCCACAAGAAACTGCTGATGACCAAGCAGGAAGTGCGCGACGAGCACAAGGATCAGGAAGGGAAGCCGGAGGTCAAACAGCGCATTCGCCAGTTGCAGCGCGAGATGTCCCAGCGCCGGATGATGGCGGCCATCCCCGAGGCCGACGTGGTCATTACCAACCCGACGCATTACGCCGTCGCACTCAAGTACGACTCGGACAAGGGCAGTGCGCCGGTGTTGCTGGCCAAGGGCAGTGATTTCCTGGCCTTGAAGATTCGTGAAATCGCCGTGGCCAACAATGTGCTGCTGCTCGAATCGCCGGCCCTGGCACGTTCGATCTATTACTCCACGGAGCTGGAGCAGGAAATTCCTGGTGGGTTGTATCTGGCGGTTGCTCAGGTACTGGCTTACGTCTACCAGATCCGTCAGTACCGCGCGGGCAAGGGCAAACGTCCGGATCCGCTCAAGGATGATTTGCCGATTCCGCCGGATTTGCGGCGAGATTCTTGATTCCGCAGTCTGATTCCGTTCGTCCGAAACCTCTGCGTACCTGTTAGTTCTGACAGTAGACAGTCAGCGCCCTCTCGCGCTGTCATACCCATGGGAATTCTCCCGATCAATGTCCTTGCAGTGGAGGTTCTGATCATTTGATTGGAGCGCCAGGGATGGGTGTTTGCGTCAGTTCTAGAGGGAACCATCATGACAGAGCGTCTATATCGAAAACTGCAGGGTATGGAGTTGGAGTTTGTCTCGGGCAGGCTGGAAGAAAATCCGGCCGAGCGGGCGATCGGTTACACCATAACTTTCAAGTTGAATCTGGATTTCACGAACTTTGTTCAAATGGCCAATCTATACATTTCGGGTTATCTGAATAATCCGATCAACGCTATCCGGCCTGAGCTGACCAGTTTCGCTTATCACTATTCTTACAATTATTTTTTCGATGCTGCCGGCAATATCCGTGACAAAGAAGATCTGTTTAATGTTTTTACGAGTCCGGGTTACTACATGAGTCAGTGGTCATCGGGTGGGCTGGAGCGGCGATATGCCAAGCCGCAATTCGAAATCATTGATGATCAATTACAAGTCACAGCCCGGATGGATTTCCGGTGGGAAGACAAACGTCCGATCGTTGTAAAAGATTTGCCGATCATTCCTTTTGAATGGTCTCTAAATCTTATGAAAGGTGAATTCTCGGGTCGTGCCAATGTGCTGGCCCCTGCCACTGTGGTGTTACTTGGATATGCCGACGAAACGTTGGTCAATCAAGACGGGGTGGAAATGCACAAAGGCACGCGTTACATGATTGGGCGCAAGCTTGAGTTTGGCGATATTCACAGACAGCATATTTTGACTGCAGGTTGATCCATTTATCCGGTCCATTGCACGAATAGCGGCTGCCGAGCCCGCGGGGTCGCGCTTGACAGCCGTCCTCGCAAAGGCTTGACGACTGCTGCGCAGCCGAACGCAGCCTCGCAGGCTCGGCAGCTGCTACCAAAAGCTTCATAAGCCCCTCTATTTCCCGCCTCCGCAAAAGTTGGAAGGCTTCTTGCAGTAGCCGCCCTGCGCCTGCTTTGGGCGTCAAAAGTTTGCTTTAAAGGAACGGGGAAAACCGGTGGATCGCTCTCAGTTACTCAACACTGCCCGCACAAACGTTGCCGACTTAAGTCGGGGCAACCTGGGTGTGCCGTTGTTGCTGCTGGTCATGCTGGCCATGATGATGCTGCCGGTGCCGCCGTTTCTGCTGGACGTGTTTTTCACGTTCAACATTGCACTGTCCATCGTCGTGCTGCTGGTCTGCGTGTACGCCTTGCGGCCGCTGGATTTTGCGGTGTTCCCGACCATTCTGCTGGTGGCGACGCTGTTGCGACTGGCGCTGAACGTGGCCTCCACGCGGGTGGTGATGCTCCACGGTCAAGACGGCCATGCCGCTGCCGGTAAGGTGATCCAGGCCTTCGGTGAGGTGGTGATCGGCGGTAACTACGTGGTCGGTATCGTGGTGTTCGCGATTTTGATGATCATCAACTTCGTCGTAGTGACCAAGGGTGCAGGGCGGATTTCCGAGGTGAGCGCGCGCTTCACCCTCGATGCGATGCCCGGCAAACAAATGGCGATCGACGCCGATTTGAACGCCGGCCTGATCGACCAGAACCAGGCCAAACTGCGCCGGACGGAAGTCGCCCAGGAAGCCGAGTTCTACGGTTCCATGGACGGTGCCAGCAAATTCGTGCGCGGTGACGCCATCGCCGGTCTGCTGATTCTGTTCATCAACCTGATCGGCGGCATGGCGGTCGGTATCTTCCAGCACGGCATGACCTTCGGCGACGCCGGCCGGGTGTACGCCTTGCTGACCATCGGTGACGGTTTGGTGGCGCAATTGCCATCACTGCTGTTATCGACAGCGGCAGCGATCATGGTGACCCGTGCTTCCGGTTCGGAAGACATGGGCAAGCAGATCAATCGCCAGATGTTCGCCTCGCCGAAAGCGCTGGCCGTGGCGGCGGGTTTGATGGCAGTGATGGGCCTGGTGCCCGGCATGCCGCACTTCTCCTTTCTGACCATGGCGGCCCTGGCCGCTGGTGGCGCGTACCTGTTCTGGAAGAAACAGAACGTGGTCAAGGTTCAGGCCCTGCAAGAGGTCAAGCGTCAGCAAGAGCTGCTGCCATCGCCGGCCCGCGCCATGGAAACCAAGGAGCTGGGCTGGGACGACGTGACGCCGATCGACATGATTGGCCTGGAAGTCGGCTATCGCCTGATTCCGCTGGTGGATCGCAACCAGGGTGGTCAGTTGCTGGCGCGGATCAAGGGCGTGCGCAAGAAGCTGTCCCAGGACCTGGGCTTCCTGATGCCGACTGTGCATATCCGTGACAACCTCGACCTGGCGCCGAGTGCCTATCGCCTCACGTTGATGGGCGTGATCCTGGCTGAAGCCGAGATTTACCCGGATCGCGAACTGGCGATCAACCCGGGGCAGGTCTACGGTACGCTCAATGGCATAACCGCCAAAGATCCGGCTTTTGGCCTGGAGGCGGTCTGGATCGAAATCAGCCAGCGGGCCCAGGCGCAATCGCTCGGTTACACCGTGGTCGATGCCAGTACGGTTGTGGCCACTCACTTGAACCAGATTCTGTACAAGCACTCCAGCGAACTGATCGGTCACGAAGAAGTCCAGCAACTCATGCAATTGCTGGCCAAAAGCTCACCGAAACTGGCTGAAGAGCTGGTACCGGGTGTGGTGTCGCTGTCGCAACTGCTCAAGGTGTTGCAGGCTTTGTTGGCCGAACAGGTGCCAGTGCGGGACATTCGCAGCATCGCCGAAGCCATCGCCAACAATGCTGCCAAGAGTCAAGATACTGCCGCTCTGGTGGCCGCGGTACGCGTCGGCGTATCCCGCGCAATCGTCCAAAGCATTGTAGGGACTGACTCCGAGCTACCAGTTATCACTCTGGAGCCAAGGTTGGAACAGATATTGCTCAATAGTCTTCAGAAGGCAGGACAAGGCTCGGAAGAGGGCGTTCTGCTGGAGCCAAGCATGGCTGAGAAACTGCAGCGCTCGTTGATCGATGCGGCGCAGCGTCAGGAAATGCAAGGTCAACCGGTGATTCTGTTGGTGGCCGGTCCGGTTCGCGCGATGCTTTCGCGATTCGGCCGACTGGCAGTCCCGGGTTTGCATGTGTTGGCTTACCAGGAAATTCCTGACAACAAGCAAGTGACCATCGTTGCGACAGTAGGGCCCAACGGCTGAGGTAGTGGTTTATGCAAGTTAAGCGTTTTTTCGCCGCCGATATGCGTCAGGCCATGAAACTGGTTCGTGATGAGCTGGGCGCTGATGCCGCCATTATTGGCAACCGCCGGATCGCTGGTGGTGTCGAGCTGACGGCTGCGCTGGATTACAAACTGTCGGCGCTGGCCCCGCGTGTTCCGAACATGGAACTCGAGGATGAGCTGCGCAAGACCCAATCGCGGATCGTCACCGCCCAGGCCGAATTGAGCTTGCGTGGCGAAGGCGAAACCGAAGGCGACAAGACCACCAATCGCCAGCTGTTCGCCGGCCTGCCGTTGACCGCCGCCGAGCCGCTGATCGAGCCGACGTATGCCGAACCTCGTCGCTCCGCTCCAGCCCCGGCGCCAGCCGCTGGCGGCGTGGACCCGCGTGCATTTGACTCGATGCGTTTCGAACTCAACAGCCTGCGCGAACTGATGGAAGTGCAACTCGGCTCGCTGGCCTGGAATCAGCTGCAAGGCAGCCGTCCGGCCCAGGCCAACCTCTGGCGTCGCCTGCAACGCATCGGCCTGTCCGGCCCGTTGTCCCGCGACTTGCTGGCGATGATTACTGACATTGATGAACCCCGTCAGGCCTGGCGCATGTTGCTGGCGCACCTGGCGCGGATGATTGCCACACCGGAAGTCGAGCCACTGGAGGAGGGCGGGGTAATTGCCATGGTCGGCCCTGCCGGCATGGGCAAGACCACCACCTTGGCCAAGCTTGCGGCCCGCTACGTGCTTAAATATGGCGCGCAAAATATCGCGCTAGTGAGCATGGACAGCTACCGTATCGGTGCTCAGGAACAACTCAAGACCCTGGGCCGGATCCTAAACGTGTCGGTAACTCACGTGGATCCGGGGCAATCGCTGGTGCAGGCGCTGGATCCCTTGCTGCGCAAACGCGTGGTGCTGATCGATACCGCGGGCCTTCAGGCCAGCGATCCGGCACTGCGCATGCAGCTCGAAAGCCTGGCCGGACGTGGCATCAAGTCAAAAAATTATCTGGTGTTGGCAACCACCAGCCAGAAACAGGTTCTAACTGCCGCTTATCACAGTTACAAGCGCTGCGGGCTCGCTGGCTGCATCCTGACTAAACTGGATGAAACGGCAAGTCTGGGCGAGGTGTTAAGCCTGGCGATCAGTCATGAATTGCCGGTGGCCTACCTGACCGATGGCCCGCGGATTCCGGATGATTTGCATCTGCCGCGTCGTCATCAGTTGGTCAGTCGCGCCGTAAGCGTGCAAATGCAAGAAGAACCCAGCGAAGAAGCCATGGCTGACATGTTCGCTGATATTTACCACAGCCCGACCAAGCAGGTTGGCTGAGGTACTAATGAACAGTTTTTGTACCTACATCGATGGTCTGCCATGCATTGTTCAGTTGATGAACGCGCAGCCAGTAATGTGGCCTCCGTCTATGCAAGACAAGGTAAAGAAATAACATGGGCAGCATGCATCCCGTACAGGTGATCGCGGTGACCGGCGGCAAAGGTGGCGTCGGGAAGACTAACGTGTCAGTGAACTTGTCCCTGGCTCTAGCTGAGCTCGGCCGGCGCGTCATGCTGCTGGACGCCGATCTGGGGCTGGCGAACGTCGACGTCCTGTTGGGGCTGACACCCAAACGTACCCTGGCCGACGTGATCGAAGGCCGCTGTGAGCTGCGCGACGTTCTGTTGCAGGGCCCCGGCGGCATTCGCATCGTCCCGGCCGCGTCCGGCACACAGAGCATGGTTCATCTGAGCCCGGCCCAACACGCCGGCCTGATCCAGGCCTTCAGCGATATCGGCGACAACCTCGACGTATTGGTGATCGACACCGCTGCGGGTATTGGTGACTCGGTAGTCAGTTTCGTTCGCGCAGCGCAAGAAGTCTTGCTGGTGGTGTGCGACGAGCCGACCTCGATCACGGATGCCTACGCGCTGATCAAACTGCTGAACCGCGATTACGGCATGAACCGCTTCCGCGTCCTGGCCAACATGGCCCAGAGCCCGCAGGAAGGTCGCAACCTGTTCGCCAAGTTGACCAAGGTCACGGACCGCTTCCTCGACGTCGCCTTACAATACGTCGGTGCGGTGCCTTACGACGAAAGCGTGCGCAAGGCCGTGCAGAAGCAACGTGCAGTCTATGAAGCGTTCCCGCGTTCCAAGTGCGCCCTGGCGTTCAAGGCGATCGCGCAGAAGGTCGACACCTGGCCGCTGCCTGCCAACCCGCGTGGGCACCTGGAGTTTTTCGTCGAGCGCCTCGTGCAACAGACCGCAGGACCCGTCCTATGACAGCCAGTGGCTACAACCTCTACAAGAAGTCGGCACGTGACGCGCAGTACGAGCTGATCGAGCGTTACGCGCCACTGGTCAAACGCATTGCTTACCACTTGCTGGCGCGTCTGCCGGCCAGTGTCCAGGTTGAAGACCTGATCCAGGCCGGGATGATCGGCCTGCTAGAAGTATCGACCAAATACGACGCCAGCAAAGGCGCGAGTTTCGAGACGTACGCGGGCATTCGAATCCGCGGCGCGATGCTCGATGAAGTACGCAAGGGGGACTGGGCGCCACGTTCGGTTCACCGCAATACCCGCATGGTCAGCGACGCAATTCGCTCGATTGAAGCTAAAACCGGTCGTGACGCTAAAGATCATGAGGTTGCGGCCGAACTCCAATTGAGTCTCGACGATTATTACGGGATTTTGAACGACACCCTGGGCAGCCGGTTATTCAGTTTCGACGATCTGTTGCAGGACGGCGAACACGAAGGGCTGCACGAGGATGGCGCGAGTGCTCATCTTGAGCCGTCACGCGATCTGGAAGATGAACGCTTCCAGGCAGCGCTGGCGGACGCGATTGCCAATTTGCCGGAGCGTGAGCGACTGGTGTTGGCGCTGTACTACGACGAAGAGCTGAACCTCAAGGAAATCGGTGAGGTCCTGGGGGTCAGCGAATCTCGGGTCAGCCAGTTACACAGCCAGTGCGCGGCCCGTTTGCGGGGGCGTTTGGGGGAGTGGCGAGCGCGCTGAAGGCAGTGTGGGGACACTGCGAACGAGGCCGGTGTGGTGTTGAACTGCACCGGTCGCGATCTGTTGTGCTCCAGACAGTCATCGAGTGCATTGCCGGATTGATTGAAATGGCGCGTCCAGGTGCTGGGCGCGTTTAAGACTGCTTGGAGGTCGAATTGGACAAGAACATGAAAATCCTCATCGTTGATGACTTCTCAACGATGCGGCGGATCATAAAAAACCTGTTGCGTGACCTTGGGTTCACCAACACGGTCGAGGCCGACGATGGCACTACTGCCATTCCGGTTCTCAACAGCGGGAGCATCGACTTTCTGGTAACGGACTGGAACATGCCTGGCATGACCGGTATCGATCTGCTGCGTCACGTGCGCGCCGATGAAAAGCTCAAGCACTTGCCAGTGCTGATGGTGACTGCTGAAGCCAAGCGCGAGCAGATCATCGAAGCGGCCCAGGCCGGTGTAAACGGCTATGTGGTCAAACCCTTCACGGCCCAGGCGTTGAAAGAAAAAATCGAGAAGATTTTCGAACGCATCGGTTGATCCACTGCGCCACGGGGGAGCTATGGAGCATAAAGAATCTTCACTGGGCGATTTTGAATCGACCCTGAAAAAACACGCGGTCGAACTGGTCGAAAGCCTTGAAAAAGGCAGGTTCGGCGACGCTGTGCAACTGATCCATGAGCTCAATCAGACCCGTGACCGCGGCCTGTATCAGGAAGTGGGCAAGCTCACTCGCGAGCTGCATAGCGCGATCGTCAATTTCCAGATTGACCCGAACATGCCGCAAGCCGAGGAAGTGTCCCAGATCACGGACGCCACCGAGCGCCTGGGGTATGTGGTCAAGCTGACCGAGGCCGCTGCCAACCGCACCATGGACCTGGTGGAGAATTCCACACCGCTGGTCAACAGCCTGAGCGAAGAAGCCCAGGCGTTGAGCACGGATTGGGGGCGGTTCATGCGTCGCGAAGTCGGGGCTGAAGAGTTCCGCGAACTGGCTCGGCGCGTCGACGGTTTCCTGACACGCAGCAGCGAAGACAATCGCACGGTGTCGAGCAACCTCAACGACATTCTGCTGGCCCAGGATTACCAGGACCTCACCGGTCAGGTGATCAAGCGCGTGACCCAATTGGTCACCGAAGTTGAAAGCAACCTGCTCAAGCTCGTGCTCATGGCCAGTCAGGTAGACCGCTTTGCGGGTATCGAACATGACCGTGATGCGATGCTCGCTGAAAAAGATCCGCAAAAACATCTCTCTCAGGGTGAAGGTCCGCAGATTCATGCCGATAAAAGAGAAGACGTTGTGTCCGGTCAGGACGATGTGGACGATTTGTTATCCAGCCTAGGATTTTAGAGTTTTAGCATTTTAGGTTTTTTAGGTTTTTAGACCTCAGGAGCACCCCCTTAATGAGCTTCGGCGCCGATGAAGAGATCCTTCAGGATTTCCTGGTTGAGGCCGGCGAGATTCTAGAGCAACTGTCCGAACAGCTGGTCGAGCTTGAAAGCCGACCGGATGATGCGGATTTGCTCAATGCAATTTTTCGCGGTTTTCACACTGTAAAAGGGGGCGCCGGCTTCCTCCAGCTCAATGAGCTGGTGGAGTGCTGTCACATCGCCGAGAACGTGTTCGACATCCTGCGCAAGGGTGAACGTCGCGTCGACTCGGAACTTATGGACGTAGTTCTCGAAGCGCTGGACGCGGTGAACAGCATGTTCACCGAAGTGCGCGAACGCGGCCCGATTACGGCTGCAACGCCTGAATTGCTCGCGGCACTGGCCCGTCTGGCCGAGCCGCAAACGGCTGATGAATCGGCACCGGTTGCCGAAGTGGTCGAAGCACAGGCCGCTGAAGAATCGGGTGACATCACCGATAACGAATTCGAACAACTGCTGGACTCGCTGAACGCCGTCAAGGCTCAAGCCGAAGCGCCGGCAGTTGCTCCTGTGGCTGCCGCTGATTCCGCAACCAGCGACGAAATCACCGATGCCGAGTTCGAGTCGTTGCTCGATCAACTGCACGGCAAAGGCCAGTTCGCCGTCGACGCGGTGGCGGCACCCGCTGCACCGGCTGCCCCGAAAGCGGCAGGCGACAGCTCCGACATCACCGACGACGAATTCGAAGCATTGCTCGACCAGCTGCACGGCAAAGGCAACTTTGCGGTGGATGCGCTGGAATCGGCCATTGCCTCCGTACCCGCTTCGGCTGCGCCAACCGCCAAAGCGGCTGGCGGTGATCTGATCTCCGATCACGAGTTCGAATCGCTGCTCGACGAACTGCACGGCAAAGGCAAGTTCACCGAAGTCGGCACAGGCACTGCGGTGGCTGCTCCAGCCGCCAAGGCTGCTGCGCCGAAACCGGTTGCCAAAGCCCCCGAGCCGAAAGCCGAAGCGCCGAAACCAGCTGCTGCCGCTGCGCCGGCTCCGGCCCGCGCACCGTCCGCTCCGCCACCGGAAAAACCGGCCAGCGAAGCCGAGACCACCGTGCGGGTTGATACCGCGCGTCTCGACGAAATCATGAACATGGTCGGCGAACTGGTTCTGGTGCGTAACCGCTTGGTCCGTCTGGGCCTCAACAGCGGCGACGAAGCCATGTCCAAGGCCGTGTCGAACCTCGACGTGGTCACGGCCGACCTGCAAACCGCGGTCATGAAGACCCGGATGCAACCGATCAAGAAAGTCTTCGGGCGCTTCCCGCGTCTGGTTCGCGACCTGGCTCGCCAGCTCAAGAAAGAGATCAACCTGGAGCTGGTCGGCGAAGAAACCGACCTCGACAAGAACCTCGTCGAGGCCTTGGCCGACCCGTTGGTCCACTTGGTGCGCAACTCGGTCGACCACGGTATCGAAGAGCCGGCCGAGCGCGAGGCGATGGGCAAGCCACGCAGCGGCAAAGTGATTTTGTCCGCTGAACAGGAAGGCGACCACATCCTGTTGTCCATCTCCGATGACGGCAAGGGCATGGACGCTGATGTTCTGCGCGGCATCGCCGTGAAGAAAGGCTTGATGGACAAAGATGCGGCGGACCGCCTCAGCGAGTCCGACTGTTTCAACCTGATCTTCGCCCCGGGGTTCTCGACCAAGACCGAGATCTCCGACGTGTCGGGTCGTGGCGTGGGCATGGACGTGGTGAAAACCAAGATCGCCCAGCTCAACGGCACCATCAATATCTACTCGACCAAGGGCAAAGGCTCGAAGATCGTCATCAAGGTCCCGTTGACCCTGGCGATCATGCCGACGCTAATGGTCATGCTCGGCAACCAGGCGTTCGCGTTCCCGCTGGTGAACGTCAACGAGATCTTCCACCTCGACCTGTCGCGCACCAACGTTGTGGACGGCCAGGAAGTGGTGATCGTGCGGGACAAGGCACTGCCATTGTTCTACCTCAAGCGCTGGCTGGTCAGCTCCGCCGCTCACGAAGAGCAGCGCGAAGGCCATGTGGTGATCCTTTCGGTGGGTACTCAGCGGATCGGCTTCGTCGTCGATCAACTGGTGGGCCAGGAAGAAGTGGTCATCAAGCCATTGGGCAAAATGCTCCAGGGAACCCCGGGCATGTCGGGCGCCACCATCACCGGTGACGGTCGCATTGCGCTGATTCTCGATGTTCCGAGCATGCTCAAGCGTTACGCCGCACGGCGTATTTGATTCTGGTGGAGCGGGGCGACAGAGCCTCGCTCCGTCTAACGGAGTGTTTATGGCAGTCAAAGTCCTGGTGGTGGACGATTCGGGGTTTTTCCGCCGCCGCGTCTCGGAAATTCTTTCAGCGGATCCGAATATCCAGGTCGTCGGTACGGCGACCAACGGAAAAGAGGCGATCGATCAGGCGCTGGCCCTCAAGCCAGACGTGATCACCATGGACTACGAGATGCCGATGATGGATGGCATCACGGCCGTGCGGCACATCATGCAGCGCTGCCCGACCCCGGTATTGATGTTCTCCTCGCTGACCCATGAAGGTGCCCGGGTAACCCTCGATGCTCTGGACGCCGGCGCGGTGGATTTCCTGCCGAAGAATTTCGAAGACATCTCCCGTAATCCGGAGAAGGTCAAGCAACTGCTGTGCGAGAAGATTCTCAGCATTTCGCGCAGTAATCGTCGTGCCAATACCTACAGCGCACCGGCCCCGGTCGCCGCGCCAGCCCCGACGCCTGCGCCATCGATCGTCAGCAGTTACGGCAGCAGCGCACCTGCGCGTCCGGTACCGGCTCCGGCGCGTAGCCACGCCCCGGCATCGTCCGGCCCGTCGTCGCCCGCGCCGAAACGCAAAGCCTACAAACTGGTGGCCATCGGCACGTCCACGGGCGGTCCGGTTGCCCTGCAACGGGTGTTGACCCAGTTGCCGGCCAACTTCCCGGCCCCGATCGTGTTGATCCAACACATGCCGGCCGCCTTCACCAAGGCCTTCGCCGAACGTCTGGACAAGCTCTGCCGCATCAGCGTCAAGGAAGCCGAGGATGGCGACATCCTGCGTCCGGGCCTGGCGCTGCTGGCGCCGGGTGGCAAGCAAATGATGATCGACGGCCGTGGCGCGGTGAAAATCCTCCCGGGCGACGAGCGTCTGAATTACAAACCGTGCGTGGACATCACCTTCGGTTCGGCCGCCAAGTCCTACGGCGACAAAGTTCTGGCGGTTGTATTGACCGGCATGGGCGCCGACGGTCGTGAAGGCGCGCGCCTGCTCAAGCAGGGCGGCAGTGCGATCTGGGCTCAGGATGAAGCGAGCTGCGTGATCTACGGCATGCCGATGGCCATCGTCAAAGCCGACCTCGCCGACGCGATCTACGGTCTGGACGATATTGGCAGGCACTTGGTCGAGGCGTGTATCTGATGGATGTTTTAAGCCTGATCGGGATCATCATGGCGTTTGTCGCCATCATTGGCGGCAACTACCTTGAAGGCGGTCACCTCGGCGCTTTGGCCAACGGCCCGGCGGCGCTGATCGTACTCGGTGGGACCATCGGCGCGGCGTTGCTGCAATCGCCGATGAGCGCCTTCAAGCGCGCCATGCAAATCATTGGCTGGATTCTGTTCCCGCCTCGCATCGACCTGGCCGGCGGCATTGACCGCGTCGTCAACTGGAGCCTGACCGCCCGCAAGGAAGGTTTGCTCGGTCTGGAAGGGGTGGCCGACGCCGAACCTGACAGCTACTCGCGCAAAGGCCTGCAACTGCTCGTGGACGGCGCCGAGCCGGAAGCGATTCGCAGCATCCTTGAAGTGGATTTCTACACCCAGGAATCCCGCGACATCGAAGCGGCCAAAGTCTTTGAAAGCATGGGCGGCTACGCGCCGACCATCGGCATCATCGGTGCGGTGATGGGCCTGATCCATGTCATGGGCAACCTGGCCGATCCGACGCAACTGGGCAGCGGCATCGCCGTCGCCTTCGTCGCGACCATCTATGGCGTGGCCAGTGCCAACCTGGTGTTGCTGCCAATCGCCGCCAAGCTCAAGTCCGTGGCCTTGCGCCAGTCGCGGTATCGCGAAATGTTGCTGGAAGGGATCCTGTCGATCGCCGAAGGTGAAAACCCTCGCTCTATTGAGTTGAAGCTTCAGGGCTTCATGGATTGATGGGGGACATGGACCATGGCACGTCGCAGGCAACCTGAAGAACACGTCAATCACGAACGCTGGCTCGTTTCCTATGCCGACTTCATCACGTTGCTGTTCGCATTCTTCGTGGTCATGTACTCGATTTCTTCGATCAACGAGGGCAAATACAAGGTCATCTCGCAAGCGTTGATCGGTGTCTTTACGGATGCCGATCGCTCGCTCAAGCCGATTCCGATCGGTGAAGAACGGCCGCAGACCGTGACCCCGGCCAAGCCGTTGGTCAGGGACAGCGAGCAGGTCGATGCCGGTGTGGCGGGCGCCAGCGATCCGCTGAAAAGTATCGCCGATGACATCAGCGCGGCGTTCGGCGACTTGATCAAGTCCAACCAGATGACCGTGCGTGGCAACGAGTTGTGGGTCGAGATCGAACTCAATTCCAGCCTGTTGTTCGGCAGCGGCGACGCCATGCCCAGCGACATGGCGTTCAGCATCATCGACAAGGTTGCCGGCATTCTGAAACCGTTCGACAACCCGATTCACGTCGAAGGCTTTACCGACGATCAACCGATCCGCACCGCGCAATACCCGACCAACTGGGAGCTGTCCTCGGCCCGTTCGTCGAGCATCGTGCGCATGCTGGCGATGCAGGGTGTAAACCCCGGCCGTCTGGCGTCGGTGGGTTACGGTGAATTCCAGCCGGTGGCCAATAACGCCACTGCCGAGGGCCGCGCACGTAACCGTCGTGTGGTGCTGGTCGTGTCACGCAATCTCGATGTACGCCGCAGCCTCACCGGCACCGGAACCGCCCATGCGCAACCGGATGCCGCGTTGAAGCGTGCTGGCACACAAACTGCACCGACCCCGGTCAAGTCGCCGGGACGAGAGAGCGCCGTCAATTCTCCGTCACCTGCATTAACACGTTGAGCTATTTCCCGGTCGACCCGACCTGGGTGGAACAATCCGAATGAGAGTCTGGGCCGTTGCCAATCAAAAGGGTGGTGTTGGTAAAACCACTTCCTCTATCGCTTTAGCCGGTTTACTGGCCGAGGCGGGCAAGCGCGTGGTCGTGGTCGATCTCGATCCGCACGGCTCCATGACCAGCTACTTCGGCTACGACCCCGACAGCCTGGAACACAGCAGCTACGACCTGTTTCTGCACAAGGGCGCTGTGCCGCAAGGCTTGCCCGGGCAGTTGCTGCTGCCGACCAGTGATGAACGCATTTCGCTGTTGCCGTCGAGCACCGCTCTGGCCACGCTTGAACGTCAGTCGCCGGGCCAGAGTGGCCTGGGCCTGGTGATCGCCAAGAGCCTGGCGCAACTGTGGCAGGACTTCGATTACGCGGTGATCGACAGCCCGCCGTTGCTCGGCGTGTTGATGGTCAATGCCTTGGCGGCGAGCCAGCAGTTGGTGATTCCGGTGCAGACCGAGCACCTGGCCGTCAAAGGCCTGGAGCGCATGGTCAACACCTTGGCGATGATCAACCGCTCACGCAAAGTGGCGTTGCCGTTCACCATCATTCCGACCCTGTTTGACCGCCGCACCCAGGCTTCCCTCGGAACCCTTCGCGTGCTGCGCGACAAATACCCGGAAGAAATCTGGCAAGGCTACATCCCGATCGACACGCGCCTGCGGGATGCGAGCCGGGCAGGGCTGACGCCTTCGCAATTCGATGGCAAGAGCCGTGGGGTTCTCGCTTACCGCGCCTTGCTCAAGCATTTGCTGGCGGCACAACTTGTCCCGCAGGTGGCCTGAGATGATTCGGCCGGTGAAAATCACCTCGCGTCCGCAACTGGCACTCCAGTCTTATCTGGACAGCTTGCTGATGGAGGCGACTGAAGAGTCGCCGCTGGAAGTCGAAGCGGTGGCTGCAGTCATTGAGGTCGTTGAAACGATTGAGGTCGAAGCGGCGCTGGATGAATTCCAGGCTGCTGTGCTTGAAGAGCAGGCGCGTGATGCGCAGAAGCCTGTTGTCGCTGCCGCGCCAGTCGTGGCGCCAGTGGTTGCTCCGGTCGCAAAAGCACCAGTGGTGATCGAAGAAGCGCCGGCTCCGATTCTGGCGCCGGTCTCGACCCTCGCACCGCTGCTGCAAACCCTCGTGCCGCCGCTGGTCGAAGTCCATCTGCCACCGAGCAACACACCGCCGCCGGTGGAAACCGACGGTCGCCCGGCGTGGGCCGCCGAGCCGTTCGAATGCCTGCTGTTCGATGTCGCCGGGTTGACCCTGGCGGTGCCGCTGGTGTGCCTGGGCTCGATTTACTCCTTGGCCGGTCACGAGCTGACGCCGCTGTTCGGTCAGCCGGAATGGTTCCTCGGGATCTTGCCGAGTCAGGCCGGCAACCTGAAAGTCCTGGACACCGCGCGCTGGGTCATGCCCGACCGCTACCGCGACGATTTCCGTCAGGGCCTGCAATACGTCATTTCGGTTCAGGGCTACGAGTGGGGGCTGGCGGTGCATCAGGTCAGCCGCTCGTTGCGCCTGGACCCGAACGAAATCAAATGGAGAAGTCATCGAGGTCAGCGGCCATGGCTCGCCGGCACGGTGATTGAGCACATGTGTGCATTGCTGGACGTTTCCGCCCTGGCCGAGTTGATCGCCAGCGGTGGTGCAAAGCACATGAGCGGCAGCAAGCCGCTACACAAACCGACATAGCTGCCGACATAACAAGTATGCGACGGCATTGTTGAATGCCGCCAACAGAGCACACACCGCCAGAAGCGGTTTTTCGAGGGGTCAGGGTATGAGTAATCAAGCGACGAATGCAAAAGGTTCTGAAGATCCGATCCTGCAATGGGTAACCTTCAAACTGGACAATGAAACCTACGGCATCAACGTGATGCGCGTTCAGGAAGTCCTGCGTTACACCGAAATCGCTCCGGTCCCGGGTGCCCCGAGCTACGTGCTGGGCATCATCAACCTGCGCGGTAACGTGGTCACCGTGATCGACACCCGTCAGCGCTTCGGCCTGATGAATGCCGAGATCAGCGACAACACCCGTATCGTCATCATCGAAGCCGACAAGCAAGTGGTCGGGATCATGGTCGACAGCGTGGCCGAAGTGGTTTACTTGCGTCAGTCGGAAATCGAAACCGCGCCAAACGTCGGTAACGAAGAATCCGCCAAGTTCATTCAAGGCGTGTGCAACAAGAACAACGAACTGCTGATCCTGGTCGAACTGGACAAGATGATGAGCGAAGAAGAATGGTCGGACCTGGAGAACATCTGATTGATTCTTGAGGTAGCGGTCATTGTCCTGTTCCTCTTCTGGGCAGGCACGCTGGCAATGTTCCTGGCGTACATTCGCGCTCAACGGCAAATTGCCGCGCAACAGGCCCAGGGTGATGCGCTGCGCGATCAGCGCATCAAGGACTTGGCCAAGCGCGTCGACGACTATCAGAGCGGCAATGTGCGCATGGGTGAAGACCTGCACGAACTGCGCGCTGTCGTCGGCCCCTTGCCGGACAAACTGGCTCAGCTGGAACAGCGCGATCCGTCGAGCCTGTCGTTTGCCCAAGCGGCTCGCCTGGTCGGGATGGGGGCTACCGTTGATGAGCTGACCCAGTCTTGCGGGTTGACCCAGGCTGAAGCGGAGTTGATGCGCAAGCTTCACCGGAACTGAGATCATTCCCACGCTCTGCGTGGGAATGCCTCTTGGGACGCTCCGCGTTCCGCTGTTGAATGTGACGCGGAGCGTCACGGGCTGCATTCCCACGCGGAGCGTGGGAACGATCAAACGCCGCTAAACCCTGTGGGAGCGGGCTTGCTCGCGATGGCGACCTCGAAGCCTCAGTAATCATCCCCGCGATCGGTAACATCCTTCTCCACCATCACCGCATCCGGATCATGCCCCGCCGGAAACTTGCCCTTCAGATTCCACGCAAACGCAATAATCTCGGCAATCGTGCGGTACAACTCCTCCGGAATACTCTCGCCCAGTTCCATCCGCGCCAGCAGCTTCACCAGCTCGGCGTTTTCATAGATCGGCACTTCATAATCGCGGGCAATTTTCAGAATGGCTTCGGCCAGTTCTTCGTCACCTTTGGCCGTGAGGGTAGGGGCGTGGGTGCCGTAGTATTTGAGTAGCCTTGTGGCAAGGCTGCAATCGAACTAGACGCGGCGTCTTTTTTTACATCTGCGCAGAGGGTGGAGGTAACCGAAATTTCTATCGATTGCCCATCCTCGGACCTACAACGCCTTAGTCTGTTGCCTACAACTCTATCGGATCGCACCGACTTGCGATAGTTACTGCTGGTTGGTAACTTAATTGTCCATTGGATTGGTTTGTTTGTCTTGGATGGCTTGGCGAATTGTGCTTTTCTATAAAGGCTAAATGTTAAGCGTCGGCTTGTTAGATAAATAGTTTGTATTGTGGTGTGCTCGGTATTTCAGTGGGCTTGTCTGCTTCCTGTTTTGAGCCGATTTCTAATATACAAACTGAATTCATCGTGTACTGAGAAAATGATAAGGAATATTATGTATCTCGCTAAGGTTAAAGAAATCGCTGCGAATATCCTTTTTTTGGAATCTTCAGACGATATTAAAGACGACGCGTCATTCGAGGAAATGGGTTTTTCCTCCATTGACTTCATTGATTTTTGTTATGAGGTCAAGGCACAGATAAATCCAGGGCTTGAGCCATACGATATATGGCCATTCGCTAAGTTAGTAACCGAACCGCAATTTTATAATGATAGGCGCTGGACTGCAGCGGGTATGAAACTTGTTAATGAAATATTAGGGTCGGACAACAATGTAGAGGTAAATCCCAGGTCGCTGGATCAATACTGGACGCCAAAATTCTGCGCGGAACGAATCGAGATGGTTCTAAATGCCTAATCTATTCATCACCGGATATGGTATTGAGCAGGCAGCTTTAAATACATATAACTTGGTTCAGAGTTTGACTAAGCATTCGGTCGCTTTGCTAGGCAGCAAGCCAGGAGATATAAAGTTGTCAGCGGCGATTGTTCCGCGTATCGCACGCGAAGATCGGGCAATGCTGACTTCTCAAGCAATTAGTAGCCTTAATGTCGCGTATTCGGCTATGAGCATGGCCGAGCAAAACGTAGCCTTCAGCCCGACAGAAAAAGACACCATGTGTGTGTATACCACCTATGAAACGGTTCGGGACTTTCATGAGGTGGTCTGGCAGTTCAAAACATCCAGCAAGCACTACAGCAACAAAGCCGCTTTGCTAGCCAACCTTGGGAAAATAACCAACGCTGTGCATCCTTTGCGGTTGTTTCGCAAACTCCCCACCAATGGCCTCTATCATTTATCAAAGCTCTTCGGGCTTCGCGGTGGTGGCTATCCGTTGCGCAAGATGTCGTTGGGCGGGCTCTCGTTGCTGGAGGAGGCCTTTTATAACCTGACTTTTAGCGACTCTAGCGGTGCCCTGATCTGTGCTTTCGGTGATATGTCGAAAGCCGATAACGCCCAAGTATTCAGGAAAATGGGCTTGATTGATGAGAGGGAGCCACAACGCTCAAGCGTTCAGGGAGATCGAGGCGCGGTGTCGCTGGTGGTCGAAACCTCGGATCGGGTTTCCCGGTTGCAAATACAGCCACTGGCAGAAGTGTTGATGGCAGTCAGTCGATTTTCTACCAGCATGTTCGCGACTCGCCAAGACTGGGTACAGGCCTATGAACAACTGGAACCCTGGGTTCGGGAAAGTCATCCGGTAGTGGTGTTGTACGACAACGGAGCCCCGGGTATCGGCGATGCAGAGGTGCAGGCGCTGAAGCGCTGTCTGGATACCTTTGAATTACGTCGCTACAAACCGTGGACGAGGTATGCGGTGGCTACCAGCGGTCTCGCCGATCTGGTCTGTGCGTTGGCCGACCCGTCCATCGAGCCGGGTCGGGTGATCATCATTCACGGTGAAGGAGCAGGGATGGGCTTGGGGTTGATCGTATTGCGAAAGTCACCAACGTCACAGGGAGTGTCGTCATGAATCAGCAAAGAGTTGTGATCAGCGGATTCGGATGTTGCACCCCGCTGGGTGATCGCTATGGCGTCATCGAGGAGGCGCTGCGTGATGGCCGCTCCGGTATCAGGAAAATCGCCAAATATGACAGCGCTACCTTCAAGAGCCATTTTGCCGGAATCCCCGAATCCGGAAATTTCTTCTCTTCTGGGGAATTGCAGCGATTCAGTCACGATGAGTTCTATACCCATAAGGCCATGGAAAATCTTCTGGCGTCGGTATCTTTCGATCCGGCTGCAATCGGTGAGCACCGAATAGGTTGTTTTCTGGGGGTTGACGAGCCTGTGGTGGATATTCAACAAACAGTCAATCTGGCATATGAACTGAAGAAGGTTGATGGGCAATTTTCCAATCTTGATTCTGCTCTCGAGAAGCACTTCCGAATACAGGACTTCATTCGTTACGATCCGACGAATGCGCTACGTACCGTCCATAAGTTCGTACCATTCAAAGGTCCTGCTTCGGTTCACCTGGGGTTGTGTTCCGCTTCGTTGCAAGCCATCGGTACCGGTTTTCAAGCTGTACGGCAGGGGCGTGTGGATGCGGCGCTCGTCGGCGGCATCTCGGCAAAGGTCACCCCTGAACATTACATCGGCCTGGAGTCGGTCGATATCATCGCCACCGATGAGCGACTCGACCCCACGGGCCTGTCGCGCCCCTTCGATACGCGGCGTTCGGGTTATCTGCCGGCTGAAGGTGCAGTGCTGTTCCTTGTGGAATCTCTGGACACCTGTCTCAAAGCAGGGCGTGAGCCGTTGATGGAACTGGTCGGTTTTGGCACCAGTACCAACGCCAGCCATATCGTCAAACCGGCACTCGACAGCGCCGAAATGAAGTTCGCCATGACCCGAGCATTGAACAATGCCGGGCTGCGGGCGAGTGATATCGGAATGGTCAATGCGCATGGGACCTCAACGATCCTGAATGACTTTCATGAGTCCGCAGCCATTTGCGCAGTGCTTGGAGAGCAAGTTCCCGTCACTGCCAACAAGTCTTTGCATGGGCACATGATTGCCGCCGCCGGGGCCATGGAAACCCTCAATACATTGATAAGCCTGCGCTCGGGTTTCATTCCAGGAACCCTCAATCTTGAGTCGAGGGACCCCGAATGCTTGGCCAATGTATCTCCATTTACCCTGCAACGTCCGGTTGACTACTGCCTGAAAAACTCTTTTGGCATGGGCGGCCTCGCCGCGTCGATGATATTTAAAAGAATCGAATAATGACTATAAAAAACCGCACTTCGTTTGATATCGACAAGTTCAACAAGTTGGTCGGCGAGTACGCCGAACAGGATTACCCGCTCAATTTACCAGCGGTCACCGGGTACGACGATTTCGTGCAGAAGTACCCGCTGTTGAGCAAAAAAGCGCTTATGAAGGTGAGTGATACGCTGATTGACGCGGGCAAGCTCAAACAGTGTTATGTAATCTCTACGTCGGGCACGACATCTTCCCCCCTGGTCCTGGCAAGCCGGATTTTTCAGCGTGTCACGGAAGACAGTTACCCCTACCAGGTTCGCGATTTCATGGCCGAGCACGTGTTTTGTGCTGACGATACGGTAGTAAACCTGCTGACGGCCGGATGCCTGGGTTACAACTATGAAGGAATGTGCCGGATGCTTGAGCCGATCGGCTCGACAGTGCTGCCGGTAGGGCGTCCTGATGTAATGAACAACATGCCGTCGTTGCTTGGCACCATGAAGCGTTTCAATGCAAATGTGTTGGTTGGCTCCCCGACCGGAATCATCCAGATTGCGCAGGCTGCGCAAGCGCTGGATGTGGATCTGGCGATCACCAAAATTGTGTTCGTCGGGGAGGCGTTCCATATGGGCAAGCGCGACTTCGTACAACGCTTATGGCCCGGAGCCCAGTTCTACAGCATATACGGAGCCACCGAACTGGGGTTTGCTGCGGTGAATACACCGGCCATGGAACCGCATCAGCACTTGATACTTTCTGACTGGTTCTTCATGGAACAAACCGATGCAGGTGAGCTGCTCGTCACCGATCTGAAAGCCCCGATGGTGCCCATCATTCGCTACCGAATAGGTGATGTAGGCGAGCTGACCCAAGGGGAAGACGAGCGTTACTACCTCAAAATCGGGCAAAGAGTGGCCGAGGAGTTCAGCCTCGGCGGTCATCGCATCAGTCTGACGCTGGTTGAGCAGGCATTGCATGCCGCTGGTGTACTGACGGAGGCATTTCAGGTGAGCTTGTCGACCACCGATGGGGGCAAGGACTGTGTGACAGTACTCGTCGATGTCGAGGCATCGGTTATGGATGCCGACTGGACGGCACGCCTGCAAGCGCAACTCTTGCTGGTCCCGATGTTGAAGGAGGCTGTGACGCGTGGTGTAGCGGTAGTTCAATCGGCAAGTAATGCAGATTTCTCCTATAACCCACGGGGCAAACTCAACCGTTTGCTCGATCGGCGAAATCAACTTCAGATTGCAGGCTGATGATCATCGATTGTTTAAAGCACAGCTGTGCTAAAAGGGATTTTTATGCTCGACATTTTGCGTGGTACGCCACTGTGGGTTTACGCAGTCTTTTTTATCGTGACGTATTACGGCGTCATTGCCTACTTCAAGAGTCATGAAACGAAAAGATCGTTGCTACTGACGCCGACGATATTCGTCGCCATTTCCGTGGCCTCGCTGAAAATCTCCCAAGGGTTCGTGGTTCCGCTTTCGGTTTATGCGCTGGGGTTATTGGTTGGATGGTTGCTGGCCTTGCGCTTTTATTCGTACTACAACGTGGAACGTGAGGGTGAAACGTTAGTGGTGGGTGGAACGATCAAAGTGCTGGTCGTGTATTGGTGCTTCTTTGCCTTGCGTTATTACAGGGGGTACCAGGAGCAGATGCATCCGGAACTGGTCAATGAAGTGGCGTTCGTGGCCTATTCGTCACTGGGGGCGGGACTTCTCAATGGTTTGATCGTTGGTCGCAGCCTTGGGTTATTACGTCTTTTTAAGTCCGATACTCTGCCAGTGGCATCTTCTAAATGACGGTTTATCTGGATATGTGCCCACCGGTAATTGACTTGGAACACGGCTGGAGCAGTCGCGTGAACGAAGGTCGACTCGATCACTACATCGAACGCTTTGGCGCGGTCGTGGTGCTGACCGAATTGCTCAATCAGTTTGCCGTGCGTTGTGTACGCGGGGCGCGTAACTCGACACGTTCAACGCATTACGTTCCTGCGTTGATTACCGGGATGCGAAGTCTGAACCCACAGCGGATATCGCAATTGACGGGATACGTCAGCCTGGACAGCGGCGCAGGGCGTGTCGAAGTATTCGGCTCACTTGACGCAGACAGTCGGGATTGTCTCTTGGCGGTCATCACGGTTTTAAACCTCAAGGAGCAACCGTCATGATCAAGCTCATAATTCCATGGTTGCTATTTCCCTATCTGATTGGCTGGCTCGATGGAAACTTTGCGAAAGCGGCACTGATAGTGGCATTTTTGATGTTCCTTCTATGTTTCGACAATCTTCAAAAGGGCTTCGTCATTGAGTGCGCGTTGGTCATTTGTCTGCTAGGGATGGCGCTTATGTCCTTGTATTGGCCAATGCTCGCCACGTTCGAAAGTATCAAGATCGTGATGTATGGCGTGTTAACCGTGGTGGGTTGGTGGAGTGTGTTTCGCAAACAGCCCTTTACCCTGCAATACAGCCGAGAAGGAGTTGCTGACACTGTCCGTCAGTCGAGCGAGTTTTTTGACATAAACAACACTATCACCAAGGCATGGTGCGTGACGTTCTCAATAAACTTGGGGTTGGCGGGTCTGAGCATCGGATTTGAAGCGTACTGGCCGGTTTTTTTGATCGGTTCCTATATGAGCATTTTGGTGGCATCGGTAGTGACGGAAGTTTTTCCTGATGCGTACTTTGGTAAAAGGACTTCAGTGAATGCCTGAGTTGCAGATTTTTCGAGTGGATACGTCTGCGGTGTCGGCACAGCGTTTCGACGCTCACCTGACTGTGAACCAGGCGGCGCCGATATTCGCAGAGCACTTTCCCGATTATCCAATTGTGCCAGGCGCTTGCATCGTCGGTTTCGTCACTGACTGTATTGCCCGGATGACAGGTGCGCACGTCGGTGCATTCACCCTGTCTCGGGTTACCTTTCTGGAGCCGATCACTCCACAGCAAGCGCTTTGTCTGGCGATCGACAAAAGACCTGGCATTCAAGGCCCTGACGATAGTTACAATTTCAGAATGCATCACGAGGCCATCAACTATTGCCGCGGTGTGATAGTGCTGGAAGGGGGGAACGCATGAGTGGCATCGCAGTGGTGACGGGTGGCACCCGGGGGATCGGCCGTTGAATAGCCGAAAAATTGCTTGGGGCCGGTTATAAAGTGTTCGTGACCTATGCGCGCGATGAACGGGCCGCGGCCAGTTTCATGGCGGATTTTCCCGAACTGGATGCCGCGCAGCTGGATGGCCGGCGTATTGATCAGGTACAGGCGTTGCGCGACCGAGTCCTCGCTGAGGGGGGGATTTCGGTGCTGGTCAACAATGCCGGTATCACCGGAGACGGGATATTTTTGAACGCCAGCCCTGAGGCGTTTCATCAGGTGATGGATACTAACTTTGGCAGTACCTTGAATTACTGCAACGTCTTCGCACCCGTGATGGCGGCCGCCCGCTGTGGCAACATCATCAACATCAGCTCGGTGGCTGCAACGAAAGTAAAACTTGGCAATACCGCCTACGGCTGTGCAAAAGCAGCCATTGAGCGACTGACCCTCGGGTTGGCTCTGGAGTTGGCCAGATTTGACGTAAAAGTCAATGGAATTGCCCCGGGTTTTGTCGACACTGATATGTTCAAGGTCTTTGCGCAGGGTGGCGAGCGCGATATTTTGAAGTCGATACCTAGCCGAAAAATCATGCAGCCCGAGGAAGTTGCCAATATGGTCTTCTTATTGGCTTCCCGTAAGTTCAATACAACAGGCACGATAATCAAAGTCGGTAATGGCGAAAACATTGGCTAGCCCGATGTTATGTTCAGGCTGCGCCGCACAATATTTCATCCTGTATAACTAAGCCCTCCCTGACTTTGTGAGGTTGCACCCGTGAATACCGAAACGGTTTCATCGCGCGTGAGAGTTACACGTGCGCCATTATTTCCTGATTGGTTGGCTCTTTATTTTAATAGAATTAATCTGGCCATCCCCAGGGACACGACTGCCAAGACGTTGGCTGACATCCATTTTGCTCACGCTAATGCGATTGCATATGAAATGCTCGATGTCTTTCTGGGCATTGTGCCGTCCTTCGACATGGATGAGATCAGCGACAAACTGATCTCGGGACGCCGCGGGGGTGGATGTACCCAGATGAACGGTTTGCTGGCGGTAGTGCTGGAAACACTCGGTTTCAGCGTCCGACGAAGCCTTTCGGCAGTGACTCGGGAAAACGGCGTGATGAATCTGTGCACGCACATGGTGCTATTGGTACGTGCCGATGATGAAGAGTGGATATGTGATGTGGGTTTCGGTTATCGGGGATTTTTATACCCTTTGCGCTTACAGCATAACGCGCCCTGCGTGCAGGGTGTTCATGAGTATCGAGTGCAGCGGGTCGACGCTTGGAACTGGAGTATTCAATACCGGCGGGGTGTTCAATGGATTGAGATGTATGTATTACGGGACGCCAGTTACGATGCTCATGAATTTGTGGTGGGGCAGTTCTTTAACGCCTACTCACCATTGTCACCTTTTAAAAATAATCTGGTATGTGCCCGGCCATCGCTGCAGGGTGGTAGCTATCTGATCAACAATGTGTTGGTCTCCATTCAACAACGCGCGCGTATCCGACGTCATGTCAGGTCTAAAAGCGAGTGGGTGGATTTGTTGGATGAGTACTTCGATATCAAAATTCAAGCCAGTGATTTTGTGTCGCTGCCTTTCGGCATGTTTGATGATCTTCGGTAACTAAAAGGAATTAAAATAATGCCGACATGTTTGATCACCAATCCCGTATCAAATGCCAACATCATGGTTCGCTATTTGAAAGAGCGAGGGGTCGATTGCTATGCAATTATTGAACTCGATAAAGTGGCGAAGATTCCAAAACTCAACGCAAAAAAGAAAGGTGAATTTCAGGCCGATCTCTATAAAGGCATTTTTACCAGCGAGGACCAACTGCCTCCGGCAGCGAGTGGGTTGTTCGACGCTGTTTTGGCTGGTAGTGAAAATGGTGTTTTTCTGGCGGAAAAGCTTGCCGCCCATTATTCGCTGGCAGGTAACGATCCGGCCACGTCGCACCGACGCCGACACAAAGATCAGATGCAGCACGCGCTGGCGCTGGCGGGTCTGGCATTTATCCCGACCATCGTGCTCGACAGGCCCGAAAGTGTGGAGCCTGCGATGGCAACGTGGGATCACTATCCCTGCATTATCAAGCCCCAGTCGTCCGCCGGTGGTGAAGGTGTACAGCGCTGCAACAACCGCGCGGAACTGCGGCGGGCACTAGAGAGTGCATCCTGGGATACGTTTTCTGCGACCTGGACGGTTAACGACCACTTTCTGATACAGCCCATGATTCAGGGGCCGGAGTACGTTGTTGACCTGGTGGCCTGCGCAGGTAACTACTTTGTTTCTTCGGTTTGTCGTTATATCCGCAGCGATGAACTGGACATTGTCGGGTGCGACTTCGTCAAGAAATTTACCTTCATGCTGCCCCTCGATGCGCCGATCAGCAAAGTCTTAAGCGATTATGGCCAGCATGCCGCCAAAGCGCTCGATATTACTTATGGCGCTGTCCATATGGAGTTGGTCATGGGCAAGGACGGTCCTGTGATGATCGAGGCGGGGGCTCGTATGCATGGCACCATAACTCCCACCTTGTTTGCCGACTGCTATGACTCATCATTACTGGTGCAATTGCATGAGACTTATTTTGGTGAAGCCGGCAACCTGCGCGATGCAGTACTTTTAGCGCCCGCTATAGTCTCCGATGTCATTTGCATCGAGAACGGTATTTGCTCGATCAGCGAGTCGATGCTGGAGCAATCGCTGACAGACCTGACGTCGCTCAAGGGGTATGCCTGTGTGATTGCAGAGGGAGACGAATATGTGGCGACCCACAATCTTTTCTCATCACCGATGAACGCCTGTTTCTGTAACACCGATGCAGATCAGTTATGGGCCGATGTAATTGAATTCGACCGGATGGCGGAGGATCTGATGGGTGGCGTCGCCTTGAGCGAAGATGCCTGGCGATCCATCCGTCAGACCTATCAAAGTTACCTGGATGCTTGAAGCGTCGGGATGATGAGCGTCGTCTGTGAGGCGACGTTCTCATTCCGGTTCAGTAGGTGTTATATCGCGCTCAACTTGGGGGAGGGAGGGATCATGCCCCGCCGGAAACTTGCCCTTCAGATTCCACGCAAACGCAATAATCTCGGCAATCGTGCGGTACAACTCCTCCGGAATACTCTCGCCCAGTTCCATCCGCGCCAGCAGCTTCACCAGCTCGGCGTTTTCATAGATGGGCACTTCATAATCGCGGGCAATCTTCAGAATGGCTTCGGCCAGTTCTTCGTCACCTTTGGCCGTGAGGGTAGGGGCGTGGCTGCCGTCGTATTTGAGGGCGATGGCCTGGCGTGGGGTGTTGGGGTTTCTCATGCGGTTTCGTCGACCCAGCGTTGTTCGAGGCGGGTTTGCGGGCCTTGCGGTGGCGTGCCGAGGTGGCAATCGAGATCGCCGACGTTCAGTCCGGAGTCCAGCAGGCGCTGGCGCAGCGCGGCCAGATTGCTTTCGATCAGGCTGGCGGTGTACGGGCGTTCGGCCCAGAGCTGGCTGGACAGGCTGCCTTGGATCAGTTGCGCCTGAATCTGCAACGGGCCCAGCGGCTCCATGTCGAACGCCAGGTCCACGCGCCACAATTGCTGTTTAGGCTCGCGTTCGTCTCGGCGTTCGTGCGGTTGTTCTTTTTCGGGTGCTTCTTCGCGCTGGAATTTGACCTGCAACGGCACGATGTCCTGCAAGTTGCGCATCGGGATTTCCAGCTGCCAGGTGCTCAGCAATCGACCATCGTCAGTGACGCCGGTTTGCTCAAGGCTCGACAATTGATGGCTTTGCAGGCGCGAAACGGCCGCCGCCGCCAGACGCAGCAAATGCTCCAGATCGTTTTCACCGTCCTGGCTTTGTAGCAGCCGTTCAGGAAGCGGGAAGCTGGTGGGCAACGGTTTGGCGCTGACTTGGCCGAGCATGCCGAGGGCGCTGCGCACGAAGCTCGGCATGGACTGAACCAGCGTGTTGGCCGCCAGGATCGCATTGAGATTGGTGCTGGCCGGCAAGCCCGGCGTCAGTTGCGCGATCAGCTTGAGCAGGTCGCCTTTCATGTCCGGCGCCAGTGTCGGGTTTTGCCCGGTCAGCAGTTTCGCTTCGAGGAACAGGCCGCTATTGGCCAGTGCCTGAGCCAAACCTTTGGGCGTACTCAGTTGTTGAACGTCCGGCAAACCGGCCAGCAGTTTTTCCACGGCAACCCGCAGGTCGCTGGACGTCTGATCCGACGAGGGAGGCAGGTTTTGCAGGACTTTGATCAAACCATCCAGCGAACCTTGGCGGCTTTGCTGGCTGACCAGTTGCTGAGTGACCGCCAACTGCTCCTGACGATTGCTCAGGGGCACGAACTTCAGGGTTTGCGTGTCCTGCACCAAGGCACTCAACAAGGTACCGATGCGCAGCGGCGTCGGGCTCTCGATGCTCAGGGTGCTGCCTCTCAACGCGGTGTTGAGCAGGCTCACCATCGAGCGAAACACCGTCGGCTGTCCCGGCACCTGCGGCAGAACCTGCGAGGTCAGCACTTTACCCTGCAACAGCGTCCCGACCGGCAATTGTGCGGTGTCGATGCGGGTGAGGGTGGCGATGCTGGAAGCAATGGCCTGTTGCACTGTGATCGCCAGGTT
The DNA here is from genome assembly GCF_054898025.1 of Pseudomonas sp. LB3P93. Lineage (NCBI taxonomy): Bacteria > Pseudomonadati > Pseudomonadota > Gammaproteobacteria > Pseudomonadales > Pseudomonadaceae > Pseudomonas > Pseudomonas sp. LB3P93. The sequence continues at coordinate 1,841,304 of NZ_CM142713.1, forward strand.
ACTCGCTGATGGTTGAGTGATCGCCAGGCTGGTGCCTTGGGGCAGCGGCTGGGTACTGGTGGCCTGGACCGTGGTCTGGCGGCCGTTCTCGAGGGTGACTTTGAGCAACAGTTGAAAGGTCTGATCCGCCTGCTTGAGCGACAGCACTTCGGCGTTGGCAGTCTGACCGGGTGTGATCAGGCCCTCCATCGGCGTCAGCAGCTTGAGCAGATCGCCACTCACCACCAAGGGCCGCGAAGTCGCGGGGGTGGTCTGCGGTAGCGGGAGGATGTTCATTTCGCCTGTCATACGCGGTCACAACCTGAGGAAATTGCCCTCTTGAGAGGAGGGCATGGCATGTATAATGCCGCCCCGTTGTATCCGGGGCGCTGAAAACATTTCAAATACTTGATCCAGCTCCTTAGAACGGGCCGCCAATGCATTTATCCTGCATGTCTTTAACGGCCGCTCCACTGCCGACTTGAACCCTGAAGGCCCGTGATCTCGTGACCAGTCCTGTCCTGCAAACCGTTGCCCTCGCTTGTGAGCGAGACCTTCGGCTGCTCTTCGAAAATCTCGAATTGAGACTGGCCAGTGGCGAAATGTTGCAAATCAGCGGCCCCAACGGCAGCGGCAAAACCAGTCTGCTGCGCCTGTTATGCGGCCTGATGCAGCCGACCGCCGGTCAAGTGCTGCTCAATGGCCAGCCGCTGAACGATCAGCGCCTTGAACTGGCGCGCAATCTGCTGTGGATCGGCCATGCCGCCGGGATCAAGGACTTGCTGACGCCGGAAGAGAACCTGATCTGGCTCTGTGCCTTGCATCAACCGGCCTCCCACGAGGCAATCTGGCAAGCGCTGGCCGATGTCGGACTGCGCGGTTTCGAGGATGTTCCCTGTCACACGTTGTCCGCCGGCCAGAAGCGCCGCGTGGCGTTGGCCCGGCTGTATCTGGACAGCCCGCCGCTGTGGATCCTCGACGAACCGTTCACCGCGCTCGACAAACAAGGCGTGGCGCAACTCGAAGAACACCTGGCCGCGCACTGTGAGCACGGCGGCATGGTGGTGCTGACCACTCACCACACGCTGAGCCGGATGCCGGCCGGCTATCGCGACATCGATCTGGGGAAGTGGGCCGTATGAGTGTTTTCGGCCTGTTGGTCGCCCGTGAGGCCCGTCTGCTGTTCCGCCGTCCTGCTGAACTGGCGAATCCGCTGGTATTCTTCGCGATCGTGGTTTCGCTGTTCCCTTTGGCGGTCGGACCCGAGTCTCAATTGTTGCAAACCTTGTCTCCGGGACTGGTCTGGGTCGCGGCCCTTTTATCGGTCTTGCTCTCGCTGGACGGGCTCTTCCGCAGTGATTTCGAAGACGGATCGCTTGAACAGTGGGTCCTTTCGTCGCACCCCCTGCCTCTTCTGGTTTTGGCCAAGGTACTGGCACACTGGGCCTTCTCTGGCCTGGCACTGGTTTTGCTCGCTCCACTGCTGGCGTTGATGCTTGGTTTGCCAACCGCCTGTCTGCCGGTGTTGCTGCTTTCTTTGTTGCTGGGTACACCGGTGCTGAGCCTGCTCGGTGCGGTGGGCGCAGCCCTGACGGTGGGATTGAAGCGTGGCGGCCTGTTACTGGCGCTGCTGATTCTGCCGCTGTACATCCCGGTGTTGATTCTCGGCAGTGGCGCCTTGCAGGCGGCCTTGCAGGGTATGCCGGTGACCGGTTATCTCTTGTGGCTTGGTAGCCTGACCACCCTGGCGATAACCCTGACACCTTTTGCAATAGCCGCTGGCCTGAAGATCAGCGTCGGCGAATAATGAGGTCTGGTCATTTTTTGATCAGTAAAGACCCTTGGCTCTTCAAAGCGAAGAGCAACCGTGATGGAAACAGTAATGAACTGGACCTGGTTTCATAAGCTCGGCTCGCCCAAATGGTTTTACGGCATCAGCGGAAAACTGCTGCCGTGGCTGAGCATTGCCGCGTTGCTGCTGATCAGCATCGGTGTCGTCTGGGGCCTGGCCTTCGCGCCGCCTGACTACCAGCAAGGCAACAGCTTTCGCATCATTTATATCCACGTTCCCGCCGCCATGCTGGCGCAGTCCGTCTACGTCATGCTGGCGGTGTGCGGCATCGTCGGGCTGGTCTGGAAAATGAAACTGGCCGACGTCGCCCTGCAATGCGCGGCCCCTATCGGTGCGTGGATGACCGCCGTGGCGCTGGTCACCGGCGCGATCTGGGGCAAACCGACCTGGGGCTCGTGGTGGGTCTGGGATGCGCGACTTACGTCCATGCTTATTCTGCTGTTTCTGTACTTCGGTCTCATTGCGCTGGGCAACGCGATCAGCAATCGTGACAGTGCGGCCAAGGCCTGCGCGGTCCTGGCGATTGTCGGCGTGATCAACATTCCGATTATCAAATACTCGGTGGAGTGGTGGAACACCCTGCACCAGGGCGCGACCTTCACCCTCACCGAAAAACCGGCGATGCCGGCCGAGATGTGGCTGCCACTGCTGCTGACGGTGCTGGGTTTTTACTGTTTCTTCGGCGCGGTGCTGTTGCTGCGCATGCGCCTTGAAGTGCTCAAGCGCGAAGCCCGGGCGAGCTGGGTGAAAGCCGAAGTGCAGAACAGTCTGGAGGCCGCTCGATGAGTTTTGCTTCATTCGGCGACTTCCTCGCCATGGGCCATCACGCCCTGTATGTCTGGTCAGCCTATGGCATCTGCCTGGCGGTGCTGGCCCTCAACGTGGCGGCGCCGATCCTGGCCCGCAAGCGGTATCTGCAACAAGAGGCGCGTCGTCTGCGCCGGGAGAACGGCAAGTGAATCCGCTGCGCAAAAAGCGTCTTATCATCATTCTTGCGATCCTGGTGGGTGTCGGCGCTGCCGTCGGCCTGGCCCTGAGCGCCCTGCAGCAGAACATCAATCTGTTTTACACCCCGACCCAGATCGCCAACGGCGAAGCCCCGCAAGACACGCGCATTCGCGCGGGCGGCATGGTCGAGAAAGGTTCGCTGCAACGTTCCGGCGATTCGCTGGACGTGAAATTCATCGTCACCGACTTCAAAAAGTCAGTGACCATCAGCTACCGCGGCATCCTCCCGGACCTGTTCCGCGAAGGGCAGGGCATCGTGGCGTTGGGCAAACTCAACGCCGACGGCGTGGTGGTGGCCGACGAAGTACTGGCCAAGCACGATGAAAAGTACATGCCGCCGGAAGTGACCAAGGCTTTGAAAGACAGCGGTCAATCTGCTCCAACGCCCGCGAAGGAGGGTTGATCGATGACATCCGGACTGTTTATTCCTGAACTCGGCCACCTGGCCATGATTCTGGCGCTGTGTTTCGCGCTGGTTCAGGCCATCGTGCCGTTGCTCGGCGCCTGGCGCGGTGACCGTTTGTGGATGAGCCTGGCCCAACCGGCCGCCTGGGGCCAGTTCACCTTTTTGCTGTTTGCCTTCGGCTGCCTGACCTACGCGTTCATGGCTGACGACTTCTCCGTCGCCTACGTCGCCAGCAACTCCAACAGCGCCTTGCCGTGGTACTACAAGTTCAGTGCAGTGTGGGGCGCTCACGAAGGTTCGTTGCTGCTCTGGGCCCTGATCCTCGGCGGCTGGACTTTTGCGGTGTCGGTGTTCTCCCGGCAATTGCCGCAAGTGATGCTGGCCCGCGTGCTGGCCGTGATGGGTATGATCAGCACCGGTTTCCTGCTGTTTCTGATCCTCACGTCCAACCCGTTCAAGCGCATCCTGCCGCAAGTGCCCAGCGATGGCGCGGACCTCAATCCGCTGCTGCAAGACATCGGTCTGATCGTCCACCCGCCAATGCTGTACATGGGTTACGTCGGTTTCTCGGTGGCCTTCGCCTTCGCCATTGCGGCGCTGATGGGCGGTCGTCTTGATGCGGCGTGGGCGCGCTGGTCGCGTCCATGGACCATCGTCGCCTGGGCCTTCCTCGGTATCGGCATCACGCTCGGTTCGTGGTGGGCCTACTACGAACTCGGCTGGGGCGGCTGGTGGTTCTGGGATCCGGTGGAAAACGCCTCCTTCATGCCTTGGCTGGTGGGTACGGCGCTGATTCACTCGTTGGCAGTCACGGAAAAACGTGGCGTGTTCAAGAGTTGGACCGTGTTGCTGGCCATCGCTGCTTTCTCGTTGAGCTTGCTCGGGACCTTCCTGGTGCGTTCCGGCGTGCTGACCTCGGTCCACGCCTTTGCCTCCGACCCTGAGCGCGGCGTGTTCATCCTGATTTTCCTGCTGTTTGTGGTCGGCGGTTCGCTGACGCTGTTCGCCTTGCGCGCCCCTGTGGTGAAGAGCCACGTTGGCTTCAACCTGTGGTCCCGGGAAACCCTGCTGCTGGGCAACAACCTGGTGCTGGTGGTGGCGGCGTCGATGATCCTGCTCGGCACCTTGTACCCGCTGATTCTCGACGCGATGACCGGCGCCAAGCTGTCGGTCGGCCCGCCGTACTTCAACGCGCTGTTCATTCCGTTGATGGCGTTGCTGATGGTGGTGATGGCCGTTGGCATGCTGGTGCGCTGGAAAGACACCCCGGTCAAATGGCTGTTCAACATGCTGATCCCGGTGTTGCTCGGCAGTGCCGCGTTGGCCGTGGTGGCCGGCGTCGCTTACGGTGACTTCAACTGGGCGGTGATCGCCACGTTCATGCTCGCGGCCTGGGTGCTGTTGGCTGGTGTGCGCGACATCTTCGACAAGACCCGCCACAAAGGCCTGATCAAAGGCCTGCCGACCCTGACCCGCAGTTATTGGGGCATGCAGGTCGCGCACTTGGGTATCGCGATTTGTGCCCTCGGCGTCGTGCTGTCGAGCCAGAACAGTGCCGAGCGCGATTTGCGCCTAGCGCCGGGCGAGTCCATGGACCTGGCCGGTTACCACTTCGTGTTCGAAGGCGCCAAGCACTTCGAAGGCCCGAACTTCACCTCCGACAAGGGCACCGTGCGGGTAATCCGTGACGGCAAGGAAGTCAGCGTGCTGCACCCGGAAAAACGCCTCTACACCGTGCAGAACTCGGTGATGACCGAAGCCGGGATCGACGCCGGTTTCACCCGTGACATTTATGTCGCACTCGGCGAACCGCTGGGCGATGGCGCCTGGGCCGTGCGTGTCCATGTCAAACCGTTCGTGCGCTGGATCTGGTTCGGCGGGCTGCTCACAGGTTTCGGCGGGTTGCTGGCGGCGCTGGATCGCCGTTATCGGGTCAAGGTGAAAAGCCGCGTGCGTGAAGCACTGGGCATGACGGGAGCCACTGCATGAGACGTTGGTTAATGCTGTTGCCACTGGCGATTTTTCTGGTGGTGGCTGTTTTCCTGTATCGCGGGTTGTTTCTGGACCCGGCCGAGTTGCCTTCGGCGATGATCGGCAAACCGTTCCCGGCGTTTTCCCTGCCGACCGTGGAGGGCGACAAGACCCTGACCAAGGCCGACATTCTCGGTAAACCGGCGCTGGTCAACGTCTGGGCCACCTGGTGCATCGCCTGCAAGGTCGAGCATCCGGTATTGAACAAACTGGCCCAGCAGGGCGTGACGATTTATGGCATCAACTACAAGGACGTCAACGCGGACGCGAAGAAGTGGCTGGTGGAATTCCACAACCCTTACCAGTTGGGCATCAGTGACGCGGAGGGCTCGCTGGGCCTGAACCTCGGCGTGTACGGCGCGCCGGAAACCTTCTTCATCGACGCCAAAGGCATCATCCGCGACAAGTTCGTCGGGGTGATCGACGAGCGGGTCTGGCGCGAAAAACTGGCGGCCAGGTATCAGGCGCTGGTGGATGAGGCCAAGCCATGAAACGCTGGATAGCCGCTGTTGTACTGGGTTTAAGCATGGCCGGCATGGCGCACGCGGCCATCGACACCTACGAGTTCGCCAAAGAAGGCGATCGCGAGCGTTTTCGCGAACTGACCAAAGAGCTGCGTTGCCCCAAGTGCCAGAATCAGGACATCGCCGATTCCAACGCACCGATCGCCGCCGACCTGCGCAAAGAGATTTTCCGCATGCTGGGCGAGGGCAAGAACAATCAGCAGATCATCGACTTCATGGTCGATCGCTACGGTGATTTCGTCCGCTACAAACCCGCACTGAACGCCAAAACCGCCTTGCTCTGGTTCGGCCCCGCCGGCCTGTTGCTGGGCGGTTTTGTGATCATCGCCGTGATCGTCCGTCGTCGTCGCGTGCAACGCACTGACACCAAGGACGAGCTTTCTGCCGAGGAGCGCGAGCGCCTCGACCACCTGTTGGATAAAACCAAGAATGATTGATTTCTGGCTCGCTGCAGGTCTGCTACTTCTGGTTGCCCTGAGTTTTTTGCTGATCCCCGTTTTGCGTGGCCGTCGCGCCCAGCTTGAAGAGGATCGTACCGCCCTGAACGTTGCGTTGTATCAGGAGCGCGTGGCTGAGTTGCAAACCGAGCAGGAAGAGGGCGTGCTCAACGCTGCGCAACTGGAAACCGGTCGCGCCGAAGCTGCCCGTGAGTTGCTCGCCGACACCGAAGGCGTCGAGGCACCGCGCGTAGCGCGCCTGGGCAAACCGTTGCCCTTGCTGGCGGCGATTCTGGTGCCGGTCCTGGGGTTGGGCTTGTACCTGCATTTCGGCGCCAGCGACAAAGTCGAACTGACCCGCGAATTCTCCCAGGCGCCGCAGTCGATGGAAGAGATGACCCAGCGCCTGGAGCGCGCGGTCGCGGCTCAGCCGGATTCGGCTGAAGGCTTGTACTTCCTCGGTCGTACGTACATGGCTCAGGATCGCCCTGGCGATGCGGCGAAGATCTTCGAACGCACGGTCAAACTGGCCGGTCGTCAGCCGGAACTGCTCGGCCAATGGGCCCAGGCACAGTACTTCGCCGATGGCAAAAAGTGGTCGGACAAGATTCAGGCGCTGACTGATGAAGCGCTGAAAGCTGACCCGAAAGAAGTCACCAGCCTCGGCCTGCTGGGTATCGCGGCGTTTGAAAGCCAGCGTTATCAGGACGCCATCGACTACTGGAATCGCCTGTTGGCGCAACTGCCACCGGAAGACAGTTCCCGTGCTGCGCTGCAGGGCGGAATCAGCCGGGCCACCGAGAAGCTTGAAGCCAGTGGTGGCAAAGTCGCCCAGGCCCCAGCGGCCAAAGCGGCAGCGAAGCTGAAAGTCACCGTCGATCTGGCGCCCGAGTTGAAAGCCAAAGTCCAGCCCGGCGACAGCGTGTTCATTTTCGCCCGCGCCACCTCGGGGCCACCGGCACCGCTGGCCGCCAAGCGCCTGACCGTCGCCGACCTGCCGGCGACCGTGGAACTGGGCGATGCCGACGCAATGATGCCGCAGTTGAAACTGTCGAACTTCCCTGAAGTCCAACTGGTTGCGCGCATCTCCCGCGCCGGCCAACCGACTGCCGGCGAATGGATCGGTCGCAGCCAGCCCCTGGCCAGCAGCAGCACCACAGCGCAAAAACTGACCATCGACAGCCCGGACAAATAACAGGAAAGCCACCATGACCGCCATCGCTCGTATCACCCTGCTCAGTCTGGTTCTGGGGTTAAGCGCCTGTGCGGTCCAGCGGCCGCCTGAACAGCCAACTCCGCGACCGATCCCGCCGTCGCAGCCAAGACCTACACCGTCTACGACGCCTGCTCCGGGCAAGCCAAGTATCCCGGCCAAACCCGCCAAGCCGCTGCCGCGTACCTCCGCCAGCTTCGCGCCGCCACCGGGTGGCAACAGCCATTGGGATGCCAAGCTCGGCGTTTATGTGCTTGATGATCAACCCAACACCTTTTACCGCCAGCGCACCTACTACCGCTGGAACAACGGCTGGAGCCGGTCGATCAGCCCGAACGGGCCGTGGGAAGAGACCAATATCCATGGCGTGCCGGGTGGGTTGGGACGACAATTCGGGGAGTAAATGGAAACGGCGATCTCAGGATCGCCGTTTTGCTATTTGGAGTCTGTGAAAGATTCAGAGAATGGACTGATAAGGGGTCAACGCTTTGACCGACTTGATCAGGCCCTGACGGATCAGTAGATCAAGGTAGGTTTCGACATTCATTGGCGGCATCTTCAACTGCTGTCGTTGGCGCTGCGCCGCCGCGACCACTGCTGCCGGATCGAGGCCGAAGAGGTTGCCGACGAACTCGTCAGGATGCTGAGCCTCGATACCGAAAGTGCCCAACGCTGCGCAGGGAAAATCTTTCTGATTGAAAGTGACGATGACGCTGGCGTTACAACGAATGGCGACAGCCAGCACATGTCGATCATCAATGTCGGGCAGCGTTAATCCTTCAATAAGGTCTTTGTAACCCGTTACACAAGCGTCGGGTAAGGCCTGGTCCATCAGGTCGGACGTGCGGTTCAGTTGTTCTGCGGTCAGGTCCGGGCGGTTTTTAAGCAGATTACGTTTCCACTCGTTGTGTATCTCCAAAGACCATTTCGCTCTGAAGCGCCCGGAGAGCGCGAGCCACATCAGAAAATCCCTCAAGGGAGCGGGGTACAGCACACAGGCGTCATATACAGCGGTAAAAGAAGAATTCCTCACTCGTATCCTGTCCTTAACGCTTGTGCCTGCTCGGCGAGAAGCGTCATTGCTTGCTCGCTGGCAGTGTCGCGCCGGTTTTTATAGTCCATCAAATCGGCAAAGCGCACACGTCGGTGCTTGCCGGTTTTGTGGTAGGACAAGTCGCCGGATTCGAGCAGTTTGATCAGGTGCGGGCGTGAGACGTTGAGCAGGTCCGCCGCTTCCTGGGTGGTGAGTTCAGCGTGAACCGGGACCACTTTGACAGCGTTGCCTGCGGCGAGCTCAGCCAGAATGTCGACAAGCAACCGGAGGGCGGAAGTAGGAAGTTCGACACGGTGAGCTTCGTTCTGCTCGTCGAAAATCTGGATGTGCTGAGTGTCGAATTGAGTGGCGAGATAGGCCGCCAAGGCGCGCTGCCCCTCGATGGCGGCTTGTACTTCGCGCTCCATAGGCAACGTGATTGGCGGGTGGATAACAGGCGACATGGCGGTTTCCAATATTTTTAACAGTCGAAGTGGGCAGGCTATTCGAAATAATCGAAAATCGCAATAAACGAAATATTCGAAACGTCAGGCCTCTTTTGCCAACAACCCCTGCACATACTCCACAAACGCCCGAGCCTTCGCGCTAGCCAATCTGCCTGTAGGAAACACCGCCCAAAGGTCCTGATTCGGCAGCGTCCAATCCTTCATCACTTCCCTGACCGCACCATTCGCCAACTCCGGCGCAAACATCCATTCCGATGCCAGGGTCAGCCCTTGATGGGCGAGCACGGCGGCACGCAGACCTTCGGCGGCGTTGACGCGGATTCGGCCGCTGATGGTGACTGACTGCTCATCTGCCCCGTTACGGAACTGCCAATTGGCACCGCCGCCCAAGCTGTAGGTGAGTGCCTGGTGCTTGCTCAGATCCGCCGGGCAGGTGGGCTCGCCGTGTTTTTCGAAATAGGCGGGCGTGCCCAGCACCACGCGCCGGCATTCGGCGATCTTGCGGGCGGTGAGGCCGGAGTCGCTCTGGGCGCCGAGGCGCAGGGCGATGTCGACGCCTTCTTCGACCAGATTGACGTTGCGGTCGTCGAGCATCAGGTCGATGTTCAGGTCCGGGTTTTGATCGAGAAACGGTCCGAGGTGCGGAACGATGTGCAGTCGGCCGAAGGTCACGGCAGCGCAGATCCGCAGGTTGCCGGTGAGGCCGCTGGCGGCACCGCGTGCGGCGTTGTCGGCCTCATCGGCTTCCTCGATGGCGCGCTTGGCTCGTTCGAAGAAGGCCAGCCCGGCTTCGGTGGGCGTCAGGCCGCGAGTCGAGCGCAACAGGAGGCGAACCGCGAGACGCGCCTCCAGTTGCGCAATGGTTTTCGACACGGCGGGCTGGCCGATATTCAGGCGCCTCGCGGCGGCGGAAAACGAGCCGGTTTCCACCACGTAGACGAAGGTTTCCATTGCGCCGAGACGGTCCATCGCGGTTCCCTGTTCTGATTGAATTGCGCTTCAACTGTGGCGAGGGAGCTTGCTCCCGTTCGGCTGCGAAGCAGTCGTCATCGATCAACCTGGCGCCTGTCATGGGGCCGCTTCGCGACCCAACGGGAGCAAGCTCCCTCGCCACAAAGTGTTGAGATGTGTTCCTCAGAACGCGGCTTTACCGATTGAAGAGCCGCCGTCGACAAACAACGTTTGCCCGGTGATAAACCCGCTCTGCTCGGACAACAAAAACGCAATGGCCGCCGCTATCTCGTGCGGCTGTCCCAGACGGCCCATCGGCACACCCGCCAGATACCGCGCTTCACCTTCGCTGCCCGGCGGGTTGTTGGCGCGGAACAGTTCCGTTTCAGTCGGCCCCGGCGCCACGGCATTCACCGTCACGCCGGTGTGCGCCAGTTCCAGCGCCCAGGAACGCGTGAAGCTGATCAGCGCCGCTTTGGCCGCGGCGTACGCCGTGCGTTGGGTGATCCCGAGTACGGTCAAACTGGAAATATTCACCACCCGCCCCCAAGCCTTGGCGCGCATGCTCGGCAGCAGCGCCTGAGTGGCCTGCAGCGCCGAATGCAGATTGACCCGCATCACGTCATCAAAGGTATCGAGGTCGATTTCGCCCAGCACTTGCGGGCGAACCAGGCCGACGTTATTCACCAGCCCATCAAATTCGTAAGTCTTGGCCAGATCCGCCAGCACTTCCTGGGTCAGCGCCCTGTCGCTCAAATCCAGCGGAAACAGAATCCCGGGGAACGTCAGGTCCGGCGTTCGGGCAATCCCGACCACCCGATGCCCCGCGCGGTCCAGATGCTCGGCCACTGCCCGGCCAATGCCTTTGCTGGCACCGGTAATGAGAAAGGTACGTCGGGTCATTGCAAACTCCTTGAAAGAACATGCCGCCGGGGCAGGCGGCATTTGACGGGTCAGCCGCGAATCGCATCCAGCTTCGCTTCAGGCTCTGGCCGCTGAGTGTAATCCGGGTTGGCCTCGGGCGTAACGAGTCAGGCGAGATCTATCCTGAGCCCGACGCGAGGGGTTCACATCCTGAAAAACAACGTGAACAGACACAATCCGGTTTCCATGGTGCAGTGGAGCTCCATTAAGTTGAAGATTTGCTGGAGGTACCGCTGTGCACTATCCAATCATTATCGAGTGGGGAGAAGAGAGGACTGCGACAGGTATTCAATTACCAGATATACCGGGTGCTGTGACTGCCGGTGATACGTTCGAGGAGGCGTACGACGCAGCCGTCGAAATCGCGCAGATACTTCTGCAACAAATGGAGGCGCAGGGACTGGATATTCCGGCGCCGACATCGGTAAGCGAGCATCGAGGCAATCCGGAGTTTTCAGGCAGAGGCTGGGGGATGTTGACGATTTGAAGTGCCGAATATCAGTTGCACAACAATCACGAGCAAGCCAGATTCCTGTGGAAGGGAGGCTTGCCCGCGAAGCTTTTGACGCCTTATGCCGTCGCCAACGAGGCCTTCGGCGAAACACTCAAAAACCGCAACAACGCCAACAGCGGAAACGCGCTGCCCACAATCACGATCCACAACCAGCCGCCATGCTCATACACCGCGCTGGCCACCGACGAACCAAAAGCGCCGCCGATGAAGATGCTGGTCATGTACAACGCATTCAAGCGGCTGCGGCTTTTGGCGTCGAGGGCGTAGACCGCGCGTTGGCCGAGGACCATGTTCATCTGCACGCAGAAGTCGAGGACCACGCCGGTGACCGCGAGACCAATGACGCTGTAGACCGGGTGGATGAATGCTGGCAGAAAGCTCAGGCTGGCGAACAGCAGAGCCAGCAACGAGGCGATGCGGGTGTGGCCGGCATCGGCCAGACGACCGGCAATCGGCGCGGCGATGGCACCGATGGCACCGACCAGGGCAAAGATCGCGATCTGGGTTTGCGACAGGCCATGATTGCGCGCCAGTTCCAGCGGCACGGCGGTCCAGAACAGGCTGAAGGTGGCGAACATGCAACCCTGGTAAAACGCGCGTTGACGCAACACCGGCTGTTGGCGCAACAGCGTCCACAGAGAACCGAGCAACTGGCCATAAGAAGCGCTGTGATCAGGCTGGCGCTTGGGAATCGTCAACGCCAGCACCAGGCTGATCGCCGCCATCAATACCGCCGCGATCACAAACATCGCGCGCCAGCCGAAGTGGTCAGCCACGACGCTGGACACCGGTCGCGCCAACAGAATCCCCAGCAACAAGCCGCCCATGATCCCGCCGACCACCCGGCCGCGTGAATCTTCCGGCGCGAGGTGCGCGGCCAGCGGAATCAGGATCTGCACCGACACCGAACTGAAACCCACCAGCAACGAGATCAGCAAAAACACATTTGGCTGATCGGTGAACGCCGCGCCCAACAGGCTGCCAATCGCCACCACGGTGGTGATAATCATCAGCCGGCGGTTTTCCAGCAGATCACCCAGTGGCACGAGGAAGAACAGACCCAACGCGTAACCGATCTGGGTCAGCGAAACGATCAGGCTGGCCATGGTGCTGTTCAGGCCGATGTCCGGCGCGATCAGGCCGATGATCGGCTGGGCATAGTAGATGTTGGCCACAATCGCGCCACAGCAGAAGGCGAACAGCATCACCATGCCTTTGGTCATTGTCGCGGCGCCGTGGGGCACCTGAGTCGCTGGGTTCATAACGTGTCTCGCTGAACAGAAGGGAATGCGCGCAGGCTAAAGAGGTATCGGATTCGGCAGAAGAGGGGTTGGAGTGATAGCAATCATTCCTTTGCGGAATGAGTGACGGACATGCGTGATGCCCATCGACGAGCCTTGCGTCAAAATATCGAGGTCCGATGATACATTCACTTACATCCTGTTCGATAGCGTGCTTATGTTCTCTCTTCACGTTTCTTGAACGGAAGGCACTTCCATGAATGCGATGTTTCGTCACCTTATTCGCGGCGCTTCAGTTGTTACCCTGGTCGGCTTGTTCACGGCGGGACTGGCCCAGGCCGCCGACGCGCCGGGCATGCGCATCGGTGTGCGCGGCGAGATCACCGGCGTCAGCCCCGACGTCTTGAAAGTTCACGTCAACACCGGCGAAAACGTGGTGATCAACCTGACCAACGACACCAAGGTCCGCGCCGTCACCCTGGCCAATATTGAAGACATCAAACCGGGCAGCTACATCGGCTCGGCGGCCATTCCGCAAGACGACGGCACCTTGAAGGCGCTGGAAGTCCACGTCTTTCCGCCGGAGCTGGCGGGCAGCGGCGACGGGCATCGGCCGTTCGATCTGGTCAAGGGCAGCAGCATGACCAATGGCAGCGTGGGCGATCTGGTGATCAGCAATGGCCGGGTGTTGACCGTCAACTACAAGGGCGGGCAGAAGAAGATTCTGGTGCCGGAAGATGTGCCGATCGTGAACTTGATGCCGGGGGATCGCAGCTTGCTGAAGGTGGGCGTGAAGATCGTGACGTTTGTTACCCAAGGGGCGGACGGGACGCTTACCGCGCAATCGATCTCGGCGGGCAAGGATGGCGTGACACCGCCGATGTAATGGCATGTCCAAAACCTGTGGGAGCGGGCTTGCCCGCGATGGCGATTTATCAATCACATCAATGCTGGATGTGCCGCCGTCTTCGCGGGCAAGCCCGCTCCCACAGGATTAATGTCGTATGAGCAATCTGTGACCACAGAAAACCCACAAAAAAAGGCGACCTCATCAGGTCGCCTTTTCATTCTGCTCAGGAACTACTGACCGCTGTAAATCTGATCAAAGATCCCTCCATCATTGAAGTGGGTCTTCTGCACAGTCCGCCAGTCGCCAAAGGTCTTCTCCACCGACAGGAAATCCACTTTCGGGAACCGATCGGTGTACTTGGCCAACACCGCTGGATCACGCGGACGCAGGTAGTTGGCTGCTGCAATTTCCTGGCCTTCCGGCGACCACAGGTACTTCAGGTATTCCTCGGCCGCCGCGCGGGTGCCTTTCTTGTCGACGGATTTGTCGACCACCGACACTGGCGGCTCGGCTTCAGCGGAGACGCTTGGGTAGATCACTTCAAACTGATCGCGACCAAACTCGCGGGCAATCATTTCCGCTTCGTTTTCGAAGGTCACCAGCACATCGCCGAGCTGGTTGGTCATGAATGTGGTGGTGGCTGCACGGCCACCGGTATCCAGCACCGGCGCTTGCTTGAACAGCTTGCCGACGAAGTCTTTGGCCTTGTTCTCGTCACCGCCGTTTTTCAGCACATAACCCCAAGCCGAGAGGTAGGTGTAGCGACCGTTACCCGAGGTTTTCGGGTTCGGCACGATGACTTGCACGCCGTCCTTGAGCAGATCCGGCCAGTCTTTCAGGGCTTTCGGGTTGCCTTTGCGCACGATGAACACGGTGGCCGAAGTGAATGGCGCGCTGTTGTTCGGCAGGCGGGTAACCCAGTCTTTCGGTACCAGTTGGCCGTTGTCCGCCAGGGCATTGATGTCGGTGGCCATGTTCATGGTGATGACGTCAGCCGGCAGGCCATCGATCACCGAACGCGCCTGTTTGCTGGAGCCGCCGAAGGACATCTGCAGGGTGATGTTTTCGTTGTGCTCGGCTTGCCAGTGTTTCTGGAACGCAGTGTTGTAGTCCTTGTAGAAATCTCGCATCACGTCGTAGGAAACGTTAAGCAGGGTCGGTGCGGCCTGAGCCACGCTGGTCAGTGCCAGGCCAGCGGCCAGAAGTGAGGCGCCAAAGAGTTTTTTCACTGCGCAGTCCTTGTTCGAAAGTTTTTATATAAAAAGCGAGGCAATTTGCCAGCGACTATAGCCGGGCTTGCATAGGCGTTTAAAGATTAAAAAGCACTTTGCTTATTCCAGTTTCTTAAACAATGCATTCCCGCAACGGGAGCAAAACGTTGCACCGTGTTCATGGCTGTTTTTCTTGCATACCGGGCAGTCGTGTTGCAGCTGTTCACCGCGCATGGCATTGGCCAGTTCGGCGGTGAAAATCCCGGTCGGCACGGCGATGATCGAGTAACCGGTGATCATTACCAGCGACGAAACCACCTGGCCCAGCGGCGTCTTGGGCACGATGTCGCCGAAGCCCACCGTGGTCAACGTGACGATCGCCCAGTAGATGCCTTTGGGAATGCTGGTGAAGCCGTGTTCCGGGCCTTCGATCACGTACATCAACGTGCCGAATACCGTCACCAGCGTGCAGACGCTGACCAGGAACACCACGATCTTCTGCTTGCTGCCGCGCAACGCCAACATCAGGTAGTTGGCTTGCTTGAGGTACGGGCTGAGTTTGAGCACGCGGAAAATCCGCAGCATCCGAATGATCCGGATGATCAGCAGGTACTGCGCATCGGCGTAATACAGCGCCAGGATACCGGGCACGATCGCCAGCAAATCCACCAGCCCATAAAAGCTGAACGCATAGCGCAATGGCTTGGGCGAGCAATACAGGCGCAAGCCATATTCGATGGCGAAGATGACGGTGAAGCCCCACTCGATGTACGCCAGCACGTCGGCATAATTCTTGTGGACCGTGTCGATGCTGTCGAGCATCACGACGATGATGCTGGCGAGGATGATCAACAGCAGGATGCCGTCGAAGCGCCGCCCGGCCTTGGTGTCGCTCTGGAAAACCATGACGTAAAGGTCTTCACGCCAGTTTTTGCTGCTGTCCATGGATACCGCCTGAACCAATGATCAGCGAAGCCTAGGTTGATTCTCCTCCAGAGTGCAAGGCGTACGGGCGACAGGGGTCTTGCCGAGCATTTGAACAACCGTGCGAATCAGCCAGCAGGCGAGGATGAACGGCGCGGTCAGCGTTGGCAGACCGATGGTGGCAAACACCGGCGTCAGCAACAGCGCGGATGCAATACCGATCAGCGGCAGCCAGGGTTTCTGGCGCTGCGAGCTGAAGGCGAGGGCGGCGAGTACGGCGTTATAGCCACCGAGGCCGATCAATGCGCTATAGAAGTCGTGATGCAACATGCTCCAGCCCATGCCCGCGGCAGACGCCAACAACGCCCAGCAGAAGGCGCGGCGATCAGCGATCAGCAACCCCGCGGCAATCATCGCACCGGCTAGCGGATGACCGAGGAACATTACCTGGCCGAGGCCTTTCAGGGGGGCGGCGAGCATGTTCAGCGTGCTGATTTCGATCAAGTGCGCATTGGTCGAGGGCGTGGCGAAGCACAGCAGCAACCAGCCCAGCCCCACGAAAGGCGCCGTATAGGCAGGCAGGTAGTGGCTGACCCGGACGCGTTTGAGCCACTGTTGAGTGAACATCGCGCTCAGTCCTCCGGCAGCGATGATTAGCGGCGGCAACAGCGCGGACCAGGGGAAATACAGGCTCAGCAGCAGGCCGAGCAAGACACCGTTGTAACTGAACAGCCCGGCCTGACGATCAGCCTTGGCATAGCCGCGACGCTGCGCGGTGAGCAACCCGGCGACACCGCCCAGCAGCGCACCGCCGAGCAGGGTGGGTGCGGTGAAAAGAATCGCCAACAGGCACAGCAGACCGCACAGCGGATGGCGCTGGAGGAAGATCTGGCTGAAGCCGTTGAGCAGGGCAGTCGCCCAATCGGGGCAGTGGGAGTTGAAGTGGTTGGCAGGCATGATGAAGTCTGTGGTGTTTCAGTTAAACCGTGTACAGATCGTTCCCACGCTCTGCGTGGGAATGCCTCAATGGACGCTCTGCGTCTGCTCTTGGGACGCAGAGCGTCCCGGGCTGCATTCCCACGCGGAGCGTGGGAACGATCATCTTGTGGGTTAGATAAGGGTTTCTATTCGCAAAGAGTTAGTCGACCCCGGCTGCCCAAACGGCACACCCGCGGTGATCAACAAGGTGTCCCCGCGCTGCGCCATTCCTTGCGCCTGCGCAATCTCCAGCGCCGTCGAGCACACCTCATCCACCTGCCGCAGCCGATCATTGACCACCGAATGCACGCCCCACGCCACGGTCAAGCGGCGCGCGGTCTGCAGGTTCGGCGTCAGGTTCAGGATCGGCACCGTCGGCCGTTCCCGCGCCGCACGCAGGCTCGATGTCCCCGACTCGCTGTAATTCACCAGCACCGCCACCGGCAGCACATTGCTGATGCGGCGGATCGCGCAGCTGATCGCGTCAGAAACAGTCGCCTCAGCCTTCGGCCGGCTCACGTCCAGTTGCGCCTGATAATCCGGACCGTTTTCCACCTGGCGAATGATCTTGCTCATCATCTGCACGGCTTCCAGCGGGTATTCGCCGGACGCGGTTTCGGCCGACAGCATTACCGCATCGGCGCCTTCGGCCACGGCGTTGGCCACATCAGTGACTTCGGCGCGGGTCGGGGCAGGGGAGAAGCGCATCGATTCGAGCATCTGCGTCGCCACCACCACCGGTTTGCCGAGTTCGCGGCAGAGGCTGATGATGTTTTTCTGAATCTGCGGCACGCTTTCGGCCGGTACTTCGACGCCAAGATCACCGCGAGCGACCATGATCGCGTCGCTCAACTCGGCGATTTCCCGTAGCTGAGTCACCGCCGACGGCTTCTCGATCTTGGCCATCAAAAACGCTTTGTCGCCGATCAGTTCGCGGGCTTCGCGGATGTCTTCCGGACGTTGCACAAACGACAGCGCGACCCAGTCCACACCCAGCTCCAGACCGAAACTCAAGTCGCGACGATCCTTGGCGGTCAACGGGCTCAGTTCCAGCATCGCTTGCGGCACGTTCACCCCTTTGCGATCCGAGAGCTCGCCGCCGTTGAGCACGGTGGTGTCGATCGCATCGGCGTACTTGGTGACCACGCGAAGGCGCAGCTTGCCGTCGTCCAGCAGCAGGTCCATGCCGGGTTCAAGCGCGGCGATGATTTCCGGGTGGGGCAAGTTGACCCGGCGCTCGTCACCCGGCGTCGGGTCCAGATCCAGGCGCAGGGCCTGGCCGCGGTGCAGTTGCACCTTACCCTCGGCGAACTTGCCGACCCGCAGTTTCGGGCCTTGCAGGTCCATGAGAATGCCCAGCGGATAATTCAGCTGGCGCTCGACTTCACGAATCCACTGATAACGCTGAGCATGGTCGGCGTGATCGCCATGGCTGAAGTTCAGGCGAAAGATGTTGACCCCGGCCTGCACCAGCTCACGGATGTCGTCGATCCCGTCGGTGGCAGGGCCGAGGGTGGCGAGGATTTTAACCTTCTTGTCAGGCGTCATTTTTAGGGCTCTCAAGGATCAGGATGGCGCGGAAGTCATTGACGTTGGTGCGGGTCGGTTCGGTGACGATCAGTGCGTCCAGCGCCTCGAAATAACCGTAGCCATTGTTGTTGTCCAACTCGTCGCTGGCGCTCAAGCCGAGGGCGGCGGCGCGGGCGTAGCTGTCCGGGGTCATGATGGCGCCGGCATTGTCTTCGGAGCCGTCGATGCCATCGGTGTCGCCGGCCAGGGCGTAGACGCCGGGCAGGCCTTTGAGGCTGTCTGTGAGGCTGAGCAGGAATTCGGCGTTGCGTCCGCCACGGCCATTGCCGCGCACGGTGACGGTGGTTTCGCCGCCAGACAAAATCACGCACGGCGCCGCCAACGGTTGGCCATGCAAGACCACTTGCCGCGCGATGCCGGCGTGAACCTTGGCCACTTCGCGGGATTCACCTTCGAGGTCGCCGAGAATCAGCGGACTGAAACCAGCCTGACGGGCTTTCACCGCAGCGGCTTCAAGCGATTGCTGGGGGCGGGCGATCAACTGGAAATGGCTGCGCGCCAGGCTCGGATCGCCGGGTTTGACCGTCTCCGATTCCGGGCTCTGCAGCCAGTTGCGTACCGAGGCCGGAACGTCGATGCCGTAGCGTTTGAGAATCGCCAGGGCTTCGGCCGAGGTGCTCGGGTCGGCCACGGTGGGGCCGGAGGCGATGACCGTGGCGAGGTCGCCCGGCACATCGGAAATCGCGTAGGTATAAACAGTGGCCGGCCAGCAGGCCTTGCCGAGGCGGCCGCCCTTGATCGCCGAGAGGTGCTTGCGCACGCAATTCATCTCGCCGATGGTGGCGCCGGATTTGAGCAGGGCTTTGTTGATCGACTGCTTGTCGGCCAGCGTGATGCCGGCAGCAGGCAGGGCCAGTAACGCAGAACCGCCACCCGAGAGCAGGAAGATTACGCGGTCGTCTTCGGTCAGGTTGCTGACCAGGTCCAATACACGTTTTGCGACGGCTAGACCGGCCGCGTCAGGCACCGGGTGAGCGGCTTCGACGACTTCGATTTTTTCGCACGGGGCGCCGTGACCGTATCGTGTCACCACCAGACCGGACACTTCACCCTGCCAGCAACGCTCGACGACCTGAGCCATGGCGGCCGCGGCTTTGCCGGCGCCAATGACGATCACCCGACCGCTGCGATCTTTGGGCAAATGGGCTTCGAGGACTTGCTGCGGATGGGCCGCGTCGATGGCTGTGGCAAACAGCTCGCGCAGGAATTGTTGCGGATTGACCGACATGGCGGGCTCCCGGATTTCTTGTTATTTGGAGGGCGACTCGGTTCCCTGTGGGAGCTAGCCTGCTAGCGATTCAGACGCCGAGGTCTATCAGACACACCGCGTTGATTTCATCGCTAGCAGGCTAGCTCCCACAGGTTTTATGCAAGGCTTGCTTACTTATCGCGAATCGAGAAGTTCGCCATGTGTTCCAGGCCTTTAATCAGCGCCGAGTGGTCCCAGTTGCTGCCGCCGATGGCCGCGCAGGTGCTGAACACTTGCTGGGTATTGGCGGTGTTCGGCAGGTTGATGCCCAACTCGCGCGCGCCGGCGAGGGCCAGGTTGAGGTCCTTCTGGTGCAGGCTGATGCGGAAGCCCGGGTCGAAGGTGCCTTTGATCATGCGCTCGCCGTGCACTTCGAGGATCTTCGACGAAGCGAAACCGCCCATCAGCGCTTCACGCACCTTGGCTGGATCGGCACCGTTTTTAGAGGCGAACAGCAGGGCTTCGGCCACAGCCTGGATGTTCAGCGCCACGATGATCTGGTTCGCCACTTTCGCGGTCTGACCGTCGCCGTTACCACCGACCAGGGTGATGTTCTTGCCCATGGCCTGGAACAGCGGCAGCACGCGTTCGAAGGCATCGGCATCACCGCCGACCATGATGCTCAGGGTCGCCGCCTTGGCGCCGACTTCACCGCCGGACACTGGCGCGTCGAGGTACTGCGCGCCTTTTTCGTTGACCTTGGCCGCGAAGGCTTTGGTGGCGGTCGGCGAGATCGAGCTCATGTCGATGACGATTTTGCCTTTGCCCACGCCAGCCGCAACGCCGTCGGCGCGGAACAGCACGTCGTCAACCTGCGGGGTATCCGGCACCATGATGATGATGACTTCAGCTTCCTGGGCGACTTCTTTCGGGTTCGCCAGTGCGACGGCGCCAGCGGCGATCAGGTCGGCAGGCGCGGCGTCGTGGTGCGCCGACAGGAACAGGCTGTGACCGGCTTTCTGCAGGTTCAACGCCATTGGGTGGCCCATGATGCCGGTGCCGATAAATCCGATTTTAGCCATGAGAAATTCCTCTTTATTTGACGCATGTTCCGATGCGGCAATGCAGTCTTGGGGACGCAGCAGATTCATGTGGGAGCTGGCTTGCCTGCGATGGAGGTAGGTCAGGCAACATCTTTGTCTGGTGTGCTACCGCCATCGCGGGCAAGCCCGCTCCCACAGGGTTTTGTGTTGTTCGTTCAGATCGCGTTATGGGTCTTGAGCCAGCCCAGACCCGCTTCCGTGGTGGTCAGCGGCTTGTATTCGCAACCGACCCAACCCTGATAACCAATGCGGTCGAGGTGTTCGAACAGGAAGCGGTAGTTGATTTCACCGGTGCCCGGTTCGTTGCGTCCTGGGTTGTCCGCCAACTGCACATGGTTGATCTCGCCCAAGTGCGATTGCAGGGTGCGGGCCAGGTCGCCCTCCATGATTTGCATGTGGTAAATGTCGTATTGCAGGAACAGGTTGGCGCTGCCGACCTGTTCGCGAATCGACAGGGCTTGCGCCGTGTTGTTCAGGTAGAAACCCGGGATGTCGCGGGTGTTGATCGCTTCCATCACCAGTTTGATGCCCGCCGCTTGCAGCTTGTCGGCGGCGTACTTGAGGTTGGCGACGAAGGTTTTTTCCACGGTGGCATCGTCGACGCCTTGTGGACGAATACCGGCCAGGCAGTTGACTTGGGTGTTGCCCAGCACTTGTGCGTAAGCGATCGCCAGATCGACACCGGCGCGGAACTCTTCAACCCGGTCCGGCAGGCACGCGATACCGCGTTCGCCCTTGGCCCAGTCACCGGCCGGCAGGTTGAACAGCACCTGGGTCAGGCCGTTGGCGTCGAGCTTGGCCTTGATCTCGGCGGAGCTGAAATCGTAGGGGAACAGGTACTCGACACCACTGAAACCGGCCTTGGCGGCCGCTTCGAAACGGGCAAGAAAATCCTGCTCAGTGAACAGCATGGACAGGTTGGCTGCGAAACGCGGCATGGTGGTCTCCTGTTAATGTTTGTTGGGATCGTTCCCACGCTCTGCGTGGGAATGCCTCAATGGACGCTCTGCGTCCGCTTTGGGACGCGGAGCGTCCCGGGCTGCATTCCCACGCAGAGCGTGGGAACGATCATCAATCAGCTGTTAGTCCAGCAACGAAATCGCGGTTGGCGCATCGTTGCCGACCAGCGCCAGGTCTTCGAATTCGTTGACGGCGTTGATCTCGGTGCCCATGGAAATGTTGGTCACACGCTCCAGAATAATCTCGACGATCACCGGCACCTTGAACTCTTCGATCAGCTCCTGAGCCTTGCGCAATGCAGGCTGGATCTGACCCGGTTCGAACACACGCAGCGCCTTGCAGCCGAGGCCTTCGGCAACCGCGACGTGGTCGACACCGTAACCGTTGAGTTCCGGAGCGTTCAGGTTATCGAAGGACAGCTGCACGCAGTAGTCCATGTCGAAACCGCGCTGAGCCTGACGAATCAGCCCCAGGTACGAATTGTTTACCACAACGTGGATGTACGGCAGCTTGAACTGCGCGCCCACCGCCAACTCTTCGATCATGAACTGGAAATCATAGTCGCCGGACAACGCCACGACCTTGCGGGTCGGATCGGCCTTGACCACGCCCAGCGCTGCCGGAATGGTCCAGCCCAACGGGCCGGCCTGACCGCAGTTGATCCAGTGACGCGGCTTGTAGACGTGCAGGAACTGCGCGCCGGCAATCTGCGACAGACCGATGGTGCTGACGTAGCACGTGTCCTTGCCGAACACCTGGTTCATCTCTTCGTAAACGCGTTGCGGCTTGACCGGCACGTTGTCGAAGTGAGTCTTGCGTTGCAGGCTGGCTTTGCGCTGCTGGCAGTCTTGCAGCCAGGCACTGCGGTTTTTCAGCTTGCCGGCGGCTTGCCATTCGCGAGCGACTTCGATGAACACGGTCAGCGCGGCAGCGGCGTCGGAAACGATGCCCAGGTCCGGGTTGAACACGCGGCCGATTTGCGTCGGTTCGATGTCGACGTGAATGAACTTGCGGCCCTCGGTGTACACGTCGATCGAACCGGTATGACGGTTGGCCCAACGGTTACCGACGCCCAATACCACGTCTGATTTCAGCAGGGTCGCGTTGCCG
Source organism: Pseudomonas sp. LB3P93 (assembly GCF_054898025.1). Lineage (NCBI taxonomy): Bacteria > Pseudomonadati > Pseudomonadota > Gammaproteobacteria > Pseudomonadales > Pseudomonadaceae > Pseudomonas > Pseudomonas sp. LB3P93. The sequence goes on from NZ_CM142713.1 coordinate 1,863,799, forward strand.
TAGCGGTGCGACGTCTGCAAGCCCACCATGCCGACCATCAATGGGTGATCGTCCGGAATCGTGCCCCAGCCCATCAGGGTCGGGATGACCGGAATACCGGTCAGCTCGGCGAACTCCACCAGCAAATCGCTGGCGTCGGCATTGATGATGCCGCCACCGGCAACCAGCAGTGGGCGCTCTGCCTGATCGAGCATGGCGAGGGCCTTCTCGATTTGCACGCGGTTAGCGGTCGGCTTGGCGAGCGGCAGTGGCTGGTAGGCGTCGATGTCGAATTCGATTTCGGCCATCTGCACGTCGAACGGCAGGTCGATCAGCACCGGGCCTGGGCGGCCGGAGCGCATTTCGTAGAAGGCTTTCTGGAACGCATACGGCACTTGGCCAGGCTCCATGACGGTGGTTGCCCACTTGGTCACTGGCTTGACGATGGTGGTGATGTCGACGGCCTGGAAGTCTTCCTTGTGCATACGGGCGCGGGGGGCTTGCCCGGTGATGCACAGAATCGGGATCGAGTCGGCCGAGGCGCTGTAGAGCCCGGTGACCATGTCGGTGCCGGCCGGGCCGGAGGTGCCGATGCACACGCCGATGTTGCCGGCCTTGGTGCGGGTGTAGCCCTCGGCCATGTGCGAGGCACCTTCAACGTGGCGCGCGAGGACGTGATCGATGCCACCGACCTTCTGCAAGGCGGAGTACAGCGGGTTGATCGCGGCGCCCGGGATGCCAAAAGCGGTATCAACCCCTTCACGGCGCATCACCAGAACGGCGGCTTCGATTGCTCTCATTTTGCTCATTGTTTTGTGCCTCTTACGTTTTGTAATTGTATACAAGTGGCTTTGCGCAGAGTGTATTCACGGCGGACGGCGCAGGTCAATCCATTTTCTCAAGCGACTGTTTCATTCGTCGGAAGCCCGTGCTGCTGTGGCTTTTCGTCGCATGCGGCGCTTTTCGAGAATTATTGTATACAAAAAAATAACTCATTGTGTTCTATTTGTTGCATCGGACTGCGACGCAAGCGTGAGACCTTCCGCGCAGCCCAACAGCTTTCCCTATAACAAAATGAGGACGGCACCATGAGCGCTTTAACCTTGAAAGTTGCAGTCAACCTGATCAATCAGGCCATCACCGCAGGGCGTGCTATCTCGGCGGCTCCACTGACCATCGCGGTCCTGGATGCCGGCGGACACTTGATTACCCTGCAACGCGAAGACGGCGCCAGCCTGCTGCGCCCGCAGGTCGCCATCGGCAAAGCCTGGGGCGCCATCGCCCTGGGCAAAGGCTCACGCCTGCTGGCGCTGGACGCCCAACAACGCCCGGCCTTCTTCGCCGCACTAAACAGCCTGGGGCAGGGCAGCGTCGTGCCAGCACCGGGCGGTGTGTTGATTCGGGATCAGGACGGGAACGTGCTGGGGGCAGTGGGGATCAGCGGGGATCTGTCGGATGTTGACGAGCAATGTGCGATCAGTGCGATTGAGGCGGTGGGGTTGCGGGCGGATGCGGGGGTGACGGCTTGATTTTGTATTGATTGATCTATCGCCATCGCCAGCAGGCTGGCTCCCACAGGGGATGTTTGTCGAGCGCGAATTTTGTGTTCACAGAGATCCAGTGTGGGAGCTAGCCTGCTAGCGATGACGGACTACCAGACACATCCAGCTAAATGTCTGCCCCGCCCTTGGGTGATATCAGGTCTAGCCTTCCAGATGAATTAATCATGCAAGGGGCAAAGGAATGCCTGATCTACCCGCTTCAAATCGCTTGCGCATCGGCCGTTATGCCGAATCCAGTCGGATTTACCTTCTGACTACCAATACACATGACCGAAAGCCAATATTCAAAGACTTCACCTTGGGTAGAGTGGTGGTTAATCAATTTCGCTGCGCTCAGGATCAAGGCATCGCGAATTCACTGGCCTGGGTTGTCATGCCCGATCATTTCCATTGGTTGGTCGAGTTACAGCAGGGATCGTTGGGTGACCTGATGCAAAAGACCAAATCACTGAGCACTAAAGCGGTGAATCAGTTCATTGGCCGCAAGGATAATCTTTGGCAGAAAGGCTTTCATGACCGTGCACTGCGGCGGGAAGAGGATTTGGTGAAATTGGCGCGGTATGTCGTGGCCAACCCGTTGCGGGCTGGGTTGGTGGAAAAGCTTGGCGACTATTCGCTGTGGGACGCTGTTTGGGTTTGAGCTGAAATCGAGTTGCCTTCATCGCTAGCAGGCTAGCTCCCACAGGGGATTGGTGAACGCCACAGATCCAATGTGGGAGCTAGCCTGCTAGCGATGAATTCACCGGGGTCTACCTATCCGGCTCACACCCCTTCAGCACCAACCGAATAATCGTCTGCGCCGCCGCTTCATAGTCCTCTTCATCCAGCTTGGCCTTGCCCGTGATGGCGGTGATCTGCCAGTCAAAGTCGGCGTACGTCTGCGTCGCGGCCCAGATGCTGAACATCAGGTGGTTGGGGTCGATCGGGGCGATCTGGCCGCGGTCGATCCAGGTCTGGATGCAGTCGATGTTGTGCTTGGCCTGGCCGTTGAGCTGTTCGACCAGGTCGGCGCTCAGGTGCGGGGCGCCGTGCATGATTTCGCTGGCGAACACTTTGGAGGCGAAGGGCAAGTCGCGGGAGATGCGGATTTTCGAGCGGATGTAGCCGCTCAGCACTTCACTGGGCACACCGTCGGCGTTGAACGGCGTCGAGGCCTGCAATATGGGCTCGATGATGCTTTCCAGGACCTCGCGGTAGAGGTTTTCCTTGGATTTGAAGTAGTAGTAGACGTTGGGCTTGGGCAGTCCCGCCTTGGCTGCGATGTCACTGGTTTTGGTCGCAGCGAAGCCCTTGTCCGCAAATTCTTCACTGGCGGCACGCAGGATCAGTTCTTTGTTGCGCTCGCGGATAGTGCTCATAAACCAGGGGGTTCCTTGCCTGTTCTGGCGGTTGCGCATGGTAGCACCGGGCTCGCGCGGCGCTCAAGAATGCCCCGTGCGGCGCTCGGCCGCGCTATGCTGCGCGGCATTCATTCAAGAAGGAAACCTGATTCATGGCAGGAAGCAGTTTGCTGGTGCTGATCGACGACATCGCGGCCGTTCTCGACGATGTGGCGTTGATGACCAAAATGGCCGCCAAGAAGACCGCCGGCGTGCTCGGTGACGATCTGGCGCTCAATGCCCAGCAGGTCAGCGGTGTGCGTGCCGAGCGGGAAATACCGGTCGTTTGGGCCGTAGCCAAGGGGTCGTTTCTAAACAAACTGATCCTGGTGCCGTCGGCGCTGGCAATCAGCGTGTTCATCCCGTGGCTGGTCACGCCGTTGTTGATGGTCGGTGGCGCCTACCTGTGTTTCGAAGGTTTCGAGAAACTCGCCCACAAATTCCTGCACAGCAAGGCTGAAGATCAGGCCGAACATGCAGAGCTGGTGGAGGCCGTGGCCGATCCGGCGGTCGATCTGGTGGCGTTCGAGAAAGACAAGATCAAGGGCGCTATCCGCACTGACTTCATTCTGTCGGCGGAAATCATCGCCATCACCCTTGGCACCGTGGCGGATGCGTCGTTGACCCAGCAGGTCATCGTGCTGTCGGGCATCGCCATTGTCATGACCATCGGCGTCTATGGCCTGGTCGCGGGCATCGTCAAACTCGATGATCTCGGCCTGTGGCTGACCCAGAAGCCCGGGCAGATGGCCAAAAGCATCGGCGGCGGGATTTTGCGTGCCGCGCCTTACATGATGAAAAGTCTGTCGGTGATTGGTACGGCGGCAATGTTCCTGGTGGGTGGCGGGATTCTGACCCATGGCGTGCCGGTGGTTCATCACTGGATTGAAAGCGTCAGCGCAGGGGCGGGCGGTGCCGGGTTTATCGTGCCGACGTTGCTGAATGCGGTGGCGGGGATTGTGGCGGGTGCGGTGGTGTTGGCGGGTGTGATGTTGGTCAGCAAAATCTATAAGGCGCTGAAAGGCTGAAGCCGGACTCTGTCCAAAAATGTGGGAGCGAGCCTGCTCGCGATAGCGGTATGTCAGTCAGCATAGATGTTAACTGCGCTGGCCTCATCGCGAGCAGGCTCGCTTGTATGTTTAGACTTGAAGGGGTGGGCGGGACTACAGACTCGATTCTGACTCTGACCAGTACAGACCGTGGGAGACTTCTCGTCCCGCCCCTTCTACCCAAAGCGCCGATAAGGAATTCATCGGTAAACCGACGATAGAGACAAGCCAGCGCAACGGTAGACCCCAACAAGCACTTAAACCCTAGCTCCGAGGATTTGTCATGACAATCCTTACTTCGCAGACGGTTGTTGGTATCGATATCGCCAAGGCCCAAATTGCTGTCTATCGCACCGACCTGCAAATCATTCAAGACATTAAGAACGATCGAACCACCCTTAAACGTTGGCTTAAAACCCTGCCCGCCCAAAGCGCTATTGCCGTTGAAGCCACCAACATTTACCACCTGGACACGGTTGAGTTGGCTCATGAAATGGGTCATCAGGTCTACGTGGTGGATGCTTATCGGGTAAGTCATTACCGCCGTGGCGTCGGCCAACGAGCCAAGAATGATCCCTGCGATGCGCGTTTGCTGGCGCGTTACTTGGAGAGTGAACAAAACAAACTGCGGGTCTGGAGCCCGCCACCCAAGGCCTACAGCTCACTGAAAAGCCTTCTCCATAGACGTGCAACGCTGATCCAGAACCATGCTGGGCTGATGTTGAGTTGGGCCCATGAACCCTTGTTGAAGAAAGTGCAGGCCGCTCAGCAGAAGGCGTTCAAGCAAGCGGATCAGGCTATTCAGAAACTGCTGCGCAAGGTCAGCAAAGAGGCAGGGATTGAAGAGAATATTGATCGCTGCAAAGCCATAGAAGGTGTTGGGGAATTGACCGCAACGGGGTTGGCGACGACTTTTATGCGGGGTGATTTTGCGAACAGCGATGCGTTCATCGCATTCCTGGGAATGGACTTGGCAGTCGACGACTCCGGCAAGAAGAATGGGCGGCGGTACCTGACCAAAAAAGGAGATCCGGAGGTTCGTCGTTTGGCTTACAACGCCGCAATGGCGGCGTGTCGCTCGTCTAAATGGAAGCCGTTTTACGAGGCATACCTGGCTAGAGGCTTCTCGAAAACCCAGGCCTTGGTCGCCTTGGCCCGAAAGCTCTGTCGAGTGGCATTTGCCCTGATGAAAAATCAGAGCGAATACCTGTCAGCCTGAGAATTCAGGGTTGTCGGGCAACATAGAATCTCCCACAGGTGATTTTTGGTGTTTGATAGACCTCATAAAAAAGGCCATTCGATCTGCATCGAATGGCCTTTTTTGTTGCCGCCGAATTTACTCGGCAATCTGCAACTTGCGTGACTCGGTGTACACGTAACGCACTTTCTCGTACTCGAACGGCGAGTTCAGCTGGCCGTAGCGGAAGCTGTTCTGGTAGCGCTTGTCGACGCCGCGCAGGGCCCAGACTTCAGGATGGTTGGAGCTGACTTCGGAGACGTTCAGGAAGTTGATCGCCGATTCGGCGCTGAAGTCCACCACCAGGCCGCCTGTGTCGCGGATGTTCGAAGGGCCGAGGATCGGCAACACGAAGTAAGCGCCACCCGGTACGCCGTAGAAGCCCAGGGTCTGACCGAAGTCTTCGGCTTGACGCGGCAGGCCCATGGCGGTGGCCGGGTCCCACAGGCCGGCGATGCCGATGGTGGTGTTGAGCAGCAGGCGCGCGGTGGTTTCCATCGAGCGCTTGCCTTTGAATTGCAGCAGGCTGTTCATCAGGTTCGGCACATCGCCGATGTTATTGAAGAAGTTGCTGACGCCGGTGCGCAGGAAACTCGGGGTGATGTAGCGATAACCGTCGACCACCGGCAGGAACACCCATTGGTCGAAGCGATAGTTGAAGTGATAAACCCGGCGGTTCCACTCTTCCAGCGGGTCGTAGACGTTCAGCGCATTGAGCGTGGAGCGTTCGAACTCGCGCTGATCCAGCCCCGGGTTGAACTTGAGCTTGCTCAGTGGCTCTTTGAAGCCGTCACTGTCGATAACAACCGGTGCGTTGGCTTTGCTGTTGTCGGCATTGGCGACGCCTGCACAGAGTAACGCTGCGATTAGCAGGAGGTATTTAGCCACGGAAGAACTCCAGCATGGCGTCGCTGTTGACGCGGTAATTAAGGTTGCCGCAATGGCCGCCCAGTGGATAAACGGTCAAACGATCGCCGAAGGTCTTGCGCAGGAAGCCGAGGTCGCCAGGGCCGAGGATCACGTCGTCGGCGTTGTGCATGACAGCGATTTTCGGGCTGTCATGCAGGTAATCCTTCAAGGCGTACAGGCTGGCCTGATCGATCAGTTGCAGCAGGCTCCCGCCATCGGTTCGTGCACGCCACATCGGGATCACTTGTTCGGTGATGTAGCAGTCGAAGTCGCACTGCAGCGCACGCTTGAGGTACGGCGTGAGGCTGGTGCCTTCGGTGATCGGGGTTTTCGGCGGGGTGATCAGGCCACGACGGTTGATCAAGTCCGAGGTGAAGGCAATGTCGGCCGCCGAGAAGCGGAACGAGGTGCCGATCAGCATGGCCATCTGTTCGTTGGTCAGGTGCTGCTTGGACTGCTGGAAGTCGTAGAGCAGAGCATCGTTGAGGTCGATGTAGCCTTTTTGCTGGAAGTAGCGGGTCAGTTTGTTCAGCACCAGTTCATAGAAGGTGGTGCTGTTGTTGATGCCCTTGACCTCGGTCTGGACCAGCTTGTCCAGGTTGGTGATCGAGGTGTAGAGGTTGACCGGCGGGTTGAGCAGCAAGACTTTCTTGAAGTTGAAGCTGCGGCGGGTTTCGTCCAGGTGCGCGACGAATGCTGCGTCCAGCGCACCGAGGCTGTAACCGGTCAGGTAGTAATCGGTGACAGCGACGTTCGGGTTTTGCGCCCGCACGGCCTGCATCACCCGGTACATGTCTTCGGCGTCTTCCTTGGTAATGCCCGGTGTGGCAAAGCGTGACGCCGCGCTCATGAAGTCGAAGCTGGTGGGTGACGACAGTTGCACCACATGGTAGCCGGCCTTGTAGTAGAGCTTTTTCAGGTACTCGTTGTGGCTGCTGTCATAACGCGCGCCGGTGCCGGCGATCAGGAAGATCAGCGGGGCTGCCTTGTCCTGCGTGGCGATGCGGTAAGTCAGTTTTTTTACCGGCCAGAAGTTGTCCGGCAGTTCGAATGCACGCTCCGGGCGCAGAGTCACGCTGCGTGTCTGCTGATCGATGTCGTCGTCCAGCGGCAACTCCGGACGCAGGTCCGGCGGAGTCGTGGCGATGGTCGCCTCGAACGGGTTGGTCAAGGGGTAGCCATAACTGGCAGCGTCGATATCGACCGCCAGTGCGGACGCACTCAAGATAAGGCCGCCAAACAGGGCGGCGAAGCGCAAGGAACGGAGCATGACTAGATCCCTTAGAGGAAGGTGCCGAATGAAGTTCGCAGGCTATGACCACGGGGTTTGCGCCAAAGTGCCATGCTGCGGCACCAATCAGGGCGAATTTCGGATCAATAGTAGCTGGACGATACACTTTGCAGCTATTTCGTGACCAGTTATCTGTTAAGCGCGTTTGCTTAGCGCTGTCGGGGGATTAAGCTGGCCGCCGTTTTCGTTTATTGGAGTGCTACATGTCCCGCCGTCTGCCTGTGATTCTGCTGCTAGTTCTGCTGCCGTTATGGCTGGCCGCCAGTTATGGCGCGCGTTATGGCTTTATGGAGGATGCGCAGTGGGTTGGCCTCTGCGTGGACGAGGCGAGCCGCTGGGAATGCCAGATTCGTTCGAACCTGGGTTTGATGATTCACTTCAAGGTGTTGGGCTTCGCCGCATTGGCCGCCGCGATCATCGGTTTTGTGGTGCCGGGCCGGGCCGGATGGTGGCTGGCGGTGCTGGCGCTGGTGTTCGGGTTTCCGGCGCTGGCGTTGTACAACACTACTTTGGCTGTTTTTGCGGTGGTGATTGCGGGGTTGCGTCTAGTCAGGGCGTCTCGTAGCGCCTGAGAGTCAGTCTTCGCGGGCAAGCCACGCTCCCACAGGATCTTTGTCGTACACAAAATCTGTATTCGCTGAAGAACCCTGTGGGAGCGTGGCTTGCCCGCGATGAGGCCGGTAGCCGCGCTGAAGATCAGCCCTTGCGAACCCGCAAACTGCGCCACAACGCCGCCACCATCAACACACTCACCACCGCCCAACCCCAAGCCTGCTGGTTCTGCAATCCTTCCTGATACAGCTGCGGTGCAATGCCGGCGCCGATGACAAAGGTCAGCAGGGCGATTTCACGGCGCGGGACGCTCACCGGGCGGCACAGGTAAACCAGCGCCGGCAGGATGAACGCGACACTCGGGAAGCTGCGATAGCGCGGATCGAACACCAGCTCCAGCATCATCACCGCCGCCGCAAAACCTGCCACAGCGACCAGCCAGCCCGCTCGACGTTCCAGTGCATTGAACGCCCGTTCACGCCAGCCAGTGCGGGCGCTCAGCGTCAGCGCGGCGTGTGCCAGCACCAGCAGATTCAACCCTGTCAGCAACGCTACCCACAACCATTCACTGGTAAACCGCGTGGTGACACGCGCCAGATCGCCCCAGGCGCCAATCGAGCAAGCCGCCAGCGCGCCGAGCAGCGGCAGCACCAATGCCGCGCGCGTGGTGCGTACACGCCCGCCAAGGAACAGCGTGCCCAGGAAGATCAAGCCGCCAACGGCCAGCCACTGCGACCAGTACGGCACGTTCGACACGGGACCGGCCAGCACGCCCTTGTCCTGACGATCAGCATCGAACAGCCCCCAGTAACCGCCGACCGCACCTTCGCTGGCACGTTTCCATGGCTGGTCGAAGGCTTCGATGAGGTTGTAATGCCAGCCTTGCTGCTCGGCCATGACAACAAAGCCGCGAATGAACTTGGCTTCGTTAACCCGACTCGGCAAGGCGGTTTCGCGTTGACGGCCTTCGCTCGGCCAGCCGGTTTCGCCAATCACCACGTCTTTGGGAGCAAATTTGTTGCCGAACACCTGACGCACTTCCGCCACATGCTGCAACGCGGCGTCGATGTTCGAGGGATCATCTTCCCAGTACGGCAGCAAATGGATGGTCAGGAAATCCACCGCCGGGGCGATTTCCGGGTGCTTGAGCCAAAACTCCCAGACGTCCGCGTAAGTGACCGGTTGCTTGACCTGGCTTTTGACTTTGTTGATCAGCTTCGCCAACTGCGCACCGGTGACTTCCTTGCGCAGCAGGGTTTCGTTGCCGACGATCACCGAGGTCACCACGTCCGCATTCGCGTTGGCCGAGGCGATCAGCAGGTCGACTTCTTTCTCGGTGTCCACCGGGTTGCTGTTGACCCAGGCGCCGATCATCAGCTTCAGACCATGTTTGCGCGCCAGATCGGGCAAGGCCTCGAGGCCGGTCATGGAATAGGTGCGGATGCATTCGAAGCTTTTGGCCAGCAGCGCGAGGTCGGCGTCCATGCGCTCGGGGCGCAACTTGAACGGCACGTCGAACGGCGACTGGTCCTTGTCAAACGGGGTGTAGGAGGCGCATTGCAGCTTGTGCGTCGCGCTGGCTACGTCCGGCAGAATCACCGGTTTGCCGAGCCCGTACCAGAAGCCGCCAAGGGCAAACAGCCCCAGCAGACACGCGAAAAGATAAGCCAGAAAAGGAAAGCGGGATGTCGCGGGCATGGTCAGGCCGTCTGGGAGCAAAGCCGGGCATGTTACCTGCATTTGCCCCGCGCTAGGGCCCTTGCATAATTTTGACATGCAAAGTTTGGGCGGATTGTCAGGCGCATCCGAGGCGGTCGTGATTAATGGCGTTCTGATGTCGTTTCTCGATGCCTTGAGGTCGCTGACAGCACAGGTCCCGGTTGGCGTCAGGTTGATTATCGACGCATCAGTGCTCTCATAGATAAACCACGCTGATGTTCTAACGAGTTTGCGGTGGGCGTGATGGGGGCGCTGTGCACCATAACAATACGTTGACGCGACTCGGCACCCGTCGAGCGCAGCACTTTCGGGGAAGTAACGATGAAGATGCGACGACTTTTAGGCGCCGGTGCCGCTCTGGTGCTTGCGATTGGCTCCACTATGGCCAATGCCGAGAGCAAAACCCTGAGCATCGGTTACGTTGACGGCTGGTCCGACAGCGTCGCGACCACGCATGTGGCCGCCGAAGTGATCAAGCAGAAGCTGGGTTATGACGTGAAACTGCAAGCCGTCGCCACCGGGATCATGTGGCAGGGCGTAGCCACCGGCAAACTCGACGCCATGCTGTCCGCCTGGCTGCCAGTGACCCACGGCGACTACTGGACCAAGAACAAGGATCAAGTCGTCGATTACGGTCCTAACTTCAAGGATGCAAAAATCGGCTTGATCGTGCCGGAGTACGTCAAGGCTAAAACCCTTGATGACCTGAAAACCGATGACAGCTTCAAAAAGCGCATCGTCGGCATCGACGCAGGTTCAGGTGTGATGCTCAAGACCGAGCAGGCAATCAAGGACTACGACCTGACCGGGTATCAACTCAAGGCCAGTTCCGGCGCCGGCATGATTGCCGAGCTGACCCGTGCCGAGAAGAAAAACGAATCCATTGCTGTGACCGGTTGGGTGCCGCACTGGATGTTCGCCAAGTGGAAACTGCGCTTCCTGGACGACCCGAAAGGCGTTTATGGCGCGGCTGAAACCGTGAACAGCATTGGCAGCAAAGAATTGGCAACCAAGGCACCGGAAGTGGCCAAGTTCCTGAAGAACTTCCAATGGGCGTCGAAAGACGAAATCGGCGAAGTCATGTTGGCGATTCAAGATGGCGCCAAGCCTGAAGCTGCCGCCAAGGACTGGGTGGCCAAACACCCGGAACGCGTTGCAGACTGGACCAAATGATTTGAGCTGACGCCTCTGGTCAGCACCTCTAAAGGCCGCTTGGCATAACCGCCAAGCGGCTTTTTTGCTTACCCTGTGGGAGCGAGCTTGCTCGCGATTGCGGTGTATCAGTCGATATTGATGTTGACTGACACGCTGCAATCGCGAGCAAGCTCACTCCCACATTGTTTAGTGGATGCTGGGAAATGGCGATTCTGTCATGTCGTTCTAATACTAAGGTCGTCTGGAACCTGTTCCGCAGCCGCATAGAGTGGATAACGTTCCAACTTTAATCTGTGCTGCGAGGATAAAAACAATGAACGACAGCATTTACCTCTCGATTCAAAACAGCCCGCGCTTCAAGGAGCTGGTTAGTAAGCGAGAAAAGTTCGCCTGGATTCTTTCAGCGATCATGCTTGGGCTTTACTCCGGATTCATCCTTTTGATTGCTTACGGGCCGCATATTCTGGGGGCGAAAATCAGCCCCGAATCTTCGATTACCTGGGGGATACCGATTGGTGTCGGGCTGATTCTTTCGGCCTTTGTCCTGACTGCGATCTACGTACGACGCGCCAATGGCGAATTCGACGACCTGAACAATCTGATTCTCAAGGAGGCTCAGCAATGATCCGGCGTCTATTGGCTTTATTGAGTGTTGCAGCCTTCGCACCGGGTGCCTGGGCGGCTGAAGCCCTGACCGGCGCCGTTCAGAAACAACCGTTGAACGTCGCCGCGATTCTGATGTTCGTGGCGTTCGTCGGCGCGACTTTGTATATCACCTACTGGGCCTCCAAGAAAAACAACTCGGCGGCCGACTACTATGCGGCTGGCGGCAAGATCACCGGTTTCCAGAATGGTCTGGCGATTGCCGGTGACTACATGTCCGCGGCGTCCTTCCTGGGTATTTCCGCCCTGGTGTTCACCTCCGGCTACGACGGCCTGATCTACTCGATCGGCTTCCTGGTGGGCTGGCCGATCATTCTGTTCCTGATCGCCGAGCGCCTGCGTAACCTGGGTAAGTACACCTTTGCCGATGTGGCGTCCTATCGCCTTGGGCAAACCCAGATTCGCTCGCTGTCTGCATGCGGTTCGCTGGTGGTGGTGGCGTTCTACCTGATCGCGCAAATGGTCGGTGCCGGCAAACTGATCCAGTTGCTGTTCGGTCTGGATTATCACGTAGCAGTGATCCTGGTTGGCGTCCTGATGTGCATGTACGTGCTGTTCGGCGGCATGCTGGCGACCACTTGGGTGCAGATCATCAAGGCAGTGCTGTTGCTGTCCGGTGCCTCGTTCATGGCACTGATGGTGATGAAACACGTCAACTTTGACTTCAACACCCTGTTCTCCGAGGCGATCAAGGTTCACGCCAAAGGCGAAGCGATCATGAGCCCGGGCGGTTTGGTGAAAGATCCGGTTTCCGCGTTCTCCCTCGGCCTGGCACTGATGTTTGGTACCGCAGGCCTGCCGCACATCCTGATGCGCTTCTTCACCGTGAGTGACGCGAAGGAAGCTCGCAAGAGCGTGTTGTATGCAACCGGCTTCATTGGCTACTTCTACATCCTGACCTTCATCATCGGCTTCGGCGCGATCCTGCTGGTCAGCACCAATCCGGCCTTTAAAGATGCGGCTGGCGCGCTGTTGGGCGGTAACAACATGGCGGCGGTGCACTTGGCCAACGCGGTGGGTGGCAGTATTTTCCTGGGCTTCATCTCGGCGGTAGCGTTCGCGACCATTCTGGCAGTAGTTGCCGGTTTGACCCTGGCCGGTGCTTCGGCGGTGTCTCACGACCTGTATGCCAGCGTGATCAAGAAAGGCAAGGCCAACGAGAAGGACGAGATCCGTGTCTCGAAAATCACCACCATCGCTTTGGCGGTGCTGGCGATCGGTCTGGGCATTCTGTTCGAAAGCCAGAACATCGCGTTCATGGTAGGCCTGGCGTTCTCCATCGCGGCGAGCTGTAACTTCCCGGTGCTGCTGCTTTCCATGTACTGGAAGAAGCTGACCACTCGCGGTGCGATGATCGGTGGCTGGTTGGGTCTGGTGAGTGCCGTAGGTTTGATGGTACTTGGGCCAACCATTTGGGTGCAGATCCTGCATCACGAGAAGGCTATCTTCCCGTATGAGTACCCAGCGCTGTTCTCGATGGCCATTGCGTTTATCGGGATCTGGTTCTTCTCGATCACTGACAAGTCCGCGGCTGGCGTTAAAGAGCGTGCGTTGTTCTTCCCGCAGTTTGTTCGTTCGCAGACTGGGTTGGGGGCGAGTGGGGCGGTTTCTCACTAAGGCTTCGGGGTTGTCTGTGTAAGTTGCGTTAAACGAAAAATGCCCCGGTCGAGAGATCGGGGCATTTTTTATTGGGCTCGGCGTTGACTCTGTGGGAGCTGGCCTGCCAGCGATGGCGGCCTGATAGCCGACCATGTTCTTGCTTTCCGGGTACATATCCATTCCTGCGGTAACGGTGGCTGGCGGTTTCGCCCTTACGGCGACTCACTTTTTTTACAAGCGCCTAAAAAAAGTAAGCAAAAAAACGCTCGCCCCAAGCGTCCGGCCCCTCGCCTGGGCTCGGTGTACCTTCGCTCCGGTATCCATCCGGGGACACTGCCCTCCGGTTGGCTTCGCTGCACCTACATGCAGCGTGTTCGACTGCGTCGAACGGCGCTGCGCGCCACTCCCCGGATGAACACCTCCACTCAGCCTCCCGAAAGGGGCGGGTGGATCAAGATCAAAAGCTGAAGGCGAGCTAACGCTCGGCCTGATGAGTGGTGAGAAGCAAAAGCTCTGCGCTGCTCTGCTTGCATTTTGTAGGAGCGAGGCTTGCACGCGAAGGCGGCCTGACAGCCGACCAATTTCTTGAAGGTGTACATCAATCCACTGTGGGAGTGAGCCTGCTCGCGATGGCGGTTTGTCAGGCAAAGCAATGTTGATCGAACTGCCGCCATCGCGAGCAGGCTCGCTCCTACAGGTGTGAGGATACTTTGGCTTTGGCTTTGGCTTTGGCTTTGGCTTTGGCTTTGGCTTTGGCTTTGGCTTTGGCTTTGGCTTTGGCTTTGGCTTTGGCTTTGGCTTTGGCTTTGGCTTTGGCTTTGGCTTTGGCTTTGGCTTTGGCTTTGGCTTTGGCTTTGGCTTTTGACGTTGATCTTGATCTTGATCTTGATCTTTCGCCCCTTCGGCAGGCCGAGCGTAGGTGTTCATCAGGGGGTTAGGCGCGAAGCGCCGTGCGGCGAAGCCGCACACATCGAGAGGAGGTCGTCGCGAAGCAGACCGTAGGCGATGCCCCCTGATGGACACCGTAGCGAGGGAACGCGGAGCCTCAGCGAGGCGCCGTACGCCGGGGCGAAGCCTTTTGGTTCCTTTTTGGCGTCTGAAAAAGTGAGTCGCTGTAAGAGCGAAACCATAAGTAGCCATTCCGCAGAAACGGATATGCACCCAACCAAAAACCCAGTCGGCCCTCAGGCCGCTGAGTCTTCTGAGGCCGCACAAACAAAAACGGCCCCTATATAAATAGAGGCCGTTCCCGGTACAACTTAAGACGTTATCGCAAGACAGGTCTTATTTGCGGTCTTCCAGCTTGGTGATATCACGCGACTCGTAGCCGGTGTACAACTGGCGCGGACGGCCAATCTTGTACGGGCTGGAAAGCATTTCTTTCCAGTGGGAGATCCAGCCGACAGTCCGCGCCAAGGCGAAGATCACGGTGAACATGCTGGTTGGAATGCCGATCGCCTTGAGGATGATCCCCGAGTAGAAGTCGACGTTCGGGTACAGCGAGCGTTCGATGAAGTACGGGTCGGTCAAGGCAATCTCTTCCAGGCGCATGGCCAGTTCGAGTTGCTTGTCGTGCTTGATACCCAGTTCCTTCAGTACTTCGTCGCAAGTCTGCTTCATGACGGTAGCGCGTGGGTCGCGGTTTTTGTAAACCCGGTGACCGAAGCCCATCAACTTGAACGGATCGTTCTTGTCCTTGGCCTTGGCGATGTACTTGTCGATGTTCGAAACATCGCCAATTTCATCGAGCATGGTCAGAACCGCTTCGTTCGCGCCGCCGTGGGCAGGGCCCCACAGTGCAGCGATGCCGGCGGCGATACAGGCGAACGGGTTGGCACCCGAAGAGCCGGCCAGGCGTACGGTGGACGTCGATGCGTTCTGCTCGTGGTCGGCATGGAGGATGAAAATCCGGTCCATGGCCTTGGCGAGTACCGGGCTGATCGGTTTGATCTCGCACGGGGTGTTGAACATCATGTGCAGGAAGTTTTCCGCGTACGTCAGGTCGTTGCGCGGGTACATCATGGGTTGGCCCATGGAGTACTTGTAAACCATCGCTGCCAGGGTCGGCATCTTGGCAACCAGGCGGATCGCGGAAATTTCGCGATGCTGCGGGTTATTGATGTCCAGGGAGTCGTGGTAGAAGGCCGAGAGGGCGCCGACTACACCGCACATGACGGCCATCGGGTGGGCGTCGCGACGGAAGCCGTTGAAGAAGGTCTTCAGCTGCTCGTGAACCATGGTGTGGTTCTTTACGGTACTGACGAACTGGGCCTTCTGTTCTGCGGTCGGCAATTCGCCGTTGAGCAGCAGATAGCAGGTTTCCAGGTAGTCCGACTTTTCAGCCAGTTGTTCGATCGGGTAACCGCGGTGCAGCAGAATGCCGTTGTCGCCGTCGATATAGGTGATCTTCGACTCGCAGGAAGCTGTCGACATGAAACCAGGGTCAAAGGTGAAACGGCCCGTGGCCGTCAGGCCCCGAACGTCGATTACATCGGGACCAACGGTGCCGGTTAAAATGGGCAGCTCGACGGGGGCTGCGCCCTCGATGATCAACTGCGCTTTTTTGTCAGCCATGTGGCCTCCTATTTATGCTTGAAATCATCAGACAGACCCCCCACGCAGGGCCCGCACCACTATAGTGAGATAAATTCGAATGTCAATTTGCCTAAAGTCTTGCTCCAGAAGGCTTTAACCGGACTTTTTCCTCGAAATTGACTGCCATTTACGCCTTTTATCCAACTTGTGCAATGAGCTATTAGGGGAAGGTGAACGCGTTGTCATTAGTAGCCTAACTGTCTATACTCGGCCTCCGACCGCCAGGGGCTTTTGGGCCTGCTTTATTGGGGGTCGCACTCCCTGGGTGGTGGGTACCTGACCAGTGCACTCCCCAACAACTTTGCCCTGATTGTTAGGGGCTCTTCAGTGTGAAAAAAAGCCGTGAATAGCCAACGACCTGTAAACCTAGACCTAAGGACCATCAAACTCCCAGTCACTGCTTACACGTCCATTCTTCACCGAATCTCCGGAATCATCCTCTTTGTCAGCCTGGCCATCATGCTTTATGCATTGGACAAGTCGCTCGACTCGGAAGAAGGTTTCGGCCAGGTGAAAGCGTGTCTGACCAGTCCGCTAGCCAAGCTAGTGACATGGGGCATCCTGTCCGCCTTGCTGTATCACCTGGTTGCCGGTGTGCGCCACTTGATGATGGACATGGGCATCGGCGAGTCGCTTGAAGGCGGCAAACTGGGCTCGAAAATCGTTATCGCCGTTTCCGTGGTGGTAATCGTTCTGGCAGGAGTTTGGATATGGTAACTAACGTCACGAACCTGTCGCGTTCGGGCCTCTATGACTGGATGGCACAACGTGTGTCTGCGGTCGTTCTCGCGGCTTACTTCATTTTCCTGATCGGATACGTCGTCGCCAACCCTGGCATCGGCTACGCCCAATGGCATGAACTGTTCGCAAGCAACTGGATGCGTATTTTCAGTCTCCTGGCTCTCGTTGCCCTCGGCGCTCACGCCTGGGTCGGCATGTGGACCATTGCGACCGACTACCTGACGCCAATGGCGTTCGGCAAGTCCGCGACTGCAATACGTTTCCTTTTCCAGGCGGTATGCGGCGTTGCAATGTTCGCTTACTTCGTCTGGGGTGTGCAGATTCTCTGGGGTATCTGATTCATGTCTACTACCGTTAATACGCTTTCGTTCGACGCCATCATCATTGGCGGCGGCGGTGCTGGCATGCGCGCTGCGCTGCAGCTGGCACAAGGTGGTCACAAGACTGCCGTAGTTACCAAGGTTTTCCCGACTCGTTCGCACACTGTATCCGCCCAGGGTGGCATCACTTGCGCCATCGCTTCGGCAGATCCGAACGATGACTGGCGCTGGCACATGTACGATACCGTCAAGGGTTCCGACTACATCGGTGACCAGGACGCTATCGAATACATGTGTTCCGTAGGCCCGGAAGCGGTCTTCGAGCTCGAGCACATGGGTTTGCCGTTCTCCCGTACCGAACAAGGCCGCATTTATCAGCGTCCGTTCGGCGGTCAGTCGAAAGACTTCGGTAAAGGTGGCCAGGCTGCACGTACGTGCGCCGCTGCCGACCGTACCGGTCACGCTCTGCTGCACACTTTGTACCAGGCCAACCTCAAGGCCGGCACCGTATTCCTCAACGAATACTACGGCGTCGACCTGGTGAAGAACGAAGACGGTGCCTTTGTCGGCATGATCGTCATCTGCATCGAAACCGGCGAAACTTCCTACGTCCGCGCTAACGCCACCGTATTGGCGACCGGCGGTGCAGGTCGTATCTACTCGTCCACCACCAACGCCCTGATCAACACCGGTGACGGCGTCGGCATGGCTCTGCGTGCTGGCGTGCCGGTACAAGACATCGAAATGTGGCAGTTCCACCCGACCGGTATCGCCGGCGCTGGTGTACTGGTTACTGAAGGCTGCCGCGGTGAAGGCGGTTACCTGATCAACAAGCACGGCGAGCGTTTCATGGAGCGTTATGCTCCGAACGCCAAAGACTTGGCTGGTCGTGACGTTGTTGCCCGTTCGATGGTTAAAGAAATCATCGCCGGCAACGGTTGCGGTCCGGATGGCGACCACGTAATGCTGAAACTCGATCACCTCGGTGAAGAAGTTCTGCACAGCCGTCTGCCAGGCATCATGGAACTGTCCAAGACCTTCGCCCACGTCGATCCAGCCGTGGCGCCGATTCCGGTCGTTCCAACCTGCCACTATATGATGGGCGGCGTTGCCACCAACATTCATGGCCAGGCAATCACCCAGGACGCCGACGGCGTCGACCAGATCATTCCTGGTTTGTTCGCAGTGGGCGAAGTGGCTTGCGTATCGGTTCACGGTGCCAACCGTCTGGGCGGCAACTCGCTGCTCGACCTGGTGGTATTCGGCCGTGCGGCCGGCCTGTTCCTTGAGCAGACCCTGAAAGAAGGCGTCGACTACACCCGCGCTCGCCAGTCCGACATCGACGCTGCCCTGGCACGTCTCGATGGCCTGAACTCGCGTACCGAAGGCGAAGACGTCGCCACCCTGCGTAAAGAGCTGCAAAGCTGCATGCAGAACTACTTTGGTGTATTCCGTACCGGCGAATACATGCAGAAGGGTATTGCCCAGCTGGCTGATCTGCGTGGCCGTATCGCCAACGTCAAGATCAACGACAAGAGCCAGGCGTTCAACACCGCTCGAATCGAAGCCCTGGAACTGCAAAACCTGCTGGAAGTGGCCGAAGCCACCGCCATTGCTGCAGAGATCCGCAAAGAGTCCCGCGGCGCTCACGCCCGTGAAGACTACGAAGATCGCGACGACGAAAACTGGCTGTGCCACACCCTGTACTTCCCGGGTGACAAGCGCGTGACCAAGCGTGCCGTGAACTTCTCGCCGAAGACTGTTCCGACTTTTGAACCTAAGATTCGGACTTATTAAGGGTGGCCGCCATGTTGCAAGTCAGTGTTTATCGCTACAACCCTGATCAGGACGCTGCGCCGTTCATGCAGGAATTTACGGTCGATACCGGTGGTAAAGACCTGATGGTGCTGGACGTGCTGGCCCTGATCAAAGAGCAGGACGAAGGTTTCTCCTATCGTCGCTCTTGCCGTGAAGGTGTTTGCGGTTCCGACGGCATGAACATCAACGGCAAAAACGGTCTGGCCTGCGTCACGCCGCTGTCTGCTGTCGTAAAAGGTAACAAGCTGATCGTTCGTCCGCTGCCAGGTTTGCCGGTTATCCGTGACCTGGTCGTCGATATGAGCATCTTCTACAAGCAATACGAAAAGGTTAAGCCATACCTGCAGAACGACACGCCGGCTCCGGCCATCGAGCGTCTGCAGACCCCTGAAGAGCGTGAAAAGCTCGACGGTCTGTACGAGTGCATCCTGTGCGCTTGCTGCTCGACCTCTTGCCCGTCCTTCTGGTGGAACCCGGACAAGTTCCTGGGTCCAGCTGCTCTGCTGCAAGCGTACCGCTTCCTGGCAGACAGCCGCGACACCAAGACTGCCGAGCGTCTGGCTTCGCTGGATGACCCGTTCAGCGTATTCCGCTGCCGCGGGATCATGAACTGCGTCAACGTCTGTCCGAAAGGCCTGAACCCGACTAAGGCCATCGGTCACGTACGTAACATGCTGCTGCAAAGCGGCGTGTGATTCAGCTGTAAACGCAGGACCGCTGTACCCGTAGATGCTACGGCGCAGGCTTCAACCGGCGCCGTAGTTTTAACCTGAGCAGCAGCTTATAAGGCTGCGGCTCTTATTTTGAAGAAATGAGACAAGCAGGGGCATCCGGGCTGGTACCCGGACTATCAGCGTGATCCTAAGTGGCTTGTTTTGGTCGCTGCATTCGGACTTCTGCAAGTTTGCTCGGTGTCGACGCCGGTGGTGTTCCCCTAACCGAGGGTGACCAAGCATGCAAGAAAGCGTGATGCAGCGCATGTGGAACAGCGCCTACCTATCCGGTAGTAACGCTGCCTATGTGGAAGAGCTCTACGAGCTCTACCTGCACGACCCTAACGCTGTGCCAGAAGAGTGGCGCACCTACTTCCAGAAGTTGCCGGCTGACGGCAACACTGCCACCGATGTTTCGCACTCCACAATTCGCGATCATTTCGTCTTGCTGGCAAAGAACCAGCGCCGCGCCCAACCGGTTTCCGCCGGGAGCGTGAGCAGTGAGCACGAGAAGAAGCAAGTTGAAGTGCTGCGATTGATCCAGGCCTACCGTATGCGTGGCCACCAGGCAGCCCAGCTTGACCCGCTGGGGCTGTGGCGGCGTCCTGCACCTGCAGACCTGTCGATCAATCATTACGGCTTGACCAATGCCGATCTTGATACGACCTTCCGTGCCGGCGACCTGTTCATCGGCAAAGAGGAGGCGAGCCTACGCGAAATTCACGAAGCGTTGCAGCAGACATATTGCCGCACCATCGGCGCTGAATTTACGCACATCACCGATTCCGAGCAGCGCCAGTGGTTCCAGCAGCGTCTGGAAAGCGTACGCGGCCGTCCGACGTACTCCGCCGACATCAAGAGTCACTTGCTTGAGCGCGTTACCGCCGGTGAAGGCCTGGAAAAATACCTGGGCACCAAATACCCGGGTACCAAGCGTTTCGGTCTGGAAGGCGGCGAGAGCCTGATTCCGATGCTCGACGAGCTGATCCAGCGTTCCGGTTCCTACGGCACCAAGGAAATCGTTATCGGCATGGCCCACCGTGGCCGTCTGAACGTGCTGGTCAACACCTTCGGCAAGAACCCGCGCGAGCTGTTCGACGAGTTTGAAGGCAAGAAGAAGGTCGAGCTGGGTTCCGGTGACGTTAAATATCACCAGGGCTTCTCGTCCAACGTCATGACCACCGGCGGTGAAGTTCACCTCGCGATGGCGTTCAACCCGTCCCACCTGGAAATCGTATCTCCAGTGGTCGAGGGTTCGGTTCGCGCCCGTCAGGATCGTCGTAACGACCCTACTGGCGAGAAGGTTCTGCCGATTTCCATCCACGGTGACGCGGCATTCGCCGGTCAGGGCGTGGTGATGGAAACCTTCCAGATGTCGCAGACCCGCGGTTTCAAGACCGGCGGCACCGTGCACATCGTGATCAACAACCAGGTCGGTTTCACCATCAGCAACCCGCTGGACTCGCGCTCCACCGAGTACGCGACCGACGTTGCGAAAATGATCCAGGCGCCGATCCTCCATGTGAATGGTGATGATCCGGAAGCCGTATTGTTCGTGACCCAGCTGGCCATCGACTACCGCATGCAGTTCAAGCGTGACGTGGTGATCGATCTGGTCTGCTACCGTCGTCGCGGCCACAACGAGGCCGACGAGCCTAGCGGCACCCAGCCGATCATGTATCAGCAGATCACCAAACAGCGCACCACCCGTGAGCTGTACGCCGATCGTCTGACTCAGTCCGGCGTGCTGGACGTTGAGCGTGTTCAGGCGAAAGTCGATGAATACCGCAACGCGCTGGACAACGGCCTGCATGTTGTAAAAAGCCTGGTCAAAGAGCCGAACAAAGAGTTGTTCGTGGACTGGCGTCCGTATCTGGGCCACGCCTGGACCGCGCGTCACGACACTCGCTTCGATCTGAAAACCTTGCAGGAACTGTCCGCCAAGCTGCTGGAAATTCCGGAAGGCTTCGTGGTTCAGCGCCAGGTCTCGAAAATCTACGAAGACCGTCAGAAGATGCAAGCCGGCGGCCTGCCGATCAACTGGGGTTACGCCGAAACCATGGCGTACGCGACCCTGGCGTTCGAAGGTCACCCGATTCGCATGACGGGTCAGGACATCGGTCGCGGTACGTTCTCGCACCGTCACGCTGTCTTGCACAACCAGAAAGACGCGGGTACCTACGTCCCGCTGCAAAACCTGTACAAGGGCCAGCCACGTTTCGACCTGTACGATTCGTTCCTGTCCGAAGAAGCCGTGCTGGCGTTCGAATACGGTTACTCGACCACCACGCCTGAGGCGCTGGTGATCTGGGAAGCCCAGTTCGGCGACTTCGCCAACGGTGCCCAGGTGGTTATCGACCAGTTCATCACCAGTGGCGAGCACAAGTGGGGCCGTCTCTGCGGTCTGACCATGTTGCTGCCGCACGGTTATGAAGGTCAGGGGCCGGAGCACTCGTCGGCGCGTCTGGAGCGTTACCTGCAGCTGTGCGCCGAGCACAACATTCAGGTGGCTGTACCGACTACCCCGGCTCAGATCTACCACTTGCTGCGCCGTCAGGTGATTCGCCCGCTGCGCAAGCCATTGATCGTTCTGACTCCGAAGTCGTTGTTGCGTCACAAACTGGCCATCTCGACCCTGGAAGATCTGGCCGAAGGTTCGTTCCAGACCGTTATCCCGGAAATCGATGCCCAAGACCCGAAAAAGGTCGAGCGCATTGTTCTGTGTAGCGGCAAGGTCTACTACGACCTGCTGGAAAAACGCCGTGCCGAAGGTCGTGACGACATCGCCATCGTGCGTATCGAGCAGCTGTACCCATTCCCTGAGGACGACTTGAACGAAGTCCTGGCTCCGTACACCAACCTCAAACATATCGTTTGGTGTCAGGAAGAGCCGATGAACCAGGGTGCCTGGTACTGCAGCCAGCATCACATGCGCCGCATCGTTGGCAATCACAACAAGGCGCTCGTTCTCGAGTACGCCGGCCGTGATGCTTCTGCTGCCCCTGCTTGTGGTTATGCATCGATGCACGCTGAGCAGCAGGAAAAACTGCTGCAAGACGCCTTTACTGTTTAACGCCTTCGCGCACCTGAAACCGAATTTAAGGACTCACAGATAATGGCTATCGAAATCAAAGCCCCCACTTTCCCGGAATCGGTTGCCGATGGCACCGTTGCCACCTGGCACAAACAACCGGGCGACGCTGTAAAGCGTGATGACCTGATCGTCGACATCGAAACCGACAAGGTTGTGCTGGAAGTGTTGGCCACTGCTGACGGCGTGCTGGGCGCTATCGTCAAGAACGAAGGCGACACCGTTCTGTCCGACGAAGTCCTGGGCTCCATCGAAGCGGGCGGCGCTGCTGCCGCTCCAGCGGCTGCCGCTGCTCCGGCGGCTGCACAAGCTGCTGCTCCAGCCGCTGAAGGCGAAGACGATCCTGTTGCTGCACCGGCTGCTCGCAAGCTGGCTGAAGAAAACGGTATCAACATCGCTTCCGTTGCCGGCACCGGCAAAGGCGGTCGTGTGACCAAGGAAGACGTGGTTGCAGCCGTTGCTGCCAAGAAAGCCGCTCCGGCTGCCGCACCTGCCAAGGCTGCTGCTCCGGCTGCCGCTGCTCCTGTGTTCGCCGCTGGCGACCGCATCGAGAAGCGTGTTCCGATGACCCGCGTTCGCGCTACCGTGGCCAAGCGCCTGGTAGAAGCCCAGTCGAACATGGCGATGCTGACCACCTTCAACGAAGTCGACATGACCGAAGTCATGGCCCTGCGTTCGAAGTACAAGGACCTGTTCGAGAAGTCCCACAACGGCGTACGCCTGGGCTTCATGTCGTTCTTCGTGAAAGCGGCCACCGAAGCGCTGAAACGCTTCCCGGCTGTCAACGCCTCGATCGACGGTGCCGACATCGTTTACCACGGCTACGCCGACGTTGGTGTAGCTGTTTCCAGCGACCGCGGCCTGGTTGTACCGGTTCTGCGTAACGCCGAACTGATGAGCCTGGCTGAAATCGAAGGCGGCATCGCCACCTTCGGCAAGAAGGCTCGTGACGGCAAACTGTCGATGGACGAGATGACCGGCGGTACGTTCACCATCACCAACGGTGGTACCTTCGGTTCGATGATGTCGACTCCGATCGTCAACCCGCCACAAGCGGCCATCCTGGGCATGCACAACATTCTGCAGCGTCCTATGGCGATCAACGGTCAGGTCGTTATCCGTCCGATGATGTACCTGGCGCTGTCCTACGATCACCGTCTGATCGATGGCAAAGAAGCTGTGACCTTCCTGGTTACCATCAAGAACCTGCTGGAAGACCCGGCTCGTTTGCTGCTGGATATCTGATTACGTTGCACGGGCCGTCCAGTGATGGGCGGCCCTCCTGTAATGACCAGCTTCGTCCCACGACAATCCCCAAAAGGGATTGTCCGGTTTGATTCGAGAAGGAATGACACATGACTCAGAAATTCGACGTGGTAGTGATTGGCGCGGGCCCTGGCGGCTACGTGGCTGCCATTAAAGCAGCGCAACTGGGCCTCTCCACTGCCTGCATCGAGAAATACACCGACAAGGAAGGCAAACTGGCCCTCGGCGGTACTTGCCTGAACGTCGGCTGCATTCCATCCAAGGCGCTGCTGGACAGCTCCTGGAAATACAAGGAAGCCAAAGAAGGCTTCGCGATCCACGGTATCAATCACGCTGGCGTGACCATGGACGTGGCGGCAATGGTTGGCCGTAAAGCCAACATCGTCAAAGGCCTGACCTCTGGCGTTGCCACCCTGTTCAAGGCGAACGGCGTCACTTCCCTGCAAGGCCACGGCAAACTGCTGGCCGGCAAGAAAGTTGAACTGACCAAGCCAGACGGCACCGTTGAAATCATCGAAGCCGAGAACGTGATTCTGGCTTCGGGCTCGCGTCCGATCGACATTCCACCGGCTCCGGTTGACCAGAATGTGATCGTTGATTCGACCGGCGCACTGGAATTCCAATCGGTTCCAAAACGTCTGGGCGTTATCGGCGCTGGCGTGATCGGTCTGGAACTGGGTTCGGTCTGGTCGCGTCTGGGTTCGGAAGTGGTTGTCCTGGAAGCACTGGAGAAGTTCCTGCCTGCTGCTGACGACGCCGTTTCCAAAGAAGCTTACAAAACCCTGACCAAACAAGGTCTGGACATCAAGCTGGGCGCTCGCGTCACCGGTTCCAAAGTGAACGGCAACGAAGTTGTCGTGAACTACACCGATGCCAATGGCGAACAGAACATCACGTTCGACAAGCTGATCGTTGCCGTTGGTCGCCGTCCAGTGACCACCGAACTGTTGGCTGCCGACAGCGGTGTGAACATCGACGAGCGCGGTTTCGTATTCGTTGACGACCAGTGCGCCACCAGCGTACCGGGCGTTTACGCGATCGGTGACGTGGTTCGCGGCATGATGCTGGCGCACAAGGCGTCCGAAGAAGGCATCATGGTGGTTGAGCGCATCAAGGGCCACAAAGCCCAAATCAACTATGACCTGATCCCGTCTGTTATTTATACTCACCCGGAAATCGCGTGGGTCGGCAAAACCGAGCAGGTCTTGAAGGCTGAAGGCGTTGAAGTTAACGTTGGCACCTTCCCGTTCGCAGCCAGTGGCCGTGCCATGGCAGCCAACGACACCGGCGGTTTCGTGAAAGTCATTGCCGATGCCAAGACTGACCGCGTATTGGGCGTCCACGTGATTGGCCCGAGCGCTGCAGAACTGGTTCAGCAGGGCGCAATCGGTATGGAATTCGGCACCAGCGCGGAAGACCTGGGCATGATGGTTTTCTCCCATCCGACCCTGTCCGAAGCCTTGCACGAAGCAGCTCTGGCAGTGAATGGCGGCGCCATTCACATCGCCAACCGCAAGAAGCGTTAAGACAATAAGAAACCACGGCGGAATGGCCCGTCGTGAGCCTTGCATGCAAGACTCACCGCGGAATATCCGCTGGACGCAGTCTCGCGTAGTTGCACCGGTTGACCGGAAAGGCTACGCGAGCAGCAGTCACAGGTGGTGCGGCACTTGAACAAGTGCAGCACCGAATGCGCAGTACCTAACGAAGACGGTAATAAGCATGAATCTTCACGAGTATCAGGGTAAGCAGCTCTTCGCTGAATACGGCCTGCCAGTATCCCAGGGTTTCGCCGTAGACACCCCGGAAGCAGCAGCAGAAGCGTGCGACAAAATCGGCGGGACCGAATGGGTTGTCAAAGCCCAGGTTCACGCAGGTGGTCGCGGTAAAGCGGGCGGCGTCAAGCTGGTTCGCAGCAAAGAAGACGCCAAAGCATTCGCTCAACAGTGGTTGGGCAAGCGTCTGGTGACTTACCAGACTGATGCCAATGGTCAGCCAGTCACCAAGATCCTGGTTGAATCGTGCACTGATATCGCTAAAGAGCTGTACCTGGGCGCTGTCGTTGACCGTTCGAGCCGTCGCATCGTGTTCATGGCTTCCACCGAAGGTGGCGTGGACATCGAGAAAATCGCTCACGACACTCCAGAAAAAATTCTGAAAGCCACTATCGATCCACTGGTTGGCGCTCAGCCATTCCAGGGTCGCGAGCTGGCATTCCAGTTGGGTCTGGAAGGCAAGCAAGTTGCTCAGTTCGCCAAGATCTTCGTAGGTCTGGCCAAGCTGTTCAAGGATCACGACCTGGCTCTGCTGGAAGTGAACCCGCTGGTGATCAAGGCTGACGGCGATCTGCATTGCCTCGATGCCAAGATCAACATCGACGCCAACGCCATGTACCGTCAGCCTAAGCTGAAGACTTTCCACGATCCGTCGCAAGACGATCCGCGCGAAGCGCACGCTGCCAAGTTCGAACTGAACTACGTAGCGCTGGAAGGCAACATCGGTTGCATGGTCAACGGTGCTGGCCTGGCCATGGGTACCATGGACATCGTCAACCTGCATGGCGGCAAGCCAGCCAACTTCCTCGACGTGGGCGGCGGTGCTACCAAAGAACGCGTTACCGAAGCGTTCAAGATCATCCTGTCCGACACTAACGTCGCTGCAGTACTGGTCAACATCTTCGGCGGCATCGTTCGTTGCGACATGATTGCCGAAGGCATCATCGGTGCAGTGAAAGAAGTCGGCGTGAAAATCCCGGTTGTTGTTCGCCTTGAAGGCAACAACGCTGAGCTGGGCGCTAAAGTACTGGCAGAAAGCGGTTTGAACATCATCGCTGCTACCAGCCTGACCGACGCTGCTCAACAAGTCGTTAAAGCTGCGGAGGGCAAATAATGAGCGTCCTGATCAATAAAGACACCAAAGTTATCTGCCAGGGTATTACCGGTTCGCAAGGTAGTTTCCACACCCAGCAAGCCATCGAATACGGCACCAAGATGGTGGGTGGTGTAACTCCTGGCAAAGGCGGCACCGAGCACCTGGGTCTGCCAGTGTTCAACACCGTGAAAGACGCTGTAGCTGCCACTGGCGCCACCGCCAGCGTGATCTACGTTCCAGCTCCTTTCTGCAAGGACTCCATCCTGGAAGCAGCATTCGGCGGCATCAAGCTGATCGTTTGCATCACTGAAGGCATTCCTACCCTGGATATGCTGGATGCCAAGGTCAAGTGCGACGAGCTGGGTGTTACCCTGATCGGCCCTAACTGCCCAGGCGTGATCACTCCAGGCGAATGCAAGATCGGCATCATGCCAGGTCACATTCACTTGCCAGGCAAGGTCGGTATCGTTTCCCGTTCCGGCACCCTGACCTACGAAGCTGTGAAGCAAACTACTGACGCCGGTTTCGGTCAGTCGACTTGCGTCGGCATCGGCGGTGACCCGATCCCGGGTTCGAACTTCATCGACATCCTGAAGCTGTTCCAGGAAGACCCGAAGACCGAAGCGATCGTGATGATCGGCGAGATCGGCGGTTCGGCTGAAGAAGAAGCGGCTGCCTACATCAAGGCACACGTGACCAAGCCGGTTGTTTCCTACATCGCTGGTGTGACTGCCCCTGCAGGCAAGCGCATGGGCCATGCTGGCGCAATCATCTCCGGCGGCAAAGGCACTGCAGACGAGAAGTTTGCTGCCCTGGAAGACGCAGGCGTTAAAACCGTGCGTTCGCTGGCAGACATCGGCAAGGCTTTGTCCGAGCTGACCGGTTGGGCTGTCAAATAAGCTTCGCGCTTAGCTGACGCTTCACCAAACAAAGGCCACCTTCGGGTGGCCTTTGTCGTTTCCGGCGTTGCAGATGTCCGCAGGGCTTTTGTGGCGAGGGAGCTTGCTCCCGCTGGGCTGCGAAGCGGCCCCAAAACAGGCCGCCGAGTTTTGTCTGGTACGCCGCATGTAATGGTTTTGCGACTGCTTCGCAGCCGAGCGGGAGCAAGCTCCCTCGCCACAGAGTTCTGTGCAGGTAAATTAGATATGTAAACGCGACACAGAAATGTCGCGTATCGGATAGATCGCCCCTTAACAGTGCGTTTGTCGGGCAAATTCGTTAGGCTAGCAGCCATTTTGCGAAACGCGGCCCACAAGGAAGCGACGCGCTAAAGGGTCAGTCCTATACGGACCGACAGCATTTCCCTCACCCACAAGGGAAATCCCTCTCTAAATTCCGATTCAGTAGTGTGGTATTTCCTTAATGAAAGTTTTGAAAGGTCAGGACATCCTGGCACTTGGTTTTATGACGTTTGCCCTGTTCGTCGGGGCCGGTAACATCATCTTCCCGCCTATCGTCGGTTTGCAGTCCGGGCCGAATGTCTGGATGGCGGCGCTGGGCTTTCTGATCACTGCGGTCGGTCTGCCAGTGATCACTGTGGTGGCTCTGGCGAAAGTCGGTGGAGCAATGGATGCGTTGAGCAGCCCGATCGGCAAAATCGCCGGTGGCCTGCTGGCCGCGGCGTGCTACCTCGCCGTCGGGCCGCTGTTCGCCACGCCGCGCACCGCGACCGTGTCGTTCGAAGTGGGTCTGGCGCCGTTGACTGGCGAGAGCCCGCTCGCGCTGTTCCTCTACAGCTCGGTGTACTTCCTGCTGGTGTTCTTCATTTCGCTCTATCCGGGCCGTTTGCTGGATACCGTAGGACGTTTCCTCGCACCCCTGAAGATCATTGCCCTGGCCGCGCTCGGCATCGCCGCGTTCGCGTTGCCCGCCGGCGACATCGGCGTGGCCACTCCGGAATACGTGGCGGCACCGTTCTCACAGGGTTTCATCAATGGTTACCTGACCATGGATACCCTGGGCGCACTGGTGTTCGGCATCGTCATCGTCAACGCGATCCGCTCCCGTGGTGTCGAATCGCCGGTGCTGATCACCCGTTACGCGATCATTGCCGGTCTGATTGCCGGCGTGGGCCTGGCGCTGGTGTACGTCAGCCTGTTCCGTCTCGGTTCCGGCAGCCATGAAGTGGCGGCAGGTGCGACGAATGGCGCAGCGGTGTTGCACGCTTACGTTCAACACACCTTCGGTTCGTTGGGCAGCGGCTTCCTTGCCGTGCTGATCTCGCTGGCTTGCCTGGTGACGGCTGTCGGCCTGACCTGCGCCTGCGCCGAGTACTTCAGCCGTGTTTTGCCGCTGTCTTACAAGACCCTGGTGATCATCCTGGCGGTGTTCTCGCTGTTTGTGTCCAACCTGGGCCTTACCAAGCTGATTGCGTTCTCGATCCCGGTGCTGACAGCGATTTACCCGCCGTGCATCGCCTTGGTAGCGCTGAGCTTCTGCAAGGACTTCTGGCATGAACAGGGCCGCATCGTTGGCCCGGTAATGCTGGTCTCGTTCATCTTCGGGCTGATCGACGCCCTCAAGGGCGCGGGTCTGGCGGACTGGATGCCGACTCAGCTGTCCCACCTGCCGCTGAGCGAGCAGGGCCTGGCATGGTTGGTGCCGTCGGTGATGACGCTGGTCGTCGCGGTGGTTTGCGACCGTTTGCTGGGCAAGCGCGAAGAAGTGCTGGCTTAAGCGGTTTCACGACTCGCCACAAGCGGGTCTTGAGCCTCTACAGAAATGCCCCGTATCAATCGATACGGGGCATTTTTTATGCGCGTGATGCAGTGTCTTTTTTTGTCAGCTAACGTCGAAGCACTGCAAATCCCCTGTGGGAGCGAGCCTGCTCGCGATAGCGGTAGATCAGTCAACATCCGAGTTGAATGTAAATCCGTCATCGTCGGAACGCCGCCCGGAGCCGGCTCGCTCCCACAAAGGTTTCGGTGTTCAGTCTCTACATCACAAG
Source organism: Pseudomonas sp. LB3P93 (assembly GCF_054898025.1). Classification (NCBI taxonomy): domain Bacteria; kingdom Pseudomonadati; phylum Pseudomonadota; class Gammaproteobacteria; order Pseudomonadales; family Pseudomonadaceae; genus Pseudomonas; species Pseudomonas sp. LB3P93. The sequence continues at coordinate 1,893,255 of NZ_CM142713.1, forward strand.
GACCTGCATGTCGTTCATCCACGCCAACATCATCCACATTCTCGCCGCCGTCTGGTTTGTCATCTGCTGGGGCGGTTACACCCGTTATGCCACTTGGAAGGGCCGCGACACCGCGTGCCTGGCCAGTGTGCTGCACTTGTACCGCGAAGACTGGATGCGCCGCATGTTGCTGCGCGACAACCGCATCGCAGACGCCAGCGTGGTCGGCAACCTGGAGCGTAACGCCTCGTTCTTCGCTTCCAGCACACTGATCATCCTGGCCGGTATTCTGACGGTGCTCGGCGCGTCTGAACGGGCCGTGTCGTTGCTGGCGGATATTCCGATGGTGCAGCAGGCGTCACAGGGTATGTCCGAGATCAAGTTACTGTGCCTGGCGCTGGTCTTCGTCTATGCGTTCTTTACGTTCAGTTGGTGCATGCGCCAGTACAACTTCGCCGCGATTCTGATTGGCTCGGCACCAATGATCGGTGAGCGTCACGTTTCCGAACAGGAACGCAAAGCCTTCGCGGCCCGCGCGGCCCGGGTGATCTCCATGGCCGCCAACCAGTTCAACTTTGGCCTGCGCTCTTACTACTTCGGCATGACCATGCTGGCCTGGTTCGTCAGCCCGTGGCTGTTCATGTTGATGAGTGCCGGCGTGGTGCTGGTGTTGTATCGCCGGGAGTTTCATTCCGACGTCCTCGATGTGATGGTCTATACCCCTACAGAGGCGCCATTGCCCGAATCCAGTAAAGAGGCCGCTTGATGAGTATTCCGTTCTGGTGCGTGTTTATCAGCGCCTTGCTGATTTATGTGGCAAAGATCCCGGTGGCCAAAGCCATGAAAGAGCAGGGCGGTTACAACAACCACCTGCCGCGTCAGCAACAAGCGCAACTCACAGGTTTCGGCGCCCGTGCGGTGGCGGCGCATCAAAACTGCTTCGAGGCGTTCATGTTATTTGCGGTGGGGGTGTTGATGGCGCACACCACGCAAACGGCGGGGTGGCTGATCGATTCGCTGGCAATCATCTTTGTGATTACCCGAATCGTTTATTTATTGTGCTATTGGGCTGATCTTGCCTGGCAGCGGAGTCTGGTGTGGTTCGTCGGACTAGTGTGTTCGTTGCTGCTGATGATTAGTCCGACTTTTAGAACTATTTTGCTCTAGCAGGGCAAATGACAGGCAAAAGAAAACCCGCACTTGGCGGGTTTTCTTTATCACGCTAAAAACTGTTTTAGTTTTTAGGTGCTTCTTTTGCTGCGGCTTCGTTCGATTCAGCCTGAGCTTTGGCAGCTTCGGCGTTTTCTTTCGCAGCGTCGTTCACTTTATCCTGAGCTTTGCTCATGTCTTGCTGAGCTTGCTCAGCATGTTTGGCTGCATCTTGAGCTTTGTCCTCGGATTTTTTATCGCAGGCAGCGAGACCGAGGGAAGCGGTCAACATCAAGGCAATAGCTAAAGTCTTACGCATGGGGTGTATCTCCTTATGGAAAATATCTACTGGCCTTTCGAGCACAGCCATCAGGGTTAAGTTCCTCAATTCGTTCAGATATATAAGATTATTCCCATGGGAACTTTTACGAATACGCTGAACACGATCACCGAATACTAAAAAGAGTGTTTATCACATGGCCGAAAACCCCGTTTTTGAGCGCGCGACGCGATTTCTTTCAGCGCTCAGGCATTGTCAGGTACTGGGTTTGCGCGTTCACAGCGCCAGCAGCGACGGACTGACGGTCATCCTGCCGTACAGCCCGCAAATTGTCGGTAACCCGCAGACCGGGGTGATCCATGGCGGGGCGCTGACGACCCTGATGGACACCGCGTGTGGCATGTCGACCCTCTGCGTCCTGCCCGAATTTGAAGTCTGCCCGACCCTGGATTTGCGTATCGACTACATGCACGCCGCCGAGCCGCACAAGGATGTCTACGGTTTCGCCCAATGCTACCGAGTGACCACCGACGTGATCTTCGCTCGGGGCTTTGCCTACCAGGACGATCCCGAACAGCCCATTGCTCATGTGGTCGGCACGTTCATGCGCATGGGCAAAGCCATCAAAGGCACCAAGGGTTTTGGCGGTGCAATCGCCGGAGGTGCGAAATGACTGACACTTTCAAGGAGCAACTTCAGCAGGCCCATGAGCATGGGGACTACGCCTCGCTGCTGCATTTGCTTCCCTACGCCAAACTGATCGGTGTCGAGTGTTCGCGTGTCGGGGATGAGCTGCTGTTTCGCTTGCCGGCCAACAAGGACAACATTGGTAACCCTTTACTGCCCGCCATCCATGGTGGGGTGATCGCCGGTTTCATGGAGCTGTCCGCAGCGCTGCACCTGCTGATTTTCACCGGTTCGCCCGGTGTGCCGAAGATCATCGACTTTTCTCTCGATTACCTGCGAACCGGGCAGTTTCGCGATACCTGGGCCAAATGTCAGGTCTGCCGCCAGGGCCGACGCGTCGCCAACGTAGCGATTACGGCCTGGCAAACCACCGAAGCCGAACCGATTGCCACGGCACGGGCCCATTTCAAAATCGAAGAGCCCTTGAAATCCTGAACTCAGCCCCAAACTCTGATGACAACCCGCCGTCGACCCTGAAGGTCGCGGCCACTGCCATCTGATTGGAGTTTGATGACCATGAGTGTGGAAACTCAAAAGGAAACCCTGGGCTTCCAGACCGAGGTGAAGCAACTGCTGCACCTCATGATCCATTCGCTGTATTCCAACAAGGAAATTTTCCTTCGCGAATTGATCTCGAACGCCTCTGACGCTGTCGACAAATTACGTTTCGAAGCCCTGTCCAAGCCTGAATTGCTGGAAGGTGGCGCCGAACTGAAAATCCGTGTGAGCTTCGACAAGGACGCCAAAACCGTCACCCTCGAAGACAACGGCATCGGCATGAGCCGTGAAGACGCGATCACCCACCTGGGCACGATCGCCAAATCCGGCACTGCCGACTTCATGAAGCACCTGTCTGGCGATCAGAAGAAAGACTCGCACCTGATCGGTCAGTTTGGTGTTGGTTTCTACTCGGCGTTCATCGTCGCCGATAAAGTTGACGTGTTCAGCCGTCGTGCCGGTGCTGCCGCCAGCGAAGGCGTGCACTGGTCGTCCAAGGGCGAAGGCGATTTTGAAGTTGCCACCGTTGATAAAGCCGAGCGCGGCACCCGTATCGTCCTGCACCTGAAGTCCGGTGAAGACGAATTCGCCGATGGCTGGCGTCTGCGCAACATCATCAAGAAGTACTCCGACCACATCGCTTTGCCGATCGAGTTGCCGAAAGAAGTGGCAGCCGCTGAAGGTGAAGAGCAGCCGGCCGTTGAATGGGAAACCGTCAACCGCGCCAGCGCCCTGTGGACCCGTCCTCGCACCGAGATCAAGGACGAGGAATACCAGGAGTTCTACAAACACATCGCTCACGATTTCGAAAATCCGCTGAGCTGGAGCCACAACAAGGTCGAAGGCAAGCTCGAATACAGCTCGCTGCTGTACGTGCCGACCCGTGCTCCGTTCGATCTGTACCAGCGTGAAGCGCCGAAAGGCCTGAAGCTGTATGTACAGCGCGTATTCGTTATGGACCAGGCCGAGTCGTTCCTGCCGCTGTACCTGCGCTTCATCAAAGGCGTGGTCGATTCCAACGACCTGTCGCTGAACGTGTCGCGGGAAATCCTGCAGAAAGACCCGATCATCGACTCCATGAAGTCGGCGCTGACCAAGCGCGTTCTGGACATGCTGGAAAAACTGGCGAAGAACGAGCCTGAGCAATACAAAGGCTTCTGGAAAAACTTCGGCCAGGTCATGAAAGAAGGCCCGGCAGAAGACTTCGCCAACAAAGAGAAAATCGCTGGCCTGCTGCGTTTCGCATCGACCAACGGTGATGAAGGCGAGCAAGTGGTAGGTCTGACCGAGTACCTGGCTCGCGCCAAGGAAGGTCAGGACAAAATCTACTACCTGACCGGCGAAACCTACGCGCAAGTCAAAAACAGCCCGCACCTGGAAGTCTTCCGCAAGAAAGGCATCGAAGTGCTGCTGCTGACCGACCGCATCGACGAGTGGCTGATGAGCTACCTCAGCGATTTCGACGGCAAGAGCTTTGTCGACGTGGCGCGCGGTGACCTGGACCTGGGCAACCTGGACTCGGAAGAGGACAAGAAAGCCGCGGAAGAAGTCGCCAAGTCCAAAGAAGGCCTGGTTGAGCGTCTGAAAACTGCACTGGGCGATTCTGTTGCTGAAGTACGGGTTTCCCACCGTCTGACTGATTCCCCGGCGATTCTGGCCATCGGCGAGCAGGACCTGGGCATGCAGATGCGTCAGATCCTCGAAGCCAGCGGTCAGAAGGTGCCGGAGTCGAAGCCGATCTTCGAATTCAACCCGGCTCACCCGCTGATCGAGAAACTCGACAACGAGCAGAGCGACGAGCGCTTCGGCGACCTGTCGCACATACTTTTCGATCAGGCGGCCCTGGCGGCCGGCGACAGCTTGAAGGACCCGGCCGCGTATGTGCGCCGCCTCAACAAGCTGCTGGTTGAACTGTCGGTTTAACCGAGTTGTACAAAAACCCGCTTCGGCGGGTTTTTTCATTCTGGTGTCTTTTACTGGGAGTTCGTCATGAGCCAAATCACTGTTCGTTCTGTCGCTTATCAGATTGATGGCCAGTCGTATGAAAGCCGTCTGGCGTTCGATGCCGACAACAAAGGCCCACGCCCCGGTCTGTTGATGGCGCCGAACTGGATGGGTGTCAGCGCCGGTGCCGAGGAGATCGCCAAGTCGGTGGCGGCCAAGGGTTATGTGGTGCTGATCGCGGACCTGTACGGCCAGTCGGTGCGTCCGCAGAATGGCGACGAGGCGGGTGCAGCCATGATGCCGCTGAAGAACGACCGCGGGTTGCTGCGCAAGCGCATGCAGGCGGCGTTCGAGCAGTTGCAAGGGCAGGGCGAGGCGGCGGTTGATACTTCGAAGCTGGCGACGTTCGGTTTCTGCTTCGGTGGTTGCTGCGCGCTGGAACTGGCCCGCACGGGCGCGCCGGTAAAAGCGGCCGTTTCGTTCCACGGCACGCTGGATACGCCGAACGCCAATGATGCGAAAAACATCAAGGGCTCGGTGCTGGTACTGCACGGTGCATCCGACCCGTTGGTGCCGAAAGAGCAATTGCCGGCGTTTGAAGAGGAAATGAATGCGGCGGGTGTGGATTGGCAACTGCTGAGCTACGGTGGTGCGGTGCATTCGTTTACTGACCCGCATGCGAATGTGCCGGGGAAGATGATGTATGACGCGAAGACGGCGGGGCGTGCGTTTGCCTCGATGCACAATTTGTTGGATGAAGTGTTTAGCGTCTGATAGCTGTTTCAGCATTGATCGTTCCCACGTCGAGGCGTCGAACCGTCTGCGTGGGAATGCCTCTAGGGACGCTCCGCGTCCAGTGAAGCGGAGCGTCACGGGCTGCATTCCCACGCGGAGCGTGGGAACGATCAGTTACAGGGGAGTCGGTTCGCTTCGGTGTTTTGGCAGTTCGATCCGCTCAACTTCCCCGGGCACAGTCGGCCAATCACCAGCCGCCCAGCGTCGCCGCGCTTCATCGATCGCCGCCGGATCGCTCGCTACAAAATTCCAGTTGATTCGCCGCGGCCCGTCCAGCGGTGCCCCACCAAACAGCACCGCATGACAGTCGCTTTCGGCGAACAACGTCATTTCCTCTCCAGCAGGCAGCACCACTAGCGCATTCAGCTCCAATAGCTCGCCATCCAGCTGCGCTTCGCCACTGAGCACATACAGCGCCCGCTCTTCATGCTCGGTCGGAATCAGCAAGGTGGTCGCCGTTTGCAGGTTCAATTCCGCGTACAAAGTAGGAGAAAGCACCGGCACCGGCGATTCCAGGCAAAAGCCTGACCCGGCAATCATCCGGATCTTCACACCAAGGTTATCGCTGACCGGCAACGTCGCCGCCGGGTGATGGCTGTAGTGGCCTGGTCCCTGTTCATGCTCCTTGGGGGAAGCAAGCCAAACCTGCAAACCGTGCATCGTGAAGCCAGTGTCCTTCAACGCCTCAGGCGTGCGCTCGACATGGGCAATCGCGCTGCCCGCCGTCATCCAGCTGACATCACCGGCGTCCACCACCTGGTCGGAACCGAGGCTGTCCTTGTGCTGGATTTTTCCTTCGAACAAATAGGTGAGGGTGGACAGGCCAATGTGCGGATGCTGACGGATGTTCATGCCTTTACCCGCGAGATAACGGGTTTCGAGCATGTGGTCGAAAAATACGAAAGGCCCGACGCTGCGGCATTTGGCTGACGGCAGCGGGCGCAGAATCGGCTGGCCTTCGACATCTTCGGCGCGAGGGCGGATCACGAGCGGAGTGTTCATGGTGCATTCCAGGCTGAGCGGGTGACGCGTGGAGCATAACCCGCTTGCGCAGCCCTTGCCGCTATTGGCTGAAGGCACCTTCGGACAGATGGGTTTCGATACTCACTTCAGTGCTGGTCATCAGTTTGTGTACCGGGCAACGGTCGGCCACGCGGTGCAGCTCGTCGCGCTGAGCGTCGGTGAGCACACCCTTGAGGGTCAGTTTGACGTGCAGGGCATATTTGCCTTTCTGCTCTTCGCTGTTGTCACGTTTGACTTCGACCGTGACACCGGTCAGCGGGATGTCTTTCTTCTTCGCGTACATCTTCAGCGTCAGGGCCTTGCAGGCACCCAGGGCGGCGTCGAAGTAGTCGTGTGGCTCAGGGGCCGTGCCTTCGCCGCCAGACGTGGTCGGCACATCGGCAAAGAGTTCGTGGTCGTCGATCTGGACGCTGTGGCGAAAACCTTCGGCGGAAACGGTATTGACGGTAACGGTCATGGGGAGCCTCCCAGGCTAAAAAATCATTCGATCAAAAAAGACTTCGAAGTTATAGAGCATTCCTGCGGGGGCGCGTTCCACTTTCTTGTGCGACACGATCAGGCGGCCAGGCGACCGATTGGCTGCGCACGGTTGCGGATGGCGCAATCCCTGCCTATGTTCCTTGCGAGGCATTACTGGCGACTGGCGCGATGACTCGCCGCGAGTTGCTGTCCATCCAGTGCGGATTCTCGCAGCGAGGTAACGACATGCCAAACGACTCCCGCCCTGCCGTGCTTGAACTGATCGGCAATACGCCGCTGGTGCGCGTCAGCCGCTTTGATACCGGCCCGTGCACACTGTTTCTCAAACTCGAATCACAGAACCCCGGCGGTTCGATCAAGGACCGCATCGGTCTGGCGATGATTGACGCCGCCGAACGCGATGGCCGTCTGCAACCCGGCGGCACCATCGTCGAGGCCACCGCTGGCAACACTGGCCTCGGCCTGGCCCTGGTCGGCCGTGCCAAAGGCTATCGAGTGGTGCTGGTGGTGCCGGACAAAATGTCCACCGAGAAGGTCTTGCACTTGAAGGCCATGGGCGCCGAGGTGCACATCACCCGGTCCGACGTCGGCAAGGGCCATCCCGATTACTATCAGGACGTGGCAGCGCGGCTGGCGCAGGAAATTCCCGACGCGTTCTTCGCCGATCAATTCAACAACCCGGCCAACCCGCTAGCCCACGAATGCAGCACCGCGCCGGAGATCTGGGCGCAGACCCAGCATGATCTGGACGCCATCGTCGTCGGCGTCGGTTCGGCCGGCACCCTGACCGGGCTGACCCGCTTCTTCCAGCGCGTGCAGCCGAACCTGGAAATGGTATTGGCCGACCCGGTCGGCTCGGTGATGGCCGAGTACAGCCGCAGCGGCATCCTCGGCAAGGCCGGTTCGTGGGCGGTGGAGGGCATCGGTGAAGATTTCATTCCGTCGATTGCCGACCTTTCCAGCGTGCGCCATGCCTATTCGATCAGCGACGAGGAAAGCTTCGACCATGCCCGGCAATTGCTGCGCGCCGAAGGCATTCTCGGTGGTTCCTCGACCGGCACGTTGCTGGCGGCGGCGCTGCGCTACTGTCGCGAGCAAACCGAGCCGAAGCGGGTGGTCAGCTTCGTCTGCGACACCGGCACCCGCTACCTGTCGAAGGTCTACAACGACCAGTGGATGAACGATCAGGGCCTGCTGCAATACAAACGCTACGGCGATCTGCGTGACCTGATTGCGCGGCGCTTCGAAGATGGCCGAGTGATCAGCGTCGGCCCGGACGACACGCTGCTCACCGCCTTCCAGCGCATGCGCCTGGCGGATGTCTCACAACTGCCGGTGCTGGCAGACGGAAAGCGGCTGGTCGGCGTGATCGACGAGTCCGATATTCTGCTGGGCGTGCATGAAGACGCTTCGCACTTGCGCAAGCCCGTGGCTAGCGCAATGACGGACAAGTTGCAAACCCTGCCGGCTGACGCCAGTCTGGCCGAGCTGCAGGCGGAGCTCGATCGCGGGTTGGTGGCGATCATCGCCGATGCCTCGGGCTTCCACGGCTTGATTACGCGAGTCGACATGCTCAATCACTTACGGAGATCCCTTTCATGAGTCAGCACGATGAATCCGGCGCGCCACGCGCCTTCGGCACCCGTGTGATCCATGCCGGACAGACGCCGGATCCTTCCACCGGGGCGCTGATGCCGCCGATTTATGCCAACTCCACCTATTTGCAGCAGAGCCCCGGCGTACACAAGGGCTTCGACTACGGGCGCTCGCATAACCCGACGCGCTTTGCGCTGGAACGTTGCGTGGCCGACCTTGAGGGCGGGACCCGGGCGTTTGCCTTTGCCTCCGGGCTGGCGGCGATTTCCACCATACTGGAACTGCTCGACGCTAACGCGCACATCGTCTCCGGCAACGACCTGTACGGCGGCACGTTCCGACTGTTTGACAAGGTGCGTCAGCGCAGTGCCGGGCATCGCTTCAGCTACGTCGACCTGACCGACCTGGCAGCCTTCGAAGCGGCGTTGCAGGACGACACGCGGATGGTCTGTGTCGAGACGCCGAGCAATCCCTTGCTGCGCCTTTCTGATCTGGCCGCCATTGCACGCATCTGCCGCGAGCGAGGCATCCTCTGTGTGGCCGACAACACCTTTGCCAGCCCGTGGATACAGCGCCCGCTGGAGCTGGGTTTCGATATCGTGGTGCACTCGACGACCAAGTACCTGAACGGTCACTCCGACGTGATCGGCGGCATCGCGGTGGTCGGGCAGAACGCCGAACTGGCCGAACGCCTGGGCTTTTTGCAGAACGCGGTGGGCGCTATCGCCGGGCCGTTTGACGCCTTCCTCACCCTGCGCGGCGTGAAGACCCTGGCGCTGCGCATGGAACGCCACTGCAGCAATGCGCTGGAACTGGCGCAATGGCTGGAGCGTCAGCCGCAGGTGGCGCGCGTCTACTATCCGGGCTTGCCGTCACACCCGCAGCACGAATTGGCCCGACAGCAGATGCATGGGTTCGGCGGGATGATTTCCCTCGACCTGAACAGCGACCTGGCCGGCGCCAAGCGCTTCCTCGAAAGTGTGCAGATCTTCGCCTTGGCCGAGAGCCTCGGCGGGGTGGAAAGCCTGATCGAGCACCCGGCGATCATGACCCACGCCACCATCCCCGCCGACACCCGCGCGCAACTCGGGATCGGCGATGCGTTGGTGCGTTTGTCGGTGGGGGTCGAGGATGTCGAAGACCTGCGCGCGGACCTGGCCCAGGCGCTGGCGCGGATTTAACTTTCAGCAGGCAAAAAAAATCCGGAATCCTTGGCGGATTCCGGATTTTCGGATCAATCCGGATCAGCTGCCTTTGACAGCCTTGCCGTTGACCTTGCCGTCGAGGAGCATGATGTTGTACTCCTTGCCGTCGGTTTCGACCTGTTGCAGGCGGACCAGCAGGTAATCCCAGTCCTTGGCGAACCACAGCACGGTGATGCGCTTGCTTTGTGTCGGGTCGCGCACGCGCTCGACCTTGATCGCATCGATCTGACCGGCCTTGGTGTCGACTTTTTCCGAACCCAGCACGCGGAAGTCATAGGTATCGACTTCGCCATCATCGACCACCTGATAGCTCATGCTTTTCTTGCCGGCAGCCACATCGTGCTGCAGCGCCAGCTGATAGGTGGATTTGTCGACCATGCCGCGATTGAGCGGGATCTTTACCGCATCACCACGATCGGTGCCGGTGACCATTTTGTTGGTCCAGTCGAAGTCCAGGTCCGCTTTCTTGGCTTTGCCCAGACCACCACGTTCGAAGTGGTAGGACTGGGGCAGCAAGGTGTCCTTGTCTACGGTCAGGGTGCTTTCTTCGGTCAGGCTGGCAATCATCATCGATGCCTTGAAGCTGAGCTTCCAGACGCCGTTGGCTTCCTTGGTCAGGCTGCGTTCAGCCGTGCCGCTCATGGGCAGCTGTTTCCAGTCGGCGGTGTAGCTGGCGGAGAAAGGTTGAAGTTCTGCAGCCTGTGCGAAAGGCAGGGCAAACAGAGCGCAAGCGAAGAGCAGGGCGCGACGCATAAAATCTCCTAGTTTCGAATCAAGTGGCCGCTGGCCGCGAGTAACTTTCCATCCAGTAAAGCACCTTGTTCACCGAGCGATAAACGACCTTCGGCAAACCAGCGTACGGCCATCGGGTAAATCAGGTGTTCCTGAACGTGGACCCGCTGCGCCAGACTCTGCGGCGAATCGTGCAACTCTACCGGTATTACTGCCTGTACGACCAGTGGTCCGCCATCGAGTTCCTCGGTGACGAAGTGTACGGAGCAGCCGTGTTCCGTGTCGCCGGCCTCCAACGCGCGCTGATGAGTGTGTAACCCTTTGTATTTGGGCAGCAGCGAGGGATGGATGTTGAGCAGGCGACCCGCGTAGTGGCGCACGAAGTCAGCGCTGAGAATGCGCATGAAACCGGCCAGTACCACGAGTTTGGGGTTGAAGGCGTCGATCAGTTCGATCAGCGCGGCATCGAAGGCTTCGCGGCCTTCGAAGGCCTTGTGATCCAGGGAGCGGGTGTCGATACCCGCCTCCCTGGCGCGTTGCAGGCCGTAAGCATCGGCGCGGTTGGAAATCACCGCGGCGATGCGGACCGGGCTGTCGCCGGTCCGCGTGCTGTCGATCAAGGCCTGCAAGTTACTGCCGGTGCCGGACAACAGCACCACCACATCACAGGTGACGGACATTAATGAGCCTTGAGATTCTTCAGTTCAACCTGAGCCGCGCCTTCGGCAGCGATGGCGATCTGACCGATGACCCAAGGCTGCTCGCCGGCTTCACGCAGGACATTCAGCGCAGTTTCAACGTGCTCTTGAGCCACGCAGATGACCATGCCAACGCCGCAGTTCAGCACGCGGTGCATTTCGTTTTCGTCGACGTTGCCTTTCTCTTGCAGCCAGTCGAATACGGCAGGACGGGTCCAGCTCGCAACGTCAACCACCGCTTGTGCGCCTTTTGGCAGAACGCGCGGGATGTTGTCCAGCAGGCCGCCACCGGTGATGTGGGCCATTGCTTTTACAGCGCCGGTTTCCTTGATCAGCTTGAGCAACGGCTTCACGTAGATGCGGGTCGGGGCCATCAGCAGGTCGGTCAGCGGTTTGCCGTCGAGCTGGATGTTTTCGATGTCGGCACCGGACACTTCGATGATCTTGCGGATCAGCGAGTAGCCGTTGGAGTGCGGGCCGGAAGACGGCAGGGCGAGCAGGGCATCGCCGGCAGCGACTTTCGAACCGTCGATGATTTCGGATTTTTCCACGACGCCGACGCAGAAGCCGGCCAGGTCGTAGTCTTCGCCTTCGTACATGCCAGGCATTTCAGCGGTTTCGCCGCCGACCAGGGAGCAGCCGGACAACTCACAGCCAGCGCCGATGCCGGTCACGACCTGGGTCGCGGTTTCGACGTTGAGTTTGCCGGTGGCATAGTAGTCGAGGAAAAACAGCGGCTCGGCGCCGCAGACCACCAGGTCGTTCACGCACATGGCCACCAGGTCGATGCCGATGCTGTCGTGCTTGTTCAGGTTCAGTGCCAGGCGCAGCTTGGTGCCCACGCCGTCGGTGCCGGAAACCAGCACGGGCTGCTTGTAGCCGGCCGGGATTTCGCAGAGGGCGCCGAAACCGCCCAGGCCGCCCATGACTTCCGGGCGCGCAGTGCGCTTGGCGACGCTCTTGATGCGTTCGACCAATGCTTCACCGGCGTCGATGTCTACACCGGCGTCCTTGTAGCTCAGGGAGGGTTGCTTGCTCATGATCCAGGCCTTTAGGGGGGATTCAGGGGTAACGACCGAGTCCAGTGGGACCGCCGAAACAGACGAAGGCGAGTGCCGTCCGCGAATTTCAGGGTGCCCGGCTGTTGCCGGTCTGCGAAGGCGCGCGATTTTATCAGGCTTGAGGGGCAGCGGCCATCCTCACGCCGACGGCAGGGGCATATCGGCCGAAAAAAACCGTTATTGCCCGTGTTGGTCACGTCCCCGATGGCTGTATAAGGTATCGCGATTAACCGTCTATCGTTATGGCAGTGCGAAAACTTAGTCAGATCGTGGTGAATGTTTTGCGCAGGGACGTGGTCACAGCCTTGCTCGATCATCTTCATGCGGTCTGTTCCAGCCGCTCTTGTCGTCAGGAATCTTCCATGCGTTTTTTTTCTAAATTTTTATTTGCGGGCTGTTTGTCTCTGGTCAGCCTGGCGAGTCAGGCCGAAAACGTCAAAGGCCTGTATCAAGTGCGCGAGCCTGTCAGCAGTCAGTCAGCCGAGGAACGCGATCAGGCGACCCAGCGCGCACTCGATACGCTGGTGCTGCGCCTGACCGGTGATCCCAAAGCTGTGCAAAGTCCGGGCTTGGCGGCGCTGCGCAAAGACCCGCAACAGATTATCAGCCAATACGGTTTCGACGCCGGCCCACCGGAAGTGCTGAAGGTCGATTTCGACCCGGCCACCACCGAGCAAGCCTTGCGTCGTGCCGGTCTGTCTTTGTGGGGGGCTAATCGGCCGTCGATCCTGAGTTGGTGGTTGAACGACTCCGCCGAGGGTTCGAGCCTGGTGGGTGATGGTCAGGCCAGCGCCGCGCCGTTGCGTCGCGCGGCACAACACCGTGGTCTGCCGTTGCGTCTGCCGTTGGCCGACCTGAGTGAACAACTGGTCGCTACCGCGCCGAATCTTGAAGGGACGGATGCAGCCCCACTGCGCGGTGCATCGGACCGTTACAACGCTGATGGCTTGCTCGCGGTGCATGCCCGGGAAGAGGGCGGCCAGTGGCAGGCCAAGTGGAATTTGTGGCTGGGCGACAAGAAGGAGGCGGGCAGCGTGCAGGGTGCGGACCAGGCCGCTGTGGCTGATGCAGTGATGCTGGCCGTCAGTGAGCGACTGGCGCCGCGGTTTGTCGTCAAACCGGGGGCTTCGGGCGAACAATTGCTGGAAGTGCAGGGCATGAACCTGGAACGCTACGCCGCCCTTGGGCGCTTGCTGGAGCCTTTTAGTGCGCGCCTGCAAAGTGTCGACGGTGAGCGCATTCTCTATCGGGTCAATGGCAGCGCCGAGCAGTTACGCTCGCAGCTGTCCCTGGCGAAGTTGCAAGAGGTGCCGGCCGGTGAGGCGCCAGCTCCGGTAGCGCCTGTGCAACCGATGGCCGAGGGTTCGGCGCCTGTGGTCGCACCAACGCCGGCACGGGTGCCGCAGTTGCGATTCCGTTGGTAAGGTTTTCTTTCTTTATATAGAAGCATATGGAGTGGTACATGGCCGATACGCGGCGTTGGTTCTGGTTGGGTGGAGTGGTTCTGCTCTGCGTGTTTGTCTGGTTGTTGCATCCGATCCTGACGCCCTTTCTGGTCGCGTTGTTGCTGGCCTATCTGTTCGACCCGTTGGTGGATCGGCTGGAAAAAGCTGGTCTGTCGCGTACCTGGGGCGTGGTGGCGGTGTTCGCGTTGTTCACCTTGATCTTCACGACGTTGCTGTTGGTGTTGGTGCCGATGCTCGCCAAACAGCTGTTTCGCTTGTATGAGCTGGCGCCGCAGATGCTCGACTGGCTGCAGCACACTGCACTGCCGTGGGCGCAATCGAAATTTGGACTGTCGGATAATTTCTGGAAGTTCGACAAGCTCAAGGCTGCGATCAGCGAGCACATGGGCCAGACCACCGACATTGTCGGGGTGGTGCTGAGCCAGGCGACGGCTTCCGGGCTGGCGTTGATTGGCTGGCTGGCGAACCTTGTGCTGATCCCGGTGGTGAGTTTCTACCTGCTGCGGGACTGGGACCTGATGATGGCCAAGGTCCGCAGCCTGCTGCCCCGTGAAAACGAAGAGCGCGTCGTGACCCTGGCCGGTGAGTGCCATGAAGTGCTGGGTGCATTCGTGCGCGGGCAATTGCTGGTGATGGTGGCGCTGGGGGTGATCTACTCGGCGGGCCTGATGTTGATAGGGCTAGAGTTAGGGTTGCTGATCGGCATGATTGCCGGTTTGGCGGCGATCGTGCCGTACATGGGCTTTGTGATCGGGATCGGTGCGGCGTTGGTTGCCGGCCTGTTCCAGTTTGGTGGCGATCTGTATCCCATGGTCGGTATCGTCGCCGTGTTCATGGTCGGACAGGCGCTGGAAGGCATGGTGCTGACGCCATTGCTGGTGGGCGATCGCATCGGCCTGCACCCGGTGGCGGTGATCTTCGCCATTCTGGCGGGGGGCGAGCTGTTCGGCTTTACCGGCATATTACTGGCGTTGCCGGTGGCGGCGGTGATCATGGTGCTGGTGCGCCATGTGCATGATTTGTATAAAGATTCGGATATCTACAGTGGGGCCGACGAACCTGAACTATAAGGGGCGTTGACGTCTCACGGCGGGCGGCCTGGTTTCTTGCCAGGTTGGCCCGTATCCCTCGCGCTACTGTCACATGCGCCGCCAAAGAAACTGTCATAAAACCAGGGCATTAACGCAAACCTTTGATTTTGCTTGTGGTCTGTCGCATTGTGCGACCCGCCTCACGGGTATAAACTTCGCAAACTTTACACAGAGGCCACTAACGGTTCCTTTGGAACTGTTCAGTCAGCATGAAACCGATTCAGCTGCCCCTAGGTGTGCGTCTGCGTGATGACGCTACCTTTATCAATTACTACCCAGGCGCCAATGCCGCTGCACTCGGCTATGTCGAGCGGCTATGCGAAGCCGACGCCGGCTGGACCGAAAGCCTGATTTATCTCTGGGGCAAGGACGGGGTAGGGCGTACGCATTTGTTGCAGGCCGCCTGCCTGCGCTTCGAGCAACTGGGGGAGCCGGCGGTGTATCTGCCGTTGGCCGAGCTGCTGGATCGCGGTATCTCCATTCTCGACAACCTCGAACAATACGAACTGGTCTGCCTCGATGATTTACAGGCGGTCGCCGGCCGGGCGGACTGGGAAGAGGCGCTGTTCCATCTGTTCAATCGTCTGCGCGACAGCGGCCGGCGTCTGCTGATTGCGGCATCGACCTCGCCGCGCGAACTACCGGTGAAGCTGGCGGACTTGAAGTCTCGTCTCACTTTGGCGCTGATCTTCCAGATGCGTCCGCTCTCGGACGAAGACAAATTGCGCGCCTTGCAACTGCGTGCTTCCCGTCGCGGCCTGCACCTGACCGATGAAGTCGGGCACTTTATTTTGACTCGCGGCACCCGCAGCATGAGCGCGCTGTTCGAGCTGCTTGAGCGCCTCGATCAGGCCTCCCTTCAAGCTCAGCGCAAGCTGACGATCCCTTTCCTGAAAGAAACATTAGGCTGGTAAAACTCAAGCCTGGCAGGGGTTTTGGCATATTTCAGGCGTCAGAAAATCCGCTTTCCTACAAGTTGTAGGCTGCGCAGGCGTCTAAAAGGGGCTTAAGCGCTTAGATGTAAACGCGGAACCAGGAAGTCACATAAAGTTCGATTGAATTTGCAAATGAGGATGATAGCGGGCATAGTCTCGGCTTCTTTACAACTATCAGCCACGGTCGTGCCCATGCTAAAGCGCTTCGCACCCCTCGTGCCTCTCGCACTCGTTACCCTGTTGTTCGGTTGCGCTGCTCACTCCCCAGTGACCCAGCAAGAGCAACAACAGCAGGTCAAGAATTCAGTTACCGCCCAGTCCTCTTCCGTTCTTTTCCAGGAAGATCTTTACCAGGACGGCGTGGCCACCGATAAAGAACTGGCAAACTTCGCCGATGGCAAGTCTTACCAGCTTCCGGTTCTGGCCGACAGCATCCTCGAGCGTGGCATGTCCCTGATCGGTACCCGTTACCGTTTCGGCGGCACCTCCGAAGCCGGTTTCGATTGCAGCGGTTTCATCGGTTATCTGTTTCGTGAAGAAGCCGGCATGAACCTGCCGCGCTCTACTCGCGAAATGATCAACGTGAACGCTCCGCTGGTTGCTCGCAGCGCGCTGAAGCCGGGTGACCTGCTGTTCTTCGCCACCAATGGTCGTCGCGGTCGTGTCAGTCACGCCGGGATCTACCTGGGTGACAACCAGTTCATCCACTCCAGCAGCCGCAAAAGCGGTGGTGTCCGGGTCGATAGCCTGGGCGACAGCTACTGGAGCAAGACCTTCATCGAAGCCAAGCGCGCACTCGCGATGGCCCCGACCGTGGTCACCGCCCGCAAGTAATTCTTCAGCCTGTCGCCACGTCAGTGGCGACAAAAGGCCTCTGCGCAACGTAGTAGGCGGACAACTTGTAAGGCGAACTTAAAGTCTTACTTGAAGTTTGGCCCATAGCCGCTAGAATCCAGATCTATTATTGATGGCAAACCGCCTGCGTCCTGCGCAGGCGGTTTTCTTTTCTGTCTTCCCGGCAGAAAAAGCCGCAGCCAGATCAGGATGTTCTGCTAATGACGATGTCGGCCCGCCTCACCATCATGCTCTTCGCAGCCCTGCTCAGCGCTTGCGCCAGTCGCACACCGCCTCCTGCGACGGTGGTTCGCGCCCCCATTGTTTTCGGTAACCCGCAACCCTTTTCCCCCGAGGCAGAAGACGTGCTGTTCCGCGCGCTCGGCCTGGTGGGCACGCCGTATCGCTGGGGTGGTAACACGCCGGATTCGGGCTTTGATTGCAGCGGCCTGATCGGTTACGTCTACCGTGACGTCACCGGCATTTCCCTGCCGCGTACCACCCGCGAAATGATCAGCATGCAGGCGGCCAGCGTCGGCAAGGAAGGCCTGCAAACCGGTGACTTGATCTTTTTCGCCACCAATGGCGGCTCCCAGGTCAGCCATGCCGGTATCTACGTCGGTGAAGGCCGCTTCGTCCACGCGCCAGCCACTGGCGGCACGGTGAAGCTGGACAGCTTGTCCAAGGCTTACTGGCAGAAGGCTTATCTGAGTGCCAAGCGTGTTCTGCAGCCAGAGCACCTGGCGCGTAATCCCTAGTTCGCAGAGGTCGTCATGACCGCCCGCACTCTTAATCTCGACGATTCCCTGTATCAATACCTGCTCGACGTTTCCCTGAGGGAAACGCCGCTGCTCAAGCGCTTGCGCGACGAAACCCAGGCGCTACCCATGGCGCGCTGGCAGGTGGCGCCGGAGCAGGGGCAGTTCCTCGCGTTATTGGTCAAACTCACTGGCGCAAAACGCTTGCTGGAAGTCGGCACGTTCACCGGTTACAGCGCCTTGTGCATGGCTGCTGCGTTGTCGGAGGACGGTTCGCTGATCTGCTGTGATATCCCCGGTGACTACAACTCGATCGCACGCCGTTACTGGCAGGAGGCGGGCCTCGCCAATCGCATCGATCTGCGTCTGGCGCCTGCGCTGGAAACCCTCGCAAAGCTGGATCAGCCTGGGCAGTTCGATCTGATCTTCATTGATGCCGACAAAGCCAATTACCCAGGCTATCTGGAGCATGCACTGCGTCTGCTGCGCGTTGGCGGACTGGCGGTGTTCGACAACACGCTGTGGAGCGGGCGGGTGCTTGAGCAAAATCCTGAGAGCACAGACACTCGAGCCATCCAGGCGCTCAATCGCGCCTTGAAGGATGATTCTCGTGTGGATCTGTCGTTGTTGCCGTTGGGGGATGGATTGACGCTCTGCCGCAAACGCTAAAACGCGGTCCTTGTGGGAGCGGGCTTGCCCGCGATTGCGGTGGATCAGGCAGCATCGATGTTGAATGTGCCGACCTCATCGCGGGCAAGCCCGCTCCCACAGGTTAGGTGTGTGTTGCAGTTACTTCGCGGTCGACACCCGCCACACCTTGTTCCCCACATCATCGGCCACCAGCAAGCCTCCCTGCTGATCAATCACCACGCCCACAGGCCGGCCCATGGCTTTCTCATCCGCATTGAGGAAACCCGTGAGCACATCAATCGGTTGCCCGGTCGGCTTACCGCCCGCGAACGGGACGAAAATCACTTTATAACCACTGTGCGGCTTGCGGTTCCACGAGCCGTGCTGGCCGATGAAGGCACCTTCCTTGAATTGCGCAGGAAGTGTGTTGCCCTCGGCAAACGACAGGCCCAGCGACGCGGTATGCGGGCCGACTGCGTAGTCCGGCGCAATGGCCTTGGCTACCAGATCCGGGTTTTGCGGCTCGACGCGAATATCCACGTGCTGGCCGTAATAGCTGAAGGGCCAACCGTAGAACCCGCCGTCCTTCACTGAAGTGATGTAGTCCGGCACGAGATCGCTACCGATTTCGTCACGTTCATTGACCGCCGTCCACAGTGCGCCGGTCTGAGGTTCCCAGGCCAGGCCGTTTGGATTGCGAATCCCCGAGGCGAAGATCCGGTGATTACCGGTAGCACGATCCACTTCCCAGATCGCCGCGCGACCTTCTTCCTGATCCAGGCCGTTTTCGCCGACGTTGCTGTTGGAGCCGACCGTGACGTACAGCTTGCTGCCGTCCTTGCTGGCGATAACGTTTTTGGTCCAGTGGTGATTCAGCGTACCACCCGGCAGGTCGACCACCTTGATCGGCGGCGACTTGATCGCCGTGTTGCCGTTTTCATAGTGAAAGCGCAGCAGACGATCGGTGTCGGCGACGTACAGGTCATTGCCGACCAGGGTCATGCCGAACGGCGAGTTGAGGTTTTCCAGGAACACCGTGCGGGTTTCGGCGATGCCGTCGTGGTCCTTGTCCCGCAGCAGCGTGATGCGGTTCGGGCTGGGGACGCCGGCACCGGCACGCCCCATGACCTTGCCCATGACCCAGTCGCGAATGCCTTTGCCGTCATCGGGTTTCGGTGGCGCGTTGGTTTCGGCCACCAGCACGTCGCCGTTGGGCAGCACGTAAAGCCAGCGCGGGTGATCGAGCCCTTCGGCAAATGCCGCCACTTGAGTCCCTGCCGCGGCGACGGGTTTCTTACCTTCAGGCCAGCCGATCGCCGGGGCGATGTTCACCGTCGGGATCAGGGTTTTATTCGGTTCTGGCAGCTTGGGCGACGGGCCTGTGCCGTCCGAGACTTGCAGGCTGGAGGTTTCACCACAGGCGGCGAGCCCTCCGGCGAGCGCGATGATGAAAACGAGCTGGGGTTTGCGCATTACTGATCTTCCCTATGAATGCATTGACGTAATCATAGAGAAGAGTAGACGTTCGATGGTTCAACCCGTCAGCCGCGGGCTTCCTTGAGCAGGACAGCGATGCCGGGATGGTAGTTGCCGGCTTCATTGCGCAGCTTGCGGTAGGCGTACGGGAAATACCAGGCTACGGCGCAGCTGGGTTCCTTTTGCAGGTCGTCGAGCATGTCCTGGAGTTCTTCCGGTGTAGCACTCTGCTGAGCTTTTTGCGGCGCAACGAACAGGCAACCGAGTTTCAGGTCGCTGGCGTAGCTGATCCGCTTGGCCTCGCTGGTGATCTCCTGCAGTGCCTGAGTCAGGTTCAGGCTATTGACCCGCGGCCAGCGTTGAGTGGCTTGAAGGTAGGCGCGTTGTTCGGCGGTGGCTTCAGGAGTGGCGATAAGCAGGTCGGCGCGACCGTTGCGTTCACCTTCTTCGTTCTGCTTGCGCGTCGGCGCTTGTTGCAGCGTGACCATTTCCGCCATCCAGGCCGCGGCGGAGAGCAGGCCGAGATTGGCTTTTTCGTCGTACCAGTAAGGGGTATCGTTATCGCCGCGCACGACGTTGTAGCGGTCGATACAGTCAAACCAGCGTTCCAGCACCGGCCGCAGGAATTCCAGCTTCGGATTGCTGATGATCATGCCTTGCATGTTGCTTACCCTTGTAATTGTGATGTTGGGTTGTGGCGCGTTGATATCACTGCTGACAGTGTGGTGCAAGTCGGGTGTCAGAAAATTAATCGGCGGCAGTATATCGCTCGCCCGCGCTTTGTCTTCAATTGACGCTCCACCCCCAACCCTCTAACCTTCGCGGCTTGTTTCAGGTGCTCTGTGGCGGTGGCCGACAGAGTGAAACAGGGAAGCCGGTGAGTGACTACCTTCAAGCGACGAAGTGTCATGATCCCGGCGCTGCCCCCGCAACGGTAAATGAGTGAAGACTGCGCCTTGAGCCACTGTGTCGACGACATGGGAAGGCGCGCAGTCCGGCGCAAGCCGCTCATGAGCCCGGAGACCGGCCTGATTCATCCAACGGCATCACGGTGGGCGATGCCAGGCTTCTTGCCGTCTATTCTTGTGCCTGCCCGCCGTTATCCAGCCTCAACGGAGAGCTCCCCATGACTGATTCCCCCGATCGTGACGAACGCCATCTGGCGCGCATGCAGCGCAAAAAAGCCGTGATCGACGAACGCATCGCCAACTCGCCGAATGAGTGCGGCCTGCTGCTGGTGCTGACCGGCAATGGCAAAGGCAAGAGCAGCTCGGCCTTCGGCATGCTCGCCCGGTCCATGGGCCATGGCATGCAGTGCGGCGTGGTGCAGTTCATCAAGGGCCGCAACAGCACCGGCGAAGAGCTGTTCTTCCGCCGCTTTCCGGAGCAGGTGCGTTTTCATGTGATGGGCGAGGGCTTCACCTGGGAAACCCAGGACCGCCAGCGTGACATCGCCGCCGCCGAAGCTGCCTGGGAAGTGTCCCGTGAATTGCTGCGCGATCCGTCGATCGGTCTGGTGGTGCTGGATGAGTTGAACATTGCCCTCAAGCACGGTTATCTCGACCTCGATCAAGTGCTCACTGACTTGCAGGCGCGTCCGCCGATGCAACACGTGGTGGTCACCGGTCGCGGCGCCAAGCCGGAGATGATCGAGCTGGCCGATACGGTCACCGAAATGGGTGTGATCAAGCACGCGTTCCAGGCCGGGATCAAAGCGCAAAAAGGCGTCGAGCTGTGAATCAGCCACGTCATTGCCCGGCGGTGCTGATCGCCGCGCCGGCCTCCGGTCAGGGCAAGACCACCGTCACCGCCGCGCTGGCCCGTTTGCATCGCAATCAGGGGCGCAAGGTTCGCGTGTTCAAGTGCGGCCCGGACTTTCTCGACCCGATGATTCTCGAGCGCGCCAGCGGTGCGCCGGTGTATCAACTGGACATGTGGATGGTCGGCGAACAGGAAAGTCGTCGACTGTTGTGGGAAGCCGCCGGTGAAGCAGATTTGATCCTCATCGAAGGCGTCATGGGGCTGTTCGACGGCACGCCGTCCAGCGCCGACCTGGCGCGGCACTTCGGTGTGCCGGTGCTCGGTGTGATCGACGGCACGGCCATGGCGCAGACGTTTGGTGCGCTGGCGTTGGGGTTGGCGAAGTATCAGCCGGACTTGCCGTTTGCCGGTGTGCTGGCCAACCGTGTGGGCACGTTGCGTCATGCGCAATTGCTCGAAGGCAGCCTGACCGAAGGTTTGCGCTGGTACGGCGCGTTGTCGCGCGAGACCGGAATCGAATTGCCGAGTCGTCATCTCGGTCTGGTCCAGGCCAGCGAGTTGAACGATCTCGACCTGCGCCTCGATGCGGCGGCCGAATCGCTGGCCAGCAGTTGCGATGTGACGCTGCCGCCCGCCGTGGAATTCGCGGCGCCTGAAACGATTGTCGCTGAACCGCTATTGAAAGGCGTGCGAATCGCGGTGGCCCGTGATGAAGCGTTCGCCTTCACCTACGGCGCGAGCC
This sequence comes from Pseudomonas sp. LB3P93, assembly GCF_054898025.1. Classification (NCBI taxonomy): domain Bacteria; kingdom Pseudomonadati; phylum Pseudomonadota; class Gammaproteobacteria; order Pseudomonadales; family Pseudomonadaceae; genus Pseudomonas; species Pseudomonas sp. LB3P93. Next base: position 1,915,075 of record NZ_CM142713.1, read on the forward strand.
TGGATTTGCTGCAAGCGATGGGCGCCGAACTGCTGTTCTTCTCGCCGATCCGCGAAGCTGATTTGCCGGAGGCTGACAGCCTTTATCTGCCAGGCGGTTATCCAGAATTGCACCATGTGGCGCTGTCACAGAACACCTCGATGCTGAATGCGATCCGCGCCCATCATGCCGCCGGCAAGCCTTTGCTCGCTGAGTGTGGCGGGATGTTGTACCTGCTTGATTCGTTGACCGACGTCGAAGGCATTCGCGCTGAACTGGTCGGTTTGCTGGCCGGTGATGCGGTGATGCAGAAACGTCTGGCAGCGCTGGCGTTGCAAGCGGTGGAGTTGCCGGAAGGTTCGTTGCGCGGGCATACGTATCACCACTCGCTGACCAGCACCGAGCTTGAGCCGATTGCTCGTGGGCTGAGCCCGAATGGCGGGCGTGGGGCGGAGGCGGTTTATCGTGAGGGGCGGATGACGGCTTCCTATGTGCATTTTTATTTTCCGTCCAATCCCACTGCTATAGCAGCATTGTTTGCGCCGGACCATGAGGCCGCCATCGCGAGCAAGTCGAATCGTCGCACCGTCGCTCCCACAGTGGGCGGTGTAATACCTGAGGAAATGCGATCTCCTGTGGGAGCGGGCTTGCCCGCGAAGAGGCCATGACCGACAACGCATTTTCCGAAGCCGAACGCGAAGCGGTGTATCGGACAATTGCCGAACGCCGCGACATGCGCCACTTCAGCGGCGGCACCGTCGAGCCCGAGTTATTGCGACGCCTGCTCGAAGCCGCCCACCAGGCGCCAAGCGTAGGCCTGATGCAGCCCTGGCGTTTCATCCGCATCAGCGACCGAGTCCTGCGCGGCAAGATCCAGCAGTTGGTGGAAGAAGAACGCATCCGCACCGCTGAAGCCCTCGGCGAGCGCACCGACGAATTCATGAAGCTCAAGGTTGAAGGCATCAACGACTGCGCCGAGGTGTTGGTTGCCGCGCTGATGGACGATCGCGAGCGCCACATCTTCGGTCGTCGCACCTTGCCGGAAATGGACATGGCGTCGTTGTCCTGCGCGATCCAGAACCTATGGCTGGCCTCCCGTGCCGAAGGTCTGGGCATGGGCTGGGTGTCGCTGTTCGAGCCGCAAGCGTTGGCGGATCTGCTGGGTTTGCCGTCCGGGGCCAAGCCGTTGGCAGTTCTTTGCCTGGGTCCGGTCAAGGAATTCTATCCGGCGCCGATGCTGGTACTCGAAGGGTGGGCGCAGGCGCGTCCGCTCAGTGAGTTGCTGTATGAAAATTATTGGGGAGTGAGTCAATGAGTGTGGCGTTATTGAGTGTCGCCGCGGTCGCGCTGGACGCGCTGCTGGGTGAACCCAAACGCTGGCATCCGCTGGTGGCGTTCGGCCGTTTTGCCGATCGCATCGAGCAACGTTTCAATGGTGAGGGCCGTGGCTGGCGCAGTCATGGCGTCACTGCCTGGGTGATTGCGGTGTTGCCGCTGACCTTGCTGGCCACGGCGTTTTCCTGGGCGCCTTATGTGGGCTGGGTTGTCGAGATTCTCGCGCTCTATTGCGCCCTCGGCATGCGCAGCCTCGGTGAGCACGTCGAACCGGTGGCCAAGGCCTTGCGCAGCGATGATCTGGAGGAGGCGCGTACCCGTGTCGGCTATCTGGTCAGCCGTCAGACCAGCGAGCTGGATAAAACCGAAGTCGCCCGCGCTGCTACTGAATCCGTCCTGGAGAACGGCAGCGATGCGGTGTTCGCGGCGCTGTTCTGGTTTGCGGTGGCCGGCGCGCCCGGCGTGGTGCTCTACCGCTTGAGCAACACCCTGGATGCGATGTGGGGTTATCGCAACGAACGCTTCGAGCGTTTCGGCTGGGCCGCGGCGAAAATCGACGATGTCCTCAACTACATTCCGGCGCGCCTGGTGGCGTTGACCTACGCGCTGCTGGGCAAAACCCGACTGGCGTTGAAATGCTGGCGCACCCAGGGCCCGACCTGGGACAGCCCGAACGCCGGGCCCGTAATGGCGGCCGGTGCCGGTGCACTGGGCGTCGAGTTGGGCGGGGCGGCGATCTATCACGGTGAACTGCATCAGCGTCCACAACTGGGCGAAGGTGTGCCAGCGGACGCCGACTCCATCGACCGTGGCTGGCAATTAGTCCAGCGCGGGGTATGGTTATGGCTGCTGATTCTCTGCGTGGGAGCTGAATTCTATGCTTGAGCACGGTGGCCGCTTGCGCAAGGCGGCGCTCGAATACGGCATTGCCGAGGCCGATTGGCTGGACCTGTCCAGCGGCCTCGCGCCGTGGCCATTCCCGATCCCGGACATCCCGCTGCGGGCCTGGGCGCGCTTGCCGGAAACCGATGACGGTCTGGAGCTGGCAGCTTGCGACTATTACGGCGCTGCCCAGGTGCTGCCGGTCGCCGGTTCGCAAATGGCCATCCAGTTGCTGCCGCGCTTACGTCGGGCCGGCAAGGTCGGCGTGCTGTCGCCGTGTTACGCCGAACACGCGCAAGCGTGGCGGCGCAATGGCTACATCGTGCGCGAAGTGCTGGAGCAGGAAGTCGACTTCTATATCGACAGCCTCGACGTGCTGGTGGTGGTCAACCCGAACAACCCGACGGGCCTGAGCCTGACCCCGAGCCGTCTGCTCGACTGGCATGCCCGGCTGGCCTCGCGCGGCGGCTGGCTGGTGGTGGACGAGGCGTTCATGGACAACACGCCGCAGTTGAGCGTGGCGCCGTTTGCCCATCAGGTCGGCTTGATTGTGTTGCGTTCCTTCGGCAAGTTTTTTGGCCTGGCCGGTGTGCGGCTGGGCTTTGTGCTGGCTGAACGCAAGCTGCTCAAATTGCTCGCCGAGCAGGTTGGGCCCTGGGCGGTCAGCGGGCCGACACGGGTGTTGGGCCAAGCCTGTTTGCTGGACACCGAAGGCCACGCAAGGCAACGAGTGCGCAGCGAAGCGGCCAGCGAACGCCTAGCGCTTTTGCTCGGGCAGTATGGTTTCCAGCCGCAGGGTGGCTGCGCGTTGTTTCAATGGCTGATCACCGAGCGTGCCGAAGGGCTTCACGAGTTCATGGCACAACGTGGCATCTTGCTGCGGTTGTTCGCCCACAACAGCAGCGTGCGTTTCGGCTTGCCTGCGGTTGAGGCCGATTGGCAGCGCCTCGAGCAAGCGCTTCAAGCCTACGTCAAGGAATCCCGATGACCACGTTAATGGTGCAGGGCACCACGTCCGACGCCGGTAAAAGCACGCTGGTGACGGCGTTGTGTCGCTGGGTCACGCGTCAGGGCGTGCGCGTCGTACCGTTCAAACCGCAGAACATGGCGCTCAACAGTGCCGTGACCGCCGACGGTGGCGAGATCGGTCGCGCCCAGGCGGTGCAGGCCCAGGCAGCCAACCTTGAGCCGCACACCGACATGAATCCGGTGCTGCTCAAACCCAACAGCGATACCGGCGCCCAAGTGATCATTCATGGTCGCGCGGTCACGACGATGAACGCAGTGGCCTATCACGACTACAAAGCCATCGCCATGCAAGCGGTGCTGGCCTCTCATCAACGATTGAGCGCGGCCTATCCGGTGGTGATGGTCGAAGGCGCGGGCTCGCCGGCCGAGATCAATCTGCGTGCCGGCGACATCGCCAACATGGGCTTTGCCGAAGCGGTGGATTGCCCGGTGGTGCTGATCGCCGACATCAATCGCGGCGGGGTGTTCGCGCATCTGGTGGGTACGCTGGACCTGTTGTCGCCGACCGAACAGGCACGGGTCAAAGGCTTCATCATCAACCGTTTTCGCGGCGATATCGCCTTGCTGCAACCGGGGCTGGACTGGCTGGAAGCGCGCACCGGCAAACCGGTGATCGGCGTATTGCCGTATGTGATGGATCTGCACCTGGAAGCCGAGGACGGCATCGATCAGCGCCAGACCGACAAGGCTGAGCGCGTGCTGAAAGTGGTGGTGCCGGTACTGCCGCGCATCAGCAACCATACCGATTTCGATCCGCTGCGCCTGCATCCGCAAGTGGACCTGCAATTCATCGGCCCCGGCCAGGCGATTCCTCCGGCCGATCTGATCATTCTTCCCGGCTCAAAAAGCGTGCGCAGCGACCTCGGGTATTTGCGCGCCAATGGCTGGGACACGGCCATCAGTCGTCATCTGCGCTACGGCGGAAAAGTGCTGGGGATTTGCGGCGGTCTGCAAATGCTCGGTGAGCAGGTGCATGACCCGCTGGGCCTCGAAGGGGCGCCGGGTTCCAGTGTCGGTCTGGGCTTGCTGGCGTTCGAAACACAGCTTGAAGAAGAGAAGCAATTGCGCAATGTGCGCGGTCGTCTGGTGCTGGAAGATGCCGAGGTCAGCGGCTATGAAATTCATGCCGGGGTGACCACCGGGCCGGCGCTGGAAAACGCTGCCGTGCAGCTGGACGATGGTCGCTGCGATGGCGCGCAAAGCGCTGACGGGCAGATTTTCGGCACCTACCTGCATGGCCTGTTTGAATCCCCGGCAGCGTGCAGTGCGCTGCTGCGCTGGGCGGGTTTGCAGGATGTGCAGGAAGTGGATTACCACGGGTTGCGCGAGCGGGATATCGAGCGGCTGGCGGATCTGGTGGAGAAGCATTTGGATACTGGGCTTTTGCGAGAGCTTTGCGGTATTTGAGGTGGCTGTACCGGCCTCATCGCGGGCAAGCCCGCTCCCACAAGGATCGAGGCTGTTCACAGATTTTTTGGTCCATCCACGGAACCTGTGGGAGCGGGCTTGCCCGCGATGAGGCCAGTCGCCTCACCAATGATTTAAGGAATGAACCATGCTGCAACTGATCCTCGGCGGCGCCCGCTCCGGCAAAAGTCGCCTCGCTGAAAAACTCGCGACTGATAGCCAGCTTCAGGTCACCTACATCGCCACCAGCCAACCGCTGGACGGTGAAATGAACGAGCGCGTCGCCCATCACCGCGCTCGTCGTCCGGCCGAATGGGCGTTGATCGAAGAACCGATCGAGCTTGCCCGCGTATTGCGCGAAAGCGCCCGCGCCGACCGTTGCCTGCTGGTGGATTGCCTGACCCTGTGGATGACCAATCTGCTGATGCTCGACAACACCGAACGCCTAAGCGCAGAACGCGAAGCCCTGCTGGACTGCCTGGCGTCGTTGCCGGGTGAAATCATTTTTGTCAGCAACGAGACCGGAATGGGTGTCGTGCCGCTGGGCGAATTGACTCGCCGCTATGTCGATGAGGCCGGTTGGTTGCATCAAGCCCTGGCCGAGCGCTGCCAACGTGTCGTCCTGACCGTCGCCGGCCTGCCCCTGACTTTGAAAGGAACTGCGTTATGACTCAATCCTGGTGGCTGAACCCGTGCAAGCGGATCGACGCTCAAGCCGTCGAACAGGCGCAGGCGCGTCAACAGCAGCTGACCAAACCCGCCGGTTCCCTCGGCCGACTCGAATCGGTAGCCGTGCAATTGGCGGGGCTGCAGGGGCAGGTCAAACCAAGTCTGGATCAGCTGTGGATTGCCATTTTCGCCGGCGACCATGGCGTTGTGGCTGAGGGCGTGTCGGCATTTCCTCAGGAAGTCACCGGGCAGATGCTGCATAACTTTGTCAGCGGTGGCGCGGCAATCAGTGTGTTGGCGCGTCAGCTCGGGGCTTCCCTGGAAGTGGTCGACCTCGGCACGGTGACGCCGACATTGAATCTGCCCGGCGTGCGTCACCTCAACATCGGTGCGGGCACTGCCAACTTCGTGGAAGGTGCGGCCATGACGCAGGCCCAGGGCGAACTCGCCTTGCAGGCCGGCCGCGACAGCGTGCAGCGTGCGGTCGCCGCAGGGGCGCAGTTGTTTATCGGCGGCGAGATGGGCATCGGCAACACCACCGCGGCCAGCGCGCTGGCCTGTGCTTTGCTCGATTGCCCGGTGGTGCATCTGGCCGGGCCGGGCACCGGTTTGAACGCGGCGGGGGTCAGCCACAAAGCCCAGGTCATCGAACGTGCCTTGGCATTGCACGGCGCTCAGTGCGGTGATGCATTGCAAACCCTGTTCAACCTCGGCGGGTTCGAGATTGCGGCGTTGGTCGGTGCGTATCTGGCGTGCGCCCAGGAAGGCGTTGCGGTGCTGGTGGACGGCTTTATTTGCAGCGTCGCCGCGTTGGTGGCGGTGCGCTTGAATCCTGAATGCCGTGAGTGGCTGTTGTTCGGTCATCGCGGTGCCGAGCCGGGCCATCGTCATGTGCTGGAAACCCTCAATGCCGAGCCGTTGCTGGACCTCGGCCTGCGTCTGGGCGAGGGCAGTGGTGCCGCGTTGGCCGTGCCGTTGCTGCGTCTGGCCTGCGATCTTCACGGGCAGATGGCAACCTTCGCCGAAGCGGCGGTGGCGGATCGTCCTGTATGACATTGCGTCTGGATCTGCTGCGCCATGGTGAAACTGAACTCGGTGGCGGTTTGCGCGGCAGCCTCGACGATGCGCTGACCGCCAAGGGCTTGGAGCAGATGCGCGCAGCGGTGGTCGAGCAAGGGCCGTGGGATCGCCTGATCAGTTCGCCGTTGCAACGTTGTGCGCGGTTTGCCGATGAACTTGGTGCGCAGTTGGGGTTGCCCGTGCACCTCGACAAAGATCTGCAAGAACTGCACTTCGGTGCCTGGGAAGGGCAGAGCGCGGCGGCGCTGATGGAGACAGACGCCGAAGGGTTGGGCCTGTTCTGGGCCGATCCTTATTCCTTTACGCCGCCTGAGGGGGAGTCGGTCGGGGATTTTTCGTCGCGGGTGCTGGCGGCGGTGGAGCGTCTGCATGCGGCGTATGAAGGCGAACGGATCTTGCTGATCAGCCATGGCGGCGTCATGCGTTTGTTGCTCGCTCAGGCGCGGGGTTTGCCGCGAGAGCAGTTGCTGAATGTCGAGGTCGGCCATGGCTCGCTGTTTTCGTTGAGCGTCGAGTCAGGCGTCCTTCTCAAGGAAGCGATCTGACCATGTTGCCCTTCTGGATCGCCCTGCAATTTCTCAGCAGTTTGCCGATTCGTCTGCCCGGTATGCCCGCTCCTCAGGAACTGGGTCGGTCGCTGCTGTTCTATCCGCTGGTCGGACTGCTGTTCGGCGCACTTTTATGGGCGCTGAACTGGCTTTTGCTCGGCACGCCGCTGTTGCTTCACGCCGCGTTGTTGCTGACTGTTTGGGTATTGCTCAGCGGCGCGTTGCACCTGGACGGTCTGGCCGATAGCGCCGATGCCTGGCTCGGGGGTTTCGGCGACCGCGAGCGCACGCTGACCATCATGAAAGACCCGCGCAGTGGGCCGATTGCGGTGGTGACGCTGGTGCTGGTGTTGCTGCTCAAATTCGCCGCGTTGCTGGCGTTGATCGAGCAGCAGCACAGCGTTGTGCTGATCATCGTTCCACTGATTGGCCGTGGCGCGCTGCTGGGTTTGTTCCTGACCACACCGTATGTGCGTGCCGGCGGGTTGGGGCAGGCGTTGGCCGATCATTTGCCGCGTTCTGCAGGCAAGCAGGTGTTGGCGGTCAGTGCGTTGGTGTGTGTGCTGATCGCAGGTTTCAGCGGTGTTTGGGCGCTGGTGCTGGCGGGGGTGATGTTCGTTTGGTTGCGGCAGGTAATGCTGCGGCGATTGGGCGGGACGACGGGCGATACGGCGGGGGCGATGTTGGAGTTGATGGAGATGGCGGTGCTGGTGAGCGTTGCCCTGATTCTGTAGGAGCGAGCGGGCGGCGATCCGACTTGCCCGCGAAGGGCGCGACGCGTTTTGTCTGCCAAACCGCATTTTCGTTCTTCGCGGGCAAGTCGGAACGCCGCCCGCTCGCGCCTACGGTGATATGTGTCAAAAATTTGCATTCATTTAACCGCGGGTATATACACGCACCATGCTCGACTCTCAATGTTTATGCATCAACCTGCGTCGCGCCGCCCGTGGCGTCAGCAGGCATTACGACGGCGCTCTCGACGGCTTCGGGATCAACGTTGCCCAGTATTCTTTGCTGTGCAATCTGCAGCGTCTGAATGAACCGAGTATTTCCACTCTGGCCGAAGCCATGGGCCTGGACCGCAGCACCCTGGGACGCAATCTTCGGGTGCTGGAAGGTGAGGGCCTGGTCACGCTGGTGGAGGGCGAGGACATGCGTAATCGCATCGTCCGGCTGACCGAGGCGGGCGCAGAGCGCCTGGCCGCGGCGTTGCCTGCGTGGGAAGCGGCGCAGCAGCGCTTGGTCGATCGTCTGGGCGCCGAGAAGCGCGAAACCTTGTTGCGACTGCTGGACGAACTGGCGTGATGCCGGTTTTTCCGATCTTAAGCGGGTATATACCCGCTACCGGAGAATAAGAATGACCTCGATGTGGCGTACGTGCGGTTGGGTATTGGTGGGGAGTGCGCTGATCCTGGCATTGTCTTTGGGCGTGCGACACGGCTTCGGCCTGTTTCTGGCACCCATGAGTGCCGAGTTCGGTTGGGGCCGTGAGACGTTTGCGTTTGCCATTGCCTTGCAGAACCTGATCTGGGGTCTGGCGCAGCCCTTCACCGGCGCGCTGGCTGACCGTTTCGGCGCGGCGAAAGTGGTGTTGGTCGGTGGCGTTCTGTACGCGTTGGGCCTGGTATTCATGGGCCTGTCCGACTCGGCGGTGACCTTGTCCCTGAGTGCCGGTCTGCTGATCGGCATCGGTCTGTCGGGCACTTCATTCTCGGTGATCCTCGGTGTGGTGGGTCGTGCCGTGCCGCCGGAGAAACGCAGCATGGGCATGGGTATCGCCAGTGCCGCCGGTTCCTTCGGTCAGTTCGCCATGTTGCCCGGTACGCTGGGGTTGATCGGCTGGCTGGGTTGGTCCGCGGCATTGCTGGTGCTGGGCCTGCTGGTGGCGCTAATCATCCCGCTGGTGAGCATGCTCAAGGACAAGCCGCTGCCAGTCCTGGGCCATGAACAAACCCTCTCCGAAGCGCTGCACGAAGCCTGCTCCCATTCGGGGTTCTGGCTGTTGGCGTTCGGCTTTTTTGTCTGCGGTTTCCAGGTGGTGTTCATCGGCGTGCATTTGCCGGCGTATCTGGTGGATCAGCACCTTCCGGCCACGGTGGGCACCACGGTTCTGGCGCTGATCGGGCTGTTCAACATCTTCGGTACGTACACCGCAGGATGGCTCGGCGGTCGCATGTCCAAACCGCGCTTGCTCACCGGTTTATACCTGCTGCGGGCGGTGGTGATTGCGTGGTTCCTGTGGGCGCCGGTCACCACGACCACCGCTTACGTGTTCGGCATGGCCATGGGGTTCCTTTGGCTGTCGACCGTGCCGTTGACCAACGGCACGGTGGCGACCTTGTTCGGTGTGCGAAATCTGTCCATGCTCGGTGGGATTGTTTTCCTCTTCCACCAACTCGGTTCGTTCCTCGGCGGCTGGTTGGGTGGGGTGGTGTATGACCGAACCGGGAGCTATGACTTGATCTGGCAAGTGGCGATTCTCTTGAGCCTGGTGGCCGCCGCCCTGAACTGGCCGGTGCGTGAGCAGCCGGTAGCGCGCCTGCAAACCCGGTTGAGTGCAATATGAACAGCCTCTGGCCGCGGATCGCAGTAGTCGCTGTCGGCGCCTTTTTGCTGGCTTTGGCATGGTGGGGCTGGCATCAGGGCGGGCTGGCGCTGATGCAGTTGGGCATGGGTGCTTGCTAGGAACAGGCGTGGGCGAGTAACTTCGTTTGTGACCATTGATCAAGGATGCACCGACATGCTGATGCGCTGGATTGCAGTCCCCGCGTTGCTGATGGCGTTTACCGGATTGGCACAAGCGGCCGAGTGCCCGGAACTGTTGCAGGGCTCGTTGCCCAAGTTGCGCGCCAAGGAATCCATCGACCTGTGCCAACGGTTTGAGGGTAAACCGCTGGTGGTGGTTAATACCGCAAGTTTTTGTGGCTTTGCCCCGCAGTTCAAAAGCCTTGAAGCGCTTAATCAGCGCTACAAGGATCAGGGGCTGGAGGTAATCGGCGTTCCGTCCAATGACTTCAAGCAAGAGTCCAAGGATGGCGAAGAGACTGCCAAGGTCTGCTACGTGAACTACGGCGTGACGTTCACCATGACTGAGCCGCAGAAAGTCCGCGGTGATGACGCGACTCACTTGTTCAAGGTCCTCGCCAAAAAGACCAGCGCGCCGAAGTGGAATTTCTATAAATACGTGGTCGATCGCAAGGGCAAGGTGATTGCCAATTTTTCCAGCCTGACCAAGCCCGACGACCCCGAGTTCATCGCCGCGGTGGAAAAAGCCCTGGCCTCGCAACCCTGATGAACGCCCACTGAAAAGCCCCGCCTCTGTACAAGAGAGCGGGGCTTTTTTGATTCAGGTGGCGAGCGTTTTACGCTTGCCGTGAATCATCAGAAGCGGTAGGTCGCGCCTACACCGAAACCGTTCGCATAGTTTTCATACTTGGCGTTGTAGTTCTGGCCACGGTTGTTGCTGTTGTCGACTTTGATCGACTCTTCACGCAGGTACGAGTACGCGACGTCGATGGTCAGGTCGTCGGTCGGGCTCCAGCCAGCGCCCAGGCTGAAAATCTTGCGATCGCCAGTCGGAATGCGTGGGGAACGGTCGGTGTTGTTGGTCGGCGCCTGGTCGACGGACAGACCGGTACGCAATACCCATTGCTTGTTCAGCTGGTAGGACGCGCCGATGGCGTGAGCCCAGGTGTCGTGCCAGTTCTGTTCTTCGGTGATGGTGCCGAACTGACCGTTCAGGACTGCCGGAACACCTTTGTTGTCGACGGTGATTTCTTTCAGGCGGCTCCAGCGAGTCCAGGTGCTGCCTGCGTAGAGGGTCCACTGGTCGTCCAGCTGATGAGTGACCGAGAAGTCCACCGATTCAGGCGTGGTCAGGTCCAGCGAGGCGTCGTACTTCTGGCTTGGGTTCTGACCGATCAGGCCCAGCACGTTGTAGTCGACCTTGGTGTTGCCCTCGAGCTTGTACTTCACTTTCGAGTGGTAGGTCAGGCCGACGCGGGTGCTGTCGGTGGCCTGGACCAGTACGCCGATGTTGTAGCCCAGCGCAGTGTCGTCACCTTCGATCTTGACCTTGCCGTCCGGCGCGGCCTGGGTGATCGACAGGTTCGATTCCAGGGTGCCGTCGATGCGGTTGATGGTCGGGCCGAAACCGATGGAGACCTTGTCGTTGAAGGCGTAGCTGACAGTCGGTTGCAGGGTGACGATCTTGACTTCGCTCTTGCTGCCGAAGTAACGGCCGGCAAAGCCTTTCTCGTAGTCGGTCACCAGGCCGAATGGAGCGTAGACGCCGAAACCGACTGCCCAGTGGTCATCGATTGGCTTGACGTAGTAGCCCATCGGCACGCCCATGAAAGGGACCATGTCACCTTTGTTGGAACCGCCATTCGGACTGGAGCTGGCGTCACTGATGTCAGTGTGCGCGTCGATGAATGCAACACCGCCGGTCACTTGTTCGCGCTTGAGGCGAGACATGCCGGCAGGGTTGCCAGCAATGGTGGATGCGTCGTCGGCAGAGGAAGATCGCCCGGCAAAACCTGTTCCCATCCCGCTGATGCTTTGTTCGTTGAGGGCAAAGCCACTTGCGAAGATCTGGGTGGATGCCATGGCAACGGCGAGGCTAATGGTGGTTTTGAGCATTACTTTTTTCATTATTAGAACTCCTGGTGATCACCGGGGCGAAAATTACCAACATTTTCGTCCCAGCGCTATAGGCTGTATGGCTTGAGTTAGAGCGGTTTTGTAGGACAATCCGACCGAATTCGCGACCCGTTACAGGATCTTTGGAAACCGGTGGGTCAGCAGGCGACCTGATTCATTGGTGAAACACAGGTTTGCCAGGCGTAGGTAAAGTCGCGCAGGCGTCCTTGAGGTTGAAAAGTCTGGCGCCAGATTCGGGCCATACCCAACAAGTCATCCGCGGCGGGGAGGGGAGTGTTCTGTTCTTCTACCAGCAGCCAGGCGATGGCAGTGGCGTAACGCAGGTTGACGGTCAATTCCAGGTGCGGCCCGCTGAGAAAGGCATGCTGGCTGGCGAGGCCGCGCACGAGGCTCGCGCGCTCCGGGTCCAGCGCCAGGTAGTGATCCCAGAGAGCCTGGTGGCGGGGTTCGGCGATTCGGTACAGGCCGTGTCCACGGCGGTCATGCAGGGCGGAACCAAGGGCTGACTGGCTGGCGGCGATGCCCAGCAACAGGGATTCGGCAGTTGCGCTATGGCGTCCGAGGTAAATCAATGTCGGACGGATCACATAACGGCACAGTTCGCTGGCAGCGATACCCATAAAGCCCTCGAAACAGAAGTGGGCGGCGATACCTGAAGGGAGCGTTGGCAGCGGGTGAATCGAATCAGGCTCGCCGGAAGCGGATCAAGCCGCTTGAGTTGAAGTGTAGTGTCATATTCGCGCCGTAAAGGACTGTTTTTAAAATATTTCCGGCTTCGAGTTATAACCGTTATATCGGTTAGTGCTTAGGCGCAGGCCGCGAAATGAGAAATATCGGGCAATAAAAAGCCCCGCTTTTTGAGCATAATGCTGTTCACTTAAGCGGAGCAGCCTTACGGTCCACTGGAAACCGGGTTTTTGAAATTTTCACTGTCCTTGGCCTCGAAGGCCTTGGGCGGTGATCCAGAAACAATCCCCCTATCCCTGCTCTCAACTCAGCCAAGCGTCTTCCTGTGGCTGAAATCGGATTAGCCGCCGCCATCACGATCAGTTGCACGGCGATGTACTGACAAACGGGTTTGAAACGGATGTCCGAGGGGGCCCGGCCAAACGTTACCGCCGCCTGACTGGCCTCTCGACGAATCACGTTGTAAGCCAGCAAAAGCCCCCACACTTCCTGATAGACCAGCTCGACTTTTTTACTGCGCAAAGTCATCGCGTTCTGTTGCATCGAACTCTTGATGTCCCTGAAGCCCAACTCGATTTCCCAACGCTCCTGGTAAAGTTTGGCAACGGCTTGAGTGTTGTAGATCTTGGCCGGCAACGACGTCATGACGGTCTTCACCTTGCCTTTAATTTCATAACTGACTTCGCGTACTTCCCAGTGCGTTGGAAGATCCGGGTTTCGCTTTCTGGCCTGCGGCGAGACTTTCATACGCACTAAACGGTCGTACTGGCTGTAACGGGCCACTTCCTCGCAGATCAGTCCTTTTTTTGCCGGGATCAACCAATGACGGTTGATGCCTGCTCCGCTCAGGCTCGACAGCAGCTCGGCACCCCAGAAACCTTTGTCGAACAGCGTCACCGAGTGGTCGGGGATCTGCTGCAAAAATTCGTCGGCCAAGCGCATTTCACTGCGTCGATAAGGGCTCAATTGAGCATCCATGATCACGTGCGAACGCACATTCATCAGGGCCACCAGGCGCAGCATCGGAAACGGCGTCTGGCGGTCGCTTGGAGTGTTTCCCGACCCGAAGTGATCTCGAAGCTCGGGCGTATCCGGAGTACGCAAAAGTGCACCGTCCACCGCGAATACCTGCAGATCATGCCAGGCATCGTCGTCATAGCGCTCCGCCCCCCATTGGGTCCCGGTCTTGCGGAATAACCACTCAACAGGATCGGCACCGAGTCGCTTGCGCGCCTCGGTTACACCACTGCGGGCCAATAAGTGGTCGGTGGCCAGGCCTTGAGCGCAGATGTTCAAACGTCTGGCCACCTCATGAACCGGCTCGTCACGAAACAACGCCATGCCGAGCACCAACCAGAGCACTTGGTCAGCGGGCAGGCGACGTCGGCGAATGGTCGCCTGACTGGAAAGATCCAGCGCAGACGCTACCCACTCGATGGGAATGTTTTGGGTGAAAGTACTCAGGTCACAGAAGTTGAAAAGGTCGCCGAGGTCGAGCAGATCTTGTTGAACAGACATAAAAAATCCGATGCCAGAAGTCTGGCATCGGATTTTCGGATAAGCCCGGCTTGGACTCAAATACTTAAGTGAACAGCATTACGCTTTTTGAGCAGGGCTTTTGAGGTTTTCAGTCTTTCTGGCGTATCAGGCAACCAGTGCCTGACGGGTACGCTCAATCACTGCCTGCAGCGGTTCTGCGCTGGAGTATTGATCGGGGTACAGGCGTTCGCTGTGACGAGCGATGCCGTGTTCGTTAACCAGAGTGAAGCTGAAGCAGCCTTTGCGAGCGGCCATGATCAGGCAATTCATTGGTGCAAAAGCGTTGGTTAGGGTGCGAATGGCATCCTGTGTGTGGATTTGAGTAGTCATTAAATGGGTGTTCCTACAAGCGACACGGATAAGAGCCGTGCAAAATTAAAACGTTCCAGTGACGACGACCACCATTGGTCGAACGAAGAACCCGACTGGAACAAAGCAGCCAGTTTGAAGCGCTGATAATTGGCGCGCTTGGGCTGGCAGGTAGGTACTTAGGAGGGCAGGCAACACATCAAGGGCAAAGGTTCTGGGCCCGGGGTGAAGATCCTGATCAATTTGCAGGCTGGTTCGGTCAGAGTAAGTGAGCTTCGCAACACCCTTTGCTTTCGATTCAAAGGCTGTGTTGGCGCAAGGTTTACCTGGAAACCATCGAGGTGGTCGATCCCGCTTGTTCGGTGGAGGCTTCCTTTGGGAAGGCTGACCGGGAGGATTTGTTCGACCAGAATTGACTTTCAGCTTGGTACTAACGCCGCGGATACTAACGGATCGAGTCGGTTAAGGGAAGCGCGAAAGCAAAATAATTCCACAGCCCCGCAAACTCGCTCCGCAATGGGACAATTTCCGACCACTGGTCGTCGGTCCGGCACAAGCCTGGAACAAGGGTTTGCCAAGGTTATCCCCAGAAACGTTCTGCAAAACGCTCCGAAAAAGCGCATCGATATAACTGCCACGAAGGTACTTGTGCACATAAGTTGCGCAGACTGTAACCCGACTGTCATCCGCGCCTCGACCACAGTGGGTGCCTGTATTGAAAATTTAAGTCAATGAAAAACATCGCTTTTTTTTACTGGTGAAAAAATCGTCAGTTTGACTGCGAGCCCCATTCCACAGGGCTTTGCGCGAGTTCAAGGGCGGTTGTCCACTGAGTTATCCACAGCTTCTGTGGATTGTCCCGAGCGCTTGCTCTAGGACGGGCGTGCCGGGTTTTTTTAGGCTTTACCTGTAAGAAAAAAAGAGTAGAGTGGCGCGCCTTCCGATCTGCCCACAGTGCTTTATGAAGTTTCGCTCCGTATCAGTTTCTGCCACCTCCACACCTCCCAGTGTTACCCCTCCCAAACGCTTTTCGATGCGCGTGGCGGAGTGGTTGCTCGATAGCCCGCGCCTGGGTGAAAACACCAACGTCAAACACTTCGCCGGGCGTTTGCTCAAACAGCCTGCCCGTGAAGGTGTGGTGGCCGCGCAAAGTCGTCTCGGACAGCTGATGTGCCGCGAATGCGGCAATGCCCGTGATCGCCGCATTGGTCAGGACCTGTTGCGCCAGGCCGCGCGAGCAGGGGATCGGCGCGCCCAGCAGGAACTGGGCTTAGTAGAAGACTGAGCTGTCCAAGTTCTGACGCCTTGGTTAACCTTCAAGCTTTATCTCATTGGCAGGAGTCGCTATGGCTATGGACTTGACCAGCATGTTGCTTGGTCTGGCGGGCGCTGCACTGCCGTTGCTGGTACTGGCCTGGCAAATCCAGCGCCGTGCGAGCGCGGGGCAAGCCGAGGTGGCCATGCTGGAAGAGCGTCTGGCCATGTCGCAACTGGCGCAGGACGGCTTGAACGCTCAGCTCGAAACCTGTCGCGATGAAATCGGTGATCTGGGCCAGGCCAACGCCGCCAAGCAGGCAGAGATGGCGGCCATGCGCCGTGAAATTGAACTGCTGCAAATCGAGCGCGACGATGCCCGCGACGCGTCTCACGCCTGGAACATCGAACGCGCCGGCAAAGAAGCCGAGCTGCGGCGCCTGGACGCCCAGGCGGCCTCGCTCAACGCCGAACTGCGCGAGCAGCAGGATAGCCATCAGCAGCGCCTCAATGACCTGCAAGGCTCGCGAGACGAGCTGCGAGCACAGTTCGCCGAACTGGCGGGCAAGATCTTCGACGAGCGTGAGCAGCGTTTCGCCGAAACCAGCCAGCAGCGTCTGGGCCAGTTGCTCGATCCGTTGAAGGAACGCATCCAGTCGTTCGAAAAACGCGTCGAGGAAAGCTATCAGGCCGAAGCCCGCGAACGGTTTTCCCTGGCCAAAGAGTTGGAGCGTTTGCAGCAACTGAACCTGCGGCTGAGCGACGAAGCCACCAACCTCACCCGCGCGTTGAAAGGGCAGAAAACCCAAGGCAACTGGGGCGAGCTGATTCTTGAGCGCGTGCTTGAACACGCCGGGCTGGAGAAGGGGCGCGAGTACCAAACTCAGGTCACGCTCAAGGGCCCGGACGGTGAGCGTTTCCAGCCGGACGTGATCATTTATCTACCGGGCGACAAGCAGGTGGTGGTCGACTCCAAAGTCAGCCTCACGGCCTATCAGCAATACGTGGCGGCCGAAGACGATGCCATCGGCCAGATCGCCATCAAGCAGCACGTGCTGTCGCTGCGCAATCACGTCAAAGGCCTGTCGGGCAAGGATTACAAGCGACTCGATGGCTTGCACAGCCTGGATTTCGTCTTGCTCTTCGTGCCGATCGAAGCGGCATTTTCTGCTGCCTTGCAGGCGGAGCCGACACTGTTTCAGGAAGCCTTCGACCGCAACATTGTCATCGTCAGCCCGACCACGTTGCTGGCGACCCTGCGAGTCATCGACAGCCTGTGGAAGCAAGAGCGCCAGAGCCAGAACGCCCGGGAAATCGCCGAACGCGCCGGATGGCTGTACGACAAGTTCGTGTTGTTCATCCAGGACCTTGACGAAGTCGGCAATCGCTTGCAGCAACTGGATAAGGCCTACAGCTCAGCGCGCAACAAGCTGACAGAAGGGCGCGGCAACCTGGTCAGTCGCAGTGAGCAATTGAAGTTGCTGGGTGCACGAGCCAGCAAGAGCTTGCCGGCGGATCTGTTGGAGCGGGCGATGACCGATGTCGATGGGTTGGCTGAGTTGCCTGAATAGCTAAAACGCCAAAAGCCAAAAGCCAAAAGCCAAAAGCTAAAAGCTAAAAGCATCGCGAGCAAGCTCGCTCCCACAATGGATCAGTGTTGCTGCACAAATAGTGTGAACAACACAAAAACCTGTGGGAGCGAGCTTGCTCGCGATGGCGTCTGTTCAGACAAAGCAGGGGTTAAAACCTGCCACATCACAACGGCAAATGCCGACTCAACAACGCCCGCAACGCCGCCGGTTTCACCGGTTTGGCCAAGTACTCCAGCCCCGCCGCATGAACCTGGGCCACCGTCTCCGGTCGTCCATCGGCACTGATCACCACCCCCGGCACCGGTTCCCCAAGCTGGGTGCGCAACCACGCCATCAACTCGGTCCCGGTCTCGCCATGGTCCAGGTGGTAATCCACCAGCGCCAACTGCGGACGTACACCGTCGTTCAGCAGCGCCGCGCATTCATCACGGTTGCGAGCGGTCCAGACCTGGCAACCCCAGCGTGTCAGCAGGCTGTTCATGCCGATCAGGATGCTGTCTTCGTTATCGATACACAGCACCTGCGCGCCGCTCAACACATGGCCATTGAGCTCGGCGACCTTGGCCGGCGCGACGGTTTGTGCCCGCGCCAGCGGCACGCTGACACTGAACACGCTGCCCCGGCCCGGCCAGGACCGAACGCGCAAGGTGTGCCCCAACACGCGACACAGCCCATCGGCAATCGCCAACCCCAGACCCAGACCTTTCTCGGCGCGCGTCTGGTGGCTGTCGAGGCGTTTGAATTCTTCGAAAATCACCTGCTGTTTGTCTTCAGGAATCCCCGGCCCACGGTCCCAGACCTCCAGACACAACTCGCCCTTGCGCCGCCGCACACCCAGCAGCACGGGCCCTTTGGCGTAGCGGAAAGCGTTGGTCAGGAAATTCTGCAAGATCCGGCGTAGTAGTTTGATGTCGCTGTCGATCCGTAACGTGCTGCCCCGAACACGGAATTTCAGCCCTTGCTCCTGAGCCAGTGCCTTGAATTCGGCACCGAGCGCATTGAACAGCTCGTTAAGCACAAAGGGGTTGGGGTCCGGGTTGATCTTGCCGTTCTCCAGGCGAGAAATGTCCAGCAGGTCGCTGATCAGGTCCTCGGCCGAGCGCAGTGAGCTATCGAGGTGATGCACCAGCTTTTGCGCCTCGCTGGACAGGCCATCGTCTTGATGGGAGAGGGCGGCGGAGAACAGGCGCGCAGCATTCAACGGTTGCATCAAGTCATGGCTGACCGCTGCCAGAAAGCGGGTTTTCGACTGGTTGGCCGATTCGGCGGTGCCCTTGGCTTCGGTCAGGGCAACGTTGAGTTGTGACAGTTCGTGGGTCCGTGCGGTAACCCGCTGCTCCAGGCCTTCGTTGGCTTCGGTCAGCGCCTGTTCTGCCTCGCGGAACGCGGTGATGTCAGTGAAACTCATGACGAAACCGCCGCCGGGCATTGGGTTGCCGATCAGCTCGATCACACGCCCGTTGGGGAAAAGTCTTTCAGAGGTGTGGGCGCGCCCCTGACGCATCCAGTGCAAGCGGCGGGCGACGTGCACTTCGGCTTCGCCGGGGCCGCACAGGCCGCGCTCGGCGTTGTAGCGAATGATGTCGGCAATCGGTCGGCCAAGCCTGATCAGCCCATCCGGGTAATTGAACAGCTCCAGATAGCGCCGGTTCCAGGCCACCAGTTTCAGCGATTGGTCGACCACGCTGATGCCCTGGGTGATGTTTTCGATCGCGCCTTGCAGCAGGGCGCGGTTGAACTGCAGCACTTCCGAGGCTTCGTCGGCGATCCGGACGACATCCTCCAGCTGCATTTCCCGACCTTCGATGGCGGCTTTTACCACCGCCCGCGTCGACGAAGCGCCGAGTACACCGGCCAGCAAGCGTTCGGTATGGGCAATCCATTCACCGTCGGCGTTCTGGTTCGGGTTGAAGCCTTTGCCTTGGCGGTAGGCGAAACGGATGAAGCTCTGCCGCGCCCGTTCTTCACCGACAAAGCGGGCGGCCAGTTGCAGCAAATCGTCGATCTGCACCGCCAGCATCGAGCGGGCGCTGGGACGGGCGCTGATTTCCTGCCCGATGAAACGACCCGCCTGCCAGTGCTCGGAAACCCTCGTGCGTGACAGCACCGACACCCAGGCGAACAGCGTGAAGTTGGCCGCCAGCGACAACACCACGCCTTGTGTCAGCGGGGTGAGCGGCAGATTCAGCGGGTTGCTGTGCAGCCACGCCAACCCTGGAAAACTGCTCAGGGACAACCCGAGGCTGTGGGCCGCGATCGGCAAAATCAGGGTGTAGAACCAGAGGAACGTGCCGGCGGCGAGACCGGCGAACACGCCCCGGCGGTTGGCCTGTTTCCAGTACAGCGCGCCCAACATGGCTGGGGCCAGTTGGGTCACGGCGGCGAAGGCGATCTGGCCGATGGTCGCCAGGCTCGCCGTTGAGCCGAGCAGGCGATAACTGACGTAAGCCAGCAACAGAATCACCACGATGCTGACCCGGCGCACGGACAGCATCCACTGGCGGAACACTTCGAACGGTCGCTCAGCGTTGTTTCGGCGCAGCAACCACGGCAGCAACATGTCGTTGGAGACCATGGTCGACAGCGCGACGCTGGCGACGATCACCATGCCGGTCGCCGCTGAGGCACCGCCGATAAAGGCCAGCATCGCCAGGGCCGGGTGCGCTTGGGCCAGGGGCAGGCTGATGACGAAAGAGTCCGGCAGTACTGAGCTGGGCAGGAGCATCTGACCGGCAAGGGCGATCGGTACGACAAACAACGCCGCCAGCGCCAGGTAGGCAGGGAACACCCATTTCGCCAGGCGCAGATCCTGGGGATCAATATTTTCCACCACCGTCACGTGGAACTGCCGGGGCAGGCAAATGATCGCCATCATCGCCACGCCGGTCTGAACCACCATCGACGGCCAGTTGATGGTTTCCTTCCAGTATTGCTCCAGGCGTGGGGCGAGCATGGCCTGGTTGAACAGGTCGTCGAAGCCGTCGTACAGGCCGTAGGTCACGAACGCGCCGACCGCGAGAAACGCGAACAGCTTGACCAGTGATTCGAAGGCAATCGCCAGCACCATGCCGCGGTGGTGTTCCGTGGCGTCGAGGTTGCGGGTACCGAAGACAATGGTGAACAGCGCCAACACCAGCGACACGATCAGCGCCGTGTCCTGAGCGCGCGTGCCCATGGCGTCGGCACCGGCACCGATCAGCAGGTTCACCCCGAGGACGATGCCCTTGAGTTGGAGCGCGATGTAGGGCAACACGCCGACCAGGCAGATCAGTGCCACCACCACGGCCAGCGACTGGGATTTGCCATAGCGGGCGGCGATAAAGTCAGCGATGGAGGTGATGTTCTCCTGCTTGCTGATCATCACCATTTTTTGCAGGACCCACGGCGCGCAAACCAGCAGCAGGATCGGCCCGAGGTAAATCGGCAGGAATGACCAGAGTTGCTCGGCGGCCTGGCCGACTGCGCCAAAGAAGGTCCAGCTGGTGCAATAGACCGCCAGCGACAGGCTGTACACCCACGCGCGCACTCGCGGCGGCAACGGCGTGCTGCGACGGTCGCCGTAAAAGGCGATGGCGAACATGATGGCCATATAGGCCAGGGCGACGGCGGCGATCAGCCCGCTGGACAACGGCATGGGAACTCCCGACAAAAGACACCCGGGACTCCCGCCCGGTCAGACAGTCTCGCACGATGGCAGGGGTTAGTCAGTGTCGACCAAGGTCGTGGCGTGGTGGGGTGTCGCAGGGTGCTAATTAGTCAGATCCGGGTGGTCATTGCGGGCCTCATCGCGAGCAAGCTCGCTCCCACAGGTTTTGTGTCGTTCGCCGATTATGTGAACGAAGCAGAACCTGTGGGAGCGTGGCTTGCCCGCGAAGGCGGCCTCACTGATTCAACGCAATCTCGATCAACCGATGCAATTCCTCAACCTCCAACGGCGCCGCCGAAAACAGGATACGAAACACCGTCGGTGCCGCCACCAGATTGATCAATCGGTCGACACTCGGCTTCGGCTGATCTGGATAACGATCCAGAATCGTCTGCAATTGCCCGCCAATGATCGTCGCGCAATAGACCGGTGTGGTGCTGCATTGCACGTCGCGCAGCATGTTGCGGCCGGGCTCGGAACTCATCTCGTCCAGATACTGCTCCGCCCAGGCCCGCACATCACTGTGCAGGCTGCCGGTGTTGGCCGGTTCGCTGTCCGGGCGCAGGCGGGCGAGGGCGACGTCGGCCAGCAGCGTCGACAAGTCGCCCCAGCGCCGATAGATGGTCGACGGTGTAACCCCTGCGCGCGCAGCAATTTGCGGGACGGTCACGGTCGATCGTTCCTGCTCTTCGAGCAGATCGCGGACAGCCGAATGAATCGACTCTTGCACCCGGGCGCTTCGACCGCCCGGGCGTAAACCTTCTTTAATAGCCATACGGCGGACCTTAACACAAAGAATTTGCTTTAAGCGCTGGCCAGTAGCACACTCCGCAAAAGCAACAAATTAGCTTTTGCGGAGTGTGCGCATGTCCAGCTCGATATCAAACCGTTCCAGCCTGTGGTTTCTGGCGATTACTTTACTGAGTTTTCTCGCCGCTTCCACTGCGCCGACGCCTCTGTACCACTTGTATCAGGAACACCTGCAATTCTCGGCAGCGACCCTGACCCTGATTTTCGGCGTGTACGCCATCAGCTTGCTCGCCGCGCTGCTTACGGTCGGCTCGCTCTCGGATTACCTGGGACGCAAACCGGTGATCTTTACCGCTGTGGCGCTGAACATGCTGGCCATGCTGCTGTTTATCAATGCCGACAGCGTCGCCTTGTTGATCAGTGCCCGAGTGCTTCAGGGCTTTGCTACCGGGATGGCCACGGCAGTGTTGGGTGCCGCGTTGCTGGACACTGATCGCCAGCAAGGTCCGCTGGTCAATAGCGTTGCGCCGCTGCTCGGCATGGCTGCCGGCGCCATGGGTTGCGGCCTGTTGGCCGAGTTTGCGCCGCTGCCGCTGCAATTGACCTTTTGGGTGCTGCTCGCGATGTTCGGGTTGCAGGCGCTGTACGTCTGGCGTCTGCCGGAAAGCGTCAGTCCACAACGTGGTGCGTTGGCTTCGCTGCGTCCGACCTTGCATGTGCCCGTTCAGGCACGGCGTGCGTTGTGGCTGGTGCTGCCGATCAACACCGCCGCCTGGGCGCTCGGCGGTTTTTACGCGTCGCTCGCTCCGTCCCTTGTGCGGACGGCCACCGGATCGACGTCGAATCTGATTGGCGGTGCCACGGTGGCAGTGCTGACCGTCACCGGCGCGTTGATGATCTACACCTTGCGTAGTCGTCCTGCCGACAAAGTCTTGCGGGTCGGTGCGAGCATTCTGCCCGTGGGTGTGGCGCTGATTTTACTGGCGGTCCACAGCGCCAGCCTGCCGCTGTTCTTTATCGGGACGCTGGTCGCCGGATGCGGTTTCGGCGCCAGTTTCCTCGGCTCGTTGCGCAGTGTGGTGCCAATGGCTTTGCCTCACGAACGGGCCGGGTTGATGTCGGCGTTTTATGTGCTCAGTTATCTGGCGTTCTGCCTGCCGTCGTTGCTGGCAGGGAATCTGACCCGAGCTTTTGGTCTGGTTGCCACGACCGATGGCTATGGCACGGTGCTGATTGTCCTGTCGGTCGGCGCACTGCTCGCGCTGATCCGTCAGCTGCCTGTCAAAGTCTGTGGCGTCGATGTTCGATGACCGCTAGCCTTGGCCCGTCATTCATCTCGACGGACCGCCCATGAAGATCATCCGCAGTAAATCCTTCACCGCTGACCGTGCCTGGGGCGCCCTGGATATCGCCAACATGAACGGCATCACCACCCGTTTGCACTGGACGGATCAACCGTACAAATGGCACGTCAACGATGGGCAGGAAGTGTTCGTCGTACTCGATGGCCAGGTGCAGATGCGCTACCGCGAAGAGGGCGTCGAAAAGGAAGCGCTGCTGGACGTCGGCGATATCTTTTATGCGTCTGTCGGTACCGAACACGTCGCCCACCCGCTAGGCGCGGCGAGGATCCTGGTGATCGAGACTGAAGGCAGTGTCTGACGCTATATCTGTAAAACAGATAACAGTTAGAGATATTACCCGTTATATAGATATTCGATTCATCTCTACCATGAATTCCACCTCACCAGAGGAAGAGGAATTCGCCATGACATGCCCTAACACCACCACCCTCGGTTTCAAACCGCTCAGCCATTTGCCGCACCCGCTTGAGGCCATTCGCCAATTCACCCCCAACTGGTTTGCCGCAACCATGGGGACGGGCGTGCTGGCATTGGCGCTGGCGCAATTGCCCGTTGCCATACCCGGTCTGAACGCGGTGGCCGAAGGTCTCTGGCTGCTCAATATCTGCCTGTTTGCGTTGTTCACCGCAGCGTACGCCGCACGCTGGGTGCTGTTCTTCGATGAGGCACGACGGATTTTCGGCCACTCCACGGTCTCGATGTTTTTCGGCACTATCCCCATGGGGTTGGCGACCATCATCAACGGTTTCCTGGTGTTCGGCTTGCCGCGCTGGGGCGACGGTGTGATTCATATTGCCGAAGTGCTGTGGTGGCTCGATGTGGCCATGTCTGTGGCCTGCGGCGTGCTGATTCCCTACATGATGTTCACTCGTCAGGAGCACAGCATCGACCAGATGACAGCGGTCTGGCTGTTACCCGTGGTCGCGGCGGAGGTGGCTGCCGCCAGCGGTGGTTTGCTGGCACCGCACCTGGCCGATGCCCATTCGCAACTGGTGGTGCTGACGACCAGCTACGTGCTTTGGGCCTTTTCCCTGCCGGTGGCGTTCAGCATTCTGACGATTCTGTTGTTGCGCATGGCGCTGCATAAACTGCCTCACGAAAACATGGCCGCCTCCAGCTGGCTGGCGCTGGGGCCGATCGGCACCGGGGCGTTGGGCATGTTGCTGCTGGGCGCCGATGCGCCGGCCATTTTTGCGGCTAACGGCCTGCCGGGCATGGGTGAAATTGCGGCCGGGTTGGGCCTGGTAGCCGGGATCACGCTGTGGGGCTTCGGCTTCTGGTGGATGCTGATAGCGCTGCTGATTACCGTGCGTTACTTGCGCGACGGTATCCCGTTCAACCTCGGCTGGTGGGGCTTCACCTTCCCGCTGGGGGTCTATTCGCTGACGACGTTGAAACTGGGCAGCACTTTGAACCTGGCGTTTTTCAGTGTCTTTGGCTGCGTGCTGGTGGCGATGCTGGCAGTGATGTGGCTGATCGTCTCCATACGTACGGTGCAGGGCGCGTGGCGGGGCGAGTTGTTTGTCTCGCCGTGCATAGCAGGATTAAACAAATAACCTGCCAAGATTAGGTAATGTGTGGCCTGGATCGACGTTCGACATTCCAATAAAAATCGCCAAGCCACTCTTTACCCAACATCAGGGACACATGGAAGATGAGCCACCCCTCACAGTTCACCTTGCTTCGCACCCGGCGCTTCCTGCCATTCTTTATTACGCAGTCCCTCGGGGCGTTCAACGACAACATCTTCAAGCAGTCGTTGATCCTCGCCATTCTGTACAAGCTGACGATCGAGGGTGACCGTTCGATCTGGGTCAACCTGTGCGCGTTGCTGTTTATCCTGCCGTTCTTTCTGTTCTCGGCACTGGCCGGCCAGTTCGGGGAAAAGTTCGCCAAGGACGCGCTGATTCGGCTGATCAAGCTCGGGGAAATCGCCATCATGGCGGTCGGCGCGGTCGGTTTCCTGTTCGATCACCTGTCGCTGATGCTGGTGGCGTTGTTCGCCATGGGCACGCACTCGGCGTTGTTCGGGCCGGTGAAATACTCGATCCTGCCGCAAGCCCTGCGCGAAGAAGAGCTGGTGGGTGGCAACGGGCTGGTGGAAATGGGCACATTTCTGGCGATCCTCGCCGGGACCATCGGCGCCGGGATCATGATGTCGTCCAGTCATTACGCACCCATCGTTTCCACCGCGATCATCGGTATTGCGGTGCTCGGTTACCTGGCCAGTCGCAGCATTCCCCGGGCGGCAGCTTCATCGCCGCACATGCGCCTGAACTGGAACATCTTCAGCCAATCCTGGGTTACCTTGAAACTGGGCCTGGGGCAAACGCCTGCGGTGTCGCGTTCCATCGTCGGCAACTCGTGGTTCTGGTTTGTCGGGGCGATTTATCTGACGCAGATCCCGGCCTATGCCAAGGAATGGATGCACGGCGACGAGACCGTGGTGACGCTGATCCTGACAGTGTTCTCGGTGGGCATCGCGCTGGGCTCGATGCTCTGCGAGAAACTCTCCGGACGCAAAGTCGAGATCGGCCTGGTGCCGTTCGGTTCGTTCGGGTTGACGGTGTTTGGCTTGCTGCTGTGGTGGCATTCCGGCGGTATTCCAGACAGCGTTGACGGCCATGGCTGGATCGAAATCCTCGGTTTTGGCCACACCTGGCTGGTGCTGATAGACATTCTGGGGCTGGGGATTTTCGGCGGTTTCTACATTGTGCCGCTGTACGCGCTGATTCAGTCGCGCACCCCCGAGAACGAGCGGGCGCGGGTGATTGCCGCCAACAACATCCTTAACGCACTGTTTATGGTGGTGTCGGCGATTGTCTCGATCGTTCTGCTGAGCATGGTCAAGCTGTCGATCCCGCAGCTGTTTCTGGTGGTGTCGCTGCTGAACATCGGCGTCAACGCCTACATCTTCAGCATCGTCCCCGAGTTCACCATGCGCTTCATGATCTGGCTGCTCAGCCATTCCATGTACCGCGTGGAGCATCGCAACCTCGATTTGATCCCGGATGAAGGCGCGGCATTGCTGGTCTGCAACCATGTGTCATTCGTCGATGCGTTGCTGATTGGCGGCGCGGTCCGTAGGCCAATTCGCTTTGTCATGTATTACAAAATCTACAACCTGCCGGTGCTGAACTTTATCTTTCGCACGGCCGGGACGATTCCGATCGCGGGGCGTCAGGAAGACATTCAAATCTACGAAAAGGCCTTCAAGCGGATTGCCCAATATCTGAAGGACGGCGAACTGGTGTGCATCTTCCCGGAAGGCAAGTTGACCGCTGACGGGGAGATGAGCGAGTTCAAGGGTGGGCTGGTGCGGATTCTCGAAGAGACACCGGTTCCGGTGATTCCGCTGGCGTTGCAAGGGTTGTGGGGGAGTTTCTTCAGCCGCGATCCGGGCAAGGGGTTGTTTCGTCGGTTGTGGTCGCGGGTGACATTGGTGGCGGGGCCGGCGGTGGCGGTTGAAGTGGCAGAGCCTGCGGCATTGCAGGCGATGGTCGGGGATTTGCGTGGCACAGTTAGATAGTCGGTGACTAGTCGGGCCTCATCGCGGGCAAGCCCGGCTCCCACAGGAATTTATGGTGTGTCCACAATGTGTGGCACACCGCAAAAACTGTGGGAGCCGGGCTTGCTCCGGGCGGCGTTCCGACGATGGCGGTAGTCGCCTAGGCGCTAACCTTCAGGCCAACCAACCCGGCAATAATCAACGCCACACTGGCCAGCCGGAACAGCGCCATCGATTCACCAAACAGAATGATCCCGGCGATGACCGTGCCCACGGCACCCACGCCCGTCCAGATCGCATAGGCCGTGCCCAGCGGCAATTCCTTCATGGCAAGGCCCAGCAAGCCAAGGCTGATGGCCATGGCGGCAATGGTCAATGCAGTAGGGAGAGGGCGGCTGAAACCATCGGTGTATTTCAGGCCGACGGCCCAGCCCACTTCGAACAGTCCGGCGAAAAACAGAATGATCCAGGACATGAAAGACCTCCATCGATTGACGGGGTCGTCCCCAGATTAATGACTCGATCGAGCCGCGAGGTCGTCCTCGCGTTGCGCAATAGAGTGCCCATCATTAATCCGGGGATCAAGTTTTCGGGTTACTCGGCCGCTTGCTGAACCGCGATTTCCCGGTCTTGTTTCTCGCTCATGCGTCGGAAATACGTCGAGAGCAACGCCCCCGAAATGTTGTGCCAGACGCTGAACAACGCGCTAGGCACTGCCGCCAGTGGCGAGAAGTGCGCACTGGCCAGCGCGGCACCCAACCCGGAGTTCTGCATGCCGACTTCCAGTGCCAGGGATTTGCGCTGGGCCAGCGGCAACTTGAACAGGCGCCCGGTGAAGTAGCCCAACAGGTAACCGAAACTGTTGTGCAGCATCACCACGGCCATGATCAGCAGGCCGGATTCGGCAATCTTCGCCTGGCTGGCGGCGACCACGGCGGTGACGATGATCACGATGCTCACCACGGAAATCAGCGGCAACACTTCCACTGCATGGCGCACCCGATCACCCAACAGCCGCTGGGCAACCACGCCGAGCACGATCGGCAACAGCACCACTTGCAGGATCGACCAGAACAGCTCCATGAAGGACACCGGCAACCACGCCGAGGCCAGCAGCCAGATCAGCGCGGGTGTCAGCAGCGGAGCGAGGAGGGTGGTGACGGCGGCGATGGCCACCGACAGCGCCAGGTCGCCGCGCGCCAGCCAGGTCATCACGTTTGACGAGGTGCCGCTTGGGCAGCAGCCGACCAGAATCACGCCGACGGCGATTTCCGGCGGCAGGTGAAACGCCTGGCAAAGCAACCACGCCACGCCGGGCATGATCACGAAATGTGCAACCACGCCCAGCGCCACGCGCCACGGATGGCGAGCGACTTCGGCGAAGTCTTCGAGTTTGAGGGTCAGGCCCATGCCGAACATCACCAGGCCCAGCAGGGGTACGATCGCGCCTTTCAGGCCGATGAACCACGTCGGCTGCAAGAACGCCACGACCGCGAAAATCAGTACCCAGTAAGCGAAGGTGTTTCCGACAAAACGACTCAATGCAGCGAGGGCGCGCACGGGCTGATCCTTATTTTATTGAACACCACAAAACCAATGTGGGAGTGAGCCTGCTCGCGATGAGGGACTGACATTCAACATTGATGTTGACTGACACTCCGCCATCGCGAGCAGGCTCGCTCCCACAGTAGAGATCACAAGGCTTTAGATCCCTTGCGGAAGCTCTTCACCGCCCAACGCTTCAACCAGTGCCGGCAGGAAGTCGCCGAAGGTCAGCATCATCAAGGTGAAGCTGGCGTCCAGCTGGCCGAGGGCTTCTTCGCCACCGTCCTGTTCCGCCTGGTCTTGCAGCAGGTCTTCGAACTTCAGGCGCTTGACCACCATCTTGTCGTCGAGGACGAAAGACAGCTTGTCTTGCCAGGCCAGCGACAGCTGAGTCACCACTTTGCCGGTGCTCAAGTGCAGCTGAATTTCTTCGCTGGTCAGGTCCTGACGCTTGCAACGCACGATGCCGCCGTCTTCGTGGGTGTCGCGCAGTTCGCACTCGTCCAGTACAAAGAAGTCGTCCGCGGCTTTCTGGGTGGTGACCCATTCAGTCATGGTCGCGGTCGGCGACATTTTCACGGTCAGTGGACGTACCGGCAGGGTGCCGATCACTTCACGCAGGGTGGACAGCAGGTCTTCGGCACGTTTCGGGCTGGCCGAGTTGACCAGGATCAGACCCTGTTTCGGCGCAATGGCCGCGAAGGTCGACGAGCGACGGATAAAGGCACGCGGCAGGAACGCCTGGATGATTTCATCCTTGATCTGGTCGCGTTCCTTTTTGTAGACCTTGCGCATTTGTTCGGCTTCGATCTCTTCGACCTTTTCCTTCACGGCGTCACGCACGACGCTGCCCGGCAAGATGCGCTCTTCTTTACGGGCGGAGATCAGCAGGAAGTCGCCGCTGACGTGCACCAGGGGTGCATCTTCGCCTTTGCCGAACGGCGCGACGAAACCGTAGGTGGTCAACTCCTGGCTTGCACATGGACGCGCCAGTTTGGTGGCCAGTGCAGTTTCCAACGCCTCGGCATCAAAAGGCAGATCTTGGGTCAGGCGATAGATAAGCAGGTTTTTGAACCACATGGGGCGAGTCTCTCCTTTATACAAAGGGGGGCATTATTCTCTTAGCGAAGCCATAGGCCAACCCTTCTCTAAGCCTTTGGAAGGCCTGCAAAAATTATTTAAAAAAGTGCTTGCCAGAGGTTGGGTCGCTCCGTAGAATGCGCGCCACACCGAAAGTGAAGGGTGATTAGCTCAGCTGGGAGAGCGTCTGCCTTACAAGCAGAATGTCGGCGGTTCGATCCCGTCATCACCCACCATTCGCTTTAGTGTTACGCGCAGCGGTAGTTCAGTCGGTTAGAATACCGGCCTGTCACGCCGGGGGTCGCGGGTTCGAGTCCCGTCCGCTGCGCCATATTCGGTAATCTGGAACGCTGAACGCCAGGTCACCACGGAAAAGCCCGCTCACGCGGGTTTTTTTCTGCCCACAGTTTGTACGTTGTTCCTGCAGGTCGTGTCGTGTTACCGGTTTTCAGATTTTTTTGAAAAATTATTCAATTAAATCAACACTTTATGAAAATCTGTGGCACAATGCGCCCCGCAACGAAGGTAAAGGGTGATTAGCTCAGCTGGGAGAGCGTCTGCCTTACAAGCAGAATGTCGGCGGTTCGATCCCGTCATCACCCACCACTTACTTTCAACGCTACGCGCAGCGGTAGTTCAGTCGGTTAGAATACCGGCCTGTCACGCCGGGGGTCGCGGGTTCGAGTCCCGTCCGCTGCGCCATATTCGGTAACCTGGAACGCTGAACGCCAGGTCACCACACAGAAAGCCCGCTTAATGCGGGCTTTTTGTCGTCTGGGATTTGGTTTTATTGCTCGGCATTGCGGCTGTGGCGGTAATCGCTCACGGCTTCATACACCGCTTTGCGCAGGCGGTTGATGCCGCCAATCGGTCGATGGGCCTCAAGCCCGAACCACGGATTGAACGACTGGTTGTCGCATTGAACGTTCAGCGCCGGCGTATCGAAATCCTGGGCGGGCAGTTTGATCCGCGCCACGGTTTCGAACGGCGCATCTTTTTCCTTCCATTCAATACTCGTGTCCTCGATCGGCATGAATTTGCCGGGATCCTGCCGCTGGATCTGCAAGACGAAGCACGCGGGCACTCGATCCGTCGACAATTGCTGGTTCAGCGCATTGCGCAAGAAATTCGGCAGCTTCTGATTCTGCGTCGGCAAGGTGTAGGCCGGGCAGCTGTCGGGGTCCGGCATGACCCGAAATTTGGCGTTGGCGTCACCAAACTTGTAGGGCGAAACCGAAAAGTACGTCGTCTGCGTCGGACTTTCCGGGGCCGGGGAGAGTGTCGCCAAGGCAATAAACAGATGACGAACCTGCCACGTGCGCGGATCCCAGCCGGGGAAAAACGCCGTCAGCTTCTTGCCATCGGCCTGAGCGGCCACATTCTGACGGTATTCGGCGACATCACTGACGAAGAAATTCGGGTGGCTGAACATCACGAAGTCCTGTTCGCCGCGGCTTGGTTGATCGGCGAGCAGTTGCTTGCCGGGCACATCGAGCAGCTTGATCGCCATGCCCCGGGCATCGCGGATACTGTCGAACTGCGGATAGGCATTGCCGTTGGACAGTCGCATCGTCGCTTGCCAGGTTTTGCCGGGTTCGCTGAACACGCCCTGACGCAGCCCGTCCGCCAGATCCGGCAACACTTGGACTTCGGCCTTGACGCAACCGTGCGCCTTGGCATGCGCATCGCGCAGATAGCGGGTGCTTTCACGGTGCTGATCGACGATGCGCACGGCGGTCTGAATGATGTCCTGAGTCATCGCCGCTTCGCCGTCCGGGATCAGCTCTTCAGCCGAGACCGGCCCCCGGTGCTGCCAGGCAAACCACGCCGTGGCCAGCGCCCAACCGAGCACTCCCAGTCCAAGCAACCACAAAAGGGTTTTGCCGAGAAAAGCGCCAAACCAGATCCAGAGTCTGCTCATGGCAATTGTGCCTCCAGGGGGCCGCCCAACACTTTCAGGTACTCCAGCAGCGCCCAGCGCTCTTCCGGTTGCAGCAGGCGACCGATGACGCCGTTGCCACGCTTGCCAGCCCGGAATTCGTGGCCGCTGTTGTGATTGCCGGTGATGCGCGTGTCGAACTTGAAGCCATTGGTGAAGGCCTCGGTGCGATAACCCAGGTGTCTGGGGTCGTACTCGAACGTGCCTTTGTAGAACGTCGTTGCGCGTTCATCCTGGGGCGAGAGCAGTTGATAAATGCTCGGTATCGATCCGTTGTGCAGAAACGGCGCCGTCGCCCAGACACCGGCCAATGGTCGGGCCTTGTAGGCGCGCAGTTCGCGCACACCAATCGGCAGGCCGAAGCCATCCATCTCAGGGCGCTCGGCCTCGGGGATTTCCGCCTCGCGGTAAGCGCGGTTTCCTACGAATGCGGTGACGTAGGCCAGGCCCTTGGCGGACGAGAGTTTGCTCATGTCCAGCGGTTCGGCGGGCGGTGGCTGCAACTGCACATCCAGTTTCGCCAGTTCCGCCGGGTCCCATTGCAAGGCGCTGAGGTCAAAGCGATGGTCGGCGATGTTATTGGCCGCGCCCGGGTCGGTGCCGATGTAGTCCACCGGCAGCATTTTCAGGTGTTGCACCCAGCGTCCGTTGGTCTGGACCGATCGGGGCACGTGGCAACCGGCGCAGTTTTCGCTGAACAATTCGCGACCTTTGACGGCCAGGGGCTTGTCGACAGCGCCCAGCACGTCTTCCGGCCAGGCCGGCGGTTTGAGCCGTTGCAGGGTTTGTTCGATCTGGTGCAGGTCACGCAAGCGGACACTCGACGGATAACGCTCGTCACCTTTCAGCGGTTGGCCGTTGGCGTCGAAGAAGTTCAGGGTGGCGCCGACGCCGAGCGCCTCACCGATATTGCGGGCCATCGGTTGCTGCGCCGAGCCGTTCCATTGCACCCAGTCAAAGGTCCACATGTCCCACAATTGCGGGTAGTCCACCGGGGCATTCGCCACGCGGTAGTTATCGGGTGAAATCGCGTCGCCGAAGCTGGCGTTGGCGATACGCCCGAAGGCGTCTGTGCGGCCAGGGCCTTCCTCGGTCGGATAGAGCCCACGATGGGTATCGTTCCAGGCAATCTTCACGAAGGTATTCAGAGAGGTTTTGAAGTCTTTGCGCAGTTGTTGATGCCGGGCGTCGTAGTTCTCTTTCAGCACGTTGCGGGCGAAGCGTTCGAATTTCCACGGGTTGTAGTAAGTCGAGACCAGACTGGCGACCAGCGCTTGTCCGAAACTGCCACCGCGCAGTGTAGGAACGCTGGAAGGCAGGACATGCTGCGCCGAACCTCCGTCGATACGCACGGCCTGGCCATTGAAACGCAATTCACCGGTGTGGCAGGCGGCGCAGGTGATGTCGAGGTACTCGTCCTGGCTGCCAGGGTTTTGATGGCGGGCAAAACCCACGGGTAAGTTGCCAGGGTTGTTGTTCGGACTGTCCCTCTGGTCGCGGTCGATCAGGAAACCGAAGCGCGCGAGGTACTCGGGGGCGGCAAATCGTTGTTCCGAGAAGGGCAGTTCGAGTTCCTTGAACCAGTCATAGCGCAAGCCTTTGACCTGAGTGCCCTGGGGGGTGAAGTAGTAAGTCTGGCGGTCGGCGGCGCTCCACTGCTCCAGATAACGCACCTCATGCGCGGGGGACCAGGTCGGCAGTTTCGGGTTGGCGACGTAGTACAGAACCACGGCCAGGCCCAGCCCCAACAGCACAGCGAACAGCACCAGCAGGCGGAATAAGAGGCGCAAGATAAACATCCTTGTCGATTTGTAGCTCTCTTATGCCTCAGTGTCAGAGGTGGGGCAAGTGGCCATTACGCCAGATGCTGTGGGATACGGTACCCGTCTCTGTGGGCCCAAGATGACAGAAGCTTCATCATTCCAATCCCGAAATGCGTTAAAACACCTGAACTTATCAGAAGTTTCCTGCTCTCATGCCGGTAGCCATTGGTCGTGGCCGCCTGATAAGCTCGCGGCTTTACTCGATTGCCCTTTAGGCGCATGAACAAGGAAATAGCATGAAACAGCATCGGTTGGCGGCGGCGGTGGCCCTGGTTAGCCTGGTACTTGCGGGTTGTGATTCGCAGACCAGCGTAGAGCTGAAAACCCCGGCGCAAAAAGCTTCCTACGGGATTGGCCTGAACATGGGCAAGAGCCTGGCTCAGGAAGGCATGGATGACCTGGACTCCAAAGCCGTAGCCCAAGGCATCGAAGATGCCGTCGGCAAGAAAGAACAGAAGCTGAAGGATGACGAGCTGGTTGAAGCCTTCGCAGCACTGCAGAAGCGTGCTGAAGAGCGTATGGCCAAAATGAGCGAAGAGTCGGCATCCGCTGGCAAGAAATTCCTCGAAGACAACGCCAAGAAAGCCGGTGTCACCACCACTGCTTCGGGCCTGCAATACGAAGTGGTCAAGAAAGCTGATGGCGCACAGCCTAAGCCGACCGACGTAGTGACTGTTCACTACACCGGCAAGCTGACCAACGGCACTACCTTCGACAGCTCCGTCGAGCGTGGCAGCCCGATCGATCTGCCGGTCAGCGGCGTGATTCCGGGTTGGGTCGAAGGCCTGCAACTGATGCATGTTGGCGAGAAGTACAAACTGTACATCCCTAGCGAACTGGCCTACGGCGCCCAAAGCCCAAGCCCGGCGATTCCAGCCAACTCGGTGCTGGTATTCGACCTGGAACTGCTGGCGATCAAGGATCCAGCAAAAGAAGACGCCGCCAAGTAATCAGCGTCTGCTTTAAAAACAACGCCTCGCTTTATGCGGGGCGTTGTTGCATCTGGCGTTCAGCGAGGGTAAACAAAGCGAACGGATGCTGTACGTTGCAGTCATAGCCATTGAGACGCCCGTGCTATCCGCGCTGGCGCGCCAAGTCAATGAAATCTTGGGTTTTTTTATGTGAGTAAAAAACGCCCGATCTGAGTTGAGCCCTTATGAAACGGGGCTTTCAGGCGTGAAAAATAGCTCTGTTCACAAGGTTATCCACAATTTGTGTGGATAACATTTCAGCGGGAGGAATGATGAAAGCACCCTGGAATTTCGCTCGTTTCCTGCCACTCGCCGGACGCCTGCTCGCCCGTGGACGTTTGCCGACTCTGCTGTTTGCCGTCGCCAGTAAAGGTGCCAGCCAAGGCAACCGATTGGGCAAGCTCAAGGACGATTTGCGCCTGTTGCAGGCGTTGTGCCTGGCCTACTGGCGCGGCGAGTACCGCGCTATCAGCCCGAAGGCGCTGATCTCGGTGGTGGCCGGCCTGATGTACTTCCTCAGCCCGGTGGACGCGATTCCGGACTTCATCCCGATGTTTGGCATGCTCGATGACATCGCCGTGCTGGCCTGGTTGATGAAAGTCCTCGATGACGAACTCAATGCGTTCCGTGCCTGGCGCAATCGCCAATTGCCGGAGAAGCTCGCGATGGCTGAGCGCCTCCCCGATACCCCAGAGCAACTTCAGCTTCAGGGCCCGAAAAAAACCTGATTTGATTGAGGATCGTCCTTATATTCATACCCCCCGCGACCGTGGCCGCTGTTAGGATTACACTTCTAGGGAAAAGTGCCGACTCGCTAAGTGTCGTTGTCCTACGGGGAAGTCATGGATATTCAGATAATCACACGCGAAGGCGAGCCCGAATATGCGGTTTTGCCATGGGCTCAGTATCAGGCTCTACTGAAAGCAGCAGGCATCAACGAACAACCGGCACCCGACACGCCGGTGCGTCACGCAGCATCGCCAGACCAGATTCTTCCGGGTCTGGATCAACTACGCAGTTTGCGCGAAGGGAAGGGCATCGCCATTGAGGCGCTCGCCCGCACGGTAGGCATCAGCCCGTCTTATCTGGCCTTGATCGAAAGTGGCGAGCGTCTACCCGACGCTGCGATTCGCCGCAGCCTGGCCTGGGAACTGACGGTGCCAGGGTGGAGGGATGAAACGTGAGCGTACGCATCAGTCGTCAACATTGGGACGGGTTGCTGGGTGAGCTGGATCAGGCCCGCCGCCAGCGCCATCTGCTGACTTATCGAGCCTTGCTGGAACGTTTGCAGTTGCCCACGCCGGCCATGCAAACCCTCACCGCGGCGTTGGAGCATCTGGCCGCGCTGGACGCCAAGGCCGAGCAGCCGCTGCGCAGCTCGCTGGTGATCAGCCAGGGCGCCAGTCGCTTGCCACGCACCGGTTTCTTCGAATGCGTCGAACGCCTGGGGCGTTTTTCCGGGCCGTCCGACGGTGTTGCTGCCGCTTCGTGGCACGCCTCGGAAGTGGTGCGTGTGTTCGAATACGAGTACCCGGAATCGGCGGAGGCCTGAGTGTTTTTAAAGCTCAAGGCACGGGCCGGTTACTGGCTGGCCCGCCGGTTGTTTCATTGGTCGTGGTTCGTGCGACAGCCCCGCGGCTGGAGCTGGCTCGAAGGCCAGTTCGCGCGCATGGCCAACCTGGGCGACGTCGGCGCGCAAAGCTTCTATGGCCACATTCTGACCTTTCGCGGCGTCGGCCTTGGGGCTCGTGAGGAAGGCGTTCGATTGCTGCATCTGGCGGCGTTGGCGGGGGATGGCAAAGCGGCGTATCAGGTGGGCGTGATCAGTTTGGCGGGGACACCGAGCAAGGCACCGGATCCGGCTGAAGCGGCGCGGTTTTGGGGGATGGCGGCTAAGGCGGGGCATCCGTTGGCTGAGATGAAACTGAAAGAGTTGGCATCTCGCGATTCAGCGAAATAAATACATAGCTGTTCGACAAGTGAACGTGGCGTGAGGGAAACCTCCCGCCACGTTTGCGTTTCTGGCGGTTCGTTTATTAGTGGCGATGTAATAGAGAATTGCCCTACGCCAACATCGTCCATTCCTGACTTCTTTCCTGATTGATCATCCGCAAAGTGTTGCGCGTTTAAAGCCGTGTAAATCCATCGGAGATTTCCTTCGAGTTGTGGCGGCTTTCATGAACTGGTGCGCGACGTGTCTCATCGATAGTCTTTTGGCGGTCACTGCAAATTCAGTGACAGGGCGTGGAAGCCCTTCTATCGTTAGGCGCGTCAAGCGCCACCCATTCGGCGTTTTTTCGGCTGTGTTTTATGGTGGCTGTGCGCGGGGCGCTTTCGAGTGCGCCGAGTGCCTAACGTCTCGGTCTTCCACACCCGCGTTCAGCCGCCACCTATGGCGTGGAAGTGATTTCTGGCGGCTCCAATCCATACGTTAGGCATTAAATTAATGAAAACACTGACTCCAGATCCGCCATATACCCCACAAATTCCTCATCCCGATAACCGCTTCATGGCGCTCACCAGCAATTGCAGCGACATGCCCACCTTGTTCGTCGACACCCACGCACCGCTCGATATTTTGACCGACGCTGTCCGCTACCGAATCCGAGCCGTAACCCAAGTGCTGGAGAACCTCTCCATGCGTGGTTCGATTGAGTGCGATTCCATGATTCTCAGCGACTTCGCGTTGCTCTGTGCGATTCCGTTGCGTGATGGGTGTGATGTGCTGGATGTAGTTGGGCGGCGGTTGGGGGCGCAGGCGACGGAGTAGCGTCTAGCGCTGATTTGTGGCGAGGGAGCTTGCTCCCGCTGGGCTGCGCAGCGGCCCCAAAACCTGCAATCCGGATTTTCAGGTGTGCCGGAGTTCATGGTTTTTCGGGGCTGCCCGACAAGCCCCTCGCCGAAGGATTTGGGATTGCAGTTAGGTTTTGGGTCTGCTGCGCAGCCCAGCGGGAGCAAGCTCCCTCGCCACAAAAGCAGGATTAGCGATGCCCGGCAATCAAGGCTTCTTCAGCCACCGGCACTGTCAGACTATCAATCACATGCACGCTATACCCCGGCACATTCTTCGCGTGATGTTTGGCCTGCGAAGCCCGCCACGTTTGTGTTTTGGCCATTTCGTTGTTCATGGGTTGTTAATTAGGGATTTTTCCTACGCTCATCGCCTACTTCCCTGACTTCTTTCCTGTTTGATCCCCCGCAAAGTCTCGCGCGCTCCATTTTCTGCGCGAGGGATTGCTCATGTTCGACCCGATTTTCCACCCCACTTCATGCCGTTCGGTGCGTTGATGGAGCACATCACCCGCATCGAGCAGGCACTCGACCGTTTTCCGGACACCCTGTCCCTCTACCGTGAACAGCTAAAGCATTGGCTTAGCCAGGCGGCAGACAAGGTCAGTCACACGGCTGATTTGCCTTCGCTGATGGGGATGGAACGGATCGTTGGGTTCGGTAATACCAGCACCATTGTGAGCAGCGGCGATGACGATTTTATCTCCACCGTCGTGCAGTGCCCCAAGGGTGGGATGCTGGAAATCGAGAGCAAGTTCGAATCGGTTTATGACATTCCTGTGGGAAATATTCAGGTCGATGTGATTGCGGCTGAGAGCGGAGACATAAAGCAGGTCACGCTCGACGAAAATGGCAAAGGGACCTTTGAGGGGGAAGAGGGCAAGTTCTACCGCATTCACGTTCACAGCGAAGTCACACCGCAGCAAGTTGAAGATCTTTTCTCTTCCTATGATGGCCTGACCCAAGAGTTGGAAGGTTGGCTGCGTAAAGAATGGGAAGGTTTCAAACCGCAATGGTCGCAGTCGACTTTTGCCGCCGCTGGTAATGGATTGCTGGCGGGAAGTTGGGCGGCGATCGAGGGTGTGTGGGACAGCATCAGTCTGGTTTCAGACATCCTCAAGGACCCCGGAAAGTTTGGTGAGCGGTTGGGCGAGAGTGCCGAAGAGCTGAAAAGGCTCGCGAAAACCGCACCGAAGGTCATGGAAAAAGCCCAGCTGCTGGCCAGTGACGAAGCGGCGCTGTGCCTGTTGGTCCGCTGCGCGAGCCTATGGCTGGACATGCTGCCACCCAGCGAGATTGCAGGTAAAACCGCCGAAGCGCTGTCCACACTGGTGGTGCAGTTGTTGATCGATATCCTGATCGGCATCGTTCTGACCTTTGCCGGGGCAGGGGCTGGCATCGCTTATTTGACGATGCGACTGGCTGATCGGGGCGCGCAGTTGCTCAGTGCAGTTCTGCGCCTGGTCAAAGCGATTTTCACAATCATCAACAGCTTCATTACTTACGTTGATCGCTACAAAAAAGTAGCCGCACGCGGTGTAGCTGCGGGCCTGAAAAAAGGTCGCATGCAATTGCGTTGGGATGCCAAACGCAACACCACGCTCAAGCAAAACGAACACCACGACGACGCCTCAAAGCAGGCCACAAACCCCAACGGCGACAGCGCCGACTCCGTCGATAAAACCGCCACCAACAAATGCCCGGTATCGATGGTCACCGGCGAAGAACTGCTGACCCTCACCGACGGTACGCTGGACGGCATCCTGCCGTTCGACTTCACCCGGCTCTACCGCACCAGTGCCGCCGAAATCGATGCCGGCCTCGGATTCGGCTGGAGCCATTCGTTATCTCATCGGCTGGAAATCGACGACGACACCGTCATCTGGATCGACCACGAAAACCGTCGCACCGCTTTCCCGTTACCGAGCAGCGAGCGTCCGGCGATCCACAACAGCCTCTCGCGCGCCGCGATTTACCTCGGCAATGAACCCGAAGAACTGATCCTCGCCCAGGCCGGCGACGA
Organism: Pseudomonas sp. LB3P93; assembly: GCF_054898025.1. NCBI lineage: Bacteria > Pseudomonadati > Pseudomonadota > Gammaproteobacteria > Pseudomonadales > Pseudomonadaceae > Pseudomonas > Pseudomonas sp. LB3P93. The sequence continues at coordinate 1,953,486 of NZ_CM142713.1, forward strand.
GGCACGGTTCTACCACTTTCATAACGGTTTTCTTACAGCGATCAGCGACGCTTACGATAACCGACTGCGCATCGCCCGCGACCGCCAGGACCGTATCCAGCGCCTCGACAACGGTGCCGGCCGCGCCTTGCTCTTGCGTTATGAGCGCAGCCATCTGGTTGCCGTCGACTATCAGGTTTTTGTCCCGGCCCCGTCCCTCGAAGAAGCCTGGAAGACCGAGCAAACACTGGTCTCTTACCGCTACGACGAACGCGCCCGACTCATCGAAGCCACCAACGCTGCCAACGAAAGCGAGCGTTACGACTACGACGATCAGCACGTCATTCTCCAGCGGCAACTGGCCGGTGGGGCAAGTTTCTTCTGGGAGTGGGAAAGGTCCGGCAAGGCCGCCAGATGCATCCGCCACTGGGCGTCGTTTTCACAGATGGATGCGCGGTATGTCTGGGATGACGAGGGCAGCGTCACCGTCCACAACATCGACGGCAGCGAAGAGGTTTACGTCCACGACGAGCGGGCGCGGTTGGTGCGCAAGGTCGAGCTGGACGGCGGCGAACACATCAAGGCCTACGACGACCAGGGTCGGCTGATTGCCGAGCAAGACCCGCTCGGCGCCATCACCGAATACCGTTACGACGAAGTCGGACGCCTTGTTGCGTTGATTCCGCCGGAAGACGAGCCGACGTCCTACGAGTACCGCAACGGTTTCCTGCACGCGCGCTATCGCGGCAAAGCCGTCTGGAAATATCAGCGCAATGCCCAGGGTGACATCACCGAAGCGACCGACCCCGACGGCCACATCACCCACTATCACTACGACGAAAAAGGTCAGCTGCTGTCGATCCGTTACCCGGATAGCAGTCGGCATGTTTTCGTCTGGAATGGCTTGGGGCAACTGGTCGAAGAGACACTGCCGGACGGTGGTGTAAGGCGGTTTTCCTACGATGCGCTGGGGCGGCAGATTACCCGTCAGGACGAACACGGTGCGGTCACCAAGTCGCAATGGGATGCCGTTGGCCGCCTGATCCAGACGACGCTGCCGACCGGAGCCGTTCGCGGTTACAGCTACAACGCCTACGGCAAGATCACCGCCGAACGCGACGAACTGGGCCGCGTTACGCGCTACGAATACCTCGACGATTTGCATCTGGTCAGCCGTCGCCTTAACGCCGACGGCACCCAGCTCAAGTATCGCTACGACAACGCGCAACTGCTTCTTACCGAGATCGAAAACGAATCCGGCGAAAAATATCAGCTGGACTACGCGCCCAACGGATTGATCCGACAGGAAATCGGCTTCGACGGCCAACGCACCGCGTACGCCTACGACTTCAACGGTCACCTGCTGGAGAAAACAGAATTCGGCGATGACGGTTCGCAGCTCGTCACGCAGTACGAGCGCGATACCGCCGGCCGCCTGCTGATCAAAACGCTACCCGACGGCATCAAGGTCGAATACCGCTACGACAGCCTCGGTCGGCTGATCGGTGTCGACGATGGCCACGACCATCCGCTGGAATTCGAGTACGACCAACAAGACCGGCTGATCACCGAGCATCAAGGTTGGGGCACGTTGCGTTATGGCTACGACGCCTGCGGCCAGCTCAACCGCCTGCGCCTGCCGGACGGCAGCAAGCTCGATTACCACCACGCCAAGGGCGGCGCGCTGACCGCCATCGACCTCAACGGCGCGCGGCTCACCACCCACCAATTTGCCTTCGGCCGCGAACAACAACGCCAGCAAGGCCAACTCACCAGCCAATACCACTACGACGAACAAGGCCGACTACAAGCCCACGCGATCAACCAGCAAACCCGACCGCTGTACATGCGCCATTACGGCTACGCGGTCAACGGCAACCTCGCGACCATCGCCGACAGCCGCCACGGCCAACGCAGCTATTACTACGACCCGCTCAACCGCCTGACCCGAGTCCGCCACACCCGCGACGACCCACCGGAAACCTTCGCCCACGACCCCGCCGGCAACCTGCTGATGCAGGATCGACCCGGTTTGGCGACCGTTAAAGGTAATCGCCTGCTGATGCAGGGCGACCGGCACTACGACTACGACGCCTTCGGCAATTTGGTTCGTGAACGCCGCGGCACCGCGCAAAAACTTATCACCGAATACCGCTACGACTGCCAGCACCGCTTGGTTATCGTCACGATGCCAAACGGACGTTGCGCGAGTTATCGATACGACGCCTTCGGCCGCCGCATCGCCAAAACCGTCGACGGCAAAACCACCGAGTTCTTCTGGCAAGGCGACAACCTCATCGCCGAAAGCAGCCGCGAACACTACCGCAGCTACGTCTACGAACCCGGCACTTTCCGCCTCCTGGCCATGCTCGACGGCAAAGGCCCGCGCAAGGCCTGCCCGTTCTACTACCAACTCGACCACCTCGGCACGCCGCAAGAACTGACCGATTTTGGTGGCGAGATTGTGTGGTCGGCGAAGTACAACGTCTACGGCAAAGTCACGCACCTTGCGTTAGGCGGGGGTGAGCAACTTGAGCAACCGTTGCGGTTTCAAGGGCAATACTTTGATGCCGAGAGCGGCCTGCATTACAACCGGCATCGGTACTATGATCCGGAGGTTGGCCGGTACCTGACGCCGGACCCGGTGAAGTTGGCGGGTGGGCTCAATCAGTATCAGTACACGCCGAATCCGACGGGGTGGGTTGATCCGTTGGGGTTGAGCGGGAATTGTCCGCAGTCGGGTATGGCTGGGTGTAAGGCGCCGGATGATACGACTGGCGTTAAGGTTGATGAGGGTGAGGCGGCTCTGCCGAACGCCTACACTCACTTTCCTGATGATCCAAATGAGCTTACGGAAGCGTTAGGAGTCCAGCCCAAAGTTTCACTTACCCAACATGGAAGTCAAAGAATGGCATGGCGACCTAACGCGGATACGATTATTAGATTTGAAAGTCATCCCGGAGATGCTGGACCATTTAATGCGAGGCATCATGGTGAACACTATCATTTAGAACTTAAGCCTAGTCACTTAAGTTGGAGTCAGGCAGATAAAAAGAAGGCTGTTGTTAAAGTCAAGCCCGAGGGATATCAACTCGGTCACGGAACTGGCTTCATTGCCGGTGAGAAACATCCAGGTACTTTAAAATGACAAAATTCCCAGTTTCAGACGGCACCATTGAAAAAATAACGTGTGAACGTGAGCGCATCTTTATAGCGTTTCTAGATTGGCAGGAAGAGCGTTGGATAATTACCTTTGAAAATGTCCTGGGTTTTAAGTCTGTTGGAGCAGTAGGTGCGGAGGTGTCAGAGATGTTTGTGAAGGATGTAACCCCCTTGTCGCAGGAACTGGCGTTGATCGATCCTTCGGAAGTCGGGTTCAGCTACTGCTTTACGTGTGCTCGCGAGTGCAACGTTATTTTGACAATAGTAGCTAGCGGATATGCGGCTGAAAAATTTGCTTGAGATGTTGCGCAAAAATATCTGTTGCCATTTTTTTTAGAGATATGAGCAGAGAGTTTCCTGAGTTACACGATTTTTTTGGGGCCTATTTTCATCAGGATTGGACAGTCGAACATGACACAGCTGAACAGGTGATTGATGCTTTTTTAGCTGACTCCGATCCTGAGGATCTATTAGCTGTGCAGCATGAACTCAACATTTTGCTTAGCCAGCGGACAGAGGAATCTGTGTTACGAGATTACTTGCTGAAAGAGTTGAGCTGTTATTACTGCTACTGGCATGCATGGAAATCAGGCGAGCTTTGGTTACGCCATATAGCTGACAGATTGGTTAGTCGACTTGGCCATCCATGATGGCAAAAAGAATGTGAAATTTCTGGGCAAGGTCGTCGGAAGTTTCCTTCAAAACGTATCGATTTCCATGAACTGGTGCGAACTGAGTTCACCCGATAGCCTTTGATGGTCACTGAAAACTCAGTGGTGGGGTGTAGGAACCCTTTCAGCATCGGTATTGCGTTAGCGTCGAAACCTGATTTGCGGCCGTCTATATGCGTCCGTAAGATCTGTTGCGGCGGCTGTGCGCGGGCACGCTTCGGCGTGGTCGAGTCTCCGATGCTCGGTATTCCTACCCCGCGTATAGCTGCCACCCAAGCCTGTAGGAAGGCTTTTTGGCAGCCCCCATTTTCATCGGAAGGTCTCAAATGCCAACACTTCATCCTGATCCGCCCTACGAAAAACCGGTTTCCCATCCCAAAAACCGCTTCATGGCGCTCACCAGCAACTGCAGCGACATGCCCACCTTGTTCGTCGACACCCATGCGCCGCTAGATATTTTGACCGACGCTGCCCGCTACCGAATCCGGGCGGTTACCCAGGTGCTGGAGAACCTCTCCATGCGCGGTTCGATTGAGTGCGATTCCATGATTCTCAGCGACTTCGCTTTGCTCTGTGCGATTCCGTTGCGCGATGGGTGTGATGTGCTGGATGTGGTTGGGCGGCGACTAGGGGCGCAGGCGACGGAGTAGCGTCTAGCGCTGATTTGTGGCGAGGGAGCAAGCTCCCTCGCCACAAAAGCAGGATTAGCGATGCCCGGCAATCAAGGCTTCTTCAGCCACCGGCACCACCAGACTATCAATCACATGCACGCTATACCCCGGCACGTTCTTCGCGTGATGTTTGGCCTGCGACGCCATTTCCGCCAACTGGCTCGCATCGAGGTGTCCACAGGCCTGTGGGTGCAAATGCACTACCCCAATCGACAATGACAGCAACGGAAATTCCTGGCGCACGCCCTGGCGATTCGGCGCGATAAAGCAGCCGGCTTCCAGGTGTTCGCTGCGGTAGAAGCGTCGGCATTGGCTCTGGAAGTCGTCCAGCAGCTGGTTCAAACGTTTGCGCCAGTCTTCCGGGCCCAGCACCAGCAGGAAGTCATCACCGCCGATATGGCCGACGAAGTCGCGGGACGGGTCGACGCGATCGTTCAGGCATTGCGCCAGGCACAGCAGGACTTCGTCCCCACGGCCGTAGCCGTAGATGTCGTTGAAGGGTTTGAAGCTGTCGATGTCGACGTAGCAGATCACCGATTCCCGTTCCTGTTGCAGCAGCCGCGTCAGGCATTGCTGGATGGGCACGTTGCCCGGCAACAGGGTCAGCGGGTTGGCGTACCGGGCCTGCTGGATTTTCAGTTCGGTAATCAGCTTGAGCACATCGATCACTCGGCCCAATCCCAGATAACCGCCGTTGAGGGTGATGATGAAATCTTCCTCGATGCGCTGCCGCGCGCGACTGGTGATCAAGCGACTGACCTGTTGCAGTGACTGGCTCATCTCCACGGCGAGGAAGTCGTCGTTCATCAATCGGCTGATGGGCTTACGGGCAAACAGGTCGGTGGCAAAGGGCTTGAGCAGTGCGTCCGAGAGCGAATGCCGATGGACGATGCCGCAAGGATGGCCTTGCTCGTCGAGCACCGCCAGTGAGTTCAGGTTGGCCTGGCGGCGGAAGGCTTCCAGCACCGTGGCTGTCTGTGTGTCCCGGTGCACGGCCGGTTGGTCGTTGAGCAAGGCGCTGAGGTCGCTGCCTTCGTCATTCAGCGCCACGGCCGTGCTGTCGTGCTTGGGCATCAAGGCTCGAGCATCGCGAGGTGGATGCTCTTGAGGCCGACACAGCAAATAGCCTTGCACCAGGTCGACGCCCATCTCGGTCAGCACCGCAAGCTCTTCGGGCAGTTCGATACCTTCGGCGATCACCTGCGCCCGTGAGGCCTTGGCGATTTGCAGGATCGAACCGACAAACTCACGCTTGAGCGCGTCCTGATGAATGCCGTCGATAAAGTGCCGGTCAATCTTCACGTAGTCCGGACGCAGTTCGGACCACAACCGCAAACTCGAATAACCCGCGCCCAGATCATCCAGCGCAATGGAAAACCCCATCGCCCGATAGTGATGCAGGGCGTTCTGCAGTAACTGGAAATCGTCGGTCGGAGTCTGTTCGGTGAGTTCGATCACCACCTGGCTCGGTGGTATGCCGAAGTCCTGCAGCAATTGCAGGGTCCGCCCCGGTTGGTGAGCGGCTTCCAGCAGGGATTCTGGAGAGACGTTAAGAAACAGCTTGCCGGGCAGCTGCTGTTCATTGAAACGTCGGCAAGCACTTTCACGGCAGGCAATCTCCAGCTCGTTCAAGCGACCGGCCTGGCGGGCAACCGCGAACAGCGCGATGGGGGAGTGCAGCGGACTGTTCGAGGGGCCGCGGGTCAGGGCTTCGTAGCCGACAATGCGTCGCTCGGAGAGGGAGATGATCGGCTGGAACAGGCTGTGCAAACCGCTTTGAGCCAGTATGGAACTCAAGGCACTCAGCTGTTCTGTCGTGGTCATGGCAATCTCTGGCGATAAAAAAAGGACTGGGAGCACACTCTTGTCCAGAGGGCTCCCAGTCCTGTATTTCACGACAGAATGATGACTGTATGATGACGCTCCGGAGAGCGTCAGCATTAAATTGCCATCATCTTGCTTGTAACCGCTTAGTGCTTGGCTACCGCGGTGTTGAGTTTCAAGTAGTCCAGCAGAATCCGCCCGGTCTCGCTCAAATAGGCATCGTCTTCTGGTTTGGTCTTGTCCGGCTCGGCCGCGATCGCGTCTTCGTCTTCTTTCTTCAGCTCTTTGAGCGGCTCTTCGCCCTTGGCCTTGCGACGGAGGTTTTCCATGACCAGTTGCTTGGATTCAATATCGGCGTGTTGCGCACGACGATCAGCTTCATTGAGGCTGACGGTTTTTTCCGCCATCAGTTTCTGCGCCAGGGCCAGCTTGTCGCGGATGAACACGAACTCTGCGTCTTTGGCCGATCGCACGTCATGCTCGGATTTAAGCTGCGCGATGTACGGTTTGAACGGGTCGACCGCCGGCTTGATGGCCGCGCGGATGGTGTCCCACGGCATGGCTTCCGGCAGGGCGCTTTCGCCGATTTCCTTGGTGTCGATGATCGACGGGTAATCGATGTCCGGCAGTACGCCCTGATGCTGGGTGCTCTGGCCGGAAACCCGGTAGAACTTGGCCAGGGTCAGTTTCAGTTCGCCATGGTTCAGCGGCTGAATGGTCTGCACGGTGCCTTTGCCGAAGGTCTGGCCGCCGATGATCAGCGCGCGGTGGTAGTCCTGCATGGCGCCGGCAAAAATTTCCGAAGCCGAGGCGGATAAGCGGTTGACCAGCAACGCCATCGGGCCTTTGTAGAACGCGCCCGGGTTTTCATCTTCCAGCACGTCGACCCGGCCGTCGGCGTTACGCACCAGCACGGTCGGACCTTTGTCAATGAACAGGCTGGTCAGCTCGGTGGCTTCCTGCAAGGAACCGCCGCCGTTGTTACGTAGGTCGATGACCACGCCGTCGACTTTCTCTTTCTGCAACTCGGTCAGCAGTTTCTTGACGTCGCGAGTGGTGCTCTTGTAGTCCGGATCACCGGCACGGAAAGCCTTGAAGTCGAGGTAGAAGGCCGGGATCTCGATGACGCCCAGTTTGTAGTCTTTGCCATCCTGTTTCAGGTTGAGGACCGACTTCTTCACCGCCTGGTCTTCAAGCTTCACCGCTTCACGGGTGATCGGCACGATCTTGGAGGTCTGGTCGTTCGGCGCATTGCTGGCCGGAATCACTTCCAGGCGCACCACGGTGCCTTTCGGACCACGGATCAGCTTGACCACTTCGTCCAGACGCCAGCCGACCACGTCGACCATCTCTTTGTTGCCTTGGGCAACGCCGATGATCTTGTCGGCCGGTGCAACCAGTTTGGTCTTGTCGGCCGGGCCGGCAGGCACCAGGCGCACGATTTTCACCTGGTCGTTATCGCTCTGCAACACGGCGCCGATGCCTTCGAGGGACAGGCTCATGTTGATGTCGAAGTTTTCCGCGTTATCCGGCGACAGATAGTTGGTGTGCGGGTCGTAGGACATGGCGAAGGTGTTGATGTACGCCTGGAAGATATCTTCCGCACGGGTCTGGTCCAGGCGCGCCAACTGGTTCTTGTAGCGCTTGGTCAGGGTTTCCTGAATCTGCTTGGAATCCTTGCCCGCAATCTTCTGCCGCAAGACTTCGTCCTTGACGCGTTTGCGCCACAGGTCGTCGAGTTCGGCGGTGGACTTGAGCCAAGGGGCGTCCTTGCGATCGATCAGCAAGGATTCCTTGGCGTTGAAGTCGATTTTATCGACGCCCTTGTTCAGCTCGGCAAGGGCAAAGTCCAGACGCGCTTTGACGCGGTCCAGATAGCGCTTGTAGATGGTGAACCCGGCGTTCAGGTCGCCGCTTTTGAGGAAGTCGTCGAACTGGGTCTTCCACTTGTCGAATTCGGCGATGTCGCTGGCCATGAAGTAGCTGCGCGACGGATCCAGCAGCTTGAGGTAGCTGTCATAGATGATCACCGAGCGTGCGTCATCGAGCGGCGGCTTGCTGTAGTGATGACGCTTTAGCAATTCGACGACGTTCAGGCTGGCGATCACTTCGTCACGATCAGGCTGAAGCTTGTCCCAGCTATTGGCTGCGAATGCATTGCTCGACATCGGCAACAGGCCGATACCAATGAATAGGGCTAGGGCGGTGCTGGGGAAAAAATGCTTCATGCTGATTCGACGCGGGGACAATTGATCACGCATATTAGGCCGTCTTTGAAGTCGCCGGTTCCACAGGGGCCGGTCGCATAATGCAAGAAAGCCCGGCGCTACAGCTACGGGCTCAGTCCAGACTCACTATGGAGGCACTGTGAAGGCATTGCAAGGCGTGGAAGGTCAAGTGGAGTGGGTTGAAGAGCCCAGTCCTACATGCGATGTAGGACAAGTTCGTATTCGAGTGGCGGCAGCGGGCCTCAATCGCGCCGATTTGTTACAGAAAGCAGGCCTTTATCCGCCACCGCCGGGAGCCAGTCAGGTACTGGGTCTTGAGTGTTCGGGGGTGATCAGCGAAGTTGGGCCGGGCTCGTCCTGGCAGGTCGGCGATCGGGTCTGCGCCTTGCTGGCCGGGGGCGGGATGGCCGAGGAGGTAGTTGTCGACGGACGGCACGTGCTCCCCGTCCCCGAAGGTTTGTCCCTGGCCGAGGCCGCGGCGTTGCCGGAAGTGTATGCGACCGTTTGGCTGAATTTGTTTCAACTGGCTGCGCTCAAACCGGGTGAGAAAGTTCTTCTGCACGCCGGAGCAAGTGGAATCGGTTCAGCTGCCATTCAGCTGTGCAAGGCCTTTGGCAACCCGTGCTGGGTCAGCGTCGGCTCCGCCGAGCGTCTGGCTTATTGCGAAACGTTGGGTGCGCAGGGTGGTGTTGTACGCACTGGCGACCTGGACAGTCTGCGTGACCTGGGGCCGTTCGATGTGATTCTCGATCCGGTCGGTGGCAACTACGCCGCGCTGAATCTGAAAATGCTGGCTCAGGATGGTCGTTGGGTGCTGATTGGTTTGATGGGCGGTCGTGAAGCGAAGCTGGATCTGGCGCAAATCCTGACCAAGCGCGTGCAACTGTTGGGTTCGACCTTGCGCAGTCGCGATGAGCAGTTCAAGGCGGATTTGTTCAGTGATTTGAGCCAGCATGTGTGGCCGTTGTTTGCCGAGGGGCGGTTGAGTCCGCAGTTGGCGAAGACATTCCCGATCAAGGACGCCGAAGCGGCGTTTGCCGAGCTGGCGAGTAATAAGGTGGCGGGGAAGTTGGTCTTGGTGATCGACCCAAGCCTGACTTGATCCGCGGCTAAACACAGCCCTTGTGGGAGCGAGCCTGCTCGCGATTCAGGCGACGCGGTGTGTCAGGTAAACCGCGTTATCGTTCATCGCGAGCAGGCTCACTCCTACAGGGGAATGGGTTATTTCCAGAGATGGATCGGCCAGCCGGCCTTTTCGGCGTGCTCAAGCAGCACCGGATCCGGGTTCACCACGTGTGGGAAATCCACCTTCAACAGCAGCGGTAAATCGTTGCGTGAGTCGGAATAGAAACTCGCACCTTCCAGGTTTTCTTCTTCCGCATCCAGCCACTCCAGCAAGCGAGTAATCTTGCCTTCGCGGTAGGTCAGGGTGCCAACGGTGTGGCCGCTATAAACCCCATGCAACACTTCCAGCTCGATGCCGAGAATTTCGTCGATGCCCAAACGATCGGCAATCGGCCTCACCAGGTGCGTGCCCGACGCCGAAATCACCAGAATCCGGTCACCGGCCTTGCGGTGGGCCGCGATGGCTTTGGTCGCGTCACTGAAGATGATCGGCTCGATAAAGTCTTCCACCCACGGCCCCACCAAATGGTCGACCTCTTCGGGTGTGCGCCCGATCATCGGCTCCAGGCTGAAGGTCATGTAGTCCTCCATCCGCAGTTTGCCGTGGCTGTAGGCGTCCATCAGTTCGTTGTTCTGTCGCATGAACGACTCGGGATCGACCCAGCCCAGGCGGCCCATTTGCTCGCTCCAGAGGGTGGCGCAGTCGCCGTGGATCAGGGTTTCGTCCAGATCAAAAATTGCCAGGGCCATCAGTGCAGTTCTCTCTTCGACATCAACAAAGGCATCAGGCTACCTCACACAGGGCCGTCGGATCGATGGAAAGTGCCAGGCGCTGACCATCGGGATGCAGATCGGCCGCCGAGCGGTTCAGCACATCCACCACCAATTCCACGCCCCGGGCTTCGACCCGATAACGAATCACGTTGCCCAGCAAGCTGTGGCTGCGCACTTGCGCGTCGAGCTCGCCATTGAGGCTCAGTTCGATGGCTTCCGGGCGAATCGCAATGCGGTGGTTGATCGGCCGCTGCAGCAGTTTCGAGGCGCTGTCGGCGTCCAGCAGGTTGTAGTTGCCGATGAAACCTGCGGCAAACACATCCACAGGCGCGGTGTAGAGGGTTTCGGCGTCGCCACTCTGTACGATCTTTCCCTGATTCATCAGGAAAATCCGGTCAGACATGGTCAGCGCTTCTTCCTGATCGTGTGTGACGAAGATCGTGGTCAAGCCGAGTTCGCGCTGGATCTGCCGGATCTGTTCGCGCAAGTGCTTGCGAATCCGCGCATCGAGGGCCGACAGCGGTTCATCCAGCAACAGCAGCCGTGGCCGCGTGACCAGTGAGCGAGCGAGGGCCACGCGTTGGCACTGGCCGCCCGACAGTTGATGCGGATAACGCGCGGCGAAGTCGTTCAACTCCACCAGTTTCAACACTTCGGCGACGCGCTTGTGGCTGTCGTCGGCGTTGACCTTCTGCATGCGCAGACCGAAGGCGATGTTCTGCTCCACGGTCATGTTCGGGAACAGCGCGTAGCTCTGGAAGACCATGCCGATCCCGCGTTTCTGAGGGCTCAATGGCACGATGTCGACGCCATCAAGCAGAATCTTGCCGCCATCCACCGAGGTCAGGCCGGCGATGCAACGCAACAGCGTGGACTTGCCGCAACCGGACGGGCCGAGCAGGGTGACGAATTCGCCCTTCTGGATTTCGCAGTTGATGTCGCTGAACACGGTCGTGCCCGAGTAATTCTTTTGAAGATGTTGGACGCTGACATAGCTCATTCGCTTTTGTCCTTGTTCAAGATATTGGCCGCCCAGGTCAGAACCAGCACAAAGAAGAAGTAGGAGATCACCAGCGCACTGGTGAAGTGGCCGCTGCTGTTACGCATGTTGTTGAGGTAGACCTGCAGGGTTTCGTAGCGAGTCCCGACCAGGATGTTGGCGAACACGAATTCACCGAACAGGAACGAGAACGACAGCAGCAACGCCACCATCAAACCCTTGCGCAGGTTCGGCAGCACCACCAGGAACGCCGCTTGCCAGGTGCTGGCACCGAGCAATTGCGCAGCGTCCATCAGGTCCCGCAGGTTGATCGCTTGCAGGTTGTTGGTGATCGCCCGGTACATGAACGGCAGCGCAATGGTGAAGTAGCAGCCGATCAGAATCCACGGCGTCCCGACCATCGCAAACGGCCCGGAACCATAGAGCTGCAACAGCCCCACCGACGACACCACCGGCGGCACCGCGAAGGGCAGCAGGATCAGGATGTTCATCAGCGCATCAAGTTTGGGGAAGTGGTAATGCACCACGAACAGCAGCGGCAGAATCAGCACCACCGACAGAATCAACGCGCCGACGCACACCAGCAGCGACTGCCCGAAGGCATGCAGAAAGCGCGGATCGCTCCACAGCTGGATGTACCACTTGAAGGTAAAGCCGCTGGGCAGAATGGTCGCCGACCAACTGCTGGAGATCGAGTAAATCAACGTCCCGGCCAGCGGTAGCAACAGAATGGCAAACAGCAAATACACCACCACCCGGTGATAGACACCGACGGGGCCCAGTTCAGCGCGAGACATGGTAGCTCCTCTTCAACAGCAGCTGATGCACGATGGTCACCAGGGTCATCAACGCCACGAGCACCACGGCCAGGGCACTGGCGAGGTTCGGATCAAGGGATATGTCGCCGGAGACCATCGCCGCGATGCGGATCGGCAGCACGTTGAAGTTGCCGGTGGTCAGCGCGTAGACCGTGGCGTAGGCGCCAAGGGCGTTGGCCAGCAAGATCACGAAGGTACCGAGCAGCGCAGGCGTCAGCACCGGCAAGCCGATGTAGCGCCAGAACTGCCAGCCGTTGGCGCCGAGCAATTGGGCAGACTCACGCCAGTCTTCGCGCAAGGCATCGAAAGCCGGGTAGAGCAGCAGCACGCCCAATGGAATCTGGAAGTAGGTGTACAGAATGATCAGCCCGGTTTTCGAGTACAGGTTGAAGTCCTGAATGATCCCGGCCTGCTTGAGCATGATGGTGAAGCTGCCGTTGAAGCCCAGCAGAATGATGAACGCAAAGGCCAGGGGCACACCGGCGAAGTTGCTGGTCATGTTGGCGAAAGCGTTCACGAAGTTACGCAGTTTCGAGTCGACCCGACGCAGGGAATAGGCGCCGAGCACTGCGATGATGATGCCGAATACGCTGGACCAGAAACTGATCTCAAGGCTGTACTGGATCGCCTGCAAATAGAACTTCGAATTGAAGATCTTGGTGAAGTTGGCCACGCCCCAGCCGAACTCTTCCGATTGCAGGCTGTTGATCATCACCCACACTAGCGGGGCGATCTCGAACACGATAAAGAACAGGGCGAAAGGCACCAGGCACAACGCTGCCAGCCATTTACCACGGGTAACGGAGTTCACTTGAGCAGCTCCTGGCAGACAGGTTTGTCGTGGGCCACGCCCAGCAGTTCGCAGACAGTGCCGCAGATTTCAGTCTGTTTCGGTGCGGCGTCGGCGTTAAAACTGAAGGCATCGCCGAGGACGAACAGCGGTACTTCGCGTTCTTCCGGCAGCAGGCCGTTGTGGGAGCGGTCGTTGTTCATGCCGTGGTCGGCGGTTACCAGCACCTGGTAGCCGGCGTCGAGCCAGCCTTGCAGGTAATCGGCGAGGGTAATGTCTGCCGAGCGGGCGCTGTTGCGGTATTGCGGGGTGTCGAGGCCGTGCTTGTGCCCGGCGTCGTCGATGTTCATGGGGTGGATCAACAGAAAGTTTGGCGCGTGGCGCAGGCGCAGGTTTTCGGCGTCGGCGAACAGGTGTGAATCCGGGTAGTGATCGTTCCAGTAGAAGTGACCGTGCTGGATAGGCAGTTTGGGGTCGGCAGTGTGACGGTCCCGGGCGGCCACGAACGGCGAGCGGTTATACAACTCGCTGACCCAGTGATAAGCCGCGGCGGCAGTCGTCAGGCCGGCATCCCTGGCGTAGTGATAAATGCTGCGCTGGTTGGACAGGCGCGAAACGTTGTTGTGGACGATGCCGCTCTCGATGGGCGGAACGCCGGTGAGGATGCATTCGTAAAGCGGTCGGGACAGGGCCGGCAGTTCGCACTCCAGTTTGTAGAGCGCCGCGCGTCCTGCGCCAACGTAAGCCTGCAGGTGCCCCATTGCGTGGCGCGCGACCTCGTAATTGAGGCCGTCGAGCACGACAAGGATGACGTTGTGCTTCATAGGGGCAGAACTCCGCGAAACAGATGATTCAGGTACGCAACCAATCCCCCTGTGGGGGCGAGCCTGCTCGCGATGGCGGCGTGTCAGTCAACATATTTGCTGAATGTAAGTCCGCTATCGCGAGCAGGCTCGCTCCCACATTGGATCTCCAGTGGATCTCCAATGTGGGGATTTGCAGGATTACTTCATTTCGACGAGGACTTCTTCGTTCCACTTCTGCGGCAAAGCCTTGGAAGTCTTTTCCCACGCATCCGCGTCTTTGATCGGCGTGACCTTTTTGTACTGCTCGTTCGGCAGCAGCTTGGCCTGGACGTCAGCCGGCAGCTTGATGTGTTCGGCACGGATCGGACGGGCATTGCCTTTCGCCAGGTTGATCTGACCGGCATCGCTGAAGATGTATTCGCGGGTCAGCTTGGCGGCGTTCGGGTTCTTCGCGTATTTGTTGATGATGGTGGTGTAGCCGGAAATCACCGAGCCATCGGAGGGGATCAGCACCACGTAGTCATCCGGGTTGGCCATCTTGGCTTTGTAGCTCAGGCCGTTGAAGTCCCAGACCACGCCGACTTCGATTTCACCCTTTTCCATCGTGGCGATGGTCGGGTTGGCCATGGACAGGCGACCCTGCTTGGCGATATCTGCGAACAGCAACAGCGCTGGTTGCAGGTTCTTCTCGTCGCCACCGTTGGCCAGTGCCGCGGCCAGTACACCGTTGGCGGCCTGGGCGGCGGTGCTGACGTCACCGATGGAAACTTTGTATTTACCGGTTTTCAGATCAGCCCATTTGGTCGGGGCTTCGGAGCCGTGCAACAGCTTTTTGTTGACGATGAACGCGATGGTGCCGGTGTACGCCAGCGCCCAGTTGCCGTCCTTGTCCTTGGCCCAGTCCGGGATTTGGTCCCAGGTGCTTGGCTTGTAGGGTTGCACCACGCCTTGCTTGACCGCGATCGGGCCGAAGGCTGCGCCGACGTCGCCGATGTCGGCGCTGGCGTTGTCTTTCTCGGCGGCGAACTTGGCGATTTCCTGCGCCGAGCTCATGTCGGTGTCGATGTGTTTCAGGCCGTACGTCTTGGCCAGGTCTTCCCAGGTGCCTTTCCAGTTGGCCCAGTCATCGGGCATGCCGACGCTATTGACCGCGCCTTCCGCTTTCGCAGCGGCTTCCAGGGTTTTCAAATCATCAGCGGCCATGGCGGCGGTGCACATGGCAATGGTCGAGCCTAACAGTGATGCCAGGAAAAGCTTTTTCATCCGAAGCTCCTTTGGGCGTTTTCAACGCTGCGATTGCGGTTGTGTTGGTCTAGGTCAGCAATACCTGAGCCAATTTAGGCGCCGCTGATGACATTTTGATGTCGACGATCGGTAGGCCTATATTTTTTACACGGTAATGCTCAGGCTTCCGGGTAAGCGTAGACCATGCCTAAAAGGCTGATACGAAAGGACTTGGCTGTGATTTTGCAGGTGTCAGGCGCAACCGTTCGGCAACTTTGTCATCTGCCAGTCACAAGCAGTGCCTAGGCTTGCAGGGAGTTGATGGAGCCGGTTTGAATCACGGTTCTGCCCCGAAACAGTGCTGGTCTAGTCCAGATAGGTAACGTTGATGCGCATCGAGACCACCAAAGCGGTGACAGCCATCGGGCAGGTTCTGCAAGAACAGCTCGACCATGGCCTGTTGGCGCCCGGGAGCAAACTGCCGGCTGAGCGCAAGCTCAGTGAGTTGTTCGGTACCACGCGGATTACCGTGCGTGAAGCATTGTTGCAGCTGGAAGCCCAAGGGCAGATTTATCGGGAGGAGCGTCGTGGCTGGTTCGTCTCGCCACCGCGTCTGGCTTACAACCTGATGCAACGCAGTCACTTTCACGCCATGGTCAGTGCGCAGGGGCGAGCGCCGTCTACCGAGGTGATATCGGCGCGGTTGCAACCGGCGTCGGCAGCGGTATGCGCGTGGTTGCAGTTGCCGGCGTTGTCCAGCGTGATCCAGATTTGCCGGGCGCGGCGCATTGACGAGCGGCTGGTGTTGTACGTGGAGCACTACCTGAATCCGCAATATTTTCCGGGGATTCTGGAGTTCGATCTGAATCAGTCGATCACCGAGCTGTACGCCCGGCATTACGATTTGCACTACGGTCGGGTGCGTTTCGAGATCGTGCCGACGGCCTTGTCGGTGGACGCGGCGGCGGCATTACGGGTATCGGTGGGGAGCCCGGGGTTGCGGATTGCCCGGGTCAATTACGATCAGCATGAGCGGTTGATCGATTGTGATCTGGAGTTTTGGCGGCATGATGCGATTCATGTCGGGGTGGATGTGGTTTGACTGGGCTGGTCATCTGCACGACCGTGTCGACCCCATCGCGAGCAGGCTCACTCCCACATTGGAATGCATTTCAAATGTGGGAGTGAGCCTGCTCGCGATGGGGCCCGGACAGCCACCCTATTAATCAAGTTGCAGACACATCCTTCTGAGGGCCGCCACCGGCCGTAATCACCTGCACACTCATCCGCGGTGTCGCCAGATCCATCCCCGCCTCATCCAGATGCCGCTTCAGCGACAAGTTGAATGCCCGTGAAACTTCCCACTGCTTGATCGGCGCAGTCTTGAACCGGGCACGCAGAACCGCGTTGCCGGACTCGAAGCTTTCGACGCCCTGG
Organism: Pseudomonas sp. LB3P93; assembly: GCF_054898025.1. Classification (NCBI taxonomy): domain Bacteria; kingdom Pseudomonadati; phylum Pseudomonadota; class Gammaproteobacteria; order Pseudomonadales; family Pseudomonadaceae; genus Pseudomonas; species Pseudomonas sp. LB3P93. Next base: position 1,969,995 of record NZ_CM142713.1, read on the forward strand.
ATCTCCAGTGGCGACCAGATATTGCGCCGTTGCAGCGGGTCGGTACGCATCTTCTGCCCGACTTCGCGCATCAATTTGATCGCCTCGTCGATGTCCATGCTGGCGGGCACTGCCACCCGGAAGATCGCGTAGCCGAATTCCCGGGAGTAGTTCTTGATGCTTTTGATTTCGCTGAACGGAATGGTATGCACGATGCCGTCGATGTCCCGCAGGCGCACGGTGCGGATGGTCAGGCCTTCAACGGTGCCCAGGTGGCCGCCGACGTCCACGTAGTCGTCGATGGCCAGGGAGTCTTCGATGATGATGAACAGGCCGGTGATCAAGTCCGCGACCAGCGACTGCGCACCGAAACCGATGGCCAGGCCGATCACACCGGCACCGGCCAGCAGTGGCGTGACGTTCATGCCCATGTTCGCCAGCGCGACAATCAGCGCAATGATGAAAATCGCCACGAACAGCACGTTGCGGATCAACGGCATCATGGTCTGTGCACGGGCGTTGGCCAGGCCTTTGCGCGAACGGGTGAGGGCGTGATGCACGGCAGTGTCGCTGAGGATCCAGATCAGCCAGGCAAAAATCAGCGTACCGGCGAGGCTGAACAGTTTGACGCTGACTTCGTGGCCTTCGCCTTCGGTGAACGCGATCAGCGACATGCCCCAGACACGCAGGCCCAGTTCGATGAAGAACAGCCACACCAACAGATGGGCGAGGGTGTAGAAGAAGCTTTTCAGGCGTTCCGAATACAGCGCATGACGCTTCACACCCCGTTGCGGTTTCAGCGCATGTCGGCGCACCAAGCCGTTGATGACCATGCACAGCACCAGCAACACGGTACAGATCAGCGCCTGGCGCAGTGCGGTGCTGGTGTCGCCGGCCGAGACAAACGTGGCGAACAGCGAGATGGCCACCAACACCAAGGCCGGCACGTACCAGAAGGTGCCGAGAATCTCTATGGTGTCGCTGAGTGCGCGGCGCGTCAGGCGTCGGGACAGCGGCTGGTTGCGGATCAGGTGAGCGATCGGCCGGCGGAAGCGCAGGATGAACAACCCGGTGGACAGCGCGGCCAGCACGTTGGCGACGGTGGCGGCGGTGTGCGCGAGGTGACTGCCGAGGCTGGCGACCAGGCGCGGATCACTCAGTGCTTCACCGAACGCGGCGAAACTGCCGATCAGCCACAACGGCCGAAAGGCTTGATGCCGCAGGATGTACAAGGCGCGGTGGCGATGCGGGCCGTCGAGCAGGGAAAACGCGATCACGCAGATCGCCGAGAAACAGGTGCCGACCACCAACGCATAGGCCAGCACCATGGCCAGGCTTTTACCCAGTGACGAGGGCAGGGCGTAGCTCATGTAGACCGTAATGACCAAGGCAATCAGCCACGGCCCGAGTTTGCGCAGGGCGAAGCGCAACATGTCGAGGGCCTTGGGGTGTTGCGGCAGTTCTTCGGTCAGGCCGAAACGCATGCGCACCCGGTGACCGACCCAGATCAGCGCAGCGGCCAACAGACTCCAAACCATCAGAATCATGGCGAAGGCAAAGATGATCGGCAGCCACTCGTTGGCCGGCAGCATCAGCGCCACGAGTTCGTCCTGAGCCAGTCCAAACTCTTCGGACCAGCGCGTGAGCGGACTGCCGGCCCCGGAGAACTGTTTTTCGAAGTTGGCCAGCGTGCCGCCGATCAGTCCAAGTACGCCTTGTTCCGCGGTCGGCTGAGCCTTTTTGGTGACATCGCGCAGCTTCTTCAGGTCCGCCAGCAATTTGGTGCGCTGCTGATCGTTCTCCAGCGACTTGATGACTTCGTCCAGCGATTGACCCAAAGGTTCTTGCGCCTCTGGCTGTTTTGCCGAGCTGTTGAGCAAGCCCGGCAAACCGACCGCCTGGGCAGGCGCCATCGGCAGCAGCGTCATCAGGCAGACTAGGAAGAGACACGGCAGGGCGAAAAGACGAGCGAACACTAGGCGGTCAACCTTGGGATGAGCAGATCGGCCGAGTGTACGAGCCCGTCAAAATCAATGCGAGCCAAGGGGGCGGATTTATTCGTTGAGTTTGGCGAGGATCTTGAACACCACGGTGGCGAGGATCGTCAGCATGCCGATCCACATGGCGAACACGCCGGCGTTTTTGTCGCGGAAATTGAAGCCGATTGCCAGCAGGATCATCCCGGCAAGAATGGGGATCAGCATGGCGTGAAATGCAGACATCGAGATCATGGGCGACTGCCTTGTCGAAGGGTATGGATTAAGTCTAGGTGGCTTTTGGGCGACCGGTGGTGATGTGGGTCAGAGATAAATCATGAATGCAGCGCGAACATTGTGGCGAGGGAGCTTGCTCCCGCTGGGCTGCGAAGCAGCCCCAAACCGGGTTATCGCGATCCATCAGTCAGACCGCACTCGCTGGGTTTACGACTGCTGCGCAGCCGAGCGGGAGCAAGCTCCCTCGCCACAGGAGCATTCCAGCCATTCATTTGCGCGAAATTACGGCAATTCCTGGCAGGCGTAGAACGCGCTCAGCACTTTGACCAGGTGGGCCAGGTCATGGCTGCCGCACAGTTCCCGGATCGAGTGCATGGCGAACGTCGGCAGGCCGATGTCCACGGTGCGCACGCCCAGGTGGCTGGCGGTGATCGGGCCGATGGTCGAGCCGCAGCCCATGTCGCTGCGCACCACGAAGCTTTGCACCGGTACTTCTTCAGCCATGCACAGATGGCGGAAGAACCCGGCGGTTTCGCTGTTGGTGGCGTAGCGCTGGTTGCTGTTGACCTTGATCACCGGGCCGGCGTTGAGTTTCGGACCATGGTTGGCGTCGTGCTTTTCCGCATAGTTGGGATGCACGCCGTGGGCGTTGTCGGCCGAGACCAGCAAGGATTTCTGAATGGTGCGCACGAACTCGTCACCTTCAGGCAGCAGACGACGCAAGGTTTGCTCAAGCATCGGGCCATCGGCTCCGCAAGCCGAGCAGGAACCGACTTCTTCGTGGTCGTTGCAGACCAGCACGCAGGTTTCGTCGGATTCAGCGGTCAGCAAGGCTTGCAGGCCGGCATAGCACGACAGCAAGTTGTCCAGACGCGCACCGGCGATGAAGTCGCCATTCAGGCCGATAACGGCAGCGCTTTGGGTGTCGTAGAAGCTCAGCTCGTAATCGAGCACCACGTCGGCATTCAAGCCATGCTCGAGCGCAAGCTGATTGGTGAGCACGGCGCGGAAGTCCACGCGCTCGTCACCGGCAAATTGCGCGAGGATCGGCGGCAGTTCGGTCTGGGCGTTGATGGCCCAACCCATGTTGGCTTCACGATTGAGGTGGATCGCCAGGTTCGGGATGGTGGCGATCGGCGCCTTGAAGTCGATCAACTGGCTCTCGACCTTGCCGTCGCGGCGGAACGTCACGCGGCCGGCCAAGGACAAATCGCGGTCAAACCACGGCGCCAGCAGCGCACCGCCGTAGACTTCGACGCCCAGTTGCCAGAAACCCTGGCGCTGCAGTTCCGGCTGGGGTTTGACCCGCAGGCACGGGCTGTCGGTGTGGGCGCCGACCAGGCGAATACCGCCATGCAACGGCGAATGACGCCCCATCTTGATCGCGACGATGGACGAGTCGTTACGGGTGACGTAGTAACGACCGTTGGCTTCGGTGGTCCAGGGCTCGCGCTCGTCAAGGCGTACAAAGCCGGCCGCTTCCAGACGTTGGACAAGGCTGGCAGTGGCATGGAACGGGGTAGGGGAGGCCTTGAGGAAGTCGATCAGGCCTTGGTTCAACTCTTCGCGCATAAGAAGCTCCAGACAGCAATGGGCGGAAGTTTAACGTATTGGCTGGAGCCTTTGGGCATGACGTGAACCGGTCACGTCATCTGGCAGCCGCTACCCTCTTTTTCAGGTACTTCATGATGATCTGCTCATCTTCAGGCTTTTCAGGCTTGGGCAGCTGCCGGGGCCAGGCGTTCTGATGAGTCTCCAGCAGCTTTTTCTGACGAGACTGGTCCCAACGAAGAATCTCCCGCGAGGCACATTCCCACCATTCGTGTCGGCAGGCCGTGTAGTACGGGTGATCAGGCGCTGCGCTGCCGTAAAGCAGATCGCGGCCGACCTTTCGCAGGGCGCCACTCTGGTTGCGCAGCTTCCATTTGATTTTCAGCCGCTGCCAGGCCGAAGGGACGGGTTTGACGCGCGGCACGTCCCGGCACAGTTCCACTAACGCTTGGCTGAACTGCTCGCCATGCTGAGAGAAGAAATACGCCTGCATCGCGTGGAAGAAGCGTTTTTCCGCGAAGTAGTGATAGATGTATTTTTTCGCTTCATGAACCGGTTTGTCACGCATCGCGAACGACAGGGCGATCTGCTCGATGGTGTGGATATCGAAGCCGTCCCGGGTCCATTCGTCGATGAATTTGATCGACTCTTCGAACAGGGCGGTGTCGCGATCGGTCACGCCACACAAGCCGCTGTTGTACAGCTTGAAACCGTTGTCTGCGGAGATGCCGTGAGCGCGCAGGCAACCGCCGAGTTTCACATACTCGGGGCGTTCACATACGTCCTGCCAGTCGTACTCGAAGCGATCCATCAAGTAGTGCTGCGGCTGAATCTGTTTGAAGATCAGGTTCGGGTCGCTGGTGAACAGCGTGTCGGTATCGACGAACAGGGTTTTTTCCGCAAGCGTGAGACCGGCGGCAATCGCGCAGGCCTTGCGGCGATGGTGATAGCCGTTTTCGCCTTGCCACAGGGTCAGGGTTTCCTGAGTCAGCGTGACCGTCTCGACCGGCCAGTCGGCGTAGTCCTGAGGACGATCCGTGAGGATTCGAATGCTCGGGAGCTTGCCGTTCTTCGCATGGGACAGCGCGGTCAAAATACTGAACTTGGCTTCGCGCCGGTAAACGTCCTGGTTGCCATAGATCAGGTAAAGCAATTGGTGTCGGGTTTTCTTGACGGGTGTTGCCAGGAATTCGGTACAACTCATCGGGATGGGTATCCTTTTGCTAAAGCAGGCGACTGCGTGTCAGGCAGTGCTTAAAACGGTGCCGGGCATTCGAAGCGCAAGCGTTCACCGGTTTGCGGATGGGTGAAGCTGAGCATGCTGGCGTGCAGGCACAAGCGCGGCCAGGCGGCCAGGGCCTGTTCGTGGGCGTAGAGCCCGTCACCCAACAGCGGGTGGCCGATCGAAAGCATGTGCACGCGCAACTGGTGGGAGCGGCCGGTGATCGGCGTCAGTTCGACGCGGCACCAGTCGCCACAACGTTCCAGCACGCGCCAGAAGGTCAGGGCGTGTTTGCCGAACTCGTGGTCCACGACATGGCGTGGCTTGGTCGGCGGATCGTAGCGCAAGGGTAGGTCGATACTGCCGCTGTCCAGTTCCGGTTGTCCCCAGCACAGGGCGGTGTAGGCTTTTTCTGTTTCGCGGTCGTGAAACTGCCGAGACAACTCGCGATGAGTGTCCGGGTCACGGGCCAACAGGATGATGCCGGACGTTTCCCAATCCAGGCGATGGACGATTCGTGCTTCCGGGTAGCCGTTTTCTTGCAGGCGGGTGATCAGGCAATCCTTGTTGTCATCGGCCCGGCCAGGCACAGAGAGCAACAGGGTCGGTTTATCCACCACCAGTACGGCGGCGTCCTGATGGATGATGCGGATGTTGGACAACGGCATTAAAACAGCCTCGTAACAAACGCCAACGGCGGCTCAGGCCCCTTCCAGTGACAGAAGGGCCCTGAGCCGCCGTGGCTCCCGCTGGATCGACTAGCGATCCGGCAGGGTGATATTGAGTTCCAGAATCGAGCAGCTGCCCTGGTTTTCCAGCGCTACGTGCACGTCGTCGGACCCGATATTGACGTACTTGCGGATCACTTCCACCAGTTCCTTCTGCAAGGCTGGCAAGTAATCCGGCGTACTGCGCTGGCCGCGTTCATGCGCCACGATGATCTGTAGACGCTCTTTCGCTACCGACGCGGTGCTGACCTTTTTGCTGGCACGAAAGAAGTCAAAAAGATTCATTATCTACCTCCAAACAGGCGCTCGAAGAAGCCTTTCTTCGTCACATCGAGAAAACGATGTTCCACGGTTTTGCCCAGCAGACGATCGACCGCATCGCTGTACGCCTGACCGGCGTCGCTCTGGTCGTCGAGAATCACGGGCACGCCCGAGTTGGAAGCCTTGAGTACCGCTTGGGATTCCGGAATGACACCCAGCAGGGCGACAGCCAGGATTTCCTTGACGTCTTCGACGCCCAGCATCTCGCCATCGCTGACGCGTTGCGGGTTGTAGCGGGTCAGCAGCAGGTGTTCCTTGATCGCTTCTTCGCCTTTTTCAGCGCGGCGCGATTTGCTGGCCAGCAGGCCCAGCATGCGGTCCGAGTCACGTACCGAGGACACTTCCGGGTTGGTCACGATAATCGCTTCATCAGCGAAATACATGGCCAGGTGGGCGCCTTTCTCGATGCCGGCCGGGGAGTCGCAGACCACGTATTCGAAGTCTTCTTTCAACGCCATCAGGACTTTTTCCACGCCTTCCACCGTCAGCGCGTCTTTATCGCGGGTCTGACTGGCGGCCAGGACGTAGAGATTTTCCAGGCGTTTGTCTTTGATCAGGGCTTGTTGCAGGTTGGCTTCGCCGTTGACCACGTTGACGAAGTCATACACCACGCGACGCTCGCAACCCATGATCAGGTCGAGGTTACGCAAACCGACGTCGAAGTCGACGATAACTGTTTTGTGACCACGCAGTGCGAGGCCGGTACCGATAGCGGCGCTGGTGGTGGTCTTACCCACACCACCCTTGCCGGATGTAACCACTAGAATCTTGGCCAAGGTGTTTCACCCCTAAGGAAAAAGGACTTTTAGCCCCTGAAAAACATCTCTTGTAAAACTACTGCAGTCGGACAGCCTTGGCTGGAATCCGGTCCAGAACAGCGATAAACACTGCGTTTGGCCTTTTTCCTACTTCGTTTGAGCCGTTTTCGCTACGTTTTAGAGATGCTTGGAAAATGCGGCAGTATCCGTTAAAGCCGAATGATGTTCAACACGTCGCCTGACAGGCTGACTTGCACGCCCGCGCCCCACAAAGGGTCACGACGCAAATCCTCGGAAACCTTGTAGTGACCGGCGATGGAGACCAGTTCAGCGCTCATTTGCTGACAGAAAATCCTGGCTTTCGTGTCGCCTTTGACCCCGGCCAACACGCGACCACGCATCGGGCCGTATACATGGATGTTCCCATCGGCGAGAAGTTCCGCACCCGGGCTGACCGACGAGATCACCACCAGATCGCAACCCTGGGCATAAATCTGCTGGCCACCCCGTACTGGCGACGTGATGATTTTTGTCGGTTTGATGGTCGGCTCAGGCGGCTTTTCCGGCTTTTTCTTGACGGCGCCTTCGAGCGGGTCCAGAGGCCGCTCACGGGCGCCAGACGGCGGCAGCACCGGCAAATCGACCGCAATGGCGGCGGCGATGTCTTCGATGCGGCTGGCACGGATCGCCAGGGTGCGCAGGCCATGCTGGCGGCACACGCGCATCAGGCCCGGCAGATCAACGGCGCCTTCACTGGCCGGGAGTTTGTCCAGGGCCAGCACCAGCGGCGCGTTGCTAAAGAAATTAGGCGCCTGGGCAACCTTGGCGGCCAGTTGCCGATCAAGGCTCTCGAGGTCGTTGCGGGCCAGCTCCAGCACGGTAATGGCGAGCATGCTGCCCTTCAACTGGAACACGGGATCGTGGTCTTGCGGTTCGATTTGGCTCATGGTCGGCATACAACGGCTTGTCACTAAAAGTGCCGAGACTTATAACGAGAACGCCCGCAAGCCGCAAGCCGGGTCGAACGATGTAGAATGCGCGGCCATTGTCTTTCCGGAACCTTTAATGGATCGCCCGCGTTTTCGAAAAACATTTCTTATGCCGCGTTTCTGGCCGCTGTGGTGTGGCTTGGGGCTGTTGTGGCTGATTGTTCAGTTGCCGTATCCGGTGTTGCTGTTTATCGGTCGCCTGCTCGGTTCACTGATGTATCGGCTGGCCGGCGACCGACGGCGCATTGCCAAGCGCAATCTTGAGCTGTGTTTCCCTGAAAAAACCGCTGCCGAGCGCAAGCACCTGCTCAAGGAAAACTTCGCGTCTACCGGCATCGCATTCTTTGAAATGGCCATGAGCTGGTGGTGGTCGCGTCAGCGTCTGGCGAAGCTGGCCCATGTCGAAGGGCTGGAACATCTGAAAAAAGCCCAGCGCGAAGGCAAGGGCGTGATCCTGATGGCGGTGCATTTCACCACGCTGGAAATCGGCGCGGCGCTGTTGGGGCAGCAGCACACCATCGACGGCATGTACCGCGAACACAAGAATCCTTTATTCGACTACATCCAGCGCCGAGGCCGCGAGCGGCACAACCTCGATTCGCTGGCCGTGGAACGCGACGACGTGCGCGGCATGCTCAAACTGCTGCGGGCCGGTCGTGCGATCTGGTACGCACCGGATCAGGACTACGGCGCCAAGCAAAGTATTTTTGTGCCGCTGTTCGGGATTCAAGCTGCGACGGTCACGGCCACCAGCAAGTTTGCCCGGCTGGGCAAGGCGCTGGTGGTGCCGTTCACCCAGGAGCGTCTGGCGGACGGCAGCGGCTATCGGTTGATGATTCACCCGCCGCTCGAAGGTTTCCCGGGTGAGACCGAAGAGGCTGATTGCCTGCGGATCAATCAGTGGGTCGAAGGCGCCCTGCGCGAGTGCCCGGAGCAATACCTCTGGGCCCATCGGCGCTTCAAGAGCCGTCCACCGGGCGAGCCGAAGTTGTACAAAAAACGCGGCTGAGCCCCTGATCCCTTTTAAGCACCATGGAGTGTTGCGATGAGTCCTGCTGAACCGGTTACAGGGTTGATTCTTTCCGGCGGCGGGGCTCGGGCGGCATATCAGGTAGGCGTGCTGGCGGCGATTGCCGAGTTGCTGCCGCTGGGCGCGGCAAATCCGTTTCCGGTGATCGTCGGCACCTCGGCCGGGGCGATCAACGCGGTCAGCCTCGCCAGTGGGGCGATGGACTTTCGAGGCGCGATCGAGCGCCTGACTGCGTTCTGGCAGGGCTTTCGCAGTCATCTGGTGTTGCGCAGCGACTGGCCTGGCGTGATCAGCCAGGCCAGCCGTTTTGTCAGCCACAGTTTGCTGGGCATCGGGGCACAGGTTCCGGTGGCCTTGCTCAACAGTTCGCCGCTGCGCGGTTTGCTCAACGACAAACTGCACATGAACGGCATCGCCGAAGCCATCGCCCAGAAGCAGTTGCAGGCGGTGGCGGTCACGGCGTTCGGTTACGAGTCTGGGCAAGCGGTCACGTTCTACCAGGGTGGCGGCACCATCGATGCCTGGTTGCGCCATCGGCGGATCGGCGTCCCTACGCAATTGACCGTCGATCACTTGCTGGCCAGTTCAGCGATTCCACTGTTGTTCGCACCGGTGAAAATCGGCGAAGAGTATTTCGGCGACGGCGCGGTGCGCCAATCAGCACCGATCAGCCCGGCCCTGCACCTGGGCGCCAGCCGAGTGCTGGTGGTGGGCGTCAGCGGCAACCCGCGAGGGGTCGATCCGGAACAGCCGCTGCAACGCGCCTACACCGGTCAGCAGCCGACGCTGGCGCAGATCGGCGGACACATGCTCAACAGTACGTTCATTGACAGCCTGGAAAGTGACATCGAGTTGTTGCAACGTCTGAATCAGTTCAGTCACTTACTGCCCGATGGCACGCCGGCGCGCGCGTTGGGCGTGGCGCCGGTGGAGGTGTTGGTGATTTCGCCAAGTCAGCCGATCGATGAGATTGCGGCGCGGCACCGGCAGGAATTGCCGGCGGCGTTACGCCTGTTTCTGCGCGGGCCGGGGGCGACCAAGACGAGCGGGGCGGGGGTGCTGAGTTATCTGCTGTTCGAGGCGGGGTATTGCAGCGAGTTGATTGATCTGGGGCGGCGGGATGCGTTGGCCAAGCGCGGGGAGTTGTGCCGGTTTCTTGGGTTGTCGGAGCCGGTGGTTTCGGCCTGAGATCGGCGGTGTTGCTATCGCTAGCAGGCTAGCTCCCACAGTGGATCTTCAGTGTCGCTCGGATCAACTGTGGGAGCTAGCCTGCTAGCGATGGCGTCCTTACAGACGCCGCCGGATCAGAAGTGAACCTTGACCAGGAAGCTGGTCACGCTCTGATCAGTCTTGAAACCCTGGCTGTCTTCGATGCCGTACTTGTTTTTCCAGTAATCGTACTCGACGCCGACGTACAACTGCTTTTCGCCCAGGTTCAGTGCCTTGCCCAGGTCGTATTTGACCTGCGGATTGAAGTGCAGGTTGGCGTGATATTCGCCTTTCTTGTTGACGTCGTTGTCGACCACCCAGTCCATGAAACCGTCGATCAGGATGTTCGAATCGCCAACGGGAATGGTGTAGGACCAGACCGGGGTGATCTGCCAGATATCGTCACCCGGACGGTCGCCTTCGGTGTGACGGTTGTAGAAGTTCAGCTGGAAGTAGTCGAAACCAGGAATTGCCAGGTCGAAACCGGGACCGATCAGGTAGGACTCGGTATCGTTTTCACCGAACTCATACGTCATTGCCAGCAGTACGTCTTTGACCGGGCCGAATTCGAATTTTTGGTCGAAGATCTTGTTGAACGACAAGCGCGGGCTGAATTCGCCGTAGTAGGTGTTCTCACCGGCGAAGGCGTCTTCCTTGCCGTTGTAGAAGATCTTGTCGATGAAGAAGAAGTTGTCGCCGTATTTCCAGCCATCGGCGTGTTCGAAGGTCACCGTCTGCTGAATGCGCGGGTTGACCTGGAAGTCCTTGCCATACAAGTAAGTCAGGCTGTTGTTCTGCCATTGCAGCAAGTCGCCGGCCATTGCCTGGCCCCCGGCCAGTAACGATCCCGCCAGCATCAGGCTAGTGCACGTACGTTTCATTCGGTTGCTCCCAAAAAGTAGGTGTTCCACGTTATTTTTCTAAGGTCGACGCTCTGGTGTGGCGCCTTTTTCTTTAGCTGTAAAAAATCATCCATCCGGTCAGCTTTAGTGCTGTTAGCAAGAGCTGAGCCAAGGCTTTCGAAAAGCCAAAAAACTCCCGCTCGGCTGCTCAAGAGCAGTCGATTGAGAGGGGTTTTGGAGTGCCTTGGTACCGTCCAGAGCCGGGATAAGTTGGCTTTCTGGTCAGGAATTAAATCCGGGCTTTTTTTTAAAGCGGATTCAGGCGGCCGCGGAGAATACTGACTCCTTGGCCTGGTCTCAAGTGCCCCGCAACAGCGCACCGACGACAGGTGTGGAGCACGGTTGCGGGCCATCTTAAAAGTGCACCTTTACCAGCAGGCTGGTGGTGTTTTCATTGGTGTCGAAGTTGCCGGTGTTTTCAATGCCGTACTTGTCTTTCCAATAGCTGTACTCGACGCCGACGTACACCTGTTTCTCCCGCCAGCCCAGGGCCTTGCCCAGGTCGTACTTTATCTGTGGGTTGAAGTGCAGGTTGGCGTGGTAGGTGCCGTGTGAGTTCTGGTCGTTATCCACGACCCAGTCGATGTAGCCGTCGATCAACAGGCTCGAGTTGCCCAATGGCAGGGAATACGACCAGGCCGGCGTGATCTGCCAGACATCATCGCCGGGGCGCGAGCCTTCGGTCTGGCGATAGTAGAAGTTCAAGGTGAAAAAGTTGAAGCCCGGAACCTTGAGGTCGAAACCGGGGCCGATCAGATAGGCCTCGGTGTCGTCTTCGCCATTCTCGTAGGTCATGGCCAGCAACACGTCCTTGATCGGACCGAACTCGAAACGCCGGTCGAGGATCTTGCCAAAGGAGAGGCGCGGGCTGAACTCGCCGTAGTAGGCGTGAACGCCTTTGTTCCGGTCTTTTTCGCCGTTGTAGTAAGTGCTGTCGACGAACAGGAAGTTGTCGCCGTACTTCCAGCGGTCGGCGTGCTCGAACGTCACCGTTTGCTGGATCGACGGATTGACCGCGAAATCCTTGCCATACAGATAGCTCAGGCTGTTGGTCTGCCACAGCAATAAATCGCCGGCCATGGCTTGGCTCGCAGCCAGAAGACTGCCGCCCAACAGCATGTTTGTCTGTGTCCGAATCATCTGTTGCTCCCTCTTGTTTTTATTTTTCAAGGCGCAGGAAACCCCTGCCCCTGTAGGAGCGAGCCGGCTCCGGGCGGCTCGCTCCTACAGGGGGTTGTGCGTTTCTGTCTTAGTGAGCGTGGCAGTCGTTGATCGCCGCGCGTTCGCGGCCGCCAAGAATGTTGAACAGCAAATTCAGCGACAGCGCACTCAACGTCGCCATCGCAATGCCGCTGTGGGTGATCGGACTCATCCACAACGGCAAGTGCGCGAAGAACTCCGGACGCACCACCGGGATCAGGCCCATGCCGATGCTCACCGCCACCAGTAACTGGTTGCGACGATCACCGATGTCGGCTTCCTGAAGAATCTTGATCCCGGTCGCGGCCACCATGCCGAACATCGCAATCGCCGCACCGCCCAGTACCGCTGGCGGAATCGACGCCACCAGGAACGCCGCTTTCGGCAGCAGGCTTAGCACCACCAGCAAACCACCGGCCACGATGGTCACCGAGCGGCAACGCACGCCGGTCATCTGCACCAGGCCGATGTTCTGCGCGAACGAAGAGTGAGTGAAGGTGTTGAAGAAGCCGGCGAAGAACGAGGCGCCGGCATCACACAGCAGTCCGCGGCGCAACATGCGTGGGCAGACTTCCTGGCCGGTGATTTTGCCGAGCGCGAGGAACATCCCGGTGGACTCGACGAAGATAATCACGACCACCAGGCACATGGAAAGGATCGGCGCGAGTTCAAATGTGGGCATGCCGAAATGCAGCGGGGTGACGATCTGCACCCAGGGCGCCTGAGCCATGCCGCTGAGGTCGACCATGCCGATGAGCCCGCAGATGACGTAGCCGAGGCACATGCCGATCAGCACTGAAATATTGACCCAGAACCCGCGCATGAAGCGGTGGACCAGCAGAATGGTAGCCAACACCAGCGCGGCGATGGCCAGGTAAATCGGCGAACCGAATTGAGTGGCGCCAGCACCGCCGCCTGCCCAGTTGACGGCCACGGGGAACAGCGACAAACCGATCGAGGTGATGACCGTGCCGGTTACCAGCGGCGGGAAGAAGCGTACGACTTTGGACATGAACGGGGCGATGATCATGCCGAAAAAACCGGCGGCGATGGTCGCGCCGAAGATCCCTTGCAGACCGATGCCCGGCATGCCGGCCATGGCGACCATGCTGCCGACCGCGGCGAAACTGGCGCCCATCATCACCGGCATACGGATGCCCATCGGGCCGATACCGAGCGATTGCACGATAGTGGCGATCCCGGCCACCAGCAGGTCGGCGTTGATCAGGAAGGCGATTTCTTCACGACTCAGGCCGGCGGCCTGTCCGATGATCAGCGGCACCGCGATGGCTCCGCCGTACATCAGCAGAACGTGTTGCAGACCTATCAGGATCAGTTGCAAAAGGGGCAAACGCTGAATTGCGGGTGCGTCGGGGATGCGCGCTTCGGATAGCTCGGACATGCAACACCTCGGATCTTTTTTATTCTTGTGATTTACAACTGCGGTGCTGCTGCAGCTGTATTCGAATCAGGTGGACCTGTGGCGAGGGAGCTTGCTCCCGCTGGGTCGCGAAGCGGCCCCACTCTCTACCTGAAAAGAATGGGACTGCTGCGCAGTCCAGCGGGAGCAAGCTCCCTCGCCACAAAAGCCCGCTTGTCACAGGCTTTTGTGTTGCTTAGTTGGTCGGAGCTCCCTGAACAATCCACGCGCCGATCAGGTCACGTTCCTGCTGGGTCATCTGGGTGATGTTGCCCAGTGGCATGATCTGGGTGGTGACGGCTTGCGCCTGGATGCGCGCCGCGTTCTGGCGGATCTGCTCGGGGGTGTCGAACATCACGCCGGCCGGTGCGGCACTGAACAGCGGGCTGGTCGGTTTGGCCGAATGGCAGACCGAGCAACGTTCCTGAATCACGCTGTGCACCTTGTCGAAACTCGGACCGGCGTTCGACGCCTGAACCGGGGCTTCAGCAGGTTTCGCAGCGGCCGGTTTGGCACCACCACCGACGGCGGTTTCCGGCAGCGGCTGGTACTCGATGGTGCCAGGCGCCTTGGCCACTTCAGGTGCGCTCGGCATCTGCGCCGGGCCGGTCACGTAAGCCAGGCAGATCATGCCCACTGCCGCAACGGGCAAGGTCCAGGCGAACTTGTGGCTGTCGTGACGGGTGTTGAAGTAGTGACGCACCAACACCGCCAGCACCGCGATCCCGGCCAGGATCAGCCAGTTGTATTGGCTGCCGTAGGTGCTCGGGAAGTGGTTGCTGATCATGATGAACAGCACCGGCAAGGTGAAGTAGTTGTTGTGACGCGAACGCAACAGGCCTTTGGCCGGCAGCGCCGGATCCGGCGTGCGGTTCTCGGCAATCGCCGCCACCAGTGCGCGCTGCGCCGGCATGATGATGCGGAACACGTTGCCGACCATGATGGTGCCGATGATCGCGCCGACGTGCAGGTAAGCACCACGACCGCTGAACACTTTGCTGAAGCCGTAGGCAGCGCCAATGATCAGCACGAACAGGATGAAGCCGAGCAGGGCCGGGCGTTTGCCCAGGGCCGAGTCGCAGAGGAAGGAGTAGACGAACCAGCCGACGAACAACGAGGCAATGCCCAGTGCGACCCCTTCAGGGCCGGTCAGGCTGCTGCCCGGTGCCAGCAGGTACAGCGTCGGATTGGAGTAGAACACCACGCACAGCAGCGCGATCCCCGACAGCCAGGTGAAATAGGCTTCCCATTTGAACCAGTGCAGGTTGTCCGGCATGGTCGGTGGGGCCAGTTTGTATTTTTCCAGGTGGTAGATACCGCCGCCGTGGATCGCCCACAGATCGCCCGCCAGACCACTTTTCGGGTTGACCCGATTGAGGTTGTTTTCCAGCCAGACGAAATAGAACGACGCACCGATCCAGGCCACGCCAGTAATCATGTGAACCCAGCGCACGCTCAGGTTCAGCCATTCCAACAGATGTGCTTCCACAGTCTTTACCTCTCGCCCGTCACTCTGTTGTCGAGTGATCGGACCTTCTCTTATTGGTGGGGGGCAAGGATCAAACGCTCATCCTCTTTGAAAAAATGCTCATCGCAGTTATTGCCTGTGCCACTGCGATCAACCACCAGGAAGTCATCCCGCTTTTCGATCGTCAGCACCGGATGGTGCCAAACGCCGCGATGGTAATTAATGCCCTGCCTGCCGTTGGTGACGAAGGCGCGGACCAAGCCTGATACAGGTTCATCGCCAAGTGGCGCGACCACGATCAGAAAAGGGTTGCCGAGCAGCGGAATGAAAGCCTGGCTGCCCAGCGGGTGACGCTCCAGCATGCAAACGGTCAGCGGCATGTCCTGCGCGTCGGCGCGGAAAATGCTGATGATCGCGTTGTCCTCTGGCGTGGCGGTTTCAACCGTCGCCAGTTTGTGAAAGCGCATGGTCGAACCGTTGTTGATCATGAAGTGATCGCTGCCGTCGGTTTCGATCACGTCACCGAAAGGGGCGAAGGCTTCTTTGGTCAGCGGTTCAATCGTCAGTGTGCGCATGCTGGTCTTCTTTTCGTTGAGTTCTGTTGATCGTTCCCACGCTCCGCGTGGGAATGCAGCCAGTGACGCTCCGCGTCACATCCAGAGCGGACGCAGAGCGTCCAGTGATGCATTCCCACGCAGAGCGTGGGAACGATCTTGTGTTACTTAGCGACCTTGCCCAGGACGCGCAGGCGGCTCACACCACCATCCGGGAACACGTTCAGGCGGATGTGGGTGATCGGGCCCAAGGCCTTGATCTGTTCGGCGAAGGTGTGTTCGGCGTGCATTTCCAGTTTCTGCGCCGGCAGCAATTCGCGCCAGAACAGCGATTGGGTTTCGATCTGGCTGTCGGTGCCGCCCTTCACGAACGCGCCCTGGATCGAGCAAGTGTCCGGGTAGTTGCCCTTGAAGTGCAGGGTGTCGACGATGACTTTCTCGATCTCGCCGGCATGACCCAGCGCCACGATCACCCAGTCATTGCCCGGCGTGCGACGACGTGCAGTTTCCCAGCCGTCGCCCATGTTGATGCCACGGCCCGGGTTGAGGATGTTGCTCATGCGGCCGAAGTGTTCGTCGGAGCAGGCGAGGGCGCGGCCACCGTTCAGCGCTGCTGCCAGGTCAACCTGCTCGTTGTCGCCCACTGCGGACCAGTCGCGGAACGGAATACCGTAGACACGCAGACGGGCCACGCCACCATCCGGATAGATGTTGAAGCGCAAGTGGCTGAACGATTGGTCGTTGCTGATTTCGTGGTAGTGGTGGCTGTTGCCTTGCAGTTCGACGGCCGACAGCACTTCAGTCCACTGGGTGTTTTCGTCCGGCTCGCCCGAAGCGAGGAAGCAGGCTTCCAGGGACGCCGATGGCGGGAAGTTGCCGGTGAAGAATGAAGTGTCGATGTCCACGCCTTTGATCGAACCCGGTACGCCCAGGCGGATCACGGCGCTGTCGTAGCCTTCGAAGCGCTTGCGGCGCGACTCCCAGCCGTCCATCCACTTGCCGTTGTCATCGAACACGCCCTCCTTCCACACAGCAGGGGTCGGCTGGAACAGGCGGTTGGCATCAGCGAACCAGTCATCGGTGACCGAGATGATTTTGGTGCCCAGGCGGGCGTCGGCCAGGTTGACGAACTTCTCGAAAGGTACGGCGTAAGCTTTCATTCTTCTTGTCTGCCTTTAATAAGTTGGCTTGGGATGCTTGCAGTGCCCTGGGTGCTTTTCGCGTTTAAGAACACTCGGGCAAGGCTCGCTATAGGGTCAGTAATCGGAACAGGGCAATCTTGTTGATCTCCGCCAGCGCACATTTGAATTCGGTATCCGCCGAATTGTGAATGCGCGTTTCGAACGCCGCGAGGATCTGATGCCGGTTGCTGCCTTTTACCGCCATGATGAAGGGAAACTTGAACTTGGCTTTATAGGCGTCGTTCAGCTCGGTGAAGCGAGAAAACTCTTCGGCCGTGCATTGGTGAATCCCCGCGCCAGACTGTTCTTCAGTACTGGCCGCGGTAAGCTGGCCCTGGACGGCGGCTTTGCCGGCCAGGTCCGGGTGGGCGTTGATCAGGGCCAGTTGGCTTTCGTGATCGGCGCTCAACAGGATGTCGCTCATGCGCTGGTGCAGGGTTTCGATCTCGTCGATCGATGCGTCCTGGCCCAGGTTGAAGGCCTTTTCGGCCACCCATGGCGAATGTTCGTAGATGTCGGCGAAGGCTTCGACGAAGGCGTCGCGGCTCAGGGTCGACGGTTGCAGGGTCTGAAAGCGGCTCATTTGGCGGCCTCTTGGTACGGGTGGGTTTCATGCCAGTGGCGAGCGATGTCGACGCGACGGCTGAACCACACCTGTTCATGACTTTTAGCGTATTCGATAAAGCGTTTGAGCGAAGCCAGACGCGCCGGACGGCCGATCAGGCGGCAGTGCAGGCCGATCGACAGCATTTTCGGTGCTTCGGCACCTTCGGCGTACAGCACGTCGAACGCATCTTTCAGGTATTCAAAGAAATCGTCGCCCTTGTTGAAACCCTGGACCTGGGTGAAGCGCATGTCGTTGGTGTCCAGGGTGTACGGGATCACCAGGTGCGGCTTGCCGGTCGGGTTGTTCGGTTCCCAGTAGGGCAGGTCGTCGTCGTAGGTGTCGCAGTCGTAAAGGAAACCGCCTTCCTCCATCACCAGCCGGCGGGTGTTCGGGCCGGTGCGGCCGGTGTACCAGCCCAATGGGCGTTCGCCGGTGATTTCGGTGAGGATGCGGATCGCTTCGAGCATGTGCTCGCGTTCCTGCGCTTCGTCCATGTACTGGTAGTCGATCCAGCGATAGCCGTGGCTGCAGATCTCGTGGCCGGCATCGACCATCGCGCGGATGACGTCCGGGTGGCGCTGGGCGGCCATGGCCACGGCGAAGATGGTCAGCGGGATGTCGAATTCCTTGAACAGTTTCAGAATCCGCCAGACGCCGGCACGGCTGCCATACTCGTAAAGGGATTCCATGCTCATGTTGCGCGCGCCCTGCAGCGGCTGCGCCGAGACCATTTCCGAGAGAAAGGCTTCGGATTCTTTATCGCCGTGCAGGATATTGCGCTCGCCGCCTTCTTCGTAATTGAGCACGAAGGACAAGGCGATGCGGGCATTGCCCGGCCAGTGTGGGTGAGGAGGGTTACTGCCGTAACCGATCAGGTCGCGTGGGTAGTCAGCGCTCACTGCAGTCTTCCTTCTTATTCGTTGACAGATTGTGTGGCGTGCCTGGAAGTGGGAAGACAGGCTGGCGTCACAGCGACGGGCTGATTGTATACAACTTTATATCCACTTTGTAAGCCTGAATTTTTGCATTTTTGATGAACTGTCATCTGCACATGTTATTGCAAGAAACCTGCCCAATTGGTCAGCTAATGGATAGAAGGTCCGCTGATAGTATGGTTTGGCGTCAGATTCGCCGGGAATCCTTGAATGGCGGTGCTTGTTGGAAAAATGTCGTTTTTATTGTGTACAATTTTTTTGAAAAGTGTCTTAATCAGTCGCTCGCCGCAGCGTTTCGTGCTCCGAATCGGTGCGGTCTCCTTTTCAACTGACTTCGGGAGGCGCGAGGTCTGACTGCTCCACGCAGGCAGGCGCGCAGAATCAATGGGACGTTTGACTACACACGTATTGGACGCTGCACACGGTTGCCCGGGCAGCTCGATCAAGGTCGAGTTGTACCGCGTTGAAGGCTCGCAGCTGGAATTGGTCGCCAGCGCGATCACCAACAGCGACGGCCGTGTCGATGCACCCCTGCTGCAAGGCGATGACTACCGTTCCGGGGTCTATCAGGTTCAGTTTCATGCGGGCGACTACTACCGCGCCCGTGGCGTTCAGCTGCCTACACCTGCGTTCCTGGATGTGGTGGTGCTGCGGTTCGGCATTTCTGCGGAACAGGATCACTACCATGTGCCGTTGCTGATTTCGCCGTACAGCTATTCCACGTATCGCGGCAGCTGATCCCCCAAGCAGCTGCCTCAACCTGGAAGCGACTGCGCATATAGCTTCTTTGGTCTTTCGCCCGCTCACACTGCGGGCTTTTTTTTGCTTGTTGTTTGAGCAAGTACATTGGGTTGCACCTCGTGAGCCGACTGCGAGGTGCACGTGTTTCTCAATCAGCGTTCCTTAATGATGAACACTGAAGGATTTCCATCGGGCAGGTGCTGGACGCCGCCTATCAGCCAGACCACATCACCACGCGCATCAGCGGCAAGCAGCAACTGGTGGGCTTCGACGCCAATTCGCGCTCTCAGCATAGGGTCTGCAAGTTCTGGCGCGCGCGGCGGTGTGATGTCAATCGCGTCAGTCTCCACACGTCCCAGTTTCAAAAAATAGACCTTGTTGTGATTGGGTCTGTTAAATACCAGCGTTGGCGGGGGGAGCTTGACGTTGTCCGCGTTTGCAGGAAGGAAGACCTTGTAATTGCTGCGGCCCAGTATCGAGGCGAGCAATAACGGCAGTTGGCCCGGGTCGTTGGGCCGCTCTGTGTAATCCCGCCAGGCAGGGGCACTCTCGGGTTTGAAGTTCAACTGCTGCAAGTGCATCACGGATTCCGGAGAGTGCAAAGGGACTATCCTCCGGGGGCCGTCACTGCCGGAAGCGACAGGCAATATATCCAGTGGATCGCCGAGTCCTTTGATGCCGATGGTCGATTTACCCTCCCAGTAGCGGAATGTTTGCATCATGGAGGCCAACCCGCCGCCGTTGATTTCCTCCGACCCACTGGAAAGCTCAAATAATCGCTTTGCAACGGCGCGCGATGTGGGCTCGGTGAAACCCTTGAATGCATCCGCGACATGGTGTGTGAGTGTTTTCTCGAAGAGACGAACAGCGCCGTCAACTTTTCGAGTATTTGTGCCGGCATGATGGCTCGTGGCTACTGGTTGCAACGAAGGTGCTTCGTGCAACATGCGTTCGAATACCTCGAAGCGGGATGGCGCAAATTCCGGGTGTTGAAGGAAAACGATGGGTAGCCGATCGGCCAGCGGCCCCTTTGGCACGATGTGGTAATGGAGCTGACCAATCTGTACGGATTCCACCGATTCAGGTTTGGTTGTTTTTCCCCAGGATGCCCACAAATAGGGATTTCTATTCAAGTTGGCAGCATTGGGGGGAGTAACTGCGTCAGACGCATCGACATTCTCATCCCGGCGAGGGCGCTTACTCGGGCCGGGACCGGTATCTTCAGCGTCTGGTAACGGCTGATGGCCCGCCATTTGGGGGCGATCGCCTGTTGCTGTATTGATGAGGGCCTTCCGTTGCCAAAGTGTCATCCCTTCAAAGCTTTCAAGTACCGGGCCCGAAGGGATCAATTCGATCGCTGAGGTCGCCTGATAATCCCCGCCTGCATTTTTACGGACCATGACGGTGCCTCCGTCCGCAAGATCGACATAAGTTCTCTTCAGCTTGTCGTAACGGATCCCGTCTGCGTCCGGGGATGACAGCTTTTCGGCTAAATGTCGGGGAATGATCTCCAGCGTTTCCGCCCTCGTCGGTGCAATTGCCGTCGGAACCAGGCCCTCCCTGACTATTCTCCACTGTGGCAGCCCCGTAATTTTTCTGAGGATCGGCCCTGCCTGGTCAGGCGCAAAAGGGAACGGAACCTGGTAATCGCCTTTCGCGTTGGGTCTGATTTGAAAAATGCCTTCCACTCCAAGATCAGCGTAAAGCTGTTGCTGGCTACTCATGAAAAGCCCGGTTTCGTCGATCCTGAATAGTTGATCTACCTCGCTTCGAGGCCAGGAAATCATATTGGTAGCGGTCTCAGCGGCGCTTGTAGCGTTAATTGGCATGTCGGTGACGACGATAGGCTGACGAGGGACGATATCCGGAGACGTACTTGACACATTCGTGTCGGAAACAGCCGCTCTGTCTCCCAGAGGTCTGCCGACTGTTGCTGCGTGATCACCCCGTACCCGATTATCTCTTGGCGAAGATCTTGGAGGTGTCGCTGAAGTGTCAGGTGTATTGGAGATTGAGGTTCTTTTTGGCGGTCTGGCCATGATAATGGTTCCGATAAATAATCTGGTGAATGTCCTAATCAGGAAGTGCACCTGAAAATGACGAGGCAGTGGCTGGCTGTAATTAGGGTGCGTGAACGTGCATGGCCCCAGACATCACAGTCTCAAGTTTTATTTAATTTTGATTTTGAAGTGCAATAAATATGTATAGATTGAAACGGTATTTGCAACAAAAGACTTCTGGTCGAAAGTTGGACTAATGGTGATGATTTTTTGAGTATGTTCTACAAGGTTTTGCAGGCGTCTAAAAGAATTCGCAGGTTGGCGGCGCTTACAGGAGGGGAGGAAGTGACGCCAGACTCCATCAGCGCATAGCAATGTTCCAGTTGGTGTGCGCAACGGTTTAAAGGTATCAAGTCGGTGTAATGGACGGCTCGGGATGTGTCTGTATCCAGTACCCAGCGACGTCCCGACAGGTTGTAAGACAGAGTGCCGGCTGTACTGTCTTTCATTGCTATATGTCGAACAGCGATGTCTTCCATTTCTAATAGCGTCAGTTCTACCGCTATTGCAGCTTCGTTCGGAAGATGGCCTTTAAAGTACCGGCCATCCAGTGAGTCGATGTAAACCTCGTCAAAATCAAGATCGACCTTGTAAACAACCCCGTTTGGAGTGATGACGCGTATTTGATCAGTCAAATCTTGAGGGTCATTGTAATGCGGTAGATGAATTACGACGGGGCCAATCAACAATTGGTTGTCCACCAGTTTGATCCTGGTGTAGGCGAGGCCCGTTGCGTCGAATTCCCAGGTAGACGCCGACTGTGATTTGATGGTTGCGTTCGCGCGTGCCCCCGGCGTTGAAATGCGTAACGTCATTTCGGAACCGAGGTGAACAAGGTACGTCGAGCCGGCGCCGACCAGGTTTTCGATGGCTGTTTGTTCAGGGTAAGAGACAAGTTTGACGCATTTCTCTTGGTTGCCTAGCTTATGAGCGTCATTATCGAGCGGTTGACGGTACAAATGCTTTCCATCTCTGGCCTCGAGTGGCAATGGCACCTCGCAGGTTCGCTCCATCGGGCCGTTTATCTCGAACTGATCGTTTGAAAATGCTGTATCGGGTAAGGAGGGTTGGTTGACCCGATACGAAACGCCATCGTTCATGATCAGAATAAAATGTTGGTTCAACGTCTTGTCGGGGCGCGTTAGTCGACTTGTGATTCTGTGGTCTCCGCTCCAGATAGAGGTGGCCAGGTTTTTGATAGTCAGGCGCTTACGGTCAAAGTGAAAGGTCAGGCCGCATTCTTTATACATGATGCGGTCGAAATCACGTTGGCGCATCAGGTCTACGTTGTAGTAAGCCTCGACGCGTGTCAGTTCATGACTGGCGTAATCCATATAAAGGGTAATCAAAGTACTTGTGCTGCGTTGTTTCACTCCAAGCGTTGTATGCTCATTGATTCGCGAAATACAGTAGCTCGTGTCTTTGTCGTGCGCGATCGCGGATTCCCCGTTGTAGAGAATGATCGGGTTTTTGATTGTGCCTTGTTGAGTGATCACGGTTTCAATGTCAAGCGGGTCATCGGTATCAATGGTTTCAGGGAGTTCAGGCATCAAATGAAATCCATCCTTTGTAACGAAGGTCAGTTTTCTATTGTGCAGTTGTCGTTGGTTGTTGATTGTTTTGTAGACCCCCTTGATGTAAACATCCCTTTCGCTGAGGTCGTTGAGATCAAATCCTGAGGTGATGACCAGCGCCTGTTCTTCTATCTTCCAGCTTTTAATCAGGTCCATTCTCCAGTCAAGCGCAATGACGCTCTCGTCTGCACCATCTTCGGTGATAAATACGTTGCCGGATTTATGGGCAACAGCATAGTGGTCCTTTCCCGGGCCACCGGAGGCCGAACCTTCATTGTTCAAAAGATAGATTTTGTCATCCCCGGCGCCCGACTCTATGGAATCGCGACCCCGAGACTTGATAACATTCGGGCCGTCGGTACCTATGACCTTGTTTTCAGCGCCAACCAGTGTTTCTACGTTCTCAATGCTCTCTAAAAGCGTGTGTCGATAGTTAATACGGCTGTCGTTGGTCTGGTCGCGGGTGATGATAGAAAGCCGCCCATCGTTTAAATCAATGGAATATCCAAATCGTTGCCGGTTGCGCTCGGGATAATTACCGGTGACGACTAATGTGTCGTTGCCTAAACCACCTTTCAATGTAGTGGGCAGAGGGTCTTTTGGGCCGTCTTTGAGGAGGTCTGCGGCGCCCTCAAAGACGAATTCATCATCTTTTTCTCCCCCGGTCAGATGCTTGATACCCGCGCCGTAATAGAATCTGTTGGGCTTTTTTTCAATGCCAATAATGGTGTCGCGGCCTCCGCCAATAAACCATACCGCTCCTTTGTTCTCTCCTGGCGTTCCAAATTCCGCCCCGGGCATATCCGCAGTCACTCCCTTCCGGGCATCAATGGTGTCATCACGGTCAATAACATACGGTTTAGGGACGGTTTTATAAGTGTATTGCTGGGCATCCCAATCGAAGCTAGGCACCTGGGTCGGTTTCAGCTCTACCTCGAATTTGCCGTTGACAATGACCTCTGTGCTGTCCTTTAACTTACCTTCCAGTAAATTTTTGGCGGTCGTTTGTAACATCCTCGAATGCTCAACGGTTGATTTGGCAATCGCGTGGCGAGTTTGTATGTTTTCGTCGGGACTTATCCCCCAAAAGGCAAACCAGCCTGTTCGCAGGCGTTCATGGGTAGTGAGTTCGATGTAATCATCAATATCATCGACAACGCGTACCGCCGCATAGACTTGGGAACCCGCGACTAAAAGAAGTCCCGCTGCCAGCCCGACCGGCCCGATAAAAGAGAAGCCCGCCAACGCAGCGGCCCCCAATATCAACGTCATTGCCGCGCTGGTCACACTCAAGCCTGCGGCGACATAGTGATCCATGGCTTCTTTGCCTGTTGTCGCCGCTGCACTGTTAAAGGATTTAACCGCAGAGATAATATCGAAAGGCAATGTCAGTGCGCTGGCGATCAGACCCGCACTACGACCTAGCCGAACGCCGAAGCTGGTTTTGGCAAAATCCTTGTAGGCTTTTTGCCCTGCCTCGATCATGTACTTTGCTTGTTTCGTTACCGCAACTTCGACGGCCAACGAAGTGACTTCCGCTGAAATACTCAGGCTATTGAATATAACTTCACCTTGATCCTTTCGTGCAATGGCATCTTGGAGTCCACGCAGGCCGCTATAAATCCCAAAGGCCTGAAGCCCGGCCCCCATGCTGACCATGCTGCTACTCTTGATCCGGTTCACCCAGCGGGGTGTACTGTTGGGCAAGTGTGCTTGGCGTATATCCAGCCTCTGTGCCGATCTCAGAAGTTTGTCCAGTTTATGTCGGTGCTGTTCCGGATCGACAAGCGTGTCGGCAATGTCGCTTAGCAGGGGGGGAGCCGTTAGCGGACGCTGGGTCGCCATCTCAAAAAGCAGTGAAGGCAGTGTGTAATCGTCTTTTGTGCCGGTAGAGCGCATACGAGCTTCAATATACGAAGGATCAAACTGCAAGGAATTGACAAAAGACCGATTGGGATGTCGGAAGAACGTATTTTTACCATTCAGCCGCTGACCGTTTGATGTAGCACCCAGTGCATCCAGTGCACATCGGGTAATCGAATGGGAGCCAATCTTGATAGGACCGAAAAGCGCATCTACAACACGTAGCTGACTTTTATTGGTGTTTGTATCTTGGGGGGCTGAGGGGATGCTTTTCTTTTCGAAATCAATGGTGGACGGTGTGTATTCATTGGCGTGCAGGTCGATGTCTGTAACTTCGACGGCATTATATTGATCGGTGTTGGGCAGTTGGAAAACGATTGCCATAAGAGCTTCCTTGTCCAGGCGTTGTGTGCGAAGTCGCAGCGCCATGTTAGGGGGAGTTCTGAGGCGATAAATATATATATTTATATCGCGTGTTGCGGGTTATTACGAGGCAGGGTTGAATTGTTGCCGTCCTTGGCAAACAATCCTTAGTGTGGTGGTTAGATATTATCCGACTAGTGATTGCTTAATAGAGAGGCAGCACCCGCTCCACTGAAGAGCCCTGCGCTCACCCGGTTAAACCAACTTTGCCCTTTGCCACTGCGTAAATACTTCGCCGCACCATGAGCACCCAGCCCATAAGCCAATTTGCACAGCAGATCCAGCACGGTCCAGGTCGCAATCATCACCAGCAACTGCGGCAGGAACGGGTGCTCGGCACTCAAAAACTGCGGCAGGAACGCAGCAAAAAACAAAATGTCCTTCGGATTGCTCGCGCCCAGCACGAATGCGCGCCCGAACAGGGCGCGAAAGCGCGGTACCGGTGCCGCCTGGGGCACTTCAGCGCCCACCGATGGCTGACGCGATTGCTGCCAGCTCTGCCAGGCGAGGTAGAACAGGTACAGCGCGCCGACGATTTTCAGTGCGCTGAACAACTGTTCCGATGCCAGCAGCAGGGCGCCCAGGCCCAGCGCCGAGGCACTGAGCAAGCAGATCGAGGCAATCACGCCCCCCAGGAACGCCGGGTAAGAACGGCGCAAACCGTAATTCAGACTGTTGCTGATCATCAGCAACGACAGGGGCCCCGGGATCAGGATCACCACCAGCGCAGCGCCGCTGAACAGCAGCCAGGTTTCCAGACTCATCACTTTCCTCCCTTTGTGCAAAAGCCCCACCCGACGGGGTGAGGCTGTTTTGAAACACTGTTTTTGAAACGTAGACGGCTTACAAGAAAATAAACTTGGCGATGAAGATCGCGCACAGCACCCACAAACTGACGGATATTTCCTTGTGCTTACCGGTGAAGGCCTTCAGCACCACGTAAGTGATAAAGCCCAGCGCGATGCCATCGGCGACCGAGAAAGTCAGCGGCATCATGATCGCGGTGACGATCGCCGGAATGCTGTCGGTGGCTTCGTCCCACTCGATGTGCGCCATGCCGCCCATCATCAGCATTGCCACATAAATCAGTGCACCAGCAGTGGCGTAAGCGGGAATCATGCCGGCCAACGGGGCAAAGAACATGGCTGCAATAAATAGCACACCTACGGTCACGGCGGTAAGACCAGTCCGACCACCCGCTGCTACGCCAGCGGCACTTTCCACGTAACTTGTTACCGGAGGCACGCCGACCACCGCACCAAATACGCTGGAAGCACTGTCGGCTTTCATGGCGCGGGAGAGGTTTTCGATCCGGCCGTCAGCGCCCACCAGATTGGCTCGCTGGGCGACGCCCATCAGGGTGCCGGCGGTGTCGAACATGTGCACAAAGAGGAAGGCCAGCACTACGCTGATCATGCTGACGTTGAATACGCCAGCGACGTTCATGGCCATCCAGGTAGGTGCCAGGCTTGGCGGGGCCGACATGATGCCTTCGTAGTGGACAAGGCCCAGGCCCCAACCCGCCAGGGTCACGGTGATGATGCTGATGAGAATTGCACCGAACACTTTGTGGTAGCTGAGTACGGCGATCATCAGGAAACAGATGGCGGCCAGCAACGGGCCGGGCTCACGCAGGGAACCGAGCTTGATCAGGGTGGCCGGGCTATCGACGACGATGCCCGCGGTTTTCAGGCCGATCAACCCTAGGAATAGACCCACGCCGGCGCCCATGGCATAACGCAAACTCACAGGAATGCTGTTGAGCAACCATTCGCGAATCCGCGAAAAGGTCAGGAACATGAACAACACACCGGACACAAACACCGCGCCAAGGGCGGTTTCCCAGTTGTAGCCCATGGTTCCGACCACGGTGTAGGTGAAGAACGCGTTCAAGCCCATGCCCGGCGCCAGGCCGACTGGCCAGTTGGCGTATAGGCCCATCAACAAGCAACCCAGGGCGGCAGCGATGCAGGTCGCGACGAATGCGGCGCCGTGATCGATCCCTGCGTCGGCCATGATGTTGGGGTTGACGAAGATGATGTAGGCCATGGTGATGAAGGTTGTCAGACCGGCAATCAGCTCGGTCTTCACCGTGGTGCCGTGCAAGCTGAGTTTGAAGATGCGCTCAAGCAAGCCATTGCGTAACGGCGGCGAGAGTTCCAGCGTCGGGGCTTCGGATTTGCGGCTTTCCACAGCGAATACTCCTCAAGAGTTTTATTTTTATTTCCAGGGCCGGACCCATGAGGGTGGCAGCGGCCCTTTGAGGCACTTGCGAATTTGTTGACCGGCTGGTCAGAAACTCGCACGAAGTGGATTATGCTTTTGTATACAAATAAAGCAAATAATGTTTTTGATTTTGTAGACGAAAAGTTTGGCAATAGGGATATATCGCCGGGAGGGATGCTTTTGCGAGGGCGCTATCGCCGGTGTGCGGGCGAAAAAAAACCGGCGATCGGCCGGTTTTTTTCTGTTCGGGATTTGCAATGCCGCGATGGCGTCAGATCCACCAACCCAAATGATTCAGGCCGCTGCAAACCGCTTATCCAGATAATCGATAATTACCTTGGACTCGTACATCCAGGTGGTCTGCCCATTCTCTTCAATGCGCAGGCACGGAACCTTGATCTTGCCGCCTTGTTCCAGCAGGGTCTGGCGATCCTGTTCGTTGTTCTTCGCATCGCGCAACGCCACCGGCACATTCAGGCGACGCAGGGTACGGCGGGTTTTCACGCAGAACGGGCAGGCGTGGAACTGATACAGCGTCAGGTCCTTGGCGGCCGTTTCAACCTGAGCCTGGGCGGCGGCGGGGCGCTGCTTCTTGCCAGGGCGGGTGATGAAGTCGATGAAGATGATCAGTTGGCCAAGGCCGACACGAAGCGCTTTTACGAACACGGAATAAGCCTCACAGGGCGAACGGAAGGCGCGCAGCTTACCTGATTTTTCACAGGCGAAAAAAAACCGGCGATGAATGCCGGTTTTCTTCGTGTAACGAATTACTTGATCAGGCTGAGAAACTCGCTGCGGGTCGCCGCGTTTTCGCGGAACTCACCCAGCATCACCGATGTGATCATCGACGAATTCTGTTTCTCCACACCGCGCATCATCATGCACATGTGCTTGGCCTCAATCACCACCGCAACGCCCAGGGCGCCAGTGACTTGCTGGACCGCATCGGCGATCTGGCGGCTGAGGTTTTCCTGGATCTGCAGGCGGCGAGCGTACATATCGACGATCCGCGCGACTTTCGACAGGCCCAGCACTTTGCCGCTCGGGATGTAGGCGACGTGCGCCTTGCCGATAAACGGCAGCAGGTGGTGTTCGCACAACGAGTAGAGCTCGATGTCCTTGACCAGCACCATTTCGCTGTTGTCGGAGCTGAACAAGGCACCGTTGGTGACTTCTTCCAGTGTCTGTTCATAGCCGCGGCAAAGGTACTGCATGGCTTTGGCGGCACGTTTTGGCGTGTCGAGCAGGCCCTCGCGGGAGACGTCCTCGCCCAATTGGCCGAGAATCGCGGTGTAATTCTGTTCCAGGGACATGAAACTACCTGTGGGGATTTTCGCAAAGGGCAAGGGTACGGTGGCAAACACGGCGCTGCAAGCGTGAAGCGACAGCTTTACTCGTCGCGACCTTCCATCATGGTTCGTTTGAGCATCACATAAACCGCGCCGGCCCCGCCGTGTTTAGGCTGGCACGAGGTGAAGCCGAGTACCTGTGAGTGTTGACGCAACCACGTGTTGACGTGGCTTTTGATCATCGGTCGCTTGCCGTCCAGTCGCACGGCCTTGCCGTGGGTGACGCGCACGCAGCGGATTTCGAATTTGGTCGCTTCGGCCAGAAACGCCCAGAGGGTTTCCCGGGCTTTCTCCACGGACATGCCATGCAGGTCGAGGCTGCCTTCGAACGGAATCTGCCCGATCTTGAGCTTGCGTATCTGGCTTTCCTGAACGCCGTCACGGGCCCACATCAACTCGTCTTCCGGACCGACATCGATCACGAACTGGTCGGACAGACCATCAACGGTGGTGGCATCGGTGCGAACGGTCGCGGCCTGGCGAAGCTTGGCGATTTGCGCGCGGTCGGCCTTGGGTTTGCCGGTTTCGGCTCGATCGTGCTTGATCGGCTTGACGCCTTGGATCGCACTTTTGAACAGGGAAAAATCGTCGTCTTGCATGTCAGCCTCCGCGAAGGGCGGCCAGTTTACCCAAGTCGAGGCGCTATCCATAACAATTGAGGCCCGCCAAAATGCCGGGCCTTTACTCAATCGTGTTTTTTCATCAGGTGCGGGGACATGTTCAGCTCTCGCGACTGGCGCGAGCGGCGACGGCAGCGACGCCACAACCACACGCCGATGTAGAGCACGAACAGGCCAACCGCCAGAATGATCGCCGAGCCCAGCGGGCTGGCATTCAACTCGCCCAGGGCCGGGGGACGGCCCAGCAGGCTGGCGGCACCGGCCATTGCCAGCAACACACCGCACGTCGCCAGCAAGGCAGCAAAAGCTGCGCCGAATCGAAAACGCCAATTGCGTTGGCCCTTGGGCCGCAAGCGGCGTGCATCAAAACCATCGGATAACTTCATTCCGACCTTCCTCAATGGGTATCGGCCCTTCGACCGGGACTTGTCCGGGATGTTCCTGAGGCTAAGTCAATTGCAGCAAATGAGAGGCTTTTGCGGATGAGCGGCGGTTTTGACCGCTCTTCGAGCCGGTCAGATGAGTTCGTGAGTGAGCGCGAGGGTGGCGAAGTTGTCCGCCATGATCGCCATTTCGGTCTGTTGAACGTGATCGGCAGTGAGTACGCCACCTTTGTAGGGCAAATCGCGAGTCGCGCAGGCGTCTTCGACCAGGGTGCAGCGAAAGCCCAGGTTCTTCGCTGCTCGCACGGTAGTGCTGACGCTGGAGTGGCTCATGAAACCGCACACGATCAGGTCCAGGGAGCCGAGTTCTTGCAGCCGATCGTACAATTGGGTGCCGTGAAACGCGCTCGGCAGCAGTTTGCCGATGATGGTTTCGTCCGTCTGTGGCTCCAGGCCCGTGATGAACTCACCGCGCTCGCCCTGTGGATCGAACAGCCCGCCGACGGTGCCGAGATGACGCACATGCACGATCGGACGGCCGGCTGCACGGGCGGCAGCGACCAGTTGCTTGATGTTCGCGACGGCAGCATCCATGCCGCTCAGGGCCAGCGGGCCGCTGAGGTATTCTTTCTGGGCATCGATGATGACAAGGGTCGCATGACCCAGATTGGCTGCTGCGTAACCGCGGCCGCTGAGTTGAAACATCGTTTTTGGAACGGACATTCTGGGGCTCCTTGGAGTGGGGCTTTTGCGACATTGTCCTCTGGCTGAGCGGTTCTGTGAATCGCTACTATCGTAGACGCCGTCGTTGTTGGCGTGCAGCCTTGTCAAGATGCGGGTTTTGTTCAATAGCCAACGGCAAAAATGGATATGTCCTACATCTGATCCGCTGTTTTCCTGCGTCGTCGGGGCGCGTTTTGGCTGTTAGAATCGCCAGTCGTTTTTTCTGGAGTTTACCCCCGTGATCACTTCCCGCCTTCGTACCCTGCGTGACCATATCCGTTGGGCCGTCAGCCGCTTCCATGGGGAGGATCTGTTTTTCGGCCATGGGACCGACAACGCCTGGGACGAAGCCCGTCAACTGGTGTTGGGTGCCTTGCACTTGCCGTGGGAAATTGCCGACAGTTACCTCGACTGCAATCTGGAAGAAGACGAGTTGGTCAATCTGCAACGCCTGCTCAAGCGTCGCATCGAAGAACGCATCCCGACCGCTTACCTACTGGGCGAAGCCTGGTTTTGCGGCATGTCGTTCATCGTCGACGAGCGCGTGCTGATTCCGCGTTCACCGATTGGCGAGCTCATCGAAAAACGTTTCGAGCCATGGTTGGGCGCCGAGCCTGCGCGGATTCTCGACCTGTGCACCGGTTCTGGTTGCATCGGTATCGCCTGCGCCTACGAGTTCCAGAACGCCGAAGTGGTGTTGGCGGATCTGTCGTTCGAGGCGCTGGAAGTGGCCAACCAGAACATCGAACGCCATGGCGTGGATGAGCGGGTCTACACCGTTCAGGGTGATGGGTTTGATGGTCTGCCGGGGCAGCGTTTCGACCTGATCGTGTCGAACCCGCCTTACGTGGATGCGGAAGATTTCGCCGACATGCCGGACGAGTATCAGCACGAACCTGAGCTGGGCCTGGCCTGCGGTGATGATGGTTTGAACCTGGTGCGCCGGATGCTCGCCGAAGCGGCGGATCATTTGACCGAGAAGGGCTTGCTGATTGTTGAGGTGGGCAACAGCCAGGTTCACGTCGAGTCGCTGTACCCGGAAGTCGACTTCGCCTGGCTCGATTTCGAGCGCGGGGGGCATGGTGTGTTCATGCTGAGCGCGGAGCAGTGCCGCGATCATCAGGCGCTATTCGCTTCCCGCGTCTGACTTTAGGACGCCTTCGCGGGCAAGCCACGCTCCCACAGGGTTTTGTGTGTGCCGCAGAGTATGAGCACGACTTAGAACCTGTGGGAGCGTGGCTTGCCCGCGAAGGCCGCGCCACGGTCCCAGACCTTTACCGGTGCGTAGCAATCCAGATCAACAACCCTGCCTGAAACACCGCAAACGCCACCAGACACGTAATGGTAAAGCGCAGCCCGGCGTCTTCACGCTTGTACTTGCTGACCTTCTCTTCGTGCTTCTTCAGCTTCACTTCCTGCTCGGCCAGATTCTGCTCTGCCTGCTGAAGCATCTGCGCGGCTTCGAGGATTTCCACCAGTTGCAGCTTTTCGCTGTTCCAGTCACCCACCAGGTCTTCGACCCGTACTTCTTTGACGCTGCCTTTCAAATGCTGGGCGTCGGCGTAGACCACCTCAAAACCATGCGACTTCAGAAAGTGATCGCGACGCAGGCGCGTGTCTTCGTTCAACGCATCTTTATTGTTCAGATCGGTGCCGTCGACGGTGTAGCCGGGCCAGCGCTTTTTCGCCCAGGTGATCCCTTGAGCGGCCATGAACCGGCCGATGCCTCGGTTCATCGGCTCAATCTGCAAGCCGCTTTCGGGCTCGAAATGCACACGTTTGGTGGTGTGATTGACCCACACGTCCAGATGATTCTGCTCTTTGCGCACGCGCTGGCCCGGCAGCTTGATGCTCATGCGCATCAGGCTGTGTTCCTTGCTGTTGCGGTCGGCGTAACCGAACTCGACAAAGCGCAGCGGCCGCCCACCGGTATTGCGATCGGTTTGCAGCGGTGCCAGACGGAGCATCTTGTGGTGCTCGACGTGGACGTCCGCCCACGGCAGCTCGACCGCTGGCGGTGCGTCTTTTTCAGCGGTCGTGTCAGGTGAAGTCTGGGTATCAGTCATAACGGCGAGATCCTGTCCAAGCTCTGCTTGTCGCCAGTCATAGCGCTGGCGACAAAGGCTTATCGGCCGTTTTTTGCAAGACTGGAGGGTAACCCCTCTTAACTGGCGCGAAGTCCGTCAATAAACCCGAGGATTCGCGTGCCAAGTTCGGCCGCCAGTGGCAACTGCGGATCCTTATAGGAAGCCATTTGCCGTCTTACGTCATTGGGTACGATGCGCATGACGTGGTTCATGCCTTCGATCAGCGCCAGTTCGGCATCCGGTTTGGCCGCCTTGAGCATGCGGGCGTCACCGACGCCGACCTGGATATCGTTGCTGCCCTGGATGATCAGTGCCGGCATCTTCAATTTGCCGAACGCCGCTGCCGGGTCCTGGCGGAACAGCGAAATCAGGTACGGCTGCACGCTCGGGCGGAAAATCACCTGCAACTGCGGCGGCACGTTGTCATCGGTGTGGCCGGCCTTGAGGCTGTCGAGCAGTTCATTGCTGCGCAGCATCAGCGGCGGTGGCAGGCGATTGCTCAATTGCTGGCGCAACACCTCATCGATCGGCCGGGCGCTGCCGGACATGGAGATGACCGCTGCGGCATCGATGCTGGGTGCCGCGAGGCTGGCGATCAAGGCGCCTTCGCTGTGG
The DNA here is from genome assembly GCF_054898025.1 of Pseudomonas sp. LB3P93. Classification (NCBI taxonomy): domain Bacteria; kingdom Pseudomonadati; phylum Pseudomonadota; class Gammaproteobacteria; order Pseudomonadales; family Pseudomonadaceae; genus Pseudomonas; species Pseudomonas sp. LB3P93. Next base: position 2,002,926 of record NZ_CM142713.1, read on the forward strand.
CCCAGCAGAATCAGCTGGCCAAAGCGCGGATCGCTTTTGAGCTTGCGGCCCCAGGCCTCGGCGTCGGACACATAGGCTTCTACCGACAGATTGCGCTCGTCCGGCGTGGCCGCGAGGCTCGCCGCCACGCCGCGTTTGTCATAACGCACGCTGGCGATGTTGTGTTTGGCCAGCACCCACGCCAGGCGTTTGAGGCTGTCGTTGCGTCCGCCGTCGGGGTTGTTTCCGTCGCGATCCGTAGGGCCGGAGCCGGAAATGATCAGGACAACCGGCACGGGTGTGTCGGATTTTGGCAGCAGCAGAGAGCCGAAAAGCTCCCCGGTGCCGGTATCCAATGTGATCGGGCGTTGCAGGACAGTGGCCTGGACAAAGCCGGTAAACAGGGTAAGGCTCAAGGCTATAACTCGCAGCATCATCACGCCATCATTCACAAAGGTGCCGGTTGGACTCGCGGGCACCCATAAGGTTCGAGGATGAACTACTTGGGTAGCCTGCGTATACTGGCGCGCATTACGTATTCAGGTTCATTTCACGGAGCGTCCTGCATGTCCGGCAATACCTACGGCAAGCTGTTCACTGTCACCACCGCGGGCGAAAGCCATGGTCCGGCGTTGGTCGCCATTGTCGACGGCTGCCCGCCGGGGCTGGAGATTTCCCTCGAGGATCTGCAGCGCGATCTGGACCGCCGCAAGCCCGGCACCAGCCGCCACACCACGCAACGTCAGGAAGCCGACGAAGTCGAAATCCTCTCCGGCGTGTTCGAAGGTCGCACCACCGGTTGCTCTATCGGCCTGCTGATCCGCAACACCGACCAGAAGTCCAAGGACTACTCGGCGATCAAGGATCTGTTCCGTCCGGCCCACGCCGACTACACCTACCACCACAAATACGGCGAGCGCGATTACCGCGGTGGCGGACGCAGTTCCGCCCGTGAAACCGCCATGCGCGTGGCCGCCGGCGCGATTGCGAAGAAATACCTGGCCACCCAGGGCATCGTCATTCGCGGCTACATGAGCCAGCTCGGCCCGATCGAAATCCCGTTCAAGACCTGGGATTCGGTGGAAGAGAATGCATTCTTCAGCCCTGACCCGGACAAGGTGCCGGAGCTGGAAGCCTATATGGATCAGCTGCGCCGTGATCAGGATTCGGTCGGCGCGAAGATCACCGTCGTCGCTGAAGGCGTGATGCCAGGCCTCGGCGAGCCGATTTTCGACCGCCTCGACGCCGAACTGGCCCATGCGCTGATGAGCATCAACGCGGTCAAAGGCGTGGAAATCGGCGCCGGTTTCGCCAGCGTCGCCCAGCGCGGCACCGAACACCGCGATGAAATGACCCCGGAAGGCTTCCTCAGCAACAACGCCGGTGGCATTTTGGGCGGCATCTCGTCCGGTCAGCCGATCGTTGCGCACCTGGCCCTCAAGCCAACGTCGAGCATCACCACGCCGGGCCGTTCCATCGACATTCATGGCAACCCGGTGGAGGTAGTCACCAAGGGTCGTCATGACCCGTGTGTCGGCATCCGCGCCACGCCGATTGCCGAAGCGATGATGGCCATCGTGCTGATGGATCACCTGTTGCGTCATCGCGGGCAGAATGCCGATGTGCGCGTGAGCACGCCGGTGCTGGGTCAGCTTTAATGGCTGACCTCACAGTCGCTGCGGTCTGATGACCGTGGCGGCGCTCCCGTACTGGCGGCTTTCCAGTTTCTATCTGTTCTATTTCGCCTTGCTCGGTTCGACAGCGCCGTTTCTGGCGCTGTACTTCGATCACCTGGGCTTTTCCAGTGCGCGCATCGGCGAACTGGTGGCGATCCCGATGCTGATGCGTTGCGTCGCGCCGAACATCTGGGGCTGGCTCGGTGACTACACCGGCCGACGCCTGGCCATCGTGCGCTTCGGCGCGGTCTGCACGCTGCTGACGTTCTCGCTGATTTTCGTCAGCAAGACCTACGCCTGGCTGGCGATGGTCATGGCTTTGCATGCGTTTTTCTGGCACGCGGTGTTGCCGCAGTTCGAAGTCATCACCCTGGCGCACTTGAAAGGGCAGACGTCGCGCTACAGTCAGATCCGCCTCTGGGGTTCCATCGGTTTCATCATCACCGTGGTCGCCCTCGGCCGGATGTTCGAATGGCTGAGCCTCGACATTTATCCGGTGGCGCTGGTGCTGATCATGGCCGGCATTGTCGTCAGCAGCCTGTGGGTGCCCAACGCGCAACCGGTTCAGGGCGAGCGAATTGCCGGAGACGGATTTCTCAGGCAGTTACGCAATCCCGGGGTGTTGGCGTTTTACGGCTGCGTGGCGCTGATGCAAGTGAGCCACGGGCCTTATTACACCTTTTTGACGCTGCACCTTGAACGGCTCGGTTACAGTCGAGGCGTGATCGGCCTGCTTTGGGCGGTCGGCGTGGTCGCCGAAGTCCTGATGTTCCTGGTCATGAGCAAAATCCTCGCACGCTTCTCGGTGCGTCGGGTGCTGCTGGCGAGTTTCCTGCTGGCGGCCGTGCGCTGGTTGCTGCTGGGTTCGTTGGCCGAATTTCTCTGGGTGCTGCTGTTTGCCCAAGTGCTGCACGCCGCAACGTTCGGCAGCTTTCACGCCGCTGCCATCCAGTTCGTGCAACGTAGCTTCGGTGCGCGCCAGCAAGGTCAAGGCCAGGCGCTTTACGCCGCACTCGCCGGCACTGGTGGCGCATTGGGCGCGTTGTATTCCGGCTACAGCTGGAACGCCCTCGGGGCCACGTTCACCTTTAGTATTGCCAGTCTCGCAGCCCTGGCGGCTGCCATTATCATTGCCACACGTATGCAAGAGGACAGGCCATGAGCCTCACCCGTGAACACCTCGCCCAGGAAATCATCGACGCCGGGCGTTTTCTGTATGGCCGCGGCTGGTCGCCGGCCACCAGCAGCAATTACTCGACCCGCCTGTCGCCGACTGAAGCGCTGCTGACCGTGTCCGGCAAGCACAAAGGCCAATTGGGTCTTGATGATGTGCTGGCCACCGACTTGTCGGGCAACAGCCTGGAACCGGGCAAAAAACCGTCCGCCGAAACCCTGCTGCACACCCAGCTCTACAGTTGGCGCCCGGAGATCGGTGCGGTGCTGCACACCCATTCGGTGAACGCCACGGTGCTGTCGCGCCTGACGCCCGAAGATTTCATCGAGTTCGAAGATTACGAACTGCAAAAAGCCTTCAGCGGCGTCTCGACCCACGAATCCCGGGTGCGCGTGCCGATTTTCGACAACGATCAGGACATTGCGCGTCTCGCCGCCAAGGTGCAGCCTTGGCTTGAAGCCCATCCGGATTGCGTCGGCTACCTGATTCGCGGCCACGGCCTCTACACCTGGGGCGCGCGGATGAGCGACGCACTGCGGCAGATCGAGGCGTTTGAATTTTTGTTCGAGTGCGAGTTGAAGATGCGCTCACTCTTGAACCATAAAGCATGAACCGTTAAGGAGTTGCCCTGATGAGCAGCCTGTCCGTTTACCACGTCTCAAGCCCTGACATTCCGAACAAGGTGCTGACCCATTTCGAAGACATCGCCTCGACCCTGGCCGAGCAGGGCGTGCGTTTCGACCGCTGGCAAGCCACGGCGAAAATCCAGCCCGGCGCCAGTCAGGAAGAAGTGATCGCCGCGTACCAGGAGCAGATCGACAAGCTGATGACCGAACGCGGTTACGTCACCGTCGACGTGATCAGCCTCACCAGCGACCACCCGCAAAAAGCCGAACTGCGCGCCAAGTTCCTCGACGAACACCGTCATGGCGAAGACGAAGTACGATTTTTCGTCGCCGGCCGTGGGCTGTTCACCTTGCACATCGATGATTACGTCTACGCCGTGCTGTGCGAGAAGAACGACCTGATCTCGGTCCCGGCTGGCACGCCGCACTGGTTTGACATGGGCGAGCATCCGCATTTCGTCGCAATCCGTCTGTTCAACAACCCTGATGGCTGGGTGGCCAAGTTCACCGGCGAAGACATCGCCAACCGCTTCCCGCGTCTTGAGGACTGAGCCGATGCCGATCAAAGCGATTCTCACCGACATCGAAGGCACCACCAGCGCGGTGAGTTTTGTGTTCGACGTGCTGTTTCCGTATGCCGCCAGTCACCTGCCGGACTTCGTCCGCCAGCAGGCCGAGCGCGCGGACGTGGCCGAGCAACTGGCCGCCGTGCGCCGGGACAGCAACGAGCCGGACGCTGACGTTGAGCGGGTGATCGACATCCTGCTGGGCTGGATCGCCGAAGACCGCAAGGCCACGCCGTTGAAAGCGTTGCAAGGCATGGTCTGGGAGCAGGGTTATCAGGCCGGGCAGTTGAAAGGCCATGTTTACCCGGACGCCGTTGAAGCGCTTAAGCGCTGGCATCAGGACGGTTTCAAACTGTTTGTTTATTCCTCGGGCTCGATCCAGGCGCAGAAACTGATTTTCGGTTGCTCGGAGGCGGGGGATTTGTCGCCGCTGTTCAGCGGCTACTTCGACACCACGTCGGGTCCCAAGCGTGAAGCGCAGTCTTACGAGCGCATCACCCAGGCCATTGGGCTGGAAGCTGCGCAGATTGTGTTCCTGTCCGACATCGTCGAAGAATTGGACGCGGCGCGCGCGGCCGGCATGGCAACGTGCGGGCTGGCCCGAGAAGGCGGGGCGCTTGCGGGGCATGTGACCGTCGACAGCTTTGCGCGGATCGATCCTTCCACGTTCTAAGCCACAACGCCCATAACCTGTAGGAGCAAGCTTCGCTCCTACAAGGGCGGGATCGGTGCAGGTTCAGAAACAAAACAGGCCGTGAAGCGAAAGCTTTCACGGCCTGTTTTTTTGCAGCGCGTTTATTTACACAACCGCAAGGTTCACGCCGAATGATAAGTCGGCAGGGCAAACCGTTGCTGGCTTTGCAGCATGGAGATCTGCGGCAGTTCGCTGGCCTGTTCAGCCAGGTCACGGCGAATCGCACTGATCACCCACGACAGCTGATCGCCGGCATGCAATTGCTGGTACGAAATCGAACGCTTGAACACTTTGCCTTCGGTGCTGCGCAGGGTCAGCAGAATGCCGCCGTCTGGACGCGACTGAGTGTTCACTTCGAAGTTGGAGAACAGGGAGGTAAATTTTTCTTGGATCAGGCTCATGTCTATCAGCTCCGTTTGCACTTGATTGGCAAGCATGGAGAGGTAGTTGCAGTGATTGTGCCAGCACCTTATTTTTTTTAAATCGTTATAAATCAATAAGTTATGTTCTTGGTGATTTTTCGCTTTCGTGCAATCTGCATGAATGGCCATCGTGCATCCTGCATTTTGCGTGGTCGGTCACGATTCGATGGAACCAATCACACCCGCTGAGGATCGCGAACTCAAACGATGGGGCGCGGATACAAAACATTTCAAAAACCGCGTGTACAGCTCAAGAACCGCTGACGTATTTTCGGACTCATAGACCGCCGCCCGACAATAAAAAGATCGAACGGGAGCAAGCATGAGCGACACGATTACCTGGGGCATGATGCTCCGCAAACTGCCTTCCATTGCCAAAGCCATTCCCCGCGTGGTGAAGGGCATGAAAGTCGCCAACGTCAAGGACCCGACTCAACCGTGTGGCCTCGGCTGGACCTTCGAGCAAGCGACCTTGCGCAATCCCGATGGCCCGGCGTTGCTGCAGGGCGACGTGGTGCTGAGTTATTCACAGGTCAACCAGTGGGCCAATCGCATCGCCCATCACCTGATCGCCGAAGGCATCCGCAAGGGCGATGTGGTGGCGGTGTTTCTAGAGAACCGTCCGGAACTGCTGGTGACGATATTGGCCGTGGCCAAAGTCGGCGCGATCAGCGCCTTGCTCAATACCTCGCAAACCCGCGACACCCTGGCCCACAGCCTGAACCTGGTGGCGCCTGCGGCGATCATCGTTGGCGAAGAACTGGTCCCGGCGTTCAGCGCGGTCCGCGAGCGTGTGTCGATCGAGCCGACGCGCACATGGTTCGTCGCCGATCAAAACACCTATCTTCGTCCCGGCAACGCGCCCGACGATTTCATCAATTTGATGAGTGCCAGCGCCCCAGCGTCCAGTGAGAATCCGGTCAGCAGCCAGCGGGTTTTTTTCGACGACCCTTGTTTCTATATCTACACCTCAGGCACCACCGGATTGCCCAAGGCAGGTGTTTTCAAACACGGTCGCTGGATGCGCAGCTCCGCGAGTTTCGGCCAGATCGCCCTGAATATGCAGCCGCAGGACGTCGTCTATTGCACTTTGCCGCTCTATCACGCCACCGGGCTCTGCGTGTGTTGGGGCTCGGCGATCAGCGGCGCTTCTGGATTTGCCATCCGCCGCAAGTTCAGCGCCAGCCAGTTCTGGAATGACGTGCGCAAATACCAGGCGACCACCCTCGGCTATGTGGGCGAATTATGCCGCTACCTGGTGGATCAGCCGCCCACTGCCGACGACAGCAAACACCGCGTGACCAAGATGATCGGCAATGGCCTGCGTCCCGGTGCATGGCACGAGTTCAAGACGCGATTTGCGGTTGATCACATCTGCGAGCTGTACGCCGCCAGTGACGGAAACATCGGTTTTACCAACATCCTTAACTTCGACAACACCATCGGTTTTTCCCTGATGGCCTGGGAGCTGGTGGCCTACGACCACGACAGCGGCCTGCCGATGCGTGATGCCAAAGGCTTCATGCGCAAAGTCGCCAAAGGGGAGCAGGGCCTGTTGTTGGCGAGAATCGACGACAAGGCGCCACTGGATGGTTACACCGATCCGCAGAAGACCGAAAAGGTCGTGCTCCACGACGTGTTCACCAAGGGCGATCGTTACTTCAATACCGGCGATCTGTTGCGCAACATTGGTTTTGGACATGCCCAGTTTGTTGATCGATTGGGTGACACCTACCGCTGGAAGGGTGAAAACGTCTCGACCACCGAGGTCGAGAACATTCTGCTGCAACACCCGAATATTTCTGAAGCCGTGGCATACGGCGTCGAAATCCAGAACACCAACGGGCGTGCCGGCATGGCCGCGATCACGCCGGCGGAATCCTTGGCGACGCTGGACTTCAGCGAACTGCTGGAGTTTGCCCGCCAGCAAATGCCGGCGTACGCGGTGCCGCTTTTCCTGCGGGTGAAAGTGAAAATGGAAACCACCGGGACCTTCAAATATCAGAAGACCCGCCTCAAGGACGAAGCCTTCGACCCCGGCAAAACCGGCGATGACCCGATCTACGCCTGGCTGCCCGGCACTCAGACTTATGTGCAAGTCACTCCGCAGTTGCTGGCGGATATTCACGGCGGCGCTTTTCGTTATTGAAAGCAGCGCTATTAAATGTGGCTATGGCGGCTCTTGAGAAAAAAGAAGTGACAGCCTCGGGGCTGCTCGGGAAACTGTCGGCTTTCCCGAATGACAGAAAGTGGAGTCCCCGATGTCAGACCAAAGCCGCCAGATGACCCCCGAAGAAGCCGCTGAATTTGCCGAACAGGTATTCAACAAAGCGCGCGAGGGCGATGCGGCCATGATGGCTGCGTTGCTGACCAAAGGCCTGCCGCCGAACCTGCGTAACCACAAGGGCGACACTTTGCTGATGCTCGCCGCCTACCACGGCCATGTGGAGACGGTAAAAGTGCTGCTGGAACACAAGGCCGACCCGGAAATCCGCAACGACAACGGGCAGAGCCCGATTGCCGGCGCCGCGTTCAAGGGCGACCTGGCGGTGGTCAGGGCGTTGGTTGAGGGTGGTGCGCAAGTCGAAGGTTCGTCCTTCGACGGTCGTACGGCGCTGATGATGGCGGCGATGTTTAACCGCGTTGAAATCGTTGATTACCTGATCAGCAAAGGCGCCGATCCGAAAGCCAAGGACGCCAATGGCGTTACCGCGCTCGATGCAGCGAAAACTTTGGGTGCTGTCGATACCACTGCGCAGCTGCAGAAACTTCTCGGCTGAGCGCGCATTTGTGGCGAGGGAGCTTGCTCCCGCTGGGCTGCGAAGCAGCCCCAAAACCAGCGAATGCGGTCTTCCTGAAAGATCGTATCGCCTGATATTGAGGGCCGCTTCGCGCCCCAGCGGGAGCAAGCTCCCTCGCCACAAGTAAGCGCTCGCCACAGGTCCGCATTTCACGCTGGATGCGCTATCCTTCGCGCCCTCAAAATTCACTCGCTACAGGATTCGCCCCATGAAAGCCGCACTCGTCGAACTCATCAGCAAAATCAGCTCCGGGTGCATGAGCGATGACGAAATCCTGAAAGTCGCTGATGAAGCGGCAGCCGCCTACGCCGATCCCGAGGCTTTTCTGACGGCCAATCCGGATATCAACTACGACGACTCCTTCCCGATTCCACTGGGCGAGTGGATCGTTGTCGGCAGCCTGCCGGAAACCGTGCTGTTCCAGGCCGACACTTACGTAGACCTGTTCGCCCAGATCGTCGCCTCGTTTGGCCCCGGTGTTGATTTCAACATCAAACCCAAGCAACTGGCCAAAACCGAAGCCCTGACTGCGCTCAATCGCATTCAGGTGCAGATGGGCAGCATGAACAAGGAAAACGGCGGTTACACGCTGATGAACTTCAGCCAGTTGCTCGACGACGAACTGCAAGTGGTGCTGGTCTACGGCAACGACGTACCGCGCGTACTTGAGTTGTGCGCCGAAGTGGGTATCACCGCTGCACCATCGCTCGAAGCCCTCAAAATTGCGGTCCACGTTTAAAAAGCGGAACCCTCGCAAGGCCCGGCTATCCTAAGAGTGCATACCACTCTTAGGGAGCAACACCATGGGTTCCACGTTCAACGGTCTGATTGGCCTGATTATTCTTGCCCTGGATATCTGGGCAATCATCAACGTGCTGAAAAGTGGCGCAAGTACAGGGATGAAAATCATCTGGGTGCTGCTGATCCTGCTGCTGCCGGTCCTGGGCCTGATCATCTGGGCCATCGCCGGGCCACGAGGCAACGTCCGGATCTGAGCACGCACTCAAAGCCATCACTTTTCCCCTGTGGGAGCTAGCCTGCTAGCGATAGCGGAGTGTCAGCCACAACTTTACTGACTGACACTCCGCTATCGCTAGCAGGCTAGCTCCCACAGGGTATTGAGTCGACTCATCAAGTGAGGTTCGACCTGTCATCTTCCGCAACGTAGAATGCGCGCCTTTCCCGGTTAATCGAGCCGCTCGATTGGCCATCATGGGCGGGTAACCGTCCGTTGCCACCGCATTCATCGGAGCACTTCCCATGAGCAACATCACCACCAGCGACTACCTGGAAACCCTCTACGAAGGCTACGGCCAGCGTTTTCGGATGGAAAAACTGCTGCACGAAGTGCGCACCGAACACCAACACCTGGTGATTTTCGAAAACCCGCGCATGGGCCGGGTCATGGCGCTGGACGGCGTGATCCAGACCACCGAAGCCGACGAATTCATCTACCACGAGATGCTCACCCACGTGCCGATCCTGGCGCACGGCACCGCCAAGCGCGTGCTGATCATCGGTGGTGGCGACGGCGGCATGCTGCGTGAAGTGGCCAAGCACCGCAGTGTCGAGCACATCACCATGGTCGAGATCGATGGCACCGTGGTCGAGATGTGCAAGGAATTCCTGCCGAATCACTCCAAGGGTGCGTTCGATGATCCACGCCTGAACCTGGTGATCGACGACGGCATGCGTTTCGTCGCCACCACCACCGAAAAATTCGACGTGATCATTTCCGACTCCACCGACCCGATCGGTCCGGGTGAAGTGCTGTTCTCGGAAAACTTCTACCAGGCCTGCCGTCGCTGCCTGAACGAAGGCGGCATCCTGGTCACCCAGAACGGCACCCCGTTCATGCAGATCGAAGAAGTCAAAACCACCGCAGGTCGCCTGCGCAGCCTGTTCCCGGACTGGCACTTCTATCAGGCCGCCGTGCCAACCTACATCGGTGGATCGATGACCTTTGCCTGGGGCGCGACGAACACCGCCTACCGCAAATTGTCCCGTGAAACCTTGCAACAGCGTTTCGCCGGCAGCGGCATCATCACCCGCTACTACAACCCGGAAATCCACATCGGCGCCTTCGCCTTGCCGCAATACGTGCTGCAAGCGGTGAACAAGCCAAGCAACGACTAAACTGAAGATGTACGCACCCCCTGTAGGAGCTGGCTTGCTAGCGATTGGATCGACGCGGTGTGTCAGACAAGCCGCAGCGTCTGCATCGCTAGCAAGCCAGCTCCTGCAGGGACCGTGTTTTTCATGTTTGTGTGCGGTAATCCGGGGGAACGATCAGTCAGGCCAAAAGTCCAGATGGTTGTAAGCCCATTTGCGGGTTTGTTCGAGGAGGCACTGATGCAAAAGTGGAAAATCACTTTCGTGGATGATCACGGTGAAACGGTCGATGAAGTCTTCGAGTGCGAGGAGTGCCCGGACAACGAGCATGCCGCCAAACTCATCAAGGCCCGGCTCCTTCCTGTCGCTGCCGAACTGGATCTGAATGATCTGGAAGGGCGAACTGCCGATGCGACCGTCAAAAGTCTCAAGACCCAGAACAGCATACAAATTCTCGGCATCACGCCAATCTGAACATCTCCTGTCTCAATCCTATCCAGGCCTTGGCAGCGCCTCTGTCTTGGGGCTACTCTGCAAGCGAGATCAGCGAACGGATCGCTAAGGTCTGGTCTTGTCAGCTACATGCTTGCTTCCCACCGGCAACGCTGTTGCCGCATCGCTCGCACCAATCGGTTGCGAGTGCCGGGAATACGGAAAGTCTATCCATCAATTTGAGGGGGACGTTTCATGAGCACAGCCTATCAAGAAGACATCAGCAGCAGCGTGCTGCGCCGCATGAAAGAAGGCGGTTTCGACTTTTCACGATTCCATCCCATCGAGTTCTACGCCATTTTCCCGGACGAGGAGCGGGCACGCAGGGCGGCAGGGCATTACTGTGGTGAATCCTTGAATGCACAAATCAGCGTGCGTGATGACGGCGCGTGGGCCCTGGAACTGAGCAAAGTGATGTACGCCACCTATGACGGCATTGGCGACTTTGAGCAGGACTTCGAGGCGGTGGTCGAGCCTCTGGGCGGCATCATCGAAGGATGGGGCGTCAAGCAGGAGGTACGAGGGCTACTCGCATAAGCTTATGAACAGTGACAACGCTCAGCAACGGCTGACCTTCGGGTTGGCCGTTTTCGTTTGTGGCGCTCGGAACATCCCCTCGGCAAAACCCTGAAACAAGAATCCGGCGCAAAAAAAACCGCCTGAGCAGGCGGCTAAAGGGAAGTTCGTTCAGGTTTTGCAGAGAATGCGCGGATTATCCGCATCGACTCCCGGGCAGTGAAATCAACTCTGACTATGCTGGTGATAGGCGACAACGTCGCCTTGCAATGAAGCGGGGGCGATCAGCGTGGGGCATTTGCTGCACAGGATTGGTGCGGTGCAAACGGCGTCATTATCCAACTGGTTGATAACAAAGCGTTTCTGCCGATGGCACGGGCCTTGCGAAGCCTAGATGTCCGGGTGACAAGGAGTACGGCATGATCCGCACCTATTTTGATGAGATGTACGATGCCGGCGGCCAGGTCCGCCCGCATTATCGGGAGTTTGCCCGTTGGCTGGCCGAGACGCCTGACGAGCTATTGGCACAACGGCGACGCGAGGCCGATCTGCTGTTTCATCGTGCCGGGATTACCTTCACGCTCTACGGTGACGAGCAGGGGACAGAGCGCCTGATTCCTTTCGATACCATCCCGCGCAGCATCCCCGCCAGTGAATGGCGGATCGTCGAGCGCGGCTGTATCCAGCGGGTCAAGGCGTTGAACATGTTCCTCGCCGACCTCTACCACGAGCAGCGCATCATCAAGGCCGGCATCATCCCGGCCGAGCAAGTGCTGGCCAACGAGCAATACCAGTTGGCGATGCAAGGGCTGGATCTGCACCGCGATATCTATTCGCACATCTCCGGCGTCGATCTGGTGCGCGATGGCGACGGCACGTACTACGTGCTTGAAGACAACCTGCGTACACCCAGCGGCGTGAGCTACATGCTCGAAGACCGCAAAATGATGATGCGCCTGTTCCCCGAGTTGTTCTCGGCCCAGCGCATCGCACCGATTGATCACTATCCGAACCTGCTGCTCGACACCCTGAAAAGCTCCAGCCCGATCGATAACCCGAGCGTGGTGGTGCTGACGCCGGGTCGCTTCAACAGCGCGTTTTTCGAGCATGCCTTCCTGGCACGGGAGATGGGCGTCGAGTTGGTGGAAGGCGCGGACCTGTTCGTGCGTGACGACAAGGTGTTCATGCGCACCACGGACGGACCGAAAGCCGTCGACGTCATTTACCGTCGCCTCGACGATGCGTTCCTCGATCCGCTGGCGTTCAACCCGGACTCGATGCTCGGCGTTCCAGGGCTGCTGTCGTCTTATCGCTCCGGCAACGTGGTGCTGGCCAATGCCATCGGCACCGGGGTCGCGGACGACAAGTCGGTGTATCCGTTTGTCACGGACATGATCCGTTTCTACCTGGACGAAGAACCGATCCTGAAGAATGTGCCGACGTTCCAGTGTCGCAATCCTTCTGAACTGTCCCACGTGCTGGCCAATCTGCCAGACCTGGTGGTCAAGGAAACCCAGGGCTCCGGCGGTTACGGAATGCTGGTGGGGCCGGCTGCGACGGCGGCGGAAATCGAGTCTTTCCGCGCGCGGATCAAAGCCAAGCCTCACGCGTATATCGCGCAACCGACATTGTCCCTGTCGACCTGTCCGACCTTTGTCGAAAACGGCATTGCGCCACGCCACATCGACCTGCGTCCGTTTGTTTTGTCTGGCCGCGAAACCCGGGTTGTGCCCGGTGGTTTGACCCGTGTCGCCCTGCGTGAAGGCTCCCTGGTGGTGAACTCATCCCAAGGCGGCGGAACCAAGGACACCTGGGTGGTCGAGGATTGAAGGAAGCTTGCCATGTTAAGTAGAACTGCCTCGGATTTGTATTGGATGTCGCGTTACCTGGAGCGGGCGGAAAACCTCGCACGGATGCTCGACATCAGTTATTCGCTGTCGCTGATGCCGCAGGATGGTCGCGGCGACGGCCTGCACGAACTGGCCATGCCGCTGTTGATCACCGGCACTCTGGACGATTACCTGGAGCGCCACGGTGACTTGCACGCCGAACGGCTGCTGCATTTCTTTGCCCTGGATGCGGCCAACCCGGCGAGCATCTACAGCTGCCTCGGCTCGGCGCGGGCCAGTGCTCATGCGGTGCGGGGTCGAATCACCGCCGACATGTGGGAAAACATCAACGCCACGTGGCTGGAAATTCGCGGGATCGCCGAGCAGGGCTTGAGTCGTTACGGCATGAGCCGCTTTTGCGAGTGGATCAAGGAACGTTCCCACCTGTTCCGTGGCGCGTCCTACGGCACGATCATGCGTAACGATGCGTTCCGCTTTATTCGCTTGGGAACGTTTATCGAACGGGCCGACAACACGTTGCGCCTGCTCGACGCCCGTTACGAAATGGCCGGCGACCAGGCCGAAGCGGTCAGCGATGGCACCGCTCACGCCTATTACCAGTGGAGCGCTTTATTAAGGGCGTTGTCGTCGTTCGAGGCCTACACCGAGATCTACCGCGACGCACCCGGCGCCCGGCATGTGGCCGAGTTGCTGTTGCTGCGCGCCGATGTGCCACGTTCCCTGCGCGCCTGCACCGAAGAAATCGACCAGATCCTCGCCCAACTGCCGGGGGCCAACGGCCGCCCCGCGCAACGTCTGGCGGCGGAGATGGACGCGCGCCTGCGTTACACCGGCATCAACGAAATTCTCGACGAAGGCTTGCACGCCTGGCTGACCGAATTCATCCCGCTGGTGCGCCAGTTGGGTAACGCCATTCACAGTTCCTACCTGGAGGCTGCATGAGACTTTCCATTAGCCACGAAACCACCTATCACTACGAAGATCAGGTGCGGGCGAGCATCCAGTACTTGCGACTGACACCCCACGACAGCGAGCGTCAGCACGTGCTCAGTTGGCAACTCGACCTGCCACGCCCGGTGCGCGCGCAACTCGATCCGTTCGGCAACATCCTGCACGTGCTGACCATGGACGAACCGCACGAGGCGATCATCATCGGCGCCCGTGGCCAGGTGGACATCGACGAACTGCGCGAAGCCGAGCATGAGAGCCAGTCGGCGTTGCCGTTCCTGCGCTTCACGCGTCTGACCGAAGCTGACGAGGCTTTGCGTGCGTTCGCTGAGAAGGAGTGCAAAAAACGCCGGGATCGTACGGCGCTGATCGACTTGATGCATGGCCTGAATTCGCACATGACCTACACGCCGGGCTCCACCGAAGTCGACACCAGCGCCGCCCAGGCCTTCGCCGGGCGTTCCGGCGTCTGTCAGGACCACACCCATGCGTTTCTGGCCTGTGCCCGCAGCCTGGGCATTCCGTCGCGCTATGTGTCAGGGTATTTGTACAGCGAGAACAGCGAACACCTGGCCAGTCACGCCTGGGCCGAAGCCTGGCTGGATGACGCGTGGTACAGCTTTGACGTGACCAATGAACTGGCCCGGCCGGAGCGGCATTTGAAACTGGCGGTGGGCCTGGATTACCTGGATGCCTGCCCGGTGCGCGGCATGCGCCGGGGCGGTGGGTGTGAGCAGATGCATGCGAAGGTGTTTGTGTCGCCGACGCCGATGCCTGCGCCAGTCATCTCCGTCCAACAACAGTAAACCTGCACACTGATCGTTCCCACGCTCTGCGTGGGAATGCCTCAACGGACGCTCCGCGTTCGGCTTTTGATGTGACGCAGAGCGTCACGGGCTGCATTCCCACGCGGAGCGTGGGAACGATCGATTATTTGGCTGAAATCTGTTTGCGCCCAGCCATATGCTTCAAATACCCCACCAACATTTCCAGATCCCCATCCGGCAACACCGTCGCCGCAAACCCCGGCATCTTCGCCTGAGGCCATTGCCGCAAACTCTGCGGATCCCGAATGTAGCGCCTCAGGAAATCGGCCCCAAAGTACTCGGTCGGGTTAAACGGAATGTTCAAATCCGGCCCGAACTGTGCATCCCCGGCACCATTGAGTCGATGACAGGCCAGGCAATTCTTCTGAAACAGCGCAAAGCCTTTATTCACCGGATCACCTGCCTTCAAGGCAGGATCGGGCAGCAGGGCAGGGAAGCGCTCGGCCACGGGCGCCATGCGCTTGATACTCGCCACTTGAAACGGCCATTGCTCAGGGCTGATGTTGCCGGCTTGCGGATCGACCCACACCAGATAAAACGGCCCGGCACCTGGTTTGCCTTCCGATAACGCAGGCCACGGTTTGGCCGGATCTTCAATTGCCAACCACGCGCGGGCACCCTTGGCGTTCAGCAACGGCGCCGCCGACAACTCCGCGGCAAACCCGTCTAAAGCCACGGCTTGCAGATGATCTTCAGGCTTGATGCCGGTCAACAACGCCGCCAACGGAACCGCGCGATAAGTCATGTCCCGCTTGTAGGAAACGTCGTCGCTGATGGTGATGGTCTGGACTTGAGCGTGCTTGAGCAGCTCCTCTGTCTGCCAGGTGCGACTGCTCGCGCCCAGCTCGAGGTTCAGCTGTGCGGCATACAGGGGCGTGCTGAGCAGCAAGGCCCCGAACAGAATGAGCGTTTTCAAATGATCGCCGTCCATGTCGTGGAAGTGCTCAAAGGTTGGCACACCCACGCTGGCCCGGGTAGCGAGCCAGTCACATTTTTAAGAGGGCGATGTAAAAACCTGGCGCCGTAATATTTGAATATCGACTAGCCGATCACCTTGGTCAGGTTCGGCAAAATCAACAACAGCGTAGTGGCGAAAAGAATGAGCCCGGCTTGACGTACTTTCGAATGTTTGAACATGGCTTGACCGCCTTTTTTGTTATTTCCTGATGCCTGCCTGCATATCTCCATGACGGCAGAGCGCTGAACTTCCTGTAAGACGAGTGCCTCGGCAAAACCCGACGACAACTTCGTACATCTTCACCTTAGAGCCCGCGTCACGCTTGGTTTAGATCCATTTCGTATGGTTCGCTTACTTAAAGCTTTTAAAAAGGCATGAGGCCTATTGCCAGCTTCTTGGGCGCCCGTTTGCTAGACAGCTTGGTGACGTGAAACGGTTAATCCGGGCGTGAGCGACCGTCCGTCTGAGCGTGTCCGTCAACGCCAGTGAGCACTGCGGTCATTGAATCCGCGGCGGCTCGGCCTAAGGTGGAAGCTCAGTATTTACTCACCGCCCAGGTTCGAGGACGTCATGACCCAAGCTTTGATTTTCGACGCGTTACGCACGCCCCGTGGCAAAGGCAAGGCCGATGGCGCCCTGCACAGCGTCAAACCGGTGAATCTGGTGGCCGGGCTACTCACGGCGTTGCAGCAGCGCACGTCGCTGGATACCAGTCAGGTCGATGACGTGGTGCTCGGCTGCGTCACGCCCATCGGCGATCAAGGCTCCGATATCTCCAAGACCGCGGCACAAGTCGCCGATTGGGACGTCAGCGTGTCTGGGGTGCAGATCAATCGCTTCTGCGCTTCGGGGCTTGAAGCGGTGAACCTCGGCGCGATGAAAGTCCGCTCCGGCTTCGAAGACCTGGTGGTGGTCGGCGGTGTCGAATCCATGTCCCGCGTACCCATGGGCAGCGACGGTGGCTCTTGGGCGCTGGACCCGGAAACCAATCTGCACAGTCATTTCACCCCGCAAGGCGTCGGTGCCGACCTGATCGCCACGATTGAAGGTTTCAGCCGCCAGGACGTCGATGCCTACGCATTGCACTCCCAGCAAAAGGCAGCACGGGCGCGGGCGAACGGTTCGTTCAACAAGTCGCTGGTGCCGGTGCAGGATCAGAACGGCATCATCCTGCTCGATCACGATGAGTTCATCCGCGCCGAGTCCACCCTGGGAGGCCTGGGCAAACTCAAGCCGAGCTTCGAGATGATGGGGCTAATGGGCTTCGACGCCACCGCATTGCGGGTTTACAGCCAAGTGGAGCGGATCAACCACGTCCACACCCCGGGCAACAGTTCCGGCATCGTCGATGGTGCTGCCCTGATGCTGATCGGTTCCGAGGCCAAAGGCCGGGCGCTGGGTCTGCAACCACGGGCGCGAATTGTCGCCACTGCCGTCACCAGCACCGATCCGACCATCATGCTCACCGGCCCGGCGCCGGCCACCCGCAAAGCACTGGCCAAGGCGGGGCTGCGGGTCGAAGACATCGACCTGTTCGAGGTCAACGAAGCCTTCGCCTCGGTGGTGCTGAAATTCATCAAGGACATGGCCATCGACCCGGACAAGGTCAACGTCAACGGCGGCTCCATCGCCATGGGCCACCCGCTGGGCGCTACCGGCTGCGCGATTCTCGGCACGCTGCTCGATGAACTGGAAACCCGGCGCCTGCGCTATGGCCTCGCGACTCTGTGTGTCGGCGGCGGCATGGGCATTGCCACCATCATCGAACGCCTCTGAGCCCCGACCTTAAGGAACAAGTGACATGACTGAAGCCATTCGTTACGAAAAAGGTCAGGACCACATCGTCGTCCTGACCATCGACATGCCGGGCCAGAGCGCCAACACCATGAACGCGGTCTATCGCGAGGCGATGGCCGCCTGCGTCGCCCGACTGGTGGCCGAAAAGGACAGCATTGCCGGCGTGATCATCACCTCGGGCAAGAAAACCTTCTTTGCCGGCGGCGACCTCAATGAGTTGATCAAGGTCGGCAAACCCGAAGCCAAAGCCTTTTATGACATGGTCCTGACGCTCAAAGGCCAGTTGCGTACCCTGGAAACCCTCGGCAAACCGGTAGTGGCCGCGATCAATGGCGCGGCGTTGGGCGGTGGCTGGGAAATCTGCCTCGCCTGCCATCACCGCGTCGCGCTGGACAACCCATCCGTGCAACTCGGCCTGCCGGAAGTCACCCTCGGCCTGTTGCCGGGCGGCGGCGGGGTGGTGCGCATGGTGCGGATGCTGGGCATTGAAAAAGCCTTGCCGTACCTGCTCGAAGGCAAGAAGGTCCGGCCGCAGCAGGCGTTGCAGGCAGGCTTGATTGATGAGTTGGCCGCGGATCGCGATGAGCTGCTGAGCAAGGCGCGGGCGTGGATCATTGCCAATCCGACGGCGGTACAGCGTTGGGATGTGAAGGGTTATCAGATCCCAGGCGGCACGCCGTCGAACCCGAAAGTCGCGCAGATGCTTGCCATCGCACCGTCGATCCTGCGCAGCAAAACCCAGGGCTGCATGCCTGCGCCGGAGAAAATTCTCTGCGCAGCGGTTGAAGGCGCCCAGGTGGATTTCGACACCGCGCACCTGATCGAAACCCGCTACTTCACGGAACTGACCACCGGCCAAATCTCGAAAAACCTGATCGGCACGTTCTGGTTCCAGCTCAACGAGATCAACGCTGGCGGCTCGCGGCCCCAAGGTTTTGCACCATACGTCACGCAGAAAGTCGGCGTGCTCGGCGCCGGGATGATGGGGGCCGGCATCGCTTTTGTCAGCGCCTCGGCCGGCATCGAAGTGGTCCTCAAGGACATCAGCCTCGCGGCAGCGGAGAAGGGCAAGGCTCACTCAGCGGCATTGCTGGACAAGAAAGTCGCTCGCGGCCAGATGATCCCGGAACAGAGAGAGGCGATTCTGGCGCGGATCCACACCACCGAAAGCGATGCAGACCTGGCCGGCTGTGATCTGATCATTGAAGCGGTCTTCGAAGACCGTGAGCTGAAAGCCAAAGTCTCCTCGGCGGCGCAGAAAGTCGTTGGCCCGGCCGCAGTGATCGCCTCCAACACCTCGACCTTGCCGATCAGCGGCCTGGCCACCGCCGTGCCGGATCAAACCAAGTTCATCGGTCTGCACTTCTTCAGTCCGGTGGAGAAAATGCCCCTGGTGGAAATCATCAAAGGCGCCAACACCAGCGACGAAACCCTGGCGCGCGGGTTCGATTTCGTCCTGCAAATCAAGAAAACGCCGATTGTGGTCAACGACAGCCGTGGCTTCTTCACCTCGCGGGTGTTCGGCACGTTCACCAATGAAGGCATTGCCATGCTCGGCGAAGGCGTGAGCGCGCCGATGATCGAGACTGAAGCGCGCAAGGCCGGCATGCCGATCGGGCCTCTGGCGATCTCCGACGAAGTTTCCCTCAGCTTGATGAGCCATATCCGCCAGCAAACCGCCAAAGACCTGCAAGCAGAAGGGAAACTGCTGATTGAGCACCCGGCGTTCGCCGTGATTGACTTGTTGCTCAATGAGTACAAACGGCCTGGTAAAGCCGCTGGAGGCGGGTTCTACGAGTATCCGGCCGGTGGACAGAAACATCTGTGGCCCGAGCTGAAAACCCGTTTCGAGAAAGCCGACGGGCAGATTTCGCCGAAGGACGTGCGCGATCGCCTGCTGTTCGTGCAAGCCATCGAAACCGTTCGTTGCGTGGAGGAGGGCGTGCTGACCTCGACGGCAGACGCCAACATCGGCTCGATATTCGGTATCGGCTTCGCGGCCTGGACTGGCGGTGCGCTGCAGTTCATCAATCAATACGGTGTGAAAGACTTTGTCGCCCGCGCCCAGTACCTGGCCCAACAATATGGTGAGCGCTTTGCGCCGCCGGCGTTATTGCTGGATAAAGCCGCCAAAGGGGAGGGTTTCTAAGGGACGTATGACGCCTTCCGGGGCTTGCCTTGTCACGGTGTTTCGAGGCAGGCTCTGGGGTGTGCATTATTCCCATCACGTGTCAGGTATTTTTTATGTCGTTACGCATCTGCATTCTGGAAACCGACATCCTGCGTCCGGAACTGGTCGATCAATATCAGGGTTACGGGCAGATGTTCCAGAACCTGTTTTCGCAGCAACCCATCGCTGCCGAGTTCACTGTGTACAACGTGATGCAGGGCGAGTACCCGAGTGATGATCTGACTTTCGACGCTTATCTCGTCACCGGCAGCAAGGCCGACTCCTTCGGCACCGACCCATGGATTGAAACCCTTAGAACTTACCTGCTGGACCGCTACAAGCGTGGCGACAAACTGCTGGGCGTGTGTTTCGGCCACCAGCTGCTGGCGCTGCTGTTGGGCGGCAAGAGCGAACGTGCGAGCCAAGGCTGGGGCGTCGGCACCCACAGCTACAAAATGGCGGCGAAGGCACCGTGGATGAGTCCGGTGCGTGAAGAGCTGACGTTGTTGATCAGCCACCAGGACCAGGTGACGTCGCTACCGGAGAACGCCACCGTTATCGCCTCGAGCGATTTCTGCCCGTTTGCCGCCTACCACATCAACGATCAGGTGCTGTGCTTCCAGGGGCACCCGGAATTCATTCACGATTACTCGCGGGCGCTGCTGGAGATTCGTCAGCAAGCGCTGGGCGAGCAAATTTATACGAAAGGCGTGGCGAGCCTTGAGCAAGAGCACCACGGCGCGACGGTTGCGGAGTGGATGATGCGGTTTGTGGCGCATAAGCCAGAAGCTAAAGCGGTTTAAGACCTTGCAGTGAATTTGTGGCGAGGGAGCTTGCTCCCGCTGGACTGCGTAGCAGGCCTATTGGGGCCACTTCGTTGCCCAGCGGGAGCAAGCTCCCTCGCCACAAAAGCGTTTCAAAGCCAACCCGACCTCTTGAAACTCACCCACAAACTCACACACCCCACCGCAATAAACCCCAACACCGCGAAATACCCGTAATGCCACGTCAGCTCCGGCATGTTCTGAAAGTTCATCCCGTAGATCCCCGCCACCGCCGTCGGGAACGCCAGAATCGCCGCCCACGCCGCAAACTTGCGCTGCACCACGCTCTGCCGCGATGCCTCCAGCAAGACCCCGACCTCAATGGTCTGACTGGCAATATCCGCGAGGGTCGTCAGGTCCTCCATCTGCCGCGTGACGTGAATCTGCACATCGCGGAAATACGGGCGCATGTTCTTGTCGATAAACGGAAAGTTCAGCTTCTGCAGCTCCTCACCAATCTCCACCATCGGCGCCGCATAACGGCGCAGGCGCAACACGTCCCGGCGCAGGCCATGCAGCTTCTGGATGTCATGTTCATTCAGCGCGCTGCACAGCACGTTGCGCTCCAGTTCATCGATCTCCGCATGGATCGCTTCGCCCATCGGCTGGTAGTTTTCAATCACAAAATCGAGGATGGCATAGAGTACGAAGTCCTCCCCATGCTCCAGCAAGATCGGACGCGCCTCACAGCGCTGTCGGACCAGGGCGTAGGACGCCGAGTGACCATTACGTGCGGTAATGATGTAACCGTTGCCGGCAAAGATATGAGTTTCGATGAACTCCAGTTTGCCTTCGTGCCGAATCGGCGAATACGTGACGATAAAAAGGGCGTCGCCGAAGGTTTCGAGCTTCGGTCGGCTGTGTTTTTCCAATGCGTCTTCGATGGCCAATTCGTGCAGGTTGAACTGGCGTTGCAGGTTGGTCAGCTCTTGGGCATTCGGCTCTTCGAGGCCGATCCAGACAAAGTGGCCAGGCTTTGCGGCCCAGGCAGCGCCTTCGTCGAGGGTAATATTGGTGACTTTTTTACCGGCGCTATAAACCGCAGCAGCGACAACTCTACCCATGATTCAGTTTCACTTCTTATTTGCAGGTGGCAGTGGCAGGCAGTGTTCACTTTAGCCTTGTCTGTTATTTGAGAGTCAGTGAAATCTGCTGAGTTCGCAGGCAAAAGCCCGAGGGCAAAATAAAACCCGCACAAGGCGGGTTTCTTTTTACGCGGCTTGCAGTTGCCGGTCCATCGACTCGATGCACTCGCGCATCTGCTCGCGGCACTGGGCGATCAGCAGAGGCATGTCGTCCAGGCTCAATCCCGCCGTAGGAATCGCCGGCAGCGAGCGAATCAGAATTTTCCCACTGCGCCAGCGGTTCAATCGCATGTGTTTGACGTAACTGCTGACACACACCGGCACGATCGGCACGCCCGCGGCGATCGCCATCTGGAACGCACCTTTCTTGAACGGCAGCAACTCTTCACCGAGGTTGCGCGTGCCTTCGGGGAAGACCCAGATCGAGGTGTCTTCATGCTGCAAGGTGTGCGTGGTGGTCAGCATCGACTGGCGCGCCTTGTGTGCATTGCCGCGATCGATCAACACATTGCCGGCCAGCCAGAACAACTGCCCGAACAGCGGCACCCACTTCAGGCTCTTCTTGCCGATGCACACAGTGCGGCGGGGCACCACGTTGCCGAACACAAACAGATCGTAGTTGGATTGGTGATTGGCAATGATTACGCAGCTCTGGGGTTTATCCATCAACGGCCCGACATCGGTCTTCACCCGCAAACGCAAAATACACATCGCCGGCCACGCATACAGGCGCGCGCACAAACGGCTGTTGTCCGGGTTAAACGGTCGGCACAGGCCCAGAAGCACCCCAAGCACACCGGCCAGAATAAAGTGCAGGCCCATCAATAACATACGAAACACGAACAGCATTTACAGGCCCCACCGGGACAAAAGGTGGCGCAGTGTACGGATGTGCACTGTTTTCGGCAATTGCCGCTATAGAGGTAGGAGATAGACGATGTTTGTGCGCATGTTTCCGACTTGTGGGTCAGACGCGTTCTAGAGCGGTTGTTGGATTTTCAACAGTGCGCGTAAGAAAAAGCCCGACACGACGGTCGGGCTTTCGTTGCAGCCTGTTTGGGTTTAACCCATGTGTTCCTGATCCAGGATGATCGCGTTGTCCAGCGTATCGAGCAGTGCCTTGCGCACTTTCAGCTTGGTGTTTTTGTGTGCGGTCATGTTGATCTTCTTCAACTGACGCGCCGCCGCCAGCGCTGCACCTTGCAACTCCTCGGCCGATACCACCACGTCGAGGAAGCCGGCATCCACGGCGCTCTGTGGATTAAACATCTCACCGTTGATGACGGAGCGGTGGAACGCCGATTTGCGCAGACGATCACGAGCAATTTCGATACCGGCGTGGTGCATGGTCATGCCGATCTGCACTTCGTTCAGGCCAATGCTGAACGGGCCGTCGACACCAATGCGGTAATCCGCCGACAACAACAGGAAGGCGCCCTTGGCCACCGCATGCCCAGGGCACGCCACAATCACCGGGAACGGATGCGACAACAGACGACGGGCCAGCGTCGAGCCGGCAGTCACCAGTGCGACCGCTTCTTTAGGGCCGGACGTCATGACCTTCAAGTCATAACCGCCGGACAGAATCCCGGGCGTACCGGTAATGATCACCACCGCACGATCAGTCACCGCCTGATCCAGCGCAGCATTAAAAGCTGCAATCACGTCCGGGGAGATGGCATTGACCTTGCCATTGCTCAAGGTCAGGGTCGCGATACCGTCTTCGAGATGGTAGGAAATCAACTCACTCATGACGCTATTCCTTATATGAAAGTTGGGGCAGACGTTACCCACCGCCGCAGGCCAGGTAAAGCGCCGTGACTGACCCGCCAGTCACCCTTTCCCCGCCGGGCAAGCGTAGCCCGCCACACCCGCCGTGCATTCCCCTCTCTATAGAAGAGGGCGCGAAGCCGGAGATTGGCAGGTTTGCCATCGCCCGGAACTCACCGGAACGACTAAAACGCTAAGCGCATGAAAATTCTGCAAAAAAAGTTTGCCATAAGAAAAGCTTTCGACTACATTAGCGCGCCTCGACAGACAGAACATGTTTGACGAGATACGGTGAAGTGTCCGAGTGGCTTAAGGAGCACGCCTGGAAAGTGTGTATACAAGAAATTGTATCGAGAGTTCGAATCTCTCCTTCACCGCCAAATTCGATGTAACCAGAACCCCTGATTTCGAGAAAAATCAGGGTTTTTGTGGTTTCTGGGAAGTTGAATCTGGAAAGGGGGTTGCCAACTTTTGGCTACAACGCGCGATGACGCTGGCAGGGTAGCTGACTCTGGGTCACTACCCAATGACCGGGGCTCATGCGTGAGACTCTTCGCCCTCTGGGATCAGACGTACCTCTACTCGCCGGCCTAATGCACGCGCAGCACTCGCCAACGTGGCTAACGTCATTCCAGAGTCGTTTTGGTCGAGGGCCCGATCCACCGCGGTGCGGCTGGTATGCATCCGTTCAGCAAGCGTTTTCTTGCTGACACGCTGCAATTTCATAGCTTCAGCAATCTGCCAGGAAATGACACGTTTGAGAGCTGCGGCAGAAACCTCCTCGGTAAGACCTTGTTCGGCGAGAAAGTCATCAAAGTCAGACCCTATATGCTTGTTCATCTTTTGTGCCCTCATAGTTTTGCTTTGCGCTGTTTGGCAGTTGCCAGGTCTGATGCAGGTGTTTTCTGGCTTTTTTTGATGAATCCATGCAACAACACCATGTCGGATCCAGTAACCGTAAAAAAAACGCGAGCGATGGTGTCTCCCAGGTTGACCCTTACTTCCCAAAGACTGATTTCAAGCTTGCGAACAACCGGCATCCCGATGGGCCATCCAAGCTGAACAGTTTTGATCTCTGTCCCGACCATTCGTCTATGGTCGCGGGGGAGATCGGCTAACCATTCCCGAGCAGGTTCATTTCCAGCATCTGTACGAAAGAAACGGACATTGAGCACTGGTGCTGTATCAGTCATGAGTGGAGTGTACCTAAATAGGTGCATGACGCAAATTTCCGCTAAGCAGCCTGATCAGCGGACAGATGTTGCGATCAGCGGATGATTTTTTAGAAGTCGATCGGGTCTGTTTTCTGGCAACAGATGCCAAGGATTTCGGCTATCTAAGCTTCTACGTTGGGTCTGAAGTTGTCCCAGGTGAATCAGCGGAGATGCTTCTGAAAATGATGTAGGACGAATGAAGGGCGTGTGGGACGAGGTGCCAGAAAGCCAAGTGCATTGGGGGCTTTCAATGGTTCTAACGGTTCTTTAGGCAGCTTCGACGGAAGCTATTCGTTTTGCGTTGTCGAGGGGGGTGGGGGACAAAATGGCTTAAAGTGCCGCGCACTGGAATTGATGCGTTGGTTGAGTAACGGTCCACGTTGCCATTAACAAATATTGATGAAGAAGGAGTTCCCATGATCACCACCACAACCCACGCCATCGAAGGCCGACAAATCACCGCCTACCTGGACATCGTCAGCGCAGAATCAGTGCAGGGCGTCAACGTCATCCGCGACATGTTTGCCGGCATGCGGGATTTTTTCGGTGGACGCTCTCAGACGCTGGAGCGGGCGTTGAAGGAGGCGCGGATTCAGGCGACCGACGAGATAAAGGAGCGGGCGCGAGCGCTTCAGGCGGATGCGGTGGTCGGGCTCGATTTTGAGATCAGCATGCCGGCCGGCAAGGGCGGGATGGTGGTGGTGTTTGTGACCGGAACGGCGGTCAAGCTGCGGTGAGTGAGGCAGTGAGCCTGTTAATTCTCCAGCTGTTTTTGTAGGAATCAGCGTGGTCCATTCGTCGGGCACGCGGAAATCTGAATTACAAGTCCGGTAATGACCGGCTAGTCTCAAAAGCCTTGGTGGTCGATATTTTTCAGGCAATAGGGCTTGCCGGTATCGATCCCGCTTTGAGAGGGGAAGGGCTATGGCTGATCCGTATATCGAAGACGACGGGGCAGAGTTTCCAATCAACAATTGCGTGCAGTGTGGCCAGACGGAGTATGTGGCAGGCTTCGGCGAAGATCCGCTCGAGACCAGCAAAGTGAAGTCCGCAGCGACCAAAGTGTTCAAGTCGAAATTCAGGCCCAAAGTGGTGCCGCCCACGAAGTAATGATCAACCGGACAAACCCCGCCAATGAGTGTAATGCTGTTCACTTAAGTATTTGAGTCCAAGCCGGGCTTATCCGAAAATCCGATGCCAGACTTCTGGCATCGGATTTTTTATGTCTGTTCAACAAGATCTGCTCGACCTCGGCGACCTTTTCAACTTCTGTGACCTGAGTACTTTCACCCAAAACATTCCCATCGAGTGGGTAGCGTCTGCGCTGGATCTTTCCAGTCAGGCGACCATTCGCCGACGTCGCCTGCCCGCTGACCAAGTGCTCTGGTTGGTGCTCGGCATGGCGTTGTTTCGTGACGAGCCGGTTCATGAGGTGGCCAGACGTTTGAACATCTGCGCTCAAGGCCTGGCCACCGACCACTTATTGGCCCGCAGTGGTGTAACCGAGGCGCGCAAGCGACTCGGTGCCGATCCTGTTGAGTGGTTATTCCGCAAGACCGGGACCCAATGGGGGGCGGAGCGCTATGACGACGATGCCTGGCATGATCTGCAGGTATTCGCGGTGGACGGTGCACTTTTGCGTACTCCGGATACGCCCGAGCTTCGAGATCACTTCGGGTCGGGAAACACTCCAAGCGACCGCCAGACGCCGTTTCCGATGCTGCGCCTGGTGGCCCTGATGAATGTGCGTTCGCACGTGATCATGGATGCTCAATTGAGCCCTTATCGACGCAGTGAAATGCGCTTGGCCGACGAATTTTTGCAGCAGATCCCCGACCACTCGGTGACGCTGTTCGACAAAGGTTTCTGGGGTGCCGAGCTGCTGTCGAGCCTGAGCGGAGCAGGCATCAACCGTCATTGGTTGATCCCGGCAAAAAAAGGACTGATCTGCGAGGAAGTGGCCCGTTACAGCCAGTACGACCGTTTAGTGCGTATGAAAGTCTCGCCGCAGGCCAGAAAGCGAAACCCGGATCTTCCAACGCACTGGGAAGTACGCGAAGTCAGTTATGAAATTAAAGGCAAGGTGAAGACCGTCATGACGTCGTTGCCGGCCAAGATCTACAACACTCAAGCCGTTGCCAAACTTTACCAGGAGCGTTGGGAAATCGAGTTGGGCTTCAGGGACATCAAGAGTTCGATGCAACAGAACGCGATGACCTTGCGCAGTAAAAAAGTCGAGCTGGTCTATCAGGAAGTGTGGGGGCTTTTGCTGGCTTACAACGTGATTCGTCGAGAGGCCAGTCAGGCGGCGGTGACGTTTGGCCGGGCCCCCTCGGACATCCGTTTCAAACCCGTTTGTCAGTACATCGCCGTGCAACTGATCGTGATGGCGGCGGCTAATCCGATTTCAGCCACAGGAAGACGCTTGGCTGAGTTGAGAGCAGGGATAGGGGGATTGTTTCTGGATCACCGCCCAAGGCCTTCGAGGCCAAGGACAGTGAAAATTTCAAAAACCCGGTTTCCAGTGGACCGTAAGGCTGCTCCGCTTAAGTGAACAGCATTACGCCAATGAGTGGGGTTTTTTGTTTTTAGAGACTCGATTCCTCAGAAATGGACTACAGACTCACGATAATTTTTATGCTGGTGGTTTTTTCACAAACTTTTCACACCTGCCTACGTAGGCTCAGCTCATCCGTTAAAAAGCAGTACCTGGCCCGTTCCCCAGCGGGCTTTTTTTTGCCTGTCATAAAACCTTTTCCATAAAAGCTGTCCAACCGTCGCCAATTGCGAGGTTGAGGCGGATTTTGTGTGGACGTTTCCTCCTCGAAAGCATTCAATCCCCGACTTTTCTGTTCCCCCTATTTTTGAGGTTTTTTGTCATGCGTTTAACACTGCCTGCTCTGGTTCTGGGACTTCTGGTGACTCAAGGTGCAATGGCTGCGGGTGATGGCACTGCTGCGCTCGGTGGTGGTCTGGGTGGCGCGTTGGGTAACGTGGTCGGCCAGAGCATGGGCGGCAGCACTGGCGCGGCAATCGGCGCTGGCGTTGCGGGCGCAGCCGGCAGTGCGGTGGCAGCACGTAAAGGCAGCCGCACCAAAGCGGCCATCGGCGGTGGTGTCGGCGCGGCCGGTGGTTCAGTGATCGGCAACAGCCTGGGCGGCAAGACCGGTTCGACCATCGGCGCAGGCCTGGGTGGCGCATTGGGCGGCGGCGTGGGCAGCAATCTGGCCAAAGGTCACAAGCGTCACTGATCCTGATCGATCGGATCGAAAAGCCCGGCTAGATGCCTAATGCTGTTCACTTAAGTATTTGAGTCCAAGCCGGGCTTATCCGAAAATCCGATGCCAGACTTCTGGCATCGGATTTTTTATGTCTGTTCAACAAGATCTGCTCGACCTCGGCGACCTTTTCAACTTTTGTGACCTGAGTACTTTCACCCAAAACATTCCCATCGAGTGGGTAGCGTCTGCGCTGGATCTTTCCAGTCAGGCGACCATTCGCCGACGTCGCCTGCCCGCTGACCAAGTGCTCTGGTTGGTGCTCGGCATGGCGTTGTTTCGTGACGAGCCGGTTCATGAGGTGGCCAGACGTTTGAACATCTGCGCTCAAGGCCTGGCCACCGACCACTTATTGGCCCGCAGTGGTGTAACCGAGGCGCGCAAGCGACTCGGTGCCGATCCTGTTGAGTGGTTATTCCGCAAGACCGGGACCCAATGGGGGGCGGAGCGCTATGACGACGATGCCTGGCATGATCTGCAGGTATTCGCGGTGGACGGTGCACTTTTGCGTACTCCGGATACGCCCGAGCTTCGAGATCACTTCGGGTCGGGAAACACTCCAAGCGACCGCCAGACGCCGTTTCCGATGCTGCGCCTGGTGGCCCTGATGAATGTGCGTTCGCACGTGATCATGGATGCTCAATTGAGCCCTTATCGACGCAGTGAAATGCGCTTGGCCGACGAATTTTTGCAGCAGATCCCCGACCACTCGGTGACGCTGTTCGACAAAGGTTTCTGGGGTGCCGAGCTGCTGTCGAGCCTGAGCGGAGCAGGCATCAACCGTCATTGGTTGATCCCGGCAAAAAAAGGACTGATCTGCGAGGAAGTGGCCCGTTACAGCCAGTACGACCGTTTAGTGCGTATGAAAGTCTCGCCGCAGGCCAGAAAGCGAAACCCGGATCTTCCAACGCACTGGGAAGTACGCGAAGTCAGTTATGAAATTAAAGGCAAGGTGAAGACCGTCATGACGTCGTTGCCGGCCAAGATCTACAACACTCAAGCCGTTGCCAAACTTTACCAGGAGCGTTGGGAAATCGAGTTGGGCTTCAGGGACATCAAGAGTTCGATGCAACAGAACGCGATGACCTTGCGCAGTAAAAAAGTCGAGCTGGTCTATCAGGAAGTGTGGGGGCTTTTGCTGGCTTACAACGTGATTCGTCGAGAGGCCAGTCAGGCGGCGGTGACGTTTGGCCGGGCTCCCTCGGACATCCGTTTCAAACCCGTTTGTCAGTACATCGCCGTGCAACTGATCGTGATGGCGGCGGCTAATCCGATTTCAGCCACAGGAAGACGCTTGGCTGAGTTGAGAGCAGGGATAGGGGGATTGTTTCTGGATCACCGCCCAAGGCCTTCGAGGCCAAGGACAGTGAAAATTTCAAAAACCCGGTTTCCAGTGGACCGTAAGGCTGCTCCGCTTAAGTGAACAGCATTAGGCTAGATGCCGGGCTTTTCGTATCTGGATGTTTCATTTTCACTTACTTCGAGTTTGCGGCTGTCCAACCTTCATCGCTGGCCGGATTCAGTGAGTGCAGGTGCTAGACTCACGCCCATCCGCAGCGAGTAATCTTACCCCCGATGCGGAATTTGAGGTTCATATCATGCGTTTGACATTGTCCACGTTGGTTCTGGGACTTTTGGTCGCTCAAGGTGCAATGGCTGCCGGTGACGGCACTGCGGCAGTTGGCGGTGGTATTGGCGGAGCACTGGGTAACGTAGTGGGTCAGCAAATGGGCGGCAGCACGGGCGCAGCGATTGGCGCTGGTGTGGGCGGCGCCGCCGGTAGCGCAGTTGGCGCTAATAAGGGTAGCCGGACGGAAGCGGCCATCGGCGGTGGATTAGGCTCGGCGGGCGGCTCGGTGATAGGCAATAGCCTCGGCGGTTCTACCGGTTCGACCATTGGCGCAGGTCTGGGCGGCGCAGCGGGTGGAGCGGTTGGCAACAACCTGGGCAACGACAGCGGCAAGTCTCATTCCGGTGGCGGCCACAAGCATAAGCACAAACACAAAAACAAACATCGCTGAGTCAAGCGCGAGCAACAGAACAAACCCGGCCTGGTGCCGGGTTTTTCGTGTCTGCCTTTAGGGCGTCGGAACGTTTGGCTGTAGGTCGCCTCGAACGTCATACACCCCAACGTTGTGAGAACTGCCATGACTCCTGAAACCGAAGGCAAAGAAGAGAAAGGCCCGAGTGGGCTTCCGTTTATCAATGACCCTGGCAATGAAGATCCTGGCTCCTTGATGGATGACGCAACGGTGCCGCTCAACGATTCCGATGACGCCGGTGACGTGGGAAACCTCGAGTATGAAGAAGAGGAAGTAGACGACGAAGATTGACCGGCGTTTTGTGGGGCAATCGACCGATCGTCTCCCTGATCGAACAGCAGCATTGCCCAGCCCTCGAAATTTCAGGGCCTGATTTTCAGGCCCTTCGAGAGGTGCTTATGAACGCTGATCCGAAAGTCGACGATGTCGACGATACCCCTGAATATCCGCTGCCTTCGCCTACCGATTCCTTGAGTCGCGATCAACGTCCGCCTGACGACGACACAGCGGTGGAGCAGGTGCCGACTGATGATGTGAAGCGTGGCGATGTTGAAGCCACCCCCGAGGATCCGGACATTGCCGGTAAAGATGCATCCGGTGAGCCGAGCTGAAACCCATTCGTCGATTGAGTGGCACCTTTAAAAAAGGTGCGCTGCCAAAAATCAGGTACGCACCTTTTTTAAAGGAGATGAACCATGATCAGGTCAAAATTGATGGTCCTGATGGTGAGCGGCGTGTTGTCGGTCAGTTCAATGGCGGCGCTTGCTCAATCTTCCGGCAATGACGCCCCGGTTGATAAGGGCGGCATGCCTCCATCCAGTGAAATGAATGCGGGTTCTGGAGATGGGAAAGCGCTGCCGTCTGGCTCCATAGGTGGTGGGAATGCCGGCGATGCAAAAGGGAGTACCACCAGCCCGGGGGCGGGAAGCGGGTCGATGAGTGGTGGAAGTTCGACGGGGAGTGGTTCTGGGAGTGGGTCTGGAGGATCCGGTAGTTCCGGTGGATCTGGAATGAGTGGTGGTGGGAGCGGTGGGAGTTCGGGGAGTGCGGGAGGAGGGACGGGTGGTGCTGGTGGGGGGACTGGTGGTTCGGGTGGATAATCAGCTCAAATTTTGCAATTGAATGCCCAGCGACCTGCCGGGCATTTTTGTCTAACGTTAATTCGTTGAAGCTTGAGACTTCGCTAATAGCGATTTGAGCTCAGGCTCAACCTCCTCGTGTGGTGTTGAATTTATGACCTCAAGTATGGCTGGCGCAAATTTACTTTCTATGGCGACCTCGGCCCAATCTAATTCGTAAATTGCGATTGTACGGGCATCTATGTATGGAGAGCTCATGAGGACAAGCTTCATTATTTCAATTGCTTCAGGTGAGCGGTTTTCTCCTAACGAAACGATACAGCGTTGCTGCCAGTATTCAGCTTTGCTTAACACTGTTGATGCAAGCTTCACCCAATCTTCAGGTGCAAAATCACACAACACCACTTTGGCCACAAGCTCGCTGGAATAGGCAGTCCAGTCGGAGTTTTCTGAATCTCCAATCCAGGTCTCAAGCTTCTGGAATATGTCGTTCTTTTCTTCCGAACTCACGGCTTACCTCCCGTTGGATAGGATGAGGTGATCTGGTTGTTTTCTTTGATCACTTGCCATTCAACGCCGTCAATGACTTTTGTGTGTTGGGTGATTTTCGTACCCGCCTCATCGCGAATGATAGCCCCCGGCGTGCGTGCTACCTCATCCGTAGCTCTTAGGATCTTTTCGTCACTCCAGTGCGCAGGCGCAAACGTATGACGATTCGGTGATTTAGCCGCCGACCAACCTACTGTTCCATCTTTACGCTCAAGAATCATCTTGAAGTTTTTAGCACTGATGGTGCCATCTCTATTCGTCTGAAGAATGTCCACTTGATGTTCCGGGGAAATGAGAACTTTTGCGGAGTGCCCACCAATTGGGCTGTTATGCCTAGGGCTTCGAATCCCGTACAGAATCTTGTTCTGCATTACGGCCGGGATGGTTCCTGTATAGGGAAGGTTTGGCTCTCCCTCATTTACCTTGGTATTGCTAGCCTCATCCGGAGGTAAGCAACTTCCTGTTCCTGCCTGTGGACAATTTCCACTCAACCCCAACGGATCAACCCACCCCGTGGGATTGCGCGTGTACTGATACCCGTTTAACCCACCCGCCAACTTACTCGGATCCGGCGTCAGATACCGTCCCAAATCCGGGTTGTAATACCGATGCCGGTTGTAGTGCAGCCCCGTCTCCGCATCGAAGTACTGCCCCTGAAACCTCAACGGCTGGTCCAGAACCTGATGCGTGTCGCGATTCAGGCGGGTCAGACGGCCATACGCCGTGTACTGGGCAGCCCAAATGATGTCGCCGCTGTAGTCGGTGAGTTCTTGCGGTGTCCCTAGGTGGTCGAGTTGGTAGTAGAACGGACAGGCCTGGCGCGGGCCTTTGCCGTCGAGCATGGCCAGCGGACGGAAGGTGCCGGGTTCGTAGAGGTAGCTGCGGTGGTGATCCCGGCTGTGTTCGGCGACGAGGTGGTCGCCTTGCCAGAAGAACTCGGTAGTTTTGTCGTCAACGGTTTTGCTGATGCGGCGGCCGAAGGCGTCGTAGCGGTAGTTGGCGGTGTTGCCGTTTGGGAGAGTGACGCCGATTAAACGGTGCTGGCAGTCGTAGGGGTATTCGGTGACGAGTTTTTGTGCGGTGCCGCGGCGCTCGCGGATCAGGTTGCCGAAGGCGTCGTAGTCGAAATGGCGATCGCCTTGCATCAGCAGGCGATTGCCTTTGACGGTAGTCGGGCCGGGACGGTCCTGCATCAACAGGTTGCCGGCGGGGTCATGGGCGAAGCTTTCGGGCTGCTGGTCGCGGGAGTGGCGGACGCGGATCAGTCGGTCGAGCGGATCGTATTGATAGCTGCGTTGGCCATGACGGGTGTCGGCGATGTGTTCAAGATTGCCGTTGGCGCTGTAGGCATAGTCGCGGCGATACAGGGGCTGATGGTGCTGGCTGATCGCGTGAGCTTTCAGGCGGCCTTGTTCGTCGTAGTCATATTGGTTGAGCAACATGCCTTGCTGGCGTTGAAACTCTCGGCCGGACTTGTACGTGTGGCTTGTAAGGCGTGTGCCGTTGAGATCGATGGCTGTCAGCGCACCGCCCTTGGCGTGGTGATAGTCGAGTTTGCTGTTGTCCGGCAGACGCAGATGGTTGAGCTTGCCGCAGGCGTCATAGGCATAGCGCAACGTCCCCCAACCCTGATGCTCGGTGATCAGGCGATTCTGCTGGTCGTACTCGAATTCCAACGGATGGTCGTGGCCGTCATCGAGGCTGGCCAATCGGCCAAGGCTGTCATAGCGATATTCGACGTTGACGCCATCGGGCAGGTTTTTGACCAACAGTCGTCCGGCCGTATCCCGTTGGTAACTCGTGAACAGCTGCGAGCCGTCATCGCCGAATTCGGCTTTTTCCAGTAGATGGCCGTTGAGGTCGTAGGCATAGGCTGTGCGCCGGCCATCGAAACCGGTTTCCTGTCGGATCAATCCGCCGGGCGTGTAGTCCAGCCGATAGTGTTCGTCGGATTCGTTTTCGATTTCCGTCAGGAGCAGCCGTGCGTTGTCATAGCAATAGCGCAGTTGCGTTCCGTCGGGATTGATCCGACGGCTGACGAGGTGCAGGTCATTGTCGTATTCAAAGCGGGTGACGCGCCCCAGTTCATCGCGTTCGGCGGTGATCTTGCCGTAGGCGTTGTAGCTGAACGCGCGACTGGAGCCTGTAGGAAGAATCGTCTGAGTCAGTCGGCCAACGGCGTCCCATTGGTATTGAGTGACGGCGCCATGTTCGTCCTGACGGGTAATCTGCCGGCCCAATACATCGTAGGAAAAACGCCGCTGACTGCCGTCCGGCAACGTCTCTTCGACCAGTTGCCCGATTGCATCCCACACGAACACATGACGGCTGGTGTCCGGGTAACGGATAGACAGCAGCCGTCCTTGAGCATCGTAGTGGTAGTGAGTGATGTGGCCGTCGGGATCAATGGCCTCGGTGACATCGCCCTGCGCGTTCCGCTGATATTTCCACACTGCTTTGCCGTGATACCGCGCGTGCAAGAAACCGTTGCGGTATTCGTAGGACGTTGGTTCTTCTTCAGGAGGAACCAGCGTAATCAGCCGACCCATCTCGTCGTAGCGGTATTGAGTAATCGCCCCCAGCGGCCCTTGCTCGGCAATTAACTGACCTTTTT
This sequence comes from Pseudomonas sp. LB3P93, assembly GCF_054898025.1. Lineage (NCBI taxonomy): Bacteria > Pseudomonadati > Pseudomonadota > Gammaproteobacteria > Pseudomonadales > Pseudomonadaceae > Pseudomonas > Pseudomonas sp. LB3P93. The sequence goes on from NZ_CM142713.1 coordinate 2,036,989, forward strand.
GGTCGTACGCCTTGAGATGCTCGCCACCCTCCGGCCCAACCCGACGTACTAATCGCGCCTTATCGTCATGGACATAAACTTCATCGCTGCCATCGGCGTTTTTAACCAGAACGCCGCCGTCGTCATCCCAGACATAGCGCGTATCCATTTGCGAAAAAGTCGCCCAGTGCCTGACGCATCTGGCTGCTTTGCCGGACCTTTCCCACTCCCAAAAGAAACTGGCCCCACCGGCCAGTTGCCGCTGGAGAATCACGTGTTGATCGTCGTAGTCGTACCGTTCGCTTTCGCCGGCGGCATTGGTCGCTTCGATCAGCCGGTGACGGGCGTCGTAGCGGTAGGCAATCAGCGTTTGCTCTGTACGCCAGGCATCCACCAAACCCTCGGCGGGATGAAACGACTGATACTCGACCGTGACGATGTGCCTGCGCTCGTAACGCAACAGCAGTGAACGTCCTGCACCGTTGTCGATACGTTGAATGCGATCCTGGCGGTCGCGGGTTATGTGCAGCCGGTTGTCGTAGGCATCACTGATGGTCGTCAGCCGACCATTCACAAAGTGGTAAAAACGCGCCGTTTCACCGGCCAGCGCAAGAATCAGCTCCTCCGGTTTGTTTCCGAGATAAATGGCCGCGCGGGACAGGCTGTTATGAATCGCCGGACGCGAAAAACCGGGCAGGGGAAACGTCGTGCGACGGTTTTCATGGTCGGTCCAGACGACGCGCTCCGCGTCCAGTTCCAACCGATGCGCCAGCGAATGACTCCAGCCCCAACCCAGCCCGCAATCTGTTTCTACGGCGCTGGTTCGGTACATCCGTGTAAATGCAAAAGGCAGCAGGCCTTTCAGCGAACCATCGTCGAGGGTCAGCAATTCTTCGCCGGTGACCATCGACACCGGGCAACCGTTGGTGCAGGTCAGCGGCCCGCAATCGGCGCTGTCGCCGTTGGGGTTTTTCGCTTGATCGGGAACGTCGTCACGGTGCTCTTGCCGGGCCAATCGGGTCATGGCTGCGGATTTGTCGCGAGCGATGGCGACCGGATTCTGCACCAGCAAAACCGGCGCAGTGCCCGCGCTGATCTGCAACGGCACGGCGGGCGCGGGGTTCAGCGGAGCATTTCGGACATTGACCGCGAGGGGCTTGAGTACGCCCGCGTGAGTCGTCAGGTCGGACTTGGCGCCGAGACCGGCCAGCCTCAGGCTCGCGGCGGCCAGCCAGGTTCGTGCGCGGTCGGATTTGACCTTGTTCAGCACCTTGGCGCTGATGCCGAGCGTCAGTCCAGAAGGACCTGTTAAGCGCGCCAGCAGGAAGCCGATCAATATTCCAGTACGAATCTCAGCCACGACTTCGGCGATGAACTGCGGTGGCAGCATTCGCAACCAACTGGTGATCGCCGCCAGATGAATGAACATCAACGGTTCATCACTCAACACCAACAACAAATTGGCGATGGATTCAGCCGAAGCGTTGAGCAGCGTTTCAAGTTCGGTTTCGGTCAGGTACTCAAGGAGCTTTTCACTGTTGGCTTGCAGATCCGCGATCAGCGCGTAGATCTGCTTCACGTCATCCCACAGTCCGTTCAGCGAGTTCTCGAAACCGCGCCAGTCGGCCTGTTGCAGCAGGCCGTAGCGCTTGTTGAAACCGGCCTCGGCGAACTCGGCCCACAAGGGTTCGAATTCGGTGCTCCACTCGTTACGCAGCCAGCCTTCCAAGTCGCTGATGACGCCTTGATAGGAGGCGTAGAGCGCTTTGACATGAGCCGCAGAAACGTTCGGAAAGAAGGTGATGCGATAACGCAGGCTACGCTCGCACTCGGGAATTTCCAGGATGCCGCTGGGGCCGATCTCGTGATAGACCGGCTCGCCAAACACGCCCTCGGAGATCATCGGCTCAAGCATCACCGGCGTATTGCCGATCGGCACGAACCGTGCCGCATCGAACATGTGCACCAGCGTCAGGGGACCCGCTGCCGGGCACGCGGCGACGGTCGAACTGACAGGTGTGGTGGAATTCTTCGGCGCAACCAGGCGAACTTCGTGTCCGACCTTGAACACCTGCTCGATATCCAGCGCCTTGCCGGTCCAGAAGCTTTCAGCCCAGGCATCGTATTCATTGAGGCAAAGGCGAAAGTCATCGAGCAGCGCTTCGACGTTCGGCTGCTCGGGGTCCATAGCGGCAACCACCAGCAGGCCGATGGCGTTATTCAAGGCCAGTACCTTGTCAGGTACGAACATTCGCAGTCCCTCGCGCAGATCAAGTTGAGCGCGAGACTTTGCTTGGGATCGACGGGTAAAGAAGTCGGGAAAAGAGGCGTTTTATGTAGGGGAAATCGCTAAATGACGACGAGCACTTTTTGTCTCCGGCCGGCATTGCCCGTTGCCCGATGGCAGCCGCGCTCGCTATGCTGCTGAATCCTTTAATCGATCACGGACCCGGCCGCACCTGAGCCGCCTCTGGGATGTCATTAGAAAACGGATCAGATGCGATGAATGCACCGCTGAATGAGTTCGGCCCGATCAAGGCCGTGATTTTCGATATGGACGGCTTGTTGCTGGACACCGAGGGCATTTATACCGAGGTCACGTCCATGATTGCTGCGCGCTACGGTCGAGTCTTCGACTGGAGCATCAAACAGAACATCATCGGCCGTGGCGCCGGTGACCTGGCGCGGTACGTGGTCGAGGCGCTGGAGTTGCCCATCACCGCCGAAGAGTTTCTGGTGATCCGCGAACCGCTGATGCGCGAGCGCTTTCCTACTGCGCTGGCGATGCCCGGCGCCGAGGAGCTGGTTCGGCACTTGAAAGCCAACAACATCCCGATTGCGGTCGGCACCAGTTCTTCGCGCCAGTCGTTCGGCCAGAAAACCACCTTGCACCGCGACTGGTTCGCGCTGTTCGACTTTGTTGTGACGGCCGATGACCCTGAAGTGGGCGCAGCCAAACCGGCGCCGGACATCTTCCTCACGGCGGCGCGGCGCCTGGGCGTTGCGCCTGAAGATTGCCTGGTGTTTGAAGATTCGCCGTTCGGGGTGACCGCGGCGAAAGCGGCGGGGATGACGGCGATTGCGATTCCCGACGCGGCGATGGCAGACGAAAAGTACGCACACGCCGATGGGATTCTTCGGACGTTGAAGGCGTTCATACCGAGTGCTTGTGGTTTGCCAGCCCTCGAGTGGGCTTGATACAAAAAAGTGTGGGAGCAAGCCCGCTCCCACATTTTTTGGATTGTGTTTAAAGCATCAGGCGCCAAAACCACCGTCGATGGTCAGGCTTGCACCGGTGATGTATCCCGCTTCCGGCCCTACCAGGTATGCAACGAAGCTGGCGATTTCTTCGGCTTTGCCGTAACGGCCCACCGCCATCAGCGGGATCAGGCTTTCGGCGAAGTCACCACTGGCCGGGTTCATGTCGGTGTCGACCGGGCCTGGTTGCACGTTGTTGATAGTGATGCCGCGTGGGCCTAGGTCGCGGGCCAGGCCTTTGGTCAGACCGACCAGCGCCGATTTGCTCATGGCGTACGGGCCGCCACCGGCGAAGGGCATGCGGTCGGCGTTGGTGCTGCCGATGTTGATGATGCGACCGCCTTCAGTCATGTGCTTGGCGGCGGCCTGGGTGGCGATGAATACGCTACGTACGTTGATGGCCAGGGTCTGGTCGAAATCTTCGAGTTTGAAATCCTCCAGCGGTGCAACGGCCAGCACGCCAGCGTTGTTGACCAGGATGTCCAGGCGACCAAAGGCCTCTACGGTGGCGTTCACGGCGCTGCGAATGGCCTCGGCGTCGGCGCTGTCAGCCTTGATGGCGAGGGCTTTGCCGCCGTTGCCGGTGATGCTGTTTTGCAACTCTTCGGCTTTGGCCGTGGAGCTGACGTAGGTGAAGGCAACGGTCGCGCCTTCAGCGGCCAGGCGTTTGACAATGGCTGCGCCGATGCCGCGGGACCCGCCTTGAATCAAAGCCACTTTACCGCTGAGGTTTTGAGTAGTCATATCGATCTCCGAAGTCCCGAGGCGAATGTCTCGGTTGATGGAGCCTAGTATCGATTCAGGATTGCACGCTGTGTAGCCAGTAATTGCGATAGTCTGTGTAAACCAGAAGTTTATAGTGGCGCTTATGGAAACCTTCAGCAGTATCGAGTGCTTCGTGCGCAGCGCCGAGGTTGGCAGCTTTGCCGAAGCTGCGCGACGCTTGAGCCTGACCCCGGCGGCGGTCGGTAAAAGTGTTGCAAAGCTTGAGGCCCGGCTCGGCGTGCGGCTGTTCCAGCGCAGCACGCGCAGCCTGACGCTGACTGAGGCCGGTCATCTGTTTCTCGGCGAAGTCAGTTCCAGCCTGCACACGATTCAAAATGCAGTGGCCAACCTCGCCAGCGCCGAAGGCAGACCGGCGGGCACCCTGAAGGTCAGCATGGGCACGGTGTTCGGGCGTTTATATGTCGTGCCCTTGCTTGGCGAATTTCTCCGGCGTTTTCCGGCGATCAACCCGGACTGGCATTTCGATAACCGACAGGTCGATCTGATTGCCCAGGGTTTTGATGCGGCGATTGGTGGGGGATTCGAGCTGCCGCAAGGCGTGGTGGCGCGCAAGCTGACACCGGCGCATCGGGTGTTGGTGGCGTCATCCGAGTATCTGGCTGCGCGGGCTGTGATCGTCGAGCCCGATCAACTCAAGGACCACGATGGCATTCTGATCCGCTCCCCACAAACCGGCCGTGTGCGTTCCTGGCAATTGACCAGCCGCACTCAGCAACACAACCCGCTGACACTCAAGGCGCGAATGACCATGAGCGATTCGGAGGCGGCGTGTGCGACGGCGGCCCAGGGGTTGGGCATTGCATTGGTGAGCATGCCGTTCGCCGTGGGCTATCTGGAGGCTGGGACGTTGCAACGGGTGTTGCCGGACTGGTATGTCGATGACGGCAACATTTCTATCTATTACGCGGAACACAAACTGCTGCCGGGCAAGACCCGGGTGTTTGTGGATTTCATTATTGAGCAGTTTGCGGAGCAGGGGTTGGGGCGCAGGTTTAGTGCGGTTTGAGGTTGGCTTGGGACCGAGTCGCTGCCTTCGCGGGCAAGCCACGCTCCCACAGGTTTCGCGTCATACCACAATCCTGGATACGACGCTTCCCCTGTGGGAGCGGGCTTGCCCGCGAAGAACGATAACGCGGTCTACCTGCCAAACCGCCCCGGCCATCCAATGATGTTCTTGGGCCGAGGCGTCGCGTAAGTCCGCACCTTGGAAGTCGACAAGCCCAACCGCACCAGCGACTCGGCAATCGTCACTGCCGCCGTCACCCCATCCACCACCGGAACCCCGGTGCGCTGGCGAATCTGTTCATCCAGCCCGGCCATTCCGCCGCAGCCCAGGCAAATCACTTCAGCCTTGTCTTCAAGCACGGCCAGTTCCGCCTGACGAACAATCGCTTCCAGCGCCCGTTGCGGATCGGATTCCAGCTCCAGCACCGCCAGGCCACTGGCCCGCACCGACGCGCAGCGGTCCCACAATCCGGACAGTTTCAGCCGATCCTCGATCAGCGGCACGGTGCGGTCCAGCGTGGTGACCACCGAGTAGGCATGGCCAAGGAACATTGCGGTGCTGGCCGCCGCATCGGTGATGTCCACCACCGGTACGTTGAGCAATTCCTGCAAGCCTTCGCGACCGTGCTCGCCATAACCGGCCTGGATCACCGCATCGAAGGGTTGGTCGTAAGACATCACCCGGTCCATCACCGCGATGGCGGCCAGGTAGCTTTCGAAATTGCCTTCGATGGAGTCGGCGCCGAAATGGGGCGTCAGGCCGATGATTTCCGTACCCGGCGCGGCTACCGCCTGGGCGGAGCGGGCGATGGCCTGGGTGATGGATTCAGTGGTGTTGACGTTGACCACGAGAATTCGCATGAAAAGTCCTTATTGCAGGGTGGTTCTGCGGCCCGACGCTGCCGGGCCTCCAGTGGATTAGTGGCTGACGTTGTCGACCGCGATGCTTTCACCGCTGACATCAGCGTAATGAGGCTGCCGCTTGGCGATGATCAGGTAGAGCATCCCGGCAATCCCGGCACCAATCAGCCAGGAGAAGGGCGACACGCTGTCGAATCCCGGCACCAGTGCCAGGACGATGGCGATCAACGCTGCAGGAATGAACGCCGCTACGGCGCGTAAATTGACCCCGCGGCTGTAGTAATAAGCGCCGTTGGGGTCTTCGCTGTACAACTGCGGCACGTTGACCTGGCCTTTTCGTACAAGCCAGTAGTCGACCATGATCACGCCGTACAACGGCCCGAGCAGGGCGCCGAGGCCGGACAGGAAATACACGATCACCAGCGGGCTGTTGTAGAGGTTCCACGGCAGGATCAGCACCGCAATGGTCGCGCTGATCAGACCGGCGCGGCGGAAGGTCAGGTACTTGGGCGCCAGGTTGCTGAGCACGAAGGCCGGGGCGACGAAGTTGGCCATGATGTTCACCGCCACGGTGACGATCAGGAACGCCAGGCAGCCGAGCACCAGAAAGAAGGTGTTGGGGATCGACGCGATGATTTCAGTCGGGCTTTCGATGATCCGGCCATTGATCTGGAACTGCGCACCGCAGAGCAGGACCGTGATGGCCGCGAACACCAGAATATTCACCGGCAGGCCCCAGAAATTTCCGACCTTGATGGTTTTGCGGCACGGCGAGGAGCGGGCGAAGTCGCAGAAGTTGAGGATCAACGTGCCGTAGATCGCCAGCCACAACGCACCGCCGGCAAAGATGTTGCGCCACATCTCACTGCCCGTCAGCGGTTCGCGAATCGACCAGGCGATGGTCGCGTTGGCCTGGGTGTACATCCACCCGGCGAGGGCGGCGACGGTCAGCAGTATCACAGGGCCGGCGAACGCTTCATAGCGCCGTACCATTTCCATGCCATAGGCGAGGATGCCCAGTTGCACCAGCCAGATCGCCACGAAACACACCCAGCCCAGGCTCGACAGGCCAAGAATCGAATTGTGGTCGTACTCGGCGAATCCCGGGTGCACCGCCGTCAGCAATACGCGAAACACCACCGACGCCAGGTACGTCTGAATACCGAACCAGGCGATGGCGATAACGGCGCGGATCAATGCAGGAATTTGCGCTCCGTGGATGCCGAAACTGATCCGGCTGATGACAGGAAACGGCACGCCGGTCTTTTGCCCCATGTAGCCGGAGAGGTTCATGAAGCAATACACCAGCGCCGCGCCGATCCCCAGGGACAGCAGAATCTGCCAGCCGCCCAGGCCCAACGCATACAGCCCGATGGCGAAGGAATAGTTGGCGATGTTGTGAACGTCGTTGGTCCACAGAGCGAAGATGCTGTAGCGGCCCCAGCGTCGACCTTCGGCTTTGGTCGGCGCCAGGTCCTTGTTGTGCAGGCGCGGGCTGAGCACCACGGGTTCTTGAAACGTTTGATCGTGTGGGGATGAGGTGGGTGATAAGGAGGGCAGATCCAGCGCGATGTTGTTATTGGAGAGGCTAGTACGCATTCCGGCAGGCTCCGAGCTAGGCGTCGCGATGACTGTGCATGAGCGTGGGCTCGACAAATCTTCGTCGCGGGCAATCAGCATCATTGGTTACGGGGCATCTGCAGCCTGTACGGGATAGGGCGCTTCAGGCTTGCGGATCTAAAGTGTGTGTATGTTTTGAGGTGATTGTATACAGAACATGTATGCACTTAAGCCAGATCCATGCCAGTTACGGGCCTATGAAAGCCAGGGCTAATTTCGTTTTGTTATCTAGGCGAGATAAGTGACTGAAAAAAAGGCGATATAAATTGACCGATTGAACAGGTATTTATTTTTCGGCCGAGGTCGTGAGAAAGCGCGACTGAGGAAGTCAGGAAAGGAGGATGTAACTTTTTGGGGCGCAGAAACTAAAAGTGCACACATAAATGGCACCTATGGTGACATTCCTGTGTACACATTTAGTCAGCTTGAAATGATACCTGTAGGAGCCGGCTTGCTGGCGATTGCAGTGTGTCAGTCAAAAGATTCATTGACTGGAAGACCGCTTTCGCCAGCGAGCCGGCTCCTACAATGAATGTCGCCAGGCGGGATTACGCCTTGGATTTACTGATGATATTCCCCGCATGCAACCCACATTCTTTCTGCGTCGCCTCTTCCCACCACCAACGGCCTTCACGTTCATGCTGGTTCGGCAGCACCGGGCGGGTACACGGTTCGCAACCGATGCTGATGAAGCCGCGTTCATGCAGGCTGTTGTACGGCAACTCGAGCATGCGGATGTAACCCCAGATCTCTTCGCTGGTCATCTGCGCCAGCGGGTTGAACTTGTAGAGGGTGCGTTCCGGGGTGGAAAACGCGGTGTCGATTTCCAGCACCGCCACGGCGCTGCGGGTGCCCGGGCTCTGGTCCCGACGCTGGCCGGTGGCCCAGGCGGTCACGCTCGACAGCTTGCGGCGCAGCGGTTCGATCTTGCGAATGCCGCAGCACTCGCCATGGCCGTCCTTGTAGAAACTGAACAGGCCTTTTTCCTTCACGAACGGTTCAAGTTTCGTGTAGTCCGGCGACACCAGTTCGATGTCGATCTTGTAGTGCTCGCGCACCTGATCGATGAATCGGTAGGTCTCTGGATGCAAGCGGCCGGTGTCGAGGCTGAACACTTTGACGTTCTTGTTCAGCTTCCAGGCCATGTCCACCAGCACCACGTCTTCGGCGCCGCTGAAAGATATCCACAGGTCATCGCCAAACTCGGCGAACGCGAGTTTCAGGATGTCCTGGGCGGATTTGTTGGCATAGGTCGTGGCGAGTTCCACGACATCGAACGATGGGCTCATCAGGGCGGCTTCCTACAGGTCGGTGGCGCTGGGCGCTCTATATAGGGCTGATGGTAACAAAATCCTGCAGCTGCGGGCGCGCCCTCTGCGTTGCGCGGGGCAGCCCGAGTCGCTAGAGTTCGGCAGTCCTTTTACTCGCTCGACTCAATAATCAATACAAATGGGAGTGTCTTGTGGAAATTGCCTGTCTGGATCTCGAAGGTGTGCTGGTCCCGGAAATCTGGATCGCGTTCGCTGAAAAAACCGGTATTGAATCCCTGAGGGCGACCACCCGGGACATTCCCGACTACGACGTGCTGATGAAACAGCGCCTGCGGATTCTCGACGAACACGGCCTGAAACTCACCGACATTCAGGAAGTGATCGCCACGCTGAAGCCGCTGGACGGCGCCATCGAGTTCGTCAACTGGCTGCGTGAGCGGTTTCAGGTGGTGATTCTGTCGGATACGTTTTATGAGTTTTCCCAGCCGCTGATGCGTCAACTGGGTTTCCCGACGTTGCTGTGCCATCGACTGATTACCGACGATTCGGGCCGGGTGACGAGCTATCAGTTGCGTCAGAAAGATCCGAAGCGTCAGTCGGTCTTGGCGTTCAAGAGCCTTTACTACCGAGTGATTGCGGCAGGGGATTCCTACAACGACACCACGATGCTGGGTGAGGCGGATGCAGGGATTCTGTTTCATGCGCCGGATAACGTGATTCGCGAGTTTCCACAATTTCCGGCGGTGCACAGCTTTGAGGATTTGAAGCAGGAATTCATCAAGGCTTCGAATCGGGCTCTTACTTTGTAAACCGATACCTGTGGCGAGGGAGCTTGCTCCCGCTGGGGCGCGAAGCGCCCCCAAAACCAGACATCGCATATAGTCAGATAGAACACGTTGACCGGTTTTACGGCTGCTGCGCAGCCGAGCGGGAGCAAGCTCCCTCGCCACAAGAGCTAGAGGTTTTGCAGGGTATCGAGGAGTACTTTCACCTTGGTAATCGATTCCTGATACTCCGCTTGCCACTCCGAGTCCGCGACAATCCCGCCACCGCCCCAGCAGCACACCTGCCCATCCTTGACCAGCAAACTGCGAATCGCGATGGAGCTGTCCATCTGGCCGCGCACGTCCAGGTACAGCAACGAACCGCAGTACAACCCGCGCCGGGTCGGCTCCAGCTCATCAATAATCTGCATGGCACGAATCTTCGGTGCACCGGTAATCGATCCACCCGGAAAACTGCCAGCGATCAGGTCCAGCGCGTCCCGGTCATCCGCCAGTTCGCCGGTCACGCTGCTTACCAGGTGATGCACATTCGGGTAGCTTTCCAGACTGAACAACTCCGGCACCTGCACCGAGCCGATGCGGCAGGTGCGGCCGAGGTCGTTGCGCAGCAGATCGACGATCATCAGGTTTTCCGCACGATCCTTGGGACTGGCCAGCAGTTCGGCGGCGTTTGCGGCGTCTTCGGCAGCGGTCAGGCCACGAGGGCGGGTGCCTTTGATCGGGCGGGTTTCCACATGGCGTTCGCTGACTTTGACGAAGCGCTCAGGAGACAGGCTCAACACAGCGCCACCGTCGGGCAAGCTCTGGAAACCGGAAAACGGTGTCGGGCACGCGGCCCGCAGCGCGACATACGCGGCCCACGGATCACCTTGGCACTCAGCCCGGAAGCGCTGGGCAAAGTTGACCTGATAGCAATCGCCGGCCTGGATGTAGTGCTGAATGCGTTCCAGGGCCTGGCGATATTCATCAGCGCTCAGGTCGGCTTTCATCGGCGCTTTCAGCTTGAACGGCTCGATCGGTTCAACTGCCGCCTGAATGAACAACTCGATCAGGCGCTGGCGCTCGCTGTCGATCAGCGTCGGGTGGAACACCAGTTGACTGGTTGCCAGGTGGTGATCGCTGATCAGTGCCCAGTCGTACAGCCCGAAACGCGCATCCGGCAATTGCAGGTCGTCCTGCGCCTGGTTTGGCAGATGTTCCAGATGGCGGCCGAAGTCATAACTCAGGTAACCGATCAGGCCACCGGCGAAGGGCAGCTCATAGGGGATGGCCGCTTCGCCGAGTCGCGTCAGATTGTCGCGAAGGCGTTGCAGGAAGTGCAGGCCGCTCTCGTCCGGCAACACCGCCAACTGCTCCAGCGGCCAGGCGCTGAGCAGGTCATATCGCCCGCGGTCAGCGGTTGGCCGGCCGCTGTCGAGCAGCACGGCGCCGGGGGCATGACGAATCGCCGCGAAGTACTCGGCGGGGTTGGCGCGATAGGGTAGCGGGTGTACGGAACAGGTCAACATGGGCGGGGCAGGTCAGCCATCGAGGCGGGGGGGGCGATTGTAGTCCTCTGCAGGATTTGCTCCTAGAGGGGATGTCGGGGATTGGCAGATTGGGGGCAGGGTTGGGAGGTTTGGTGACTGGGAGTCAGTCATCGCTAGCAGGCTAGCTCCCACATTTGATCTTCAGTGCGACACAGATCCACTGTGGGAGCTAGCCTGCTAGCGATGCGGGCGACTCGGTTTTGGATCAACCCTCAACCGCAGGAATATGCCCAAACATCTCCTGAACAAACTCCACCCGCTCGCGCACCGTCTCGGTAATCCCGAGTGCCTTCAACTCTTCCAGCCGCGCTTCAACCGCATGGGTACGCAGCGTCAGTCCGCAGTCATTGGCAATCTGAATGTTCAACCCGGGCCGGGCATTGAGTTCGAGAATCAGCGGGCCTTTTTCCTGGTCCAGCACCATGTCGACACCGATGTAACCCAGCCCGCACAGCTCATAACAGCCGGCAGCGAGTTTCATGAAACCGTCCCAGTAGGGCAGTTGCACGCCGTCCACCGCGTTGGTGGTGTCCGGGTGTTTGGTGATGATGTTGTTCAGCCAGGTGCCGCGCAGCGTCTGCCCGGTCGCGAGGTCGACGCCGACGCCGATGGCGCCCTGGTGCAGGTTGGCCTTGCCGCCGGATTGGCGCGTCGGCAAACGCAGCATGGCCATCACTGGATAGCCCATCAGCACGATGATGCGGATGTCCGGCACGCCTTCGTAGCTGATGCTTTTGAAGATCTGGTCCGGGATCACCCGGTATTCGATCAGCGCGCGGTCACGGTGACCGCCCAGGGAATACAGGCCGGTGAGGATGCTGGAGATATGGTGCTCAAGTTCCTCATGGCCGATGATCTTGCCGGACACCGTGCGATAGCGGCCCTCGAAACGGTCGGCAACCACAATGATGCCGTCACCGCCGGCGCCCTGGGCCGGTTTGATCACGAAGTCGCTGCGCTCACCGATGATCTTGTCGAGGTTGTCGATTTCCTTCTCGGTGGAGATCACACCGTACAGTTCCGGCACATGAATGCCGGCCTTGATCGCGCGCTCCTTGGTGATGATCTTGTCATCGACAATCGGGTACAGGCTGCGCTTGTTGTACTTGAGCACGTAGTCTGCGTTACGCCGATTGATCCCCATGATGCCCCGGGCTTCCAGGGCCTTCCAGGTCTTCCAGAAGCCGAACATCAGGCGTCAGCCTTCTTCAGGAAAGCCTTGAAGCGCACCAGTTCGGTCAGGCGGTAACCGCGATAACGACCCATCGCCAGCATGAAGCCCACCAGGATCAGCAGGATCGCCGGGAAGGTGAATACGAAGTACACCAGCTCCGGAACGCTCATGATCAGGTGCGCCAGGGAGGCGGCGAACAGCGTACCGATCGCCACTTTCATCGCATGCCCGGAACCGCGTTCTTCCCAGGTAATCGACAGGCGTTCGATGGTCATGGTCAGAATCACCATCGGGAACAGCGCCACCGACAGCCCGCGTTCCAGCCCGAGTTTATGGCTGAACAGGCTGATCGCCGCGATCAGCACCACCACGAACGTCAGCACCACCGACAGCCTCGGCAGCATTTGCAGTTTCAAATGCTCAAGGTAGGAACGCAGCGAAAGCCCCAGCGCTGTGATGACCGTAAACAGCACGATGCCGAAGCCGAGCTGGGTTTCGCGGAAGGCGAGGGCGATCAGCACCGGGGTAAAGGTGCCGAGAGTCTGCAAGCCGATCAGGTTGCGCAGGATCAGAATCACCAGCACGCCGATCGGGATCATCACCATGATCATGAAGGTCTGCTGGGTTTGCAGCGGCAGACCGTACAGCGAGTATTCGAGGAAGTTGGCGTCAGTGTTTTCGTCGGTCAGCTTGGCCAGGCGAATGGCGTTCATTTCGCTGTTGTTCAGGCTGAACGTCACGTTGGCTTTCTTGCCGCCATCGACGGTGATCAGGTTTTCGTCGCCGGTCCACCACAGCAGGCGATCGGTCGGCAGGCCCTGTTCGCCGGTTTCCGGGTTGAAGTACAGCCAGTCGGTGCCGTTGAAACTGCGCAGCCAGAGTTCCGGTGTTTGCGGCTGGTCGGCCACCAGACGAATGGTGTGGACCTTTTCCACCGGTACGTGGGCGATGGACAGCACCAGCTCGACGATTTTCGCCTTGTGTCCGGGGGACGGATCGCCGCCCAGCAACAGCTTCACGTTGTCGTCGTTGAGATTGTTGACACGCTTGATGGCTTCGCCGATGAAGGTTTCGACGTCGGCCGAATGTTGGCGGATCGGCGCGAGCAGGGCTTCGGCGGCGATTTTTTCAGCGCCTTCGACGGCGATGCTGTCGCGGAAGGTCGGGCCTTTGACCTTGGATTTTTCACCGGTGTAGCGCTTGGTCAGCACCAGGCGGTAATAAAGGGTCTGATTGCCCTTCGCCCGACGTGCCGACCAGGTGACCTTGCGGTTGCCGTCGACGCGGTTCACGGCCACGCCGTAGTTATTGGAGATGAAGCTCTCGTTGAGGCTGACGTAATCGCGGCTCAGCGGCGGCACGAACATCTGGATCTTGACCGGGTCTTTGGCACTGGCGACGAACTCGACCTTGGCGTCGATGTTCCACAAGTCGTCGGTGGCATCTTCGGTCACGGGAATGCCGAGCACGAAAATCTGATAGGCCGTAACTGAAATGCCCAGCACCACCAGGATGGCGATCAGCAGTTTCAGATGGAGGGTAAGAGCGCGCATTGGAATTACTCTGCGGTATGTGCGTCGGTGGCGCAGGCGGGTTTGCCAGCAGCGTATTTAAGACTGGGGTCGACCAGCGCGTCGAAGCGTTTCAGTGCTTCGGAGCCGATCAAGAGCGGATATTGGAAGGCACTTCGGTCAGTCAAGTTCACTTCGATGCTGCGTAAAGCCGAACCCATGCAGATATCCAGCTCGATTACCGGACGGGCGGTGTACTTCTTGCCCTCATCCGGGTCGTAGTCGCCGGCGCGACGCTTGATCTTGCTGACGCGGGCCAGTGGCCGTTCGATGGGGTGCGAATGCGCGGTGTCGATGGCCAGATAGAAGCGCACCCAGGATTCGCCATTGCGTTTGAAGCGTTTGATGTCGCGGGCACTCAAGGACGCTGTTTTCGCCCCGGTGTCGAGTTTGGCGGCAACTTCAAGGTCGATGCCGTCCAGGGAAGCGTACTCGTTGAGGCCGTACACGGTCTTTTCACCCGCTGCGGCGAAACCGGGCAGGCACAGAAGATAAAGGAAGGTGGGGAAGGGCTTGAGTCTCATAAATCCTGGTGCGCAGCGGTCCGTACTTCGATTCAAGGCCCTGGCATCGCTGCGCAAGCTCCCTCGTATGCCTATCAACTATTTATGACAAGCAGTGCAGATGTCACAAACAAATGCGGCCGGCATTCTAGCACGGTGGGTTTATGGCGCCAGCGCTGGCGGGGGGCTATAAACAGAGGGGCTGCTTTGTTGTGGTGCAGTCGGTTATTAGACGATTGTCGACACTCTCTATTTATTCTTTGACTGTTGCGCCTGTTTTCGCTAGTTTTTGCCGCATCAGCTTTCAAGGTGTCGACAATATGCTGGATCAACTCGATCCCCCGGTGGTTACGCAAGACGATTCGGAGACGCTGTCCGAAAACGTCTTCCGCCGCATTCAGGCGGCCATCGTCAAGGGCGAGATCGCCCCGGGCAGCAAGATCTCCGAGCCGGAACTGGCCCGCACCTATGGCATCAGCCGCGGACCGTTGCGCGAGGCGATTCATCGTCTGGAAGGCCAGCGCCTGCTGGTACGTGTACCGCACGTCGGGGCGCGGGTGGTTTCGCTGAGCCATGCCGAGCTGCTGGAGCTCTACGAGATTCGCGAATCCCTCGAAGGCATGGCCTGCCGTCTGGCGGCCGAGCGCATGACCCTCGAAGAAATCGACGAACTGCGCCGGGTCCTCGAAACCCACGAGCGTGATGAGGCGTTTCAGGCGGGCAGAGGCTATTACCAGCAGGAAGGCGATTTCGACTTCCACTACCGGATCATCCAGGGCAGCGGCAACCGCACCCTGACGCAAATGCTGTGCGGCGAGCTGTATCAGCTGGTGCGCATGTACCGCATCCAGTTTTCCACCACGCCCAATCGCCCGCACCAGGCTTTTGCCGAGCACCACCGAATTCTCGACGCCATCGCCGACCGTGACGGTGAGCTAGCCGAGTTGTTGATGCGCCGCCACATCGGCGCCTCCAAACGCAATATCGCCCGTCATTACCAGGACGGCGCTAACCAGACAGCCACTGAACGAGGTGAGTCATGAGTTCCAACAAGAGCACTCCAGGCCAGCGTTTCCGCGATGCGGTCGCCAGCGAACATCCGCTGCAAGTGGTCGGCGCGATCAACGCCAACCATGCGCTGCTGGCCAAGCGCGCCGGTTTCAAGGCTATTTATCTGTCGGGTGGCGGGGTCGCTGCCGGCTCCCTCGGCGTTCCGGACCTGGGCATCACCGGCCTGGATGACGTGCTGACTGACGTTCGTCGCATCACCGACGTGTGCGACCTGCCGCTGCTGGTGGACGTGGACACCGGTTTCGGCTCCTCGGCGTTCAACGTCGCACGTACCGTCAAGTCGATGATCAAGTTCGGCGCGGCGGCGATTCATATCGAAGACCAGGTCGGCGCCAAGCGCTGCGGTCACCGTCCTAATAAAGAGATCGTGTCGCTGCAGGAAATGGTCGACCGGATCAAGGCTGCCGTCGATGCGCGCACCGATGACAGCTTCGTGATCATGGCTCGCACTGACGCCCTGGCGGTGGAAGGTCTGGAATCCGCCCTGGATCGCGCCGCGGCGTGCATCGAGGCGGGCGCCGACATGATCTTCCCGGAAGCCATCACCGAACTGGACATGTACAAGCTGTTCGCCAACCGCGTGAAAGCGCCGATTCTGGCCAACATCACCGAATTCGGCGCGACCCCGCTGTACACCACCGAGCAACTCGCCGGTGCCGACGTGTCGTTGGTGCTATACCCATTGTCCGCGTTCCGCGCGATGAACAAGGCGGCAGAAAACGTCTACACCGCGATCCGTCGCGACGGCACGCAACAGAACGTCATCGACACCATGCAAACCCGCATGGAGCTTTACGATCGCATCGACTACCACACGTTCGAGCAGAAGCTCGATGCGTTATTCGCTGCGAAGAAGTAACGACAAAGCAACTTTGCAAATGAACACGTTTTTGTAGCAGCTGCCGAGCCCGCGAGGCTGCGTTCGAGGCCGAAGGACTCGCCAGTCAGGCGACGCGATTTTCCAGGTGTAACGCGTCGTCAGGTTTTACGACTGCTGCGCAGCCGGACGCTGCCTCGCGCGGCTCGACAGCTGCTACAGAGTGCGATGCAAATTTTAAAGAAATTGCAGATTCCCTAACAAATTCAAAAACTGGAGACAGCAATGGCCGAAGCAAAAGTACTCAGTGGCGCCGGGCTCCGTGGCCAGGTCGCCGGGCAAACCGCTCTGTCCACCGTGGGCCAGTCGGGCGCCGGTCTGACCTATCGCGGCTACGACGTTCGCGAACTGGCGGCTGACGCGCAATTCGAAGAAGTGGCTTACCTGCTGCTTTACGGCGAACTGCCGACCAAGTCGCAACTCGCCGCTTACGTGAGCAAACTGAGCAAGCTACGCGACTTGCCGCAAGCGCTGAAAGAAGTGCTGGAACGCATCCCCGCCGACGCCCACCCGATGGACGTGATGCGCACCGGTTGCTCGTTCCTGGGCAACATCGAACCGGAGAAAGACTTCTCCGAACAACACGACGTGACCGACCGCCTGCTGGCCGCGTTCCCGGCGATCATGTGCTACTGGTATCGCTTCAGTCACGACGGCAAGCGCATCAGTTGCGTGAGCGACGAGCAATCCATCGGCGGCCACTTCCTGCACCTGCTGCACGACAAGAAGCCGAGCGAGTTGCACGTCAAAGTGATGAACGTTTCGCTGATCCTCTACGCGGAACACGAGTTCAACGCCTCGACCTTCACCGCACGGGTTTGCGCCTCGACGCTGTCGGACATGTTTTCCTGCGTCACGGCAGCCATCGGCTCGTTGCGCGGTCCGCTGCACGGCGGCGCCAACGAAGCGGCGATGGAAATGATCGAGCGCTTCAGCTCGCCGGAAGAGGCGATCAAAGGCACCCTCGGCATGCTTGAGCGCAAGGACAAGATCATGGGCTTCGGTCACGCGATCTATAAGGACAACGATCCGCGCAATGAAGTGATCAAGGGCTGGTCGAAAAAACTCGCTGAAGAAGTGGGCGACACCGTGCTGTTCCCGGTTTCCGAGGCCATCGACAAGACCATGTGGGAACAGAAAAAACTGTTCCCGAACGCCGACTTCTACCATGCGTCGACGTACCACTTCATGGGCATTCCGACCAAGTTGTTCACACCGATTTTCGTCTGCTCGCGCCTGACTGGCTGGGCGGCGCATGTGTTCGAGCAACGTGCCAACAACCGCATCATCCGCCCGAGCGCCGAGTACGTAGGCGTCGAACAGCGCAAGTTCGTGCCAATCGAACAACGCTGAATGGTGAGGGCTTTGACGCAGGGATTTGAACGTAACGCAAATCCCTGTGGGAGCGGGCTTGCCCGCGATGACGGAGTCACATTCGACATAAATGTCGCCTGACCCACCGCAATCGCGGGCAAGCCCGCTCCCACAGGAGTTGTGTTGAATTCGAAACCGGATGCCAGGCCCCACCTTTTGTTATTACCGTGACCGAGTCCTGACGATGAACACTGAATTCCGCAAACCGCTGCCCGGCAGCCATCTGGATTACTTCGACGTCCGCGCGGCTGTCGAAGCCATCCAGCCTGGCGCCTACGACACTCTGCCGTACACCTCCCGCGTGCTAGCGGAAAACCTCGTGCGTCGCTGCGACCCGGCCACGCTTACCGAATCCCTGAAACAGTTTATCGAGCGCAAACGCGACCTCGACTTCCCTTGGTTCCCGGCCCGCGTCGTGTGCCACGACATTCTCGGCCAGACCGCTCTGGTCGACCTCGCCGGCCTGCGTGACGCCATCGCCCTGCAAGGTGGCGATCCGGCGCAAGTGAACCCGGTGGTGCCGACGCAATTGATCGTCGACCACTCCCTGGCCGTCGAGCGCGGTGGTTTCGATCCGGAGGCGTTCGAGAAGAACCGCGCCATCGAAGACCGTCGCAACGAAGACCGTTTCCACTTCATCAACTGGACCAAAAAGGCCTTCAAAAACGTTGATGTGATTCCACCGGGCAACGGGATCATGCACCAGATCAACCTGGAGAAAATGTCTCCGGTGATTCAGGTGCGCGATGGTGTTGCCTTCCCTGATACCTGCGTCGGCACCGACAGCCACACCCCGCACGTCGATGCACTGGGCGTGATCGCCATCGGTGTCGGTGGTCTGGAAGCTGAAAGCGTGATGCTCGGCCGCGCGTCGTGGATGCGTCTGCCGGAAAGCGTCGGCGTTGAACTGACCGGCAAACTGCAACCGGGCATCACCGCCACCGACATGGTGCTGGCGCTGACCGAGTTCCTGCGCAAGCAAAAAGTTGTCGGCGCGTGGCTGGAATTCTTCGGCGAAGGCGCCTCGGCGCTGACCCTCGGCGACCGCGCAACCATCTCAAACATGGCTCCGGAATATGGCGCCACGGCGGCGATGTTCTACATCGATCAGCAAACCATCGACTACCTCAAACTCACCGGCCGTGAAGACGAGCAAGTGCAGTTGGTCGAGAACTACGCCAAGACCACGGGGCTGTGGGCTGACAGCTTGAAGAACGCGCAATACGAGCGTGGGTTGAGCTTCAACCTGTCCTCGGTGGTGCGCAACATGGCCGGCCCGAGCAACCCGCACGCCCGTGTCGCCACCTCGGACCTCGCCGCCCAAGGCATCTCCGGCCAGTGGACCGAAGTGCCCGGCCAGATGCCGGATGGCGCAGTAATCATCGCTGCCATCACCAGCTGCACCAACACCAGCAACCCGCGCAACGTGATCGCCGCCGGCCTGCTGGCGCGCAATGCCAACAAGCTCGGCCTGACCCGTAAGCCATGGGTCAAATCGTCCCTGGCGCCGGGTTCGAAAACCGTCGCGCTGTACCTCGACGAAGCCGGTCTCACCAGCGAACTGGAGCAGCTCGGCTTCGGCATCGTCGCCTTCGCCTGCACTACTTGCAACGGCATGTCCGGCGCGCTGGACCCGGTGATTCAGCAAGAAATCATCGACCGCGATCTGTACGCGACCGCAGTGCTGTCCGGTAACCGCAACTTCGACGGCCGGATTCACCCGTACGCCAAGAACGCGTTCCTGGCTTCGCCGCCGCTGGTGGTCGCCTACGCCATCGCCGGCACCATCCGTTTCGACATCGAAAAAGATGTGCTGGGCGTGGTGGATGGCAAGGAAATCCGCCTGAAAGACATCTGGCCGAGCGACGAAGAAATCGACGCCGTAGTGAAAGCCTCGGTCAAGCCGGAGCAGTTCCGCCAGGTCTACATTCCGATGTTCGCCATCCACGAAGACACCGGCCCGAAAGTGACGCCGTTGTACGACTGGCGCGAGATGAGCACCTATATCCGCCGTCCGCCGTACTGGGAAGGCGCGCTGGCTGGCGCCCGTCCGCTGAAAGGTATGCGCCCATTGGCGGTGCTGCCGGACAACATCACCACCGATCACCTGTCGCCGTCGAACGCGATCATGCTGGACAGCGCCGCCGGCGAATACCTGGCGAAAATGGGCCTGCCGGAAGAGGACTTCAACTCTTACGCCACGCACCGCGGTGACCACCTGACCGCGCAACGCGCCACCTTCGCCAACCCGAAACTGTTCAACGAAATGGTCCAGGAAAACGGCAAGGTCAAGCAGGGCTCGCTGGCTCGCGTCGAGCCGGAAGGCCAGGTCATGCGCATGTGGGAAGCCATCGAAACCTACATGGAACGCAAGCAGCCGCTGATCATCATTGCCGGCGCTGACTACGGTCAGGGTTCGTCCCGCGACTGGGCGGCCAAAGGCGTGCGTCTGGCGGGTGTCGAAGCGATTGCGGCCGAAGGTTTCGAGCGCATTCACCGCACCAACCTGGTGGGCATGGGCGTGTTGCCGCTGGAGTTCAAGCCAGGCACCGACCGTCACACCCTGGCCATCGACGGCAGCGAAACCTACGACGTGATCGGTGAACGCACGCCGCGCGCCGAACTGACGCTGGTGATCAACCGCAAGAACGGCGAACGCATCGAAGTGCCGGTGACGTGCCGCCTCGACACCGCCGAAGAAGTGTCGATCTACGAGGCCGGTGGCGTGTTGCAGCGCTTCGCGCAGGACTTCCTCGAAGAGTCGGCGGTCGCCGTCTAAAACACGCTTTGCGGACAAGGGATTTCAAGTCCCTTGCCCGCTATGAAGGAGCACCAATGGCTCACGCACCTCAAATCAAAATCCCCGCCACCTACATGCGTGGCGGCACCAGCAAAGGCGTGTTTTTCAGCCTGAAAGACTTGCCCGAAGCGGCACAGATTCCAGGTCCGGCTCGCGATGCATTACTGCTACGCGTAATCGGCAGCCCCGACCCGTACGACAAGCAAATCGACGGCATGGGTGGCGCGACATCCAGCACCAGCAAAACCGTGATCCTGTCGAAAAGCATCAAGGCGGATCACGACGTCGATTACCTGTTTGGCCAAGTCTCGATCGACAAGCCTTTCGTCGACTGGAGCGGTAACTGCGGCAACCTGTCGGCGGCTGTCGGTTCGTTCGCCATCAGCAACGGCCTGGTGGATGCCAGCCGTATTCCGCACAACGGCGTGGCCGTGGTGCGCGTGTGGCAGGCCAACATCGGCAAGACCATCATCGCCCACGTGCCGATCACCAACGGTGAAGTGCAGGAAACCGGTGATTTCGAACTCGACGGCGTGACCTTTCCCGCCGCCGAAGTGCAGGTCGAATTCATGGACCCCGCAGCGGAAGAAGAGGGCGGCGGTGGTTCGATGTTCCCCACCGGCAACCTGGTGGATGACCTCGAAGTGCCCGGCGTCGGTACCTTCAAGGCGACCATGATCAATGCCGGCATCCCGACGATTTTCGTCAACGCTGAAGACATCGGCTACACCGGCACCGAGTTGCAGGGCGCGATCAATAGCGACCCGAAAGCCTTGCTGATGTTCGAGACCATTCGTGCTTATGGCGCGTTGCGCATGGGTTTGATCAAGGACCTGGACGAAGCGGCCAAGCGTCAGCACACGCCCAAGGTTGCCTTTGTGGCCAAGTCGGCGGATTACGTGGCGTCGAGCGGCAAGGCGATTGCAGCGGGTGACGTCGACCTGCTGGTGCGTGCGTTGTCGATGGGCAAATTGCACCACGCGATGATGGGCACGGCGGCGGTTGCCATTGGTACGGCAGCAGCGATTTCCGGCACCTTGGTTAACCTCGCCGCCGGTGGCGTCGAACGCAATGCAGTGCGCTTCGGGCATCCGTCCGGCACGTTGCGTGTGGGGGCCGAGGCCAGTCAGGTCAACGGCGAATGGACCGTGAACAAAGCCATCATGAGCCGCAGTGCGCGGGTATTGATGGAAGGCTTTGTGCGCGTGCCGGGTGATTCCTTCTGATCTGAAAACCACCCCAACCCTCTCCCCAGAGGGGAGAGGGGGCTGACCGAGGTGTATTTCGATCCGCTGCAGCCTGAAAGCTTGAGTCGAACTCTGGCTTTGAACAGCATGAAGATCTGCTCCCTTTCCCCCTCTCCCCCGTGGGGAGAGGGCTGGGGTGAGGGGTGGATCTACCTGAATAAATACAAATCAAGCAGGCCCCCAGACCTGCAAAAATCAAAACCAAACCTGCCCCTGAGGAAGAACACCACCACTCAACAATTCTGAACTGGAGTGAATCGAACATGAGCACCAACGTCGACCAGAACAACCGCCCCGACTACGACACCGTCCTGCAGGACATTGCCGATTACGTCCTCAACTTCAAAATCGAATCCAAAGAAGCGCTGGACACCGCCCGCAACTGCCTGATCGACACCCTCGGCTGCGGCCTGCTGGCCCTGCGCTTTCCCGAATGCACCAAACACCTCGGCCCGATCGTCGAAGGCACCGTCGTCCCGTTCGGTGCACGTGTGCCGGGCACGAGTTTCCGCCTCGATCCCGTCAAAGCGGCGTGGGACATCGGCTGCATCGTGCGTTGGCTCGATTACAACGACACCTGGCTCGCCGCCGAATGGGGTCATCCGTCCGATAACCTCGGCGGCATTCTCGCGGTGGCCGACCACCTCTCGCAAAAGCGCCTGGCCAATGGCGATGCGCCGCTGACCATTCGTGCGGTGCTCGAAGCCATGATCATGGCTCACGAGATTCAAGGCGTGATCGCACTGGAAAACTCCTTCAATCGTGTAGGGCTCGATCACGTCATCCTGGTGAAAGTCGCCTCGACCGCCGTCACCGCCAAACTCATGGGCGCCAATCGCGAGCAACTGCTGTCGGCGTTATCTCACGCCTTCGCTGATGGCCAGGCGCTGCGCGCGTATCGGCATGCGCCGAATGCCGGGTCGCGCAAATCCTGGGCAGCGGGCGATGCGTCCAGCCGGGGCGTGCGCCTGGCAGACATTGCGATGCGCGGCGAGATGGGCATTCCCGGCGTTCTGACCGCCAAGCAGTGGGGCTTTTACGACGTGTTGTTCAGCCACACCAACAACGATCTGGCGCTCAAGCCTGAAGATAAACGCGCGTTCAGCTTCTCCCGCGAGTACGGGACCTACGTGATGGAAAACGTGTTGTTCAAGATCAGTTTTCCCGCTGAGTTCCACGCGCAAACCGCCTGCGAAGCGGCAGTGACCCTGCACCCACAGGTGCGAAATCGTCTGCATGAGATCGACAAAATTGTCATCACCACCCACGAATCGGCAATCCGCATCATTTCCAAGGTCGGCCCGTTGGCCAATGCTGCCGACCGCGATCACTGCATTCAGTACATGACCGCCGTGCCGCTGGCGTTTGGCAATCTGGTGGCCGAGCAATACGAAGATGACTTCCACGCAGCGCACCCGATCATCGACGTGCTGCGGGAGAAAATGGTCATCGTTGAAGACCCACGCTTCACCCGCGAATATATGGAAGCCGATAAGCGTTCCATCGCCAACGCGATTCAGGTGTTTTTCAAAGACGGCTCCAGCACCGAGAACGTAGTGGTGGAATATCCGATCGGCCATCGTCGACGCCGTGCCGATGGCATTCGATTGCTTGAAGACAAGTTCAAAGCCAACCTGGCGACGCGTTTCACCGCCCAGCGCAGCAACGAGATTTTTGCGTTGTGCAAGGATCAGGCTGCGCTTGAAGCGACACCGGTGAACCGGTTTATGGACTTGTTCGTCATCTAACGGGTATGCACTCGATCTGATTGAACGATGCGAAACCCTGTAGGAGCTGTCGAGTGAAACGAGGCTGCGATCTTTTGATTTTGCTTTTAAAAGCGAAGATCAAAAGATCGCAGCCTCGTTTCACTCGACAGCTCCTACAGGTCTGTTTTTAGTCGTTGAACCATTTTTTCGACGGGTAATTTGGTGATGGCAAAGCCCGCCAGCAAAATCGCCGAATAGATCATCAATTCTCTCGAAATACTTTGCCCCTCATACCAAGCCCCAATAACCACCGCGAACACCGGAAAAATAATAAACACGAACGACAAAATGATCGGGCTCAGTCGCTTGAGCAGCAAAAAGTAAACGATAAACCCGCCCACCGACGCCACCAACCCCAGATAGAACAGGGCGCCCCACGAGCGCGCCGTGATGTCATCGAACACCGGCGCTTCAAAGCGCAATCCCGCCACAAACAGCATCAAGCCAGCCAGGCCGATGGGTAGCGTGTTGTACGTAATCACGCTGATCGCACTGCCTTGCTTCTTGGTGATCACGTAACACAGCGCATGCATCACCGCCGCCGCCAGAATCGCCAGCACCCCGAAGAATTCGGCGTGATCCAGGTGCAAGCCCTGGCTGCGGATAATCATGAACAGACTGCCGAACCCGATGGCGATGCCGATCACTTGCGAGGGATAGATCTTCTCCCGCAGCAACACCGCCGAAAAGATCAGGATGAACACCGGCATGCAGCTGAACAGCAGCGCGGTCAGTCCGGAGGACACGTGCATCTCGCCGTAGTTGAGCAAGTAATACGGCAGGCTGAAATACGACAGCGTGACGAACACGAAAAACCAGCGACTTTGCCGCGGGAACAGCAGCGGCTCGCGACGCAGCAGGGCGAAGCTCAAAAACAACGGAAAGGCGATCAGGAAACGCAGGCCGGCGGCGGTCAGCGGCGGCACACTTTCGACGGCAATCTTGATGCCCAGCCACGTGGTGCCCCAACTCAGGCAAACGATCAGGAACAGCACGCTGGTGACCAGTCCGGCCAGCCAGGGTTTTCGAACACTTGAAGAGGCGCTGAGGGCTATGGACATGATCGTGCTCCTTCGTCGTCGGAATTGACCTGGTTACCAAATAGGTCTATCCCTGATTGAACCTGTTTTCAGCACGCTATTCGGGATGGAAATGACTGTCAAAGTAAGTATTGCCACGGTGTCAATCCTGCGCGAAGGCTTGGCTCAGGGCCGCGGCGTAAAGTACAAGCGCCTGGCCGAGGCCCTCGAAAAGAGCATCGGCGAAGGCTTGATCGAGCCCGGCAGCAAATTGCCGCCCCATCGTTTGTTGGCGGACAGCCTGGGCGTGACCATCGGCACCATCAGCCGTGCGTATGGCGAACTGGAGCGGGTTGGGTTGGTCGTGGCCCGTGTAGGAGATGGCACGTATGTGCGTCAGCGCGGGATGGAACGGCTGCGCGATTCTGGCTTTCGCAATGTCAGTGACGAGCCGCAGCCTTACTTCGATATGAGTCGGAATCAGCCGATTCCGGGGCAGGAAGCCGCCTTTCTGAGTCAGAGCCTGCAAGCCTTGGCCAGCGATCCGCGTACCTTGCAGATGATCAGCGGTTATACCGCCGATGGCGGACTATCCCGTCACCGAGCGGCAGGTGCCCACTGGCTGCGGCATCAGGCATTCGTGCCGAGCCCCGAGCAGGTCATTTGTGTCAATGGCGGTCAGCACGGTTTGTTGTGCGTATTGATGGCGCTGCTCAAGCCAGGCGATACCGTGGTGACCGAGCATTTGACCTATCCAGGGTTGATCAGCGTCGCCCGCATGCTCGGCATAAAACTGATCGGTGTCGGGATGGATGATGAAGGATTGCTGCCCGATGCGCTGTCGGACGTTTGCCAGCATCATCGGGTATCCGCGGTGTACTGCACGCCGACCATCCAGAATCCTACGGCGGCGGTGATGTCGGTCCCACGGCGCGAGGCGATTGCCGAAGTCTGTCGCCAGCACAATCTGCTGATCATCGAGGACGAAGCCCACGCCGTGCTGGCGCAGCAGCGTCCGTTGCCCTTGAGTCACTTTGCCCCGGAGCGCTCGGTGCTGATCGGCAGTTTGAGCAAGGCGGTTTCGGCCGGTTTGCGGGTTGGCTACTTGCACGCGCCGCTACCGTTGATCGGGCGACTGAGTGCGGCGTTGCGCGGGACGTGCTGGATGGCCAGTCCGCTGTCGATGGAGCTGGCGACTGCATGGATCGAAAACGGGATAGCCGGGCAGTTGCTGGAGCAGCAGATTGTCGAAATCAGCCGCCGCAAGCGGTTGGTCAGTGCCGTGTTAGAAGACGTCAGTTACAAGACTCATCCCCATAGCCCACACTTCTGGATCGAAGTGCCCGAGCCGTGGCGGGCTTCGCAGATTGCGGCGGAACTCAAGCAGAACAATTATCTGGTGGCGACCGCGGAGGCGTTTGCGGTCGGGCATGGGGCGGTGCCGCAGTTTGTTCGGGCGAGTGTGTGTAATTCGGCGGGGGATGATGGGTTGTTGATGCAAGGGTTTGAAGCGTTGGCGGGGGCACTGGCCGAGACCGTGTAATCGTTCTTCGCGGGCAAGCCCGCTCCCACAGGGATCTGAGTTGAATGCAAAATTCGAAAACTGCAGAGAAAACTGTGGGAGCGGGCTTGCCCGCGATGGCGATATATCAGGTGCCACAGAACTACTTGAATCGGCGCTCCACGCCTTTCTCCACCAGAATCTTCGCCGAAATCTCTTCCACGGAAAAATGCGTGGAATTGATATTGGGAATGTTCTCGCGGCGGAACAGGTTCTCCACTTCGCGCACTTCGAATTCGCACTGGGCGTAGCTCGAATAGCGGCTGTTGGGCTTGCGCTCGTTGCGGATGGCGGTGAGGCGGTCCGGGTCGATGGTCAGGCCGAACAGCTTGTGCTGGTGGGCACGCAGGGCGGCAGGCAGTTGCAGGCGTTCCATGTCGTCTTCGGTCAACGGGTAGTTGGCCGCGCGGATGCCGAATTGCATGGCCATGTACAGGCACGTCGGTGTCTTGCCGCAACGCGACACGCCCACTAGGATCAGGTCGGCCTTGTCGTAATAATGCGTGCGCGCACCGTCGTCATTATCCAGGGCGAAGTTCACCGCCTCGATGCGCTCCATGTAATTGGAGTTGGTGCCAATGGAGTGGGATTTGCCGACGGTGTAGGAAGAATGCTCGGTCAGTTCCTGTTCAAGCGGCGCCAGGAAGGTCGAGAAAATGTCGATCATGAAACCATTGGACGTTGCGAGGATCTCACGGATGTCTTGATTGACGATGGTGTCAAAGATAATCGGCCGGAAGCCGTCGGTTTCGGCGGCTTTGTTGATTTGTTGTACCATGGCCCGCGCTTTATCCACGTTGTCGATGTACGGACGCGTGAATTTGCTGAAGGTAATGTTTTCGAACTGCGCCAGGAGGCTTTGGCCGAGGGTTTCGGCTGTGATGCCGGTGCCGTCGGAAATAAAGAAAGCAGATCGTTTCATTTGCACCTTGGGCCTTAAGCTAATGATCATTCTTGGATATGATAGGCGCGATTTGCCGGCCGCCAGTGGCCCGCATTCTCACTTATTTTCCAGGTCCCGGCCATACAGCTGGCAAATGCTCCCCCGAGCCGCCGGCTTCTGAGCTTTTCCAACACAGTTAGTGGAGAGATCACCTTGGTAGAGTACGTAGTTTCCCTCGATAAGCTCGGCGTCCATGATGTAGAGCACGTAGGGGGCAAGAACGCATCCCTGGGCGAGATGATCAGTAACCTTGCAGGTGCCGGTGTATCGGTGCCCGGTGGCTTCGCCACGACAGCTCAGGCTTATCGTGATTTTCTGGAACTGAGCGGCCTGAACGATCAGATCCATGCCGCCCTCGACGCCCTGGACGTCGACGATGTCAACGCCCTGGCCAAGACCGGCGCCCAGATCCGTCAATGGATCATGGAAGCTGAATTCCCCGAGAAGCTCAACGCCGAGATCCGCACCGCGTTCGCCACGCTGTCGGCCGGCAACCCTGACATGGCCGTGGCCGTGCGCTCTTCCGCTACCGCCGAAGACCTGCCGGACGCTTCCTTCGCCGGTCAGCAGGAAACTTTCCTGAACATCCGTGGTGTCGAAAACGTCATTCGCGCCGCCAAAGAGGTGTTCGCCTCCCTTTTCAACGACCGCGCGATTTCCTACCGCGTCCACCAGGGCTTCGACCACAAGCTGGTGGCCCTGTCGGCTGGCGTGCAGCGCATGGTCCGCTCCGAAACCGGCACTGCCGGCGTGATGTTCACCCTCGATACCGAATCGGGTTTCCGTGACGTGGTGTTCATCACCGGCGCTTACGGCCTGGGTGAAACCGTCGTACAAGGCGCGGTGAACCCGGATGAGTTCTACGTCCACAAAGGCACGCTGGCAGCCGGTCGTCCGGCCATCCTGCGTCGCAACCTGGGCAGCAAGGCCATCAAGATGATCTACGGCGAAGTCGCCACGGCCGGTAAATCGGTCAAGACCATCGACGTGGACAAGGCTGATCGCGCACGTTTCTGCCTGAGCGACGCCGAAGTCAGCGAGCTGGCCAAGCAAGCAATGATCATCGAGAAGCACTACAAGTGCCCGATGGACATCGAATGGGCCAAAGACGGCGACGACGGCAAGCTCTACATCGTTCAGGCCCGTCCTGAAACCGTGAAGAGCCGTACCTCGGCCAACGTCATGGAACGCTACCTGTTGAAAGAAACCGGCACCGTGCTGGTTGAAGGTCGCGCCATCGGCCAGCGCATCGGCGCCGGCAAGGTCCGCATCATCAAGGACGTGTCCGAGATGGACAAAGTCCAGCCAGGCGACGTTCTGGTCTCCGACATGACCGACCCGGACTGGGAACCGGTCATGAAGCGCGCCAGCGCCATCGTCACCAACCGTGGCGGTCGTACCTGCCACGCGGCGATCATCGCTCGCGAACTGGGTATTCCGGCCGTGGTCGGTTGCGGCAACGCCACCCAGCTGTTGAAAGACGGCCAGGGCGTGACCGTTTCCTGCGCTGAAGGCGACACCGGTTACATCTTCGAAGGCGAACTGGGCTTCGACATCAAGAAAAACTCCGTGGACGCCATGCCTGATCTGCCGTTCAAGATCATGATGAACGTCGGCAACCCGGACCGCGCCTTCGACTTCGCGCAACTGCCGAACGCCGGTGTGGGCCTGGCCCGTCTGGAATTCATCATCAACCGCATGATCGGTGTCCACCCCAAAGCACTGTTGAACTACGACGGTCTGCCGCAGGAAATCAAGGACAGCGTCGACAAGCGCATCGCCGGCTACGACGATCCGGTCGGTTTCTACGTCGAGAAGCTGGTTGAAGGCATCAGCACCCTGGCCGCTGCGTTCACCCCTAAAAAGGTCATCGTGCGTCTGTCGGACTTCAAGTCCAACGAATACGCGAACCTGATCGGCGGCAAACTCTACGAGCCGGAAGAAGAAAACCCGATGCTGGGCTTCCGTGGCGCCTCGCGTTATATCAGCGAAGCGTTCCGTGACTGCTTCGAACTCGAGTGCCGTGCCATCAAGCGCGTGCGCAACGAGATGGGCCTGACCAACGTTGAAATCATGGTGCCGTTCGTCCGTACCCTGGGCGAAGCGAGCCAGGTGATCGATCTATTGGCTGAAAATGGCCTGGCCCGCGGCGAGAACGGTCTGCGCATCATCATGATGTGCGAACTGCCGTCCAACGCGATCCTCGCTGAAGAATTCCTTGAGTTCTTCGACGGTTTCTCCATCGGCTCCAACGACCTGACTCAGCTGACGCTGGGCCTGGACCGTGACTCCGGGATCATCGCTCACCTGTTCGACGAGCGTAATCCTGCGGTCAAGAAGCTGCTGGCCAACGCCATTGCCGCGTGCAACAAGGCCGGCAAATACATCGGCATTTGCGGTCAGGGCCCTTCGGACCACCCTGATCTGGCCAAATGGCTGATGGAGCAGGGCATTGAAAGTGTTTCGTTGAACCCCGATTCCGTACTGGAAACCTGGTTCTTCCTGGCTGAAGGTCAAGCTCCGGCTTGATGGTGTGAGTGAAGCCCCGGCCGGCGTAGTGGCTGGGGCTTTAAGAATCAAGTAGGGCGGGCTCCTCTGGATGCCGCCCTTTTTTGTGCAAGAGCATTATGCAAAGCAGCAGCAACCTATTTCCTGTCGCCCTGATCAGCGCCGAGCGGCGCGGCGATCTGAGCGAAGATGTCTATCGTTTGAAACCCGGCAACAGTCCTGATGGCACTGTGGAGTTGGCCGTGACCCGTTTGGGCATGGCGGACGTGCCCGCGCACGGTGGCGTGCCGGTGATTCTGCTGCACGGCAGCTTTTCCAATCGCCGGTTCTGGTTTTCTCCAAAGGGCCTGGGGCTCGGTGCCTACCTGACGCGTCTGGGATTCGATGTCTGGATTCCCGAAATGCGCGGCCACGGCCTGTCCCAGCGCAATCAGAACTACCGCAAGAACCGCGTTGCCGACTACGCCCGTTACGACCTGCCGGCCATTGGCGCCTTCGTGCGCGAGCAAAGCGGCCAGGTCCCGCACTGGATCGGTCACTCACTGGGCGGCATCACGCTGGCGGCGGCGCTGGGTGGGGAATACATCGGCGAGCCTGTCGTCGCGTCTGCGGCGTTCTTCGGAACGCAGGTCAGTCGCACGTACTGGCCGTTGAAGATTCCACCGGTGGAGTGGGGCGGGCGCTTCATCCTCAAGCGTTTCGCCCAGCTGTCCGGTTCACGGCTCAAGCGCGGCCCGGAGGACGAGCCGATTGGCCTGGCCCTGGAAAGCATGCGCTGGTATGGGCTGTTCGGGCGCTTCGGCGATGCAGACAAGGATTGGTGGGCGGGATTGGCGGAGGTTCAGTTGCCAGTGCTGACCGTGAGCGCCGCCGGCGATCATCAGGATCCGGCGTGGGCATGCCGCAAGCTGTTCGATCAAGTGGGTTCCGAGCACAAGCAATTTATCAACCTTGGCCGCGAGCAGGGCTTTGGCGATAATTTCGGTCACGTGGAAATGCTCGTCAGCAAAGCCGCTCAAGCCGAAGTCTGGCCGTTGGTGGCGCGCTGGCTGGCCGATCAGCAAACGCCTTTGCTGGGAGAAAAGCCGGTTTTGTCTGCGGTAGTCTGAGCCTGATGCTCTAACAAGGGCATTTCGCTCTGATCGGCTTGCGGCTAAGATATGACGCATTGAGCTGTTCCGGTCACTTTGCGACATCCTCGATTGTCTTCCTCTTTACAGGAGTTTCTCGATGAACCATTACCTTACGCCTGACCTGTGCGACACCTACCCGGAGCTGGTGCAGGTGCTGGAACCGATGTTCAACAATTTCGGCGGCCGTGACTCATTCGGCGGCGAAATCGTGACGATCAAGTGCTTTGAAGACAACTCGCGTGTCAAAGAGCAGGTCGAACTCAAAGGTAATGGCAAGGTGCTGGTGGTCGACGGTGGCGGTTCTCTGCGTCATGCATTGCTGGGTGACATGCTGGCCGAGAAAGCCGCAAATAACGGTTGGGAAGGGCTGGTGATCTACGGTTGCATCCGTGACGTCGATATCATCGCGCAGACCGATCTGGGCGTTCAGGCCCTCGCCAGTCACCCGAGAAAATCCGACAGGCGCGGACTCGGCGATCTCAACGTCCCTGTGACCTTTGCTGGCGTGACTTTCCATCCAGGTCACTACATTTACGCGGACAACAACGGCGTGATCATCTCGCCAAGCCCGCTGAAGATGCCTGAATAAAGCCGCGAATCAACAAAGGGGTGAGGATGTTCGAGGAAGACAACGCGCAGTGGGGGCTGGTGCATGCCCTGGTGCTGGATGGTAAAGGCGGTGCGCGTTCGATAGCCCGGACTGAACTCGATGACTTGCAGCTGCAGGCCCATGAAAGCCTGTGGCTGCACTGGGATCGCAGTCACCCGCAAACCCAGACCTGGCTGCGCAAATCCAGCGGTTTGAGTGAATTCAGCTGTGACCTGCTGCTCGAAGAGAACACCCGACCGCGTCTTTTGCCGCTGCCGGACTCCGAACTGCTGCTGTTTCTGCGTGGAGTCAACCTGAATCCTGGCGCGGAGCCGGAAGACATGGTCTCGGTGCGGATCTTCGCTTCTGCCCAGCGCGTCATTTCCCTGCGTTTGCGTCCATTGCGTGCCACCGATGAATTGCTGGTGCAGCTGGCCGATGGCAAAGGGCCGAAAACCGCCTCCGAACTCATCCTTTATATGGCTCAGTACCTCACCAATAAAGTGCAGGATCTGGTCAGTTGCCTCTCGGAAGTGGTCGATGAGGAAGAAGAAAAGCTGGATGCCGACGAACGGTATACGCCCGAGCACGGCGCCATTTTGCAGATTCGTCGAAGGGCCGCCGCGCTGAAACGTTTCCTTGCTCCGCAGCGGGATATTTTCGGACAGCTCACGCGGATCAAATTGCCCTGGTTCGTCGATGACGACGGCGATTACTGGAACGAATTGAACAACAGCCTGACCCGTTATCTCGAAGAGCTGGAATTGACCCGGGAGCGGGTGGGGCTGGTCCTCGAGGCCGAGGACAGACGTTTGAGCGTGCGCATGAACCGCACGATGTACCGCTTCGGGATCATCACCGGGATCTTCTTGCCGATGAGTTTTCTGGCCGGCCTGCTGGGGATAAATGTTGGTGGCATTCCGTTCTCGGAAAGCCCTTATGGCTTCCTGATCGCATGCCTGATGATGGTCTCGGTGGCGCTCGGTCAGTGGTGGTTATTCCGCCGTTTGCGCTGGGTGTGACGATGACTCATGTGACCCGGGCAAATTTGACCGCGTCTTTCACAGACATCACGAGAGGTGCGTATGCACGATCCGTTTGAACAGTCTTTGCGCGACATGCTGAACGCTTCGCCGTCTACCCGTGACGACGATGCGTGCCTTGGGCGTGTCCTGAAAACCGCCAACCGCCAGGTCGGCGCCGGCGATCTGTTCAGCCTGCTGGGCCGCTGGTTGCCCGCGCTGATGATTGCCCTCAATAACGGCTCGGCCCACGTCTCGCCGGTATCCCGCCACCGTAAACCTATCGTTCGCACCGCTGATAAGGCTGATTGAATATGGAACTTGATCTCTGGACTCAGAGCCTCGTCACTGCAATGACTGCGTTATGGACCAAGGTGGCAAATTTCATCCCGAACCTGTTCGGCGCACTGGTCGTGTTGCTGTTGGGTTTTGTCGTTGCGAAACTTTTGGATACTTTGCTGTCCAAGTTGCTCGCCAAGCTGGGCCTTGATCGCCTGATGGGCGGCACCGGTCTGACTAAATTGCTGTCCCGGGCCGGGCTTCAAGTGCCGATCTCGACCCTGATTGGCAAGATTGTTTATTGGTTCGTTCTGCTGATTTTTCTGGTTTCTGCCGCAGAATCCCTTGGACTTGAGCGAGTTTCGGCTACGCTGGACATGCTTGCGCTGTATTTGCCGAAGGTATTCGGCGCTGCGCTGGTGCTGCTGGTGGGTGTGTTGCTGGCGCAACTGGCCAATGGGCTGGTGCGTGGTGCCGCAGAAGGTGTAGGGCTGGATTATGCTGCGGGCCTGGGGCGAATTGCCCAGGGCCTGGTGATTATCATCAGTATTTCGGTCGCAATCAGCCAGTTGGAGGTCAAGACTGACCTGCTGAACCACGTGATTGTGATCGTATTGATTACCGTTGGTCTGGCGGTTGCGCTGGCGATGGGACTGGGAAGCCGGGAAATTGCCGGTCAGATTCTTGCGGGAATCTATGTGCGTGAGTTGTATCAGGTTGGGCAACAAGTGCGTGTTGGCGAGGTCGAAGGTCAGATCGAAGAGATCGGCACGGTTAAAACCACATTGCTGACCGATGAGGGTGAGCTAGTCTCTCTCTCCAATCGGATCCTCCTGGAGCAGCATGTGAGTAGCCGCTAACCCGGCAAACCCTGCTAATGTACGCCGCCGCAAAGTGCCCTGTAAGGGCTGCGGCGGACATTGACCTGACTGTCGGCCCGACTTGTTTTGAATAAAGCTCAATCGCTCTCCACGCGCTACGACCCCCGCGAGCTCTCTGATGAGGAGTTGGTCGCGCGCTCGCATACCGAGCTGTTTCACGTAACACGCGCCTATGAAGAACTGATGCGGCGTTACCAACGAACATTATTTAACGTCTGTGCACGATATCTGGGGAACGATCGCGACGCAGACGATGTCTGTCAGGAAGTGATGTTGAAGGTGCTGTATGGCCTGAAGAACTTCGAGGGCAAATCGAAGTTCAAAACGTGGCTCTACAGCATCACGTACAACGAATGCATCACACAGTATCGGAAGGAACGGCGAAAGCGTCGCTTGATGGATGCTTTGAGTCTGGACCCCCTCGAGGAAGCATCTGAAGAAAAGATGCCGAAACCCGAGGACAAGGGTGGACTCGATCGCTGGCTGGTGTATGTGAACCCGATTGACCGTGAAATTCTGGTGCTACGATTTGTCGCAGAGCTGGAGTTTCAGGAGATCGCAGACATCATGCACATGGGTTTGAGTGCGACAAAAATGCGGTACAAACGTGCTCTAGATAAATTGCGTGAGAAATTTGCAGGCGTTGCTGAAACTTAGTTCGGCGCAAATATCTCTTACGTGTAGGCAAGTTCTGATAGACTTGCCGCCGAGTTGTCCCCCGGTTTGCGGGACTGCTTCACAATCACCAGATGGGGATTTAACGGATGAAACTGAAAAACACCTTGGGCTTGGCCATTGGTTCTTTGATTGCCGCCACTTCGTTCGGCGCTCTGGCACAAGGCCAAGGCGCAGTTGAAATCGAAGGCTTCGCCAAGAAAGAACAATTCGACAGCGCTCGTAACTTCAAGAACAACGGCAACCTCTTCGGTGGTTCGGTTGGTTACTTCCTGACCGACGACGTTGAACTGCGTCTGGCCTACGACGAAGTGCATAACGTGCGTTCCGACGACAGTCGTAACATCAAGGGCGCTAACACCGCTCTGGACGCTCTGTACCACTTCAACAACCCGGGCGACATGCTGCGTCCGTACGTATCGGCTGGCTTCTCCGATCAAAGCATCGGTCAGAATGGCTCCGGCGGTCGTAACCGTTCCACTTTCGCCAACGTTGGCGGCGGTGCCAAGCTGTACTTCACCGAGAACTTCTACGCCCGTGCTGGCGTTGAAGCTCAATACAACATCGACCAGGGCGACACCGAGTGGGCTCCAAGCGTCGGTATCGGTGTGAACTTCGGTGGCGGCTCCAAGCCTGCTGCTGCTCCAGTTCCAGCACCAGCTGAAGTCTGCTCCGACAGCGACAACGATGGCGTGTGCGACAACGTTGACAAGTGCCCGGACACCCCAGCCAACGTAACTGTTGACGCTGATGGCTGCCCAGCAGTTGCTGAAGTTGTTCGTGTTGAGCTGGACGTGAAATTCGACTTCGACAAGTCGGTAGTCAAGCCTAACAGCTACGGCGACATCAAAAACCTCGCTGATTTCATGAAACAGTACCCATCCACCAGCACCACTGTTGAAGGTCACACTGACTCCGTCGGTCCTGACGCTTACAACCAGAAACTGTCCGAGCGTCGTGCAAACGCCGTTAAGCAAGTTCTGACCAACCAGTACGGTGTTGAATCGTCCCGCGTTCAGTCTGTTGGCTACGGCGAATCCCGCCCAGTTGCTGACAACAAAACTGACGCTGGTCGCGCTGTAAACCGTCGCGTAGAAGCGCAGGTTGAAGCTAACGCTAAGTAATTAGTCGCAGCTCTGAGAAAAGCCCGGCTTAGGCCGGGCTTTTCTTTGTCTGCGATTTGGTGAGTCAGGGCGATTCAGGCTAATTGATCGGCCGTCATCGCGGGCACCTCGCGCTCCCACAGGGATTGAGTGCCGCATGCTGCAACTGCGCCAATCACCAGGATCGCCGGGCTTTTCAATTCGAACGCTGAGGCGTCTTCTTCCATTGCCGTCAGATCGCTCCGACATTCCCGTTGGTGCGGCAGGGAAGCGTTTTCGATCATCGCCACCGGCGTATCCGCCGCCATCCCCCCAGCCAGCAGCTGCTCGCGAATCTCGCTCAACTTCGCCACGCCCATGTAAACCACCAACGTCGTGCCACCCTGGGCCAGGGCCTGCCAGTTCAGGCTGCTGCCATCCTGAGTGTGGGCGGTGACCAGTGTCACGCCACGTGCAACGCCTCTGAGGGTCAATGGAATATCGCATTGGGTCGCACCCGCCAGCCCGGCAGTGATGCCGTTGACCAGTTCGACTTCAACCCCGCGTTCGCGCAGCCACTGCGCTTCTTCACCGCCGCGGCCGAAGATGCAAGGATCGCCGCCCTTGAGCCGCACCACGCATTTGCCGTGGCGGACATAACGCAGCATCAGGCGATGAATGAAGGCTTGAGGCGTAGAGCGACAGCCGCCGCGTTTGCCCACGGGAATAATCCGCGCGCCGGGGCAATGCTCCAGCACCGCGTCATTGACCAGATCGTCGATCAACACCACATCCGCTTCTTTCAACGCCCGAACAGCCTTGAGGGTCAGTAATTCAGGGTCCCCGGGACCCGCACCCACCAGCCAGACTTTTGCGCTCATAGTGTTTTCCTCACGAGATGACGGCGATCGGCTGCGCAGTGGCGGCCAGCAAACGCTTGATTTCCGGTACGCAGGACCCGCATTGCGTGCCACAGCCCAATTCTTGTTTCAGGCCCTGCAAGTCCAGGCCACGGCTAATGCCGGCGCAGACCGCGCTTTGGCTGACGTTTTTGCAGTTGCACAGGGTTTTTGTGCCCGCTGCCGCTGTTCCAGGGTTGCCCGGTGGCGCGCTCAGCGGTGCCAGCAGCCAGCGCCGCAGTTGGTCGTCGGCACGCCCCTCGAGCCAAAGGTTTTGCAGCCAATGTTGGGCAAGGGTTTCGCCGGCCAGGCGAATCGCGGTGATACGGCCGCTTTCAATCCGCACGCGCTTGCCGATGGAACGCCGTGGATCGTCGTAGGCCAAAACCGGGCCTTCGTTGAGCCCCAGGCATTGATCGATGTCACGCAGCAGTTGCGCATCAGGCGCGACGGCGCTGGCAGCGCGTATCAGCAGCGCAGGACGCTCGCGGCCGATCAGGCTGAGGCTGGCGTAGGAAAACGCCTCACAGAGCGGTCGTAGCGTCTCAAAATGCTGTTGAACATTGCCCTCTATCAGCGCGAAGAGCTGCCAAGGCAGTTGCACGGGCTCGATTCGCACGCCGCTGTGTTTGAGTTCCGGTTGTTTCGACAGTGGATCGAATGCGGGCAGGGTGAGGGTATTCACGCCGCCCTTGAGAAAGCGGTCGCCAAAATGCATCGGCAGAAAGGCCTGGCCGGGCCGTACGCTGTCGTCACTGGCGACCGGCACGATCACCGCGCCACGACGACTTTTCAGGCTGACCAAATCACCGGGTTGCAGACGATGCCGACGCAGTTCATCCGGGTGCAGGCTCAGCACGGCTTCACTGACGTGACCGAACAGCTGCGCGGCGGTGCCGGTGCGGCTCATGCCGTGCCATTGATCGCGCAAGCGACCGGTAATCAGCGTCAGCGGGAAGCGTGCGTCGCGTTGTTCTTTGGCCGCGCGATACGGATCAGCCACAAACTGAGCGCGTCCGCTGGCGGTCGGGAAAATACCGTCCAGATACAGGCGAGCGGTGCCTTTGCTGGCGCCAATGGGGAAGGGCCATTGCTGAGGGCCGAGGCGGTCGATCAGCTCATGACTGATGCCGGACAGGTCCAGATCACGCCCGCGAGTCAGGTGTTTGTATTCGTCGAAGACCTGGGCTGGCGTTTCAAAGGCAAACAGGCTGTTTTGCCCAGGGCGCAGATGTTTTTCCAGGCGTTGTGCGAAATCCACCGTGATCGCCCAGTCGGCGCGGGCTTCACCGGGTGCGACGATGGCCCGGCGAACGTGGGAAATGCGCCGTTCGGAGTTGGTCACCGTGCCGTCCTTTTCGCCCCAACTGGCGGCGGGCAACAGCAGATCGGCGAATGCGGCGGTTTCGGTGGTGCGAAAGGCTTCCTGCAACACCACGAACGGGCAGGCTTCCAGTGCGGCGCGCACGGCGGTCTGGTCCGGCAGCGATTGGGCCGGGTTGGTGCAGGCGATCCACAGTGCTTTGATTTTTCCGCTACGAACCTGCTCAAACAACTCGATTGCGGTGAGCCCGGTGTGTTGGGGCAGTTGATCAACGCCCCAATAGGCCGCTACTTCCGCGCGATGCTCGGCATTGGCCGCTTCGCGATGGCCCGGCAGTAGGTTCGACAGACTGCCGGTTTCCCGTCCGCCCATGGCATTTGGCTGACCGGTCAGGGAGAAAGGTCCTGCACCGGGACGGCCGATTTGCCCGGTGGCCAGGTGCAGATTGATCAGCGCGCTGTTCTTGGCGCTGCCGGCAGTGGACTGGTTCAGCCCCATGCACCACAGCGACAGAAAACTCTTGGAGGTGCCGACCCATTCAGCGCACTCCTGCAATTGCTCGACGCTGATCCCGCAAAGCTGCGACACCATGGGCGGCGTGTAATCGCGCACCAGATTCTTCAGCTCGGCCAAGCCTTCTGTGTGAGCCTGGATGAAATCGCGGTCGATCCAGTCTTCCCACAGCAGCAGGTGCAGAATCCCATGGAACAACGCGACATCGGTCCCGGGAAGAATCGCCAGGTGCAGGTCAGCCAAATCGCAGGTGTCGGTACGACGTGGGTCAATGACGATGACTTTCATCTGCGGGCGGCGGGATCTGGCTTCTTCCAGGCGACGAAACAGTACCGGGTGGGCGTAGGCCATGTTACTGCCGACGATCATCACGCAGTCGCTCAACTCCAGGTCTTCGTAGCTGCACGGTGGGGCATCGGCCCCCAGGCTGCGCTTGTAACCGACCACCGCGGACGACATGCACAGCCGCGAATTGCTGTCGATGTTGTTGGTGCCCACCAGCGCTCGCGCCAGTTTGTTGAAGGCGTAGTAGTCCTCGGTCAGCAACTGCCCGGAAATGTAGAACGCCACGCTGTCCGGGCCGTATTCGGCGATGGTTTGGGCAAAGACATGGGTCGCGTGGTCGAGGGCGGTGTCCCAGTCGGTGCGGCTGCGGGCCAGGCCTTTGCCGAGGCGCAATTCGGGGTACAACGCTCGGGCGGTCAAGTCGCCGGTCAGGTGCAAGGTCGAGCCCTTGCTGCACAACTTGCCGAAGTTGGCCGGGTGGCTCGGATCGCCGCTGACGCCGAGGATGCGCTCGCCGTCATGCTCGATCAGCACGCCGCAGCCGACCCCGCAGTAGCAGCAGGTGGAAGCGGTGATCTGGCGGTTCATCAGCTTGCTTCCCGACCTTGGTGCCCTGCGTCGCCGAAAGCCTGCTCCGTAAACGAAGAGCTGCCAAACATCAGGTGATCGCGGATCTCGTCGATATCCTGGTTCTCACGAATCTGCCGGAAATACCAGCCGCCATCCGCCGTATCGCCGTACAGACAGGCGCCGACCAGCACGTCATCCTTGATCACCAGTTTTTTGTACACGCCGCCGATCGGGTCGGAGAGGGTGATGGTTTCGGTGCCTTCGCCGCCCATGAAGTCGCCGGCGGAAAACAGGTCGATGCCGGTGACTTTCAGTTTGGTCGACGTGACCGAGCCCTTGTAGGTGGCGAAGCCCAGTTGCGCAAGGTGGTTGGCGCAGACCTTGGCTTGCTCGAACAGCGGCGCGACCAAGCCGTAGGCCGTTCCTCGGTGGTTAGCGCATTCGCCGATGGCATAGACCCGAGGGTCGTAGGTTTGCATCGTGTCATTGACCAGAATCCCGCGATTGCAGGGAATGCCGGATTTTTCTGCCAGTTCAGTGCTAGGGCGAATACCGGCGGCCATCACCACCAGGTCGGCGGGGATGATGTCGCCGTTCTTGAATTCAACCGAACCGACCCGGCCATTGCCGGCATCGTGCAGGGCCTTTGTCTGCTCGCTTAAACGAAAATGCAGGCCGCGGGCTTCCAGAGCGGTTTGCAGGAGTTGACCGCTGGTTTTATCCAGTTGCCGCTCCAGCAACCACTCGCCAATGTGCACCACGGTGACGTGCATGCCGCGCAGCATCAGGCCATTGGCAGCTTCCAGACCGAGCAGGCCGCCCCCGATTACCACGGCGTGCTTGTGGGTTTTCGCAGTGTTGATCATGACCTGGGTGTCGGCGATGTCGCGATAGCCGATCACGCCCTGCAAAGTATTGCCGGGAATCGGCAGGATGAACGGGGTCGAACCGGTGGCGATCAGCAGGCGATCGTATTCGGCCTCGCTGCCGTCCTCGGCGATCACGCGGCGTTTGACCCGGTCGATCTCCACCACTTTGCGGTTGAGCAGTAACTTGATGTCGTTGTCCAGGTACCAGTCGAGATCGTTGAGCACGATCTCTTCGAAAGTCTGCTCACCGGCCAGAACCGGCGACAGCAGGATGCGGTTGTAGTTGGTATGGGGTTCGGCGCCGAAGACGGTGATGTCGTACAGCTCATTGCTCAGCTTGAGCAGTTCTTCCAGGGTACGGACCCCGGCCATGCCGTTGCCGATCATCACCAGTTTTAATTTTCTCATCAGGTTCTCCGGGGAGCTCGGACCCGCCTCATCAGGGCTTTCAGGTCGTGCTCGACAAATTTTGCGCAAACAAAAAAAGGCGTCCCGCTAGTTACCTAGCGAGGACGCCTTTGTCCTGGTCCCGTTCTCTCGGGAAGCGCATCCTTCGTCGTTGAAGGCTGGGCTTTATGTCTGTTGGGGGAAGTAATGCAGTGGTTGTGCCAAGTGCTTCAGGTTCCCGGATTTGAAGGGTTTTGTCGCGGTCTCGGCATTTGATGGGAACGCTTTTGCACCGATTAAATGCACGTTGCCCGCAATTGGCGCGGTTTCTGTAGCAGCTGCCGAGCTGCGCGAGGCTGCGTTCGGCGACGCAGTCGTCGTGAAATCAGCCTCTGCGGTGCGTCAGGAAAACCGCATTGGCAGGGTTTACGACGACTGCGTCGCCGAACGCAGCCTCGCGCAGCTCGGCAGCTGCTACAGGGGTTCAAGGTCAGCCATGAAATAGCAAAACCAGCAGCACCAGATTCAAAACCAACATCACCAGCGCCAACGTCCGCCACACCTTCAACGGCTCGCGCTCCAGCAGCGGTCTGGGCCGCACACTCAAACTGCGTCGCTCCCCCTGTTCCAACAGCAACAACCACTCTTCCGCCGTTTCAAAGCGCTGACCCGGATCCGCCGCCACCGCGCGTTCCAGGCTTTGGGCGATCCAGTCCGGCAGGTCGGGGCGGTAGCGGCTGGCGCTGACGGGCACGCCAAACCGTGGTCGCTGGAAGGCTTCGATCTCGCCGTAGGGGTAATGCCCGGTCAGCAGGAAATACAGGGTCACGCCGACGGCATACAAGTCTTGCTGCGGAGTCGGTGTATCACCGCGAAAGGCTTCCGGCGCAATGTAGCTCGGTGTTCCGGGCAGGGCCGTCGGCTGATCCTCGGACAGGCCCGGACAATAGGCGAGGCCGAAATCCAGCAGGCGCAACTCACCGTCGTCGCCCAGCAACAGGTTTTCCGGTTTGATGTCACGATGAAGAATCTGCCGGCGATGCAGCATGCCGACGGCCTTCAACAAGCGCTCGGCCAAATCCTGCCATTGCGCCAGCGGCAGCGCTGCGACCTGTTCGTGCAGGGCTGCCAGGGTCGATCCGGAATATTCGCGCATCACATAGTACAAATGCTGACGCTGGCTGGCGGCATGGACTTCAGGGAAATGCCGGCCAGCCACACGTTTGAGAAACCACTCCTCTGACAGCAATGCCTGCCCGGCCAGGTGATCGTCGCGCAGCGCAGCGGGCAGGGTTTTCAGCAGCCAGGGTTGTTGTTGGCTGTCGCGAACCCGATAGAGCAGCGACTGCTGGCTCTGACCAAGAATCCCTTCGACCTGCCAACCCTCGAACACCTGACCCGGTTTCAGTGCGGGTGGAAGGGGCCATTGCTGCAAATGAATCAGCGCATCGCCGATGCTCGTTTCACCGAGGGCATCGACCCGCACCAGCAGGGCACTGGCATTGTCCTGGCTGCCGGCCAGATGCGCTGCGCTGACCAGGGTTTGCGCAGCGCTGTGCAGGTCCGGTTGATCGCGCAGAATTGCCGCGATGGCGGTGTCGCCCAAGACTGCCCAGATACCGTCGCTGAGCAGCACGAAGCTTTCGTTTAACACCAATTCGCCATCGAGAAAATCCAGGACCAAATGCTGGTCGAGCCCCAGCGCCCGCTTGAGCACATGCTGCATGCCCGGTTGGTCCCAGACGTGATCCTCGCTGACCCGTTGCAACGTGTCCGCGTGCCAGCGATAAACCCGGCAATCGCCCACATGGGCCAGGGTAAAACGCCTGCCGCGCATGACCAAGGCACTGACCGTGGTGAGCAGCGGTTGCCCACCGCCATTGGCCTGCAGCCAGCGATTTTGCGCCAGCAGCAGGCGATCCAGCGCCTGGGCGACACCCCAGGTTTCCGGGGTGGCGTAATAGTCCAGCGCCAGTGCCTGCAAGGTCGAACGGGCGGCGAGACCGCCGTCGGCGCACTGGCTGACCCCGTCGGCGATGGCGAACAGGTAACCCTTGCTCGCCGCCAGCGCCGGGGCCGGAGTGACCAGGCGCAAGGCGTCCTGATTCTCCTCGCGAGGGCCGATGGCGCTCGCTTCGGCAAAGCTCAGTTGCAGGCTCATTAAGGCCTCAGACCCGGGCCGCAGTCACAGCGGCCGAACCCCAGGTGGTTCTCCAACGACGTTTCACCCCGTGCAGACCGAACCAGGCAAGTACGCCGAGGCTGGCGAACAACCACAAGGCCAGTTGATAGCTGCCGGTGCTTTGCTTGATCGCGCCCATGCCTGCCGCGAGCGCGAAACCACCGATGCCGCCGGCCATGCCGATCAAACCGGTCATCACGCCAATCTCCCGACGAAAGCGCTGCGGGACCAGTTGGAAAACCGCACCGTTACCCGCACCCAAACCGAGCATGGTGCAGACGAAAAGCGCCAGTGCCGCGTAGGAACTCGGCAGATTGAAGCCCACCGCCGCGATGCAGACCGCTGCGACCGTGTACATCCCCAGCAACGTGCGAATTCCGCCGAAACGGTCCGCCAGCGCGCCGCCCAATGGACGCATCAGGCTGCCACCGAACACGCAAGCCGCGGTGTAGTAGCCTGCGGTCACCGGGCTCAGGCCGTATTGGTCGTTGAAGTAGCCGGGCAGGGCGCTGGCCAGACCGATGAAGCCGCCGAAGGTCACGCTGTAGAAAAACATGAACCACCAGCTGTCGCGGTCGCCCAATGCCTTCAAGTAGTCGGACATGGACTTGGCTTTCGGCCGCTCAGGGGCGTTTTTGGCCAGCCAGGCGAAAACGATAATGGTCAGGATCAGCGGGATCAGGGCGAAACCGAACACGTTGCTCCAGCCAACTGCGGCCGCCAGCACCGGGGCGATTAATGCGGCGAGCACGGTGCCCGAGTTACCGGCACCGGCGATGCCCAGGGCTTTGCCTTGATGCTGCGGCGGATACCATTGCGAGGCCAGCGGCAGCGCGACGGCGAACGACGCACCGGCCATGCCGAGGAACAGGCCCAGCACCAGCGCTTGCTCGTAGCTGTGGATGCCGAGTTTCCAGGCACCGAACAGCGCACAGATAACGATCACCTGGCCGATCAACCCGGCGGTTTTCGGCGACAGGCGATCAGCCAGCAAGCCCATGACAAAGCGCAGTACGGCGCCGGCCAGAATCGGCGTGGCCACCACCAGCCCGCGCTGTTGGGTGGTCAGGTGCAGGTCGGCGGCGATCTGCACCGCCAGGGGGCCGAGCAGGTACCAGACCATGAAACTCAGGTCGAAATAGAGGAACGCTGCGAACAACGTCGGCTTGTGACCGGATTTCCAGAAGCTTGAATTCATCGCGCACCTCAGCTGTAGGGAGTCTCGAGAAGGAGTCAGTAGCTTGCAGGTGGGGCGCCGCCTCGGCCGCACCACCGGCCCCGATCTCTGGGGCCAAAACGAAAAAACGCCGCCACCCGATTCGCCATGGGCAAATGAGGTGAGCGACGTCTTTGTCGTAGGTGGGGTAACCGCCGTTGGTTACCTGTGTGGATTACTTAGCCAGATCTGTGCCAACAGCCTGGAGTGGGGGTCTAAGGAGATTGTTGTGGCGAGGGAGCTTGCTCCCGCTTGAGTGCGCAGCACTCACAAAACAGGTAAGGCAGCTGGATTTTATGGGGCCGCTTCGCAGCCCAGCGGGAGCAAGCTCCCTCGCCACAAAAGGTATGGAGTCAGCCAAGCAGTTCGCTCATGGCAATAATCTGCTCCGCCACCTGAATCAGCTTCTGCTGCCGGCTCATGGCCTGGCGGCGCATCAGGGTGTAGG
Source organism: Pseudomonas sp. LB3P93 (assembly GCF_054898025.1). Taxonomy (NCBI): domain Bacteria; kingdom Pseudomonadati; phylum Pseudomonadota; class Gammaproteobacteria; order Pseudomonadales; family Pseudomonadaceae; genus Pseudomonas; species Pseudomonas sp. LB3P93. The sequence continues at coordinate 2,080,854 of NZ_CM142713.1, forward strand.
CCTCTTCCTCGTTGCAGTCCTTCATTTTCATCAGCAGCCCTTTGGCCAGCTCGATGCGCTTGCGCTCGGCCAGTTGCTGGTCGCGGGCGTTGAGTTGGGCACGCAGGGCCTGGTCGCTTTCAAAGCGTGCCATGGCCACGTCGAGAATCGGCTGCAAGCGTTGTGCGTGAATGCCTTCGACGATGTAGGCACTGACCCCGGACTTGATCGCCTGGCGCATCACATCGGGATCATGTTCGTCGGTAAACATCACAATCGGCCGCGGTTGGTCGCGGCTCACGAGCACCACTTGCTCCATCACATCGCGGCTCGGTGACTCGGTATCGATCAGAATCACGTCCGGGCGCACCGTTTCGACGCGCGCGGGCAAGTCGATGGTCAGGCCGGATTCATCGATGACCTCGAACCCGGCCTCGGTCAGGGCCGCTTTCAGGCGACCGACTTTCTTCGCGGTGTCGTTGATCAGCAGGATACGCAACATATTCGCAGTCTCCTGTCAGCGGCTGGCGAGAAGGGGTGAGCTGTCGCTCATGGCGTGCAGCTTGAAACTGCGGGCGTAGCCGGTCGGGTCGGAGCCGTCCCAGATTTTGCCGTCGATCAACTGGCTGCTGCGCATTTCCTGGCTCCCGGCGGCAACCCCGACTGCGCTGGCGGCCTCACGGAACAAGTCTAGTTGCTGGACCTGACGGGCCACACCGAGGTAGTCCGGGTCGTCGCGCAACAAGCCCCAGCGGCGGAACTGGGTCATGAACCACATACCGTCGGACAAATACGGCAGGTTGACCTCACCGCTCGCATGGAAGCGCAGCGCGTGCGGGTCCTGCCAACGATTGCCGAGGCCATCGGCGTAGTCTCCGAGCAAGCGCGGTTCGATGCAATCGAGCGGCGCATCGAGGTATTCGGGCGCACTCAACAACTTCGCGGTGCTGCGGCGGTTTTCGCTGCTGTCTTCGATGAAGCGACTGGCTTCGAGGATCGCCATCACCAGCGCCCGGGCGGTGTTGGGATATTGCTCGACAAAAGCGCGGGTGCAACCGAGAACTTTTTCCGGGTGATCGGGCCAGATGCTTTGGCTCGTCGCCATCGTGAACCCCAGATTCTGTTTCACCGCGCTGGCGGACCACGGCTCGCCGACGCAAAAGCCATCGATGCGCCCGGCTTGCAGGTGCGCGACCATTTGCGGCGGCGGCACCACTACGCTGTCGACGTCCTGCAACGGATGAATACCCTGACTCGCCAGCCAGTAATACAGCCACATGGCGTGTGTGCCGGTGGGAAATGTCTGGGCGAAGGTCAGTTTTGGGCGACTTTGGTGCACGTGCCGGTCCAGTGCTTCAGGACTGGTCACCCCCAAGGCTTGCAAGCCATGAGAAAGGTTGATGCTCTGGCCGTTCTGGTTCAGGCCCATGAGCACCGCCATGTCGGTCGACGCCACGCCACCGATGCCCAAATGCACGGCGTAAATCAGGCCGTACAGGCTGTGGGCGGCGTCGAGTTCGCCGCTGACCAGTTTGTCCCGCAAGTTAGCCCAGGACGACTGGCGCTTGAGGTTCAGGGTCAGGCCGTAAGGCTGTGCGAAACCCTGCGTAGCCGCGACCACCACCGAGGCGCAGTCACTCAGGGCCATGAAGCCCAGATTGATTTCGGTCTTTTCCGGGGCATCGCTGCCATTGACCCAGGCCAATGGACCCGTTGTGGTTTCATTCATGGCTGAACACCTTTCAAAAAAAAGCGTCGTACCGGGCTGCTTGCCAGGGCAAGGCCAAGTGACGACGCCTTTGTCTTTCGACTCATCCCGTCGTTGGCATGAGTGCTGATGCCAGTGATGGTGCAAGGCATATGCCATCGCCCGCTGATTTTGTTGCGCGCCTCGCTTGCGACCGCGATGCCCGGCTATAATCGCCGCCTCATTTCGCCGCCATTCGAGTCAAAACCGCCCATGTACACCCTGGCCCGTCAGCTGTTGTTCAAACTTTCCCCGGAAACCTCCCACGATCTGTCCCTGGACCTGATCGGCGCGGGCGGGCGTTTGGGCCTCAACGGCTTGCTGTGCAAGGCGCCGGCGAAAATGCCGGTGAACGTCATGGGGCTGGAGTTTCCGAACCCGGTAGGGTTGGCGGCCGGTCTGGACAAGAACGGCGCGGCCATCGACGGTTTCGCCCAGCTGGGTTTCGGCTTCGTCGAAATCGGCACCATCACCCCGCGTCCGCAGCCCGGCAACCCGAAACCACGGATTTTCCGTCTGCCGGATGCAGAGGCGATCATCAACCGCATGGGTTTCAACAACCTCGGCGTCGATCACCTGCTGGCCCGCGTGGCGGCGGCCAAGTACAAGGGCGTGCTGGGCATCAACATCGGCAAGAACTTCGATACCCCGGTTGAACGCGCGGTCGACGATTACCTGATCTGCCTGGACAAGGTCTACGCCCACGCCAGCTACGTGACGGTCAACGTCAGCTCGCCGAACACCCCGGGCCTACGCAGCCTGCAGTTCGGCGATTCGCTCAAGCAATTGCTCGCCGATCTGGCGACCCGTCGCGCGGAACTGGCGTTGCGCCACGGCAAACATGTACCGCTGGCGATCAAGATCGCGCCGGACATGACCGATGAAGAAACCGCGCAGGTCGCGCAGGCGTTGATCGAAACCGGGATGGACGCAGTGATTGCCACCAACACCACCCTGAGCCGCGTGGGCGTCGAAGGCATGGAGCACGGTGACGAGGCGGGCGGTCTTTCCGGCGCACCGGTTCGCGACAAGAGCACCCACACCGTGAAGGTACTGGCCGCAGAACTGGCCGGCCGCTTGCCGATCATCGCCGTGGGCGGCATCACCGAAGGCAAGCACGCGGCCGAGAAAATCGCTGCGGGCGCGAGCCTGGTGCAGCTTTACTCCGGCTTTATCTACAAAGGCCCGGCGCTGATTCGCGAGTCCGTCGACGCTATCGCCGCCCTACGCTGAACCCTGTAGGAGCGAGCCTTTGTGGCGAGGGAGCTTGCTCCCGCTCGGCTGCGAAGCAGTCGTGTTTTTCCTGACTTACAAGGTTGACTGTATTGGGGCCGCTTCGCAGCCCAGCGGGAGCAAGCTCCCTCGCCACAAAAGCGATTTCACTCGCGTAAGTTTTCAGCAGGCATAAAAAAGGGCTCCTCGAAGGAGCCCCTGGGCCGGAGCCCGCCGCCCGGATGGGGCGTGCGTGGTAAGTCGTTACGTAATCAGATTGTCGTGTCGGAGTGTGTGCCCTGTGTTAGCCGACGGCGTGAAGTTCGTTGAGTCTATGGATTCCCGCAGTGCCGGTCATACCGTCCCAGTTGTCGCCGCGTCCTTCTCGCCAGCCGTTAATCCAGGCTTGACGTACCGACGGTAGAGTAAATGGGCAAAGCTCACGGGATTTGCCACCAACGCCATATTGATATCCGCGCAAAAATGCTCTTTCCAACGGATCACGCTTAAGTCTTCTCATAGGGTGTTGCCCTCACTTGTTGACTGTATTTATCGCGTCGACCTCAATTGAGGTCTGGCAGAAAAAATCCTGCCGTTGGGGCTCGCTGCCGGCGTCGCGAGCCAAGGTGTTGACGCCGTTGCGACGTCAACCTGTGTTGAGTTCTAACCAATGCGTCACATCGAGGGAATGATCGTTTTGTCATAAGAACGTAACCAGAAAGATGCTAAGGCCATAAGTAACGCGATGTTTGTCCCGTGTTTATTGGTCAAAGCCCTGTATGATCGGCCCCCCGCAGGATGATGGGGTTAATCCTTTAGTGAGAATGGCTCCTGTTGAGCAGGATGACTATTCGACGAAGGGTCGACTTATGACATTTTGTTGCTTCAACTTTTTTATCTGCCCGTGCATCTAAGCTCTTCTAACCTGAGCAGCACGGGTGGGACGGCACACCTTCGTGCCACGCGGGCGCTCTTTTAGAAAAGCGCCTGATTGAAAACCGGGCCGGCAATGCGTTGCCGGTTCACTTAGAAAGGCTCTGAAATTCCAATGTCCGATCAATTCGAAATCTTCCTCACTTGCCCAAAAGGCCTTGAAGGCCTGCTCATCGAGGAAGCCGTCGGGCTTGGCCTTGAAGAAGCGCGTGAGCACACTTCGGCCGTGCGCGGCATGGCCACCATGGAAACCGCTTATCGCCTGTGCCTGTGGTCGCGTCTGGCGAACCGGGTGCTGCTGGTGCTCAAGCGGTTCCCGATGAAAGACGCCGAAGACCTGTACCACGGCGTGCTCGACATCGAGTGGCAAGACCACATGCTCAATGACGGCACCCTGGCCGTCGAGTTCAGCGGTCACGGCTCGGGCATCGACAACACTCACTTCGGCGCCCTGAAAGTCAAAGACGCCATCGTCGACAAACTGCGCACCCCGCAAGGCGACCGTCCGTCCATCGACAAACTCAACCCGGACCTGCGCATTCACCTGCGCCTGGACCGTGGTGAAGCGATCCTCTCCCTCGACCTCTCCGGCCACAGCCTGCACCAGCGCGGTTATCGCTTGCAGCAGGGCGCGGCACCGCTGAAGGAAAACCTCGCGGCCGCGATCCTGATTCGTTCCGGCTGGCCACGCATTGCGGCCGATGGCGGCGCACTGGCTGACCCAATGTGCGGTGTTGGTACGTTCCTCGTCGAAGCGGCAATGATCGCCGCCGATATGGCGCCGAACCTGCGTCGCGAGCAGTGGGGCTTTACCGCCTGGCTCGGTCACGTCCCGGCGCTGTGGAAAAAACTGCACGAAGAAGCGACCGAACGCGCCGCCGCCGGTCTGGCCAAGCCACCGCTGTGGATTCGCGGTTACGAAGCCGACCCGCGCCTGATTCAACCGGGCCGCAACAACGTCGAGCGTGCGGGCCTGAGCGAGTGGATCAAGATCTACCAGGGCGAAGTCGGCACGTTCGAGCCGCGTCCGGACCAGAACCAAAAAGGCCTTGTGATCTGCAACCCTCCGTACGGCGAGCGTCTGGGCGACGAGGCGAGCCTGCTCTACCTCTACCAGAACCTTGGCGAGCGTCTGCGTCAGGCGTGCCTGAACTGGGAAGCGGCGGTGTTCACTGGCGCGCCGGACCTGGGCAAGCGCATGGGCATCCGCAGCCACAAACAGTATTCGTTCTGGAACGGCGCCTTGCCGTGCAAATTGCTGCTGATCAAAGTCACGCCGGACCAGTTCGTCACCGGCGAGCGTCGCACCCCGGAACAGCGTCAGGTCGAGCGCGAGCAGGCGGAATACGATCAAGCGCCGAACGAGCCGCAGGAACGCCAGTACAACAAAAACGGTAACCCGATCAAACCGGCCGCGGCACCCGCTCCGGTGATCGAGCAACCGCGCTTGAGTGAAGGTGGGCAGATGTTTGCCAACCGCCTGCAAAAGAACCTCAAGGCCCTGGGCAAGTGGGTCAAGCGTGAAGGTATCGACTGCTACCGCGTCTACGATGCCGACATGCCGGAATATTCCATGGCCATCGACCTGTATCAGGATTGGGTCCACGTCCAGGAATACGCCGCGCCGAAATCCATCGACCCGGAAAAAGCCTCGGCGCGCATGTTTGACGCCCTGGCGGCCATTCCCCAGGCGTTGAACATCGACAAGAACCGCGTGGTGGTCAAGCGCCGCGAGCGTCAGAGCGGCACCAAGCAGTACGAACGCCAGGCGGCGCAGGGCAAGTTCGTCGAGGTCAACGAAGGCGGCGTGAAGCTGCTGGTCAACCTCACGGACTACCTCGACACCGGGCTGTTCCTCGACCACCGCCCAATGCGCATGCGCATCCAGAAAGAGGCGGCCGGCAAGCGCTTCCTCAACCTGTATAGCTACACCGCGACGGCCAGCGTTCACGCGGCCAAGGGCGGCGCGCGCAGCACCACCAGCGTCGACCTGTCGAAAACTTATCTGGACTGGGCGCGTCGCAACCTGTCGCTGAACGGTTTCTCTGACAAAAACCGTCTGGAGCAGGGTGACGTGATGGCGTGGCTCGACGCCTGCCGTGACGAATACGACCTGATCTTCATCGACCCGCCGACGTTCTCCAACTCCAAGCGCATGGAAGGGATCTTCGACGTGCAGCGCGACCAGGTGCAGTTGATCGACCTGGCCATGGCGCGCCTGGCGCCGGGTGGCGTGTTGTACTTCTCCAACAACTTCCGCAAGTTCACGCTCGAGGAAAACCTCACCGAGCGTTATGCCGTTGAAGAAATCACCGCCCAGACCATCGATCCGGATTTCGCCCGTAACGGCAAGATCCACCGTGCCTGGAAAATCACCGCCCGTTGACAGATGAATGATTGGATCCACAGAGCCTTGATTTTTAAAGGCTCTTTGGTTCTTTCTGTGCTGGTCAAATTAGTGGCTAATAGCTATAACTCAACTCATGGCCAATGGGCTTCCCCGCACCTGGCGTTTTGAGTTGCGTTTATGTCGTTGCACGCCGTGCGCCCGAAGATCCTGGGATTTATCAGTGAAGACGTCTCGGCCTGGCTGGTCGCGCTGCTGGTATTGGTCGTCGGCGGGATTCTTACCGGCTTGCTCGCCTGGTCGTCACTGAATCTGTTTCACCATCAATTACGGCAACGTTTCCAGCTGCTCGCCAGCGAACGTTACAGCCGCATCGAAGAACGTTTCGAAGATCAGGAACAGCGCCTCGACGGCCTGCGCCGGTTCTTCGCCAACTCCGAGTCGGTCTCCCGCGAGGAGTTCGACGGCTACACCCAACCGCTGCTGCACCGCACCGAGGCGTATTCATTCGCTGCGCGGGTGACCCGTGATGAGCGGGCGGCGTTTGAGCGCAAGGTGCGCGAAGAGGGGTTTAGCGACTTCACCCTTCGTGAGCTCAATGCCGACGGCCAATTGCAATTGGCCGCCGAACGGGATGAGTACGTCGCGGTGCTTTACAGCCAGACCCGAAGCCGGCTCGGCTCGCCGCTCGGGTACGACTTGTTCGCCCAGCCGTTGCGTCGCGCCACCCTGGAACGGGCAGACAAGCTGGGCGGCATGGCCGTCTCGCAACCGATGCATCTGGTCGGCATCGAGCCGGCCTATGCGCGGGGCGTGCTGCTGGTGGCGCCGGTGAAACGTCAGAGTGACGTGGCCGCGGCGACCACGAAGCCCTACGGATATGTCATGGCCGTGATCAGCATGCGCCAGCTGTTGGCGGACGGGCTGCCGGAGTCCAGTTATGACTATCTCTCGGTGCGCATCCTCGATCTGTCCACCGACGATCAGCACGAAGTGCTCTACGAGTCCTACAACTCGCCTGCGGCCAGCGAATTGTCCGCGACACGCCTGCTACGTCTGGCCGACCACGACTATCAAGTCGACATCCTGCCCAGCGAAGCCTTTCTGAAAGCCAACCATTCCTCGGTGACCAGCCTGGTGGTACTCGGTGGCTTGCTCAGTGTGCTGCTCAGTTCGTTGCTTTACGTGCTGGTCAGCCAACGCCAGCGTGCGCTGAGAATGGTCGAGCAGCGCACCCAGGAGTTGCACGCCCGCGAGCAGGAATTGCGCGGCACTCACGGCCAGTTGCGCGGCGTGCTGGATGCTGCGACGCAAGTGGCGATCATTGCCACCGACCTGCGGGGCGTCATCAGCACGTTCAACGCCGGGGCCGAGCAAATGCTGGGTTACTCCAGCGCTGAAGTGGTGGGTCGCATGACCCTGGAAAACCTGCACTTTCCCCGGGAGCTGGTCGCACGCTCGGCGGAGTTGAGTGCGCGCTATGGCAAGCCGATTCCGACCTGTCAGGCGATGTTGGTCGAAGGGGGAGAGGAAGGGGGTCACGAAGCGCGGGAGTGGACGCTGGTTCGTCAGGATGGCAGCCATCTGGCCGTGAACATGCTCGCGACCCCGGTACTCGACGAGCAAGGTCTGTGGGTCGGGCATCTGGCAATCTGCATCGACATCACTGAACGCAAGCGCGTTCACGAAGCCCTGGCCGCGCGCGACCTGTTGCTGAAAAAACTCAGCGCTCATGTGCCCGGTGGCATTTATCAATTCAAGATGGAATTCGACGGTCGCTTCAGCGTGATCTACGCCAGCGACGGGATTCGCGAGATCTACGAACTCGAACCGGACGTTCTGTTGTTCAATGCCGAAGCAATTTTCACGCGGATTCATCCACAGGACACGACTCGCGTGCGTGCCTCGATCCGCGCGTCGGCGGATACGCTCAGCCCGTGGCGCGAGGAATACCGTGTGCAACTGCCTCAGCGCGGCCTGCGCTGGGTTCGCGGCGAGGCGACTCCGGAGGAACTGCCGGGTGGTGGCGTGCTCTGGCATGGCTACATTTCCGATATTTCCGATCTGAAGCGAGTGGAAGAAGAGCTGCGGGCGCTGTCGATCACCGATTCTCTGACCGGGATCCACAACCGCCGCTATTTCCAGGAGCGGCTGACCACCGAAATGGCCCGGGTCGAGCGTGGTGGTGGCGAGTTGTCGGTGATCATGCTCGACATTGACCACTTCAAACGCATCAATGACCTGCATGGCCACGCCGTGGGCGATCGAGTGTTGCAGGTCGTGTGCGAGCGCATCAGTCTTCGCCTGCGGCGCACCGACGTGTTCTGTCGTCTGGGGGGCGAGGAATTCATGGTGCTGTGCCCGGACATCGACGGCGAACAGGCTCACGTGCTGGCCTTGCAACTGTGGCAAGGATTGCGCAGTTCACCGATCGAAGGCGTGGGGACCGTGACCGCCAGTTTCGGGATTGCCAGTTGGCGAGTCGGAGAGGGCGCGGATGCATTGTTGCTGCGAGCGGATTCGGGGGTTTACGCGGCGAAGCAGGCGGGACGGGATCGAGTGGTAGCACAAACCAGCTAAGGTCATGCAAAACCCCTGTAGGAGCGAGCCACAAAGGCTCACTCCCACATTAGGATCTATGGTGTTTGGAGGATCGGGGGTTAGAGCACCGACGCCGTTTCCGGCACTTTCGGCTGGCGATACAGGTCCAGCAGTACCTGATCCAGCACCGACGAGGCGCCAAACGGGGCTTTGTCGTTGAGGATCGCCACCACCGCCCAGGTGTTGCCATTGACGTCACGGCTGAAGCCGGAGATCGCGCGCACGGTGTTCAGGGTGCCGGTCTTGACGTGGGCTTCGCCGCGCATCGCGGTGGTCTTCAGGCGTTTGCGCATGGTGCCGTCGGTGCCGGCAATCGGCATCGAACTGATGAACTCGGCGGAGTACGGGCTGCGCCACGCCGCTTGCAGCATCGCCGCCATTTCACGGGCGCTCACACGTTCTGCACGGGACAGGCCGGAGCCGTTCTCCATCACCAGGTGCGGCGCGGTGATGCCTTTCTTCGCCAGCCATTGACGCACCACACGCTGGGCAGCCCTGGCGTCGTCACCGTCGGCGTCGGTGCGGAATTTCTGGCCCAGGCTCAGGAACAACTGCTGAGCCATGGTGTTGTTGCTGTACTTGTTAATGTCGCGAATGATTTCCGCCAGATCCGGCGAGTAGGCGCGAGCCAGGACCTTGGCGTCTTTCGGCGTGGGCGCCAGAACATCCTTGCCCTGAATGCTGCCGCCCAGTTCTTTCCAGATCGCCCGCACGGCACCCGCCGTGTAGGTCGCATGGTCGAGCAACGACAAGTAAGTCTGCGAGCTGCAGCCTTCGCCCAACTGCCCGCCGACGGTCACGGTGACGCTGCCATCGGCCTGGGTCACCGGGTTGTAACGTACGCCACCGGTGCATTGCTTGGAGTTGACGGCTTTGACCTGGTTTTCGATGCGGATGCTGGCAATCGGCGGCTCTACCGAGATCAGCACCCGGCCGTTGTCGTTGCGCGCGACGAAGCGCAGGGCCTTGAGGTTGACCAGCAGCGAGTCGGGTTTGACCAGGAACGGTTTGTTCTCGTCATTACCGTCATCGTTGAATTCCGGCAGTTGCGGTTGCACGAAGAAATTGCGGTCCAGCACCAGATCGCCGGTGACTTGCGTCACACCGTTGGCCCGGAGGTCGCGCATCAGCAGCCAGAGTTTTTCCATGTTCAGTTTCGGATCGCCGCCACCCTTGAGGTAGAGGTTGCCGTTGAGGATGCCGCCGCTGAGGGTGCCGTCGGTGTAGAACTCGGTTTTCCACTGGTGGTTCGGGCCGAGCATTTCCAGCGCGGCATAGGTGGTCACCAGTTTCATGGTCGAGGCCGGGTTGACCGAAACGTCAGCGTTGTAGATGGTCGGGGTGCCCGGGCCGTTCAACGGAATCATCACCAGCGACAGGGCGTTGTCCGGAAGCTTGCTGGCCTTGAGGGCTTTTTCGACGTTGGGTGACAGACCGGTGTTGATGGGGGCGGCGGAAACGGAGAAGGCCAGTGGGAGAAGGAAACCGGCCAGCAACAATGGACGCAAAGATTTGATCATGTGAAATAAAACCCTACATTCGAGGGGAAAAAAGACGAGGGCATGAAGATAAATTCCCTCAGTGGTCATGAAAGTGTCGGCATTATGCCCCAAGGTGTAACGGCTTGTGCCTTGCCGTGGCCCTCTAATCCGCAATTTTTTTACCGGCGGTAGGCGTAGCGCTGCCGAGAGACGGGCAATCAGCGCCTTAAACTGCTAAAGTGCCGCCCGTTATTACTTATGAGGATTGTTCCAATGGCGACTAACCGTTCCCAGCGTCTGCGCAAAAAACTGTGCGTCGATGAATTTCAAGAGCTGGGTTTCGAGCTGAACCTGGATTTCAAAGAAGATTTGGCTGATGAAGCCATTGATGCTTTCCTCGACGCGTTCCTGAAAGAAGCCATGGAAGCCAACGGTCTGGGCTATGTTGGCGGCGACGACTTCGGTCTGGTTTGCCTGCAGAAGCGTGGCTCGGTGTCCGAAGAGCAGCGTGCTGCTGTTGAAGCCTGGCTCAAAGGCCGCAGCGAACTGACCGAAGCAACCGTCAGCCCGCTGATCGACGTCTGGTACCCGGAAAAGCCGATCAATCCGGTAGCTTGATGTCATAGCTTGATGTCATAAAAGAAGCGGCGACCCAAGGGTCGCCGTTTTTTTATGTCCGGAAGAGCAAACGCAGCCTCGTTTCACTCGACAGCTGCTACAGAGTGAAACGAGGCTGCGTTTTTCAGGCCTTACGCCAATTCAGAATCACCAACGTCAACACCCCCGCCACAATCCCCCAGAACGCCGAACCAATGGAAAACAGCGTCAGCCCTGACGCCGTGACCATAAAGGTAATTAACGCAGCCTCACGTTCCTTCACTTCGGTCATGGCAATGCTCAGGCCATTGATGATCGAGCCGAACAACGCCAGCGCCGCAATCGACAGCACCAACTCTTTGGGCAGCGCGGCGAACAACGCCGCCAGCGTCGCGCCGAACACCCCGGCAATCCCGTAGAAAATCCCGCACCAGACCGCCGCCGTGTAACGCTTGTTACGATCCTCGTGGGCATGCGGCCCGGTGCAGATCGCCGCGCTGATCGCCGCGAGGTTGATCCCGTGGGAGCCGAACGGCGCCAGCAGTAACGAGGCGATGCCGGTGGTGGTGATCAGCGGTGAGGCCGGCACGGTGTAGCCGTCAGCGCGCAATACGGCGATGCCGGGCATATTTTGCGAAGTCATCGCCACCACGAACAGCGGAATACCGATGCTGATGGTCGCGGCCAGGGAGAAGTGCGGCGTGGTCCAGACCGGCGTCGCCACTTCCAGATGGAAACCGCTGAAATCCAGCAACCCCATGAACCCCGACAGCGCTGTGCCGATCAGCAACGCTGCAAGCACCGCATAACGCGGCGACAGGCGCTTGACCAGTAGATAAGTGAAGAACATTCCCAAGACAAGCCCGGTGCGATGTTGGGCGGCGACGAAGATCTCGCTGCCGATCTTGAACAGAATCCCCGCCAGCAACGCTGCGGCCAATGACGCCGGGATCTTTTTCACCAGGCGTTCGAAGCTGCCGGTCAGGCCGCAAATGGTCACCAGCACCGCGCAGGTAATGTAGGCGCCGATGGCTTCGCCGTAGGTCACGCCGCCCAGACTTGTGATCAGCAACGCCGCGCCGGGGGTCGACCAGGCGATGGTGATCGGCGTGCGATACCGCAGGGACAGGCCGATCGAGCACACCGCCATGCCAATCGAGATCGCCCAGATCCACGACGAAATCTGCTCACTGGTCAGGCCCGCCGCTTGTCCGGCCTGAAACATCAGGACAAGGGAGCTGGTGTAGCCGGTCATCATCGCGATGAAGCCGGCGACGATTGCCGACGGTGACGTATCGGCCAAGGGGCGGAGCTGCGTGTGCGTGGCGTCGTTCATGACAGCGGTGTTCCTTATGGCTAACGGTGAATTCAGTGCGGCTTTTGTGGCGAGGGAGCTTGCTCCCGCTCGGCGGCTAAGCCGTCGTAAACCCTGTTAACACGTTTTGATTGAAGCTGCGCTCAGGTTGGTTTTGGGGCCGCTTCGCAGCCCAGCGGGAGCAAGCTCCCTCGCCACAGAGTTTGTACGGATCTCAAATTTATGGATTCAAGCCTAAACTCAAAAGTAACCAACCGTTGCGATACAGCAGAAGCGACAAACAGCCGTACAGTCGTGTTGCCACCATCCATTGTGTACAATCGCGGTGTTTTTTACGCGATACTTGCCAGCGACCCACTGTGCCGTATTACAGTCACGGTCAATTCGCCGCAGTTCTCCCGACTCGAGTGCCCATGAACGAACAGTTGCAGCCCCTTAAGAAACAACCGCGAGCAGGCAAAGCCGGCCGCAGCGGCACCCAGGACGATATTGTCTACGCGCATATCTTCGAGGCCATCCTCGAACAGCGTCTGGCGCCCGGCACCAAGTTGAGCGAAGAAGCGCTGGGGGAAATTTTCGGGGTCAGTCGCACCATCATTCGCCGCGCGCTGTCGCGCCTGGCCCATGAGGGCGTCGTGCTGCTGCGTCCGAATCGCGGCGCCGTCGTTGCCAGCCCGAGTGTCGAAGAGGCGCGTCAGGTGTTCCTGGCACGGCGTCTGGTAGAACGCGCGATCACTGAACTGGCGGTTCAGCACGCTACCGCCGAGCAGATTGCCGAGTTGCGGCAGATGGTCAACGACGAACGCGACAGCTTCTCCCGTGGCGATCGCGGCGCCGGTATCCGTCTGTCGGGCGAGTTTCACCTGAAACTGGCCGAAGCGGCGAAGAATGCACCGCTGATCAGCTTCCAGCGCAGCCTGGTGTCGCAGACTTCGTTGATCATTGCCCAGTACGAAAGCGGCAACCGTTCCCACTGTTCGTACGATGAACACACCCAACTGATCGACGCCATCGAAGCGCGTAACGGTGAGTTGGCGGTGAACCTGATGATGCATCACATGGATCACATCGACAGCAAACTCAACCTAGACGAAGAAAGCGCGTCGGATGATTTGCATGCGGTGTTTTCGCATTTGTTGCAGACCAAGAAGCCGGGGCGGCCAGCGGTCAAGATCTAATACCGCGTCGCGCCCATCGCGGGCAAGCCACGCTCCCACAGGATGGATGTCGGTCGCACGATCATCGCAATCCTGTGGGAGCGTGGCTTGCCCGCGATGGCGGTCTCAAAGGCAATAAAAAAATCCCCCGCAACCATCGATTGCGGGGGATTTTTTATGCCCGAAGAAAACTAGCGCTGATGCACCTGATTCCCCGCCGCATACGTCTGCAGAACAGTCCGGTCATCCCCCAACGTCATCAACACAAACAACGTCTCGGCAATGTTATTGGCCTGCTTCAAGCGATAGCTAAGCAACGGCGTGGCGTTGTAATCGAGCACCAGGAAGTCCGCGTCGGTGCCGGGCTTCAGGGTACCGATCTTGTCTTCCAGACGCAGCGCACGCGCACCGCCGAGGGTTGCCAGATACAGCGATTTGAACGGGCTCAGTCGCGCGCCTTGCATCTGCATGACCTTATAGGCTTCGTTCAACGTTTGCAGCAGCGAAAAACTGGTGCCGCCGCCAACGTCCGTGCCCAGGCCGACATTCAGTTTGTGCTTCTCGGCCATCGGCAGGTTGAACAGGCCGCTGCCGAGGAAAAAGTTTGAGGTCGGGCAGAACGCGATCGCCGAACCGGTTTCCGCCAGCCGCGCGCACTCGTCGTCGCACAGGTGCACGCCGTGGGCGAACACCGAGCGCTCGCCCAGCAATTGGTAGTGATCGTAGACGTCCAGATAACCCTTGCGCTCCGGGAACAGTTCCTTGACCCACTCGACTTCCTTCAGGTTTTCGCTGATGTGGGTCTGCATGTACAGGTCCGGGTATTCGCTGAGCAACTGGCCGGCGAGGGTCAGTTGTTCCGGGGTGCTGGTCGGAGCGAAGCGCGGCGTCACCGCGTAATGCAGGCGACCCTTGCCGTGCCAGCGCTCGATCAGCGCCTTGCTTTCCACGTAGCTGGATTCGGCGGTGTCGGTCAGGTAGTCGGGCGCGTTGCGGTCCATCATCACCTTGCCGGCAATCATCCGCAGGTCCAGCTGTTCGGCGGCTTCGAAGAACGAGTTCACCGACTGCGGGTGCACGCTGCCAAACACCAGGGCAGTGGTGGTGCCGTTGCGTAGCAGTTCCTTGATGAAAATGTCCGCGACTTCATCGGCGTGAGCCTTGTCGGCGAACTGGCTTTCGCACGGGAAGGTGTAGGTGTTGAGCCAGTCCAGCAACTGCTCGCCGTAGGCCCCGACCATGCCGGTTTGCGGCAAGTGAATGTGGGTGTCGATGAAGCCGGGGGTGATCAACGCGTCCTGATAATGCGTAATCTCGATGTCGGCCGGCAGGGTCGGCAGCAATTCGCTGGCGTGACCGAGGGCGCTGATCTGGCCGTTATCGACCACCAGCAGGCCGTCTTCGAAATACTCATACGAGGCTTCTATACCCACTTCGGCAGGGTCGGCGATGCTGTGCAGGATGGCGGCGCGGTAGGCTTTGCGAGTCAGAGGCATAAAATTTCTCAATTCGTGGCTTGGCTGCGGCGTGAAGCAGGCAGCAGTTTGGCAATCGATGTTCCGGCGTTGGCAGTTTGCTGGCCGAAACTGGCGTTATAAGTGGCGATGATTTCGCCGGCGATGGAGATGGCGATTTCCACAGGCAACTTGCCTTTGACTTCGCCGATGCCCATCGGGCAGCGCATGCGTTGCAGCACGGCGCTGTCGAAACCACGGTCACGCAAGCGGTGTTCGAACTTCACCCGTTTGGTCTTCGAACCGATCAGGCCGAAGTAGGTGAAGTCGTTGCGTTTGAGGATCGCGGCGGTGAGTTCGAGGTCGAGCTGGTGGTTGTGGGTCATGACGATGCAGTAGCTGCCGGCGGGCAGGTTGTCGATTTCATCCACCGGTTCTTCGGCAACGATTTTACGGATGCCGTGGGGGATCTGTTCGGGGAATTCCGCTTCCCGCGAATCGATCCAGCGCACCCGGCAGGGCAGGCTGGCGAGCAGCGGCACTAATGCGCGGCCGACATGGCCAGCACCGAATACCGCTATCTGCGCCTGAACCTGGCCCATCGGTTCGAACAGCAACACGGTCACGCCGCCGCAGCACTGGCCCAGGCTGGCGCCGAGGCTGAAGCGCTCCAGGTGCGTGTCTTGCTTGCCGCTGGCGAGCATCTCGCGGCCGATCTGAATGGCCTTGTATTCAAGGTGCCCGCCACCGATGGTATCGAAGGCCTGGGTGGCGCTGATGACCATTTTCGAGCCGGCATTGCGCGGCGTCGAGCCGAGCTCTTCGATGATGGTCACCAACACGCAGGGTTCACCCTGGGATTGCAGGTCGGCGAGGGCGTCGATCCAGTTGTACATATTCACCTCAACATCTCTGTTGTCTGTTCGGGCCTCATCGCCAGCAGGCTAGCTCCCACATTGTTTTGTGGTGTCCACACATTTTGGATTCCCCGCGAACCCTGTGGGAGCTAGCCTGCTAGCGATTGGCCGCGCCTCGGTATCAGAGCGAAGCCAACTCGACTTCGGTTTCGGCAGCCTTCGCCGCCTTCAACTGCCGCATCTGCTCACACCCCCACAACACCCGCTCCGGCGTCGCCGGCGCATCGATTTTCGGCTGATGCTTGTAGTCGCCCAGGCTGGCCACCGCATCCTTGATCGCACACCACGACGCGATGCCGAGCATGAACGGAGGCTCACCCACGGCCTTGGAATGGAACACCGTGTCTTCCGGGTTCTTGCGGTTTTCCACCAGCTTCACCCGCAGGTCCAGCGGCATGTCTGCCACGGCGGGGATTTTGTAGCTGGCCGGGCCGTTGGTCATCAGTTTGCCTTTGTTGTTCCACACCAGCTCTTCCATGGTCAGCCACCCCATGCCCTGGATGAAACCGCCCTCGACCTGGCCGATGTCGATGGCCGGGTTAAGCGAGTCGCCGACGTCGTGGAGGATGTCGGTACGGAGCATTTTGTACTCGCCGGTCAGGGTGTCGATGATCACCTCGCAACAGGCTGCACCGAAGGCGTAGTAGTAGAACGGCCGACCACGGGCCTGACTGCGGTCGTAGAAGATTTTCGGGGTCTTGTAGAAGCCGGTGCTCGACAGCGACACCTGGGCGAAATACGCCTGCTGGATCAGCGCTTCAAACGTCAGGATGTGATCGCGAACGCGCACGTGGCCGTTGTGGAATTCCACGTCTTCTTCGCTGACCTTGTACTGCCGCGCTGCGAATTCCACGAGGCGTTTCTTGATGATTTCAGCCGCGTTCTGTGCCGCTTTACCATTCAGGTCGGCGCCGCTGGAAGCGGCCGTCGGCGAGGTGTTTGGCACCTTGTCGGTGTTGGTCGCGGTGATCTGCACCCGGTCCATTTCAACCTGGAACACTTCGGCCACCACCTGGGCAACCTTGGTGTTCAAACCCTGGCCCATTTCAGTGCCGCCATGGTTCAGGTGGATGCTGCCGTCGGTGTAGACGTGGACCAGCGCGCCGGCCTGGTTGAGGAAGCTGGCGGTGAAGGAAATGCCGAATTTCACCGGGGTCAGCGCCAGGCCTTTTTTCAGGATCGGGCTGTTGGCGTTGTAGCGACGGATCGCTTCGCGGCGCTCGGCGTACTGGCTGCTTTCTTCCAGTTCGGCGGTCATTTCCTCAAGCATGTTGTGCTCGACGGTCTGGTAGTAATGAGTGACGTTACGCTCGGTCTTGCCATAGTAGTTGGCCTTGCGCACCGCCAGTGGGTCGAGGGCCAGATGGCGAGCAATCGCGTCCATCACTTCTTCGATGGCGACCATGCCTTGCGGGCCGCCGAAGCCACGGTAAGCAGTGTTCGACGCGGTGTTGGTCTTGCAGCGGTGACCGTTGATGGTCGCATCGCCCAGGTAGTACGAGTTGTCGGCGTGGAACATCGCGCGATCGACAATCGAGTTCGACAGGTCCGGCGAGCAGCCGCAGTTACCCGCCAGTTCCAGCTGGATGCCGTGTAGGCGCCCGCTGTCGTCGAAGCCCACGTCGTACTCGACGTAGAACGGGTGACGCTTGCCGGTCATCAGCATGTCTTCAACACGCGGAAGGCGCATTTTGGTCGGCTGGCCGGTCAGGCGCGCAATCACCGCGCACAGGCAGGCCGGGCTGGCAGCCTGGGTTTCCTTGCCACCAAAACCACCGCCCATACGGCGCATGTCGACGACGATTTTGTTCATCGACACGTCCAGCACTTCGGCCACCAGTTTCTGTACTTCAGTGGGGTTCTGCGTGGAGCAGTAGACGATCATCCCGCCGTCTTCAGTCGGCATCACCGACGAGATCTGGGTTTCGAGGTAGAAGTGCTCCTGGCCGCCGATGTGCAGCGTGCCCTGGATACGATTTTTTGCTGTCGTCAACGCGCCCGCCGAATCACCGCGCTCATGGGTGTGGCTGTCCAGCACGAAATGCTTTTTGCGAAAGGCCTCGACTACGTCCAGCACCGGTTCCAGGTCTTCGTATTCGATCACCGCGGCCATGGCGGCTTTGCGTGCGGTCTCCAGGTCACGGGCGGCGACGGCCATGACCACCTGACCGACGAACTGTACGGTGTCGATGGCCAGCAACGGGTCACCGGGCATCAGCGGGCCGATGTCTTTCAGACCCGGTACATCCTCGTGGGTGATAGCGATACGCACGCCTTCAAAGGCGTAGCACGGCTTGGTGTCGATGCTGATAATTTTCGCGTGGGCACGGTCCGACAGGCGTGCGTAAACGTGCAGCTGATTGGGGAATTCCAGTCGGTCGTCGATGTACTGCGCTTCGCCGGACACATGCTTGGCGGCGCTGTCGTGCTTGACGCTGCGGCCGACACCGGTGGTCAGGTCCTTGGCGAACAGTTCAGCCAGTTCGGCCTGGGTCTTCTCTACGGCGTGATGGTTAGACATAAGCGGTCACCCGAGTCTCGATGTGCGGCGTTTGCAGTTCGATGAAGTATTTGCGCAGCAGGTTCTGCGCGCTGAGCAGGCGGTATTCCTTGCTGGCGCGGAAGTCCGAGAGCGGCGTGAAATCTTCGGCCAGTGCGGCGCAGGCACGCTCGACGGTGGCGTTGTTGAACGGCGCGCCGAGCAATACGGTTTCGCAGTTATTCGCGCGTTTCGGAATCGCGGCCATGCCGCCGAACGCCACGCGGGCATCCGCGATGACACCGTTGTCGATGCGCAGGTTGAACGCCGCGCAGACCGCGGAAATATCATCGTCCAGACGCTTGGAAACCTTGTACGCCCGGAACAGTTGTTCGGCACTGGCGCGGGGCACGATGATCTTCTCGATGAACTCGCTTTCCTGACGAGCCGTTACGCGGTAATCGATGAAGTAATCTTCAAGGGCCATCGTGCGGCGGGTTTCGCCTTTGCACAAAACGATCTGCGCGCCCAACGCGATTAGCAGCGGTGGCGAGTCACCGATTGGCGAGGCGTTGCCGATGTTGCCGCCGAGGGTGCCTTGGTTGCGGATCTGCAAGGAAGCGAAGCGTTGCAGCAATTCGCCGAAATCCGGGTACTCGGCTTTCAGGGCTTCGTAGCAATCGGAAAGGGCAGTTGCGGCGCCGATTTCCAGGCGGTCGTCGAAGCGTTCGATGCGCTTCATCTCGGCGACATTGCCGACGTAGATCATCACCGGCAGCGTGCGATGAAACTGGGTGACTTCCAGCGCCAGATCCGTACCGCCTGCCAGCAGCCGGGCCTGTGGATAAGCATCGTAGAGGTCGGCCAGATCGGCCACAGTCAGCGGCACCAGGCAGCGCTTGTCGCCACTGTTGAGTTCACCGATGTCGGTAGGGGCGATGGCTTTCAGGCGAGCGATGGTGTCGGCTTCGCGAGCATCGAACTGATCCGGCTGTTTGCCGCAGCAGGACTGCTCGGCGGCTTGCAGAATCGGCCGATAACCGGTGCAGCGGCAGAGGTTGCCGGCCAGCGCTTCGTGCGCTTTATGCGAGTCCGGTTGATCACTGTTCTTTTGCAGCGCGAACAACGACATCACGAAGCCCGGGGTGCAGAAGCCGCATTGCGAGCCGTGGCACTCGACCATGGCTTTCTGCACGCTGTGCAGTTCGCCTTTGTGCTTGAGGTCTTCGACGCTGATCAGTTGTTTGCCGTGCAATGACGAAACGAACGTCAGGCACGAGTTGAGGCTGCGATAGCGAATGTGTTCGCGGCCATCGTCATCCGTTTGCAGCTCGCCGACCACCACGGTGCAGGCGCCACAGTCACCGCTGGCGCAGCCTTCTTTGGTGCCGGGTTTGCCCACATGGTCGCGCAGATAATTGAGCACGGTCAGGTTTGGGTCCAGGGCGTGCTCGCTACGGAGTTCCTGGTTAAGTAAAAACTGGATCACGGAAGGCCTCGCAGACTCATTATTGTTGTTAACCGACTTGAACCGAATTTATCAGGTCTGACTTTGCGGTCAATGATTTTCTGACTTAAAGGTCAGGAAAGCATGTTTTGTCGATCAACGACTCGTTCCTTCATTATTGACCCTCGCGGGTTAGCCTGCTTTTTGCTTGATTCGTGCCAAAAACCGCTGAGTGGGCACTCCGCCATGACCCTTCATGTGCGCTACACTGCGCCGCTTGTGCAGATCGAAGAGTTTGAAGGACAACCATGACGTTCAAGGCGCCGGACAGCCTCGCCGAGCAAATTGCTCACCACCTCGCCGAACGCATCATTCGTGGCGAAATGAAGCCCGGGGAGCGCATCCAGGAACAGAAGGTCACGCTGGCCCTCAATGTCAGCCGCGGATCGGTCCGTGAGGCCTTGCTGATCCTTGAGCGCCGCCACCTGATCGCGATCCTGCCGCGACGCGGTGCCCACGTGACCGAACTCACCGCCCACAAGGTGCAGAGCCTGTGCACGCTGATGAGCGAGCTGTACATCCTGCTCGGTAATGCCGTCGCCAAGGGCTGGCAAGTCCAGGCTGACATGGCGCCGTTCGTGCAGATTCAGCAGCGCCTGGCCGCCAGCTACGAGCGTCAGGACATCCGCACCTTCGTCGATGACAGCTTCAACGTGATGCGCGCCGCGTATCCGTTCGCCAACAATCCGTACTTGCAGGAAACCGTCGAGAATCTGCAGCCGGCCATGAGCCGCGCGTATTTCCTCGCCCTGGACCAGCGCAAGGCATCGATGAGCGAGTTCCTCGAACTGTTCGAACGTTTGCTCGCCGCCGTACTGGCCCGTGACTTTCCGCAGATCCGCGAAGTGCTGACGGCCTATGCCCAGCGCAGCTGCGATCTGGTGGTTTCTGCCCTGACGGACGCTTAAGCGTGCGGCTCAAGTGCATAAAACTGGCAGGGTTCAAATCCTTCGTCGACCCGACCACGGTGAACTTCCCCAGCAACATGGCGGCCGTGGTCGGGCCCAATGGCTGCGGCAAGTCGAACATCATCGACGCCGTTCGCTGGGTGATGGGCGAAAGTTCGGCGAAGAACTTGCGCGGCGAGTCGATGACCGACGTCATCTTCAACGGCTCGACCAGCCGTAAGCCAGTCAGTCAGGCGAGTATCGAGCTGGTGTTCGATAACTCCGACGGCACCCTGCTTGGCGAATACGCCGCCTATGCGGAAATTTCCATTCGCCGCAAAGTGACCCGCGACAGCCAGACCACCTACTACCTCAACGGCACCAAATGCCGTCGTCGCGACATCACCGACATCTTCCTCGGCACCGGCCTGGGCCCGCGCAGCTATTCGATCATCGAGCAGGGGATGATCTCCAAGCTGATCGAGTCCAAGCCCGAAGACCTGCGTAACTTCATCGAAGAAGCGGCCGGCATCTCCAAGTACAAGGAACGTCGGCGCGAGACCGAGAACCGCATTCGCCGCACCCACGAAAACCTGGCCCGCCTTACCGACCTGCGCGAAGAGCTTGAGCGTCAGTTGGAGCGTTTGCACCGCCAGGCCGAGGCTGCCAAGAAGTATCAGGAATACAAAGGCGAGGAGCGTCAGCTCAAGGCCCAGCTGTCGGCCCTGCGCTGGCAGGCGTTGAACGAGCAGGTCGGGCAGCGCGAAGCGGTCATCGGTAATCAGGAAGTCACCTTCGAAGCCTTGGTCGCCGAGCAACGTAACGCCGACGCCAGCATCGAACGCTTCCGTGACGGGCACCATGACCTGTCAGAGCGCTTCAATCTGGTGCAGGGACGCTTCTATTCGGTCGGCGGCGACATCGCCCGGGTCGAGCAGAGCATTCAGCACGGCCAGCAACGCCTGCGCCAATTGCAGGACGATCTGAAAGAAGCCGAGCGCGCGCGTCTGGAAACCGAATCGCACCTGGGCCACGACCGCACGTTGCTGCTGACCCTCGGCGAAGAGCTGGACATGCTCACACCGGAGCAGGAAGTCACCAGCGCCGCCGCCGAAGAAGCCGCCGCCGCGCTGGAAGAATCCGAAACCACCATGCACGGCTGGCAAGAACAGTGGGACACGTTCAACCTGACCGCCGCCGAGCCGCGTCGTCAATCAGAAGTTCAGCAGTCTCGCATCCAGCAACTCGAAACCAGCATGGAGCGATTGGCCGATCGACAGAAGCGCCTCGGCGAAGAGCGCGCGTTGCTCTCGGCGGACCCGGAAGATGCAGCGATCATGGAGCTCAGCGAGCAACTGGCCGCGAGCGAAGCGACCCTCGAAGATTTGCAGGCCAGCGAAGAAGCTCAGGTCGAGCGCCTTGAGCAACTGCGTCAGGAATTGCAGTTGGCCCTGCAAAATCAACAACAGGCCCAAGGCGATTTGCAGCGCCTCAACGGTCGCCTCGCGTCCCTTGAAGCCTTGCAGCAAGCCGCGCTCGATCCGGGCACCGGCACCGCTGAATGGCTGCGCGAACAGCATCTGGCAGACCGTCCGCGTCTGGCCGAAGGCCTGAAGGTTGAAGCGGGTTGGGAGCTGGCGGTGGAAACCGTGCTCGGCGCCGACCTGCAAGCGGTGCTGGTGGATGACTTCGGCGATTTCGACCTGGCCGGTTTTGCTCAGGGCGATTTGCGTTTGCTCAGCCCGGCGAGCGATGGCGTGCGCGTGCCCGGCAGCCTGCTCGATAAAGTCGAAGCACAGATCGATCTGTCGCCTTGGTTGGGGCAGGTCAAACCGGTCGAAAGCCTCGAACAGGCGTTGGCGTTGCGCGGTCAGTTGGCCGCCGGCCAGAGTTTGATCAGTCGCGACGGCTATTGGGTCGGTCGACACTTTCTGCGTGTCCGTCGGGCCAGCGAAGCGGAAAGCGGGGTGCTCGCTCGTGGTCAGGAAATCCAGCGTCTGAGCATAGAGCGCGAAGAGCGCGAAGCCACGGTCGAAACCCTGGAAACCCGACTTCAAAATCTCAGGGCGCAGCAGCGTCAGCAGGAAAACGGCCGCGAACATTTGCGTCGTTTGCTGCAAGACGAAGCGCGTCAACAAGGCGAATTGAAAGCCCAGTTGTCTGCCGGCAAAGCCAAGGTTGAACAACTGACGTTGCGCCGGACGCGGCTCGATGAAGAACTCACCGAGCTGGCCGAGCAGCGCGCGCTGGAGCACGAAAACATCGGCGAAGCGCGCCTGCAATTGCAGGACGCCCTTGACGCCATGGCGCTGGACACCGAGCAACGCGAGTTGCTGCTGGCCCAGCGCGACAGCCTGCGCGAGCGACTTGATCGGGTGCGTCAAGAGGCCCGGCAGCACAAGGATCACGCCCATCAATTGGCGGTGCGTCTGGGCTCGCTCAAGGCGCAACACGACTCCACGCGTCAGGCGCTGGAGCGGCTGGAAATGCAGTCCGAGCGCCTGACCGAAAAGCGCGAACAGCTAAGCCTCAATCTGGAGGAGGGCGAAGCGCCGTTGGAAGAACTGCGCCTGAAACTCGAAGAGTTGCTCGACAAGCGCATGACCGTCGACGAAGAACTGAAGACGGCGCAGATCGCGCTGGAAGACTCTGACCGTGAATTGCGCGATGCGGAAAAACGTCGCAACCAGGCCGAGCAGCAATCGCAGTTGATTCGTGGGCAGATGGAAACCCAGCGCATGGAATGGCAAGCCCTGACCGTGCGCCGCAAGACCCTTGAAGATCAGTTGCTGGAAGACGGCTACGACCTGCACGGCGTGCTCGCCACGCTGACAGCCGAGGCCAGCGAGAAGGACGCCGAAGAAGAACTCGAACGCATTGCCGCGCGCATTCAGCGCCTCGGTGCGATCAACTTGGCGGCCATCGACGAATACACGCAACAATCCGAGCGTAAACGTTATCTGGATGCGCAGAACGACGATCTGGTGGAAGCGCTGGACACGCTTGAAAACGTAATTCGCAAAATCGACAAGGAAACCCGAAACCGTTTCAAAGATACCTTTGATCAGATCAATGGCGGTTTACAGGCGTTATTCCCAAAAGTTTTCGGTGGGGGACGCGCGTATTTGGAACTGACGGGCGAAGATCTACTCGATACAGGGGTAACGATCATGGCGCAGCCGCCAGGAAAGAAGAACAGCACCATCCATTTGCTCTCTGGTGGCGAAAAAGCCCTGACCGCATTGGCCCTGGTATTTGCCATCTTCAAGTTGAATCCGGCGCCGTTCTGCATGCTCGATGAAGTGGATGCGCCATTGGATGACGCTAACGTTGGACGCTACGCACGGCTGGTCAAAGAGATGTCGCAGACGGTGCAGTTCATCTATATCACCCACAACAAGATCGCCATGGAAATGGCCGAGCAATTGATGGGTGTGACGATGCATGAACCGGGTTGTTCGCGTTTGGTGGCAGTGGATGTCGAGGAGGCGATGGCGATGGTGGAGGCCTGAGTCGGCGCTTGTAGGGCAAGTATTTTTAGTCTGTAGGACTTTTTTACCTGCCTCGACTTGCTGGCCAATCGACATATTCGCGCAAGCCAATGTGACAGACGGTGTAAAGTTACCTTTGGTCGTGCTAGTTTAATGTCAATTTTTCGTATGCGTGGGCAAAACGCCTGTCAGAACATAGAGTTGGCGCCACGTTTTAAAGCGGTTTGCGAGTTGTAAACCCCTTATTTTTCAGCATTTTTTATAGAGGCACGGGATTACATGGAAATCGGTCTGCGCGAGTGGCTGATCGTCATCGGCATTATTGTCATTGCCGGTATTCTTTTCGATGGCTGGCGTCGCATGCGCGGCGGCAAGGGAAAACTGAAATTCCGTCTTGACCGAAGTTTGTCCAACCTGCCGGACGAGGACACCAGCGCCGAGCTATTGGGCCCGCCCCGCGTCCTGGATAATCATAAAGAACCGCAACTGGACGAGCACGATCTGCCGTCGGTCAGCATGCCTGCCCGTGAACCGCGTGAATCGGGTTCCAAGCGCGGCAAGCGTAGCCACGGCGAGCCTTCCCAGGGCGACATGAACCTCAGCCTGGACCTCGACGGCGGCCCGAGCTTCAGCAGCCGTGACGACGATTTCCCGGATGACACCAAGGCCTCGCCTTCGGTCAGCGACAAGGAACAACCGCAAGCCGAAGAAGTGCTGGTGATCAGCGTGATCTGCCGTGACGCGGCCGGCTTCAAAGGCCCGGCGTTGTTGCAGAACATTCTGGAAAGCGGTCTGCGTTTTGGCGAGATGGATATTTTCCACCGCCACGAAAGCATGGCTGGCAACGGTGAAGTCCTGTTCTCCATGGCCAATGCGGTCAAGCCGGGCATCTTCGATCTGGACGACATCGACCACTTCAGCACGCCGGCGGTGAGCTTCTTCCTCGGCCTGCCAGGCCCGCGTCATCCGAAGCAAGCGTTCGACGTGATGGTGGCTGCGGCGCGCAAACTGTCTCAGGAGCTGAACGGCGAACTGAAAGACGACCAGCGCAGCGTGCTGACCGCCCAGACGATTGAACACTACCGTCAGCGCATCGTTGAATTCGAACGTCGCGCCCTGACCCAGAAGCGTTGATTCAAAAGGTTGTTCCCGCGCCGTGCGCGGGACGATCAGCAAAATAGATTGAGCAGCCTCGGCTGCTCTTTTGCTTTATGAGAGAACACCCATGACCGCCGCCAAAACCCGCATTCTAGAACTGCGCGCTGAGTTGGATCAGCACAACTACCGTTATCACGTGCTGGACGAGCCGAGCATTCCGGACGTCGAATACGATCGGTTGTTCCACGAGCTCAAGGCCCTTGAAGCGGCCAATCCGGACTTGATCACCAGCGACTCGCCGACTCAGCGCGTCGGCAGCGCGGCGCTGTCGGCGTTCACTCAGGTGCGTCACGAAGTGCCGATGCTCAGCCTCGGCAACGCCTTCGAAGAAACCGACATGCGCGAGTTCGATCGCCGGGTGACTGAAGGCCTCGACCTGCCGGCCGGCGACTTGTTTGGCGACGGCGCGGCGGTGGAATACAGCTGCGAACCGAAGCTCGATGGCCTGGCGGTCAGCCTGCTTTATCAGGACGGCGTATTGGTACGCGGCGCGACACGTGGCGACGGCACCACCGGCGAAGACATCAGCGTCAACGTGCGCACCGTGCGCAATATCCCGCTCAAGCTGCAAGGCACGGGCTGGCCGGCGACCCTGGAAGTGCGCGGCGAAGTGTTCATGTCCAAGGCCGGTTTCGAGCGCCTGAACGCCACGCAACTGGAAGTCGGCGGCAAGACCTTCGCCAACCCGCGCAACGCGGCGGCAGGCAGCCTGCGGCAACTGGATTCGAAGATCACCGCCAACCGTCCGCTGGAATTCTGCTGCTATGGCATCGGCCAGACTTCGGCCGATATTGCCGACACGCACATTGGCAATCTCAAGCAGCTCCAGGCATGGGGCATGCCGATCAGTCGTGAGCTGAAACTGGCGCACGGCATTGACGAGTGCCTGGATTACTACCGCGACATCGGTGAGCGCCGCAACGGGCTGGCCTATGAAATCGATGGCGTGGTGTTCAAAGTCAACAGCATCGCGTCCCAGCGTGAACTGGGTTTCCGCGCTCGTGAGCCGCGTTGGGCGATTGCCCATAAATTCCCGGCCATGGAAGAACTCACCGAACTGCTCGACGTGGAATTCCAGGTCGGCCGCACCGGCGCCGTGACTCCGGTGGCGCGCTTGAAGCCGGTCAAGGTCGCCGGGGTCACCGTGGCCAATGCGACCTTGCACAACATGGATGAAGTGGCGCGTCTGGGCCTGATGATTGGCGATACCGTGATCATTCGTCGCGCGGGTGACGTGATTCCGCAAGTGGTGCAGGTGGTCATGGAGCGCCGTCCGGACGACGCGCGTGCGGTGCAGATTCCCGAGAAGTGCCCGGTCTGCGGCTCGCATGTCGAGCGCACGCAGTTGGTCAAGCGCAGCAAGGGTCGCGAGACCGTCAGCGAAGGCGCGGTCTATCGCTGCGTCGGTCGACTGGCCTGCGGCGCGCAACTCAAGCAGGCGATCATTCACTTCGTCTCTCGTCGCGCAATGGACATTGAAGGTCTCGGCGAGAAGAGCGTCGAGCAGTTGGTGGACGAAGGGCTGGTGAATTCGCCGGCCGATCTGTTCGCCCTGACGTTCGAACAAATCGTCGATCTGGAAGGCTTCGCCGAGCTGTCGAGCAAAAACCTGCTCGGCGCCATTGAAGACAGCAAGCAGCCGAGCCTTGCACGGTTTATCTACGCCCTCGGGATACCGGATGTCGGCGAAGAGACGGCCAAGGTGCTGGCGCGTTCTCTCGGCGCGCTGGAGCGGGTTCAACAAGCGTTGCCGCAAGTGCTGACGTACTTGCCGGATGTCGGCCTGGAAGTGGCTCACGAGATTCACAGCTTCTTTGAAGATGCGCATAACCAGCAGGTGATTGCGGATCTGCTCAAGCACGGCATGCAGATTCAGGATCAGGGCGAGCTGGGTGCCGAGTTTGCCGCCAGCACCACGCTGGGCGGTTTCCTCGACAAGCTGCACATTCCTTCGGTCGGGCCGGGCGGGGCGCAGAAGCTGGCGGACAAGTTCGGTTCGCTGAAAGGCGTGTTCGACGCTGACTGGCTGGACATGCGTCAGGCATTGCCGGAGAAGCAGGCGAACTCGGTTCGCGAGTTTTTTGCCGTGGCAGAAAATCGCCAGATTGCCGAGGCTGCTGAAAAGCAGCTGCGCGATTTCGGCATGCACTGGCAGAGCGAGAAGAAGGTCGTCGAAGGCCTGCCGCTGGCTGGTCAGACTTGGGTGCTGACCGGTTCGCTGGAATTGATGAGCCGTGATATCGCCAAGGACAAACTCGAAAGCCTCGGTGCCAAGGTGGCGGGTTCGGTGTCGGCCAAGACCCATTGCGTGGTGGCTGGGCCGGGTGCTGGCTCAAAACTGACCAAGGCTAATGAGCTGGGACTGAAGGTTCTCGATGAAGAGGCGTTTGTCGAGTTTCTGAGTAAGCACGGTATTGCGGTTTAGTTGATCGTTCCCACGCTCTGCGTGGTAACGCATCCCGTGACGCTCCGCGTCACAGCGGACGCGGAGCGTCCGGGGCGGCATTCCCACGCAGAGCGTGGGAACGATCCTTGTCAGGGAATGATCTAGTCTTGGCAAGCCCCAGGGAGAGATCGCCATGTACCGCTTTTTCGAACAGCTCAGCTCACGCATCGCCGCGCCCTTCATGGGCGAAAGTTCGCGCAACAGCAAGGTCTGGCATTGCCGCTGCGGGCAGTCGTTGTTCTTTCGCAACAGCCAGTGCCTGGCCTGTTCGGCAGCGCTGGGTTATCAGCCGGAGCAGAGCCGCTTGTCGTCGCTGCAGCCAGGCTTGCAGGCGGACACCTGGCTGCTCGACGCCGATCCCGAAGCCGGCCTGTTCCGGCGCTGCGCCAACCTCGACTCTCCCGCTGCGTGCAATTGGCTGCTGCCGGCCAATGACCACGATGCGTTGTGCATCGCCTGTAGCTTGAATCGCACCATCCCTGACTTGTCGATTGCCGAAAACCACGACCGTTGGCGCAAGGTCGAAACCGCCAAGCGTCGTCTGGTTGCACAGTTGATCAGCCTCGGTTTACAGGTGATTCCAAAATCCGTCGACGAACAGACCGGCCTGGCCTTCGACTTCATCGGTGTCGACCTTGAAGGCAAGCCGCCGACCACGGGGCACGCCAACGGTCTGATCACCCTCGATATCAAGGAAGCCGACGACGCCCACCGCGAAAAGGTCCGGGTGCAAATGCACGAGCCTTATCGAACGCTGCTCGGGCATTTTCGACATGAAGTTGGGCATTACTACTGGGACCGGTTGATCGCCAACAGTCACTGGTTGGAACCGTTCCGCAGCCTGTTCGGCGATGAGCGTGTCAGCTACGCCGACGCTCTGGAGCGCCATTACCAACAAGGCGCACCACTTGACTGGCAGCAACAATGCGTCAGCGCCTACGCCACCATGCATCCGTGGGAGGACTGGGCGGAAACCTGGGCGCATTACCTGCACATGATGGACGCGGTGGACACGGCACTGGGGTTTGGCATGAGCGCGCGGGAGATGGATTTCGACTACCAGCGATTTCCGTCCGAGACCCTCTACGATCCACAGCATCCTGGTGGTGCGGCGTTCCTGTCGTTCGTCAACGCGTGGATCGAACTGGCGGGCATGCTTAATGAGCTGTCTCGCAGCATGGGCCAGCCGGATTTCTATCCGTTCGTCCTGCCGCCAGCGGTGATTGCCAAGCTGCACTTCATCCACCTGGTGATCCAGCAAGAGGGCGGCAGGGCGGATGAGGTGTTGCAAGACCTGTAACCACCTGCATCCGCTTGTAGCAGCTGTCGAGCTTGCGAGGCTGCGTTCGGCTCGGTCCGCGCTCGGGCGAAGCAGTCGCAAAATCAGGCGGCGCGGTTTTGCAGGTAAAACCGAGAGTGCCGGATAAACGACTGCTTCGCCCGAGCGCGGACCGAGCCGAACGCAGCCTCGCAGGCTCGACAGCTGCTACAGGGCTGCGGTGTTCTTCGGGTTTTGCATGTCCTTGAAGCAGCACATGTTTTTTAATCCCCCCGAACGGTTGTAACTTCGTCTCAGATAGGTACAATGGCGCGGCTCGCCGTCAGGTGAGCGTCGTTATGGTGACCCCATCGGTCCCCCCGCAACGATTACCCGTGAACCTGGTCAGATCCGGAAGGAAGCAGCCACAGCGGGAACATTGTGTGCCGGGGTGTGGCTGGTGGGGTTACCACCTATCTCTAAGTCCTTGATTCTACAAGGATTTGTCAGTAAAAAATCTCGAAGTGTGACAGCGTTTAGTGACACCAAAGTGGTGCACTGCGATTGCAATCCTATCATGTATATTTTTCCTCACCATTGAAGTCATCCAGTTTGCATTGTCGTCGGTAAGCTGTCGGTGGATGAGCGAGGAGATTCAAAACCTCGTCGTGTTCCTTGCTGTGGGTTGGGTTCAAGTTCCTATTTCCGCCATTCACATAACAAGGGTTGTAGGCAACGGTTTACAGAGTGGTTTTTGGCAATGTGCGTAAAATTGTGTGGGGGGATTTTTCGCTAGAAGTGCCCGGTGATCCTGCATTGCAAGGATGGGTGATTTGGGCGATGCTGTGGCAATTTCTATATTAGGAAGATGTATATGGATGTTGTCATTCCTTCTGACGCCAAGCACAGTCGTGTCGAAAAACAGCGTAGTCTGGTCAGATCCGCCCTTACGACTGTCTACGATCACCAGTTACTCGCGGCCCAAAATGCGTTTTCTGGGCTGAAGGGTAAAACCCGAGCGGTAATTCTGGCTGCCGAAATGCAGTCCGGAAAATCTGGTGTCTCTCTCGCCATTGCCTCTCTTCAGAGGCTAAGTCTGTCGGATGAAGATATTGTCAGTCAGCAGCTATTAAAAGATTCTCTTTACATCATGACTATGGCCGATGTCTCGCTATTGGCGCAGGCCAGAGAGGATCTCAAGCTGGCAGGGAATTTGGTTGTCTCAAATTTGACGCATTTCGAAAGAGATATTGAAAAAATCTTTGTTCATCAGGCGCCCAAGTTAATTATTGTCGATGAGTGCCATTACGGCTCCGGCGACAAAGCAATCCGGTATGAAAAACTGTTCGATTACATTGAGAAAGTGAACACCGGGTGCAAAGTCGTTTTTATTTCGGCCACCCCCTTGAGCGCTTTATTGGCCACAGAAGGGGAATCGATAATTAGTCGTCAGATTAAGACAAAGCTGGTGTTTCATCGGACCAGCGATGAGTACTATGGCGTGCGAAAGATGCTTGCCAATGATCAAGTTCACCCGCTTGACGGTAAGGCTCGCAACTTCCTGAATGCTTCGAGTGAGCGGAAAGCCTTTATTGATACTCTCGTAAACTGCGAGCAGCCGGGCTGGGCTTTGGTGCGTGTTCCTAGTGGAGCTGCGATGGATGCCAAAGATATGCTGGCTAGGCACGGATTGAGTCGTCATAACATCCACATTATAGGCCAGTCCTTAGTCGGTGTGCCCCAAGAAGACTTGGTTGATATCGACGAGTTTCGGCAGAGATATGAAGAGGCTATCCAGTTCGATGAGAAAATCGTTGCTATCACGGTGGCAGGCTTTCGGGCGGGTATCAACTTTGGCCATGACATGAAACGGAGCCTGATAGCCACTTGGGACAGTACGATATCCAACGTAGCGGCGGTCGTGCAGGCTAATATCGGTCGGGCATGTGGTTATCACTCTAACCAGAAAGCAGTTCATTACACTAATCGTCACGCTGTGAGCGCCTATGGAGAAGTTCTCGATTACTTAGAGTCCCATTGCACGACGACTGCGACCGACGACATTGCTGGCTTGCGAGAGAAATACGAAAGCATTTGCAGAAAATATCTTGTTAGGGGGCTGGATGCGGGAGCTACGGTTACTTCAGCAGGGCGTACTCCATCAAGCCTAAAAAAAATAGACGATGTCTACTTGGTCGACAGTTATTTGTTAGTCCCGGCGCAGTTGGCAAACGCTACTGCTGATTTTGCGGATTACACAGAGGATGGGGAATTATTAGATTCCATCCAGGCCATCCGGAGTACCTTCTTGACTAAGGATGGGCAGCCCGAGGTAAAGACATCTCGACAGTTGAGGGGGGCTAAGTGGATGACCGCCAACTGGGTAAATGGTGATACGTACGATAATCGTGAGAAGGCGATGGTTCATGGTACATATCAGGAAAGACTGCTTAAGATTAAGGCGGCACTTGACGATGAGCGTGGCTATCCTTTTAACGATACTGTAGTGGTGGGGGGTGGGGTTGCCAGTGCGGATAAAACTGTATCGGCCTTCATTTTTAGTACATACAATGAATCCCGACGCGTGGGTGCTACCCAAAAACGCATGACTCAAGAACAGCTTGATGATCTCGCGAGTTGGTTCAATGTGCCTAACGATGATACGTTTCTGTTTTTGGTCAAGCGTGGTGAATTCAGTCGAGAACTGACAGATGAACGGATTAATGCTGCTCTGAAAAAGGCTACCAACTCTTCAATATATGAGCACAATCACTTCCTCCAAAAATGAATATTGAAAATACGTATTTTCCAATCTACGCCCTGGATCAGGAAAACTTTGGTCTATGTTATTACTGTGGATGCGAGGCTACCCAGCGGGATTGCGTACCACCGCTGCGATACTTGGCAATTTATGAGAAGCACTATGGTGTCGCTCAGCGGATGGCAATCCCCTGTTGTGCAGAGTGTCATGGTTTTTTGATAGCTGTTAGTGCTTCAAGTCTTGAGGAACGTGTGAAGGTCGTCAAAAATCGCATATCTTCGAAGTATAAGAAGGCTTTGAGGATTTACAGTTCTTGGGACCAAGATGATCTAGATGAACTCTCAGTTGCTCTTCAAAAAAGCATCCGGTCCGGCATAGCCCTGGGGGAGGAGGCTTACATGCGTTTGTGTTTCAAAGGCTTTTCTTACGAGTACGAAGGGCAGCGAAGTCACGCGATTGTGCAAGAGAGGGTAACCTATGAAGTGCTAGGTGATATCTTTGAAAATTTACGCGATGCCTTACTGTTTGCTTCTCGCTCCTATAAGATAAACATCCATAAGCTTGAAGAGTATTTCCTAGAGGTGGGTGGAGACATCCAAGGAGCAGTGGCACGTTATTTCTCTGATATGGAGAAGGCCTTGCTCGAAAAAAAAATCAAAGATTTATGCAAAGAGTTTTGCAAATTGCATAATCAAAGCCCGACCTTTGTCGAAAAGACAGTGCGAATTTACCTTGATATGTACGAGGATCAGAGTGTGGAGTGGTGCTTGGATAAGATTTTTCGCGAGCGAATTACTCGTTAGACTATTTCTAGTCTTTGTTAAATGCGTTCACGATTCTCATGATAATTCAAAAGACTAGGTGCCTGAGGCAGCTAGCCGTATGAGTTCTCTTCCGCCACTATCATTGTTTTCATCGTGGACCGCAGGGATGGAATCGTACATGCGCCCTAATTTTTCAATGTTAGGATAAAGGTATGTTCGGAGGGAGAATCGGCATCAGATTCAAGTGGGCAAGTGCGGTGAGGGTTTTCTGTCTATCGCTCGCAGTGGTGGCGCCCATCGGACTCTTGCTTTACTTGCCTTTGGGCAGCCCAAACACCCAGCTTGGGTTCAGGTTATTGGCTCAGTTGCTGAGATAATTGTTGCATGGCTGATTCAGTGATTAGAACTTAGTATCGTATCTCATTAAAAATACGAATATCTCCTGATAATTAAAAATAAACTGGGCAGCAGTCGTTCGGCGGTGGCTGATATGCCAAAAATCATTCAAATAATATATGTAATCCCCTGGTTTGGCTTCATCCTTATTTTTTGGTGAGTTTACTTAGGCCTTTCTGACGAAAAATGATGTCACTGGCTCGAATACGCATTAGTGGTCGGCCAAGTAGCTTTGCGATCAATAGCTCTAGGCGCACCCAGCCCGAAGTTTTGGCTGCGGGTGACTCAACTAGTAGAACTGCATGTGAAAATAATAATGCGCGTATAACACGCACCTGCTCCCAGCGTGAGCCAGTGTCTTGAAGGCAGTGGATGAACGGCATGCAAACGTCTCGCAAATGTTCATCCAGCATTCGAAGGGTGTCTGTTGTGACCACTCCGTCCCGGCGTGAGTAGCTGACAAAGAGCCTCACTTAATAATGCTCAAGTTGTACAGACCCCATGTTGAAAAATCAATAACCAAGAGTATTGCGTAGAGCCACATGGAATGGTTGAAACCTGCTGCGAAAATACGCTTGTAGAGTGGTGCCTCTACCCTTGATTGTTCGATAACTTTCGCTGAAAGCGAGTCAACTATTTTTGTCGAGTGTGCTGAAGCAAGTCGTTCACGAATTGCATTCATCATTCCACGTAGCTTAACTTGATAGTAGTATCCAGTGGCGTCTAAGAACCAAAAGCACAAAGCAATGGTAAATCCAGTGACAAATATCGAATGATCAAGTTTGTCTGATGTGAATTTAATAACGAACGCCAAAACAACAAATAGCGTTGTGATACAGAATTTTTTTATCTCAAAACAAAAGCTGCTGATTTGCGATACTGCTCCATGTAATTGATCGAGAAGCTTCCAGTCCAGTTCGTCATTTAAACTTTTGGTATAGGGTTTAATCAATGCATTCATTTTTTTCTGCTTATCTGCTGCTGCGGTATGGGGGGTTCTCAGAATGTAACACCTCTTGTATGGACTAGAAAAGTAAGGTTAGCTTCAATACTGGTAGTGACCAATACCTTCAGTCGCAACTATGGCTATCATTGTAGGTCGTGACCTCCCTTCGAAATTCACTGAGTCCAATCAGTCAAAATCGGCACCTACAGGATGGAGTATCGCCCTAAAATATCAATGAGGTATCTTGCAAAACGGCAGATTTCCCGCAAAGGCTGGGTCGAGGTTAAGAGCCATTCCCGTGCCACCTTGCCCTCAGCGGCTACAAATTCAAAATATCACGGTACGAAAACCGCCCGCAGGCGACTTATGTCACGCTGGTGAGGCTTACAGAGTCAGCTCCCTCTTGATGCGGTAAACGGTTGCAATTCCCACGTCAGCAATTTTGGCGATTTCTTCCACGGTGTTGCCATTCCGCTTAAGCAAGCCCGCTACTTTGTCCCACTTCGCTTGATTCCGCCCCTTGCCAGCGGGCTTCCACTCCGGCTCTGCCGCACGCTTGTTCTCCAGACCTTCCCTAATCCGCTGTACCCGC
The DNA here is from genome assembly GCF_054898025.1 of Pseudomonas sp. LB3P93. Classification (NCBI taxonomy): domain Bacteria; kingdom Pseudomonadati; phylum Pseudomonadota; class Gammaproteobacteria; order Pseudomonadales; family Pseudomonadaceae; genus Pseudomonas; species Pseudomonas sp. LB3P93. Next base: position 2,115,279 of record NZ_CM142713.1, read on the forward strand.
TTCTCCTGATCAAGGCGGGCCATAGTTGCCATCAGGTCCAGCAACATGCAGTTGATTACTTCCATGATTTGTCCGGTGATGCCCTTGTCCTCAACCATCATATGACTGGTGGGCAGGTCAGCCACTACCAGGCGAAGCCCCTTTTCCTTAATGGTTGCCTTAAGAGTGTTCCAGTCGGTTTGCGATAGGCGGCTTAGCCGATCTACAGACTCAACCAACAGCACTTCACCCTTATCGGCAGTGTTCAGCAGTCGCATCAACTCAGGACGGTTGAGTTTTGTCCCGCTGATGTTCTCGGCGTACACACCCGTGATGTGCAAACCTTTATCAGCGGCGAACGATTCCATTGCGACTTTCGCTCGGTGGGCGTCCTGATCCTTTGTACTGGCACGCAGGTAAAGATGAGTATTCATGATCTAGTATCCTTTGTTCTTAGATTCGATAGGTCAATGATAATTGAATCATATAGCTATCTGCAATATTCATTTGATAGTGGTTTTGAGGATGCTGCCGGCCTACCAGACCTGTCTAGTCCTTTGATCGTCAGATCATCAGTATTTATTCAGTAGTGAGATAGTCTCCCATGGAAGCCGACGACATTTATTGACGTACTCGGTTGGAGGTGAATTTGCCATCAGAAATTTCGTGGTCTGGAAATTTTTTAGCGCCTGTTTTTTTAGATTGATTCATACCAAAACAAAGGGGACCCATAAGCCCCTTTAGCCCTTTCTGAGAGCACGTAGTCGGTCCCCCGGTGCCACCCCTTTTTTAGCCGATAAGTGATGTAAAGTTTTTTGATCGTCGGATCATCAAGATTTATCCAGTAGCGAGGTAGTCATACCCATGGCCGCCGACGGGATGATCTAAGTGCTTGGCTGGGGACTGGAACGGGTTTCACTCGATGTGACACAGCGATGTGTTGCGGGCCTGTCGATAGCGGATTGCTATATTGGTGCTGCTGGATGGGGGAGCGGTGTCGGTTAACTGGTCAATCCGATGCAATTACCAAGCGTCGCAAGACCACCAAAATGGTCGTCTTGTGAGAGCAGCCGTTTACCCGTTCAGGCCTGGAAGGGAGCAGCTGCATCGTTTAGGTACACCGAAGTGGTGCCTCTTTCCGAGCGTTCTAGTCGACTATTTCTCCGCTCTCCAAGCTTATGCTTGAGGCGCTGCATATGCGCTCGTGTCGAGTATCCTTCTTTTGCTACTGATCAATGGTTTCTTACTGAGCTGATTGGTTTTCTGGTCAGCCACGGTATAGTGGCATCGTAATGGCGATGTCTGTTTTGAAATTTGCTAAATTAAAACTCAGGATGGCGATACTTCGGGAAGTAGCTAGGCGCTGGTACGTCCGAACACATGGAATCAAGTGGTTATTGAAATGACAGTGTCAAGCATGGACAGGCACGAAGCTGGCGAAAGGTTAAGCAACCTAAGCGTGGAAGCGAACGTGGATGAAGAGATAGTAGCTCGCAATGAGCGACTAGAGCGCATTGGTCCTCTATGCATGCCCGCAACTGATGGAAACAAGCCACGTACCAGCGTCGGTAAATATAGTGGCAAACTCCTGTACGAGCATACACAGCAACTGATGAAAACTGTCACTAGTGAAGTTGGAATATCAGTGAGCAAAAAAATAATAACCAAAATAAATCTCCCATCAAGACCTAGGGGTTTCTCTTGAAATGCATTTACCTCAAATCGACACATAAACAAAAATTTAACAGTTCATTGTCTTTGCTTGTGGTATGAGTTTAGGGAGAAGTATATGTATGTCTTCAAGAATACGGAGCGAAATAATAGTAAGGCCTCGCAGTACGAAACAAAGTCCCTTCTCTATCTAATCGGTCTGCGTACAGATAGGCAAAAAATTTCAATATTGGCAATAGATTGTTTTAATGATATCACAGGTCTCAGCGACAGTGGTGCAAAGCTGTGGGATGTACAGTCGAAGGGAGAAGCTAATCTAACGCCCCAAAAAATCGGAAAGTACCTGTATACACTTTACAGTAATCACAGTTCAGTATTTGTATTTCATGAATACATTTTTTTCATGCCGCCATTGAAAACATCCTACCTGAATGGTGATATAGGCTATTACTACACATTAGACAATTTTAAAGTAGTAGAAAAGAAAAAAATAGAGATTGGTTTATCTACTGAGCTAACCCGGCTTGGTATTCCAGTAGTTAAAAAAACAATCGATAATTTTCTCAGTAACGTTGTCTTTGTGGAGGATAGAGAACCTTCCGCAATGTACGTAAAAAGTGTCCTGGAATTTAATGGTAAGGATAAAAAGCCTGATTCTTTTTATGATGAAATATTTAATGAAATTAGAAATCAACAAGTGATTAAGAAGCTTTCATGTATAGAGGGTTTAAGTATCTCAAAGCCTTTAGATGTGCTTAATTTTAATAGGCATATCGAGAAAAAAGAAATTCATATGTTGTTAGTGAATAGGCTTGTTGGTGTAGACCTCTTTTCACAAAAGGGGTTTCCGTTTGAATTCTATGCAGAGGCAGTATCTAGAGGTTTTGATACTGAAGATCTGCATGATCTATCCCAAGATTGTCAGGCTAGTATAAGTAAAGCTTTTTTTAACAAGAATTCAAAAAAAGAATTCTGGAAGATTCTCGAACATATAATGAATTCAATCGAGAAAAACCCCAAAATATCCATAGTCGAAATTTACAATAGTATTAGCAGCGCGATTATACAAAGACTAACGGTTCTAGATAGAGATGGCATACTGTTCCTCTCTGCACTTATTAAAGATGGTCTAAAAAATGAGAATTAAAAAAATCGCGTTTGGAAATGCCTCTGAAGCTTTTATTGAGTCTCGACTTGAAGAGCGAATCAATATCATATACAGCGACGAAAATAACAAAGGGAAGACCCTGGTCATACAAGGTCTCATGTATTGCCTCGGGAATGAGCCGATTTTTCCAGCAGGATTTGAATACAAAAAATACCATTTTTACGTCCAGTTCACCGTCGAAGATAATACTTTCGAGATAGTGAGGAGGAATAGTTCGTTTATAATTAAGACATCCGGCGGAATGCAAATATGCAACTCAGTATCAGAACTAAAATATTTTTTCGATGAGAATATATGTCGACTGCCTCGGATGTTGAAGGATGGGCATGAGCGGTTAGTTGATCCAGCATTGTTTTTTGAAATATTTTTCATAGGCCAAGATAAGCGTGATACGTCAAGTATCTTTAATAAAGGCTTTTATAAGAATGATGATTTTATCAGCATGCTATTCGCAATGGGGGAGCCAGCACAGCAAAGTCTCTCGGCGAGCTATCTAGAGCAAATAAAGAATCAAATAAAAATCAAGCGTCAAAGAGTGGTAATGCTTAAGAGAAGTTCTGCCAAGATAAAGGTTGATCCAGAGATTGCTGCTATCGCCCTAGCGGACTCGGGTAGCAATTCTTTCGAAGAGCGTAAGAAGCATTTGGTTGATATTTATGCGGATTTAACAAAATTACAGAAACAAAGAACAAGGGAGCTTAATCGGGCGCAAAAGCTTGAGAGTTTGATAGACGAACTAAATTCCTTGAACAGAAATCTTGAAGAGGGACTTGTGGTCTGTGCGGATTGTGGAAGCGAAAGAGTAATATACAAGAGTAAAGACTTAGAATTTGAGGTGAGCAATAAGTCGGTTAAAGACTCTATTATGGGCTCTATCAAGAATAGCATTGCGCTCAAGAAAGAAATCATCTATGACCTGAGTGTGCAAGTCGAGTCAATACAAAACCAGTTGACACAAGAGATAAACAAATCACCACCTTCCTTTCGTGAGTTTATTCTGTTTAGCGAGGGATTGGGGGAGGCGAAAAAATTTGATGAGGAAATAGCCAAGCTATTGGCAGAGATTGGGGCATTTATGCAGCTATTGGAGCGTGGAACGACTGTTAGTGAGAAGGAAAGAGAAAGACAGCTACAAGCGCTTTCTGAAATACTGAGTAAAGTTAGTTACTATTATCACGAGATCGACAAAAATGGTAGGTTGGAATTCAGTTCATTATTCACAAAAAAAGACGAAACATACTCAGGGAGTGAAGGGCAGGAATTCTATTTTTGCAAGGCGTTAGCCCTTAGGGATTATTTGAATCATCCATTTCCTATTGTAATCGACTCATTCAGAGATGGTGAAATATCAACTGCGAAGGAAGAGGTGATGCTCAAGCTCTTAAGTGAAATTGAGAATCAAGTAATACTAACCTCAACGTTAAAATCAGAAGAGTATATTAGGGAGAAATATAAGCGAACAGACAATATTAATCCGATCGACTACAGCCCTCATAGAGACTCAGCGATACTTGACCCGAAATATAGCGCTGCGTTTAAGCAACTACTCAGTGAGTTAAATATCAGAACGCTGTCGTAGAGGGTCGAGTGGCATTGGGCTGATGCGGTCGTTTCCATGGGGCTACTCCTTGAAGGGATCATTTAACGTAGTATCACGATATTAAGGCATCTTCAACTGATCAGCCCTATTTAGATGATGCCAGTACAGGGGGCGATGAACAGTATCGTCTAACAGTCGTTTGGTGATGCGTTGTTATCATTGTGCCAATCACGTATGGAATTGCTGAGGAGTGAGCAATGGGCATTGCATTGGAAGATTTAAGGCCGACCGGCAAGTGGATGATCATAGATTGCGTGCAAAGCGCGGGTATTGACGTCCGAGCGTGGGGTTTCAGGAAAAAAGATGGCCAGCCAGTCACGCTACCTCAATCAAATGGAGGGTACTGTTATGAATGGTCTTTCCGAAGCATCGATGGACGCATATTGCTGTTGTGCGTTTGGTTCGAAGAAATAGACCTGGACAGCCAAGGACGTGTTTGTTTCGTTGGAAATCTGAGGGCGTATGCAGACACGCTGATCCGACAGCTTGAAAAAGACCCAAAAAACAGAAGCCGAACGATCAAAGATCCGCGCATCAATCGTGCACAGCATTTCAGCTCGACGGTCCAGCTTGCCCACATGAACTCGACGTCGGTACGGGTGGTAATCGTGTCGGGGCCTGTCCGAGAACCAGACGATATTGATGCTGACAATGATCGTGCTGTTGGCCGCTATTTGGACGATGAGTCTTGGCGAGTAGAAAGCTTTGACGATGACACCGGTGCCTTTGTTCTAGTACGTGGGGATAACCGTCGATTGAGTGTAGGGGATGGGACTGACTCTGCCGATATGGTCGACAGTGCAGCCGAAACCGGCGATGTTGATGATGGAAAAATTATTGTGGACCAGTTTCATGCGGATATGCGCCCCTTGGCTTACACCTACAAAGGCGAGCAGAAGTATCGTGACCCAAGGGTCCGAGCGCTCGTACTGGCAAGGTCAAAAGGTCTATGCGAATTGACGTCTGTGCCGGGATTCCAAATGGCGAATGGTGGTGTTTATCTTGAAACCCATCACATCGTTCCACTTTCTGAAGGTGGTCCAGATACAGTTGAAAACGTCATAGCCTTGTCGGCGGATGCACATCGGAGGGCACACCACGCTGTTGGCCGGGATGAGTTGCGTCAACAGTGCTTTGATGTCATCGCTTCTCATTATGTATAAATTTGGTTCGGTTTAAGGCGGGATAAAAGTTGAGGGTGTAAGCCCCGTTTTCAGGGGCTTTTTTCATACGCGTTTATTTCTGAAGGTTATTTGATCTGTTGTATTTTGTCCTCTAGGATACCCCTATTTTATTAGGTCATAGGATGGAATGACTCAGCTTTAAAATATAAAAAGGCACATAAGGCCAGTGCTATGTCGTCTGGTCGTTCTATCATACTATTGTGTAAAGAAATGCCTCTAAATGGCGTATTTTGATGCATTGGTACAATGGTTCTGTCACTTGTCCTTAGGTTTTTAGGCTGTTGTCAGCGAAGGTCGTGGCAAAAAAACAACAAAAAATGCTTTTACATTAATATTTTGTGCTGTTCTATACCGGTTGTGATTTTAGTCAAACTGCATCGCGTTTGATGTAGAACTCCTGGTTGATCCGAGGTAGCGCCGTAGGCAATAGGAACGGATGTGTTTGTTAAAAGTCTAGGCTTTTAAAGCATCATAGATGATCGCTAGGGTTATGGTCTGTTAACTTTGATTGCACGAGCTTGCGAGTGCACCCGGTACGGGTGATCAAAATCAATAAAAACCGATATTGCCTTTGGTTTTCTAAATGATTTAAGTGCTTTTAGGACGGTTGATGGCGGTTTAAAACCGAAGCCGAAGCCGAAGCCGAAGGCTGAGGGCTGAGGGCTGGTTACAGAGGTTTTTAAATCTAGAACTACTATTGTGTTCAAGTCGTTCCAGATACACGCTTCGCGTAGAATGCACTTCGTGCCTTCTGGTTTGATCTGTGTTTAAAATAGCTGTTTGGGTTCTAGACCATGCTTGAGAACTTTAAAAGGCGGCCATATCTCTAAGAAGTATTCTTAGGGTTGCGGCCGTTTTTATGCAGGCTAGCCGCCCAGCTTTCACCGGGCGGAATCAGTATTATACGAAGAACTGTTCCAGGCCTTCGACAGGCTTGACTGGTAAGCTTTCGCGTACGCTCTTTGTCCACGTACGGGCAGTTCTCTCGGCTACCTTCCAAAGCTCCATCACAGCTTTATTGATGTCGGCCTGTTTAAATCCGTTATTGAACCCATGTTTGATGAAATTAATGGCTTTGGTTTTTTCATCGGGTGGGGTTGTAGACCTGCCGTCTGGTTTCGCAGAAATGGTCAACGCCAAACGATGATCAATAATAGCGTCCGTCATATACGTTTGCTTGAAGTAGTTCGCGACTTCTGCATCCTGCACGTAGAAATACACCGGCTTGGTGTTTCCCCAAGTCCGAATTGCGGTGCGGGTGACAGCTTGCAAGCTTGCCTCATGCTTGTTTTTAACGATCCAAGCTTTAATTAGCTCAGTTAAATTAATGTCGTACCTGTCACCTACAACCTTTAGACAGGTTGTATCGTTTGGGCTTGGTTTTCCGGAAAACAACAGTAAGGCAGCGGTACTGTCCTGATAGCAGTTCAATCCACGACAATCCATCGGGACAAATTTAATTTTAGTATTCGCTTTTTGAGCCTGCGGTTGATATTTTTCGCTGAATTTAGACCACGAGTTCTGAATGACCAAGAAATTTTCATTGGGCGAATGCTGAATTGCTGTTTCAAATACCCGATCAATGATTTGATTATTCTGCCCGTCATGAGTGTATCCCAGGTTTCCTTCTTCATTTGCTAATACTTTTGATTTCGACCAACTACCATTTAACATTGGATAAATATATATGGGGCAGTTGTACTTGGATGGTTCGGGGGTCAGCTTCGAACGTGTGTATTTGTATCCCAGTTTCTTTGCAAAAAGGTCAAACAGTCCTCCATCAATATTTGCAGCCAATATATGGGTTTCCCTTGCCCGATCAATCTGAGCAAACACGGATTTTTCGACAATAGTGTGGAAGTTGATAATTCCGCCTTTTTCCGTTTCAACGAGCACGATATTTCCGGTCAAGATTGTGTCATAAATTTTGTGTTCAATGGCCGATAATGTAGACGCGTTATCCTTATTCGACATTGATGATTTGTACGTTTTTACCCGAGCCGTTATTTCGGTAAGCAGACCATCCTTGATTTGTAGTTGATTATTAAAAGCTTCGGTGGTTGCAAAGATTGTTTCTGCTTCTTTGGATTTCAAGGTGAAATGATTGATATCCATGAACTCAGGGATTTCATCGATTATCAGGAGGTAACCTTTGAGAAGAATCGGGTCGGTGCGCCTCAAAGCATCGTGTGTGACGATAATCAACGGATGAGCCTTGCTCCTAAGAACTTGGGCCAAGACCCTTGTTACTGATGTTTTATTGTGTTTGATTTCATCCTGGTCACTGTTAATGATCAGGGGGGTTAGATTTGCTTTTCTCATTGTTTTCAAGATGTCGTCGTTTAATTTTAACGTTGGAAGCGCCATGACTACTTTGAATCCATTATTAATATAGTCTGGGATTTTATTGACTACGGCCTGCGTCTTCCCTGCACCGGGTGCGGCAATGGCAGTGTAAATAATTTTTTTGGTCATTAGGGTATATACCTTTTTTAGGATGAATTAGCCCCGGCTGATAGCGATGACTGTTCATCGCTTTTCAACTGGGAAGTGCGTTTGGATTGACGCTAATATACCGCACGGCGAAGTGATTCTAAACAGTTTCGATGGGTATTTTTACGCTCGGTAGGATGGGGTAAGGCATGATAACTAACGTGTGGTTGTTCGTGCCAAGTAGTAATTTGATTGAATCGTTATGGTGGTTGTTTTGTTGGTATTGTGGGGTGGTATTAGTTCTATGTTTTTAATTTGATATAATTGTTTGGGGTGCCTTCGTGGGGTTGTAGAACTTTCGCAGGCACCCCTTTTTTATTTGCTGGGTATCAGTCCGGCGGCATTTTGTAATGCTGGAAAGCTTCTGTATTTCCTCTGCCATCCTGGACAAGGGATTCATTCAATAACGGTCACCCTAGTTTGAGTACGCGTGACCGGTGATCCAATCGCTAACCCCTGTGGCGATTCCAACCTGTCTGGCTGGCTGTCGAGGTTATGTCTGCAACGACAAGCGGACCCTTCTTTTCGATCCTCAAAGCAATCTCGTTAACAGTAACGGCTAGGGCCTATTAGTTTTTCAAGCCGGGCGATCATGTCAGCCAGCAAGCGGATGTCATTCATCGCTGGTCTCCATACGCATGGAGGTTTGGTTTGTATAGCCTAGATCTGTTGCTTGGGCTTGAGGTGCAAGTTCGATGTGTCGCAGTGCGTCCGCCATTGCCTTCAATGGGTTGCGACTGCCGTAGATGCTGAACGTCACTGCACCGTCCTCGTGTCCTGCTATTCGCTTGATTAGAGAGTCCTGGACTCCGGAATCCCGAAGATCATCGATCAGCGTATGTCGAAAGCTGTGGAATGTTTTCTTGGGGTCGGTGATCCCGCGTTTCACCTTGTAACGCCCGAACCATTTCGACGGCGCATGGCCCAGCTTCCCCCGAACCGTTTCCAGTTCAGGGAACAGGCGATCCGCACCAGTGCTCCTCACCGATTCAACGTGCTGCAACAACCCCAGGTCGATCAGTGCCGGGTGCAACGGGAGAATTCGACGGCTGCTGGAGTTCTTCAGGTTCTGGCCTTCCCTGCTGTCATCGATACGGATGCACTGGACGCCCTGTTGTTCGATAAAATCATCCACACGCAATTGGCAGAGCTCTTCCAGTCGGGCGCCAGTGGCTCGCCCAAGGAACGGCAACCAGTAACGCCAAGGGTGTTTGCGGGCTTGTACCTTGAGTGCAGCCGAATCCAGCAGCGTCGTCAGATCGTGTCGATCAAAAGATGACCTCGCCTCCTTGGCCGATCCCGTCATTACTTTCATGCCCACCAGTGGGTTGTCCGCGATGTACCCGTTTGCCTTGCACCAGCTCAGGAAGGCAGAAAGCTTGCGTAAGCGATTGTTCACGGTGACGGCGGTGATGGTCTTGTAAGTGGCGCCAGACTCCACCACCTGAATAAGAGTCTTGCCTTCATATTCGGGGCGTAGACCGAAGTACTGCGGGCATCGACTCAACCGTTCTTTCAGCAGTCTGGCTTGCTGAGCGTCGAAGGCTTCGACTGGCATGTCACCCATCAGCTCGAACAGATCACGTAGGGAACGTTCCACCTCGAAGGTGCTGACCGTCCGCCATGTACCACCGCGTTTGCCTTCTTCTATATAGATCTTCGACAGGGTAGACAGAGCGGGACCATCAGTGACTAATTTTGCTGGCTTGGCTATGGGCTGGTGTGATCGATGCCAGGAGGATGGGGCAGGGCATGCATCTCGCCATTCAGTGCAAAGCCTACGCAACGTCAGGAGGTCTGCCAGAGGGTGTTCGGATAGGTGTCTATGCACCTGCTGGGCGAGGGAAGTCGCCAGAAATAGGGCGCTCTGACGGTGCCTAATATTCAAGCTCAAACGCAAAGTGTTACAGCGTGGGAAAAGGTGCTTGGGTAGTCGGAGGTTCAGGTAATAGAAGGCTCCGCGTCGGATCAGGTAGGCCATATGTGTGACACCCATGTGTGACAGCAAAGTGTGACAATGCTGGCTACACCCCGAGTGCTGACAGTCCGTGCTGGGTCCTGGAACGGATGATTTGAAGCGACCTTAACAGCCTGAACCCCTCGTAATACATGGCCCCGCAACGATTACCCGTGAACCTGGTCAGATCCGGAAGGAAGCAGCCACAGCGGGAACATTGTGTGCCGGGGTGTGGCTGGTGGGGTTGCCTCCATAACGCACCGCGAATCCTCTCTCGCGTTTTCTGTCTAAAAATACTTATTTGTCGTGCTGCCATGGCGCTTGTTCCAGGCGGTTTTTTGTCGTTTCCGATTTTCAGAATGAACATAAAAAGGAGGCCGATGTGTCGTATCAGACACGTCGGCCTCCTTTTTTCATTTCCGGCATTGTTCTTTATTTCTGGTACTAAGGCTTGGACAAGGCCTGGTCAACCGCTGCAATCAGCTTTCCCAGATCCTTCGGGGTGGCTTTGTGAATGACGCCGAACAGATACGCCCGCTGTTCATCTTCATCGCCCAAATCCGCGAAAAAGGCTTTCAGCTTTACGTCCAGCACCTCGGCAAGCAGGAACAAGGCTTCAACGCTGGGGGTATAGGTTCCGGTTTCAAAGCGGCTGATGGTTTTGGGGTCAAAACCGGTTTTTTCGCCGAGTTCAGCCTGAGTAAGCCCCGCGACCTTGCGGTAGCGTCGGATGGCTGGACCCAAACTTGAAATTTGCATCGCTCAATTCCCATTTAGAATCAAGAACTTAACGATAGATTTTTGCATTAGACAACTGCATGATCCATCACCTTGCTTTGCAAAATGTGATGCGTTTCGTAGAATCGCCGCCAATAAGGGGTGTTTGGTGACCTGTTTCCAGAAAATGGGCGATGCGAAACCGCCAGCATTGCGCTCCCTTGCCTGCCTTGCACGAGGTTTTTGAGACTAGCCGATCTTCGGTTCTGCGAGGTCATCAAATGCGGGTCAGGGAGTGAAAACGAGTTTGCGCAGTCCCACCGCTAGCGACAGCGAGCCTGATTCATGGATGAGAAATACCGCAGGGCCGTGGATGCCGCCGCCATTTTTTCCGAGACTGACCTGAGCGGCCGGATTACCCACGTCAACGATCAGTTCTGCGCCGTGTCCGGCTATAGCCGCGATGAGTTGCTCGGGCAGAACCATCGTCTCCTCAATTCCGGCGTGCACCCCGCGGATTTCTTTGCCTGCATGTGGCGCACCATCGCGCTGGGCAATGTCTGGAAGGGCGATATCTGCAATCGCGCCAAGGATGGCAGCCTGTACTGGGTCGAAAGCACCATGGTGCCAGTGCTCAATGACGCCACCGGACGGGTTGATCGATACCTGTCGATTCGTTTCGACATCAGCGAAAAACGCCAGCTGTTGCATTCCCTGCAATGGCGGGTCGGTCATGACGTGCTGACCGGGCTGCCCAATCGCGCGTTCCTCTCGGATCTGCTGGATCAGGCGCTGGAGTTCTCCCGACAGGAAAACATTCCGCTCGCCGTCTGCATGCTCGACCTTGACGGATTCAAAGCGGTCAACGACGGCTACGGTCACGCCAGTGGCGATCAATTGCTGGTGGAGGTGGCCAAGCGTTTGCGCCACATCGTGCGGGGCGAAGATGTGGTGGCGAGGTTGGCCGGTGATGAGTTCGTGCTGGTGCTGCGTTACGTGCGGGATCTGCCGGAATTGCGCGCGGCGCTGAATCGGGTGCTCGGGGCGATCTCGGCGCCGTACACCTTGCATGGCAAGGACATCAATGTGTTCGCCAGTATCGGCGTCACGCTGTTTCCCCTCGACAATGAAGATGCCGAAACCTTGTTGCGTCACGCCGATCAGGCCATGTACGTGGCCAAGCAGCGCGGCCGCAACCGATTTCATCTGTTCGACGTGTCCAGGGATCAGGAGGTCAAGGCCACTCACCAGACGGTCGAGCGGGTGCGCCAGGCGCTGGCCGCCGATGAGTTGCGTCTGCATTTTCAACCCAAGGTCAACATGCGCCTTGGCGTGGTGGTCGGCTTCGAGGCGTTGTTGCGCTGGGAGCATCCGCACAATGGCCTGGTGCCGGCACGGGAGTTTTTGCCGCTGGTGGAAGAGACGGACCTGATCGTCGACATCGGCGAATGGGTGATGGATCAGGTTCTGACGCAGTTGCGCCAATGGCAGCAGGCGGGGCAGGGCTGGCCGATCAGCATTAACATCGCGGCACGGCATTTTCAGCGCGCGGATTTTGTCGAACGGCTAAGGCACGTCCTGTCCCGGCATGCCGACGTTGCTCCGCAGATGCTTGACCTGGAAATCGTCGAGTCGGTGGCGATCGAGAATATCCAGCACGTCAGCGCCTGTTTGCAGGCCTGTCAGGCACTCGGGGTGCAGTTTTCATTGGGTGACTTCGGCACCGGCTATTCGTCGCTGAGCTACCTCAAGCGTTTGCGTACCCAAACCATCAAGATCGATAAATCGTTTGTGCGCGACATTCTGGATGATCGCGATGACCTGGCACTGACCACCGCGGTGATCGGCCTGGCCCGAGCGTTTGGCCGGCAGGTGATTGCCGAAGGGCTGCAAAGTATCGAACACGGGGAGTTGCTGTTGCGACTGGGGTGTGAAGTTGCCCAGGGCTATTTCATCGCCCGGCCGATGCCTCCTGCCGAAGTGCCGGCGTGGGTCGCGGGGTTTGTCGCACCACTGCAATGGCGGGTGCTGGATCGGGTTGGCTGAAGTCTTGAAATCTCCGCTGGGCCTTGTGGGAGTGAGCCTGCTCGCGATAGCGATCTGTCAGTCACCATCAATGTTAAATGACAGATCGCTATCGCGAGCAGGCTCACTCCCACAGGGGTCCATTGTTGGTCAGAAGATTTGCTTAAGGTGTACCGGGCTCGGAACCTATATAGAGCCGGATAATGTCATCAATCTCCCCCGACATTTTCATCCGCAGCAACGTGCGCAGTATGCGTTGCACCGGCACCTTGGGGTCGTTGCGCACGTAGCAACCGACGGTCTGTTCCTGCAGCACCGCCACGCCTTGGAGTTGCTGGTCGGGCAACAGGCGCTGATTGAACCAGTCCAGTGTCCATTGATTGCTCACGGCATAGCGATAGCGCCCGGCCGAGAGTTTTTCCAGCACTTGCTCCTGGTTGCGCGCGTCTTCGCGGTGCAGGCGGTTCTCATCGAACAGGGGTTGCAGAGTGGGGTAGCTGTAGCCATTTACCGTGCCGACAGGTTGTGGCGGCAGGTTCGCCAGCACCACCGAGAGCTGCGGATCTTGCCGGCTGATCAGCATGTCGCGCTGAAACCAGAGCGGAATGCTCCAGATGTAGTCTCCGGACTGATTCGGCAACCACGACTGCGCGGCGTAACAACGGACATCGACCTCGCCATGTTCCATGGCGTTTTGCACCCGCGCCCGCGGCAGCACATGAAACTCGGCCGGCACGCCGACCTGAGTGGCGAGGCTGAGCATCACGTCGAACAGGATGCCCTGGGTCACTTGTCCGCGCTCCAGTTGCACCATCGGCATCGCCCAGCTGTCGGGCACCACGAAACGCAGCGGCGCTTCAGCGGCAGCGACGCTCAGGCTTATCCACAGCAATGCCCCCAAGGCAAAACGCATAAACGCTCCGGTACATCGCAAACCTGAGCCGATAAAAGCCCCCAAAGTGCATCTTAGCCAGATTAGACGAGCGCACCGGATGCAATTTTGGCCTTGCTCCGCTAGCATTAGCCGCTTCTGTTCCTTCGTTGCGACGGTTTTCGATGAGTTATCAGGTTCTTGCACGTAAATGGCGTCCGCGCTCGTTCCGCGAAATGGTCGGCCAGACCCATGTGCTCAAGGCTCTGATCAATGCCTTGGACAGCCAGCGGCTGCACCACGCCTACCTGTTCACCGGTACGCGGGGGGTGGGCAAGACCACCATCGCGCGCATCATCGCCAAATGCCTGAACTGTGAAACAGGTATCACTTCGACACCTTGCGGCGAGTGTTCGGTGTGCCGCGAAATCGACGAGGGCCGCTTTGTCGACCTGATCGAGATCGACGCCGCGAGCCGGACCAAGGTCGAGGACACCCGCGAGCTGCTGGATAACGTGCAATACGCGCCGAGCCGCGGGCGCTTCAAGGTTTACCTGATCGACGAAGTGCACATGCTCTCCAGCCATTCCTTCAATGCGCTGTTGAAAACCCTCGAAGAGCCGCCGCCCTACGTCAAGTTCATCCTGGCGACGACCGATCCGCAGAAACTTCCTGCAACCATTCTGTCGCGATGCCTGCAGTTCTCCCTGAAGAACATGACGCCTGAGCGCGTGGTCGAGCATTTGACCCACGTGCTGGGCGTCGAGAACGTACCGTTCGAAGACGATGCACTGTGGCTGCTCGGCCGCGCCGCCGACGGCTCGATGCGTGACGCCATGAGCCTGACCGACCAGGCCATTGCCTTCGGTGAAGGCAAGGTCATGGCCGCCGACGTGCGGGCAATGCTCGGCACGCTCGATCACGGTCAGGTCTACGACGTTCTGCATTCGCTGATCGAAGGCGACGCCAAGGCGTTGCTCGAAGCCGTCCGTCACTTGGCCGAGCAAGGTCCGGACTGGAACGGCGTGCTCTCGGAAATTCTCAACGTGCTGCACCGTGTTGCCATCGCCCAGGCGTTGCCTGAAGGCGTCGACAACGGCCAGGGCGACCGCGATCGGGTACTGGCACTGGCCCAGGCCTTACCGGCCGAAGACGTGCAGTTCTATTACCAGATGGGCCTGATCGGCCGCCGCGACTTGCCGTTGGCGCCGGACCCCCGTGGTGGCTTCGAAATGGTCTTGCTGCGAATGCTCGCGTTCCGACCGGCGGACACCGCGGACGCCCCGAGGCAACCGCTAAAGCCAGTGGGGATCAGCCAGGCCACAGTTGATTCCGCAAATTCAGTGGCTGCCGTACCGGTAGTCGCTGCGGCAGTTGCCCCCGCCGTTTCACCTGTCGCGCCTGCACCGGTTGCGGCGGTGGTTGCTTCCGTTCCTGCGCCTGAGCCTGAGCCGGTTGCGCCCGTCGTCGTGCCTGAGCCTGTTGTCGAGGCTGTCGCGGTCGAAGAGGTCGTCGACCTGCCCTGGAATGATCCGGTCGAGCCGGAAGCCGTCCAGCAACCCGCCGTCGAGCCGGTTCTGGAAACCGCCAGCGAACAACCCGATCTGCCGCCGATGCCGTTGCCGACGCCTGACAGCGTGGTGCCGGACGCGCCGGAGTGGGCCGCAGCGCCGATCCCCGAGCCGTCGGTGGCCGAAGTCGACGCCGCCACACCGGGCGTGGACCTGGATGACGAGCCGCCGCTGGACGAAGATTACATCGAGCCGGACATGGATTCGGCCTACAGTTACCTCGATGAACTGGCCAGCGAACATGCCGCCGAGCCCGCGCCGGAACCCGAGCCTGAGCCGGCCGCCATGCCCGCTACCGGTCTGGCCCTGCAATGGCTGGAGCTGTTCCCGAAACTGCCGATCTCCGGCATGACCGGCAGCATCGCTGCCAACTGCACGTTGATCGCTGTCGATGGCGATAACTGGCTGTTGCACCTGGACCCGGCCCACAGCGCCTTGTTCAACGCGACCCAGCAGCGTCGTCTCAACGATGCGTTGAACCAGTTTCACGGGCGCACGCTGACCCTGACCATGGAGCTGATCAAGCCCGAGCAGGAAACCCCGGCCCAGGCCGCGTCCCGGCGCCGGGTCAACCGTCAGCGCGAGGCCGAGGAGTCGATCCACGGTGATCCGTTCATCCAGCAAATGATGCAGCAGTTCGGTGCGGTGGTCCGTAACGATACTATTGAACCTGTCGAAGCTCTGGTCAGTCAGGGCTAATAACTGAAGGCGTTCGGCCCAAGGGCCGGGCGCTGTTTAAATCCAAGTACTTTTGAGGTGATTCCCATGATGAAAGGTGGCATGGCCGGCCTGATGAAGCAGGCGCAGCAGATGCAGGAAAAAATGGCCAAGATGCAGGAAGAACTGGCCAACGCCGAAGTCACCGGTAAAGCCGGCGGCGATATGGTCACCGTGGTGATGACCGGTCGTCACGACGTCAAGCGCGTGACCATCGACCCAAGCCTGGTTGAAGGCCTGAGCGAAGACGACAAAGAGATGCTGGAAGCGGTGTTCGCTGCCGCCGTCAACGACGCCGTGCGCAAGATCGAAGCCAACAGCCAGGACAAAATGGGCAACATGACCGCTGGCATGCAACTGCCGCCGGGTATGAAACTGCCCTTCTGATTCGCGAAAGCGCGTCGGATGAGCTACAAAAAAATGCCAGGCATCGCGCCTGGCATTTTTGTTTCTGTCAGTTGGAAACACGGTGCTCAAGAGGCAGCCTTCGCGGGCAAGCCACGCTCCCACAGGATCACCTAAATCCTGTGGGAGCGAGGCTTGCCCGCGATGAAGTCACTCGGTAAAGCTGACGAAACATCGAACGCCACACCACCACTAAGGTCTGCTCCCTATACCGCCGAATTCATCGATCACAGGAGACGCTCACATGCCAGACGCATTGACCCTCAACCAACGTATCGTCCTGGCGTCCCGCCCCACAGGCGCGCCGACGCCGGAGAATTTCCGCCTGGAGCGGGTCGCGTTGCCAGACCTGGCCGACGGCCAGGTGCTGCTCAAGACTCAATACCTGTCGCTGGACCCCTACATGCGCGGTCGCATGAGTGACGCGCCGTCCTACGCCGCGCCGGTAGAAATCGGCGAGGTGATGACCGGTGGCGCTGTCAGCCGCGTCGAGCGCTCGCTGAATCCGAAATTCCACGAAGGCGACCTGGTAGTGGGCGCCACTGGTTGGCAGAGCCACAGCATCAGCGATGGCCGCAACATCATTCCAGTGCCGAGCGGTTTGCCGACACCGTCGATGGCCCTGGGTGTGCTGGGCATGCCGGGCATGACCGCGTACATGGGCCTGATGGACATCGGTCAGCCCAGCGCCGGCGAAACTCTGGTGGTCGCGGCCGCCTCGGGCGCGGTGGGTTCGGTGGTTGGCCAGGTGGCGAAGATCAAAGGCCTGCGCGTGGTTGGCGTGGCGGGTGGTGCGGAAAAATGCCGCTACGTGGTGGAGGAGTTGGGGTTCGATGCTTGCGTCGACCACAAGAGCCCGAACTTCGCCGATGAACTGGCTCAGGCGTGCTCCGAGGGCATTGATATTTACTACGAGAATGTCGGCGGCAAGGTATTCGACGCGGTGGTGCCGCTGCTCAACGCCAAGGCGCGGATTCCACTGTGCGGCCTCATCGCTGGCTACAACGCCCACGAAGCGCCGTCCGGCCCGGATCGTCTGCCGCAATTGCAGCGCACTTTGCTGACCAAGCGTGTACGAATCCAGGGCTTTATCGTGTTCGACGACTACGGTGATCGTCAGCCGGAATTCGTCAGCGCCATGGCGCCGTGGGTGCGCGACGGCAAGGTCAAATTCCGCGAAGACGTGGTCGATGGCCTTGAGAATGCGCCCGAGGCCTTCATCGGCCTGCTGGAAGGACGCAACTTTGGCAAACTGGTGGTTCGGGTCGCTCAGGACTGAATAATTGACGCTAAACAGAGGCGCGGGTATAAACCGCGTCTCGTTGTTTTGTCGGACTTTTCCCCATGAGCTTCAGCCCTTTGATTCGCCAACTGATCGATGCCCTGCGAATTCTGCCGGGTGTCGGTCAGAAAACTGCCCAGCGCATGGCGCTGCAACTGCTTGAGCGTGATCGCAGCGGTGGTTCGCGACTGGCGTCGGCACTGAGCCAGGCCATGGAAGGGGTGGGCCATTGCCGGTTATGCCGCACGCTGACCGAAGACGATCTTTGCCCGCAATGTTCCGATACCCGTCGTGACGACACCTTGCTTTGCGTGGTGGAAGGCCCGATGGATGTGTACGCCGTGGAGCAGACCGGTTTCCGGGGTCGCTACTTTGTGCTCAAGGGCCATCTCTCGCCGCTCGACGGGCTGGGGCCGGAGGCGATCGGTATTCCGCAGCTGCTGGCGCGGATCGAAGAGGCGGGCACGTTTACTGAAGTCATCCTGGCCACCAACCCGACCGTGGAAGGTGAGGCAACCGCGCATTACATCGCCCAGTTGCTGAGCAATAAAGGCCTGGTTGCTTCGCGTATCGCCCACGGTGTGCCGTTGGGGGGTGAGCTGGAACTGGTGGATGGCGGGACGTTGGCGCATTCGTTTGCGGGACGTAAGCCAATAGCCTTGTAGTGACTCATCAGGCCCTATCGCGAGCAAGCTCGCTCCCACAGGGATTTGTGAGCACCGCAAAACCAATGTGGGAGTGAGCCTGCTCGCGATGCGGGCAACTCGGTCTATCTGATTCACACAATTCTATTGAAAACCAAGCAAGCGCTCGGTTAACTTCGCTGAACCTTCAGTGGAGTTCGCCGATGCCTGCCTTTCAGGAATACTTCGATCCCAGCCACCAATTGGTCCGCGACAGCGTCAGACGTTTCGTCGAGCGTGAGATTCTTCCGGACATTGATCAGTGGGAAGAAGCTGAAAGCTTTCCCCGTGAGCTCTACCTCAAGGCCGGTGCGGCGGGGATCCTCGGGATTGGTTATCCCGAGTCTCTGGGCGGCAGCCACGAAGGTGATCTGTTCGCCAAGGTCGCGGCCAGCGAAGAGCTGATGCGCTGCGGCTCCGGTGGTCTGGTGGCCGGCCTTGGTTCGCTGGACATCGGCCTGCCGCCGATACTCAAGTGGGCCAGGCCTGAAGTCCGTGATCGTGTCGTCCCGCAAGTGCTGGCCGGCGAGAAGATCAGCGCGCTGGCCGTCACCGAACCCAGCGGCGGCTCCGATGTGGCCAACCTGCAAACCCGCGCTGTGCGTGACGGCGACTTCTACCGGGTCAGCGGCAGTAAAACTTTTATCACCAGTGGTATCCGCGCGGATTTCTACACCGTTGCGGTGCGCACCGGTGAACCGGGTTTTGGTGGCATCAGTCTATTGCTGATCGAAAAGGGCACGCCCGGTTTCACCGTCGGCCGTCAGCTGAAGAAAATGGGCTGGTGGGCGTCGGACACGGCCGAATTGTTCTTCGACGATTGCCGGGTGCCTGTGGGAAATCTGATTGGCGCGGAGAACATGGGTTTCGCCTGCATCATGGGCAACTTCCAGAGCGAACGCCTGGCGTTGGCGTTGATGGCCAACATGACGGCGCAGCTGGCGCTGGAGGAAAGCCTGAAATGGGCGCGTCAGCGCGAAGCCTTTGGCAAACCCATCGGCAAGTTCCAGGTGCTGAAACATCGCCTCGCGGAAATGGCCACGGCATTGGAGGTGTCACGGGAGTTCACTTACCGTCAGGCGGCGAAAATGGCTGCGGGGCAGAGCGTGATCAAGGAGATTTCCATGGCCAAGAATTTTGCGACCGACACGGCTGACCGGATCACGACGGACGCGGTGCAGATTTTGGGTGGTTTGGGGTACATGCGAGAGAGTCTGGTGGAGCGGCTGTATCGGGATAACCGGATTCTGTCGATTGGTGGCGGGACGCGGGAAGTGATGAACGAGATCATCAGTAAGCAGATGGGGCTTTGAAATAGGTGGTGTTGCGGCTGACGCCATCGCGGGCAAGCCCGCTCCCACAATGATCTATGTCGTACACAAGATTTGTGTCTGTCGAAAGTCCCTGTGGGAGCGGGCTTGCCCGCGATGGCGTCAGTGAGAGCGCCGCTTACTGCTCGCTCAACGCAAACTGCGTCAGGCAAAAGGTAGGAATACCCATATCGTTCAGCCGCTGCGACCCACCCAGCTCCGGCAGATCAATAATCGCCGCCGCTTCATGAACCCGCGCGCCCATGCGCCGAATCAGGTTCGCCGCGGCAATCAGCGTACCGCCGGTGGCGATCAAATCATCAAACATCACCACCGAGTCACCTTCGCACAAGCTATCGGCGTGTACCTCGAGAAAGGCTTCGCCGTATTCGGTGGCATAACCCTCGGCCAACACGTCGGCCGGCAGTTTGCCTTGCTTGCGAAACAGCACTAATGGCTTATTCAGCTGATAGGCCAGGACCGAGCCGATCAGGAAACCACGGGCATCCATCGCGCCGATATGCGTAAAGTCCGCCTCGACATAACGATGAGCGAAGCTGTCCATCACCAGGCGCAGGGCCGTCGGCGACTGGAACAATGGCGTGATGTCGCGAAAAATCACGCCTGGCTTGGGGAAGTCGATCACGGGACGGATCAGGGATTTGATGTCGAAGGCGTCAAAGGCCATAGTCGAAGAATCCTGGCAGGCTGCAAACGTCGCAGTATAACGGCGGCTGAACCGTTTCGCTCAGCCGCAATTGTTGCCATCAGCCTTCGAGCGAGCCGCCGGCCAGTGCGCAGAGCTGGATCGGGTCGAGGATGTGGATTTCCTTGCCTTCGGCGGCGATCAGTTCGTTCTGCTGGAAGCGCGTGAACACCCGGGACACGGTTTCCACCGCGAGGCCCAGGTAATTGCCGATTTCGTTGCGAGACATGCTCAGGCGGAACTGGTTGGCCGAAAAACCCCGGGCGCGGAAACGTGCCGAAAGGTTGACCAGAAACGTGGCAATGCGCTCGTCGGCGGTTTTCTTCGACAGCAGCAACATCATTTGTTGATCGTCGCGAATCTCGCGGCTCATGACACGCATCAGCTGACGGCGCAGTTGCGGCAGTTGCAGGGCCAGTTCGTCGAGGCGTTCGAAGGGAATTTCGCATACCGATGTGGTTTCCAGGGCTTGCGCCGAAACCGGGTGCTTTTCCGTGTCCATGCCCGACAGGCCGACCAGTTCGCTCGGCAAGTGGAAGCCGGTGAGCTGTTCTTCACCACCATCGCTCAGGCTGAAGGTCTTGAGAGCGCCGGAGCGAACTGCATAAACGGAATCGAAGGTGTCGCCCTGGCGGAACAGAAACTCGCCTTTTTTCAGCGGGCGGCCACGTTTGACGATTTCGTCCAGCGCATCCATGTCTTCCAGATTCAAAGAAAGTGGCAAGCAGAGGGGAGCCAGGCTGCAATCCTTACAATGGGCCTGACTGTGAGCGCGCAGTTTTACTGGCTCGGACATTTCTTCAATCCTTGTGGGAAAACACACATAAGCCGTAAGGGTAACTCACGGGAGGACATTCAGGCCAGTTTGTGCCGTTTTTGTCGCAAGGCGATAAAGGGCCGCGTTCGGCGGCCAATAACTTTGCATTCGAATTCGTGCAAGGAACCCGTTTCACGGCCATCAGATCACCCGGGAAAACCGCTGGTGATTGTGCTGTTGCAAATAAGCATCGAACACCATGCACACCGAGCGCACCAGCAAGCGCCCGGCGGGCAGTACGCTGATCCGCTCGTTGTCGAGGCTGATCAAGCCGTCATCGGCCATGGTCAGTAGCTGAGGCCACAGTTCACCGAAGTAACCGCGAAAATCGATGTTGAAGGCCTGTTCGATGTCCGCGAATTCCAGGGTGAACGTACAAATCAACTGCTGAATCACCGCCCGCCGCACGCGGTCGTCGGCGTTGCATATCAGGCCACGGCTGGTCGCCAATTGCGCGACGGCGAGGGCGTTCTGGTACTGGTTCAGGTCGCTGTTGTTCTGGCAGTAGAGGTCGCCGATCTGGCTGATGGCCGACACCCCAAGACCGATCAAATCGCAATGACCGTGAGTGGTGTAGCCCTGAAAGTTGCGTTGCAGGGTTGATTCTTCCTGGGCAATCGCCAGCTCGTCATCGGGCAGGGCGAAGTGGTCCATGCCGATGTAGCGGTAACCGGCAGCGGTCAGCTGTTCGATGGTGCGCTGGAGCATTTCCAGCTTCTGCGCCGGGGTCGGCAGTTCGTTGCTGTTGATTCGCCGTTGCGGCATGAAGCGTTCCGGCAGGTGCGCGTAGTTGAATACCGAGAGCCGATCCGGCTGCAGCGCGATGACTTCGTCGACCGTGCGGGCGAAGTTTTCCGGCGTCTGCTTTGGCAAGCCGTAGATCAGGTCGATGTTGATCGAGCGAAATTGCAGGGTCCGGGCGGCGTCGATCACGGCGCGGGTTTCTTCCAGGCTTTGCAGGCGATTGACCGCCCGTTGCACCGCCGGATCGAGGTCTTGCAGGCCAATGCTGACCCGGTTGAAGCCCAGTTCACGGAGCAGGCCCATGGTCGACCAATCGGCTTCGCGAGGGTCGATCTCGATGCCGTAGTCGCCGGAATCGTCGTCCAGCAGGTTGAAGTGTTTGCGCAACTGAGCCATCAACTGGCGCAGTTCGTCGTGGCTGAGAAAGGTCGGGGTGCCGCCGCCAAAGTGCAGTTGCTCGACCTTTTGCGCGGGGTCGAGGTGGCAGGCGATCAGCTGAATTTCCTGCTCGAGGCGCTGTAAGTAGGGCAGGGCGCGACCACGGTCCTTGGTGATGACTTTGTTGCAGGCGCAGTAGTAGCAAATGTTCGCGCAGAACGGCACATGCACGTACAGCGACAAGGGGCGCAGGGCCTTGCGGCTGTCGCGCAGGGCGTGAAACAGGTCGAACGTGCCGACTTGTCCGTCAAATTGCACCGCGGTCGGGTAAGAGGTGTAACGCGGCCCCGCCAGGTCGTAACGGCGGATCAGATCGGTGTCCCAACGAATGGCGTCGAGCATCATGCGGGCATTCCCCCGGATAGGCTGGCAGTGTCAGCGAGTCTATGGGGTGCGACGTTGGGGCATCTTGATTTGCATCAACGGTCAGGATTTGTGTTGTCAGTGAGTGCCTCTTCGCGGGCAAGCCGCCGATCTAGTGCCCCATGAGCCAATGCTGATGCGGCCCCGGCAATGTCCAGATGCCGAACAGCATCACCAGCAACCCGCCCGTCATGCGCACACTCCGTTTGCGCAACAGCGCCGTGACCCGCTCTGCCGCCAGCCCGGTGGCCAGCAGCACCGGCCAGGTGCCGAGCCCGAACGCGAGCATGAGTAACGCGCTGTCCAGCGCATTGCCCTGGCTCGCCGCCCATAGCAGCGTGCTGTAAACCAACCCGCACGGCAGCCATCCCCACAGCGCGCCCAGCAGCAATGCGCGGGGCAGGCTCGACACCGGCAGCAGTTTGTTGGCAACCGGCTGGATATGCCGCCACAGGCCGCGCCCGAGGCTTTCGATCCGGGTCAGGCCGCTCCACCAGCCGGCGAGGTACAGGCCCATGGCGATCAGCAACAGTCCGGCGATCACCCGCATGAACATGGCCGCCGGGCTGTTGGCCACCGCCCAACCTGCCAGACCGATCAGCAGACCGGCCGTCGCATAGCTGAGAATTCGCCCCAGGTTGTAGGCCAGCAGCAGGCGGAAGCGGCGGCTGCGTTGTTCCTTGGGAATCGCCAGGGTCAGCGCGCCCATCAAACCGCCGCACATGCCCAGGCAATGCCCGCCGCCGAGCAGGCCGAGAATCACCGCAGACACCAGCAGTGGCGCCAACTCAAGCATGAGGCGGTGCCTTGTCGTCCGGTTTGGCCGGATGGCCGCTGGCTTCATCGACCGCTGCGGTGTGGTTTGGGTCCTGGTCGTCGAACAGGATGCTGTGGGCCGGGCCGTCGAGGTCGTCGTACTGACCGCTGTCGACTGCCCAGAAGAAGATGTAGACCGCGATAGCGACGATCAGCAGCGCGGCCGGGATCATCACGTAGAGAGCTGGCATGGTGAGGCTCCATGCCCGCGCGGCTCAGGCCGGCGGCGGGCGGGTTTCTGGCGTGGTGCGGGCAGCAGGCGCGCTCGGCAGGCGAGTCAGGCGCAGGGCGTTCAGCACCACGGTCAACGAACTGATGGACATGCCGACTGCGGCCCATACCGGTGTGATCCAGCCGAGGGCGGCGAACGGCAACATGAGGCCATTGTACAGCCCGGCCCACAGCAGGTTCTCGATGATTACCCGACGGGTGCGCCGCGCCAGACTGAAGGCTTGCACCAGCGCGTCGAGACGGTTCGACAGCAACACTGCATCGGCACTGGTTTTCGCCAGATCGGTGGCCGAACCCATCGCCACGCTGATATCGGCAGCGGCCAGCACTGGCACGTCATTGACCCCGTCACCGAGCATCAGCACCTTGCGGCCTTCCTTGTGCAGTTGTTGCAGGACCTGCAACTTATCGTCCGGACGCAAACCGCCCCGGGCTTCGTCGATGCCCAGTTCGGCGGCCACGCTGGCGACCATCGGCGAGGTATCGCCCGACAGCAGCAATGTGCGCCAGCCGCGAGCCCGGCAGGCTTCCAATAGCGCCGGTGCATCGGCGCGCAAACGGTCATCAAGGACAAACCACGCCAGCGGGCCCCGGCTGTCGCCGAGCAGCAACCATTGGCCTGCCTCATCGGGCATGACCGGTACAGCAGCGGCACTGAGTTCGCAGACAAAACCCGGCTGGCCGATACGCAAGCGCTGCGTGCCGACCAGGCCTTCAAGGCCAAGCCCCGGCATGCTGAGAACTTCTTCGGCCGCCAGCGGCGCCCGGCCAAATGCACGGGCGATCGGATGTTCGGAACGGTTTTCCAGGGCGGCGGCGAGCCCCAGGCATTGATCGCTATCGAGCGCGCCGAGAGGACGAATCGAACGCAAGGCCAGGCGACCTTCGGTCAACGTGCCGGTTTTGTCGAAAATCACCGTGTCGATCTGGTTCAGACCTTCCAGCACATGACCGCGCGTCAGCAACAAGCCGAGTTTGTGCAGCGTGCCGGTGGCGGCAGTGAGGGCGGTCGGTGTGGCCAGCGACAGGGCGCACGGGCATGTCGCAACCAGCATCGCCAGAACAATCCAGAACGCTCGCGATGAATCCAGTTCCCACCACAACAGACCGATGCAGGCGGATGCGATCAGCGTGAGCAACAGGAACCATTGCGCGGCGCGGTCGGCGATTTCCGCCAGTCGCGGCTTCTCGGCCTGGGCGCGGTCCAGCAGGCGGACGATGGCTGACAGACGTGTATCCTGACCCAGCGCCAACACTTCCACGGTCAACGCGCCTTCAACATTCAGGGTCCCGGCGGTGACCGCATCGCCCTGGGTGCGCGGTTGCGGCAGGTACTCGCCGGTCAGCAGCGATTCGTCGATGCTCGATTGGCCATCGAGGATCTTGCCGTCGGCCGGCAGGATCGCGCCCGGGTGCACCAGCACTTGATCGCCGACGCGCAGTTCGCTGAGCAGGATCCGCTCGCTCTGGCCGTCGACACTCAGGCGCAGGCACGAAGCAGGCAACAAGTTTACAAGCTGTGCGGTAGCGGCGGCGGTGCGTTCCCGGGCGCGACGTTCCAGATAACGCCCGGCCAGCAGGAACAACGCAAACATTCCCACCGCATCGAAATACAACTCGCCGACGCCGGTGATTGAGGTCCAGATCCCGGCAATGTAGGCGCTGCCTATTGCCAATGACACCGACACATCCATGGTCAGGTGACGGGTACGCAAATCGCGCATCGCCCCTTTGAAGAACGGCGCGCAACTGTAAAACACGATCGGAGTCGTGAGGAACAGCGCGACCCAGCGCAGGATGGTGTGCAGCTCGGGGCTCAAGTCGATGTTGAATTCCGGCCAGGTGGCCATGGTCGCCATCATCGCCTGGAACCACAACAAACCGGCGACACCGAGTTGGCGCAAGGCCAGACGGTTTTCGCTGGCCAGTTGTTCACTGGCGCGGTCGGCTTGATATGGGTGCGCGGCGTAACCGATGTGGCGCAATTCGCTGAGCACTTGGCTCAGCGGTAATTGCGCGTCGGCCCAGCGCACGTGAAGGCGATGGTTGGACAGGTTCAGACGCGCTTCCGCCACGGCGGGCAAGGCGCGCAGGTGTTTTTCGATCAGCCAGCCGCAGGCAGCGCAGCTGATACCTTCCATCAACAGGGTGGTTTCGGCGAGTTCACCGTCGTGGCGCACGAAGGGCTTTTGCACGTCGGCACGGTCGTAGAGCGCCAACTCATCCACCAACTGCACCGGCAAGGCTTCGGGGTTGGCCGACGACTCGCTGCGGTGCTGGTAATAGCTTTCCAGCCCACCGGCCACGATCGCTTCAGCCACAGCCTGGCAACCCGGGCAGCAGAACTCGCGGGTTTCACCGAGGACGGCGGCGGTGAAGCGGCTGCCGGCCGGGACGGGCAGGGCGCAGTGGTAGCAGGGAGTTGGCGTGGTCATGGGGTTTTCACAGCGTGTTGTCCGATGATCGTTCCCACGTCGAGGCGTCGAACCGTCCGGTGGGAATGCCTCCCCGGACGCTCCGCGTCCGCTTCGGCTGGGACGCAGAGCGTCCCTGGCTGCGTTCCCACGCAGAGCGTGGGAACGATCAGGGTGAGGCTTTTACTTCTTCAGGTCTTCGGCGCCTTGCAGCGGCTCATCACCGAGCAGCAGGTCTTTATCATGGCTGACCAGTTCTTCTTCGAACATGCGCCAGATGTGGTCGTCCTGAGTGCCCAGCAATTCGACAAAGCGACGGCCTTCAACCTTGTCGCTCAACTGACCGATGTAACGGCCCTGTTCGGTTTCGCTGCGGGCCAGGGTGATCTTGCGATCTTTCTCCGGCTGGGTCGGCGAGATCAGGTTCAGCTCAAGGGTTTTTGGCTGGCTGTTGCCGCTCAGGCGCAGATCGACTTCACCGGTCACATCATCCAGGTGAACGCTGGCTCGCAACAGCAGGGTCTGGGCCAGCAGCTCGCGGTCGAGGGAGCGGTTGATGCCTTTGCCGGCCTCGTAGTAGTTGTCGTTGACCAGGTTGTCCGGGTTGTTCACTGCGATCGTCACCATGGACAAGGTCAGGGTCACGGAACAGGCCAGGATGGCGATGATGATCCACGGCCAAAGATGCTTGTACCAAGGGCTTGCGGCGTTTGCTGCGGGCATGATCACTTCTCTCAACGAATTTGTGGGCCGATGAATCGGCTCTTGGCTTCAACGTGGACGCTGTCGTCATCGGCATCCTTGAGGATGAATTTCACCTCGTTGGTGCTCGACGGCAGTTTTTCCGGTGCGATCGACAGTTCGACCGGCTGGCTGAAAATCTCCCCGGCGGCGACTTTGATTTCGCGCTTGCCTTGCAGTTTCAGGTCCGGCAAACCGGAGGCTTCCAGCACGTAGGTATGGTCGCGCTGGTCTTTGTTCATGATCTTCAGGCTGTAGACGTTTTCGATCCGGCCTTCAGCGTTCTCGCGGTACAGCACGCGGTCCTTGCTGACGTCGAAACCGACCAGCGAACGCATGAAGAACGCACCGGCCAACAATCCCATCATGGCCAGCAACACCACGGCATAGCCGATCAGGCGCGGGCGCAGTTTATGGGTTTTTTGCCCGGACAGGTTGTGCTCGGTGGTGTAGCTGATCAAGCCGCGCGGGTAGTCCATCTTGTCCATGATGCTGTCGCAGGCATCGATACACGCCGCGCAGCCGATGCATTCGATCTGCAGACCGTCGCGAATGTCGATACCGGTCGGGCAGACCTGGACGCACATGGTGCAATCGATGCAGTCGCCCAGGCCCTGGGCCTTGTAGTCGATGCCTTTCTTGCGCGGGCCACGGCTTTCACCACGGCGTGGATCGTAGGAAACGATCAACGTGTCCTTGTCGAACATCACGCTCTGGAAGCGCGCATACGGGCACATGTAAATGCACACTTGCTCGCGCAACCAGCCGGCGTTGCCGTAGGTGGCGAGGGTGAAGAAACCGACCCAGAAATACGACCAGCCATCCGCTTCGCCGGTGAAAAAGTCTATCGTCAGTTCGCGAATGGGCGAGAAGTAACCGACGAAGGTCATGCCGGTGACGAAGCCGATCAACAGCCACATCGTGTGTTTGCTGAATTTACGCAGGAACTTGTTGGCGCTCATCGGCGCCTTGTCGAGCTTGATGCGCTGGTTGCGATCGCCTTCGGTGACCTTTTCGCACCACATGTAAATCCACGTCCAGACGCTCTGCGGGCAGGTATAACCGCACCACACTCGTCCGGCGTACACGGTAATGAAGAACAGGCCGAAGGCGCTGACGATCAAAATGCCCGAGAGCAGGATGAAATCCTGAGGCCAGAAGGTCGCACCAAAAATGAAGAATTTACGCTCCGGCAGGTTCCACCAGACGGCCTGGTGACCGCCCCAGTTCAGCCAGACCGTACCGAAATACAGCAGAAACAACCCGGCACCACCCATCATCCGCAGGTTACGGAACAGGCCGGTGAAGGCGCGGGTGTAGATCTTTTCTCGTGAGGCGTAGAGGTCGACGCTCGCGTTCTTGGCAGGCGGTGTAACGTCGTGTACCGGAATCTGATTACTCATCATTGCATCCCACGGCAGTGGAAAAATGCCTCGGTCAGTACGTGCCGACCGCGGTCAAAAAGAGGTGTTGCAGTGGCGCAATGATACGCCTGTCGCTCTAGCTCAAGGGTGCGACCTTTGGTCACGTTGGTAGAAATCAACTGACGGTGTAATGACTTGAATCAATTGACTTGTGAATTATGGACGGTTTTGTGGGGGCGGCGAACTCACTCGTCCCATGGATTGATCAGGGCAACACCGCTGGATTGGAAATCGCTGACATTACGGGTGACCACCGTCAAACCATGAACCAGGGCAGTCGCTGCAATCAGGGCATCGCTTTCATTTGCGCTGTCTGGCACATGCAAACCGGCACAGCGCAGGGCCACGGCGGCGTCGACCGGCAAGATTCTGGCATCAAAGGCAGGCATGACATGCCGCTTCAGCCAGGTACGCAAAACCTTTCCCTGCGCGGGGTCACGACGCTCCATTCGCAGAACCCCGGTCTCCAGCTCCTTTAGGGTTATGGCCGAAATAAACATACGTGGCGCGATGACACTTTTGGCCCAGGCGACGACGTTTGCGTCCGCCCGGGGTTTGCGTAGTTCAGAAATCACATGGGTGTCGAGTAGAAACATCAGGACAGGTCCACGGGTCGATGAGTGATCACGGCGCGCTCGGTTTCGAACTCGATATCTGCCGCTTCCGGCATCACCAATAGATCGACGATGTTGGCGTTGCTGCCGGTGAGATTTTGGTAGTCCTCAATGCTTAGCAGTACATGGGCTGGCTTGCCACGGTCGGTGATGATTACCGGACCCTGACGCGTGGCTTTTTTGGCACTACTTGTGTCCTGGTTGAATTCACGACTGGAAATGGTGGTGATGGCCATCATGGTTGTCCCTCCTGAAGTACTTTGTAGAAACGTTACTACCAGCCGGGCCGGATCGCAATCACGAAGTGGTACGCGTCGGTACCGTTGGTCGCTAGGGGCCGGACTTGAGGGGCAAAAAAAACGGCCCCGCCAATTCACATTGGCGGGGCCGTTTTTTGTTGCATCAAGCGTTTGCCTTACTGAGCGTCTTCCGCCGGTGCTTTCTCACCGTGAGAGAGGCTGTAGACGTAAGCGGCCAGCAGGTGAACCTTGTCGTTGCCTTGCAGCTGTTCTTGCGCAGGCATCTGGCCCTGACGGCCGTAACGGATGGTCTGCTGCAGTTGTGCGAAGCTCGAACCGTAGATGAACCCGGCCGGGTGGGTCAGGTCGGGGGCGCCCATCGCTGGCGTACCTTTGCCTGCCGGGCCGTGGCACACCACGCAGTTGGCGGCGAACAGCTTCTGGCCGGCAACCGGGTCGGCTTTGGTGCCTTCCGGCAGCTTGCGGCCATCGAGGTTGGTCAGCACGAACGACGCAACGTCCGCCACGCCTTGCTCGCCGATCACGTCAGCCCACGCAGGCATGACCGCGTGACGGCCGCCCATGATGGTGGTCTTGATGGTTTCTGCTTCACCGCCCCAGCGCCAGTCAGCGTCGGTCAGGTTCGGGAAGCCATAAGCGCCTTTGGCGTCGGAGCCGTGGCAGACCGAGCAGTTGGAGGCGAACAAACGGCCACCCATCTTCAGGGCTTGCGGGTCCTTGGCGACTTCTTCGATCGGCATGGAAGCGAATTTGGCGAAGATCGGACCGAACTTGGCGTCCGACTTGGCCATTTCCTTTTCCCACTCGTGAACGCCGGTCCAGCCGCTCTGGCCGTTGGCGAACGCGGTCTGCTTCTCGTTATCCAGGTAGTTGTAACCCGGCAGCAGGCCTTTCCAGTTGCCCAGGCCCGGGTACAGCACCAGGTAACCCAGGGCGAAAATGATGGTGCCCACGAACAGCATGAACCACCATTTAGGCAGCGGGTTGTCGTACTCCTCGATCCCGTCGAAGGAGTGGCCAACCGTTTCTTCTGTTTGCTCGGCGCGCTGGCCCTTGCGGGTGGACAGCAGCAGCCAGGTCAGGGCGAAGATGGTGCCGAGACTGAGGACTGTGACGTACAGACTCCAGAACGTAGTCATTCTTTGTTACTCCTAGAAGCTTGCTCGACGTGCTTGATGGCTTCGGGATCATCCGCGAAAGGCAGCAAGGTCGCGTCTTCAAACTCCGACTTGCGCTTGGGGCTGAACACCCACAACGCCAGTCCGATGAAGGCCACCATCACAACAACGGTGCCCAGGCCACGAATCATCCCGATATCCATCTAAATCACCGTTTGCTTTTGATGATGGTGCCCAGGCCTTGCAGATAGGCCACCAGCGCGTCCATTTCGGTTTTGCCCTTCACAGCATCCTTGGCGCCGGCGATGTCTTCGTCGGTGTAAGGGACGCCGAGCGTGCGCAAGACTTCCAGTTTCTTGGCGGTGTCTTTGCCGTCGAGCTTGTTTTCCACGAGGAACGGGTAGGCCGGCATTTTCGACTCAGGCACCACGTTGCGCGGGTTGTACAAGTGCGCACGCTGCCAGTCATCGGAGTAACGACCGCCGACACGGGCCAGGTCCGGACCGGTGCGCTTGGAACCCCACAGAAACGGGTGGTCCCAGACGCTTTCACCGGCAACCGAGTAGTGGCCGTAACGTTCGGTTTCAGCACGGAACGGGCGGATCATCTGCGAGTGGCAGCCGACGCAACCGTTGGCGATATAGACGTCACGTCCTTCGACTTCAAGGGCGGTACGAGGCTTCATGCCTTCGACCGGCTTGTTGGTGACGTCCTGGAAAAACAGCGGAACGATCTGGGTCAGGCCGCCGATGCTGACGGCGATAACCATGAAGAAGGCCAGCAGGCCAATGTTCTTCTCGACTGCTTCATGCTTCATCAGTGAGCTCCAACTACAGCAATCTGTTCAGCGGCTTTGGCTTCAGCCGGGTTCGAGGCACGTACGGTGCGCCATACGTTGTAGGCCATGAACAGCATGCCGCTGGCAAAGAACGCACCGCCCAGGGCGCGAACGATGAAACCAGGGTGGCTGGCTTGCAGGGCTTCGACGAACGAATAGGTGAGGGTGCCGTCATCGTTGATTGCACGCCACATCAGACCCTGGGTGATGCCGTTGACCCACATCGACGCGATGTACAGAACGGTACCGATGGTCGCGAGCCAGAAGTGCGTGTTGATCAGGCCGATGCTGTGCATCTGCGCGCGACCGAACAGTTTCGGGATCATGTGGTAGATGGCGCCGATCGAGATCATCGCAACCCAGCCCAATGCACCGGCGTGTACGTGGCCGATGGTCCAGTCGGTGTAGTGCGACAGCGAGTTCACGGTCTTGATGGCCATCATCGGGCCTTCGAAGGTCGACATGCCGTAGAACGCCAGCGATACCACGAGGAAGCGCAGGATCGGGTCGGTGCGCAGCTTATGCCAGGCGCCCGACAGGGTCATCATGCCGTTGATCATGCCGCCCCAGCTCGGAGCCAGCAGGATGATCGACATCGCCATGCCCAGGGACTGAGCCCAGTCCGGCAGTGCGGTGTAGTGCAGGTGGTGCGGACCGGCCCAGATGTACAGGGTGATCAGCGCCCAGAAGTGCACGATCGACAGGCGATAGGAGTAGATCGGACGTTCGGCCTGCTTTGGAACGAAGTAGTACATCATCCCCAGGAAGCCCGTGGTCAGGAAGAAACCGACCGCGTTGTGGCCGTACCACCACTGGATCATCGCGTCAGTCGCACCCGAGTAGGCAGAGTAGGACTTGAACAGGCTGACCGGCAGGGACATGTGGTTGACGATGTGCAACATCGCCGTCACGACGATGAAGGCACCGTAGAACCAGTTACCCACATAGATGTGCTTGGTCTTGCGCTTGACGATGGTGCCGAAAAACACCAATGCGTAAACGATCCAGACAATAGCCAGCAAAATTGCAAGAGGCCATTCCAGCTCAGCGTATTCCTTGGTGGTGGTGTAACCCAGCGGCAAGGTAATGCCTGCACCAACGATCACCGCTTGCCATCCCCAGAAGTGGAAGGCGGCGAGGCTGTCGGAAATCAGTCGCGTTTGGCAGGTTCGCTGCACGACGTAATAAGAAGTGGCAAACAGAGCACAACCACCGAAGGCGAAAATCACCAGGTTGGTGTGCAACGGGCGTAAGCGTCCAAAGGTCGTCCACGGCAGGCCGAAGTTCAATTCCGGCCATACGAGCTGTGAGGCGATGAAGACACCAAGCCCCATGCCAAGGATCCCCCAGACCACCGTCATGATGGCGAACTGGCGGACTACCTTATAGTTATAAGCAGTCGGACTGATTGCTGTGCTCATTCTAAGGTTCCACGGTTTGGGTGTTTTATTAGGAGTAAAAATCGGCCGCAAGTATGTAGAAAGCGGGGGGTCATTGCAACGCGCCATGACCTGGGTCAATGCTTTCAAAAGCTGATTCTGCGGCCTTTCCATGCGCCGCGTAAGGACAAAATCGGCCTTGGACAAAATGTCGCAGCGAACGAAAAGGGTGAGGGGGTCAGGTCAGTTGTTACGGGGTGTGTTCAAACACAACGATCGGGTGACAGACGGCAATTGGCACGACAGCCGGTATCTACCAGCCTTTGCGGCTTGTCATCGAGCAAATTCGTCGAACACATCGGGTTGGGTCGACCTGGAACCGGCTCATGCCAGTCCGCATCGGAGCAAGCTTAGACCCGAATCTGGTGAACCGAAAGGAGGACCAACGGAGGGGTGCGACACTTGGTCGCAAAGAGGCAGGGAACTGCCGCATCCGGGAGAATGCGGCAGTAGAGCGGTCGAGATTTATTCGCGTTTGCCTTCGGCCAAGCGCTCGGTGCTCAGACCGTGCGACAAGCTGTAAACGTAAGCAGCGAGCAATTGCACCTTGTCATTGCCGAGCAATTCGTTCTGCGCCGGCATATGGCCCTGGCGGCCATGACGAATGGTCTGTTGCAACTGCGCCAGGCTTGTACCGTAGATAAATCCGGCCGGTTGCGTGAGGTTCGGCGCGCCCATGGCTTCAGTGCCCTGGCCCTTTGCCCCATGACAGGCTACGCAAGTGGTGCTGAACGCTTGCTGTCCAGCTTGCAGGTCGGCGGTGTCGTCAGCCGGCAATGGCAGGCCGGCCAGCTCATGACGCACATACGCGGCCACATTCTTCACGCCGGCATCACCGAGGATTTCACCCCAGGCCGGCATGGCCGCCATGCGACCGCCCATGATCGTAGTCTTGATCATCTCG
The DNA here is from genome assembly GCF_054898025.1 of Pseudomonas sp. LB3P93. Lineage (NCBI taxonomy): Bacteria > Pseudomonadati > Pseudomonadota > Gammaproteobacteria > Pseudomonadales > Pseudomonadaceae > Pseudomonas > Pseudomonas sp. LB3P93. The sequence goes on from NZ_CM142713.1 coordinate 2,148,779, forward strand.
GCATCGCCGCCCCAGCGCCAGTTGCTGTCGGCCAGGTTCGGGAAGCCGAAGGCACCCTTGGCATCAGAGCCGTGGCACACCGAGCAGTTGGAGGCGAACAGACGACCGCCCATTTTCAGCGCTTGCGGGTCCTTGGCCACTTCTTCAACGGGCATGGCGGCGAATTTGGCGAAGATCGGTCCGAACTTCGCGTCCGCCTTGTTCATCTCCTTTTCCCATTCGTGGACGCCGGTCCAGCCGTCCTCGTAACCCGGCAGGACGCCTTTCCAGTTGCCCAGGCCCGGATAAAGAATCAGGTAACCCACGGCAAACACCAGCGTGCCGGCGAACAGCATGAACCACCACTGCGGCAGCGGGTTGTCGTACTCCTCGATGCCGTCGAAGCTGTGGCCCATGGTCTGGTCGACGCTGCCCTTGGTTTCGCCCTTGCGGGTGCCGATCAGCAGCCAGGTCAGGCCGATCAGGCTGCCGATAGTCAGTACGCAGATCCACGTACTCCAGAATGTGGTCATGGCCGGGTACTCCTTGTTTCAGGTTCTTGGGTGGCGTCGTCGGCCAGGGGTTCATCGGCGAATGGCAGCAAACGTGCTTCGGCGAACTCCGGATTGCGCTTGCTGTTGAACACCCACAACGTCAGGCCGACAAAGGCCACGAACACCACGACCGTGCCGAGGCCGCGGATCATTCCACTGCTGATTTCGCTCACTATTTCAAAGGGCATGGCTCACCTCTTGCTCTTGATGGCAGTGCCGAGCACTTGCAGGTAAGAAACGAGTGCGTCCATTTCGGTCTTGCCCTTGAGGCTGGCGACCGCGCCGCTGATGTCGTCGTCGGTGTACGGCACGCCGAGTGTGCGCATGACCTTGATCTTGTTTTCGGTGTGACTGCTGTCGACCGCTTGCGTGACCAGCCATGGATAGGCTGGCATCTTCGACTCAGGTACGACGTTGCGCGGGTTGTACAAGTGCGCGCGGTGCCAGTCATCCGAGTAGCGTGCACCGACCCGGGCCAGGTCCGGTCCGGTGCGCTTGGAACCCCAGAGGAACGGGTGATCCCAGACGCTTTCACCGGCCACCGAGTAGTGCCCGTAACGTTCGGTCTCTGCGCGGAACGGCCGGATCATCTGCGAGTGACAACCGACGCAGCCTTCGCGGATGTAAATGTCGCGACCTTCCAGTTGCAGCGCGGTGTAGGGCTTCATGCCTTCCACCGGTTTATTGGTCACGTCCTGGAAGAACAGCGGGACGATCTGGGTCAGACCGCCGATGCTCACGGCCAGGACCATCAGCAGCATCAGCAGGCCGACGTTTTTCTCGATTGTTTCGTGTTTCATGGCGGACTCCTCAGGCCATCTGCGCGGCAGCGGCGACTTCGGCAGGCTGCGAGGCCCGCACGGTGCGCCAGGTGTTGTAAGCCATCAGGAACATGCCGCTGAGGAAGATCGCTCCGCCCACCAGTCGCACGACGAAGCCTGGGTGGCTGGCCACCAGGGTTTCGACGAAGGAGTAGGTCAGCGTGCCGTCTTCGTTGACTGCGCGCCACATGAGGCCCTGGGCGATGCCGTTGACCCACATCGACGCGATGTAGAGCACGGTGCCGATGGTGGCGAGCCAGAAGTGCGCGTTGATCAGGCCGATGCTGTGCATCTGCGGGCGACCGAAGATTTTCGGGATCATGTGGTACAGCGCGCCGATGGAAATCATCGCCACCCAGCCGAGTGCCCCGGCGTGAACGTGGCCGATGGTCCAGTCGGTGTAGTGGGAGAGGGCGTTGACCGTCTTGATCGCCATCATCGGCCCTTCGAAGGTCGACATGCCGTAGAACGCCAGGGACACCACGAGGAAGCGCAGGATCGGGTCGCTGCGCAACTTATGCCAGGCGCCCGAGAGCGTCATCATCCCGTTGATCATCCCGCCCCAGCTTGGCGCCAGCAGGATCAGCGACATCACCATGCCCAGCGACTGCGCCCAGTCCGGCAGCGCGGTGTAGTGCAAGTGGTGCGGGCCGGCCCAGATGTACAGGGTGATCAGTGCCCAGAAGTGCACGATCGACAGGCGATAGGAATACACCGGGCGCTCGGCCTGTTTCGGCACGAAGTAATACATCATCCCGAGGAAACCGGCGGTGAGGAAAAAGCCTACGGCGTTGTGGCCGTACCACCACTGGACCATGGCATCGGTCGCACCGGCGTACACCGAGTAGGACTTGGTGAAACTCACCGGCAGCTCAAGGTTGTTGACGATGTGCAGGATCGCCACAGTGATGATGAACGCACCGAAGAACCAGTTGCCGACGTAGATGTGTTTGGTCTTGCGCTTGGCCAATGTGCCGAAGAACACGATGGCGTAGGCGACCCAGACGATGGTGATCAGGATGTCGATCGGCCATTCCAGCTCGGCGTATTCCTTGGAGCTGGTGTAGCCCAGCGGCAGACTGATGGCCGCCAGCAGGATCACCACTTGCCAGCCCCAGAAGCAGAACGCGGCGATTTTCGGCGCAAACAGTTGTGTCTGGCAGGTGCGCTGCACCGAATAGAACGAACTGGCGAACAGGGCGCAACCGCCGAAGGCGAAAATCACGGCGTTGGTGTGCAGCGGGCGCAACCGGCCGAAACTGGTCCACGGCAAATTGAAGTTGAGTTCCGGCCAGACCAATTGGGCGGCGAGAAAAACCCCGAGCCCCATGCCGACGATGCCCCACACCACCGTCATAATGGCGAATTGGCGGACCACCTTGTAGTTGTAGGCGGTACTGATAGAAGTGTTCATGGTTCCCCATCCACGGTTCAGCCGAAGTGAGCGCGCTTGCAACAAAAAGGCAGCGCGTCCTTCGCCTGGAGTTATAGGCAGACTAAAAGCGAGGCAAGCATGGACAAAGAGCACAAGGCCAGTATTGACGGGGATCAATGGGCGCAGTGTGTGCGGGATCATGGATGGTTGTGGAATGCCGCTTCAGGACCTGCATCGGCAACACTGATCCTCGCCCACGGCGCCGGCGCACCGATGGACAGCGGCTGGATGAACGACATGGCTGCACGCCTTGCCGGTCAAGGCGTCAACGTACTGCGCTTCGAGTTTCCGTACATGGCGCAAAGGCGTATTGACGGGGGTAAGCGTCCACCGAATCCGGCGCCGAAACTGCTGGAATGCTGGCGTGAGGTGTATGCCGAGGTGCGACGCCGTGTCACTGGGCGTTTGGCTATCGGCGGCAAGTCCATGGGCGGGCGGATGGCGAGTCTGCTAGCGGATGAATTAGGGGTGGATGGGCTGGCCTGTCTCGGCTATCCGTTTTATGCGGTCGGTAAGCCGGAAAAGCCTCGGGTCGAGCATTTGGCCGGGCTCAAGACGCGGACGTTGATTGTTCAGGGTGAGCGGGATGCGCTGGGTAATCGTGAAGCGGTCGAGGCTTATGCGTTGGCGCCGAGTATCGAAGTGTTTTGGCTGGTGGCGGGGGATCATGATTTGAAGCCGTTGAAGGCTTCGGGGTTTACCCATGAGCAGCATTTGGCGGCTGCGGCGGGGAGGGTTGCTGAGTTTCTTTAGTGAGATTTGCTGCGTCAGTCGGGCCCTCTTCGCGGGCAAGTCGGAACGCCGCACCGCTCGCTCAGGTTGTTCGCCGATTTAACGGACACTGATTACTTGTAGGAGCGAGCGGTGCGGCGATCCGACTTGCCCGCGAAGGCTATCAGTCAGGCGCCATTGTTTAACGATCTGGTAATAAATAACGAAAGTACATCCACTGTTTTTGTTTTAGCTTTTTGATCGTCTCTTTTCAGATTGAAAGTGCCGTTGGGACTCAAACGATAGGTTTTGAACTTGGCGTTGTAGTCACCTTTTACAGTTCCCTTGACCGGATCGAGTGTGATGGTCAGTTCCGCATCATCTGCGTAGACAACCCTGAAGCCGGTGAACCCTGGAGGGGCGGGAATCGAGTGGGTATGTGACAGATGCAGATCTTGCCCGTCGCCAAGCTTGTAGGTCTGTTCCAACAGGTTGTCATCGATGTAAGGCACCATCAGGAGAAAACTGAAGTAGTTCTCTTCATCACCTGAGCCGATCGAGCCGGCGAAAACCCAGCTTTCTTCACCGGTAGGTTCGAATAGGCTTCGGTAAAAAGAGGTGTCTGTTGCATAGATCGGTTTACCTTCGAAGTTCCAGTTAAATTCGTCTCCTGGTACCTGAATAGTTTTTTCTTTAGGGATGAAAAAATCTCTAGTGGTCATTGCGAAATCCTTCTCTGGAATCGGTATGAAGTAAACGCCGACGGGCTATACCGGCACTCAATTGATATCCCGCCCGTACGGGTGCGTCTACTGTCAGACCTGACAGCTAGACACCGGATTTCAAATGTGGGTGCACTGCTAGCGGCCAATCGTGCATCCCGGTATTGCTTTCCATAAGCCAAAAAAAACCGGAGGTATCAACCTCCGGGTTTTTGTCATTCCAACACTAATCAGCGATTAAACCGCTCCACCAACGAATATTGCGTATTCGCCGTCTTGGTCAGTTCTTCACTCAACAACGCCGAGTGCTGCGCCTGTTCCGAGGTCTGATCCGCCAGTTGCGAGATGTTGCTGATGTTGCGGCTGATCTCTTCAGCCACCGCACTTTGCTCTTCGGTCGCGGCAGCGATCTGGGTGGTCATGTCGGTGATGTTGGCCACGGCTTCGCTGATCCCGACCAGTGCCTGGTCCGCCTCAAGTACCCGCGCCACACCTTCTTCCGCCTGGCGATGCCCGGCTTCCATGGTTTGCACCGCGGTGCTGGCGGTTTGTTGAAGTTTGGCGATCAGGGCGTGAATCTGCCCGGTGGATTCGCTGGTGCGTTGTGCCAGTTGACGAACTTCGTCAGCCACCACCGCAAATCCACGGCCCATCTCGCCGGCACGCGCGGCTTCGATAGCGGCGTTCAAGGCCAGCAGGTTGGTCTGGTCGGCGATGCCTTTGATCACATCGACCACGCCGCCGATTTCGTCGCTGTCCTTGGCCAGTTGGGTCACGGTCAGCCCGGTTTCACCGACCACCACCGACAAGCGCTGGATGGCTTCGCGGGTTTCGCCTGCGATGTCGCGACCGCGACCGGTCAGGCGATTGGCTTCCTGAGTGGCGTCAGCGGTGCGCTGAACGTGGCTGGCGACTTCCTGCGTGGTGGCGGCCATCTGATTGACGGCGGTGGCCACTTGCTCGGTTTCGACGCGTTGACGTTCAAGACCAGTAGAGCTGCTGTGAGCCAGGGTGTCGGATTGTTTGGCCTGGTCGCTCAGGTGCTCGGCAGTGTCTTGCAGACGGGTCAGGCAGGTTTTCAGACGCGCTTCCTGGCTGAGAATCGACATCTCCAGACGTGCCTGGGCGCCGCGGCTGTCGGTGTACATCTGCGCAATCAGCGGGTCGGAGGTGGTCTGCCCGGCCAGGTGCAGCAGACGCTTGAGGCCGCGTTGTTGCCAGCTCAACCCCAACAGACCCAACGGCACCGACAGGCCGGCGGCCAACGCAAAACCCCATTGGGAATTGAGCGACGCACCAATCATGAAGCTCAGTTGGCTGACCAGAATGAACGGCAGCCAGTCCTGAAGCACCGGCAGCCATTTGTCCGTCGAAGGAATTGCTGACTTGCCCTGGTTGATGCGTTGGTAGAGCGCTTCGGCACGCTGGATCTGTTCGGCGGTGGGTTTGACCCGCACCGACTCGTAACCGACCACCTGATTGCCTTCGAAAACCGGTGTGACATAGGCGTTAACCCAGTAGTGGTCACCGGTCTTGCAGCGATTCTTGACAATGCCCATCCATGGCAAGCCTTGTTTCAGTGTGCCCCACATGTGCGCGAACACCGCGGCCGGGACGTCGGGGTGACGGACCAGGTTATGCGGCGCACGGATCAGCTCCTCACGAGAAAACCCGCTGATCTCGACGAAGGCGTCGTTGCAGTAGGTGATCACGCCCTTGGCATCGGTGGTGGAAATCAACCGTTGCTGAGCCGGGAAGGTCCGTTCGCGTTGTGTGGTGGGCTGGTTGTTACGCATGGCTTTTTCAATCCGCAAGGCTTTGAGAGGTTGTCGGCGGCGTCAGGATTTTATTGAAATTATTTTTCAATAATCAGCGGCGCGTCGCAAAACGGCCATTGCCTCAGCCAGCAAGCATCGGGTAGGTGAATAGTGCGAAATGCAGCAGGTTCAAGCCGAAATGGGTCGCAATGGCCGCTCCCAAACCGCCGAAACGGTAGGCCAGACCATAGCCGACACCTGCCAAACCCGCCAGCAGCACCCATTGCCAACCCGCCCCCACATGCGCCAGACCGAACAACAGCGATGCGAGCAGCAGCGCCAGGTTTTCACCGTAGGGCAGGTGTTTGAAGTACCGGCTCAGACCGCCCTGGATGTACCCGCGAAACAACGCTTCCTCCACCAGCGTCACCAGGAGCAGATTGTTCAGCACCCACAACCCGGCTTGATCCGGCCACTTCGGTGCCCAACTGATCACACCCAGCACAAGTGCGCCGCCCAAGGCCAGTACGGCGCTCAACGTCAGCGCCATCGCGGTGGCATAGAGGGACATACGCAGTGAGCGCCGGCCGACAATCCACGGGCACACCAGTAACAGCCAGAAGCCGATCAGGGGTTTGTCCAGATTCAGGTACATGGAAAACGGCACGGCGTCGTCGGTGAAACGTTGTGGGTCGATGCCGCGACCGTTGTAGAAACCCGGGAGCCAATGCATCGCCAGCGCCAAGGCGAGGATGATGAACACGGCGTGGCCGAGGTAGCGAGCGATGGGCAGCTTTTGTTGGCGGACGGCGAAACCGGCGACGAGCAGTAACGCGACGGAGATGCCGGCCAGCCAGCCGAGTTGGCCGTAGACCAGAGCGAGGGCGTAGCCGAGGGAGAGAAGGGCCAGGTAAGTCCATGGCAGGGCGAGCATAAAGTAGTCCTTAGAGGCTGAAGAGCTTTTGTGGCGAGGGAGCTTGCTCCCGCTGGGGTGCGAAGCAGCCCCAAACCCGGTGACCCGATACTTCAATCAGATCGCATCGGCCTGTTTTACGACTGCTTCGCAGTCGAGCGGGAGCAAGCTCCCTCGCCACAAAGTATGCAATGTTAGCGGGGTGCGATTATAAACAGGGCCAAACAAAAACACCGCCCGAAGGCGGTGTCTGTGTCAGCAGGTGGTTACGACGCAATCAACTGCCGCAACACATAATGCAGAATCCCCCCTGACTTGAAGTACTCCACTTCATTAAGCGTATCGATTCGGCACAACACCTCGACTTTCTCGCGGCTGCCATCCTCGCGGGTGATGATGAGCGTCAGGTTCATCCGCGGCGTCAACTCCACGCCAGTCAAACCAAGGATGTCCAGCGTCTCCTTGCCGGTCAGGTTCAGGCTCTTGCGGTTCTGATCCAGCTTGAACTGCAACGGCAGCACGCCCATGCCGACCAGGTTGGAGCGGTGGATACGCTCGAAGCTTTCAGCGATCACCGCTTTCACACCCAGCAGATTGGTGCCCTTGGCCGCCCAGTCGCGGCTCGACCCGGTGCCGTATTCTTGCCCGGCGATCACCACCAGCGGCGTGCCCGAGGCTTGATAACGCATGGCTGCGTCGTAGATCGGCATCCGCTCCCCGGTCGGAATGTAGATCGTGTTGCCGCCTTCTTCACCACCGAGCATCTCGTTGCGAATGCGGATGTTGGCGAAGGTGCCGCGCATCATCACTTCGTGGTTGCCGCGCCGCGAACCGTAGGAGTTGAAGTCCCGGGGTTCCACGCCTTTCTCGCGCAGGTACTGACCGGCCGGGCTGTCGGCCTTGATGTTGCCAGCGGGGGAAATGTGGTCGGTGGTCACCGAATCGCCGAGCAGCGCAAGGACCTTGGCACCTGCGACGTCCTTGACCACGGGCGGCGGGCCGCCGATGTCATCGAAGAACGGCGGATGCTGGATGTAAGTCGAATCGTCCTGCCAGACATACGTCGCCGCTTGCGGCACTTCAATCGCTTGCCATTGCTCGTCGCCGGCAAACACTTCGGCGTATTCCTTGTGGAACATGGCGGTGTTGACCTGATCCACGGCGTCGGCAATCTCTTGGGTACTCGGCCAAATGTCCCGCAGGTACACCGGATTGCCATCCTTGTCGTTGCCCAACGGCTCGCTGCTGATGTCAGTCCGCACAGTACCGGCCAGCGCATAAGCCACGACCAGGGGAGGGGACGCCAGCCAGTTGGTTTTCACCAGCGGATGCACCCGGCCTTCGAAGTTACGGTTACCCGACAGCACCGAGGCGACAGTCAGGTCGGCAGCCTGGATGGCTTTTTCGATCGGCTCCGGCAATGGCCCGGAGTTGCCGATGCAGGTGGTGCAGCCGTAGCCGACCAAGTCAAAACCCAGTTCATCGAGGTATTGGGTCAGGCCGGCGGCCTTGTAGTAGTCGGTGACCACTTTCGAGCCAGGGGCCAATGAACTCTTGACCCACGGTTTACGCTTGAGGCCTTTCTCCACGGCTTTCTTCGCCACCAGCCCGGCGGCCATCATCACGCTCGGGTTGGAGGTGTTGGTGCAGGAGGTGATCGCGGCGATCACCACTGCACCGTTTTTCAATCGATAGATCTGGCCGTCGTATTCGTAATCAGCTTCACCGGCCAGATCGGCATTGCCCACCGCAACGCCACCGCCGCCTTCGCTTTCGAGGCGACCGACTTCCTTGCTGGTGGGTTTGAATTGCAGGTCGATGAAGTCACTGAACGCTTGCGCGACATTCGGCAACGAAACCCGGTCCTGTGGGCGTTTCGGCCCGGCAAGACTGGCTTCGACGCTGCCCATGTCCAGCGCCAGGGTGTCGGTGAACACCGGTTCCTGGCCAGGCAGGCGCCACAGGCCCTGGGCTTTGCTGTAGGCCTCGACCAGTTTCACGGTTTCAAGCGGGCGACCGGACAGCCGCAGGTACTCCAGGGTGATGTCGTCCACCGGGAAGAAACCGCACGTGGCGCCGTATTCGGGGGCCATGTTGGCGATGGTCGCGCGGTCGGCCAGCGGCAGATCGGCGAGGCCGTCACCGTAGAACTCGACGAATTTTCCGACCACGCCTTTCTTGCGCAACATCTGGGTAACGGTCAGCACCAGGTCGGTGGCGGTGATGCCTTCCTTGAGCTTGCCGGTGAGTTTGAAGCCGATCACTTCCGGGATCAGCATCGACACTGGCTGGCCGAGCATCGCCGCTTCCGCTTCAATCCCGCCGACGCCCCAGCCGAGCACACCGAGGCCGTTGATCATGGTGGTGTGGGAATCGGTGCCGACCAGGGTGTCCGGGAAGGCGTAGGTGCGGCCGTCCTCGTCCTTGGTCCAGACCGTGCGGCCCAGGTATTCCAGATTGACCTGGTGACAAATGCCCGTGCCCGGCGGCACCACGCTGAAGTTGTCGAAGGCGCTCTGACCCCAGCGCAGGAACGCGTAACGTTCTCCGTTGCGCTGCATTTCGATGTCGACGTTCTGTTCGAAGGCGCTGGAACTGCCGAATTTGTCGACCATCACCGAGTGGTCGATCACCAGATCCACCGGTGACAGCGGGTTGATGCGCTGCGGATCGCCGCCGGCCTTGGCCATGGCGGCGCGCATGGCGGCCAAGTCGACCACGGCGGGGACGCCGGTAAAGTCCTGCATCAAGACCCGCGCGGGACGGTATTGAATTTCGCGGTCGGAGCGACGCTCCTTGAGCCAGGCGGCAATTGCCCGAAGGTCGGCTCCGGTGACGGTTTTTTCATCTTCCCAGCGCAGCAGGTTTTCCAGCAGCACTTTCAACGACATCGGCAGCTTGTCCAGATCACCCAGGCTTTTGGCGGCATCCGGCAAGCTGAAATAGTGATAGGTCTTGTCGTCGATTTGTAAGGTTTTAAGGGTTTTCAGGCTATCGAGGGACGGCATTGAAATGACTCCTTTGGGTCCGCACGGCTACGGACTGGCGGGACAGACAGAGCTCTTAACCTAGCCCTGTTCATTCGTTAAAGCTAATAACTGGACTCTATGGCCAAGTCCAAGGTTGCGAACTCGGCTATCATGCGCCGGTTTTCGTGACAGGCTTTGCTTCAACGCAAGTCTGGGCATCGCGCAGTGGCTGAATTCTTCGCCAACTGCCCAGGAGTAAGAATGAACACCCTCTTTATGCATTGCCGGCCGGGCTTCGAAGGCGAAGTCTGTTCCGAGATTTCCGAACACGCCGCGCGGCTGAACGTGGCCGGTTATGCCAAGGCCAAGACCGCCAGCGCCTGCGCCGAATTCATCTGCACCGAAGAAGACGGCGCCGAGCGCCTGATGCGCGGCCAGCGTTTCGCCGAGCTGATCTTCCCGCGCCAATGGGCCCGCGGGATTTTCATCGATCTGCCGGAAACCGACCGTATCAGCGTGATCCTCGCGCACATGGCCGACTTCCCGCTGTGTGGCAGCCTGTGGCTGGAAATGGTCGACACCAACGATGGCAAGGAGCTGTCGAACTTCTGCAAGAAATTCGAAGGCCACCTGCGCAAAGCGCTGATGGCGGCCGGCAAGTTGGTGGAGGACGCGCACAAACCGCGCCTGCTGCTGACGTTCAAAAGCGGCCGTGAAGTGTTCATGGGCCTGGCCGAGTCCAACAACTCGGCGATGTGGCCGATGGGCATTCCGCGCCTGAAGTTTCCCCGTGAAGCGCCGAGCCGCTCGACGTTGAAGCTGGAAGAGGCGTGGCATCACTTCATCCCCCGCGACCAGTGGGATGAGCGCTTGCACAGCGACATGACCGGCGTCGACCTCGGTGCCGCACCCGGCGGCTGGACCTGGCAACTGGTCAACCGCGGCATGCTGGTGACCGCGATCGACAACGGTCCGATGGCCGAAAGCCTGATGGACACCGGTCTGGTGCAGCACTTGATGGCCGACGGTTTCACCTTCAAGCCCCGGCAGCCGGTGGACTGGATGGTCTGCGACATCGTCGAGAAACCGGCGCGCAACGCCGCGATGCTGGAAGAATGGATTGGCGAGGGCCATTGCCGCGAAGCGGTGGTCAACCTGAAGTTGCCGATGAAACAGCGTTATGCCGAAGTGAAACGCTTGCTGGAACGCATTGCCGACGGGTTCAAGGAGCGCGGGATTCGGGTCGAGATCGGCTGCAAACAGCTGTATCACGACCGTGAAGAAGTGACCTGCCATCTGCGCCGACTCGACACGAAGAAACCCAAGTCCCGCTGAATAAACGCGGATCAATGTGTGGGGCTTGTGTGGCGAGGGAGCTTGCTCCCGCTGGGCTGCGCAGCAGCCCTAAAATTGGCCGCCGAGATTTTTCTGATAGACCGTATAGCCCGAGTTGGGGCCGCTTCGCGACCCAGCGGGAGCAAGCTCCCTCGCCACATACCCGGCAATGCGCGACAATGCCGGCAAGTTTCAGGAGTGAATCATGAGTGAAATGATTGATACGCCGGTAGACGGCACCCTCGACGCCACCGGCCTCAACTGCCCGGAACCGGTGATGATGCTGCACCAGCACATCCGTGACCTGGCACCCGGCGGCCTGCTCAAAGTGATCGCGACCGATCCCTCGACCCGTCGCGACATTCCCAAGTTTTGCGTGTTTCTCGACCACGAACTGGTCGGGCAGCACGAAGAGGCAGGCACCTACCTCTACTGGATCCGCAAGAAGTCCGATTGACCCACAAAAAACTACTGTGGGAGCCAGCCTGCTGGCGATTGCGGTGATTCAGTCAACAATGATGTTGAGTTTGAATCAGCCATCGCCAGCAGGCTGGCTCCCACAGGGTCAACTCAGCCCGTTGCGAATCCGCTTGCGTGCACTGCGCGTCAGGCGGATCGACAGCATCAACGCCGCGCAGCTCAAGCCCACGATCAAACCCTGCCACAGCCCGCTCGGGCCGCTCGGTGTGCCGAACCAGTCGGTCAGGCCCAGCGCGTAGCCCACCGGCAAACCGATCCCCCAGTAGGCAAACAACGTCAGGATCATCGTCACCCGCGTGTCCTGATAGCCGCGCAGTGCGCCGGCCGCCGTGACCTGAATCGCGTCGGAAAACTGGAACAGCGCCGAATACACAATCAGCATCGCCGCGACTCGGATCACCGTCGGGTCGGCGGTGTAGATCGTTGCGATGTGTTCGCGCAACAGCAGCATCATGCTCGCCGAAATACAGGCATACGCCAGCGCCGTGCCCATACCGACACCCGCAGCGAAGCGCGCTTCACGCGGCTCCTCGCGACCGAGCGCCTGGCCGACCCGCACGGTCACGGCCATGCCAAGGGAGTAGGGGATCATGAACACCAGCGAGCTGAAGTTCAGGGCGATCTGGTGTCCAGCAACCACCGTTGCGCCGAGGCTACCGATCAGCAAGGCGATCACGGCGAAGATGCTCGACTCGGCGAACACCGCGATGCCGATGGGCAGGCCGATGCCCAGCAGGCGTTTGATCACCGACCACTGCGGCCAGTCGAAACGGCTGAACAACTGGCTCGACTGATAGGCCGGAGCCCAGCGTTCCCAGCCGGCCATGCCCAGCGCCATCACCCACATCACGATCGCCGTGGCCCAGCCGCACCCGACACCGCCCATGGCCGGCACACCGAAGTGGCCATAGATGAAGATGTAGTTCAGAGGGATATTCAACGCCAAACCGCACAGGCCGAGGACCATCGCCGGGCGCGTACGCCCGAGGCCATCACTGAAACAACGCAGTACATGGTAGAGGGCGACGGCGGGCAGACCGCTGGCGATACCGTGCAGATATTGCATGCACGGGCCGATCAGTTCGGGGTCGACTTTCATCATGTGCAGGATCGGTTCGGCACTGAACAGCATGCCGGTCGCCATCAGACCCACCACCAAGGCCAGCCATAACGCCTGACGCACGATCGGGCCGATTTCGCTGTGGGTGCCGGCACCGAAGCGTTGGGCAACTTTCGGGGTGGTGGCCAGCAAGGTGCCGGTCATCAGCAGAAACACCGGCACCCAGATCGAGTTGCCGAGCGCCACGGCCGCCAGATCACGCGGGCCGACCCGACCTGCCATCACCGCATCGACGAAGCCCATGGCAGTGGTCGCCAGTTGCGCGATCATGATCGGCAGCGCCAGGGCGAGCAGGTTTTTCAGCTCCAGGCGAACCCGGGCCGGGCGGGAGAGGGAAATAGTGGCGGGGCGGTCAGTCACGGAATTCAAGGGCGAAACGTCCAGAGATTTTGATGCACGAGGCGGCGCATTCTACGCCTTGACGCAGTGGTCAGGAAAAGTCCTGTGTTACCTATTTGTAATCGGTTTTCGAACGTAGCGACACTCCCTGCGACAACGCAACTTTGTAATTGGATGGACTCGCCCAAGTCGAGGCGTCAATGCGCCACGATGGCAGTCTAAACAGCCAACGACAGCGAGGGCGAGTCCATGAAAAAGCATACTTCGGTTGATCAATCCCTGTCTTCTTCCGATTTGTCGGCCTGCACAACCGTAGCGGTCGATTTGGCCAAGCAGGTCTTTCAGGTCGCCGGGGAAGATGTCCTCGGCCAGGTGCACTACGAGCAGCGGATCAAGTCGCGCGAGGCGTTTTATGAGTTTCTACGCCAGTTGCCGCCTCATGTCGTGGTTCTGATGGAGACCGGTCCGGGTGCTCAAGCCTGGGCCCGGCAGCTGCAAGACCAAGGCAATCTGGCGCGGATTCTTCCAGCCCGTTTGGTGGCCACACATCGTAGCGGGCCTAAAAATGATCGCAACGATGCGCTGGCGATTCTGCGGGCTGGTCGCGATGAAAAGATCTACGCAGTGCCGGTCAAAAGCGTTGCGGCGCTGGCAATGCAGGCGTTGCATCGGGCCCGCCAAGGCTATGTGCGTCGACGCACGGCGGTGAGCAATCAGATGCGCGGCCTGCTGCTCGAGCATGGCGTGGCCTTGGCGCAGGGCGATGTTGCGATCAGCCAGAAAATTCCGCGGGTACTGGAAGATGCCACCCAGCCGGTGCCGGGCCTGCTGCGTGAACTGATCGACGAACTGTTGGCCGAGTGGCGCCATTTGGGCGAACGCATCAGCGTGCTGACGGGGCGCCTGGAAGTGGCCGCCAACGCCGACATGACGGCGAAGCGACTGATGACTGTGCGCGGCATCGGCCCAGTCACTGCCACGGCACTGGTGGCCAAGGAAACCAAGCCTGAGCGATTTCCCAATGCCCGCAAGTTTGCCGCGTACTTTGGCATGGTGCCAGACCAGCACAGCAGCGGGCAGACGGTCCGGCTGGGGGACATGACCAAGCGAGGCGATGTTTATTTACGCAGCCTGATGATCCAGGGAGCCCACGCGGTACTGCAACAACTACGACCTGATTCCCAGCAACCCGATGACCGCCGCTTGTTGCGCTGGATGAGCCGGCTGGGTCGTAAGGAGGCTGCGATCAGGTTGGCCAACCGCAACCTGCGAATCGTCTGGGTGCTTCTACAGAATGACCAGACTTATCGTCGCCAGGCGGGTGATGGCCAGCAAGCGACGATGAGCCACTGAGCGACAGAGTTCTGCCACCGAGGTACCAACTGTCCGACCCTTTGCTGAAAAACATTGACCCCAGGTAAGACCGGCGTGGATTGATGCCTTAGCTGCTACTGGCCTTCGAGGCCTGACTGTAATCGGCATACCACGAGCTCTTCCAATTTTGGCCAGAAGCCGAAGACGGCTTCCTCGAATAGGCCTAATACATAGATGCAACGGGGCGGCGGTTTTTCAAAAGCGGGTAGACAGTGGGGGCGAGTCCATACATAGCAGCTGGCGAAGCCTGCGTTCGGCTGCGCAGCAGTCGCAAAACCTGTACACGCGCACTTCCTGAAATACCACATTGCCTGATTTCGCGACTGCTACGCAGCCGAACGCAGGCTTCGCCAGCTGCTACAGCGGCGCGCAATGCTTGCTGGCCCACAATGGTCATCTCCGCCTACACTGCCAACCCGCCAAAGGAGCCTGCCATGCTGATTGTTGCCGACGAAAATATCCCGCTGCTCGATGCCTTTTTCGAAGGTTTCGGCGAAATCCGCCGGGTGCCGGGACGTTCCATCGACCGCGCCACCGTCGAGCAGGCCGATGTGCTGCTGGTGCGTTCGGTGACCAACGTCAATCGCGCGTTGCTCGAAGGCAGCAAGGTGCGCTTTGTCGGCACCTGCACCATCGGCACGGATCACCTGGATCTGGATTACTTTCAGCAGGCCGGCATTACCTGGTCCAGCGCACCCGGCTGCAATGCCCGGGGCGTGGTCGACTACGTGCTTGGCAGTTTGCTGACCCTGGCCGAAATCGAAGGCGCCGACCTGACTCAGCGCACTTACGGCGTGGTCGGTGCCGGTGAAGTCGGCGGTCGACTGGTCAACGTCTTGAAGGGCCTGGGTTGGAACGTGCTGGTCTGTGATCCGCCAAGGCAAGCCGCTGAAGGTGGCGATTACGTCAGCCTCGAACAGATCATCGAGCAGTGCGACGTCATCAGCCTGCACACTCCGTTGAAGAAACACGGCGCTCAGTCGACCTGGCATCTGTTCGATAAAAATCGTCTGAGCCAACTCAAGCCGGGCACCTGGCTGATCAACGCCAGTCGTGGCCCGGTGGTGGACAACGCCGCCCTGCGCCAAGTGTTGTTGCAACGCGAAGACCTGCAAGCGGTACTCGACGTTTGGGAAGGCGAACCTGAAGTCGATGTGGCGCTGGCCGAACTCTGCGTGCTGGCGACGCCGCACATTGCCGGTTATAGCCTCGATGGCAAGCAGCGAGGGACGGCGCAGATCTATCAGGCGTATTGCGAATTTATCGGGCAACCGGCCCAGGTCAGCTTGAGCGATCTGCTGCCGGCGCCGTGGTTGTCGCAAGTGACCCTGAACGCTGAAAGCGATCCGGCCTGGGCGCTGGCGATGCTGTGCCGCGGCGTGTACGACCCGCGCCGGGACGATGCGGATTTCCGTCGCAGCCTTGTAGGCAATGTGAGCGAGCAGCGTGCGGCGTTTGATGCGTTGCGCAAGCATTACCCGCAGCGGCGGGAGATTGACGGGTTGACGGTGCGGGTTGAGGGGGAGTCGGCTGAGTTGCTGAAGATTGTGGCGGCTCTGGGCGCGACGGCTGTCTAGAGACCGAGTTGGCCCCATCGCGGGCAAGCCACGCTCCCACAGGTTTTGAGTCGTCCACCTATTTAGCGAACGACTCAAAACCTGTGGGAGCGTGGCTTGCTCGCGATGGCCGCACCGCAATTCCCGGATAAGCACCCACAAAAAACCCGGCCATTAGGGGCCGGGTCAAGAAGACGGTGGCTATATCACTCTTGTTCGGCAGGCTTGACCAATCGCTTTTCCAGTTCGCTGCAGGCTTCCTGGATCATGTTTTCAGTGATCGGTACTTCGCGCCCATCCTTATCAATAATCGAGCAACCCAGAGACTGGTTTGGCTGCGTGCGGATCACTTCAATTTTGTCTTCGCTGCTGTTTTGCAAGGACATTGCCTGTCTCCTCATCAGGTTGTGTACCTACTTTAAAACCGCCAGGTGACCGGGCTGTGACAACTCCCTGCGATCTTTCCAGGCGGCAACATCAGTCCACCAGAAATAGCGCAGTGTTGCCACCCGGACTTTAGACCAATAGCGTCTAGGCGCTAGTCGTTGTGGTCATAATTAACCTGACTCATTGTGATTTACAGAGTTCCACCCCACTTAAGCGGTATAGGCTGGCCCCATCAATTGCGTACTGGATAACCCGATGCTTTCTGCCCGTCACCGCCGTGCGATTCGCCTGACCAGCCGTTTTCTTGCACCTTATCGCTGGCCGGCCTTCGGCGCGTTGTTCGCCCTGATCGTCACCGCAGGCATTACCTTGTCGATGGGTCAGGGCATTCGCTTGTTGGTGGATCAGGGTTTCATGACCCAATCGGCGCATTTGCTCAACCAGACCATCGGTCTGTTCATGGTGCTGGTGATCGGGCTCGCGATTGGCACTTTTGCGCGCTTTTATCTGGTGTCGTGGATCGGCGAGCGCGTGGTCGCGGACATCCGCAAGCAAGTGTTCAACCACCTGGTTTATCTGCATCCGGGTTTCTATGAAGACAATCGCAGCTCCGAAATCCAGTCAAGGCTGACCGCCGATACCACGTTGCTGCAATCGGTGATCGGCTCTTCGTTGTCGCTGTTCTTGCGCAATTTGCTGATGGTGATCGGCGGGATTGTCTTGCTGTTTATCACCAACCCCAAACTCACCAGCATCGTGGTGGTGGCGTTGCCGCTGGTGATCGCGCCGATCCTGATTTTCGGCCGTCGGGTACGCAGCCTGTCGCGCCTGAGTCAGGACCGGATTGCCGACATTGGCAGCTACGTCTCCGAGACCCTCGGCCAGATCAAAACCGTGCAGGCTTACAACCATCAGGTCCAGGACGAGCAGCGCTTCGCCGTGACAGTAGAGGAGGCGTTCAACACGGCGCGCAAACGGATTTTCCAACGGGCCTGGCTAATTACGCTGGTGATCGTACTGGTGCTGGGTGCGGTTGGCGTGATGCTGTGGGTCGGCGGCATGGACGTGATGGCCGGACGGATCTCGGCAGGTGAACTGGCGGCCTTCGTCTTCTACAGCCTGATCGTCGGCAGCGCCTTCGGCACGTTGAGCGAAGTGATCGGTGAGTTGCAACGAGCGGCAGGCGCGGCCGAGCGCATTGCCGAATTGCTACGTTCGGAAAATATCATCCAGCCGCCAACCTCAGGTCTGGTCACTTTGCCTGATCGGGTGAAGGGCGATCTGTCGCTCCAGGACGTGCGCTTTTCCTACCCGTCGCGTCCAGAAAGCTATGCCGTCGACGGCTTGAGTCTGACCATCAATGCGGGCGAAACCCTCGCCCTGGTCGGCCCGTCCGGTGCCGGTAAATCCACGGTGTATGACCTGCTGCTGCGTTTTTACGATCCTGCCTCGGGACAGATCCTGCTGGATGGCGTGCCGCTGACCCAACTCGATCCGCTCGACCTGCGTCGCTGCTTCGCCCTGGTCTCGCAAAATCCGGCGCTGTTCTTCGGCAGCATCGAAGAGAACATCCGCTACGGCAACCCGACAGCGACCCTGGCCCAAGTCCAGGAAGCGGCGAGAATCGCTTACGCACACGACTTCATCGAGCAAATGCCCCACGGCTACCAGACACACCTCGGCGACGGCGGCCTCGGGTTGTCCGGCGGCCAGCGCCAACGCCTGGCCATCGCACGGGCGCTGCTGGTGGACTCACCCATCCTGTTGCTCGACGAAGCCACCAGCGCCCTCGATGCGCAGAGTGAACACCTGATCCAGCAAGCCCTGCCGAGCCTGATGAAAAACCGCACCACCCTGGTCATCGCCCACCGTTTGGCTACGGTGAAAAACGCCGACCGGATCGCGGTGATGGATCAAGGAAAACTGGTGGCGGTGGGGACGCATCAGGAGTTGATTGCGAGCAATGCGCTATATGCGCGCTTGGCGGCGTTGCAGTTTAGTGATGGGAAGGCTGAGCTCGGACTTCATCTGTAGGAGCTGTCGAGTGAAACGAGGCTGCGATCTTTTGATCTTGCTTTAACAAAAATGCCCGCATCAATCGATGCGGGCATTTTTATTCGCACTTCAAATCAGGATCACTGATCGTCGAAGTACCGCTCATGCCAATCCACCAACGGCTGTGGCGAGTTGAGCTTCTGGCCGTAGATCACCGAGTACGACAGCACGTTCTGCACGTACTGGCGGGTTTCGTCGAACGGGATGCTTTCCACCCACACGTCGAAGCTCAGGTGATCAGCGCCGCGCAACCACTGACGCACACGGCCGGGGCCGGCGTTGTAGGCGGCGGAGGCGAGGACGCGGTTGCCGTTGAACTGGCTGTGGACCTGGCTCAGGTAAGCGGCGCCGAGCTGGATGTTCTTGTCCGGGTCGAACACTTGCTGCGGCGAGGCCAGCGGGATGCTGAACTTGCGCGCGGTTTCCTTGGCGGTGCCGGGCATCAGCTGCATCAGGCCGCTGGCGCCGACGCCGGAGCGGGCGTCGGCCATGAAAGCGCTTTCCTGGCGAGTGATGGCGAACACCCAGCTCGAGTGCAGGCCACGGACCTTGGCTTCACGCACGAGGGTTTCGCGGTGGGCCATCGGGAAACGGATGTCCAGATCGTCCCAGTATTGCGCCTGGCTGATGGTGCGGATTGCCGGGAAATACCATTTCAGGTCATAGGCCAGTTTCGCCTGGGCGACCATTTCGTCACGGCTGAAGTGACGGCTGACGTGGTACCACTCGCGACGACCGTCGACGATCTGCCCGCGGGCGTGGAATTCAAGGGCGCGACGCACGCCAGGTGTGTTGCGCACCTTGTTGATCAGCGCTTGGCTCAGGACCAAGGGTTTGTTGTTTAGCGAATAAGCGGACTGCGAGCGATCGGCAGCGAGGAAGCCGTAGAAATCGCGCTCACGAGCGAGGTTCTTGTAGAGCGTTTGCGCTTCCGGGTTCTGTGGTTGCGCCAGTTCCAGGCTGCGGGCCTGCCAGTAGCGCCAGCGGTTGGTGGTCGCCAGATCCTGCGGCAAGCGGCGAGTCAGCTGATAGGCATCGCCCCAGCGGGCCAGGCGCAATAGCAGGCGCATGCGCCATTCGGACACGGTGTTGTCGCGCAGCTCCGGGTCGTATTTGGTCATCATGTCCAGCGCGCGAGGATCGAAGCGTTTGGCGAGGGTCAACCCGATTTCACGGGCGATCGCCACTTTTTCATCGCGGGAGAAGTGCATGCTGCTGGCATAGCCGTCGAGCAGGTCCATGGCCTTGTCGGGGTCCTGGCGGGCCAGGCGGCGCAGGCCTAGGCTGACCACGTCGGACATCGGTTCGTCGGCCGGAGTAAAGCGCGAAGGTTGGTTCAGCAGTTCGGGTTTCTGCGCCACATCCACCAGCAAACGACCGCGAGGGGCGAGGGTGGTCAGGCCGTTGATCAGGCTGTTGGCCAGCGGATAGTTGCGCGCCTGGGCGGCGAGCTTGGTGCGTTCCCAGCGTTTTTGTTCGGTCAGTTGACCTTCGGCAGCCCATTGCCCGAACAGCGCGTCGCAGGCGGCAGGCTGGGATTTGCCGGTCAGCCAGAGTTTGTTGGCGTTGGCGTAGCCTTCGGTTTTCTGGTTATGACTGATCTGGTACTGCGCGTTCAGGCAGTCCAGTTCGGTGAAATTGAGCTTGGGGTCGTAGTACTTGACGAAGGTCGCCCAGTCGCCGCGATCGGCCAGCCAGCGCAACCAGCGCAATTTCATCCAGTTGGCCTGAGGCAGGTCACCGTGTTCGGCGAGGAATTTTTCGATCTCGGCATTGCTGGCGGTTTTCAGGCGCGCGGTCAGCTCGTCATAAGCCAGGTACGGCTCCAGCGGATAATCGCTGAGGGCCTGGCTATAACGAAAATAAGGGCCGGTATCGCCCTTGGCCAAGGCACGCTTGGCTTCATCGTAATATTGACGCTGGGTGGACAGGTCCACCGCCTGGGCGGTTTGAACGGCAGTGGCAGAAAGAAGCAAGCAAGATAAAAGACTGAAAAGGCGACTGCGCATGAGACGTCCGGGCAGAGAAATCACGACAAGCGCAGGCTTAACCTGCACTGAATTGTCTGTAGCTTAGCCTTTTGCCAGCAACGGGCGAAAGCTTTGCCGGCCTCTCTGCACAAGTTCGCAACAATTGTCATGCAGAGTGCTTCGACATTGAAATTGCCGGCCTTCTGAAGCCTCAAGTCAGGTAGAATGCGCGCCCGGTTTTTGGAGAAGCTCATGACCCTGCTCAAATTCAGCGATGTGTCCCTTGCTTTCGGCGCTATGCCGTTGTTGGACAAGGTGTCCTGGCAGATCGCCCGTGGTGAGCGGGTGTGCATCATCGGCCGCAACGGCACCGGCAAGTCCAGCATGATGAAGCTCGTCAAGGGCGACCAGAAGCCCGACGAAGGCTCCGTTTGGCGCGCACCCGGCCTCAAGATTGGCGAATTGCCGCAAGAATTGCCGGTAGCCGACGAGCGGACCGTGTTCGACGTGGTGGCTGAAGGCCTGGACGGTGTCGGCGAGCTGCTCGCGCAGTATCACCACCTGAGCCAGAACATCGTCACCGACGCCGACCTGGACAAGTTGATGCATGTCCAGCACGACCTTGAAGCCCGCGACGGCTGGCGTTTGCAGCAATTGGTCGACAGCACCTTGAGCCGTCTGCAGTTGCCGGCCGACAAGACCCTCGCCGAATTGTCCGGCGGCTGGCGTCGTCGCGTCCTGCTGGCCCAGGCCCTGGTTTCCGAACCAGACCTGCTGCTGCTCGACGAACCGACCAACCACCTGGACATCGGTGCAATTGCCTGGCTCGAAGAAGCCCTGAAGGATTTCCAGGGCGCCGTGCTGTTCATTACGCACGACCGTTCATTCCTGCAGAACCTCGCGACCCGCATTCTGGAACTGGATCGCGGCGGCCTGATCGACTGGAACGGCGACTACGCCAGTTTCCTCGTGCACAAGGAAGCCTCGCTGGCCGCTGAAGAAACGGCCAACGCGCTGTTCGACAAAAAGCTGGCCCAGGAAGAAGTCTGGATCCGCCAGGGCATCAAGGCCCGCCGCACCCGTAATGAAGGCCGCGTACGCGCATTGAAAGCCCTGCGCGTCGAGCGTAGCGAACGTCGCGAGCGCACCGGCAAGGCCAACATTCAGCTGGATACTGCTGACAAGTCCGGCAAGCAGGTGATGGTCCTCGAGAACGTGAGCTTTGCTCACCCGGGTGGCCCGTTCCTGATCAAGGATTTCTCGATGGTCCTGACGCGCGGCGACCGTATCGGTCTGCTGGGCGCCAACGGTACCGGCAAAACCACACTGCTCAAGCTGATGCTCAGCGGTCTGCAACCAACCAGTGGCAAAGTGGAAGAGGGGACGCGCATCGACGTGGCCTACTTCGACCAGTTGCGCCATCAGCTGGACCTGGAAAAGACCGTGATCGACAACGTGGCTGAAGGTCGCGACTTCATCGATATCGATGGTCAGAGCCGCCACGTGCTGAGCTACCTCGGCGACTTCCTGTTCAGCCCGCAGCGTGCCCGCACGCCGGTGAAGGCGCTGTCAGGTGGTGAGCGTGCGCGTCTGCTGCTGGCAAAACTGTTCAGCAAACCGGCGAACCTGCTGGTCCTCGACGAACCGACCAACGACCTCGACGTGGAAACCCTCGAGCTGCTGGAAGAGGTCTTGCTGACCTTCAACGGCACCGTGCTGATGGTCAGTCACGACCGGGCATTCCTCGACAACGTGGTCACCAGCACCCTGGTCTTCGAAGGTGAAGGCAAGGTTCGCGAATACGTTGGTGGTTACCAGGACTGGCTGCGTCAGGGCGGCTCGCCGCGCCTGCTGGGCGTGACCGAGAGCAAGTCCGGCAAAGCCGACCTGACTTCGGCAGTTGTGACGGCTGAAGCGGCACCGGTTGCTGCGGCAGTCGAAGCACCGGTGGCGAAGAAGAAGCTCAGCTACAAGTTGCAGCGTGAGCTGGAGATGTTGCCGGCTCAGATCGAAGCCATGGAACAGCAGATTGCAGCCGTCGAGGCCCAAATGGCCGATGCCGGTTTCTATCAGCGTCCTGCGACCGAGACCGCTACCGTGATCGCCCAGCTTGAGCAGTTGCAGGCTGAGCACGACGTAATGGTCGAGCGTTGGGCCGAGCTGGATGCCTGATTGATCCAGCAATAAAAAAGCCCGGCGTTCAGCGATGAGCGCCGGGCTTTTCGTATGGAATGCAATCCGGAGTTGTCGCAAAACCCCTGTGGGAGCGAGCCTGCTCGCGATTGCGGTTGAACATTCAACAAATTGTCGACTGTTACATCGTAATCGCGAGCAGGCTCACTCCCACATTGGAAAAGTGTTGTCAGCTCTTGTTTTGCAGGCGCACCGCGAGCACATCGCATGGCGCACCGTGCAGCACGTCATTGGCCGTCGAGCCCAGCAGCAATGCCAGGCCGTGTCGACCATGGCTGCCCACCACGATCAGGTCGCAGGTTTGTTCCTTGGCCAGGTGGTGGATCTCCTGGCGTGGCTGGCCGTAGGTCAGGTGGCTGTATTCTTTGGAGAGTTCCGGATATTTCACGATCAGTCGGTCCAGGCGTTCCTTGGCCTGATCGAACTGCTGCTGTTGCAGTTGTGACAGGTCCATGGGGACGTCGCCACCAAAGGCCATGGCCATCGGCTCGACGATATGGACCAGGGATAATTTCGCTCCGTTGCTCACCGACAGCTCGCGAGCGCGGTGGATTACAGGGTCGCACTCTTCGGTTAGATCTACAGCGACCAGAATGTGGTAGTAGGGCATGAGGTGCTCCTCCTGAGGATTGCAATATTGGTAAGTATGGCTGGTTTCAAGCGCATTGGTTCCAAAGTGACTCAACGCGCTCATCAAGAATCGGGAGTACAGATATGACGGTCTGGATAGTGGTGTCAATCCTGCTGGTGGTACTGAGTCCGCTGGCTTGGTTGCGACCGTCCCGTGGTCAGAGCGGGCGCATGGCCTTGCGCATGGAGGCGCGCCGTATCGGGTTGGCCATGCAGCTGGCGCCCCAGGAGTGGCCGCACTGGCTGAGCCAGGAGCCACCGAGCCCCTGCGCCCAGTACCATCGGCCGCGTCGTGGCAATCAGCCGGCGTGTTGGAGTTATTGGCAAAAATCGCCGGGTGTGTGGGTGAACCAGTGGCAGGAAGTTTGCGAAGATCGAGCGCTGCTCAATCATTTCGAAAAATTGCCAGCCAACGTCTACAAGGTTGAGGCGGACAAGCAGATGATCACCCTGTATTGGGGCGAGAAGGGCGAGGCGACGGTTTTGCAGGACATCGATGCGGTGCTGAAAGCGCTGGCATGATTCACGGACATTTCGCGCTGCAATGGCGCGAAACCTCCGACAGACAGGCAATAAAAAGCCCGACATCATCATCGGGCCGGGGTTGGCCAGGCAGGCCGGTAATTCGCTGTAGGGCTGATCTTACGCTGGGCATTCGCCGGAAGCGTTCATGTTTTTTCTTCGACTTCCCGCCAGCGTAGCTTGTTAAACACGGGCTGCAGCGAATTAGGGCGACTTTTCTAACTATTGATTCTATGAATGGCTTCACATGCAGATGCGTGTTGAAGATCTTCGCAGTACGGAAGTGACCGCAAAGTCGCGTTTCAACCCGTATTTTGGGCGATTGACAATTGCTGGAAATTCCGTGAAGGTGGCGTACCCAAATCAAACGGGCGTATGAATTGAGCGTTTGTATTTCAGACCGCTCCTACAGAATCCCGACTATCGCGTTGGCGGGTGTGCCGGGTGGATTGGCGTTAGCATCGACGATAAGCGTCCTGCCGAGCCATTCGCCTGCGTCCGACGTGTACTGTTCAGCTTCCATATCGTGGAGATCAGTTGATGATTTACGAAGGTAAAGCCATCACGGTTAAGGCTCTTGAAAGTGGCATCGTCGAATTGAAATTCGACCTCAAGGGTGAGTCCGTTAACAAGTTCAACCGTCTAACCCTGAACGAACTGCGTCAGGCTGTAGACACTATCAAGGCAGATGCTTCGATCAAGGGTGTGATCGTCAGCAGTGGCAAGGACGTCTTCATCGTCGGCGCCGACATCACCGAATTTGTCGAGAACTTCAAGCTGCCTGATGCAGAGCTTGTTGCTGGCAACCTGGAAGCCAACAAGATTTTCAGCGATTTCGAAGACCTCAACGTCCCGACTGTCGCCGCGATCAATGGCATCGCTCTGGGTGGCGGTCTGGAAATGTGCCTGGCGGCGGACTACCGCGTCATGTCCACCAAGGCCAAGATCGGTCTGCCGGAAGTCAAACTGGGCATCTACCCAGGCTTCGGCGGTACCGTGCGTCTGCCGCGCCTGATCGGTGCCGACAACGCCATCGAGTGGATTGCCGCCGGCAAGGAAAACCGTCCTGAAGACGCGCTGAAAGTGGGCGCCGTCGATGCCGTGGTTGCACCTGAGAAACTTCAGGAAGCGGCCCTGGAGCTGATCAAGCGCGCCATCTCCGGCGAATTTGACTACAAGGCCAAGCGTCAGCCTAAGCTGGAAAAGCTGAAGCTGAACGCGATCGAACAAATGATGGCTTTCGAAACCGCCAAAGGTTTCGTGGCAGGTCAAGCCGGCCCGAACTACCCGGCACCGGTTGAAGCGATCAAGACGATCCAGAAAGCCGCGAACTTCGGTCGTGACAAGGCGCTGGAAATCGAAGCCGCCGGTTTCGTCAAACTGGCCAAGACTTCTGCCGCGCAGAGCTTGATCGGTCTGTTCCTGAACGATCAGGAACTGAAGAAAAAGGCCAAGGCCTACGACGAAATCGCCAAAGACGTGAAGCAGGCTGCCGTATTGGGCGCCGGCATCATGGGTGGCGGTATCGCTTATCAGTCGGCTTCCAAAGGCACGCCGATCCTGATGAAGGACATCAACGAGCACGGCATCGAGCAAGGTCTGGCTGAAGCCGCCAAGCTGCTGGTCGGCCGCGTTGATAAAGGTCGCATGACCCCGGCGAAGATGGCTGAAGTGCTTAACGGCATTCGTCCGACGCTGTCCTACGGTGATTTCGGTCACGTTGACCTGGTCGTCGAAGCTGTTGTCGAGAACCCGAAGGTCAAGCAAGCGGTTCTGGCCGAAGTCGAAGACAAGGTCAAAGAGGACACCATCCTCGCGTCCAACACCTCGACCATTTCCATCACCTTGCTGGCCAAAGCCCTCAAGCGTCCGGAAAACTTCGTCGGCATGCACTTCTTCAACCCGGTGCACATGATGCCGTTGGTTGAAGTGATTCGTGGCGAGAAGTCCAGCGAGCTGGCCGTTGCCACCACCGTTGCCTACGCCAAGAAAATGGGCAAGAACCCGATCGTCGTCAACGACTGCCCGGGCTTCCTGGTCAACCGCGTCCTGTTCCCGTACTTCGGCGGTTTCGCCAAGCTGGTCAGTGCCGGTGTGGACTTCGTCCGTATCGACAAGATCATGGAAAAATTCGGCTGGCCAATGGGCCCGGCCTACCTGATGGACGTGGTCGGCATCGACACCGGTCACCACGGTCGTGACGTGATGGCTGAAGGCTTCCCGGACCGCATGAAAGACGATCGCCGTTCGGCTATCGACGTGCTCTACGAAGCCAAGCGCCTGGGCCAGAAAAACGGCAAGGGTTTCTACGCTTACGAGACTGACAAGAAGGGCAAGCAGAAGAAAGTCGCCGATCCGTCGGTGCTGGAAGTGCTCAAGCCGATCGTTTACGAGCAGCGCGAAGTCACTGACGAAGACATCATCAACTGGATGATGATCCCGCTGTGCCTGGAAACCGTGCGTTGCCTGGAAGACGGCATTGTCGAAACCGCCGCCGAAGCCGACATGGGTCTGGTCTACGGTATTGGTTTCCCTCCATTCCGTGGCGGTGCGCTGCGCTACATCGATTCGATCGGTGTTGCCGAGTTCGTTGCCCTGGCTGACCAGTACGCTGATTTGGGCGCGCTGTACCACCCGACCGCAAAACTGCGTGAAATGGCCAAAACCGGCCAACGGTTCTTCGGTTAAGCGTCCAAACTTTTGAGCGAGAGTGAAATTTTATGAGCTTGAATCCAAGAGACGTCGTGATTGTCGACTTCGGTCGTACTCCGATGGGCCGCTCCAAGGGCGGCATGCACCGCAACACCCGTGCCGAAGATATGTCGGCGCACCTGATCAGCAAATTGCTGGAACGCAACGTCAAGGTTGACCCGAGCGAAGTCGAAGACGTGATCTGGGGCTGCGTGAACCAGACCCTGGAGCAGGGCTGGAACATCGCCCGCATGGCGTCCCTGATGACGCAGATCCCGCACACTGCTGCCGGCCAGACCGTCAGCCGTCTGTGTGGTTCGTCGATGAGTGCGCTGCACACTGCCGCGCAAGCGATCATGACCGGCAACGGTGACGTGTTCGTCGTCGGCGGCGTCGAGCACATGGGCCACGTGAGCATGATGCACGGTGTCGATCCGAACCCGCACATGTCGCTGTACGCGGCAAAAGCCTCGGGCATGATGGGCCTGACCGCTGAAATGCTGGGCAAAATGCACGGCATCACTCGCGAACAACAGGACGCTTTCGGCGTGCGCTCCCACCAGCTCGCTCACAAGGCGACCCTGGAAGGCAAGTTCAAAGACGAAATCATCCCGATGCAGGGCTACGACGAGAACGGTTTCCTGAAACTGTTCGACTACGACGAAACCATTCGTCCGGAAACCACCCTGGAAAGCCTGGCGGCTCTGAAGCCAGCGTTTAACCCTAAGGGCGGCACCGTAACGGCCGGTACTTCGTCGCAGATCACCGACGGTGCTTCGTGCATGATCGTGATGTCGGCGCAGCGTGCACAGGACCTGGGCATCCAGCCGCTGGCGGTTATCCGCTCGATGGCAGTGGCAGGTGTGGACCCGGCAATCATGGGCTATGGTCCAGTACCGGCCACTCAGAAAGCACTGAAGCGTGCGGGCCTTGGCATTAACGATATCGACTTCTTCGAGCTCAACGAAGCTTTCGCTGCACAGGCCCTGCCAGTGCTGAAAGATCTGAAAGTGCTCGACAAGATGAACGAGAAGGTTAACCTGCACGGCGGCGCGATCGCCCTGGGTCACCCGTTCGGTTGCTCCGGTGCCCGTATCTCCGGCACTTTGCTGAACGTGATGAAGCAGAATGGCGGCACCTTCGGGGTAGCCACCATGTGCATTGGTCTCGGCCAAGGCATCTCCACCGTCTTCGAACGCGTTTAAGCGTTTCGCTGACGGAAGCCGGGGCCAAGTGCCCCGGTTTTTGTTTTTCTGAATTTATTTTTTGTTTTTATTTTTAAAAGATTTGAGTGAGGGCCAAACCATGCCGATACAACCTGGGCTCTACCAGCATTACAAAGGTCCGCAGTACCGCGTATTCAACATCGCGCGGCATTCGGAAACCGAAGAAGAAGTGGTCTTCTACCAAGCCCTGTATGGTGATTACGGCTTTTGGGTGCGTCCCTTGAGCATGTTCCTGGAGTCGGTCGAGGTTGACGGCGAACAGGTGCCGCGCTTTGCTTTGGTGCAAGCCGAACCGAGCCTTTTTTCCAAGCCATAAGCTGAGTGCGCGCAAGACCCTGCGCTTGACCTCACCTTGTAGCCACTATATATAGCGGTGCCGCGTCAGGCGCCAACCGCCTTTCACTTCTAGAATTCAGGAATTTTCTGATCCATGGGCAAATCGCTGGTCATTGTGGAATCCCCGGCTAAGGCCAAGACCATCAACAAGTATCTGGGTAACCAATACGTGGTGAAGTCGAGTATCGGCCATATCCGAGACCTGCCCACCAGCGGTTCGGCTAGCGCCAGCAAAGAGCCAGCCGCCAAGCGCGGCAAGGCCGCCGCGGGTGAAGGTCCGGTGCTCACGCCGAAAGAGAAGGCGCGCAAGCAGCTGGTCTCGCGCATGGGTGTCGATCCCGATCATGGCTGGAAAGCCAAGTACGAGATCCTCCCGGGCAAGGAAAAGGTCATCGAAGAGCTGCGCCGGCTCGCCAAAGATGCTGACACCATCTATCTCGCAACCGACTTGGATCGCGAGGGGGAAGCCATTGCCTGGCACCTGCGCGAAGCCATCGGTGGTGACGACAGCCGCTACAAGCGCGTGGTGTTCAACGAAATTACCAAGAAAGCAATCCAGGAAGCCTTCTCCAAACCGGGCGAGCTGGACATTGACCGTGTCAACGCCCAACAGGCGCGTCGCTTCCTCGACCGCGTCGTGGGTTACATGGTTTCGCCGCTGCTGTGGGCCAAGGTTGCCCGTGGCCTGTCCGCCGGTCGCGTGCAATCGGTTGCCGTGAAGCTGGTGGTCGAGCGCGAACGTGAAATTCGCGCGTTCAACCCGGAAGAATACTGGGAAGTTCACGCTGACCTCGGCACCGCCAAGGGCGCGACCGTGCGCTTTGACGTGGCTCGCGAGAAAGGCGAGGCCTTCAAGCCGCTCAACGAAGCTCAGGCCATGGCCGCGCTGGAGAAGCTCAAGGCTTCCAGCTACAGCATCGTCAAGCGCGAAGACAAACCGACCAGCAGCAAGCCTTCAGCGCCGTTCATCACCTCCACCCTGCAACAGGCTGCCAGTAACCGCCTGGGCTTCGGCGTGAAGAAAACCATGATGATGGCCCAGCGTTTGTACGAAGCTGGTTACATCACTTATATGCGTACCGACTCCACCAACCTCTCGGCCGATGCCGTGACAATGGCACGCACCTATATTGAAGGTGAATTCGGCAAGAAGTACCTGCCGGAAAACCCGAACGTCTACAGCAGCAAGGAAGGCGCACAAGAGGCTCACGAAGCGATTCGTCCGTCTGACGCCAACACCGAGCCAAGCAAGCTGTCGGGCATGGAGCGTGATGCAGAGCGGCTCTACGAGCTGATCTGGCGCCAGTTCCTCGCTTGCCAGATGCTGCCGGCTCAATACCTGTCGACTACGGTCACCGTGGGTGCCGACGATTTCGAGCTGCGCGCCAAGGGCCGCATCCTGAAGTTCGACGGTTATACCCGCGTCATGCCGCAAATCGCCAAGCCTGGCGATGACGACGTGCTGCCGGACATGGCCCAGGGCGACGCGATGAAGCTGATCAAGCTTGATCCGACCCAGCATTTCACCAAGCCACCTGCGCGTTACTCGGAAGCGAGCTTGGTTAAAGAAATGGAAAAACGCGGCATCGGTCGTCCTTCGACCTACGCCGCGATCATTTCGACTATCCAGGACCGTGGCTACGTAGCGCTGCACAACCGTCGTTTCTACTCGGAAAAGATGGGCGACATCGTGACCGAGCGTCTGGCCGAGAGCTTCTCCAATCTCATGGACTACGGCTTCACCGCCGGCATGGAAGAGAACCTCGATGATGTGGCCCAGGGCGAGCGCGACTGGAAAAACGTGCTCGACGAGTTCTACGGCGACTTCAAGAAGAAGCTCGAAGTAGCCGAAAGCGCCGAAGGCGGCATGCGCGCCAACCAGCCGGTGATGACTGACATTCCGTGCGTGTTGTGCGGTCGTCCGATGCAGATTCGTACTGCATCGACTGGCGTGTTCCTGGGTTGCTCGGGTTACAGCCTGCCACCGAAAGAACGCTGCAAGGCCACCGTCAACCTGGTGCCGGGCGACGAAATCGCCGCGGACGACGAGGGCGAGTCGGAATCCCTGGTGCTGCGCGGCAAGCACCGCTGCCCGATCTGCAGCACGGCGATGGACGCTTACCTGCTGGATGAGAAGCGCAAGCTGCACATCTGCGGTAACAACCCGGACTGCTCTGGCTACGAAATCGAAGAGGGCACCTATCGCATCAAGGGATACGAAGGTCCGAGCCTGGAATGCGACAAGTGTGGCAGCGAAATGCAACTCAAGACCGGCCGTTTCGGCAAGTTTTTCGGTTGCACCAACGCGACGTGCAAGAACACCCGCAAACTGCTGAAAAGCGGTGACGCGGCGCCGCCGAAGATGGACCCGGTGAAGATGCCTGAGCTGAAATGCGAAAAGGTCAACGACACCTACATCCTGCGCGACGGTGCTTCCGGCCTGTTCCTGGCGGCCAGCCAATTCCCGAAAAACCGCGAGACGCGTGCTCCGCTGGTCATCGAAATTGTGCCGCACAAGGATGAGATCGATCCGAAGTACCACTTCCTCTGCGAAGCACCGAAGAAAGATCCGGACGGCCTGCCTGCTGTAATCCGTTACAGCCGCAAGACCAAAGAGCAGTACGTGCAGACTGAAGTCGACGGTAAGCCGACTGGCTGGAAGGCGTACTACGACGGCGGCAAATGGACGGTTGAAGACAAGCGTCCGGCAGCCAAAGCGTAAAAGAGGCTGTACACAAAAGGCCGCATGACAACCCTCGGGTTTTCATGCGGCCTTTTTGTTTTGTGCTTGCGGTCTGATCGGCTGATCCACGACACTGTCTGACCTGCGTTAAGCAATTATTTCGTTGTGGAGGCTGCCGTCATGGCCCACGAACTCTATACCCGTACCAACCAGAAGATCTATTTCGCCGGCCTGTCGCTGGAAGCGCTTGCCAGAGCCGAAGAGGGGCGGGCGATGAATTCCCTGGCGCTGATTCAGGCCGGGCGCGAGTCGGCGTTGTTTCACCTGTACGGTGCGTTGCTGGGGCTGTGCCATGAAATCGCCGGTTTCTATCGCTTGCCTCAGGCCAATGCACCTCGGGCGGAAATGTTACTGACTCGCGAAGTGCTGGAAGCCATCGCCATCCCTGAGATGGCCGAGATGGTCGAGCTGGCTCAGAATCGGGAAACCTGGCTGGCCAAGCTGCTGGCGGCTCACGCGGCGATGTTCCAGCCGCCTCGCGCTCCGCACAAGCCAAAGGGTGACGTGACCCAGCCGCTCATCCTGGCCGTTAACCTGGATGAAGAAGAGGCGCCTGAGGAGTTGAGTCGCGAAGAGCTAGAGAGCTGGCGTCAGAATCTGAAAGGGCTGGCGATCCGGTTTCGCGAAGGCTTGAACGAGTGCTGATCAGCTGACAGCCGACGGTGCGATTAAAAGCGCTGCTGGTCAAGTTACCGAGCGAAGCCTGGCCGATGCCTATATAATCCCCGCCTTTCGTGGAGAACAGACCTTTATGCCAACGTCCTTTCTAGAAATTGTCGAGTTACCAGACGGCCGAATCGAGCTGCGCAGGGCCGAGGACGAGGGTTCTCTGGTTACTTTGGATTTCTCCGAGGATGCCAAGGCTTTCCTGCAGGGCCAGCACGTGGAAGTCGCCAAGGCGATGTTGAGCGTCGGTGTTCAGATGGCAGGGCGTCTGGTTGAAGGCGAATTCAATACCGATGAGAGTTCGCGAGTCCTCCACTGATCCCATTCGTCGCTTTCTGCTGATACGGCTACGGACCGGCTTCTCTATCCGTTGAGAAGCCCCGCGCTATTCAAGGCGCGCTTTGTTTACACGTTAACCCAAGCGAATATTCAGGCTCTGCGCATCCCCGGTACGGGCTGCGCTGATCAACTGCTGCCGTGAATTTGTGTTCAACGGGTTGAGCCAGCTGACAACGGTGTGGCTGCGGCCGAGGCGCAAGGCTTCGCAGGTCAGCTGCTGAGCACTTTGAGTGCCACGAGGTTGCAGCAGCAGGATGCGTTCGCGGTTAAGGCCAGCGTCCCGCAACCACGTCTGAGTCAGGCTGGCGGGCGGGGCGATGAGTGTCAGCCAACGCGCGTCCTGATCCTGACTCAGTTCCCGGAGAATCGGCGCCAAAAGGTTCAGGCAGTTCCCGGCCGCACCACGCAGTGAAAGCTCGCTGAAGACTTCGGGTTCGGCGCTCCAGGGCGACTCGACAACGTCTTTCAGGATCGGCGCCATCGGTTGCACCATGAATGCCTCGAACAACGGCAGTTGGGCTTGCTGTGATGTGTGTGGGAACTGCATAAAGCCTCCTTTAGCGGCGAATGACGCCGACACTCAAGCCTTCGATCACCAGTTCCTGATCTTTCAGGTTGACTTCGATAGGGGCGAATTCAGGGTTTTCGGCAATCAACCAAACCTTGCTGCCATCGCGCTTGAAGCGCTTGACGGTCACTTCGTCACCAATCCGCGCCACGACGATCTGGCCGTTGCGGGCTTCCCGGGTGGTGTGGACGGCCAGCAGGTCGCCGTCGAAAATGCCGACGTCCTTCATGCTCATGCCATGGACGCGCAATAGATAATCAGCGCGCGGATGGAAGAAGGCGGGGTTGATGTTGCAGGATTCTTCGATGTGCTGCTGGGCCAGAATCGGCGCACCGGCAGCCACTCGGCCAATGATTGGCAGGGTGGAATCGTCGGCCTTGGCTTCGAAGCCCGGGATGCGAATGCCGCGGGAGGCGCCCGGGGTCATCTCGATCGCACCCTTGCGGGCCAGCGCCTTGAGGTGTTCTTCCGCCGCGTTGGGCGACTTGAAACCCAGTTCCTGAGCGATTTCCGCGCGGGTCGGCGGGTAGCCGTTGTCTTCGAGGCAGCGTTTGATGAAGGCCAGAATCTCTGCTTGGCGTGGCGTCAGCTTTAGCATATTGATCGCTCTGTCTTTTTATACAGTGACTGGGATTATATACAGTGAAACGGTCTTGGCAATGCCCCTTTTTTGGCCGGCCGCTGGACGGTCAATCAGCGTGCTGATTAAAGCCTCGCCGTTGTATGGTTAAATAGCTGACCGACCATTCCCAAAACGAACCGGCAAGCTTGACAATGCACAGGCTGAAACGTATGTTTCAAACAAGTGTTTGTCAGGCGGAGTAGCCATGGCCCAGTCGGAAACCGTTGAACGCATTCTTGATGCTGCCGAGCAGTTGTTCGCGGAAAAAGGTTTCGCTGAAACCTCGTTGCGTCTGATCACCAGCAAGGCTGGTGTCAATCTGGCGGCGGTCAATTATCACTTCGGTTCGAAGAAGGCGCTGATCCAGGCTGTCTTTTCGCGCTTTCTCGGGCCGTTTTGCTTGAGCCTTGATAAAGAGCTGGAGCGGCGTCAGTCCAAGCCTGAAAACAAACCGACCCTTGAAGAACTGCTCGAAATCCTCGTTGAGCAGGCTCTTGTCGTGCAGCCTCGCAGCGGCAACGACCTGTCTATCTTCATGCGTTTGCTGGGGCTGGCTTTCAGTCAGAGTCAGGGCCACCTGCGTCGTTATCTGGAAGACATGTACGGCAAAGTGTTCCGCCGCTACATGATGCTGGTTAACGAAGCCGCGCCGCGCATTCCACCGATTGAACTGTTCTGGCGCGTGCACTTCATGCTCGGCGCCGCGGCATTCAGCATGTCTGGGATCAAGGCGTTGCGGGCCATTGCCGAGACCGATTTCGGCGTCAACACCTCCATCGAACAAGTGATGCGCCTGATGGTGCCGTTCCTGGCTGCGGGCATGCGTGCCGAAACCGGCGTCACCGACGCGGCCATGGCTACCGCGCAATTGCGTCCGCGCAGCAAGTCGGCCCCGGCTGCTGCCAAGGTTTAACACCGCACGGGTGGGCGCGGCGGCTGACATCCGCTAAGCTAGCCGCCCATGCCGACTCTCGTTCTGAACCCGCTCCCCATTGATATCGCCGACCTGCCGGGCACAGCCCAAGGCGGCGTATTCACGCGAGCCGGGTTTTTCGTTATCAAGGAATCTCTATGACTGCTGGCCTGCAAGGCTCGTTGATGGTGGACGTCGCCGGTACCTGGCTGACGGCCGAAGATCGCCAATTGTTGCGTCAGCCCGAAGTGGGCGGCCTGATCATTTTCGCCCGTAACATCGAAAACCCACGCCAGGTGCGTGAGCTGAGCGCCGCGATCCGCGCCATTCGTCCCGAGCTGCTGCTGGCGGTGGACCAGGAGGGCGGTCGTGTTCAGCGTCTGCGCCAAGGCTTCGTACGATTGCCGGCCATGCGCGCCATCGCCGACAACCCGAACGCCGAATACCTGGCCGAGCAGTGCGGCTGGATCATGGCCACCGAAGTGCTGGCCGTCGGCCTCGACCTCAGTTTCGCTCCGGTGTTGGACCTGGATTACCAGCGCAGCGCTGTCGTCGGCACCCGTTCGTTCGAAGGTGACCCTGAGCGCGCAGCGCTGCTGGCGGGTGCGTTCATTCGCGGCATGAACAGCGCCGGCATGGCCGCCACCGGCAAGCATTTCCCCGGTCACGGTTGGGCCGAGGCGGATTCCCACGTCGCGATCCCGAACGACGAACGCAGTCTCGATGAAATCCGTGCCAACGACCTGGTGCCGTTCGCCAAATTGAGCAAGCAACTGGCCGCTGTCATGCCGGCCCACGTTATTTACCCGCAAGTCGATTCCCAGCCCGCCGGCTTCTCCCGTCGCTGGTTGCAGGACATCCTGCGCGGCGAGCTGCAATTCGATGGCGTGATCTTCAGCGACGACCTGTCCATGGCCGGCGCCCATGTGGTTGGCGATGCGGCCAGCCGTATTGAAGCCGCGCTGACCGCCGGTTGCGACATGGGGCTGGTGTGCAACGACCGGGCTGCTGCGGAACTGGCCTTGAGCGCCGCCCAGCGCTTGAAGGTCCAACCGTCTGAGCGCATTGCGCGGATGCGTGGCCAGTCGTACGCCAATACCGAATACCGTCAGAACCCGCGCTGGCTGACCGCCATTGGCGCGCTTAAAGAAGCTCAACTGATTGAATAAGGACTTTTCGTTATGACGGTTTACGCGATTATCGGTGGCACCGGCCTGACTCAACTCGAAGGTCTGAGCATTCGTCAGTCACTGGCGGTGGATACGCCCTATGGCCCGCCTTCGGCCGAAGTGCAGATCGGTGAATACGCCGGCAAGGAAGTGCTGTTCCTCGCCCGTCACGGTCACCCGCACCGTTTGCCGCCGCATCAGGTGAACTACCGCGCCAACCTCTGGGCGCTGAAACAGGCGGGTGCCGAAGCGATCCTCGCGGTCAACGCCGTGGGCGGGATTCATGCAGCCATGGGCACCGGGCATTTCTGTGTGCCGCATCAACTGATCGACTACACCAGCGGTCGCGAACACACCTATTTCGCCGATAACCTGGAGCACGTCACCCACATTGACTTCAGCTATCCCTACAGCGAATCACTGCGTCAGCGATTGATCGCGGCATTGGCGGCTGAAGGTGTGGGTTATAGCAGTCATGGTGTGTACGCCTGTACCCAAGGGCCACGACTGGAAACCGTCGCTGAAATCGCGCGACTGGAACGTGATGGCTGCGACATCGTCGGCATGACCGGGATGCCGGAAGCGGCATTGGCGCGTGAGCTGGAACTGGATTATGCGTGTCTGGCGCTGGTGGTGAACCCGGCAGCGGGCAAATCCACGGCGGTGATCACCATGGTCGAGATCGAGCAGGCGTTGCAGGACGGGATGGGCAAGGTGAAGTCGACGTTGGCGCGCGTGTTGGCGGTTTGAGTTTCTGCGGTCGGATGAAGTACCCGGCTTCTTCACGATTCACTGAGTTTTAAGCGGCGTTGATTTCATGACCACAATAATTGAGCAACTTCATGCGCTACCTTGGGCTGAGGTGTTCAGTCATCGCGCTCTGGAAAAGGCTCGCAAATATGCGGATGAGGATCGGATAAACATCCGGCAAATCGATGACGCGATGATTATCGCAACGTGCGTCGGCTCCGAGATGCAAGATTACGAGCAAGTCATTGAGCTGACTGAAGATCTGCGTGGGCAAGAGCGGCTGCAATGCGTTTGTTCCTGTCCTGTCATGTTCAATTGCAAGCACTGCGCTGCGGTCATCTATCACCTGCAGGATCATTCTGTTAAAGCGCCTGAAAGTGCCGTCCATGTTCACCTGAATCGTGAGTTGGAGCGCTGGCTCGCCGGTATTCCATCCGCAAGCAATCCCCCCGATGAACCGTCGCAGGTGACGAGTACGCGCCTGTTTTACAAACTCAGGGCCACGCCAACCGCTGGGAAATGGACGCTGGAGATTTTCAAGGCGCGTCAGCTCAAGGATGGCCGTTTGCAAGACATCAAGTCTTTGTACTCGCTGTCGGACACGCTGATACGCCAACCTGGTTACCTGACCGAGCTCGACCTTCGAATCGCCAGGCTGTTAGTCGCCGTTCACTCCCACCACGCCTATTACTCCGGCTACCCCTTGGAAGGCAGCAGTGGCGCAGAACTCATCGAAATGCTGCTGCGAACCTCGCGCCTTTTCCTGGATCTCGAACAGCCACACCCCCTGACGCCGGGAATGAGAAGAACGGGTCAATTTGCGTGGGCCGAACAAGGCAATGGCAGTTTTCGCCCGCAATGGGGCAGTGACGCAGCCCCAGTGGAAACGATCCTGGCCTTGGAGCCCTTGTACTATCTGGATCGCGAGCGGCTGCAAGTAGGGCCGCTATTCAGCGAGATGGATGAAAAACTGGCTTGTCACCTGTCGTTGGTCCCGGATATTCCGGCGCGTCAGGCCATGCAGTTCAGTCATCGGATGAGGGCGGCGACGAAAGTTGCACCGCCACCTCACACACTGACGGAGCGGGTCATTGACGGCGTTTTCCCTCAGGCTCACCTGACACTCGCCAGTGGCAAGCGTTACGTCCGCTGGCAGCATGAGCCAGAGCATCGCGCCGCATTGGCGTTCACCTACAACGGCCATCCGACGTCGGACAGAAACCCGGAGGTGTTGATCCTCTCGGGTACCGAAACCCAGCGCATCCAGCGCAACCTGGTCGCCGAAAAAGCCCTGCGTCAGGCCCTGCAAAAGCACGGTTTTAAAAAGGCCACGCGCAAAAGCAGCCTGGACCGTCCCGGCGAAATGTTCACCCTGGCGGATGACTCAGCCTGGCTTGCCTTTGCGCAGGACGGAGTCCCGGCACTGAGGGAGAAAAACTGGCTGATCGATATCAGCGATAACTTTCACTTCAACGTGCAGCCTGTAGAAGAGTGGTATGCGCAAGTCGAGGAAGAATCGGGGCACCAGTGGTTCGATCTGCAACTGGGTATCGTCGTCAACGGCGAACGTCACAGCCTGCTGCCGATATTGCTGCATTTGCTGCGTAGCCAGCCACAGTTGATGGATCCCGAAAGCCTTGCCCAACGCAACGATGACGAACTGTTGCTGATTGGACTGGGTGATGGGCGTTTCGGTGCCAAACCCCATGGCAAAGTCGCACTGCCCTATGGCCGGATCAAACCGCTGATGGCCACCCTGGGCGAGTTGTACCTGGGGACGCATCAAGGTGATTCATTGCGTTTGAGTTTGCCGGATGCCGCGCGCCTCAGTGCGCTGGAAGGCGTCCCGCTAATTTGGCAGGGCGGTGAACGACTGCGCAGTTTTGCAAAGCGTTTGCGTGAGTCGAACCATGCTCATGTCTCGGCACCTGCGGGCCTCAAGGCGACACTGCGACCGTATCAGCTTGAAGGGCTGAACTGGATGCAAACCCTTCGCGAGCTGGAGGTCGGCGGCATCCTCGGCGACGATATGGGCCTGGGGAAAACCCTGCAAACCCTGGCTCATCTGCTGACTGAAAAGCAGGCCGGGCGGCTTGATCGTCCGGCACTGGCCGTGATGCCCACCAGCCTGATACCCAACTGGCTCGACGAGTCACTGCGCTTTGCTCCGCAGCTCAAGGTACTGGCGCTGCATGGCGCCGCACGGCAAAAAGACTTTGCCAGCCTTGCCGAATACGACTTGGTGTTGACCACCTACGCATTGCTGCCTCGGGACCTGGAAGTATTGCAGCCTCAGTTGTGGAGTGTGCTGATTCTCGATGAGGCGCAGAACATCAAGAACCCGGTCAGCAAAGCTGCTCAGGCAGCCCGCGACCTGCAGGCACGCCAGCGATTGTGCCTGTCCGGCACCCCGCTGGAAAACCACCTCGGCGAGTTGTGGTCGCAATTTCACTTTTTGCTGCCCGGCTGGCTTGGCGACAGCAAAACCTTCAACCGCGACTACCGCACGCCGATTGAAAAGCACGGTAACACCGAGCGGATGCAACACCTGACGGCGCGGATAAAGCCCTTTTTGTTACGTCGCAAGAAAGATCAGGTGGCGACCGAGTTACCGCCGAAAACCGAGATTGTGCATTGGGTTGATCTCAGCGATGGACAACGGGATGTGTATGAAACCGTGCGCGTGGCGATGGACAAGAAGGTTCGCGACGAAATTGCCCGCAGTGGTGTCGGGCGCAGTCAAATCATCATCCTCGATGCATTGCTCAAGCTGCGTCAGGTGTGCTGCGATCTGCGGTTGATCAAAACGCCGCTCACCGCCAAGGCCCTTCGTTCGGGTAGCGGAAAACTGGTCAGCTTGATGGAGATGCTGGAAGAGTTGCTCAGCGAAGGCCGCAAGGTTTTGCTGTTTTCACAGTTCACTTCGATGCTCGCCTTGATTGAAGAAGAGTTGCAGCAACGTGGTCTGGGCTACTCGTTGTTGACGGGTGAGACGACGGACCGGCGCACACCGGTCAAGGATTTTCAGAGCGGTAAAGTGCCGCTGTTTCTGATCAGTTTGAAGGCTGGCGGCACAGGTCTGAATCTGACGGCTGCGGATACGGTCATCCATTTCGATCCCTGGTGGAACCCGGCGGTCGAAAACCAGGCGACTGACCGGGCCTACAGGATCGGGCAAAACAAACCTGTGTTCGTCTACAAGCTGATAGCCCGTGGCACCGTAGAAGAAAAAATACAGGCGCTGCAGCTGGAGAAGGCTGCGCTGGCCGGGGCGGTGCTTGAAGGTGGAACGACTGGCGGCTGGAAGCTTGAGCAGAGTGATATTGAGGCGCTGTTTGCGCCGCTGCCCAATCTCAAGCCCTGATGCCTTCAGTGAAACCGAGGTGACCCTTTCGCGGGCAAGCCACGCCCCCACAGGATTGATGTGAACCCTGTGGGAGCGGGCTTGCTCCGGGCGGCGTTCCGACGAAGGCGATCTACCAGACGCCGAAGATTTCAGCGCTTCTCCAGCTTATCCGGCAGCGGTGCAAACAACGCTTCAATATCATCACTCTGCAACTTCCAGTCCCCAGTCTTGCGCCCATCCAGCACGCCCGCCGCGAGGTCGGATTTTTCCTTTTGCAGGTGCTGAATCTTCTCTTCCACCGTGCCACGGGCAATCATTTTGTAGACGAACACCGGCTTCTCCTGGCCAATGCGATACGCCCGGTCAGTCGCCTGATTTTCCGTCGCCGGGTTCCACCACGGATCGTAGTGGATCACCGTATCCGCTTCTGTCAGGTTCAAACCGACACCACCTGCCTTCAAGCTGATCAGAAAGATCTGACGCTTGCCGCTCTGGAAGTCTTTCACCGGCGCCCGTCGGTCACGGGTCTGTCCCGTCAGCAGCGCATATTCGATACCGCGTTTCTTCAGTTCGACCTCAATCAGCGCCAACATCGACGTAAACTGCGAAAACAGCAAAATCCGCCGACCTTCCTCAAACAACTCATCGAGCATTTCCATCAGGCTGTCGAGCTTGCCCGAGGTGCTGCCGCGCGTCGGCAGCACGGCATCGTTGACCAGGCGTAAATCGCAGCACACCTGGCGCAGCTTCAGCAGCGCTTCAAGAATGATGATCTGACTGCGTGCGACACCTTTGCGGGTGATCTCGTCGCGGACTTTCTTGTCCATCGCCAGGCGCATGGTTTCATACACGTCGCGCTGGGCTTCGTTGAGCTCGACCCAATGGATGATTTCGGTCTTCGGCGGCAACTCCGTCGCCACCTGCTCTTTGGTCCTGCGCAGCAGGAACGGTTTGATCCGGCCATTGAGGTGCTGAAGTCTGACTTCACTGGCGCGCTTTTCAATTGGCACGCGGTAATCGCGGTTGAAGCTTTTTACGTCACCGAGCCAGCCAGGCAAGAGGAAGTGAAACAGCGACCACAGTTCACCCAAGTGGTTTTCCAGCGGTGTGCCACTCAGGCACAGACGCTGGCGCGCATTCAACTCGCGGGCAGCGTGGGCGGCCTTGCTGTTGGGGTTCTTGATGTATTGCGCTTCGTCCAGAACCAGCACATGCAGAGGCTGGGCCGCCAGACGTTCGACGTCCTTGGGCAGCAGGGCATAGGTGGTCAGGATCAGGTCGTAATCGGCCAGATGGTCGAAATGCTTTTTGCGACTGGCGCCGTACAATGCCAGGACTTTGAGTTGCGGCGTGAAGTGCGCGGCTTCGTCGAGCCAGTTCGGAATCAGGCTGGTGGGCATCACCACCATGCACGGCCGATCGAGGCGCCCGGCGTTCTTCTCGCTGAGAACATGCGCCAGTGTCTGTAGGGTTTTACCCAGGCCCATGTCATCCGCGAGAATTCCGCCGACTTCCAATTGCCGCAACGACTGCATCCAGCTCAAGCCTTCCAGCTGATACGGGCGCAAGGTTGCGTTCAAGCCTTCGGGGGCCGTGGCGGTGTAGTCCTTGATGTCCCGCAGGCGCTGGGCAAACGTGCGGATCTGCTCGCCACCTTCCCAAAGCAGCGGCATGCCTTCCAGCGGATTCAGGCGCGTGGCGTCGGCCTTGCTCAGGCGCAGCGTGGTTTCGCCAGGCTCTTGCAGGTAGAACTCGCCGAGGGTTGCCAGCACCGGCTTCAACCGACCGAAGGGTAGGGCGACCTGCAAGGGGCCGTACTCGGAGTTCGGGCGATTGGGAATGTTCACCAGAATCAGTTCGTCGTCACGACGTCGGGCGAGGCGTTCCGGATTGAGGATTTCGGTGTGGGAGCGCATCAGGTTTAACAAGATCGGCAGCAAGCTCAGGCGCTCGCCGTTGACGATGATGCCCAGTTCCAGATCAAACCAGTCGCGCTCCGGCGCCTGCTCGACAGTGGCGTACCAGTCATCCACGGCGGTCAGGTCGAAACCGAATTCCTCATCGATCTGCAGCTCCCAGCCCTGGGTGCGCAACTTCGGCAGCTCGTTGAGGGTGAAGGTCAGCCAGGCGCTGTCGTTGACCATCTCATACAGGTCGCCGGCACTTTCCGGCAAGGCTTTGCTCTGGCGGGTGGCGATTTTGAAACCGAGGATTCGCAACTGCTCCCTGTAGGCCTGTTCGACTTCCGGGTGACGTTTTATTCGCAGCGTCTGGGTTTCCTGCCGAATCAGGACGTCGGCGTTTTTCTGTCCGCAGACGTATTCATCCAAGTAGCTGAAAGACAGCGCCGCACGATGCTGGATGTAGCGCTGCATCTTGCCGTTGCGCGGTTCGAAGGCGCTGAACTCGATGCTCGCCAGCCACAGGCGCGGCACCGGTTGCACATTATCCACAAGGACTTGGGGTGGGGCCTTCGGGCTACGGTTTTCCAGCACGGCCTGAAGCTTTTCCAGCAGTTCGGCGTCTTGGGCGGCGGCGGGATAGGCCAGGGTTTCCTGGACTTTCAGCAACACCGCCGCGCAATGCTTGCAGTTGGCGTGAACCGGGCAAGTGCACGTGGCGTCAACCATCAGCAGCGTCGCTTTGGCTGACTCGCGCAGGCGAATCGTCTGACGGTAAACGTTACCGCCAGAGCCTTCGCAAGCGGCGATGATCGTAGCGTCGCCGGCCTCGACGATCCTGACGCGGTTCTCCAGCGCATAGCGACGGCCACGCTCCAGGCTCTGTTCCTTGAATCGGCTGACCCAGGAAGGTGCGAGGGGTTTGCTCAGGGTCGCTGACATAAGGACTCAATCAGTCCGGAATTTCATCGGGGACTGGCCGAGGTGCCGGGGCGGTGAGCGAGGTGATCTTGATCAGCATCCCCAAATGGCCGTTGTCGAGGAAATTCAGCTGGCCGTTCTTGGTGTGGCTTTCCTGCTTCATGCGTTCGCTGGCGGTGACCATGCCATTGGCGTCGATCTGGTTGACCCAAAAATCCGCATCCACGTCCGTGAAACGCCCCAGTTTCAGGCTCAGGGTACCCTCGATCGGGAACTGGCCGAACTTCTCCTCGCCGTCGCTGATCGCGATTTTGCTGGCTTCCTCGCCGAGGTTCTGCTGCCAGGCCTTGTGCAGCAACACGGTGTATTCGTTGCTGGCGGTCAGTTTTTCCACTTCGCCATTCAGGCTCGGCGTGCGCAGGCTGTCGGGGTTGATGCGCTGGGCGCCGGCAGCCCAGTCTTCGGGCGCAGCTTTGCTGACAATGGCAGGCACAGCGTTCTGGCGTACCAGAATCATTTCAATCTGATACAGGTCATCGGCAAAGGCCGTTGGGGTGACCAGGGTGGTCAGCAAAGTCAGTAAACGAAACAGGCGCATGCGGCGTCCTTCAAGCAGTTTTCGGAATGAGGCACTCA
The DNA here is from genome assembly GCF_054898025.1 of Pseudomonas sp. LB3P93. Lineage (NCBI taxonomy): Bacteria > Pseudomonadati > Pseudomonadota > Gammaproteobacteria > Pseudomonadales > Pseudomonadaceae > Pseudomonas > Pseudomonas sp. LB3P93. The sequence goes on from NZ_CM142713.1 coordinate 2,191,428, forward strand.
AGCAGCGCCTCTACAGTATTAAAGCGCTCTTGCGGGCTTTCCATCGGGACCATGAATTTAAACATCGTGGCGCCTTCGAATTTGTAGCGTTTGGGCTGGCCCTGAATCAGTTTGATCAGGGTCAGCGGGTCGACCGGCGTCTGCGCCGCGAACTCGATCCGGCCGCCTTGCGGGCCGCCGTCGACTTTTTTGATGCCCAGCAGTTCGGCTTGCAGCTTCAGCGCCGTGATGCGCATCAGGTTCTTGGTCGGCTCTGGCAGCAGGCCGAAACGGTCGATCATCTCCACTTGCAGGTCCTTGAGGCCTTCTTCATCGGTGGCCGAGGCAATGCGTTTGTAGAGAATCAGTCGGGCATGAACATCCGGCAAGTAGGCTTCGGGAATCAACGCCGGTACACGCAGGTTGACTTCCGGGCCACCGCCCAACGGCTGATCGAGGTTCGGTTGTTCGCCCTTGCGGATCGACTTCACCGCGCGCTCGAGCATCTCCATATAGAGGGTGAAACCGACGGCCTGGATCTGACCACTTTGACCGTCGCCCAGCAATTCACCGGCGCCGCGGATTTCCAGGTCGTTGGTGGCGAGCACGAAGCCCGCGCCGAGGTCCTGGGTGTTGGCGATCGCTTCCAGACGCTTTTCCGCGTCCGGAGTGATTTGCTGGCGTGGCGGGGTCAGCAGGTACGCATAAGCCTGGTGGTGGCTGCGACCGACCCGGCCGCGCAACTGGTGCAACTGCGCGAGGCCGAATTTGTCGGCACGCTCGATGATGATGGTGTTGGCGCTTGGCACGTCGATGCCTGTCTCGATGATGGTCGAGGCGATCAGCACGTTGAAGCGCTTGTGGTAGAAGTCGCTCATCACCTGTTCGAGATCGCGTTCGCGCATCTGCCCGTGGCCGATGCCGATCCGTGCTTCCGGCACCAGTTCGGCGAGGTCGGCGGCGCATTTCTCGATGGTCTTCACGTCGTTGTGCAGGTAGTAGACCTGACCACCGCGCAGCAACTCACGCAGCAGGGCCTCTTTGACCGTGCTCTTGTTCTGCTCCATGACGAAGGTGCGCACCGACAGGCGACGGGCCGGCGGCGTGGCGATGATCGACAGGTCGCGCATGCCCGACACCGCCATGTTCAGCGTGCGCGGAATCGGCGTGGCGGTCAGGGTGAGAATGTCGACTTCACTGCGCAGGGCCTTGAGCTGTTCCTTCTGACGGACACCAAAACGGTGTTCTTCGTCGATGATCACCAGCCCGAGGTTTTTGATCTTCACGTCGTCTTGCAGCAGCTTGTGCGTGCCGATGACGATGTCGATCTTGCCTTCGGCGAGATCGGCGACCGCGGCGTTCACTTCCTTGGTCGACTTGAAACGGCTCATCACTTCCACGCTCACCGGCCAGTCGGCGAAGCGGTCGCGGAAACTGTTGTAGTGCTGCTGGGCGAGCAGGGTGGTCGGCACCAGGATCGCCACCTGACGACCGCCGTGCACCGCAATGAACGCAGCGCGCATCGCCACTTCAGTCTTGCCGAAACCGACGTCGCCGCAGACTAGCCGGTCCATCGGTTTCGGCGCGAGCATGTCGGCGCGCACGGCATCGATGGTGGTCTGCTGGTCCGGGGTTTCTTCGAACGGGAACCCGGCGCTGAACGTCGCGTAATCGGCTTTCGGGTCTTCGAACGCATAACCTTCGCGAGCGGCGCGACGTGCATAGATGTCGAGCAATTCCGCCGCCACATCGCGCACCTGTTCGGCGGCTTTGCGCTTGGCTTTCTGCCAGGTTTCGGAACCGAGACGGTGCAGCGGGGCCAAGGCGTCATCGCTGCCGGTGTAACGGGCGATGAGGTGCAGGTTGGCCACCGGCACGTAAAGCTTGGCCCCTTCGGCGTATTGCAGGGTCAGGAACTCGGCGGCCTGATCGTCGATTTCCAGGGTCGCGAGCCCGAGGTAGCGACCAACGCCGTGATCGATATGCACCACCGGTGCACCTTCGCGCAGCTCGGTCAGGTTCTTGATGACGGCATCGTTGTTGGCATCGGTGCGTTTTTCGCGGCGCCGACGCTGCATCACGCGCTGACCGAACAACGGGCTTTCGGCAACCAGCGCCAGGGCCGGGTTGTCGAGTACCAGACCTTCGTCGAGCGGCGCGATGGTGATCGCCAAGCGCTCCTTGCTTGCGACAAAGTCTGGCCAGCTGTCGACGGTTTTCGGTCGCAGCTTCAGGCGTTCGAGCAATTCCAGCAGCACTTCACGACGGCCCGCGGACTCGGCGGTAAACAGCACGCGTCCGGGGAACTCGTCGAGGAAACCGGCCAGCGCCGCCAATGGCTGAGAGGCCTTGGCTTCGATGGCCAGGTTCGGCAGTTCTCGCGCCGGGAAGCGCTCGCGGCCGACACCGGTTTCCACGTCCTGTTGACTGGCCACCACGCGCGGCCAGTTCTTCAGGCGGGCAAAGCAGTCTTCCACCGGCAGGAACAGCTCGGCGGGTGGCAATAAAGGACGAGCCGGATCGACGCGGCGCTCTTCATAACGATTGCGCACGTCATTCCAGAAGTTCTCTGCCGCCTGCTCGATGCCTGGCAGGGAAAACACTTGGGTGTCCTGGGGCAGGTAATCGAACAGCGTCGAGGTTTCGTCGAAGAACAGCGGCAGGTAGTACTCGATACCGGCCGGTGTAATCCCGCTGCTCAAATCCTGAAAGATCGGGCAGCGACGGAAGTCGACATCGAAACGCTCGCGAAAGCGTGCCTTGAAGCGGGTGACAGCGTCTTTTTGCAGCGGAAACTCACGGGCCGGTAACAGGCGAACGGTGTCGACTTTGTCGATGGAGCGCTGGTTTTCCGGATCGAATGTCCGCAGCGTCTCGATTTCGTCATCGAACAAGTCGATACGGAAAGGCAGTTTGCTGCCCATTGGGAACAGATCGATCAACGAACCGCGGACGGTGAATTCGCCGTGTTCGTACACCGTGTCGACGTAGCGATAGCCGCTGGCTTCCAGTCGGGTGCGCATCTGCTCGACGTCGAGCTTCTGGCCAACGCCCAGCACCAGACTGCTGCCGAGCAGGAATTTGGTCGGCGCGAGGCGGTGCAGCGCCGTGGTGATCGGCACCACCAATACGCCATGACTCAGTTCCGGCAACCGGTATAAGGCCGCGATGCGCTGGGAAATGATGTCCTGGTGGGGCGAAAACAGATCGTAGGGCAGGGTTTCCCAGTCCGGGAAATGCAGCACGGGCAAATCCGGGGCGAAGAAACTCAGCTCCTGTTCCAGCCGTTCGGCACTTTGGCTGTCGGCGGTCAGTAGCAGGGTAAAGCGCTTGGCAGCGCTGGCAGCCTCGGCGATGGCCAGGCTCAGGGCGGCACCGGGCAGGTTGCCCCAGTGCTGTTTACCTGCCGCGGCAGGGAGAAGCGGTAGACGCAGAACGGGCACGGAAGGTTGAGCTCCAAGCGTTGCGACAAAGTCGGTAATTGTAGCGGCCCCGGGTGCCGCCTGTCAGTTGCTGACTGTGTCTATTACGCAGGTTTGGCGAAATGTAGTGGTAAAGACAAAATCTGCCGGTTTTTTGTTGAGAATTGATGATTATGTAGTGGCAAAACGACTGAGTGTTACGGAGGGTTACGGATAAGACAGCGGTGTCTCCAAAAAATTGACTGCGCTGAAAGCCGCGGTTTTACTGGGCTTTAGCGGTGCGTGATTTTTTTGAACGGGAAATTGTTACGGATCGCACGACAGGCGCGCATTGCTACGAGAGGCACTCGGCGGCATAATGTAGCCCCTTTTTTCTGCCCCTACATGTGGAAGGTTCCCGTGACTCAGAAGCCCGACCAGTGTCTTGGTGAATGGATCGACCGTGAAGCACTCGCAGAAGCGATGATTCCACTTATCGGTCAGCTCTACCGCAATAACAACGTGGTGAGCTCGATCTATGGCCGCAGCCTGATCAACCAGTCTGTCATCGCGATTCTCAAAGCTCACCGCTTTGCTCGCCATCGTTCTTCCGACGATAGCGAACTCTCCGTCCACGAAACATTCCCTCTGCTTAAGGCCATGAGCGAGCTCAAGCTCGGCGCAGCTTCGGTAGACTTGGGCAAGTTGGCGTACAAATTCCGCGTCGAAGGCAATGGCCGCACTGCCGAGCAGTTCGTCCGTGAAGAAATGGCTGACGTGGTTGGCCAGCAAAACGCTTCCGCCCGCAAAGGCACCGATGTCGTCCTGTACGGCTTCGGTCGTATCGGCCGTCTGCTGGCGCGCATCCTGATCGAAAAAACCGGTGGTGGCGACGGTCTGCGTCTGCGTGCCATCGTGGTGCGCAAAGGCGCCGAAAACGACCTGACCAAACGCGCCAGCCTGCTGCGTCGTGATTCGGTACATGGTTCGTTCAACGGCACCATCACCATCGACGAAGAAAACAACACCATCACCGCCAACGGCAACCTGATCCAGGTTATCTACGCGAAGAACCCGACTGAAGTGGATTACACCCAGTACGGCATCAAAGACGCGCTGCTGGTGGACAACACCGGCGTATGGCGTGACGCCGAGGGCCTGGGCCAGCACCTGGCTTGCCCGGGTATCGATCGCGTTGTTCTGACCGCGCCGGGTAAAGGCAAGCTGAAGAACATCGTTCACGGCATCAACCATGGTGAAATCACCGCTGATGACAAGATCGTTTCGGCCGCTTCCTGCACCACCAACGCCATCGTGCCGGTGCTGAAAGCTGTCAACGACAAGTTCGGCATCATCAACGGTCACGTTGAAACCGTTCACTCGTACACCAACGACCAGAACCTGATCGACAACTTCCACAAAGGCGATCGCCGTGGCCGTAGCGCCGCGCTGAACATGGTCATCACCGAGACCGGTGCTGCTACTGCTGCCGCCAAGGCACTGCCTGAACTGGCCGGCAAGCTGACCGGTAACGCGATCCGCGTTCCGACGCCGAACGTGTCGATGGCCATTCTCAACCTGAACCTTGAGAAAGCCGCCACCCGCGAAGAGATGAACGAGTACCTGCGCTACATGGCGTTGCACTCCGATCTGCATAAGCAAATCGACTACGTCAATTCGCAGGAAGTGGTTTCCACCGACTTCGTTGGCTCGCGCCACGCAGGCGTTGTGGACGCTGAAGCAACCATCACCCAAGACAACCGCGTTGTTCTGTACGTTTGGTACGACAACGAATTCGGTTACAGCTGCCAGGTGGTTCGCGTGATGGAAGACATGGCCGGTGTAAACCCGCCAGCATTCCCGCGCTAAGCCTTAGCTGCACATGAAAACGCCCCGACTTTGGTCGGGGCGTTTTTGTTTGTGCGGTGATCGTTCCCACGTCGAGGCGTCGAACCGTCTGCGTGGGAATGCCTCAATGGACGCTCCGCGTCCGCTTTTCGGCAAGGACGCGGAGCGTCCTGGGCTGCATTCCCACGCGGAGCGTGGGAACGATCTTGCTGGAGAGAACGCTGTGTATATCGTTTTAATCTGATGAGTTAATTATTAAGAATTATTTAAAATTTTTTACAAAGTTCATTCGAATATTAAAAATTAAAACCACCAATAGAAATAGGCAGTTGCCTTTCGATTGCCAGTAAAAATTTAGAGTGGATCCAATATAGACTGCGCTAAATATTTGGCGTCATTTAATTGTTTGACGCTAATGCTTGACACTCCATAACACTGAATCTAGTGTCGCCAATGACAACGCCCGCTCTGCCTCGGGCTCGCCATGCTGTTGAAGACTGCGCTGTACAGCAACTCTCCAAAAAGACAGGAATCCCATTCCTGCTCACATCACAATAAAACCAGATAAACAGCGTCGGCTTAGTTGCCGTCCATCGTAATCATTGTGTCTCGCTCACCCTGCCAAAAGTGTCTTGCGGTCACGGCCTGCTATTGCCTGGACTTTACGCGGTTGGTTTATCGGGAGAGTCGGATATGGCGGAAGAACGCTCGAAGTTGTTGTCGCTGCTGCCCCGGTTAGTGGGGTTGGGAGTGCTTGGGTTTATCGTCTGGCTGCTGTTGTCGACGTTATTGATGCCCTTGGTGTCGGCGTCCGCCACTCGGGCGATATTGAATGCGCCGGTGATTTTACTGACAACGCCGATTGACGGTGTGGTCAGCGCATTGGAAGTCAAACCCGGTGTGACGTTTGTCCAGGGCCAGAAGATTGCCGTCGTGGAAAACCCGCGAGCGAACCAGGAAACCTTGCTGACGCTGCAAACCAGGCGACTTACGCTTGAGCAGCAGTTGTCTTCATCAGCGAGCCAGGCCGAGCATGACCAGCAGTATTACGAAGCGCTGGAGAAAACCAGTCAGCAATATCAAACCGCGTTTCATACCCGCCAACTCTTCACCCAGAAAGCCCTGAAAGCGGAAAGCAGCGCCGCCAGTGCGCGGTTGGTGGATGCCCAGGAAACCGTCGAACGCAATCTCGAATTGTTTGTGCAAGGGGCGGTGAGTGGTGCAGTGGTCGCTTCGTCGAAAGCACAACTCGCTTCCTTGCAGGGCGCAGCCGAGTCGGTGCGTTCGCAATTGCGCATCAACGACGGCGATGTCAGCGCGGCCAACCAACAGGTTTACCTCGATCCCGATCAACTGCGCATGTTCGACCTCAGCGCGCAGATGACCACCCTGAAACTCAGCCTGGAGAATCAGGCGCGCAATCGCGCGACCTATCAACAGGAACTCGACAACCTCAACCAACTGATCGAAACCGAACAGAACCGGGTCAAGCTGATGACCGGTTATGACGTCGTGGCCTATTCGCCCGGAACCGTCCAGGAGTTGCTGGCGCCGCAGGGGACGCTGGTGCAAGCGGGCTCGACTTTGTTGCGCGCCACCGATTGCGGGCAGAGCTACGTGATCGCGGTGTTCCCTGAGCGCATGGCGAGCAAGATCGATCGCGACAGCGTGCTCACCGTGAAAATCCGCGGCCTCGATCAACCGCTCAAAGCCAGTGTGGTGCAGTTGCTGTCCAGCGCTTCGGACATTCGCGCCAATACCTACAGCGTGCCGTTTCCGTATGCCGAACAGAACTCGGTGTACGTGGTCGGCACGTTTGCCGCGGACTTGACGGAGAGTCAGCGCGCGATGACCTGCAATCCGGGGTTGTGGGCCAGTGCCGAGGTGTCGCGACCATGAACGATTTTTTGCGAGGGATGGTCGGGGTGATGCTGATCAGCGGCGGGGCGTCCGCGCTCGCGGCACAAGCGAGGCCGCAACTGGCGGCAATGACCTGCACGGCGCTGGATCGGGCGGTGGCGTCGCAGCCGGCCGGCCCGGTGCTGGTGGCCAGTTATCCACCGTTGAACGGTCAGCCCGCACCGATCCTGGCCTTGCGCGGCGTGGCGTTCACCTACGACAACGCCCTGGCGAGCATCGCGCTGTTTGCCTGCGGTAAAGCCGAGTCGGCGCGGCGCATCGCTGATGCCCTGGTGTTTGCCACAAGGCACGATCCCGAGTATCAGGACGGCCGCTTGCGTAACGCCTACGCTGCCGGCCCGGTGGGCTTGCCGTCGATGAAACTGCCGGGTTACTGGAGCACCGAGCGCAATGCGTGGAATCAGGATGCCTATCAGGTCAGCAGCGCCACCGGCAATCAGGCGTGGGCAGCGCTGGCGTTGCTGGAAGCTTTTCGCCAAAGCGGCGAAGCGTCTTACCTGGATGCTGCGAGAAAAGTCCTGCACTGGTCGCAGGAAAAAACCTACGACGGCCAGTCGCCGGCCGGCTTCAGTGGCGGTTATTACGGGTATTTCACCCAACAGGTCCAGCAGAACTGGAAGTCCACCGAACATAACGTCGACCTCGCGGCGGCGTGGTCGGCACTCGATGCGGTAGCGCCGGATCCGGGCTCGGCGCGACAGGCCCGAATTGCCCGGCAATTCGTCGCAAGCCAATGGGACGCCGGGGAAGGGCGGTTCCTGATCGGCACCGGTGCGGACGGCCAGACGTCCGACCGCGTACGTTCAGGGCTGGATGCACAGATCTGGCCGCTGATTGCCCTGCAGGATCCGCCCAAGGATTGGCGGCGGGTTTTCGCATTTATCGATCATGCGCACCGGTCTGGCGACGGCTACGGTTTCAACCGCGACCCCGACGGTTTATGGACCGAAGGCACCGCGCAGGCGGCTGCGGTGGCGCAATTAAACGGATTGAGCGACAAGGCACAGCCGTTGTGGAGCGTGTTGCTCGCCCAGGAGGCGGGGGATGGCTGGCTGTTTGCGACACCGGCCCCACGCATTAGCACCGGACTGGCCATCGGCCCGGATTCGGTCACCAACGATTTTTTCTATTACCACCTGCCTCACTTGGGCGCCACGGCGTGGGCGGCGATTGCAGCCACCGGCGTCAATCCCTTTACCGGTTCGCCAGAGGCTGACTGACATGCAGGCACTCGACTCGCTGCAACTGCTGCAAATCAACTTCTGGACGTTGGCGGTGGTGATTCTGTTCACCTGCCTGACGTACCGCGACCAATGGTTCGCACGTGCGGGGTTTGGCGCCGTCACCGCGTTGTTGCTGGTCAACTACGCGGCATGGCGGATCCGCGACACCTTGCCCGATGACCACTCCGGGTTTGCCACGGTCTGGGCCTACGCTTTTTTGTTTTTCGAAATGCTGGCGATCGGTTACACGCTGTTTTCCATTGTCGTCATGCTCTGCCGCTCGGATCACAGCAAGGACGCCGACGCGGGCGAGCGAAGGTTACGCGCTGAAGGCGTAAACGTGCCGGCAGTGGATATCTTCATCGCCACCTACAACGAAGGCCTGGAGATCCTCGAAAAAACCATCATCGCCGCCCAGGCCATCGACTACCCCAACTTCACCATCTGGGTGCTCGACGACACGCGACGCGACTGGTTGCGCGATTACTGCGCCGAGGTGGGCGTGCAATACGCGCGGCGCCCGGACAATTCCCACGCCAAGGCCGGCAATCTCAACAACGGCTTGCGTCAATCGGCGGCCGGCAGCAATGCGCCGTACATTCTGGTGCTCGACGCCGACTTCGCCCCGCAGCAGCCGATCCTGATGCGCACGCTGGGGCTGTTCGACGATCCGAAAGTCGGCCTGGTGCAGACGCCGCAGTTCTATTACAACCCCGATCCGATTCAGCACAACCTGGGCACATCGGCCTGTTGGGTCGATGAGCAACGGGTGTTCTTCGACGTGTTTCAGCCGGCGAAGGACGGCTGGGACGCGGCGTTTTGCGTCGGCACGTCGTTCGTGGTGCGGCGCGATTTGATCAATGAAATCGGCGGTTTTCCTACGGGCTCGGTCTGTGAGGACATCTACACCACGTACCGGCTGCTGCAAAAAGGCTACGTCACGCGCTGGCTGAATGAGCGTCTGTCGATCGGTTTGTCGGCCGAGGGCCTGACCGAATACATCAACCAACGCGGGCGCTGGTGTTTGGGCACCATTCAAGTGGCTCTACTCAAGGACGGACCGTTGCGCGGCGGCGGTTACACCTTTAATGACCGGCTGCACTACATCCACGGGCTGATGCACTGGTTTTCCAAACCGTTCATTTTGATGATGCTGGTGTCGCCGGTGTTGTATTGGTACTTCGGTATTGCCGGGTTCTACGCCAACCCGGTGGACTTCCTCGCGTTCGGCATGCCGGCGCTGATTGCCTTCTGGGGTTACGGCACGTGGGTCACGGATCGCCGCACCTTGCCGATTTTCACTGAAGTCACGCAGATAGTTGCTTCGCTGGCCGTCACGGCGACGATCGCCAGCGCTATGATCCGGCCGTTCGGACGGCCGTTCAAAGTCACCGCCAAGGGGTTGGACCGGACGAAGACGATGGTCCACTGGAAGTTGTTCGGGTTCTTTTTTGCCTTGACCCTGTTTTCGCAGATCGGTGCTTATGTCGCCATCAGCACGGCCGCCGCGTTCGACGGCAACATGCTGTTCAACCTCTGTTGGACGGTGGTCGCGCTGGTCTACAACCTGGCGACTCTGGTGGCCTGTGTCGATCGCCCGCGGTTGCATGGAGAGGAGCGTTTTCCGTTCGACAAACCCACCGGGTTTCGTTTTGGCGGCAAGGTCCTTCCGGGTCGCCTGGTGGATATTTCCCTCAGCGGCGCGTCGCTGAACTGCGCCTTCGCGTCTTCGATCAAGCCGGGGCTGTGTGGCGAGATGTGGGTCGACAAACTCGGTTGGCTCAATGTCGAGGTCATGCGCAATCACGGCGAGGACCAATTGGGCCTGCGCTTTGCGGAACTCGATGAACAATTGCGGCGACGGCTGATTGCACGGCTATTCAGTGACGCGTCGATCAATGTGGTCAGCAAGGCTGAGCCGGCGTTGGCGTTCGGCACCTTGCTGCGTCGTTCGCTGCTGGGTGAGAAACCCACGACTCCGCGTTTGCCCGCACCGATCAAGGCGTCGTCCTACGTGCCCCAGCGTCGATGGCGTCCGGTCAGCGTTCGTTCGCGTAAACAGGCGCTGCCGCACATCAGTGCCGGCCGCGCGAGTCTGTGGTCAGTGCTTCTTTCTCCCTTGCGGGCTTTGCTCGGCCAACGTTTTTAGGTGCGCGCCATGAACAGTTGCTTACCGACCACGTGTTTCATGTCTTTGCTGCTGCTCGGCGGGTGTTCGCTGGAGCCGCCCTACGAGAAACCTGATGCGCCAATCGACCAGCAATGGCCGGCCAACGCGACCGGCGAGTGCTGCGTCGGCAAGCAGGCGTTCGACAAGGATTGGCGCGGTTTTGTGGTCGATGACCGCCTGCGCCAGTTGATCGAGATAGCCCTGGTCAATAACCGCAGCCTGCGCCAGTTCGCGGCCAGCGTCGAGGAGGCGCGGGCCGGGTACGACAGCGCACGGTCGGGGCTCTTTCCTACGATCGGCATCGACACCTATGCCGGTCGCAGTAAGTTGCCGCCACTGGTCCGAACGCCCAATGGCGGTGACAGCGCTGGCAGCATCGCCAACACCTTTCAGGCGACCGGCGGGTTCACGTCCTACGAACTGGATCTGTTTGGTCGCATCCGCAGTCAACGCAATGCCGCCGGAGCGCGCTTCGAAGCGTCCGAGGCGGACTATCAGGCGGCGCGTCTGGCGCTGATCGGCGAAGTGACCAGCACCTGGCTGAGTCTCAAGGCCAATCAGCACTTGCTTGATCTCGCACAGAACACCTTTCAATCCCAGGACCGTTACGGGCAGCTGCTGCGCAAGAGTTTCAACCTCGGCTCCAGCGCGCGGATCGATGTTCACCAGGCGGATGCGCAAACCAATACGGCGGCGGTTCAGGTCAACACCTATCGCATGCAAGTGGCGCAGAACACCAACGCGTTGCGAGTACTGGTCGGGCAGCCGGTGCCGGTGAACTTGCTGCCGACTGGTGCGCTGGGCGAGCAGTTGGCGACGCTCGATGTGCCGGCCGGGTTGCCTTCGTCACTGGTCGAGCGCCGCCCGGATATCATGTCGGCGGAAGCTTCGCTGCGTGCGGCCAATGCTGATATTGGCGCTGCACGGACGGCGTACTTCCCGACGTTTTCCCTGACCGGTGCGCTGGGCAGCCTGACCGGGGATTTTTCCCGGTTGCTCAGTGGCCCGGCGGAGTTCTGGTCGGTGGCCCTGGCGGGGACGTTGCCCCTGATTGACGGTGGCGCGCGGCGGGCGCAAGTGGACGCGAGTCATGCGCGGTTCGACGGTCAGGCGGCGGCGTACGAGGCCACCGTGCAGAACGCGTTTCGCGAAGCGGCGGATGCGCTGAATGCGCGCCAGGAAATGCTCACCCAGGTGGCGTTCCAGAAGAAGCTGGTGGGGGATTATCAGGAAGCGTACCGGCAGTCGCGCTTGCGTTTCGAGGCGGGGCTGGACAGTTACTTTTCCACCATGGATGCGCAGAGGTCGCTGTTTGATGCGCAGCAGAAATGGGCGCAGCTGGAGTTGGCCCGGGAGATCAATCAGGTGACGTTGTACAAGGCGCTGGGTGGGGGGTGGAGTGGGGCGTTGAAGGTGGCGCAGCAATGAATTTGCGGTGATTTTGCGGGCCTCTTCGCGGGCAAGCCCGCTCCCACAGGTTTTCAGTGATCCCTGTGGGAGCAGGCTTGCCCGCGAAGGCGATCGATCAGATGCCGCCAACCACCGCCGCCTGGGCCGTGCGCAACTCATGCTTGTTGCCACGGAACAGCACCAGCGTCGCAATCAACCCCAACACCGCTGCGCCACTGAGCCAGATCCCCGGCGCAGCTTTGTTATCCAGTACGTGGATCAGGTATGTGCAAGCCGCCGGTGTAAACCCGCCGAACGTTGCAGTCGCCAGGCTGTAGGCCAAGGAGAAACCGGTGGTACGCACTTCTACCGGCATGATCTCGGTCAGCGCCACGACCATGGCGCCGTTGTACGAGCCATAAAGGAATGACAGCCACAACTCGACGATCAGCAAATGGCTGAAACTCGGGTTCGCCACCAGCCATGACAAGGCAGGGTAGGCCGTGAGGATCGCCAGAATGGTCGCCGCGAGGAGTAGGGGTTTACGTCCGATTTTGTCGGATACGGAGCCCATCACCGGCAGCCAGAAGAAGTTCGACAGGCCGATACACACCGTCACCAGCAACGCATCCAGATCCGACAGGTGCAGTTCGGCTTTGCCGAAGGTCGGGGTGTAGGCGGTGATCAGGTAGAACGACACGGTGGTCATCACCACCAGCGCCATGCCGGCGATGACGATGCCAAAGTTCTGACTGATCGAGCGGACGACATCCCGCAGGGTAGGGCGGTGTTTGCGCACCTGGAACTCCGGCGTTTCTTCCAGTGAGCGACGGATCACGAAGATCACCGGCACAATCAGGCAGCCGATCAGGAACGGCACGCGCCAGCCCCAGTCACCCATTTCTTCGGGGCTGAGCCAGTGGTTCAAACCGACGCCCAGCAGGCCGGCGAACACCACCGCGGCTTGCTGACTGGCGGATTGCCAACTGACAAAGAAACCCTTGCGACCCGGCGTGGAGATCTCCGCCAGGTACACCGACACCCCGCCCAGTTCCACGCCGGCCGAGAAACCTTGCAGCAAGCGACCGAACAGTACGATCAGCGGCGCCGCCACGCCGAGGGTGGCGTAACCCGGCACGCAAGCAATCAGCACCGTACCGGCCGCCATCATCGCCAGGGTGATGATCAGGCCTTTGCGACGACCATGACGGTCGATGTAGGCCCCAAGGAAAATCGCCCCCAAAGGACGCATCAGGAAGCCGGCGCCGAACGTGGCCAGCGACAACATCAGGGAGGCGAAAGCGCTGTCAGCAGGGAAGAAGGTTTTGGCGATGGCCGTGGCGTAAAAGCCGTAGACCATAAAGTCGAACATTTCGAGAAAGTTACCGCTGACAACGCGAAAAATCGCTTTGCCTTTGCCCGTATTGGATGACATTCGTAGGTACTCACGCTGGTAAATCTTGCTTGAAACGCTGTACCTGTGGGGGCGGGACCGGCAAGGCGGTCTTGCTCCAACAGTTTTTGCGTCTTACTGACGGGCACTGGCAGACCTCGCTCCCAAGCGCTCTGAGGCCCATAATGGCGGGCGCGGTTTTGAGGGGGGATGAAGATTTGTTAACTGGACGGTGGAGTGGACTTGTGGTGCTGGCCGGCATTTTGTCCGGTTGTGGCAACGGCGACAGCCAGGAACGCTTCGATGGCCCGACCATGGGCAGTCGTTATTCCATTCAATACGTAAGGCATTCCTCCACGCCCGGGCCGAAAGCGGTGCAGGCCGAAGTAGAAAATATCCTCGCCGAAGTGGATCGACAGTTTTCGACCTATCGCAGCGACTCCGACATCGAGCACTTCAACGATCTACCCGCCAACCGCTGTCAGAAAATGCCCGCGCCGATCCTCAAACTGGTGCGTGTCGGTGAGCGTCTGTCGGAACAAAGCGAAGGTTCCTTCGACCTGACGGTGGAGCCGCTGCTCAACCTCTGGGGCTTTGGCCCGCAGGCTCGTAATGAGAAAGTCCCTTCGGCCCAGGCGTTGGCCGAAGTCAGGCAGCGAGTCGGTTACCAGCACCTGCGCATCGACGGCGATCAGCTGTGCAAGGACGCCGCGGTCGAGGTCGACTTCAACAGCATCGCCGCCGGCTACGCAGTCGACACGATTGCCGCAAAACTCGAAGCAATGGGCATCCACAATTACCTCGCCGAAGCCACCGGCGAACTCAAGGCCGCCGGCAAGAAACTCGACGGTTCACCGTGGCGCGTCGCCCTGGAAGAACCCCGCGACGACCAGCAAGTGGCCGAGCGCATCATCGCCGTCGACGGCTATGGCGTGTCCACCTCCGGCGATTACCGCAATTATTTTCAGCAGGACGGCAAGCGTTATTCCCACACCTTCGATGCCCGCACCGGTGCGCCGGTCTCACACACCCTGGCGTCAGTCACGGTGATTAATCCTTCAGCGTTAATGGCCGATGGCTTATCGACGCTGTTGCTGATTCTCGGCCCGGAGCGCGGTTGGGACTACGCAGAAAAACACGATATCGGCGCTTTTTTTGTGATTCGTGCCGATACAGGTTTCGTCACACGAACCAATCAGGCTTTTGAGCGCCTCAGTGGCGGCAAAACCGAATGATTACGGCGATTCGCACATTGAAGACTGGCGTTGTAGTGCAGGCAAAACTAGCCTACGACGCGACCAAGGGTTAATGTGCCCGGCGTTGACGCTTCTATAGACTGTGTCCGGGGTCTGCACTGGCCCCAAATTGTTCCTTCACGCCGCAGATCGGCGTGATTTAGCCGCAGGTGCCGAGGGCGCCGCGGCCTGTTCTGAGGAGTACGCATGGCTGTCTACAACTACGACGTGGTGGTGCTGGGTTCCGGCCCGGCGGGAGAAGGCGCGGCAATGAACGCCGCCAAAGCAGGGCGCAAGGTGGCGATGGTCGATAGCCGTCGCCAGGTCGGCGGCAACTGCACCCACTTGGGTACCATCCCGTCCAAGGCACTGCGTCACTCGGTCCGGCAGATCATGCAGTTCAACACCAACCCGATGTTCAGGGCCATTGGTGAGCCGCGCTGGTTCTCGTTTCCGGACGTGCTGAAAAGCGCCGAAAAAGTCATTTCCAAACAAGTCGCCTCGCGCACCGGCTACTACGCCCGTAACCGTGTCGACGTGTTCTTCGGCACCGGCAGCTTCGCCGACGAGCAAACCATCGAAGTGGTCTGCGCCAACGGTGTGGTCGAAAAACTGGTGGCCAAGCACATCATCATCGCCACCGGCTCGCGTCCTTATCGCCCGGCGGACATCGATTTCCATCACCCGCGTATCTACGATAGCGACACCATCCTCAGCCTCGGCCACACCCCGCGCAAACTCATTGTTTACGGCGCCGGCGTGATCGGTTGCGAGTATGCGTCGATCTTCAGTGGCCTGGGTGTACTGGTTGAGTTGGTGGACAACCGCGGTCAGTTGCTGAGCTTCCTCGACTCGGAAATTTCTCAGGCCCTGAGCTACCACTTCAGCAACAACAACATCACGGTTCGCCACAACGAAGACTACGACCGCGTCGAAGGCGTGGACAACGGCGTGATCCTGCACCTCAAGTCCGGCAAGAAGATCAAGGCCGACGCCTTGCTCTGGTGCAACGGCCGTACCGGCAACACCGATCAGTTGGGTCTGGAAAACATCGGCGTGAAGGTCAACAGCCGTGGCCAGATCGAAGTCGACGAAGCCTATCGCACTTGCGTACCGAACATTTACGGTGCCGGTGACGTGATCGGCTGGCCGAGCCTGGCCAGTGCCGCTCACGACCAGGGCCGTTCGGCCGCTGGCAGCATCGTCGATAACAACAGCTGGCGCTTCGTCAACGACGTGCCGACCGGCATCTACACCATTCCGGAGATCAGCTCGATCGGCAAGAACGAGCAGGAGCTGACTCAGGCCAAGGTGCCGTACGAAGTGGGCAAGGCGTTCTTCAAGAGCATGGCGCGTGCACAGATTGCCGGCGAGCCTCAGGGCATGCTGAAGATCCTGTTCCACCGCGAGACCCTGGAAGTGCTGGGTGTTCACTGCTTCGGTTATCAGGCGTCGGAGATCGTGCACATCGGTCAGGCGATCATGAGCCAGCCGGGCGAACTGAACACGCTGAAGTACTTCGTCAACACGACGTTCAACTACCCGACCATGGCCGAAGCCTATCGGGTAGCGGCGTACGACGGCCTCAACCGGCTTTTTTGAGCGGCTCCGGCCGGTGGCCTGAGCCGGCCGGGGAGACCGATTTCAGCAATTCTCGAGGGTGGCGCTGGCCAAACCGGGAAAGTCTGTAATCAGGCTGTCAACGCCGAAGTCGGCGAGTCTGCGCATCAGCGCGGGCTCGTTGACTGTCCACACCGACACATGCAGCCCCTGACGCTGCGCCTTCTGCAGGCGTTCCGGCGTACACAGGGTCCAGTTCAGCGCCAGAATCTCACAGCCATAACTTTGCGCGACCTTCAACGGGTCGAGCCACGCGTACTCGGCCACCAGGCCGCGGGACACGTCCGGCACCAGGTCCAGTGCGGCTTTCAATACTTCACGTGAACTCGACGTGATCGTGACCTTGTCGAGCAGTCCGAAGCGCTGAGCCATTTCGCGAATCGCCAGCACGGTCGTCGCGGCGCGGGTGCGTGAAGCGCTTTTTACTTCCAGCTGCCAATGCTCGAAATCGCATTTCTCGAACAATTCTTCCAGTGTCGGAATCGGGCAGGGCTTGATCCAGCCCGGGCCACCCTTGCGCGCGTCGTAGGTCACCAGGTCCTTTGCGGTTTGCTCGACAACCTTGCCGCGCCGGTCGGTGGTGCGCTTGAGCGTCGGGTCGTGGATGACCATCAGCTCGTTGTCCATGGACAGGTGCAGGTCCAGTTCGCAGCGGCGTACGCCGTGCTTGAGACATTGCTGAAAACTGGTCAGCGTGTTTTCCGGTGCTTCGCCCTTGGCGCCGCGATGGCCGTA
This sequence comes from Pseudomonas sp. LB3P93, assembly GCF_054898025.1. Classification (NCBI taxonomy): domain Bacteria; kingdom Pseudomonadati; phylum Pseudomonadota; class Gammaproteobacteria; order Pseudomonadales; family Pseudomonadaceae; genus Pseudomonas; species Pseudomonas sp. LB3P93. Next base: position 2,208,341 of record NZ_CM142713.1, read on the forward strand.
GATGAGGGTCACGGTTCTTCCTTAAATTAAATGCCTGATTCATTTTCGCGGGCCAGACGTCGTTCCTGGGCCTGCTTCTGCAAAATGTAGCGGGCCAGCAATTGGCGTTGGGCATCGGTCGGGTATTCGAACTCGGTGCCGACGTCGTAGGCGCCAGCCTTGCGATCGCAATGCGTGACCCTGGCCCGCAGCAACAGGCCGAGGGCTTGCGGCATCAGTACCAGTTTGACCGACAGGTGCGCGCCCACGGCGATGGGTGTGGGGTACTGAAAGTCGATGCCGCCTTCGGAAATGATCACCGGCTGCGGCTCGCCGATCTGCCCGAGTACGGTGATGGCGATCACCTGGCTCAGCAAATCGATGCGTTTGTTCTGGGATTTCAGGAATGCGGCGAGGTTGCGGTCGCGCTCACTGATCTGGCGTAACAGGTGTTGCGACTCGAATTCACTCAGGTGCAGTTCGCTGAGCAAGTTGAACAGTGGGGAAGCATCCTGCAACACTTCCTGGCCTGCGGCTTCGGGAGCGGACAGGGGCCGAATTTCCAGTGCGATCGTGTCCTCGATACGGTAGTATTCGCGGCGATCTTCTTCATCTAATGTCGACATGGCGAACCCATGGTAGCGGCGGTGGTCTGAGTGTAAAGCTGGTTATCGACCCCCGCCACAAGGACGTTCCTTTTCCCTCCGAACAAGCCCCGACATGTTCAGACCTCTCTTCGTATTTATTGGCACGCGTTATACCCGTGCAAAGCGTCGCAATCATTTTGTGTCGTTCATTTCCCTGACTTCAATGATCGGACTTGCCCTCGGCGTGGTCGTGATGATCGTCGTGCTGTCGGTCATGAACGGCTTCGATCATGAGATGCGCACCCGCGTGCTGGGCATGGTGCCTCACGCGACCATCGAGTCCGGTGAACCGATCAGCGACTGGCAAAGCCTGGCTGCCAAGGTCAAGCAGAACCCGCAGGTGACGGCCGTGGCGCCGTTCACCCAGATGCAGGGTTTGCTGACCAACAACGGCAAGGTCTCCAAAGTCCTGCTCAATGCCATCGACCCTGCGCTGGAACGCCAGGTCTCGATCATTGATAACTTCATGCAGCAGGGCAAACTCGACGACCTCACGCCGGGCAGTTTTGGCATAGTGATCGGCGACAAGGCAGCCGCCAAGCTCGGCGCTGCGATCGGCGACAAGCTGACGTTCGTGGCGCCGGAAGTCACGGTGACCCCGGCCGGGATGTTCCCGCGCATGAAACGCTTCACCGTCGTGGGTATTTTCCATGTCGGCGCCGGTGAGATCGACGGCTATCTGGGTGTCACCAATCTGCAGGATCTGGCGAAGCTGCATCGCTGGAAGCCGGATCAGGTCCAGGGCATCCGCCTGAAGTTCGACGACTTGTTCCAGGCTCCGCGCACGGCGTGGAATATCGCCCAGCAACTCGGCGAAGACCATTTCTATGCCCGCGACTGGACGCGCACCCACGGCAACCTGTATCAGGCGATCCGCATGGAAAAAGCCATGATCGGCCTGCTGTTGCTGCTGATCGTCGCCGTCGCGGCCTTCAACATCATTTCCACGCTGGTGATGGTGGTGAATGACAAGAAGGGCGACATCGCGATTCTGCGCACCCTGGGCTCCACACCGGGGCAGATCATGGCCATCTTCATGGTCCAGGGCACGGTCATTGGCGTGATCGGTACGCTGATCGGCGCCGTGGTCGGGATCTTCGCCGCGCTGAACGTCAGCGCCGCGATCTCCGCCCTCGAAGGGTTGATCGGCCACAAGTTCCTGAACGCCGACGTGTACTTCATCGATTACCTGCCGTCGCAAGTGCAGAGCCAGGACGTGTTGATGGTCTGCGCCGCCGCGTTGGTCCTGAGTTTCCTCGCCACCCTGTATCCAGCCTGGCGTGCCGCGCGCACCCAGCCTGCGGAGGCGCTACGTTATGAGTGAGTTGGGTATGAGTGATAAAGCAATCTTGAGCTGCCGCAACCTGGGCAAATCCTACGAGGAAGGCCCGGAGTCGGTAGAAGTGCTGGCCGGCCTGCAACTGGAGCTGCATCCGGGTGAGCGCGTGGCGATTGTCGGCACCTCGGGTTCGGGCAAAAGTACCTTGCTCAACCTGTTGGGCGGCCTCGACACGCCAACCAAGGGCAGCGTCTGGCTCGACGGCGAAGAGTTGTCGGCCCTGAGCGAGAAGAATCGCGGTCTGTTGCGCAACCGGTCGCTGGGTTTCGTTTACCAGTTCCACCATCTGCTGCCTGAGTTCACCGCGCTGGAAAACGTCTGCATGCCGCTGCTGATCGGCAAAACCGCGATCCCGGAAGCGCGTCAGCGTGCGACCGCGTTGCTGGAGCGGGTAGGGCTGGGTCATCGCCTGGAGCACAAACCGTCCGAACTGTCCGGCGGCGAACGTCAGCGTGTGGCCATCGCCCGCGCTCTGGTGAACAAACCAGGCCTGGTGATGCTCGACGAGCCGACCGGCAACCTCGACTCCCACACCGCCCAGGGCATTCAGGATTTGATGCTGGAACTCAGCACCTCGATGCGCACGGCGTTCCTGGTGGTGACTCACGACATGAACCTGGCTCGCCAGATGGATCGCGTCCTGCATTTGCAGGAAGGTTGCCTGACGCCCATCTGATTGACCGAAACCCGGCGTACTGAAGCGTACGCCGGGTCTTTTATTTTTATACGGTGCCCCAGCGAATGTTCAGACCGTTATCGATCTTTATCGGCATGCGCTATACCCGCGCCAAGCGCCGCAATCGCTTTGTTTCCTTCATCTCGATGACCTCGATGATCGGCCTCGCCCTCGGCGTGCTGGCAATGATCGTGGTGCTGTCGGTGATGAACGGCTTCCAGCGTGAAATGAGCTCGCGCATTCTCGGCATGGTGCCGCACGCGACCATCGTCGGCGTGAACCCGATCGACGACTGGCAGCCCGTGGCCGCCGCAGCAATGAAAAACCCGGAAGTCACCGCCGCCGTGCCGTTCACCGAGATGGAAGGCATGCTCTCCTATAAAGGTACGATGCAGCCGATCCAGGTCAGCGGCATCGACCCGGCGCAGGAAGGCAAAGTGTCGATCGTTGCCCAGCACATCGTTCAGGGCCGTCTCGATGCGTTGAAACCGGGCGAGTTCGGTGTGGTGATCGGCGAGATCACCGCGCGGCGTTTCCGCCTGAATGTCGGCGACAAGATCACCCTGATCGTGCCGGAAGTCAGCACCGCACCGGGCGGTATTACCCCGCGCATGCAGCGCCTGAACGTGGTCGGCGTGTTCAAGGTCGGTGCCGAGCTGGATGGCTCGATGGCGCTGATCCACGTCGCCGATGCCGCGCAAATGCAGCATTGGGAGCCGAACCAGGTGCAGAGCGTGCGTCTGGCGGTGAAAGATTTGTACGCGGCGCCGAAGGTCTCCAGCGATATCGCTGGCGGGCTGGGCACTGCTTACAAGGCTGACGACTGGACCCACACCCAGGGCAGTCTGTTCAGCGCGATGAAGATGGAAAAAACCATGATCGGCCTGTTGTTGCTGATGATCGTCGCCGTGGCGGCGTTCAACATCATCGCCACGTTGATCATGGTGGTGAACGACAAGGGCGCGGACATCGCGATCCTGCGCACCATCGGCGCTACACCGCGGCAGATCATGGCGATCTTCATGGTGCAGGGCACGGTGATCGGAATTGTCGGCACCTTGATCGGTGGCGTGCTCGGCGTGATTGCGGCGTTGAACGTCAGTGAGCTGGTGGGGTGGATGGAGCGGGTCAGTGGCCAGCACATCTTCAGTTCTGACGTGTATTTCGTCAGTAACCTGCCTTCGGAATTGCAGGGTGGGGATGTGTTGTTGATCTGCTCCGCCGGGTTCATCTTGAGCTTCCTGGCGACGGTATACCCAGCCTGGCGTGCGGCGAAGATCGAGCCGGCTCACGCGTTGCGGTATTCGTAAGTCACCTGATCGTTCCCACGCAGAGCGTGGGAACGATCAGGTTTGCGGCAATTCGATCACAAACCGCGTCCACCCATTCTCCGATTCACACCGAATCTGCCCACCATGGGCACGAATGATCGACTGGGTGATCGCCAGCCCCAACCCCGCATGCTCACTGCTACCTTCCTGGCGCGCCGGATCGGCCCGATAAAACCGGTCAAACAATCGCGGCAGCGACGCCCCGTCAATCCCGTCCCCACTGTTCTCAACCGTCAAACTCAAGCCTTTGACCTGATCAACAATCCGCACCCGCACCTCTCCATCAGCAGGCGTAAACCGCAGCGCGTTATCCAGCAAATTGGACAGCGCCCGCCGCAACATGCTGCGGTCACCCTGCATCTGCGCGCTGCCCTCACGGCTCAACGTCACCCGGGCGTCTTCAGCCAATGGCGCAAAAAACTCCAGCAACACATCCGCTTCTTCCGCCAGCTCCAACGATTCCCGCTTGGGCGTCAACAACCCATGGTCCGCCTTGGCCAGGTACAACATGTCGTTGACCAGTTGCGCCATCCATTGCAGTTCTTCGAGGTTGCTGTGCAGCGCTTCGCGGTAATCCTCGATAGGCCGAGGGCGGGTGAGGGTGACCTGGGTGTGGGTCAGCAGATTCGACAGGGGCGTGCGCAGTTCATGGGCGATGTCGGCAGAGAAGGCCGAGAGGCGCTGAAAAGAGTCGTCCAGGCGTCCGAGCATGGCGTTGAAGCTGTGGGCCAATTCGGTGAGCTCCGACGGCATATTCTCTTCGGGGAGTCGGGCATTGAGCGATTGCGCCGAAACCCCGCTGGCGATCGCACTCATGCGCCGTAACGGGCGCAAACCACTACGCGCCGCCCATGCACCGAGCAACGCGGTGGCCAGGGCTGATAAACCGACGGTCAGCCAGATCAGGTGCTGCATGCGTTGCAGAAAGTGCTGGTGATGGGTGATGTCCAGCAGCAAGGTCAGTTGCGGTGAGTCAGGCCGGTCGACAAACAACGGCGCATTCAGCACGCGATAATCGGTGCCGTCATCGTTCAATGTGGATAAGCCCGGTTTTTGCGGGAGCTTTTCCGGCAGGCGCGTCGAGCTGTCATACCAGCGCTGGCCATCGCTGCCGGTGATTCGCAGCGACAGATCGGCCTGTCGGCTCAGTTCATCCGCCAGTCTGACTTCGCTTTCACTCGACCGGACGTCATGCAGCGCGCGGCGCAAACCGATCAACTTGCCGTCCAGCAACTGCTGATCAAGCTCGATGAAGTGCGCCTCACTGGCGCGACTGAACAACACCCCGGCAAACAACGAAACCACGGCAGTACAGGCCGCAAACAGCAGTGCCAGGCGACTGCTTAACGAAAGTCGACGCATCAGGCAGGGCGCTCTTCAAGGACATAACCCATGCCGCGCACGGTATGAATCAGCTTGTTGGGGAATTCATCGTCGATTTTCAGGCGCAAACGGCGGATCGCGACCTCGATGACATTGGTGTCGCTGTCGAAATTCATGTCCCAGACCTGGGAGGCGATCAGTGATTTGGGCAGCACTTCGCCCTGGCGCCGCAGAAGCATTTCCAGCAGGGCGAACTCCTTGGCGGTCAGGTCGATGCGCTGACCACTGCGTTCCACCCGGCGGCGGATCAAGTCCAGGCGCAAGTCGGCAAGTGCAAGGCTGGTTTCCTGAGGCGAGGCGCTACCGCGTCGCAACAGGCTGCGGACCCGAGCCAGCAACTCGGAGAAGGCGAACGGTTTGACCAGGTAATCGTCGGCGCCGAGTTCTAGGCCGTGGACTCTGTCCTCCACCGCATCTCGCGCCGTCAGAAAAAGTACCGGCGTATCCAGACCGGCACTGCGTACCGCTTGCAAAATTTGCCAACCATCACGACCGGGCAGCATCACGTCAAGGATCAACAATGCGTAGTCACCACTCAATGCCAGTTGTTGGCCGGTGCTGCCGTCGGCCACCAGTTCGGTGATGAAACCGGCCTCGGTCAGGCCCTGGCGCAAGTAGTGGCCGGTTTTAGGTTGGTCTTCGACGATCAGCAGCTTCATGGGCAACTCGAGGCAAATGGAACGAACGCTTTATACCGTGGGCAGCGTTGATACAGCTCAACCTGACAAAGTTGTAATCTGGCTGTCAGGTTGCGGGCAGTGGCGACAGTTTAGAGTTTTCCACAGGCTGAACCTTATCTTGTTGGAGTACGACTATGTTTTTGCGCAAACCTCTGGTGCTGGCCGCGTGTTTGATGGCTCTGAGCTCGCCGGTGTGGGCTTCGCCGGCGCATACCTACGATTTCGGTCAACCGGCCCCCGCGACCAAGGCGACTCGCAGTGTCGAGGTAGTGATGGGTGACATGTCGTTCACGCCCAAGGCGATCGATATCAAAGCCGGTGAGACGGTTCGTTTGGTGCTGGTGAATAAAGGCCAGTTGTTGCACGAATTCAACCTGGGTGATGCGGCGATGCATGCCAAACATCAGCAGGAAATGTTGAAGATGCAGCAGAGCGGCATGCTCACGCCTACAGGCATGAAGGAAATGGACCACGGTTCGATGGCTGGCATGGATCACGGAATGATGAAGCACGACGACCCGAATAGCGTCCTCGTCGAACCGGGAAAAACGGCAGAGCTGACCTGGACCTTTACCAAGGCCACCAACCTGGAATTTGCCTGCAATATTCCCGGCCATTACCAGGCGGGCATGGTCGGCAAACTGACTGTCAGTCAGTAAGCACTCTAAGGCGGACGCAAAGGCTGGTAGAATCCGCTGATTCTTCAGTCAGGTTTCCGCCATGCATCCCGCAGCCGAACACTCGCCGCTGGGCAAATCCAGCGAATACATCGCCACCTATACGCCGTCCTTGCTGTTCCCGATCCCGCGCACCGCGAAATGGGCCGAGTTGGGCCTGACGGCGCAAACCCTGCCTTATAAGGGTGTGGATTTCTGGAACTGCTTCGAGCTGTCGTGGTTGTTGCCGTCGGGCAAGCCGGTGGTGGCGATTGGCGAGTTCAGCATCCCGGCGGATTCGCCGAACATCATTGAGTCGAAGTCGTTCAAGTTGTATCTGAATTCGTTGAATCAGACGCCGTTTGCCGACACCGCGACCCTTGAATCGACGCTGGTGAAAGACCTCTCGGCCGCCGCCGGCAAGCCGGTTGGCGTGCGGATTCGCAGCCTCAAGGATGTTGAAGCCGAAGGCGTCGTGGCGTTGCCGGGTGTGTGCATCGATGACCTGGAGATCAGCGTCAGCAACTACGAGCATCCGCGTCCGGAACTGCTGCGCTGCGATGATTCGCGCATTGTGGAAGAGAGCGTGCACAGCCATTTGCTCAAATCCAACTGCCCGGTCACCAGCCAGCCGGACTGGGGCAGTGTGGCGGTGGAATACCGTGGCGCGGCGCTGGATCACGCGAGTTTGCTGGAGTACATCGTGAGCTTCCGTCAGCACTCGGACTTCCATGAACAGTGCGTGGAGCGGATTTTCCTCGACTTGCAGCGGTTGCTGAAGCCGGAGAAGTTGACGGTCTATGCACGGTATGTGCGGCGCGGTGGGTTGGACATCAACCCGTATCGCAGTACTGAAACCGTTCAACTGCCGAACCACCGCCTGGTCCGTCAATAAAGATCTAATGTGGGAGCGGGCTTGCTCGCGAAGGCGGTGTATCAGTCAGCATTTATGGTGTCTGATACACCGCCTTCGCGAGCAAGCCCGCTCCCACAAGGGGATCGCTTTTCAAGGCGTAGATATGAAAAAGCCCCGCTAGCGATAGCAGGGCTTTTTTGCATCTGGCGAGTTCAGATCCCCATATTACCCAGGGCTTGCACGATGTTGCGCAAGGTGCCGGCGAGGGTAGGGTGTTCAATTTCAAAGCGCTCGACGGCCAGGTTCACGTTGTCGGAGAGGCTGGAGTCCTGGGTTTTGGTTTCAAGTTCAAGCTCAAGTTCGATCTGTTGCATCAGCGCGTGCAGGTCTTCGCGCTCGGCTTCCGTCAGCGGCGGATTCTGTTCCAATTGCTCGCGCAGAGTATTGAGTTGTTGTTGCAGTTCGCGGGCAGGCATGGCGTTCTTCCTTTTATCGATAGGCACTGGCATAGACCGCAGCAGCGTGCCAAAGGTCTATGGCTTGCCTTTAGATTAATCCACTCCAGCGTTGCCTGCATGATCTCGATCAGGGCTTTTCGCCCTTGAGTCGACGCAGGCTGATGTCGGCCAGGCAGGTATCCAGTTCGCCCAGATGATCAATCACCGAATGCACCCCAAGACTGAACAACTGCACCGTCGCTTTACCGCGCAGGTGTTCGCGCTCCCTTTGACTCAAGGCCTGCCATTCGCTGGGTGACAACCCGCAGAGCGAGCCGCAGGACGCCAGGCCGATCGTCCACAGCCCGGCATTCAGTCCTGATTGAAGCAATCGCGGTTCGCCGCTGACCAGCACGCAACCATCGAGTTGTTCGACATTCAACGCCATCAAGGCTTGCCAGCAAGCGTTCGGCGCTGGCCACGGATTGATTGTTGCGGGGTGTTGCGAAGGTTTGATCCACGCAGGCAGGGCGCCGGCCAGGGAGTGGCTGACGGCCGGAGGCAACTCGTCGAGCCAGGCGCAAGGAATCTGCTGGCGCTGCAAGCTGTTCAGACTGTCCAGCGCGCCAAGCGTGACCTCGGCGTGCTCGGGTGTGTGAGTGGTGTGCTGGCGCATCCGGGCGCCGAAATCCACCAGGCAACCACTGAGCCCGAACAGTACGGCGGTCAGGCTGGGTGCAGCGAGGGGCGAGGCTTCGGCGTGCGGCATATAACGTCCCTGAAATAGCGACAAGGCTATGCGCCGCCGGTGACAGTTGAGTGACACTGATGTGAAGCGCTCTCAATCAGGACGAATCATCCGTAGGCCATAGCGTGCGAGGCTGCCCTAAATCGGCTTTTCCGTCTTATACTACCCAGCTTAACGCCTGGGCCAAGCGCCCTCGCCAGTACAATCCAAGGAGTTATCTATGCGCTGGAGCAATCGTCTAGCTCAGCTTTGTGTGTGCGCCAGCGTGTTGCTGGTTCCGTTCGCAGCCCAGGCTGCCACGGAAGACGACCCTTGGGAAAGCGTCAACCGTCCTATCTTCCAGTTCAACGACTTCGTCGACACTTACGCGCTGAAGCCAATCGCTCAGGGCTATGAGTTCGTGACGCCGCAGTTCCTGGAAGACGGCATTCACAACATGTTCCGCAACGTCGGTGATGTCACCAACCTCGCCAACAATGTTTTGCAGGTCAAACCGGCTGCCGCGGGCGTAGACACTGCGCGTCTGATCTTCAACACCACCTTCGGCCTGCTGGGCTTCTTCGACGTCGGCACCAAAATGGGTCTGAATCGTAGCGACGAAGACTTCGGCCAGACGCTCGGTTACTGGGGCGTGGGCAGCGGCCCATACGTGATGCTGCCGCTGTTGGGTCCAAGCACCTTGCGTGATGCGCCTTCCAAGTATGTCGACGGCTACACCGGCCCGTACCGCTACATCAACGACGTGCCAGTGCGTAACTCGGTGTTCGGCCTGAATATCGTCGACACCCGCGCCAGCTTGCTGTCGAGCGAGAAGCTGATCAGCGGCGACAAGTACACGTTCATCCGCAATGCGTACTTGCAGAACCGCGAGTTCAAAGTCAAAGACGGCCAGGTCGAAGACGATTTTTGATTTCGAGCGGTAAAATGAAGAAGGCGGCCAATCGGCCGCCTTCTTTCGTTTGGATCCCGGCTTATTTCATCTTCAAGATTGTAAGCCCGAGTTTCTGACTGCCCCCGTCCTGTTCTTTCACCCATACCACTTCGGTGTCGGCCTCAAGCCCTTTGAGCGCTGCGTGATCGGAATCGATGCGCACGCTGATCCGGTCACCGACCTTGAACAGGCGGGGTGCCTCGACCTGCATGCCACTGCTGGAAAGGTCGATGCAGACGGCTGGCACCTCATCGCCTTCGTGAATCAGCGACACATCGGCATCGACCCGCATGCGGATGAAATCGCGCTTTTCGCTGTAGTCCCGATCGGTTTGGCTCATGGGCTTCATCCTTCCATTGGGTTACGGATTTGCCTGTTCTTATAACTCCCGGTGATTTGACAAGTAAAGACGTCAAGCGACCATCGGCGTGAGCTTGAAACGCCCCGCGGATGGGAGTACCGTCTGCGCCTTAGAAGGGCACCTCTGGTGTACCTGTGTGTAGGGCAAACGCTCGAAAACGGTGCAGTAGAGAGGCTAGAAAGCGAATCCAGTAGTGTGAGCCGGGTTTAACACCCTGCCTGCTACGCCAACCTAATTCTGGCGCCGTTTGCCCACATGCCAAAAACCAGTGCCACGCTGCTGATAATCGATGATGACGAAGTAGTACGCGCGAGCCTCGCGGCCTACTTGGAAGACAGTGGTTTCAGTGTCCTGCAGGCCAGCAATGGCCAGCAGGGACTTCAGGTATTCGAGCAAGACAAGCCCGACTTGGTCATCTGCGATCTGCGCATGCCGCAGATGGGCGGACTCGAACTCATTCGCCAGGTCACCGAGCTGTCGCCGCAAACTCCGGTGATCGTGGTTTCGGGTGCCGGTGTGATGAACGACGCGGTAGAGGCCTTGCGCCTGGGCGCGGCGGACTACCTGATCAAGCCTCTCGAAGATCTGGCTGTGCTCGAGCACTCTGTGCGCCGGGCCCTGGATCGCGCGCGCCTGCTGCTGGAAAACCAGCGCTACCGCGAGAAACTGGAAAAGGCTAACCGCGAGCTCGCCGCCAGCCTGAACCTGCTCCAGGAAGACCAGAATGCCGGTCGCCAGGTGCAGATGAACATGCTGCCGGTCAGCCCCTGGAGCATCGATGAGTTCCAGTTTGCTCACCAGATCATCCCGTCGCTTTACCTGTCGGGTGATTTCGTTGACTACTTTCGGGTCGACGAGCGTCGGGTAGCCTTCTACCTGGCGGATGTATCCGGTCATGGCGCCTCTTCAGCCTTCGTTACTGTACTGCTGAAGTTCATGACCACGCGCTTGCTGTTCGAATCCAAGCGCAGCGGCACATTGCCGGAATTCAAGCCTTCAGAGGTCCTTGGCCATATCAACCGGGGCCTGATCAGTTGTAAGCTGGGTAAACACGTCACAATGGTCGGTGGAGTCATCGACGAGGAGACAGGTTTGTTGACCTATAGCATCGGTGGTCATTTGCCGTTGCCTGTGTTGTACACGCCAGACAGTGTTCGTTATCTGGAAGGGCGCGGTCTGCCGGTAGGCCTCTTCAACGAAGCCACCTACGAAGACCACGTGCTGGAACTGCCGCCGACGTTCAGCCTGACGCTGATGTCCGACGGCATTCTGGACCTTTTGCCAGAACCGACACTCAAAGAAAAAGAAGCGGCTTTGCCCCAACGGGTCAAGGCAGCGGGCGGCAGCCTGGATGGTCTGCGGCAGGTTTTTGGATTGGCCACGCTAGGGGAGATGCCGGATGATATCGCCCTGTTGGTGTTGAGCAGGAATCTTTAATGAGTACCGGTAGAATCCAGTTCGCCGAGCAGGATGGCACCTTCGTCCTGAAGTTCGTCGGTGAAGTTCGCCTGACCCTGTGTTCGGCGTTGGATGCGACTATTGAGCGGATCTTCACCGCGTTGAACTTCAACGCGATCGTGATCGACCTGACCGAAACCCGCAGCATCGACAGCACCACCCTTGGCCTGCTGGCCAAACTGTCGATCCTGTCGCGGCAAAAGGTCGGCCTGCTGCCGACCGTCGTCACCACCCACGAAGACATCACCCGTCTTCTGCAGTCCATGGGTTTCGAGCAAGTGTTCAACATCGTTGACCGACCGATTCCTTGCCCTGAATGCCTGACTGACCTGCCAGACCAGGATCAATCCGAAGAAGTGGTGCGGATCAAAGTGCTCGAAGCACATAAAATCCTCATGGGCCTGAACGACTCGAATCGTGAAGCTTTCCATGATTTGGTGAATGCTTTAGAGCGTCACTGATTCCCTGAAATGGATGGGGCCAGAGCAAACACCCAATTCAAAGTATAAAAAAGGGCGAACCTGTAAGGGTTCGCCCTTTTTGCATTGCGCTGAACTAGATCACAGCTTGGCTTGCAGCAGTGCTTCAAGTTTTTCCTGGTCGCGAGCGAACTGACGAATCCCCTCAGCCAGTTTCTCGGTCGCCATTGCATCCTCGTTGGACAACCAACGGAACTGCGCTTCATTCAGGCTCAAGCGCGCCTCACCCGTATGACCCGGGGCCAATTTGCGCTCCAGCTTGCCAGTGTCCGCCGCCAGCTTCTCCAGCAGGTCGGGGCTGATGGTCAGGCGATCACACCCTGCCAACTGCTCGATCTGATTCAGGTTACGGAAGCTCGCGCCCATGACCACGGTCTTGTAGTCATTGGCCTTGTAGTAGTTGTAGATGCGCGTCACCGACTGCACGCCCGGATCATCCGCGCCGGTGTAGTCGTTGCCGTTGGCTTTCTTGTACCAGTCGTAGATGCGGCCTACGAACGGCGAAATCAGGAACACACCGGCGTCAGCACAGGCCGCGGCCTGAGCAAACGAGAACAGCAGCGTCAGGTTGGTCTGGATGCCTTCCTTTTCAAGCTTTTCGGCGGCGCGAATGCCTTCCCAAGTGGAGGCGATCTTGATCAGCACGCGGTCACGGCCAATGCCGGCTTTGTCGTACAGCTCGATCAGACGGTGCGCACGCTTCAATACGGCGTCGGTGTCGAACGAAAGGCGCGCATCCACTTCAGTGGAAATACGGCCCGGTACAACCTTCAGAATCTCTTGGCCTACCGCCACGCCAAATCGGTCGCTGGCCAGGCCCACATCGCCTTTGCAGTCGTGAACGCAGGCGTTCAGCAACTCGGCATAACCGGGAATGGCCGCCGCTTTCAGCAGCAGGGAAGGGTTGGTGGTAGCGTCGACGGGTTTTACGCGAGCGATAGCTTCGAAGTCGCCGGTGTCGGCAACGACGGTGGTCATTTGTTTGAGTTGTTCCAGCTTGGAAGTCATGGGCGTGCTCTGTCCTATGGGTCTAATGACATTACCCGAGCGCTGACAGCCACTCAAGGGCGCATGTACGTATCGATGGCCCCGTTGGCAACAACCGGAGAACGGATGTTTGAAAGGCGGGGCGCGGGTATTGGTAAATACGATGCCAAAACGTGGCGCAGGTTCAAAGCAACTGACCGTTGACGCTCATTGGCAACTTCGGCGCCTGCGCTGCCGTGCCTGCATTCGGGTGCCTGTAGCTGTTAAAAATGGTCAAGCTCAGCCGTTATAAGATGTCAAAAAGAGCAACTCGGATGGCGTGTAATGTGGCGCCGATAAATGCAGGTATTGGATGGGGAAATGACTTCACAAGGGGAGCGGGTGTCTGCAATTGTGGAGGCCTTCGATGACTTTATTCTCGGTTATGTCTTGAAGAAATTGACCGAAGTGTTTGAAGAACTGATGGCCGCTTCAAAGAAGAGCCACCCGGACAATATGAAGGGTCTGGTGGAGATGGGCAGGGTGAAAGCCGCGAAGAAAATCCCCGGCTGGCTAAAACGCGTGAAATGCAGCATGCCCAGTCAAGTCACTCGCCTGTTGATGGAACAAATGAACGACTCCCAGAAATCAAGACATGACCTGCGCTTTGAAGCGCAAACCGTATTGTTCGAGGTGCTGGTGGAGGAGTCGCTGGCAATGGACGCCGCGAGTTATGCGGATTGGATGAACAAAAGCCCCTGTTAAGGGGGGCGGTCGCTACTTCAGTAACGTTTTGACGGCCGCTTGCGCAGGTTTTGATTTTCCATCAGATGACATTAATCCGAAACTTCGCTCACGATCGTTGCTGCCTGAATCGCTGTTTTTCCATTCATAAAGTGACGTCAGCGGTATATTCAGTTTTTTCACATCCGAGATGAATCTTGTAATGCGTGACGCTTGTCCGGCGGTGCCTCCGATCGAACTGAGCGATGGCACTCCCCATTCGGTAATGACCCCCGGTACACGGAAGTTATCGAGAATAAACGCCTGAACACTGCTGATCTGGGTGCCCGACATGCCATAGGGGTGGTAGGAGACCGCGCTGAGGCATTGAGGGTAATCCTTGATGATCTTGGTCAGTGCAACGGTCGCCCTGGAGTCTTTGGTTGGCGCCTTTGCGAACCCAAACCCGATCAGTGGGGTTGAATGATCACGCTGTTGTAGCGCGTCGCACACTGCGCTCATGAAAGGCATAAACGTTACTTCAAAATCCTGGGTGGGCCAGTATTTAGGCAAGTCCGGCTCATTCCAGATTTCAATGGCGACAAGCTGCGAGCTGAACGCGTTTTCCAGTCCGATGACCGAGTTCGCGAAGGAATCTCCCGCCGCGGCGAGATCACTGCCACTGCTTTGCGTTTTGTGGGTTAACGCCTTGGTTGAGCGAACAGTCATCAATACCGGCAGGTCGGCGGATTTGGCAGCAGCGAAGGCTTCATTGATCTGGTGTTGATACGCCGGGTTGCCCAGGCTGTTCGTCCAGACGCCAAAGCGTACGAATCCGAATCCTGAGGCTTTGATCTGTTGGGCGTCGGCGGTCGAGAAATTTTGAATCTTCACCTGAACGCCTATTGTCTTGTTGTCTGGCGCCAGTGCTGAAAAAGTCTGGCTGGCGTATGCGGGGCTGAAGGCGCCAAGTATAAATAGCGTTGAAGTGGCAATCAGTCGAAAACGCATTATCGGGATTTCCTGTTGAGTCAGTGTGTCGTCCCTGGCATGGGTCTGGGTCAAAATAGCATTAGCCAGTTAATACAGCGATATCATTAATCCTCTACTCCAACCCCTTCATTGTTAATTTTTGTCGGATAAATAACTTCCCGATATCGAGTGTTATTTATGGTCCGGCTTTCTGGTTGGGCGTTTTTTGTGTGTCGTGGTATCTAATACACTTGTATTTTCATGATGGACCCATCTCTGAATGCGGGACGATCTAATCGGCTCACTCATATCTTCGTTATACGTTGGCCGATTCGACACTACACGGGAAGAGTAGCCTTGTTCAGAAAGATTCTTGTGGTCTGCGTCGGCAATATTTGCCGAAGTCCTACCGCTGAACTGTTGCTTCGCCAAGCGCTGCAACCTTCAGGTATCTCAGTGACCTCCGCGGGATTGAACGCGCGGGTGGGTGAGTCTATGGAGCCCGACGCACTTCTGGTTCTTGAAGAACAGGGCCACGAAGCCCAAGGGTTTAAAGCGCGGCAGATTACTCCGGCCATTGTTAATGAGTCAGACCTCATTCTGGTCATGGAAAAAGAGCATGTACAGGGCGTACTAAGAATTGCATCGCACGCCAGGGGCAAAGTGTTTCTTCTGGGGAAGTGGCAGAGTGAGCGCGAAATAAAGGACCCGTATCGTCAAGGAAAAGCTGCCTTTGTCCATGCCCATGCATTGATTGAAGATGCCGTTTGCTCATGGGCGCAGCGCCTCGGACGTTGATGGATTTTCAGATTAGTAATAATGGTAAAAGAATAGACCTTATGCAGTTACCGTCAGTAATCAGCACCCGGGATAAAGATCGAGACGAGATTGATCTGCTCGGTTTATTAGGCACATTGATTGACCATAAATGGTTGATCGGTGCCATCACCGGGGCGTTCATGGTGACCGGTGCCGCGTATTCGATTTTATCGCCGCCCGTGTACTTGGCGAACGCTCTGGTTCAGGTCGAGCCGAAAAAGAACGACATGCTGGGTTTCTCGGATATCAGCAGCATGCTCGGTGGGCAATCACCGGCGGCTACCGAGATCGGCATTATCAAGTCCCGCGCGGTCATTGGTAAAACTGTCGATGATCTGCGTCTTGATATTGTCGTAACGCCCAACACCTTTCCCGTTATCGGCGGCTTTCTTGCGCGACGATATAAAAGTACCTCCACGGAAAGTGTTTCGCCGCCACGTTTCGGCATGAACAGTTATGCATGGGGCGGCGAGCGCCTTGATATCGAACAGCTCAATCTGCCAAATGAGTTGTTGGGCAAGAAGTTGATGCTGGTTGCCGAAGAGCAGAATCGATTCAAGCTCTACGATGACAATGGTGGTTTGTTGGCTGCTGGCGCCACCGGCGAAGCCATCGCGCAGGAGGGTGTCGAGGTGCTCGTCGCGAGCATGGCCGCGAATCCGGGCACTAAATTTGAAGTCGTGCGCAATCCTCGCATTGTCACCATTCAGAATTACCAGGACGCCCTCGAGGTCTCCGAGCAAGGTAAAGAGTCGGGCATTATAAGTCTGGCCCTGGCCAGCACCGACTACGCCCTGGCGGTGAAGATTCTCAACAAGGTCTCAAGACTGTATGTGCAGCAGAATGTGCAACGCACCTCTGCCGAGGCGGCTCAGAGTCTGGAGTTCCTGCAGGCGCAACTCCCACAAGTCAAAGACGATCTGGTCAAAGCCAGTAACGCGCTTAACAGCTATCAAACCCGCGGTAATACAGTAAATATCTCGCTCGAAACCAAGTCTGTCCTGGAACAGATCGTGGTGCTGGATACGCGCGTCTCGGACTTGAAACTCCAGCAAGCGGAAATGGATCGAAAGTTCACCCGAGAGCACCCTGCCTACCGCGCCTTGATGGCTCAGATGGGGGACTTGAACAAACAGCGTCAAGGGTTGGAAAAAAAGGTCCAGGGGCTTCCGGCTACACAGCAGGAACTGTTGAACCTGACCCGTGATGTTGAAGTGGCGACACAGATCTATACCCAGCTTCTGAACAAATCCCAGGAGCTGGACATCATCAGGGCAGGGGCGGTCGGCAATGCGCGGTTGATTGATACGGCGGATGTCGACATCACGACCCCGGTCAAACCTCGTAAAGCCCTGATCGTACTGATCGCGACTTTCCTGGGTGGGTTTGTCGGTGTTGCTCTGGTGTTAGTGCGTAAATCGCTGAGCAGAGGACTCGAGGGGCCAGAAGCCATCGAACAACTTGGACTGCCCGTCTACGCCTCCATTCCTTACAGCGCCCTGCAACAGGAAGAGGACACTAAAAAAGTCCGGCTGGGCGATAGTGCCAGCCACCGGGCGTTTCTACTGGCGCTGCGTAACCCCACAGATTTGTCCATCGAATCGATACGCAGCCTGCGTACCTGTCTGCATTTTGCGGGGCTGGATGCGACCAACAACCGGATCATGATTTCCGGTCCGAGCCCCCAGGTCGGCAAGACGTTTGTCTCCTCTAACCTGGCTGCGGTCATTGCTCAAAGCGGGCAACGGGTCGTGCTGATCGATGCCGATATGCGCAAAGGTCATCTGCACAAGACATTGGCTACCCCGATCAGCAATGGTCTATCCGATCTGTTGACCAAGCGCTGCAGCATTGAGCAGGCCATCAACAAACTCGAAGTCGATAACTTGCATTTCATCAGTCGTGGGCAGGTACCGCCTAACCCGTCAGAGCTGTTGATGCATGCCAACTTCAGAGAACTCCTGGCAGAACTGAGTGAACGCTACGACGTGGTGATCATCGACACGCCACCTCTACTGGCCGTGACAGATGCTGCCATTGTCGGGCGTGAAGCCGCGATTAATCTGATCGTGACGCGCTTCGGTGTAAATCCTGCCAAAGAGATCGAATTGACTATTCGCAGGTTTGCTCAAAACGGTATCGAATTGAAAGGCGCGATTTTTAACGGCGTCGAGAAACGAGCGTCCAGCTATTACGGTAGTGGCGGTTACGGCTATTACAACTATGAGTACGCCTCTGACAAGTCGTGATGCGAGTTCTATCTGCCAAGTAATTGGATTGAGAGTGGGTCGACGATTGTTAACCACTTTCAGCTCTCTTTTGCTTGCGACTACGTTCATGGAATTGGGTGGATTGTGAAAAAAATACTACACGTGGCGGAAACGATCAAAGGTGGCGTTGCAACGGTCATCCGGACGATATCGACCCCTCCTGAGGGCGACGCCCGGCAGTATGAACTGGTCTATTTGATCCCGTTCGACCAGAAGAAAGAACTGCATGGCATTGATGAAAAAGACATCAGGACCTTCTCCAGGAACAAGAGAGATGTTGTCTCCCTTCTGCGGTTTGCCTGGCAACTGATCCGAGTGATCTTCAAGGAAAAACCGGATGTCGTGCATTTGCACAGCACGTTCTCCGGCGTCATTGGCCGATGTGTTTGCGTAGTCATGCGCCCTTGGCGGTCACCGAAAATAATCTACTGCCCGCACGCGTTTTCGTTCTTGATGGAAAGCTCTCCCGCCAAACAGAAAGTGTATTCCCTGATTGAGCGTCTTTTGCAAAAAGTGACGGATGTCATTATCTGTGTCAGCCAGTATGAACTGGATAAAGCGGCCTCTTTTGGTATCGACCGCCACCGCATGAAGCTGATCTACAACGGCATTCATTATAGAAACGATGAAAGCCTGTCCAGTCAGCGTACGGATATTCAGCTCTTGTTTGTGGGTCGACTGGATTACCAGAAAGGCTTTGATGTTTTGCTCAAGGCATTCACTGCAGTCGAGCGCACCGACTTGAAACTGACGGTTGTCGGCAGTGCGGTGAATGAGGAGCCGGTAGAGTGCCCCGTCATTGACGGCGTTGAATACCTGCCTTGGGTAACCCCCGCCGAAGTGAATGCCCTCTATAAAACGGCAGACGCCCTGATTGTCCCGAGTCGCTGGGAGGGTTTTGCCATGGTCCCGCTCGAAGGAATGGCCATGGGCGTGCCCGTTATTGCCAGTGACTGTACATCGTTGCCTGAACTGGTGACGCACGACATCACGGGCTACATATTTTCGACGGGTGATCACCAGGCGCTCGCCAACATTCTGGTGAATATCAAGAAACAAAAGTTGCTGGAACTCGGCACCGAAAGCCGCAAGCGGGTGCGCGAGCGATTCAGCGCAACGCTGATGATCCAGCAAACCTATGACGTGTATTCCGCTCAAACTTATTAAGTAGATATCAAGATATGAACGTAACTATTTTGCATGGCTACAGTGCGTCAAATTCGGGTGATGGCCTTCTCGTTGATTTGGCCATCGCCTTGGTGCTGCGAAACTTTGGTAAGGACACCTTAATCAACGTCGTTGCGTCAGACCCTCAATCATTTAGTTACCTTCCCTATAAGCGGTATGACGCGCCGGTCATGGCGGCTAAAGGGCTGGGACGCGTGAAGGAAGCTGTCTTCCTTAAACAGTCTTACGCGCCGCTCGCCGACCTCTTGAGTACCAGTGATCTGATCGTCGGGGTGGGCGGCGGGTACATGCGCTCAAAAAGTGCCTTTGAACACATCAAGTTGAAACTGGGTCATGCCAAGCAGCTCGAAACGGCGATCTTGAGCAAGGTGCCGTCGGTTTACCTTCCGCAAAGTATCGGCCCGTTCCATGGTGAGAGCAGCGCGATCGTAGAACACTACGCCAGTGCCGATGCGGTATTTGTCCGGGATAACAGGTCGTCGGATATTTTCGCGTCCAATGCCAATGTCTATCGAGCGCCAGACCTGGCAGTGCAGGCGTTGGCGAAGAAGATACTGGTGCAACCCAAGTTCACCCGCTGTGCGGCATCGCCGGCCGTGGTCTGCGTGGTTTTACGCAAGCCGCCGGAATGGAGCAAAGAGAAGAAAGTTGCCTACGTTGCCAACCTGAAGCTTCTGTTGAAGCGACTAAGGGCCAAGAGCAAAGTGGTCTGCGCTGTCCAAAGCGCCGTCCGTGGCAACGATGACGGGGCGTTCTATCGGGAACTCGGCATTACTGAGGACCTCTTGCCTTTGAAGGCAACCCTGTCCAAGTATCAGCCCGACCTGGTCATTTCCGTACGGCTGCACGGAGCCATTGAGTCTCTCCTCGCCGGCGTGCCTGCGTTCCATATCAGCTATGAACGCAAAGGCTTTGGCGCCTATCAGGATATGGGCGTGGAAGACTGGGTGATCAACGGCGGAGATATCAATGTCGACACCATCATCGACACCGTTTACGCCCCGAATGCGTTGTCCAGATTCGGTAAAAAACTGACCGACACCTGCAAGGAAATCGAAGCCAAAACGGAGCTGATGGACAAGATCATCAAAGGGATTGTTCGATGATATTTCGGTTGTTGCTACGGGGAGGTGCATTAGGCGCGAAGTTTTTACTGGTGTTGGCCATCACTCATTACCTGGGTTATGACGCATTGGGTTTCTATGGAGTAGTGGTCGCCGCCTCCTTGATCTCCTCGAAGTTTTACAGCGTCGGGTTCAGCTCTGAAATCAATCGGCTGATCAGCGTGGGGGGCAGTACGAGGCTCGTCGTTGATAAGGTATTGGTTCTGTACCTGGCCGTTGGTTTGTTGTTATCGGTGGTCACGGTCGCCCTCTACTCACTGTTCAGTGATGTTGAGGCGAGTGCCGCGCTGATCGCGTGCGTTACGCTTTTGCTGCTCACCGAGCACCTGTCCTTCGAAATAAACTCGTTTGTCTTTTCCGCACAAAAAGCCAACTGGGGCGCGTTGTTGTTCTTTATCAAAACCGGCCTATGGGCGCTTCTAGCCGTTGGCGGACTCATAGCGGGCGTGGTGTCCACCATCGCCAGCGTTCTTTGGTTATGGGTAGTGACCAACCTTCTGGTAATCGTGGCCGGTTACTTCATTGTGGTTAACGTTCACAAGGGCCGAGAAGTCAGTGCCGTCACCACGGCTTCTGTCTGGAGAGCAGGGCTGCCCTTTTATCTGGGAGGCGGGCTGATCGCATTAAGTCAGTACGCTGAACGTTTTCTCATTCTGGACATGGAACCGTATGCCAGCCTCGGCAAGTACGTGTATTCCTGGTCTGCCGCCAACACGTTGCAAGCGCTGTCCTACGCCGTCGTTGCTGTGGTGGGCATTCCCGTGCTCGCCAAGCGTTATAAAGATAACCAGCAGGCGCTGACGGTCCGGCAGCTGTTCGTTAATCAATGGGTGCTGCGTTCTCTCATTGTTTCCTGCGCGGTGGCTGTGCTGATTTATGTCTTCTTTAACGTCCTGCTTGATTATGTGGCCGCGACTGTCCCGCGCCCCGATAACCGGATTCTAGCGATCCTGATTTTCTCTTTTGCCCTGCGTGCTGTCGGCGACATCGTATGGGGCGGTCTTATTGCCTCAAAAAACAGTCGGGTTTCATTAGCCAGTGCGGCAATTTGTCTGGTGATTTCACTGCCTGTCAGCTACTTGCTCATCAAGCACTATTCAATTTATGGCGCGGCGTGGGGCAATGTCTTTTCGATTACGGTGCAGTTGGCCGTCATTGCTTTGCTGACCAGGTTCGCCCGGGCGAAGGGGAGCTTGTAATGGCTATCTCTCTACCGTCCATAGAGTTTCGCGGAAGAAAACTCGACTCGCCCATTTCATTCCTGATTCTTCTGTGTGGGCTTTTTCTGTCTATCGCGATGCCGCTGCTGATGCACCGCGATCCTGGTCCTGATGCAATGACCTTGTGGTCGTCTTACGTTCGTTCCGACAACTGCAATTTCTGGAATCCGTTTTCACCAGACCGGTCTTCTTATGAGTGCTCGGCCTACCTGTTGCGCCCCACCGGTATCAACCTGACCAATGCGTGGGCCTACGGGATGCTGTGCAACCTGTTTCTGACCTCTATCCCGGTCTTCATCTTCAAAAGAATACCGATAACGTTATTTCTGACCTTGTGCCTGTGGGGCGTGGTCAGGTCGTTTTTTCTGGATAACCTGACCAAGGAAATCATTGTCTCGGTGGCGGTGATCGCCATTCTGTTTTTCTCCTTTTCGAAACGATACCGCGCGGGCTTTTTTCTTTCTGCGCTGTTTTACGGCGTGCTGATTCGGCCCTATTGGATATTGTTTTCGTTGGTCTGGGTTGGCGTGTGCGTGATGAAGAAGCATGTATCACGTTTCAGTTTTTTCGTGATGTTGTTCATGTTCTATCTGGTGATCGCCACGGCCATTCAGTTGCTGGTCGGCTATTCGGTTTCGTCCATTCGAGCGAGTAACAATGAACAGCGCACCCTGGGTGAAGAGGGGTCAAAGTCATTGATCGTGTCGTGGTTTAGCGGCGGTGACTTTGTCTCGCAAGCTGTGGACTCGATGAGCATTTTCTTCAGGCTGTCTTTCCCGGTGGAGCTGATACTTCTCTCCGGCCTGGGCCAGATCATCTTCGTTGTCCTGATGATGATGACCTCGTTGTTGATGTTCAAAATGATGACGTCGAGTCACTACAAGGGCTCAATCATCGCGCCAAAAGTCAAAGAGCTGATTGCGATCCCACTGTCCTTTTTATTGGTGCAGGGTTTGTTCGAGCCTGACTTCGGCTCGTTTGCCCGACACTTCTCCATGGTGGTTCCGGTGCTGTTTCTGGGGTTGGGGTTGCAGTTGCGCTCAAAAAAACCTGAGTCGGTTGAATCAAGCGTCTTGCGCTGAGGTTTGTGGTTTATGCAAAGCAAGAAAAAATCGTTGGAAATAGAAACGCTCAGAGGCCTGGCGTGTCTGCTGCTGGTGCTCTATCACGTGATAGGGCCCTTGGGCGGCGGGCTGAAAATAGACCTGGGATCTCCATTTCGGGTTCTGGCTGATTCGATGGTGTACGTGAGGATGCCGCTGTTCACCTTTATCTCGGGTTATATCTATTCGATTTATAAAATCAGGGGCAATGACTTCTCCGCTTACTGCGTTGGCAAGGTGAGAAGGTTGATCGTGCCTTTGTTTTTTGTCGGAATTCCATTTTCAGTGCTTCAGGTTGTCGGGCCGGGAGTGAACAAGGACCTCGGTTTAATCGACGCCTTATTGTCGTTTTACGTACCGGTTAACCATTTCTGGTTTTTGCAGGCAGTTTTTATCATCTTCATGTTTGTCGGTTTTCTGCAGTGGCGCGGTCTGTTGCAGTCAGCGACGCGGCAGTACCTGCTGTTTTTATTTTCGGCGGTGGTGTTCCTGTTGCCGTCCTTTCCGGTCGATACGTTTGGCATCAATGGCGCCGTCTATTTGCTGCCGTTCTTCGTCACGGGAATGATTTGCCACGAAAATGTCAGTGCTTTAAAGCGATCGCTGAAAGTGATCGGGCCGGTCGTGTTCGTCTTGATATCGGTTGCGCTGCTTTACATTGCCGCCGTGGATCGCGAACTCATTGTCGATCGCCGAAGCCTTGTCGGTTTGCTGGTTGGCTGTACGTCCTGCGTTGCGCTACTGTCGAGTGACTTGCGCTCGAAAGCATTGATCTGGCTCGGCGGATACTCTTACGCCATCTTCCTCTTTCACGTGCTGTTTGCCGCCAGTTCACGGTTCGCCTTGGGCCGGTTGGGTGTTACAGACGAGAGCGTTCTGGTCGTGGGCGGTGTGCTGTGCGGATTGTTGGGACCCGTGCTGCTGTCGAATGTTTTCAGCCGTTTTTCCATTACTTCTGTTCTGTTTTTGGGCGAACGTGCAAGCAACAAAAAGACTTCAGAGACAGGGTTTAAGGTGTCTCAGTCCTGAGCGCCAACTCAGCCTGCTTGCTGACAGATAGAAGGATGAGCCAATGGACTATGTCGAAGATGTGCGATCCGTTCCGGCTCCGGTGATCGAAGTAAGAAGTTCACGCGAGCGGCTTGCCGCAATGGCCAAGGGTAAAGCGGGGGAGGTGCTGGCCATCTCGGTGATTGGCGACAGCTACAGCGCCGGGCAGGACTTTTATCTGAATGACCTCACTCAGCACCTGGCGAAGGATTTTGGTTTCGCCGGGCCTGGCTATGTAGGGTTCAATCACGGCGCCGCGCTGGGCGGTACGAATTTCAAATACACCCGCAGTAACAAGAAGTACTTCGGTGGCGATTGGGATGTTTCCAGTCTGGGCCAGGCGAGTCCGGACAGCCGCACCGTTACCGGGCAGGCGGGTGCTTATCTCGAACTGGATTCCAACGAAACGACTTCCATCAATACGTCTATTGCCCACGCCAAATTGCTCTACCTGGGTAATGGCAAAACCAGTGAGATGCGCTATCGGTGGACACCTTCAGACACGTGGCATCCTTTGACGTTAAGCGGTTCAGGGGTTCAGGAAGCGCAACTAAGCGTCCCCTCCAGTGCTGAATGGGTGTTAAAACTCGAGGTGGTGAAAGGTGCGCCGACATTGTTCGGGTTGTGGCTGGCCAATAATAAGAGCGGTGTCAGGGTCTCCAAACTCGCCGCTTCCGGCGCAGCCTCCGGTGACTTTTATAAAAGCGACCGCCCATGGCAAACCCAATGGAAGGCCGTCGTTTCAAAGATACCGGCGGACGTTTACCTGATCATGTTAGGCGGTAATGATCAGGGGTTTGGCGTTAAGCCCAACGACTACCTGGAGAACATGAAAGGGCTGGTGCAGATGATTCGCGACGTTCATCCGGCGGCGAGCATCAATGTGATCCTGCGCCAAGACACAACGCGCGCCAGTGCCTATCCGATGACAGAGTACGCTCAGGTGCTTGAACCTTGGGCACGTTCGGAAAACATCGCGTATGCGAGTTTGCAGTGTACGTTCGGTCCCGACTTCAAACGCTACGCCAATGACGGGCCGACGCCCATGATCGGCCCGGACAAAATACACCCCATCCCGGGTTCTGGCGGTCGGCTTATCGCGGATTACTTGTATCGCGTGATGGTCGGTGGCGTCAGTGAAGAGCCGGGTAAATGCGGTTCCGCTTTGAACTAATCATTCACCGTTCAAAGTGTTCCAGATGACTCAGTAACTCTGCGGTTTTCAGAGGCATCAAGTCAGGATCACATCGCGTTTCAACATTGATGACGACTGCCGGGTCGCTGTAGCGGACGCGAACCCGGAATCGCCAATCGTTGAAAATCACTTTAAGCCCGTCGCGTTCATCGATATCCAGGGCCTGGTGGCCGTACAGGCTGTTCAAGTGGGTCAGGAGCGCAAAGGGGTCCCTGACCGGGCGATAGATATCGCCCGAAGAGGGGAACACCCCGATACGCTCAACCAACAAGGTTGTGCCAAACCAGGCAGCCGAGGTGGAAGATAACGACGGTTTTTTTGACAGCCAGGCCATCACCCCGAAGTTGCTCGCTTTGTGTTCGATGTCTACCGAGCGTTTTGCAGCGGTCATAGTGGCCTGCCTGGGTGAATGAATTGGGTTAGAGACCGTTGAGATACAGTTGCTCATAGCAAAAGTTGGTGGCGTCGATATAGCCTTCTGCACCACCGCAATCAAAGCGCAGGCCTTCGAACTTGTAGGCCAGCACGCAGCCATTTTGCGCCTGCTTCATCAGCGCGTCGGTAATCTGGATTTCGCCGCCCTTGCCCGGTTGGGTATCGGCGATCAGATCAAAAATATCGGGGGTCAGAATGTAGCGGCCAATGATTGCCAGGTTGGACGGTGCGTCCTCGGGCGCCGGTTTCTCGACCATGCTGTTGACCCGGTAGATCCCTTCGGAAATCAACTCGCCGGCGATCACGCCGTATTTGTGCGTCTGATCACGGGGGACTTCTTGAATGGCCACGATCGAGCAGCGGAATTTTTTGTAGAGCTTGATCATCTGCGCGAGTACACCGTCGCCTTGCAGGTTCAGGCACAAGTCATCCGCCAGCACCACGGCAAAAGGTTCGTCGCCGATCAAGGGGCGACCGCTGAGAATCGCGTGGCCCAGGCCTTTCATTTCGACCTGACGGGTGTAGGCGAACGTGCAGGTTTCAATCAGCTCTCGCGTGCCGGCCAGAAACTTTTCCTTCTCCGTGCCGCGAATCTGATGTTCCAGTTCATAGCTGATATCGAAATGGTCTTCCAGTGCACGCTTGCCCCGACCGGTCACAATCGCCATGTGTTGCAAACCCGCGTCCCGTGCCTCTTCAACGGCGTACTGGATCAAAGGCTTGTTGACGATCGGCAGCATTTCCTTCGGCATGGCTTTTGTAGCAGGCAAAAAACGCGTGCCATAACCGGCGGCGGGGAACAAGCATTTACGAATCATAGATATATCCTGGAAAGTCATTGTCCACAGCCACACAAAAAAGTATGAGTGCGGGTTTTGATGTATTACGGCGGTTGTACTTTAATACCTCAGAGAAGATTTGATGGCAATTAATAGCATGTGCAGAGTGGGGTAGATGTTATTAGTTGTCGGGCTTGACGGTGTTTAGTTAATTTTAGTCGGTGTCTATCAATAGTGTCGGTTGTTATGAAGTGCTAATAAGTCATTGGCTTCGATGGGTGATGTGCGCATTAAACATTTGCACGCCATTGAGCACTTCAATACCCCACTATGGACCGCTCTATGAAGATTCTGGTAACGGGTGGAACCGGTTATATCGGTTCACACACCACACTTGCGCTGCTTGAGGCGGGCTTCGACGTGGTTGTTCTGGACAACCTTTGCAACAGCTCTGATGCGTCCCTGCACGCGATTGAATCCATCTGCGGTAAATCAGCCTTAATGATTCACGGGGATGTGTGCGACCGAGCACTGCTGGACCGGATTTTTCAGGCGCATTCCATCGACGCTGTCCTGCATTTTGCCGGGCTCAAAGCCGTAGGCGAGAGCGTGCGCAAGCCGCTTGAGTATTACGAAACCAACGTGTGCGGGAGCATTACCCTGTGCCAGGCGATGTCCGCGGCCGGGGTGTTCCGGTTGGTGTTCAGTTCATCGGCCACGGTGTACGGCGCGCCTGAGCAGATGCCGATTCGTGAAGATTTTCCTACAGGCACACCCACCAATCCTTACGGGCAATCCAAGCTGATCATCGAAAACGTGCTGCATGATCTGTGTGCGGCAGAGCCGAGATGGAGTATCGCGCTGTTGCGTTATTTCAACCCGATCGGCGCTCACGCCAGTGGGCATCTGGGGGAAGATCCCAGCGGAATACCCAACAACCTGGTGCCTTACATCAGCCAGGTTGCCGTCGGCAGTCTGCAGGAACTGTCGATATTTGGTGACGATTACCCCACCGTCGATGGCACCGGTGTGCGCGACTACATCCACGTGGTGGATCTGGCGGACGGACACCTCAAGGCATTGCAGTCGATCTCGACGCGTACCGGAATCAACATCTGGAACCTGGGCACGGGAGATGGTTACAGCGTTCTCGAGGTGCTGCGGGCATTCGAACAGGCTTCGGGGCGGCCAGTGCCTTATCGCGTGATGCCGCGACGTTCCGGCGACGTTGCCAAGTGTTGGGCCGATCCGTCCAAAGCGGCGAAGGACCTCGGCTGGAAGGCCACGCGGAGTTTGCAGGAGATGATGACGGACACCTGGCGTTGGCAATCGAACCATCCCAAGGGCTACTTGGAATAAGGCTTTAGGGCCTTCAGTCCCGCGGATTTTCTGCTGAACTGTTATATCAGGACGCGATGTTAATTATGGTCGGGAAAATTGACTGGAAACACCTCACGCAAGTCCGTAGATATAAAGAACACGCAGGAAGGAGTTTGATATGAAAAAGACGATGGTAATTGTCGTGTTGTCCATGATGAGCAGCGGGGCTTTCGCTGTAGAAATACCGCTCTCGCTGGATACAAAAGTGCTGGGTGATGTAACGGCGGCACAAGCTGCACTGGCCAGCACCGCGCTGGTTTCAGGTGCAGTGGCTGCCTCCAGCAGCGGTGGAAGTTCCAATGGCGGAACCACCGGAAGTACTGGGACGACTGGCACTACCGGGACCACCGGCACAAACTGATAAATACCGCAGGTGTCACACAAGATTGCCCGGCTAACAACTGGGCGATCTTGTTTTGGGTTTGCCCTTGAATAGCGTAGTGCCATTATGATTCGTAGTATTCCTTTTTTAATGCTGGCAAGTATTGCTTTGCAAGGTTGTATGTTTTCGCCGGGTCAACATATGAGCACCAGCGATATCACTCGCGAAGGTGCCAGCGAAAACAGTCGGGTCGAGCTTATTCCGATTACCCCCAAGCTCATTGCCATGGACAGGGCCACTCAGATACATGAGTCATTGCCCCTGGAATTGTTGACCACACCGGACGAATACCGCATTGGTAATAACGATGTCTTGTACATCACCGTATGGGATCACCCTGAACTGACCGCACCTTCTGGCGCGCAACAGCAGATCGATGCAAACGGTCGCCTTGTGCGTTCCGATGGCACGCTTTACTACCCCTACATAAAAGAAGTCCAGGCTGCCGGAAAGACCATCCAGCAACTGCGATCCGACATCGCCGAGCAGTTATCGACGTTCATCTCGGACCCGCAAGTAGACGTCGCCGTGTTGCGTTTTGCCAGTCAGAAAGTGGTGGTGTCGGGAGCCGTGTTGAAAGCAGGCCCGCAAGCGATTTCCACGAACCCGCTCAATGTGGTTGAAGCCTTGGGTTCTGCGGGTGTCGACCCTCTGAATGCTGACTTGTCGGGGTTGCTGTTGACGCGAAACGGGCGGGTTTATCCGCTGAACCTCGATGCGCTCAATCAACAGAATGCCGAGTTGCAGAAGGTCTACCTCAGAGGCGGCGATCAGTTGTATTTGCCGTACAACGACAGCAAAAAGATTTACGTGATGGGCGAGGTCAATCAGCCGCGCGCGTTGACGTTCAAGACCCGCACCATGAATCTTTCTGATGTTATTGGCTCGGTAGGGGGGTTGAACCAGACCACCTCAAACGGCAACGCCGTGTACGTCATCCGGGGTGTGGAAAACCTCGATGTGGAACCTGCCAAAATCTATCAGCTGCAAGCCGAGTCACCTTCGGCCATGGCGCTCGCCACTCACTTCGATGTTCGTCCCCAGGACATTGTTTATGTAGGCCCTGCCAACGTCACGCGTTGGAACCGCTTCATCAGTCAATTGGTGCCATCGGCCTCGATTCTCGGCATGGGCGCGGCGGCACAAAACAACTTAAGTGAAGCCAACAGCAGATAAGGTCTGGACCCACTGTGAGAACGTTGAAAGTTAGCGTCTGCTTGATGGCGGCCTTGCTGTTGTGTGGATGTAATCCTCTGATGAGGGCCACATTGGCGAACTTCAAAGCCGTGGCCACCGGGCCCGACGACCTGGAATTGACCCCGGAGCAAGTGGCCGAAGTTCAGTATCCCCAACTTAAGTTGACCACCCCTTCCGGCGAAGGGGTGTTGGCGATGGTGCGTGAGCGAGGCGACTTGCAGTACTGGGTCGCGTCCGGCAAGCAGGTGCTGTTGCTGCGCGATGGCCTGGCGGTTCGCACGGTCGGACTGGGCTTCGAGGGTGACCTGGACGGGACGCGCATCGAAGCGCAATCGCCGTTCAAGCAAGGCCTTCACCGACTGCCCGATGGCTACACCAGCCAGCGCTTTATCGATCTCTATCGGGGTTACGAAGTGGGCGTTGCCGTGAGCAGTCGCTTCACCCGAAAGCCTATGGAAACCATCAGGATCCTGGACAAGGAATACGCTGTGTTGCGTGTCGATGAGCAGATAGAGGCACCGGCGATTGGCCTTCGCGCGACCAATCATTATTGGGTCGATCCGGACAACGGTTTCATCCTCCAGAGTGAGCAGCAATTGACTGGGCGACTGCGGGTGAAAATCGTGCAGTTGACCTCTGAACGCAGGGCTGTCCGTTGAAGTTTTCCAGGGCGTTATGGACGTGCCTGTTGTTGATCTCCAGCGGCGCGAGTGCGGCAGTCACCGTCAGCGGCGATGTGCGCAATCCGGGACCGGTCGAACTGCAACCCGGGGGCCGCGTACTGGACGTGATGCGTGATGCGCAACCTAATCCTGAAGGCTACTGGCTGGCGGCGGCCTGGCTGCGACAACCCCTGCTCGAACAGCAGACTCGGCTCAAAACCGGGGTCTTGTTCGATTTGAAGGTGCTGCAACGCACCGCATTGCTCTTCGATCGCCCCAGCCGCGCAGCATTGGCGTTGCATTTGTACGAGCAAGTCAGCCGCTTGCCGGTCACCGGGCGCCAGGTGGCCGTGCTGGATCCGGTCGCGGTAGAGGTCGGGTTCGCTCGCAACTTCCGCCTCAATGACAGCGACAGCCTGATCTACCCGATGCGTTCCGATGTGGTTGAAGTGCTGGGCGCTGTCGCCGAACCGTGCAGGCTCGTCTATCACCCGATGCAGGAGGCCCGTGAGTACCTGCAAGGGTGTTCACCGCTGCCGGATGCCGACGCCGATTACCTCTGGATCATTCAGCCCGATGGCGTCACCCGCCGGGTCGGCATTGCGCCGTGGAATCGCGAAAGCGGGCACGTGCCTGCCGCCGGCAGCAAAATCCTCGTTCCTGTCAAAACCGATGATCTTAATCCGCCTATACCTGAACTGAATCAGCAGTTGGCCGAATTTCTTGCCACGCAACTGGCTGAGGTGGTTCCTTGAATTTACGTTTTGCAGCAGTGCTGTTGTTGCCTTGTGGTTTGGCTCACGCAGAGCCGCGATTGACTCAAAGTGATTTCGGCGGCGTGGGCTTGATGCAGACACCGACTGCCCGGATGGCCCCGGCCGGCGAGTTGAGTGTGAATGCCAGTCGAACCGATCCCTACACCCGTTACAGCGTTTCATTGCAGCCGTTTGAATGGCTGGAAGGTTCGTTTCGCTACACCGCGATCACCAACCGCAGGTATGGCCCCGAGTCGTTGAGTGGCGACCAGAGTTACAAAGACAAGGCTGTGGACCTCAAAGTACGCCTTTGGCAAGAAAGCCACTGGGCGCCTGAACTGGCCCTCGGCTTTCGCGACATCGGTGGTACCGGCCTGTTCTCCAGCGAATTCCTGGTCGCCAACAAACGCTATGACGACTTTGATTTCAGCGCGGGTATCGCTTGGGGATACATCGGTAATCGAGGCGATTTCGACAACCCGTTGGGTTGGGCGGCTGATCGCTTCAACACCCGGCCAGACGGCGAGGGCACGGGTGACGTCAACACCAATGCCTATTTCCGTGGACGACCTTCATTGTTTGGCGGCGTCACCTACCAGACACCCTGGGATCCGCTCAGCCTGAAGCTCGAGTACGAAGGCAACGACTACAAAAACGAGCCGAAAGACAACGCCATCAAGCAAGACTCGCCCGTCAACATCGGCGCGGTGTTCAAGCTGACCGATTCGGTGGATCTCAGCGCGGGTTGGGAACGCGGCAACACCGCTATGTTTGGCATCACCCTGCACACCAACTTCGTCAGCCGCAAGGCACCGGCCAAGACCTACGATCCGCCAGCGGAGCGTCTGCCGGCACAGGCACCCGCCACGCCACCGGATCAGGTCAACTGGGCCAACGTGTCGCAACGCCTGCAGAAAAATGCGGGCTATAAAGTTGAGCGCATCACCCAGCGCGGCGCCGAGTTATTTGTGTACGGCGAGCAGACGAATTATTTCCATTCGGCAAAAGCCGTTGGCCGCGCCAGCCGGATTCTGGACAACAGCGTCAACGACGATATCGACTGGTTCACCCTGGTGAACAAGCGCTACGACATGCCGCTTGAAGAAACCAGCGTGCCTCGCGAGACCTTTCGCGAAGTGGTCAATAACGAGGAGCCGCTGCAAACGTTGCACCGTACCACCGAGGTCAACGGGGCGATGCCGCACAATGAGACTACGCTCTATACCGAGGCGCGCGATCCATTCAACTATGGCATCGGGCTGGGCTATAAACAGAACGTCGGTGGCCCGGATGGTTTGCTTTATCAGTTGAGCGCCGATGCGGACGCCGAGTATCGCTTCACTCGCAATACCTGGTGGAGCGGCATGCTCAGCGCCAATCTGGTGAACAACTATGACAACTTTACCTACGACGCACCGAGTGGCTTGCCCCGGGTGCGGACGGATCTGCGCAAGTACCTGACAACTTCTGACGTCACGATGCCCACGTTCCAGGTCAACCACGCCGAGCAATTGGATAAAGACCTGTATGGCATGGTCTACGGCGGCTATCTGGAGTCGATGTTTGCCGGTGTGGGCGGTGAAGTACTGTTCCGTCCGGCAGGCGAGCGTTGGTCGGTAGGTGCAGATTTGAACTACGTGCGTCAGCGCGAGTTTAATCAGGGCTTTGGCTTACGTGATTACTCGACCGTTACCGGCCACATCACCGGCTATACCGAGTTGCCTTTCGATACCCAGGCCGCCGTCAGTGTCGGCCGTTACCTGGCGCGGGATTGGGGCGCCACGATCGACCTGTCGCGAGAGTTCCGCAATGGTGTGCGATTCGGTGCCTGGGCCACGCTCACCACCGCGACAAAAGCGGAATACGGCGAAGGCAGTTTCGACAAAGGCATCTACATCTCCATTCCTTTCGACGAACTGATGAGCATGTCGACCATGCGTCGCGCCAATATCGTCTGGTCGCCGCTGACCCGTGACGGTGGTGCACGGCTTAATCGCAGCTATTGGCTGCACTCGATGACCGATAGCCGTGACAGCGACTTGTTCTACCGCAACTTTGACAAGATCACTGAGTGACGGCGGGCGATCTACGGGGCGATTAGCGCTGTAGATCGTAATGCGGTCAATCCGTCTTGTAGTGAACGCCATCCTGCGCAGAGTTCTCTGCGTTATCCCTAATACACTGGGACGGTAATCCGGTCAGCTTCCTGTAGGTTGCTGATCGTTCTATTGGTGGTTCTGATGGGGTCGTGAGTTGGCACTAGAGCTTGATACACGCCCACAAAAAAGGGGACTTGCGTCCCCTTTTTACTTTTCGGGTGTTAACCACTAAGCCATCAATAAATGTCCTTAGACAGCAAGGTGAAGGGTGTCTTCACCAGGATCTTCAGATCCAGCCACAACGACCAGTTATTGATGTACGTAAGGTCGATCTCCACACGCTTTTGCATTTTGTCGATGGTGTCGGTCTCGCCGCGGCAACCGTTGATTTGAGCCAGTCCGGTAATCCCCGGTTTGATTCGGTGACGCGCCATGTAGGCGAGAATTTTCCCGGAGTAGTAATCGTTGTGCGCAACGGCGTGCGGACGTGGCCCGACCAGGGCCATATGGCCTTGCAGCACATTGATCAGTTGCGGCAGCTCATCGAGCGAAGTGCGGCGGATAAAGCGTCCGACCGGGGTGATCCGCGAATCGTTACGGCTGGCCTGCTTGACCTCCTTGTCATCGTGTACGCGCATCGAGCGAAACTTCCAGACCTGGATTACCTTGCCATTCCAGCCGTGACGGTCCTGCTTGAAGAACACCGGACCCGGGGAGTTGAATTTGACGGCAAGGGCTATAAGCAACAGGACCGGGCTTAGAAGGACAATGGCCAACAGCGCCACGCTCTTTTCCAGCAGGCTTTTACTCAGTGCCGCGGTCGGCTGGCTGGTCAACGGACTTTCATTCAAGTAGATCGCCGGCAAGCCGTCCACGACCCTTACCGAGTGATTGAGCAACGTCAGGCTGTTCAAGTCCGGCACCCAGACCACATCTACGTTCGCACCCAGCAAATCGACATACATGGCTTCGATTTTTGCCGCTTCACTCAGGGGCATCGTGATGTACAAACGTCGAATGTCATGGGCTTTGATCAACTCCAGCAACTGCTCCTGCGGGCCTACGATCGGCGGCGAGCCCATCGCCAACGGGAGCGTGGTGTCGGTGCTGACCAACCCCACCAGCGGGAAGTGTTCGAGGCTACGCAGCTTCCTGGCGAGTCCCAATGCCAACTCGCCCGTACCGACGATCAGGGTTTTATGCTCGCGTTGAAGTGAGCGTTGATAGTATTGCGAGAAGCCGTGCAGCGGAACGTACAACAGTGCCTGCCCGATGTATCCGCAGGCTGCCCATACGAGGATCAGTTGACGAGAGAACAGTTCATCCGCCTTGCAGATGAACGCCACGCAGGCCAATGCCGCGAGGGTCATTGTCCAGCCCATCAGCAAACGTCCCAATCCCTCCAGGTAGTTATCTTTCTTTGCATAGACGCCACACCATGTATAGGCGGGCACCGAGGCAAGTACCGTCAGAATTGCACACACTCGATAATAGAACTCTACCGTTCCGGTCTGGTAGTAAACCAATAGAAACAACAGGGCAACAACAAAGCCCTGACCCAGTGCCCATTGTCCCCAGAAGGTCAATCCTTTGAGGTGGGTATTTCGATTGATACGAAGATTGTTAACCATGCGATATCCCCAAAATACGTCCATTCGCGCGTCGACAGACAAGAGCCAAGTTGATGTAGCAAGTATTATTATTTTTATAAGAGGGCAAAGCGTTAACGGGCGAAACGCCACTGTGCGGCGCGCTCGTCAGTGAATAGATTAAGTTATCGGGCTGAAAGCTGTCTGACGACTTTTAACGCGCAGTTTGTTCATTGGGTGGGTATGTCGGAGTGTTAAAAATAGTCGAAAATGTAAGTTGGTTTGAGGGAGTGGTGTAGGTGGGATATTGAAGGAGGGGCGAATCAGGAGGGTGAAATGGTGGGGTGCTTTGTTATTTTTGTATGCACTACCATTGTGGACATCTCATTTACTCAAGTGAGGGGTTTTCCTCTTATGATTTTTTGAATCAGGCAATATCCACGATTCCTGACCGCCCGGAAAAGACGTTCGCCATTACTGGCAGTTTTAAACTTTTCCTGTAGTCGACTCAGGCACATTTCCAGACCTCGATAATGTTCGGGTTCTCTGCCTATGCTCCGAATAAGATCATCTTTGCTGACGACACGGTCATCATGGTGCAGCATCTTTTTGACCAGTGTGGCCTCCAGGCCAGTCAAGACAATCTCGACATCATCTTTAATCAATGCGCCATTGACATTGCTAAGTCGCCACGCTTCTGCATAGGGATAGTGCGGTCTGGCTGTCACATTGGAGAGGGAGTCCCGGTTATCATCCCGATCTTCATCTGCAAGTCTGGAGATGTTGTTGGACCGCGTATCGGACTGGGCCGCTCGCCACTCGGATTCGAATGTCGAGAGTATGCGCTGTGTATCATGTCTGATAACAGGAGGGACAGTTCTGTCCAGGTGAGGAGAAATAAATTCCATGAGCTTAGGGGCGGATGAGGGGAGGGCTACACCTTCGACAAACATCTTTGCCTGTGATGTACCGAATGAGTTATATCGCTCACTCGAGAG
The DNA here is from genome assembly GCF_054898025.1 of Pseudomonas sp. LB3P93. Lineage (NCBI taxonomy): Bacteria > Pseudomonadati > Pseudomonadota > Gammaproteobacteria > Pseudomonadales > Pseudomonadaceae > Pseudomonas > Pseudomonas sp. LB3P93. The sequence goes on from NZ_CM142713.1 coordinate 2,243,208, forward strand.
TAAAGCCTCAAGTTCAAGTTGTAATGCCGGGCTATGAGTAACGACGACAAAATATTTTCTGGGGAGGGGGGTAGTGCTTTCCATGTCTCTCTCCTGAAGGGGCACGCTCGGTTTTTTAATTTAAGAGGTTGTCGGCAGGGGAGTAATGGCTCCCTTGAAAGTAATCAAAAGGCAACGCGCGTGCCAGTATATGGCTAGCAGCATGCTCGACTCTGTCAGCTATGAAGACGACTTTGGTGGTGTGAGTCAGCATGGTCATGCGTTCGTGGAGTCGATTGAATAAATCGGGGTTGCCCGTCAGTTTAAGGCTCAAGTCTAGGGCTGAAAGAGGAATCTTGATATAGTCGAAAAGATTCAGGGTTGTAAATATCTCGATACTTTCATCGTCGATGTTATAGCCATCGAACGCGATTTCTACGCCGTGATCTTTCAACAGATATACGTTGTTGAGAATGTTCTTTTTATCAATGAAGCTGACCGCCGAAAGGGGTAGTTCATTGAAAGCGATAACCAGTGTCTGGCCAAAACCGCGCAGCGCATCGCTGGACTGTATCAACTCTTCAGTGAGTGCAGAATCGGCTAGGTCTGCCTGTCCAACGCAAACGAATCGACGACTTAAGTATTTGTTTTTGCTAGAGATATTTTGATCTTTTAGCGAAAAGGCAATCAGCCGTGTCTGCAAGAGAGCTTCACTGTAAATGCCACTCATCTGTTGCATGGGGGCAACAAAGGATGCATGAGCCTGACTGTCGTCAAACTGTATTCTGATCTCGCTGCCAAATGGGCAGTCATCGCGAGTGAGGATCAATTGTCGAGACAGATAATGACTCGCACGATAGGTGTGTGACGCGCTCATCGTTGCGTTCATAATGCAATAACTCCCTGCATATTAATCTTCAGGTGGTCGAGATCAGACCCCTGACAAGACGATATCCATGCCCACGAATACTTTGAATGGCGTTTGTGCCATACATGCCTTTTATCTTTCCGCGAAGGCGGCTAATAGATTTTTCCAAGGCCCTTGGGTCATAAAACGTTATATTCAGCCCCATGATTCTGGCAATTTCATCATGGCTCAATATCTGATTTCTTGTTTCGGAAAACGCTTCAAGAATTTTCATTTCCGGAAACGATACGTCCAGCTTCTTATAGTCTCCAATCAGGCACATACGAGTCGGGTCCAAGAGCAGATGGTGTTGCTTGTGCCATTCTACGCTGTTAAAAAACTCGGAAAGCGCGTCCGGGTTTTCTTCGGGAAACATACTGAATTTAATACAGTGGTCGGCCCCGGCAAGATAGTACTTCATCTTGTTGTAGGTGCCTCTGCCGGTGATCGCTACAAAAATAATTAGGGCCTGGTTATCGGCACGCATATTTTCCACCAGAGCGAGGCTTTCATCAAAGGCCTGAGGGCTGTCAATGATAATGAATACTGCACGGTATGAATGGAAGTCCCTATTTTTTTTAAACAAGTTGTTGTAGCACATGGTGTCAACGGGTATATCATGCGCTACGCGACTTGTTACTAAAGTCTTGAAACCCTCAGCTAAACTATGGGTCCGCCCAATGGTGAGAATACCTGTCACCTCCTTTGCGTGGCTGTGGCTGGTATTCGTTAATTTCCCTGTAAGCATCATGCATTGACTCGGCTGGGTGCTGACATTTGGATGTTAAAGCACCGATTCTCATTTGTGACTGACAATTGGTAACATTTCACGGATTTTTCAAGCAGGCGTCACAATTTTTTTAACATTGTTGGTCGATCTGGTTAGATTTTTTGTGCTCCTGGCGCGGGGCATGCCAGCTGGCACGGGAGTGTCATTGTGCCATCTTTCGCCGCAATGTCTCGCTTTTCCAGGTGAATACGCTGTGACGCTGGCGAGTGCTGCCGTTGTTTATTTTTGTTTATTGAGTGTTATGAATTATCGGCACTTGGCTACTTGACTTGCTAGTTAGTGCATTTATTTTGGGCAGAGCTGTCTAGTGTTTACCTCTATATAACATCGGGATTGTTAGTTGTGGTTCTGGACATTTACTAACGATGAGTTTTAATACTGAACCGAATGCGCTTTACTGACTCGTTAGCGATAAATTAAAAGCATGGCAGCGGATTTACTGGTGTCTATGAGGGGAGGGTTAATGGATTTTTGGACTACCGTAACGGTATTGATTTTAGGCTTGGTGGAAGGGTTGACAGAGTTTTTGCCCATATCAAGTACAGGGCATCAGATTGTAGTCGCGGACCTGCTCGACTTCGGTGGTGAGCGTGCGATGGCCTTCAATATCATTATTCAACTGGGCGCAATCCTCGCCGTCGTCTGGGAGTTTCGTCGCAAGATCCTAGAGATCGTCACAGGCCTGCCAACTCAACGCAATCCGCAACGTTTTACCTTGAATCTATTGATCGGTTTTATGCCGGCCGTTGTTCTGGGTGTGTTGTTCGCCGATAAGATTCATGAGTATCTGTTCAACCCAATCACCGTTGCGGTGGCGTTGGTAGTGGGCGGCATCATCATGTTGTGGGCTGAGCGGCGGGAACATGTGGTGTATGTCTATCATGTTGACGACATGCGCTGGCCCGACGCACTGAAGGTCGGTTTCGCTCAATGCCTGGCAATGATACCGGGCACCTCACGCTCTGGATCGACCATTATCGGTGGGTTGCTGTTTGGACTGTCGCGCAAGGCGGCCACCGAGTTCTCGTTCTTCCTGGCCATGCCGACCATGGTCGGTGCCGCCGTCTACTCAGGCTACAAGTATCGCGATCTATTCCAGGCCGGTGACCTGCCAGTCTTTGCCCTGGGCTTCATCACGGCGTTCTTTTTTGCCATGATTGCTGTACGGGGCTTGCTCAAGTTTATCGCCAGCCACAGTTACGCCGCATTCGCCTGGTACAGAATCGTATTCGGTCTGGTGATCCTGGCCACATGGGCATTCGGTTGGGTTAACTGGACTGAAGCAGCAGCGCTCTGACTCTTGAACCAGGCTGCGGACCCGCCAGCCTGGTATATAAATAAAACGACTAACCGTTAACGCCCCTCAAGCAACTCCGCCGCCTGATCCAGCAACGCCAAAGGCTCTTTAGCCTTGTGAATATCCACCGACAACAACTGACGAAATTTGCGTGCCCCCGGAAACCCGGTGCCCAGCCCCAGCACATGCCGGGTGATGTGGTGCATCGATCCGCCCGCCTCAATATGCGCCGCTATATAAGGCCGCAACTGAGCCAGCGCCTCGGCCCGGCTGATCACCGGCGCTGTACTGCCGAATAACTGCTGATCCACCTCAGCCATCACATAAGGATTGTGATACGCCTCACGACCCAGCATCACGCCGTCAAACGTCTGCAGATGCGCGTGACAGGCCTCCAGCGTCTTGATCCCGCCGTTAAGAATAATCTCCAACTCCGGAAAATCCGCCTTCAACTGCGCCGCCACGTCATAGCGCAGAGGCGGAATGTCACGGTTCTCCTTCGGCGACAACCCCTCCAGAATCGCAATCCGCGCATGCACCGTAAAACTCGTGCATCCGGCATCCCGAACCGTGCCGACGAAATCACACAACTCCTCGTAACTGTCCCGCCCATTAATCCCGATCCGATGCTTCACCGTCACCGGAATCGACACCGCATCCCGCATCGCCTTCACGCAATCAGCCACCAACTGCGGATGCCCCATCAGGCACGCGCCGATCATATTGTTCTGCACCCGATCACTCGGGCAGCCGACATTCAGATTCACCTCGTCGTAACCGTGTTCCTGGGCCATGCGGGCGCAGGCAGCCAGATCGAGGGGGACACTACCGCCGAGTTGCAGGGCGAGCGGGTGTTCGGCTTCGTTGTGACGGAGGAAGCGCTCGTGATCGCCATTGAGGAGCGCGCCGGTGGTGACCATTTCGGTGTAGAGGAGGGCGTGTTTGGAGAGTAGGCGTAGGAAAAAGCGACAATGTCTATCAGTCCAATCCATCATCGGGGCGACGGAGAAACGGCGGGAGAGCGGGGCGGGTGTGGCGGTGATTGGGGGCATTGGGGATCTGGAATCGGTGGGGCTGGGAGGTTGAGGAGTTTATCAGGAATGGGCTTTTGAGGTTGAGGCGAGTCTTAATGGGCCGGCGTTGCAGCTCTAATAGAAGAGGGCGTTCCTAAGGGAGCGCCCTTTTTTGCATCAAGACACCGCTGTAGCTGAACCAATGCTGTCGCGCGACCAAGTTTCATAATGTCTGACGAATTGGCGTCTTAGGATAAGGGATAGCGTTCGAATCGCCGCGCTTCCCCCCAGGAACCTGAAAAATGATCTCAACCCTCTTCAAAGTCGTGATGATCACCAGCGCTTTGCTGCTAAGCGCCTGCTCAGGCGTCAGCACCAGCACCTGTTTTTCAGAAAGCTGCCAATCGTTCGACGGCCATGGCGCCAACAAGTTGAACCTTGGCGGGAGTGCGATTGGTAGCAGCTTCAGCGAGTACAGCTCGGGGTTGTTGCACGATGACTAAGGCGTAACGCCCCGGCGGAAGATGTTTCTGCCGGGGCGCGCACCGTGTGTGCTGATTTGGCGACTGCTTCGCAGCCGAACGCAGGCTTCGCCAGCTGCTACAGGGGTTGTGGCGGCTATTTGGGAGCGGGCGTTGCGATCCACTGGCCCAAAACTTTCTGATAGTTGCCTGTCACCTTGGCCAGGTGCAGCCACTGATCCACATACAACTTCCAGGTCATATCGTCGCGAGGCAGCAAGTAAGCCTTCTCGCCGTACTGCATAAACTGGCTCGGGTTAACCGCACACAACCCGGGTTTAAGTTTCTGCTGATACAACGCTTCCGACGCATCGGTAATCATCACGTCAGCCTTCTTATCCAACAGTTCCTGAAAGATCGTCACGTTGTCGTGAAGGCTTAATTGCGCCTTGGGCAGAAACGCGTGAACAAACGCTTCGTTAGTGCCGCCGGCCGGTTCGACCAAGCGAACCGAAGACTGGTTGATCTGCTCGACGGTCTGGTACAGCGCCTGATCTTCGCAGCGCACTAACGGGATCTTGCCGTCGACGTCCAGTGTGGTGCTGAAGAAGGCTTTTTTCTGACGTTCCAGGGTGACCGAGATGCCACCAACGCCGATGTCGCACTTGCCGGCCAGCATGTCGGGCGTCAGTGTTTTCCAGGTGGTTTGCACCCACTCGACTTTGACACCCAGGCTTTCCGCCAGCGAGCGGGCCATGGCGATGTCGATGCCGGAGTATTCGCCGTCCTCGGCTTTGAAGGTATAGGGTTTGTAGTCGCCGGTTGTGCAAACGCGCAGTTGGCCTTGCTGGATGACGCTGTCCATATGGGATGGCTCTGCCTGAGCGGCAAACGATAGGGCGAGCAGGCCACCGAGCATGATTGTGCTTTTCAGGTTTTTCATTGTTATCCGGCTTCCTTAATGGACTTGATCAGTTCTTGGCGTAGCGCTTAGAGCGCGGCGGCCCCCAACGGAAAATAAACACTAAACACCGTCCCACCCTCAAGACTCGAACTTACCGAAACATCCCCGCCATGGGCCTTGGCAATTTCCCTGACGATAAACAACCCCAGCCCCACGCTTCGCAAATCACTGTCCGTCTCCGTGCCGCGAGTCATCGGTTCAAAAAGAATCGCCATCAATGACTCCGGAATAACCGGCCCGTGGTTTTGCACCGACACAACAGCCTGGGCTTCCAGTCGCGAAGTAATGGTGATGGGCTGCTGCAGATCGCCATAAGCCACGCTATTGGCCACCAGGTTGCCGATGATTTGCTGCACCCGATCAGCATCCAGATGAGCGCTACCAGTGCCAATGGACTGGTGCAGCAACTTCGCCTCAGGAAACGCTACACGCAGTTCATCAACGCTGTGGCTGACGAAGGAATGCAAGTCCAGCGATGTAGGAGAAATCCCAATTCCACGTCCGACTCTGGCCAGCGCGAAATCCAGCAAGTCGGCGATCATGCGCTGTGCACGTTCCGCTGATTGGCTAATGTGCCCGAGCATCTTGGTTTCTTTGGCGGTGCGCTGGCCTTGGGCGAGGATGTCGGAGGCCATTTTGATCGCGGTCAGCGGGTTTTTCAGGTCGTGGCTGACGATAGCGACCATTTGTTCGGCGAACGAGGCGCGGCGTTTTGCCTTTTCGTAAGCCAGGTTCAGTTGGGTCTGGGCTTCGAGAAGGGCGGCATCGGCGGCGGTCTTTTTGGACAGCAGCTCCTCCGCGAGTTTTCGGGCGTTGAGCAGTTCGCGCTCGTACTTGTCGCGGTCGGTGGTGCCGAACAGCGCCAGTTCATAAAACGCACCGCTGGCGTGCTCGCGTCTCACGCCGTTGAGCAGCATGGTGACAATGCGTTTGTCGTGATGAACCAGATCGAGTTTTACCTCGGCCACGGAGCCTTGCATTTGCATCAGCGGCGCCCAGTGGGTTTGATGAAAAATACGACCGCCCATGGTCAGCAGGTCTTGAAAGCGCCGGCCGATCAACGCTTGGGCATCGAAGCCGATCCAGTTGCTGAACGTCTGATTGCTGCGCAGGATCGTGCCGTCCTCTTTCGTCACCACTAATCCGCAAGGCGCACCTTCGAATAGCGTCTGCGGGTCGGGCAGTGATGACGGATCATCGGTCGGCATGAGCGCCCACCCACGGCGACAGGAAGCTGTCCATGGCTTCGGAGCAGACACTCGGCGCGCTCATGTGCGGGCAATGGCCGACGTTGACCACCAGGCAGAGCGTGCTGTTAGGGAGTGTGGCGTGCAGGTATTCACCCACGGCCACGGGGGCGATGAGGTCGTCGGTGGATTGCAGAATCAGGGTCGGTGTGATTAGGCCCGCGACGTCTTTGCGGTTGTCCGACATGAACGTTACCCGCGCGAACTGCTTGGCGATCTCGGGCTCGGTGCGGCAGAAGCTGTTGGTGAGTTCTTCGCCGAGCGCCGGTTGCCCAGGCGCGCCCATGATCACCGGGGCCATCGTGCTGGACCAGCCGAGGTAGTTGCTGTCGAGGGTGTCGAGCAGTGAGTGGATGTCTTCGAGTTTGAATCCGCCCACGTAGTCGTCGGAATCGATGTAGCAGGGTGAAGGACCAATCATGACGTGAGCGGCGATGTGGCCGGGGGACTGACGATCCGCCAAGACACCAATCATGGCGCTGACGGAGTGACCCACTAGAATCACCGGGCCGTTGGCGAACTGATCGATTATTTCGCCAAGGTCCTGGGCATACCCGGCCAGTGAGTTGTATTTTTCTTTGTCGTAGGCATCGAGATTCGACTGCCCTGCACCGACCAGGTCATACAAAACAACCTTGAAACTACCGGTAAAGTTGTCAACGAGATAGCGCCACATGGTTTGATCGCAGCCAAAGCCATGGGAGAAGATCAGCGTTGCCGGACCGTCGCCCATCACTTTTACGTTGTTGCGATGTTGAAGGTCCATGCGTGTCTTCCCGGGTGGGCCAAATGTAATTTTGGCATCCGTGGGAGTTTAGATAGTCGCAGGCATCAGGTCACGCGTTGCTACATGGAAAGAGGGCGCCCTGATGAGGCGCCCTCTGTAATACGCAGGCAGTTTCACACGATGTTCATTTGCGGACAGTTGTCTTGGACGCCGACGCCACGGTGCCGCTGCCACAATTGATATACGAAGACGACTTCAGCCAGCGCTGATCCGGATAGTAAGAGAACAACAACTGCCCACCTTTCATCGAATCAATCAGCCGACGAGCAACCGCCGGTCTGACTGCCGGGCAACCGAGGCTTCTGCCAATCCGCCCATTCGCACGGGCCAGGACCGGACTCACATAAGGCGCGCCATGAATCACGATGGCGCGGTCAAAGGCGTTGTCATTGAAACCCGGCTCCAGGCCTTCCATGCGCAGCGAGTAACCATTCTGCCCGACATAACTTGACTGTGTGCGGTACAAGCCGAGACTGGTAGCGAAGCTTTCGTTTTGGTTGGAGAAGTTGACTGCCATGTTCTCGCCGCTGTTTCGACCGTGAGCGACCAGTTCATGAAACAGCAACTTGCGCTTCTTTAAATCGAACACCCAGAGCCGCTGTTCGGTCGAAGGCAGGGAATAGTCGATGACCGCAAGCCTTTGGGCTGGCGCTTTGCCTTGAGCGATGCTGCATTGCGAGGCGCGAACGGCGAGGTTGATGACGTTGGCGTTAGCCTTCGGGGCCGCTTTGATGAGGGCGGCAGCGAGAGAATCGGCGTAGGCTGACGGTACGGACATTGCAGTCAGTAGCAGGGCCGAAAGAAGATAGCCAAAACGTAGTGGCGCCATATAGATGTCTCATCATGTTAAGTTCGAGTCTAGCAGTGTGTTGAAAGCCAGGCGTTGAATGCGGGGGATTAAGGATTATTCATGGTGCTTTTAACAAGGTTATTCGTCATAAGCCGCGTATTTTTTATGGGCTTTCTGATCAGCGGCACAGCGCTCGCGGAAACTTCGCCGATTGAGCCCACAACTGCGCCAACCTCCATAATCGAGGCTGCAGCGGACGATAACGTCGGGCAAGCGATTCAGGCCTCGCTTGAGCCGCTGAAAACCGCGTTTCCACCGCTGCTCACAGGATCTCGTCATCGGCGAGTGGATGTCAGCCGTCTGGTGATGGATTTTTATACGCATCGCGCCTACCGCGCTGCGTGGACGAATGACAGCGATGTCGCGCAATTGATCGCCAGCCTGAAGGCGACTGAGGCCGATGGCCTGACCCCGGCGGACTTTCATATCGATGAATTGATCCGGTCGCAGACTACGGTGCAGACAACGCCGGTAACGCCTGAGCAACGGGCGGCTTTTGATTTGGCGACCACGCATACTTTCATCACCGCGCTGCTGCAGTTGCGCCGAGGCAAGGTTGATCCTTCGCGGCTCGACATTCACTGGAACTTTGATTCGAATGGCGTCGATCCACGTGATGACGTCAACGCCTTCTTCGCTGCGCTCGACAATCACGACGTCGCCAAGGCGTTTGCCCAAGCGCCGCCGCAAGAAGCGGTGTACGTCGGTTTGCGTCAGGCCCTGGCGCAACTGCGCGGTATCCGGGACCGGGGCGGTTGGCCGAAAGTGGTTGTCGACCATTCACTCAAACCTGGCATGGACGAACCGGCCGTCGCGCAGTTGCGCGCACGGATGGTCGCGGCGGGTTTTCTCGATCCGCGATTGATCCACGGAACGAAGTACGACGGCGCCGTCACCGCAGCGGTGAAAAAGTATCAAAACGAGCAATACCTTGGCGCGGACGGCATGGCCGGGGCGACAACACTGGCGGCATTGAATGTGCCTGTGGATGCGCGAATCGATCAAGTCCGGGTGAATATGGAGCGGGCGCGCTGGCTGCTCTACAAACTCCAGGGCACGTTCGTCATCGTCGATATCGCCGGCTATAAGGTGGCCATGTACCGCGATGGCCTACCGATCTGGCGATCCCGGGTGCAGGTCGGTAAAACGGCTCGTAATACGCCGATCTTCCAGGCGCAGATTACCTACATCACGTTTAACCCGACCTGGACGGTGCCGCCAACGATCCTTAAGGAAGATATGCTGCCGAAGGTTCAGAGCAATCCCGGCTACCTCGCGGCCAACCGGATTCGAGTGCTGGATCGGGAAGGCAATGTGCTCGATCCGTCGACCGTCGACTGGACCAACCCGCGCGGCCTCACATTGCGCCAGGATGCCGGGCCCGACAGCTCGCTGGGTCAAGTGGTGATCCGGTTTCCCAACGACTATGCGATTTACCTGCATGACACGCCGCACCGCGAGTTGTTTGCCAAAACCGTCCGCGCGACCAGCTCGGGCTGCATTCGGGTAGAGAATCCGCTGCAACTGGTGGAGCTGTTGTTTAACGACCCGGTGCGCTGGAACAGCGAAGGTATTCAGAAGCAATTGGCTAACGGCAAGACCGAGAACATTCGGCTTCCTGTCAAAGTGCCGGTGTTGCTGGCGTACTGGACCGTGGATTTGGGCAGTGACGGGCGAGTGGCGTTCAAGCCTGATGTGTATGGCTACGATGCGCCGGTATTGCGGGCGTTGAACCGGCTGTCGCCGGTGCCAGTGCTGGATTTGCATTCGGCGGTGGGATCGGTGGTAGCGGCGGGGCCGGCACGGCAGTAGGGGAGTGGGCTTGATTTAATCAATCCGTCCCCTTTCCCGGTACTGGGTTCGTCTCTCTAAAGCTCCAGCCCCTCTTGCACCACCGCCAGCAGGTTGTGCTCGGTCAACGCAACCGCATCCAGTTGCTGTCCGGCCTGCTCGATCGCCTGCAGCCACCAATGCGTCTCGCCATGCTCGTCCACTGTGCGCAGCAGCGCCAGTTCTTTACCTTTCGAGTGGATCTCGACACGCCCCGCGCCATCTTCGGTGAAGCGCGCAACAGGGTCGAAGGTGATGCCGTGCTCATTGCCTTCGATCAGCAATTGGTCGATCGCGTAGTCGAAAGTCGCACCGTTTGAATCGCTCTCGCACACATGAGTGGGATTACGCCGCAGGATCAGACCCACCTCAATCAGTGGCAGCAGCCACGCCTCGATCTGCTCATACAACTCGTAGACTTGGGCGGGCCAGCTGTCGATCATCTGATCCGCGCTGGTAGGCCGGGTATGTTTCAACTTCGCCGCAAGCTCGTCTGCCTTACTCATTTCGATTCCCTGTCGTGATGTAAGAGTAATCGTAGCTCCTTCAACGCCATCCAGGCTTTGCCCTGCGTCATGTCGGCGTCACAAGCGTGACAAATTATTTCTACTCAACAGTCAATTGCCCAAGACCGCCAACTCCCCCCGCAAAAACTCCACCAAATCCCGCTGCAACCCCGTCAACACTCCCTCCCGACTGATCAACGCCAACTCCGTCGGCGGCAACTCCGGCAGATCAGTGCACACACTGTGCTCAGGCAACACCGCCGAAGCCGGCAGTACGGAAACCCCCAACCCTGAAGCCACCGCTGCCTGAATCCCGGTCAAACTGTGGCTGCCAAACGCAACCCGCCAGGGTCGCTGCGCCACGTCCAGCAAGCGGATCGCCCGCTGCCGATAAATGCATCCTTGCGGAAACAGCGCCAATGGCAACACGCCGTTGGCCGAGTCCACTCCCGCACCTTTGACCCACACCAGCACTTCCGGCCACGCCGCCCAGCACGGGCCGCTGTCCGGTTCGCGTTTGACCAGGGCGATGTCGATCTCACCCGACGCGAGTTTCTGTTTCAGATCTGTGCTCATGCCGCTGACGGTTTCCAGCCGGGCTTGCGGGCGCGCGCGATTGAAGCCCGCAAGGATCAGGGCCATGCGCCGCGCATCGAAGTCCTCCGGCACGCCGATGCGCAGGATTTCCAGATCGAGGTCGCTGGCCAGTGCTTCAACCGCTTCAGAGGACAGGGCCAACAGGCGCCGGGCATAGTGAATCAGCAGTTCGCCATGTTCGGTGAGGTTGATGTTCTGGCCGGTACGGTCACGCAGCAGCAGGGGATGACCGACCAGATCTTCCAGTTTGCGAACCTGCTGGCTCACGGTGGATTGAGTTCGATGCACGCGTTCGGCGGCGCGGGTGAAGCTGCCTTCATCGACCACGCAGACGAAGGTCTTGAGCAATTCAAGATCGAGCATGGCGATCTCCTGGATATTTGATTTTCAACTGACGAGTCGATATTAATTTAATTTCACACTAACACCAGCGGCTCGTAATCTGAAGATCACCCTTCAGAGGATATAAACATGACACTCGAGAACACCCCGCGCCCCGAATGGCTGACCTTTGATTGCTACGGCACGTTGATCCAATGGGATGAAGGCTTGAAAGCCGTGGTCGCCGAGATTTTGCGCGACAAGGGCGATCACACCGTTGAAGCCGATCGCCTCATCGAGGTCTACGACCGGCATGAACACCGGCTGGAGCAGATTCCGCCGCATCGTTCGTTTCGCCAACTGAGCACGCTCGGGTTGCAACTCGCGCTGGAGGAGTTGGGGCTGGCGAGCCTGCCCGAAGACAGTCAGCGGCTGGCCGGGGCGATTCCGCGGATGCCGCCGTTTCCGGAAGTGACCGAGACACTGGCGAAACTCAAGGCGATGGGCTTCAAGCTGTGCATCGTCTCCAACACCGACGACGACATCATCGCCGGCAACGTTACGCAGCTCGGCGGGCATATCGACCGAGTCATCACCGCGCAGCAGGCGGGGGCTTACAAGCCGGATCCGCGGTTGTTTGACTACGCTCATGAGCAGCTCGGGGTCAGCCTTGATCAAGTGGTCCACATCTGCGCCAGCCCGACGCTGGACCACACCGCCGCCCGGGACATGCACTTTCGTTGTGTGTGGATCGATCGCGGCACGGGTCGGCAATTGCTGCCGGACTACCGCCCCGATGCGATATTGAGCACGCTGGATCAGGTCGTGCCTCTGTTCACATCCCTCGGCTGGTAAAAAAACACGGAGACCTCGCCATGGCACATACCCTTGCAGGCAGTTCGCGTTCCGCGCGTTATGCCGACCTCAACCTGGATTCGCAAGCCGTCATCACCGTCCGTACGGAGTTGGCCGCGTGTTTTCAACTGGCCGCGTTGCATGGCCTGGAGGAGGGCATCTGTAATCATTTTTCAGCGATGGTGCCCGGGCGGGATGATCTGTTTTTTGTGAATCCCTACGGGTACGCGTTTGCCGAGGTGACGGCGCAGCATCTGCTGGTGTGCGACGTCCACGGCAATGTCGTGGACGGTGAAGGGCAGCCCGAGGCGACTGCGTTTTACATCCATGCCCGACTGCATAAACAGCTGCCACGGGTGAAAGTGGCGTTCCACACCCACATGCCTCACGCCACGGCGTTGTGCTTGCTGCAGGGGCCGCCACTGTTGTGGTTGGGGCAGACGGCGCTGAAATTTTACGGCCGCACGGCGGTGGACGAGGACTACAATGGCCTGGCCCTCGATGAATCCGAAGGCGACCGGATTGCCAGCGTCATGGGCAGCGCCGACATCCTGTTCCTCAAGAACCACGGCGTCATCGTCGCCGGGCCGACCATCGCCGAAGCCTGGGATGATTTGTATTACCTGGAACGTGCCGCACAGGTGCAGCTGATGGCAATGGCGACCCAGCGCGAACTCAAGCCGGTGCCCCATGAAATTGCCCAACGGGCCTACGAGCAAATGCGCCTGGGCGACGCCGAAAGTGCGCAGGCGCATTTGCGCAGTGCGATACGGCGGTTGCCTTAAGAATACAGCGGACGGTTATTTTTTAGTTCAGAAGCTTGATCCTTCTCTGCAGGGGGTACACAAGTACATTAGATTTTCAGGCCAGATGTGGCGCTGAAGTAAATGGTTAAGTTTCACATTCTATGTGTTTTCCTTCCTGCGTCGCGCTGTTACTGCGTTATAGGTCTCGTCGTAATTCAGTTTGGCTATTGCGGATATTAATAATCAATATAGCGCCACTTTATTTTGTTGCCAATATTAAGATCAGTTGCGGCGCAAGTGAATGTTTTGATTTGAGGCGGTTGTAGCGTAACAATTGAGCGGATAGCTATTGAGGTATTGTGTAGTTAGATATTTTTTAGCAGGTGGAGCATATCAAGATGCAAGGAATCACCTTGTTGAACAGAAACCGGTTTTCAGTGGCTTCGGCATTGCTGGTCACTTTGTTAATGTTGTCAGCGTGTTCAATTAGATTGATCAGTGCTTACGACGAGACAACGGACAAAGTGGTCACTGCACTACAAAATAAGACGGAAACACATTTTGTTGCTCTTGAATCGCTGGAGGGGCGTCCAGGGTGTGAGTACGAAAAAAGCAAAGTTTTTTATGATCAAGCGAAGGTTGATATTAGTGCTATAGAGGTGAGGGCGGCTGCCATTCCCAAGAATGAAATAACAACACTGCAGGCGCAATTGTTGGCTCAAAATCTGGAGGCATTAAGGAAGTTGCACAAAATTTCATGCCTGTCAGTGTGGCAGATCGATCCGTTGCGTATCCAGTTTAATAGCAGTTATACCGCTATTCTCAAAGAAGAGCTTGCAAAACGTCGTGGGGAATAGCTTTAAATAAATTGTTAGACAGAGGTCGTATTATGGGTGTCAACACATCTCAGCTTGGTAAAAGCATACTTGTTGCATTTAAGAGGGCTCTATCGGAAAAGTGGCCGGATATAAAAGAGTACGGTGAGGCCGAGTCAAGTAAATTGGCCCGAACCCTTGTGATGATTGAGGCGTTGACCGCTTCCGGAAAAATCAACGCCGAACAAGCCCGGTTGCATATGGATATCCAGAAAAACTCGACGCGCATCGTGCTGCTGACGCTTGAGGGGTTAGGGATACTGGCGGTTGAGGCCGCTTTGAATGCGGCCCTGAATGCTGTTAAAGAGAGCGTGAATGCCGCGGTTGGCTTTGCTCTTATCTAATGAAGTGGAGGAAATGCCATGTTTGACGGGACACGATCTGCCGATCAACTTGCGAAGACAATAATAGACACACCTGGCGTATTGGCGCAAATTCAAGCTAATCCAGAAGAGACACTAAAAAAACTTTCCGAACAGGCAAAGCTACAAGTTCCGCGAGCGCTTGAGCAGGATGTGTGGATTTATAGGGTCGTAGTATCCTCACTGGGTTTGGTCACATTGCTTGTTGTTTTAGGTTCAATCGCGTTGTCATTAGGAACGACCGGTCAAGTTCAAATTCCAGATGTTCTTACGGCTTTGGGCTCTGCCGCTATTGGTGCGTTGGCGGGTATCCTGGCACCTTCTCCTGCTCAGCGAAACTGACAGTAATCAGTTTGGCATTTTTACTGTGCGCGCCAAGTTTTCTCTCGCGGTGATGAATCTCATCGAAATAGATGATTTTTTTCGTGTGAAACCCGGAGACGGTTATTTTTAGTTAAAGGAGTTTGCTATGACAGAGGATCAGCTTAATGCAGCACTCCAGGCAGAGTATTTGCACATTCAAAAAACAATCGAAGATTTTGATACTCGAGCCCTGACCATAAAGGCGTGGAGCGTTACCTTCGGGTTGGTAGCGTTGTCAGGAGCATTTATAAGTCACTCATGTGTCGCGTTTCTCCTGTCAGCAATGAGCGCGGCAATATTTTGGGTTTTGGAGTTGCAATGGAAGCTCTTTCAGATTTGCTACTACGAACGATCAGATTTGATTGAGGCACATTTCGCGGGCGGGAACGCGGTTGAACAACCTTTTCAGATTAGTAGCGCGTGGTTCCGTAGATGGAGAGCGTTGCGACGCGAAGATATTTCCGCAGTCGCACGGATGCCTCACGTCGCCTTACCTCATGTCATCGTCATAGGTGTGGGCATACTCCTGTTTATGCTCACCATCCTGAAAATAATCAAAATTTAACATTTCGAGACAGCTACCCAACCAATCGGGTTTTTTGTGAAACTCGTCCAGTTGCCCCTCCCCCCTGCGTAGACTAAGCTCACAAAAAATAAGGGCTTTGGGCCTTTGCCCATGCCTTGCCCTTACAGGACGAGCTTTTGCCTATCCTCACTCAAGACCCGCACGAAACCCCTGGCGGCGCTTTGAAACGGTTATCTCTGCTCAAGGCAGCGGTGCTGTTTATCGCGGCGGTATGCCTCTGTCTCTGTGGTCTGCTTTACCTGCAGCTGGAGCAATCGCGCCGCCACGCGCTCGACGTGGCGCAAGTCTCGTCGTCGAACCTGACTCGCGCCATGGCGCAGCAGGCCGAAGACACTTTCATGAAAGCCGACCTGGTGTTGACCAGTCTGGTGGACTGGATTCAGGTCGATGGTTACGGCGCGGCACAGAAACCTCGCTTGCAGAAAACCTTCGCCCGGCGGGTGCAGGCACTGGATCAATTGCACGGAATATTTCTGTTCGACAAGCAGGGGCAGTGGGTCGTGACCTCGTTTGAGGATTTGAACCGCGGTCCGGGCGTGGCGGATCGGGAGTACTTCAAGTTCCACCAGCAGAACGCGTCCACCCTCGCGCACATCGGGCCGGCACTTCGCAGTCGGGAGAATGGCGAATGGATCATTCCGGTATCCAAACGGGTGAACGACAAGAACGGCAACTTCCAGGGCGTGGTATTGGCCGGAATAAAAATGGCCTACTTCGATCAGTTCTTCAAAAGTTTCAGCATCGATGACAACGGCTCGATGTTCTTGGCGTTGACCGACGGTACGTTGCTGGCACGCAGGCCGTTTGTGGAGTCACAGATCGGCACGTCCCTGGCCAAGGGCGAAATTTTTCAGAAGCATTTGCCCAGGGCGCCCGCCGGCAACGCGATGATCAGCTCGGTGGTCGATGGTGTTGTGCGTTTGTATGGCTACCGTCAGCTCGATGCCTATCCGCTGGTTGTTTCGGCGGCGTCGTCCAGGGATTCGATTCTCAAGGAGTGGTACGAAACAGCGTTTCAATCCAGCTTTATTGTTGCCTTGGTGGTGTTGGGTGTGGGCCTGTTCGGTTGGGTGTTCGTTCGCCAGGTGCGCGTCGGCGTGCAGGTCGAGGCCGATTTGCGCAAGGCCAAGGAAGCACTGAAGCTGATCGCGACTCACGACAGCCTGACGGGGCTGGCCAATCGCCGGCTATTCGAGCAGGCGCTGGACATCGAGTTTGGCCGAGGCGCCCGGCAGTCGAGTTCGCTGAGCCTGATCATGCTCGATATCGATTACTTCAAACGCTACAACGATGCTTACGGCCATGTGGCGGGTGACCATTGCCTGGCTGAAGTGGCGCGTGCGGTAAAGGGCTGCTGCCACCGCAAAGCCGACCTGGCGGTGCGTTATGGCGGTGAGGAATTTGCGGTGTTGCTGCCCGACACCGACCTTCACGGCGCGCTGGTGATTGCCGAGCAGATCCGCCGCAGCGTCATGGACAAGAACATTACCCACAGTGGTTCACCAACGGGTTACGTGACGGTCAGTCTGGGCTGTTACGCGTTTGTGCCGACCGGGCACGACAGCATCGAGGTGTTCATCGAGCGAGCGGATGCGGCGCTGTATCAGGCCAAGCATTCGGGTCGAAACCGTGCGGGGGTGTTGTCGATGGAGGGCGGTGTGGAAGCGCTGATGCGCTCCGACCGTTGAGGCATTTCGTGCCGTTGTTTCAGGCCTGTAACAGTCACTCGTCCGTCTGTCTTTCTGTCAGTTCCGTCTGTTTTCATCGTCTAGAGTTCCGGTAGCTCTGTCGAACCCGACAGGGTTTCCCACAGCACGGACAATCGCCAAAATGTTGATCACTCAAGCATTGAAAGCCGTTGCTCTAATCTTTGCAGTTTCCGTTGTTTCGCCGCTGGCCAGCCAGGCTCAATCGAAAGTCACGCCGCAAGAATCCAACGTCTTTGTGACTGTGCCGCAGTACCCATCCGAAGACTTCAAAGCCGTGGTGCAGTCGAACGTCGACACGTTGTACTCCATCGCCTGGCTCGATTTGACCAAGGAGCCGCTGGTTATTACCGCGCCGGACACCGCCGGGCGTTTATACGTGTTGCCAATGCTCGACATGTGGAGCGATGTATTCGCCTCGCCGGGGGGATATGCGACGGGCACACAGTCCAGTGAGTTTCTGGTGACGCCTCCGGGATGGATCGGAACGGTGCCGGCAGGGTTGAATCATTTACCGGCGCCCACGCCCTTCGTCTGGGTCATCGGCCGCACCGAGGTCAGTGGGGCAGTGGACTATGCGACGGTGAACAGGATTCAGGCTGGCTACACCGTGACGTCGTTGTCGCAGATCGGTAAAAGAGCCGAGCCGGTCGACCCGGAAATTGCAATCCACACTCGTGTGGTAACGGCGGGTCGGTGAGCGCTGACACCCTGGCGGTCCGTGGCAACTACGTTAAGAGCACTGAATAGAAAGCAGCCGACGCTGTCCCGTCATTGGTTGCTTCTGCGTGTCCAGCTGCCGGTCCCGCCTCCTGCACCACCGGTGCCCCCACCGGCAGCGCCCGTGCCACCGCCTGCACCTGAGCCGCTGGCCCCGGCATTGCCACCATTGCCCTCTCTCGATGAACCATATCCGCCGTTGCCCCGGTCGGGGGTATATCGGCCCGAGGGTGGGTCCGGATAGTTGTTGGGTGCCATGATCGATCCGCCGCTATTCCACGACCTGGTCTCGCTCGCGTCAGCGTTATCGCCGGAGGCGGCGTAAGCGGCCCCTCTTGCTGCGGCCAGCAAACCGAGCAACAACAGCGTGGTGATTTTGATGTTCATCAGTGCACGTCTCCAACGGTGAGTCGTTACCTGCTGATGGTGTGACGGGTGGGGCGGTGGGTGTTGGCGGGATGACGAATGGTCGATGACTGTTGTGCCGATCACAGACGGTGTGTGCAACATTCGTCACTGTGGGAGCGAGCTTGCTCGCGATATAGGTAGTCCGTTCCTTTCTCTTCCATACTGACTTCGCTGGAAGTTCGCTGTCGGCGAGGAAGGAACATGCACCTGCGGGCTACGAATATGCTCGCGAAGCACTCGATGATTACGCCATCACCTTCGAGCCCACAGGTGCGCTTGCGCCCTCTAACGAATTCTCAGGGAAAGCCCGACACGGCTCTCTATATCGCCTTCGCTGGACGCAAGCATGCATGTCCCTGCATGTACTTTAGCGCCTGTGGAGGTGTTCCATGCAAACGCTCCTGTCTCAGAGGTTCACTGCTTATATCGGAATTGATTGGGCAGATGCCAAGCACGACATCTGTTTGCAGATAACTGGAGAGGCTCAGCGGAGTTTCGAGGTCATCGACCACAAGCCCGAGTCGATTGATCGCTGGGCCAAGTCGCTGCATCAACGTTACGGTGGCCCGATCGCGGTCGCCGTGGAGCTGAACAAAGGGCCACTGATAGCGGCTCTGCAAAAATATGAGTTTTTTTGTATCTTTCCGATCAATCCGAGCACCTTGGCCCGGCACCGTAAAACCTTCGTCCCCAGTGGCGCCAAGGATGATCCAACGGATGCTCAATGGGCGCTTGAGCTGTTGCTGAATCACCCAGAACGGTTTCCTCAACTGGTCCAGCAAAGCTCCGCCATGCGTTCGCTCGCCAGTCTGACCGAACATCGCCGTGGGCTGGTCGATGACCGGGTCAAGATCAGCAACCGTCTGGTCTGCATGCTCAAACAGTATTATCCGTTGGCTCTTGAGCTGTTTCATAACCATGACACGCTGGTTTTCTGTGAGTTTTTGGCGCGCTGGTCGACATTTGAAGTGCTTAAGCGCGCTCGGCCGGCCAGCGTTTTGAAGTTCCTTCACGCGCATAATGTTCGCCATGCTGAACTCAATCAGCAGCGTTTGGCGTTGATCACCAAAGCCATGCCGTTGACTGAAGATCCAGGCGTGGTCAGTCCTTCAGCGCTGTATGTGCTGGCCCTGGTCTCGCAACTGAAAGGGGTCATCACGGCGATCAAAGACTTTGATCGGGAGATCGAAAAAACCGCCAATACCCTGGCCGACTACCGCCTCTTCCAGGCCTTGCCCGGCGCGGGGCAGCAGCTTGCGCCACGGTTGATGGTGGCTTTTGGTGAGCAGCGAGATCGCTTCAAGGATGCCAGTTCGATGCAGCGATACGCCGGGATCGCACCGGTTACCGAACGTAGCGGCAAGAAAAAAGTCGTTCATTGGCGCTATCAATGCGCAACTTTTTTGCGCCAGACCTTTGTTGAGTGGGCTGCACACAGCATCAATCAATCGGTGTGGGCAGAAGCTTATTATCGCCAGCAAAGGGCCAAAGGCTGCTCTTACCAAGCCGCCCTCAGGGCCTTGGCGTTCAAGTGGATCCGGATCGTTTATCGGTGCTGGAAGACCAGCACCGTGTACGACGAAAAGGTTTATTTACAGGCCTTGCTCCGGCACGGCTCGCCGTTGACCAGCGAGCTGAACACAGCAAAATCGCGTTGACGGAAAGGCTCAGGGCGTGATGGCGGCGGATCAGTCAACGTTGATGTCGCCTGACACTCCGCTATCGCGAGCAAGCTCGCTCCCACAGTGGTTTGTGGCGTTAACAAGGATTGTACTCAGTCAGTTTTTTCTCAAGATTCTCCCGCACCAACGGCCATTCCTCATCAATGATGCTGAACCGCACAGAGTTGCGCTTGCGTCCGTCCGGCATGATCCGTTCGTGGCGCACGATGCCTTCCTGTTGCGCGCCGAGTCGCAGGATCGCATCGCGTGACTTCTGGTTGCTTTCATCGGTGGTGAATTGCACTCGCACGCAGTCCAGCACGTCGAAGGCGTAACGCAACATCAGGTATTTTGCCTCGGTGTTGACGAACGTTTTCTGCCAGCGCGCCGAGATCCAGCTGCTGCCGATTTCAAGTTTGCGGTTGAGGCGGTCGATTTTCCAGAAACGCGTCGAACCAATGACTTCATCCGTGTCCTTGAGCACGATCACGAAGGGCAGGACCGTTCCGGCGTCGCGACCGTCGATGGCTTTTTTCAGGTAACTGTCGACGGTGCTCGGGGAGGGCACGACGGTGACCGTCAGGTTCCACAATTCGCCATCCCGCGCGGCGTTGACCAGCGCATCGGCGTCGCCGGTTTGCAGGGCGCGCAGGGTAATTCGTTGACCTTCCAGGGTGTCCATGAGCGAGGCGTTCTCGGCATAAAAGGTTCGCGGGCAATGCGCGCCATTACAGGGTAGCGGCCGTCGATTGGCAATAGTCGTTGCGCGATGACGGATCATGGCTGCTATGGTCAATGGACGCTTGCCTGTCATGCACCCGATCAGGCAATCCATTGACAGGATCCCATGCATGGAATTGAGCGCCACGACCACCGCAGCCCCCGGGCGCCATACGCCGATCACACGGAACCTGGTCTGGTCCGTCGGGTTGGCGTTTGTACTGGGGGTGCTGATCGCACTGGTTGCCTTGTTCAATATTGCCGGCCGGCTCGACGCCCAGGACCTGGCCAAGACCACGTTCTACACCCAGCGTGCGCTGGAAAACCGCATTGCAGCCTCGAAAAACTACGTCGCCAGTTATGCCACCTGGACGACCGCCTACGACCGTCTCAACGGTGAAGTCGATACGCAGTGGGCTTATGTCGAGCAGAACATGGGTAAAACCTTGTTCACCATGGACCATTACGACAGTGTCTTGGTGGTCGATCACCAGCGAACCAAATACGCCACGGTGCGTGGCCTTCAGGTGCAGGACGACGCGGCGGCCCGTCTTTCGATATCGATGGCGGCGTTGATCAAGGAGGTTCAGGGGCAGGAAAGCCTGCTCGTCCCCGTCAGCCGCTTCACGCTGTTCGAGGGCCAGCCCGCGCTGTTGACGGCTGCCGCGATCGTGCCCAATGACGAAAGGCCTGCGGTCGATCCCCAAAGCACCTCGGTGCTGGTGTTCGTCGATCAATTGAGTCCGGAAAAGCTCAGCGTCTTGAGTGCCGATTATGGTTTGCATGACTTGAGCCTTGCGCCTGACAACACCCTCGCTCCCGGTCAACCCGCAGTGGCACTCACGGGCACCGGTTATAGCCTGGTGTCCCGGCTCGAACAGCCGGGCCATCAACTGCTTTGGTCGCTGCTGCCGCCACTGGGCGGTGCGTTGTTGATTCTGGCGTTGTTGACGGCTTGGTTCTTTCGATATGTGTTGCGCGCGTCCGGGCACGTGGACGACAGTTACATCAACCTGGACTTATCGAACCAGGCGCTGGAGGCCAGTGAAGAGCGTTTTCGTGCCGTGGCCGAGGCGGCTTCCGACTGGATCTGGGAAATCGACGACAAGCACCGCATCACGTATCTGTCCGGGC
Source organism: Pseudomonas sp. LB3P93 (assembly GCF_054898025.1). NCBI lineage: Bacteria > Pseudomonadati > Pseudomonadota > Gammaproteobacteria > Pseudomonadales > Pseudomonadaceae > Pseudomonas > Pseudomonas sp. LB3P93. The sequence continues at coordinate 2,264,893 of NZ_CM142713.1, forward strand.
GTTTCGGCGCCGTCACCGGTTTTTCCGATCAGCAATGGCTGGGGCAGGACATCGAGCAGCTGTTGTATTGCGACACCACGCCGTTGTCACTGTGGCTGAACAAACTCAACGAAGAACACAACGTCAGCCACCTGCGTTGTTCCTATCGCGATCAATCCGGGCAGCAACGTGTCTGCCGGGTGTCGGCGCGACCGATCCACAGCAAAGGCGCACTGCTGGGTTACCGCGGCACGGCCAGTGACATCACCGATGAAGTCGCCGCCCATGCGCAGATCCAGCATCTGTCGTTGCACGACGCGCTGACCGGCCTGCCCAATCGCAACAAACTGGCGCGTTACCTCGAAGAAGCCCTGGTGCTGAAAGAGCATTCGGCGCCGCTGACGTTGTTGATGATCGACCTGGACAACTTCAAGCCGATCAATGATTCCCTCGGCCACCCGGCCGGCGATGCGGTATTGCTGGAGGTAGCCTCCCGATTGCGCGAGTGCACGCGGGACATTGATCTGGTTGCACGACTGGGTGGCGACGAGTTTGTGCTGGTACTCAATGGCATGGACATTCACACGGAAATCGACCGGATTTGTGAACGTATCCTCGTAAGCCTGCTGCAGCCGATCCACTATGACCATCACACGCTGCACATCGGCGCGAGCATCGGCATCGCCTTGAGCCGGCGTCAGGGGCACATGCCGGAGGAGCTCATCCGGTGTGCCGACATTGCGCTGTATCAGGCCAAATCCGATGGCAAGAAAACCTGGTGCTACTTTGCGCCGCACATGAACGATCAGATCCAGCATCGCCGCAAACTGGAAAACGACCTGCGCCAGGCGATCAAGAACAACGAGTTCGTGATGCACTATCAGCCGCGTTATCACGTCGATGGCAAGCAGATCGTCTCGGTCGAAGCGTTGCTGCGCTGGCAGCATCCGGTGCAGGGGTTGCTGAGCCCCGACTCGTTTATTCCGTTGGCCGAGCAGACCGATCTGATCGTGCCCTTGGGGCGCTGGGTGCTGCGCGAAGCGTGCGAAACGGCGCTGACCTGGCCGGGAGAGCTGATGGTGTCGGTCAACCTGTCGCCGGTGCAGTTCGTGCGCAGTGACGTGGTTGAGGATGTCAGGGAAGCGTTGATCCACACCCGCTTGCCCGCCAGTCGACTGGAACTGGAGATCACCGAAAACGTGATGCTCAACGACGTCGACGGCGCTCTCGCAACCATGAACTCGCTGAAGGAGTTGGGTGTGCGGCTGAACATGGACGACTTCGGTACCGGTTATTCGTCGCTGGGTTACTTGCGCACGTATCCGTTCGACGGGATCAAGATCGACAAGCGTTTCATCTCGTCCATGAGCGGCACCGGCAACGACCGTGCGGTGGTGCAGGCGATTATCAATCTGGGCAAGGCCATGGGCCTGACCGTGACCGCAGAAGGCGTCGAAACGCTGGAGCAACTGGATTTCCTGATCTCTGACGAGTGCCATGAAGTGCAGGGTTTCTACCTCAGCCGGCCGATGGAAAATCAGGCGCTGTTGCCGTTGCTCAAGGCATCGCATGACGAGCATCCGGTGTGACGGGGGGACCTTTAGTCGCCTGTTTCGTTTGTCGTGGCAACTGCCATCACGCACCTCGGTCACAACTGGATAACGTCCATCCGTTGCGAGCCTCGGCCCATGAAAAAACTGAAAATCGCCACTTTCAATGTCAACGGCATGCGTGCCCGACTGCCGAATTTGCTGGCTTGGCTTGAGCGCGAAAAACCGGACATTGCCTGTTTGCAGGAGCTCAAGTCGCTCGACAGCGCATTCCCCGCCGCCGAGCTTGAGGCCGCGGGCTACGGCGCAGTCTGGCAAGGTCAGTCGTCGTGGAACGGGGTGGCGATTCTGGCGCGAGATGCGCAACCGTTAGAGAGCAGGCGCGGTCTGCCGGGTAACGACGCCGACACGCATAGCCGCTACCTGGAAGCCGCGGTGCACGGGATTCTGGTGGGCTGCCTGTATTTGCCCAACGGCAATCCGCAACCCGGGCCGAAGTTCGACTACAAACTGGCGTGGTTCGAGCGGCTGATCGCCTACGCCAAGGATCTCCAAGGCAGCGAACACCCGGTGGTGCTGGCGGGCGACTACAACGTGGTGCCTACCGACCTCGACATATACAACCCGCGCTCGTGGCTCAAGGACGCGTTGCTGCAACCGGAGAGTCGCGAGTGTTACCAGCGCTTGCTGGATCAGGGCTGGACCGATTCCCTGCGTCATCTGTACCCGGAGGATCGCCTCTACACCTTCTGGGATTATTTCAGGCAGCACTGGCAGAAAAACTCTGGATTGCGCATCGATCATCTGTTGCTCAACTCAGGCCTGAGTCCTTATCTGCATGAGGCCGGGGTCGATGCCTGGGTTCGCAACGAACCGCACGCCAGCGATCACGCACCGACATGGATTCGCCTGAGTTCGCGCAAGCGGCGTTGATGTTCAGAGGGAGGGCGATTGGCGAAATCAATTGTCAGTCGGACCGCTTTATCCCTTATACATGGCGCCCATCGGCGGAGAGATCCGCGGCCCAATGCATAAGGACCGAGCAATGAGCGAGCCACGCCTGACGAACCGTGCGTTATACCTGCAACGCCTGGGTTTCGACGCGCCCCCGGCGCCGACCCTGGACACCCTGCGCCAACTTCAACTGCGCCACACAGGGGCCTTCCCGTTCGAAAACCTCACTACGCTGTCCGGCGAGCCGGTACTCATCGACCTGCCCTCCATCGAACAGAAAATTCTGCACGAGGGGCGCGGCGGTTATTGCTACGAACTCAACTGCGCGTTTCTGGTCTTGCTTCAGGAGCTGGGCTTCGACGCACGCGGCATCACCGGCCGAGTGGTCATGGGCCAACCCGAAGGCGCATGGACCGCCCGCACGCATCGCTTGAGTCTGGTCATTCTGGACGGCGTGCGCTACATCACCGACGTCGGCTTCGGCGGCATGGTACCTACGGCACCGCTCATGCTCGACACCGATGCTGCACAGCTCACGCCCCACGAACCGTATCGCATAGAGCGCCATGAAGACGGCTGCACCCTGCGCGCCAATGTCGGCGGCGAGTGGCGGCCGATGTACATCTTCGACTTGCAACGCCAGGAAGACATCGATTACGCCGTCGGCAACTGGTACGTCTCGACCTATCCCGAGTCGTCGTTTGCTAAACAACTGATGGTCGCGCGCACCGGGGATGGCTGGAGGCGCACGTTGAACAACGGCAGTTTTGCGATTCATCGGGTGGGTGCCGAGAGCGAACGGCGGCAAGTAACGGATGTGGAGGAATTGATTGGGTTGCTGGAGGGCGAGTTCGGGATTCGGGTGCCCAGGCATGTGGGGTTGAGGTCGGTGCTTGAGCGGTTGATTCAGGCGACGTAGCCGTCGTCCAGAGAGGGCAGAGTCAAGTCATCTGCCCTTACTTCTTGAATGGGGACTAGGCTCAAGGCTCAATCACACGATGGATTTCGCTCAAGACCTCTGACAGTTTTTTCTCGAGGCTCTTCAGTTCAGATGCTGTTACTCCTGCTTTGAAATGTCCGGCATTCGCAACTGCGGCGTACTGATCGTGCTCGGCAGTTTTTTCTCTGTTGCTGAGCAACGTCTGGCGCAGGGTGTTGTTGATCACCGTCTGATAACCATACCCTTCACTCTCAGCCAGGGCGCGCGCTGCTTCGATGACGACATCATCGAGCATGATGGTAATTCGGGTCTTGCCTTTGCTGGAGGCAACCGCTCCACGCTTGGCGTTACTGAAGTCGTATTCATCTTTCATTGGTCAATCCTCCATATAACGGCGACGCTCGTTTTTGTTAGCGATGCGCGCGGAAATGATTCGAACGAAATTCGGATCGCGATAGGTGTACGCAACGACCAGCAAGCGAGCCTTGGCATCCATTCCCATGACGATCCACCGCTGTTCATCGTGATGGTTGTCCTGAATCGTCAGTGCTCGTTCGTCGTAAAATACCGGTTCTGTTTCAGCGAGGCTGATGCCGCGATGCTTTAATTTGTTGGCCGCGTTTTTTGCCTTGTGATACTGAATTTCGAATGACTTCATTATGCATACTTTATATGTATAAGCGAGAGGCGTCCGTGCCGGCGGTCGCTTGGAATGCAAAAGACTAGCGGGCAGGGGAGAAGGCGAACTCCGGATGTATTTCAAGATTTTTTGGAGGGGGGAAACCGCGCAGTCAAAGGGCAGCATGGACATATGTCCATAATCTGACTGATGAGTTGTATACAACTCTATAGACATTTGTCCTGAGTCTTGCATACAGTGTGCGCATAACAAAAAACCAGGGAACCCCCCAACCATGAAAACGCCCCATGTTTCACACCAACGACCTGAGGACGAAAACCTCGGGGTCGGCGCGAATATGGCTTACGGCCTGCAACATGTTCTGACCATGTACGGCGGCATCGTCGCGGTGCCTTTGATCATCGGCCAGGCGGCCGGGCTCTCGCCAGCGGACATCGGTTTGTTGATTGCTGCTTCATTGTTTGCGGGGGGCTTGGCGACATTACTGCAAACCCTCGGTTTACCGTTTTTCGGGTGTCAGTTGCCGCTGGTACAGGGCGTGTCGTTCTCGGGTGTTGCGACGATGGTGGCGATTGTCAGCAGCGGCGGGGAGGGCGGCTTTCAGTCGATTCTCGGGGCGGTGATCGCCGCGTCGTTGATCGGTTTGCTGATCACGCCGGTGTTCTCGCGAATTACCAAGTTCTTCCCGCCGCTGGTGACGGGCATTGTGATCACCACCATCGGCCTGACGCTGATGCCGGTGGCCGCACGCTGGGCCATGGGCGGCAACAGCCATGCCCCGGACTTCGGCAGCATGGCGAACATCGGTCTGGCTGCAGTGACGCTGGTGCTGGTTTTGCTGCTGAGCAAGATCGGCAGCGCGACTATCTCCCGGTTGTCGATCCTGCTGGCGATGGTCATCGGTACGATCATCGCGGTGTTCCTCGGCATGGCAGACTTCTCGTCGGTCACACAAGGCCCGATGTTCGGCTTCCCGACGCCGTTCCACTTCGGCATGCCGACGTTCCACTTCGCCGCGATCCTGTCGATGTGCATCGTGGTCATGGTGACCCTGGTGGAAACCTCGGCGGACATCCTCGCCGTCGGTGAAATCATCGGCACCAAGGTTGACTCCAAACGCCTGGGCAACGGCCTGCGCGCCGACATGCTGTCGAGCATGATCGCGCCGATCTTCGGCTCCTTCACCCAAAGCGCCTTCGCCCAGAACGTCGGGCTGGTGGCCGTGACCGGTATCAAGAGTCGCTTCGTGGTCGCCACCGGCGGCTTGTTCCTGGTGATACTCGGTCTGCTGCCATTCATGGGACGGGTCATCGCCGCGGTACCGACCTCGGTACTGGGTGGCGCTGGCATCGTGCTGTTCGGCACCGTGGCGGCCAGTGGCATTCGCACGCTGTCCAAGGTTGATTACCGCAACAACGTCAACCTGATCATCGTTGCCACCTCCATCGGGTTCGGCATGATCCCGATCGCTGCGCCGAACTTCTACGACCACTTCCCAAGCTGGTTCGCGACCATCTTCCACTCGGGCATCAGCTCCTCGGCGATCATGGCCATCGTGCTCAACCTGACCTTCAACCACCTCACCGCCGGCAACTCGGATCAGCAGTCGGTGTTTGCGGCCGGTACTGAGCGGGTGCTGCGTTATCAGGATCTGGCTGCGTTGCGTGAAGGGGATTACTTCAGCGAAGGCAAACTGCGTGACTGCGACGGGAATGAGATCCCGGTGGAGGAAGCGGCTCATGATTCGGGCGAGCATCGGGCGGCTCATGCCAAAAGCAGTGAGCATGTCTGACGGCACTCATGGACGGTTCGAGTGACCGGTTGACACTCGCTCCGCTCATGGCTGAAATCGGATTCGAGGTCTGCAATGCGCATCCTTGGGCTTGGCCTCCAGTATCGGCCCCCCATCCTGTCGGCAGCAGAGAAGCTGGTCCCTCTGAAGTAGTGACGACTGGCATGCCGGTCGGATTCTGAACCCAAGGTCATTCGTGACCAGGAGCTAAAGAATCGCGGCGACTACTCCTCGAAATATTCAAAAGGCGTCCTTCGGGGCGCCTTTTTTATTGGCTTCGTTTTTATTAAGGCAACGCGAGCATCTGAGTCGTCTCGCTGCCAACCGCCACCCAATGCTTTGAACGTGGCCACTGCAGCGCGAGCCGATTCAGTTTGTGCCTGAGCTCTGCCATCAGATGCCGCTAACAGGTGTTCATCGGCATCCAGAACTTCGATCAGGCTGACCACGCCTTTTTCATAGGCGACAAACGACGTCGCTCGGGCTTTCGCATACGCCGACTCGCCCTGGGCGAGTTGTGTCGATTGTTGCTCGCGGTTGATCAGCGCCGAAAAAGCGCTTTCGACATCTTCGCAGGCCCGCAGAACGGACTGGCGGTAAGCGCCTAAGGCTTCGGCTTCTTGACCTTTCGCCAAATCAATTTGAGCGTTGATGCGGCCAAAATCGAACAGCCTCCAGCGTAATCCCAGTGCCGCCGAAGCCTGACTGGCGCCATTGCTGAACAGATTTGCGCTGGATACCGAGGTCGCACTGCCGAGCAGCGCCCCCACAGACAGTTTGGGGTAGTACTCGGACATGGCTTCGCCGATGCGTGCGTTGGATGCCGCAAGCCGGCGCTCAGCGACGATCAAGTCTGGACGCCGACGCAGCAGGTCGGCCGGCGCGCCCATGTCCGAGAGGCGTGGCACATCAGGGATGGGCGCCGGCTTGGTCAACTGCGCGCTATAAGTGCCGGGCGCCTTGCCCAACATGACATCCAGCGCATTCATTGCCGCGTCAATGCCTGCTTGCAGTACAGGCACGGTTGCCTGCGCTTGATTCAGCGAGCCTTGGGTCTGATTCAACTGCAGTTCAGCCGCCAGGCCTTTTGCGTAGAGGTGTTCGATGGTGGTGAGCAGTTGTTGTCGTGTGTCTACTTGCTGCCGGGCAATTTCCATGCGTGCTTGCAGGCCACGGATGCTGATGTAAAGATCGGCTGTTTGCGCGACCACTGCCAGGCGTGTGGCGATTGCCCCGGCTTGTGAGGCCTGATAATCGGCGAAGGCCGCCTCTTTGCTGCGGCGCAGCCCGCCAAACACATCCAACTCCCAGCCGGCATTCAAATTCGCCTCATAGGCACTGCCGTAACGATTATACGAAGGGGTTGAATTCAGCACTTGGCCCAACGGAGTCTCCAACGACTGACGGGCTCGGGCCGCTTGACCGTTGACGGTAGCCGACGGCAGGAGGGCTGCGTCAGCTGCACCCAAACCGGCGCGAGCCTGCTCGATCCTTGCGCTTGCCTGCGCTAAATCGAGGTTCTGTTCAAGTGCTCGATTTATCAGCTGACTGAGTAGCGGGTCATTAAATGCGTTCCACCAAGCGGCGAGATCGGTATTTGCGGCGCCTACTTGTCGTGCGTTGGACGTCTGCGCCGAGAAATGCTCGGGCAATTCCACACGGGGTTCTGAGTAGTCGGGGCCCACTGTGCAACCTGCAACCATACCCAAACACAGTAAAATGGCGAAACGAGGAGGAGGGTGCATGCGATACCTGCGAAAGGGTCGGTTTGTGACGATATTACAATTTGGTCACAAGTTGTCAACCACCATTGGGGTGAGTAAGCTGCTCGCATGAATCAGCCATCAGTTTCTTCGCCCAGCGCCCGAGGCCCAGCCGATCACGACATTCGAGACCAGATTGTCGCGGCGGCCAACGAGCATTTCAGTCAGTATGGTTATGGCAAAACCACGGTTTCTGACCTAGCCAAGGCCATCGGTTTTTCCAAGGCATACATCTACAAGTTCTTTGAATCCAAGCAGGCGATTGGTAACGCAATTTGTACAAATTGCCTGACTGAAATCGTTGCGGCAGTGGAGCAGGCCATCAACGTAGACGGCATCTCGCCGACTGAACGTTTTCGGCGCTTGGTCAAAACTTTGATCGCTACAGGTGTGAGCCTGTTCTTTAACGACCGTAAACTCTATGACATCGCTGCGTTCTCCGCGTCGGAGCGCTGGCCCAGCTCGCAAGTCTATGACGCTCAGATCAAGAACTTCGTGTTGCAAATCGTGCGTGAGGGGCGAGAGCTCGGCGAGTTTGAGCGCAAGACACCGCTGGACGAGACAGTAGAAGCGATTCATCTCGCTCTGCGGCCCTTCATCAATCCTCTGCTATTGCAGTACAACCTCGATTTTGTTGAAGAAGCCCCTTCGCTAATCTCCAATCTTGTTCTGCGCAGCCTGATGCCTTAAACCTCTGCTGACGGATGCGATGCGCATCCGTATCAGCGTGTGCGCCTGAAAAACCAAATATCAAGCCTCTCTGCTTTGCTCTGATCAACTGGGCGATGTTCATTCGCCTCGATGGTGACTATTGACATAATTGGTCACTTGAATAAGCATGGTGCATCCGCTACCAAGAGGTCTTTATGATCCAGTGCCGCCGCATGTCACTCATTTTCATTGTCTTGTTGCCGTTTGCCCTGGCGGCCTGCAACGAGGCCGCGCCTGCCGATCCTCGCCTTCAAGTGCCCTTGGTGCGCATCGGCGTGGTTCAACCCTCCGCGCCAGCGGTACGGGTATTCACCGGTATCGTCGCGGCTCGAGTTCAGAGTGATCTCGGTTTTCGGGTGCCAGGGAAAGTCCTGGAGCGCTTGGTGGACTCTGGGCAGAGTGTCAAACGGGGGCAGCCACTCATGCGCATCGATGCCAACGACCTGACGCTGACCGCGAGGGCGCAGCAGGAAGCGGTGCTGGCCGCTACGGCCCGAGCCCGGCAGGCCTCCGATGACGAGCTCCGCTACCGTGATCTGGTGTCCGTCGGAGCGGTATCTGCTTCAGCTTACGCAGGGTTCAAAGCGGCTGCCGACTCGGCGAAAGCCCAACTCAACGCTGCTCAAGCCCAGGCTGATGTGGCTAAAAACGCGACCGGTTACTCGACATTATTGGCTGATGCTGATGGGGTTGTGGTGGACACCTTGGCTGAGCCGGGGCAGGTGATTGGCGCAGGTCAGGTGGTGGTGCGTGTTGCCCACTCAGGGCAGCGCGAGGCGGTGATCCAGTTGCCCGAGACGTTACGCCCTGCTTTGGGATCTTCGGGGACGGTTGAGCTATACGGTCAGCACCAGACTGCAGGTAAAGCGCGTTTACGGCAGTTGTCCGACTCTGCCGACCGACAGACCAGAACGTTTGAAGCGCGTTATGTGCTGGAGGGGGCGCTCTCCAACGCCACCCTTGGTTCGACGATCTCAGTGGTTATCGCTGACACGGATGTTGCTGATGGCAAGGAATTACAGGTGCCCATGGGGGCCCTCTACGACGCGGGTAAAGGCCCGGGTGTCTGGGTGGTCGAGGGAGAACCGGAGCAAGTGGTATGGCGCCCGATCAAGGTTCTCAGCCTGAATAACGAGGCCAGCGTGCGTGTGACGGGTGATCTCCAGGTGGGTGATCGAGTCGTCGCATTGGGTTCGCACTTATTGAATGAGGGAGAGAAGGTCAGGACTGAACTTGCCGGTGCCACGCAAAAAACGGTGGTTGAGGTGAGTCGATGAGCGGCTTCAATCTTTCGGCGCTGGCAGTACGCGAGCGCTCAATCACCCTGTTTTTGATCCTGTTGATTTCTGTGGGTGGGTTGTACGCCTTCTTCAAACTGGGGCGTGCGGAAGACCCCGCATTCACCATCAAACAAATGACGGTGGTCACCGCCTGGCCTGGGGCGACGGCCCAGGAGATCCAGGACCAGGTGGTAGAAAAGCTGGAAAAACGCATGCAGGAACTGCGTTGGTACGACCGGACCGAAACCTTTACCCGGCCCGGCTTGGCATTCACCACGGTTTATCTTCTCGATAGCACGCCACCCTCAGCCGTCCAGGAGGAGTTTTACCAGGCGCGCAAGAAAATCCTGGATGAGCAGAAGGGGTTGCCGACTGGGGTGATCGGCCCGATGGTCAATGATGAGTATTCCGATGTCACCTTCGCGCTCTATGCGCTCAAGGCCAAGGGCGAGCCGCAACGACTGTTGGTGCGCGAAGCCGAGAGTTTGCGCCAGCGTCTGCTGCATGTGGCGGGTGTGAAGAAGGTCAACATCATCGGTGAACAGGCCGAGCGCATTTTTGTCGAGCTGTCCTACGAACGTTTGGCGACATTGGGCATTTCCGCACGAGACATCTTCAGTGCGTTGAACACGCAGAACATGATAACGCCGGCTGGCTCAGTTGAAGCGAAGGGCCCGCAGGTGTTCATCCGCCTGGATGGCGCGTTTGATGACCTGCAGAAGATTCGTAATACCCCACTGACGGTGCAGGGCAGAACCCTCAAGTTGTCGGATGTGGCTGAGGTCAAGCGCGGTTATGAGGACCCTGCGACGTTCCTGGTGCGCAACAATGGCGAGCCCGCATTGTTGCTCGGCGTGGTCATGCGCGATGGCTGGAACGGTCTGGATCTGGGGAAGTCGCTTGAGGCCGAGGCCACAGCAATCAACGAGCAGATGCCTTTGGGCATGAGCCTGACCAAGGTCACGGATCAGGCAGTGAATATCGGCGCATCCGTCAACGAGTTCATGGTGAAGTTTTTTGCTGCCCTGGGCGTGGTGCTGCTGGTGTGTTTTCTCAGCATGGGCTGGCGTGTCGGCGTTGTGGTTGCCGCGGCGGTACCGCTGACCCTGGCCGCCGTGTTCATTGTCATGGCGGCCACGGGCAAGGACTTCGATCGAATTACTCTGGGGTCGTTGATTCTGGCGCTGGGACTGCTGGTGGACGATGCAATCATTGCCATTGAAATGATGGTGGTGAAGATGGAGGAGGGCTACGACCGAATCAAGGCCTCCGCTTATGCCTGGAGCCACACGGCCGCGCCGATGTTGTCGGGGACGTTGGTGACGGCGATCGGCTTTATGCCCAACGGTTTTGCCAAGTCGACCGCCGGTGAGTACACCGCGAACATGTTCTGGATCGTTGGCATCGCGCTGATCACTTCCTGGGTGGTGGCCGTGGTGTTCACCCCTTACCTGGGCGTCAAACTGCTGCCGCAGATCAAGGTGCCTGAAGGCGGGCATACCGCGATTTACGGTACTCCGAACTACCAGCGTTTCAGGCGCCTGCTGGGCAGTGTGATCCGCCGCAAAGGCCTGGTGGCTACATCCGTCGTTGGCTTGTTTGTTGTTGCGATTCTGGGTATGGGTGTGGTCAAGAAGCAGTTCTTTCCAACGTCCGACCGACCGGAGGTGCTGGTTGAGGTGCAGATGCCTCACGGCACCTCTATCGAACAGACTGATGTGGCCGCGGCCAAGGTCGAGGCGTGGTTGGCTCAGCAGTCGGAAGCCAAGATCGTCACCGCTTACATTGGCCAGGGCGCGCCGCGCTTCTATTTGGCGATGGCCCCTGAGCTACCCGATCCATCCTTCGCAAAAATCGTCGTCCTGACCGCGAGTCAGCAAGAGCGCGAGGCGCTCAAGCTCCGCCTCAGGCAAGCCGCAGCCGATGGCTTGGCGCCTGAAGCCAGGGTGCGGGTGACGCAGTTGGTATTTGGTCCTTATTCGCCGTATCCGGTGGCCTTTCGGGTGATGGGCGCCGACCCCGCGGTGTTGCGGGATATCGCCGCGCAGGTGCGTGAGGTCATGACCACCAGCCCCATGATGAGGACCGTCAACACCGACTTGGGCGAGCGTGCGCCGGCACTTCATCTCACGCTGGATCAGGATCGCCTGCAAGCATTCGGCTTGACCTCGACCGATGTCGCGCAACAGCTGCAATTCCTGCTCACGGGGGTGCCTGTCACCGAGGTGCGTGAGGACATTCGTTCGGTTCAGGTGGTCGCTCGCTCGGCGGGAGAAACGCGTCTGGATCCGTCGAAAATTGCCGCCTTCACGCTGACCGGCGCCCAAGGGCAGCGCGTGTCGCTGTCCCAGGTAGGGGCGGTGGATGTGCGCATGGAAGAGCCCATTCTGCGACGTCGTGATCGTACGCCGACGATAACTGTGCGCGGTGACGTGGCTGAAGGTCTTCAACCTCCCGATGTCTCCAACGCCTTGATAACGCAGTTGCAGCCCATCATCGAAAAACTGCCGGCGGGCTACCGGATTGAGTTTGCCGGCTCGATCGAGGAGTCGGGTAAAGCGAACAAGGCATTGCTGCCGTTGTTCCCGATCATGATCGCGCTGATGTTGCTGACCATCATAATTCAGGTGCGCTCGATGTCGGCAATGATGATGGTGTTCGCCACCGCGCCTTTGGGCCTGATTGGTGTGGTGCCAATTCTCCTGCTGTTCCAGCAGCCGTTCGGGATCAACGCCTTGGTGGGACTGATTGCCTTGTCAGGGATTCTGATGCGCAACACGCTGATCCTCATCGGCCAGATTCACGCCAATGAGCAAGCCGGCCTGTCACCTTACAACGCCGTGGTCGAAGCCACTGTGCAGCGTGCGAGGCCCGTGATTCTCACGGCGTTGGCGGCGATGCTGGCGTTCATTCCGCTGACCCATTCGGTGTTCTGGGGCACGCTGGCCTACACCCTGATTGGCGGTACGTTTGCCGGCACCGTGCTGACCCTGGTGTTCCTGCCAGCGATGTACGCCCTCTGGTTCAAGATCAAGCCTGTGCCCGCGCATGAGCTTGCAGCGAACACTCATGTTGCTTGATACCTGCGTGCCTGGATCGTTTCAAAAAGGAAAATCAATATGAGCATGTTGGCCCGGGATTACTCAGCAGTTTGATCCCGCTGCGCCCTTCGTGGTTGGTACCCACCGGAATTCGACAGAACGCCAAAACGAAAAAACCCGCCATAAGGCGGGTTCTTCGGGGGTTTCAGAGATTTTGAAAGCCTTCTCTGGAACCTTGTCTGGCTCCACGACCTGGACTCGAACCAGGGACCCAGTGATTAACAGTCACTTGCTCTACCAACTGAGCTATCGCGGAATAGCGCGTATGTTACTGATTCAAAAAGAGAAGTCAAGCGTCTGTTAACGACTTGATGGATTCATCGAGACGGACGGTGGTTTATCGGCCGTGGGCGGTTACCAGAATCGCCTCAGAGGTCTACCATGGCCGCCCGGAAGTGGTTACACGCGCTGCCGGCCATTCGCCGAAAAGGTACGTGCCATGAATCACCCAATCCTCACCCTTCAAAACAACGGGGTGTTCGCATGAGCATCGCTCAGATCAGCCTGCCCAAAGGTGTCGGCCCGCATGCCGAGAAGCTGTTCGACGCAATCGCTCAGGCCAGCACTGCTGACGATTTGAACCGCGCGGGCGGCAAGGCTGAAGGCTTCGTCCTCGGTCTGGAAAGCGCCAAAGCGATCAAGAGCCAGGTCGCCGAATCGCTCTACGTCGCCTATGACGATGCCGCCAGTCAGCGTGCGACCGAACTGGCTTAACCGCCGAAGGTCACCGTGGCGAGCATCAGCTTGGCGTACAGCATCGTGGCGGCCAGTTGCACCAGCCACAGGGCCAGGCCGCCGAGAAATACGCCAGCAGCCACTTGCAGCACCAGGTTGTTACCGCGTTTGGCCGGGGCGCGGGGGGCGAAATCATTCAAGTCGTCCAAGTCATCGCGCTCAGCGCGCAGGTCATCGTTTTTCATGTGGGCTCTCTTCAGAATTCTCAGGTGTACACATAATCTGTAGGAGCGAGGCTTGCCCGCGAAGGCGTCCTCTCTGACGCTCAAAGCTTCGCGGGCAAGTCGGATCGCCGCCCGCTCGCTCCTACAGGTGCATCGTTGTGTGGAGTTTAGAGGGCGCCGATAGCGCTTTGACACTTATCTGCGACAAATAAAAACGGGAAGCCCCAAGGCTTCCCGTTTTTCGTATCCCGCAACGACTCAGATCACCGCAACGATGGCCTTGGTCACCGCGTCGATGTTGCTCTGGTTCAAAGCCGCCACGCAGATGCGGCCGGTGTCCAGGGCGTAGATGCCGAACTCGGTGCGCAAGCGGGTGACTTGCTCAACGGTCAGGCCGGAGTAGGAGAACATGCCGCGCTGACGACCGACGAAGCTGAAATCACGCTGTGGCGCGTTTTTCGCCAGCAGGTCGACCATCTGGATGCGCATGCCGCGAATCCGCAGGCGCATTTCCGCCAGTTCTTCTTCCCACTGGGCGCGCAGTTCCGGGCTGTTCAGCACAGCCGCGACGATGCTTGCACCGTGGGTCGGCGGGTTGGAGTAGTTGGTGCGGATTACGCGTTTGACTTGCGACAGCACGCGCGCGCTTTCTTCTTTCGATTCGCTGACGATCGACAGGGCGCCAACGCGTTCGCCGTACAGCGAGAAGGATTTGGAGAACGAACTGGAGACGAAGAAGGTCAGGCCCGATTCAGCGAACAGGCGCACGGCAGCGGCGTCTTCGTCGATGCCATCGCCAAAGCCCTGGTAGGCCATGTCGAGGAACGGTACGTGACCTTTGGCTTTCACCACGTCCAGAACGTTTTTCCAGTCCGCCGGGCTCAGGTCCACGCCGGTCGGGTTGTGGCAGCAGGCGTGCAGCACAACGATCGAGCCGGACGGCAGGGCGTTCAGGTCTTCGAGCAGGCCTGCACGGTTAACGTCGTGGGTCGCGGCATCGTAGTAGCGGTAGTTCTGCACCGGGAAACCCGCGGTTTCGAACAGGGCACGGTGGTTTTCCCAGCTCGGGTCGCTGATCGCCACGATGGCGTTCGGCAGCAGTTGCTTGAGGAAGTCGGCACCGATTTTCAGTGCGCCAGTGCCGCCCACGGCTTGGGTGGTGATGACGCGGCCAGCAGCAATCAGCGGCGAGTCATTGCCAAACAGCAGTTTTTGCACGGCCTGGTCGTAAGCAGCGATGCCATCGATCGGCAAGTAGCCACGGGAAGCGTGTTGAGCGACGCGAATCGTCTCGGCTTCGACAACGGCGCGCAGGAGTGGAATTCGCCCCTCCTCGTTGCAGTAAACACCGACCCCCAGGTTGACCTTGGTGGTACGTGTATCGGCGTTGAATGCTTCGTTGAGGCCCAGGATTGGATCGCGTGGTGCCATTTCGACAGCGGAGAACAGGCTCATTTTTGCGGCGGCTCTGAATGGAGTGTGGAGGGACGTGTCGCGCTCCAGCCGAATGCACTAGAGCGGTGCACAAACGGGGAGCTAGTATAGAGGCCATCTGCGATTGATGGCGACAGACGATTCGGCTTTTCGGGTAAGTTTTTTCGATTATTTTTCGACCGTTAGTCGAATGGCGGCATCAAAGACTTCAAGGGATGTAGGACGTTTGCCTTGAAAGCGCGGGCAATCGGCACCACATTGAGCACAATCCAGTTTTTTCCTCGGGCGACGTGAGTCGTTTGCGGCCTTTCTCGTTGCTGCCGGTTTGACCGCGCTGGCGCGATACCCTGCTTCGAGAATCGAGAGGTATGCATGTCTGAATTCCAGCTAGTCACCCGCTTCCAGCCCGCCGGCGATCAACCGGAAGCCATCCGCCTGATGGTCGAGGGCATCGAAGCCGGCCTGGCGCACCAGACGTTGCTCGGTGTGACCGGGTCGGGCAAGACCTTCAGCATCGCCAACGTGATCGCCCAAGTGCAGCGTCCAACCCTGGTGCTGGCGCCGAACAAGACCCTGGCCGCGCAGTTGTATGGCGAATTCAAGGCGTTCTTTCCGAACAACGCCGTCGAGTACTTCGTTTCCTACTACGACTACTACCAGCCCGAAGCTTATGTGCCGTCGTCGGACACTTTCATCGAGAAAGACGCCTCGATCAACGACCACATCGAGCAGATGCGCCTGTCCGCGACCAAAGCGCTGCTGGAGCGCAAAGACGCGATCATCGTCACCACGGTGTCGTGCATCTACGGCTTGGGCAGCCCTGAAACCTATTTGAAGATGGTTCTGCACGTGGATCGCGGCGACAAGCTCGATCAGCGCGCGTTGCTGCGTCGCCTGGCAGACCTGCAATACACCCGCAACGACATGGATTTCGCCCGCGCGACGTTCCGGGTGCGCGGCGATGTGATCGATATCCATCCGGCGGAATCTGATTTCGAAGCGATCCGCATCGAACTCTTCGACGATGAAGTCGAGAAGATTTCCGCCTTCGATCCGTTGACCGGCGAAGTAACCCGTCAGTTGCCGCGCTTCACCTTCTATCCGAAAAGTCACTACGTGACGCCGCGGGAAACCCTGCTGGGTGCCGTCGAAGGGATCAAGGTCGAGTTGCAGGAGCGCCTGGATTACCTGCGTACCAACAACAAACTGGTTGAAGCCCAGCGCCTGGAGCAGCGCACCCGTTTCGACCTGGAGATGATCCTCGAACTGGGTTATTGCAACGGCATCGAAAACTACTCCCGCTATCTGTCGGGCCGTGAATCCGGCCAGGCGCCGCCAACGTTGTTCGATTACCTGCCGGCCGACGCCTTGCTGGTGATCGACGAATCCCACGTCAGCGTGCCGCAGGTCGGCGCCATGTATAAGGGCGACCGGTCCCGTAAAGAAACACTGGTGGAATACGGATTCCGCCTGCCGTCGGCGTTGGATAACCGTCCGATGCGTTTCGACGAGTTCGAAGGCATCAGCCCGCAGACGATTTTCGTCTCGGCGACGCCGGGCAATTACGAGGCGGAACACGCCGGTCGCGTGGTCGAGCAGCTGGTGCGTCCAACCGGCCTGGTAGACCCGCAAATCGAAATCCGCCCGGCGCTGACCCAGGTCGACGATTTGCTTTCGGAAATCGGCAAGCGTGTGGCGCTGGAAGAGCGGGTGCTGGTCACGACCCTGACCAAGCGCATGTCCGAAGACTTGACCGATTACCTGGCCGACCACGGTGTGCGCGTGCGTTACCTGCACTCGGACATCGACACGGTCGAGCGGGTGGAAATCATCCGCGATTTGCGTCTGGGCACCTTCGATGTGTTGGTGGGGATCAACCTGCTGCGCGAAGGTTTGGACATGCCGGAAGTCTCGCTGGTGGCGATCCTCGATGCGGACAAGGAAGGTTTCCTGCGTTCCGAGCGTTCGCTGATCCAGACCATTGGCCGAGCGGCGCGAAACCTCAATGGCCGGGCGATTCTCTACGCGGATCGCATCACCGGTTCCATGGAGCGGGCGATTGGCGAGACCGAGCGTCGTCGCGACAAGCAAATCGCATTCAACCTGGCCAACGGCATCACGCCCAAAGGGGTGTTCAAGGACGTCGCCGACATCATGGAAGGCGCCACCGTACCGGGTTCGCGCAGCAAGAAGCGCAAAGGCATGGCCAAGGCTGCCGAGGAAAGCGCCAAGTACGAAGCCGAATTGCGTTCGCCGGGGGAAGTCGCCAAGCGTATCAAGGCGTTGGAAGAGAAAATGTACCAGCTCGCCCGCGACCTGGAATTCGAAGCTGCGGCGCAGATGCGTGATGAAATTACCAAGTTGCGGGATCGGTTGATTACTGTCTGATTTGCGTTGCCTGTACGGGCCCTATCGCGGGCAAGCCACGCTCCCACAGGTTTTGTGTCGTTTATCAATTATGCGAACGACACAAAACCTGTGGGAGCGTGGCTTGCCCGCGAATGGGGCGACTCGGTCTTAATGTGCCTCGCCAGCCTTGAGCCCCACCGGCAACTTTTTGGTCAACAACACCGCCAGCATACTGATCCCCAACGCAATCCCGACAAAGTGAAACGCATCGTTATAAGCCATGATCGACGCCTGCTGATGCGCAATCTCGCTCAGCTTGCCCAGCGCCGCCGTCTCACTGCCAAACCGGTCCGTCATCGACGCCATCCGCTCCGCCACCTGCGGATTGCTCGGCACGATGGATTCACGCAAGTAATCAAAGTACGTCTTGGTCCGCGCATCCAGCAACGTGGCGAGTAGGGCGATGCCGATCGCGCCGCCGAGGTTGCGCAGGATGTTGAACAGGCTCGACGCCGACCCCGCGTCCTGCGGCAGGATGTAAGCGGTGGCGATCAGCGAGATGGTCACCATGATCAGCGGCTGGCCCAGTGCGCGGATGATCTGGATCTGATTGAACTGCGGTCCGGCGAAGTCCGGGTTCAGTACCCCCGACGAAAAACTCGCCAACCCGAACAGCCCGAAGCCCAGCGTGCACAGCCATTTTGGCGACACGTATTTCATCAATTTCGGCACCAGCGGAATCAGAAACAACTGCGGCACGCCCATCCACATAATTACTTCGCCGATCTGCAAAGCGTTGTAGTTCTGGATCTGCGCCAGGTACAGCGGCAACAGGAAAATCGAGCCGTACAAGCCGACGCCCATCCCCAGGCTGGAAATACTCGATAAACCAAAGTTGCGATTGCCCAGGATGCCGAGATTGATCAGCGGATTGGGCTTGGAAAACTGCACGATCACAAAAGTAATCAAGCTAACCAGTGCGATGCTGCCCAGGGTCACGATCATGCTCGATTCCAGCCAGTCCTTGCGGTGGCCTTCCTCCAGAAACACCTGCAGACAACCGAGGCCGACGCCGAGCGTGAGGATGCCCATGTAGTCGGTGCTTTTGAGCAATTCCCAGTGCGCTTCTTTCTTCTCCAGGCCGTACATCAGGCCGGCGATCATGATCAGGCCCGGCGGAATGTTGATGTAGAAGATGTACTCCCACCCCCAGTTTTCCGTCAGCCAGCCGCCCAGCGTCGGGCCGATGGAGGGCGCGAACGTCGCGGTCATGGCAAACATCGCCATGCCTTTGGCGCGGTGGTGCTCCGGGAGTTTGATCAGGGTGAGGGTAAACGCCAGCGGAATCAGCGCGCCGCCGGTAAACCCCTGTAACGCCCGGAAGATGATCATGCTCTCCAGGCTCCAGGCCATGGAACAGAGCAGGGAGGCGGCGAGAAATCCCAGTGAAACCCACACCGCCAGGCGCCGCGCCGACAGCAGCTGCACCAGCCACGCGGTCAGCGGGATCATGATGATTTCCGCCACCAGGTAAGAGGTGGAAATCCACGAGCCTTCTTCCAGCGTCGCCGACAGCGCGCCCTGAATGTCCTTGAGCGACGAGTTGGTGATCTGGATATCCAGCACGGCCATGAAGGCGCCGAGCATCACACTCATCACCGCAATCCAGTCCCGCCGGGTCGGTTCGCCGACCGGGCGGATCAGTTGATCACCGGCCATCGTCAGGGGCGTCTTGGATGTTCACTTTGGCGGTGACCGACATGCCCGGGCGAATCTTGCCGTGCAGCGGGTTGTCCGCGGCAAAGGTCAGTTTGACCGGAATCCGTTGTACGACTTTGGTGAAGTTGCCCGTGGCATTGTCCGGAGGCAACAGGCTGAACTGCGCGCCCGAGGCGGCGAACAGGCTGTCGACTCGCGCGTCGATCGGCGTGTCGCTGTAGGCATCGAAAGTCAGCTTGGCTTTTTGGCCGGGCTGCATGTGGCCGATCTGGGTTTCCTTGAAGTTGGCCTGAATCCAGATGTCCTGGTCCGGGACGATCGACATCAGATAAGCGCCGGCCTGTACGTATTGGCCCTCGCGAGCCGCGCGCTGGCCGATCAAACCGCTGATCGGCGCGTGGATTTCGCTACGGGTCAGGTTCAGTTCGGCCTGGGCGAGGTCGGTTTTGGCATTGGCGATCATGGCGTCGAGGCGTTTGATCTCGGCGCTCAGGGAATTGACTTGCTGGCGCTGACTTTGGGCGTCGGCCTGGGCTTTGGTCACTTGCGAACGGGCAATGTGGTTGTCGGCGGAGAGGGTGGTCACCCGTTCTTCCGACACGTAGCCCGGTTTGCGCAGGGTCTGCGCGCGGGACAAATCGATCTGCGAGCGCCCAAGGCTCGCCTGACTGGAGGCGACTTGTGCCTCGCTGGCGGCGATCAGGCTGGCTTGCTGGGTCAGTTTGCTCTGGGCTTGCAGGCGTTCGGCCTGGCGGGTGGCGAGGGTGGCGTTGGCGCGGTCGACGGCGAGGTGGAAGTCATCGCCTTCGAGCTTGATCAGCAACTGGCCTTTCTCGACGTGCTGGTTGTCCTGCACCAGCACCTGATCGATGCGCGCGCCCAATTGGCTCGACACACGGGTGATCTCGCCCTGGACATAGGCGTTGTCGGTGCTTTCATAAAACCGTCCCTTGAAAAACCATTGGGCAAAAAAGCCCCCGGCAATCAGCAGGACGATCAGCAGGAAAATGAACAGGCGACGCTTGAGTTGGGCAGGCATGGGGCAGACTGTAGTCGAGAAATTGTAAGGAAAGTTATCAGCAGCTGAATCTGGCATACAGTCGATAGTGGGTAAATGCCATCGGCTGATAATCCATCATTCATCGCCGCTCAGGCCCGTTGTAGACGCAACCTTGGCTTAAATGCCCTGCTGACTGGAGCCGGGCGGCTGTCGCCTGTTACCATTCGCCCTTTGTTTTATCTTCATTTCGAGACTTGCCATGACCACCGTCCGCACGCGCATCGCGCCATCGCCTACCGGGGACCCCCACGTAGGTACCGCTTACATCGCTTTGTTCAACTACTGCTTTGCCAAGCAGCACGGCGGTGAGTTCATCCTGCGGATCGAAGACACCGACCAATTGCGCTCGACCCGCGAGTCCGAACAGCAGATTTTCGACGCCTTGCGCTGGTTGGGCATCGACTGGAGCGAAGGCCCGGACGTTGGCGGCCCGCACGGTCCGTATCGTCAAAGCGAGCGCGGCGACATCTACCAGAAGTACTGCCAGCAATTGGTCGAAATGGGCCATGCCTTCCCGTGCTTCTGCACCGCCGAAGAACTGGACCAGATGCGCGCCGAGCAAATGGCCCGTGGCGAAACCCCGCGTTACGACGGCCGTGCGCTACTGCTCTCTGCGGAAGAAGTCGCGCGCCGCCTGGCCGCTGGCGAACCGCACGTGATCCGCATGAAAGTGCCGAGCGAAGGCGTTTGCGTAGTGCCGGACATGCTGCGTGGCGACGTCGAGATCCCGTGGGATCGCATGGATATGCAAGTACTGATGAAGACCGACGGCCTGCCGACGTACTTCCTGGCCAACGTGGTCGACGACCACCTGATGGGCATCACCCATGTGCTGCGCGGTGAAGAGTGGCTGCCATCGGCGCCGAAACTGATCCTGCTTTATGAATACTTCGGCTGGGAACAACCGGAGCTGTGCTACATGCCGCTGCTGCGTAACCCGGACAAGAGCAAGCTGTCCAAGCGCAAGAACCCGACCTCGGTGACGTTCTACGAGCGCATGGGCTTCATGCCGGAAGCGATGCTCAACTACCTCGGTCGCATGGGCTGGTCGATGCCGGACGAGCGCGAGAAGTTCTCGTTGCAGGAAATGGTCGACCACTTCGACCTGAGCCGTGTATCCCTCGGCGGGCCGATTTTCGACATCGAGAAGCTGTCGTGGCTCAACGGCCAATGGCTGCGTGATCTGCCGGTAGAAGAGTTCGCCTCGCGTCTGCAAACCTGGGCACTCAACCCTGAGTACATGATGAAGATCGCGCCGCATGTACAGGGCCGCGTCGAGACCTTCAGCCAGGTTGCACCGCTGGCCGGATTCTTCTTTGCTGGTGGCGTGAACCCGGATGCCAAGCTGTTCGAATCGAAGAAGCTTTCGGGCGATCAGGTGCGTCAGCTGATGCAACTGATTCTGTGGAAGCTGGAAAGCCTGCGTCAGTGGGAGAAAGACAGCATCACCGCGACGATCCAGGCGGTGGTTGAATCTCTGGAGCTGAAACTGCGCGACGCCATGCCGCTGATGTTCGCCGCGATCACGGGCCAGGCCAGTTCGGTATCGGTGCTCGATGCGATGGAAATCCTCGGTCCGGACCTGACTCGTTTCCGTCTGCGCCAGGCCATCGACCTGCTGGGCGGCGTGTCGAAGAAGGAAAACAAGGAGTGGGAAAAACTCCTGGGCAACATCGCCTGAGGACGTTTGACCCTGTAGGAACTGCCGGAGGTTGCGATCATTTGATCGTGATCTTCGGCGCCACCCCCGTTTTTCCGGGGGGAGGGCGGTAAGTGATTGTTATGTCGGCAAAAAACTTTGAAATATTTTAAAAATAAGTTTGACAGCTTTCCGAAGCGCCATTAAGATTCGCCCCGTCCTCAGCGATGAGGGGCTATAGCTCAGCTGGGAGAGCGCTTGCATGGCATGCAAGAGGTCGACGGTTCGATCCCGTCTAGCTCCACCAATTTACACTTCAAGGTCTGGCCACACCGGCCTTGAAGCGATCAACACTCAGCGTTGATCAGTTGTATAGAAGGGTTTGCGTCCCCTTCGTCTAGTGGCCTAGGACACCGCCCTTTCACGGCGGTAACAGGGGTTCGAGTCCCCTAGGGGACGCCAGTTTTACAGAAGCGATGTTGCAAAATGTCGCTCCGCCGCGAGGCGAAAAATCCGGGGCTATAGCTCAGCTGGGAGAGCGCTTGCATGGCATGCAAGAGGTCAACGGTTCGATCCCGTTTAGCTCCACCAATTTTACAGTTCAAGGTCTGGCCACACCGGCCTTGAATCGATCAGCTCTCAGCACTGATCAGTTGTATAGAAGGTTTTGCGTCCCCTTCGTCTAGTGGCCTAGGACACCGCCCTTTCACGGCGGTAACAGGGGTTCGAGTCCCCTAGGGGACGCCACGATTACCCGCTCTGCGGGATTTTATAAGGGTCATTCAATTATTGAATGGCCCTTTTGTTTGTCTGGCGTTTGGCCAATCCCCCAATTTCTTTCAAACTGTTCTTCAGGCCAGCGGTCACATCCACGACTTGCGGAAAATTATTATGAGAATAATATTCTAGTCGTAATATTCGGAGGCAACGATGAACGATAAAAAAGCTCAAACCCGCGAACGCATTCTCAAGGCCGCCAGCGCAGCGCTGATTCAGCGTGGCCCGGCCGAACCGAGCGTGGGCGAAGTGATGGGGGCAGCCGGCCTTACGGTTGGCGGCTTCTATGCACACTTCGAAAGCAAGGACGCAATGATGCTGGAAGCGTTCAAGCAACTGCTCGGTCACCGCCGTAGCTTGATCGCCGACATGGACGCCGAATTGACCGGCGAAGAACGTCGCGCGTTGGTGGCTGCGTTTTATCTGTCGCGCAAACACCGTGATTCTTCTGAGTCGGCATGCCCGATCCCGGCATCTGTCGGTGAGCTGGGTCGCCTGCCGGACGCGTTTCGCGTGGCGTTGAATGAGCATGTGGAAATGATGGTCGCGCAGTTGGCGGCCAGCCCGGAAGACACCGACAAAGCCCTGGCCGACATGGCCTTGATGGTCGGTGGTCTGGCTCTGGCACGGGCGCTGGGGCCAGGAGAGTTGTCTGATCGATTGCTGCGCGCCGCCAAGTCGGCGGTGCTATGACCTGAAGGCATTGGCCTGAGGAGTGAGAGCGATGAGCACGTTGAAGTGGGTTCGTGGCGTTAATGGCACCTTGGGTTGGTTCGCACCGAAACTGGTCGCGAGCAAAATGCGACTGGCGTTCATGACGCCGCGCGACTTGCCGCCGCGTGATTGGGAATTGCCGCTGCTGGCAAAATCCGAACGAATCACCTTGCGCTTTGGCCTCTCGGCTCTGCGCTGGGGGCAAGGTCCAGCCGTGTTGCTGATGCACGGTTGGGAGGGCCGGCCGACGCAGTTTGCGAGTCTCATCACGGCGCTGGTCGATGCCGGTTACACGGTCGTCGCGTTGGACGGTCCGGCCCATGGCCGCTCACCGGGTAGCGAAGCGAATGTCGTGCTGTTTGCCAGGGCCATGCTCGAAGCGGCTGCCGAGTTGCCGCCGCTGCAAGCGGTCATTGGTCACTCCATGGGCGGCGCCAGTGCGATGCTCGCCGTGCAGCTGGGCTTGCGCACCGAAACCCTGGTCACCATCGCCGCACCGGCGCGGATTCTCGGCGTGTTACGCGGTTTTGCCCGTTATGTACGATTGCCGCCCAAAGCGCGTTCGGCGTTCATTCGCCAGGTCGAGAAAGACGTCGGCATGCGCGCTGCGACGCTCGATGTTGCGCACTATCAGCTCGACATGCCGGGGCTGATCGTTCACGCCGAAGATGACAACTTCGTCCCGGTCAAGGAATCCCGGTTGATCAACGAGGCCTGGTTCGACAGCCGGCTGTTACGCCTGGAGGAGGGTGGTCATCAACGTGTGTTGGCTGATCCTCGGGTAATTGATGGCGTGTTATCACTGCTGTCCGGTCGCAGTCTGCATTCGCGCCAATCGGCATAAGCATCCGTTACACTGCCCCGGTCGAAATCATCTGACCGGGAGTGGGGCATGGGCTGGGATCGGGCAACGCCATTTATCATTGATCTGGAAGTCGGCGCCGAGGACATCGACGGGCTGGGGCACGCGAACAACGCGGTGTACGTGACCTGGCTCGAACGCTGCGCCTGGCGCCACTCGCAGCGGCTGGGCCTGGACCTGGTCGAATACCGTCGGCTGGATCGGGCGATGGCGGTAGTGCGCCACGAGATCGATTACCTGGCCGCCGCTTATGAAGGCGACGAGTTGCAATTGGCAACCTGGATTGTCGATTGGGACCAGCGCCTGAAAATGACCCGCCACTTCCAGTTGAAGCGCCCCAGCGACAACACCACGTTGCTGCGTGCGCAGACCACCTTCGTCTGCATCGAACTGTCGACGGGCAAGCCCAAGCGCATGCCTGCTGAGTTCATCGAGGGCTACGGCCCGGCGTTGCTAATTCCAAGTTGACGCGATCCTGTGGCGAGGGAGCTTGCTCCCGTTAGAGTGCGCAGCACTCTCCTGCGCGAGGGACCGCTTCGCGCTCCAGCGGGAGCAAGCTCCCTCGCCACAGAGGCGGATGCAAGTCTTTCGGCAGAGAATCCAGTAAACTGCCGCACGTTTTTCGTTGAGTGTGTTTCTCATGCAAATTGCTTTGGCGCCCATGGAGGGGTTGGTCGACAACATCCTGCGGGACGTGCTGACCCGTGTGGGCGGTATCGATTGGTGCGTGACCGAGTTCATTCGGATCAACGATCAACTGCTCACGCCTGCCTATTACCACAAGTTCGGCCCGGAATTGTTGACCGGCGCCCGCACAGCGTCCGGCGTTCCGCTGCGGGTGCAGTTGCTCGGTTCCGATCCGGTGTGCCTGGCAGAAAACGCCGCGCTGGCCTGTGAATTGGGTTCCGAGGTCATCGACCTGAACTTCGGCTGCCCGGCCAAGACCGTCAACAAGTCCCGTGGCGGCGCCGTCCTGCTGAAAGAACCTGAACTGCTCAATCAGATCGTTGAACACGTTCGCCGTGCGGTGCCTGCGCACATTCCGGTCACGGCAAAAATGCGTCTGGGCTTCGACAGCCCGGACGGTTCGCTGGTCTGCGCAACCGCGCTGGCCGAAGGCGGCGCGGCGCACATCGTGGTTCACGCGCGAACCAAAACCGACGGTTACAAGCCGCCTGCTCACTGGGAATGGATCCCTCGGGTGCAGGAAGTGGTCAAGGTTCCGGTGTTCGCCAATGGCGATATCTGGAGCGTTGAAGACTGGCGCCGCTGCCGCGAAATCAGCGGCGTGGAAGACATCATGCTCGGTCGCGGCCTGGTTTCGCGTCCGGACCTGGCCCGGCAAATCGCGGCGGCGCGAGCCGGTGAAGAAGTGATCGAGATGACCTGGGCAGAGTTGCTGCCCCTGATTCAGGACTTCTGGCTGCAGGCGAAGGCGCAGATGACCGCACGTCAATCGCCGGGTCGCTTGAAGCAGTGGCTGGCGATGCTGACCCGTAATTACCCAGAAGCGGTTGAGCTGTTCACCGTCCTGCGTCGTGAAACCGAACTCGATCAGGTCTCGCGTTTGCTGGGTCTTCAGGTGGCTGAAGCGGCCTGAAAAAATCTGAAAATAATCTCTTGAAAAGCAATCAGCGATCCCTATCTAGGGATTACGCGATGCCGAATTCGGGTCGCGGAGACACAAAACCTTGCTGATTGTTTTCAGGAGATTTGAATCATGAGTACTGCATTTTCGATGGCACCACTGTTTCGTTCCTCGGTGGGTTTCGACCGTTTCAACGACCTGTTCGAAACCGCCCTGCGCAACGAGCCAGGCAGCACCTACCCACCTTACAATGTGGAAAAACACGGCGATGACCAATACCGCATTGTCATAGCGGCTGCCGGATTCCAGGAAGAAGACCTGGAACTGCAAGTGGAAAAAGGTGTGCTGACCATCAGTGGCGGCAAGCGTGACGCGAACGAAGATGTCACCTATCTGTACCAAGGCATCGCACAGCGCGCCTTCAAACTGTCCTTCCGTCTGGCGGACCATATTGAAATCAAGGCTGCCGGCCTGAGCAACGGTTTGTTGAGCATCGACCTGTTGCGGGTTATTCCGGAAGAAGCGAAAGCCAAACGCATCCCGATCAACGGGACGCAAAAACCCGCTCTGCAGTAATAAATCAGAGCAATGAGAAGGGCGCCATTGGCGCCCTTTTTTGTACCCGCTATTTGAGGAGTTTCTGGAACTCCTCCACCGGCAACGGCCGGCTGTGCAGATACCCCTGATAAAAATGGCAGCCCAGCCCCTGCAAAAACTCCAGCTGCTCAGGCGTTTCCACCCCTTCGGCGATCACTTTCAGTTCCAGGCTGCGGGCCATGGCCACAATGGCGCGGATGATTTCGGCGTCGTTGGGGTCGGTAGTGGCATCGCGGATGAACGACTGGTCGATTTTCAGGGTGTCGACGGGCAGGCGCTTGAGGTAGGTCAGCGAGGAGTAACCGGTGCCGAAGTCGTCCATCGCAAAACTCACGCCGAGTTTTTTCAGGCTGCGCATTTTGTTGATGGTGTCTTCCAGGTTCTGGATGACGATGCCTTCGGTGATTTCCAGTTTCAGCAGCGAGCAGGGCAGGCCGTGGCTGCTGAGGCTGTGTTCGATGCGTTCGACAAAATCGTTTTGACGAAATTGCCTCGGGCTGATGTTGACGCACAGGCTGAAGCTGAGCGGGTTGATCAAGCCTTTTGTGATCAGTTTTTTGAAGGCCGCGCAGGCCTCATCGACGATCCAGGTGCCGACTTCCAGAATCAGCCCGCTGTCCTCCAACACCTTGATGAACTCGGTGGGCGATTGCGGGCCGAGTTCCGGATGGTCCCAGCGCACCAGCGCCTCGGCGCCGACAATGCGGTTGCCCCGGGCGTCGACCTGGGGTTGGTAATGCACACGAAACTCGCCCCGGGAAAGGGCCAGGCGCAGGTCGGTTTCCATGCGCAGGCGCTCGCTGGCGGCCTTCTGCATGGTGTTGTGGTACATCTGCGCGGTGTTGCGGCCTGAGTCCTTGGCGCGGTACAGCGCGATGTCGGCACGTTTGAGCAGGTCGGTCGGCGTCGAGCCGTGGTCGGGAATCAGCGCGATGCCGATGCTCGGCGTGACTTGCAGGCGCTGGCCGTCGAGGAACATCGGCTCCGACAGCAGTTCACGCAAGGTGTCTGCCAGGTCCCGGACCTGGGCGCTGACTTCGTTGCGCGAGCCCTCAAGACCGCTGAGCAATACCACGAACTCGTCGCCACCCAGGCGCGCAACGGTGTCTTCCATGCGCACGCTGGCTTCAAGGCGAGCGGTGATGATTTTCAGCACCGTGTCGCCCACCGGGTGACCGAGGGAATCGTTGATGTGCTTGAAGTGATCGAGGTCGAGGAACAGTAAAGCGCCGCGCAGGTTGTGGCGCTTGAGCAGGGCGATCTGCTGGCTCAGGCGATCCATCAACAGCGCGCGGTTCGGCAGGTTGGTCAGGGGGTCGTGGTAGGCCAGGTGGCGGATCTGTGCCTCGGCATTTTTCAGCAGGCTGACGTCCCGGGCGGTCAGCAACAGGCACGCGGTCTCGTTGAGGGTGATCGGCTCCACCGAGACTTCGACGGTCAGCAACTCGCCACGCTTATTGCGGCCGAGCATTTCCTGGTGGTGTACACGGCCCTTGAGCTGCAGTTCGGCAAGCAGCGCGGAGCGTTGTTTCTCTTCGGCCCAGATGCCAACCTGATACACCGTGCGGCCGACCACCTCTTCGGCGCGGTAACCGGTCAGGCGGCAGAAACCATCGTTGACCTCCACGTAGCGCCCGGTATCGCGCTCGGTGATGGTGATCGCGTCGGGGCTCGAGTGAAACGCCTTGGCAAACTTCTCTTCGCTGGCCTTCAGAGCGGCTTCGGAACGTTGCTGCTGGGTGATGTCGCGCAGGGTGGTGACGATGCACGGCTGTTCGCCGACGCTGATCTGCCGGCTGGAAATCACGCAGGTCAGGGACTGCCCGTCTTTATGCTGGGCGACGATCGCTACATTGTTCAGGCCCTGTTCGCGGATGACCTGCTCGATCCGTTGCAGACTTTTCGCCGAAGCGTCCCACAGGCCGATCTCGTCCGCGCTACGACCAATCACCTCGTCGGCGCTCCAGCCAAAGGTTTGGGTGAAGCTGGAGTTGATTTCGATGAACTGGCCGGTGTCCTGGCGCGTGAGGCAGATCGGGTCCGGGCTGACCTGGAACAGCGTGGCGAATTTCTCCTCCGAAGCCACCAGCCGCTGCTCACGTTCGACCTGGTCGGTGATGTCCAGCAGCGTGCCGGCCATGCGCAGCGGCGCGCCGTTTTCATCGCGGTAGAGGCGGGCACGGCTTTCCAGGTAGCGGGAACTGCCGTCCGCCAGCTGCACACGATAGGTCAGCTGATAATTGCCGGCCGGTCCTTCGCGCAGGCTGCGGTAAGCGTCGCGCATGGTGCCGCGTTCTTCATAGGGCACACCTTCGAAAAACTCGTCGAAGGACTCGTGGAAGGGTTGGGCTTCCAGTCCGTGCAACTGCGCGGCCCGCGCCGAGCCGTACAGCATGCCGCTGGGGATGTGCCAGTCCCAAGTGCCGAGCTGCGCCGAATCCAGCGCCAGGTCGAGGCGTTCCTGGCTGTCTTTCAGCGCGTGTTCGGCGGCTTTGCGCTCCGTGGTGTCGAGGAAGGTGCTCAGCAGATACGGCTGGCCTTCGAGTTCGACTTTCTGTGCGCTGAGGATGCCGTCGTGGATCTGGCCATTGCTGGCGCGAAACTGCACCTCCATGCTGATCAGCTCGCCCTTGGCCTTGGTGGCCTTGACCAGTTGCGCGCGCTGCTCCGGATGCACCCAGAGGTCCAGTTCCAAGGTGGTTCGGCCAATCGCGTCCTGCACTGGCCAGCCGAACAGGCTTTCGAAATACTGGTTGGCTTCGGTGATCAGGCCGTCTTCCTGACGGGTCAGCAACACCATATTCGGGCACAAGTGAAACAGCGTGGCAAAGCGCTTTTCCGAGCTGCTCAGCGCCTGTTCCCGCTGGCGCTGGTGGGTGATTTCGCGGATGACCCCGATCATCCGTGGCCGGCCTTGTTTGTCCGGCAGCAGACTGCCGTTGATCTCCAGCCAGTGCAGGCTGCCGTCGGGCCAGCGGATGCGGTGGTGCATCGCCTGTTCCAGCGGGGCGCCGGCAATCACGGCATGAAAGGCGCGGATAGTTTTTGCCCGATCCTCCGGGGGCAGCAAGTCGAGGTATTCCAGATCGGCCGGCAACGGTTGCCGGGGATCGAAGCCGAACAACGCCTGAGTACCCCGCGACCAGCTGATCTGCCCGCGCTCGATGTCCCAATACCAGGCGCCCAGGCGCGCGCCGTTAAGGGCGGCCAGCAACTGCGGTGCGCTTTCCCAGCTCTGCTCGGACCGTTTCGGGTCAAGCGCCTGAATACGGGGCATCGGCGGAATACGGTCAACAGATTTCGGCATTGGCAAGCCTTGGGCTGAATTGGGCGTTAGGCACAGGAGTTCACGGCTCTATAGCAGTAGCACAGCTTAGCCTTGAGTCCCTGGCAGATCGATTTGTGCATCCAGCAAGGCCATGAAGGCCCGTGCGGCATTCGACAGCGTCCGTTCGGTGTGCAGGATATAGCCTAGCTGGCGAGTCAGTTGTATGCCCGGCAAAGGTATTCGCGCAACTTGATCGTCGAGCATGGTGCGCGGCAACACGCTCCAGGCCAGGCCGATCGACACCATCATCTTGATGGTTTCCAGGTAATTGGTGCTCATGGCGATGTTCGGTGTCAGGCCTTGGGCCTCAAACAACTGATGGACGATGTGGTGAGTAAAGGTGTTGCCGCCGGGGAACACCGCCGGATGCAGGGCGATGTCCGCCAGGCTGACCGGGCCGTTGCTGACCAGTGAATGCTCCGGGGCGACCACGAAATCCAGCGGGTCGTCCCACACCGGTGTGGCCTTGACCAGTGCGTGGGGCTCCGGCGCCAGGGTGATGACGGCCAGTTCGGCGCGACCATGAAGGATTTCTTCGTAGGCCACTTCCGAATCGAGGAACTGAATATCCAGCGCCACTTGTGGGTAACGACGGGTGAACTCCCTTAATAGGGGCGGCAAACGGTGCAAGCCGATGTGGTGACTGGTGGCCAGTGTCAGGCGACCGGTCACTTCGCCGGTCAGGTTGGTCAGGGCGCGGCGGGTGTCATCCAGCACATTGAGAATCTGATAAGCCCGCGGCAACAGGGCGCGACCGGCCTCGGTCAAGCCGACTTCACGGCCCAGGCGATCAAACAGCCGCACCTTCAACTGCTGTTCCAGCCCGGCGATGCGCTTGCTGATCGCTGGCTGCGTCAGGTGCAGGCGTTCTCCCGCGCCGGAGAAGCTTCCGGTCTCGGCAATCGCGATAAAGGCATTGAGGTTGGCCAGGTCCATTGCGGTATTCCAGTTGGTTATCCAAAGCATGAAAAATATGAATTTGAGTTATTTAATGTAACCCCCTAGGATCGACCTCACAAGCCAAAGGGTTATTGAAATCGTCAAAGCCCGGGGCATAGAAACAAGCTGATGAGGAAAACGTCTGATGGCCGGCAAAACGCTCTACGACAAGCTCTGGGATTCGCACTTGGTCAAACAGCGCGACGATGGCTCCGCGCTGATTTACATCGATCGTCACATCATCCACGAAGTGACCTCGCCGCAAGCCTTTGAAGGCCTGCGTCTGGCCGGGCGCAAGCCTTGGCGCATCGATGCCAACATCGCGACCCCGGACCATAACGTACCGACCACCCCGGAGCGCAAGGGCGGCATCGAAGCCATTGCCGACGAGGTCTCGCGTTTGCAGGTTCAGACCCTCGATGACAACTGTGATGAATACGGCATCGTCGAGTTCAAGATGAACGACGTGCGCCAAGGCATCGTCCACGTCATCGGCCCGGAGCAGGGCGCGACCTTGCCGGGCATGACCGTGGTCTGCGGCGACTCCCACACCTCGACCCACGGCGCGTTTGGCGCTCTGGCTCACGGTATCGGCACTTCCGAGGTCGAGCACGTGCTCGCCACTCAGTGCCTGGTCGCCAAAAAGATGAAGAATATGCTGGTCTCGGTCGAAGGCAAATTGCCGTTCGGCGTGACGGCCAAGGACATCGTCCTCGCCGTGATCGGCAAGATCGGCACCGCCGGCGGTAACGGCCATGCCATCGAGTTCGCCGGAAGCGCGATTCGTGATCTGTCGGTCGAAGGGCGCATGACCATTTGCAACATGTCCATCGAGGCCGGCGCTCGCGTAGGTCTGGTGGCCGCTGACGAGAAAACCGTGGCCTACGTGAAGGGCCGTCCATTTGCCCCGAAAGGCGCGGAATGGGACTTGGCCGTCGAAGCCTGGAAAGACCTGGTGACCGATAAAGACGCCAAATTCGACACCATCGTCGAACTCGACGCCACCCAGATCAAACCGCAAGTCAGCTGGGGCACTTCGCCTGAAATGGTCTTGGCCGTGGATCAGAACGTTCCGGACCCTGCGAAGGAAATGGACCTGGTCAAGCGTGGCTCCATCGAACGCGCCTTGAAGTACATGGGGTTGACCGCCAATCAGGCGATCACCGATATCCAGCTGGACCGCGTATTTATTGGTTCCTGCACCAACTCGCGAATCGAAGATTTGCGCGCTGCCGCCGTGATCGCCAAGGGCCGCAAAGTCGCTTCGACCATCAAGCAGGCCATCGTGGTGCCGGGCTCAGGTCTGGTGAAGGCCCAGGCGGAATCGGAAGGCCTGGACAAGATTTTCCTCGACGCCGGTTTTGAATGGCGTGAGCCGGGTTGCTCGATGTGCCTGGCGATGAACCCGGACCGTTTGGAGTCGGGCGAGCATTGCGCGTCGACCTCCAACCGCAACTTTGAAGGCCGTCAGGGTGCCGGTGGTCGTACCCACCTCGTGAGCCCGGCCATGGCCGCCGCCGCCGCGGTAAACGGTCGTTTCGTCGACGTCCGTGAATTGATCTAAAGGAGCGCAGCATGAAAGCTTTTACCCAGCACACTGGTCTTGTCGCGCCTCTGGATCGTGCCAACGTCGACACCGATCAGATCATCCCCAAGCAATTCTTGAAGTCGATCAAGCGCACGGGTTTCGGCCCGAACCTGTTCGATGAGTGGCGCTACCTCGATGTCGGGCAACCGTATCAGGACAACTCCAAGCGTCCGCTGAACAAGGATTTCGTGCTCAACGCCGAGCGTTATCAAGGCGCCAGCGTCTTGCTGGCCCGTGAGAACTTCGGTTGCGGTTCGAGCCGCGAACACGCGCCGTGGGCCCTGGAAGAATACGGTTTCCGCAGCATCATCGCGCCGAGCTACGCCGACATCTTCTTCAACAACAGCTTCAAGAACGGCTTGCTGCCGATCATCTTGAGTGACGCTGAAGTGGATGAGCTGTTCGAGCAGGTCGAGGCGAATCCTGGCTATCAGTTGCAGGTTGATCTGGAAGCGCAGACCGTGACCCGTCCGGATGGCAAGGTGTTGCGCTTTGAAATCGACGCGTTCCGTAAGCATTGCCTGCTCAATGGTCTGGACGATATTGGTCTTACGTTGATGGACCATGAAGCGATTGCGACGTTTGAAGCCAAGCACCGGGCGAGCCAGCCGTGGTTGTTTCGCGACGCTTGATTGATCCGATATTGATGTAGGCAGTTCCGGCCTCATCGCGGGCAAGCCCGCTCCCACAGTTATTTGCGCCGTTCACAAAACCTGTGGGAGCGGGCTTGCCCGCGATGACGGCAGCCCGAACAACACAAGGCTAAACCCCAAAAGGAAGTCCCGATGACCAGCACCGCCCAGCACAGCCAGGTAGTCCAAAAGCAATTCGGTGAACAGGCCGCGGCCTATCTGAGCAGCGCCGTCCACGCTCAAGGCACCGAATTCGCGCTGCTACAGGCCGAACTGGCCGGGCAGGGTGATGCACGGGTGCTGGACCTGGGTTGCGGCGCCGGGCACGTCAGTTTTCACGTGGCCTCGCTGGTCAAGGAGGTTGTGGCGTACGACCTGTCCCAACAGATGCTCGATGTGGTCGCCGGTGCCGCCGTTGATCGCGGGCTGAGCAACGTGTCCACGGTCCTTGGTGCCGCCGAGCGCTTGCCGTTCGCTGAGGGTGAATTCGACTTCGTGTTCAGCCGTTACTCGGCGCACCATTGGAGTGATCTCGGCCTGGCCTTGCGCGAAGTGCGCCGGGTGCTGAAGCCGGGCGGGGTGGCGGCGTTCATCGACGTGTTGTCACCGGGCAGTCCGTTGTTCGACACTTACCTGCAAAGCGTCGAAGTGCTGCGTGACACCAGCCATGTGCGCGATTATTCCGCCGGCGAGTGGTTGCGCCAAGTCAGCGAAGCGGGGTTGCATACCCGCAGCACCACGCGTCAACGCCTGCGTCTGGAGTACACCAGCTGGGTCGAACGCATGCGCACGCCGCAAGTGATGCGCTCGGCGATCCGCGAGTTGCAGCAGTCGATGGGCAATGAAGTACGCGAATATTTTGAGATTGAGGCCGATGGTTCGTTCAGTACAGATGTGCTGGTACTGATGGCAGAACGATAGAATTTTTCCGGGTGTGCCCAAGGGCACACCGACTGATGACATGAGGAAAGCATGAGCAAGCAGATTCTGATTCTCCCAGGCGACGGTATTGGCCCGGAAATCATGGCCGAAGCGGTCAAGGTGCTGGAGCTGGCCAACGACAAGTACAGCCTGGGCTTCGAGCTGAGCCACGACGTGATCGGTGGCGCGGCCATCGACAAGCACGGCGTGCCGCTGGCCGACGAAACCCTGGCTCGCGCACGCGCTGCCGACGCGGTATTGCTGGGCGCCGTGGGCGGCCCGAAATGGGACACCATCGAGCGTGACATCCGCCCTGAGCGTGGCCTGCTGAAAATTCGTGCGCAACTGGGCCTGTTCGGCAACCTGCGCCCGGCGATCCTCTATCCGCAACTGGCTGAAGCTTCGAGCCTGAAGCCTGAAATCGTCGCCGGCCTGGACATCCTGATCGTCCGTGAACTGACCGGCGGCATCTACTTCGGCGCACCGCGCGGCACCCGCACCCTGGAAAACGGCGAGCGTCAGGCCTACGACACCCTGCCGTACAGCGAGAGCGAAATCCGCCGCATCGCCCGTGTCGGTTTCGACATGGCCATGGTGCGCGGCAAAAAGCTGTGCTCGGTGGACAAGGCCAACGTACTGGCGTCCAGCCAGTTGTGGCGTGAAATCGTCGAGCAAGTGGCCAAGGATTACCCGGAAGTCGAACTGAGCCACATGTACGTCGACAACGCCGCCATGCAGCTGGTGCGTGCGCCGAAGCAATTCGACGTGATCGTCACCGACAACCTGTTTGGCGACATCCTGTCCGATCAGGCGTCGATGCTCACCGGTTCCATCGGCATGCTGCCGTCGGCCTCGCTGGATACCAACAACAAAGGCATGTACGAGCCGTGCCACGGTTCGGCGCCGGACATCGCTGGCAAGGGCATTGCCAACCCGTTGGCGACCATTTTGTCGGTGTCAATGATGCTGCGTTACAGCTTCAATCTGCAGGATGCGGCGGATGCTATCGAGAAGGCCGTCAGTCTGGTTTTGGACCAGGGCCTGCGCACAGGTGACATCTGGTCGAACGGTTGCACTAAAGTCGGTACGCAGGAAATGGGTGACGCAGTAGTCGCCGCGCTGCGGAATCTGTAATCTCTCGGGCCCGCTGCCACTTTCACTCTTGAAGGCAGCGGCCCACTTTTTAAAGAAGGTGTAGTTGCGATGAAACGTGTAGGTCTGATCGGTTGGCGCGGTATGGTCGGTTCCGTGCTCATGCAGCGGATGCTGGAAGAGCAGGATTTCGATCTTATTGAGCCGGTGTTTTTCACCACTTCCAATGTCGGTGGCCAAGGCCCGTCCGTGGGCAAGGACATTGCTCCGCTCAAGGACGCTTACAGCATTGAAGAGCTGAAAACCCTCGACGTGATTCTGACCTGCCAGGGTGGCGACTACACCAGCGAAGTTTTCCCGAAACTGCGCGAAGCCGGCTGGCAGGGTTACTGGATCGACGCCGCTTCCAGCCTGCGCATGCAGGATGACGCGGTAATCGTGCTGGACCCGGTGAACCGCAAGGTCATCGACCAGCAGCTCGACGCGGGCACCAAGAACTACATCGGCGGCAACTGCACCGTCAGCCTGATGCTGATGGGCCTGGGCGGGCTGTTCGAAGCCGGTCTGGTCGAGTGGATGAGCGCCATGACCTATCAGGCGGCCTCCGGTGCCGGCGCGCAGAACATGCGTGAACTGATCAAGCAAATGGGCGCGACCCACGCCGCTGTCGCCGATCAACTGGCCGACCCGGCCAGCGCGATCCTCGACATCGACCGCCGTGTCGCCGAAGCCATGCGCAGCGACGCGTACCCGACCGAAAACTTCGGCGTGCCGCTGGCCGGCAGCCTGATCCCGTGGATCGACAAGGAACTGCCGAACGGCCAGAGCCGCGAAGAGTGGAAGGCTCAGGCCGAGACCAACAAGATCCTCGGTCGCTTCAAGAGCCCGATCCCGGTCGATGGCATCTGCGTGCGCATCGGCGCCATGCGCTGCCACAGCCAGGCGTTGACCATCAAGCTGAACAAAGACGTGCCGATCGCCGACATCGAAGGGCTGATCAGCCAGCACAACCCTTGGGTCAAACTGGTGCCGAACAACCGCGACATCAGCATTCAGGAACTGAGCCCGACGAAAGTCACCGGCACCCTGAACGTACCGGTTGGCCGTCTGCGCAAGCTGAACATGGGCACGCAGTACCTCGGCGCGTTCACCGTTGGCGACCAGCTGCTGTGGGGCGCGGCCGAGCCGCTGCGTCGCATGCTGCGGATCCTGCTTGAGCGTTGATTGATTGAAGTAAACAAAGAACCCGTGCCTTGAAAGAGGTGCGGGTTTTTTTATGCCCGACAGTCTCCGATCGTTCCCACGCTCCGCGTGGGAATGCATCCCGTGACGCTCCGCGTCACATTCAGAAGCGGAACGCGGAGCGTCCCTGGCGGCATTCCCACGCAGAGCGTGGGAACGATCGGGATGGCAGAAATTGCCTGCATGCCCCCCACCCGGTAAAGTGCCGCTCCCCCCGTTTCGCCTGAGGTAGAACCATGAGCCAGTCCTTTGATATTGCCGTGATCGGCGCCACCGGTACTGTCGGCGAAACGCTCGTGCAGATTCTCGAAGAGCGCGACTTCCCGGTCGGCAACCTGCACCTGTTGGCCAGCAGCGAATCCGCCGGGCATTCGGTGCCGTTTCGCGGCAAAAACGTGCGGGTGCGCGAAGTCGACGAATTCGATTTCAGCAAAGTCCAGCTGGTGTTCTTCGCCGCCGGCCCGGCGGTGACCCTGAGTTTCGCCTCGCGCGCCCGTGCGGCCGGTTGCTCGCTGATTGACCTGTCCGGCGCGCTGCCGGCGGACGAGGCACCGCAAATCGTGCCGGAAGCCAACGCCCAAGTACTCGCCGGTTTGAAAAAACCGTTCCAGGTCAGCAGCCCAAGTCCGTCTGCCACGACGCTGGCCGTGGTACTGGCGCCGTTGCTCGGTTTGCTCGATCTGCAGCGCATCAACCTGACCGCCAGCCTGGCCGTCTCCGCCCAGGGCCGCGAAGCGGTGACCGAGTTGGCCCGGCAAACCGCCGAGCTGCTCAACGTGCGTCCGCTGGAGCCGACCTTCTTCGATCGGCAAATGGCGTTCAATCTGTTGGCTCAGGTCGGCAAGCCTGATGAGCAGGGTCACACACTGCTGGAAAAACGCCTGGTGCGTGAGCTGCGTCAGGTCATGGCCCTGCCTTTATTAAAGATTTCCGTCACTTGCATTCAAGCCCCGGTGTTTTTTGGCGATAGCTTTAGCGTGACCTTGCAGTCTGCGAGCGCTGTCGACCTTGTAAAAGTCAACGCGGCACTGGAAGACGCGCCGGGTATCGAGTTGGTGGAAGCCGGCGATTACCCGACAGCGGTGGGCGATGCAGTAGGGCAGGACGTGGTCTACGTCGGTCGGGTTCGCGCCGGAATCGACGACCCGTCGGAACTTAATATGTGGCTGACGTCAGATAACGTACGCAAAGGCGCCGCGCTCAATGCTGTGCAGGTGGCTGAATTGTTGATAAAAGACCTGCTGTAAAAGATACTTGGCAACAATTTTTCGAATGAGTCCGGTCGAGCGCTATGCTTGGCCGGATCGCTGATGGCGAGCCACCCTGCGGGGCTTTCCGGGGCATGAATGAAATGATCGCGCGTGACGACCCTTCGTCGCCGCGCGCAATGCCTTACGGCAGCGGCTATCAACACCTTCTCGCTGGCCGAGGAATGTTCAAACAAAGGATGAGGCTATGGTTCAAGTTCGCAAACTGGTGTTAGCAATAGCGGCCGCCTCGGCGCTGTCCTCCGGTATGGCGCATGCCCTCGGGCTCGGGGAATTGACCCTGAAGTCGACGCTGAACCAACCTCTGGTGGCGGAAATCGAGCTGCTCGACGTCAAGGAACTCACCGCCGCGGAAGTGGTGCCGAGCCTGGCTTCGCCCGAAGATTTCGCCAAGGCCGGTGTCGATCGCCAGGCGTTTCTCAACGACCTGACCTTCACGCCCGTGCTCAACGCCAGCGGCAAAAGCATCCTGCGTGTGACGTCCAGCAAACCACTGTCCGAGCCGATGGTGAAATTCCTGGTTCAGGTGATGTGGCCCAACGGTCGTTTGCTGCGCGATTACAGCGTGCTGCTCGATCCATCCAAATTCTCCCCGCAGACCGCTGAAGCGGCTGCGCAGCCTGCGCCGACTCAGACGGTCACTGCGCCGGTGACCGGTGCCACCCAGCCGGCCCAATACACCACCACGCCGCGCGATACCCTGTGGGAAATCGCCGCGAAGGCGCGTAATGGCGGCTCGGTCCAGCAAACCATGCTGGCGATCCAGGCGTTGAACCCGGATGCCTTTATCGACGGCAACATCAACCGGCTGAAAACCGGTCAGGTGCTGCGCATGCCCGATCAGGCGCAGAGCACCAACCTGGCGCAACCCAAGGCAATCGCTGAGGTTGCGGCACAGAACACCGCGTGGCGCCAGGGTCGTCGTTATGTGGCGAAGCCCGGCACCGGGCAGCAGCAACTCGATGCGACCAAGCGCGGTCGCGCTGACGCCGCTCCGTCGCAAGCGGCGAAAGACAATCTGAGCCTGGTCTCTGCTGAAACCGGCAAAGGCCGTGGCAAAGGCGTTGCAGGCGATGCCAAAGCCTTGGGCAACAAATTGGCTGTCACCCAGGAAAGCCTCGACACGACCCGCCGTGACAATGCCGAACTGAAAAGCCGCATGACTGATCTGCAAAGCCAGATGGAAAAGCTGCAACGCCTGATCGAACTGAAGAACAACCAATTGGCCAAACTGCAGGCTGAAGGCGCTGCTGATGCGCCGGCTGCAGCAGCGACCGCCCCGGCAATGTCCGCGGAGTTGGCTGCCGACCCAGCGGCGGCGCCGACGGAAGTGGCTCCAGCTCCGGTAGTGCCTGCGCCAGAGGCGGCGGCACCTGAAGCCGCTCCGGCGCCAGCGCCTGCCGAGCCACCCGTCGAGCCGACGCCAGTCGCCTCCGACGACCAGAAATTCAACGAGCTGCTGACCAATCCGCTCCTGCTGGGTCTGGTGGGCGGCGGTGCAGTGGTTCTGCTGCTGTTGCTGCTGTTGTTGGCACGTCGCCGCAAAGCGCAGCAAGAAGCCGAGAAACACCTGCGCATGGCGCGTGCCCTGGAGGAAGAGAAGGAATTCTCTGCCGAGCAAGACCTACCAGAAAGCAGTTTCGAAGGCCTGGAAGTTCCGCCGCCAAGCGTGAAACTCGCTACTGCGCCGATTCCTGCGCCAGCGCCGGTGCCTGCACCTGCTCCGGCTCCAGTAATTGCTCCAGTCGTGGTCACGCCGCCGATTGCCGCGCCATTGGTATCGCCGGCCGCCGAGCGCGATGCCGACGTGCTGACCAAGGCTCAGTCGCACATTGCCGCCGGTCGTTTGAACCAGGCAGCCGCGTTGCTTGAAGACGGCATCAAGCAAGAACCGCAGCGCAGCGACCTGCGCCTGAAGCTGATGGAAGTCTACGGTCAGCAGGGCGATCGCGATGCGTTTGTTGCCCAAGAGCGCCAGTTGGTGGCCAACGGTGACAACTTCGCCCAGGTCGAACAGCTTAAAACCCGTTTCCCAGCGATGGTTATCGCCGCTGCCGGTGGTCTTGCCGCTGCCGCCATTGCCGCAGAGCTGGACGCGCAGTACGTCAAGGATCTGCTGTCGGACGAGCCGGCAGCACCCGCGCCCGCCGATGACGACTTCGACAGCGCCTTCGATCTGAGCCTGGACGATCTGGAAGCCGCTTCTCCGGAGGTGGTTGAGCCAGAACCGGAATCTGTCGCTGACCTTGAAGAATTCCCGCTCGACGACGAC
The DNA here is from genome assembly GCF_054898025.1 of Pseudomonas sp. LB3P93. NCBI lineage: Bacteria > Pseudomonadati > Pseudomonadota > Gammaproteobacteria > Pseudomonadales > Pseudomonadaceae > Pseudomonas > Pseudomonas sp. LB3P93. The sequence continues at coordinate 2,304,523 of NZ_CM142713.1, forward strand.
CTGAGCTTTGAGTCGGTGTTGAAGGAACAGACCGAAATCAAGGAAAACCTCGACGACCTGTCGGACTTCGATCTGGACATGGACCTGGGTGCAGACCCATCGCCGGCGATCCTCGCTGAAGACGATTTCCTGCTGGATCTGGACGAAGGCGTGAAGGACTTGCCAGTCGAGCCCGTGAAGCCTGAAGTTCCCCAGGACGACCTGGAGTTGCCGGCTGATTTTGACCTGTCACTGGCCGATGAAATGGACACCGCCACCCCTGTGGTCGAACCGGATGCCTTCGCCGCTGAGCTGGAAGACGTCAACGCCGAGCTGGATCGTCTGTCCCAGAGCATGGGTGAGCCGACCTTTACCGCAGAAGACGCGATGGCTTCTGCGGCGGACGAGCCGGATTTCGACTTCCTCTCCGGCACCGATGAAGTCGCCACCAAACTCGATCTGGCCCAGGCCTACATCGACATGGGCGACAACGACGGTGCTCGGGACATCCTCAATGAGGTGGTGGCCGAGGGTAATGCTGGCCAGAAGAGCGAAGCCAAGGAGATGCTGTCGCATCTGGCTTGAGCGTTCGGCAGGCAGTAAACAGAACGGCAGCCCAGTGAGGCTGCCGTTTTTGTTTTGACGATAATGCGATGGTGTCTGTTCGGCCGCCATCGCGGGCAAGCCCGCTCCCACAGGTTCTGTGAGTAACGCAAATCACTGTGGGAGCGGGCTTGCCCGCGATGAGGCCCCCACATTCAACATCGCACCCTCTGTTGTACTGGCTTCCCCGTCCAGCGGCCTTATAATGCCCGCCTTTGCGCTTATCAGCAGGCTGTTACTCCTTGGCAAATATAGATAACCCGGCCGCCGAACTGGCGGCCGACGGCTTTTTCCGGATCGCGCTGGGCGTTGAATACAAAGGCTCGCGTTATCGCGGCTGGCAGCGCCAGGCCTCCGGCGTGCTCACCGTGCAGGAAACCCTCGAAAAGGCCTTGTCCAAAGTCGCCGACTCACCGGTGTCGCTGCTCTGCGCCGGGCGCACGGACGCTGGCGTGCATGCCTGTGGCCAGGTGGTGCATTTCGATACTCAGGTCGAGCGTTCGATGAAGGCCTGGGTCATGGGCGCCAACATCAACTTGCCCCACGACGTCAGTGTCAGCTGGGCCAAGGTCATGCCGGCGCATTTTCATGCGCGCTTCAAGGCCATCGCCCGGCGCTATCGCTACGTGATCTACAACGATCAGATCCGCCCGGCGCATCTCAACGAAGAAATTACCTGGAATCACCGTCCACTCGACGTCGAGCGCATGGCCGAGGCCGCCCAGCATCTGGTCGGTACCCATGATTTCAGCGCGTTCCGCGCCGGTCAGTGCCAGGCCAAGTCGCCGATCAAGGAATTGCATCACCTGCGTGTCACGCGCCACGGCAAGATGATCGTGCTGGATATTCGCGCCAGCGCCTTCCTGCACCACATGGTGCGCAACATCGCCGGCGTATTGATGACCATCGGTGCCGGCGAACGTCCGGTGGAGTGGATGAAGGAAGTGCTGGAGAGCCGCATCCGTCGTTCTGGCGGGGTGACGGCGCATCCGTTCGGTCTGTATCTGGTGCAGGTCGAATATCGCGACGAGTTCGAATTGCCCGAGCGTTACATCGGCCCACACTTCCTTACCGGCTTCTCTGAACTTGACGGCTGACGCCCTCGAACGCATTTGTTACCATCCGGGACTTTCTCGGATTTGCCCTGAGGTTTTATCGACATGTCAGCCGTTCGCAGCAAGATTTGTGGGATTACCCGCATAGAAGATGCGTTGGCGGCGGTCGAGGCCGGGGCGGATGCCATCGGGTTTGTGTTTTACGCCAAGAGTCCTCGGGCGGTGACGTTCCAGCAGGCGCGCGAGATTATCAAGGCGCTGCCGCCGTTCGTGACCACCGTGGGGTTGTTCGTCAACACCAGCCGCTGCGAGTTGGGCGAACTGCTCGACGCCGTGCCGCTGGACCTGTTGCAGTTCCATGGCGACGAAACCGCTGACGATTGTGAAGGCTGGCACCGCCCCTACATCAAGGCGCTGCGGGTCAAGGCCGGCGACGATATTGCGGCGGCATGCGATGCGTTTCCAAGCGCCAGCGGTATTCTGCTCGATGCCTACGTTGAAGGCGTACCTGGCGGAACCGGTGAAGCGTTCGACTGGTCTCTGATACCGCAAGGTCTGAGCAAGCCGATCATCCTCGCCGGTGGCCTGACTCCGGATAACGTGGCGCAGGCAATCGCCCGGGTCCGGCCTTACGCGGTGGACGTCAGCGGTGGGGTAGAGGCGAGCAAGGGCATCAAGGATCACGCGAAGATTCAGGCATTTATCAAGGCTGTACGTAGTAGCACCTAGTTGATGTGACGGCTGGCAGACTGCCGCCGTCCCAAAATGCACTGCGCTGCACAAAGCAGGCACGGCTGAGGATTGATGGGTTGTACGCAGGTCACGCTTCACCGACCCGACCATCCATCGATCATCGCCACACACACATGAATTTAGCTCAAGGGCATACGCGGGGCTGCGAACCAGAGCGTTCGGGCCGCCGGTACTGGAGAAAGAAAGCATGAGCAACTGGTTAGTAGACAAACTGATCCCTTCGATCATGCGTTCCGAGGTCAAGAAGAGCTCGGTGCCTGAAGGTCTGTGGCACAAATGCCCGTCTTGCGAGGCTGTGCTGTACCGTCCGGAGCTGGAAAAGACCCTGGACGTTTGCCCCAAGTGCAACCACCACATGCGTATCGGCGCCCGCGCGCGCATCGACATCTTCCTCGACGCCGAAGGCCGTAACGAGCTGGGCGCGGACCTGGAGCCGGTTGATCGTCTGAAATTCCGCGACGGCAAGAAGTACAAGGACCGCCTGACCGCTGCCCAGAAGCAGACCGGCGAAAAAGACGCACTGATCTCCATGAGCGGCACCCTGCTGGGGATGCCGGTGGTGGTCTCGGCCTTCGAATTCTCCTTCATGGGCGGTTCGATGGGTGCCATCGTTGGTGAGCGTTTTGTCCGCGCCGCCAACTACGCGCTGGAAAACCGTTGCCCGATGATCTGCTTCGCCGCCTCGGGTGGTGCGCGGATGCAGGAAGCCCTGATCTCCCTGATGCAAATGGCCAAGACCTCCGCGGTACTGGCGCGTCTGCGTGAAGAAGGCATTCCGTTCATTTCCGTGCTGACCGACCCGGTCTACGGCGGCGTTTCCGCCAGTCTGGCGATGCTGGGCGACGTGATTGTCGGTGAGCCGAAAGCCCTGATCGGCTTCGCCGGTCCGCGCGTGATCGAGCAAACCGTTCGCGAAAAACTGCCGGAAGGCTTCCAGCGCAGCGAGTTCCTGCTGGAACACGGCGCGATCGACTTGATCGTTCACCGTCAGGAACTGCGTCCACGCCTGGGCAACCTGCTGGCACAAATGATGGGCCTGCCGACGCCGAAATTCGTCGCCGCACCCATCGAGCCGATCGTGGTTCCACCGGTACCTGCCAACCTATGACCGAACGTACCCTTGGCGAGTGGCTCGCCTACCTTGAGCAGTTGCACCCTTCGGCCATCGACATGGGCCTTGAGCGCTCGCAACAGGTAGCGTCCCGCATGGGACTGGGCAAGCCGGCGCCTCGGGTGATCACGGTCACCGGCACCAACGGCAAGGGTTCGACCTGCGCATTCGTGGCTTCGTTGCTGCGGGCGCAGGGCCTGAACGTTGGTGTCTACAATTCTCCGCACCTGCTGCGTTACAACGAGCGGGTGCAGGTCAACGGCGTCGAAGCGACTGACGCCGAGCTGTGCGAAGCCTTTGCTGCGGTCGAGGCGGGCCGTGGCGCGACGTCCCTGACGTACTTCGAAATGGGCACCCTGGCGGCGTTCTGGCTGTTTCAACAGGCAGGGCTTGATGCCGTGGTGCTGGAAGTCGGCCTGGGTGGGCGTCTGGATACGGTCAACGTGGTCGATGCCGACATGGCGCTGGTCACCAGCATCGGTGTCGATCACGCCGATTATCTGGGCGATACCCGCGAATCCGTGGCTTATGAAAAGGCCGGCATCTTCCGTCAGGGCGCGCCTGCGCTCTGTGGCGACCTGAATCCTCCGCAACCTTTGCTGGATAAAGCACGCGAGCTCAATTGCCCGTTTTTCCTGCGTGGCCGCGATTTTGATCTCGGTATCACTGATCAAAACTGGCAATGGCGCGGGGTAGATGCTCACGGGCGTGCGGTTGAGTTGCGTGATCTGCCATTGCTCGACCTGCCGATGGAAAACGCTGCACTGGCCTTGCAGGCTTACCTGTTGCTCGGTCTGCCTTGGGTAGATGCACAGATTATTGAGGCCCTGAAAGCGACGCGTGTGGTCGGTCGTCTCGATCGCCGTCAGTTCGACTGGCAGGGCAAGCGCCTGAACCTGTTGCTGGATGTGGGGCATAACCCGCATGCGGCCGAGTATCTGGCGCGCCGTCTGGCCAGCCGTCCGCCGGTCGGCAAGCGTCTGGCGGTGTTCGGATTGCTGGCGGACAAGGATCTGGATGGTGTTGTCAGTGAATTGAATGCTAGTGTCCAGCAATGGGCTGTCGCGCCGCTGGATTCACCGCGCGCGCGCCCGGTTGCCGATTTGCAGGCGGCGTTGCAGAACCTTGGCGCTTCGGTAACGTCCTATGACAGCGTGGCCGCCGCCCTGGAAGGGCAGTGCGCGCTGGCGACGAGCGACGACGAGATTCTGTTGTTCGGATCATTTTATTGTGTTGCCGAGGCCCTTGAATGGCTGGCCCGGCGCTCCACGGAGGAAGCGGCAAATGGCATTGCTGGATAAGGCATACAAACAACGCATGGTTGGCGCCCTGGTTCTGGTGGCGCTGGCGGTTATTTTTCTGCCGATGCTGTTTTCCCGCCAGGATGAGCAGCGTCAAGTGACGGTCGAAGCCCCGACTGCGCCGCAAGCACCGTCGGTGCCGCAAGTGCAGGTCGAGCCGGTGGTGGTGCCTGAGCCGCAAGCGCTGCCTCAAGAGCCGGTGCCGAGTGATGACGAAATCGCTCAGCAGGAAGCAGTGCCGTCGACGCCGATTGCGCCCGCTGCACCGAGTGCGCCAGTGGCGCCTGCACCTGCACCAGTCGCCAAACCGGCCGCACCCGCTCCGGTGCCTGCTTTGGCAGCCAAGCCTGCAACAGCGCCGTCTCAGCCAATTTCTGCCGCACCGGGCAAACCTGATACGACTCAAAGTCGCGTCGATGCCAATGGTCTGTCGGTCAGCTGGTCAGTGCAACTGGCCAGCCTGTCGAGCCGTGCAAGTGCCGAAAGCCTGCAAAAAGACCTGCGCAGTCAGGGCTATAACGCCTACATCCGTACGGCAGATGGCAAGAATCGGGTGTTTGTCGGACCGCTGATCGAGCGCGCAGAAGCCGATCGTCTGCGCGACTTGTTGGGCCGCCAGAAGAACCTCAAGGGGTTTGTGGTGCGTTTCCAGCCTGAGCGTGGTTAAAACTATCGCCCCGATTTGAAATGCACTGACAATCGCAGCTTACCGATAGCCATGGGCTCTGCTAAAATGCGCCGCCTTATCCGTCTGTAGGCTGCACTGTGCCATTTACCTGGGTTGACTGGGCGATCGTTGCAATCGTCGCCATCTCCGCATTGATCAGTCTGAGCCGCGGCTTCGTCAAAGAAGCATTATCGCTGGTGACCTGGATCATCGCAGGAGTCGTCGCCTGGATGTTCGGTGGTGCATTGTCCGAGTACCTCGCCGGATACATCGAAACGCCATCGGCTCGTGTGATCACGGGCTGTGCCATCATGTTTGTCGCCACTTTAATCGTAGGCGCAATGGTCAATTATCTTATCGGCGAGTTGGTTCGCGTCACCGGGTTGTCCGGGACCGATCGATTCCTCGGCATGGCCTTCGGCGCCGCGCGTGGCGTGTTGCTGGTGGTCGTGGCGGTCGGGCTGTTGAGCCTGGGGCCGGTACAGCAGGACGGGTGGTGGCAACAGTCGCAGCTCGTGCCAAAATTTCTATTGGTTGCAGACTGGTCCAAAAACCTGATCCTCGGGTGGAGCAGTCAGTGGCTTGCCAGCGGTATCAGCGTACCCGCTGAGATACCGTTCAAGGAGCACCTCTTGCCGATGGCCAAAACGCCTCAGTGAGTTGTGTTCAGTTCAGATCCATTAAGTAGGGGTTGCGTCGCATGTGTGGCATCGTCGGTATCGTCGGTAAGTCGAACGTCAATCAGGCGCTGTATGACGCGCTAACCGTCCTCCAGCACCGCGGCCAGGACGCTGCCGGTATCGTGACCAGCCATGATGGCCGGTTATTCCTGCGCAAGGACAATGGCCTGGTGCGTGACGTGTTCCATCAGCGTCACATGCAGCGCCTGGTCGGCCACATGGGCATTGGCCATGTGCGTTACCCGACCGCGGGCAGCTCGACCTCGGCCGAAGCTCAACCGTTTTACGTCAACTCGCCTTACGGCATTACCCTGGCGCATAACGGCAACCTGACCAACGTTGAACAGCTGGCCAAGGAGATTTACGAATCTGACCTGCGCCACGTCAACACCAACTCCGATTCGGAAGTGCTGCTCAACGTGTTCGCACACGAACTGGCCCAGCGCGGCAAGTTGCAGCCGACCGAAGAAGACGTGTTCGCTGCCGTCACCGACGTGCACAACCGTTGCGTCGGTGGTTACGCAGTCGTCGCGATGGTGACCGGTTACGGCATCGTCGGTTTCCGCGACCCGCACGGCATCCGCCCGATCGTCTTCGGTCAGCGTCACACCGACGAAGGCGTCGAGTACATGATTGCCTCCGAAAGCGTCTCCCTGGACGTGCTCGGTTTCACCCTGATTCGCGACCTGGCACCGGGCGAAGCGGTCTACATCACTGAAGACGGCAAGCTGCACACCCGTCAGTGCGCGACCAACCCGTCCCTGACCCCGTGCATCTTCGAACACGTCTACCTGGCGCGTCCGGACTCGATCATCGACGGCGTGTCGGTCTACAAGGCCCGTCTGCGCATGGGTGAGAAACTCGCCGAGAAGATCCTGCGCGAGCGTCCGGATCACGACATCGACGTGGTCATCCCGATTCCGGACACCAGCCGCACCGCGGCCTTGGAGCTGGCGAACCACTTGGGCGTCAAGTTCCGCGAAGGCTTCGTGAAGAACCGCTACATCGGCAGGACCTTCATCATGCCTGGCCAGGCTGCGCGGAAAAAATCCGTACGCCAGAAGCTCAACGCCATCGAGCTGGAATTCCGCGGCAAGAACGTGATGCTGGTGGACGACTCGATCGTTCGCGGCACCACGTGCAAGCAGATCATCCAGATGGCCCGTGAAGCCGGCGCGAAAAACGTCTACTTCTGCTCCGCGGCCCCGGCCGTTCGCTACCCGAACGTCTACGGCATCGACATGCCAAGCGCTCACGAGCTGATCGCCCACAACCGTTCGACCCAGGACGTTGCTGATCTGATCGGCGCCGACTGGTTGATCTATCAGGACCTGCCTGACTTGATCGAAGCGGTCGGTGGCGGCAAGATCAAGATCGAGAAGTTCGATTGCGCGGTGTTCGATGGCCAGTACGTGACCGGCGACGTCGACGAGGCTTACCTGAACAAGATCGAGCAGGCACGTAACGATGCCTCCAAGGTCAAGACGCAGGCAGTCAGCGCGATCATTGATCTGTACAACAACTGAGTAACTACCGGCCCTGAGGGGCCGGTTTTGTATCTGGCTTTTCATTGACGAGAATAGGGAAAGGAGTGACAGCATGAGTCAGGATTGGGATGCCGGTCGGCTGGACAGCGACCTCGAAGGCGTAGCGTTCGATACCCTGGCCGTACGCGCCGGTCAGCACCGCACGCCGGAAGGCGAACACGGTGATCCGATGTTCTTCACTTCCAGCTATGTCTTCCGTACCGCTGCCGACGCGGCGGCACGTTTTGCCGGTGAAGTACCGGGCAACGTCTACTCGCGCTACACCAACCCGACCGTGCGCGCGTTCGAAGAGCGCATTGCCGCGCTGGAAAGCGCCGAGCAAGCGGTGGCCACGGCAACCGGCATGGCAGCGATCATGGCGGTGGTGATGAGCCTGTGCAGCGCCGGCGATCACGTGCTGGTGTCGCGCAGCGTGTTCGGTTCGACCATCAGCCTGTTCGAGAAGTACTTCAAGCGCTTCGGCATCGAAGTCGATTACGTGCCTCTGGCGGACTTGTCCGGTTGGGATGCGGCGATCAAGGCCAACACCAAATTGCTGTTTGTCGAGTCACCGTCCAATCCATTGGCCGAACTGGTGGACATCGCCGAACTGGCGAAAATCGCTCACGCCAAAGGCGCGATGCTGGTGGTCGACAACTGCTTCTGCACCCCGGCGTTGCAACAGCCGCTGAAGATGGGCGCGGACATCGTCGTGCACTCGGCGACCAAGTTCATCGACGGCCAGGGTCGTTGCATGGGGGGCGTTGTCGCCGGTCGTAGCGAGCAGATGAAAGAAGTGGTGGGTTTCCTGCGTACCGCCGGGCCGACCCTGAGTCCGTTCAACGCCTGGATCTTCCTCAAGGGTCTCGAAACCCTGAGCCTGCGCATGAAGGCGCATTGCGCCAACGCCCAGCAGCTGGCCGAGTGGCTGGAGCAGCAGGTCGGCATCGAGAAAGTCCATTACGCCGGCCTCAAGAGCCATCCGCAGCACGAACTGGCCCTGCGTCAGCAGAAGGGTTTCGGCGCCGTGGTGAGTTTCGAGGTCAAGGGTGGTAAAGAGGGCGCCTGGCGCTTTATCGACGCGACGCGTCTGATTTCGATCACCGCCAACCTCGGCGACAGCAAAACCACCATCACGCACCCGAGCACCACCTCCCACGGCCGTCTGGCGCCGCAAGAGCGTGAAGCGGCGGGCATTCGTGACAGCCTGATCCGCATCGCGGTCGGTTTGGAAGACGTGGCTGACCTGCAAGCCGATCTGGCGCGCGGGTTGGCTGCCTTTTGATCGAGTTGTCGACGCCGGGTACGGGCACCCATTGCCGCGTTGCACTGGTCACCGGTGCCGCACGCGGCATCGGGCTGGGGATCGCAGCCTGGTTGATCAGCGAAGGCTGGCAGGTGGTGCTGACCGACCTGGATCGGGAGCGCGGTTCGAAAGTGTCGAAGGTGCTGGGCGAAAACGCCTGGTTCATCGCCATGGACGTCTCGAACGAGGGGCAAGTGGCGTTGGGCGTCGCGGAGGTGCTGGGGCAATTCGGGCGTCTGGATGCGCTGGTGTGTAACGCGGCGGTGGCCGATCCACACAACATCACTCTGGAAAGCCTCGATCTGGCTTACTGGAATCGGGTGCTGGCGGTCAATCTGAGTGGGCCGATGCTGTTGGCCAAGCACTGCGCGCCGTACCTGCGCGCTCACAGCGGTGCGATCGTCAACCTGGCCTCGACCCGCGCTGCGCAGTCCGAACCGGACACAGAGGCTTATGCGGCGAGCAAGGGCGGTCTGTTGGCCCTGACTCACGCGTTGGCCATCAGCCTTGGGCCGGAAATTCGCGTCAACGCGGTCAGCCCCGGCTGGATCGATGCGCGAGACCCGGTGGCACGACGGGCCGAACCCCTGACTGAATCCGACCATGCCCAGCATCCGGCGGGCAGGGTAGGGACCGTCGAAGATGTCGCGGCGATGGTGGCGTGGCTGCTGTCGAAGAATGCCGGTTTCGTCACGGGCCAGGAGTTTGTGGTCGATGGCGGCATGACCAAGAAGATGATTTACAGCGAGTAAGTGGGAAGGGGGCTGTCTTCAGCATTGATGTTGGATGTGCTGTCCCCATCGCGAGCAAGCTCGCTCCCACATTTTGAAAGCATGTCGCCTGACTAAACGCGTTCCACTGTGGGAGCCAGCCTGCTCGCGAAGGCGGTCTGACGGTTTGCGGCTCAGGTGTGGATTGCAACGATTTTGTCTTTTTCAGAAAAACTTCAATCCTGCTATTGACTTAGGTTCGCTACCTGCGTAAATTTCGCGGCCTCGGAGATGCAAACGGGTGATTAGCTCAGCTGGGAGAGCGTCTGCCTTACAAGCAGAATGTCGGCGGTTCGATCCCGTCATCACCCACCAAATCCGAGAGTCTTGCGAAAGCAAGATGGACGCTTTTAAAAGCCTCCACCGACGCGCAGCGGTAGTTCAGTCGGTTAGAATACCGGCCTGTCACGCCGGGGGTCGCGGGTTCGAGTCCCGTCCGCTGCGCCATATTTTCCGAGTCAGGCTTGCCCTGATTCGAGATTGAAAGAGAGATTGAAAAATCTCGGAGCTTTCAGTCAGACGAGTTACTTGGACGCAAGTCCAAAGCGATACGCAGCGGTAGTTCAGTCGGTTAGAATACCGGCCTGTCACGCCGGGGGTCGCGGGTTCGAGTCCCGTCCGCTGCGCCATATCTGCTTCAAGGCCCGCTGAACGCCTTGGAGCTACGAAGAAAGCCGTTGGCAGTCTTCGAGTCGATAGCAAAGACCCTGGTCGAAAGACCGGGGTTTTTTGTATCTGCGATTTGGCTTTTCCTTCCTCCATACCTTGCCAATCAAACCTTTCTGCTCAGCCGATGCATAAAGGGCTTCCTTCGCACGCCCGACATTAATTAGAATCACTCTCATTTACGATAACTCCTGGCACAGGGCTTCTTGAAATGAGTGATGCAGCGATGCCGGAGGAGCAAACCTTCCACGATTTGTACCGCGACCATCGCGGCTGGCTTGAGAGCTGGTTGAGACGACGCATGAGCAATGGTCACGATGCCGCGGACCTGAGCCAGGATACGTTCGTGCGTTTGCTCGCCAGCTCCCAGCGCATTGCTGACCTGCAAGAACCCCGCGCCTATCTGGCGACCGTGGGCAAACGGCTGCTGACCAACTTCTACAAGCGTCGCAGCCTGGAGCAGGCTTACCTCAATGCCTTGGCGCTGCTGCCAGAAGACTGCGTGCCATCCCCTGAACAGCGCTGGATCCTGCTGGAAACCTTGCAAGCCCTCGACGAATTGCTCGATGGATTGCCGACCCCGGTACGACGGGCGTTTCTCTGGAGTCAACTGGAAGGCTTGGCCTATCAGGAAATTGCCGAGCGCCTGCAAGTCTCGGAGCGCACGATCAAGCGCTACATGGCCCAAGCGTACGAGCACTGCCTGCTGGTGGATCTGTGATCGGTTCAGCCCCTTCGGCCGACGCCCGCCAAGTCATACGGGCTGCCGCGCGGTGGCTGGCACTGATGGAATCGGGCACTGCCAATGAGCAGGACCGAGCCGAGTTGCAGACATGGCGCGACAGCCATTCCAGCCACGAGCAGGCCTGGCAAAAAGCGCAACGCTTGCGCCAGCGCTTCACCGACCTGCCGTCAGCTTTGGCGATGGCCAGTCTGGATCGCCCGCAGCCGAGCCGACGCGCAGTGCTCAAGCGCGCCGTCGGTGCGGTGGCGTTGGTGCCGGCCGCCTGGCTGATCAGTCGGCAGTTGCCGTTGGATGCCTGGGGTGCTGACCTGCGGACGGCGACCGGGGAGGGCAAAAAAGTCCAGTTGGCCGATGGCAGCTCCGTGCAATTGAACACCGCGAGCGCCGTCGATATCGATCTGAACAATCGTCTACTCAAGCTTGTTGAGGGCGAAATAGCCCTGAAAGTCCCCGGCACTTCGCCGCTGACGATCCAGACGCACTTCGGCCAGGTAGTCGTCAGTCAAAGCGAAGTATGCGTTCGTCAGTGGCAGACGGGCTGCAAGGTATCGGTGCTCAACGGCACGGTGCAGTTGCAGCCTTTGCACGGACCGGTCTTTTCGTTGCGCGCAGGCCAGCAGGTCAGCCTTCAGGCAGCGGGTGCCGGCACTGTGGAGTCATTCGACGTGCTTGCTCCAGGCTGGCGCGACGGTGTGTTGATGGCGCAGAACCAGCCACTGGGGGATTTTTTGCGCGAACTCAGCACCTATCGCCCAGGCGTGCTGCGCTGGGAGCCGGAACTGGAATCCTTGCGCGTCACCGGCAGTTTTCGCCTGGAAGACACCGATCGTATCCTCGCGCTACTGGCGGCCAGCCTGCCGTTGGAGGTGCATACGCGTACGCGTTATTGGGTAACGCTGCTCCCGCGTAAAAATAGTGTTTGAAGTGTGTCCCCTTTTTTCGCGTCGCTTGTCATTCAAGGCAAGTGAACGAACTAAGAGAACTTCTTCAATGCCCGCAGTGTTCCCGTCCAGTCCGCGTTTGGCTTCATCCCGCTTGCGCCCGTTAATGCACTTGAGTCTGTTGCTGAGCCTCAGTGCCTGTCCGTTGTTCATCACCGCCGGTTGGGCCGAAGACGCGCCCCGACGCAGTTATCAGGTGCCGGCCGGCAGCCTCAGCGCGGCGCTGACCCGTTTTGCCGGGCTGGCGGGTGTCAACCTCTCGGTGGACCCGGCGCTGGTAAGCGGGCGCAACAGCCCTGGCCTTTCCGGTGAATTCGCTGTGGAGGAGGGTTTTGCCCGACTGTTGCAGGGTTCCGGTCTGCAACTGCAGCCGGTGGGCGAACAAGTGTACATTCTGACCCCGGCGCCAGAAGGCAGCGGCCTGCAATTGGGCGCCACCTCGATTCTCGGTGCCATTGACCCGGTTGACGGTGATCCGTATGCCGGCGGCCAAGTCGCGCGCCGCGGTTCGCAAGGCTTGCTGGGCTCGAAAGACTTTATGGAAACGCCGTTCAGCATGACCACCTACACCAGCGAGGTGGTCAAAAACCAGCAGGCGCGTACCTTGGGCGACCTGATCGCCAACGATCCGTCGGTTCGCGCCACCAACCCGGCGGGCGGGCGTTATGAGCAGTTCACCATCCGCGGGCTCAGCCTGTTCAACAGTGATGTTGCCTACAACGGTCTCTACGGCGTCCTGCCGACCTACACGATCGACATGGAAATGGCCGACCGCGTCGACGTCCTCAAGGGACCGAGCCAGCTGATCAACGGCATCTCGCCGCGGGGCAGCGTGGGGGGCGGGATCAACGTGGTGCCCAAGCGCGCCACCGACAAACCCATCACTTCGTTCACCGGCAGCTACGCGTCCGACAGTCAGGTCGGCGGTGCCGTGGATGTCGGCCGGCGCTTTGGTGAAGACAACAAGTTCGGCATTCGTTTCAACGGCGTCAAGCAGTCCGGCGACACCGAATGGGATCAGCAGAATGTCGACCGCGAGATGGCCGTGCTGGGTCTGGATTTCCGCGGTGAACGCTTGCGGCTTTCGACGGACATCGGGCGCACCGAGCGTGACACCGACGCGCCGCAGGAACGCGTGCAGGTCAACGCCAACGCACAGGTTCCGCGTGCCAGCGATGTGCGCCACAACTATGCGCAGCCGTGGAGCAAAGCGAGCACCAACGACACGTTTGGCACGGTGAACGGCGAATTCGATGTCAACGATTCCGTCATGCTGTACGGCGGTGTAGGCGCGCGCAAAAGCAACCATGACTTTCTCCGGCATGCCGTTGCGGTCACCAACAACGCAGGTGATTTCAGTGTTCAGCCACGTGATTTCACCCGCGACGAAAATGTCCGGACGGCCACGGCTGGGGTGCGTAACTGGTTCCATACCGGCCCGGTGAGCCATGAGGTCAATCTGGCAGCCAGCTATTTCTACATGGACTTCGAAAATGGTGGCGCGCGTTATGCGGCGGCGCCCAGCAATCTTTATAACCCGGTGGAAACACCGACGCCGGTCAGACCCACGCGACAGGATGCGAAGGTCTATACCGAGAACCGCTTCAGTGGCGTGGCATTGTCCGACACCCTGGGCTTCTTCGATGATCGGTTGCTGCTGACCCTCGGCGCCCGCTGGCAGCGGGTGAAGGTTGACGACTGGTCGGATAATGTCAAAGGCGACACGGCCTACGATGAGGAAAAGGTTTCGCCGTCGGGCGGCATCCTGTTCAAGGCGACAGACAAGTTGTCGCTGTATGCCAACTACATGGAAGGCCTGAGCCAGGGCAAGATCGCACCGTCGACTTCGGTAAACGAGGACGAAATCTTCCCGCCGTTCATCAGCCGCCAGGTCGAAGTCGGCGCCAAATATGACGCGGGTGCATTTGCCGTGACTGCCGCAGTGTTCCGGATCAAGCAACCGGCGTACGAGACCAACGCCACGACGCGGGTCTTCGGCCCGAACGGCAAGCGTGAGAACACAGGAGTGGAACTGAGTGTGTTCGGTGAGCCGCTGGATGGTTTCCGCCTGCTCGGCGGTGTCATGTACATCGACAGCGAGTTGACCAACACCACCAATGGCGCCTTCGACGGCAACCGGGCGCCGGCCACGCCGAAATACAACGTCAACCTGGGCGCCGAGTGGGACGTGCCGACCGTAGAGGGCCTGACCCTCACCAGCCGTGGCATCTATTCCAGCTCGCAGTACCTGGATCAATCCAACAACAAGGAAATCGATTCCTGGGAGCGTTTCGACGTGGGCGCACGCTACGCGTTCAAGGTCGAGGAAAAGAACATCACATTGCGCGCCAACATCGAGAACGTGGCGGACAAACGCTACTGGAGTTCGGCCGGCGCCTCGGATGACAGCGAGCCTGGGTTGACGCTTTCGACACCACGGACTTACCTGCTTTCGGCGACGGTCGATTTCTGAATCGGTCCAGCTACAGGTGAACGAAGGTCTGCTTAAGTGGCTGATGATTGAGTTATCACGGCGCAATGTCGTGCTGATTTGATCATTCGGTCAGCTTTGCACTGTCAACACAGCCCTTTGCATCGTCAATAAGGGCTTCTGCGAGACTTGAGATCCACGGGAACGGCTCTAAACACCATTCCCTCTCTGGGGAGACACCATTTCCCCTGTGGGAGCGAGCTTGCTCGCGATAACGGAATGACAGGCAGCATTGATGTTGAAAGTGATGGCCTCATCGCGAGCAGGCTCGCCCCCAAAAAATCGTTGTTGTGCCGGTTAGTACCCGAACTTGTCCCGCAGTCCGTAATACCACGCACCCAATGCCGCAAACGGTGTGCGCAGCAATTGTCCGCCGGGGAACGGGTAGTGCGGCAGATCGGCAAACGCGTCGAAACGCTCGGCTTGACCACGCAACGCTTCGGCCAGCACCTTGCCCGCCAGGTGCGTGTACGTCACGCCGTGGCCGCTGCAACCCTGGGAATAGTAGATGTTGTCGCCGATCCGTCCGACCTGAGGAAGGCGCGACAGGGTCAGCAGGAAATTGCCGGTCCAGGCGTAATCGATCTTAACGTCCTTGAGCTCAGGGAACGCCTTGAGCATCTTCGGCCGGATGATCGCTTCGATGTTCGCCGGATCCCGCGCCCCATAAACCACGCCGCCGCCGAAGACCAGGCGTTTGTCGCCGGTCAGCCGGTAGTAATCGAGCAGATAATTGCAGTCCTCGACGCAGTAATCCTGCGGCAGCAGGCGCTTGGCCAATTCATCGCTCAAAGGCTCGGTGGTGATGACCTGAGTCCCGCAGGGCATCGACTTGGCCGCCAGCTCCGGCACCAGATTGCCGAGATAAGCATTGCCGGCAACGATAATGAACCTGGCCCTGACCTTGCCTTGTGGCGTATGCACCACCGGATTCGCGCCGCGCTCGATGCGTACCGCCGGCGACTGCTCATAAATCGTGCCGCCCAGCGACTCGACCGCCGCCGCTTCGCCCAACGCCAGGTTCAGCGGATGAATGTGCCCGCCGCTCATGTCGAGCATGCCGCCGACGTATTGATCGCAGGCCACCACTTCACGAATGCGCTTTTGATCCAGCAACTCAAGTTGCGTATGGCCAAAACGTTCCCAGAGGCGCTTCTGCGATTCCAGATGCCCCAACTGCTTGCCGGTAATGGCGGCGAACACGCCACCGTCCTTCAAGTCGCACTGGATATTATATTTGGCGATCCGCTCACGAATGATCCGCCCGCCCTCAAACGCCATCTGCCCCAACAACTGAGCCTGCTTGGGACCGACGCTGCGCTCGATCACATCAATGTCGCGGCTATAACTGTTAACGATCTGGCCGCCGTTACGACCCGACGCGCCGAAACCCACCTTGGCGGCTTCCAGCACCGTGACCTTGAAGCCGTTTTCCAGCAGAAACAGGGCGGAGGACAACCCGGTGTAGCCGGCGCCGATCACACAGACATCAGTCTCTACGTCATCCTGCAAGGCCGGACGCGGCGGAACCGCATTGGCCGACGCGGCGTAATAGGATTCGGGGTAGGGGGTGTTCGCCATCCGGCTGCCTCTGTTTAATATATTTTACGAGTGCATCGATCCTACCCGAGTTAAAAATCGACCGCCAGCCACCGGAAAATCTTCTTCGCTACCGCGAAATTAAATATTTTGCATATTCATAGGGTTAGCTCGAAAAAAGGTGTTGACACCCCTTCGGAATTCCGTAGAATGCCGCCTCACAGCAGGCACGTAGCTCAGTTGGTTAGAGCACCACCTTGACATGGTGGGGGTCGTTGGTTCGAGTCCAATCGCGCCTACCAAACAAAATCCGCTCTGCTGGGCGGTCTAGAAGGGCTCACCGAAAGGTGGGCCCTTTTTTGTTGTCTGTGTCCCATCCTGAAACAGGTGTAAACCTATTTCAGGACTAGACATCAGTCGCCGCCGCTATCTGGGTTGTCATATCGGTGATGTTGGCAACGGCTTCACTGATGCCGATGAGGGCTTTATCTGCCTCTAGCACCCACGCGACGCCCTCTTCGGCTTGGCGCTGGCCGCTTTCCATCGTCTTCACGGCATTGTTGGAAGAGACCTGTAACTTGGAAATCAGGCCATGAATCTGGGTAGTGGACTCAGTTGTGCGCTGTGCCAATTGGCGCACTTCGTCCGCGACGACCGCGAAGCCTCGACCCATTTCGCCTGCGCGCGCCGCTTCGATTGCGGCATTCAGTGCTAACAAGACGGGTTGCCATGTGTCGCTGCCGGGAACGGCTGACTTGCCCAGGCTGATTCGTTTATAGAGTGCCTCGGCGCGGCGGATCTGTTCGATGCTCGGTTTTACCCTGACCGATTCATAACCAACGACCTGGCTGCCTTCAAATATGGGCGTGACTTAGGCGTTGACCCAGTAGTGGTCGCCGTTCTTTGAACGGTTCTTGACGATGCCCATCCAGGGGTTACCTTGTTTGAGGGCATTCCACATATGGGCAAATATCGCGGATGGCACGTCAGGATGACGAACGATGTTTTGAGGGGCGCCTATCAGGTCTGACTTGTTGAAACCGCTGATTTCTACGAAGGCGTCGTTACAGTAAGTAATGACCCCTCGGGAGTCCGTTGTCGAGATGAGTTTCTGTTGAGGTCAAAGGGCAACCTCGCGTTGTGTAACGGGTTGATTGTTTCTCATCTGTATTGCTCCAATGCCCTGAGCCAGAGGCATCGGCAACAATCTGCAGAAGGTTAACGAGCCATTCAACATGAACGTGTCGCGCGTCGGAAAGTGTGTTTGTGTTCGCGCTTGCTTTTGTCGCCGTCTGCTCAGGTCGTTTGCATTTCGGGCGTAAGATAGCAGTGCTACCTCACCAGAAGGAGCCGCATATGATCGCCGACCAAATGAATAAACAGGCATCTGAAGACAGGGCTGTTTGGGATCAATACTTCTGCGCTGCGTTGATTGCGGAAAGCAATCTGACGGCACCGGTTGTAGGAGGGGCTACTCACGACGACAGGCAGAACCTGTTGATCGAAAGGGCCAAGGCACTTGCCGACAAGATGATGGAAAACCGAAAATAACCAGAGCCCAGCCATCGCGCTGGGCTCTTCGCATTCGGCCATCTCAATGACGGGCGATGTGCGCGTTATGAATCAAGCGATCAGGTCTACTTTGCCGCTCGCCAGGCGATAGACGCCGCCCACTATCTTCAACGTGCCTTTGCCAAGCGCATCAGTCAGTAGTGGCGAGGCATTTTTGAGGCGCTTCACCGAGTCTTTGACATTTTGCGTAACAGCGTTGGTAGGAAGGTTTCCGGGCTCCTTGAGCACTGTCTCGATAGAAGCCTTTAGTGCATCAGTCAGTTTTGGGATGTGACCAGGGAAAACGGTGTGATCCTTGACCGCCTTTATCCCCGCATTGATGGCGCCGCAGTCCTCATGTCCGAGCACGAGGATCAAGGGTGCGCCGAGCACTGCAATACCGTACTCAAGACTTGCCAAGCCCTCATCGGTGACGAAGTTGCCGGCCACGCGTATGGCAAAAAGATCGCCTCGTGCGGTGTCAAAGGCGTACTCGGGGGCGATGCGCGAGTCAGAGCAACTGAGCACCGCCACAAACGGGTTCTGGCCAGAGACCAGGGCTTCTCGTTCGTCCTTGAAGTCATGTGTCTTGGAGGTGCCGGAAACATACCGTTCATTTCCCTCCATCAGTCTTTGCAGGGCCTGGTCAGGGCTGATTGAGTTTTGCGGTTTGGGTACGGTTTTCTCCGCAGCCTGGAGGACTTGGTTGGGCAGGGCGCCTGCCAGTAACAGAGCGCCTGCTCCGAGTCCGGCTAATCGAAGGAACTTGCGGCGATCATTTTCGGTTTCAGTCGGGGTTGAATCACACGATTTACACATGGCTGTGCACTCAGGTGAAAGGGAGGGAATTGCTGTCAAAAGCGAGTGCTCAAGGAACCTTCAGCACTGGTGTGATGGAGTCTAGACGGTCTGTAACGTTATGTTTCCGATGCTGTTTCCAGGCTTGCTGTTTAGAAATTTGTTACTTTGGGTGCAACGAGGTTATCGTCTAGGAACCATAAGAATAGTGTGGATATTTAATAGGTTACGATTTTTTTTAACCAGACGGTGATCGAAAATATATTGTTACAAGTGAGCTGTTGGGCTATGATCGCCCCGCGTTCACCACCACGGTTTATGCATTTTTAAGTCCCAAGCGTCCATCAGCTGCTTGGGATTTTTTTTTGCCTGAGATTCGTCCTGGTTCGCTCGACCATCAAACAGACACCTCAGCTATTTCCCTGCGCTCTGAAAAATCGCCGATATGCCGTGCTGCTTCTATGGGTGAAACCTGAAGCAGGCAATGCGGAGCCTGGACATCGATGACATTTATGTCCGGCTTGATCGATGAGACAAGCGTCGACGCAGTCTCCGGAACCACCCAGTCACGGGTGGCGCGAAGATAAAGCGTGGGCACGTTGATCCAGGCCAGTTTTTCGGACACATCGACAGCGAGAACCGCGCTTAATCTTGAACGCATCACTGTGGGGCGGACTTGCTTGATGGCCTGGCACAGAGCCGTGCGCAAAGCCTTGGTGGAAAATCCGCCTAGTAAAACGTTGCTGATCCAGCCGACAGGCAGATAACGGATCGGCATCGCGGCCATCAGAAAACTCAGGTGCCTGAAGAGCGGTCGTGGGTTGCTCGCAAATGTGCTGCACAGGACGAGCCCCACCTGTTGCGGCAAACGCAACGCCGACAGTGAAATGGCGATAGGGCCCGAGAACGATTCGCCGAGCAAGATGAACGGCCTGTCGGCGGGCAGCGACTGGCGGGCGATCGCCTCAAGCTCTGCGTAGTTCAACGGGATGTCACAAGGATAGGTCACGACGACGGTCTCGAAATCCGCTTTCAGTGCCGGTAAACACCAGTCAAAGAGTTCGCCTGTTCCATCCATCCCTGGCAGTAATACAAGCGTGGGCGCTTTTGGTCGATCCATGTACTCAATCCTTTGCGAAACGCCGCCTGCGGGAATCAGGCGAACCACGGTTTTTTGGACTACTACTGACTGGCCAAACTCAAACTCAGTCTGATGGGAGTCTATCGATGCTGATTCATTGGTCGCTTGCGGCAATTCACCTGCTGGCTCTTGCCTTGGGGTTCTGGGCCGTACTGACGCGGGGGACGGCATTTAGCCGCCTGGCTGCCGGGGCGGGGGAGGCTCGCCGTGTGTTGATGGCCGATAACCTGTGGGGCATTTCTGCCGTCATCCTCCTGGTCACCGGTGGGATGCGTGCCTTCGGTGGGTACGAAAAAGGTACTGATTACTACCTTCACCAGCCATTGTTCCATCTCAAGATGACGCTCTTCGTTCTGATCCTGCTGCTTGAAGTGGCGCCGATGATCACGCTGATCAAGTGGCGGATCGCACTCAGCCGTGGCGCGGTGATCGATACCGGGCGCGCGAAGCTGTTTGCACGGATCAGTCATGTCGAAGGGTTGCTGGTGTTACTGATGGTTGTGGCTGCCACGGGCATGGTGCGTGGCGTGACGTTTGGTTAGCCGAGTCTGATCACACTCTTCCTCGGGATTAATCCGAAACGTCTGACATTCAGGGCAGGGGGCGTGCCGTTAATATCGGCTTCACGTTTTCAACAGGAAGGGGCGAACGAATCAACGGATGGCGATACGGCGCTTGAATCTTTAGCCAGCCGTTGTCCGGAGTTGAACGGGCTGGCTACTGACTGCAACAGGATTCAGGGTGTTTGTGGCTTGTCTGGAGCGGTCAGGCCAGCCTGAATGCGTTGGTAAATTTCTTCGCGATGGACTGCGACGTCTTTCGGCGCGTTGATGCCGATCCGGACTTGCTGGCCGCTCACGCCCAGAATGGTGATCGTAATGTCGTCACCGATATTTATGCTTTCACCGACTTTGCGGGTGAGTATCAGCATGGTCTTCTCCTTGATTGCTTTGTAGGGCACCTGATTCGAACAGTGCAGAGGTCGGTGGTATGTATAGATTAGTGCGAAGTCTCACGGTTTGGGTGCCTCTTTCTGACGCGCAGATGCTGCATTAATTCCCAAGGCGTAACTATACAGAGGCCGCAACCATCATTCTCGTTGTTTTGCGCCCATTTTGCGGCACTCGGGAAGTATTCATGAATGTTAAAATCGCCGCTTTCAGCATTCAGGGGGACACGTTGTGCGCAAAATGGTCTTGGTAATCGCAGTACTGGCGTTGGTTGGGTGCGATGCAGGCAAGGGCGTTGACGCTCAAAAGCCGAAACCGGCAGTCGTTTCCGCACCTGCGTCAGCCACCGGGCCGCAATGGGATCTCGAAGTGCGAGGCGAAACACCCCAGGCGGTCAGCGACCTGAGCGGCTGGCTGATCGAGCACAGCTTTGTTTCAAGCGTCGTCATGGAAAACGGCAAGGCCCGTATTCTGCTCGGGCCGTTCAGTTCGAAAGCCGAGGCCGAAGCCAAACAGGCAGAGGTGGCTGCGGCGCTCACCCGGGCAAAGAAACGGAACATCGAATCGCTGGTGCTTGAGCGTCCCGTAGCCCAGTAACGGTTCTTTCCGCGGGAGCCTTTTGTCGACGCACCTTAAAGGGGATCCACATTGACTCGTCTCTAAGCGTAGTCACTGTCGATCCCAGAAGGAGCTCTCCATGGCCTCCGCCACCCCTTACAAAATCTTCGACGCGGTTCTTGCGCACAAAACAAACCTCAGCCCTCATTTGATGCGCGTGACCCTGGCCGGTCCTATGGTCACCGAAATGGCCACCTGGGCGCCGGATCAACGGGTAAAACTGTTCTTCCCGGCCGAGGATGGGTCGCCTGCCAGGCTGGCTCATGACCCGAATTGGTATGCGCGCTACCGATCAATGCCGGTCGCCCAGCGTCCGGCGATGCGCACTTACACCATTCGACATTTGCGGGCTGAGCAAGGCGAAGTGGACATCGATTTCGTCTTGCATGGTGAAGCCGGTCCGGCCTCCCGCTGGGCGATCCGTGCGGTGGCGGGCGAGCCTATCCAGATCGTCGCACCTGATCGCCAGTTTTCAGCGCAAGACGCGGGAGGTTTCGAGTGGAAGCCGCCTCACATGCTCAAGCATCTGTTGCTGGTGGCCGATGCCACGGCATTGCCCGCCGCTCTCGGCATTCTGGACGAGATGGCTGCCTTGGCCGAGCCGCCGGCAACTCAGGCATTTTTTGAGGTAGACAGCGCAGAAGACGCATTGCCGTTGCCTGAGTGGCCGGGTCTGTCAGTGCAGTGGTTGGTCCGGGAACATTCCTGCGATAGGGCAGCAGGCGCGCTGATGGTCGAAGCGGTCCGTCGGGCGGAGCTGCCGGTCACGGCTTCGCTGACTCACGAAACGGTGGAACTGGCGGAAGTCGATGTCGACGAAGAGATTCTCTGGGAGACGTCGGACTCGACCGGTAACGGTTTCTACGGTTGGATCGCCGGAGAAACGGTTGCCGTGATGAACCTGCGCAAGTATTTGATCAAGGAGCGCGGCATCGCTCGGGAGTCACTCAATCTGATGGGCTACTGGCGCTACAACAAAAGCGGCGGATAGAAACGAAAAAAGGCCTTGGGTATTACCCCCGAGGCCTTTTTGTTTTTCAGCGGTCGATCAGTCGCAGGCTTTCATGTCCACGGGCCCGACAAACTCGTTGCCGCGACCCATCACGCAGGCCACGCTCTGGTTGCGCTGACGTTCCCAGGCTTCAACCGGGTAGGTCTTGTTCCACGCGTCGTACAGTTGGCGGTCCTGTTTCGACAGCTGCAAACCGTACTGTTTACTCATGTAGAAATACGTCCGGGCGATCATGCCGCGAATGGAAGGGCGGGGCATGACCTTCTTCGCCTTGAAGTCGACCTGGGTCAGGCACGAACCATATTGACCCGATTGCACCGGTAGCCAACCGAAACTGAAATTGCTGCGATCGCCGTTTACTTCGCCGATGCTCGGCACCAGATTGTGCAGATCAGCCTCGGCCTTTTGATAGATCGGATCGTAGCGCGTGCAGTTCTTGCGTCCGCCCTCTTGCCAGCACTGGCGCTGATGACCGATCTGCCAGGCCGGAACGATGTGCTCCCACTCAATGCGGGCGGCGCGCTTGGCGTTCTTGCGCGGCACATACCCACACGCGGCGAGGTTGACCTTGTTGCCGGTGTATTTGCAGCCGCAATAGAATTCGGTGGATTGCGGCGCGTACAACTTCCAGGCGACTTTCTTGGCTTCGTTGAAGGTGCGTGGGGCGCCAGCCTGGGCGCCGAGGGTGATGAACAGAAACAGCAAAGCAAACCAGCGGACACTCATTGACTCAATCTTCCTTCGGCACAACCCAGAAAATCTGCACACCGCCATCGTCGCGATAGGCGAGGGTGACGTTGTCGTTCTCATCGATTTCTTCGAGCAATTGCTCCCACTCATCCACAGGTTCGTCTGGTAGACGGAAGATCAGTGCGGCTTTGGCTTTCTGAGCGGTGGGGGAATTGATGATTTTCTGAACGCGCATGCCCATGCGTTCATAGGTGTCAGGAGAGGCGGAGGTAGTGGCCACGGGATTATCCTTATTAAGCTGTACGTGCATACAGTATTTAACTGTAGGCATTTTCGCAACTGCTTAAAATTCAAGAAAATCCTCTGACAGCAGTTTTTTCCGTTTGGTGTAGGAAGAAGGGAAAATTTTTATCGGAATATCGGAAGGGCGTGAACCACTCGCCAAGGCTGGCGAGTGGTGAATGCAGTGCCCGGCCGGAATCGGTCGGGCGAGGGTGAATCAGTATTCCCAGAACATCCGTTGCAGCTCTTTACTGTCGTTGGTCTTGGTCAGCGCGACCATGGCCAGGATGCGGGCTTTTTGCGGGTTCAGGTCATGTGCCACGACCCAGTCGTACTTGTCGTCAGGCTGTTCGGCGTTACGCAGGACGAAACCGCCGGCATTGACGTGGGACGAGCGAATGATTTGCACGCCGTCCTTGCGCAGGGCTTGCAGGGCAGGGACCACGCGAGAAGAGACCGAACCGTTGCCGGTACCGGCGTGGATGATCGCTTTGGCGCCCGACTGAGCCAGTGCTTTGTAGGCGGTGTCGCTGACGTTGCCGTAGGAATAGGCGATTTCGACGTCAGGCAGGCTCTTGATGGTTTTGATGTCGAATTCCGAGTCCATGGTGTGGCGCTTGGCCGGCAGACGGAACCAGTAGGATTTGCCTTCAACCACCATGCCGAGCGGGCCCCAGGCACTTTTAAACGCCTCGGTTTTGATGTTGATCATTTTGCTGACATCGCGACCCGACTGGATCTCATCGTTCATGGTCACCAGGACGCCTTTGCCGCGGGCTTCTTTGCTGCTGGCGACGGCAACGGCGTTGTACAGGTTGAGCATGCCGTCAGCCGACATTGCGGTGCCTGGGCGCATGGAGCCGACGACGATGATTGGCTTGTCGGTTTTTTCCACCAGGTTCAGGAAGTAGGCGGTTTCTTCCAGGGTGTCGGTGCCGTGGGTGATCACGATGCCGTCGACGTCTTTGCTGTCGGCCAGTTCGGCCACGCGACGACCCAGCTGCAGCAGGTTGTCGTTGGTAATACTTTCCGAGGCGATCTGCATGACCTGTTCGCCACGAACGTTGGCCAATTGGCTGAGTTCCGGAACCCCGGCGATCAGCTGTTCGATACCGACTTTCGCCGCCTGGTAGGTCGCGCTGTTAGCGGCGCTCGCGCCAGCGCCGGCGATGGTGCCGCCGGTGGCGAGGATCACCACGTTGGCCAGTTTCTGTTGGGTTTCGACTTCTTTTGCCTGAAGGGCAGTAGGCAGGAGCAGCAGGAGGGCCAAAGCGCCCGGAATAAAGGTTTTGAAGGCAGATTTCATTATTTTCTCTCTAGTAGTGAGACGGTGCTGATGCAAGTTCATCTAGATACGCCCCAGGCAGATCTGAACGCCTGGGGTAAAGGTGAAGAGCAGGATCTGTACCAGCCATACGTTGAATGAGAAAAACTTTTAACATGATGATTTATATCAATATTTATCCAATTGGCTATCGGTGTTGAACAGCCTGGCGTCCGGGTTTCCGAATAAGTTGAGGATTCGCGTTCGGCTCTCCGAAAAGGCCTACGACCTCTGGTGAACACATCGCCTTGTCAGATAAAGAATCCGTGCTAAAGAATCCCGCGCGCAGGTCGATGCCTCTTCAAGGGATATTTTTTTCGGGAGTTCACATGTCTTTTGCTGTTGGTTTTCCAAATGCGGGCGCAATCACCATCGGGGGCAAGTCCCCGTCGACCATCAATGCCTTGAGCGAAGCGACGGAAGAAACGTCGACGCAGCTGACTGGAAAAGAAGAAAACCAGGTCAGGACCGGTGGTGCTGCTCAGGAAGAAAGCACATCCGAGAGCCAAAGCACCCACAGCATCGTGGTGAAGATGCTGCTCAAACGCATGCAGGAACTGCAACAGCAACTGCGCGAACAACAGCAGCAACTGGCAGCCGCTCAGGCAGCGTCCTATCCAACCGAGGAAGCCAAAGCCACAGTCGTCATGGCGATCCAGGGGCAGATCGGCGAAACCAATGGCGCGCTGGCGGAGGTGGCGGGCAATCTGGTGAAGGAACTGGCGAAAGACTCCAGCACTGGCGGTCTGGTCAGCACGACGGCTTAACGTGGAGGGTTGGTTTTTGCCAACCCTGACACAAAACAGGTCGTTGACAAATCACAGCAGGGTTCGCATAGTTCGGTCTACGCAAACGTTTGCGCGCTGTTCGTGATGGCTATAACCATTAACGGACGCAATGAAGCCTACGCCGGCGCAAGCGTTGCTCACAATAATCATAAGATCGGAGTGAACCCATGAAGCTGCCATTCGCTGGACGTCTTCTTGCTGTCGCTATGCTGGCTGCCGCATCCGCCGCGCTGCCTGTCTCTTCGGCATTCGCCGAGACCCCTGAAAAACCCAAAGTCGCGCTGGTCATGAAATCCCTGGCCAACGAGTTCTTCCTGACCATGGAAGACGGCGCCAAGGCGTATCAGAAAGACCATTCCGGCGATTTCGAACTGATCTCCAACGGCATCAAGGATGAAACGGATACCGCTGGCCAGACACGCATCGTCGAGCAAATGATTCTGGCCAAGGTCAATGCGCTGGTCATCGCGCCGGCTGACTCCAAGGCCATGGTTCCGGTGATCAAGAAAGCCATCGATGCCGGTATCACCGTGATCAACATCGATAACCAGCTGGACCCGGCCGTGGTCAAAAGCAAGAACATCACCGTCCCGTTCGTAGGCCCGGATAACCGCAAAGGCGCGCGTCTGGTCGGCGAATACCTGGCCAAGCAGCTGAAGGCCGGTGACGAAGTCGGCATCATCGAAGGCGTGTCCACCACCACCAACGCCCAGGCCCGCACCGCAGGCTTCAAAGACGCGATGGAAGCGGCGCAGATCAAGGTTGTTTCGTTGCAGTCCGGTGACTGGGAGATCGACAAGGGCAACAAGGTTGCCGCCTCGATCCTCAGCGAATACCCGGAAGTCAAAGCCCTGCTGGCCGGTAACGACAGCATGGCCGTCGGTGCAGTGTCCGCCGTGCGTGCGGCAGGCAAGGCGGGCAAGGTGCAAGTGGTCGGTTACGACAATATCAACGCCATCAAACCAATGTTGAAAGACGGCCGGGTCCTGGCGACCGCTGACCAGTTTGCCGCCAGGCAAGCCGTGTTCGGTATCGAGACCGCGCTGAAAATCATCAAGGGCGAGAAGGTCGACAGCGGCACCAACGGCGTGATCGAAACTCCAGTAGAGCTCGTCACCAAGTAACCCTTCTGGCGACACAACGGTGCTCGCCCGTCCGGGCGAGCGCATGGAGAGTTTTATGTCAGTTTCCGCCCCGAACGCTGTCCTCTCGGTCAGCGGCATCGGCAAGACCTACGCCCAACCCGTTTTGACCGGCATTGACCTGACGCTGATGCGCGGTGAGGTGCTGGCGCTGACCGGCGAGAACGGCGCCGGCAAAAGCACGCTGTCGAAAATCATTGGCGGACTGGTCACGCCGACCACCGGCCAGATGCAATTCCAGGGGCAGGATTATCGCCCTGGCAGCCGCACCCAGGCCGAAGACCTGGGAATCCGTATGGTCATGCAAGAGCTCAATCTGTTGCCGACCCTGTCGGTGGCGGAAAACCTGTTTCTCGACAACTTGCCCAGCAATGGCGGCTGGATCAGCCGCAAGCAACTGCGCAAGGCTGCGATCGAGGCCATGGCCCAGGTCGGGCTCGACGCGATCGACCCTGACACTCTGGTCGGCGAACTCGGCATCGGTCACCAGCAAATGGTCGAGATCGCCCGCAACCTGATCGGCGATTGCCATGTGCTGATCCTCGACGAGCCGACCGCGATGCTGACCGCTCGTGAAGTCGAAATGCTGTTCGAACAGATCACCCGCTTGCAGGCTCGCGGCGTGTCGATCATCTATATCTCCCATCGCCTCGAAGAACTGGCGCGGGTCGCACAGCGCATTGCGGTGTTGCGTGACGGCAACCTGGTCTGCGTCGAACCGATGGCCAATTACAACAGCGAGCAACTGGTCACCCTGATGGTGGGCCGTGAGCTCGGCGAACACATAGACCTGGGGCCGCGCAACATTGGCGCACCCGCCCTGACGGTCAAAGGGCTGACCCGCTCGGACAAGGTTTGCGACGTGTCCTTCGAAGTTCGTGCCGGTGAGATCTACGGAATTTCCGGATTGATCGGGGCAGGGCGCACCGAGTTGCTGCGCCTGATCTTCGGTGCCGACACCGCGGACAGCGGCACCGTCGCGCTGGGTTCACCCGCTCAAGTAGTGAGTATTCGTTCGCCGGCTGATGCGGTCGGTCACGGCATCGCCCTGATCACCGAGGATCGCAAGGGCGAAGGCCTGCTGCTGACCCAGTCGATCAGCGCCAACATTGCGTTAGGCAATATGCCGGTGATTTCCAGTGGCGGTGTCGTCAACAACGCGGACGAAATGTCCCTGGCCCAGCGTCAGATCGACGCCATGCGCATCCGCAGTTCGAGCCCGACGCAGTTGGTGTCCGAGCTGTCGGGCGGCAACCAGCAGAAGGTCGTGATCGGCCGTTGGCTGGAGCGCGACTGTTCGGTGATGCTGTTCGATGAACCGACCCGCGGCATCGATGTGGGCGCCAAGTTCGACATTTATGCACTGCTCGGTGAGCTGACCCGTCAGGGCAAGGCGCTGGTGGTGGTGTCCAGCGACCTGCGTGAGCTGATGCTGATCTGCGACCGGATCGGCGTGTTGTCGGCGGGGCGCCTGATTGACACCTTCGAGCGCGACAGCTGGACCCAGGATGATCTGCTTGCCGCCGCGTTCGCCGGCTACCAAAAACGTGATGCGTTGCTCAACGAAGCAGCGCCTAGGGACCTTTCATGAAAACTGCATCTTCTGCCGGCAAACGTAGTGGCAATTTCTACGGTCTGGGCACCTATCTGGGCCTGGCCGGTGCCTTGCTGGCGATGGTTGCGCTGTTCTCGGTTTTGAGCAGCCATTTCCTGTCTTACGACACGTTCAGCACCCTGGCCAACCAGATTCCCGATTTGATGGTACTGGCGGTCGGCATGACGTTCGTGCTGATCATCGGCGGTATCGACCTTTCGGTCGGCTCGGTACTGGCGCTCGCGGCGTCGGCCGTCAGCGTGGCGATTCTCGGCTGGGGCTGGAGCGTCCTGCCCGCAGCGCTGCTCGGGATGGCGATTGCGGCATTGGCCGGGACCATCACCGGATCGATCACCGTGGCGTGGCGAATCCCTTCGTTCATCGTGTCCCTCGGCGTGCTGGAAATGGCCCGTGGCGTGGCGTATCAGATGACCGGTTCGCGCACGGCTTACATCGGTGACGCCTTCGCCTGGCTGTCCAACCCCATCGCCTTCGGCATTTCGCCGTCGTTCATCATTGCCTTGCTGATCATCATCATCGCTCAGGCCGTGTTGACCCGTACTGTGTTCGGTCGCTACCTGATCGGCATCGGCACCAACGAAGAGGCGGTGCGTCTGGCAGGGATCAATCCAAAACCCTACAAGATCCTGGTGTTCAGTCTGATGGGGCTGCTGGCCGGTATTGCCGCGCTGTTCCAGATTTCCCGTCTGGAAGCGGCGGACCCGAATGCCGGCTCCGGACTGGAGCTGCAAGTGATCGCCGCCGTGGTGATCGGCGGTACCAGCCTGATGGGCGGTCGTGGTTCGGTGATCAGCACGTTCTTTGGGGTTCTGATTATTTCCGTACTGGCGGCAGGCCTGGCGCAGATCGGCGCGACCGAGCCCACCAAACGCATCATCACCGGCGCGGTGATCGTGGTGGCGGTGGTGCTTGATACTTATCGCAGTCAGCGCGCAAGCCGGCGGACCTGAGTCATGGCAACGATCAAGGATGTAGCGGCACTCGCGGGGATTTCCTACACCACGGTTTCCCACGTGGTGAACAAGACCCGACCGGTCAGTGAAATGGTGCGAAAAAAAGTCGAGGAGGCGATCAAAACCCTGGACTACGTGCCGAGCGCCGTGGCCCGTTCATTGAAAGCCAAGACCACGGCGACCATCGGTTTGCTGGTGCCTAACAGCCTCAACCCGTACTTCGCCGAACTGGCCCGTGGCATCGAGGATTACTGCGAGCGTAACGGCTATTGCGTGATCCTCTGCAACTCCGACGACAACCCAGACAAACAGCGCAGTTACCTGCGCGTGCTGCTGGAAAAGCGTATCGACGGATTGATCGTGGCTTCGGCCGGTGGCGACGCGGGGCTGGCAGAAGGTCTCGCCGGTGTACGCACGCCAATGGTGATCGTCGACCGCGGCCTGGAAGGTGTGAATGCCGACCTGGTGCGCATCGACCACGAATACGGCGCCTATCTGGCCACCCGGCATCTGCTGGAGCTGGGTCACCGGGATATCGCCACCATTGGCGGCCCGGCGGGCACCAGCGTGGCGCAGATGCGTCTGGCCGGTTATTGCCGTGCCTTGCAGGAAGCAGGCGTCGAAGTTCATCCCGAGCGCATGCTCGAAAGTGACTTCACCAGCACGGGCGGTTACAACGCCGCTGCGATCCTGCTGGAAAAGAACCCGCCCAGCGCGATTTTCGCCGGCAACGACATGATCGGCATCGGTGTGCTGCGAGCGGCTGCCGAGCGCAATGTTCGTGTACCGACCGAATTGTCGGTTATCGGCTTCGACGATATCCAGATGAGCCGCTATGTCTATCCGGCGCTGACCACCGTGGGCCAGTCGATCCTGCAGCTCGGTGAGATGGCGGCCGAGGTACTGTTACGACGGATTGCGTCACCCGATATGGCCACCGATCAACGGATCGTGACGCCCAGTATTGTCCTGCGAGAATCGACGGCACCGCTCGCCGGTGTGTTCGACGAATACCGCTGAAACCGAATTGACGAGTAGTGATGTATGCCAGCAAAAGTAGTGGTGATAGGCAGCCTGAACATGGACCTGGTGACCCGGGCTCCACGGTTGCCCCGTGGCGGTGAAACGCTGATCGGCGAGTCGTTTGCCACGGTTTCCGGTGGCAAGGGCGCGAACCAGGCAGTTGCTGCGTCGCGGCTGGGGGCAGAGGTGTCGATGGTCGGTTGTGTCGGCAGCGATGCTTACGGCGAAGAATTGCGCGGCGCGCTGTTGGCCGAGCACATCGACTGCCAGGCAGTCAGCACGGTCGAAGGTTCCAGCGGCGTGGCCTTGATTGTGGTCGATGACAACAGTCAGAACGCAATCGTGATCGTCGCCGGTGCCAACGGTGCGCTGACGCCACAAGTCATCGACCAGTTCGATGCGGTATTGCAGGCGGCGGACGTGATCATTTGTCAGCTGGAAGTGCCGGATGCCACGGTGGGTCATGCCCTCAAGCGCGGCCGTGAGCTGGGCAAGATCGTGATCCTCAACCCGGCGCCGGCCAGTCGCCCGCTACCAGCGGATTGGTATGCGTCCATCGATTATCTGATTCCCAATGAAAGCGAAGCCTCGGCCCTCAGCGGTTTGCCGGTGGACTCCCTTGAAACTGCCGAAACTGCTGCGACCCGTTTGATCGCGTTGGGCGCGGGTAAGGTCATCATCACCCTTGGCGCTCAAGGATCGATGTTCGCCAACGGCACAGGCTTCGAACATTTCCCGGCGCCGACAGTGAAGGCTGTCGATACCACGGCGGCTGGCGACACCTTCGTCGGCGGGTTCGCCGCTGCGCTGGCGTCCGGCAAGACTGAAGCTGAAGCGATCCGTTTCGGCCAGGTCGCCGCAGCGCTATCGGTCACCCGTGCCGGCGCGCAACCCTCGATTCCCACCTTGTCCGATGTACAGGCGTTCAAAGCACCATGAAAAAGACACCTTTGCTCAACGTCGCGCTGTCTCGGCTGATCGCGTCCCTTGGTCACGGCGACATGGTCGTGATCGGCGATGCCGGCCTGCCGGTCCCACCGGGCGTCGAACTGATCGACCTGGCCCTGACCCAGGGTATTCCGGATTTCGTCAGCACTTTGAAGGTCGTGCTCAGCGAAATGCAGGTGGAGCGCCATGTCTTGGCCCAGGAGATTCTGGATAAACAACCCCCCGCCTTGAGCGCGCTGGATGAGCTGAATGCCAAAGGCGCGCTGGGCCAGCGTGAGCTGCTCAGCCACGAACAGTTCAAAGTCCTCAGCCGACAGGCGCGAGCGATTGTTCGTACAGGCGAATGTGCGCCGTACTGCAACATCGTGCTGGTATCGGGGGTGACGTTCTAACGCGCTGTACACACATTTGTTTCCCCACGCACAAGGAGTGCGATATGCACCGCTATGCTCAGAAACTGCACCACCTGCTCCGGAGTCTGCTGCTTTTGTCCCTGATTACTGCAACGAGCGCCCAGGCGGCGGAAAAGATCGATTTGATCATCGACACCGATCCAGGTGCCGACGACGTCGTCGCCTTGCTGTTTGCGTTGGCGTCGCCTGAAGAACTGAACATTCGTGCGCTGACCACCGTTGCCGGCAACGTGCGTCTGGACAAGACTTCGCGAAATGCTCGACTGGCCCGTGAGTGGGCAGGGCGCGAGGAGGTGCCGGTTTACGCGGGTGCACCGAAACCGTTGATGCGCACGCCGATCTATGCGGAAAACATCCATGGCAAGGAAGGTCTGTCGGGCGTCACTGTGCACGAGCCGAAGAAAGGCCTGGCCGAAGGTAATGCGGTCAATTACCTGATCGATACCCTGAGGGCCGCCAAGCCCCACAGCATCACCATCGCCATGCTGGGTCCACAGACCAACCTGGCCCTGGCGCTGATCCAGGAACCTGAAATCGTTCAGGGCATCAAGGAAGTGGTGATCATGGGGGGCGCGCATTTCAACGGCGGCAACATTACCCCGGTGGCCGAGTTCAACCTGTTCGCCGATCCGCAAGCTGCGGAAGTGGTGCTTAAAAGCGGCGTGAAGCTGACGTATCTGCCGCTGGACGTGACCCACAAGATTCTCACCAGTGAAGCGCGCCTGAAGCAGATCGCAGCGATCAACAACAATGCCAGTAAGCTGGTGGGCGATATTCTCAATGAGTACGTCAAAGGCGACATGGAGCACTACGGTATTCCCGGTGGCCCGGTGCATGACGCAACCGTCATTGCTTACCTGCTCAAGCCTGAATTGTTCACCGGTCGTTCGGTCAACGTGGTCGTTGATAGCCGTGAAGGCCCGACCTTCGGCCAAACCATTGTCGACTGGTATGACGGCCTGAAAGCGCCAAAGAACGCGTTTTGGGTAGAAAGCGGAGACGCCCAGGGGTTCTTCGATCTTCTGACCCAGCGTCTGGCTCGTCTGAAGTAAGTCGTATGCCCGCAGGTGCCAGCCTGCGGGTTTTTAGTATTTCTCGGTTTCCACTGCGTCTTTCAGGTCGGCGGGATATCTCTCGAATACCTGCTTGATGAATGAATGGGCCGCGTCAGTGCCCAGTGCCTTGACCAACAGATCGATACCAATGATTGCCAACTCTTCCGGGCTGCCCGGGCTGTAAGAGCTGTGGCCCTGCGGCCACTTGACGGTGATGTTGGCGTCGATGCTTACGGTGGTCATGATGGCGCTCGTGAAGTCGGAAAAGTCTGAGTGCCGAGTTAACCATTTTGCGCGGCGTTTGGCACTCCGACTTAGGCATGAGAAGAGGGCTATGCGACACTTGGTCTTTGACGAATTTTTCAAGGACTGTGCTGTGCAGATCGATTTGAACACTCCTGACGGCTTGACCCTTGAGGCTGTACGCCAGCTGCTGGCTTCCGCCAGTGATGATGAGCACACGCAGCTGCGAGTGACCAAGGGCGGCATCGCCTACATTTCATCAGGCGTTGTGGGCGGCACCGATATCAACGGGCTACTGTTTCGCCTGGAGACGTGGGCCAAGGGCTCCGGATATGTAGGATTGGTCGCGGCCAGCGACGAAGTCTGGGTCATGCAGATTTTCAATGCGCTGAAAGAAAACTGGCCGAACCCGCCCTATGATTACATCGACGTCTATTGAGGACTGTTCATATTCAGTCACGATTGAGTGATGAACGGCAGGGTGACGCTCAGGCAAACTCGCCGCTCGTGCGGATCCAGGGCAGGGTGATGGCTCTCGCCTCGAAACCAAATGCCGGATTGGCGGTCGCAAGATCTCAGCTTAACTATTGGAAAAAAGGAGGCTTCATGCCTTGGAAGTTCGCGTCATTGGGTACTTTGTTCGCTGTCACGCTGCTGGCGGGTTGCAGCAGTACGACGTCGGAATCGGCGACAGACCCTGTTACGACGACTGACACTGGCCACAGCCGTTGCGAGGCTAAGGCGGCCGAATTCGCCATTGGCAAACCAGCTTCGCCTGCACTGCTGGAGCAGGCACGTACCCGCGCAGGTGCACAGAATGCCCGGTTCCTGTCGCCTAACGATATGGTGACGCTGGAATACCGTTCTGATCGCCTGAACCTGAATACCGATGCCAGCCAGGTGGTGACCCGCGTCAACTGCGGCTGATCACTTCAAACTTTTGCTTCGCTCATAAAAAACCCCGTCACATGGACGGGGTTTTTTTAGTGCGGCTGAAAATTACTCAGCGCGGACTTGTGCAGCTTGCATACCCTTTTGGCCTTTCTCAGCCACGAAGGAAACGGTTTGGCCTTCTTTCAGGCTTTTGAAACCGTCGCTTTCGATAGCTTTGAAGTGTACGAACAGGTCGTCACCGCCACCTTGAGGAGTGATGAAGCCGAAGCCTTTTTCATCGTTGAACCATTTAACGGTGCCGGTTTGGCGATTAGACATGGTGTATCTCCAAGAAACATATATTTTCAGTAGTGCTGTGCTGCTCAGGCCAACTGGGCACACCGGGGTATCATAGTCGAAATGTTCGCTTTGGGAGCCCCCCGGACGTGCTGTTTGCCCTGCAGACGCGTTTCGTTTGCTGCTTGATGTAGCTGAAAGCCCCGTTTTACAAGGCTTTCAGCCGAAAGTAAAGACGATAAAAAAACCTGTAAAACCTGCATAAATTGTACGAAAAGGCTCAAATGCATCACTTTTTATCGGTGTTGAGCCGGGTCAAAAGGACTTTTTTGTCACTTTTTCGCCGGCGTATTGGCCTTGCATTTGGCTATCTGACCCAATGCTTTCTGTTGCAAGTCTGGACTGGCCTTGTTGTCCATCAATGACTGGATGTCGCCAGCTGGATACGATTTGATCGCATCCGCACCGCAAGCGCAGTGAGCCTTTGCTGCGGCAGCACCGATCTGCGGAGTGGCCGCTTCTGTGCACTGAGCCATGTATTTCTCGCGCTCGCCCTTTGGCCAATCGGCGTGGGCGGCCAGTGGCAGCAGCAGAACGATGGGGGCGACGACTGCGAACAAACGATTCAGACGCATGCTGGGATGCTCCTTGTGGGTCAATGTCTTATCTGAGGGGTAAAGTGGGGTTCAAGTTCAGCACTCTGGCATAAATTGCATGATTTGCCCCAGCACAAAGCCTCGTTGCATCGACGACCGTTCATCTGTGCTAGCATGCCCCGCTCGGGCTTTTGCAGGCTCCGGATGACCTTCAGTCCCGGTGGCGGCAATAGCGCGAATAACCCTGATTTGAATCCCAGTCACTCTGGTTCGGTTTTCCGGTTGGCCGCAAGGCTCCTGCCGCTGTAAGGCAGGCGTTCGTCATTGAATGGCCTGGATCGGATCTTGTACTGGCTCATCCCAACCCACGTGACCTTTGGTAGGGGTCACCACTAGGAGAGGAGGCGCCATGCCAACTATTACTCTTCCCGACGGCAGTCAACGTTTATTCGATCACCCGGTTTCCGTAGCCGAGGTCGCCGCATCCATTGGTGCAGGTCTGGCCAAGGCCACCGTGGCCGGCAAGGTCAATGGCAAGCTGGTCGACGCCAGCGACATCATCGACAGCGATTCCACGCTGCAAATCATTACGCCAAAGGATGAAGAGGGGCTGGAGATCATTCGCCACTCTTGCGCCCACCTGGTTGGCCACGCGGTCAAGCAGCTGTATCCGACCGCCAAGATGGTCATCGGTCCGGTCATCGACGAAGGCTTCTATTACGACATCGCCTTCGAACGTCCTTTCACCCCGGACGACCTCGCCGCGATCGAACAGCGCATGCAGCAGCTGATCGAAAAAGATTACGACGTGATCAAGAAAGTCACTCCGCGCGCCGAAGTGATCGAAGTGTTCAAGGCCCGTGGCGAAGACTACAAGCTGCGCCTGGTCGAGGACATGCCGAACGAGCAGGCCATGGGTCTGTACTATCACGAAGAATACGTCGACATGTGCCGCGGTCCGCACGTGCCGAACACGCGCTTCCTGAAATCCTTCAAGTTGACCAAATTGTCCGGCGCCTACTGGCGTGGCGATGCCAAGAACGAGCAGTTGCAGCGCGTTTACGGCACCGCATGGGCGGACAAGAAGCAGCTGGCGGCTTACATCCAGCGCATCGAAGAAGCTGAAAAGCGCGATCACCGCAAGATCGGCAAGCGTCTGGGCCTGTTCCACACCCAGGAAGAGTCCCCGGGCATGGTGTTCTGGCACCCGAACGGCTGGACTCTGTACCAGGTGCTCGAGCAGTACATGCGCAAGGTTCAGCGCGACAACGGTTACCTGGAGATCAAGACGCCTCAGGTCGTTGACCGCAGCCTGTGGGAGAAATCCGGGCACTGGGCCAACTACGCCGACAACATGTTCACCACTCAGTCGGAAAACCGCGACTACGCGATCAAGCCAATGAATTGCCCTTGCCACGTGCAAGTGTTCAATCAGGGTTTGAAAAGCTACCGCGAGTTGCCGATGCGCCTGGCCGAATTCGGTGCTTGCCACCGTAACGAGCCATCGGGTGCGCTGCACGGCATCATGCGTGTGCGTGCATTCACTCAGGACGACGCCCACATCTTCTGCACTGAAGAGCAGATGCAGGCCGAATCCGCTGCATTCATCAAGCTGACCATGGACGTTTATGCCGACTTCGGCTTTAAAGACGTCGAAATGAAGCTGTCCACTCGTCCGGAAAAACGCGTGGGTTCCGACGAGCTGTGGGATCGCGCCGAAGCTGCACTGGCTGCAGCCCTTGATAGCGCTGGCTTGCCGTACGATCTGCAGCCGGGTGAGGGTGCGTTCTACGGTCCGAAAATCGAATTCTCGCTGAAAGATTGCCTTGGCCGTGTCTGGCAGTGTGGTACCCTTCAGCTCGATTTTAACCTGCCTGTCCGTCTGGGAGCCGAATACGTCTCTGAAGACAACAGTCGCAAGCACCCGGTTATGCTGCACCGGGCGATCCTCGGCTCCTTCGAACGTTTCGTCGGAATCCTGATCGAGCATTACGAGGGTGCATTCCCTGCGTGGCTGGCTCCGACCCAGGCAGTGATCATGAATATCACTGATAAACAGGCTGATTTTGCCGCCGAGGTTGAAAAAACCCTCAATGAAAGCGGATTTCGTGCCAAGTCTGACTTGAGAAATGAAAAGATCGGCTTTAAAATCCGCGAGCATACTTTGCTCAAGGTTCCTTATCTCTTGGTTATCGGAGATCGGGAAGTCGAGATGCAGACTGTCGCTGTGCGTACTCGTGAAGGTGCTGACCTGGGCTCGATGCCCGTCGCCCAGTTCGCTGAGTTTCTCGCGCAAGCGGTTTCCCGGCGTGGTCGCCCAGATTCGGAGTAATTACTATTAAGCGTGAAATGAGACAAGATAAACGAGCTGCACCGAAAGCCCCGATCAACGAGAATATCTCGGCACGCGAGGTTCGGTTAATTGGGGCTGAAGGTGAACAGCTTGGGATTGTGTCAATTGAAGACGCGCTTCTTAAGGCTGAAGAGGCCAAGCTGGATCTGGTGGAAATTTCCGCCGATGCAGTACCCCCTGTTTGCAAACTGATGGACTACGGCAAATCGATCTTCGAAAAGAAGAAGCAGATTGCCGCTGCCAAGAAAAACCAGAAGCAGATTCAGGTTAAAGAAATCAAGTTTCGTCCAGGGACGGAGGAAGGGGATTACCAGGTAAAACTGCGCAACCTGGTACGTTTCCTGAGTGATGGGGACAGGGCCAAGGTATCCTTGCGATTCCGCGGCCGTGAGATGGCCCACCAGGAGCTGGGGATGGAACTCCTCAAGCGAGTTGAAGGTGACTTGCTCGAGTACGGTTCGGTCGAACAGCATCCTAAGATGGAAGGACGCCAGCTGATCATGGTCATCGCCCCGAAAAAGAAGAAGTAATCATCAGGGCACGGCAGGCCTTCTGATTATGTTTATCAACTGAATGCGGAGTATCCGAACATGCCAAAAATGAAAACGAAAAGTGGTGCTGCTAAGCGGTTTCTGAAAACTGCTAACGGTATCAAGCACAAGCACGCTTTCAAGAGCCACATCCTGACTAAAATGTCGACCAAGCGTAAGCGTCAACTGCGCGGTAGCAGCTTGCTGCATCCGTCTGACGTGGCAAAAGTCGAGCGCATGCTGCGCCTTCGTTAATTTTAGTCAAGAATAGAGGAAGTAACTCATGGCTCGTGTAAAGCGTGGCGTCATTGCCCGTAAACGTCACAAAAAAATTCTGAAACTTGCTAAAGGCTACTACGGCGCTCGCTCGCGCGTATTCCGTGTTGCCAAGCAAGCGGTAATCAAGGCAGGCCAATACGCCTACCGTGACCGTCGTCAGAAAAAACGTCAGTTCCGCGCTCTGTGGATCGCTCGTATCAACGCTGGTGCACGTATCAACGGTCTGTCCTACAGCCGTTTCATCGCCGGCCTGAAAAAAGCGTCCATCGAGATCGACCGTAAGGTTCTGGCTGATCTGGCAGTGAACGAAAAAGCGGCGTTTGCTGCGATTGTCGAGAAAGCTAAAGCCACCTTGGCTTAAGTACCCCCGACAGTCACCCGGCCTCACCTCTGTGGGGCCAGGTGTTAAACGTCATAAATAGGGGAAGAGCCTTCAAGCTCTTCCCCTATTTTGTATCTGGAGTCTGTACATGGAAAACCTGGATGCGCTCGTCTCTCAAGCACTAGAGGCTGTGCAAAGCGCTGAAGATATCAATGCCCTGGAGCAAATCCGGGTTCACTACCTTGGCAAGAAGGGCGAATTGACTCAGGTGATGAAGACCCTGGGGAATTTGCCGGCAGAAGAGCGTCCGCAAGTCGGCGCCCTGATCAACGTTGCCAAGGAGCGTGTCACAGAGGTTCTCAATGCGCGCAAGGCGTTGTTTGAAGAGGCTGATCTAGCCGCCAAACTCTCCGCCGAGTCCATTGACGTGACCCTGCCTGGCCGCGGTCAGACCTCGGGTGGTCTGCATCCGGTCACCCGTACTCTGGAACGAATCGAGCAATTCTTCACCCACATCGGCTACGGCATTGCCGAAGGCCCTGAGGTCGAAGACGATTACCACAACTTCGAAGCGCTCAACATCCCAGGCCATCACCCGGCCCGGTCGATGCATGACACCTTCTATTTCAATGCCAACATGTTGCTGCGCACCCATACCTCGCCGGTACAGGTCCGCACCATGGAATCGAAACAACCGCCGATCCGCATCGTCTGCCCTGGCCGTGTGTATCGTAGCGACTCCGATATCACCCACTCGCCGATGTTTCACCAGGTTGAAGGCCTGCTGGTCGATCGCGACATCAATTTCGCCGACCTCAAAGGAACCATCGAAGAGTTCCTGCGCGTGTTCTTCGAAAAAGAACTGGCCGTGCGTTTCCGCCCTTCGTACTTCCCGTTCACCGAGCCGTCCGCTGAAGTCGACATGGAATGCGTGATGTGCAGCGGTAAAGGCTGCCGTGTCTGCAAACAGACTGGCTGGCTGGAAGTGATGGGCTGCGGCATGGTTCACCCGAACGTGCTGCGCATGTCCGGGATCGACCCGGAAGAGTTTTCGGGCTTTGCCTTCGGCATGGGCGTTGAGCGTCTGGCCATGCTGCGTTACGGCGTGAACGACTTGCGTCTGTTCTTCGACAACGACTTGCGGTTCCTCGCGCAATTTCGCTAGTCGTAACGAATTCTTAGGAGAGCAGGATGAAATTCAGTGAACAATGGCTGCGTGGCTGGGTAAGCCCGCAGGTAAGTCGCGACGAGCTGGTTGCTCGTCTGTCGATGGCCGGTCTTGAGGTCGATAGCGTTACGCTGGCCGCCGGTGAATTCAGTGGCGTGGTCGTGGGCGAAGTGCTGAGCACCGAGCAACACCCGGACGCCGACAAGTTGCGCGTTTGCCAGGTCAGCAATGGCGCGGAGACTTTCCAGGTTGTGTGCGGTGCGCCAAACGTGCGCCCGGGCCTGAAGATCCCGTTCGCCATGATCGGTGCCGAACTGCCGGGCGACTTCAAAATCAAGAAAGCCAAGCTGCGTGGCGTTGAGTCCAACGGCATGCTGTGCTCCCAAGCCGAGCTGCAAGTCGGCGAAGGCAACGACGGCCTGATGGAATTGCCGGTCGATGCGCCGGTCGGTCTGGACATTCGTGAGTACCTGAGCCTGGACGACGCCAGCATCGAGGTCGACCTGACCCCGAACCGCGGCGACTGCCTGTCCCTGGCCGGTCTGGCCCGTGAAGTCGGCGCGCTGTATGACGCTGAAGTCACCCGTCCAGTGGTGGCTGTCGTGCCAGCCGTGCACGATGAGGTGCGTTCGATCGAAGTGCTGGCACCAGCCGCTTGCCCGCGTTACCTGGGCCGTGTGATCCGTAACGTCGATCTGACCAAACCTACACCGCTGTGGATGGTCGAGCGCTTGCGTCGTGGCGACGTTCGCAGCATCGACGCTGCCGTCGACATCACCAACTACGTGATGCTGGAGCTGGGCCAACCGCTGCACGCATTCGATCTCGCCGAAATCAATGGCGGCATCCGCGTGCGCATGGCCGAAGAAGGCGAGAAGCTGGTACTGCTCGACGGTCAGGAAGTCAGCCTGCGTAGCGATACGCTGGTGATTGCCGACCACACCCGCGCCTTGGCAATCGCCGGCGTCATGGGCGGCGAGCACAGCGGCGTCAACACCGCGACCACTCGCGACGTATTCCTGGAAAGCGCGTTTTTCGACCAGATTGCCGTCGCTGGCAAGGCCCGTTCCTACGGCCTGCACACCGATGCTTCGCACCGCTACGAGCGTGGCGTGGACTGGCAACTGGCCCGTGAAGCCATGGAGCGCGCCACTGGCCTGCTGCTGGAAATCACTGGCGGCGAAGCTGGCCCGATCATCGAAACCGTCAGCGAGCAGCATCTGCCGTCGATTGCGCCGGTTACGCTGCGTGCCCAACGCATCACTCAGATGCTGGGCATGGAAATGGAGTCGGCCGAAGTCGAGCGTCTGCTCAGCGGCCTGGGTCTGAAGATTTCTGCCGATGGGGCAGGGCAGTGGCGCGTAGAAGTGCCAAGCCATCGCTTCGACATCAGCCTGGAAGTCGATCTGATCGAAGAACTGGCGCGTCTTTACGGTTACAACCGTCTGCCGGTTCGTTACCCGCAAGCTCGCCTGGCACCGCAAGCCAAGGCTGAAGCGCGCAGCGATCTGCCTGAACTGCGTCGCCTGTTGGTGGCGCGTGGTTATCAGGAAGCGATCACCTACAGCTTCATCGATCCGAAACAATTCGAGTTGTTTAATCCGGGTGTCGAGCCGCTGCTGCTGGCCAACCCGATTTCCAACGACATGGCGGCCATGCGCTCGTCCCTGTGGCCCGGTCTGGTCAAGGCGCTTCAGCACAACCTGAACCGTCAACAGGATCGCGTCCGTCTGTTCGAAAGCGGCCTGCGTTTTGTCGGTCAGCTGGAAGGCCTGAAGCAAGAGCCGATGCTGGCGGGTGTTGTTTGCGGTAGCCGGCTGCCGGAAGGCTGGGCTCAGGGTCGCGATGTCGTGGATTTCTTCGACGTCAAAGCCGACGTGGAAGCGGTGCTGGGCTTTGCCGGTGCACTGGATTCGTTCACATTCGTGCCGGGCAAACACCCTGCGTTGCACCCGGGTCAAACCGCGCGCATCGAACGTGAAGGTCGCCTGGTCGGTTTCGTCGGCGCTATCCACCCTGAATTGTCGAAAACCCTCGGTCTCGACCGCCCGGTTTTCGTCTTCGAGCTGGTTCTGGCCGAGGTGGCATTGGGAAAAATGCCTAAATTCCAGGAGTTATCACGCTTTCCTGAGGTGCGTCGTGACTTGGCGCTGATTGCGGCTACGGATGTTGCAGCCAGTGCTGTACTGGACGTAATCCGTGAAAATGCAGGCGAATGGCTCACAGACCTCAGGCTATTTGACGTGTATCAGGGTAAAGGCATTGATCCTGATAGAAAAAGCCTTGCAGTCGGCTTGACCTGGCAGCATCCATCGCGCACTCTTAATGACGATGAGGTGAATACCACGACGCAAAACATCCTCACCTCGCTCGAACAAAGGTTGAACGCCACGTTAAGGAAGTGACGTATGGGGGCTCTGACGAAAGCTGAGATGGCGGAACGTCTGTATGAAGAGCTGGGCCTGAATAAACGGGAGGCCAAGGAATTGGTCGAACTGTTTTTTGAAGAAATCAGGCACGCTCTTGAAGACAACGAACAAGTCAAATTGTCCGGTTTCGGCAATTTCGACCTTCGGGACAAACGCCAGCGGCCTGGCCGCAATCCGAAAACGGGTGAAGAAATCCCGATCACGGCTCGCCGTGTGGTCACCTTTCGTCCAGGGCAGAAGTTGAAGGCCCGAGTTGAGGCTTATGCTGGAACCAAGTCATAACGACGAGCTACCCGTCATCCCAGGCAAACGCTACTTCACCATTGGTGAAGTCAGCGAGCTGTGTGCGGTAAAACCGCACGTGCTGCGCTACTGGGAGCAGGAGTTTCCTCAACTCAACCCCGTCAAACGCCGCGGAAACCGCCGGTATTATCAGCGCCAAGACGTGCTGATGATCCGGCAGATCCGCGCGCTTCTTTACGATCAAGGGTTCACCATCGGTGGCGCGCGTTTGCGTCTGTCCGGAGATGAAGCCAAAGACGACACCACTCAATACAAACAGATGATTCGGCAGATGATTGCTGAGTTGGAAGATGTGTTGGTTGTTCTCAAGAAATAAATTCCTGCGTTTGAATACTTCCAGTTTTCAAAAGCTTGCGATATATTCTTGAGCGTTCTTCGAGAAGAGGAACGGGTTTCACGCCTAGTCGGGGCGTAGCGCAGTCCGGTAGCGCACTAGCATGGGGTGCTAGGGGTCGAGTGTTCGAATCACTCCGTCCCGACCATATAATTCAAGGGGTTGCGAGATCTTATCTCGCGACCCTTTTTTATTTTCAGTGGTTTTTACCCCTACAAAACTACTGGCTTTGGGTGGAATCCTCACCTCTTTCGGAGGAGATGGGCGCAAGATTTCTGGGTGCCAATGTCCCCCCGCAGTAATTTCGGCGATGGAGGGCAGGGATGGACCTAGTTGACGGCTCGTCAGGCAGTTTTCAGCTTTTGCTGTGGGGGGTAGCTGATGGCGACTACTTGCCTAGCTCGCTCTGAAAGACCTCCTGAGCGTTGCAATGCAATTGATTTGTCGATTTTTTTCTCAAGTTCCGGATAAAAATCCATTACGAGGAGACGTAACCGATCTAGAAGTTTAGGATCATTTTTAAGCTGGTCTCGTAAGTGGACTGCGTAACCGTAGTTGGAAGTTAAGGCATCGTCGGGCGCAAATGCCCGCATCCACTTCAGCATGATATCTGCGTCACCTCCGAAATTTATCAGCAGGTCGATGTAGCGAATCAGCTGGGCCGAAGCGTTATAAAGTGTATATCTGTTGATGTCTAAGATGGACGTTTGATGTTCGACTGCGATCTTCTTGATGTCCTTCCATCCCTCACTGAGCTGGAAGGATCCTTTCATACTTACAGAGATTGTTTTTGCGGTGGGTTTACTTGGGGTCAAATGATCCTGTTCGACAGGTAGCGCCCGAATGACCCCGGTAGTGACATTTACGTCGATCAGTAGCACGGGAATTAACGAAACAGACAAATAACGCGCGGTTGTGGACTTCAGGCGGATTTTACCTCTATCAGTCCCGGTTCCTTTGATCTGCAATCGTATAAGCGCGCCGGTCACTGAACCTCGCTTCTTGACGATCTCGATTTCCGCGTCCAGACCGTAGTCTTTTGGTAAGTCTCTATAAATCCAGCCTTTTTTTGCAACGGCCTTTTTTACTAAAGCAGTTGCTTGATCGTCAACTATATGGGGCTTCGTTCTCATAGGAAGATTTTTTGTCATTAAGTCCATCTAACTCACTCTCTTGCGTTTGTTGGAGGGGGGACATTCAATGCCGTTTTATTTTTGATCACTGAATAAACTGACGCATGCTTATTAGATCACTACAAATGATCTCTGCAGGCCGGTGGTGAACCGTCGTCGGTGCTGAATTCATATGCCCCGCAACCAAACCACACCCTTACCACTTGCACAAAAACGGCACCGGAGTACGCTTCAATCGGATCCAAAGGAGGGATTGCGGTGCCGAATTTTTTTGTTGAGCAAGCGGGGACGCTGAATCTGTTTCAACAGCAGCGTACTCCCAATCATGGATTCAGACCTGGACAGTTGGGTGCGTTGCACGCCGTTTTGGCGCATTTTTCCGTGCAGGACGACCCTGCCATCGTCTGTTTGCCCACTGGCTATGGAAAGACCTCCTTGATGATGGCGCTTCCCATGCTGCTGGGGCCGGCGCGTGTATTGATAGTGGAACCTTCAAGCGCCTTGAGAAAACAGGTGCATTCACATATTTCGGTCATGTCCACGCTCCGCCGAATTGGTGCGCTGGCTGAAGATTGTCCGCTTCCCGACGTGCACCTGCATATCGGCCGTCCTCAATCCCTTGAAGAATGGCAATTGCTTCAAGCCTACGACGTCGTCGTTTCGACACCTTCAAGCTCATCACCCGACCTAGCCCCTGGTGCACCGTCGGATCTCTTCGATCTTGTGATCTTCGATGAAGCCCATCATGCTCCGGCCGATTCCTGGATGGCCTACGTAGAACACTTCACAAAAGCTCGGTTCTTGTTTCTCACGGCAACGCCCTTTCGACGAGATGGGCGCGTCATTCCAGGGAAGCTCGTTTATCGATATCCCGTAATGCGGGCTG
Organism: Pseudomonas sp. LB3P93; assembly: GCF_054898025.1. Classification (NCBI taxonomy): domain Bacteria; kingdom Pseudomonadati; phylum Pseudomonadota; class Gammaproteobacteria; order Pseudomonadales; family Pseudomonadaceae; genus Pseudomonas; species Pseudomonas sp. LB3P93. The sequence goes on from NZ_CM142713.1 coordinate 2,348,705, forward strand.
TCGATGAGGGGGCCTTTGAGCCAATTAACTTCTATGCGGCACCGATCGAGGACGAACTCGATGATGAACACGTTGATCAAGCCATAGCTCGGGCGGCTGTTCAGCAGCTTAACGAGGACAGGGCAAACGGGTTCGATCATAGGCTGTTTGTACGCGCAGGGACTATCAAGGCCGCACAGGAACTAGTGCCGCTCTATCAAGGCCTGGGCATAGCGGTCGAGGCCATTAGCAGCAAACTTACGAAACGTCAGCAGGAGGCGATTGAGGAAAGGCTAATCACCGGTGCGCTGGAAGCGATCGTTTGCGTGGACATGTTCGGAGAGGGTTATGACTTTCCGAAACTCAAGGTGGCGGCGCTCCATGCTCCCCACCAGTCTCTGGTGCCCACAATTCAATTCATTGGACGCTTCGCCCGTGTGGACGAAACCACAGGCCCGCCAACGCTGATTGCACCAACTTTCCGTATCAAGGAGGCAACAGCGTCTCTTCTTAAGGAAGGCGTAAATCTTGCGCAGATGATTGATGAGGCTGCGATCGCTCAACTCGCGGGATCTCTGGAGGAGCAGGAGTTTATGGAAAGGCTCCCCGTGAGGAAGATTGCCGAATCTGACTACGAATCTGTCTCGCCGCTGTCTTTTAATTTATATGCCCATGTACGTGTTTTCGAGTGTGACGAGCCACCGAATTTTGGGCTCCTTGACTCCACGATTGGGCGGCATTTGCGGATTGTGAAGCAGTGGGGAACGCAAGACGGGACAATCTCGTTGGTTTTGACGGCAGACGAGACGTCTCCCAATTGGGCCATCTCTGATGCTCTGATCGATGTGCGTCACGACGTGTTTCTCTTGATGTTTTTCGAGGCGGCAAAACTCTGCTACATAGGGTCGACCCGTCGAACGGAAAAGCTTTACCTCAGCATCATGGACACGATTTCTCCCGGTTGCTGCAGACCGCTTAGCTACCAACAGACCAGCAGGGCGCGCGCGGGCTTGGAGGAGGTCAAGTTTTACAACGTTGGGCTGAAGAACACGACGTTCAACTCGCAGGGAGAGACTTATCGAACCCTCACTGGCCCCCAGGCGGAGAGGGCGGTGACAGCTGGCGACAGTCGAGTCTTCTCCCAAGGACACTTCTTCGGCAGCGGTATGAATGGGCAGGTCAAGGAAACGATTGGCGCAAGCAGCAGTTCCCGGATATGGAGCAATCAGCGCCTCTCGATCCTTGATTTCGTTGAGTGGGTGCAAACCCTGAACGGACGCCTCTCCGGTAATGCACCCTTTAGCGCAACCCAGTTAGACATCGTGCGCTCTAGCAAGCCTTTGAGTCGGTTACCAGATGTGGTCATAGCGGCGAACTGGCCTAAAAGCGGATTCAAAAACAACCCGAAAGTCCGCTTTCGGGCTGCCGCCCAGCAGCGCGTTCAATACTCGAGATTGGTTGAGTGGGACATCCAGAACTTTCAGTGCGACCTACAGGCGGGGCAATTATCCTTTTTACTGGTTAGCGCCTTCGGCGTGGTGCCAATGCGATTTCACTTGGCAAACGCACGGATGGTGACGTGTCTGGATCCTGACGTCTCCATCGAGATCGAGTCTGCCCACGACTCCTGGGTTGCAATGGCGGACTGGCTCTGCGAGCACAGTCCAGTGTTCTACGCCGCCGACAAATCATCCTTTGAGGGGATGAATTTGATGGCCGCACCGTTGCTGCAAACTGAGCGTTTGGCTCCTGGCGATGCAGAGATCATCGACTGGAGGGGCTGTGGCATACACATCGAATTTCTACCCCAGGATCAATCCCCCGAGACGTTGCGAAAGCGAGCGCTGCTCGCCGGAAACCTGACCGTGCAGGAGCACCTGGAGCGACACCTAGTCAACCTGCCGGATGTTCAAGGACTATTCTACGACCACAGGGCGGGGGAGGCCGCCGATTATATCTGTGTAACAAAGAATGCTGAGGATGAGGTTAACGTCAGCTTCTACCACTGCAAAGGTGCGGGTGGGCCACCAAGTGGAGGACGTGTGGGTGATGTCTACGAGGTGGCAGGACAGTTGGTCAAGTCGGTCTATTACTGCAACGTGCCGACGATTGTTCAGCACATGGAAGATAGGATGCTTCCAAGGCACACATCACCCTCCTACTTTGTTCGCGGCAACAGAGCCGACGTTACTCAGTTGTTGAAAACTACACCTGCCACCAAGCTCACGTTTTCCGTGATCGGCGTTCAGCCTGGCATTCGCCGCTCGGCGATCAATGCTCACCTTAGTGATCTTATGGCGTTCTGTATCAGTTACGCGAGGCAGGGAGGGGCAGCGAAGGCTTACTGGCTGGTCAACGAACCAGAGAATTGATTCCACAAAGCGGCTGAGGAGTACGCCTGGCCGCTTCGTGTGTTTCGCCATCGTGGATGACCTAGATTTACCTAGCGTTTAGCTCCACGGGCGGACTTTCGGTTCTTCGCATTTCCAGATTGCAGTCTTTACGGACAGTCTTTAACCAACGGTTTGCCGTGCTCCCAGCATGTAGATCAATGCGGGATTTTGACTAGGCCGATCACAACGCTTTTCGCTCCACCAGCCGAAATACGAGAAGGATTCAGCGAAGTCAGCCGGCAACAATGACGCTATGTGCTTGGCGCATAAAGCGCATTGCGTGCTCCGAGAACGGTTGGCAAGATGCTGCATTCGCCTTCCCTTTGGATGCTCATGGACCGTTTTATTGAGAGCAACACGCTTGCTGAGCTCTACAGTATCCTCAGTGAGGATAGACGCTCGCTATCCTGCAGCCACTCGATGACACGCTTTGAGCGTCAGCTCATGGTCAATCGAGTCACGGCTTTTGTAGAGTTTGGCGACTATCTGATCTTGACTGAGCGCCGCCGCTACAGCGCGATCGAACGGCTATTCAAGGCATTGATTGATCCGCTTTCGATTCCCAGGCAGACCGTCTACTACAAGCCGGAATACCCTGAAGATGAAGTGAGTGGGTATGAGGGGCTAACGGCAGTGGATACGGTAGGGCTGCTGATCGATATGGAGCATCTCGGCCTGCAGGTAGACCCGAGCAGGTTGGTCGCCGCCCTGACCCCGGAAATCAACGAGAAGAAGCTGCTGACGAACAGTGAACTTTCGGTCCTGATGTACCGACACTACCGTGGAAAGCAGTGCTTTGTGCTCAAAGCTGATCCAAACGCTGGGGAAGGGGATATCTCTGTAACCCACCACAAGGACGCTTCGGGATATAAGTTCGCAATGACCTGGAGGGGAAAAGCTGCAATTCGGCTTGAAGTGCGTGGGCCCAACTACAGCGAACCTAAACCACAGGAGTTCGTCATTTGCGACTACTGCAAGCATCGCTACCTTACCAACAGCTCTGTAGACGAACGCATCCACCACGCAGAGCATGAGTGGACTCGCCAGCTCTACGAGCCCTTGCCGAACTCTCCGTTCGCGCAGCGGCTTGCTGTCGTCCCTAGGGGGGAGCTCGTTGATCCGTCAAGCCCGCTTTGGATGCATGAGGAAGTCTTGCAGCGAGCCAGGGCGTTCAGGCGCGAGTTTGGCTACGACCGGGTTCAGTGGGATGGTTCTGCGACTAGTCCAGCCTCAGAGGGTTGGCACGGTTATCTTTTCGCTGGAGACGCTGAAGGTACGATCGCTGGCGCTTGTGGATTTTTACCTGAATCGTCGGGCCCGCACAAAGGTCAGTGGGCGCTGCACTGGATATGGTTCGCGCCGAAGTATCGGCGGAGGGGTTTGTTGTTGGCTCGCTGGGCCGATTTCCTTGAGCGCTACGGAGACTTTCATATTGAGCGACCAGTATCGGATGCAATGCAGTCATTTCTCCGTAAACATGGCACTGCTGATCAGAGGGCCTGGCTACCATCGCCATAGCTCAAAGCTCTGGTCGTCCGTTCAAGGCTTTAAACTGTGCTCTGAAGGTCGGCACTGACACTTAGCAGAAGGTCGGTGCGCGTGGCCTGCCCCGGGATACTCAATGAGAAGCGATTGGTGGCTGGCCTTCTTGGCGAGATTGCCATCTATAAACGATTACTGGATCTGGGCATTCGAGCCGAGCTGGAAGCGGGCGCGGGCGATTGGCATGCTTACATCTTGGTTGGCAATTCAAAGTTTGGCTCACGGTTGGCGAGCCAACTCCAACAGAATAATTTGCGCATGCGCTCACCGGGCAATTGCTATTCACGCATGACAGTGAAACGGACACCCTGCTGATGACTTTCCCGGAATAGCCGACTTGCACCTAGGGAATATGGATTGGGCAGCTCATAAACTGCGACGTTAGGACCTCGTACGTTCGCGACATAGAGAATACGCCAGCGGTTGGTTCCATCATGGCGCATCGTTACTGCCGCAGTTACTTGAGAGCGCTCTAGGTCGATGTGTCCTGGATCCGCGACATGCGCCTTGACCTCGTAATGAATGAAGCCTTTCGCGTCCGATACTTTGAAGTCGAATCCTTGATCACTTTCTGGCGGAAGCCCTAGATACCTGCGGCCCATCGAAGATACCCAGTATTCGGGCCGCATATTTCGATGTTTATTGCGTAAATATTGATAGGCGGCGAGCTCCCCGGCGAAACCGATGAGGTCGCGTTGTTCTTGACTCAAATACTGTGGATCATCACCTCGATTGCTTGTGCCGCGCTTAGTCGGTCTAGGGGCAGTTCGAGGGCCAAAGACTTGTAATGCCGCAGGACCGGACCGCGTTTTGAATCCTCCACTCGCAAGAGTCTCTTGCATGGCTTGCGCAACTGCATCATACCAACCCTGAGTACCACCATCGATTTCTAATTCCCCAAACTGCAGACTACGACGTTCTTTCTGTCTGCGCGTTTCTCGTTCACGCTCCTCTAATGCTTCGAATGCCAGATCACTATCGGAAAGACCGAGCGCAACAGTGTCCAGGCTTTCCGGCATTTGATTTGGCCAGAGGCTCGCTCGGTGAAGTGCGGAGGGGACGGATCTCTCGTTGAGGGACTCGAAGTCAAGCGTACCGGATGACAGGGCAGCTCGAATCAGGCGTTCAGGTCCTTGCAACCAAAGTTCATCAAGTGGCGTCGAATTGCACTTCGCCCAAGCTCTGACCAAACGTTGCAAATGTTCCGCAATCCGCGTGAGTAGTTGGCGGTTGTGCTGGCGGACGCCGTCGATGGGACTGCCATTGGGAAAAGGGCCTGCACCAAGGCGGAGGGTTACCTGTCTATCGATTTCCTCATCTACCTGCTGTGTATCAATATCATCGAATCGTTCCACCCAATCATCTGGCAGGTGGAGCCATTTCAAAGCGACTGCTTCGCGATAGGCCTGAAGGGCTCCGTCTGCTTCAATGGATTGGGTGTACGCATCCCGTACGGCTCGCTCAACTTCAGCACGCCGATGCTCAACGCGGGAGGAGAAACGCTCCGTTAACCTTTTCTTGAACTCCAGCGGAGATCGACCAAGCGCAACTAGGCTCGCGTTCAGTACGTTGAACTCAAGCCCTAGCTCATGCCGTAGGCCGCTAAGTGTGTCGGCGTCTCGGCAGGCGCTGACGATTCTTTCGGCTTGGTCGGAGGGTATACCGTAACCAGAAATAACGGCCATCACGTCGGAATCATCTCTGAATTCGTCGGTCCGCTCGATCAATATTGCAGCCAGGTCGGTATGCCCCATGGCGTGGACGGACGGGATCAAATACTCCAATAAACGCGGCGTGGTCGCACGAAGCGATCGCCTCAGCTCGGTGATCCGAGAGACGGGTCGTCCAAGTGCTCGAGCGAGTTGCAAATCCGAGGGTGCTTTCAGTTCATGACCGTCCCGCGACATCTCGTTTCCAAACGCAGAAAATGTCAGGCGAAAAGCGTCCGTTAATCCCGGTCTGCCTATCGCCGCGGGCACGGCCGACGCGATCATGGACAGGGTAGACCAATTCAAAAACTGCCCCTCACACAGGACTGTTGGATACTCTTCGTTGGCAACCGGAAGTATGCCGTCAAGCTCGTCTGGCAGAGTGCTTGAGCTTCCATCTATCGAGACCGTGATTTCTCGGACAAAACGCAGCCGTACTCGACGGATAGCCCCTCCCAGCGCCTGGCGAGCTCGAAGGGTGTTCTGGTTGCTTAGATTTGAGCTCACTTCCAGCACCAGAACAGCGAGGTCGGCGATCCATTCACAATCTTTGCTTACGAGCAGCTCATCCGTTGCACTCGGAAAAAAAGGAACGCCGTCTGTGGTGACGGATATCGAGTCTTCATGAATTGGCTGGGCCTTACAACCCAGATACGTTGCTAGCGCTCTGATACAGCTTGCAGTCGCTGTACCTCCCACATCAATTGTGATGCGACCAAAAGAAGCCAAAATTTGTTGAAAAGTTGGCCGCGAACCGTCGTCAATGTAGATCGTTTCAACGAGTGGAGCGCTTTTGTGAAGCGTCACGGCCGTCAAGCCATCAATAGTGTCTTTAGGGATTACGAGTGTCGAAGGCAGAGCCGGGCGCAAGTCGAGCTGAGCGTACTCTGTCCATGCTTCGCGGTAGGCTTTTCGAAAGTCATCAAGAAAGGCCTCTGATATACCGCGCTCCAGTAGCTCGCCAAGTGCGGCAATACGTCGGGGTGCACTTTTTGGGTCCGACCAAGCAGGTACATTCAATTTGCCGGACAGCATCTCTTGAAGGTAGCGGTTGTTTTCTATCAGCTCTCGTACCATGCGCTCCGGCCGCGGTACGAAACGAGGTATGTCACTCCTGCTGCCTAACCAGCACTGACCTAAAGTTAACCCTTCGAAATCGTCGCCCGCCGACGCGGGAATCCAAGCAGTCGACTTCAGAAAAGCGGCGATGGCGCTAGGCCAGTGAATGTAGTCGGAACGGACGCCGCGTCGGGAGAGCGTTGTCACCATAGCTTCGGCTGGAATCTTTGTGAGCGCGTGGATAATCAGTCGTCCGTATGCCAAGCGGGCAGCCCCGTTCATTGTGTCGTAGCTCGCCTGGCCGTATAGGTAGGGTACGCCATTCGTAACGTAGTCACCGCTTTGGTAGCCGAGGTCTCGTGACTGAGCGACGGCTTTGCGCCAGCAAATTCCCAGCTCCAGCTCGAAATTCTGTGTTGGTAAAAAACCATACCTCAAGCTTTGCCAGGCTGGTGAGTCCATTCGTACAGCGGCGCCTTTGCTCCAGGGAAGTCCGTCCCGTACGCCAGCGATTTTCAAAAAGTCTCGCCAGTCTTGAGCACTTTGCCCTGGGCCGGTATTCCATTCGTTCCAATCAGGAAGCATCGTCTTTGCGATTCCGGCAATCTGCTTGTCGTGGCTTGCCTCTTTACAGAGGTCAGTGAGCAAATTACCTAGCGTGTCGCGCCATCCTGCTGAGAAATAAGCGAGGCTCGCTTTGCCAATTCCGCCGCTGGCCAAGGGAACCCAGAGTCCTGCGGTCTGAAGGGCCTCGTCGAAGTCCGGGGTGCGATTTTGCTTCCATGTTCTGAAGGCCCAGGTAAGCACTGACAAAGCGTCGCGTGCGCGAGGGCGAGTTCCGAGGAGTGTTCCCAATCTTGAAACCAAGTTGATGAGACGAAACTCGGAAGCAAGTCCTGCGTTAACGAACGCCGTGACCACATCCGCAGACCAGGCAAGCGTCGGGTCGGCGAACTCGAGCCCCTTGGTTATGCAGCTTGGAGGAAAAACACCGGCGTCATCCAGGCGTTTTTTCTTCTTGGTGACACGCCCAGGGTCGGCATTGATGAAAAACTGAACTGGTTCTCCCGCTACGGATTTAGCTCCTTCGGCTCTCACAAGTTTGCGAGCTTCGTTTCTAAAAATGGGTTTGCCTCGAAGCTGCTCAAGGATGTCCTTGCGCACGCTTAGGTCAGTGTAGAAATCCTCCCAATTCGCGGCTGTTGCTTTGCGTTGGCGTTCAAGGTCGGCAGCGAGTAACGGTACCCACTTTGCGAGGCGTTCATTCTCCGGCTCAAGCGGAAGCCCCACATCATCAGCAAGGCTGCGCAAGGCGGCAACTCGCCTAGCTCCCAGTTTGCGTCGCAGCAAAAATTCGCCTGTAACCTTGGCAATCCAAGTCGCACGCAGAGATTTGTATTGGTCGTCTTGCCAGTCAAAAACATGGTCAAGGGTTGCCCATCTTGCATCGCTGCCAGGTGGGCTCATTGTTGGAAGTGGGAGCGTTTCGTGCGCGAGCCCTTTAGCCTGAAACGCAGTCAAGACGTGGTCTGCCGGCGCCCATGTGATGGCGTCCACAGCGGCGTGCACGTATGAGACAAGATTGATATTGGCAGCAGCTACACCGTATATCAGGTCAATGCACATCTCTGCTGCAACCTTGACCAACTCTTGATTAAGGGCGTTGTCCAGACTTAAGCCCTTACGGTCTGGGTCTGGGAAAAACGGAGCGTCCAAATGACCGTTGAAAGGACAGGGGGTTTCCATGGGTAAAAAAGCATAGTAACGACCCTCCGGAACCTCGAACCCTAGGGGGATCGCGATGCTGACCGTGGGCGCGCCTGTCCAATTTCGCCACCTCTCAACCTTATGACGTTGTTCGACAGCCGCGTCTACAGCTCTTAAAAATCGCATCTGATCGACGGCGCGACTGATGAATAAATACGACCGATTGTCGACAACGATTTCTTCTATCTCAAGGCTGTCAATTTTCAGCGGTCGATTCAGAGGGTATCGACGACGTGTTAACTCTCGACGCGAAGTAGTGCCGTCCGGGTCAATTTTTTCAAATACGAGCTTGGTGAGCTTAGGTAGAAAGAGATTAAGCGGGGCACGCTCATCAAAAAGTGACTGCCATTCTTTTTCCATGCGAGAGGCGGCCATACGGTCGGTCAACGGCAGCCTTATCACCGTCGCAAATCCATGCGATGCATAGTCCTTTATGTCATCGGGGAAGCTATTTATCACGAGCGGCAGTTGCAAGCTGTGAGTCTTGCCGACCGCCCTTTCCGCAAGGTCGGGTTCGGCTAGGTGCAGAAGTCGCTCGCGTTGGGCCTGCTCATCAGCAAATCGAAAGCAGAACCCGTCGAACTGCGCTGCCTTATTGTCAGCTTGAGATGAGTAGATCTGAGGATCATGGCTGATCAACGTAACACTGCGAAATCCAAGTCCTTTGTGGCCAATGGAGTTTCCGGGCTGCTTTCTACTTCTTGCCGGATTCACGATTGAGTCGACATCGGCCCGGGAGAATCCATTGCCAGTGTTACAGACGTCCAGCATAGCGTGTGGGGCGGAGGCAAGATCCAGCTTCACCAAGATATGGGCATCGACATCTTCACCAGCGCCGTCGTACGCATTCTGTATGAGCTCGCGCAGAATGCGGCCATCGTAAAGGGTTGCTGCAGTGTCGGTGAGTTGACGCATGGAGTCATCTCGCTCGGACCCCAGCTCGATGCCGTGGAGCGTGAGCTTGAGCTCTCGATCAAGTATCTGCTCAAGGTAACCGGAGGGTGAAATCTCAATCGTGCGCGTGTCGCTTTCTGAGAAAGCCCCTGACGCTGGTGCAGTTACGTCGATACTCATTGTCTAGCTTCCCTGGCTGTCATGGCGTTGTGATGTCCGTACCTTCAGAAGTGTGCAGAGTATCCACACCACCAGAATAGACGTGGTTGTTAAGGACGGTCGACCGCGAGAATAGCTTTATAACGGCATTCATCATTACATCCATTCTCGAGGACTCATGAGGTGCAGCATCCTGCTTGGCATCGCGAAGTTAGTATGCTGCTGGGGCAAAATGAGGCTGCAATATGCTTCGGGTTGCCATGTGCCGGATGGTCATGGAGAGTCATAAATAGTTACTAAAATACTGTCGATAACGTTGTTCCGCATTTCGAATTGATTGCATTTCAATGCCATTAGGTGGTTTTTAGATAAGGTCCACGCTTGACATATGCATAGGGCGAGAAGGTATTGATTGATAAAAGAATCTTGAGACCTCGTGAGTGGGGTCAGGAGCAAGGATGGCCCAGTCAAAGAAAATCAAAGTCATGCTGTCCAGTCGTTGTAATGACCGCTTTCCCGCAGACAGCGATCAAACGCTCAGCAGCATCCGAGAGCAACTCAAGCGTGAGATAGAAGGCACGAAGCTATTTGGCAAACAGGTATTTGAAGTTTGGATTAACGAAGATGCACCTCCTGCGGATGGCATGCAGGACAGTTGGGACGCCTGTTTGCAAGCCGTGAGGGATTGCGATGTGCTACTAGTGCTGTCCAACGGGAATGCCGGCTGGGCCAGCGGTGATGGCGACATTGGTATTTGCCATGCGGAGTACATGGAGGGAATTGCCACCACTCGGGGGAAGGTGCGCTTCATCGCTATGCCAAGTATCCCAGCAGGCGATGGCCGGGAGGCTGAGGCTGCACGTAACCAGCGCTTCCAGGCGTTTATTGCACAACAGACACCCTTCAGGGGTGGAATGGTTTCTACCGTGGATCAACTGCGTACCCGCGTTCAGGAAGCGCTTCTTGATGCGTTGGTTGTTCTGACCCAACGTGGTGTAACCGCTGCGGCTTCGAGCCGTTTCGATATGGGTCAGGCGCTGGATTGGACACGGATGGACTTCCGTCAGCGCAAACGAGCTATGGAAACGGTGTTGCTGCAGGCGCTCAATGGTGGCAACGCCCCTGCCAGCGAAGCGTTCGCCATTGTTCCAATTGCTGGAGTCAATGTCGCTGTGCTCGTCCATGCAGTCCCGGCTGCGTTCACGGTTGCTGCTGCGCGTGAGCTGGTGGGGAAGCCTTTTCTACACGACCATGAGCATGCTGATCTGTTGAAAGGTGCAGAAGGGCCGTTGCATTTAATCGCCTGTCACCGTGGAGCGACAGAGACTCAGGCTACTGCGTTGCTAGGCTTTCCTGATGCTACGGTTGTCAGCGGTTCCTTCGGTATTTTTGTCGCTGATGATGTACAGAAAGTTCAGTTTGCCTTCCTGGCTAACTGTCGAGATGCGTCGCAAACGCGCCACGCGTTCCAGCGTTTTAGGGAATGGTTGGATCAAACAGGTGAAGCGCAAATTCTGGCCAAGAGAGCCGCTTCACGCGCCAAGATTGTCAAAGTTATTGCCGCCGAACTTGAAGGGAGATAACAGGGATGTCAAAAGCACTTTTTACTGTGGGGCCCGTGTTGTCCTTCCGAGGCGTCAGCAAAACCGGGCAGTGGCAGGTGACCGCGTTAGTCGGAGTTGTAGCTGGCGCCGCATTTCCAGTTCTTTCTGTTGACGGCCAGGCTTGTCCGGGGCCGAAGGTTTTGCTGGAGCGTCCGAAAGAAACCATCCTTCGTTACGACTTGAGCTGTGATCAGCAGGCCCAGGAGCGGACAGTAAAGTTTGGTGTAGGGCAGGAAGGGGCGCAATGGCAGTTCTCCATTCCCGGTCGAGACTATGCCCCAAGAATGGCCTACGTCTCTTGCAATGGCTTTTCGGACCCTAGTGGGATGCGCAAGTTGGTGCGTCCTGAAAACGCCGTCTGGGCTGACCTGATCAGCAATCATGACAGTGGCTTGCGTACTGCAGGTTACGTGCTGGACAAGGAACAGCTTTGGCATGAAGGACGAATTCATGACAAGGGCTTGAAGCGGTTCCAACTGCTGCTGATGGGGGGCGACCAGATTTACTTTGACTCGATTTGGGAGGATGTGAAGTCCCTCAAGAAATGGGTCGGACTGTCGCGCAAGGAGCAATTGGCGTTCAAGGTAAGCGCGGCGCTGGAGAAAGAGATCGAGTCCTACTATTTCGGGCTCTATGCCAATCGTTGGCTGCCTGATACAAGGCGTGACTGGGTGCATCCCAAGCCGAACCTTGATGCTGCTGATGCGATGGCGAGAATTCCTACGGTGATGATGTGGGACGACCACGACATCTTCGACGGTTGGGGATCCTACAGTCCGGCTATGCAGCATTGCGAGTTGTTCCAGGTGCTGATGCGTCATGCGCGCAAGGCGTTCTGGGTGTTTCAGTTGCAGCATGCCCTTGATGATTTGCCGCCATTGCAATTGCTCCAACGTGCAAACGTTTCCCCGCAGGACCCACAGTATGAGCCGGTGCAATGGAGTGCACGATTAAATGGAGATCGATTAGCCTTGCCGCTCTTGGATGGTCAACCGGGCTTTAGTTTCGGCTATCACTTGGGGCCGGTATCGTTGTTTGTTGCTGATCTGCGCACTGAGCGTTCACGTACCCAGGTACTGGGGGCCGATACCTGGACTGCTATGCAGGCTTGGCTCAACACGCTCCGTGACGGTAAGCCTGCTCATCCTGGAAGCAAATGTCAGCACTTGATCTTCATGTCCTCGGTTCCGGTCGCGCACCCCAAATTGTCGCTGGCTGAAGGGTTGCTCGATACGTTTGGGCAGGATCATGTGCTCGACAGCAATGCTGATGACCTTAAGGATCATTGGTCGCACGGGGATCATGAGGGGGAACGCAAGCGACTCCTGGAATCGCTAACCCGTATTGCTGAGCAGAGAATGCTGCGGGTATCCATTGCTTCCGGGGACGTGCATGTCGCAGCGTGGGGCAGTTGCTACCGTCGGGATATTCCGCCGACGTCGAACTGGGCGCAGATTCAGCAATTTACTTCGTCAGGCGTGGTGCATCCTTCGTTGATTGGAGTGGCCGAACGGCTTTTTCTTCAGTTGCTGAACCATACAGCCAGCAAGGTCCAATCCATCGATGTGCAGCACTGTGTCGAGATGATGTTGTTCCCGGGTTTTAATCGGTATGTGATGCCGGCTCGGAACTGGTTGGCGTTTGAGTTGGACATGGGGGGCGAGACGGGATGCAAGCTGTGGGCGACATGGCGTTGTGAAACTGAGGCAGGTTTTTCCAACCATCTGCAGGCGGTACATCCGGCTCAGAAATAGTGGTTCTAGGATGGACGCTTCCAAGGGGCATGATGTGAGAGGCAGCGTAGAAGTTGTATGCGATGGCTGTGTGGGGGATGTCTTTCTTCGGCAGCGTATTCGTGATCAATGCGATATGGCTAAGTGTTCGGTCTGTGAGCATGTGCGGCCCTGCATAGTCATTGAGGTTTTAGCGGATGATATTGCAGAGATTCTTTACAATTTCTACGGGACTGATCCGGTCATCAGAACTTCCGGTGCTGGGGGGCTGGGGGGCTGGGGGGCTGGGACGATACATTTGCGCAGGCCACCCCTTGGCGCTCATCGTCGCCGAAATTCTTGAGTGTGACGATAGTGAAGGCTCCGTCACTTCTGCCATTGTCGAATTGCTCACTGTTTGCTTGAAGCGAGGCGTTGAACCACGTTTTGAGGCTAATGCGCTGTACATGCGGCGGAGCATCCGACCGACAGACGTCGAGGAAAAATGGCAAGAATTCAAAAGTGGTGTGATGCACCGCAGTCGTTTCTTTAATGATCACGGTAAAGCGTTCCTCGATTGGTTGTTTAAAGGTATTCATCACCTCAAAGACGAAAATAACCAGGAGGTGGTGCGATTATTTGGAGTAGAAGATGGTTGGGAGCTGTATCGAGGACGCTACTGCCCGCCGTCATCGGATCCTAAAAGCATTCTTGTGTCCCCGGAAACTGAACTCTCGGCACCGCCCAAGGAAAAGGCGTGTGCAGGAAGAATGAATCCTGTTGGTGTACCTGTGTTTTATGGCGCATTTGATCGCGACACGTGCATCGCCGAGCTGCGCCCCTCGGTGGGCGGTATGGTGTTAACGGGGGCGTTTCAGTTATTACGGGATGCACGGGTACTCGATTTTGGTGTGTTGGAGAACATATTCGATTCTCAGCCTATGAGTTGTTTTGATCCGGCGTATCGAACGAATATGGAACGAAGGCAGTTTCTACGTACCTTGCACAGCAAAATTAGTTCGCCAGTCACGCCTGATCAAGAGCAGGAATATCTACTGACCCAAGTGATTGCAGAGTACCTTTCTACGCAGGTTGATCCGCCTATTGATGGGGTGATGTTTGCCTCTGTTCAACACCAGGATGGGATCAACATTGCTCTGTTTTCACGTGTGCTCGCCAGCATTCCTTATCAGGAGAGAACCGAGGAGGACCCCATCATCGGCAATGGGCCTTTCCCATCTGGGCTTGTGTACATTCCCGATACACTAGAGGGTCACAAAATCGGCTGTGTCACCTTTGAGGTCGAGCCACTAGTTATCAACGGCGATGCCGTCGTAAGGGATTGGCGTTACGAGCAAGACCCCTATGGTGAATGGGACTATTGATCACCTAAAGAATGTTTTGGTCGGACAATGCTGTCAGAGCTGTCGAGTCGGCTTTATAAAGTCTTTCGAACCGGAGCTAGACGAGTTTGGAAGGCTATAAATCGCTGCAGAGATTGGTGGGTTTTTGTCGGTCGCCAACTGCGTAAAACACCTTAGTCGAAAGGAGGATGCCCGCTTTGAGGAAAACTTTGGCGACGGCACCAACGGAAACGCCAATTGTGAGCCAATTTAAGCATTGGCGTTTCCCATACTATTTTGAATAGCTCCATAATTGTAAAGTGCACGAATTTTTACATGCAGTTTCTCACGTTGTTCATTGCGAGTTTTAGGCCACAGCACGAGATTATCGCTTATGCAGTTTTTTGGTGGGTAGGCATTCAACGAGGTGTTCGTCATTGAAAAACGCCGCTGCCTGTAACCAAAGGGGCTATCTAACCCCCTGGTATCAAGCCGGAGCTATTCGTCGTGAGTGCCATCATCTGTTATAGCGGATCTTGGCAATCCTGCAACGAAATCACGGGCGCTCTGCATCTGACTGACGACACCAAAGCTTTCGAGCTGCAGGAACTTGGAGCCAAATACTTCGGTTGGAATTTTCAATTTAAGCAAATCAAAGAAGTTTTCGTCGTGGGTTGAGATTATAATTTGCTTGTCGAAACGTAGCGAAATATTTCTAAGCAGATCGATTACCGCGAGCACGTTAATTGAATCCATCGATTGAATAGGATCATCAATCAGAATGGCGTCAAGCGAATTGCCCTTGTCGTCTTTGGCGTGCAGAGCGTTGGCCAGAAAAACGCTGAGGCTTAGAATATTAAGTTGTGCGGCACTGAAATACAGTATTGGCGAGATCACACCACCGAAATCATCCTTTATCACGATATTGAGCCCTGGCTGAGCACTATCGAAATCAGGAATAAAATCAACTTCTTTGAAAGAGGGGTGAGGATCAATTTTACTGTATATGGCGTTGATAAGATCAGAAAAAAAGAAAGATCCGATACGTTCCCGAAGTTCCGCGAAGACCAGTTCACGATCAGCTGACAGTTTCGAATCGACTAGCTGGTGTTCTAGGATTTTTTTATCAATCTCAGCAAGCCTTTCACGCAATGCCAGGCTTTCCAGATAAGGTTTAAATGCTGCTAACTGGACTGTCAGTAGCTCAAGTCTGTCGATCTTCGTCGCTAAATAAGCGGATTGTTTAGCAGCGGCTTGAGTTGCCATTTCAATTTTGGACTTGATGAAAGTTGGGTTGGGCTCAATATCTTCCCCTAACAGTCTGCTGAGGCTACCTAAGAAAGAGTCCACAACGAATGTTGCATCGCTGATAATTCTGGATACATCATCTTTCTGAGCGATTAGCAACTGGAAATCAATCCAGTTCCCGTCATCGAGCATGGTCTTGTGTAGCTCATGACATTGCGCAGACAAAGCCTCCATTTGAGTTGAGCTCTCATGGGCAGAGCGTTCGAGATTGGCCCGTTTCTGGAAGCAATGTCCCTGAAGGTGACCGAAGTCCCGTACCGCCTCTTTCGTTGCAAACGCTACAATTGTCTTGTTTTGTTCCTTTGCGGTGATGCCCGCCACAAGTAGGTGCAGCGCTTCTATACGATTACTGATTTTAACCATCTGAGCCTGCACATCAATAAGACGTTTATTAGCCAGACTAAGCTGCTCTCGTTGTAAAGTGCTCGCATTAGAAAGACTGGCTAACTCCGCATCGATACGCGTGTGTAATTCATTGGAGTCTAAGCTCCAAACTCTGAGCTGCAGTGCTGCAATGGTTTGTTCAGTGGTACTGATTATTGTGGCAAGTGAATGGCATTCCTGTTCAACGGAATGGATTCGTGAGGATAGCTGGTTAAGTTGAGTTTTAATACCAATAATTTTCTTGCCAAGTCGATCCTTGGCTTCGGTCAAAGCTGAATCAACGAGGTATTTAAGTGAGATTATACGCGCTGCGATCTGCTCTAACTGAATCGCATTCTGCCTTTCCGCTTCAGTCAGGAGATCATTATTCCTGATCGCCGATGTGAGGGCGTCTGAAGAGGGGTGATTTGCTCGGCATAAAGGACAGTTATCGCTAGGCCAGCTAGCGAGGTAAGTCAGACCATGCGAAACCAACAGTTCTATTGCTTGTTTCTGCCGTGTAAGCGCCAACTGAGTGGTTCTGATTGCAAAGTCGTGCTTCTGCAGTAACTCCAGTTCCTGCTGAGCAGAATAAACTTCTTGAATGCGGGAGGGCGGTAGCTCAAAAAGAATGCCGTCCGGCCCTCTTAACGATTCTGAAGTGACGGGAAGCGCCGACAACTTATTCAGATTTAATGTAATACGATCCCGCTCTCCTTTGTCTATCTTAATGGAATCATGTTTTTTCTGGAGTTGAGATTTCAGCCCCAGCAAACCATCCTTATGCATTGAAATTTCTGAATAAATCGCTGAACTACCAGCTATCATTGATCGCAGGGCTAATGCACGCTGATCAGTCGCAGTCAGAGCATCCTGGCACTGTTTAACACTAGACTGGGCTGCATTTAAACTTAAAGAAATATCGGCCTTCTCATTAATTAATGCTTCTCGCTCACTGGTCGCCTTTTTTGACTCCGATTCGTCGGTGAGAAAGCCAGGGATGAACTTTTCAATAGCGTCCAGCTCTGTCAACTGCGCAGTGTATTGTTGCCAATCTTTCTGGTTTTTATCATAGGCGGCAGAAAGAGCCTGATAATGCTGAGAATCAGTAGCGCCCTTGGTCAGAAAGGTAAACCTGGAGCTTTGCTCAGTAATTACATCTAGATTGAGCTGAAACTCTTCCAGGCGGGATGCTTGCTCTAATAATGACCTTTCCTTTTGTCGCTCTACCGCACAGCTGGACGACAACGCGTGTTTGCGTTCAATGATCGAGCTAACGAGCTTGTATTCCGCGCTTGAATCGAAAGCTTCAGTGACAAGCGAGATCGATTCACCCTCATTGTTCAAACTTTCCGCTAAAGAATTGAATTTCTCAAAGATCGTTGGGTCGACTGGAGCTTTAAGGCGTTTTTTGACATCCGATTTCTGCTTTCGAAGACTGTCCAAGGTCATCTTGTTTTCGGTGAGAATCGCCGTGATCTCAGTGCGCAGCGCCTCGGCCTCGCCACCGAAATGCTGCATAAAGAGCTGATATCGCTCTTGCGGCTTTGCCTCTCTCAGAAAACGATCAATAGCATCTTGCGATAGAATGATTTTCTCAAAACCCTTCCCTTCTTTTCCATTTTTATTCTTGGTTGGTCCCAGATTCAGATCCATGGAGTTGGATCTCAATTTCGGAAGCGACCTTGGAAAATCCCCACGCGTGGTGATTACTTCCACCCGAGTGATAATATGATCCGGCACATCCTTATTGCGGAGGATTTTCAACGGAACTTGATCTTGCTTGGTCCCCCGGGCGGCACTATGGTTATTTTTCTTATTATGCTCTGCTGTGTATCTTTCCAAGTTTGCTGTAAATGCCCATTCCACTGCATCGTAAAACGAGCTTTTCCCAAATCCATTGGGAGCATACAGCGCGACAAAATTTGAGGGAGTGTCGTCATCGAGGGTGAAGTCGAAAATTCCATCCTTTCTGAATTTATAGGCACGAAAGCCTTCGATCTCAACTTTCTTTATTTTCATTTTGCCTATAGTACTCGACTAGTTTACTCACGATCTCGCCTCTTTTATCTTTCGACTTGCTTGTCGAGTCAATAGGCGCATTTTTGATCAGCGGCGCGATGGCAAGTTTGATGTTTGAAATTGGAGATGGGGTGGTTTTCCGCAATTCGAGATCTGCGCCAAGCAACTCTATATTGACTTTGGTCTCGACTTCCTCAGTGGTTAGCTGTTTTCCTAGCCCATCTAGGACTATTTTCCTCGCAGCGTAACGATCATTCTCAATGACATATTTGTCTCGAATATCTACCGAATCTGGGCACAGCATTACCAGATATATGTTCCACTTAGAGAAACGGGCTTCAGGCTTGAACCTAACAGAAATGATGCTCTGGAGCGCCTTCCACTTCGCAACCAGTTCCTGAGGGGAGTCAAACCAGCAGACTATGCAATTTATGAAGCTCAGTTCATCAGCGGAAAACAGCTCGAATCTCAAACCCTCAAATTCAGAGGTTAAAAAATCGAGATCATGATCCTTCTTTGATAGCGCGATCATAATACTCCTTGAATATCGCCAGCTGTTGGCCGGACGAAGACCTTCCATATTCTCGGTGCTTGTCCAGCACGAGTTTATTACGCAAACCTTTCAGATGCGCGAAAGAATAAGTTTTTACAATGTCGCCGTGGGCGCTGTCGATTCGAGTCATCGCTCTGAAATTCGGTGAAGAAGCAATATCATCGAGTACGTCCTGGATATCTTCGGCACCAGGCAAATCCGCGGCGTTTTCCTGTGGACTATTTACGAGAATAGCACCGTTGGCATCCAGCATGTCTCTGGCGGACTTAATTAGATCTGATAGTTTCCACAACCAATTGTCATCGCTACAGGAGTACATGAAGCGGCGCCTACGATCCAGCGATTCTAGATAAGCCTCATCGATCACGTCAACAGCATCAAGTATTGAACAAACTACCGCGAACTCCAGGTAAGCGACCCAGAGGTCTCTATCCAATACTGTCGAATCAGGCTCTTTATCACCTAGCAGCAACTCTCGTTTATACCGTACCATCAAGTCATGAGGCGCTGGCATATTCTGCTCTATTAACCACTCAGCCAGTTGACCAAGTTTCAGCCTCAGCTTCTCAACGTTCCCCGGGTTTGCAGCGTTAAAGTGAAAAATATCGCTCTTTAAATTAGAGAAGCATCGCATGTAAAAAGGAGCCATCTTTGCTAGCTGATTGGCTTCTATAATCTGATCGAAACACTCCATGGAATGGCATCGAATTCGACCGTAACGCGCGTCGGCATCTTCGTCATCCATCCGGGCTTCTATCCCCCACAGAAATGGATGGCCTCCTCGGATGCAGTAGACACCACCGCCTGACATACCTTCGATGGATTCCTGGCTTGGGCTGTTGTCCAAATTGCAGACAATAAGCTGATGAGCTTGATCGTTAGATGTACCTGTATAAATCTTGTACGGCCTATCCGAGCCAACGTTCGACCTAGGATAGCCTACGTACGAGATCCTAGATCCGGAGTCTAGCTCTCCTCGCCATATATGTTGTGAAATATCAGACTGATACTCGACTTTTATAATCGAGCAGTCATAGTCTGGATGACGATAGGGAACACCAATAATGTTTAATTCCTGACCGTTGCGATTTACAACAATTGGATCACCGATAACGTGGTGTGCTGTCAGAACATAACTGAAAGCTGGTGACAGGGCGCTCACTAGCACTCCGCTACCGCTATTAACCTTAACTGCATACGAAATAATCGACTCATCAGTAGTCATTAAAAAATAAACTCTTGATTGAGTCCCACTAGACGCCCAGGATAGGAATTTTTTTCTTCGGGCAGGTGCAGTTCTCTAATGATTTTTTCGTAATTGAAATATATTGTCGCATTGGTTGCTGCTAGAATCCTGGCGACAGCTCTCTTATTTGGGAGTCCGTGGATCGCACCGTTAGTAGAGATGATGAATCGAGTACTCTCTATCAACTCTAGAAAAACTCGGCTTGTATTGTACTGGCTCCCGTGATGTGAAACCTTGACTAGGTCTACGGGTAGTTTGGATTCGCGGCTGTAGCCTAAAGCGTGTAACTCCGAAACCACCACTCCATCATGAGCGTCGCCCAGAAAAAGCATAGTAGCGTCGTCGGCTCTAAGAATGAATGCGATGGAACTTCCATTGGCGATAGACGTGTCCGACTCAAATGAATCTTTTGCCAGTATCTCTTCGAAACTCAATTGGTAGTCGGTCGCAACGGAAGTCTCAGCTGGGCTCTTTTCCTCCGGCCAGATGCACAGAAGTCTCTTAAGGGCAGCCTCATCAGGAGAAAGCACATCGAAAGTGAAAGGGCCGCTTTTGATCGTCTGACCAGCCCGAATCAATGGTGCACGCTTGCAACCAACTTCCTTCAACACGGCCTCAAGCGACTTGCCTTGTTGCACACTGGTATCAGGCGAGTTCATGCCTAGGCGAACATTGTTCTCGGGGATATCTAGTGTGTTGAAGTAGTCAGTGATCAGCTTTGAGGAATTGAACCATATGGATTTGACCATCTCGCTCAGATAACCCGGCGCCTTGAATGCTCTCAAGAATCCGCCAATGTGATCGTCGTCAATATGGGTCAGGATAGCCAAATCAATGCATTGGCCCTTCGTTTTCAATTCGTCAAGAACGACGCAAAGGGCTCCCTTGTGCCTCGCTGGTGCTCCCCGCTTGAAAGTGGCCGAATTTCCACCATCGATCAGCAGGTTAAACACACCATCAGGACCTTCATGCGTGACGAGGATGCAGTCACCATGGTTGGCTTGCAGGACGCGTACCTTGATGCTCATTCAAACTCCCTGTATCGCCCAGCCCCACAGCGGAGGATCGATTATCAAAACGCCACTAACATAGCGCTTCGCGAGATATCTTCCAAGAGCTCTGATTCCAATGCGATCAAATTGCGAGCGCTAGATCAGCGCATAGCACAGTTACACCAAAGACCTTATTCAGAGGCGTTGAGCAGCTACAGTCACTCACAACGATGAGCTTGAGCAGATGGGGAAGCTAGTGACACCAAGGGCGAGGATGGAGCAAAGCGCGTCCTAGGTCATGCCAGAGCGGCTGATTTCTGAATGAAAAACCGATACATTGCCTCCCATGGCCTAGCAATTGGACAGTTCACAACTAATGGTTAGAGCCTTGGGGCAATTTTTTTCATGCCGCTCATAGGCTTTTAGGCTGCCGTTCGGCGTTGTGTTGCCGTTTTTACCCTAGTCTTTGACCCTCCGTCTTTTCTTGCATCTATTCGATATACGTTGAAAGATACTTGCTGCCTCACCCTCCGTTTAAGCTCTAAATGAACGGATTTAATTGCATCACTGCCTGATGCGCGCTCACCTATCGACGTGTGCGGTTCCAGATTATTGACCTGAGTAGCATTAATGAGTGTCCACGAGCTTGTTGGGGATCTAGAGAAAAAACTACGGTTTTATAATCAACCCCTGCCTCCTGATAATCCCTCCAAGGCCGCTTCGTATCATCAGATACTAGCCAATTTATTGTTTTGTGCCGACATCTATCCTTTGGCGCTCACCAAAGAAGTAGTGCGTAGATTGTTGGAGAGCAAACTGCCGTGGCCGACGCACGATGGCGGACATGAATCGCTGTCCATAAGCGTCTCGCTTGATGAGCTGCTGAAACTGCGAGTCATTACGTTCTCTGCGGGGTTACTGGAGATGGTCCGCCTGGTCAGCCCTGAAGAGGACATGCCTGAAAAACTCAAGAGTCAACTCGAAGCGCTAGCGTTTCTGGATCGAGTC
The DNA here is from genome assembly GCF_054898025.1 of Pseudomonas sp. LB3P93. Taxonomy (NCBI): domain Bacteria; kingdom Pseudomonadati; phylum Pseudomonadota; class Gammaproteobacteria; order Pseudomonadales; family Pseudomonadaceae; genus Pseudomonas; species Pseudomonas sp. LB3P93. The sequence continues at coordinate 2,370,358 of NZ_CM142713.1, forward strand.
CGCCGGGGAGATGGTCTCGTTCAGCCGTATGTAAGGATCTTGCGGAGTAAGGTGGATACATCGCACCTGCTTATGCTAGCTGACCATCTGGAGCCGATGGGGGACGGTGTAAGTGTCTCGGTAACGATGGACGATATTGTCGGTGTTGGCAGAGCGCTCTGGAAAATGATGCGAGACCGGTCACGGAATTCCCAGAGAGTGTTCTTAAACTGGATGGTCAAGATGGCCATTTCATCTGGGCACTACTTTATTTTTGACATCTTTCCTCGCGGTTGCCAAGAACAGGACGACTTTCTTGACATCATGCTGGAATTTATTTTGGCGGATGATTCACTTCGGGACACCTGGCAAGACTGCGCTATCGATGTCGCACTGGCAAGCAACAGGCTCGACATCCTTGCCTATGACGCTGGGCCTCCAATGTCGTTCACAGCAACACCGAAAGATGATGTTGTTCCAGAAACGAAGGGGAATGTCGTTCGGGCGTACTGCAGCGAGCTTGATATCAGGCAATTGAACTGGATCCTGGACGATTTGGCACGTCGAGCGCCGGTCGATGCGCTGGATATGATGGATTGGTGGGTGGATGCGCAAAGAGGCAGATACTCGGACTATGGCTATCTCTTCCATATGGTTCTGGCCATAGTGAAAAACGAACGGTTATCGCATAGCTCACATTCGTCTTTTCTACGCACTCAGCAGCTTGTATCACTGATCTATCAGTCGCCCCGAATGGCGAGATACCTGCTGGTTGAGGTGAACCTCACCAAGTATTTCTGTTTCCTGCTGTCCGAGCTCGGCACAAGCCACCTAGGGTTTATTAAGATCTACAAGGAAGCATCGCGTATCCTTCTGAATCTATCCGATGCTGTCGACTTTTCACACATCTGGAAGGGTGTGCTGGTGGAACAGGCGCTACATATCTATTCAATCGTTCATTCATCTGGGGTGAATGAAGACGCACCAGAGGCTATTTGCAACATTCATGATTTGGTCGCGTGGTTGGTGGAACAAGAATTCGTTCGTTCTCCCAGCCGCCATACTTTCTCAGGCTCATTCGTTGAAAAGCTGAAAGCGGTGCTGGAGGAAATTCCTTACAGCGATGGCAACGGAGGTTTCCTCCTGGGGGACAGAGCCTCATCCACCGCATCCATCGTGATGAAACGTGGACGTACTCGCAACTATCGTCCAGGCGAGGTGCCTTTAGGCGAGTGGGTATTTTTATCTTGGTGCCTGGAGGGAATGGGGCCCGCAAGTATTGTTCACGACAAGAGTGTGCGGCAAAGGATTCAGGCGGCGGGCAACTACTTGATCCACGACTACCTAAAGGTACTTGAGGAAAAGACGGGGGAGAATGGTTCGGGGGGTGACGAACCTTTGGTATTTGATGAGCTGGGTTGGTGGTTGTTGAGTAAAACCAGTTCTGCTGGATTGTTCAGTCGATTCATTCACGTGATGGAGACCTACGAGCCGGTTATGGCTGTAGAAGATTCTTCTGATCGTCGAAAACTGGTCAGTGCTGCCCGGATGCATACTCGCGTGCTGCTGCAGATTCTAACCCGGGGTAACGAGAAGGGTATTCGGGATCAGGCCACGGAAGCACTGCTGCTTCTAGTGGAACGTTTTGGCTTTGACCCCCAATGCCTTTCGGGGATGTTCTCCGTCTTGAACGAACAGTCGGAATACACCCCCGTCAGGCTTTGGTTGGCGGTTGCCCGTGCCGCGAATGACTTCGATGACGAGAAATTCAGCCATCTCCTCCATATCCTGAAGGAAGAGCCCTGTACATTGGGTTGTCTGCTCAGGCTGTATTGCGAAACGGTGTCGGAGCAGAGAAGAACGCAGGTCCACGGCATACTAACTACCTGGCATGTAAGGGATGATGAGTTGTTCTGGACGCCCGAGATTCGTGCCATGTCAATCCTCGCGGCCAACAGTGGCCTTCCAAAAATCGCTAAGTACCTGGCGGATTATGGGCTTGAGAACGCGCGCGCACAGCACAGGGAGAGCTTCAAGACATTGTCGGATTTGTTCCGGTTGAAAGAAATTTTCGACACTGATGATCTCGTCGGTCAGGACAAGATCAACGTTCTTGTGAAGTGCAAGATTGACGTTGATGTGCATGCTGACACCGAGAAGGATGCATTTCGCGTCAGGAAAAACGAGTTCGAGTACTTCAAACGTTATCTCATCGCTCACGTGTTGATTGATATGGACCCTGACAAGGCGGTGAGCGACTTTACGAGGCTTTATAGAGAGCGCCGACAGCTCGAATACCTGATTGGGAAACTCAAGGCCAGCCTAGGTAAGATCAAGGCCGGTGGAGGTGGTCGAAAATCAGAATTCCAGAGGCTATATCAGGATTGGTACGCTGATTACAAAGCGTTGAAATTTCCCGAGCTGTCGGCTGCCGATCTTGCGATTGTGCTCGGCGTTCTGTCCGAGGCTGAGGATTCTTCGGGCTATCAGTACTACTGGAACCAGCTTTCTGATTTTCAACGAGCATCACCCGAAGTTGCCAAGGTGCATCGCGACTATCTGCAACGATGCGGAGGAGCACTGCCTGTTGGACAATACCTCGACTTTTTTAAGAACATTCATGGCGAGGCCCCTGGGCTGCTCGATGAATCGAGCATGAAAACCGAGCGAGATCTGTTGGGTAGTTGGCTGAAAAATGATGAACTGTCGACTGTTGTCGACGATGCAGTCAGCAGGAAACTGGCACTTCTACCGCATGGGCCCAACGAATACGATACCGACGAGATTGCAGAGACCGTCCTTTGCGATGTCAGGAAGGTTTGCGAGAGTTTACTCAAGAGAAAGAGCAATCTGAGGCGCCGTAAAAATGGCGGAAAGCAGGTCATGCCGCTCGATGAAGAAAACATGATAAACGATTGGTTGGTCGAGATCTGGCATAGCAGGGTTAACCGTTATGAATGGAGTGTGACGGATCAGTCTCGAATGGGCGCTTCGGGATCTCGGGGCGGAGTAGGCGAGGTGGATGCTGTTCTGTCAGGTCGCCATAGCACGCTTTCGATTCTTGAAGCGTTTCGTCTGGGGAGGAAGAACTCGAGCACAGTCGCTGAGCATTTGGACAAATTGGCGGGGTATAACACTGTCGGTGCTTCCGTGTTGTGCGTGGTGGTGTACTCGGTTGCTTCCAAGTTTGATGAACTTTGCAATTGGTACGAAGAAAAAGTCTTGAAGCATCGCTACCTAGGTTTCTCAGGAAAAAACTATGTTCCGCTGGAGAGGGTTGCGCCTGAAGATAAGCCGCATTTGAAAATTTTCAGAGAGGTAAAGATGGTTGATACGCGCAGTTCAGTCCATATTTACCATTTTCTCCTGGACCTGAAAAATGAGTAGCTCCACGTTTGCATTAGTCCGTCTTGCTCTGAGGACCGTTGCCAGTGTTAAGCTGGAAACTGATGTGATTTCTCACAAATAACGCTCATGATTTTCGAGTCATCGCTTCAGTTGCTCGGCCTACACATCGCCAATGTGTCCTCGCCATTTCGATACCCGCGACGAGCGATATATGCTATAGCCAAGAGAGCTTATGGTTTCACTTGTTTCGCAGAGCACAAGGGATGCAATGTCGAGGATCTACACCTATCTGAACTCAATCAGCTCTGGTCAGCCGATCAATTTTGAGGCTTTTGCTAAGGAGTTAAAGAAGCATGGCAAGGGTGCTGGCTATCTGTTCGATACGTTTTCAACGTCGAAAATTGGAAAGAGCAGCTATCAGGTGGCTGTCTTGCGTGAGGATCGCTTTGCGGAGCTGATTCGTGAACACGCTCCATCAGAAGTTACGGGCCGTATTGGTGCTGCTTTCGACGGAAGTAGCCACGCAGCAGCAGTAAGCGGCTCGCTTTTGATAACACGAAGCGTGGTCCATCCTCATCCAAGCGTGGTTCTTCTGAGCAAGCATGGATGGGAAGCACCTAACACTCTCCGACCAGCGGCGTTGCTGGTGGAAAATCTCGAGAACTTCCTAGCTCTCAAACAGACCGTCGACATCCTGGCCGACTGTGGCGTAGCTGAGCAAAGTGAAAGTTTCGACGTCATTTTCAGCGCCGGTAATCAGATCACCAACAGACTGAACATGCCATTTCTCAGCCAATACCAGAGGCTGTACTGCCTTTTTGATGTCGACTTAGGTGGGCTGACAATGTATCGAACTCTTCTCAGAGGGTTGCCAGACGGGCACCGGGTAGTGTTTGTGTACCCTGATGATATCGCCGACCGGTTAAGCGCGTCCAAATACTCACTAAATGAGCAAACGAGACAGGATCTCCTTGAGTTTGTTGGTCTATCCAAGGAAACCAATGAACTGATCGGACTTATGCGAGACAGCCAAAAAGCGCTAGAGCAGGAAACCTATTTGATGTCGACAACGACAAGGGACTGATGATGTTGAGCGACTCCTACGCGTTCCAGGACGTATACAAATTCCACAGGCTGATTTTTGTTAACAGTGCTGCCTATGCCTACACCGTAATCCGCGTGGACAAGCACACCGCTTTGTGTGGCCAGAACAACCTCGGAAAGACCTCGATGCTGAATGCATTGAAGCTTTTTTTGCTGCCACACGAGAACTTCAAGAGCTGCAATAAGAAATTCGCCTTCAAGGGGCCGGCCGGGACGTACTACTCGACTGATGCTAGCTACAGCTACTACTTCCCGGAAAACCACTCCTTCATCATCCTCGAAGCGGAGAACATGCACGGCCCGTTCTGCCTGGTCCTGCACCGCGGGAATCGACCATTCTCATACGGCCGTATGGCAGTACCTTGCATGTATGCCGATATCCAGCACATGTTTTGGGACCTTGAGTCGCCCATCAATGGAGGCATGGGGGCTCCGATAGAAGGCATCTCACTTTCTGGTGTGCTTTCGGATCTCCGAGCTCGGGGCGGGGAGGCAATGAACGACGGTGCTGTCATTCGCCAGCGGCTCTTCGGTCAACAGGCTCTTAATCGTGAGGAGGGCCGATTCTGCTTGCTGCCTCTTAGGAATGGCGGTACCGCACGCGAGATCGACGCGTGGAAGATGCTAATCCACCTGGCCTTCGACATCGGGGCGAAGGACAACCGCACTCTGCCGGATACTATCGCCACGATCATCGAAGGGGATAAGGACCGGAAGAATGCAGAGCTGAGTGTCAGCCTGAGCGAGATCCTCGATGACTATGAGAACCTGAAAAAAGAAGGCGATCGCCTGGCGGACATAGAAAGCGCGCGGAGGTCTTGGGAGGGCTTTGATAGCCAGTTCCAACTGTTTGAGACGAAATCCGAACTGATCGTTCAGAGTATCGTCGATGTTGAGCATGCCTTGGCTGAAAGGCAGTCCAGCATTCTTGATGATGTTAAGGCAGCATCCGAGAGATATCAGGCTCTTGATGTGGCTCACTCAGCTAAGAGACAGCACCACGGTCTGGTCAAGGCTGAGTATCTGAAGCTGGCTGGAGCACTGAGTCTCCGGCATAAGGATTTGGACGGTGTCCAAAAGCAGCTATTCAAGGTCAGCGAGATTCTTCGGCGTTACCCTGGCACAACAGAGCATGAGGTCCGCGAGCTCTTATCCGATCTCTCCGCAGAGTTGACCGCAGAGATCGAGACCCTGACAAACAAGGTTCAGAGCGCTGAGCAACTAGCCCAGGCGATCAGGAATAAGAACAGTCTTTCCCATCAGCGCGACCAACTCCGAAAAATTCTTGATGAACATGTGGAAACTGTTCTCGAGCAGGTCGATCGTCACAGTGCGTCGGTGCTGAGTAGCTTGAACTCGACGCTGTTCACCAAGCTGACTCCTCGACTCAACTCTGACCAGAAGCAAGCCATCAAAGAGTTTGGCTGCCTATTCCAGGAGCGAGATTCTTTCATCAGCTTCCTGAGCCAGGAGACCTCATTTGGTTTCATGTCTTTCGACCCGACCAGAGCAAGGAAGCAGCACGAGCAAGACCTGATCAAACTGGATGACGATATCAAGGACTGTGATGACCTCATTCAGCGTCTAAACGATGACAGCAAGTTGACTGCTGAGCAGGCCAAGGATAAAGCCAAGAAGCTGACCCGCGAGCGGATTGAAACTGATGAAGAGGTTCAACTACTCAGTCGGCATGGCTACATGCGCGAGCAGCAGAAAGCATTGGAACTTGAGGTGGGGGAACAGACGGTAGAGTTGGCCAAGCTACATGAGAGTGTGGCGGATGCCGCCGGCGAGCTGGAGGACCTAGCGGTACAGGTTGAGCGCGCAAAAGAAGTGCTCGCCAGGGTCAGGAAGGAAAACGAAGATCTGCGCAATTACCTTGAGCAGATCCGGAACGTAGCTGAGATCACTTTAGGATTCCTTTCGATCCGCGAAATGAAGCTGAAAGCTCGCGATACTTTCTTTCACCCTAGCCAGATCAAGGAGATTTCCCAGTTCGCTTCTGAGGTAGCCAAGAGCAGAGAAGCTCTGCAAGTGGCCTTGGATGAACTGCTGAAACGTAACTTGCTGGGCGAAGAGGGCAGAGACTTTGGCTACCATGCTTTCCATGACTTGAGTCGGATGCGTAGCTGTCGGAGAGCTTTCGCGGCGATGTTTGGCACCTTGGAAGGTGAGCAGCAGACCTACCAGGCCAAGGTCACCGCGCATAACTCGAATACCTCTATTCAAATCGACGAAATCAAACACGCCAGAAGGATGATCAAGGAGTTCGAGAAAGAGGTAGATGACCAGCTCTCGGAGTTCAGTGTGTCTGACCTCGAGGCGATCGAGATTTACTGCGTATTGAATCCCCATTTCGAAGAGCTGTTGGTCGATATTGACTCCATAAACCTCATGACAACCGGGCTCCACGAGAAGCGCTTGTATGAGCGGTTACGAGCTTTCTGTACCGAGTTCTTTGTTAACGGTGGCCGTCGGGGGACCACCCTGGATATGAGCCTACTGATTGATCGGGTTGGATATCGGTACCGCAAGCGTGGGCATGACAAGTACACCGAAGAGGATCAATCCAACGGTACTACGGCAATGATTAACTGCCGCCTGCTATCGATTCTTCTGCGTAGGCTGCTGGTTGCGAATACACAGATCTGTTTGCCATTGGTAATGGATGAGCTGTCGAATCTGAGCCACTTGAATCTGAAGGCTGCGCGTGGCATCGCTGAGTCAGAAGGGTTCGTGCTGTTCGGGGCAACGCCGGAGCCGACGTCTACTATCGCGAAAGTAATCGAAAACTACATCGACCTTTCGCATTTTCTCGCCACCGACAGGGCATACAGCCACTTACGTCGAGTGATCTACACAGGTGAAAGCGAGTCGCTGAGAACAAAGAAAGATCCCGCCGATGCTGTTGCGGAGATCACTGCCGGATGATCGTTGCAGCAGACAAAACGGTCATGCTCATGATCGAGCATAAGCACATTTTTCTTGATCTTATCGACATCATGGATGAAGGCTCGGCTGGCGAAGAAGTGTCAACTCGCCTGTACGAGTCCAAAGTGATGAAGCTGCTTGATTCGCTGGGAGACAGTAAGTCCGATCGGCAAAAAATTGAAGCGGCCTTCGACGTGCGTAACCTCGTCCGAGCAAGCCTGATATTGCACCATGACACCAAGCGAGGAGTCATTGCCTTCGCCCCGTTTTTGATCGAGTTATTTCGCCACTTTGATAGATCGCGTCTTCGGCAGCTGAGTAGCGCCGATCTTGAGGCGCTGTGCGACAGCTTCAATGATAGTCTTGAAAAGCTTCGCGATTTGACAGTGATTGAGCAGGGGAACGACACGTTCGAGGATGAGCTCAAGCTACTCCGGGAACGCATCCGCTACGCTCAAGGGAAGATCAAGGAGAACGTGGACAGTCTTCAGGGGCAGACTCTTCGCCTGGCGGAGATCGTCGAAGTGATGAGCCTTGAGAACCTCGACGAGGTGAAGCAGGCTCGCGGTGCTTTGCAGGCGATCACCCGAATCTACGGTAGGCATGTTCTCCCCACATTGCAGTTCCTCAACGAGAGGGAACCTCTGAAGAAAGGCCTGCCGGCACTCACTGCCTTGCTGCGGATATCCGAGATGTTCCGCGATGCCAAGTTGCCAAAATTGGGTCAGCAGGTTCTCTATGCAGTGGCATCCATTCGCTCCTATCGCTACGACGTGGAAGTCATCAGCAAGTCTCTGCAGCGCTACGTGCATCAGAATGAACGTCAGCGTCGTGAGTACGACCAGGTTGAGAGTGTTTTCAACGATCTACTAGTTGCCTGTCGGGAGCTCCATGACGGGAAACTAAGGGGCAACCTCATCCCTAAAGATCATGAGGTACTGGAGCGTTTCTCTACCTTCAAAGGCATGAAGAGGCAGAGAGCCGATAGCAAGATTGAATGGCACAACGTAGATCATTGGCTTCACCTTCAGGAGCATCTGCGGAGTAGCCTGGATTCACTCAAAAATACCCGAGTAACAACAACTTCTGTTGAGCCGGTTGGAGAGGACGTGCTCAAAGCCAGGCGTGCTTCAGACGTGCGCCGAAAACTAATTGGAAGGCTGATAGATGAGTGGCCTGTTCAGGTCGGGCCTGACGCCCATGCGTCGCTTCACGCACATCTGGCCCAGCAGATCAGCGACTACGAAATTGCTGACCTAGTGGAAGGCGTGTCTTGGCTAAAGCACCGAGAGGACATTGTGCTAACCCCTCGATTCCAGTTAGGGGTGATTGAGGACGACAGGCAGAAGTTGACCTATTACAAATTGAGGATCGAGGAGCAGGGCAGTGAGACAACAGCTTAGCCAAGCCATCTACAAAGAGTTGATGTCGGGGAAGGTGATCAACAAAGACACCTACGAGCATGGTGAAATAAAACCCAACCCGCTCTTCGAAGAGATGCTCAATAACTACGATCAGAGCTACAAGCCCTTGTACTTGAACATCGGGTTTGAGTTGGTGATGCGGAATGGCTTTATCTACATCCGTTCAGTCGAGCGCGATGAGGAGTACAGCGAGGTGGTCAGGAAAATACAGGTTCTGCTGCTCATCCTTGCTCGCGGACTGCATGAACAGGGGTACCAGCTTGATATTCTGCGCGACGGGGAAGCTGGTGTGTCTGATGGGATCATGGAGGAGATCGGGAAGGGAGAAGACAAACAAGATGTCATGTCTGCCAGCAACATGAAAGGGGAGGCTCTTGCATCTGCAGTTAGGAAAAATCTCGAGCAGCGTGGGATCGCCTACAGGAATGCAAAAGGCAATCTGGTACTGACTCATGCTGGATTAGCGTTCTTTGACGACGTATTTAAGTACAGTAATGCTGAACCAGGTGCAGTTATGGTGGCTTGAGTTTCCGGCTTTATCAATTGGTAGATGGTTTCTTTACCCTCCATCACATCCTCGACATAGATTGTTGGCGCCTACGCCGAATCGCCCCAGTTGCTGAGATTTCACTGACCCAGTCTGACTCCTCGCGAATCCTTGTCTGTGCTGGATTTTTGAAGGTTTGGAGATGGGGCAGTCTTGCCTCGGCACGTGGGTCAATTCAGCGTCGGCGTGAACAATCAGAGCGTGAATCCAGCCGCTTGATCGTACGTAAATGCCGGATGTAGCTGACAAGGACAGTTCGCGCGTCCGTCTGCCGGTTTCGCAGGTAACGCCCGTACCGGAGGGAGCGGTCACGTACTTGATGCCTGGGCTGTGGCAGGAGGGACTGGGCGTGCCGCGAAACACTGATACAAACACTAGTTCCCTGCGCAGAACATCGACAAAAACAGCCCGACCGGAGGATTGTTGCTTCACGTAACGGCGACGAAGTTCGCCGACCTTTTGGCGCTGTACCGGCTAGAGAATATTTTCGGTGGAGCCGGGCTGCCGATGGCACGCTCTGCACTGGCACAGTGAGTTGGACAACGGTTCCACTTCTCACGGGGTCGTCAATCGCTGATGACGACGCAACACTAAAGACGCCAACTTAAGACGGCGGTAAATAACTATTCGCGGTATATGCAGGAAACGACAACATCGACTCGGTCGGTGTGTGCTCGTAGGTTGCGGACAAGACTTCACTGAGACGATCGCCCAACAGATTCCAGGCACGTTTCTTCTCTTCGGCATAGTCGTGATGCAGGTAGTGTCGTCTCACCCGCGAACCGGCCAGTACATGGTTTTGGCAGCGGTCGATGACGTCTAGGCTGACCCCCAAGGCCTGCATCATGGTCGCGCCCGTGCGGCGCAGGTCATGCGGCGTCCAGTCGCCGTTTTGGCCGTCGGCCAGGACCAGGGTATCGTCGTGACGCCGTCGTGAGAGGGCCTTGCGGTTTTTGAACCGGGCCTGGCGATCGCCGACCTGTTTACTCACCACCTTTACGTCCACATGCCCGTCGTCCTGCTTGTTCGGAAAGCACCACTGGGAGTCTCCCGTCAGTATCTTGAGCTCCTGAAAGAAATGCAGGGCGAAGGGGGAGAGGAAGACGTGGTGGTCCTGTTTCTTGCCCCGAGTGCCTTTGACGTTTTCGCTGGGGAGAAACCAGGTCTGCCGGTCCAGATCGATATTTTTCCATTCCGCCTGGAGCAATTCACCAATCCGGCACAGCGTGCCCAGGCTAATCCAGAGCGCGAGCTGCGTTTCCTTCTTTAGCGGACGAATGCCGTCGTACTTTTGGCCCGCGGGGAGGGCGTTGTAATCGGCGGTCATTTGTTGGAAGCGGTTGTGCAGTTCCAACAGCTCAGTTGGGGAAAGGATGCGGCTTCTTTCGGCTTCGTAGTCGGCAGGGATCAAGGGGGAGATGTCGACCAGTTCCGTCGGATTACCCTCAACCAGCAACGCCCGCCAAGGTTGACGCTTTCTGGCCCAGCTGAACATCTGAGTGAGGTCGGCGAAGAAACTGATGGCTTGCCGGTGAGCACCGCGGCTGACTACGGTGCGGATCAGCGCCCGAACATCGTGTTCGGAGACGCTGCTCACTACGGTCTTGCCGAGTGCTGGCAAAAGGTCCTTGTTAAAGCGTCGTTGCAACTCGGCATTGCCGTCTTTACGCGCGACGCCATCCAACAGCCAGGCCTTGACCAGATCCTGGACGGTCAGCGTTTGTACCTTCGTCGTTTTTAGTTGTTCGTCCTCTACGTTAGCCGCGGCGTATGCCTGTGCTTTGGCGGTTTTCTTTTGCTCGTTGGGATTGATCTGCTCATCGATGAGCGCGCGGGCCTGGTTACGCGCCTTGCGGATGTCGGTCAGGGATTTGCGCGGCCAGGTTCCGCAGGCGTACTCTTTGTTCTGGTCGCCCCAGCGATAACGATAGAAAAAACTGACCGACACACCGTCCTTGCGGACTGAGATTCGACCGGCCAGATTGCCATCCTCTCGGAGGATTCGGCCGGCATCGTTGGGAGTCAGCGACTCGAGTTCTTTGATGGTAATTTTGGCCATGAAATGGGCTCCCCCTACTTTTACCCCCACAAAAACGACGGCTCTTGATGGACGTTTCTGGACTCTCGTAGAGCAGAACACCGCTGGAGCTCAAGTAAATACTAGCTTAGAAAAATCCAGAGTAAAATTTTGGAAGCTTTCAAGAAGTATGAAAAAGGAGATGGGGTGCTAGGGGTCGAGTGTTCGAATCACTCCGTCCCGACCATATATTCAATGACTTAGGCCAGTGTTCACAACACTGGCCTTTTTCATGCGCGTGAGATTTGCGTGACTCCTCGATTTTTCACGTCTTCTTTCTCTTCAATATTGTCAGGACCGATCCACGCGAATCGGATGCTGATACCAAACTTTGGCCCAAGGTTTTTCAGCGCTTCGGTCGGGTGCGCTAAATATTTTTTGGGCGGTGCCGATATTCTCTGATCCATATACCAACGGAGTGTCAGCGCATGGAAGTAAGCAATACCCAAGGCGAGTATCAGAAGCCCAAAAACCTGGCCGGTCTGGGGCGTCGATGGGGAGGGCAAATGATTGACTCCATAATCACTGTCTTTCTCTTTTTCTTCATAGGACGATCAGCCGATTTTGTTGGCTTGCCGTCTACTCTGGTCGGCGCGCTCGCTCTCGGCTCAGGCGTGGCGTATTACCTGTTTTCCGATGCAATGCCAAACGGCCAAAGCCTTGGCAAAAAGTTGTTGGGCATGTCAGTGATTGATGAGCGTAGCTACCTCAGCTGTAATCTCTATCAATCTTTCATGCGAAACATCACGACGCCTTTCCTAAGTATTTTTGACTGGATATTCATTTTTTTTGGTTCACGGAAACGATTGGGCGACATGCTCGCATCGACGATCGTGATTCGGTCCAAGTAAATATGAATGCAATGGTCACTTGTTTCAGGATGAGGAAGAATCATGCGGTTTCTGCAGATGCGACGCTGTACGAATCGTAGTGGCAATGTTTCGTCACTGTTTCAGTCTCGGGAGCCTTCGAGGGCCACAGCCCTCTACCAGCGTATGATCGCGATAAGCTGCACCAGAGCGGAAAGACAACCGTGGTTGGCGTTATAAGCTCAACGGTTCAGATCAATGTGTTCCGGTGCCCGATATTCTTGAGCTAACAACTGAAGGCCAGCACCACCTTGCCGAAGGGTTACTCAATGCTGAAGAAACAGCTTGAAAGCAAAGCAGCGACAGCTGCTGAAATCGAGCGCTCAATCCAGGCCCTGAACCACATGGCAGAACGCCTTTGGGGTGACGGCCGGGAAGCGGAGGCGAAAGCGCTCCTTGATGCCTTGGATGCTCTAAACCGAGCGCTGGATCGGATCAGGATCGGGGAGAGCCGCAGGGTTGGGACTCTTCATTAATACGAACGAATCAACCGGCGGCCGAGTTGAAAACCGGGCGAAAAGGCAACGAAGGCGGATGTCTGATGTGGCTACTTGAACTTTTGTCCGGCCTTCTCGACGGCCTCGGTGATATTCAGTCTTACGAAAAACCTCGCAGAGTTTTCACGCGGGGATTTGTTGCATTCTGTGTGATGGTCGCTGTGTTTGAACTCATAGCTCTGAACCAATTTTATGGGGGCGCACGCGGGTGAATACTGTCTGCCTTTCTTGTTTCAGATTTGCGCAAAACCCGCATAAGGGTTCACCGCTTACTGCTTAAGCTTTGTTTGCTCATCCCCCGAGCCACTTGAAGTGGCTGCATCTTTTTCCATTTCCTTCGACTCCGCTCCGGAGTTGGAGCCGGCAGCCTCCTCGCCCTATTTGTCAGCCTTTTCCTTATTGGATTCACCCCCTTGGTTAAGCCCGGGAAGCGCACTGGGTGGGATAGTAGCGTCTTCCGTGTTTTTCTCGGTTGCGAGCGAGTAGAGCGAATAGACCGACAGAAGTCCCGCGAGCATAAGAGAGGCAATTTTTCTGTTCATCGTTTGCGCCTACGCGAGTGGATATATGCATTGGAAGAGCGCTGAGTGTGAACGTGTTGATCACAGAACGAGCGGTAGGAATGGGAACGTCCAGTAAGTCTCGCTCCTTCGTTTTTTACGTGTAAGAATTTTGCGCGGCTAATACAATGGCGCCCAACCAAGGAAGGAGAAGGGCAGAATGAGTCGGTACTCAAATTTCAATACATGGACAGCGAAAGTGTCGACTCGGAAAACACGGCGACATCGCCTGATCGCGGCCTGCGTTTTAATGCTTTGCTGTTGTGCAGCGTTCTTCTTTCGTTGGCCTGTCGAACCTGTTTTCTTCTTCGTCCTGGCCATGCAACTGGCGCTCTACTCGTTTTTCATAAAGGGCGCGACACCTGAATTGACAAAAAAACGTCAAGACACAGCTTCAAGCGTGTCGAGATTCAAAAGGGTGAAGTAACCCACCTCCGGCTTCCATCCAGCGGTGTCGATATGAATCACATTGCCAAGCCTGACCGGTTTACGTATCGGTGTATGCCCAACGATCAATGCACGCACGCCCTCAACCCCCTGCATCTCCCATTGATCGAGTCGGCTTCGCGACCACATGCAGCGGTGCTGCACCTGAATCAGGCGCTGGCTGCTCTCTGGCGATTCCAGTTCCTCTCGCAACTGCTCCCATGATGCAAATGGACAATCGGCATGCACGATGCCAATCAGGCCTTGTGCCGTTTCGACTTCGATAGCGATAGGCAGCTCGGCGAACTTCGCCGCGAATTCTTTCTGCTCGGATAGCGATAGGCCCGTGAACCATAAACCGCCGTTGTAGATCCAGCTATCGACGTCGCAGGTATCGAAGTGAACCACGTAGTCGTCATGGTTGCCGCGCACTGCGTGGAACCACGGTTTGTCCAGCCAATCGAGCGCATCACTGCACTCGGGCCCGCGGTCAATCAGGTCGCCAACGCTGAACAGGCGATCGACCAAGCGGTTGAACCTGGCTGCATCCAGAGCAGCCTGCAACCGAGAGAAATGGCCATGAATGTCGCCGATGGCGAAATCTCGACCGACAGTGTTTGCGGCGAAGTGCTTTACGCGCATGACCTCTGAGATTTCGAACATGGCAGTGCCTCATCCGCCAATCGGCGGCGAGCTCGTGGTCAGTTGAGTTTAGGCCGCGTCGGCGCAAATCGCGGGCAAGGCTTAGCGATAGGCCTGCGGGTGGATCACAAAGAATTAAAGAAAAACCCGGCATTGCGCCGGGTTTTTTCGTCAAGATCGGCGTTAGAAGCCAGCCGCCTGGGCGAGGTGGTTGTCCTGCGCCACGGTGATGAAGTGCAGTGGAACGTGCGGTTGTTCATCAGGGGTGCGGATTTCGACGCTACCGACGATTTGAACGTGTCGCTCACTCAGCCCGGTCGACTCTTCTGCCTTTGCCATAGCCATTTTTCTCGCGTGGTTCGCTGCGATTTCATTGAGAGTTGACACGTTACATCTCCGGGGGGACTGACCAAGCGTTAATTAGATTCTTGCCGCGTCAGAATTACGTCGTTCTGCGGCTGCAAGACCGGCTTGTGCAATCCCTAAGCCAGACAGGGTCGCCTGTTGCGCGCCAGGTTTTGATATACGACGAATGGTTGTCGCGGGCAAAAAAACCATCAACTTGACCCGGCGCCTCCCGCCGACTAGACCTTATGCCACTGGGGCGGCCGCTCTATCGCTAGTTCGTCAGACAAGGAGATCCGCAGTGGATAAGTCCGACTACCCGCCACCGCCAATGCGCAAACTGCGGGTCTATGCCTTCGACCCGCAAGCCTCGACTCAAATGGAAACGGTCGGGATCAACCACGCCACCATCGAATTGCCTTGGGAGCAGCGTTGGGAAACCGATCTGTTGCCGGGACCTGTGAACGAGTATCTGGAAGTCATCGATGTTGATCCCACCAGCGGCCAGTTCTACAAACCGGTGGATTTGAATAACCCGTATTTGCTGGCCCAGGATGGCATCGCGCCTTCCGAGGGTGACCCACGTTTCCATCAGCAGATGGTCTTCACCGTCGCGATGAAAACCATCAAATTGTTTGAGCGCGCACTGGGCCGCAAGGTGTTCTGGTCACCCAGGGTTGTCGACGATGAGCACAACAAACCGACTCACGTCTATGTACGACGATTACGTATCTATCCCCACGCTTTACGCGAGGCCAACGCTTATTACAGCCCGGCGAAAAAGGCATTGTTGTTCGGTTATTTCAAAGCGTCGCTGAGTGACGCCGGGGTGAACTTGCCGGGCGGCTGGATATTCACGGCGCTGTCCCATGACATTGTCGCGCATGAAACAACCCATGCCATTCTGGACGGTCTGCACCGCCGTTACGTCGAGTCGACCAGCGTCGATAGTTTGGCGTTTCATGAAGCCTTTGCCGATATTGTTGCGCTGTTGATGCATTTCACCCTGCCGGAAGTTGTGTCGAGTCAGCTGGAGGCACGCCGTGGCAACTTGAGTGAGCGTTCCTGGTTGAGTGGTTTGGCTCGCCAGTTCGGTGAGGCTTCGGGACGTTATGCGGCATTGCGCGAAGCCATCGACGAGAAAGGCCGGGACGGCTTGCCGGACCCGACACGCCTTTCGCGGTTGAGCGAACCGCATGAGCGGGGCGCGATCCTGGTCGCCGCTGTTTTCGACGCCTTTATAACCATTTACGAGCAGCGTACGACCGATCTTTTTCGGTTGGCAGTGCATGACAAGACGTCGACGGCAAACCTGTCGACAGAACTGATCGCACGCCTGACCCGCGAAGCCGTGAAATCTGCCGATCATGTACTGCGCATGTGCATTCGTGCACTGGACTACTTGCCGCCGGTGGATGTGCACTTTGGTGAGTTTCTGCGGGCGATCGTCACGGCCGATAACGACCTTGTGCCAGATGACCGCATGCACTATCGGCTGGCAGTGATCCAGGCCTTTCGCCGACGCGGCATTTTTCCGGACAAGTGTTTGTCGCTGGCGTCGGACAGCCTGCTTTGGGAATCACTCAAGGGTTATCAGACCGACGAACTTCAACTGACGGCCGATGACCTGCTCGACTTCAAAGCGCCCGCGAAACCGAATCGCAAGTGGCCGGGGGGATCGCTTGATCTCACGCCACAGTACTTACGGGGCAACGCGTATCTCCAGTCCGAGCACAATCGACAAGTTGTGTGGAGCTGGCTGATGGAAGAGTCGGATCACGACGCTGAATGGGAGAAGGCATTAGGGATTTACTTCGCGGCCCATCCGGATGCAGCAAGGATGCAAGGGTCACTGTTCATCGGAAGGGATGGCGTTCAACCGGCCGTGGAAGTGCACTCGGTCCGAACGTGTCGCAGGGCAGGGCCGGACGGGCAGGATCTTCGGCAACTGGTCGTCGAGATTACGCAACGTCGTCGCGGCTACTTCGATGTCGAGCAACAACACAAAGAAGATCTGCAACCAGCCCGCGACAAAGGTCACAGCCCTTATGACTTCACGTTTCGAGGCGGCGCAACACTGATCATTGACCTGCGTGATGGCAGCCTGCGCTACGTGATCCGCAAGCGCATCAATGACGATGAGCGTCTGGACGCCCAGCGACGTTTCCTGCAAACCGGCAATGACGGCCTCGCCCTGACCTATCGACAGCCGAGCCCGGACGATAACCCCTTTGCCATGACCCACCGTGGAGTGTGACGCCATGACCCAGGCTGATCTGCAGGGCAAAGTGGCGATTCGCATGTACCGCGGAATTCTCGGCGACTGCTTTCTGCTTCGCTACCCGGAAGGCGGGGCCACTCGTCACATATTGATCGACTGTGGCGTGCTTCAAGGGGCGAAGGACGGCAAGCTGAAGATGGCGCGCATCGTCGACGACATTCACAAGACCACGGACGGCTTGCTGGATTTGGTGGTGGTGACCCACGAACATCATGACCACACGAGCGGCTTCCTCTATGAACAAGCGCGTTTTTTGGGTGATGATTTTCGCATCGGTGAACTCTGGCTGGCCTGGACCGAGAACCTCAACGATGCCCAGGCCGTAGCGCTGCATGCTCGCTTCAAAAAGGCAAAAATGGCGTTGGCCGGTGTTGTCGGCCTGAGTGGGCGAGGTAGCGCATTGCACGAGGATTCGCGAATCAAGACGGTGCATGGCCTGTCGGCATTTATCGAGCCGCTTGCCGCTGCTGCCAACAAGGACAAGCGCACGACCATCGAAAAGCTCAAAGCCAAGGCCGGATCGAAAGCGACCCGGTACCTGGAGCCCGGTGATGTGGTGCGACCGGCCGCCATCCAAACGCTCAAGGCGTACGTCATGGGACCGCCGCGATCCGAAGATCGATTGCGCAAGGACTTGCCGAGCGCAGGGGCGGGAAAAGAGGTCTACATGACCAGCCTGGACGAAGCCATGGCATTGGAGGCGCGGACACACCTGCTCAAAGGTGTGCTTCCAACCGGTGCCGATATCCCGTTTGCCCCTCCTTATCAGCGTGCGTGCGTAAAGGCGCAAAGCGATTCCGAGACCCATAGCGGGGAGGGTGAAGATTCGGCCAGTGTCGAGCAGCGCTATTTCAGCAGCGAAAACCAATGGCGCTGCATTGAAGACGAGTGGCTGGATGGGGCGGAAACCCTGGCCTTGAAGATGGATTCGGATACCAACAACACGAGCCTGGTCCTTGCGTTCGAACTGCCCGACGGACAGGTCCTGCTCTTTCCGGGAGATGCCCAAGTGGGGAACTGGATGTCCTGGGGCGACCAGACCTATCCCAAAGAGGAGGTGGCAGGAAAGCCCGCGCCGCTGGCCCGCGATGACATCCTCGCACGGGTCACGCTCTACAAAGTCGGTCACCACTGCAGCCACAACGCCACCGCTCGTGCGGCAGGGTTGGAGAAAATGCACGATCCCCGGCTGGTGGCAATGATCCCGGTAGATGCCGATGTTGCGAAAGGCAAAGACTGGAAAATGCCCTATCCGGAGCTGCTGAGTGCCCTGCAACAACGTACCCGACAGCGGGTTGTTTCAGGGGACGGTCAACCCGCAAGCGAAATCAAGGCCTTCGATGAATCACCGACTGACCCGAACAACCCGGCCAGGCTGAGTTATGCGCCAGATGAATTGTGGGTGGAGTTATTGATCCCTTATTGAATCCAGGGAGGGCCGACATCTGCCACGGTCAGGCGTGTTCACTCTGGACTCATGCCTGAGAACGCAAAATTCGCGAGCCTGGTTAGAACGATTATTTCCTTCGGTTATTTATATAGGCTTCGCTCGCATATCCATAACCTTGGAAAATGCGTTGCGACTCATCTGGCATCTGTCATAAAAGCCGCGCGTTCGTTGTGACGGACGCTAGCGTCCTGTTGATCCCGTTAACGTTGCTCCAGCATTCATTCCAGCTGTTTGATCGTCCTCTTGTTGTGCGTGGGCCATTGCTTAGAATCCGCTCCATCAGCTTTGTCCACCTATCCATCCTTCAGGGAGCCACACCATGATGAACGCCATGCAGATGCAAATGCCGATGAACGCCAACATGCCGATGATGCCGATGATGGGCATGCCGATGATGATGGCGACCATGAGCTGCGAAATGATGGACGACGGCATGATGTGCAAAATGATGCCGGCCGCTGGCATGGACATGGCCATGTTCAAGAACAGCGCTGAAATGATGCAGATGATGATGAACTGCGGCATGCCGATGATGATGCATTGCGGCAACATGAGCATGATGTGCATGTCCCAGGCGAGCATGGCCATGCCGATGATGAGCACCATGATGCCAATGCCGATGATGGGCATGCCGATGCCATCGATGAAGTGCGTGATGGAATGCACCCTGATGGCCGACTGCATGATGTGCAAAATCATGCCGATGGCCGGCATGAACATGGACATGATGAAAAACTGCTGCACCCTGATGATGAAAATGATGAACGACTGCAGCATGCCGATGATGATGAGCTGCAACGGCATGCCGCTGATGTGCTGCACCTGCTGATCCCGGACAGCACAAAAAAAAACCCCGCGGCCCTATGGCCTCGGGGGCTTTTTCATTCCAGTAGATACCCCGGAGTCCTGTGAAAAAGAATCCCCTGTGGGAGCGAGCTTGCTCGCGATAGCGGTAAGTCAGTCGACATCGTTGTTACCTGACACACCGCTATCGCGAGCAAGCTCGCTCCCACAGGGGATTGTTGTTCAGTCCAGCCGTTCCGGGTAGGTGACCACCAGGTACGCCACCGCTTCACTGTCGGCGGGGTTGCGATAGCGGTGGGGCTGGTCGGCGTAAAACAGAATCGAGTCGCCGGTGGACAGCAGGTAGCGCTCGTCGTTGACGCTGATTTCCAGCACGCCTTGCGACACCACCAGGTTCTCCTGAACACCGGGTCCATGACCCTCGCAAACGTCCTCACCCAACGGGCTCAGGCGCAATTCGTAAAACTCCGATTGGCGTGCCACGTCGAACGGGAACAGCGCGCGGCTGACAAACGCGCCGCTGGCACTGACCAGGCGTTTGCTCTGGCTGGCCGACAGCACCGCCACACCTTCGAAGGCCCGATGCTCAAGAAACGCAGCTACCGACACCTTCAGGCCCTTGGCGATTTTGCACAGCACCTTGATCGAGGGCACGCTGCGTCCTGATTCGATCTGAGCGAGCATCGCCCGGCTCACACCACATTGTCGGGCCAGGGCGTCGAGGGACAGATGACGCTTGCTTCGCAGGCGTTGCAGGTTCTTCGCGACCCGCTCGCAGATCGGGTCTTCTTCCAGGTGTTCAAGGTTGTTCAAGTCCAGCACAGGTTCGTCGGCGCTCGCCAGAAAGCGCGAGGGTTCGTTCGCGTTCACGCCTGACGTGTCTCGGTCGATTGGTATGCCTGCACCCACTGAAAGGCCTGTAAACCGGCATTGCGTGCATACATTTCCCACATGGCCCGCGCCCGTTGCTGAGCCTGTTTGCGTTTACGGTAGCTGGCGAAGTCGATGAGGTTGTCAGTCGGATTCATGGGGCACTTCACTGTGGTGATGAATGACGGGATGACCTGAGAGTACAAGGATATTTATATAACTATAAATACTGTTTTTGTATTTATTAATTCATTTTGGTTCTTATAGGTGAGCAGCATAAATTCATGATCGGGAGAGCCTACGCCTAGTCGTTAATATTCCATAACGATCTAAATAGATAATTATATATTCCTTTTGTTGTCGATCCGGGTGGTGCACTTTGAAGGCCTGCGCATCCATGCGGATGTGTCCGACACCAGACAGGAAGCCTCAACATGACCATCAAAGCGATCAACGTCCGCAACCAGTTCAAAGGCGTCATCAAGGAAATAGTGACGGGCGAAGTGGTGTCCGAAATCGACGTGCAAACCGCGTCCGGCATTGTCACCTCGGTGATTACCACTCGCTCGGTGCGCGATCTTGAATTGAAAGTGGGCAGCGAGGTGATTGCCTTCGTCAAATCCACCGAGGTGTCGATCGCCAAGCTCTGAAGAGTCCGTTCGAAATTCAACATCTGCGGCCTCGGCTAATGTCGGTAACGACGAGAATCCTGTGGGAGCGTGGCTTGCCCGCGAAGAATGCACCGCGATTTTTCAGGTATTACGCGTCATCGTTCTTCGCGGGCAAGCCACGCTCCCACAGGTTCTGCGTTTTGACTTACTGGCATTAGCGGCTTCGGCCGCTTTTTTTTGGTTGTTCCAATCACGTTGAGGTTTTCATGGCGACTCCTTTCAAGCGCTCCCCGTTGACCGTGCTGGCCGCCTCCGCGGCGGCGATGAGTGCGTTACTCAGCGGCGGCGTTCAGGCCGAAGGCAAAATCAGCATTGCCCAGCAATTTGGTATCGGTTACCTGATTCTGGATGTGGTGCGCGATCAGCAGCTCATCGAGAAACATGGCAAGGAGCAGGGCCTCGACATCAAGGTCGACTGGAACAGCATCTCCGGTGCCACGGCGATGAACGAGGCGCTGCTGGCCGGTGCGCTGGATGTGGTGTCGGCTGGCGTGCCGCCGATGCTGACGATCTGGGACCGGACCAAGGGCAAGCAAAACGTCAAGGCCATCGCGTCGCTGGGTTCGATGCCCAACTACCTGCTGACCAACAATCCGAATGTGAAAAGCCTCAAGGACTTCACTGAAAAGGATCGCATCGCCGTACCGGCGGCGGGTGTCGGTTTCCAGTCGCGCACGTTGCAGATCGAAACGGCCAAGCAGTTCGGCGCTGAAAACTTCAAGAAGTTTGACGACATCTCGATCAGCCTCGCACACCCGGATGCGACGTCGGCGTTGATTGCGGGCGGTTCGGAGATCAACTCACATTTTTCCAGCCCACCGTTTCAGTACCAGGAACTGCAAAGTCCCAACGTGCACAAGGTGCTGAGTTCCTACGACGTATTGGGTGGCCAGGCCACGTTTAACGTGCTGTACACCACCGAGAAATTCCACGACGAAAACCCGAAAACCTACAAAGCGTTTTACGCAGCGCTGGCCGAGGCCGAGAAAATCATCAAGGCCGACAAGCCGGCGGCCGCCCAGACCTATATCCGCGTGGAGCAATCGAAACTATCCTTGCCATTGGTAGAGAAAATTGTCGCCGACCCCGAAATCGACTTTACCGTGGTGCCACAGCGCACCTTTATCTACGCCGAGCAACTGCAGGCGCTTGGCGTGCTGAAAAACAAGGCTGACAGCTGGAAAGATTACTTCTTTGAGGAAGCACATGGCGGTGCAGGCAGTTGAGAAAAGACCGGACATCATGCAAAAGCAGAGCTACCAACTGCTGGAAGTCGCCAACGGCAAACCGATCAAACTCTGGACCGAAGGCGTCCCGGTAGAAAACGAAGCCAGGCAGCAATTGATCAACACCGCCAAGATGCCGTTCATCTTCAAACACCTGGCGGTGATGCCCGACGTGCACCTGGGTAAGGGCTCGACCATCGGTAGTGTGATTCCTACGATCGGCGCGATTATTCCGGCCGCCGTCGGCGTGGACATTGGCTGCGGCATGATCGCCGCGCGCACGTCGCTGACCGCCGCTGACTTGCCGGACAACCTGCATGGTTTGCGCTGCGCCATCGAGAAAGCGGTGCCCCATGGGCGCACCGTCGGTCGTGGCGTCAAGGACAAAGGCGCCTGGGACAGCGTTCCGAAACAGGCCGATCACGCCTGGGCTGCGCTGAACCCACGGTTCAAGGCGATCACCGACAAATACCCGAAACTCGCCAACACAAACAATCGCGGGCACTTGGGCACGTTGGGCAGCGGTAACCATTTCATCGAGGTGTGCCTGGATGAAACCAACCGGGTCTGGTTCATGCTGCACAGCGGTTCACGCGGGGTCGGCAACGCCATCGGCAACCTGTTCATTCAACTGGCTCAGGCCGACATGCGCCAGCACATCGCCAATCTGCCGGACCGTGACTTGGCCTACTTCGAGGAAGGCAGCCGGCATTTTGATGATTACGTCGAAGCCGTCGGTTGGGCTCAGGACTTTGCCCGGCAGAACCGTGCGCTGATGATGCAATCGGTGATTCAGGCGACACGCAAAGTGATCAGCAAGCCGTTCGACGTCGCCTTGGAAGCAGTGAACTGCCACCACAACTACGTGCAGAAAGAGCGGCACTTTGGTCAGGAGATTCTGGTCACCCGCAAGGGTGCGGTGTCGGCGCAGAAGGGCGAGTTGGGGATCATTCCGGGATCGATGGGCGCGAAGAGTTTCATCGTCCGCGGGCTCGGCAATGAACAATCGTTCTGCTCCTGCAGCCACGGCGCCGGCCGAACCATGAGCCGCACCAAAGCGAAAAGCCTGTTCACCGTCGAAGACCAGATCCGCGCCACTGCCCACGTCGAGTGCCGCAAGGATGCGTCGGTGATCGATGAGATTCCGATGGCCTACAAAGACATCGACCACGTCATGCATGCCCAGCGCGAGTTGGTGGAGGTGCTGCACACTCTGCGTCAGGTGGTGTGTGTGAAGGGGTAGGCGCGGCGCAAGGATCGCAGCCTCGTTTCACTCGACAGCTGCTACATGGAAATGCGTGTTTCCTGTAGCAGCTGTCGAGTGAAACGAGGCTGCGAGCTTTTGATCTACCGATACTTGATCACGATCCCCTTGAGTTTGCGCCCCTCGATGGTTCTCACATCGCGAGCCCAGAGCGGCCCGTTGACATAGGCGCCCATCGGCTGGATATGGTCGTAGACCACCACCACGGCATCGCCCCCGAGCTTGGCCGACTCATCCCGCAGTTTTGCTTCTACTTCGGTGATGGGCGGCGCGGGGTCGACACTCGCATCGATCAGCACTTCACCCAAGCGGATGTGCGGACGAAGCGGTTCGGTCCGCAACACCACGACTTCGCTGGCCATTGTCGGCGCGGGATGCTCGACGCCCACATAAGCGGTGGTCCGGGCATCGACGGAGGCGCACCCACTGAGCCCAAGCAGAGCGGCGGCGAGCCCTGCCGCCAGCAACGACAGTTTCAAACGGGTGGACCAGAGCGCGTCATGAGCAGGCATGGTGGGTTTCCTCCGAAGGGCCGCTGCTATGCGGGGTGGCCTGTTGACGGTAGCAGACGGCCCGGGAGTTTCCAGAAAGCCCGGCCCTTTCAGGTCGGGCTTCTTCATGACGGAAACGTCACTGATCCTTTTCGCAATTCACCATCCACGACACACCAAACCGGTCCACCAGCATCCCGAAGCGTGCCGCCCAGAAGGTGGCTTCCAGTGGCATTTGCACGCTGCCGTCTTCCGACAACGCGCCGAAGACACGTTCGGCTTCGGCAATGCTGTCGACATTCAGCGAGACAGAACAGCCGCTCATTTCATCAGTGGGACGATCAGGCGTTGTGTCCGAACCCATGATCGCCTGATCACCCACCGCCAGACGGGTATGGATGATCAGGTTGTGGTAATCCGCGGGAAAGTGCTCCCGCGCCGGACTTTCGCCGAAGGTCATCATCATTTCGATCTGGCCTTGCAGGGCTTGCTCATAGAAGGTGAAAGCGGCTTTGCAGTCGCCGTTGAAGATGAGGTAGGGATGGATTTTCATGTTTGCTCCCGGTAACCGAGGGACTTGAGGCCCACTTTGGCCTTTGAATTGACTCCAAATAGCAAAGCGTTAGATGCGCGGTTGTGCAGGATTTGTTTAGACGGTTTTTCTATGGAAGAGGGAAGGCTTATTGCCTGAAACCTCAGGCCACCGCACGGGCGGCAGGTGATGGGCGCAGCAAACGTTCGACAGCGCCGGTCACCAGGCTTTCCAGTAATTCATCACGCTGTGCTTCCTCCAGCGGATGCTGCGCCAGCCAGCCGGGCGCGCTGTTGAGCAAGTTGGCGATGGCGTGTCCGGTGGCGATCAAACCCAGTTCGCCGAGACGGGACGGGGCGCCGAGCATCTTCAGCAACGTGCGTTCGTATTGCTCGCGCAACTGACGAACACGCGCTTGTTGCTCTTCGTTCAGGCAGCCGCTGTCGCGCTCGACCAAGCGAAAATGCCAGGGCATTTCCCGGTGCAGATTCAGGTGTGCGCGGATCAGGTTGGGCAGTTTGTCGCGTTTGGCCGAAGCCTTTTGATTGATGCGCCCGAGGGTCGACAGCAGTTCTTCGTAGAACTCCTCGATCAGGTCGAGCAGCAAGTGCTGCTTGCTCGGGTAATGGTGATACAACGAGCCCGGGGACAACCCCAGGCACGTTGCCAGCTCACGCATTCCGACCTGCCCGAAACCCTTGCTGGCGAACAACACCAGCACTTTGTCCCGGTACTCGGCGAAGCGTGAACAACGCTCAGAAATAGGCATGGAAGCCACGTCCTGTCTTGCGTCCCAGGTAGCCGGCGGCGACCATTTCCTTGAGCAGCGGAGCGGGGCGGTATTTGCTGTCGTTGAAGCCGTCGTAGAACGCTTCGAGGATCGCCAGCACGGTGTCCAGACCGATCAGGTCCGCCAACGCCAATGGGCCGATCGGCTGGTTGCAGCCCAGGCGCATGCCGGCGTCGATGTCTTCGGCGCTGGCCAGGCCTTCCTGGAACACCAGAATCGCTTCGTTGATCATCGGCACCAGAATCCGGTTGACCACGAATCCCGGGCGGTTGCCGGCGGTGATCGCGGTTTTGCCTAGGGTGGTGGCCATGTCCAGCGCCAGGGCGTGGGTCGCGTCGCTGGTTTGCAGGCCGCGGATCACTTCGATCAGGCCCATCACCGGCACCGGGTTGAAGAAGTGCAGACCGATGAAGCGCTCAGGCTGGCTGACGCTGGCGGCGAGTTGAGTAATCGACAGCGACGAGGTGTTGGAGGCGATCACGCACTCGGCGCTGACCTGCGCAGCGATCTGTTGCAGCACGCGCAGTTTCAGGTCGAGGTTTTCGGTGGCGGCTTCGATCACCAGTTGCACGTTCTGCAGGCTGCTGTACTCGGTGCTGGTGCGGATCCTGGCGAGGGCGTCGAGCTTTTGCGCTTCGGTCAGGGTTTCCTTGGCAATCTGCCGGTCGAGGTTTTTACCGACGGTGGCCAGCGCCTTTTGCAGGGCGCTCTCGGAGATGTCGATCAAGGTCACGTTGAAGCCTGCCAGCGCACAGACTTGTGCAATGCCGTTGCCCATAGTGCCTGCACCGATCACGCCAATGTTTTGCAGATTCATGTACCCGTCCTTCCGATCAACCTTGCGATACCTTGGCCGCCGCAACGGCCGAAGGCGTACTATTGGCCGCGAGTCTAGAACCGGCAGGGCGGTTGTCCTATGCCGCAACTGTTCAACGGTGCTGGTGTTTTTTGCCATTCGGGCGATGGGGAGAGAAGCGTTCAAATGCGGGAAAAGGACTCGGTGGCGGCCTACTTCGTGCAGGCGATGATCCATGGGCAAGGCGACAATCCGCAGCGCTCGCAGGCTGCGCTGGAAGAGGCTGGCATCGACCCGGCGTTGATCGGGCAGCCGACCGCGCGAGTGCCGGCGAGCGCGTTTGCTGCGCTGTGGCTGATTCAGATCCGCACGCTTGACGACGAGTTTTTCCGCCTCGACTCCCATGGCATGCCGCCCGGCAGCTTCGCATTGATCTGCCGCGCCCTGATCCAGGAACCCGATCTGCACAAAGCCATGCGCCAGTGCCTGGCCAACTTCGCGCTGTTCCTGCGCGACTTTCGCGGCACGCTGACCGTGCGTGGCAAACGCGCAATCATTAGCCTCGACACCCACGCGCAAAACGAAGACGCCAGCCGTTTCGGTGAAGAGACGTTTCTGGTGTTGATGATCAGTCTGCTGTGCTGGCTGGGCGGACGGCGCATCCCCATCGACCGCGCGGATTTTCGCCATGAGCGCGTGTCCCTCAGCGACGACCGATTGCTCTGGGGCCCCAACCTGACCTTCGGCGCCGAACGCACCGAAATCGAATTCGCCAGCCACTACCTGCGCCTGCCGGTGGTCCAGGACCTGGCCTCACTGAAAGTATTCCTGCGCACGGCGCCGCAATGGCTGGTGATCCGTTTCCGTAATCAGCATGGCCTGGCGTCGCAAGTCCATCAGCGGCTGCGTAACAGCCATTACAGCCAATGGCCGACCTTGCAGGCGTTCGCCCTGGAACAACACCTGAGCCCCAGCACCTTCCGCCGCAAACTAGAGCGGGAAGGGTGTTCGTATCAGGAGATCAAGGACGAAGTGCGGCGTGGGGTGGCGTTTGAGCAGTTGCGTGAGAGCCGGGCGAGTATCAGCGACATTGCTGAACAGTTGGGGTTTCAGGAACCGAGCGCGTTTCATCGGGCGTTCAAGAAGTGGACGGGGGAGAGTCCGGGGCGGTATCGGGCGCGGTTTCAGGGTTCCCAGTAAGGGTCTTGAGCGGGCACTTTGTGGGCAGATTTACTCGACTGTTTAACCATGAAAGGGTGCCTGTTTAAAACCCATCAAGGTTACGTCCTGAAAGCTACAAAACCTTGCGCCGTTGCCTACGGCTGCGCCAGAATCCGCCGGCTTGTGCGCCTTGGGGCTGCTCGGTAACTTGATTCCCGTCACTACCCTTCAGTGATCGGGTTTAGTCGCCCGCGTTAACTCAGTTGTGCGTGCATCTGTCATGCAGGTCTTTCGTTCCTGTACTTGATGGTGGCTGTACGCAGGGCGCCCTCGGGCGCGCCGGATTGCTGAGTTTCCCGGTCGACTAACCTGCGTGCAGCTGCCTCCCCTTACGTTTAGTCGCAAGAGGGGTGGCACCCAATTGGAAACTCAGCCTATGTTCAAGGTCACACCTAATCCGCCGGACACCGATCCGGCCTCCCCGTACGAACCTGATTCAAAGAAGCTCAACGAGGCCGCCGAGCGGGCTCTCGACTTCCACTTTCCGTCGAATGCCGACATCAAAGCCACCCCGCGAACACGCAGTACCCTGTTTTCCGTGGACCCCGAGGCTACGGCCGAAACCCTGGCGGTTTATTTGGTCGAGACACTGGCCTCGGTCGATGTGATGGTCCATCAGTTGGTGGATCATCTGGAGGGGGAGTCGCGTTATGCGCTGTTGGGGATTTCCAACAGCATCATGGTGGCGGAGATCCCGGCGAACCGGGTGTTGGATAAGATTGATCTGCCCAGGTAGTCGGTAAATCGTTGAGCTGTGCAGTGGTGCCTTTTTTGGGGCTGCTGCGCAGCCCAGCGGGAGCAAGCTCCCTCGCCACAGGTGTTTCTCGACTGTGGAATTTCTGGCTGAAGTACCATGGTGACATCGTCGTAACCTGCGACCCTCATCTGCCGAGTTCATCAATCCATGCCTGCGGCACTTTCCCGTTTCACCTCATTGCTCGACCAGGCCCATCGCGCCTTGCTCCTGGTCTGGGGCACCTCTCGCGGTCTCTTCCTCGGCCTGGTCCTGGCCACCCTGATCGCCGGTGTCCTCCCGGCCCTGGCCGCCTGGCTGGGCCAGCGCATCGTCGATGCGGTGGTTTTCGCCATGCAATTGCACGCGCAGCAGGGCAGTGCGCCGTTATGGCCGGTGGTGCGTTACGTGTTGTTCGAGGCTGGCGTGCTCGCGTTGCTGTCCGGGACGCAACGGGCGCTGTCGGTTCAGCAGTCGTTGTTGCGGGTGCAGTTGGGGCAGAAGGTCAACACGATGATTCTGGAGAAGGCCCAGACGTTGTCGCTGGTGCAGTTCGAGAACTCGGAGTTTTACGACAAGTTGGTGCGAGTGCGGCGCGAAGCGTCGACGCGGCCCTTGGCGTTGGTGATGAAGTC
The DNA here is from genome assembly GCF_054898025.1 of Pseudomonas sp. LB3P93. Taxonomy (NCBI): domain Bacteria; kingdom Pseudomonadati; phylum Pseudomonadota; class Gammaproteobacteria; order Pseudomonadales; family Pseudomonadaceae; genus Pseudomonas; species Pseudomonas sp. LB3P93. The sequence continues at coordinate 2,398,871 of NZ_CM142713.1, forward strand.
GTTGGGGCTGATTCAGAACCTGATCGTGTTGATCAGCTTCGGCGTGTTGCTGGTGCATTTTTCGCCGTGGGCGCTGGTGTTGCTGGTGGTCGGTGCGTTGCCGGTGTTTTTCGCCGAAGCGCATTTTTCCGGGGATGCGTTCAGGCTGTTCACGCGGCGGGCGCCGGAGAGTCGGCAGCAGAATTACATCGAGACGCTGCTCTCCCACGAGGGCTACATCAAAGAGGTCAAGCTGTTCGGCTTCGCGCCGTTGCTGTTGAAGCGTTACCGCGAAACGTTTGCCCGACTCTATGCCGAGGACCGGCGGCTGACCTTGCGCCGCGATGGCTGGGGATTTGTCCTTGGCCTGCTGGGCACTGCCGCGTTTTACCTGGCGTATGCGTGGGTGGTGGTCGATACCGTCCAAGGCCAAATCAGCCTCGGGCAGATGACCATGTACCTGGTGCTGTTCAAGCAGGGGCAGACGGCGGTGAGCAGCAGTTTGAGCGCCATCAGCGGTCTCTACGAGGATGGGTTGTACCTGTCGAGCCTCTACGAATACCTCTCCGAACCGGTGGTGGCCGATGCCGGTCATCTCACGGTGGGGGCGGTGCCCGGTGATGGTTTGCGATTCGAGAACGTGGGTTTCCGTTATCCGGGTGCGAGTCGCGCCGCTCTGGAAGGCATCGACTTGCATTTGGTGCCGGGGCGCAGCTTGGCGCTGGTGGGGGAGAACGGTTCGGGCAAGACCACGCTGATCAAGTTGCTGACCCGTTTGTATCGTCCCGATTACGGCCGCATTTTGCTCGACGGCAGCGATTTGCAGGTGTGGGAAGAAGACGCACTGCGCCGGCGGATCGGGGTGATTTTTCAGGATTACATCCGCTATCAGTTTTCAGTCGGCGAGAACATCGGCGTCGGCGATACGCTGGCGTTCGACGATGAGCAGCGCTGGAAAGAGGCGGCCGCCGAAGGCATGGCCGCCCCGTTTATCGAGGGGCTTGATCGAGGCTACGCCACGCAATTGGGTCGCTGGTTTGCCGGTGGCCAGGAGTTATCGGGCGGGCAGTGGCAGAAGATCGCCTTGTCCCGCGCTTACATGCGCCGTAACGCCGATATCCTGATTCTGGACGAGCCCACTTCAGCACTCGACCCGGCAGCGGAAGCGGCGGTGTTCGAGCATTTCAGCGAGCACACCGAAGGCCGCATGACGTTGTTGATATCGCACCGGTTTTCCAGCGTGCGCAATGCGGACCACATCATCGTGCTGGATCAGGGGGCGATCCTTGAACGCGGCGATCACGACAGTCTGGTGGCGGCGGGCGGGCGTTATGCGCAGTTGTTCAACCTGCAAGCCCGGGGGTATCGCTAGGCCCGGCGATCTGCGGTGGTTTTGATTTCATCAGGCCTTCGAGTGCCTGACGGTATTGGCTACCGCCTAAGCTCATGCTGTTGTTGTGCGTGCCGCCGGGTATCAACAGCAGGCGCTTGGGTTCGCTGGCGGCATTGAACAGCTGCTGGCTGAACCGTGAGGGCATGAATTGATCGGCCAGGCCATGGACCACCAATAACGGCATGTCGATGTCGACGATCTTGTCGATGGAATCGAATTTCTGCGACAGCAACCAACGCACCGGCAACCATTTTACCGGCAGGTTGCTGTCGGCCACCTGCGCCACGGCATCGCCCAGCGAGGTGAAGGTGGACTCGATCACCAGACCGCGCACTGGTATCGCGCTGTGGTCCTTTTTCGCTTGCGCCGCCAGGTCTGCCGCAAGGTCGATGGCCACCGCGCCGCCCAGGGAATGGCCGTAGATCAGGCGTTTGTTAGCGTCCGGTTGCATCGCCTTGAATCGCTCCCAGGCGACTCGCGCGTCCTCGTAAACACTGGCTTCCGACGGCAGATCACCCTTGCTCTGGCCAAAGCCGCGGTAGTCGATCGCCAGCACCGAATAACCCATCGCCCGTAATTGCTCGATGCGAAATGCCTGGCCGGTCAGGTTCCAGCGCACGCCGTGCAAATACAGGATCGACGGCGCATCGCGACGCGCAGCGGGCCACCACCAGGCATGCAGGTTTTGCCCGCCCTTGAAGCTGGCAGGCTTGATATCGAATTCCTGAACGTCCTGCGGCAAACCGCGATACCAGCCGGCGGTGCCCGGCTCGATGCGGAACAGCAGCTCGCGCTCTTTGTATTTGAGTACGCCACAACCCACGGGCAAGCCGACGACCAGCGCGGCCATGCACAGCCCGGGTAGCCAGCGTCGGCTGATGCGGCTCATCAGGTTTGAAAACATGCGGAGGGGCCTGAGGGTGAAAAGGAAAGTTTGGGTTTTAACAGATGCGTAGGGCAGGTGGGGGATAAATTCGACAGTCGTATGAATGGGGCCCGGATCAATCGGTGATGCTCAGGGCCTCATCGCGAGCAGGCTCACTCCTACAGGGGGACGCATTCCAATGTAGGAGTGAGCCGGCTCCGGGCGGCGTTCCGACGATAGGGCCATTCCTGTCCACACATCTTCAAAGCCTCGCGCAAAGCCATTCGTCTTTGCCTCAAACCCAACTCAACAAAAAAGATTTTTGGCGGCAGGCGAGGGCTACTGAATCAGTCCACCTGCAACACAATCTTGCCGATGTGATCGCCGGCTTCCATCCGCGCATGGGCCTGCGCCGCCTCGGTGTACGGGTAAACCTTGTCGATCATCGGCAGGCAACGGCCGGCGGCGAGAACGGGCCAGACGTACTCGCGCAACTGTTCGGCAATCGAGGCTTTTTCTTCCCGGGTACGCGAGCGCAACAGGGAACCGGTGATGATCGCGCGTTTGCTCATGATCGCCAGCAGATCGACGTCTTTGGCGTGGGCGCCGCCGAGGAAGCCCAGCATCACCAGGCGACCTTCCATGCCCAGTGCCGCGATGTTCTGGTTCAGGTACGAGCCGCCCATGATGTCGAGGATCACATTGACGCCTTTGCCGGCGGTTTTTTCCTGGATGACCTGGACGAAATCCTGGTCGCGGTAGTTGATCGCCTCGGCGCCCAACTGACGGATCGCCGCACACTTTTCCTCGCTGCCTGCGGTGGCGAAGGCCTTGACCCCGAATTCGCGGCAGAGCATCAGCGCGGTGGTGCCGATGCCGCTGGTGCCGCCGTGAATCAACGCACGCTGGCCTTTGCTGGCGCCACCCATGTCGAACAGATTGGCCCAGACCGTGAAGAAGGTTTCCGGGACCGCCGCCGCGTGCACCCAATCCATCCCTTCAGGAATCGGCAACGTCTGGCTGGCCGGCGCGACGCAATATTGCGCGTAACCGCCGCCATTGGTCAGCGCACAGACGTTGTCGCCGACGATGAATTCGTTGACGCCAGCGCCGATCGCCACCACTTCACCGGCCACTTCCAGCCCGGGAATCGGGCTCATGCCGGGTTTCATCGGGTACTTGCCGGCGCGTTGAATCACATCGGGACGGTTGACCCCGGCAGCGTGCACGCGAATCAGCACTTCGCCTGCACCGGCCGTTGGCACCGGTTCCTGGCGCGGCTTTAACACCTCAGGGCCACCGGGTTCGGTGATTTCAATCAGGGTCATGGTGTGGGGCAACGTCATGTTGAAGTCCTGTTGAGAAGTGTTCAGTAAGTGGGACCGCGTCTTCACGCGGTAGATCAAAAGATCGCAGCCTCGTTGCACTCGACAGCTCCTACAGGGGATCGCGTTCCAAATGTAGGAGCTGTCGAGTGCAACGAGGCTGCGATCTTTTGATCTTCATGGGCAACTCACTGCAACCAGATGATGGCGACGATCCAGCAAATGCATGGCCTGTTCCAGCAACAGTGCAACCACAATGGCGCCCGCCGCAATCACAAACAACAACCCATGATTACCACCGCTGGCATTGAACAGCGCTGAATATGGCTGGCGGCACCGAGGTAAACCACGTCGCTAGCGGAACCAGTGTGCCTGGATCAATGAGGGGATCAGTTGCGTATAGGCAAACCGCGCCAGGCCGATGCTGACCAGGCTGGCGCTGAGGCCGGCGAAGATCGGCAGCTAGATTGCTGCAGGGCTCGGGGTCGGGAAATTCCGGTGTACATGGGGGAGAGGGACGGGCTGGTCAGGCTGTGGCCGGAGCGCACGCGACCGGTGCCGTATGACGTCTGGCTGGTGACCCACGCGGACTTGCGGCATACCGCCCGGGTTCGGGCGGTCATCGATGAAATTGTCGCGGTGTTTTCCGGTACCGGCGAGTAAAACGCAAAACCCTGTAGCAGCAGGCTTCGCCAACTGCTACAGGGATCGCGTGATGGTCATGGCATTTCCGGCAGTTCCTGCGGCCGCAGGTCGAACACCAGCACCTCGGCGTCCACACCGTTGCTCAACGCCAGCACTTGTTCATCGCGAACCCGCACACCATCGCCTTCCTGCAATTGCACGCCGTTGAGTTCGACACTGCCTCTGGCCACGTGCACGTAGGCGTAGCGGTTGGCGGCCAGTTCCAGCGTGGCGCTTTCCTTGCCGTCGATCAGCGCGGCATACACCCGTGCGTCCTGACGCACCTTCAGCGAACCCTTGGTCCCGTCGGGGGAGATGATCAGTTGCAGGCGCCCGCGTTTTTTCTGGGTGCTGAAGTGCTCTTGCTGATAACGCGGTTTGGCGCCGCTGACTTCCGGCACGATCCAGATTTGCAGAAAGTGCACTGGCCGCGTGGCCGAATGGTTGTATTCGCTGTGCGCCACGCCGCTGCCGGCGCTCATCAATTGCACGTCACCGGGGCGGATCACCGAACCGGTGCCCAAGGTGTCCTTGTGTTCCAGGGCACCTTCGAGCACGTAGGAGAAAATCTCCATGTCGCGGTGCGGGTGCTGGCCGAAACCTTTACCGGCCGCCACACGGTCATCGTTGATCACCAACAGGTCGGAAAAACCCTGCTCTTTCGGGTTGCGGTAGTTGGCGAAGGAGAAGGTATGGAACGACTTCAACCAACCGTGATTGGCGGCGCCGCGATCGGAGGCTTTGCGAAGGGTCAGCATGATGAAATCTCCTGTGGGGACGTTGATTCGTCCGAGTGAGGAGAAGGTTAATGGTTACTGATGGATGCAATAAGTAGATGTAAATTGAAATACTGTCTCGTTGAGGTTGACAGTAATGAATGGGCAATCAGGCATTTTCCTCCGACGCTGGCGCCGGACATTGGCCATAATGCACAGCATCCCTTATCTGCCGAACACGAAACCCTGTGGGAGCGGGCTTGCCCGCGATAGCGGTCTCACATTCAACATTGATGGCGACTGAAAGTCCGCTATCGCGGGCAAGCCCGCTCCCACAGGAATCGGTGTTTGGTAGATGGAATTTCTTCTGACTTCAGTGATTTTAAACCCATGAAAACCGTGGCTATGGTGTTGTTTCCGGACTTTCTGCTGCTCGACATGGCCGGGCCCATGGAAGTGTTTTCCATCGCCAATCGATACCTCGCAGCGGATGACCGTTATGAGCTGTCGACCATCGGTACCGAGCATGGCGCGCTGCGTGCTTCCAACGGCGTCAGCGTGCAGACCGACCTGCACATCGATCAGGCCGATCACGCCTATGACTTGTTATTGGTGCCGGGCGGTCCGGGGGCCTACAACGAAAAACATCCGCCGTTGCTGTGTTGGCTCAAAGACGCTGTCAGTCGCGCCGAGCGCTACGGCTCGATCTGCACCGGCGCGTTTGTGCTGGGGCATGCCGGTCTGCTGGATGGCTTTCGCGTCACCACGCACTGGCATTACACCGAGCGGCTGATCAAAGGCTTTCCCAAGGCGACGGTGGAGACCGACCAGATTTACGTTCAGGACCGCAACCTCATCACCTCCGGCGGCGTCACCGCCGGCATCGACCTGGCGCTGTCGGTGGTTGCCGAAGACCACGGCAAGAAAGTCGCCCAGGACGTGGCCAAGGTGTTGCTGGTGGTGATGAAGCGCCAGGGCGGACAGGCGCAGTTCAGTCCGTTGATGGCCACCGTCGCACCGCACCAAACGCCGATCACCCGCGTGCAGAACCATGTGCTCGAACACATCGATGAAGCCTTCAGCATTGAACGCATGGCCAGCCTGGCGAACATGAGCACGCGGCACTTCGCCCGGATGTTTGCCCGGGACGTGAACATGACGCCCATGGAATTTTTGCAAAGCGCACGCATCGACTGCGCCCGAAACCTGCTGGAAACCAGCGACTTGCCGCTCAAGACCGTGGCCTTCAAAAGTGGCTTCGGCAGCGTGCGGCACATGCGCTTTCTGTTTGCTGAAAAGCTTGGTCTGACCCCGACGCAATACCGCGAACAGTTCAGCTAGAGCGTTCATGGCCGTTGCGCGCACCGCAATGGCCGTGATGCTCCCACCGCGGTAGTTGTACCGTCACCGAGGCCTGCCAAGATACCCATGAACTCTTTGCAATGGAGGTGCGGGAGCCTGGAGGGCGAGTGTGATGGATATTCTGCACTGTGAGCCGGGCCAGGTTTTCAGCACGCAAACGTGCATGAACAGCCTCAGCGATTTAAACAGCGATACGGTGCTGCGGTTCGGCCCCTACGCATTCCACCAGCGGCAACGGCTGATCCTGGACGGTGATCGGCCACTGCGCATGGGCGGCCGGGCCCTGGACATCCTCCAGGTGTTGGTCGAGCGCGCTGGCCATGTGGTCAGCAAAGACGAGTTGATTGCCCACGTCTGGCCGACGTCGGTGGTCGAAGAAATCAACCTGCGCGTGCACATCGCGGCCCTGCGTCGGGCCCTTGGCGACGGGCATAACGGCCAGCGTTACATCGTCAACATTCCCCAGCGCGGTTACAGTTTTATCGCCCCGGTGGAGCCCGTGCCTGCGGGTACGTTGGTCTCCATCGAGACCGTGCAAAAACATCAGCACAACCTGCCAGCAAGGCTCACGCCTGTGACCGGCCGGGATTCGATTGTCGGCAGTCTGGTCCGGCAGTTGCCGGTGCGCCGTCTCATGACCCTGGTCGGCCCCGGTGGCATCGGCAAGACCACGGTGGCGTTGCGCGTCGCCGAACTGCTGTTGCAGCACTATGAAGACGGCGTGTGGCTGGTTGATTTCGCGGCGCTCGATGACCCCGCGCGAGTAGTCGATCATCTGACCCAAACCCTTGAGCTGGAAGTCGGCACCACCTTGGACGTGTTGGCGCAACGGCATTCGCTGCTGGTGTTCGATAACTGCGAACACTTGCTGGAACGCTGCCGCACCTTGGTCGAGGATTTGCTGGCGTCGGCGCCTCGGTTGTCGATCCTTGTCACCAGCCGCGAACCGCTGCTGGCGACGGGGGAAACGGTCCAGCGCTTGCCGTCCCTGGCGGTGCCACCCGTGTCGGCGTTGCACAGCGTGGCCGAGGTCATGGGCTACTCGGCGGTGCAGCTGTTCGTCAGTCAAGCCCGCGCTCGCCAACACGGGTTTGCCTTGCGCGAACAGGACCTCAAGGCGGTGCGTGAAATCTGTCGGCGGCTCGACGGTTTGCCGTTGGCCATTGAACTGGCGGCGGCGCAAATCGATGCGCTGGCGTTGGTCGGTCTGCAAGCTCAACTGGATAACTGTTTTCAGCTGCTGACCCAAGGCCGACGCACGGCCGTGCCCCGGCATCAGACCCTCAAGGCTGCGCTGGACTGGAGCTATGAAAGGCTGAGCGGGTTGGAACAAACCGTGTTGCAGCGGCTCTCGGTTTTTAAAATGTCCTTCACCCTTGATGCTGCGATTGGCGTTAGCAGTTGCGAGGTGCTCAAGCCCAATCAACTCGCGGTGCTGGTGCAGGCCCTGGTGGCCAAGTCGTTGCTGTCGATGGATCAGGTCAACGGCATCACCCGCTATCGCTTTCTCAACACCACGCGCACCTATGCCCTGGAGAAGCTCGAATTCAGCGGTCACCTGCGCACGTTCGAGCGGCGCTACTCGCATTACATCAGCCGTGCGCGCTGGGTCTCAGGCGTGCAGTTGCCCATGGAGCTCGTCGAGTAACCGACGGACTTTGCTCAAGTCCGGCGTGGCAAAACCTTCAGTGAAGCGGTTGTAGATCGGCGCCAGCAGCTCATGGGCTTGCTGGTACAAACCCTGGCGCTGCCACAGTTGCGCCAGCGAGGTGGCACTGCGCAGTTCCCAGGCCAAAGCACCCTGATGTTTAGCCACATTTAAAGCCCTGATCAACACCGCCTCGGCCTCTTCGGTTTTCAGTGGGCAATCCTCGGCCAGCAGCGTATCAGCCCGGGCCCGCAGAACTTCCGCCGTGCTCCAGCCTGCCGTACCGGAGTCGGCCCGTTGCATCAGGGCGTCATCGACGAAACCGCTGTCCAGCGTGACCATGATGTCCTTGATCAGCCCGACGCCTGGCTGAAGAGGCAAGTGCGCCTCGGTGCGGTCGATGACCTGCGCGTAGTGCCGGGCCCAGGTGTAGAACAGCAGCACCGAGTGTTTCTGTGATTGCTCCAGCAGCAGACACAAGAGTTCACGGGCCGTACGGGTATCGCCGTTGTAGTGAGCGATCAGGCAGCCGGCCAGCGCCAGGGTGTAGCAAATGGAGGTGCCGTGGTTGATCTGGATCGCGATGTCCAGTGCCTGACGGGCGGTGCGCCAGGCTTGTTCCGGTTGACCTTGCAGCCAGAGGATGCGCGCCAGAATCGTCAGGGCGGCCACGCTCTGATCGTACTGCACGCCAAAACCGTGGGTGAAGCGGTTGAGGTGCCCGCTTTGGGCCATGCGTTGGATGACCTGTTCGGCGTTCACTCGGGCCAGTCCCTGATCGCCGGCAAAGTGCAGGGCCAGTACGCGCAAGCGGTGCGTGCTCAGCGACAGCACGGCGTCCCCCGGCGCGCCCAGGCGGTCGAACAATTGGCTCTGCTCCAGCGCCATTTGGTAATGGCCGCAACTGAGGTTGACCGCCATGTGCCCGGACACCGCTCGCAGCTGACCCGCCACGTCGTTGTTGTGCCTGGCCAGGGTTCTGGCGCTGACGAACGCGGCGATGGTCTCGGCCGTGCCGCCCTGGGTGTGGTAACAGGAACTGCCCAAGGCGAGATTGAGGGTCATTTGCAGATGAGGGCAGGGCTCGGGCGCCGCCTCGAGCAAGGCCAGCGCCTTGCGCACATAGACGCCATGTTCCTTGAGCAGCGACAGTTCCTGCCAGAGTGGCGTCGAGGTCGCGGTCAAGCGGATCGCCAGCGCCTGCGGACCTTGAGCGTTCAAGCCCCAGTCCAGGGCCGAACGAATGTCATCCAGACTGCGGGCGTAACGCTCGATCCACAGGTCGGTGGAGATCAGTTCCCAGTCAGTCTGGGCCTGGTGCATCAAGGCCAGGCAGCGTTCGGCGTGACGCTTTCGCGTGTCCGGCAGATCCACGGTCTGGTCGAGTTTTTCCAGGGCGTAGCTGCGGGTGGTGTCGAGCAAGCGGTAGAACACTTCTTCGTCGCCCACTTCCACGTTCAGCAACGACTTGGCCACCAGTTGCGTAATCGAGCCGAACACCACATCGGGCTCGATGTGGTCGCCGACGATCACGGCTGCTGCCGACTCCAGCGTGAAGCCGCCCCTGAACACGCCCAGTCGGCGCAGGCAGGTTTGCTCGCAGGCATTCAGCAGTTCGAAACTCCAGTCGAGTGTGGCGCGCAGGGTCTGGTGTCGGCCTAGCGCCGATGGACAGCCCTGGGTCAGCAGGCGAAAACTGCCTTGCAGCTGCACCAGCAAACCGCTCAGGCCAAAATTGCCGACCTGCGCCGCCGCCAGTTCAATGGCCAGCGGAATGCCGTCCAGACGGTGGCAGATTTCAATCAATAGCGGCAGTTCATCATCGCTCAGCTCGAAACTGTCATGGCTGGCCATGGCTCGCTCGACGAACAATTGCAGTGCAGAAAAGGTCAACGCCTGGGCGCGATCCAGCACCGCGATGGGCGGTGGGCAATCGAGGGATTCGAGACGCTGGACGAACTCACCTTCGGCCCGCAGGCTCTCGCGACTGGTGGCCAGAATGTGCACGTGTGGCGCGGCGCGCAGGATGCTTTCGCAGAGCACTGCGACGGCGTCGATCAGGTGTTCGCAGTTGTCGATCACCAGCAGCATTTGCCGATCGAGCAGGAACGCGCCGAGGCTGCTCGTCGGTTCGGCGTCGTGCAGGGACAAATCCAGCAACGTGGCCATATGCGCGGTGATCATCGACGGGTCATTGATCGGCGCCAGGTCCAGCAGGCGAATGCCATCCCGATAGCGACCGATCAACAGCTCGGCGACGCGCAGCGCCACGGTGGTCTTGCCGATGCCGCCGGGGCCAACGAGGGTGATGAAGCGCTGGCGTGACAGTTGCGTGACCAGACTCTCGACCAGCAATTGGCGACCGATCATGCGCGTGCGACGGACGGGGAGGTTATGGGCGCTGGGCTCGAGACTTTCGCTCGCCAGAGGTTGCTCGATTGGCTCCAGCGAGAACGGTGCGACAAAACTGTAGCCGCGCTGGGCGACGGTGACGATGTAGCGCTGGCCGGCCTGGCCGTCGCCGAGGGCTTTACGCAGCGCCGCCATGTGCACGCGCAGGTTGATGTCTTCGACGACGCTTTTGGGCCAGACCCCGGCGATCAGTTGCTGTTTGCTGACCACGTTTCCGGCGTGCTCCAGCAGGATCAGCAGAATGTCCATGGCGCGCCGGCCCAGGCGCAGCTGCTGGTCGGCCTCCAGCACCAGGCGTTGTCCGGGATAGATCCGGTAGGGGCCGAAATGGATGGCCTGCTCGGGGGAAAGGGTCAACGTGTCGCTCCTGCTTGCATCCGTCTAATACGCGGTTTTCGAGCATATTCCTCAGGTTTTTCCATCAACGCAACGAGGGTTCGGGTGACCGTCGGGTGTTCGCGCCGACTGCCTGTACCCGGGGCCACTGGCCGGCGCCGTGTTTATTGGGTGCAACCTTAGCAAAGCAGGTGTTGAGGCTTTTGGCGCGCCAATGAAAATTAACAACGTTTAACTCGTCCTGCGTCTGGTCTACGCCCAAAACTCTGCCTCTTCAACACCCGCCGGTCTTGTGAATGTGCCGCATAACCTGTGGGAGCGAGCTTGCTCGCGATAGCGGTGGGTCAGCTTGCATCTATGTCGAATGTGCCGCCGCCATCGCGAGCAAGCTCGCTCCCACAGGGAATGGTGCTGGGCTGACAGGTATCGGGTGCTTGTTGCAAAAGGATCAACTTGTCATGAGGACACCAGGATGAGCAACGTGGTGGTGGTCTATCACAGTGGCTACGGGCATACCCGGGTCATGGCGGAAGCCGTGGCCCAGGGTGTGGAACGGCACGTGGGCAGCACCTGCCTACTGATTCCGGTCGACGAAGTGGACCAGCACTGGGCCCGGCTGCACAGCGCCGACGCCATCATCTTCGGCGCCCCGACCTACATGGGCAGCGCGTCGGCACCGTTCAAAGGTTTCATGGAAGCGACAGCGGCGTTCTACCTCGCCCAGCCGTGGCGCGACAAACTGGCCGCCGGTTTCACCAATTCCGGCTGCCTGTGCGGCGACAAACTCAACACCTTGCTGCAGATGGCGGTGTTCGCCGCGCAGCATTCGATGATCTGGGTCGGCCTCGACCTGCTGCCAGCGCGTTCCAGCATGGGCGTCTTCGATGGGCAAATGAATCGCCTGGGCAGCTCGCTCGGCGCCATGGCTCAGTCGAATGTCGAACAGACCCCGGACCTCGCCCCACCTCTCGAAGATCGCTGCACCGCCGCGCATCTGGGCGAGCGGGTGGCGCGTCTGGCCGAACGTATGGCTCATCCACCGGTTTGACTCACCCCAACACTCGCTAAGGAGACATCGCATGAGTACGTTCACGACCCGAGACGGCACCGAGATCTACTACAAGGACTGGGGCACCGGCCAACCCATCGTCTTCAGCCACGGCTGGCCGTTGAACGCCGACAGCTGGGAATCGCAGATGATCTTCCTGGCCTCCAAAGGCTACCGGGTGATCGCCCACGACCGCCGCGGTCATGGCCGCTCCAGCCAGCCGTGGACCGGCAATGACATGGACACCTACGCCGATGACCTGGCGCAGTTGATCGAGTTGCTCGACCTCAAGGACGCCGTGCTGTTCGGCTTCTCCACCGGTGGTGGCGAAGTGGCGCGCTACATCGGTCGCCATGGCACCGACCGCGTGGCCAAGGCCGGGCTGATTTCATCGGTGCCACCGCTGATGCTCAAGACCGAAGCCAACCCCGGCGGTCTGCCGATCGAAGTGTTCGACGGCATTCGCCAGGCGTCCCTGGCCGACCGTTCGCAGCTGTATATCGACCTCGCCAGCGGGCCGTTCTTCGGCTTCAACAAACCGGACGCCAAGCCGTCCCAAGGCATGATCGACTGGTTCTGGATGCAAGGCATGATGGCCGGCCACAAGAATGCTTATGACTGCATCAAGGCATTCTCCGAAACCGACTTCACCGAAGACCTGAAGAAATTCGACATCCCGACGCTGGTGGTGCACGGCGACGCGGACCAGGTGGTGCCGATCGAAGCAGCGGGCATCGCCTCAGCAAAACTGGTGAAAGGTTCTACGCTGAAGATCTACCCCGGCGCCCCTCACGGCTTGACTGATACCCATAAGGATCAGCTCAACGCTGATCTGCTGGCGTTCCTCAAGGGTTGATATGCCCCGGCGCGGGCGTAGATCCGCGCCGGTTTTCGCTCCTGATGAGAGCAGCTATCCATCGAGAATTTGTTCATGAAAAAGCTCACTAACGCCACCGGCGCCCCAGTGGTGGATAACCTCAATATCCAGACCGCCGGCCCTCGTGGGCCGGCGCTCTTGCAAGACATCTGGTTGCTGGAAAAACTCGCCCACTTCGACCGCGAACTGATCCCCGAGCGACGCATGCACGCAAAGGGCGCGGGCGCCTACGGCACCTTCACCGTCACCAATGACATCACGCGCTACACCAAAGCCAATATCTTCAGTTCAGTGGGCAAGGAAACGCCGCTGTTCGTGCGCTTTTCCTCGGTGGCCGGCGAGCGCGGCGCGGCGGATGCCGAGCGCGACATCCGTGGCTTCGCGGTGAAGTTCTACACCGACGAAGGCAACTGGGACATTGTCGGCAACAACACGCCGGTATTTTTCTTCCGCGACCCGCTGCGTTTCTCCGACCTCAACCACGTGGTCAAACGCGACCCGCGCACCGGTCTGCGCAACGCCACCAGCAACTGGGATTTCTGGAGCCTGCTGCCCGAGGCGTTGCACCAGGTGACCATTGTCATGAGCGATCGCGGTATTCCCACCAGTTTCCGCCACATGCATGGCTTCGGCAGCCACACCTTCAGCCTGATCGACCGCGACAACCAGCGGGTGTGGGTGAAGTTTCACTTTGTCTGCCAGCAAGGCATCGAAAACCTCTCCGACGCCGAAGCTGCGGCGGTGGTCGGCAAGGACCGCGAAAGCAACCTGCGGGACCTGTACGAAGTCATCGAGCAGGGCCATTTCCCGCGCTGGAAACTGTGCATCCAGGTGATGGAAGAACAGCAGGCCCTCAACTATCGGCATAACCCGTTTGACCTGACCAAAGTCTGGCCGCACGGCGAGTTTCCGCTGATCGAAGTCGGCATCATGGAGCTCAATCGTAACGCCGAGAACCACTTCGCCGAAATCGAACAAGCGGCGTTCTCGCCGGCCAACGTGGTGCCGGGCGTGAGCTTCTCGCCGGATCGCATGCTCCAGGCGCGGCTATTTTCCTATGGCGATGCCCAGCGCTATCGCCTGGGGGTGAACTTCAATCACATCCCGGTCAACGCACCGCGCTGCCCGGCCCACAGCTACCACCGCGACGGCGCCATGCGCACCGACGGCAACCTCGGCGGCACCGCCAGTTACTTCCCGAACAGCGTGGGCGAGTGGCAGGACTCACCGGAACTGGCCGAACCGCCGTTGCCGCTGGAAGGCTTCGCGCAGCACTACGATCATCGGCTGGAAGAGGACCATTACGAGCAGCCGGGGAACCTGTTCCGCTTGCTCGATCCGGTGCGCAAACAGCTGCTGTTCGACAACACCGCACGGGCCATGAACGGCGTGCCGCAGGCGATTCGTCAGCGCCATATCGACAACTGCAGCAAGGCTGATCCGGCCTATGGGTTTGGCGTGGCAGAAGCGTTGGAACGGCTGGTTCCGCTGGGCTAACGCAACCCATGTGGCAACCCATGGCCCTGTAGCAGCTGTCGAGCCTGCGAGGCTGCGTTCGGCTGCGAAGCAGTCGTGAAATCAGCCAACGCGGTGTTTCAGGTAAACCGTGTCATCAGGTTTTACGACTGCTGCGCAGCCGAACGCAGCCTCGCAGGCTCGACAGCTGCTACAAGACCGTGTGGCGTTGAGATTATTGCGCGTGAAGTTGAGCGTTGCAGGCGGGGCGGTGGGGCAGGGAACGCACGGTGCGGCAACGCCACGCAAACGGATTGATCCCTTCGCTGCGAGTGAAAATGTGGCAGAAATGCGCCTGATCGCAGAAGCCGCATTCGAGGCTGATTTGCGTCAGTGTCAGGTCGGTACTCTGGATCAGCTGCTTGGCGCGGGCGATGCGCTGGTCGCGAATCCAGTCCTGGGGCGAGAGCCCGGTGCTGCACTTGAACGCGCGTGAGAAATGACTGCGCGACAGGGCGCAGGCGCGGGCCAGTTCAGTCACTTCAACGGTTTCACCGAGGCGTTCGAGGATCAGTTGCTTGGCCAGGCTTTCGCGCCACGGGGTCAGGCCGCCGGTGGTTTTCTTTCGCGTTTCAGTGACAGTCGCGCAGGCGAGGTTTTGCTGAGAAGAGGCCATGACAGATGTCCGTGTCGGTGAGCTTCATTCTTGGGCGCAGGGCGCTGGCAGGCGAGTTAAACGTTGTTAATTCCATCGCTGCGCAGGGGGGGCAACAACGCTAACTCAGCACATTGCTGCAATTTCCATGGCCACCCCACGTGCATAATCGTCGTCATTGGGCGACGTTTTACATCGCCGTTTTTCTGACTCGATCAAGGGTGAAGGCATGAAACATTCCCTGGTTTGTGCGCTGGGGCTCGCGATCAAGAGCCGTGCGAAAGTGTTCAATGATGCGGCGGCGAGCAATAGCTGGGTGACGGCGGCAAACTTGCCGTTTCAGGGCATCGGCCACATCGCGGCGCAGGGCAAGCACTTCCAGTGGGTGCCGGTCGAATATGGTCCTTACAAACGTGCGGCCAAAGTGCCGTTGATCGAGTAAAGTCCTCGGCTGAACACACAAGGAAACCGTGCCTATGAACCGTAACGATCTGCGCCGCGTCGACATGAACCTGCTGGTGATTTTCGAAGCGTTGATGTTCGAAAAGAACCTGACCCGTGTGGCCGAAAAACTGTTCATGGGGCAGCCGGCGGTGAGTGCGGCGCTGGGGCGGTTACGGGATCTGTTCGACGATCCGTTGTTGCTGCGCAATGGCCGCGGCATGGAGCCAACGGGGCGGGCGCTGGCGATTCTCAAGGAGCTGCAACCGGCGATGGATGTGATTTCCGGGGCGGTCAGTCGCGCCAAGGAATTTGATCCGACGACCAGTTGCGATGTGTTCCGCATTGGTTTGTCGGACGACGCGGAATTCGGTTTGTTTCCGCCGTTGTTGCGGCAACTGCAGGAAGAGGCGCCGGGGATCGTGGTGGTGGTGCGTCGTGCCAACTATCTGCTGATGCCGGCATTGCTGGCCTCGGGAGAGATTTCCGTGGGGGTGAGTTACACCACGGATTTACCGGCGAATGCCAAGTGCAAGAAGTTGCGGGACATTCCCTGCAAAGTGCTGCGTGGGGATAAGCGACCGGGGACGCTGACGCTTGACGAATACTGTGAGCGGCCGCATGCGATGGTGTCGTTCTCCGGGGACTTGAGCGGCAATATCGATCTGGATTTGGCCAAGGTTGGTCGCAGTCGTCGTGTGGTGTTGGGTGTGCCGCAGTTCAGCGGGTTGCGTGCGTTGCTTGCGGGGACTGAGATGATTGCCACGGTGCCGGATTATGCGGCGTGTGCGCTGGTTGAGGGGTGTGCGTTGCGGGCGGAGGATCCGCCGTTTCCCATTGATGCGGCGCAGTTGTCGATGGCCTGGAGTGGGGTGCATGACAATGATCCGGCGGAGCGGTGGTTGCGGTCGCGGATCAGCGAGTTCATGTCGAGGCCTTTGCCGGTTTCGGCTTGAACGTGGCGGCCTCCGGGCCGACCACATTCCCGCCTGTGCCCGATCTCCTGTAGGAGCGAGGCTTGCCCGCGAAGGCGGCCTGACAGCCGACCAATCTCTTTGAGGTGTACATATCCATTCCTGCGGTAACGGCCACTTATGGTTTCGCCCTTACGGCGAGTCCCTTTTTCAAACGCCAAAAAGGAACCAAAAGGCTTCGCCCCAGCGTCCGGCCCCTCGCCTGGGCTCGGCGTTCCCTCGCTCCGGCATTCATCTGGGGGCATCGCCTCCGGTTGGCTTCGCTTCAACCTCCTCTCGATGTGTGCGGCTTCGCCGCACGGCGCTACGCGCCTACCCCCCAGATGAACGCCTCCACTCGGCCTCCCGAAGGGGCGGGCAGATCAAGATCAAGAGCTGCAGGCGAGCTAACGCTCGGCCTGTTGAGTGGTGAGAAGCGAAAGGTGTACGCCGATTTATTGTAGGAGCGAGCGGTGGGGCGATCCGACTTGCCCGCGAAGGCGGCCTGACAGCCGACCAGTCTCTTGCAGGCACACTTCATTCATTGTGGGAGCTGGCTTGCCTGCGAAGGCGGCCTGACAGCCGACCGGTCTCTTACAGGCACACTTCATTCATTGTGGGAGCT
Source organism: Pseudomonas sp. LB3P93 (assembly GCF_054898025.1). Taxonomy (NCBI): domain Bacteria; kingdom Pseudomonadati; phylum Pseudomonadota; class Gammaproteobacteria; order Pseudomonadales; family Pseudomonadaceae; genus Pseudomonas; species Pseudomonas sp. LB3P93. The sequence goes on from NZ_CM142713.1 coordinate 2,415,645, forward strand.
GGCTTGCCTGCGATGGCGGCCTGACAGCCGACCAGTCTCTTGCAGGCACACTTCATTCATTGTGGGAGCTGGCTTGCCTGCGATGGCGGCCTGACAGCCGACCGGTCTCTTACAGGCACACTTCATTCATTGTGGGAGCTGGCTTGCCTGCGATGGCGGCCTGACAGCCGACCGATCTCTTACAGGCACACTTCATTCATTGTGGGAGCTGGCTTGCCTGCGATGGCGGCCTGACAGCCGACCGGTCTCTTACAGGCACACTTCATTCATTGTGGGAGCTGGCTTGCCTGCGATGGCGGCCTGACAGCCGACCGGTCTCTTACAGGCACACTTCATTCATTGTGGGAGCTGGCTTGCCTGCGAAGGCGGCCTGACAGCCGACCGGTCTCTTACAGGCACACTTCATTCATTGTGGGAGCTGGCTTGCCTGCGATGGCGGCCTGACAGCCGACCGGTCTCTTACAGGCACACTTCATTCATTGTGGGAGCTGGCTTGCCTGCGATGGCGGCCTGACAGCCGACCAGTCTCTTGCAGGCACACTTCATTCATTGTGGGAGCTGGCTTGCCTGCGATGGCGGCCTGACAGCCGACCAGTCTCTTGCAGGCACACTTCATTCATTGTGGGAGCTGGCTTGCCTGCGATGGCGGCCTGACAGCCGACCGGTCTCTTACAGGCACACTTCATTCATTGTGGGAGCTGGCTTGCCTGCGATGGCGGCCTGACAGCCGACCGGTCTCTTGCAGGCACACTTCATTCCCTGTGGGAGTGAGCCTGCTCGCGATGACGGATTATCAGCCAACATCAATGTTGAATGGCACACCGCAATCGCGAGCAGGCTCGCTCTCACAGGGGAAATGTGTTGATTCGAGGGCTGTGTTTAATGGTGTTTAAGGTTACGTCCTGAAAGCTACAGATCCTTGCGCCGTTGCCTACGACTGCGCCAGAATCCGCCGGCTTGTGCGCTTTGACCCTGGTCTTTATCGTTTCCGCATCGCTGCCAATCAGCGGTCGGGTTTAGCGACCTGAACAGGTATAAGCGCAACAACGCTCCGTCTTATTGCAGGCGTTCCCTGTCTGCAGTTTCGACATGGTGGCTGTGCGCGGGAGGCCTTCGGGTCTGCCGGGTCTTATACCTCTCGGTTCGCTAACCTGCGTACAGCCGCCACCCTTACTTGTTTAGCGACAGGTGCTGGTGGTTCCAACAGGTATAAATGGAGTATCACCATGTTCAAAGCCACACCCAATCCCCCGGAACCCGACGACGTTTCCCCCTACGATCCCCTCGATCCAAAAAAACTAAACGAAGCCGCCGACCGCGCGCTCGATCACTATCTCAATCCGTCTGCCCTGAAAGCCCCCGCCATCCGGAAGCCCAGCACAATGTTCATCGTCGCCCCCGATGTCGATAACGAAAGCCTGTTGGCCCACGCTTGCGAATCTCTGGCGTCGGCGAGTGTGCTGGCCGGTGATTTTGCGGGGCATCTGGAGGGGCCGCAGCGGCATACGATGTTGGGCATTCAGCAGGTCATCATGCTGGCCGAGCTGGCGGTGAATCGGGCGCTGGACGGTGTTGATCCGCGGTAACGGTGTCAGCTGAAAAGAACGGTCTCGGAAGAGGCCGTTTTTTGTGCCTGCGAGAAACCTCCCAGCAATAAAGGTCCCCCCCTGCGGGAGCGAGCCTGCTCGCGATGGCGGCATGACATTCAACATTGATGTCGCCTGGCCCACCGCTATCGCGAGCAAGCTCGCTCCCACAGGGATCTTCGGTGGATTGGTGGTCGGGGCACGCCGCAAAAAGAGCACGTACATCCAATTTTTCCCGCCCCCACACCGGCACTATCAAATGAAGTCCCGGCGCAACGACGCCGGTAGTTTTTCATTTGTGCAGGTGAGCCCATGAATACGTCGCAATGGGATGAGCGGGCCCAGGATCTCGGACTGCTTTTTCTGCGGGTCAGTGGCGGTTTGTTTCTGCTGTGGGTGCACGGTTTGCCGAAGCTGCTTAACTACAGCGCTCAACTGCAGGTCATCGAAGACCCTTTTCACGTGGGTGCAAACGTCACGCTGATGCTGGCGATTTTTGCCGAGGTGGTGTGCCCGTTGCTGATCATCGCCGGGGTGTTGGTGCGTTTGGCATGCCTGCCGATTTTGGCGGTGTTGCTGGTCGCGCTGCTGGTGGTGCATGCGCAATGGAGTCTCGAAGAAGGGCAGTTCGGCTGGCTGCTGTTGATTCTGTTCACCAGCCTTTTCATCGCCGGGCCGGGACGGCTGGCGCTCAATGTCCGATTTGCCGGAGCTTTGCGTTATGCCTGAATCCAATCGTTTCGAGGAAGTCGTGACCCTGGTGATCAAGCACCGGGTCAAGGCCGGTTTTGAAGTGCCTTACGAAGCCTGGTTACGCAACATTGTCAGCATCGCCGGGCAGCAGGAAGGGCATTTGGGCGTGGACGTGATGCGCGGTAAAAACGCCGGCCTGGACATGTACACCTGCGTGCTGCGGTTTTGCACCACCGATGCGATGCAGCACTGGCTCGATTCGCCGCAACGCCTGGAGTTGGTCAACGAAGCCACGCCGATGCTCGCCGATGGCGACCAGACCGAGGTCAACCCGGTCAATGAATTCTGGTTCGCGCCGCAAGCCGACGCCGCTTCGCCACCGCCGCCGCGCTGGAAGCAGGCCGTGGTGACGCTGTTGGTGATTCTGCCGCACACCTTGCTGGTGCCGCTGCTCTGGGGCCCGCTGCTGCAACTCAACGCCATCCTGTCCAATTACGTGGTCGCCACGTTCCTGATCACGCTGACCATCGTTGTCTCGGTGGTGTACCTGTTCATGCCGATGGCGACGCGTCTGTTCGCGCCCTGGCTGTCACATTCCACTCCGTCCAAGGAACCGCGATGAACGCCGATCTGATTCTATTCAATGGCCAATTCCATACCGTTGACCGTGAAAACCCACGCGCCAGTGCGGTGGCAATCAGCGAAGGCCGCTTCGTTGCGGTCGGCACCGATGCCGAAGCCATGGCCCTGCGCGGCTCGGGCACGCAGGTCATTGACCTCAAGGGCCGTTGCGTGATTCCCGGCCTCAACGACTCGCACTTGCACTTGATCCGCGGCGGTCTTAATTACAACCTCGAACTGCGTTGGGAAGGTGTGCCGTCGGTGGTCGATGCCTTGCGCATGCTCAAGGACCAGGCCGATCGCACGCCCACGCCGCAATGGGTGCGGGTGGTCGGTGGTTGGAACGAATTCCAGTTCGCTGAAAAGCGCATGCCGACCCTCGAAGAGCTCAATCAGGCCGCGCCGGACACCCCGGTGTTTGTCCTGCATTTGTACGACCGCGCCTTGCTCAACCGCGCCGCGTTGCGCGTGGCCGGTTACACCCGCAACACGCCGAACCCGCCGGGTGGCGAGATTGTGCGTGATAGCAATGGTGAGCCGACCGGCATGCTGGTGGCGCGTCCCAACGCGATGATTTTGTACTCGACGCTGGCCAAGGGGCCGAAGTTGCCGCTGGAATATCAGGTCAACTCGACGCGCCAGTTCATGCGCGAACTCAACCGTCTCGGCCTGACCAGCGCCATCGATGCCGGCGGCGGTTTCCAGAATTATCCGGACGATTACCAGGTGATCGAGCAGTTGGCCAAGGACCAGCAACTGACCATTCGTATCGCCTACAACCTGTTCACGCAGAAGCCGAAAGAAGAGCTGACCGACTTCAAGAACTGGACCAGCAGCGTGACCCTGCATCAGGGCGACGATTACCTGCGCCACAACGGCGCCGGGGAAATGCTGGTGTTCTCGGCGGCGGATTTCGAGGACTTCCTCGAGCCACGTCCGGACCTGCCGCAAACCATGGAAGACGAGCTGGAGCCGGTGGTTCGCCACCTCGTCGAGCAGCGCTGGCCGTTCCGTTTGCACGCCACCTACAACGAATCCATCAGCCGCATGCTCGACGTGTTCGAGAAGGTCAATCGCGACATTCCATTCAACGGTTTGCCGTGGTTTTTCGATCACGCTGAGACCATCACGCCGCAGAACATTGAGCGGGTGAGGGCGCTCGGTGGTGGTATTGCGATTCAGGACCGCATGGCGTTTCAGGGCGAATATTTTGTCGAGCGTTACGGCGCCAAAGCGGCCGAAGCCACACCGCCGATTAAGCGCATGTTGGCCGAAGGCGTACCGGTCGGCGCCGGCACCGATGCCACGCGAGTGTCCAGCTACAATCCATGGACTTCGCTGTACTGGATGGTCAGCGGTCGCACCGTCGGTGGCCTGGAGCTGCACGCCGAGGGCCTGTCCCGGCAAACCGCGCTGGAACTGTTCACCCACGGCAGCGCCTGGTTCTCTTCCGAGCAGGGCAAGAAAGGCATGATCAAGGTCGGCCAACTGGCTGACGTCGCGGCCTTGAGCGCGGACTTTTTCAGCGTCGATGAAGAAGCGATCAAGTGGATCGAATCGGTGTTGACCGTGGTCGGCGGCAAGGTGGTGTACGCCGCCGGTGATTTCGAAAAACTCGGACCGGCCAGCGTGCCGGTGCTGCCGGACTGGTCGCCGGTGGCCAAGGTCCCGGGTCACTGGCGTCCGACGTCGCCGATGCAGGCGCAGGTTCACCATTGCAGCGGGCCGTGCGGCGTGCATTCCCACAGCCATGAAAAGGCGCGGTTATCGAATGCGCCGGTCAGCGATTTCGCCGGTTTCTGGGGCGCGTTCGGCTGTTCGTGCTTCGCGTTCTGACGATCACATCAAGCGCCGATGCACCGCGTCGGCGCCTTGCGTAATACCCATCCATCGAGGAGTTTCACATGAGCAACGTTCCGTACAAACGCCTGAACAAAGACGATGCCGTTGTCCTGTTGGTCGACCACCAGACTGGCCTGATTTCGCTGGTTCAGGATTTCTCGCCGAACGAATTCAAGAACAACGTGCTGGCCCTCGCGGACCTGGCCAAATTCTTCAAACTGCCGACCATCCTCACCACCAGTTTCGAAAACGGCCCGAACGGTCCGATGGTGCCGGAGCTCAAAGAACTGTTCCCGGACGCGCCCTACATCCCGCGTCCAGGCCAGATCAATGCCTGGGACAACGAAGATTTTGTCAAAGCCGTCAAGGCGACTGGCCGCAAGCAACTGATCATCGCCGGTGTGGTGACCGACGTTTGCGTCACGTTCCCGACGTTGTCGGCGCTGGCGGAAGGTTTTGAAGTGTTTGTGGTGACTGATGCTTCGGGCACCTTCAACGAAACCGTGCAGCAAGCGGCCTGGGCCCGCATGGCCGCGGCCGGTGCACAACTGGTGAACTGGTTCTCGGTGGCGTGCGAGCTGCAGGGCGACTGGCGCAACGACATGGAAGGCCTGGCAAACCTGCTGTCGCCGCGCATTCCGAACTATCGCAATTTGATGAACAGCTACTCGGTGCTGACGTCGAAATAAGCCCTATTCAGGCAACACACTTTCCCTGTGGGAGCGAGCTTGCTCGCGATAGCGGCAGATCAGCCAACATCTCTGGTGGATGTGCTACCGCTATCGCGAGCAAGCTCGCTCCCACAGGGTTTGTTTTATACCTGACGTTTTTGCAACCATCCCAGGAAACCGCCTTTCTTGATCAGTACCGGCTTGGCCATCAACGCCAACCGGCTGTTCTGCTGGCGTACCGCTTGCAGCTTGTTCAACGCCCGACCCACTTCAACCTGTCGCTCCATGCAACCACGGGTCAGGGATTTGTCGATCCGGTAAATGATGCACGAGGTCAAGGTGGTGAAGGTGGCCTGGGACGGTGTGTCGGTGAGAATGCTTTGTTCACCCATCACCTCACTCGGCCCCATACGACCCGCTTCGGTTTGCCCGGCGCCGTCCGGCACGGTAGCGCTGACCACCCCCGTGGCGATCACCATCAGGCTGTCCGGCACTTCGCCCAATTCCAGCACCACTTGGCCGGCCGCGTATTGTTGCGGGATCATCGACTGAGCCATTTGATCGCGCTCATCTTCACTCAGGGAACGGAAGATCTTCACTTCATCCAGCAACGCACGCGCACGGGTTGTCGGTTCAATCACACCATCGAGCTGCCGGGAAATGCCCGCCGCTTCGAGGTGCCGATGCGCCAGGTCGAACAGCTGATTGCGCACTTCGCTTTTCTTGCCGAGCTCGGTGATAAAACCGCTGGCCACGTACTCGGACATGGTTTCGCCGGCCTCTTTGAGCACCGCTTTCGGTGCGGGGGTGAGCAGTAAACTGCTGCTGCCTTGAAGCGTGCGCTCAAGCGCATCCAGCACTCGACGCGGGCGAATGTGGTTGGGCACTTGAATGCTGATCGACACGCCGTGCATGTTGTTCGGCCGACTGAGATTGACGATCTTCGCCTTGGCCGCCACCGAGTTCGGCACCACAGCCGTGCTGCCAGCGCTGGTCAGCATATGGGTGGCGCGCCAGTCGATGTCGAGCACTTTGCCCTCGACGCCATCAATCATGATCCAGTCGTCCACCTGATACGGTTTGGTGGTGTTCAGCACGATCCCGGAAAACACGTCGCTCAAGGTGCTTTGCAACGCCAGACCGACAACGATAGCCACGACACCGGACGTCGCCAGCAATCCTTTCACCGGCAGCTCCAGCACATAACCGGCCGCCGCGACGATGGCGATCAGAAACACCAGCGCGCCGATGACGTCCTGCAACAAACGGCCGCTGTGACCGATGCGACGCATCAGCACCAGGCCGATGACTTCGGTCAGCACCCGTGCGGCGTACAACCACCAGAGAATTCCCAACGCCGTGGCGCCCAACTGTGCGACACGATCCTCGGCGAACAGAGGCGCCTGCAACGGGCTCACACCGGCATTGATCACCAGCGCGCTGAACAGCACAAACAACGCGAGGCGCACACCAACCCGCGTGACGCGATGCTTGAACGGCGCGAGGTGCCAGAGCACGGTGTCGATCACCAGCAGCAGGGCGCTCCAGGACAGCAGATGAGCGAGGACAAAGGACATGGGGAAACTCCGGCGCGTATTAGATCATTGCAGACAAGCTTTTTGTGGCGAGGGAGCTTGCTCCCGCTGGGTTGCGAAGCAGCCCCAAAATTCTCGCAGTCAACGCAGATTTTGTGAGTGCTGCGCACTCAAGCGGGAGCAAGCTCCCTCGCCACAAAAAGCAGCTTCGCCACACATTGCTGTGTGGCGAAGAGGGAAGGACTCAGTTCAAGTGCGTCTTGAGTTCCAATGCCGCCTGACGAACCGCCGCCTTCACTTCCGCAATCTGGCTCAGCGGGTTGAGCAGGCCGAAGTCGTGGATCATGCCGTTGTAACGCACCGCCGTGACCGGCACACCGGCCGCGTCGAGGTGACGGGCGTAGGCTTCGCCTTCGTCTCGCAACACGTCGAACTCGGCGGTCTGCACCAGGGCGGCGGGCAAGCCCTTCAGCTGTTCGGCACTGGCTTGCAGCGGCGAGGCATGGATCTGCGCACGCTCGGCCTGGTCCGTGGTGTAGTTGTCCCAGAACCAGTTCATCATGCCCTTGGTCAAGAAATGGCCTTCGGCAAATTGCTGGTACGAGCCGCTGTCGAACTGCGCGTTGGTCACTGGCCACATCAACAACTGGAAGCGCAGCGCCGGGGTTTTCTGTTCCTTGGCCATCAACGCCACGACCGCCGCCATGTTGCCGCCGACGCTGTTGCCGGCCACCGCCAGGCGTTTGCCATCGACGCCGATGTCCTTGCCATGCTCGGCCACCCAACGGGTCGCGGCGTAGGCCTGGTTGATCGCGGTCGGGTAGTGCGCTTCCGGCGATGGCGTGTAATCGACATACACCGCGACGGCGCCGGAGCCGACCACCAAATCGTGGATCAGACGCTGGTGAGTCGGGTAATCGCCCAGCACCCAACCGCCACCGTGGAAGAACATGAACACCGGCAATTCACCCTTGACCTTGGCCGGCCGTACGATCTTCAGGTTGATGGTTTGCCCATCGACCTTGATCGCACGGTCGCTGACGTCCACACCCGACAGATCAACCTTCACCGAATTTTGCGCACCGGTCAGCACCGCACGGGCATCCTTCGGGCTCAGTTGCTCAAGCGGCTTGCCACCCCCGGCGGCGAGGGCTTCGAGGAAGGCCTGGGTGTTGTGTTCGACACCCGGGCTGCCGGCGGCGAATGCGTTGCCGATGGAGAGGGCGAGGAGGTATGCGGTCAGGGTTTTGTTGACGAGGTTCATGGGGCAAATCCTTTTAAATTAATTAGAGTTTTATTACCTGAGGTCAGGTCGCTGCTGGCGCTGTGGTTCAGGCCTCAGCAACACCGTGTACACAGATTAATAGGTCGCCCAGAAGGGAAAAAGCGGCTATAAAGTGTTTGACTGTCAACCAAGGCGTGACAATGAACCCGTTCGAAGATATGCGTATTTTTTGCCAGGTGATGGACTCCGGCAGCTTCACCTCGGCAGCCGATCAATTGGGCCTGTCCAAGCAGTTCGTCAGCCGCCGCTTGATGCAGCTCGAAGAGCGTCTGGGCGTGCGCTTGCTCAATCGTTCCACGCGACGGCTGGACGTCACACCGCTGGGCCAGAGTTATTACGAGTCGGCGTTGCGCCTGCTTGGTGAAGTCGAGCAGGTGGAGCAGGGCATCGCCGGCCAGACCACCGAGCCGCGCGGCACCATTCGCGTGAGCGCGCCGTTGTCGTTTGCGCTGGCGCACTTGGGTTGCCTGCTGCCGCTGTTCTTGCAGCGCTATCGCGATGTCACGGTGGAAGTGGACTTGAGCGATCGGCCGGTGGACTTGCTCAGCGAGGGGTACGACCTGGCGTTGCGCATCGGGATTCTGGAAGACTCGACACTGATCGCCCGCCGCATCGCCTCCATCCAGCGCGTGTACTGCGCCAGCCCGGCTTATCTGGCCGAGCGCGGCACGCCATTCAAACCCGAAGATTTGCACAACCATGACTGCTTGCCGTACGGCCATGGGCGCCAGGTGCAATGGCGTTTCGAAGGGCAGGGCAAGCCGCTGACCGTCAACGTCACGGGCAGGATGCGGGTCAACAACGGTGAGTTGCTCAAGGATGCGGCGCTGGCCGGGTTGGGGATTACGTATTTGCCGACGTTCATTGTCGGCTCGGCGCTGAAGGATGGCCGGCTGGTGCCGGTGCTGGATGAGTTTCGTCCGCAGCCGCTGACGTTATCGGCGGTGTATCCGCAGCACCGCCAGAGTTCGCGGCCGGTGCAGGCACTGATCGAGTTTTTGCGCGAGCGGCTGGATCGGGTTGAGGGTGGGTTGTAAGGATCACCATTTCCACTGTGGGAGTGAGCCTGCTCGCGATTGCGGTGGGTCATTCAGCAAAATGCTGTCTGGCGCGACGCCATCGCGAGCAAGCTCGCTCCCACAGGGATTTGTAGTGGTCTTGTGATCAGTGACTGTCAGGTCCGTTTGTCATCGCCTGGCTCGCCACCGACATGCACGCCGCGGTCATCGCCGACTTCACCGGAACGATGCACGCCGCGGTCGTCGCCGACCTCACCAGCGCGATGAACACCGCGGTCGTCGCCGATTTCACCGGAACGATGTACGCCGTGGTCGTCACCCACTTCACCCGAGCGATGAACCCCGTGATCGTCACCGGGCTCAGAGTGAGTGCCGCTGCGCCCGGAGGAGGATGAGGCGGTGTTGCCGGAATGTCCCGAACCATGGTCGCTGCCGCTGTGACCGCTGCCGCTATTGCCGCTATTGCCGCTATTGCCGCCACTGCCGCTTCCACTGTGGCCGCCGCCATTGCCGCCGCCGTTGCCGCTTCCACCGTGACCACCTCCATTGCCGCCGCCACCGCTTCCACCACCGCTACCGCCAGAACCGCCGCCGCCGTGACCACCGCCGCCGCCGTGACCACCGCCACCGCCGCCCGAACCACCACCGCCGCCAGAACCGCCGCCGTGACCACCACCGCCGCCACCAGAACCACCACCTCCGCCCCCGCCACTACCACCGTCCTTGGCCTGGGCACTCGACATTCCGGACAGGCTGTCCGGAATCAATACGGTAGACGCCGACAGAACTGCGCCAATAGCTACTGCAAGTAAAAGCTTGTTGATGTGCATGTCGTTCTCCGTCTTTTGATTCAGGTTGGAACGTTGATGAACAATGCAACTTGCTGCTCGATTCAATGGGTGAACACCGCAGCGCGCTGATTAATTCAGTTGCAGCATCGATGTGCGATGAACGGTACAACTCGACCCCGTTCCAAAGGTCAGTGAATACTCGAGGCCAGCTCGAAAATCGGGATGTACATCAGGATCACGATGACCCCGATCAGCAGGCCGATGAAGGTCATGAGCAAGGGTTCGAACAGCCGCACGAACCATTCGATCCAGCGGCTGATTTCTTCGTCGTAGAAGTCGGCGCTGCGCTCCATCATCTGCCCGAGGTTGCCGGACTGCTCGCCCGCACGCAGCAAGCGCAGGGACACCGGGGTCACCAGGTGATTGAGTTCCAGCGCGGCCGACAGCGATTGCCCCTCGCGCACTCGCTCGCAAGCCTGGTCCAGGCGCACGCGGGAGGCGGGGGTGAGCAGGCCGCGAACCATGCCCATGGCGGTGACGAGGGGGATGCCGCCCTGCAGCAGAATCCCCAGGGAGCGATAAAAGCGCGCCAGTTCGTACATGAAGATGCGTTGATGGACCGCCGGGAGTTTTTCAATCACCCGGTCGACGCCTCGGCGAAAGGCCGGTTGGCGCTGGAGGAAGCCGAGCGCGACGACAATCGCCGCCAACCCGCCGAAGAATTCACCCTGGTGGGCGTGCAGGAACATCCCGCAGCTCATCAGCACTTGCGACAGCCACGGCAGGTTCGACCCCAGCCCTTCGAACACCAGGCTGAAGCGCGGCACCACGTAACCCATCAAAAACAACACCACGCCGCCGCCCACCACCAGCAACAGCAGGGGATAGATCGAAGCGCTGACGATTTTTTGCCGAACCTCGTCCATGCGCTGGCGATAGCTGACATAGCGACCCAGGGCATCGCCCACGGCGCCGGTCTTCTCGCTGGACTGCACCAGCGCGACATACAGAGGAGGGAACACCGCCGACAACTGGGCCAACGCCTGGGAGAACGATTTGCCTTCGTACAGCAGGCGCACCAGTTCGCTCAAGGTTTTACGGGCCTGTGGCGCGTTCTCTTTTTCCGCCAGGCTTTCCAACGCATCGATCAACGGCAGGCCGGCATTGAGCAAGGTGGTCAGCTCCTGGCTGAACAACACCAGATTGAAGGTCTCGCGTTTGTGTAAACGCAACGCACGCCAGTGCCGCTCGGCGTGCAAGCTGACCACCCGCAAGCCCTGGTCTTCGACGATGCGCCGGGCTTCGCTGTCCCCTTGGGCCTCGACGGTCATCGAGACCACGCCGGCCTTGCCCACGGCCTTGAGATGAAAGCGCATGGTCGCCACCCCCGTCATTGCCAGCTGGTGACTTCGGCGTTTTCGCCTTCGCCGCCGGGTTGGCCGTCCTTGCCCATGGACAGCAGATCGTATTCGCCGTTTTCGCCGGGGTAGCGGTAGTTGTAGTTACGGCCCCACGGATCCTGCGGCAGCTTTTTCTGCAAATAAGGACCGGTCCATTTGGTTTCATCGCTGGGCGCCGTGACCAGCGCCTGCAAACCCTGTTCGGTCGACGGGTAATGACCGACCTCCAGGCGGTACAGATCCAGCGCCTTGCCCAGGCCTTCGATTTGCGCCTTGGCCACCTTCACTTCGGAGCGGCCCAGTTGGGCGAAATACTTCGGCGCGACGATGCCGGCCAACAGCCCCAGCACCACAAGCACCACCAACAGTTCGAGCAGGGTGAACCCGCTTTGAGTACGCGGGGCGGAACGCAAACGCTGATTCATGATGACCTCACACAGTCGGCAGAAGGGTCGCTGTGAAGGCCTATGCAATTGCCATGCTCACCCCGGTCATCCTTGCGAAACCCCTGTATTCCGGGCCTTTGCGCTTTCGGCACAGTGCTTGCGTATGGCTTGTTTACTACCGGCCATTGGGGCATTACCCCCATTTTTCGGGGCCGGGCAGGGGAGGCAAATAATGAAAACACTCACCACAGGACTGCTCGGCTGTTTACTGCTGACGAGCGTCGCACAGGCCGATGTATTCGTTTCCGTGGACGCCAAGGGCAGCTATGTACTGTCCAATGTTCACCGTCCCGGCCGCACCTATGAACGGGTCATTCACGAACCTCAATCCTCGCTGGTCGGCCTCGATCAGCAGCCCCAGATGATTGCCAGACAGCCTTATGCGGAGCTGGTTTCGGCGGCCGCCACGGCCAATGAATTACCGGCGGCGTTGTTGCACGCCGTTATCCGCGAAGAGTCCCGCTACAACTCGGATGCGACCTCCCCCAAAGGCGCCGGTGGGCTGATGCAATTGATGCCCGATACCGCACGCGAGATGGGGGTGAAAAACGTCTATGACCCGAAAGCCAACATCCAGGGCGGCGCCAAATACCTCAAGCGCCTGATGACCCTGTTCGACAACGACATCACCCTCGCCGTGGCGGCCTACAACGCCGGGCCACAAGCGGTGCTGAGTCGTGGCGGGGTGATCCCGCCGTTCGCCGAAACCCAGCGTTATGTGCCCAGTGTCTTGCGCCAATACCGCCGCTTGCAGGGCCTGGCCATGGATGCCCCGCTGTGATTGGGGCAATCCCCCATATGTGGGGCAACCCGATCCGTACCACCGACCGAAGACCGCATTCGCCCCGTAGCAGCTGTCGAGCTTGCGAGGCTGCGTTCGGCTGCGAAGCAGTCGTAATACCTGCGCGCGAGGTTTTCCTGAAACACCGCGTTGCCGGATCTCACGACTGCTTCGTCCGAACGCGGCCCGAGCCGAACGCAGCCTCGCAAGCTCGACAGCTGCTACGGGATTTGAGTTGTTGGGTGGAGGTTGGCATCCACCCGGAAAAGTGGGGAATAAATGGGGTATATCCCCCGAGTTATTAAATCGTTGCTGTAACTGGCTGAAAAATAACTGAATTTTTTATGGCATGCGGATTGCTCAAGGGTATTTGTCGAGAATTATTCCCTGTGAGCACCCACAGCGAGGCCCGTGATCATGACTGGCATACCGAACGCTACGTCTCTTTTTCAAATTGCGCTGCTGGTGGCATCGATGTTTGGCATCGACTTGGCTGAAGCAGCCTTGCGCTGCGAGCGCAATCTGGTGGCGAACGTCGTGGCGCTGGATCAGCCGCTGATGTTCAACCGCCTCGGCGCGCAGAACGTCAACGGCATGATGTTCGCCCTGCGCCGCGACGTGGTCGACGACCATAATGTGTCCCTGGCCCAGGGTGGCGCGGCAGTGCCGGGCAAAGTCTCGCTGCGGCCCGACAAGCGTCCGCGCCCCTTGGTGTTGCGTGTGGCCGCCGGTGACTGCCTGACCATCAACCTGCAGAACCTGCTGGCGTACCAGGCCAACCCCGGCTCGCACGACGGCGGGGAGGAAGAAGAGGGCGAGATCGAGGGCGAAGTCGAAATCGGTGCAGAGGACGACTTCAAAGTCGATGAGCAGGTCGCTGACCGCCATGTCGGCTTCCAGGTCAATGGCCTGCAAGCGGTCAACAGCATCGACGACATCGCCTCGTACACCGGGCGCAACGGCAATTCGCTGGTTGCCCCCGGCGGCACCCGTTCCTACACCTTGTTTGCCGAGCGCGAAGGTGCATTCGCCGCCAGCAGCCGTGGCGCGACGTTCGGTGGTGAAGGCGATGCGGGCAACGTTGCCAACGGTCTGTTCGGCCAGGTTGTGGTGGTGCCCAAGGGTGGCCGCAGCTATCGCAACACCGTGACTGAAGAAGAGATGCGCCTGGCCAGCGCCGGTCGCACCCCGGCCGGTCAACCGATTGTCGATTACCAGGCGCGCTACCCGCAGCGCCAGCCGTGGATCCGTGAAGGCAAGGCCGGCACACCGATCATCAACATGGTCGACGGCAACGAAATCATTTCCAGCGAAAGCGATGCGATTGTCATGGGCAGCAACGCCGACGGTAGCTTCCCGCCTTCGACCTATCCGCTGGAAGCCGTCGGCAAACGCAACCCGGCGATCCCGAATCGGCTGGAACCGTTCCGCGATTTCGCCTCGCAATTCCAGGATGAAACCGCCGCGACCCAGGCATTCCCCGCTTACTGGGCGGACCCGGTGATGGCCCACGTGCTGGAACCGACCCGCGACTCGTTCATGATCAACTATGGCTCCGGCGGCATGGGCGCCGAGGTGGTGGCCAACCGTTTGGGCGTCGGGCCGATGCACGATTGCCTGTCCTGCGCCTATGAAGAATTTTTCCTCAGTTCGCACACCGTCGGCGACGTCGCGATGCTGGTGGACGTACCGGCCAACGCCGGCCTCGAAGGCATTCTTCCAGGCCAGGTGCCAAACGCCGATCAGATCGGGGTCAAGGCGACCATGGCGCTGTACCCGGCCGAACCGTCGAACGTCAACCACAGCTACATCGGTGACTTCGTCAAATTCCGCAACACCCACAACGGCCACGAGCAGCACATCTTCCACCTGCACGGCCATCAATGGCTGTTCAACCCCAACGACGACAACTCCGATTATGTGGACGCTCAAGGCATCGGTCCGGGCGCCGGTTACACCTACGAAATCGCCAACGGGGGCTCAGGCAACCGCAACCGCGTCGCCGGTGATGCGATCTACCACTGCCACTTCTATCCGCACTTCGCCCAAGGCATGTGGAGCATGTGGCGGGTACACGACGTGTTTGAAGAAGGGACCAAACTCGAAGTCTCGCAACAAGGCACCGACGGTTACCACAGCGAACCCTACGCATTGCGCAGCGGCAAACCGGCAGCGGGCGCCCGGGCCTTGCCCGATGGCGAGATCATTGCCGGTACCCCGATTCCTGCCGTCGTGCCGCTGCCGGGCAAAGCCATGGCGCCGATGCCAGGCAAGGTCGCGGTGGTGCCGAAAATCGGCGAAACCCTGGTCGCCGCTAACGATGACGACGATGACGACGATGATGACGACGGCGAACATCACAGCGGCAGCGGCGGCGCCCAAGCCATCGGTTCCCTGGCCCTGGTGGATCGCAGCGAAGCCAACCGCAATGCCGACGGCAGCCTGAAAAACCCTGGTTATCCATTCTGGATCGGCGGCATGGAAACGTCGGTCGGCCAACGTCCACCGACTCCACCGCTGGACATGCTCGACGCGGCCAAGGCCCAGTCGTTGAAAACCAGTGGCAATGCTTTGTGGGCCAACCTCGACCCGGCTTCGTCCGGTGGTTGGGACGGCGGCCTGGGGCGGCATTCCCTGGACGGTTTCTCCGCCGGTGGCGTGGCGAACACCATTACCACGTCCCTGGATTTCTCCAAGGAAGTGACCCGCGCCAAACCGATCTATATGCCGGAAGAGGGCACCGAAGTCGAACAGGCGGCCATGGCCTTCCACGCCAAAAAAGACCATCCAAGCTTTGCCGTGCTGCCCGGAAATCAAATCGTGGCGAAGGCCTTCCGCACCAACGGCGCCTTGCCTATTGCCGGCGCGCCGTACTACGAACCGTGCATGGATGACCGGCAAAAACGCCTGACCAGCAGCGCCGGCACCGGCGAGTTTGCCAGCGGTGAACGGGTCGACGGCATGTCCTACACCGGTTCCTCGACCTTCACCGCCGACCGTCCGCGGATATACAAAGCGGCGAACATCCAGTTCGACGCGGTGTACAACAAGGTCGGCTACCACTTCCCGCAAGCGCGCATTCTGGCGCTGTGGGAAGACGCCTGGCCAGTCATCACCAAGCAGCGTCCGCCAGAGCCTTTGGTGATGCGCATGAATACCTTCGACTGTGTGCAATACCAGCAGACCAACCTGGTGCCGGCCACCTATGAGATGGACGACTATCAGGTGCGCACGCCGACCGACGTGATCGGCCAGCACATTCACCTGCCGAAATGGGACCTGACGGCGGCCGACGGTTCTGCCAACGGCTGGAACTACGAAGACGGCGTGCTTTCCCCGGGGGCTGTGCAAGAACGCATCCGCGCTATTCGCGAGTTCAACCAGTGCGAAGGCGCCGATCCGCGTGATGGCACGCCGGCCTGTCCGAAAGCCAAAAATCACCCGTACTTCGGTCAATTTGGTCGGGCGGATTGGGTCGGGGCGCGCACGGCAATGCAGCGCTGGTTTGTCGATCCGGTGGTGAACACTAAAGGTGTCGACCGTGGCCTGGGGACCATTTTCACCCACGACCACCTCGGCCCATCGACTCACCAACAGATTGGCCTGTACGCCACCGTGCTGGCTGAACCGGCCGGTTCCACCTGGTTCCACGCTGAAACCGGCGAGCCGTTGTACAGCGGCGCTCGTCAGGACGGCGGGCCGACTTCGTGGCAAGCAGTGGTGTCCACCGGAGACATCGACGGCGACGGCAAGAACGACAGCTTCCGTGAGTTCTTCCTCGAATACAGCGACTTCCAGCACGCTTATGAAGCCGGTGTGTACGTGGGCGCCGGTCCTAACGGTGTGCCTAATCCGCAAGCCTTCCCGGCCACCGCGGACAGCTTCCGCTACGCGATCAACCCGCCGGTACGCAACAACGCCAGCACCTTGCTCGATGGCATCATCGAAGTGCAGGGCGGCATGGTGCCGGGTTGTCCGACCCGGCCATGCCCACAGGCAATCTCGGTCGATGACCCTGGCATGTTCGTGGTCAACTACCGCAACGAACCGCTGGCCCTGCGGGTGTACGACCCGAACAAGGTCGGCCCGGACGGCAAGCGCGGCATGCAGGCCGACGGCCTCGGCGGCGACCTGGCGTACGCCATGCAAAGCCGTACCGACCGCGCCATCCCGGCAATGAACCTGGCACCGAACCTGGTCACCTCGGCCACGGGGCCAACCGGCGGCACCACGCTGTTCCCGCCGCACGTCAACCGTGGCGGCGCAGAACCGGGTGACCCGTTCACTCCGATGCTGCGCACCTACACCGGCGATAACGTGCGGCTGCGGGTGCATGCCGGCGGTCACGAAGAAGAGCACAACGTGACCCTGCACGGCGTGAAATGGCTGCAAAGCGGCTCCGGCTTCGGCAACAGCTCCAACTCCGGCTGGCGCGCGTCGCAGATGGTCGGTATCTCCGAACAGATGGGCTTTAACGCGCCGGTCTCGATGCTCTCCAGTTCGGCGGCGACCACGGGGGATTACCTGTACTCGATGGACGCTTCCATTGAAGGTTACTGGAACGGTATCTGGGGCGTGATGCGCAACTACACGGCCCAGCGCAGCGATCTGTTCGCCGTGCCAAACAATCCCAAGCCAGCGGGCATGCGTAACACCGTGGCATTCGATGGTTCCTGCCCACGGATCAGTGCCAACCCCAACGGCATCGGCACCCGGCCGACCGTGCAACGCAACTATGAAGTGGTTGCGGCGCTGGCCAACGACATCCTGCGCAATCCGTTGAACCTGACCATCGGCGATCCGGCCGGCATCGGGCAACACGTGGGAGGGCCGTTGAATCCGGCGGGTGGCACCCTGGTGTTCAACTCGCGGCCGGTGAACATCCCGCAGGTCACCGTGGTCGATCCTGAAGATGGCGAAACCATCACCATCGGCGGTCAAAGCGGCCCGTTACATGATCCGACTGCGATCCTGTACGTGCGCAAATCCGACCTCGATCCGGCCACCGGCAAGCTGAAAGCCGGCGTGCCTGTCGAACCGCTGGTGTTGCGCGCAGCGGCGGGTGATTGCATCAACGTCACCCTGGAAAACCGCTTGCCTGTGGTCATGCCCGACCTGACCCAGACGGCCGTGATGCAAGGGCTGGTCAAACGGGATCGCAACAATGGCCAGGGCTCGACCATCTTCACCAATAACCTGCTGCGGCCGTCGAGCCACGTGGGTCTGCACGCCCAACTGCTGGCGTACGACATCACCAAATCCGATGGTACCAACGTCGGCGCCAACCCAATCCAGACCGTGCCACCGCGCATCGGCAACAGCGGCGCGTACCCGACCCGTACTTATCAGTACTACGCCGGGCACCTGGAGCGTGAAGGCAAACCGGTCACGCAACTGGGCCGCAGCGTCGACAACATCAACGCCACGGCGGTGGAGTTCGGCGGGCTGAATATCACCCCGGCGGACCTCATCAAACAACCGCAGAAAGGCTTGGGTGGGGCGATGACGATCCTGCCGATCGGCGCAACCTGGGTTGAGGATGCGCGTAAAACCAACGCAACGGTCACGGCGCCAGGGCAGACCACTTACCGCGACTTTGCGATGGTCTGGCAGAAAGCGTTGAACATCCGCTGGGCCAACGGTCGGCCGGTGGAAGGCATTGCCGCCGAAGGCTTCGGTGTACCGACCGATCCACAGGACAACTCGAGCATGGCCATCAACTACAAGGCCGAGCCGATCTGGTTCCGCTTCGGGTTGGCGCCGGATGCGCCGTTCGGGCACGCCGACGGTGCCGGTTACGGGGACGTGCCGAACGCGCATATGGCCTACAGCAATGCGCTGATCGGGGGCGATCCTCAGACACCGGTGCTGTATGTGAAACCGGGGCAACCGTTCCGCACCCACATCATGATGCCGAGCGGTGGCAGTCGCGGCACGACCTTCCAACTGGACGGTCACGTCTGGTCGGTGAACCCGTTCCAGTCGGAGAAGAGCGATACCGGTGGTTATCCGCTGGCCACGCCTGGAGTGGGGTCGGTGCGGTTCGGCTACAACCCGATGTCGATGTACATCGGCGCTCGTGAAAGCATCCTGCCGGCGGCGCACTTCAGCTTCATGCACCCGAGCGCCGGGGGCAGCAACGCAATACCGGGCGACTACCTGTACCGCGACTACGGCGCCTACGGCAACACCGCCGGGCTTTGGGGGTTGCTGCGCGTGACCAATGAGCCTGAGCCGGCACCGGCACCGGCACCGGCACCGTAGGGGCACTAGCCAGTAAAGAGAAAGAACGAGCGATGAGTGATCTGTGGCGAGGGAGCTTGCTCCCGCTGGGGCGCGAAGCGGCCCTGAAAATGGGACTGCTGCGCAGTCCAGCGGGAGCAAGCTCCCTCGCCACAGGGGCCGTGTTCGAAGGCAGGCACAGATCTGTAAGGGGAGAGTGTGATGAACAGGACTATCGGATTCGCCGTTTGCGTGCTGGCCGTCGGGCTCGGGCTGATCAGCTTCGGCGTCTGGCGCACCGCGCCGACCAACCTGCTGAGCGAAGTCGCGCTGCCGGACACCTGGAGCAGTCAGAACCTCTCCCGTGACGGGGTTTCGGTGGCGCTTGAGGTCAAGCCACTGGCCGCGGATGGCGTGTTGCGTGAAGGCGAGTTTGCCGACGTGCAGTTCCGCGTCAGTGACAGTGCCTCGGGCCAGCCGTTGTCGGGCGTCAACCCCGGCGCCTGGCTGGACCCGGAAACCGTCGCCGCCGACAAGGCCCAGGGCCGGGAGCAAAGCTGCAAAGCCCGGGTCGGGGTCTTCCTGAAATCGAGCATCGGTGCGCGGCCGATGCTCGATTTGAACAGCTACTTCCTTCTAGTGATGAACCGCGACGCCAGCGTCTCGGTGGTCGATCCGTCGGTGTCGGTGGGCGGTATCACCAGCACCATGGCGCGGATCGACATCAAAAAACCGCCGATGGACTGGACCACGCCCAAAGACAACAAACGGGTGTTTGTCTCCATGCCGACGGCCGATGAAGTGGCGGTGATCGACAGCGAGCAATTCAAAATGATCGACTCGGTCGCCGCCGGCAGCAACCCGGTGCGCGTGGCCTTGCAGCCGGACGAGCGTCTGCTGTGGGTCGGCAACAATGCCAAGACCGCCGAGCAGTCCGGCGTCACGGTGATCGACACCCGTAGCCTCAAGCCGCTCAAACACCTGGCAACGGGTGCCGGGCACCACGAAATAACCTTCAGCAAGGACAGCCGTTTTGCCTTCGTCAGCAACCGCGACGACGGCACGCTGAGCATCATCGACATCGCCAGCCTGACCATCAGCAAGCAACTCAAGACCGGCTCGCACCCGTTGTCGGTGGCGTACTCGCCGCTGTCTCAGGCGGTGTATGTCGCCGACGGCAAGGACGGTACCGTGACAGTGGTCGATACCGCCAGCCTCGCGGTTCGGCGGGTGATCAAGATGAAACAGGGCCTGGGCCCGATGGGGTTCAGCGCGGACGGGCGTTTCGGCATCGTCCTCAACACCCTGGAAAACCAGGCCGCAGTGATCGACGCGGCCACCGATTCGATGATCCATGAGCTGGACGTGTCCGCCGAACCCTATCAAGTGGTGTTCACCAAGGCCTACGCCTATGTACGCGGACTGGCCTCGGCCAAGGTCACGATGATCAACCTCTCGTCGTTGGGAACTGGCCGCACGCCAATCAGCCAGGGCTTCGAAGCCGGGCCTCAGGCGCCACGGCTGGCCGGTGATTTGCCACTGGCTTCGAGCCTGGCGGTGTCGCGGGACGACAACGCGGTGTTCGTGGTCAACCCGGTGGACAACACCACCTACTTCTACGCCGAAGGCATGAACGCGCCGATGTCTGGTTACCCCAATCGCGGGCAGGTGGCGCGGGCGGCCATGGTCATCGATCGCAGCCTGCGGGAGGTCGAGCCAGGGCTCTACAGTTCGCGGATCAAGCTGCCGGTCGCCGGGCGTTTTGATGTGGCGTTCTTGCTTAACCAACCGAACATCATCCATTGCTTCACGGCGCTGGTTGAACCGGACAAGAACCTCGCAAAACTCCCCGGCGTGCCAAAAGTCGAGTTCATGCTCAACACATCCACCGCCGCCCTCGGTAGCCCTTACACCGTGCGGTTTCGCATCGTTCAGGGCCACCAGAAGGCACAGCGCAGCGGGGTCAAGGACGTTCAGGTGCGCTACTTCCGCGCCCCGACTTCCCGCGCCCAGCACGTCGCCGCCCTTGAAGTGGGCAACGGCATCTACGAAGCCCCGGTGACCCTCGACCAGAACGGCGCCTGGTACCTGCACGTGCGCGCGGCGTCCCTTGGCGCGAGTTTCGATGACAAGACCTTTGCCAGCGTTCGGGTGTTGCCCGGCGATGTCCACTGAAGAGGAAACCGACATGAATCGATTCGCACACCGTGGACTGCTGACGTTCTGCCTGTTGGCCGTCGGCATCGGCCAAGCCCTGGCGCACTCGGCGGATGAACATGCCGGACACGACATGCCAGCCAAAAGCGCCAGCTCGGAGAGCGCCCAGGTCAAATTCGCCGACGTCGCGCTGGTGGACCAGAACGGCAAGCCGGTGCGTCTGGAAAAGGATCTGGTGACCAACAAAATCGTGGTCATGAGTTTCATCTACACCAGTTGCACCACGGTGTGCCCGGTGGTGTCCTCGATCATGGGCAAGGTGCAAAAACAACTCGGTGCCCGGGTCGGCGATGAGGTGCAGCTGGTGTCGATCAGCATCGACCCGCAGCGCGATGACGCCAAGCGCCTGAACGACTACGCCCGCAACTTCCAGAAAGGTCCGGGCTGGAGCTGGCTGACCGGCAGCTCGCAGTCGATCAACGAAACCCTCAAGGGCCTCGGCTCCTTCAGCGGTGACTTCAAAAGCCATCAACCGCTGATTCTGGTGGGGGACGGCAACAGCCGCCACTGGACGCGCTATTACGGTTTTACCGACCCGGCGGTGCTCACACGTGAAGTCGAGAAACTCAGCGGCCAGCGTAATGCCCACGCCAAACACACAGCCATTGCGATGGAGCACCAGCCATGAAAGCCCTCGTTTTGATCTTCCTGACGATGAGTTTTTGCGTGATCAGTTTTATGGCGTTTTCCCACGAAGGACACCAGGAGCCGGCGCCGGCGGTGGCCGCCGCGCAACCGGCCAGCGGCACGCGAGATGCGCAAACCTGGTTCACCGACACACCGTTGCAGGACCAGAACGGCAACACGCTGCGCTTCTACAGTGATGCGCTGCAAAACCGCGTGGTGCTGCTGAACGTGATTTTCACCAGTTGCAACGATGCCTGCCCGCTGATCACCCGCAAGCTCAAGGAAGTCCGTGAGGTGCTGGGCGACAAGGCCGATGGCATTACCTTTATCTCCCTTACCAGTGATCCGCTGCGCGATACGCCGGCGGTACTCAAGGCTTACACCTTGAAGCAGGGCGTCGATGGCCCCCACTGGCTTTTTCTCACCGGCGACAAGGCGCAGATGGACCTTGTGCTGGGGCGCATCGGCCAGATTGTGCCGACCCCCGAGCAGCACTCAACGCAGTTGATCGTCGGTGACGTGGCCAACAAGCGCTGGAGCAAGATCCGTCCCGACGCACCGGCCGCCGCCATTGCCCAGCGCTTGCAGTTGCTGACAATGCCCGTGGCCGGTCGTTGAGCCCGCGCCATGAAAACTGCCCTCGTCCTCGGCCTGCTACTGATTGTCGGCATCAACCTTGCCGCCAATGCGTTGCCGCTGAGCCCCAGCGAAAGCGCCGGTAAGCGGCTGTACCGCGAGGGTGTGTCCGGGAGCGGCGAGCCGATCATGGCTCGGGTGGGCGCGGCGAACATGATGCTGCCCGCCACCAGCCTGCCGTGCGCCAATTGCCATGGCGCCGATGCTCAGGGGCGTCCCGAAGGCGGGGTACGGCCGCCGGACATCAGCTGGTCGCGCCTTTCCAGCAATTACGGTCAGCAGCAAGTCAATGGTCGCAATTACCCGGCCTACACCGAGGGCACACTGGCACGGGCGATCCAGGAGGGGCGTGATTCGGCGAACAATCGGCTGGACCCGGCGATGCCACGGTTTGTGCTGTCGATGAATGATCAGCGCAACCTCACGGCCTACCTCAAGCGCGTGGCCGAGGACCGTGATCCCGGGTTGACCGCCGACAGTTTGCACCTGGGCACTTTGTTGCCGAGCCAGGGACCGTTGAGCGATGAGGGCGCCACGGTCGCCGCGGTACTCAAGGGCAGCGTGGCGCGGATCAACGAGGCGGGCGGGATTCATGGTCGGCAATTACGCCTGACCATCCTCGATCCGGGCCCGAACCGCGCCAGTGCCGAGGAGGCGCTGGACCGCTTGATCGATAAGGAGCAGGTGTTCGCCCTGATCGCGCCGTTGGTACCTGCGCTCGACACCGAACTGGTCACACGGCTGGAGCGCGCCGGCATTCCGCTGATCGGTCCGCTCTCGTTGCAAGGCATGGCCCAGGCCAGCCGGCAGATTTTCGAACCGCTGTCCGGGCTGCGTGAACAGCTGATCGCCCTGGCCGACTACGGTGCCGCCAATTTGCGCTTGCTCCAGGGGCCGACGCTGATTGTCTACCCGGATGAGCCGAGCCAGCGACTGGCGGCGCAGAACCTCGGCCAGTACCTGCAAGATCGCGCCTGGCAGGAAGTGCGGCTGCAGGCCTACGACTCGGCGCAGGACGAGCTGCCGCTGGGCTCGCGATCAGTGTTTTACCTGGGCAGCGGCGTCGGTTTCAGGCGCCTCGCCGAGCGCTTGCATTCGGCAGGGCAGGTGCCTTACCTGTTCGCCGCGTCGAATCAGGTGGCAGGCGACCTGTTTCAATTGCCCAGTGGTTTTTCCCGGCGGGTGTTTCTGGCTTATCCGTTCGTGCCCAGTGACTGGTCGCTTGCCGGGCGCCTGGCCTTGACGCAATTGCGCAAGAACCAGGGGCTCGGCGGTGAGCACGCGGTGCTGCAAGTCGGCGCCTACAGTTCGATGTTGCTGCTCAGCGAAGGCATGAAGCAGGCCGGGCGCGACGCCAGCCGCGAGAAGCTCATCAGCGCCCTGGAAGGGTTGCACGATTTCGACACCGGGCTGACTCCGCTGATCAGCTTCGGTCCGGGTCGCCGACGGGGCTTGAGCGGTGCCCATATCGTCACCGTAGATTTGCCCGACCAGCGCTTCTATCTGGTCGCACCGTACAAACCCATTGCCGCGACACCCTGACGGGAGGCCTGATGATGAAACTCAAGAATCTGCTGATACTGCTGACGCTGTGGGGCCCCATGGCGCTCGCCAGCAATGGCCCGGCCGCCGCGCGCGTCAACGGCGAGGTCATTTCCGAGTTCCGCCTGGAGCGTTATTTCGCCGAGTACCTGGAGGATCAGGGCCGGGCGGTGGGCAGCATTCGCAACCCCACGGCGTACAAGCAATTGCGCAAGAAAGCGCTGGATGCCCTGATCGACAAGGAGTTGCTGTGGCAGGAGGCACGCAAGCGCGGGGTGGAGATCAGCGATGAAGTGGTGCAAAGCCAGGTCGAGCAGACGCGGCAAGCGATCGGTGGTGCCGAGGTGTTCGCCCGCCGGCTCGAAGACGCCGGTTTCGACGAAGCCACCTATATCGATTACACGCGCCGTGAACTCGCGGCACAAAAGGTGTTTGCCGAGCTGGTCCAGGCGGCTGAGCCGGACGAAAAACAAGTCCGCACGTTCTACGAGGAACATCGCGCCGAAATGAGCACGCCAGAGCAAATCCAGGCGCGGCACATCCTGGTCAAAGTGCCTCAGGGAGCCGATGCCGCCACAGTTGAAGCAGCACGGCTACGCTTAGAGGAGATGCGGGTGAAAATCGGTCAGGGCGAGGACTTTGCCAGCGTTGCCCGGGCCGGCTCCGAAGATGCTTCCGCCACCGAAGGCGGGGATCTGGGCTATTTTCCCCGTGGGCGCATGATGCCGGAATTCGAAGCAGCGGCATTTACCCTGGCGCCGGGGGCCGTCAGCGCGCCGGTGCGCACACCGCTGGGCTGGCATTTGATTTACTTGCAGAACCACATGGAGGCGGCCGATGTCTCAGAAGTTCAGGGGCTTGAAATGGTTCGGGCTTACCTTGCCCGACAGCAAAAGGATCAGGCTCGTCTACAGGTTCTGGGGCAGTTGCGATCAAGCAATCGTATCGAACGGATTGACGATGATTGAAGCGTCCCCCCCCCAAATGTGGGGAAAGCTTCAGGGCAAATCCGAGCGCTTCCCCGCCTTTGGGGGACGGGGTTCCTGAACGAAAAGATTTTTTCATGAAAATCATAGAGATGAAGCGGTCGAAAACCGGCGCTCAGTCTGGCATGAAGTGTGCGTTAGCCTAATTAAGGCGCGTACTCCCAGGCACGAATATCGGACCTGCGGTTTCAAGGAGTCCACCTTGTTAAACAAAGTACTGGTTGTTGAAGACGAACAGCTGCTGGCGGAAAACCTCCAGGGTTACCTGCAGGCGCAAGCGCTGGAAGTCCGGATAGCTCACAACGGTGAAACAGCCATCGGCGAAGCCGAACGTTTTTCACCCGATGTGATGGTGTTCGATTACCGCTTGCCCGATATGGAAGGCTTTCAGGTGCTCGATGCCGTCCGCCAGAACAGGAAGTGCCATTTTGTGCTGATTACCGGGCACCCAACCGCTGAAGTCTGTGAGCGGGCCCGGCAACTGGGAGTCAGCCATATCCTGTTCAAACCGTTTCCGTTGGCGGAATTGGCCCGTGCAGTCTGTGACCTTCTGGGGATGGAGCGGGAAAATCGAACAGGCGCGAGCCCATCCGAAGGATTCGTCGAACGACGCCAGAGCAGGACCGAAAGTTTCCCGCTGCAGTTGTACGACGGCAGTTGGGTGCTGGCAGATCGTCGACGAAGTACATCGACCTCCAAGGCACCAGACGACGAACAATTGCTCACCGGGGAGTAGTGGCGCGACAAGCCGTTCCGGTACATGCCGTAATTGCTCGCCGCGTCGACAGGGCTCAAAGCCCCCGGCGTTGGAGAGCATGCCATGGACCGTCTACCCCTTGCCGTCGAACCGGCGTTGTTGGAATGTGTACCGTCGCGATTTTCCAGTGAACAGCTGGTCCAGGCCCGGGCTCGGGCAACCAGCTCCGGCGAGCGGGTTCTGGAAGCCCTCGGGGTGTTGTGCGAACTGGCCCCCATGCCCTTCATCCAGTGCCTTGGCGCTACCTTGCATTATCCGGTGCTCGACACCGACACCCTGTTTCAAGCCACCCCGGTGTTCGACCGGGTCACCCTGGCCCAATGCCTCAAACGCGAATTCATCCTGCTGCGTCACGACGATGCGGTCATTGGCGTTTTTGCCGACCCGTTCGATACGTCGCGCCTGGCCTGGATCGATGATTGCCTGCACGGCGCGCCGCTGTACCTGGTGCATGCCGACGACCTGAAAGCCTACCTGGCGCGCCACGAAGAGAGTTTCCACGCGGTGGAATCGCTCAACGCCCAGGCTGACGCCAATGTCGAAATCGATACCCTGCAAAGCCTGTCCCTGACCAGCATCAGCGAAGACGCCAGCGTGGTGGTCAAACTGGTCAACTCGACCCTCTACGACGCGCTGAAAATGCACGCCAGCGACATCCATCTGGGCACCACGGGCAGCGGCCTGGTGATCAAGTACCGGATCGACGGCGTGCTGAACAACATCAGCAAAATCCAGGGCAGCGAGTTCGCCGAGCAGGTGATCTCCCGGGTCAAAGTCATGGCCGAACTGGACATCGGCGAAAAACGCGTGCCCCAGGACGGTCGCTTCAAAATCGGCATCAGCGGCCGCCAGATCGACTTCCGGGTGTCGATCATGCCGAGCATTTTTGGTGAAGACGCGGTGCTGCGGGTCCTCGACAAACAGGACCTGGCGGACAAGGTCAGCGGCGTGCAATTGCAGGCCCTGGGCTTTGAAGACGAAACCCTGCGCGCGCTGCGCCGGCTGGCCGCCGAACCGTACGGCATGGTGCTGGTGACCGGCCCGACCGGCAGCGGCAAGACCACCACCCTCTACGCGATGATCACCGAGATCAACCACGGCGTGGACAAGATCATCACCATTGAAGACCCGGTGGAATACCAACTGCCGGGGGTCCTGCAAATCCCGGTCAATGAAAAGAAAGGCCTGACCTTTGCCCGTGGCCTGCGCTCGATTCTGCGCCATGACCCGGACAAGATCATGGTCGGTGAAATCCGCGACCCCGATACCGCGCAGATTGCCGTGCAATCGGCCCTGACCGGGCACCTGGTGTTCACCACCATTCACGCCAACAACGTGTTCGACGTGATCGGCCGCTTTACCCAGATGGAAATCGACCCTTACAGCCTCGTCTCGGCCCTCAATGCGGTGCTGGCTCAGCGACTGATTCGCCTGGTGTGCGCCAGTTGCAGCGCGCCGAGCAACCCGACCGATGAAGAATTGCGCCTCTCCGGGCTCGACCCGCAGAAGGTCGATCATTACCACTTCGTCCATGGCAAAGGCTGCGGCCATTGCCGGGGCACCGGTTATCGCGGGCGGACCGCGATTGCCGAGCTGCTGCACCTGGATGACGAACTGCGGCAAATGATCGTCGAGCGCCAACCCGTTTCGAAGATCAAGGCACACGCTTGCAAACGTGGCTTGCGCCTGTTGCGCGAGTCCGCTCTGGAACTGGTGCAGGAAGGGCGGACCACGCTCGAGGAGATCAATCGTGTCACTTTTGTCTCGTGATCGTTATGTCGCCGTGCTCGGCGCCAGTGGTGTCGGCCTGGGCCAGCGCAAGGGTGGCGACACCCTGTGGCTGGGCAGCGTCGGCTTTATCGACGAAGGCTTCCATGCCTGGGCCGTCGCCCTCGAAACCCTCGACCGCTTGCTGGGCGAACACGCCCATGCCGGTGCGGAATTGAGCGTGGTGGTATCCGGTCACTTCAGCCGCTTCTGCCTGGTGCCCTGGAGCGAACAAATCAGCAGCCCCGACGAGCTGCTCGGGTTTGCCCAACTGTGTTTCGAAGACCTCTACGGCGTACCGACTCAACCCTGGAGCATGGTGCTGTCGGCGGAACCTGCGGGTTACGACCGGATTGCCACGGCGCTGCCGCAAGACTTGTTGGCGCGTCTGCGCAGCCTGGCCAGCGGTCGCGGCCTGCGCCTGCAGTCGGTGCAGCCTTACCTGATGGCAGCGTTCAATCACTTCGATAAAAGCCTCGACGCCGGCGACTTCCTGTTCGTGGTTGCCGAGCCGGTGCGCAGTGTCTTGCTGCTAGCCAGGGAAGGGCGCTGGACCTCGGTGCGCTCGGTGGGCAGCAGCGACAGCGATGCCGCACTGACCGCGCTGATCGGCCGTGAAGGCCAGTTGCAGGCCTCCACCAGCGAACGGCCGCTGAACGTTTATCTGCACGCACCCGCGCGCATTGACGTGCAGCCCGACGTACCCGGTGTGCATTTGCGCACCCTCGAAGAGGACCGGACATCCGTACACGATTGTTTGTACGTGATGTCCCGGGCGGTGGCCTGACATGCGCCCCCTGACGCTCGACTTCCAGCCACGCCGCCGCTCGGGTCCATTGGGCTGGAGCCTGCTGGCGGGTGGCGTGGTGCTGGTCGTGACCTGTTTTGTCGCCCAGCAGCACGTCGCCGAACAAGCCTCGCAACAACAAGGCCATTTGCAGCACGCCCAGCGCGAACTCACGGGCGACACCGGCAGCAAAGTCACCCTGAGCCCGGCCGAAACCCGCGAACAAGCCCAGAACCTGGCGGAAATGCGCAAGGTCTCGCAGCAACTTCGCCGGCCTTGGGAACGCCTGTTCGCCATGCTCGAAGCCATGCCCCGCGACAACGTCGCCTTACTGACCCTGACTCCGGATGCCCGCAAGGGCCAGGTGCGCATCAGCGCCGAGGCTCGGGACCTGGAAGCGATGCTCGATTTTCACCGCCGCCTCGAAGCCAGCGACGAGCTCTCCGATGTGTCGCTGCTCAGCCACGAAATCGTCGTGAAATCACCGGAACAACCGGTGCAATTCAACCTGTCGGCTAGCTGGGAGATCGGCGATGCAAATCTCTAGATTGATCGTCCACGAATACCTTCAAGGCCTGGGCGTGCCCGGCCTGGCGGGGCTGGCGATGTTGCTGCTGGCGCTGGCCTGGGCCTTGGGTGGCCTGATGCCGGACTGGAATTCATTGCAAACCCTCAGCCAGCAGACCCGCGAAGCCGGCGAGTACCTGGCCAAGGTTGAAGACGGCAGTGTCGCCGCCCCGGTGGTGCCGCAACGTCAGCTCGACGACTTCCGCAGCAAGTTGCCGTCGCAGCCGCAAGCCACCGTGGCGATCGACAAGATCTACGCGCTGGCGGCCCAGGAACACATCACCCTGGCACGGGGCGAATACTCACTGGGCATCGACCCCAAGACCCATCTGGCCCGTTATCAGATTCTGCTGCCGGTGCGCGGCAGCTACCCGCAACTGCGGCGCTTCCTGCACGCCTTGCTCGGCCAGTTGCCGGCCGTGGTGGTGGAGGACGTGGAGTTCCAGCGTAAAAAGATCGCCGACACCGACCTGACCGGGCGGATCCGCATGACCCTTTACCTGTCGAGGTCATGATGAATACCAAACGCGTAGTGGGCTGGGTGGCGTTCTTCGGCGTGGCCGCGGCGCTGACCTGGGGGCCTGATTACTTCATGCCGTCGGACGAAAGCGATGCCTCGGTCGCAACCGCGACAACGCCCGCCAAAAGCAAAACCCGCGGCACGCTGCCGGCCGTGGCAGCCAATGGCAAACCAGCGGCAATCAAAGACCTGAGCCCGTCCGGCGATCTGTTCGCCGCCCGCAGCTGGAAGGCTGCACCGACGCTGGCCAGCGTCACCGAACAACCCGTCAACCCGACCCCGGTGGTGCAAGCCCCCAGCGTACCGCCGATGCCTTTCCAGTTCGTTGGCAAGCTCCATGACCGTTCCGACCTGCAAGTGTTTTTGCAGAACGGCGAAAAAATATACGTCGTACGCAAAGGGGATGTGATCGACGACATCTGGCGGATCGAGGGGATTTCCGACGTGGAACTCAGCTTTGTCTACCTGCCTCTGCATTTGTCCCAGACCTTGTCTGTGGGGAGCACGCAATGAACAGTTCCCGTTTGCTGTTGAACCTTTGTGTATGCGCAGCGCTGGCCGCGTGCAGCTCGGCGCAGGTTGCCAAAGAGGAGGGGACCGACCTGATGGCGTCGGGGCAGTATGAAGCCGGCCTCGCCCGTATCGAGGAGGGGCTCAAGGAAAACCCTCGCAACACCGAACTGCACCTGGCCCTGACCAGCGGCCGTGCTCGTGCAGTCACGGCGTTGTTGACCCAGGGCGATATGGATCGCGCCCAGCGTGATTTCGCGTCGGCTCGCATGGCGTATAGCCGGGTGCTGACCCTCGAACCGAACAACCGTCGGGCCCAGGACTCCCTGCGCCAACTCGAACACATGCGCAGTCTCGATGACAAACTCGAACTGGCCCGGGGCGACCTGCGTCGCGGCGACATTTACGGCGCCGATCGCCAGGTCAAACAGATCCTCGAACTGGACCCCAAGAATGAAGGCGCCCTGGAGCTGCAAAGCAATATCCGTCTGGTGCAAAGCCGCAACGTGATTCCTTATCCGCAACTGCGCACCCGTCTCGACCGGCCGGTGACCCTGGAATTTCGCGACGCCAACCTGAAAACCATTTTCGAAGTGCTGTCCCAGGTCGCCGGTTTGAACTTCATCTTCGACAAGGACCTGCGCCCGGACATGAAAGCCACCATCTTCGTGCGTGACGTGCGCATCGAAGATGCCGTGGAATTGCTGCTGCAACAGAACCAGCTGCATCAGAAAGTGGTGAACGAAAACACCTTGCTGATCTACCCCGACTCACCGCAGAAGCTCAAGGATTACCAAGAGCTGGTGATGCGCACCTTTTACCTGACCAGCATCGATGCCAACACCGCGCTGAACATGATCAAGACCATGCTCAAGACCCGTGACGTGTTCGTCGATGAACGCCTCAACACCTTGACCATGCGCGACAGCGAAGACGCCGTGCGCATGGCCGAGAAACTGCTGCAATCCCAAGACCAGTCCAACCCGGAAGTGGTGCTGGAAGTGGAGGTAATGGAAGTCGCCACGCAGCGGATTCTCGACCTTGGCCTGCAATGGCCGAACACCTTCGGTGTTGTCAACAGCGACGGTTCGGCGGTGACCCTGCTCGATCAACTCAAAGGCATCAACTCCAGCCGGATCACCATTTCGCCGTCGCCGCAGGCCAAGATCAACGCCCAGGACAACGACATCAACACCCTGGCCAGCCCGGTGATCCGCGTCAGTAACCGTGAACAGGCGCGTATCCACATCGGCCAGCGGGTGCCGATCATCAGCGCCACTTCGGTGCCGTCGACCCAGGGCCCGGTCATCACTGAAAGCGTCACCTACCTGGACGTCGGTCTGAAGCTCGAAGTGCAGCCAACCGTGCACCTGAACAACGAAGTGGCGATCAAGATCGCCCTGGAAGTCAGTAACGCCACACCACTGGAACCGACCCGTCAGGGCACGATTCCGGTTCAGGTCGACACCCGTAACGCACAGACCACCTTGCGTTTGCATGACGGCGAAACCCAGGTGCTGGCCGGCCTGATGCGCGATGACCATGGCGCCACGGGCAACAAGATTCCGGGCCTTGGCGACATCCCCGGTCTTGGCCGGTTGTTCGGCAGCAACAAGGACACCGTCGGCAAGTCGGAACTGGTGCTCTCCATCACCCCGCGGATCGTACGCAACCTGCCGTACCAGAGCCCGTCGGACATGGAATTCCCTACCGGCACCGAAACCAGCATGCACATCCAGGCGCCTGACCGCCGGATGCCAGCGCCGATTCAGAACGAACACATCGACCGGCCGGTTGCTTCCAATTCCACCACCGCTGTCGTCGAGAAGCCTTGATCATGAACGCCTCGCAACGTGGTTTTACCTTGATTGAAGTCGTGGTGACGCTGGCCCTGATCGGCCTGCTGGCCGGCATGGCCGCGCCGCTGACCGAGACCGTGGTGCGCCGGGGCAAAGAGCAGGAATTGCGCACGGCGCTGTACCAGATCCGCGACGCCATCGACGCTTACAAACGCGCCTTTGACGCCGGTTACATCGAGAAGTCGCTGAACAGCAGCGGCTATCCACCGAGCCTGCAAGTGCTGGTGGAAGGCGTGCGTGATGTGCGCAGCGCCAAGGGGGCCAAGTTCTACTTTTTACGCCGTTTGCCGCATGACCCGCTGACGCCGGTCAAGCGTGACGACGACGGTGGCTGGGGCTTGCGCTCTTACGACAGTACGGCTCAAAACCCGCGGGATGGCGAAGACGTCTTCGACGTTTACTCCCACGCCCGCGGCAAGGGTCTCAACGGCATTGCCTACCGGGAGTGGTGAGAACATGCGTCGGGAAAAGGGGTTCACCCTACTGGAACTGATGGTGGTCATGGCAATCATCGCGACCCTGATGACCATCGCCTTGCCACGCTATTTCAACAGCCTCGAAGCCTCGAAAGAAACCACGCTGCGCCAGAGCCTGTCGGCCATGCGCGAAGCCCTGGATCACTACTACGGCGACACCGGACGCTATCCCGATTCCCTGGAGCAACTGGTGGAGCAGCGTTACCTGCGCAGCCCGCCGATGGACCCGATTGCTGAACGCAAGGACCTCTGGGTGCTGGTCGCGCCGCCGGACGGCGTACCGGGCGGAGTTGCCGATATCAAAAGCGGATCCACAGGGAGGGCGCGTGATGGCAGCCTTTATTCCGAGTGGTAAGCCCGCCGACGAGGCCGGGTTCACTTACCTGGGCGTGCTGTTTCTGATCATGGTGATGGGCATGGGCCTGGCCAGTGCCGGCGAGTTGTGGTCGACCGCCTCGCGTCGTGATCGCGAACGTCAGTTGCTGTGGGTCGGCACTCAATACGCCCAGGCCTTGCGCAGTTATTACCGTAGTTCGCCAGGCCTGGCGCAGTACCCGAAAGAGCTTGAAGACTTGTTGCAGGACGAGCGTTTTCCGACGGCCAAACATCATATTCGCCAGCTGTACCCAGACCCGATCGGCGGTGGTGAATGGACTTTGATGCGCGGGTTCGACGGGCGCATCACCGGCCTCAACAGTCCTTCCACGGACCTGCCGCTGAAACAGTCGGACTTTCCCAGCCAGTGGTCGGACTTCACCGGCATGGCGAGCTACAAGGACTGGCAGTTCGTGGCCGAGAAAGCTTTCCTCGATGGCGCCTCGGGCCCGGCGAACAGCCACTCCGCAGGGTCTCAGGCGGTGACGCCATGAACCGCCGCCAATGGCTGTCGGCCCTGATCCTCGTAGGTGTGGCGACGTTCGCCAGTGCCGCCGAGGAGGACGAAATGAAGGGTTTTATCGTCGATGACACGATCTCGCACATCGGCCACGACTTTTACTACTCGTTCAGTGAACGCCTGCGCGCCACCAGCCCGATGGATTTCAACCTGGTGGTACGCGAACGACCTTCGGCACGCTGGGGCAGCCTGGTGACCGTGGAATATCAGCAACGACTGGTTTATCGGCGCTTTTTGCCACCGAACACCGTGGAACTCAAGGACGAGGCCTATGACGCCGCCGACTGGGTTCGCGGACAGATTGTCCAGCGCAAGCTGGAAGCCTTGTTGCAAGACACTACGGACCTTGAGAGGGACGAATTATGAAAACGAAAACAGTCTCACGGAACCTCGGGCTCTGGTTGATCGGGTTGGGAAGTTGCAGCCTGGTGCACGCCACGGAGCTGGTTTACACGCCCATCAACCCCTCGTTCGGCGGCAACCCGTTGAACGGCACCTGGTTGCTGAACAACGCCCAGGCGCAAAACGACTACGACGATCCTGACCTGAAAAACCGCACCTCGGTGGCCGGGACTTCGGCTCTCGAACGCTTCACCAGCCAGTTGCAATCGCGGCTGCTGGGGCAGTTGCTGGACAACATCTCCACGGGCAATACCGGGAGCCTGTCCACCGACGCCTTTATCGTCAACGTCGTCGACGACTCCGGTGCACTGACCATTGAAGTGACCGACCGAGCGACCGGTGAAATTTCGGAAATCCAGGTGAATGGCCTCGCCCCTTGAAGGGGATTCGGGTCGATGGGGAGAAATGGATATGAAAAAAATAATAGCGCTGGGGCTGATGTTGGCGGCATTGCAAGGGTGCAGTTTGCGCGAGAATGTGGGGGCCGAGCAGGACACCGAGTCACCGACCCTGACCCCTCGGGCGTCGACCTATTACGACTTGATCAACATGCCACGACCCAAGGGCCGGTTGATGGCGGTGGTGTACGGCTTCCGGGACCAGACCGGGCAGTACAAACCGACCCCGGCCAGTTCGTTTTCGACCAGCGTGACCCAGGGCGCGGCAAGCATGTTGATGGATGCGTTGCAGGCCAGTGGCTGGTTTGTGGTGCTGGAACGTGAAGGGCTGCAGAACCTGCTGACCGAGCGCAAGATCATCCGCGCCTCGCAGAAGAAGGCCAATACGCCGGT
This sequence comes from Pseudomonas sp. LB3P93, assembly GCF_054898025.1. Classification (NCBI taxonomy): domain Bacteria; kingdom Pseudomonadati; phylum Pseudomonadota; class Gammaproteobacteria; order Pseudomonadales; family Pseudomonadaceae; genus Pseudomonas; species Pseudomonas sp. LB3P93. The sequence continues at coordinate 2,449,876 of NZ_CM142713.1, forward strand.
GAACATTCAGGGCGAGCTGCCACCGTTGCAGGCGGCGAATCTGATGCTGGAAGGCGGGATCATTGCCTATGACACCAACGTGCGCAGTGGCGGGGAAGGGGCGCGATATCTGGGGATTGATATTTCCCGGGAGTATCGGGTGGACCAGGTGTCGGTGAACCTTCGCGCAGTGGATGTGCGCAGTGGGCAGGTGCTGGCGAATGTGATGACCAGCAAGACGATTTACTCGGTAGGCCGCAGTGCCGGGGTGTTCAAGTTTATCGAGTTCAAGAAGTTGCTTGAGGCTGAGGTGGGTTACACCACTAACGAGCCGGCGCAGTTGTGTGTGTTGTCGGCGATCGAGTCGGCTGTCGGGCACCTGTTGGCCCAGGGGATTGAGCGGCGTTTGTGGCAGGTGGCGGGGGATAATTCTTCGCCTGATAACAATGCGACGCTGGATCGTTACCTGACTCAGAACAAGGTTGTGCCTGAGGGGGAGGAAGAGTGAGCCGAGGCGGCCTTCGGGCCGTCGATCTAGATCTTGACCTTGGCGGCCTTAAAGCCGACCAGGTTCACCCTGATGTATACCGTCCAACTGTGGGAGCTGGCTTGCCTGCGATGGCGGCCTGAAAGCCAACAAGCCTCTCCCAGATGTACCCCATCTAACTGTGGGAGCTGGCTTGCCTGCGATAGCGGCCTGACAGCCGACTAATCTCCCCCAGATCTACCCCATCCAACTGTGGGAGCGAGCCTGCTCGCGATGGCGGCCTAGTAGCCGACCAATCGCTTTCAGGTGTACATATCCATTCCTGCGGTAACGGCCACTTATGGTTTCGCCCTTACGGCGAGTCCCTTTTTCAAACGCCAAAAAGGAACCAAAAGGCTTCGCCCCAGCGTCCGGCCCCTCGCCTGGGCTCGGCGTTCCCTCGCTCCGGCATTCATCTGGGGGCATCGCCTCCGGTTGGCTTCGCTTCAACCTCCTCTCGATGTGTGCGGCTTCGCCGCACGGCGCTGCGCGCCCACCCCCCAGATGAACGCCTCCACTCGGCCTACCGAAGGGGCGGGCAGATCAAAAGCCAGATCAAGATCAAGAGCTGCAGGCGAGCTAACGCTCGGCCTGTTGAGTGGTGAGAGGCGGAAGGTATACGCCGGTCATTGTGGGAGCTGGCTTGCCTGCAATGGCGGCCTCACAGCCGGCTAATCTCTTTCAGGTGTACATATTCATTCCCGCAGGAATGGCCATTAGGGGGCCGTTCTTACCGCCGTCCCTATCGAGGCTTTATGTAAGCGCCCTAGCCCAGTAGTCCGAAGAGTTTTCCGCAAAGCCAAAACACACAAAAGCCAAGGAATGAATAGCAAAAAAATTGATAGGGGATCGTGACCAGGCGCCTTAGACGTAAGGGGAACCTTTTGATTTCATCCATAGCATGTGGGTCGCTGCTGCACAGAGACGCATCGTCCAAGAAGAACATGGTGGAGATGTGAGACAGACGGCAATAGCGTCCATAAAATCCATTGCCCATGACGCGGCGGTTGCGACCTACGAAGTACGACTCATTGAGATGAGATTCAAGTTCTCCGAGCTTCGAAAAACTGATGTACACCCAAAAGAACAGGAACATAAACATGATGGATAAGCAGCCCAGCAAAATAGAAAAACAGAGCAATTTTAGGTTGCTTGCTGGACTGGAAATTTCAATTAATAAAGAAACAAAACCGCACCAAAGCACCAGTAACCCAACACCTATTAGCGCAACCCGCATGATATTGTTTGGGATTGTCGCCCATTTTTTTAGGCTCGTCGGCAGAATTTCAGCTTCCATAAATGCATACGGATCCAGCATCTGGTACAGATTGAAACTGCCCGTTAACGAACTAATGAGCCTGATTCTGTTCATCCGTCCAAGCGGGCCGTTCCCCGCCGTGTTTCGAGTGATACTCACTAAGTGAGAGGCAATGAAGTGATCTTCAATCTGATCCAACTTGAAGTAGGCTGCAAATAAAGTGATGGCCTGACTGATGAGTATCATTAGAAAAACCACCATCCATAAAGTGAGGGGGATGGGGTTCAAGGTGGGAGTAATCACAGGTGATCCTTAACATTAATCCATATCAAAATGCCGGCCCCCCAGATGAGGCAAAACGCATTGATATGACCAGGAACAATGACCCAAGGCCGCAAATGCCTAGGGAAAAGCCTAACTTCCTCGATTGACTCCGGGTCCATTTTTCGGAAGAATTTGAACATCAACAGCGACCATATCAACACCAAACTTCCGGTCCGTAAAATGATCGGTGTACTGGCATCGCTTAGGTGAGAATTGACCAGGCGGGAATTTGTAAAATGATTTTGTATCTCGTTGAATTTATAGGTCACTACATAAGCCATAAACGCGCTGTTCATAAAAAATAGCGCAAAGAGCGGAATGCCGGACAAACCAATAATCTGGTCAATACTCATTACTCAATTACCTCATGTAACTTCGTACCGATGTATTCCCCGGCTTGGCCTCCAGTGTCTCCCATTTGCGCCGCTAGCATTCCGCTTACCACTAGTAGGCAAGCCATCCCGCCCAATCCATAAGTCCCTGCGCCAATGGCTAAACAAGTGCCCTCAGCGACTGTTGCTCCAATGGCCCCTGCAACAACGCCTCCGGTGACATTCCCCAAGAGTTTCCCGCCCTGTACAAACTTGACCTTTTGGCATTCTTCTTCGCGCCCGACTCGGCACGTTTCGTGAATTTTCATCGCCGCTGAACCAGCGCCAAAACCTATCGCTACATAACCACCTGTTTTTATGTATTTGGAGGCTCGCGCCACGCCATCAATATGGGTGGCATAGCCGGGCAACTGACTAGGCGCGCCTGCTTTGTCCCAATGGTGAACTATGCGACGCGTAGAAAGCCCCAAAGCACGTTTAAGCTTCGGATGATCCGGGATCCCTGTGCCTTTGCGAACCAAAGGTCCCAAACCAGCATTCAGTTTCGTCATGAGTCGCTTACGCTTTGCAAAAAAATCGGGAGATTTAAGGTGACCGTATTCGCGATATTGTTCCGAATGTAAACGCTCAAGTTCTTCGAGGGTCCTTTTCAGCGTTTCCAGGTGCTGGCCAACCATGAACGACGCTACGCCCAATCCACCCGAACCCACTCCCAAAAACGGCTCAATCACCTCATGATGCTCAACCATGAACGAAGCCTCTTCATCACTCAGCTCTTTGAGCGCCTCGTTAACCTTCTGCGCAGCAATCATCATCTGCGCCTCTTCACGCCGGCACATGTAATGTCGTGAATCGCTGAAGATCACCATTTGCCCCGGCTTCACGTGTTCACCCAGATGGCGATTGAGCGAACGGAATTCGCGACGTAGCGCATCGCTTGGCGAGCTCTCATACAGCGAGCGTTCCAGCGACTCAAGGCTCATGGGCTTTTCAACAATGTGAAAACCCGACTCCGCCGGTTTGGGCTGGGTGAAGGCGTGATCTTCGACCCGATGTTGCGCCGGGGGTGGTTCGGGTTGGGTCTTGAATCCATTCCATGAGCCGCCCCCGTTTTCCGGATTGACGCGAGGCGTGACCATTGCCCAATCACCGCTGCTCACGGCGTTGAGCAGTTTTTGCTGGTGGGCGGCTTGCGTGTAGTTGGAACTGTTGGCGCCCACGGCATTGAGCAGGTCGTCGAACCCTTGTAAGTCGTACGGGTAGTTCAGGGCCTGGCGAAGGGCGTCGGCAGCTTGATGGCTGTCGAGTACCTGGCCGCGCTCGCCAACGAGTTGGTGTTGGGGGATGAGTTTTGTCACGCGTTGTGCCCGATCCTTGGAAATGGGGCACTTTGGCGATGGGGCTCAAGGGTGAATGCCGGAGGATTCGGTAAAACTTGTAGGGCAAGTCCGAAATCCTGGCGGCGTTTGGGGGAGGGTGGTTAGTCAGCGGGTGATGGGCTGGATTGAGGGGACAATCGCGGGCAAGCCACGCTCCCACAGGGATCCTCGTCGTTAACAACAACTGTGGGCCGGCTCCAGGCGGCGTTCCGACGATGGCGGCTTCAAAGCCGCCACCTCTCCATCACGCACAAAAAAACCGCGGCCCTCCCCCAAAGGCCGCGGTTTTTTATGCCTCGCGATTACTGCTGCAACACAGTCGCCCGGTTGTCAGCACCCAACTGCTGAACATTCGCCATCTGGGTCATGCCACTCTGGTCAACACTGGCAATGTTCCCGGTACCGCCCTGGGTCACGTACGCCACGTTCATGGTGTCAGCCTGTTTGACGGTGATCATGTTGTCGCTGCCATACAGCTGCGTGGTGAACGCCTGGTTGCCCGTGCCCGACTGGTCGAACTCGGTGGTGTTGCCTGTGCCGTTGGTGGTGCCCTGGGCCAGGTTGGTGGTGCCGCGCTGATCGGCGATCAGGATGTTGTCGCTGCCGTTCTGGTCGAAGTACAGCTCGTTGTAGGAGTCGGCCTGGCTGATGGTGGTTTTGTTGCCGCTGCCGGTCTGGTTGGTGGTCATGATGTGGCCAACGCCATCCTGTTTGAAGCTGGCGATGTTGCCGTTACCGGCCTGGGTGACGGTTGCAACCTGGTTGCTGCCGAATTGGCCGCCCAGTTGCGGGCCTTTCCAGTTGCTGGCGTAGACCTTGTTTTCGGTACCCACGGAGGTCGCGGTCAGCACGTGGCTGTCGCCGCTCTGGTAGGTGAAGTGCACGTTGCCGGTGCCTTGCTGGTACAGCGCGAGCACCGAGCCGACGGAGTCGAACTGGTCAGCGTAGATGGCGTTGACGTCACCGACTTGCAAGACTTGGGCATAGTTGTTTTGGCCGAAGCTCTGGTCGACCACGGTTTCGTTGGTTTGTCCGTACTGGTTGACGGTGGCCTCGCTCGCGGTTTGTGCGCCTTGCCAGACCTCACTGCCGTTGAAATCACCGAACTGGTTGATGGTGATGACGCCGCCGTTGCCATCGCGCTGGTCGCCATAGGCATAGTTGCCTTCGCCGGCCTGGTTGATGCCAATCTCGCCGCCCATGTGCGCGATCTGTTCGGCGGTGCCGTAGTTGGCGGTGCCGTACTGGATGATCGTCGCGTTGTTGGCGATGCCCAGTTGAATCTGCTCGATGTTGGCCTCGTTGCCGTCACCAAACTGAAGGGTCTGGCCTGTGGTGGCTTCCTGGCTGTCCTGATAGATGAACGAGAAGTTGCCGCTGCCCGACTGTTGTTGCAGCGCCTGGTTTTCGCCCATGCCGATCGACTGGCTGGCATGGCTGGTGTTGCCGCTGCCGACCTGTTGCTGGGAGATGAAGCCGCCGTTTTCGAACAGTTGCTCACCGTAAGCGGCGTTGAAGTCGCCGACCTGATCCTGGGTGATGGTGCCGGTGGCGTTGTCTTGCAACGCCGCGGCATCGTTACCCTGGCCGAGTTGCTGTTGGGTGGCGGTACTGAACGGGGCCGCGGTCTGTTTCACATCGGCAATGTTGGCGGTACCGAACTGGTCCTGGGTGGAAACGCTGTCGTCGGCCATCGCCTGGGCACTGACAATGACCAGTATGGCGGCGGTGAGGGGCGTCAGTTTGAACATGATGAAACCTCCAAGGGGTGCAGTGCTTTAGCGATATTGTTTAACCGAAACGCTCATGCCGTTTCCCGACTGGGTCACGGCGCTCGAAAGCCCCGTACCGGCCTGGTCGATGCTGGCGTCGTTGTTATTACCGTTCTGGGAAATCTGCGCGCGGTTGTGACTGCCGTTTTGGGTGATTGAGGCGGCGTTGCCAGAACCTTGCTGGGTGATCATTGCCATGAGGTCGCTGCCTTGTTGCAGGATGTAGGCTTCCTGATTACTGCCCGACTGGACGATGGTGCCGAGCAACGATTGGCCGTTCTGTTGCAGCAGCGCCACGTTGGCCTGGCCGTTCTGGTCGATCAGCGCGTGCTGGCCAACCGGTGGAGGCAACTCGCCGAGATCGGCGGAGGGTGCCAGGTCGTCGTTCTCCATCAAATCGTCGGCGCGCACGCCTGCACTGCTGCAAAGCAGAAGCAGGCACAGCAGGGCGGCGGTCGGCGTTTTCATGGCGTTGTCCTGTGGGAAGAGGCCGGCCCCACCCACCGAATCGGCGGGCGGGGCGAGGGCTCAGTTGGCGGTGACCGTCACGGTACGCACGGTGCCTTGGGAGGAGCGGATGGTGGCCGTCGGATTAGCGGACGGGATCACCGTGGTGCTGTTGTTCACCGTCAACCTCCAGCGACCGGTCACCGGCACGGTGGTGGTGCCCAGGGTTACCAGCCCGGTCGGGGTGGTGACCTGAACGGTGATGGTGTTGCCGGTGATCACCGATGAGGTGCCCGCAAAGTCCCAGGTGAAGCGGTTATTGGAGCGGGCCGACACCGTAGCTCCGGTTACTGCGAAGGTTTCCGCAGCAGGCCGTGGCGAGACTTGCACCGTGACCGTCGCCGGTGTCGACAGGGCGCCGAAGCTGTCCCGGGCGATGTAGGTGAAGGTGGTGGTGAAGGCCGTGGTGACCGTGGCCGGTGGGGTGTAGGTGATGACGGTGCCGTCAGTGGTGGCGGTGCCGCGACCTGCTGGCGGTGGGGTCACGCTGGCGACGGTGAGCGGCACGTTGCCTTCCGGATCGGTGTCGTTGGCCAGCACGTTGATCGGAATCGCCACGCCCAGGGTCGCGATGCTGTCGGCGACGGCCACCGGAGACTGGTTAGGCGCCACGGTGATGGTCACGGTCGCCGGAGCGGTCGAGGCCAGGCCTTTGACGTCTTGAGCCTTGTAGGTGAAGGTCGCTGTCAGCGGTGCATTGACCACGGCAGGCGGGGTGTAGATCACCGCTGCCGTGCCGCTCAATGCCACGGTGCCTTGCCCGTCAGCCGGTGGGGTCAGCGCGGTGATGCTCAGCGGCGTGTTGCCGTCAGGGTCACTGTCGTTGGCCAGCAGGTTGAGGGTCAGCGGCACGCCGAAGCTGGTGCTTCCGGTGTCGGCGACGGAGAGCGGCGCCTGGTTCTCGCCGGTATCCGGTGCAGCCCCGACGACTACGACAAGCTCGGTATCACTGCCGCCAGCGGCGGATTTGACCGTGACGGACGCCGGTGGCTGAGTCAGGTCTGCAATGGTCAGCCGTTGCAGGGTGCCGGTTTTCGACAGACGTCCGTAACCCTGCGCAACCATGTCCGGCACCGCCACTTCATCCGTGGAGGTGGCCTCGATCAGCAGACTGTGATTGCTCCAGTTGTAGCGAGCGGTCTGGATTTTCACCAGGTCGGTGAGCTTGCTCGACACCGCCGTAGGCCGGGTGGTGCCGCCCGGGTTGGTGGCGGTGACCACCACCACTGCAGGCACGGTGGCTCCCGTCAGGCGCTGGCCGAAGAACAGGCCGGTGTTGTCGCCGAGCATGTTGGTCAGGCAGGGGGTCTGCGGTGGTCCGGGCACAAGGGCCACGGTTTCGCGGAAGCACAGGCTCGAACCGTTGGCCGATTTGCCAAACACTTCGACCCGGGTACTGCTGGTGCCCGGGCCTGAAGAGGTGCGGCGGTAAGTGGCGCGGCCAATTTCAACCGGGGTTTGCGCACGGTTGTCGAGGACTTTGCCCGACACGGTAAAGAGGTTGGTCTGGATGGTCCCGGCAGGACCCTGCACACGCAGGAAGTTGTTATTGAACGGGCTGCCGGTGACCGCTTCGGTGAGGTTCGGATCGCCGACATAAGTCTCGGTGGAACCGGTGTCCGGGTTCACTTCGGTGTACGGACCGTTGACGCTGCTCAGGAATGGCCCGATTTGACCATTGAGAGCGCCGCTGAAATCACCCGGTACGCCGATGCCGATGTCGCGGGTGATGTTGATCGCCCGACGGCCCGGCGTGGTGACGTTGACCGTTTCCACGCCGTACGGGTGGGTGATGGTGTAGGTCCCGGCGACAGGCACGTTCACCCGCAGACGAATCCGCGCGAAGCTTGCCTGATCGCCGTCGACAGGGTTTTCGGACGTGAATGCCGCTTCGATCGCGGCCACGTAGGCGTCCACGCCATAGCCTCCGACATCGGCGATGGTGGTCTCGGCGAGGTACCAGAACGCTTCCGGTGGCCAGTTATCCGGAAACACCATTGGCTGGGTGTCGTCGAAAACCCCGGGTTCCGGATTCAGGATGCACATGTAGGAGGGCGCGCCAGGTGCGCCAGGCGACCGCGAGCTGGTCGCCCGCGACTGGCACAGTTCCAGCGACAGCAGATTGTTGTCCTGGTACCACATCGGGAATTTCCCGGTGGCAAAGGTGTAGGGGCCGGGGTCGACGGCAGCGAGCTGCGCGAAAGCACTCCCGGACAGCGATAGAGTCAGTCCCAGGGCGTTGAGCGCCAGGCGTGGCAATTTGTTCATGATGCCTCCTGATGAGGATCTGGGCATGTGTGCGTTCATTGCACGATGACCACTTCTTCGATATCGCTGCCGCCATTGGATGACGTCACTCGAACCTTGGCCGGTGGAATCGGCGAGATGCCGGTCGCCAGGGATTTCACTGCGCCATCGCCACTCAGGGCGCCGATGGCGACACCGGTGCCGGTGGTGGCGGTGAGTACCGGCGGCGAGGTTTCATCGCTGGTCGAAGCCACTACCGTGATTTGCGCAGTGCTCAAGCTGTACTGGGCGGTCTGGATCACCACCAGGTCCGTCAGTGGCATCGACAGCGTGGTCGGTGTGCTGGTGGGAATGGCCAGGTGGTTGTCGGCGGTCACCACGAGATTGCTTGGCAACGTCGGGTTGGTTGCGGACTGGGCGTACCAGCGGCCGGAGGTATCAGCCTCGGTCAGGTTCAGCACCGGGCTGTTGCTGTCCAGGGTCACGGTGGCCGGTGGCGGTGGCGCCATGACGAACACATCCTGCTGCGCCACGGGTGCGCTTTCACCGGCCTTGCGCGAGTAAGTGCTGCGCTCGGTGATCATCGGAGTTGGCCGGGCCACAGTCGACAACTTGCCGGAAATGGCCATGACCGTCGTGCGCAAGTCCAGACCGTTAGGCCCCTCGATGCGGATGAAGTTGGTATTGAAAGGGCTGCCGGTGAAGGCTTCTTCCAGATTCGGATCGCCAACGAACCGTTCGGCCGAACCGGTGACCGGGTTGGTTTCGGTGTAGGGGCCGTTGACGCTGCGCAGGAACGGGCCGATGTCACTCTTGAGGGCGCCGTCGTAGGTTTTCGGCGTGCCGATGCCGATGTCGCGGGTCATGTTGATGGCGCGAGTCCCACCGGCGGGAACGTCAAAGATGTCGACGCCGTAGGGGTGGGTGATGGTGTAGACACCGGCGGTGGGCACGTCCACCCGAATGCGGATGCGGCCGAAACTGACCTGGTCGCCTTCTACCGGTTCTTCAGCGGCGAAGGCGGCTTCCACGGCGCTGACATAGGACAGGTCGATGCCCCGTGCGGCATCAACGATTGAGCCGTCACCGGTGAACCAGAACGACTCATCGGGAAAGTTGGTCGGGAAAACGATGGGCTGCGCGTCGTCGAAAACCCCGGGGGTCGGATTCAACAGGCACATGTAGGCCGGCGCACCGGGTGCACCGGCAACCCTGGAGCTGACTGCCTTGGACAGGCACAAGTCGAGGGTTCGACCATGGCTGTCCTGATACCAGGCGGCGAACGAGCCGTTGTCTGGCACATAGGGGCCGGGGTCTACGGCAAACAGCGCTGCCTGGGCAACACCTTGGGCTAAAGCGCTGACGACCAGGGCGGCCGCCGTTTTGGACAGTAAAGGGTGCATGAGTATTCCCTCTATCGAAGTACCTGCCCCGTAGGGATGGGTCAGTCGAGGAGGCTTCGGCAACTTCCATACCAATCTTTGAAAACGGCTGGCAGAGGCCCGCAGCGAGGGCGTGTAGCGCGCAAACGGTTTCGCGGCGCCGAGGGCGCGAGCGGGCGATTGTCCCCAGCATTGGGGGTAGGTGGGGGCTGTGGGGTGTGCGGGGAATTGGTGGGGGGGGCAAAACCCGAAGTCGGGCAAACGCCAGACAGTGGGCTATAACCCTATAGGGAGTTTCCGGGAACAACGTCCATGAATGTTCAGACTACAACCCTCCAGAAAGAAGAGGGCGATATCAGCCTGAGCTCGCGCAAACAGCCGTTCAATCTGCTGCGCTGGTTCTCGCTCATCAGCATGGCGGTGATCGGCACCGTGGCCGTGGCGCTGGGCGCGGTGTCCACGCGCTTCGTGATTACCGAAAGCGTGCAGCGCGATGCGTTGCTCACGTCCCAGTTCGTTCAAGCGATTGCCTCGGCCGAGGTGCGTCATGTCTCGATCCCCAACGTGCGGACCATGGGCGAGCTGCTGGACCCGCGCAAAGACAAAGACTTTCCCGACGTTGATCCACTGGCCCGTGCCAGTGCCCGTGGCGAATTTCTCGACCATATCGAGCACTTGCCCGACGTGATCCTGGCCAACATTTATGCCCCTGACCGCATGGTGATCTGGTCCACCAACCCGGCACTGATGGGCACCACGATCCATTCCGACGAAGACCTCGACCAGGCCTTTTCTTCCAAGACGCCGGTGTCGGCCAGTTATCACAACGTGGACAAGGGGCGCATGGAGCAGAAATTCATCACGCCGCCGGACTACATCTTCATCGAGAACTACATTCCGCTGTTCGATGCCGATGGCGATACCGTCACGGCGATGGTCGAGATCTACAAGGAGCCCAAGGACCTGATCGACCGCATGGAGCGCGGCCTGGTGCTGATCTGGCTGGCCACGGCCTTGGGCGGTGGACTGATTTATCTGGGGCTGTACTGGATCGTGCGACGGGCGGCGATTCTGCTGGCGACCCAGCAAAAACAATTGATCACCAACGAAACCTTTGTCGCGCTCGGGGAGATGTCATCGGCGGTTGCCCATAGCCTGCGCAATCCGTTGGCCACCATCCGCTCCAGCGCCGAGCTGGCTCTGGAGTTCGACAGTGGCCCGGCCCACAAGAACATCAACGACATCATCGGTCAGGTGGATCGCATGTCGAAGTGGGTCAGGGAATTGCTGCAGTCGTTACGCCCGCTCAACGATGAAGCCGAGCCGGTGAACCTGGTGGCGGCGTTACATGACAGCCTCATGGCCTTCGAACATCAGATTGCCAAGGCCGGGGTGCAGGTGGTGTTCGAGCCGCAGGAGACGCCGATGGTGTTGAGCCAGCAGGTGCAACTCACGCAGATCCTCAACAGTTTGCTGGCCAATGCCGTGGAAGCAATGGACCAGGGCGGCACCCTGACCATCACCCTGGAGCCGACCGATACCCGGGGAATCAGCGTGGTCGTGAGCGACACCGGCAAGGGCATGAACGAAGAACAGCGCAGCATGGCGTTCCGGCCATTCTTCACCACCAAGCAAGGCGGGCTGGGGGTCGGGCTGGTGCTGGTGAAGCGGATCATGGAGCGTTTTGGTGGCGCGGTGACTCTGGGCAGTCGTGAAGGTGAGGGCACCTCTGTCCGTCTGTCGTTCAAACGGTTTCCCTGATAATGGGTATGAACCTTCCCCGTTAGCGGGTGCCAGGACCCAGTCGTTTCTCCGGTCATGGCGCATTGGTGTTGATAAGCCATTGTTTTGTTAGTGTTATTGCTCTTGTACAAATCTGTTACAGATCTGGCGAGGTCCTTGCAAAACCACCACTACCTCCTTCACGACTTCGAGGCGGCTGGTGATGGACAGAAAAGCGCGTTACCCCTTCAAATGGTTCAGCCTGATAACGCCTCTGAGCGTCCTGCTCACTATGACGCTGGGCACAGCGACTCTGCATGCTAGCCCCATCGATGGCGTCAAAGGCAGCCGAGACACGACGCGCAAGGAAAACATCCTGCCGCCGTCGGTGCAGACCCGTTTCAATTACCCCACCAATGGCAAGCCAAACCCGTTGTTTGGCGCTCAGCCGTTCACTCGGCAGCGGGTGCTGTTTGAAGAATTCGGCCCGGAAAAACTCGACGCCTTTATGCGTCAGCCGGGGCTGACCTTCGGCCCACAAGTGGCGGTGAAAAAATGAAACGCAAGGGAGCCGACACACCCGCGCATACGCCGCGCTCCCGCGCCTTGGGTATGCACCTGATTCTGGTCCTGGTCACTTGTCTGTTGGCCAGTCTGGTGCTGCTCGCTCGCGAAGGGGTACTGGCGCCAACGGAATCGGCGACACCCTGGGGCGGCGATTACTTCCCCAACACCTTGCTGACCGATCAGGACGGTCGGCAGGTGCGGTTCTTCGATGATTTGATCAAGGACAAAGTGGTGGTGATCAATTTCATATTTACTTCGTGCAGCGACTCCTGCCCGCTGGAAACCGCGCGCCTGCGTCAGGTGCAAAATCTGTTGGGCGACCGGGTCGGCCAGGACATCTTCTTCTACTCCATCAGCATCGACCCACTCAGCGACACGCCCGAGGTGCTGAAGGCTTACGCGCAACGCTTCAAGGTCGGGCCGGGCTGGAAGTTTCTGACCGGCGAATTCGAAGACGTCACCGATCTGCGCAAAAAACTCGGGCTGTTCATCGAAGGCGTCGACAACGGACGCAGCAAAGACCACAACCTGAGCCTGATCGTCGGCAACCAGACCACGGGCCGCTGGATGAAAGCCTCGCCGTTCGAGAACCCGTGGATCCTCGCCGATCAGTTGGCCAACACCTTGCAGAACTGGAAGAAACCCAGCGTTGGAGAAAGTTACGCCGATGCGCCCGAGATTCGCCCGCCGAGCAATGGTGAAGAACTGTTTCGCACCCGTTGCGCGTCGTGCCACAGCCTGGGGCCGCTGGACGGGCAGGGCATCGGTCTGCGCAGCATCGGCCCGGACCTGATCGGCGTGACTCGCCGGCGTGACCCGGTCTGGCTCAGTCGCTGGATTCGTGAACCGGACCGCATGCTCGCTGAAAAGGACCCGATCGCGGTGGAGCTGTTTGAACGTTTCGACAGAATCCCGATGCCCAACCTGCGTCTGGACGAGAACGCGGCGCAGTCAATTATGGGATTTTTGCAGGAAGAAACCGATCGTCAACAACCGCTGCAAGCGGCGCAGGTGCAATAGCGGCGAAATACTATCAGTGAAGCCGTCAACCACGATCAATGCCACCTACACTGATCGCTGACGCGGCTGAAAAGGCTTGATGCAAGTCTTCAGGACACTCTCATGCAGACGCTGGAACAACAAAAAATGACTGCGCCGGACACACCGGCAGCAGGGAAGCCGTGCCGGGGCGGACAGTTCAATCTGCTGCGCTGGTTTTCCTTGGGCAGCTTTTTCATCATTGCCGCCGTGGCATTGGGGCTCGGCTACATTTCCACGCGCTTTGTGGTCACCGAAAGCATCGAACGCGACTCCATGCTCACCGCGCAATTCGTTCAGGCCATCGGCGATGCGGAAATCCGCCATGCCTCGATCAACCCGATCAGAACCATGGGTGAAATGCTCGACCCGCGCGATGACAACGCTTATCCCGACGTCCTTCCGACAGCCCGTGCGTCTTCGCGCGGCGAGTTTCTCGATCATGTGGAGCATCTGCCGGACATTCTGTTAGCCAACGTGTATGCCCTTGACCGCACCGTGGTCTGGTCGACCAACCCGGAGCTGATCGGTGTGCGAATCGAAGACGATGATGAACTCGACGAATCCTTTGAAATGAAGGAAGCGGTGTCCACCAGCTACCACGAGATCGACGACGAGCGTCCAGAGCAGAAACTGCTGCGTGAGCCTGATTACCTGTTCATCGAAAACTACATCCCGATGTTCAATGCCGACAAGAGCAAAGTCATCGCGATGGTCGAGATCTACAAGGAACCGGTGGATCTGGTGGAGCGCATTCAACGTGGCTTCAAGGCGATCTGGCTGGCGACCCTGATTGGCGGTCTGGTCATCTACCTCGGGCTGTTCTGGATTGTGCGGCGTGCGTCCATGCTGCTGCAGAGCCAGCAGAAACAACTGATCACTAACGAGACCTTTGTCGCCCTGGGTGAAATGTCCTCGGCGGTCGCCCACAGCCTGCGCAATCCGCTGGCGAACATTCGCTCCAGCGCCGAACTGGCCCAGGAAATAGCCAGCCAGAACGCGCAAAAGAACATTGGCGACATCATCAGCCAGGTCGATCGCATGTCGCGCTGGGTCCGGGAGTTGCTGGTGTCGTTGCGGCCCATGAACGACGACTCCGAAACCGTGGACCTGGTGCTGGCCATCGATGACACCCTGAGCGCTTTCGACGCACTGATCCGACGCTCGAACGTGGAAGTGCGCTTCACACCGCAAACCTGTCCACCGGTCGTCAGCCAACAGGTGCTGCTCACGCAAATTCTGAATAGCCTGTTTGCCAACGCCCTGGAGGCCATGCCCAAGGGCGGCATGCTCAGTATCGAGATTGAACAGCCCCGATCCGGACAGGTGCGGATGACCTTGAGTGATACCGGCAAAGGCATGACCAAACAGCAGCAACAGATGGTCTTCAAGCCGTTTTTCACCACCAAACAGGGAGGGTTGGGCGTTGGCCTGGCCCTCGTCAAAAGAATAATGGAGCGTTTCGAAGGCTCGGTCGAACTGACCAGCCAGGAGCAGGAAGGAACCCGCGTCTGTCTCAATTTTAAAGTGGCAACGGGAGGGGAATATGGAGCACAGCATACTGCTGGTCGAGGATGATGAACTCCTGGCCGAGAATATTCAGACCTACCTGGAGCGCAAAGACTTCGAGGTGACGGTCTGCCACTCGGCTGAAGAGGCGTTGAAAAAACTGGGTACGTTTACCCCTGATGTGGTGTTGACGGATAACTCGCTGCCGGGCATGAGCGGTCACGACCTGATCCAGAAGCTGCGCATCAGCGCGCCGGATCTGAAAGTGATCATGATGACCGGCTACGGCAACGTCGAAGATGCCGTGGTGGCGATGAAAGAGGGCGCTTTTCATTACGTCACCAAACCGGTGGCCTTGCCGGAGCTCAAGCTGCTGCTGGACAAGGCCCTGGCCACTGATCGAATGGAGCGCACGCTGTCGTTTTATCAGGAACGCGAGGCGCAGAAGTCAGGCGTACAGGCGTTGATTGGCGAATCGGCTCCGATGCAATACTTGAAAAACACCATCGCCCAGTTGCTCGATGCCGAGCGGCGTATGGCCAACACCGATCTGCCGCCGGTGCTGGTGGAAGGCGAGACCGGTACCGGCAAGGAACTGGTGGCCCGGGCGCTGCACTTCGACGGTCCGCGCAGCAAAGGTCCGTTCATCGAATTCAACTGCGCGTCGATCCCGTCCAATCTGGTGGAGTCGGAACTGTTCGGCCACGAGAAGGGCGCCTTTACCGACGCCAAGGACCGTCGTGTTGGCCTGGTGGAAGCGGCTGATGGCGGCACGCTGTTTCTCGACGAAATCGGTGAAATGGATCTGCTGCTGCAAGCCAAGTTGCTGAAGCTGCTGGAAGACCGCACCATCCGCCGGGTCGGTTCGGTGAAGGAGCGCAAGGTCGATTTGCGGGTGATCAGCGCGACCAACTGCAACCTCGAACAAATGGTGCAACAGGGTAAATTTCGTCGCGACCTGTTCTTCCGTTTGCGCATTATTTCGATCAAGGTTCCGCGCCTGTATGCCCGTGGCGCAGACATCTTGCTGCTGGCCCGGCACTTCCTGGCGATCCACGGCAAACGCTATGGCAAACCGAACCTGCATTTCAGCGACCAGGCTGAAGAATTGCTGCTCAGCTACAGCTGGCCGGGCAACGTGCGTGAATTGCGCAACATGCTCGAGCAAACCGTGCTGCTGGCGCAGAGCGATACGGTTGCGGTCCATCAGTTGAACGTGTGCCTGAGCCTGGTGGATGACCCGATCATCCTGCAGGAAGCACAGCACCACGAGCCGCGTCCGGTGTACAACGGCACCGAGTCGATGAACCTGCCGGAGGTCGAGCGCGACATGGTGCGCAAGATGCTCGACAAGACCGACTGGAACGTCACCAAGTCTGCACGGCTGCTGGGTCTGAGCCGCGACATGCTGCGTTACCGGATCGAGAAGCTCGGCCTCGCACGCCCGGACAAACGCCAGTGGTGAGCCTTATTGCAACGTTGCCCCCTGACGGCTGAGGCATTCGAGTACGCACCGGGGGTCGAGAACTTCTTCGTTGACGTAGACACCGCGTTCCGGATCGTAGGAACGGATGAATACTCGAACGGAGGCATCCGCGACCGTCGGCAAAACTGAGTCGTAGAACTCATGCTGGCTGGCAATCGGGATGAAATCCTGAGGGGCCGTCGGGATGTATGACCGAGGCGGCACCGTGCTCAGGGAGGGCGGCACCGGGTGGGCGAAGGGCTGGTCGGCCCCGTAATAGTTGAAGTCACTGCTGTAGTCGGTGGTAGGTGTCAGCGTGTCGTCCGCCTGGGCGCCGGTGATGGCGGTCAGGCTAAGGGCGAACAGTAGCGTCAGATCGGTTGTTTTCATGGCAACACCTGCGAAATCGGTTTTCCCGCATTTCCCCAAGGCCATTAACTATAGCTGCCGTACGGGCTCGCGTTCGCGGTGCCCGGATTACAACATTCCAACAAACGCCAAATGGGTTTTTTCAACACCCTGATCTAGACTCGTGCCAGTCAATAAAATCCCGAATTCTGGAGTGCGCAATGGAAATGCCGACCAAAGAAAACGCCATCGCCAGCAACCGCGATGCCTGGAACGATTCCGCCCGACACCACAAGGACACCCCCGATTGGCAGGCCCTGGTGAAGGCGGTCAGTCAGCGTGATTTTTGCTGCATCGACGACACACTCCGCGGTTTGCTGGAGCAGGTTGGCGTCGATGGAAAGGACGTGGTGCAACTGGGCTGCAACAACGGACGGGAAAGTATTTCGCTGTTTGCGCTGGGGGCGCGTAGCGTGGTGGGCGTGGATCAGTCCGAGGCGTTTCTCGATCAGGCGCGAGAGCTGGCGTCCCGCTCACCGCATGACCCCGAATTCATCGAGGCCGACATTCATCATCTGCCGACTGAGCTTCATGAGCGCTTCGACGTGGCGCTGATCACCATCGGTGTCTTGAACTGGATGCCGGACATCGGCGAGTTCATGCGCCATGTCGCGCAGACCCTCAAGCCTGGCGGTGCGTTGGTGGTGTACGAAACCCATCCCTTCCTGGAAATGGTCGACCCCGAGGCTGCTGATCCTTATCGCCTGGACAGCGCCTACTTTCGCAGCGAGCCGTTCGTGCAGGATCAGCCAATCGTCTACGAAGGCAAAGTCGACCAGCCGGCCGCGTCGTCCTACTGGTTCGTCCACACCCTGGGCGCCATCTTCACCGCCGCCATCGAAGCGGGGCTGCAGATCAGCCACTTCAAGGAGTACCCGCATTCCAACCGCGAGGAACTCTATGACCGGTATGAACAGCAGACGGCGCAGTTGCCGTTGTGTTTTACGTTGGTGGTGGTGAAGCGCTGAGAACTGAGTTGCTCCCACTGACGCCATCGTCGGAACGCCTTGACTCGGTCTCAGTACCAGTCCGCCGGCGCTGATAAACCTTGATCACAAAGTCGATAGCGCGTCGGATCTCTAATTCGTCACCGTCGGCCAGTACCTGTGAAAGGTATTCGCTGATGGCTTCGTCGTTATCGAGTAATGCAGATATATCGAAGTCTGTTAATTTTTGATTCACGGATATAGCTCCTCATTCCTGGCTGAATGTATCCGCAGACGCAGGCCTGAGCAGTCAGACGGCTCTTGGTTTGGGTATGATTTTTCCGAGAGGCGCGTGGGACGTATGACGCCATCGTCGGAACGCCGCCCGGAGCAAGTTCGCTCCCACATTGGATCGTCGTCGAACACAAAATCTGTTTGCGCTGAAGATCTACTGTGGGAGCGAGCTTGCTCGCGATAGCCAATTGTCAGTCACATCAATGCTGAATGTCCGCCGCCATCGCGAGCAGGCTCGCTCCTACATTTGATTCCCGTCGAACACAAATACGGTGTGCGCTGAAAATCTCCTGTGGGAGCGGGCTTGCCCGCGAAGGCCGCCACTTGGTCTTTCTATCCGAAATCAGGCATTCGCCGCTCCCGTCACCACCGGCCGTCCCGGTTTACGCAGCGGGTCCAGGCGCGAGCCGGTGTAGCGGGTTTCGCGGAAGAAGCGCCAGCGGCCGAACAGGCCGTAGACGTGGGTGACCCGACCCTGTTCGTGATAGCCCATGCGGATGTGCAGCTTCAGGGCAGGGATGTTGTGGGTTTCGCAGACGTCCACCACCTTGTGGCAGCCCTGGGCCGCCATTGCCGCCCAGAGGTCTACCTGAGCATCCACCGACAGGCTGGTGCCGAAGTAGGGGCGGGTCATTTCGCCGCCGAACTCGAAGAACTCACCAGGTTTGACCGGGAACCAGCAGCCGTAATAGTGACGGTCGTGGTAGTCGCGGGTGCTGCCCCAGATGAACGCAACAGCGTGGCCTTCTTCATCCAGATACATGTGCCCGGTGTGACCCTCGGTGGCGAGTTCGGCCATGGTCTCGACGCGGTCACCAAAATGCTTGCCGAAAGCGCTGGCGTTTTCCGGGGTGATGGTCACCATGCGCAGACCCGAATAGGGACGCAGTTTGTGCGGCTGTACCGGGCTGATCAGGTCCCGTTCCATCCATAAAAGCTCCCAGTGGAAGAACACGTAGCGTTTCCACAGCGCGCTGAACGTGCGGCTCAGGCCCTTTTGTTTTATGCGTTCGCGAAGCTTTTTGATGATGCTCATGACGCTCTCCTTAGCCTAAGCCAGGGTGTGGGTGGAAACGTTTTTTTGATGGGTACAGATCAAGGTTGCTGGTTCATGCCAAAGCGCCAGTTCTGAATATGTTGCAACCTATGTAACTCATTCGAGCGCTGCTTCACCCGTCATTAAATGGGTGTTCAAAGCGCCATAGGAAACCCGTGGAACACCTTGAAGGCGCCGCTCTAGCACAAGGGGCAGCGACTCTTCTGAACGCAAATAGGCATCGCCAAAATCGGCGCCGAGCTGAGTCGGATGAGCCACGATTTCCAGCACACCGTCGGTCGGCATGGCTTCGTTACGCAGGTCCACCGGGGTGCATACATAATCTGCGGTCACCCCGGCCAGACTCTGCAAGCGACTATTGAGCAGCGTCTTGAATACGCGTTTTGGCAGGCTCAGGTTTTGCCCCAGATTGCGCGCAAGGCGCACGGCCACCCCTTGGCTCGCGGCGAAGCGGGCGACGATTTCGCCGATGGGCCATATGTTGTGCACGTGTTGATGGGAATCGATGTGGCTGGGCCGTACGCCGTTGTCCACGCAGCGTTGCCATTGGGCCTTGAGCTCCTCCAGCACCGCGTCGCGGTCCCGGCGACTGAGCCAGAAACGATGGCGGGGCAGGTTGAGATCGAATACCCCGTTGCGGTCGCAGAAGTTCGATCGAGCCAGAATCGACTGACTCAAGGGGCGCCCGTAGGTGAGGTTGAAATGCAGGCCGATCCGATCCTTGAGCAACGGGTGCTGGGCCATGACGCAGGCCGCTTCGAAGGCCGGCATATTGGCCATGGCCGTGGCGGAGCTGATCACCCCGGCCTGGAACGCACCGAGGATCACCGCGTTTTCGCATGGGCTGAGACCGAAATCGTCAGCGTTGACTATGACTTGGCGAGGCATGTTCGCTCTCCCTGTTGATGTCGGTTGGCTTCGCTGCTTTGACCGCCGCGGCGACGGAGGCCGGTGCGGCGGCAACGGCCGCTGCGGCACGTTTGGCTCGCCGTTTCTGCAGCAAGGGTTTGAGCCACTGCCAAAGTCTCAGGGCCAGGCCCAACGCAAGGCCGCTGGGGCGCCAGGAATAGAAACTCCAGCGCCAGTGTTCCAGTTGCCCAGTCATGCGTTCGTGCAGTTGATGGCTGGAGTTTTCCAGGCTCACCCGCGAGGCATCGATCCAGCGCCAGTGCTCGTCCAGGCCCCAGCGAATCCACTCTTCGAGCAGCACCCGACCGCTGCCCAGATCGGCGTATTGCGGCAGGAACGCCAGGTTGTAATCGTACAGACGTCCTTGTTCCAGCAACCCGAGGCGGTAGCTGATGCAGCGCCCGTCCAGTTCCAGCACCACGACCCGCACCATCCCCTGTTCGGCGAGGGCGGTGAAAGCCTGGTCCATCCATTGTCGGTGGCGTTCGTCCGCGAATATCCCGACGCCTTCATCACCTTTCCAACTGACCGCTTCGACTTCACCGAGGGCCTGCAACAACGGGCCCATGGTCGACGCGTCGGGCGTGATCCGCCGGACCTGTGCGCCACACGCCGCGATACGTTTGCGTGCGCGGCGCAGTTTGTAGCGCGGGTCGCCGGAGACTTCCTGGTGGTCCGCGTCGCTGATCACGTGCACCGGCACCCGACAGCTGAGGCGTCGCTCACCGGTCGAACTGTGGGTCATCCACTCGGTCAGTGCGCTTTCTTCGCCGACCGGTTCGGACAACTCGTTGAGTTGCAGCAGGGCATGGGGCAGCTGTCGACGGATCTCAATCAGTGCCTTGCGCATATTCTCCGAGTCCGTTTTCGCGAGGAACGCGAGGCGGTCGGCGAGGGGATAGCCCAGGTGATGCAGCACGCGAAACGGCAGCCTGCCGACGCGTTCGACGCAGGCCACCAACGGCAGGCACAAGACCAGTTCCTTGCCATGCCAGCCGAGCAACACATGCAAGTGTTGCCCGGTGGTCAGTGCCTGTTCGGACGCGCGCATCCAGGCGAGGGTGTTGAACGGCGTGTGGTCCGTCACTCGCAGACGCAACGCTTCAAAAGCCGTTGCCGGGAAGTCAGCGGCGCACAGTGAAGTGCGCCATTCGAATCGTGCTGCCATAGGGTCAGGTCATCGCTGCCGGGGCGGGGTCGCGCACCGGTTTGCGCAAGGCATCCAGGCGTGAGCCGCTGTAATGGGTTTCGCGGAAGAAACGCCAGCGACCAAACAGCTCGTAGACGTTCATGATCCGCCCTTGCTCCTGATACCCCATGCGGATGTGCAGCTTGAGGGCCGGGACATTGTGGAACTCGCAGACATCCACCACTGTGTTGCAGCCTTTTGCCTGCATGACCTTCCAAAGGTTCAACTGAAGGTCCAGCGACAATAGCGTGCCCCAGTAGGCGCGGATCTGCTCACCGCCGAATTCAAAGAACTCGCCTTCCTTCACCGGGAACCAACAGCCGTAGTAATGACGGTCGTGATAGTTGCGCGCACTGCCCCAGATGAAGGCCACGGTATCGCCGTTGTCGTCCAGGTACATATGCCCGGTATGACCCTCGCGGGCCAGTTCGGCCATGGTGTCCACGCGATCGCCAAAGTGACGGGTGAACGCCACCGCGTTTTGCTCGGTGATGGTTTCCAGGCGCAGCGGCGGGTAGGGCCGCAGTTTATTCGGCGGTACCGGGGTGACAAGGTCGCGCTCCATCCACAACAGTTCTTCGTGGGAAAACACGTAGTGCTTCCAGATTTTACTGAGGGTGGCGCGCAAGCCTTTTTGTTTGATGTGGCGGCTGAGTCTCTGCAAAACGCTCATGGTATTGACTCCTGACGGCACGGGCCGTAAGTGGAGTAATGCGAGCCCCGGCCAATGACCGGCGTCGCTATTCAATGCTTGGCAATTCATGAGGTGCTCCAGCTAAGGGTAAACAGGGTCCGTCCTGGCAGCTCGAAGCTGACGCGACCGTCCTTACAATCAAATGGCGCGTCGCGGGCACGATTGTCGGCACCGAAATAACGCAATGATCCGTTGGCCATCGGGCACGAGGTCCCGGTCATGGCCACACGCTGCAAGCGCGTCCCTTTGTTGACCCCCAGCAAGCTGCGTTTGACGTCCTCGCCCATGGCCAAAACATCGACCTCGAAAGCGTCATTCTCCAGGCTTATCACGTCGCGCAGCCAATGCTGGCGGATGAACTGCTGGGCCAGGCCCACGGGCTTGAGCTCGAAGGAGTTCTCGCCGAGTACGCGCAACATGCCTTTGGGATAGTTCGGTTCGTCGGCGGCCTGGAACCAGCCCAGCATTTCCAGCAAGCCGTCCTGGGATGAGTTGATGACGACTGAAGCCCACCACAACGAAGCGAAGTCGGTTTCCTGATCGTAAGGGCTGAGGCTGGAACCGCTGGACATGTTGGTCTGGTCCAGCAGCAAGGCTTTGCGCGGCCGACCCTGGGCGTCGAGGCCGACCAGGTCGGCGGCGCGGCGCACGCTGTCGCGGTAAACCCGGGTCGCCAGCAGGTCGCGAATCATCCATTCGTGCCAGGCCAGGGCATCGATGTTGTCGCCGGATTCGGCCAGCAAGCGTTTGGCCCAATCGATGCCACGCTTGTCGGCGGCGTTGTCGGCAAACGGGCCGTTGACCAGCCGCGAACTGGCGGGCATGGCAATGCGCACGCCGGCCTTGGCGTTGGCGGGATTGCTGCGCACTTGCCGGGCCATGCTGTTGAAGATGCTTTGGTAGTTGGCGTAGTCCGGGTAGTTGAGGTTCGGCTCGTCGGCAAAACCGATGTAGTGCGTGCCTTTGCCGCCCAGGGCTCGGGTGGTCGCGAGCCAGGCGTCGAGCCCGGCGTTGCTCATGGTGTCGGCGCGCAGGTCAGCCTGACGCTGGCTCCCGGCCAAGAGTGTGATGTCTTGGGTAATGCCGAAGCGGTCCTGATACAACTTGCGGAAAGCGTCTTCGTAGTGCGGATTCTTCGCCGTGATGTCGACGAAACTGTAATAAGTCCCCGCCTGTGGTTTGAGTGCATCGAGCACTGCATAACTCGACTCCGGCACCTTGACGTAGGGCAGGGCGATGCCGAGGTTCGGGGTCGGCCCCAGCGCTTTGTTGTGCAACGTCAACCGGACTTGGCCATCGTCCTCGCGCAGGGGTTTGAGCTGCTGCGGGTTCTGGGCGAACAGGTTGGCGGTGCCATCGAGCCAGAACGCCACTTTGCCGCTGCCTTGCAGGCGCAGGCGCCAGACCTGTGGCTCGGTGGCGACGGGCAACTCGACTTTGTCGAACTGCCAATAGCCCTGATACGGTTTCAACGCCAGCGCCACTTGTTTGCCGTCGCCCACGCGCTGTGCTTGCAGGCCGCTGACACCACCGTGGAACTTGCCGGCCAGCACCGCGTGTTCACCCGGTGCCACCTTGAAATACAGTTCATCGCCGTTGCGGGTTTCGGCGCTGAAATGCACCTTGGCCGGGGCGAACAGCGCCACCGTGTGGTCGTCGTGTTCCACCCTGTAACGGCGGAAACTGTAGCCCGGAATTTCCAGTTGATAGCTGGAGGCACTCGGCGCCAGCGGCCAGCTCTGACTGCCGCGCGATTCACTGGCGGCGATCAGGCGCTCGCCCTGAAGTTTGCCCTGGCCATCGAGCAGGTACAGGCGCTCTTCGTTGGCATCCGCTTGCCACGCCGGCGCCCAGCGGATGGTCAGGGTGTCGGGGCGATCCGGTTGCAGGTACAGGCTGCCGTCGCGAATATCGGCCCAACGCATGGGCGCCGCCTGGGCGCTCAGCGAGAGGCCCAGACACAACAGCAGGGCCAGGCGTTTCATGCCGACTTCCGTTGCAGCATGTGCAGCATCGGCGCTACATCGCTGGGCAGGATGATCAGGGTTTGCCAGACCGGCACGCCGCTCAACCGGCAGTACATCACCAGCAATGCAAGCGTCACCGCTACGTAAGCGATGGACGATGCCGCCGCCGCGCCGACGATCCCGTAGGCCGGAATCAACACCAGGTTCAGCGCCAGGTTGAGCAAGGCGCCGAGGCCCATCAACAGCGAAATCGTGCCGGGACGGTTTTTGCCCAGCAAGTCCAGGCGCAGGATGCTCGCGTAGCACAGGCCGAGCAGGCCCGGCAGCAGCGCCAACAACGCCGGATAGGCCGGCTGATAGGCCACGCCGAACAGGGTCACGATCAGCCATTCGCCGATCACGGCCATGGTCACGCAGGCGCCGAGCATCACCGTGGCGGTCAGGCGCAGGGCCAGCGGGGTGACTTTGTCGATGCCTTCTTCCTGTTGCAGCAGGCGTTTCATCAGCGGCGTGGTCACGGCTTCCGGGACGATCAGCAGCAACTCGGCGGCGGCGCTGGCCATGGCGTAATGACCGAGCGCGGTGCTGCCGAGCAGGGCGCCGATGAACAGGTAATCGGAGCGCAGGATCACTTGCTGGAACAGCAGGTCCGGATGGCTGCGGGCGCTGTAGCGCAGCAGCTCATTTTGGCTGGTGCGGTCCCATTGCAATTTCAACGGCTGATCGCGTTTGAGCCAGAACCAGCCCGCCAGCACCACCAGGCTGATGCCGGACAGCCAACTGATCAGCGCTGCTTCCAGCGCAGAGTCTTTCCACATCCAGAACAAGGCGAGAAACAACAGCAGCGGCACCAGCGATTCCATCAGGCGCAACGCATTGAATGCCACCACGCCACCGGATGCGTTGTGCAACGTCAGCAATCCACTCTTGAGCACCGTCAGCGGCACCGCCAGCAGCAACAGCCACGCGAGCAGGCCCAACTGCGTGGTGATGTCGAGTTCATTGCCGAACTCGCGCACCAGGGCGACCACCAGCAAGGTCAACAGACCCGCCAGCAGGCAACCAAACACCAGCACCTGACTCAGCAGCAAACCCATGGGCCGCTGTTTGGCCGCCTGAAAACCCACCGCCGAATTCAGCCCGCCACTGGTGGCAGCGCTGATCAGGTCGGGAAGGGTGCTGAGCAGCGCAAACAAGCCCCGTTCACTCGGCCCGAGGATTCGGGCGAGCAACACGTTGCGCATCAGCCGCAAACCGATCATCGCCAGTTTGGTGCCCATGCTCAGGGCCAGATGCTTGAGGTAACGGTTGCGGCTCATGCGCGTGCCCCGCGGTACAGGCGCCAGGACAGCAGCTGCGGATTGCGCGCCACCCGCTGGCTGACGCCGAAGCGTGGCAAGTTCAAGGGGTCGTCGGTGCCACGATAAATTCCGGTGCCCGTGCCAAGGGCAAACGGGTAATCGTGGTCGGCAACGTGTTCGCGCACCCGCGCATCGTTGTCGCCGTTGGGGTAGCAGTAGACCGGCAGCGGCCGGTTGCAGCCGTTTTGCAAGGCGTTGCGACTGCGGCTCAGCTCCTCACGCAAACGCTGATCGTCAAGGCCGGTGAGAATCGAATGGCTGGCGCCGTGCGGGCCGAACCGCACCAGCCCCGAGGCTTCCAGCGCGCGCACCTGATGCCAGTCCAGCGCCTGGGGCAATGACTCGTCCGGGCACTCATCGGTCAGTCGATTCAGGTCAGCAGGGCTGAGGGTTTTCAGGCTGTGCAGAAAATGCAGCAAGGCCAGGCTGCGAGGCTCCACATCCAGTTCATCGAAGGGCACCGGCAGTGGTCGACCGACCTGTTGCAGGCAGTCGATCAACTGCATCCGGGCCCGTTCACCGTGGCTGCCCCAGAGGGTTTCGCCGATGCTTTCCCACCAGAACCGCTGGCGGCTGCCGATGAAATCGGTGGAGAGAAAAATGCTCGCCGGCACTTGGTATTTTTGCAGCAGCGGGAAAGCGTTCACGGCGTTGTCGCGCCAACCGTCGTCGAAGGTCAGGGTTATTTTCGGGCGGTCCGATCTCACCTTGCCGGGTTGCAGGATGTCCATCAACGACACGCAGTCGAAGTGTTTTTTCAGCCATACCAGCAAGTGCTCGAAGGCTTTCGGTCCGACGCACAGTTCATTGCGGTGGGGCAGGTCGGCGGCCTGGTCGCTGGCCAGCACCCGGTGCAGCATCAGGATCACGCCGGCGCCTTGCAGTTGAGTGCGCCCCACCGACGAGTTGAGGTAAAGCCAGCCACTGGTGCGTTTTAATAATTGTTTGATCGCCACGGCTCAGTCCTCTCAACGGTTTTGCTCAGGGTTCCACTGGGCGTACCGCTGCCCCCGCAGGAACTGCCACAGACCGATACTCATCCCGGCCAGGGTCACCAGAAGGAACGCGGCGAGGCGGAAGGGTTTGGGCAGACGGTGTTGCGAATCCAGCAGACCGGCGATGGCCACGGCGTAACCGAGCAGTTGCGCGACCAGGCTCAGGCGATAGAAGCCGTGTTCTTCCCACAGCCAGAAATTGCTCAGCAACAGCGGCAGCAACAGGATCGGCGCCAGTCGGCGGATCAACTTGTGGCTGATCAAGGCAATCGAATACAGGCCATGCTTCAGCGGATTGAGCAGCTCGCTGCGCTGGGCCAGGCTTTGCAACCCCCCGACGGTGACCCGCTGGCGACGGCGGAATTGTTTGTCCGCTTCGTCGACGCCCTGGTCGATGACCTGCGCCTCGGGCACGTAGACAATTCGCTTGAACGCCACTGGTGCGCAGGTGCTGATGAAGAAGTCATCGTTGACTTCGGCCGGGATGTCCTGGAACAACTCGCGACGCAGGGCGAGCAGGGCACCGTCGGCGGAGACCATGCAGCCGGTGCGGTTTTCCACCCTGCGCAGCCAGCCTTCGTAATGCCGATAGAGGCTGTCGCCAAGGCTCAGGCCACCGCCGGTGACCGGGATCACCATGTGCCCGGCGCAAGCGCCGACCTGTGGGTCGCACAGGGGCGCAAGCAGGTGACCGAGGGTGTCGCGGGACCATTGGTTGTCGGCATCGGTGAACACCAGAATATCGCAGGTGCTCAACGCAACGCCGGCATTCAGGGTCGCGGCCTTGCCCTGGCGGGGCAGGTCGAGAATGGTGATGCGCGGGTCGATGACCTTGCGTGCACAGGCCACAGTGTCGTCGGTCGAACCGTCGCTGGCGAGAATGATCTGCAGCGAGGCCGGCTGATAATCCTGAGCGAGCAAGGTCCGCAACTTGTGTTCGATGTGCCGCGCTTCGTTGTGCGCGGCAATCACGATGCTGATGTTCATCGGTTCCGGCGGCGCATGGCGCCGTGCCGCAAACAACGGCGCCAGCAGCGTCAACAGCAGCGGATAACCGATATAGGCGTAAACCGGCAGCAACAGGCACAACCAGAAAATGAATTCAGCCACGGGCGGGCCTCCTGGCATTCCAATGACAAAGACTGAGGATGAACGCGGCACCGGCCAGTTGCAGACGCACCCAATGCAGGCCCCAGAGTTGCAGTGTCAGGCCCAGGTCACGGTGTTTCATGCTTTGGCGCATGCTCAGGGCGAGCGCGGGCAGACTGGTCACCAGCAACAGGAACAGCGTCAGATGGACCTGGCCGTTGAGCAGGGCAAAAAACGCCGCAATGTCCAGCACCCAGGCGGCTATCGACAGCATCGGGAACCGCAGCAATCGCAAACTCAAGCCGTTGCTGCGCAGTAATTGCAGGTGACTGCCCTGACGCCAGAATTCCTTGCCCATCCATTCGCGCCAGCTGGCCTCGTAACCCCAATGCAGGGCGACGCTCTGGTTCACCGACAGCAGGCGCGCACCTGCGTGGGAAAGGCGCATGGTGAAGTCCTTGTCCTCACCGGTACGCAGGGTTTCATTGAAGCCCCCGACCTTGTCGAACCAATGGCGGCGCATCAGCAGGTTGGCGCTGGGCAGCCAGCGCACGGTTTGCACCGTTTCCGCACTGGGGCGCAACAGCCGGCGTTGCCAGGCATCGGCATACCAAGGGGCTTGCGCCGGGGTGTGCAAATCAAGTCCGAGGACGTCGACGTGAACCGCAGGCTCGATTCTCAACAACAGTGTGAGCCAGTCCTCGGGCACTTCGATATCGGCGTCGAGGAAGGCCAGCCATTTACCGGTGGCAACGGCGGCGCCGCGGTTGCGCAAGGCGCCGATCAGCAAGCCCGGCAGCTCCAGCACTTGCGCGCCCATTTGCCGGGCGATGTGCGGGCCCTGATCCTCGGAGCCGTTGTCGGCCACGATCAGTTCGCATTGCACCCCGGCGGCGATGGCGGCGCGTTGCGCAGCCAGCAGGGTCCGGGCGATGTGTGGGGCTTCGTTGTACATCGGAATGACAATGCTGATGCGGGTCATGCCTTGGCCTCCACGAGTGGGCTTTCTTCGGCTTTCAAACGCAGCACGCTGGTCAGGGCGAGCATGATCCACACGTACTTTTGGTTGGGTGCGCTGAGGAACATCAAAAACAGGGTCAGCGACAGGAAACTCATGCTCAGGTGCGTCAGCAAATCCGCCTGCTCGCGGTTGCGGCGCTGCATCCACGCACGACGGGCGCGGACCAGGTTGTACAACCCGAGGGTGAGCATGCCGACGAACAACAGGCCGGCGGGAATCCCCAGTTCACTGAAAATTTCCAGGTAGGTGTTGTGGGCGCGGCGGTACAAGTCGCCAATTTTGCGGTTGGCCGAAAACGCCTTGGCATACCCGGTGGTGGCGTAGTGCAGCGGGAACGTCCCGGGGCCGGTGCCCAGCAACGGGTTCTCGCGGATCATCTGGCTGCCGACCACAATGTACGAGGCGCGACGGCCCAGAGACTGGTCCTGACTCTTGGCGCCGGCGCTCAAAATGCTCAAGGACTGTATGCGCTCGATATAACCCTTCGGCATCGCATAAAGGGCCAGCGGGATCACGATCACCAGGCCCAGCATCGCGAACCCGAGATGCCGTGGACGGATGCGTTTCAGCTCGGCGTGGTAGTGCCAGGCGCCAATCATCAGGCTGAGGAACAACACCACCAGCCCCGATCGGGATTCGGTCTTGGTCATGCCGCCCAGCAGCAAAATACAGCAACCGACCCAGAACACCCGATGCAAAAAGTGCGGGCTGCGGACCACCAGCAGCAAGGCGAGCGGCACAGCGAAGGCGATCAGCATGGCAAAGGCGTTCGGGTCTTCCAGCAGGCCGGCGGCGCGACCCTGGTCCTGATACTTGCTGGAGAACACCGCCAGCACGCAGGTCGCCGTGACACTGAGGGTGACCAATTTGGCGAACAGGTCCATGTTCAGCTCGCGGCCGATCAGCAGGGTGATCACAAACAGGATCAGGCCAACGCTCAGCTCCCGCAGGTGCCCCATCGACATCCCCATGTTGTCGGTGTTGATCACGCTCAGCAGGTACAAGACCATGAACCAGATCAGGAAGCGCCAGATGTTGCTGCGCAGGCGCTCCGACGGGAGCTGGTGGATGGCCAGTTGCAGCATCAGGATCACGGCCAGTGAGGCACCGAGGAACTTGGTGCCCGACAGCGAACTGTCCTTGAAGAAACCTTCAAACGGTATCAGTGCAGCGATCCCGAGCAAGCCCCAGGTGGGTTTGCGGTAAAGCAGCGCGACACCGACCAGGCCCAGCACCGCCCCCGGCGCCAGATACGGATAAGGGCTGGCCAGCAAACCGAGGCAGACCAGGCCAAACAAACTGACGATCGAGAGCGGAAAGATCACGCGCGTGCCTCCCGTGCAGTACGGAGATAAAGTTGCGACCAGCGTTCGGCCAGGGCCTTGAGGTCGTAACGGTCCAGTTGCGTACGTTTTGCGTTGTCGATCAGGTCGCGAGCCATGGCCGGTTCAGTCAACAACGAGCCGATCTGGCGGGCGAGGGCGGCGCTGTCGGCGGGCGTCGCCAGCAGGCCGTTGTGCCGGTCTTGCAGCACATCGGGAATCCCGCCGACGCCAAACGCCACCACCGGCACCCCGGCTTGCATTGCTTCGAGCAGAATCATCGGTGTGCCTTCGGTGCGCGAGCTGATCACCAGCGCATCGAGTTGCTGCCACCACTTACCCATGTCGGTCTGGTAACCCGGCAGGGTGATGCGGTCCTGCAAGCCGGCTTCGTTGATACGTGCCAGCAGCGCCTCCCGTTCCGGGCCGTCGCCGAGCATCACGGCGTCCAGTTGCGGGTGTTGCTGACAGAGTGGAATCAGTGCATCGAGAAAAAAGTCCGGGCCTTTTTCACTGCTCAGCCGCCCGACGTAACCGGCCAGCCAACGCTGGCGGTCCACGCGGTGCGGCAGCAGTCCGGTGGCCGCCGGTAAACCATTGGGAATCACTTGCAGTTTTTCCGCCCGGACACTGGCCTGGCGGCACAACACGGCAATGCTTTCGGCGACGCAAACTACGCGAGTCACCGACGCGGTGCGGCACAGTTGCAGGCTCAGCCAGGTGTAAAACTTCTGTTTGCGGCTGCGCGGGGTGAAACCGTGCTGCGTAATCACCAGCGGCAGGCGCAACAACGTTGCGCCCACCCAGCCAAACAACAGGCCCTTGAAATTGTGCGTATTGATCAACGGCCGTTCCGCCCGGCGCTGGCGCAAATGCGCGAGCAATGGCCCCAGCCCCGCGCAACCCCGGCAGTCGACCCCCGCCTGGCGGAACCGCGCGATCAACTCTGGCGGTGCATCGAGAAACAGCACCTGGTGCTGCCCCGGCGTCGCCAGGCAATGGTCCAGCAGCATCCGCTCAGCCCCGTAGAAGCCGCCGCTGCTGAGCAAATGAATGATCGGCAGGGAAGGGCTGAGCGGCGCGTTCAATTGCGCACCCAATGCACGAGTCCAGGCACGGACCAGTTGCTGTGCGGATTGGTCGGTTCCACGTTTTGATCGTTGATCACCAACAGCACCGGCAAGCCCAGTTCGTGGGTGATTTGCGCTGGGTGTTTGAAACGGTGATCGAAGAACTCACGGACGTAGACCAAGGCAATCGCCAGCAAGAGACCGGTGAACAAGCCGAACGGAATGATCAGCATCGGTTTCGGGAACGCGGCTTCGGTAGGCTCATACGGCGGGCTGAGCACCCGTGCGTTGGACAGGTCGTTGTCCAGCGAGCGAGAGGTGCTGCTTTCGGCGAAGCGCTGGGCGTACGTCGAGAACGCCGCGTGCAAGCCGTTGATCTCGGTGTCCATCTGCCGCAGCTTGCTCTGGGTTTTCTGCAACTGGTGGATG
Organism: Pseudomonas sp. LB3P93; assembly: GCF_054898025.1. Classification (NCBI taxonomy): domain Bacteria; kingdom Pseudomonadati; phylum Pseudomonadota; class Gammaproteobacteria; order Pseudomonadales; family Pseudomonadaceae; genus Pseudomonas; species Pseudomonas sp. LB3P93. Next base: position 2,480,614 of record NZ_CM142713.1, read on the forward strand.
CGGTCTTTGAACTCGGCAATGCGCGCGGTTTTCTGGTTGATCACGGAAGCGACAACGGCCAGGTCGGTGGTGCGCTCCTGAATCCGGTTGCTGACCACTTTCAGAAACTGCTGACGGGTGCGGGCGATTTGCTCGCGGGTCAGCAACATCGGCTCGCTGCTTGGCTGGAAGATCGCCAGGTCGTTCATGTAGCGGCTGACCTGAGTGGTCAGGGCCTCACCCATCTGTTTGATCTCGCGATCTTCGAACGCCACGTTGTCCACGGTGGTGGTGAAGGTGTAGGGGAAGGTGTAGTCGTTGAGTTTGGAGTTGCTGGCAGCGGCCAGGCTGGTTTTCAGGTAGTCGAGCCAGCGTTGGCTTTGCAGCAGGCGGTCGCGGTACAGGTTGAGCGCTTGCTCCTCGGTGTTGATGGCGTTGAGGCGGAAGGTGATTTCTTCCTTTGGATCGGACGAGCCGACTTCTTCAAGCAAGGCCAACCGAGTGCCTTCCAGGCCATCGAGCCGCACTTGGTACTGCTTCTTTTTGGTTTCGTAGAACGATTGTGGCAAGTCGATGGATTGCAGTTCCTGACGGCTGGTCAGGTAGTTCTGCAGCAAGGTTGCGACAAACTTGGTGCCTTGGGCCGGATTGTCAAAGCTGTAGATGATGGAGATCACGTTGGAGCCTGGCAGGGTCTCGATTTTCAGACTGTCCATCGCCTCTTGGGTCAGTGCATCCAGCACCGTGTCGCGCACCGGATCGGTTTCCAGGCCAAGAGTGGCTTTCACCGGGTTGATCACGTATTCGCGCAGCGGGGTGGTTACGTACTGTTTGAACGGCTGGGTTACCAGTTTGTTGAAGACGCCAGGGGTGGGCGTGTACTCACCCTTGTCGCGCAACTCGCTGATGGTCTGCCGGATCAACGCCGGCGAGCGCAGGATATTGCTCTCGGTTTCCATGTCCGCCAGGGACGGAGGAATGAACGAGGCGTTCTCCTGGTTGAGGGACGTCGTGGCGTCTCCCTGGGAGAGTTTTTTGGACTGCACGATCACCTGGGCGGTGATATCGAAGCTCTGTTTGAGCACCAACGGCAAGACCAGCGCGATCACTGCAAAGACCAGGAAGACTCGCTTCACCAACTGCTTGTTGGCGAAGAAGATCCTGAAGAACTCGTGCAGGTAGTTTTCCTTTGGATTCATGGTCGGTCACCTGAGAGTTAGTTACTGTCACTGTCTTTGTTGTCGACGCGGTAGCCGAAGCTGAAGCCCACGCCCTGGAACAACACCACGTCTGCCAGTTGCCGTGCGAGCTCGCCGGCGCTGGCCAGTTTGGTCTTCGGCACATAGAGCATGTCGTCCGGTTGCAGGTACGCAATCTGCGACGCATCGCCTGACAAGGCTTTTTCCACGTCATAACGCACAGCCTGAACCTGGTTACCGTTGCGGCGCATGATCACCACCGAATCGAGCCGCGCCTTGGTGTTGCTGCCACGGGCCAGGGTCAGTGCTTCGAGCACCGAGACCGGCCGGCGGATCGGGTAGGAACCCGGTTGGCCGACTTCGCCCAGCACGTAGATTTCATTGCCGGCGGTGGATTTGAGCAGCACGTCGACGGTCATACGACCGGGCAGTTGTGCGTAGCGTTTGTTGAGGAAGGTTTCCAGTTGATTGACGGTCATGCCTTGCAATGGCACGGCGCCGATTTCCGGAAAGCTTGCGTAGCCGTCGGTGCCCACGGTGATCTCCCGGCTCATGCCGGTACCCGGGTGGTTCAGGGCGCTTTTGAGGTTCGCCTCTTCGCTCAGCGGGCTGATGACCTGCACGGACAGCTGATTGCGGTTGGGCTGAAACAGCTGCTTGCGTGTGTAGACACGCTGGATTTCCTGACGCGCTTCTTCGGAAGACAGCCCGGCGATTTTCACCGAGGTGTTGGCGCCCGGCAGTTCAATGGTGCCATCGGGCAGCACCAGTTGATTGCCGTTGAGCTGGCTGGCGGCAGTGAAGTTCAGGCCGACCTGGTCACCGGACTGGATGCGGTAGGCACTCGATCCGGTGGTGCTGATGCGGAAGATCACGTCCAGCACATCCTGTGGCCGCAACGTCTGTTCGACCTTGGGCATGTCGGTGGCCTGGGCATTGGCCGGTGCGGCCGTGAGGATATTCACCGGCATGTTCTGGGTTTCGGAAGTGCTGGAGCAACCTGCAAGCGGCAGCAACAGCAGGACAAGCATTTTGGCGTTCATGTCGTCATCCCTTTCTGGTTGCTTACAGGTTTTTGTACAGCCACTTCGGCATGTAGTACTTGCGCCGGTTGAAGACGCTGCCGACCAGTTTCGCGCCGGCCTGGGTCAAGCGCTGAACCGCCGCCTGCGCCACTTCCCAGCGCGTGTCTTCGGAGCGCACGACCATGATCACGCCGTCCACCTGGGTGCTGATGATCATGGTGTCGGCGGCGGAATACACCGCGTCGCCGTCGATCACCACAAACCGATACTGACTGCCGAGCTGATCGAGCAACGGGCCCAGGCGTTCAGGTGTCAGGTGTTCGGTGCCGCGCACAAACCGGCCGTTGGGCAGGATGTGGAAGGGCAAGCTGGAAACGTTCACCACGCAGTCCTGCAGCAGTGGCGGGTTCTGGGTGTTGAACAGCAGGTCGCGAAAACCGCGCTCCTTGGTCAACCCCAGCTGCTGGGTGAGGTTGGTCGACGATTGGCTGGCATCGACCAGCAGCACCTCACCGCTGCTCATTTGCGCCAGTTGGCTGGCCAGTGCCAAGGCACTGGTGGTTGTACCTGCGCCGGGGTTGGCGGAGGTCAGGAATAGGATCCGCAGATCTTGATCGAGCACGGTCGAGGTCAGGTTGGACTCGCTCGGGTTTGCAATGCTTAGGCTTTTGGCTGATGAACCGTCCATTTAACTCGCTCCGTGGCCGCTGAATACTTTGAAGGGGGTTTTCAACAGGATCTTCAGATCAAGCAGCAGGCTCTGCTCGGCGATATAGCTGAGGTCCAACTCAACGCGCTGGTCGAAGTCGATATTGCTGCGCCCGGAGATCTGCCACAGGCCGGTCATGCCGGGGTAGATGCTCAGGCGTGCAAGGTGATTGTCCTTGTAGCGGTAGGCGTTGAACGAGGTTGGGCGCGGGCCCACCAGGCGCATGTCGCCCGTCACCACGTTGAACAGGTTGGGCAGCTCATCCAGGCTGCTGCGCCGCAGGAAACCGCCGATGCCGGTGATGCGCGGATCCTTGTCGATCTTGAAATCGATGGCGTCGGCACCGTGTTTGTTCAGGTGACGCAGGGACTCTTTGAGCTCCTCGGCGTTGGCCACCATGGTGCGAAACTTGAACATGCCGAACTTGCGACCGCGGTAGCCCGTGCGTTTCTGCACGAACATCACGGGCCCAGGGCTGCTGAATTTGATCGCCAGTGCCAGGCCCAGCAGGATGGGCGAGATCAGCAGCAGAATGACCAGCGCACCGAAGCAGGCGACCACGCGGTTGGTGCGTGACAGCGTCCACGGCCGACCGCCATCACGGCCGGTCATCCAGCCACGACCCTGCATATGGATCGCGGTATCAAGGCGCATTCGGTGCTCCGGGTCCAGGCGCTTGTCTCGGCGCATCTGTTGCAGGGGCACCGTTTTTTCATGTCCAGTCATAGAATCCTCCGCTGAAGTTCAGCCGCGAGCGGCGCATGGGCGATAGGCAGTGGGTAGTAGTCGCGGAACCAGGCAATAAAGCGCCCGAGTCCTTCATCCAGCTCGATACAAGGCTGAAATCCGGTAGCCCGAGCCAAGTCACTGGCGTCGGCGCAGGTATTGAGCACGTCGCCCGGCTGCAGAGGCAGCAACTCGACGAGGGCTTTTTGTCCGAGGTGCTTTTCCAGAAGCGCCAGGTAGTCCTTGAGCTCCACCGGGTGCTGGCCACCGATGTTGTAGATCCGCCACGGCGCCATGCTGCTGGCCGGGTCCGGTTGTTCACGGTCCCATTCGGCGTTGGCTTGCGGTGGACGTTCGATCAGGCGGGTGATGCTTTCGATGATGTCGTCGATGTAGGTGAAGTCGCGCTGGTGCTCGCCGTAGTTGAACAATTTCAACGGCTGACCTTCGGCAATCGCCCGGGCAAACTGGATCGGTGACATGTCGGGCCGGCCCCAAGGCCCGTACACGGTGAAAAAACGCAGGCCGGTGCAGGGAATGCCGAACAGATGGCTGTAGCTGTGGGCCATCAGCTCGTTTGCTTTCTTGGTCGCGGCGTACAGCGACAGTGGGTGGTTGACGCCGTCCTTCACCGAGTAAGGCGTGTGCTGGTTGGCACCGTACACCGAACTGGACGAGGCGTAGATCAGGTGCTTGACCGGGTGGTTGCGGCAGCTTTCGAGGATGTTGAGGAACCCGCTCAAATTGCTGTCGAGGTAAGCCCGAGGGTTTTCCAGGGAGTAACGCACCCCGGCCTGCGCCGCGAGGTGAATCACCACCTCGGGTTGTTCACGGACAAACAGGGCCTCGATGGCCGGACCGTCGGCCAGGTCAACCGTCGCGAGCTGGAAATTGCCAACCTGCTCCTGCACCCAATCCACGCGGTCGTGTTTGAGTTGCGGGTCGTAGTAGTCGTTGAAATTATCCAGCCCGCACACGTCGTGCCCCTCGCGCATCAGTCGCAAGACGCAGTGGGCACCAATGAAACCGGCCGCTCCGGTGACGAGAATCTTCATGGTCGCGGCGCCTCGGGAACGATGTGCCGCAGGCCGATGCCGCTGTAGTGCAAACCGGCCGCCGCGACTTGTTCCGGGTTGTAGAGGTTGCGACCGTCGACGATCACCCGTGAACGCAATTTGCTCGCCAGCAAGTCAAAGTCGACCACGCGGAAGTTTTTCCACTCGGTGCAGATCACCAAGGCGTCGGCGTCTTCCAGGGTGTCGTCGCGGGTGGCGCACAGGTGCAGGTTATTGCGGTAGCCGTAAATGCGCCGGCATTCAGACATGGCTTCCGGGTCATAAGCCTGCACGCTCGCGCCTTCGGCCCACAGCGCTTCCATCAGGTAACGGCTGGGGGCTTCGCGCATGTCATCGGTGTTGGGCTTGAACGCCAGGCCCCAGATCGCGATGGATTTGCCGGCCAGCCCGTTGGGAAATTGCGCTTTCAGTTTGCTGAAGAGAATGTGGCGCTGGCTGTCGTTGACGTCAGTGACGCTGCGCAGCAGACGCAACGGCATGCCGTTGTGTTCAGCGGTGTGCAGCAGGGCGCGCAGATCCTTGGGGAAGCACGAGCCACCGAAGCCGCAACCGGGGTAGATGAAGTGGTAACCGATGCGCGGGTCCGAACCGATGCCTTTGCGCACCGCTTCGATGTCGGCCCCCAGCAGTTCGGTGAGGTTAGCCAGTTCGTTCATGAAACTGATGCGCGTGGCGAGCATCGCGTTGGCCGCGTACTTGGTCAGCTCGGCGCTGCGGTTGTCCATGAACATGATTTTTTCATGGTTGCGGCAGAACGGCGCGTAGAGCTCGCTGAGCTGGACGCGGGCTTCGTCGTCGTCGGTGCCGACGATGATCCGGTCCGGGCGCATGCAATCGGCGAGGGCGCTGCCTTCCTTGAGAAACTCGGGGTTGGACACCACCCGCACTTTCAGGGCGCTCTTGCCACGGCGATGCAGTTCTTCGTTGGCGCTGGCGGCCACCTGGTCCGCGGTGCCGACCGGCACGGTGGACTTAATGATCAGTGTGCGATCAGTCTCCATGTAACTGGCGATCTGGCGGGCCACATTCAGTACGTGACTGAGGTCGGCGGAGCCGTCCTCGTCGGCGGGCGTGCCAACGGCGATGAAAATCAGCTCGGCGTGTTCGACCGCATCGCTGGCCTGGGTCGTGAACAGCAAACGGCCGGCCTTGATATTCTCTTCCAGCGTGCTGGATAACCCCGGTTCGCTGATCGGCGGCACGGCCTGTTGCAGTTGCTTGATCTTGTTCGGATCAATGTCGACACATAAGACACGATGTCCGACATCGGCCAATGCCGCTGCTTGTATCAGGCCAACGTAGCCCGTACCAAATACGCTCACGTCCATATTGGCGTGCCTCGTAAGACGGTGGAAAGAACTGAAATAAGACTGTCAAAAGGGGTATAGCCCAGCGCTGGGAAAACGTGTCAGCAAAATGACATGTTGCTTTGCTATAACAGACCCATTTTCGGGGCGATTTGCCATCAAGTGCTTGCCGCAGCTGGATTTGCCGCGGTTTTGACGGGTTTTTCACATTTCGAACAAAACGATAAACGGTCGTAGGGCTTGAATTGCAAGGGTTGTAGCCACCTGAGTGTGTCAGATTTGAGTCAACGTTTTTTTGACGCTTCGTCGAAAAACCCGACATTTCTTGCGCTTTGATGGCCCGGTGCTAGTGTCAAAAAATGGCCGACAATCTATTGGCCAACAGACGGCCGCGAGCATCGGAAATACTATGATTCGATACCTCAAAGAACTGCTCTTAGTTCTCTATTTAGTTAAGAACTACGACTATTACCTGGAACGCCTGAGCGCGATGGGCATCGGCTTCCCGGTGCTGCTGTTTGGCGGGATGTTTATCGCGCTGACCGTGGCGCTTTTCATGACCGCCTACATCCGCCAGACACTGATCCGTCATGTGTTTGCCCTGGCCATGTTTGTCTCGGCGGTGTTTTTCGACGTCTATACCCGCGTCACGGCCGATTACCTGACGTACAGCAGCTTCGTGTCGCTGGTGTATTCCGGCGGGTTCATCCAGGAGGCGGCGTACCAGTACCGCGACGCGATCATCAGTGGGGTGGTCGGCGGGTTGTTGCTGCTGTTTGGCATCGGGCTCAAGCCGCGTCGGCGCATGCCGCTGCCCGGTGCGTTGCTGGTGGCGGCGCCGATGCTCGGAGTGCTGTTGCTCAGTGCGGTGTTGTTCGTGCGAGCCGGCGAGGGCGCCCGTGGCCTGCCGATCATGTACACGCCGCTGGCCTATCTGAACCTATTTACCTACGAAGCCCTGCACAACACCGTCGGCCCGCGCGAATCAGTGAGCCTGGCGCGCAACGACTCACCGCCGGGGCACGATATCGTGCTGATCATCGACGAAAGCATTTCCGGCAACTACCTGGACATCAACGCGCCGTTCGGTGTGCACAGCAACCTCAAGGGGCCGCGCCCGGGCGTCGAGATCTTCAATTACGGATACGCCGCGTCCATCGCCAATTGCAGCGCCGACACCAACATCACCCTGCGCTACGGCGGCACCCGCGCCGACTACATGCGCATCAACAGCACCCTGCCGTCGATCTGGCAGTACGCGAAGAAAGCCGGCCTGCGCACTGTCTACATCGATGCCCAGCGTACCGGTGGCAACTTGCAGAACCTGATGAACGATGCCGAGAAAAAGGACATCGACGAATTCGTGCAATTCGACCAGACCAGCGTGCGCGATCGCGACATGGCGGCAGCGGCGAAACTGATCGACTTGCTTAACGACGGCAAACCCGAGTTGGTGGTGATTAATAAGGTGGGCGCGCATTTCCCGGTGCACGACAAGTACCCGGATGCGTTCATGGCGTACCGTCCGACGTTGCCTCGGGGGCAGTTTGTCGAGATCGCAGACACTGGCAAGCGGGATGGCTTCAACGGTCAGCCGGATGACTGGGTGCTGTACCGCAACGCCTACAAGAACACGTTGCTGTGGAACGTCGGGGAGTTTTTCTCGCGGGTTTTTGCGCAGGCGGACATGAGCAACGCACTGCTGATTTACACCTCGGACCATGGGCAGGACCTGCATGAGCGGGGCAACCCCGGGCTGAATACCCACTGCGGCGGGGATCCGGTGGAGGAGGAGGGCCTGGTGCCGCTGGTGGTGATTCAAGGGGATCAGTTGCGCACACTGGATTGGCAGAAGGCGCTGACCGCGAACAAGGATCGGTCGAGCCACTACAACATCTTCCCGACGTTGTTGCAGTTGATGGGGTATGACCTGGCGGGGATCGAGGCGGTTTATGGCAAGCCGTTGAGCGTGCCGACAGCGGACGACTTTACGTTCAACTACCGGTTCAATGCGCGGCTGGGGGCCAAGCCTGAGTGGAAGCATATTGACCTGAAGAGCATTGTGACGCCGGGGCAGGCGGCTACGAGTGTGGCGGTGGGGCAGTAAGATTTTTGGTTGTCTGATCTGGCCTCATCGCGAGCAGGCTCACTCCCACAGGGGATTTGTGAACGACACAGATCCCCTGTGGGAGTGAGCCTGCTCCGGGCGGCGATCCGACGATGGCGTCAACCAATTCAACTCAGATCTGAAGGCTGCTGCCACCGCGTCCGATACACCCCCGGCGCACACCCCTGCCACCGCAAACACGCGCGGTTGAAACTCTGCACATCGCTGTACCCCAACCGATCCGATATCTCCACCAACTCCAGATCCGCTGCCTGCAACAGATCCTCGGCCAGGCAACGGCGATACTCATCCTGCAACTCGGAAAAACGCCAGCCCAAGGCCTTCAAGCGCCGGGCAGCGGTGCGTTCCAGCCAGTGATGGTCGGCGCAAAACTGCTGCCAGTTTGCACGGGCAAGGTCCGCAATCAGATGGTCGCTGACCTGCTCAAGCAACGTCGGCTCGCTGTTGCGCCGAGTCTGCTCCAGCAGGTCCACCAGCGTTTGTTCCAGCTCATGGTTGCCCGGGGTCAACGCTGTCACAAACAACTGCGGATCGAGACGGATTGAATGATGCGGCTGTGCCCACTGCACCGGCGCGCGGAACGCCTGTTCATGCGCCTGGGGGTTGGCAGTACGTGGCCACGCCAGACCGATCTCGAGAATCGGATCACGCTCCAGCCCACTGGCGAGGAATTTTCGACGCAGCATGCTGCACAGGCTGATCACGATGTAATCGGTGGTCGACGCACTGGCTTTCAGGCTGCCGCAATCCAGTAGCCGCAACTCGACGCCGTCATCGTCGCGCACGATCTGCGCCCGGAAGTGCCCGTTGAAGAACGGAAAGAATCGCTCGAAATAATCACAGGCGCTTTCCAGTGACGCCGCGACGTCGAACAGGTAAGTCAGGCCATTGGTGGCGGTGGAGACGAAGCGTCGGCCCGCCGCCAGACCGATCAACGGGTCGCCAGTCTGCTCCAGCGCAAACGCCCAGAAGCGCCGCGAAAGGAATAATGGAATGCGCATGAACGGCGCACGCAGTTCGAACAGGCTGCGGCGAAACAGGTCTTCGAGGGTTTCCCGGGCGACGCCCCGGGCAAGCAGTTCTTCGATGGCCGGCAGCAAGGTCGGCGCATAAAACGCATTGGGCAATGGTTGATGGAGCAGTGGCTGATCACTTTTTGTCATGTAGGGCTCACAGCTTGTTCCGGGACACTGGTTAGGCTGCCCGACGTTAAGCGATTTGCCGGAGCAAGACCATGCTTGATTTACGCCAGCTCGACCTGAACCTGCTGCTCGCCTTCGACGCGATTTATCAGCAACGCAGCGTCACCCGCGCCGCCGAGGTGATGTGCCTGTCGCAACCGGCCATGAGCAACGCGCTACGGCGCCTGCGCGAATTGTGCGGCGATCCGCTGTTCATCAAAAGCCGTCTCGGCGTGACGCCGACGCTGGTGGCGCATCGTCTGGCCGACTATGTGCGCGCCGCCCTGGAATCGTTGCGCGATGGTTTGCGCATGATTCCGGCCGCACGGCAGAACAACCCGTTGCTGCGCATCAGTTGCCTGGACTGCCTGCAACCGGTGCTGCTCGACGCCTTGCTCGAAGCGCCGCACGCCGACTGGCAGGTGCGCTACTTCCAGCCACGTCGTCGGGATGCCTTGCAGGAATTGGCGAGCGGCAAACTCGACATCCTGATCGACCTCGATCAACCGCTGGCCGGGCTCGCCGGTCTGCACAAGCAGGTGTTGCCCGCCGACCATTACGTGTTTGCCTACGGCGCGGCGCTCAAGGAACCTCCGCGCACGCTGCAAGCCTATCTGCAGCAGCCACAGATTCAGATTTCCAGTCGTCGCGACGGACTCAGCCCGGTGGATCTGCACCTCGGTCTGAAAAGCCTGCGCAGGACGGTGGCGGTGAACACCCAAAGCACGCTGGCGGCCAAACTGATCGCCGATCGGCAGCCGTTCGGCATGAGCCTGCCGAGCCGGGTCGCCACCGTGCTGGGGTTGCAGCAGGTGCCGTTGCCGCTGGATGAACCGGTGGAGCTGAAACTGGCGCTGTACATCGAAGCCCGCTACCGCTTCGAGCGCAGCCGGGAGGAAGCGATGCATTGCTTGCTGCGTGCGCTGGGCGCGCCGCGAGCGGTGCAGTCGCTCGCACGTCGCGCCTAGTCCAAAAGCTGCACAGAACCCCTGTAGGAGCGAGCCTGCTCGCGATGGCATTGTGTCAGCCAGTGATGAGTGTGACTGACACACCGTCTTCGCGAGCAAGCTCGCTCCCACAGGGATAGCGGCGATGCGACTTTACTGCGGCCGATCCACCGCCAGCAATCGCTGGTCAACCGCCACAACCGCATCGACCATCGCCTGTGCCGCCGGTGTCAGCGAGTAGCCGGAGCGGCTGACGATGCCGTAATGCAGTTGCAGGCCGGGGTCATCGCTGGGTACGTCGACAAAATCCAGCAGGCGGATGAGTCCTTGCTCGGCCGGTTCAGCCAGGGCTTCCATGGTCGCGATGCCGACGGCGTCGGAGCGCAACACCACTCGGCGGATCGCGTCGAATTGCGCGCATTCGACGCTGGGGTTGAAGTCCGGCTCGCCCTGCACGTCGGCGAGGATCTTGCGGATCATCGGTGGAATCCGGGTGCCCACCACGGCGTAGCCGAGCAGGGCACGCAGGGTCAGATTTTCCTGTGTCGCCAACGGGTGATCGATCCGGCAGAAAAACCGCCCGCGCCGGGGTCGCAGCAGTTGCACCTGATACTGCGGATCGCCGGTGAAATAACGCGAATCGGCCACCAGGAATTCGATCTGCTGCTCGCGCAGCCACAGCGCCAGTTGTTCCCAGTCGCCGAGGTGGAAACTCGTGCGGATCGCCGGATGGGCCTGGATAAATTCTGCCAGCGCCTCGGGCACCAGCAGCTGCGCCGGATACGGGCCGCAGCCGAAATGCAACTCGCCACCCGTCAGGCCATTGTATTGGGTCAATTCGTTGTGCAATGCCTGACTGCCGGCCAGCAGGCGCCGGGCGTGTTGCAACACCAATTCGCCCTGACCGGTGAGGCGGAACTCGCGACTGCTGCGTTCCACCAGAGCGCAATCGAGGTCCCGTTCCAGGGTCTGGATGCTGCGGCTGAATGCCGGCTGGCTGAGATTGATCGCCTCGGCGGCGCGGCCAAAACTGCGGTAATCGGCGAGGGCCACGAGGTGGCGAAGCTGGCGTAAGTCCATCATGCGTCTCCTGCATTCTTCGGATACTTTTAATGCATTTGATCGATAACACGGCGACTGGCATAAGTACAACCCTGTCTTCTCGCCGTAGCCTGCCATGCCTGATCAATCCTTCGCTTCCAGTGCGTTTACCCGAACCATTCTCAACCATGCCCGGCAGTCCGGCCTTTGCCAGGACCAGTTGCTGCAGCGCGCCGGCATCAGCCTGTCGTGGCTGGACGGGCAGGGTCAGCACATCCCCGCGCACCTGGTCGAACAGCTGTGGCGCGAATGCGAGCGCGCGGGCGTTGCTGCCACGTTTGGCTGCGAACTGGTCAACGGCATGGCGACCACCTGTCTGCAAGGCTTGAACATTCTGCTGGATTCCGCCGCGACGTTGCGTGCCAGCCTGGCCTGTTTTACCGGGTTCCTGCCGCGGGTGACCAACTACGTGGTGGCCGAACTCGAAGAGATCAATGGACAAGCCCGACTGCACCTGCGCGCCGCCCACGGGCAGCCGCACTTTTATGGTCTGGACGCGGCGACGTTGACCCTGGTACGCAACATCGCCCGACGCCTCGGGCGGGCGCCGGGGGAGGTGTTTGTTGGTGTCAGCCTGACGCCGCATCAAGCCGCCGGCGACTGGTTGCGCAGCGTTGGCATCGAGGTGCAAGAGGGCGCGCATCCGTGCCTGAAACTGCCGTCGGCCAGCCTAGATGAACCCTTGCTCGGCGCGAATCCGTTTCTGCATCAAAGCATGCTCCGTCACTGGCAAACCGAGGCCGCGCAACACACTCGCAGCGACAGCCTGGATATGGCGCGGCATTGGCTGACGGCCGGTGACCAGCCCATCGAACGCATCGCCGAACGCCTCGGTTACCGCCAGCCGAGCAACTTCATCCGGGCCTTTCGCAAACAGTTCGGCATCACCCCCAAGCAGTTTCGACTCTCGCTGTGACCACCGCCTTGCTGTGACTCCGTTGCCGACCCCGCCTTGCTGCGTAGCAGCTGTCGAGCCCCAGCGAGGCTGCGTTCGGCGACGCAGTCGTCGTATAAACCCTGCGCATCCAGTCCTCCTGACTCACCGTGCTGCCTGATTTCACGACGACTTCGTCGCCGAACGCAGCCTCGCCGGGGCTCGACAGCTGCTACGGGGCGGTTGTGCTGAAGAGGTCATCAAATACACCGTGATGCACCGTGATGATTATTTTTTGTCGGCCATCGCTTGCGTGTAGCGGTGGATTGTTGGGCACCGTGTCCGGGCTGAGTAATCCTGACCGGAGCCTAATAATGATAAGAAAAAGCTCGGCCACAGCCGCAGTCCTCCAGCGACCGCATCGGCTTGGCCACACCCGCCCGCAACCCCTTGCGCTGGCGATTCTTGCTGTCCTGACAAGTCCGAGTTACGCCACCAGTTTCGACACTAACGAAGACTGGAGCCTGTCGACCAAAACCACGCTGTCCGTGGGCAGCAGCTGGTCGACGCAGAGCCCCGACAAAAGCCTGATGACCCGCGCCAATGCCCTGCAAGCCCAAGGCGTGCGCGCCAACGGCAGCAGCGTCAGCGCCGACGATAATCGGCTGAATTTCGAGAAGGGCGATCCCATTTCGCAGACCTTCAAGGGCCTCACCGATTTCAGTCTCGATGGCCAGGGCCAGGGCGCGTTCATACGCTTCAAATACTGGTACGACCACGCCTATGAAACCCGCAAAGGCCGGTTCAAGGATTTTGACGATTCGGGGTGGGACGACCTGTCGAAGTTCAAGGGCTTCGAGATGCTTGATGCCTATGTCTGGAAGGATTTTCAGGTGGCTGAACACCCGTTGACGGTGAAGGTCGGCAACCAGGTGTTGTCGTGGGGCGAGTCGTTGCTGATCCAGAACGGCATCAACGTGATCAACCCGCTGGACGTCTCGGCGTTCAACCGTCCGGGCGTGGAAATCAAGGAAGGGCAGTTGCCGGTGGAGATGGTGTCGTTCAGCTTCGGCCTGACCGACAGCCTCAACCTCGAAGGCTTCTACCAATACAACTGGCGCCCCAGCGTACTCGATGGTTGCGGCACGTTCTTCGCCAGCAGCGATGCGATCCAGAAGGGTTGCGGGCCGTTGTATTTGAGTCAGGTACAGACCGATCAACAGATGCAGGCGGCTGGCTTGTACGCCACTTCACGAGGCAACGAATCGCCGTCCGATAACGGCCAGTTCGGCTTCGCCCTGCGCAACATGATCCACGCGCTGAACGATGCCGAAGCCTCGATCTACTTCATCAACTATCACTCGCGGCTGCCGTATTTCACCCTTGATGCGAAGAACACCAGCCTGCCTGGCACCTTTCCCGGTGGCATTCAGGCGCCGAGCTACGGGGCGGCGTTTCCGGAAAATATTCGCCTGTACGGCATCAGCCTGAATGGTGTCGAACCCAACAGCGGAATTTCCCTGGCCGGTGAGTTGAGCTATCGGCCGAACATGCCACTGGCGATCAACGCACCGGACATCAACGTCGCGGTGATTTCCGGGCCGGGCGGCAGTTCCTGGGTCGATCTGCCACCGGGTTTCAACGTTAACCGCGGCAGCCGCTACGACGGTTGGGTGCGCAAAGGCGTGTGGCAGATGACCGGCTCGGCGACCCAGGCCTTCGACCACATCCTGGGTGCGACCCGCTTGAGTCTGTTCGGTGAAGCCGGCGTCGTGCACATCGACGACCTCGGCGACGAGCGTCTGGGACGCAACGCCGCGTTCGGCCGCAGTGCGCCGCGCAACGGCACGGCCTGCAACACCGTGGCCTCTGGCGTGACCAATCAGTACTGCACCGACAAGGGGTTCGCCACCGATTGGTCGTGGGGCTATCGCTTGCGCGCGAGCCTCGAATACAGCGACGTGTTGCCCGGGATCAACCTGATTCCGGCGGTCAACTGGCGGCATGACGTCTCGGGTTATTCCTACGACCCGCAAGGGCCGTTTCAGGAAGGCCAGCAAGCGCTGGGCCTGAGCCTGACCGGCGTTTACATGAACGATTACAGCGTGGAACTGGCTTACAACACGTTCTTCGGTTCCAACGACTACAGCACCCTCGACGACCGCGACTTCGCATCCGTCAGCTTCAAGGCAGACTTCTAAGGAGAACCGTTATGCGTATGCAAATGTGCGTGCTGGCTTTGGCCTGCACCGTCGGCCTGGTCCAGGCCAAAGGCACTGACTCCGCCGCCCTCGGCAAAACCCTGACCCCGATGGGTTCGGAAATGGCGGCCAACGCCGACGGCAGCATTCCGGCCTGGAGCGGAGGCCTGGCCAGTAATGCCGGCACCGTCGACAGCAAGGGCGGTTACAGCGATCCGTATGCCGCCGAGAAGCCGTTGTTCACCATCGATTCGAAGAACGTCGCGCAGTATCAGAAGTTTCTCAGCCCCGGGCAGATCGCGTTGTTCAAGCGCTTTCCCGACAGCTACAAGATGAACATTTACCCGACGCACCGCAGCGCCAATCTGCCCAAGGATGTGCTGGCGCAGAGCCGCGACAATGTCGCCAAAACCAGCCTGGCCGACGGCGGCAACGGCTTGCACGATTACGCCCGGGGCATTCCGTTCCCGCTGCCCACCGAAGGTCTGGAGGTGATGTGGAACCACATGACCCGCTATCGCGGCGGCAGTTACGAGCGCATCAGCAGCTCGGCATTGGTGCGTGAAAACGGCGCCACCAGTTACGTGCGCAACCAGTCGCTGATCAACTTCGCCGACACCGTGGGCGGGCTGGAATCGGGCGCCAATATCCTGTTCATGTTCAAGAGCCGCGTGCTGGAACCGGCGCGTCTGTCCGGCGAAGCGGTGCTGGTGCATGAGCCGATCGACCAGGTCGCCGAGCCGCGTTCGGCGTGGCAATACCTGCCGGGCCAGCGTCGGGTTCGTCGCGCGCCAATGATCGCGTATGACAACAGCGCCCGTTACAGCAACGGCCTGATCACCGCCGACAACATCGACGGCTACAACGGCGCGCCGGACCGATTCGACTGGAAACTGATCGGCAAGCAGGAGCTGTTCATCCCTTACAACAGCTACAAGATCGGCAGCCACGGGCTCAAGTATGACGAGGTGATCAAACCCAATCACATCAACCAGGACCTGGCGCGTTACGAGAAACACCGGGTGTGGGTGGTGGAAGCCACGCTCAAGCCCAACGCCCGGCACATTTACGCCAAGCGCCGGTTCTATGTGGACGAGGACAGCTGGCAGATCGCGCAGTCGGACCAGTACGACAGTCGCGGAGAACTGTGGCGCAGCGGTGAGCTGCACGCGATTCAGCAGTACGACCACGGCTTCACCTACAACGTGCTGGAAACCTCCTACGACCTGATTTCCGGCCGCTACTACGCCGGTGGCCTGGCCAACGAAGAGACCGAACCGATGCGCGTCGGCTTCGCTGCCAAGACCGATGATTACACCCCGTCGGATTTGCGCCGCTGGGCCAAGTAGCCGCAATTTCTAAAGCACCCAACATCCCATGTGGGAGCGGGCTTGCCCGCGATGAGGCCATCACATTCAGCATCTTTGTTGACTGATCCACCGCCATCGCGGGCAAGCCCGCTCCCACAGGGGACTGCGGCGTTTGCCGCAGTTTTTACTACCAGGAGATCTGCCGTGCGCTACTGGATATCCGCTCTGGCCATGGGCGCAAGCCTGGGCTCTGTTCACGCTGCAACCCTCGATCAAGCCCAGGCCAGGGCATTGGCGCAAGAGGCGTACGTTTTCGCCTACGCCACCGTCGAGCACGACAAAGTGCTCACCGCCATCGCCGCCAAATTGCCGTTCAACCGGCTCTACAGCGAACCGCGATTGCTCGGGCCGCAGGACAACAAAGTGGTGTCGCCGAACAACGACACGTTCTATTCCCGGGCCTTGCTCGATCTTCGCGGCGAGCCCTTGGTGCTGCAAGTGCCGACGGTGGAAGGGCGTTATTACAGCTTTCAAGTGGTTGACATGCGCACTGACAACCTCGATTACATCGGTACTCGCGCCACCGGCAACCAGGCGGGACGTTACCTGATCGTCGGACCGGACTGGCAGGGCGACATGCCGGCGGGTTTCAACGGCGTGATTCGCTCGCCGAGTCGGCTGGTGTTCTTGCTCGGACGCACCGAGGTCAAGGGCGAAGCCGACCAGAAGGACGCGGCGAAAGTGCTGACGGGCTATGGGCTGCAACCGTTGTCCCATGTGCTCGGTGGCGCGGCGCCCGAAGCGTTGGCCCCGCTGCAATTGCCGCCGTATCAGGACACGAAACAAGGACCGGCGCAGGCGTTGCTCGGCACCTTCAATGCCCTGGCGCCGCTGCATAAATGGACACCCGCTGAACGCTCGAAGCTGCAGCGTTTCGCCGCCATTGGCGTGAAACCCGGCGTGGCCTTCGAACCACCAGCAGACTTAATCGAAGCGATCGCCCAAGGCGCAGAGGCCGGCCGCGAACAAGTCCGTGCGGCCTCGAGCCAGCTATCGGTAGAGCACCAGGGCTGGTTCCGCTCACCGACCAATGTCGGCAAGTTCGGCGACGATGACCTGACCCGTGCGGCGGTGGCCTGGCGCTACATCTACGCCAACGATCCGGTGGAAGCGGTCTACCCGATGGCGTTGCACGATGCGCAGGGCCAGACGTTGGACGGCCGCAAAATCTATCGCCTGCATTTCCCCGCCGGACAGTTGCCGGCGGTGAATGCCTTCTGGTCATTGACCCTGTACGACGGCAAAACCCAATTGCTCGCGGCCAACCCGATTCAGCGTTACGCCTTGGGTGATCGCAGCCCCGGTTTGCACTACGACGCTGACGGTGGCCTGACCCTGATCCTGCAATCCACCGCGCCAACGCAAACGCAGCAGGGCAACTGGCTGCCGACACCTGAAGGTCCGTTCAATCTGTTGCTGCGCTTGTACCTGCCCAAACCCGGGGCGCTGGACGGCAGTTACCGGTTGCCGACGATTGCGAGGGTCGAGCCATGAACCTGATCTTCAGCCGACGTCGCGTGCTCGGTGGCCTGGGGGTACTGGGAGGAAGTCTGATGTTTCCACGCTGGTTGCTGGCCGCCGACGCGCACGACACTCGGGCCATCGCTCGGGAGGCGTGGATCTACGCCTACCCGATGCTGATGCACTATCAGACCCTGGAAAAACAGCTGCTCAACCCTGCCGCGCCGGAGTACGTCGGTGGATTCAATCGCTTCCGTCACTACAGCGAGTTGTACACCCCGAAAAACCGCGAAATCGTCACGCCAAACAACGACACGCCGTACTCCTGGGCCAGGCTGGATCTGCGCAGCGAACCGCAAGTGTTGAGCGTGCCGGCGGTCGACGATGATCGTTACTACGTTCACCAATTGGTCGACCAGTACACCCACAATTTTGCCTACGTCGGCGTGCTCAGCACCGGGCGCGAGGCGGGGGACTACCTGATCGCCGGGCCTGACTGGCAAGGGCCGACACCGGCCGGAATCAAGGCCGTGCTGCGCAGCGAGACCGAAATTGTCATGGTCCTCGGGCGAACCGGTTTGAAAAACGCTGATGACTTGCCGGCGGTGCTTGCATTGCAGCAGCAGTACCGATTGCGTGCGCTGCATGAGTACACCGCCAGTCCGGCACCTGCCGCGGCGCCCGCAATTGCGTGGCCGGAGTGGGACAGCAAAACCGGGTTGGGGCCGTCGTTCATCGCGACGTTGAACCAGATTCTTACGTTGTGTCCGACTCATCCCTCCGAGGTGGCGTTGCGCGAACGATTCGCGCGTATCGGCATCGTGCCTGGCGAGGGTTTCGATGTCGCGGCACTACCGATGGAAACGCGTCAGGCCTTGATCGCCGGGATTCAGGATGCGCAGGCGCAACTGCAAGCGGCGGTGAGTCAGGTTCGTACCACCCTCGGCCTGTTCGGCACCCGTGAAGCGTTGCACGGCAACACCCTCAACCGCGCCGTCGCCGCGTACGTCGGCATCTACGGCAACAGCGTGGAAGAGGCGTTTTACACCGGCACTCGGCAGGACAACCAGGGCCAGCCGCTGCAGGGTGGTCGTCAGTACCATTTACGCTTCGCGCCGGAGCAGTTGCCGCCGGTCAGCGAGTTCTGGTCGTTGACGCTGTATGACCTGCCGGACCGGCAACTGGTGGCCAATTCAATTGATCGTTATTGCCTGAGCAGTCGCAATCAGTTGCAGGCGGACGCGGATGGCGGGTTGACGCTGGTGATGCAGCCTTCGGCACCGCAAGCTCAGAGCAACTGGCTGCCGACCCCAGCGAGCGGGGCATTTACCCTGGTGTTGCGACTGTACGGGCCGGGGCGGGAAGTGATTGAGCAGGTGTGGCGGATGCCGGTGGTTGAAGTGATTACTGCGTAACCCGGCAGACCCAATCGCGAGCAAGCTCGCTCCCACATAGGATCTGTGGCGTTCACAAATCCCCTGTAGGAGCGAGCTTGCTCGCGATGAGGCCAGACCAGCTGACATCGATGTTGACTGAACCACCGCCATCACGCCCTGAGCCTTTCCGTCAACGCGATTTTGCTGTGTTCAGCTCGCTGGTCAACGGCGAGCCGTGCCGGAGCAAGGCCTGTAAATAAACCTTTTCGTCGTACACGGTGCTGGTCTTCCAGCACCGATAAACGATCCGGATCCACTTGAACGCCAAGGCCCTGAGGGCGGCTTGGTAAGAGCAGCCTTTGGCCCTTTGCTGGCGATAATAAGCTTCTGCCCACACCGATTGATTGATGCTGTGTGCAGCCCACTCAACAAAGGTCTGGCGCAAAAAAGTTGCGCATTGATAGCGCCAATGAACGACTTTTTTCTTGCCGCTACGTTCGGTAACCGGTGCGATCCCGGCGTATCGCTGCATCGAACTGGCATCCTTGAAGCGATCTCGCTGCTCACCAAAAGCCACCATCAACCGTGGCGCAAGCTGCTGCCCCGCGCCGGGCAAGGCCTGGAAGAGGCGGTAGTCGGCCAGGGTATTGGCGGTTTTTTCGATCTCCCGATCAAAGTCTTTGATCGCCGTGATGACCCCTTTCAGTTGCGAGACCAGGGCCAGCACATACAGCGCTGAAGGACTGACCACGCCTGGATCTTCAGTCAACGGCATGGCTTTGGTGATCAACGCCAAACGCTGCTGATTGAGTTCAGCATGGCGAACATTATGCGCGTGAAGGAACTTCAAAACGCTGGCCGGCCGAGCGCGCTTAAGCACTTCAAATGTCGACCAGCGCGCCAAAAACTCACAGAAAACCAGCGTGTCATGGTCATGAAACAGCTCAAGAGCCAACGGATAATACTGTTTGAGCATGCAGACCAGACGGTTGCTGATCTTGACCCGGTCATCGACCAGCCCACGGCGATGTTCGGTCAGACTGGCGAGCGAACGCATGGCGGAGCTTTGCTGGACCAGTTGAGGAAACCGTTCTGGGTGATTCAGCAACAGCTCAAGCGCCCATTGAGCATCCGTTGGATCATCCTTGGCGCCACTGGGGACGAAGGTTTTACGGTGCCGGGCCAAGGTGCTCGGATTGATCGGAAAGATACAAAAAAACTCATATTTTTGCAGAGCCGCTATCAGTGGCCCTTTGTTCAGCTCCACGGCGACCGCGATCGGGCCACCGTAACGTTGATGCAGCGACTTGGCCCAGCGATCAATCGACTCGGGCTTGTGGTCGATGACCTCGAAACTCCGCTGAGCCTCTCCAGTTATCTGCAAACAGATGTCGTGCTTGGCATCTGCCCAATCAATTCCGATATAAGCAGTGAACCTCTGAGACAGGAGCGTTTGCATGGAACACCTCCACAGGCGCTAAAGTACATGCAGGGACATGCATGCTTGCGTCCAGCGAAGGCGATATAGAGAGCCGTGTCGGGCTTTCCCTGAGAATTCGTTAGAGGGCGCAAGCGCACCTGTGGGCTCGAAGGTGATGGCGTAATCATCGAGTGCTTCGCGAGCATATTCGTAGCCCGCAGGTGCATGTTCCTTCCTCGCCGACAGCGAACTTCCAGCGAAGTCAGTATGGAAGAGAAAGGAACGGACTACCTATATCGCGAGCAAGCTCGCTCCCACATAGGATCTGCGGCGTTCACAAATCCCTGTGGGAGCGAGCTTGCTCGCGAAGGGCGCGACGCGGTTTTCCCGCGTCACCCATTCAAGGCGTCACGATATTGAACTGCGGACTGAAGCTATCCAGACTCGTCAGCAATTCCCCAAGCTTCTTCCCGTTCCCTTGCAACTTGATCAAACCTTTCTGCATCGCCGTCGGAAAATCCAGCTGTTTGAGGCTGATCTGCTGCAGTGTCAACTGGCTCAAACTCACACTGGCATCCGCCGCAGGATTAAGCCCCGAACGGTGAGTCAGCACCCCATTGCGCAAGGTCAGGTTGAAATCCTTGTGCTGATCTTCAAACGTCCAGTTCAACGTCAGGTCATGACTCACGGCCTTGTCGCTGTCGAGACGAATCGCCAGGTAATCGAAAAACATCTCTGGCGTCATCGCCCGCACCATGTCCACCGACACCGAACTGCCGGCATGCTGCGGCACGCCGCTGCGCAATTCCATGGCCCCGGTCAGGTACATGTTGCGCCAGGTCGCGTTCTCGCTTTGATAACCCAACTGCTCCAGCGCATCCGCCTGGGCGCTGCGCCCCGGCACGTTGTCGGGTTCAGCGAACATCAGCTGATTGCCCAACTGCGCCGCCCAGCGATAGTCACCCTTGGCCATCGCCGCACGCATCTTCTCGACGACCGCCGCGCCGCCACCCATGGCTTCGACGGAGCGCTTGGCGGTCTCCACGGGCGGCAACGGATTGAGGTTGGCCGGGTTGCCGTCATAGAAACCTATGTAACGCTGATACACCGCCCGCGAGTTGTGGCTGAGCGAACCGTAGTAACCGCGGGTGTACCACTTCTGGTCGAGATCGCCGGGCAGTTTCTGCATGTTCTCGGCGATTTCCATCGGCGTGAGGCCCTGGTTCAACAGGTGCAAGGTGCGGTCGTTGAGAAACGCATACATGTCGCGCTGATCGGCGAGGAAGGTGCGAATCCGCTCACCGCCCCAGGTCGGCCAGTTGTGTTGGGCGAACAACACGTCGCTCTTGTCGCCATAACGCGCCAGGCTGCTGTCCAGGTATTGCGCCCAGGCCTTGGCATCGCGCACGGGCGCACCACGCGGAGTGAGGATGTTGTGCATCATTTGCGTGGCGTTTTCGGCCATGCACAAGGCGCGTAATTGCGGCAGATAAAGGTTCATCTCCGACGGTGCTTCGGTGCCCGGGGTGAGCTGGAATTCCACCTCGATGCCGGCGATGGTGCGAGTTTCCAGTTCCTTGCTGATCAGGTCGGTGGGCTCGATCAAGGTGATGGTGCCGCCGGTGGGCAGGCTCTTGCCCATGCCCGAATCCACCTGGCCTTTTTCACCCCGAGGCAGCAGGCTGCCGAACTGATACTGCGCGCGGCGGCTCATGGCGTTGCCGGCGTACACGTTCTCGCTCATTACGTGTTCCATGAACCCGGACGGCGCGAACACTTTGACCTTGCCGGCCTTGACGTCAGCTTCGTCGATCACCCCGCGCACGCCGCCGAAGTGATCGACGTGTGTGTGGCTGTAGATCACCGCCACCACCGGTTTCTGCGGGCGGTTCTGGTAGTACAGCGCCAGGGCGGCCTTGGCGGTTTCGGCCATGGTCAGCGGGTCGATGATGATCAGCCCGTCGTCACCTTCGATGATGGTCATGTTGGCCACATCGAGGCCGCGCACCTGATAGATTTTCGGGCTGACTTCGAACAATCCTGCGTGTGCGCTGAGCTGGGCCAGGCGCCACAGGCTCGGATTGACAGAAGAGGGCGCCTGATCCTTTTCGAGGAAATCGTAAGCCGCAATATCCCAGATGACCTTGCCGGCCGCGTCCTTGACCTGACCCTTGAACGGCGCGATCAAACCGCGACTGACCGATTCGAAGTCGGTGCGGTCACTGAAAGGCAGGTGCTGCAGCACGGCGGCGTTGTTGGCTGAAGTGATCGAACTGGCATCGGCGGGCACATCGGCGGCGTACACCGGTTGCGTCAGGCAAGCCGTGATCAGGCAGGCCAGCAGGCCACGAGGGCTTAAAGTGAAACGAGGCATGGCGTCTCCGTTTTTTATCGTTATGGTTAGACCAGTCTTGAGGTTAGGGCAGCGGTCGGTGAGGGCAGCAATCCGCAACGGACAAAAACCATGCAAGGCCGCTATCCTTGCCCCACGTTCATCAAACAGGCTTGCCTATGCTTCAGGTCCAAGGCGTTTTCAAAAGCTACGCCACTCCGCAGGGTCCACTGCCGGTGCTGCAAGGTGTCGACCTGACATTGAAACCCGGCAGCAGCCTGGCGCTGATGGGGGAGTCGGGCAGCGGCAAGAGCACCTTGCTGCACTTGATCGCCGGGCTGGACAAGGTCGATCAGGGCAGCATCCGCAGTGGCGAACATCGTCTGGAGCAGATGAACGAAGGGCAACTGGCCAACTGGCGTCGGACCGAAATCGGCCTGGTGTTCCAGCAGTTCAACCTGATTGGCAGCCTGCGGGTCGAGGATAATCTGGCGTTTCAGGCGCGACTGGCGGGGCGGCATGATCCGCGCTGGCAGGCGCATCTGGTGCGGCGATTGGGCTTGGGCGATTTGCTGCGGCGTTATCCCGAGCAACTCTCCGGTGGGCAACAGCAGCGCGTCGCGTTGGGGCGCGCCCTGGCGTCGCAGCCGAAATTGCTGCTGGCCGACGAGCCCACCGGCAGCCTCGATGAAACCACCAGCGATGAGGTATTGAAGTTGCTGCTGGAATTGCTCGACGACAGCTCGACCACCTTGTTGATGGTCACTCACAGCCCCCACGTGGCAGCGCGTCTGGCGGAAAAAGTAGTGCTGCACCGTGGCCGTCTGGCTGGCGCGGACGAGCGCTGAAGTGCGAGTCTTTGGCGAAACGCTGCGGGCGCTGCTCAGCCATTGGCGGCAGCACCCGGTGCAATTTTTCAGTGTGCTGACCGGGCTCTGGCTCGCCACCAGTCTGCTGACCGGCGTTGAGGCGTTGAACAGCCAGGCGCGGGAAAGCTATGCCCGAGCCAGCCAGTTGATCGGCGGCGAACCCCAGGCCAGTCTCAGCGCACCCAGTGGCGCGACCTTCTCCCAGCAAGTGTTTGTTGATCTGCGCCGCGCGGGCTGGCCGGTATCGCCCGTGCTGCAAGGGCGGGTGACGCTCAGGGGCCATGAAGACCAGCGTTTGCAACTGATGGGCATCGAACCGGTGTCGCTGCCGGCCGGTTCGGCGGTGGCGGGGCGATCGTTGGCAATCGAGCAGATTGTCGAGTTTTTCACCCCGCCGGGCCGCACCTGGATTTCACCGCAAACCTTGCAGACGTTGGGGCTGCACGAGGGTGAACAACCGTTGAGCGCGAGCGGTGTGGCATTGCCGCCGCTGCAGGCTCAGACCGACATGGCCCCCGGTATGTTGCTGGTGGACATCGGCTTCGCCCAGCAGATTCTCGGCCTGCCGGAGCAACTGTCGCGCCTGCTGCTGCCCAAGGATTTCAGTGCTGCACTGCCCGATCAGTACAAAGGCCAGTTGCAGCTCAAAACCAGCGGTGAAGAAAACAATCTGTCGCGGCTGACTGAAAGCTTTCACTTGAACCTCGATGCCTTGGGGTTCCTGTCGTTCGTGGTCGGCCTGTTCATCGTTCACGCCGCGATCGGACTGGCGCTGGAACAACGCCGGGGATTGCTCAGAACCCTGCGCGCCTGCGGGGTCAGCGCCCGCATGTTGATTACGTGCCTGGTGGTTGAGCTCGGTGCGCTGGCGCTGATCGGCGGCATTGCCGGTGTCGCCAGCGGCTACCTGCTGGCCAGCGTGTTGTTGCCGGATGTGGCCGCCAGCCTACGCGGGTTGTACGGCGCCGAAGTGGCGGGGCAGTTGAGCCTCAGTCCGTGGTGGTGGTTCAGTGGAGTGGGCTTGAGTTTGCTCGGCGCGCTGCTGGCCGGAGCCAGCAGTTTGTTGCGGGCGGCGCGTTTGCCGTTGCTGGCGCTGGCCGATCCGCAAGCCTGGCATCAGGCTCACGCGCGCTGGTTACGGCGCCAGGGTTGGGTCGCGGCACTGGCCGCTGTCATCGCACTCATCGCCTTGTTCTGGGGCGACAGCCTGGCCAGTGGTTTTGTGCTGATGGCGGCGCTGTTGATCGGTGCCGCACTGGCCTTGCCGGTGGTGCTCAATATCGTCTTGAACCTGGCGTTGAGCCGCAGTCATTCGGTGCTCGGCCAATGGTTTCTCGCCGACTGCCGTCAGCAATTGCCGGCGCTTAGCCTGGCGCTGATGGCGCTGTTGTTGGCACTGGCGGCGAACATCGGCGCCGGCAGCATGACCGCCGGTTTTCGCGAAACCTTCAATGACTGGCTCGAACAACGCCTGACCGCCGAACTCTACGTCAATCCGCAAAACCCGGCCCAGTCCCGAGAATTGCACACGTGGCTCAAACAGCAGCCTTCATTGACCGCCGTGCTGCCCAACTGGCAGGTATCGATCCAGCTGCAAGGCTGGCCGGCGGATATCTTCGGCGTGATCGATCATCCGACCTATCGCCAGCATTGGCCGCTGCTGGAAGCCTTGGGCGACAACCCCTGGGACCGTTTGGCCAAGGACGATGCGCTGATGCTCAGCGAGCAACTGGCCCGGCGCTTGAACGTGCGACTCGGCGATCACTTGACGATCCCCACGCCGGGCGGCCCGTGGTCGCCACGGATCGTCGGGATCTACGCCGACTACGGCAATCCCAAGGGCCACCTTCTGGTCAACGCCAACCATCTGCTGCGCGGGTGGCCGCAGCTCACGCCCAATCGTTTCAACCTGCGCATCGAGCCGGCATTGATTCCGCCATTCCTCAAAGCGCTGCAAACACGCTTCACCCTGGACGACAGCCGAATCGTCGATCAGGCGCGGCTCAAGGGCTGGTCCACGCAAGTGTTCGAACGCACCTTCGCCGCCACCGCCGCGCTTAACAGCCTGACCCTGGCCGTTGCCGGTGTGGCGCTGTTCATCAGCCTGCTGACCCAGAGCCAGAGCCGTCTCGGGCAACTCGCCCCACTGTGGGCGCTGGGCGTGACGCGCCGGCAATTGATGCTGCTCAACCTTGGGCAGACCTGGTTGCTGGCGGTGCTGACGCTGGTGCTGGCCTTACCGCTGGGGATCGCGTTGGCGTGGTGCCTGGACACGGTGATCAACGTGCAAGCGTTTGGCTGGCGATTGCCGCTGCGGGTGTTTCCGCTGCAGCTGTTGCAGTTGATGGGGCTGGCGTTGCTTGCGACCTTGCTGGCGTCGGCGTGGCCGCTGTATTCGCTGTATCGCACGCAACCGGCCGACCTGTTGAGGACGTTTGCGCATGAGGATTAAGGTCGCGGTGTTGCTATTGGCGTTGTTGAGCGGCTGTGATAACTCCGCGCCTGACGATAAAGGCTTCGCCGGCCTCGGCGGTGAGGCCGCCGCGTTTACCCCGGTGGTGCCCGGTCGGGTCTTCAGCTTCCCGGAAGATCATGGGCCGCATGACGGTTTTCGCATCGAATGGTGGTACATCACCGCCAATCTCAAGGATGATCAGGGCCGTGAGTTTGGCGTGCAATGGACGTTGTTTCGCAGTGCCTTGAAAGCTGTTTCGGAGCAACCGGGCTGGGGCAATCAGACCATTTGGCTGGGGCACGCAGCCGTGACATCGGCAACGGCCCATCACGCGGCCGAACGCTATGCCCGTGGCGGCGTGGGTCAGGCGGGTGTGAGTCTCGCGCCGTTCAATGCCTGGATCGATGATTGGCGCTTTAGCAGTCAGGGCTCCGAAGCCTTGGCGGATCTGCAACTCAGCGCTCGCGACAAGGGCTTCAGTTACCAATTGCGGCTGACGTCCACACGCCCGCTGGTGCTTCAGGGTGACAAGGGTTTCAGTCAGAAATCCGAACAAGGGCAGGCGTCGTATTACTACAGCCAACCGTTTTTCCAGGCCAGTGGCGCGCTGGAAATTGATGGCAAGACTTATCAGGTCAGCGGTCCTGCGTGGCTCGACCGCGAGTGGAGCAGTCAGCCACTGACCGCCAATCAAAGCGGTTGGGACTGGTTTTCGCTGCACCTGGACAGCGGCGAACAGATCATGCTTTACCGCATGCGGCAAAAGGACGGCGCGCCTTACCTCACCGGCACCTGGATCGATGCCCAAGGCCGGTCGCAATTGCTGCACGCCGACGACATCAGCCTCACTCCGCAAGACACCGCCACAGTCGCCGGGCGTGAAATGCCGGTGCGCTGGTCGATCAAAATCCCCGCCAAACACCTCGACATCACCATCACCGCGCTCAACCCCAATGCCTGGATGGATTTGCGCATTCCTTACTGGGAAGGCCCGGTGCAATTCAGCGGCGGCACGGGCTATCTCGAAATGACCGGGTATTGAGTCGGAACTCTCGGCTGAACGACGTCCTCCTACGTTATGAAGCCCGTTCACAGGAGCCCGCCATGAGCGACGATCTCAAACTGCCCGATCTTGCTGCGTGGCAACGCCTTTTCGAAGACAAGGCCTACTGGCAGCAATCGCCCGACGCCCATTACAGCGAACTGCTGCGGGTGGCCGACGACTTGCTAGGGCAGGGCGCCATCGACCTGGAGCAATGGCAGGCCTTGAAGGCCAAGGCCGAGCAATCCCACAAAGACTCGCCCGCAGTGAACGTCGCCCAGGAAGTTGATGATCCCGAAGCCTGAGGAGAACCATCATGAAACCCCAATCCCCCGACATCGCTGAACACCCCGACGAACCGCGACCACCCGGTGAAGTCGAACGCGACAACGACGCCCTGCGGCCCACAGACCCGACCCGGCGCAAGGAAAGCGGCAAGGGCACCGAAAGCGGCGAATCCACCGCACAAGAAACTGCGAACACTCCCTGATCAGCGTCTATGCTGATTTGCACAGTCGACGCTGACCCACGGGCCAGAGCCGTCTGCTGCCACCAATTCACAGGGAAAGTATTGCTTATGAAACTCCACGCACTGACTAAAGCCATCACCCTCGCTACCTTGCTGTCTGCCACCAGCCTTGGCGCCATGGCTGCGGACATTCCGCTGTCTGCCGTTGTGGAAGCGGATCAAGTCACGACCAAAGTTGTCTCGGTCGATGCGGCAAATCACCAAGTCGTCCTGGAAGGGCCGGAAGGCCGCAAGGTTCATGTGCAACTGACCGACAAGGCCAAAAACCTCGACAAACTGAAAGTCGGCGATCAAGTCGACGTGAAGGTTACCAGCGCTGTCGCCGCGTACCTCGACACCGATGTCGACAAAGGCCTGCCAGGCACTGTCGAGCGCACCGGCGAAGTCCGTGCCGCCCCCGGCAGCGACAACCCGGGTGGTGAAGCCTACCGCCAGGTGCAGGTTCAGCTGAAAATCACCAAAATCGACCTGAAGAAAAACCAGGTGACCTTCGAAAACCCTGCCGGCCAGTCCAAGACCATTGACGTCGTGAGGCCCGAAGTTCAAGAAAAATTGAAAGACCTGAAAGTTGGACAAAGTGTCGTAGTGACCTACACCGACATACTGACAGTGACCAGCAAACACGAAAGCTGAGTATTAGCTCTATATATTGATTGTTCTTGTACAACTTTTTTGTATAAGAACAATCAGTTTTAATGGTCTAACTGGTGAGTTTTTTGTTGTCGTACAAATCATATTTGAAATGACATTTAATTAATGTGGTATCGATAAATTTCATGATTATGTATACGGACAACTTTTCCGACTTATATTAAAATACTTCCCGTTCGCCCAGTGGCAGGGCTCTTTACCAGTGCAGGGATTGCCGAGGCCATTACACTGGGCGAACACCTCCTCGGGGCAATACGCACCTGCTGCAATACGTTAAGATGCGCGGCATTTTCAAATCAAGGATGAAAACGGCCGCCGCCGTTCTGACACGGATGAAACCACTCTCCCTTTATCACCCGGCCCTCTACTGGCTGCGCGTGTGGCAAAAAAGACTGTTTCGGCAAATGGCCTGGCACTTCTCCAGCTGGCAATACGCCGTTTCGATCAACCCCGAATCCCGCTTGCCCTTTCGCTACCTCAAACACACCTCCAAGCTGATCCGAAAACTCGGCAACTCCGATATTGCGTTGCAACACAACAAAGTCATCAACCTCAAACTGGCCGTGTCATCAATAAACGGCATAGTCATCGCGCCCGGCGAATACTTTTCCTTCTGCCGTCTGGTGGGCCGCCCGACCCGCAAACGCGGTTACGTCGAAGGCATGGAACTGTCATTTGGTGAAGCACGCAGCGGCATCGGCGGCGGCATCTGCCAACTGAGCAACCTCATTCACTGGATGGCCATTCACTCACCGCTGGTGGTGGTAGAGCGGTCGAACCATAGCTTCGATCCGTTTCCTGATGAAGGACGGGTGTTGCCGTTCGGCTCCGGGGCGGCGATTTTTTATAACTACATAGATTTGGTGCTGCATAACCCGACGGATCGGCATTTTCAGTTGAAGTTGAAGGTTGGGGAGCAGCAGTTGGAAGGGGAGTTGTTGTGTGACCGGGTGAGGGAGTTTCGGTATCACGTTTATCAGGTTGGGCATCGGTTTTTACGCGAGGGCGGGCGGGTGGTTCGGGAGAATGAGATATGGCGGGAGGTGAGGAGTAAGGGGCAGGGGAGTGAGGTGTTGGTGAGTGAGCGGCTTTATAGGAATCGAGTGGTTGTTAAGTATGAGGTTGAGGAGAGTTTATGGTCGTGAATGTATGAAGAAACGGGTGATTTTAAAATTGCCCGTTTTTGTTTGGAAGTCGATAGAGCTTTTGGGGGGGCGAAGCACTAGTCGATAGGGTTGAGCCATTACATCCGGATCAATTCCTGAAGTAAAGCTCATCCAGTTGCCGTCTCCGAATCCGCAGATATTCCTCCCATACCTTTGGGAAATCTTCATCTTTAGTGAGGGGGAAAGTCAGATAAATGTACTTGCCTTTAACACTTATATATTCGCGTGCACGTTTGAAGGCAGGTTGTTCGTACATCGAGATGCTTTCATCGTATCCGTCATGGCTGTGGGAGATGCTAACCCTGTGCGGAGCGATCATGCCTCGCGCAAAATCAATCACCCAGCCTTGATCCAGCCCAGTGCTCAAATAGCCGTAAACGCCATCATTTGATAGCCGAATACATGATATTGCCTCAGCACCGTCGTCATCGTTCACCACAATGATCTTGTCTCTGAAGTACTGGATGCTTCGCTGATCCGGTCCTTGCAAAACCAAATTCCAGCCTTCAGCTGACATGCGAAATTCGCCTTGATTTTCGAATTCTGCAATCCAGCCGTTTGAAAGACTGATCTGGTGTTTATTCACGAGAGGTCCTGCTTGTTAGATTGATGGTTAGACGTTCTGCGAGTGGCGACTGTCTCACTTTTTCTGCTTTTTCGGGATCTTGTCGTTTTGTGGAACACGAAAGTCAGAAAGCCAAGTCAGGCATTGGGCTGCCTTATCAGTATCGTCCATCCAGGCCGACTCTTTCTTGTCCAGCTCTGTAAGTGCTCCCACCGTACTCGCACGATAAAACATCATCCAACCTTCGCGTCCTTCATTGACGAACAGGTAGGTTGTTCCATGGCCTTCGACAGCCAACGACCAACAGCCGAAAAATGCGCGCTGGTCCGAGAACTCGATGACGGTGAATCCGGCACGCTTAATCACATTTTGCAGATTGGCAAAAGGCATCAGTAGACTCCTGTCATGTGTGAACCATTTGAGACCCTGATTGTGTATCTTTTTTTTTGAGTTTTTCAGAGCTTATTTAGCCTCTCCGCGATCTGTGCCGGGCGCAAAGATGAGCAGGTAATCGACTTCCCGGTTCCTGCAGAGCTTAACAAATTCTAAAGCTGCAGTTGGATCAGACATGCAGAGATCATAAGCAACTCTATCTATTCGATAGTACTCTTCGTAATTCACCAGGCGACTGCTGACGGGTATCGAGACATAAGGTTTTCCAGTTTCCAGTTCTATACCAATAGAGAATCGCTCGGTAATGCTTGTTAGCGTGTCATAGAATTTCATTTTTTCTCTAAAGGTTGGTGATATCGCTAGGGCCGCCATCATTAATAAGCTTTGATAGTCTCCGGTTGTAAAGCTCAATGTCTTGCGTGTTCGTCGTTTTATTTATTTCTTGATGCAGGAATTCCATGCATTTAGATATTGTCTGCTTTTCATTGCTAGACATATCCAGGATTAGGTCAAACCTGTTTTCAGATAAGACTGGTGCCTTTTTCCGCATATAGTAATAGCACCCTATATTTTCGAGAAGGTCGTTTGCGTCCTCTAGACTGTCTTTTACGGTAATTACGTATTTTTCAAACGCGCTTTTTAGAATAGACACGGGATGTTTTTGTGTCTCGAGAAAACTGCAAAGCCCTTGCCAGTTGATGATGTGTAGTTGATTGCCCCAGTCAGGATCTCTTGTGAAATAGATGCCGGATCCTCTGAAATAATCTGGGATTTCATCTCTGTTTAATGCTTTTTCAAAATTGCTGATCATTAAAGATGTTTCCAGTCATAAAATTTGACTTCAGCTTGAAAGGGGGAGGGTTAAAAGGTGCGTGCATCTGTCATTTAAAGACTTTCAAGGTCAATGGTGCAGTCGTTGCTTTTTAGTTTTTGAAGTCGTTGTTCGAATGAAAGCATCTGTAAGTCTTTGGTTATTTTATCGTGCTCTTTTCTTAAGAGTCTAAATAGGCGGCCAATATTTTCTTTGCTTTTGTTGTCGAGACTCTTAATTAAGTCGTAGTTGTCGGCGGATAGAAATGGGTATTTTTGTCTTGTTATGTAATATGCTGTTATATTGGAAAGTAGACCTTCAGCGTCTTCGTAGTTTTCATTGAGGTGTCTCGCGTATTCTTCAAATATAGTCGTCAATAAGCCCTGCGCAGCTTTTTGGGTTTCAAGTATGCTGCACATTCCTGCCCAGTTGCCTACATATAGATGATCGCCCCAGTCGGATCCTCTGGCAAAGTAGATACCATTTCCTTTGAAAAAATCGGAAATTTCATGTTGATCTAAGGCAGTTTCGAACGTGGTTTTCATTGGGTTTATTTTCCGCCCGTCTAAGTTTTTCACCAACGTCCCCACCCGCCTGTCATGGGTGATACTCTCTGATCCAATTAAAGCTATTTCTTTTGGTTCGCGCTTGGTTGCTCTCCAAAAAAAATAGCAGATGGCCTCCAATTTTCCTCGCTTGCTGCTTTACGTGCTACAGTTTTTCTAAGTCAACTTTACAGCCATTTGTTTTGATTTCGGACAGGAATTGATCGAGACTTATCACGGGTTTGCCGACGTTTTTTTTTGCGTACTCACTACGAAGTATTCTAAATAGATCTCCGATTATTTTTTTGTTTGGTTCGTTAAGGTTTGATACCAAATCAAAACCATCGGCGGACATGAAAGGTGTGTCTTTTCGCATTGAGTAGTAGCAACTGATGTTTAGTAGTAAGGAGTTCGCATCTTCATAGGTATTTTTCAGCGATATTAAGTATTTACTGAATACTTCAAGCAGTATTTCATTTGGGTTGTCTTTCAGTTTAAGGTGCCCGCAAAGCCCCTGCCAGTTGTTGATGTAGAGATGGTCTCCCCAGTCAGGATCTCGGGAAAAATATTGCCCTTGACCTTTGAAGAACTCTGTAGGCTCGTTGTTTTTCATTGCTAACTGAAATTTTGTTTTCATTGAAACTTTTCCCGACAAAAAAAGTGATCAAATTTATTTTCGTGAGTTGGTAGAAAATAAATTAGTCTCATTTTTGTGCATTTCATATCTGGAGTGGAATGGGCTTTATTCTTAAAACTCTATAATTTCAGGATCGCCTATTAGCTTTTTAAGTTGAATCAGAAAATCGTGCTCGTCAACGAAGCTCGTATTATCGATCAAATCTATAAACCAAAGTATATCTAAAACAGTAAATAACTCCAGCCACTCCGGTCTTTTGGCTTTTGCTTCTGGCATGTCGTTAGCGGCGAACCCATGTCCTTTGCCCTCTGCCAAATAAAAGTAGTTATCTTTGTATGAGTAGCCTATTAGTTTTGGCCATTCTGAACTATGGGGTAAAGTTGGCTCCATGTCTTTCTTGGCAATTACGTAAAAAGTTCTCATGCTTTCCGGAAGTTTATCTGCTTCATCTGGGTTTATCTTTTGGTTATCTAAATGAAGTTGTAGTTATTCTCTGTAACCATATTTTTCTATAAGCGTCGGCAAATGATTTTTACTTGCTTTTATTTCTCTCGTCCGCCCAATATGAAACTCTGGCTTTGGGTCTGTCAACAAGGTAAAGCAAAAAGGGGAAAGGTTTATTTCTTTCATTAAAATAAATCGTTCCGCTTTTTTCTTGCATGTCCCGCTTGTTTGTTTTTATTTGACTTTCTGCGGTTCATTTGTCGAGTGTGATCATGTATTTGTCAGGGCTAGTCCAACTGATCACCTTGAATTTTCCATTTAGAAGTCCTTTGTCTCTTAAATACTCAAATACTTCTGCAGGACACCACTCTCTACCATCAGAAAAATAAAAATCAAGCTCTCTTAGTTTATTAAATACTTCGGTTTTTTTTTATCGGTTGGTGTGTTGATTTTATATTCGTTAAGATCGATATCATTTGCAAAGCCAATGTCGATAAGTTTTTCTTTGGTTTTAGCCTCTAGAATTTTAACTCTAACAAAATCGCCGTCGGATTTTGTGACATAGGCATGGATGGTATTCATTTCAGTAAAATCTCTGTCATGGTAGATACACCCAAAGAAACTAAATCTGTACGCTTTTTCTTTTGTCCATTGTTTCGCTTTTTTTGGGAGATTATTGGAGGGTGTCTTCTCCCTTTTGGAATTCCAAAAGAGAAGAAAATGTCTTTCCATTTTCTGCTCTAAGTTGCGACTCCACGATCTATTCCAGGTTTGATTATCAATAAATAGTCTACTTCTCGGTTTCGGCAGCGCTCGACAAATGCTAGTGCTGAAGCTGGATTTTTTATATATGTGTCAAAAGTGCTCTTGTCAATTTCGAAATACTCTTCATAGTCAACCATTCGGTTGCTTACTGGTATCGAAATATAGAATTTTCCTGATTCTTCTTCAATGCCTATAGAAAATCGTTCGTTTTTGCTGAAAAAAATATCATTGAATTTCATTGTTTTGCCTATAAGTCCAGCGGTGATATTTCTAGTTTTGGAGGATGGATACCTCCAACATCAATTACTGCCTCGCTATTTCCGTTTGGCAGCTTACCACCAGGAATCCAAAAATCATTGGCGCCCGCCTCATTTCCTGACGGAACTCTTAAGTTAAGCTCTCTAGGGTTGGTGATGTCAATTCGAACTAGTTTGTTGCTTTCTAGAAAGCCTGGTGATAGTCCGAGAGAATTTTCTAATGCTGACGCATTCCCTTTAGTAGAGGTCAGTAGTTTATCCGCCTCCGTCTTAGGCATGATGAAAGATGTACCATCACGCTGACCGATACCATATTTGTCTAGATTCGATTGAGTCATAAATCTGGTAGCGCCGCTGTCAAACTGAGCCACGTGATTGGATATGTACTCCGACGAAAGATATTCGCTTGGATTTGGTCGAGACCCTTTCGGAATCGCAGTAATTTCCTCAATTTGTGACTGTGTCAGCGGAGGGGAGGCATCCGGACAGTCCCCCTGTACACACATCAACCCCAACGGATCCACCCACCCCGTAGGGTTAGGCACGTACTGGTAGTTATTCAACCCACCCGCAAGCTTGATCGGATCCGGTGTCAGATACCGTCCAGTGCCCGGATTGTAGTAGCGATGCCGGTTGTAATGTAAGCCCGTTTCCCCATCGAAGTACTGACCCTGGAAACGCAACGGGTTGTCGATTTCGGCAATGTCGAGGGTGGCGAGGTTGCCGTAGGCGCGGTATTTCGCCGACCACATGATCTGGCCGCTGTAGTCGGTTAGTTCCTGCGGGGTGCCGAGGTGGTCGAGTTGGTAGTAGAACGGTTCGGCTTTGAGCGGGCCTTCACCATCGAGCATGGCCAATGGGCGGAAGGTGCCCGGTTCGTAGATGTAGCTGCGATAGCGGTTGTCGGCGCTTTCGGCGATAAGGCGTTCGCCTTGCCACAGGAATTGCGTGGTGTGGCCATCGACGGTTTTGGCGATGCGGCGGCCAAAGGCGTCGTATTGGTAGGTTGCATTGCTGCCACCGGGCAGGCTGACGCCGATCAGGCGGTGCTGGCAGTCGTAACGGTATTCGGTGACGAGTTTCTGGCCGGTTCCTCGACGTTCGCGCGCCAGGTTGCCGTAGGCGTCGTAGTCGTAGTGGCGGTCGCCTTGCATGAGCAGGCGATTGCCTTTGACGTTGGCCAGGTTTGCGGTTGGCTGGTCGCCCTGGCCCAGGAGGTTGCCCGCCGGGTCGTGGGCGAAGCTTTCCGGGGTGCTGCCACGGACGTTGATCAGTCGGTCGAGCGGATCGTAGTGGTAGCTGCGATTGCCTTTGCGGCTGTCATCGATGCCCGCGAGATTGCCATTGGCGTCGTAGGCGTAGCGCCGCTGGAACAGGTTGCGATCTTGCTGACCCACCGTGTGGGCTTGCAGTCGGCCTTGTTCGTCGTACTGGTATTGGCTGAGCAGCAGGCCTTGTTGACGTTGCTGCTCGCGGCCGGCGCTGAATTGGTGAGTGGTCAGGCGCGAGCCGTTGAGGTCGATGCTGCTCAGGCGACCGCCGGATTGGTGGCGGTAGTCGAGTTTGCTGCCATCGGGCAGGCGACAGTGGCTCAGTTGGCCGAGTTTGTCGTACTCGTAACGCGTGGTGCCCCAACCCTGGTGTTCGGTGATCAGGCGGTCTTGCAGATCGTATTCGTAGGCGAGAGGCCAATGGCCGTCGTCGACGTTTACCAGGCGACCCAATGCGTCGTAGCTGTAGTGAATTTCTTCGCCATCGGCCAGGGTTTTCACCAGCAAGCGCCCAGCGGCGTCGCGCTGGTACTCGGTAACCAGTTCGCTGCCGTCATCGCCGAATTCGGTTTTCTTCAGCAGTTGGCCGTTGAGGTCGTACTCGTAGGCAGTGCGACGGCCGTCGAAACCGGTTTCCTGCTGGATCAGGCCGTTAGGGTAGTAATCGAGGTGGTAGTGCTCGCCCCGTTCGTTTTCGATCTCGCTGAGCAACAGGCGCGAGTTGTCGTAGTGGTAACGCAGTTGGCTGCCGTCCGGGTTGATGCGGCGGCTGACCAGATGCAGGTTATCCGCATACTCGTAACGGGTGACGCGGCCCAGTTCATCGCGTTCGGCGGTGACTTTGCCGTAAGCGTTATAGGTAAACGCACGGGTTGCACCGCCGGGCAGGGTGATTTGCGCGAGGCGGTTCGCTGCGTCCCATTGATAGTGGGTGATTGCGCCGCTTTCGTCCTGGCGGGTGATCTGTCGGCCCAACGCGTCGTAGCGATACTTGCGCTGGCCGCCGTCCGGCAGCTGTTCTTCGAGCAGTTGGCCAAGGTTGTTCCAGCCCAGTTGATGGCGACTGCCATCAGGATGACGGATCTCCAGCAGACGGCCCTGGCGGTTGTAGCTGTAGTGGGTCGAGTTGCCGTCTGGGTCGATCTGTTCGGTGATGTCGCCCTGATCGTTGCGCCAGTAGGTCCAGGTGGCCGGACCACGGTTCACTACACGGACGAACCCGTGGTAGTACTCGTAAGTGGTGGTAGCGTCTTCCGGTGGAATCACCGCGACCAGTCGGCCAGCTTCGTTGTACTGGTACTCGGTGACTGCTCCGAGTGGATCTTTTTCGGCAACCAGACGGCCCTTGTCATCGTAGGCCTTGAGGTGTTCGGCACCATCCGGGTCAACCTTGGCGACCAGTCGGGCCTGATCGTCGTGGGTGTAGATTTCTTCGCTGCCGTCGGCGTTGGTAACCGTGACGCTGCCCTTGTCATCCCAGGCATAATGCGCGTCCATCTGCGAGAAGCTCGCCCAGTGATGGATGCAGCGTGCCGACTTGCCTTCCTTTTCCCACTCCCAGTAGAAGCTCGCGCCACCGGCCAGTTGGCGCTCAAGAATGACGTTTTGATCGTTGTAGGCGTAGCGTTCTGTCTCGCCCGCTGCGTTTCGGGCTTCGATCAGGCGGTGCTGAGCGTCGTAGCCATAAGTGACCAGGGTCTGAACGGTGCTCCAGGCAACTTCCAGATTGTCCGCCGGGCTGAATTGCTGATAGTCGATGGCGACGATGTGCTTGCGGTCATAACGAACGAGGAGGGCGCGACCGGCACCGTTATCGACACGCTTGATTCGCCCGTGGATGTCACGGGTAATGTGCAGGCGATTGCCGTAATCGTCGCTGATGGCGATCAGCGTGGCGCCCTTGCTGTTGTAGCGGAAGTGGTAGAACTGTTTGCGTTCACCGGCCTGCGTGAGCACCAGCTCGGAAGGGTCGTCACCGATGAAAATAGCCGCTTCCGAGAGGCTGTTGGTGATCGCCGGACGCTGCACGCTTGGCAGCGGGAACGTGGTGACACGGTTCTCGTGGTCGGTCCAGATGACTTCGTTTTCGTGGATGTCGACGCGTTGGGCCAAGGCATGGCTCCAGCCGTAGCCGAGGCCGCAATCGATTTCTGCGGCGCTGGTGCGATAGAGGCGCGTCCAGCTGAAGGGCAACAAACCACCGAGCTCGCCATCGGTCAGGGTCAGCAGCTCTTCGCCCGTGACCATCGATACGGGGCAACCATTGGTGCAGGTTTTCTTGGCGCAGGTGGCGCTTTTATCGTCGGGTGTCTTCGACTGCGTCGAAACGTCGTCGACCTTTTCCTTGGGGGTGAGGGTGGTCTGTTTTTCTTTCTTGCCACGCGGAAACGAAGAAGCGTCTTTCACTTCCTGCTTCGGCGTATCCGTGGTTTTCGGAACCTGGCTTTTGGACCCATTGGCGGCAGCCTCGTCGATTTTAATCGCCGCCGTTTTGGTCGGTTTCATCGGCACATTCTTGGCGCTGGCAATCAACGGTTTCGACACTTCAGCGTGTGCCGGCAGGCTGTGTTTGCCGCTCAATGTCATCAGTTTCGCGGCCAGTTCTTCAAGGTACTTGATGGCTGTACCGGACTTGACGGTAGACATCGCCTTGGTGCCAACCCGCACAGCGATCCCCGCACCACCGGTGAGGCAAATACCCAGCACCACGTTGATCAGGAACTCCGCTGCAATCGCCGTCACTACGTCAACAATGACCTGTGGAGGCAGCATGCCGACCCAGGCAACAATTGCCGAAACGTAGATGAACATCAGGGGTTCATCACTGAGGATCAACAGGCCTGAAGCAATGGACTCCTTGGAGGCGGCATAGAGCTTGTCGATCTCGACATCCGACAGGTATTTACGCAGCTTTTCGAGGTTTTCCTTCGGATGTGCGAGCAGTTCGAACAGGCTTTTGATGTCGTCCCACAGCCTGAGCAACGCTTTCTCCAGGCCATCCATCGCTTGCTTCAACAGAATGACCGAACGGCCCATGCGGTCGGCCGCCGAGTAGCTGGCCCACTGTGGCTGAAACTTGCCCGACCACTCGCTTTGCAACCAGCCTTCAAGATTGCCGATTACGCCCTGATAGGAGTCGTAGAGCGCTTTGACGTTGCTTTGGGAAACGTTGGGGAAAAAGGTGATGCGGTACATCTGGCCTTTCTTACAGCCGTCGATCACCTTGATGCCGCTGGGGCCGATGGTTGTTTCAATGGCAGGTCCGGTGACGTCGTCGTAGAGCGTGCCTTTTGTGACGGGCTCCAGTTTCACTGGCGTATTGCCGATGGGGACGAAGCGCGCCGATTCGAACATGTGGATCAGGGTGAAGTCGCCCGCCAGGGGGCAGGTAGCGTAGGTCTCGACTGCACCGGTTTTGGTCTTGCGTTTGGTGACGCTGACTTCGTTGCCGACTTTGAATGTCTGGTCGACATCGAGTGCCCAGCCAGTGAGAAAACCGTCCGCCCACTCCTTGTAATCGCTCAGGCAGTTCTTGAAGTCTTTGAGAATCAGGTTCACGTCAGGCGTTTTGGCGTCCAGTACGCGCAGGACCAAGGTACCAATCGGGGTATTCATGACGTGACTTCCTTTGTCAGCTGAGCAGCAAGACGCTCTGCCATATCTTCTGTATTGGGTTGTTGGCGAACGAAGCGCTCGACCTTGTGGCGCAAGTTACTTTCGGGAAAAGCGAAGAACAGCTCCGGACAATCCTCGCCCAGCCACTGCATCAGGTTGTCGACGACGGTGGTGTGGTCTTTTTCCGCCAGCGTATCGAGCAGCTTCTGCGGCACGTCCCACCACGGCCATTCTTTCGCCGCAGGCACGGACCTCGGTCCTACTGTCAGGCTCTGCCCGTTGATCA
The DNA here is from genome assembly GCF_054898025.1 of Pseudomonas sp. LB3P93. NCBI lineage: Bacteria > Pseudomonadati > Pseudomonadota > Gammaproteobacteria > Pseudomonadales > Pseudomonadaceae > Pseudomonas > Pseudomonas sp. LB3P93. Next base: position 2,519,327 of record NZ_CM142713.1, read on the forward strand.
AGTAACGGTCGAACACCGGCAGCACCTCGCCAGCGCTGGCGCCCAGACCTTCAAGAATCGGATAAATATGCCGCCCGTCCCAGAACCGGAAAAACACCTCGGTACCGTCGGGTGTACGTACCTGGGTCAAACTGCGCAGATGTTCAAACACCACGTCCGCCGTGCTGGTGGACACCGCCAGCCAACCCCAGTCCAGAGCATGGGTTTCGGTAATCCATTGCAAAAAACCGGCGTTTGGCTTCAGCTCGGCGAGATAGGGCATGACTGGCTGCCAATCGGCGTAAGGCGTGCCACCCCAGATAGGTATCAGTTCTGGTGCCATCTCTTGCTGGTAGTAGGCCTTGAGCGGTTCGGCATCGCTCGCAGCGCTGATAATCAGATAGAGACGCTCATCGGCCTGCAACGGCCGTTCAGCCAACCACGCCTGCGGAGTCAACAGATCAGATCGCACAAGCACCTGCCTTGCATTTCTCACACTCTTCACAAAACGGCGCATTACGTTTCAGCGTATTGATCTGCGCCGGGGTCAGCACCGCGCCAGCCTTGTCCGCATCCGCCTGTTTCAGCACCCCGGGCAACAACGGCGCAGCACCAGTCCCGCTTCCCGGCCCACCCCCAGAGTTCATGTTGATCACCGGCCCGCTCAGGGTCACGCCGCCAGCATCGATCTTTATGAAGCTGCCGCCACCAATCAGGGTTAGTTCACTGCCCGCTTCAAGCACGACTTTCATGCCGCTGCTCAGGTGGATTTCCTGGCCTGCATCGATGAATTGCCCGGTGCCGATCTTGATGTGCTGGTTCACGCCCACGGTCAGGTGGTCGTTGGCGCGGGCTTCGACTTTACGGTCGGCGTAGACGGTGTGGTGTTCTTCGGCCTTGAATTCGCTGTAGCTGTTTTTCTCGACGGTGTCGTGGCGTTCGTTGCCGACGCGGATTTTCTGGTCGTGTTCGACGTTTTCGTCCCAGTCGCGCTGGGCGTGCAGGAAGATTTGTTCCTGGCCTTTCTTGTCTTCGATGCGCAGTTCGTTGAAGCCGCCACCACCCTTGGAGCTCAAGGTTTTGAAGGTGCTGCGGGTCTTGTTCGCCGGCAACGGATACGGGACGACGTTTTCCTTGTGGTAGAGGCAGCCGCTGATCAGCGGTTGGTCGGGGTCGCCTTCGAGGAAGGTGACGAGCACTTCCATGCCGATCCGCGGGATGGCGATGCCGCCGTAGTGGGCGCCGGCCCAGGCGGAGGAGACGCGCAGCCAGCAGCTGGTCTTGTCGTCGGCCTGGCCTTCGCGGTCCCAGTGGAATTGCACTTTGACGCGGCCGTACTGGTCGCAGTGGATCTCTTCACCTTTGGGCCCGGTGACCACGGCGCTTTGGCTGCCGAGGATGCGCGGCTTCTTTTGCGTCAGCGGCGGGCGGTTCGGCACGTCCCATGGGGTGGCCTGGAAGCGGTTGCGGTAACCCTGGTGGAAATCGCCTTTGAGGCTGGTGGTGTCGCTGGTCACCGACTCTTCCAGCACTTGCGGCTGTTTGCCTTCGTGGAGGACTTCGGTCAGCAGCCACAGGTCGTTCCATTTGGCTTTCGGGTGTTGGGTCAGGGCCAGGAAGTGGCCGCTGACCAGCAACGGCTGATCGCTTTTGCCTTCAGCCAGTTGGAAGTCGCTGCGGTGGCGTTCCAGGTTGCGCTTGGCCAGGTGTTTGCCGCGCTCGCGGTCGATGAAACGACCGGGGTAGTCGTAGTCTTCGAGGTCGGGCAGGGCGTCGCCGCGGTTTTCGCTTTCGAGGGTGATGCGTGGTTTTTCGAAGTCGTAGTCACGGCGGGTGGTGCGGCTGGTACGGGTTTCCAGGCGCAGGTCGAAGCGCTTGATCACCGGGTCGTTGGCGACCATGCCGGAGTCTTGCTGATAGGCCACGGGTGCGAGTTTCGGGAACACCGTCTGGTCATCGCCGAACACCAGTTTGTGGGCCGTGGCGCTGTGCTGGAAGTGGTAGTGAATACCTTCTTCCTCGCACAGGCGCTGGATGAATTGCAGGTCCGATTCATCGTACTGAACGCAGTAGATGCGTTCGGGATAGATCGCCCCGACTTTGAATTCATAGGCATTGCTTTGGATACCGTGCTCTTCGAGGACCATGCCGATGATTTTCGGCACGCTGAGGTTCTGGAAGATGCGTTGGTTGATGCGGTGCGCGAGGTAGGACAGTTGCGGGCGCAGGGTCACCGCGTAGCGGGTCAGGCGTTTGCCGGAATCACCCTGGGCGGCGCGATAGATCTGGCCATGGATGCCGCTGCCGTCAGGCGAGAGCTGCAAAAAGGCCGGTTTGTGCAGCAGGGTCTCAAGGTCCAGCGACGGCTGTTCACTGACCAGTTCCACCTCAAACAAAAAAGGCTGGCTGATGGCTTCCCGACCTTGCAGGGACAGTACCTGGAAGTCGCTGGAAAGACCTTCGATGGTCAGGGCAAAGTGAGTTTGATTGGCCGGCGCGAACATCCCTTGTTCCTTGTGCAGTGCAGCGGCGTACGCTACACCCGGGCAGGGCGCTTGCGGACGCGAAAATTCTGGAAGGGCGTAAACAACATCGACCAGCAGAGCTGGCCGATGCTTTAGACGGTCGGCCTGACTCAGGCGACCGGCAGACGCCAGTCATCGGAACCCGAAGTACCGGATACTTCGTGGGTCCAGGTGATTTTGCGGTAGGTGAACTGTACTTCTTCCAGGTGCGTGAAGTGGGAGTTCGACGGATCCTGGCAGTTGTGCATTTTGTTGTTGATGGCGACGATGATCGCGTCTTCCAGTTTGGTGGTGTAGTAGTGCTCTTGGGTACCTTGAGCCGAAGTGCGGTACCACTGGATAACGATCTCGCTCATGCGCTCGCCGGAAGTCAGAGCGGCTTGCAGCAGTGGCGAAGACTTGTCGTACACCTTGGTGATCACGACTGGCTTGTGAACGCGCTGACCGGTTGGTTGGCCGGACTGTGGGTCACGCGGGATGATCACGTCGTGGCTGAAAGCCTGAACCATGACCTGGTCTTCGTGACCTTCTTGATAAGTGTTGCCAACCGAGTCGGCGGTGAATGCGCCGGCGGTGATCAGACCTTGTTTTTCGCCAGTGACGGACATGTACGCTGGTGTAGCCATGGATGTGCTCCTTGCTAAAAATTTAGGGTGCCCGGGAGGCGGTATCGCCCGGTGGGTGCCTGATTGTTATCAAGGTCCGTGCCAGAAATGGTTTTGGTCATATAAATCAAGGGATTGAGGCTTTTTTTAGAGCGCGGCGAAGATTATTAAAAGCGTTGCTGCCTGAATGTGCGCAAGTTCTTGCACAGCATTGCGCAAGAACTTGCGCACTCGGCTGGAGGGCCTGACAGGCCGGGCGATCAGCGATCCGGGAAGGGCTTTTTACGCGAGCAGTGCGCAACTTCTTGCGCAGCAAGGCTTTGCGCCATCACTCAAAGACGTCTGGCATTCGGTGCAACGAATCAACTGCCCGAGTGGTCCATAAAAACAGCGCCGTCGAGCGTCCGAACAACCCCGAAGTGGAGTGAGCACGAGATGAAAATCCTGATGGTTTTAACGTCCCACGATCAATTGGGTAACACGGGTAAGAAAACCGGCTTCTGGCTGGAGGAATTCGCCGCACCGTACTTCGCCTTCAAGGATGCCGGCGCTCAACTGACCCTGGTTTCGCCCAAGGGTGGTCAGCCGCCGCTGGACCCGAAAAGCGACGAGCCGGACGCGCAAACCGCTGCCACCGATCGCTTTCGCAAAGACTCCGCGGCCCAGTCAGCGCTGGCGTCCACGGCTGTGCTGAGTACCGTAAGACCCGACGATTACGACGCCGTGTTTTATCCCGGCGGCCATGGTCCGCTGTGGGACCTCGCTGAAGACAAAGTTTCAATCGCTCTGATCGAGGCTTTTATCAAGGCAGGAAAACCGGTCGCAGCGGTCTGCCATGCGCCGGGTGTGTTGCGTCACGTCAAGGGTGCGGATGGCCAGCCATTGGTCAAAGGCAAGCGCGTGACGGGGTTTACCAACACTGAGGAAGAGGCGGTGCAGTTGACGAATGTCGTGCCGTTTCTGGTGGAGGACATGCTGAAGGAGAAGGGCGGTGAGTATTCCAAGGGCGCGGATTGGGCGAGTTATGTGCTCACTGATGGCTTGCTGATTACCGGGCAGAACCCGGCGTCATCCGAGGCTGCGGCAGAGGCGTTGTTGAAGAAACTAGCCTAAACACTGGACCTGTAGCAGCTGTCGAGCAGCGCGAGGCAGCGTTCGGCTGCGCAGCAGTCGTAAAATCAGACGATGCGGTGTTTCAGGAAGACCGCAAACTCAGGTTTCACGACTGCTGCGCAGCCGAACGCTGCCTCGCGCTGCTCGACAGCTGCTACAGGTCCGTCTCGTGCCTTAGATAGTGGGGCTTAACGCGGCAAAACACTGCTCGATCGAGCGTCGCTGCGTCTCGGCATACAGTCCCAATTCATCAATGGTCGGCCGCCCCAGCGCCTGTTCAAACGCTTGCTGGTTCGAATGCACGCCATAATTTACCTGCGCCGCATCCCCCAGGTTCGACTGGAAAATCCCCGCTGCGCTCACCGGCAGGAAATCCTCATACACCAACGGTTCAACCCGCAAATAGCCGCCGCTGAGCAAATCTTCCAGCGGCAACGATTTCAGCTCTTCCGCCGCCAGGCCTTTTTCCGTGACGAAGTAGCGAAAGTACGCCAGTTCCTGTTGGCGCATGCCTTCGTAGGTGTCAGGGAATTCGCTGAAGTGCTGCGTCATCAGCGCGTTGTAACGTGCGGCATTGGCCTCGTTGGGAAAGTCCTTCAACTCATCACGGGCAGCGTTGAGCAAGCGGTCGTAAAGCGCCCGGCCTTTTGGCGTGAGCGCTGCGCCGCGCTGTTCGATTTCACCGAAGCGTGCGCTGTGGCTACCGCGAGTCTCGGGTTGATCGGTGAAGGCGATCGGCTCGTCGAGCGCCTTGAAACTGGTCTGGCGCAGCAGGATCGGGCACTGACGGCGGGGCGGGCCTTCGATCACGGCTTTGGGCGTGATGCCATGGGTGGGCATTTGCGCCTGGACGATGTCGATGTCCAAGGTGCGCGGCGTCAAGTGATTGATGTGCGGGCCCTTGAACGCGACCACGTCGGCGATCAGTCGATGCTGTGCGCTGAGTTTCTGGTATTGCTCGGCGGTGACGGTGGCGCTGTGGTGCCAGCGAAAGGTTTCCAGTGCCTGTTCGACGAAGTCCCGGGCTTCTTGTTCGGTAAGACCGCCCTCGGTTTCGGCGCGGTCGATCAGTGCAAGCGCTGTTGGCGTGAAGATCTGGCGCTGATCCAGCATCGACTGAGCGAAGGCTCGCAGTTCCAGGTCTTCGATCAGTTCCAGGCGCAGCAGCGAGGTGAACACCCGGAACGGGCTGACTTGCAATGAAGCTTCGTGCACGGCGCGGAATGCCGTGGAATGCACTGGAACGCCGGCCGGAGTCAGGTCGTAGTAGCCGACGGGGTGCATGCCCATCACCGCGAACAGTCGGGCGAGGGTGGCCAGTTCGTCAGCGGTGCCGACGCGGATCGCGCCGTGACGCTCCAGGTCCAGTCGTTCGATTTCGCCGGTGCTGTTCAGTTGGCGGGCCACCTGCGGATCGCTGTCCAGTACGTGACGGTTGGTCTGCTCCACCAACTTCATCAGCGCGCCGTACAGCGGCACTTCTTCGCGGTACATGTCGGACATCGCTTTGGAGAAGCGTTGGCGGATCAGGTCAGGGCTGACGAAGCTTGGGTGGCTCATGAAAAATTTCCTGGCGCGGGAGACGTAAAGGATGCGGGAAAAGATCGCAGCCTTCTGCAACGCCGACAAACGAAGAATCTTACGGACTTCATTCTGCCAAGGACTGCATGCACTGTGCCGGTGTAGCAGCTGCCGAGCAGCGCGAGGCTGCGTTCGGCTGCGAAGCAGTCGTAAATCCTGAATGCACGGTATTACTGATACTACGCAGTGCCTGATTTTACGACTGCTTCGCAGCCGAACGCAGCCTCGCAGGCTCGGCAGCTGCTACACGTCGGGGGATTACAGGTGAGAACGGCTTTCCGAGCGCAGCGATCCGAGGAATTCCCGATACAACCGCGCGGTATTGGCCGGCTGCTCGACCATCGGCATATGGCCACTGTGGTCCCAGATGTCCACGCGCAAATCAGCGATGCCTTTACTCCAGACGGCCACGCTGCTGACGTCGATCAGGCGGTCCTTGTGCCCCCACAGCAACAGCGCCGGGCACTTGATGTCGGGCAGTTTGGGCTCCATCGGTGGGCTGGCACGGAAGTCGTTGAAGATTTCTTCCAGCTCATCGCGAGTCTGTTCATAACGCTGCGCGATGGCGTCCAGCACCACGCCGGGCACCCATGGCGGCTCGGCCATGGTCATGGCGTATAAGCGCTGGAATTCTTCCCGTGAGTGAATCAAAAACGGGTTGTGGCCCTTGGCCAAATGGCGCTCCAGGTCGCTGGGCTCGGGAGACGTGACGCCGGCCGGATCGATCAGGGCGACGGAGGCAATTCGGTCCGGGTAAGTCGCCGCCAGCCACGCCGCGATGTAGCCGCCCATCGAGTTGCCGATCACATGGACTTTCTCGACCCCGCAAACGTCCAGCAGCTGGATCATCCGCTTGGCCTGCAGAGGAATATCGTAGCCACCACCGGCCTTGAATCCAGTTTCGCCATGGCCGGCGATGTCAGGGATGATCACCCGATAGTTGCCGACAAAGTGCCGGGCGAAGCGCAGCCAGATGTTCTTGTCGGCGCTGAAGCCATGCAGCATCAGCACACTGCTGGACGCTTCGTACGGCCCGCCTTGCCAGGTCGATACGGTCATTTCCGTGATCGGTACGACGATTTTGTGCAGTCGATACAGTTTGGCTTCCACGGCCATATTCAGATCGTAGAGCCAGTAGCCGATGGCTGGGTAACTCAGCCAGCTCCAGGCTACAAAAACCGCGATAAGGACAACCAACACAAGCATCAGGCATCTTCCTTTTACGTGATCAGGACAAAATGTGGTCAGCGGGTTTCAGCGCCCGGGTCAACCGGTGGTAGCTGAAACTGAACCCCGGAAACATGGCAATCACATGACCGCTCTTGCTTTGATACCAACTGTGGCAACCTCCGGACTTCCACACGGTGCGCTCCATTTCGCGGTGGATCATCTCAGTGTAGGTACGTTCTGCCTCGGGGCGCACTTCGATGCTGCGCAAACCGTGTTCTTTCAGCGTGCGGATGCAGTCGAGGATGTAATTCATCTGCGATTCAATGATGAACAGCGCCGAGGTGTGGCCTATGCCGGTGTTGGGCCCGGTGACGATGAACAGGTTGGGAAAGTCCGGCAGGCTGGTGCCCAGGTAAGCCCGCGGGTACTGCGCCCAGACGTCTTTGAGTCGCGTACCGTTTTTGCCGGTGACCGGGTAGGAAATCACCCCGTCGGTGGCGTCGTACCCGGTGGACCAGACGATCAGGTCAACGTCGATGTGCTGACCTTCCTGGGTGACGATGCCGATTTCGTCGATGGACGCGATGCCCTGTTCGCGGCTGTGCAGCGTCACGTTGCTGCGGCCGAGCGCCGGGTAAAGGGTGCTTGAGACGATCACTCGCTTGCAGCCGATGGTGAAGTCCGGTGTCAGTTTACGGCGCAGTTCGGGGTCGGGCACCTGGCGTTTGAGGAAGCGCAGGGCGTGTTGCTGGACCAGGCGGATGGCCGGTCTCGAGTATTTGAAGGCGATGACCCGGGTTTCGAACTGCCAGTAGAGCATCCAGCGCAGCAGTTTGTACGCCGGTTTGAGGCCCAGCAGCCAACGCTGGAACGGTCCGAAGGTGCGGTCGGCACGCGGCAGTACCCAGTGCGGCGTGCGTTGGAACACATGCAGGTGCTCGACGTCGGGGGCAATGGCCGGAATCACCTGCGCGGCACTGGCGCCGCTGCCGACGATGGCGACGCGTTTAAGGCGATAGTCGAAGGTGTGATCCCAGTTGTTTGTGTGAAAAGTCTTGCCCTGAAAGCGTTCCTGGCCTTCGAAGTGTGGGACGACGGGTTGGCTCAACGGCCCGGTCGCGTTGATCAGGAACTGGGCGTAAAACGTGCCTTTGGCGCCGGTATGCACCGCCCAGCGTTGGCCGTCGGCGTCCCACTCGATGCGCTCGACATTGGCCTCCAGTTCGACCTTGTCCCGCAGGCCGAAGTGCTCCACCACGTACTGGGTGTAGTGGTGCAGTTCCGCCTGTTCGGCGAACATTTGCGTCCAGCGGTAAGGGGCGAAGGACAGTGAATAGAGCGGCGAGGGCACATCGACGGCCGCCCCGGGGTAGGTGTTCTGGCACCAGGTGCCGCCAAAGAAGTCCCGTCGTTCCAGCAGGCGAAAATCGTCGATGCCTGCCTTGAGCAAATTGATCGCCGCGCACTGCCCGCCAAAACCGCTGCCGATGATCAACACTTGAAAGGTCTGCATGGGCCTCCTTTTTTATCGTTGTTTATCCAGCTCTCCCTTCATGTATAGCCCAAACATTGGCCACATAACTTGTGGGAGCGGGCTTGCCCGCGAAGAACGATAACGCGGTGCTGCAGATAGACCGCGTCATCGTTCGTCGCGGGCAAGCCACGCTCCCACAAACTGCGTGGTCCCCAGGCTGCCCGCCGGTGATGGCTATTTAACGTTGCCCTGATAGACTCCCAGCACACCCGCAACCCTTGTGGTGTCAGGTTCCGTTCTGTGGCGCAGAGGCCTCTATGGGAAAATCGGGAGGAAAAGGACTTTCACTGGCCAGGAGGCTCTATACATCGCGAACCCTGGGTCTGGCCTTGGGGCTGTTGTGCGTAGGCGCGGCGATGTATCCACTCAACCCGGCGCCGTGGGTTTGGGGGCTCATGGTCTTCAATGGCGTGATCTGGCCGCACGTTGCCTATCAATGGGCGCGTCGGGCGAAGGTGCCCTTTCACGCCGAACATCGCAACATCCTGGTCGATGCCTTTCTCGGCGGCTTCTGGGTCGCCGCCATGCACTTCAATCCTCTGCCGAGCGCGGCGACGCTGTCCATGATGGCCATGAACAACGTGGCGATCGGCGGATTGCGTTTCCTGCTGGTGGGCACGGCCGCGCAGATACTCGGGATCGGTGTCGGCATGTTCATTTTCACACCCACCGTCTTCGCGCAAACCAGTCCGTTGCAGCTGTACGCCTGTTTACCCCTGTTGATCCTGTACCCACTGGCGCTGGGCTGGATCTGCTTTCGCCAAGCCACCACCCTTGGCCGGCACAAACGCGAACTGCTGGCCCTGAGCCGAACCGACAGCCTTACGGGCCTGCTGAACCACGGAGCCTGGAAAGACCAGCTCGAAGTTGAATTCCAGCGTTGCCAACGCCAGCAGCAGGGCGGGGCGATTGCGTTGATTGACATCGACCATTTCAAAACCATCAATGACACCTACGGCCACGTCGCCGGGGACATCGTGCTGCGGCAGCTGAGCAAAATGCTCAAGCAGAACCTGCGAGCGACTGACGTGGCGGGGCGCTACGGCGGTGACGAATTCTGCGTGCTCCTCCCGGACTTCCCCCTCAATAGCGCGGCGGCTGCCATGGACGCCTTGCGTGATCGCTTCGCCACCCTGGCCTACGAGCAGGACCCGGCGCTTAAAGTCAGCCTGAGCATTGGCCTTGCGGCGTTCAACCCGGCCCACACCGACGCCACCCTGTGGCTCAACGATGCCGACCAGGCGCTCTACGAAGCCAAGAGCACCGGCCGCAACCGCGTTATCTGCCGCGCCGACGACCAGCCCCGACACGAATTGCTAGACCCGGTCTGAAGGCCTGCACACATCCCCTGTGGGAGCGAGCTTGCTCGCGATGACGGCAGCTCATTCAACATCAATGCAAGCTGACCCACCGCTATCGCGAGCAAGCTCGCTCCCACAGGGATTGCAGGTGTCCACAAATCATGCGTCCACTAAAAATTCCCTGTAGGAGCGAGCCTGCTCGCGATGGCGTCAGGTCGGTTCACACCATCAAATGAACTGAACAGCTATTCCTTCACACTCATAAACTCTTCCGCCCAACGGATGTATTCCTCAGGCTGCGTATATGTGTGGGTCAGCTCGGTCGCGCTCAAATCCGAGGCTTGGGTAAAGATCTGCCGCTGTTCGCGCAAGCTGTCGTACGTCGCCTTGATCGCCGCGAAGTACGCGCCATGACCATCAATGGTCACCCGCACGCCCAGTTCAGCCAGGCGTTTGTCATCGCGCAGCGCCGGGTTGCCGTAGGTCACCAGCATCAGCGGCACGCTCAGGTGTTCGGCAATCTGTTCGAGGTGATCGAAGTCACGAACACCTACCATGCAAATCCCGTCCGCACCGGCTTTCTGGTACTGCTGGGTGCGGCTGATGATTTCCTGGACCGGCAGGATCCCGGCGTTGGTCCGCGCGATGATCGCCATTTCCGAGTCGACCCGGGCTTCCAGTGCCGCGCGGATCTTGCCGACGCCTTCCGCTACTCCGATCAGGTCGGTGGATTTGCGACCGAATTGCGCCGGCAGCAGGGTGTCTTCGATGGTCAGGGCGGCGATGCCGGCGCGTTCGAGTTCGACGATGGTGCGCATCACGTTGAGCGCGTTGCCGTAGCCGTGATCAGCGTCGGCGATGACCGGCAATTGGGCCACGCGGCCGATGCGCGTGGCCTGTTCGGCGAACTCACTGAGGGTGATCAAGGCAAAGTCGGGGGCGCCCAGCACCTGCAACGAGGCGACCGAACCACCGAGGATACCCACTTCAAACCCCAGGTCAGCGGCAATGCGGGCCGACATCGGGTCGAAGACCGACGCCGTGTGATAGCAGGCGTTGGAGGCAAACAGCTCGCGGAAGTTACGGCGCAAATCTTGATGAGAAAGCCTGGACATATGAGTTCCACCAATACAAAGGAATGGAAAGGCTTGAGCAAAGGTGTCAACGCCGAAGGAACAAAAGGCTATCACGCGGACGAGGGGAAGATGATGACGAATTTCGCACAGAGAAGATGGCACTCTTCCTGTGGCGAGGGAGCTTGCTCCCGTTCGGCTGCGCAGCAGTCGTAAAATGCTGAACGCGGTGTGTCTGAAAAAAGTGGTGGCAGGTTTTGGGGCCGCTTCGCAGCCCAGCGGGACGGTGCGGCGTTCCGACAAGCTCCCTCGCCACAGGGGTGGGGAGGATTCAGATTGCGATTACGCGGCAACAGCCTGCCGCAGTTGATTGGGCAGCGGGACCGCCCGCACAGAATTACCCGGTTGCAGTTGCAGGCGTTTGGCGGTGAGTCGGTCGACGATCAGGCTGTTGCCCACAAGCCTGGCCTGGGCGGTAGTGATACGGCAGTTTTCCAGGCGGCGGTTGTGGATCAGCCACACCGGGGCCTGCTCGTCAGGCGTGCCAATGGCCAATACCAGCGGCTGGCTGTCGCGCACGGTGCGGATTCTCGCGATCGGGGCTTCGATCACCGGGCCTGCGTCGAAGATGTCGATGTAGCCCTGATGAACAAAACCCTCGGCCTTGAGAATCTTCAGCGCCGGTTCCGTGTTCGGGTGTGCCTTGCCGATGACGGCCTGGGCCTGTTCGGTGAGCAGGCAGGTGTAGAGCGGTTGGCGTGGCATCAGTTCGGCGATGAATGATTTGCTGCCCAGCCCCGACAGGTGATCGGCGTGGCTGAAATCCATCTTGAAGAAATGCCGGCCCAGGCTGTCCCAGAACGGTGAACAGCCCTGTTCGTCGGCGCTGCCGCGCAGTTCGGCGATCAGCTTGTCGCCGAACAGGTGCGGAAACTCGGCAACGAACAGCAGGCGCCCAAGAGACAGCAACCGACCATTACTGCCATGGCGTTGATCGGGTCGCAGAAACAGCGAGCAGATTTCTGATTGACCAGTCATTTCGTTGTTCAGGAACAGCGTCGGAATCTGCCGCTGAATGCCCAGGTCCGGCGACGAACTGACCGTCAGCCCGACCCGATAGTTGTACCAGGGTTCACGCAAGCCAACGGCGCCGGCCAGCGCGCTGATGCCGACCACTTGCTGATCGTCATCTTCCAGCACGAACAGGTAATCGGCATCCGCACGCTCGACCTGTTCGGCAAAGGTCCGCTGGGCCCAGCGCACCCGGTGCGTCAGGCGTTCTTCGTTGGCCGGCAGGGTGGTGAACCCGGGGCCGGCCTGTTGCACCAGATCCATCAAGGCGGGCAGGTCGGTCACGCGAACCGGGCGGACAATCATGATGCAGCTCCTTCTTCGCGCCAGTTCGGGCGCTGTCGTTGGGCACGGTGCCGGGTGATGCTCACAGGGCAATCAGCCGGATCGGGCTGCCATCGGTGACGTTCAGGGCGGCGCACATCTCGGCGCTCAACCCCACCGGTTGCCCGGTCTGTACATTCAGCTCGGCGACGATGGCGCGATAATCCTTGAGCGCATCGTTGCTCACCAGGTAACTGCCGCGCGCATCGATGGATGAGGCCAGTTGCGCCGTGCCGGTCTGGCTTTGGGCGATGGAGAGTATGTTCGAGGTGCGTGCATACAGCGTCGGACCAGCGTCGAACAGGTCGATGTAGCTGTTGGTTTCAAATCCCTCGCGCTCAAGAATATCGAAAGCCTCCTGGCCATCGGGGTGGATCCGGCCGATGCAATCCTGTGCAGCCTGGGGCAGCATCGGCACATAGATCGGGTAGTGCGGCATCAGTTCGGCGAGGAAGGTCCGGCTCTCCAGACCGCAAAGCCGCTCGGCCTCGACGTAGGGCAGGTCGAAGAAGTGCTTGCCCAGCGCATCCCAGAATGGTGATTGCCCTTCATCGCTGCTGTAACCGACGATCTCGGTGATCACCGCTTCGGAAAAGCGCCGCGAATGGGCGGCAATGAACAACAGGCGTGCCCGGGACAGCAACTCTGAAAACCGTGTGCGCACCAGCGCCGTGTCGATATGAAAGCCCCGCAGCAAGGTGTGGCCGCTGAGGTCCTGGCACAACGACAAGGCCGGTACACCGTGCTCGATGTTCAGCTCCCGTGAAGCGCTGGTGAAGTGACGGTTGCGCAAGCTGTAGAACGGCTCGTTGAAGCCTGCGGTGGCGAGGATTTCCGAACAACCCACCAGATGCCCGGCCGCGAGATCCTCCAGCACGAAGAAATAATTCTCCGGGCCATGAACCTCAACGTCGCTCTCGAACGAGGTGCAGGAGTCGAGAATCCTCAGTCGCAGGCGTTCCGTATCGTCCGGCAAGGACGTGACACCGACCAGACTGTCGCGCGCCAGTTGCTGTAACTGGGGCAGGTCGGTTAACTCGACTGGGCGTAAGACCAGCATGGATGTACTCCTGTATCAAAGGGTTCGGCGATGTGTCCCGAACCTGACTATCACTGTCGGTTTCCACGCATTAAATCGGCGGTCGCCTGATTTGTTGTCAGACGCCGCTCTTTTTCTTGTCAGCCGTTGCTTGGGTCGGGCAATACCGTGCTGGCGCCCAGCTTGTTGAGGAAAAACAGATAAACCAGGCCCAAGGCAATCCAGATCAGGCCGAGTTTTTGTGCATCGACGCCCATGTTGTACATGATGGCGGCGACGATGATGAAGCCAATCACCGGGCAGATCAGGTGACGGATCACCTGACCGGACTTCTGCCGACGCCAGTAGTAATTGATGACGGTCAGGTGCAGCAACATGAAACCGCTCAACGCGCCGAAGTTCACCAGCGAGGTGAGGGTGTCCACCGAGTTGATGAACAGGTAGCAGATCACCAGCGACAGCACGGCCACCAGATAGATGCTCAGGTAAGGGGTGTTGTGTTTCGGGTGAACCTTGGCCAGCACCTTCGGCAGTTTGCCGTCCCGGGCCATGCCGAACAGCAGGCGCGATACCGCCGCTTGTGAAGTAATAGCCACTGCGACGCCCCAGGCCAGGGCCGTGGCCACGCCGGTCAGGGTTGCCAGCCAACTGCCGGCGGCGATTTCGGCGATTTCATAGAACGCGGTGTCGGGGGAGGTGAAGCCCATGCCGGCCGCCAGGTCAGTGGCAATCCAGGTCTGCACGACAAAGATCACGCCCATCACCAGCAGCGTGATCAGCGCCGCCTTGCCGACGCTGCGGCCCGGGTCGCCCTTGATTTCTTCGGCGAGGGTGGAGATCGCATCGAAGCCGAGGAAGGACAGCACCGCAATCGACACGGCTTGCATCAGCAGGGCGAAATTGAAGGTGTCGGGGTTATACAGCGGCGCCAGGGTCAGTTGGCCGTTGCCGCCGCCGCTGTGCAGCGCATTCCAGGCGTAGAACAGGAAGATCCCCAACACCACCAGTTGCGCCAGCAGGAAGACAATGTTCATGCGTGCGGTGAACGTGATGCCCCGCAGGTTGACGAAGGTTGCGCTGACAAGAAACGCCAGGATGAAACCGACTTTGGGGATGTCCGGGTAAAGGTGATTCAGCGCCATGGCCGCGTACACGTAAAGCAGCGGCGGAATCAGCAGGTAATCGAGCAGCATCAGCCAACCGGCGATGAACCCGACATGCGGGTTGAGGCCCCGTTGCGCGTAGGAATACACCGAGCCGGCAATCGGAAAGGCCCGCGCCATGCTGCCGTAACTCAGGGCCGTGAACAGCATCGCAACCATGCCGATGATGTAGGCCAGCGGCACCATCCCTGGCGCTTCGGCGTTGACGTAACCGTACACGCCGAACGGGGCGATGGGGATCATGAAGATCATCCCGTACACCACCAGGTCGGTCAGCGACAGGCTACGTTTCAACTCTTGTTTGTAGCCGAACTCTTCTATTTCCATGAAGCCCTACTCCTTGGGATGAAAGCAGCTACGAGCTGCGAGTTTGACGCGATTCTTTTACAACAGTGGTGCCAGGTAAGCGGTCCAGCGACTGACGTTTTCAGGTGTGCGCAGCAGATCGTTGCGCACTTCGATCAACACCGATTCCAGTCCCCGTGCATCGCCGTGCACCGGCACCGTCATGTCGCCCAGCGGGTTGATTTTGTAAGGTTTATTGCCGGCGACCTTCAAGGGATGCAGGCTCAACCCGTCAATCAGGCGTTGCGCGTAGCCCCTGGCTTCGCCAAACAGTACGCCGACTTCGAGCGTGCGCGGCTGGCCGTGGAAAACCGGGGTAAAGCTGTGAATGCCGACGACCCGAACCGGCCGCCCTTGGGCGACACGCTGGTCGATCAAGGTTTGCAGCCGGGCATGAAATGGCTTGAACAGGCATTCGCGGCGGTAATCGCGCGTCGCCTCGTCCAGATCCCGGTTACCCGGTATTTGATAAATCTCGCTTTGCGACGGAATGCTGTCCGGAGCATGGCGCGGGCGGTTGAGGTCAATCAACAGCCGTGAGTAATTGGCCGCCAGCAGTGTTGCACCCAGTGCCTGGGACAAACCCTCAGCCAGTGCCAGTGCGCCAATGTCCCAGGCGATATGCTCGCGCACCGCGTCGTGACTCAGGCCCAGGTCATTTAACCTGGCCGGGATAAAACGGCTGGCGTGTTCGCACACCAGAATCAACGGGTGCGTTGAGTCTTCGCGGCTCAGGGTGTACGCAGGCTCGGTAAAAAGACCGAGTTCAGCGGATTCAGTACAGGCGTGCATAGTGCTCACAGCGTTCGGCGGGCGACAGCTGTTCCGTCAGCGTCAGTTCCTCGGTTTTAAGGGCGAAGTAAGTGTCCATCAACGCGCTCGGCAAGGCTTCGATCAGCGCCTCGCTGTTGCGCAGGCATTCGAGCGCCTGGGCCAGTGAAGCGGGCAGGGCGACGATGCCTCGGGCGTGGCGTTGTTCTTCATTCAGGGAATCGGGGACTTCATCGGTGATCGCGTTCAAGGCCAGGCGTTGCTCGATGCCCAGGCGACCGGCGATCAGCAGTGCGGCCATGGCCAGGTGCGGCGAAGCCGTGGCGTCCATGGCGCGAAATTCCAGGTTGTATTGCGCCGCCACCGATTTGCCGCCCAGGCTCACCGTCGGGCAGATTCGCAGCGCCGCTTCGCGGTTGCGCTGGCCGAGGCAGGCGTAGGAGGCGCTCCAGTGATGCGGCTGCAAACGCTCGTAGGACACCGGTGTCGGCGCGGTGAACGCGCAGAGCGCCGGCAAGTAATGCAGGATGCCGGCGGCCCAGTGCTGGCCAAGGGTCGACAGGCCATTGAGGGTGCCGGCGTCGTACATCAGCGGTTGACCGTCCAGGTCCAGCAGGCTGACGTGCAGATGGACGCCGTTGCACACGGCATGCTCGGAGGTCTTGGGCGCGAAGCTCACGTCCATGCCCATCTGCCGGGCGATTTCGCGGGTGATCTCGCGCACGTTCACCGCACGGTCCGCCGCCGCCACACCGAGGGTGGGGCGGCAGGTGATTTCGTATTGATGCTTGCCGTATTCGGGCAGGAACATTTCCGGTTCGACGCCGCCGGCGCGCAGGGCGCTGAGCAGCCAGCCACCGAATTCGGCGCCCTGACGCTGGGCCTCAAGGGAGAACGCCAGCTGATCCGCGGCGTCGCTGCTCAGGTTGAATTCATGTTCGAAAGCGGCGTTGACCTGCAAGCCCAGTTCGGCGCGATAACGCTCCACTTCATGGCGCAACAACGTACGCGGACAGGCGCCCCACGAGCGGCCATCGGTTTCACGAATGTCGCCGTGGATGAAGTCGAGCGCCGGGGCCATGACATCCGGGCCGTTGCTGACCGTCACCCGGCTGCTCAGGTCGGGAATCAGGCGCAGGTCGCCATAAGCACCCCAGGGGTTGGTGGAGGCGATGATGTCTTGCGGGGTCAGGGCACTGTTGGCCGGCACCCAGCCGCAGCCTGTCGCCAGATAGTGTTCCAGTTCGTCCGTCGGGAACGAGCGGCCACGTGTCACGCCGATCAGGTCGGTGGTGACGATGGTGGTCATGGGCAGCGGCGACAGGCGTTCACTCATGGTTGCATCTCCTGCAACCGGCCGAGCACGGTCTGGGTGTCGGTGATCCAGCAGTAACCCTTGATCGCGTTCAGGCAGGCTTGATGACGCTCGGGTGTGTAGGTGGCACAGGCATCCTCCACCAGCGTCACCAGGTAGCCACGGTCCGCGGCGTCACGCACGGCCATGTCCACGCACTGGTCGGTGACGATGCCGGCGATGATCAGGTGCCGCGTTTCCAGGTTGCGCAGCACGTAGTCAATGTTGGTGGAGTTGAACACTCCGGAGGAGGTCTTGGGCAGGACGATTTCGTTTTCGGTCGGTGTCAGGTCGTCGATGATCCGCGCCTGCGTACTGCCCTTGGGCAAGTGCATGTCCGAGAGTTTGTGGTCCAGCGAGCGGTCGCGGCCATCGGCGGTCAGGCTTTCGATGATCGTGTGCAGCACGTTTTGTTGCGCGCTGCGAACGGCACTGAGCAGCCGGCGTTGATTGGGCACCACCTGCATGTGGGTGCGGGTCAGGAAGTATTCGCCGTCCGGTCCGTTGAGGTGCGGGTCGAACTGCGGTTCGAGCCAGGCACGCTGCATGTCCACCAGCAACAGCGCGGTGTGATCGGCAGTGAACGGTAAGTCCCGGGGCGAACGGTGGGGGAGCGTGAACATCCTTATTTATCCTCCAGCAGGTGGGTATCGAAGTCGGTCCGCAGGGCATCGATGCCTTCCAGGCGATCGGCCAGCTCCGGACTGCGCAGGGTCAGGCAGGCAATCAGCGCCTCGACCTGGGCCAGTGCCGGGACCATGCTGTCGAAGGCCGACACTGATTCCACCGGTGCACTGATGATCAGGTCGGCCATTTCCCGCAGCGGTGAAGCATAGATGTCGGTGAACAACACCACGCGGGCATATCGACTTTTCGCCGCATTGGCCACGCGCAGGGCTTGTGATTGGTAGCGGCGATAGTCGAACACCAGCACCACGTCCTGACGCTGCACATCGAACAGCCGGTCCGGCAGTTGCGCGTTGTCTTCCAGGGCGAAACAGCCCGGGCGCAGCAGGCGCAAATGGTTGAGCAAATAGTTGGCGAGGAAACTGCTGAAGCGCCCACCAAAGCAGTGAACCTGATGGCGGGTGTCGAGCAGCCATTCCACCAGAATCCGCACGTCTTCGGGTTGGGTCAGCGCGTGGGTATCCACCAGCGCCCGATGGGTGTCCGCCAGGTAATGACTCCATGCGTCGCCTTTTTGAAGCTGAGAGCGAAGCTGCAACAGGGTGCTGGGGGACCGAAGGCGATGGTCCATGTCATTGAACAGGGCATCCTGAAAATCGGCGTAACCGCTGAAACCCAGTTTTTTTACCAGTCGCACGATGGTGGGGTCGCTGACACCGGCATGTTCGGCCAACCGTGACATCGGCCCCAGCCCGTTACGCGGGTACTGGTCCAGCAAGGCACGAATGACTTTGCGTTCCGCCGGCGTAAGGTCCAGGCCGGGATCGGTGATCAGGTCTCTGAGAGAGGGCATCCGGGCTCCTGCTGGATGGATATGTCGGTTTTGTTTCATAAATCGCTAAAACAGTATTTATGTAGCGCATGCTACATGTCTAGTGAATTTTTCCATGGTTTTTCCAGCGTCAAAAATGAGGCGAAAAGGCCGTGCGCTGGGGGCTACACGGAAGTCGACAGGGCTTGTAGTCCATCGCCCACAAGGGTGTCAGAGATTGCTGAATTTAAACGGTTAAATGAGTCCGTATCCCGTCGCTGCCAATTCAAACGAAACGCCCTGGATCAAGCGTCTTGCGGCACAATTGCGTGATTATTTGTGGCATCGTGCCGTTTACCATTTCATCGACAGGGTGATAATCCGTGCAGGCAACCCGTTTGACCCTGATGTGCCACGCTCGAACCGTCGCACAAAAATTGGCGACGTTTCCTACGAATGAGCCGTTGGAATTCTATGGGCAATCAGCAAAGGGATCGCGTTGCAGCCAGTTCGAGCGTGCGCCACGGGTGCTCTGTGGGCCAGAGTTGCGCACGCAGCAGACAGCGGAGATGTTTGGCAATGACGTTGAAATCGTCTCGGCACTGAGGGATTGTGACTTCGGACGGTGGAACGGGGTGCGGATCGATGACCTGCAAAAGTCCGAGCCCGATGCGCTGCAAGCCTGGCTCGACGACCCGACCTCGGCGCCCCATGGCGGTGAGTCGGTCGCGCAACTGGGTGAGCGCGTGGCGCAGTGGCTCAAGTCCCTTGAGACAGCACCGGGGCATATCCTTGCCATCACTCATCCGTTTGTCATTCGCGCCGCACTGACGCAGGTGTTGCAGGCTGCGGCGTTCAACCTGATCGACGTCGAACCGTTGTCGGCCATCGAGTTGCGCTTCACCGGCCGCTGGCGCCTGCGTTTGCTTGAAGGAGTCATTTGATGAAAAAGCTTCTGGTCATCGGCATCGGCGCGGGCAACCCCGACTACATCACGATGCAGGCCGTGAAGGCGCTGAACCTCGTCGACGTGTTTTTCCTGATGGACAAGGGCCAGAGCAAAGACAAGCTGATCGACCTGCGCCGTGAGATCTGCGAGCGCTACATCACCGGTCACGACTACCGTTTTGTCGAAGCCCACAGCCCGGAGCGTGAGCGCGGGGATGTGGACTACAAGACCAGTGTCGAGGATCTGAATCTCGCCAAGCAGCAAAACTTTGAACGGCTGATCAATGAGGAAATCTCCGACGACCAGTGCGGTGGTTTTCTGGTGTGGGGCGACCCGGCGTTGTACGACAGCACCCTGCGGATTTTGCAGGCGATCCTCGCCTCGGGCCGCTGTGCGTTCGAGTATGAAGTGATCCCCGGCATCACCAGCGTTCAGGCGCTGGCGGCGCAGCATAAGGTACCGTTGAATCGCATCGGCCGCTCGATTGAAATCACCACCGGCCGGCGACTGGCGGCGGGGCAGGTGAGCGACGCCGACAGCCTGGTGGTGATGCTCGATGCCGAGGATTCCTACCATCAGGTGGCGGATCAGGAGACAGAGATTTTTTGGGGGGCTTATTTGGGGACGCCGGATGAGATTTTGATCAGCGGCAAGCTCAAGGACGTGGCGGATGAGATTGAGCGGGTGCGCAAGGCGGCTCGGGTGGCCAATGGATGGATTATGGATACCTATTTGTTGCGTAAGCCTTGAGGGCAGCGGTGTCTGGGCTGACGTCATCGCGAGCAGGCTCACTCCCACATTGGATCTTCGGTGTTCACAAAACCCTGTGGGAGTGAGCCTGCTCGCGATGAGGCCCTTCAATACACCTCAAATTATGGCGTTGACCCCACGCCCAAACCGCTCCCGATACACCGAAGGCGGGACACCCACCACCCCTCGAAACGCCACGCGAAAACTCTCCACCGAGCGATAACCACACTGGTCGGCAATCTGATCGGTGTTCTGATTCGTGCTCTCCAGCAACTCCCGCGCCCGCGCCAGCCGCTCATGCTGCAACCACGCCTTGGGCGGCATGCCAGTGGCTTCGCTAAACCGGCGCAGAAAGGTCCGTTCACTCATCGCCGCCTCACTCGCCAGTTCGCGAACCTCCAGCGGTTCATGCAAGCGCTCCCGCGCCCATTGCATGACGCGGGACAAATCGCTGCGGGGCGTTGGACTGACGGGCGTAGGAATAAACTGCGCCTGCCCGCCGGTGCGTTGGGGCGACATCACCAGGCGCCGCGCCACCGAGTTGGCTACCTGAGTGCCGAAATCCCGCGCAACAAGGTGCAGGCACGCATCGATACCCGCCGCGCTGCCGGCCGAGGTGATCAACTGACCGGAGTCGACGTAGAGCACGTCCGGGTCCACCAGGATGTTGGGAAAGCGTTCAGCCAACTCAGCGGCGTAGCGCCAATGGGTGGTGGCGCCGTGGCCGTCCAGCAGGCCGGTCGCCGCCAGCACAAACACGCCGGAGCAGATCGACAGCAGCCGCGCACCCCGCGCATGGGCCTGGCGCAGGGCGGCGAGCAAGTGTTCCGGCACCGGCGCGTTGCGGTCGCGCCAACCGGGAATGATGAGGGTGCGGGCGTCTTCGAGCAGTTCCATGCCGCCATCGGCCAGGACCTGAATGCCGCCCATGGCGCGCATCGGGCCCTGATCCACCGCGACGATACGATGTTCATACCAAGGGAAATCGAACTCCGGCCGCGCCAGGCCAAAGATCTCCACGGCGATGCCGAATTCGAAGGTGCAGAGGCCGTCATAGGCCAGAATCGCGACCAATCCAGGGTTAGGCAGCATTTGGCGGAAAGTTCCCGGTGAGTGTCTTGTCCGCCACTGTAGCCGCAAGCCTCGGGCGGATAAAGTCTTCTCACA
This sequence comes from Pseudomonas sp. LB3P93, assembly GCF_054898025.1. Lineage (NCBI taxonomy): Bacteria > Pseudomonadati > Pseudomonadota > Gammaproteobacteria > Pseudomonadales > Pseudomonadaceae > Pseudomonas > Pseudomonas sp. LB3P93. The sequence continues at coordinate 2,540,579 of NZ_CM142713.1, forward strand.
CCCACTCAAGACTTTGGAGTACAGCCCATGAGCAGCCTGGTCCGCGCCATTCCCGCAGCACCTTCGGCCATTGCCCTGATGCATTTCAGCAACCGTCTGACCTTTGAAACCGACTGTTCCGACGTGTACAGCAGCCAACAGGCCGGCGAGGTGGATTTTGTCCTGGTGGACGTGCGCGGACCGTCGGCATTCGAACGCGGGCATGTGCCGGGTGCGATCAACATTCCGGGGCGACTGCTCAGCGCCGAGGGCCTGGCGGACTACCCGACATCCACCTTGTTCGTGGTCTATTGCGCCGGGCCGCACTGTAACGGTGTGCACAAGGCAGCGGTGAAACTGGCGGCGCTGGGGTACCCGGTCAAGGAGATGATCGGCGGCGTGACCGGGTGGCTGGATGAGGGGTTGGAGTTGAGCGTCGCAGTGCAACGGCCTGCCACGGCTGCCATTGGTTGTGAATGCTGACATTCGGACATCACTGAACAATTGTGGCGAGGGAGCTTGCTCCCGCTGGAGCGCGAAGCACTCCCAAAATCCTCGACAGTTGCCGAGATTTTGGGGTTGCTACGCAACCCAGCGGGAGCAAGCTCCCTCGCCACAGATACCCATCAATCCTTAAGTTCAGCGAAGACGTGTAGACGCTGCCCACCACCCATCCAGCGTCGCCTGCAACCAGTCACTCACGGCTGCGTAAGCGGCGGTGTCGTGTTGCCCCCGAGGCAGCGGCGACTCATCCCCAAAGTGCGCATTAAGCATCGCCACCGACTCCGCATTCCACTCCGGATGAAACTGCAATCCCACCCGCGTCCGCCCCACGCGATACATCTGCTGTTCACACTGATCACTGCTGGCCAGCAACTGCGCATCAGGCGGCAGGTCGAACGCGTCTTCGTGCCACTCCAGCACCTTCAGCGTCTGGCCATCGACGAACGACACCGTGGTCCAGCCGGTTTCAGTCCGATCCATCCGCCGCACCTTCCCACCCAGACTCAGCGCCAGCAGCTGCGCCCCCAGACAAATCGCAAACACCGCCGCGCCCTGATCCAGGCTTGCCGCCAGCCACTGCCGTTCCGCTTCCAGCCACGCCGGCCCGGCGTTGGATTCATAAGGCCCACCCAACATAATCACAGGCGCCGCACTCACCGGTGGCAGCTGGCCGAGGTCGGCGCGAAAGACGTTCAGCGTCACCCCTCGGGACGCTGCCCAATCGGCAATGGCGCCTGGACCTTCGGCGGGGTGGTGCTGGATCAGATTCAATGTCGGCATCAGTGCTCTCTTGTCGTTTTTGCGTGTAGGTTTTGTCTGAAAAAAGGGCTTGTCCTACAGTCCCTGCACCGCCTTGGCGCACGCTTCAAGGGCTTTGAATCGGCCGGCCACTTTTCTATAAGTATTTGTCGCTTAAACACAATTTGCCCGCTGAAAGCCGCTCTAGACTGCCGGCCACTTAGGTCTTCACCGACCGAAAGTCATTCGAAAGCTGCCAATAAAAGCCTCCGCACACAGGAGTTATAAATGAAGAAGCTAGTGATGTTTGGTGCCCTGGCACTGTCGATGTTGTCGCTGACCGCTGTGGCCGATGACGCCAAGCCGATCCGCATCGGTATCGAAGCCGGTTACCCGCCATTCTCGATGAAAACCCCTGACGGCAAACTCACCGGTTTCGACGTCGATATCGGCGACGCATTGTGCGAGCAGATGAAAGTAAAGTGCACCTGGGTCGAGCAAGAGTTCGACGGCCTGATCCCGGCCCTGAAAGTGAAGAAAATCGACGCGATCCTGTCGTCCATGACCATCACTGACGATCGCAAAAAGAACGTCGATTTCACCATCAAGTACTACCACACCCCGGCACGCTTCGTGATGAAGGCTGGTACCGACATCAAGGACCCGCTGACCGAACTCAAAGGCAAGAAAGTGGGTGTGCTGCGCGCCAGTACCCACGACCGCTTCGCCACTGAAGTGCTGGTGCCGGCTGGTATCAACCTGGTTCGCTACGGCTCCCAGCAGGAAGCCAACCTGGACATGGTCTCTGGCCGCGTTGACGCGCTGCTGGCCGACTCGGTCAACCTGGACGACGGTTTCCTGAAAACCGACGCCGGTAAAGGTTTCGCTTTCGTCGGCCCGACTTACGAAGACGCCAAGTACTTCGGCGGCGGCGCCGGTATTGCTGTGCGCAAGGGCGATACCGAGCTGGCGGACAAATTCAACACCGCCATCACCGAAATCCGCGCCAACGGCAAGTACAAGCAAGTGCAAGACAAGTACTTCGACTTTGACGTTTACGGCCAGTAATCACGCCGTTCAAAAAAGTGGTAACCGTTGACGCGGTTGCCACTTTTTTTATGCGCTCTCTCTGTTGAAATGAGATCCCCTGTGGGAGCGGGCTTGCTCGCGAAGGCGTCGTGCCAGGCAACATCAATGTCGACTGACACGACGCCTTCGCGAGCAAGCTGAACTGGTCAAGTAAATCCGGACACCGGTTACGGTGCTTATGCCGCTTTTTGCTCCATAGCTAGTGGCGACAGGTAGTTGTTGTAGCTGTGGAGCCTGGTGCGGTTGTAGTACATGAAGAAACGCGTCATATCAGTTTCGGCTTCCTTGACCGTGCTGTAGCCGTTACGAGGGACCCATTCTGACTTTAGCGTGCCGAAAAAGCGTTCTGTCGGCGCATTGTCCCAGCACTGCCCGCGACGACTCATGCTTTGCAAAATGTCATGGCGTCTCAGCTCTTCTTGAAACTTGCGACTGGTGTACTGACAACCCTGATCCGAATGGAACATTACTCCTGACGGGCATTTACGAAGCTCTGTCGCCATCCGTAGCGCCTTGCTGACCAGGTTCGCGTCGTTGACCAGAGAGAATGCCCAACCGATGACCCGGCGTGCATACAAGTCGATCACGATGGCCAGATGAACCCAACGTTTACCCACCATCAGGCTTGTAACATCGCCACACCAGACCTGATTGACTGCGGTCGGTTTGAAATTGCGCTTGAGCAAATTGGGTGCGACGAATGCTTCAACCCCTTTGGATCTGAATAGGTGCGGCTGGCGTTGTTTACTGACAATGTTGGCCTCTCTCATCAATGCTCTAACAAGGCTTCTTCCGGCAGATATATCTAGTGCCTTCAGGTTTTTGCTGATCGCTCTGGAGCCCAGGGCTTCCCGACTTTCGCTGTGCAACTCGACCACTTTCTCTTTGAGTTCTTCGCGTCTGATCTTTGGCTTGGCGCGCCGCTGCATCCATTCATAAAAGCTGCTGCGCTTCACATCGAAAACGCGACACAGGGTGGCGGTCGGAAATGACTCTCTTAGCTCCGCGATCATCGAAAACGATCGGGGTCCGACATCAAGAGAGCGGTAGCCTTTTTTAAGATTTCGGCTTCCAGTTCCAGGCGTTTGATCTTGGCTTTCAATTCCTGAATCTGGCGCTGATCCTCAGTAATTGCCTTGGTGCCCTGAACGGGTTGCCCTTTGCGCTCCTTGCGAACCTGCTCGACCCACCGCCGCAGGGCGGTAGGTCCAATACCTAAAGACGCGCAGACATCTGGAACGGGGCAATTATCGTCAATTACCATGCTGGCTGCACGATGCTTGAATTCGCGGGAATAGACCTTTCTTTCGTTCATGGAACCTCCAAATTGGCGAAATCATATCGCCCTTAAGAGGTGTCCGGAATTATTAGGCCAGTTCAAGCCCGCTCCCACAGGGTGATCTCAGCGCCTCTTATATCGGAGTCCCCATGCAACGCATCGACCATCCACTGCCCTGGAGCCACCTCGGCACCGAACGCACCCTCAGCGTGTTTCGTTATGGCGCCGGTACTCGCAAGGTCTACATCCAGGCCAGCCTGCACGCTGACGAGTTGCCCGGCATGCGCACGGCCTGGGAGCTGAAGAAGCGCTTGGCTGAGCTCGAAACCCAGGGCCAGTTGCAGGGTGTGATCGAACTGGTGCCGGTGGCCAATCCGATTGGTCTTGACCAGCACCTGCAAGGCAGCCACATGGGCCGCTTCGAACTGGGCAGCGGCAAGAACTTCAACCGCTCCTTCGTCGAACTCAGCGCCCCGGTAGCCGAGTTGATTGGCGACCAATTGGGTAAAGATGCGCAAGCCAACATCGCGCTGGTTCGCCAGACCATGGGCAAGGTCCTGGACGACCTGCCGGCACCGGCCTCGCAGCTCGAAGCCATGCACCGCTTGCTGCTGCGCCACGCGTGCGAAGCCGACATCACCCTGGATCTGCATTGCGATTTCGACGCGGCGATTCATCTGTATGCCTTGCCGCAACACTGGCCGCAGTGGCAATCCCTGGCGGCGCGACTGAAGGCCGGGGTGGCATTGCTCTGTGAAGATTCCGGCGGCAGTTCATTCGATGAGTCCTGTTCATCGCCGTGGCTGCGCCTGGCGCGGGCGTTCCCCGAGGCGGCAATTCCGCCGGCCAACCTGGCGACGACGCTGGAACTGGGCAGCATGGGCGACACCCGGGTCGATCAGGCCCAGGCTAATTGCGAGGCAATTCTCGGGTTCCTCGCCGAGCAGGGATTCATCAACGGAACCTGGCCTGCGGCACCGAGCGAGTGTTGCGAAGGCATGCCGTTCGAGGGCACCGAATACCTGTTCGCGCCGCATCACGGGGTGGTGAGTTTCCTGCGTGATTCGGGTGAATGGGTGGAGAAGGGCGATGCGCTGTTTGAGGTGGTTGATCCGCTCTGCGACCGCGTAACCACCGTGCGCGCCGGGACCAGCGGCGTGTTGTTTGCGATTGATCGCGGGCGGTATACGCAGCCGGGAACGTGGCAGGCGAAAGTGGCGGGGCGTGAGCCGATTCGGGCTGGAAAACTGATTAACGACTGAAAATTCTCGCTGTTCTTTCGGGCCTCATCGCGGGCAAGCCCGCTCCCACATTATTTGCGGTGTTCACAAAACCTGTGGGAGCGGGCTTGCCCGCGATGACTGCATCAGCACCACCGAATGTCCCCCGGCAAGCTTCACGGTGTTAGGCTCTCCCCCGAATCCTGCGCTCCATGAAGGAAGGTTTATGTTGAAGTTTCTCGCTCTGCTGACGTTGCTGGCCTGCGCCACCGTCCACGCTGAAACCCCGCTGCACACCGATCTGCCGCTCAAGTACCTGGAACAGTCCAACCCCGAATCCCGCCACCAGCCGTTGGTGATTTTCCTCCACGGTTACGGCAGTAATGAGGAGGATCTGTTCGGCATCAAGGATGAGTTACCGGCGCAGTACAACTTCCTGTCTGTGCGAGCGCCGATGGTAATGGAGGAGGGTAGTTACAAGTGGTTTCGCGAGAAGGGCAACGCTGCCTACAACGGTGAAACCGATGATCTGAAGGCCAGCGGCCAGGTGCTGCTGGATTTCATCGCCCAGGCCGCGAAGAAATATCACACCGAACCCGACAAGGTGTTCCTGGTGGGTTTCAGCCAGGGCGCGATCATGTCTTATGAGGTGGCGCTGCGTCATCCCGAGGCGGTGGGCGGGATTGCGGCGCTGAGCGGGCGGATTCTGCCGGTACTGAAATCCGAGCTCAAACCGGATGAAAAACGCCAGAAGCTGGCGATTTTCATCGGTCATGGCACGGCGGACAAACGCTTGCCCTACATCGACGGCACCGAGGCCAACAGCCTGTTGCAGAGCCTGTCACTCACGCCTGAATTTCACGCCTACCCGGGCGTCGGTCACAGCATCAGTGCCACCGAAATGCAGGATCTGAGCGCCTGGTTGCAGCGCCTCAATCCGTAAGTCTTATTTGCCGGTAACGATCTGTTTGACCAGCGTCTCGTGGCCGCCATTGTCGCTGAGGCGGGAAATCACCTGAACGATGGCCATGCGCGTGTTGGACGCGGCCATCAGTGTAGTGTCGAGTGTTTTGCCGCCGCCCTGGGTGGCGGTGCTGTCGATCTGCCGCAGCCCCAGGCCGGTGCCTTTCTGGGTCAGGCTTTTTTCGCTGAGTTTGGTGAAGTCCGGCAGCGCCTTGGCTTGCTCGGCGGCAAAGTCGGATGCCGCGGAGTCGAGGAACTGACCGTCGTTGTCCTTGACGTTGGCACCGCCAGGGATGGTGTTTTCGGCCGCGATCACGACGGTTTTAGTGGTCTGATTGGTGTACATGGTGCCCGTCGCCCCGGCAGTGCCGGTGGCCGCGTCGCCGGCGGGCAACGGGTTGGCGATGAAGCCTTTGGGCAGGGTGAACTTGAACTTGCCGCCAAGCATCGAGACCTCTTGTGCAGGCGCTTTGTCGCTGGCAGTGGCCTTGGCGGCATAGGCATTCAAAGCCCCCAGGCTGGCGGCCGCCGTCAGTAACAGGACAACGGCTTTTTTACTCAACAATGACATTCGGAAACTCCAGGGATGATCGCGCATTCGCCGCAATCATCCCATGGAACACGATTTGGAGCAGCTCCCGAAAACCGTCTTGTAGCAGCTGCCGAGCCTGCGAGGCTGCGTTCGGCTGCGCAGCAGTCGTAAAGTCGGTATACGAGGTTTTCCTGAAAAACCACGGCGCCTGATTTCACGACTGCTTCGCAGCCGAAAGCAGCCTCGCAGGCTCGACAGCTGATACACCGACAGCGGTGTCAGTCCTGATTCTGCGGAAACAGGTTGCGACGGGTTTCTTCGTCGAACTCGGCCTTCAGCACCAGTTTCTCTTTCAAACCCTGCGCACGTTGGGCCGCCGGGCGGGCGCTGATTTCATCGAACAGACGCTTGACGTTCGGGTAGGCCGCCAAACCGTTCTCGCCGAGGATGTACGGCGCGTAGCTGGCCCAGCCCCACAGCGCCATGTCGGCGATGCTGTAGGTGTCGCCGGCCAGGTATTGATGATCGGCCAGACGCTGGTCTAGCACGCGGTAGTGGCGTTCGACTTCCTTGAGGTAGCGGTTTTTCGCGTAGGGCAGGTCTTCCGGTGCGTGGTGCAGGAAATGCACGGCTTGACCCGAGAACGGCGACAGGCCGGTGGCGATGAACATCAGCCATGACAGGAGTTCGGCCTGGCCTGCGACGGAGGTCGGCAGGAAGCGCTGATTTTTTTGCGCCAGGTGCAGCAGGATGGCCTGGGAATCGAACACGGTGGCATCACCGTCGACCAAGGCCGGAACCTTGGCGTTCGGGTTGATCGCCAAAAAGGCTGGCAAGTGTTGCTCGCCCTTGAAGGTGTCAACGCCAATCAATTCGTAGGGCGTTTGCAGTTCTTCAAGCAGCAGGGCAACTTTCATCGGGTTCGGCGAAGGGTGGAAAAAGAATTTCATGGTGTAGGCCTCAGTCAGTGGGTTAGGAACTGAGGCTGATGGTGAGGCAAACCTGTTCGATTGACGTACAAGCTTCTTGCTCTACTCGTTCGGAATAATCGAACGTGTTGCGAGGGTTTTTTCGCTTGCTCTCGACGTTGCAATCACCGCCCCGGCAATAATTAACACTGCCGGCACGATCAGGATCGGACCGGCATGGCTGCGTCCCACGACGATCAGCAACAACGTCGAAATCAACGGCGCCAGGTAGGAAAGCGCCCCGAGCGTCGCCAGACTGCCGTGTTTGGTGGCGTGGTCCCAAGCCAGAAATGCCAGACCGACCGGCCCGAGGCCGAGTACCACAATCGCTGCCCACTGGCCGGGATCAGGCCGCACCGTGGTTTCGAAGGCCAGGTGACAGATCAGGCCGGACAGGGCCGACATACCGCAGATCCCGCCGATAATGCTGCTGGGCACGTTGCTGAAGCGTCGGTTGATCACTGAATAACCGGCCCAGATCAGCGCACAGCCGAATGCTGCGAGATAACCGGCGACGGGCATCGTTGCGCCAGCCTCCGGGCCGTGTTGCTGCATGATGAACGCGGTGCCGGCCAGACCCAGCAGCGCGCCGAGCATTTGCCGCTTGTGCAGCTTTTCCCCGGCCGAGAGCGCCGAGAGCAGCACCAGCAAAAGCGGCCAAAGGTAGTTGATCAGGCTGGCTTCGGCCGCCGGGGCGACTTTAAGCGCGAAAAAATACAACGCGTGATAAACGAAAATCCCCACGAACCCGGTCGCCCACACTGCCCAGGGCTGCCGCCAGCTTCTGAAGCCGGCGATCCCGCGTCGCCCCAGAATCAACAGGCTCGCCACAAACGCTATGCCGAAGCTCAGCGTCAGCAGTTCAAAGGGTGGAATGCCTTCGGTGAGGGTGGTCAACAGCGCCAGGCAGGACCAGAGAAATATCGCGATCACACCAACGGCGGTGGCTGAGTGGGGGGTACGGACGAGCGACGTTGTAAGACTCATGTCTGTTCCTTCAGCACGTAGCGGGCGACATCCTGGCCCTCTGGATGTGAAGGAGCTTAGCGTTTGATCGCGGATCGTCCAGCCGCGGTCGTCGGGTTGACCGGTCGCGCGAGTAAGCGCCTGGTGATTCCCAGCATCCCCACCGACACCGCAACACCCAGCGCAAACGCGTTCATGCCCATCCCAGGCAACGCCAGCGCCAACACCAGGCAAAACGCCGCGAACGAATACATGCCGGTCGCCGTCGCCCGCAGCAGCGCGGCCGTAAACGCCGGGCCGCGGGTTTGCTGGGAAAATACCGCCATCACGCTGCCGAGCACCGGGAACACCGCGAGCAGACCGCTCCAGCGTTCGCCGACGGTGCTGGCGAGTAACGTCACGGCGAGGGTGAGCAGGGCGCCGGCAATCATCCGCAGCAACAATTTGTCGGACTTCGGCGCCGGGCCGGAAACGATGGGTTGCACACTGGGACACAGGTACGGCGCCGCCAGCAGCGCGGTGGCGGCGGCGACCGTCGAGAACACCAGCGAGGGCGCAATCAACGAGAGCACCACGGCCACGGCGGCCCAGACCAGCAGTGAAACCGTCAACGCCCATGGCCATCCCGCCCGTTGAGCGACTTGGGCGTAGGTCACGCAGAAGGCGATCATCGCGAACATCGCCGACAACGCTGCCTTCGCTGACTGAGCGGCGAACACTTCACCTTGCTCGATGGCAAGAAAGAACAGAATCGGCCCGACCACCACCGGCAACCCCGACAGCCAACCGGCCACGCTGGGGCCCCAGCGTTTACCCGCGAGGGAAATCAGCAGCAGAAATCCAGGAATCACCAGCAGTTTAAGCATCAACACGCACGCGTCTCCGACCTGAGTGGGGCGCCAACGTTAGCACCGCGGACGTTGGATTGCTCTGGAAATTAATGGATTTTGTATACAAAGCTCGCGGCCAAATAATTGTACAAATATATACTTTGCGTATAAGTTTTTAGCAGATGCCCACGGTGAGAAGAACGCGATGAACAGCCCCCGATTTCGCCTGCACCACAGTGTGTTGTTGCTGGGATTGTTAGGCACCCAGGCCCTGGCCAATTGGCAGGAGGCATTGCCCGGCGCGCAGATCATCGGCGCCGGCGAGTTTCGGGTGTTTGGGTTTGATGTCTACAACGCCCGGCTCTGGAGTGCGGCACGGCCATTGGCGCTGGACCAGCCGTTTGCCCTGGAACTGATCTATCAACGCAGCATTTCCCGCGATGATCTGGTGCAGGCCAGTGTCGATGAAATCAAGCGATTGTCCGGCGCCTCGGTCAGCACCGAGCAGCTCGAGCGCTGGAAGGTGCAGATGCAACAGTCGTTCGTCGATGTAAAAGCCGGCACCCGCATTACTGGCATTTATTTGCCGGGACAGGGCGCGCGGTTCTTTGTCGGCCAGCAGTCGCAACACGAAGTGAAAGACCCGCAATTCGCTCGGGCCTTTTTCGCTATCTGGCTCGACCCACGTACGCGTAATCCCGAGTTGCGCCAGCAGTTGCTGGGCAGCGCCAATCCCTGAGGTGCATGACATGCTGAAGAAACTGCTGCTGGTGTTGTTCGTCTGCCTGGCCGGTTGCAGCGTTGATGTGCAGCGCTACAGCGAGCAAACCCCCAAGCTCGATCTGCCCGGGTTCTTCGTCGGGCGAGTGGATGGCTGGGGAATGTTCCAGAAACGCTCGGGCGAGGTGATCAAGCGTTTTCATGTGTTGATCAACAGTCGAATGGACGGCCAGAACCTGATCATGCATGAAGCCTTTACCTACAGCGACGGCACGAAACAGACCCGCGTCTGGACGTTGTACCCTGACGGTCCAGGCCGTTGGCGCGGCACGGCCGGCGATGTGATCGGGGAATCTCGCGGTGAGGTGGCCGGCAACGCTTTGCACTGGCGCTATGAACTCAACCTGCCGGTGGACGACAAGGTCTACCAGGTGCATTTCGACGACTGGATGTACTTGCTGGACGAAAACACTATGGCTAACCGCTCCGCCATGACCAAGTTCGGCGTTGAGTTAGGGCAGGTGACGTTGTTCTTCCGTCGACACGGCGCCTGATACCCGGGCATTTGCCCCTTGGGCGCACAGGCTGAAACGTCTAAGCTGCGTTTTTCCACCTGTCGACGGATGTGTGCGTGAAATTCAGTTTGCCCAAAGTCGGCACGGCGCCGTTTTGTCCTCCGGAAGTGGCCGGCAGCGTTGCGGTTGACCCGCGCGCGTCGTTCTTCAAGCGGGTGCTGCGCTTTGCCGGTCCCGGTTTGCTGGTGTCCATCGGCTACATGGACCCGGGTAACTGGGCGACTGCCATCGAGGCGGGTTCGCGGTTTGGTTACAGCCTGTTGTTCGTGGTGCTGTTGGCAAGTCTGGCGGGGATGGTGGTGCAGTGTTTGTGTTCGCGCCTGGGCATCGCCACGGGCCGGGATCTGGCGCAACTGTCCCGGGAGCGCTACAGCACGCGCACCGCGCGGACCCAATGGATGCTGGCGGAAATCTCGATCATCGCCACCGATCTGGCGGAAGTGCTCGGCTGTGCGCTGGCCTTCCATCTGCTGCTGGGCTGTTCGCTGACCGTCGGCATCGCGCTGACCGCGTTTGACACGCTGCTGGTACTGGCCCTGCAAAACCGTGGTTTCCGTCGACTGGAGGCGATCATGCTGGTGCTGGTGAGCACCATCGGCGTGTGTTTCTTCGTCGAGTTGCTGCTGATCAAGCCGTACTGGCCGGACGTCGCTCGTGGTTTTACCCCGTCCCTGTCAGCCCTTGGCGATGCGGCGCCGCTGTACCTGGCCATCGGCATCCTCGGGGCCACGGTGATGCCGCATAACTTGTACCTGCACACCTCGATCGTACAGACCCGAATGATCGGCAAGGACCTGGCCAGCAAGCAGGACGCGGTCAAACTGGCGCGGATCGATACCATTGGCTCCCTGGCGTTGGCGCTGCTGGTCAATGCGGCGATCCTGATCCTGGCCGCGGCGGCGTTTCACAAGAGCGGGCATACCGATGTGGTGGACATCCAGGACGCCTATCACTTGCTCGATCCATTGGTGGGCGGCGCCTTGGCCAGTGTGTTGTTCGGGGTCGCGTTGCTCGCTTCGGGGCAGAGTTCGACGTTTACCGGGACCATCGCGGGACAGGTGATCATGGAGGGGTACCTGAACCTGCGGATTCCTTGCTGGCAACGGCGGTTGATTACCCGGGGGTTGGCGCTGATCCCGGCGTTTTTCGGCGTCTGGCTGATGGGCGACAACGCGATCGGCAAGTTGCTGGTGTTGAGTCAGGTGGTGTTGAGTTTGCAGTTGCCGTTTGCGTTGTATCCGTTGATTCGCATGACCAACGATCACGCATTGATGGGGGCGTTGGTGAATCGCTGGCCGACGCGGGTATTGGCGTGGGGGTTGTTTGTGGTGATCAGTGGGGCGAATAGCTGGCTGATCTTTCAGTTTTTGGGGTGACTGGGGCGGCCTCATCGCGGGCAAGCCCGCTCCCACAGGTTAGTCGTCGTATACACATTTGTGGCGCTTGATGATCCCTGTGGGAGCGGCGGTGCGACGATTCGACTTGCCCGCGATGAACGATGACGCGGTCTATTTCTGAAATGCATCCACCACAAAATCAATAAACACCCGGGTCTTGGCCGGCATCAACGTCCGGCTCGGGTAGTACAACGAAATTGGCCCCGCATCGGCATACCAATCGGGCAGCAGGCGCACCAGTTCGCCGCGCTGGATATTCGCGGCCACATCCGGCAACACCAGCAGCGACACGCCCAGACCGAGGATCGCCGCCTCACGCATGGCGGCCGGGTCGTTGAGGACGATGTTTTCGTTGAGAATCGCCTGCGCCTCATTGCCCGCGCCATCCTGCATGACCCACTGCCGGATCCGTCCGGTGCGGGTGCCGCGCATCACGATGCCATGCAATCGGGCCAGGTCTGTCGGGCTGTCGGGCAGGCTGTGTTGCGCCAGGTAGTCCGGTGAAGCCACGGCCACGACATCCGCCGCCGCCAATGTTCGAGAGATGACCCCGGGCGTCAACTCGAAGCCGCCGCCGATGGCCGCGTCATATCCCTCGGCGATCAGGTCCACCTGACGGTTTTCGAAGTGCCATTCCGGTTTGATCAGCGGGTAACGTTTGAGGAATTCCGGCAGCAACGGCAGCACATGACCGATGCCAAATGTCGGCGCCAGGCTGACTTTGAGCACCCCGGCCGGTTCACCTTGATCGCTGCTCACCGCGCTGATCGCCGACTGCAACGCTTGCAGATTGCCGCCGATGCTCGCCAGAAAACGTTCGCCCGCCTCGGTCAGCGATAGCTTGCGGGTCGAGCGCTGGAACAGTCGCACACCGATGTTCCTTTCCAACATCGCCACGTTGCGGCTGACGGCGGCGGGTGTCAGCGCGAGTAAACGTGCCGCCGCAGAAAAGCTGCCGGTCTCGGCACTGCGGACAAAAGACTCAAGGTTGGCGAGGGTTTCCATGGCTTGCACCTGATAGCAATGCTTGAAAAACATTCAAGGCATTACCGTCTAATAAAGCCCTAATCGCAAGCGCAGTATTCACGCCAACGACAACCCCTCGGAGTGAACAATCATGAACACCATTGGAATTATCGGCGCCGGCGCCATCGGCTCAGCCTTTGCCCGGGCGCTTTCACGCAAAGGCATTGAAGTCGTGATCGCCAACAGCCGTGGCCCCGAAAGCCTGGCTGCGCTGGTGCAAGAACTCGGGCCAACGGCTCGCGCCGGCACCCGTGAAGAAGCCGCTGCACAGGCGATCGTACTGGTCGCGGTCAACTGGTCGAAGCTGCCGGTAGCATTGGCCGGTCTGCCGGATTTCGGCGGGCGGATCGTCATCGACGCCAACAATTCGATTGAAGCGCCGTTGTTCAAAGCGGTTGATCTGAATGGGCGGATGTCGAGCGAGGTGTTTGCCGAGTGGGTGCCCGGAGCGCGAGTGGTCAAGGGGTTCAATCACCTGGCGGCGCGTTTGCTGGAGAGCGATCCGGCGGCGGAGGGCGGTCAGCGGGTGTTGTTTGTGTCTGGCGACGATGCTGACGCGAAAGCTCAAGTGATCGGGTTGACCGAGCGATTGGGTTTCTTCGGGATTGATCTTGGGGAATTGAGTGTCGGCGCGCGACTGGCGCAGTTTCCGGGCGGACCGTTGCCCACGCTGAACTTGGTGAAATTTGCCTGACGGGCAGGCAAAAGAACCCGGTGTATCTGTTGTCGGCTAGCTCATACAGACGCTGACTAACTGTGGCGAGGGAGCTTGCTCCCGCTCGAGTGCGAAGCACTCGCAAAATCCTCAATAATGGTCGAGATTTTGGGGCCGCTACGCAGCCCAGCGGGAGCAAGCTCCCTCGCCACAAAAGCATCTAGAAATAGCCCAAATGCACCGGGGTGTTACCAGACCGCGCAGCTCTTCGTGGGTCCCCGCACAGTCTGTTGAACGCTTTACGCCCGCTCGATCGCCAGCGCTACACCCTGACCGCCGCCAATGCACAAGGTGGCCAGGCCTTTCTTGGCGTCACGCTTGATCATTTCGTGCAGCAAGGTCACCAGCACCCGGCAGCCGGATGCACCGATCGGATGGCCCAGGGCAATGGCGCCGCCGTTGACGTTGACCTTGTTCAAGTCCCATTCCAGGTCCTTGGCCACCGCCAGGGATTGCGCGGCGAAGGCTTCGTTGGCTTCGATCAGGTCCAGTTGGTCGATGGACCAGCCGGCCTTGCTCAGGCAGCGACGGGTAGCCGAAACCGGGCCGATGCCCATGATCGCCGGGTCGACGCCCGCGTTGGCGTAAGCCGCGATTTTCGCCAATACTGGCAGGCCCAGCGCCTTGGCTTTTTCAGCGCTCATCAGGATCACGGCGGCGGCACCGTCGTTCAGGGACGAGGCGTTACCGGCGGTCACCGAGCCGTCCTTCTTGAAGGCCGGTTTCAGTTTGCCCAGCGCTTCGGCAGTGGTGCCGGCGCGTGGCTGCTCATCGGTGGCGAAGGACAGCGGATCGCCCTTGCGCTGAGGAATCAGGATCGGTGTGATCTCATCAACGAAACGCCCGGCTTCGATGGCGGCCGTGGCTTTCTGCTGCGAGGCCGCGGCGAAGGCGTCTTGCTGTTCGCGGGTCAGGCTGTACTTCTCGGCCAGGTTCTCGGCGGTGATGCCCATGTGGTAATCGTTGAACGCATCCCACAGGCCGTCGCTGATCATGGTGTCGACGATTTGCGCGTGACCCATGCGCAGACCGGTGCGGGCACCGGGCATGACGTAGTTGGACAGGCTCATGTTTTCCTGGCCGCCGGCAATGATCACGTCGGCGTCGCCGCAACGAATCGCCTGGGTGGCCAGGTGCAGCGCTTTCAGGCCCGAGCCGCAGACCTTGTTCAGGGTCATGGCCGGCACGGTAAACGGCAGGCCGGCCTTGATCGCCGACTGACGCGCAGGGTTCTGTCCGGCGCCGGCGGTCAATACCTGGCCCATGATCACTTCATCGACTTCAGCAACGTCCAGGCCGGTTTGCGCCAGCAGCTGGCGGATCACCGCAGCGCCGAGGTCAACGGCGGAAACACTGGCCAGCGAACCCTGGAAACTGCCGATGGCAGTACGGGTGGCGGCGACAATGACGACTTCTTGCATGGAATGATTCCTCACTGGGCAGCGAACTGCATTTCCGGAACGTGATCCGGCACGATCAGTTTACCGGCGGTCTTGGCGACAATCTCTTCGACGCTGACGCCCGGCGCACGTTCTTTGAGAATGAACGCGCCGTTTTCGATTTCAAGATAAGCCAGGTCGGTCAGCACACGCTTGATGCACCCGGCACCGGTCAGCGGCAGGCTGCATTTGGACAGGAGCTTGGACTCTCCGTCCTTGGACGCGTGGGTCATGATGACGATGATGTTGTCTGCGCCGGCCACCAGGTCCATCGCGCCGCCCATGCCCTTGACCAGTTTGCCAGGGATCATCCACGAGGCGATGTTGCCTTGCACATCCACTTCAAACGCACCGAGTACGGTCAGGTCGACGTGACCACCGCGAATCATCGCGAAGGACTCGGCCGAGGAAAAAATCGAAGCGCCGATACGCGCAGTCACGGTTTGCTTGCCGGCGTTGATCATGTCGGCATCGATGGTTTCTTCAGTAGGGAAGGGACCCATGCCCAGCAGGCCGTTTTCCGACTGCAGCATGACTTCCATGCCTTCAGGGATGTAGTTGGCGACGAGGGTCGGAATGCCGATGCCCAGGTTCACGTAAAAGCCGTCCTGCATTTCGCGGGCGACGCGTTGAGCCATTTGTTCGCGGGAAAGTGCCATTGTTGTTATTCCTTCATTCGGTCCGGGGGCTGGGGATCACTTACGCACGGTGCGCTGTTCGATGCGCTTCTCGAACGTGCCGCAAATGACCCGGTCGACGTAGATGCCAGGGGTGTGGATCTGCGACGGGTCCAGCTCGCCGGGTTCGACGATCTCTTCGACTTCGACCACGGTGATCTTGCCGGCAGTGGCAGCCAGCGGGTTGAAGTTCTGGGCGGTGTGGCGATAGATCACGTTGCCGAAATGGTCGGCTTTCCAGCCTTTGACGATGGCGAAGTCACCGGTGATGGATTCTTCCATCAGGTACTGGCGGCCATGGAATTCGCGCACTTCCTTGCCATCGGCAACAGGAGTGCCGACGCCGGTGGCGGTGAAGAAAGCGGGGATGCCGGCACCGCCTGCGCGCATTTTTTCAGCGAGGGTGCCTTGTGGGGTCAGGACGACTTCGATTTCGCCTTTGAGCAGTTGGTCTTCGAACAGTTTGTTCTCGCCAACGTAGGAGGCCACGACTTTCTTGATCTGCCGGTCTTCCAGCAGCACACCGAGGCCGAAACCATCGACGCCGCAATTGTTGGAAACCACGGTGAGGTCGCGGGTGCCTTTGCGCTTGATCTCGGCGATCAGGTTTTCCGGGATCCCGCACAGGCCGAAGCCGCCGGCGATCACGGTCATGCCGTCTTCAAGACCTGCCAGAGCTTCCTCGTAGGAACTCACGCGCTTGTCGAAACCTGCCATATGCACCTCTTTTATTCTTTGTGGGCGGCTGGCTAGCCGTAGTGGAAGTGAGTGTCGCGCTGACAAATTCATTTGTTAAGTTGATTTTTAAGGTTGATTGATAGATAAAACTCACCAATCAGCCCTGTGGGAGCGAGCTTGCTCGCGATAGCAATCTCTCAGGCGCCATCACCGGCAAGCCATGCCCCTACAAATAACCCAGCGCCCATTACTGGAGCAATTTGCCCATGACAGTCAAGCAGATCCGCGCATTCCTGGCCGTGGCCCAGAGCCTGAGCTTTGCCGTAGCCTGCGAGCGGTTGCACCTGTCGCAATCGGCCTTGAGCCTAACCATCAAAGCCCTGGAGGAGGGGCTGGGCGGGCGATTGTTCACCCGCAACACGCGCAATGTGGCGCTGACGGCTGAAGGCGAATCGCTTGTGCCATTGGCTCGCCGGTTGATTGCGGACTGGGACAACGCCGAGGATGAACTGCGCCAGCGTTTCACCCTTCAGCGCGGGCGCGTGACCCTGGCGGCGATGCCCTCATTTGCCGGCAATCTGCTGCCGCCGATCCTCAAGACCTTTCGCGCCCGTTATCCCAAAGTCAACGTCACGGTGAACGACGTGATCAACGAACAGGTGCTGGAAATGGTGCGCGACCGGCAGGTGGAGTTGGGCGTGGCGTTTGAACCGACGCAGAGTTCATCGCTGGAATTCACGCCGTTGTACAGGGACCGTTTTGTTGCCGTGGTGCCGGACGATTCTCCCTTTGCCGAACTGCAAGACATCGATTGGCAAACCTTGCTCAAGGAACCGTTCATTACCTTGCAACGCCCGTCGACAGTGCGAGTGATGTTGGAAGAGCACTTGCAGGCGCGGGGGATGAAATTGCCAGTGGAATTTGAGAGCCATCAGTTGGCGACGGTCGGGCGAATGGTTGCCAGCGGGTTGGGCGTCAGCGCGGTGCCAGCGTTGTGCGCCGGGCAGATGCGCGAGTTGGGCGCGCGGTGCATTACCTTGCGCGACCCGGTGGTGGAGCGGGCGATTGGCGTGCTGACCAAGCCTGGGGTGGAACTGTCGGCGGCGGCACAGGCGTTGTTCGATATCCTCAAGGCCGAAAACCTTGGCCAACGATTGTCTTCCTGATCAACCTAGACCCTGTGGGAGCGGGCTTGCCCGCGATGGCGGTGTGTCAGTCGATAAATATTTTGGATGTGCCGGCCTCATCGCGGGCAAGCCCGCTCCCACAGGGTTTTTGGGTGATCAGGAAGAGAGGCGCTGGGCCAGTAAGGGCAAAAGCTGTTCGCACGACGCTTCAATCTTCAGGTCGAGCAGGTCATCCGCCCGAGTCTTGCCCAAATTAATCGCAATCAACGGCTTCCCCTGATCCGCCACCACCCGGCACAACCGAAACGCCGAATACGCCATCAGCGACGACCCCACCACCAACAATCCCGCAGCTTGTTCCACCGCAGCCATTGCCTTGGCCGCCGTTACCTGCGCGACATTCTCGCCAAAAAACACCACGTCCGGCTTCATCCGCTCACCCGCGCAATGCGGGCAATGCGGCACCTGGAACCGCGCTTCGAACGCGGCATCCAGCAGCGTATCGCCATCCGGCGCCTGCACCGCATCGACTCCGGCCAGATAGGGATTCTGCGCTTCCATCAATTGTTGAATCGAATCCCGCTCGCTGCGCTGCCCGCAGTCCAGGCACAGCACCCGGTGCAGGCTGCCGTGGAGTTCGATCACGTCATGGCTGCCGGCCTGATCGTGCAGGGTGTCGACGTTCTGGGTGATCAGCCCGCTGATCTGCCGGGTACTTTGCAAACTGGCCAAGGCTTCGTGGGCCACGTTCGGCTGAGCCTGGCGCACGCGCGGCCAGCCGAGCATCGCCCGCGCCCAATAGCGTCGGCGTGATTCCGGGGCCGACAGAAATTCCTGATACATCATCGGTTGTCGGCCGCGGCGAACACCCTGGTTGTCGCGGTAGTCCGGAATGCCCGACGGGGTGCTGATACCGGCGCCCGTCAGGACCACAAACGGTTGATCGGCCATCAGCTGTTGGAGCCGATCGAGTTGTTCGCGGATGCGGCGGTCGAGCATGTTCAACACTCCGGTGGACCTTGAGTGTTTGCAGGGTAGCACTTGCTAACCTGCCCGAACGCAATCCCTCGATCCCCTGTAGCAGCTGTCGAGTGAAACGAGGCTGCGATCTTTTGACTTTGGTTTTTATAAAACAAGATCAAAAGACCGCAGCCTCGTTTCACTCGACAGCTGCTACAGGGGGCATCAGTGAATATCCGTCGGCAGGTGCTTATTTACGCGCCTCCAGAATCAGGTTGAACGGCGTTTCCGTGGCCCGCCGGAAGCTCTTGAATCCCGCCTCGGTGAAAACCTTGCGCAGCCGCGCCTCACCCGCCTGGGCACCGAGCCCCAGGCCGACCTCCTGGGACAGCGAGTTCGGTGTGCAAATGAAGGTCGAGGCGGCATAGAACAGCCGGCCAACCGGGGTGACGTTGTCGTCGAGCGAGTCGTTGGCGAACGGTTCCACCAGCAGCACCGTGCCGTCCGCTTTCAGCGATTCATAGGCGTGTTTTGCCGCGCCCACCGGGTCGCCCATGTCGTGCAGGCAGTCGAAGTAGCAGACCAGGTCATAGTCGTCGCCGGGGAAGCTTTTTGCGGTGCCCTGGAAGAACCGCGCGCGCCCGGAAACGCCACCTTCTTCGGCGCGCTGGGTGGCGACGGTGATGGACGGTGCGTGGTAGTCGAAACCGACGAACCGCGAGTCCGGGAATGCCTGGGCCATGATCACGGTGGAGGCACCGTGGCCGCAGCCGATGTCGGCGACTTTGGCGCCCGCTTGCAGCTTGGCGACCACGCCTTCGAGGGCCGGCAGCCATTCGGCGATCAGGTGCGCCTTGTAACCGGGCCGGAAGAACCGCTCCGTGCCGCTGAACATGCACGGATGGTGATCGCCCCAGGCCAAGGCGCCGTTGCCGCGCATGGCATTGACCAGTTTGTCCTTGTCATGGAAAAACGACGCGACCACCCCGACACCGCCTGCGATATAGACCGGTGAGTCTTCGATGGCCAGTGCCAGGGCTTGCTCTTCGGGCAGGCGGAACTGGCCGCCCTCGTGTTCCATGTAACCGGAAGCGGCGTGGGCGCTGAGCCATTCGCGCAGCAGGCGGGGGTTGCAGCCGGTTTTGTCGGCGAGTGTTTCAGGGGTGATCGGCTGACTGTCGGCCATGGCCCGGTACAGGCCGAGCTCTTCGCCCAGGATGACGTTGGCGAGCATCGCCGCGCCGCCCATGTCGTTCACCAGTTTGCCCATGAAATCATTGAGTCTGGCCTCGTCCATCACGTGTGCTCCTTGAACAGGATCACGGTCCAGAGGCCTTGTTTTTCGAGGCGTTCACCCTGGGCGGTGGTCGTGGGAATGAACAGGACGATAAGCCCGTCCTGCGTGCACTAAGTTTAGTCCGGGGGCCGTGTGGCGCGGCGTTGAGCGACGAAAGCCCACATGTGTTTGCGATCTCTGGTTTGACGCGGAACCCTGTGGGAGCGGGCTTGCCCGCGATAGCGGTGGGTCAGGCGACCAATATGCTGGATGTGCCGGCCTCATCGCGGGCAAGCCCGCTCCCACAGGGTCAGACGTGAATGCAAAGATCGCATGTATCCCACTGTATCTGACGGGCTCCTCGATACAGTTCCCCTCAACTGCGGGGCGCTGCCGAACACAGACGAGATACAAACCTGCGATGAACTGTGACCCCGTATTGCGCCTTTCACCGTTAAGGGGACACCAATGACCACGCTTGCTTCTGAAACCGACCTCAACCCATCACCCGTCAATCGCCTGCGCGTCGATCACTACACCCAAGGCATCATCGGCCCAAGCCAGCCGATGCTCGGGCCGCTCGCCGATGGCGGCACCCTGATCACCGGCACACCGCCGGGCTGCTGGGGCCCGATGATCACGCCGGCGTTCGAGGGCGGCCACGAAGTGACGCAACCGGTGGCCATTGCCGGTGCGGAAGTCGGCGATGCGGTAGCGATCAAGATCAAAAGCATGCGCGTCACTTCGCTGGCGACCTCGTCCGGGGTCATGAGCTTCGTCGAGGGGCGCTACAACGGCGACCCGTTCGTCGCCAAATTCTGCTCCAAGTGCGGCACCGACCACCCGGCCAGCCATGTCGAAGGCATTGGCGAAGATTCCATTCGTTGTAACAACTGCGGCGCCGAAGTCAGTGCGTTTCGCTTCAGCCATGGCTACGTGTTCGTGTTCGATGCGCAGAATCAGGTCAGCCTGACGGTCAACCAGGACGTCGCCAACCGATTGGCCGGCAATGCTTCCGAAATGTCGGCGCTGCCGGAATTCGCTGCCCAGCATTCGATCCTGTCCCTGGCCCGCGCCGACATCCCCGGCGTCGCCGCGCACATGCGGCCGTTCCTCGGCAACATTGGCACCACGCCGTCCCGTGACTTGCCCGACTCGCACAACTGCGCCGACTTCGGCCAATACCTGATCAACGCGCCGCACCGTTTCGGCATGACCCGCGAAGAGCTGCACGCGGCCAAGACCGACGGCCACATGGACACCAACTCGATTCGCGAAGGCTGCATCTTGATCTGCCCGGTGAAAGTAACGGGGGCCGGGGTGTACATGGGCGACATGCACGCTCAGCAGGGCAACGGCGAGATCGCCGGGCACGCCACCGATTGCTCCGGGGAAACCGAAGTGGTGGTGGAAGTGGTGAAAAACCTGACGCTGGAAGGGCCGATCCTCCTGCAAAACCTCGACGATCTGCCACCGATGGCCCGACCCATGAATGCCGAGCAGCGGCAGAAAGTCCGTGAGCTGGGCGAGCGCTGGGGCCAGCACGAAATCGAGCAGAGCGGCCCGATCACCTTTATCGGCAGCGGCGAGAACCTCAACGTCGCCGTAGAGAACGGCTTGAAACGCGCCGCTTCGGTCACCGGCCTGCCGTACGACGAAGTCCTCAACCGCGCGACCATCACCGGTTCGATCGACATCAGCCGCTTGCCGGGCACCGTACGAGTGACCTTCCTGTGCCCGATGCACGTGCTCGATCGCATCGGCATCGGCCATCTGGTGCGTGAGAAATACGACCTGGCGTAACGCCTGCTGAAGGGTCTGTACCGAAGTGTGTACAGACCCGCCGGTGATACAACCGCTGCGATTTACCGCCGGACCGGAACACAACCCCGATACAGCGCTTGGGTTAACTGTGATTCCGTACTGGCAACCCTTGAGATCGACATCATGCAGACCCCCATCACCTCAGCCAAAGCGACCGTCGGGCTTGGCCTGCGTCGCGGTTTAATGAAAGACCTTCAGGCCGCCCGTACCGGCGATTTCGACTTTCTGGAAGTCGCGCCGGAAAACTGGATCGGCATCGGCGGCGCCCATGGCCATGCGTTGCGTGCCCTGGCCGAGCGTTTTCCGTTGTCCTGCCACGGTTTGTCCCTGTCGCTGGGTGGACCTTCGCCGCTGGATGTCGGGTTTCTCCAGGAAGTGCGCGTGTTTCTCGATCAATACAACGTGCCGCTGTACAGCGAGCACCTGAGTTATTGCAGCGATGACGGTCACCTCTACGACCTGTTGCCGCTGCCGTTTACCGAAGAAGCGGTGCATCACGTGGCCGCGCGGATTCGCCAGGCCCAGGACATACTCGGTCGGCGCCTTGCGGTGGAAAACGTGTCCTACTATGCGGCGCCCCAGCAGGACATGGACGAAGTGACGTTTACCAACGCGGTACTGCGTGAAGCCGATTGCGACCTGTTGCTGGACGTCAACAATGTCTACGTCAATTCGATCAACCACGGGTTCAATCCACAGACCTTTCTGGCAAACATCGATCCGGGCCGGGTGGTGGCGATGCACGTGGCCGGGCACTTCGATGAGTCCGATACGTTGAAAATCGACACCCATGGCGCGTCGGTGAAACCGGTGGTCTGGGCGATGCTGGCGCAGGCGTATGCACGTTTCGGCGCTCAACCGACGCTGCTGGAGCGGGATTTCAACTTCCCGGCGTTTTCTGAGCTGGTCGCGGAATTGCAGACCATTCGCCGTTTGCAGGCCGAGGGGGTGAACCGTGGATAAGCACTCGTTGCATCAACAGCAATCCACACTGGGTCAGTACCTGCGCGATCCCGATCACTGCGCACCACCGGCCGGGATGGATGTGGCGCGGGCCCAGGTTTACCGCGACCTGATTTTCGCCAACCTGTCGGCGCTGCTCAGCGGGACCTTTCCGGTGCTGATCAAGATTCTCGGTGATGAGCACTGGCGTTCGCTGGTGCGAATCTTCCTGCGGGACTACCGCGCGCACACGCCGAAATTCGGTGAAATCGCCCAGGAGTTTGTCGAGTTCCTGGCCTCCGGGCCGCAAGCATTGAGCGAGGGCGAGTGGCCGCCGTTCATGGTGGAGTTGGCGCATTACGAATGGGTCGAGATGGCCTTGCAGCAATCCGAGGCTGAGCCGTTACCGGCCAGCGATGCCGGGTTGTCGCTGGATCGACCGTTGCAGGTGTCGCCACTGGCGTGGCCATTGGCGTATGCGTGGCCGGTGCAGTTGGTGGGGCCGGATCATCAGCCTGACGTTGCACCGCCACAACCCACTTTATTGTTGGTGCGTCGGGCGGAGGACTGGAGCGTTAAGTTTTCCGAGCTGAGCCCGTTGGCGTGGCGGTTGTTGCAGCGGATCGAGGAATTTCCCGAGCTGGATGGACGGGCGCAACTGAAAGGATTGGCGGCGGAGGCGGGGGCCACCGGATCGCCAGAGTTTATGGAAAGCGGGGCGGCTTTGTTGCGGCAGATGCACGGTGAAGGCGTGCTCGGCGTAACCGCCTGACCCACCACAATCCCCCAAAACACAATTACCACTGTGGGAGCGAGCTTGCTCGCGATGGCGGAGTGTCAGCCAACATCAATGTTAGATGTGCTGGCCTCATCGCGAGCAAGCTCGCTCCCACAAGGTCAAGTGGTGTCTATTTTATGGGGCGGAGAAGAAATACCGCGTCAGGTGAAAGAAGATCGGCGCCGCAAAGCAAATCGAATCCATCCGATCAAGCATGCCGCCATGACCTTTAATCATGGTCCCCCAATCCTTCGCGCTGAGGCTGCGTTTAATGGCGGACATCACCAACCCACCCAGAAAACCCATCACCACGATCACCAGCGACATCAGCAGCGACTGCCAAAAACTGAAGGGCGTCATCCAGAACATGCACCCGCCAATCAACGTGGCCGACAGACCGCCACCCACCAGTCCTTCCACCGTTTTCGACGGGCTCACCAGCGGCGCAACCTTGTGCTTGCCGAATAGTTTCCCGAACACGTACTGCAACACATCACTCAACTGAACGACGAAGACCAGATAGAACAGCAGCAGCGCGTTCTGCCCCGTGAAACCTTCCAGATCCAGCAGCAACAGGGCCGGCGCGTGGCTGATGCAGTACACGCAAATCATCACCCCCCACTGGATCTTGGCCGCCCGTTCCAGGAAGGCGTCAGTGTCCTGGCTCAGCACCGCAATCGCCGGCAACAGCAGGAAGGCGTACACCGGGATCAACAGCGTGAACAGCGAATACCAATGCGTGCCGATCAGCACGTATTGCAGCGGGATCAGAATGAAAAACGCCGAGAACAGCGCGTTATGGTCGCCAAGACGGGTCGGCGTCAGGGTGATGAACTCCCGGAGCGCGAACAGGGAAATGAAGCCGAACAGAATGACCGTCGCGTTCCCGCCCAGCAGGTAGGAGACGAAGAAGATGATCACCATGCCCCACCAGGCATTCACCCGCTGATTGAGGTTTTCGATGGTCGAGATCGAGCCTTCTGTTGTAGCCCGTTTGGCCAGTATCCGGCCGATGATCGACGCGATGGCCAGCAGGCCGGCAATGGCGCCGAAGAACCACAAAAACTTTTCATCAAGATTCATTCCGACAACCTCACAATCGCATCACGCGCCCTATCCAGAAACACCTGTTTTTCCTCGCCGCTGATCCGTTGCAGCGGGTCGCCGATACGGATCGTGCAGATGATGGGCAGCGGGACGTGTTTGCCTTTTGGCATGGAGCGATGCAGGTTTTCCAGGTAGATGGGCACCAGATCCACCTCGGGGAATGTCTCGGCCAAGCGGAACAGGCCCGATTTGAAAGGCCCGGGCAACGCCTCGCTGCCGCGCGTGCCTTCCGGAAAGATGATGATCGAATGACCAGCGCGCACCACGTCGAAAATCGGCTCCAGCACGTTGACGCCGGGCGCCGGGTTACGATCGATCAGCACGGCATTCAGGCCTTTCTGCGAGATGTACGACAGAAATTTGTTTTTCCCCCAGTAGTCAGCTGCGGCGACGGGCTTCACGTTCACTCGGGCTTCCGGTGGCAGGGCCGCGATGATTGCCAGGGTGTCCATGTGACTGGAGTGATTGGCAAAGTAGATGCGCTGGCGTGTCAGGTCAGGCGGGCTTTCCCATCGTGCCGTGACGCCAATGACGAATCGAAGAACAGAAATCAACGCGTTACTGATCCACATGGTGATTCCCCTTCAGCTGGCGCGAGATGGCCAGGGTGCGCGTGACGCAGGTTGCAGCGGATCCGGCGGCGATGATGACCAGCGCGATCAACAGCACGTAGTGAGTGCCATAAACGCTGGCTTCGACGGCATTCAACAGAAGTGCCACGGTCATCACGGCCATTCGATGCTGCTTGGCCATGGGGCCGATGAAGCTTTGCTTCAGACCAAGCGAGCCGCCGAACACCCTGACATACGCCGTCAGTGCTGCGGCCAACGCCGCAAACCAGCCGAGATCGGCGTAGCCAATGGCGTACCCCAGCGCGACGATCAGCAGGCTGTCGGCAATGCGGTCGGGGAATTCGTTGTAGAGGCTGCCGATGTCGGATTTCTTGCCGCCCTCAATCGCCACCATCCCGTCGAAGAGGTTGCACAGCAGGCGCAATTGAATGCCGACGGCGCAAAGGAGCGAGCCGACAAGACCGTTATCGAGAATCAGCGCTACCGCCCCGGCGAGCGCGAAAGCGATGCTGGCAACGGAGATCTGATTGGGGGAGATGTCTCTTTTCACCAGAAGGTCGGTGATGTGTTTCGCCCAGCCCGCAGAGCGCGTCTTGATGGGCCGTCGGTTGTCATCCATTTGCCAATATCCATATAAGTGTCGGTTGCTATCGGGTGCGCCGCCGTCGCGTGTGACGCGACGGTGCCCGACAATATAAAGGCTTTCCTTGGCCTTTGGGTCTGTTTACTGACTGGCCAGTCGTACGGGCAGCTTCAACTCCGCACACAACCCGCCGCCCTCACGATTGCTCAACGTCAACGATCCCCCGAGCGCCAACGCCAATTGCTGTGCAATCGCCAGCCCCAGACCGGTGCCGCCGGTGCTGCGGTTGCGCGAGTTCTCTACCCGATAAAACGGTTCCATCACATGGACCAGTTCCTCTTCGGCAATGCCCGGTCCGCGATCCATGACCTTCACCGAGAGGCCGCCGTTTTTCGCTTCCACCTTCAATTCAGCGGCCCCGGCGAACTTCAGTGCGTTATCCGTCAGGTTCACCAGGATCCGCCGCAAGGCATGCGGCCGGATATCGATCACCGCGCCACATTTGCCACTGAGCTGCACATCTTTGCCCACGTCCTGATAGTCAAACACCAGGCTGTCGAGGAACGAATCCAGGTCGGTGCGGCGGCTCTCTTCGGTAGCGCCGTGAACGCTGCGCGCATAGGCCACACCTTCGCGCACCAGATGCTCCATCTCACCGAGATCGTTCCACAGTTTGTCTTTCTCGCTGGAGTCGTCCATGAATTCGGCGCGCAGTTTCATGCGGGTGATCGGGGTTTGCAGGTCATGGGAAATCGCTGCCAGCAGTTGCATGCGCTCCTTCAGGTACGCCGCGATGCGCGCCTGCATCGAATTGAAAGCGATGGCGGCGTGGGCGACTTCGGTCGGGCCTTTTTCATCCAGGTGCACTGCGTGGGTGTTGGGATCGAGGTTGTCTACCGCCTGGGCAAGGCGGGTGAGGGGGCGTATCGCGATTCTCACGGCCAGCCAGGTGCAAGCGATCATCAGCGCCAACTGGCCCAGCAGGACGATGGGTAACCACGGCGACAACGGTATCATCGCTGGCCTCACGTCGATGGTCACCGGGCTGCCGTCCGCGAGTTTCAGGTGCACCTGAAAGTGTTTCTGCTCGCCGGGAATGTCCGTCACGGTCATCGGGTAATCCTTGCCGATGGCGTCTTTGATCGAGGTCATCGCGATGGGCGTATCGCTCATGGCCACGCCCGGTGAGCCTTCGTCCAGCAAATAACGATAGTTGCGCCGGTTCAGTTGTTGCAGCCAACTCATGCGTTCTTCGGCCGGCAAGCGGTCGAGGATGGCAATGGAGGTCGAGACGTCGGTTTCCAGGTTGCCGAGCATGGTGTTTTTTGCACTTTCGTAACGCTCGTAATACTGCGCGCCGAAGGACAGCGCCTGCGCCAGGATCAGGCAGACCAGGAAGATCAGCGACAACCGCGAGGCGAGGGTGCGTGGCCAACGAAGCGAAAGGTTCATGACGGCGCACCGAGCACTTCCACCGGCAGGGAAAACACATAGCCCTCGCTGCGCACGGTTTTGATGTAGGCCGGCTCGCGGGCATCGTCCAGCAAGCGCTGGCGCAAGCGGCTCACCAGCAAGTCGATGGAGCGGTCAAACAGATCGGCGTCGCGGCCTTGGGTCAGGTTGAGCAGCTGGTCGCGATTGAGCACACGCTGCGGGTGATCGAGGAACACCCGCAGCAATCGATATTCCGCGCCGCTGAGCGCGACCATGGTGCCGTCTTCATCCAGCAGGTGGCGTGCCGAGGTGTCCAGGCGCCAGCGGCCGAACGCCAGCAGACGACCGCTTTCGGTGACCACCAGGTTCGGCGGCAGCATCCGCGTGCGGCGCAGTACGGCGTTGATTCGGGCGAGCAGTTCACGGGCGGCGAACGGCTTGACCAGGTAATCGTCGGCGCCCATTTCCAGGCCGATGATGCGGTCGGTTTCGTCGTTGCGGGCGGTGAGCATCAGCACCGGCGTGGCCTTGTGTTTGCCGGCGCGCAACTCGCGGCAGAGCATCAGCCCGTCGTCGCCCGGCATCATGATGTCGAGCACGATCAGGTCCACTGGCGTGGACTCAAGGAACGTACGCATCTGACGCCCGTCGGCGACGACCGTGGTGCGCAAGCCATTCTTCTTGAGGTAGTTGCCTACCAGTTCCCGGATCTCGCGGTCATCGTCCACGATGAGAATGTGATCGACGTGTTCCATGGGGCCAAGCCTCTATCAATGGGGGATGTTGCGCAGTCTATCGAGCCTTGGCCCGCTCGCCCGCCCCCCTTTGTATTGCAGTGTATCTGGCACAGCGGCGGATACACGCAAACGTAAAAATGCGGTTTTCCAGGGGTTTTGTATCGCTCTGTATCAGGGGCCGGCTTTGATACGTACCGATTTACAGGCGGCTGTTTTCGACACAGACGAGATACCTCGCGAGCTTCTAATGGGTTCCATCGAGGCAAACCAGAACGCCTCGGCTCAATTGAACGACCTACCCATTGAAGCCTTGAGGAATCCACCATGAACACTAAAGCCATCTACGCCGCTTGCCTGTTTGCCGCTCTGAACATCTGCACCTTGTCGGCCCGCGCCGAAGCCGCCGATGTCAGCGCGAAAACCTACACCTACGGCACCCACCTGGACATCAAGAAAGTGGTGTCGTTGAAAGAAGACGCTGCGCCTTCCTGCGGGATTGTGAATGCCAAGCTGACCTACCTGGATTCTCAGCACAAAACCCAGGTGCTGGATTACCGCAAGTTTGCTGACGGCTGCAACGCGGACAACTGAGTCCTGCGCTGACCGCTTGCCAACCCCCTTTGAAACAGGAAGATCACGATGAAAAACGTTACCCGCTTTTTGACCGCTGTTGCCTTCTCCGTTGCTGGCGCTGCTGCCCATGCCAATGCCGCTGTCGAGCAGAAAAGCTGTGGCAGCGCGACCTGCTTCCAACTGACGCCGGTGGCGGAGCAGAGCGGTCATGCCTTCCTGGCCGAGAATGGTTCAAGCCGTACGCCGCAGGGCCAGCAGCTGGAAAACCAGACGGCCTGAACCGCGAACACTGTTTTGTGAACCCCACCGACCCACTGTGGGAGCGAGCCTGCTCGCGATGACGGAGTGTCAGTCGACATCAATGTTGAATGTTCTGACCTCATCGTCGGAACGCCGCCCGGAGCAGGCTCGCTCCCACAGGGTTCGGTGTGAATCGCCACCCCCCACATGTTTAGGTGATCCCATGTTTCTAATCGCTTTCCTGGGCGGCATATTGACCGTCCTCAGCCCCTGCATCCTCCCGGTCGTGCCGTTCCTGTTCGCCGGGGTCAAGCGCACGCGTTCATCCATCCTGCTCACCCTCGGCGGCATGGTTCTGACCTTCGCCCTGATCTCCAGCCTGGCCGTGGTCAGCAGCGAATGGGTGGTGCAAGCCAACAACACCGGACGCCACGTCGCCCTGATCGTGATGGCGCTGTTCGCCCTGTCGCTGATCTCTGCCCGTGTCGGTGACTGGATGGCCCGTCCGTTCGTGGCACTGGGCAATCGCCTCGACCCCGACACCCGCAAAATGTCCGGCCCGCTGGGTTCGGTCATGATTGGCGTGGCCACGGGTCTGCTCTGGGCACCGTGTGCCGGACCGATCCTCGGGGTGATTCTCACCGGTGCCATGCTCCAAGGTGCGAACGCACAGACCAGCCTGTTGCTGCTGGCGTACGGCCTGGGCAGCGCGTTGTCCCTGGGCACCTTGATCTTCTTCGGTCGCAGCCTGGTCAATCGCTTGAAAGCGTCGATCCCGGTCACCGGTTGGTTGCGTCGTGGTGCCGGTGTTGCGGTGCTGGCCACCGTGGCGGTGATTTCCACCGGCGCTGACAGGACACTGCTCGCCAGCACTTCGTCCGAAGGCGTCAGCAGCCTCGAAAAAGGCGTGTTGGAAACCGTGCCGAAGGTCGTCGATTACTTCGTCAGCAAGGTCAAGGCCGACTCCATGGACAACGCCCAAGGCGCCATGCCGTCGCTGTCCGGTGCCGTCCAGTGGCTCAACTCGCCAGCGCTGAGCAATGACTCGCTCAAAGGCAAAGTGGTGCTGGTGGACTTCTGGACTTACGACTGCATCAACTGCCAGCACACCTTGCCGTACGTGAAGGACTGGGCGAAGAAATACGAGAAGGATGGCCTGGTGGTCGTCGGCGTCCACACCCCTGAATACGGTTACGAGCGCATCATCGACAACGTCAAGGATCAGGTCAAAGAGCTCGGCATTACCTACCCGGTGGCCATCGACAACAACTATGCGATCTGGCGCGCCTTCGACAATCAGTACTGGCCCGCTCACTACCTGATCGACGCCAAGGGCCAGGTGCGTTACACCCACTTCGGTGAAGGCGCCTACGAAACCCAGGAGAAAATGATTCAGCAACTGCTGGAAGAGGCCAAGGCACCTGCCGCGTAACCCGCGACATCAATGGCTCACTGGTTGCGCGCCGTGGGCCATTGGTTTTTTCTCCTGATTGCGCCGCCACGCCGCCGGTGGCGCGCCGTACTCTCGACGAAAGGCCCGGCTGAACGCCGTGTCGGTCTGGTAACCCACCTCTTCGGCAATCCGCATCAACGAACTGTTACTGCTGCGTAACAGATTGGCCGCCAGCAACATCCGCCACTGCGTCAGGTACTGCATCGGCGAACTCCCCACCAGTTGTGCAAAGCGTTCCGCCAACACCGACCTTGACGTTCCGGCGGTCCGCGCCAGTTCATCCAGCGTCCAGGCGTGGCAGGGTGTTTTGTGCAACGCATTCAGGGCAGCGCCGACGATCCGGTCGCCGACACCCGCCAGCCAACCGGTTCGACCTTCGGCCTGCTCGTTCATGTACAGGCGCAATACCTCGATAAACAACACCTCGGCCAGTTTCGCCAGCACACCTTCGCCGCCGGGCCTGGGCGAGCGTGCTTCGGCCAGCGCATAACGAACCGAAGATTCCAGCCAGATACCGGCATTCGAGCCGCGCACATTGACCCGGACCACCGCCGGCAACCCCGTCAGCAACATGCCCGCCAACCGGGTATCGCACGCCAGATAACCGCATACCAGTCGCGTCACCGCGCCGCCACCGCCATAGCTCAGTTGCCGGGGACGGCGCGCCAGCACCACGTCCAGCCGCTTGCCGGTGACCGGCGTCAGCCCGGGTTGAGAACTCATGCGATGAGCATCGCCCTGAGGGAACACCACCACATCGCCGGCCGTCAGCCGCAGCGGCGGATCGTTGCCCATTTCGACATAGCACTCGCCTTCAGTGATCAGGTGAAAGATCACCACCCGCTCGGCGCCGGGCTCCAGAAACGGTGCCGCGGTGTCGGCGCTGGGCGACTGGTAGCACCAGGGCGCGGTGAACCTGGCATTGATGAAAATCGCACCGACCAGGCGGACGACGCGCAGGGTTTGGGACAGGGCGTCCATTGTGGTTTCCCGTGCGGAGGGCTTTCTGATTGTGAGCGCGTCTGCGCCAAACGTGAATTCTCCGGACGATCGGGCAGTGTTGCCCGACGATCGGGCAGGACGCCGGCGTGCGGCAGGGCGATAGTTTGCCTACAGGGCCACTGCCGACCCTGTCATCAATAACAAGAATGAGAGGTTGCCATGCCGAAGTTCGTTATAGAGCGCGAGATTGCAGGTGCTGGAACACTGTCAGAAAGGGATTTGAAAGCCGCTTCGCAAAAGTCCTGCCGGGCGTTGCGCGAGTTGCCGGAGGTGCAGTGGCTTCAGAGTTATGTCACGGGCGACAAGTTGTACTGCGTGTACATCTCGCCCAGCGAAGAGCTGATTCAGGAGCACGCCAGGCAGAGCGGTTTCCCGGCCAACCGCATTTCTCAAGTCATGAACATCATTGATCCGACCACGGCGGAATAAGCCGGGGCAGCGTTTCAACCTGTACGGAGCAGAGTTAATGAGTACACCCATTGATCTCACTGCCTTGAAAAACCGCCAGATGGCCTCTTGGGCCAGTGGCGACTACGCCGTGATCGGCACCACCCTGCAGATTGTCGGCGAGCAACTGGCCGAAGCCTGTGACTTGCTCTGCGACGAGCGTGTGCTGGACGTCGCCGCCGGCAACGGCAATGCGACGTTGGCTGCCGCACGCCGAGGCTGCAACGTCACTTCCACCGATTACGTCCCCGCGTTGCTGGAACGCGGCGAAGACCGGGCCCGGGCAGAACGCCTGGAGGTGACCTTCCAGGTCGCCGATGCCGAGGCGCTGCCGTTCGAGGACGCGAGCTTCGATGCCGTGCTCTCGACCTTCGGTGTGATGTTTACGCCGGACCAGCCCAAAGCCGCCGCAGAACTGGCGCGGGTCTGTCGCCCCGGTGGCCGGATCGGCCTGGCCAACTGGACGCCTGAAGGCTTTGTCGGCCAGATGTTCAAGACCTTGGGTCGGCACATGCCGCCACCGGCCGGCGCGCAACCGCCCTCAAATTGGGGGAACGAAGCCTGGTTGCACTCGCAGTTCGATGAACGCAACTTCCTGGTGCAGGTGACGCGGCGGACCTTCAACTTCCGCTACCGCTCGACGGCGCACTTCATCGACACGTTTCGCAACTGGTACGGCCCGCTCCACAAAGCCTTTGCAGCGCTGCCTCCCGACGGTGCCCAGGCCTTTGAAAGCGACCTGACTGAACTGATCAACCGGATGAACAGGGCGGGAGAGAAATCGCTGGTGGTCCCGAGTGAATACCTGGAAGTCGTCATCACCCGACGCTGAACCGACAACACATACACACACACAATCCCTGTGGGAGCGGGCTTGCCCGCGATAGCTGACTACCTGCCGATAAAGATATCGACTGACGGTCTGCTATCGCGGGCAAGCCCGCTCCCACAGGGTTTTGCGGTGTTTTCAGCAGGGTCACTCATCCAGCCGCTCGGTGTACACCACCCAAACGCTGCACGGCATTTTGTACAGAAGATGCTCCACCGTGCTGCCGATCAACCGGCCCAGGCCGCGATGGCCGACCCGGCCCATGACAATCACGTCGACGTCATACGCATCGGCATAGCGGGTCAGGACCTTGGCCGGGTTGCCCATGATCATGTGCCGCTGCTCCGGCGCGATGCCATTGCGCTCGGCCAATTCGTTGAAAGCATCTTCCTGATAGTCGAACAGGGTCTTGGCCTTGCCGGAACTGAAAAACGCCGAACCATTGTCGAAGCCGAACTCATCCGCGCTGATGGATGAAAGGTCATAGGCGTAGACCACATTCAGCTCGGCGTTACAGGCAGTCGCCAGTTTCGCCGCTTCGTGCAGGATCCGGTCATTGAAGGTTTTGTAGTGATCATCGCGATGGAAAGGGTCGACCGCCGCGACGATCCGGCGTGGCAGGGCGTGAACGGCATGGCTGACGAAATGCAGCGGCACCGGGCATTCGCGCAGCAGGTGCACGTCGAGCGGGGTAAACATCAGCCGCGACAGCAGCGATTCGTGCTCCAGTGCCTTGATCAGCACGTCCATCGGTTGTTCTTTGAGGTGAATCAGGATTTCTTCCAGCGGTTTTTCGACCCATGCCACCTCGGTGGTGACGTGCACCCCGATCTTGCGCAAGGGACGGGCCTGTTCTTCGAGCCACTGGCGGTGTCGATCGACGTAGCCCAGACGCATCTGCTCCAGGGCCTTTTCGTTGACCAGGCTGGCGGTGGCCAGGCCTTCCAGATAATCGAAAGCCACGATGTGCAACGCCGCGTCCTCGGCCTTGGCCAGCGCCGCGGCCCTGTCGAAGGCGGGGCTGTGCTCCATCAATGGCGAGGCGACCAGCATGAAGCGTGATTGACCAGACATGGCAAACCTCCCGTGGGTGAACGAAGAGACAGTGGTCATTCAATAGGCATTCAATCCCCTAAGTATTGACCATGATCAACGTCCCGTCTGGCGGCCCGGGATAGGCGCAGTTCCATGATGATCGTGCGCTCGGCACCGTGGAATTCATCGCGGACCTTGCGAAAGCCCAGCTTGAAGTAGAAGGCTTCTGCGGTGATGGAGGAGGGGACGCGCAATACCTCGATTTTGGCCTTGGTGGCGATGGACTCAATCGTTGCCATCAACTGCCGGCCGAGGCCCGCTCTTTGGTGTCCGGGGTCGACAAACACGCTGCGCACCACATCGCGATCAAGGCTGGCGGTGGCTACTACGCAGCGATCGATAGTTGCGACAAGGACCTGGCGTTGGCTCAACAACGCGCGAACGGATTCGATGGAAGAGCTCTTTTCCACCTGCGCGATGATGTCGGGGGAGTAATCCAGGGCGTTGGACTGGCGCAGTGACTGGATAATGACCTGGCTGATGGCTGCCGCGTCTGCCGGGGTGGCGGGCCTTACTTGCGGTTTCATAGTGCTACCTCAATCCCTTGAACACCCAAAACTCCCTGTGGGAGCGAGCTTGCTCGCGATGACTGACTACCTATCGATATAAATGTCACTGACAGTCCGCTATCGCGAGCAAGCTCGCTCCCACAAGGATTTGTGGTGTTAGTTATAGCTAAATAACCTTGGCGCCGCGCTCTTCCAGCAGTTCCCGCAACACCGAACGATGGCAATGCGCCTCTTCCTCGCAATAACACCCAACCGCCAGCGAGGTTTGATGGGAAAGGGCGGCCAGCAGATCCAGCAACTGATTAGGCGCCGGATGGTTCATTTCCGCCTTGAACTTGCGCCTGAACGCCTCCCAGGCTTTCTCTTCAGTGGCCGCTTTGGCCTCGGCCACCAATTCCGCACTCGGCGAAAGCAGTGGCTGCCACACATCATAAAAGTCCCGGCTGGCAAACTCGGCCTTCGGTACACCCCGAGGTGGGCGGCGTACCGTGCCGATCCGCAGCCCTTCATCGGGCGAGCGGGGTGAGCCGAGCCGTACGATATGGATGGCCATGCCAGGTTACTTGTGACGCGATCCGTCAAACCACTCCATGGCGGTGCGCCAGATGCAGATCCCCAGGAAGTAAGCCGACATCAGCAGCCAAAGCCCCATGACCATCGGGTTGATGACCGGATGGTTGACCACCAGCGACAAGCTGCACAGCAACCAGATGGCCGTCACGGCGATGTTGATCGGCATGAACTTGCGCACGCGGAACGGGTGCAGGAACTTCATGCGCGTCACGGTCAGCAAAGCCAGGCCAATGACGGTCAGGAAGGTAATCCATGGCGACGGGGCGATGATGTACAGGCACAGGGCAACCACGTTCCACGCGGCGGGGAAGCCCTGGAAGTAGTTGTCCTTGCTTTTCATGTTGACGTTGCAGAAACAAAACAGCGACGAGACCAGAATCAGCGATACGGTCAGCAGCAGCGTGTAGTCCGGCAACGGGATGTAGCGATAGATAAACAGCGCGGGAATGAACACATACGTCAGGTAGTCGATCACCAGGTCGAGGATCGATCCATCGAAACTCGGCAGTACCGACTGCACATTGACCTTGCGCGCCAGGGCACCGTCCAGCCCATCGACGATCAGGGCCACACCCAGCCACAGCAGGCAATTGGTGGCCTGGTTTTCGAGCAAGGCGAGGGTGGCGAGGAAGGCAGTGACTACGCCGGTGGCGGTAAAACCATGGGCGCCCCATGCTTTGAGCCTGGCGATGTGTAGGGTGGATATCACGGGGGCGTTCTCCAGAAAGTGAAGCAAGCCAGTCATCACCCTCATCATCAAGGGCGGCGGCAAACCATTTTGGTTGCAGGTATCGACCGAAAATCGGGGAATAAGGTTCATCGTCTGTAAATCTTAGCTGGGCCGGCAAGAAATACTTCGGATTAATCCGTACCGATGTTCACTTAAATCAGGCACACCTGCTTTTGTGGCGAGGGAGCTTGCTCCCGCTGGGCTGCGTAGCGGCCCCAAAAAAATGTGACAACAATACCGGTTTTTGTGAGTGCTACGCACTCAAGCGGGAGCAAGCTCCCTCGCCACAGGCCAAACGGTGGTGGCGCATTCAGTAGCGAGGACTATTGTTGCCTGACCGGGTCACTCCAATCGATGAGGACATCGTCATGAACACCAGCGATTTGCTCGAACAACTCCTGCGGGCCGGCCAGGGCTCCGGGGCGCAACAGGGTGGCGGATCCGCTCAAGGAGGCATCGGCGGCGGTCTGGGCGGATTGCTGGGCGGCCTGTTGGGCGGTGGCGCCGGCTCAAGCGCGGGCGGTGGCGGATTGGGTGGTTTGCTCGGTGGTCTGCTGGGCGGCGGTTCACCCATGGGCGGCGCGACCCGGACCCGCTCGGGGGGTGGCACCAACTACGCGGCCCTGGCGTCGCTCGGGATGATGGCCTTTCAGGCGTATCAGGCGTGGCAACGCAATCAGGCTGCTGCGCCGCAAGAGGCACCGCGCACCGTCGATCTTTTATCCGGCCCGGAAGTCGAGGACCACAGCCATGCAGTCCTGCGGGCATTAATAGCTGCAGCGAAGGCCGATGGCCGGATCGATGATTCCGAGATGCAAATGATCAGTACCGAAATCGGCCGCCACACCGATGACCCGGAACTGCAGCAATGGCTGGATGACGAAGTTGCCCGGCCGCTGGATGCTGCTGATGTGGCGCAGTCGGCGACGGATCCTGCGATTGCGGCGGAAATGTACCTGGCCAGCGTAATGCTGGTGGACGATCAGCAGGATGCCGAGCGCAATTATCTGGATGAACTGGCTGCCGCGCTGAAAATCGATCCGGAGTTGCAAGTGCATCTGGAACAGCAGGCCAAGGGTGGCGTGGCCTAGTGACGTAACGCCGAACACCGTCGTTGTAGCAGCTGCCGAGCAGCGCGAGGCTGCGTTCGGCGACGAAGTCGTCGTAAAACCTGCGCATGCGGTCATCCTGGTGCACCGCGAGGCCTGATTTCACGACGACTTCGTCGCCGAACGCAGCCTCGCAGGCTCGGCAGCTGCTACAAGGTTGGCGGTGAGTTCGGGATCAGGAAGATAACCCCATGCGCTTCGGCAATCTCCAGTATCCGCGGCAAATCCTCCGGCACCCTTAATTGGTGCACCGCTGCAAAAAACTGCCCGCCACGCGGGTCGGACACCACGCCAATCATCTTCGCGGTAGGGCTGATGTTCTTGTAGGCATGGATGGCGCCCCCGGGAATATGCACGTAACCCCCGGCGGAGACGGTGGTGGACTTGCCCGCCACGGTCACTTCGACCTGGCCGTCGACCACGTAAAACGCCTCGTCCCACGGATGAAAGTGCAGCGGCGGCCCTCCACCTTGCACGCCTTCCTGAATATGCATTTCAAAGGGTTTGCTCAGATCGCCACCCGCGAGGATGGTGATTGCCTCGCCCACGACGTTCACCGGCGCCGGCGATTGTTCGATGACGTGCACCGTTCGCATGATTGCTCTCCGAAGATGAGTCAGCCCCCGCTGAGTATATGCCTGGCGCGCCGGCTGGACTCCGCCACCCAGGCCCGTCCGTCAGGGCAATTTCAACGCCGATTGAATTTTTTTCCGGGCAAATCGCTCTTCTGAAGTAGAGACGTCTTGATTGAGCGTCCTGCCACTGGCCTCAGACCGAGAGATGCGCCCATGACTGCCCTGACACGACTTGAATCGCGGCCCGCCCACGCACACCCGATCCCGGCCGCCGGAAGCCTGAAACAGGCCTATGAACAACTGCTGCTGGGCGATGATCCCGAGCAACGGCGCGCACTCGCCCGAACCTTTCTCGAGGCGCAGTTCGAACACGCCACCGACCTGCCGCAGGAAATGCCGAATGACCTGTCGGCCCTGCAATCGTTCGTCGAACAGCACAGCGTCGAAGTCGCCCGCCAATACGCCGACTACCTGCAAAAGCGCAAGGACGGCGGGCCCCGGCAATTCTTCAGCAACAAGGCGCACGCGCTGTTTTTCCTGCAAGCCGTTGCTCCGACCAAACTGGTCGACGGCGCGTGGCTGTATGGCCTCCTGCGCCACTGGCGCGACCCGCGTTTCGAAGGGCTGATTTGCACTTATCTGGAGGAGCTGGGCGACGGCAACCCGGCGCAGAATCATGTGGTGATCTACCGCAAACTGCTGGCCGAACATGGCTTGCAAGACACCGGGGTGATCGCCGACGAGCATTACCTGCAAGGCGCGATACAACTGGCGCTGGGCGAATCCGCCGACGAGTTTCTGCCGGAGGTAATCGGCTACAACCTCGGCTACGAACAACTGCCACTGCATTTGCTGATCAGCGCCTACGAACTCAGCGAGTTGGGCATCGATCCGTACTACTTCACCCTGCACGTGACCATCGACAATGCCAGCACCGGCCATGCGCACAAAGCCGTGCAGTCGGTGTTGCAACTGCTGCCGGTGGAGGGCGATCGCGAAGCCTTTCTGCGCCGGGTTGCGCTGGGTTATCGGCTCAATGACTTGGGGCAGGGCAGTCGCGCAATCATCGAATCGTTCGACCTCGACGCCGAGTTGCTCAACATGCTTGAGCGCAAGCGCCCGTTCGGCCAGCACATGCATTCCGACTACTGCCGCTTTGAAGGCAAGACCGTCAACCAATGGCTGTCGTCGCCGGAACAGTTGCCCGGTTTCCTCGCTGCCATGGAAAACAAAGGCTGGATCAAACGTCAGCAGGATCCTCAAGCCAGCCGTTTCTGGCAGCTGATCGAGGGGGACGGCGCCGCCATGTTCGGCGTGTTCAGCCCCTATGAAAAACAGCTGCTGCATGACTGGATCGCCGGCGACTGGACGCCTGATCCTCCAGCCACACCGGTTCGCCGGGGCACGAGTGTCGCGACAGAAACGCCTGTGCCCGACAACGATCCGGATATCCAGAGCCTGCAAACCGCGTTGGACGGGCTCGCCGCACACGAGCAGATTGAGGTGTTGGTCCCGTGGCTGTCGGCCCATCGGCATTCCCATCCGGCCGGCCTGATGGCGACGCGACGGTTTATCGAACTCAAATCCCGCCTTCGATAGGAGCACTGCATGAATCAGGAAGAGCAACTGGACGCTGCCGATCTGGCACTGGTGCAACTGGGGCGGCGCTTGCAGGCCGATGGCTACCGCTTTATCACCCCGACGCCGCTTACCCACCAGCGGGTGAATGATCGTGCCTTCGGGCAAACCGCCCGAACCTTGCGCGATGTGTTCGGTTGGTCGCGGTCGTTCGAGCCGGGCCTGCTGTCGACGGACGAGCAACGGCAGTTACAGCAGGCGGGCGTCCTTCAAGAAAGTAACGGCCGACTGAAAAGCCGTGTGCGTTGGTCCAGCCTGGATGATCTGCTGTTCGTGCACTCGGGGTTCCCCACGGATGCGGCGGATGCGGTGTTCTTCGGCCCGGACACCTACCGTTTCGCGCAGCTGATTCATGCGCATCTACAACAAACCTTCGCACCGATAAGACGCGCCGTGGACATTGGGTGCGGAGCCGGTGTCGGGGCGATCGTGATTGCCCGGGCGCGTCATGAGGCCGAAGTGCTGGCCGTCGATATCAATCCAGCGGCGTTGCGCCTCACGGCAGTCAACGCGGCGCTTGCCGAAGTATCCAATATCACCGTCGAGGCCAGCGATGTGCTGCAGGACGTCGACGGCCATTTCGATCTGATCGTCGCCAATCCACCGTACATGGCAGACCCCGCCGAGCGAGCTTATCGCCATGGCGGCGGTGAGTTGGGTGCGCAATTGTCGTTGCGCATTGTCGAGCAGGCGTTGTATCGCCTGGCGCCCGGTGGCTCTTTGGTGCTGTACACCGGGGTGGCAATGATCGATGGCCAGGATCCGTTTCTGGAGGCGCTGATTCCGCGTCTGGAGTCGGCAATGTTCGGCTGGACCTATCGCGAACTCGATCCCGACGTGTTTGGTGAAGAACTGCTGACCCCGGGCTATCAACGGGTCGAGCGGATTGCGGTCGTGGCCCTGATCGTCACGCGCATCGGCCCCGGCATCGGGGGAAGCGTTGAATCGGCAGGTGCGCTATGAACAAGAACCTGGACGATTACAACCGCATGCGCGATTTCTCGGCGACCTCTGAGCCGGCGGCGAAACGTTCGGCCAGGAAAACCGCGAAAGACCATGCCTTGCAGTTCTGTATCCAGAAGCACGATGCCTCGCGGTTGCACTATGACTTTCGCCTGGAGCTCGATGGCGCGTTGAAGAGCTGGGCGGTGCCGAAAGGCCCTTCGCTGGACCCCAAGGTCAAGCGCCTGGCGGTCCACGTTGAAGACCATCCGATCGATTACGCCACGTTCGAGGGCAGCATTCCTGAAGGACATTACGGCGCCGGCGACGTGATTGTCTGGGACCGTGGCGTGTGGATCCCCCAGGAAGATCCGGCCAAGGCCTATGCCAAGGGCAAGCTCAAGTTCGAGCTGCAAGGCGAGAAACTCGGCGGCCTGTGGAACCTGGTGCGCACGCACATGCCGGGTAAGCAGGAGCAGTGGTTTCTGATCAAGCATCAGGACAGTGCGGCAAAACCCGAAAGCGATTATGACGTGGTCGTCGCCGAGCCGGACAGCGTGCTCAGCGACCGGACCATTCTCCCCAAGAAGGCGAAGACCGCCGACAAACCCAAACCGGTGAAGAAGCCGGCGCGCAAGGTCACGCCGAAAAAGCAGTCAGCGCAACTCACCGGCGCTCACAAAGCCAAACTGCCCGACCAGCTCAAGCCCGAACTGGCGACGCTGGTGGAAAAAGCTCCGCAGGGCGATTGGAGCTATGAGATCAAGTTCGACGGCTACCGGATCATGGCCCGCATCGACCATGACGAAGTGAAACTCTTCACCCGCAACGGCCATGACTGGACCCACAAACTGCCGAAACAGGCCGAGGCACTGGCGTCGCTGGGCCTCGAGTCCGCCTGGCTCGACGGTGAAATGGTGGTGGCCGACGAGCAGGGCGTGCCGGACTTTCAGGCGCTGCAAAATGCCTTCGAATCCAATCGCAGCGGCAACATCGTTTACTACCTGTTCGACATGCCTTACCTCAATGGTGTGGACTTGCGCGAGGTGCCGGTCGAGGAGCGACGGGTCGCGCTGGCGACGGTGCTCAAACCCAATAAAGATCCGCTGCTGCGCTTCTCCGACGCGTTCGGCGAAGAACCGGAAGCCTTGCTCAATAGCGCCTGCCAGATGCAGATGGAAGGGCTGATCGGCAAGCGCCTGGGCTCGCCTTACGTGTCCCGGCGCAGCAGTGACTGGATCAAGCTCAAATGCAAACATCGGCAGGAATTCGTCGTGGTCGGTTTTACCGATCCGAAAGGTGCACGCAATGCCTTTGGTGCGTTGCTGCTGGGCCTGCATGACCGTGACAGCGGCGAGTTGCGTTACGCCGGCAAGGTCGGCACCGGTTTCAACGAGACCACGCTCAAGCACATCTACGAACAACTGAAACCGTTGCTGGCAAAAAAGCCGGCGGTGGCCAATCCGCCGACCGGTTTTGACGCCAAGGGTGTGCATTGGCTCAAACCGGTTTTGCTCGCCGAAGTCGCGTTCGCCGAGATGACCAAGGACGGGTCGGTGCGCCACGCGGTTTTCCATGGGCTGCGCGATGACAAACCCGCGAAAGACATCACCGAGGAGCGTCCGAAAGCCGTGAAAGCCCAGACTACGAAGAAAGCCGCTGCTGACAAACCGGCCGCCGCGGCGAAAAAGCAACCGGCCAAGGCAGCGCCCGCGCCCTCACAAATCGGCCTCGGTGCGGGCAAGGTGCGCATTACTCACCCGGATCGGGTGATCGATGCCAGCAGCGGCACCACTAAAGTGCAATTGGCGGAGTATTACGCCAGCGTCGCCGAATGGATTCTGCCCGAGCTCAAGGACCGGCCAGTGGCCCTGGTGCGCGCCCCGGACGGCATCGCCGGTGAGCTGTTCTTCCAGAAGAATGCCGAACGCCTGGCCATTCCCGGGATCACCACGCTGGACAAGGAAATCACTGGCCAACCGGTGATGATCATCAACAACGCCGAAGCCCTGATTGGCGCCGTGCAGATGAGCACCGTGGAGCTGCATACCTGGAACGCCACCTCGGACAACCTCGATAAACCTGACCGCTTCGTCCTCGACCTCGACCCGGACCCGGCGCTGCCGTGGAAAAGCATGGTCGAGGCGACCCAGCTGACCCTGTCGGTGCTCGATGAACTCGGGCTAAAGGCCTTCCTCAAGACCAGCGGCGGCAAGGGGATTCACCTGGTGGTGCCGCTGACTCGCAAGTTGGGTTGGGATGAGGTGAAGGACTTCAGCCATGCGATTGTCAGCCACATGGCCAAGTTGCTGCCGGAGCGTTTTTCCGCGGTGTCGGGACCGAAAAATCGGGTCGGGCGCATCTTCATTGATTACCTGCGCAATGGCTTGGGCGCCACCACCATTTGCGCCTACGCCGCGCGCACCCGCGAAGGGATGCCGGTGTCGGTGCCGGTCTTTCGTGAAGAGGTAGCGCAATTGAACGGCGGTAATCAGTGGAACATCCACAACGTGCACGAGCGCCTGGCCGAAGTGGGTGACGAGCCCTGGGCGGACCTGAAGAAAACCCGGCAAGCGATCACCGCCGACATGCGTCGGCGGGTGGGCATGAAAAAATAGCCCCCTTGGTTAACCGCATCCTTTGTAGCAGCTGCCGAGCAGCGCGAGGCTGCGTTCGGCGACGCAGTCGTCGTAAAACCTGCGCATGCGGTCATCCTGATGCACCGTGCGGCCTGATTTCACGACGACTGCGTCGCCGAACGCAGCCTCGCGCTGCTCGGCAGCTGCTACGGATCGCGTTGCCGTTAGCGGATAAACGCCTGCAAATCGCTGGT
Organism: Pseudomonas sp. LB3P93; assembly: GCF_054898025.1. Taxonomy (NCBI): domain Bacteria; kingdom Pseudomonadati; phylum Pseudomonadota; class Gammaproteobacteria; order Pseudomonadales; family Pseudomonadaceae; genus Pseudomonas; species Pseudomonas sp. LB3P93. Next base: position 2,582,762 of record NZ_CM142713.1, read on the forward strand.
CAATTTATCGATCGCTACCTTGAAGTCTTTGGCGGTGATTTTCTGACTGGCGTTTTCCAGGGTGCTGCCAAACACTTTGCGCACAACCTTTGCCACGGTCTGGTTGTTGCTCGCATCGATAAACTCGGCCTCGATGAACAACGTGGTGTCCTGATCCCGATGCCCGCTGGCAGCGGAAACACCACCGACCACGGCCGCGACAGGCACCACTTCATACCATTTCATGCCTTCGTTTTCGGCGTTCACCCCGGTGATTGCCGAGCGCATGATCAGGGTTTTCGAACCGGCCGGCGCTGCTTTTGCGCTCGATACAACCTTGTATTTCTGGCCCAGCACGCCTTTGGCCTTGCTGGTCATATAGGTCTGCAGTTCATCCAGGGTTTGCCGATTGACCCGCTCGTTGGGCTGCGGCGCCGGGTACAGCTCCAGCTTGTTGAACGCGACGGTGTTGTAGGCATCCGGATTCCACGACGGACTCACCCAGCGCATGGCGGTCTCGCCGCTGGTGGTGGTGACTTGCTGCAAGTTGTTGTAGTTGGACAGGAAGCCTGAGTACTGGTCTTTTTCGGTGATTTTCGAGGTGCACCCGCCGAGCAACAGGCTGGCAAGTGCAGCGCCGATGAACAGTTTCTGCGACAGGTTCATATGCTTTCTACTCCGTGGGGGTCAGCGCAGGTTCGGTCCGGTCAGTCCAGGCAAGTGAACCCTGGCTGAAAACCGGATCCTTCGCGATGAGCGTAGGTTCGCCCACAGAATTTTCCAGTCAGTCATGAACAGTTCGCCGGGCGCTCGCATGAGGCGGCGAGCACTGCCCGCCGCCCGATGACGATTACTTACCGACCGTGCCCGCCAACAGCGGCGCCATCTGTTCATCGGTCAGTGCCGCCTTAACGTCCATCTTCATGACGTCGTTCCACTCCAGCACCCACTTCTGTATCAGCACCAGATCACTGGCTTCTGCTACGCCGAAACCGCTTGAACCGCCAACGGCATGCCAGCGTCCGAGCATCTTGACGCCGGCGGGAGGAACGGCCCCGGTCTTGAGAAAACGCTCGATTGCCTTGTTGCGGTTTTCCGGATTGATCGACCAACTGACGATGAATAACATTTGCCACCTCCTGGTTTGGATTGGCACCTGTTTGTCTGCGCGCACCGGGTTGGCGCCGGGACCACGGTGACGCTGTGTCTACAGCTTCTTGCCCCATGTGAAGGCATAGCAGCGCCGGGCCGACTGCGTACGACCGCTGATCCTGTTAAGTGGGCCTTTTCAACGAAAGGGGCAACGTCGTGGCCGCCGTCTGTTTCACCAGCGAAACATGGGCAGCGGCTTGAGTGGGGAGCGCAGGAATTGCCGCGCGGTTTGCCTGAGCAGCATCCCGTGAAAGCCATGGTTGGGCAGCGCTGACTTCACGGTTTTGATGTAGGCCCGTGGCAGGCCGAAGGTCATCAGCCCGAGGGACACATCAATGACATCGGCGCGCCGGAAGGGCTCGACGCTGAGCGCATGGTCGGCCACGTAGGGCCGCACTTTGTGGTGCTCCAGAATCAGCGCGGTCACTTCTTCATTCAGGTGCGACAGTTGCTGGTTGGCGAGATAGTCCGTGGCCAGGCGAACCGAAGGTTCCAGGTAATCGATGGTGCCATCCGTCCAGATGCCCAGATCATGAAACGCCGCCGCGATTTGCACAGCCTCGGACGGCAGGCCTGCAATGCCGCTGATCGCGCTATAGAAGTTCAGCACCCGATAAATGTGATTGCGATAACCCGGCAGATCAGCGCCGATTGCCAAGGCGTAGGACGTCAGGATTTCGTCTGTCACGGGGAATTCGAGAACGAGGTTCATGGGGCTGACCTCAGGCGTCGCGCAACAGGTCGTTGGCGTTGAGGATCTCGTAGGCAATCTCCGGGCGTTTCTCGAGACTGCGGCGGATGGCGGCCGGGATTGACTGGCGGGTTTTGCGGCACAGACCGGGCAATTCGCCGAGGGTGATGCTGATGCCGCGCATGGTCCGCACTTCGTTGAAGCTTGGGGCGATGTCCACGCGGATGCCCAGTTGTGCGTACATGCGGTTTTGCAATTTTTCCAGGTCCGCCAGACTCTGGAGGGTTTCCAGGCGTTCGATCAGGCGTTTTTCTTCCTGGCGGGTCAGCAACAGGATGCGCACATCCGCCCCCGGTGTTTCCAGCAACGGGTCTCGCCCGCAGATGCAGGCGCCGGGCGGGCAGGGTGAGCGGATCGGAGCAGAGGTCGTCATGGGCCTTAATCATAGAGCGCCCCTGACGAATCGTCAGTCGGAAATATCGGTCACCGGGATGATCTGTTCACCATCGGGCTGAGTGCCGGTCACGGTTTTCTTTTCCCGCCGATCATTCATCCACGTGTCCACCTGGGCGCCGAACTCGGCCGGGGCTTTACGTCCGACCCTTCGCGCAAGGTCGAGAATGGTCTGCTGGGCGAGGGCGTCTTCCATACGTTGTTGCGCAGTCATCATCACCGCGTGCACCGAGCAATGACCTTCCAATGCCCACGTCGGCGGGGAGCCGTCAAACAGTGCGCAACGCCCGCGGATATCACGGCAATCGAAGATCAGCTTCTGGCCATCGATGGCGTTGACGATATCCAGCACGCTGATTTCGTCCGCTGGCCGCGCCAGCTTGAACCCACCGCGCACGCCCTCGGTCGCCACCACCAGTTTGGCCTTGGCCAGCTTGGTGAAGATTTTCGCCAGGTAATCCAGCGGCACGCCTTGCAGCTCAGCGAGGTCGCGCACGCTCGCCTCACGGCTATCGCCGTAATCGCCTACCAGAAAAAGCAGGCAGTGAATGCCGTATTCAACGCCTGCACTGTAAAGAGACATGGTTATCTCCGACTGAATGAGTCGCCAATATTACCAGCCGATGTTCAGGGGTGCAACGAACCATTGGCATGGGTTAAATCGTCTGGCTGTCCTGTTCTGCTTATAGATCAGAGCTTTCTGGGGTATCTGGATTTCTGATGGTGACCATCGATAGAAGGTCGTTGCTTATCGTAACTCGGATCACTATAGTCGCCGTTGTCAGCTCGGCGACGGGTTCAGTCTTTGGTCTTCTTCGGAGTTAAACAATGAAACAGCACATTCTGGTAATCGGCGCAGGTTTCGGTGGCATGTGGACGGCATTGAGCGCCACGCGCCTGTTCGACATCCATAATCACAACGACGTAGAAGTCACGGTACTGGCGCCTCAGGCCGAGCTGCGCGTACGTCCGCGTTTCTACGAACCGAATGCTCATCAACTGGCCGCACCCATCGGCGACCTGTTCGATGCCGTCGGTGTGAAGTTCATCAAGGGCGCCGCAGAAACCATCGACGTGCAGCAAAAACACGTCGGCTACACCGATGCATCGGGTGCCAAACACGTGTGCAGCTACGACAAACTCGTTCTGGCCACCGGCAGCGGTCTCGCGCTGCCCAACACTCCGGGCGTGGCCCAATACGCCTTCGACGTGGACCAGATCGAACAAGCCGTCCGCCTGGAAAATCATCTGAAATCCTTGGCCAACCTGCCAGACAGCAAAGCCCGCAACACCGTAGTGGTGGCCGGTGGCGGTTTCACCGGGATCGAAACGGCGACCGAAATGCCGGCGCGTCTGCGAGCCATCCTCGGTGACAAGGCCGACATAGAAGTGATCATTGTCGATCGCGGTGAAAAAGTCGGTGCGTCCATGGGCACTGAAATCGCCAAGTCGATCGCCGAAGCCAGCACTGAGCTGGGCGTGCAGTGGCGCCTGAAATCGTCGGTGGTTGCCGTCGATGAAAACGGTGTCACCTTGGCCGATGGCCAACGCATCGACGCCAAGACCGTGGTCTGGACCACCGGTGTACGGGCAAGCTCGCTGACCGAGCAGATCCCGGCCGAACGCGATCACCTTGGCCGCCTGCACGTCGACGCGCATCTGAAAGTCATCGGCCAGGACGACATTTTCGCCACGGGCGATGTGGCTTACGCCGCGTCTGATGACATCGGTAACTACGCCCTGATGACGTGCCAACACGCCATCGTCCTGGGCCGGCATGCAGGCAACAACGTCGCCGCGCAGATCCTCGGCGTGGACCCGACGCCGTACAGTCAGCCGAAGTACGTGACCTGCCTGGATTTGGGGGCTTGGGGCGCGGTCTACACCGAAGGTTGGGATCGCCAGGTCAAGCTGGTCAAGGAGGAGGGCAAGTCGCTGAAAACCCAGATCAACACCGTGTGGATCTACCCACCGGCGGCCAATCGCGAAACGGCATGGGCAGCGGCTGATCCGCTGATCCCGATTGCCTAAAATGTCGGCATAAAAAAATCCCGCTCAGGTGTTCCTGGGCGGGATTTTTTTGTTCAGATGCGGAAGGCTTGTCGGCCTACCAGCAGCCATTTGCCAGCCTTCTTTTGCCAAATCTGGAAGTTCTCGATTTCAGTCGGGACCACCTCGGTGCCCTTGATCGCCTGTGCTGAGAAATGGTGCCGGACCAACGCCACATCACCCGAAACGGTGATGGTCTGGTTCTGCATTTCCAGGGTTTTGAAGGCGCTCTTTCCCGTTTCGATATCGGCGATGAAGTCTTTCTTGTCCTGAACCTTCCCACTGGAGTGGCCGTAGGTCAGGTTTTCAGCGGTCAACGCTTTCAGTTCGGGGATGTTCTTGGTGAGCATGGCTTGCGTCAGATGGTCCACCGCGTTCGCGACATCCTTCTCGCCCGGTACAGGGGCTGCCGCTACGTAGCCACTGAACAGGCACAAAAAACCGATCAGCAATTTGACTTTCTTCATGGGTATTTCCTTGTTGTTATGGATGACTCGTCGGTCATCGTACAACCTGCCAGAAATTAATTGAATAGTGGCAAAACGACCTGGCCAGACTTCTATGGGGTGATAGAAGTCTGGCCAGGAAGGGGGAGGGGACTTTGGATCACAGCTTCAGGTCAGCATCGACATCAAGGCACCTTGGCGGTCCAGTTTGGCCAGGTCGTCGAAGCCTCCAACGTGCGTGTCGCCGATAAATATTTGCGGCACGCTGCGACGGCCGCTGCGGGTGAGCATTTCCTGGAATTTGCCGGGGTCCGACTGAACGTTTATTTCCCGGGTGGCGATGCCTTTGCTGGCCAGCAACGCCTTGGCATTGCGGCAATAAGGGCAGGTGTCAGTGGTGTAAAGCGTCACAGTGCTCATGGTGTGTACTCCTCGGATTGGAGCTTCGATTCAAGCGTCGATCGCAGGGAAGTCGATCTCGGTCAGGGCCAGATTGTTGAGGTAGTTGGTCAGGGTCTGCGAGGCAATGTGAGCGACCACCTCGATGATCTTGGCGTCGGTGATACCGGCTGCACGCGCTGCTTCAATTTGCTCGTTGCTCAAATGGCCACGGCTTTCGGTGATTTGCCGGGCAAGCGTGGCGAAGGCATTGAGTTGGCCCTGCCGGGCACTGAGGATGTCTTGTGCGGACAGCCCGGCCTTGCCGGCAAACAGGGTGTGTGCCGCCAGGCAGTAATCGCAACCGTTGACTTGAGAAGTGGCCAGGAAAATGGCTTCTTTTTCAGGGGCGCTCAGGGACGTTTTGCCCAGGGCCACCGACTGTTGCAGATAGGCAGCCAGTACGGCGGGGGCATGGGCCAGCGTCTTGAAGACGTTGGGCAAGAAGCCGATTTTTTTCTGCACGCCTTCCAGCAGCGGGCGGGTGGTGTCGGTGGCGTGTTCAAGACTCAGGGCGGTGATGCGGCTCATGGTGATGCTCCGTAGATTCAAGCGCGGTATGCGCTGGGTACGGGGTCTATGCTATTGATCGACGATGGCCTTTAGGGTGCAAGTCGTCGAGGATATGCGACAGATCGTCCAGATTTGTCGCCGGGAGTTGTTCCATGGATCGCTTGTCCACCTTGCTCGCGCATTTCGGCATCAGTGCCGGAACCTTCCACAGCGGGGATTTCTGTGGTGCCACGGCCTTTGATGGCGATCAGGCCACCGGGCACCTGCATTTGCTTCAGGCCGGCGAACTGACGCTCAAACTGGCCGATGAGCGAGACCTGCAGCTCAACGAGCCGACGCTGATTTTCTTCCCGCGGCCTTATCGTCATCGGTTGTTCGCCAGCGAAGCGTCGGGCACTCAACTGGTGTGCGCCACCCTGGAATTCGACGGCGGGTCGGGCAATGCCCTCGCGGCCGCGCTGCCTGAATACCTGGTGCTCAAGCTCGACAGCATCCCGACCCTGGCCGGTACGCTGGACTGGCTATTCAGCGAGGCGTTCGGTGGCATTTGTGGTCGCGAAGCGATGATGGATCGGCTGTTCGAATTGCTGGTGATTCAGTTGTTGCGGCACATTCTGACCAGTCGTGATCAGACGCCCGGGATGATGGCTGGCCTCGCCGATCCGCGCCTTGCGCGCCCCTTGAGTCTGATGCACGACTCGCCCGGCAAGGCCTGGACCGTGGCTGAACTGTCGGCGGCGGCCAATATGTCCCGCGCCAGTTTCGCCGAGTACTTTCGCTCGGTGGTGGGGCAGACGCCGGTCGACTACCTGGTGAGCTGGCGGATCAGTCTGGCGCAGAAACGCTTGCGTGAAGGCAAGTCCATTGCGCTGATCGCCGATGAAGTCGGCTACGAAAGCCCCTCGGCGCTGGCCCGGGCTTTTCGGCGTAAAACCGGCACCAGCCCGCGCGAATGGATGCAGGACGCCAAACGCCCGCGATGACCATCCCAGCCCGCTCCCACAGGTTTGGTGGGCGTGAGATAGACTCAACAACGGGCATTGAACCCTGGGAGTGACTCGTGTGGCGCAATTCAAATGGACTCGCTGATCACCGCTGCTGCGCACGCACTCGCAGCGGGTGATCCCCTCGGTGCGTTGAACCGGGTTGCCTTGCGCGACGATGCGCCTGCATTGGCGCTTCGCGGCATTGCCATGGCGCAGTTGGGCGATCTGGTTCGGGCAAAGGAATTGGTGCGCAGTGCCGCGCGTGCCTTTGGTCCGAAAGCGCCGGCGGCCCGCGCGCGATGCATAGTCGCCGAGGCCGAAATCGCCCTGGCTTCACGGGATCTGGGCTGGCCGGTGAAGGCGCTCGAAGCGGCGCGAGTGACGCTGAAGGCCCATGGCGATGGCCCGAATGCGGCCCATGCGCGGTATTTGCAGATTCGACGTTTGCTGTTGATCGGGCATCTCGATGAGGTCGAAGGGATGCTCGCCGAGCTTGACCCCGCGCCCCTGCCGCCGGCATTGCGCGCCGTTCATGAACTGGTGGTGGCGGGGATCGCCGTGCGGCGACTCGAAACAAAAAGGGCGCGCTCTGCCCTCGAAAGGGCTCTACGCGCTGCATTCGACGCCGGCATTCCTGCGCTGACCGCCGAGGTTGAACACGCCGCTCAAGTCCTCAACACGCCCGCCGCACGGCTGATTGCCCGTGGCGAGGAGCGCCCACTGTTGCTGGATGAAGTGGAAGCGCTGCTCGGTTCAACATCCCTGGTGGTGGACGCGTGCCGATGCGGCGTGCGCGGTGCCGGGATGTCGGTATCCCTGGCCAAACGCCCGGTGTTGTTTACCCTTGTGCGGGCGTTGGCCGAAGCCTGGCCCGCAGACGTGACGAGGGAAACACTCATCACCCAGGCCTTTCGCTTGAAGCTCACCGATGAGTCCCACCGGGCGCGTTTGCGCGTCGAAATCGGTCGGCTTCGTGCAGCGCTGAAACCTCTGGCCGGTGTCAGTGCGACCAAGCGCGGGTTTGCGCTGCAATCACAGATTGCTGACAACGTTGTGGTGCTGGCGCGGCCCGTCGAAGAACCGCAGGCGGCGCTACTCGCCTTCCTCGCGGACGGCGAGTCGTGGTCGAGTTCGGCGCTAGCCCTGGCGCTGAAGGCCAGTCAACGCACCGTGCAGCGTTCGCTCGACGCGCTGGCCACCGCCGGCAAAGTGCAGTCGTTTGGTCGCGGGCGCACCCGGCGCTGGATGACTCCGCCGCTGCCGGGATTCGCGACGACTTTGTTACTCACAGCTTGGGTGGGGGGTGACTAGGATCAATTCCACCCCCCAACGAAGAGGATGCAACCATGAAGCAATCATCCGCCGAAATCATCCGCGAATATGGACCCTTTCCGGGCGTCGACAGCGTGCATGGCGTCACCCATGACGGTCAGCACGTCTGGTTCGCCTCCGGAGAAAAGCTCAATGCCCTCGACCCGGAAAGCGGCAAGACGCTGCGTTCCATCGATGTCGCCGCCCATGCGGGCACAGCCTTTGACGGCCAGCACCTGTTCCAGATCGCCGAGGATCGCATTCAGAAAATCGATCCTGCGAATGGCCGGGTACTCGGCACCATTCCTGCACCTGGTGGTGGCGGTGACTCAGGGCTCGCGTGGGCCGAAGGAACGTTGTGGGTCGGGCAGTATCAGGAACGCAAGATCCATCAGATCGACCCGGACACCGGCAAGATTCTGCGCACGATCGAATCCAACCGCTTCGTCACCGGCGTGACCTGGGTGGAAGGTGCACTCTGGCACGGCACATGGGAAGGAGAGGAAGGGGAATTGCGGCGAGTAGACCCGAACACCGGCGAGGTGCTGGAAAGTCTCACGCTGCCAACCGGTGTTGGCGTATCAGGGCTTGAGTCCGACGGCGCGGACCGGTTTTTTTGCGGCGGTGGTAACAGCGGCAAGGTGCGGGCCGTTCGTCGGCCCGCCTCATCCTAGAACGTGAACGCGCGGGAAGACCGAGGCGCGCTTTGAGCCAATTCGATCTCCAGCAGATGCTCAACCAATACGTCATTGAGGAAGCGGAACTGATCATTGAGCCCGACCACTTCGTTGTTGAAGTGGTTCGCGGCGGCCGGTATCAGCAATGCCTCGAATTTTTTGTCGAACACCAGCGACAGTGTTTTACGAGAGACGAATTCCTGGGAATAGAGGTTATTGCCGAACACCGGGAAGCTCACGGAGAGGGTAATGGCGTGGATCATGATCTGCGCTCCTCGGCGAGGACAATGTAGGAAAAAACAGTCAGGGTAATGGCCGTCAGGGCCAGGCAGGTCAGGAGATGGATCAACATGATTTGCCCCTCCGGTGCGGGGTTTTGCCTTGGGATGGGGTGATCGTGCGCCTGGAGGTTTTTTTGCGGAAGGCATTCGTCGCGATGGTGAATATCGATAAAGATGATGGTGATTTCCAGGGCCTCATCGCGGGCAAGCCCGCTCCCACAGGGTTTAGCGTCGTTCGCAAATCTGAGTTTCACCACGGACCACTGTGGGAGCGGGCTTGCCCGCGATGAGGCCCTGGAAAACAGCATCAACCCCAAGCGAACAAACCCCGACACCTATACTCAAATAAATAGGCTTTTCGAACACCGGACATTCCGTCCGGGGATCACTGTAGGAAACCGCGATCTTGAACCTGCGTTCGCTGATCGTCGCCGTGATGGTGGTGTTGGCGGGATGCGCCACGCCCGTTCGTGCCCCAGTGGTGGTGCCGATTGTGGTGGTGGCCGAGAGTACTTGGCGCCAAGTGGATCAGGAGATTGTCGCGGCGTCGAAATCGGCCACCGAGCAGACCAAAATCTACGCCCGCGGTGCCATGGATTACTGGCGTACTCGCGTCTACCAACTGACCGAAGAAAACTTCATCCCCTGGTTCAGCAGTTACTGGACCCAGGAATGGCTGTCGATGAAGGTCAGCTGGTACTCCCTCAGCGCCGCGGGCGAGCAGGATGCCTCGGCCAAGCGCCTGGCCGCCTATCTGCTGGAGCAATACCAGAAGCGGGTGCTGGCGCCGGTGGCGGTGGAGATCGATCCTGACGCGATTCTCGGCCTGGCAACGGCCTTCTACGTGGACATCCTCCAAGAAGAACTACAGAAAATCTCCCAGCGCCACGGCGTGCCGATGGCCCAGCTCAACGGCCGCCTCCAGAAAATTCCCGCGATTGCATTGGGACCGCCGCCGGCTCGCGACGCGTCGTTGTATCAGGTCGTGCGCACCCAACCGCTGAACACATTGCCAGCCTACGCGGCGTTGATCGAAAAGATTCACAAGGCCGGCGGCGACAAGGGTGTCGGGTCGACCGACACGGCGATGGCGCCGGTGGCCAAGCGTGCCAGCCAGCGGATGGAAGCCGAAATGGCACCTCGAGGGGCGGCCAGTGCAGTGGCGGCAGCGGCGGGACGACTGGCGGGAGGGCTGATTACGGTCGGGGTGGCGGGCATTCGCGCGATGATTCAGGCCGCCGACCGGCCGGACAGCGAGGCGCTGATTCGCAGCAGCCTGGGCAATACGTTCGACAAGGCCTGGATGAAACTGGTGCAGAACCCGACCACCGGCGTGATGGCGGGAACGTTTTACTTGGCGGCGCAGATCGAGGGCAATCTGGCGGGGAGTGCCGACGTACCGCCGGTCAGTTCGGGCAATGGCGCTGTCGATTGGAGCCCTCCGGAATCGACTACCCAGCAGACCGTTCCATAACCGAAGGAGAAACACCATGTCCTACGTTGATGGCTTCCTCGCTGCCGTACCCACCGCCAATCGCGAGAAATTCAAGAAACACGCCGAAACCGCCGCCGTCATTTTCAAGGAAAGCGGCGCGCTCAGCGTCACTGAATGCTGGGGCGACGATGTGCCGGACGGCAAGGTGACCTCGTTTCCCATGGCGGTAAAACTCAAGGAAGACGAAACCGTGGTGTTCAGCTGGATCATCTGGCCCGACAAGGCCACCCGTAATGCGGGCATGGACAAACTCATGCACGATCCACGCATGCAGCCGGACGTCAATCCGATGCCATTCGATGGTCAGCGCCTGGTCTTTGGTGGTTTCGAAGTGATCGTGACGGCCTGATCCCGACCCAAGGATCACTCCGCCGACGGGGTGATCCTGCAACTTTTGCGATTGCGGATCTCATTGTCCGTCGGCCGTTCTCTCACGAACTCGAAGCGCGGCTCACCTTCGCTATAGTGAACCAGCCAGCCCCATTCCAGCTCGGACTCATCCTGACCCGGTTTCGGTGGCATCGCCCACCATGGTTCTTTGCTGATGATTGCTCGCATGGCCCCCTCCCGTTGAATTCGGCTGGTTCAACTATAACGTGCATGTCAGGAGCTGCCAGGCATGACTGACGAATCCCATGAACCGTCCAAACGGCTGTTTTTCGCACTCAATTGCCCGCCCGAGCAACGCAAGGCCATTGCCCAGTGGCGCAGCGCACTTGAGCTGCGCAGCGGGCGCCCGGTGCCGGCGGAAAACTTTCACCTGACATTGTTGTTTTTGGGGGCTGTCGGCGTGGCGCAGATTGGCGAGATCTGTACGGCGGCGGCAAAGGTTCGCGTACCGGGTGCGCCGCTGAGGTTGGCGCTGGATCGAATGGAGGTCTGGCGCAGGGCAGGGGTTCTGGTGCTGGCGCCGGAGCAGGCACCGCCGGAGTTGCTGCGTCTGGTGTATGCGCTGGAACAGGCGATGTTGCCGTTTGGCCTGGAGGATTCGCCTAAGGAGTTTCGACCGCACCTGACGTTGATGCGCGACTATCGAGTGCCGGTGCCTGAGTCCGCAACGCCGCCCGAATTTTTCCTGCGGGCTGATGGCTTTGTCTTGTTTGAATCCCATAAAGGGCGGTATCGGGCGGTGGCCGAATGGCCGCTTGTCCCCTTATAAAAAAAGGCGCCCGAGGAGGGCGCCCGAATTCACCTGAACCGAGGAAGCCAGGTGAGGCCGTTCGTCAGAGAGGGTGCAGCGGTGGTAAGGCGCTGCGTGAACGGAAATGGTTTGTGGCCAGTTTTGATGTTGAATGGTCTGGCCTCATCGCGGGCAAGCCCGGCTCCCACAGGATTTGGGGTTGCTCATAACGTTGTGTTCCACCACAGATCCCTGTGGGAGCCGGGCTTGCCCGCGATGGCAATTTCAAGTTGAACGACTATTTCCCGAGCTTCACCCGCGTCCAGCCCCGAGTCATCACCCGCTGAACGCCGATTGGCATATCCGGAATGGCATACAGCGTTGCCATCACGTCTTGCGGCGGATACGACCCCGGATCATCCCGGATCGCCTCATCCACCAACGGCGTGGCCGCTGCGTTGGCATTGCTGTAGCCGATGTTGTTGGTGATCTCGGCGATGATGTCCGGGCGCATCAGGAAGTTCATGAACAGGTAGGCGTTTTCCACGTTCGCCGCGTCTCGTGGGATGGCGACCATGTCGTAGAAGCTGCCGGCGCCTTCTTTCGGAATGCTGTAATCGATCTTCACCTTGTCGCCCGCTTCCTGAGCGCGAGCCTTGGCTTGCAGCACGTCACCGGAGTAACCGACCGCGACGCAGATGTTGCCGTTCGCCAGGTCGGAGATGTATTTCGACGAATGGAAATACGCCACCGAAGGCCGAATCTTCATGAACAGCGCTTCAGCTTCAGCGATCTGACCCTTGTCCTGCGAGTTCACCGGGTAACCCAGGTAGTGCAGGGCCGCCGGGAGCATTTCCGTCGGCGAGTCGAGGAAACTGATGCCGCAGGCTTTGAGCTTTTCGGCGTTTTCCGGTTTGAACAGCAGGTCCCAGGAATTGGTCGGTGCGTTGGCGCCGAGCACTTCCTTGACCTTGGCCGGGTTGAAGCCAATGCCGATCGAACCCCACATGTACGGGAAGGCGTGACCGTTATCCGGGTCGCTCGCGGAGGCGTTTTTCAGCAGCACCGGATTGAGGTTCTTCCAGTTCGACAGCTTCGACTTGTCCAGTTCCTGATAGACACCGGCCTTGATCTGCTTGGCCAGGAAACTATTGGACGGCACGACGATGTCGTAGCCGGATTTGCCGGCGAGCAGGCGTGCCTCAAGGGTTTCATTGCTGTCGAACACATCGTAGGTCACGCGAATGCCGGTCTCGTCTTCGAACTTCTTGACCGTGTCCGGGGCGATGTAATCCGACCAGTTATAGACGCGCAGTACCTTGTCATTGGCCTGGGCGCCGGTAGCCATTGCGCCCAATAAGGACAGTGTCAGCAGAGTCCTGCCAAACATTTTCATCGGTACAACTCCATTCTTTTTATTCAAAATCACACAGCAAAATGCAGTGAAGACAAAACCCTGTGCAGCAAAATCAAATCCTGTGGAGTAAACAAAAATTCTGTGGCGAGGGAGCTTGCTCCCGCTTGAGTGCGCAGCACTCACAAAATTGGCAGGGTTGCCAGAAATCTTGGGGTCGCTTCGCAACCCAGCGCGAGCAAGCTCGCTCGCCACAGGATGAAGTTCACTTACCTCATCAGCAACGGCACTACGCCGTCGCTTCTACCATTTGCTTCTTCGGTTGTTGCCACGATTCGCTGGCGGTCTGGTCCATCGCTTCCTGAATCGCACGTTTACGGGTGGCTTCGGCGCGGCGGCTGAAGTACCAGACCATAAAGGTCACGATCGAAACGGCGAGCAGAATCAGGCTGGCCACAGCGTTGATCTCAGGCTTCACGCCCAGTCGTACCGCCGAGAACACTTCCATCGGCAAGGTCGTCGAACCCGGGCCGGACACGAAACTCGCCAATACCAGGTCATCCAGCGACAGGGCAAACGACATCATGCCGCCGGCCGCCAGTGAAGGCGCAATCATCGGAATGGTGATCAGGAAAAACACCTTGAACGGCTTCGCCCCAAGGTCCATCGCAGCTTCTTCGATGGACAGGTCCAGTTCACGCAAACGCGCCGAGACCACCACCGCCACATACGCCGCACAGAACGTGGTGTGGGCGATCCAGATCGTGACGATGCCACGCTCCATCGGCCAACCGATCAACTGCGCCATCGCAACGAACAGCAGCAACAGTGACAGACCGGTGATCACTTCCGGCATCACCAACGGCGCCGTCACCAGGCCGCCAAACAACGTACGACCCTTGAAGCGCGTCACGCGAGTCAGCACAAATGCCGCCAACGTCCCCAGCGCAACAGCCGCAATCGCGGTGTAGCAGGCGATTTCCAGCGAGCGCACCACCGAACCCATCAGTTGCGTGTTGTCGAGCAAGCCGGCGTACCACTTGAACGACCAGCCGCCCCACACCGTCACCAGTTTCGAGGCGTTGAACGAGTAGATCACCAGAATCAACATCGGCAGGTAGATAAACGACAGGCCGAAAACCAGCATGAACTTTGAAAATCCGAAACGTTTCATCCCCGTGCCTCCATCTCTTTGGCCTGGCTGCGGTTGAACAGCAGAATTGGCACAATCAGGATCAACAGCATCACCACCGCCAGGGCAGACGCCACCGGCCAGTCGCGGTTGTTGAAGAACTCTTGCCACAGCACTCGACCGATCATCAGCGTCTCCGGACCACCCAGCAGTTCCGGAATCACGAACTCGCCGACCACCGGAATGAACACCAGCATGCAGCCGGCAATGATCCCGTTCTTGGCCAGCGGCACAGTGATTTTCCAGAAGTTGTTGAAGTTGCTCGAGCCCAGGTCGGACGCGGCTTCCAGCAGGCTTTGATCGTGCTTGACCAGGTTGGCGTACAGCGGCAACACCATGAATGGCAGATACGCATACACCACACCGATATAGACGGCCGTGTTGGTGTTGAGGATCTCGATCGGGTGATCCGTCAGCCCGGTCCACATCAAAAAGCCGTTGAGCAAACCGTTGTTGCTGAGAATGCCCATCCACGCATACACGCGGATCAGGATCGCGGTCCAGGTCGGCATCATGATCAGCAACAGCAGAACGTTTTGCGTTTCCTTGCTCGCCTTGGTGATCGCGTAGGCCATCGGGAAACCGATCACCAGGCACATCAGCGTGCTTAAAAACGCGACCTTCAACGAGCCGAAGTAGGCCGAGATGTACAGCTCATCCTGGGTCAGCAGCGAGTAGTTGCCGAGGTTCAGCAGTAGCTGGAATTTCTGTTCGGCGAAGGTGTAGATCTCGGAGTAAGGAGGAATGGCCAGCGCCGCTTCCGAGAAGCTGATCTTCATCACCAGGAAGAACGGCAGCATGAAGAACAGGAACAGCCACAGGAATGGAATCCCGATGACGAGCTTTCGACCACTCGGCATCAGCCGCATGAACTGCTGATTGAGTGTTTTCATGAGCGCAGTACCACGCCGCTGTCGTCTTCCCACCACACGTAGACTTTGTCGTCCCAGGTCGGACGGGCGCCACGGCGTTCGGCGTTGGCCATGAACGATTGCACGACCTTGCCGCCAGGCAGCTCCACGTAAAACACCGAGTGACCGCCGAGGTAGGCGATGTCATGCACTTTGCCTTCGGACCAGTTGTAGCGAGTGTCCGGCTTGAGGGTGCTGACCAGCATTTTTTCCGGGCGGATCGCGTAGGTGATCGACTTGTCCTGCACCGAGGTGCTGACGCCGTGACCGACGTAAATCTTCTGTTCCAGATCCGGGCTGTGAATGATCGCGTGACCTTCAAGGTCTTCTACAACGGTGCCTTCGAAGGCGTTCACGTTGCCTATGAACTCGCAGACCATACGGCTGACCGGTGCTTCGTAGATGTCGACCGGGCTGCCGATCTGCGCGATCCAGCCCAGGTGCATGATCGCAATGCGCTGGGCCATGGTCATGGCCTCTTCCTGGTCGTGGGTCACCATCACGCACGTCACGCCGACCCGCTCGATGATTTCCACCAGCTCCAGTTGCATCTGCGAACGCAGCTTTTTATCCAGGGCGCCCATCGGTTCGTCGAGCAGCAACAGCTTCGGACGTTTGGCCAGGGAGCGGGCGAGGGCGACGCGCTGACGCTGACCGCCGGACAACTGATGAGGTTTGCGTTTGGCGTACTGGGTCATGTGCACCAGGCGCAGCATCTCTTCAACGCGGGCGTCGATTTCGCTGGCGGGCAAACGGTCCTGCTTGAGGCCGAAGGCAATGTTTTGCGCCACCGTCATGTGCGGGAACAAGGCGTATGACTGGAACATCATGTTGATCGGCCGTTCGTACGGCGGCATGTCGGTGATGTCGACGCCGTCGAGGAAGATCCGGCCTTCGGTCGGGCGCTCGAAGCCGGCGAGCATACGCAGCAGCGTCGATTTGCCGGAACCGGAACCGCCGAGCAGGGCGAAGATTTCGCCTTGATGAATCTCAAGCGAGACATCGTCTACTGCGCAGGTTTCGTCGAATTTCTTGGTGACGCGGTCGACTTTTACCAGCACCTTTTTCGGTGCCTGGTGACCTTCAAGAGCCTTCCTGTAGATGCTGGAGGCGTTTGCCATGTGAAACTCCCAACAGGTTTCAGTCGTCGGGCCAACGCGGCCTGACTTAAGAGTGGATTGCAAGCCCAAACCGGGTGGTGCCAGCCAATCGAAACGCGGTCCCCTGTGGGAGCGGGCTTGCTCGCGAAAGCGGTGTATCTGTGACGATGATGTCGACTGACACTCCGTCTTCGCGAGCAAGCCCGCTCCCACAGGGGATTTGCGTTTGGCTCACTGGCCCATACCGCTCGGGCTTATTCGGCGCCGCCGTCCTGGCTGCCGGGGTCGTACTTGTTGTTATTGCAGTGTGTTGTTTCGCAGGTCACGGACGCGCAAAGGCACGCCCGCCTGACTCGCGGGGGCAGTAAATTCGTGTTTTAAGTCAGCGGGTTTTACGCAACGCAGCCCGTCGCCGGCACGCATCGCCGAACGCCTGGAAGATACTCAAGTAAGGCGGGTTCGACAGGACCTGCCATTCCGGGTGCCATTGCACGCCGACGGCAAAGGTCGGGCTGTGCTCCACGGAAATCGCCTCGATCAATCCGTCCGGCGCGATGGCTTCCGAGCGCAAGCCCTGCGCCAATCGATCAATGCCCTGACTGTGAATCGAATTGACCATGAACTCGGCCGGCAACTCCAGTGCTTCGAACACGCCGCCTGGTTGCACCGTCAACGTATGCGCCGGTGCGTATTGCACCGCCAGCTCCGGACTGTCCGCTTCCCGGTGATCGAGCATGCCGGGCAGTTCATGCACCTTCTGATGCAGGCTGCCGCCGAACGCCACGTTCATTTCCTGAAAGCCGCGGCAGATGCCGAGCACCGGAACGCCCGCCGCAATGGCTGCACGCAATAAAGGAAGGGTGGTGGCGTCCCGCGCCGGATCGTGATCCGTGCCGGGGGCACTGGCCGGGCCTTGATAGTGGAAAGGTTCCACATTCGAAGGTGAGCCGGTCAGCAGCAGACCGTCGAGATGCGCGAGCACATCCTCGATTTCAGTCAATTCGCCTAAGGAAGGAATGACCACAGGCAGCCCCAGAGCCGCGACGCTGACAGCACGCAAGTACTTGTCGCCGCTGACGTGGTAGGGGTGCAGGCCAATCTGTTTGACGCATGCAGTAACGCCGATCAATGGCTTGAATGCCATTTTTATCACCTCGAAGTTTCACACTTGAACGAGCTTTTCCGGAGCTTAGCCTTGTTGATTTTAATTAACAACTCTCATGTAAAAAATTCTAAACGCCGTACGTCCGATCCTGAGGGTTTACGCGGTGCGCAGGACTTGATTGGCACTCTCGTGCCCATAAAAGGCCCGAAAATAAAGGTTGAGCGGGCAAGTGTTCGCTATTGACTTCACTTTGCCGTTCGGGTTGACTGGGCTCGCAACAAGGTAGTGAACATAATAATTAACAGCTAATAGGTGCATCATGTCGGTCCCTCTGCGTACCGTTCAACTCAACGAAGCAAACGCATTCCTTAAGAAATATCCTGAGGTTTTGTACGTCGACCTTCTGATTGCGGATATGAACGGTGTGGTGCGCGGCAAGCGCATCGAGCGCACCAGTCTTCATAAGGTTTACGAAAAAGGCATCAACCTCCCGGCATCTCTGTTTGCTCTGGACATCAACGGTTCTACGGTGGAAAGCACCGGCCTGGGTCTGGACATCGGCGACTCGGACCGGATCTGCTTCCCTATCCCTGGCACCCTGAGCATCGAGCCGTGGCAGAAGCGCCCAACCGCTCAGTTGCTGATGACCATGCACGAACTGGAAGGCGAGCCGTTCTTTGCCGATCCACGCGAAGTGCTGGCCAACATCGTGCGCAAGTTCGACGATCTGGGCCTGACCATCTGCGCGGCGTTCGAGCTGGAGTTCTACCTGATCGACCAGGACAACGTGAACGGTCGTCCGCAGTCGCCGCGTTCGCCGGTATCGGGCAAGCGTCCGGTGTCGACCCAGGTCTACCTGATCGACGACCTCGACGAGTACGTCGACTGCCTGCAAGACATTCTCGAAGGCGCGAAAGAGCAGGGCATTCCTGCCGACGCCATCGTCAAGGAAAGCGCCCCGGCGCAATTCGAAGTGAACCTGCATCACGTCAATGACCCGATCAAGGCCTGCGACTACGCGGTGTTGCTCAAGCGTCTGGTGAAGAACATCGCCTACGACCACGAGATGGACACCACGTTTATGGCCAAGCCGTATCCGGGCCAGGCGGGCAACGGTTTGCACGTGCACATTTCGATTCTCGACAAAGAAGGCAACAACATCTTTGCCAGCGAGGATCCCGAGCAGAACGCCGCGCTGCGACACGCGATCGGCGGTGTGCTCGAGACCCTGCCGGCGCAGATGGCCTTCCTGTGCCCGAACGTCAACTCGTACCGCCGCTTCGGCGCGCAGTTCTACGTACCTAACTCGCCGAGCTGGGGCATCGACAACCGCACCGTTGCCGTGCGAGTGCCGACCGGTTCGCCGGACTCGGTGCGCATCGAACACCGCGTCGCGGGCGCCGATGCCAACCCGTACTTGCTGATGGCGTCGGTGCTGGCCGGTATTCACCACGGCTTGACCAACAAAATCGAGCCGGGCGCCCCGGTGGAAGGCAACAGCTACGAGCAAAACGAGCAGAGCCTGCCGAACAACCTGCGCGATGCATTGCGTGAGCTGGACGACAGCGAAGTCATGGCCAGGTACATCGACCCGCTGTACATCGACGTGTTCGTGGCGTGCAAGGAAAGCGAGCTGGCCGAGTTCGAGAACTCCATCTCGGACCTTGAGTACAACTGGTACTTGCACACCGTTTGATGGGTAACACCGGATCCAGGCTGAAAACCCGATCAACTGTGGGAGCGAGCCTGCTCGCGATGGCGTCGGCACATTCAACATTGATGTCGCCTGACACACCGCTATCGCGAGCAGGCTCGCTCCCACAGGGGATTGCATTTCAAGTTTTAACTGACGATCAACTATTCCTCTGCGTCGAGTCACAACCATGACAAACACTCGCAGCGACTGGGAGCAACGCTTCCAGTCCTTATCCATCGAAAGCCGCGCATTCATCGACGGCCAATACCGCCCGGCACTCAGCGGCGACACCTTTGAATGCATCAGCCCGGTCGATGGCCGCTTCCTGGCCAACGTCGCCAGCACCGACGAAGCCGACGCCAACGAAGCCGTCGCCGTCGCGCGCCGCACTTTCGATTCCGGCATCTGGGCCAACCTCGCCCCGGCCGAGCGCAAGCGCATTCTGATCCGCTTCGCCGACCTGATCCTGGCCAACCAGGAAGAACTCGCCCTGCTCGAAACCCTCGACATGGGCAAGCCGATCAACGATTCGATGAACATCGACATCCCGGCGACCGCTAACGCGATCCGCTGGAGCGCCGAGGCCATCGACAAGATCTACGACGAAGTCGCCGCCACGCCGCACGACCAACTCGGCCTCATCACCCGCGAACCTGCGGGCGTGGTCGCCGCCATCGTGCCGTGGAACTTCCCGCTGATCATGGCCAGCTGGAAGTTCGCCCCAGCCCTCGCCGCCGGCAACTCGTTCATCCTCAAGCCTTCGGAAAAGTCGCCACTGACTGCCATCCGCATCGCGCAGCTTGCCCTGGAGGCGGGCATCCCGAAAGGCGTGTTCAACGTTCTACCGGGCTACGGTCACACTGTCGGCAAGGCGCTGGCGTTGCACATGGACGTCGATGTGCTGGCCTTCACCGGCTCCACCGCGATTGCCAAGCAGCTGCTGATTTACGCCGGGCAAAGCAACATGAAACGCGTCTGGCTCGAAGCAGGGGGGAAGAGTCCAAACGTGGTGTTCGCCGATGCGCCGGATTTGCGCGCGGCAGCACAAGCGGCGGCCGGTGCGATTGCCTTCAACCAGGGCGAGGTCTGCACTGCCGGCTCGCGTTTACTGGTCGAGCGTTCGATTCGCGAGCAGTTCATTCCGCTGCTGGTGGAAGCGCTGCAAGCCTGGAAACCGGGACACGCACTGGACCCGGAAACCACCGTCGGCGCCGTCGTCGATCAGCGTCAACTGGACAACGTGTTGCGCTACATCCAGGTCGGCAAAGACCAGGGCGCGCAATTGATCGCCGGCGGCAGCCGCACCCTCGAAGCCACCGGTGGCTTGTACGTGGAACCGGCGATTTTCGACGGCGTGACCAACGCCATGACCATCGCTCGGGAAGAGATTTTCGGCCCGGTACTCTCGCTGATTACCTTCGACTCCGCTGAAGAAGCCTTGGCCATCGCCAACGACAGCATCTTCGGCCTGGCCGCCGGCGTCTGGACCAGCAACCTGAGCAAGGCCCACACCTTCGCCCGCGGTTTGCGCGCCGGCAGCGTCTGGGTCAACCAGTACGACGGCGGCGACATGACCGCGCCGTTCGGCGGGTACAAGCAGTCGGGTAACGGTCGGGACAAATCGCTGCACGCGTTCGACAAATACACCGAGCTCAAAGCGACCTGGATCAAGCTCTAATACTTCTACAACGGCGGTCGTCGGCAGGTGTCGACGGCCATCGGAGAAACCTATGAAACAAGCACATGTAAACAGCTACTACGCCGCCACCCGCAACTTCACCGGTGATTTTCCGGTGCTGGAACAAGCGGTCGATTGCGACGTCTGCATCATCGGCGCCGGCTACACCGGTTTGTCCTCGGCCCTGTTCCTCTGCGAAGCGGGTTACAGCGTGACCGTGCTCGAAGCCGCCAAAGTCGGTTTCGGCGCCAGCGGTCGCAACGGCGGTCAACTGGTCAACTCCTATAGCCGCGACGTCGATGTGATCGAAGAGCGCTACGGCGACAAGACCGCCGAAGTCCTCGGCAGCATGATCTTCGAAGGCGCCGACATCATTCGTCAGCGCATACAACACTACGACATCCAGTGCGACTACAAGCCGGGCGGCATCTTCGCCGCGCTGAACAAAAAGCAACTCAAAGGCCTGGCCGAGCAGAAAAGCAGCTGGGAACGCTACGGCAACAAAAACCTGAAGATGCTCGACGCCGCGGACATCAAACGCGAGGTAGGTTGCGACAACTACGTCGGCGGCCTGCTCGACCTGCAGGGTGGCCACATCCACCCGCTGAACCTGGCCCTCGGCGAAGCCTCGGCCATCATCGGCCTTGGCGGCAAAATCTACGAGCAATCGGCCGCGGTGGAAATCACCTACGGCGAGCCGATCACCGTGCGCACCGCCAAAGGCCTGGTCCGCGCCAAGTACCTGCTGATCGCCGGCAACGCCTACCTGCCCCAAGACCTCGACAACCGCGTCACCCGCAAAAGCATGCCGTGCGGTTCGCAAATCGTCGTCACCGAACCGTTGTCCGAGAAAGTCGCGCGCAGCCTGATCAAAAACAACTACTGCGTCGAAGACTGCAACTACCTGCTCGATTACTACCGTCTCACCGCCGACAACCGTCTGCTGTACGGCGGCGGCGTGGTCTACGGTGCCCGCGAACCGGACGACATCGAGCAACTGATCAAGCCGAAAATCCTCAAGACCTTCCCGCAATTGAAGGACGTGAAAGTCGACTACCGCTGGACCGGCAACTTCCTGCTGACCATGTCCCGCATGCCGCAATTTGGCCGCATCGAGAAAAACGCCTACTACATGCAAGGCTACAGCGGCCACGGCGTCACCTGCTCGCACCTGGCCGGCAAGCTGATCTCGGAAATGATCCGCGGCGACGCCGAACGCTTCGATGCTTTCGCATCGTTGCCGCACATGCCCATGATCGGCGGCCGCACCTTCCAGGCCCCGCTCACCGCCATGGGCGCCGCGTATTACGCGTTGCGTGATCGGTTCGGCATCTAATCGCCCCGATTAAATGTGCGAGCCTGCTCGCGATGAGGCCATATCAGTCGCCATCAATGTCGTCCGACACACCGCCATCGCGAGCAGGCTCGCTTGTATGTTTAGACTTGAAGGGGTGGGCGGGACTACAGACTCGATTCTGACTCTGACCAGTACAGACCGTGGGAGACTTCTCGTCCCGCCCCTTCTACCCAAAGCGCCGATAAGGAATTCATCGGTAAACCGACGATAGAGACAAGCCAGCGCAACGGTAGACCCCAACAAGCACTTAAACCCTAGCTCCGAGGATTTGTCATGACAATCCTTACTTCGCAGACGGTTGTTGGTATCGATATCGCCAAGGCCCAAATTGCTGTCTATCGCACCGACCTGCAAATCATTCAAGACATTAAGAACGATCGAACCACCCTTAAACGTTGGCTTAAAACCCTGCCCGCCCAAAGCGCTATTGCCGTTGAAGCCACCAACATTTACCACCTGGACACGGTTGAGTTGGCTCATGAAATGGGTCATCAGGTCTACGTGGTGGATGCTTATCGGGTAAGTCATTACCGCCGTGGCGTCGGCCAACGAGCCAAGAATGATCCCTGCGATGCGCGTTTGCTGGCGCGTTACTTGGAGAGTGAACAAAACAAACTGCGGGTCTGGAGCCCGCCACCCAAGGCCTACAGCTCACTGAAAAGCCTTCTCCATAGACGTGCAACGCTGATCCAGAACCATGCTGGGCTGATGTTGAGTTGGGCCCATGAACCCTTGTTGAAGAAAGTGCAGGCCGCTCAGCAGAAGGCGTTCAAGCAAGCGGATCAGGCTATTCAGAAACTGCTGCGCAAGGTCAGCAAAGAGGCAGGGATTGAAGAGAATATTGATCGCTGCAAAGCCATAGAAGGTGTTGGGGAATTGACCGCAACGGGGTTGGCGACGACTTTTATGCGGGGTGATTTTGCGAACAGCGATGCGTTCATCGCATTCCTGGGAATGGACTTGGCAGTCGACGACTCCGGCAAGAAGAATGGGCGGCGGTACCTGACCAAAAAAGGAGATCCGGAGGTTCGTCGTTTGGCTTACAACGCCGCAATGGCGGCGTGTCGCTCGTCTAAATGGAAGCCGTTTTACGAGGCATACCTGGCTAGAGGCTTCTCGAAAACCCAGGCCTTGGTCGCCTTGGCCCGAAAGCTCTGTCGAGTGGCATTTGCCCTGATGAAAAATCAGAGCGAATACCTGTCAGCCTGAGAATTCAGGGTTGTCGGGCAACATAGAATCTCCCACATTAGATCTGTGACGGACACAAAATTTGTATACGCCGGGGACTAACCTGTGGCAGCGAGCCTGCTCGCGATGAGGTCCTGCCAGCCACCCTCAATCCCAACCGCCCCCCCGACTTAAGGTCCAGACAACCTTTTCACCCAACCACTTATCGAACCTGCTGAGCAACACCACCAAACGTGATTTAATACCCGCCTTTCACAATTCCGGGACAGGGAAGCGGTACTTTCGCGGCCAAAAGTCGCCCGCCATCCACCCCCATAACCCTTAAGTATTTCTCGCATAAGGCTGTCATGGACACGGGCTCACGACTCAAATTAGTACGCGAAAGCTACAAACTGTCCCAGCGCGAGCTGGCCCGGCGTAGCGGCGTCACCAATGCCACCATCTCCCTGATCGAACAGAATCGCGTCAGTCCCTCCGTCAGCTCCCTGAAAAAACTGCTCGAAGGCATTCCTATGTCTTTGGCGGACTTCTTCACCTTTGATCAACCGCCTCGCGAACACCAATACGTATTCCGCGCCAATGAACAGCCGGATTTGGGCCGTCATGGGCTACGGTTGCTGCTGATTGGCGCGTCGGTGCCGAGCCGGCAGATGCGTTTGTTGCGCGAGCAATACGCGCCTGGCGCGAGTTCGGGGGAAGAGCCGATTGTGCACTCTGAAGGGGAGGAGTGTGGGCTTGTGACCCGTGGCACTGTTGAGCTGACGGTTGATGGACAGATCAGTGTGCTCAACGCTGGTGATGGGTATTACTTTCCGACGACGCTGCCTCACAAGTTTCGCAATATCGGCCAGGATGAAGCTGAAATCATCAGCGCCAACACCCCGGCCAACTTCTGATCTCAAAACGGACACTACCCTGTAGCAGCTGCCGAAGGCTGCGTCCGCAGCCACCACCCATGCCAAATGGAAGCATCTGCTCCAGGGTTTAAACAAAGTAAATGGACTTCACCACATGACCGCACACCGCATCCGCCCCCTCGCACTCTGCATCTTCCATCACGATGGCAAGATACTGGTCAACGAAGCGCACGACCCCGTTACGGGAAGGCCAATCACGCGCCCAATCGGTGGCGGAATCGAGTTTGGCGAAACCAGTGCCCAAGCCGTAATACGTGAGGTCGATGAAGAACTCGGTTTATCCATCACCGATGTTCGCTTACTCGGCACGCTCGAAAACATCTTCACCTATGCCTGCACGCCTGGGCACGAAATCGTGCAGGTCTACGACGCGAAATTCGTGGATGCCAGCGTCTATGAACGGCCCCACTTGAACGCTCAAGAAACCGATGGCGCTACCTTTATTGCGAAGTGGCTGCCGCTCGACAGTATTACTGGCGATACGCCGCTGGTTCCTGCCGGGTTGTACGAGCTGCTGAAGAAGGTTGCACTGCTGGATTGATGCTTGGTTAAAAGGTGACAGGTTAAAAGGTGACTTGGTTAAAAGGTGACGAAGTGTAAAAGGTGACAGACCTGAATGGCACTTACTTAACATGTTTTGGGTGCCCGTTTTTTCTGACATCTGCCCTTGCTGACCGACGTGGTTTGGTCAGCAAGGGGTAGGCTTGAGGTCTTCGTTTTATGGCTCGCGGCTCGATACGACCAGGCCGATTCCCGACGCGCCTCTGAGCAATCAGCATCAATAAATTCGACAGGCCATCCTCGTCTTCGGGGCTGCCATATTGTCGCAACGCCAGCCATAGCTGAAGACTGTGTTTGAAGCTCAGTTCGCGAGGTAAACAGTCCGCTAACAGCGCCGATTGCGCCATCAGCATTCGGATCAGATTGTGTGCCAACAGGTAGACCCACAACTCCTTGACTGCCATGCCTGGGGTTTTGCAGCTTAACTTTCCAAGCCCCAGCGTAGCTTTGAGATTGCGCAGATCCAGTTCAACATGCCATCGTCCCTTGTACAGCGATTTCAGGGCTGTTTTAGGTGTCTGCTTTGGGCAATGCAACGTGGTGACCAAAGTTTTCCCACCCGCCTTCAACTCTCGCACGGTCAGTCTTTCAGGCGCCTTTTCGTAATGCGTTTGACTCATCCACAGCGGTCTTCTTGCAGGCTTTTTCAATTCGATCAGGTGATCTTCCGAACCGAGACTCTGCCCTAGGCGAAAGTCCGTGCTGCGCCGTCGAGCACCGTATTGTTCGAACACGCCATCGATACCTCTTCGTTGCAACTCGCACAGCAAGAAATAGGTAGCGTAGTAAGCGTCGCCCAACAAAATGTCACCTGTTTTCAACGTGTCGAGCATTGATCTGAGCAGCGTCTGTTCATCGCCGCCCTTGCCTCGGAAACGCCCAAGGGCAGCATCTAAAACGGCGCCGCTGGAGAGGCAGACGATGCCCACCACTCGACACAACGGAAAACCAAGACCGACTTTCTGGCCGCGAGATTGCGGATAGGCGCCCTGATTGGCCGCTGTGTCGGGCATGCTGACCGTCGTGCCATCCACCAGCCGCACAGGCCGTCCCATCCAGCGCCACGACGAGGGTGCGTTATCACTTATCGAAGCACCGGTGTGCCTGACCAGCGTGGAAACCATTTCCACAGGCAGGCGCTTTCTGGCTTTGCAGTAGGCGCCCGTGCGAATGCTATTGGGCTTCATGCCGCCACAAGACCGTTTGATGGACAAGTCGTTCACGGCGTTCTGGCAGGAGCGGTCGGCGCTCATTGCTTGAGCCAGGAACATAGACAACGTTTCAGTTGGCGGAAACAGGCGTTCCCGATGTTCCGGCAGTGCAGACTCGACGCGTTGTAAGAGATCGGGAGACGTGAGGAGATTGAAAAACGCATAGGCATCGCAGTCCGAAGCGTGTCGATGAAAACGTTGCTGTTGATGCTGAAGAATTTCACGTCTACGATCCATTTGGGGCTGTGTCCTTGGTTTGTCGGGGTGTGTTCGCAACTATCACCGTAGACCAAGACCAGCCCTTCTTCATTTTTTGCTTTCAGCTCAAGTGGTTAGCTGTTAAGTAAGTGCCATTCGTGACAGACCTATTTAGATAAATCTGTCACTTTTTTGTACTGAGGCTGTAGAGTAGAAAAATCGGGCTAGAAAAAATCGATCGCCTAACGGCCAATATGAAATATTATTTAATCAGGAAGGGGGTTTTTGGTGGGGACGTCAAATTTTCAAGATAAAACAAAGAGTGCGACGTTGGGTATAATTGCTCGTTCAGCTGTTTGGGCATCTTATGAAGTTCTTTTAACGCTAATGCCAGTTTTAATCTGGATGTCTATTATTTTGTTTTCTACGCCGCTTCCAGAAATAAGCTTGGAGTTTCCAGCATTTTCTTTCTTCTGTGTTTCAATTTGGGCTGCTTGTATCCGAGAAACACCCCGAACATTCATTGGTGGAACTCCTGTTCAAGATAAATTTAAGCGCGAGTGCTCAATGGCAATATCCATCTTATGCTTGGTTGTATCTTTAGTTTGTTTGGTATTTTCAGCGCAGAAGAGCACAGGCTTGATCAAAAACATTTGGGGGCCTTTCTCCCTTTTTGTTGGGACGGCAGGTATTTTGGGAGTCTTCTACTTGTTCACTCTAATTTCAATAAAAATTCAAAGAGTTGAATATGGGCGTTATGACAAGCCTATCCAGGAGAATCGTTAATTCGAATGGTAGATTCTTAAATCAGTGCGAACGGTTCTGGTTTCAATTTGTCATTGATGATTAACTCGCTCAGTAGGATGAGGCGTGTATTCATTTTGTGATTTATAGCGCTGTGGAAAAAACAGCGCTCTTCTAGAAGATCTGTAAAATGCAGTAGAAAAGGTGACTTTCGATTAATCAACGATATAGTTAAATTCCAAATATTTAACTAGTGTTGATTGAGAAAACCGATAGGTGTGATTGGTAGTAAGATAAGCAGGATAGAAAAAAGTTGGCTTTGACAGTGTAAGGCAAGGATAATTTTATGAAGTCATTATTTCCAGAATTCAAAGTTCTAAGTGATAAAGAATACCGAGAGGCTTGGAAACAAGGTTTGTTGGTTTTTGACACGAATGTACTGCTTAATTTTTATCGATATCAAACTACTAGTAGGGACGAACTGCTCAATGTGTTGAAGTCACTTTCAAAAAGAATTTGGATTCCGCACCATGTCGCTTTGGAGTTTTATAGAAATCGCCCGGGAGTTATATCTGAGCAGCATAATAAATACAAGTTGGTTCGTGATATAGTCAATAACTCTATTGAAGAGTTGCATAATAGAATTTCTAATCTAAATTTAAAGAAACGCCACTCACTGATAAAAACTGATGATCTTCAAAGCAAAATAAACGAAGCAATGAAAGATTTTCTAGAAGAGCTAAAAAATCTTGAGGACGCAAATCAGCCGCCCGTAAGTCAAGACTTTATTAAGGATACTATCGAAGCTCTTTTTGAAGGTCGGGTAGGCCTTGGGCCAACGGATCAGAAAGAGATAGATATATTATATAAGCAAGCTCAGATTAGATATGATTTAAAAATACCACCAGGGTTTAGGGATAAGGAAAAAGACAAAAATCAACCCGACGAATATCTTCACAATGGTATTGTCTACAAAAGAAAATATGGTGATTATCTTGTGTGGAGGCAAATACTCGATCAAGCCCAGGTTGGGAAAGTTAGCTGGCTTATATACATCACTGATGATCGAAAGGAAGATTGGTGGGCTAAAGGTGATTCGAACAAAATAATCGGTCCCAGGCCGGAATTGGTTAATGAAGCCATTTCAACTGGAGGCGTTCAGCATTTTCTAATGTACTCTCCAGAACAGTTTCTATCCCATGCAAAACAGATGTTAAAGGCAAGTGTTTCCGACGAAACACTGACAGAGGTGCGGAATGTATCAGACGATTCCGGAAAAAATAAAACCATTGGTATGGATGAACTTCACGCGAGTGCAAAGATGGCTGTTGCGAATTGGATATCCCTCAGTTACGACTATGAGGTGTTGAGTGGATATCGAGAGCCGGATTTTGTTATTTATAAGAGCGAAAAAAATATTGGTATTATAGTTGAGCCGTTACACCCGAAAAATTTAATAGCGCAGATAAATCGTCGGTTGCCATTGCTTCAATCTCAAGCAAATTATCAGCTTTCAACTCATGAGCTTGATGCGGTAATAATCATTTATGCTTGCTTAAATGAACTTCATGTTGAGGACGTAACCGTTTTAATTAGAAAATTTTTTCCGATTTCTTCTCACTCGTCGATTGGTGTGGTTGTTGGTCACTTTAATTCAAAAGGCCAAGAATTTTTTCCGAAGGAATGGATTGTATATGATGATCTCATGGATATAGAGACGGATGTGATGGTGCGTCCTCGGAGTACTAACGTAATTTAACTATGGTTAATAATTAATTGTTTCTTGAAAATGGTAAGCCAGGAATTGGTGTGTGCGCTTGGCGGTAATCATAATCCTGCAAAAAAGTGGCCGATCTATTTTGGCAAATGGATTCGTCACTTTTACGGTTGTTTAATTTCGCTCGGACGCTTCGGCAACCAGTTCGTCGATTATTTTTCCTTTGAATCCATTGTCGTTTCGCCAGTATCCATTGGTTCGTTTCTGAATTCATAGTTAATTATTGCGGTAAATAATACGATAGCTGGTATTTCCAAAAAGAATTGGTGTTCCATCAATGACTCTCTAGTCATGTACTGTTGGCCGAAGTATATGTAGTTTCGCCATAAAGGATGATGAATTTACGAAGCGTTGCGCGCTATTCATATGACAGGCTTTTCGTATCAAGCGTTTTAGCGATTATGGGACCCAAGGTGGTAAGGATGTAACGGGTAAAGGTGACAACGGGTAAAGGTGACAGATATATTTAAATAGATCTGTCACCTTTTCCGCCTAGGGGCGAGTTCGGGGGAAGAGCCGATTGTGCATTCGGAAGGGGAGGAGTGTGGGCTCGTGACTCGGGGCACTGTTGAACTGACCGTTGATGGGCAGATCAGTGTGCTTAACGCTGGCGACGGCTACTACTTTCCGACGACGCTGCCTCACAAGTTTCGCAATATCGGCCAGGATGAGGCGGAAATCATCAGCGCCAACACCCCGGCTAACTTCTAGAATCAAAACGGATGCAAACCTGTAATAGCTGCCGACATCCAGGTCGAATGAACGCACCTATTACAGGGTGATATCAAAGTAAAATGAACTTCGCCTGAATTTCTACTCCCCATCTTGCTGTCGGGATGGTTGGTTCTTAGTGTGGGTCGTGTGCCTATAGCAATAAATTTTAAATTTAGTTCTTGTGAAGTTAATATCCCTGTTCTAATAAATGATCCGCCAGTTTTTCGACTGTGCCTGCTGCATTACCAGGAATGACTTTAGCGCCATACATGCCAATAATGACGGCTGTGGCAGTTTTAACACTAACGATACCGGTTGCTGCTTTTTTTGCGTATATTGATCTATCATCTGCTTTTACGACGAGATATTTTTCAGTGTTTATACGAAGTCCTTTCCATGCCGTTGCGGAGTCGGTAAATGCTTTAAGCAATGATGTCCATTCATTCGGTATGATCGTAAAACCCGCTGACGACCCCCATATTGTTCCGTCTAAACCAATGATGGCAGCTTCAGAAATATGCCCGGTTCCTATTAGTGTTTGGTCGATGTAATTTTGCCACGTCATGTTGTTCACCTAGTAATAACGGTTTTTGTTGTGAGTGCATCTCATCAACTATTGGTGATAATAATGTCGGTGGCGTGTAGGGTAACCTGTAATTTTTGACAGTTTTTTAGAGTGTTATGTAATAGGAGTTATAGCGATCAGCAATCGCTCTCTATCCGTCTCGTTGAAACTAAAGGCGAGAAAATAGATTGTCTATAAGACCCGTCGGACTACGTGCGCAAGGAAGAAGCAAAAGGGGCGCATTTGTTTACCTTTTCCCATGTTGCCCTGTCAGGTGTAAGCCAGCAGTCGACCACAGAGCACCACGCTGATCCATAACATAATCGAAAGGAGCGCTTGGACTTTTGCTATTCCAGGCGCTGCGATGTCGGTGTTCCACCGGTCTACTGAACGGAAAACACCCACGTGAAAAAGAGCCGCATTGAGGCCCGCAATACCGATCAGGCACAGCTTCAGAATAAAAACGCCGTTGGATGCGAAGTCGTGCGGATGGGCTGAAAACATCATCAGCCCAGCTGGGACGATCAGTAGCAGGGCCGCGACTCCCCACGTAAGGAGGTGTCGAGCCAGTGCCGTCACCGGAAGACCTCTCGACAGCCCGAGAACCCGCAGATCGAACATGAAGACAGAGCCGACAAGCACCACGAACCCAAGGATGTGAACCACCTCGACTATCGGATACAGCCATAACTCGCTTCGCATGGCCGATCCGAGTTGCGAGTCACCCACATAGTCCAGCCAGCCGTCGAGGCCCGATCCAGCGCGGGTGCCAGTTGTCTGCATCAGCGTAACTCAGTGGTTTTGTTGTCGACCGTAATGCTTTCTGCGCGCAGTTCATCGGGTTTGTTGCGATTCTGATAGCCCACCACCATAGCCCGCTTGCCGACAGTCAGCATTTCCCTGGAAAGACCACGGTTCTCCATGCGCGAGGGTGGCGCCAGCACGACGTTCCAGGTCTTGTCGTCGGTCTTCAGGCGAACGAACCCATGCGGGTGAGAATAACCGGATTCCTCGATCGTTCCGTCCAACTGCAGGGGTTTGCTCGAGTCGTACTCACTCCAGCCGTGATGAGCGAACACCGCCGATGCCACCAGTAACAATGAGAATCCAAGGGACCCAAGCAAGCGCTTCATGATGCGACCTCCTGTTACGGATCATTGATGACCGTCAGCCCGTTCTGATCAGGAACAGGTCAATCCAGAGAATCTATAAAAATAGTACAAATTCGTGGCGTGAGGAGGCCGGCCTATTTCCCCCCAAAATTGACAACCCGGATCATTCAAAACACTATCGACCCATGACCTACATTTCCCGCATGAACATGATGTGCACTTCCATGACCGCCGCTGGCGGGCCGTGAGGTCACGCGTTCACAGGAATTGACGTAGTTACCCAAGGCCCCGCCAGAAATGGACGGGGCTTTTTGGTTCTCCGTCCACTGATGGCTCAAGGAGAATGAAATGTTCGAGATCAGACGCACCCAGCCCAGCGATGCCCAAACCGCATTCGATATCCGCCTTCAAGCGATACGGCACCAATGCATCGGCGCTTATACCGCGGAACAAATGCTTGCCTGGACGGCCGGAGCCGCCAAGGACGGGTACGGCGACCTGATGGATAAACACTTTTACCTGGGTTGTATTCAGGGTGAACCGGTCGCGACAGGGATGCTTGATCTGGAAAACAGCGAAATCGGCGCGATTTTTGTGCTGCCGGGTTTCATGGGACAAGGCATCGGCTTGAAGATGCTCAGACATCTGGAATGCCTGGCGCGGGAGTTGGGCCTGAAGAAGGTCAATCTGGACGCTACGTTGAACGCAGCTGATTTTTACCGGCGCTGCGGTTTCGTGGGCAGCGAGCCTTCAATTTACCATTCACCCTCCGGGCTGCAGTTGGCGTGTGTGCCAATGGTGAAGGGGCTTTTGCATTGATTGGGGAAGGCAGGCAGGGGTAAATACAGGTCTTTAAAAAACTGCAGTGATGCGGATGTTTTGTGGCTGAAAAATGCGGACAAAAAAAGTGCGCAAAAAAGGTGACAGACCTATTTGAATACATAGACCTGTTCCCTTCTTTGAATGGCCAATCAACTCAAGACTCCACCACCTCAATCGTCCATTCGCCCTGCACGTTCCGCGTGACGTATTGGAACGGCACAAACATTCCATACGCTTCGAGGTAGACGTAAATGTCGGTGCTGTATTGGTAAGCATCTTTTATGCAGCTGAGTACCTTGGCCGTCCCGGTCAAACTCGGGTGATACGTGCTGGCGGGTTTCTGCGATTGCACCTCACAGCTGTATCTGTCGTCGACCGGCTCCAAGGCTCTGGGACCTTTCCCGCCGTTGGTGTATTGAAGCCGCATCTCCTGCGCCGTGTATCGCAGGAGAGCGCCGACCGGCATGTGCGCCCAATCGCCCTCGAAACTGAGGTTCGTCAGCGTCTTTTTCTCGATCGTTATCTCACCTGCACGAGTTCTGTATTTACTTTCACTTAAGTCAATCAGGCCTCGGAAAGTGGCTTTGACCCACTGACTTCCTTGCTTTTCAAAACGCTCCGTCAGTTGATTGCCCGCCTCGCCAGAAAGG
This sequence comes from Pseudomonas sp. LB3P93, assembly GCF_054898025.1. Taxonomy (NCBI): domain Bacteria; kingdom Pseudomonadati; phylum Pseudomonadota; class Gammaproteobacteria; order Pseudomonadales; family Pseudomonadaceae; genus Pseudomonas; species Pseudomonas sp. LB3P93. The sequence goes on from NZ_CM142713.1 coordinate 2,615,205, forward strand.
TATTTCGAGTCACGCCCGTTGAGCCGCACGCCTTCATCTGAATACTGTCTTGGCTCGGAGTTATCCTTGAACACCCGGCGCAAGTGCTGAATGCTTTTCTCCGGTTTGGGCATATTCAATGCCTCGATGGCTTTCAACACCGGGGCGGCAACGACGGGGGCCGGTACTTCGAAGGGCGACTGCTCACGCCCTTCAAATGGTTTGTATTGGTCCAGTGATTGCGGTTTGCCACAGGCCACTTGAACCAACTGACGCTCATCGGCTCCGAGGCTTTGCGAGCCGATAGCTTTGAGATCTGTCTGCATGCTTCCAGCGAGCACACGACTGTGAGTATCAAGGTAGAAATGGCTTAACGCGGTCAGTTGTTGCTGGGCGCAGTTGGCCGTCCACCGCTGGCGTACCTGCCCGTACAAGGCGTTGTTGCCGGGCACCAACATCTCGGAGGGGAGTACCCGAGCCGTCCAGAAAGTCACCTCGTCACCTTTTACTTTCAGGCTGGCGCGGTCAATCATCAGCCAATCCTGATGCTCGGGTGCCGAGAACACGCGCCATTGAGGAGGTGTTGTCTGGGCACAAACCTGCTTCAACTGCGCACTTTGCAGGTACTGGCTCTTTTGTTCAGCAGGCAATTGCCAGGATTCCTCAGAACGCCCCCGCGGGTTGGCGGCGAATAGCGACATTCCCGCTTTGCTGCGGTAAGCCATTTGTGCATCCGGCTGGCTGCAGTTGGCGTCGAAACGTGCCAGATAGTGGAGTTCCGGACTTGGGGACGAAGCCACGATATAGGTGATCCGATCCCCCTCGCGAATGATCGAGTTCGGCTCGGGTGTCTCGAACAGCACATTGTTGAAAACTGCAAGGCCTGGCTGGGCCTCAGGTGTTGTGATTTGAGCGGGTTTTGTTGCTTGGCATCCAGAGAGGATCACGGCAACGGTCAGCAGTGAAAAAAAGGTGGAAGGGCGGAACGTGGCATCCATGCGGGTGTACTTCATTGAAAAGATGATGGCATATTAACATGAGTGCTGGTGGCCAAACAGGACGGAGCTTGTAGCGACGATAGGGTGTTCGTGCAGCGCGCCCCGAACAAAACAGGCATCTGGATTTCAGGGCTGCTACTCAAATTATGGAGAGGCAAAGATGACTGGACAGGTTTTGAAGTCGAAGTTGGTGAATTTTCTGGTCGCCGATGCCGAGGTGAATTACGACAACGTGGACGATTTATATTCCATGGCCGAGGCTGGCAATGTGGACGCGTTGGGCGATGTGCTGGAGGCCTTCAAGGAAGCCTACGGAGGACTTTGGGTTGGCGGGAAGATGGAGCTGACCCAGAAAATGGTTCGTTTGAGTGCCAATGCCATGAACCGTCTCGTTCAGGACGGGACGCTGGATATTGAACTCCCACTGGCGGTGATCCGGAAGGTCACTATTGAAGGCGGGTTCATGACGAAGATCATCCGTCTGGATACCGGTGCTGGCAGCGTTAAATTCCGGTGTTTTGGTGCGAAGGACGTTGCTGCGATGATAGAGAAGGCAATCCTCTTGCCAACGGGACAGGCCTGAATAAAACAAAAAACCGCAACTCAATGCGGTTTTTTTACGTCTCAACTCTGATTACTGACTCTTTGGTACATCAAACCCACGCTGCTCAATCACCCGAAATACATCGTTCACATCCTGGACCATGATTCGGGCGATTTTGTGACGCATGCACATTGGCACAGTCACAGGAGAAGGCGACAGATGAATTTGAATTACATGCTTGTTTTTCTATGTGTTTAAGCGGTTTCGACTTTATCGACATAAGACTCGAAGAACCAATCCGGGACTTCGTTAGTTTGAAATTCAAGGCTAATTCCATCTGTAATCTCCGCCAGAAGAACCGTACTGTCGCCGGAGTTATCGAAGATGTACGCCCGGTTGCTGACTGCAATGGCGTCTGGTAGAAGGCCCAGAGATTTGTAATACCGTTCGCTCACTTTTTCAGGTGCCACGGGATGTCCGCCTTCGCGCACTCTGATTCCTACGCGGTCTATGTTGATAGCCGGGTTTTCAGTTGAAACGAAGTAAAGGTATGTCCGGTAACCGCGAGCCTGGGCCTCTCTCATGAAGTCGACCTTGCTGCGATGTGACATCACCGTCTCGAAGGTAAAACTCACGCCTTTTTCCAGCAGGCGTTGGCGAAGGAAGTCCGATATCACAGAGGCCAGATAGGAATTGACGTTGACGTTTCGGTAGTCGACTTTGGTGCCGAGTAATCCAATCTGCTCAGCTTGACCGCTGAGCCCTCTGTTTTTGATCAGATAGTGTTCCGCGTGGAATGTGAGCAACTCGGATAATGTCGTGGTGACTTCGAAGGTAGCCAGTTCGATGAACCCAGTCTCTTTTGCTTCTTTCTCGAGATCATCGGCATTCACGTACGTCTTGATAAGGGCGGGATCAATTTCTCCCTTGATGGTGCTCTTGCCAGACCCATTCGGTCCCGCAAATATTCGAAACCTAGGCATGACCACCAGCCGTTTGATCTTCGATACGGCGCACTTTGATTACCTCGCCTACCTTGACTTTGCGGCGCGGTTTTGCTTTGGCTACAACCGTCTTGCTGCCGTCAAGTGACATCCATACCAAATCGCCAGAATCGACACGCAGTACGCTATCGCTCACCAACAGTGCGCGAGCATATGCCGTCTTTGTAGCAATTTCAGCGAGATCCGGTACCTGACGCTCCAGCGCGTCCATCTCCTGTTCCGAAAGCTTTTTGGTTTTTGCAGTCATCGGGATTCTCCGCTTGAGCGAGCGCTCTGGTGCTTCGTGCCCGGATAATACCGCATTAACCGGGCTTTCGAATGTCATCAGGTCCATATCAATCTCCTCGGTAGCCTACGCCTTGAGTAATGGGTCAAACCGCAGCAACGGGTGTTGCTGCGGTATAAAACGGGTCAGTGCCCCTTGTGCGTATCAAACCCCCGCTGCTCTATCACCCGAAACACATCGCTCACATCCTGGACCATGATCCGGGCGATGTTGGTGACGGTGTTGATGTCGTGTTCGGCGTAGTCGGGGAGGCTGGTGCAGGCCATGAGGTTGAGGTATTTGAGGACGGCGTTGAGGCGTTCGCTGAGGCAGTTGTGGAGTTCGCGCAGTGGAGCGTCGTAGTCGATGAGGAGGACGGGGTAGTCGGTGGCGAGTTGGGACATTGGGGTGAAGCGGCGGGGCGGTTGTTGAATTGTCATGGTGTAAATCCTAATAAAAGAAGAATTACCACCGTTTTGCTGCGAAACAAATGGGTGGCAGCTGTGCGGGGGTTCGCAGACCGGAGGATTTACACCAAGACCCGGCAGACCCGAAGGTCTCCCGCGCACAACCGCCATAAAACATTTAGCAGGCGGAGCCGGCTGCATCATGCCTGACGGTGCTTTGGTGTCAATCTTCAGGGCTGCGAAACCCTATCGCTAACTGCAGTCAGCGACGGGTCGAATATAGGCGTCGGTTTTGGCGGCTGCAAACGGGGTTGTAGGACCGAAATCCGGGTTTTGTGGTTGATGATGGAGACTGCGTTTGGCTGAGAGGCTGACGTGAATTCAGGGATTGTTTAGTGCCAGTTGGATCGTGCGTGCTGGATTTGCGGCCGCTGCGCAGCCGAACGCAGGCTTCGCCAACTGCTACAGGATGTGGACACGTTTAAAAGTTTGGATGGGTTTGGGGCAGCTTCGCTGCCCAGCGGGAGCAAGCTCCCTCGCCACAGGTGGCGGTTTCCTACACGATTTTCAGATGGCCTGAAACGACAAAGCCCCAAATCATCGGGGCTTTGATCGTTTGAAGTTATTGCCTGGCCTGCGGCGAATGCGGGTTGTGTTCGGTGTGTTTCGGGCCGGTCAGTGCCCATGCCACTACGCCGATTAGTGGCACGAAGACGATCACTACGATCCACAAAAGTTTGTTGCTTGATTTGCCTTGGGCTTTTCGAACTCGGTTGATGGCCCATAGCTCGATCAGCAGAAGCACTGCCACGAGTACGATCCAGATTGTTTCAGTTTGCATTGGTCACCCTCCTGATAGTCATTCAGTTAGGTGAGCTGGCATGGGCAGGGTTCATTTTATTGGCGAGCAAAGCTCCACCAACGTTCCATCCGGGCGACGAACACATGAAACCGTCTGCCCCAGGATTTAACGAGCAGCGTGGGCCGCACCATGCTCACCACTGAAGTTCAACGCGCAAGTTCATCGACGGCGAAGGCCTGCGCGGTTTCGCCGGTTTCGAGTTCGACGTAGGTGTTGGGACTCGTTAAGGAATCGGGTGGCAATCCCGAAGGTTGATTCGAAGAACCCAAGCGAGGCGGGGACGCCTGGGGCGTAGATAATCAGGTAGCTGAACAAGTGTTCTATTTAACGAGCCGGAGGCAAGTTAAACCTGTCTTGTAGTGCAGCTGTTGAATAGGTTCGACGCTCTCCTGAGTCCCGATTTTTTTGACTACGTTAATTCCGCAGTGATTTTGGTCGTAGTTGAACATGGGCAGAAGGATGCCTGGCTTGGACTCACTCCAGGAGCCTGTATTCACGGTGTAAATAGCCCCTGCCTGAGGTGTGAAGGAAAAAGGAATCCGACATAACGTCCCTGCGACGACATGCTCGTAGGTCAATACCAGCTCTTTACCCACTGCCACCTGCGATTCGATAAAGTCATCGACCAGGTAGTTCAATGATGAGCCTCCCCCGTAGCAACCCTTTTCAGTGAAGGTCACGGCGTCCAGGCTGGTACCGCGTGTGTATTTAAGGCGAACTGTCGCCGAGGGTTCACCCGGTTGGGGAAAGTCATAAGGTTTGCCCTGAAAAAATGAAGTGCAACCGCTGAGCATCACTGCTCCAGCCAGTAGCGCGTACAGACCTGACTTGTTTTTCCCGCACATCAACCGATTCCTTGATACCTGCGACTGCACTGAGAAAACCTCAGAGGTCGAAGGTTATTGAATAATGGCTTAATGATACTAGATGTTGTGAAGGTCCAGTTAGCAGGGCAAAAAACGGACATTATTTGAACAGGACAAAAAAACCCGCACCATCGTGCGGGTTTTGTGTTTGAACGGTGTGCTATCCCTTACGCAGCGCTCGCCAGTCTCCCACCCGCCAACCGACGCTTATACGCACTGTCACGATTGGCCAGCCAAAAATATAACGGCGAAGTCACCAGCAATCCCACCAACCACGACAAGTCAGCGCCGTTGATATGTTCGGAGATCGGCCCGACATACAGCGGCGTATTCATGAACGGAATCTGCACCGCGATCCCGATCGCATATGCCAGCAACGCCTGCGGGTTGTACCGGCCGTAGATCCCGCCATCGACCTTGAAGATCGAGTTGATGTCGTACTGACCTTTATGAATCGCATAGAAGTCGATCAGGTTGATCGCGGTCCACGGCACCAGCACCACGAGCAGCACCAGCACCATGTCGACGAAGTGACCGATGAAGTTGGCGGAGGCGCCGACGGCGGCGAAGCAGCAGGCGGAGAGGATGATGATCGACAGGATCGCGCGGCTTTTGGCGGTGGGGATCCAGCGGTAGGCGAAGGTTTGCACCAGGGTGATCAGCGACAGCACGGCACCGTAGAGATTGAGGGCGTTGTGGCTGATGACGCTGAGCAAAAACAGCACGAGCATCAACGGGCCGATGGAGCCGGTGGCGAGTTTGACGGCGTCCATGGTGTCCATGCCGACGGGCGTGGCGAGGACGGCGACGGCGCCGAAGATGAACGAGAGGCTGGAGCCGAGCACGGTGCCGAGATAAGTCGTCCAGAAGGTTGCGGCGACAGGCACGTTAGCCGGCAGGTAGCGCGAGTAGTCGGAGACGTAGGGCGCGAAGGCGATTTGCCAGAGCGCGGCGAGGGACACGGTGGCGAGCCAACCGGAGATGTTGAAGCTGCCGCGGGTGAGGAAGTCGGCGGTCTGCACGTGGGTGAAGATGTAGCCGAAGCCGAGCACGATGCCGGCACCGAGCACCCAGGTGCCGATGCGGTTGAGCACGTGGATGAAGCGGTAGCCGATGATGCCGATGATGCCGGAACCGAGGGCGCCGATGACGATGCCCACCGGCACCGGCACGCTGTCGACCACGCCGTGCAGGGATTTGCCGGCGAGAACGATGTTGGAGGCGAAGAAGCCGATGTACATGATGCCGGCGATCAGCACCACCAGCAGTGCGCCGAGCGAGCCGAACTGGGCGCGGCTCTGGATCATTTGCGGAATGCCCATTTGTGGGCCTTGCGCGGAGTGCAGCGCCATCAGCACGCCGCCGACCAGGTGGCCGACGAGGATGGCGACGATGCCCCATACCAGGTTGAGGTGGAACATCTGCACGCCGAGGGCGCCGGTGACGATGGGTAGCGGGGCGATGTTGCCGCCGAACCAGAGGGTGAACAGGTCGCGGGTTTTGCCGTGGCGATCTTCGGGCGGCACGTAGCCGATGGTGTGTTTTTCGATGAGCGGGGCGGCGGTTGTTGCGGTGGTAACCATGACGGACTCCAAGGCAATTTGAGTACGTGGACGTACTTCGGTGAGCGCCGCACGGGGGCGACGCTTTTCTTGTTGGAGTTGATGATGTGCGGTGGGGGCGGATAGATAAATTAGTAAGATTGTGGGTATAGACGTTAAAAAATGTAGGTCGCCGGGTATGCGAAAAACCTGTGGGAGCTAGCCTGCTGGCGATAGCGGTTTGACAGTCAACATTGATTTGGCTGACAGATCGCTATCGCTAACAGGCTAGCTCCCACAGGGGTTTTTGGGGGTTCAAGATCTTTGTTATTCAGTGATCGATAGCAGCATCCGTTGCAGCATGGCGTCGCAGGCGTTGAGTTGTTCGAAGCTGACGAATTCGTCGGGTTTATGGCCCTGGTCCATGCTGCCGGGCCCGCAGACGACGGTGGGGATTCCGGCGGCGTCGAACAGGCCTCCTTCGGTGCCGAACGCTACCGTGCCGAATTCTCGGGAACCGGAAAATGTGGCAATCAACTCAGCCGCATCGCTATGCGCATCAGTCGCCAAACCGGGGTAGGCCGATAACTCACTGAAGCGGATCTCGCTCCGATCACTCACCGCACGCATGCGGGGCAAAACTTGCTGCTCCGCATAAGCCTTCAGCTCCTGCGCAACCTCACTCGGATCATGCGATGGCAAGGTGCGAATTTCAAAATCGAAGCGGCAATCAGCGGGCACGATGTTCAACGCTTTGCCACCGGAAATAACCCCGGTCTGCACGGTGCTGAACGGCGGATCAAACCGCGCGTCGTGATGCTTGGGCGCTTTGAGGCGATGACCAATCCGCCCCAATTCACCGATCAGTTCGGCGGCATATTCAATCGCGTTAACCCCAAGCGGCGCGTACGCCGAATGGCACGCCTCGCCATGAATGTCACAGCGCATCGCCAGTTTGCCCTTATGCCCGAGCACCGGTTTCAGTTCGGTCGGTTCACCAATAATGCACAGCATCGGTTTGACCGGTCGCTGTTCCAGTTCCGCCAGCAACGAGCGCACGCCAAGGCAGCCGACTTCCTCATCGTACGACAGCGCGATGTGCACCGGCAGCCGCAGGGTGCACTTCACCAGCGACGGCACCAACGCCAACACGCAAGCGATGTAGCCTTTCATGTCCGCCGTGCCACGCCCGAATAATTTCCCATCGCGCTCGGTGAGTTCGAACGGCGCAACAGTCCACGGCTGGCCGTCGACGGGCACTACGTCGGTGTGCCCCGACAGCACAATGCCCGGCCGATTCGCCGGGCCAATGGTGGCGAACAGATTGGCCTTGCTGCGCTGCTCGTTGTAGATCAGTTCGCACGGCACATCGAAGCCCGCGAGGTAGTCACGGACGAATTCGATGAGGTGCAGGTTGGATTCGCGGCTCGTGGTGTCGAACGCCACCAGGGTTTGCAGCAAATCGCGGCTGGTGCTCATCGGTCGTCTCCGGCAACGCCGTAGCCGGGGGATTTGTCGGGGGCGAGGGCGCGGTCGATGTAGTCCTGAACTTGCGGGCGATAGGCGTCCCAGAGTTTTTCCAACTGGCCGATGGGGTTTTCGTCAGCCCAATCGACCCGCAGGTTGATGATCGGCCAGGTCAATTCGCCGACCACCACCATCGCCGCCGAGTGCACCGGCCCGGCTTCGCCACCGGCGGCGATGGCGGCTTTCATGGCGGCGAGCAAGCGGTCGGCGAGTTGGCCTTCGCCGTGTTCGAAGGCCTCGACCATGGCCTCGATCACTGCACGGTCCGCAAGCATGTTGCCAGCGGCGACGCATTGCTCGCCGGACACGGCGTTGTGGTTGCCGAGGGTTTGCGCGCCGCCGAAATGCGCGGTCTGGCCGAGGTGGTCGATGGCGGTGATCTGCCGGTATTGGCTGTAGCCGTTGCGGGTCAGGACTTTGTCCAGTGCCTCGGCAGGGGCGAGGCCTTGCTCCATGAGGGCGAGGACTTCCGGGCCTAACGACGGCAGGGTGATGTTTTGTGTGGAGACGGCGCCGACACCTGGCAGCAGCCACGGGCAACGGGCGCCGACGGCGATGCTGGAGGAACTGATCGCAATGCCGAACTGACCGGTTTCGGGGCAACGGGCGGCGATGGAGAAGGTCATGGTTTGGCTCCTTGGTTTGCCTTGGCGAATGAGGTGTCTGGGCGGACGCCATCGCGGGCAAGCCCGCTCCCACAGGGATCTTTAGTGGCCACGGATTTGTGTACGACGACTAACCTTGTGGGAGCTGGCTTGCCAGCGATGGCCGCGACTCGGTCTACTCAGGAATCACCGCAATCACATCAATCTCCATCAACCACTGCGGCTGCCCGAGTGCCGAAACCACCAGCCCGGTCGAGATCGGAAACACGCCTTTCAACCACTTGCCCACTTCCTGATAAACCGGCTCGCGATACCGCGGGTCAATCAGGTAAGTCGTGGTTTTCACGATGTGGCTGAGGTCGCTGCCAGCCTCTTCCAGCAACTGTTTGACGTTGCGCATGGCTTGCTCGGTTTGCGCGCGCGGGTCACCCAGCCCCACCAGTTTGCCCTCGAAATCAGTCCCGACCTGGCCACGAACATAAACCGTGTTGCCGGCGCGGACTGCTTGGCACAGGTCGTTGTCCAGGCTCTGGTTCGGGTAGGTTTCCTTGGTGTTGAACATGCGAATACGGGTATGGGTTGGCGTGGACATATGAAGCTCCTGAAAAGAAAAAGGCTTAAGCACTGACCTTGGTTTTATGGGCGACCGGAGCCTGTTCAGCCTCCCGTTGCGCCGCGTCGTGGTAGTCGAGATACGAGCGCTGAATGGCGATGTGATCAGCCACGTACTTGGCGTCATGCCAGACACCCCAGATGAACGAAGAGCCGCGACGGGACTGCCACGGCAGGCCAAGGAAATACACGCCAGCCTCGCTCGACACTCCGCGCTGATGTTGCGGCTTGCCGTTGTCGTCGAAGGCATCCACCTTGAGCCAGCTGTAATCCGTGGCAAAACCAGTGGCCCAGATGATCGAGGTCACGCCAGTCTTGGTCAGGTCAAGTTCAAGAATCGGGTGGGTCACGCACTCCGGATCCGGGAACACGTGGCGCGCTTCTGGTTCTTCCGGCAGGTCCAGGCCGTTGCGTTCGATATAGACGTCGGCGGCATTCAGCAGCGCCAGATAGTTCTCATCGCCACGCGCCAGGTTGTCCGCCAGATTCGGCTGAAACGTCGCCACGCCACCGTTGAACGATTGGGTCAAACCCACCAGCGTCATGCCGCGATGGGCCAAGCCACGGAAGTCCACCGTGCGCCCGCCATGGGCGCCGCTCACGGCGATGGTCACGTGTTCCCGACCCGGTTTCATCGCCGCCTGATCCCATTCGCCCAGCACACCCAGCCACCAGCAGAAATCACGGTTGCGATAAGCGCGAGGAGGGCGGTCGTGGGCGCCGACCGAGAGGTAAACCTTCTTGCCGGCACGCTGCAACTCATCGGCAATCTGCACGCCGGACGAACCTGCGCCGACCACCAGCACCGCGCCTTCAGGCAGTTGCGCCGGGTTACGGTAGTCGGCCGAGTGGATCTGCATGAAAGGCTGATCTTTCGGCGCAATCGGCGGGATGACCGGACGCTGGAAAGGCCCGGTGGCCGCCACCACGCGGTTGGCTTCGATCACGCCTTCAGAGGTCTCAATGGTGAAGCCCGGGCGACCGATGTTGCGCTCGACTTTCAGCACATCGACGCCGGTGCGGATCGGCGCGTTGAATTTCTTGGCGTAGGCTTCGAAGTAATCGGCGACGCGTTCTTTCGGCGCAAATTCGTCGGGGCTGAGGTCGTCAAAATCAAGACCAGGGAACCGGTCATGCCACGCCGGACCATTCGCCACCAGCGAATCCCAGCGCCCGGTGCGCCAGCGCTCGGCAATGCGATTGCGCTCCAGCACCAGGTGCGGCACGCCGAGTTTGCTCAAGTGTTCACTCATGGCCACGCCAGCCTGACCGGCGCCAACAATCAGCGTATCTGTTTTTATTTTTTCAGTGGTCATCTCAATACCCTTCGAAGTTGGAGTTAGGTCGCGAACGGCCTGCCATTTCTTGGGCTCAAGACTAGGGATGACCCTGGTATCGGTAAAATATTATTAAGCTGGCATTTGAGTATAAATAACCGAGGCAGAGCGCTATCTGGCGTTCCATCAAGGCGCGTGGATACGCCATAGTGGCGCTGCGGGTTAACATGGCGCCTTATCCAGGCACCAGACAATCGGTTCGGAAACGTAATGGAGTGGGGCGAGCATTGATCGAACGACGCCAATTTAGCGGAGGCATGAAGGGCAAGAACCTTCGCTATCTGAATGAACACCCCGATGGGACCCTGCAAACAGTCCGCGCCGGATTTCTGCTGCTCGAACATTTTTCACTGCCCGCGTTCACCCAGGCGCTGGATACGGTGATCACGGCCAATCTGCTACGGCCTGAATCGTTCTCTTCCCGCACCTTCGGCTTGAATGAAGGCGAGGTCGTCAGCGATCTGGGCCTGGTCATTCGGCCTGATGCGTGTATCGATTGTGCAGCGATCAAGGCGCTGGACCTGCTGGTGATTTGCGGCGGCTACAGGACAGAACTCAAGGCCAGCGAAGGCTTGATCAGTTTGTTGCGGACGGCATCGGACCACGGTGTCAGCCTGGCCGGTTTGTGGAACGGTGCATGGTTTTTGGGGAAGGCCGGTTTGCTTGACGGTTACCGATGCGCGATTCACCCCGAACATCGCCCGGCGCTGGCGGATTTCTGCAAGGCGACGCAGGTCAGCAGCGAGCCCTACATCATTGATCGAGACCGGCTGACGGCGTCCAGTCCTTCCGGCGCATTCCACATGGCGCTGGACTGGATCAAAGGGCTGTACGGCAAAGCGCTTGTCGAGGGGATCGAGGACATTCTGGCGTTCGAGGAGTCCCGCTACCGGCGCATCAAGCCGACGGAAAATGTCTGTGTGAGCGCGCCGCTGCGCGAGGTGGTGAAGCTGATGGATGCCAACCTCGAAGAACCTTTGGAACTGGAGCAACTGGCGGTTTACGCCGGCCGTTCCCGTCGACAACTCGAGCGGTTGTTCAAGGAGCAACTGGGCACCACACCGCAACGGTATTACATGGAGTTGCGGATTACCGAAGCGCGGCGGTTGCTCCAGCATACGGAGCTGTCCCAGGTGGACGTGCTGGTGGCGTGCGGCTTTGTGTCGCCGAGCCATTTCAGCAAGTGCTACAGCTCGTATTTCGGCTACCGGCCTTCCAAGGAAAAGCGACTCGTCAAATAAGAGTCGCTCGTCAACGGAACGCCCAATCGTTAATGCATTTTGCTGTGGTCAGCCATGCCAAGTGCCCGGGCTTCGGCCTGCACTTCAATCGTCTCTTTCTCGCCCTTGGCATTTTCCACGGTCAGGGTCAGGGGGACTTTATCGCCTTCCTTAACCTGTGCCGTCAGGTCCATCAGCATCACGTGGTATCCGTGCGGATCAAAGCTCACCGGTTTTCCAGCCGGCAGCGCGACGGACTCGACCTGACGCATGCTCATCACATCGTCTTTCATGGTTGATTGATGGATTTGCACGGTTTTGGCGACCGGCGATTGCACGCTGAGCAGCTTGCTATCGCTGTCGGCTTGCACGGTCATGAAGGCGCCGGTCGATGGCTGGCCGGCCACTGTTGCGCGGACCCAGGCGTCGTCCACTTTGGTTTGAGCGGATACCTGCCAGGCCATGCCGATCAGGGCGCAGCCCAGGACCAGTTGTTTGGCACGTCGAGAGAAAGCGTTGTTTGCGCAGATCGAATTCATTAGCAGACTTCCATGACGGTGAGCAGGTCTTCTGCGCACTCTTTAGCAGTAAGGGACGCGGACAGCCCCAGGCGCAAGTTGCCCCGGGAGTCGAAGACGTAGCTGGTCGCAGTGTGGGAAAGGGTGTAGGTCGAACCGCTCGGGATCTTTTCGAAGAACACGCCAAACTCTTTGGCGGTGGCAGCGGTTTCTTCCAGCGTGCCGTGTAACGCTTCGAAACTCGGGTCGAACGACTTGACGTAGGCATCGAGCATTTGCGGTGTGTCGCGTTCGGGGTCGAGGGTGATGAAGATCACCTGCAGCTTCTCGCCGTCGCGGCCCATCAGTTTCTTGGCCTGGGCCGCACGAGCCAGCGTTGTCGGACAGACCGCCGGGCACTGGGTGAAACCGAAGAACACCATCGGCATCAGGCCGCGATAGCTGGTGAGCATCTTCGTCTCGCCCTGGGCGTCTTTCAGTTTGAAGGTACGTCCCATGATCTTGTCGCTGAGGTCCTTGCCGTACTTGAACGACAGCTTGGGGCTGTCATCGCAGCCGGCGAGCAGGCCAAGACCCAACAAGCCCATACCGCGCAGGACTGTGCGACGGGTAAACAACGTACTCATGGAAAAGCATTCCTGTGTTGCGACGTGAAATCTGCAGCGCCTGATGTATCAGACGAAAAAAACGCGTGGATATTAACAAACTGTGACCGTGCTTCGCTCATTGTTGGACGAGGGGTGGTTTTGGTACAGGTGCAGGAAGCGCAAAAAACTACGGATCAGACCACTGACCTCCCGGCCATAACGCGATCCCCTGTAGCAGCTGGCGAAGCCTGCGTTCGGCTGCGTAGCAGTCGTAAACCCAGAGTACATGGTGTGCCTGACGCACCGCATTGTCTGATTTTACGACTGCTTCGCAGCCGAACGCAGGCTTCGCCAGCTGCTACAGGGTATGCGTTGTGGTTGATGGTGGGTATTGGACACATTGCCGCGCGGACACATTCCAGATACATAAGTGCGCTTTCATGGTCCCGTCTTCCAATCACAATGAGAGCGTTGCCATGTTCCGCAAACTGCAGCAAGCCGCCCGACTTCTCAGCCAGGGCGCGCGTTTGATGATCGGCGTCCCCGATTACGACAATTACGTCGCCCAAATGGCGCTCAAACACCCGGAAGAACCGGTCATGAGCCATTCGGCGTTTCTTCGTGAGCGTCAGGAAGCCCGCTACGGCGGCAAGCAATGCACCACGCGTTGCTGCTGAAAACCGCTCTCAACGCGGCAATCCGCACAATATCTTCGCCATTGCGTTACGGCTGCTAAGCTTCGACGTTGCAGCGTCCGAGCCTTTGCGGGATCGGGCGTTTAGCGTGGCCATGGAGTTCGACAATATCCACTTCAACAGGGGTGGCGAGCGGTTGTCGGTAACCTGCACGGAGGCAGGCAATGGTGATCAAGCACGTAGGCAATACGAGTGCCGAGGGCGTTCCCGAGCCATTCGATCGTGAAGAAATAGAGCGGGTGCTGGCGCTGTTGCTGGCCAGTCCGGTGTTTGCCAAATCCAGGCGCATGGGCAGTTTGCTGCGTTTCCTGGTCGATCACGATCTTCAGTTTCCCACTATTGCGCTCACCGAGCACGCCATCGGCATTGCGGTGTTTCGCCGTGACCCGGCGGTTTACTGCACGGGCGACGATCCGGTGGTGCGCGTCCAGGTGGGCCGGTTGCGACGCAAACTCGCGGCACATTACGCCACCCTGGGTCAGCAAGACCCGGTTCGACTGAGCCTACCGGCCGGTTGTTATCGGCTGGCTTACCAGCGGCTCAGACCCAAAAGCCTCGCGACTCGCCATCCTGTCCTGCAGATTCAGCCGTTTACCTGTATCACCAGTGATGGCGATGACTTTACCCGGGGCTTGTGTGAAGAGTTGAGCTGCCGGCTGTTCGAGTCGTTCGAGCAGACGCAAAGCCATGGCAACCACGTGTTGATGAAGGTGCCGCGAAACAGCGTCAAGGCACTGGACGTCTTGCGGGCCGGGCGCGGTAACTATTCCCTTGAGGGCAGCGTGCGGGTGGAACCGAGCCGTGTCCGGGCATCGTTGCGCCTGATTGATGTCGCTCAGGGCCGGATCCGCTGGTCAGAGCAGTTCGATCGCAATCGCCCTTATGGCATTGCTACCCAGGAAGATCTGGCGGAATCCATTTGTCGGTCGTTGACGGGCTATTTCGCCCGGGGCGGTGGGGACGTTTCCTGAATAAAAGGGGCAACCGCAAGGTTGCCCCCGGTGTGACGGTTACACCGTTTTCCATTCCCCTTCTTCGTAGAGGCGGGTTGCGTTGTTATCGAAGGTCAGGTCGATTTCGACGGCTTTTGACCGTGAGGTGCTGAACATGGTGCTGGTTTGCACGTTCTGTTCGAACCACACAAGAATGGACTCCTTAGGCGTCAGGACGGTATCACCGGTGACCACCTGCGCCGCGGCAACGTAGATGGGGGTGCTGACCTGTGTGCCGTCAATGCCGGTGGACAACTGGTTGATGCCGGGGTGGATCGGACCGTAGTTGTTTATCAGCGTGATGGACGTATCAGGGCCACCGGTTACCGCCGAACCCAGCAGGCCTTCTTCGCTGAGTACAGACTGTTGTCCCAGACCAATGCTGACGATGTTCGTCGCGACCTGGACCGCTACGTTGGCCTGAAAACTGTTCGACCCGAACAACTGATACTGGGGCGTCCAACTGAAACCGTTGTTGCTCAAATACTTGTCATAGGATTGCCAGACGACGTTGTAGGCTTCGGTACCGACCTTTTTCGCAAAGCACAGCTTGTATTTGGACTGTTTGAGTAAGGTCAGATCACCCGCTGCGATCTCGATCGTGACTGACTTTTGAGTGGCCGCCAGGGTCGACGTCAGCACCTTGCTGTAGTCCGACGTTTTCAGAGCCGTGGGGGCAACACCCTGGAACGATTTGAGGGCCTCTTGCACATCATTGTGAAGTTGCAGAGCTTGTTTGCTTACAGCGCTCGACTTACTCATGGCTTTCCTCTTCCTTGGTTGTGTTGGGCAATCAATGGGCAGCGGGCAGCGAATCCGACAAGTGATCGGGCAGCACCCTCTAAACACATTGACGGCTTCACAATAGGCGCAGGATTCAGGGCGGCGAAGTGTCTTGGCGTTACAGCGGGGAGGGCGTTTAAATCGGCAAGGTAACAGCCTGCGTAACCGGGTTGTATCAAGGGATATTGCGAGGTGGAACAGCGAGGCGGCCGTGCGACCGCCCCACGTTGGCCTTATGCAGCCGGGCTACTCACTTTCGAGTCGGCCCAGACGAAGTTCCAGCTGGTTCGTTTGCCTTTGGCAATGTTGATCAGGTTATTCTCATAAGTAGTGTGATTGACCGTGCCGGTGTAAGTCAGTTTCCGGGCCGCATTGTTCCCGGTGACTTCCCCGGGTTTACCACCAGAGTCGGTCATGGCTTTTTTCATGTCGGCTTCCGACGGGGCACTGCTCTGGTTTTTTTCAACAGTTACGAAACTCATGATGTCACCTCTTCCGTGATGGGGGATCGGCGGACTGCAGGCCGGCACGTTTTTCGTCCCTGCCATACACCGAAGCCAATACTCTATTGGCCTGCGGCGCACCGCAGAAGTGACAACACGGTCGGTAAGGTAACAACGCGGATACAGCAAAAAGGGCGATGTAACGGCTACGTAACAGCCCGCGACATAACCATGGATCTGCCTCGAACTCTGTAGCAGCTGCCGAGCAGCGCGAGGCTGCGTTCGGCTGCGCAGCAGTCGTGAAATCAGGCACTGCGGTCTATCAGGTAAACCGCGTGTGCTGGATTTACGACTGCTGCGCAGCCGAACGCAGCCTCGCGCTGCTCGGCAGCTGCTACAGAGGTCGAGTTGCGACTCTACGGCGCAATAAACTCGCGAATTGCCTTAATGGTCTGCGTCGGAGCTTCTTCCATCAGCCAATGTCCCGCCCCCGGGATCACCACTTCCGTCACCGTGTCCGCCGCGTTGCGCATCACGATTGCTTCGTTACTTCCAAAGGATTTCTCACCGCCGATGGCCAGCACCGGCATGGTCAGGCGTGTCTTCATCGACGCTTCGTTGTCCACTGCGTCCTGACGAATGCTGCGGAACTGGGCGAAGGCTGCGTGCATGGCGCCGGGGCGGGCATAGAGCTTGGCGTAATGCTGACGGGTCGCTTCATCGACCTTGGTCGGGTCGCCCGCAAACTCGTTCCAGAAGCGGTCCAGGTAGATGCGCTCACGACCGGCGACCAGGCGTTCGGCATCCGGCCCGCCAAAGTCGAAGTGCCACAGCATCGGTGAGCGAACGATGTCGTTCCAGGGTGGAATGCCCGGCACGGGCGCGTCCATCACCACCAGGCGATCCGTCAGCTGCGGATAACGCGAGGCGTAGGCGACCATGGTGCCGATGTCGTGGCCGATGACCACCGCGTGTTCGATCTTCAACGCTGCCAGCACGCCACGAATGTCACCCGCCTGGGTTTTCTTGTCGTAGCCGCCGTCCGGGATCGACGACAAGCCCATGCCTCGCAGATCCGGCACCACGACGGTGTGGTCCTTGGCCAGATCGGCTGCCAGTGGCGCCCACATGTCGCCGGTGTCGCCGAAGCCATGCAGCATCACCACGGCGGGGCCTTTGCCGCCGACGCGCACATGAATTGTCGCGCCATCGACAGGGATGTCCTGAACATGAAAACCGGCAGGAAAGGGCATCACCCCCGCATGGGCCGGGATGCTCAGTGCCAGCATAAAAACGCTCAACAGGATACGGATCATTACGGTGCCCCCATCAGTGCCCGGGAAAGGAATCCCGAAGCAATGTGGATGAGCGTAGACCGTTTGATCCTTAGAAGGCCTGCCCTCTCGCTCGCACGAGAGGGCAGGTGCCGACCTCAGGTGTGATGAATCTCCCGGTCCTTGGTTTCCGGCATGAAGCATATGCCCAGAACGGCCGTCATCACGGCGATGACAATCGGGTACCAGAGGCCGTAGTAGATATCACCCGTGGCCGCCACCATGGCGAACGCCACCGTCGGCAGGAAGCCGCCGAACCAGCCGTTGCCGATGTGGTAGGGCAGCGACATCGAGGTGTAGCGGATGCGTGCCGGGAAGAGTTCCACCAGCCAGGCGGCGATCGGGCCGTAGACCATGGTCACGTAAATCACGAGGATGGTCAGGAGCAACAACACCATCGGGTAGTTGGTCTTGGCCGGGTCGGCTTTCTCGGGGTAGCCGGCTTCTTTGAGCGAGGAGACGAGGGAGGCGGTGAAGGCATCGTTCTTGGCTTTGAAGTCGGCGGCCGGCATGCCGGTGCCCTCGAAGCTCTGGATCACCTTGTCACCGATACGCACTTGCGCGACGGTGCCCGACTCGGCCTTCTCGTTCTTGTAGGGGATGGCCCGCTTCGCCAGAACGGTCTTGGCGAGGTCGCAGGAGCTGGTGAATTTGGCCTTGCCCACCGGGTCGAACTGGAACGAACACTGGTCGGGATCGGCGATCACCGTGACCGGGTTCTTCTCCTGCGCGACGAACACGTCGGGGTTTCCGTATTGGGTCAACGCATGGAAGATCGGGAAGTAGGTCAGCGCTGCGATTATGCAGCCGGCCATGATGATGCCCTTGCGGCCGATGCGGTCGGACAGGCTGCCGAAGATGACGAAGAACGGCGTGCCAATCAGCAAGGATCCGGCAATCAGCAAGTTGGCAGTCTGCGGGTCAATCTTCAAAGTTTGCAGCAGAAAGAACAGCGCATAGAACTGCCCGGTGTACCAGACGACGGCCTGGCCGGCGGTGCCGCCGAGCAGGGCCATGATCACGATTTTGAGGTTGTCCCAGCGGGCAAAGGATTCGGTCAGCGGCGCCTTGGAGGCCTTGCCCTCAGCCTTCATTTTCAGGAACACCGGCGACTCGCTGAGTTGCAGGCGGATGTACACCGAGACGATCAGCAGCAGGATCGACAGCAGGAACGGAATCCGCCAGCCCCAGGCCTCGAAGGCTTCGGTGCCGAGGATCGTGCGGCAAGCCAGGATCACCAGCAGCGACAGGAACAGGCCGAGGGTCGCAGTGGTCTGAATCCACGAGGTGAAATAGCCGCGCTTGCCTTTCGGCGCATGCTCGGCGACGTAGGTCGCCGCGCCGCCGTACTCGCCGCCCAGGGCCAGGCCTTGCAACAGGCGCAAGGTGATGAGGATGATCGGCGCCGCCACGCCGATGGTCGCGTAGCCGGGCAGAAAGCCCACGATGGCGGTGGAGATACCCATGATCACAATGGTGATGAGGAAAGTGTGCTTGCGCCCGATCATGTCGCCCAGGCGACCGAAGACGATGGCGCCGAAGGGACGCACCGCGAAGCCTGCGGCGAACGCGAGCAGCGCAAAGATGAAGGACGTTGTCTCATTGACGCCGGCAAAGAAGTGCTTGGCGATGATCGCGGCCAGGGAGCCATAAAGGTAAAAGTCGTACCACTCGAACACGGTGCCCAGGGACGAGGCAAAAATGACCTTGCGCTCCTCCTTGGTGATCCCGTGGTGGGGCGCGCTGCTCGTGGAGGTGTTGTCGATTGCGGCCATGAGTCTTCTCCGTCGTTCTTGTTATAGGCCGGAGTACCTCTCAACTTTCTTTTGCCGCACCCAGGCCCTTGGGCTGATGTCGTCGGATTACGGATTGCACGAAGCATGCACACAGGCTGACGGCCTCGCATCGCTGCAAGGTTTCATGAAGCATAATCGGCTTCGCGCAGATGTCCACTCGCCATCACGCTCAACCGTTGGATCGGTTATGCCGCCGGCCTCACTTCGCAACCATTCGTTTAATCAATAATCACCATCAAGGAATGCAAGTTCAGTTTTTTTGTCATGAGAGGAGGATAGCGTCATACCAAAGTCGCCTCTGAAGGAACCTGCGCGATGAGAATCTCTACCTTGCTGGCCCTTGTCGCCGTATTGACCGGCAGTGTTGCCGCCACCGTGCCGGCCTACGCTGCCGACCCGTCCTGCCATTTCCTTCCGGTAGCCGACAGTCCCGCCAGCTTGCAGCACACTCAATCGGTGGGTGTGCTCTACAGCGAAAACACCCTCAACACGATCGAATACCTTGAGCAGTACCATTCTGTCGCGCTGAACGGCGCAAAGAACCCGGCGCTGGATTCGCGCATCAGCAACGCCTTCGTCAACAGCTCCGATCCGAAACTGGCGATCAACTGGCTGATGGGCTCGCTGCAAAAACAATTCGCTTCGGTGACCGTCTACGACAACCTCGACGCGGTGGTGCAAGCGCATCCTGATGTGGTGGTGATGCTGGACACCTACAGCCGTCTGGTGTCCAAGCGCAACAATCAGGTTGAAGCGCGTTTCCTGGCCAAGTTCTACGATTCGAACTTGCAGTACATTGGCAAGGCTGAAGGTTCACGTGAACAGCAGATGCCTTCGGTCTGGGTGCGTGGCAAAGCCGCCCCGGAGATTGCCGCGCAGATTGACCAGCAAAATGTGGTGCAGGTGAATGCGTTGAAACAGTTTGATGCGTCGTTGAAGGCGTTGGTGACGTCTGGTAATGGAGCACAAGTCGCCAGCAACTGACACACATTCAAGGTGACGGATTTATTTAAGCGCCACGCTCATCAGGTGGCGCACGGCCTCGGCTTCCACAGCACCTTCTTCGCCGTTTTCACAAAACACCGCGCAACTCGCCGCGCTGCCGCCATCAACGCAGCGGTAAACCGCAATGATGCTGCCCGGCCCGGCTCCGGTGTGACCACTCAAGGTGAAGCCTCCCTCGACCTTGCCCTGCATCAAACCGAGGCTGTAACCCGGAGCAATCCAGGGACGTCCAGCCATCGGTCCGCCCAGCGTGCGTGCCGTTTGCATCTCCCGCAGCAGTGATTGCGGCAACAGGTGCCCGGCCAACAGACGATCCAGACACAGGGCCGTGTCAGCCAGTGGACCGACCAGCAATCCGTGATAGACCCAGCCCGGGTCGTAAGTCGAGGCCGCTCCCATGTTCACGCCCTCCAGATCGGCTCGCGTCGTTGCGAGGCGCACGCGCGATAAACCGAGAGGTGAAAACACGCGTTGCTTCAGTGCTTCCTCAAGCGCGAGGCCGGTCACGCGCTCAATGAGTCTGGCGACGAACAGGTAGCCGACGTTCGAATATCGCCAGCCGTCCCCAGGTGCGTAGCGCAACCGGGTCGCATCAAGCCGTTGCAGCATTTCAGCGGCTGACCAAGGTTTCTCATGGCGGGCAACGGCGGCGTGGTAGTCGGCGAGCTCACTGTAATCCGCCAATCCGGCTTCATGCCGCAGCAGTTGACGCAACGTGAACGGGCCTTCTGGTACCGCATCATCCAGAACGATCAATCCATCACGCACTAACGACAGCGCCGCGGCGGCGAGCACCGTCTTGGTGAAACTCCACCACGGCACCGTTACGTCGGGCTGCTCAGGCGTGAGGAGTGAACCGTTTGAGACAAGGGCGAAATGCATGGGGAGACTGATCTGGATGGAGGCGCCGGGGCAGTTTGCCAGAAAACAAAACCGCGATTGTGTTTGTACAACGCTTTAGCTAATCTCGCACAAACACGCATATTCAGGCATAAACATGCAAGATCAGCATTCGGCAACCGAACTTCCTTCCGTCCGCCGGCAGAAAATCCTCCTGATCCTCGAACGCGACGGCAAGGTCATGGCCTCGGAATTGAGCCAGCATTTCGCCGTTTCGGAAGACACCATTCGCCGCGATCTGTCGGAACTGCACAGCGCCGGCCTGGTGCAGCGAGTCCACGGTGGCGCGCTGCCGCGGCCCAAGGACACGGGCAAGGATTTCCTCACTCGGGTGGGTGAAACCGACGAGGTGAAAGTGCACCTCGCACAACTCGCCGTGCGGCACGTCCGGGACGGTCAGATCGTGATGTTCGATTCGGGAAGCACAACGTTGCAGATCGCCCGTTCCTTGCCTTCAAATATTTCCATCACTGCCATCACCACATCGCCGTTGACCGCGATTACCCTCGCGGAATACCCAGGCATCAAGGTGATTCTGGCAGGTGGGCAACTTAACCTGGCGACGATGTCGGTCAGCGGTCACGAGACCGTGCGCTTGTTGCAAGGCATCAAGGCTGACGTGCTGTTTACCGGGGTTTGTGCGATTCATCCGGAGGTCGGCATCAGCTCGCTGCATTTTGATGAGGTGCCAGTGAAGCAGGCGCTGTTTGATAGTGCCTCGCAAGTGATCGCCGTCACCACGGCGGACAAACTCGGTGCGGTGGAACCGTACATCGTCGTGCCGTGCTCACGTTTGCACACTCTGATTACCGAACGTCACGTGGCGTCGGGCGACATCGACGACTATCGCAAGCTGGGAATCGAAGTGGTGCAAGCGGACGCCTGAGCGATCAGCCATGTCCCAGCGCAATCGCAAACGACACCACGATCAAGCACGCAAACGCAAAATTGATGTTCATGAAGCTGTCGCCCGAATTATCAGAGGTGGCTCCATCCTGAACTCGCCACTGAGAAATAAAAAATTCGGTTTCATGATTTAAAAGATCGAAGCAATTGATAGCTGCGTAGCCCCCTGTAAACAACCCCAAAAGATCGCAGCAGCTCCTACAAGCAACCGGTGTAGCAGCTGTCGAGTGAAACGAGGCTGCGATCCTTTGAACCTAAACCAGGTATTTGTTAAACCACGCCACTGTCCTGTCCCACGCCAGCTTCGCCGCGGCCTCATCGTAGCGAGGCGTGGAGTCGTTATGAAAGCCGTGATTGCAGCCTGCATAAATGAACGCCTCGTAGGTTTTGCCCGACGCTTTCAACGCCTTCTCATAGGCCGGCCATCCTTCATTGATGCCCTTGTCCAGTTCGCCGTAATGCAGCAGCAGCGGCGCCTTGATTTTCGGCACGTCTTCAGCCTTTGGCTGACGACCATAAAAGGGCACGGCCGCTGCCAGTTCAGGGTAGGCCACCGCCGCCGCATTGGAGACGCCGCCGCCATAGCAGAACCCGGTGATGCCGACTTTCCCCGTGGTCTTGTCATTTTTCATCAACCACTCAATGGCGGCGAAGAAGTCATTCATCAGCTTTTCGGGATCGACGGCCGCCTGTAGTTCCTTGCCTTTTTCGTCGTTGCCGGGATAGCCACCCACCGAACTCAGGCCATCGGGGGCGAGGGCAATAAACCCTGCTTTGGCGACGCGGCGGGCGACGTCCTCGATGTAAGGATTGAGCCCACGGTTTTCATGCACGACCAGCACCGCCGGCACTTTGCCGGTGGCTTTGGTCGGGCGCACCAGATAGCCGCGAACATTGCCGTGACCCTTGGGCGATGGATAGGAAATGTACTCGGCGAGGATGTCCGGGTCGGTAAATTCAACCTGCTCGGCGAGCGCGTAGTTCGGGCTCAGGGCGGCGAGGAGGGCACTGGCCGTCAAACCGCCCAGGGTAAACAGCGCGGCTCGATCAAGAAACTCGCGCCGGTTGATTTTGCCGTGGGCGTAGTAGTCATAGAGTTCAAGCAGTTCCGGGGCGAAGTCTTTGGCGGTGAGACGTTCCATGGGGGCGCTTCCCGTTGGTTCAGGATCTGAATCAGTAAAGCAGTGTTTGGCACACTGACTCAGTTTTCGAAGCAGGTCGCCAGGAAACTCATCACCGCCTGCACCGACGGGGTGTGCCGGATGTCGCTGTGGACCACCAGCCACACTTCACGCGCAAGCCCCGCACCCACGGTCTCCATCGCTTGCAAACCGTAGTGCTCGCCAAGGAAGTACGGCAATGCCGCAACGCCTGCGCCTGCCTGGGCAATGGTCGCCTGGATATTCAAATCATTGCTGCGCAGCAGGATCGGTCGATCACCCGCTTGTTGCTTGAGCCAGACCTGTTGCGGGGTTTGCTCCATGGTCTCGTCGTAGGCGATAAAGGCCAGATCCTCCGGGGCCGTTCTGGATAAATAATCCGTCGAGCCATACATGTTGAACTGCACCGTTGCGACCTTGCGCGCCACCAGGTCCGGTTCCTTTGGACGGCTCAGGCGCACGGCAATATCGGCTTCGCGTCGCGACAACGAAGCGCTGTCCAGACTGCCAATCAACTGCAAGGACAGCTGCGGATGCCGGGTGCGCAACGCGTTTATTCGCGGCGCGATCAACGCGCAGGCGAGGGCGGGCGGGGCGCTGACGGTGACTTCGCCGGTAAAGTTTTGCTGCCCGGCGAGCGCCGTGCGTTGCACCGCGAAAGACTCGCTTTCCATACGCCGCCCCAACTGCGCAATGCGTTCGCCATCCTCGGTGATGACGTATGAACGAGGGCGCCGGTCCACCAACTTGAGATTCAACGAACTCTCCAGCGCGCTGATGCGTCGCGCCACCGTGGCGTGGTCGACCTTGAGCTTGCGCGCCGCTGCGGACAACGACTGCTCGTGGGCGAAGACGATGAAGTAGCGAAGATCCTCCCAGTCGAACATGGGCGTTTTCTCACATGAAGGGTGAATAAATGGGGAATTTTGCCCCGACGACAAGCCTGCAAGAATCTTTCAACACCTGACAAGCAGGTCTGAAGCATTCCGCAGTTTGCCGAGTGTTCATCGCACGACTTGACGAGGAAACAGCCATGTCAAAATCAACGCCTCTCGCCTATGCGGGCATCGTCGGTGCCACGTTTTTCTGGGGCACCAACTTCAACGCCGGTGCCTACATCATCAAGAGCATGGCACCAATCAGCGCCTCTATTGAGCGCTTTGCCATTTCCACCCTGTTGCTCGTGCTGATCTTCGGCCTGACGGGCAAGTTGCGCCTCAGCACGCTGAAAAACAATCTGCCGGCCTTTATCGGTCTCGGTCTGCTGGGCTTCACCGCGTTCAACCTCGCGACCTTCTTCGGCCTGCAAACCACCACGCCGATCAACGGCGCGCTGATCCTGGCGACCACGCCGCTGTGGACCATGATCTTCGCGGTGCTGCTGGAAGGCGAACGCATTGATCGCGGGCGTGCCATCGGGCTGGTGCTGGGTTTGCTGGGGGTTGGCCTGGTGATTACGCGCGGGGATATCCAGGTGCTGCTCGGGCTGAAAGTGGCGACCGGCGACGCGATCATTCTGGCCGGCAGCGTCGCCTGGGCAGCCAACATGGTCGGCACCCGGCGCTTCGTCAAAGACTCGACACCGCTGGAAACCACCACGTTTTCGATGCTGTTCGGGGTCATTGGCCTGATCGTGCTGGGCTTCATTTATGAGAACCCGATTGCCAGTATCAGCACCGCTTCGCTGTCGGTTCATGGCGCCGTTGTCTACCTGGCCGTTTTCGGTTCGTTGATTGCTTACTTGCTGTGGTTCAAGGGCATTCACACCATCGGTGCGGCGCGCACCTCGATCTTCTTCAACCTGGCGCCTGTGTTCACCATGCTGGTGTCCTCGATACTCGGTGTGCTGCCCAATGTGTGGCAGTTGCTGGGGGCGGGTGGCGTGATTCTTGGGGTGGTGTTTGCTTCGGGGTTGGTGTTCGGAGCGGCGCAACCCTCGGTGGCCAAGGTTCGTGCTGGCCTGGCAGATAAAGCCGCCTGATTCCTCCGCCAATTTCCCCTATAGCACAATCCCTGTAGCAGCTGGCGAAGCCTGCGTTCGGCTGCGAAGCAGTCGTGAAGTCAGCCGACGCGGTGATTCAGGAAATCTGTGCATTCAGGAATCGGGCGCTGGATAAAATTGATCTACCAAAGTAGGGCTGGTCAGTCGATTGAATACCACCGCCGTTGCCAGCGCCTGATCTTCTTCAATCCATCGTAAAAAAAGACCCGCTGATGCAATGCAACAGCGGGTCAATTGGCTTGCCGTTCAATGCGGCTTTTGTTGTACAGCCCCACATTCAGTTCTGCTCTTCACAGGCCTGGGCCATTTTGAAGTAGGTAAAGGCCTCGACATTCCCGGAGGTGTCCAGATATGTGAGTTTGGCGTTGACCACTTCACAATCGGCGGAAGGTGGTTCCTCAAGGGAAATGACCTTGGCCACGTTGATCGGCATGCCGTAGTGATAAGGCTTGGCGGGTGCATTTTGCGTGTCTGCAAACGCGTTACTGGTGAGTGCTACAAAAGCAACAGCAGCACTGGCGAACAAAGTACGGGTATTCATGGTGTGTCTCCGGTTACTTCAAACAGGTCGGCGAATACGGCAACGCCGATCCATGCAAAAGGCTCCTGACATCCATCACGACTTCAGGTGGTCGCGCGCCGTGTGGGGGTGTCAGGATCTGCAGAAGCAATATGAAAAAAGTTGTCGGTTTCATGCTGCACTTCAATTCGGTTGCTCAGAGCCCGATCAAATCGCGATGAACTTCCAGCGAATTACGCTCCACCCAGTTGTGCGCCAGCAGGCCATCCGGGCGAACTTCCCAGACCGCCGTGCCGAGCATTTCGAACGGGCTGTTGCACGTGCGGCCACCAATAAAACCCTGGTTCTTCCCGGCCAGTTTCCAGCGAGAGGCGACGCGAGTGCCTTCGGCATTCTGAAACGTCTCGATACTGCCAAATTCAAAGTCTTCGATTTTTGACAGAAAGACGCCGATCCATTGAATGAAGGCTTCGCGGCCGACGATATCCATACCGCCAGAAGTGATGACAAAGTCTTCAGCCACAAAGCGCGCCGCGGCTTGCGGATCTTTCGCCTGCCACACTCCCCGCCAGAAGCTTTCAACAATCTCTACTGCTTTATTGACTGCCATTTTGGAACTCCTCGTATTCAGGTTGAGTACGATGTTCGGCATTTGCTATCTAGAACTCAAACGCATAAATTTAATGGCATCCAGTTGAAAGGCGAATTCATCATGCAAGCCAGCGACGTTGAGATCGACCTGCTACGAGCGTTTATCGCGGTGGCGGAGACCGGCAGTTTCACCGCTGCTGCCGAGGTGATTGCGCGGTCGCAATCGGCGGTGAGCCAGAAGATCATTCGTTTGGAAGAGGTGCTCGGATTCCGTGTCTTCGAACGCACCAGCCGCGCACTGACCCTGACCCCGGACGGCGAGCGACTGCTGGTGGGCGCGCGCCGGATGATGGTGCATTTCGACACCTTCATGCGGGAAATCAAGGCGCCGGCCACCGTCACCCTGTTGCGCCTGGGGATCTCGGAAAACCTCGTGCCGACCCAACTGCCCAAGCTGCTGTCGCGCTTCACCAAGCTGTATCCGGACATTCAGCTGGAACTGACCACGGGCCTGAGCGACGACCTGCTCACCGACTACGAAACCGGCTTACTCGACGTGGTCATTTCCAAGCGAAAATTCAGTTCCGGCACAATGCGAGGTCGAGTCATCTGGCGCGAGCCGTTGGTGTGGATTGCCGCGAAGGATTACGAGATCGAATCGTCGAAACCGGTGCGCCTGGTGATGATGCGGCCACCCTGCGCGTACCGGGCCATCATGATCGAGGCGTTGGCCACCGTCGGGCGGGAATGGGCATCAGCATGCCTGGCCAGCAATTTGATGGGCGTTCAAGCGGCTGTTGCGGGCGGGTTGGGGATTACGGCGTTGGGGACTTCGTTTTTGCAGGAAGGGATGCGGATTGTAGAACCGTCGGAGAAGTTACCGACGTTACCCAGCACCGAAGTGGCGGTGGTTGGCGATGATGTTCGTACTCAGCATCTGGTGCAGCCGTTGGTGTCGTTGCTGACTGAGGGATTGATGTCGGGGGGCAGTCTGACCTGATCCGCGCGTTGCAAGCCATAACCCGGGCGGCTTGCCCGGGTTATGACCGATTGATGTCTAGTGGCCGCCCACCACCATACTGCTGAACGGCGCCACATACGCCTGCAACGTCACCAACCCACCCACCAGAATCGCCAGGATGATGGAGTGGAAGAACACATAACGAAGAATCTCCCCTTCATGCCCGTACCAACGGGTAGCCGTGGACGCGACGACGATCGACTGGGCGTCAACCATTTTGCCCATGACCCCACCGGAACTGTTGGCCGCGGCCATCAACACCGGGCTGATCCCCAATTGCTCGGCGGTCACCCGTTGCAAGCCGCCGAACAGCACGTTGGAGGCCGTGTCGGAGCCGGTCAAAGCTACGCCGAGCCAGCCGAGGAGGGTGCCGAACATGGGGTAGAAGATGCCTGTTGCGGCGAAGGCCAGGCCCATGGTGGCGTCGAGGCCCGAGTAGCGAGTGAGGAAGCCGAGCGCAAGCATGGCCACGATGGTGATGAGTGAGTAACGCACCACCCACAGCGTTCGCAGGTATTGGTGGATCAGTTGCGGGATGGAATAACCCATCAGCAGTCCGCCAAGAATCGCCGCCAGCAAGATGCCGCTGCCGGTGCTGGTGAACCAGGTGAATTTGTACACCGCTTCTTCGGTTTTAGCCGCAGGCACCACGGGTGGCACCTTCTCGATCTGCTGGTGAATGGTGGTGAAGGTCACGATTGGGGCGAAAATGGGGTTCGCTTCGCGCATCGGTTTGCCTTGGGGGTCGAGCTTGGCCGAGTTGGTTGCCGGATCGATCGCCGGACGGGTATCGAACATGTTTTTGAAACCCTGGGTGCCCCAGGCGAACACGAAGACCGTAAGGATGATCCACGGCATCCACGCGCGCATTACGGCCGGTTTGGCATCGCTGGCAAAGGTCGCACTGGCTTCGGTTTTATGTTGATGCTCCTCTTCGATTTTCGAGTTGTCGACGCGTCCGGACAGGGCGGCGGAGGTGTGGATCGTGGCCGGTTTCCAGACCTTGAGGAACCCGGTCAGGCACGCCATGGAGATCAGCGCGGCGATCACGTCCACCAGCATCGGCCCGTGGTAGTTGGAGACCAGGAATTGCGGCACGGCGAAACTGACCCCGGCAACGAGAATGGCCGGCCAGATTTCCAGCATCTTGCGCCAGCCGGCAAAGGCCCAGATCAACCAGAACGGAACGATCACCGAGAAGAACGGCAATTGCCGGCCAACCATCATCGACAGTTCCATTTCATCCAGGCCGGTGACCTTGGCCAGCGTAATGATGGGCGTGCCCAGCGCACCGAATGCCACGGGCGCGGTGTTGGCAATCAATGCCAGGCCGGAGGCGGCCAGCGGCGAGAAGCCCAACCCGATCAGAATCGCCCCGGTCACCGCCACCGGCGTGCCGAACCCGGCAGCCCCTTCGAAGAAAGCGCCGAAGCAGAAGGCAATCAGCAGCAGTTGCAGGCGTCGATCGTCGGTGATGCGCGCAAGGGAATCCTGCAGCACTTTGAACGAGCCGTTTTCGGTGGTCAGCCGGTGCAGGAAGATGATGTTGAGCACGATCCAGCCAATCGGCAGCAGGCCGTTGGCAGCGCCGTAGAGTGCTGCCGAACCGGCCATGTTCGCGGGCATGCCGAAGGCAAAGATTGCGATCAATAGCGCTGAGCCAAGGGCCAGCAAGGCCGCCAGATGCGCCTTGATATGAAAGAACGCCAGGGATGCCAGCATCACCACCACGGGCACCGCCGCCATGATGGTTGAAAGCACCGGGTTACCGAAGGGGTCGTAGATTTGCTGCCAGACCATGTTCCACCTCTGCTTTTTATTGTTGGTAGTGCAGGCCCCGGGCGGGGTTGGTGGGATGGAGTATAGGTGGCATTACGCCGCTGTCTCGGTGGAGGTACTCTCCCGTAAATGTTCGCTTTTGGCGGACTTCACTGAGCTAACATGACGATAGGTTTATGCGTGGCTCGGACTTCAACGACGTGAGGAGGCAGCGATGACTGAACGCCATGAGGAACACAAGGAAACGCTATCCAATGGATGCAAGATCGAGGTGAGAGCCGAGATATTGAGGGACGGCTCCCTGAAGATGTTCATTGGTGTTTATCGGCCGGACGGCTCGGTGATTGAAGAGGACGAGCATCCGTCCCCGCACCTCAAAGACATGGAAGACGCTATGGAGTGGGCCATCGAAAAAGCCAAAGACATCGGCAACAAACAACATACGTTGTAAGAGCGGTGAATCACCGCTCTTACCTTCGCCCTTATTGCGCGCCGAACATGGCTGTCCAGTAGATTCCCGCAGCGCTTTTCGGATCAACCGCATAGGCCGCGCCCAATTCGCGGAATTTCGGGTTCATCAGGTTGGCGCAATGACCAGCGCTGGCCAGCCAGCCGTCGACGACTTTGCGTGGCGTGTCTTGTCCCGCGGCAATGTTTTCGCCGATCTCCTGATAGTTGTAACCCGCCAGTTCGGCGCGGTCTCCCGGTGTGCGGCCGTCGCGGTCCTTGTGGTCAAAGAAATTGTTATTGGCCATGGACCGGGTATGCGCTTCTGCCGCCGACCCGAGCGTAGAGTTCCAGGCCAGCGGTGTGGTTGCGGCAAACGGTTGACCGCCACACTGGCGAGGTTGCGCGCGGGCGGCGTTGAGCAGCTCCAGGAGTTTCTGGCCTTCAGTCGCGGCGTCACCCAGGCGTGCGGTCAATAGCGGACGTGCCAACACAATGCGCCAGTCGCGTCCCTCGTGGCTGACACCGACGTCGATGAATTGCGGGTCCAGCGCCACTTGGCAAAAACTGTCCTTGATCGCCGTCATGGCGGACTGCGCATCACGCGGTCCGGACAAGGTGATCGCCTGCACGCTGACCATCGGGTACGAAGCCCGGGCCATGGCCTGCTGCAAATCGACAGGCCCGCTGGCCGATAAAACCAGACGCGGATCGCTCGTCAGCGGCGGCAACTCCGATGACGCCTGACCGCCGCAACGTTGCGGCTGGCTACGGTAGACGTTGATCGATTCGACCAGCTGCGTCTCTTCGGTGGCCATCGCGGTGGCGGTGAACACCAGACCCAATGACAACGCGGCAACACGCAAAACGGATGACGGAACGCGCATGGAAATCCTCCTTGAACTGAGTGCGCCCATGATGCGCGATTTTCCCCCATGCCGTGCAATGCCTTTTTGCAGATTGTTGCCCGCTTGCTGACATGATTTGGCTACTACACTGAAGCCAAGTCGCCCAATGGGCGCTTCCCTCGACGCCATGCAGAGTGTCTCCATCATGTTCCTCAAATGGTCAGTTACGTTTCTCGCCATTACCCTTCTCGCCGGTCAGGCCATCGCCGACGACCAGCAACAAAAAAAAGAAGTAGCCGAAGACAAGGCCCAAGTGCTTGAGCACAAAGCCGCGGAGAAGGGCGGCGATCTGCCCGTACCAAAATCCGAAGCGATCACCCAATCCGAAGTCCAGGCCGTCGATCCCGCCGGCAAATCCCCGCTGGACGATGCGATCACCTGCATGGCCCGCTCCATCTACTGGGAAGCCAAAGGCAAGGACACCACGGACATGCAAGCGGTCGCCAACGTGGTGATGAACCGCCTCGGCCACGAAGGTTTTCCCGACACGGTGTGCGCGGTGGTCAAGCAAGGTTCCGAAACCAAAAGCTGCCAGTTTTCGTGGTGGTGCGACGGCCGCCCGGACACGGTCCAGGAAGAAACCCAATATTCCCTCGCCAAGGAAATCGCGCGCAAGGCGCTGAATAAACAGCTACCGGATATCACCCGTGGCGCGATGTATTTCCACGACCGCACGGTGAAGCCGGTCTGGGCCAAGGAGTACATCAAAACGGCTGAAACCGGGATGTTCCGGTTTTACAAGCCGCATGATGGATCGGCGAAGTAGAAGCTCCTGTGTTTTTGGGGCGTTCGATGGAACGCCCATGCTGTTCTTCTAAAACTTCGCGTAATTCAACGCATCGACCAATGCCGAACCCCCTATGCCCGTCAGTGACAGCAACAACGCCCTGACCAGGGGCTCTTCGGAGTAGCGTGAAAAAGAACCGGTATTGAGCGTCGCGATGCGGTCGCGGATCATCTGGAATTTTTCGTAGCGAACGGGATCTCGAGCTTTTGGTGTTTCCAGCAAATAGGTATCCAGACGACGCAATGCAACGGTACGTGCCTTTTCCGCCGCTCGACGCAACGACAGCGCGGAGGCGAGCAATATCAGCGCGGTCAGCAGGAAGGTGATGACGATACTGGGCGGTGTCGGCCAGTTGTCGAACAAGCTGCTGCGAGACGCCAACAGGATCAACATGACCACCGTCGGCGCATAGATCAGGCGGCTGACCGCCGAGGTCCGTTTGGCGATCAGTTGCAAGTCCACCCATTCGTCGATGCAGGAATGCTTGAGCACGCCGAAGATCTTCCGGTGTTCCTCCTGCAACGATTTGGGCCAGATCGCATGATGTTCGCTGAGGTGGCGAATGAATCGCGTCAGCAGCAGATTGGCATCCACGACCCAAAACACCAGCACCTGAAAAGCCAGGGTAGGAATCAGCCAACTGAGCATCCACACTATCGATTCGCCGCGTACGGGAATCCGCTCCATTGGCCAAATCACAAACAGCACACTGGTGACCACGACGAATATCCATGTGGCGAGAAGGGCCCGCAGCATTCGAGCCCCGAACGAACCGCAAATGCAGTGTTCACCCCAGAAACGCGCGATGGAAATCATTTGCCGCCCATCCCCGCAGGTGGCCAGCGGGGATTTGCAGGTCTTGGACCATTTGTCATTGGCGCTCATCAGCGGGAAAAAAATCAGTAGCAGGCAATGCCCCAGTTCGTTGCACCAGCGGCGCAAGGTCCAGCGCCTGCCTTTGCGTATAAAACGTAAAACCTGCCCGCACAAACCCATTCGATATCGACGCATGTAATGCAGTAAATGGAAGTTCTTTTCGATCTCGGCCCTGTTGACGCGCAGGTTGCGCCAGCCCCAAGCCAGTGCCGAGAGGGAAATCAGTACGGCGGCTACGCGCAGCGCCACGGTTGGCCATGCACTGATGCCTTCAAACAGGAACATCGGCTCTCCCAGCCCGTTGCCGGTCAAGGTGCTACGCATCTGATACGCCAACATCAACGCAAGGATAAAACCGACGAGGGGGACAACGATGTACCACGCCGAGGAGTCGTAAAAGCCGTTGCCAGGCGTGGCAGTCGAGTCCTTGCTCTGTGCCGACTGCTCGGAGCGGCGGGTCAGATTCGACGAAATGATGCCCAGCAGGATCAGCACGAACGTGAACCAGAGAAACTCCGCATGCCAGAAGCGAGTGGCGATAAATGCACAGGCTGCCGCGACCATATACAGCGTCATGGGTACACCGCGCACCCAGTCCAGCTTGGCGTCGAGCTCGATTTTCGGTCCCGAGATCCACCGCCAGACAATGAACCCGGCGATTAAAAGCAGCATGACGGTCAGTGGCCCGGCCCAGAAGAACGCTTGAGCGTGCTTGAATTGTTCACGCACTGACTGGGAGGCCACTGGATAGGGCGGGGGCGATGGATCCTGAAGGCAGCGCAGTGACATAAGGTCGTGCGCACGTATGCTTTGATCCGACTTGGACAGGAGTGTTGGTGCCTCGCAACTCGTGGGGCGGTCAAGGGTCAGTGGGTTCGCCAGCGGGATAAAACCGCTGATGCCAACTTCATAGACGCCAGGCGAAAGCAGGTCCGATTTTGAGTAGTCGAATTTCGCTCGCTTGGCATCGAAGGATTGTGGCGCCAATGCCGCCAGAACAGAGACAAACACCGAGCTTTGCAGGCTGTCGCGAAACGGCGGCACGTCTTGTTGCAGGGCGCGTGTCAGTGTCAGTCCATAAGGCGCCGCCAGGATCAGGTTGCGGGTGGTTTCTGCCTGGCCTCGTTGCAGCATGCGTGCGTCGAGGTCGGTGGAAAAGTACAACTTGTACGGCATACGACTCTTGAGTGCCTGCAACACCAGCAGTTTGTCGTAGGCATCGACGCCCAGTATGGCGATGGCACCGATGCCGCTTTCGCCGTTGCGCCGATACGCCGCGTCCTCGCGTGCAATGTGGTCGGCGAGGCGTCGCAGGTAATCCAGCTGGGAATTTCCGTCGGCTTTCTCCAATGGGCTGAGGTCAATTTTGTTCGCGTCTTTGGTGTTTTTGCTGGCATCGGTGCTGGCTGTTTTATCACTGCTCGCGGATTCCTCCGGGAGGCGTCCATCCAGGCCTCGCAGATAGCTGAAGCGCAAAACCCACTGGTCGACCGCCGCCTTATCATCTTTGTCAGTCAGGCCGGCTTCGCCAGCAACCCACCCCTTGAAACTTTCGATCAGTGCCCGGCTGTAAAAACTGTCCCACTCGGAAATCAACGCGATACGGTCAGACGTCTGCGGCGAGCTTTCTTCAACGCACCTGGATTTGAATCGCTGCAAGTTGTCTTTGCTGCAACGCAACCCGGCGGCCGGATTTACATTGCGCAGTTTCATTTCCTCCAGGATCAACTGGGTCATGGTGCCGTCGTCGCTGACGGTGCGCAGCAGCTTCATGGGCTGTTTGTTGGGTAATGGTGGCGTCGGAAATTTGATGCTGTTTTTGAGCGTTATGTTGTCGGCGGTGGCCAAGGGTGAGTAGATCTCGACATTGGCGGTTGCACGGGCGTTGGCTTCATCCTGATACATGCCACGCAAGATGGTTGAGGTGGCGGGGCCGATGACTTTCAGAACGGTGTGATTGTCGGCCACACCGGCGCAGGCCAATGGGCAACTGGTCATCGAGGCTGTCTTGCACACCAGGCTTTGGCGCAGTTGTTCCAGTTGCTGCAGCGGCTGTGAACCCAGCGCGTCTTGTTTCACCCAGAACACAACGGTCTGGTTCGCTGGCTTCGGACTTCCATCCAGATCTGCAGGTGGATCGAGCGGATTGGAGACAAAGATTTCGTAGGGTACGTCCAGAAACCTCTCGATGGTCGAGGGATCCACCGACAGGTCGGCCTTGAGTTTCAGACAATGGATGTACTGTTCCTGATCCGGCACCCTGTGCGAGTTCTTGAACCCGGCAAGCAGGGCATAACGCGTACGGCGCCGCCGCTCGACTTCATCGGCGTAAGGACCGCCTTCCACCAGCGACACCATGATGTCCGGAGCTGTGGATGTGCCGGACGGCAAGGAAACCCCAGGCGAGCATAGCTGCTTGGCATCCGCACTGTCGCCATCTTTCAGCTTTTTGCGATAACGCTCCAACGCATCGAACGGGTCCTGCCACAACCGCGCTTCAATGGGCAATTGCGCTTGAAACTGCGCACCGAGGGGCCGTGGTTCCAGAAACGGTTCACGGGTCAATGCAAACGTCGATACGACCAAACTGAGGATAACTGCGCTGCCTGGTAGCCAGAACGCCAGGTTAGTCCCCGAATCCTTGTTGTTATCCATGGCCATTCCCTCGGAGTTCGGCCGGTTGTTACTTTTAATGTATAGACCTGATTAAAAAAACGGGTGGCAGACAAAAAATAGTCGGCGCGTTGAGGTTTTCGGTTCTGGCTGCTTTGACGGATGTGAATTGTGACGTGGGAAGTTGTCAGGTATTAAACGAAGGCATTATGTTTTGTGTTGAGTGCTTATTGATTTGACGCGTCGCCTGAAGTGAGTGGCTGGTTAAAGGCGGGAAGAGAGTTGCAATTTTTTTGTGTGGTCATCACAGGGTTTTAGTTGTGCGATGAAATAATATGAGCACGATCGCTAGTTTGATCGTTTAGTGGGGTGCAGTTTTGTCGGGCAGCGTTGCCGGTACGGGTCTTGAGGCCCGCGCCTTGTTCCGCGGCCTTCTCGTAGCTTGGATCAACAAGGCGGTATCAATGAATAATGGGTTGCAAATGTAAGTTGGCGCCTGGGTCTTGAGTGACACTTATTGGATCCATGTCTGGCGGTTGCCAATCATCTGGTTGTTATAGAAGGGTTATGTGGGGTGATACATGGAGAGCGGTGCAAGTGCTTGTTAAATAAATGTCCTGGTTGTGAAGGCGCAAGTTTGATTTGGATCCAGGCGGCGAGCGGTAATGACAATTCGAAATATCACTGGCAGGCTGATTTCGAAATGTTCCATGGCAAAATTCGACGCGCTCCTATTATCACCAGCATGATCGAAGTATGAGCGTGGTCATTTATCAAATCTCTGTAGCGTGCTATCGAAGTTTAGCGGTAACACCATGAATACACTCGGTGCCGAGTTGAACTAGTCAACTTGCGTCAACGCACCGTCCTGCCACTCCGAAAGAGGCGTGCGAATATGTCAAACAGTTATCCCATCATTTACATCCGTGGATACGCGATGACGGTCAACGAACGAAATGAAACCGCGGCGGATCCGTTTTGTGGTTTCAACGTCGGTTCAACGTTGTATCGCGCAACTGCCGATAAAACCCAGCGACCTGAGAAGTTCGTTTTTGAATCGCCCTTGGTGCGCCTGACGACGGAATACCAGTACCAGCATGTCTATCAGAATGGTATGGACATCATGGACGAAGGGTGGGAACCGCCCCTGGATGACAAGGGCAAACCCATCCCCGGCATTCCTCCGCGCTCGATCGTGATACTGCGGTATTACGACGACGGATCGATTTATCAAGGGGACGGCAATGCCCGAAATATTGAAGAATATGCCAGGCGGCTGAACGCCTTGATCAGCAAAATCAAAACCCTCGTGTGCCAGTATCGCGAGGCTGATGGTTCGGTCATGGCTCCCGAAAAGTTTAAATGTTATCTGGTGGCCCATTCCATGGGCGGCCTGGTCGCCCGGGCATTCCTACAAAGCACCGACCCGAAATTCGAACAGGCACGCAAAACGGTCGACAAGCTGTTCACCTTTGCCACGCCGCACAATGGCATCGATGTGCTTGGCTTGAACGTCCCCAGCTGGCTGACAGGTGATCAGAAGAACACGTTCAACCGAGAGATCATGGCGAGGTATCTCAATCTTCAGGATATTTCTCCCGCGTTCGATGATCGGGTGGATCTGATACCCGACAGTGCATTGAAACCTGAGCGGATATTTTGCATGGTCGGTACCAATCGCGGTGATTACGAGGCGGGGCAAGGTATCGTTCGGGCATTTGTCGGCAACGGTTCCGACGGCTTGGTGCGAATCGATAACGCGTCCCTGTGGGGTCTAAAAGACGACCTCACGCCGGTCCAGGTCGCCACGGCATATGCCTATCGCTCGCATTCCGGCTACTTCGGCATCGTCAACTCCGAGGAGGCTTATCAGAACCTGGTGCGTTTTCTCTTTGGTGATGTGCGGGTCGACATCAGCCTGATCGTCGAGAGTGTTTCCTTGCCAGAAGTCATTCAGGAAAAAGTGGATGACGGTGCGGAACTTGAAGCCGGCTACCAATTCGAATTTCGTGCCGCGCCCAAAGGCAAGCGCTGGTTTCTCACGCGGCGACAATCGATCGAAGACTCACCAGCTTGCCGCTCTCATAAGGAGCTCACAGACCGGGATGACACTAAAAAAACGGTCTATCTGTCGACCGTATTTCTCTCCAAACGCGGAAAAGTTGATACGGACAAGGCACTTTCGTATGTGATGACTTTTGCCGCCAAAGTGCCGGACTACATCATCAATCATCGCTTCTGGCCCGACGCCCACTATGAAGGCACGGATCTTTTTCGAGGGACGGCCATCGTCAGGTTGACGCCACCCGAAAACGCGGACGGTGACTGGAACGTCAGCCTTGCCTGGATGGAAGACCCACACAGCACAATCACTCGAACGGTCCATATAACAGGCCAGGACTCTATTGAAATTGATCTGCCGTTTGATCAACCCCGAGCGCCCGGGATCAAGGGGCTTCTACGGTTGAAGGTCCGGCCATGGGATTGATGCCCTGAGGAGGTCATCGACGGTTTTTACACGGTGCAAGGCGACGGGCGTACAGTGCAGGTCGGCTGGCTGGAAAGTCGGCACACCACCTTTAAGGCCATAAGGGGCTGTCGCCATGCACAACATCGGACTCATCGTGTACCCCGGTTTCCAGGTGCTGGGCCTCGCCATGTGCGCCACCTTCGAGTTGGCCAACATGGCGGCCGACCAGCCGGTGTACAGCATTGCGTTACTTTCCGAGCACGGCGGTTCCGTGAAAACCTCTGCCGGATTCGGCGTGGAAACCAGCGCATTCGATCACCGTACGTTCGATACGCTGCTGGTGATGGGCGATAACCTGATCCGGCCGATATCACCGGGCATGGTGGCGTTTTTGCGCAACGCCAGCTTGACCACTCGACGCCTGGGTTCGATCTGCACCGGCGCGATTGCGCTGGCCGAGGCCGGTTTGCTCGACGGTCGACGGGCGACGACGCATTGGTGTCACGCACCGGCTTTGCAGCGGGCCTATCCCAAGGTGAAGGTCGAAGAAGACCGCATCTTCATCAATGACGGCAACATCTGGACCGCCGCCGGCATGAGCGCGTGTGTCGATCTGGCGCTGGCGCTGGTGGAAAAGGACCTGGGCGCGGACGTCGCACGTCGGGTGGCCCGGCAACTGGTGGTGTATCACCGGCGGGCGGGAGGCCAGTCGCAGTTTTCGGTGATGCTTGAACTTGAGCCCAAGACCGATCGCATCCAGGCCGCGCTGACCTACGCCAAGCACAACCTGAAATCCGCGCTGTCGGTCGAAGAACTGGCCAGCGCCGCCAATCTCAGCCCACGACAGTTCAGTCGGGTGTTCCATGCCGAAACCGGACAATCCCCGGCCAAAGCCATCGAAAACCTGCGGGTGGAGGCCGCCCGATTGATGATGGAAACCGGGCGCCACTCCATCGATGTGGTGGCCACCGACACCGGTTTTGGCGATCGCGAGCGCATGCGTCGGGCGTTTATCCGTGCATTCGGGCAGCCGCCGCAAGTCATCCAGCGCGCCAATCGCGCGTGATGTTTGTTGTGTCCTAAAAGGTGGTGTATTCGGCATTTGAGACAAAATATGATTGCCGTAATCTTGATCTCGTTGAAGCCCATTCCCCCAGTGAGATCACCGCCATGACCATTGTCAAAGCCGCCGCCGTACAAATTAGCCCCGTGCTCTACAGCCGTGAACGCACCGTCGATAAAGTCGTGCAGAAGATCCTGGAACTCGGTGAGCAAGGCGTTCAGTTCGCCGTGTTCCCGGAAACCATCGTGCCGTACTACCCGTACTTTTCCTTCGTGCAGTCGCCGTTCGAAATGGCGGCCGAGCACCTCAAACTGCTGGATCAG
Source organism: Pseudomonas sp. LB3P93 (assembly GCF_054898025.1). Lineage (NCBI taxonomy): Bacteria > Pseudomonadati > Pseudomonadota > Gammaproteobacteria > Pseudomonadales > Pseudomonadaceae > Pseudomonas > Pseudomonas sp. LB3P93. Next base: position 2,653,491 of record NZ_CM142713.1, read on the forward strand.
GCCGTTTCGGTCCCATCGGATGCCACCGATGCCATCGGCGCCGCCGCGAAACAGGCCGGCATGGTCGTGTCCATCGGCGTCAATGAACGCGACGGTGGCACGCTGTACAACGCGCAGTTGCTGTTCGATGCCGATGGCACGCTGATCCAGCATCGCCGCAAAATCTCACCGACCTATCACGAACGGATGATCTGGGGCATGGGCGATGGCTCCGGGCTGCGCGCCACCGACAGCGCCGTCGGACGCATCGGCCAACTGGCCTGCTGGGAACATTACAACCCGCTGGCCCGTTATGCCTTGATGGCCGACGGCGAACAGATTCACGCCTCGATGTACCCGGGGTCGTTTGCAGGTCCGCTGTTTGCGTCGCAAATGGAAGTCAACATTCGTCAGCATGCCCTCGAAGCAGCGTGCTTCGTGGTCAACTCCACGGCGTGGCTCAACCCTGAACAACAGGCTCAGATCATGGCCGACACCGGCTGCCCGATCGGCCCGATTTCCGGTGGTTGCTTCACGGCGATCATCAGCCCGGACGGTGTGGTGCTGGGTTCTCTGCAGGAAGGCGAGGGCGAGGTGATCGTCGACCTCGACATGAGTCTGATCGACCGGCGCAAACGCATGATGGATTCCCGAGGCCACTACAGCCGTCCGGAATTACTCAGCCTGCTGATCGACCGCACCCCGGCGGCCCATGTGCATGAGCGCGGTGCTCATCCGCAGGTGGCGGTGATCAATGCCGTGGAAGAAGTCGGTCGTCAATCGGCTTGAGACCGCGGCGCGTCCATCGCGGGCAAGCCACGCTCCCACAGGGGAATGCATTCCAATGTGGGAGCGGGCTTGCCCGCGAAGGGGCCATCACAGGCCCAGACAAAAAAGGGACCTCCACCAAACGATGGAAGCCCCCTTTTTTTCACGTCTTGCCTTTACAGTTCCTGACCCAAAAAGATCAACGTATTGCCATGGGCCTCAGCGGCTGCACGCTGGTTGTAGCTGTCGCGATGCGAGCAGTTGAAGCCATGTTCGGCCTCCGGGTACACGACAATTTCCACGTTATCGTTGTTATCGAAACGCTCGGCGATTTTCTCCACGGCTTCCAGTGAAATGTGGCTGTCCTGTTCACCGAAGTGCATCAGCAGCGGCACCTCGATTTCATCGGCGCGGTCCAGGTGGTTCTGGATGCCGCCGCCGTAGTAGGCAACGGCCACTTCTACCAGCCCGTTGGCGGCGGTGAGGTAGGACAGCAAGCCGCCAAAGCAATAACCGATGGAAGCGATGCCGCCGTCCAGGCCAGGCTGAGCGTCGAGCGCATCAATGGCCAGTTTGATGTCGGCCTGTGCCTTGTCGATGTCCGTGGCGTTCATCAGCTCGACGGCGCGTTTCCAGCCGGCTTCGTCGTAGGTCAATTCGATGCGGTGGCCGTTGCGCCAGAACAGGTCCGGCGCGATCACCAGGTAACCATCGGCGGCGTATTGCTCCGCGACCGAGCGGATGTGTTCATTCACGCCGAAGATCTCCTGGATCAGCACGATCCCCGGGCCTTTGCGAGTATGCGGAATCGCCAGGTAAGCACCGAATTTACCGTCGGGGCTGTCGATCTCGATCCATTGGGTGGTCACGCTCATGGTGGCTCCTGTCTACACAAGTGAGAGGGATGAAGCTTATTGCGGCGGTGTGGCCTGAAAGCTGGGCAGTGCCTGAATCCGTTTCCACCAGTCATCAAAGCCGTTGACGGCAAACACCTGCGGTGCATCCGGCGTCATCGCCATGTAAGCACAGGCCGGTGCCAGGTAAAAGTCACCCAGGCTCGGATCCTGACCGGCGACGAAAGGATCGGAGCCTTTGATTTTCATCAATTCACGCAGGACCATTTTCGAGGCCTCGATGCCTTTACGACGGGATTCTTCGTTCTTCCCGCCGATAAAGTCGGGGAACAAGTGATAGCCGAACACCGAGCCTAGCGCACCGTAGCCGTAGGAGTCGTAAATTCCCATGACCATGTGTGTGCGAGCACGGTCGTGGGCATTGTCGGGCGTCAGGGAAGGGCCCGGCAGAACTTCGTCAAGGTATGCCACGATTGCGTCGGTTTCGATAATGCGGAAACCGTCGTGATCGATGACCGGCACCTTGCCGAACGGATGGCGGGCCAGGTGTTCGGGCAGGTGCGGTTCGCCTTTCATCACATTGACCTGCAACTGGTCGAAATCCGCACCTTTTTCCGCAAGCAGCATCTTCACTGTGCGCACATACGTACTGCCGTCAAAACCGTAGAGAGTGAGGCTCATGGCGATTGCTCCGTTCTTGTGGACGTGGAGGACGCGATGAAGACTCTGGCCTATCAACGGTTATTGCGACGCCAGGCGAAACGAGCCAACAGTGCATCCAGGCTGAGCTTGCCGGCACCCGAGAGCAACAACGGCATAAGGGCGGCGAGGTAGATCAGCGGCAGTTTGAAGTTGCCGTGACCTTTGTTGCTGATGGAGTAGCCCTGGGCAAGCTCACTCAATGTAGACCAATCGGCCGGCCAGTGAACGGCGGCGGTCGCGACAATGGTCACGACAATCAGAATAATGGCCGACACCCGCGTGCCAAGGCCCACCAGGATGGCCAGGGCGCAAATCAGCTCGGCCCACATCGACAGTTCCCAGTTGAGCGTGGCCGACACGTGGTTGAACGGAAACGGGAAGGCGTCCTGAATGTCGGCGAACCAGTTGTCGCCGTTCCATTTTTCCAGGCCAGACTCGAAGAATTCCCAGGCAATGAACAGCCGCAGCGTCAAAGGCGCGAGCCAGCTGCCGGCACGGTCGAGGTTCAGGTGCAGGCCTTTCACGGCCGATGAAATTGAGGTGTTCATGAGCTTGATCTCCGTTCAGTCAGGTGTGCGGGGCAGCAATAGCCCCGCGGCAGTGAATTACTCGCCGGAACCGCACTTGCCTTCGCCGCATTTGCCTTCCGCCGGTTTTTCCGCGGTGTCTGCCTGGGCCTGGCTGTAGCCGTGGGCCAGTTGTTTCATGCTGAACGCCTCGGACTCGGAGGCCGAAGCCACGTTGGACAGGGCCAGGCCGCCTGCGATGATCAGGCCGAGGGTCAGGGAAGAAGTCGAGAGTTTGAACATGGTGATACTCCGTAGCATTGAGTGAGTTGAGCGCTTTGATCGGCTTGGCCGATCGACAGGCACAGTTCATCAATCGGGTGTATCTGCGATGTGTCTTTTGCGTGGGGTTTTATGGGCGGGGTGTGTCGCAGGCGGGTCTGTACACACTCCGATACACAGCCACCGACATTTCTCGGCCAACCCCCAATCCTGTAGCAGCTGCCGAGCCGGCGAGGCTGCGTTCGGCTGCGAAGCAGTCGTGAAATCAAACGACTCGGTACTTCAGGTAAATCGCGTGCACAGGGTTTACGACTGCTTCGCAGCCGAACGCAGCCTCGCAGGCTCGGCAGCTGCTATGTATGGACTCGCCCCCACTGTCTACCCGCTTTTGAAAAACCGCCGCCCCGTTGCATCTATGTATTAGGCCTATTCGAGGAAGCCGTCTTCGGCTTCTGGCCAAAATTGGAAGAGCTCGTGGTATGCCGATTACAGTCAGGCCTCGAAGGCCAGTAGCAGCTAAGGCATCAATCCACGCCGGTCTTACCTGGGGTCAATGTTTTTCAGCAAAGGGTCGGACAGTTGGTACCTCGGTGGCAGAACTCTGTCGCTCAGTGGCTCATCGTCGCTTGCTGGCCATCACCCGCCTGGCGACGATAAGTCTGGTCATTCTGTAGAAGCACCCAGACGATTCGCAGGTTGCGGTTGGCTAGCCTGATCGCAGCCTCCTTACGACCCAGCCGGCTCATCCAGCGCAACAAGCGGCGGTCATCGGGTTGCTGGGAATCAGGTCGTAGTTGTTGCAGTACCGCATGGGCTCCCTGGATCATCAGGCTGCGTAAATAAACATCGCCTCGCTTGGTCATGTCCCCCAGCCGGACCGTCTGCCCGCTGCTGTGCTGGTCAGGCACCATGCCAAAGTACGCGGCAAACTTGCGGGCATTGGGAAATCGCTCAGGCTTGGTTTCCTTGGCCACCAGTGCCGTGGCAGTGACTGGGCCGATGCCGCGCACAGTCATCAGTCGCTTCGCCGTCATGTCGGCGTTGGCGGCCACTTCCAGGCGCCCCGTCAGCACGCTGATGCGTTCGCCCAAATGGTGCCACTCGGCCAACAGTTCGTCGATCAGTTCACGCAGCAGGCCCGGCACCGGCTGGGTGGCATCTTCCAGTACCCGCGGAATTTTCTGGCTGATCGCAACATCGCCCTGCGCCAAGGCCACGCCATGCTCGAGCAGCAGGCCGCGCATCTGATTGCTCACCGCCGTGCGTCGACGCACATAGCCTTGGCGGGCGCGATGCAACGCCTGCATTGCCAGCGCCGCAACGCTTTTGACCGGCACTGCGTAGATCTTTTCATCGCGACCAGCGCGCAGAATCGCCAGCGCATCGTTGCGATCATTTTTAGGCCCGCTACGATGTGTGGCCACCAAACGGGCTGGAAGAATCCGCGCCAGATTGCCTTGGTCTTGCAGCTGCCGGGCCCAGGCTTGAGCACCCGGACCGGTCTCCATCAGAACCACGACATGAGGCGGCAACTGGCGTAGAAACTCATAAAACGCCTCGCGCGACTTGATCCGTTGCTCGTAGTGCACTTGGCCGAGGACGTCTTCACCGGCGACCTGAAAGACCTGCTTGGCCAGATCGACCGCCACGGTTGTGCAGGCCGACAAATCGGAAGAAGACAGGGATTGATCAATCGAAGTATGCTTTTTCATGGACTCGCCCTCGCTGTCGTTGGCTGTTTAGACTGCCATCGTGGCGCATTGACGCCTCGGCTTGGGCGAGTCCATCCAATTACAAGGCAGCGGTGTTTTTGAGAGGGGGGGCTGGCAATCTGTGATCCAGCGCCGACCAACAGCGTCTAGCCTCCGTGTCCCCGCAATCCCACGGGGCGAGACTTCGGAACCCGGCATGCAAGCGCTGTTGAACGAGATCCTTGACGCTGTCCGGCCGCTGATCGGTCAGGGCAAGGTGGCTGACTACATTCCTGCCCTCGGCACGGTGCCGGCCAATCAGTTGGGCATTGCCGTGTATGGCAACGACGGTGAGTTGTATTGCGCGGGCGATGCCGACACGCCGTTCTCGGTGCAGAGTATTTCCAAGGTGTTCAGCCTGGTGCAAGCCATCGATCATTCCGGCGAAGCGATCTGGGAGCGTCTCGGCCACGAGCCTTCCGGTCAACCGTTCAACTCGCTGGTGCAGCTGGAATTCGAACGCGGCCGCCCGCGAAATCCGTTCATCAATGCTGGAGCCCTGGTGATTTGCGACATCAATCAGTCACGCTTTGCCGCGCCCGCGTTGTCGATGCGCGATTTTGTCCGTCGGCTGTCCGGTAATCCGCAGGTCATGGTGGACGGCAAGGTCGCCGAATCCGAATACCAGCACCGCGCGCGTAACGCGGCCATGGCGTACCTGATGCAGTCGTTCGGCAACTTTCACAACGACGTCGAGGCCGTGCTGCGCAGCTACTTCAGCCATTGCGCGGTGCGCATGAATTGCGTGGACCTGGCGCGGGCGTTCTGTTTCCTGGCCAACGACGGGTTTTGCAAACACAGCGGCGAACAGATCCTCACCGCACGCCAGACCCAGCAGGTCAACTCGATCATGGCCACCAGCGGGCTGTACGACGAAGCCGGCAATTTTGCCTATCGCGTCGGTTTGCCGGGCAAGAGCGGCGTCGGCGGTGGGATTGTCGCGGTAGTGCCGGGGCAGTTCACGGTGTGCGTGTGGTCCCCGGAACTGAATGCCGCCGGCAACTCCCTGGCCGGGATGGCGGCGCTGGAATTGTTGAGTCAGCGGATTGGCTGGTCGGTGTTCTAAGGTGTTCGGCGCGGCACGGTTAATGACGCTCTCGGGATTTTCCTATACATTTTCCAGCCGCCCCCTGCATGGTGAAACCGCTTCATGTCTCTTGCGCTCGAACGTCTAGTCGCTGGCACGCCGATCCCTTTTGCCGGTAATCGTGTCACTGTCGTCAGCCCCGAACTGGCCGCGCGCTTTCAGCCCGGGGACCATTTGCTGGTGGAACAGGTCAGCGGCGAGTTGTTGCTGATTCCGGTGGCTGACCAGCAAGCGGCGGCCGTCGCGATCGAGCGCGCCGAAGCAGCGTTCAGCGCGCTGTCCAGCGTCTCGGATCAGGCGATCAGCGCATTCTTCGATCTGTTTGCCCAGCGCTTGGAAAACCCAGAGTGCTGGGCCTTGATCGAGGCCGCCAACCTGGCCGATATCGAACGCGCCAAGGCTCGCGGGCGTTCTACCACGCGACTGCTGGCCGATGAGCGCATGCGCCGCGACATGATCGACGGCCTGCGAGCCTGGCGTGATGCGGCGGCGACTCGCGGCAAGGTGATCAGTTGCGTCGAGCATGACGGCTGGAAAGTCGAGCAAGTGGTGTCGCCGCTGGGCATTGTGGCTTTCGTGTTCGAAGGCCGACCGAATGTGTTCGCCGACGCCGCCGGTGTATTGCGCACCGGCAACACCGCCGTGCTACGCATTGGCAGCGATGCGTTGGGCACCGCTCAGGCCATCGTCACTCACGCACTGAATCCGGCACTCACCGACGCCGGTTTGCCGGCCGGCGCGGTGTCTTTGGTGGAGAGCGTCAATCATGCCGCCGGTTGGGCGATGTTCGCCGACCGGCGTTTGTCGCTGGCCGTGGCCCGTGGTTCGGGCCGTGCGGTCAGCCAGCTGGGCAGCATCGCCCAACAGGCCGGCACCGCCGTCAGCCTGCATGGCACCGGTGGCGCTTGGCTGATCGCCGACAAAGACGCCGACGCCAAACGCTTCGCCGCCGTGGTGCGCAATTCTCTGGACCGCAAGGTCTGCAACACCTTGAACGTCTGCCTGATCCAGCGCGACCGCGCAGCCGCGCTGGTGCCGCTGTTTCTCGACGCACTGCAACAGGCCGGCGCCGCTCGAGGCCAGGGTTGCAAGTTGCACATCGTTGAGGGCAGCGAGCAATGGTTGCCGACTGAATGGCAAACCGGCAGCGTTGAGGTGTATCGCGCCGAAGGCTACCAGACCGAGGCGCAGGCCGAACCGTTGCCCGAGGATCAGTTGGGCCGCGAGTGGGAATGGGAAGAAACCCCGGAAGTCAGCCTCAAGATTGTCGATGATCTGGACAGCGCCATCGCCTTGTTCAATCGCTACAGCCCGCAGTTCACCGTGTCGCTGATCAGTGAAGACGCCGCCGCGCATGAACGTTTCTATAACGCGGTCAACGCACCGTTTGTGGGCAACGGGATTACCCGCTGGGTCGATGGACAGTACGCCCTGAACAAGCCGGAACTGGGGCTTTCGAACTGGGAAAGCGGTCGCCTGTTTGCCCGCAGCGCCATTCTGTCGGGAGACGGGGTGTTTACCGTTCGTAGTCGCATGACCCAGACGGATCTTTCGGTCAAACGCTGAGCATTCCGGGCACAGGCAGCGAGCGCACTATAATTAAGGTGTGTTTGCGTCTGTGTTTTGAGTGAGGGCTGCGCCATGAAACTTCATTCCTTTCAGCATTACTCCCATGATCTTGAAGCGGTCATGCACGACACGTGGATTACCGCCAGGGTGAAGTCGGCCCTGGCGTTGGCCAAACCCAGCCTCGGCCTGCAGATCCATGTCAAAACCCTTGGGTCTACGGTGACTTTGAGCGGTCGAGTCAACACCCATAAACAGTGCGAGCAGGCGGTTGCGCTGGCCCGCACGGTGCCGGGTGTCGTCGAAATTGATGCCCGGGAATTGCTGACTCACGTGTTCACACCAGGCAGCGTCCCCACAGCACCCAACGCCGAAGAAACCGTAGAGCGTCGGCCATCATCGTCAGACCAGGACGACCACTGATCAGGGCGACCTTGTGAGTGTGGCACTCCCGTGAACCGGGAGCGCCTCGACGCGGGCATTTCAGCTCAAGCAACAATGGATTGCGTTTTTTGGGTGTTCTCTCATGTGAAGCAAAAGCGGACTATCTGCCGATCCCTGAGAGGTTTACTCAATGAAACGCGTCCTCATGTTGTTGGCCAACGGTGTCGAGCCGCTGGAAATGGCGGCTTTTACCGATGTGCTCGGTTGGGCCAATCTGCTTGGCGATCAACCGGTGGAATTGATCAATGCCGGCCTTCGACCGCAGATCGTCACGACCTTCGGGCTGTCCCTCAATCCGGCTCATTTATTGGGTGAACTGGATCTGGACAGCTTCGATGCCTTGGCATTGCCCGGCGGATTTGAACCGTCGGGCTTTTATGAAGAGGCCTTGAGCGAGCCATTTCTGGCGGTCATCCGACACTTTGTCGCGGCCGGTAAAGTCGTCGCCAGTGTCTGCGTGTCTTCGGTGTGCCTGGGCATTGCCGGGGTGCTGAAAGGCAAAGACGCCACGACCTATCACCAGGTGGGTGGCAAGCGCAAAAACCAGCTGGTTGAATCCGGTGCCCGTTTTGTCGACTGGCCCGTGGTGGTCGATGGCCGCATCATCACTTCAAGTGGACCCGGCACTGCAACGGAAGTCGCCTTCGTGTTGCTGGAACACCTGACCAGCGCGGCGAACGCAGCCAATATCCGCCAGAAAATGCGTTTTCCGACACCGTCTCGCCAGTGGTATGAAACGCCGCAAGTGCCTTGATCCGGCACGTCCTTCATCTGCTCCGTACATCCGACCAACCGCCATAGTCTGAAACAGCGAACTACGCTTCAACGCCTGAGCCACAAAAGCCAGTGCAGGCTTGTGGGCACGAAGGCGTAGAGGTCGTCATGAATCAGTCGCAAGAGCAGGGCGCGTCACCCTGGCATGCGGGCGAGCGGCAGTTGCAGGAAAGCGTCGGTGTGGCCGAGCGCATGGAAGTGTTCGGGCGCAAGGTGGTGCGCGATTATCTGCCCGAGCAGCATCAACTGTTCTACGCGCAACTGCCGTATTTGCTGGTGGGCGCCGTCGATGAGCACGGCGTGCCCTGGGCGACCCTGATTGAAGGGCCGCCCGGATTTGCGCATTCGCCGGATCCCCACCAGTTGCAACTCGAACGCCTGCCCGCCGAAGGCGACCCTGTCAGGCCCGCGCTCCACGCGGGCGCCTCGGTGGGGCTGCTCGGTATCGATCTGAAAACCCGCCGACGCAACCGAATGAATGGCCGCATCAGCACCGCCACCCAAGGCGGTTTTGCCGTTGCCGTCGAGCACGCCTTTGGCAACTGCCCGCAATACATTCAACTGCGTGCCGTCGACCCTGGCACGTTGGGCCGCTCTTCATCTGCTGTGGCCGTCGAGCGTTTCGATGAGCTCGACGATGCCGCTCGCAGTACCATTGGCAACGCCGATACCTTTTTCCTTACCAGCTACGTAGACCTTGATGGCGACCCGAAAAAGCGCTCGGTGGATGTCTCGCATCGCGGCGGCAACGCAGGCTTCGTGCGGGTCGAGGGCAACGTGCTGACGATCCCGGATTTCGCCGGCAATTTGCACTTCAATACCTTGGGCAATCTGCTGCTCAATCCACGGGTCGGGCTGCTGTTTGTCGACTTCGAATCGGGTGATGTGCTGCAAGTTGCGGGGTGCACCGAGATCGTCCTCGACGGCCCTGAAATAGCGGCGTTCCAGGGCGCCGAACGGCTTTGGCGAATGACGGTGGAGCACGTCGTGCGCCGCGCCGGCGTGCTGTCGCTGCGCTGGCAATTTGAAGGATTCTCCCCCAACAGCCTGATGACCGGCAGTTGGCAGCAGGCTGAAGGGCGTTTGCAGGCCGATGCCCTGCGCGATCAATGGCGGTTGCTGCGTGTGGCTCGTATCGTTGAAGAAAGCACCAGCATCCGTTCGTTTTACCTGGAGCCGACCGACGACGCCGGCTTGCCGCGCTTCGAGGCCGGGCAGCATTTGCCCGTGCGCTTTTGCCTGGCCGAGGGGCAGGCGCCTTTGGTGCGCACTTACAGCCTGTCGAGCGCACCGTCGGACAGTTTTTTTCGAATCAGCGTCAAGCGTGACGGGCTGATTTCATCGCATCTGCACGAGCGTGTCCGCGAGGGCGATCTGATTGAAGCCCGCGCGCCACAGGGCCGGTTCACGGTGAAAGCGGATGAGCGTCGGCCGCTGGTGCTGCTGGCCGCGGGCGTCGGCGTGACGCCCTTGTTGTCGATGCTGCGCGAGGTGATCTACGAAGGCGAACGCATCCGCCGCACTCGACCGACCTGGTTTATTCAAAGTGCCCGCAGCCTTGCTGAGCTGGGGTTTCGCGATGAGTTGTACGAACTGGCCACCCGTGCCAAGGATTCGGTGCGAGCGCTGCGCCTGCTCAGCCAACCCGAGGACCATGCCCGTGAAGGTGAGGATTTCGAGGTGGCGGGGCGAGTCGACATCGAGTTGCTCAAGGCGTTGCTGCCGCTGGACGATTACGATTTCTACCTGTGCGGGCCCGGCGCTTTTACTCAAGGGATTTACGACAGTTTGCGGGCCTTGCGCATCGGCGATGAGCGCATTCATGCGGAGACGTTCGGGCCTTCCACGTTGGTGCGTCTGCGCGACCAGTTGAGCCCGGCCCCGGCACAAGTGCCGGCAGCGGACAGCTCGGTGAAAGTGGTGTTTTCAGCGTCGGCCAAGGAGGCACGTTGGGAGCCGGGCGGCGGGAGTTTGCTGGAACTGGCTGAAAGCCGAGGCTTGAATCCGGACTTCAGTTGCCGTGGCGGCTCGTGCGGGACGTGCCGCACCCGGCTGCTCAGCGGTCAGGTGCATTATCTGAACATGCCCGCCGAGCTGCCGGCGCCTGGGGAAGTACTGATCTGCTGCGCGGTGCCGGCCAAGGGTGAGGAGCCCTTGGTCTTAGAGATCTAGTGCGGCCACCCATCAAGCGGCGTCGACGGCTTTGCCGTAAACAGCGCAGGTGGTCGGGTGCTCGGCCAGTGACACAAAGCTGCGGCTGCTGGCTTCCAGAGCGTCGATCGACCCGGTCTCGATGTCGTAGACCCAGCCATGCAGGTTCAACTGACCTTTTTCCTGGGCCAGGCGCACGCTCGGATGCGTCTGGATGTTGGCCAGTTGCGCGATGACGTTCTCGCGGACCATCGAACTCACCTTCGCCGTGTCATCGGCGTGAGGGCGGGACTCGTTGATGACCTTGGCCGATTCAGCGTGTTGCAACCAGCCGCTGACGGCCGGCAGGTGATCCATGCATGTGCACTTCGCGACGGCGGTCATGGCGCCGCAATCCGAGTGGCCGCAGATCACAATGTCGGTCACGCCCAGTACCGCGACCGCATATTCGACCGTGGCCGAGACGCCACCCGGGTGCGGACTGTAAGAAGGCACGATGTTGCCGGCATTGCGGATCACAAACAATTCACCGGGTTCTTGCTGGGTCAGCAGTTCGGGCACGACGCGACTGTCAGAACAGGTGATGAACAACGTGCCGGGATGCTGGGTGGTGGCCAGGTGTTTGAACAGGTCGGTGCGTTGCGGAAACGCTTCCTTCTGGAACTTCAAAAAACCGTCGATGAGCGCTTTCATGGTGGTGTCCTCTTGAATCGGATGGTTGCCCTGTAGCAGCTGTCGAGCAACGCGAGGCTGTGTCCGACTGCGGAGCAGTCGCATGGGGCTGCGAAGACTTCGGTCGAGCGCGACCCCGGCTCGGACGCTGCCTCGCGTTGCTCGACAGCAGCTACAGGGAATTGCGCGTGTTCAGATCGGTTAGAAAGGACGCAGTGGCAGGAACTTGCCATCAAGGGTGATCACAGCGCGGTGGCCGCCTTCTGGATCCTCGACCTTCTTCATGTCGAGCTTGAAGTTGATCGCGCTGATGATGCCGTCGCCAAATTGCTCATGAACCAGGGCTTTCAAGGTGGTGCCGTAGATCTGGATCATTTCGTAGAAACGGTAGATGGTCGGGTCGGTCGGCACACCGGAGAGGCTGCCGCGCAGCGGGATGATTTGCAGGCGGGCCACGGCGTCGGCGTCCAGGTCCAGTTTTTCGCCAATCACTTTGGCGGCGGATTCCGGCAGCGGATGCTGGCCGAGCAGAGCGGCGGTGACGTAGGCCAGGCCCAGGCCGGTGCCGTCAGTCAGGTCCTGCCAGGACAGATTTTTGCGGGCCTTGGCGTCGAGGATCGAGGTGGTCAGGGCCAGACTTGGGTCGTTGTAAGCGTGGGACTGTTGCATGGTTTTTCTCCTGTCGGGGTTGTATTGCTTGGGTGTGAAGCAATCTTCTGCCGATTGATCCATAGCGTCCAAGACCGATATACAATGCTGTGCATAAGTCCTGCCTATAGATGGTGTGCCCCATGCTGCTGCGACATCTGCGTTATCTACTGGCGGTTGCCGACCACGGCGGCTTCACCCGCGCCGCCGAGGCGCTGCACGTTTCACAACCGACCCTGTCCCAGCAAATCCGCCAGTTGGAAGAAACCCTGGGCGTGAGCCTGTTCGACCGCACCTCGCGCACGGTCAAACCGACCGATGCGGGCGAGGCCTACATTGAATGTGCACGTCGAGTATTGGTGGAACTGGAAGCCGGCAAACGGGCGCTACATGACGTGAAGGACTTGTCGCGCGGCACCTTGCGCCTGGCCATGACGCCGACGTTCATGGCGTATCTGGTAGGGCCGTTGGTGCGCGATTACGTGGCGCGGTTCCCCAACATCCATCTGCAGATTTTCGAGTTGTCGATGGATGACATCGAGGCGGGGCTGGCGGATGACTCGCTGGACATCGCCATCGCGTTTACCCAGGTCAGAAATGCCGACATTGAGTCGATCCCGGCGTTTACCGAAACCCTTGGGGTGATGGTAGGGCGGGATCACCCGTTATATGAACGCCAGGCTGCGCTGTCCGCTGAAGAGGTGGCGCAACTGGATTTTGCGTTGTTGGCCGCGGACTTCGTCACCCGCACCCGTATCAATGAATATTTTGCCCAGGAGCAGATCACGCCGAAGGTGGTGATTGAGGTGAACTCGGTGAGTACGTTGCTGGAAGTGATTCGGCATACGGCCATCGCCACCATCCTCCCGGAGCCCATCGCCACTCAGGACCGGGCATTGCGCAAAATTCCATTGCTTGGAGACGCGCCAACGCGCGGGGCGGCGCTGCTTCGGCGCAAGAACAATTATCACAGCGCGGCGTCTGTGGCGTTCATGAATCTGGTGTTGGGCACGGGGGTGACGAAGTCAGTCGTCCAGTGATTGGCAGACGCCATTGGGGGCCTTGCCCGTGGAGGTCACTGTGACTGAATCGTCATCGGCGAGGACGATCGAGAGTGTGACGTTTGAACCCTTGGCTTCGAAGCTGCGCTCCTTGATGACTTTGGTGACGGCATCTTTGTCATTGATCGTTACCGGACCCTCCTGATCGGCATGGACGGCGATATTGCCGGGGCAAATCACATCGAATGAAGGAAGGTTGGGGATGCTATCTGCGTGGGCAACATTTGCCATTGCCAGTAACAGCAGGAATGTCAGGGTATTGTTCATCGCAAGTCTCCATGGGCACAGCAGCGAATACGCTTAACAATAGCTGTATTTGCTGCGCACGAGACAAACAAAAAAAGGCCCCGCTCGATACTACGAGCGGGGCCTTTTTTTATTGATTAGCAGCGGGGGTATCAGTAGAACCGGTCAATCACCCGAACTTCATTCTGGTTCTGCATCGAGGCCCACGCCTGTTTCAGCGTTTGCAGAACATGACCGATGAAGTCCTTGTCGGCCGCGGCTTTCTTGCCGACGTAGCCCTGGCCGCGACGGTACATCTTCAGTCGGGCAAGCAGGTTCTGGTTGTTCTGGTCGAACTCGGCTTCGTGGGCGTGCGGCGACAGGCAGTCCATATGCACCTGACCCGACTTGCTGATCCACAGAATGTGGCTGTCGTGGCTGTCTTTTTGCGCAGCAAACATACGAGCCAGTTCATCGATAGTAGGTTGATTGTTCAGATTCATAATATGCCCCTTGACCATTTGGTGATCTTTCAAAGTTGATTCGCTAATACAGGTAGCCCATCGGTTAGTTGATCCCTGGCACCGAAACCAGGACGTCAGCGGTCAGCCGTCAATTCAACGGGGTCTCGCGTCTGTTGCATGTAGTCGTGTTGAATAACTGCTACGCAATAGCGTCACAACGAAGAGAAGCAGCGAAAACCTGGAGGCCACCGCCGACTTTTGAGGGTCGGCCACAAGCTTCATGAGGATTGATCGCCAGCGCTTCTCGTCCTTGTACTGGACGTTCGGGCCAGGTCAGCTTCTTCAATCTGCCTTGTGGGCAGCGTGTATCCGGGAAAAACAGCTCGGCGGTCAGACGAGCTTGCTCAAACATGTTGCTGTACTCCCGATCGGGGAGATGTCTGCATCATGCAAGGGCAAATCGGAGGCGTCAACCGTTATGTAGTGATTATTTTCAGTCACTACATATTGTCGGACAAAGCGCTTTGGAATTAAAAAGGGGAGCCGCGATATGCCGGTCAGGGCAATAGCCGTGGGCATTCGAAGCGGTAAAAGGTGCAGGGGTAACCGTCTACCGGCAGCTGATGCTGGGTGAATTCATCGCCTGCGAGTTCGGGCATCAACCTGGCCCAGAACCGCCGTGCAGGCGGGTTCGCGTCGATGTGGAAAATCTGCCATTGACCGGGGAAGCGGCTCAAGAGGGTGGAAACGACAAACTTCGCGACACCTTGGCCACGAAAGCGTCGACTGACAAAAAGGTAGCCGATGTTGTGCTCGGCACCCTCGATATGAACGTCGTCGTCCACGGTCACGAAACCGGCGAGCTCACCTTCTACCTTGATCAAAAACGGCCGGGTCGCGGGGTTGCGCCAGTAATCCGTTTTCGGCTGAATGTTGTAGAAGCCGTGCTCTCCGAGTTTCAGCGGTAGCCACTCGCTGAAGTCGTGCATGTAGAACTGCATCAGGTTCTCGATTGTTTCCAGTTCATCGCGGTGTGCGACGTGCAGTTCTATCGAAGGCATGCTGGCTCGCTCCAGATCGCAGGGCCGTCCGTGGCCCATTCGGGATCACTCAGTGGGGCGCGAAGTCGTACGTCCCACCTGTCTTCAACGCAGCAGCGTAAGCAGGGCGTGCCTGAAAGCGTTGTACCCAGGCCGCTACATGAGGGTAGTTGCCCAGTTTGCCCTGAGCCCGGGCGATCTCGCCGATAAAGCTCATCTGGATATCCGCAGCGCTGAATTCATCACCGAGCAGGTAATCGGATTGACTCAATGCCGTGTCGAGGTAGCCGAGGTAGTTCGCCACTTCCGAGTTGATGCGCGGATGCAGCGGTGCACCGGCCTCACCCAGACGCCCGACGTACAGGTTCAACATCAGCGGCAGCATGGCCGAGCCTTCCGCGAAGTGCAGCCACTGGACGTATTCGTCGTAGGCGGGGGTCGACGGATCGGGTTGCAGGCGCCCCTGGCCATGGCGGCGGATCAGGTAGTCGATGATCGCGGAGGACTCGATCAGTTTCTGCGCGCCATCCTCAATGACCGGCGATTTGCCCAGGGCGTTGATCGCTTTCAATTCCGGCGGTGCAAGATTGGTTTTCGGGTCACGCTGATAGCGTTTCAGCTCATAAGGAATGGCCAGTTCTTCCAGCAACCAGAGAATACGTTGGGAGCGGGAGTTGTTCAGGTGATGCACGATAATCATAAACAAGATTCCTGTAGCAGCTGTCGAGTGAAACGAGGCTGCGATGTCTTTTCAGAAAATGGGGTGGTTGTCAGGCTTGAAGAACACTAGACCATCACGGCCCATTCGAAGTGCCATCAAGTCTTGCTTGCCGGTTTCGCGGCACGTTTTGCGCCCGTCGATGGTTTGCGCTTGGCGGGCTTTCGTTTGTTTTTCCACGGTGTGGCACCCCGACCGGCCGGGCTCGCCGGCCCACTGATGGACAGGCTAAGACCGGCGCAACGGGCTACCTGCTTGCTCATCCACGCGGCTTGTTTGGTGACGAATTCTTCCAGGCTCATCTCGCCGCTTTGCACCATGTCCAGCGCCTGTTCCCAGATGGCCGTGGTGCCGGGGTCGGCAATGGCGCGCGGCACCGCATCGATCAGGCTGAAAGCCGCCGGAGTCGCAGCCAGGGCTTTGCCGTTCTTGATCAGGTAACCGCGGTCGAGCAGGCCCTGGATGATCGAGGCGCGGGTGGCTTCGGTGCCGATGCCGGTGGTGTCCTTGAGCTTCTGTTTGAGCAGCGGGTCTTCTACCAGTTTGGCGACGTTCTTCATCGCCTTGATCAGGTCGCCTTCGGTGAAGGGCTTGGGCGGTTGCGTCCAGAGGTCCTTGAGCTTTACATCGGCCACCTTGCAGTCACGCCCTTCGGCCAATGCCGGCAGGGTTTGCGGTGCCGGTGCCTCACGCCCCTTCGCCGGGGCGAGTGCCTCGGGCAGGGCACGTTTCCAGCCGGGCTCGACGATCTGCTTGCCGACGGCACGCAAGGCTTCACCGGCGCAATCGAAGTCAGCCTGGGTTCGGTCGTATTCATGGTTGGGCAGGAACTGCGCCAGATAACGCGCACGTATCAGGGTGTAGACCGCCCGTTGCTTGCCCACCAGTCGATCGAGATGCTTGGCCGCCGCCGTCGGGATGATGCCGTGGTGAGCCGTGACCTTGGCATCGTTCCAGGCGCGTGAGCGGCGCTGTGGCTCCAGGTGATCGTTCAAGGCGTCCAGCGACGGGTCGGCCTGCCGGAGCGCGGCGAGAATGCCGGGGGCTTCGCTGTGCTGGCTCAGCGGCAGGAAACCGCAATCGCTGCGCGGGTAGGTGATGACTTTGTGGGTTTCGTAGAGCGCCTGGGCGATGTCGAGTGTTTCCTGGGCGCCGAGCCCGAGCTTCTTCGAGCAGACTTCCTGCAAGGTGCCCAGATCGAACGGCAACGGCGCGACTTCACGCATCCGCTCGGTGCGGAGCTTGATCACCCGGGCACTCGCCGCGCTGTTGATGGCGGCGGCCGCTTGCTGGGCCAGCGCCTGATTAAGGCAGCGATCCTGATCGTCACAGACGTCGGATGCCGCGCGCCACTGGGCGGTAAACCTCGTGCCGTCGTGCAACAGTTGCACGTCGATGGCCCAATAGGCGACCGGCACGAAGTCGGCAATGCTGCGGTCGCGATCCACCACCAGCCGCAAGGTCGGCGTCTGCACCCGGCCCACCGGCAACACGCCCTGATATCCGGACTGTCGACCCAGCAGCGTAAACAACCGGCTCATGTTCATCCCGATCAACCAGTCGGCACGGGACCGCCCCAGTGCCGAATGATAAAGGCTGAAGGTCTCGGCCCCCGGTTTGAGCGCCGCCAGCGCCTTGCGGATCGACGCATCGTCCAGCGCCGACAGCCACAGTCGCCGGATCGGCCCGCGATAACGGCAATGCTCGACCAACTCCCGGGCAATCATCTCGCCCTCACGGTCGGCGTCGGTGGCAATCACCAGCTCATCCGCCTCGCCGAGCAAGCGTTTGACCGCCTTGTACTGGCTGGCCGTGCGCGGTTTAACCGTCATCTTCCATTTTTCCGGAATGATCGGCAGATCCGCCAGCACCCAACGCTTGTAGCGTGCGTCGTAGGCATCCGGCGGCGCGGTTTCCAGCAGATGGCCGATGCACCAGGTCACCGTGACATCCGTTCCCAGCCAGCAACCGTCGCCCCGACGCTTGGCGCCGAGTACTGCCGCGATGTCTTTGGCCTGGGAAGGTTTTTCACAGAGGTACAGCTGCATAACCACCGTCGTTCATCAAGAGTGCAAGAGGTGCACAGAATGGCCGTTGATGAGCGATGGATCAATCATTATCTGTATGGATGTACAGCCTATGCGTTGCGATTGATTGCCAAGGGTGAGCGATGTTCATCGGCAACCGAGCGGATCCGCGCATGATCTGGTGTTCAAGTGGTCCACACCTCCAGTGAGACGGCGCCGTGATTGTTGAAGTACATCAACCGCGCGTCGTTGGCGAAGCAGAAAAGTTGACCGGATGCCGGCGCTACCCAGCCCTCCGGCCAGCGGAGCCCATCGCCAATGGCGAAAAAACTGTCGCGATCCTTTCCAATTGCCCCCACGAGCGTGAACCAGGCGGCATCCGCTGATTGACAGCGAATGAAGCGTTCGAAAGGTCGCAGTTTTTCAATGCGCAAGCCGTTGGCATCGTGCGGCTGGTTCCAGTCGGTCCAGGACCCTGACGCCCGAAAGAAATAGCGTTCTCCAGAGGTGAGTTGCACCGGTGTCTCGAACCAGGGGTCATCCGCTTCAACGGAGCCGCGATAGAGCAGTTTTCCGGCCCCCGGCGGGGCAATTTGCGAATCAGGCATGGAGAAGACCCTCAGATTGCTGAGACTCGAAACCCCACGCCACGAACGCTTATCTGCGCAGTAGGGAAGTGAACGCTGACATGAATCGTAGACGATATTTCAACCTTGCCAGGTTTCTTGTCCGCACGCCTCGCTGACACCCGCACCGTCCCGTTCGGCTGTGAAGCAGTCGTGGTTGCGAAATTTGGGTTATACCTGACAACTCGCAGTCTCAGATTCTGGGGCCGCTGCGCGACCCATCGCGGGCAAGTCGGATCGCCGCACCGCACGCTCCCACAGGTTCATCACCGTCATGAGGAACGTATTCCATGAAAAGCACCGGTCCTAGTCCTGTCATTACCATCGCAGAGCAACCAGGCATCCTGTTGGTGAAGTTTCACGGTATTCAGGTGGCCGCCTCCTCGCGCGCACTGGTGCTGCTCGAGGCCAATTATCCTCCGGTGTATTACGTTCCATGGGAGGACATTGCTGAACAGTATTTTGCCCGTACCGACCACACGACCTATTGCCCCTACAAGGGCGACGCCACTTACTACAGTCTGCAAATCCCGGGGCATGAGGGCGCTAATGCGGTGTGGCGGTATGAGGATCCCAAAGTGTCGGTGGATCAGATTCGCGGTTATGTGGCGTTCTATCCCGATCAAGTCACGTTTGAGGTGCTCAAAGACGTTGAGTGAGGCCCGCGAAAATGCCACGACAGGCCCCCTGTAGCAGCTGTCGAGTGAAACGAGGCTGCGATCTTTTGACTTTGCTTTTGTAAAAACAAGATCAAAAGATCGCAGCCTCGTTTCACTCGACAGCTCCTACAGGGAATAGGGGCGTTTTCAGCGTCAGTGTTCAGCCCATTCGTACCGCTTCGACCAACGTCGATTCATCAATCTGGCCAATCGAAGTCACTCCGGTCAGCGTCATGGCCACGCGCATTTCCTTGGCGAAAATATCCAGCATGTTTTCCACCCCGCGTTGACCATCGGCCGCCAGTGCATAGGCCATGGAACGCCCCAGCAATACGCCTTTCGCGCCCATGGCCAGCATCCGCACCACATCAAGCCCCGAGCGGATGCCCGAGTCGACCAGCACGGTCAGATCATTTCCCACCGCCTGCATGATCGGCGGCAAGGCCTTGGCGGTGGAGAGTACGCCGTCGAGCTGCCGCCCGCCGTGGTTCGACACCACGATGCCATCCGCGCCAAAGCTGACCGCGTCTCTGGCATCCTGAGGGTCGAGGATGCCTTTGATGATCATCGGGCCTTTCCAGAAATCTCGAATCCACTCCAGATCGCTCCAGCTGATCGAAGGGTCGAAATTGTTGGCCAGCCAGCCCATGTAGTCTTCGAGCGTGACGGCTTTGCCCAGGTACTTCGAGATATTGCCTAGGTCGTGTGGACGCCCCATGAGGCCGACGTTGAACGCCCAGTCGGGTCGGGTCATGGCCTGAAGCATGCGCCGCGATGAGGCAAAAGGGCCTGACATGCCTGAATGCGCATCGCGGTAGCGGGCGCCGGGGGTGGGCATGTCGACGGTAAACACCAGGTTTTTCACCCCGGCGGCCTTCGCACGCTCCAGGGCATTTTTCATGAAGCCCCGGTCTTTGAGCACGTACAGCTGAAACCAGATGGATTGCTGGCTCTGCGCCGCGACTTCCTCGATCGAACACACCGACACCGTTGAAAGGCACAGGGGAATGCCTTTGTTCTCCGCCGCTTTGACCGCTTGCACTTCACCACGGCGGGCGAACATCCCCGTCAGGCCGACCGGTGCCAAGATGACGGGCATTGAAAGGGGTTGATCGAAGAGGGTGGTTTCCAGGCGCAGGGTTTCGACGTTTTTCAGAATGCGCTGACGCAGGCTGATGCCTGAAAGATCGGTGCTGTTGGCCCGGAGCGTATGCTCTGCATAAGCCCCGCCATCGATGTAATCGAACAGGAAACGCGGGAGTTTGCGACGTGCTGCCTCGCGATAGTCGGATGCGGATGAAATGATCATGGTGCCTCGGTCTGTGGAATGGCGGGGCTGCCGATGTCGTTGAGCTTAACCTGTGGCGAGGGAGCTTGCTCCCGCTGGCCTGCGCAGCAGGCCCAAACCAGCCGCCTCGGTGTATCAGAACAATCGAGTTGGCTGGATTGGGGCGGCTTCGCCACCCAGCGGGAGCAAGCTCCCTCACCACAGGGGATTGTGGTGGGCTCAGTTTTTGTCGAGGTCCACATTCTTGGTCTCACGCAAACAGATCATCCCCACCACCAGACTCACCGCGGTAATCACCACCGGGTACCACAGCCCGTAGAAGATGTCCCCGGTATACACCACCAATGCAAACGACACCGTCGGCAGGAACCCGCCGAACCAGCCGTTGCCGATGTGGTAGGGCAGGGACATCGAGGTGTAGCGGATGCGGGTCGGGAACAGTTCGACCATCAGCGCCGCCAGCGGGCCGTAGCACATGGCAGAAATGATGATCAGCACCACCATCAACCCCACGATCATCGGCTTGTTGACCTGTTGCGTATCGGCTTGCGACGGATACCCCGCCAGGGTCACCGCACCGCGCAGGGCCGCTTCGTCGAAGCCATCCAGTTTCACGTCACCGACACTGACCTGCACGGCGCTGCCGGCCGGGGCCGCTTCGCTGCTGTAGGGCAGGCCCTGTTTCACCAGGAAGGTTTTGACCTTGTCGCACGGGCTGTCAAATTTCGCCTTGCCCACCGGGTCGAACTGGAACGTGCAAGTGGCCGGGTCCGCCAGTACGGTGATCGGTGCCTGACGGCTGGCCTGGTCGATGGCCGGGTTGGCGTAGTGGGCGATGGATTTGAAAATCGGGAAATACAGCGCGGTGGCCAGCAGCAGGCCAATCATCAGTATCGGTTTGCGCCCGACCTTGTCCGACAGCCAGCCAAAAAAGATGAAGAACGGCGCGCCGATAATCACGCTGACAATCAGCAGACTGTTGGCCAGCGCCGGGTCCATCTTCAGGAACTGGGTGAGGAAAAACAGCACGTAGAACTGCGCCGCATAGAAGGTCACGGCTTGCCCGGCGTTGATGCTGAACAGCGCGATCAGTACGACTTTGAGGTTTTCCCATTTACCGAAGGAATCGCGCAGCGGCGACTTGCAGAGCTTGCCTTCCTCTTTCATTTTCACGAACGCTGGCGACTCGTGCAGGCTCAGGCGAATCCAGGTCGAGATGCCCAGCAGAACGATCGAAAACAGGAACGGAATCCGCCAGCCCCAGACTTCAAACTGGTCACCGGTGAAGTAGCGGCAACCCAGTACGACCAGCAGCGACAGCAACAGGCCGAGGGTCGCAGTGGACTGAATCCAGCTGGTGTGGAAACCGCGTTTACCCATCGGCGCGTGTTCGGCGACATACGTCGCGGCGCCGCCGTACTCACCGCCCAGGGCCAGGCCCTGCAGCATGCGCAACACCACGAGGATGATCGGCGCGGCGATGCCGATGCTTGCGTAAGTCGGTAGTAGCCCGACGCAGAAGGTCGCCACGCCCATGAGGATAATGGTCGCGAGGAAGGTGTATTTACGCCCGATCATGTCCCCCAGCCGTCCGAACACCAACGCGCCGAATGGCCTCACGATGAAGCCGGCCGCGAAGGCCATCAGCGCAAAGATGAACGCCGTGGTGTCGTTGACCCCGGCGAAAAACTGTTTGCTGATCACCGCCGCGAGGGCGCCGTAGAGGAAAAAGTCGTACCACTCGAAAACCGTCCCGAGTGACGACGCGAAGATGACTTTGCGGGTGTCTGGGCTGGTGTCGACGCTGCGCGCGGCATCCAGCGGCTGAACATGTTCTGACATATCGGTATCCCTCACAGTGATTGTTTTTGTTGTTCCACTGGTGTTGCGTGTTCCTTGCAGCGGGTATTTCAACGTCCGTAAATCCAGTGCGATCCCCTGTGGGAGCGGGCTTGCCCGCGATAGCGGAGTGTCAGTGCACATTAATGTTGAAGATCCACCGCTTTCGCGGGCAAACCCGCTCCCACAGGTTCGGTGTGTACAGCAGGGTTCAGGATCAGCTGCGCAGCTTTTTCGGCAATCATCAGCGTAGGCGAACAGGTGTTGCCCGAGGTGATGCGCGGCATTATCGAGGCATCAGCAACGCGCAGACCGGGAATCCCATGCACGCGTAGCTCGGCGTCGACCACCGCATCCACATCATTGCCCATCCGGCAGGTGCCCACCGGATGGAAAATCGTCGTGCCAATCCGCGCAGCGGCTTCATGCAATTCTTCTTCAGTCTGCAAGCTGTCACCGGGCAAATACTCGACCGGTTTAAACGCTTGCAGGGCCGGCGCGGCGACAATGCGTCGGGTCAGGCGAATGGCATCGGCGGCGACCCGCAAATCCTCCGGATGGCTCAAGTAATTAGGCTGAATCAACGGCGCTTCCTGCGGATCAGTTGAACGAATCTCCACGCGCCCCCGACTCTGCGGCCTTAAATCGCAAACCGACGCCGTAAAAGCAGGAAAGGCGTGCAGCGGTTCGCCGAAGCGCTCCAGCGACAACGGTTGCACGTGGTATTCAAGATTGGCCGAAGTCTGTTCCGGCCCTGACCGGGCAAACGCCCCCAGCTGACTCGGTGCCATCGACAGCGGGCCGCTGCGGTCATACAGATAACGCAGGCCCATGCCCATTTTGCCCCACACGCTGCCGGCGATCTGGTTCAGGGTGCGCGCGTTTTCCAGTTTGTAGATCAGCCGCAGTTGCAGGTGATCCTGCAGATTCCCGCCCACACCGGGCAGCTCATGGGCCACACCGATGCCCAGTTTCTCAAGCAGCGGGCGAGGGCCGATCCCGGAGCGTTGCAGGATGCTCGGCGAACCGACGGAGCCTGCGCACAACACGATTTCCTTGCGCGCCTTGAAGGTTTTCGCCTGACCTTGATATCGCGTGCTGACCGCCGATGCGCGGCCGTTTTCCAGCAGCACGCGGTCCACTTCGACATCGGTCAGCACGGTGAGATTGGCGCGATTGCGGATCGGTTTGAGAAACGCCTTGGCCGCGTTCCAGCGAATCCCGGCCTTCTGATTGACCTGGAAATAGCCGCAGCCTTCGTTATCGCCCTGGTTGAAATCATCAATGCTGGCGATGCCGCTTTGCTCGGCAGCGCTGCGAAACGCATCCAGAATCGGCCACGAGAGCCGTTGACGCTCGATCCGCCATTCTCCCGCAGCGCCGTGAAATTCCGAGTCGCCGGCAAAATGGTTTTCGCTTTTCTTGAACAGTGGCAGGACGTCGTTCCAGCTCCAGCCCGGATTCCCATCAGCCGCCCAGCCGTCATAGTCGCCGGCCTGTCCACGCATGTAGATCATGCCGTTGATCGAGGAGCAGCCGCCCAGCACTTTGCCGCGCGGGTAACTCAGAGCGCGACCTTGCAGGCCGGGTTGCGCTTCGGTCTTGAAGCACCAGTCGGTGCGCGGGTTGCCGATGCAGAACAGGTAGCCCACGGGGATGTGAATCCACGCATAGTTATCGCGGCCGCCGGCTTCGAGCAGCAATACGCGGTGTTGCGGGTCGGCTGACAGCCGATTGGCCAGCAAACACCCGGCCGGCCCGGCGCCGACCACGATGTAGTCGAATTCATCAAGGGAAGTCTGCATCCCTGACCTCGTATTGTTGTTCTTGTTGTCGGTCATCCTAGTTGTTAGCTTTCGTCAAAAGAATGTTAGTTTTTGCGCAGCCGCTGTGCGTTTTCAGACAGCGCCTCACCCAGCGTAGCCCCAAGGACGACTCATGTTCGACTGGAATGACCTGCGGTTTTTTCTCGAGTTGCAGCGCAGCGGGCGTTTGCTCACCGCCGCCCGCCGTTTGAACACCACCCACGCCACCGTCGCCCGGCACATCGAGGCCGTCGAAAAGAGCCTCGGCACCGCGCTGTTTGTCCAGCATGCCCAGGGCTACGAACTGACCCCGGCCGGCGAAGCGCTGCTCAAACACGCCGAAGCCATGGAAAACGTCGCGTTGCTGGCGCAAGAAGAAATCACCCAATCCACGGCGCCCCTGGGCAAGATTCGTGTCGGCGTAACGGAAGGGCTGGGCATCATGTTCCTCGCCAGCCGCATGAACGGCCTGTTCGAACGCTACCCGGGACTGGAAGTGGAACTGGTGGCCGTGCCGCGCTTCGTCAGCATCCTCAACCGCGAAGCCGAAATCAGCATCCACCTCGAACGCCCGGCCGCCGACATGCTGGTCACGCGCAAACTCACCGACTATCGCCTGGCGCTCTACGCCAGCCAGGCCTACCTCGACAAGGCACCCCCGCTGCACAGCCGCGAAGACCTCGGCCGCCACGCCTGGATCGGCTACGTCGACGACTTGCTGTTCAGCCAGGAACTGATGTTCCTCAACAGTTTCTGCCGCAACCCTCAGGTGGTGTTCCACAGCACCAGCGTCATCGCCCAGCAACAGGCGGCGCGTTCGGGGTTGGGGATCGCGGTGCTGCCGTGCTACATGGCTAGCGCCGATCCGCAGCTGGTGCCGTTGTTTCCGGATGAGAGCATTGAGCGCAGTTACTGGATCAGCACGCGGCGGGAGCTGCACAAGTCGGTGAGATTGCGGGTGATGTGGGATTACGTGGTGGAGTTGTGTGAGGCGGAGCAGGGGTTGTTGATGGGATAGCCTGCCAGCCATCACAACTCTGATCAGCCAAGCAATGAAACAACCAACACAACCCCTGTGGCGAGGGAGCTTGCTCCCGTTGGACTGCGCAGCAGTCCCCTGCGTTTTCAGGAAGACGGGGCCGCTTCGCGACCCAGCGGGAGCAAGCTCCCTCGCCACAGGAGTGGGAGCGTGTCAGATTCTTTTTTCCAAATGCTTACTCACGCTTCAGAACGTGCCGACACTCTTTGTGCGGAAAACCAACTTCACTATGTTGTTGGGATCGTCCTGCCACTGGACTGCACAGCCATCCTGGCCTTCAATTCGTAGTTGAAGACAAGGAGCGTCCACCGACACTCCGTCGCGAAACAGGGAGCTTGCAGCATGAGCGAAGAGACAAAAGTGAAAGGCCCGGCGTCGTACTTCCCGTCTATCGAGAAAAAGTATGGCCAGCCCATCAACCATTGGCTGGATCTGCTCGGGACAGTGAGCGGCAAGAAGCATATGGAAATGGTGGCTTTGCTGAAGGATGAGCATGGGATGGGGCATGGGCATGCGAATGCGTTGGTGGCGCATTATTTGGCGAGTGTTAAAAAGTGAGTCATCTGTAAACGGCTGGCTAAGTTGTATAGCAGGGAGATGGAGGCAGGATGTGCCGCCGTCTTCGCGGGCAAGCCCGCTCCCACAGGGGGTGGTGTCGTTGTTGAGTGTTGCGGTCGACACAAATCCTTGTGGGAGCGGGCTTGCCCGCGATGGCGTCGGAACTGGCGCACCGCATTCAGGCGAGGATTACTCGCTCGGCGGTGTCGGGATCACTCAAGCATTCGGCGGCAATTCCCGCGTGGTGCGCTGTAGCGGGGTGCGCGGCTGGCTGTCGGGAATGGACAGCGTCGCGCGCAGGCCGCCTTCCGCTCGGTTGGCCAGCGCAATGTGTCCTCCAAGGCGGGTCGCGATGGTGTTGACGATGGTCAGGCCCAAACCCGCTCCATGAACATTCCCGCGACTGTAGAAGCGTTCGAACAATCGCCCGCGATCCGTTTCGTCAATGCCGGGGCCCTGGTCCTCGACGCTCAGCGAATAAAAGCCGTCCGCCTGACTCAGCTGCACCGTGATAACGCCGTGTTCGGGGGAGAAGTTTGCCGCGTTGCTGATCAGGTTGTTGAGGGCGATGTCGATGGCGGCGGCGTCGGCCACCACTTCAAAAGGGCGATCAGTGACGTCGAAAGCCAGCTCAAGATTTTTACTCAGCAACCAGGGCGTCAGCTGCACAAGGCTGTCGCGCACGGTTTGTGCCAGGTCGATGCGCTGCAACACCGGGTCCATGCCTTTGGGTTCGAGGCGGGCCATGGTCAGCAGTTGATTGACCAGACGGCTGGTGCGGTCGACGCCGGCAATCAGAAATTCCAGGGATTCACGGCGCTCCTGTTCAGTGCCGGCCTCCAGCAGGTTTTGCGCATGCACGCGCAGCACCGCCAGCGGTGTGCGCATTTCGTGGGCGGCGTCAGCGATGAAGCGCCGCTCGCGGCCCAGCACTTCCTGAATCTGCGCGAGCATGCGGTTGAGCGCCGCTTGCATCGGCTCCAGCTCACTGGGTAACGGGGTCAGTTGCAGCGGCTCCAGCGAACCGCTGTGCCGCGCGCGCAAGGTCGCCGCCATGTCTTCCAGCGGCTTGAGGCCCCAGCCGATGGCCATCCAGATCATCGCCGCCAGAATCAGGCTGCCCAGCACGTTGGGCCACAAGGTATGCCGCACGATCCTGTCCACCAGGTCTGAACGCACGTCGTCCCGTTCACCGACCCAAATTCTCAGGTCGCTCTGTTTGTCATCCAGCAGGAACGCACGCCAGTGGCGGTTGTTCAGGTCCACCACGTCGCTGAAGCCGGGTTTGGTCGGCGGCGCGTTGAAGGAGGGCGCGCTGGCCGTGTGCACTAGCACTTCACCGGTGCGGTTCCACACCTGAAAGGCCATTTTGGATTCGTAGGGATGGCCGTCGACCCTGGGCTCCGCTTCACCCAGCGCCTGGTTGAAGGCCTGATACAGTTCGGCGTGTTCCTTGCTGGCCATCGGCATGCGCATCACACCCTGCAACAGCCGGGCGTTTTGAGCCAGTTGAGCATCGTAGACTTCGGCGATTTCGTGATTGCTGTCGTGCAGGTTGAACAGGCTGATCACCGCCACCCCCACCAGCATCAAGCCAATGATCAGCGTGAGGGTGCGGCGCCGGATCGACGTCATCGACGTTCCTCCACCAGGTAACCGACGCCGCGAATGGTGCGGATCAGGTCGGTGGAGAATTTTTTGCGCAGGTGATGAATGTGCACTTCCAGGGTGTTGCTTTCGGCTTCCTCGTTCCAGCCATACAGCAACTGCATCAAGTGATCGCGGGTCATGACCCGGCCCGGCGGCGAGAGCAATTCGTGGAGCAACTGATATTCCTTGGGCGTCAGCGCCACCGGTTCGCCCTGATAACTGACTTGCTGGGTGCCGGGGTTCAGGCTGATGCCGGCATGTTCGATCAGCACCTGGGCGCGGCCGGCACTGCGCCGTAACAACGCCCGCAAGCGAGCCTTCAGTTCCGCCAGATCAAAGGGCTTGATCAGGTAATCGTCGGCCCCGGCATCCAGCCCGGCAATGCGGTCTTCGGTCGCGTCCCGCGCAGTGAGGATCAGTACCGGCAGGTTGGAACCGCTGTCCCGCAAGCGCCGCAGCACTTCAAGCCCGTCCATGCGCGGCAAGCCGAGGTCGAGCACCGCCAGGTCAAAGGTTTCACTGAGCAGCGCATGCAAGGCGCTGGTGCCGTCCTGCAGCCAATCGACGGTGTAACCTTCGCGGCCCAGGGCTTGATGGATGCCCTCGCCAAGGGCCACGTCGTCCTCGATCAGTAATAAGCGCACACGAACTCCTGTCAGTCGAGTTTCTTGTTCACGTCCACCAGCAACGTTTCGATCTCTTTGCGCCGCCCGGCGTCAGCCGTTTCCCGGCCTGGCCTTGGGGCGGCTTGCAGGGCTTTTTGCAACGCGGCCCGCGCTTCGCTGTAACGTTTTTGACGGTAGAGGTGATCGCCCCAGAAGTACAGACTATCGATGCCGTTTGGGTTGAGTTGCAAGGCTTGCTTGAGTAACTGTTCGGCCGTGTCCGAGTCACCGAAACCGATGGGCCAGCCGGGAACGCGGTCGTACAACGCGCCGAGGCTGGTGTAGGCCGAGCCTTGCAGGGCTTTGGGGTCGAGCGCCATGGCTTTTTCCAGATCGACTTTCGCTGCCTTGACCTTGCTCAGCGCCCCGAGCCCACCCTGCGCACCGGCCCAACTGCTGCTGACGATGCCGGACCAGATCCAGGCTTCGGCCACCGATTGGCGTTCCTGAGTGAACGCCGAAGCCTGGGCTGCCAGTTTCTCGAACGCTGCGGTGCGTTGCGCCTCCGGCACTTCGTATTGAATGTGCGCCCAGCTTTGCTGAATGCCCTGGAGCCGTTGCTGGTCGGCGGGGTCGAGCGCCCAGACGCTTTGGCTCAGAGCCCCCAGCAGCAGGCAAGCGATGATCTTTTTCATGGTTTGAGATTCTCGTTGTCGGGCTTCTGACTCAGGCGACGGATCAGCGGCAATTGCTTGCGCAAGCCTCGGTCCACCAAATTGGGCAGCAGGCTGTTGAGGCGCACGAAAAAGCGCTCCGGCCAGCCCAGGTACAAGTCGCGACGGTCACCGGCAATCGCATGAATCACCGCGGCCGCGACGGTTTGCGGGTCATCGACGTTAGCCTTGAGCGCATCGTTCAACGCCTGCGCCGCCGGGCTGTTCATGCTGGTGCGGGTGGCGCGCGGGGCGACGTAGAGCACGCTGACCCGGGTGTCCGCCAGTTCCCGGCGCAGGGCCTCGGAAAACCCGCGCAAGGCAAACTTGGTGGCGCAATAGCTGGCGTAACCGGGGTAGCCGATGGAGCCGTAAGTCGAGCCGACGTTCACCACCATTGCGCTTTCGGCTTGCTTGAGCAGCGGCAGCAGGGTTTTGGTCAGGCAGATCGGCGCGCTGATGTTCACCGCCAGCATCGCGTGGACGTCGCTGTCCTCCAGCTGTTCGAGCATCGCGAAGTGATTGACCCCGGCGGCGTTGATCAGCAGGTTGACCCCACCCATCGCTTCGGCTGCGCTCAGCACCTTGCGCCGGTCGGACAGCACGGTCAGGTCCGCGCCGACCCAGCACAGGTGTTGCGGATAGCGCTCAAGCAAAGGCGCCAGTGGTTCCTGATGCCGAGCCACCGCCAACACCCGGGCGCCGCTGGCACACAGGGCAGTGGCGATCGCCAGGCCGATGCCGCCGCTGGCGCCGGTCAGCACCACGCGAGCGTCATGCAACTTCATGCAGAGTCTCCCCGTCGCGCGGCAAGCCACGGAACATGTCGGTGTACAGCGTGTACACCACTTTGGAGGCGTGAATCACCGCCGCCTGGTCCGCTGGATCGTCGAGGGTGTTCATCAGTCGGCGATAGGTCTGCATGTGCTCGATGTCCAGGGAACCATGGGAACTCAGGTAACTGAAGGCGCTTTCCGGCAAGTCCAGACGCTCGCGAATGCTGCCGGCCGCGTGGGTGGCCAGGGCAATGCTGGTGCCTTCCAGCACATTGACCATGCCGAACAGACCGACCGGGTTGTCGCGGGCAATCAGGTCGTAAAGAAAGCTGACCATCAATTCGATCGGCAGGGACGGGCGACCGTCGCGCACGGCGTTCCGGTCGCCGCCGCAGGCTTCAATATCGTCAAGCACCCACTGTTCGTGGCCGTATTCTTCCTCGATGTACTCGCAGACCGCTTCACGCAGCCATTCCAGGCGCATCGGCAATTTCGCACCGCAGGCCATCATCAACGGTACGGTGTGGCGCACGTGGTAATAGGCCTGCGCCAGAAAAGCCCGGTAGCTTTCCAGGCTGACCTTGCCCTCAAGCGCATCGCGAATGACCGGCAGATTGAACAGTTCATGGCGTTCGTGTTGGGTGGCTTCTTGCAGCGTGTCGAAAAAACTCATGATGCGGATTCCTCGGAAAATACAGATTCGGTCAGTTGCGCCCGGTAACGCTGGACGATGGCGTCACGGCGCGGTCGGCCATTGGCGGTGAGAAGGCCGTTGGCGGGGGAGAAGGGTTGATCGAGACGGGTCCAGTGATGGACCTGCGCATAACCGGGCAAGGCCTCGTTGGCCTGGGCGACGGCAGCGGCCAGTTCGCCGTCGGTGCATTCCGGGCGATGGGGCCAGAGCAACGCGTGGTTGCGCGGCATGGCTTCGCCGTAGACGAAGGCCTGGGCGATATGGCGGCGCTGGGTCAATTCGGCCTCGACCCATTCCGGGTTGACGTTGCGCCCGAAACTGGTGACGAATTGATGCTTCTTGCGCCCCTTGAGGTAGAGAAAACCATCGGCGTCAAACTCGCCGAGATCGCCGGTCGGCCACCATTCATCGCTGTGCGGCGCCTCGCCCAGGTAACCGAGCAAGGTCGAACCCTTGACCAGCACTTCGCCGTCCTCGGCCAAGCGAATCTCTACGTGGGGCAGGGGCCGGCCGACACTGCCGGGGCGGCGTGCTTCGGGCCGATTCAGGCACACCACCGAGGCGCACTCCGACAGCCCGTAGCCTTCGTAAACCGGCAGGCCGATCCGTTGCGCGCGATGCAGCAATTCTTCTGAAACCCGCGCGCCACCCACTGCGGCGAAACGCAAAGAGTAGGGGTTGAAGGCTTTCTGCTCGGCGGCGCTGACCAGCATCAGCAACAACTGCGGCACCAGGATCAGGCTCTCGGGCGCCCGGGTCGCCAAGCAACCGAGCAGGCGCGGCACATCAACACCGCTGGCCCCCTGAATCCCCAGGGTCTTCTGACTGGGCAAACTCAACGTTGCACCGGCATACAGCGCGGCATAACAACCGAGGTTTTCCAGCAAAATCGCCAGGGGCAACAGGGCCAGGTGATGCTGCGGATCGGTGGGTTTGCTGGCCTGATCCAGTTCGCGAGCGACCGTTAAAAGACTCTCGGCGCTCAGGCACACGCCTTTGGGCGTGCCCGTGGTGCCGGAAGTGAACGTCAGTTTGGCGGTCCCTTCCGGCATCCGGTTCGGGCCGCTAAAGGTGCGACGCCAGAATTCACCGGCTTTCTCGTACCCGGCCATTTCCAGTTCAGCGTCCAGCCCGGGCTCGGCAATTACCCGTTCGGCCTGGCTCTGTTCCAGGCAATGAGCGCGTTGAGCCGGGCTGAAAAAGGGCGGCAACGTCAGGCACGTCAAGCCTTCGAACAGCGCCGCCAGGTCCCAGAGCATGGCTTCGACGCCATTGTCCAACGCCAGCGCAATCACCTTGACCTGCTCATCGCGCAGCCGTTGCTGGCGGTACACCACTTCGGCGTACAGCGTCGCGTAATCCACTTTCAGCTGATCGCCCCACAACGCTATCGCGTGGGTCTTGCGCTGGGCATGGCTGCGCAGCGTCTGTTTGAAACGCTCGGTTTCAGGCGACATGGCTGGATTCCTCAAGGGACGTCGGCAACCCCAGGCGATTGAACATCCCGATGTTGCGCAAATGAATGAAACCGGCGCGGATGTTGCCGACGTGCACCCAGGGTTTGCTCTCGTAATAACTGCCCCAGTGCTGGCGTTCATCCCCCAGCCGCTCAGGGTCGGCCGCGCACAGCGTCACCGGTTTCAAGCCCAGGCGATGAAAGCTGTTGACCAGACCGATGTTGCCGGTGAATGCCACCCATTCCAGGCCACCCATGGCCAGCAGATAAGTGATGGCGATGATGCTCATCCGCGCGCTGCCGGTATCGCTGGCCGCCAGATTGCCGACTTCGACGATGCCGGCGCGATCCACCGGGCGGTCAGCCGCAGCGCTGATCAGCGGCTCAATCGACTCGTCCAGATAACGTTCCAGAAACAACGATTCGGAGTTGGCCAGACGCACGCCGGCCACTGCGCT
The DNA here is from genome assembly GCF_054898025.1 of Pseudomonas sp. LB3P93. Taxonomy (NCBI): domain Bacteria; kingdom Pseudomonadati; phylum Pseudomonadota; class Gammaproteobacteria; order Pseudomonadales; family Pseudomonadaceae; genus Pseudomonas; species Pseudomonas sp. LB3P93. The sequence goes on from NZ_CM142713.1 coordinate 2,685,376, forward strand.
GAGCGTGCCTGTTTGATCGCGCATGCCGAACAGCTCCGGCATGAAATGGCGAATATCGGCGCCGTGGGCTTTACGAAAACGTTGCTGGATAAAGGCTTCGAAGACAGGCCGCTCGACGTTGTCCGGCAACGCTCTGGCCAGACTCATCGTCTGCGTTTCGGCTTGGCCGAAGCGCAGGGGTAGAGGAATATTCCATTCAAAATCGGGCATTGGAATGCGCCTCCCGGGTCAGTGTGGGAGGAGTATCCGAGGCATTTCTTAACGGAGTCTGAAGGTGAAAAAAAGAAAGGGCCGGTAATGCCGGATCACTGCTTTAACGCTATTTGTAGCAGCTGGCGAAGCCTGCGTTCGGCTGCGAAGCAGTCGTGAATCCTGTGCACGCAGTGCTCCTGATACGCCGCATCGTCTGATTTCACGGCTGCTGCGTCCGAACGCGCCCGAATCAAACGAGCTGCTACCGTGGGTTGTCTTCAGATTGCCTTAAGACTGGACGGGCAGGGTGTCGCCCGTCGGTGCGGTGACACACCGGACCCCGGCCGCACGAATGACTCGGCAGTCGGCAATGAAGTTATCGAGGCCCTTTATGACCCGCGACTCAGCAGTACAACGCTATGGAAAACTCTCGATCACCTTGCACTGGCTGATGCTGATGCTGATGCTGGTGCTGTTCGTGGGCGTGTATGCCAGCATCGAAATCAAAGGCCTGCTGCCAAAGGGGGATGCCTTGAGGGGAATGTTTCTTGGACTGCATGGCCTCTTCGGCTTGAGCATTTTCGCCTTGGTGTGGGTGCGTCTGCTCGGGCGCCTGACACCTCGGCCACCGATTACCCCGGCACTGCCCAAATGGCAGACCGGCGTATCGCACCTGATGCACCTGGCGTTGTACGTATTGATGATCGCAACGCCGCTGTTAGCCTGGCTGATGCTCTCGGCCGGTGGGAAGCCGATGCCCTATTTCGAGTTCTACCTGCCATCGCCGGTGGCGGTTGATCCGGACTTGGCCAAGCAATTCAAGTACTGGCATGAACTGCTGGGCAGCGCGGGTTACTGGCTGATCGGCGTGCACGCGGCGGCGGGGTTGTTTCATCACTATTGGGTCCGGGACAACACCCTGACCCGCATGTTGCCGGGCCGGTCCAGTAATCCCATCAACCAGCGCCAGCACTAAACCCGAGCCCGATGCAGGACGCATACATTGCCACCCCAAGACGTCGAATTCGCCACAAACCCTGTGGGAGCGGGCTTGCCCGCGATGACGCCAGACCTGACACCCCATATTCAGGCTCGGATGTTTTGCTCGACTGCTGATGCACTTAAACAGGTTTCAATGCCCACGTTTAAAGACACTCAGTGTTACGTCCCAACGGCTACACCACCTTGCGTCATTACCTACGCGTACGCCAGAATCCGCCGGCTTGTGCGTCTAGGGCGTGGGTTCTATCGTGGTCTCGTCGCTGAAAAACAGCGATGGGTTTGGTAGACCCACAGCATCGACGCATAGCGTCACCTTCGGCGGTCCTTTCTCAGGACTGCGATTTTATGGTGGCCATGCGTAGGGCTCCTTCGGGAGCGCCGGTTCCGATGCCCGGTCTACCAACCTCCGTATGGCCGCCACCCTCCGTTTGGTAGCGAGAGGGCGATGGCTCCCTTTTTAAGTAGCATCGGAGTTTCACTATGATCAAACCCACACCCAACCCACCGGACACCAATCCGGCATCCCCCTACGAATCCCTCGATTCCAAAAAACTCCACGAAGCCGCCGAACGCGCCCTCGACCACTACCTCAACCCAGGTGCCCACATCATGGCCAGCACCCACGAACCCGAACCCATGTTCCTCGCCAACCCGGCGTACGACACCGAATCGCTGCTGGCCAACGCCAGCGAATCACTGGGCTCGGCCACTACCATGCTCAGCAATTTTGCGGCGTTGTTGGATAACTCCCACCGCAAGACGCTGCTGGGGATTACGCAGGTGGTGATGTTGGGGGAATTGGCGGTGAATCAGGCGTTGGATAAGGTTGAGGTGAAGGAGTAAGGGCAAACCCTCTGTGGCGGTCGGATAGTCCGGCGTCACAGAGGGAGGGTAAGTCGGCGACTGTATCCTTGAGGTTTCAGCTTTTGGGCCAAAATCGGATCATTGCTGGCTGCTATCGGTCCAGGCTGTGTGAAAACGTTTTTGAGCAAATTTTACAGTCAGAATAGGAACGTAAAACAGGTCGATACGCCCTAGTTGTCTCAAATTATTTACAGGGATAGCCATTCGGAATATACAGTGGTTTTTTGCCTCAAATTGGTATTTCGAAATTACATGTTTTTGCTGATTTCAACTAGGAATATTTGATCCTATGACTATATTGTTCAAGCGGAAACCTGCAATAACCAACAGATGAGGCTATGAGTGGATGCGCTTAATAGTTCATTGAGGCTCGCCATGAAAATAATAATTTCCAACAGCGCGATCAAATCAATAAAAATTTGTAGCTTGCTTGTCGGCAGTTTACTTTGGCAAGAAGTTTGTGCCAGCCCTCTTATGGCTTGCTATGGTTATATGATGAACTCTTGCCCAGAACCGGCCGATAGAATTATTCCTGACCCTAAAAAAAGACTTGCCTGGAGTCAGAGTGAAAGATTTGTTGGTTCTAAAAATATGTACCACCTTTATGGTGGTGATGTTTTTTCAAGCTCCGAAAATAACATGCAAAAGCTACCGTTCGGCCAATCTATTTCAAATGTGGAATATAAGTTAGACAACAAAAAACTTGGCATTAGCGACTACCTGAGAAATCAAAGCGTTGCGGGATTGCTGTTAATTAAGAACGGCCAAATTGTCTTGGAACATTACGGTGACAGCGTTAATGAGACGACGCTTTGGACATCCAGATCAGTTGCTACAGCCATTGTATCTGTACTCGTTGGTGCGGCGATAAAAGACCATGCCATCGAATCGGTTGATACGTTGATCACGCAATATATTCCTGAACTGGAAGGTACGGCATGGGAAGGAGTAACGCTGCACCAACTCATGCAACATACTTCCGGCATTCAATGGAGTCAGGGCTACACTGATCCCAACTCCGATGTTTCCAAGATAATCTTATGCGAGACTACTAAAGATCCTTACAGTTGTATCCTCTCGCTCGTTAGCGGCCTCGCCCGAAATCCCGGTGTAAAACCAGGGGAGCGCTGGAGTTACAACGCTGGTGGTTCTTGGTTGGTAGGTTTGGTTTTGGAACGTGCAACCGGAATGACCATCGCCAAATACTTGGAGAAAAAAGTGTGGCAGCCAGCCGGAATGGAGCGAGACGGTGTTTGGTATGCGCTTAAACCTGGAAAAGCTGATATGGGTGGCTATGGTTTCAATGCAACATTGCGAGATTGGGGGCGCTTCGGTCTGTTTGTGGCCAATAATGGCGTACTTTCTAACGGCGAACATGTCCTGCCAGGCGACTGGATAAAGCGTTCTACGGACTGGACTAACGCAGACGGATCCGTACAGTCATGGGCTCCGAAGGGTCAGTATGGTTATCAGTGGTGGTATATGGGATTTGCGCCCGGTGATGAGGCTTCCTCTGCACCTACAAGTACCTTCAATTCAGACGAAACCTTTTGGGCATATGGCATTTTCGGCCAAGCGATCGCAATCAATCAGAAGGAAAATTTGATTATGGTCCAGTGGTCCAATTGGGAGCACGCTGAAGGACCTGATGTGTTGTATAGCGAGCAGGGTGTTTTCTTCAACTCCCTGATTCAAGCTTTGCATTAATGCAGTAATTGGAGGGGATCCTAGTCCCCTCTTTCAGTGGGCTTTTGCTTCAAAAGAAAAAAGGGTACGGATTTATTTTCCATAAAAATAAATCCGTCCTCTTTTATGAGCAGACATTTTTTGCGATTTACTCTGATACGCTGCTGAAACACTCGTTCACAGGAGTTGTTCGCATGATTGGCAAGTTAATTTCGACGGGTTTCAGTTTGGCCACCTTGCCCGCCCGCCTGACTTTTCGCAGCGTCCGCGCCTTGTCCATGACGCCTGCCGAAGCCAGCCGCCTGCTGGCGGACATGCGTCAGGCATCGGATCAGGCGGTGCAGGAACTCCAGGGGCTGTTGGCCAACATCGATGCGGACATGACCCACAAAACGGCGCACCTCAGTGCTGCCGACAAGCGCCTGGCAGCCGAACTGGCCCTGCACGCCGCCGAACAACACCTGAACATGGCCGCGATCAACATTCTGCGGGCCGTCTGGCTGACGCTTCACTCGACGCCGAACTTGCCGCCAAGCGAGCTTGATAGGCGGCTTGAACAGACACGTAACGACTAACAGACCGTCCGGCGGATCGGTCGATCCGAGCGAGAAATGGGAGCTCAGCATCCTTGAATCGGCGCTTCATGTGCAGGTGGGGTTTATGGAGCGCTTACGTTTCAGCTCCAATTCAAGCAATGAGGCTAGCTCGCAGGCCCTTCAAATGTGGTGTCCATCGTGTGTCGGTCGTAATCCAGCAGGTATGTCTGATGCAGACGATACAGCTGTGAAAGCAGATCTTTGTTGGGGCCGACCACATCCATACCTCTGTCGTCGTAGGGAAAAACCATGACGTGCTTCTTCAAATTGAAGAGGTATAAAACGCAGTTGGGTTTAGGCTGAATTGCGGCAAAGTCCCTAGCCAAAGCACACCAAAGAAATGCTTGAAGCAGAGTCGCAGGCGCTTCAAATGCGATGTTGATCCAATACTCCGGCTCCCTTTCGCAAAACCATTCCTCCGGATCTATCTCCTCACTCCAGACTGAGCATTCCGTGGGTATGTTAATGCCGGCAGATCGAAGAGCGTGAATCAGGGGCCGATGAGCAAATCGGTTGCTGCCAGAATGAATGCGCAGACAAGCAACAAGCGTCGCGTCATCAAGGAAGATATCGCTGCAGATCTTTGTTGATTTTCGTAGTGCTGTTAGAAATTGCTCAATCACTCCACCAGTTTCAGAGAGCTCAAAACGCAGACCTCCTGGATAGGAATAGAAAAGTGGCCTGGCAAATGCTTTACCCCCAAAGATCCTCTCAATTTCAAGTTGTAGATTCACTTGATCCCTTCATGGCTAATAGCCCGACTCCATAGCTTGGGCGGTGCAGACGGATATTACTGTATACGTAAGATCTGAGCTAAGCCGCGAGCGTCCGCTGTTGGCCGATTGGTGGCTGTCGCGAGCCCTGCATTCGATCCGAAGTGGACTGCACAAAGAACGGAAAAACACATTCGTCCCTTTTTTGGCTTGGCTGCCTTTTTGGCTTATCTACTCCAGACACCACCATGCCGAGTTAATGCCCCCCATGCCATGGCCATCAATCCTGTGATGCGCTGGCAAGATTGGTCTGGGAATAGCGAGGTGGATTTACTTAACAGTCGATCAGTGCGTGCATGTGTAGCGGTTGATGAGCAGCGCGAGGCTGCGTTCGAGGGCGTAGTCTTTGCAAGCCAGTAGACGCGGTTTTCCTGAAAGAACCAGCTGCGTGATTTTACGACTGCTTCGCAGCCGAACGCAGCCTCGCGCTGCTCGGCAGCTGCTACAAAAAAGTTATGCGAGGATTTCGAATGAGGTGGTGGCGAGGCGTTCGCCGTTTACCAAGATGTGCACTGCGTGTTTGCCCACATAGTGTTTACGAGTGGTGAGTTCCTTGATCTGCTGACCACGGCTAACCCGTTCAGTCGCCTTGCCAGCCAGCGTCAACGCCTTAAGCTTGAACACTTTCGCCGAGGTGCTGCCATTGGCTTTCACATAATCAATCGCATAATCAATCACCAACCGCTGACTCTCCGCCACCGTCGATCTCACCCCAAACGACAACGTGATCTTCTCCCCCAACCGAATCACCGCCGGCTCCACCTTCACCCCAACAATCTCAACCTCAGCCTTCCCACTCGCCCCAATAATCGCCAGCGCCCGCTGATTCCCCTGCTTAATCAAACTGCGCAGCGCATGCTTGGCAATCCACGCCGTGTGCTTGTTCTCCAGCGACCATCCCTCAATCAAGTCCAACACCCACTCCGGATGGTCCTTGGTAATGTCATTAAGGTGATTAGCCACCGACTTACGCACGTAAAGGCTGTCATCCGCCTTGAGGTTCTCCAGAATCGCGGAGGCCAACGTCGGATCACGCTGAATCTGCTCCAGCCGAAACGACCAAGGCAACCGCGGTCGACTGCCTTCACTAGCGAGCCGCCGCACATGCTCATTCTCATCCCGAGACCATTCCCGCATCAGCGCCAACGACCGCTCCAGATCGCTACGCAGAAAATACCGAATCGCAAATTCCGCAGAGCCAAACGCCGTGAAGTACTTGAGCGCCTCCATCGACCGCTCGAAATCATGCTCGCCATACATCGCCACGTAATGCGGCAGCGAGATGCTGACGAACCCGCTGTTCAGACGCGGGGCGAGGGCGCGCAGCACTTCGAGGGATTCTTCGTAACCCAGCGGCAACACGGCGTGCAGGCTTTCGCTGACCCGGGCCATGCGTTGCATGATCGACAGGTCGGCGAGGCCGTCGTTGGCCATTTTCAGGAAGGCTTTGGCGTTGAATGCCGGGTAGACCGCCGTCATTTCGGTGGCGATGTGCTTGAGGCGCTCGGCGTTGAAGATTTCCTTCAGCGCCGGGGCGGGTTGTTCGGCGGCGGTCATGGTCGGGTCCGTTCGAGGGGGCCGGTCAGGTTATCGGGGTACTGATGAAGGCCTCAAGCTTTTCCGCCTGCGCGGTGAATTCCGCGATTAAAGGAAAGCGTTCGGCATCGACTTGATCCGGTGTCACCAGGTTGGTGAAGCTCCAGGCGACGGCGAGGGTGATGCCGTCTTGCCCAATCAACGCGTCGTTTGCCAGAGGCTGTTTTTCCAGTTCGCGCTCAAGCGCTGAATAGGCTGCGGCGAGTTGGCCTTCGACGCGTTCAACCCAGGGCTGGTATTGAATCTCGGCGGGGCGCAGGTTGCGTTCGTAGTAAAGCTGCACCGACTTTTCGCACGCCGCCAACCCGAGCCCGATCAGGCGCCATGCGCGCAACCGTTGCTTGAGGTCGCTGGGCATCAGGCTTTTGCCGGGGCCGGCCAGGGCTTCCAGGTAGTCGATGATCAGCGTCGAGTCGATCAACACCTCGCCGTCGTCCAGCACCAGGGTAGGCGCCTTGACCACGGGATTGATCTGCTGGAAGTGCTCGAAGTGGCGGAACACCGAAACCGATTCGTGCTCGAGGTCGATGCCCAAGTGTCTGGCGGAAATGGCCACGCGCCGCACGTAGGGTGAATCCAGCATGCCGATCAGTTTCATTGAGCCGCTCCTTCAGGTGTCCATGTCGGGATGAACTACCTTAGCTGAGGTTCGGCGACCTGCAAACGGCGCTGGGCTAATCGTCGAAACCGACCTGTTCGTGAATCTCGTCGACCTTCAATTCCAGTCGATACGCCACGGCGATGAACAGCGCCTGGCACAGGCACAAGGTCGCGCTCAACGAGCGGAAGGCGAACGAGCTGCCTTCATTGACCAGCAACACGGTGTTGGCGCGTTTGGCCAGTGGCGACAGGTTGCTGTCGGTGATGATCAGGGTTTTCGCCTGATGATGCTGGGCGATGCGCAGGCAGTGCTGGGTTTCCTTGCCGTACGGGGTGAAGCTGATGGCGATCACCAGGTCATTGGCGCGCACGCTGCGCATCTGCTCGCGGTAGCTGCCGCCGAGGCCGGAGACCAGGTGGATGCGTTTGTTGGTGTGTTGCAGGTTGTAGACCAGGTAATCGGCCACCGCGAACGAGCGGCGCACGCCGACCACGTAGATGTTGTCGGCATTCACCACCAGGTCCACAGCTTTGTCGAAGGCTTCGTCATCGAGTTCCTGTCCCAGTCGCTCGATGCCGGACAGGGTCGCGTCGATGCATTCGCGGGCGAGGTCGCCGCCGCTGGCTTTCTGCGATTTGTTGGCGATCATGCTGCGAATGCGTTGCTGGTAGTTCTGCACCGGCGTGGTCTTGTGCGTGTACGCCTCGCGGAACAGGGCCTGCATTTCGCTGAAACCGCTGAAGCCGAAGCGCTGGGAGAACCGCACGATGGCCGACGGGTGCACTTCGCACTCGCGGGCGATGTCGCTGATGCGGTCGACCATGATCCGGTCGCTTTGCTGGCTCATGTAGCTGGCGATGCGTTTGAGCTGGCGCGGCAGGCTTTCGTATTCGTTGGTGATCAGCTGCAGCAGACGCTCGGCATTGATCGGGGGGCTGACGAGATCGCTGTCGGGCGTGCTCTCGGTCGTAGCCGGCTGATCGGTGCGGGACATAGGGAATCCTTCTGGCTTGTTCTTATAGGGACGACTTTTTTGTCGTCCCCTGACAATAGGTTGGCTGTGCGCAGTCTACAGGGTAGGCCGGAATAAAATCTTGAGCTTGCGGCCGGCTTGCGGTTTGCTGAAACGATGCACTGTGTCTGGAATGCTTTTGTAAAAGTTTATTGGAAAAAATATTCCACGTAAAAATTATTTGGAATAATTATTGATTGTTCGGTCCCGGTCGTTTTAGTCTGCATCCCACCAAGAGTGTTCGGCGCCTCCATCGCCCCGAACGCAGGCTGATAAAAATAACAGGAGCCAGCATGGGCCAGACTCGTTTTGCCAGTGGGCGTCAATTGGATCTGATTTGCCTGGGGCGCCTTGGCGTCGACCTCTATGCGCAGCAAGTCGGGGCGCGGCTGGAAGATGTTTCAAGCTTCGCCAAATACCTCGGTGGATCGTCCGCCAACATCGCCTTCGGCACCGCGCGGTTGGGCCTGAAGTCGGCGATGTTGAGCCGGGTAGGGGACGACCACATGGGTCGGTTCCTGCTGGAATCCCTGGCCCGCGAAGGTTGTGATGTCAGCGGCATCAAGGTCGATGCGGAACGCTTGACCGCCATGGTCCTGCTCGGTCTCAAGGACCGCGAAACCTTTCCTTTAGTCTTCTACCGCGAAAACTGCGCCGACATGGCGCTGCGGGCCGAAGACATCAACGAAGCCTTTATTGCCTCCAGCAAAGCCTTGCTGATCACCGGCACCCATTTCTCCACCGACGGCGTGTACAAGGCGAGCATTCAGGCGCTGGATTATGCCGAGAAGCACAACGTCAAACGTGTGCTGGATATCGATTATCGACCGGTGCTGTGGGGGCTGGCGGGAAAGGCTGACGGGGAAACCCGCTTCGTCGCTGATCAGAACGTCAGCCAGCATGTGCAGAAAATCCTTCCGCGTTTTGATCTGATTGTCGGCACTGAAGAAGAGTTTTTGATTGCTGGCGGCGCCGGGGATTTGCTCACTGCGCTACGTAATGTCCGGCGTTTGAGCGATGCAATACTGGTGGTCAAGCTCGGCCCGCAGGGTTGCACGGTGATTCACGGGGTGATTCCGGTGCGCCTTGAAGACGGGGCGATTTACCCCGGCGTGCGGGTGGAAGTGCTCAATGTATTGGGGGCCGGCGATGCCTTTATGTCGGGCTTCCTCAGCGGATGGCTGGAGGATGCCAGCGATGAGCGTTGCTGCCAGTTGGCCAATGCCTGCGGCGGTCTGGTGGTGTCGCGCCATGCCTGCGCCCCGGCGATGCCGACCCGCGCCGAACTCGATTATCTGTTCAACAGCCCGGTTCCAATCACGCGTCCGGATCAGGATGAGGTGTTGCAGCGACTGCATCAGGTCAGCGTGCCGCGCAAACAGTGGCGGCAGCTGTTCATCTTTGCCTTTGATCATCGAGGCCAACTGGTGGAACTGGCGCACAAGGGCGGCCGCGACTTGAACGCCATCTGCGAACTCAAGCAACTTTTTATCAAAGCCGTGGAACGGGTTGAAACCGATTTGCGTGAGCAAGGGATCGATGCGGATGTTGGGTTGTTGGCTGATCAACGCTTTGGCCAGGACTCGCTGAATGCGGCGACCGGTCGCGGCTGGTGGGTGGCGCGGCCGGTGGAAGTGCAGGGCTCGCGGCCGTTGGCGTTCGAACATGGTCGCTCCATTGGCAGCAACCTGATTGCCTGGCCGCAAGAGCAAATAATCAAGTGCCTGGTGCAATTCCACCCCGACGACGAGCCGATGCTGCGTCTGGAGCAGGAAGCGCAGATCAGGGGTTTGTATCAGGCCTCTCAGGTCAGCGGCCATGAACTGCTGCTGGAAATCATCCCGCCGAAGGATCATCCGTCGACCCATCCGGACGTGCTGTATCGCGCGCTGAAACGCCTCTACAACCTGGGTATTTACCCGGCGTGGTGGAAGATCGAAGCGCAAAGCGCCGAGGAGTGGAAGCAGCTTGATGAGTTGATTCAGGAACGTGATCCGTATTGCCGTGGCGTGGTGTTGCTGGGCCTGAATGCGCCGGCGGCGGCGTTGGCCGAAGGGTTTCAACAAGCGAGTCAAAGCCAGACGTGCCGTGGCTTCGCCGTGGGCCGGACGATTTTCCAGGAACCGAGCCGAGCGTGGATGGCCGGTGAAATCGACGACGAAGGGCTGATCCGCCAGGTGCAGGACACCTTCGTCGAACTGATCGATGCCTGGCGCACCGCCCGCGCCTGAACAACGCACCTGATTAATGGAGCTATTTGTGGCGAGGGAGCTTGCTCCCGCTGGACTGCGAAGCAGTCCCAAATCAACCGGCTCGGTGTATCAGATAAACCGCATCCACAGGTTTTACGACTGCTTCGCAGCCGAGCGGGAGCAAGCTCCCTCGCCACAGGTGATCTGTTGAACATTTTAGAAAAAACAACAAAAGGTGCAGCCATGCCCGCTATCCGAATTGGCATCAACCCGATCTCCTGGAGCAACGACGACTTGCCGTCACTCGGTGGCGAGACGCCGCTGAGCACTGCGTTAAGCGAAGGCAAGGAAATCGGCTACGAAGGTTTCGAACTCAACGGCAAATTCCCCAAAGATGCCAAAGGCGTCGGTGACGTGCTGCGGCCTTACGATCTGGCGCTGGTGTCCGGCTGGTATTCCAGCCGTCTGGCCCGCCGTTCCGTGGCCGAAGAAATCGACGCCATCGGCAGTCATGTCGAACTGCTAGCGAAGAACGGCGCCAAGGTGCTGGTTTATGGTGAAGTGGCTGACTCAATCCAGGGCCAACGCATTCCATTGGTCGAACGCCCACGTTTTCACACCGAACAGGCTTGGCGGGAGTACGCCGACAAGCTCACCGAACTGGCGCGTTTCACCCTGTCCCAAGGCGTGCGCCTGGCCTATCACCACCACATGGGCGCTTACGTCGAATCCCCGGCCGACATCGACAAACTGATGGCGCTGACCGGCAGCGAAGTCGGTCTGCTGTTCGATTCGGGCCATTGCTACATGGGCGGCGGCGAGCCGTTGCAGGTGCTGCGCAAACACATCGAGCGCATCTGCCATGTGCATTTCAAGGACGTGCGCAAACCGGTGGTGCAAATGGCGCGCAACAACCTGTGGAGCTTTCCGGACTGCATCATCAACGGCACCTTCACCGTGCCCGGCGATGGCGACATCGATTTCGCCGCGCTGCTCGAGGTGTTGCTGGCCAACGATTACCACGGCTGGCTGGTGGTCGAGGCCGAACAGGATCCGGCCGTTGCGCCCAGTTATGCCTACGCGAAAAAAGGCTATGACACCCTGCGAGCGCTGCTCGACGAAAGGATTGCCTTATGAGCCTGCTGGTCAAAAGCAACGCCCGTGGCCGGACCATGGTCGAGTTGGGCAAAGGTGAACTGGAATTCGTCGGTTTCGCCGCGTACCGCTTGAGCCTGGGCGAAACCTTGCCGGTGTCGGCGGGCGATAAGGAACTGTGCCTGGTGCTGCTCAGCGGCCGGGTCAGCATCAAGGGCGAAGCACCGGGGCAGGGCGCGTTCGACTGGGACAACCTCGGCGATCGCCAGTCGGTGTTCGAAGACAAATCGCCGTTCGCTGCTTATTTACCACCGGGCAGCCAGGCCCAAGTCGTCGCACTGAGCGACGTGCAGATCGCCGTCTGCGCCGCACCGGGCTCAGCCGATAAGGGCCTCCGCCCGCGGCTGATCAAACCCGACAGCATGAAGCGCAGCGTGCGCGGCAAGGGCGCCAACACCCGTTACGTGTGCGACATCCTCCCGGACACCGAGCCCGCCCATTCGCTGCTGGTGGTGGAAGTGCGCACGCCGTCGGGACATTCGTCGAGCTACCCGCCGCACAAACACGACACCGACGACCTGCCGCACCAGAGCTTTCTCGAAGAAACCTATTACCACCAGATCAACCCGCCCCAAGGCTTCGTGTTCCAGCGCGTCTACACCGACGACCGCAGCATCGACCAAGCCATGGCCGTGGAAAACAGCGACCTCGTGGTCGTGCCCAAGGGTTATCACCCGGTCAGCGTGCCCTACGGCTACGAGTCGTATTACCTGAACGTGATGGCGGGGCCGAAACGCGTCTGGCAGTTCCATAACGATCCGCAGCACAGCTGGCTGCTTGATCTCTGAACTAAAAAGCCTGATTTCACTTTCTGCACGGAGAACAAGAACAATGAGCGACGCCCCGGTCATCGGCCATTACATCGACGGTCAAGTGCAAGACAGCGGCAGCGAGCGGTTCAGTAACGTCTTCAACCCGGCCACCGGCAAAGTTCAAGCGCGCGTCGGGCTGGCCAGCCAGAAGACCGTGGACGACGCCGTTGCCTCGGCCCTGAAAGCATTCCCGGCCTGGTCCGAGCAATCGTCCCTGCGCCGTTCGCGGGTGATGTTCAAGTTCAAGGAGTTGCTCGACCGTCATCACGATGAACTGGCAGAAATCATCAGCCGCGAACACGGCAAGGTGTTTTCCGACGCCAAGGGCGAAGTCACCCGTGGCATCGAAATCGTCGAATACGCCTGCGGTGCGCCGAACCTGCTGAAAACCGAGTTCAGCGACAACATCGGCGGCGGAATCGACAACTGGAACCTGCGTCAGCCACTGGGCGTTTGCGCCGGCGTCACGCCGTTCAATTTTCCGGTGATGGTGCCGTTGTGGATGATCCCGCTGGCGCTGGTCACCGGTAACTGCTTCATCCTCAAACCCTCCGAGCGCGACCCGTCCGCCAGTTTGCTGATGGCGCGCCTGTTGACCGAAGCGGGGTTGCCGGACGGCGTGTTCAACGTGGTTCAGGGCGACAAGACGGCGGTCGACGCACTGTTGCAACACCCGGACATCGAGGCGATTTCCTTTGTCGGCTCGACGCCGATTGCCGAGTACATCCACCAGCAAGGCACTGCTCGCGGCAAGCGGGTTCAGGCGCTGGGCGGGGCGAAGAACCACATGATCGTCATGCCCGATGCGGATCTGGATCAAGCCGCAGACGCCTTGATCGGTGCAGCTTATGGCTCGGCCGGCGAGCGCTGCATGGCGATCTCGATTGCCGTTGCGGTGGGTGATGTCGCTGACCAGCTGATTGCCAAACTGCTGCCGCGCATCGATCAACTTAAGGTCGGCAATGGTATGCAGGGCGACAGCGACATGGGGCCGTTGGTGACGGCCGAACACAAGGCCAAGGTCGAAGGCTTTATTGATCAGGGCGTGGCGCAAGGTGCGCAGCTGATTGTCGATGGCCGTCACTTCAAAGTGCCTGGTGCCGAAAATGGCTTCTTCGTCGGCGCGACGCTGTTCGATAACGTCACGACCGAAATGAGCATCTATCAGCAGGAAATCTTCGGTCCGGTGCTGGGCATCGTCCGCGTCCCGGATTTCGCCAGCGCCGTCGCTTTGATCAACGCCCACGAATTCGGCAACGGTGTGTCGTGTTTCACCAGCGACGGCGGCATTGCCCGAGCCTTCGCCCGCACCATCAAAGTCGGCATGGTCGGCATCAATGTGCCGATCCCAGTGCCCATGGCCTGGCACTCGTTCGGTGGCTGGAAACGTTCGTTGTTCGGCGACCATCACGCCTATGGCGAAGAAGGCATCCGCTTCTACAGCCGCTACAAAAGCGTGATGCAGCGCTGGCCCGACAGCATCGCCAAGGGCCCTGAATTCAGCATGCCGACGGCCAAATAATTCACCTGTGCGGAGAACAACAATAATGAGCAAGCCCCTGCGTTTCGCCCTGAACCGTATGGTCGCCCCACGTTTGTCCCTGCCGGCGTTCATCGACTTGGCGGTGTCGCTCAAGGCCGACGCCATCGAGATCCGCAACGACCTTAAAGGGGTCGAGATCGAGGACGGCACCTCGCCCGAACGTGTCCGTGAGTTGTGCGCGGCCAAAGGCATCACCGTGCTGTCGATCAACGCGCTGTATCCGTTTGATGTGTGGAATGACGAGCGCCGGGCGCAGGCCATGAAACTGGCGGCTTATGCTCGCGATTGCGGCGCGCAGGGTTTGGTCATGTGCCCGCTGAATGATCGCGCCGACCCGCGAAACGAAGCAGAGCGCGCATCCGGCCTGCGTACGGCATTGAGCGAACTGGCGCCGATCCTGCGCGATCACGGCATTCTCGGATTCATCGAGCCATTGGGGTTTGAAGAATGCTCGCTGCGACTCAAGCGTACGGCGGTGGATGCGATCAAGGCGATTGGCGGGCTGGATGTGTTCCGGCTGGTTCATGACACCTTTCACCACCACCTGGCCCGCGAGCATGAGTTCTTCCCCGAGCTGACCGGGTTGGTGCATATCTCCGGCGTCGAGGATGCCGAGGCGCCGCTGGCGACCATTCGCGACGGCCACCGCGTGCTGGTGGGCGAGGGCGACATCCTCGGTAATGCAGCGCAGATCGACAAGCGGCTACCTGTCGTTCGAACCGTTTGCCGACAGTGTCCATGGCCTGGCGAATATCCAACAGGCCATCGGCGCGAGCATGGATCACCTGCAAAACTCCCAAGATTAATGAAGATCCCTGTGGGAGCGGGCAAGCCCGCTCCCACAGGTTTTTTTGGTGTATTGAAGGATCGGTTATGACCACAACAAGACTGACCATGGCCCAGGCCCTGGTGAAATTCCTCGATAACCAGTACATCGAGGTCGATGGCGTCCAGAGTAAATTCGTCGCCGGGATCTTTACCATTTTCGGTCACGGCAACGTGCTGGGTCTGGGGCAAGCCCTGGAGCAGGACAGCGGCGACCTGATCGTCCATCAGGGCCGCAACGAGCAGGGCATGGCCCACGCCGCCATCGGTTTCGCCAAGCAAAACCTGCGTCGCAAAATCTACGCCTGTTCCTCATCCGTCGGCCCTGGCGCGGCCAACATGCTGACCGCCGCCGCGACGGCCACCGCCAATCGCATTCCCTTGCTGCTGTTGCCCGGTGACGTTTACGCCTGCCGCCAGCCGGACCCGGTGCTGCAACAGATCGAGCAGTTCCACGACCTGAGCATCAGCACCAACGACGCGTTCAAGGCTGTCAGCAAATATTGGGACCGCATCAACCGTCCCGAGCAGTTGATGACCGCGGCGATCCACGCCATGCGCGTGCTCACCGACCCTGCCGAAACCGGCGCCGTAACCCTGGCCTTACCGCAAGACGTGCAAGCCGAGGCCTACGACTATCCCGATTATTTCCTGCAAAAACGTGTGCACCGCATCGAACGTCGTCCGGCCACCGAAGCGATGCTCGGCGATGCCTTGGCGCTGTTCAAAGGCAAGCGCAAGCCGCTGATCATTTGCGGTGGCGGGGTCAAGTACTCCGGCGCCAACGCGGCGTTGCAGGCGTTTGCCGAGCGTTTCGATATTCCCTTCGCTGAAACCCAGGCCGGCAAGAGTGCGGTGGTGTCCAGCCATCCGCTGAACGTTGGCGGGATCGGTGAAACCGGTTGTCTGGCGGCGAATCGGTTGGCCCAGGAGGCGGACCTGATTATTGGCATCGGCACCCGCTACAGCGATTTCACCACCGCGTCGAAATCCCTGTTCCAGAATGCGGACGTGCAATTTCTCAACCTCAACATCAGCCCGTGCGATGCCTTGAAACTGGATGGCGTGCAATTACTGGCAGACGCGAAAACCGGTTTGCTGGCGCTGTCCGATGCACTGGGCGATTACCGTTCCAGCTGGGGCGATCAACCGCGCCAAGCCAAGGCGCAACTGGACGAGGAGGTCGATCGTCTCTATCAGATCGAGTACCGGAGCAAAGACTTCTCACCGGAAATCAACGACCGCATGGACCCGGCGGTCCTGCGCGAATTCATCGAGCTGACCGGTTCGTGCCTGACCCAGAGCCGCGTGCTCGGCGTGCTCAACGAAACCCTCGCCGATGACGCCGTGATCGTCGCCGCCGCCGGCAGCCTGCCCGGTGATTTGCAGCGCAGCTGGCGCAGCAAGGGCGTGAACACCTATCACGTCGAGTACGGTTATTCCTGCATGGGTTACGAGGTCAACGCCGCCTTGGGCGTGAAACTCGCCGAGCCCGAGCGCGAGGTCTATGCGCTGGTCGGCGACGGCTCTTACATGATGCTGCACTCGGAGCTGGCGACCTCGATCCAGGAGCGCCGCAAGATCAACGTGGTGCTGCTCGACAACATGACTTTCGGCTGCATCAACAACTTGCAGATGGGCAATGGCATGGACAGCTTCGGCACCGAATTCCGTTTCCGAAACCCGGACACCGGCAAGCTCGATGGCGGCTTCGTGCCGGTGGATTTCGCCATGAGCGCGGCGGCTTACGGCTGCAAGACGTACAAAGTGAACACCGTTGAAGAGCTCAAAGCCGCGCTGGCGGATGCGCGCTTGCAGACCGTTTCGACGCTGATCGACATCAAGGTGCTGCCCAAAACCATGATTCACGGCTACCTGTCGTGGTGGCGGGTCGGCGTGGCGCAAGTCTCCACCAGCGCCCGCACCGATGCGGTGGCCAAGACCCTGAACGAACGACTGGCCAAGGCCCGTCAGTACTGACTGCTCGACAAAAATTCCAACAGGAGATCAGAAATGTCTTTGAAGCTGGGTGTTATCGGTACAGGGGCCATCGGCCAGGATCACATTCGTCGTTGCAGCCAGACCTTGCTCAACAGCCAGGTTGTTGCGGTCACCGACATCAATTTGCAGCAAGCCGCCAAGGTGGTTGCCGACTTGAAACTGACCGCCGAGGTCTACCCCGACGGCCACGCGCTGATCCAGGCGCCGGAAGTCGAGGCGATCCTCGTCACTTCCTGGGGCCCGAGCCACGAAGCGTTTGTGCTGGCAGCGATTGCGGCGGGCAAACCGGTGTTTTGCGAAAAGCCCTTGGCCGTCACCGCTGAAGGCTGCCGCAACATCGTCGAGGCCGAAGTGGCCCATGGCAAGCGCCTGGTGCAGGTCGGTTTCATGCGCCCATACGACGAAGGTTATCGCGCCCTCAAAGCGGTGATCGACAGCGGTCAGATCGGCGAACCGCTGATGCTCCACTGCGCGCATCGCAACCCGACTGTGGGCGAGAATTACAAGACCGACATGGCGATCACCGACACGCTGATCCATGAACTTGACGTGCTGCGCTGGTTGCTCGACGACGATTACGTGTCGGTGCAAGTGGTGTTCCCGCGCAAGAGCAGCAAGGCCCTCGCGCATTTGAAAGACCCGCAAATCGTGCTGCTGGAAACCGCCAAGGGCACGCGCATCGATGTGGAAGTGTTCGTCAATTGCCAGTACGGCTACGACATTCAGTGCGAAGTGGTGGGGGAGACCGGCATCGCCAAACTGCCGGAGCCTTCGCAGGTTCAGTTGCGCAGTGGGGCGAAGTTGTCGAATGCGATTTTGATGGACTGGAAGGATCGCTTCATCGCGGCTTATGACGTCGAGTTGCAGGCGTTCATTGATGGCGTGCGAGCGGGACAGGTGGGCGGCCCATCGGCGTGGGACGGCTTCGCCGCCGCCGTCGCTGCGGATGCCTGCATCGAAGCCCAAAACAACGGCCAGATCGTAAAAGTCACCTTGCCAGACCGCCCACACTTCTACGGCTAACCCCAAAACCTGTGGGAGCGGGCTTGCCCGCGATAGCGGTCCATCAGCCACATAGATGTTGAATGTGCTGCCGTCATCGTCGGAACGCCGCCCGGAGCAAGCCCGCTCCCACAGTGACCGTGTTCTATTTATAAGGAGAATTCATCCATGCGCATCGGACTTGTCGGTTACGGCCATGGCGGCCGGTTTTTCCATGCTCCGCTGATCAGCAGTCTGCCGGCGGCGACGTTCGTTGGCGTGGTCACCCGCTCCCCGGAGCGCCGACAGCTGCTGGCGGCCGAGCACCCCGGCGTGCCGGCCTTCGACAGCATCGGCCAACTGGTGGAAGCCGGCGTCGATGTGCTGGTGATTTCCACACCGCTCAAGGGGCGCCCGGCGCTGGTGCTCGACGGTATTGAACACGGCGTGGCGGTGGTCAGCGACAAGCCGTTCGCCGCCGATGCGCAGCAAGCCCAGACCCTGATCACCATGGCCGAGCGGCAGGGCGTACGGCTCAGCGTTTACCAGAACCGCCGCTGGGACTCGGACTTCCTCACCGTACGCAAACTCATCGAGTCCGGCGCCCTCGGTCACGTCACCCGTTTCGAATCGCGGATCGAGCGTTACTCGCCGCAGTCGGTAAACAACGGCAGCGGCGGTGGCTTCCTGCGTGATCTGGGCAGTCATCTGGTGGATCAGGCGTTGCTGCTGTTCGGCCCGGTAACAAAGGTATACGCCGAACTGGATTACCTGGAAAAAGGCCAGGTCTTCGACAACGGCTTCTTTATGTCCCTGACCCACGCTAACGGGGTGATCTCGCACCTGGGCGGCAGTTGCCTGCAAAACACCCCGGGCCCGCGTTTTCGCGTGACCGGCACCCAAGGTTGTTACAGCGTCGATGGCCTGGACGGACAGGAAGCTTCAGCGCTCGCCGGGCTCTCGCCGAAATCCGAGGGTGAACGCTGGGGCGTGGAAGAGCATCGCCGCTGGGGCTGGTTCGAACAGGGAGAAGTGCGCGAACGCGTTCCCTCGGAGCGCGGGTGCTGGAATCAGTTCTATTTGCGGCTACAAACCGCGTTACAGAGCGGTGGCCCACTGCCTGTGGACGCCCGTGATGCACTGGCGACCACCCGCGTTCTAGACGCTGCGCGACTGAGCTTCGAGCACCATCGAGTGGTGGAATTAAGCCCATTTGAGAGTCATGGAACAAAATCAGAATAAAATTCTAAAATGAGTTGATATAGAAATAATATTCCAATAAAGTCATTTCCAGCGAACTGCCACTCGCTCGATTTCAACGCTTTTCCCGCTTGCCTGCTTACTGAAAATCGTCACGCCTCATCCATAAAACCAACAAGAATGTGGAGAAAGACTTTTCATGAAGACCAAGATCCGTTTTGCCTCACTGGCCTTGTCCCTGATGTTCGCCAGTGGCGCTGCACTCGCCGACATGAAGATCGGCGTCAGCATGTCCCAGTTCGATGACACCTGGCTGACCTACCTGCGCGAGTCCATGGACAAGAAAGCCAAGTCCTATCCCGACGGCGTCCAGTTGCAGTTCGAAGACGCGCGCAGCGACGTGGTCAAGCAGTTGAGCCAGGTCGAAAGCTTCATCAGCCAGAAAGTCGATGCCATCGTGGTCAACCCGGTGGACACCGCCGCCACCAAAAAAATTACTGAAGCCGCCGTCAAGGCCGGCATCCCGCTGGTCTACGTCAACCGTCGCCCGGATGACCTGAAGCTTCCCAAAGGCGTGGTCACGGTGGCCTCAAACGACCTCGAAGCCGGTGAAATGCAGATGCAGTACCTGGCCGACAAGATGGGTGGCAAGGGCGACATCGTGATTCTGTTGGGCGACCTCGCGAACAACTCCACCACCAACCGCACCAAAGGCGTCAAAGAGGTGCTGGCCAAATACCCGAACATCAAGATCGAGCAAGAGCAGACCGGCACCTGGCTGCGGGATAAAGGCATGACCCTGGTCAACGACTGGCTGACCCAGGGGCGCAAGTTCGATGCGGTCGTGGCCAACAACGACGAAATGGCCATTGGTGCCGCGATGGCCCTGCAACAGGCCGGCGTCGACAAGGGCAGTGTGCTGATCGCTGGCGTCGACGGCACGCCGGACGGCTTGAACGCGATCAAGAAAGGCAACATGGCGGTCTCGGTGTTCCAGGACGCCAAAGGTCAGGCGGATGGTTCGATTGACACCGCCGTGAAAATGGCCAAGAACGAACCGGTTGAACAGGCCGTGTGGGTGCCGTATCGCTTGATCACTCCGCAAAACGTCGACACGTTCAAATAGCCCGTCTGTTCAATAACAACAATAAGTACGCAAGGTTGCCACCGCGACCTTGCTGATGGAGTACCTGATCATGTTCGCTTCAGCGACTGCTTCGAGCACCCCGTTGGTGGGTATCCAGCCAACCGCAACACCTGTCGATGAGCCGTACCTGCTGGAGATCATCAACGTCAGCAAGGGTTTTCCCGGTGTGGTGGCGTTGTCCGATGTGCAGCTTCGGGTCCGCCCCGGCTCCGTCCTGGCGCTGATGGGCGAGAACGGCGCGGGCAAATCCACCCTGATGAAAATCATTGCCGGCATCTACCAGCCGGACGCCGGCGAACTGCGCCTGCGGGGCAAACCGGTGGTGTTCGACACGCCGCTGGCAGCACTTCAGGCCGGGATCGCGATGATCCACCAGGAACTCAACCTGATGCCGCACATGAGCATCGCCGAGAACATCTGGATCGGCCGCGAGCAACTCAACAGCCTGCACATGATCGACCACCGCGAGATGCACCGCTGCACCGCGAAATTGCTCGAACGCCTGCGGATCAACCTCGACCCGGAGGAGCAGGTCGGCAACCTGAGCATCGCCGAACGGCAGATGGTCGAGATCGCCAAGGCGGTGTCCTACGACTCCGACATCCTGATCATGGACGAACCAACCTCGGCCATTACCGACAAGGAAGTCGCGCACCTGTTTTCGATCATTGCCGACCTCAAGAGCCAGGGCAAAGGCATCATCTACATCACCCACAAAATGAATGAAGTGTTCGCCATCGCCGATGAAGTGGCGGTGTTCCGAGACGGCGCCTACATCGGCCTGCAACGGGCCGACAGCATGGACGGCGACAGCCTGATATCGATGATGGTCGGTCGCGAGCTGAGCCAGTTGTTCCCGGTGCGTGAGAAGCCTATCGGCGATCTGCTGCTGTCGGTGCGCGACCTCAAGCTGGACGGTATTTTCAAAGGTGTGTCCTTTGACCTGCATGCCGGCGAGATCCTCGGTATCGCCGGGCTGATGGGGTCGGGCCGGACCAACGTCGCCGAAGCGATTTTCGGCATTACCCCGAGTGATGGCGGCGAGATTCGCCTCGACGGCGAAGTGGTGCGCATCAGCGATCCCCACATGGCCATCGAGAAGGGCTTCGCGTTGCTGACCGAGGATCGCAAGCTCAGCGGCTTGTTCCCGTGCCTGTCGGTACTGGAGAACATGGAAATGGCGGTGCTGCCGCATTACGCCGGCCACGGTTTCATCCAGCAGAAAGCCCTGCGGGTCTTGTGCGAAGACATGTGCAAGAAGCTGCGGGTGAAAACCCCGTCACTTGAGCAGTGCATCGACACCTTGTCCGGCGGCAACCAGCAGAAAGCCCTGCTGGCGCGCTGGCTGATGACCAATCCACGAATCCTGATCCTCGACGAGCCGACCCGGGGTATCGATGTCGGCGCCAAGGCCGAGATCTACCGACTCATCTCCTACCTCGCCAGCGAAGGCATGGCGGTGATCATGATTTCTTCGGAGCTGCCGGAAGTGCTCGGCATGAGCGACCGAGTGATGGTCATGCACGAGGGCGACCTGATGGGCACCCTCGACCGCAGCGAAGCGACCCAGGAACGAGTCATGCAACTGGCCTCGGGCATGTCCGTACGCCATTGAGTCAAGGGTGAACAGAGCCCAAGGGGTAAGCAGAGTCCCTGGGTGCACAGAGTCCAGGGGTGAACAGAGTCCAGGGGTGAACAGGGATTCTGTGGCGAGGGAGCTTGCTCCCGCTGGGCTGCGAAGCAGCCCCAATGTCTCGGACATACCGTAAAACTGGCGAGCGCTGCGCACTCGAGCGGGAGCAAGCTCCCTCGCCACAGGTATGTAGTCGATGCCGGAATTCATTAGAAGGGTGAGTGGTTATGAACGCGATACTGGAAAACAAACCAGCAGCGGCACCGGTCAAGAGTCGCCGGCGCTTTCCGACCGAGTTGAGTATCTTCCTGGTGCTGATCGGCATCGGCCTGGTCTTCGAAGTCTTCGGCTGGATCGTGCGCGACCAGAGCTTCCTGATGAACTCCCAGCGCTTGGTGCTGATGATCCTGCAAGTGTCGATCATCGGCCTGCTGGCGATTGGCGTGACCCAGGTGATCATCACCACCGGTATCGACCTGTCCTCCGGTTCGGTGCTGGCGCTGTCGGCGATGATCGCGGCCAGTCTGGCCCAGACCTCGGATTTCGCCCGGGCGGTGTTTCCTTCGCTGACGGACTTGCCTGTGTGGATTCCGGTGATCGCCGGGCTCGGCGTGGGACTGCTCGCGGGTGCGATCAACGGCAGCATCATTGCCATCACCGGAATTCCGCCGTTCATTGCCACCCTTGGCATGATGGTGTCGGCGCGGGGCCTGGCGCGGTTCTACACCGAAGGCCAGCCGGTGAGCATGCTCTCGGATTCCTACACGGCCATCGGACATGGCGCCATGCCGGTGATCATTTTCCTGGTGGTCGCGGTGATCTTCCACATCGCCCTGCGCTATACCAAGTATGGCAAGTACACCTACGCCATCGGCGGCAACATGCAGGCGGCGCGTACTTCGGGGATCAACGTCAAGCGTCACCTGGTGATTGTCTACAGCATCGCCGGGTTGCTGGCAGGCCTGGCGGGTGTGGTCGCCTCGGCACGTGCCGCGACCGGGCAGGCGGGGATGGGCATGTCTTACGAGCTGGACGCGATTGCCGCGGCCGTGATCGGCGGTACCAGTCTGGCGGGCGGCGTCGGGCGCATTACCGGCACCGTGATCGGTGCCTTGATTCTCGGGGTAATGGCCAGCGGGTTTACCTTTGTCGGGGTTGATGCGTATATTCAGGACATCATCAAGGGACTGATTATTGTGGTGGCGGTGGTGATCGACCAATACCGCAACAAGCGTAAACTCAAGCGCTGAATCGTAGAACAGACAGCCAATGCGCCACGCCTGACCCGCGTGGCGCAGCCGTTTGTCTTCTCTATACAGCCGCTCGATTGAATTTCTTGCTATAAACGCACTCCGATAACCATCGCAAAGACTGCCGTAGAGCACTTTCCGGGCTTTGTCGGACAAATTCGCTGTCTTTTCAGTTGCTGAGGCCTCAAGTCGGCCTTAGACTGCCGCCCCTCGTAAATTGAGTGCCGGGTGGCGCTTGGAATAAACGGCGCCTTTCCGATGGCCAGACCAGGTCCGCCGGAATGCTCCCTAATTCGCCTTAATGCACGTTTTTTTATAGAGATATCAATGACAAAGGACAAGTTGCTGGCCATGCCGGCGGATGACTACATGAATGCCGAGCAACATGCTTTTTTCTCCAAGCTGTTGCAGAACATGAAAGTCGAAACCCATGAGCGCATCGAACAGAACCGCATCGCCATCGAGAGCCTGGACACCCCAGCCGATCCGGCCGACGCTGCTTCTGTCGAAGAAGAGCGCACTTGGCTGGTGAACGCGATCGATCGCGACCAGCGCATGCTGCCTCAGTTGGAACAGGCTCTGGAACGCATCAAAGAAGACAGCTTCGGCTGGTGCGACGACAGCGGCGAGGCCATCGGCCTGAAGCGTTTGCTGATCAGCCCGACCACCAAGTACTGCATCGAAGCTCAAGAGCGTCACGAACAGATCGACAAGCACCAGCGTCAGGCCTGATTCCGTAACGCCCCGCATCGCGGGCAATCCCGCTTCCACAGGTTCATCGTGAACTTTGTGGGAGCGGGCTTGCCCGCGATGCTTTTTGCCGTCTGCGAAAATCTCAGCCACTTCTGTTGATCTGCTGCAACGCCCACTACTAATGGACCATAGATAATGGCCTTGTAGTGGCGTTTAATGCCTGGACAACAATTAGAAGGTACATGGGGTGACGAAGATGACGAGAGACGGATCTCTGGTTGCGGCAGTGCCTGCACCAGTGTTTTTGCCGAAAAACCTTTGGCTGACGCCAACCCTGCAAACCATCGCCCTGATGCTTTTGCTGTGCGGCATGGCGCTGGGGGGCTGGTCGCTTTACCTTTGCCTGCCACTGGCCATTCTGGTTATCTGGCTGCCACGCCTGCGCTCACGCGCCACTCCCCAGGCAACTCCTGCCGACGGTGCCAGTGCCATCGCCGAGTTGACTCGCGATCTTTCCTACACCACCAGTCATAACGCTTTGTCGGCCGCAGGCGTGGCCTTTTCGGTCAAGCAACTGGCGGACAAATTGCAATCGCAACTCGACGCGGCGGCGCAAATCGTCAGCAACGCCGAAGTGATGATCGCGACCGAACAAGCCACTTCCAAACTCAGCCGCGAAGCCCTCAGTGCGGCCAGCGAAGCTCATCAGAGCAGCGCAGCAGGGCGTACGGAGCTGATTGAATCCATCAGCCGCATGCATCAGCTCAGTCAGCGCGCCAGCAGCAGTCGTGAACTGATCGAGGCACTGAGCCTGCGCAGTGACGATATTCAACGGGTCACTCTGGTGATTCAGTCGATCGCCAGCCAGACCAACCTGCTGGCCTTGAACGCCGCGATCGAAGCGGCCCGGGCCGGGGAACACGGTCGCGGGTTCGCGGTGGTGGCGGATGAGGTTCGCGGTCTGGCGGCGCGCACGGCGACGGCCACCGGCGAAGTCGGCGAGATGGTCGCCGATATCCAGCAACGCACGGCGCAAGTGGTGGAGCAGATCCGGCAGCTGTCCAGCGACCTCGACACCGGTGTCGAGCAGGTCGAGCACACCGGCCAGCACCTGGAAAACATTGCGCGTCTGGCCGCCGGCGTCGAGAGCCAGGTCGGCGAAATCGCCAAGGGTGCGGACACCAACCGCGAACAACTCGACAGCCTGTTCCACGCCATCGAACAGATGCGCAGCGACCTCGCGGTCAGCGACCAACAGACCCAGCGCCTGGCTCAGGCTGCCGTGCAAATGGAAGGTCAGGCCGAAACCATCAGCGAGCGCCTCGCCGAAGTCGGGCTGGATGACTACCACCAACGGATTTATGACCTGGCCCGCGAAGGCGCCAGCCAGATTGCCGCGCGCTTCGAAGCGGATATCGATCAGGGTCGTGTCAGCCTCGATGATCTGTTTGATCGCAGTTACCAGGCGATCCCCAACACCAGCCCCGCTAAATTTCAGACCCGTTTCGATCGTTATACCGATCAAGTCTTGCCGGCGATCCAGGAACCGTTGTTGCCGCGCCATGAAGGCCTGGTGTTTGCCATCGCTTGCACCCAGCAGGGTTACGTGCCGACCCACAACACACTCTTCAGTCAGCCGCTGACCGGCGACGCGCAGGTCGATACGGTACAAAACCGCACCAAGCGCAAATTCGCCGACCGCACCGGCATCCGCTGTGGCAGCCATCAGCAACCCGTGTTGTTGCAGACCTACACCCGCGACACCGGCGAACTGATGCACGACCTCTCGGTGCCGATCATGCTCAAGGGCCGGCATTGGGGTGGATTGCGCTTGGGCTACAAGCCCGAAAGTCCTCGCTAGAGGCGTGATGCTGGCTTTTGTGGCGAGGGAGCTTGCTCCCGTTGGGCTGCGAAGCGGCCCCAAGCTGGGCCTGCTACGCAGTCCAACGGGAGCAAGCTCCCTCGCCACAGGTTGATCGTTGGCTCAAGATAGGCGGGTCAGTGAATCTGGTGCATGCGCAGGTTCAGGTCGTCGACCACCCGCGCCCAATCGGCGTCTTCGCGCAATTGTTCTTTGAGGAAGCCTGCTTGTTGCGGCGTCCAGAACTCGGCATCGATGAGTTTCTTGTCGTCGGCCAAGGGGGAATGACTGGCGATGAAATCGTCGATGGCTTTCTCGCTGGAGTCCAGGCCGAGCTGGTCGAACAAACCTTTCAAGTCGTGTGTAGGTGAATCCATCTTCATCTCCTTGCGTGTCGCGTCGAATGCGAGATCTGAGGTGCGGCGTCATTGCATCTGAGGGGGCCGCGCTTCAGGAGTTCGATCACGATGTGGATAGCAGGAGAGAGCATAGACGGCAAATCCGACGATCAGGCTTTCAATGCACCGTTATCGACGGCAAGCTTCAGCTCCTTGGCGGCTTCCTGGGCGGCAACGGCGGCGACGTCCGAGGTCTTGAACCAGCGATCCTTCTCGACCTGGTGATACGTCACCGTGGTCAACGGTGGTTTGGCGCGCATGATGATGACTGCCTGGAATTCGCCTTCGACCTCTCTGGCTTCGCCCCGGATAAAAAATTCACCGATATCAAATTCCGTCACGTAGCTGCCTTCCCTTGAAAATATGTTGTTGTATTGAACGCCGTCCGTCCTGAGGACGGATTTCATTGGTCGGGCAGTATGGCAGTAGTTGCCTGCCGGCGGCTGAGTTAAGTCGCCGGTGTGACGAAACGTCTATAGGCATGAGCGCGGACGAATACGTCAGGCGCGAGACTCGAGTGAGCGGGCGAGGGCGCAGGCTTCGTTATGGCATCCACGGAAACCTCTTACACGGCCCGTGGAAATTTCCTTGATATGGAAGAAGGCGTTACCGGCCAGTACTACTTGAAAGCGTGGCAGCACAAAGCTTTCCGGCTGTAACTCATGTGGCTGGAACACCACCGGGAGCAAGGGCGCGGAGCTGTTTACGCGCGGTGCCTGGGAGGAAGCGAAGTGAGTCATTGTGCACATGTGAAGTCCTTTTCATTGTTTTGCCGACGTGTGTACGTCGTTTTGGGTAGTCTCGGTGAGCATGGCTGCTCTAGAATCACCCTCACTAGTGGGCGAATGGTGTTCATCTAAAGCAATTTTTTACTGGCGATATGTCGGAAAAGTGCTTTTTTTAAAGAGAATTTTCCCTAAAGTTGGTAATCCGGTTTCCTCTGGCTGTAAGAAGGGCGTTTTCCTTCAACATCTGACGACTTTCACAGAGGACGGCGCGAGGGGTATTCCAGTAACCTCACTGACCTCGCGAGGCATGAGCGCTCTGCTCGGCTCAGGATTTCAAACCGGGTCTTTCGGCAAACTTTCGGCATGGCCGCTTTTTTCTGCTGTGCGCTCCTTCTGCGTGCGGCATCATTTTCAGATGTGGGGATGTTTCCTTGGCAGTAAGTAATCTCGATATGCATGCTTTGTTCGTGCTGGGTGATTTGCGCGCAAAGCTGGTTAAACAGTTTCAGTCACGTTTCGTTTACATCACCGAACAGAACGCTGAAGGCATTTACATTGCCGAGATCGACACCGAAGAGGCGCTGGTGGTCGATGACAAACCCGGGCTCAAGCTCAAGGTCGGCGATCATTTCAGTGCTTCGGTATTGCCCAGTCGTGAAGGTGGCAAGCTCGACATCAAGTTCCGTGAAATCAAACTGACGGTGTACGGGCTGGGCGATTACGCCTTTGTCACCACCGCAGACGGTCACGCGATTGTGTTCAAGGAAGGTCATAGCGTGGTGATGGTCTTCGCCGCCCACCAGCAGTTGCAGGAAGGCCTGACCAAAACCCTGAAAGCCGTGACCGCCAAAGCCGCCAAGTGGCGCAAGGGCGAACTGATCACGTTCAAGGCCAGCGAGTAATGACCCTGACCCGCGCCGATTTCCACGAACAGAACCAGGCCAGCGCGCAAGTCGAAGCTCGTCGGCTGTTCGAGCAGAAGGCTGTTCTGCAGGGAGGCTGGCTGAGTTGGGTGGGGTCACAAATCTATTCGCTGCGCCCGGCGGCTTACGCCAGCATGGTAAGAAGAGAGCTGGCACGCTTGCAGGAAGTTTCCGAAAATTAAATCACGCCCCTCGAAAGCAGGAACCTCTACTACAGTCAGTTGACTGAGTATTCAGAGGCTTGCGGTCTTCTGTCAGGCCATCCTGCTATTGCTGTGAACAGCACGAGGTGCAAAAGCATGAAAGGATTTCGACGGTTGCTGGCCGTTGCCCTGGCCACGTTTGGCGTGTTGAGTTCATCCCTTCCGGTATCCGCTGCCCAGGCGCCGATCCACTTCGCCGACCTGAACTGGGAAAGTGGCAGCCTGATCACCGATATCCTGCGGATCATCGTCGAGAAGGGTTACGGCTTGCCGACCGATACCTTGCCCGGCACAACTATCACCCTGGAAACCGCACTGGCCAACAATGACATTCAGGTCATTGGCGAAGAGTGGGCCGGTCGCAGTCCGGTCTGGGTCAAGGCTGAAGCCGAGGGCAAAGTCGTGAGCCTGGGCGATACGGTCAAGGGGGCGACTGAAGGCTGGTGGGTGCCTGAATATGTGATCAAGGGCGACCCGGCCAAGGGCATCAAGCCACTGGCGCCCGGTTTGCGCAGTGTCAGCGACCTGCCCAAGTACAAGGACGTGTTCAGCGATCCGGAAAGCCCCGGCAAGGGACGCTTCCTCAACAGCCCGATTGGCTGGACGTCGGAAGTGGTGAACAAGCAGAAGCTCACGGCCTATGGCCTGAACAACAGCTATGTGAATTTCCGCAGCGGTTCCGGGGCTGCGCTGGATGCAGAGATCAGTTCGTCGATCCGTCGCGGTAAGCCGGTGCTGTTTTATTACTGGTCACCGACGCCGTTACTCGGGCGCTTCAAGCTGATTCAGCTGGAGGAGCCGCCCTTTGATGCCGAAGCCTGGAAAACCCTGACCGACGCTGACAACCCCAATCCGAAACCGACTCGCTCGCTGGCCTCGAAGCTGTCGATCGGCGTGTCGACGCCTTTTCAGAAGCAGTATCCGCAGATTGCCGATTTCTTCAGCAAGGTCGATTTTCCGATCGACCCATTGAACAAGGCGCTGGCTGAAATGAGCGAAAAACACACCCCGCCACGTCAGGCGGCGGAGGCGTTCATGAAGGCGCACCCGGAGGTGTGGCAGGCGTGGGTGCCCAAGGATGTGGCGGATAAGGTCTCTGCCAGTCTTCAGTGAGCCCTGTGGCGAGGGAGCTTGTCGGAACGCCGCACCGTCCCGTTCGGCTGCGCAGCAGTCGTAAACCTGCTTACGGTGAAAGAAAGTCAGGGCTGCTTCGCGGCCCAGCGGGAGCAAGCTCCCTCGCCACACGATATGTGCAAAATTAAAACCGGGTCTGCACCGCCAGCTCAAACGTGCGCGGTGTCCCGAGGTAATACGCCGGTGACACATGCGCAAACTCGGCGTACACCTCATTGGTCAAATTGCGCACCCGGCCAGTGACGGTGGTGTGCCGATCGACCTTGTAACTGACAAATGTGCCGTAGAGCGTGTACGACGGCACGGTCATGGTGTTGGCACTGTCGGCAAACACCGAGGCCACGTACCGCGCATCGACACCGCCTTGCCACTGCGATGAGAAGTCATAGGTCAGCCACAGATTGCCGACCCGGTCCGGCACGTTGGTGGGCGTGTTGCCCTTGCGTGAAACCACCACGCCAGCTGCATTCTTCTCGGTGAACTCGTCGTACTGCGCATCGACCCACGCGAAGTTGCCCTCTGCCAACAGCTTGTCGGTGATCCGCAGGGAGCTGGCCAGCTCGATCCCTTTGGAGGTCTGCTGCCCCACGGGAATGCTGGTGGTCGGGTCCAGTGGATCGGTCACGGCGAAATCCTTGCGCTCAATCGTGTACGCCGCCACCGTGGCCGAACCGCGCCCGTCCAGATAATCGAACTTGCTGCCGACTTCCCATTGCTTGCCGGTGGACACGTCGAAATCCTGCGTACCGTTGGGCTGTTCGGCGGCGGTGCTGTATTGCACGTAGACGTTGGCGGAGGGAATGAATTGGTAAGTCAGACCGACCCGACCGGTCACCGGCTCCCAGCTGCGTTTCAAATGCCGGGGATTGCTGGCGGTCACTTCCCGGTGATTGGTCACGTCCAGGTCGATATCGTCGTAACGCACACCGGTCAGCAACGCCAGTTTGTCGGTCAGCGCCAGACGGTTTTCGGCGAACAGGGCTTTGGTCGTCACCTCGTTGGTCTTGTCGCTGACAAACCCCGGTTTAGTGCCGGGGATGTCATAGAAGTGCCCCGGCTGAAAGTTGTTCGGGTTAACGGTGCTGGCACCTTTGACGTTCAACGGCGAGTTGGTGGTCTGGTTGACCTTGTACTCGAAACCGCCAGACCAGGTGGTGTCCAGGCCAAACAGCGAATTGTGATGACGCAGCTCGAACTGGTTGCCGTTCTGCTCGCCCTGATGCCGGACCTGATACGCGGTGGAGCGGTTCACCGCGCTGTTGTCGGCGTTGTACTGGTAGGTTTCCAGGTTGCGGTAATCACGCTGGCTGTCGAGGTGATAAAGGATGTTGCGCAGCGTGGTGCTGTCATTGATCCGGTAGTCGATGATCGAGCGAACCCAGATCGTGCGTTGCTCGTAACGCCCGTCCTCGACGTTGTAGTTGTTGAAGCGATTGTGCCTGTCGATTTTCAGTTCGCCGGCCTTGGGGTTGAGCACGGGCGTGCCCCAGTAAGGACTGTCTTCGTGTTCGTCCTGATATTCCAGCGCGAGAGTGTGGGACAGGTTTGGCGTCAGGTCGCTGAGCAGCGAGAACGCAACGCTCCAGGCATCGCGCTCCTGACGGTCGATGTAGCCATTTCCGGTGTTGTGGCTGACGTCGAGCCTCGCGTAGTGCTGCACGTCAGCGCCAGCCTCGCTGAGCGCGTGGTTGAGGCCGAACGCGGTCTCGGTGGTGTCATAAGTCCTGTAGCTGACGCGACCTTCGGCCGCTTGTTCTTCGCGGGTCGCAAGTTTGGTCACGTAGTTCAATGAGCCGCCCACGGAGCCGGCGCCATTGATCAGCGACGACGGACCGCCCACCAGTTCCACCCGATCATAAATCCACGCATCCACCGGCCGGGCGAGGCCGCCGGAGACGTTGATGCCGTTGAACATCTGGGTAATCTGGCTGCTGGTGAACCCCCGGTAGGAGACAAACCCGCCGAAACCCGGCGGTGCACTGGCATTGACGCCGGGCAAGGTGTTGGCGGCGTCCTGAAAGTTTTGCGCGCCATGGCGCTCGATGTCGTTGCGGTCGGCGATGGCCACCGACGCCGGGGTTTCACGCACACTCAGACCCAAACGTGAGGCCATGCCGCTGGATTGATCGAGGCTCAGGCCCGGCTCGGCCGTCGCTTCGCCATCAATGGTGATGGGCGCGAGGTCGACGGTGGGTTGCGCCCAGGCGTTAACAGACAGGCAGCCGCACAGGCTGGCCAGTAAAGGAATGCGTTTCATCGATGAATCCTGAGTTTTTGTCTAGGAAACAGCGCACAGGCAAACGTCACGCGTTGGCGCGATGGGCTGTCGAAAAGGCGAAGAAACTCAGGCGAAAGGTGGGGCGCGAGGATTGGCCGAGGGCCAAGTGAAGCGGGCAGGGAGGTCAGCGCTGGCGACGACGGCCAAGGGCGGACTGTGTTGTTCCGGGAGGATCGCCAGGGTCAGGCTGGAGTTGAGCGCCGGGCCCATGCCGCCGGTGGAACACAGCGGGCAACCGAAGGCCTTGGAAAGGGTCGGCAGGTTGTCGTCGGAGGTGTTCGATGAGACTGGCGTCTGGGTGGTGGGGGCCACCGAACAGAATTGGCCGCCGATGCCGTTGAGCTGCATCCCGACCATTTGCCCGTGACCGATACTGCAGGCGAACACGTTGAACAGGACGCAGCAATAAAGCATCCAGGCCATCAATGTGCGATCAGTTCGGGCGAATTTCATGGAGCGGCACTTTATCACCGTCGATGACAAATACCCTTACAAAAACGTTCAAGGAGGTTCATCCTGCTGCGACATTTCACGCTGGATGTTTGAATATGAGCCTATTGGTCGCGCAATGGATTGCAGCAATCTTCCTCTTGATCAGCCTGGTCCATTTGTACTGGGCGGCGGGGGGCAAGTTGGGAAGCGAGGCGGCGGTGCCGCGAATATCGCCAGAGGGTGGTGGGGAATCCAGGCCGGCGTTCAAGCCGTCGGGTTTTGCCACGTTGCTGGTCGCGGTGGGGTTGCTGTTGATCGCGATGCTGGTGTGCCTCCGGGTCGGCTTGTATTTGCCGGCAGTGCAGCACTGGGCGTTGCAGTGGGTGATCAGCGCCATTGCGATGCTGATGTTTGCCCGGGCGATCGGCGATTCGAACCTGGTGGGGTTCTTCAAGCAGGTCAAGGATTCGAAGTTTGCCCGGCTCGACACCTGGGCTTATTCGCCGCTGTGTGTGGTGTTGGGCGCGGGATTGTTGGCAGTCGCCTGGATCTGAGGTCAACCGGGCTTTCTGTATTGGTTGACCTATTGCTATCGCGGGCAAGCCCGCTCCCACAGGTTGCAGTGTCGGACACAAAATGTATGTACGACATCCGTCACTGTGGGAGCGGGCTTGCCCGCGATGAGGCCAGTCGAATCACCGCAAACCTCTAAACCTGGCCCTGTTTCTCAGTCCGCCGACTACTCACCTCAGCCGGCACATCATCCCCCGCCATGCGCTTGCGAAACAGCGCCGCCCGCGCCAGCAGCAACGTGGTCACCGGCACCGTGATCGACAACAGAATCGGAATCAGCCAGGCATGCAGCACCGGCCCGGACTTGAGCGCCGAAAAGTAAATGATCGAGGCCAGCGCCACGCACCAAGCGCCCAGTGTCGAAGCCAGCGCCGGTGGGTGCATGCGCTGAAAGTAATCCTTCATCCGCACCAGGCCAACGGCGCCGATCAACGCAAATACACTGCCGAGCACCAGCAGGATCGCCACCGGAAATTCAACCCACAGAGACAGTTCCGCGTTCATTCGATCACCTCGCCACGCAGCAGGAATTTGGCCAGGGCAAACGAGCCGACGAAACCGAACAGGGCGATCAGCAGCGCCGCCTCGAAGTACGTGTCACTGGCATAACGAATGCCCAACGCCAACATCATCAGCATCGCAATGATGTACAGGTAGTCCAGCGCCAGAACCCGGTCCTGGGCCGACGGGCCTTTGAACAGGCGAATCAGGGTCAGGATCATCGCCAGGGAAAAAATGAACAGGCTCAGCAGGATCGCGTTCGACAGCAATTCGCTCATTCGAAGATCTCCATCAAGGGGCGCTCATAGGTCGCCTTGAAGTGCTCGATAAACAGTGCTTCATCATCCAGGTCGAACACGTGCAGCAACAGGATGCTGCGGTCCAGCGCCAGTTCCGACCAGACCGTACCGGGAACCACCGTGCAGATCATCGACAGCGCCGCGAGGCCATTGGCATCGCGCAAGTCCAGCGGAACCTTGATGAAGCGCGAGCGCGGTGGACGGCGACCGGCGTTGAGCACGCCCCAGGCCACGGCCAGGTTCGACACCAGCACGTCGCGACCGACCAGGAAGAACAGACGCAGGATCACTCCGGGTCGACGAATGCGGATCGGCAACGGCCGCAGCTTGCGCATCATCAGCGGCGCGCAGAACCCCAGCACCGCGCCGAGCAACAGGTTGCCGGGGCTCATCGACAGGTTCAGCACCAGCCACAACAGCCACAAGGCCAGCGACAACCACGGTGCCGGAAACAGACGCTTCATGGCTGCACCTCCAGCATCGCCGCCCTGGCTTCCGGGCTCGGCACCACACGTGTGCCAAGCACCGCCATGACGTATTG
Source organism: Pseudomonas sp. LB3P93 (assembly GCF_054898025.1). Taxonomy (NCBI): domain Bacteria; kingdom Pseudomonadati; phylum Pseudomonadota; class Gammaproteobacteria; order Pseudomonadales; family Pseudomonadaceae; genus Pseudomonas; species Pseudomonas sp. LB3P93. Next base: position 2,719,001 of record NZ_CM142713.1, read on the forward strand.
CTGCGGATTATTCAACGCATTCGCGGCTGCCTGGGTGTAACGCATCAGCGGTTCGGCCTTGAAGGTCAGCGCTACGCTCAGCCCCAGCAGGACGATGATCGGCACGCACTCGAAGCGACGCAACAACGGCGATGGCCGTTCTTCAGGTGTCCAGAAACGCTGGATGCCCAAGCGCGAGAAGGCGATCAACGATGCCAGTCCGGACAGGATCAACAACGCCAGCAACCCCCACGCCGCGTTCGACACCGGTTCATCGGTGCCATTGCCCAACCCCAGCGGGTTGAGCAGGGCGCTGAGCAAGCTGAGTTTGCCGATAAACCCGGACAGCGGCGGCATGCCGATAATCAGCAGCGAGCAGGCAATGAAGCTCAATCCGAGGAACGCCATGGTCCAGGGAATCACCTGGCCGACCACGGCTTTCTGCTCATCATCGAGGTTGATGCCTTTAGGCGGTTGCAGGGATTCCATCGGCCGTGGGAGCAGGTCGCCATCGTCGAACAGCGGCATTTCGTTGGCTGAACGGGAGCGCTCGATCAACTCCGCCAACAGGAACAACGCGCTCAACGCCAGGGTCGAGCTGACCAGATAGAACAACGCCGCGCCGATCAGGTTGGGCTGGGCAAAACCGATGGCCGACAGCAGGATCCCCGCCGACACCAGAATGCTCAGGCTGGCCAGGCGTTCCAGCCTTTGTGCGGCAAGGATCGCCACGCCGGCGCAGACGATGGTCGCCATGCCGCCGTAGATCAGCCAGTCACCGCCAAAGTACGCCGACGCCCCGGCCTGGCCGGAGAACAGCAGGGTCCACAAACGCAGCAAGGTGTACACGCCGACCTTGGTCATGATCGCGAACATTGCCGCCACCGGCGCACTGGCCGCCGAATAGGCCGGCACCAGCCAGAAGTTCAGCGGCCACATCCCGGCCTTGGCCAGGAACGCTACCGCGAGAATCCCCGCGCCGGCATGCAGCAGGCCACGATCGGCTTCCGGGACCAGCGGGATTTTCAGCGCCAGGTCGGCCATATTCAGGGTGCCGGTGACGCCATAAATCAACGCCGCGCCAATCAGGAACAGCGACGACGCCAGCAGGTTGATCGAGATGTAATGCAACCCCGACGACACCCGCGCCCGACCCGAACCGTGGAGCATCAGGCCGTAGGAGGCCGCCAGCAGCACCTCGAAAAACACGAACAGGTTGAACAGGTCCGCCGTGAGGAACGCGCCGTAAAGGCCCATCATCTGAATCTGGAACAGCGCATGGAAACTTGAACCGGCGCCGTCCCAACGGGCCATGGCGAACAGCAAGGCGCTGACGCCGATGATCCCGGTCAGCACCAGCATCAACGCCGACAAGCGATCGACCACCAGCACGATACCGAACGGCACCTGCCAGTTGCCCGGCAGGTAGACGCCGATCGAGCCGGGCACGCCGGTGGTCTGCGTCCATTGCAGCAACATCACGGAGATCCCCAGGCCCAGCAGGCTGGAGAACAGGTTGATCTTGGCCTTCAACGGGCGATGTTTTTCGCCCAGCATCAGCATGAGGGCGGCGGTCAGCAGCGGCAGCAGAATCGGTGCCGCGATCAGGTGCGTCATCGCATTCATTCTTTAGGCTCCCGGCCATCGACATGGTCGGTCCCGGTCAAGCCGCGCGAAGCCAGCAGCACCACCAGAAACAGCGCGGTCATGGCAAAGCTGATCACGATGGCGGTCAGCACCAGCGCTTGCGGCAACGGGTCGGTGTAATGCAGCAAGTCCTGCGGCACGCCGTCCTTGATGATCGGTTCCTTGCCGATGAACAGGCTGCCCATGCTGAAGATGAACAGGTTGACGCCGTAGGACAGCAGGCACAGGCCCATCACCACCTGAAACGTCCGTGGTCGCAGGATCAGCCAGACACCGGACGCGGCCAGTACGCCGATGGCGATTGCGATGACTTCTTCCATCAGACGGCTCCTTTGGTGGCGACGGATCTAGGCAGGGCAGCGGTCTTGTGACCCCGTACCGATTGGTGGGCGAGGGCGGTGAGGATCAACAGCGTTGAACCGACCACCACGGCGTACACGCCGATGTCGAAGAACAGAGCACTGGCGATATGGATATCGCCCAGTACGGGCAATCCGAAATGCCAGGTGTGGGTGGTCAGGAACGGATACCCGGCGGCCATCGCGCCGAGGCCGGTGACCGTGGCGAACAGCAGGCCGGTGCCCATCCAGCGCAGCGGTCGCAGGCTCATTTGCGCCTCGACCCACTGAGTGCCGGCAACCATGTATTGGAGGATGAACGCGACCGACATCACCAGCCCTGCGACAAAACCGCCACCCGGCAGGTTGTGCCCGCGCATGAACAGGTAGAAGGACACCACAAAGGCAATCGGCAGCAGCAGACGCACCAGCACCGCCGGGACCATCATGAAGCCGAGCGCGGTGTCGCTGGCCTGACGCGGGTTGACCAGGTCGGTGACCACGTCGGGTGCCAGCAAACGCTGCTGGGCCGGCAATTGCAGGCTTTCTTTCGGCGGGCGGAAGCGTCGCAGCAGGGCGAACACAGTCAGGGCCACGGCCGCCAACACGGTGATTTCGCCGAGGGTGTCGAAGCCACGGAAGTCCACCAGCATCACGTTGACCACGTTGCTGCCGCCGCCTTCGGGCAGGGCGCGACTGAGGTAGAACGAGGAAATGTCGTTCGGCGTCTGGCGCGTCAGCATTGCGTAGGACAGCAACGCCATGCCGCCACCGACGACGGTCGACAGCAGCAAGTCGCGGATACGCCGGATACGTGCCTTGCGCAGTGTGCTCGGCAGCGGCGACACCTCTTCGATCCGGCGCGGCAACCAGCGCAGGCCGAGAAGGATCAGCACCGTGGTCACCACTTCGACCACCAGTTGCGTCAGCGCCAGGTCCGGCGCCGAGAACCACACGAAGGTGACGCAGGTCATCAGGCCGCAGACGCTGACCATGGTCAGGGCCGCGAGTCGGTGATACTTGGCCTGCCACGCCGCGCCGAGGGCACAGGCAATCGCCAGCAGCCAGAGGGTCACGAACACGATCGACCCCGGAATCTTCGGCCGGTCACCCCAACTCAGACTGCTGTGCAGCATCGGGATCAGCCCGGCGAACACCGCCGCGAGCACCACGAGGAACAATTGGGTTTGCAGGCGTTTGGTGCTGATCCGCCGCTCCAGCCGCCGGGCCAGGCGCATCATGATCACCAGGCTGCGCTCGAACTGGCGCTTGCCGTTGAACCGGCCAATGATCGGCGGGTATTTGAAACGCCCGAGTTTGAGCTGATTGCGCAACAGCAAATAGAGCACGATGCCGCAGGACATGGCGATCAGGCTCATGATCATCGGCGCGTTCCAGCCGTGCCAGATCGCCAGGCTGTATTCAGGCAGGACTCCGCCCACCACCGGCAGCGCAGCGGCGGCCAGCAACGGGCCGACCACTTGAGCCGGGAAAATCCCCACGATCAGACAGGCGAACACCAGCAATTCAACCGGCGCACGCATCCAGCGTGGCGGCTCGTGCGGGGTGTGCGGCAGGTCGGTGGCGGTCGGGCCGAAGAACACGTCGACGGTGAAGCGCAGCGAGTAGGCGACGCTGAAGGTGCCGGCGATGGTCGCGACAATCGGCAAGGTCATCTCGACCCAGGCCGTGGCGTTGATGAACACGGTTTCGGCGAAGAACATCTCTTTCGAGAGGAAGCCGTTGAGCAGCGGCACGCCGGCCATCGAGGCGCTGGCGACCATGGCCAGGGTGGCGGTGAACGGGATCAGCTTGATCAGGCCGCTGAGCTTGCGAATGTCACGGGTGCCGCTTTCGTGGTCGATAATCCCGGCCGCCATGAACAGCGAAGCCTTGAACGTGGCGTGGTTGAGGATGTGGAACACCGCGGCCACGGCGGCCAGCGGACTGTTCAGGCCCAAAAGCAATGTGATCAGGCCCAGGTGGCTGATGGTCGAGTAGGCCAGCAAACCCTTGAGGTCGTTCTGGAACATCGCGCAGTACGCGCCGAGCAGCAGGGTGCAAGCGCCGGCGCCGCTGACGATGTAAAACCATTCTTCACTACCGGACAGCGACGGCCACAGCCGTGCGAGCAGAAACACCCCGGCCTTGACCATGGTCGCCGAGTGCAGATAAGCCGAAACAGGTGTCGGCGCCGCCATCGCGTGGGGCAGCCAGAAGTGGAAGGGGAATTGCGCACTTTTGCTCAGGGCGCCGATCAGGATCAGGGGCAGCAGGATAGGGTAGAGGTAGTGGGCGCGGATCAGATCGCCGGCGGCCAGGACCTTGTCCAGGTCATAGCTGCCGACCACATGGCCGAGCAGCATGACCCCCGCCAGCAAGCACAATCCGCCTGCGCCGGTGACCATCAGCGCCATGTAGGCGCCGCGTCGCGCATCCGCGCGGTGGTGCCAGTAGCCGATCAACAGGAATGAGAAGAGGCTGGTCAGCTCCCAGAAAAACACGATCTGGATCAGGTTGCCGGAGATCACCAGCCCGAGCATCGCGCCCATGAACGCCAGGAAAAACGCAAAGAACCGCGGCACCGGATCGTCCGGCGACATGTAATAACGGGCGTATAAAGAAACCAGCGTGCCGATGCCCAGCACCAGCATCGAGAACAGCCAGGCGAAACCGTCCATCCGCAGGACGAAGTTCAGGCCCAGGCTGGGCAGCCAGAAAAACTCTTCACGAATGACGCCGCCATCGGCGATTTGCGGGTACAAGAGGGCAACCTGAACGGTGCCTATCAAGGCAACCAGGCCAGCCAGCAAAGATTCGGTGTTACGCGCGTTGTGTGGCAGCAAAGCCGCCAGACAGCTGCCGATAAAAGGCAGAAGCAGTAGAACTATCAGGGACATAGGCTTCTAATCTGCGGAAGTTTGTGAAGCATCATACGTGCCAGCTCCCGGATCACCAAACGCCAAGCTGTCGCAGAATCCTACAAGATAGATCGGAAAAGCCTGATTCACATTGTTTCAAAGGGCTGCAGTTGATCGTTCCCACGCTCCGCGTGGGAATGCCTCAATGGACGCTCTGCGTCCGCTCTTGGGACGCGGAGCGTCCCGGGCTGCATTCCCACGCGGAGCGCGGGAACGATCAGTGTTCGGTTTCCTGTACCGAATCTTCTTCAACTTCGGGTATTGCCTTACCCTTGGTCTTCAACTCACTGACAATCACCGCCGCCACAATCAACCCCGCACCCACCAACGCAATCGCCGGCAACCGCTCCCCGGCAATCCTTCCGACAATCCCGGCCCACACCGGCTCGCCCGCATAAATCAACGTCGCCCGGGTCGGCGAGACACTCTGCTGCGCCCAGTTCATCGCCACCTGGATCGCCGCACTTGCCGCGCCCAGCCCCAGCGCACTGCACAGCAACAGCCATGAGAAATCCGGAATCACTTCCTGAGTCGGCACCACCATCAGGAACGACAGCACCGACGTGGTCGCGAGTTGCACCACCGTCACCCGGCGCACATCGACTTGCCCGGCATACGTGCTGATCAGAATGATCTCCGCCGCAATCGCCACGGCGCTGATCAACGTGGCAATTTCACCTGGACTGAAATTAAAGGAAGCGCCGGCCGGCCCGGACAGCAGCATCAACCCGGTAAACGCCAGCATGATCCCGATGCTCGGCATCAGCCCCGGACGCCGTCCCAGCACCAGCCATTGCAGCAACGGTACGAAGGGCACATACAACGCGGTAATAAACGCCGACTGACTGCTGGGAATGCTTTGCAAGCCGACAGTCTGCAAGCCGTAACCCAGCATGATCGCCACGCCGATAAAGGCCCCGGCCTTGAGTTCGAACAGGGTCAGTTCCCGCAGGTGACGCCAGGAGAACAGCGCCACAATGATCGCCGCCGCGGCAAAGCGCAGGCCGACAAAAAACATCGGCCCACTGACGGTCATTGCATGCTGCACCAGCAAGAATGTCCCGCCCCAGACCATGGTGATCAGCACCAGCACGCACTCGGCCTTGCTGAACCGCGAGAAACGGGAAGAAGTGGGAGAGGCGTTCACAGACGTCATGACCTTGCGCGCTACCTGAGGGGGACGCACAATGCGCCGAATGTTGCGCAGTATACTGCCCAGCCCCACCGAGTGAGCAATATAGTGCACAAAGATTCTACCCAGCGGGCTTCGGTCCTTCAGCACGTCAGCCAGAACGTCCGACGCCTGCGTCATGCCGCCGACATGAGCCAGACCGCGCTGGCCGAAAAGTCCGGGGTCAGCCGCCGCATGCTGGTGGCGATCGAGGCCGGCGAGAAGAACGTCAGCCTGACCACCCTCGACCGCGTGGCCGAAGCGCTGGACGTGGCGTTCAGCGATTTGATCCAGGCCCCGGATGCCCGCGACCCGAGCCGCATCAACGAAGTCGCCTGGGCCGGAACGATTCCCGGCAGCAAAGCCGTTCTACTGTCCAAAGCCACCGCCACCCGTGAAGTGGAGCAGTGGGAGTGGTGCCTGCAACCGGGGGAGGTTTATCCGTCGCAACCGGATGCGGAGGGGTGGAGTGAGCAGATTTATGTGTTCGCAGGCTGCCTGACGTTGATGCTGGGCGATACGCCGCATGAGATTGCTGCCGGCGAGTTCTATATGTTTGCCAGTGACCAGCCCCATGCCTATCGCAATGATGGTCCGGTGGCCGCGCGGTTTGTGCGAAACGTCGTGATCTAACTGTTCGCCGATCAACACTGGACAGGCACTTTGCTGTTTTAAAGCTGCAAGTCTTTCTCGTAAAAATTCTCAACCTGTTGAAATAAAACGAAATTACATTCAGGCACGACTCCTGCAAAAGCTTCTGGTGTATTCACCAGAATCCCGGAGTCGGCCCATGACAGCCACTGCCCAACCCCTTCGCACCGCTCACGTCATCCACTCTGACGCTGAAGCCATCGCCGTCGCGCACAAGCTCGCCGCACGCTTCGCCGTCGAGGCCAGCCTTCGCGATCGCGAGCGACGCCTGCCGATTGATGAGCTGGACGAGTTCTCCGCCAGCGGCCTCTGGGGTATCACGGTGCCCAAGGCGTACGGCGGCGCTGGCGTTTCCTACGTGACCGTCGCCGAAGTGATCAAGATCATTTCCGCCGCTGACTCATCCCTCGGCCAGATCCCGCAAAACCACCTCGGCGTCCTCGACATCCTGCTGCAAACCGCCACCGAGGAGCAGAAGCGCTTTTATTTCGGCAAAGTCTTGCAGGGTTACCGTTTCGGTAATGCTTTCTCCGAATCCAAAAGCAAAAACGCCGGTGCTTTCGAAACCCGAATCCGTTTCGGCAAAGACACCGCGCAAATCGACGGCGAGAAGTTCTACTGCACCGGCGCGTTGTTCGCGCACATCGTGCCGGCCGTGGCGGTGAATGAAGAGAACAAGGCCTTCATTGCTTTCATTGAGCGCGACAATCCCGGCCTGACGGTGATCGACAGCTGGGACGGATTCGGCCAGCGCACCACGGCCAGCGGCGGCGTGACCCTGAATGCGGTGAAGGTCCCGCTGAGTGCGGTAATCCCGGCGCACAAGGCGTTCGACGAACCCACCGCCGACGGCCCGATCTCGCAAATCATTCAGGCTGCCGTGGACACCGGCATCGCCGTCGGCGCCCTGGAAGAAACCAAACGCTACGCCCGCGAAGCCCGGCCATGGATCGACAGCGGGCAGGATCACGGCTGGCAGGACCCGTTCAGCATCGCCGCGATTGGCGATCTCGAATGGCGGGTCCATGGCACCGAAGCGATCCTCAAGAAGGCTGGACTGGCCATCGATAGAGCCTTGCTCAACCCCAACGAAGACACGGTGGCCCACGCCTCGGTGGTCGTCGCCCAGGCCAAAGTCCTCTCCGCCGAAATCGCGCTGCTCGCCAGCAGCAAACTCTTCGAACTGGCCGGCACCCGCTCGGTGCTGGGCAAATACAACCTCGACCGTCACTGGCGCAACGCCCGGACGCACACGCTGCACGACCCGGCGCGCTGGAAATACCACCTGATTGGCAACTACTTGCTCAACGGCGTGAAGCCTGCGCGCCACGCCTGGAACTGAGGAGCCCACCATGAACGCTTTGACCCAACCGATTGTTGCCGACCAGCCTCTGGCCAAGAGTCAGCACGACTTGCACAACGCCCGCAGCCTGCTCGATGCAACCCTGCGTTTCGTCCGCCAGCAAGCGCAAGCCACGGATGACCCATACGTCATCAGCCGTGTCGGCGACTTGCACATCCGCATCGAAGTCGCCGCGGCGCTGCTCGAACGCGCCGAAGAGTTTCTGAACAGCCACGAAGACGACACCGAAATCAGCGTTGCCATCGCCGAGTCGCACCTGGCCAGCGCCGACGCGCTTAATGCCGTCAGCAACGCCGAATTTGAACTCACTGGCCAACGCACTGTGTTGCACGGATCACTGCACGATCCACTGCGCTGGAAACTGCACCTCATTGGCAATTTCCGCCTCAACGGCATTCATCCCCCACGCTTTCGGAGTGCCGTTTGATGGCCCGTGAAATTCGTCTCAACGCCTTTGACATGAACTGCGTCGGCCATCAGTCGCCGGGGTTGTGGGCGCATCCACGTGACCGCTCCTGGCAGTACAAGGACCTCGAATACTGGACCGACCTGGCGAAAATCCTCGAGCGCGGCAAGTTCGACGGATTGTTCATCGCCGACGTACTGGGCATCTATGACGTTTACAACGGCAACGGTGATGCGGCGATCCGTCAGGCGGCGCAGGTGCCGGTCAACGATCCGCTGCAACTGATCCCGCCGATGGCGCTGGTCACCGAGCATCTGGGTTTTGGCCTGACCGCGTCGTTGTCCTTCGAGCATCCGTATCCGTTCGCCCGGCGCTTGTCGACGCTCGACCACCTGACCAAGGGCCGCGCTGGCTGGAACATCGTCACGTCGTATCTGGAAAGCGGCGCGAAGAACCTCGGCCAGAAAGCCCAGGCCGAACACGATGCCCGTTATGACTTCGCCGAAGAATACCTGGAGGTTTGCTACAAACTCTGGGAAGGCAGCTGGGAAGAGGGCGCGGTCCTGCGCGACCGCGAGCGGCGGATCTTCAGCGATCCGAGCAAGATCCATGAGATCCAGCACGTGGGTAAACACTTCCAAGTACCTGGGATTCATCTCTGCGAACCCTCGCCGCAACGCACCCCGGTGCTCTATCAGGCCGGCGCTTCGAGTCGTGGCAAGCAGTTTGCTGCAGAGCATGCAGAGTGCGTGTTTGTCGCGGCGCCGTCGAAAGTACTGCTGAAGAAAACTGTGGCCGACATTCGTCGTCGCGCCGCCGAGGCCGGGCGCGATCCGTCGAAGATCCTGATCTTCAACCTACAAACCGTAATCCTCGGGGAGACCGACGCCAAGGCCAAGGCCAAGTTCGAGGAATACAAAACCTCGGTCAGTTACGAAGGGGCGATGGCGTTGATTTCCGGCTGGACCGGAATCGATTTCAGCCAGTTCAAACCGGATGAACCGCTCAAGCATGTGCACACCAACGCCATTCAATCGGCGGTAGAAGCATTCTCGACGGCTGATCCGAACAAGGTCTGGACGCCTAACGAACTGGCCGATTGGGTCGGCATCGGTGGGTTTGGTCCGTTGTTTGTCGGCAGCCCGGAAACCGTCGCTGATCTGCTGCAGGAGTGGGTCGAGGAGACCGATGTGGACGGGTTCAACCTGGCTTATGCGTTGACCCACGAAACCTTCATCGACGCCGTGGAGTTGCTGGTGCCGGAGTTGCAGAAACGCGGGGTGTACAAGACCGAATACGCAGCCGGGACCCTGCGCGAGAAGTTGTTTGGGGAAGGGCCGCGGTTGCCGGAGATTCATCCGGGTGCGGGGTATCGGGATTTGGCGGGGTTGCGGCAGCAGGACAGGAAAGTGGTGTCTGCCTAGTCGCCATCGCGGGCAAGCCACGCTCCCACAGGTTTCGTTTCGCCGGCGATATTTGTGGACGACACAAAACCCTGTGGGAGCGTGGCTTGCCCGCGATGGGGCCGGCACACCCAGCATTGATGTTGCCTGATTAGCCGCCATCGCGAGCAGGCTCACTCCTACAGGGGGACGGCGGCGTACACAACTGCGGGGACCTGCGTAGAGCAAATGTGGGAGTGAGCCTGCTCGCGATGAGGCCGGCACATTCGACATTGATGTTGCCTGATCCACCGCTTTCGCGAGCAAGCCCGCTCCCACATTGGGACGCGGTCGTTTTACAGATTTCAGCCTGGCGGACCACCGCACGCTTTTGCCCATGAACAGGAGGTCATACCCATGAGCGTGCATGAACTCAAACGTCCGCCAGTCGCGGACACCGCCCAGTGGCGGGTCGATCTGCCCAAGGCTTTGGAGCAATTGCGCCACTGGGCGCAGGTCAGCCCGTTGCAGCCGGCGTTGCGGCACAAGGGCCACGGTCAGTGGTTTGTCTGGCGCTGGATCGACGTCTTGCGCGATGTCGAACGGCTGGCCGATGGCTTGCGTCAGCAAGGGTTCACCGAAGACTCGCGGCTGGCGCTCAGTGGTGCCTTCGAACCGGATCTGTTGCTGCTGGCTCTCGCCGCTCAACACATCGGCGGTGAACGGCTGACGTTGCCGGACAACCTCGACGCCGAATCACTGCACAAAGCCCTGTGGCGCAGCCGCCCGACCCATGCCTTCGTCCAGGGCCGGCAGACGCAGCAACTCTGGCTCAACCACGGCCAGACGCTGCTGGATTTCGCCACACTGCTCGGCCCGACAGAACCCCCGCAACGCTGGCATCGCTGGGCACAAGGCGCCCAACTGTGGAGCGAAGAGGGCACGCAATGGCAGGAAGGCCTGACCGTCGTGCTCGACCAATGGCTCACCAGCGGACAATCCCTGGCCTTCCCGGAAAGCCCCGGCAGTGCCAGCCGCGATCGCCGTGAAGTGGCGCCGTCGAGGCTGTTGCTATCTGCCGAACGCCTACAGCGGCTGGCCACTGAAATCGACAGTCGCTTGGCCCCCCAAGGCACTTGGCGTCGACGTCTCAGTGACTGGGTCGGGCGACGGTGACGTGTTCTACTTTGGTACCGCTTGATGGCCGCTCCAGGTGTTTGGCGCCTATTATCGTCCAGGAGATTTTCGAGATGAGCCATTGACCAGAGAGAACGCCATGACTCAAACCCAACGCGGACAGGCGACCGACGCCATCCGCCACGCGGACATCCTGATCGTCGGCGGCGGCCTCAGCGGCGCGATGCTGGCGGCGCAGTTGTTGCGATTGCCTGGCAAGCGTTCGTTGCAGGTGATCGAACCGCGCGCCGAACTCGGCCGGGGCGAGGCGTACAGCGCGGTGGAGCTGGGCCATACGCTCAACGGCAATGCCGCACGCATGAGCGTCGACCCGGACAACATCGATGACCTGACCCAATGGCTGACCGCACACATCGCAGCGGGTGGCTGGCCGGAATCGGATGAACAGCATGTGCCGGTCAGCGAATTGTTCCCGCCCCGGGGGCTTTTCGGCGTGTATGTGCAGCAACGGCTGGCGGAGGCGCAAGCGGTGGGCGCGGTGAACGGTTCAACGGTCGAGCATGTGCGGGCCGAGGTGGTTGATCTGCAAGCCCTCGACGACTCTGTGCTGCTGACCCTGAGTGACGGGCAACGCTTGCAAGGTGCTTACGCGGTGCTGGCCACGGGGATGTTTCCCGCCGCGCGCACGCCGCAGACCAAGTCCAGCGGTTTGAACGCTGCAGCGCTCGATCCGTGGGATGTCGCGGCGATGCGCCGGTTGGACCCGCAATCGACGGTGTTGATCATCGGTTCGGGCCTGACCATGGTCGATGCGGTGGTGTCGCTGGAGCAGGCTGGGCATCGCGGCCCGATCGAAGTGTTTTCCCGTCACGGCTTGCTGCCGCACGTGCGCCGGCAACCGCCAGCCTGGGTGGATTTTCTCGCCGAGGCCCCGAGCATTCGCACGCCTCGACAGTTGGTTCGCGAACTGCGGCGGCATTGCCGGGACGCCATCGCTCAAGGCATCGACTGGCAGTCGCCGCTCGACACCGTGCGGGCGCATATTGGCCGGTTGTGGAATCAGGCGACGGATGTGCAGCGTCGGCAGTTTGTGCGGCATGTGCGGCCCTGGTGGGAAAGTCATCACCACCGCTCGCCACCGTTGAGTGCCGAGTTGGTAGCACGGCTGCACAAGGAAGGGCGGTTGCGGATTCAGGCAGCGTCGTTCAAAGGGCTGGAATCGACGACTGAGGGGCAGGTGAGCATCCGCATCCGCCGACGTGGTGAGGTTGAAACCACGGTTGTCAGCGGCGCGGCGTTGATCAATTCCAGCGGTATCGAATACGACTGGCGCCGAGTGGCCCGGCCGCTGCCACAACAACTGCTGGCCCGCGGGCTGATTCGCCCGGGGCCGTTGGCGTTGGGGATCGCGGCGGCGGTTGATGGCGCAGTGCTGGACGCCGATGGGCAGGTCGCCGAACGGCTGTTCGCCATGGGCCCACCGTTGCGGGGCATGTGGTGGGAAAGCACGGCCGTCACCGACGTGGCCAGCCAGGCAAAAGCCCTCGCCGAGCGCCTGACACGGTCGTTGTAGCAGCTGTCGTTGTGGCGAGGGGATTTATCCCCTCGCCACAACGACAGCTGCTACGGATAACCGTGGTCGCGAAAATGAAGAAACCCCGGGTAGATCGGATCTACCCGGGGTTTCTTGTTTCAAGCAGCCCAAAGCCGTTGATCAATAACGCTGATATTTCGAACCAAACTCAGGGCGGTTTTCAGCGACGTAGAGTTTGCTTGCCTGGCTGTCTTTGTGATCAACGCCGACAGTGTTCACATTCAACGTTGCCGGTTGGCTGACTTTAGCCGCGGCGACAACTTGCGAGGTGGCGTGTGGGGCGGCGATGGCGGATGTAGCGCCAAGAACCGACAGGGCGAAACCAAGACCGATGATGCTTTTCATGATGTTGCTCCAGTAGGGTGGGGAGAAGATGTGGCTACTGTAGGGCTGGAGCGTCGCGATGAAAAAACACCCTTGCGCATAGTTGATATCGAGCATGTTGATCCACCGTCAGCGGGGTGGGTTGTCACTGAGCCAACGCTGCTTGAGTTGTTCGAGGCGTCCGTCACGGCTCATCTCGTCCAGCGCCTGCTGCCAGCGCGCCACCTGACGAGCATCGGTGAGCGGAGAAAACGCGATGTAGGTGCCTTGTTTCATCAGCGGCATTTGATAATGCAATTGACTGGGCGCCAGGCCTTCTTCCCGCGCCAGGGTGTTGATGGAGAGGGTGTCCGCCACCACGAATTCGGTACGGCCCAGGCGCGCCAGGCGCATCATTTGTTCGGGGGTTTCCACGCCGTATAGATTGTTCAAGCCCTGCTTCTGCAAGTAGCTGTAGACCAGCCATTTTCGCGGGACAACGATGCGGCCCAGGCTACCGGCCTCCTGCAAACTGCGCACCGGTTGCTGGGTGCCGCTGGCGGAATAGAGCGCCGTTTCCACTTCCATCAACGGACCGACCCACTGGTACTGGCCATCGCGCTCGGCGGTGCGCAACACGGTAAACACCCCGGTGGCAGGCTCGGTGCTGGCGACACGCAAGGCCCGCAGCAAAGGGACTTGTTGGAAATGCACCTGATCGCCGGCCCTTTCGGCCAGCGCCTGGACCACATCCACACCAAACCCCACCAGCTCGTTGCCTTGCTGGAAATGCAGGGGCGGATGGTTGTCGGTGAGCAGGTTCAAATCGGCCGCCACCGCAGTGAATGTCAGGAGAGACAGCAGGCAACCGGCAATGCGCTTCATGAATCGTCCTTGATTGAATGAGGTGCAAATCTTAGTACGCGCCCATTCAACTGTCCCGAGAAATTGTCGGACTATTGCGTCAGATTTCAGGATTTATCGGTGTGTAGAAGAGGTGGCAGGCTAAACACTAAACAACTGTGGGAGCGAGCCTGCTCGCGATGAGGCCTTGCCAGTCAACATCAATGTTGAATGACACACCGCCATCGCGAGCAGGCTCGCTCCCACAGTTGATCTCCGCCGGTTCGTGGATTTAACTCAGTAGCGCTGATACTTCGAACCGAACTCTGGGCGATTTTCCGCGACGACCACACCCCCTTGCACGGCATTCTTCGGGCTGATCAGTGCGACACGTTCACGCAACTCTTGCAGGCGATCAGCACCGCCCTCGGCAACACGGTTCTCGATCAGTCGATCGGAGCCACCTTCAGCCACACGATTCTTTTGCAGGTTTTCAGAGCCATATTCAGCGACGCGATTCTGTTGCAGTCGGTCCGAACCACTTTCCACCAGCCGTTGCTGGATCTGGCTGTGGGACACCGTGCTGGTGGTGCTGGCCGATGCCAGGTTCGACAGGCCGAGACCGCCAACCAGTGCCAGACCGAGTGCCAGGGACGAGACTTTCGAGAAGTTGAACATGGTTGATTCTCCGTGCGCTTGAGTTTGTGTGGGTCGGTAGCTGCTGCTATCCGGTGAACACAGTGAAACGCCCGGGTGTATCGGTGATGTGTGCTTGAACGCGTCGAAATCGGCTTCTACGTATCCGTTTGGGGTTCATATACAGACGGATACAAAACCCCGCGACTTACTTCGTCCTGTAGCAGCTGCTTTGTGGCGAGCGAGCTTGCTCGCGCTTGAGTGCGCAGCGCTCACAAAATTCTGGGGCCGCTGCGCAGCCCAACGCGAGCAAGCTCGCTCGCCACAGTACAGCGGCTACAGGGATCAGTGGTTATGGGGGGCAAGTGCGAGCTCGGCGCACAAACCGCCGCCTTCTCGGTTGCTCAGGGTCAGGGAACCGCCGATGGCCAGGGCCAGTTGCTGCGCGATGGCAAGGCCCAGGCCCGTGCCGCCGGTATTGCGGTTGCGCGAATTTTCGACGCGATAGAACGGCATAAGGACCTGCGCCAGTTCCTCTTCGGCTATCCCCGGCCCGCGATCCAGCACCTTGATGGAATGACTGCCGTCGGCCTTCGACACCACCTGCAACTCGGCGGCACCGGCGAACTTCAGCGCGTTATCCGTCAGGTTGACCAGCACCCGGCGCAGGGCATGGGGGCGAGTGTCAATGACTCCGGCCTTTTCGCCGTTCAACTCCACCGCCTTGCCCATGTCCTGATAGTCGTAGACCAGGCTGTTGAGGAACGAATCCAGATTGATCCGGCAACTGGCTTCGGTAGCGCCATGGACACTGCGGGCATAGGCCACGCCTTCGCGCACCAGGTGCTCGATTTCGCTGAGGTCGTTCGAGAGCTTTTCTTTCTCGCTGGAGTCGTCCATGAATTCGGCCCGCAGCTTCATGCGGGTGATCGGGGTTTGCAGGTCATGGGAAATCGCCGCCAGCAGTTGCATGCGCTCTTTCAGGTAGGCGGCAATGCGCGCCTGCATGGCATTGAACGCCCGGGCGGCATGGGCGACTTCGGTCGGGCCTTTTTCGTCGAGGTGCACGGCGTGGGTGTTGGGGTCCAGGGTGTCGACTGCCTGAGAGAGACGGGTGAGGGGGCGGATGGCGACTCTGACCGCCAGCCAGGTGCAGATCAATAAAAGGGTCAGTTGCACCAGCAGTACCATCGGCAACCATGAGGACAACGGCATCACCGACGGCCGGACATCGATAGTGAGCGGGCTGCCGTCGGCGAGTTTGAGGTGCGCCTGGAAATGCTGCTGCGCGCCTTCGATGCGAGTAAATGTCAGGGCGTATTGCTCACCGACAGCGTCCTGGATGGACTGCACCGCGTCGTGGGCGTCTTTAAGATCGATCGGCGTACCCGGCAGGCCTTCGCCCAGTGAGTAGCGATAAGTGCGGCGCTCGAAGCGTGGCACCCAGTCGGCGCGTTCGGCGGCCGGCAAGCGGTCGAGGATCGAGACCGCGATCGACACGTCGTTTTCCAGGTTGCCCAACAGCATGGCTTCGGCGCTGCGATAACGTTCGTAGAACTGCACGCCGAAGGACAAGCCGTGCGCGACGATCAGGCCGGCCAGGAAAATCAGCGACAGCCGGGACGCCAGGGTGCGCGGCCAATGCAGGGAGAGTTTCATGATTCTGCGCCGAGCAATTCCACGGGGTAGGAGAACACGTAGCCTTCGCTGCGCACGGTTTTGATGTAGGTCGACTCCCGCGAGTCATCCATCAGCCGTTGGCGCAGACGGCTCACTAGCAAATCGATGGAACGGTCGAACAGGTCGGCGTCACGGCCCTGGGTGAGGTTGAGCAACTGGTCGCGACTGAGCACGCGCTGCGGGTGATCGAGGAACACCCGCAGCAAGCGGTATTCGGCGCCACTGAGTGCAACCATCGTGTCGTCTTCGTCCAGCAAGTGGCGGGCGGTGGTGTCGAGGCGCCAGCGGCCGAAACCCAGCAACCGGCCGCTTTCAGTGATGAGCAGGTTGGGCGGCAGCATCCGGGTGCGGCGCAGCACGGCGTTGATCCGCGCCAGCAATTCGCGGGCGGCGAATGGCTTGGTCAGGTAGTCGTCGGCGCCCATTTCCAGGCCGAGGATGCGGTCGGTTTCGTCGTTGCGGGCGGTGAGCATCAGGATCGGCGTGGCCTTGTGCTTGCCCGAGCGCAATTCGCGGCACAGCAGCAGGCCGTCATCGCCGGGCATCATGATGTCGAGCACGATCAGGTCCACGGTGTTGGCGTCGAGAAAGCTGCGCATCTGCCGGCCATCGGCGACCACTGTGGTGCGCAGGCCGTTCTTCTTCAGGTAATTACCGACCAGTTCACGGATCTCGCGATCGTCATCGACGATCAAAATGTGGTTCACATGTTCCATTGCTCAACCCTCTTGTTATTCGCTCGTCGGGCATTCTAGGGAGCCGCGCCGCACCTGCCTGCCGGCCTTTGTATCTCACTGTATCTGGTTGCGACTTTGATACATGGGGATACAAGGCGATTTTTTTCAGGGGCGGGTGTATCGAATTGTATCGGGTGCCTTGTGTGACACCTTACGCCTTAATAGTCGCGGTTTTACGACACATGGCAGATACCTCCGACCGGTTAAATGGGTTCCATCGAGACAAGGTGACTTGCCTCGCTCCACTGCCCATCGACTTAGAGGACATCATCATGAACTGGAACAAATTGGTTGCCGCTGGCTTCTTTGCTGTCTTGAACGTTGCGGCGTTTTCGGCCCATGCGGGTGTTCAGGCGCAGGGTGCCCACCTGGATATCAAGAAGGTGATTTCTACTGTAGAGGACGGCGGGGCGAGTTGCGGGATTGTGAATGCGCGGATGACGTATCTGGATTCGAGTGGTACGCAGAAGGTGCTGGATTACAGTAAGTTTGCGGCGTGTGGGAATCAGGGCGGTTGACCTTGGCGGCCTTCGGGCTGACCAGGTTTCCCCTGGATGTACCCCATCAAACTGTGGGAGTGAGCCTGCTCGCGAAGGCGGTCTGACAGCCGCGTAATTTTTTGCAGATGAACACCAAACCTTGTGGGAGCTGGCTTGCCTGCGATGGCGGTGTGCCATTCAACATTGATGTTGGCTGACACTCCGTCATCGCGAGCAGGCTCCCACAGGGGGTTGGGTGCTGGTCAGGCGCCGTTTATCACGCAACCACTTGATAACAAGGAACATAAGCTGCGCCACCCGGCAGTTTCATCCGGTGCTGTGCAACAAAGGCCTTGAGCAGTTGATCAAGCGGATGCATGACCGCTGCATCGCCACGGATCTGGTAAGGCCCGTGTTCTTCGATCAGGCGGATGCCCTTGTCCTTGACGTTGCCGGCGACGATGCCGGAGAACGCGCGGCGCAGGTTGGCCGCGAGTTCGTGGGCGGGCAGGTCGCGGCTGAGTTTCAGGTTGGCCATGTTTTCGTGGGTCGGGTCGAACGGGCGCTGGAAGCCTTCGTCGATTTTCAGCAGCCAGTTGAAATGGAACGCGTCGTTGCGCTCGCGGCGGAACTGTTTGACCGCTTTGAGGCCTTGGGTCATGTGCCGCGCGACTTCAGCCGGGTCGTCGATGATGATTTCGTAATGTTGCTTCGCGGCGTCACCCAGCGTGGCGCCGACGAACGCGTCCAGTTGCTCCAGATACGGCGCCGCATGTTTCGGCCCGGTAAGTACAACCGGGAAGGGCACGCCGGCGTTGTCCGGGTGCATCAGGATGCCGAGCAGGTACAGGAACTCTTCGGCCGTGCCGGCGCCGCCCGGGAAAATGATGATGCCGTGGCCCACGCGCACGAAGGCTTCCAGGCGTTTCTCGATGTCCGGCAGGATCACCAGTTCGTTGACGATCGGGTTCGGCGCTTCGGCGGCGATGATGCCGGGCTCGGTCAGGCCCAGGTAACGGCCGCCGTGGATGCGCTGTTTGGCGTGGGCGATGGTCGCGCCTTTCATCGGGCCTTTCATCACGCCGGGGCCGCAACCGGTGCAGATGTCGAGGCTGCGCAGGCCCAGTTCGTGGCCGACTTTCTTGGTGTATTTGTATTCTTCGGTGTTGATCGAGTGGCCGCCCCAGCACACCACGATCTTCGGTTCGACGCCGGGGCGCAGGGTGCGGGCGTTGCGCAGCAGGTGGAACACGTAATCGCTGATGCCCTGGGACGTGCTCAGGTCGATACGCTGGGCATCGAGTTCGTTTTCGGTGTAGACGATGTCACGCAGGGCGCTGAACAGCATTTCCCGGGTGCTGGCGATCATTTCGCCGTCGACGAAGGCGTCGGCCGGGGCGTTCAGCAGTTCCAGGCGGACGCCGCGGTCCTGCTGGTGAATGCGGATTTCGAAGTCCTTGTAGGCTTCGAGAATGGTTTTGGCGTTATCAACATGGGCGCCGGTATTGAGGATGGCCAGGGCGCACTGGCGGAATAAGGTGTAGGTGCTGCCGGATCCGGCTTCGCTCAGTTGCTGTACTTCACGTTGAGAAAGGGTTTCCAGGCTGCCTTTAGGGCTGACGGAGGCGTTGATTACTTGTCGTTGGGTCATTCAATGATCCTTAAAACGATGCCATTCATACAGGTAACTGGCATCCGAATAGTGTGTATCCATGAAAGAAGATGGCACGAACTGCGCTGTATCGCCATGTTCCCCGATTGACGATGAAAAGATGAAGAGGCGCCCAGCATAGCTAAATCCTGCGCAGGGGCGATAATGCCCCGCAGTCTTTTCGCTCACTGAGCCTTTTACCATTGATGCAAGGAACCCCGTCACGATGTTCGAAATCCAGCCGATGAACGCCGAACTCTTTCGAAAGCAGACACGGCGCAGCACGGTGATTATTGCGCTGATATTCCTCGCGCTGGCGATGGTGCTGTCCACCGCGGCGGTGGCGATGTTCGGTGAGCCCGGGGGCGACAATCTGCGATTCAACGTGGGCGGCGTGTTTGTCGCGGTGCTGCTGATGGCGGCGTTGATGCGCGGCACGTTCTGGTCTCAGCCCTGGATGGCGCCGGCGGTGTACGGCTGGCAGCTCAAACGCAGCCTGATGAGCATCACCAATGTGATGCATCAGGTCACGGCGGCGGTGGAGGCGGGTGATCCGACGGCCATGAAGCTGCTGCGTTTCTACCACCTGGGCTTGAATCAGATGCACGAACTGGACGGCAACTCCAGCGATCATGGCCAATTGAGCCGGGAAATGGAGCAGCACAGGGCGCGGATGGAAACGCTGGGCCTCGACACCGAGCAGACGCAGTTGAATCCCGCCTGGCTGGAAGCGGTGAAGCAGACGCCGAAGTAAATCCCATGGTGTGGGCACAAACCGCACCATTGGATCTAGGGTTTCGGGAGGGGGGCGACTAGGCTGAGTCTCCACTTCCCGCTCGGGAACCTGACGCCGGCAAGGAAACGCTCATGTCCCTGAAACGCACGCATCGCCCGATTCTGATCTTCGCCGCCATCCTCGGCGTGGCCATGGCCGCCAACGGCGTGTTCATGCTGATCAACCCCGCCCTGTGGTACACCGCCGTGCCCGGCGTCGAACGGACCGGGCTGTTCAACCAGCATTTCATCCGCGACATCGGTCTGCTGTATGTGGCGATTGGCGCCGCGTTCATCGGCGGCAGCGTCAGCCCGACACACCGGCTGCTGCTCTGGGCCTCGGCGACGGCCTGGCTAACGGCGCACGCCCTGTTTCACTTCTGGGAAGTGGCGGCCGGGATCTGCGGGCCGGAGGTATTGTGGGTGGATTTTCCGGCCGTCACGCTGCCGTCGATCATAGGGACCGGGCTGACGTTTTGGGCGTGGAAGACATCGGCTCCGGCTCAACACCCTCACATAAACCCTTCACAACGCTAGTAGATCGCCTATCTTGTTTCTGATGGGTCTTTCGATCCGCGTGTCAGACTCGGCCGGATGGCGCTTAAAGGGCGAACAGGAAAATTCGCCATGTCATAACGATTCAGGGAGCGTCATGGGGCATCCGTCCATCAACGACCGAATTGAACACACCCGGCCCGTCGCGCCTTGGGAGCCCGAGCCGATCGAGTCCAGACTCAGGGTCCGTTACGCGGTTGCCCTGCTCGTGGCGGTGTGCCTGTCCATGACGGCCATTGTGATCTGGGAAGCCTGGAACTCGCGCCAGTACCATTTGCATGACAAAGAAGTGGCAATGTCCAACCTTGCCCAGACCTTGGCATCGCAAGCGCAGGCGTCGATCAAACAGGCCGATACGTTGCTGTTTACCTTGGTGGACCGCCTAGAAAACGAGGGCGTGGCTCCGGCGCAGCTACCCAGGTTACGCCGCTTGCTCAGCGCCCAGCGCAGTGAGCTGGCCCAGCTCCATGGCTTGTTCGTTTTCGACGAGCAAGGGCGGTGGGTCGCCAATTCCAACGGTGCGGATGTGCCCGGTGCAAACAATTCCGACCGCGAGTATTTCATCTACCACCGTGATCATCCTGACCGCGGCCCCCACATCGGCCCGTCGATCAAGAGTCGATCGACCCGCGAATGGATCATGACCGTGTCACGCCGGATCAATCATCCGGATGGCAGCTTTGCCGGTGTCGCGCTGGCATCGATCTATCTCAGCCATTTCCTCGGGCTCTACGACAGCATCGACATGGGCAAAAACGGCGTGATCAACCTGATCGCCGACGACGCCACCATCGTCGTTCGCCGGCCCTTCAACGAAGCGGAAGTCGGCACCAGCGTCGCCAAGGGACCGCTGTTTACGCAATTGTTGCCCAAGAGCAATTCCGGCACCGCCACCGTCAAGTCTTATGTAGATGGTGTCGAGCGAGTGGTGGGGTTTCGACGGGTCGAGGGTTATCCGCTGATCGTTTTCGCCGCTCTCGACAAGAACGACGTGCTGGCCGGCTGGCGCGAGGAGTCAATACTCAGCGCTGGCATCGTGCTGTTGCTGCTGGTGTTTCTGGGAGGGCTCGGTTATCGCCTCATTCGCTTCATGAAGCAGCAGAATCACATTCAGAGTGTGTTGCTCGATGCCCAGGAAAAACTCATCGAAGTCAACCGCAGCCTGGAATTGCTGGCGCTCGAGGACGCACTGACCGGGCTTTCGAACCGGCGTCAGTTCGATCTGTTCATTCTTGCGGAAATGGGCCGTGCCCGGCGCACCTTGACTCACCTCGCCATGCTGATGATCGATGTCGACCACTTCAAGAGCTTCAATGATCGTTACGGGCATGTGGCGGGCGATGAGTGTTTGCGCAAAATCAGCGCAATCATCCAGGACAACATCAAACGCCCCGGCGACCTGGCCGCCCGCTATGGCGGCGAGGAGTTTACGGTGGTGCTGCCCGGTACCGACTACGTGGGGGCGTTTCTGGTCGCGGAAAAAATTCGCCGCGCGGTCCAGCAGGCCGGGATCGAACACAGCGAGTGCCCGGAAGGCACGGTGACCGTCAGTGTGGGGGTTTGTGCCTACAACCCGGCCTCTCAAGGTAAGCCTAACGATTTGGTGAGTGCTGCGGACAAGGCCTTGTACGTGGCCAAGGCCAGTGGGCGGAACATGAGTGTCATTGCCAACTGAGTTCAAACGAAGCGGTCACTGCCCTGGACCAGTTGGGTGGACAGGTACGATTGCTTGAGTTTTTCCAGCCACCAGCCCAGTGCGCGACCGTCATGGTCGCCGCGCCAGCCGGCGTACAGAATGTTCGGTTCTCGCGGATCCGCCATCTGCTTTTCCACCAGGGTGCCGTTTTTCAGTAATGCGCTGACCCGATGCCTGGGCAGCCAGCCCACACCGAGGCCATCGCATTGGGCGAGAATCTTGGCGCGCATGGTCGGCACCGCGAGCACGGGTTGGCCGCCGGAGACGCCATACGTGCTGCCCTCCGTCGCCTTGGACGAATCGGCCACGACAATCGCCCGGTGCTGCGCAATCATGGCGCGTGAAATCGGTTCTTTGGCCTTGGCCAGCGGGTGCATGGGCGAGACCGCGAACACCCACTCCATTTCCCCCAACTGCATCCAGCGCAGGCTGGGGATGGCCGGCGGCTCATTGGTGGCGCCGATGATCAAGTCCGCGCGGCCTTCACGCAGGGCTTCCCATACACCCTTGAGCACTTCATGCGTGATGCGCAGCGGCACGCCGGACTCCAGCGCATCGAACTCGTGGATTACCGGGATCAAGGCTTCGAATTCGAGCAGTTCGTCGGTGACGATCCATAGCCGGCTTTCCCAGCCATTGGCTACTTGCTGCACCCGCTGGGTCAGCCGGGCGACATCCTGCATCAGCCGCGCCGCCTCGTTCACCAGCAACTCACCCGCCGGGGTCAGCTGCAAGCGATAGCGACGACGGTCGAACAACAAGGCGTCGAAGCGTTCTTCCAGTTGCCGCGCCGCGTAGGACACCGTCGAGGGCGCCTTACCCAAGTGGGCAGCGGCCCGCGACAGGCTGCCGGTTTCGCGGATGGCTTCGAGCAACGTCAGGTCTTCAATCGACAGCATTTTCTATCCTCGGCGGGTGTTTCAGTCGGCCCGACGTAACTTCCACAGCCTGATCAGCCGAAGATAGACCACGACGTTGATCGCCAGCACCACGCTGCCCAGCGCCAGTTGAATCGTCGGTGTCAGCCCGGCCGGGTAGATGACCGGCCAAACATAATGCTCGATGAAACCACCGCCGTAGCCGGTTTGCCCGGCGGCCTCGCGCATGAGGTTTTCCCATTGCGTCAGCGGGCACGTCAGGTGGAACACTTCCACGGCCACGCCCCACGCCGCAGCGGGCAGGTGCCACCAGATCAGGGGGCGCCATTTGAGAACCAGCAGCCCGCCGAACAGCACGAACAGAATGAACAGCAAATGAAACAGCACCAGCCCATCGGCGGCAATCCGGTAAAGCATGTCGACTCCCTGACGCGTTATACGAATGGCTCCATGGTACTCGGGTTCTCTTCATTTACAGCGCTTCAGAGCCATTCGGCGAGCGTTGCCCGCAAGTGCGCAAGATTGTTCAAGCCATCGAACGCAACTGCTGGCACAGTCTGGCGACTTTCTCTGGTTGTAGAGCGTTATGTCGAACTCACTCATGCCGCGCAGTGCCTTTCTTCGCGGCGCCGTGGCGATCATGCCGTTGTCCCTGGCGACGGCGCCCTGGGGGCTGTTGGCCGGGTCCATGGCCATCGAGGCCAATCTCACGCCGCTGCAAGGTCAGGGCTTGTCGAGCATCGTGTTTGCCGGTGCCGCGCAACTGGTCGCCATCGGCATGCTCAAGGGCGGCGCCGGGGTCTTTTCGATCCTGCTGACCACGCTGTTACTGACTTCCCAGCATTTGCTGTACGGGATGAGCCTGCGCTCGGTGATTTCACCGTTGCCGGGGCGCTGGCGCGTGGGGCTGGGCTTTTTGCTCACCGACGAGCTGTTCGCGCTGACCAGCCAGCATGACAAACAACAGTTCAATCGCTGGTACGCACTGGGCGTCGGCCTGACGTTTTACATCGCCTGGAACCTGTTCACACTGGCCGGCATCGTCCTGGGCAGCAGCATTCCCGGCCTCGAACACCTGGGGCTGGACTTCTCCATCGCCGCGACCTTTATTGCCCTGATCACCCCGGTGGTGCGCAACGTGCCGACGGTGGTGTGCGTCGCGGTTTCGCTGTTTTGCTCGGTGTTGTTCAGCTACTGGCAGTGGGGCTCGGCGCTGGTGCTGTCGGGGTTGCTGGGCATGACCGCAGGCTTTATCTGCAACAAATTCTATGGGGGCCGCACATGATGGTCTGGGCTGTGATTATCGGGATGGGCGTGCTCGTCTTCCTGAACCGCTATGTATTCCTCGAACCTCGCCTGCCGCTGCGCTTGAGCAGCAATGCCCGGCAGTTCCTCGGTTTTGCCGTGCCGGGGATGTTGACCGCGATCTGCGGACCGATTGTGTTCATGCCGGAAAAACAGCTGAATTTGCAGTGGGACAATCCGTACCTGATCAGTTCGCTGGTGGCGGTGGGCTTGGTGCTGTACACCCGTAATACCTTGCTCAGCATGTTGTTGAGCATGGGGTTTTTCTTTTTGCTGCGCTGGTGGCTTTGAGTCGGATTTTCGAAATTGTTCTACGCTTAAAGAGAATCCCTTCAGGCAGTGAGGTGAGCATGGCCAACGACCCTAAGCGTACGGACCTTGATGAAGAAGAGGATGAACCCTCGAAAGAGGAGATTGAGCGGCAGAGGCGTGCAGAGAAGACTTGGAAACATGACGACAGTCGAGAGCTCTCAGACCGCGATATAGAAATTCCGCTGAAGCCTTGATCGACCTGCAGCGTCGCGGTCACGCGTAACGCTTTTCACTTGTTTTCAGTCAGTGACAAACCTGTGGCGAGGGAGCTTGTCGGAACGCCGCACCGTCCCGCTTGAGTGCGAAGCGCTCACAAAAATCGGTATTGTCGTCACATTTTTTGGGGCCGCTACGCAGCCCAGCGGGAGCAAGCTCCCTCGCCACAACATCAGGTGTGCACAAGCATCGTGCTTGAGTGAACAGCGCTGCGCAATCAAGCGCGGTGGATGACCGTGTCAGATCGCTTCATTCCAGCGTATGTGCGTGATGCCCAATTGTTGAGCGGTCAAGCGTGCTGTTTCGAGGGAGGCGTGTGCGGCGATCTTTCGGTCGGATTGCGGAAAGGCATGCGCGGAGGCCGAATGGATCGCGTCCACATCGGAGAACTGTTCGGCCAGTTTGAAAAAGTGCTGCCGAACGCCATCGAGCAAATAGTGCACGGCATAGGGAACGAGTTCGCTCATGTATTCCTCCTGAAGTCCGCGAGGGCTTTGGGTCAGTCGTCGAGCAGGGCATTCGGAAAGTCTGCGGTGCAATCCTTGTGCAAATGATCAGAACAAAAAAAAAGAGGCCTTGATGGGCCTCTTCTTCAGAGTGCAACGATGTCCGGTTCGTTCAGTGTTGAACTGCGCCGCACATCACTTCAAAGATCTTCCAGCGGCGGAAAATCAGGGTGGGAGGCCCTATAGCCCAACGTCTTGTCGATCCAGGCATTCAGCTCGTTGACCATGACCGGTGGTTTGCCGGAGTAGGTCGCGAGGGTTGAACGCAGGATGTCGTTGATATTGGGGATGGAGTGCAGGTTTCGGGTCTTTATGTATTGCCCGATAAAACAGTCAAGTTGAAAGCGTTCTGTCAGCGACAGGTACACGCACTCCAGACCGCTGACTTGATTAATTACAAGATCGTCGCGCAACTTAGTTCTCTGCAAGGCTTGTTAGATTTAGGGATTTCCTTAGTTATTGACTCTTTGGTCAACTGGGTACTGCCGACGGAAATGCGGCGCGCATGCTAGCGGTAGTGTTGCTAAATGTATGTATGAGGAATGAATTGTCGGACAAGCGGTAAATGCGTCGTTTGGCCGCACATCGACAAGTGTCTCTACTATGAAACAGCCTGTGTAACGTTTATGTCGTGCGGTTATTTAGGTCCAGGAATGGATCCAACTTAAATAAGCTTATCAATCAACATTGCACTCTGATTCCTGACATTTCCCACCGCTTTGTCGACCCTGTACCACTCGAACACTTCGCTGGCTTCACCCTGCAAAAGCACCATCTGCTCGGCGCGCTCTTTGGGCGTGGCCGGGTCCAGCCATTCACGCGCCAGTTCCGCCGAGAGAACAACCGGCCGCCGGTCATGAATGTCGAGCATGCCGCCGGCACTGTCCGCCGTGATGATCACGAAACCGTCGTCGCTGCGCGGCTCGCTGCCGCCGTGGGCAAACTGGCCGATTGCAGCGCAGCAGATCGGCGCCCGGTCCCGTCTACGAATGAGCCACGGCTGCCTAGTCTTATCGCCGGCATCCACCCATTCGAACCAGTTGTCGATCGGCACAATCGCACGGTGCGGCCAGATCGCCCGGAAGAACGGGCCGTGAGCCACTTTCTCTACCCGTGCGTTGATCGGTGCCGCGCGATCCTTCGCCCAGTGCGGACGCCATCCCCAGCGCACCGGATCGGCGTGCAACCCGTCGGGCTCAAGGTGCAACAGCGCGAGCTGAGTGGTGGGCGCGGCGTTGTAGCGGGCCAGCGGTTCATCACCGACATGGTTGATCAGCGCGTCGGGAATGCTCAGCACCGCGACAAAGTCGTGAATGCCACGGTACTGCGACAGTCGTCCGCACATCGGCTGATCCTCCGGCTGGAGCTTTCAGTGTAGGAGCACGGCTTGCCGGCGAAGACGATTTCACGGATACCCATCAAATCACATGCGCACGCTGCAACTCGGTCAACGACAACGCCTTAAGCTGCGCGAGCAGCGGGTCCCGTCGGTCGCGAGGATGGGGCAGCTCCACGGCCAGTTCCTGGCGTATGCTGCTTGGGCGGTTGTCCATCACCAACACGCGATCGCTGAGGTACAGCGCTTCATCGACATCGTGCGTCACCAGCAGCAGGGCGATGGCATGCCGCTCGGCCAGTTGCAGCAACAGGTCCTGGAGTTTCATCCGGGTGAAAGCGTCAACTGCGCTGAACGGCTCATCGAGCAACAAGACCTGTGGTCGCGAGTAGAGGCCGCGGGCGATGGCCACCCGTTGCGCCATGCCACCGGACAAGGCTTTTGGCAGCGCCTGAGCGAAGCCGCCGAGGCCGACTTCTTCGATCAGTTGCGCGACCCAGGCCTTGTCGTAATGGCTGTCGGCGCTGAAACCGATGTTTTGCTCAACCGTCAGCCAGGGCATCAGCCGGGGTTCCTGAAACACGAACGCGACTTCCCCGGCGTTGTTGCGCAGCTCACCCTGGAAGTCCTTTTCCAGGCCCGCGACGATCCGCAGCAAAGTGCTTTTGCCGCAGCCGCTGGGGCCCAGCAGGCTGACGGTTTCCCTGGGTTGCAATTGCAGATGAATGTTGTTGAGCACCGTAATGGCGGCGAAGGTCTTGCGCTCGACGCGAATGTCCAGCAGGTGTTCGGTCATGGCTCAATCCTCTGCGCTTTGGCCGTTGAAGGTGTCGCGCCAGGCCAGGAAGCGTTTTTCCAGGCTGGCGAGGATGCCGTCGCTGAGTTTGCCCAGCAGCGCCAATACGATGATGGCGGCCAGGACGATGTCTGGACGTGAAGTCTCGCGCCCGTCACTGAGCAAATAACCCAGGCCTTTGGTGGCGGCGATCAGCTCCGCGGCCACCAGAAACATCCAGGCCAGGCTCATGCCGCTGCGCAATCCGGTGAACAGGCCGGGCAGGGCGGCGGGCAACAGAATCCGCCGCACCAGGCGTCGCCGGCTGAAGCCGTACATTTGCCCGACTTCCACCAGTTTGCGATCGATGTCGCGGATCGCCGCAACGCCGTTGAGGTACACCGGAAAGAAGGCGCCGATGGCAATCAGGACGATTTTCGAGGTCTCGTCGATGCCCAGCCACAGCAGCAACAGCGGCACCCAGGCCAGGCTCGGAATCGAGCGCAAACCGGCGAACGTCGGTTCCAGATACGCTTCGGCTTCGCGGCTCAAACCGACCCACGCGGCGAATACCAGGGCCAGGCTGGCGCCAATGGCGAAACCCAGCAGCACCCGCAGCAGACTGGCGCTGATGTGTTTCCACAACGCGCCTTCGGCGAGGTCACTGAGGGTCACCGCGACCTCGCTCGGGGCCGGCATTTGATAGGACGGCAGCCAGCCGATGCGCACGACGAATTCCAGCACCAAGATGATCAATACCGGCAGCGCCAGGCCTTTGAGGCGCAGTTTCCAGGCGTTGCTCAGACCACCGGGTGAAGGCAATGCCAGGGGGGCGGGCAGGTCTTTGCTTTTGCTGGTCATGGGGTTCTCCAGTCACGACGATCCGCGACGGGCGCGGGCAAAATCAGAAGCTCGCAGCCTCGTTTCACTCGACAGCTGCTACACGGAAACAGGCGTTCCATGTAGCAGCTGTCGAGTGAAACGAGGCTGCGAGCTTTTATTGTTACTGACGGGCCACGGTTTCCTTGAAGCCGGTGTCGATCAACTGATCGATGACCTGGTCGACATTTACCCCACGGCGAACCAGTTCTTCAGAGACCAGGATCGGTGCGGCGGCCTTGGAGGCGATCACATCCCTGGCGGTCAATTGCGGGCTGCTCAGGTCGGTGCGCGACAACTGCAGCTTGGCCACTTCCAGTGGCAGACCGGATTCGGTCGCGAGCAACTTCGCCAGTTCGTCAGGGTTTTTCACTGCCCAGTCACGGGCCTTTTCATAGGCGCTCAGGACGGTTTCGATGGTCTGCGGATGTTCTTTGGCATAGGTCTCGGTGACGCTGACCACGCCGTAGCTGTTGAAGTTAGTGTTGCGATAAAGCAGGCGCGAACCGGCCTGGACTTCGCTGGCCGCCATGTGCGGATCAAGGCCAGCCCAGGCGTCGACGTCACCTTTTTCCAGCGCGGTGCGACCGTCCGGATGCTGCAAATGCACCAGCTCGACATCGTCCTTGCTCAAGCCGGCCTGTTGCAGGCTGCGCAAGGTGAACAGGTACGGGTCGGTGCCCTTCGTGGCTGCTATTTTCTTGCCCTTCAGGTCGGCCACGGTCTTGTACGGCGAATCCTTGCGCACCACCAATGCGGTCCATTCGGCGCGGCTGTAGACGTAAACCGATTTGATCGGGCTGCCGTTGGCGCGGCTGAGCACGGCGGCCAGGCTGGCGGACGACGCGAAGTCGACGCCGCCACTGTTGAGGTATTCCAGCGAGCGGTTGCTGCCCTGGCTCAACACCCAGCTGACCTTGGTTTGTGGCAAGGCCTTTTCGAGGAAACCGAAGTGTTTGAGCACCAGGCTCACCGGCGAGTAATAGGCGTAATCCAAGTGCACTTCGGCCGGTGCGGTTTCGGCTGCCTGCGCCACGGGTTGCAGGCTCAGGGCCAGGGCGCAGGCACTCAGCAGGTACCTGACGTTTGGAAAGCGGAAGGTCGGTTTCATGGGACAGCTCCGGGCAAGGCGACGAGATTTTTATGTCCAAAAATTTAGTTTTAACGAATGCTTCCTGCATAAAAGGAATATTGCAGGCTCTGTGCCATGTCGCGCACTTGCAGGCTTTTCGGGGGCTGTGGGGGCGAGGGTGAGGGAATTGGCTGTACCGGTGAAAACAGTCTGTTGACTCGCTGTTGCTGGGCGAACAGCGAGTTTTCCTGGTCATGAGCTTATGCATAAATCGAATTTATAAACCTGTCTGTAAGAGCGTTAGGGTCTATACGAATAACGTTCCTGGAGCCTTCGATGAACCTGTCCCGATTTGTGCACGGTCTGTTGACCAGCGCAGTGTTTGCCGCGCCACTGACCCAAGCCGCAGAACCCGTCGTGTTGCACGTCGGGGATCAGAATTACTACAACGTTCGCGCCTCGGTGGAGGCGTCGGGTGTGCTGGAAGGGGCGCCTTTTACCGTCGACTGGAAGCACTTCCAGGCCGCCGCTCCGCTGGCCGAAGCGCTGAACACGGGTGCCCTGGATGTGGGCTTTCTCGGTGATTCCGGCTTCCTGTTCCTGGCGGCCAGACAGGCGCCGGTGAAGTTGATCGGCGTGTCGCGGCAGAACCCCGACACCATCGCCTTGCTGGTGCCCAAGGACTCACCGGTCAAAACCATTGCCGATCTGAAGGGCAAGAAAGTCGCTTACTGGCCGGGGGCCTGGAGCCAGCAACTGACCCTGCGCGCCTTGGAAAAAGCCAATCTGCCGGAAGACTACGTCGACTTCATCAAACTGATGCCGATCGACGCGGCCGCCGCGTTGCCGCAAGGCAGCATCGACGCGTTCCCGGTGTGGGAACCGTACATTTCCCAACAGATCCTGTTCTCTGGCGCCCGGCCGATTCTCACGGCGAAAAACCTCATGCCCGGCCTGAGCGCCATTGCCGCTTCGACACCGTCGATCGAGAGCAAGCGCGAAGCCATCGCCGACTTCCTGGTGCGCCTGAAAAAAGCCCGGGCCTGGGTCGACAACCACACGGACGAGTATGCCGATCTCTGGGCGAAGAAGGCCAACCTCGACCAGAACGTGTCGCGCCATTGGCTGCGCCAGGCGCACATGACCGTCGGCCCGGTGGATGAGCAAGCAGCGAAGGATCTGCAGAGCACTGCGGACTTCCTGTTCAAGGTCAAGGCGCTGCCGGCGGCATTGGCCACCGCACCGATTATCGACGGCTCGTTCCAGCAGTCGCTGGCGCAGTAATCCACGAGGGGTGAGCGCTGGAACCAAACACTGTGTACCCTGATCCAACCTCGGCCTGTAGCCACCTGCGGGCCGACAATGGATGAATGGGCGAAGGGTTTTTGCCGTTTAACGTGATGACCGTAACGGTCTGGCCCAAGGCAAACCATGACACAGCTGTTCAAGGTTCTCACCGCGCTCGCCCTCGCTGTCGGGCTGGTGGGTTGCATTGCCTCACCGATCGAGCTGACCCCGCAGACCGAACAGCGTCTGCGCGAGCAGCCACCGATCCGCTTCCTGCTGACCTTCGACGACGGTCCCAGCGCGTCGAGTTTCTGGAACCCGAGCATGACGGTGCTCGACAGTCTCGAGCAGAACCCGGTGCAGCCGGGGATCAAAGCGGTGTTCTTCGTGCAGACCGGCGCGCCACGGGCCGGCGACAGCGATATCGGGCGCGGGGTCATGCACCGGGAACAGGCTGAAGGGCACGTACTGGGTTTCCACACGGCGACCCATTCGCACACCAATCACCGTTCGCTTAGCCCGGAACAGCTGGAGCAGTCGCTGAGCAAAGGCAGTGCCGACATCGCCGCGATCACCGGCGCGCCGCCCACCCTGGTGCGCCCGCCTTTCTGGAATTACGACAAACGCGTGTTCGCCGCCTATCAGCGGCACGGCATGCATTTGTTGCTGACTGACATGAGCGCCAACGACGGCAAGATCTGGGGCTTCAACGCCAGCCCCAGGCGGCGGGCCAACATGCTGCGGCAACTGTCCGAAGTTCGCGAACGCATCGCACTGGGCGAGTTGCCGACGGTGGACGGTGTAGTTCCGGTGGTCGTGACCTTCCACGACCTGAATCGCTATACCGCCCGGCATGCCCGCGAATACCTGCAAATTCTGCTCGATAGCGCCCGTGCCACCGGGGTGACGGTGGCGCATAAGCCGTTCTACGACGACACAGCGGCGCTGCAACGGGCGGCCCTGGCGCGTACCGTCAGCAGCAGTTCAGAGGCAGAGAAGTTGCCGGGGATCTGGAACTGGCTGTGGGATGGGGATTCTCATTGAAACTTCAGCAAAATATCCTTGGGGGCGCTCACATAGCGATAGCGATATCGGCCGAGCATCCGAACGCAGGCTTCGCCAGCTGCTACAAAATCGCGTTATGGCTGGTTCCGCGGCAGTAACTCGTCAATCATCTTCAAGCAATGATTCAACCCCGGCGTCACATCGCCCACGCGCCGGCTGAGAATGATCGGTGAGGTCGCGTTGTCTTCCAGCAGCGGGGTGAAACCGATGTCGTCGCGGTGCAGCAACTGCACCGAGGCGGGCACCAGCGTGACCCCGATGCCGGCCCCCACCAGACCGATCGCTGTTTGCAGCTCGTTGGTCCATTGCGCCACGTGGATGCTCACGCCGTAGGACTCGAACAGTGAAATCACATGATCGGCGTAGCTGGGGCGCGGATTGCCGGGGTACAGCACAAAAGGTTCCTTGGCCAGCTGGCGAAGGCTGATCGGCCCGGCCAGCAGCGGATGTCCGGCGGGCAGGGCGGCAACCAGTCGGTCTTCGGTCAATACCGTCTGAATGATCGCCGGGTCGTCGATGCGAATTCGCCCGAAACCGATGTCGATGCGCCCGGCCTTGAGCGCCTGCACCTGTTGCAACGTGGTCATTTCCGAAAGTCCGAGCTCAAGCTCCAGGGGCTCGCCACTGCGCAAGCGGCGAATCAGTTCCGGCAGCACGCCATACAACGTCGATGGCGCAAAACCGATGCCCAGCCAGGTCTTTTCCCCAAGGCCGATGCGTCGCGTGTTGTCGCAGACTTTGGCCAGTTGTTCGAGCAGGGCGGTGGAATGCTCATGGAAGAAGCGCCCGGCGTCGGTCAGCTTCAGCGGACGGCCACGCTCCAGCAATATCACCCCGAGTTCATCCTCCAGTTGCTGGATCTGTCGGCTCAGGGGCGGCTGGGCAATGTGCAGTAGCTCGGCGGCGCGGGTGAAGTTGAGGGTTTGAGCCAATACCTGAAAATACCGCAGGTGACGCAGTTCCATGGTGCCTCCGGGCATTGATCAGTTGAATACCTTTAAGGTATCGAGCCAGACCAATTCTATATTGGCCGTGGGCAAAAAGCCGTACGAGAATCCATTTCAGAACTTCAAGAACCTGACGGGTATCGACATGCGTGCAACAGCCATTGAATCGATCGAGACGATCATCGTCGATCTGCCGACCATTCGCCCGCACAAACTGGCCATGCACACCATGCAGAACCAGACCCTGGTGATCATCCGCGTGCGCTGCGCCGATGGCATTGAAGGGATCGGCGAGTCCACCACCATCGGTGGCCTGGCCTATGGCAACGAAAGCCCGGACAGCATCAAGACCAACATCGACAAACACTTCGCGCCCCTGCTGATCGGTGAGGACAGCGGCAACATCAATGCGGCGATGTTGCGCCTGGAGCGCAGCATCCGCGGCAACACCTTCGCCAAGTCAGGTATCGAAACCGCGTTGCTGGATGCTCAAGGCAAACGCCTTGGCCTGCCGGTCAGCGAGTTGCTCGGCGGCCGCATTCGTGATGCGTTGCCGGTGGCATGGACCCTGGCCAGCGGTGACACCGACAAGGACATCGCCGAAGCGGAAAAAATGCTCGACCTGCGTCGTCATCGGATCTTCAAACTGAAAATCGGTGCTGGCGAAGTCAATCGCGACCTGGCCCACGTCATTGCGATCAAGAAAGCCCTGGGCGATCGCGCCAGTGTGCGGGTCGATGTCAATCAGGCCTGGGACGAAGCGGTCGCACTGCGCGCCTGCCGGATACTGGGCGGCAATGGCATCGACCTGATCGAACAGCCAATCTCGCGCAATAACCGCGCCGGCATGGTGCGCTTGAATGCCATGAGCCCGGCGCCGATCATGGCCGATGAATCCATCGAGTGCGTGGAAGATGCGTTCAATCTGGCGCGCGAAGGGGCCGCTTCGGTGTTCGCCCTGAAAATCGCGAAGAACGGCGGGCCACGCGCCGTGCTGCGGACCGCCGCCATCGCCGAGGCCGCCGGTATCGGTTTGTACGGCGGCACTATGCTTGAAGGTGGGATCGGCACGCTGGCCTCGGCCCATGCCTTTATCACCTTGAATAAACTGGCCTGGGACACTGAGCTGTTCGGCCCGTTGCTGCTGACTGAAGACCTGCTTAGCGAGCCGCTGGTCTATCGCGATTTTGCGCTGCATGTCCCGCAGACCCCGGGCCTTGGCCTGCGCCTGGACGAAGAACGCCTGGCGTTTTTCCGTCGCGACAAAACATCCATTTCCGTTCATCAAGCCTGAGGAGAGCATCATGCTATTCCACGTAAAAATGACCGTGAACCTACCGGTCGACATCAATCCGGACCTCGCCACTCAGCTCAAGACCGATGAAAAGGCCCTGGCCCAGCGCCTGCAAGAGCAAGGCAAGTGGCGTCACCTGTGGCGCATCGCCGGGCACTATGCCAATTACAGCGTTTTCGACGTGGACAGCGTTCAGGAATTGCACGACCTGCTGATGCAATTGCCGCTGTTTCCGTACATGGCGATCGAGGTCGACGCAATGTGCCGGCATCCTTCTTCCATCCGCGAGGATGACCGCTGAACCCAGCCTGTTCAGTTCGCTACGCTAATAATTACAAGATGAGGAACCCCCCAAAATGAACGTCAAGATTTCCCACACTGCCAGCACCCAGAAGTTTCTCGAAGACGCCAGCGGCTTGCTCAACGAAGCCGGCAACCCGCGGGTCAAAGCCCTGGTCTACCGCATTCTGCGTGATTCGGTGAACATAATCGAAGACCTGGCCGTGACCCCGGAAGAGTTCTGGACAGCCGTCAATTACCTCAACGTGCTGGGCGCGCGTCAGGAAGCCGGTTTGCTGGTGGCAGGGCTGGGTCTGGAACATTACCTGGACTTGCTGATGGACGCCGAAGACGAGCAGGCGGGAAAGGCGGGCGGTACGCCACGGACCATCGAAGGCCCGCTGTATGTGGCGGGTGCGCCGCTGTCTAAAGGTGAGGCGCGACTGGATGATGGCGTCGATCCGGGCGTGGTCCTGTTCATGCGGGGCCAGGTGCGCAACACCGTTGGCGAACCATTGGCTGGTGCGGTGGTGGATGTCTGGCACGCCAACACGGGCGGCACGTATTCCTATTTCGATACCACGCAATCGGAGTTCAACCTGCGCCGCCGCATCGTCACCGATGTCGAGGGTCGCTATCGTTTCCGCAGCATCGTGCCGTCGGGCTACGGTTGCCCGCCGGACGGGCCGACCCAGCAATTACTCGATCAACTGGGCCGACATGGCCAGCGCCCGGCGCACGTTCACTTCTTTATCTCCGCGCCGGACCATCGTCACCTGACCACCCAGATCAACCTCGACGGTGACCAGTATCTGCACGACGATTTCGCCTACGCCACCCGCGACGAGCTGATCGCCCACATCACCTTCAGCGACGATCCACAGCGTGCAGCGGCCCATGGCGTCAGCGGGCGGTTTGCCGAGATCGACTTCGATTTCACCTTGCAGACTTCCGCGCAACCGGAAGAGCAGCAACGCCACGAACGGGTTCGTGCGCTTGAGGATTGAAATCCTCGAATAGCCGGACCTTTGTGGGAGCGAAAGCGGAGTGTCAGTCAACTTTGATGTTGAGGCTGATGGCCCTATCGCGAGCAAGCTCGCTCCCACAGTGGACGGTGTTCGTCCTGAATGAATGCGGTCAAATGTGGGAGCGAGCTTGCTCGCGATAGGGCCAGAACTGCCCACAGGTCAGCCCAATGACACACCGTTGCGAGCACTGTCTTAGAATGGTCCGAAGCAACCGATAACAACAACGAGAGTGACCCGATGATGCACGCGCAACTATTGAGTCAGCGCAGCAGAATATTCGACCATGCCGACCCTTACGCGGTGTCGGGTTACGTCAACCAGCACGTCGGCAACCATTGCATCCTGATGCCCAGGGCCGGCCGTCCGCTGGCCAGCCTCGATCATCGCAAATTCGCCAGTCTCGACCTGTGCCGCATCAGCTACGGTGCCAGCGTGCGGGTCACTTCCGGTGCGCTGGAAACTATCTATCACCTGCAAGTGCTGTTGCGGGGCAACTGCCTGTGGCGTGGTCACGGTCAGGAACATTACTTTGCGCCGGGCGAATTGCTGCTGATCAACCCCGACGATCCGGTGGACCTGACGTACTCCGACGATTGCGAAAAATTCATCCTCAAAGTGCCCACCCGACTGTTTGAATCGGTGTGCGAGGAGCAGCGCTGGCGCTATCCGGGGCAGGGCGTGCGGTTTCTGGAAAACCGTTATCAGCTCGATGAGCTGGAAGGTTTCGTCGGCCTGCTGGCGATGATTTGCCAGGAAGCCGAAGCCACCGAGCAGATCCCCCGAGTGCAGGAGCACTACGCGCAGATCATCGTCAGCAAGATGCTCAGCCTGATGAAAACCAACGTCATCCGCAGCAGCCTGGGCTCGTCGTCGGCGACGTTCGAGGTGATTGCCGATTACATCGCACGCAACCTCAAGCAGGACATCGACAGTGAAGAACTGGCGCGCCAGGCCAGTATGAGCCTGCGTTCGCTGTACGGCTTGTTCGAGCGCAATGCCGGCACGTCGCCGAAAAACTACATCCGGCAGAAGAAACTCGAACGCATCAACCTGTGCCTGAGCGACCCGACCTGCAACGTGCGCAACGTCACGGAAGTGGCCATGGATTACGGCTTCCTGCACCTGGGACGGTTCTCCGACAACTACCGCAAACAGTTCGGCGAATTGCCGTCCGACACCCTCAAACGCCGCGATTGACTGCAATCAATAGACCGCGCGATACATAACCTGTGGCGAGGGAGCTTGCTCCCGCTCGGCTGCGCAGCAGTCGCAAACCTGTGACCCCGGTTTTGCAGAATGATCGCTGTTGCAGGTTTTGGGGCCGCTATGCAGCCCAGCGGGAGCAAGCTCCCTCGCCACAAGGTCCGTGTCAGGCCTGATTGACTGGCACCGGACACTTACCGCACTTTGCAGTTAACGGATACACGTCTGCACCCATCGGATAGTCCCCCACATCCCCCCGTCCTAGCATGGCCCTGCCTGAATAAAAACAATGGAGGCGGCGGCCATGTCCCTGCGACCCGAATACCTTCACTCCCTGCTTGAAGATGACAAAGAACAAGGCATCTATCGCTGCAAGCGCGAGATGTTCACTGACCCACGGCTGTTCGACCTGGAGATGAAACACATCTTCGAAGGCAACTGGCTGTACCTGGCGCACGAAAGCCAGATCCCCAATATCAACGATTTCTACACCACCACCATGGGGCGTCAGTCGATCTTCATCGCGCGCAACAAGGAAGGTGTGCTCAACGCCTTCATCAACGCCTGCAGCCATCGCGGCGCGACGCTGTGCCGGCACAAGACCGGCAACAAAAGCTCCTACACCTGCCCGTTCCACGGCTGGACTTTCAACAACTCCGGCAAGTTGCTCAAAGTCAAAGACCCGGCCGCTGCGGGTTACCCGGCGAGCTTCAACTGCGAAGGCTCCCACGACCTGACCAAAGTCGCACGTTTCGAATCCTATCGCGGCTTCCTGTTCGGCAGCCTGAAGGCTGATGTGGTGCCACTGGTCGAGCACCTGGGCGAGTCGGCGAAGATCATCGACATGATCGTCGACCAGTCCGCCGATGGCCTCGAAGTGCTGCGCGGTTCCTCCAGCTACATCTACGAAGGCAACTGGAAACTCACCGCCGAAAACGGCGCCGACGGTTACCACGTCAGCTCTGTGCACTGGAACTACGCCGCCACCCAGAACCAGCGTAAACAGCGTGAAGCGGGCGACAGCAATCCGACGATGAGCGCCGGGACCTGGGCCAAGCAGGGCGGGGGGTTCTACTCGTTCGACAAGGGCCACATGCTGCTCTGGACCCGCTGGTCCAACCCCGAGGATCGTCCGCTCTACGAGCGCCGCGATGAACTGTCCCAAGACTTCGGCCAGGCGCGTGCCGACTGGATGATCGAGAACTCGCGCAACCTATGCCTGTACCCGAACGTGTACCTGATGGATCAGTTCAGCTCGCAGATCCGCATCGCCCGGCCGATCTCGGTCGACCGCACGGAAATCACCATTTATTGCATCGCCCCCAAAGGCGAAAGCGACCACGCCCGTTCGAGCCGGATTCGTCAGTACGAGGATTTCTTCAACGTCAGCGGCATGGCCACTCCGGACGATCTGGAAGAGTTTCGTTCCTGCCAGACCAGCTATCAGGGCAGCGTCACGACGTGGAATGACATGTCCCGCGGTGCCGAGCACTGGGTCGAGGGCGCCGATGAGGCAGCCAGGGAAATCGACCTGCATCCGCTGCTCAGTGGCGTGCGCACTGAAGACGAAGGCCTGTTCGTGCTGCAACACAAATACTGGCAGCAAACCATGCTCAAGGCCCTGGCCGCCGAACAGTCCGAATTGATCGCTGTGGAGGCAGTGCAATGACCATCACTTATGACGCCGTGCGCGATTTCCTCTACCGCGAGGCACGCTACCTCGATGACAAGCAATGGGATGACTGGCTGGAACTGTACGCCGCCGATGCATCGTTCTGGATGCCATCCTGGGACGACAACGATGAGTTGACCGAAGACCCGCAGCGCGAAATCTCGCTGATCTGGTACGGCAACCGCACCGGCCTGGAGGATCGCATCTTCCGCATCAAGACCGAGCGCTCCAGCGCCAGCGTTCCGGACACCCGTACTTCGCACAACATCAGCAATATCGAGCTGCTTGAGCAGGCCGACGGCCTGTGCAAGGTGCGCTTCAACTGGCACACCCTGAGCTTTCGCTACAAGACCGTCGACAGCTATTTCGGCAGCAGTTTCTACACCCTTGATGTGCGTGGTGAAAACCCGTTGATCAAGGCCAAGAAAGTGATCCTGAAGAACGATTACGTTCGCCAGGTCATCGATGTCTACCACCTCTGAGGGGGCCGTCATGACTCATTCCATTGCATTCAATTTTGAAGACGGCGTCACTCGGTTCATCGACGCCAATGTCGGCGAAACCGTGGCCGATGCCGCGTATCGCCAAGGCATCAACATTCCGCTGGATTGCCGCGACGGCGCCTGCGGCACCTGCAAGTGTTTCGCCGAGGCCGGTCGTTATGACTTGGGCGAGGAATACATCGAAGACGCCCTCACGGCGGACGAAGCCGAACAGGGTTTTGTCCTGACCTGCCAGATGCGCGCCCAGAGCGATTGCGTGGTGCGGGTGCCGACCTCATCGCAAGTTTGCCGTACGCAGCAGGCCAGTTACGACGCCACCATCAGCGCCGTGCGGCAGCTGTCCGACAGCACCATCGCGCTGTCGATCAAGGGCGAGGCGCTGAGCAAACTGGCGTTCCTGCCGGGCCAGTACGTGAACCTCGGGATTCCCGGCAGCGAGCAGACCCGCGCCTATTCCTTCAGCTCGTTGCAGCGTGACGGTGAAGTCAGTTTCCTGATCCGCAACGTGCCTGGCGGCTTGATGAGCAGCTTCCTCACCGGCATGGCCAAGGCCGGCGACAGCATGAGCCTGGCCGGGCCGTTGGGCAGTTTTTACCTGCGCGACATTCGTCGTCCATTGCTGCTGCTGGCCGGCGGTACGGGCCTGGCGCCGTTCACCGCGATGCTGGAAAAAATCGCCGAGCAGGGCAGTGAGCACCCGCTGCACTTGATCTACGGCGTGACCAACGATTTCGATTTGGTGGAACTGGACCGGCTCGAAGCGTTTGCCGCGCGAATCCCGAATTTCAGCTTCAGCGCGTGCGTTGCCAACCCCGACAGCCAGCACCCGCTCAAGGGCTACGTGACCCAGCACATCGAGCCACGGCATTTGAACGATGGCGACGTCGACGTCTACCTGTGCGGCCCGCCGCCGATGGTCGAAGCGGTCAGTCAGTTCATCCGTGAACAAGGCGTCGCCCCGACGAACTTCTACTACGAGAAATTCGCCGCCAGCGCGGCATAAATATCAGCGACGACACCGTCTCTGTAATTGGATGGACTCGCCCAAGCCGAGGCGTCAATGCGCCACGATGGCAGTCTAAACAGCCAACGACAGCGAGGGCGAGTCCATGAAAAAGCATACTTCGATTGATCAATCCCTGTCTTCTTCCGATTTGTCGGCCTGCACAACCGTGGCGGTCGATCTGGCCAAGCAGGTCTTTCAGGTCGCCGGTGAAGACGTCCTCGGCCAAGTGCACTACGAGCAACGGATCAAGTCGCGCGAGGCGTTTTATGAGTTTCTACGCCAGTTGCCGCCTCATGTCGTGGTTCTGATGGAGACCGGTCCGGGTGCTCAAGCCTGGGCCCGGCAGCTGCAAGACCAAGGCAATCTGGCGCGGATTCTTCCAGCCCGTTTGGTGGCCACACATCGTAGCGGGCCTAAAAATGATCGCAACGATGCGCTGGCGATTCTGCGCGCTGGTCGCGATGAAAAGATCTACGCAGTGCCGGTCAAAAGCGTTGCGGCGCTGGCAATGCAGGCGTTGCATCGCGCCCGCCAAGGCTATGTGCGTCGACGCACGGCGGTGAGCAATCAGATGCGCGGCCTGCTGCTCGAGCATGGCGTGGCCTTGGCGCAGGGCGATGTTGCGATCAGCCAGAAAATTCCGCGGGTACTGGAAGATGCCACCCAGCCGGTGCCGGGCCTGCTGCGTGAACTGATCGACGAACTGTTGGCCGAGTGGCACCATTTGGGCGAACGCATCAGCGTGCTGACGGGGCGCCTGGAAGTGGCCGCCAACGCCGACATGACGGCGAAGCGACTGATGACTGTGCGCGGCATCGGCCCAGTCACTGCCACGGCACTGGTGGCCAAGGAAACCAAGCCTGAGCGATTTCCCAATGCCCGCAAGTTTGCCGCGTACTTTGGCATGGTGCCTGACCAGCACAGCAGCGGGCAGACGGTCCGGCTGGGGGACATGACCAAGCGAGGCGATGTTTATTTACGCAGCCTGATGATCCAGGGAGCCCATGCGGTACTGCAACAACTACGACCTGATTCCCAGCAACCCGATGACCGCCGCTTGTTGCGCTGGATGAGCCGGCTGGGTCGTAAGGAGGCTGCGATCAGGCTAGCCAACCGCAACCTGCGAATCGTCTGGGTGCTTCTACAGAATGACCAGACTTATCGTCGCCAGGCGGGTGATGGCCAGCAAGCGACGATGAGCCACTGAGCGACAGAGTTCTGCCACCGAGGTACCAACTGTCCGACCCTTTGCTGAAAAACATTGACCCCAGGTAAGACCGGCGTGGATTGATGCCTTAGCTGCTACTGGCCTTCGAGGCCTGACTGTAATCGGCATACCACGAGCTCTTCCAATTTTGGCCAGAAGCCGAAGACGGCTTCCTCGAATAGGCCTAATACATAGATGCAACGGGGCGGCGGTTTTTCAAAAGCGGGTAGACAGTGGGGGCGAGTCCAT
This sequence comes from Pseudomonas sp. LB3P93, assembly GCF_054898025.1. Taxonomy (NCBI): domain Bacteria; kingdom Pseudomonadati; phylum Pseudomonadota; class Gammaproteobacteria; order Pseudomonadales; family Pseudomonadaceae; genus Pseudomonas; species Pseudomonas sp. LB3P93. The sequence continues at coordinate 2,759,963 of NZ_CM142713.1, forward strand.
ACATAGCAGCTGCCGAGCTTGCGAGGCTGCGTTCGGCTGCGCAGCAGTCGTAAATCCTGAATACACGGTTTGTCTGAGACACCGCAGTGCATGGTTTTACGACTGCTTCGCAGCCGAACGCAGCCTCGCGGGCTCGGCAGCTGCTACAGAGATAGCCGTTCCCGCGAAATTGATTTTCGTATTGAGGTACACATGAACAGATTTCACGAAAAAGTCGCGCTGATCACTGGCGCGGCGCAAGGCATCGGTCGGCGGGTGGCGGAGCGCATGGCCGCCGAGGGCGCGCGGTTGATTCTGGTTGATCGCTCGGATCTGGTGTTCGAGGTGCAGCAACAATTGGGGCAGGGCAGCCAGGTGCTCGCGCTGACCGCCGACCTTGAGCAATACAGCGAGTGCAGCCGCGTGATGCGCACGGCCGTCGAACGCTTCGGGCGTCTGGATGTGCTGGTCAACAACGTGGGCGGCACGATCTGGGCCAAGCCTTTCGAGCATTACGAAGAGCAGCAGATCGAAGCCGAAGTCCGTCGTTCGCTGTTTCCGACGTTATGGTGCTGCCATGCCGCGCTGCCGTTCATGCTTGAGCAGGGCAGCGGCGCCATCGTCAACGTTTCGTCCATCGCCACTCGCAGCCTCAATCGTGTGCCGTACGGCGCGGCGAAGGGCGGCGTCAATGCGCTGACCGCTTGCCTGGCGTTTGAAACCGCCGGGCGTGGGGTTCGGGTCAATGCCACCGCGCCCGGTGGCACCGAAGCACCACCGCGGGTCATCCCGCGTAACAGCACCGAGCAAAGCGCCGAAGAAAAGGTCTGGTACCAGCAAATTGTCGACCAGACGCTCGACAGCAGTCTGATGAAACGCTATGGCACGCTGGATGAGCAGGCAGGCGCTATTCTGTTTCTGGCCAGCGACGAAGCGTCGTACATCACCGGCATGATCATGCCGGTGGGCGGCGGCGACCAAGGCTGACGCGACTCATAAAAACAGCGTACAAACAGGAGTCATCGTGATGAGCGACAAACCCACGATCGTGCTGGTCCATGGTTTTTGGGGCGGTGCCGCCCACTGGAACAAAGTCATCGCCGAACTGCTGAACAAGGGCTACACGAAGATCCGCGCGGTCGAAATGCCGCTGACGTCACTGGCCGACGATGCCGAGCGCACGCGCAAAATGATCGCCCAGGTGTCGGGGCCGGTGTTGCTGGTGGGGCATTCCTATGGCGGCGCGGTGATCACCGAGGCCGGCGATCAACCGAATGTCGTGGGGCTGGTGTACATCGCCGCATTCGCCCCTGACGCCGGTGAAAGTCCCGGCGGCATCACTCAACGGCATCCTCCCGTGGCGGCGGCCAACCTGGCGCCCGACAGCGATGGGTATTTATGGGTCAAACCTGAGCTCTACCACGAAAGTTTCTGCCAGGATCTGCCAGCGACCGAGGGATTGGTCATGGGCCTCACCCAGAAAGCACCCCTGGCCAGCACCTTCGGCGACACCATTAACACGGTGGCGTGGAAGACCAAGCCGTCGTGGTATCAGGTGTCCAGCGATGACCGGATGATCGCGCCGCAAAATCAGCAATGGATGGCCGGGCGGCTGAACGCCAGGGAAGTCCTGACCTTGAACGCCAGCCATGCTTCGCTGGCTTCGATGCCGGCTGAGATTGCCGCGTTTATCGACAAGGCCGCGACCGCGTTAGCCTAGACACCGTTACAAGCGACGCTGAAAGGCTCTGACAATCTTGAGCGTGGCGTCGCTTGTGTTCAGGTTTTGGACCGCGTCCAGCGGATACCACATGCAATCGAAAATTTCATTCTGTGGCCGGGCCTCGCCCGAGTTGAGCACTGACGCCTCGTAGACATGGTGTCGGGTGCCGCCCGTTTCCAGTTCCATCAAGTACAGCAAGCCATCGACTCCCAGACCTGTTTCCTCGTGGAGTTCGCGCATGGCCGCACCCGCGTTGGTCTCACCACGCTCGACTTTTCCCCCGGGCAAGGTCCAGCGACACCTGGGTTTGCGCACCAGGAGTACATGCCGATCCTGCTCGCAAATGACTGTTGCCCGTACTTTCATGTGTTACTAAACCGCCGCTTGTCATAAAACAGCCATAAAAATGCAATATTCAGGCCGAGGCCTGTGCTTCAAGGGTTTGAGCCCAGGGTGCTGCAGAAAGTGCGAAGGGATGTCGAAAACCTGGCGCGACGTCTGGTCGGCACTTGGGCAAAGGTCAGGTGTAAGGTAGCCAAGTCAATCGTGGCTTATCACTGCCGAAAAGGAGGTGACTATGAGCGTTCCGATGCTGAATAAAATGCACATGAACGGTTATGACGTACTCAGCGTAAACAACGGGCCCTGGCGGGTATGCACCAAAGGCGACCGGCTCGGTGCCTTTGCCAGCAGAGAGGAAGCACTGGCCTACGCGGCTGCGCTGCCTGGCTACAAAGCGGGTCGATCGACTCGAAGTCAGAAATCAGAATGAGCGTGAGCTTGAAGCCCTGGAATGCCGGGGCTTTTTTTTGTCGTAAACCACGGGGGCACGCCATGTTGGTTAATAACCTCCGCCGCCCCCACTGCGAGAGGGTTCCCTGGCTTTCTGTTGCGCGTGACTCCATTCCGCGCAGTTCATGAAGCTTTTGTGGTCGACCTTGCCCCTGTCATCGAAGCTGATGCTGTACGGCTTCTGTTGACCGGCCTGCGTCAGCTTGTAGTCAAAGCAAGTGCCAGGCACCACCGTGCGCTCTGATGTCGATAAAGGCTGACCGCCAATTTGCTGAACCTGATCCTTGCTCATGCCGGTATCGACTTTCGCGACCAGCGGCTGATCACGATAAACGTGCGAGTCAGTGCTGCAGCCACCCGTCGCCGCCAGCACGGCGACCAGCGCGAATAGAGGCTTGCTCATGACCACGCTCCCGTCAGTGAACTTTCTTTCGACTGATGATCTTTGCTTTTACTTCTTCGGCGTAGCCCGCCAGTCGCTCTTCATCGCCCTGGAACAAGGCACACAACTTCAGCGTTGTCTGTGCATCCACATCATTACCGGCCTGGCGAAGTTGCTCTGCAATACGCAAGAGTTCCACTGCCGACCACCTCAAGTCCGACGCAAGTCCCTGCAGGTCACGTCGAAGTTCATTTTCATCTTCGTTAAGCCACATGATGACCTCCTGCAAATACCCCTCACCGAAAGAGTAGTCCCGATTAGCGGGCCGGGCGGTTGTTCAACGGATGCTCAATGGATGGATGGTACGCCGCTGGTCGGGAGGATGAGCCCGATAGGACCGGCGTGATGTCGTACTGAGGTGGCGAATTTTCGCTAGGGAGAGGCAACTTCAAATGACCAACACCGATGATTTCAGATTCCATGCGCAAGCGCTGATTGTTGATCTGGATGCAGCAACCACGGAGATGATGAATCTGATTTCGGCTCATCAGTTGAGCGGTCCGGAGTGGGAGCGGGTCACTCAATGGCAGCATGAAGCCTATGAACGATGGATGACGTATTTGAATGAAAGGTCTTACCCAGACCACGGTGATCACAAACCAACCCCCTGAAGGGTGATTCAATAGATGGATGTCTGGACCGCTACTCGCTATATTTCCTGTTTTTCGGGATAAGGAAGCGTCATGCGGATGTTGATTGGGGGAGTAGCGATGGCGATGCTGGCAGGTTGTTCGTTGCCGGCATCCCTGGTTCCAGGTGAGCCTAACGTCAGCAAGTACAGTAACAAGACGCCCAAAGAATACGCAGGGTGTCTATTACCGCTATGGCAGCAGGAAGTCTCCAGAACGACTCAAACTGCAATTTCCAATGGTTACCGAATCAACGCGCCAAGCATTATTACGGCTGACGAGATTCTAGACATCGTGAAATACAAGGACGGCAGTCGGGTTTCGCTGTATCAGGGGCCACCGTGGGCCAAGTCGGACGCGATGCGTAAGGCGGTTCGCAGCTGCCTGTAGCATCCACTTCATGTGAATTTTGTTTATAAGCGCCATCTGTCGGAACCTAGGAACGGTTGTTCGCTGGAAAACTTCCAAGTGAAACTGTCCTTGGGAGTTTGGCGATGAATGATGATCAAAAGAAGCAAGCGCTGGCTGCCTGGTACAAGCTTCTCAACGAGCCTGAAATTCGCATGGATTGTGAAGAACAGTACGACGAGTTGCTTAAGGCGGCTGATGAAATGGAGCGTACCGGGCTGATCAGCGCTGTGGAATGGCGCAAGTTGGTGCAGGAGGCGGGCATTGCCTTTTCAAAAGCGATTGAGGGCGTGGGCGGCGGCACCTAGGTAGACCGCACACTGTATTTACGGTAACTCCTCCCAACTAACCTGCATCAAGCCATGTTCCTGTGCATGGCTGCGCAGCGCATCGAAATTTTGTTGATCGTGGTTGTCCCCATACGAAAGCCCGATACCCGAATGCAGGCAGGCGTAGTACCAAGCGTCTGGCTCAGTCATGTGGGAGTCGGGTTGAATAAAAATATGCCGAGTCTTGTTGAAGCCATATGTGATTTGAAAATATCGAGGGCGGTTCATCCGAATCTCCAGGTGCTGCCACTACGACCTTGATGGCGTAGTGCCAGTTCCCTCTGTTTTCGGACTTTTATCTGCTTCAGCAAAACGCGATGTTTTTCATTCAGTCGTCATGCACGCGCTCATGGCGCGTTCACGCAGGGGCGCTCAGCCAGCATGCATTGGAGGCATTCAGTATTGAGCTGGGAGCATTCGTTTTCGGCTTCTATCCGGGTCGGGTAGGTCGTTGGGAGCCTGCGCTTTTCTTCATTGTCATAGAGGTTGAAGCCTATGGGGGCGGTTTTGCAGTAGAAGCGCGTTCCGTTGCGCGTTGATCCCGTTTCCGTGGGAATTGCAGGGACGACAACGAATCTTGAAATCATCTTCGCGTACTCCTTCCGAATTCACCTTAATGTGTAGCGGCTACTGGCCACTACCGCAAGGGAGCGCTTGAAGAATCTGATGAACAGGCAGGGTTTGCCAAGAAAAGGTGCTGGTGGACGCCGTCAGGAAGTTGGTCGGCGCCGCTCGCTGCCAGAAGGGTTGCCAATGTTTATCAGCCTCCTTTCTACAAGGACATTCTGAAGTGCCTGGCGGTTATCAGGGTCCAGCTGATGTTCTCGCTCCTTGAGTTCCATCAGGATAGGGCTGGAGTAAGTGCGATAGATTTTCTCGGCTTTAAAAATGGACGTCATCTATCCTCCTTGATCAGGCGCCCGCTACAGAATCCGCGCCATTCGATTCGGTAGAAACCCTAGTCGAGGAAACGGATTTACGCCAATAAATTGCACTGCAATGGTGCGCCTGTTTGCGCGTGGGTTCAGCCAGAAGTCTAGGTTCCCGAATCTGCCCTACAGGTGAACGGTGGCATCAAACTTCGACTCGGCCGTACGTGGGGTAGGCACCGGGTCGTGCAGCAACGAGTAGCCTCGGTCCAGTAATGTGCGGCCGATAAAACGCGATCCCACCTCGTTCAAGTGCGAATCATCCAGGTACAGCAGTTGACCCTTGATAATCGGGCTGCACACGCCTCCGGGGCAGATCACTTGATTGGGGTCGATAAAGTGCACCTTCGGGTATTTCACACCTATATCAGTCCAATAGGGCGCCCTGGCGCTTTGGGCAACCGAGCAATCGTGGTCGGTACCGAACATCAAGTGGCGGATCGGGCAACTTGCAGCTTTTTCGATGTGCTGATTCCTCAAGATGACGATGACCTCTTCGCTGTGCTCCACCACCCGCTTGATACTCGCTTCGACCATGTCTTTGGCAATCGCGTCTCTGGGCCAGATCGCCGCCAGCACCACATAGCGGTAATGGTTCTGCTCGATCAGGCTGAACGCCCGTTCGTTGCGTTTTGCACAGTGGGCGGCGTAGACCGCGGACATGTCGACGGTGTACCCGAGGATCGGCGGGCACGAGTCCATGGTGTAGTCCATGATCGAGAGGTTGTTGGGTTTGGCCAGAAGATCGACCATGCCGGTGAAGTGATTGGCAAACGAATCACCGATCATGATGCCGTCCAGCCCTTCTTTTTTGACCCCCAGACGACACGCGTCATTAGGTGCTGTGCCGTACAGGGCATTGGTGACGTGGCACCCCTTGCGGATCTCACTTGGCTTTTGCAGGGTCATCGCTTCGAGTTGCGCAACCTCAGGGCTGAAACGTTGTGGAAACCCGTTGAATTGCAGACTCAGCACCGCCAACGCGGCCAGGCCCAATGCCGGAACGGCGAATCGACGGGCGAAAACCCGGGAAAAGTGCCACGTCGCCCCGTTGCGCCGAAAGGGCACCTCGACATAACGCCAGGACAGCCACGCGAGGATGATCGAGACCGCGATCAGCATCGCCCCGACAGGCAAATTGATGGGGATTTCCAGGTAACTCAGGTAGGCAATCAACGGCCAGTGCCACAAATACAGCGAGTAGGAAATCAAGCCGATAAACACCATTGGCCGGCTGGTGAGCAAACGCGAGCGCGTGTTCCCGCTGCCGGCCAGGATCAACAACGCGGCCCCCAGGCACGGGATCAGGGCGTTGATCCCGGGAAAGGTCGAGTTGGGGTTCAAGGCAAACAGCGAATAACCGATCAGCAGTAAGCCCGCCAGAGCAATGCCATGAGCTGTCAGCTTCCCGATGTTGCGCGGTTGATGCAGGTAGATCCCCAGCAACCCACCCAGCATCAATTCGAAAAAGCGCGTAGGCAACAGATAGTAGGCGGCTGTCGCAAAGATGCCTGTTGCGTATTCTGAAACGCCAACTGCGACGACCACGCCGATGGCCAATACCGGCAGCACGTAACGCGGCGCGAAGCGGTAGAGCAACACAATGAACAGCGGCCAGAGCAGGTAGAACTGCTCTTCAATACCCAGTGACCAGGTATGCAGCAGGGGGGCTTCACTGGCGTCAGCAGCGAAGTAGTTGCCGTATTTGACCCAGATGTAGACGTTCGACACGCCCATCAAAGAGAGCAGAGCGCTGACGTTGAGCCGGATCAGGTCAACCGGGGAAAGGATAAAGGCCCCGACGATCACCGTCGCCAGCAATACCGTCACCAAGGCAGGAACAATGCGATTGATGCGTCGCTGATAAAAGCCCTTCAGCGAAAAAGCATTACGCTTGACCTCGGAATAAACCTGGGAGGTGATCAAAAAGCCGGAGATGACGAAGAAGATGTCAACGCCAACAAACCCCCCTGGCAGCAGGCTGGTGTTGAGGTGATGCAAAAGTACCGCGATCACTGCCACAGCCCGCAGCCCATCGATGTCCGAGCGGTACTTGCCATGTGCCATGTGCCTGACCATCCCTAACGCTGTTGCTATCTGTCGGACGTCCGAGCCATGACGACCACTGTCAAGATTTGGACACAACCCACCTCACCTATCATTTGTAGTTGGAAATTTGACGGTGCGCAAAATTGAAATGCGAAATATTTGCGCCGATTCACGGAGCTTTTCCTGGGCGAGTTGATCCTGTTGAGATTCGATCGTTGGGATTTCAAGTTTCGACTGACGGTAGAACTTGATTGATATCAACCGTAAGCGTCGGACTGCCCTGTACGCTGGGGGAAACGATGTACATGACATTCGCTGTGAGTGGATCGTGTTCATCGGAACCCAGAGCGAGAATCCCATGCTCTATCCGCTGTTTCTGACCTTGCATCTGTTTGCCGCGCTGATTTTTATCGGCACGGTATTTTTCGAAGTCCTGTTCCTTGAAAGTATCCGCAAACAGTTGCCCGTAAGGGTCATGCTGCTGGTCGAACAGGGTATCGGTCGACGCGCACGCACCCTGATTCCATGGGTTTTGCTGGTGCTATTCGGCGCCGGGGCGGGGATGGTCTGGCTGCGCTATCTGCCGTCCCTTGCCACACCAATGGCCTCATCGTTCGGCACATTACTGATGTTGAAGATCGTGGTCGCGGTCAGCGTGCTGATGCACTTTCTGGTCGCCATGTACCTGTTCAAAACTGACCGGATGAGTGCCCGGTACCTGCACTTCATCCATGGCAGCCTGTTCTGCCACATGGTCGTCATCGTGCTGCTGGCCAAGGGCATGTTTTACCTGACGTGGTGACCTGGCTTGACCGGTGGACTGTTGCACAACCAGCACTTTGCCCGCGCTTGATACAAATCAAGGAGCATTAGTCGCCAGACCCCGACACTGGTAGTCCGCAGCCCGTCTCGGAGACCCGTCATGCTCAATTTTTTCCCCCGCCCCAGCGAGCTGGATATCCGGTGCGATCAAGGTGTGTTCGATCCCAACCGCCCTGTGGGCACTGAAAAATTCCATGACGGTATCGGCTCGCTTGATTTGCTTCGTGCCTTACGTGTCAGCCGCCAGAAGTGCCGTCCGCTGTCGCTGAGCGTGCAACTGCCTTCTAATCTGAGGCCTGCCTTGTGTTCCCCTCGCGATATTTCATGCCAGCACAGGGGTGTCGAACACTATCTTCAGCGTCTGCTGCATGAAATTGACCTCGTCGGTTGTCATCTGGGGACCGGGCAGCGGGTCGAGCAGTTTCATTTGGGGGGCGGAACACCCTCAATCGCTCACCTCAGACGGCTGATGAATCATCTTCGGGGCCGGTTCAACTTTCTCGGACATGAGTGCGGTGATTACAGCATTGAAGTTGACCTTCACCACACCGACTGGTCGACCATGGGCGTGTTGCGAGATCTGGGATTCAACCACGTCAGCATCGGCGTTCCCGACATCGGTGCCGACAGTGAAATGTCGGTGGACTGCTACCAGAACCCGGCACCCATCCATTCGCTGATCGATGCCGCTCGCACCTTTGGTTATCGATCGATCAATGTTGACCTGGGTTATGGCCATGCCTGGCAGACGCCAGAAAGTTTTGCGCTGAAACTGGCAACCATCATCGAACTGGAGCCGGACCGCCTGCTGGTATTTGATTATTCCCGGCCACCCCAACGCTATCGGCCGATACCCGGGGACAAAATCAGAGCATTGTGTAGCGAGGATGATAAAAGCGCGATGCGCCAGAGCTGCTTTGAACAGTTGATCGGCGCGGGTTATCACTACATTGGCCTGGGGCAGTTCGTCCGGCCCGATGATGATTTGGCGATTGCGCAGGAGCGAGGCCGGTTACGTCGCACCTGCGAGGGTTTTACCCGCCACGGGTATTGCGATCATATCGGCTTCGGTCTGGGCGCCATCAGTCAGATCGACGATTTGTACGCGCAAAACACCGGCGAGCTTGAACGATACTGCCAGCAACTGGACATGGACCAGCTGCCGACAAGTCGCGGTTGGCGCTGCGAGGCCGGGAACCAGATCAGGCAACGGGTGATGGAGCGACTGGCCTGTGATCTGGAGCTGGATATTCAGGCTGTCGAAACGCGTCATGGACTGATTTTTCGCCAGTACTTTTCATCCGTCTGGCCTATGTTGGAGCAATTGAGTCGTGACGGGTTGATTGAACTGTCCGACCGTTTCATCTGCATTCTTGAGGCCGGCAGGCCGCAAGTGGATGCCATCTGCAACCTGTTTGAAAGGGATTCGGGCGGTGCGGGGCATGAACCCCATTGCGAGTGGATTGACCATGACGACTTCATTTGATTTCAATCGTGCCCTGGTCGAAAAATATGACCGCCCAGGGCCGCGCTATACCTCCTATCCAACCGCGCCGCAATTTCATCAGGCGTTTGCCGTCGACGACTATCAGCGTGCCGCCCGCGACAGCAATGATGTGGCCGCGCCGAAACCGTTGTCGGTGTACATCCACATTCCGTTCTGCAAAAGCCTTTGTTACTACTGCGCCTGCAACAAAATCATTACCCAGAAAACCCATCGCGCCGTCGAGTACCTGACGTACCTCAAGCGTGAAATCGCGATGCAGGCGGCCTTGTTCGACAGCACGCGCAAACTCACTCAGTTGCACCTGGGGGGCGGCACACCGACCTATTTGACCAGTGAGCAACTGGCGGACCTGATGGACTGCCTGCACCAGGCGTTCAACATGGATGACAGCGATGACCATGAGTTTTCCATCGAGGTCGACCCGCGCACGATCAGCACCGAGCAGATTCAGTCGTTGCGCCAGTTGGGGTTCAATCGCCTGAGCTTTGGCGTGCAAGACTTCGATCCCGACGTGCAGGCAGCGGTCAATCGCCAGCAAAGCGAAGAGCAGATTTATGCGCTGGTCGCGGCGGCGAGGGAGGCGCACTTCAAGTCGATCAGCGTCGACCTTATCTACGGTCTGCCCCTGCAAACCGTGCGGAGTTTCGACGTCACCCTCAGCAAGATCATCGCGCTGCGTCCGGACCGGATTGCCGCCTACAGCTACGCGCATTTGCCGGAAATGGTTCGCGCGCAACGGCTGATTCGTCCCGCCGACATGCCGCCACCGGAGCGCAAGCTGGAACTGCTCGAGCTGACCATCCGCCGTCTGACCGAGGCCGGTTACGTCTACATCGGCATGGATCATTTCGCCTTGCCGGAGGACGAGCTGGCGCTGGCCCGGGCCAATGGCACCCTGCAGCGTAACTTTCAGGGCTATTCCACCCATGCCGACTGCGATTTGATCGGCCTTGGGGTGTCGTCGATCGGCAAGGTCGGCGACAGCTACAGCCAGAGCGTCAAGGAGCTTTCGCAGTACTACAGCCGTATCGATCAAGGGATGTTGCCGGTTCATCGGGGTTATCGCTTGAATGCTGACGACCTGCTGCGCCGCGAGGTGATCAGCGACCTGATGTGCCACGGCCGTATCAGGTTCGACACGTATGAAGTGCGACATGGCATTCGCTTCACCGAGTATTTCGCCGAGGCGCTGGCACAACTGGACGAGCATGTGCGCGATGGTTTGCTGCAGATTCATCGCGACGAATTGGTGCTGTTGCCACAGGGGCATTTGATGATGCGCAGTGCCGCGATGGCGTTTGACGCCTACCTGGGTGGTGAGCAAAAAGGCCAGTTTTCCCGCACGGTTTGAGACTCTGGAGCCTAATGCTGATCAGTTAAACCATTTCAGCCGTAACGCACACCTTGTAGCAGCTGGCGAAGCCTGCGTCCGGCTGCGTAGCAGTCGTGAAATCAGAGTTCGCGGTGTATCAGGAAAGCCATGCAAGCCGGATTTACGACTGCTACGCAGCCGGACGCAGGCTTCGCCAGCTGCTACGAGGTTTGCGTTGCGGCAATTTCTTAAGTTGATTTCAATCAAGGGCGGGGGGCGCAACGCTCCCTAACATGACCGCAAGCCCCCTTTGAATTCAGCGAACCCATGACAATCCATCAGCCTTCGATACACGGCAACCTGCGCGCCTGGGGTGTCGGGCTGGTGGTTATGCTGATGCTGGTGCTCGCTACCTTTGAGGTGGCTCAGGCCAAGGATTACGGTGACATCGAGCAGCAGCGCATCGAAAAAACCTTCCCTCAGACCGATTCTGTTTCCGCGCCCGAAGGCCCGTTCAAGGTGCGCACGCTGTCTGCCGCCGGCAAGGTCATCGGTTATGTGTTCCAGAGCCTGGACGTGGTGGATATTCCGGCCTACTCGGGCAAGCCGATCAATACCCAGGTGATCCTAGACACCGCCGGCGTGATTCAGGATGCCTATGTGCTGGAGCACCACGAGCCGATTCTGCTGATTGGCATCCCCGAGGCGAAACTTCACGGCTTCAGCGCCAAATACAAAGGGATCAAGGTCAGTCAGCGGGTGGTCGTCGGTCATTCCAGCGATCCGAACGCGGTCACTGTCGATGCGATTGCAGGGGCCACCGTCACGGCGATGGTGGTCAACGAGGTCATCATGCGCGCCGCCCATGAAGTGGCCGTATCGCTGAAGCTGGTCGAGGACACGGGCGGTGTGGCGCGTAAACCCGCCACCGTGCGCCAGGACTTTTTCGAGCCCGCCACCTGGGAACAACTGACCGGCAACGGCGCCATCCGCCGCTTGAACCTGACCCGTGGCCAGGTCGACACCGCCTTCAAGGGCACCGAAGCCGAAGGCGTCGACAACGCCAGTGCCGATCAGGTTGATGAGACCTTTATCGAGCTGTACACCGCCGACTTGAACCCGCCGACCATCGGCCGGGCGCTGCTGGGCGACAATCAATATCGCTTCCTCATGCAAGACCTCAAGCACGGCGAGCAAGCCATCGCGGTGCTGGGTCGTGGGCTGTTTTCCTATAAAGGCTCGGGGTATGTGCGCGGCGGGATTTTCGATCGGGTGCAATTGCGCCAGTTCGGCAACGTCATCAGTTTTCGCGACATGGACCATCAGCGGCTCTCCGACGTCTTTGCCAAAGGCATGCCCGAGTTCAATGAAATGTCGATTTTCATTGTTCGCGAACCCGCGAAGTTTGATCCGGGTTCGCCCTGGTCCCTGGAGTTGCTGGTGCGTCGCCAGACCGGTCCGGTCAGCGGCACGTTCAGCAGTTTCGAACTGCCTTATCAACTGCCCGAGCCGTACCTTGAACGGCCACTGCCCAGCGCCGAAGAACTGGCCGCCATCGAGGAAGCCGGCCGGCCGATGTGGTTGAACATCTGGTACCAGAAACACTTCCAGATCGGCGTCCTCGGGGCTGCATTGCTGCTGCTGACGGCGATCCTGTTCCTGCAAGACAAGTTCACCCGCCGTCCGCATTTTCTGCATTGGCTGCGTCGGGGTTACCTGGTCTTTACCGTGGTCTTTATCGGCTGGTACGCGCTGGGGCAGTTGTCAGTGGTCAATGTTCTGACCTTTGCCCATGCGCTGTTCGATCACTTTCGCTGGGAGCTGTTTCTCACCGATCCGCTGATCTTCATGCTCTGGGTTTTCGCCGCCGCCAGCATCCTGCTGTGGGGTCGCGGGGTGTTCTGCGGCTGGCTGTGCCCGTTCGGCGCCTTGCAAGAGTTGATCAACGAAGCTGCACGCAAGCTGAAAATTCCCCAGTACGAATTGCCGTTCGCGGTGCATGAGCGGCTGTGGGCGATCAAGTACATCATTTTGCTGTTGCTGTTTGGCATCTCCCTGGAATCGATGTCCACCGCCGAGCTGTTCGCCGAGGTGGAGCCGTTCAAGACCGCCATCACCCTCAGGTTCGACCGCCAGTGGTGGTTCGTGCTCTACGCGGTGGCGCTGCTGGTCATCAACATCTTCACGCGCAAAGTCTACTGCCGCTACATCTGCCCCTTGGGCGCGGCGCTGGCGATTCCGAGCAAATTTCGCCTGTTCGATTGGCTCAAACGCCGCAAGGACTGCGGCACGCCCTGCCAACTGTGCGCCAAGGAATGCGAGATCCAGGCGATTCACCCTGATGGCCGGATCAATGCCAACGAGTGCCACTACTGCCTCGATTGCCAGATGACTTACCAGAACGACAACAAGTGCCCGCCGCTGATCAACAAGCGCAAGAAGCGCGGTAAAGCGGCACCCGCTCCTGTGCAATTGATACCTGTCGTGGAAGTGACCGCTCTGGAATGAACCCCGCGAGCGCCTGTCCGCAGTGACCGTTTTTATCCCTTCAAGGAAAACACCTGATGAACGACACAGAATCCAAAAAAGTAGCTGAAGTGCCGGAATCGACCGGCCTCAGTCGTCGCGGCTTCCTGGGCACCAGCGCGGTGACCGGCGCGGTACTGGCGGGCGCCACGGCCCTTGGTGGCGCAGTGTTCACCCGTGAAACCTGGGCGGCTGCGGCCAAGGACGCGCAATCGAAAACCCACGTCGGACCGGGCGAGCTCGACGAATACTACGGTTTCTGGAGCGGCGGCCATCAGGGCGAAGTGCGAATCATGGGCATTCCGTCGATGCGCGAATTGTTGCGTGTTCCGGTGTTCAACGTCGATTCCGCCACCGGCTGGGGTCTGACCAACGAAAGCAAACGGATCATGGGCGACAGCGCGCATTTCCAGAATGGCGACTGCCACCACCCGCATTTGTCGATGACCGACGGCAAGTACGACGGCAAATACCTGTTCATCAATGACAAGGCCAACAGCCGCGTTGCGCGTATCCGTCTGGATATCATGAAGTGCGACAAGATGCTCACCGTGCCTAATGTGCAAGCCGTTCACGGGCTGCGCCTGCAGAAAGTCCCGCACACAAAATACGTATTCGCCAATGCCGAATTCGTGATTCCGCACCCCAATGACGGCAGCACCTTCGACCTGCAGGACAAGAACAGCTACACGATGTTCAACGCGATTGATGCCGAGAAGATGGAGATGGCCTTCCAGGTCATCGTCGATGGCAACCTGGATAACACCGACGCCGACTACACAGGCAAGTACGCGGCGTCCACCTGCTACAACTCGGAGAAGGCCTACGACCTGGGCGGCATGATGCGCAACGAGCGCGATTGGGTAGTGGTGTTCAACATCCCGCGCATCGAAGCGGCGATCAAGGCCGGCAAGTTCATCACCCTGGACGGCTCGAAAGTACCGGTGGTCGACGGTCGTAAAACCGATGGCAAGGACAGCGCGTTCACCCGATACATCCCGACGCCGAAGAACCCCCACGGCCTCAATACCTCGCCCGATGGCAAGTACTTCATTGCCAACGGCAAGCTTTCGCCGACCTGCACCATCATTGCCATCGCCAAGCTCGATGATCTGTTCGACGACAAATTCAAGGACCCGCGCGACGTGGTGGTCGGCGAGCCGGAACTGGGTCTGGGCCCGCTTCACACTACCTACGATGGCCGCGGCAATGCCTACACCACGCTGTTTATCGACAGCCAGGTGGTGAAGTGGAACGTGGAGGAGGCGATCCGCGCGTACACCGGCGAGAAGGTCAACTACATCAAGCAGAAACTCGATGTGCAGTACCAACCGGGCCATAACCATGCGTCGCTGACTGAAACCAGCGAAGCCGACGGCAAATGGCTGATGGTCCTGAGCAAGTTTTCCAAGGACCGCTTCCTGCCGACCGGCCCGTTGCACCCGGAAAACGATCAATTGATCGACATCTCCGGCGAGGAAATGAAACTGGTACACGACGGCCCGGCCTTCGCCGAACCCCACGATTGCATCATGGCCCGGCGCGACCAGATCAAGACCAAGAAAATCTGGGACCGCAACGACCCGTTTTTCGCTGAAACCGTGGCGATCGCCGCCAAGGACGGGATCAAGCTGGAGACCGACAACAAGGTCATCCGCGACGGTAATAAAGTCCGTGTCTACATGACCTCGATGGCCCCGGCCTACGGCCTGCCGGAGTTCACCGTCAAACAGGGCAACGAGGTCACGGTGACCATCACCAACATCGACCAGATTGAAGACGTGACCCACGGCTTTGTGATGACCAACCATGGCGTGAGCATGGAGATCAGCCCGCAGCAGACCTCATCGATCACCTTCACCGCCGACAAGGCTGGCCTGCATTGGTACTACTGCAGCTGGTTCTGCCATGCGCTGCACATGGAAATGGTCGGCCGCATGCTGGTCGAGAAGGCCTGACCATTGCCCATCGACAGGAGCGGGCCAATGACCGACATCAAGGCAAAACCGGCGAAGGTCATTGCGCTTGCGCTCCTGCTGATGTCCGGCAGCGCGCTGGCGGTGCAACCCATTACCGCGTTGCCGTTGAAGGTGGACGCCGAGCAACGCTGGCACCTGCCAGCCGGGGAATACCGTGGCTCGTTCAGCGTCGATCAACCGATGCAGATCGTCTGCGAGCCGGGCGCGGTGTTTCAGGGCGAGGGGCAGGGCAACGGCTTGATTATCAGTGCGCCGGATGTCGGTATCGAGGGCTGCACGTTTCTGGATTGGGGGCATGACCTTACCGCGATGAACGCGGGGCTGTTCATCCAGCCAAAGGCCCATGGTGCGGTGATCAAAGGTAACCGCCTGCAAGGTCGGGGTTTCGGTATCTGGGTCGATGGTACGCAGGATGTGAGCCTGATCGACAATCGCATTCAGGGTGATCCGACGATGCGCTCCCAGGATCGTGGCAACGGTATTCATCTGTATGCGGTGCATGGCGCCAAGGTCATTGGCAATCAGGTCCGCGACACCCGCGACGGCATCTACATCGACACTTCCAACGGCAATCTGCTGCAGGGCAATACCCTGGAAGACCTGCGCTACGGCGTGCATTACATGTTCGCCAACGATAACCAACTGATCGGCAACACCACCCGACGTACCCGCACCGGCTACGCCTTGATGCAAAGCCGCAAGCTCACGGTGATCGGCAATCGCTCCGAGCAGGATCAGAACTACGGGATCCTGATGAACTACATCACTTACTCAACCTTGCGTGACAACTTCGTCACTGACGTGCGCGACGGCTCGACCGGCGACAGCATGATCAGCGGCGCCGAGGGCAAGGCGCTGTTCATCTACAACTCGCTGTTCAACACCATCGAACATAACCACTTCGAGCACAGCGCCGTGGGCATCCATCTCACCGCGGGCTCGGAAGATAACCGCATCGCCGACAACGCTTTTGTCGGCAACCAGCGGCAGGTCAAGTACGTTGCCACCCGTTTGCAGGAATGGTCGGCGGATGGCCGAGGCAATTACTGGAGCGACTACCTGGGCTGGGACCGTAACAACGATGGCCTGGGCGACATCGCCTACGAACCCAATGACAACGTCGACCGTCTGCTATGGCTGTACCCGCAGGTACGGCTGTTGATGAACAGCCCCGGTATCGAGTTGCTGCGCTGGGTGCAACGGGCCTTCCCGGTGATGAAATCGCCGGGGGTGCTGGACAGTCATCCGCTGATGAAGTCATCCACTCAAACCCTGACCCAGGAGCCTGCCGCATGAACGTCATTGACCTGGAAGGCGTCAGCCAGCGTTATGGGCACGCCACGGTGTTGCATCAATTGAACCTCAGCCTGGCCGAAGGTGAAGTGCTGGGCTTGTTCGGGCACAACGGCGCGGGCAAGACCACCAGCATGAAACTGGTGCTGGGCCTGCTCCAGCCCAGCGAAGGGCAGGTCCGGGTGTTTGGCCGCTTGCCCAGTGATCCCCACGTGCGGCGCCTGCTCGGTTATCTGCCGGAAAACGTGACCTTTTACCCGCAGCTGAGCGGTCTTGAGACCTTGCGTCATTTTGCGCGACTCAAAGGCGCAGCGGTCGCGCAGGTGGACACATTGCTGGAGGAAGTCGGTCTGGCGGGCGCGGCGCATCGACCGGTCAAGACTTACTCCAAGGGCATGCGCCAACGTCTTGGACTCGCGCAAGCCTTGCTGGGCGAGCCGCGTTTGTTACTGCTCGACGAGCCGACCGTCGGCCTCGATCCCATTGCCACTCAAGACCTGTATCGGTTACTGGACAGACTGCGAAGTCAGGGCACCAGCATTATTCTCTGTTCCCACGTATTGCCGGGTGTCGAAGCGCACATCAATCGTGCCGCGATTCTGACCCAGGGGCGCTTGCTGGCGCTGGGCAGTCTGCGCAGTTTGCGCGAGGAAGCCGGGTTGCCGACGCTGATCCGCGCCAATGGGCTCAAGCATGCGGGGCCCTTGCAGAAATCGTGGAACAACGCCGGTCATATCACCCAGCGCTGGGGCGTCGAAGGTCTTGAAGTGGCCGCGCTCAATGGCAGCAAACTGGGGTTGTTGCGCCAACTGCTCAATGAAGACGAACCGGCCGACGTGGAAATTCATCAGCCGTCACTGGAAGACATTTACCGCTTTTACATGAGTCGAGCCGGTGCGGCGCCGATCGGGGAGACCGTATGAACGCTGT
Organism: Pseudomonas sp. LB3P93; assembly: GCF_054898025.1. NCBI lineage: Bacteria > Pseudomonadati > Pseudomonadota > Gammaproteobacteria > Pseudomonadales > Pseudomonadaceae > Pseudomonas > Pseudomonas sp. LB3P93. The sequence continues at coordinate 2,777,612 of NZ_CM142713.1, forward strand.
CTGGAACATGGCCCGCAAGGAGTTCAATGACGGTTTTCGCAACCGTTGGTTGTTGGCGATCAGCCTGTTGTTCGCGGTGCTGGCGACTGGCATTGCCTGGTTGGGCGCCGCCGCTTCCGGTCAGTTGGGCTTTACCTCGGTGCCTGCCACCATCGCGAGCCTGACCAGTCTGGCGACATTTCTGATGCCGCTGATTGCCTTGCTGTTGGCCTATGACGCCATCGTCGGCGAGGACGAAAGCGGCACGTTGCTGCTGTTGCTGACCTATCCGCTAGGGCGCGGGCACATCTTGCTCGGCAAGTTTGTGGGCCACGGCCTCATCCTGGCGCTGGCCACGCTGATTGGTTTCGGTTGCGCGACGCTGGCAATCGCCGTGCTGGTCAACGATGTCGATTTGAGCCTGCTGCTCTGGGCCTTTGGCCGCTTCATGGCGTCATCGACGTTGCTGGGCTGGGGGTTTCTGGGGATGGCCTATGGGCTGAGCAGTGTGTCGGCCGAGAAATCCACGGCGGCCGGGCTGGCGCTGGGTGTCTGGTTCTTCTTCGTGCTGGTGTTCGACCTGGCGCTGCTGGCATTGCTGGTGCTCAGCGAAGGGCCGTTCAGCCCGAAGATCCTGCCCTGGCTGTTGCTGCTCAATCCTGCCGACATCTATCGCTTGATCAATCTCTCCGGTTTTGAGCCTGGCGCCGGTAGCGCTGGCGTGCTGACGCTGGGCACCGATCTTCCGCTACCCGGCGCGATACTTTGGCTGTGCCTGTTGTTGTGGGTGGTGGTGCCTTTGGGCTCGGCCTGGCTGCTGTTCCATCGACGGGCGACATGAATTCACACTTTGGTTTCTGGAGTACCTGACGATGAACAAACGTTATTTGACGACGGTATGTACCGTCGCGGCCGTGATGGTCTGCCTGCTGTTGGCGGCGTGTGAAAAACCGGTGCAATCCACCTACAGCGACGCTCCCACAGCCTTTCATCCCAGTGATGAGTGCCATGTCTGCGGCATGATCATCGACGGTTTTCCCGGGCCCAAGGGTGAAGTGGTCGAGCGCAGTGGCGCCAAAAAATTCTGCTCCACGGCGGAAATGATCGGGTGGTGGTTGCAGCCGGAAAATCATCATGGCGATGCAAAGTTGTACGTCCACGACATGGGCCGCAGTCCATGGAACGCACCGGACGATTCCCACCTGATCGATGCCAAGGATGCTTTTTATGTCGTCGGCACCCGGCTCAAAGGCGCAATGGGTGTGGTGCTGGCGTCTTTCTCCAGCCAGCAGGCCGCTGAAAAACTGGCGACCGAGCAGGGCGGTCGTGTGCTGCGGTTCAGCGATATTGATCAGGCAGTGCTTCAGCAGTCGAGCATGTCGCATTTGACGCATTGATCCCGGCCGTTAATCCCCCATGCCTTGGAAAAAAAGCTGATCGCCGTCAAGTCGGTATTTTTGCACTTGTTCAAAGATAGGGGTTCGCAATGTCCCCAATGCTTGGCATCAGCGATGCCCAGGAGAACATGATGCAAACCGAGTTTCAGGATCGTGTGGCCGTGATCACCGGCGCCAGCTCCGGTATTGGCTTGGCCTTGTGTGCCGCGCTTTTGCCGCGCGGGGTCAAGGTGCTGGCGATGTCACGGACCGTCGGCGATTTGCCGACCTTGCAGCAGATCTACGGCGAACGGTTGCAGTGGTTTGCCGGAGACGTCACGAATCAGCAAGACCTGCGCGAGCTGACCGAGCGCGCTGCGACGATGGGCCCGGTGGATTATCTGGTGCCCAATGCGGGTATCGCCGAAATGGCCGACAGCCTGGATATGCAAGCCTTCCAGCGCCAGTGGGCGGTCAACGGCGCCGGTGCTTTAAGCACCCTGGCGGCGCTGCGGGGTGAATTGGCGAGTCCGGCGTCGGTGGTGTTTGTCGGGAGTTTCCTGACCGGTTCGAGTTTCCCCGGGCTGGCCGCCTGCATTGCCAGCAAGGCCGCGCTCGCGGCTCAGGCGCGGACCCTGGCGGTGGAATTTGCGCGCTTTGATGTGCGCATCAATCTGGTCTCCCCGGGACCGACCGCGACCTCGATGTGGGACAACCTGGGCCTTGACGAAGGAGAACTCGGCGACGTCGCCGACACCCTTGGCAAACGACTGTTGCCCGGTCATTTTCTCGATGCGTCAGCGGTGGCCAACGTGATTGTCTTTCAGTTGTCGCAGGGGGCTCGCGGTGTTTACGGTCAGGACTGGAAAGTCGATAACGGATACACCTTGGGTTAAAGGGCGAAGACAAACCTGTGGCGAGGGAGCTTGCTCCCGCTCGGCTGCGTAGCAGTCGTGAAACCAGCGCCTGCGTTTAATCTGAATGTACCCAGTGACGGATTGTAGGGGCGCTGCGCGCCCCAGCGGGAGCAAGCTCCCTCGCCACAAGTGCGATGTATATTTCGGTATTGGGGCACAAGCCCTAGTGTGAAGTCCCCTCGGCAAACTCAATCTTGTTGCCCACGTTGTACTTGCCCGAAGGCTTGTTCATCGGGATGCGTTTGATCTCCTTGAGGGTGTTGCTGTCGTAAACGATCAGCGCACCGTCAGTGGCCCAGATGCTCAGCAGCAGGTAACGACCGTCGCGGGTGAACTCGACGTGCGCGGCGGTCTTGCCAGGCATCGGGCGCAAGGTATGGGCGATCTCAAGGGTCTGTTTGTCGATCAGGTGGATCGCATCGTTGTCGGGCCCAAAGAACACGTCGGTCCAGGCGTATCGGGAGTTGACGTGACTGCGCATGAAGAACCCCGGCCCCAGGGTCGGGATTTCCTTGATCAGTTTCCAGGTCTTGAAGTCGATGACCGAGATCAGCCCCTTGCTGATATTCGGTGTGGCGAATACCCACTCACCGTTACGTTGCCAATAGGTCCCCGACCCCAGGTGCGGCATGCCCGGCAGCGGTATGTCAGTGACGACCTTGCCACTGTCGAGGTCGATCACCTGGCCGCCCTTGGCTTTGCGCGAGGTGGCCAGCAATTGTGTGTAGTCCGGTGAAAAGGAAAAGTCGTCGAGAACATCCCCGGCAGGGATCCGTCGTGGCTGGAAATCCGGGGTGCCGGCCCAGGGCAGCTCCCAGACTTCCTTCACATCCTTGAGCGCCACGATGAAGCTGTCGCGCGGCGGGGCGGAGTAGACCGCACTGACCCGTGACGCGGTGCCGTCCTGCCCGATCGTGGCAATGGTTTTGACCAGCGACAGATCGCGGGCATCGAGTACGACAAGATTGCCCGGCAGATAGTTACCCACCAGCACCCAGCGTCCATCCTTGCTCACCGCCAGATTGCGGGTATTGAGCCCGGCGCGAACCTCGGCGATCAGTTTCAGGTTGTGCAAGTCATACAGGCTGATCCAGCCGTCACGGGAGGCGAAGTAGACGAAGCGCCCGTCCGGCGAGAACTTCGGCCCGCCATGCACGGCAAAGTGCGACGCAAACCGCGCCAGCACCTCAAAGCGGTCACCGTCGAGGATGTCGATGTGATGGTCGCCGGCTTCCACCACCACGAACAGGTTCAGCGGGTCGGCGCCATGCTGCGGCGTGGTGGGCAGCTTGCTGATATCGGCGAGTATCGCGTGACTGGCGAGAATGTCGTCATTGCTCCAGGTCGGCGGGGTGACGGGCGGTTGCTGAAGGTAGTCCACCAGCCCGTCGATCTGCGCGGGGCTGAACACGTTGGCATAGCCGGCCATCTGGCTCGCGGGGCGACCGTTCTGGATCACACTGCGAATTTCATCGGGTTTGATTCGGCTGAGACTCTCCGGCAACAACGCAGGCCCCGCACCGCCGAAACGGTTGGCACCATGGCAACTCTGGCAATGCTGCTGATAGTTTTGCGCGGCCTGTTCAAGTGCCGGAACCGTTGCGCCGGCCTGCGCCGCACTGACCCATAACACGTGGGCAAGGACCATGCGCCTCATATCGCCACCTTGGCATGGCGTTGCAGTGCTTGGGCCGGATAAAGCCGCGCCGGGTATTCCAGTTGTTCTGCGGCAAACAGATCGACCACTGTGCCGATCACCGTCAGTGTCGGAATGCCCGGTGGACAATCCAGCGCGAGGGTCGGCAATTGGTGCAGCCTGCCCCGAGCGACGTGCTGGTCGGGACGCGTGCCGTTGCTGATCAGCGCCGCCGGTGTGTCCGCCGACATCCCTGCTTCGATCAAGCGTTGAGCGATGATCCCCAGGTTCGACAACCCCATGTAAAACACCAACGTCTGGCTGCTATCTGCGAGGCTGCTCCAGGGCAGCGACAACTCGCCATTGCGTTGCAAATGGCCGGTAATGAATCGGCAGGAATTGACCAGGTCCCGGTGGGTCAACGGTATGCCCGCGTAAGCGCTGCAGCCGGAAGCGGCGGTAATGCCTGGCACTACCTGGCAGTCAACACCGCGTTGCAGCAGGTACTCCAGCTCCTCGGCGCCACGACCGAAGATGAACGGGTCGCCACCCTTGAGTCGAACCACGCGTTGCCCCTGATCGGCGAGGTCGGCGAGCAGTTCGTTGATCTGTTCCTGAGGCAGGCTGTGGCAGCCGCTGGCCTTGCCGACGTAATGCCGCGCGCAGGTCAGAGGGATCAACGTCAGCAGTTCGTCGCTGATGAGGCGGTCATAGACGACTGCGTCGGCCTGCATCAACAGGCTCCAGGCGCGCAAGGTCAGCAGGCGTGGATCGCCAGGACCCGCGCCGACCAGAGCAACTTCGCCCGGTCTGAACGGGGACTCAAGTGTGGCCGGTATAGCAATCGATGGAGGCATGGGACGTCCTTGGTGCTTCATCAGGTTGGCCGGCCCCAGCCTTTTTCAGGTGGTGGGCCGGACGGGCAATTCAGTGGGTGATGCAAGGGATGGTGGTTAACGGCGATCTACCGATTTCGTCATCGCTCAGATGACAGCCGGGGTCCTGGCCCCAGAGATCACCCTCGGCCCAGGCGCGGGTGCGGGTGTTGCCGTTGCAGATGGGCAACCAGCGGCATTGCGCACAACGGCCGCCAATGGCGCGGGGATGCTCACGCAATTTCGACAGCAGCGCATCCGGCTGATCCAGCCACAGCGTGCGGAAGGGTGTGCGCCGGACATTGCCCACCGAGTGCTGCCACCAGTAGGTGTCCGGGTGCACTTCGCCGGTGTTGTCGATGTTGGCGATGCCGCTGCCGGATGCGTTGCCGCCCCAGGCGCGGAGCATGTTTTCCAGGCGTGGGTGATGCTCGGGAAGACGAAGGGCTGCCCATTGCAGCAGGAGGATGGCGTCGGCATCGTTGTTGCCGCTGACGAAATCGCTGTCGTGGCCTTGTTGGATGTCGTCCCAGGCGCGCTCGAAGATCAACGTCATGGCCTCGCGGCTCATCTGCTGTTGCGCATCGAGTTTGCGGCTGCGTTTACCGCGACCGCTGTAGTTGAGGTGCGACAGGTAAAACTTTTGCACGTCGTACTCGCGCATCAGCGCCAGTAACTGCGGCAACTGCGTGTGGTTCTCCTGCGTCAGCGTCGTACGCAGGCCGACACGGATACCCTGTTCGCGACAGAGCCGGACCGCGTGCATGGAGCGGGCGAAGCTGCCCTTGAGTTGGCGGAAGGCATCATGTGTGGCTTCAAGGCCATCGATGCTGATCCCGACGTAGTCGAAATTCGCCGCGCTGATCTGCGCGATGTTCTGCTCATCGATCAGCGTGCCGTTGGTGGACAAGGCCACAAAGAAACCCTTGGCGCGGGCGTACGCACTGAGCACAAACAGATCCTCGCGCAGCAGCGGCTCGCCTCCCGAAAGAATCAATACCTTCACCCCGGCATCGTGCAGGTCGTCGATTACGGTCAGCGCGGCGGCTGTATCCAGTTCGTCGCGAAAGACACTGTCGGCTGAAGTGGCGTAGCAGTGTTTGCAGGTCAGGTTGCAGCGCCTGAGCAGGTTCCAGATCACCACTGGCGGGCGGTTGCTGCCCGGTGGACTGGTTCTGGGCGCAGGCGTCTGGCCGGTCAGCGCACGCAGGTATTGGCTGATCCTCAACATGCAAATCTCCTTGAATCATCACGTGTTCAGCGCGACGTGGGTATTAAACGCAAACCTGACGCCCGTAGCAGCTGTCGAGCGTGCGAGGCTGCGTTCGGCGACGCAGTCGTCGTAAACCCTGCGAACGCGGTATTCCTGGGGCACCGCAGTGTCTGATTTCACGACGACTGCGTCGCCGAACGCAGCCTCGCAAGCTCGACAGCTGCTACGAGGTCTGCGTGGTACTGACTGGCGTTAAGCGCAAGCCGGTTTTTTTCAGGATGCGGCTGCTCACCAGCATCTCGTCGGCGACACAGGCGTCACCCAGCAAGTAGCGCAGGTGCTCGCGGTAGCTGTTGATTTCATCGGCGCTGCGGCCATGAACCATGGCGAACAGGTTGTAGCGCCAGGTGGTTTGGCGCGGGCGCCGGTAACAGTGGCTGACGAAGGGTTGTGCGCCGATCAGTGCGCCGAGGCGCGGCATGTCTGCATCACGCACGTCCCAGACGGTCATGCCGTTGTGGCGGTAGCCGAGGCGGTAGTGATTGGGCACGGCGGCGATCCGCCGGATCGCGCCCTCGACCTGCAAGCGTTTGAGCAGGTCCAGGGTGGATTCGATGCTCAGTTCCAACTGTTCGGCGAGCCACGCCCAAGGGTCGTCCAGTAGCGGCAGACCGGCCTGGGTCAACGCGATCAGCCGCTGGGCGAGGGCGTCTTCAGACCGGGAAATACAGACCGACATGGTAAGTCTCCTCTTTGGGCAGGTTGAGCAACGGCAGACCCGTCAAGGTTTCGATGCGCTGCAGCGTCTCGGCGATGGCGTGTTCGGTCGCGCAGCCGAGCACGAACCACATGTTCCAGGCGTGCTCGCGTCGGTAGTTGTGCGCCACTTCGGGCATGTCATGCAGTTGCTCGGCAACCTCCTCGAAACGTTCTTCCGGCACCGCCAGCGCGGCGAGGGTGAAGGCGCCGCCCAGCCGTTCGATGTCGAACATCGGGCCGAAGCGTGTGAGCACACCGTCGTCGAGCAGGGCGTGCAGTCGGTCGAGGAGGTCGGTGGCGCTGCTGCCCAGTTCAGCCGCCAGTACTTGCCACGGGTGGCGCACCAGCGGCAGGCCCAATTGCAAACGGTTGATCAGGCGACGGTCGAGGTCATCCATGGTGCGGTGCTCCTGTTCGCGAGGGGGCAAAGCGTCCGCCGCACTGCTTGAAGACGTGCGTGCTGAACAGCAGTTGATGGGGCAGGTCGCTGAGCAGATGTTCTTCGAGCAACGCCTGGATCTGCGCCTCGACGTGAACACGTTGACGCCCGTGAACCATGCAAAACAGGTTGTAACGCCATTGCGGCAAGCGGCGTGGCCGTTGATAGCAAAGGTTAATGCCGGGCGCTCGCCCCAGGCGCTGGCCGACTTCGTCGATCAGCGCGTCCGGAACATCCAGCACCAGCATGGCGTTGGCGGTAAAGCCCAGCGCGCGATGGTGCAGCACCAGGCCGACGCGGCGGAACAGTCCTTGCTCGCTCCACTGGCGCATTTGCTCGAGCACTCGGGCTTCGTCAGTGTTTATCCGTTCGGCGAGGGCCTGATAAGGGCGCGATACCAATGGCAACCCGCCTTCGAGGTGGCGGCGCAGCGCCAGTGCTTGTTTGGGGCTCAATCCAGGTGTCATGGGTTTTCTCCCAGGGCAAAGCCCAGGTCGATGCGGAAGGCGGTCAACATCGGCAGGTCCAGCGGCATGAGGCCGGTGTCGTCTTCAAGTTCTTTGAGCACGCGGTCGATGTGTTGCCGATCCGGGCCGGTCAGCACAAACCACAGGTTGTAGAGATGCTCCCGTGCGTAGTTATGATTGACCTCGGGGTACTGACTGACGCGATCGGCCACCTGTTGCAGGCGTTCGGCGGGCACGGCGAGGGCGGCGAGGGTGCTGGCCCCGGCGCGGCTGTGTTCGAATACCGGGCCGATGCGTGAGAGGGTGCCGGCCTGATCCATTTCTTCCAGGCAGGCCATCACTTGCGATTCGCGGCACCCAAGAATCCTGGCCATCTCCTTGTACGGCGACGGGCACAGCGGCATGCCGTGCTGGAAGCGGTCGATGAGTTGGCGACTGAGCAGCTCAAGGTTCATTTCAATACCCCATTTTCTGCGCGCGACTGCTGAAGAAGATGCCACTCGGCGCGGAGGCCGGCAGAGTGCTGAGCAGCTTCAGGCTGTACGGATCCCAGACCTGAACCTGATCGCCGTCGCGTAACGACAGCCACAACTGGTCACCGCGGGCGGTGAATTCCATGTGCAGCACCGCCGGGCCCGGGTGCAGATCGGCGACCACGGCATGGGTTTCGGTGTCGATGACCTGCACCCGATCGTTGTCCGGGTAGGCGAAATTGACCCACAGCTGCCGACCGTCCGGGCGTGATGTGACGAACACCGGTTGACCGGCGACCGGGATCACAGCGGTCTGCTTCCACGTGCGTGAATCCATCACCAATACTTGATGACGGCCAACGGCGGGCACGAAGGCCTGGTTATCGGCGACGGCCCAGCCTTCCAGGTGCGGCATCTTGTAGACCGGGAGTTTTTCCTGACCGCGGCCGTAGTCGCCGAGTACCCGCTGCACACCGCGCTCTGGGTGCCAGAGGTCAAGTTGGGCCATGCCGTCTTCGCCGAACAATCCGGCCATGTAATAGCGCCCATCGGGCGTTATCAGGGCGTCGTAGGGTTGCTGGCCGATGCCGGTGAAACGGCTGATTTGCGGTGTGCCGCCCTGACTGAAATCGGCGGTCCAGATCTCGCCGGTGTCGAACAGGCTGAAGACAAAACGCTGCCCCGGCGCGTCGACCAGGCCGACCACCCGGGAGCGCTTGGTGCCATCGGCCAGGGGCGTGGCCGGAATATCGGCCACCAGTTGCAGGGTGACGGCATCGAAAACCTTCACGCCACCGGGTACGTAGTTGGACACCGCAATCAATTTGCCGTCCTGACTGATGGCGCCGCCAATGCTGTTGCCGCCCTGAATGACGCGATGGTCGATACGCCGGGTCAGCAAATCGATTTTGCTCAACCCGCCGTCGCGCCCGAACACATAGGCAAAGCGCTGGTCGCGGGAGAACACTACAGAGGCATGGGACAGGTCGCCAAAACCTTCGAGTCGGGCCAGCGCGGTGTGGGTGTCGCTTGCGATGATTTGCACGCTGCCGGTGGCGCGCTCCACGACCACGCCCAGATCGCCGGTGCCGCGCAACGGTGGCTGAACGCAAGCGGACAACAACAGCCCGGTCGCTGCTGACAGCAGGATTGAACGGATCATGGTGCGGGATATCCCTGGAGAAGAAGATCGACCAGCCAACGGATGTCGTCGGGGCTGAGCAACGGGGCCCAACCGGGCATTGCGGTGCCGGGCCGGCCTTGGGTGACGGTGGCAATCAGGCTGTCCCTGGACTTGCCGGCCAGCGCTGCGCGCGTCAGCTCGGGACCCAGCCCGCCGGTCAGGTGCAGCCCATGGCAGGCGCCGCAGTCCTGGGTCAGCAGGTGTTCGAGTTGTGCCTGACGCTGGGCGTCCGGCGCCGCAACCGAAGTTGCGCAAATGAGGAGGAGGGCCGCCAGAATTGCAGCGTGTCGATAAACCATCATGACGCCCTCCAGACGGTTATTTGAGTGTCAGTACCCAGGTCGCGAGAATTTTCGCTTCTTCATTCGTTACCGGGTTGGCCGGCATTGGCATTGGTCCCCAGTTGCCTGATGTGCCGTTCTTGATGTGGCTTGCCAGGGTGTCCACGGCCCCGGGTACGCTAGCGTTTTTGGCTGCAACATCCTTGAGTGCAGGGCCGACCAGTTTGGTGTCGATGGTATGGCAGGCGGCGCAGGGTTTGCTCTTGAACAACGCCGGCCCGTCCTCGGCAGCCATGGCCGGTTGCACACTTAGTGCAGCGGTCAGGGCGAACAGTGAAAACAGAGTATTTTTCATGGTGTTTCCTTGCATTGATGGAGCTCAATAGATGTCGTGTTGGGTGTTGTAGACGTTGAACTTCCCGGTGGGTGTGATCAGTCGTTTGTCCTTGATGACTGACTTGAGCTTCAGTGTTTTGTCGTCGATCACTACCAGCGCCGACTCGTCTGCCTGGCCGCTCCAGACGGAGAACCAGACTTCATCGCCGGCCTTGTTGAACTCCGGTTGCACCACGCGCATCGCGCCTTGCTTGATGCCCGCGTATTCAGCGATGGGCAGCACGGTGTAGCCGGCGTCGAGCTTGTCGAGGTTGAACACCGCCACCGACTGGCTCAGCTTGGCGTCCGGGTTGAGGGTGGTGTCGACGTACAGGTGACGGGACTTGGGATGGGTTTTGATAAACAGCGATCCGCCGCCCTGGCCCTTGAGTGAGGCGACCTGCTTCCAGGCGTATTGCGGGTGTTTGGTCGGGTCGGTGCCGATCAGCGAAATGCCGTCATCACCCAGGTGGCTGGTGGCCCAGACCGGTCCGTAGGTCGGGTGGTTGAAGTTGGCGCCGCGACCCGGGTGAGGGGTTTTGCCGACATCCACCAGCGCGGTCAACTTGCGCTCCTTGGAGTCGATCACGGCGACCTTGTTGGAGTTGTTGGCGGCGGTCATGAAGTAGCGGTGCGTGCTGTCCCAACCGCCGTCATGCAGGAACGGCGCGGCATCGATGTAGGTGACGGTGAGGTTTTTGATGTCCTGGTAATTGACCAGCATGACCTTGCCGGTTTCCTTGACGTTGACGATGAACTCCGGCCATTCATGGGAGGCGATGATCGCCGCGACCCGGGGTTCCGGGTGGTAGTCCTGCTTGTCGACGGTCATGCCGCGGGTCGACACGATCTGTTTCGGCTCCAGGGTTTCGCCATCCATGATGGTGAACTGTGGCGGCCAGTAAGAGCCGGCGATGGTGTATTTGTCTTCGTAGCCTTTGAACTTGGAGGTCTCGACCGAACGCGCCTCGATGCCCACTTTGACTTCGGCGACCTTGGTCGGCTCCACCGGCCACAGGTCGATCATGTCGATCCGGGCGTCTCGACCAATCACCAGCAGGTAGCGGCCCGACGCGGAGATCCGCGAGATGTGCACCGCGTAACCGGTCTCGATAAGTTTGACGATCTTCTTGCTGTCACCGTCGATCAGGGCGATCTTGCCGTCATCGCGCAAGGTCACCGAAAACAGGTTCGGCAGGTTGAGTTTACTCAGCTGCTTCTTCGGACGATCCTCGGGCTTGACCAGCACTTTCCAGGTCTTCAGCGTTTCAGCCATGCCCCATTCCGGTGGCGTCGGCGGCGTGTGCTGAATGAACTTGGCCATCGACGTGATCTGCTCTTTGGTCAGGGCATTGGACGTTCCCCAATTCGGCATGCCTGCCGGTGACCCGTAGGTAATCAAAGCCTCCAGAAACGGTTGCCCGCGGGACTGCGTGATGTCTTGCGTCAAGGGTTTCCCGGTGGCGCCTTTGCGCAGCACGCCGTGGCAACCTGCGCAGCGCTGGAAGTAGATTTCCTTTGATGAGTCGAACTCCGCCTGGCTCATGTCGGGAGCGCCAGCGGTTTTGACCATGGGCGGGGTGGCCGCAGCAGCGGGCTCCTCAGCATTGGCGGCATGACTCACCGCCAGGGCCAGTGACGAACACAATGTGGCGAGGGTCAGGGCAAACGTTTTTCTGTTGCTGATCAGCATTCCATTTCTCCTCAGGCAAGACCTTTGCGATGTGCTGAAACGGCAGCGCAGAACGCAGGTTCTTAGTGCCGTGCAAGGCTATGCCCGAGCAGGCCAATGCTCGCTTGACCGCGATCAAGTTTGCCGGCCATGTCCCTTGCCAGGTTGTCGCAGGGGCCCGTAGCGTGTTGCTTGAATCCGCTTTTGGAACAGGCAACCCATGGACCGAATCCAGTCTTGCGAACACGAGGTCGAACCTTTCTACCAACCGCTGAATAATGAGGAGGTGCTGTTCGAACAAGCCTGGCGACATGGCATGCCGGTCCTGATCAAGGGCCCGACGGGATGTGGCAAGACACGTTTTGTCCAGCACATGGCCCATCGGCTGAAACTGCCGCTGTACACCGTGGCGTGCCACGATGATCTGAGCGCGGCCGACCTGATCGGCCGCCATCTGATCGGTGCCCAGGGCACCTGGTGGCAGGACGGGCCGTTGACCCGCGCGGTCCGGGAAGGGGGGATCTGCTACCTCGACGAAGTGGTCGAGGCGCGTCAGGACACCGTGGTGGTGCTGCATCCACTGGCCGATGATCGTCGGGAACTGTTCCTGGAACGCACCGGCGAAGTGCTGAAGGCGCCGCCGTCATTCATGCTCGTGGTGTCTTACAACCCCGGCTACCAGAACCTGCTCAAAGGCATGAAACCCAGCACCCGACAACGTTTCGTGGCGATGCGTTTCGGCTATCCGCCCGTGGCCGATGAAGAGCGCATCGTTGCCCGGGAGGCTCAGGTGGACAGCGCGCTGGCGGCGCAAGTGGTGCGGCTGGGGCAGGCGCTGCGCCGGCTCGATCAACATGACCTGGAAGAAGTTGCCTCGACGCGGTTGCTGATTTTCACCGCGCGAATGATTCGCTCCGGCATGAGCCCGCGTGAGGCGTGCATGGCCTGCTTGGCCGAGCCGCTTAGCGATGATCCGCTGACCGTTGCCGCGCTGATGGACGTGGTTGATGTCCACTTCGGCTGAGTCCACGGGCGTCACGCGCCGTCACTTGCCGGGCGATCTGGCGATGTGGTTTTTCATTCTGGCCGAGCTGTCGGTGTTCGCCATCCTGATCCTGACGTTCGCCGTGACCCAGGCGCTCAAGCCGCAGATGTTCAGCGAAAGCCGTCTGTTGCTGAACACGTCCACCGGGTTGGCGATGACTCTGAGCCTGCTCACCGCGGGGCTGTTCGCCGCGCTGGCGCAGGAGCAAGTCAGGCGCTCACGATCCCGTCACGGCGCCGTCTTCCTGCTGATGGCGTTGTTCGCCGCCAGTGTCTACGTGGTGTTGAAACTCACGGAATACCGGCACTTGCTGGCCTCGGGGTTGGGTATGGAGCACAACACGTTTTTCACGTTGTACTGGATCCTCACCGGTTTTCATTTTCTCCATGTCTTGCTCGGCATGTTCATTCTCGGATGGCTGGCCGAGCGTTGTCGTCGTGGCCTGTACAGCGCCGACAATCGCAGTGGGTTTGAGTCCGGCGTGCTGTATTGGCACATGGTCGATCTGATCTGGGTCGTGCTGTTTCCGCTGGTCTACATCCTGAATTGACGAGGTTCTCATGTCTGTTTCCCGGGTTTTGCTCATCTGTTGGGCAGCGCTCGCGACGTTAAGCGTGTGCACGGTGATGCTGCCGCAGGCCGGTGCGACGTGGTTGCTGTCGATTGCCATCTTGCTGGTGGCGGTCGGCAAGGCGTGGCTGATCGCCGATGGCTTCATGGAGATGCGCCACGCACCGCGACTGTGGCGGAGGTTGATGTTGAGCTGGGCGCTGGTGTTGGCGGCGGTGGTGGGCCTGACGCTGATTTTATTCCGTTAAGCGATCCCTGTAGCAGCTGGCGAAGCCTGCGTTCGGCTCGGTCCGCGCTCGGGCGCAGCAGTCGTCAATTCTGAATGCACGGTGTAACTGACGAACCGCAGTGCCTGATTTCACGACTGCTGCGCCCGAGCGCGGACCGAGCCGAACGCAGGCTTCGCCAGCTGCTATGTATGGACTCGCCCCCACTGTCTACCCGCTTTTGAAAAACCGCCGCCCCGTTGCATCTATGTATTAGGCCTATTCGAGGAAGCCGTCTTCGGCTTCTGGCCAAAATTGGAAGAGCTCGTGGTATGCCGATTACAGTCAGGCCTCGAAGGCCAGTAGCAGCTAAGGCATCAATCCACGCCGGTCTTACCTGGGGTCAATGTTTTTCAGCAAAGGGTCGGACAGTTGGTACCTCGGTGGCAGAACTCTGTCGCTCAGTGGCTCATCGTCGCTTGCTGGCCATCACCCGCCTGGCGACGATAAGTCTGGTCATTCTGTAGAAGCACCCAGACGATTCGCAGGTTGCGGTTGGCCAACCTGATCGCAGCCTCCTTACGACCCAGCCGGCTCATCCAGCGCAACAAGCGGCGGTCATCGGGTTGCTGGGAATCAGGTCGTAGTTGTTGCAGTACCGCGTGGGCTCCCTGGATCATCAGGCTGCGTAAATAAACATCGCCTCGCTTGGTCATGTCCCCCAGCCGGACCGTCTGCCCGCTGCTGTGCTGGTCTGGCACCATGCCAAAGTACGCGGCAAACTTGCGGGCATTGGGAAATCGCTCAGGCTTGGTTTCCTTGGCCACCAGTGCCGTGGCAGTGACTGGGCCGATGCCGCGCACAGTCATCAGTCGCTTCGCCGTCATGTCGGCGTTGGCGGCCACTTCCAGGCGCCCCGTCAGCACGCTGATGCGTTCGCCCAAATGGCGCCACTCGGCCAACAGTTCGTCGATCAGTTCACGCAGCAGGCCCGGCACCGGCTGGGTGGCATCTTCCAGTACCCGCGGAATTTTCTGGCTGATCGCAACATCGCCCTGCGCCAAGGCCACGCCATGCTCGAGCAGCAGGCCGCGCATCTGATTGCTCACCGCCGTGCGTCGACGCACATAGCCTTGGCGGGCCCGATGCAACGCCTGCATTGCCAGCGCCGCAACGCTTTTGACCGGCACTGCGTAGATCTTTTCATCGCGACCAGCCCGCAGAATCGCCAGCGCATCGTTGCGATCATTTTTAGGCCCGCTACGATGTGTGGCCACCAAACGGGCTGGAAGAATCCGCGCCAGATTGCCTTGGTCTTGCAGCTGCCGGGCCCAGGCTTGAGCACCCGGACCGGTCTCCATCAGAACCACGACATGAGGCGGCAACTGGCGTAGAAACTCATAAAACGCCTCGCGCGACTTGATCCGCTGCTCGTAGTGCACCTGGCCGAGGACATCTTCCCCGGCGACCTGAAAGACCTGCTTGGCCAAATCGACCGCTACGGTTGTGCAGGCCGACAAATCGGAAGAAGACAGGGATTGATCAACCGAAGTATGCTTTTTCATGGACTCGCCCTCGCTGTCGTTGGCTGTTTAGACTGCCATCGTGGCGCATTGACGCCTCGACTTGGGCGAGTCCATCCAATTACAGGGGCCGAGTACGGCTCACGTGTAATACCCGACCTAAACCATCTGGCTTTCTTGATCGCCATCAAGCAGGTTTCAACCCTTCGCTTCCTATGATGGACGGGCCTAGCAAAGAGGAAGCGACCATGTCAGACACCTTCACCAAAGGCATGGCCAGGAATATTTACTTTGGGGGAAGCATCTTCTTCTTCCTGATATTCCTGGCTTTGACCTATCACACGGAACAGACCTTTCCAGAGCGCAGCAATGAAGCGCTGTTAACCCAATCAGTCGAGCGCGGCAAGTTGGTCTGGGAGCAAAACAACTGCATCGGCTGCCACACGCTGTTGGGCGAGGGTGCCTACTTCGCGCCTGAGCTGGGCAACGTGTTCCAGCGGCGCGGCGGGGAGGCGGGTTTCAAACCCTTCCTGCATGCCTGGATGAAAATGCAGCCACTGGGCGTACCGGGCCGTCGCGCGATGCCTCAGTTCAAGTTGAGTGACCAGGAGGTGGATGACATCGCCGAGTTCCTCAAATGGAGCTCGAAAATCAACACCAATGGCTGGCCGCCAAACAAGGAGGGCTGAGAGATGAGCATGGCTAATCCGCATCTGAAATTCGCCTCGCAATCCGTGGCCAAACCGTACTTTGTGTTTGCTCTGATCCTGTTTCTCGGTCAGATACTGTTCGGTTTGATCATGGGCCTGCAATACGTGATCGGAGACTTTTTGTTCCCGATCATTCCCTTCAACGTGGCGCGGATGGTGCACACCAACCTGCTGATCGTCTGGATATTGTTCGGCTTCATGGGCGCTGCCTACTACCTGATTCCAGAAGAGGCCGACCGCGAACTGCACAGTCCGAAGCTGGCGATCATCCTGTTCTGGGTATTCGCCGCCGCTGGCGTGCTGACGATCCTCGGTTACCTGCTGGTGCCGTATGCCGGCCTGGCCAAGCTGACCCACAACGAGCTGCTGCCGACCATGGGTCGGGAGTTCCTGGAGCAGCCGACCATCTCCAAGATGGGCATTGTGGTGGTCTGCCTGGGCTTTCTCTACAACATCGGCATGACCCTGCTCAAAGGGCGCAAGACCACCGTCAGCATGGTCATGATGACCGGGCTGATCGGGCTCGCGGTGTTCTTCCTGTTCTCCTTCTACAACCCCGGCAACCTCGCCCGCGACAAGTTCTACTGGTGGTGGGTGGTGCATCTTTGGGTAGAAGGCGTGTGGGAACTGATCATGGGTTCGATGCTGGCTTTCGTCCTGATCAAGATCACCGGTGTAGACCGGGAAGTCGTGGAGAAATGGCTCTACGTAATCATCGCGATGGCGTTGATAACGGGGATCATCGGTACCGGTCACCACTTCTTCTGGATCGGTGCTCCCGAGGTCTGGTTGTGGGTCGGTTCAATCTTCTCGGCACTCGAGCCGCTACCGTTCCTGGCCATGGTGATATTCGCCTTCAGCATGGTGAAGAACCGTCGGCGTGACCACCCGAACCGCGCGGCCACGCTGTGGGCCAAGGGCACCACGGTCACCGCCTTCTTCGGTGCTGGCGTCTGGGGTTTTCTGCATACCCTGGCACCGGTCAACTTCTACACCCATGGTTCGCAGTTAACGGCGGCTCACGGTCACCTGGCCTTCTACGGTGCTTACGCGATGATCGTGATGACCTTGATCAGCTATGCCATGCCGAAACTGCGAGGGCTCGGCGAGGCAGCGGACGAACGTTCGCAGCAACTCGAGATCTGGGGCTTCTGGTTGATGACCCTGTCGATGGTGATGATCACTCTGCTGCTCACCGCTGCCGGTGTCGTGCAGATCTACCTGCAACGCTGGCCGGTGGATGGCGTCGCGTTACCGTTCATGGCGACTGTCGATCATCTGCAAGTGCTGTTCTGGGCTCGTCTGGGCGCCGGCCTCGGTTTCTTCGCAGGGCTGCTCTGCTACCTGTTCAGCTTCAAGCGGCGGGTGCCCGTGGGGGTCACTGCGACTGCCGCATCCGCTGTTCGTTCGTGAGTCAGTAACCACCTGAAGGAGGACGGCCCGACTGGTACAGCGGGCCGTTTCACATTGGTTTTCAGAGGAAAAAAACCATGGCCTTTACCGTCGAACTGGAAGAGTGGGTCGGCAGTGTCTGGCATCGCTTTATCACCCGGCGCGCCAGCCCGGACTTTCCCGAAGCCCGGGTCGAACTGGCCAGCCAGCAACGCCCGCTGGCGCTGCTGTTTCGCGCCATGGGCGGCGCCAGTGGCGTCGGCGTGGAAGCCGCCAGCGACCGCGATCTGCTGTTGCGCCGCAACGTGCTGCAGCAGATCGCCGGCACCTGCAAGCAAGTGCCCCTGGCGTGGTGCGACGAGACCAACCTTCGTCTGCCGTCGAGCCTGGCGGTGTTTCCTGAAGTTGCACTGAACGAAGAGCTCTATCGTTGGCTCGCGTTGCTGGCGGCCCAGGCCGGCCAGATGCGGCACTGGGGGCGGGACAATCAGCGCTGGACGCAACAGCTGTTGCGGCGCTATCCGGCGTTGCGTGCTCGTTATAAACGCCTGGTCGATGCCCATCTGCAATTACGTCCGGATCCAGCGACGCTGAACCCTGGCGAAGCAGCGTTGGAGCGGGCGCTATGTCAGGCGTTGCGCGAGCCGGGTAGTGTCGAACATTTTCCCCGCAGCGAACGGGCGGCATGGCCGCTGCCGCTGTGGCTGTACCCGCCACAAAACCTCGGCAGCCCGCAGGCTGCCGACTTGGGGGACAAGTCGGAAGAATCGCTGACGACCCCTCCCGGTGAGCAGAAAGGCGGGAACAAACGCGCCAAACGGATCGATGAAGGCAGCCGCGACGGCGGGTTGTTGATCGTGCGCCTGGAGAACCTGTTCAGCTGGACCGAACACGTCGACCTGGATCGCTGGTCAGACGACAGCGAAAACCCGGACGCGGCCAGAGTCGCCGAAGATCTGGACGAGTTGAGTCTGTCGCGCACCCGTCTGCGCAAGGGCGGCGGCCTCAAGCTGCACCTGGATTTGCCGCCCGCCGATGTCGACGATATTCCCCTGGGCGAAGGCATCAAGTTGCCGGAGTGGGATTACCGCAAACAGCAGATGCAAGACGCCTTCGTCAATCTGCAAATGATGGTGCCCCGCGATTGTGAGGCGCAGCCATTGCCGCCACGGCTCAAGGCATCGGCGCACCGTCTGCGCCGCCAGTTCGAACACCTGCGTAATGATCGCCAATGGTTACGCCAGCAACCGCAAGGGTCGGAACTGGACATGCAGGCCTGGCTGGATTTTCACGTTGAACGCGAGCATGACCAGTGCGCTGAACGCGGTCTGTTCATGGAGCAACGCCAGACACGCCGCGACCTGGCGTGCCTGTTGCTGGCCGACGTGTCGATGTCCACCGACGCCCACTTGAACGATGAGCATCGGGTGATTGATGTGATCCGCGACAGCTTGCTGTTGTTCGGCGAAACCCTGTCGGTGCTGGGCGATGATTTCGCCCTGTACGGGTTTTCTTCGCTGCGTCGTCATCAAGTGCGCATGCAAGAACTCAAGTCCTTCACCCAGCGTTATGACGACAACACCCGAGGTCGCATTCAAGGGCTTAAACCGGGTTATTACACGCGCATGGGCGCCGCCATCCGCCAGGCCACCCAACTGTTGGGCAAGAGCAAGCGCCGCAGCAAACTGTTGTTGCTGCTGACGGATGGCAAACCGAATGATCTGGATTTATATGAGGGCCGTTACGGTGTTGAAGACACCCGCGAGGCGGTGCTGGAGGCGCGGCGTCAGGGGTTGACGCCGTTCTGTATCACCATTGATCGCGAGGCCGGGGATTACCTGCCATACATGTTCGGCGCCAATGGCTATACCTTGATCCGCCAGCCCGAGCAACTGCCCCTGCGCTTGCCGCAGTTGTACCGTCAGTTGACCCAGCCTTGAACCCGGGATTGAGAAACGCAGCATCAAGTGATGCTGCGCGGCAGCCAGAAAAACATCGCCACGCAGAAGATTGTCAGGCCGATGCAGAACCACGTGAATCGGCGCAATCGACGCTGCGCCGTGTGTGCGGCCAATGCCGGCAGAGGCATGCCGCATTGGCGGCATTCGGATTCCTGCGCTGGATTGGCGTGTTGGCAATACAAACAGACGGGCATGGCACTCACTCGAACTGTTCCAGGCGCAGACGATCAAGAATGGCGATCTGGCGGCCGTCCTGGGTGATGATTTTTTCATCAATCAGGCGACGAATGATCCGCGAAAAGGTTTCCGGCTGGATCGACAGATGCCCGGCGATCAATTGCTTGGCCATCGGCAGCTCGAATTGGCTGTCAACCGTCTGCAAGCGCACCAGTTGCGTCAGCAGGTAACGCACGACCCGGTGGGTGGCGTTTTTCAGAGACAGGGTTTCGATTTCATTGACCCGCTGGTGCAAGCGGACACAAAGCTTGCCCAGCAGCGCAAAGGTCAGCCGGCTATTGCTTTGAAGCAGGCGCATGTAGGTGCTGTTGGATAACCGGTAGAGCTGAGTGGGGCAGACCGCCTCGGCGGAGGCCACATAGTTTGGAGTGTCCATCAACATCATTGCCTCGGCGAAGGTTTGTCGATCGCCGATGACCTCAAACACTTTCTCCTGCCCATCGGGTGTCAGCCGGTAGATTTTCACCGCCCCGGCAATCACAAAATAGAACGAGTCGGCTGGCTCGCCTTGACGGAACAATGGCTCGCCTTTGTCGATGCTGAGCAAGTGGCTGGTACTCATCAATTCATCCAGCTGTTCTTCGTTCAACGGCTCGAACAAATGATGACTGCGCAGAATCTGGTGATGGACACGATGAAGCACCATAAGAATTCATCCTGAAGGTTAAGAAGGGGGCGGTTATCAATTCAAACGAAGCCCAGAGAGACGCGGCTGGCCAACGCCAGGACCGAGGTCAACACCACAAACCAGGCCAGTGGCTGGATGACTTTTTTCATGACGACTCCTGAGATTTAGAGGGATCTGAGGTTTCTTGAGTTGCAAAAGCATGAGCAAGACACGGGCCATGCCTGGAGGCCCTTGTTTATTGGGGGTGTTAGACGGAAGGGTAAAAAACACCATCGCATATAGGGTAAAAACAACCCTGTAATGGTCATTTGTACCCTGAGCCGACCACCCTGTGGCGAGGGAGCTTGCTCCCGCTGGAGTGCGAAGCGCTCCCAAAACCGACATCCGCGGTAAGTCAGTTTGGAACGCGTCCACCGGTTTACGGCTGCTGCGCACCCGAGCGGGAGCAAGCTCCCTCGCCACAAGGAGCTGCGCTCGGCCTTTGTTCTGTACCGAGGGCACGCCCCTTGCACACTTGATCTGCGACAAAGGCAATTGATCGCTGATACCCGATGATTGACCCACGTATTGGCCTCGGCGCTTGCGGGTTAGCGCCAGGTCAGCAGCAAGGTAAAGGAGTGGCTTTATGCAAGTGCTTGACCGCCGTAAAGCGATGGCCATCGCGCCGCTGTTACGTCTGGCCTTTCGGCCGTTCTTCCTCGCGGGCTGCCTCTTGGCCGTGCTGGTCATTCCGCTCTGGCTGGCCGCCTTCAGTGGCGCCCTTTCCGGCTGGCAGCCGGCGGGTGGCTGGCTGGGCTGGCATCGACATGAATTGTTGTTCGGGTTCGGGTTGGCGATCATCGCAGGCTTTTTGCTGACGGCCGTGCAGACCTGGACCGGTCGCCCCGGCATCAGCGGGCGCCCGCTGGCCGCGCTGGCGTTGCTGTGGTTGCTGGCGCGCGTGGCCTGGCTGGTCAACGCGCCGTGGCCAGTGCTCGCTGT
This sequence comes from Pseudomonas sp. LB3P93, assembly GCF_054898025.1. Lineage (NCBI taxonomy): Bacteria > Pseudomonadati > Pseudomonadota > Gammaproteobacteria > Pseudomonadales > Pseudomonadaceae > Pseudomonas > Pseudomonas sp. LB3P93. The sequence continues at coordinate 2,798,510 of NZ_CM142713.1, forward strand.
GTTGGAATTGGCGTTCCCGCTGGCGGTGGCCGCGCTCATGGGGTTCACCTTGTGGAAGGTGCGGCAGAAACGTAACTACCCGATTGCCGTTGTGTTGCTGTTGTTGGCGGCAGCCGACGGGTTGTCCCTGTACGGCTTGCTCGAAGGTCATGAAGGCTGGCAGCGTCAAGGCGTGCTGACCGGTATCTGGCTGGTGGCGGCGATGATGGGGTTGATTGGCGGGCGAGTGATTCCATTCTTCATCCAGCGCGGCCTCGGCAAGGTCGATGGCGTTACCCCTTGGCCTTGGCTGGACTGGCTGCTGCTGATTGGCTCGCCCCTCGTGGCGTTGTTATATGCCGCCGGCCCTGCGCTTGAGCCCAGTTTCTGGGTAGGCCTGTTGTTCGCCGTGTTGGCCGCCGGGCATCTGGTGCGTCTGGTTCGCTGGCATGACCGCGCACTCTGGCATGTGCCGTTGCTGTGGTCGTTGTACCTGGCGTATGCCTGGTTGGCGGTGGCCTGTCTCGGAATGGCGCTGTGGCATTTCGGCGTGCCGGTGAACCCGAGTCTGGCGGTGCATAGCCTGACGATCGGCGCCATGGGCGGCCTGGTGCTGGCGATGGTCGCGCGGGTCAGTCTGGGTCATACCGGTCGCCCGTTGGAGCCGCCGTCGGGCATGACCCTGGCGTTCATTTTGCTCAACCTGGCGTGCCTGAGCCGGGTAGTGTTGGTCCTGTTCTTTCCCTTGCCTGCGTTGTGGCTGGCCGGTCTGTGCTGGGCGCTGGCGTTTGCGCTGTACGCCTGGCGCTACGGGCCGATGCTGCTGCAGGCCCGGGTGGACGGTCATCCGGGATAAGCAAGCGAACTAAAGGAGGCTGCCGGTGATGTATCCCTTTTTACTGGTCACCCACTTGCTGGCGGCGATTGCCTTCATCGGCACTCTGTTTTTCGAGGTGGTGATCTGGCATCACGCCCGCCAGCAGTTGGCGGACACCTCACAAACGACGGCGGATCAGGCCATTGCCGTGCGTTCGCGCAAGGTGCTGCATGGCGTGGTGTTGCTGTTGTATGGCGCCGGCATCAGCCTGGCGTGGCAACACCGTGGCGTATTGAGTCAGCCGTTGGCCAGCAGTTTTGGCACGTTGCTGAGCCTGAAAATCATCCTGGCCCTGAGCATCATCGGCCATTACTTCCTGCTGGCGTACTGGCTGAAAAGCGCACGACTGACCACGACCCGCGCCAGCTGGATTCGTCGCAGCATCCTCGGGCACATGGTGTTGATCGTGATCCTGGCCAAGGCCATGTTCTATTGGCACGGTTGAACGCACGTTGTTCCTGACAAACAAAACCCGCGTCAACCTATGGGCTGACGCGGGTCGGGTGTGACCGGCAACCGATCAATGGCGAGGGTTCAGGGCGTTAACGAACAACACGTTGTTTTCCAGATGGATGTGTTGCATCAGGTCATCGCGAAACTCCAGCAGCCCACGATAAAGGGCACGCCAGGTGTTACAGGCATCGGCAGGCGGGGTGATGTTATTGGTCAGCGCAAGCAGCCTTTCCAGCGCTTCGCCATGTTGATCATGCTCAAAACGCAGCACCTGGATCGGCGGTGCGGCCTGGGGGCCGACACCCTGTTGCAACATCGGGAAGAGCACTTGTTCTTCCTTGAGCATGTGGCCTTCGAGTTCTTGCTGAATGTCGGTCAGGAGGTCGGCCAGGCCGTTGGGGCAACTGCTGCGCGCGCCGTGGACCTGCTCGACCCGACGGGCCAGGCGGATCAGTTCAGGCAGTTGCTCGCGGTGGCGAGCGTGGTAGCGCGTGAGCAGGTGAGCGATCAACACGTGCGACGGCTCGTTGCGCCAGTCAAGTTGGGTTTCGCCAGTGTCTTGCAGAATGTGCAGGGCATCGGCAATCAGTATCGGGTCGAGGTCTTTGCCCAGGGCTGCTTCACGCAGGCTTTTATGGCCCCCGCAGCAGAAGTCCAGTTTGAAGGTGTGGAAGATCCGGGTGGCACCGGGAATGTCACAGGCCAATTGGCCGAGGCTTTGTTCCAGCAGGGTCTGGCTCATCAGGGTTCCTTGTTTGGATTTCAACGGTTCTCCAGGCTCATTGCATCCGGCATGCCATATTTAACGGGTTGATAAATAGGCATTAATTTTTAGTTGTGGTGATAGTCACCCTGACGGCTTAGGGTGAATCCAACCATTGAGGGTGATTACTACCATGCTGCGAGAAAGCCTGGCGGCCGACCTGATTGTCGAGTTGCCCAATGCCGTACGGTTCCAGCGACTGGTCCAGACCCTGCGCGAATATTTCAACAGCGGCGCCGTGGGATTGCTGCGTCTGGACGAGGACAGCCTCAGGCCTGTCGCGACGGTGGGGTTGGTCCATGAAGCCTTGGGACGCCGGTTTGTCATCGCTCAGCATCCTCGTCTGGCCGCGATCATGGCGTCACGCGAGCCGACGTGGTTCGAGCCTGACAGTCGCCTGCCGGACCCTTACGACGGCTTGCTCGACGACCATGTCGGTGAACCGTTGCCGGTGCATGACTGCATGGGCGTGAGTTTGTATGTGGAGGGACGGATCTGGGGGGCAATCACCCTCGATGCGCTGCATGCCGGAACCTTCGACAGCCGTGCACGGGAGGAGCTCAAGCGATGCACTTTGCAGATCGAAGCCGCCGTGCGCGTCACCCGTCTGGAACAGGAAAACCGTAGCTTGCGCTTGTCCCGCAGCGATCTTCAAGACGTGCGCCTGCCTGCCGATGAAGGCGAAATCCTTGGCCAGAGTGAGGTGCTGCACCAGTTGCTCAATGAGCTAGATGTGCTGGCCGATTCCGATCTGCCAGTGTTGCTGCTGGGCGAGACCGGCGTCGGCAAAGAGTTGTTTGCCCGGCGGTTGCATCGTTTGTCACGGCGCAGCCACAAGCCGTTGGTACAGGTCAACTGCGCGGCGCTGCCGGAATCGCTGGCAGAGAGCGAGTTGTTCGGTCATGTCAAAGGCGCCTTTTCCGGCGCCACCAGTGACCGCGCCGGACGTTTCGATGCCGCCAACGGTGGCACGCTGTTTCTCGATGAAGTCGGTGAGTTACCGCTAAGCGTTCAGGCGAAGCTGTTACGCACGTTGCAAAATGGCGAGATCCAGCGGCTGGGGGCGGACAAGCCGTTGCATGTGGATGTACGGATCATCGCCGCGACTAACCGGCACCTGCCGGACAGCATCCGCGACGGCCTGTTTCGCGCTGACCTGTATCACCGGCTCTCGGTGTACCCGGTGCCGATTCCGCCCCTGCGCGAGCGGGGTAATGATGTGCTGATGCTCGCCGGACATTTCCTTGAGCTCAACCGGGCGCGGCTCGGCTTGCGTGGTTTGCGCTTGTCGCCAGCCGCCGAGCGGGCCTTGCTGGCGTATACCTGGCCGGGCAATGTGCGCGAGCTGGAACATGTGATCAGCCGTGCGGCATTGAAGCAGCTCAGTCGCGGCACCAGTCGCGCGCTGATCATGACGCTGGAGCCGCAAGTCCTTGATCTCGACAGTGCGGTGGGCGCGGCGGGCATCAGCGTCGAGCAGCCGCCGGCGGTCACGTCTGATTCGCCGTTCCAGCCCTTGAGCGACGCCGTTGACGAGTGTCAGCGACAAAAAATTCTCCACGCCCTGAGTCTTTCCGCAGAGAACTGGGCCAGCGCCGCGCGACTGCTGGACGTCGATCCCAGCAATCTGCACAAACTGGCCCGGCGGCTTCGTCTCAAGTAAGCCGGAGCGATGCGGCATGTTGATGGCGATCAAGGAGGCTTAGCCCGGTGGCTCGCACACTGGGCAAAATCCTTCGGAGATCACCGTCATGCCACTTTCCCTGGCCCAGATGCGCCGCAACTACACCCTTAACGGCTTGCAGGATGAAGCTGCGCTGGACGATCCACTGGCCATGTTTCGCCAGTGGATGCAGCAGGCCCGCGACACTGAGTGCGCGCCTGTCGAGGCCAATAGCATGATGTTGGCCACGGTCGACGGTGACGGGCGTCCGCACTGCCGGGTCTTGCTGCTCAAGGGCTTGAGCGACGATGGCTTTACGTTTTTCGGCAATTACCAGAGCGACAAGGGCCTGCAACTGGCGGCTAACCCGAATGCCGCCATGACGTTTTTCTGGCCGGGGCTGGAGCGTCAGGTTCGGATTGAAGGCCAAGTGTCGAAGCTCGATCCGCAACTATCGGACGCCTACTTCGATTCCCGTTCGCTGGCCAGTCGCCTGGGTGCCTGGGCCTCGCCGCAGAGCCAGCCGCTGGCCAGTCGGGCAGCGCTGGAATCGCTGTTGGCCGACACTCTCAAGCGTTTCGTTGGCCAGACCGTGCCGCGACCCGCGCATTGGGGCGGCTACTGCCTGCACCCGGAGCGCCTCGAGTTCTGGCAGGGGCGCGCCGACCGCTTGCATGACCGGCTCGATTACCGGTTGCGCGATGGTGTATGGCAGCGAAACCGCCTGGCGCCTTGAGCTCCATTATCAAACTAGCGCAGAACCTGTGGCGAGGGAGCTTGCTCCCGCTCGGCTGCGAAGCAGTCGTAAAAACTGCAGACGCGTTCTACTTGAAGAATTGCATGGGCTGGTTTTGGGGCCGCTACGCAGCCCAGCGGGAGCAAGCTCCCTCGCCACAGGTTCTGCGTCCGGCACAATCTTCTTATGGCCCTGTAGAGGTACCTCGTTGGAGGAATAGGCCCGGCCGAAATTCCGGTTCAGGCTTGGCCAAACCCTCATCTACGGGAAGGCTTGGATATGGCCCATTTGGCGCAACGCACATTTGAACCCCTGAACATCGCCGTGCTGACCATCAGCGATACGCGCACCTTCGACACCGACACCTCAGGACAGACTCTGACGGATTTGCTGCAAACAGCCGGGCATGTATTGATCGACCGGGATCTGGTCAAGGACGACATTTATCAGATCCGCGCCACCGTTTCCCGGTGGATCGCCGACCCCAAGGTGCAAGTGGTGTTGATGACCGGCGGCACCGGTTTCACCGCTCGTGACAACACCCCCCAGGCGGTCCTGCCACTGCTCGATAAACATGTCGAAGGTTTTGGCGAATTGTTCCGGCAGGTGTCCCTGGCGGAAATCGGTATGTCCAGCTTGCAGTCGCGGGCATTGGCCGGAATGAGCAACGGCGTGTTGGTGTGCTGCGTTCCGGGTTCGCCGGGGGCCTGTCGGACAGCCTGGAACATGATCCTCCTGGAACAACTGGACAGTCGCACCGGCCCGTGCAATTTCGCCCCGCATTTGAAGCCGCAAACGCAACGCGGCATTGATGCCTGCGAGACGCGCTCATGACTGGCCGGGTGTGCGACCTCGGCAACCTGATGCCCGTGGACGAGGCCATCGACCGTTTACTGGATCAGGCGCCGCCACCACCCCTGGCGCAAATGATCGGTCTGGATCAAGCCTTGGGCCGGGTTCTGGCGACGGACATTCATTCCCTGGTGAACCTGCCGGCCTGGGACAACAGCGCCATGGACGGTTATGCCCTCAGGGCGGCTGACCTGCCTTCGCAGGGTGGAGACTTGCCCATTGGCGGGCGAATTGCCGCCGGGGATCAGGCCTGCTCACCGTTGCCCGCGCAGCAAGCGGTGCAGATTTTTACCGGCGCGCCATTGCCTGCGGGTGCCGATACCGTCGTGCCGCAAGAGCGCTGCCGGATCGAGGGTGAGCGCGTCTGGTTCCCGTCGGTTACGGCGGGCGATCACGTGCGCAAGGAAGGTGAAGAGGTCCGCCGTGGGGACCTGTTGCTCAAGGCCGGCAAACGCCTGCGCGCACAAGAACTGGGGTTGCTGGCTGGCGCGGGCGTGGCACGGGTCGCGGTTTATCGACCGTTGCAGGTGTGCTTGCTCAGCAGCGGCAATGAGCTGCGCGAGCCGGGTGATGCCTTGGCGCCGGGGCAGATTTACAACAGCAATCGCTATTGCCTGGCTGCGTTGTTGCGTGGCTGGGGCGTCGAGGTGCACGACTACGGCGTCATGGCGGATGAGTTGGCTGCCAGCCGCCATGCCTTGAGCCTGGCGTCTTCGGAGTGCGACTTGCTGCTGAGTTCCGGTGGTGTATCGGTCGGCGAGGAAGACCACCTCAAGCAAGCGATTGACGAGCTGGGCAGCCTGGATTTCTGGCGGCTGGCCATTCAGCCGGGTAAACCGCTGGCCTTTGGCGAAGTCGCCGGCAAACCCTGGATCGGCATGCCGGGCAATCCTTCGGCGGCGCTGATTACCGCGTTGGTGGTCGTGCGTCCGTTCTTGCTCAGGGCCCAGGGCGTCAGCGACGTGTTGCCCACGCCTTTGGCCGTGCCGGCAGGGTTCGACTGGTTGCAACGCAACAAGCGCCGCCAGTACCTGCGAGCAAGGCTGACGCCCGGCGCCGACGGCCAATTGAGCGTGGAGCTGCACCCTCAGCAAAGCTCGGCGATGTTGACCGCTGCGTGCTGGGCCGACGGGCTGGCGGTGATCGAGTGCGAGCAGCAAGTGCTCAAGCACGACAACGTGATGTTCCTGTCCTTCGCCGAGCTGATGCATTGATGGCAATTGATTGTCGTCAAGGCCATGCCGGCTGGTCTGGCTAGACTGTGTGGCGAGGGAGCTTGCTCCCGCTGGGTCGCGAAGCGGCCCTGTTATTTAGGCCTGCTGCGCAGTCCAGCGTCGGAACGCCGCCCGGAACAAGCTCGCTCGCCACAAGCGCATCCCAGCCATGACTGATTAGGCCCCGGACTGCGCTTTTTCATGAGGATTACCCATGCAACTGGTTTGTCCGGCAGGGAATCTGCCTGCGCTTAAAGCGGCGGTGCGCCAAGGCGCGGATGCCGTGTATGTCGGCTTTCGCGATGACACCAACGCCCGGCATTTCGCGGGCCTGAACATGGATGACAAGCAGTTCGACGCTGCAGTCGCCCACATCCGTCAGCATCAACGCAAACTCTACGTCGCAGTCAACACCTACCCGCAACCCAAGGGCTGGGAACGCTGGCAGCGGGCAGTCGATCGTGCTGCCGACTTCGGCGTGGATGCGCTGATCGCCGCCGACCCCGGGGTGCTCAACTATGCCAGTCAGCGACACCCGCAACTGGCGTTGCACCTGTCGGTCCAGGGCTCGGCGACCCATGCTGCGGCGCTGGCGTTTTACGCCGAGCGCTACGGCATTCGGCGCGCGGTGCTGCCACGGGTGCTGTCATTGGCGCAGGTCCGCCAGGTCGCTGCCAGCAGCCCGGTGCCCATCGAAGTCTTTGGTTTTGGCAGCTTGTGCATCATGGCGGAAGGGCGTTGCCACCTGTCTTCCTACATCACCGGCGAGTCGCCAAACCTGTGCGGTGTCTGTTCGCCGGCCAAGGCGGTGCGCTGGAGCGACGACGCCGACGGCTTGAGCGCACGGCTCAGTGAAGTGCTGATCGACCGCTACACCCCCGACGAATCCGCCGGTTACCCAACCCTGTGCAAAGGCCGTTTCCTGGTCGGCGGCAAACGCTTCCATGCGCTGGAGGAACCCACCAGCCTCGACACCCTCGACTTGCTCCCGGAGCTGACCGCCATTGGTGTCGAAGCGGTAAAAATCGAGGGTCGTCAGCGCAGCCCTGCCTATGTGGAGCAAGTCACCCGCGTCTGGCGGGCGGCACTGGATGCCCATCGTGGTTCACCGGGCAGTTTTCGGGTCAAGGAGGAATGGCGTCAGGTGCTGGCCGGTTTGTCCGAAGGCAACCAGACCACCCTGGGTGCTTATCATCGATCATGGCAATGAGGGACGGAACATGAAGCTCAGTCTTGGACCGGTCCTGTATTACTGGGACAAAGAGCAACTCAGTCACTTTTACGCCGAGATGTCGGCCTTGCCCCTGGATGTGATTTACCTGGGGGAAACCGTGTGTTCGAAACGCCGGGCCTTTTCACTGGATCAATGGCTGGGGCTTGGACGCGAGTTACAGGAATGCAGCCAGGCACAGTTGGTGCTCTCCAGCCTGACGCTGATCGAGGCCGCGTCCGAACTCTCCAGCCTGCGTCGGCTCTGCGACAACGGCCAGTTGCTGGTGGAAGCCAACGACATGGGCGCGGTGCAGTTTATGGCCGAGCGCAAGTTGCCGTTCGTGGGCGGTTCTGCTCTCAACCTGTACAACGGTCATACGCTGGCGCAACTGCTGGACTGTGGGATGACCCGATGGGTGCCGCCCGTGGAATGTTCGGCGGCGCTGATTGGCGATGTGCTCGAGCAGGTGCGCGAACTGGGCCGTGAGGTTCCGGAAGTTGAAATCTTCGCCTATGGGCATTTGCCCTTGGCCTATTCCGCACGCTGCTTCACGGCCCGAGCGGAAAACCTGCCCAAGGACGACTGCCGGTTTTGCTGCCTCAACTACCCCGACGGCTTGCCACTGACCAGCCAGGAAGGGCAGGCGCTGTTCACCATTAACGGTATTCAAACGATGTCGGCCGAGGTGACCAATCTGCTGGCGGATTACGCCGGGCTGGTGGCCTGTGGCGCCGATCTGTTGCGTCTGAGTCCCCGCGCTCAGGGCATGGCCGAGGTCATTGGTGCCTATCAACGGGTTCGTCTGGGCGAGGCACCGCCGCTGTTCGTCGATGGCTGCAATGGCTACTGGCATGGCCAGGCCGGCATGTTGCGCGTCGAGGAGGTCGGCCTGTGTTGAACCGCAAAAAATGGCTGTTGAAGGGCGCCGACCGGTTACTGCCGCTCGTACGCCGGGTGCCCTTTGCGGTGCAGCGCCTGGCGTTGCAGCAGGGGCTCAATCGCTGCCTCGCCGAGCCGTTGCGCGATGGCGAATTTGAAGTGTTGCGCGGGCGTTGGTTGTGCCTGCGGATCCCGGACCTGGGCTTGTCCTGGTACTTGACGCTCACCCGTGAAGGCTTGCGGATTGCCGAACACGCCACGGCGGATGTGACCATCAGTGGCAACTGGCGAGAGTTTTTATTGCTGGCCAGCCGTCAGGAAGACCCGGACACGCTGTTCTTTCGCCGGCGTCTGGTGATCGAGGGCGATACCGAGTTGGGGCTGACGCTGAAAAACCTGATCGACAGCCTTGATCCTGACGTCTTGCCAGTGTGGCTGTGGCGCAATCTGGAGCGGGCAGGGAAGGGCTTGGCGGCGCAGTAGAACCTGCAAACACCGATCAAAATGTGGGAGCGGGCTTGCCCGCGATGGCGGTGGCACATTCAACATTGATGTCGACTGTTATATCGCTATCGCGGGCAAGTCGAATCGTCGCACCGCCGCTCCCACAGGGTTTTTTGTTGTCCCTTAGGCCATCGTTTCCTGGCGTTTTTCATGCTGGCGGGCATCACTGGCAATCAACTGCTTGATCTCTTCAAACAACTCGTCACCCTGCGCCTGCGTGCAGTCCTCGCCATACCGCTTGCGCAGCCCGTAATGGCTGAGAATCAAGTGCACATCCGCGTGCAGCCCGTGTTGCTTCAGGCAGTTTTCGACGCATTGCAGCGGGCAGCCGTCCAGCGCGAAGATCCGTCGTCCCGAACGCGCCTTGTTGACCAGCGCTGCCACATGCCCGCCGACCCCAACGATGCAGGACATTTCAGCCACACCGCTGCGATCCAGTCGCACGGCCAGGGTGTTGGCCAGTTGGGCGACGTTAGAGCAGCCTGAGCAGGCGTAAATCAGAGGCAAGGTTGAACGGGGCATGAGCACTCTCCGTGGATGGACTTCTTCAGTGTGCAAGGTCGGTGGCAATGCGCATTGACTGCGGTCAATTGCGTCTATTGGAACGCCGCGAGGTCGTCTTCGGCGAGGATGCTGATATTGCGTCGTTCCATGGCGATCAGGCCGCTGTCCACCAGACGGTGCAAGATCCGCGAAAAGGTTTCCGGCTGAATACCCAGTTTCGAGGCGACCAGGCGTTTGGACACCTGCAAGACAATCAAACCGCTGACCGGGTTGCGTTCCTGGAACAGAAAATTGATCACCCGACGGCTCGCGCTGGCCATGGTCAGGGTGTCGATGTCGCGCAACCGCAAGTGCAGATGAACACTCATGCTCGCCAGAATCGCCAGGCAAACCTTGGGCTGGTCTTCGAGTGCATTGCGGTAATGGGCGCCCTCGATCGTCACCAGTACGCTGTCCTTCAGCGCCGTGGCGCTCACCGGGTAGAGGCGGGCCTGGCTGAACAGCAGGGCTTCGGCAAAGGTCTGGCCGGGTTGAATGATCTCCACCAGGTTTTCCTGACCTTCGCCCGTGAGGCGGTACAACTTGATCTGGCCACTGACCAGCAGGAAAAAGCGCTTCGCCGGATCGCCCTGGTGCATCAGCGTGCTGTGACACGGCAGGCGCTTGAGCATGGCCAGGGCACAGACTTCCTCGAAGATTTTCTCCGGCAGTTGGCTGAACAGATGATGACGGCGCAACGTTAAAACGATGGAAGGGTGGGTCAGCATGGCGTACCTCCGCTGACGGTCATAGTAGAGAGCAAGCGCCGAATGACCTATGCCTCTGCCGGCCTACCTCCAAGGAGGCATACCCTTCAGCCCGCACTGCGCAGATGCTCCATGGCCCACACCGCCGCTTCGACCCGTGAACGCAAGCCGAGTTTGTGCAGCAGGTTTTTGACGTGAACCTTGACCGTCCCTTCTGTGATGCCCAGTTTGTGTCCGATGACCTTGTTGCTGAAGCCGCTGGCGATGGTTTTCAACACCTGGCGTTCGCGCTCGGTCAGCTCAACCACCGCTTGACGCGGCGGAGAGCGCAACGCTTGGGCCATGACTTGGGTCAGGCCAGGGCTGATGACCAACGCGCCGTTCAGGGCATCGCGGATGTACTGGATCAGCAGTTCGGGCTCCATGTCCTTGAGCAGATAGCCGTCGGCGTCCAGACGCAGTGCATCGCGAATATCGTCCTCGGCGTCCGACACGGTGAACAGCAGCACCTTGCCGGTGTAGTGCTGGGCCCGTAATTGACGCAGGGTTTCAATCCCGTTCATCTGCGGCATGTTGTTGTCGAGTAAAACCAGGTCCGGTTGCAGTGGCTCGATCAGGGTGAGCGCTTCTTCGCCATGGTTGGCTTCGCCGACAATCAGGAAGTCATCTTCGAGTTCGAGCATCTGGCGAATGCCGCGACGCATCATGGGATGGTCGTCTACCAGCAGGATTCTGTGTTGCGGGGACGGGTTCATGTGACGCTACCTTCTATTTGCTGTCCGAGAAACTCGGGGTGGAATTCCAGTTGGACGCGGGTCCCTTGCGGCGTCCTCGAAAATATCTGCAACTGGCCGCGCAAGCTGCGCGCCCGTTCATCCATGATGTTCAGGCCGTGGTGTTCGCGTTGGTCGACATTGCCGCTGAAGCCACGCCCGTCGTCTTCGATGATGAGCCTGACGGTTTCTCCGTCCTGACGCAGTTCGAGCCAGGCGTTTTGTGCGTGGGCGTGGCGCAGGCAATTGGAGAGCGCCTCGCGGGTGATCTGCAAAATGTGGATTTGCTCGCTGGCCGAGAGCTGGAAGGCCAATGCATCGACGTGCAGGTGCACCTGGAATTCCCCGCGACGGGAGAACTCCTCAGCGGTGTCCTTGAGTTCCTGCACCAGGCCCGCATCATTGATCTGCAAGCGAAAAGTCGTCAGCAGTTCGCGTAACTGGCGGTAGGCATTGTTCAGCCCCTCGCGCAGTTCGGCAGCGACGTTTTCCAGGGTTTCCACCGGTTCGCCACGGCGCATCAGGGTTTGCAGGCGGCTGACTTGCAGCTTCATGTAGGACAGGGCCTGGGCCAGTGAATCGTGCAGTTCCCGGGCAATGATCGTGCGTTCTTCGAGCAACAGCAGGCGATGGTCCTGCTCCCGTTGACGCTTGAGCGAGAGCGAGGTGCCAATCAGGTTGGCCAGGGCCTGGATCAGTTGGGTTTCCCAGGCACGCGTCGGGTGTCCATCGACAAAATGCGCCTTGAGTTCGCCCAGCTCACTGCCCTGGTTGCTGATGCTGAACGTTTGTGGACTGGCTTTATGGTGCTTCTGGCACGTGGCACAGTCACTGCTGGCGCAGACTTCCCGGATGTTCGCGCCATGCAGGGCGAGCAACTGCTGCGCCGGTGCCTGCGATTGTCCTTGCAGGCACAGCGACAGGCGCAAACCGGGCAGGCGTTGCTGGAAGCGTCGAATCAACTCATCCAGCCCCTCCGCATTGGCCAGGCGGGTGGCCAGGCTTCGGCTGCTCTGGTAAAGCAATTCCAGCGCCGCGTTGGCTTGCTGCAGGTTCAGGGTTTTTTGCTGGACCTGGCTTTCAAGCGTGCGATGCGACTCTTCAATCGTTTCGGCCATGGCGTTGAAACTGGTGGCCAGCTGGCCCAGTTCGTCCTGGGACTGATGGTTGACCCGCACCTTGAAATCGCCCCGACGAAAGCGCTGGGTGGCGGCCACCAACTCTTTCAAGGGCGTGATCACGCCACACTGCAGTTCGTAGAGCCCAAGCAGCAGGACGATCATGGTGGTGAACAAGGCCATGCCCTGGATCACCTGCTGCCAGCCTTGCTTTTGTTCGCTTTCGCGCTGCAACAGGTTGACGAACTGGTTCAGTTGTTCAACGAAGGGCAGGGCCTGGACCTGAAAATAGGCGGCATCGCCGCGCTCAAGTGCCGGGCGCAAATCCTCGTTCCAGTGCTGCTGGATCTGCCCATAGCTGATTTGCAGCGCGGTGGCCGGGCCATCTTCCAATACAGCCTTGAGTGAATGGCTGTTGAGACGGGTTTGCAGGCTGTCTGAAATGGCGGCGATTTCGCCGGTCGTTGCACCCGCGGCCAGTTTCCAGCTCAGGTGGTACGTCTCCATGCGCACCGAGCCTGCAGTGTTGATGGCGGCGGCATCGCCCTGGCTGAACCAGGCGATCAATCCGGCGCTCAACGAACTGGCAAGGGCGAGTATGGCGATGAGGATCACCGCCAGCCCGGCGCGAGCGGGCAGGGAGCTGCGCAACCAGCGCAACATCAGCGCTGATCCTGGGGGAAGACACGGAAACTGAGCATACGGCGCCCCGGAATGCGGTTTTGCATCCAGTCCCGGGTGCGCTACCTCTAAAGAGTTGTCGACGGCTCCCTGTCAGCAATGATGTCGCTGTAAAACCTTAAGAGTCTGATAAATAAAGGCTTTGCAGCTATCCATGAACTACCTCCTTAGAGGTAGACAGCCCAAGCATAGGCCTATGTCCCCATGGGCTTCGTTGACATGGATCAAGTTTTTGCGGGGTTGGTCTCTCTAGTCTGCCGCCATGGCTAACTGACTGGAGAGCAATGTGAGCGAACCCCGTGTACGACAAGGCCTGGTGTTGGGCATGAGCACGTTGGCCTTCACTGTGTGTTTCATGGTCTGGATGATGTTTGCCGTGCTCGGGGTGCCGATCAAGGAACTGCTCCAGCTCAACGAAACCCAATTCGGCCTGCTGGCCGCGACCCCGGTACTGACCGGCTCGCTGGTGCGTTTGCCGCTGGGCCTGCTGACCGACCGCTTTGGCGGGCGCAGCGTGTTCTTTCTGTTGATGCTGGCCTGCGTCGCACCGCTGTACCTGATCAGCCACGCCACCGCTTACTGGCAGTTTTTGGTGTTGGGCTTGTTCGTCGGCCTCGCCGGTGGCTCGTTTTCGGTGGGGATTGCCTACGTCGCCAAATGGTTCGACAAGGAGAACCAGGGCTTTGCGATGGGCATCTTCGGTGCCGGTAACGCCGGGGCTGCGGTGACCAAATTTCTCGCCCCGGCATTGATCGCCGCCGGTAGCTGGCAGTTGGTGCCGAAAGTATTCAGCGCAATCCTCTTTATTACCGCGTTGTTGTTCTGGTTCCTCAGCGCCGAAAACAAGAACCACCGCAGCGCCAGCGGCGCCACATTGCGTGAGCAATTGAGCTCGCTGAAGGACCCTGCGGTGTGGCGCTACTGCCAGTACTACTCGATCGTCTTCGGCGGCTATGTAGCCCTGGCACTGTGGATGACCAAGTACTACGTGCAGGAATACGGTTTCAGCCTGCAAAGCGCCGCGCTGTTGGCGGCGTGTTTTTCCCTGCCGGGCGGTGTGCTGCGTGCCGTCGGCGGCTGGATGTCGGATCGCTGGGGCGCGCAAAGCGTGACCTGGTGGGTGTTGTGGGTCAGCTGGATCTGTCTGTTCCTGCTCTCGTACCCCCAGACCCAACTGCAAGTGCAAACGATCAATGGCCCGATGGATTTCCACATCGGCCTCAATCCCGTGCTGTTCACCGTACTGCTGTTCGTCATGGGCATCGCCTTCGCGTTCGGCAAGGCCTCGGTTTTCAAATACATCGCCAACGACTACCCGAAAAACATGGGCGCGGTGTCCGGCATCGTCGGTCTCGCGGGCGGCCTGGGTGGTTTCGTGCTGCCGATCCTGTTCGGCGCCCTGGTGGACCTCACCGGCGTGCGCTCTTCCTGCTTCATGTTGATGTACGGCGTGGTCTGGGTCTCCCTCACCTGGATGTACTTCAGCGAAATACGCAAAAGCCCGCTGCTGGGCAAACAGCCGCCGGCGACCTCGTCCCCGTTTTCCAGCATTGCCCAAGGAGAAGAACATGTCCGTTCTGCAAAAGCCTGAAAAAGGCCCGGTCATTCATGACTGGCGCCCCGAGGACCCTGCGTTCTGGGGAAGTAGCGGCAAACAGACCGCCACCCGCAACTTGTGGATTTCCATTCCCGCACTGCTGTTGGCGTTTGCGGTGTGGATGGTCTGGAGCACGGTGATTGTGCGGTTGAACGCCATCGGTTTCAGCTTCACCACCGATCAGCTGTTCTGGCTCGCGGCGTTGCCGGGGCTGTCCGGCGCCACCTTGCGCGTCTTCTATTCGTTTATGGTGCCGATCTTCGGCGGCCGTCGCTGGACCGCCCTGAGCACCGCGTCGCTATTGCTGCCCTCGATCTGGATGGGCTTCGCCGTGCAGGACCCGAGCACCTCGTACAGCGTGTTCGTGTTGATTGCCTTGCTCTGCGGTTTTGGTGGCGGCAACTTTGCGTCGAGCATGTCCAACATCAGCTTTTTCTACCCCAAGTCTCAGCAGGGCACGGCCCTTGGCCTCAACGCCGGGCTGGGTAACCTGGGCGTCTCGGTGATGCAGTTCTGCGTACCGCTGGTGATCACTTTCGGCGTGTTCGGCTTCATGGGCGGTAAACCGCAGGCCCTGCCGGACGGCGGTCAGTTGTGGTTGCAGAACGCCGGGTTCATCTGGGTTCCGTTCATTGTGTTGGTGACGGTGCTGGCCTGGTTCGGCATGAATGACCTGTCCAGCGCCCGTGCTTCTTTCAGCGAACAGGCGGTGATCTTCAAGCGCAAACACAACTGGCTGATGTGCTGGTTGTACCTGGCGACCTTCGGTTCGTTTATCGGTTTCTCCGCCGCGTTTCCGTTGCTGATCAAAACCTCCTTCCCTGACGTCATCGCCTTAAAATTCGCCTTCCTCGGTCCGTTGGTTGGCGCGCTGGTACGTCCATTGGGCGGCTGGCTGGCGGACAAGCTCGGCGGCGCGAAAGTGACCTTGTGGAACTTCGTCGCGATGATCGTGATGGTCTTCGGCGTCATGCACTTCCTGCCGCAGAACGGCTCGGGCGGCAACTTTTACGGCTATCTCGGCATGTTCATGCTGCTGTTCATTACCACTGGCATCGGCAACGGTTCCACCTTCCGCATGATCCCGGTGATCTTCCGCACCCAGCATGAAAAAGCCTCGGCCGGGCAATCGCCGGCCATCCGCGAACAGGCCCTGAAGAACGCCGGCAAAGAGTCGGCCGCGGTCCTGGGCTTCAGTTCGGCCATGGGCGCTTTCGGCGCGTTCTTCATTCCCAAATCCTTCGGCACTTCGATGGCCCAGACCGGCGGCCCGGAGATGGCCTTCTACATGTTCGTCGGCTTTTACCTGAGCTGCATCGTGGTGACCTGGTGGTGGTACGCGCGCAAAGGCGCCGCGACACCCTGCTGAGCCGAGCTGCATCCAACCATTGCGTGGGCGGGGCACAGACCCCGCGACAAAGCCTGAGAGGACTACACCGTGAGTCATTTACTGGATCAATTGCGGTTTTTCAACCGCAAGCAAAACGAGTTTTCCGACGGTCATGGCGAGACTCGCAAAGAGTCTCGCGACTGGGAGAACGTCTACCGTTCGCGCTGGCAGTACGACAAGATCGTGCGTTCCACCCACGGGGTGAACTGCACCGGCTCTTGCTCGTGGAAGATCTACGTCAAGAACGGCCTGATCACCTGGGAAACCCAGCAGACCGACTACCCGCGTACCCGTAACGATCTGCCCAACCATGAGCCCCGTGGCTGCCCGCGTGGCGCCAGTTACAGCTGGTACATCTACAGCGCCAACCGGCTCAAATACCCGAAGATCCGCAAGCCGTTGCTCAAACTGTGGCGCGATGCGCGGCAAACCATGGCGCCAGTCGAAGCCTGGGCCAGCATCGTCGAGGACAAGGTCAAGGCCGACTCCTATAAAAGCAAGCGCGGCATGGGTGGCTTCATCCGTTCCAACTGGGAGGAAGTCAACGAGATCATTGCGGCGTCCAACGTCTACACGATCAAGCAATATGGCCCCGACCGCATCGTCGGCTTCTCGCCGATTCCCGCCATGTCGATGGTCAGCTATGCCGCGGGTTCGCGTTACCTGTCGCTGATCGGCGGCGCCTGCCTGAGTTTCTATGACTGGTACTGCGACTTGCCACCGGCCTCGCCGATGGTCTGGGGCGAGCAGACCGACGTGCCGGAATCAGCCGACTGGTACAACTCCAACTACATCATTGCCTGGGGTTCCAACGTTCCGCAGACCCGTACCCCGGATGCGCATTTCTTTACCGAAGTCCGTTACAAGGGCACCAAGACGGTCGCGATCACCCCGGATTACTCGGAAGTCGCCAAGCTCACCGACCTGTGGCTGAACCCTAAACAAGGCACCGATGCGGCGCTGGCCCAAGCGTTCAATCATGTGATCTTCAAAGAATTCCACCTGGACAAACCGAGCGCCTATTTCACCGATTACGCCAAGCGCTTCACCGATTTACCGGTGCTGGTGCTGCTCAAGCAAATGGTCGACAAGGCACCGGGCGCCGGCTACCAGCCGGACCGCTTCCTGCGCGCCAGTGACCTGACCGACAACCTCGGCCAGGAAAACAACCCGGAATGGAAAACCATCGCCCTCGATGTCAGCGGCGAACTGGTGTCCCCTCAGGGTTCCATCGGTTATCGCTGGGGCGAGAAGGGCAAGTGGAACATCCTGCCTCGTGAAGGCGGCGAAGGTCGCGAGATCGACCTGAAACTGAGCCTGATCGGCGATGACGTCGCCGAAGTGGCGTTCCCGTATTTTGCCGGCGAGTCCCACGAGCACTTCCAGCACGTCGCGGGTGATGCCGTGCAATACCGCCGCGTGCCGGTGCATAACGTGGTGCTGGCGGACGGTAGCGTGGCTAAAGTCGCCACCGTGTTCGACCTGTCGGCGGCCAACCTGGCCATTGACCGTGGCCTCGGTGGCGACAACGTCGCCAAGGATTACGACGACGCCTCGGTGCCTGGCACCCCAGCGTGGCAGGAGAAAATCACCGGCGTGAGCCGCGAGAAAGCGATCCAGATTGCCCGTGAGTTCGCCGACAACGCCGACAAGACCAAGGGCCGCTCGATGATCATCGTCGGCGCGGCGATGAACCACTGGTACCACATGGACATGAACTACCGCGGCCTGATCAACATGCTCATGCTCTGCGGGTGTGTCGGTCAGACCGGTGGCGGTTGGGCGCACTACGTTGGCCAGGAAAAACTCCGTCCGCAATGCGGCTGGCTGCCATTGGCGTTCGGCCTGGACTGGAATCGTCCGCCTCGCCAAATGAACGGCACCAGCTTCTTCTACGCCCACAGTTCGCAATGGCGCCACGAGAAAATGAGCATGCACGACGTGCTCTCGCCATTGGCCGATAAATCGCAGTTCCCGGAACATGCCCTGGACTACAACATCCGCGCCGAACGCGCCGGCTGGTTGCCCAGCGCGCCACAACTCAACACAAACCCTTTGCACATTTGCCGCGACGCTGCGGCGGCCGGCATGGACCCGAAAGACTACGTGGTCAAGTCGCTGCAGGACGGTTCGCTGCGCTTCTCCTGCGAACAGCCGGACAGCCCGGTGAACTTCCCGCGCAACATGTTCATCTGGCGTTCCAACCTGCTGGGCTCCTCGGGCAAGGGCCACGAGTACATGCTCAAGTACCTGCTCGGCACCAAAAACGGTGTGATGAACGAAGACATCGGCCAGGTCGGCGACTGCAAACCCGAAGAAGCCGAATGGGTCGACGAGGGCGCCATCGGCAAGCTCGATCTGGTGACCACGCTGGACTTCCGCATGTCCTCGACCTGCGTCTATTCCGACATCGTGTTGCCGACCGCGACCTGGTACGAAAAAGACGACATGAACACCTCGGACATGCACCCGTTCATTCACCCGTTGTCGGCCGCCATCGACCCGGCGTGGGAATCGCGTTCCGACTGGGAAATCTACAAAGGCATCGCCAAGGCGTTTTCCAGCATGGCCGAAGGGCACCTGGGCGTCGAAAAGGATCTGGTGACCATTCCGCTGATGCACGACAGCGTCGGCGAACTGGCCCAGCCGTTTGGCGGCACCGACTGGAAAAGCGACGGCGTGGCACCGGTGCCGGGCAAGAACGCACCGAACCTGCACGTGGTCGAGCGTGATTACCCGAACATCTACAAACAGTTCTCGTCCCTCGGGCCATTGCTGGAGAAACACGGCAACGGCGGCAAAGGCATCAACTGGAACACCGAAGACGAAGTGAAATTCCTCGGTGAACTCAATCACAAAGAAGGCGATGCCGGGATCAGCCAGGGTCGGCCGAAAATCGACACGGCCATCGACGCTGCTGAAGTGATTCTGTCCCTGGCACCGGAAACCAATGGCCAGGTTGCCGTGAAGGCCTGGGCCGCGCTGTCGGAATTCACCGGCATCGACCACAGCCACCTGGCGCTGTCCAAGGCTCACGAGGCGATTCGTTTCCGCGACATTCAGGCCCAGCCGCGCAAGATCATTTCCAGCCCGACCTGGTCAGGTCTCGAAGACGATCATGTCAGCTACAACGCCGGCTACACCAACGTTCATGAAGGGATCCCATGGCGCACCATCACCGGTCGCCAGCAGTTCTACCAGGATCACCCGTGGATGCAGGCGTTCGGCGAGCAGTTGATGAGTTATCGGCCACCGGTCAACACCCGCACCATCGAAGGGGTGAAAGGCAAGCGCAGCAACGGCCACAAGGAAATCGTCCTGAACTGGATCACCCCGCACCAGAAATGGGGCATCCACAGTACTTACAGCGACAACCTGCTGATGCTGACCCTCAGCCGTGGCGGGCCGATTGTCTGGCTCTCGGAGAACGACGCGAAAAGCGCCGGTATCGAGGACAACGACTGGATCGAGTGCTTCAACGTCAACGGTGCGCTGACCGCCCGGGCGGTGGTCAGCCAGCGGGTCAAGGACGGCATGGTGATGATGTACCACGCCCAGGAACGGATCGTGAACGTGCCAGGTTCGGAAACCACCAAGACCCGTGGCGGCCACCACAACTCGGTCACCCGTGTCGTGCTCAAGCCGACCCACATGATCGGTGGCTACGCCCAGCAAGCCTACGGTTTCAACTATTACGGCACGGTCGGTTGCAACCGTGATGAGTTTGTCGTGGTGCGCAAAATGTCCAAAGTCGACTGGCTCGATGGATCGTCCGGTGATGACCTGCCGCGTCCCCTGCCGACCGATATCGAGGAGAACTGAGATGAAGATTCGCTCACAAATCGGCATGGTTCTGAACCTGGACAAATGCATCGGTTGCCACACCTGTTCGATCACCTGCAAAAACGTCTGGACCAGCCGTGAAGGCATGGAATACGCCTGGTTCAACAACGTTGAATCGAAACCGGGCATCGGCTACCCGAAAGAGTGGGAAAACCAGGACAAGTGGAAGGGCGGCTGGATCCGCAATGCCAACGGCACGATCAACCCGCGCATCGGTGGCAAATTCCGCGTGTTGGCGAACATTTTCGCCAACCCGGACCTGCCGAGCCTCGACGACTACTACGAGCCGTTCGACTTCGACTACCAGCACCTGCACACCGCACCGCTGGGCGAGCATCAACCTACCGCGCGCCCGCGCTCGCTGATCTCCGGCAAACGCATGGAGAAAATCGAGTGGGGCCCGAACTGGGAGGAAATTCTCGGCACCGAATTCGCCAAGCGTCGCAAGGACAAGAACTTCGACAAGATCCAGGCGGACATTTACGGCGAGTACGAAAACACCTTCATGATGTATTTGCCGCGCCTGTGCGAGCACTGCCTCAACCCGACCTGCGCGGCATCGTGCCCGAGCGGGGCAATCTACAAGCGTGAAGAGGACGGTATCGTCCTGATCGACCAGGAAAAATGCCGCGGCTGGCGCATGTGCATCAGCGGCTGCCCCTACAAGAAGATCTATTTCAACTGGAAAAGCGGCAAATCCGAGAAGTGTATTTTCTGCTACCCGCGTATCGAAGCCGGGATGCCGACTGTTTGTGCTGAAACCTGTGTCGGACGTATCCGTTACCTCGGCGTGCTGCTGTATGACGCCGACCGCATCAGCGAAGTGGCGAGCACCGCCAATGAGCAGGATCTGTACGAGAAACAACTGGAGATCTTCCTCGACCCGAACGACCCAGCGGTCATCCGTCAGGCCTTGGCCGATGGTGTGCCGCAGTCGGTGATCGATTCGGCGCAACGTTCGCCGGTCTACAAAATGGCCGTGGACTGGAAACTCGCACTGCCGCTGCACCCGGAATACCGGACCTTGCCGATGGTTTGGTACGTACCGCCGCTGTCGCCGATCCAGAACGCCGCCACCGCTGGCACCGTGGGCATGAACGGGGTGATTCCGGACGTCGACAGCCTGCGTATTCCACTGAAGTACCTGGCGAACCTGCTGACCGCGGGCGATGAAAAACCGGTCAAGCGTGCGCTTAAACGCTTGCTGGCGATGCGCGCCTACAAACGTTCCGAGCAAGTCGATGGCGTTCAGGACCTGCAAGTGCTCAAGGATGTCGGCTTGAGCGTGGCCCAGGTCGAGGAGATGTATCGCTACCTGGCGATCGCCAACTACGAAGACCGCTTTGTGGTACCGAGCGCGCACCGTGAAGACGCCATGAGTGACGCCTTTGCCGAGCGCTCCGGTTGCGGCTTCAGTTTCGGCAGCGGTTGCAGCGGCAGCTCCGACACCAACATGTTCGGTGCCAAGAAAGCCAACCGCCGCGACATCCTGAAAACCGTCCAGTTGTGGGAGGAATGAGCATGCAAATTCTCAAAGTGATTTCGCTGCTGCTCGACTACCCGACCGAAACGTTGGTTGGCGGTCGCGACGAACTGGAGCAAGCGATTATCCAGTCCCGGGAAATCAGCCCGAAGCAGCGCGGTGCGTTGTTCGAGTTGCTGGAACTGATCTGCGCCAACGACTTGATGGACGGGCAGGAGCACTACGGTGCGCTGTTCGGTCGGGGGCGCTCGCTGTCGCTGCTGTTGTTCGAGCACGTGCACGGCGAATCCCGCGACCGTGGCCAGGCCATGGTCGACATGATGGCGCAGTACGAAGCCGCCGGTTTTGCCATCGGTGTCAAGGAGCTGCCCGATTACATACCGCTGTACCTGGAGTTTCTGTCCACCCGTGAAGACATCGAGGCCCGCGAGGGCCTGGCGGATGTGTCGCACTTGCTGGCCTTGCTCGCGGCGCGTCTGGAAGAGCGCGAAAGCGCCTATGCAAGTTGCTTCCGGGCGCTGCTGCAAATTGCCGGGGCCGAGCCTCATCAAGCGGTCGCCGACCTGCGTGCGCAGGTTGCGGCGGAACCCCGCGATGACTCCCTCGAAGCCCTCGACAAAATCTGGGAGGAGGAGGCCGTGGACTTTCTCCAGGCCGAACAGCAGGACCGTTGCAGTTCGCTGCCAAGCGCACCGGGCAAAGCCCGGGAAGAAAGCGCGGTGCCGCTGCACTGGGTGGATTTTCAGCATGAAGGGCTGGCCGCCGCGCCAGCCAAGGAGGTGGGCAATGTCTAAATGGAACCTGTTGTTGTTCGGGATCTACCCCTACGTCGCGTTAGCTATTTGCCTGATCGGCAGTTGGGCCCGCTTCGACTTGTCGCAATACACCTGGAAGGCCGGTTCGAGCCAGATGCTCAATCAGCGCGGCATGCGCGTGGCGAGCAACTTGTTCCACATCGGTGTGTTGTTCGTGCTGGCCGGGCACTTCGTCGGGCTGCTGACCCCGGCGTCGATTTATCACCATGTGATTAGCACTGAGAACAAGCAGTTGCTGGCGATGGTCTCCGGCGGGTTCTTCGGTCTGTTGTGCCTGATTGGCCTGCTGATGCTGGTCAAACGGCGCCTCACCGATCCTCGGGTTCGCGCCACCTCCAGCCCTTCGGACATCCTGATTTTGCTGGTGCTGCTGGCGCAATTGCTGCTCGGCCTGCTGACGATCGTCGCCTCCACCGGACACATGGACGGCTCGGTGATGGTGATGCTCGCCGATTGGGCGCAGAACACTGTGCTGTTGCGGCCGATGGAAGCGGCGGCGTCTATCGCGCCGGTCGGGCTGACCTACAAGTTGCATGTGTTTCTCGGTTTGACCCTGTTTGTGCTGTTCCCCTTCACCCGTCTCGTACACATGATCAGTGCACCGATCTGGTACCTGGGGCGTCGTTATCAAATCGTTCGTCAGAAGTACTGAGGAGACAATCATGTCAGGTGGATGCGGATGTGGTGGTGGTAACGGGGGCAGCGGTGGCTGCGGTTCTTCCAAAAAAGCCGAGGAGGTTCTCGACATCGCGCCGGTCGCAGAGGCGCAGTTTGCAGCGCTGCCGGTTGAGCCCGCGGCGGCCGATGACGCCCCGGCGCAGTTGATCGCCAGCAGCGAGCAGGAGTGGCCGATCATCAGCGTCAACGAGGTGTCGATCACCCCGGAAGCGATGGCCCAGGAGCTGCAATATCACCCGGCCGAAAGCCGTGAGGAGGCGGTCTATCTGGCCGCCAAGGCACTGGTGATCCGCGAGTTGTTGCAGCAGCGCATTGCCGAGCTCGGTGTATCGCTGGAGATCGGCGCCGGAGAGAACGAAGAGGAAGCAGCCACGCGCTTGCTGCTCGAACGTGAGGTTCACGTGCCGCAGTGCGACGAGGAAACCAGCCTGCGCTACTACGAAAACAATCGTGGGCGCTTCCACAGCGCGCCACTGCTGGCGGTTCGGCACATTCTGCTCGAATGTGCGCCGGACGATGTCGAGGCCCGGGAACTGGCGCATGAGCAGGCGGAAATCCTGCTGCAACGACTGGACGAATTCCCCGGCAGTTTCGCCGAGCTGGCCGTGAAGTATTCGGCCTGCCCGTCGAAGGCTCAGGGCGGTTCTTTGGGACAAATCAGCAAGGGCCAGACCGTGCCTGAACTGGAACGTCAGCTGTTCACCCTGGCACCGGGCCTGGCCAGCAAACCACTGGAAAGTCGCTACGGCTGGCATGTGGTCAGCGTCGATCAGCGGATCGAAGGCATGCCATTGCCCTATGAAGTGGTGTCGACGGCGATCCGCACGCAGTTGCAGCAAGGCGTCTGGCAAAAAGCCCTGGTGCAATACCTGCAAACCCTGATCGGCGCGGCGGATATTCGTGGCATCCACTTACAGGGCGCCGACTCACCGCTGGTGCAGTGAGCATCGTGGCCAACCGGGAGATGTGATGAACGTTGTGATGCAGGATGGTTTTGGGCGGCAGATCGATTATCTGCGGATGTCGGTGACGGACCGGTGTGATTTTCGTTGCGTGTACTGCATGGCGAAAAACATGACGTTCCTGCCGCGTCAGCAGGTGCTCACGCTGGAGGAATTGCAGCGCCTGGCGACGCTGTTTGTCGGCCTCGGTGTTCGCAAAATCCGCCTGACTGGCGGCGAGCCCTTGATCCGCCCCGGCATTGTCGGACTGTGCCGCAACATCGCCGCCTTGCCCGGTTTGCGCGAACTGGTGATGACCAGCAATGGCTCGCAGCTGGGCCGTCTGGCCCGGCCGTTGGTCGACGCCGGGGTCAAGCGGATGAACATCAGCCTCGATAGCCTGGACGGGGAGAAATTTCGGGCGATCACCCGTAACGGCGATCTCGATCAGGTGCTGGGCGGCATTGAAGCTGCACGGGACGCGGGCTTCGAGCGGGTCAAACTCAACTGTGTGGTGATGAAGGGGCGCAACTTCGATGAAGTCCCGGGATTGGTGCAATACGCCATTGATCAACGCATCGACATCAGTTTCATCGAAGAAATGCCCTTGGGCGACGTCGGTCGTTCACGGGGCGAATCGTTTTGCTCCAGCGATGAAGTGCGGGCGTTGATCGCCAGCCAGCATCGGTTGCTCGACAGTACTGAAAACAGCGGCGGACCGGCGCGTTATGTGCGTCTTGAACGTCATCCCGATACCCGGATTGGTTTCATTTCGCCCAATAGCCACAACTTTTGTGGCAGCTGTAATCGGGTGCGGATGACTGTTGAGGGGAAGCTGCTGCTGTGTCTGGGGCAGGATGATGCGCTGGATTTAAGAGGGTTGCTGCGGCGTTATCCGCTGGATGATCAGCCGGTGATCAATGCGATCCAGAGAGCACTGCGTGGCAAACCATTGCGCCATGATTTCACCCCGAACGGGGATGTTCAGATCGTGCGATTCATGAACATGAGTGGCGGTTGACCCTTGATGTTAATGCCGTTCAGTTCTGACAGCTACGCGGACCGTAGCAGCTGGCGAAGCCTGCGTTCGGCTGCGTAGCAGTCGTAAAATCAGGCACTGCGGTGTTTCAGGTTAATCGCGATGATCCGACTTACGACTGCTACGCAGCCGAACGCAGGCTTCGCCAGCTGCTACAGGGAATAGGTGAAGCCAGAGTTTCTTGACCCATTGGAATTAGCCGCCGCTGGCGGTTTTTTTTCGCCGGCAAATCTTGATGTCGATCAATTGCAGATCAGCACTTTGTCCGTAGTCTTCACCGCATGTTGTGTTTGTTTTTGCTTTAACACCTATATGTAGTGTCTGGAGGACGAATGCAGAGCACGCTGATCGCAGTAGGAAGTAACCGCTTGCACAAGCGCGATGGCAGCCAGGTCGCCTTCGATGCCGACAAAATCCGTCAGGCGTTGATCGCCGCCGGCAAGGCAACTCAGGAGTACGGCGAGGCTGAGGTCGAAGGGTTGCTTCAGGCCGTACTGGCCCGACTGGAAGGATTACCCAGGCTGCACGTCGAGCAAATCCAGGACCGTGTCGAACGGGTATTGATGGACGCCGGTTTCTTCCTGGCCATGCGTGCCTACATTGTTTATCGCGAACAGCACGGGCGTTTGCGTCGCGACCGCCGGACCCTGGTCGAAGTGGCGACGTCGATGAACGAATACCTGGACCGTGAAGACTGGCGGGTCCAGGCCAACGCCAATCAGGGCTACTCCCTGGGTGGTCTGGTGTTGAACGTGTCCGGCAAGGTCACCGCCAACTACTGGCTGGACGAGGTGTACAGCGAGGCCATCGGCCAGGCCCATCGCGAGGCGGATCTGCATGTGCACGATCTGGACATGCTTGCTGGTTACTGCGCCGGTTGGTCATTGCGGACCTTGTTGCACGAAGGCCTTAACGGTGTGTCGGGGCGTGTCGAAGCGGGGCCGCCGAAGCACTTGAGCAGTGCCCTGGGGCAGATGGTGAATTTCCTCGGCACCCTGCAAAACGAATGGGCCGGCGCGCAGGCGTTCAGCTCCTTCGACACCTACTTGGCGCCCTATGTGCGCAAGGATCAACTGAGCTTTCAGGAGGTGCGCCAAGCGATCCAGGAATTCATCTACAACCTCAATGTCCCGTCGCGCTGGGGCACCCAGACCCCGTTCACCAACCTGACCTTCGATTGGGTGTGCCCGCAGGATTTGCGTGAGCAGATCCCCGTCATTGGCGGTGAGGAAATGCCGTTTGCCTACGGCGACCTGCAAGTTGAAATGGATGTGCTCAACCGCGCCTACATCGAAGTGATGCAGGCCGGCGATGCGAAAGGGCGGGTGTTCACCTTTCCGATTCCGACCTACAACATCACCCATGACTTTCCTTGGGACAGTGAAAACGCTGACCGCCTGTTCGAGATGACCGCGCGTTACGGCCTGCCGTATTTCCAGAATTTCCTCAACTCGGACCTTCAACCCAATCAGGTGCGCTCGATGTGCTGCCGGTTGCAGCTGGATGTGCGTGAGTTGCTCAAGCGCGGCGGCGGTTTGTTCGGCTCGGCGGAACAGACCGGATCGCTCGGCGTGGTGACCATCAACTGCGCGCGGCTGGGCTATGTGTTCAAAGGTGACACCAGCGGTTTACTGCAGCGTCTGGACACATTGATGGAACTGGCGATGGAAAGCCTGGAGGTCAAGCGCAAGGTGATTCAGCACCACATGGATGCCGGTTTGTACCCGTACACCAAGCGTTACCTGGGCACCTTGCGCAACCATTTCTCCACCATCGGCCTCAATGGCCTGCATGAAATGCTGCGCAATTTCACCGGCGACACGGATGGCATGCACACCGAGCACGGTCGGCAATTTGCCCTGAAGATGCTCGACCATGTGCGCGCCACGCTGCTGCGTTTTCAAGAAGAAACCGGCCACATGTACAACCTCGAAGCGACGCCGGCTGAAGGCACCACCTATCGCTTCGCCAAGGAAGACCTCAAACGCTATCCCGACATTCTCCAGGCCGGCACGGTGCAAGCACCGTATTACACCAACTCCTCGCAACTGCCGGTGGGCTATACCGACGATCCCTTCGAAGCCCTCGAACTTCAAGACGAGCTGCAATGCAAATACACCGGCGGCACGGTCTTGCACCTGTACATGGCCGAGCGGATTTCCTCGACCGAAGCCTGCAAGCAACTGGTGCGCAAAGCCCTTGGACGCTTCCGTCTGCCATACCTGACCGTGACCCCGACGTTCTCCATCTGCCCGGTACACGGCTACCTCGATGGCGAGCATGAATTCTGTCCCAAATGCGACGAAGTCCTGCTGCTGCAAGAGCAGAAAGCCGGCACCGTTCATTGATTTCGATCCACTCAACTGCAAGGAGCTTCACCATGACTGCATCGCAAACACTGCCCCAGGCTCAACGTCAACGCTGCGAAGTCTGGACTCGGGTAATGGGTTATCACCGTCCGGTATCAGCGTTCAATCCGGGCAAACAGTCCGAGCACCGCGAGCGTGTGCATTTCACTGAAAGCGCGGCGCTGGCCGGGCGCCAATGAGTCGAATGCTTCGGGTTGGGGGCATGGTGCCCCTGACCACTATCGACTATCCGGGACAGCTCGCCTGCGTATTGTTTTGCCAGGGTTGCGCCTGGCGTTGCCGTTACTGCCATAACCCGCAGTTGATCCCGCCTCGAGGCACCGACGAGGTCGATTGGCTGCGGGTACTGGCGTTTCTGCAACGCCGGCAAGACCTGCTCGATGCCGTGGTCTTCAGTGGCGGCGAGCCGACCTTGCAAGACGGTTTACTCGACGCCATGGACGAAGTGCGTGCGATGGGTTTTCGCATCGGTCTGCACAGTGCCGGCATCAAGCCACCAGCCTTTGCCAAGGCACTGACCGGGGCCGATTGGGTCGGCTTCGACGTCAAGGCATTGCCAGAGGATTGCCAGGCAATCACCCGGGTCGAAGGCAGTGGAACGGCGAACTGGCGCAGCCTTGAGCATCTTCTGGCCAGTGGTGTGGACTACGAATGTCGTACCACCGTGCATTGGCATTTGTTCAAGCCGGCACGCCTGTTGATCCTGGCGCAACGCTTGAGTGAACTGGGCGTCAAGCGCTTCGCCGTACAACTGGTGCGCACCGAGCAGATGTTCGATCCGCTGCTGCCCAATGTTTCGGCACAAGCCTTGCTTCCGGATCTTTGGGAGGCCATGCGCGAGTTGTTCCCCGTCTTCGTGTTGCGGGGGTAACCGCGGCGGCGGATAAACGTTTAGCCGTGATCTCCACCATGATTTTCAAATGCGCTGCCTCACGGGCAGGTATTAAACAGGGAGCATTTGATATGGCCACATTCAGTACGGCACACCGTATCGTCATCGGTTTTGCCATTGCGCCGCTGGCGCTGATGGGCATGGCGTTTTACGCATTGAACGACCTGGCGACGCTCAAGGATCAGTCTGTTGTGATCGTCAAGCAGGACTGGCCAAAGATCGAACCGATCATGGTCATTGCCACCGGCGTACGCGATAACGCCAGAAACACCCGGGACTTGCTGATCGATAAAGACAATCAGCAAGTGCAACAGTCGATCGACGCCACCAAGAAGCGCATCACTCAGGCACTCGAGACGCTGGAGCCGTTGTTTTATCTGCCTGAAGGCAAAGTGGCGTATGCCGCGTTGAAAAAGAATCGCGAGGCCTATGTGGCGGCGTTCACGCAGGTGCAGGTATTGATTCGGCAAGGGGCTGCCAATGACGCCATGGCGCAGCTCAAGCAAAAGGTTATCCCGGCAGAACACGAAGTCTATGCAAGCCTGGATGAGCTGATGGCGCTGCAAGGCAAAATATTCGCGGACCGTGAACGTTCGGCGCAGGCACTGTACAGCGAGGCCCGGCGCAACATGCTCGGGTTATTTTTGTTCTGCCTGGCGCTGGTCATTGGCGCCGCGGTCATTGTCACCCGCAGCGTGACTCGGCCACTGGGTGGTGAGCCCGATGATGCCGCACGGCTCTTGAGCCAAATCGCTCTGGGCGACCTGACGACTCAGGTGCCTGTGCATTCAAGTGCCGACGGCAGTGTGATGATGAACATGCACCACATGCAGCAAAGTCTGAATGCCATGGTCAAGCACATCGCGACTTCGGTTGATCAGGTGGCCAGTTCGTCCGAAGAACTGAGTGTGGTCAGCAGCCAGACCAGCAGTAACCTGCAGTTGCAGGGGCTTGAAATCGAGCAGGCGGCTACGGCCGTGAACCAGATGACGGCGGCCGTCGATGAGGTGGCACGCAATGCGGTGAGCACCAGCGAGGCCTCCAGGCAATCCGAGCAAACCGCGCATCGCGGCCGGGAACAGGTTCAGGAAACCGTGGTTGCCATTGGCGAACTGGCCGAGGGTGTCACCGATACGTCACAGCGCATTGAGCAACTGGCCGGCAGAGTGCAGGGCATCAGCAAGGTGCTGGATGTGATTCGCAGCATTGCCGATCAAACCAATTTGCTGGCCCTCAACGCGGCGATTGAAGCGGCCCGGGCTGGTGATGCCGGACGCGGCTTTGCCGTGGTCGCCGATGAGGTGCGTGCCCTGGCGCATCGCACTCAGGAGTCGACACAGGAAATCGAGCAGATGATTGGCAACATTCGCCAGGACTCCGGCCATGCGGTGACCGCCATGCAAAGCAGCAGCAACCTGGTACGCGCTACCCTGGAAGTGGCGCAACGGTCGGGTGATGCACTGGATGAAATCACGCGCTCCATCTCGCAGATCAACGAGCGCAACATGATGATTGCCAGTGCCACGGAGGAACAGGCATTGGTGGCGCGGGAAGTGGATCGCAACCTGATGGGCATTCGTAACTTGTCGGAGCAGGTCTTGCTGGGTGCCCGGCAGACGCAAACCGCCGGTCAAGATTTGGCGCAGATGGCCGGAGCGCTGCACCAGACGGTGGCGCGTTTCAAAGTCTAGTGGTTGCGGTAGGGGTTGGATCTGGACGCTGATGCATTCAGGCCCAGCCCCAGAATTGCAACCACCAGCCCAACCCTGGCAGGCCGTTGGCAAGTAACAGGCAAACGCCGCACATCACGCGCCGAGTCAGGGCAATACCTTCGCGATCCAGCCGTTTCCAGCCCAACAGCAGACTCCACCCCAACGCGGCCATCAACAGGCAGGCCCGCGCCGGTTGTACCCACTCCAGCAGCAGCCCTTCGTAACGCAGCAATTTCACCGTTGTCGCCGACAACCCGAGGAACAATCCCGCACCACCCAGGGGCGTGAGCGTCAGTGCGAGGGGCAAATACAGTGCGCGATCTTGCGCCAGTCGGGCGGTCAGGCGCAGCAGGATCAGCAACGCGGTGCCGAGCAGCATCGAGCTCAGGCTCAAGTAAACGATGATGCTGAAACCATCGAGCCAACTGAAGCTGTCGTTGAGTTGCGGGTAATGGGTGAGCAACCACCACGGGGCGTTGTCCTGCAAGGCCCAGAGCATGTCGCGTTCTACCAGCCATTGCGCGAGGTGTTGTTTGAGGGCGACGAACCAGGGGCTGACAGTCCACTGAAACGCGCCCATGGCCAGACCGATGACGCCGTACAGCAGTAACCGCGCATCCCAGCGCGAGAGCGTCTGCGCCGTCGCGTGAAGAATCTCTTGATTGCTGGAGCGGGCGATCAACTGAACCGCGCCGCGTTGCCCGCTGCAGCGTCCGCAGGCATGGCAGTCACTGGCGCCTTTCAGGCGGCGAACGTCGAGCAAGGGCGCGCAATTGGGTGGCGGCAGGCGTGGTGCGGCATTGTCCACCCAGCGCTGCTCATCCACTCGAAAATGCACGGGGGCCAGGCGGGCGAGTAGGGCGAAGACCCCGCTGACGGGACACAAATAACGGCACCAGACCCGCTTGCCCCGTGCGAACAATAGCCCGACGCCGACCGCCGCCGCAGTCGAGCCGCCAAGAATCAACAGCGCCGCCTGGGCGTAGTCATAGACGCTGATCAACTGGCCGTAGAGGGTGGTCAGGCAGAAGGCCAGGGTTGGCCAGCCGCCCCAGCGCAACCAGCGCGGCACCCCCAGGCCTTTACCGTAATGACTGGCCCATTCGCTGAGTGAACCTTCCGGGCATAAAACGCCACACCAGAGCCGTCCGAACATCACGATCGACAGCAGCACGAATGGCCACCAGATCCCCCAGAACAAGAACTGCGCGAGCAAGGTCATGTTGTCGAATATCCGCGCCTGGCTGTCCGGTAGCGGCAGCGCCGCCGGTATCACCAACAGCAACGCGTAGAACAGTACAACGGCCCACTGCACGGCGCGGATGACGGGTGCATGACGACGCATCCCGTCGCCCAGTCGCTTGAGCCATCGGTTGTGCCGGCTCAGACCAGGCATGGCACTTTTTCCGCAGCCCGTTGGCGTAGCCAGCCACCGACCACTAGCCAGTAACCGATCCACATCAACAAAGTCAGGCCACTGGGGGTTGCTCGATAACCGGCAAAACCGGCCAGAAAACTACCCAGTCCATGACTGTCGCTCAGCACAGTGCTGCTGTCCCAAAGCGCTTCGCCAATGACGCTGTAAACCTGCTCCGGCAAATCGAGGGCGAGCAATTGGCCGCCGATTCGCTCGGTGCCGCTGACCAGTAACGCCGCGCCCAGCATGAGCAGGACGACTTCGCTGATGGCAAAGAACCGCTGCCATGAAATGAACCGGCGGCTGCTGTGCAGCAGAGCAAGGGTGAGTGCTGACAGCACCAGCCCCATGACACCGCCGACCGCAAACAAACCGAGTTGCGGACCTCGCAGGCGGGCGCCGGCGCCATAGAGAAAGACCACGGTTTCGCTGCCTTCGCGGCTGACCGCGAGCATGGCCAGCAGCAACAGCCCCAAGCCCCCGCGCCGGGCCAGGTGGCCATCGGCGTGTCGTCGCAAGTCATGCTTGAGCGAGCGCCCGTGGCGATGCATCCATCCGACCATTTGCACCATCAGCAGGCTGGCAATCAGCGCCAGTGCAGCCTGGAACCATTCACTGGCTGAGCCGCTCATGGCCTCGCCGGCCATTAGAATCAGCGCGGCGAGCAGGCCCGAAAGCATCAACCCCAGCACCACACCGGCCCACAGGAATTTGACCAGGCGATTGCCCCGGTCTTGCTGGCTGGCCCAGGCCTGGAGAATGCCGATCACCAGAAGCGCCTCGACGCTTTCGCGCCAGACGATGAACATTGATTGATTCATTGAAACTCCGTGCATGCGCGGGTTATTTCGCGAGGATGCCGCCCTCGGGCAATTGCGGATTGAACTCGTCGAAAAAGGGGTAGTGGCCGGGTTTGAGCGGATGAATGACAACAAAGGTGGTCACGCCCGGCGACAATACTTTTTCAACCCGCAACGGTGTGCTCTCGAATTCGGCCGGCCCCTGACCGCTGTTTTTCAGGACGATCTTGAAGCGCTGCCCGGCCGGGACCTCCAGCAAGGCCGGGGTGAAATGGCCATCGTTCAGGATCAGTTCGTAGGTCGGCAACTGCGCATGGGCCGTCAACGGCGCAATTGCTCCGGCCACCATCAGCCAGGCAAGAGGCAGGCGCTTCATTCAATAGCCGCCTTTTTTACCAATCCCGGCATAGATGAATTCGTAGTGCAATTCGCAGCGTTCGAACCAGGGCGCCACGCCGGTTTCCTTATCGGTATGGCGCCCGAGGGAGCCGTGACCGCCGGGTGGCAGGACGGTGAAGGTCAGTCGATATTTGCCCGGCCCCAGCAGCTTCACGTTGTCGCCATAGTGCGGACCGTCGTTGGCGACCATCGCATGGAAGTCGCCCTTGATCTCGTCGGGGTTGCCGGCTTTGCTCAAGTTGAACGAGACATTAAGGTAAGGCACGAAACTGCCTTCCTGGAATCCCTGTCGATTGTCTGCGGTGGCTCGAATGTCGGCTTCCAGGTGAACATCGGAATCGGCAGTGGCCCGCATCATGCCCGCTGGCGCCATCTCGATCGGTTGCAGATACACGGCCCCGACCTCAAGTCCCGGGCATAGCTGGGGTTCCCCGATCGGGTATTCCTTTGCTTGAGCCAGCGGTACGAGCAGGAGCAGGGCGAGAGAGAGGTGGGTACGCATGATGTCTTCCTGGGCACTGACGAGTAGGAACCCGAGTCTAGGAAGCTTTGCTGCGAACAATAATGATTGTTATCAAGTTTTGAGTAATTAGTCCGACAGATCGTCGCGCTGGCGAAATCGCTGGGCGCGTTCGACGCTGTGATTCATCTGCGCTGCCGCATGAACGGTCAAGGGATGCTGGGTAAAACCGGCTCTGGGGGAAATGTAGTCGGCCATTTCCCGGGCAACGGCAAGCTGACGTTCCGAGCCTTCCGCCAACAGCGCGATGACCAGGTTTTCCAGGGCAATCACGCGAACACGCAAATGAACCAGTTCGGTGTTGGTCAACACGGGTGGGGCGATAAACGCATCGCTATCGATGGATGTGGCGGCGTCTTGATCGTCCCATGTCGACAGCGGTGGATGGTCGGATGTCTCTGCGTTTGGGTGTGGATTCTTATTGATCATGAGCGACGTCTCCGAGTCTGTTCAGCCGTTAATAGCTTAGCCCCAGGATGACGATGGGGGGAGGGCAGTCGCTCGATGTCGATACCTTGATATCCATCAAGGCTGGCTTTGCACAGACGTTGTAGGTTGGAGAAACGCCTCTCAATGATCGGAGACCGGCATGGCCAAGAACTTCCCCGACAACCCCAAGCATCCCGAGCGGATCTGTTGGGGATG
This sequence comes from Pseudomonas sp. LB3P93, assembly GCF_054898025.1. Classification (NCBI taxonomy): domain Bacteria; kingdom Pseudomonadati; phylum Pseudomonadota; class Gammaproteobacteria; order Pseudomonadales; family Pseudomonadaceae; genus Pseudomonas; species Pseudomonas sp. LB3P93. Next base: position 2,832,005 of record NZ_CM142713.1, read on the forward strand.
CGACCAGTATTGCCCGGCCAAGTCGTTGGCTTGCGGCAATGGCTCCGAGCGTACGATGCATCCGGCCGAGCTGTTTGGAGAAGATTGGAACGTGCCCGGCGACTGGGGTATCGAGGCCGTCATTGTTACGGACAAGGCAGTGGATGACGCTAATTAGCGCAAGTCCAGACTTCGGTTTTTTACTTGTTGAGTGTGTTTATGATCGCCCTGAATTTCGTCGCTACAACGAGAGACTACGCTTGGTCGAAAGCGGTCCCATCTGAAAGGGATTTGGAGCCAACCCCGGTCAGTCGTGACAGGTAACGATCCATAACGGACATCAAGAAAGACTCAAATTTAACGTGTCTGTTCACTTACTCTTATCCGCTGAACAAACTGATAAGACTCCCGGCGACCCCCATCGCCAAAATAAACAGAATGAGTAGCAACGTAAGGATTACGGGCTCATAGCGCATGAAGGTGGCTCCTCAATTGTGACTGACACTATGAGTGGCGAATTTCGCCTTCAGGTTATTGTTGATGTAGCAGTTGCTTGCATACGCCTGACCTAAGAGCACAACTAACCACTTCAACGGCTAAAATTCTCATTACTGAGCTAGGTAAACAAACGCTCAGCATTCTCCATGCCAACAATTCAGCAGCGTTTATGTCCAGGCTTGAGTGCACTGTCTAAACCGAGTGAGCGTTTGCGCACGGCGCAGCTTAATTCTGTGGTCAACGTACGAGTGGGGAAAATTGATATCGAAGATGGGTAATAGGGCCCATTTATGGGAGTATTTCTCTCGAATTGGGGCATGGCGTAGATACTTTCAGCCGTGCGCGATATCTGCCTTGCCTGAGAATCTAACGTGACGTCGCTCGCTTAATTCATCAGTGCATCGCCAAGGCTAGCAATTCAAGGTCGCCTTGGCTCTTTGCAGCGAATCCAGAATAGTTTGTTACAAAACTGTTGGTAACTTTTTGATGTGCGCCTGCTGCGCTGATCTATACCCAGCTCAAGCGGTTGGACCTTGCTCAAGCGTAATCACAAAATGGCATTGGCTTTAGTCCATTAGCTGTCGACCTCCCTCCCATATGGGCTGTTGCAGCTTGTCCATCGCGCCTTCAATCATCATTGACGTTTATAACAGCGCAGCTAACTCCACCAGGAGGCATCATGAGTGCATGGCAGAAGTTACAAAAGCGGATCAAACAAAAAGGCCTACGTCGCACCGTCAAAACACTGTGGGAGCGCTATGTGTTTTTCCATTGGGAGCTACTGTGGATGGAGCGTGACTTAGTCACCCCGGTGCAGTCACATAAGCTCAGACCCTATTCGGGAGTGCGCCTGGTCAACATCGATACACAAAACGCTGATGCGTTCACCAAACATTTTGGCGATCGTGTTGAAACCATGCGCGAACTGGCTGCCGAAGGGCATACCGGACATATGTACCTGGACGACTCGGGCGATGCCGTGGCGTTCATATGGGGCAGCAAACGCAACTACCATGATCGCCACTATTACGGCTGCTGGTTCCCGGTCAAGGACGGCGAGTTCTTTGAGTTCGGTGGGGAGATGACGCGACCATTTTTCGGTACCGCCCTTTCAGTCGATGCCCAAATCAGTCTGTGGCAGGCTATGCAGGCGCAAGGCTGTAACAAAGTGGTTGACGTCTGCGAGACGCACAATATCCCGGCACTCAAATTGCACATCCGTATGGGATATCACGAGCAAGGTCGGGTCATGCATGTCTATGGCTTATTCGGGCACTGGCGGTTCTTCCGCGAAACCCGCTACAGCGGCTCGCGACTCGATTTACTGCGCGAACCCGGGCGTCCTGTTGTGGCTGCGCCAGCGTGAGAGGCAAAAGCTAAGACAGAATACTTTCACATGAATACCTCATTGTCGATGCCGCCACCGGTTGTCTGTTCTTTGTAGGAATAAACACCCAGGTGGCGCATTAGACCTTTTCTCGACGACTCTGAAGTTCCCGGTAAACGAGTATTCCTTCCGCTCGATACTGTCATTGCGTCAAGCCCCCGCACGCTGAAAATACAACCGAAACCGATCTGAAGCTTAAGTGTTCGAAAAAATAGGTCGTAATCGCCGTAAAGTTTTTACGCTTTCTTTACGGTCGGTGTTTTTGACCGCAACGATACTGGGCGCGATTTTTTAGATCGTCCATGCGCCTCGCTTTTCCTATGGCCCTGGAAAAATGTATTGCCCAAGGATGGCGTGCAGTTACTTCCCGCTAATTGAGAGATTCGCCCCTTGAGTGAGACAGCGACCGTTGCAAACGAAGACTCCCCATCCAAAACCTCAGGAGTGGGCTTGCTCGTCGCTGCTGTCGGGGTGGTTTACGGGGACATCGGCACCAGCCCCCTGTACACGCTGAAAGAAGTATTTTCCGGCCACTACGGCGTCCAGGTGAATCACGACGGCGTGCTGGGTATTCTGTCGTTGATCTTTTGGTCGCTGATCTGGGTCGTCTCGATCAAATACGTGCTGTTCATCCTGCGTGCCAATAACCAGGGTGAGGGCGGCATCATGGCATTGACGGCTTTGGCCCGCCGCGCAGCCACCCCTTATCCGCACATGAGCAAAGTACTGGTGTTGCTCGGCCTGTTCGGCGCCGCACTTTTTTACGGGGACAGCATGATCACGCCAGCAATTTCGGTGCTCTCTGCGGTTGAGGGGTTACAGTTGGCGTTTGACGGGATCGAGCACTGGGTGGTGCCCCTGTCCGTGATCGTGCTGGTGGCGCTGTTCCTGATACAGAAACACGGCACTGCTCGCATTGGGATTCTGTTCGGCCCGGTCATGGTGCTGTGGTTTGTGGTGTTAGGCGCGCTCGGGATCTACGGGATTTTGCAGCGCCCCGAGGTGCTGCAAGCGCTCAACCCTGCTTGGGCAGTGCAGTTTTTCGTGGTTCATCCGGGCATGGGCGTGGCGATTTTGGGTGCTGTCGTGTTGGCGTTGACCGGCGCTGAAGCACTGTATGCCGACATGGGCCACTTTGGCCGCAAACCCATTTCTCGTGCGTGGTTCATTCTGGTGTTGCCAGGACTGGTACTCAATTATTTTGGTCAGGGTGCCTTGATCCTGGAGAACCCGGAGGCTGTGCGCAATCCGTTTTACCTGCTCGCCCCGAGCTGGGCATTGCTGCCGATGGTCGCGCTCTCTACTCTCGCCACGATCATTGCTTCTCAAGCCGTGATCTCTGGTGCTTTCTCCCTGACACGCCAGGCGATCCAGCTAGGGTACGTCCCGCGCATGTTTATCCAGCATACCTCGAGCCAGGAACAAGGGCAGATTTACATCGGTACGGTTAACTGGGCATTGATGGTCGGTGTCGTGCTGCTGGTGATCGGTTTCGAGTCGTCCAGTGCCTTGGCTGCTGCCTATGGGGTTGCTGTCACGGGCACCATGTTGATCACCACCATTCTTTCTTCGGCTGTAGTCCTGCTCCTCTGGAAAACACCGCGCTGGCTGGCCATCCCGATGCTGCTTGGGTTTCTGCTGGTCGACGGCCTGTATTTCGCCGCCAATGCGCCGAAGATTTTCCAAGGCGGTGCGTTCCCTGTGATCGCCGGCATTGGCCTGTTCATCTTGATGACCACCTGGAAGCGGGGCAGGAAAATCATTGTTGAACGACTGGATGAAACCGCGCTGCCTTTGCCGCTGTTCATCAGTAGTATCCGTTCACTGCCACCCCATCGTGTGCAAGGTACCGCAGTGTTTCTGACGGCCAGAGCCGACGCTGTACCACATGCGTTGCTGCACAACTTGCTGCATAACCAGGTCTTGCATGAGCAAATCGTGTTGCTCACCGTGGTGTCTGAAGACAGTCCTCGCGTTAGTGCTGACAAGCGGTTTGAGGTTGAAGCTTATGGCGAAGGGTTTTTCCGGGTCAGTCTGCACTTTGGTTTTATGGAGGAGCCCGACGTCCCCTTGGCGCTAAGTTTGTGTCACTTGACTGAGCTGGACTTCAGCCCGATGCGCACGACCTATTTCCTCAGCCGGGAGACGGTGATCCCCACCAAGCGCATTGGGATGGCACGCTGGCGGGAGAGTCTTTTCGCGTTTTTGCTGAAGAACGCCAACAGCAACTTGAAGTATTTCAAACTGCCACTGAATAGAGTGATTGAGCTGGGAACTCAGGTAGAGATGTGACGGACAAACAAGGCCGCCTTTGCGGCCTTTTTCTCTAAGACGCCCGAGGTCAGATCACTTTAACCGCCCGGCCAATGAACTGAATCGGTCCTGTGGGTTTGCCCGTCGGCGACCCATTGGGGTTCTCCAGAGTCAATTCAAAGAGCTGGTTGGATTCCAGCGGCGGTAATTTATCCAAAGGAACAGAAAGCGTTTGCCCAGGTTTGACCAATCCAAGGGACACCGGTCCTTGCCAGCCGTCCGCTTTGGTCCAGAACTCAAGTGCTTTGTCGGTTGGGACTTGCGCTACCCCTAAAGGAATCAGTTGGATTTCCTTTGGGTTGCTCGCCTGAATGACCCAGCCGGGTGCCTGGTTCTGCGGAGCCACCAGAACGACCAGGTAGGTGGTCGGATTCAGCGGAGCTGTTCGTGTCAGAACAACTGTTCCAAGCAACAGCGTTGCGAAAAGTCCTGCCCCCGCGAGCCCGCGCCATAGCGGAAGAAGGTTCCACCACGAGATAGGCTTCACAGCGGCCGTCACTCGTGGTGCTCGCCGGTCATTGCTGTTCAAGCTGCGCTCGATTCGCCGCCAGAGAAGTGGAGTAGGGGGGTGCGGTTCAGCCAGCTCGGTCAACGCAAGCAAACGCTGTTCCCACGCATCTACAGCAGCTCGCAAATCCGCTTCCTGAGCGATACGCTTTTGTATCTCGATGCGTTGCTCGGCCGGCAACGTGCCTAACACATACTCACTCGCCAGTTCGTCAATGTTGTCGTGGCTGTCATCCTCTGGGCTTATGGTCATCCCATGCACTCCCGCAATGCCACCAGACTGCGTTTGATCCAGGCTTTGACGGTTCCTAGCGGTGCGCCCAGTTTCTGCGATATTTCTGAATGCGAATAGCCGTCTACATACGCATGGAGTATGCAATTGCGACGCGCCGGCTCCAGTTGTTCAAGGCACACATATATACGTCCTGAACGGGCTCGAAAATCGAAGGCGTCCACACTTTCTAACGATGCCTCCATGGATGCTATAGATAGCAATGCCATTTCGCTTTGCTCGCTGACCTGTACTTCCCGGGCGTTATCACGCATGAAGTTGAGCGCTAAATGCCGCGTCACGCTGAAGATCCAGCCACGGGCAGAGCCTCGTGCCGGATCGAAGCTGGCGGCACGGGTCCATATTTTGATAAAGACATCGTGCACGATGTCTTCGGCCAAGGCGTTACTGCGAGCAATTCGCTTGGCAACTCCCAAAAGACGAGCACTTTCCTGCTCATACAAGTCTTGCAATGCCTGCTGCTCGCCTCGGGCACAAGCAGCCAGGCAGGCTTCGTAGTCAAAACAGGGCTCAGGTAGGGACAAGGTTTTCAGCCGCCAGCAGGTAGTAATTACCCCAGCCCTAAGGCTGGGGTTCCATCGGAGCAGAGTAGACGACTTTGTGCGCTAACAACCTGTCCTGGATCGTTGGCTTAATTGGCTGCCCAAAAAATATAGTCAGCCTGATATTTCACTACCTCACGTTTGCCTTTGTTTGCGGCGGAGCATTCGATTGTTGGCGCTACGCCACCTTTAACGGCCACCCGCTGGATATAACTGACATTGCTCATCGCGCCTTTGCCTTCCGCAGGGTTGGCTTTGACCAACTGATAAGGGAGGTCACCCGTACCTGAGGGCGCAACCGCCAGTTGCGTCCCGGTAATTTTAGAGCCGTCTTTGGCTTGCCAGGTGGCAGGTGGTCCAAAGTAGGTGCCGACCTGTTTGCCGCTGCGATCATTTAGTACCGCTTTGGGGCCGACGAAAGTCCATTCAGTCTGGCCGGCAGAGTTAGCCTTGTCGCGACACTCATACGTGATTTCGCCCACGCCCACGGTCTCCAGCGCGACCTTATGACCGTCCGGAACCTTGATGCTGTCGGGCAGACCTGTTTGCGCATACGCAGCTGGCACTGTGACCAACAAGCAAGTGGCAGCAAGCGTAGTACTGACAATGCCCAGGAATCGTTTAGCGTTCATGCAATCTCTCCAGAAAGGTGATCAGTTCAGCAGCTATGGCTACTGCCTGTACTACCCGCTGGAGGACGAACTGGATGCAGCTGATTGAAAAAATATCAGTACAGGAAGGGTTGTCGCGTCATTGCTTGATCGCTTGACTATGTGAGTGTCAGCTTATGGCCAACAGGCCCGTGGTTAAGGGCAGCTATCGACCCAGGCTGTGTGAAAACGCCAGTTATTGTCTAACCTTCTGATCGTCGAGATCGTAGTGGGGGCGATCATGAAGCGATTCATTGAGGGTGAGGCTCGGACGCACACCCAGCGGTGTTGCTGAAGATCTATATCTACGGCTACCTCAATCTCTTCTCTCAATCGATCATCGCCATCGACGGCAGCAAATTCAAAGCCGTCAATAATCGCGACCGCAACCGCCCGCTTATTCCACAGGTAATCCTCACGACTCTCAGTTTTCGACGTATTTAGCGCGTTTTCACACAGCCTGGCCCCTTTGCAGACATTCATATCGTCCCCTTGACCGAGGGGTTCCCCACTCTGACTTCACGCTTAGATGATGGGGTGGTAAAAAAAGATGCTGGTTGAGGTGGCCGTTGCAGCGGGAACTTCAGGGTGCTGGCCAGGTCAATTGGTGCCCCGTATTGGGAATGCCGATCAGCGCTGTGATCTTTTTTACGGCAGAGCCATCCGAGATCAGTCGAGTTCCCCCCCCTGATGCCAACCAAGAGTTTTCTGCCGGGCCTCATCCTGGTGTTCTGCGCCGTCGCGTCTCTTTGTTCGGTTGCTGCTGAGCGAAGAGCGGCAGCGCAAAGCAACAGCGCATCAACCACCCTAATCGAAACCGCCTCGCGGCAGTATGGAAATGGTCAGTTGGAACAAGCCGCTGCCACGCTGGAGCGAGCCCTGCATATCCAGCCGAACAATCCCGCGACGCTGCATTACCTCGGTGTGTTGCGTCTTCAGCAGGGGCAGTATCAGCAGGCTGAAACCTTGGCGGCGCGCTCGAATATGCGGGTTGGTCGCAACGTCGAGTTACGCAATCGCAACTTCCAATTGATCCAGGTGGCGCAGCAGGCCCAGTCTTCGGGTATCCCGCCCAGCGCCAAAGCGGACCAGGTCGCAGTTCAGAAGAGGCTGGAAGTGGAGACCCAAAGGCTCAGCGAAGCAGAAATGGGCGTTGCTGAACAATCCACTCAGGACACTGGGCGCGACGCTGGCAACTTCGCTCGTGCAACGGCAGACCAGGTATTGGATTCACCGACGGTTGGCAGGCCTCGGCCCGAAGGAAAATTGCAAATGGCTTCCGTCGAGCCAGGGCCTGCGTACGATGAGGTAGAGATTCCCCGCGGCCATTTGCCGCCTCCAGGTAAATGCCGAATCTGGTTTCCTGATCGCCCGCCGGGGCATCAGCCCGCACCCGGCAAATGCAAGAAACTGCGAAAACGGGTTCCGTCAGGGGCCTACTTGGTGCACGGTTGAGTTTCTGAACATCCACTTCTGTCCGATAGCGGTCCGAACTACAGTTGCCGCCATTCCGGACACTCCAGCGTTGTTCACCAGCACATCGACCCGATCGAACCGAGTAACGGCGAAGACGATGAAGTCTTGGACATCCTTTCGGTCTGTGACGCCTAGAGCACGGAATTGCGCCTTGCCGCAGGAGGCGTTGATATCGCCAGCAATCATTTCAAGTCGGTCGGTACGACGAGCACCGAGCACCACTTTCGTGCCGTGGCTAGCCAGCAGCCGCGCGGTAGCCTCACCGATAACGCTGCTTGCGCCGGTGATTGCGATGACTTTGTCTTTGACGTTCAACATGATCGGTTTCCTCTTCCGTTCGCCTACACGAGCAGGGGGTGCTGCTGACGGTAGTGTCCGAGGACAGCCCTCGGGTGACTGCTGAACGCCGGTTTGAGGTTGAAGCGTATTGCGAAGGGTTTTTCCGGATCCGTCTGCACTTTGGTTTCATGGAGGAGCCCGACATACCCATGGCGCTAAGCTTTGTCACCTGACGGAACTGGATTTCAGTCCGATGCGCACGACTTATTTCCTCAGCCGGGAGACAGTGATCCCACCAAGCGCATTTGTATGAGGCGCTGACGCGAAAGCCTGTTCGCGTTCCTGCTGAAAAATGCCAACAACAACTGGAAATACTTCAAGTTACCGTTGAATAGAGTGATTGAGCTGGGAACACAAGTAGAGATGTGAAGGCAAACTAAGCCGTAAAGCGGCCCGCACACAAAAAATCTGACAGCACGAAATTCTCTGTTGAGGCAGGCATTAATCGAGCAGGAGGTCATTCTCCTGCTCATAGGCAACACTATTTTGAGGCTATCTCCATATCAGGACTTAACGTTCCCAGCCAAGCCACTAGCCCCACAATCAAAACCGCTGTCGATAACTCGACCAACACGCTGCGTCTTAACGCATTAGCCGCCACTCGATATTTGCCCTCCCGCAACGACCGTTCCAAAAGCGGGCCAAGGTGAAATCGGTTCAGTGCGGCCAGCACCAGCATCCCGGCAAACAACACCACTTTGATTATCAGCAAAGTCCCGTAGGTGGTTAGAAGCACAGCATCGAGTTTTGGGCCCACGATGAACAGGTAGTTCACGACGCCTGTGCCCGTGATGACGACTACGATCAAAGCGCCCACCGATTCGAATCGGGTGACGGCCCGGGCCAGCAAACTGATGCTCTCTTCGGTTTGCAGCGTGTCGAGCATTGCCATCCTGGCAAAAGCGACTAATGCACCCAGCCAGGCGCCTGCCGCCAGCAGGTGCAGTATGTCCATCGCAAAATGCCAATAACGACGACTGCCTTCATCCATCGCCCCATGACCGCTCCAGGCCAGGCTGGCGAGGGCGATCCCGCCAGCAATAGCTGCGACCACCAAGCTAAAGCCAGGCGCACGTTGGTTGAGCATCACCGCTAAACCGCCAACAACTAACGCGATGATTCGCACGACCCAGGCCAGCCCTACGTCCGTCTCAAATACCATCATCTCAACATGCGGACGCAGCTCAGCGAAGTCCGACTCCCCGCTCATGGCGCTCGCCATCATCACCATGCTGGCGACAGACACCAGTACACCGAGCGCCGTCGTACCCGCCACGATAGACCGAAACGGCAACACGGCACCCGACACTCGCTCTCGTCCTTCAAGGCTGTACAACCCGAAAAGCGCCACGCCAAAGAGCAGCATCAAATCCATGTACAAGCCGAAGCGCAGGGCAATGCTGGCCCAATCGCTCATCAATTACTTCACTTTGAACGTAACGTTGCCGGTGATCGGGTGAGTGTCCGATGACACCGCGCGCCATTCGACTTTATAGCTACCAGTGGGCAAAGGAGAGAGTGGCGTGATAACCATGGTTTTCGGGTCGCTGCCGCCAGAGACTTTGGCCTTCATGGGCATCGGGGAGTGGGCCATGCCGGGCATTTCGGTCATGACCAGTTTCGCGCCAGAGAACTGGGTCATGAGGTTTTCGGAAAAGTGCAGTTCGATCTTGCCGGGGGCCGCGCCGACCGCGCCTTCCTCCGGGGTAGAGGAGAGCAATTTCGGGTGCGCTTGAGCGAATGTGCTCATAAGCAGTCCACCAGAAAGTGCGATGGCAACAGCGGCGGTTTTGATCAATTGCATACAAGGCCTCTCACCGCTTAAAGCGGTATATTTTTGATTATTAAGTTGACGCGTTCTAGAACCACAGCCGAACACCAAGGACGAGACGTGCTTCACTGCGATCCTCGCCGTCGTCCTCGGCATAATCGGCTGTTTTGCCGTAGGTGCGGTTCCAGGTCACGCCGATGTAAGGCGCAAACTCCCGGCGGATTTCATAACGCAGGCGCAGGCCCGCTTCAGTGTTAGACAGGCCAGAACCGATGCCTCGTTGCGGGTCGTTTTTGCTGTAAAAATTAAGTTCGGCGGTTGGCTGCAAAATGAGTCGGTTGGTCAGCAGGATGTCGTAGTCGCCTTCCAGTCGCGCGGCGGTTTGGCCACCTTCACCGATGAACGCCGTGGCTTCGGCTTCGAAGTTGTACAGCGCCATGCCTTGCACGCCGAACGCCGCCCAGGTTTGCGGGGCGCCGGGTTTGAAATCCTGCCGAACGCCGGTCACCACGTCCCACCACGGGGAGATGGCGTGACCCCACAGTGCCTGGACTTCCGCATCTTCAGTCTTGCCGTTGGTACGTTCGCCTTCGGAGCGCAGCCATAGGCGGTCGATATCGCCGCCGATCCAGCCTGAGATATCCCAGGCCAGGGCGCTGCCGTCATCGGCGTCCTGCCATTCTAGTTTGTCTGCGAGAAAGTACGTGTTGAGCGTGGAGTCGTGCACGTTATGCCCACCCGGGCTGACAAACACAGCGGCGCGGTCGGCATCGGTCAACGCCGGGATCGGCGTGCGGCTTTCGGTAGGCGCGGCAGGCTGCATCTGGCCATCGTCCATGTTTTGCATCTGGCTGTGGTCCATGCCCTGCATCTGGCTATGATCCATGTTCTGCATGTCGCCCGTGGCCGCCATTGCCGAAGAAAGTGTCAGGCTCGCGGTCACGAGCGCCAAAGAAATCGCAATGATCCTGATCATGGGTAGGCGCCTCATTCTTCCACCCGAACTTCACGGAACATGCCCATTTCCATGTGGTACAGGAGGTGGCAGTGATAGGCCCAGCGGCCGAGCGCGTCGGCGGTCACCCGATAACTGCGCCGTGAGCCTGGCGGCATGTCGATGGTGTGTTTGCGTACCATGAACTGGCCGTTCTCGTCTTCGAGATCGCTCCACATGCCGTGCAGATGGATCGGATGGGTCATCATCGTGTCGTTGACCAGCACCACCCGAACCCGCTCGCCGTATTTGAGGCGCACAGGTTCGGCGTCGGAAAACTTCACGCCGTTGAACGACCAGGCAAATTTTTCCATGTGGCCGGTGAGGTGGAGTTCGATAGTACGGCTGGGCTCACGGCCGTCCGGGTCTGCGAAGGTGCTGCGCAAGTCGGAATAGGTCAGGACGCGACGACCGTTGTCACGCAGGCCGAGGCCAGGGTCATCAAGCTTGGGTGAAGTGGTCATGGCTTGCATATCCACCAGCGGATTGTTGCTTTCCGTCGCGGGGTGGGACTGCATTTCGCCCATACCAGCCATACCAGCCATACCAGCCATACCGCTGTGATCCATGCCGGACATGCTGTCCATGCCTTGCATCGAGCTGTGGTCCATACCCGTCATCTGGCTGTGATCCATGCCCGGCATGTCTGTGCCCATACCGCCGTGATCCATACCGCCCATACCCATGTCATCCATGGTCACCAGCGGCCTCGGGTCCAGTGGTGGTATCGGCGCGGACACACCCGTCTTCACCGCCAGCGTGCCACGGGCATAGCCAGTGCGATCCATCGACTGGGCGAACAAGGTGTAGGCGTCCTGGGTCGGCTCGACGATCACATCGAATGTCTCCGCCACCGCGATGCGAAACTCGTCGACGCTCACCGGTTTGACGTGCAGACCGTCCGCAGCGACTACCGTCATTTTCAGACCGGGAATGCGTACGTCGAAGTAGGTCATGGCGGAGCCGTTGATAAAGCGCAGGCGCAGTTTCTCGCCAGGCCGGAATACCCCCGTCCAGTTCATGTCAGGCGACTGGCCGTTCATCAAGTAGGTGTAAGTCGCGCCGCTGACGTCGGCCAGGTCCGTGGGATTCATCTTCATTTCAGCCCACATCTTTCGATCTGCGACCGTGGAGCCCCAACCTTTTTCACTGACGTCGTGGATGAATTCGCCCACGGTGCGCTTGTTGTAGTTGTAGTAATCCGACTGTTTTTTCAACGTCTTCATCAGGCCGACCGCGTCTTCGTCGGTCCAGTCGGTCAGCATCACCACGTAATCTCGGTCGTACTGGAACGGCTCCGGCTCCTTGGCATCGATCACCAATGGACCGTAAACGCCGGACTGTTCCTGAAGCCCCGAATGACTGTGATACCAGTAGGTGCCGTTCTGCCGAACCTTGAATTGATAGACATATATCCCGCCCGGTTCAATGCCATGAAAGCTCAGGCCCGGCACGCCGTCCATGTTGGCCGGCAGCAGAATGCCGTGCCAGTGAATGGAGGTGTCAGTGTTGAGTTTGTTCCTCACCCGCAACGTGACCGTGTCGCCTTCGCGCCAGCGCAGCAGTGGGCCGGGAATGCCGCCATTGATGGTCATCGCGGTGCGCGAGTGGCCGGTGATGTTGACTGGGGTTTCGCCGATGAACAGGTCGAAATCGTTACCGGCCAGGACATTCTGCTCGCCGGGGCTGGTGATCGCCCAGACAGGTGTGCGCCATAGCCCGAGGCCGCCGAGAATCCCGGCGGCGGCGAGTCCCTTCACAAAGGTTCGTCTTGATGTTTCAGGTCGCATGACGCTTTGTTCCCAGTCAGTCAGATGACATAGCAAACAGGAGATGCTGCCAAGTTCGATGAAGATCGTAATGGGCGCAACCTTTCAGAAGGCTGAGCCAAAGATTACAGTTTTGTCAGCTTCACCTGCAGCTCTGGCTGTGACCCACTCAAATGCTGGCTTGCGCATTTCTGGTTTCTGAGTAAACATGCGCATCGATATAGGGTAGGGGGGTATGGTATGTCGCATGTTCATGGGCAAAAAGACGATCTGTTGAAGCGTGTTCGGCGTATCGCCGGTCAGGTTCAGGCTATAGAGCGAGCGCTGGAGTCGGACGCTGACTGTGCCAAAACGCTGCATCTTGTCGCGGCCACACGCGGGGCAATGAACGGTTTGATGGATGAAATTATAGAAGCACACGCGCACGCTCACGTCGCGAACCCTGAATTGAGCGATGAAGAGCGCGCCAAAGGCGTCGAAGAGTTGCTCGAAGCCATCCGCCGTTACTCGAAGTAGACCCTGTCATGCCAAATTTTGCAGAATTGCTTCAACAGGGCGGCACCCACGCGTGGCTCTATTTCCCGAGCGCGATACTGCTAGGTGCGTTGCACGGGCTTGAGCCTGGCCATTCAAAAACCATGATGGCAGCATTCATCGTCGCCATTCGTGGATCGGTGAAACAAGCGGTGCTGCTGGGCTTGGCCGCAACGCTCTCGCACACGGCAGTGGTGTGGTTGATTGCCATCGGTGGCATGTATCTGGGCAAAGGACTGGATGCTCAAACTACTGAACCGTACTTCCAGCTCGCGTCCTCCGCGCTGATCATTCTGATTGCGGTGTGGATGTTGTGGCGTACCTGGCACGGCGAACAAATGTTCAAGTTCGAGCAAGGTGATCACCACCACGGCGACCATGACCATGACCATGACCATGGGCATCACGATGAGACTCAGCGCATTGATACGGGCCACGGGCGGATCGAACTGTCGATCTTCGAAAAGGGAATGCCCCCACGCTGGCGCATGAAGGCGTTGAGTGGGCATGCCTGGTCAGCGGCAGAGGTTCGACTGACGACTACCCGCTCAAATGGAAGCATTCAAGCGTTCTCGTTCGTCGAGCGCGAAGGTTTCCTGGAATCGACCGCCGATATTCCTGAGCCTCATGACTTTAGTGCTCGTTTGAGTCTTGGGCATGCGGGCCATTCCCATGATTACGATTTGGATTATCAGGAGCACGGACACAGTCACGAGCACTCCGAGCTTGAAGGTCTGGAACTGTCGATTGACGGTTATCAGGATGCGCATGAGCGTGCCCATGCCAACGATATCCGCAAGCGCTTCACCAATCGTGAGGTCACCACTGGCCAGATCATTATGTTCGGTTTGACTGGGGGGCTGATTCCTTGCCCTGCGGCTATCACCGTTCTGCTGCTCTGCCTTCAGGTCAAGGAAGTCGCCTTGGGAGGCGTGCTGGTCCTGTGTTTCAGCCTTGGTTTGGCGCTTACATTGGTGTCCGTCGGTGCGGCAGCGGCCATTGGCGCTAAACAAGCGTCCAATCGCTGGCCTTGGCTTGGCGCAGTTGCGCGTCGCGCACCTTATCTGTCCAGCGTGCTGATCATCGGTGTCGGACTTTACGTGGGGATTCACGGCTGGATTGGCTTGAGTGCTGCCTAGTCTGGAATCAGACTCGTTGGTTGTTTCAACTTTGTGCCGGTAATGCTGGCTTAATTCAGGTCCGGTGATATCGCCTGAGTCAGGCCTTTTGGCAGATTGTTTATGCCGCGCGTCCAATTGTAAGAGCCATTTTCAGCGACTACACTCCAACCCATGAAACGCTATCTGCGGTTTTGCATCATCTTCTTGATCAGCCTGGCGCTTCCCCTCAGCGGGATGGCGAGCGTTCAGGCACCGACAGAACCTTGCCCAATGAAAACGATGGGCATGGCGATGATGGACGACATGGGCATGGACTGCTGCAACGATATGGAAAGCCCCTCCGAACACGGCAAACCTTGCAAGCCTGGTCAGGAATGCAAGACAGGCGGCATGCTGCAAGTCTCGATCTTCAAGCCTCCTGTCACCGTGTTCAGCCCTGTAGTGCTTTCCTTGTTCATCGATTCCCTACCCGTACAGACCCCGTCCGGGGTATGGCGACCGCCTCGCGTTTGATTCCTGTCCCACATTGAGCCTCATTCCGCGTTAGCGGGATGGACTAGCTGCGCGCATGTCTTTTGACGCGTGCAGTGGATGATCACAGGAATCGTAAACATGAACTCCAAGTGCTATTGCACAGGCTGGTCCCTGGTGGCCGGTCTGGCGGCAAGCGTACTGGCATTGCCGAGCTTCGCTGCCGCATTGACACTCGATGAAGCGTTGCGGCTGGCCGAAAACAATGCACCCTCGCTGACCGCACAAGATGCCAAAATTCAGGCTGCCAGCAGCGCAGCTATTCCAGCCGGTGAACTACCTGACCCCAAGCTGCTGCTGGGTGTGCAGAACTACCCCATCGGCGGTCCGGATCGCTGGAGCATTGACCAGGACTTCATGACCATGCAAATGGTCGGGGTCAGGCAAGAGATGCCCAACAGCGACAAGCGCAAAGCACGGATTGAGATCGCCGATGCGGCCGTTGATCGCGCTGCTGCGGAGCGTCGAGTCGAACGTCTGAAGGTACGCCAGTCCACGGCGTTGGCCTGGATCAGTAGCTACTCGATTGAGCGCAAAGATGCGCTGTTCCAGGACTTCTACAAAGAAAACCGCCTGCTGAGCGATATCGTCCGGGCCCAGATTGCCGGTGGCCGCGCTCAACCCGCTGATGCGGTGACACCCAAGCAGGAAGCGGCTCAACTGGCGGAGCAACAGGACGATCTGACTCTCCAGAGAGCACAGGCCCGAGCAGCCCTCAAACGCTGGATTGGCTCAGCCGCCAACAACAAGCCTGTGGGTAGCTTGCCAGAATGGCCCGTCGATGCCTCCAGCTACTCCCATAAACTGCAACACCACCCTGAGTTGGCAGCGTTTGCGCCGATGACCCGAGAGGCGCAAGCCAAGGTTCATGAAGCCGTGTCGGAGAAACAGTCGGACTGGAGCTGGGAACTGGATTACCAGCGCCGAGGCCGGGAGTTTGGCGATATGGTCAGCGTGCAATTTTCCTGGGACCTGCCGCTGTTTCCTGACTCCCGCCAAAACCCCAAAATTGCAGCCAAACAGGCTGAACTCAGTCAGCTTGAGGCCGAGCGCGAAGCGCTGTCACGTGAGCATACCCAGCAATTGGAGAACGAACTGGCTGACTATGAGCGCCTGAATCGCGCCGTGCGTCGAAACCAGGACAGCCTGTTGCCGCTGGCCAAGGAAAAGGTCGACCTCAGCATGGCCAGTTACCGGTCCGGCAAAGGCGATTTAAACGCCGTTGTTGCCGCCCGACGTGAACTCATCGAGGCCCGGCTCAAACAGATCGACGTGGAAGAGCAGCGAGCGCTGACCAGTGCGCGTCTGTATTTTGCTTATGGGGAGTTCAGCCAATGATCGGTAAAAAATGGACCGGGTCATTGCTGGTAGGCATCTCGCTGGCATTGGGTGTTGCCGGTGGCTACTGGTTCGCTCACCAGCGCATGAGCGGAGTACCAGGTACCGCCCCGGAACAGAGCCTCAATTCACCGGACGAACGCAAGGCTCTGTATTGGTACGACCCCATGTACCCGCAGCAAAAGTTCGATAAGCCGGGTAAGTCCCCCTTCATGGACATGCAACTGGTCCCTCAGTACGCCAGCGGAGCAGGGGATCGGGCGACCGTCAGTATCGATCCAAGTCTGACCCAGAATCTCGGCCTGCGTGTTGCGACAGTCAGCCGTGGGGTCTTTGACTCCAGCCTCGACGTGACAGGTGTCTTGGCGTTCAACGAACGTGATGTCGCAGTGATCCAGGCACGCACTACCGGCTTTGTGGAGCGGGTCTATGCCCATGCTCCCGGTGATGTGCTCAACGCTAACTCGCCATTGGCGTATATCCTGGTGCCCGAGTGGGCTGCCGCCCAGACAGAGTTTCTTGCCCTCAAACGCAATGGAGATGCTGACCTGTTGGCTGCGGCCCGTCAGCGTCTGCGGCTCACAGGGATGCCGGCAGCACTGATCACTCAGGTAGAGCGTGGCGGTAAGGTTCAGCCCTACCTGACGCTCACCAGCCCCATTGGTGGTGTGCTGCAAGAGTTGAACGTGCGTGCGGGCATGACCGTGGCGACTGGCGATACTCTGGCGCGCGTCAATGGCTTGAGCAGTGTCTGGCTGGCCGTGGCCGTTCCAGAATCGGATGCCGGATCAATCACCGTGGGACAAGCGGTCGAAGCGCGTCTGCCAGCCTTCCCGGGGACAACGCTCAGTGGCAAAGTCAGCGCGATTTTGCCCGAGACCAATCCGGACAGCCGCACCCTTCGTGTGCGGGTGGAACTACCCAATCCGGACGGGCGCCTCAGGCCGGGTTTGACGGCGCAGGTACACCTGAATCGCTCGAACGGACAAAGTGTGTTGTGGGTGCCGAGCGAAGTTGTCATTCGCACGGGCCGACGTGCCCTGGTGATGCTCGCCGAAGACGCAGGCCGCTACCGCCCTGTTGAAGTGCAACTCGGGCAGGAAAGCGATGGCAAGACGGCGATATTGAAAGGTCTGGAAGAAGGCCAGAAGGTGGTTGCTTCTGGCCAGTTCTTGCTCGACTCGGAGGCCAGTCTCAAGGGAATTGTTGCCCGCTCAGAGGAAGAGTCACCACCCCGAGTAGCAGCCTCCAGCCTTCATCAAGCGGATGGGCAGATCGTTGCTATCAACGATAAGGAAGTCACACTTGCCCATGGTCCCTTCAAGACGCTGGGCATGCCTGGTATGACGATGACGTTCCCACTCGCCAATCCGACTCTGATGCAGGGTCTGAAAGCGGGTGACAAGGTTCGGATCGCGGTGAGTCAGACCGATGATGGTTTGCGTGTTGAGCGTCTGGACAAATCGGGGAGCCAACCATGATCGCTGCCCTGATTCGTTGGTCAGTGGCCAACCGATTCCTGGTGCTACTGGCGACGCTGTTTGTCACGGCTTGGGGCATTTGGTCGGTGCGGAGCACGCCTATCGATGCACTGCCAGATCTCTCGGATGTTCAGGTGATCATCCGCACCCCTTTTCCGGGACAAGCGCCGCAGATTGTCGAGAACCAGGTGACCTATCCGTTGGCCACCACCATGCTCTCGGTGCCGGGAGCCAAGACGGTGCGTGGCTATTCCTTCTTCGGGGACAGCTTCGTTTACGTGCTGTTCGAAGACGGCACTGACTTGTACTGGGCTCGCTCACGGGTGTTGGAGTATCTGAGCCAAATACAAAGTCGGTTGCCGGCCAGCGCCAAGCCGGCGTTGGGACCGGATGCAACGGGGGTGGGTTGGATCTATCAGTACGCACTGGTGGATCGCAGTGGCGGACACGATTTGGCACAGCTTCGCGCACTTCAGGATTGGTTTCTCAAGTTCGAACTCAAGACCCTGCCGAACGTTGCCGAGGTTGCTACGGTGGGTGGGATGGTCAAGCAGTACCAGGTGCAGCTCGATCCGCTCAAACTGGCCAGCCTCGGTATCACGCAGGCCGAGGTGACCGAAGCGATCGGCAAGGCCAATCAGGAAACGGGTGGCGCCGTGCTGGAGATGGCAGAGACCGAGTTCATCGTGCGGGCTTCCGGCTATCTGAAGACGCTCAATGACTTTCGGGCGATCCCGCTCAAGCTGGGTTCGGGCGGTGTGCCGGTGACCCTCGGCGATGTCGCCACGATCCAGTTGGGACCGGAAATGCGGCGTGGCATTACTGAACTCGACGGCGAAGGCGAGACTGTCGGCGGTGTGGTGATTTTGCGCAGCGGCAAGAATGCTCGCGAGACCATTGAGGCGGTGAAAACGAAACTGGACGAACTGAAAAGCAGTCTGCCAGCCGGGGTGGAAATCGTCACCACCTACGACCGCAGCAAGCTGATCGACCGCGCCGTGGAAAACCTCAGCCACAAGCTCATCGAAGAGTTCATTGTCGTAGCATTGGTCTGCGGGATCTTTCTCTGGCACTTGCGCTCATCGCTGGTAGCGATCATCTCCCTGCCGGTTGGTGTGTTGATTGCCTTCATCGTCATGCGTTACCAAGGGATCAACGCCAACATCATGTCCTTGGGTGGAATTGCCATCGCTATCGGCGCCATGGTCGATGCCGCCGTGGTGATGATCGAGAACGCCCACAAGAAGGTTGAGGCCTGGCACGTGGCCAATCCTGGGGAGGAACTGAAGGGTGAGCGTCATTGGCATGTGATGACCGAAGCAGCGGCAGAGGTCGGTCCTGCGCTGTTCTTCTGTTTGTTGATCATCACCCTGTCTTTCATTCCGGTGTTCACCCTGGAAGCGCAAGAGGGGCGTTTGTTCGGCCCGTTGGCTTTCACCAAAACCTATGTCATGGCCGCAGCGGCGGGATTGTCAGTGACCCTGGTGCCAGTGCTGATGGGCTATTGGATTCGGGGGCGAATCCCCAGTGAACAACAGAACCCGTTGAACCGGTGGTTGATTCGGATCTATCAGCCTGCCCTGGATGCCGCGCTGCGTCGTCCCAAAGTCACCCTGCTCGTGGCGCTATTGGTTTTTGTCAGTGCGCTATGGCCAATGTCGCGCTTGGGGGGAGAGTTTCTTCCGCCGCTGGACGAGGGCGATCTGCTCTATATGCCTTCGGCGCTGCCGGGATTATCGGCGCAGAAAGCGGCGCAGTTGCTGCAACAGACTGACCGTCTAATTAAAACGGTGCCTGAAGTCGAACACGTTTTCGGCAAAGCGGGGCGTGCCGAAACCGCAACCGACCCGGCACCGCTGGAAATGTTCGAGACCACGATTCAGTTCAAACCGCATGAACAATGGCGCCTAGGCATGACTCAGGAAAAATTGGTGGAAGAACTGGATCGAGTGGTACGAGTCCCAGGGCTGACCAACATCTGGATACCACCGATTCGAAACCGTATCGACATGCTGGCCACGGGGATCAAGAGTCCCATCGGCGTGAAAGTTGCCGGCACCAACCTTACGGAAATTGATGCTGTCACCCAGGCTGTCGAGCGAGTGGCCAAGGGCATCCCCGGTGTCAGTTCGTCGTTGGCCGAGCGACTGACCGGTGGGCGCTACATCGATGTGGATATCGACCGCAAAGCCGCCGCCCGCTACGGCCTGAATATCGCCGATGTGCAGTCCATCGTGGCCGGCGCTATCGGCGGTGAAAACGTCGGCGAGACCATTGAAGGTCTCGCACGTTTCCCGATCAACGTGCGTTACCCTCGGGAGTGGCGTGACTCGCTCGGTGCCCTGGAGCAATTGCCGATCTATACCCCTCAGGGGAGCCAGATCACCCTCGGCACAGTGGCGAAGGTCAAGGTCACGGACGGTCCACCAATGCTCAAGAGCGAGAACGCACGACCTTCGGGCTGGGTGTACATCGATGTGCGGGGGAGGGACATTGCCTCGGTGGTCGCCGATCTGCGCCGGGTAGTCAGTGAACAGGTCAAATTGCAGCCCGGTATGAGCCTGAGTTACTCAGGGCAGTTCGAATTTCTGGAACGGGCCAACGCACGACTCAAACTGGTGGTGCCTGCCACGCTGTTGATCATCTTCGTGTTGCTCTACCTGACATTTGCCCGCTTCGATGAGGCCTTGCTGATCATGGCCACGCTGCCGTTCGCACTCACGGGCGGGGCATGGTTCCTCTATCTGTTGGGGTTCAATCTGTCGGTCGCCACCGGGGTCGGTTTTATCGCCTTGGCCGGTGTTTCTGCCGAGTTTGGCGTGATCATGCTGCTCTACCTGAAGAATGCCTGGGCCGAGCGTGAAGACCTCGGCGACAGCACTGAACGCGGGCTGGTGGCGGCGATTCGTGAAGGCGCTGTGCAACGCGTTCGACCCAAGGCCATGACCGTTGCCGTCATCATAGCTGGCCTCTTACCCATCCTTTTGGGCAGCGGAACCGGCAGTGAGGTCATGAGCCGCATTGCTGCACCCATGGTCGGCGGCATGATCACGGCACCCTTGCTATCCCTGTTTGTCATTCCGGCAGCCTATCGCCTGATGCGTCGCCGGCACCTCCCAGTTGAAACCAACACCCCTCAAGGAAAAGTCGTATGAAACTGACCCTGATTGCAGTTGCTAGCACGATACTGCGAAGCATACGGTGACCATCTCTCATGGCGCTGTTCCAGCTGTGCAATGGCCACCGATGACTATGGCCTTTTCCGTGACGGAAGATCAGCTAGCTGGACTGGCGATCGGAGACCGCGCGGCGTTTTCCTTTCGGCCAGAGGGCGGTAGTGCCACGATGGTGTCCATTAAAAAGTGAAACAGCAGCAGTGAAAGTGGCCGGCACGATTTGTGGTGCCGGTCATTTACAGTAAATCTGCTTGTCGGGAAAATCGATACGTCCGTGATGTTGCTCTACTGGTTGAATCCACAGCCGAAAGTAGACGGTCGATACGCCAACATCTCAAGGCCTAAATGAATACGCGTTAAAGCACGACACGCCGGGTGGCAGAGCTTTTTCGTTGTGTGGTGGTTGCAGTGAGGGACTGATAGGTCGCAGCACATCAAGCTTAAGCGCTACCGAGCTGGCCTATACCTACACGTTGCCGGAAACATATTTGAATTGGGCCAGGGACTTCATGGATGTTCAGGCGTGATGAAAATCTCTTGATTGGCTCTGCCTACAGGTTTCTTCCTGCTTGAATCCGCAAGCATGATTTGCGTGCCGAGAAGAGCACTCGCACTCATGCGGTTTGGTCACCCTCGGTTGCGTATAGGGTATACGGCTATCACCATTATCATACTGAAGGGCACGAGGTGCTTGGCATCGCTAATGGTCACGCGAGCTTGATGCTGGGTGGCCCTGATGGCTTTGTGATTGAAGTCAGGGCGGGTGATGCGTTGCTACTACCCGCCGGCACAGGCCACTGCAACTTGGACTCCAGCGACGACTTTCTCGTTGTCGGCGCATACCCGCCGGGACAGCATGCAGACATATGTCGCGAGGCACCAAGCAAGTCGCAACTGGCGAGAATCGACGTGCTGCCGTTTCCAGATCAAGACCCGGTGGAAGGCGTGCATGGCGCCTTACGTAAATATTGGAAGTAGTACGTTCCGTGTCGAGGCAGATTGAGCTGGGCAGGTAACGCAGCCATTGGCCGCGATTAGCGCATACCTGCTTCAAATCGATTCGAAGGTCAATCGGGCGGCAATACTCAAGGCTTAACCGCTTTTAGGTTTGCGACCGCGTGAGCTTGGCTTCACCGGCACGCTTTTTCCATACTCATTCCACCATAACGCGAGTGCCTCCATCGTTGGCCCGAGCGCACGGGCCTTTGCCGTCATCTCATATTCGACGCGTGGGGGGACTTCTGCGAAGACTGTTCGCGATACCAGTCCATCGTTTTCGAGCTCACGAAGTTGTGCCGTCAGCATGTGCTGGGTGATGCCGTTGATCGCCTTGCGAAGTTCTCCGAAGCGATAGATTCGCTGGTTCAACAACCACATGATTTCCAGCTTCCACTTGCCTGAGAGGAGCGCAAATGCACGGCGCATTTCCTCGTGCATGTTGATCTGATCGTCATCAATAGTCTGGTTTTCCATACTAAGCACCACTTTTTCATCCTACTTGTAGCTTTTCATATTAGGCGACATCTTTGACCTAAGTCGACGCATTAAGGCTCGCTTAGGAAAACGCCCATGATTGAAATCTACATTTATTGGATCAGCACGACACTGCTGTCGTTGCTGTATTTGGCCTCGGCGACTCTGTACTTGGTCAAAAGAGAGTGGGTGCGTCAAGCACTCGCTGACCTCGGCTACCCCGCAACTCTAATGCCGCTGCTCATTGCAGTGAAGATCCTGGCAGTGGTCGCCATTCTTCTGCGCCTCAACGTGCCGCTTAGCGATCTTGCCTACGCTGGCATGCTTTATCACCTGCTGCTCTCTGCGTTTGCTCACATCAATGTGCGCAAGCCTAGTGGGGCGTTGCCGGCTGCTATTTGCCTCGTGTTGCTGATCACTTCTTTCGTCACCCAAAACGCCGCTCGTGACGTGCAGTCAACCTACGTGCAAGCACCAGCGGCACATTTAGTAACCCCTGAATAACTGGAGATACATATGTCCCGACTCAATGGAAAAGTAGCCATCGTCACTGGAGCCGGTCGTGGTATTGGCCGCGCTACCGCAAAGCTTTTTGCAGAAGAAGGCGCGAAGGTGGCTGTTGTTTCACGGACGGCTGAGAATGTTGCTGGTGTGGTCGCTGAGATCCAGGCAGCGGGCGGTACTGCCCTCGGAGTAGTCTGTGATATTTCCGATTTGGATCAGATCAGCGCCGCCGTGGAAAAGGTCGTGGTTGAATATGGCCGTATCGATATTCTTGTGAACAATGCCTTCGACCCCACAGTCGTCTCTTCATCGGTTCTCGACCTATCGACCGAGAAGCTGCAACGCAATTTAGAGATGGGGCCGATTGCCTATCTTCGGACGATGCAAGCCTGCTATCCACACCTCAAAGCCAGCGGTGAAGGGCGGGTCATCAATTTTGCATCGTTGGCCGGTGTGATCGGCTTGCAAGGTTATGCGCCTTACAACATGGCGAAGGAGGCTGTGCGGGCTCTGACTCGCTCGGCGGCAAGGGAGTGGGGCGCAGACAAAGTCACGGTAAACAATGTCATGCCGGTTGCAGACACTTGGGGTGCTGCTGCCAATGCGCCCGCACCCACCAACGCACTTGGCCGTTATGGATCGCCCGAAGAGGATATTGCGCCGGTCGTGCTGTTCCTCGCCAGCAAGGATGCGCAGTTCCTGACCGGGTACAGCCTGACGCCAGACGGTGGTCAAATCATCGACAGCGCACGCTGACTGTCACGTCCAACTTCCGAAAGCATGCTCAACCGAAACCACAAGGCATGCATTGGCGTGTCTTGTGGTTATTTTCAAGCGATATTCGCCAAAGCAGCAAACTCCCGCGTTGCTGCGCGGGCAGCCAGGAAGGCAAGAACGGCCGCCACGCCCAGCAAGGTCGCGCTCAACTCGAAGGTCGCTCGATAGCCGCTTAAGTCAAAGACCAGCCCGCCAACGGTTGCCCCAGACGCAATGGCTAGTTGGATGATCGCCACCATTAAGCCGCCTCCTGCTTCAGCCGCGTCTGGCAACGTTCTCGCCAGCCATGTCCACCATCCCACGGGCGCTGCAGTGGCTACCAATCCCCACAGGCCAAGCAAGACAGTCGTGGTTACCGCCGAGCTACCGAATGAAACAAGCGCCAGTGCAATTACTGCCATCAAAATCGGGATGACGATGAGGGTTCGATGCAGGCCATTTTTCAAGAACGCTTCAATCAGGAAGGTTCCTGCGAGGCCCGCCAGGCCCAGGACGAGCAACATCAACGACAGCATTGAAACACTGACGTGCGTGACCGTTTCAAGAAACGGGCGCAAATAGGTAAACAGCATGAACTGGCCCATGAAAAACACGCTCACCGCCACCATGCCTAACGCCACCGACGTGCTTTTCATTAGCTTGAAGACGTTGCCAGTGCCTGAATCGTTTTGCGATTTCATCGCTGGAAGGCTTAACGACAGCCATACACAAGCGACTATAGCGACTGGGATGACGCACAAAAATGCGCCGCGCCAGCCAATCAAGGCGCCGAGAAAACTGCCCAATGGAGCAGCAATAACCGTCGCCAAAGCGTTGCCGCCGTTGACGATTGCCATTGCGCGAGTGATCTGATCGTCAGGCACCAGGCGCATGGCGGTTGCCGCCGACAATGACCAGAAGCCACCTATCGCAACGCCGATCAGCGCGCGGCCGATCATGAACACCCAGTAGTTAGGGGCGAACGCGACTACTGTTCCGGACAGGATCATAAGCAGTGTCAGTGAAAGGAGCAGCGGTTTGCGGTCGACCCGCGCAGCCACCGACGCGATCAGAAGACTGGTGAACAAGGCAAACAGCCCCGACACGGAGATTCCCTGACCGGCTTGCCCCTCAGTGATATGTAGATCTGCGGCAATCGGTGTCAGCAGGCTTACGGGCATGAACTCCGATGCCACCAGCACAAAGGCGGCGAGCGACATGGCGAATACGGCGCCCCATGATTTATGGGGCAATGGGAGGGAGTGATCAGTCATTGTTTGAATCCCGTATTGCACGAAGCGTCGTAGCCCCAAGAACGAGGCTACGAGAGAAGCGATGCCCGGCCAGGGCACCGAACAAGCTACTTCAGGTTGCTTTTGAAGAAGGTGGTCAACTTGGCGAATGGAATGAGGTTGACCCGGTCGTAGAGATCGACATGGTTGGCGCCCGGGATGATGACCAGTTCTTTAGGTTCTGCAGCACGCTTGTAGGCATCTTCACTGTATTCACGGGAATGAGCCTCGGAGCCGGCTATAAACAGAAG
Source organism: Pseudomonas sp. LB3P93 (assembly GCF_054898025.1). Lineage (NCBI taxonomy): Bacteria > Pseudomonadati > Pseudomonadota > Gammaproteobacteria > Pseudomonadales > Pseudomonadaceae > Pseudomonas > Pseudomonas sp. LB3P93. The sequence continues at coordinate 2,856,979 of NZ_CM142713.1, forward strand.
CGGACGTGGCGAAATGGTCTCGATGTCTTCGAACGGGTAGAAATTGTAGAACTTCGCATTGCTGGTCAGCGTCGGCATGGTGGAAGTCTGCGGCGATGCGCCGGCAGGGGTTACCTCGCCGCGAGGAGTGCGATAGAAGTCCACAAACTCGTCGCCTATGGCATTGCCTGTCAGCTTCAATGGGGCGCCGGCGGTAAACTTGGTAGCGCCGCCAGTGAATTCCACATAGCGTTGTTCTGCCGCTTCGGCAAGTGCCGTGCGTTTCTGTTCCGGGGTCGTCGAGTTACCCAAACCTTTGCGGTATAGGTCGCCGTGGTTGTACATGCTGATCGTGGCGATTGCCTTCAGTCGAGGGTCGATCTTGGCCGCGCTGATAACAAAGGCGCCACTGCCGCAAATGCCGATGATGCCGATGCGCTCACGGTTAACGAAAGGCCGTGTGCCCAAGAAATCCACCGCTGCGCTAAAACCCTCGGCGTAGATGTCCGGCGACACGGCTTGACGGGGCTGGCCCTCGCTTTCACCCCAGAACGAAAGATCAATCGCCAATGTCACGAAACCTTGTTCGGCGAGCTTCTGGGCATACAGGTTAGAGCTTTGCTCCTTCACCGCGCCCATTGGGTGCCCTACGATGATCGCGGGGTTCTTGGTCTTGGGATCCACCCCTTTAGGAATGTAGAGGTTCCCTACAACGTTCATCTTGTATTGGTTTTTGAAGGTGACCTTTTCTGCGGTTACCTTCTCGCTTTTGTAGAAGTTGTCAGCACTGTTAGACATATCAGCTCCCATTGATGAGAAAGAGGCGATAAGCAGCCCCAGGGCAAGAAAGAGTCTGTTCATTCGATAATCCTTACTTTTGGATGGTGTCCATTTGCGTTCTTGAATCTGAGGCGCTCAATCAACCAATGTGGAGTTGTCGATCACGAAGCGGTACTTGACGTCACCCTTGAGCATTCGCTCGTAGGATTCATTTATCTGGTCTGCTCGAACCAGTTCGATGTCGGCGACGATGCCGTGCTCGGCGCAGAAATCGAGCATCTCCTGTGTTTCCGGGATGCCTCCGATCATCGAGCCGGCAATCGTTCGGCGCTTCATGATCAGGTTGAATACGTTCGGCGATGGGTGTGGCGAGGCGGGCGCACCGACCAGCGTCAGAGCCCCATCACGCTTGAGCAGCACCAGAAACGCATCAAGGTCGTGGGGGGCTGCGACGGTGTTGAGAATGAAGTCGAAACTTTTGGTATGTGCAGCCATTTCTTCAGGGTTGCGCGATACGACGACCTCATCGGCGCCTAACGCCTTTGCCGCCTCGCGCTTGGATTCAGAGGTGGTGAACGCCACGACGTGGGCGCCCATCGCATGAGCCAGCTTGATGCCCATGTGGCCCAGGCCACCGATGCCGACCACGCCGATCTTCTTGCCCGGCCCGGCGTTCCAGCGACGCAGGGGAGAGTAGGTGGTGATGCCCGCGCACAGCAGTGGGGCGACGGCAGCTAGTTGCGCCTCGGGATGGCGGATGCTCAACACGTAGCGTTCATGCACCACGATGTTTTGCGAGTAGCCGCCGAGCGTCCAGCCAGGTGCATCCGGGGTTGGGAAGTTGTACGTTCCAATCATGCTGTCGCAGTAGTTTTCCAGACCGGTTTCACAGTCGTCACAATGCTTGCAGCTGTCGACGATGCAACCCACGCCAACCAGATCACCGACTTTAAAATCCTTTACATGCGGGCCCACCGCCGATACACGACCGACAATTTCGTGCCCCGGAACACAGGGAAACTGTGTGCCTGCCCACTCGGCGCGCACTTGATGCAAATCTGAGTGACAGATGCCACAGAAGGCGATATCGATCTGAACATCATGGGCTGCCGGCTCGCGGCGGTTGATCTGTATTGGCTCAAGGGGTTTGTCGCCCGCGTGAGCTCCGTAGGCTTTGACATGCATGGGAGCATCCTCGATGGGTTTGTCGGATGAACATTCTCCCGCTCTGCCCAGACCCTCTGTAGTGCATTCCGCTGGATTACTTGCCTGATTCTATGAGTCTCTGTTTTTTTGCAGGACGGTCATGAGTTGACGAGTTAGAGTTCAGTGAAGAGGTACAAGACGAAAATGACGAATAAACCCAGCACCGGTCCTCAACAGACATCGCCACAAGAAAAGCTTGCGCAGATCATCGGCGCGCAGGTCTCGAAACCAGGTGACTACGCAACGGCCATAACTGGCCTCGGCTTCTTCAGGCGCGAGCATCCAGCACCGCCCATCGTCTGCATGGTTGAGCCAAGCATCATCCTTGTCGCCCGAGGTGAGAAACAGCTCTGGGTAGGTGGCGAGGGCTACCCCTATAACACATCGCGATTTCTGATCACCTCATTGGACTTGCCTGCCAATTCAGAAGTGCTAGCGGCAAGCCCGGAACAGCCATGCCTGGGGCTGACGTTGAAACTCGATCTGCGCATGTTGGCCGAGCTGATAGCACAAAGTGACCTGCCACCAACCCGTGATCGATCAGTTGCGAAGGGGGTGGGAATTGGTTCAGTAACCTCTGCGATGCTGGCTTCATTCGAACGCTTGTTGGCGCTGCTCGATGAGCCGGAGTCCATCCCTGTCCTTGCGCCTTTGATCCAACGCGAGATTCACTACCGTCTCTTGCAGAGTGATCAGGCGAGCCGGCTTCGACAAATAACTTCTGTCGATGGCCAAGGTTATCGGATCGCGAAAGCCATCGATTGGCTGAAGTTGAATTACACCTCGGCGCTTCGCGTCGATGAACTTGCGGCCAGAGTGCAGATGAGCACGCCGACCTTTCACCACCACTTCCGCCAACTCACCACAATGAGCCCATTGCAGTACCAAAAATGGCTGAGACTGAATGAGGCAAGGCGATTGATGCTCAATGAACACCAGGACGTATCCAGTGCGGCGTTCAAGGTCGGATATGAAAGCCCGTCCCAGTTCAGCCGCGAATACAGTCGACTGTTTGGTGTACCCCCGAAGAGGGATATTGCGGTGTTGCGAGGGCAGGGGTAGCAACGTCTATGCGTACAAAGGGCTGCAATCGATTTCTGCCCCTCATGACGGGCCGGAACCGACCTGAAGAAAGCGCTTGGCGATCTCTACGACGCTATGAGGACGCAGCACTAAATAAGCCGACTTATGAAGGCGGTAGGGATCCAGTTGCGGCGTACGCTGGAAAAGACATCATCGACTCGGTCGATGGGTGCTCGTAGGTTGAGGACAGCATGGCACTGAGTCGATCGCCCAGCAGATGCCACGCACGTTTCTTTTCCTCGGCATAATCGTGATGCAGGTAGTGGCCCAAGAGCACGCCAACACATGTTTTTGGCAGCGGTCGATGACGTCCAGGCTGGCCCCCAAGGCCTGCATCATGGTCGCACTGGTACGGTGCAGGTCATATGGCGTCCAGTCACCGTTCTGGCCGTCGGCAAGCACCAGGGTATCGTCGTGACGCCGTCGTGAGAGGGCCTTGCGACTTTTGAACCGGGCCTGGCAATCACCGACCTATTTACTCACCACTTTCACCTCCACATGCCCATCATCCTGCTTGTTGGGAAAGCACCATTGTGAGTCTCCCGTCAGGGTCTTGAGTTCCTGAAAGAAATGCAGCGAGAAGGAGGAGAGGAAGACATGGTGGTCCTGCTTCTTGTCCTGGGAGCCTTTGACGTTTTCGCTGGGGAGGAACCAGGTCTGCTGGTCCAGATCGACATTTTTCCATTCAGCCTGCAGCAACTCGCCAATCCGGCACAGCGTGCCCAGGCCGCTCCAGAGCGCGAGTTGGTTTCTTTCTTTAACGGCGGAATGCCTTCGTATTTTTGGCCAGCGGGGAGGGCGCTGTAATCGGCGGTCATTTGCTGGAAGCGGTTATGCAGTTCCAACAGTTCAGCTGGCGAAAGGATGCACCCAGGCCTGCATCATGGTCGCCCCCGGCATTTTATTTGGTGCGAAAAAATAACAAAAAAACAGTCGATTATGGATTGTTTTGTGTTTTGTGTTCCACGTACAGCTATGGAAAGACAAGAGCCAAGGTGTGGGCTGGCAGGTTTTTCCAAAAAGCCAGAAACGACAAAGCCCTGAATAATCAGGGCTTTGTCGATACAAATATGGCGGAGGCGATGGGATTCGAACTCATGGACCTGTTACAGTCGACGGTTTTCAAGACCGTTGCCTTAAACCACTCGGCCACACCTCCGTTTGCGTTGCGGGCGCCATAATACCTGAATGAAACACACTGTCAAACTCTCTGCATGGCTTGTTACAGAGCGTCTGTTATGATCTTTGCGACTGAACGTTTCAAACCAACAGGAGTGTCGCCATGCGCGAACAGGATTACGCAGTTAATAACAGCGTGCAGGTTGAGCAGCTAGAGGTTAGCCGCGTCCTGCGCAACACATACGGCTTGCTCGCACTCACCCTCGCATTCAGTGGCGTGATGGCGTTCGTGGCTCAGCAGATGCGTGTCGGCTACCCGAACATTTTTGTGGTGCTGATCGGTTTCTACGGGCTTTTCTTCCTCACCAACAAACTCCGTGACTCGGCCTGGGGCCTGGTGTCGGCATTTGCCCTGACCGGTTTCATGGGGTTCCTGCTCGGCCCGATCCTCAACCGCTACCTGGGCATGCAGGGCGGCGCTGAAGTCGTCAGTTCGGCTTTCGCGATGACCGCGCTGGTGTTCGGTGGTCTGTCGGCTTACGTGCTGATCACCCGCAAGGACATGAGCTTCCTCGGTGGTTTCATCACCGCAGGCTTCTTCGTGCTGCTGGGCGCGACGCTGGCGAGCTTCTTCTTCCAGGTCAGCGGTCTGCAACTGGCGATCAGCGCAGGTTTCGTGCTGTTCTCCTCGGTCTGCATACTGTTCCAGACCAGCGCCATCATTCATGGCGGCGAGCGTAACTACATCATGGCGACCATCAGCCTGTATGTATCGATCTACAACCTGTTTATCAGCTTGTTGCAGATCCTCGGCATCATGAGCCGCGATGATTAATCGGCAGCCTTGAGTAAAAAACCCGCTTAGGCGGGTTTTTTATTGCCTGAAATTCAGCGTCATTCCGTGATGATAATGCTGCCATCGGCCTGCTGGCGGTAGATGGTATAGGGCAGGAGCAACGTATCGAGGGCGCCGGAAATGACCACGTCGATGAGGACAATGGCCGGAGCATTGTCATGCACCTGCGCATCCCGTCCTTTTTCCAGGGGAGCATTGAGCATGCAGAAATCGTAGGTCACGCCGCTGTAGATGCGGGGAACGGCGCCGCAGTAACTTTTGTGATCCTTGAGATCCTTCGCCGCTACTTCGTCACCGCGAATCACTGTTTGTACCGTGCCGCAACCCGCGAGCATCAGCACCGCGAGTAAAACCACCTGAATTTTCATACCGCCAATCCTTCGCCGGAAAACTGTCAATTTACGCGCTTCCAATCAAAACCGCACTCATGCCATCGGTGGCAGTCTGCGTTTGACCGGAGTCTTCTTGACGATGGCGGTGTTGGTTTCAGCGTGGCTGTTGAGGCGATCAAGCAGGGTGTCCAGTTGCTCCATCGAGCGCACATGCAGGCGCGCGATGAAACAGTCGTCGCCGGTAACTTTGTCGCACTCGGTAAACTCGGGGATCGCCTGGATCTGCCGCTCCACTTCCTGCAACTGGCCGGGCAGCGGACGGATCCGTACGATGGCCTGAAGTTGATAGCCGAAGCACTTGGGATCAATCTCGACGGTGTAGCCCTTGAGCACGCCGCGTTCTTCGAGTCGACGCAGGCGTTCGGCAACGCTGGGTGAGGACAGGCCGCTGATCTGCGCCAAGGCCTTGAGAGAACGGCGCGAATCCTCCATCAATGCGCTGATCAGCACCTGGTCGATGTCGTCGGTCATGGCAAATCCCCTGTTAGGCAGTTGACTGAATACGCCTTGATAAACAAGGCAGAAACCGAGTTTAGCCTGCTTTTTGCGCTGGAGAAGCCCTTGGGCGGATTGGCATAATTTGGGCTCAATCACGGGAGTCTGATGATGGACAACACACTACGTCGCGGTTCATTCGAAATGAGCGCCGCCATGCTGATCTCCGGGACCATCGGTTGGTTCGTGCTGGTGTCCGGGCAACCCGTGCTGGACGTGGTGTTCTGGCGGTGCGTGTTCGGCGCCGGCACGCTGTTGTTGATCTGCGCGGCCTTCGGCTTTCTGCGCCCGGGCATTCTGACCCGCACCACGTTCCTGCTGGCGGTGCTCAGCGGCGTAGCGATTGTCGGCAACTGGGTGCTGCTGTTCGCCTCTTATTCCCGTGCCTCGATTGCCATCGGCACCGCGGTTTATAACGTTCAACCGTTCATGCTGGTCGGGTTGGCGGCGCTGTTTCTTGGCGAGAAAATCACCCTGCAAAAGCTGTTCTGGCTGGGCATTTCGTTTCTCGGGATGTTGGCGATTGTCAGCGCGCATGGCGAGCAGGGTGCGGGTGGCAACGATTACTTGATGGGCATCGGCCTGGCCTTGGGGGCTGCGTTTCTGTACGCGATTGCGGCGTTGATTATCAAGCACCTGACCGGCACGCCACCGCACTTGATTGCGCTGATTCAGGTCAGCACCGGTGTGCTGCTGCTCGCGCCGTTCGCGCATTTTTCGGCATTACCACAAGCGCCAAGTGCCTGGGGCAGCCTGGTGACGTTGGGCATCGTTCACACCGGCGTGATGTATGTGCTGCTGTACGGCGCGATTCAGAAACTGCCGACGGCATTGACCGGAGCGTTGTCGTTCATCTACCCGATTGCGGCGATTTTCGTTGACTGGTTTGCCTTCGACCATCGCCTGGAGCCGCTGCAATGGATCGGTGTCGCCGCGATTCTACTGGCCGCCGCAGGCATGCAGCAGGGCTGGGGCCTGAAGTTTCGTCGGACGGTCACACAATAAACGGGCGTCAGATGTTCCAGCGCGGTGCAGTCTTGGCCAGTCGCTGGCGCATCTCGCCGATGTTCGAAGCGAACTGGCGGATCAGTGACCGATAGCCGTCCAGCGGGTTGTAGACCGGCGCTTCAAGACCTGAATTGGCCGGCAAATCGAGGGGGCGACTGAGTCGCTGCGATGCGCCGGTTTTCAGCGCCCGGGCCATACCGATCAGTTGCACGCGAATCTGCCGGTGTTCGGCTTTGAAACTCGATTGCAGATGCGCCATGGCGTCGCGGTCGTTGGCGTCCGGCCGGGTGTTGCCGAGGATTTCCAGGGTGCTGACGCACATCCGCAAATGACGCTGAATCGCATCGAGCTCGGTCATGGAAATCTTCACTTCCTTGGACACCGACGGCATCAGCGACCGCAGTTGCACCATGGCTGTGTTCAGACGATTCATGAGCTTCAGGTGTTCGTCATCGGAGACGGGCTGACCATCGATGATGCGTCCGTAAATCGTCGCGCAATCGCGTAGCGAGTTGGCCAGGTTGTAGCGCCAGGAATAAACCGCATACGACGGCAGGGCGAAGGAAAATGCCAGCGCCAGGGCCACGCCAATCAGAATATCGACACCGCGCCACAGTCCGTCAGAGATCGGGTTGTCGCCATGCCCGGCGACAATAAACACCGTGATCCCCGCCAGTAGCGCCGTGTAACCGCCCTTGCCGATGGCGTGATACGAAAAGAACCCGCACACCACCGACATCACAAAATAGGTCAGCCACGGCATCCCGAGCCAGGCCTGTTGCGCCACCAACAGCAGGCCGATACTCGCGCCGATCAACGTCCCGACGGCGCGCTCGGCGGCTTTTTTGCCGATGTTGCCGTGGTGCTGCAAGCCGCCGATCACCACCAGCATCGTCACCGACGCCCACTCACCGTGGGGCAGGTTGATGCCGGTGGTCAGCATGATCGATGCCAGCAACCCGAGCGACACACGGATCGCGTGGATCAGTTTCGCGTGGCGATAGCGCCGATACGGGTCCAGTAACGGACGCAGCAGCCGGCGCAGCAGCGGTGGCAGTCGATGGGCTCTGAACGTGTTCAGGCGCGGTGTCCTCAGAAGATGTAATCGGTGGTCAGGAAACTCGAACTGCGTCCGCTGATGATCTCGCTGATGAGTTCTTTGTTGGTTTCCTGGAACTTGGTCGCCACCAGCGTGCGGATCGAAAACACCCGCAGCGCGTCATGCACCGACAGCGTGCCTTCGGCGGAGTTCTTGCGGCCGTTGAAGGGGTAGGTGTCCGGGCCGCGCTGGCACTGGGCGTTGAGGTTGATCCGCCCGACCTGATTGGCAAAGGTGTCCACCAGTCGACCGACCGCCACCGGGTTGGTGCCGAAGATACTCAACTGCTGGCCGAAGTCCGATTCCAGGACGTAGTCGATCACCGTGTCGAGATGCCGGTAAGGCACGATCGGCACCACCGGGCCGAACTGTTCTTCCTGGTAGACGCGCATCTGCGGCGTCACCGGGAACAACACCGCCGGGTAGAAGAACGACGCCCGCGCTTCACCGCCATTCGGATTCACCACCTTGGCGCCTTTACTGACGGCATCCGCGACCAGCGAGTGCAAGTAATCGACCTTGCTCGCTTCCGGCAACGGTGTCAGGGCCACGCCGCTTTCCCAAGGCATGCCGGGTTTCAGGCCGGCGAGTTTGGCGTTGAATTTCTCGATGAATGACTCGACCACGTCTTCATGGACGAAGAGGATTTTCAGTGCAGTGCAACGCTGGCCGTTGAACGACAGCGACCCGGTCACCGCTTCGTTGACCGCGTTGTCCAGATCGACCTCCGGCAACACGATGCCCGGGTTCTTCGCATCCAGGCCCAGCGCCGCGCGCAAGCGATGTGGTTTCGGGTGGAGTTTTTTCAGATCGCTGGCGGCTTTGTTGGTGCCGATAAACGCGAAGATATCGATCTTGCCGCTGGCCATCAGCGCACTGACGGTCTCGCGGCCGCTGCCGTAGATCACGTTGATCACACCGGCCGGGAAGCTGTCGCGGAAGGCTTCCAGCAGCGGGCGAATCAACAGCACTCCGAGCTTGGCCGGTTTGAACACCACGGTGTTACCCATGATCAGTGCCGGGATCAGCGTAGTGAAGGTTTCGTTCAGCGGATAGTTGTAAGGCCCCATGCACAAGGCGACACCCAGTGGAACGCGGCGTATCTGCCCGAGGGTGTCCTGTTCCAGCTCGAAGCGGCTGGAGCGGCGGTCGAGTTCCTTGAGGGCGTTGATGGTGTCGACGATGTAATCGCAGGTGCGGTCGAACTCTTTTTCCGAGTCCTTGAGGTTCTTGCCGATCTCCCACATCAACAGCTTGACCACGGCCTCACGCTGTTCGCGCATGTGGCCCAGAAACGTTTCGACGTGCTGGATGCGTTCGGCCACGCGCATGGTCGGCCACAAACCCTGGCCCCGGTCATAGGCGCGGACGGCGGCGTCGAGCGCGGTCAATGCGGTTTCTGCGTCGAGCAGCGGCGTGCTGCCGAGGATGACTTGTTCGTCGCCATTTTCGCCGGTCAGGTACACCGGGCTGCGGACCTGGGCGAGGGGGCCGGACCAGGTTTTCAGTTCGCCATCGACCAGGTATTCACGCTGCTCGGTCTGGCCGTCGAGGCGGTATTTTTCCGGGATGTCGCTGGAGTCGGGAAACAGATTGCCAAGGATATGTGCTGTGGTCATGTCGCTACCCCGTCTGGAATGGGTGATGAACTGATGAATCGTTTTAGCAGACCTTGGCCTCGCTTGTCATGACTCATCTCATCGTTTGGCGGGTCAGGGTTTTTGATCGTGGACCCGCCGGCGCCTTCGGTCATGGCCTCAGATGCCCCCCTTGTTGGCCCCCAATGCCCTCAACCTGCCCGCGTCAGTGCCTTAGTGTTGACCTGTGCTTGATCACAATAAAAAAGGTGTCTCCGCTGAGGGGCGCCATACGAGAGGACAACCATGCGGGCCATTCGACTCTCTGAAAAGCCTAGCCTTTGTTTGGCGTTGGTGGGCGGCGTCTTCGCGGCGCTGCTCAACGGTTGTGGCGATGAGCCGAAAAGCCTGGCGACCTATAACGAAGCGGCCACCGCCACGCCCGCCGACGCCGCGCTGGCACAGGTCTACGACAACAGCTGCAAGCTCTGCCACGCCAACCCGGCGGCCGGCGCACCGTTGACTGGCGACCAAAAAGCCTGGGAGCCGCGCGTGCAGCAGGGCGCCGATACGCTGCTCGACCACGCGATCAACGGCTACAACGGCATGCCGCCGATGGGGATGTGCATGCAGTGTTCGCAGGAAGAGTTCCTGGCGCTGATTGCCTTTATGTCCGGCCAGCGAATCCAACAATAAGAACGGCAGGGTATGATTCATGACGATGGACTTAACACGGCGTCAGTTGCTGCAACGGGCGAGTGTCATTGGCGCTTTCACCGCGCTGGGCTCAACCCCCGCGTTGGCCGAATTCCTGCGCCCACCACGGCTGATTCCCTGGCGCAACTGGTCCGGCGGTCAGAGTTGCCTGCCGGCGGCGCGGCTGGCGCCGAAGACCCTGGACGAACTGACCCAGGTTATCCGTCAGGCTCCGGGCAAGGTTCGTCCGGTGGGTTCGGCGCATTCCTTCAGCGCGCTGGTGCCCACTGACGGCACGTTGCTGTCGCTGAGCTACTTCACCGGGCTGCTCGATCACGACGCTCAAACGCTGCAGGCCGAGTTCGCCGCCGGCACGCCGATGTCACGCATGGGCACGCCGCTCAAGGACATCGGCCAGGCCCTGCAGAACATGGCCGACATCGATTACCAGACCCTGGCCGGTGCGATCGCCACCTCGACTCACGGCACCGGGAAAAACTTTCAGTCCTACTCGGCCCACGTCTGCGGCCTGCAACTGGTGAACGCCAATGGCGAAGTAATGGACTGCGACAGCACACGTCACCCTGAAGTGTTCAGTGCGGCGCGGGTGTCACTCGGCGCACTCGGCGTGGTCACCAAAGTGCGGCTGCAAAACCGTCCGGCTTATCGCTTGCGAGAGCGCCAGTGGATCGCCAGGACCGAAGAGCTGCTGGAAGACCTCGACAAGAACACTCGGGAAAACCAGCACTGGGAAATGCTCGTGGTGACCCATTCCGACTACGCCTTGTCGATCGCCCTGAACGAAACCACCGACCCGGCCACACCGCCGATCCCGCCGGATGAGGAGGGCGGTAATGAGTTCGTGACGTTGATCGAGAAGATCGACAAATACGCCAGCGACTTCCCGGACCTGCGCCGCACCATGCTCAACAATCTGCGCCACCTCGCCAGTTTCGATGACCGGGTGGGGGACTCGTTCGACATCTACGCCAATGTGCGCACGGTGCGCTTCAACGAAATGGAATACTCAGTGCCGGCGGAACACGGCCCGGCTTGCTTGCGGGAGATTCTGAAGCTGATTCAGGACAAGGACCTGCGCACCTGGTTTCCCATCGAGTACCGCTACGTCAAAGCCGATGACATTGCGTTGAGCATGTTCGAAGGCCGTGACAGTTGCTCGATCTCGGTCCATCAGCATTACCAGATGGATCACCACAATTTTTTCGCTGCCATCGAGCCGATTTTCTGGAAGTACAACGGCCGACCCCATTGGGGCAAGTTGCACACGCTCAATGCGAAGAACCTGCAACCGTTGTACCCGCGTTGGCAGGAATTCCTTCAGGTTCGACAGGCACTCGACCCCAGCGGCAAATTTCTCAACGCGCATTTGTCGTCGATTCTGGGGGTGAGCTGATGGCGGTCAATCGTCGTAACTTTCTCATCGGGACTGTCGGTGTCAGCGCCTTGCTCGCGGGCGTAGGCGCGTGGCTGCGACCGGGTGATCGGGGCGGTCCGTACAGCGACTATTTCCGGGCGTTGAACGATGAGCTCAAAGCCTTCGGCCCGATGCGCCCGGTGATGCTGATCGATCTGGACCGGCTCGACCACAACATCGATGTCGTCACGCTGTCGGTGAAGCGCGGCGGCAAGCATCTGCGTCTGGTGGAGAAATCACTGCCGTCACCGGGGCTGCTCAGCTACATCGCCAAACGTGCCGGCACCCAGCGCTTGATGTCGTTTCATCAGCCGTTTCTCAACCATGACGCGGTGCAGTTTCCCGAAGCCGACATTTTGTTGGGCAAGCCGCTGCCGGTGCGTTCGGCCGAGTTGTTTTACGCGTCGCATAAAGGTCCGTTCGACCCGTCGAAGCAGTTGCAATGGCTGCTCGATACGCCGGAACGCTTGCAGCAATACCTGGCGTTGGCCAAGGGTTTGGGCACGCGATTGCGGGTGAACATTGAGCTGGACGTGGGTTTGCATCGCGGCGGTGTCGGTGATCTGGCGGTGCTCGGGCAGATGCTGACGCTGATCAGCGCGAACCCGCAGCACCTAGAGTTTGCCGGGTTCATGGGCTACGACCCGTTTGTGGGCATGGGCGTGCCGGGGATTCTTGGGTCGCCCGAGGAACTGTTCGCCAAGGTCATGGTGATTTACAACCGCTGCGTCGACTTCACTCGTCAGCAATACCCGGGGTTATGGCGCGAAGGGCTGACGCTCAATACCGCCGGCAGCCCGAGTTATCGCATGCACGAGCAGGAAAGCCTGAGCAGTGAGGTGTCGGTGGGTACGGCGATGCTCAAGCCGACGCACTACGATTTGCCGTCGCTGGTGGAGCATGTGCCGGCGGCGTTTATCGCGACGCCGGTGTTGAAAAGCACGGGTGCGGTGAACATTCCGGCGCTGGACGGCAAGTCGAGGTTGTTTTCGTGGTGGGACACCAATCAGCGCGAGACGTTCTTTATCTACGGCGGTAACTGGATGGCGGAGTTTGAATCGCCGCAGGGGTTGCAGAGTAACGGGGTGTATGGCCGCAGCTCGAACCAGGAGATGGTCAATGGCTCGGCGGCGGTAGGGCTCAGGGTTGAGGATCAGGTGTTTTTGCGGCCGGCCCAGACTGAATCGGTGTTGTTGCAGTTTGGGGATTTGTTGGCGGTTCGAGGGGGGCGGATCGTCGACACCTGGCCCGTATACTCCTGAAAAACCCCAATCACCCTGACCGATCGTTCCCACGCTCTGCGTGGGAATGCCTCAATGGACGCTCCGCGTCCGCTTTGGGACGCAGAGCGTCCCGGGCTGCATTCCCACGCAGAGCGAGGGAACGATCTAATCGCTAGAACGCAAACGGAATACTGACCTTCGCCCACAGCATCTCGCCCTCAGGCCGGTTCTCCACATCGAACTCCTTGGCCCAGCGAATCTCTGCACTGGCGTATTTCAAGAAGGTCAGGTGCAACGCCGGCCCGATTGCAAACACTTGCCCGCGCACGCCGTCATTCACGTCCTCGCCATTGAACTGCACGGTCCTGCCGAACTGCTTGTCATCGGTGGTCTGCTTCAAGTAATAGCCGTTCAGCCCCAGCATCAGGTTGTCGGTGATCTTGTAACTGGCTGAATAATCGAAGTGGAAGATCTGCCCCGACTTGTAATCGGTGTCCTTGTTTTTTTCGTTGAAGCTGTACGTCGTCTTCATCGACACCTCGGTCCTTTCCGTCGGCAACCAGGTGAAGGAAAACAGCGGTTTGTAGGTGTAGAAATTGTTGCTGGTATTGGCCAGGCGATCGACGCTGTATTCGCCGGTGGGTACGGTGATTTCCACGGCGGCGCCGAGGGTCAGGTTCTTGCCCATGTCCCAGAGAATGATCGGCGCGAAGGTGGTGTCGCCCATGCCTTCGCGGGTGTCCTGCAAGCCGAACACCGAGACTTCCTGTTTCAGCCACGGTTGGCCGATGTAGCCCGCCAGCCGCCCGCCAAAAATGCGCACCGGGCTGAGGTAATCCAGGCGCGGGATAACCGCCGTGGATTCGATCTCGACATTCGGCACCTTGCCGCCCAGCGAACTGATGTTCAGCTTCCTGGACTTGTAGTGGTTGTAGTAGAGGTTGAACACAACCATGTTGTCCGGAAGGCTGTCGACCTCCAGCGGCAACATGAAAAAACCGTCGGTGCCGGTGCCGATGTTGTCCACGCCGGCCTCGGTGGCCAGTGCCGGTTGCAGGGCGCAGACGCCGGCCAGGCTGATGATCAACAGGGGAAGTGTCGTGCGGGTCGGGTTCATGTGTGTACTCATTATTATTGTTAGCGGGAGCACCGGCGGCCACACGAAGGCCGCCCCATAGAAATAAGCTGTCTGCGCCATGCGGGGCAGGGTATTGGCGGCCATTAGGGGGACTTCTGCGGACAGCGTTTAAACCCTGTGCTAACTTCCTTCGACATAACCGGTAACAAAAATAAGAATGCAGCCTGATCCGGAATGTCTAGCCCCATGCAGATGAAAGTTATCGATCCCACCTTTGAATTGGCGCTGGTGTCGCCTTTTCTGTTGCAAACCCTGGCCGAAGTCGCCGAGCAAAAAGGCGTCAACCCCGACAGTCTGTGCCGAGGCCTGGGTTTTACCCTTGACGATCTCCAGGACCCGGCGCAGCGCATTTCCTATCGGCAAGCCGTGGCCATGATTCAGCGCGCACTCAAGGTCTTGCCCAATCAGGGGCTGGGTTTGTGGGTGGGTGCACAGAATGTGCTGGGCACGCTCGGGCTGCTCGGGCATGTGTTGTCGTTGTGCAAGACCCTGCGCGATGCCTTTGCACTGGGCATTCGGCATCAGCACACCTCGGGCGGGATCGTGGTGTCGAGCGTGGAGGAGGCGGGCGACCGGGTGTTTGTCGACGCCGAATGTCGCTTGCCGTTTGCCAACGTGCAGTTGTTTGCGGTCGAGGAGTTTTTCGCCAGCCTGCTGGTGTACGGCCGGGCGCTGGTCGGCGCCGATTTCAAGCCGATGGCGGTGGAATTCATGCACGCGGCGCCAGACTATCTCAGCGAGTACCAGCGGTTGCTGGGGCCGGACGTGCGTTTCGGTTGCCGGCAAAACCGCATGGTGATCGCCGCCCATTGGCTTGACGTGCATTTGCCCAATCACCATTCCCTGGCGCTGCGTCAGGCGGTCAAATTGCTTGAACTGGAAGCCGCGCAGGTTCATCAGAAAATGGACTTGATCCAGGCTGTGGAACGGGCGATTTCCCGGGACCTGACCGAGGGCAGTCACATCGAGAAGATCGCCGGCGACCTGAACATGAGCAGCCGCACCTTGCGCCGCCGCCTGACCGAACATGCGCTGACATTCGAGACCCTGCTGGAGCAAGTGCGCCAGGCCCGCACCATGAGCCTGCTGGCCAACCCGGACCTGTCCATCGAGCGCATCACCGAAGAAGTCGGTTACAGCGACGTGCGCAGCTTTCGCCGGGCCTTCAAGCGCTGGACCGGCATGAGCCCGAGTGCCTTCCGTAACGAAGCCCCACACTCACTAACGACAAATCCGTCGTAGCAGCTGCCGAGCAGCGCGAGGCTGCGTTCGGCTGCGCAGCAGTCGTGAAATCAATCACTGCGGTGTGTCAGGGATATTTTGCACATAGGATTTACGACTGCTGCGCAGCCGAACGCAGCCTCGCGCTGCTCGACAGCTGCTACAGGTCGGTGCACACAAACCCTCGTGCTCCGGTTAAACTCCGCGCTCTTTTTAAGGAGTTCATATGAGTTACTACCAGCCGGGCATTCTCGCCACCCCCGTTCCGCCTCAAGCCCGTCATATGTTCTTCGCCCTCGAATCTGCCGAAGCATTGCCGGCTGCGCTCGATAACTTGATGCAACGGGTGGACGGGAAATCGGCGGTGGTCGGCTTTGGTGAATCCCTGGTCAAGGCACTGCACGTTGAGATCGATGGCCTGCGGCCCTTCCCGGCGCTGACCGGTGTCGGTGTCGATAACCCGTCGACCCAACACGCGCTCTGGTGCTGGTTGCACGGCGTTGACCGGGGTGAACTGCTCAATCGCAGCAACGCCATCGAAGCCGCGCTGGCCCCGGCTCTGCGCTTGGTGCAGATGAACGAAACCTTCCGCCACATGACCGGCCATGACCTGACCGGTTACGAAGACGGCACCGAAAACCCGCACGACGAAGCCGCCGTGGCCGCCGCGCTGTTGGGTGAAGGCGCTGAAGGCCTGGTCGGTGGCAGTTTTGCCGCGATCCAGCAGTGGCAGCATGATCTGAAGGGCTTCCACGCGATGCCGTCCGATGAAAAGGACAACATCATGGGCCGTCGCTTGAGCGATAACGAAGAACTGGATGACGCGCCGATTTCCGCTCACGTCAAACGCACCGCCCAGGAAAGCTTCGCCCCCGAAGCGTTCGTGGTCCGTCGCTCGATGCCGTGGATCGAAGGCGATCGCGCGGGCCTGATGTTCCTGGCGTTCGGTTTTTCCCTCGACGCCTTCGAAGCCCAACTGCGGCGCATGAGCGGGCTGGAAGACGGTATCACCGACGGTTTGTACCGCATCAGCCGCCCGATCACCGGCGGCTACTACTGGTGCCCGCCGCTCAAGGACGGTCATCTGGACCTGCGCGCCTTGCGCATCGGCTAAGGATCAAGGAGAGAACATGGACGTAGTGCGCTGGGGCATGATTGGTTGTGGCAGCGTCGCTGAGCGCAAGAGCGGGCCGGCCTTTTACAAGGCGCCGGGCTCGGCGCTGGTGGCGGTGATGGGGCGGCGACTGGAGGCGGTCACCGACTACGCCGCACGCCACGGCATCGCTCGGGTTTACACCGATGCGCAAGCTCTGATCAATGATCCCGAGGTGGACGCGGTGTACATCGCCACGCCACCTGACAGTCACTACGCTTATAGCGTGCTGGTCGCCGCCGCCGGCAAACATTGCTGCGTCGAAAAACCGATGTCGCTGAATGTCGGGCAAAGCCGTGACATGCAAAAGGTCTTTGCCGACGCCGGATTGAACCTGTTCGTTTCCTATTACCGACGCTCGCTGCCGCGTTTCCAGCAAGTACGGCAGTGGCTGGAGGAGGGGCGGATCGGCGAGGTGCGGCATCTGTCCTGGACCCTGACCAAAGCGCCTTCGCCGAACGATCTGGGTGGCGCCGACAATTGGCGCACTGACCCGGCGATTGCCGGTGGCGGTTACTTCGCCGACCTGGCCAGTCATGGTTTCGATCTGTTCCAGTATTTGCTCGGCGATATTGTCGAAGTCGCCGGTTTCACCGCGCGGCAGGCGGGTTTGTATGCCGCCGAAGACGCGGTCAGCGCCAGTTGGCGGTTCGCTTCGGGGGCGCTGGGCATGGGCTGCTGGAATTTCGTCGCCGACCGCCGCGAAGATCGGGTCGAGTTGATCGGCAGCCAGGGCCGGATCAGTTTTTCAGTGTTCGATGAACACCCGGTGCAGCTTGAAGCCGATGAACACCTCAGCCTGCACATCGACCATCACGAGCACATTCAGTGGCATCACGTGCTGGGCATGAACGCTCACATCCGTGGCGAGGCGCAGCATCCAGCGGTGGCCGAACACGCGCTGAAAACCGACTGGGTGATGGACCAGATCCTCAAGCGCACCTGAACCTTCTGCTCAGCAAGCCTGCTTTTGTGGCGAGGGAGCTTGCTCCCGCTCGGCTGCGTAGCAGTCGTAAAATCGGCGCATGCGGTGTGTCAGGTGAATTATTAGGGCCGCTTCGCGCCCCAGCGGGAGCAAGCTCCCTCGCCACAAGGGTCATCCATGGCCATCGCACAGAGCCCCATCCGCAGTCAGCTCTAACCTTATGCTTAATCAGTATTTCTCAATCCCCACACCCGCTCTCTAAGATCACGTCATAACTCGTTATAACAAGTGATCTGCCATGACCGATAACGTTCTATCCCTCAGTAGCGTGCCGCTGCACACCCAGCTTCGCGATGTGCTGCGCGCCCGCATCCTCGACGGCGAATACCCGCAAGACAGCCAGATGCCGTCCGAAAGCGAACTCGGCGCGCTGTTCAAAGTCAGCCGCATCACCGTGCGCCAAGCCTTGGGCGATCTGCAGAAGGAAGGGCTGATCTTCAAGATTCACGGCAAGGGCACGTTCGTCGCCAAGCCGAAAACCTTTCAGAACGTCAGCACCCTGCAAGGCCTGGCCGAGTCCATGACCGGTCGCGGCTACGAGGTGATCAACCGCCTGCGCAGCTTCAAATTCATCCCCGCCGACAAGCTCGTCGCCGAGCGTTTGCAGGTGGCCGAAGGCGAGACCGTGGCGCAGATCAAACGCGTTCGGCTGATCAACCGCGAGCCGATCTCGCTGGAAATCACCTACCTGCCCAAAGCCATCGGCGAACGGCTGGAGAAGGCCGATCTGGTTACCCGCGACATCTTTCTGATCCTCGAAAACGACTGCGGCCTGGCCCTCGGTCATGCCGATCTGGCCATCGACGCGGTGCTGGCCGACAGCGACCTGACCCAGGCGCTGAACGTCGAACCGGGCTCGCCGATCATGCGCATCGAGCGCCTGACCCACGACGCCAGCGGCCAGCCCGTGGACTTCGAACACCTTTACTACCGCGGCGATGCCTTCCAGTACCGCTTGCGGATCGACCGGCAAAAAGGGGATCAGGCATGACCCGAAACACTTTGGAGCAGGAATACGACATCGTCGTGATCGGCGGCGGCACGGCCGGGCCAATGGCGGCGATCAAGGCCAAGGAGCGTAACCGTGATCTGCGCGTGTTGCTGATCGACAAGGCCAACGTCAAGCGCAGCGGCGCGATCAGCATGGGCATGGACGGCCTGAACAACGCGATCATTCCCGGTCACTCGACACCGGAGCAGTACACCAAGGAAATCACCATCGCCAACGACGGCATCGTCAACCAGACCGCTGTGTACGCCTATGCGACCCACAGCTTCGAGACTATCGAGCAACTGGACCGTTGGGGCGTGAAGTTCGAGAAGGACGAGACCGGCGACTACGCGGTGAAAAAGGTCCACCACATGGGCGCCTATGTGCTGCCGATGCCGGAAGGGCACGACATCAAAAAGGTCCTGTACCGCCAGTTGAAGCGGGCGCGAGTCAGCATCACCAATCGCGTGGTTTGCACACGGTTGCTGACGGACGAAGAGGGCGCAGTCAACGGCCTGATGGGCTTCGACTGCCGCACCGCCGACTTCCATGTGATCAAGGCCAAGGCTGTAATCCTTGCCTGCGGTGCGGCCGGGCGCCTCGGTTTACCGTCCTCGGGTTACCTGATGGGCACCTATGAAAACCCGACCAACGCCGGCGACGGCTACGCGATGGCCTATCACGCCGGCGCCGAGCTGGCGAACCTCGAATGCTTCCAGATCAACCCGTTGATCAAGGATTACAACGGCCCGGCCTGCGCCTACGTCACCGGTCCCCTGGGCGGCTACACCGCCAACAATAAGGGCGAGCGCTTCATTGAGTGCGACTACTGGAGCGGGCAGATGATGTGGGAGTTCCACCAGGAGCTCGAAAGCGGCAACGGCCCGGTGTTCCTCAAACTCGATCACCTGGCCGAGGAAACCATCCAGAACATCGAAGAGATTCTGCACAGCAACGAACGCCCGAGCCGCGGGCAGTTTCACGCCAATCGCGGCACTGACTACCGCACGCAGATGGTCGAGATGCACATCTCGGAAATCGGCTTTTGCAGCGGTCACTCGGCGTCGGGCGTGTGGGTCAACGAGAAGGCCGAAACCTCGGTCAAGGGCTTGTACTCAGCGGGAGACATGGCGGCGGTACCGCACAACTACATGCTCGGCGCGTTCACTTATGGCTGGTTTGCCGGCACCAACGCGGCGGATTTTGTCGCCGGTCGCGAATTTTCAACCGTCGATGCCAAACAGATCGAAACCGAAAAAGCACGAGTCTACGCGCCACTGGATCGCGAACACGGTTTGCCGCCCGCCCAGGTCGAGTACAAGCTGCGACGTTTTGTGAACGACTACCTGCAACCGCCGAAAGTGACCAAGAAGATGCAAATCGGCCTGCAACGCTTCAGCGATATCCAGCGTGACCTCGATCAGATCAAGGCCCACAACGCCCACGAACTGATGCGTGCCATGGAAGTCAGCATGATCCGCGACTGCGCCGAAATGGCCGCCCGCGCGTCCTTGTTTCGCGCTGAAAGCCGTTGGGGGCTTTACCACTATCGGGTCGATCACCCGCAACGCAACGACAGCGACTGGTTCTGCCACTGCCACCTGAAGAAGGGCGACGACGGCCAGATGACCAGTTTCAAGAAAGCCGTCGAGCCTTACATCATCCCGCTCGACGCCGAAGAAATGCAGGCCTACGACCGGCTGCGGGTCGGCGCCTTTGCTGCCTGAGCATCACAAAAAGAGAGACCGCCAAATGGCCTATCAACCCCAGGAAATTTTCTTCCGCTCCAACGCGCCGGTCACGGTCGACGAGGATCTTTGCATCGCCCACAAAGGCTGCACCGTGTGCGTCGACGTCTGCCCGATGGACTTGCTGGCGATCAACCCGGCCACGCAAAAGGCCTACATGGCCTTCGACGAATGCTGGTACTGCATGCCGTGCGAAAAGGACTGCCCGACCGGTGCCGTGAAAGTCGAAATCCCCTATTTATTGCGCTGACTGAAAGGACGCCATCGCTGGCAGGCCAGCTCCCACAGGGATTCGCAGTGGGACACAGATTTTCGCTGGCAATAGAGAACCTTGTGGGAGCTGGCCTGCCAGCGATGAGGCCCACCCAGACAACCCAAAGCCATCCGGAAACACCGGACGCTGGATTCACCCAACACCCCTCGTTTCCCACCACGCCCTGATCGTGGCGGAGACGAACATCCTATAAATGATTCGAGGGGATTCACCTATGTCTTTGCCAACATTGCTGCGTGCAGCATTCGCCGGTCTGGTACTGGTCTCGTTCACCCTGTCGGCCTCGGCCGAAACCATCCGCATTGCCATCGGCACCCAGGACACCACGATCAACTGCGCCGCCGGCGGTCTGTTGATTCGCGAACTCGGCCTGCTGGACAAATACCTGCCCCATGACGGCCAGTACAAAGACGCCAAATACGAAGTCGAGTGGAAGAACTTCACCAGCGGCGCACCCCTGACCAACGAGATGGTCGCCGGCAAACTCGACTTCGGCGCCATGGCCGATTTCCCCGGTTCGTTCAACGGTGTGGCGTTCGAAACCGCGGGCAAACACAGTCTGTTTATCAGCGTGCTCTCGGGCAGTATCAAGGGCAGCGGCAATGGCATCGTGGTGCCAAGCGCCTCGGGCGTGCAGTCGTTGGCAGAGCTGAAAGGCAAGACCATTTCCGTGCCGTTCGCGTCCACCGCTCATGGCATGTTGCTGCGCGCGGTCGCGGCGCAAGGCTGGGATCCGCTGAAAGACGTGAACATCATCGCCCAGCCACCGGAAGTCGCGGGCTCGGCATTGCAGGCCGGGAAAATCGACGCCCACGCCGACTTTGTGCCGTTTGCCGAACTGTTCCCAAGCCGTGGTTTTGCTCGCAAAATCTATGACGGTTCGCAAGCCAATGCACCGACCTTCCATGGTGCGTTGGTGGATCAGGCCTATGCGAAAAAGTACCCGGAAATTGTCGTCGCTTACCTGCGCGCAAGCATTGAAGCCAATCAACTGCTGACGGCCGAACCCGAGAAATACAGTGAGCTGATTGCCAAGGTCACGGGCGTCGATGCCGAGGTCAATTACTTGTTCTACGGCCCGCTCGGCGTTCAAACCCGCGACCTGAGCTGGAAGCCGGAATACCGTCAGGCCGTGGGCACGGCGATCGACACCCTCAAGCTGCTGAAAAAGGCTGATCGGGGGCTCGATCTCAATACCTTTATCGATGATCAGTACATCCGCGCCGCGTTCAAGGCGTCGAACCTGGACTACACCGCCCAACTGGCCAACTACGGGCAGACGCCACTTAAAGCGACGGATGCATTGAGCGGCAAAGCCATCACCGACTTCAGTCATGTGGCCGAGATCTGGGTGCGTGGCGAGCCGAAAGTGCGTCAGTACGCCTCGGCGGAATCGGCATTCACCGCATTGGCCAGTTTGAAGTCCGAAGGCAAAAACATCCGCGCCGTGTACGCCCAGGCGAGTGACAGCGGGATCAAATTGCTCGCGGATCAGGCGTGGTTTGCCAGCGATGCCAAGGGTCGCCTCAGTGCATTCCTGCTCAAAGGCCAGGCCCAACAATTCGCCACGGCCCAAGGCGGCAAAGTCCTCGACTTCACCGACGCCACCACTCAAGCCGTCGCCGTTCGCTAACCCCAAAACACCACAATTCCCCTGTAGGAGCGAGCCTGCTCGCGATTGCGGACTGACATTCAACACCAATGTCGACTGACCCACCGCAATCGCGAGCAAGCTCACTCCTACAAGGGATCGAAGTCGAATGCAAATACCAGTTTCACCGCAAATCCCTGTGGGAGCGGGCTTGCCCGCGATGGGGTCAGACCAGCCGATATCAATGTCGACTGACACACCGCAATCGCGGGCAAGCCCGCTCCCACAGGGTTTCGGTTGAGAGGAAGATTTATGTCCCGATCCATAACACGCTGGATTCCAAGAGCCGCCTCGCTGCTGCTCTGCCTTCTATTCTGGCAACTCGCCGCTAGCCACCACTGGAACCTCGGCCTGGTGACCTTCGCCAACGTCCCGACGCCGGTGGCCGTCATTGAAGCCGCCCTCGGCCTCGGCGATTCCGGCAAGCTCGCCCAGCACCTCGGCAGCAGCCTGAGCCGGGTCTTCGCCGGTTACCTCGCGGCGCTGGTCATCGGCATCGCTTTGGGCCTGGCCATCGGTCGCTCGAAATGGGCCGAAGATTTACTGCTGCCACCCCTGGAAGTCCTGCGCCCGATCCCCGCCGTCGCCTGGATTCCCCTGGCCATCCTGATGTTCCCGTCCTCGGAACTGTCGATGGTCTTCATCACCTTCACCGGCGCGCTGTTCCCGATCCTGCTCAACACCGTGCACGGCGTCGAAGGCGTCGACCCACGCCTGATCGCCTCAGCCAAAAGCCTCGGGGCAGGGCGTCGGGCGATTCTGCTGGAGGTGATCCTGCCGGGCGCCGCGCCGAGCATCATCACCGGCCTCGCCATCGGCATGGGCACCTCGTGGTTCTGCCTGGTGACTGCGGAAATGATCTCCGGCCAATACGGCATCGGCTATTACACCTGGGAGTCCTACACCATCCAGAACTACGCCGACATCGTCGTCGGCATGTTGCTGATCGGCGTACTCGGCATGGGCAGCAGCCTGCTGATCAAACGTCTCGGCGGGCTGTTCACGCCGTGGCACCGACCACGAGGAAAAGCCTGATGAGCGTGATGCAAACCCCTGAAGGGCGGATCGACATCCGCCAGCTGTCCATCGTCCTCGGCGAAGACCAGCAAGCCTTCGAAGCCGTGCAAGGCCTCGATTGCCAGATCGAACCGGGGCAATTCGTGTGCATTCTCGGGCCGTCCGGGTGCGGTAAATCGACCTTGCTCGGCGCACTGGCCGGGCACCTGCAACCGAGCTTCGGCACCCTGAAAGTCGACGGGACGCAGGTTTCGGGTCCATCACCGCAGCGCGGCATGGTCTTCCAGCACCACACACTATTCCCTTGGCGCACCGTGCGCGACAACGTCGCCTTCGGCCTGAAAATGCGCGGCATCGGCAAAACCGAGCGCCACAAAGCCGCCGATGAAATCCTTGCACTGGTAGGGCTGGAAGGCTTCGCCGATCGCTGGCCCGACCAGCTCTCTGGCGGCATGCAGCAACGGGTGGAGATTGCCCGGGTGCTGATCAACCGCCCGCGCCTGTTGCTGATGGACGAACCCTTCGGTGCCCTCGATGCGCTGACCCGGCTGAACATGCAGGAACTGCTGCTGGACATCTGGACGCGGATTCGCACCACCGTGGTGTTCGTCACCCACGACATCGACGAAGCGCTGTTCCTCGCCGATCGCCTGTTGGTCATGAGCTCGCGTCCCGGTCGAATCATCGAAGACCTGCGCCTCGACTTCCCCCGGCCGCGCACCACCGAACTGGTCACCAGTCACGAGTTCTCCCGCTTGAAGCGTCATTGCCTCGAATTACTGCGTCACGAAGACGGTCGGCAGTTACCGCGCCTGAACCCTCTCGGACTTCCCCCTGAAAACAAACTGCCGCGATTTGCCCTATGACCTCTCTATTCGATGTAACCGACAACGACGACATTCTTGCCCTGCAACCGCGCCTGACCGACGACGATCCTGGCGTGCGCCGGATCGCGCTGATTGAACTGGCCGACCTCGAAGAACCGGATGGCCTGCTGTGGCTGGTCAATCGCCTGGCTGAAGACCCGACCGAAGAAGTCCGCGCCGAAGCCGCACGCTTGCTCGAAGCCTGGGAAGACGAACCTGTGGTCGAAGCGCTGTGCCAGGCCCTGACCGATCCATCATCGGCGGTGCAGGCTGCCGCCGCGCAAAGCCTCAGCCTGCTCAAGAGTGAGGCGGCGGGCCGAGTGATTCTGCCGTGGACCGGGCATGCCGACATCAGCGTGCGTATCGCCGCGTTCAGGGCCTTGCGCGAATTGCGCTTTCCCGATGCCGCCGCGGCTGCTACAGGCGCCTTGAACGATGAAGACGCCGGTGTTCGTCGCGAAGCCGTCGGCGTCCTTGGCTGGCTCAAACAGCTCGATGCATTGCCGGCGTTGGCGAAGCTGGCGAGTCACGACCCGGACACCGAAGTCCGCCGCGCCGCCACCGGTGCCCTCGGTCTGGCCTCCGATGCGCAAGTGCTGCCCGCGCTACGTCAGGCCTTGCAGGACCACGCCTGGCAAGTGCGCGAAGAAGCCGCCACCACCTTGGGCAAGGTCGGTCACGTTGATGCCGGTTCCGCTCTGGTCGACGCCTTGAGCGACGATTACTGGCAAGTCCGCCTGCGCGCCACCCGCAGCCTCGGCCGCTTGCGTTTCGCCCCGGCTCTCGACGCGCTGATCGAAACCCTCGGCCACCGCATCAGCAACCTGCGCAAGGAAGCCGCATTGGCCCTCGGCGAACTGAACGATAAAGGCGCCATCGCACCCTTGCAGGCCGCCCAAGACGACGGCGACCCGGAAGTGCGCAAAGCCGTGCGCATTGCCCTGAGTCAGCTGCAATGAACCCGGTGGCGATTGGCAATTCCCAGAATAAACAGCAGTTGCGATTGAACTGGCCGGACGGGCGCGAGCAACTGCTGGATCATGTTGAGTTGCGCCGCCAGTGTCCGTGTTCGCAGTGCCGGGCGTTTCGGTTGCAGGGGCTGACGGTGAAAGTCGACGAGCGCATCCGCGTGATTGAACTCAACCAACAGGGCTACGGCCTGCAACTGATCTTCAGCGACGGTCATGAACGCGGTATCTACCCGTGGCCCTACCTGGCACAACTCACCCTTGAGAACGACTGAATACCCTGTGGGAGCGGGCAGTGGGGGTCAGAAGGATTTGCTGATGCTCGCCACTACCGTGGCGCTGCACACATCGTCGAAGCCCCAGTTGCTGGCGCACTGGCTTTTCGACAGGTCAGTGTCGATGTAACTCAAGCCCAGCATCACACCGGCCAGTTCATGGGTCAGTTTCACCTCCCATTCGCGGTACGAGTCTTCGGCATGGCCCGACATCGCGTACAGGTGCGGGTCCTTGAAATCCATGTTGCCGTAGCGCAGCTTCAGGCCTGTGCCGTAAGGCAACTCGGTTTCATAGCCAACGTAGCTGTACAGCGAGCTCTGCTTGCTGTCGATGCCCGGCGCATCGGCGGAGTAATAGGCCGCGAGTTTCACGCCGTAAGCGCTGAGGATTGCGTAGGTCTCGCCCTGGTTGAACTGACTTTCCTTGGGGTAAGCGTATTTGAGATAGCCGAGGTCCAGGCTGACCGCATCGGTCGCTTGCCAGAGCCAGCCGGCGTAGTAGTCGATCTCTTGCCGGGTTTTCAAACCACCGCCGAAATCGACGTTTGAACTCCATGCCCCGAGGTACAGGCCGCTGCTGTGCGCCAGGGTCAAACCGGCCTGCACGGCAGGGTCGTTCTGGGTTTGGGAAATGCCGCGAGTGCGGTAGTCGCTGGCCAGGGTCAGATCGACCAGCAGGGCGAAGTCGTCATTCAAGGGCAGGGCCTGGCTGCTCAAGGGCAGCAGACTCAAGGAACCGAGGGCGAACAGGGTGAAAGCTTTCATGGGTAGCGTCCCGATATTGTGATTGTTATGGGCAGTTTTTTACGGCAAGGCTGCGCCGAACCCCGGCGTAAAACGCGAGGGACGGGCAGGGGTTAAAGCTGATTTTTCTTAGAGAGTCGGTGCGTAGACTTCGCGGCCGGCGAACCAGGTTTGCAGCACCTGGGTGTCGTGCAGGGCTTTGTTA
Organism: Pseudomonas sp. LB3P93; assembly: GCF_054898025.1. Taxonomy (NCBI): domain Bacteria; kingdom Pseudomonadati; phylum Pseudomonadota; class Gammaproteobacteria; order Pseudomonadales; family Pseudomonadaceae; genus Pseudomonas; species Pseudomonas sp. LB3P93. The sequence goes on from NZ_CM142713.1 coordinate 2,883,163, forward strand.
TCGACGGTGAACACGTCACGGTCCAGCACGATGAAGTCAGCCTGCTTGCCGGGGCTCAGTGAGCCGATCTGCTTCTCCAGACCGATGGTGCGCGCAGCGTTCAAGGTGTAGGCGTAAAACATCGTTTCGCGGTCGATGCGTTCATCGGCATTGAGCACGCCCAGCGGGCCGTTCCGAGTGATCGCCTGGGCCATCGCGTTCCACGGATTGGGCGAGGACACCGGCCAGTCACTCGCACCGGCGAGGGCCGCGCCCTGTTTGAGCAACGAATGCGCGGGGTACTGATAGCGGAAGGCGAGCGCGCTGACATACGGCTTGATCATGTCCAGGGTGTACTCGTCGGCGCTGGCCCACAGCAATTGCATCGAGGCGATGACGTTGAGCGGTTTGAACCGCGCAAACTCTTTCGGGTTGACCATTTGCAGGTGGGTGATCGAGTGGGTCACGCCGCTCTGGCGATCCTTGCGCGCCTGGGCGATGCCGTTCAACGATTCACGCACCGCGCGGTCGCCGATGGCATGGATATGCACCAGCCAGCCACGCTGATCGATGGCGCTGACCAATTCACCGAAATGCTTCGGATCGATCAGCAACTCACCCTGTTTGTGCGAGTTGCTGTACGGATCGATCATCGCTGCGCTCTGCGCCGGGTATTCGATCACGCCGTCGGCGAAGATCTTGATACCGGGCAAGGTCAGGTTGGGGATGCCCTGGAATTGCTGGCGGACCTTGTCCAGGGTGTCGAGATCGGCCGGCACGCTTTTCGGGTTGGCCACCAACAATGCGGCGACGTGGGCGCTCATGCCGCCGGTTTCGGACAGCGCTTTGTACACCGGCAATACGCCGACGGTTTTTTCCGTGGGTTTGAGCGCGAACACCGGCTCGCCGGGCGCGGCGTTGGCGGCGGGGTCCATCCACGCGGTGATGCCCAGGCTGTTGTTGTAACGCACGGCAGACTGCGCGGCTTTCAACATGGCGGCGGGGCTCGGCACCGGCATTTTCGAGGCGACGCGATCCCAACCGGCGTCCACCAGGAAACCGTTGGGGCGGCCATCGGCGAGTTTGCCGATGGTGTCTTTTTCCGCGTCCGGCAGATTTTTCAGCAGCGCTGCATCAATGCCCGCGCGCTCCAGCATCACGTTGTTGGCCCACGCGGTGTGGTGATCGCTGCCGGTGAACACCACGGGCACATTGGCCCATTCGCCGCTGTTGAATTGCTTGCCAAAGGCTTCGGCCTGGGCCCAGTAAGTCGAACTCATGCCGGCCACGCTCAACACATCGCCATGCTTGGCCTTGCCGTCATCGCGCCAGGCTTTGAGGCGTTTTTCCAGTTCGTCGAGGTCGACCACCTCGTCTTCCATATTGGCCGAGACCATTTCCAGGCCGCCGAAAACCGCGTGGGAATGGCTGTCGATCAGGCCGGGCATCAGGGCTTTTCCGCCGAGGTCGACGACTTGGGTGCCCGAGTCGATCAGGGCCTTGATCTGCGCATCGCTGCCGACTTGCAGCACTTTGCCGTCCTGTACCGCCAACGCCTGCACCTTCGGTTGGGCGCGGTCGGCGGTGAAAATCTTGCCATTGATCAGCACCAGATCGGCGGCGGCCATGGCTTCCATCGAGGCAAAACTGACTGCGGCCATCAATAGATTCGGGATGAATCTTTTCATTGAATGTTTCCTTGTTATTGCGTCTGATGGCCAGATTAGTGGCTTGTCACGGCAAGCAGAACGCCTTGCTCACGAAAAACGTTTTTGCCTGAATGGAAAAAGAATGGACAAGTTGGGTGCGTTGAAAATGTTCGTGGTCACGGCGCAACTGGGCAGTTTCAGTCGCGCCGCCGAGCAATTGGGCAAGACCCCGTCGGCCCTGACCAAAGCGGTCAATCACCTCGAAGCGGAGCTCGGCGCCCGGTTGTTCGAGCGCAGCACCCGGCGGATTTTGCTGACCGAATCGGGGCGTCTTTATCTGGAAACCGCGCGCCAGGTCTTGCAGCGGCTGGAGGAGGCAGGTGAGGAGATCGAGCAGTTGCAGCATGGCCTGCGCGGCAACCTGAAAATCACCGCGCCGCTGGCGTACGGGCAGGCTTTTCTCGATCAGGTGTGCGGCGGTTTTCTGGAGCAATACCCGCAGATCAACCTGCAAGTGGACCTGTGCGATGAGTTCGTCAATCTGCTGGAAAGCGGCTACGACCTGGCGTTGCGCGAGGGGCATGACGACTTGCCAGGGTTGATTGCCCGCGTCGTCGGCAGCAATCGTCTGGCCTTGTGCGCCAGCCCGGCGTATCTGGCGCGCAAGGCGGTGGCGGTGACGCCGCACACCCTCGATGACCACGAATGGTTGCTCTATCGGCATCCGTTGCTCAGCCGCGAATTCTGGTGGGCCGAGCGCGACGGCCAGCGTCTGAGCCTGCCGCAACCGCAGTCGCCACGGTTGCGCAGCGACAATTACGACCTGCTGCTGGCCAACGCGCTGGCCGGCCGCGGCTTGCTGCACACGCCGTTGTGGAGTGCCGCGCTGTATCTGGCGGATGGCCGGTTGGTGCGGGTGATGGCCGATTACGACATCGATCCGGACAGCTTCGGCTCGTACATCCTGGCGGTGTACCCCAGTCATCGACGGGCCACCGCCAAAGTGCTGGCTTTCATCGATTACATCGCAGGGTTTCTGGCGTCTCGTGGCTTGAACTGACTGGTGGTCCTTGCCAGGAAAATGCCGAAAGAGTACAAATGTACTCCATGACGACTTTAACCCCCCGCCGTACTGCCATCCTGACCTTTATCCGCGATCGAATCGCGGAGCACGGTCAGTCCCCGAGCCTCGCTGAAATCAGCGAGGCGTTTGGTTTCGCCTCCCGCAGCGTGGCGCGCAAGCATGTGCTGGCGCTGACCGAGGCCGGTTTTATCGAGGTCAATGCGCATCAGGCCCGGGGCATTCGTTTGCTCGGGCAACCGGCGCGACCTGAGTTGCTGGACATCCCGGTACTCGGTCGGGTCGCGGCGGGTGCGCCGATCGGTGCCGATGCCGAGGTGCACAGCCGTTTGCTGCTCGATCCGTCGATCTTCTCGCGGGCGCCGGACTACATGCTGCGAGTCCAGGGGGATTCGATGATCGAGGACGGCATTCTCGACGGCGATCTGGTGGGAGTGCACCGCAATCCCGAGGCTTTCAACGGCCAGATCGTGGTGGCGCGGCTCGACGGCGAAGTCACCATCAAGCGTTTCGAGCGGGTCGGCGACCTTGTCCGGTTGCTGCCACGCAACCCGGCCTATAAGCCGATCATCGTCGAGGCCAGTCAGGACCTGGCCATCGAAGGGGTGTTCTGCGGTCTGGTGAGGCAAGGGTGATGGGCGCCGTCGTTGCGCTGGACACACTGTTCAATGGCGGCCAGGTCTGGAAGGGCCGGCCTGCGCCACCGGCTGTCAGCCCGCAACCCACCGGGCATGCTGCGCTGGATGCGGCGTTGCCCACCGGCGGTTGGCCGGAAGCGGCACTGACTGAAATCCTCCTGGCCGGGCAGGGCGTTGGCGAATTGCAACTGGTGTGGCCGGCGCTGGCGCGGCTGTCGGCGGCGGGCGAACGCATTGTGCTGGTGGCGCCGCCTTACGTGCCGTATCCCCAGGCGTGGCAGAACGCCGGGGTCGATCTGCGCCAGTTGTCGATCATCCAGGCCAGCGAGCGCGATGCACTGTGGGCAGCGGAACAATGCCTGCGTTCGGGCAGTTGCGGTGCAGTGCTGTGCTGGCCGCACAAGGCCGATGACCGGGCGCTGCGGCGCTTGCAGGTGGCGGCCGAAACCGGCTCGACCCTGGCGTTCGCCTATCGCTCGATCAACGAAGCCATCAACCCTTCGCCCGCGGCTCTGCGCATCGCCATCGATGCCAGGCCTGCACAGTTGCGCGTGCTCAAGTGTCGGGGCGGGTTGGCGCGTTCGGCGCCGATTGCCTTTCCCGTGGGGCATTGAGGTTGCCATGCGCTGGGTGTGCATTCTCTTCCCGCAATTGGCGCTGGACGCGGTACTGCGTCAGCGCCCCGATCCCGATGAACCGTTGGCGCTGCTGACCGGCCCGGCGCAACGTCGGGTGTTGCAAGCGGTCAACGCTCCGGCGCGGGCGCTGGGCTTGCGTCCGGGCCAGTCGATGACCGCTGCGCAAGCCTTGAGCAAAGGCTTTGTCACGGCCGAATACGACGTCGCCGAGATCGAACACTGGCAGCAGTTCCTGGCGGCATGGGCCTATCGCTTCAGCTCTCAGGTCAGCGTGCATTACCCGCGTGCCGTGGTGTTTGAAATCGAATCGAGCCTGGGGTTGTTCGGGCCCTGGCCGCAGTTTGAGGCGCGGTTGCGTGCCGAGCTCGGCGAACTGGGCTTTCGTCATCGGATCGTTGCCGCGCCCAACCCGGTGGCCGCGCGGGTGTTGGCCAACGTGTATGACGGTCTGGTGGTGCCGGACGATCAAGCCTTGCGCTATCACCTGGGGCAGTTGCCCGTCGACCGGGTTGCCCTGGAGCCGGCGGTGGCCACGGCGTTGTCGCGCATGGGGTTGCGCACCTTGAGTCAGGTGCAGGCGTTGCCGCGCAATAGCCTGGCGCGACGATTCGAGGCGCAGGTGCTCAAGCATCTGGATGCGCTGTTCGGTGAGCGGCGACTGGCGCTGGCGTTCTACCTGCCGCCGGACCGGTTTGATGTGCGCATCGAACTCAATTTCGATGTGCAGTCCCATCAGGCGCTGCTGTTTCCATTACGGCGCTTGACCGGCGATCTGTCGGCCTTCCTCTGCGGTCGCGACAGTGGCGTGCAGCGTTTCGACCTGCACCTGGAACACGCTGGTTTGCCGGACACGGTGATCAAGGTCGGCCTGCTCAGCGCCGAGCGCGATCCGGCGATGCTCTTCGAACTGGCCCGGGGGCGGCTGGAACAGGTCCAGGTCGAGGCCCCGGTGCGCGGTTTTCGGCTGCGCGCCGAAGACCTGCCGAGCTTCGTCCCGCAGCGTCAGGAACTGTTCGACGACCGTCCGCAGCAGTCCTTGCCCTGGGAGCAACTGCGCGAACGCCTGCGCGCGCGGCTTGGGGATGAGGCGGTGCATGGCTTGGGCTTTCAGGCCGATCACCGGCCAGAGTGCACGTGGCAGGCACGGGCCGACAGCCAACTCTGCGCAGGGTTGGCAGGCGTGCAGCGTCCGGGATGGTTGCTGACGGAGCCGCAGGCCGTACACGAAGGCTCGACGCGGATCCTCATGGGGCCGGAGCGCATTGAGTCCGGCTGGTGGGATGGCGACGACGTGCGCCGCGATTACTACCTGATCGAAACCCGTTCTGGCCAGCAGGGCTGGGCCTACCGTGCGGTGGGTGAGGGCGGCCCGCTGTGGCTGCAAGGCTGGTTCGCATGAGCGTCGAGTATGCGGAGCTGCACTGCCTGTCGAACTTCAGTTTCCAGCGCGGTGCGTCCAGTGCCCTCGAGTTGTTTCAGCGGGCGAAAAAGCACGGCTATCACGCGCTGGCGATCACCGATGAATGCACATTGGCCGGCATCGTCCGCGCCTGGCAAGCGGCCAAGTCGGTGGAGCTGCCGCTGATCATCGGCAGCGAAATACGCATCGAGGACGGTCCGAAACTGGTGCTGCTGGTGGAAAACCTTGAGGGTTACCAGACCCTGTGCCGGCTGATTACCCGAGCGCGGCGCCGTACGCAGAAAGGCCAGTACCAGGTGCTGCGTGAGGACTTCAGCGAACCGATGCCGGGGCTGTTGGCGTTGTGGGTGCCGGATGCGGTCGATGATTTTGCCAACGGCCACTGGCTGAAACAGACGTTCAACGATTGCCTGTGGCTGGCGGTGCAGTTGCATCGCAGTCAGGACGACACCCGGCGACTGGACGCATTGCTGACCCTGGCGCGGGAACTGCGGATCCCCGCGGTGGCCAGTGGCGATGTGCACATGCACAGCCGTGGGCGGCGCGCCTTGCAGGACACCATGACCGCGATCCGCCATCACCTGCCGGTGGCCGAGGCCGGGTTACGGCTGCACCCGAACGGCGAGCGGCATGTGCGCAGCCTCGATGCCCTGCAATCGATCTACCCGCAAGCACTGCTCGATGAAACGCTGACCATTGCCCGGCGCTGTACTTTCGACCTCGGCCAGTTGCGTTATCAGTATCCCCGCGAATTGGTGCCGGAAGGCCAGACGGCCACCTCCTGGCTGCGCCATCTGACCGACGAGGGGATCGCGTGGCGCTGGCCAAAAGGTCCGCAAGCCAAGGTGCTGGTGCAGATCGACAAGGAGCTGGAGCTGATCGCCGAGCTGGGCTATGAAAGCTACTTCCTTACGGTTCACGACATTGTGCGGTTCGCCCGTGCGCAACAAATCCTCTGTCAGGGCCGTGGTTCTGCCGCGAACTCGGCGGTGTGTTTTGCCTTGGGCATCACGGAAATCGACCCGGATCGCACCACGCTGTTGTTCGAACGTTTTCTCTCCAAAGAGCGCAATGAACCGCCGGATATCGATGTCGATTTCGAACACGAACGTCGCGAAGAAGTCTTGCAGTACGTGTTCCAGCGCTATGGCCGGACCCGCGCCGCGCTCACGGCGGTGGTCAGCACCTATCACGCGGCCGGCGCGGTGCGTGATGTGGCCAAGGCCTTGGGGTTGCCGCCGGATCAGATCAACGCCCTGGCCGATTGCTGTGGCCACTGGAGCGATGCAACGCCCCCCGTGGAACGCCTGCTTGAAGGCGGGTTCGACCCCGAGAGCCCGGTGCTGCGCCGGGTGCTGAGTTTGACCGGGCAACTGATCGGTTTCCCTCGTCACCTGTCCCAGCACCCTGGCGGTTTCGTGATTTCCGAGCAGCCGCTGGACAGTCTGGTGCCGGTGGAAAACGCCGCCATGGCCGAGCGCACCATCATTCAGTGGGACAAGGACGATCTCGATGCGGTGGGTCTGCTCAAGGTGGATATTCTGGCGTTGGGCATGCTCAGCGCGATCCGCCGTTGTTTTGATCTGCTGCGCCGTCATCGCAATCAGGACTTGAGCCTGGCGACGATCCCGTCCGAAGACTCGCTGACCTATGACATGATCGGCCGTGCCGACACCATCGGCGTGTTCCAGATCGAATCCCGGGCGCAGATGTCGATGCTGCCGAGGCTCAAGCCCCGCAAGTTTTACGACCTGGTGATTGAGGTGGCCATCGTCCGTCCGGGGCCGATTCAGGGCGGGATGGTGCACCCGTATCTGCGCCGCCGGAACAAGGAAGAGCCCGAAACCTATCCCTCACCGGAACTGGAAGTCGTACTCAAACGCACCCTCGGTGTGCCGCTGTTCCAGGAACAGGTGATGCAGATTGCGATTGTCGCTGCCGACTACAGCCCCGGCGAGGCCGACCAGTTGCGTCGCTCCATGGCCGCCTGGAAACGCCACGGCGGACTGGAACCGCACAAGGATCGGTTGGCCGCAGGAATGAAAAAAAACGGCTACACCGCCGAGTTCGCCGCGCAGATCTTCGAACAGATCAAGGGCTTTGGCAGCTACGGTTTTCCCGAGTCCCACGCCGCCAGTTTCGCCTTGCTGACCTACGCCAGTTGCTGGTTGAAATGCCATGAGCCGGCGGCCTTCGCCTGTGCGCTGATCAATAGCTGGCCCATGGGTTTCTACAGCCCGGACCAGATTCTGCAGGACGCACGCCGGCATCATTTGCAGATTCGCCCGGTGGACGTACGCGCCAGTGACTGGGATTGCAGCCTGGAGCCGATTACCGGCGCGCAACCGGCGATTCGCATGGGATTGCGGATGATCAAGGGCTTTCGCGAGGACGATGCCCGGAGTATCGAAGCGGCGAGGGCGAAGGGGATATTTGTCGACATCGCCGACCTGGGCGAGCGCGCGCGACTCGACGCCCGTGCCCAGGAGCAACTGGCCGATGCCGGTGCGCTGCGTGGCCTGGCCGGTGACCGTCATCGGGCACGCTGGGAAGTGGCAGGGGTGCACAAGCAGCTCGGTTTGTTTGCCGGCCTGCCGAGTCAGGAAGAACCGGCGATCTATCTGCCCAAACCCACCGTGGGCGAGGACTTGCTGGCGGACTACAACAGTGTCGGCACCACCCTCGGTCCGCATCCGCTGGCGTTGCTGCGCGGTGAGTTGAAAGCCCGACGTTGCCGCAGCTCGAAAGAACTGATGGAGGTCGAACACGGGCGACCGGTCAGCGTCGCCGGGCTGGTCACCGGTCGGCAACGCCCGGGCACTGCCAGCGGCGTGACCTTCGTCACCCTCGAAGATGAGTTTGGCAACATCAACGTCATCGTCTGGCGCGACCTCGCCGACCGACAACGCCAGGTATTGGTCGGCTCGCAATTGCTCAAAGTCGATGGCCGCTGGGAAAAGGAAGGCGAGGTGCGGCACCTGATTGCCGGACGCTTGAGCGACCTGAGCCCCTTGCTGGATGGTATCAGCGTACGCAGCCGGGATTTCCGCTGATCTCAACTACTGATCGTTCCCACGCTCCGCGTGGGAATGCCTCCCGTGACGCTCTGCGTCACAGCGGGGACGCGGAGCGTCCGTGGCTGCATTCCCACGCGGAGCGTAGGAACGATCGCGTCAGCCAATGCATTGACGCCAAAATAAATTAAATACTGTCTTCGGTGATGGCACTTTGGCATAATGCCGGCCGCCGACGTCCCGCACGTCGATTGTCGATTTGATTCCCCCTCGCTTTTTCGCCGCTGCAACCCGCAGCGGTTGGCTATGGCCGTGCCGGGATAAACCGTTTTTTCAGAAGGAATGCACAGTGAGAATGATCTCTCGGATGTTGGTATCGGCGGCAGCGATTGCCCTCTTGGGCGCGATGACCGGGTGTGCGACCGAAAGCTCGCGCGCCTTGCCGATCGTAAAAGTCGAAAGCGCCAGCGTGGTTTATAACGGTGTTCGCGTGCCAATGGCCGTCGGCAAGTTCGACAACCGTTCGAGCTACATGCGCGGGATCTTCTCCGACGGTGTGGATCGCCTCGGCGGTCAGGCCAAGACCATCCTGATCACTCACTTGCAGCAAACCAACCGCTTCAGCGTGCTGGACCGCGACAACATGGGCGAGATCCAGCAGGAGGCCGCGATCAAGGGCCAGTCCCAGCGCCTCAAGGGTGCTGACTTCGTGGTAACCGGTGACGTCACCGAGTTCGGCCGCAAAGAGACCGGCGATCACCAGCTGTTCGGCATTCTCGGTCGCGGCAAGACCCAGGTGGCCTACGCCAAGGTCAACCTGAACATCGTCAACATCAGCACGTCCGAAGTGGTTTATTCGACTCAGGGCGCGGGCGAGTACGCCTTGTCCAACCGTGAAGTCATCGGCTTCGGCGGCACCGCTGCCTACGATTCGACCCTCAACGGCAAAGTGCTCGACCTGGCCATGCGCGAGGCGATCAATCGTCTGGTGGACGGGATGAATGCCGGGGCATGGAAACCGGGTAACTGATCAAGGTTGATGACAAGGAGCGGTAAAAGCATGTTCAAGACGTATGTGTCGTGGGCGCTGATGGCGTGGACATTGCTGGTCAGTGGCCTGTTGGCCGGTTGCGCCGGCCCGAAAACCCTTTACCAGTGGGAAAGCTACCAGCCTGAGGTCTACGAGTACTTCAAGGGTGAAGAACCCAAGGAAGCTCAGGCCGAAGCGCTGGAACGCGACCTGCAGAAGATCAAGTCCACCGGCAAGACGCCGCCGCCTGGCTACCACGCTCACCTGGGTCTGTTGTACCTGAGCATGGGCAAGGATGATCAGATGGTGCAGCAGTTCAGGACCGAGAAAACCCTGTTTCCCGAGTCGACGCCGTACATGGATTTTCTGCTTAAAAACGCCAAGACCGGAGACACCCAATGATCGCGCGTTCATTGAAACTGCTGGCCGGGCTGCTGGCGCTGGCCGTGCTCGGTGGCTGCGTCAGCCCCAAGACCGTGGACTATTCGGCGTACAAGCAGGCCCGTCCGAAAACCATTCTGGTGCTGCCGCCGCTGAACAACTCGCCGGACGTCAAGGCGTCCTACAGCATGTTGTCGCAGGTTACGTACCCGTTGGCGGAAGCCGGTTACTACGTGCTGCCGATCACCCTGGTCGATGAGACATTCCGCCAGAACGGCCTGACCACGCCGGCGGATATTCACCAGGCACCGGCCAACAAGCTGCAGGAAATCTTCGGTGCCGATGCGGCGTTGTACATCACCGTGACGGACTACGGCACTCGCTACATGATCATCAGCAGCGAAACCGTGGTGACCGCCACCGCGAAACTGGTGGACCTCAAGAGCGGCACCACCCTGTGGACCGGCTCGGCTAGGGCTTCGAGCGAAGAGGGCGGCAACAACGGAGGCGGTGGTTTGGTGGGCATGCTGATTACTGCGGCGGTCAAGCAAGTGATCAACAGCTCCACCGACGCCGGTCACCCGATTGCCGGTGTGGCCAGTGCGCGACTGCTGTCGGCCGGGCAACCGGCGGGCTTGCTGTACGGGCCGCGTTCGCCGAAATACGGTACTGACTGATCCCCGTGCGATCGTCCCCACGCTCTGCGTGGGAATGCATCCCCGGACGCTCTGCGTCCGCTGTTGGGACGCAGAGCGTCCCTTGCTGCATTCCCACGCAGAGCGTGGGAACGATCATTTGGTAACAGGCCAAAACCGCTCCCCACCCCCAGGCGCATCCGTCCACGCCTGCAATGACCGCGTCGGCAAATCAAAATAATCCCGGGTTCGCGCATAGCCATGCCCACCCATGCGCCCGATCGCATCCAGCCCCAGCTGATCGATGTACAAGGTTTTCGGGTCGATCAATTCGTCCCGCACGTGCGCCATCAACACTTCGCCAAAGATAATCTCCCGCGACTGCCCGATGGACAGCGCCATCATCCGCCGACACTCCAACGCCACCGGCGCCTCGCCGATACGCGGGCATTTGACCGTGGTGCCGGGAATCGCAGTCAGCCCCGCAGCCGTCAGCTCATCGAAGCCAGGCGCGAAGGGCACCGCGCACACATTCATCGCTTCCACCAACGCATCGCTGACGATGTTGACGGTGAATTCCTGATTGAGCTGGATGTTGCGGGTGGTGTCCTTGGGGCTTTGATCGCCGTAGTTCTCCACGCCCAGCGCGAGGATCGGCGGGTCGGCGGACAGCGCATTGAAGAAGCTGAACGGCGCGGCATTGATTCGGCCTTCGCCATCGATGGTGGTGACCAGTGCAATCGGCCGCGGCACGACGCTGCCGATCAGAATCTTGTATTTGTCCCGCGCACTCATTTTGCTGAAGTCAAAGCTTTGCATAGGCAGACATCTCTAAAGAAGGGGATCGATTGCGCTCAGCGGCGTGTGTGCGCTGTAGTCGTCGGCGAACGGAATGGCCGGTTTGAACAGGGTTTTCCAGTCCGGTCGGCCAAAGGCCCGGTCGCTGTGGCTGCGCATCAGTTTTTCGAATTGTTGTTGAGCCTGGCGTTGCAGGGCGGGGTAATCGATGCCCTGAACCTGACCGTCCTGCATGACGCAGCGGCCGTCGATGTAACTGGCGATGCAATCGTCACCGCGACCGGCCAGCACCAGGTTTTTCAGCGGGTCGAACAGCGGCCCCAGGTGCAAGCCGCGCAGGCTGAACACCGTGATGTCGGCCTTGGCCCCGGTTGCCAGACGGCCAAGATCGTCGCGACCCAAGGCTTTGGCGCCGCCGAGCGTGGCGGCGTTGTACATGTCCAGCGTGCTGGTCAGAGCGCTGCCGCCCTCCATCAAACGGGCGATGTGCAAGCCCTGGCGCATGTTCTCCAGCAAATCCGCCGGCCAGGTGTCGGTGCCCAGGGCGAAGTTGATGCCCTTGGCCCGATAACGACCAAACGAGTTCAGCGCCTCGCCGTCGCGGGCAAACACCACCGGGCAATGCACCAGACTGGCGCCGCCATCCACCACACGTTGCAGGTCGTCATCACCGTTGGTGTAGATGCCATGAGGCAGCAGGCTGCGCGGGGTCAGCAGGTCCAACTGCTGCAACCAGCGCAGCGGCGACACACCGCGCAGTTGCTCGACCATCGCCACTTCACCCAGCCCTTGGCAGCAATGCAGACGCATCGGCGCGTTCAGTTCGCGACTCAGCGCGGCGGTGCGTTGCAGCAGCGCCGGGGTGCAGGTCTGGATGCGATCCGGCAACAACGCGCCACGAATCAAACCCTCGTGCGCACCCTCGAAATCATGGAAAAACCGCACAGCCGCGTCCAGCCCGGCCATTCCCCGCGCTTCATCCCAGTGATGCCCGAGGGTGCCGTCGGCCCGCCAGTAACTCATGCCGCTCATGTAGCAGGGGCCGAGGTAAGTCCGCAGCCCCAACTCGGCAGCGACGCCCGCCACGGCAGCAAATTCGTCGTAGGTTTCGGCCCACTCGCGGTAATACATTGAGGTGATCGGCATCGCGGTGGTGATGCCGTTGCGGATCAATTGAGTGAAGGCATAACGGTATTTGAAGACTTCTTCGTCGGGGTTGAAACTTTCGCGCGGACCGGCCGCCAGAGAGTCCTCGGTCCACATCCGGCCCATGTCGCGTTCATCGCCGTTGTCCAGCGTCAGTACTGTGGAATCCAGATCCCCCAGCGCATCCAGATCGATGAAGCCCGGGCCGATCAGCGCGTTGCCGTAGTCGATCCACTGATCCACCGGCCCCGCATAATCACGCCCGACAAACACAATGCGCGAGCCTTCGAACACCACTTCGCCGTCGCGCCACAGCACATGCTGCGTGCCGTCGAAACCGACCACGCAACTGGCCTTCAGACCGATGCGTTTCACAAGCGACTGTCCAGCAAACGGCCGCCCGTAGCGATTAGCTCACCGGCGCGATAGACCTGGCGCACGGGGCGTGAAACCACGGCTTCGCCCAACGTCTGCACCGGCATCAGCAGGAAGTCCGCCGGCCGGCCAATCTCCACGCCATACCCTTCAAGGCCCAGCGCCCGAGCACCATTCACCGTGGCCGCTTCGAACGCTGCCGCGAGCTCATCGTCCTTGTTCAAATCAAAACGGAACGCCAACAGCATTGCCCGTTCCAGCATGTCGCCGTTGCCCATCGGTGACCAGGCATCGCGAATGCCGTCCGAGCCCAGGCAGACATTCACGCCTGTTTCACGCAACGCGAGGAACGGCGGCACTGCGCAATCGGCTGGTGCTGAACTCATCAGCGAAATCTTCAAGGCTGCCAAGCGTTCGGCCACCGGTTTGACCTGACTCCACGGCAACATCCCCAGGCAGTAGGCGTGACTGATCATCACTCGACCTTGCCGTCCGAAGCGCTCGGTGTAGTCGGCGATCAACGCGATTTGCCACAGGCCCAACTCACCTTTGTCGTGCAGGTGAATGTCGACGCCACGGTCGAATTCGCTGGCCAGCTTGAACACGAAGTCGAGTTGCGCGACCGGGTCGTTGTCGATGCCGCACGGGTCGAGTCCACCGACGTTTTCCACGCCCAGCGCCATCGCTTCGCGCATCAGTTCGGCGGTACCAGGACGGCTGATCAGACCGGTTTGAGGGAACACCACCAGTTGCAGGTCGATCAGGTCGCGGTAGGTGTCGCGCAGTTGTTGCATGGCCTCGACATGACACAGGCCGAATTCCGGGTCGATGTCGATGTCGACGTGGCAGCGCATGGTCAGCGAGCCACGGGCGATGCAGTTTTCCAGCAGCGCACCGGCGCGTTGGGCAATGGGCGCCTCGACTTCACGCAGGACGCGGCGCTCGTTGGCGATGTAGTCCTTGAGCGTCGGGCCGGCGCTGTTCGGGCGCCAGGGTTGGCCCCAGAGGGTTTTGTCGAGGTGGACGTGGCTTTCGACCAGAGCCGGGGTGAGGAGCTGGTGTTGGCCGTCGATGTCGGTGGCGGTAAGTGCCGCGTCGGAGGCGGGACGGCGCTGTTTGAACAGGCCGTCCTCAATCAACAGGTCTTCGGCGGTTGAACCGTAGGGCCGCACGTTGCGTAGCCAGCGGGGTTGAGTCATTGCATACCTCTGATTCGGTGGTGTTTTGGCGGGCCTCATCGCGAGCAAGCTCGCTCCCACAGGGGGCGCAGGTGTTCACAAATAGTGTGATCAACACAAATCACTGTGGGAGCGAGCTTGCTCGCGATGGCCGCGACTCGGTCTAACGTCAGCCCTTAAGCTTCGACCAAACCCGATCCTGCAGCTCCCGCGCCTTGTTGCTGCACTCTTTCTCCGGCCGCAAACGCGAGGCGAATTCGTCGGGCATGTTGATGGCGTCCATGACTTTCCACTTGGCGTCGAGCAACTTGTCGCTCTGGATGCCATTCGCGTAGGCAATCGAGTTGGACACAGCGGCGGCGTTTTCCGGTTTCATCATCCAGTCGATGAAGATCTTCGCGTTGCCGGGGTGCGGCGCGCTTTTCGGCACGGCGAAGTTGTCCTGGAACATCGCCAGGCCTTCGCGCGGATAGACGTATTTGATGGTGCTCTTCTGCAACGTGGCGCGTGCGGTCGAGCCGTTCCAGTTCTGCATCATGATCACTTCACCGGAGGCCATGCGGTCGACGGTGTTGTCCGAGCTGTACATCTTCAGGAACGGTTTCTGTTTTTGCAGCAGCTCGAGGATGCGCTTGGCGTCCTGCGGGTTTTCGCTGCATTCGTCGACATTCAAATAATGGCTGGCGGCGTTGATCACGCTGCTGGAAGTGTCGAGGGCAGCGAGTTGTCCTTGCAGCTCCTTGCGCGGTTCGAAGAACTCTTTCCACGAGTCATCGAGTTTGCCGCCGGGCACCCGTGCGCTGTCATAGGAGAACCCGGTGGTGCCCCACAAATACGGCGCGGAGAATTTGCGGCCCGGGTCGAAGCTCGGGTCGCGGAACGCCGGTTTGACGTACTGGAAGTTGGGCAGGGCGGCGGCGTCGATTTGCAGCAGCAAGTTCTGGTTGATCAAGGTGCGCATGATCGACTGCGACGGCACGATCACGTCATACGCCGCGCCGCCGGCCTGCAACTTGGCCAGCAGGGTTTCGTTGCTGTCGTAGCCGTCCATGGTGACCTTGATTCCGGTCTCCTTTTCGAACTTGGCCAGCAGGTCGACCGGGTAGTAGTCGGTCCAGTTGTAGAAGAACAATTCCTTCGGTTCGGCAGCCTGGACGCTGAGGGCGGTGAAGCAGCTCAGGGCCAGACCGGTGACGGCGAAACACATGTTTTTCATTTTCATGTTTTTGTGCGCTCCAGGATTATTGGTTTTTGCCGCGCTGTCCCAGCCAGAAGGCCAGCACCACCAGCACGATGGAAATCAGCAGCATCAGGGTCGAGATCGCATTGATCTCCGGCGTCACGCCGGCCTTGATCGCCGAGAAGATGTACACCGGCAAGGTGGTCGAACCCGGGCCGGCGACAAAGAAGGTCATGATGAAATCGTCGAGACTGACCACGAACGCCAGCACCGAACCGGACAGCACCGCCGGCCACAACAGCGGCAACGTCACCCGGCGAAACACCTGCCACGGGTTGGCATACAGATCGTTCGCCGCCTCCAGCAGACTCTTGTCCAGATCGTTCAATCGAGCGCGGATCGGCAGGTAGGCGAAGGGAATGCAAAAGCCGATGTGCGCGACGATCACCGTCAGCAATCCGAGCTTGATCCCCAGCGCCATGAACAGCAGCAGGGTGGCCACGGCGGTGACGATCTCCGGTAGGATCAGCGGCAGGTTGATCCCGCCCTCGACCATTTTCTGTCCATAGAACGGCCGGTACGTCGCCAGCGCCGCGAGCAGCGCAATCGCCGTGGCGCAGACCGTGGCGATGCTGGCGACGATGATCGAATTCAACGCCGCGGTCTGGATAGACGGGTTGGCCAGAATCCGTCCGTACCAGGCGAAGGAGAACTCGGTCCACACCGTCGCCGAGCGGTTGGCGTTGAAGCTGTAAGCGATCAGGACAAAGATCGGCACGTACAGATAGGCCAGGATCAGCAGGCTGACTTCGCGGGTCAGCGGCAGTTTTTTCAGGTGCAGGGCAATCATGCGGTGGCTCCCCGACGTAATGTTTTGGCGGCGCTGCGGCTGTAAAGGGCGTAACCCACCAGCGACAGCAGCAGAATCCCCAGCAACAGGAACGACAGCGAACTGCCCAGCGGCCAGTTGCGCGCGGTACCGAACTGCTGCTGGATCAGGTTGCCGATCATCAGCGTCTTGCCGCCGCCGAGAATCGCCGGGGTAATGAAGGCACCGAGGCTCGGCACAAACACCAGCAGCGCACCGGCAATCACCCCTGGCATCGACAGCGGCAGAATGATCCGCTTCAGCGCGTGCCAGCGATTGGCGCCGAGGTCGTAGGCGGCTTCCACCAGGCGCCAGTCGAGCTTTTCCAGGGTCGAATAGATCGGCAAAATCATGAACGGCAGGAAGCTGTAGACCAGGCCGACGCTGACCGCGAAGTCGTTGTAGAGCAGGGTGATGCCGCCGGCCTGGGGGAACAGCGCGTTGAGGCTCTGGGCGACCCAGCCGTGCTCGCGCAGGATGATCAGCCACGCGTAGTTGCGAATCAGCAGGTTGGTCCAGAACGGAATGGTGATCAGCAAGACCATGAGGTTGCGTCGACGCGGGGTCAGGCTCGACATCCACAACGCCACCGGAAAACCGAACAGGAAACACAACACGGTGGTGCCACCGGCCTGGAACACCGAGCGCAACAACGCTTGGGCGTAGACCCAGTTCAGCTCCAGTTCACCGTCGAAACCTTCCTGGAAAAACAGCTGCACGTAGCTTTGCAATTGCCAGTCGGCTTGCCAGTCGACGCCGCCATACACGTTGCGCGGCAGCAGGCTGATGTAGCCCATGATGCCCAGCGGAATGGCGATCAGCGCCAGCAAAGTCAGAACCACCGGGCTGAGCAACAGTGCGCGGTTGAGGGCGGGAGAAGTAATGCTGACGCTCATCTCAGGCCTCCATCAACAGACAGGCGTGAGGCGGCAGATTGACCGCCACACGATCACCGACCACCCGGCCGCGGTTCAGGCCTTCGTTGTTCTCGCGCAGCATGACCTTGATGTCGTTGTTCAAGCGGCATTGGTAAAGGGTCGCGGTGCCGACGTACAACACCGCTTCGATCACGCCGCGCAGGTGATGCGGTTGCGCGGGGTCCACCAGTTGCGAACGCTCCGGGCGGAAGGCCAGTTGTACTTTGGCACCGTCGAAGCCCTGGGCCGGGCAAGGGATTTCCACCGGCATGCCGCTCGGCACGAAAAGCTTTTCGTTCTGCTGGCCGCGCTTGAGGTGGCCGGGAAGGAAGTTGATATCGCCGATGAATTGGGCGACGAACTGATGCTGCGGGCGTTCGTAAATGTCGTTGGGCGTGCCGATTTGCAGGATCTCGCCGGCGGACATCACGGCAATGCGGTCGGACAGCGTCAGCGCCTCTTCCTGATCGTGGGTCACGAAAATGAAGGTGATCCCGGCTTCCTTCTGCACGCGCTTGAGTTCGACCTGCATTTCCTTGCGCAACTTGAGGTCCAGCGCCGACAGCGGTTCATCCAGCAACAGCACTTTGGGTTTCGGCGCCAAGGCCCGGGCCAGGGCTACGCGTTGCTGCTGACCGCCGGACAATTCGGCTGGTTTGCGCCTGGCCAGGTGTTGCATTTGCACCAGCGCCAGCATCTCATCGACACGCTGGGCAATTTGCTTGGCATCAAGACCCTGCATCTCGAGACCGAAGGCGATATTCTGCGCGACACTCATGTGCGGAAACAGCGCGTAGCTCTGGAAGACGGTGTTGACCCGGCGCTTGAACGGCGGCAGATCATTGACTGGTTCGCCGGCGAGACGGATCTCGCCTTCGCTGACATGCTCGAAGCCGGCGATGGTCCGCAGGAGGGTGGTTTTGCCGCAGCCGGAAGGGCCGAGCAGGGTGAAGAATTCGTTGTCGGCAATGTCGACTGAAACGTTGTCGAGGGCTGGAGCCAGCCCCGGATCGTCGGAATACCGCTTTGATACGTTACGCACTTCGATAGCTATTGGTTGACCCATAATGGTGCAATCCTCTAATTATTGTATGCAATATCTGGATGCAATCTACAAATAACCGGATTAATCTGCTCGTGCAACCCCCTTTTTCCAATGGCTGCTCACCGCCAGGGGCCGGTTGTTTAGCGCTAAAGGAGTGTTGAGATGACCGAGAAGAAACTCGAAACCACGGTCGACCGCGTCTACCAAGGGGTTTACGAGGCGATCAGCAAACGTTCTTTGCGTCCCGGCATGAAGCTCGGCGAGGCATCGCTGGCCGAACTTTTTAATGTCAGCCGCACGTCGGTTCGTGCCGCGCTCAAGCAATTGGAAGCGGATGGGCTGGTCACTACTGAGCCCAATAAAGGGGCATCGGTGTCGTTGCCCAGCGACGAAGAAATCCGCTCGCTGTTCGAAACCCGGCGCTTGATCGAGATTGGCATCGTCAGCGAGCTCTGCCGTCGACGCGACACCGCGGTGACCCAGGACTTGCGCGATCACTTGTTACTGGAAGATGAAGCGCATCGCAGTGGCGACCATGAACGACTGATTCATTTGCTCGGCGAGTTCCACATAAAACTCGCACGCAGCCTGAATAACCCGGTGCTGCTGGACTGGTTCCAGAAGCTGATTTCCCGCGCTTCGCTGTACGCTGCCGCGCTGGATGACGACAGCCACGAGGCGTGTCGCGACGACGAACACCTGCGGCTGATTGAGTACATCGAGGCCGGTAATCAAAGCGCGGCCATCGAACTGACCTGCATGCATTTGAATGGCATCGAGAAGGCCATCCTCGACGTCGCCGCCACACTGAAAACCGGCTATCACCCGCTCAAGCACCTGATCGAGGTTTGATGGTCCCCCGCGATATCTGTAGCAGCTGCCGAGCCTGCGAGGCTGCGTTCGGCGGCGAAGCCGTCGTGAATTCAGGCCACGCGGTGCATCAGATAGACCGTGCGTTCTGGTTTTACGACGGCTCCGCCGCCGAACGCAGCCTCGCGCAGCTCGGCAGCTGCTACAGGGCCGTTCGTCAAACAAGACCATAAGAATCCGCAGATAAAGAATCGGCTAACCTCTATGAAACCATTGACGTCGATGTTGCTCGAAACAAACGGGTCCGCGCCGTCCTCGCGAAGTTGCGATCCCGCACGTCAGCCACTCACAGGGACACAGAGTCAGTCGATGCAGTTTCTATCTGATAGCCACGGGTGTGCCGGCTGGGACGGTGAAATGGCCGGGCGCATCCGCGCGTTCGACTGGAGCCAGACCGAACTTGGAAATATCGACGCCTGGCCCGCCAGTCTGTGCAGCGCGGTGCAGTTGATGCTCGCATCCCCGTTGCCGATGGTGATGCTCTGGGGTCGGGCGGGCTACATGATCTATAACGATGCTTACTCGAAATTTGCCGGTGGCCGTCATCCGTATCTGCTGGGTGCTCCGGTGGAGCTGGGCTGGCCGGAAGTGGCCGAGTTCAACCGCCATGTCGTCGACACTTGCCTGGCGGGCGGCACCTTGTCTTATCGCAATAAAGAGCTGGTATTGCTGAGGGACGGGATTCCCGAAGACGTCTGGCTGGACCTCTATTACAGCCCTGTCGCCAATGATGAAGGTCGCCCGGCCGGGGTCATGGCGATGGTCGTTGAAACCACTGAACATGTGATTTCCGAACGCCGGCGCCAGGAAGCCGAAGACGCTTATCGAGCCGACAACGAACGGGTGCGCCTGGCGCTCAATGCCGGGGCTTTGCTCGGTTCGTTCGTCTGGGACATCAAGGGCAATGTGCTGTCGGGCGACGAGCGCTTTGCCCGCACATTCTCCTATCCTGCCGAGCAGAACCTCGCCGACTTGTCGACCGACATCGCTGAAGCAAAGATTCATCCCGACGACCGCAATTGGGTCCAGGAACAGGTCAGTCAATCAGTGGCAACCGGCGAGCCCTTTAATGCCGAGTACCGGGTCATGCGCCCCGATGGCAGCTATCTGTGGGTGCAGGCCAGTGGGTGTTGCGAGTTCAACGAGCAGGGCGAGCCGTTCCGCTTTCCCGGGGTGTTGATCGACATTCACGAGCGCAAGATTGCCGAAGAATCCTTGCTCAAATTCACCCGCAACCTTGAGCAGCGTGTGGCCGACGAAGTCGACGCGCGGCTGGCCGCTGAAGAACAACTGCGCCAGTCGCAGAAGCTCGAAGCCATCGGCGGCCTCACTGGCGGCGTGGCCCACGACTTCAATAACCTGTTGCAGGTGATCGCCGGCAACCTGCACTTGCTGGCACGGCATGAGCCAGACAACGCCAACGTGCAGCGCCGGGTCAGTGCGTCGATTGCGGCCGTCGAGCGTGGCGCCAAACTGTCTTCGCAATTGCTCGCGTTTGCTCGCCGCCAACCGCTATCGCCAGCGGTGTGCGATCCACAACAGATCTTCGAAGGCCTAGGCGAACTGTTGCAGCGGGCGCTGGGGGAAACCATCCAGATCGATGTGCAGGTACCGCAAGCACCCTGGCACATCAACGTCGACCGCAACCAACTGGAAAATGCGATTCTCAACCTGGCGATCAATGCCCGTGACGCCATGCAGGGCGAAGGGACGATCGAACTGAGCGCCGAGAATGTGACACTCGACCGTAGGTTCTGTGCCGGCAAGGGCATCGTGGCCGGCGACTATGTGCGTGTCGCGGTCGCTGATACGGGCGCCGGTATGTCACCCGAAGTGCTCGGGCAGGCATTCGAGCCGTTTTTCACCACCAAGGCCGACGGTCAGGGCACGGGGTTGGGGCTGAGCATGGTGTTCGGCTTCGTCAAACAGAGCGGCGGGCACATCGAAATCTCCAGCGTCGTCGGGCAGGGCACTCGGGTGCAGCTTTACTTCCCACGCAGCTTGCGTGCGTTGCCCAGTGAAACAACGCTACGGGATTCACCTCGCCGGGGCGGGCACGAAACCATTCTGGTGGTCGAGGACAACGAAGCGGTGCGCAGCTCGGCGGTGGAGTTGCTGCGCGAAGAGGGCTACCAGGTCCTGACCGCGGCCAACGGCGACCAGGCGATGCAGATGTTGCTGGAGGGCGTGGCGGTGAACCTGATTTTCACCGACGTGGTCATGCCCGGTCTGATCAAAAGCTCGGACCTGGCGGCCTGGGCCAAGGTGCAAAATCCCCCGGTGGCGGTGCTGTTTACCTCCGGTCATACCCGGGACATCATTTCGCGCAATCACCAGCTCAGCCCCGATACCCATCTGCTGAGCAAACCGTATAGCCCCGAGGCACTGACACAGATGATCCACACCGTCCTCAGCGGCTAGTACAGATCCCATGTGGGAATATCCCCTGTTGATGATCGTTCCCACGCTCTGCGTGGGAATGCCTCATGTGACGCTCTGCGTCACGCTTATGGGACGCGGAGCGTCCCGGGCTGCATGCCCACGCGGAGCGTGGGAACGATCAGATGGGAGCAAGCTCGCTCCTACAGGGTTTTGTGTTTTTTTCTGCAATCTAATTAGGGCTCCCGATGACTTCAACGCGCACCTCCAATCCTCCTTCCGGCATGGTCAGGGTCCGCGGTGCCCGGGAACACAACCTCAAGAACATTGACGTCGACATTCCCCGGGACGCATTGGTGGTGTTCACCGGCGTCTCGGGTTCGGGCAAGTCGTCGCTGGCGTTCTCCACTTTGTATGCCGAAGCGCAGCGACGCTATTTCGAATCCGTAGCGCCGTATGCGCGGCGTCTGATTGATCAGGTCGGTGTGCCGGACGTGGATTCCATCGAAGGCCTGCCACCGGCCGTTGCTCTGCAACAGCAGCGCGGCACACCGAGTACGCGGTCTTCGGTGGGCAGCGTGACGACGCTGTCGAGCCTGATCCGCATGCTGTACTCCCGGGCCGGCAGCTATCCGCCGGGGCAGCCGATGTTGTACGCCGAGGACTTCTCGCCCAACACCCCTCAAGGCGCCTGTCCCGAATGTCATGGTTTGGGCCGGGTCTATGAAGTCACCGAAGCCTTGATGGTCCCGGACCCGAGCCTGACCATCCGCCAGCGCGCGGTGGCTTCCTGGCCCACAGCATGGCAAGGACAGAACCTGCGCGACATCCTGGTGACGATGGGCTACGACGTCGACAAACCCTGGCGCGAGCTGCCGAAAAAGCAGCGTGAGTGGATCCTCTTCACCGAGGAAACACCGACCGTCCCGGTGTATGCCGGGCTCACCCCTGAAGAAACCAGAGTCGCGCTCAAACGCAAAATGGAGCCGAGCTATCAGGGCACATTCAGCGGCGCCCGGCGCTACATCCTCCACACGTTCAGCCATTCGCAAAGTGCGCTGATGAAGAAGCGTGTTTCGCAATTCATGCTCGGCAGCCCGTGCCCGTTGTGCGACGGCAAACGGCTCAAGCGCGAGGCGTTGTCGGTGACCTTTGCCGGCTACGACATCGGCGAGCTGTCGCAGATGCCGTTGCTGCAAGTGGCCGAGGTGCTGAAGCCGGTGGCGGCCCACACTTACCTGGAACAGGCCGAGGAGGCGGGCGAAGTGTTGACTCACAGCCAGACGCGCGAGGCCCGTGAACAGCGCGTGGCCCACGGCGCCAGCGCTCATGCCAACGCGCCGGACGTGCGGCATACGCCTAACCTGTCGGTGGAGAAACGTCTGGCCGCGCAGCGAATCGCTCAGGACTTGCTGGAGCGGGTCAGCACCCTGACTGATTTGGGCTTGGGTTATCTGGCGCTGGAACGCAGCACGCCGACGCTGTCGTCCGGCGAGTTGCAGCGGCTGCGCCTGGCCACCCAATTGGGTTCGCAATTGTTCGGCGTGATCTACGTGCTGGATGAGCCGTCGGCGGGTTTGCATCCGGCGGATGGCGAAGCGTTGTTCGAAGCGCTGCAACGCTTGAAAGCGGCCGGCAACACGCTGTTTGTGGTTGAGCACGATCTGGAAACCATGCGTCGTGCGGACTGGCTGATCGACGTCGGCCCGGCGGCCGGTGAGCATGGCGGCCGGATCCTGTACAGCGGTCCGCCGCAAGGGCTCTCCGAGGTCAAGGACTCGCAGACACGTGCCTATCTGTTCGCCGAACAGGTCACTGAAACCAGAACTCAGCGCAAGCCGACCGACTGGCTGCGCCTGGAAGGCATCACGCGCAACAACCTGAACGACCTCAGCGTCGAGTTTCCTCTGGGGTGTTTCACCTCGGTGACCGGTGTTTCCGGGTCCGGCAAATCAAGCCTGGTCAGTCAGGCGTTGCTGGAGTTGGTGGGCGCGCATCTGGGACGTGCCGCCAGCGGCAGCGAGCCTGAAGAGTTGAGCCTTGAAGACGATGCGCCGCAAGTCAGCGGCGGTCAGGTCACGGCCGGGCTGGAATCAATCAAGCGTCTGGTACAAGTCGATCAGAAACCCATCGGCCGCACGCCGCGCTCGAACCTGGCGACGTACACCGGGCTATTCGACAACGTGCGCAAACTGTACGCCGCCACCCCCCAGGCGCAGGCCGAGGGTTATGACGCCGGGCAGTTCTCTTTCAACGTCGCCAAGGGCCGTTGCCCGACCTGCGAAGGAGAGGGCTTTGTCAGCGTTGAATTGCTGTTCATGCCCAGCGTCTATGCCCCATGCCCGACCTGTCATGGCGCTCGCTACAACCCCGAGACGCTGGCGATCATCTGGCAAGGTTTGAACATTGCGCAGGTGTTGCAGTTGACGGTGGACGAAGCCGTCGAGGTGTTCGCCGAGCAGCCGGGCATTCGCCGTTCTCTGGAAGTGCTGCGCGATATCGGCCTGGGCTATCTGCGTCTCGGCCAGCCGGCCACGGAACTCTCGGGGGGCGAAGCCCAGCGCATCAAACTGGCGACCGAGCTGCAACGCAACCAGCGTGGAGCGACGTTGTATGTGCTCGACGAACCGACGACCGGTTTGCATCCACGGGACGTTGACCGGCTGCTTGAACAGTTGAATACGCTGGTGGTAGCGGGGCACACGGTGATTGTGGTTGAGCATGAAATGCGCGTGGTTGTGCAGAGTGACTGGGTGATCGATATCGGACCGGGGGCGGGGGATCAGGGCGGGAGGATTGTCGTTGCCGGGACACCGCAGAAAGTGGCGAAGAGCAAGAAGAGTCGGACGGCTCCTTTCCTCGCCCGGGCCCTATGATCGTTCCCACGCAGAGCGTGGGAATGCCTCACCGGACGCTCTGCGTCCGCTTCTGGGACGCGGAGCGTCCCGGGCTGCATTCCCACGCGGAGCGTGGGAACGATCAACAGGACCTGTGTCAGGCGCGGTCGATGGTGCGCCGGACCTTGTCCAGCAGCTCATTAATCTGAAACGGCTTGATCAGCATGTCCATGCCCTCACCCAGGAACACCTGGCGGTTGAGTGCATTCTCCGCGTAGCCGGTCATGAACAGAATCGGCAATCCTTCACGCCAGCTACGGGCGACATCGGCCAGTTCTCGGCCGTTCATGCGCGGCAGGCCCACGTCGGTCAGCATCAGATCAATCGAGGGGTCGTTTTGCAGGCGTTCAAGGGCGCCCTCGATATCGCCCACCTGCGTGCAGCGGTAACCGGCATCCAACAGCACTTCGGCGACAAACATGCGCACCGACGGCATGTCTTCGACAATCAACACATGCTCCCCCGAGCCCTGTTGATCCACTGCCGTTTGTTCCGCTTCAGTGGCCGTCGGATCGGCACTGGCAGGCAGCATGATGGTCACTTCGGTGCCGCGACGGGCCACGCTGCGGATGTGCGCATCGCCACCCGATTGCCGGGCGAACCCGTAAATACTCGACAACCCAAGCCCGGTGCCCTGGCCCAGTGGCTTGGTGGTAAAAAACGGGTCAAACACCTTGTCGATCACATTGTGTTCGATGCCCGTCCCGTCATCGCGCACGGACAATGCGACATACGCCCCGTCCGCCAGTTTCAGATCACCGCGCGAATACGCCGCGTAGGTGCTGACCCAGATGTTTCCGCCCTGCGGCAACGCATCGCGCGCGTTGATCACCAGGTTGAGTACGGCGCTTTCCAGCTGGA
This sequence comes from Pseudomonas sp. LB3P93, assembly GCF_054898025.1. Taxonomy (NCBI): domain Bacteria; kingdom Pseudomonadati; phylum Pseudomonadota; class Gammaproteobacteria; order Pseudomonadales; family Pseudomonadaceae; genus Pseudomonas; species Pseudomonas sp. LB3P93. The sequence continues at coordinate 2,908,142 of NZ_CM142713.1, forward strand.
TCGGGTCGACCAGGGCAATCGCCGCTTTGGAGGTCAGTTCGAGTTTCAGCGCTATGTGTTCGCCGATGGTACGCGCCAGCAATTCTTCGAGGGACCGGATGTGTTCGTTGATGTCCACCGGCCGGGTATTGAGCGGCTGCTGGCGGGCGAAGGCCAGCAAGCGATGGGTCAGGGAGGCGGCGCTCATGGCCGAGTTCAGCGCCGCTTCGGCATAGAACTGGACCTTGTCGGTACGCGAATCGGCTACCCGTTTCTGGATCAATTCCAGGCTGGTGATGATGCCGGTCAGCAGGTTGTTGAAGTCATGGGCGATGCCGCCCGTCAGCTTGCCCAATGCGTCCATTTTCTGCACTTGCAGCAACTGGCTCTCGGTGCGCACACGCGCGGCGATTTCGTGTTCCAGTTGCAACGTGGTGTCGTCGAGCCGGGCCAGGTGCGAGCGTTCGCGATGGCGATGCTCGGTGACGTCCTCCACGAACACCAGGCTCAGTTCCGGGGTGCGATACGGCGAAATCTGCCACTCGGTTTCCCGCAGTTCCCCCTCGATCCGCATATTCAGCGTGCCTTTCCAGCGTTCACCCGCGGTCAGGCGCAGGCGCAGTTCATCAAGGATCGCTTGCTGTTGGTCGGCGAAGCATTCGCGCAAGGTGTCCGGGTCGCGGTTGTCCTGAATCAATCGGGAGAAGGCATGGTTGCATTCGTGGACTTTGAACTGGGCGTCCAGCACCGCGATGGGTGCCGAGACATTGACGAAAATCTCGCGAAAACGCGCCTCGCTTTCACGCAGGGCGTTTTCCGTATCACGTACCCGCAGCAGGGTGCGCAGGGTCGCCAGCAACACGTCCGGGTCCACGGGATGGATCAGGTAGGCATCGGCCCCGGCGTCGAGGCCGGTGATGATGTCACCGGTCTGGATCGACGCCGCTGACACGTGAATCACCGGTAATAACGCCGTGGCGGGTTCCGAGCGCAGTTTACGGACGATGTCGAAGCCGCTCATGTCGGGCAGGTTGACGTCCAGAATCAGCGCATCGATCAATTCGCTGTCGATCAGCGCCAGGCCGTCGCCGCCGGTCCCGGCTTCGAGCACGGTGTAGCCGTGCGGCTCCAGGCGTCGGCGCAGGGCGTAGCGAGTGGCGACGTTGTCGTCGACGATCAACAGGCGAATGTCACGTTTCATCGGCAGGCTCCATGGCGATGGCCAGCGGGATGATCACGAAAAAGGTCGAACCGACCCCGGGTGTACTCTCGACCCCGACTTCGCCACCCAGCAGTTCGGCGAAGCGTTTGCACAAAGACAAGCCCAGACCGGTACCGCGCAAGCGTTTTTGCAGGGGCGAATCGACTTGTGAAAAGTCCTCGAACAATGCGCCATGTAGCTCGGCAGCGATACCAATTCCTGTATCGCTGACGGCAAAGCGTACATTGCTGGCGCCTTCGAGAGAGGCCGAGACCCGCACTTCGCCGCGGGTGGTGAACTTCAACGAATTGGAAATGAAGTTGCGCAGGATCTGCGCCAGCTTCTTGTCATCGGTATACAGGCGCGGCAGACCCACCGGTTCTTCGAAGATCAGGTCCACCGCCGAAGCGTCGACGATCGGGCGAAACATGCCGCGCAGGGCGGCGAACAAGTCGAACATGTCGAACCAGGCAGGCGAGATAGTGATACGCCCGGCCTCGATTTTCGCAAGGTCCAGCAAGTCGTCGACCATGTCGCTCAGTTCCCGCGCGGCGGTGCTGACGAACGTGACCTGCTTGTGTTGCTCGGGGCTCAGCGGGCCGTCGAGTTCATCGGTCAGCAGGCTGGCGATGCTCAGGATCGAGCCCAGCGGCGTGCGAAACTCATGGCTCATGTACGACAGGAAGCGGCTTTTGAGGTCCGACGCCTGGCGCAGTTCTTCAGCCTGGGTGTCGAGCTCGGCGTACAGCGCGAGCACGCCCTGATTGGTTTCGTCGAGCTCCTCGCGCAGCGCTGCGGTTTCGTTCTGCAAGCGCTCGATCAGCGCCGAGGGTTCTTCGATCGGCGGCATGGGCGACTCAGCCATGGGCGGCCTCCAAAGCAACGACCAGCACCGTCACATCGTCCCGACCGCGACAGAAATCGCGATGCAGGACAGCGGCTATCACCGCGGGATGTCGGTGCACCAGGCCGGGATAGTCGTTCAAGTTCCAACGGGACTGCAGGCCGTCGCTGTACATGATCAATAGATGTCCGTTCACGTGAGCATAGTCAAAAGGCTGGGCTTTCCGGTATTGCCCGCCGACGATGCCCGGATGGGACGCCAGGCCACGGGACTTGTCCAGGCTGATCAAGTTGCCGCCGATGTTGCCGATGCCGGTGAATCTGAGGGTGCCAAGGTGGCCGTCGAACTGCGCGATTGCCAGGGCGCCGCCCCGGGTGCCAATCATGGCCTGGTGGATGTCTTCGAGCAGGAACAGCGGCAAGGCAAACGGCGCCACGGCGAAGGCTTTTTCACCGGCGCGGGCGGCGCGTTCGGCTTCTTCACCATGGCCCAGGCCGTCGATGACCAAGGCACTGATATTTGCCCCGTCGAACGCCAGGTGCCAGACGTCGCCGCACGCCGGGTCGTCGTGCAACGAGTGCTGGCTGATGCCAATGCGCAAATCCGCATCCTTGCTGGCGCGTGGATACAAACGGGCCAGCAACACGGTGCCGCGTGAGTCGGTGTGAACATCAAAGACTTGCGTCTGGCGCGACACCGCACCGAGGCCGATGCCCTGAGTGCCTCCCGTGGAAAACCCGTCAGTCATGCAAGCGTGCAGGTCAAAGCCGTGCGCACGGTCCACTGCGAGCATCTCGATGCCGCTGGCGCTTTTACCGGGCAGGATTCGCAGGTGCAATTCGCCCCGGGCGGCGTGCTTGAGTACGTTGCTGGCCAATTCAGTGGCCACCAGCGCCACGCGTCCGGCATCGGTTGCGTCGAAACCGTGGTCTTCGGCGAGCTTCTGCGCAGTGCGCCGGGCAAAGCCGATCTGGCTGCTGTCCTCGATCAACAGCACTTGGGTCATCGACCCCCCGATGTTCATGTCCATCGGGTGATCGTTATGCGAGTGCCTTTCCCGGGCGCGGTGTCCAGTTCGAACTCGTCCACCAGCCGTTTCGCCCCGGTCAGACCAAGGCCCAGACCGCTGCCGGAGGTCCAGCCGTCGGTCATTGCCAGTTTGATGTCCGGGATGCCGGGGCCTTCATCGCGAAACGTCAGGCGCAAACCGACCCTCGAATTTTCGTCGAGGATCTGCCAGTCCATGTCCCCGCCGCCGCCATAAACCATGGTGTTACGCGCCAGCTCACTGACGGCGGTCACCAGTTTGGTCAGGTCGATCAGGCGCATGCCGCACTCCGTGGCCAGCTTGCGTGCGGTCTGGCGGGCCAGGACTACATCCTGCTCGATCTGAATGGGTTGAGTGCCGCTGCTGCGCAGGGTCATTGCTTGAGTACTCGTTCCCGAAGCAGCTTCATCCCGCGCTCGACGTTCAGCGCGGTGCTGACCCCAGGCAAGGTCAGGCCGAGCTCAACCAGCGTAATCGCCACGGCGGGCTGCATGCCCACGAGCACGGTTTCGGCGTCCATGATTTTCGACAGCCCGGAAATCGTCCCGATCATGCGTCCAATGAACGAGTCGACCATGTCCAGGGCGGAGATATCGATCAAAACCCCGCGCGCAGTGGTCTTGCTGATGCGCTCGGAAAGATCGTCCTGAAGCGTCAAGGCGAGCTGGTCATGCATGTCGACCTGGATGGTCACCAGCAGAAGGTCACCCATCTGCAGAATTGGAATTCTATCCATCGGTTCACACTGCCTTGCTGACGGTGATTCCCAGACGGGTCAGAGCCAGTTTGAGGGCATCGGCCAGGTTGGCCTTGGTGACCACACCTTGCAGGTCCAGGCCCAGGTGGACGATGGTCTGTGCAATCTGCGGACGCACACCGCTGATGATGCAATCGGCGCCCATCAGGCGAATCGCAGTCACGGTTTTGAGCAGGTGCTGGGCCACCAGGGTGTCGACGGTGGGCACGCCGGTGATGTCGATGATGGCAATTTCCGAACCGGTGTCGACGATCCGTTGCAGCAGCGATTCCATCACCACCTGGGTGCGTTGCGAGTCCAGGGTGCCGATCATCGGCAAGGCAAGTACGCCGTCCCAGAGCTTGACCACCGGGGTGGAGAGCTCCAGCAGTTCTTCCTGCTGACGCTTTATCACCGCTTCGCGGGATTTCTGGAAGGTCCGGATGGTGTGCATGCCCAGCGCATCGAGCAGCTCGGACACTTCCCAGAGCTGTTCGGCCAATACAGCCGGATTGTCGTTGTAGTGAGATTGCAGCAGGGAAAACAGCGGACCTTTCAGCGAGAAAATGAAGCTGGCGGTCTGGTGGGAGTCCTGACCGAGCTTGGCGCGACTGTGGGAGAGTTTTTCGAGGAACTGGCGAACTTCGTCCCAGCCCGGCGCGGCGATGTTTGGGCCGTTGCCGTTTTCCAGGCCCGTGACCACCAGTTGCAGAAATTCCGAGGTCTGCTGCTTCAGTTCGTGGTCCTTGAGGTTGCGGTTGGCACCACTGGCTTCCAGGCTAGTGACCCAATCGCCAAGCAGTTGCGCGTGGTTGTTTTTCATCGCGTCGAGTGTGCTGATTTGCATTGCTGCCATGTCCTTGTGCTCCTGAAATTTGACGGGCCGATTCCCCAAAAAACAATGGGCCCGAGTCAGTGACATTTGCGGAATGAAATAGTTAGTCAGTCGGGCAGGATATTTTCATCCTGGCCAGTACTTGCCCGATAACTCTAGTCGGCACAGCCGTCGACGACGATTTTTTGACCTTTGTGCTGCCGGGTGCCTGTCCATTGGATTGAACCCCTGTCCGGGGATGGCTTCGAACGTTCAAGGCCCCGGCTGTTTGAATCGTGGGCTTGCCGTCACGAGCGAGGTACGTATGAAAGACGAATCGACACAACGACAGGATCAATCGGGGGCGCCGGTCGACCGCAATGACCCGGCGATTGATCCGCAGACCCCGGGTGAGGGCGCGCCGGCTGGTCAGCGTCAAAGCCAATCCACCGACTCGCCAAGCGCCGATGCAGCGGTGGATCAGAAGAACCATCACACCGACAACGACAATGAGTTCAGCCCTGGTTTCAAACCGACGCCAGACCGGCCAAAACCCGGCGAAGATACTGATGCCGACATCGACACGGATGGCGGCTAGTTCCGTCAGGTTGAAAAAGAGGCCGCATCAATCGATGCGGCCTTCTTTTTGCGCATTACTTGCTGGGATGGGCGGCCTGGAGTTTTTTCGCCATATCCAGATGCTTTTCCAGGGCCGGCAACATTTTTTGCGCGAAGCCTTTCAGGTCGGTGGCGCCTTTGACTTTGTCGTCCGTCACCGTGTTGGCCTGTTTTTTGAACAGCTCGATGGTTTCTTCGTGGGCCTTCACCTGATTGTTGGCATAGGCCGCGTCGAAGGATTCGTCGCGCATGTCGAGGATTTTTTCCTTGGCCTGCTTGACCAGCGTTGTGTCGTCCGGCACCTCGATGTCGTTCTTTTTCGCCAGCGCAGTCAGTTCCTCATTCGCCTTGGTGTGGTCGGCGATCATCATGTTGGCGAACGCCTTGATGTCTGCCGATGAGCTTTTTTCCACGGCCAGTTTGCTGGTTTCGATTTCGGCGATGCCGCCTGCGGCAGCGTTGTCGACAAAGTCATTGGAGGTGGCGGCAAAAGCTGTGCCCATGCTGGCGCTCAAGGCTACGGCCAGGGCGAGGTGGCGCAGGGTGAATCTGTCCATTGGTCATTCTCCACACTGGGTTTTGATAATCGATCGAGGTGATCGTTATTCAATGGAGGCAGGCGCTCGGGCAAAGGTTTTACCGGGATTGCGCCAAGACGACGAACGGACACCGCTGGTCTGATTGGCGGTCGACAGAACCTGCCAACCGAGGCCATTCTGATAGTTGGCGAACGCAATCGATCGCGTTTGCTACCGATCAACAAACGGAGGTGTTCCATGCCGGTGCCACACGACCTTTATCAGGACCTGAAACTTTCAAAGGAAGATGTCCAGAAAAAACGCACCAAGGATCCCTTACTGGATTCGCTGATCAACAAGTATTCGCAAGCGGACGCCGAGGTAGTAAAGGCTGAAACCGCACAATCGGATGCGCCCAGCGATGACGCACTGAAGAAACTCAAGGAGAAGCGCGTGCAGGTCAAGAATCAGATCGTTGATCGGCTCCAGACGCCATCCTGACGCGCCTTGCCAACCCACTGACAACCGGTGGATGAAAAATTGGAACGGTGATCAATACCGGCACCTCGAAAGATCAGAGTCCGACCTTTTCGACTCCCTGCGAGGTGCCTTATGAACGATCCCAAATTTCCTAGCGAAGAGCAGGGCGGGTTCGACCCGATTCCCACTCATCCTGAACCGTTAAGCCCCGGCCGCACGGCGGTCAACCCCGAGGATGAGCCTGGCATCGACGAACTGCCCGACAACGAAGGTGTGCGCCCGCTGGATGAGGACGGCACCACCTCGATGGACACGGAACGGGTGCGTGAAGAAACGGACCACGCCGTACGCGATAACCAAATGGATCCCCGCTAATCCAAAACCCCACACACATCCCCTGTGGGAGCGAGCTTGAACTGGTCAAGTAAATCCGGACACCGGTTACGGTGCTTATGCCGCTTTTTGCTCCATAGCTAGTGGCGACAGGTAGTTGTTGTAGCTGTGGAGCCTGGTGCGGTTGTAGTACATGAAGAAACGCGTCATATCAGTTTCGGCTTCCTTGACCGTGCTGTAGCCGTTACGAGGGACCCATTCTGACTTTAGCGTGCCGAAAAAGCGTTCTGTCGGCGCATTGTCCCAGCACTGCCCGCGACGACTCATGCTTTGCAAAATGTCATGGCGTCTCAGCTCTTCTTGAAACTTGCGACTGGTGTACTGACAACCCTGATCCGAATGGAACATTACTCCTGACGGGCATTTACGAAGCTCTGTCGCCATCCGTAGCGCCTTGCTGACCAGGTTCGCGTCGTTGACCAGAGAGAATGCCCAACCGATGACCCGGCGTGCATACAAGTCGATCACGATGGCCAGATGAACCCAACGTTTACCCACCATCAGGCTTGTAACATCGCCACACCAGACCTGATTGACTGCGGTCGGTTTGAAATTGCGCTTGAGCAAATTGGGTGCGACGAACGCTTCAACCCCTTTGGATCTGAATAGGTGCGGCTGGCGTTGTTTACTGACAATGTTGGCCTCTCTCATCAATGCTCTAACAAGGCTTCTTCCGGCAGATATATCTAGTGCCTTCAGGTTTTTGCTGATCGCTCTGGAGCCCAGGGCTTCCCGACTTTCGCTGTGCAACTCGACCACTTTCTCTTTGAGTTCTTCGCGTCTGATCTTTGGCTTGGCGCGCCGCTGCATCCATTCATAAAAGCTGCTGCGCTTCACATCGAAAACGCGACACAGGGTGGCGGTCGGAAATGACTCTCTTAGCTCCGCGATCATCGAAAACGATCGGGGTCCGACATCAAGAGAGCGGTAGCCTTTTTTAAGATTTCGGCTTCCAGTTCCAGGCGTTTGATCTTGGCTTTCAATTCCTGAATCTGGCGCTGATCCTCAGTAATTGCCTTGGTGCCCTGAACGGGTTGCCCTTTGCGCTCCTTGCGAACCTGCTCGACCCACCGCCGCAGGGCGGTAGGTCCAATACCTAAAGACGCGCAGACATCTGGAACGGGGCAATTATCGTCAATTACCATGCTGGCTGCACGATGCTTGAATTCGCGGGAATAGACCTTTCTTTCGTTCATGGAACCTCCAAATTGGCGAAATCATATCGCCCTTAAGAGGTGTCCGGAATTATTAGGCCAGTTCAGCTTGCTCGCGATAGCGGTCTGACATTCAACATTGATATTGACTGTCATGGCCTCATCGCGAGCAAGCTCGCTCCCACAAGTTGATTTTCGTTATTTCTGGAGGGCGATGGTGAGGGGCAACCGCGCCATGTTTTTCGCTTTCAGCGACCCCAGATACAACCAGTCCCCATACTCGCGCACCGTGGTAATCGGCGAGTAATTGCCGCTGCTCGCATCCTGCAGGTTGGCAATCACCTTGCCGTCAACGTCAAGGCCCAGTGCGAAGGCGCGCTTTTCCACCGGTTTGGGCAGCACCGTCATTGCCCGCACGATCATCTTGCGCACGAACGGGTGCGGCGCCGTGGCGTCAAGCAGTGCATTGCGCGGGGCGTAGAGCGCCACCCAGAAACGGTCGCGGCCATTGAAGGCGAGGTTGTCCGGCAGCCCCGGCAGATTGTCGATAAACACGTCGTGGGTGCCGGCTTTCGGCCCGGTCAGCCAATAACGGCTGATGCGATAGGCGCCCGTTTCGTTGACCAGCACAAAACTGTCATCCGGCCCCAGCGTCACACCGTTGGCGAATTCCAGCTTGTCGAGCAGCACCGTGGTCTTGCCGGTCTGAAAGTCATAGCGCAACAAACGGCCGTCGCCGCCGTGCTCAATGATCGCCTCGCCATCCTTGCCGTAGCCCCAGCGGCTGGAGGCGTCGCTGAAATAGGCGTAGTGCCCGGGCTTGTCGATGGCCACGTCATCGGTAAAGCCGAAGGGCACATCGCCCGCCGCAGTGGTCAGCGGGATCAATCGGCCTTGGGCATCCAGGGACAGCAAACCTTTGACGCCGTCAGCGATTACCAGCAATCCATTCGGGTGCCGTGCGAGGCCCAGCGGTCTGCCGCCGGTATCGGCCAGCACTTTGGTGACCTTGCCGTCGAGGCTGGTGCGGATCAGCCGGCCGTCGTGCAGACCGGTGATGAGTACGTTGTCTTCCAGTAACAGCGCCTCGGGCCCGTCGATGTCCGCCGGGCCGACACGCTCCACCCCTTTGAGACGCTGATTGTCGGCATACACGCCGCTGGTGAGGGAAGGCGCCGGTGGTGGAGTCCAGGCCACCGGCCGAACCTTGGTCGGGAACAACAGCAGAAAAGCCCCCAGGGCAATGATCAGCAGCAACAGCAGATTGCGAAACCTGAAGGCTCGTCTCACACGCTGACTCCTGCCGGCGTCAGGTGCTTTTGCGCCATCTCGCGCAACGCCAGCATTGACGCTGCGGATTCGCGCTCGATGCGCCGCTTGAGCAGCAGTTGATTGGTGATACGCATCGCCAGACCACTGAATTGATACTCCAGCGTACGCACAAAGCGTGTGCCTTCACCCTGTGCCTCGCATTCGTAGGTCACGACCAGCGACAACCCATGATCACCGCGCGCCCAGGCACTCCAGCGCCGTCCTGGCAGGTATTCGTTGACCTCCCAGCTCAAGTGTCCCGTACGCCCGCCGGCACGGATGTCCTCCTCGAACCGCTGGCCGGCATGCAGCGGGCCACCTTGCCCCTGGACCTTGAGGGAGGACGGATGCCACTCCGGCCAACGGGTGACGGTGCTGGCATAGGCGAGCACTTCAATCGGGTTTCCAGCGATAGCGATCTGGTGCTGCATGCGGGTCATGGTCGTTCTCGTCAGGGGCGGGGTGTCATGCTCCGGCTCCCAGTACAGGGTGCCGAACAGGTAGTCCATCAGCGGAAAAACGATATTGAAATTGCGTTCCTGCATCAGCTCGCGGCGGTGATGCAATTCATGCAGGCGGCGCATCTGGCGGATCCACGGCAGACGCGTGACCGGGTTTTCGTGGGGCAAGTGCTCGCAGGCATGAAACACCTCGTACATCAGGTAGCCCAGGACCAGACAGCCGCCAAACAATCCGGCAACGTTGGCGTCGACCTGCTTGAACAGCCACCAAAGGGGCAGGGTGATGACGACGGTGTGCACCACAATCAGCCAGGCCGGGAACAGAATCACCCGCCAGTCCCGGGCGCTGTCGTAAGTCATGTGGCCGGGGGCGAAAAAGCTGTGGTGGTCGCCGGCATGACGGGCGTAGAACATCCGCGCGAAGCTCTTTTTGTGATGCCCCAGATGTCGATGCACCATGTACACGCCAAAATTGAAAAACAACAGCGTCAGCGGCACCGCCAGCCATTCCAGCGGCTGGACCTGATGCACGGTGCTCCAGAACCCGCCGATGGCCAGCACCCCGAACAGCAGCACAAAGGCGCCGTGCAGCCAGGGGTTATAGCGGGGATGAATGTCAGCGCGATAGCGGCTGCGAAATGCCTGGGTGGTCTGCCTCACTGCGGTCACCTCTGGTTATAGTTATAACCAGCAGATTAGCTGATCTGCCTGCGCAGGCTTGAGCAAACCTGGAGGACACAAGCGCCATGATCCGGTGTATTCAGGTCAGCGGGTTCCAGCGCTGGGACCAGTCGTCGTCGGTTTTGATGACTTCACGCAATAAATCGAAGGCCCGTTGCAGGGTCGCAGAGTCCCGATCGCGCGAGTAAACCAGGTAGGTCGGGTAGCTGAATTCCGGAGCTTTGGGCACGGGCTCCAGCACGCCGTTTTCCAGGTAGCTCTGGACCACGCGGGTGCGGAAGTAACCGCTGCCGCCGTTTTCCAGGATGTATTGCAGGGCCAGCGGCCCGAGGTTGAAGCTCAGAGCGGCCTTTGCTTTTTCCGGTAATGCGGCATCGTGTTGCCGGCGGAAGTCCGGGCCCCAGTCGATGTACACGTAAGGATCGGGCCGCCCGGCGAGGCGGACGAGGATGAGTTTTTCTTCGAGGATCTGCTCGACTTGCAGACGCGGCCAATACTCGGGCTGATAGACCAGCGCCGCGTCCAGCACCCCCAGTTCCAGTTGGCGCAGCAGGTTTTCGCCGTCACGGATTTCCATGCGCAGGGCGTGGCTGGGAATCTTCTCGCGCAGCTCGCCGGCCCAACTGAGCATCAGCGGATTGCACAGGCTGACCTCGCCGCCGATATGCAGCACATCGCGGTAACCCTCGGGCAACGGCAAGTCCCGACGCGCAGCTTCCCAGGTCTCGACCAGTTGATTGGCGTACACCACAAAGGCCTCGCCATTGGGCGTCAGACGCGCACCGGCGCGGTTGCGCACGAACAGCGTGCTGCCCAGCTGGCTCTCGAGTTTTTGCACGCGCGCCGTGATTGCGGTCTGGGTGACGTGGAGTTTTTCGGCGGCGGCGGCAAGGCTGCCGTGGCGGACAATTTCCAGAAAGGTGCGAGCGAGATCGATGTCCATGGGGCGGCCGGTGCGGGAAGTGCAGGCATTGTAAACGGATCCTGCCGGAGCCGGTTCATGTAGCAGCTGCCGAAGGCTGCGTTCGGCTGCGTAGCAGTCGTAAATCCGGCTGTCTCGGTCTATCTGAAATACCGCAGTGCCTGATATTGCGACTGCTTCGCAGCCGAACGCAGCCTTCGGCAGCTGCTACAGGGGCTGTTCAGTTATGGGGCGCGCCAAAGCACTACACTGCAACCGTCTCTAGCCCATCGGCGCCATCCATGACGGCAAAGCACGCAGCAAATATCCTCGACACCACTGAAGGCCTGCGCCTGGCCGGCCGCGACGCCGAGGCCTGGCGCGAGTGGGGGCCTTATTTGAGCGAACGCCAATGGGGCACGGTGCGCGAGGACTACAGCGCGGATGGCGATGCCTGGCGGTATTTTCCCCATGATCACGCCCGCAGCCGTGCCTATCGATGGGGCGAGGACGGACTTGCCGGGTTTTGCGACAAGGCTCAACACTGGTGCCTGGGGCTGGGCCTGTGGAACGAGGCTGACCCGATTATCAAAGAGCGTCTGTTTGGCTTGAACAACGCTGAAGGCAATCACGGCGAGGACGTCAAAGAGCTGTATTTCTATGTCGATGGCGTGCCCAGTCATGCGTACATGCGCATGCTCTACAAATACCCGCAGGCCGAATTCCCCTATGCCGACCTGGTGGCCGAAAACGCTCGCCGTGGCCTGGCCGGCACCGAGTACGAAATCCTCGACACCGGCGTATTTGAAGACAACCGTTATTTCGACGTGACGGTGGAGTATGCCAAACACGCAGCTGATGACCTCTTCATGCGTGTCACCGTGCACAACCGCTCCGATCATCCGGCACGGCTGCACGTGTTGCCGCAGCTCTGGGCACGCAACACCTGGAGCTGGGCGCCGGACGGGCAGCCACCGAGCCTCACGCTGAGCGGCGATGAGGTCCTGGCCCGGCACCCGCAACTCGCTGATCGACAGGCCAGCGCCTGGGGCGAGGAGGACTGCCAATGGCTGTTCTGCAACAACGAGAGCAACTTCCCGAAACTCGATGGCGTGGAGGCGAGCGGTCCATTCAAGGATGGCATCAACGATTTTCTGGTCGCAGGCAACAACGATGCGATCCGTCATGACGCTGGAACCCGGGTGGCGGCGCACTTCACCCTGGATTTTGCAGCAGACCAAAGCCGATGCGTGTACCTGCGGTTCGCTCCGACCGGCGCAGTTCAAGTCAACGCCAACGCACTGTTCGAACGGCGTCGCGCCGAAGCCGATGATTTTTACGCGGCCCTGCAAGCCGGCATCGAAGATGCGGATGCGCGCAACGTTCAGCGTCAAGCCCTGGCCGGGTTGCTGTGGTCGAAACAGCTGTATTACTTCGACGTCAATCAGTGGCTCGACGGCGATCCCGCTCAACCGTCCCCACCGTCCGGGCGTAAGCACATTCGTAATACCCATTGGCGCCACCTGTCGAACTTCGACATCGTGTCCATGCCAGACACCTGGGAATACCCGTGGTACGCCTCGTGGGATCTGGGCTTTCAGGCCGTGGCGTTTGCGCTGATCGATCCCGGATTCGCCAAGCATCAACTATTGCTGCTGGTCAAAGACCGCTTTATGCACCCCAACGGCCAGTTACCGGCCTATGAGTGGCGTTTCGACGACGCCAACCCGCCGGTGCATGCCTGGGCCTGTTGGCGGGTGTATCAGCAGGACAAGGCGCTGACCGGCACAGGGGACATGGATTTCCTCGAGCGGATCTTCCACAAACTGCTGCTGAACTTTTCCTGGTGGGTCAATCGCAAGGACGCCGAAGGGCGCAACCTGTTCCAGGGCGGTTTCCTGGGGCTGGATAACATTGCTTTGTTCGATCGCTCGGCGCTGTTGCCGCCCGGCTATCAGCTCGATCAGGCCGACGGTACGGCGTGGGTCGCCGCCTATGCGCTGGACCTGATGCGCATCGCATTGGAGCTGGCCAGGCGCAACGCTGTGTACGTCGATATTGCGGTGAAGTTCTTCGAACACTTCCTCTACATTGCCGGGGCCATCAATCGGGTCGACTCCGATGCGGAGGGCCTGTGGGATGAACAGGACAAGTTCTTCTACGACGTCCTGCATCGCCCCGAAGGCGTGAATGAGCCGCTGCGTTTGCGCTCGATCGTCGGCTTGATGCCGCTGTTTGCCGTGCAGGTACTGGAGCAACACGAGCATGAAGGGTTACCCGGATTGCGCGAGCGGTTGCTCGGTTTCATGCGGCACCGCCCGGACCTCGCCAGCCTGGTTTCACGCTGGACCGAACCTGGCGAAGGCAACCGGATGCTCCTGGCACTGCTGCGTGGCGAGCGCACCAAGGACCTGCTCAAACGCATGCTTGATGAAAGCGAGTTTCTCTCCGAATTCGGTATTCGCTCATTGTCCAAAGCTTTCGCCGAACAGCCATTCGGCCTGCAAATCGATGGCGAACGGCTTTGTGCCCATTACGAGCCGGCAGAATCGGAATCGCGTCTGTACGGCGGCAACTCCAACTGGCGCGGGCCGGTGTGGATGCCGATCAACTACATGCTGATCGAATCCCTGCGCGAGTTTCATCGCTATTACGATCAGAACTTTTCGGTGGAGTACCCGAGGGGGTCGGGGTTTCTGGCGTCACTGGAAGAGGTGGCCGACAGCTTGAGCCAACGACTGACCCGGCTTGTGCTTCGCGACGAAGAGGGCAATCGGCCGTCAATGGCGGCGTATCCGCAGTTGCAGGCTGACCCCGCCAGCCGCGATCTGGTGCTGTTCCATGAGTATTTTCATGGGGAAACCGGACGCGGATTGGGGGCCAGCCATCAAACGGGATGGAGCGCGCTGATTGCGCTGTTGTTGCAGCCTTGATTGCGCAATCGCAGAGATTTGTGCCTGACGCAAAACCCCTGTGGGAGTGAGCCTGCTCGCGATATAGGTAGTCCGTTCCTTTCTCTTCCATACTGACTTCGCTGGAAGTTCGCTGTCGGCGAGGAAGGAACATGCACCTGCGGGCTACGAATATGCTCGCGAAGCACTCGATGATTACGCCATCACCTTCGAGCCCACAGGTGCGCTTGCGCCCTCTAACGAATTCTCAGGGAAAGCCCGACACGGCTCTCTATATCGCCTTCGCTGGACGCAAGCATGCATGTCCCTGCATGTACTTTAGCGCCTGTGGAGGTGTTCCATGCAAACGCTCCTGTCTCAGAGGTTCACTGCTTATATCGGAATTGATTGGGCAGATGCCAAGCACGACATCTGTTTGCAGATAACTGGAGAGGCTCAGCGGAGTTTCGAGGTCATCGACCACAAGCCCGAGTCGATTGATCGCTGGGCCAAGTCGCTGCATCAACGTTACGGTGGCCCGATCGCGGTCGCCGTGGAGCTGAACAAAGGGCCACTGATAGCGGCTCTGCAAAAATATGAGTTTTTTTGTATCTTTCCGATCAATCCGAGCACCTTGGCCCGGCACCGTAAAACCTTCGTCCCCAGTGGCGCCAAGGATGATCCAACGGATGCTCAATGGGCGCTTGAGCTGTTGCTGAATCACCCAGAACGGTTTCCTCAACTGGTCCAGCAAAGCTCCGCCATGCGTTCGCTCGCCAGTCTGACCGAACATCGCCGTGGGCTGGTCGATGACCGGGTCAAGATCAGCAACCGTCTGGTCTGCATGCTCAAACAGTATTATCCGTTGGCTCTTGAGCTGTTTCATGACCATGACACGCTGGTTTTCTGTGAGTTTTTGGCGCGCTGGTCGACATTTGAAGTGCTTAAGCGCGCTCGGCCGGCCAGCGTTTTGAAGTTCCTTCACGCGCATAATGTTCGCCATGCTGAACTCAATCAGCAGCGTTTGGCGTTGATCACCAAAGCCATGCCGTTGACTGAAGATCCAGGCGTGGTCAGTCCTTCAGCGCTGTATGTGCTGGCCCTGGTCTCGCAACTGAAAGGGGTCATCACGGCGATCAAAGACTTTGATCGGGAGATCGAAAAAACCGCCAATACCCTGGCCGACTACCGCCTCTTCCAGGCCTTGCCCGGCGCGGGGCAGCAGCTTGCGCCACGGTTGATGGTGGCTTTTGGTGAGCAGCGAGATCGCTTCAAGGATGCCAGTTCGATGCAGCGATACGCCGGGATCGCACCGGTTACCGAACGTAGCGGCAAGAAAAAAGTCGTTCATTGGCGCTATCAATGCGCAACTTTTTTGCGCCAGACCTTTGTTGAGTGGGCTGCACACAGCATCAATCAATCGGTGTGGGCAGAAGCTTATTATCGCCAGCAAAGGGCCAAAGGCTGCTCTTACCAAGCCGCCCTCAGGGCCTTGGCGTTCAAGTGGATCCGGATCGTTTATCGGTGCTGGAAGACCAGCACCGTGTACGACGAAAAGGTTTATTTACAGGCCTTGCTCCGGCACGGCTCGCCGTTGACCAGCGAGCTGAACACAGCAAAATCGCGTTGACGGAAAGGCTCAGGGCGTGATGGCGTCTTATCAGCTGACATCAATGTTGAATGACAGAATGCCTTCGCGAGCAGGCTCGCTCCTACAGGGGATTGTCGGTATTTGGCTTATGTAGCCGTGGCCAAACTCTGCGTCCGACTACGCTGCTGTGCCCACGGCGCCACCAGCCGCATCGGGGTGCCACACGCCTTGCGCTTGAACACAAAATCACGGCACTTCTCGGCGAACCGGTTGCGGTCGTGCACCATGTCCAGTTCCATCTGCTGCAGTTCGGCATTTCTGCAGTGCTGCATGAGTTGGGTATCGAACCGCTCCTTGCGCTCGCGCACAGCGGTATACGCCGGATCGGTCAGCGCATTGCCCGCCCGTTGCAACAACCACACACCAAAGGCTTCCGGGCAGCGTGGGCCGATTTCCTGAACCATGCCCAGTTGCATTGCCTGGGTCGCGCTGACCGGCAGGCATTCCTCGCAGAGTTTTTCCGCCATCTGCGCGCCGACGGCGCGGGGCAGGCTGTAGGTCCAGTATTCAGAGCCGTACAGACCCATGGTTTTGTAATGCGGGTTGAGCACGATTTCCGTGCGTGCGAAGACAAGGTCTGCGGCCAGCGCCAGCATCACGCCGCCAGCCCCGGCACTACCCGTCAGGCCGCTGACCACCAGTTGCCGGGCGCTGAGCAATTCCTTGCAGACGTCATCGATCGCCTGGATGTTGGCCCAGGCCTCAAGCTCCGGCGCCTCGGCGGCCTGGATCACGTTGAGGTGCACGCCGTTGGAGAAACTGCCGCGCCCGCCCTTGATCAGCAGCACCTGGGTGTCTCGGGATTTGGCCCAGCGCAGGGCGGTGACCAGTCGCTGGCATTGCTCCGTGCTCATGGCACCGTTGTAAAACTCGAAGGTCAGCTCGCCGACAGGCCCTGATTCACGGTAGCGGATCGGTTGATAGGTTTCGGTGCCAGGGGTTGAGGCGATCGATCCCTGGAGTATGGGCACGTCACTCAACTGTGCAGCGAGTACATGCCGGGCCGGACGTTTGAAGGTTTCTTCGCCGGGCCGGGGTTTAGGTCGCAACGAACCGATCCACACACTGCGATCGCCGGTGGCGACCAGTACCGCGTCGTCTCGTACCGCCAGAATCTCTCCAGGTGTGCCGCTGCGTGAATCCAGATGGGCGTCGTACACGTAATATTGGCCACCCGCCAGGCTCGCCAGAACACCGGGTTGTCCATCGGCGGCGTCGATGCAGCGTTTGATGAAACGTGAGCAGTCATGCCAGCTGAAGGTACGATCAGCCTGCTTCATGTTTGGCTGCAAGTGGCCCACTACTCGAGGGTGGTTATAGTCCACCGGCACTGGCATATAACCGTCGATGAATTTGTCCACGACATCACGAATGCAGCGGATCGCCGCATCGCTGACCGGGCCGTTATACAGCTCGGATTTGCGCAGGCCTTGGGGCAGGTTGAAATCGCAGGTGGACCAGACCGGCCCGGCGTCCATTTCTTCCACGGCTTGCAGCGCGGTGACACCCCAATGGGTCAACTCACGGGTGATGGCCCAGTCCAGTGCGCTGGCGCCACGGTCACCGACAATGCCCGGATGAATAATCACGACGGGGCGTTCACGGTTGCTCCACAATTGTTGCGGCACCCGGTCCTTGAGGAACGGGCAGATCACCAGGTCGGCGCCAGACTGTTCAATCTGTTCGCAGACTGTTTTTTCGTCGGTGAACAGCACTACGCTGGGGCAATGCCCCATTTCGCGTAACGCTAGCCAGGCTCTTTGACTCAGGCCATTGAATGCCGATGACAACAGAATAATGTTGAGTGGTCGCATGTTTGTCTCTTCCTTGAGGATGGCCGGCCATCGGCATCGAATGCGCCTTCATTGGCCTTCGATGAAAGTTATCGTGCGGGAATTACAGGCGTTGGAAGTTGACGTGGGTCAAACCATTCCTGCGTGTCTGATATTGAAAGAGTAGAACTAACGCCCTCGTACCTACACCTGTAAGAACTAACAGTTTTTTAGACGAGTTTGCGATGGCGGCGGTAGCTAAAGAAGGGGATTGATTAGCGACTGTGGCTACAGCTTGGGAGTCATGCCCGACGCAGAACCTTTGTGGGAGTGAGCCTGCTCGCGATGGTCCAGTCAACATCGACGGTGAATGTCAGACCGCTATCGCGAGCAGGCTCGCTCCTACAGGGGGATTTCGGTGTTTGTCAGGTCTTTGTTTAAAAGGCGAAACAGGAACAACCAAACACCCCCCAGAATCCCTGAAAGTCACTGACCGGCGCTGACGACAATCGCGCCCGTTCATGACTGTGCGCGTGCACCGCGCATGCGCCGACGCATTGATGCACCTGCGCCGTCAGTGGCGCCAGGGGTTTCCAGTGTCCCGGCACCTTGGCAACGGGCGACCATTCAGGCACCACAGGAACTGGCGGCGGCCCGAGTTTTTCGAACTCGACGGCGCCATAGACGATCTTCCCGTCAACGATGGTCAACACCGACTCAATCCATTTGACCGCTTCATCCTCGATGTGGAAGTAGTCCGCCGACAGCGCAATCAGGTCCGCCAGTTGCCCGACTTTGATCTGGCCTTTCTTGCCTTGTTCGGAGGAAAACCAGGCGCTGCCGTGGGTGAACAGTTCCAGCGCCGTGTCGCGGCTCAAGCCTTGCGGGTACAGCTCCAGGCCACCGACGGTACGACCGCTGACGAGCCAATACATCGAAGTCCAGGGGTTGTAGCTGGAGACGCGCGTGGCATCGGTGCCGGCGCCGACCGGAATGCCTTCGGCGAGCATGCGCGCGATTGGCGGTGTGTGTTCGGCGGCTTTGGCGCCGTAGCGGTCGACGAAGTATTCACCCTGAAAGGCCATGCGATCCTGAATGGCGATGCCGCCACCCAAGGCTTTCACCCGCTCAATGTTCTGCGGGGTGATGGTTTCGGCATGATCGAAAAACCACGGCAAACCGTCGAATGGAATGTCGCGATTGACCTTCTCGAACACGTTGAGCATGCGGCTGATGGATTCGTTGTAAGTGGCATGCAGGCGGAATGGCCAGCGTTGTTCCACCAGATGGCGCACCACCGGTTCCAGCTCCTGTTCCATGGTTTGCGGCAGGTCCGGACGTGGCTCGAGGAAGTCCTCGAAGTCTGCCGCCGAGAACACCAGCATTTCCCCGGCACCGTTGTGCCGCAGGAAGTCGTCGCCCTGGCCGTAATGGGAAGTGCTGGTCCAGTTTTTGAAGTCGGTCAGCTCTTCCTTGGGTTTTTGTGTAAACAGGTTGTAGGCGATGCGCACGGTGAGCTGTTGGTCTTTGGCCAGTTGCTGAATGACCTGATAGTCGTCCGGGTAGTTCTGATAACCGCCGCCAGCGTCGATGGCGCTGGTCACGCCGAGGCGGTTGAGTTCGCGCATGAACTGGCGGGTCGAGTTGACCTGATACTCCAATGGCAACTTCGGTCCCTTGGCCAGGGTCGAGTAGAGAATCATCGCGTTCGGGCGGGCGATCAGCATGCCGGTGGGATCGCCGTTGGCGTCACGCTGGATTTCTCCGCCCGGCGGATTCGGCGTGTCGCGGGTGTAACCGACCACTTTCAGCGCGGCGCGATTGAGCAGGGCGCGGTCGTACAAGTGCAGCACGAATACTGGCGTGTCGGGCGCGGCCTTGTTCAGCTCATCAATCGTCGGCAGGCGTTTCTCGGCAAACTGGAATTCATTCCAGCCACCGACCACTCGCACCCATTGTGGCGTGGGCGTGCGGTCGGCCTGGTCCTTGAGCATGCGCAAGGCATCGACCAGCGACGGCACACCTTCCCAGCGCAGTTCGAGGTTGTAGTTCAGGCCGCCGCGGATCAGGTGCAGGTGCGAGTCGTTTAGACCGGGAATCACCGTGCGGCCGTGCAAGTCGATGATTTGCGTGCCGGGGCCTTGCAGAGCCATGGCCTGGGCGTCGCTGCCGACCACCACGAAGCGTCCGTCCTTGATGGCGACGGCGCTGGCCTGGGGTTTCTTGCGATCGACGGTGTGCAAGCGTCCGTTGTACAGAATGAGGTCGGCGGGGGTATCGGGCATGGTTTTACTCCCTGCGAATAGCGGGCTGATCCAGGCACCGACGGCGCCTGCCGAAAGGCCTTGCAGTACACGTCGGCGATTGAATCCGTCGTGCTCGTCAGGTGGGCTCATGGCAGTGCTCCGCGCAAAATGATCGAGGGGCAAACAGCCGATGTCTGACGCATGCGGCCAGAAGGAATATAGACGGCAAATCCACAGGTAGCCGTTTTCCGGGGGCGGAAAACGACGAATCCCGCCTCGGGGGGCGGGATTCGTGTGCAGCCAGGGAGGTTTCCGGAGACGGAAACCGCCGTATTAGCTCGGGAACAGTTCGGACAGCTTCATGGCCAGCATCATGTCGCCTTCAGCGCGCAGTTTGCCGCCCATGAACGCTTGCATGCCGTCGGTCGAACCGTCGACGATGCCTTGCAGGGTTTCGCCGTCCATCACCAGAGTGACCTGGGCGTCAGGGTTTTCGCCTTCTTGCAGCTCGCAGGTGCTGTCTTTGACGATCAGCGAGAAGTTTTTGGTGTCGTCGATGCGGAAACCGAAGACCAGGTCCAGACCGGCAGCGGCGGCTGGGTTGAACTTGGCTTTCATTGCTTGTACGGCATCAGCTACGGAGGTCATGGTTCGATCCTTTCTTGGGTAGTTAGAGCTGGGTGATTACAGCCAGGGTCACAATAGTCCGGACTCAGCGAAACGTGATGAGTTCCGGTGCCTTCAACAGTTGCAAGTGCGCATGACTGTTGAAAGAAGACAGAGCCACCTCGCGACCGCGAAACTTCAGCAGGTTGAGCGAGGTGTTGACGATTTGCCAATTCAGTTCAAACGCCTGCCTTGCCGGCATTTGCGTAATGAGGTGCAGCAGGGCAGTGATGGTGCCGCCGGAGGTGAACACGGCGATTTTCTGGGTGTTGTCGGCGCTTTCGAGAATGCGGTGAAGACCGGCCTGCACGCGTTCGACAAAGCCCAGCCAGCTTTCAAGCCCCGGCGTGTCATAGGTGCCGGCGAGCCAGCGTTCGATGATCAGGGCGAAAATGCGCTGGAACTCGGCACGGTTTTGCGCGGCGTTGCGCAGGATCTCCAGTGCTTGCGGCTCATCCTCCAGCATGGCTGGCAGCAGCGCGCGGATCACCGCGTCGGCGTCGAATTCGTTGAAGGCGGAATCGATTTCCAGGGTCGGCACCGGCAGGCCCACGGCAGCGAACTGTTCCAGCGCGCTGTTGGCCGTATGTTGCTGGCGACGCAGGTCGCCCGAGAGGCAGCGGTCGAAGCTGACCCCCAGCTCGGCGAGGTGCTGGCCGAGGATTTCTGCCTGGCGAACACCGGTCGGCGACAGGACGTCATAGTCGTCTGCACCAAAGGAGGCCTGGCCATGTCGAATCAGATAGATGCTGCCCACGTCCGCGTCATCCCGGTACGTTGAAGGTTTGGCGAGGTTATGAGGATGACGGAGAGCTGTCAATGAAAAAACATACGCTTGTTTGAAATGCCCGTTACAGGCGTGTTGCCAGAGGTTTCACGGCTGGCCGCCGAGGCGGAGCATGGGTATGCTGACGTTGTCCCGCGCGTGTTTTAAGCCGCGCATCGTTTTGAAGGAGTCACTGTGGAGTTTTTGTCCGAGTACGCCAGTTTTCTGGCCAAGACCGTGACACTGGTGATCGCCATTCTGGTGGTCCTGGCCAGTTTCGCGTCGTTGCGCAGCAAAGGCCGGCGCAAGTCGGCCGGGCAGTTGCAAGTCAGCAAGCTGAACGATTTCTACAAAGGGCTGCGCGAACGCCTTGAGCAGACCTTGCTCGACAAGGACCAGCTCAAAGCCTTGCGCAAATCCCAGGCTAAAACCGATAAAAAGCAAAAGAAGAAACCCGAGGCCAAACCGCGGGTGTTCGTGCTGGATTTCGACGGCGACATCAAGGCGTCGGCCACTGAAAGCCTGCGCCACGAGATCACCGCATTGCTGACGTTGGCGACGCCAAAAGACGAAGTGGTACTGCGTCTGGAAAGTGGCGGTGGCATGGTTCACAGCTACGGCCTGGCGTCCTCGCAACTGGCGCGCATTCGCGACGCCGGCGTGCCGTTGACCATCTGCATCGACAAAGTTGCGGCCAGCGGTGGCTACATGATGGCGTGCATCGGCGAGAAGATCATCAGCGCCCCGTTCGCGATTCTGGGCTCGATCGGCGTAGTGGCGCAGTTGCCCAACGTCAATCGCTTGCTGAAAAAACACGACATCGACTTTGAAGTCCTGACGGCTGGCGAATACAAACGCACCTTGACCGTGTTTGGCGAAAACACCGAGAAAGGTCGCGAGAAGTTTCAGGAAGACCTGGACATCACCCACCAGCTGTTCAAGAACTTCGTCTCGCGTTATCGCCCGCAACTTGCCATCGACGAAGTCGCCACCGGTGAAATCTGGCTCGGCATCGCTGCGCTGGACAAACAGTTGGTGGATGAGCTGAAGACCAGCGACGAGTACCTCGCTGAACGCGCGAAGAAGTCCGAGCTGTACCACTTGCATTACGCCGAACGCAAAAGTCTGCAAGAACGTATCGGCATGGCGGCCAGTGGCTCGGTCGATCGCGTATTGCTGAGCTGGTGGAGCCGCTTGACCCAGCAACGCTTCTGGTAATTTTCAACGCTGAAGAAAAAATGAAACCGTGGATATCCACGGTTTTTTTTGGCCTTCAGAAAGGTCCACGGGAAAATAGCGAACTTTCCCAGGGCCATTGTCGACCGCTCCGGCTTTCGACTGGACTCAGGCCGGGTAGGGTGATGTTCCTGAAATGACTGCAATGGAATGCACCATGAATGAACCCGACGATAATGTTGCCGGCCCCCATCCAGCACCGACTCTGCCAATGCGCGACGAACTGAAAGCCGTGGTGGATCTCGCCTTGCCGCAATCCCCCGGCCAGTTTGGCGAACGCTTGATCAAGGAAAAGTGGGGGGCGGACATCGATCCGCAGTCGGCCTTGCTGGTCACGCTTGATTACCACTACAAGGGCCATCCCGCAGAAAACGGTATCGAGCAAGGGCGAGTAGCGAGTTCCCGTTCGCTGCTGCAAACGCTGTTGTCCAACCACCAGACCGTGGGTGACGGTCGTTTCGCTGAAACGGCATTCGGCCTGTACACGCCGCCGGACGTCGGCCCAACGGTGCGGATGGTCGAGAGCGTCGACGAATTCGCCGATCACGGCAGCGGCAATCACCAGACGTATGAAGGCATCTATCGCCAGACCACACCGCAAGCTTATGGGCCGCAGACACAGGTCAATCTCAGACCCGCCGATTTCAAAAAATGGGTCTGGGAACTGGAGTTAAAGAACTTGTACCAAGCGTATCTCGATCAGGTCTGGCCTGCCGATGACGTGCTCGTTGCGGCCACACCTTACGCCTTGAGAACGTCGGTCAAAGCAGCGTTCGTCATGGCCGCCTGGTTGCAGCATCATGAGCAACGCCTGACGCAAAAAGGTCTGGAGCTTGCGATGCGGGCGGCAGGTTTGCCAGCCGATCAGCCATGGGCAACGCTGACCCTCGAGCAACTGCAAGCACCGGCGCGCGTTCCTTCAACCGTCAAATTCGGCCTTCTGAAACTGTACCGTTACACCGCGACCGATATCTGGGTGTTCCGCGACACTGCCAGTGCCCGCGTGCTGGTGTACATCCCTGGCAATTCTTCTCCGTTGCATGAATTTGCCGATGCCACGCAACTGCACCAATGGATTGTCGCGCAGGGCAAGTCCAGCGAGGCCAAACAGGCATTGGCCCGCCACTTTGCCGAAGACGATCGTGAGGACGGCACGTTTCACGCCGGCGTGCTGACGGCGCTGGATGGCATGGCGCTTTTTCCCGCAAAACACTGGCTAACCCACAACGCCGGCTTCTTCAACAACGACGGCTATTGGGACCCGAACGAGTACATCAGCTACGACGATCCGGCCGTCGCCACCGATCCTTTTGCCCGATTGGTGCTGACGATGAAGCAGGCCGCTCGGTCAAGCCTCCAGACCATCCGTGACGATGCGCAGGTCAATCGCGATCAGTTGAGCGCTGTCGTCGAACCGATTGTGCAATGGGTCAACCGGTTTGCTCCGCTCGCCCTGTTCGTCCCTGGAGGCGAGGGGCTGCTGGCATTGGCCGGGCTCATTGACGCCGGTTTTGGTCTGAGTCAGGCGGTCAACGGCAACACCCCAAACCAACGTTCGGAAGGGCGGACACGC
This sequence comes from Pseudomonas sp. LB3P93, assembly GCF_054898025.1. Lineage (NCBI taxonomy): Bacteria > Pseudomonadati > Pseudomonadota > Gammaproteobacteria > Pseudomonadales > Pseudomonadaceae > Pseudomonas > Pseudomonas sp. LB3P93. Next base: position 2,932,082 of record NZ_CM142713.1, read on the forward strand.
ACGGTGTTTGGCTTGCTGAATGCGTTGCCGATGCTGGGTGCAGAGTCGGTTCTGAAGGGTGACGCTGCCGAGGCCAATAGCATGGCGGAGCGCGCCCGTGCGCCCGACGTTAATGAGCGAGAGTTGGGTGGCCAGCCAATGTCGGAACCGGCCGTTGCCCCCAAACCCTTGAACAATCGTGTCGAACTCATCCGTGGAATCGGCCCCTCGGTGGCCACCTTCAGTGATGAGGTCCTGGCGCAGATCGGCAATGTCAGCACGATTGACGACGACATGCTGCGGTTGATGCAAACGGGCCGCCCACCGACCCCCTTGCTCGCGGACACGATCAGCCGCTTCAAGATCGATCAGGACCTCGGTCCGGCGGGGAATCCCGTGTTATTCAATCAACGTTACGAAGCGCTTCAACGGTCGGAGCATGAATGGGTCCGACTGTTTCAACGCGAATATCCGGGCCTGCCGACAGTCGCCATCGAGCAAATGCTCGACCGCTATGGCGTCGACATTCGGCAAATGCCCGACGCTACCAAGACCAGGCAAGTATTCGCACGTCTGGACGACAAGGCACGGCAATACCAGCAGCACGTACGGCTCGATCGAGCTTATGAAGGCTTTTATCTGCAGTCGGTCGTGAGCGCCGAGACGGACACCCTGGCATTGCACTCCCTGAAAAACCTGCCCGGCTGGCCAAAAGATCTGCGAATCGAGATCCTCGACGGTTCGTCCACGGGCCGGGTTCTCGACCGATGTGGCCCCCTTGATACCCCTCATAACCGAAACGTCATCAAGGTGGGAAACCGTTACCGGCGACAAGGCCGGCAAACGGATTTCTACGATGCGGTCCTCGGTGTGCTGACGGACGAGGAGCGCTCAGCATTGCATCTCACGTCGCTGGATCCGGCCAGCGAGTTGCGGCTCTGCATCAGCGATCGTGCGTTGTCCCGTGACGAAACACTGCTGGGTTTGCAACGGCTGGACACCGGTCTGACCTTTGAGCGGCAGGGGCTGCGCGGCGGAGGCTACCCGACGACCCCGCAGGGCGAAGCCATGAAGTTGCAAGCGACCAAGTTGCAGATCAAGGACATTTACCCGGACATCACCGACGCGGGTATTGATCAGGTGTTGCAGTTCGCGGGTGTCAGGGTGCAGGCGTATATCGACCAGCTGAATCTGCAACTGCAACAGCTCAACACTGACCTGCGCGGCTGGGTCGATCAAGCGGCGCAAGACATTGCCGACATGGATATTCCCTTCGTGGCCATGGGTGATGATGAGGCAGAGGGCATGAACCATGCGCAAATTGCCGTGCACAATGCTCACCTGCTGCAAACCGCCCTGGACCAGGAACGAGGGGTCAGGACAGAGCTCGCCCAGGAGCTTGTCGCCATTTGGCAAAAGCGCGGGTCGCTGCAGGATCATGTCTATGCCGACGGGCAACTGCGTGGTGTCAGGCTGGACCTGACCTTCGAGGACTATCACCGATTACCCGCCCTGAATGTCAGGCTCACCGATGTGATCGAATTGTCGATGCGGGGTTTCCACCTGGCCGAGCAGGACAGTTTGAACGGGTTCCTGGAGAGTTTTCCAAACCTTGAAGTGTTGAATCTGGAACGTGTCGACTTGCGTCATTTCTTCGTGGGCGGCGACGCAGGGCGCGCCTTGCCGCCCGTCATTGGCCAGTTGACCCACCTGACTTCACTCAACCTGCGAGCCACTCAGCTGGTATTTTCCGAGAGCGCCGCTTCGCAATTGAGTGAGCTGACCCACTTGCAAACGCTGGACCTGAGCGACAACCCGTTGGGCGTGCCACCAGTGGTGCTGGGCATGAACAATTTACGCCAGCTCAACCTGAGGAATACCGGCATTACCCGCTGCCCGGTCGGGATCAGGGATGAGCCTTACCTGACGATGCTGGATTTGCGCGACAACCGTATTACGCGGGTGCCGCCAGCGGTAATCAATCAGGCGGTAACGGACGAGCGCGTGCTGCTCTGGGGGAATCCGTTGACCGACGAGGACACGTTGCGCCGGCTGGTCAGTCATCGTGAACAAACGGGAGTCAATGTGTGGTTGAGCGCACCGGGCGCCGACTATGGCGTGCCGACGGTGTGGTTACGAGACTGCGATGAAACGTTGCAACAGTCCCGCAAAGCCCTTTGGCAACGACTGGCAAGTAAACCCTCCGGTACGCGGTTTTTAGCCGTAATCGACCGGTTGAGCCTGACGGCCGACTTTCGGATCGATTATCTGTCGCTTCAGGCACGGGTCTGGCGAGTACTGCAAAAGGCAGATGCTACGGACGAAATGTGGAATCGAATCAGTCGTAGCAGCGGGCGGTTTGATCACCCATTGGCGGCGTTCAGGGCGCTGGAGGAGCGTGTCGGTTTGTAAGCGAAGGAGGGCGCCTTGAACCCCGGGCGGGGTTCAAGGCTTGCCGGTCAGCGGCGACGGAACAGCGGCAGCGGTTCGTCGGTGGCGGCCTGATAGGTCACCGAGAAGTCCTTGAGACCTTCAAGGGCTTCGTACGGGTCTTTGTCGGCGCGAATGGCAAACGCGTCGAACCCGCAGCGATGCAAATAGAACAACTGGTCGCGCAATACATCGCCAATCGCCCGCAGCTCACCTTTGAAACCGTAACGGTCACGCAGCAAGCGGGCGTTGGAGTAGTTGCGACCGTCGGTGAAGGCCGGGAAATTCAAGGCAATAACCTGGAAATTCGCCACGTCCTCACCGATCTCTTCGGCTTCTTCGTCAGCGTCCAGCCAAACGCCCAAGCCGCCATCACGGGCCTTGAGCATGCGGCTGTGTTCGCGCCACAGCGTCAGCGGGACGATCAGGTCGTCGCAGTTGCTGATCTCGTCGATGTTGAAGTCCTTGGGCAGCAAGTGCCAGGTTTCGTCGACGACCTCGTTGTTCTTAATGATTCGCTGCATAGACACGCTCCTTGAAGAGGTCGATGCCAATACGCTGATAGGTGTCGATGAAACGCTCGTCTTCGGTACGTTGTTCGATGTACACGTTGATCAGCTTTTCGATCACATCAGGCATGGCTTCCTGGGCGAAGGACGGGCCGAGGATCTTGCCCAGGCTGGCGTCGCGGCTGGCGCTACCACCGAGGGAAACCTGGTAGAACTCTTCGCCTTTCTTGTCCACCCCGAGAATGCCGATGTGGCCGACGTGGTGGTGACCACAGGCGTTCATGCAGCCGGAGATGTTCAGGTCCAGTTCGCCAATGTCGAACAGGTAGTCCAGATCGTCGAAGCGACGCTGGATCGACTCGGCAATCGGGATCGACTTGGCGTTGGCCAGCGAGCAGAAATCACCGCCAGGGCAGCAGATGATGTCGGTCAGCAAGCCGATGTTCGGCGTGGCGAAACCTTGTTCGCGCAACTCGCCCCACATCGCGAACAGTTGGGTCTGTTCAACGTCGGCCAGAATGATGTTCTGCTCGTGGGAGGTGCGCAGTTGACCGAAGCTGTAACGGTCGGCCAGGTCGGCCACGCCGTCGAGCTGCTTGTCGGTGATGTCGCCCGGTGCAACACCGGTCGGCTTCAGGGACAGGGTCACGGCCACATAACCCGGCTTCTTGTGGGCCAGGGTGTTGCGGGTGCGCCAGCGCGCAAAACCCGGGTGTTCTTTGTCGAGCTCGGCCAGCGCAGCGCTGTGGTTGTCCAGGGCCTTGTAGTCCGGGTCGACGAAGTGTTTGGCGACGCGATGCACTTCGGCTTCGGTCAGCGTGGTCTGGCCACCACGAAGGTGTTCCATTTCCGCGTCGACTTTCTGGGCGAAGACTTCAGGCGTAAGCGCCTTGACCAGAATCTTGATCCGCGCCTTGTACTTGTTGTCACGACGGCCATAGCGGTTGTAGACCCGCAGGATGGCGTCGAGGTAGCTCAACAGGTCTTGCCATGGCAGGAATTCATTGATGAACGCGCCTACAACCGGCGTACGGCCGAGGCCACCGCCCACCAGCACACGGAAGCCCAGCTCGCCCGCGGCGTTGTGCACCGGCTCAAGGCCGATGTCATGGACTTCGATGGCCGCACGGTCGGACGTCGAACCGTTGATCGCGATCTTGAACTTGCGTGGCAAGTAAGCGAATTCAGGGTGGAACGTGGTCCACTGACGAACGATCTCGCACCATGGGCGCGGGTCGATCAGCTCATCGGCAGCGACACCGGCGAACTGGTCGGTGGTGACGTTGCGCAGGCAGTTGCCGCTGGTCTGGATCGCGTGCATCTGCACGGTGGCCAGCTCGGCGAGGATGTCCGGGATGTCTTCCAGCGCCGGCCAGTTGAACTGCACGTTCTGCCGGGTACTGATGTGGGCATAGCCCTTGTCGTAGTCGCGGGCAATTTTGGCCATCATCCGCGTCTGGCGCGAGGTGAGCTGGCCGTAAGGCACCGCCACTCGCAACATCGGCGCGAAGCGTTGGACATAAAGCCCGTTTTGCAGGCGCAGGGGGCGGAATTCTTCTTCGCTCAGCTCGCCTGCCAGATAGCGTCGGGTCTGATCACGGAACTGCTTGACGCGGTCCTCGATGATCCGCTGATCGTACTCGTCGTATACGTACATATAAGTCCTGTTCTCAGGCTTGGGCCGGTCGGATCCCGTTGCGTTTTTTCGCCTGGAGGTCTCCGATACTGCCTCGGCAATTCTGCGCGCACGGCCGCGCACTCCCTACGGAGCCGGGGCAAGATACCAGTTTGCAGTTATGCGCAAAAGTGATGTTTGAGTATATGCAAAGAACCAAAACGACTAACGAGAACCGTTATTGATAAACCCGTATTTGTAGTGAGGGCAATCGTCGTCTTTACTGTGGTCGAGTCTTTATGCAATCACCGATAAAACCGACAAGAGGCGATGCAATGAGCAACCCTACCAAAGCAACAAAGCCTGATAGCACGGTCGATGCCTGGGCGATTCTGTTCCTGATCATCCTGGTCGTGGGTACTGCAGTATTTTGGGTCAGCCATCAATAACCGACCCCGTCCGGGCCCGGATCCGACGATTGTCGGACGAAAACCGGAATAAACCCCGTTTGCCGGGACTTCGCTGGCTATAATGCGCGGCGAAATTTCCGGGGGCTCGGACGTTAATGTTGAAGTTTTTCTACACCTTCCTGCTGATGCTGGGCGCGGCTTATGGCCCTGCTGCGCGTGCGGAGTCGGTGTTGTTCCTGAATCCCGGGAAGACGGACGAAGCCTTCTGGCTAAGCTATTCGCAATTCATGCAGGCAGCCGCCACGGATCTGGGCATTGACCTGCGAATTCTCTATTCCCAACGCATGCCTGAACTCACCGTGGCGCAAGCCCGCCTCGCGCTGCAAGGTCCCGATCGTCCGGACTATCTGGTGTTCGTCAACGAACACTACGTCGCCCCGCAGATTTTGCGTCTGGCCCAGGGCAGTGGGGTCAAGCTGTTTACGGTCAACGCTGCGCTGACGGCCAATCAACTGAGCCTGCTGGGCGAACGCTCTGACCGGTTGGGTAGCCTGGTGCCGAACGATGAGGAGGGCGGCTACCTGATGCTCAAGGAGCTGATTCGCCAGCATCCACCGGTGGCACCCGGTCAGGTCATCGACTTACTGGCGTTTTCCGGCCTGAAGATCACACCGTCGGCGCAATTGCGCGAGCAAGGCATGATGCGCGCCTTGGCCGAACACCCTGAAGTGCGCTTGCGCCAACTGGTTTACAGCGGCTGGAACCGGGGACGGGCCTATGAACAGGCCAAATTGCTGTTCCGGCGTTACCCGAATGTCTCGTTGGTGTGGTCTGCCAACGACGAAATGGCCTTTGGTGCCATGCAGGCGTTTTCGGAGGCGGGTGGAGAACCCGGCAAAGACGCGTTGTTCAGCGCAGTGAACACGTCGCCCGCCGCGTTGCAGGCGATGGTTGACGGTCGGATGAGCGTGTTGTTGGGCGGGCATTTCACGTTGGGCGGTTGGGCGCTGGTGGAGTTGCACGACCTGGAACGGGGCGTGGATCTGGAACAGTACGGCGGGCGCGACCGGCTGATTCCATTACTGCAACTGATCGACAAAGCCCAGGCCAAACGCCTGCTGGCCATGGGCGCGTCACCGAACTATGGGGTGAACTTCCGTCGTCTGTCGGCCAAGGGCCGGCCGTCGTCCTATCGCTATCCGTTCAGCCTGCAAACCCTGATGCGCTAAACCCCGGCCAGATGCACCACCAGCTGCACGATGCCGAACAGCGTCAATGCAAACACCGCCGTGAACAGAATCCCCAGAATTACGAAATGACTCGGCTTTCCGTGGGTGAAATCCCGCGCCCGATTCTTCCCGCTCTGCACCCCGAACGCCGCCGCCATGACGCTGTGCAGCATCTGCCAGAAGGTTGGCGGCTTGTTGTCGACTGGATCGTCCATAAATCCCTCGTCACCAATATGTGAAAAGTAAGCATAGACAATCTATTTGGAGGCGACACAAACCCTGTGGGAGCGGGCTTGCCCGCGATGGCGGACTGGCAGTCACAAATAATGTTGACTGGAAGGGCCTCATCGCGGGCAAGCCCGCTCCCACAGGAATCTTTGTCAGCCACGGTATTGTGGCTGGGAGGCGGCTTAGTTGTCGTAACCGAGGTTCGGCGCCAGCCAGCGTTCGGTCACGCTCAACTCCTGACCTTTGCGCGACGTGTAGCTCTGCACCTGGTCCTTGTCGATCTTGCCCACGGCAAAATACTGCGCCTGCGGGTGAGCGAAGTACCAGCCGCTGACCGCTGCCGCCGGGAACATCGCGTAGTGCTCGGTGAGAAACACGCCGCTGCGGCCGGCCTGCATTTCGCGGGCTTCGGGATCGAGCAATGCAAACAGGGCGCTTTTCTCGGTGTGATCCGGGCAGGCCGGGTAGCCGGGAGCAGGGCGGATGCCGGTGTATTGCTCTTTGATCAGCGCCTCGTTGTCGAGCGTCTCGTCCTTGGCATAACCCCAGTAGTCTTTACGCACTTGCTGGTGCAGCCATTCGGCGCACGCCTCGGCCAAACGGTCGGCCAAAGCCTTGACCATGATCGAGTTGTAATCGTCGCCAGCGTCCTGATAAGCCTTGGCCACCTCCTCGGCGCCGATCCCGGCGGTGGTGATGAAGCCACCCACGTAGTCGGTGATTTCGCTGTCCTTCGGCGCGACGAAATCGGCGAGGGAGAAGTTCGGCTTGCCGTCGGTCTTGATGATCTGCTGACGCAGGTGATGCAGCTTGGCAATCGCCTTGCCGTCATCGCCGTAGACTTCGATGTCATCCTCACGCACCTGGTTGGCGGGCCAGAAGCCGAACACCGCACGGGCGCTGATGAGTTTTTCGTCGATCAGTTTGGCCAGCATTTCCTGGGCGTCGGCGTACAGCGAGGTGGCGGCTTCGCCGACGACTTCATCGGTGAGGATGCGCGGGAACTTGCCGGCCAGGTCCCAGGAGATAAAGAACGGCGTCCAGTCGATGTATTCGGCCAGGACTTTCAGGTCGATGTTGTCCAGCACTTTGGAACCGGTGAAGGTCGGTTTCACCGGCTCATAGGCGCTCCAGTCGAACTGCGGCTTCTTGGCGATGGCGGCCGGGTAGCTCAGGCGTTCGGTGCGGGCGCTGCGGTTGGCGGTGCGCTCGCGAACGTCGATGTATTCCAGGCGGGTTTTCTCGACGAACGCAGGTTTCAGTTCCTTGGACAGCAACTGCGTCGCCACGCCGACAGCGCGGGAGGCGTCGGTGACGTAGATCACCGCATCGTTGCTGTACTTCGGCTCGATCTTCACCGCCGTGTGCGCCTTGGAGGTGGTCGCGCCACCGATCATCAACGGCAGATGGAAGTCCTGACGCTGCATCTCGCGGGCTACGTGGACCATTTCATCCAGCGAAGGCGTGATCAGGCCGGACAGGCCAATGATGTCGCACTTCTGTTCCTTGGCCACCTGCAGGATTTTCTCTGCAGGCACCATCACGCCGAGGTCGACGATGTCGTAGCCGTTACAGCCCAGCACTACGCCGACGATGTTCTTGCCGATGTCGTGCACGTCGCCTTTCACCGTGGCCATCAGGATCTTGCCCTTGGCTTCCGGCTTGTCGCCTTTTTCCAGTTCGATGAACGGGATCAAGTGCGCCACGGCCTGCTTCATCACGCGGGCGGATTTCACCACCTGCGGCAGGAACATTTTGCCGGCGCCGAACAGGTCGCCGACGATGTTCATACCCGACATCAGCGGGCCTTCGATCACTTCGATCGGACGCGTGAACGACTGACGCGATTCTTCGGTGTCTTCGACGATGTGCGTGGTGATGCCCTTGACCAGTGCATGCTCCAAACGCTTGTTGACGGGCCAGCCGCGCCACTCTTCGGTCTCGGCTTCCTTGACGCTGCCATCGCCCTTGTACTTATCGGCGATGGCGAGGAGGGCGTCGGTGCCTTCCGGCGTGCGGTTGAGTACCACGTCTTCGACCGCATCACGCAGCTCGGCCGGGATCTGGTCGTAGATCTCCAGCTGACCGGCGTTAACGATACCCATGGTCAGGCCGTTGCGGATCGCATACAGCAGGAACACCGAGTGAATCGCCTCACGCACCGGGTTGTTGCCGCGGAACGAGAACGACACGTTGGACACGCCGCCGGAGGTCAGTGCGTACGGCAGCTCGTCACGGATGTAGGCGCAAGCATTGATGAAGTCCACCGCGTAGTTGTTGTGTTCTTCAATACCGGTGGCCACGGCAAAGATGTTCGGGTCGAAGATGATGTCTTCCGGCGGGAAGCCGACTTCGTTGACCAGAATGTCGTAGGAGCGTTTGCAGATTTCTTTCTTGCGCGCTTCAGTGTCGGCCTGGCCGGCTTCGTCGAACGCCATTACGACCACGGCGGCGCCATAGCGCTTGCACAGTTTGGCGTGGTGAATGAACTGCTCGACGCCTTCTTTCATGCTGATCGAGTTGACGATGCCCTTGCCCTGGATGCACTTGAGGCCGGCTTCGATCACTTCCCACTTGGAGGAGTCGATCATGATCGGCACGCGAGAGATGTCCGGTTCACCGGCAATCAGATTGAGGAAGGTCACCATGGCCTTCTTCGAATCGAGCATCCCTTCGTCCATGTTGATGTCGATCACCTGGGCGCCGGCTTCGACCTGTTGCAAGGCGACTTCCAGGGCTTCGGTGTAATTGTCTTCACGGATCAGACGGGCGAACTTGGCGGAGCCGGTGATGTTGGTGCGCTCGCCGACGTTGACGAACAGCGAACTGCGATCGATGGTGAACGGTTCCAGACCCGAGAGGCGGCAAGCCTTGGGGATCTCCGGGATTTCACGCGGTGCATAACCGGCCACGGCTTTGGCGATGGCTTCGATGTGGCCCGGCGTGGTGCCGCAGCAGCCGCCGACGATGTTGAGGAAGCCGCTTTGGGCAAACTCTTCGATGACCTTGGCGGTTTCCGACGGCAGTTCGTCGTACTCGCCGAATTCGTTCGGCAGGCCGGCGTTCGGGTGCGCCGAGACATGGGTGCCGGCCTTGTTCGACAGTTCTTCCAGGTACGGACGCAATTCACTGGCGCCGAGGGCGCAGTTCAGGCCGACGGAAATCGGCTTGGCGTGGGCCACCGAGTTCCAGAACGCTTCGGTGGTCTGGCCCGACAGGGTACGGCCGGAGGCGTCGGTGATGGTGCCGGAAATCATGATCGGCAGTTCGACGCCCAGTTCTTCGTAAACCCCTTGCACGGCGAAGATCGCGGCTTTGGCGTTCAAGGTGTCGAAAATGGTTTCGATCAGGATCAGGTCGGCGCCGCCTTCGATCAGGCCCTTGGTGGCCTCGGTGTAGTTTTCCACCAGTTCATCGAAGGTCACGTTGCGGTAGCCGGGGTTGTTCACGTCCGGTGACAGCGAGCAGGTGCGGCTGGTCGGGCCGAGCACGCCGGCGACGAAGCGTGGCTTGTCCGGGTTCTCGTGGGTTTTCGCATCGGCGACCTTGCGCGCCAGGCGGGCGCCTTCTACGTTCAGTTCGTAGGCCAGTTCTTCCATGCCGTAATCGGCCATGGAAATCCGGGTGGCGTTGAAGGTGTTGGTTTCCAGAATGTCGGCGCCGGCATCCAGGTAGGCTTTCTCGATGCCGCCGATTATGTCCGGGCGCGTCAATATCAGAAGGTCGTTGTTACCTTTGACGTCGCTCGGCCAGTCAGCAAAGCGTTTGCCGCGATAATCCTGCTCTTCAAGCTTGTAGCTCTGGATCATCGTGCCCATACCGCCATCGAGAATCAGGATGCGCTCTTTGAGGGCGTGCTTGAGAGCTTGAAGGCGAACACTGCGATCGGACATTGGGACTACTCGGAAAGACCATTACGAAGGGCCGGGATAATAGCAAACCTGTGCGGTTTTAGAGCATGCGCCGGTTTTGCATGAATATCGCTCATGTTGGTGCGAGGGCTGGACCGGTAGAATCGCGGCGTTTTTCCATGATCGGGACCAGGGACATGTCGTATCGCGTCATCACCAGCATTTTTATGCTGCTTTTAAGCTGGGATGCCGTTGCGCAGGAACCCGCGATTTCCCCTGCCATTTCCTACAGCCGGGACATCCAGCCGATCTTCACCGAAAAGTGCGTGGCCTGCCATGCCTGCTACGACTCCGCCTGTCAGCTCAATCTGGGCAGTGGCGAAGGGGTGGCGCGTGGCGCGACTAAAACCCCGGTCTACGACGGCGAACGCAGCCAGGCCGCCGCGCCGACACGGCTGTTTTATGACGCCTTCGGCAAACGCGCCTGGCAGCAGAAGGGCTTCTATTCGGTCCTCGACGCCCAAGGCAGCCAAGCGGCGTTGATGGCGCGAATGCTGGAACTGGGCCACAAAACACCTCTGACGCCCAACGCCAAATTGCCGGAAGACATCGTCCTGGGCCTGAACCGGGAAAACATGTGCGCCATGCCGGCGGAGTTCAACGGCTACGCCAGTACCCATCCCAAAGAAGGCATGCCGCTGGCGGTCACCGGCCTGACCGACCAGCAATACCAGACGCTGCAACGCTGGCTGGCCTCCGGTGCGCCCATCGATGAGCAAGGCCTGGTCCCGAGCGTGAAGGAAGCCTTGCAGGTGGTGCAGTGGGAAAATCTGCTCAACGCCCCGGGCTCGCGGCAAAGTCTGGTCGGTCGCTGGTTGTTCGAGCATTGGTTCCTCGCCCATCTTTATTTCAAAGACGGCGAGCCTGGGCATTACTTCCAGTGGGTGCGTTCGCGAACCCCGACCGGGCAGCCTATCGACCTGATCAATACACGTCGTCCGAACGACGATCCCGGCACCCAGGTGTATTACCGCTTGTGGCCGGTACAGGGCGTGATCGTGCACAAGACCCACATCACCTATCCGCTGAGCGCGGCAAAAATGGCGCGGATCAAAAGCCTGTTTTACAACGGCAACTGGCAGGTCAACGCCTTGCCGGGGTACGGGCCGGAACGCCGGGCCAATCCGTTCACCACGTTCGAAGCCATCCCGGCGCAGGCGCGTTATCAGTTCATGCTCGATAACGCCGAATACTTTGTCCGCACCTTCATTCGCGGCCCGGTCTGCCGCGGCCAGATCGCCACCGATGTGATCCGCGATAACTTCTGGGCGTTGTTCCAGGCGCCGGAACACGACCTCTATATCACCGACCCGAACTATCGCGGCCAGGCCACGCCGTTGCTGGCCATGCCGGGTCAGAACGATGACGTCGGCAGCGTCCTCAGCCTGTGGCATGACTACCGCAACAAGCGCAACGAGTACGAAGCGCTGCGCCGGGATAATTACGCCGATCTGCCGGCGCCGAGCTGGTCGACCCTGTGGGCCGGCAATGACAACGCGCTGCTGAGCATCTTTCGGCATTTTGACAGCGCTTCGGTGAACAAGGGCCTGATCGGTGACGTGCCACAAACTATGTGGTTGTTCGACTTTCCGCTGCTGGAGCGCACGTATTATCAGTTGGCGGTCAACTTCGATGTGTTCGGCAACGTGTCTCACCAAGCCCAGACACGGCTGTACTTCGACCTGATCCGCAATGGCGCCGAGCAGAATTTCCTGCGTCTGATGCCGGCCGATTCTCGGGACGATTTCCTCAATGATTGGTACCAGGCCGGCGGCCAATTCAAGATGTGGCTGGATTACGAGGCCATCGACAATGACACGCCGACGGCGCTGAAACTGGATGAGAAAGACCCCAAGCGCGACTTTGCGATGCAGTTGCTGTCCCGTTACGGCGAGCTCAATGCCAAGCCCGATCCGATCAATCGTTGCGACGGTGCTTATTGCTCGCGGCCGAACATCGACCCGGACTTGCAGAGTGCCGAGCAAGCCTTGAGTCGCCTGACTTCACGTCCAGCGGCCGGTTTGAAGGTTATCGACCAATTGCCGGAAGCGACCATGCTGCGCATCGAAACCGCTGGCGGCAAACGCGAGGTTTATAGCCTGTTGCGCAACCGGGCCCACAGCAACGTGGCGTTCCTGCTGGGTGAATCGCTGCGCTATCAGCCGGGGCTCGATACGTTGACGATTTTCCCGGGCGTGCTCAGCAGCTACCCGAATTTCATGTTCAACATTCCCGCCGACCAGGTGCCGGCGTTCGTCGATGCGATGGAAAACGCCAAGGACGCACACCGCTTCGAGAAAATCGTCGAGCGCTGGGGCATTCGCCGCAGCCATCCGCAGTTCTGGTTCTACTTCCATGACCTGAGCCGCTACCTCCACGAAACCGAGCCGGTGGAAGAAGGCGTGCTGGACATGAACCGGTACGAGAATCTTTGATCGACTTTTGATCCGTAGCTGCTGTCCCAATCCAGAGACACCACCGATCCAATGTGGGAGTGAGCCTGCTCGCGATGACGATTTAACATTCAGCTGTTGTGTTGGCTGATAGTCCGCTATCGCGAGCAGGCTCGCTCCTACAGGGATTTGTGGTGGTTTGGGAGTTGCGATCAGGAGCGCCATCAATGTTGATTTCTGTGCAAGCCCTGCGCGCCATCGCGGCCTGGGCGGTGGTCTGCCACCTGTCTGCCGGTGGATTTGTCGCACAGCGCTATGGGGTGAATCCCTACGTGATGTTCGCCGTTTGCGCGGCGACTATCGGTCTGGCGTCCTGGGCGAGTTATGAATTTGTAGAAAAACGCAGCTATCAGTGGCTTAAAGCCCGGATTGACGGCGAAACGGCTGCTCAACTGGCGACAGCGCTTTCCCGACAAAAATACTAGGACTTTGTACGGCGCGATGATTGGCGTAAACTGCGCCCAAGCCTGCGAGGAGTTTCCATGACCGCTATTACCATCACCGACGCCGCCCACGATTATCTGGCTGATCTGCTCTCCAAGCAGAACACCCCGGGTATCGGCATCCGCGTCTTTATTACCCAGCCTGGCACCCAGTACGCCGAAACCTGCATTGCTTACTGCAAGCCGGGCGAAGAAAAACCTGAAGACACCGCGCTGGGGCTCAAAAGCTTCACCGCTTACATCGATTCGTTCAGCGAAGCCTTCCTGGACGACGCGGTAGTCGACTACGCCACCGACCGCATGGGCGGCCAGCTGACGATCAAGGCGCCAAACGCCAAAGTCCCGATGGTCAACGCCGACAGCCCGGTCAACGAGCGCATCAACTACTACCTGCAAACCGAGATCAACCCGGGGCTGGCCAGCCACGGTGGTCAGGTCAGCCTGATCGATGTGGTCGAAGACGGCATCGCCGTACTGAAGTTCGGCGGCGGTTGCCAGGGCTGCGGCCAGGCTGACGTCACCCTTCGCGAAGGCATTGAGCGCACCTTGCTTGAGCGCATTCCCGAGCTCAAGGGTGTTCGCGATGTGACCGACCACACGCAGAAAGAAAATGCCTACTACTGAGTAAGGTGTTCGCTGCGAAATGAAAAAACGGCACTGTGGCGAGGGAGCTTGCTCCCGCTCGATTGCGAAGCAATCGCAATGCAGCCAATGCATTTTCCGTGATGAATGCGTTGGCTGATGTTGGGACCGCTTCGCGGTCCGGCGGGAGCAAGCTCCCTCGCCACAGGTGCTTTAGGGTCGATACAAATGCGCATGCCCGGCGCGATACAGCGATGATTCGCTGAACTGATCACTGCCCAACACCCGACCCACCAAAATCAACGCCGTGCGCCGAAAACCCTTCGCTGCCACCTTTTCGGCAATGTCTGCAATCGTCCCCACCACCCAATCCTGATCCGGCCACGTCGCCCGGTGAATCACCGCGATCGGGCAGTCCGCGCCGTAATGTGGCAGCAGTTCGGCGAGGATTTTCTCCAGATGATTGACCCCCAAATGAATCGCCATGGTCGCCCCGTGCTGCGCCAGGCTGCCCAGCTCTTCACCGGCCGGCATCACGGTTTTGTCGGCATAACGGGTCAGAATCACGCTCTGGGAAATGTCGGGCAACGTCAGCTCCGCCCCCAAAAGTGCCGCACACGCGGCAGTGGCCGTGACCCCGGGAATGATTTCAAACGCAATCCCGAGTTCGCGCAGATAACGAATCTGCTCACCAATCGCCCCGTAAAGACTCGGATCACCCGAATGCACCCTCGCCACGTCCTGGCCGTTGGCATGGGCGGTTTTGAACAGTTCGATGATCTGCTCCAGATGCAATTCGGCGCTGTTGACCACCTGTTCGGCACAATGGCCTTCCAGCACGGCGGCGGGCACTAAAGAGCCGGCATAGATGATCACCGGGCAACTGCGAATCAGCCGTTGGCCTTTGACGGTGATCAGTTCCGGGTCGCCGGGACCTGCGCCAATGAAGTAGACGGTCATCGTCCGTTCCTTTGAAAAAAGAGTCTGTCAGAAAAAGGGCGTGGGCAAGGCTTCAGATGAAGATTGCTCATGATCGAAGGCGGGGATTATCGGGGATCTTACGCAACGCAGGCCAATGCCAGGGTGGCCTGGGCGTATTTTTGTCGGCAAATCAGCAGTTTCGCCGGTGCCTGGGCCAGCTGTTCGGCCAAGGCCAGGGCGGCACTTTCCGCCACGCCGTAGCAGCCGGTGCGTTCGAACGCGATGTCCGAATGATGGCTGAGTTGCGCTTTGTAACCTTGCAGTTGCTCACTGCTGAAATACATCACTTCTAACCCAAGTTGTGCGGCGAGTTCGACCAGGCCTGGCTCATCACGCTTCAGGTCGATGCTGGCCAGGGCCTTGATCTGGTGAAGTCCGATTTTATGCGCCTGTAATGCCTGATCGAGCAACGCCCGCAGCGTGCTGGCGGGGCAGCCGCGCTGGCAGCCCAGGCCGACGACTAAAGTCGGCGCTGTGCTGGCATCCGTCATGCGTGGTATTGGCCGTCGTTTTTGCGGCGGAACAACCACGCGCTGATCAGGCCCAGGGCCAGCCAGAACGCGACGTTGGTCAGCTGCGAAGCGATTTTGAACTGCGCTTCCAGAGCTTCCGGAGCCAGCATCGAGTGCACTTCCGGTTGCGGCGCGCCGATCACATGCGGAGCAGCGAGAATCGCCACGCCCAGGATCTTCATCAGCCAGTGACGGCTGAACACGATCAGCGCAATGCCGACAGCCGTTGAAGCGGCCGTGCAGATCCACCAGAGTTGCCGTTGCGCCAGATCGGCCGCGGCTGTGCCCGGCAGTTCAGGCGGCAGGCCGAGGGTCGGCGCCAGCACGAAGGTTGCGTAACCGGCCAGGCCCCAGAGCAAGCCCTGCGAGGTTTTGGTCGGTGCACGCAGGGTGTAGAGACCGGCGAGCATCAGGGCGAAACCGACGGCTACCACCAGGTTGCCGCCCGTGGTCGACAACACGCGCTGCCAGCCATCTTCCGGTTCCCAGGCTTCGGCATCGTGAGTGTGAGCGGCGACACCCGCGGCGTGTTCATGAACTTCAACAGCGGCCGGCTCGGATTTTTCGTAGGTTTCGGCCTGCAGAATCAGCGGAGCGACCCAGAAGCTTTGCAGCAGGGTCAGCAACAGGGCGGCCAGCAGCCCGGTGAAACCTGCAGTTTGCGCAATACGCTTGATCATGTCGGCAGGTCTCAATGGCACGGAAAGGCGGAGCTGTGACGGGTATCGTGCGCAGCGTTGTGGACCGCTTCGATGTGCGAGAAACCGGCGAAATACACCAGGCACGCGCCCAGGATCGATGCGCAAACGGCAGCGGTCAGGCGTTGGGTCAGGGTCGTGGTGGTGCTGGCGGTGCTGTGGCCGGTGCTACTGATGATCGACATGGCGCTTCCCTCTGGTCTGTCAGCGGGTGAATAGAGCGCATGGAAGACCCCTGCGAGTCGGGCACGCAGAGGTTCAACAGCGCCCGCCCACCGCGGGTTTGTTATTCAGTGATCGTAACGGTCACTTTGTGTTGCGGGCCGGTCTCCGGGCTCACGAGGGGCCAAGGCTTGCGCCTGAACCTGCAAGCATCACCTTCCCATGCCGAACTGCTGGCACAGTGGATCTGACGCTTCGCTCGCTTACCGTTGCGGGGGCAGCACCGGACTGACATGGCTTTGAGTAAAGCACATGATTCACCGGTTTCCCGTTTCACCCTGTGAAGGGCACCCGTAACAAGGCGTGTAGGAGAGCATGGGCGGGGGTTTGGCGTCAATTGGCATGGGTTCTCAGTTGACACCCAATACCTGTGGCGAGGGAGCTTGCTCCCGCTGGGTTGCGAAGCGACCCCTGGCATTCCTTCAGGCATAGCTCGCAAGCAGGTTTTGCGACGGCTTCGCCACCGAGCGGGAGCAAGCTCCCTCGCCACAAGGGGGCGTGAGGCCTCACGAGACATTGACCCGCCCCAAGACGATGCGTAGCCTTGCGCTTTCGAGGTTCTTCGGCATTTGCCGAAGCTAAGAAGGGAACGCGGTCGATGCCGCGGCTGCCCCCGCAACTGTGAACGGTGATGTTCGCTGCCACGCCACTGCAAACCCAGTCCAACGGGTTCGCGGGAAGGCGCAGCGAATGCCAGTCTGCCATTGGCACACCGTCAGCCAGGAGACCTGCCTCGACACAGATTCTCACTACAACCGGGCGGGGTGATCCGGTGGCGAACTCTTCCGCGCGCGCCCGTCGCAGCGATTGTCGTCCCGTATGCCCGCCACCTTGCCAAAGGGCATCCGATGAAAACACTGGCCAAACTCCCCGTCACCATCGTTACCGGCTTCCTCGGCTCCGGCAAAACCACCTTGCTGCGGCACATGCTCGACAACGCTCAGGGCCGCCGCATCGCGGTGATCGTCAATGAGTTTGGCGAACTGGGCATCGACGGCGAAATCCTCAAGCAGTGCTCCATCGGCTGCACTGAAGAAGAAGCCAACGGCCGCGTCTACGAGCTGGCCAACGGCTGCCTGTGCTGCACCGTCCAGGAAGAATTCTTTCCGGTGATGCGCGAACTCGTCGCCCGTCGCGGCGACCTCGACCACATCCTGATCGAAACCTCGGGCCTGGCCCTGCCAAAGCCTTTGGTTCAAGCCTTCCAGTGGCCGGAAATCCGCAGCGCCTGCACCGTTGACGCGGTCATCACCGTGGTCGACAGC
The DNA here is from genome assembly GCF_054898025.1 of Pseudomonas sp. LB3P93. Lineage (NCBI taxonomy): Bacteria > Pseudomonadati > Pseudomonadota > Gammaproteobacteria > Pseudomonadales > Pseudomonadaceae > Pseudomonas > Pseudomonas sp. LB3P93. Next base: position 2,949,549 of record NZ_CM142713.1, read on the forward strand.
CCGGCCGTTGCTGCCGGCACCTTCGCCGCGTTCCCGGATCAGGTCGATGCCCAGCGCAAACTCGACCCGAACCTGGACCACGAATCGCCGCTGCACGAACTGTTCGCCGACCAACTGGCGAGCGCCGACCTGGTGATCCTCAACAAGGCCGACTTGATCAGCCCTGAAGACCTGGCCCGCGTACGCCTGGAAGTCGCCGAAGAGCTGCCGCCAGCGGTAAAAGTCATCGAAGCCAGCAGCGGCCGCGTGCCACTGGACGTGCTGATCGGCCTCGGTGCCGGTTCCGAAGAACACATCGACAGCCGTCACAGCCATCACGATCACCACCACGAAGGCGAGGACGATCACGATCACGACGCCTTCGATTCGATCTCCATCGAGCTGCCGCAAGCCGACGAAAGCCTGCTGCTGGACGCGCTGACCCAATTGGTGGTCCAGCACGGCATCCTTCGGGTCAAAGGTTTCGCGGCGATCCCGAACAAACCGATGCGCCTGCTGATCCAGGGCGTGGGCACGCGTTTCGACAAGCATTTCGACCGTCAGTGGGGCGCCGATGAAGCGCGTACCACACGTTTGGTGCTGATCGGCCAGGAACTGGACGCCGCTCTGCTCGAAGCGCAATTGCGCGCTGCACTCAGCGCTTAAGCCATGCACCTGCTCAGGACCCAGCCCGGCGGTTTCGTGTCGGATGACAACATTGCCGACCTTGGACAAACCCCCGCCGAGCTGGTGATCCTGTGCAGCGGTGACTCAAGCCTGGCGCTGCTCGCCGAAGCGGCGCAGCAGTTGCCGGACGATTACCCAAGCGTGCGCCTGGCCAACCCGATGCAGGTGCAGAATCATGCGTCGGTCGACCTGTATGTCGACGAAGTGCTGCGCCACGCCAAGGTGATTCTGATTTCGCTGCACGGCGGCATCGCCTATTGGCGTTACGGTGTCGAGCGTCTGGTGGAGTTGTCCCAACGCGGCGTGCAGCTGATTCTGGTGCCCGGCGATGATCGCCCGGACCCGGAACTCAGCGACCTCAGCACCGTGTCTGCCGACGACCGCGACCGCCTCTGGCAATTTTTGCGTCAGGGCGGCATGGCCAATGCCCTGGATTTTTTCCGCTGCCTGGCCACTCGCTGGCTGGATCGCGATTACGTGTGGGGCGAGCCGCAAACCCTGCCGCGCACGGCGATTTACCACCCGCACAAAAGCCCCGCTGAATTGAGCGATTGGCAAGCCGACTGGCAGGCCGGTCAACCGGTGGCGGCGGTGCTGTTTTACCGCTCGCATTTGCAGGCGGCGAACACCGCTTTTATCGATGTTTTCTGCCAGCGTTTACAGGCAGCGGGCCTCAACCCTTTGCCGATTGCACTGGCCAGTCTGAAAGAGCCCGGCTGCCTGACGGTGGTTGAGGACCTGCTGGATGAAGTCGAGGCGGGGGTGATTCTCAACACCACCGGTTTCGCCCAGTCCAGCCCCGAAGCGCCGCACTTGCGACCGTTTCGCCGCAACATTCCGGTGATCCAGGCAATCTGCGCCCAGGACAACGAGCCGGGCTGGCGTGCCAGTGAACAGGGCCTCGGCCCGCGTGATCTGGCAATGCACATCGCGTTGCCGGAGCTCGACGGGCGGATCATCAGCCGGCCAATCAGTTTCAAGGACCTGGCATGGCGCAGTGAGCGCAGTCAGTCGGACGTGGTGTGCTATCGGGCGCAGCCGGAGCGCATGGATTTCGTCGCCGAACTGGCGCGGCGCTGGATCGATCTGGCCCGGGTGCCAAATCGCGAAAAACGCATCGCGCTGATCCTCGCCAACTACCCGAACCGAGACGGACGCATCGGCAATGGCGTGGGCCTCGACACCCCGGCCGCCGCGCTGAACATCCTGCGTGCGCTGCACACAGAGGGTTATCCGCTGCCCGCCGAGTTGCCGGAGAGCGGCACGGCGTTGATTCAACAATTGCTCGGCGGCGTCAGCAACGACCTCGACACGATCGACCAGCGTCCTTGTCAGCAAAGCCTGGCGCTGGACGACTATCGACGGATGTTCGACGCGTTGCCCGAGGCCAATCAGCAAGCGGTGCTGGAGCGCTGGGGCACGCCGGAAAGCGATCCGATGTGCCGTGACGGACGGATGATGATTGCCGGGCTGCGCTTTGGCCTGACCTTTGTCGGCATTCAACCGGCGCGGGGTTATCAGGTTGATCCAAGCGCGGTGTATCACGACCCCGATCTGGTGCCGCCCCACGGTTACCTGGCGTTCTATTTCTGGCTGCGCAACACCTACGGCGCCCACGGTGTGATCCACGTCGGCAAGCACGGCAACCTCGAATGGCTGCCGGGCAAAGGCGTCGGGCTGTCGGAGAATTGCTGGCCGGACGCGTTGCTCGGGCCGCTGCCGAATATCTATCCGTTTATCGTCAACGACCCGGGCGAGGGTGCCCAGGCCAAGCGCCGCACCCAGGCCGTGATCATCGATCACCTGATGCCGCCGCTGACCCGCGCCGAAACCTACGGCCCGCTGCGCAACCTTGAGTTGCTGGCCGACGAATATTACGAAGCGCAATTGCTCGATCCGCGCCGTGCCCGGGAGCTGCAGCGCGACATCCTGCAACTGGTGCGCGAGACGCACATCGACCGTGAACTGCAACTGGACGAAAAGCTCAACAGCGACGCCGATGCGGCGATCTGGCTGCCGCGGCTGGATACGTATTTGTGCGACCTGAAAGAGTCGCAGATCCGCGATGGCCTGCACATATTTGGCGAGTCGCCGACCGGGCGCTTGCGCATTGATACGTTGTTGGCGCTGTTGCGCATTCCCCGTGGCGATGGTCGTGGGGCGCAGTCGAGTTTGTTGCGGGCGTTGGCGAAGGCGTTTGAGCTGGGGTTTGATCCGCTGGATTGTGTGTTGGCTGAGCCGTGGGGCGGGCCTCGACCGGATGCCTTGCAATCGATGAGCGAAGAACTCTGGCGTACCGCCGGAGATACCCGCGAACGCCTGGAATTGTTCGCCGCTCAACTGATCTCGCAGACGTTGAATGCCAACCCCGAACCCTGTGGGAGTGAGCTTTTGTGGCGAGGGAGCTTGCTCCCGTTGGTTTGCGAAGCGGACCCAGAAAATGGGACTGCTGCGCAGTCCAACGGGAGCAAGCTCCCTCGCCACAAATACCTGTTCCCACAGGAGAGAGGTTGGGATGAGGTTGGCGCCATCCTCGACAGCCTGCGCGAAGTGGTCGCCCCGCGTCTGGACGCCTGCGGCCCGGCAGAAATGCGCGGCCTGCTCGACGCCTTGAGCGGCCGTTTCGTCCCGGCCGGCCCCAGTGGCGCACCCAGTCGCGGTCGTCTGGATGTGCTGCCGACCGGACGCAATTTCTATTCAGTGGACGTGCGTAACCTGCCAACCACCACCGCGTGGCGCATCGGCTTCCAGTCGGCGAACCTGATTCTCGAACGGCATTTGCAGGACCACGGCGATCACCTGCGCCAGCTTGGGCTGTCGGTCTGGGGCACCGCGACCATGCGTACCGGCGGCGACGACATCGCCCAGGCCATGGCGCTGATGGGCGTGCGTCCGGTCTGGGCCACCGGCAGTCAACGGGTCGACGACTTTGAAATTCTGCCGCTGAGTTTGCTCGACCGTCCCCGGGTGGACGTGACCTTACGCGTCTCCGGATTCTTCCGTGATGCGTTTGCCAACCTGATCCGCCTGTTCGACGCCGCCGTACAAGCGGTCGCTGCGCTCGACGAGCCGGACGATCTCAACCCGTTGGCCGCCAAGGTGCGTGCGGAACGTGAAGCGTTGATGCAATCGGGCCTGGACGAAGAAGCGGCCAGGCGTCAGGCCGGCTGGCGGATTTTCGGTGCCAAACCCGGTGCTTATGGCGCAGGCGTGCAGGGCGCCATCGACGGTCGTCTGTGGCAAAGCCGCGAGGATCTGGCCGAGGTTTACCTGAACTGGGGCGGCTACGCTTACGGCGGGTCCGATGAGGGCACCGCCGCCCGCGAACAATTCGCCCAGCGTTTGAGCCAGGTTCAGGCCGTGCTGCAAAACCAGGACAACCGCGAGCATGATTTGCTCGATTCCAACGACTATTACCAATTCCAGGGTGGCATGCTCGCCGCCGTGGAAAGCCTCAGCGGCGAAGCGGCGGCCAGTTACCATGGTGATCACAGCCAGCCGGACTTGCCGAAGATCCGCACCTTGAAGGAAGAGTTGAACCGGGTGATCCGCTCACGGGCGGCCAATCCTAAGTGGATCGACGGCGTGAAGCGTCACGGCTATAAAGGCGCGTTCGAACTGGCGGCGACGGTGGATAATCTGTTCGCGTTCGACGCCACGACACAGCTGATCGACGATCATCAATACGCGTTGCTGGCGGATGCATATTTGCTCGATCCGGCGACCCGGAATTTTGTGCGTGAGCATAATCCCCATGCGCTGCGCGACATGACCGAGCGGATGCTTGAGGCGCAGCAGCGCGGGATGTGGCAGGAACCGGGCGCGTATCGCGAGGCGCTGGAGAATTTGCTGCTGGATATAGAAGAAGACAATTGACTTTGCGGCGCCGCTAACCCTGTGGGAGTGAGCCTGCTCGCGATAGCATTCGTTCAGTCGACAAAGATGTTGTTTGAATGCCGCTATCGCGAGCAGGCTCGCTCCCACAGGGATCGAGGTGTTTTTGATTTTGCCGACCATGACCGAGATATATAAATGACCGACACCCCGCATTTCCCGCTCTCCGCCGTGGTCGGCGCCGACGATCTGAAGCTCGCCCTCTACCTGACCGCCATCGACCCGAAAATCGGCGGCGTGCTGATCGAAGGCCCGCGCGGCATGGCCAAATCGACCCTCGCCCGAGGCCTGGCGGACTTGCTGGCCAGCGGTCAATTCGTCACCTTGCCCCTCGGTGCCACCGAGGAACGGCTGGTCGGCACCCTCGATCTTGACGCCGCCCTGAGCGAAGGTCGCGCACAATTTTCCCCCGGTGTATTGGCCAAGGCCGACGGCGGTGTGCTTTACGTCGATGAAGTCAATCTGCTGCCTGATCACCTCGTCGACCTGTTGCTCGACGTGGCCGCCAGCGGCACCAACCTGATCGAGCGTGACGGTATTTCCCACCGGCATTCGGCAAAGTTTGTATTGATCGGCACCATGAACCCGGAAGAGGGCGAACTGCGGCCGCAACTGCTCGACCGTTTTGGCCTGAACGTAGCCCTCGGTGGTCATACCGCACCGGCTGAACGTGGCCAGATCATCCGTCGGCGTCTGGATTTCGACAGCGATCCCCAGCGCTTTTGCGCTGAATGGGAAAGCCAGCAGCAGTCGCTGCGCGAACGTTGTCAGAAGGCGCGCAGCCTGTTGGCGAGCATCCCCCTGGATGATGAATCGCTGGCACAGATTACCGAGCGCTGTTTTGCCGCCGCTGTCGATGGCCTGCGGGCTGATCTGGTCTGGTTGCGTGCTGCCCGTGCCCACGCCGCATGGCGAGGGGTGGGCGCTATCGCGGAAGAAGATATCGACGCCGTCGCCGAGTTTGCCTTGCGTCATCGTCGTCGCGAGCAATCGCCACCAGCGCCGCAACACAATCAGTCGCCTTCGGCTCAATCTTCCAGTCCGAGCGAAGGCCAGGGCCAATGGGGTGAAATGCCCGCCCAGGCGTTGCCGGTCGGTGCCCGGCGTGAAGTGCCGAGCTGGCCAAAAAAGCCCTAGGCATTCGCCCTCGTTCTGACGCGGGGGCGAATGCCAAACCCCGCGCAGGACGGCTGGATAACGGTAAGCAGGGCAAGCGTCACGCCGCGCGCAGCGGCTCGATCAACTGGCCCGGCACCTTGCTCAATGGCCGTCCTCGTCGGCATAAAGATGTGCTGTTCCACCTGCGTACCCGCAGCCCTCATGAACTGTGGCTGGTGATCGTCGACGCATCGGCTTCGACCCGCCGTCATCAGGCGTTGAGCGATGCCAAGGGTTTGCTCGCGCAATTGTTCGACGACGCGTATCGCCAGCGCGCGCGTCTGGCCTTGTTGACCGCCAGCGGTCAGGCGCCGAAGTGGCAGGTGCAAGGCTTGAAAGCCTCGGCGGGGTTGCGTGGCTGGCTCGATGACCTGGGCGCGGGCGGCGGCACGCCGTTGTTGGCGGCGCTGAGCGAAGCGGGGCGCTGGCTGGCGGCACGGCAAAAACGCTTTCCGGCGGAACAGCAAAGGCTGCTGCTGGTGACCGACGGACGATTGAAGGAATGGCCGGGGTTACCGGTGCTGGATTGCCCAGGGTTATTGATTGATATCGAGCGCGGGCCGATTCGGTTAGGTCGGGCGAAACAGATGGCGGCAGAGCTGCAAGCGGATTATCGGCACATTGATGAGCTGATCTCCGGCTGAAAATTGTGTTGTTAGTAATGGCCCTATCGCGAGCAGGCTCACTCCCACATTGGATCTCCATTGTTCACAAAACCCCTGTGGGAGTGAGCCTGCTCGCGATGGCATCAACCCGGTTCCGGATACTCATGGCGAATCCGCATCGCTGCCCTATGCTCTGAGGGCCATTCGATCAAAGGAGTGAATCATGCGCGTACTTGCCGTTAACGATCAGAACGATTTCCGCGTCAAAGCTTACGCCGGCACCAACGGCGTGCTGTTGGCCATGGATCTGGCCGAACCCCGTCGCAAAGGCCTGCTGGGCTTCGCCATCGAAAAGCAGCAGGGCAACAAACCCTGGCGGTTTTTGTTCAATAGCCTGACGTTCCCGGGCAAGACCCATACCTTCCCCCAGTATCACGCCACCCCGAGCGATATCGCGCCCCTACAGAAATTCCGCTGGGCCGATTACGCGGTCAATGCGGGGCTGACGATCCATTACCGGGTTTATCTGGCCTACGGCAGCGCCGATGCGCCGCAACTCGATGAGTTCCTGGAAGTGACGGTCACCACCGACGACGGCCATCCCGGCAACCAAAGCGTCAATTTCAACCGCGCAGTGGCCGCCAGTCAGGCGTTCCAGCGCAAGTTTCCCGAGCTCGACGCGCTCATAAGTGACAAGAAGAGGCTCCCCATCGAAGCCTGGCCCGATGCTCCGCGCCAATGGCTGGAGAACGGTTTGCTCGGGCGGTTGCTGGGTTTTATCGATCGCGCCATCGATGGCCAGTGGGCACTGGATATCGCCATCTATGAGTACCAGTTGCCGGTGATTGTCGATGCGGTGAACGCGGCGCACGAGCGCGGCGTGAACGTTCGCGTCCTTTATCACGCGAAAAAGAAAGAAGACACGACCGCCTTGAACGAGGCGAGCCTGGAAAAGATCCCGGCGGCGAACAAACGCGGCCGGGTCACCCACAGCATTTTCCACAATAAGTTCATCGTCCTGAGCCGTCTCGACGCAGCGGGGCTGCGCCAGCCTGAAGCCGTGCTTTGCGGCAGCACCAACTTCACCCCCAACGGCATCTACCGCCAGGCCAACGTGATACATGTGCTGGACGATCCTCGGGTCGGCGCCAGTTATCTGCAAATGTTCGAGCAAGTCTGGAGCACACCGAAGGATGTTGGTGCCACGCGACAATGGATCACGCACCACAACCCGATGGACCCGACGCAACCGTTGTTCGCCGGATTCTCACCGCGCACGGGTGAGGGAGACCTGGATGAATTCATCGACATCATCAACGGGGCAAAAAAAGACCTGCTGTTCGTCACCGCGTTCTCCTTGCCCAAAGAGATCCTCAACGCCTTGCTAGGCCAGCCCCACGACGACATCCTGCGCTACGGTCTGCAAAACTCCGCCAGCGAAATCACCGGGTTTCACGCCGACCGCACCGCCGAATTCTCCACGGTTGCGCTGCTCAATACCGGTCTGGAAGGCTGGCTCATGGAGAGCAAGGAAGGCCAGAAGGGCAACTTGTTGGTGCACACCAAAGCCATCGTCACGGATTTCACCAGCGACTCACCGACGATCATCAGCGGCAGCCATAACCTCAGTGCGGCGGCCAGTGGCAGTAACGACGAGAACTACCTGATCATTCGCGGCGATACCGACCTGGCGGATCGGTATGGTCTGGAGTTGCTGCGGTTTTATGAGCATTACCGGTTTCGTTATTTTGCGAAGAAGCTGGAGCTCAAGGAGGTTCATCCGTTGGTGGCGGGGGACAGTTGGACTGATGATTACTATGTCGAGGGGGATTTGCGCAGCCTGTCGAGATTGCGTTTTTCCGGGCAGTGAATCACCGACCTCACTGGCCCAATCGTCGGAACGCCGCCCGGAGCCGGCTCACTCCCACATTGGATCTCCCTATGGCGAAGATCCCTGTGGGAGCGAGCCTGCTCGCGATGGGAGCGACGCGGTTTTATTTTATGGGTTCTTCCCCATCGCCTGCCGGTACTGCCGCGTACGCCGGGCGATGTACAGCTGATCGAGAATCAACGCCCATATCGCCGAAACCCCGGGCCGGGTCTTGCGCCCGCGGCTCAGGCGATGCAACTGGAACTTCACCACGGCCATGCCCGCCAGGGCGGCCAGCGGTTTGCGTTTCCAGCGGATCGGCGGCAGTTGCGGGTGGTTGTTCTGGCCATCGCGCCAGCGTTTGACCAACTGCGGTTCGATGGCCAGCGCCGTGCCGATACCGGCCATGGCGATGCCGCTGTCGAGCACCTGTTCGACGATCGCCAGGCGACGGATCCCGCCCGTCACCATCACCGGCATGTTCGCCACGCTGGCCAGTTCGCCGGCCATCTCCAGAAAGTACGCCTCCCGCGCCAAGGTCCTGCCGTCGCGGGCTTCGCCTTGCATGGCCGGTGCTTCGTAGCTGCCACCGGACAGCTCCAGCAAATCCAGCGGTTGGTCGTTGAGCCACTGGATCACTTGCCGGGCGTCGTCGGCATCGAAACCGCCGCGCTGGAAGTCTGCGGAGTTGAGTTTTACCGCGACACAAAACTGTGGCGACACGGCTTGGCGCACAGCGCTGACCACCGCCAGCAGCAGGCGCGCGCGATTTTCCAGCGAACCACCCCAGAGGTCGGTGCGGCGATTGGTCAAGGGCGAGAGGAACTGGCTGATCAGATAGCCGTGCGCGGCATGAATCTGCACGCCGGTGAAACCGGCTTTTTCCGCCAGGGCCGCACTGGTGGCGAAGCGTTGGATGACCTCGGCGATATCGCTTTCCGACATCGGTTTGGGCTCGGCAAACATCTTGGAAAACGAACCCAGATCCAGCGCCACGGCCGACGGTGCCCAAGCTTGCTGACCGAGGTTGGCCATGGTCTGGCGGCCGGGGTGATTGAGCTGCATCCAGAAATGCGCACCTCCAGACCGGCCGATGGTGGCCCACTGACGAAACTGCTCAAGATGCCGTTCGTCTTCCAGCACGACACCCGCAGGGCCTGTCATGGCGCGGCGATCGATCATCACGTTGCCGGTCAGCAGCAGTCCGGTTTCGCCCTCCGCCCAGGCCTGATACAGCTGAAACAGCGCGCTGGACGGCGCTTGCCCAGTATCCGCGAGGTTCTCTTCCATCGCGGCTTTGGCGATGCGATTACCGAGGGTCTGGCCGTTGGGCAAATTCAGCGTTTGGAAGGGCGACATGCTTGACTCCTCATCAGTAAAGCGTAGAGGCTAAGCTTAAAGTTAACTTTAATGTCAAGCAGTCAAGTGAGGCCGTGATGAAGATTGGTGAATTGGCTCAATTGAGCGGGTTGAACCCGTCGCGCATTCGGTTTTACGAGGCTCAGGGCTTGATTCAGCAGGTGGAACGTCTGGCCAACGGTTATCGGCGTTACCCGCCGCAAGTCCTGCAGACCTTGAAAATCATCCAGTGCGCCCAGCAAGCCGGGTTCAGCCTTGAAGAACTGAAGTTGTTGTTGCCGGACACGGCGACAGGCGAATTCAAGCACGATGAGCTGGTGGCGGGTCTAGGCCGCAAAGTCGAACAGATCGAAGCGATGCAACTGCACCTGGCGCAGAGCAAGGCGCAGTTGCTGGGGTTGATCGAAAACATTCAGGCACGGCCCGAAGGGATGGCCTGCGGTGAGAATGCCGAGCGGGTACTGGCGTCGCTCAAGCATTAATTCTGACCGAGACAGTCTTCGCCAAAGGCCTGGTAACGCAGGACATGGGTGGTGCCCATGGTGTCGATGTAGGTCATCTCCCTCGCGCCGGGTCCGCAGCCTTCGTTGCGGGTCATGTTGAGCACTTTGGCGATATGGAGCGGCGTCGAATACTTGTAGTCCTCGACTTTCTGCGTGCTGGAATTGTCGATGGAAGCGGCCGCTGCAACACCGCTCAGACTGATGAGAAACAGGGCGGACAGAATGCGTTTCATGATGGGGCTCTCGTAGTGGCTACTGAATGATTTCAGTGGCAGTACGACGAGCCCCGTTGGGGTTTATTCCAGGCTCAGGGAAAAACTTTTCTGCGCGGGGATCGGATTGCGCATCAGCGTGCCGACCACCAGTGCCCCCAGCAAAGCCAGCAAACCGGCGACTATCAGCAGCAGACTGAAGCCGCCGACGAACGCCTGACGTGCCAACGGTTCGACCAACGCACGCGCGGTTTCCGGAAGCAGGTTCATCGCTGCGGTCATGTCACCGGCGACCACCCGCGAGGCAATGCCCTGGGTCTGGTCGAGCCATTGCGTACCCTGGGTCGACAGGTTGGTGTGCAGCAACAGTTCGGTATGACTGGACAGCAAGGCACCGAACACGCCGATGGCCAACACGATTGCGCTGAAACGCATGGTGGTGCTCATGCCCGAGGCCATGCCTGTGCGCTCGCGGGGCACGCAGGCCATGATGTTTTTTTGCGTGTCGCCATTGAGCAGGCCGGCCCCGGCGCCCGTCACGGCAATGGCCAATGCGAAGGGCAGGTAACCGCCGCTGCTGACGGCCCAGGCACTGAGCAGGTTGCCGCTGCCGACCAAGGTCAAACCCGCCGCCATCAGCGTCGCAGGGGAAAATCGATTGGCCAGCCGAGCGCCGATTCGCGGGCAAATCAACATGGTCACCGCAAACGGCAACATCCCCAGCCCCGAGGCGATGGCTGAGAAGCCCAAGCCGTTTTGCAGGTAGAACGGCAGCAACGTCATCATCACCTGGGCGCAACCGGCATAGGCAAACATGCCGAGCAGGGCGCCGATGAAACGCGGATGCTTGAACAATTGCAGGTCGACCATCGGCCGCTGTTGCATCCGTTCAATCACCACAAACAGTCCCAACAGCAGCGCGCCACCGATGAGTCGGGCGTAGGTGACCGGGTTGCTCCAGCCGATCCGGTTGGCTTCGATCAAACCCCAGATCAGGCACAGCAAGCTCGCACTGAACGCCAGGCTGCCCCAGGGATCAAGGCGCGCAGACTGGGTGTTCCTCGATTCCGGCACGGCGTGCCAGACCATGTACATCAAGAACGCTCCCACCGGCAGGTTGAGGTAGAAGATCCAGCGCCAGCCGACATACTCGGTGATCAGCCCGCCGACCGTCGGCGCAGCAGTCATCGCCACGCCCATGCACGCGCCCCAAAACGCCCAGGCCTTGGCTCGTTCGACTTCATCGTGAAAGGTGTGGCCGATGGCGGCCAGCGCCGAGGTCAGCAGCAATGCCGCGCCGACACCCTTGATCGCACGCGCGATGTCGAGGAACAACGCAGTGGGCGCCGCGCCGCATCCGATGGAGGCGAGGATGAAAATGCCCAGGCCACAGAGCATGGTTTTCTGCCGGCCAAAGCGATCGGCGATGCTGCCCGCAGGCAGCAACAAGGCCGCGAACGCCAGCATGTATGCGCTGACCACCCATTCGATGTCGGCAAAGTTCGCGCCCAGGTCCCGGGCGATGGTCGGCAAGGTGACGGCGACGATGTTGGTGTCGAGCACGATCAGCGAGCACACGCCGGAGGCCGTCAGTAGTGTCAGACGTTGACTGACCCGGCTCATGGCGTGATTGCCTTTTGGGCAAGATTGCTGACCGCGGCGCAGAAAATGGGTTTGACGTACATGACGATGGCTCTCTACTGTGATTGCCAGTGAGCTTATCGCGGTCGTTTATCGGCTTTGTTAGCCTGTTATCGGGACTTCATTACCTTTGAGCTAATGCACCCATGGACATACGGCATTTCCGCTACTTTCTGGCCGTTGCCCGGCAGGGCAACTTTACCCGCGCCGCCGAACAACTCGGTATCGCACCGCCAACCTTGACTCGACAGATTCAGGACATGGAGAACGAACTCGGTACGCGACTGTTCGTGCGCCAGACACGTGAAGTGAGCCTGACCGAAGCCGGTGCCGCGTTGATGATCGAGGCCGAGGCGACGGTGCGGCAATTCGAGTACGCCCAGCACAATGCCAAGCGGGCCGGACGCGGGGACATCGGTCATATCGAACTCGGTTACGTGGCGTCGGCGGTGTACTCGGGGTTGCTGCAAAAACAGGTGCAGGCCTTCAGTCGCGAGTGTCCGGACGTCAGCTTCAATGTTCGGGAAAGCCCGATGGCGTCGTTGCCGGCCATGGTGGTCGAGGGGCGATTCGATATCGGTTATGTCCGCTCACCCATGACCTTGCCCGATGGCCTGGAGGCCATTCGCCTGGACTCGGAAGGCTTTGTGCTGGCGCTGTCCACCGAGTCCTGGCTGTGTCGTCTGCCGGACATCAGTCCGGAGCATCTGCAAAACGAGACGTTCATTTTGCCGGAGCAAATCAGCGGCACTTTGCAAGTCGCCGCCGAGGGCGGATTTGCGCCGAAACTGGGTGCGCAGCCGGGCGGTCTGGTGGCGGTGATTGCATTGGTTTCGTTGGGGCAGGGCGTGGCGGTCGTGCCGGAGTCGGTGGTCGGGCATGTGGGGTTGCCCGGTGTGTTGTACCGGACGATCAAGGGCTGCGAGGCAACGTCGTGGCTGTCGTTGATCCATCGGCGGTTCGAGAAGTCGGCGGCGGTGGTCAGGTACATCGAGCAGGTCAAAAAGCGCTGAATACAGATTTTGTAATGATTTCCGGCTGTAGCAAATGTCGCTTTCGCCTGTACGCTCCAAGGCCATTTTCCTTTCAGGATTTGCATGAACACCCTTTTGGAGCCTCCCGGTTATCCTTTCTCCTTGCGCTACCACGCGGTCTTGATGCACGCGAAACATCCGGTCTTCCGACTTCCGAATCCCCTTGTCACTTCTCCGCCACGGCCTCTGCGCCGCGCCTTGCCGTGCCCGGCTTTCTGAATTCACTGAAGAGATCGAGACGTTTTTATGGAATGGATAGCTGACCCCACCGCATGGCTGGGCCTGTTGACGCTAATTGTGCTGGAGCTGGTGCTGGGCATCGACAACCTGGTGTTTATCGCCATCCTTGCCGACAAGCTGCCGCCCGAGCAACGCGACCGTGCGCGGCTCATCGGCTTGTCCCTGGCGTTGCTGATGCGCCTGGGCCTGCTGGCGAGTATTTCGTGGCTGGTGACCCTGACTCAACCGTTGTTCGAGGTGTTCGACAAGAGCTTCTCCGGCCGCGACTTGATCATGCTGTTCGGCGGTGTGTTCTTGTTGTTCAAGGCCACCATGGAATTGCACGAGCGCCTCGAAGGCCATGTCGGCCAACGCACTTCTAACGCAACTTATGCGATGTTCTGGCCGATCGTGGCGCAGATCGTGGTGCTCGATGCGGTGTTCTCCCTCGATGCGGTGATTACCGCTGTGGGCATGGTCGATGAACTGGCCGTGATGATGATCGCGGTGATTATTTCCATCGGCCTGATGATCGTCGCCAGCAAGCCGCTGACCCGCTTCGTCAACGAACACCCGACAGTGATCATGCTCTGTCTGGGCTTTTTGATGATGATCGGTTTCGCGCTGACCGCTGAAGGCCTGGGCTTCCACATTCCGAAGGGCTACCTGTACGCGGCCATCGGTTTCTCGATCCTGATCGAGGTCTTCAACCAGATTGCCCGGGCGCGCCGTAAAAAATCGATGCAGGGCCTGCGCCCGATACGTGAGCGCACGGCCCACGCCGTGATGCGCCTGCTGGGTGGCCGCACGCTGGCGGTGGAGGAGGTTGGAGAAGAAATTGCCGACCTGCTGGACAACGGTGAAGTACCGAGCACAGGTCTGTTCGACCGTCGCGAACGGGTGATGATCAGTGGTGTGCTGCAACTCGCCGAGCGACCGATCCGCACCTTGATGACGGTGCGCGCTGATGTCGATCACATTGATCTGTCCGATGATGCCGAAGCCATTCGCACGCGCCTGATGAATTCGTCCTATTCACGCCTGCCGCTGATTCGCGATGGCGCGGTGGATGAACCGCTGGGCTTCGTGCACAAGAAGGAATTGCTCAAGGAATACCTGGCCGGCAACCAGCCCGGCCTTGAGTGTCTGGCGCGTAAGACCATCAACTTGCTGGACAGTTACTCGATCCTCAATGCCTTGGAACAGATGCGCAAAGCCTCGACGCACATTGCGTTTGTGGTCAATGAGTTCGGTGACTTTGTCGGTGTCTTGACCATGACAGACATTCTCGAATCGATCGCCGGCGAGTTGCCGGATGCCAGCGAAATCGAGGGCCCGGATGTGGTCGAGGAGAACGGTGGGTTCATGGTCAGCGGCGCGTTGAACCTGGCACGGGTGCGACAGCGGACCGGGTTTGCGGCAGAGCCTACCGACGACTATCAAACCCTTGCCGGGCTGGTGGTGAGCCTGCTGGATCGCCTGCCGATGATCGGTGACAGCCATGAGTGGGAAGGCTGGCGGCTCACGGTGGCGGCGGTTGAGGAGCGGCGGGTGACGCGGGTGTTGCTGGAGCGCGCTGTTTAGATCGTTTCCGTGCGTGGGAATGATCATTGCTCAAGCCCCGATCAACCTGTGCGCCCGAGGAACGGTGCACAGTCTGTGCAGGGTCTGGCGTAACCACGCCAGATCGTGAACCGGTTTTCGGGTCACCGTTGCCGGTTTCACCCTGCCGATGTGCCTGGCGAACTCTTCCTGCAGGGTTTGTTCAGTGCCGATGCCTTTGAGCTTTTTCAGTAGCTTCCCGTCCTTGTAAAACAGCACGGTCGGGGTGCCGGTGACGTTCGGGTGCCGAGGCGATTCGCTGGTGTCCAGCATGTAAATGTGCGCGTGATGCCGATAAGCCTCGGCGATCTGGCGAAAGATCGGCCCGGCCATTTCGCAGGCCATGCAAGGTGGACTGCCGAAGTACAAAATCACCGGGCGCCAGGTTTTCAGGGCTTTGCGGTAGACCGGAGCCAGTGCGTTGCGGGTGTTTGCCGAGCGCATTGAAACCTCCTTTTTCACTGTCCTTGAGAGTCTGTCGACGGTAAAGGAGTGGAAGCGGGTGGGTCTACTGTCAGAAATTACAGGTAGATTTTCCTACGGTTATCAGGAATCGACTTACCGGCTTGTAGGATCAGCCCGACAGCAATCACGGAAAGCCAGAAGTGCGTAACGTGATACTTTTTTCCTTCCGTCAATGAAGGCGGTCATGGACTGGGAAGGGGTGGCTAAAACAATGAGTGAGAACCTGGAGCGCAAGATAAATCCACGAAATGACAGGCAACAGGCGACATATGGTGAACGCCATCTTTATGCCGAAAGGATAGAGGCAGAGATGCTTTGGAGTGCTATTTTGAGCACCTCTAAAAGCACCCTAAGGAACAACTTCATGACACATATCGTGCTTTCGCAGGTGGTGGCCAGCATCTCTGAACTGAAAAAAAACCCGATGGGCACCGTCGCTGCCGGCGGTGGTTTGTCTGTTGCAATTCTTAACCGCAATGAACCGGCTTTCTATTGTGTTCCCGCCAAAGAATACGAAGCCTTGATAAATCGCCTGGAGGATCTGGAGTTGCTTGCCCTTTGTAAAGAAAGGGAAGACGACCCAACCATTAAGGTTTCGATTGATGACCTATGAGCTGGAGTTTTCTGAAAAAGCCTGGAAAGAGTGGAAAAAGCTTGGCGTAAATCTGAAGGATCAGTTCAAAAAGAAGCTTCAAGAGCGACTTTTAAACCCGCACGTTCCCGCAGACCGACTCATCGGGCTTGGAAATGCTTACAAAATCAAGCTTCGGAGTGCCGGGTATCGAATGGTTTATCGCGTTAGGGATGAAGTATTGGTGGTGACGGTGATAGCGGTGGGAAAAAGAGAGCGGGGCGAAGTTTACAAGGATGCGGTCACTCGCTGATGCGCTTTGCTGAAATCCATTCTCATCTGCCTTTTCCGATGACAAGCCGCACCGGATTAACTCGTCAAATGCCCCAACTGTGAACCACGTACCCGCACGTTGTAGCCAACGGTAGCGGAGCTCGCTGGTGCGTTTCTTAACATTATTTTTGTTTTTTTTATCCATCCATCTGATTTAACACACTTTTCAATCTCCCCAACATTCCCCTCGCAACCTGTGGCACACTTTCTGCTGTCTATTCCGTTGTTACATACCAGCGTCCGGTATAGCGGAATAAACATCACCCTGGAGTGCTTGCCATGCATCGCCGACCTTCCTTGTTCAAAGCGTGTATTTTTCTTGTCGCAGCGTCTGCTGCTGCCATGGGCGTGGCCCAGGCGGCGGAGGGCAAGCTCGATAGCGTGCTGGCCCGCGGGAAACTGATTGTGGGCACGGGCAGTACCAATGCGCCGTGGCACTTCCAGGGAGCGGATGGCAAGTTGCAGGGGTTCGATATCGATATCGGGCGCATGATCGCCAAGGGCTTGTTCAACGACCCGACCAAGGTCGAGTTCGTGGTGCAGTCGTCCGATGCGCGGATTCCCAACCTGCTGACTGACAAGGTCGACATCAGTTGCCAGTTCATCACCGTGACCGCCAGCCGTGCGCAGCAGGTGGCGTTCACCCTGCCGTACTACCGCGAAGGCGTCGGCCTGCTGTTGCCGGCCAACAGCAAGTACAAGGAAATCGAAGACCTCAAGGCGGCCAACGACAGCGTGACCGTGGCGGTGCTGCAGAACGTGTACGCCGAAGAGCTGGTGCATCAAGCCTTGCCCAAAGCCAAGGTCGATCAGTACGACAGCGTTGATTTGATGTATCAGGCCGTCAACTCTGGCCGTGCCGACGCCGCGGCTACCGATCAGTCGTCGGTGAAATACCTGATGGTGCAGAACCCTGGCCGCTATCGCAGCCCGGCTTACGCCTGGAGCCCACAGACTTACGCCTGCGCGGTCAAACGTGGCGATCAGGACTGGCTGAACTTCGTCAACACCACCTTGCATGAAGCCATGACCGGCGTTGAGTTCCCGACTTACGCGGCGTCCTTCAAGCAATGGTTCGGCGTTGACCTGCCGACTCCCGCCATCGGTTTTCCCGTCGAATTCAAATGATCCCGTGAGAGCGGGGCGCCCATGACGCGCCCCGTTCAAGGTACTGCTGACCATGAACTATCAGTTGAACTTTGCCGCCGTGTGGCGCGATTTCGACACCTTGCTGGCGGGGCTCGGTCTGGGCCTTGAGCTGGCGCTGGTGTCGATCGCCATCGGTTGCGTGATCGGCCTGATGATGGCGTTTGCTTTGCTGTCAAAGCACCGCGCCTTGCGGGTGCTGGCGTCGGTGTATGTGACGGTGATCCGCAATACGCCGATTCTGGTGTTAATTCTGTTGATCTACTTCGCGTTGCCGGGCCTGGGGATCCGTCTGGACAAGATCCCGTCGTTCATCATCACCTTGTCGCTGTATGCCGGGGCGTACCTGACTGAAGTGTTCCGCGGCGGCTTGTTGAGCATTCCCAAGGGACAGCGTGAAGCCGGGTTGGCCATCGGGCTCGGTGAGTGGCAGGTCAAGGCCTACGTCACCGTGCCGGTGATGCTGCGCAATGTGTTGCCGGCTCTGTCGAACAACTTCATTTCCCTGTTCAAGGACACCTCGCTGGCCGCCGCAATTGCGGTGCCGGAGCTGACCTATTACGCGCGCAAGATCAATGTCGAGAGCTACCGGGTGATTGAAACCTGGCTGGTGACCACAGCGCTTTATGTGGCGGCCTGTTACCTCATTGCCATGATGCTGCGTTACCTCGAGCAGCGTCTGGCGATCCGCCGATAGGAGGCCCACATGTACGAATCCCCTAGTTGGTTGCATGAGTTGTGGGTCGCACGGGAGGTGCTTTGGCAAGGCTTTTTGACCAGTGTGCAGGTCTCGGCCCTGGCGATTTTGCTTGGCACGCTGGTCGGTATTGTCGCCGGGCTGGTGCTGACCTACGGCAAGTTCTGGATGCGCGCGCCGTTCCGGTTCTACGTGGACATTATTCGCGGCACGCCGGTGTTTGTGCTGGTGCTGGCCTGCTTTTACATGGCGCCCGCGTTGGGCTGGCAGATCAGCGCCTTTCAGGCCGGCGCCTTGGGACTGACACTGTTTTGCGGCTCCCACGTCGCGGAGATTGTGCGCGGTGCGTTGCAAGCGTTACCCAGTGGTCAGATGGAAGCGAGCAAGGCCATCGGCCTGACGTTTTATCAATCCCTCGGCTACGTGTTGTTGCCCCAGGCGTTGCGGCAGATCCTGCCGACCTGGGTCAACTCGTCCACCGAGATCGTCAAGGCCTCGACCTTGCTGTCGGTCATTGGTGTGGCGGAATTGTTGCTCAGCACGCAGCAGATCATCGCCCGCACCTTCATGACGCTGGAGTTTTACCTGTTCGCCGGATTTCTGTTTTTCGTCATCAACTACGCCATCGAATTACTCGGCCGGCACATTGAAAAGCGGGTGGCCTTGCCATGACTCAACCTCAAGTTTCGACACAGAACCAGGCCCTGCTGGACATTCGCGGCCTGCACAAACAGTACGGCAAGCTTGAAGTGCTCAAGGGCGTCGACCTGACCCTGCAGCGCGGCAACGTGGTCACGCTGATCGGCTCCAGCGGTTCGGGCAAGACCACGTTGCTGCGTTGCGTGAACATGCTCGAAGAATTCCAGGGCGGGCAGATCATGCTCGATGGCGAGTCCATCGGTTATGACGAGGTCAACGGCAAGCGCGTGCGCCACGCGGAAAAAGTCATCGCTCGGCATCGGGCAATGACCGGCATGGCGTTCCAGCAGTTCAACCTGTTCCCGCACCTGACCGCGTTGCAGAACGTCACCCTTGGCTTGCTCAAGGTCAAGAAGCTGCACAAGGACGAAGCCGTGGCGCTGGCGGAGAAATGGCTGGAGCGGGTCGGCTTGCTGGAGCGGCGTGATCACTATCCCGGTCAGTTGTCCGGCGGTCAGCAACAGCGCGTGGCTATTGCCCGGGCGATTGCGATGAACCCGAGCCTGATGCTGTTTGATGAAGTGACCTCGGCCCTCGACCCGGAACTGGTCGGCGAAGTGCTGAACGTGATCAAGGGCCTGGCCGATGAAGGCATGACCATGTTGCTGGTGACCCACGAAATGCGTTTTGCCTTCGAGGTCTCGGACAAGATCGTATTCATGAATCAAGGGCGGATCGAAGAGCAGGGGCCACCCAAGGAGCTGTTCGAACGACCGCAATCGCCGCGTCTGGCTGAGTTTCTCAAGAACACGCGATTTTAACTTTTTTCTTTTCAATCAGGAGAAACACTCATGAGCATTACTCGTTACGGCGCCGGCAGCAGCGCCGCTGGCGGTACGCCTCGTCCTTTCGCCCGCGCCGTTGAAGCCGATGGCTGGCTGCACGTTTCTGGCCAAGTGCCGGCGGTGGATGGCGAGATCATTGTTGGCGGCATCGTCGAGCAGACTCACCAGACCATGAAGAACCTGATCGCAATTCTCGAAGAGGCCGGTTATGGCCTGGAAGATGTGGTGCGTGCCGGGGTGTGGCTGGAAGATCCGCGGGATTTCACCAGTTTCAACAAGATCTTCTCCGAGTACTTCAAACCTGAACATGCGCCGGCACGGGCTTGTGTGCAGGCAAACATGATGGTTGATTGCAAAGTCGAGATCGACTGCATCGCGTACAAGAAAAAGGCCTGAGATTTGCGGTGGTTGATCGTTCCCACGCTCTGCGTGGGAATGCCTCAACGGACGCTCCGCGTCCGCTCTTGGGACGCAGAGCGTCCCGGGCTGCATTCCCACGCAGAGCATGGGAACGATCATTGGCGGTAAACTCCCGGCCACTTTGAATGGGAACCTGATGACATGACCGAAGACACCATCAAGCGCCGGGCTCGCGGTCTGGACCGGGCGTTCGATATCCTCGATTTCCTCAAGGAAGTCGGCAAACCGCTGCGCCCGAATGAAATCGCCAGCGGCATCGACAGCCCGAAATCCACGATCTACGAACTGGTCGCTTCCCTGCTGGAACGACGCATTCTCGAACCCGTGGGCAAGGACGGTCACGTTTATCTCGGCCGGCAGTTGTACTTCCTCGGGCAGGCGCATTTGCGCCATTTCGACCTGACCCGCGAGGCCGATCACGCCCTGCAGGAGATCGTCAGCCAGACCCATGAAACCGCGCAGATGTGCCTGCTCAACGGGCGCAAATACACCGTGGCACTGATGAAAGAGGGGAAGCGGCATTTCCGCATTTCCTCGGACATCGGCGAGAACGCGCCGATCCCCTGGACCGCGTCCGGGCGCCTCCTGCTGACGCACTTGAGCGACCAGCAAATCATCGACCTGATCGACCACGACGACTTCATCCTGCCCGACGGCGAGCGTCTGCCGCTGGAGCAGTTCCTCAAGGAAATCCGTCAGGCCGGTATCGATGGGTTTTTCTCCTTCGATAGCGTCGCCGACACCTTTACCCATTGTTTCGCCGCTCCGGTCAAAGACCCCAGCGGCGTGGCGATTGCGACCCTGTGCATCGTTGCCCCACGGGACGACGCCAAGAACAACTACAACGACTATCGCCGGGTGCTGATCGACAGCGCCAATAGCCTGGCCCGGCGTATCAACGAATAACAGCGGCTGGCTGCAGCCGCGAATGCGAGGAGTTCGACCATGTCTTCTGCCCAAAATACCGCCGCCGTGGAAAAGGGCTTTGCCCAGACCGGCGCCAACCTGGTACGCGACGTCAGCCTGCCTGCGCTGGTGCTGCACCGCGAAGCGCTGGAGCACAACATTCGCTGGATGCAGACGTTTGTCAGCAACAGCGGCGCCGAACTCGCACCTCATGGCAAAACCAGCATGACCCCTGCGCTGTTCCGCCGCCAACTGGACGCCGGCGCCTGGGGCATCACCCTGGCCAGCGCCACACAAACCCGCGCGGCTTACGCCCATGGCGTGCGTCGGGTGTTGATGGCCAACCAACTGGTCGGCACGCCGAACATGGCACTGATCGCCGATTTGCTGGCGGACCCGACCTTCGATTTCCATTGCATGGTCGATCACCCGGACAACGTTGCTGACTTGGGGACCTATTTCGCCTCGCGTGGTGTGCGCCTGAACGTGATGATCGAGTACGGCGTGGTTGGCGGCCGTTGCGGTTGCCGCAGTGAAGAAGAAGTGGTCGCGCTGGCCAAAGCCATCAACGCTCAACCGGCGCTGGCGCTGACCGGGATTGAAGGCTACGAAGGCGTGATCCACGGTGATCATGCGGTCACCGGTATTCGTGAATTCGCTGCGTCCCTGGTGCGTCTGGCCGTGCAGTTGCAGGACAGCGGCGCGTTCGCGATTCCCAAGCCGATCATCACCGCCTCGGGCTCGGCCTGGTACGACTTGATCGCTGAGTCCTTTGAAGCGCAGAACGCCAGCGGACGTTTCCTCAGCGTGTTGCGCCCCGGCAGCTACGTGGCTCACGACCATGGCATCTACAAAGAAGCGCAATGCTGCGTACTCGACCGTCGCAGTGACTTGCACGAGGGGCTGCGCCCGGCGCTGGAAGTCTGGGCGCATGTGCAATCGTTGCCGGAGCCGGGTTTCGCGGTGATCGCCCTGGGTAAGCGTGACGTGGCCTACGACGCGGGTTTGCCGGTGCCGTTGCTGCGTTACAAGGCCGGCGTGGTGCCTGCCACCGGCGACGATGTCAGCGCCTGCAAGGTGACGGCAGTCATGGACCAGCATGCGTTCATGACGGTGGCGCCGGGGGTTGAGTTGCGGGTGGGCGACATCATTTCGTTCGGCACTTCGCACCCGTGCCTGACGTTCGACAAATGGCGTACGGGGTGTCTGGTGGATGAGCAGCTGAACGTCATCGAAACCATGGAAACCTGTTTCTAAGGCTTCAGACCGAGGCGTGGCCATCGCGGGCAAGCCTCGCTCCCACAGGATTTGTGTCGGCCGCGAAATCGGCGGCAACCACTGAACCTGTGGGAGCGGGTCTGCTCGCGAAGGCGGCCGACCAGACAACACCGAAACACCAGAGACCCCACAGCATGAACACCATCAACACCCTCGGCCCCAACACCCCGCGCATCGCCCTGATCGGCGAGTGCATGATCGAGTTGCAACAACGCGCCGACGGCAGTCTGCAACAAAGCTTCGGCGGCGATACCCTCAACACCGCGGTCTACCTGTCACGGGAACTGGGCACGAGCGGCGTCGTCGACTACGTCACCGCACTGGGTGACGACAGTTTCAGCGATGCCATGTGCCAGACCTGGGCCGACGAAAACATCGGGCTGGGCATGGTCCAGCGTTTGCCCGGTCGACTGCCCGGTTTGTACTGCATACAGACTGACGCTGCCGGTGAACGACGCTTCCTCTATTGGCGCAACGAAGCGGCCGTCCGCGACTGCTTCACCACCCCGGCCGCCGCGCCGATCCTGGCCGCGCTGCCGGATTACGACGTGCTGTATTTCAGCGGCATCACCTTGGCGGTGCTCGGCGTGCAGGGGCGGGAGAAGTTGCTGGAAACCCTGATCGAAGCCCGGCAGCGGGATGCGCGGATTGTCTTCGATAACAACTACCGGCCACGTTTGTGGGTGTCAGTCGAAGAGGCGCGTGCGGCTTACCGTAGCGTCTTGCCCTATGTCGATCTGGCGTTGTTGACCGTCGATGACGAGCAGGCGCTGTTTCATTTTTCCGATTGCGAGGCGGTGTTTGATGCTTACGAGCAGATTGGCACCCCCGAAGTGGTGCTCAAGCGCGGAGCCGAGTCTTGCTTGATACGCTGTGATGGCGAGTCGTTCGAGGTGCCGACGCAGAAGGTTGAGCGGGTGGTGGACACGACGGCGGCGGGGGATTCGTTCAGTGCGGCGTATCTGGCCAGTCGGCTCAAAGGCGGGAGTGCGGTTGAGGCGGCTGAAGCGGGGCATCGGTTGGCGAGTCGGGTGATTCAAGTGCCGGGTGCACTCATCCCGAGATAAGCAGTGGATGGCCGCTGGCTGCGCCATCGGATCGCGAGCGAGCTCGCTCCCACAGGATTTGTGGTGTGGCTGCTATCTAATGCAACTCAAAAATCCCTGTGGGAGCGGGCTTGCCCGCGATTGGGTCTTTAAGCCAACCCATCAATCCCGATAAAACACCTGCACCAGGTGATAGCCAAATTTGCTCTTGATCGGCCCATGCACCACCCGCAGCGGTTTTTTGAAGATCACCGCGTCGATAACCCCGACCATTTGCCCGGGCCGCACTTCACCCAGGTCGCCGCCGCGTTTGCCGGAAGGGCAGGTGGAATACTTCTTGGCCAGCACATCAAAGGCTTCGCCCTTGGCGATGCGTTGTTTGAGCTGCTCGGCTTCTTCCGAGGTTTTCACCAGAATATGGCGGGCTTGAGCTTTCATGGGGGCTTACCTTGCAACGGTCGTGACAACGAGGCGCGCGATTATGCCTCAACTCACTCCGGTTGGCCGATCATCGTGCGAATCTTGTTGGCCAACAGGTCGATGGAAAACGGTTTGGTGACCATGTCCATGCCTTCTTCCAGAAAGCCCTGGCGTTCGGCGGCTTTCTCCGCGTAACCGGTCATGAACAGCACTTTGAGTTCAGGGCGGTGCTGACGAGCGATTTCCGCCAGTTGTCGGCCGTTCATCCCCGGCAAGCCCACGTCGGTCACCAGCAAATCAACCCGCAGGTCGGATTCCAGCAAGGGCAGGGCGGTCTTCGCATCTTCGGCTTCGTGGGCGTGATAACCCAGCTCGTTGAGCAGGTCGAGCACCAGCATGCGTACCGCCGGGTCGTCTTCCACCAACACCACGGTTTCACCGGCAATCGCCGGCGGCGCTTCGCCCGTCAACGGCAGCAACACGTTTTCCAGTTCTGTGACGTGCAGCCGAGGCAAGTACAAACGAACGCTGGTGCCTTTTCCCGGCACGCTGAACAGGCTGACATGCCCGCCGGATTGCTGGGCGAACCCATAAATCATCGATAACCCCAGCCCGGTGCCCTGGCCGATGGGTTTGGTGGTGAAGAACGGGTCGAAGGCCTTGGCCAGCACCGACGGGGTCATACCGCTGCCGTTATCGCTGACCGCAATCATCACGTAATCCCCGGCCTTGACCGGCTCCAGCGTGGTGATGTCGCTGCCGTCCAGGTAGACGTTGGCGGTTTCGACCAGCAACTCGCCGCCATCGGGCATGGCGTCCCGGGCATTGATCACCAGATTGAGCAGGGCGTTTTCCAGTTGGCTGACGTCGGTGCTCACCGGCCAGACCTCGTCGGCCAGTAACAGTTTGAGCTCGATGTGGTCGCCCTTGGTGCGGCTGAACAAATCTTCCAGGGAATGCACCAGCTCATTGGCGTTCAGCGGCTTGCGATCCAGCGACTGACGCCGGGAGAACGCCAGCAGGCGATGGGTCAGGGCGGCGGCGCGATTGGCCGAGGACACCGCGGCCTCGGTGAAACGCCCGATCTCGGCGGCGCGCCCGTCAGCGATATAGCGCTGCATCAGGTCGAGGCTGCCGATGATCCCGGTCAGCATATTGTTGAAATCGTGGGCGATGCCGCCGGTGAGCTGCCCGACCGCTTCCATCTTCTGCGCATGGCGCAAGGCGTCTTCCGCGCGCTCACGCTCGAACATCTCGTTTTGCAGTCGTTGGTTGGCCTCGGCCAGCTGCTGGGTGCGGGCGGCGACCCGTTCCTCTAGGGTCTCGTTGAGATTACGCAGGGCTTCTTCGGTCTGTTTGCGCTCGGTTTCGTCGATCACGAAGATGTAGAAACCATTCACCGCGCCGTCCGGACCGTGTCGTGGCAGGTAATTCATCAGCGCATGCCGCGTGCTGCCATCGCGATGGGGAGCATCGATGCTGAAACAGCAGGCCTTGCCGGTCAGCGCTTCGGCAATGTGCTCGGCGCGCAGGGCATAGGCGTCCGCGCCCAACACTTCAAGAATGGTTCGCCCGTACAGTTCCTGGGGCGTCAGGCCGTACCAATCCAGGTACGCGGCGTTGTTCAGGCGAAAACGCTCTTCGCGGTCGACGTAACTGATCAGGATCGGCATGGCGTTGATGATCAGTTGCAGCTCGGTCTGACTCTGGCGCAGGGCCTGCTCAGTGTGTTTGCGTTCGGTGAGGTCGAGTGCGGCGCCGAGGAAGCGGATCGGCCGGCCGTGGTGGTCCTTGTAGCAACGCCCCCGGGCAAATACCCAGCGCAGTTGTCCGTCGGGCTGCAGCAAACGATATTCCTCGGCATACTCGGTGCCGTGAGTGATGCAGTGTTTGATGCTGCGGGCGATCATCGCCCGGTCTTCCGGGTGCACTCCCTGGAGGTACTCGCTGATCGGTAACTGGCTGGCCATGGCGGGATCAATGCCGTGCAATTGCGCGAAATGCGCGTCGGCGATGAAGCGGTCTTCGCCGATGTCCCAATCCCAGGTACCGACGGCGTCGGTGGCCGACAGCGCCAGCTGCAGGCGCTGTTCGGTTTCGTGCTGAGCCTTGAGGCTGGCGGCCGAACGCTGTTCGAGTTCCAGCGCGATGCGTCGGCGTTCATTGGTTTCGATGGCGGTGACCAGAATACCGGCGACCTGAGCGTTTTCATCACGGATCGGGCTGTAGGTCAGGTCCAGCCAGAAGTCCGAATCACCCTCGTCGCGCTGCAAGGTAAAGCGTTGTTCGCTGTAGGTTCGCACTTGGCCTTGTAGGACGGCGCTGTAAATGGGGTCGGTAAAGTCCTGGAGTTCTGGCCAGATCTGGTGCGTCGGTTGTCCGAAAGCGTGTGGATGCTTGCTGCCGGCGAGCAGGGCGAAACCGTCGTTGTAGATCTGCGTCAGCTGCGGACCCCACAGCAACAGCATCGGCATCGGCGAATGAATCACGATGTCCACGGCAGTACGCAGGCTCTGTGGCCAGGTACCGGCGGCGCCCAGCGGGGTGCGTGTCCAGTCCAGTCTGGCGATCAAGGCCTGGGCATCGCTGCCCGTCGGTGATGCGTTCATCAAGTTGTCCTGCGCTTAAGTCGGTGTGGCGGCGTCTACTATCCTTGCTGGGTGGTAGACGCTGGATGACCCGCCATGGGTCATTTTTTTCATTGAATGCTTCGCGGGTGCTTTTTGCCATGGAAATCGATGCACTGTTGCAGATACTGGCTAATCAGAATGGATCCGATCTTTACCTCTCAACTGGCGCGCCACCCAGCGCCCGATTCGACGGCGTGCTCAAACCACTGACCGATCAGCCGTTCAAACCGGGAGAAGTCGCGGCCATTGCCGGGTCCATCATGGACGCCGAACAGCGTCTGGAGTTCGATCGGGAACTGGAGATGAACCTGGCGATCTCCTTGGCGGGTGTCGGGCGCTTTCGGGTCAATATTTTCAAGCAACGCAACGATGTGTCGATCGTGGCGCGCAACATCAAACTCGATATCCCGCGTTTTGAGGACCTGAAGTTACCGGCGGTGTTGCTCGACACCGTGATGCTCAAACAAGGACTGATGCTGTTCGTCGGCGCCACCGACTCCGGCAAGTCGACCTCCCTCGCGGCACTGATCGATTACCGCAACCGCCATACCACGGGCCACATCGTCACCATCGAAGACCCGATCGAGTACATTCATCGGCACAAGCAGTCGATCATCAACCAGCGTGAGGTCGGCGTCGATACCCGCAGTTTTCACGCCGCGTTGAAAAACACCCTGCGCCAGGCACCGGACGTGGTACTGATCGGCGAAATCCGCGACCGCGAAACCATGGAACACGCACTGGCGTTTGCCGACACAGGCCATTTGGTGATCTCTACCTTGCACGCGCACAACGCCAATCAGGCGCTGGACCGCATCATCAATTTTTTCCCGGAAGAGCGTCGGACGCAGTTGCTGCATGACCTGGGCAACAATCTCAAGGCGTTCGTATCGCAACGGTTGGTGCGTACCGTCGATGGCCAGCGCCGGGCGGCGGTGGAGGTGATGCTGGGCACGCCGACCATCGGAGACCTGATTCGCAGCAACGAGTTTGCCGATCTCAAGGGGATCATGGAGAAATCGCTGGAATTGGGGATGCAGACCTTTGACGGTGCGCTGTATGCGTTGGTTGTCGAAGGGGCGATCAATGAGGAAGAGGCGTTGAAGCATGCGGATTCGGTGAATAATTTACGGCTGCGGCTGAAGTTGCACAGCGATGCGGCACCGCCTACTCAACCGTCCACTGGAGAGTGGGGGCTCATGGATTAACGCAAATCAAAATGTGGGAGCGAGCCTGCTCGCGATAGCGGTGTGTCAGTCACCTCAATATTGGCTGACCTACCGCTATCGCGAGCAGGCTCGCTCCCACAGTTCATCTTCTTCATTCGTTGAGTTCGGGGCGGTTGCGGAATTGCTCCAGCGCCTCGGGATTGGCCAGCGCATCGGTGTTTTTCACCTTTTGCCCATGCACTACATTCCTCACGGCCAATTCGACGACTTTGCCGCTGATGGTCCGGGGAATATCGGTCACCGCGACAATCTTCGCCGGGACATGCCGGGGCGTGGTGTTGGCGCGGATGACCTGGCGGATCTGCTGCTGCAATGCTTCATCCAGTTCGACGCCGTCGCGCAACTTCACGAACAGCACCACCCGCACGTCATCCTGCCATTGCTGACCAATGGCCACGCTGTCCAGTACCTGCGGCACCTTTTCCACCTGACGATAGATTTCCGCGGTGCCGATGCGCACGCCGCCGGGATTGAGCACTGCGTCCGAGCGGCCGTGGATCATCATTGCGCCGTGGGGCAGTTGTTCGGCGTAATCGCCCTGGGCCCACACGCCGGGGAACTGACTGAAATATGAAGCGTGCAGCTTTTCTTGCTGCGGGTCATTCCAGAAACCGATGGGCATTGCCGGGAAGTGCCGGGTACAGACCAGCTCACCTTTCTCGCCGACCACAGGTTTACCGTCGTCGTTCCAGACTTCGACCGCCATGCCCAGGCTCTTGCCTTGTATTTCACCACGGCGCACGGGTTCAAACGGGTTGCTGTTCACAAAGCACGAAACGATGTCGGTACCACCAGACATCGAGGCCAGGCACAGGTCGCTCTTGAGGTCGCGATACACGTAATCGTAACTTTGAGGCGACAACGCGGACCCGGTGCAGAGCAGGGTTTTCAGGCTGCTCAGGTCATGACTCTCACGGGGTTTGATGCCGTTGGTTTCAAGAGTCGCGAGGAACTTGGGGCTGGTGCCGAAGACGCTGATGCGTTCATCGTCGATCAGGTCGATCAAGCGCACGGGGTCTGGATGGAATGGCGAGCCGTCGTACAGCACCACCGCGCTGCCCACGGCCAGGGCCGAGACCAGCCAGTTCCACATCATCCATCCGCAGGTGGTGTAGTAAAACAACCGGTCGCCGGGGCCGAGATCGCAATGCAGTCCATGTTCCTTGACGTGTTGCAGCAGCACGCCGCCGGTGCTGTGGATGATGCATTTCGGCACGCCGGTGGTGCCGCTGGAATAGAGGATGTACAGCGGATGGGCGAAAGGCACGGGGACGAAATCCGGCTCGCCGCCGATGTCGTAGAAATCATCCCATAGCGTTACGTTGGCCCGGGTGTGGAAATGCTCGATGTGGGCCTGTGGTCGGGCGTAAGGCACCACGATCAACTGTTGCAAGGACGGCAGGCGTTCGAGGATTTCGTTGACCTTGGCGGTCTGGTCGATGTCCTTGCCGGCATAGCGGTAACCGGCGCAGGTGATGAGCACTTTCGGTTCGATCTGGCCGAAGCGGTCGATCACGCCCTGGGTGCCGAAGTCCGGTGATGAGCACGACCAGATCGCCCCGAGGCTGGTGGTGCCGAGCATGGCCACCAGGGTTTGCCAGGTATTGGGCATGCACGCGGCGATACGGTCGCCGAGGCCGACGCCGGCAGCGATCAAACTGTGTTGGAAACCGGCGACATGCTCGGCCAGTTCAGCCCAGGTCAGGTGTTCGCGCTGACCGTTCTCGCCAATGGCAATGACCGCTATGGCATCGTCGCGGCGGCGCAGCAGGTGTTCGGCGAAATTCAGGGTGGCGCCAGGAAACCACTGGGCGCTGGGCATGTGTGGGCCTTCCACCAACACCGCGTCCGGTTGATCGTGGAAGCGGATGTCGAAGCAATCGACGATCGCCTGCCAGAATGCTTCGCGCTGATCGATGGACCATTGGTGCAGGGCCGGGTAGTCGTCGAGGTGGATGTTGTGCCGCTTGATGATGAAGCACCGGAAGGCGTCCATGCGGGTTTTGCTGATGCGATTGGCGCTGGGTTTCCACAAAACGTCTGACATGAGTGTCCCCTTAATCTTTTTATTGCACTCGCGTTGGCTCTTGTGGCGAGGGAGCTTGCTCCCGCTCGGCTGCGCAGCAGTCGCATATTTTTCAATGCGACCATTTTTGGGGCGGCTTCGCCACCCAGCGGGAGCGAGCTCCCTCGCCACAGGTGCTGGCTGTGGGTTACTGCGCCAACCACCCGCCATCAATATTCCACGCCGCGCCACGTACCTGGCTACCGGCTTCACTGCACAAGAACAACACCAGTTCACCCAACTGCGGTGGCGTGACGAACTCCAGCGACGGCTGCTTCTCCGCCAGCAAGTCATGCTGCGCCTGCTGCGGGTCGATCCCCTTGGCGATGCGATCATCAATCTGCTTCTGCACCAGCGGCGTCAACACCCAACCCGGGCATATGGCGTTGCAGGTGACATTGGTCGTTGCCGTTTCCAGCCCCACCACTTTGGTCAGGCCGATCACGCCATGCTTGGCCGCGACGTACGCGGCTTTACCCACCGAACCCACCTGGCCGTGCACCGAAGCAATGTTGATGATCCGCCCCCACCCTTTGGCGCGCATGCCCGGCAGGCTCAAGCGGGTGCTGTGAAACACCGAAGACAGGTTGATCGCAATGATCGAATCCCAGCGCTCCACGGGAAAATCTTCCACCGGCGCCACGTGCTGGATGCCGGCGTTGTTCACCAGAATGTCGACGCCACCGAACTCGCGATCGGCATACGCGATCATGTCGGCGATCTGCGCCGGGTCGCTGACGTCGGCCGGATGATGGCCGACCTTGCCACCGAACTGCTCGACCTCGGCAATCACTTTGGACGCATCGCCGAAACCGTTGAGAATCAGATTGGCGCCGGCCTTGGCCAGACTGAGGGCTATCCCCAGGCCAATGCCGCTGGTGGAGCCGGTGACCAGTGCAGTCTTGCCCGAAAGAGTCGTCATGAATACCTCACACAATGCCAGTGGCGTAGAAAGTACCGATCACCACAAAGACCGCCAGGGTCTTGATCAGCGTAATACAGAAAATGTCTTTGTAGGCTTCGCGGTGGGTCAGGCCGGTGACCGCCAGCAAGGTAATCACCGCGCCGTTGTGCGGCAGGGTGTCCATGCCGCCGCTGGCCATCGCGGCCACCCGGTGCAGCACTTCCAGCGGGATGTTGGCGGCATGGGCCGCTGCGATAAAGTCATTGGCCATGGCCGCCAGCGCAATGCTCATGCCGCCCGACGCAGAACCGGTGATGCCGGCCAGCAGGGTCACGGTAATCGCTTCGTTGACCAGCGGGTTGGGAATGCTCTTGAGCCAGTCGGCCAGTACCAGGAAGCCCGGCAGCGAGGCAATCACCGCGCCAAAACCGTATTCGGAAGCGGTGTTCATCGCCGCCAGCAAAGAACCGCTGACCGCACTTCGACTGCCTTCGGCGAGCTTGCCGCGAATCGCCTGGAAGCCGAACACCAGCACCATGATGATGCCCACCAGCAAGGCCGCCTGAACCGCCCAAATCGCGGTGAGTTTGGCGATTTCGGTGGTCACCGGCGCGGTCATGCCCGGCAACGCCAGGCTGTGGGTCTTGCCGTACCACTGCGGAATCCACTGGGTAAACAGCAGGTTCATGATGCCCACCGCCAGCAGCGGCGACAGGGCGATCCAGGGGTTTGGCAGTTTGATGTCAGTCGCGGTTTCCGGCTCGTTGCGCAGATCAGTGCCATAGCCTTCACCAGCGGCCTGAGCCTTGTTGCGTTGGCGCTGGAGAAACAGCATGCCGGCGCAGACCACGAAGATTGCGCCGATCACACCCAGCCACGGCGCTGCCCACGCGGTGGTGTTGAAGAAGGTGCTGGGGATGATGTTCTGGATTTGCGGGGTGCCGGGCAGGGCGTCCATGGTGAACGAGAATGCACCGAGGGCGATGGTGGCCGGGATCAGCCGCTTGGGAATGTTGCTCTGGCGGAACATTTCAGCGGCAAACGGATAGACCGCAAACACCACCACAAACAGCGACACGCCGCCGTAAGTGAGCAGGGCGCAGACCAGCACGATCACCAGCATGGCTTGGCGAGTGCCGAGCAGCCGAATCGCAGCGGCGACGATGGAACGCGAGAAACCCGACAGCTCGATCAGCTTGCCGAACACTGCGCCGAGCAGGAACACCGGGAAATACAGTTTGATGAAGCCGACCATTTTTTCCATGAACACCCCGGTGAAAGCAGGGGCGACGGCGGAAGGGTCGGTGAGCAAGACGGCGCCGAGGGCGGCAATCGGGGCGAAGAGAATAACGCTGTAGCCACGGTAAGCAGCCAGCATCAGCAGCGCGAGGGCTGCCAAGGCAATGATCACACTCATGGTGTGTCTCCTGGATTGTTATTTTTGTAGGGTGGATCTTTTGTGGGAGAGGGCTTAGCGAGATTCGTGCCATGCATGCAACATGTTGAAATATAAGGATATTTGTTTATTTGTGAGACGATTTTTAATTATTTGTCTCTATTTTGAGATTTCTAGTGGCTGTGCCGACGTCTTCGCGGGCAAGCCCGCTCCCACAGGTTTTGTGGTTGCCGCTGAATTATTGGCTCGACGCAAACCCTGTGGGAGCGGGCTTGCCCGCGAAGAGGCCTTATCTACCAATAGAGATCAGTGTCTCTTTATAGAGACTCAGCAATCCCCAACGCCACCATCTTCTTATACAAAGTCGACCGCCCCAGCCCCAACCGCGCTGCCGCTTCAATGACTTTGCCCCCGCATTGCGCCAGGGCTGATTCAATCAACTGCCGGTCAAACCGCTCCCGCGCCTCACTGAACGTCTCATGCGCAACCGCCTCGATCACCCTCGGCACCACACGCTCCACCGGCGTAAACGTACCAATCGCTGCGCGGATATCGCCCGCATTCAACATCAGGTCATCACTGAGCAGCGCCGCGCGTTCCAGCACATTGCGCAGTTCACGGATGTTCCCCGGCCAGGCGTGTTGCCCCAACAGCTCCAGGGCTTCGGTGTTCAACTCATGCTGACTGCGCAGTTCCTCAAGGATTGCTTCACTGAGCGCCGGCAAGTCGTCGAGCCGATCGCGCAGGGGCGGTACGTTGATCGGCAGCACGTTGAGGCGGTAATACAAATCGGCGCGAAATTCGCCGCGTTTGATCGCCGCTTCCAGATCCGTGGAGGTGGCCGCGATCACTCGCACATCGCTCTGGATCACTTCATTGGAACCGACCGGCTCGAACTCCTTTTCCTGCAACACGCGCAGCAATTTGCTTTGCAGCGGCAGCGGCATGTCGCCGATTTCATCGAGAAACAGCGTGCCGCCCTGAGCAATCTGTAACTTGCCGGCCCGGCCCTTGCGATCGGCGCCGGTAAACGCGCCGGGCGCAGTGCCGAAGAATTCGGCTTCCAGCAACGCCTCGGGAATCGCCGCGCTGTTGATGCTGACAAAGGCTTTGTGCGCGCGCGGCGAGGCGCCGTGGATCGCCTGGGCCAGCAACTCCTTGCCGGTGCCGGTCTCGCCGAGCAACAGCACCGGTGACTCGGCACTGGCGCTGCGCCGGGCACGGCGCTTGACTTCGAGGCTGGCGGCGCTGGTGCCAATGAAGTGGGCGAAGTTGTATTTGGTCTGCCGCGACCGCAGCAACGAGCGGGTGGAGGCCAGTTCTTCCTGCATGCTCAGGTAGCGCTTGAGCATCGGCGACAGACTGTGCAATTCGTCGAACAGCGCAAAACCGATGGCGCCGATCACTGCGCCCGCGTCGTCGTGGATCGGCAGGCGCATCACCACCAGCGGTTCCTTGGGCGTGTCTTGCATGTCCAGCAGGATTGGCCGGCCGGTGCGCACCACCTCACGTAGCAGGCTGCCGGGGATCACGCTTTCGCAGGCCTTGCCGATGGCCACTTCGGCCGACTCCAGGCCGAAACGCCGGGCATAGCGCTCGTTCATCCAGACGATGTTCGCGTCGCGGTCGACAATCACCGTGCCCTCGCTGGACTGCTCGATGATCTCGAACAGCGAACGGATCGCCAGCAGGCGAACACGCTGGTAGTCCTTGAGGCTTTCGGTGGTGTTCATAGAGGTTAGATCCAAAATAAGTGTTGTCTTGGCGGGCCCTATCGCTAGCAGGCTAGCTCCCACAGTGGACCGCGATTCAATGTGGGAGCTAGCCTGCTAGCGATTGAGGCGACGCGGTCCCATGCCTACCGCGGATGCGCCGCCGCCAACAGCTCTTTGGTGTACGGATGCTGCGGTGAATCAAATACGTCATGGCTGGCGCCGCTTTCGACCACTTTGCCGTCCTTGATCACGATCATGTCGTGGGCCAGGGCGCGCACCACCGCCAGGTCATGGCTGATGAACAGGTAAGTCAGGCCATGTTTTTCCTGAAGCTGGCGGAGCAGGGCGACCACTTGTTTCTGCACGGTGCGGTCCAGTGCCGAAGTCGGTTCGTCGAGCAAAATCAGCGCCGGCTTCAGCACCAGCGCCCGGGCGATGGCGATGCGTTGACGTTGGCCGCCGGAGAACTCGTGGGGATAGCGATGACGGCTTTGCGGGTCGAGGCCGACTTCTTCCAACGCGCGAATCACTTCGGCCTTGCACTCTTGCGCCGTCAACTGGCTATGCACTTCAAGGCCTTCGCTGATGATCTGCGCCACGGACATTCGCGGGCTGAGACTGCCGAAGGGGTCCTGGAACACCACCTGCATCTTCTTGCGCCATGGCCGCAGCTGCTTTTGCGTCAGGCCGTCCAGCGCCTCGCCCTGAAAGCGAATGCTGCCTTCGGAATCGAGCAGGCGCAGGATCGCCTGACCCAGCGTCGACTTGCCCGAGCCGGACTCGCCAACGATGCCGAGGGTTTTTCCGCGCTGAATGTTGAGGCTGATGCCATCCACCGCTTTCAGGAAAGTCTTGCGCTGGAACAACCCGCCACCAATGGCAAACTGCACGCTCAAATTGTCCACTTCCAGCACGTTCTCGCGCTCGTCCCGAGGCAAGGCTTCGCCTTCTGGTTCGGCGTTCAGCAGCACGCAGCTGTACGGATGCTTCGGCTCGGTGAAGATCGTCTCGCACGTGGCCTCTTCGACGATTTCCCCGGCCTTCATCACGCACACGCGCTGGGCGATGCTGCGCACCAGATTGAGGTCGTGGCTGATCAATAGCAGCGACATGCCGAGCCGCTGTTGCAGGGACTTGAGCAGAATCAGAATCTTGCGCTGCACCGTGACGTCCAGCGCCGTGGTGGGCTCGTCGGCGATCAGCAACTGCGGCTCGCAAGCCAAGGCCATGGCGATCATCACCCGTTGCCGCTGGCCACCGGACAGTTGATGGGGATAGGCCTTGAGCCGCTCTTTGGGCTTTTGAATGCCGACCAGTTGCAGCAACTCCAGAATCCGCGCTTGGGCCATTTTGCCCGTCAGGCCCTTGTGCACCAGCAGGGTTTCGCCGATTTGCTTTTCGATGCTGTGCAACGGATTGAGCGAGGTCATCGGTTCCTGAAAGATCATCGCGATCCGGTTGCCGCGCAACTCACGCAACACCTGAGGCGAGGCGCCGAGCAGCTCCTTGCCGCGATAACGAATGCTGCCAGTGGTTTGGGTGCCGGTCTCGGGCAGCAGTTGCAGGATCGAGTGGGCCGTCACCGATTTGCCGGAGCCCGATTCGCCCACCAACGCCAGGCATTCGCCGGGATGGATGTCCAGGCACAGGTTGCGTACCACCGTCTGGCCATTGAAGGCCACGCTGAGGTCACGGATTTCGATCAGGTTGGTACTCATATCAGCCGTCCGCTGCAAAATCGTGGGTCAGGATCGAGGATCAAACGCATCACGCAACGCCTCGCCGATAAACACCAATAAGGAAAGAATCAGCGCCAGGGTGAAAAACGCCGTCAGCCCCAGCCAAGGCGCTTGAAGGTTCTGCTTGCCTTGCCCGATCAACTCACCCAGCGATGCGCTGCCGGCCGGCATGCCGAAGCCGAGGAAGTCCAGCGCCGTGAGGGTGGAGATGGCCCCGGTGAGAATGAACGGCAGATAGCTCAACGTCGCGTTCATGGCGTTGGGCAGGATATGCCGGACAATCACTTTTCGATCCGTGAGGCCCAGCGCACGGGCGGCTTTGACGTATTCCAGATTGCGCCCGCGCAGGAACTCGGCGCGCACCACGTCGACCAGCGCCAGCCAGGAAAACAGCGCCATGATCCCCAGCAGCCACCAGAAATTCGGCTCGACGAACCCCGACAGAATGATCAGCAGGTACAGCACCGGCAGCCCGGACCAGACCTCCAGCAAACGTTGACCGATCAGGTCGACCCAGCCGCCGTAATAGCCTTGCAGCGCGCCGGCGGCGATGCCGATCAGCGCACTGACAAAGGTCAGCATCAACGCAAACAGGATCGACACCCGTGCCCCGAAAATCACCCGGGCCATGACGTCCCGGGACTGGTCGTCGGTGCCTAGCCAGTTGACACTCGTGGGTGGGCTCGGCGCCGGTTTATTGAGGTCATAGTTGGGCGTGTCATCGCTGAACGGGATCGGCGGGAAAAGCATCCAGCCGCCGTCCTTGTGAATCAGCTTCTGCACGTAGTCGCTTCGATAGTCGGCCTGGAACGGCAGTTGCCCGCCGAACTCCTGCTCGGTGTATCGCTTGAACACCGGGAAGTACCACTGCCCCTGATAACTGACCACCAGCGGCTTGTCGTTGGCGATCAACTCGCCGCCCAACGTCAGCAGAAACAGGCCAATGAACAACCACAGCGACCACCAGCCCCGGCGGTTTTTCTTGAAGCGTTCAAAGCGGCGACGACCTAACGGCGAGAGCTTGAACATCAGGCGTTCCTCGCGGCGAAGTCGATACGCGGGTCGACCAGGGTGTAGCAGAGGTCGCCGATCAGTTTGATCAGAAGCCCGAACAGCGTGAAGATAAACAGCGAGCCGAACACCACCGGGTAGTCCCGCGACACGGCGGCCTCATAGCTCATGCGCCCAAGGCCATCGAGCGAGAAAATCACTTCGATCAGCAACGAGCCGGCGAAGAACACGCTGATGAACGCCTGGGGAATCCCCGACACCACCAGCAGCATTGCATTGCGAAACACATGGCCGTAAAGCACTCGCCGTTCGCTCAAGCCTTTGGCCCGTGCGGTGACCACGTACTGGCGCGTGATTTCATTGAGGAACGAGTTCTTGGTGAGGATCGTCAGGGTGGCGAAACCACCGATCACCAGCGCCGTCACCGGTAGAACCAAGTGCCAGAAGTAGTCGGCGATCTTGCCCACGGTCGACAGCGACTCGAAGTTGTCCGAGACCAGCCCGCGCACCGGGAACCAGTTCAGCGAGGTGCCACCGGCGAAGACCACGATCAGGAACATCGCGAACAGGAACGCCGGCATCGCGTAGCCGATGATGATTGCCGTGCTGCTCCAGATATCGAAATGGCTGCCATGGTGCACGGCCTTGCGGATGCCTAGCGGGATCGACACCAGGTAGGTGATCAGCGTCGCCCAGAGCCCGAGGGAAATGGTCACCGGCATTTTTTCCAGAATCAGGTCGGTGACGGTCGCGCCGCGGAAGAAGCTCTTGCCGAAGTCCAGGCGCGCGTAGCTGGTGAGCATAAGCCACAGGCGTTCATGTGCTGGCTTGTCGAAGCCGTATTGCTTTTCGATGTCTTTGATCAATTGCGGGTCGAGGCCACGACTGGCGCGGGAGGTGCCGGACATGGTTTCCCCGGAGCCTCCGCCGACCGCTGCACCGCCAATGCCTTGCAAGTGTGCGATGGCCTGTTCCACCGGACCGCCCGGCGCGGCCTGGACGATGATGAAGTTGACCAGAAGAATGATCACCAGCGTCGGGATGATCAGCAGCAGGCGCCGCAGTATATAAGCCCACATCAATGCGGCCCTCCGGGTTTGCCACGGCGGATTTTCTCGGCCGTCATTTGCTGGTTGGTCAACGGCGTGGTGCTCGTTTCCCACCAGCTCTCTATGGCTTCGTCATTACTGGCCTGCTCGTTGGGCATTCCGAACCGGTTCCACCACACCGTCGAGGTGCCCGGCGGGTAATAGTTGGGAATCCAGTAGTAGTTCCATTGCAGCACCCGGTCCAGCGCATGGGCGTAACGCAGCATTTCCGGCTGGGTGTTGGCGCGGACCAGCCCGTTGATAAGGGTGTCCACCGCCGGGTTCTTCAGCACCATGTAGTTGTTGGCGCCGGGGTCGTTGGCCGAGATCGAGCCGAAGTAGTTGAACAGTTCGCCACCCGGTGAAGTGGTGACCGGGTAGCCGGTGACGATCATGTCGTAGTCGCGGCTCATCAGGCGATTCACGTACTGGGACGAGTCGATGCGCCGAATGTTCAGGTCGATGCCGATCTGTTTCAAGGTGCGCTTATACGGCAACAGTAATCGGTCCATGCCGTTCTGGCTGACCAGAAAGGTGAAACTCAGCGGCGTGCCTTCGGCGTTGACCAATTGGTCGCCGTCGGGTTTCCAGCCGGCCTGCTCGAGCAGGTTCAGCGCTTGCAATTGTTTGTCGCGAATCAAGCCGCTGCCATCGGTTTTCGGTGCTTCGAAGACTTGGGTGAAGACCTCGTCGGGGATCTGTCCACGCAGCGGTTCGAGAATCGCCAGCTCGCCCGCATCCGGCAGCTGGCGGGCGGCGAGGTCGGTGTTGGAAAAGAAACTCTGCTGGCGGATGTACATGTCCCGCATCATCTGCCGATTGCTCCACTCGAAATCCCAGAGCATCGCCAGGGCCTGGCGCACTCGGCGGTCCTGGAATATCGGGTTTTGCAGATTGAAGACAAAACCCTGGGCCGATTGCGGTGCTTGCGTTGCCAGATGCGCTTTTTGCAGACGACCGTCACTCAGGGCCGGGCTTTCGTAGCCGATCGAGTAGCCGGTCGCGGAGAATTCGCGGTTGTAATCGTAGGCGCCGCCACGCAGGACCTGGCGCGCGACGTCGGTATCGCCGAAATACTCGATGCTGAAGCGATCGAAGTTGTAGAGGCCGCGGCTGACTGGCAAATCCTTGCCCCACCAGGTGGCATTGCGCTCGAAGGTGATGCTGCGGCCGGAATCGACCTTTCCAACCCTGTAGGGACCGCTGCCCAGTGGCGCCTCGTAACCACCACCATTGGCGAAATCACGGGTCTTCCACCAGTGCTCCGGAAAGACCGGCAAGGTGGCAATGTCGAGGGGCAGGGTGCGGTTTTCGTTGCTTTTGAAGTCGAATCGAACCGTCAGCGGCGCTTCGACTTCGACGCCTTTGACGTCGGCGAACTGGGTGCGATAGCGCAGGCTGCCCTGGGTCATCAGCAGGTCGAAAGTGTAGCGCACGTCCTGGGCGGTAATCGGTGTGCCGTCGGCAAAGCGCGCCTTCGGGTTCAAATAGAAGCGCAGGGACATGCCGTCGTCCGAGCGCTCCATCTTCTGTGCTACCAGGCCGTACACGGTGTAGGGCTCGTCAAGGGAGCGTTGGGCCAGAGGCGAGTAGATCAAACCGTCGATTTGCGTGACGCCAATGCCCTTGTCGATGTACGGCAATATATGGTCGAAGTGCCCGATCTCGATGGCGGAGCGACGCATCGTGCCGCCCTTGGGGGCTTGCGGGTTGGCGTAGGCGAAATGACTGAAACCGGCGGGATACTTCGCCGGCTCGCCGTACACGGTCAACGCATGTTGCGGTGCTGCATTCACACCAGCGGCACTTAATAGCAGGGCCACGGCAGTGAACAACAAAGTAGGGAAAGCCAGTCGCATTGTCAGCCTTAGAGCCGGGTGGTCGATAACCGCAATTTGTACGCTAGCGGCGCGTCCCTCGCCAGCCGTATCACGTATCCGAAACACAACGGCCCACCAAAAGGCGGGCCGTCATGCACAAAACCAGGGTGTGGATCAGTCCTGGCGGCTGGTCACTTCCAGCAAGTGATAGCCAAACTGGGTCTTGACCG
This sequence comes from Pseudomonas sp. LB3P93, assembly GCF_054898025.1. NCBI lineage: Bacteria > Pseudomonadati > Pseudomonadota > Gammaproteobacteria > Pseudomonadales > Pseudomonadaceae > Pseudomonas > Pseudomonas sp. LB3P93. The sequence goes on from NZ_CM142713.1 coordinate 2,988,905, forward strand.
GGCCTTGCACCACGTTGATCGGTGCACTGAAGACGACGGCGTCGAACTCCTTGACCATCTGGCCTGGACCGAACGAACCCAGGTCACCGCCTTGGCGGCTGGACGGGCAAGTGGAGTTGGCTTTGGCAACGTCGGCGAAATCGGCGCCGCCTTCGATCTGGGCTTTGAGTTCGTTGCACTTGGCTTCCGAGGCAACCAGGATGTGACGGGCAGTGGCTTTAGCCATGGAAAAATACTCCTTTCAATGTTCAGTAAAGTGCGGAGCCTACCGGATTCAGTGGCCTATTTCTCGTCAAAGTTCCGGACGGATTATAGGCCGGCATTTCTAAGGCGTTCGGCGTGCTGCACATACAAGGCAATCGGGTCGATGTCCTTCAGTGGTCCGGCGGTTTGACTGAGGCTGTCCAAATGATCCAGTGGATAGTCGGAACGGATAACTTTGCCTAAATGGGAGCTGTAGCGGCCAACCATGCCGTCATTCTGCTCCGCTTCGGTGGTGAAGTAGCGGGAACAGGCCTGGAGGAAGCCGTGCAGCGGATTGACCGCATTCAGGCCTTTGTCGAGCAGGTCGCCCTGCAATGTCCCGCTCCAGGAGTAATAACGCACGCCATTAACCAGCTCGCGGCCCTTGCCGCCCCAGGTTTTCGGCAGCCCTTGCGGGTACTTGTCGTTGAAAGCGCCGACACCTTCGGTGGTCAATGCGTTGAGCGCGGCGATGGCGTTCTGCGGTAGAGCCTGGTGGCCACTGAGCAACGACAGAAAGTCGGCAAACAGCGTGGCAACCGTTGCCGCGACGTGTTCCGGCAGGCGCCCGGGCGTCATGGCCTTGCGCAGAAAATCGGCCAGTTCCGAGCCGTGGTTCGGGCCGCTGACCGAGGTCACCGACGCGATGATCTCCGGCGCGATTGCCGCGGCGTAACGTGCGGCGAGGGCACCCTGGCTGTGCCCGATCAGGTTGACCTGTTGGGCGCCGGTTCCTTCCAGCACCCGTTCGATCTGTGCCAACAGTTGATCGCCGCGCACTTCGTTGCTTTGGGTAGCCGAGAGGTGGGGGATAAACACTCTTGCGCCGGCACTTCTGAGGGCCTGCTTGACGTCATGGAAGAGTTCGACTTTGCCAATGCGATCAAAGCCGAAGAGCCCGTGGATCAGCAGGATTGGGTACTGAGTGGTTGCATTCCGTAGCATGTTCATTCCTTTTTCGCGGTGGTTCAGAGGGGGGAATATGGGCTCACTCTAAAGCACACTGGCAGCTCGGCGGTGTATGAGGAATCCGCTGTAAGCTGATGAAAAAGGTATAGAAAACGTAGGAAAGTTCGAAAGAGAATGAGGTCCTGTTCGGAATATTTGGACATCTTTTTGTCGTTCGCCGAACGCATCATTGCAACGGCCTACTGTGCAAACGCCGTTTACCTGTCAACCGATTCGCATTTCAGGCGCCCAGCCCTCAATCGAGGGCTGGGCGGTTGGCAGTGGTTATTCCGGCCGTTGAACGCTGTTCTGCACTCGCTGCGCTCGCATCCGGTCGGATGCCTGGCGCAGCAGCTGTTCGGTTCCGGTCCAGCCAAGGCAGCCATCGGTCACCGATACGCCGTAGCGCAATGACGGGCTCAAGGGCTGGCAGCCTTCGAACAAATGGCTCTCGATCATCATGCCGATCAGCGATCGATCACCTTGCAGGCGCTGTTCAAGCACATCGTTGAAAACGGCCGGCTGACGTGCCGGGTCTTTGCCGCTGTTGGCGTGGCTGCAGTCGACCATGATTCGTGTCGGGATCTTCACTTTGGCCAAATCCCTATTTATCTGGGCGACGCTGTCGCGATCGTAGTTGGGCCCGCGATGACCGCCGCGCAGCACCAGATGGGTGTCGGGATTGCCCGGGGTTTGAATGATCGCTGGATGCCCTTGGCTGTCGACGCCGAAATGGCGATGCGGGTGGGCGGCCGAACGCATGGCGTCGCTGGCGACGGCGACGCCGCCATCGGTGCCGTTCTTGAAGCCGACTGGCATGCTCAGGCCACTGGCCATTTCCCGGTGGATTTGCGACTCGGTGGTGCGGGCGCCGATAGCGACCCAGCTCAACAAATCGTCGAAGTAGCCGGCGGCCAGGGGTTGCAGCAGTTCGGTGGCAATCGGCAAGCCGAGGCGCAGCATTTCGCGCATCAGTTCACGCGAAAGCGTCAAACCGCCGGCCATGTCATCGCTGCCGTCTAGCTGCGGATCATAGGCCAGGCCTTTCCAGCCGACCGTGGTGCGCGGTTTTTCGACGTAGGCACGCATCACCAGCAGCATTTCATCGCTGACTTCGGCGGCGAGGCGGGCGAGATTGGACGCGTATTCGAGGGCGGACTGGGGATCGTGTATCGAGCAAGGGCCGACGATGATCAGCAAACGGGAATCTTCACCGTTGAGGATTGCGCGGACCGCGTCGCGGTGGGCGGCGACTTGCCGGGTCAGGGCATTGTCGAGGGGCAGTTGCTGTTTGAGCTGCAATGAACTGGGCAGACGCAGGGTCAGCGCTTCATTGGCGGGGCTCAAGGTGGACAGCGGCAGAGCAGAGACGGACGAGTTCATATTCAGGCTTCCTGGGCTGGCGGCGGGTTCGTCCCGCGCGCTCGGCCCTACTGGGGTGTTCGACAATTGGCCGGATTGGCTGCGTGTGAGTGCTTGCCACCTGTGGGTGACCGATCGGAGGCGGCAGGCTGTCCCGAGCGGAGGCTGGTAAATCGCCAGGCGGTAAAACTGTCGTAACGGTAATAAGTGGCGTAGTTCATTTTCTAAATCCTCAAGTTGTCTGGTGTGTCGCTAAAAATGGGGGGGCTGAAAAAACAAAACCCCCGGTCGGGAGGCCGACCGGGGGTTGAGAATTCTCTGGTGGCGACCCGTTTAAAGTGGGCGCCGTGTGGGTATCAGGCGCGCCAGTGGCTAAACCAATACCCAAAATAAAAGCTGACCGGAACACAAACGTCAGTCGCCCGGGCAGCCGCAACCGAGCGCGAGGCGCTGGCGGTACGAAGCTGTGAGAGGGCGTTGAACATGGTCTGTCTCCGATGAATGCGCCGAGCTTACTAGAGGCCGGTGCGCGGTTTCAATCAGAAAATGCTATCGATCACTGGCCGCGTTTTCTATCGCTTGAGTGCGTCAGGGTTTATGACACACTTCGCGTTCCGCCTAACCTGTCACATCACAAGGACGAAACATGACGACACTGACCATCGCCGCGGCTCAATCGATCTCCATTGCGGGTGATCTCGCGGCCAATATCGCCTGGCATCAGCGCTTCATGCAGGTTGCCGCGGAGCAGGGCGTCCAGTTGCTCGTCTTTCCTGAGTTGTCGCTGACCGGGTACGAGCGCGGGCTGGCGGCTGAGCTGGCGATTGACCCGAATGACGAGGTCCTGCGACCGCTGCGAGATTTCGCGCGGGAAACGGGCGTGACGAGCGTGGTCGGAATGCCGATTCGTCTGTCGGATGATTCTCCGCTACTGATCGGTGCGTTGATCCTGGGCGCCGATGGTTCACTCGGGGTGTACAGCAAGCAGCATCTGCATCCGGGCGAAGAGGTGGCGTTTGCGCCGGGCACGGGTGGTTCGACGTTGAAGATCGGCACCGACACGGTTGCGTTGGCGGTGTGCGCCGATTTTTCTCACGCCAGTCACGCAGCCGCGGCGGCGGACCAAGGTGCCAACCTTTATGCCGCCGGCGTATTGATCACCGAAAACGGCTATGCGCCGGATTCTGCACTCTTGCAAGGCTATGCCGGCACCCATTCGATGGCGGTGCTGATGGCTAACCATGGCGGGGTGACCGGTGGCTGGGAATCGGCTGGGCGCAGTGCAATCTGGGCGGCGGATGGATCGTTGATTGCAGCAGCACCCGGCACGGGTAATTTGCTGGTCATTGCTCGCCGAGATGCTGGTGGCCGTTTTAAAGGGCAAATCGTGGAGGTCGTGGAGGCTTGATGGGGTTCGTATTGCGCCCGGCAACCGCCCGGGATCTGGAGTTCGCTCGCGACCTGACCTGTCGAACCATGCTCGGCTACTACATTCGGCATGATTTGTTATGGCAGGACGAAGCCTTCGATGTGGCCTGGGCCGGGCGCGAGAACTGGTTGATCGTCCGTGACGATGTCTTGCAGGGTTATGTGAGCCTCAGTCGCGACGCTAGAGCTTTATATATCCGCGAGTTGCACGTCCTCGAAGCGTTTCAGGGGCAGGGTGCCGGCTCCTGGGCGATCGATCAGGTATTTGCCATGGCGTGCAAGGAGCGGCGTCCGGCGCTACGCCTGACAGTTTTTGAAACGAATCCCGCTAAAGCCCTGTACGAGCGAAAAGGGCTGAAGGTAGTCGGCCAAGACGAGTGTTTCCTGAGAATGCAGCGCGATGTCGATCAGCTCCATGGCTGAAACACGCTTGGGGCAAGCCTTTCAAGATGTATTGAAACTTTTTATATAGTGCTTGCCGCTAGGTCTGCCAGTCGCTTTTTGCTAAGGTGTCCGGCAACCCAATAAGACCATATCGCGAGGTGTCTGCTTGATTAGGGTGCTAGTAGTCGATGACCATGATCTCGTTCGTACAGGCATTACACGAATGCTGGCTGACATCGATGGCCTGCAAGTAGTCGGCCAGGCTGAGTCAGGGGAGGAATCCCTGCTTAAAGCGCGTGAGTTGAAACCCGATGTGGTGCTGATGGACGTCAAGATGCCCGGGATCGGCGGTCTTGAAGCCACGCGCAAATTATTGCGCAGTCATCCGGACATCAAAGTCGTCGCGGTCACCGTGTGCGAGGAAGATCCGTTTCCTACGCGGCTATTACAGGCCGGTGCCGCAGGTTATCTGACCAAGGGCGCCGGGTTGCCGGAAATGGTCCAGGCGATTCGCCTGGTGTTTGCCGGGCAACGCTACATCAGCCCGCAGATTGCGCAGCAACTGGCGATCAAATCCTTTCAGCCGACCAACGATTCGCCCTTCGACGCGCTGTCGGAACGCGAGATCCAGATCGCACTGATGATTGTCGGCTGTCAGAAAGTCCAGATCATTTCCGACAAGCTCTGCCTGTCGCCAAAAACGGTCAACACTTACCGTTACCGCATTTTCGAGAAGCTCTCGATCAGCAGTGATGTCGAGTTGACGCTGTTGGCGGTGCGTCACGGCATGGTCGATGCCAGCCTCTGAAAATGACTGAAGTCTTCGATCCAGGCGCCTTTCTGTCCACCGTCAGTGGGCGTCCCGGTGTCTATCGCATGTTCGACAGCGATGCACGCCTGCTGTACGTCGGCAAAGCCAAGAATCTGAAAAAGCGCTTGGCCAGCTACTTCCGCAAAACCGGTCTTGCGCCTAAGACCGCGGCGTTGGTGGGGCGCATCGCCCAGGTCGAAACCACCATCACGGCCAACGAAACGGAAGCCTTGCTGCTTGAGCAGACACTGATCAAGGAATGGCGCCCGCCGTATAACATCCTGCTGCGCGACGACAAATCCTACCCTTACGTGTTTCTCTCGGATGGCCAGTTCCCTCGTCTGAGCATCCATCGCGGTGCGAAGAAGGCCAAGGGCAAGTATTTCGGTCCGTATCCCAGCGCCGGCGCCATTCGCGAAAGCCTGAGCCTGCTGCAAAAGACTTTTTTTGTTCGCCAGTGCGAAGACAGCTATTACAAGAACCGTACTCGCCCTTGTCTGCAATACCAGATCAAACGCTGCAAGGCCCCGTGTGTTGGATTGGTGGAGCCCGAGGTATATGCCGAAGACGTCCGCCACTCGGTGATGTTCCTTGAGGGTCGCAGCAATGCGCTGACGGACGAGTTGTCTGCAGGCATGGAAGAGGCGGCGATCAACCTCGAGTTCGAGCGCGCCGCCGAGTTGCGTGACCAGATTTCACTGCTGCGGCGAGTTCAGGACCAGCAAAGCATGGAAGGCGGTACTGGCGATATCGATGTGATCGCTGCGTTCGTCAATCCGGGCGGCGCTTGCGTTCACCTGATCAGCGTGCGCAGTGGGCGAGTGCTGGGTAGCAAGAACTTCTTCCCTCAAACCGGAATCGACGAAGACGTTTCTGAGGTCATGGCTGCATTTCTTGGCCAGTACTTCATTACCAGTCCGGAGCGCGACCTGCCGAGCGAGTTGATCGTCAACGTGGTTCACGAAGACTTTCCGACCCTGATTACGGCCATCGAAGAGCTGCGCGGTCGCGAGTTGACCATCAGCCATCGAGTGCGCGGAACGCGAGCGCGCTGGCAACAACTGGCGGTCACCAATGCCGAGCAGGCGTTGGGCGCGAGGCTGGCCAACCGTCAACACGTCGCCGCACGTTTCGAGGCCCTGGCAGAAGTGTTGAACCTCGACGAGCCGCCGCAGCGTCTTGAGTGCTATGACATCAGCCACTCCAGCGGCGAAGCCACCGTTGCCTCGTGTGTGGTGTTCGGTCCGGAAGGTCCGATCAAATCCGACTATCGTCGTTACAACATCGAAGGCGTGACACCGGGCGACGACTATGCAGCCATGCACCAGGCCCTGACCCGGCGCTTCAGCAAACTGAAAGACGGGGAGGGCAAGCTGCCGGACATTCTGCTGGTGGATGGCGGCAAGGGGCAGCTGTCGATGGCCCGCGACGTGCTCAATGAACTGGCGGTGCCTGACCTGATTCTACTGGGCGTGGCCAAGGGCGCGACGCGCAAGGCCGGTTTTGAAACCCTGTACCTCAACGACGCGGCCCACGAATTTACGTTGCGCGGCGATTCTCCAGCGTTGCATTTGATTCAACAGATACGCGATGAAGCCCACCGTTTCGCAATTACCGGGCACCGTGCGCGCCGTGGTAAAACCCGGCGCACATCGACGCTTGAGGGCGTTGCAGGCGTCGGACCGACACGTCGGCGCGATTTGTTAAAACATTTTGGTGGATTGCAGGAGCTGTCTCGTGCCAGCATCGAAGAGATCGCCAAAGCACCCGGGATCAGTAAAAAGCTCGCAGAGTTGATTTATGCAAATCTGCACAGCGAGTAGAATGCCACCTCACCTCGTAGCCAGTTGTGCCGATGAATATCCCTAATCTGATTACCGTTCTACGCGTCCTGCTCATCCCGATCTTCATTTTACTGTTCTACCTGCCTTACCAATGGAGCTACCTGGCCTCCGCCTCGGTCTTCGCATTTGCCGCCGCCACTGACTGGCTGGATGGTTATCTGGCCCGTCGTCTTGAACAAAGCACACCGTTCGGGGCTTTCCTCGATCCTGTGGCTGACAAGCTGATGGTTGCCGTGGCGCTGGTATTGCTGGTGCAAGAGCACGGTAATCTGTGGCTTACACTGCCTGCTGCGGTCATCATCGGTCGCGAGATTGTCGTTTCGGCTCTGCGCGAATGGATGGCCGAACTCGGCGCCCGCGCTCACGTCGCCGTGTCAAACCTGGGCAAATGGAAAACCGCCGCACAAATGCTGGCGCTGGTGATCCTGCTGGCCAATCCTTCGGACTTCACCTTCTGGGTCTTGATCGGTTACGCCTTGTTGCTGGTGTCTGCCGGCCTGACATTGTGGTCGATGGTCCAATACCTGCGGGCTGCCTGGCCGCATCTGAAGACCGACGTGGAAAAGAAATAAAACTTTTTTGAATCAAAGGGTTGACGGGGCTTCTGGATTCTATAGAATGCGCCACACCAAGACGCGGGAATAGCTCAGTTGGTAGAGCACGACCTTGCCAAGGTCGGGGTCGCGAGTTCGAGTCTCGTTTCCCGCTCCAAGTTTGTACACATTTGATGTTGCGCTACATGACAGCAAATGTTTGAGGCCGAGTAGCAAAATGGTTATGCAGTGGATTGCAAATCCACCTACGCCGGTTCGATTCCGACCTCGGCCTCCACTATAAACAAGCTCCGTAGATCTATGATTTACGGAGCTTTTTTATTTCCGCAGCCTTGCAAGATTTTGTCTTGAAAAGGGTATCTGCGAACTTGCTTCACCGGGACGGGATGTATATATTTCGTCCTCTGTTGCACAAGCCAGACAGCTTCACCGCGCTACCGCCCGAATGGCGAAACTGGTAGACGCATGGGACTTAAAATCCCCCGCTCGTAAGGGCGTGCCGGTTCGATTCCGGCTTCGGGCACCATACATATCAAAGGCCTGCATGAGGACACTCATGCAGGCCTTTGTCGTTTCTGCTCCGCAATTTTTGACAGCCGATCCTCGTCGACCTCAAGCCTGGCGCTGCCAGACTCCGGAAGCGGCGGTGCGCCGAACATAATCGCTGAAGTCTCGTGCAGGCCGGCCTAGCGCACGCTGAACGCCATCAGTCAGTGGTGTATTGCGTCCATCGAGCACCGTTGTGAAGAGATACAGCACCAGGTCGATCAACTGCGCTGGAAGTTGTGCCTGCTCCAACGCCAGACGATAGCCTTCTGACGGCACAGCAGCGAAGCGGATATCACGCCCGGTCTCCTTTGCGATCTCATCGACCGCTTCGGCAAACGTCAGGGCCCGTGGCCCGGTCAATTCATAGAGTTGGCGTGAGTGCTCGGGTTGGGTCAGCGCCTGGACGGCAATTTCGGCGATGTCCTCCACATCGACGAAGGGTTCCGCGATATTGCCGACGGGAAGGGCCAGTTCTCCCTGAACAATGGGCTCCAGAAAATGCGCCTCGCTGAAGTTCTGGAAGAACCAGCTGGCCCGCAGGATCGTCCAGTCGACGCCGCTGTTCTGTATGACGCGTTCGGCTTGTTCCGCTTCGATCTCGCCGCGCCCGGACAGCAGCACCAGTTTGCTGACGCCACTTTTGACGGCCAGGTCGGTAAACGCCTGAACTGTCTCGAGAGCGCCCGGTACGGCAAGGTCTGGCTGATAGGAAATATAAGCCGCGTGAACGCCATCAAGCGCTGCATCCCAGGTCGTCCGGTCTTCCCAGTCAAAGGGTGGATTCGCCTCGCGCGATCCCAGGCGCACAGGCAATCCCGCCGCTTTGAGATGTTGAGTGATCCTGCGCCCTGTTTTACCGGTCGCACCGAGAACGAGGAAAGTGTCTTGAGCGGTTTTCATCGCGTTCATCTCCATCGGGTTATGTGAGTGATGCTCACGTTTAAAGATGATAAACGCTCATGTTCTGCCGTCAACCAGCGTAATGACGGAAACCGACGTACGGACGCAACCACTTGGGGGCGTAGGTGGGGGGTGCTAAGGTGAGTGCTCGTCATGTTATTTATCGGGAATCACGCCAGTGCGAAAGAAAGCCGCCGCCGGGCTCGAGCAATCTGTTTCAGAGTCGAGCCGACGCAATCCCACGCAACAGCGCAGTCGCGAGCGGCAGGAGCGAATTCTTGCCGTGGCGACTCAACTGATAGCAACCAAGGGCAGCGATCAGGTCAAGATGAGCGAAATCGCTGAGCGCTCTGAGATCTCGATCGGGTCGCTTTATCAATACTTCCCTGACAAGAGTTCAGTCATTCGCACGCTGGCCGAGCGCTATAACGCCGCAAGCCGTCGCTGTATCGAAGAGGCGCTGGTCGCGGTGCAGGATGCCCAAGGGTTGGCTGATGCCTATTCAGACCTGCTGGATCAATATTACGAGATCGTTCAGGCCGAGCCTGCGATTCGGGATATCTGGTCCGGCATGCAGGCAGACAAGCAGCTGCTGGCGCTGGAGCTGGAGGAGAGTCGTGTGGCGGGCGGGTTACTGGCCGATGCGATGCTGCGGGTGTTTCCAGGCAGCGATACACAGCGGGTTGCTGATTCAGCCTTTCTGATCTGGCAGCTCGGTGAGGCGACCATGCGACTGGCCATTTCCTGTGAGCTCGAGGAGGGGCGGCGGTTGTTTGAAGCGTTCAAGCGCATGTCCCTCGCGGAGATCATGCAGCCCATGTGCATGAAAGCGTCCGAGTCATAACAGCAGCGGGTCGAGCAAGTCGCTCTAGCTGCCCAATGCAATCCCCTGTGGGCGCGAGCTCTCACAGGGGATTTTCATTGCCTTTAAACGAAAGGCTGGCCGGTAAAGCCACGAGGTAGTCTTTGCAACCCGGCCATGGCGGTAAGCCGTTCTACCCAGGCTGCCCGCCAGTCATTGGCGGTGTGGGTGACTTTGGCCTTGCGTGCAGCACGGCGTGCTGCGTTGCGTTCGGCTTTGCGCGCTTCCTTGAACGCGTCGGTGTTTCGGCAGCTTCTGCACTTTACGCGGGTCAATTCGCTGCTTGAGGTGAGATTGCTGCCTTTGTGACCGCAGGCCAGATGCCCGCTGACTTTGAAGTGGGTGACCATGGAACGTCTCCTTCGCGACGTGTGATCGTTTGACCTCCCGCCAACGATGACGTTCGCTGGCTGCCTGACGCGCAAAAAAAAGGCCTGCATGCGGGCAGGCCAGGGGTATTTCTCAAAGGAGTGGTTCACTGTAGGACGTGTGTTGTGAACATTACGTGAAAAGAGGTCCACAAAAAAAAGCCCGGCGAAAGGCCAGGAGGGTGTGTAGCGCAAGATAATCAGACAAGCATGTGCGCGGTGACGATGGAGTCGCCGATCATGCGTCCTGAATCAGGCCCTGTTCTCGAATCGCGCGTCCAGATTGGATCATCTGAACCGCGGAAGAGGCGGGTCGACAGGTTTTAACGAAGACAGGGTGTTTCGAATCAGTGGCGCGTCTTTCTCGATGTCGTTCAGGCGGTCACGGATTCTGAGGGCTGTCGGGTGCCCTCCTTGATGATCTACCCAGTCGGCAATCTCCTTGCACGCAGCGGCAAGTCGAGCCTGGCGGGAGTCGAGCAGGGTGAGCAGGGTGGTGATGGACTCTTTTTCGGACATGGCAAACACCTCCGTTCAAGAAACCTGACAAATAGCAGCAAAAAGCCCGCGTGGTGCGAGCTTTCTGCCGATGGGGTCGCTGTTCCTTCAGCTGTGTTCAGTATAGACCGGGACTTCAGCCTTGGCTGACCTTCACTTGTGAGGTGCGATTGAGCCGTAGGCATTCACGTTGAGCATCCTTTTCAAAATCGAATCCGTCACCGATAAAGCCACAGGTGCGGGTATCTTCGATGCGATACCAGAAAGCGGCGTCGGGTGGCTGATGACTGGATTCTCCGGCTCGGCGGCCATGAATGATGATCTTGTTGCAACGCTTCACAACGAATATGTCTTCCATGGCGTCACCGCAGCTGATTCATGTCCACATCAACTATAGAAGTTCTTTGCGATCGTGCAAAAAATGAACGGGTCAGTTCGTCGGTTCAGCCGCTGCGATCATTTTTTCCAGAAACACGGTCAGCCCGACTTCCTCAGCCCTGAGCCCTTTACGCAGCCTCGGCCGGGGCAGTTGGGACAAGGCACCGAGCATGAAGCCTTCGAGCACCGCCGGGTGGATGTAGCACTTTCGGCACACCGCCGGTGTGTTGCCGAGTTGCTTGGCTACGTTCTTGACCATCTCCACCACATGCCGTTTCGCATCCGACTCGGGTTCCCACTGCAACTCGCGCAGCACCGACAATGCCAGGGCGCTACCCGCCCAGGTGCGGTAATCCTTTGCCGTGAAGTCGGCGCCGGTGAGGGTTTGCAGGTAGGCATTGACGTCTGAGGAGGTGACGGTGTGCCGCTCGCCATTTTCGTCCAGGTACTGAAAGAGGTCTTGTCCGGGAATCTCCAGGCAGCGCTTGATGATTCGCGCCAGGCGTCGGTCTTTTACGGTGATCTGATGCTCGACGCCACTCTTGCCGCGGAACTGAAACTGGATCGCACTGCCGTTGACCTCGACGTGACGGTTGCGCAGGGTGGTCAGGCCATACGAGCGATTTTCCCGAGCGTACTGGGTATTGCCGACCCGGATCAGCGTCGCATCAAGCAAAGTAATGACGGTGGCCATGACTTTGTCTCGGCTGAAACCCGGAGCGTCCAGCAGTGCTTCAAGCTGTTTGCGCAGTTTCGGCAGTGCCAGGCCAAAGTCCCGCAGTCGTGAGTATTTGTCGGCATCGCGCACTTCGCGCCAGCGCACGTGATAACGGTATTGTTTGCGACCGCGAGCGTCACGCCCGGTGGCTTGCAAATGGCCGCGCGGGTCGGCGCAGATCCACACATTGGTATAGGCCGGCGGCACGGCGAGGGCGTTGAGGCGCTTGATTTCGTCGGGATCGGTAATGCGCTGGCCTGCCGGATCGAAGTAGCAGAATTTGCCACGCAACAGTTTGCGGGTGATTCCAGGCTGCGTGTCATCGACATAATGCAGGTCGGGAGGCAGCACATCGGGCAGCGCGGTGTCGGACATGGCGAAAATCCTTGGCGATCAAGTCAGGGGGCCTGTACAGCCATTGACCGCGCCCGTTCGCCGTGGTGCCGACAAATTTACGCCAGGACCGCCACCGCTTTGATCTGCGCCCAGAGTTGCTGGCCAGGGTGTACGGCCAGTTGGTCCCGTGAGTAGCGGGTAATGCGTGCCAGCAGTGGCGTGCCGGCAGCATTCAGGCGGATCAGCACGTGGGCGGCGTTATCGGCGCCGATTTCACTGATCACCGTCACCGGCAAGCGATTGAGGATGCTGCTTTGCCCGTCGCCTTGCAGGCTCAGGCTGACATCCCGTGCCTGGACCTTGCAGCGCAGCGTCTGGCCTTGGCTCATCGGCGCGTGCGCCACGCGAATGCTCAGGTCGGTACCGGGCAGTTGTAACGTCAGCAATTGATAGTGGGGGTCATAGGCGCTGACCTGTCCTTCAATCACCACGCCGGCATCGTCGCCCAGCGCCAGGGGCAAGTCGAGGCGCGCCAGGGTTTCGCCAATGGGGCCGCTGGCCAGCGCCTTGCCGTCGCTCAGCAGGACGATGTGGTCGGCCAGTCGGGCGACCTCATCCTGAGAATGGCTGACGTACAGCACCGGGATGTCGAGTTCATCGTGCAAGCGTTGCAGGTAAGGCAGGATTTCGTTTTTGCGCTGGCTGTCCAGCGCGGCCAGCGGTTCGTCCATCAGCAACAGCTTCGGACTGGTGAGCAGCGCGCGCGCGATGCCGATTCGCTGCCGTTCGCCGCCGGAAAGGTGCTGCGGATGACGGTCCAGCAGATGCCCGATGCCCAGCAGCTCAGTAGCATGCGCCATGTCAACCCGACGTTGCAGCTTGGGAATGCGCTTCAGGCCGAACTCCAGATTGGCCAGCACCGACAGATGCGGAAACAGACTGGCTTCCTGGAAAACGTAACCCAGCGCGCGTTTATGCGGCGGTACAAAAATCCTCTTGTCGCTGTCCTGCCAGACTTCGTCGTTGACCTGGATAAAGCCCTGTTCGGCCTGTTCCAGACCGGCGATACAGCGCAGGCACGTGGTCTTGCCTGAACCGGAATGGCCATAAAGTGCTGTCACCCCACGGCCGGGCAATTGCAGATCCACCTCCAGGGCGAATCCCGAATAACGCAGTTTCAGACGCGTATGAATCATCGATCAGCTCCAGCCTGTTTTGGTCTTGCGGCTGGAGTAGAGCGCCAGCAATACGGCAAACGAGAACACCAGCATCGCCCCGGCCAGCCAATGGGCCTGGGCATATTCCATGGCTTCAACGTGATCGTAGATCTGCACCGAGACCACGCGGGTCTTTTCGGAAATGTTGCCGCCGATCATCAGCACCACGCCGAACTCGCCGACAGTGTGGGCAAAACCGAGAATGGCAGCGGTGATGAAACCGGGGCGAGCCAGTGGCAGGATCACGCTGAAAAACGTGTCCCAGGAATTGGCGCGCAAGGTAGCGGCCACTTCCAGCGGGCGAGTGCCAATGGCGGAAAAAGCGTTTTGCAGCGGCTGGACTACGAAAGGCATCGAGTACAGCACCGAGCCGATCACCAACCCGGCAAAACTGAACGTGAGCGTGCCGAGCCCCAGCGACTGGGTGAAATGGCCGATAAAGCCGTTAGGGCCGAGCGCCAGCAACAAATAAAAGCCAATCACAGTGGGTGGCAATACCAGAGGCAGGGCGACGATCGCCCCAACCGGGCCGCGCCACCAGGATTGGGTGCGCGACAGCCATAACGCAATCGGAGTGCCGATGATCAACAGGATAACTGTCGTCAGGGACGCCAGTTTCAGGGTCAGCCAGATGGCTGAAAAATCGGCACTCGTCAGTGTCATTTAGAGTTGGTAACCGTAGGATTTGATAACAGCGGCGGCTTTCGGCCCCTTGAGGTAGTCGACCAACGCCTTGGCAGCGGGGTTGTCCTTGCCCTTGTTGAGGATCACCGCACCTTGTTTGATCGGGTCGTGCATGTCGGCCGGGACGATCCAGGCCGAGCCGCTGGTGACTTTGCCGTCTTTGTAGATCTGCGACAAGGCCACGAAGCCGAGTTCGGCATTGCCGGTGGAAACGAACTGATAGGCCTGGGTGATGTTCTGGCCTTCAACAATTTTGTCTTTGACCTTGTCGGTCAGGTCCAGCTTGGCCAGCACCTGAGTGGCGGCCAGGCCATAAGGGGCGGCCTTCGGGTTGGCAATGGAGAGGTGTTTGTAATCGTTGTTTTTCAGCACATCGCCCTTGGCATCAACGTAACCCTCCTTGGCTGACCACAGCGCCAGCGTGCCGACGGCGTAGGTGAAGCGCGAACCCTTGACGGTATCGCCTTCGGCTTCAAGTTTTTGCGGGGTGGTGTCGTCCGCCGAGAGGAACACTTCGAACGGCGCGCCATTCTTGATCTGGGTGTAGAACTGTCCGGTTGCGCCGAAGGAGGTGACCAGTTTATGCCCGGTGTCTTTCTCGAAATCTGCAGCGATGGCCTGGATCGGCGCGGTGAAGTTGGCCGCGACGGCGACCTGGACTTCGTCCGCCTGAGCGGACCCGAATGCGAACACGGCGAGCAGGCTTGCGAGGCAGGTGGGGGCAAAACGTGAGGCACGAATGGTCATGAAACGGCTCCGTTATAGGCAAATGCTGCGAGGGTGTGAAACGCTATATATAAGAATATATAGCGAAATGCCTGCAAACGGAATGTGTCGTATGCTGGTCTCTGGAGTTGCACGGTCCTGTAGCAGCTGGCGAAGCCTGCGTTCGGCGGCGCAGCCATCGTGAAATCAGCCACCGCGGTCTTTCAGGTTTACCGAGGTTGCTGGGTTTGCGACTGCTCCGCAGCCGAACGCAGCCTCGCGTTGCTCGGCAGCTGCTACAAAAGCGTGCGTTAGCGACGGAGCAACTTGGCCAAGCCTTCCTCCGCCAAACGCCGGGTCAGCTCCGCCGTGGTCATTTCAACCCCCAACGTGAACGCCTGCCCGGCCCAGAGGTTGCTGAAATCCGCTTCACCCTTGGCGCGCAACGGCATCAACGCACCACCGGCCAAAGGGAAGGCCGGGGCTTTATCGCTCATGGGCCCGAGTTCGCGCATCACCCGATTGAGAATCCCCCGTGCCGGGCGCCCGGTGAATAGGTTAGTCACCGCGGTCTCGCTTTCCTTGGCCGTGCGTAACGCTTTGTGGTGAGACGCGCTGACCTTGGCTTCCGGCGTGAACAGGTAAGCCGTGCCCACCTGCACCGCCGAAGCGCCCAGCAGAAAAGCCGCCGCAACGCCCCGGGCATCACTGATCCCGCCCGCTGCAATCACCGGCACTTTCACCGCGTCGACGATCTGAGGCACGAGGGCGAATGTTCCCACCTGGCTGCTCAAGTCATCGCTGAGGAACATCCCGCGATGTCCTCCTGCCTCGTAGCCCATGGCGATGATCGCGTCGCAGCCATGTTGTTCCAGCCAGATGGCTTCTTCGACCGTGGTCGCCGAAGAGAGAATTTTCGCCCCCGTGGCTTTAACTCGATCCAGCAGCGATTTTTCCGGCAGACCGAAGTGAAAGCTCACGACTTCGGGGCGAAATTCTTCGAGCACTTCGCAGGCAGCGTTATCGAAAGGCGCGCGATTAGACACCGGCGTGGGTGCCTCGAAATCGACGCTCAGTTCCCGGTAATACGGCTCCAGCAAATGCTTCCAGTCCCGAGCGCGTTGCTCATCGGCGGCCGGCGTCTGATGGCAAAAATAGTTGATGTTGAAGGGGCGCTGGCTGTGTTGACGGATCGTCTTCAGCTCGTCGCGCAGCTGTTCGATGCTCAGCATTGCGGCGGGCATCGAGCCCAGCCCACCGGCGTTACTCGCCGCGATGACCATGGCCGAGCCGGTCGCACCGGCCATGGGCGCCTGGATGATCGGCAACTCGATGCCGAGCAGGTCAAGAATGCGGGTGTCTGGCCATTGGCTCATTTGAATGATTCTCCGACGGGTAGAACCGGTTTTTTACCAGCAATGGCTGTCGCAGGGCCAGCCGACTTTTGTATCCGGGACGTTTTCCAGTGTTCCAGAAACGCGAAAAAAAAACATAGCGGCACATCATGGAAAGGCTCGGCGCTTTGGCGGTTTAACTTAAAGTCTTGTACGGCGAGATGATTCTTTGTGGTATTTCAATGTCCCCACCCCCTGATTGATTCCATTGAGAGGCGATGATGTTCAAAGGTATTTTGATCGACAAAGACGACAGCGGTTACCGGGCCACACTGCGAGAGATCAATGACGATCAACTGCCTGAGGGCGATGTGACGGTGCGCGTTGCGTACAGCACGCTGAACTTCAAGGATGGCCTGGCGATCACCGGCAGCAGCCCGGTGGTCAGGAAATTCCCGATGGTGCCGGGGATCGATCTGGCCGGTACGGTCGAAGTCAGCGGTCATCCGGACTACAAGGTCGGTGACCAGGTCCTGCTCAATGGCTGGGGCGTGGGCGAAGGGCATTGGGGCGGACTGGCGCAAAAAGCGCGCCTCAACGGCGACTGGCTGATTGCGCTACCCAAGGAATTCACTGCGGCCCAAGCCATGGCAATCGGCACCGCCGGTTATACGGCGATGCTATGCATCCTGGCGCTGGAACATAACGGCGTAACGCCTGAGCAGGGCGAAGTCCTGGTCACCGGTGCCAACGGCGGGGTAGGCAGTTTCGCCATCGCGCTGTTGAACAAGCTTGGCTATAAGGTTGTAGCGTCCACTGGCCGCACCTCCGAGCACGATTACCTCAAGCAACTGGGTGCCAGCGAAATCATCGATCGCGCCACGCTTTCCGAACCGGGCAAGCCGTTGGCCAAGGAACGCTGGGCGGCGGTGATCGACTCGGTTGGCAGCCACACGTTGGCCAACGCCTGCGCCAGCACCAAGGCCAATGGAACGGTCGCCGCGTGTGGGTTGGCACAAGGCATGGACTTTCCGGCCTCCGTCGCGCCGTTCATTTTGCGCGGCGTGACATTGGCCGGGATCAACAGCGTGACCCAGCCCAAAGCCAAACGGGTGCAGGCCTGGAATCGCCTGGCCAAGGATCTGGATTTCGCATTGCTGCCGCTGATCAGCCATGAAATCGGCTTGAGCGAAGCCCTCGACGCCGCGCCGCGCTTGCTCGCCGGGCAATTGCGCGGGCGGGTGGTGGTCGATGTGAATCGCTGATTAGCGAGTCTCGCGTTCCAGCAACTGACGCTTGCGTTCCACCCCCCAGCGATAGCCCGAGAG
The DNA here is from genome assembly GCF_054898025.1 of Pseudomonas sp. LB3P93. Classification (NCBI taxonomy): domain Bacteria; kingdom Pseudomonadati; phylum Pseudomonadota; class Gammaproteobacteria; order Pseudomonadales; family Pseudomonadaceae; genus Pseudomonas; species Pseudomonas sp. LB3P93. The sequence goes on from NZ_CM142713.1 coordinate 3,006,356, forward strand.
ATTGCCGTCGCTGCGCACTACGCGGTGGCACGGAATCGCCACCGCAATACTGTTCGCGCCACAGGCCTGCGCCACCGCGCGCATGGCTTTGGGAGCGCCGATACGCTGAGCGATATCGGCGTAGCTCGCGGTGCTGCCAGCAGGAATCTCCCGTAGCGCTTGCCAGACCCGCTCCTGAAACGCCGTACCGCGTACGTCCAACGGTAAGTCCAGACCTATGGCCGGGGCTTCGATAAAACCGACAACCTTGGCGATCAACTGCTCGAACTCGTGATCAGCGCCAATCAGGTTGGCGCGCCGAAACTTGTCCTGCAGATCGCAGACCAGTTGATGCGGATCGTCCCCCAACAGAATCGCGCAAACGCCGCGTTCACTTTGCGCCACCAGAATCGCCCCCAGGGAACACTGGCCGACGGCAAAACGGATGTCGTTATTCTGGCCCGCGGCGCGGTAGTCCCCAGGTTTCATGCCCAGCAGCTGATCTGCCGACTCATAGAAGCGACTGTTGGAGTTGAAACCGGCGTCATACAACGCGTCGGTGACCGAGCCGCCATCGGCCAGGCGTTCGCGAACCTTGCGCGAGCGGTGGGCGCTGGCGTAACCCTTGGGTGTCAGCCCGGTCACGGCTTTGAACACTCGATGGAAGTGGAAGCTGCTCAGCCCCACTGCGCCTGCCAATTCGGTCAGCGCAGGCAGAACGTCGGCGGACTCGATGTACCGGCAGGCGGCGGCCACAGTTGCCGCGTGTTGTGCGGCGACGTCGCTTTGATCCTTTGTGGCCCGTTTGCTCGGACGATAACCCGCCGCCTGGGCTTGTTCCGCCGTGTCGAAAAATTCGACATTCTGCGGGTTCGGCAAGCGTGCCAGGCTGCTGGGGCGGCAATAGATTCCAGTGGTTTTCACCGCATAGACAAACTGCCCGTCGGCACCGGGATCCCGTGCAACGACGGCGGCCCAGCGCGGATCGTTTTCGGTGGCAAGCTTGGTCGAATGAGTTGTCATGGCTTCATGTCCGTTGACCCGTTTCCTTCAGATTAACCAGCCTGCAAAACCGCTGCACCCCGAGTCTTGCGGTTGAATTCGAGGGCTTCATCCGGCGGTTCGAAAGGTGAAGTTGATCCGTTGTTCACCCAGGCGCGGGTGATGACCGTCCTTGATCGGCAGGACGCCGTGATAACGCAAGCGATCAACGCCGCCCCAGACCACGATATCGCCATGCAGCAGCGGTAAGCGTTGGCTTTTGTCGCTTCGTTCAAAACCGCCGAACAGGAAGATGGCAGGCAGCCCAAGTGACACCGAAACGATCGGTGCTGCGTAGGAACCTTCGTCCTTGTCCTGGTGCAATGACATCTTCGCCCCAGGGACATAGCGGTTGATCAGGCAGGAGTCCGGAACAAAATCCGCAAATCCGGCTTCCCGTGCCGCGGCTTGTGCCAGTTCAAAAAACACGTCGGGCATCTCGGGCCAGGGTTGCCCGGTCTGTGGGTCGTTGCGCGTGTACTTGTAGCCGCTGCGATCCGTGGTCCAGCCCCAGGTGCCGCAACTGCTCAAGGCCACCGACATGGTGAAGCCGCCGGGCGTGATCATCTGCCGAAACGGTGCGGCCGTCAGAACCGCTTCCAGTGCGGGCAGCAACTGATCCAGCCGAGGCAGTGCAAAGCCGCGCAAGACGCAGGACTGCTCACCGATCTGCTCGCGTCTGGGCTTCTGCTCGGGCTCGGCGTCGGCAAACAAATCCAGGGTGGTCGGGCTCATGGGGTCATAACGCATCGTGAAAGATGATTCCAAGGGTATTCCGTTTTCCGCTGTGCAAGCGACTCACGCCATGACGCATCGTCACTCGGTAATAGCCGCGAACGCCTTTGACCGGTCGCTGGCTGACCGCAAAGATCACACCATCGCCTTTTTTCAGGCCGATCACCTGAGGGCGTGACTGCATCCGCGGGCGTTGTTCGGTCAACACAAACTCGCCGCCGGAGAAATCTTCGTCCGGATCTGACAGAAGAATCGCCACTTGCAGCGGGAACACGTGTTCGCCGTACAGATCCTGATGCAAACAGTTGTAGTCCTGCGGGCCATATTGCAGCAATAACGGAGTCGGGCGCTCCTGACCGGCGGCATGGCAGCGTTGCAGAAACGCTTCGTGGGTGTCGGGGAATCGGGTCGGCAGGTCCATGCATTCGTACCAGCGATTGGCAATCGGCACCAGTCGCGGGTAGAGCGCGCTGCGCAAACGGGCGACCGCTTCAGGCAACGGGTATTTAAAGTACTTGTACTCGCCGCGACCAAATCCGTGACGAGCCATTATCACTTGAGAGCGAAAGGGCGCTGGCTGGGCGTATAGGGCGCTGATGTTGTCGCAGGCTTGCGCACTCAACAGGGACCTGATGACGGCGCAGCCATCCTGATTGAGCTGTTGCTCCAGGGTTGCCCAGTCCAGCGCATCGAAGGTTTGTTCGCTCATCGTTGAGCCTCGCGATCCAGCAACTGCCGTTTGCGCTCCAGTCCCCAGCGATAGCCGCCGAGGCTGCCGTCCTGGCGCAGCACCCGATGGCAAGGCACGATAACGGCCACCGGGTTGGCTCCACAGGCATTCGCCACCGCCCGAAAGGCGCTGGGCTGGCCGAGGCGTTGGGCGATATCGCGGTAGCTGGCGGTTTCGCCGACGGGGATTTGCCGCAGCACTTCCCAGACCCGCCGCTGAAATACGCTGCCGGTCAAATCCAGTGGCAGATCGAGTGCGGTGTGCGGGTCTTCAAGGTAACGCAGGGTTTGCTCCAGTGCCGGCATCAAACCTTCATCGCGCTGCGGGATGGGGTGGCCGGGGAAGCGCCGCGCCAGGTCCCACTCCAGCGTGATCAAGTCGTCGCCGAGCAGCAACGCGCACAGGCCCTCGGCGCTGAACGCCAGCATCAAGACGCCAAGGCTGGAAGTGCCGCTGATGGTGCGAATCGGGGAAACAAGCATGTTCTGACTCCTTAACCAAAGGTCGAGGTGGTCAGTCTAGGGAGCGCCAAGGGAGCGAACACTCCGGCGCTTGCGGTCGAATTCACATCGGGCGCGGAGCATGACGTCCTTGTTGTCGCTCCGGGTCGCGTTTACAGCGCTTTACTGACACTGATTTCGCTGATGACGTCTTCACTCGATCCATGAAGGGCGTCCAGCGCGGCTTTGGCTTCTTCTTCGGTGCCGTTTTCGAGCTGGGCAAATTCGAAGCGGCGTTCGCCGTTGAGTTTGTATTTGATGACGTACTTGGTCGTCTGGGCCACGGTCATACCTGCCTTTCCTGGTGTGAGAGCGTCACTCAGCTCAGTTTCGTGCTGGAGCGACGGATGATCTTGATCGAGTGCGTCAGGGTCGGTTTGCGGGTCACGCTGATTGGCCGGCGGTTGACCGTGTCGATGGTGATGTTCCAGAAACCGGTGCTCGGCGCAGTGATCCGGGCCGGGAAGGTGTCGAATGCGCCGCCGTGATACGTGTGACGGCCGCCGTTCTTGAAGCTGCGAAAGTTGGCGTCGTTCATCAAGCGGATGTTGCATGTTTGGGAGCACTGGATGACGACGATGTCGTCTTCGTTGAGGTGCTCGCGCTGGTGGATAAATTTCATGAGGCGCCTCCAGAAGGGCTTTTTCTACAAAATCAAAACGATAGCATGGGCGATTGGCGCAGTTTATCAGCCCGAACAGGTTATTATCCGGTCGTCTGGGTTCGCTTTGACAATTAAAAACAGTTATTCGGAATTCTATGAGCGATAAACGCAGTGAGCCTCGGAGAAAATCGGCATTTGTGCTGTCGGAGGGTCTTTATCGGAGGTTTTGTATGAAGTGGGGTGTGTTGGTCTTGCCGGTGGCATTTGTGGTGAGTGGCTGTGCGAGTGTTTCGGAGATTAACGAAACGCTGCCTACCATGAACGTGATCTCAGGCAAAAAGCCCAATGAGTATGCGCAATGCCTGGTTGAAAAACTGGCCGACAGTCGTGGCGCCCTGCAAGTGGAGTCGCACAAGGACGGGATGCGTGTGATCGTGCCGGCGAAGTTCTCTTCGGCTCCGGCAGCCGTGTTCGACATCGAAGACCGCTCGGGTGGCAGCGGTATCAAGCTGCATGAGCGTATGTCCAATGTGCCGGTGCGTCCTAAAGACGTGCAGAAAGCCGCCAATGCGTGCATTTCCGGCTGATAGACTGGTCACCGTCCATACCGATGCCGTCAAAGCCATGCTTTGGCGGCATTGTCATTTCTGGAGTCAAGCATGAAGCGAGAGCAGGTAAGGGAACGCCATGCAGAGGGATTGATCTCTGCCACCCACGTCATTCAGAACCCGGCGAACCCGGGGGAATGGATCGTATTTTTCAAGAAAAGCGCCGGGCGCAGTTATTTCCTGGTGGACGATAACGACGAGGTCGAATCGTTTGCTCGTCTCGACGATTTGATCGAGACCGTGCGCGGTCTCGGGATCAAATTCGCGGAAATTCACATGTAGGGCAGGGCGCCTTACTTGCAGACCACCACGACACTGCGGTTCTTGAAGTTGCCGACATCGACACCCAGGGTCTTGTCGCTTTCCTTGGTGGAAGGCGTGCCGTCGGTACCCACGATCCGGTAGCCGGTGCCGGCGCAAGAGGCGTCGGCTTTTTCATAGCACGTGGCCCAGGAGTTGGCTTCGCCGGAGCAGTCGATCGACAGACCTTGCTCGCCGTTGTTCAGGACCGTCTTTTCGGAAGTGGCGCAGCCGGTCAGGGCCAGGATCGCAATCAGGGGCAAAAATTTAGTCATGTCGTTGTCGTCGTCAGGATGATGGGGCTAAGCCTGTGACAGCGCTGGCAGCAAAAGGTTATAGCGAAAGGCCACTTCGTTGCAGGCAATCACAAAAAAGCCCTGCTCGATGGCAGGGCTCTTCGAGTGCGGAAAGAGGTTAGTCCTGACTCTTGCCGCGTCGCTTCGGCGCGGGAGGTGTGTAGTCGAGCACCGACGCCACTTCAATCGCCATCGCTTCGGTGGGTAACGGCCCGGAAACATCTTCGCCATTGGCGGCGGTAATGTGCCACTGGCCATCTTTTCCTTTGTCGACCGTGTACCCGTTGATGATTTTTGCTACGGTCATCTATCTGTCTCGTTCACTGGTTCAAAGTCGCCATGATACCGGCAAATGCTCGCATTGGGGGGTGATAAGCGTATGGTGGTCCAGTTTGTCGGCCTCTTTGAGCTACGCTGATTTGACCGCGCAAAAATTCGGATGGAACTATCCGCGGGAATATTTCTCTATGATGGCATCGGTTAGCCAGCGCGGGGCATTGTAAGGTGCACGCGGCCTGATTAGACTGCGCCGAAACTCGTACACACAGCCCTTTCAAGGACTTATATGATCAAGAAATGCTTGTTCCCAGCAGCCGGTTACGGTACTCGCTTCCTGCCAGCGACTAAAGCCATGCCCAAAGAAATGCTGCCGGTGGTAAACAAGCCACTGATCCAGTACGGCGTCGAAGAAGCACTGGACGCTGGTTTGACTGAAATCTCCATCGTCACCGGTCGCGGCAAGCGCGCCCTGGAAGACCACTTCGACATCAGCTACGAGCTGGAAAACCAGATCAAGGGCACCGACAAAGAGAAGTACCTGGTCGGTATCCGCAAGCTGCTCGACAACTGTTCGTTCTCCTACACCCGCCAGACCGAAATGAAAGGCCTGGGCCACGCGATTCTGACCGGTCGCCCACTGATCGGTGATGAACCGTTCGCCGTGGTACTGGCGGATGACTTGTGCGTCAACCTCGAAGGCGACGGCGTACTGACCCAGATGGTCAAACTGTACAAGCAGTTCCGCTGCTCGATCGTTGCCATCCAGGAAGTCGATCCGCAAGAAACTCACAAGTACGGCGTTATTGCCGGTGAGATGATCCGCGACGACATTTACCGTGTTCACAGCATGGTCGAGAAACCAAAGCCTGAAGACGCACCGTCGAACCTGGCGATCATCGGCCGTTACATCCTGACCCCGGACATCTTCGACCTGATCGAACAAACCGAGCCAGGCAAGGGTGGTGAAATCCAGATCACCGACGCCCTGATGAAGCAGGCCCAAAACGGCTGCGTCATGGCCTACAAGTTCAAAGGCAAGCGGTTCGACTGCGGTGGCGCTGAAGGCTACATCGACGCGACCAACTTCTGCTTCGAGAACTTCTACAAGACTGGCAAGGCTTACTGATAACGCTTGACTGGTTTGTACTTAAATGAAACCCCGACTTGTTCGGGGTTTTTTTTGATCGACGTAAAGGCAGATTGTTACCGTCAGGAAATACTTTTCCTGTTGCCCGATTGATTCGGCATTGTCATTAATAAAACTGACTAAATCTTGGCAAGGGAGTGCGCAAGGTGGCCCGCGGCAGCATTGCTGAATGCTCCGTGAATTTTTTTTTGCGGTGACAGGGAGTTTGGCTAATGAGTTTGATAGATGAGGGGATTCATAGCGGCGCAAGATCAAAGCGTTGGTTAGGCCTAAGCGTGTTGATGCTGCCTGTATTGCTGGTGACAGTTGACAATACGGTGCTTGGATTCGCGTTACCAAAAATTGCCGAGGCCCTGCGTCCGAGTGCTAGCCAGCAGTTGTGGATGATCGATGCATATTCTCTGGTATTGGCGGGATTACTGGTGTCGATGGGTAGTCTGGGAGATCGAATCGGTCATCGTAAGTTGTTGCTGGCCGGGTCCTTGGGTTTTGCCATTGTGTCGGTGCTAACCGCGTATTCCGATACCGCCACGCAACTGATTGCCGGGCGGGCTTGTATGGGGGTTTTTGGTGCATGCTGATGCCCTCGACGTTGGCTTTGATACGTTCGGTATTTGAGGATCGAGAAGAGCGTAGGCTGGCGGTAGCGATCTGGGTAACGACGTTGACCGTCGGTTCGGCACTGGGGCCTTTGGTGGGCGGGGTGTTGCTGCAGTTCTTTGATTGGGGCGCGATTTTTCTGTTGGCGGTACCAGTCCTGATTCCATTGTTGGTATTGGGACCGCTATTGCTCCCGGAATCGGAGCGTGATGCGTCGGGTCCGCTGGATCCGATCAGCATTCTCCAGTCGATGGTCGCACTGGGTGGCATCGTTTACGGTATCAAACATGGCGCCAGTGAGGGTGTTGACGGGGTCGTGCTGGGCACCTTTTTGGTCGGTGCATTGGCGGGCTGGATGTTCGTGCGGCGGCAGTTGCGTCTTCCTGTACCCCTGATGGATATGACCCTGTTTCGCAACGGCACCTTCAGCGGGTCTGTTCTGATCAACCTGATGAGTCTTGCGTTCCTCGTCGGCTTCGTTTTCTTCACCACTCAGTTCTTGCAGATTGTCCTTCAGATGTCGCCCTTGAGTGCGAGTCTGGCGTTGGTGCCGGGGCAAATCATGGCGATCGTGGTCGGAATGGCGGTCGTGCCGGTCGCACAGCGGGTACCCGTGCATGTGTTGATACCAGTTCTGATGGCCTTTGCCGGCGCGGCGTTTTTGCTGGTGGCCAGCATGGGCAGCAGCCTCGCGGCGTTGGTAGCGGCGTTCGCGTTGCTGAACATCGGAGTAGGCGCTATCGCGACGGTTTCCAATGACGTGATCTTGTCGGCAGCACCGCCGGCAAAGGCGGGCGCCGCTTCCGCCATCAGTGAAACCGCTTATGAAGTAGGCGTGGTGCTGGGAACGACCGTGCTTGGTGGTCTGGTTACGGCCTACTACCGCGCAGGCCTGCAGCTTCCGGCGTTTTTGAGCGACATTCAGACGACGCTGGCAAGTGAGACGCTGTCTGGTGCTCATCATGTGGCGTCAGGTCTGCCGGGTGATCAGGCACAACAGTTGATGCAGCAGGCAGGAAGTGCATTTGAAGGTGGAATCGCTTTAGTTTCGTGGGTCGCTTTCGGCCTGGCGCTCATGGCGATTCTGATCGCCTGGCGCACGCTACGGTTACCAAAAGCTCAACCGGCAGAATGTCATTGATCGAAAGCGTAAGGCTCGAACGCTTGGTGTTGTCCATCTGCATTACGGCAGAAGCTTGCTCAATAAGCTTCTGCGGGTATGCTGGTTGCCTGCCGAGGAGATTGAAAATGGCCTACGATTTTGACCTTTATGTGATTGGCGCCGGTTCCGGCGGTGTACGGGCTGCGCGTTTTGCTGCCGGTTATGGCGCGAAAGTGGCGGTGGCCGAAAGCCGTTACCTGGGCGGTACGTGTGTGAACGTCGGCTGCGTGCCGAAGAAGTTGCTGGTCTACGGCGCGCACTTCGCCGAAGACTTCGAGCAGTCTTCGGGCTTTGGCTGGACGCTGGGCGAAGCGAAGTTTGATTGGGCAACGCTGATCGCCAACAAGGATCGCGAGATCAATCGACTGAACGGTATTTATCGCAACCTGCTGGTCAACAGCGGTGTGACCCTGCATGAAGGTCACGCCAAAATCGTCGACCCGAACACGGTCGAGATCAACGGCGAGCGTTACACCGCCAAGAATATCCTGATTGCTACCGGTGGCTGGCCGCAGATCCCGGAGATTCCGGGCCACGAGCACGCGATCAGTTCCAACCAGGCGTTCTTCCTCAAAGAGCTGCCAAAGCGCGTTCTGGTGGTGGGCGGTGGTTACATTGCTGTCGAATTCGCCGGGATCTTTCACGGGCTGGGCGCCGAAACCACGTTGTTGTATCGCGGTGAGCTGTTCCTGCGCGGCTTCGACGGTGCAGTACGCAAACATTTGCAGGAAGAACTGACCAAACGCGGCATGAACCTGCAATTCAACGCTGACATCGAGCGCATCGACAAGCAGTCCGATGGCAGCCTGAAGGTGACGCTCAAGGATGGTCGCGAGCTGGAGGCCGATTGTGTGTTCTACGCCACCGGTCGCCGCCCGATGCTAGACAATCTCGGGCTGGAAAACACCGGCGTCAAACTCGACAAGAAAGGTTTTGTCGAGGTCGATGATCAGTATCAGACCGCAGAGCCGTCGATCCTGGCGCTTGGCGATGTGATCGGCCGTGTTCAGCTGACGCCGGTCGCCTTGGCTGAAGGCATGGCCGTGGCGCGTCGACTCTTCAAGCCTGAGCAATATCGACCGGTGGATTACAAGATGATCCCGACCGCCGTGTTTAGCTTGCCGAACATCGGCACGGTTGGCTTGAGCGAGGAAGAAGCGCGCGAGGCCGGCCACGAGGTGCAGGTTTTCGAAAGCCGTTTCCGTCCAATGAAGCTGACCTTGACCGAATGCCAAGAGCGCACGTTGATGAAGCTTGTGGTCGATGCCAAGACCGACAAGGTTCTGGGATGCCACATGGTCGGGCCGGATGCCGGGGAGATCGTTCAGGGACTGGCGATTGCCTTGAAGGCTGGCGCCACCAAACGCGACTTCGACGAAACCATCGGCGTGCATCCTACTGCCGCCGAGGAGTTCGTCACCATGCGTACGCCGGTTGCCGGTTAATCGCTCTTTTCGCTTTTTTCGCTCTCTGATGCGTCTGGCGCTGTTGCAATGACAGCCGCCAGGCGCAGGCTTTCATCGAGGCTCGCCTGAGTCTTGAGCAGTTCGACTTCCAGCCCTTTATTTATCTGCGACTGCTCGTCGACGCTCTGCTTGAGCGACTGACTTTCCAGCAGGGCGGCGCGCAAGCGTTCCTGGAGGAGGGTGCGTTCGCTGTCGATGCGGTTGACCTGCTCCAGCAGTTGATCCTGGCGGCTGTGGGTGTGTTTGAGTTGCTCCTGCAACAGCCCCAGTTCACGTAGCGTTCCACGGTTCTCGGTGAGCAGGCGCTCATTGTCGCGGTGCAGTTGCGTGATCTCATCCTGACGCACCAATGCGCTTTGCTGGGCCTGACGCAATTCCATCTGAATCTGCTGCACCTGGCCTTCGTGCCGGCTTTGCTCCTGCTCACGCTGTTCTTTGACGGCGTTGCGGTAGTGTTCCAGGGCATCGCGTGCGTGCAGGTGCTTTTCTTCCAGTGAGCGGATCTGCTCATCCTTGTCTTGCAAGCGCAGTTCGAAATCGGCCAGCGCCTGATTCAGTCCGGCGTTGCGCGTTTGCTCGGTTTGCAGCATGGAGCCGGTTTCTTGCAGGGCCTCGGACTCTTGAGTCAGGGCCAGGCTTTGAATCTCGTATTGCTGGTGCAATTCAGTGTTGGCTTGCCGGGCTTCAGTCAGCTGGATTTCCAATTCTTTTCGTTGCTGATCGAACTGCGCGCGAGCCTGATCGATGGGTTCTTGCGCCTGCTCCTTGAGGCGTTGCGCCAGGCGCGAGACCAGCCCTGCCAGCTCATCATCGATGGGCTCTGAAGGCGTTTCGGCGCGTTCGCTGCCGTCATCCAGCTCCTTCAGATAGCGGTGAATGGTGGTTTTCGAGCCGGTATTGCCCATCTCGATCCGTACTGCGTCGATGCTGGGGTTTTCGCCGCGGGCGAGGATTGCCAAACGTGCCGCCTGCACTACCGCTTTATTTACGCCGCCACGAGCCATGTGTTCTCCTACGATTTCGTACTGTGGTACATGCCACTAAAGTACACAGTGTACCATTATGTTTATTAAGATAAAAAATGTAAGTTATTGATGCGGGATATACTGGTATTACCCCGTGTGATACGCCATGCGACAGGTTTTACTCCGCTAAAGCGGTACGTTTAGAGAATTGAGCCCATGACCGATCTGGATCGCTACCTGCAAGCCGCCACCCGCGACAACACTCGTCGCAGCTACCGAGCGGCCATCGAACACTTCGAAGTCAGTTGGGGTGGTTTCCTGCCTGCGACCAGCGACAGCGTGGCGCGTTATCTCGTGGCTCATGCGGGCGTACTGTCGATCAATACGTTGAAACTGCGGTTGTCGGCATTGGCGCAGTGGCATAACAGCCAGGGTTTCGCCGATCCCACCAAGTCACCGGTGGTGCGCAAGGTCTTCAAGGGCATTCGGGCGTTGCACCCGGCGCAGGAGAAACAGGCCGAGCCTTTGCAGCTCCAGCATCTGGAGCAAGTGGTAGCGTGGCTGGAACAGGAGGCGCAAACCGCCAAGGCGCAAAACGATCAGCCGGGATTGCTTCGCGCCAGGCGCGACACCGCGCTGATCTTGCTGGGCTTCTGGCGTGGCTTTCGCAGTGATGAGTTGTGCCGCGTCCAGATCGAACACGTGCAGGCGAGCGCCGGTTCAGGCATCACCCTCTACCTGCCGCGCAGCAAGAGCGATCGCGAAAACCTCGGCAAGACTTACCAGACTCCGGCGTTGCAGCGACTCTGCCCAGTTAACGCCTACATCCAATGGATCACGGAAGCCGCACTGGTCCGTGGGCCGGTGTTCCGCGGAATCGATCGCTGGGGGCACTTGAGCGAGGAGGGCTTGCACGCCAATAGCGTGATCCCGTTGCTGCGCCAGGCTCTGGAACGTGCCGGTATCGCCGCCGACCACTACACCAGCCATTCCCTGCGACGCGGTTTTGCCAGCTGGGCCCATCAGAGCGGTTGGGATCTGAAATCGTTGATGAATTATGTGGGCTGGAAGGATGTGAAGTCGGCCATGCGCTATGTTGAAGCCGGCCCGTTTCTCGGGATGGCCCGAGTCGCTGAAAAGCCATTGGCGCCCTAGATACCGTTTTCTTCTATTAATACTGTCCGCTAATAGCGAAAACCAATCAGCAGCATGAGCTTTGCCAATGAGCCAGGCGGCGATCGAGTGGGTAGGATTCACCCCATCAACTTCTCAACCAAACTTTTCAACCCTGACGGAGAGTCATCGATGCCTATCATCAACAGCCAAGTTAAACCGTTCAAAGCTGACGCCTTCAAAAATGGCGACTTCGTAAAAGTGTCGGACGCTGACCTGAAAGGCAAGTGGTCTGTCGTGTTCTTCTACCCAGCCGACTTCACCTTCGTTTGCCCGACCGAACTGGAAGACCTGGCTGACAACTACGACGCGTTCCAGAAACTGGGCGTCGAAATCTACAGCGTTTCCACCGACACCCACTTTGCTCACGCTGCCTGGCACAACACTTCGCCAGCCATCGGCAAAATCCAGTACACCATGATCGGCGACCCGACTCACGCCATCTCCCGCAACTTCGACGTGCTGATCGAAGACGCTGGCCTGGCTGACCGTGGCACCTTCGTGATCAACCCTGAAGGCCAGATCAAAATCGTTGAACTGAACGATGGCGGCGTTGGCCGTGACGCTTCCGAGCTGCTGCGCAAAATCAAGGCTGCTCAATACGTCGCTGCTCACCCAGGCCAGGTTTGCCCAGCCAAGTGGAAAGAAGGCGAGGCCACTCTGGCTCCGTCCCTGGACCTGGTCGGCAAGATCTAAGTCTGTGACAAAAGCATTATCAGGGCGGGTTTCCGCACCTAAGTAAGCTGCAACCGCCCTCAAAAACGCCCGGGCGAGATTCGCTCGGGCGTTTTTTTTTACGAATTCAAAAAGGAAATCGCCCGTATGTTGGACGCCAATCTTAAAGCCCAGTTGAAGTCATACCTGGAACGGGTCACTCAGCCGATCGAGATCATTGCCTCCCTCGACGACGGTGCGAAATCCCAGGAAATGCTCGCATTACTCAAAGACGTTGCCAGTCTTTCCAACCAGATTACCTTGCTCGATAACGGTGACGATGCCCGCAAACCATCGTTCTCGATCAACCGCCCGGGTGCCGATATCAGCCTGCGTTTTGCCGGCATCCCCATGGGCCACGAATTCACGTCCTTGGTGCTGGCTTTGCTGCAAGTCGGCGGACACCCTTCGAAGGCCAGCGTTGAAGTGATCGAACAGATCCGTTCGATCAAAGGTGAATTCAGCTTCGAGACGTACTTCTCGCTGTCCTGCCAGAACTGCCCGGATGTTGTCCAGGCGCTGAACCTGATGGCGGTACTGAACCCGAACATCCGCCACGTCGCCATCGACGGCGCGCTGTTCCAGGCTGAAGTCGATGATCGTCAGATCATGGCCGTACCAAGCATTTACCTGAACGGCGTGAACTTCGGCCAGGGCCGCATGGGCCTGGAAGAAATCCTCGCCAAGATCGACACCAGCGGTATCGAGCGTCAAGCCGAGAAGATCAGCGCCAAGGAAGCCTTCGACGTATTGGTCGTCGGCGGTGGCCCGGCGGGTGCATCGGCTGCGATCTACGCCGCTCGTAAAGGCATCCGCACCGGTGTGGCGGCTGAACGTTTTGGTGGGCAGGTGCTCGACACCATGGCCATCGAGAACTTCATCTCCGTGCAGGAAACCGAAGGGCCGAAACTGGCCGTGGCGCTGGAAGAACACGTCAAGCAATACGACGTCGACATCATGAACCTGCAACGCGCCGACAAGTTGGTGCCGGGCAAAAGTGGTGAGCTGCACGAAATCCACTTCGCCAGCGGCGCGACCCTGAAAGCCAAAACCGTGATCCTCGCGACCGGTGCGCGGTGGCGTGAAATGAACGTCCCGGGCGAGCAGCAATACCGTAACAAAGGCGTGGCGTACTGCCCGCACTGTGACGGTCCGCTGTTCAAAGGCAAGCGCGTGGCAGTAATTGGCGGCGGTAACTCCGGCGTCGAAGCAGCCATCGACCTGGCCGGTATCGTGGCTCATGTCACGTTGCTGGAGTTTGATGTACAGCTTCGCGCTGACGCGGTGTTGCAGCGTAAGTTGCACAGTCTGCCGAACGTCACCGTCATTACCAGTGCGCAAACCACTGAAGTGCTGGGCGACGGTCAGAAGGTCAACGGTTTGCGTTACAAGGATCGTCAGTCGGATGAATTGCGCAACGTCGAGCTGGAAGGGATCTTCGTGCAGATCGGTTTGCTGCCCAATACCGATTGGCTCAAAGGCACCATCGAACTGTCGCCTCGCGGCGAGATCATCGTCGATGCCCGTGGTGAAACGTCGATGCCGGGCGTATTCGCTGCCGGTGACGTCACCACTGTGCCGTACAAGCAGATCGTGATTGCGGTGGGCGAGGGCGCCAAGGCTTCGCTGAGCGCATTTGATCACCTGATCCGCACGTCGGCACCGGCCTAAACGCCGACGCTGAAAACACAAAAACCCCATGAGTGATCATGGGGTTTTTTGTGCCTGAAACTGATCGTTCCCACGCAGAGCGTGGGAACGATCAGTGGCAGCGAACTTTTTACATCGGGGCTGGTTGGATGATTTCGACCCAGTACGCATCCGGGTCTTTGATGAACGCCAGGCTCTTCATGCGGCCGTCGTTCAGGCGTTTCTGGAAATCGCAGCCCAGCACTTCGAAACGTTCGCAAGCAGCACGGATGTCCGGTACGGAGATGCAGATATGGCCGAAGCCGCGAGGGTCGGTGTTGCCGTTGTGGTAGGCGAAGTCCGCGTCGTTTTCGGTGCCGTGGTTGTGGGTGAGTTCGAGAATGCCGGGAATCGATTTCATCCATTCGGTACGAGCAGCAGCGTCAGCCGGAATCTGGTTTTTATCGACCAGGGCCAGGAAGTACAGGCTGAATTCAGCTTCCGGGAAGTCGCGTTTTTCTACCAGCGAAAAACCCAGGATACGCGTGTAGAAATCCAGGGACTTGGTGATGTCCTTGACCCGCAGCATGGTGTGGTTGAAGACGAACTTCTGGGTGGCGGTGTCAGGTTGAGCGGTCACGCCGGGGAAAGTGTTCAATTCGTGCAGGCTCATGGGCCCTCCGGAAAATAAGTGGGGCTAACGAATGGCGACAATAATACGCAAGGGCTGGGACATCACCAAACGCAAACAGTCGGCTCTTGCCTGACAGACGGGTGAGGCTCAGACTTTACGGTTCTATCCGTGAGTGTTCATTGCAATGATCCGATTCTGTAAATCGACGTTGGTCCTTGTTTGCCTGTTGTCAGGCGTTGCCAGCGCTCATGCGGATGCGCCGGTGGTGACCTGGCCGAATGGCTGGGAGGTCGAAGCCGTGCCGCAAGATGACGCCAAACCAGAGGTTGTCCGGCAGCGCGCGGTGAAAGTCGACCAGGGCGGGACACCGGTGCTGGTAATGGAATTGACCATGACTCCAGTAGAAAGCGGTCATCAGGTCAATCTGGAAGGCGTGTTGCTGGAAATGCGCAAGTCGGTGCAGAAGGACTTTTTTCAAAGCGGCTATCAAAGTGTCTGCAACAAAATTCATCCGGCACCCTTGAGCCGCTTATCGGGGTTGGAAACTACCTGCACGATTACTCAGAATGGTCGACATGTGCTGTCGCAAACATTGGTCGCGGCGGTGGATGCCGATAAAGCCTATGTTCTTTCCTACGCGGGGCAGGCCGAGGCTTATAAGGCAAGTCAGGACGAAATAGCAGCAGCTCGTAACAGCTTGAAACTTTAGCTGACGATTTGCATGACTGCGGATTTCAGCGCGATCCGAAATTTTTAGATACCCAAATGGATTAAGCACAAAGTTGAGTCGACAAGTAGCGAGTTGATCGTCTCCCTTCGTTGCATTTAGAAGGTGTTCATAAAAAAAGCCCTGCGTTGGCAGGGCTTCTTTTATCACCGCGAGTGCTTAGCCTCGCAGCCAGGAATCAACGGTAGCGGCACCGTACTGTTCCTTCCAGGCTTTCAAGCCGCGGTGGTTGCCACCCTTGGTTTCAATCAGTTCGCCGGTGTGCGGGTTATGATAAACCTTGACCACGCGAGCGCGGCGGGTTTTAGGGGCTGCTGTCTGCAGGCCGGATTTTGCCGGGTTCGGATCGAGGATTGCGATGATGTCGCGCAGGCTTTTGCCGTAGGTTTTCATCAGCCCCTGGAGCTTTTCTTCGAATTCGATTTCTTTCTTGAGCCCGGCATCATTCTTCAGCGATTCCAGCTGCTTGAGCTGTTCTTGAAGGGCCTTTTCAGCGGCACGAAATTCAGCGAGTCTGGACAAATTCATTACTCCAATAGTGTGTTTGGCTGATACCAACCGCAAACAAAGCTATAAGCCAAGAGCCTTGAAGCGACTCGGTGATAGTGGCTCACCTGTCAATCTTGCACAGGCATGAAAAATTGTAGTAGTTAATTGGCCAAGAGTAAATCCTGTCTTTTTCTTCATGTAACAACAGTAGTCTTTTGATTCAATTTGGTGCGCCGATTCGTTGTTTTGTCGCTTAAACCACCGGTTAATGGTGCCTTAATGCATTAATGAACTCTGCGCCGGGCATCGGCCGACCGAACAAATAACCTTGCAGGAAGTTCACACCATGGGCGGCCAGATAGTCACTTTGCTCCTCGGTTTCCACGCCTTCGGCGACGATCCCCAGATCAAGCTTGGCCGACAGTTCGATAATGCTGTCCAGAATGTGTCGGGAGAGGGCGTCAACGCCGATCATCGCGACAAAACTCTGATCGATTTTCAGAAAGTCCACATTGAACTGGCGTAGATAACCGAGGCTAGAGTGACCCGTGCCAAAGTCATCGATAGCGATCATTACGCCCATAGCGTGAAGCTGCTCGAACAATTGGTGCGTGATGGCGGTCGGCTCGATCAGTTCGCGCTCGGTCAGCTCAAGTACCAGGTTGATGGCACCCGGTGCAAAGGCACTGAGAAACTCACGGCAGTCCTCGACCAGGTCCAGGTCCTTGCAATGGCTGGCGGTGATGTTGATGCCGATGTGGAACGCTCCATCGAACGAGGACGCAGCGGGCGCCAACAACGCTGCGGTCTGTCGCATCAACGAGCGGGTCATCGGCACGATCAGTCCGGAATGCTCGGCAAAAGGAATGAACAGGTCCGGGCGCACCAGGCCTTCCTTCGGATGATTCCAGCGCATCAGCACTTCGGCCCCGGACCAGGTTTTAGTATCGCCATGCACCACGGGCTGAAAATACGGAACGAACTCGGCAGCCTCCAGCGCGCGCTGCATTTCGTGGCTGGGGGACGACGAGCGTTTCTGCAGGACATGCCCGATAGCGCCCGACACCATCCCGAAGAAGATCAGCAAACTGAACAGCGGCGGATACTCGCTGCTCATGTAACGCCAGGTTGCTCCCTCGGGAAAACCCGCTGCGACCGTAAAACCATAACGCGTGGACGTCAGTTTGCTTTCGGCCACGGGCAGGACGGGCAGGGCATCTTCGTGGACCTTGCCGTCGGCAGATAACCAGTCGGAGCCGACTTGCAGCAACAGCGTCGTCTTGCGGCCAATCATGCGCAGTGCGTTGCTCAAGTGATAACCGTCCAGCGTACTCATCGCCCCCTGTTGTCCTTTGCTGAGCCGATACACCAGTACCGGGTTATCAGGGGTGACCGGATTGCCCTTCATCAGCAACAACCGACCTGAGGAGTAATCGCCGGCACTGATCTTTTCCTGGTAGTCACCGAACAACGAACTGCAATAAATGTTGTTGTCCCACACCAGGTTCGTCGAGCGTACGAACGGTCGGCGGGTGACCTGTTCACGCAGGGCCAATTTGACGTCATTGCAGCTCTGGCTGGCCAGCGGCAGCAGTTCGCGTGCGGCCTGGGCGGTATTGTCGAGCATCAACTCGAATTGGCGGACGGCTTCTTCTGCCGTCAGCTCGGTACTTTGCTGGAGCGTGCGCTCAGCCTGCATATAGAGGATGAGGACCCCCAGCAGCACCGGCAGCACGCCGCTAAGCAGGATGACAGCCAGTCGTTTGCCGTTTTTGTGGCGGGTCTTGGCGTTCAGTGGCATTCGCAAGGCCTGTGTCAATGAAGGGTGGCTCTCAAATGCTGGGACGACAACGGCACGTCTCCCGAAAAGAGTTCAGTTAGTGGGCATCATAGATGGCCGTCGATGCTTACGCCGCTCAACGATAGTGCAGGCTTGAAGCCAGCTGGATAAATGCCAGCGTTGCGGGCGACGACTGACGCTGGTCGAGCACCGCCAGGCCCACCTGTCGATTGACCGGTGGCGACAGCGGTTTTTTCACGTAGCGGCGGTCGTTGTCGTCGGGCAATGAGCCTTCAGCGACAACGGTCAAGGCATCACCACGGCCCACGGTGTCGAGGGTGCTGAGTAACTGCGAGCAGCGATAACGGATGTTCGGTGTCAGCCGGGCAGCGCTGAACAGCCGTGAAACCAGCTCCGAAGACCCGGCTTCGGTCAGCACGAACGGGTCGTGACACAAGTCGCTCAAACTCAGGCTGTCGCGACCCGCCAGCGAATGAGCAGCGGGCAGCAGCACGACCATCCGGTCCTCGATCAGTGGGTAGGTGTCGAAACGATCTTCGGGCAACACCACGAAACCGATATCGACTCGCCGCTCTTCCAGCCACTGGAGAATCTGACGGTCCGGACCTTCGTCGATATGGACTTCGATACCGGGGTGAGCGGCGCGGTAGTGTCGCAGGATCTGTGGCAGCAGTTTGATCGATGAGGTCGGTCCGAACGAGCCGATGCGCAGGGTACCGCGCTTCATTCCACGGGCGTCGGCGGCTTCCTGGCGCAAGGTGTTGGCCAGCCCGAGCATTGCCCGGGCGCGGGACAAGAGCTGTTGGCCGATGTCGCTCAGTTCGATTTGAGACTGATGGCGCCTGAATAACTCGACACCCAATTCCTGTTCCAGCGACTTCAGGGCGTGAGACACCGCCGATTGGGAAATCCCCAAACGATTGGCTGCTGCCGTGAAGCCACGCAGTTCGGCGACCTGCGAGAAAATCTCGAGTTGTGTCAGGGTCATGAGTTTTTACTCATTTTACGATGATGGTGCATAAGAGGAATGATACGTCATCTACCTTGATTGCGGTCCTGACGCCTTATGACTACCTATGCGCAAACAATGTCATCGGATGTGCCGGTGTATCTGAAACTCGCCGCCGTCACCATGATCTGGGGCGGGACGTTCGTGGCCGGCCGATTTCTCGCGGACAGCCTCAGCCCGTTGTTTGCCGCCAGCCTGAGATTCCTGCTGGCCAGCGTGGCGTTGCTGGTGTTTTTACTGCTGGCCCGGGTGCCATTGGCGAAACCTAGCCCCAGGCAGTGGCTGCAACTGGCGCTGCTGGGGTTCTTCGGGATCTTCTTCTACAACCTGTGCTTCTTTTATGGACTGCATTACATCAATGCGTCGCGTGCGTCATTGATTGTGGCGCTGAACCCCGCCGTGATCGGACTGGTGTCGTGGCTGCTCTTCAAGGAGCGCTTGAGTCGGGCGAAGGTTATCGGGATCACAATCTGTATCACCGGGGCGAGTCTGGTGATCGTCAGCCGAAACCCGCAATTGCTGGTTGGCAATGCTGACGCCTGGATCGGTGACTTGCTGATTTTCGGCTGCGTGCTCGGCTGGGGGATTTACTCGCTGTTCTCCAAAGAGCTGAACCAGACGCTGGGGCCGGTGCAGACGGTGACGTATTCGATTCTGCTGGGCACGCTCATGCTCTGGGCTACCAGTGCGGTGCGCGGTGAACTGAGTGTCAGCGCGCTTATCGGTCTCGGTCCGCAACAATGGTTGAGCCTGATGTACTTGGGCGTATTGGGCTCGGCGCTGGCCTACATCGGCTATTACGACGGTATTCGCCAGATCGGCGCGACGCGTTCGGGGGTGTTCATCGCCTTGAATCCGCTGACCGCGGTGATCCTCGGCGCGTTGCTCTTGGGCGAGCAGTTGACGCTGGCGATGTGCCTGGGAGGAGGGCTGATTCTCGCGGGGATTTTCCTGTGCAACAAACCCCTTGCGCGAGCAGGGAAAAAGGGGATTTGATACACAAGGCGGACAAACCTATTTACGCTGTGTAGAATCGGGTTACGCATACAATAATAATCGTCTTCTGGAAGCAGAAGCCTCGCCCGCATCAGCCTTGGGTCGACAATGAAAAGTTTTGGGTTTCAATTGATCTACGGTGACTTCCTCGCCCGCAGCGTGCGGGGCATCTCCTGCGCGCCACCCGCCGGCTTCAGCATTCTTAGCATCTAACGTTCCGTTAATTCTAAAAAATGATGAGGCGCCAAAATGGCAGATTTATACGAAAACCCAATGGGCCTGATGGGCTTTGAATTCATCGAGCTCGCCTCGCCGACCCCCAACACCCTGGAGCCGATCTTCGAGATCATGGGCTTCACCAAGGTCGCGACCCACCGCTCCAAAGATGTGCACCTGTATCGCCAGGGCCAGATCAACCTGATCCTGAACAACGAACCGCACAGCGTCGCTTCGTACTTCGCGGCCGAACACGGCCCGTCGGTGTGCGGCATGGCGTTCCGGGTCAAGGATTCGCAGCAGGCCTACAAGCGTGCGCTGGAAATCGGCGCCCAGCCGATCCACATCGAAACCGGCCCGATGGAACTGAACCTGCCGGCGATCAAAGGCATCGGCGGCGCGCCGTTGTACCTGATCGACCGTTTCGGTGAAGGCAGCTCGATCTACGATATCGACTTCGTGTTCATCGAAGGTGTAGACCGTAATCCGGTCGGCGCCGGTCTGAAAATCATCGACCACCTGACACACAACGTGTATCGCGGTCGCATGGCTTACTGGGCCAACTTCTACGAGAAGCTGTTCAACTTCCGCGAGATCCGCTACTTCGACATCAAGGGCGAATACACCGGCCTGACCTCCAAGGCCATGACCGCGCCGGACGGCATGATCCGCATTCCGTTGAACGAAGAATCGTCCAAGGGTGCCGGGCAGATCGAAGAGTTCCTGATGCAGTTCAATGGTGAGGGCATCCAGCACGTGGCCTTCCTCAGCGATGACCTGATCAAGACCTGGGATCACCTGAAAAGCATCGGCATGCGCTTCATGACCGCGCCACCGGAAACCTACTACGAAATGCTCGAAGGCCGTTTGCCTAACCACGGCGAGCCGGTCGATCAACTGCAATCGCGCGGGATCCTGCTGGACGGTTCGTCCGAATCGGGCGACAAGCGCCTGCTGCTGCAGATCTTCTCGGAAACCCTGATGGGCCCGGTGTTCTTCGAATTCATCCAGCGTAAAGGCGACGATGGTTTCGGCGAAGGCAACTTCAAGGCGCTGTTCGAATCGATTGAGCGTGATCAGGTTCGTCGTGGCGTACTCGCCACCGAATAAACCGCTTCACCGCTAAAAAACTGTGGGAGCCAGCCTGCTGGCGATAGCGTCTTCAGAGTCAACATTGATGTTGACTGACAGAATGCAATCGCCAGCAGGCTGGCTCCCACATTTGCTTGTGCTGTATTTAAGGTCTGCGATGCCGCATCAGGTGCTTGAACCCTTCGAACACCAGCACCACCACCGCCAGCCAGATCGGAATATAAGTCAACCATTCCCCGGGCTTGATGCTTTCCCCGAGCAGCAACGCCACACCCAGCAGCAACACCGGTTCCACATAACTCAACAGCCCGAACAGACTGAACGGCAACAACCGGCTGGCGATGATGTAGACCACCAGCGCCGACGCACTGATCACCCCGAGTATCGGGATCAGCAGCGACAACCACGGATGTTGATCAAACACGCCGAAACCCTGTTCACCGCTCTGCACGAACCAGAACGCCACCGGCAGCGTCAACGCCATGTCCAGCCATAAACCGCCAAGGTTGTCGGCGGCCAGACGCTTGCGCAGGATGAAATACAGGGGATAGCCGATGCAGACCAGCAAGGTTGCCCAGGAAAAACCACCGACCTGATACACCTCGTTGATCACGCCGAGGCAGGCCAGCACCACGGCAATTTTTTGCAAGTAGGAGAGGCGCTCGCCATAGGCAATCCGACCGGTCAGCACCATGGTCAGCGGCAACAGAAAATACCCGAGCGACACATCCAGGCTGTAGCCGTTGAGTGGCGCCCACATGAACAGCCAAAGTTGTACACCGAGCAGGGCCGAAGAGGCGATCAGGCCGGCGATCAATTTCCGATGGCCAGCGATGCGCTGAAAAATTTCGAGCACACGCTTCCATTCGCCGGAGACCACCATGAACACGGTCATGCACGGCACGGTCAGCAGCATGCGCCAGCCGAAAATCTCCACGCCGCTCAAGGGCGTGAGCAACGAGGTGTAGTAATACATGACGGCAAACAGCACCGAGGCCGAAACCGATAAAGCGATACCTTTAGACAAACTGCCCTCGCGAAGTTGGACGTGAAACGGGCGCAGAGGATACGTGGTTTTCGCGTTCAGTATTGACTAACCGATCAACATCGATCGAGTGCGAGAGCAGCGGTGCAGGCTTAGCTCAGAAGCCGAATCGGCTCACCGGCCGACCACGCTTGAATGTCCTCGATCATCTGCGAAAAGAACTGATGGTAGTTCTGTTGGCTGACATACCCGATGTGGGGCGTCGCCAACACATTGTCCAGCGTTCTGAACGGATGATTCACCGGCAAAGGCTCCACGTCGAACACATCCAGCGCAGCCCCCGCCAGCCGATTCTTCTGCAACGCCTTGATCAGCGCGGCCTCATCGACAATCGGTCCGCGGGCGGTGTTGACCAGCAGCGCCGATGGTTTCATCCAGCTTAGCGCCTGGGCGTCGACCAATCCCCGGCTGCGGTCACTGAGCACCAAGTGAACCGATAGCACATCGGCCTGCTCGAACAGTTGCTGCTTGCTGACGTAGGTCACGCCGACTTCAGCGGCGCGTTCGGCCGTGAGGTTTTCGCTCCACGCGATCACCCGCATCCCGAACACCTGACCGAACTGTGCGACGCGTTTGCCGATGCTGCCAAGGCCGAGGATCGCCAGCGTCTTGCCGTGCAAGTCGCCGCCCAGGCCTTGCTGCCATTTCCCGGCGCGCAAGGCATTGGCTTCGACCACGAGATTGCGGGTGGCGGCCATGATCAGCGCCCAGGTCAATTCCGGAGCGGCGTGTTTGTAGCTGTCGGTGCCACTGACCTGGATGCCCAGAGCAGCTGCGGCCTTGAGGTCCAGCGCGGCATTGCGCATGCCGCCGGTGACTAGCAGCTTGAGTTTCGGTAACTGACGCAGCAGTTCTTCATCGAACCGGGTGCGCTCGCGCATCACGCAGATCACCTCGAATTTGCCCAGACGCTCAGTCAGGGTTTCGTTGTCGGCAGGGTAGTCGTGGAGAAAACTCACCTCGCCGAGGCTGTCCAGCACCGACCAGTCGACCACGTCACGGGCCACGTCCTGCCAATCATCGATCACCGCAATCTGCACAGCCATCAGCCTTACCTCATCAACGCACGGGATTGGTTTTGTTCAGCCAGTCGAGCAATGCCTGGTGGAATTGCGCCGGTTCTTCCATCTGCGGCGCGTGGCCCATGCCGGGGAATTCAACCAGTGTGGACTGCGGAATCAGTTTCGCCACTTGCTTGCCGAGCACGTCGTAATGACCGAGCTTCGCCTTGACCTCCGGTGAGGCAATGTCACTGCCGATGGCCGTGGTGTCGGATGTGCCGATCAGCAGCAGCGTCGGCATCATCAGGTCCTTGAATTCGTAATACACCGGTTGGGTGAAGATCATGTCGTAGATCAACGCCGAGTTCCACGCCACTTGCGTGTGCCCCGGGCCTTTATTCAGGCCGGCAAGCATATCGACCCAGCGATCGAATTCAGGCTTCCAGCGGCCACCGTAATAGGTGTTGCGTTCGTATGTGCGGATGCCGTCGGCGCTGAGCTTCAGTTCGCGCTCGTACCATTGATCGACGGTGCGATACGGCACCCCGAGGGCTTTCCAGTCCTCCAGGCCAATGGGATTGACCAGCGCCAGTTGCTCGACCTGATCGGGGTATTGCAGCGCATACCGGGTGGCGAGCATCCCGCCGGTGGAGTGTCCGAGGAGGCTGGCCTTCTGGATGCCGAGGGCTTTGAGCAGTTGCTGGGTATTGGTCGCCAGTTGCTGGAACGTGTACTGATAGTTGTCCGGTTTACTGGAGGTGCAGAAACCGATCTGGTCCGGCGCAATCACCCGGTAACCGGCTTCGCTGAGAGCTTTGATCGAACTGTCCCAGGTGGCGCCGCAGAAGTTTTTGCCGTGCATCAACACCACGCTGCGCCCGTTGGCCTTGCCGTGGGCGGCGACGTCCATGTAACCCATTTGCAGGGATTTACCCTGGGACTCGAACGCGAAGTGCTTGACCGTGTACGGGTACTCGAACCCTTGCAGTTCCGGTCCGTATTCCGGGCCTTCAGCGTGAGCCAGAACCGGCAATGCCGCTGTCAGAAACAGGCCGGGCAACCAGCGCAGAAGAGCAAGGGACATGGGGGGACTCCGTTGGAAAACCGCCGATGCTGGATCGGCATGATTAGGGCGACATTAAACACAGGCAATTGCCGCACCTGATCGTTCAACCGATCCAGCCCAGCGTGGCAAGGGCCAGCACGCCGTATCGAGCGCCCTTGGCGAGGGTCACGATCAGCAGGAACCGCCCAAGCGGCTCGCGCATGACGCCGGCCACCAGCGTCAGCGGGTCACCAATGATCGGCACCCAGCTCAGCAGCAATGACCAGTGACCATAGCGTTGATAGTGTTTTCGGGCGTGTTCCAGATGGCGCGGGCTGACCGGGAACCAGCGCCGGTCGCGAAACCGTTCGATGCGACAGCCGAGCCACCAATTCACCACTGAGCCGAGGACATTACCCAGTGTCGCGACAGCCAGCAGCGCCCAAAGCCAATATTGCCCGCTGAGCAACAGCCCCACGAGCACCGCTTCGGACTGCAACGGCAGCAAGGTCGCGGCACCGAATGCCGCAAAGAAAAGCCCGATGTAAGCACCGCCCATCAATGGGCAGGGTAGTCCGCCACCACCACATCAGTGCCGTCCTTTTTCAGGCCGATCACTTGATAAGCATCGCTCATGCCGTCCATTTCCATGCCCGGCGAGCCCATCGGCATGCCCGGTGCCGCAACACCCAGCAGGTCATCGCGTTTGCTCAAGGCCAGGACTTGATCCGCCGGAACATGGCCTTCGACGAATTTGCCGTTGATGAGACCGGTGTGACAGGACGCCAGACGCGGAGGCACGCCGTGCTTTTGCTTGAATTCGCTCATGTTGGATTCGACGTGGTCCTCAACCTTGAAGCCATTGGCCTCGAGGTGGCTGATCCATTTTTTGCAGCAGCCGCAGTTGGCGTCACGGTGGACTTCGATCGGGACCAGGTCGGCGGCCTGGACCAGGGAGGAGATAAAAAGGGCGCTCAGGGCGACCAGACGCAGGTGGGTTCGCATGGGGATCTCGTCTCGGGGTGGCGGCCAGAAAGATGCATTTTGACCATTTTTTGCCGAGAAGAGATACGAGGTTGTTTCTAAGTAATACAAGTACGCCAAGCTGTTGTGGCGAGGGAGCTTGCTCCCGCTGGGCTGCGCAGCAGCCCCAAAAGCGACGACTGCTTCGCAGCCGAACGGGAGCAAGCTCCCTCGCCACGGGAGTTGCGCCAAAATCAACGCACCTTGAACCGCCCCATGATCGTGCTGACGCGAGCGTTGGCTTGCAGCAGTTGTCGGGTATTGAGTTCGCTGGCCTGACCGCTTTTCACCAGCTCATCCACCATGTGGCGGATCTGCACCATGCTGCGGTTGATCTCTTCGGTCACCGCGCTTTGCTGCTCGGCGGCGGTGGCGATCTGCGTGCTCAGGCTGTTGATATGGCTCACCGAGCCGGCCATTTCATCCAGGCCTGTGTTGACCCGCGCCGTGGCATCGGCGGCGGACTGGCAGCTGGCCTGGGTATTTTCCATTGCGCTCACTGACGAACTCACGCCCTGAGTCAGACGCTTGAGCATTTCATTGATTTGCGAAGTGCTGGCCTGCGTGCGGGCGGCGAGGGCGCGGACCTCATCGGCGACCACTGCGAAACCGCGACCTTGCTCACCGGCCCTGGCTGCTTCAATCGCGGCATTGAGCGCGAGCAAGTTGGTCTGGCCGGCAATGGCGCCAATCACCCCGAGAATCTCGGTGATGCGCTGCGCATCCTCCTGCATGCTTTCGACTTTATGGGTGGCGCTCGCCACTTCGCCAATCAACGCGATCACGCTGGTGGACGCTTCGCCGACGACGACGCGCGAACGGTCGGCGTTTTCGTTGGCGCGCTGGGTGAAGGCCGCCGTTTCTGCGGCATTCTGCGCGACGCTTTCAGCGGTCGAACTCATCTCGGTGATCGCCGTGACCGTCTGATCGGTTTCAGAGGCATGACGCACCAGAATCTGGCTGGTGTGGGCGGAGGTGCGTTGCAGGTTGTCGAGGCTGGACGCCATGGCGCCGGTGGCCTGGGTGACTTCGCCAATCATGTTTTGCAAATAGACGATGAAGGCGTTGACCGAGTGTCCGATGGCGCCCAGTTCGTCTTCGGCGCGGATGGTGATGCGCTTGGTCAAGTCGGCATCGCCAGCGGACAGGGCGTCGATGTTGGCCTTCAAAATTCTCAAGCGCTGGACCAGTTGGCGAATCGCGTAGATCTGCAGCAACACCAGCAGGATCACCATCGGGATTTGCAGCAGGCTCAAGGTGCTGAGCACATCGTCACGCTGGGCGGTGATCAGCTTGGTCGGCAGGGCGGTGGCGAGGAACCACGGTGTGCCTTCGATCGGGCGCATGAAGAAGGTGCTGGCTTCACCGTTGTTGTCGAACTCGAGCCGCTGCGACTGATTACGGTTTTGCAGGCCGGTCTTCACTTGGCTGGCGAAGGGCGAGTTGCTGGCGAGTTCACTGATGTTCTTCAGCACGATCGGCCCGCTGATCCGCGAGCTGTTGCTGATGATCTTGCCGTCGGCCTCGACGATCAGCATTTCTGCGCCGAGGTCTTTTTCCTTGCGCGCGATCAGATCGTTGAAGAAGCCCAGGGTCACGTCGATGGTCGAGACGCCATACGCCGCGCCATTTTTCTGAATGGCCATCGCGCAGTTGGTGCGCGGCTCGGCGCTGGCGTCATCTTTATAGGCAGCTGCCCAGGCGCATTGGCCGCGCGGGGTTTGCATGCCGCCCTTGTACCAGGTCTGGTCGTAATAGTTGGGGGCCGCGTCACTGTTCCAGAACGTATTGACCGCCAGCTTGCCCGACGCGTCGCGGTGCCAGAAGGTGCTGAATTTGTTGCGTCCGGCTTCACGCTGGCCGGGCAACGGCCAGATCCCGCCACCGAACACTTTCAACTCGCCGTACTGATCGACCAGGCCTGGCAGCACCGTGTCGATGGCGGCGCTGTCGAGCAACGGGATGGTCTGGGTGATGCTGCGCTGTTGCGCCTGAACCTTGTTCAGTTCGCCCTGGATTTGCTCGGCCACTTCAGCGATGCGGTTGAGGGCCACCTGTTCTTCGGTGTGGCGAAGTTTAGGGGCAACCAACTGGCTGATGCCGACCACCGTCAGGACGAACATCAGCAGGATGAACAGGACCAGAAACAGCGTGTAGCGAGCCTGGATAGTGCGGAATGCGGGCATGGGACCGGTCCTTGTGCAGCGTTTTTATTGTGGTTTTCGATCGAAAGATCGGCGCTTCGAAGGGCTATCGGCCTGCAACAGACGAGCTTTAGGTACGAACGTACAAGAATGGGGTTGGGTGACGGACGGTCAGGCCCTGGAGGGTGTCAATGTGGATACAAATGCACTGATCAGGATTAATTACATCCGAGTAGACCAATGTTGGAAAGTTGGTCTGGACCAATGATTTAAGACACTTGGTGCTTTGTATCTTAAATGTACGAAAATTGTAAAAGCCGGAAATAGTTGTAGGTATGGCTAGTTGCCACGCCGATACTTGCGCACTCTGAATTCTAGTTAAACAAGGAGTTTTCTTATGGTCACGCAGTCGGGAGTGCAGTCATGACTATCGGCTATGCCGGGGCTTGGACGTCCAAGGCAGGTTTACTGGTTAAAGATACGGGCGGCGGCAAGCCTGTAACGCAAAGCGCCAGGATCAAGCAGATGCTGGCACTGGTGGGGACTAATCCAAACGCGCTGAGCACGGCGAAAATGGATGCAATGAAAATCCACCGAAACATAAAAGGTTTTGACCCGGAAAATGTCTCCGCCAAACAACTGGGCAACCTCAGTGCCTTCCTCAGAGGTAAAGGCCTGATTTCCGATACCACGTGGATGACGTTAATGAATGCCGGTGACAAGTTTGACCGGTTCGGGGTTCAGAATGACCCGGATGCAAAATTCAATGCGCTGGAGTATTTCGCCACGCAACTGGACACCATCCAGAACAACAGTATCAGGGGCGACAAGTACGCCACTGGCCTGATCCCTGAATACAAGACGGCGATCTACGTATTGCAGAACTTGCAGACTTACGGCAAGGGCAATGGGACGACGGTGCCTCCTACCGATGGTGGCGTCAGCTCCAAGGCCTGACGCTCGGTAGTGCTGGCCCACTCAGACCGGGTGGGCCAGACGTCGGTTACCGGTCAAGCAACTTCATCACTTCCTCTGGATAGCGCAAGCCTGCGGTGGCATTGGCCGGGAAGATCGCTTCCAGCGCGTGCAATTCGTCGCGGCTGAGCTTCACCTCCAGTGCGGCGACATTCTCCTCAAGGTATTTACGCTGCTTGGTCCCTGGAATCGGGATCAGGTCGTCACCCTGCGTCAGTACCCAGGCCAACGCCAGTTGGCCCGCCGTCACACCTTTGTCTGCTGCCAAGGCCTGCACTTGTTGCACCAGCAACAGGTTTTTCGCAGCGTGCTGCGTGGCGGCTCGGCGCTGGATGATTCACTGGTGGCACGGCCGCTGGTCATGCTGGACCAGGTGACCTGCGCCAGCCCGGAGTACCTGCAACGACACCGCTCGCCTCAACATCTGGCTGACCTTGAGGGCCATATGATGGTCGAGTATTTCTCCAGCACCACCGGCAAGCGTTTCGGGCTGGAGTTCATGGTCGACGGTCAGCTCCAGCTGATCGACCTGCCCAAGCACGTGTCGGTCAACAGTGCCGACGGCTACCTGGCCGCTTGTGAGGCAGGCTACGGTCTGATTCAGACGCCTTACTACCACGTCGCCCGCCAACTGAATGAAGGGCGTTTGTGCGAAGTATTAAAAGCGACCCCTCCACCCGGGATGCCATTGACGGCGCTCTATCCCCCACACCGCCAGTTGTCCCGGCGGGTGAGGGTGTTTGTCGACTGGCTGGTGAAGCTTTGCGCGCAACCGGGCAATGACTTTCACAGAAAAGACTCAAGCGGCTGAGCGTGCGCTGCCCGGTGATTGGGTGTTGCGCTGCAAGTCGTCGTGCAACTGTTGCATGTAGGGGCAATGCAGGTTGAGGGACCGAGGCTGCACCCCTCGATGAAACAGGGCCAACCATCCATGGCTGCCGGGCGCGGGCATCAACCCGGTGAAGGTGAAACCAAGCCGCGTCAAGCTGCGCAGGTCCTCTGCAAAGTGCTGCGACAACGCCAGTTGGGCCGAGATCATCCAGTGTCCGGGTAATTGCCGGATTTGTTCGAGCAGGCGTTTAGTCAGGCGGTGAATGACCATGTCGAAACGGTGATGGTGTTGCGTGATCTGCAAGGGCATCGCAGAGGGTGCTGTGATTTCCGGGTGAGTTCCGAACAACGAACACAGGTGCTGCATAAACCCCCGGTGACGCTCGGGCCAGTGAATGTCGGGGAGCGGGCGCGAGTGGCCTTCGACCAGGTAACAACCCATCACGATGGTTTCCGGGTGCGGCTCGGCGAACGGCGAAGGAACGTAGTCGGGAAGCACTCCTGTGCTGTGGAAGCCAATGTTTGTGGCCATGCGTTGCGTGTAGGGGTGGTGGGTCACTTGTTTGATCAAGACGTTTGTGAAACCCAGCGGCTTTGCCTGCAATAGCAACTCCCGGCCCAGACGGGTCGCGATACTGTGTCCCTGCGCGGCGGGATGCACCACGCTAAGGGCCAGTTCCGCGGTCTGCGAAGACGCTTGATGGCACAACGCGGCGTGCCCGAGAACCCGTACATCGTCCACCGCCAGCATCGATTTCCAGCGGCCGTCGGCAATGTGCTGACTGATCATGTTCGGCAGGTAAACATCCGGTTGAACGTAATGATCGCCATAGACCTCGCGAAACAACTGGCTCACGGCGCGGGCGTCGCAAGGGCGGTAGCGTCGAAAAATCAGATGAGACATCACGCAGTCTCCGGCGATGGCGCGTCATAGGTGCGCAAGTCCAGGACCCGCATCTGCTTGCCCGAACGAGGGTGAAGCTTCAGTTCGATGAGGGTGCAGGACAGCACCCGCAACTCCAGCAACCCGTCGCGATTCAGGTGCTCGAGCGCGGGGTAGTGGGCCACAAGCGCTTCATACAGCGCCCGGCATAGCGGGGCGGTGGCCACGGTTTTAGCGTCAGGCACCCATTTCACACTCACGATGTCCTTGTAGCCGTCATGCTCGATGCGCAATTGCCATTGGTCGGTGTCGGCAATGCGCTGGACGATCTGCTGCATTTCGTCGATCAACAACGACATCGACCCCACCCGCACTCGCTGACTATGGGCGCTGCGTCCCTTGAGGGCGAATTTGCGCATCGGGGTTGTGCCAGGCTCACACCAGCAGGCGCGGTCGCCCACCGGATAACGCAGCAGTGGCATGAGCCGGCGTGTCAGGTTGGTCACCACCAACAATCCGGTGCGGTCGCATTCGTCGATGACTTCACCGGTGAGCTCATCGACGATTTCCAGCAAGGTCTGGGGTTCGAACACCCGATGCTCGCCCAGAGCGCAGTCGCGGCTGGTGGCCCCGATCAGGCCCGCATCGACGCTGGCATAGCCGATTGAGGCGATGCGCACGTTGGGGAAAACCTGGGTGAGGATTGCCAGTTGCGGACCGAACAGGCTTTCGCCGCCGTAGAGTAAGGTATCAACCCCACACAACACCCGTTGATGCTGAGTCAGGTACGCCGCAAAGCGTAATAACTGAGCCGGGACGCCGACCAGTACGTTGATCCGGTGCTGATCAATCGCATCGGCCAGGACGTCCATGCTGACTTCGCCGGTGAACGGAAACTCACAAATGGACCGTTTGACGTGCGCGAGCGAGTCGTGGATGAACAGAAAACTGGCGTAAAGATCGCCGGAAAAAAACAGATTGGCGACCCTGTCACCGTTCTCCAATTGAGAGGAGACACTGTCTCCAAAGGTACTGACCAAGGCTTGCCATTCGCTGGTCGAGTAAACAGTAAGTTTGCCTTGGCTAGTCGATCCACCGGTTTTAAACACCAGCGCGTCATCGACATTGCCGGTCAGCACAGTCCAATGATTCAGGTCGTTACTGTCAGCCCAGTAGTCGGCCACGTCGGTCAACGGCAGGTCTTTTAAAGTAATGCCCTTTGCCGGTAAGTGGCTCAGGTGTGTGCGGTAGAAGTTTGAGTGTTGCCTTATGTAAGGCACGAGTTGTTCAAGCGAATAAGTTGATTTCACTGGGTTCTCTTTTTTATCAGGCGAGTGGATGGTTGAAAGACAAACGAGCTGTTTATTTTCTGTTGTCGATCACCAAAGGTGTTTTTCCGCTGTGTTTGTTTCGGGTGAACCCGGATTCAGCACACTCATGAACTTCCACTGTTAAAAGAGCAGCGTTCACGGCATTGGCCAGCGCTTCATGGGTCAATAACTTTTCATAAAGCTTTCCGGCCTCAAGGTTCGCCAAAACCGTCAACCGCTCCCTGCCATTAAGGGCGTGGTCAAGGACCAGTTGAACAGGCGTGCCGACGCTATCTTGCAACGCCAACGGTGAAATGAACTCCGTACCCATCCGTATCAACTTGCCGTGGCGCTGCAGCAACTGGAATCGCGGAGAGTCGAGCCCGCAAGGGCAGGCTCCGGGTATCCAGCGCCCGGTGTCGCCAACGTCATACCGGCGCACGGCCTGACTTTGCCGGGCCCGGGAGGTAAACAGCAGTCGGCCGATCTCACTGGCTTGCACTGGCACATCGTGTTCGAGATGGACGATTTCCAGATGCTGGGTATCGCACATCAAATGAAAGACGCCGTCCGCCGTTGCCGTGCAGGCATGCCCCAACGGGCCGGCGTCGA
This sequence comes from Pseudomonas sp. LB3P93, assembly GCF_054898025.1. Lineage (NCBI taxonomy): Bacteria > Pseudomonadati > Pseudomonadota > Gammaproteobacteria > Pseudomonadales > Pseudomonadaceae > Pseudomonas > Pseudomonas sp. LB3P93. Next base: position 3,038,117 of record NZ_CM142713.1, read on the forward strand.
CCGAGCCATAGATCGCCGAGCGGATCGTCGAGACCCCGCAACTTTCGATCAGGCGCAGGCTGGCCTGGCCCGGGTGCTCACCGCCGAGGAACACTTTGCCGATGCCGGCGTACGCGCGAAGTCGGCTTTGCTCGTTGAAAAACAGGCGATGCAACGTACTTGGCATGCCGATCAACACGGTAATTCGGTGTTCCACAATCAGCTGGGCAATTTCGCTGAAGTCATCATGGTGCGGCGCGCCCATGGGGAAATGCGTAGCGCCCATCTGTTCCAGGACCTTGGTGAAGCTGGAAAAGCCTCCATACAGGCTGCCGCCGTAAAACAGGTTCATCACCCGATCCGTTGACGGGTCGAGGCCGGCGGCAAACATCCCGTCAGCCGCGGCGCGCATCTGTCGTTGAAAGTCGAGATAGCTGAACCCGGCGAGGGCAGGCGTGCCACTGCTTCCCCCGGAGCGGAAATACAGCTGTGCCATGGCGTTGATCGGCTGGGTCATAAACGCGTTTTTGTCCATGATCGGTTCATGACCTGTGTCGGGCGCGGCGGTGAGCGCATCAAGCGTTGCCCGCCCAGGCACTGCCTCCGGCGCCAGACTCACCGAGAGGCGGCGGCTGAAGCGTGACAGCGCGTAGACGCCGTCATGGGGCTCGCCGGGGTAGCCGTCATGAATCAACCCGCACGGGGCGATACGCGTGACGCCGGCGTTGACCAGCGTCCGTACCAGCCCAGGCGTCTCTGCCGGAGCGCAAATCAATGCACAGCTTTGCAGGACCGTGCGCCAAGGCAATAGCGTCTCGGCGATCAAGTGTTGTGGCACCGGTTTGAGCAGCAGCGTACGAAACAGCGGCGAGGGCGCGAGCGTTTGATGGTGATCCCAGATAACTCGCCATCCGTGGCCGGCCCAGACCTGGCCGGTCTGGTTCGCAAAACAATGTTCCAGTCTCGCCATGGCGGTGCGGGTGGTGATCTCCGAGGCCTCCTGATCTGTCGGAACCAGCGCCGGCCACTGTGAGGCACGGCGTGTGAAGGCTTCAGCCAGGCGTTCACCCACGTCCCGCAAAACTGCCGGATCGCTGCTGTCCACCAACAGCCACTGCGGGCTGGAACACGCTTGCTGATCGAGACTGCACACCTCATCCACCAACGCATCCAGCGTCGAGGGACTCGCCGCGTCGGGCGACAGGTAAGCGAAACTGATCCTGTGACCCCAATCGATCCAGCGACACCCGGCCGGGATCTGCTGACGAATCGCCTTGAGTGCCTTTTCACCGCCCCAGGCGGCAACGCCATCGGCGTGTGTACAGAGTTGCGCTATCCGAGAAGTGCTGACCGGCAGCACCGCAATGAAATCAGCCAGCTTGCCGCTGGTGTCGCAGTGCACCAGCGCCGCGAGTAAGCGTGCGGTCAATCCTTCATCGCTGGAGCTGGGGCGCAGCCAGTTGATGTTGCCGGCCAGCAGACTTTCCAGGACCGCACAGAACGCCAGCATCGGCGCATTGCCCGGCGTCACCTGCACCACCAATCCCAGCGGGTGCCAGCTTTCAAAACACGCTTGCCGGTAATCGATACGCCGCAGCGAACGCGGTTGCACACCCAGCTCTCGCTCAAGCTTGGTGCCAAGGTTGCTGCGCTGGCAGAACTCGACAAGCCCCAGTCGTTGATCGTTGTCGAGGGGCACATCCAGCCTGCCAGCCTGCAATTGCAGGGTGAACCGGGCCGCTGCGTCGATCACGGTGTCGCTGTCGATCGGCGCATTCAGCAGCCGTGGCAGTTGTGGGTGCAGCTCCTTGAGCGCTGCTTCGAGGGTGATGTCGTCACGCAGTTCGCCATTGATCAAGTACATGTCAGATCCCTCCAATCAGTTCAGACGCGGCCATTGCGCAGCTTCGGCTGGCCGTGGTGCCGGCGCGTCCATGCAGTTCAAACCAGTCGGTCTTCAAGCCGCACCCGCAGCTTGCACCGGGGTGCAACGTCGCCAGATCCCCCATGACCACGGCATGCGCAGGGCTGGACGAAATGTAGGGCGACACGAACTCCAGCAAACCGCGCCGGCCGTAGGGCTGGACGCTGAAATCGGAGGGATTGCGCACGAAGACCTTCGAATAAACCGGCACATGAAAATGCTGGTGAGCACACTGGATGTAAGGCACGGCATGCTCGACAGCGCCGTAGCCGTCGCGGCAGCGGGACAGGTCGATACCCAGTTGGCGGTTGATCCGTTCATACAATTGCGCCAAGGGAATTTCCTGCGCCGCCTGGGTTTTCCAGCCGCCACCGAGAAACACCAGTGACTCGGCCGGTAGCTTCAGATCCGCTACGCCGGTGTCTTCCATGTGCTGCAACGCGTGGGACAGGAAGGCCGGAAAGCCGAGAATGCGCACGGGCAAACCTTCTTCGGCAAATGCCTGCAAGGCACGGGTCACCCCAAACAGGTCGAACTCATGACCTTTGCCAGTCAGGCGTAACCCGTAGGCGATACGGTTGGCCGGCGCATAGCTGCACAGAAACTGATCGGTGTAGGCGGTGCCCAAAGTGATCGCAGCCTTGGGCTCATAGCTCAGGAGCAGGTAATTGCAGGGACTGTGCGGAGCTTCCCAGCCGTAATGACGAAAAATGTGGCTTACCATGCCCTGGGCAGCGGCCATGCTGCGTTGGTCGTAGCGCAGGCGACTTTTCTGGCCGCTGGTGCCGGACGATGTCAGTTCCAGTGCGCCTTCTCCTGTGGGGCCGTACAACACGTGACGTTTGAAGTAGTTGGCGAAAATCGGCGGCAGTCTTGACCAGTCATCCAGCGTCTCCAGATCCTCTGCATCAAGGCCATTGCTGTTGAGCCAGCGTTCATAGCCAGGCGTGTGCTGACAATGAAACAGGCTGATTTCCGCCATGGCCCGGTCGAACAGGCCTTCAGGTACTGATCCCAGGCAATAGGGTTGCGTTAACGCGCAAAGCGCATCGGTATGGGGTAAATGGATCATCAAAGGACCTATCGGGTGGGTCAGGCAGCAAGCGGGAGGCGGGAGCGCCGCAAAAACAGGCGCAAGGGCAGCAGGCACATGAGCCCTGCGATGCCCGCCATCAGGGCGAAGGATTCGTGGCTGTCACCGGCGCCGGCCGCCGCGATCAGCGAGCCGCCGCCGCCCATGACGGCGATTGAAATCATGCCGATCATGGCCGAGACCAGCCCTTTGCTGTCGTCGCTTGAAAACAGCGCGATCCGGTACAGAGCGGCATTGCTCATGCCCAGGCCTACGGCGTAAAGCGCCAGGACGCTGATCAGCAAGGGTGTCGGCGCGCCGTAAAAACCGATGACAAGCAAGGCGATAAGCCCGCCGCAAAACGGCCACAGCGCGTATCGAATCAGTTGCGGCAATTCAGTATTGGCGATCAATCGGTTGAGTATCAGATTGCCGAGAATGACCGCCGCAAACACCGGGATTTGCCACAGGCCGTAGTGCAGCGGTGAAAGTCCCTGATTGTGAATCAGCAGGAGCGGTGCCAGTCCGATCCAGGCAATCAGGGGCAGGCTCATGACCCCCAGCGCAACAGAGGCGCTGAGGAATCGCGGGTTGCCGAGCAACGCGGCATAACGGCGCACGGTGCCGCGCCATTCAAACGGCACCGCCGTCAGTCGCTGACCGTCATGGCGCAAGGTGCCCACGGTTTCCGGCATGTACACGTAAAGCCCTAGCCAGACCAGCATGCCGCCGACACCCAGCAGTAAAAACAGCTCCCGCCAGGAGAGCCATTCGAGCAGCAGACTGCCGAGCAACGGCCCCAGCAGCGGAGAGAGCAGCGCAACGTTCCCCAGCAACGCCATGATTTTTACCGCGTCGGCTTCGCAGAACACTTCCTGCAAGGCCGGGTAACTGACCGCGATGACAAATCCCAACCCCATGCCCTGAATCAGTCGCAAGCCATTGAACGCATAGATGCTGTTCACGCTGAACGCTGCGGCACAGGCCAGGGCGAATACCGCACAACCGATAAGCAACATAGGCCGGCGACCGAAGTGATCCGACAGCGGACCTATCAGCCATTGCAGGAGAATGCCGCCCGCCAGATAAAGATTGAACGCGTAGGGGACATGACGCGCACTGGCATTCAGTTCATCGGTGACGGTCAACATGGCGGGCATGATCATGTCGCTGGCCATATAAGTCAGAAGTTCAAACAGCGTAATGGCAAGGCAGAAGCCGAACACATGATAGGGGCTGATGTTTATTAGAGGTTTGTGCATGGCATCCCTGTTCTTCTTCCTGAAGTTAAATAACGGGTCTTATTGCGATGCGCCAAGATAATCAAACGAGGATGAATACCTCAAACAGACTATTAAGACTGAAAGCTTCAATAGTTTTCGCCAGGTTTCGATGCAGGGTGGGAAGAAAAACAGAAGTGAAAATGCACGTACGAAAATGCCCGCGACAGGGCGGGCATTTGTTCAGCGGTGATTGGATATGTTTCTTTTCTTACGAGTGGATGTTCTATTAATTACGTTCCATGACCTGAGCAACCGTTATCGATGCTGGTAGTAACCCGGTCCACCTCGATCGTAATGGTGGTCGCCGTGCCAGCCGCCGTGGGGGAAAACGATGCAGCCGCTCAGGGTCAACAGAGCGAGCAGGGGAATCAGCAGTGTGATTCGACGGAACATTTGAAAATCCTCATGGTTATCGCCGCAATAAAGCCAAATCTCTTCATCGGCTGTAACATGAGACCCCGTTTGCAGCGCCCCATTCCCGCACAAAGGTAGGGGCTTGGCATGCTTTCGGATACAAACCGGATACATTTTTCAGGTTCAGGAACTCGCAATGACTCAGTCGCAACGTTTGAAATACTCGATTCTGATCTCCCTGGTAGTGCTGGGGATCATGTTCGGCCTTTCGTATCTGCAAAACACAGGCGTCATCAGCGAGAAGCTGTTTCAGTACATCGCCATCGGCGTGGCGGTGATCGTGGTGGTGATCAATGGCGTGATGCGTCGGAAGGTCAAGCCTTGAGCGACGCACCTTTAAGCTGATCAGTCGCGATGAAGCAGGGCTACAGCGTCTGGATGCAGGCTGTAGCTTTTGTCCGCATTGAGCGTGATTACGCCTTCGCTGCACAAGCGTTTCAACACTTCTCGCACACTGAGAAAGGACAGGGGAATATCCAGGTCCAGCAAATGGCTGTGCACGCCGCGCACGCCCAGGCTGCGCTCGCTTTCGGCGGCGGCCAGCAAGGCGTCGATGACTTTGAGGCGAATCAGGCTGGTTCGCAGACCAAAGCTTTTGAGCAGCAATCTGATCCGTTCGTTGCTATTGCGCTCGCCTCGTTGACTGAAGACACCAGAGCCCATGGCTGAGCCCTTTGGCGCGTGACTACCGTCCGTTGGCAGTTGCGAGTTGTACATGCAAAAACTCCTTTTCCGAGCCAGCCAGGAAATGTGATGGGTGCTCTCATTCAATAAGACGTACGAGCACGGCAAATAATGAAGGCTCGAATGTAGAAAATTCGTCACCGTCACGTCAGCGGCCTGTGAGATGGACGGATAAAGCGCCTTTCAAGGCCTAAATTTTTGTCGTGGGTTTCGTTTCTAGGGGATGGCGCGGTGCGTGTTCGACGCAGGGTGTTTGTCTTTTCGATCAGGAGCGAGCGTGATTATTTCCAGGCAATTAACCAGGTTGAGCCTTGCGGGCATGTTGGTGGGGCTCAGTCTTGCTGCGAACGCACGCAGTACGCCCGAGCAAGCGAGCGCCGACATTCGCCGCACCAGTTTCGGGGTGCCGCATATTCGTGCCGCAGACGAGCGTGGGCTCGGTTATGGCATCGGTTACGCCTACGCGCAGGACAACCTGTGCTTGCTGGCCAACGAGATTGTCACCGTCAATGGTGAACGCTCGCGCTATTTCGGCCCGGATCAGATGACGGTCGAGGAGCGCGAGAACCAGGTCAGCGACCTGTTCTTCACCTGGCTCAACACCCCTGAAGCCGTCGCCGGATTCTGGAAGGCGCAAACCCCGCAAGTGCGTGATCTGGTCGAAGGTTATGTCGCGGGGTACAACCGCTCGCTGACCGAACGCCGCGCACAGGGTTTGCCGCAGCAGTGCCGGGGTGAATGGGTGCGCGACATTACCTCACAGGACCTGGTCAAGTTGACCCGCCGTTTGTTGGTCGAAGGCGGAGTAGGGCAGTTCGCTGAAGCACTGGCCGGCGCCACTCCACCACAAGCCGTCGCCCAAGTGGCCGACGACGTATCGTCATTCCAGGTGGCGGACTCGCGCATGCAGCGCTTTGCCCTGGATCGCGGCAGCAACGCGGTGGCGGTCGGCAGCGAGCGTTCGTTCAATGGCCGCGGGATGTTGCTCGCCAACCCGCATTTCCCGTGGATTGGCGGGATGCGCTTCTATCAGATGCACCTGACTATTCCGGGCAAGCTGGATGTGATGGGCGCAGCGTTGCCCGGCCTGCCGATGATCAACATCGGCTTCAACCAGCACCTGGCATGGACACACACCGTGGACACGTCCAAGCACTTCACCCTGTATCGCCTGCAACTTGATCCCAAGGATCCGACCCGCTATCTGCTCGACGGCAAGTCGCTGCCGATGAGTAAGCAGATCGTGACGGTGAACGTCAAACAGCCCGATGGCCATATCCTTGCGGTGACCCATGTGGTCTACAGCTCGCAATTCGGCCCGATCGTGCAGTGGCCCGGCAAACTCGACTGGGACAAGCAGTACGCCTACAGCCTGCGCGATGCCAACCTGGAGAACGACCGGGTATTGCAGCAGTGGTACGCCATGAATCAGGCCACCAGCCTCAAGGATTTGCAGGCCTCGGTGCACACGCTTCAGGGGATTCCGTGGGTCAACACCCTGGCCGTGGATAATCAGGGGCAGACGCTGTACATGAACCTGTCGGTGGTGCCGAACGTCAGTGCCGACAAACTGGCCACGTGCAGCGACCCGCGCGCCGGGTTGCAGATGATCCTGCTCGACGGTTCCAACAGCGCCTGCGCCTGGGACATCGACCCGAACGCAGCGCAAAAAGGTATTTATGCGGCGGACCAGTTGCCGCAACTGCTGCGCAAGGACTACGTACAACATTCCAACGATTCGGCGTGGATGGCCAACCCGGCACAACCGCTCACCGGTTTCTCCCCCCTGATCAGCCAGGAAGGCCAGCCACTGGGGCTACGCTCGCGTTTTGCCCTGGACCGGTTGAGTACGCTGAGCAAGGCCGGCCCGGTTTCTGCGGCGGATTTGCAACGGATGGTCATGGATGATCAGGTGTACCAAGCCGGGCAAGTGATGCCGGACTTGCTGCAGTTCTGCACCGGCGACCTGGGCGCCGATGCAGCAACGCTCGCGCCGTTGTGTGCGAGCCTCAAAGCGTGGGACCGCAGTGCGAATCTGGACAGCGGGCTCGGGTTTGTACACTTCCAGAACGTAATGGAACCGTTGCAGCAAGTCCCGAACATCTGGCGAGTGGAATTTGACCCGAAAGATCCACAGCACACGCCGCGTGGTCTGGCGCTGGATAATCCTCAGGTCACCCAGGCGATTCGCGAGGCGATGCTGGCCTCAGTGGAACAGGTCAAAAAACTGGGGCTCAAGGATGACAGCCGTTGGGGCGACATTCAGGTGGTCAGCAGCGGCGGCCAACAGACGCCGATCCATGGCGGGCCGGGCACCTTGGGCGTGTACAACGCGATCCAGAGTGTGCCGAGAACCGATGGCAAACTTGAAGTCGTCAGCGGCACCAGCTATTTGCAAGTGGTGACCTTTGATGACAAAGGCCCGCACGCTCAAGGCCTGCTGGCGTTCTCGTTGTCCAGCGACCCGACGTCGAAGTATTCCCGGGACCAGACCCTGGCGTTTTCGAAGAAACAGCTGAGCCCGTTGCCGTTCACCGAGCAGCAGATCATTGCGGATCCGCAGTACCAGGCGCAGACAATCCGCGAGCAGGATGAAAACGCCGGGAAGGTGGCCGCTCAGTAAGAAGAGGGTGGTTCAAGCAATAAAAAAGGTCGCATCCCGTTAAGGGGTGCGGCCTTTTCAGCTTTTAGGGGTTTGTTGCGGGATCGAATTGAGCACCGGATTACCTTCCTTGTTACGGGTCAGGTAGACCGGCAGCACCTTGGGCAGGGAAGCCACCAGGTTGTTCAGTTCTTTGATGTTGTAGATGCCACCCAGACGAATCGTGCCAGTGCTGTGGTCCGCGACCATGATCGGTTTGGTCAGATAACGGTTGATCAACGGCAGAGCGTCGTTGAGCGCCAGATCATCGAGCACCAGTTTGCCACTGCGCCAGGCCAGGGCATTGTCGTTGGGGTAGGTCTGGTTGATCTGCGGCGTGAAGTCGCCGTGTTTAAAGCGCGCCTGCATCGCCGGCCCGAGACGCAAGCCATCGCCCGGAAGATTATCGTTGCTGCTGACCAGCACCGAGCCTTCAATCAGGTTCACGCGGACCTGATCTTCATACATCCAGACGTTGAATTTGGTCCCGGTGACCCGGATCCTGCCGTCGGCTGCCCTGACGATAAACGGGTGAGCCATGTCGTGGCTGACACTGAAGAAAGCTTCACCTTTTTCCAGCGTGATCCGGCGCTGATCCTTGTAGTTGCTGAACGTCAGCTCGCTGCCCAGGTTCAGTTCCACCTGACTGCCATCGCTCAGGGTGACCTGGCGAACCGTGTCACTCGCTTCGAAGTGCTGATACGAATTCGGTAGCCAGCCCATGTTCCAGCCGCTGTACGCCGCCAGCGGCAACGCCAGGGCGCAAACAGCGGCGGCGATGCCGACCGTGCGCCAGGGCGTGGCAGGTTTAAAGCGAACAACCGACGGGACGGCTTCGGGACGCGGCAAATCCCCCGCGACTTCCCAGATCTCCAGCATGGCCTCGTACTCGAACGCATGCAGCGGATGAGCTTCACGCCATTGTTCGAAGGCGATCCGCTCTTCGGCGGTGCAGTCGATGGCGTGCAGACGCATGCACCAGTGCGCTGCGGCATCGGTGATGGCGTCATATTCGGCTTGCGAGAGAGAATTGTCGGTCATTGACTCATCCTGATTTCCTGCATTCTAACCTTGAGGGGAAGTCTGCGAGAACAGCCGTCATGGCAATTAAATATCAAATGAGAACTATTTTTGACATCAGGGCGTCTTGACGTGCAGTTCACGGCCCAATTGGCTGACTAAAAAGGCAACGCTGTCGGCATTACCCAGCTGTACGGCCAGCCTGACCAGTGGATCTTTCTTGAAGGTGTGGCGGGCACCGCTCAGGTTTTCGGCGCCGGTCAACGCCAGAATATGCGCCTTCACCCGATCCGTTTCTTCATAAGAGGTACTGCCCGGATCCTCCCACACACCGGTATCAGGATCTTGAGTCATGAACAACTGGGTCAACGGCGTCTTGATCGAGAGTGCAGTGGTCTGAGCGTCGGTCAAGGCGCGCTTGAGTTCAGTTGCCAAGGGGGTGGTTGTTCCAATCAGATCGGTAAATGGCCTGCCGGGATCGAGATAAGAAATGTCCTCGGTTTTACAGACCATGTGCGACAGCTCATGAATCAAGGTCACCGCTCGGGCATGGGTGTGAATAGGGAAGGCCGCGTCGGTAAGGTGTTGGCGGTAGTGTTCGAATCTGGGATCGAAGAATCTTTCTGCGAGGTGAATTCTCCGGTTTGCGTCTGAAGCCACGATGAAGGCAAAGGTGTTTTGTGCGCCATCGACAAGCCTGCCGACCGCAAAACGACTGGACTTAGGCTTTCTGAGTGATGGCTCCAGCAGCGCTGTGAACAAGTCGCCTACGACTTTTTCAACCTGCTCGACATGCGCGGGCAGCACGTGCTGCACACTCATGAAATCCATGAGGAGTTGATGCACGGGAGTGACCGTGTCGTCGGAAGTCTTCAGCAGTTGCAGATTTCGATAGCTGTTCCAGGCATAGGTCGTTGCCAGGTCTAGCGCTTCGTCAATCTGACGGGCTCTTTGCGGAAACTGTCGACGGATATCTAGCATCCCTGTGGCTTCAACGTTCATGCTCTGAAAAACCGAGCTTGCGGTCTCCAATCGTCCGAACAGGCTGAAGCGAGGCGCCGATTTCGGTCCATCGAGTACCCATTGTTTCGATTCGTTCTGGCGCAGAAGAGGGCCCCGCGTGGTTGTGTCGCCGATGCGCCAGTGGGTACCGCGCTTCATGACCGGATACACCTTTCCGTCAACCGGCCCATACTGTTTTTTTGTCGTTGGATGGGTGTAGAGCCCAAGTTTTGCGTCAGATGTCAGCGAACCCAGATCCACATTGATACTTTCATGGCGTTTCAATTTCGTGCGTTCGGGGGCGGTGACGTCGATGTCCTGCCATTTGAGCCGGGAATCGGGTGTTTTCGTCTCCGTCTCCGTCTCCGTCTCCGGTGTGGCGGGTGTCGAAGGCAGCAGTGTTTCATTCCCCAGTGATTGGCGCAGTGTGGAGAGTTCGGCCATGCCGCTGATGAACTCTTTTATGGCGGCACCCCATTTATGGGTTTGCAGGTCTTCGGCGGATTGCTTGATATCGCGGTAACTGCGCCACACCGTCTCCGGGTAGGCGAGTTTGCCCATGAAATACGTATACGCCGCATGCAGGTCTTCACCCAGCACATGCTTGATGGTTGCCCATTCTCCCAGTTTGTTGTCGTCAGACTGGCAGCCGAGCAATCGGCTCAGCAACGCGGCGTTGTCATTGAGCAGATGTTTGAACAGGTTCCCCTTGATCGGATTGGAGGCCAGCGTAGTCAGGGTGGATAGATGATCCGTGCTCTTCGGCTCGGCTCTGGCAACACGGCGATGGGTGGTCGCCATCCGGGTCTCCAGCAGTATCCGTTCGGGCTGCGGCAGATTCAGGAGTAGCCAGTCGAGCAACGGTCCGCGGGTCTTCAGCTCTGAAAGCAGTTGTTCTTCATTTTCATACTCTTTGACTCCGTGCCTGGGACTGTGAGGTGCAACAAGTACCTGGGGTGCCGCGCGATCGGCCGTTGAGCCGATCAGATAAACCCCGGGCACTTTGATTGCCTGGTCACTCTTGATCCCCAAAAACTCAAGCGGACGGATGATCGCGTGGGCACCGTCCACCGCTGCACGGGCGATGGCATCTGGCATGTCCATGACTTGCCGGATCAGATCAAACCCGGTCTCGCTCAGGCGCTCTTGCAGTTTTTCCGTGTGGGCGTAATGCATCAACTGCCAGGGTAATTGCGCGTAGAACCGTTTCCTGCGGTCCGCGTTCACCTGAGTGTCTGCCAGCGCGTCGCTCACTATTTCCTGATGATGCTCGCCCGGTTTCAGGTTTCGTATCAGGTCTTTGATGTAGCGCTCGTCCATCCCTTCGGGAATCACGGTGGTATCCAGTGACACCAGTTTGAAATGGAGGTGATCCAGCTCCTTGAGGTGAGTCAATGCAAAGTCAGTCAGGGTTTGAGTTTTGGCTGCGGAGGTCGGGCGGGCATTGATTTGGACCTGGACGTTGTCCGGGTTGATGTTGAAGGTGTCGGCCTTGAGTTGTTTTTCAAGCTCATGGTGTGCCGTGCGTTGCAGTGACCGTATGCCGGTCAGGTAGTCCTGGTCGTCTTTAACGTTGTTGAGGTATTGCTGAAGCAGCTCGGCATGCAGGATCAGGTCTTTGACGGATGCCTGGGCCAGCCATGCCGGCAGTTTTTGTTGAGTCATCAGTGACCGCGCAATATCTACGGCACGGTCGAGACCTGTCATCGGCTTACGCAGCGACACAAGATTCAGGAGACTGGTCAGCGGCGTGGCGGAGAGCTTCGTCGCCAGCGCATTGGTCAGGCTCGCCTGGTCCAGCAGCACATAGGGTTTTTGCAGATAATCAAGAAAATGCCCATAGACTCGCTGCAGGGGGGCCAACGTGTAAGTCCTTCCAGGCAAACGCTCGTTGCGGCCAAGGTTCTCCAAAAGCGTCGTGCGATGGTTGACGTCTGCGAGGCGTCGTCCAAGTTCGGTCAGCAACGGTGTCAATGCCTTGAAGGCCTCAAACCCCAACGCAGGCGTCCATAAAATCGCTTTGCCCGAATGCACCGGGTCCAGGCCTCCTCGTTCAGTCAGCACAAAACAACTGGCCAGTTTCAACGGATCCGTCGCCTCGCCAGCCTTCAACGCCAGGGAAAATACCTCCGGCAAAAAACCGTTCAATGCCGCTCGTTGCAGGTGTACCGGGCTATCGAGCACGGTTTTGATGATGACCTGTTCCGTCGTACCCAAGGTGCGCGTGACAGCACGCAGCTTCAACTCACTGCGCAAAGCGGTTGACAGGGTGTGGGTGAAACTCGATTGCAAGTTCGCCACGGATGGACCCAGTACGCGCTGCGCGTCGGCGATTGAGCGGGTTGCCGTGGAGATGGCCGGGTGTTTCTCAAGAAGTTGGTCAAGCGCCTGCTCGACAGAATCGAGCAGCGACAGCTCCTCTTTCGCCGACTCGGCACGCACGGTGGCCGGTCGCGCGCCTCCGCCCCGGTCCACTCGTGTACTCCAGCGCCCCGAAGGTTCGGGAGTCAGCAGTCGGTCATCGATCAATCCGCAGACATCCAGCGCATTGTCGAGCAAGGCATGGGGGTCGACCGTACCTTCGCTTTCGCGCAAGCGACTCAGCGCATGGGACAGGTTCTCCTGTTGCTTGCCAAGGATGTCGACCATCAAATGTTTGAACACCGGGCCGATGACCGGCTTGCCTTCAATCAGGCGCTCGACCGGCTCCAGCGCAAGAAAGGTGGCGCGTTCGTCCAGCGACATGAAATTGAGCAGCGTGTCTTCATGCCCTTCGGTTTTCATCATAGTCAGCACGATTTTTTTGACCGCCGGCAGATTGCTCGTCGCTTCGATCCCTCTGGAGGGGGTGTACAGAAAACCCAAGGTATTGGTGCCCCCGATCATCAAGGTCGAGGCCAGCTCGGCGAAGTGCTTGAAGGGCGCGGTCACACGCACTTTCTCGATGCGAAGCGGATCATGCGCGTCAGGCGTGAGGCTGACCTTCATCAGCCGCAGGTATTCCTGCGTCGTTAAAATACCGTCCTGGCGTTGGTGAAGAAGCTTCGTGTGAAAGGTGTCGCGCAAGCTTTCGGTGAAAAACTCCAGACGTGAAAGGCCAATGCTCATGGAGGTGTTCCAAAACAAGGCGAGCAGGCTGCGCAAGTGCGGCGTGAAGCTCTGCGCGATCTCTTTCACCGCGCTTTCCCACGCCTCGTTATCAGCGTCGCTGCTCACGCTGTGCTCGGGGTTGGCGAAGACTCTTGAATCGCCATGGGGCCAGTGGTTGGTGAGGTAGAAATGCAGAAGCGCATCGCTCAGAGGTATCGTGGAAATCGTGTGCAGGTCTTCGTTGCCGTCGAGGGCTGAAACTGCTTTCACGAAGCTCTTCAGTCGGGTCAGCCGCTGGTCCAGCTTGGGGAATGCCTTGTGCAGCGTGTGCTTGAGGGTGTCGTCCAGCATCGATTGCAGCGTTGGCGTCTTGAGCAGCTCCTCCTTCATCGTCTTGATGTTCTGTTCCTGATTGCGATCGAGGGTCAGTCGCTGGTCCTGGAATACCGCGCCTTCGATATCTTTCGTGGAAATGTCGGGTGCGGTGGCGGCCGGTAAAGCGCTGCGTTGTTCGATGGAGAGAAAGCGCAACAGCTCCCGCTTGGCGGTGGGCTGGGCCAGCCATAACTTGAGCTTGCCTTTGAGGTCGGCCATGTTCGCGAACTTGATCAAGCCGTTCCACGGTGTGTACAGCGTGACCTCCCCATCGTCGGGCCGGCTCATGGCAAAGGCGCCGGCCAATTGAATATCCGGTTTGTCCGTCACCTTCAGCAACAGTTGGTAGACGTGCATAGGGTCTTGTTGCGCGATGCGGGCAACGTGGGTGGCCAGGTAAACGTGCTTCAACCATTTCAGGTCAGCGAGTGTGAAATTCAGTGCTTTTTCGCGGTCATCGGGCTGCTTGGCAACGGACGCACGCTCTGCCTCGTCGAAAAAATAGGGCTCTACAGGTTCAGTCATGGTTTTTCCTCATGTGCTGCGATCAGCTATTGGTTGAGGAAAAACACTAAGGTCTGCGCAGCGCTCCGGTGCGGTACATATTGCTTGAACCGAACAGGCGGTCGGGACTTGACAGGACGCCGGTAAAACAGCGCTTAATCGACGTCTGCTTTTGGTTGCCCTGCAACCTCGTTTCCCCTGGTGCCCGTACTCAATAATAAAACTGGAGCTTCAGATGACCGCAACGCCCGAAGTGGCCGTCAGTTCGACCACCCCATCGCTCGATTTCGACGCGCTCGTTCTATTGCTTGAGCAAATTTTCCTGCGTCATGGCACCTCCGCCGATGTCGCCAAGACCCTGGCGTTGAACTGCGCCGGTGCTGAACGCGACGGCGCGCACAGCCATGGCGTGTTTCGTATTCCGGGTTATGTCTCGACGCTCAAGAGCGGCTGGGTCAATGGCCAGGCCGTGCCAGTGGTCGAAGACGTTGCCTCGGGGTTTGTCCGGGTCGATGCCGGCAATGGTTTTGCACAGCCCGCGCTCGCGGCGGCCCGTGCACTGTTGGTGGAGAAAGCCCGCAGCGCCGGGATTGCGGTGCTGGCGATCCGTAACTCCCACCATTTCGCGGCGCTATGGCCGGATGTCGAGCCTTTCGCCTATGAAGGGCTGGTGGCGTTGAGCGTGGTCAACAGCATGACTTGCGTGGTGCCCCATGGTGCCGACCGGCCGTTGTTCGGCACCAATCCGATCGCTTTCGCTGCGCCCCGGGCTGACGGTGAGCCGATTGTGTTTGACCTGGCCACCAGCGCCATTGCCCATGGCGATGTGCAGATTGCTGCACAAAAAGGCGAACGCTTGCCGGCGGGCATGGGCGTGGACAGCCTTGGCCAGCCGACTCAGGACCCGAAGGCGATTCTGGAAGGGGGCGCGTTGCTGCCGTTTGGGGGGCACAAAGGTTCCGCGTTGTCGATGATGGTCGAACTGTTGGCGGCGGCCCTGACGGGGGGTAATTTCTCTTTCGAATTCGATTGGTCGAACCACCCGGGGGCCAAGACGCCCTGGACCGGCCAATTGCTGATCGTGATCGACCCGAGCAAGGCGGCCGGGCAGAATTTCGCCGAACGCAGCCAGGAACTCGTCCGTCAGATGCACGGCGTGGGGCTCAAGCGCCTGCCGGGCGATCGACGTCACCACCAGCGCACCAAGTCGAACGCTCAAGGCATTCAGTTGAATGCCCAGACGTTGGCAAACCTGCGAGAACTGGCAGGGCTCTGAGACCTGCACAAAACGTGGGCACGAAAAAGGCGAGCATTGAGCTCGCCTTTTTGCTGCGTTGCCATTGAAGCGTGACCGTTTAACGGCGACCCAGCAACAACCCGACCACCAGGCCGAAACCGGCGGAGATCGCCACGGTTTGCCATGGATGACCACCGATGTACGTCTCGGTCGCGTCGACCACAGGTTTTGTGCGGTCACGAACACTGGTGACCGAATCCCGGGCCTGCTGCAGTTTCTGGGCGATTTGCCCGCGAAGGGTCTCTGCTTCCTCACCGACCAGTGAAGCGCTGCTTTTGAGCAGTTTTTCCGACTCTTCGATCAGGGATTGAAGTTCGCTGAATGCCTGATCCTTGATCTGGTCATTGGCGATTTGTGTGGCGGTTTTCCGGGCCATTGGGTACTCCTTGCAGGTAAATGGGCAGTGAACAATGGAGTCTTGCGTGACTGAAAAAGTTGCAGCGGGTTTACGTATTGACTGTGCGACGAGGAAAAATCCGGAGTCGGACATTTCCTCCTACAGTGTAAGATGTCGCCTATTTTACGCAGCAGGTAATTCCCATGAGCTTCAATCTGGCCGACAAACCCCTGGCTGAGCGCGCCGCGCTTGAAGATGAGAAATCCCGCCTGTTCGACCTCTGGCAAAGTAACCTTGGCAAATCCAAGGGCGAGGCCGCGCGTTTGTTTGGCGAGCGCGCCAAGCGCAAAGGCAAATGGGCTGAATGGGTTCGCTCGGAACTCGACGGCATGTCGCCGCCGGAATTCGCGAACATGGTACGCAGTGAAGTGAATCGCTTGATGGCCGCCAAATAAGGCCCGCCTCAGGCAAAACTCGCGACAATGGCCTCGCGCACTTTCAACACCACCGGATCGAGCTGCGTGCTGGTGCGCCAGCCCAGTTCGATCGGGTAGCGCGGCAAGGCCAAAGGGCAGGGCAGCAGCGCCAGTCTGCAGAGCGCCGAAATACTTTCAGCGGCGTGGGCCGGAATGGTCGCCACCGCCTGACTGCCCTTGAGCAAGTGCGGCAACGCCGCAAAGTGTGTCGTCGAGGCGCACACCCGCCGATTCAGCCCCAGCGCCGCCAATCCCTCATCAGTGATCCCGATAAAACCGCCCGACGACACCAGAATGTGTTCGCGGGCCACAAACTCTTCAAGACTGATTTCCGTTTGCCCCGGCGCCAGGCTGAGCGGATCCACCAGGCACAGATAACCGCCTTCACCCAGCACCTGACGGCTGAGCAACCGCTCGGTAAATCCGCCTGCGGTGATTGCCAGATCAAGGTTACGTTCCATCAACGCCTGAGCGACGATCTGGCTGTGAGTTTGCCGAAAGATCAGGCGCAACTTCGGTGCACTGAGCGCAATCGCCTCGATCAATCGCCGCCCGTAGGCAATCTCGAAATCATCCGACAACCCCACGGTGACCGAGCGTCCGTCGTAATGATTGGCCGCCGGATCGACCATCGCCAGGCTCTGACGGCATTTGTTCAGCGCATCACTCACCACCGGTTTCAACTGGTTGGCCCTGAGCGTCGGCGCCAGGCCGCGGCCGGTACGCACAAACAACTGATCGCCATACACCTCGCGTAGCCGTCGCAACGCCGCGCTGACGGCCGATTGCGTCACGCCCAGGCGCAGTGCCGCGCGGCTGGCGCTGGACTCCTCATGCAGCGCTTCGAAGACTTTGAGCAGGTTGAGGTCAACGGTGGCGATATTCATATGGTTCATATCATTCAGCAGTGAATCGGGCTTTATTCATGATCCGGTGGCGCGTGAGAATGGGCAACACCTCATTGCTTTCGGAGTGACCGCCATGCCCAAGTCCATCGTTGCAGCGCTGCAAATCGGCGCCTTGCCCGGCGGCAAGACCGAGACCCTTGAACAGATTCTTGCCTGGGAAAACGCGATTATCGAGTCCGGCGCCGCGCTGGTGGTGATGCCTGAAGCGTTGCTGGGTGGTTACCCCAAAGGCGAGGGCTTTGGCACGCAACTGGGCTACCGGCTGCCGGAAGGTCGCGAGGCTTTCGCCCGGTATTTTGCCAATGCCATCGACGTGCCCGGCGCCGAAACTGAGGCACTGGCCGGATTGTCGGCACGCACCGGGGCCAACCTGGTGATCGGCGTCATCGAACGCGCCGGCAGCACGCTGCATTGCACCGCGCTGTATTTCGATCCGCAGGCCGGCCTGGTCGCCAAGCACCGTAAGCTGATGCCCACCGGCACCGAGCGCTTGATCTGGGGTAAGGGTGATGGCTCGACGCTGCCGGTGATCGACAGCCAGGTCGGGCGAATCGGCGCGGTGGTGTGCTGGGAAAACATGATGCCGCTGCTGCGCACCGCGATGTACGCCAAAGGCATCCAGGTCTGGTGCGCGCCGACGGTGGATGAACGGGAAATGTGGCAGATCAGCATGCGCCACATCGCCCATGAAGGACGCTGTTTTGTGGTCAGCGCGTGTCAGGTTCAGGATTCACCGAAAGCCTTGGGCGTGGAGATTGCCAACTGGCCGGCGGATCGGCCGCTGATTGCGGGTGGCAGTGTGATTGTCGGGCCCATGGGCGACATTCTGGCGGGGCCGTTGCGTGATGGGCCAGGGTTGCTCACCGCTGAAATCGACACCAACGACTTGATCCGCGCGCGTTACGACTTTGATGTGGTCGGTCACTACGCGCGCCCGGATGTGTTTGAGCTAAGCGTCGATGAACGCGCCAAACCCGGCGTCCGCTTCAACACATAACCCCCTTGTGGCAGCGAGCCTGCTCGCGATAGCGGTGTGTCAGGCAACTTCAATGCTGAGTGATGAATCGTCATCGCGAGCAGGCTCACTCCCACAGTGAGATCTTCAGCGTTGCTGATCCTTCGGTTTTACCAGGTGCCGGCAGTAGCCCCCGGCAAGCTCAGTTTGCCCGTGTCGACGAAGCGCATCGTGCCAAACAATCCGCCGGCCAGTTTGCCGCGCAGCACGTAAGGCAGGTCGTTCAGGGTTTGTGTCTGGCTCAGGCCCAGGGTCTGGCGAATCACCGAGAACGCCGAAACGCTCACCGGAACCGTCAGCACGGTTTCGGAAAAACGTGCAATCGAGCCCGACTGATCGCTGACACCGGAAGCCAGCGGCTGGCCATTGACCTCCAGATCCAGCGCCACGCCGTTGTAGTCGATCGGCGTTTCGTTGGGATTCTGCACGCGGATCTTCAGCATGGACAGGCTCTCGTGTAGAAAAGGGCTGAACCGCCAGCGGCTCAGCCCTCGAGCTTTCTAGCGGTTCAACTGTGCGACCGTCGCAGGCCGTGCGGGTTCACCCTTGGCCGGGACATCCGGATTTTCCATGACCTGGAGGATCGAAGCTTCCGGATCGAAATCGTCCTCTTCCAGCTCGATGAACTCTTCGGGCAGGAAGATGTTCAGCACGATAGCGCACAACGCCCCGACGGTGATCGGCGATTCGAAGATGTTGTGCAGCGCCTTTGGCAGCTCGCGCAACACTTCCGGCACCGCGGCGACACCCAGGCCCATGCCGATGGAAATCGCCACGATCAGCATGTTGCGTCGATGCAGACCGGCTTCGGCGAGGATCTTGATTCCGGCCACCGCCACGGTGCCGAACATCACCAGCTCCGCGCCGCCGAGCACCGGTTTGGGCATCAATTGCAGCACCGCGCCGATCATCGGGAACAGGCCCAGCAGCACCAACAGGCCGGCAATGAAGAACGCCACGTAGCGGCTGGCGACGCCGGTGAGCTGGATCACACCGTTGTTCTGGGCGAAGGTCACCATCGGCATGCTGTTGAACACCGCCGCCATGGCCGAGTTGAGGCCATCAGCCAGCAGACCGGACTTGATCCGGCGGATGTAGATCGGGCCTTTGACCGGCTGCCGGGAAATCATCGAGTTGGCGGTCAGGTCACCGGCGGCTTCCAGCGGCGACACCAGGAAAATTACCGCCACCGGCACAAACGCCACCCAATCGAAGTTGAAGCCGTACTTGAACGGCACCGGCACGCTCATCAGCGGCACGTCGGGCAGGCTGGCGAAGTTGACGTCGCCCATCAGCCACGCGACGACATAACCGAGGGTCAAGCCAATGACAATCGCCCCCAGGCGCAGGAAGGGCACATCGACCCGGTTCAACACCACGATCGTGCCGAGCACCAGCGCGGCCAACGCCAGATGACTCGCCGCGCCAAGGTCCGCCGCGCCGAAGCCGCCGGCGATGTCGGTCATGGCGACCTTGATCAGCGACAGGCCCATGAGGGTAATGATGGTGCCGGTCACCACGGGCGTGATCAGCATCCGCAACTTGCCAATGAACTGGCTCAACACCACTTCGATGAACGCGGCGAAAAAGCACACACCGAAGATCGTCGACAGGATTTCATCGGTGCCACCACCCCGGGCCTTGACCATGAACCCGGCGCTGAGAATCACGCTGATGAACGAGAAGCTGGTGCCTTGCAGGCACAACAGGCCGGAACCGATCGGGCCGATCCGCCGCGCCTGAACAAACGTGCCCAAGCCCGAGACAAACAGCGCCATGCTGATCAGGTACGGCACTTCGCTTTGCAGGCCGAGGGCGCCGCCCATGATCAGGGTGGGTGTGATGATGCCGACGAAACTCGCCAGCACATGCTGCAGGGCGGCGAAGACCGTGGCGGTGAGATGCGGGCGATCGTTGAGGCCGTAGATCAGGTCGTTGTGGCGCGGGGCAGGGGCTTTTTCAGAGGCGGTCATGGTTGTTTGCGGGCCGAAAGGCAGGCCGGGTCAGAAAATGGAGGCGCAGGATGCCAGCAGCGGGCATCGAGGGCAACGAACAAAAACTGCCCAAAAGGTCAGGTTCCGATCGTTCCCACGCTCTGCGTGGGAATGCCTCACCGGACGCTCCGCGTCCGCTTGGGACGCAGAGCGTCCCTGACTGCATTCCCACGCAGAGCGTGGGAACGATCACCTTAGGCGAATGCGGCGAGCAGATCTTCTTCAAACGCCTTCTGCGCATCCCCGGGCACTTGAGCGCGATGGCGCGCCAGATGAAACGCCACGTCGAAGCTCATCTCATCCCGGCGCACGGCGCGCAGCAAGCCTTTGTCTTCCCAGCTGCGGGCAAAGTGATTGGGCAAATAACCGACATGTTTACCGGACAGTACGAAGGCGAGGGTGCCTTCGACTTGCTCAGACCTGGCCGAACATAATTTGCCTTGAAAGGGCTCATCGCTACGCAGAAAACGATAGGGATGATCGACCCGGTCACACGCCTGCAACGCCAGATCATCCGGCGCATCGTTGGTGAACAACGGATGTCCGGGAGCGCAATACAAGTGTTGGGTTTCGCTGAACAGTTCGTGGTAGTCAAATGCGCTTTGCACCTGGGAGAAATAGCCGATCGCCAGGTCCAGTCGCTGTTGCAGCAGCAGGCGTTCCATTTCGCCGGGCATGGCGCTCATCAACTCGATGCGCACCGATTCGTCACGTTCACGAAACCGTCGGATGGCATCGGCCACTTTTTGCAGCACCGATTGATCCAGAGCCTCGGACAAGCCCAGGCGCACTTCGCCGATCAAACGACCCGCCACGCCGTTGGATTGATGGCGGAACGCTTCGATGGATTCAAACAGCCCGCGTGTTGCGCTCAGCAACTGTTCGCCCTTGGGCGTGATCCTGAATCCACCCTTGCCGCGACTGCACAAGCGGTAGCCGAGACGGGTTTCGAGTTTGGCCATTTGCTGGCTGATGCTCGACTGGCTCAAGCCCAATTCACCTTGCGCCGCGCTGAAGCCGCCGCACTCCACCACGCGGACAAATAATCGCAGCAGTTGCAGGTCGAGGTCGTGGAGTTGACCGAGCATCAAACATTACTCCGCAATAAAGTCAGGTTAACAAACTTGATATTTCGCCAATGTATCCGAGCGCGCACTCTGCAACCACTTCCTCTGGTCAGGTGTTCGTCATGGCTCCCGCATTCAAGCTGTGTTTACCCGCGCTGTTTCTCGCCATGGCCGTGTCGGCCCAGGCTGAGGAAAAGACCCTCAACCTCTACAGCTGGGCCGATTACGTGGCGCCTGAAACCTTGCAGCGTTTCGAAAAGGAAACCGGCATTCACGTGCGTTACGACACGTTCGATTCTTCGGAAGTGCTGGAAACCAAACTGCTCACCGGCGGCAGCGGCTATGACGTGGTTGTGCCGTCATCCAGCGTATTGGCCCGTGGTTTGGCGGCCGGGGCGCTGAAGGAAATTCCGCACGAAGGGCTCAAGGGCTACGCCAACCTCGACCCGGACCTGCTGGAAAAACTCGCCGCCGTTGACCCCGGCAATCGGTATGGCGTGCCGTATACCTGGGGCACGTTGGGATTGGGGATGAACGTCGAAGCGGTGCAACAGCGCTTGCCGGGTGTGCCGCTCAACAGCCTCGACCTGCTGTTCAAGCCGCAATACGCCAGCAAACTGAAAGATTGCGGCATTGCGATTCTCGATTCGCCGCAAGAGGTGATCGGCCTGGCGTTGCACTATCTCGGTAAAGATCCCTACAGCACCGACAAGGCTGATCTGACCGCCGCCGAGGCATTGTTGCATCAGTTGCAGCCCAATGTGCTGTACGTCGCCACCGGGCGGCAGATCAGCGATCTGGCCAATGGCAGCGTGTGCCTGGCATTGACCTACAACGGTGACGCCAGCATGGCCGCCGACCAGGCGCGCAAGGCCAACAAACCGTTTGAGGTGGCCTACCGGATTCCGAAGGAAGGCACGCTGGTCTGGCAGGACAACCTGGCGATTCCCAAGGACGCGCCGCACCCCGAAGCGGCCCGGGCGTTCATCGAATTCATGCTGCGCCCGGAATCCGTGGCGGCGCTGACCAACACGCTGTTCTTTGCCACGGCCAACCAGGCAGCGACCCCGCTGGTGGACGAAGCCGTGCGCACCGACCCGGACATCTACCCACTGGCCGACACCCGCGAACGGCTGTACGCCGACCGCAGCATGAGCCTCAAGGACATGCGCTCGCGCACTCGTCTGTGGACCACTTTCCGTAGCCGCCAATAAATAAAAAGGAGATCACCATGGACGTCTCGATGCAAAACGATCAGGCCATGACCCGCGACAGCCTCTTTGGTACTGCCGCCGAAAGTACCTACGCCGGTATCACCAGTTTCATGCGTCGTCGCTACAGCCGTGATTTGCGCGGCGTCGACGTGGTGGTCAGCGGTGTGCCCTTCGACACCGCCACCAGCAACCGTCCCGGTGCGCGCTTCGGACCGCGCGGCATTCGCGCCGCCTCTACCGGGATTGCCTGGGAACGTCACTGGCCGTGGACCTTTGATCCGTTCGATCATCTGGCGGTGATTGACTACGGTGATTGCGACTTCGATTACGGCTCGCCGCACTCGGTGCCGGAAAGTATTGAGGCCCACGCCGAGCACATCCTGAACGGCGGTTGCGCGATGCTGACGTTCGGTGGTGACCACTTCATCAGTTACCCGCTGCTCAAGGCCCATGCGCGCAAGCATGGCCCGTTGTCGTTGATTCACTTCGACGCCCACAGCGACACCTGGCCGGACGAAGAGGGCAAGCGCGTCGATCACGGCACCATGTTCTGGCACGCGGCCAAGGAAGGTTTGGTGGATCCGTCGCGTTCGGTGCAGATCGGTTTGCGCACCACCAATGATGATCACCAGGGCTTTGAGGTGCTGGATGCACGGCAAGTGCATCGGCAAGGGTGTGAGGCGATTGTCGAGGCGATCCGTGCGCGGGTGGGGGATAACCCGGTGTACCTGACGTTCGACATCGATTGTCTCGACCCGGCGTTCGCACCGGGCACCGGAACGCCGGTGTGTGGCGGTTTGAGCACGGTGCAGGCGCTGGAAATACTCGGCGGGTTGCGCGGGATCAATCTGGTGGGAATGGACGTGGTGGAAGTGGCGCCAGCCTACGACCACGCGGACATTACCTCACTGGCTGCGGCGACATTGGCGATGGAAATGCTGTGTTTGTACGCGGCCAAACACAAAGTAGACCGGTAGCACCGGTATGCGGTGACTCCACTGACGCTATCGCGGGCAAGCCCGCTCCCACAAGTACAGCGCAGTACCTGTGGGAGCGGGCTTGCCCGCGATGCTTTTTCAGGCGACCGGGATTTTTGGCAGGTCCAATGTTTCGGTCCCGGTATACCGCGCTGCCGAGCCGGCAATCGTTTCATGCGGTACACCCTTCGGCACACCACTGACCTCATCAAGCCGCGACAATTGCTCAGCACTCAATTGCACGTTCAACGCACCCAATGTTGCATCCAGTTGCTCACGCGTACGCGAACCCAGAATCGGGATCAACGCCGTCGTCGAGCGCTTGGCCTTTTCCCGCAGCCAGGCAATGGCAACGTGGGTCGGCGTGGCTTCAAGCTCAGCGGCCACCGCGAGCAACGTGTCGAGCAACGCAGTTTCGTGGGCGCTTTTCTCGGTGTGGATCAGCATGCCAAGTTTGGCGGCGCGGTTGTTCTCATCATTGTTGCGATACTTGCCCGTGAGGAACCCGCCACCTAGTGGCGACCAAATGGTAGCGGCCAACCCGAGGGCTTCGGCCATCGGGAGCAGTTCACGTTCGGCGGTGCGTTCGGCCAGGCTGTATTCGGCCTGTATCGCTGCAATCGGCGCAAAGCCACGCACTTCTGCCAGCACATCGGCGCGGGCGATGCGCCAGGCCGGGAAGTTCGACAATCCGGCGTAGTGAATCTTGCCGGCACGCACCAGATCGTCGAAGCCGCGCAGGATCTCTTCCATCGGCGTCACGCCGTCGCTGATGTGCGCCCAGAACAGGTCGATGTGATCGATGTTGAGCCGCTTCAGGCTCTCCTCCACGGCACGAACCATGTTTTTGCGGCTGTTGCCGGTGTGGGAAATGCCCGCGGCGGGCGTCGTACCCATGGTGTATTTGGTGGCGATGACCAGGCGATCCCGTTCCGGCGCGATGAACTCGCTGAGCATGGCTTCCGACTGACCGGCCTGATAACCGTTGGCGGTGTCGATGAAGTTGCCGCCGGCTTCCAGGTAACCGTCAAAAATCCGCTTGGCTTCGTCACGCTCGGCGCCATGTCCCCAGCCGGTGCCGAAGTTACCGGCGCCCAGCGCCAGTTCCGAAACCCGCAAGCCGGTTTTGCGGCCGAAGACTTTGTAATGCATGAGGTGACTCCTGAAGAACGGCGCTGGGGAGGGAATATAAATGTCCAGCAACATGTATTTAATATGATGCGAGTAATATTGACCGTCAAGGTGCTTTTTCATTTAGGGCAAAAGGGCCGACCATCGGGTAATGCTGTTCACTTAAGCGGAGCAGCCTTACGGTCCACTGGAAACCGGGTTTTTGAAATTTTCACTGTCCTTGGCCTCGAAGGCCTTGGGCGGTGATCCAGAAACAATCCCCCTATCCCTGCTCTCAACTCAGCCAAGCGTCTTCCTGTGGCTGAAATCGGATTAGCCGCCGCCATCACGATCAGTTGCACGGCGATGTACTGACAAACGGGTTTGAAACGGATGTCCGAGGGAGCCCGGCCAAACGTCACCGCCGCCTGACTGGCCTCTCGACGAATCACGTTGTAAGCCAGCAAAAGCCCCCACACTTCCTGATAGACCAGCTCGACTTTTTTACTGCGCAAGGTCATCGCGTTCTGTTGCATCGAACTCTTGATGTCTCTGAAGCCCAACTCGATTTCCCAACGCTCCTGGTAAAGTTTGGCAACGGCTTGAGTGTTGTAGATCTTGGCCGGCAACGACGTCATGACGGTCTTCACCTTGCCTTTAATTTCATAACTGACTTCGCGTACTTCCCAGTGCGTTGGAAGATCCGGGTTTCGCTTTCTGGCCTGCGGCGAGACTTTCATACGCACTAAACGGTCGTACTGGCTGTAACGGGCCACTTCCTCGCAGATCAGTCCTTTTTTTGCCGGGATCAACCAATGACGGTTGATGCCTGCTCCGCTCAGGCTCGACAGCAGCTCGGCACCCCAGAAACCTTTGTCGAACAGCGTCACCGAGTGGTCGGGGATCTGCTGCAAAAATTCGTCGGCCAAGCGCATTTCACTGCGTCGATAAGGGCTCAATTGAGCATCCATGATCACGTGCGAACGCACATTCATCAGGGCCACCAGGCGCAGCATCGGAAACGGCGTCTGGCGGTCGCTTGGAGTGTTTCCCGACCCGAAGTGATCTCGAAGCTCGGGCGTATCCGGAGTACGCAAAAGTGCACCGTCCACCGCGAATACCTGCAGATCATGCCAGGCATCGTCGTCATAGCGCTCCGCCCCCCATTGGGTCCCGGTCTTGCGGAATAACCACTCAACAGGATCGGCACCGAGTCGCTTGCGCGCCTCGGTTACACCACTGCGGGCCAATAAGTGGTCGGTGGCCAGGCCTTGAGCGCAGATGTTCAAACGTCTGGCCACCTCATGAACCGGCTCGTCACGAAACAACGCCATGCCGAGCACCAACCAGAGCACTTGGTCAGCGGGCAGGCGACGTCGGCGAATGGTCGCCTGACTGGAAAGATCCAGCGCAGACGCTACCCACTCGATGGGAATGTTTTGGGTGAAAGTACTCAGGTCACAGAAGTTGAAAAGGTCGCCGAGGTCGAGCAGATCTTGTTGAACAGACATAAAAAATCCGATGCCAGAAGTCTGGCATCGGATTTTCGGATAAGCCCGGCTTGGACTCAAATACTTAAGTGAACAGCATTACGACCATCGGGGACTTTGCTCCTGCCAGTTTCTGACAGCAGCCTCTGCTAAGCTCCGACGACTTTTCAGGAAAGAGCCTGCCGATCGTGTCGCGTACCACTCGTTTACTCACGTTGCTGCAAGTGCTGCGAGGTAAAAGTCGTCCGGCCACTGCCGCGACGCTCGCCGGTGAACTGGAAATTTCCGAACGCACGCTGTATCGCGACATCGCCGAGCTGACGGCACTGGGCGCGCCGATTTTCGGTGAAGCCGGGGTTGGCTATGTGTTGCGCAGCGGTTTGTTCCTGCCGCCCTTGATGCTCAACGCCGACGAAACCGAAGCCATCGTGCTGGGTTTGCGTTACGTGGATCAGCGTGGCGACGAGGTGTTGAGCAAAGCCGCGGCCGACGCCCTGGCGAAGATTGCGGCCGTGTTGGCCCCGGAAGCTCAAGATGCATTGCGCAACCCGACGGTACTGCCAGGCCCGCGCGGCTGCGGTTATCCGCAAAATGCAGTGCCGTTGAACGTCTTTCGCCAGGCCATCCGCGATCAGTCCAGGCTGAGCATAGACTATGCGGATGCCCATCAGGTGCCCAGTCAGCGCTTGATCTGGCCACTGGCGCTGGGCTTTCTCAATGAAGTGCGGATCATTGTCGCCTGGTGTGAATTGCGCGGCGCCTATCGCACGTTTCGCACCGACCGGATTTCCGCTGCCAATGAACAGGGCGGGCGCTATCCGGGACGTCGCAGCGACCTGTTGCGCACCTGGCGCAAGCAAATGCAACTGGATGAAGCCGGGCGTTTCACTCCTGACAAGAACTGACACAGACCTGTTCTAGCATGGCTCCAGAATCAATAAACAAGGAGCCGCACCATGTCCAATCCAGCCTCTTCACTGGCACCCGCCATCGCCGCTTACATAGCCGCCGCCAATGCCCGCGACACCTCGCGGGTCGGCAGTTTTTTTGCCGAGGATGCCAACGTGTTCGATGAAGGCCAGCACCGGATCGGCACGCAAGCCATTGCCCAATGGATGCAAGACACTGCGCAACGTTATGAACCACGGGTCGAAGTGCTCGACGTTCAGCTGCGCACGGGCAAAGTGCTGGTGCACAACCTGATCTCCGGGACGTTTCCTGGCAGTCCTCTGGAACTGCGGTACATGTTCCGCCTCAATGAACAGGGCAAGATCGCCCGGCTAGACATCTCTCTATAAACCGAACGCGATCTTTGTAGCAGCTGCCGAAGGCTGCGTTCGCCTGCGCAGCAGGCGCAAAACCTGGCGACTCGGTATATCGGTGAGAACAGGGATATCGAAGCGACCGCTTCGCCCGAACGCGGACCGAGTCGAACGCAGCCTTCGGCAGCTGCTACACAAGGAACGTATACTCCCGCGCATGAATGTCGACTCTCCGTTAAGCGCCTGGCAACACGCCATTGAACAAAAGGGTTTCGTCCAGGACGAAGCCCAGGAACATGCCGTGTGGGCGCTGCAAAAATGCCACGAAGCCTTGCATGAAGGCCGTACGCCGATCACCGGTGTTTACCTCTGGGGCCCGGTCGGACGGGGCAAGACCTGGCTAATGGACCAGTTCTACCAAAACCTGAAGGTCCCGGCCCGGCGCCAGCACTTTCACCACTTCATGGGCTGGGTGCATCAGCGCTCGTTCCAGCTGACCGGCACCGCCGACCCGTTGAAGGCGCTGGCCCGTGAGTTGAGTGAAGAAGTGCGGGTGTTGTGCTTCGATGAACTGTTCGTCAACGACATTGGCGACGCGATCATTCTCGGGCGATTGTTTCAGGTGATGTTCGAGCAGGGCGTAGTGGTGGTCTGCACCTCCAATCAGCCGCCGGACCAGCTGTACGCCGACGGCTTCAACCGCGACCGTTTTGTGCCCGCCATCGAGGCGATCAAAAAGCACATGCAGGTGATCGCGGTGGATGGCGGCGAAGACCATCGCCTGCATCCCGGTGCTGCGCTGCAACGTTTTTGGGTGACGGCTCCCGGGCAGCCCAGCGCGCTCGGTGAAGTGTTCAAGGCGCTGACCGTTGGGCAGTCGCTGTCCGATGAGTCGATCACGGTCGGTTACCGTTCAGTCAACGTGGTGCAGGCCAGTGACACTGTGCTTTGGTGCCGTTATGCCGATCTGTGCGAACAACCGTTTGCGGCGATGGACTTCATGGCGCTGTGCGACACCTTCAGCGCTATTCTGTTGAGTGACGTGCCCAACCTCAGCGCGCAGAAACGCGAAGGACGCATCGCCCGAGGCACCGAAGACGGGGCCGCACGCGTCGTGGCCGGTGATCGCGAGCTGCCGCAATTGTCGGTGCATGACGACGGTGTCCGGCGTTTCATTGCCCTGGTGGACGAGTGCTACGACCGCAAGGTGCCGCTGTACCTCGAAGCGCAGGTGTCGATGGCGGCGCTGTACACCGAGGGGTATCTGGAGTTTCCGTTCCGCCGCACGTTAAGCCGTTTACAGGAAATGCAGCTGCAACGTTTCGCCGAAGCCTAATGACCGGGAGCCGCGAAGATGAATCAGCCACTTTCTCATCATTTGCTGACCATGGCTTATCAGAATGCCTGGGCCAATTACCGACTCGCCAAGGCGTGGAATCGGTTGACCCCGGCTGAACTGGCGGCACCGCGCGTCAGCTTCTTCCCAAGCCTGATAGCCACCCTCAACCACATCCTGACCTGCGACTGGTTCTACGTGGATGCGCTGGAGCGAGAACTGCGGGGGGACGATCCGCACCCTGATTGCTATGTGTTTTTCACCGAGGACGAACCATTCACGGCGGGCGCCGATCTGCAGCGCGAACAAGCGCATGTCGATCGCCGCCTGATTGCCTACTGCGAACAATTGCGCGACACCGACCTGGGGCGAGTTGTGACCATCGCCCGGGACACGCCGCAACATGACAGCCGTTTGCGCCTGCTGTCCCACCTGTTCGAGCACCAGCTTCATCATCGCGGTCAGGTTCACGCCATGCTCAGCGGCACCTCGGTCAAGCCGCCGCAACTGGACGAGTTTTTCTGTGCCGGTGAATCACGCCTGCGGGCCGAGGATTTTGCCGAATTGGGCTGGACCGAAACGCTGATCTGGGGCGTTTGAGACAGGTTCGGGTTGTCGACGACGGCGCCTCGCGATAATGTCCGTCGACCTCCCGGTGCGACAGACGCGCCGGGACAACTTGACGGGACGTTGACGATGGAAATGGAATCCGCAGACATTCTGGTACTTCAGGCCAGCTACACCAATCCGCTGCATGCCGAGGCCATCGGCGTGGTGCTCAATGCCTACGCCAAAGACCCGATGGGTGGCGGGCAGCCATTGCCCGAAGATCTCTTGCATCAATTGCCGGGAGAACTGGCCAAGCGTCCTCATGCGTTCAGCGTACTGGCGTTCGTCCGCGGCGAGCCGGCCGGGCTGGTCAATTGCTTCGAAGGTTTTTCGACGTTCGCCTGCCGGCCGCTGGTCAACGTGCACGATGTGTCGGTAGCACCGAAGTTTCGCGGCCTGGGGTTGAGCCAGAAGATGCTGCAAAAGGTTGAAGACATCGCCCGACAACGCGGCTGCTGCAAGATCACCCTGGAAGTCCTCGAAGGCAATGCCGTCGCACAGGCGTCTTATGGCAAGTTCGGATTTGCGCCAGGCATGTTCGACCCGGCCCATGGCCGCATGCTGTTCTGGACCAAGGAGCTTTAACGGCAGATGAACAGCCTCGATGGCGCGCAGGGCGGGGCATCCATGGCCGACAAGCCGTGGGCGATTTTCCTGATCTTCCTGCGTCTGGGGCTGACCTCGTTTGGCGGCCCCGTCGCGCATCTGGGCTATTTCCGCAGTGAGTTCGTGGCGCGTCGGCGCTGGCTGAGCGAAGCCGCCTACGCCGAATTGATTGCCCTGTGCCAGTTTCTACCGGGCCCGGCGAGCAGTCAGGTGGGCATGGCGCTGGGCTTGTCCCGTGGCGGCTACTTGGGGGCATTGGCGGCGTGGGCCGGATTCACCTTGCCCTCGGCGCT
Organism: Pseudomonas sp. LB3P93; assembly: GCF_054898025.1. Classification (NCBI taxonomy): domain Bacteria; kingdom Pseudomonadati; phylum Pseudomonadota; class Gammaproteobacteria; order Pseudomonadales; family Pseudomonadaceae; genus Pseudomonas; species Pseudomonas sp. LB3P93. Next base: position 3,068,096 of record NZ_CM142713.1, read on the forward strand.
GATCCTCACACTGCTGGCGTTCGCCATCACCCACGGTGGCTGGGCCTTACCGGCAGGTTTGATTCACGGGCTGAAAATTGTCGCCGTCGCCGTGGTTGCCCACGCCGTATGGGGAATGGCCCGCACGTTATGCCGAGGTCCGGTGCGCGTGGGCATCATGTTCGTGGCGACTGCCGGGGTATTGCTCTGGCCTACCTCTGTGGGGCAGATGACGGTGATGGCCGTGGCGGCGTTGATCGGGTTGGCCTTGCTACATAACGCAAATCGAGGGCAACTGGAGGGCCTGTCGATTCGGGTCAGTCGCCTGGCAGTCTGGCTGGCGCTCGGTCTGTTCGTGGCTCTGCTTCTGGGGTTGCCGCTGATTGCGCACCCCTGGCCGGGCTCGTTGATCAGCTTGTTCGACGGTTTCTTTCGCACGGGGGCGCTGGTGTTCGGCGGCGGCCACGTCGTGTTGCCGCTGTTGCAAAGTCAGGTGGTGGGCACGGGGTTGCTGAGCAATGACGTGTTTCTCGCCGGTTACGCCGCCGCTCAAGCGGTACCGGGACCGCTGTTTACGTTTTCTGCGTTTCTCGGCGCGTCCATCAGCGGCTGGAGTGGTGCGCTGGTGTGCGTAGTGGCGATTTTCCTGCCGTCGCTGCTGTTGGTGATTGGCGTTCTGCCATTCTGGCAGCGCTTGCGTGGCAATGGCCGGGTGCAAGCGGCGCTGGCCGGGGTGAATGCCGGGGTGGTGGGGTTGTTGCTGGCCGCGTTGTATCAGCCGTTGTGGACCACCTCGATCCTCGGCGCGCTGGATGTGCTGTTGGCGGTGCTGGGGTTGATTGCGCTGCTGTTCTGGCGATGTCCGCCGTGGTTGCTGGTGTTGCTGGGTGGCTTTTGCGGTGTTCTGCTGGGCGCTTGAAACCTTTCGAACGGGCACAAAAAAGGGCGTCCATCAAGACGCCCGTTAGTCATCGTTTATTTAGGCCGATAGGTTTCGGTCACCTGTGCGGTTTGATCGTTCGGAACCCTCAGTTCAATAGATCTGGTTTCGACGCCATTAGCCTGCTGTTGTTTGAGATGCAGGGTTTCGAAGTAATACCGCATGCGCTCGGCGCCACCTTCGGCAAATGCTGCGGTGGAGCCGAACATCATCAGACTGGCGAGGATCAACGCTGTACGTTTCATGGTTTGCCTCCCACTACGGATATCGGGTGCCTTTCATCCATGAACCAATGTTGCCGGGACATTATCCGCCGATTCCGTTATTTGGGAATTAATCACATCAGAGCTTCCAGTCCAGGCTCAGGGTGACCGTGCGCGGGTCGCCCCAATAGACGCCGTTGTAGAACCCGACGTTGTCGTAATACTTTTTGTCGAACAGGTTGTCGACGTTCAGCGAAGCCGACAGGTGCTTGTCGAACTCGTAACGCGACATCAATTTGACCACGGTGTACGCCTCCTGGCGGATGTTGGTGCTGGCGGTGATTATCTTGCCATCGGCGCCTCGGCCGACCGGGCGTCTGGCGGCGCGGTAGACGTCGCTTTGCCAGTTCACCGCGCCGCCCACGGTCAATGCCTGCCAGTCGCCGGGCAGGCGATAAGCCGTGGAGAAGCGGAGCATGTTCAACGGCTGCTCGGTGTTGTTGCGTTTCTTCTCGCCATTGGCCGAGTGGGTGTAGGTGTAACCGGCCGTCATGTTCCAGCCCGTCATCACTTCGCCGGAGACCTCGGCTTCAAAGCCTTGAACCTTGTTGCCTTTACCCCCTGATTTGAAGAATTCCTCGCCGGTGACCGGGTCTGGTGGCACCGAGTCGTCGCGTTCGGCGACGTTGTCCTGCTTGCTCCAGAACACCGCGGTGGCGAGGTTGAGTCGCTCTTCCAGCAGGCTGCCCTTGAGCCCCAGCTCATAGTTGCTGCCGACCACCGGTTCGAGGTACTTGTGATTGCTGTCGCGGTCGTCCTGTGGCTTGAAAATGTCGGTGTAGCTGACGTACACCGTGTATTCAGGCGTGAGGTCGTAGAGCAGCCCGGCGTACGGGGTCCAGATGTCGTGGTGCTGCTGGCTGGTGGTTTCGACACCAGTCCGTTGCAGGTTGCTGTCGTAGTTGTAGGCGTTTTTCGAGATCTCCCAGCTGCCGTAGCGACTGCCGAGTACCGCGTGCAGGTCGTCGGTCAGGGTCAGGCGCGTGGCCAGGTAACCGGCCTTTTGCCGGGTGCTTTCATCGGAGCCTTTGAGGCCGGTGACCGTGTCGGGGAATTTGGGGATGCCGCCCATGTACTTCCAGTCGGGTACCTTCTCGTAATCCGGCGACCGTGGGCTGTCTACGGTGTAAGGGTTGTCTTCGCGGCGTTCGGATTCGCCATAGCCGATCATCATTTCGTGCTCGCGCCCGAACAGCGAATAAGGGCCGGACACGTTGAAGTCATAGGCCTTCATTTTTTCTGTGCCGATCATGTGGCTGACGTTGGCGGACATGCCGCTGCGGTCCGCCTCGGGGAAGCCGCCACCGCCGTAGTAAATCTTGCCGTCGGTGTCACTCTCGCGGTGGGTGTAGGCCGCCTTGAGGTGCCAACCGGCACCCAGTTGCTGGTCCAGCGTGGCAAACGCGGTCTTGTCTTTCAGCGGCCAGGAACTCCACGGCGTGGCCATGTTGGTGGAGCGTCCGAGATTGGCTTTGCTGCCGTCGGCGTTCCAGTACGGCACAGTGCCCCAGGACGTGCCTTGCACCTGCTTGTCCTGATAGTCGTAACCCACGGCCAGCACGGTGTCGTCGGTCAGGTCCGCTTCGAGAATCCCGTAGCCGACTTCCCGTTGCAGCGCGTACTTGTCACGGTAGGAGCCGCTGTCGCGATAGGCCAGCACACTGCGACCGCGCAGGCGCCCGTCGAACGCCAACGGTCCGCCAACGTCCACATAACTGTAGTAATCGTCATAGCTGCCGCCGCTGACACCGGTCTGGGCTTGCCATTGCGCGCTCGGCCGTTTGCGCACCATGTTGATCGTCGCAGACGGATCGCCGGCACCCGTGGTCAGGCCGGTCGCGCCGCGAACCACTTCGATGCGGTCGTAGATGATGGTGTCGGAATCGGACTTCATGTAGCCGAAGGTGTTGAGCATCCCGTCGATCTGGAAATTGTTGATCGGGTAACCGCGGGACGAATAGCCGACGCGGTCCGAATCGTTGTGCTGAACCACTACGCCGGTGGTCTGGCTCATGGCTTCGGAGAGCGTGCCGAGTTTGAAATCGTCCATCTGCTGACGCGTGACCACGGACACCGATTGCGGCGTTTCCTTGATTGACAGGTTCAGCCGCGTTGCGGTGCTCATGGCGCCGGTGGTGTACGACTCGGTGTTTTCGGTGGTGTTGCCCAACCCTGCCGCGGTCACATTGGTGGCGCCCAGTTCAAGGGTACGGCTCGGCGCTTGATCGGGGACGGTTTCAGCCAGCAGGTCGGGGCTCAGGGCAGCACTGCACAGGCCCAGGGTAAAGGTCATGGAACGGGTGATAGGCGCGAACATCGCAGCCGACTCCTTGTCTTCGAGGGAAAAATTCCGTTTGTTCAAAGACGAAGGGGGGAGAGGGGATTTAGTTCTAAACGAGAATTATTGTTATTTTAAGATGTTTCGGGGGAGGTAACGGGCTGGCGCAATCCCCTGTGGGAGTGAGCCTGCTCGCGATTGCGGTCTGACATTCAACACTTATGTTGACTGATAGGGCCTAATCGCGAGCAGGCTCGCTCCCACAGGTTTCTCGCCATATTGAAAGACCGGAATCGGTCCCTCAGATCATTTAATTATGCGCAACTTCCGGATCGCCTGGCTTGGCCTTGGGTTTCATCAGGCTGAAGTCGATCAGCGGGCGCGACTGACGCTCGTACGGATTGCCGATCATCAACGGACGCGGCGTGAAGCTGTCACTGACCACGCTCTTGCTACGGTCCAGTTCATCAAAACTCAAACCTGCCAGATCGGCCCAGGTGTGGATCAGGTGCGAGCTGCTGTAAGGCCGCCCCAGATCCTCGGCAAAACTCCAGTCGTGGGTTTCACGCCATTTCGGAGAAGCCCAGGCCATGAACGGAATGGTGTACATCGGCGCCGTCGGCTTGGCTTCGTTACGCCCCAGCGTGCTGTGGCCAGGGGAATCGAAGACATCTTCGCCGTGGTCTGAGAGGTACATCAGGAACCCGTTCGGATCGGACTTGGCGTAGTCCTTGATCAGGCTCGACACCACGAAATCGTTGTACAGCACGGCGTTGTCATAGCTGTTGTACGTCGGCACCTGATCGTCACGCACACCCTCGGGCACACCTTTGCGATCGGTGAATTTGTTGAAGGTTGGCGGGTAACGGTACTGATAACTCATGTGCGTACCGAGCAAATGCACAACGATCAGCTTGCGCGGCGCGGCGTCTGCCAGGGCCTTGTTGAACGGCGCGATCACGTCGCCATCGTACTGAGCGGCGTTCTGGTTGCGGTTGTTGTTCAGGTACACCTGCTCGTCAGCCTGTTCGGAGAACGTCGTGAGCATGGTGTTGCGCTTGGTCATGGTTTGCTGATTGGTGATCCAGAAGGTCTTGTACCCCGCCTGTTTCATCATGCTGACCAGGGACGGCGTGGACAGGTAAAGGTCCGGGTTTTCCTCGTCGGCGAAGGTCAGTACCTGCTGCAACGCCTCGATGGTGTAAGGGCGCGGGGTGATGACGTTGTTGAAGACCGCCATTTGATCCTTGAGCTTGTCCAGTTCCGGCGTGGTTTCACGCGGGTAGCCGTAGAGGCTCATGCGCTGACGGTTGGTGGACTCGCCGATCACAAGCACCAGGGTCGCTGGCTGGTTGGCCATCGTGTCCTTGAGGTTCTTGAGCGGTGGAATCTTGCTCGCGCTGTCGAGCATGTCTTGCATGCCGGCCAGCGTGTCGAGGTAACGGTGATACGCCACGGCCATCTGCCAAGGCACCGCCGGCTCGATACGGGTTTCGAATTTCTCGAAGCCGCCGGCCAGGCTGCCGGTGCGCGCGGTCTGTTTGATCAGCGGGTAACCGACCACGGCCACCAGGATGGCGGTCGCGGCCACCAGAGCACGACCACGGGGCATGTACACCGGGCGCAAGCGAGTCCACAGGAAATACGCGAACAGTGTGTGGGCGAGGAACGCCGCCACCATCCACCAGGCGAAATACTGGGTCATGTACTCGCCAGCTTCAGAGATGTTCGATTCGAACATGATGAAGATGACGCTCTGGGAAAATTCCTGCTGATAGATGAAGAAATAACCCAGGCTGGCCATCGAGCAGGCCCACAACACCACGCCGATCAACGCGGCCAGCACGCGTGTCTGTCTAGGGAACAGCAGCATCGGCGCTAGCCAGATGGCGCTCATCACAAAGGCCTGGCGGAACCCGGTGAAACCCGAGGTGCCCGTCAGTTGGATCAGCAGTTGGGTAATGCCGGAAAAATACCAGAAGAACAGGAACAACCAGAGAAATCCTGCCCAATCGAAACCTTTCGCAGTCGTAGTGCTGCGTTTAAACACAGTCATTCAGCGCTCCAGCCAGGAAATCACGTCGACACGTCGGGAGCCTTCCATGTTGCCGACGAACGGAGGCCGCGCGGATACCGAGCGGCCATAATGAGCCGGAGTATCAACAGGTCGATGTGAAAACTTTGTGAGTTGCCGCAAACGGCAAGGCAGGGAGGCGGTGTCGGAAACAGCAGAGGGCTGTTTCCGAATCAAGCGAGGGGATCAGGCGTGGGGAGCGCGCTGAGTGACGGGCAAGGGCTGAGCCGAAGAGCTTTGTGTGAGTAAGCGCAGCTGCGCGAGCTCCTGCTTCAACAGGTCGCGCTCTTCTTTCAACTGGCGCAATTCATCACGACGGATCGTAACGTAAAGGGTTTGTGCTGGCCGTGCTGCTTGTACTGTGCCCATTGCTCACCTCGCAAATGGCTGTCTCAACTGTAAATCCGCCCCGACATCGGTGCTTATTTACTATCGGCGCCGATTTTGATTTCTTTTGTCCCTGAAGGGAACTTTTTTATTTTTCATGGTCGTTGTGTCTTAAGTTCGATTTCTGACGTTATCAGTCAGGATCGGGCACAATGCCCGGAAACTTCACGCCAGCGCTCTGGACTAACCCACATTAGTCGCGTTGGGCTATAACCTTTGACACACTTTATTTGTAGTAGGGAGCATCAGCACATGCAACTCGGGATTATTGGACTGGGCCGCATGGGCGGAAATATTGCGCGTCGCCTGATGCTCAACGGGCATACCACCGTTGTTTACGACCGTAATACCGCCTTCGTCGACAACCTGGCCGCAGAAGGCGCCAAGGGCGTCATCGACCTGCCGGCGCTGGTCGCAGGCCTGGCCAAGCCACGTGCGGTGTGGGTCATGCTGCCGGCCGGCGCGCCGACCGAAGACACCATTGACACCCTGAGCACCTTGCTCGAAGCCGGCGACACCATCATCGACGGCGGCAACACCTACTATAAGGACGACATCCGCCGGGCTAGAACCCTGTCGGAGAAAGGCCTGCACTACATCGACGTCGGCACCTCCGGCGGCGTCTGGGGCCTGGAGCGCGGTTACTGCATGATGATCGGCGGCGAAGCCGAGGTGGTGAAACGCCTTGATCCGCTGTTCGACAGCCTGGCACCGGGCATGGGCGACATCCCCCGCACCAAGGACCGCAAGTCGGAAGACGATCGCGCCGAGCGCGGTTACATCCACGCCGGTCCCGCAGGCTCTGGCCATTTCGTGAAGATGATCCATAACGGCATCGAATACGGAATGATGCAGGCCTTCGCCGAAGGCTTCGACATCCTCAAGACCAAGGCCAGCACCAACCTGCCGGAAGATCAGCGTTTTGATCTGAACGTTGGCGACATCGCCGAAGTCTGGCGCCGTGGCAGCGTCGTGTCGTCCTGGTTGCTCGATCTGACCGCCGACGCACTGGCCAGCGATCCGAAACTCGACGGTTACTCCGGCTCGGTGGCTGACAGCGGTGAAGGTCGCTGGACTATCGAAGCCGCCATGGAGCAATCGGTGCCCGTACCGGTGCTGTCGAACTCGCTGTTCTCCCGCTACCGCTCACGCGGCCAAGGCACCTTTGGTGACAAGATCCTTTCGGCCCAGCGCTTCGGCTTCGGCGGCCATGTGGAGACTTCGAAAAAATGACGCGTCTGATCCGCAATAAATCCAAGGCAGAACCTGCACCACCGACCACGCTGTTTCTGTTCGGTGCCCATGGAGACCTGGTCAAGCGCTTGCTGATGCCGGCGCTGTACAACCTGAGTCGCGACGGTCTGCTTGGCGATGGACTGCGGATCATCGGCGTTGACCACAACGCCATCAGTGACGAAGCCTTTGCGCAGAAGCTCGAAGATTTCATTCGGACCGAAGCGGCCACCAAAGTCGGCAAGGGCGATGAAGCCCTTGACCCGGCGCTGTGGGCCAAACTGGCCAAAGGCATCAGCTACGTCCAGGGCGACTTCCTGGACGACAGCACTTATCAAGCGCTGGCGGCGAAAATCGCCGCCAGTGGCACGGGCAACGCGGTGTTCTACCTGGCCACCGCGCCCCGTTTCTTCAGTGAAGTGGTGCGCCGCCTCGGTGCCGCCGGCTTGCTGCAAGAGACGCCCGAAGCCTTCAGAAGGGTGGTGATCGAAAAACCGTTCGGCTCCGATCTGCACACCGCTGAAGCGTTGAACGCGTGTTTGCTCAAGGTGATGTCGGAAAATCAGATCTACCGGATCGATCACTACCTGGGCAAGGAAACCGTTCAGAACATTCTGATCAGCCGGTTCTCCAACAGCCTGTTCGAAGCGTTCTGGAACAACCATTACATCGACCACGTGCAGATCACCGCCGCCGAAACCGTCGGCGTGGAAACCCGTGGCAGTTTTTATGAGCACACCGGCGCCCTGCGAGACATGGTGCCCAATCACCTGTTCCAGTTGCTGGCGATGGTGGCGATGGAACCGCCGGCTGCCTTTGGCGCCGATGCGGTCCGTGGCGAGAAAGCCAAAGTGGTCGGCGCGATACGTCCGTGGACCACGGAAGAGGCGCGGGCCAACTCGGTGCGAGGCCAATACGCAGCCGGCGAACTCGACAGTAAACCCTTGGCCGGTTATCGCGAGGAAGGCAACGTAGCGCCGGACAGCAATACCGAAACCTACGTCGCGCTCAAAGTCATGATCGACAACTGGCGTTGGGTCGGCGTGCCGTTCTACCTGCGCACCGGCAAGCGCATGAGCGTGCGCGACACCGAGATCGTCATTTGCTTCAAGCCTGCGCCGTACGCGCAGTTCCGCGATACCGAGGTTGATGAGTTGCAACCGACCTACCTGCGGATCCAGATTCAGCCCAACGAAGGCATGTGGTTCGACCTGTTGGCCAAGCGGCCCGGGCCGGCCCTGAAAATGGCCAATATCGAGTTGGGTTTTGCCTACAAGGATTTCTTTGAAATGCAGCCGTCTACCGGCTACGAAACGCTGATCTACGATTGCCTGACCGGCGATCAGACGCTGTTTCAGCGAGCCGATAACATCGAGAACGGCTGGCGCGCCGTGCAGCCATTCCTCGACGCCTGGCAGCAGGATGCGAGCGTGCAACCTTATCCGGCCGGCGAGAATGGCCCGAAGGCGGCTGATGAGCTGCTGGCCCGCGACGGTCGCGTCTGGCACAGCCTCGGATGAGTGACGTCACGCAACAACCCATCCGTTTTCTGCTGAGCGACATGGACGGCACGTTGCTGCTGCCTGATCACACGCTCAGCCAGCGCACCATTGAAGCAGTCCGATCCTTGCGCGAGGCTGGCGTGCTGTTCAGCCTGGCCACCGGGCGTCCACCGAAAGCCATGCTGCAGCAGATCGAAGCCCTCGGCGTCGATTTGCCGACGGCGGCATTCAATGGCGGCACGATCGTTAATCCGGACGGCAGTTTGTTGGTCGCGCATTATTTGCCAGCCACGGCTGCGCTGACGGCGTTGGCGCTGTTTGCCGATCAGCCGGACGTTGAAGTCTGGGTGTTCAGTGGTGGCGACTGGTTGCTGAAAGACCCGAACGGGCCGATGGTCCCGCGCGAGCAACACGGCCTCGGCTATCCACCGGTGGTGGTCGAGAGTTTCGAGCCGTTTCTGACGCGCATCGACAAGATCGTTGCCACCAGCCACAACACGCAACTGTTGATCGAACTGGAAGCGCAGTTGTTGCCGAAAGTGGAGGGCCAGGCACAGGTCTCGCGGTCGCAGCCGGTGTATCTGGACGTGACGGCGATGCAGGCGAACAAGGGAACTGCGTTGGCGACACTGGCCGAGTTTCTCGGTGTGCCGCTGGAGCAGACCGCCGCGATGGGCGATGGCGGCAATGACCCGGCGATGTTTCATCGCGCCGGCTTGTCGATTGCCATGGGGCAGGCGGAAGAAGCGGTGAAGCGCCAGGCCGATGTGGTGACAGGCGCCAATACCGAAGACGGCGCGGCCCAGGCGATCGAGCAATACATCCTCCCTCGCCAGCTCACCTAAAACCCTGTGGGAGCGGGCTTGCCCGCGATAGCTGTCCGGCATTCAACACGATGTTGACTGTCAGGACCTCATCGCGGGCAAGCCCGCTCCCACAGGGACAGTGTTACAACCAAAAACTCACGGCATACCAACCCAACACACCCATCACCACCGTATACGGCACTGCCATCCACACCATCCTTCCATACGACAGGCGAATCAGCGGCGCAATCGCCGACGTCAGCAAAAACAGAAACGCCGCTTGGCCATTTGGTGTCGCCACGCTCGGCAGGTTAGTGCCGGTATTGATCGCAATCGCCAGCGTTTCGAAGTGCTCACGGCTCATGTGGCCGGAGATGAACGCCTGTTTCACTTCGGTGATGTAAATGGTCGCTACAAACACGTTATCGCTGATGGCCGACAGCAAACCGTTGGCAATGAACAACATGCCCGGCTGCTGATCCGGTGGCAGCGCCAGCACCCACTGGATCAGCGGCGTGAACAACTGCTGATCGTGGATCACCGCGACCACCGCGAAGAACACCACCAGCAATGCCGTGAACGGCATGGCGTCCTTGAACGCGTTGCCGATGCGGTGCTCGTCGGTGATGCCGGTGAAGGCGGTGATCAGCACGATCACCATCAAACCGATCAGGCCCACTTCAGCCACGTGGAACGCCAGGCAGCCAATCAGAATCAGCGCCGCCAACCCTTGAACGATCAGGGCTGCGCGTTGGCGCGAGGTGCGTTCGGCGTTGTCTTCGGCAGCGTAATTGGCCAGTACCGTGCGCACGTTGTCCGGCAGCAGCGTGCCGTATCCGAACCAGCGCAGTTTCTCCAGCAGGAAGCAGGTCACCAGGCCAGCGACCAATACCGGCAATGAAACGGGCGCGACTTTCAGGAAAAACTCAGAAAAGTGCCAACCCATCTCGTGGCCGATCAGAAGGTTCTGCGGCTCGCCAACCAGCGTGCAAACACCGCCCAACGCCGTGCCCACGGCACCGTGCATCAGCAGGCTGCGCAGGAACGCACGAAATTGATCGAGGTCGTCATGATGCAGTTTGGGCAGGTGCTGGTCATCACTGAACTCACTGTCCTGGCGTGGATCATTGCCCGAGGCGACGCGGTGATACACCGAATAAAACCCCACGGCAGCACTGATGATCACCGCTGTCACCGTCAAGGCATCGAGGAACGCCGACAGAAATGCCGAGAGGAAGCAGAACATCAAGGCGAGCAGGGCCTTTGAACGAACCCCCAGTAACAGACGCGAGAACAGAAACAGCAGCAGGTCTTTCATGAAGTAGATGCCCGCCACCATGAACATCAGCAGCAGGATCACCGGGAAGTTGTGCACCAGTTCGTCATAGAGCGCCTGCGGTGTGGTCATTTTCAGCAGCAGCGCTTCGACCAGCAACAACCCGCCGGGCATTAGCGGATAACACTTTAGCGCCATGGCCAGAGTGAAGATGAATTCCAACACCAGCAGCCAACCGGCCGCCACCGGACCTACCGTCCACAACACCAGGGCGTTGAGTATCAGGAAGCCAACGATGCTTGCCTTGTACCAACGGGGTGAATTGCCGAGGAAATTGTGCGCGAAGGCGTGGGCCATTGAGCCGGACATCGGCTACTCCTTGTATTAAGAAGCGCGCAACTTGCCGTAAGCCGAAGGGAAGATCAAGTGTGGGAAAAGTTGTTGTCCTGACCGAGATAGCGCACTACAACCGCCCGATAGTTGCCATCCAGCGAATAACCACCTACGACAATCCCTCCATCTGCCTGAACGGCTACCGACGTGGCAGTGTCGAGGCTGCGGCCCAGACGGGTACGAACCCAGCAGGTACCCTCGGCAAAGCCGGGATCCAGCTGTCCGCCAGGTAAGTACCGAGCCAGGAGGAAGTCGGCTTCGACTCCGCCAATCGTGGCGCCAACCGTCAGCACCCGGCCGTCTGGCTGAAGCTGGGCGGCGGTCCACTGACAGCCGCTGCGACCGATTTTCAGCAGGTGTGGCTGGCCACCGTTGCAATGAGTGTCCGGGCGACCGTTGCTGTGCAGTTTCAGCGCCAGGCAATGCATCGGGTCGCGGCTGCTGCCAAAACACTGCAAATCGCCATTGTCCTGCTGGACGATCTGGCTGACCTGAGCGCTGTGCCCCTGAACACTGAAGGTCATGAAACCATCCACGGCGAAGCTATCATCCAGGCTCCCGTCGAGGAGGTAGCGCGCCAGCAAGCCTTCTTCAGGGAAATTGATCGATCCGCCCACCATGATCCGACCGTCCCGCTGCACCATCACGCAGCTGAGCCAGGAGTTCATCAGCAAATGCCTGACGATGACAAAGCCGCGACCATTGAAAGAGCTGTCCAGCTCACCATTATTGGTGAGGCGAATCAGCAGGCCAACGTGATCGGCCAGTTCGAAATGGTGATTGGCCAGCAGCAGGATTCGACCATCGGCCTGGACCTGGACGTCGCAGGCTTCGGCCCCCGGCACACCGGGAGGGAGCCAGGCGTCGCGCACGCCCAGCGACAGATTCCCCGGCAGGCGTATGACGCAGCATCCATTGTCGCCAAAATCCCTGACCGGATGACCTTGCGAGTCGAATAGCGCCAGGGCTGGCAACGTCTGGTGAGCGTCCTGATAGTGCAGGCCGGCGACCAGGATGTTCCCGTCGGCCAGCACAAGGACCTTGCCCGCCATCGCCTCATAACCGCGCTGGAACTGCCCGATGACGCTGCCGTGAGTGCCGAATGCCAGGTCCGCGGAGCCGTCTTCAAGCAAGCGGGCCAGGCCAAAACAATGGCCGTCGCGAGTGCCGACTTTCGCCGCCACCAGCACGCGACCGCTCGAGTCGATCGCCACGCTGTTGGCGATGCTCGATGTACTGCCGGCGAAATACACTTGGGTTTTGCCGCTGGAGGCGAAACTTTTATCGAGGTGGCCGGCCGTGTACTGCGCTGCAGGTCGGGCAAAAGCAGTCTGGTTTGGCATGCGCGCATCTCCTTGCGAGCTGACCGAAACCCGGGGGGCGGGAGGACAACTGCGTGTGCAAAACATTCAATCCCTGAATGGTCGATTGCACAACTGTCACAACTAACGGATGGAGGGTCGCTTTGTGCCAGAACAGTGTCTTTTCGAACCACTGACAAGCCTGCCAAGTACTTCGTGCCAAGCAAGTTGGAATACGGGGGGAAATGACGACCGAAAATAGTCCATTTAAAGAAAGGCGAGGGGGCGGATCACACTTAAGTAATCCGCCAAAGTCCCTTAGTGCGGCATGGACCACGATTGCAGCGTGTAACCATCCTGGCTCAGTTCGGCACGAGCCTCTTCAAGAAAGTGTTGGAGTTGCGCAGGATCGGTATAGGCACTGCATGGAATTTTCGTGCGGCCCAGAGGGGTATTGGTACGGTCGATCACTGTGAGGCTGAGTTCGCCGTTACCGTCTTGTGGAGCCCAAGCCACGCATTGAAAAGGTTGGAATGCGCGGTCGGCAATCAAAAGAGCTTCGTTGATACGGAGCGGGGCGGTCATGGGGTCTTCTCTCTTTATGCCCAATCAAGTGACAGGCCGTCGGTTGGGCTTACCGTTCGGCTGGTTACTTGTACTGATGCCCTCAACCGGGGGTCAGGTCACACACAATCAAAAGAAATTTCAACTTTCTTTCATATACTCAATGCAGGGGCGGTGTTTGAAAGCTGAATGAAAGGTTGGAACTCGTTAGGTAACTAACAAACTCGTTCTTATAACTAATAACGCGACGTCCCTATAGTCAAACGGTACAAGGGGGCGTCAAATTCTTGCTAATGTTACAGCCAGATCCGCCAAACGACTGTTTTTAATAATATTTCCTAAAGTTTGGCGTCAAGGAACAGTCATGATCGAAACGCCTGCGTTACGACGTCTGTTAGTAGTTGACCCCTGTGACGACTGCCATCGTCTGCTGCCGGGTCTGCGCTCTGTGGGCTGGGATGTTGACAGCTGTTCCCTTGAGAACGCCGCCGACCGAACGTGCGACGTTGGCCTCTTGCGATTACAACCCTTTCATCTGGAACGCCCGGAAGCCGTCAAAGAACTAATCAGTCGCAGCGGTACCGAGTGGATTGCCGTCCTCAACCAGGAAGTCCTGCGCCTGCAAAATGTCGGTGATTTTGTTTGTGAATGGTTTTTTGACTTCCATACCTTGCCGTTTGACGTCTCCCGGGTACAAGTCACGCTCGGACGAGCGTTCGGCATGGCGCGCCTGCGTGGGCAGGGTACCGTTCACATTGATCAGCCTGAGCACGAGCTGTTGGGCGATAGCAAACCGATTCGTGAACTGCGTAAGTTACTCAGCAAACTGGCGCCCACCGAATCTCCGGTCCTGATCCGGGGCGAAAGCGGTACCGGTAAAGAACTGGTCGCTCGCACGCTCCATCGACAATCCCAGCGTCACAGCAAACCGTTCGTGGCGATCAATTGCGGGGCCATTCCCGAGCACTTGATCCAGTCCGAACTGTTTGGCCACGAGAAGGGCGCCTTTACCGGTGCCCACCAACGCAAGGTCGGTCGGATCGAAGCGGCGAACGGCGGCACACTGTTTCTCGATGAGATCGGTGACCTGCCACTGGAGTTGCAAGCCAATCTGCTTCGCTTCCTGCAGGAGAAACACATCGAGCATGTCGGCGGCAGTCAGCCGATTCCGGTGGATGTGCGGGTATTGGCGGCGACTCACGTCGACCTTGAGGCGGCGGTCGAGAAAAAAAGCTTTCGTGAAGATTTGTACTACCGCCTGAACGTACTGCAAGTCGTCACTGCGCCACTGCGTGAACGCCATGGTGACTTATCGATGCTGGCCAACCACTTCTCCCATTTCTACAGCCATGAAACCGGCCGCCGTCCTCGCAGCTTCAGCGATGACGCCTTGATTGCCATGGGTAAACATGACTGGCCGGGCAATGTTCGCGAGCTGGCCAACCGGGTCCGTCGCGGGTTGGTACTGGCTGAAGGCCGGCAGATCGAAGCGCGAGACCTGGGGCTGATCAGCCAGCATACGATTGCCGCGCCGATGGGCACGCTGGAAGACTACAAGACCCGCGCTGAACGCCAGGCCTTGTGCGACGTTCTTAACCGCCATAGCGATAATTTGAGCATCGCCGCCAAGGTGCTGGGGATCTCCAGGCCTACTTTCTACCGTTTGTTGCACAAGCATCAGATCCGTTAGACGCAAGATCAAAAGCTCGCAGCCTCGTTTCACTCGACAGCTCCTACATTGGAATGCGTTCATCCTGTAGCAGCTGTCGAGTGAAACGAGGCTGCGAGCTTTTTAGGTCCACACACACAAAAGCCCCGCCGGGATTGAAGTCGCAGCGGGGCTTTGTTGTTGTGGATCAGAAGTAGTACGGGAATTTCAGGCTGAAGGAAAAGTCTGGCGAGTCGTCGGTCAGGCCAATGGCCAGGTTGGGAACGATCGTCAAGTTATCGGTTGCTGCCAGGGTCATGCCGATGTTGAAGTTGGCAGAGTTGTAATCGCTGTTGGTGATCGATTGCCAGTCGCCACCGTCCGGCCTGATCTTGCTCTTGCGGGCGAACTGATCGGTGAACGAGAACGACATACTCATCTTCTCGTTCAAGGCGAATGCAATGCCGGCGCCGACCTGCCAGGAATCGCCCAGTTTTACGTCCCCTTTCACCTTGGAGCCGACCTGTGGGCTGATGTCGCTGAAAGAGTCCTGCACGTTGTAGGTGTAGGACAGGCTGCCGAACAGTACGGCCGGGTCGAACGTCTTGACCAGCGAAATCCCCGGGGTGATCGACCATATACCATTGCCGGTAGGCAAGTCCTCGGGTACCGCGAGGTTGTCGTTGTTCGGGTCTTCGATCAGCTTGATGCCGTAAGGGTCGTCACCGGTTGGTGCCTTGACGCGCAGTGTAACGACCGCGTCGGGCAGATTTGCCGACTCGTCCAGAAACTTGTAAGCAATGCCGACGTTCACGTCGCCGATGGTCGGATCCCGCGTAACGGTTGCGTCCGACGTCACCGGACCTGCGCCTCCGGCGCCACCGGAGGAATACGTCGATTCGCGATAAACCACGGGGACGTTAATGTCGAACTGCCAGCGTTGCGCCACGTTGTAGCGGGCGGTCAGGTCCAGTGTCCAGTTGTCGGCCTTGATGCGGTCGAGGTTGATGTTGCCGAGAAAAATCGAGTCCAGCGCCAGAAAGCCGTTGAGCGTTAATGCACGGGTATCGTAGTGCGTGTAGGTCAGGCCGGTTTCGACGCTGAACTTGCCGCCACCAAAGAAGCCGCTGGCTTCGTCGTACAGGTTGGAGACGCTTTGCGCAGGCTCCGAATCATCCTTGAGCGATTGGCCATAGGAACTGCCTGTGGTTCCCGGCGCACCGGCGGCCACCGCCTGACCACCCCTGGCCGGTTCGGCGGGGGATTTGGTCAGGCGTTTGGGAGCGGGTGTCGCCGGTGTTTCTTCGACTTGGCGAACGCGTTGCTCAAGGACCATCAGCGCGTTCTGTTGTGCTTCGTAACGCTGTTTCAACTCCATGAGTTCTTGTTTTAGGATTTCGACCTGGGGGTCCGGTGCTGCGTATAGCAAAGTGGCCGGGGCCAGGCTACTCAAACAGACGAAAGCTCTGAACGTTAAAGATCGGTGCATGGGTTAGCCGTCCCTTCTGACTACATCTGATGAGACTGAGCGTAGATCAGAATCCGATAGTGCGAAGGCCTTTAAGCTGGTCCAGGTTGCCGCTCACCGATCCGGCTGTCGGCACGTTGTCACGCAGCACGACATTGAAGGAAGTGAGGTTGCGGACCTGATTGCTACTGCCGAGCAAAGTCGTATTCTGCATCAGCCCACCCTGGGCCAGGCGTTGTACGGTACTGCCCTGATTGTTGTTGGCCACGATGTTGAGTTGCACACCAGTCCCGGTTGAGGAAATGCTCAGCGACCCGGCGCCATTGTTGCCAACCAACGTCGAGCCTGCGGTCAATGCCTGGCCCTGCTGTTGCGCTTGTTGTGGTTGTTGCGTTGGTTGCATGACTGTCTCCTGGCTAGCCTTCGAGACGTTGATATCAACGTTGTTGTAGGCAGTATTATTGTCGCCGGCAGCACGCACCACTTGAGTGACGCCCTCGGTGGTGTTGAGGCCGCTGCCGCCAGTGACGGTGCCCGTGCCAGTGCTCGCGCCTGTGCCTTGCGAGCGCGCTGAGTCGGTGCCTTTTTCGTTGATCATCGACACATAGAACTGTGGCTTGATGGTCGATTGCTGAATTTTCATCGAGGACGTTGCCCCGATCACATCACCCTTGGCGTTTTGCCAAGTGCTGGTCATGACAACGCCGAAACTGACAATCCGTCCCGGCATGACATAGCGGCCACGCAGGGTTGCCAATTCCTGGTCTTTCAGTTCAATGGGTTTGAACGTCTGTGCCTGGGTCGGCAGGCTGGCGGCCAGGCAAACCACGGCCAGCCAGATTGGAGTCTTCATGGGATGCTCCCGGAGCGTCATGCTCCTTATCATTAGAAGAAGTCGCTTTGGATGAATCCGAAATCCATCAACTCTGCGTCTTGCACCGGGCTGAAGGCATTGATGCGGTTCCTGGCGGTCAGTGGCAGGGGCGGGTCGAGCAATGCATTGGTTTTGTCGTAGCCCTGGCCTATGACGGCAAAGATGATGCCGTTCCAGCCTTTGATAAAATCGTCGACTTTGTAACGTTTATGACCGAGTACCGGATCTCCGATATAGACCCAGCCGTCATGGATTCTTTGCATGACCACAAAGTGTTTGTAGCCACGGATATCCATGAGTACCACTACCGGAATTCTGATTTCGCTCAACGTTTCCGGCGCTACCCGGTAGCCACGGGCCCGCATGCCGATACTTTCCACGTAACGCTTCATGTCGAGCATGGAGAAGCCCTGTACGCGGACAAGATCTTGATCGGAGTGAGCCAGCATGCCTTCGATGATTTGTTCTTCATTCACGTCCAGCCAATAGGCCTGGCGCAAGATGGTCGCCAGCGCCGCGGCGCCGCAACTGAAGTCGGTTTTCTGTTGTACCAGGTCCTCAAATTTACGTTCGCGAACGCTCTGGATCGGCTTGTACACCAGCGCGCCACCCGGCAGGACGGAGAGCGGCATCTGTGCAGCCTCGACCACACTGGCCACGCAAAGCAAAAATGCCAAGGCGATAATTCGCATGGTGGGACGCCCCCGGTGGTGTTGAAAAAGGCCCCCGTAAGGGGGCCTCCAGAGACAGCCATTAGAACGAGTTGTTGGAAATGGCCAGCGAGTTGCTTTGTTGGTTGCCCGCACCGGCAGCCACGTTGACACCCAGGTTGCCACTGCCGCCATTCACCGAACCGCTCAGGGTTGCAGTGTTGGTCACAGGGTTGGCCCAGCCAGTTGGAGTCAGCACTTGATAAGAGTAGGTGTTGCTCAAATCATAAGAGCTGCTTTCACTGTAGGCTTTCGCTTTTGCGTACTCAGACTCGGACGATTTGCTGCCCGATTTTTCGTACGAAGAGTCACGCGACTTGGTGTACGACTTGTCGTACGATTTTTCGAACGAGGAATCGCGCGATTTGTCATACGACGAGTCGCGAGATTTGTCGTACGAGGATTCGTGCGATCTGTCATACGATTTGTCTATCGATACATCAAGCGATGCATCGAGCGATGCGTTCAAAGATGCGTCGGAAGAACTGCTGCGGGTGCGATCGCCCCAGCCATTGTTGACGGTAGTGGAGTGGGAAGCCGCCGCAGCAGCGTCCAGCGTAGCGCTCAAGGAAGCACTCAAAGAAGCGCTCGAAGAACCGCTTGCACTGCTGCTGTTGGAACCGCTGGCATTACTGCTGTTGGAACCGCTTGCATTACTGCTGCTGGAACCGCTTATATCAACACTTTTTGAACCGCTGGCGTCATAGCTTTTGGAACCGGCTTTATTCCAGCTCGAAGAAGCGCTTTGACTGCCGCTCGCTTCAAACGACTTATCTTTGGAGAAACTGCCGCTCGCCGTATTGGTAACGGTGATCGTATCCACACGATAAGTCCGATCGGCGTTGTTGTTCACAACCAGGCCAGGACCGTTTTGATCGGCAGAGGCGGTGGCTGTTGCGTTACCGAGTGGAGCATTGGTATTGGCAATTGCCATGGTGTTTTTCTGCTGGTTCAGGTCGCCGCCAGCAATGTTGATGCCCATGTTGCCGCTACCGCTATTACCCGATCCACTCATGACGGCAGAAGATGTGCTGCCGTAGTTGTCGACCCGGTTATTGTTGCTGTATTGCCGCACGCTAGCGGTAGCGGAGGCAGTGCCGAACACGAAGCTGTTATCGGTGGCTGCAGCTGCAGCGTTTGCAATGGCGGCCGCGTTATCTTGTTGGTTGCCATTACCTGCAGCCACGTTGACACCAACGTTGCCACTGGTGCCTGTGGCAGAGCTGGTCATCTCGGCTTCGTTGACAGTCCCTTCGTTACGGATGCGGTTGTTGGTACTGCTTTGGTTATCCCAAGCATTGGCAGTCGCGTAAACAGGGATCTTTGTTGGAGGAGGGGTGTGATGACCACCGTTGTGGTGGCCCCCATTGTGGTGGCCCCCATTGTGGTTGCCACGCTCCCCAGCTTGTACAGCAACAGCCATGACCGCAGCAATTGCGAATACCAGAGGCTTTATTGCCATCGAAGGTTTCATGGTGATTCTCCGTACTTATTTTAGGTTAAGTGTTGTTTCTTACCTTTTTTGGGTCAATCCGCGACCCGTACGCTCAGGGTGTTGGCCGTTCGGTTTCCCACCCCGGCGCTCTGATTCAACTGGATCACCCCACGGCTACCGGTGAAGGCCTGATCGCTGGTAGCGACCTGGCGAAAGCCTGGTGCAGAGTCAGTTGGATCGGAGTTGTTGATCAGCGCCACGTTCTGTTGCATGAGGACGCTGTCGTCGATACTTTGCGGCTGTGTACTGATGCTTATCCGCAGGGCATTGGCTTGCTGGTTGCTCGCGCCCGTGCTCTGGTTCACGCCCAGTACACCGTTGCCGTGGCTGAAGGAGTCGCCTTGAATGCTGGATCGGGCATCGATCCTGGGGTCGACATGCGTACGCAGCCGTTGGCGGATTTGCGTGGTCGCACTGGCGTTGGTGCCAATGGCGATGGCCCGGGCATTGGCCTGTTGCTGATAATCGCCCGCCGCCTGGTTGACCGTGAGATTGCCCTGATACTGCATGCCCGAACCGTCGATGTCGGCGTTATTGATGACGGGAGGTTGGGCAAAGATCGATGCACTGCAAAACATGGCGATAAAGAGCAGCGTACGATTCATCTTAACGGTCTCCCGTTATGATTTTCAGAGCACCCAGCCCTTGCTGGACGTTTGAATTGACCATGTTGGCAATACCGTTGCCCGAGTTTCCGGAACGTCCAGCGGGGAGGTTGGAAAGCTGGGTCTGGTTGCTGATATTGCCGCCCATGTTGTTGGTGTTTTGAGTGATCAGGCGGTTGATGCCTGCACCACTGGCGACATTGGCAAAGTCGCCGTCGCTCAACTCGTTCGTTTGGCTGAGGATTTGTTTGGACGGGTTGGCATTGACGGTCGTGGGGTTCGGGTCGGGGATTAGCGGCGGAATCGTTGCGTTGCGCGTTTGGACATCACGAATGATGGTAATGATGCCGTTGTCAGCCTGTACAGGCAGGCAGACCGTTGAGCCCAGTGCGCATCCGATCAGCAGGAGGCCATAGAAGCGGTGATCAAATTTCCCCACGGCGGCAATTCCTTCTGTAAGTGGAACGCTGGCCCTTATCAGCGTTGCGAGGTAGAGAGCAGAAGGTGTGCCGCTTTCAGGTTTTCTTTTATAAACAGTGGGTTGGATTTAATTGTCGAGGGCGTCAAAAAAAATTTGTAACGCCACTGAGACAGACCCACGCCAAAGCGCCGCCCATGCTGGCGGCATTGCTCGTCAGGGGCATTGAAGGCTAGTTGTATCAGTGGCTTAACAAATTGATGCTGAACCGCTCGGACCGCTTTAGTTCGCGGGTCTGCACAGGGGAGGGTGTTTCAGGAATGGAACATCGGTGGCAGGATGGGCAACCTTGTCAGGCCTTGAGCAAGCGTGTTACAGCGTCGAATGCCGCGTCCTTGCGCTGTTGCCAATCACCTTGCAGTACCTGGCAAGGCTGGCGGTGCAGTTCAAGCCATTGTCGGCTGGCCTGGAAAAACGCCTGGCGTTCTGCCAGTTGCGGTTGGCAGCGTTGCCCGTCGTCATGCCAGACCACGGTTTCAGGGCTCAGCAGTAAATGCAGATCGTAGTGCCGTGCAAGCAATGCTTGCTCGATCCATGACGGGCAATCGCCAAACAAGGTGCGACTCCAAAGGATGTTGCTTAAGAGGTGCGTATCGAGAATCAACAGTGATGGTTGTCGGGCGCGTGCTTCATCCTCCCAAGTCAGCTGGCCATTCGCTATGGATGTGATGTCATCGTAGCGGGTTTCGCGGGCTTCGCTGTCGATAAAATGCCGAACGTACTCATTGACCAATATGCCGCCAAAGTTGGCGTGAATCTCGTTCGAAAGCCAGCTTTTTCCACTGGATTCCGGGCCTGTGAGCACCAGAACCTTCATGCGCGCAGTGCCGGGTCGGTGCGCCACTCACGCCAGCCTTGCACGGCCAGCAGCAAGAACAGCGCATAAAGGGTGGCGGTCAGGTACATACCTTTATAGATGAACAGCCCGACGAAAATCACATCAACGGCGACCCACAACGGCCAGCATTGCACGCGCTTTTGCGCCATCCATAATTGCGCCACCAGGCTGAATCCGGTCAGCGCAGCGTCGAGCCATGGCTGGGCTGCATCCGTCCAGTGCGCCATGGCGGCCCCCAGCAACAGACTGCCAATGGCGCCGGCCAGAAGGCCCAATGCTATCGATTTTCCATCGAGCCGGCTGACCTGCCGACCGGTATTCGCCTCACCCGCGCGGGTCCATTGCCACCAGCCGTAGAGTTGCAGTGCGGCGTAGACCACTTGCAGGAGCATGTCCGAATACAGCTTCACTTCAAAAAAGATCCAGCTGTAAAGCAGCACCATGACCAGGCCGATCGGCCAGCACCAGGGGTTCTGTTTGACCGTCAACCAGACGGCAATCACGCCGAGGGTGGCGGCAAACAGTTCAAGCCCGGACATGGAGGTTCCTTGGGGGAGACAGAAGAGGGGGCGGATTGTACCGACAGACGCCGCCAAGTAGAACCGACTCGCGCGGCCCGTAGCAGCTGCCGAGCAGCGCGAGGCTGCGTTCGACGACGAAGTCGTCGTGAAATCAGCCCCCGCGGCGCATCAGGAAAGCCGCGTTTGCAGGGTTTACGACGACTGCGTCGCCGAACGCAGCCTCGCGGGCTCGGCAGCTGCTATGTATGGACTCGCCCCCACTGTCTACCCGCTTTTGAAAAACCGCCGCCCCGTTGCATCTATGTATTAGGCCTATTCGAGGAAGCCGTCTTCGGCTTCTGGCCAAAATTGGAAGAGCTCGTGGTATGCCGATTACAGTCAGGCCTCGAAGGCCAGTAGCAGCTAAGGCATCAATCCACGCCGGTCTTACCTGGGGTCAATGTTTTTCAGCAAAGGGTCGGACAGTTGGTACCTCGGTGGCAGAACTCTGTCGCTCAGTGGCTCATCGTCGCTTGCTGGCCATCACCCGCCTGGCGACGATAAGTCTGGTCATTCTGTAGAAGCACCCAGACGATTCGCAGGTTGCGGTTGGCTAGCCTGATCGCAGCCTCCTTACGACCCAGCCGGCTCATCCAGCGCAACAAGCGGCGGTCATCGGGTTGCTGGGAATCAGGTCGTAGTTGTTGCAGTACCGCATGGGCTCCCTGGATCATCAGGCTGCGTAAATAAACATCGCCTCGCTTGGTCATGTCCCCCAGCCGGACCGTCTGCCCGCTGCTGTGCTGGTCAGGCACCATGCCAAAGTACGCGGCAAACTTGCGGGCATTGGGAAATCGCTCAGGCTTGGTTTCCTTGGCCACCAGTGCCGTGGCAGTGACTGGGCCGATGCCGCGCACAGTCATCAGTCGCTTCGCCGTCATGTCGGCGTTGGCGGCCACTTCCAGGCGCCCCGTCAGCACGCTGATGCGTTCGCCCAAATGGTGCCACTCGGCCAACAGTTCGTCGATCAGTTCACGCAGCAGGCCCGGCACCGGCTGGGTGGCATCTTCCAGTACCCGCGGAATTTTCTGGCTGATCGCAACATCGCCCTGCGCCAAGGCCACGCCATGCTCGAGCAGCAGGCCGCGCATCTGATTGCTCACCGCCGTGCGTCGACGCACATAGCCTTGGCGGGCGCGATGCAACGCCTGCATTGCCAGCGCCGCAACGCTTTTGACCGGCACTGCGTAGATCTTTTCATCGCGACCAGCGCGCAGAATCGCCAGCGCATCGTTGCGATCATTTTTAGGCCCGCTACGATGTGTGGCCACCAAACGGGCTGGAAGAATCCGCGCCAGATTGCCTTGGTCTTGCAGCTGCCGGGCCCAGGCTTGAGCACCCGGACCGGTCTCCATCAGAACCACGACATGAGGCGGCAACTGGCGTAGAAACTCATAAAACGCCTCGCGCGACTTGATCCGTTGCTCGTAGTGCACTTGGCCGAGGACGTCTTCACCGGCGACCTGAAAGACCTGCTTGGCCAGATCGACCGCCACGGTTGTGCAGGCCGACAAATCGGAAGAAGACAGGGATTGATCAATCGAAGTATGCTTTTTCATGGACTCGCCCTCGCTGTCGTTGGCTGTTTAGACTGCCATCGTGGCGCATTGACGCCTCGGCTTGGGCGAGTCCATCCAATTACAAGAGGGTGTTTTTACACGCGGAACTGTGAGAGAAGGCCGTTCAACTGCTCGCTCAATTCCTTTAGACGGACACTGGCCACGCTCGACTGCTCGGCCGCCAGCGCGGTGCTGTGGGACAACCCGGCCGCCTGGGTGACGTTCTGATTGATGTCTTCCACCACATGGGCTTGCTGCAGGGTCGCACTGGCGATCGACGCGTTCAGCCCGTTGAGGTTGCGCAACGCCTGGCCGATTGCATTCAGGCTGGCACCGGCCAGACCGGCCTGTTCGATGGTCAGTTGCGAAGCCCGGCTGCTGTCGCCGATCACTTTGACCGCCGCTTCGGAGTGCGTTTGCAGGCGTTCGATCATTGACTGGATCTCCGCCGTGGACTTCTGGGTGCGCTGGGCCAGCAGGCGCACTTCATCGGCCACCACCGCGAACCCTCGGCCTTGCTCACCGGCCCGAGCCGCTTCGATGGCCGCGTTGAGGGCCAGCAGGTTGGTTTGCTCGGCGATCGAGCGGATAACCTCCAGCACGCTGCCAATCTGATTGCTTTCAGCCGCCAGGGTGCGAATCACTTCAACGGCTTGATCGATGGTGCCGGACAGTTTGTCGATCTGTTGCAAGCTGCCGTCAATGTTGACCTGCCCCTGCTGCGCCTGGGACTCGGCATCGCGCATTTCGCTGGCCGCGTGCTCGGCGTTCTTGGCCACATCCTGCACACCGTAAGTCACTTCGTTGATCGCGGTCGCCACGAGCTCCATTTGCTGGGACTGTTGCTGACTGCGTTGCTGAGCCTGGGCGGCGTCGTTACCCAGTTCACTGGAAGACTGGCCCAGAGCACTGGCGGACACTTGCAGCTCGCTGATGACCAGGCGCAGTTTGGCGGTGAAGGCATTGAAGTGCCGGGCCAACTGAGTGACTTCATCCTGGCCATGGGTGTCGAGGCTGCGGGTCAAGTCGCTTTCACCGCTGGCGATATTGGCCATGGCGTTCACGGTGGCCTGGAGCGGACGCACAATGCTGCGAGCGATCATGATCACCAGCAACGCCATGATCAGCGCAATCACCAGACCGACGAAAGAAGCTTTCCATACTTGACCATAGAACTCGGCCTGCATGTCATCGATGTACACGCCCGAGCCAATCACCCAACCCCAAGGCTCGAACAATTTGACGTAGGAGGTTTTCTCGACCGGGGCGCTGGCACCCGGTTTAGGCCAGCGGTAGTTGACCGTGCCGGCACCCTTGGCCTTGGCAACGGCCACCATTTCGTTGAACAACGCAAAACCGTCCGGGTCGCGGATTGCCGAGAGGTTCTGGCCATCGAGTTTAGGGTTGGCCGGGTGCATCACCATCACCGGCGTCAGATCGTTGATCCAGAAGTAGTCGTTCTGGTCATAACGCAGCCCGCGAACGGTGGTCAGCGCTTGTTTCTGCGCGGCATCGCGGGTGAGCGTGCCGGCGGTTTCCAGGCCGTGGTAGTAATCCAGAATGCCGCTGGCGGTCTGCACCACGTGCTGGGTTTTCTGGGCCTTTGCCTGGTAAAGGTCGTCATGGATCTGCTTGAGCATCAACACGCCCAACGTCAGTAACATCACCACCGACACGATCAAGATGAGCCACAAGCGTCGGCTGATCGACACACTGCGCAAGCTGTTCATAACGCTGTCACTCCGATTTCTTTTTCTTGTAATAAACGATTGCCAGCATCCAACCACGCTTTGCCGGTCGGGCATATGCGACCCAAGTCTCATTACGCGGCAGCGTTATCGAGGCTTGTCTGATAGGATTTCGGCCCCGCGCGGAAAAACCTGAATCCAAGTCGATCTTTCACGGAATTTTTACGGTTCCGTCTGGATCCTTTGTGCGCGGGACTTCAGCTACGCTTGGCGCGATGAACGCTTAAAAAACTAACGGGGCATGCCTTGGCGCATCGCCTTTGGGGGATTGATGGAACTTTGGACCGCCTTGCAGGCATTGATTCTTGGGGTTGTAGAGGGGCTGACGGAGTTTTTGCCGATTTCCAGTACCGGTCACCAAATTATTGTGGCGGACTTGCTCAACTTCGGTGGCGAACGGGCCATCGCTTTCAACATCATTATTCAGCTTGGGGCAATCCTGGCCGTGGTGTGGGAGTTTCGCCGCAAGATCTTCGATGTGGTCACTGGCTTGCGGACTCAGCCGAGCGCCCGACGCTTTACCGCGAACCTGCTGATCGCCTTCATGCCGGCCGTGGTGCTGGGGGTGATTTTTTCTGATTTGATTCACCACTACCTGTTCAACCCGATCACAGTGGCCACGGCATTGGTTGTGGGCGGCATCATCATGCTGTGGGCTGAACGGCGTCAGCACGAAGTGCACGCACACACCGTCGACGAAATAACCTGGAAAGACGCCCTGAAAGTCGGCTTTGCCCAATGCCTTGCCATGATTCCCGGGACTTCGCGTTCCGGCTCGACCATCATTGGCGGTTTGCTGTTCGGGTTGTCGCGCAAGACTGCCACGGAGTTCTCGTTCTTCCTGGCGATGCCAACCATGGTCGCGGCAGCGGTGTACTCAGGCTACAAGTACCGCGACCTGTTCGTGCCGGCTGATTTTCCGGTGTTCGCGATCGGCTTCGTCACCGCGTTCATCTTCGCGATGATTGCCGTCAGGGCCCTGCTGGTGTTCATCGGCAGTCACAGCTACGCGGCATTCGCCTGGTATCGCATCGCGTTCGGCCTGGTGATCCTGGCCACCTGGCAGTTTGGCTGGGTCGACTGGACCGCAGTCCAACCATGAGTGACGCCAGCGCGCGCAATAACCCTGGACGCCGGTCCGGGGGAGAGCGGGTCCAGCATCCACGGTTGAAATTGCTGGTATTGGCGATCCTGTGCGCGCTGCCGCTGACGGGTTCGGTGTCGCTGTGGCTGCGCGGGGTTTCGCTGATTCCGCTGGCGGCCTACGGCATCGTCAGCGTGCTGGCGTTCTTTCTGTACTGGAGCGACAAGCGCAAGGCTCGAGCCGACAGCTGGCGGACTCCGGAGAACGTGCTGCACGCGGTCGAACTGGCGGGCGGCTGGCCGGGGGCCTTGCTGGCCCAGCAAGTGTTTCGGCACAAGACCCGCAAGCTCTCGTTCCAGCTTGTGTTCTGGCTCATTGTGCTGATGCACCAGGTGTTCTGGATCGACCAGCTGTTTCTTGGCGCGCATCTGTTTGCATTGTTCTAAAGCAGCAGGCTGACCTGAGTACGCTTGGGCAGCTTGCTCACCACCAGTTGGTGGGAACGTTGCAACAACCCTTGCAGCTCTTCACTCCCCAGCGGGTAGGGCGTTTGCATGATGATCCATTGGGCCCGCGCCAGATACGGCGCCGGGTGAATGCCCGGGCGGTCGCAATGCCCGAGGAACAGATCCTTGTCGACCTTGAAGGCCAGGGAATCGCCGCGCAGGTTCTGCAAGGCGAACATCTTGTTCCCGGCAATCGAAAACACCCGTACGCCTCCCCATTTATAGTCTTCCCGCGCGCCGGGCAGCGCGAGACAGAATTGCGCGACGTCCTCTTCGCTCATGCGTCCAGCCTTCATATCAATCGGTCCCCACAGGCATTGAATGATTCGATCAAATGGTCGATCCAGGCACGTACGGCCGGCATCACCCCGCGCCGATGAGGGTAGACCGCTTGCAGCCAGCCGCCAGGCAATGACCAGTCGGGCAGCAACTGCACCAGCGAGCCATTTTCCAGTTCCTGTTCGCAATACATCATCGGCAGCATGGTGAATCCCTGGCCGGCGAGCGTGCAGGCCTTGCGTACGATGAAATCATCGATGCCCAATCGTGCCTCCAGGCTCAAGTCATAGCTTTTACCCTGCTGATCGAGCATGCGGATGTGCACCATGCGATCCGCTTCCAGTGCGCCGAGCACCGGCAAGGCTTTCAGGTCTTCGGGGTGGTTGATCTGACGTTCGTGCAGGAACGCCGGGCTGGCGACCATCGCCATTTGTGCCTGACGCAAGCGACGGGTCACCAGCAGCGGATCCTCATCGCCCAAATCACGGACCCGCAGCGCGACATCGACACCTTCGGTCACCAGATCGACCCGGCGATTGATCAGCATGACTTCCAGTTGAACCTGGGGGTATTTATCAAGAAATCTGCTGATCACCATCGGCAGCATTTCGTGGGCCAGGCCGACGGGGCAGGACACCCTCAAGCGGCCCCTGGGCTCGCTGGACATACTGGCCACGGCTTCATCGGCCATCTCCGCTTCCAGCAGCATCGCCTGACAGTGCCGCAGGTAGCGTTCGCCCACCGCGGTCAGCTTGAGCTGTCGGGTGGTGCGTTGCAGCAGGCGTGCGCCGAGGCGTTCTTCCAGTTCGGCAATGCGCCGCGACAGCCGGGACTTGGGAATCCCCAGCAAACGCCCGGCCGCAGCGAAGCCGCCGGCTTCGACCACCTTGGCGAAATAGTAGAGGTCGTTGAGGTCTTGCATGATGGGAATCCGATTGTTCTATCAGTGGGACGAACTATCGCATTGTTGCGGGCTAATCAGCTATTGGTTTCATCTGTAGGATCCTCCCCATCAGATCGCCCGGTGGCGATCCTCACCTGGAGATCCCTTATGAAACTGTTGCATATCGATTCGAGCATTCTTGGTGACAACTCGGCTTCCCGTCTGCTGAGCAGCGAAGTCGTCAACGCCTGGCAAGCCGCCGAGCCAACCGCCGTAGTGACTTACCGCGACCTGGCCGCTGATGCCATCAGCCATTTCTCCGCCACTACTCTGGTTGCCGCCGGCACCACCGCTGAACTGCGCAACGCCGCGCAACAGCACGAAGCCGAGCTGAGCGCCACCACCCTGGCCGAATTCCTCGCTGCCGATGCTGTTGTGATCTCAGCGCCGATGTACAACTTCACCATCCCGACCCAACTCAAGGCCTGGATCGACCGCATTGCCGTTGCCGGTCAGACCTTCCGCTACACCGAAGCCGGCCCTGAAGGCCTGTGCGGTGGCAAGAAAGTCGTGATCGTCTCGACGTCCGGCGGTCTGCATGCCGGTCAGGCCACTGGCGTTGCGCATGAAGAGTACTTGAAGGTGCTGTTCGGCTTCATCGGCATCACCGACATTGAATTTGTTCGTGCCCATGGCCTGGCCTACGGTGACGAAGTGCGCACCAAAGCCATGAGCGACGCTCACACGCAAATCAGCGAGCAGTTGTTCGCCGCTGCGTAAGACTTGCGTAAAGAGTTCAAACAGCTCAGGCACCCCCCAAAAAACTCTGTATTCTGATCACGCAAGTGCCAGATACGGAGTTTTTTGTTTCTGGTCATTACAGATTGTGGCCCGGGATATGCAGTCGAGGGTTACCGACTCCGGTCCAGTAACAAGGTGGGGCATCCCATGGTGCGTCTTTGTGCAACATTACTGATTTGCCTGCTCAGCAGCCTGAATTCAGTGCACGCCGCGCCTGCGCCGCATCCTCACTGGAGCGTCGGTTTCCATGAGATGAGTTTTCTCGATCCTCTGGATTTGCAGCCGATGCGCGCCATCGCGTTCTATCCCTCCAGCGACCGGGAGCACACCAGCAAAATCGAGGGTTACACCGTCGAAGCCGGCGAAGACACCCGTGTTGCCATGGGCCGTTTCCCGATGCTGATGCTGTCTCACGGCAACACCGGAACCCCGTTGGCGCTGCACGACCTCGCCACCTCGCTGGCGCGCAAAGGGTTTGTGGTGGTGGCGGTGATCCACCCCGGTGACAACTCCAAAGACCACAGCCGCCTCGGTACGTTGAGTAACCTTTATGGCCGGCCGATCCAGATTTCCGAAGCCATTACCGCGACCCTGGGCGATCGCATGCTCGCGCCTTTCGTCAATGCCGATCAAGTGGGCGTTATTGGTTATTCGGCGGGTGGCGAAACAGCGTTGATCCTGTCCGGTGCGACGCCTGACCTGGATCGTCTGCGCCGCTACTGCCAGGAGCGCCCGGACGACCGCGATGCCTGCAACACCAAAGGCGAGCTGATTGTCGACCGCGATGACTTGCAACCCGTGGCGGATCCGCGCGTGCATGCGTTGCTGCTGATGGCGCCGCTGAGCCTGAAGTTCGGCCGTCACACGCTGGCTGACGTGCATGTGCCGGTACTGCTTTACAGCGGGGATGGCGACAAACTGGTGGCGTTCGACAAAAACGCCGCCGCCCTGGCGCGCAAACTGCCGACCGCACCGGACTTCAAATTGCTGGCCGGGGCAGGGCACTTCGTGTTCATGGCGCCTTGCAATGAAGAGCAGATCGCCGCCATGCCGGCGCTGTGCACCGATGCTGACGGCGTTGATCGCGAAGACATCCATCGCAGTATGGTGTCCGAAGCCGGGCGGTTCTTCTCCCATGCGCTGGGCAAACCGAATCGCGCCGGGATGCAGACTGCGGATCAGTAATCGCCACCGATTTGTGTAGCAGCTGTCGAGCTTGCGAGGCTGCGTTCGGCTGCGCAGCAGTCGTAAAATCTGCATGTACATTTTGTCTGAAAAACCGCGGAGCATGCTTTCACGACTGCTTCGCAGCCGAACGCAGCCTCGCAGGCTCGACAGCTGCTACCAGGGATCGCGGTCAGTCAGGATGTTGCGCGGCGTTTCAGCATTAAGGTCAAGCCGAGTCCGGCTACCGACAACATCGCCGCACTAAAGAAAATCCACGAATACCCCAGGTTCAACGCCACCGCGCCCATCAGCGGCCCGGCAATCGCCAGTGCCAGATCGAAAAATACTGCGTAAGCGCTAAGGCCCGCGCCACGACTGGAGTTGGGCACTTGCTTGATCGCTTCCACCCCCAGCGCCGGGTACACCAGCGACAGACCAAATCCGGCCAGGCCGGCGCCGATCAGCGCATAAGCGGTCGAAGGCGCGAGCCACAGCAGCATCAGGCCCACCGTTTCAATGCTCATGCAGACAATCGCCGAGGTGAAGCCGCCGAAGCGGCTGATCGCTGAGATAAACAACAATCGCGACAAAATAAAGCAGATGCCGAAGACCGTCAGGCAGTAGGCCGCGCCGGTCCAGCCACGGCTGACGTAATACAAGGTGATAAAGGTTGTCAGGGTGCCGTAACCGATGGAAGCCAGGCTCAGGCTCGCGCCAAACGGCGCAATGCGTCCGAACACTGCCCAGAATGGCAGACGCTCACCGCGAATCACCGGCACCGAGGGTTTGTTGCGGATCAGCAGCAGGGCGGCCAGGGCCAACAGTGAAAGTGCGATCCCCAGGCTGACAAAGCCGTATTCGGCGACCATCACCACGCCCAGCGGCGCACCGATCGCAATGGCGCCGTAAGACGCAATGCCGTTCCACGAAATCGAGCGTGCGGTGTGTTCCGCACCGACCTGGCCCATGCACCAACTGATCGTGCCCACGCCAATCAAGCCCTGGGCGATGCCGAGCAGCAAGCGTCCGGCAATCAGGATCAACAGGCTCAGCAGTGGAAAGCTTTGCAGCAAGGTTGAAATCAACGTCAGCACGCCACTCAGCACAATCCCCGACAAGCCGTAAACAATCGCCCGTTTGGTACCAATGGTGTCCGACATACGCCCGGCCATGGGACGGCTGAGCAGGGTGGCCAGGTATTGGGAACCGATGGTCAGCCCAGCGACGATTGCGCTGAAACCCAACTGCTCATGCACATAGCCCGGCAACACCGCAATCGGCAGGCCGATGCAGAGGAACGCAATAAAGGTATAGAAAACGATCGAGACGATCTGCAGGGTGATCGCCATTGAGCTATGCGGTGGCTGTTGCTGCGCAGACATGAGGACTCGTTCGCGGGCGGCGGTGGGAGAGTTGCATCATGGCTTGGGCGGGAAATAAAAGGAAGCAGGCTAACTATATTCGTTGCACCCGAGGCCCTCTTCACCGATCGTTCCCACGCTCCGCGTGGGAATGCCTCAACGGACGCTCCGCGTTCGGCTCTTGAAGGGACGCGGAGCGTCCCGGGCTGCATTCCCACGCGGAGCGTGGGAACGATCAGTGCAAAAAAAAGCCCCGTCACCAGGACAGGGCTTTTCATTTATAGCGAACGCTTAGAACACAACGCCCTGGCTACGCAGGTAGTCATCATAAGTACCGCTGAAGTCGATCACGCCGCTAGGGCTGAGTTCGATAATGCGGGTGGCCAACGACGATACGAACTCACGGTCGTGGCTGACGAAGATCAGCGTGCCCGGGTAGTTTTCCAGCGCCAGGTTCAGCGCTTCGATGGATTCCATGTCCAAGTGGTTGGTCGGTTCGTCCATGATCAGCACGTTCGGCTTTTGCAGGATCAGCTTGCCGAACAGCATGCGACCTTGCTCACCACCGGAGATGACCTTGACCGACTTGAGGATCTCGTCGTTGGAGAACAGCATGCGGCCGAGGGTGCCGCGAACGATTTGTTCGCCACCCTGGGTCCATTGGCCCATCCAGTCGAACAGGTTGCAGTCGTCTTCGAAGTCGTGGGCGTGGTCCTGGGCGTAGTAGCCCAGTTCCGCGGCGTCGGTCCACTTCACGGTACCGGCATCCGGGGTCAGTTCGTTGACCAGGGTGCGCAATAGGGTGGTTTTACCGATACCGTTCGGGCCGATGATCGCCACGCGCTCGCCAGCTTCAACCTGGAAGCTGAAGTCCTTGAACAGCGTCTTGCCGTCGAAGCCTTTGGCCATGCGCTCGACGATGACCGCCTGACGGTGCAGCTTCTTGGTTTGTTCGAAACGGATGAACGGGCTCACACGGCTCGAAGGCTTGACCTCGGCCAGCTGGATCTTGTCGATCGCCTTGGCGCGGGAAGTGGCCTGCTTGGCTTTCGAGGCGTTGGCCGAGAAGCGGCTGACGAACGATTGCAGCTCGGAAATCTGCGCTTTCTTCTTGGCGTTGTCCGACAGCAGCTGCTCGCGGGACTGGGTTGCCACGGTCATGTACTCGTCGTAGTTGCCCGGGAACAGGCGCAGCTCGCCGTAATCCAGGTCAGCCATGTGGGTGCACACGCTGTTCAGGAAGTGACGGTCGTGAGAGATGATGATCATCAGGCTGGAGCGCTGGGTCAGAATGTTTTCCAGCCAGCGGATGGTGTTGATGTCCAGGTGGTTGGTCGGTTCGTCGAGCAACAGCACTTCAGGATCGGAGAACAGCGCCTGAGCCAGCAATACGCGCAGTTTCCAGCCAGGGGACACTTCGCTCATCGGGCCGAAGTGCTGCTCGATGCCGATACCCAGGCCCAGCAGCAATTCACCGGCGCGGGATTCGGCGGTGTAGCCGTCCATTTCGGCGAATTCGGTTTCCAGCTCGGCCACAGCCATGCCGTCTTCTTCAGTCATTTCCGGCAGCGAGTAGATACGGTCGCGCTCGGCTTTGACCTTCCACAGCTCTTCGTGACCCATGATCACGGTGTCGATGACGGTGAATTCTTCGTAGGCGAACTGGTCCTGGCGCAATTTACCCAGACGCACGTTCGGCTCGAGCATGACCTGGCCGCCGGACGGCTCGAGGTCGCCGCCGAGGATTTTCATGAAGGTCGACTTGCCGCAGCCGTTGGCGCCGATCAGACCGTAGCGGTTGCCCGCGGCGAATTTGACCGAAACGTTTTCGAATAGCGGCTTGGCGCCGAACTGCATCGTGATGTTAGCTGTAGAGATCAAAGGTTTTTCCTGCGAAGCATTCAGAGTAGCTAGGGTTGCGGCAGTACCGATTCAGTACCCGTTTCCGGTATCCGAACCACGGGAAATGCATCCCGGTCAGAAGCGGAAGGTCCATCTGGCAATAAGTGGACAGCAGCATATGGAGCGCTTGGCCCGAGTCGAAGTGCGCTGAGGCGGGGTTCATTCCCGTCATCAACCAAGGGGGGCGCGTAATGTTTGGCGGCGATTGTACTGGTCTGGCTCTTTAAACGATAGGGCGTTGAGGTTGCGCGGGCGCTTTGGCGGCATCAACGGACAGATTTTCACATTTGAAGGTTAACTATTGGTTACAAAATGAGACTAAAATGCCATGTTTCAACCTGATGCCGACCATCGGCAGGCTCTGGGACGGGCTACCCGGGAACGCTGTTTCGTATTCAGACGCTGCACAAACCCCCAAGGCTTTGAAGCCTGGAGGGGAAGCAGTTTGTTCACTTCTGACGTGTGACGATTTCTGTGAAACTGATTATTGCCGCAATTTATGTACTCTCAATTGCCTACGTCCACCTGCGCGGTCGGGTGCGCCACAAGTTTGGCCGTCAATTAAGCGATCACTCGTCGTTTCTGGCGCCGATCAATTGCTTCCTTTATATGTTCTCGAAGATCCCCAACAAGCCTTACCTCGACCCGGCCGATTTCCCGGACCTGAGTCCGTTGCAGGAGCATTGGGAAGAAATTCGCGCGGAAGGCCAGAACCTGCTCCGGGCCGGGGAGATCAAGCGCTCGAACCAATACGACGACGTCGGTTTCAACTCGTTTTTCAAGACGGGCTGGAAGCGTTTCTACCTGAAGTGGTACGGCGACAGCCATCCTTCAGCGACCAAACTCTGCCCGCGCACCACTGAGCTGGTGCAAAGCATCGGTTCGATCAAAGCCGCGATGTTCGCCGAGTTGCCGCCGGGCTCCAAACTGGTCCGCCACCGCGATCCGTATGCCGGCTCTTATCGCTACCACCTGGGCCTGGAAACGCCGAACGATGCCGGTTGCTACATCAACGTCGATGGCGAGAACTACCACTGGCGCGACGGTGAAGCGGTGATGTTCGACGAAACCTTCATTCACTACGCCGAAAACACCACCCAGCAGAACCGCATCATTCTGTTCTGCGACGTCGAGCGGCCGATGAAGTACCGCTGGGCGGCGGCGTTCAACGGCTGGTTCAGCCGTAACGTGATGTCGGCGGCGGGCGCGCCGAATGATGCGGGGGACAAGACCGGTGGCATCAACCGCCTGTTCGCCAAAATCTACAAGATTCGCCTGCGGGGCAAGGCACTGAAGAAACGTAATCGCAAACTTTATTACCTTGAGAAGTGGGCGATTTTTGGTGGGTTGCTGGCGATTTTTGTGTTGATCTGATTTTTTGCATTGCTGCGGATGGCCCCTTCGCGGGCAAGCCCGCTCCCACAAGGTTCAGCGTTTGCCGCCAATTATTTAGCTGACACTGAAACCTGTGGGAGCGGGCTTGCCCGCGAAGAGGCCATTACTTCCATTGCAGAACTCATGAATGCCCCTGTAATCAGTCAGCCACTGGAACGCTTCGAAGCCTTCTTTTCCTCCGCTGGTTTGGCCGCAGTTTTACCTTTAGAAGTGGGCTTGCTTGTGGCTTTACTGGCACCTTTGCCCCCAAGACTACGTTTAAGCAGCTCAGTCAAATCAATCACATCAGCCGTTTTACGTTCCTCTTCACCCGTCGCCGTTTCAACATCCTCAATCTTGCCTTCATTCGCTTTTTTCTCGACCAGCGCCATGATCTTGTCTTCAAAACTGTCGCGGTAATCTTCGGGTTTCCAGTCGGCGCTCATGTCCTGCACCAGACGCTTGGCCATGTCGAGTTCGCCTTTGGCCAGTTCAGGCTTGGTCACTTCAGCGCCCAGCTCCAGCGTCTCCAGGCTGCGCACTTCGGCGGGCCAACGCAGCATCACCAGCACCATCGCCGATTCCAGTGGCATCAACGCAGCCAAATGCTGGCGGGTATGCAGGACAACGTGGGCGAGGGCGACTTTGTTGGTTTTGCTCAGGGTTTCGCGCAACAGCGCATAAACCTTACCGCCGCGTTTGTCCGGCGCCAGGTAGTAGGGCGTGTCGATGTTTTGCAGGGGAATCTGTTCGGCGTCGACAAAGGAAAAGATGTCGATGGTCTGCGTGGACAACGGGTGCGCCGACTTGATCTCTTCCTCGCTGAGCACCACATAACGGCCTTTTTCGTACTGCACGCCTTTGACGATGTGTTCCTTGGTGACTTCCTTGCCGGTGACCTTGTTGACGCGCTTGTAACCCACCGGGTCCATGCTGCGGCTGTCGAGCCAGTCGAAATCCACGCCTTGCGAGGACGTCGCCGAGACCAGCGCCACAGGGATATGCACCAGCCCGAAACTGATTGCGCCTTTCCAGATTGCCCGTGCCATGGTCGTCTACTCGCAAGTGATGTGTTCAGGTGACCTGCCGCGCGGCGCAAAAGTTTCAGCGGGTTGCGTCCCGGTCCTGCGGGGCGGTCAACTGGTGTTACATCTTGTGAAAGAGGTTTTAGTTAACAAATCCGAACCTCGGGCGTAGCGTGCTATCGAAGACCCTATCCACGCTGACGCCCGGAGGCCTCCCATGAACAGATTCGTGCTCGCCTGCACCGTACTGGCATTCAGTGGCCTGTTGAGCAATCTGGCCCAGGCCGACGTCGCAGTGCCTTCGTCCTCTTTACTGCTGGCCCAAAGCCCAACGGGCACCGGCAATAACAACCCTTACAACAGCCCGATTCGTCGGGCCAATCCCAATAGCATGCAAGGCACGCAGCCCGGCGCTCCGGTCATTCGCGGGCCGAACACGGTGCCGGTACCGCGTCCACCGACCCTCGATAATGGCGGCATCGGCAATCGCTATCCGCAGGACCGAACGGTTCCCGCCAGCCCTCCCAAATTCATTCCCAACCCTCCCCATCGAGACGCAGACACCAGCAACCGTTGAACGGCAGGACAGCGTTCTTGCCAGCCATTCGAACGACAAAAGGAATCGTGCATGCTGCGTAAAACCCTCCTGGCCACCTTCTGTGCCAGCGTACTGATCACCGCCACGGCACCCGTCTTCGCGGCGCCGCCCCAGGACATGAACAGCGAGCAGGGCACCCTTGAAGTCTGGCAAGTTGCCAAGGGCCTGGAACATCCGTGGGCCCTGGCGTTCCTGCCGGACCGCAAAGGCATGCTGGTCACCGAACGACCCGGCAATCTGCGGGTGGTGGATTACGACGGCAAACTGTCGGCGCCGATCAATGGCGTGCCAAAGGTCTGGGCCAAGGGGCAGGGCGGCTTGCTGGATGTGGTGTTGTCACCCGACTTCAAGCAGGACCGCACGGTTTATCTGTCTTACGCCGAGGGCGGCGGTGCGGGCGACAAGGCTGGCACAGCGGTAGGCCGAGGGCAATTGTCCGAGGACCTGAAAACCCTCAAGGATTTCAAAGTGATTTTCCGCCAGGAGCCCAAGCTTTCGGTCGGCAACCACTTCGGCTCACGATTGGTGTTTGATCGCGACGGCTATCTGTTCATCACCCTCGGCGAAAACAATGACCGAGAGACGGCCCAGGACCTCGACAAGTTGCAAGGCAAGGTGGTGCGCATCTATCCCGACGGCAAGGTTCCGGACGATAACCCCTTTGTCGGGCAGTCCGGTGTGCGCCCGGAAATCTGGTCCTATGGCCAGCGCAATCCGCAAGGCGCGGCGCTCAATCCGTGGACTGGTGTCCTCTGGGAGAACGAGCATGGTCCGCAGGGCGGTGATGAAATCAACATCATCGAACGCGGCAAGAATTACGGCTGGCCGCTGGCGACCCACGGCATCAACTATTCCGGCCAACCGATCCCGGAAGCCAAGGGCAATAGCGCTGAAGGCACCGTGGCGCCGCACCATGTCTGGGAAAAGTCGCCGGGCATCAGCGGCATGGCGTTCTACGATGCGGATCGCTTCAAGGTCTGGCAGCACAATGCGTTCATTGGTGCGCTGGTCAGCCAGGAGTTGATCCGCTTGCAGTTCGATGGCGACAAAGTGGTTCACGAAGAACGCTTGCTCGGCGAACTCAACAAACGCATTCGCGATGTGCGGCAGGGGCCGGATGGGTACTTGTATGTGCTGACCGATGAGGACGATGGCGGGTTGTACAAGATCGGCCTGAAGTAACCCAAGGCGACCGATCGTTCCCACGCTCTGCGTGGGAATGCATCCCGTGACGCTCCGCGTCACATCACGAGCGGACGCAGAGCGTCCATGGCGGCATTCCCACGCGGAGCGTGGGAACGATCAGTTTGAGCCGGCATAGAGAATCACCGCCGCCCGAAGCTTCCCCCGGCCAAAGCTGCACATCTTGTCGAACTCCCCATGGCTGACCGGCAGATGCTGGCAGTCCATGGGTTGGCGATGTTGGCTGTGGTCCACATCCGGGTCGTGCAGGTAGACGAACTCCTCATCGGAATCGGTGACGATCACCCAATGGGGCGACTTGGAGCGGGTCAGCCGATAGCTGCTGATCAGCACCAGCGGTTGTCCGCCGTCGCCCAGTAACCGTGGAAGGTTCAGCGGGCCGCCGATCACTTGCTCCACATCAGTTTCGAGTAGCTGCGCAGTGAACTCTTCGTGCACCAAGCGCATTACGTCTTTTTTATGCTCATCGCGCACGCCATCGAGAAACAACGGCCCGTCCATGCTCAGTTGCAACCGCACCCGGAAACCCCGGCGCCATGCTGCCAGCGCCAAGCCTTGAGGGCTGCAGCCGCCATGGCCTGAGGTCATGAATACCGTCGTCGCCTCACGCCAGATTTGCAGTTCTTCGCGACGCTCCAGCACCCGGTCCGCTTGCAGCGCCCCCATGGCCATCAGCAGGCAGGCCGGGCCGCAGGTGAAATCGGTGGTTTGCCGATACCAGGGCACCTTGATGCTGCGCGAATCGCGGTGCTCAAGGATGCGCTTTTCCAGGCGCAGCGCGTCGGCATGGTCCTGGTAATAGTCATGGATCAGCGCGAAACGCCGGTAGCCGTTGCGCTCATACAAGGCAATCGCCGCCGGGTTGTCGATACGCACTTCAAGCCGCAGGTAGGCGCAATCATGTTCAAGAGCACAGGACTCGACGCGTTCGAGCAACTGCTTGCCCAGCCCGCTGCCGCGCGCCCCGGTCGCGATCGCAATCGAATAAAGCCGCGCCAGCGAAGTGCCCCGGTGAAACAGCACCACGGCGTAGCCGACCAATTGCTCGCCACGCTGGGCCACCAACAGCTGGCCGTGAGCCCGCGTGATCATCCACAGAAAGCTGCGACTGTTGAGCCGGTCGGTGGTGAAACATTGCTGTTCAAGTTCCAGCAGCGCGGGTAAGTCTTCAACTACCGCCAAGCGAAAGACAGTGTTCATATGACCGCCGTAAAAGTTGCGTAACGAAACGGGACTTTCGAAAAAGTTCGTGCTTAATAGGAAAGGTCTTGTTCTCCAACGGATCAATCACTATGTCAGCGGTACAAGGTCATTGGCGCGAAGTATCCGAGCAAACTTTGCCGGTAGCAACTTATTTAAATGATGCAAACAAAACTTCAAGTCAGTTGATTATCATCGTCGAACGCAAGGAAGACTGGGCCTCGTACTTCCCCAGCGAGGACATTGTCAGCGCCCAGGAATACCTCGAGCAGACGCGGGACAATGAACAGGGTAAACGGGTCCAGGTGATCAACCTGTGCCGCAGCTACAAGTACCTGGGGCACGGTTATTACTGCTCATTGCTGGCCGAAGCGCGGGGGCACAAGGTCATTCCGTCGGTGCGAACCATCAGCGAACTGACCAAAAAATCCTTGTACGGCCTGGCGCTGGACGACCTCGATAAACCCCTGGAAAAAGCCCTCAGCAATCATCTTTACAGCGACACCGAAGGTTTTACCCTGACGTTGTACTTCGGTAAAACCAATATCGAACCGTTGCAGGATCTGGCGCGTCAGTTGTTTGAGGTTTTTCCGTGTCCGATATTGTTAGTTGAGTTTAGAAGAACCAATGGTTGGCACATCGAGGGTATAAAGTCCGGCACCTTGCATAAGTTGCGCGAAGACCAGGAAGATCAATTCGCCAACTCCCTGGACAGTTTCAGCCGCAAGATCTGGCGCGTGCCACGCTCACGGCGCCTGGCCCGTTATGACCTGGCCATCCTGCACGACCCACAGGAAGCCTTGCCGCCCTCCAACGCGAAGGCGCTGGACAATTTCGTACGCGTCGGCAAGACATTGGGCATTGATGTCGAGCTGATCGAGCGCAAGGACTACGCGCGCATTGCCGAATACGACGGCCTGCTGATCCGCGAGACCACAAGCGTCGACAACCA
This sequence comes from Pseudomonas sp. LB3P93, assembly GCF_054898025.1. Taxonomy (NCBI): domain Bacteria; kingdom Pseudomonadati; phylum Pseudomonadota; class Gammaproteobacteria; order Pseudomonadales; family Pseudomonadaceae; genus Pseudomonas; species Pseudomonas sp. LB3P93. The sequence continues at coordinate 3,107,410 of NZ_CM142713.1, forward strand.
CACCTATCGCTTTGCGAAAAAAGCCGAGAGCGAAGGGCTGGTGGTGATGGACGATCCGGCGTCGATCCTGCGCTGCACCAACAAGGTGTACCTGACCGACCTGCTCAAGAGTCACCAACTCGGCATGCCCGCCACCGAAATCCTCTACAAGGATCGACCGGAAGACTTCGAACGGGTCGGTGAACGCTTGGGCTTCCCGTTAGTGCTCAAGATTCCCGACGGCTGTTTCTCCCGGGGCGTGATCAAGGTCGAAAGCCAGCAAGCCTTGCTCGAAGCAACGGCCGAACTGTTCGAACACTCGGTGCTGCTGCTGGCCCAGGAATTCTTCTACACCGAATACGACTGGCGCATCGGCGTACTCAACCGCAAACCGATCTTCGCCTGCCAATACTTCATGTCCAAGGGTCATTGGCAGATCTACAACCACAAGGCCAAGGGCCAGGACATCAACGGCGAATGCCGCACTCTGGCAGTCCACGAAGCCCCGCGAGCCGTGGTCGACCTGGCCGTGAAAACCGCCAACCTGATCGGCGACGGCCTCTACGGCGTCGACCTCAAACAGTCCGGTGACAAGGTGGTGGTGATCGAAGTCAACGACAACCCGAACATGGACGCCGGCATCGAAGACGCCTACTTGCAGGACGATCTGTATTCGCTGGTGCTGGAGGAGTTCGTCCGACGGCTGGAACTGAAACGTCGCGGCCAGGCTTGGTGAGCGGCCGATGATCAGAAGCTTTCAACTGGCCGGCGGCGCCCTGCAATCGGTCGAGCGGTTGGACGCCGAGGTGATGCTGTTCAGCAACCCCGATGCCGCCGAGCGAGATTTATTGCACAGCCACTTCAAGCTCGATGAACATGCCCTGGCCTCGGCCCTGGACCCTGACGAGGTGTCGCGCATCGAGTTCCACCCCGACAACCTGTTTCTGATCTGGAAGCGCCCGGAAAATTACTCCGGCGCCGGCAGCCTGGCCTTTGAAGTGTCGTCCTGCGGCCTGTTGTTTTCTGCGCAGCGATTGCTGGTGATCGCCACCGACGATGCGCCGCTACATGGGCTCGGCACCCGGCAGCGGTTGAACACGCCGCTGGATGTGCTGCTCGACCTGTTGTTCAACAACATCCATCACTATTTGGGTCACCTGAAGGTGATCAAGCTGGTTGCCCGAGAACTGCAGCAGAAGTTCAACGCCTCGATGCAGAACCAGCACTTGATCCAGATGTTCAACCTCAGTGAAAGCCTGATCTATTACATCAACGCGATTCACAGCAACGGCGCGGTCTTGACACGGCTGCGCAACCACGCGGCCAAGGAACACTTCAGCACCGAAGCCATCGGTTTGATTGACGACCTGATCATCGAAAACAACCAGTGCTACAAACAGGCGGAAATCTACTCCACGGTGTTCTCCGGGCTGATCGACGCCCGGGGGAACCTGATGAACAACAGCATGAACAATCTGCTGCGCAAGCTGACGTTAATTAACGTGGTGTTTTTGCCGCTGAACCTGATTGCGAGTATTGGCGGCATGTCCGAGTTCAGCATGATGACCGGGGACACGCCTTGGTGGGTGTCATATCCGTTGTTTCTGACGGCGATGATGATTGGGGCGGGGGCGATGGTGCTTGGGCTCAGGCGCTTGGCGAAATAGCTTTTGCGGTTGTCAGATCGCTTTCGCGGGCAAGCCTCGCTCCTACAATGGAATGCATTCCAATGTAGGAGCGAGGCTTGCCCGCGAAGACTTAATCAGCATCTCAACAACACCTGAATCAGACTTGCTGCCGTGCATCAACGCAACTCTTGCGGTCTTTAAGCCCACGAACGACGAGGTACAACAACGGCCCGACCGACACGAAAACCGCCGTGATCAGCAGATACGGAATCACCGACACCCTCGACTGCCCACGCTTGCGCGCATCCCTGTACATCCAGATTCCAGCCAGAATCGCCAACAGATAAAGATCAATCACCACCTGCGCAGTGTCCGGGCGGGACATCAGGCTGATGCCGAAGTCGATCAGCGATTGCTCCGCCTGAAGCATCACTGAAACGGTGTAACCGGCAAAGGCGATCAAGGCAGCGAGGGGCAGGGCGACAGACTTCATGGTTTCCTTCCTTGGGACAATGATTGGTGTCGCCAGCCTACAGACGCCGAAGAAAATTGGCCATTGACTTGCCATCAATGCCCGGCTAATTTCCAGCCATGACTTCCACCGTATTGCGCTGCCAGCCAAGCATTATTACCGCCATTCCTTATTTGGCGGGCTAGCTCACGACTGCAGCACCCAACCCGCCCTAGAGGCGGGTTTTTACTTTCTGTCTCCCGGGCTCCGATCAACGTCAGGAGACGACCATGAGCAGCATCCCCGCCCAGCAGGCTTTGCTTGAGCACTACGTGAAAAAGATCCTCGCCGCGCCGGTGTATGAACTGGCCGTGCGCACTCCCTTGCAACCCGCACCGGCGCTGTCCGAGTCCTTGGGTAATCAGATCCTGCTCAAGCGCGAAGATTTGCAACCCACCTTTTCCTTCAAGATCCGTGGCGCTTACAACAAACTGGTGCAACTGAGCGATGAGCAAAAGGCTCGCGGCGTGATCACGGCTTCAGCGGGCAATCACGCCCAAGGTGTGGCATTGGCGGCCCGTGAGTTGGGGATCGCCGCCACCATCGTCATGCCCTGCACGACGCCAGAATTGAAGGTGCTCGGGGTGCGCAGTCGGGGTGCTGAGGCGGTGCTGCACGGCGAGAGTTTTCCGTTCGCCCTCGACTACGCGCTGCGTTTGGCCGAGCAAACCGGTTGTACCTTCGTCTCGCCATTCGATGACCCGGACGTGATCGCGGGGCAGGGCACCGTCGCCATGGAGATCCTTCGCCAGCATCAAGGCCCGCTGGACGCAATTTTCGTCCCTGTGGGTGGCGGAGGTCTGATCGCCGGCATCGCCGCGTACGTCAAATACCTGCGACCTGAAGTCCGCATCATCGGCGTCGAGTCAGAACATTCCGCGTGTTTGAACGTTGCTTTGCAGGCAGGTGAGCGTGTTGTACTGCCCAATGTGGGCACCTTCGCCGATGGCGTGGCCGTTGCGCAGATAGGCGCTTACGGATTTGAGGTCTGTCGGTTTTGTGTCGATGAAGTGCTGACCGTCAGCAACGACGAACTGTGCGCCGCGATCAAGAATATCTACGACGATACCCGCTCGATCACCGAACCCTCCGGCGCCTTGGCGGTGGCCGGAATCAAGAAGTACGTCGCTCACACCCTGGTGGCAATCGACTCGGGCGCCAACATCAACTTTGACAGTTTGCGGCATGTCGCCGAGCGCGCCGCGTTGAGCGGCGCTTCAGCATGAGGCGAGGCGAGTTTATTCCTGAACAGCTGTCTCGACCTTGCTCGACGCCGACCAGATCCGATAGCGGACTTCGACGTCCTTGGGCACGTAGAGCACGATCGGCAACTTGCTGTTGTAACGAAGCATGAAGCCGTCACCAACCACCGGCACGAACTCCTTTTTACTCTTGCCGTCGGGGCAAGCCATCATCGTGCTCATCGGCCCGATGACTTTTTCCAGGCGGTAAAAGGGGTAGCCCCAGCCTTCAAGGTTTTTTTCTTCAAGGATACCGCCCAGACGCTGGCGATTGCAGTCCACGGTCAGGATCTTGCCGGCGAGCACTTCGACCTGGAAGTTTTCTTCCTGCGGCTGCGCAGGAACGTGAATGACCTGGCGGGTAAAGCCGTTCTCAGGCTTGGGAAACGGCGCGACCGTTTCAAGCTTTGCGGCATGTGCCACGCTTGAAAGGCTGGCAACAATCAGCCCGACGGTAGTGACAAAGGTCAAAGAACCCATGATGCCTCCTTGCGTGTGAGTGGGGTCAGCGGATACTGGAATGACAGGCGCATTCTTACTGTCGACCTCCGCTAATGCAAACCCCGCTCGGGTTGTATGCAAATTGCAGGGCTGAAACTGCCCTTTCTTGCAAATTGCATGAGGCCGTTTATAGGCATGTCCGTTAAATCATTGATTTACCGATGAGCTGCACGGCGAAATTCGCGGCATGTTTTATGCTCATTCAGGTCTTGAGTTGACCGGGACAGTATTGAGTCAGCTTGGAACGCGAGGACGGTCTGGTGTTTGAGACGTAGAAACCCCGCCTTAGGAAGAAAAGCGGGTGATTTCAGCACGGACCAACGCTTGAATTTATTTGGCAATCTCACAATTAGGAGAGGGTCGCCATGTTTCTTTCTGCCCTGGAACTACGCAATATCATTGAAAGCAGTTTTCTGCCGAAACGCTGTCAGTGCACGCTGTCGCCGGACCTGTCGATGACGGTCAAGGTGTATTCAGACCGTGAAACCGATCACCTCGACCTGTGCGTGACGGGAATAAATGCCAAACAGCTCAATGGATGCCGGGAAATCGGCGACTTGATCGCAGGACTGCGCTCAGACATGGAGCACCAGTCCCAGGCCGAGTCCCAGCCTCTGCACTTGGACAAGAAAGCGTTTTAACCGACGGTTTCGAGTTCCACCGATACGCGCCGGGTCTGGAAAAACCCCATTCCCAGCGCCGACTCGACCACCACAGCCAGCAAAATGCCTGGCCCGGCATGGCCGTTGAGCCATTCGCCAAAACCCAGCGCTGCCAAACCGAAACAGCCGACGGTAAACCCGATGCTCAGCGCGTTGCGAGTGCTGGACGGCGCCTCATTTCGAACCAGATAAAACATCACGCCCAACGCCGCGAACAACACCGCGCTGCGCCTCGCAACAAAACCTGCCGCAGACGAATACTCAATACTCCAGAGCGCCAGCAATACGTCCGGCATCAAACCCCAGACCAGGGCCAGTACAAAGCAGAGAAGGGACGAGAAGGTCGACAAGGTGCGAAACGATAACTGCATGGCGAATCCTTGCGGCAGTGAGGGAGGCACCAAAGCATAGCGCCAGAACCCTCACAGGAATACCGCAAAGCGTTAAATCAGACCTTTCCGTCAGTTCTGATAACTGCAAGCGTCAGAAAGCTTCCGGTAGCTGATTTCTTCAGGTTTGCCTGACGTATCGATGTATTTCATGTCAGCCGTTATCACTTTGCATTCCGGCGTGTTCGGCTCAGTCAGCGCTACCACCTTGCCGATATTCAAAGGCATGCCGTAGTGATAGGGCACGGCTTGCGAGGACGACGTGTCGTTGGCCTGAGCAAGACCGGTAAACGCGGTGCAGGCGAGGGCGGAAGTGATCAGCAGCGTGCGGATGTTCATGTGGCGATCTCCAGTGCAGACGTAAAGTCAGCTCGACGAATTGGCGTCGAACCTGCCGCACTGGGCGTCAGAACAACCTGAGGGCGTGCGGTCCAGTAAAGTTTTGGACCGCGGAGTTAACGGATGGTTAACCCGGCTGAACGCCGCCTGTCGCGAGGGCGTTTCTGTCAGACGTTTCATGTGGGAAACGATCTACGGGATCTTCGGCTGGGTCCTACAAGGTCAGGTGCCTTGTCGACTTTCGCCTGATGGGGGCAGCGTTTACTGTTTGGGTTCGCTGCAAAATCAGCGGACAGGTTTGGTCACCTGATGCCATCACACATTTGTGTGCCATCATTCGCGCTGCGGACTTCTACGTCCTCGTAGTGTGTTGCAATGGCGGCTGTGTGCTGGACGCCTTCGGGCGAACCGATTTGATGGTGTCGGTTGACCAAGCCTGTACACAGCCGCCTCCCATCGTTTGGTCACGGTGCTGGCGTTACTTATCAATCATCGAGTAATTACTATGCCTACGCTAAACCCGTTTCCCGATCGCTACCGTTCAATCAACAGCAGCGTCACCGATTCAAATCCTTTGGTGATCGACACCCAAGCCAATCCCCAAGACATTCTCGAAGCCGCCTTACAGCGAGTCCGGGCCGCCAGCCAGTTACTTGAAACGCTCCACTGCCAATGCTTCAAGCACGGCGACGTTCAAGATATCCCGCACATCACCCATGCGCTTTACCTGCTGACTCAGGATGGTTTTGATCTGTTGCAAGTGGCTCAGCAGCGGATGATGGGGTGGAAGGCGCCTGTCTGACGTCTGAAAATCACAAACAATCCAGCGTCCGTTGGCGCTGGATTGTTTATTGCGTCACGGTTCAGAGGTGTCGAGCTCTATTAATTTTTCACCGTTTACACTTGAGGTCACTGGAAATTCGTCCAGTTCCAAAAAATTCCCGTTCTTTCCATAACTCAAATATTTGTGCGAGCTTTCATGGCCCGTGTTCTCAAAAATCACTTGAGCGCCCTGTGTGGAAAGTCTTACCCAGCGAGGACGATTTCTTTCGGAGAAATCAATTCGTTCGATCTGCCCATCCCCTGAGTCAAAGTAAAACAAAGCACCTTGCAGGAAATTTGAAGTGAACTCGCCGGAAACTACCAGCACGTTCACATTTTGATGATCGGGAGCACACTGCCATTTCACTCTGCCTCCTCGCGAGGCATCTGCATCCTCATACATAAATCTGGCGTCTTGGTTGGTGCGAACTTTATAGATATAGGTGCCGGCGATTGGCGATCCACGCAGCAGAGAAATAGTGTTTTTTGGACCTGCCAGTTCGCAAGCGATCACGTTGCTTGATCGAGGTTCAAAAGCACATGCCTGGACGCAGGCAGTTAAAAGTCCAAAACCGCATACAAATTTTTTCATCTGATTCTGTCGCATTGTCCGTACTGGACTAGGAGGACGAGCAAACGAGTAGAATCCCGTTCGCTAGTCACTAACTGGCTCAATTGTTAAGAGCGTGAATCAGAGGGTCCTGGTAAGACTCATCGATTTCTATACCGGCGGCACGGGCTTTTTCTTCCAGTTCAAGTCTTGTCTTGTGGTAGGCATTCAACCTTTCTGGCAAGAGTTCCTTCCAATGCTGCCTCTCTTTATTGTCTGTAATTCCGTCGAGCCAGAACTCACTCTCTGATTGAAAATTCAGCGTAATAAGATAAGTCGCCTTTTCGGTTGGGGCTTCTGAATCGTTTTGCTTCCACGCTTTAAGGTTGAGATAGATACCGTCTTTGTAAAAATACCATCTGTAGAAAGAGCCAACCTGAAGCCATCTCTTCAGATCCAGTTGGTAATCAGGGTCCAGCCAAGGATGGCTGCTGACGTATCGCCCGAAAACCTCGTCAGGACTACTGATTTTTTCCGCCTGTGAACCAGAAATCCTAGGATCCTCTGGAAAATAAAAGTGTGACCAGCCAGATTTTTTTATTTTTTCTATAAGACCGAATATCAAGTCCCGATATTGTTCGTGTGTGCTTCCCTTTGGGAGTCCACGTAATACTACGTTTAGGTTTTCGATGTTTTCTGTCGTGTCTTTGTCTAATGCAACTGTAATATTTACAGCCTGCCCCAGGCTTAAGATACTGTCGTTGTTTTTTACATTGATCGTTGGGAGGTCATTATCATTTGCTGATTTTTGTAATTTATACCAGCAGATATTTAGCTGAGGCATGCAGCTTTCTACGAAGCTGGTGGAAGCTTGCGCTTTGATAGTATCTATGGGTGTTAAAAATTCGACATCTATAACTGAAGGAGTATTTGCCATGGCAGGACTCTGAAACGGGTTGCTGTCTACATTACATCCGCCGATCAGTAACAATATAGCGACAAGATCTTTTTTCATTGCTGGTTTGACCAAGGTCAGATTGTTTGTCTCTCGCTTTCCGTCAGACAGTTATCTGATAAGTTTTGGCTCCACTATTCAAGCGCCTTGATTGGAGGATTCTGGTAGTTTTCGTCAATTTTTATGCCCTTGGCTCGAGCCTTTTCTTCCACTATTCGGCGTGTTTCTTGATAGTCTTTCAAGCGCGCTGGGAGAAGTTCAGTCCAGCGTTCTTTGTCTTTGGCTTTGCCGAATCCAGAGACCCAATACTCTCGCTCTGTCGTAAACTCCAGAGTTATGAGATAAGTCCCTGTCATTGTCGGATTGTCTTTGGAGTCGCGGCGCCATGCCTTGAGATTTAAATAAGCACCATCGTTGTAGAAGAACCAGTTATAAAAGGCCCCAATTTTTAACCAGCGGTCGATATCAACTTTATATTCAGGGTCCAGCCAAGGGTGGCTTGATACAGGGTCTCCCAAGACTCCGTCAGGAGTATCTATTTTGTCTGCTTGCGATCCAGAAATGCGCGGATCACTCGGGAAGTAGTAATGTTTCCAGCCAGATGATTTTATATTCTCGATTAGTTGGTAGATGAAGTCTATATGCTGTTCGTGGGTACTATTGTCGGGGAGACCTCTTAGGGTGATATCCACGTTCTCTACCGTGTTGCCTGATCTTTCGTCAATCACTATGGTGATGTTAGTGGTTTTTTCAATGCTAAGTGCGCTAGCAGAGTTTTTCACAATAGTGTCGGGAAGGTTTTTGTCGTTTGCCGATTTTTGTATTTTGTACCAGCATAACTCTAGATCATTCATGCATTCCTTCGAAAACTCGAATGTGCTGCCTTCTATTGTTTTTTGTATGGGGGCATGAAGAGTTATTTCAATTGGCATTCTATCTTCCATGTTTGATTTGCTGTCATTGCAAGCAGTCAGAAAAGCAAAAGATATCATTATCCAGTGACGTCTCATTGCGCGCTAGCCCAAGTCGAAATTGTGCGTATTTCACCTTCCATGTAGTCTTCTCGCATGATCATCAATTTATGATACTGCTTAGCAATTGCGCCAATGAATTCCATCCGATCACTTTCATCATATAGGTCACCTTCCGACATTTGCACTCTTAGCTCTGGGTTGTCGACGTCGCATGCTGTACTGAGCGCAGCAACCCTGACAGGGACAAAAGGCGCCCATTCAAATCCGGCTTGAAGTTTTAATGTCGCTCTGAAGGGGGTGTTTTCATAGATTAGTGGTTGCAGGATTTTTCGTTGTTCGTGATCAGCGATTGCCACTAGAGAAGTCAGCTGTGAAGCTCTTCGATTCGGCCCTTCAGGGAGTCTTTCGACGGTGCTGATTTCTTTGAATCCTTTCGTTATGTCGTCTGTAATGTGTAGATTGCCAAGAATAGGAAGCGCTTCATCCGCCCAAGGCAAGCTATCAATATTGGTCTTGATCTGACCTTCGCAACTACGTGCGTTACGCTCAGGCGCACACTCATCGAACTGTTCTGGGTATTTTCTATAAAACCAATGCCAGACAAAAATATCCTGAAATAACCAAAAATTGCCTTTGCCTAGTGCATTTTTACCAATGCGCAACGGTGGTTGAACAATGGGTGGCGTTAGCGCCAGATACGGATCATTCGGAATAAAATCTAACCCGCATTTGACCTGCTTGCTGGCAAATGCCGCAAGACCCATCCAATAAAAACGACCCTTAAGCTCAGGTTTTCCATCTTCACCTTGTTCGAGATAGAAACTGGCGTAAGCGGCGGCAATTCTTGCGGCGCGAGCGCCAAAGTCAGAAATCAGTTCATATTTGCTAGAGGCAGATGAGCGTTTTTTGCTCAAGCGGCGTATGGCTTCTTCCTGGCCCATGGCCCACAACTTGTCGCAGCCGAGGACAACCTCGTGGACGGAGCATTCTTTGGCATTTGTTTTAAAGGTTGTTATTGGCGCACTCATTTCTTTCTGCTCGCTTCATAGTCGTCCGCACCGGAAGGCACGACCAGTTCATCCCAGACAAGGTGAGCTTTTACCGGCTCTTCGGCTTCTGTCTGGACTCGCGGGTGGAGGCCCTCAGCATTACTTCTCGATATTTGGGGAGCGGTTTCCGATGGCACGATCAGTGCCGCCTTGACTGACTTAACAGGTTGCCCACGCCGTGTAACAAACTTGAGTTGTTCGTCATAGCTTTCACTGATTTTCTTCGCATTCAGCAAGCTTCCTGCCCGCGCTTGATCTGCAATGACTGGAATAAGGGGAACGAGAATACCAATCCCGGAACCGGCCCCAGGCGAGCCCCCGGTATTCACCTTCACCTCAGCACCACTGATCGTCACACCCCCCGCGTCAACCTTGACGAAACTCCCGCCAGCCTTGGCCGTCAGTTCCATCCCGCCTTCCATCACCACCTTCTCGCCAGCGTGGTAATGAATCTCCTGACCCGCCTCGACAAACTGCGCCGTCCCGACCTTCACATGCTGGGTCACCGCCACGGTCAGGTGATCATCCGCCCGCGCTTCGGTCTTGCGATCCAGTTGCGTGATGCGATGTTCTTCAACTTTGAACTCGCTGAAAACATTGGCCTCAACCGTGTCATGGCGTTCATTGCCGATGCGGATCTTCTGGTCGTGCTCGATGTTTTCATCCCAGTCGCGCTGGGCGTGCAGGTAGATCTGCTCTGCACCTTTCTTGTCTTCGATGCGAAACTCGTTGTAGCCCTTGCCGCCCGGTGAGCTCAGGGTCTTGAAGGTGCTGCGGGTTTTGTTGGCCGGCAGGTCGTAGGGGACGACGTTTTCCTTGTGGAACAGGCAGCCGGTGATCAGCGGTTGGTCGGGGTCGCCTTCGAGGAAGGTGACGAGGACTTCCATGCCGACGCGCGGGATGGCGATGCCGCCGTAGGCACTGCCGGCCCAGCCGGTGGCGACGCGCAGCCAGCAGCTGGTGTTGTCGTTGGCCTGGCCGTCGCGGTCCCAATGGAATTGCACTTTGACGCGGCCGTATTCGTCGCAGTGGATTTCTTCACCCGGCGGGCCGGTGACGATAGCGGTCTGGCTGCCCAGGACTTTCGGTTTCGGGTGTTCGAGGGCAGGGCGAAAGTGTGCGTCCCACGGGGTGGCCAGGAAGGTGTTGCGGTAGCCCTGATGGAAATCGTCTTTGTTGTGGGTGACGTCGCTGGTGACGTTTTTGCCGAGTACTTGCGGCTGCTTGCCTTCGTGCACCACTTCGAGCAACAGCCAGAGGTCGTTCCACTCGGCGCGCGGGTGTTCGCTCAGGGCCATGAAGTGGCCGCTGACCAGGGTGGGCTCGTCGCCTTTGCCTTCGGCCAGTTGGTAATCGCTGCGATGGCGTTCCAGCGCGCGGGTCGCCAGGTGTTTGCCGCGTGCACGGTCGGTGAAGCGGCCGGGGTAGTCGTAGTCTTCGAGGTCCGGCGCGAAGGTGCTCTTGGCCGCGCCTTCGGGCAGGATGCTTGGTTTCTCGAAATCGTAGTCGCGGCGGCTGACGCGGGTAGTGCGGGTTTCCAGGCGCAGGTTGAAGCGTTTGATCACCGGTTTCGTGGCGGCCATGCCGGAGTCTTGCTGGTAGGCCACGGGCGAGAGTTTGCGGAACACCGTCTGGTCATCGCCGAACACCAGTTTGTGGCCGCTGGCGCTGTGCTGGAAGTGGAAGTGAATGCCTTCCTCTTCACACAGGCGCTGGATGAAATGCAGGTCAGATTCGTCGTACTGCACGCAGTAATCGCGCTCGGGGTAGATCGCGCCGAGCTGGAAACTGTAGGCGTCAGCCAGGATGCCGCGTGCCTCAAGTACCTGAGCGATGATTTTCGGCACACTTAAATGCTGGAAAATCTGCTGGTCATGGTTGTGGCGCAGGTAAGCGAGTTGCGGGACGAGGCTGATGCTGTAGCGCGTCAGGCTTTTGCCGGAATCGCCTTGCTCGATGCGATAGACCAAACCGTGGATGATGCCTTTGCCGGTGGCGCCGAAGGTCAGGCAGCCAGGCTTGTGCAGCAACTCTTCGAGTTTCAGGTCGGGACGGGCGCTGACCAGTTCGATGTCGAAACAGAACGGCTGATTGAGGGTTTCGCGACCGACGAAGCTGAGCACTTGCAGGTCAACGGAAACGCCTTCCAGCGTCAGGGAAATATGGGTTGCGTTCGCGTCCAGCATGCCTTTAATTCCGTCCTTTGAATAAGCTGGTGCGGATGGTGCAGCATTAAACCGCCTCGTTCAAGGCGCAAATGGCGTAGGCGTGGATGCCTTAAGCTATCGGGAAAACCCTTAGAGACAGGGTTTCGGCCAATGGATGCGGGGGATGTTTGGTCTTCTTTTCCTGAACCTTGCTGTGCCACAGTCTCGCGGTGACCAAGAATCGGCAGTCATTTTCAGACTTGAGTCGTCTGTAGCCCGTAAAAGATCTACTTTTTCGGTTTTGTGACCGCACATTGATCGTTCCCACGCTCTGCGTGGGAATGCCTCTTTGGACGCTCCGCGTCCGTTTTTGGGACGCAGAGCGTCCCGGGCTGCATTCCCACGCGGAGCGTGGGAACGATCTGTCAGTTGAGTTGGCGCCGATACGGCAAATCCGGCCCGGTCTTGCTGCATGTCAGCGCCGCTGCCTGCACTGCAAACTTCAACATTCCGTCGATTTGCTCGCGCTCAAGCGATTGCACGCCCGCAACTGAATCCAGCTGCTGCTCGGTCAGCCATGTGATCAACGCCGCCTGGAACGTATCGCCTGCGCCTACGGTGTCGGCGATTTTTACTGAACTGGCCGGCACCGACCACGAACCATGAGTGCGGCTGAAGACCGTCGCACCCTCGCCACCACGGGTCAAAAACACCAACTGACAACGATGCTGCAGCCAACCCTCGATCACCCGCTGCGGATCCTGCTCGGGGTACAGCAGGCTCAAATCCTCATCGCTGACTTTGATCAGGTCCGCCAATTCAACCAGCGTCGCAATCCGCGAACGCCACAGATCGATGTTTGGCTCAGGATTGAGTCGCACATTCGGGTCAAGGCTGATCAAACGCTTACCGCTTTCCCGCTGCACCAACGCCAGCAGCGTGTCGGCAATCGGCTGCACCACCAGGGAAAACGAGCCGATGTGCAAACCGCGCACTTCTGGCCCCAGCTCAGGCAGATGCTCAGGTTTGAGCTGCCGATCCGCGCAACCTTCGCCCCGGAAACTGTAATGAGGTGAGCCATTGGCGCCGACGGCAACCATCGCCAAGGTCGTGGGCGCAGCGAAATCGACCAAATAGTCGGGACGCACGCCTTCATCTGCAAGCACCTGCTGCAAACGCCGGCCGAGGTAGTCGGTCGACAACCCGGCAAACAGCGCCGACTCGACACCCAAGCGCCGCAGTCCGACCGCGACGTTGAACGGTGAGCCGCCGGCAATCGCCTTGAAATTCACTTTTGAAGCCAGGCCGCTGGCGTCGTCTTCACTGAAGAAATCGAACAGCGCTTCGCCACACACCAGATACATAATTGTTCACTCTTTAAAGGTTTGCGACATGCTGTTGATAGCGTTCATAGGCCTGCTGACAGGCCGCCACATTGTCGGCAATCGGCAAGGTTTCACTGGCCGGATCGAGCTTTACGCAACGCTCGCAAAGGTCCGCCAGACTGTCCTCGTGGCCGTTTGCCCAAGACTTGCACCACGCCGCCTGAATCGCCGCGCCGAGGGCGGCGGCTTCGCTTTGCTCGGTGCAGATGACTGGGGTGTTCATGATGTCGGCGACCATCTGCCGCCACACCGGACTTTTCGAGCCGCCGCCGATCAGGCAAATGCTGCGGCTTTGTAAGCCATTCTGGCGCAGCAGGTCCAGTCCGTAACGCAAACCGAAGGTGGTGCCTTCCACCACGGCGCGGCACAGGTTGGCCTGGGTCAGGTTGGTCATGGTCAAGCCCAGCAGGCTGCCGGTGGCGTGGGGCAGGGCGGGGACGCGCTCGCCGTTGAGGAACGGCAACATAAATACGCCTTCGGCGCCGATGGGCGCTTGTGCCACCAAGTTGTTGAACTGCTCGATATCGAGGTCGAACAGCTCGCGAATGACCCCCGTGGCGTTGGTCAGGTTCATGGTGCAGATCAGCGGCAGCCAGCCACCGCTGGAAGAGCAGAACGTCGCGACCGACGCGTCCGGGCTGACTTTCGGCTGCTCGGAATAGGCGTACACGGTGCCTGAAGAGCCGAGGCTCATGGTGATCGCGCCGGGCTTGATGTTGCCGGTGCCAATGGCGCCCATCATGTTGTCGCCGCCCCCGCTGGAGACCAGCGCCTGCGGGTTGATGCCCAGGTGTTCGGCGATACCCGGCAGGATCGTGCCGACTGCTTGATGCGCATCGATCAACTCCGGCAACGCGGCTTGCAGGCGTCCGCTCGGGTCGATGTCGCGCAACAACTGCAAATCCCACTGACGGCTGCGAACGTTGAAATACCCGGTGCCGGATGCGTCGCCGTATTCGCTGCAACTGCGGCCGGTGAGCCAGTAGTTCAGGTAGTCGTGGGGCAGTAGGATGCGGGCGATTCGGGCGAAAATGTCCGGGTGCTGTTCTTGGGTCCATAGCAGTTTGGAAACGGTGTAGCCCGGCGCAATGACCACGCCGAGGCGCTCCAGTGAGCCTTTTTCGCCGCCGAGGTGAGTCAGCAGACGGTCGTTTTCCGGGGTGGATTCGGTGTCGCACCAAAGCTTCGCCGGACGCAGCGCATTGCCTTGATCATCGAGCAGTACCAGGCCGTGTTGCTGGCCGGAGACGCCGATGCCGAGGATGTCCTGACCGTCGACTTTCGCCGCGAGCAACGCACGGCGGGCGGCCAGGGCGAACGCTTCCAGCCACTGACTGGTGTCTTGCTCGCGACGACCGTTGGCGCCGCTGATCAAACTGTGCGCGGCGGCACCCTGGCCGAGTACCTGACCGCTGTGGGCGTCGAGGATCACGGCTTTGGTGCCTTGGGTGCCGCAGTCGATGCCGAGGAATAAGTGTTGGTTTTTCATGTGTGCCCCGCACAGATCGTTCCCACGCTCTGCGTGGGAATGCCGCAATGGACGCTCTGCGTCCGCTTCTGAATGGGACGCGGAGCGTCCCGGGCTGCATTCCCACGCAGAGCGTGGGAACGATCATCAAGCGGCGAGGATTTTTTCCAACGTCCGCGTCACTCCCACCTCCCGCAAGCTGTTGCAGCACCATTCAAACGCCGCCACAAACTCCGGCGAACGCGGAATCGCTGTCCCGAAAATCTCCTCGACTTCGAGCAACCGCTGGGTAATCAACACATCATCCGCCACCAAGGCCTGGCAGAACGTCGCCCGCGGATCGGGAATCGAATAGGTATCCCCATTCTCATCCACCCCCTTCAGATACAACGCCCAGGCCGCGACCACCAGCGCGGCACGCTTGGTGTCCCGGCCATCGGCAATCAGCCGATTGATCGTCGGAAGGGTGAACTTGGGAAACTTCGACGAGCCGTCCGAACACACACGTTCCAGCTGATCGGCAATCGCCTGATTGGAGAAGCGCGCAACCAGCGTGTTTTTGTAATCCGTCAGATCAATCCCAGGCACGGGCGACAGTTGCGGCGTGACATCCAGGTCCATGTAAGCACGCATGTAGCGCACAAACAGCGGGTCATTCATGGTCTCGTGGACGAAGCGATAACCCTTCAGGAACCCCAGATACGTCAGGGCCAGATGACTGCCGTTGAGCAGTTTGATCTTCATCTCTTCATACGGCGTGACGTCGTCAGTGAATTGCACGCCGACCTTTTCCCAGGCCGGACGCCCGTTGACGAACTTGTCTTCCAGCACCCACTGCACAAACGGTTCGCAGACCACCGGCCAGGCATCGTCGACCGCGTGCTTGTCGGCCAGTTGCAGCCGATGCTCGGTGCTGGTCATCGGCGTGATGCGGTCGACCATGGCGTTGGGAAAGCTGACGTTGCTGTCGATCCAGTCGCGCAGATCGGCATCGCGTAAAGCGGCGAAGGCCAACAAGGCTTTGCGGGTGACCGCGCCGTTGTGCGGCAGGTTATCGCACGACATCAAGGTGAAGGCCGGCGTGCCGACGGCGCGGCGTTTGGCCAGTGCGGCACAGAGAAAGCCGAACACGGTTTTCGGTGCGTTCGGGTTTGCCAGGTCGTGCTGGATTTGCGGCAGGTGCGCCATGAACTCGCCGTTGCTGTCGTCGATGCAGTAACCGCCCTCGGTAATGGTCAGCGAGACGATACGGATCTCCGGACTGGCGAGTTTGTCGATCAAAGCGGCTGCGCTGTCTTCGGCCAGCAGCATGTCGCGAATCGCGCCGATGACCCGAACTTCGGTGTCGTCGGTGTCGCCCAGCTCGAACAGGGTAAAAAGGTAATCCTGCTCTTTCAGGTCATCGCGGGCGCGGCGGTCTTCGGCGCGCAGGCCGACCCCGCAGATCGCCCAGTCGAGACCTTCACCGGTATTCATCAAGGCGTCGGTGTAATACGCCTGATGGGCACGATGAAAGCCGCCGACGCCAATGTGTGCAATGCCCTGGCGCGTATCGCTCAGGGTGTAGGCGGGCAGGACCACCTCGGGGGCGAGGCGGTTGAGGTTCTGTTTATTGAGTTTCATCACAGGTTCTCTAAATCAGGCCGCTGCGCGCAGCGGGCGGGTGAGCGCCACGCCGTCGGCATCGAATAAATGGCAGTGTTCGGCGTCCAGGTGCAGGCTCAAGGCTTCGCCGTAACGGCTTGCCAGGTCGCCACGAACCCGCATGGTCAGCGCTTCACCGGAAGAGGTCACGACGTGGCAGAAGGTGTCGCTGCCCAGGCGTTCGCTGACGTCGGCGGTGACTTGCAAGGTGCAGTCACCGGTTTGCGCAAGATTGAGGTGTTCCGGACGAATGCCCAGGGTCACCGCGCCGCCGACGTTCAGGTTGGCGCGGGCCAGCGGCAGCGTGATGCGGGTGCCGGCGTCCAGCAGGACTTCACAGCTTTGACTGTCGACGCGGGTCACTTTGCCCTTGAGGAAGCCCATTTTCGGCGTGCCGAGAAAGCCTGCGACGAACAGGTTGGCCGGCTGGTGGTACAAGTCCAGCGGCGAGCCGACTTGCTCGATTTTGCCGCCGTTGAGGACGACCACTTTGTCGGCCATGGTCATGGCTTCGACCTGGTCGTGGGTCACGTAGATCATCGTCGCTTGCAAGTCTTTGTGCAGACGCAACAGTTCCAGGCGCATCTGCACTCGCAGGGCGGCGTCGAGGTTGGACAGCGGTTCGTCGAACAGGAAGATTTTCGGGTTGCGCACGATGGCGCGACCGATGGCGACCCGTTGACGTTGACCACCTGACAGTTGCTTCGGCTTGCGCTCCAGCATCGGTCCCAGTTCAAGGATGCGCGCCGCTTCGCCGACTTTTTTCTCGACTTCAGCTTTCGGCACGCCGGCGAGGTCGAGGGCAAACGACATGTTTTTGCGCACGCTCATGTGCGGGTACAGGGCGTAAGTCTGGAACACCATCGCCAGGTCGCGCTTGGCCGGGCTGACTTCGGTGATGTCACGACCATCTAGTTCAATGGTGCCACCGCTGACTTCTTCCAGCCCGGCGATCAGGCGCAGCAACGTGGATTTACCGCAGCCCGACGGGCCGACGAAGACCACGAATTCCTTGTCGTTCACTTCCAGGTCGATGCCTTTGATGATGGAAAAGCCTTCGAAGCCTTTTTGCAGATTCTTGATTTTCAGGTTGGCCATGATGGCGCTCCTTTTTGCTGATTCTTTGAGGGCTACTTCACGGCGCCGAACGACAGGCCGCGGACCAATTGTTTCTGGCTGATCCAGCCGAAGATCAGGATCGGCGCACAGGCCAGCGTCGACACTGCCGATAACTTGGCCCAGAACAGCCCTTCAGGGCTTGAGTACGAAGCGATCAACGCGGTCAACGGCGCGGCTTTCGATGAGGTCAGGTTCAGTGACCAGAACGCCTCGTTCCAGCACAGGATCAGCGACAGCAGCACCGTGGAAGCGAGGCCGCCCTTGGCGATCGGCAGCAGCACGCGGACCATTTCTTGCCACAGCGTGGCGCCGTCGAGGCGTGCGGCTTCGAGGATGTCTTTTGGGATGTCTTTGAAGTAGGTGTAAATCATCCAGACCACAATCGGCAGGTTGATCAGCGTGTAGATCACAATCAGGGCGATGCGCGTATCGAGCAGGCCGAAGCTCTTGGCCAACAGGTAAATCGGCATCAGCACGCCCACCGGCGGCAGCATCTTGGTGGAGAGCATCCACAGCAGCGTGCCTTTGGTGCGCTGGGTTTCGTAGAACGCCATGGAGTAGGCCGCCGGCACGGCGATCAGCAGGCACAGAGCCGTGGCGCTGAACGAAATCACCACCGAGTTCCAGGCGAAGCTGAAGTAATCGCTGCGCTCGTTGATGTGCAGGTAGTTTTCCAGCGTCGGGGTGAAGATGAATTGCGGTGGCGTGGCGAAGGCATCGATTTCGGTTTTGAAGCTGGTCAGCACCATCCAGAAGATCGGGAAGAAGATCAGGATCGCGATGCCCCAGGCCAGGGTGCCGAGCAGCAGGCTTTGCAGGCGGCGGGATTGTTGAAGAGTCATGGCGCAGGCCTCAGGCTTTGTCTGTCAGGTTTTTGCCGATCATTCGCACCAGCACGATGGCCGCGATGTTGGCGATCACTACCGCGATCAAACCGCCGGCGGACGCCATGCCGACGTCGAACTGCACCAGCGCTTGGTTGTAGATCAGGTAGGCGAGGTTGGTCGAGGCGTAGCCGGGGCCGCCGTTGGTGGTGGTGAAGATTTCGGCGAACACCGAGAGCAGGAAGATGGTTTCGATCATCACCACCACGGCAATCGGCCGCGCCAGGTGCGGCAGGGTCAGGTGCCAGAAGATCGCGATCGGCCCGGCACCGTCCAGGCGCGCGGCTTCTTTCTGTTCCTGGTCGAGGGACTGCATGGCGGTCATCAGGATCAGGATCGCGAAGGGCAGCCATTGCCAGGAGACAATGATGATGATCGACAGCAGCGGGTAATGCGCCAGCCAGTCCACCGGTTGCGCGCCGAACAGCTTCCACACGTAGGCGAGAATTCCCGACACCGGGTGGAAAATCAGGTTCTTCCAGATCAGCGCACCGACAGTGGGCATGATGAAGAACGGTGAGATCAGCATCACCCTCACGATGCCGCGACCGAGGAACTCACTGGCTTCCAGCAATGCACTGATCAGCACGCCGAGGACGACGCTGATCAGCAACACGCTACCGACCAGCAACAGTGTGTTGGTGGCGCCGGGCATGAACCCGGAGTCAGTCAGGAAGTAAGTGAAGTTCTCAAGCCCCACGAACTGGTTTTCGCCGGGGTAGAGCAGGTTGTAGCGGATCATCGAAAAGTAAACGGTCATGCCCAGTGGCACGATCATCCACAGCAGCAACAACGCCACCGAGGGACTGACCAGAAACCAGCCGGGATTGGCCAACCGGCTTTTACGCACCGGTTGGGGGATGTCCATGTGAGCTTTGGCAGTTGAAATATTCATGGCATTAAACCGATTAGGACAGACAGACGAAGATCAAAATGCGAGAGCGGGCTTGTGTGGCGAGGGAGCTTGTCGGGGCGCCGCATAGTCCCGCTCGACTGCGAAGCAGTCGCAACGCTTTTGGGGGCGCTTCGCACCCCAGCGGGAGCAAGCTCCCTCGCCACACAAGCCCGCTTCCACACGGATTGCTTTAATCCTGTGGGAGCGTGGCTTGCCCGCGATGGAGTCAACTCGGTGTCCAGGCATTCAGGACAGTTGCACCCACCGCACCGTTGCTACTTGGGATAACCGGCGCGCTTCATCTCGCGTTCGGTGGTTTGCTGGGCGGCCGCCAAGGCCTGGTCGACCGTGGTCTGGCCGATCAGCGCCGCCGAGAACAACTTGCCGACCTGGGTGCCCACTGCCTGGAATTCAGGAATCGTCACCAACTGGATGCCAATGTAAGGCACCGGTTTGAGCGTCGGCTTGCTCGGGTCTGCCGCTTTCAGCGATTCCAGCGTGACCTTGGCAAACGGCGCGGCACTCATGTACGCCTCGCTGTAGGTCGAGGTCCGAGTGCCGGGCGGCACGTTGGCGATGCCGTCTTTTTCGGCGACCAACGCACCGTATTCCTTGGATGTGGCCCACGCGCTGAAGGTTTTAGCTGCGTCCTTGGCCTTGGAACTGGTCGGGATCGCCAGCGCCCAGGAATAGAGCCAGGCCGAACCTTTGTCGGTGGTCTCGTGGGGGGCGTAGGTGAAGCCAACGTGGTCACTGACCTTGCTTTGGGTCTTGTCGGTGACGAAGGAGCCGGCGACGCTGGCATCCACCCAAATCGCGCACTTGCCACTGTTGAACAGCGCCAGGTTTTCGTTGAAACCGTTGCTGGAAGCACCCGGCGGGCCGGACTTCTTCATCGTGTCGACGTAGAAGTTCAGAGCGTTTTTCCACTCGGGGCCGGTGAATTCCGGTTGCCACTTCTCATCAAACCAGCGCGCACCGTAGGCGTTGGCGACGGTGGTGATCAGCGCCATGTTCTCACCCCAGCCGGCCTTGCCACGCAGGCAGATGCCGTACTGTTCTTTGTCTTTATTGGTGAGTTTGCTGGCGAATTCGCCGATCTGGGTCCAGGTCGGATGCTCAGGCATGGTCAGCCCGGCGTCCTTGAACAGGTCGGTGCGGTAATAGGTGATGGAGCTTTCCGCGTAGAACGGCAAGGCGTAGAGCGAGCCCTTGACCGAAAGGCCTTCACGCACCGAAGGGAAGACATCGTCGAGGGCGTAAGTGGCCGGCAAGTCCTTCATCGGCTCCAGCCAACCCTTGGATCCCCAGAGTGCGGCTTCGTACATGCCAATGGTCAGCACATCGAACTGCCCGCCCTGAGTGGCGATGTCGGTGGTCAGGCGTTGGCGCAGCACGTTTTCTTCCAGCACCACCCAATTGAGCTTGATGTCCGGGTGCCCCGCCTCGAAGGTTTTCGAGAGCTTTTGCATACGGATCATGTCGCTGTTGTTGACGGTGGCAATGGTCAGGGTCTGAGCGCCGAGGCTGACGCTGCTGAGGGTCATGCAGGTGAGGGCAAGCAGAGCTTTTACAGAAGGTTGCATCGTGCACTCCTTTTCTGCACCCAGCGGGCACAGAAGGACAGTTATTGTTTTTGTGTCTTCCGAAGGCAAGGAAGAATGTGCACTGATTACAGCCTTCAATTGAAGATGAGACAAATCATCCGTCGCACTTGAATCGATACTATTTTGCACTCGATCTGGAAACCCGGAATCTAACGACTGGCGCCCTGTAGCAGCTGCCGAAGGCTGCGTTCGAGGGCGTAGCCCTCGCCGGAGCGGAGCTCAGGGTGATTCTGGAAGATTGTGGTCGTGCGTTTGGCGCCTGCTGCGCAGTCGAACGCAGCCTTCGGCAGCTGCTACAGGGACAGGCGTCAGTGCTGATTTTGCTCAGTCAACCGCTGCACCGCCAGACGCCGATAATGCGAAGGCGTCATGCCCTTGAGCTGCTGAAACCGCCGATTGAAGTTGGAAATATTGTTGAAACCCGATTCGAAACACACATCGGTCACTGGTTTGTCGCCATCGGCCAGCAGCTCGCAGGATTTGCTGATACGCAGGCGATTGACGAACTCAATGAAGCAGCGCCCGGTGGCCTGTTTGAACACCCGGCTGAAATAAGTCGGCTTCATGCCCAAGTGCTCTGCAACTTCTTCAAGCGGCAGCTCCCGGGCGTAATGCGCAAAAATATAATCCACCGCCCGGTTGGTGCGATCGATGTTGTGTTCATCTGCCAGTTGCGGCGTGGTGGCACCCGACAGCAATTGAAAGTCGTCAGAAGCCGCGAGCAGTTCCAGCAGAATAAAAAAGTGCCCCAGCCGGGTGATGCCTTTGGTATCGGCAATGCGTTGCATCAAGGTCATGGCCTGGCGGATGGTGCGTTTGCAACGAAATTCGATGCCGTACTGCGCACGTTCCAGCAGTGGCGCCAAGGTCTTGAGTTCCGCGAATACCTGATGGCCGCTCTCGAACAACTCATCGGTGAAATTGACCAGCATGTCGCGTTTGGGCACTACCTCGTCTTCGGCCACCTGGCTGATCCAGTTGTGGGGCAGATTGGGGCCAGTCAGGAAAAGGGATTCCGGGTAAAAGTTGCCGATGTAGTCGCCGATGAACACCTTGCCGGAACTGGCAACGATCAGGTGCAGTTCGTATTCCTTGTGGAAATGCCAGCGCACCAAAGGGCAGGGGAATCCATGTTGGCGATAGATGATCGACAACCCGTTGTGGTCGTCCATCAGTTCGTAGGAAGGATCGGTGACTCTGGCGGTTCGGGTCATGTCAGGGCGCTTTTTATTGTCATTGCACCCTGATCATGCCTCTTTCCAGGCCTGTAATGCCAGCGGCAACGCTCCGGGCGCTACACCGGTTCCCGAGCATGCAAGGCATGACCGTAAACGGCTTTCATGCTGGTGGCCGTCCAGCAATAACGAACGATCTCTGATTCATCAAAAAAGTCGGTATTGATAATGCTGCAGCGCGTCACCCAGTCCCGGGTGGGATTAAACCAGTCATTGATCTGGTTTTTGATGTCTTGAGGCCCTCCCAGAAACGCGTAGCTGGTGGCCGATAACGACCATAGAAATGTTCCGAAAGGCGGGTTTTCGAGTGTGTTGGAAATATGGGTCTTGAGATCCTCTGTGTCGGTAAATCGCTTGCTGCTCCACTTGTGTGTAATGCGCGGCCAGAAGTAATCCTCATCCAGTTCCCGATGTGCAAGCGCCGACAACACCACCCTGCGGCGAGTGCTGATCCGCTTGAGCTCGCCGATGGTTTTTGTGTCGTTGTCGGGCGTTATGATCCGCTGTCCGAGTCGACTCACCAGAAGATCATTGAGTTTTTGATAATCAAAAGGTTTGGACCCGTCTGCAAGCTGGTGGAAATCCAGCACAATGAATTCATCCGGATTTCGGTCAAGGAACGCTAAAACAGCCGTGATCAGTTCATCGAGGACGCGATGGGACTGGTGTCCATTGTGATGAAAATAGAAGATCGACTGGTCAGCACCCTCGGTATAGCCCAAGCGGATATCAAAGGCCCGTGCGCCATTGGACAGTTGCCAGGCAAATGAACCGTTTTGACACGTCGTCCAGTTGCCGATGACCACATCATAATTAGATGCTCGTTTATCCATGCCGGCGTTATGGGCGCCGGGCCAGACGACATCGGTCAGTTTTATACGATCGATGTCGAGGACATTGCTCATCCACTTCTGTTTATCGAGATTCCCTTCTATAGATTGTGTCATGTTTATTCCCGTCGGTTACCTACACCCCATCCGTGAGGTGAGTTAATTGATGTGTATGACCAAGCATAGAAGGGCATCAGGACAATGCCAGCAACGGAAATATTTTCATAAATATAGCTAACTAATGGCGCGCGACAATTGCACTTTGATCTTGGTATCAGCGGTGCTTAGCGTTCGCCTTGATGATATTGGCGTTCCGACAATGGCGCACCAACTTCGATGCTTCCAAAAAGTCAATATTGATAATGCTGCTATTTAGTATCCAGTCGTTAATAGCAGGATCAAACCACTCATCAAGATGCTCCGCGATATTCACCGGCCCTCCCACTGCATGGTAGCTGGTGGCGGACAGTGACCATGGCAGGCCACCTGGCGGGTACTTCATCACCTGTGTGATATGGGCGTTCAGCTCGCTGACGCTGGTGGTCGCAATACCGCTCCATTTGTGCTCGATTTGCCGACAAAACCAGCGCCAGTCGAGGTCCGGATGGCTGTCGGTGGCTACCAGCACTCGCTGAACATCACTGACTTGCTTCAGTTGCCCCAGTGTCAGATGAGCATTGCGTGAAGGGATCATCCGGTCACCCAGGTGCGTCAACAGGAGCCTGCTGAATTCCTTGAAATTGAAAGGAATGCTGTCCGACTTCAGCTCATGAAAATCGAGCAGGATAAATTCGTCAGGGTTTTCCTGAAGAAAACGGATAACGCTCGTAATGACATTCTCCAATGAACGGGAGGACCGGAAACCATTGTGTTGAAACCAGAATACCGAAACACCGTTACTTTTGACTTCATACTCCAGTCTTAAATCGAGTGCGCGAGCGCCTTGGGTTAGCTGGAAGTAAAAGGAGTTGTTTTGGCAAGCGGCCCAATGACTCACGCCGGGTGCCACGTAAGAGGCTTTTTTGTCGACGCCTGCATTGTGAGTGCCTGGCAGGGTAAGCTCCATGAGCGTTAAATAATCCAGGGCGGGCGTGTTACTCATCCAGTTATTAAGTGTAAGGTCCCGGCTATCGTATGGGGAGTATTTTAGATCGTATATCAGGGCGTTAGTCATGATGCATCCTTGCATGTTTGACAAGTAGTTAATGGTGCAATCGTTTGCTTGGAACTTTAAGCGATCCAGTGCCTATTTATAAACATCCAACCATCAAAAAACCAACTAAGGTTGATGCGAAACGTATCGTCAGGCCTGTTTTAGTATCAGGCGTCTTCTTTATAGCGATTCTTCGCTTCAATCCATTGCGACATGTACTGAGTGCTCTTGTGCTGATGATGCCGCAACATGCTGCCGGTGAAGTTATCTCGGCGAATAGAGGACAGGCGATGTCGGCAGTCCTCTATTCTGGCAATCAATGCCGGCCCATGAGTGCCCTGTTGGTACCGATTCGTCAGCAATTCCAGCCCGAACGTCTGCGCCTTCAACCACTGAGTTTTGTCTGTATGGAGTTGCACGGCGCAATCAGCGAGCGCCTGGGCCGATCGGGTGATCGATCCCGGCCACGGCTCGTCGCCGTGCATGGCTTCCGCGCCTATCGGTGTGGTGACGTTCGGCGTACCGCAAATCATTGCATCAATGATCTTGCCTTTGATCCCGGCACCGAATCTTAACGGCGCCAGGCACACGCGCGCCGCCGACATCACTTGCAAGGCATCTTCCGCCCAGTTCATGACATGAAAACCCTGGGCCGGGTTATGCAGTGCAGTGGCCTTGGGCGGCGTATAGGCGCCATAGATGTGCAATTGAGCGCTGGGAAGCTGTTCGCGGATCAACGGCCAGATCGCGTTCTTCATCCAGAGCACCGCATCCCAGTTCGGCGCATGTCGAAAGTTACCGATGCTGAGAAAGTGCGCCCGATCTTCGAAGGTGGCGGGCGGCACGCTCGGCGGTTCGACCATCAGCGGACACCAATGCAGCAGGTTGCGCGGCATTTTGAACTGCTCGACCAGCAACTCTATTTCCACTTCAGAGATCATCAGGTTCAAGTCGCAACGATACAGCGCGGCGATTTCCCGTTTGGCCAGATCGGTATCGGCCATCAATTCGAACTCTTCACGCAACGCGGGCGCGAACAGGTCGCTGAAATCATTGTTATCGTCACTTGCCTTCAAGCGGTCCTTGAGGCGCTGATGCCGGGCGTGTCGCAGGCTTTGCAAATCCGAGGTTTCAAGCACACGCAACGCGTCAGGACAGTGTTTTTCTACACGCCATCCGAACTGCTCTTCCATCATGAATTGATCGAACAGCACGATATCCGGCGCCAGTTCACTGATAAACGTGTCGAAACTGCTGTTGTTCAACTCGATCGGCACTTCGCGAATACCCAACGCCGTCAGGTCGGCCCGATGCTCGCCAGTGCCGGCCGGACTGCTGAAGGTAATGTCCCAGCCTTGCTGCAAGAACGTATCGAGGATTTGCATGACATGCCCACTGGCCGCCGAAGAACGAGGCTCGGGCCAGACGTAACCGATGACCAGGACTTTGGTGGCGGGCGGCTGAGTCATGAACAGTGATCCTTTGCAGCAAGCGAGTGGGCAAAAAAGGGCGCAATTAAAACACAGTACAGTGGTGGTCGCATGCGCCCTGTTTCAGTCACTCGGTACGTCTGAAACTCAGAGAATGTTGATTTTTACCAGTGTCTGCCCGCTGACGTATTCATGGTTGGCATTTTTGAGTGCCGCTTTCATGATCGCTATATTCTGCTGATACGCTTGCTTGTTGGTCTTTAATTGGCTCAGCAGCGATGTCGTCAATGCAAACGAGTCAGCATTTTTAAATGCCGTGCCGCGGTTGTAGTTGGTATTTGGAAAGCTCGGCAGGCCCATGGACATCTTGCCGTTGGCGAGATTCAGGAGTGGAGTTACATCCAGTTGCTGAGAACCACGCTCATATATTCCGCTGTGTTCGGCGTAGGCGAAATCTTTGGTTTTCGGCGCGCCGTGGAAAATTTCATGTACGAAAGTATCGGCGGTGATGCCCGGGTTGAAATGATCCCTGCGATAAGCTTCGTTGAAGTTGTTGCTGTGGATCCTGATGAATTCGTGATGGGTGTTTTGTGCCTTGTTGCCGTTCTTCCAATCGTTGTAGAGCCCCCAATGCAGCTCGGCTATTGCATCGCTTTCTTTACCGCTGTCGAGTATGAAGTTGCCGGGTTTGATATTTGAAAGATCCTCTCTGGCTGCCATCAGGTAGTCGCGGTAAGTACTTCGACCTGCGGAAGTGTCATTCCCAAGCAGAAGGTCAAGAACCGCATTCGATTCCTGAATCAGCGTTGGGTCATTCAATACGTTGATGGCATCGTCTATTTTTTTGCTGGCGAGTGGTAAACCTTCTTTGATCACTGTACGAGCGTAGCTTTTAGGCATGACTTTATGCCAGTGAGGGATGGGCAGTTTGAGTTTGAAATCAAATCCCTTCAGTTTGGCTCCCCAAGGCTCGCCCAATCGGTTCAGAGCGTACCATTCGTCATTGCGGCGTATCCCCCATACCTGGAAGGCCTCTTGGGAAGTTTGCGCGGGACGCCAGGTTCCCAGGCGAATAGTGTCAGGGTCGACGGTTTCGGCCAGTAGGCTGTGTGGCGTTATGCCCGCCCATTTGCGCGCGTCGAAAATCGCGTTATCCAATGCGGCCACACTGCTGCGCCACGTTTTGCGCAACAGTTTTGCGCCATGTAAAAACAAGTCGGATGCTCCGTCCAGCGGATTGATCAGGCTGCCCACCAATCCGAGTCCCGTCGAAGCGAACTTGCCGGCCTTGGTCGCAATGCTCATGCTTTTGGCGGCAAGACTGGCAATCTGAGCGACGGCGCCGACGACTAACAGAACGGTCATCGTGGCTTCTAAAGTACAGGCCGCTACCCCTTGGAATTGTCGATCCTGATCGTCTGAGTTCAGGTCTTCGATGCAGGATTTGAAGGGCACGACAAAGTTGAGAAAAGTATCCAGATCCTTTTCCCGTTTTGCGCGCACTGCCTCCAGTTTTGTCTGTCCCCAGCACTCTTTCACCAATTCATCGTAGGTCGCGATCGGCCGATGCTTGAGTACGAAATTCACCAATGGGTCGAACTCTGTGGAATAGAAACTCTGGTAGTAACCGTTGATTCCCGGTGCCAGTGGAGACGCTGACAACTCACCGATTTTTTCGATCACACCAGGACTGACGTTGACGACGCCGGGTGTGACCCCATGGGTATAACACTCGATGTTCGTGGGCAGCTGAAGCACCTTCGCTGGAGGCGAGTAGTTTTTTTCACTGCTGCGAACGGTTGTGTTTAAAAGGTTTTCCTCTTGGATAAGCGCTGCCAGCTCGGTGTTCTCGCGACAGGTTCCGTGCAAGGTGAATAATTCGTAACACGTCACTCGGCCTTCAAAGTGTGAACAGATGACGACACCGTAGCGACCCTTTGCCTCATCGATGTCCTTATGACTTTCAGTGGGTTTGCTCCCGGTCACCTTCAGGACCGCTTCAATGGTCGACGCTATGGGATTCGTGGGAAGGCTGGTGATCGAGTGGAGTTTCGCGACTGACGGTCTTACGGTGAACATCGTCACCTTGCCTTCTAGCAGGCGTGTCCGATCAGGCAGTGGCATTGATGAAAAAGCCTGCTTCAAATGCATGTTCATTGCTTTTACATGCACCACATAGTCGCGATTGAACCGACGGTAGAACTCACCGTCAGGAGAAATCAGGTTGGGGAGCATTTTGGGAAACGCTTTGTAAATACTTTCGCCATTCTTCAGATCCCAGTCACCGGTCCGCAGATCGTTGGACATGTGCAGTTCTACAGGCGATACGGGAAACGGGTCGGCGTAAGCATCCTCCAGCGGTCGATTTTTCCGTTGGTGAAGGACGTCACTTTCAAGATAGGCACATCCTTTGGCGACCTGCTTGAGGATGTCCAGTGCGACGCTTTTACGAGTTGGCAGGGGGCGAGACAATGTTTCGGCCGTTTCGGCAAGCGTCTTGGCATGTCGGTCGTACGCGCCTAATGTCACTTCAAGCGAGTCCGAGACCGACTTCGATACATCATCCGGCGTGATGATCTTGTTGAGTAACCCCCAATCAATCACCGGGTCCACGGCAGCCAGAGCGTCAAGCGTCTTTCGCGACTCGGAGACCGAGTCAAACTTCGACAGTTGGTGTAGCTCTGCATAAGTCATCGAGCGCGTCGATCCCGGCGCAATGATTTCCTGCACCGAGACGACCCGGCAAAATTCGACCCATGGCGGCGTTCCCAATAACAGGGTGGAAGGTAAATCTCTGACCAGAAACTCCGGTGCGACCTCTGCCAACAACAGGTGAGCGGCCAGTGCCGCATCTCTTTCGGTAATTCGGTGGTTCTCGATCAGGTGCCTTTCGAATGCCGTTTGAATATCGGCGAAGGAGTTTTCCATGTGCTCGACAGCATACAAGTTGAAACCTGCCACATGATTGCGATGCTCTAGTTCGCCGACGCCCGGATGAAGATTGAGCAAGAGCGAAGTCAGCATAATTTGCTTGAGCGACTCATCTGCTTGGGGTTGGTTTTCTTGTGCTCCATACCAGCCCAGATCCCGCACGTAAGCGTTGGCCCAGTCAAAAGCGATGGGGCTGGAAACGAGGTTTTCAAGAACGTCCTCAGCCTCCGAGCGTTTGAAAGGCGTAGGCCGTCCGCCAAAAATGCTATTGACCAGATGCTCCAGTAACGACTGATCCTTGATGTAGCTGGCGATGAGTTTGCGGAATTCGCTGCGCTGAACGGCAGAAAGAGTGACTGAATTGTCTCCCCCGGCTTTGATCATTTCCCAATAGTTACCAAGCGGTGGACTCACTGGAGGCTTCAGTTCCATGAATTCTGTCAGCCTGGAACCTTCGGCGGCGGTTCGGGGAATAACATAACCATGAAATTTGAGCCATTGCGCCAACTCGACATGGTCAGCGAGGGAGATGACGCCGCCGGTCAATTGCGCCATTTCAACCAATGTATGGAGATCATCTTTCAGATCCGGTACAAGTTTGAATGCGTTCGCAAAGCCAAGTGTTTTGCCAGCGTGTCTTGCATTTATTTCGCCGTCGGAAGTTACTTCGAACAGCGAGTGCTCGGGAAGGTTGAAGGTTGTCGTTAATTTTTTGAAAGAGTTGTGTTCGGACATTTTCTGCAGCAGTTCCCTGCCTGGTTGCAGAGCGTCATCAAGCGTCGAACCAGGTTCCAGTGAGATGACGGCGCCTTTCAGTGTGATCACTTGCGAAGGGTCAAGCTCTTCTCCTCGCTGATTTAGTTTGTACACAACTTCCTGTCGCTCATGGGTGTCGCTTTGAATAGGGTGATATTGAACAGCGGAGTAGGGGACAGATCTGGACAGGCATAGTTGAGCTGGAGAGTTTGCATGTTTGAGAGTCATGACAGGGCCATTTGTTTTGGGTTTATGTTTGAGAGATCCTCTTTAGTTATCTTGCGTTTATCAAGAATTGCTGTGTAAGTGCGTTTTGCTAGTGTTGGGCATTCTGAGTTATGTCATTTATAACGTGCCAATGCAAAGCCACCCCTTCATTGCCATTTGAAGGGGGTTGATTGTCGATAAATCTATTTAATAATGCTCTTGACCTTGTCCCGCAACTGATCAATGGAAAACGGTTTACCGATCACTGACATGCCAGCCGGCACCTCAATGCTCTCTGCATACCCACTGGCAAACAGAATCGGCAACTCAGGGCGCAGCATCCGGGCTTGTGTCGCCAATTCACGACCGTCCATCACTGGCAAACCCACATCGGTCATCATCAGATCGATGTGCTGGTCTTCATCGTTGAGAAATTCGAGCGCCTGTTCGCTGCCATCGGCCTCAAGGACCTTGAACTCCAGTTCCTCCAATACGTCGACGATCAGCATGCGCACGATGGCATCGTCTTCTACTACCAGGATGATGGACGGGGCGGAGGACATAAGAGGGCTCTCAAGTGAAATTCAGGGTCGCCGGTCGATCGAAATCGCCGGGCTCTTGCATGAGTAAGTCGCGGATCCCGACAAGTTCCCAACGCTGTGCAAAAAAGAATAGCTGTACAAGAGACGGCAGGATAACCGCTCCTTTGACCGAGAGCAGCTAAATGCAGGGATTTGCCCGGATCCACGTCAGAAAATTGGATCAATGTGCCAGTTTTGGGGCAAACTCCTTGGTTTTGAACAGTTCGACAAGGCCTTCCCATGACCCCTGCGTCTTCGGTTGATGAGCAACGATTCCGTAAACTCCTGAGCCGCAACATCAGCCTGCCGTTGGGTGTCGGTGTGCTCAGTGCGGTGTTCTTTGTCTCGCTGATCACCTACCTGCTGTCGGTGATCCAGTGGGTCGAACACACCGACCGGGTGATCAATAACGCCAACGAAGCGGCGAAGTTGACCGTTGATCTGGAAACCGGGATGCGGGGTTTTCTGCTCAGCGGCGATGAGCATTTCCTCGACCCCTATGAAACGGCCAAGCCGAGAATCGCGGTCGCGCTCAATACCTTGCTCGAACTCACTGCCGACAACCCGGTTCAAACCGACCGTCTGCACCGGCTCCAGGCCTTGCAGCAGGAGTGGGCCAACTACGCGCAGTCGCTTATCGATCTGCAGCGCGCCAGCGGCGATTATCGCAGTGTCGTCAAGGCCGGGCGGGGCAAGCGGCTTACCGATGAGATCCGCAAGCAATTCGAAGACGTGATCGACATGGAGCAGCAGTTGCGTACCACGCGCAACGAAGACGTGCGCCGCACCACGATCTGGAGCATCACCCTTTACCTGTTGTTCATTCTCGGTATCAGCGGTTTGCTGGCCTACATCGGCCGTCGTGATTTGCTCAACCTTTCGCAAAATTACAGCGCCAACCTCGCTGCGCAAAAGGCCAGCGCCTCGCGTCTGGAGCAGCAAGCGTGGCTGCGCAATGGCCAGACCGAACTGGCCGAGCAAGTGTTGGGGCAACTCTCCCTCAATCTGTTGGGGCGCAACATCCTGCAGTTCTGCGCGCAGTATCTGGGCTCGGCCGTCGCCGCTATTTATGTGCGCGAAGAACATGGCGGCCTCAAGCGTGTGGCGTCATACGGTTTTTCTCGTGAGCAGGAAGAGCGCGACCAGCAGATCTACAGCGATGAAGGGATTGTCGGCCAGGTGGCGCAACAGGCTCGTCTGATTCGTCTCGACAACGTGCCAAGCGACTACTTCAAAGTCAGTTCGGGCCTGGGCGAAGGCTTGCCACATAGCGTGCTCGTGGTCCCAACCAGCGACGATGACCGGGTCAACGGTGTGATCGAACTGGGCTTCCTGCGTCCGCTGGACGACCGCGACATCGAGTTGCTTGAGTTGATTGCCGGCAACATCGGTACATCGATCGAGGCCGCTCGCTATCGTCAACGTTTGCAGGAAGTACTCGCCGAAACCCAGCAACTCAACGAAGAGCTGCAAGTTCAGCAAGAAGAACTGAAAACCGCCAACGAAGAACTCGAAGAGCAGTCGCGGATTCTCAAAGAGTCACAGGCTCACCTGGAAACCCAGCAAGTCGAGCTGGAGCAGACCAACGAACAACTCGCCGATCAGGCGCAGATCCTCGCCGATCAGCGCGATGCGATGGACCTGAAGAACACCGAGCTCAATCAAGCCCAGGTCCAGCTAGAAGAGCGCGCCGAAGAGTTGCAGCGCTCGAGCAAGTACAAATCCGAGTTCCTCGCCAACATGTCCCACGAACTTCGCACGCCGCTGAACAGTTCGTTGATTCTGGCCAAGTTGCTGGCAGAAAACCCTCAGGAAAACCTCAGCGCCGAGCAGGTGAAGTTTGCAGAGTCGATCTATTCCGCCGGCAACGACTTGCTCAATCTGATCAACGACATTCTCGATATTTCCAAGGTCGAGGCCGGCAAGCTGGAAATGCGCCCTGAAAACACCAGCGTTGCGCGTCTGGTGGATGGGCTGCGCGGGATGTTCGAGCCGATGGCCGCTGACAAGAAGCTGAAGTTTGAGGTCGACTTGCAACCCGGTTCGCCGATGATGCTGTTCACCGACCGCCAGCGTCTGGAGCAAGTCATCAAGAACCTGCTGTCGAACGCGGTGAAATTTACCGAAAAAGGTACGGTCAGCCTGACGGTGGCGTCCCAGCCAAACGATGGCATCGCCTTTATTGTCCGCGATTCCGGGATCGGCATCGCCGCCCACCAGCAGGAAAGCATTTTCGAAGCCTTCCGCCAGGCCGACGGCACCACCAATCGCCGTTATGGCGGCACTGGCCTGGGCTTGTCGATTTCCCGGGACCTGGCCGCGTTGCTGGGAGGTTCGATCAGCGTCACCAGCGAACCGGGGCAGGGCAGCGTGTTCACTCTGGTGCTGCCACAGCAATACGTTGAACCGAACGACGTGCCGATTGCACCGATGCAGGCCACGCCGGTCGCCATGGCGCCGAGAGCGGCAGCGCCCGTGCTGGTACCGTTGATTGCCGAAGTCGATATCCCGCGTTTCGACGATGACCGCACCAAGGCGCCATTTACCACCCGTTGCATTCTGGTGGTGGAAGACGAGCCGAACTTTGCACACATTCTCTACGATCTGGCGCACGAACTGGGTTACCAGTGCCTGGTTGCCCATGGTGCGGACGAAGGGTATGACTTGGCCAAAGAGTACATTCCCGACGCCATCCTGCTGGACATGCGCCTGCCGGATCATTCCGGGCTGACGGTCTTGCAGCGCCTGAAAGAACATGCCGAGACACGCCATATCCCGGTTCATGTGATTTCCGTCGAAGACCGGGTCGAGGCCGCCATGCACATGGGCGCCATCGGTTATGCGGTCAAGCCAACCACTCGCGAAGAACTCAAGGACGTGTTCGCCCGTCTCGAAGCCAAGCTGACCCAGAAGGTCAAACGAGTGTTGCTGGTGGAAGACGATGATTTGCAGCGCGACAGCATTGCTCGCCTTATCGGCGACGAAGACATCGAGATCACCGCCGTCGGTTTCGCCCAGGAAGCGCTCGATCTGCTGCGTACGACTATTTTCGATTGCATGATCATCGACCTGAAGCTGCCGGACATGCTTGGTAATGATCTGCTCAAGCGCATGTCCACCGAAGATATCTGCTCGTTCCCGCCGGTCATCGTCTACACCGGACGCAATCTGACCCGGGACGAAGAGTCGGAACTGCGCAAGTACTCGCGTTCGATCATCATCAAGGGCGCTCGCTCACCGGAGCGTTTGCTGGATGAGGTCACACTCTTTCTGCACAAAGTCGAATCCAGGTTGTCCCATGAACGCCAACGGATGCTCAAGACCGCGCGCAGCCGCGACAAGGTCTTCGAGGGCCGCAAGGTGCTGCTGGTGGACGACGATGTTCGCAACATCTTCGCCCTGACCAGTGCGCTGGAGCAAAAGGGAGCAGTCGTGGTCATCGGCCGGAACGGCCGCGAAGCGATTGAAAAACTGAATGAAGTCGAGGACATCGATCTGGTGTTGATGGACGTGATGATGCCGGAGATGGATGGTTTCGAAGCCACCATCGAGATCCGCAAGGACCCGCGCTGGCGCAAGCTGCCGATCATTGCAGTCACGGCCAAGGCCATGAAAGACGATCAGGAGCGCTGCCTGCAAGCCGGCTCCAACGATTACCTGGCCAAGCCCATCGACCTGGATCGCCTGTTCTCGCTGATTCGCGTGTGGTTACCGAAGATGGAACGCATTTAGTGGAACGCATTAACTCAGTGGAGCGAAACAGCGAGATCGAATTGCGGTTGTTGATCGAGGCGATCTACCTCAAGTACAGCTACGACTTTCGCGACTACTCTGGCGCTTCGATCAAACGTCGGGTCAAGCATGCGTTGGTGCAATTTGAGTGCAATACCATTTCGGCCTTGCAAGAAAAGGTGCTGCACGATCCGACCGCGTTCATGCAGTTGCTGCAATTGCTGACGATTCCGGTCAGCGAGATGTTTCGCGACCCTTCGCATTTTCTGGCGATCCGCAACGAAGTGGTGCCACTGCTCAAGACGTATCCGTCGATCAAGATCTGGATTGCCGGTTGCAGCACGGGTGAAGAAGTCTATTCGATGGCGATTCTGCTGCGCGAAGAAGGCTTGCTCGATCGCACCATTATTTACGCCACCGACATCAATCCGCGTTCGCTGGAGAAGGCCAAGCAAGGGATTTTCTCCATGGAGAACGTCCGCGCCTACACTCATAACTACCAACAGGCAGGTGGCCAGCGCTCGTTCGCCGACTACTACACGGCGGCCTATGGCTATGCGATTTTCGACAAGACCTTATGTGAGAACGTGACCTTTGCCGATCACAGTCTGGCGACCGACAGCGTGTTCTCAGAAACCCAATTAATTTCGTGTCGTAATGTTTTGATCTACTTTAATAAAAAGCTTCAGGACCGGGCGTTCGGATTGTTCCATGAATCCCTTTGCCATCGTGGATTCCTGGTGCTGGGCAGTAAGGAAACCCCGGATTTTTCGGCCTTCGGCAACCAGTTTGTGCCCTTGGTCAAACAAGAACGGATCTACCGTAAATCATGAACAATGCAGCGGATTTGCCTTCTGTGGAGGCTGTCGTGATCGGTGCTTCGGCCGGTGGGGTGGAGGCGTTGCTGGGCATCCTAAGCCCTCTGCGCGAAGGCTTCGCGCTGCCGATCATTGTGGTGCTGCACCTGCCTGACGAGCGTCGTAGCCACTTGGCCGAAGTGTTCGATCGGCGGGTGGCCATGCCTGTTCAGGAGGCCCGGGACAAGACGCAGGTCGAAGCGGGAACGCTGTATTTCGCGACGCCCGGTTATCACTTGTCGGTGGAGCATGACCGCACCTTTTCCCTGAGTCTGGAAGACCGCGTGCATTACTCGCGGCCCGCCATCGACTTCCTGTTCGAGTCGGCTGCCGATGCTTTCGGCCCGGCCTTGGCCGCTGTCCTGTTGACCGGCGCGAACCGCGACGGCGCCAGCGGTCTGGCCCAGGTAAAACGTCGCGGGGGCCTGACCATCGTGCAGGACCCGAACGAAGCCCAGGTCGCAACCATGCCTCGGGCAGCGCTGGATTTGCATCACCCGGACCACATTCTCCCTATACGCGGCATCGGCCGTCTGCTTGTCGAGCTGGAACGAATAGCATGCTGAGTAACATCCAAGCCAAACTGCTGATTGTCGATGATCTGCCGGAAAACCTGCTGGCGCTTGAGGCGCTGATCAAGCGTGAAGACCGCATCGTCTATAAAGCCTTGTCCGCCGACGAAGCCTTGTCGTTGCTGCTGCAACACGAATTCGCCATGGCCATTCTCGATGTGCAGATGCCGGGCATGAACGGCTTTGAACTGGCCGAGTTAATGCGCGGCACGGAAAAAACCAAGAACATCCCGATTGTGTTTGTCAGTGCCGCCGGCCGCGAGCTGAACTACGCGTTCAAGGGTTACGAAAGCGGTGCCGTGGACTTCCTGCACAAGCCGCTGGACATTCATGCGGTCAAGAGCAAGGTCAACGTGTTCGTCGACCTGTATCGCCAGAGCAAGGCGATGAAGCAGCAGGTCGAAGAACTGGAACAGGCTCGCCGCGAGCAGGAAGCGCTGCTCAAGCAATTGCAGACCACCCAGAATGAGCTGGAACAAGCGGTGCGCATGCGTGATGACTTCATGTCGATCGTCGCCCACGAAGTCCGTACGCCGCTCAATGGCCTGATCCTCGAAACACAGTTGCGCAAGATGCACCTGGCCCGGGACAACGCGTCAGCGTTCACCCTCGACAAGATGCACGCCATGGTCGACCGGGACGAGCGGCAGATCAAAAGCCTGATCCGGCTCATTGAAGACATGCTGGATGTTTCGCGCATTCGCACCGGCAAGCTGTCGATCCGCACGACGAAGTTTGACCTCGTGCAATTGGTCAGCAATCTGTTGCAAAACTTCGCGCCGCAGGTCGACGCCGCCGAGTGTTCCGTTACGTTTACGGCTGAACAGCCAGTGGTCGGCAACTGGGACGAATTTCGTATCGAACAAGTGATTTCAAATCTGCTGACCAACGCCTTGCGTTATGGTGGCAAGAGCCGGATCGATGTCAGGGTCTACTGCCACGAGGGTCAGGCACGGGTTGAAGTGCAGGATCGCGGGATCGGTATCAGTGAAGAAAACCAGAAGCGTATTTTTCAACAGTTCGAGCGAGTGTCAGCCAAAACCGTGGTCGCGGGGCTGGGACTGGGGCTGTTTATTTCCGAACAGATCGTCGCCGCCCATGGCGGTTCCATCGCCGTCGAGAGCAAGATCAACGAGGGCGCCTTATTTCGCGTTTGTCTGCCGCTGTAGGAAAACAGCCCGATAAACGCAACCTCTGATCGACCCCATGGTCGTATCAGCAGCTATTGACCGAACAAAGGCTTCCCATGAGTGAAGATGCACAAGATGTAGTACTCATTGTCGAGGATGACCCCTCGATTCTGATGGTATTGTCCGCTTACTTGTCGGGTGAGGGTTACCGGGTACTGCAGGCCGAAAACGGCGAGCAGGCCTTCGAAATACTGGCGAGCAAGCCACACCTGGACATGATGATCACTGACTTTCGCCTGCCCGGCGGGATTTCCGGCGTGCAGATCGCAGAGCCCGCCGTGAAGCTGCGACCGGAACTCAAAGTGATTTTTATCAGCGGTTATCCGCAGGAAATCCGCGAAACCGACAGCCCGATCACGCGCAAGGCGCCGATCCTCGGCAAACCGTTCGATCTGGATGTGTTGCAAGAGATCATGCAGGAAATGCTGTCTTAAACAGCCCCGAAGCCCCCGCCATGGGGGCTTTCAGATTCGGATCATCTCCCGCACTTTGGCCGTCAACAGGTCGAAGGTGAACGGCTTGGTGATCATCTGCATGCCAGGGTCGAGGAAGCCGCCGCGCACCGCCGCGTGTTCGGCATAACCGGTGATGAACAACACTTTCAGATCAGGCCGATACTGCCGACCGATTTCTGCCAGTTGCCGGCCATTCATTCCGGGCAATCCCACATCGCTGATCAACAGATCGATACGCTGGCCGGAGTCGAGAATCGGCACCGCGCTATCGGCATCGCCCGCTTCGACGAAGGCGTAGCCCAATTCACTCAGTACCGCACTGACCAGCACGCGTACCGCCGGATCATCCTCGACGATCAGCACGGTTTCACCGTTCTGGGCGTAAGGCGCGTGTGCAATATCGACCCGTGTGTCTTCGACCAGATCCCCGTTGTAGCGCGGCAGATAAAGACTCACCGTCGTGCCGTTACCCACTTCACTCTCGATGGTCACGTGGCCGTGGGACTGCTTGCTGAAACCGTAAATCATCGACAAGCCGAGACCCGTGCCCTGGCCGATCGGTTTGGTCGTGAAGAACGGGTCAAAAGCCCTGCTGATCGTGCCCTCCGGCATGCCGCAGCCGGTGTCGGTCACACTCAGTACCACGTAATCACCTGGTTGCAGGTTGCTGTGGACCTGAGTGAAGCCTTTGTCCAGGTGTTGATTTGAGGTGTTGACCACCAGTTTTCCGCCTTCAGGCATGGCGTCACGGGCGTTCAGCACGAGGTTGAGGAGGGCGCTTTCGAGTTGATTGGGGTCGGCCTCGGCCACCCACAGGTCCTCGCTCAGTTGCATGTCCAGCTGAATGCTTTCGTTGATGCTGCGCTGCAAGAGTTCGCCCATGGACACCACCAGGGTGTTCATTTCCACGGGTTTTGAATCCAGCGACTGGCGTCGTGAAAACGCCAGCAGACGATGAGTCAGGCCTGCCGCGCGATTGGCGGAGGTCACCCCCAGATCGATCAGGCCGTCCAGGTCCTCGGTGCGACCCCGGGCCAGGCGTCGACGCAGCAGCTCCAGGCTGCCGATGATGCCGGTCAGCATGTTGTTGAAGTCGTGCGCGATGCCGCCGGTGAGTTGGCCGACCGCTTCCATTTTTTGTGACTGGCGCAGGGCTTCTTCGTTGTGTCGCAGTTGGGCGGTACGTTCCTCAACCTGTTGTTCGAGGGTTTCCAGGGTGTTTTGCAGGCGCAGTTCGCTTTGGCTCAGATCAATCAACCGGTCCCTGGCTTCATACTGCCGTCGTCGTCCACGCAACGCGGTGGTGACCAGACTGATCAACGTGACCGGATGAAACGGGCGCTCGAGGAAGGTCACGTTGCCCAATTGCGGGCCGAGCCGCGACGCAGGGTTCTGTTCCGGACCGCCGTGGTGGGTCAGCAGTACGATCGGCAGGTCTGACCAGGCCGGTTGTTGCTCGATCAGGCCCAGCAGCGGTTCGAGATCACACCCCAACAAGGCTTCCGAAGAAATCAACAGCAGGCCGGCACCTTGCGCGAGTTCGCTGCACAGCGTGATCAGATCCCGTGTAACCAGGCCTTCGAATCCCGCCTCGTTTAGCATCATCAGCGCGATCTGGCTGTCGCGTCCCAGCGGCGCGAGGATGATCGCGCGCTCGGACATCGCCTCGGCCACCCTCACCGGACATCATCCTTGAGAAGTGGCTGGCTCGCGCCCAGATAAGTCGGTACGCCGCGCAACACACCCTGGAACGCGTCCAAAGGCTCACCGATCGTCATGCCCGTGCTGTTGATGCGATATTCGCGAATGGTCGATTCGTGGCTGCCGGTACGTTTCTTAATGATGGAAATGGCCCGGCGGACCTTGCCCAGGGCTTCGAAGTAACGCAAAAGAATCACCGTGTCAGCCAGATAAGTAATGTCGACCGGCGCCTGCATGTCCCCGACCAGCCCATGCTGGGCCACCGTCATGAACGTCGCGGCACCTCGGCGATTGAGGTACAGCAGCAGCTCGTGCATGTGCAGCACCAGTGCGTTTTCCTCGGGCATCGCGGCCTGATAGCCGTTGATGCTGTCGATCACCACTGTTTTGATTTCTCGCTCATCGACACACCGACGAACCCGGTGGGAGAACTCGCCGGGGGACAACTCAGCGGCGTCGACTTGCTCGATCAGCAGGTTGCCGGTGTCTTGCAGCGCTTGCAGGTCGATGCCCATGTTTTTCATGCGCTCGAACAGCAGTCCCAGTTCCTCGTCGAAGATAAACAGCGCGGCTTTCTCACCCCGGGAGACGGCGGCCGCAGCGAAGATCATCGAGATCAGCGACTTGCCAGTACCGGCCGGGCCGAGAATCAGCGTGCTGGAACCGGTCTCGATGCCACCGCCGAGCAGGGCGTCCATTTCCTTGATGCCGCTGGTCAACTGCTGGCGGTTGTAACCGCCGCGGTGTTCAGCGGCGACGAGACGAGGGAATACATGAACGCCGTCGCCCATGATGGTGAAGTCATGGAAACCGCCACGGTACTTCTGACCGCGGTACTTCACCACGCGGATCCGCCGGCGTTCGGCACCATAGTTGGGCGTCAGTTCTTCAAGGCGAACCACCCCGTGCGCCACACTGTGGACGGTCTTGTCGAGGGATTCGGTGGTCAGGTCGTCCAGCAACAGGACGGTGGCGTCGTAGCGCACGAAGTAATGCTTGATCGCCAAAATCTGCCGGCGATAACGCAGGGAACTCTGGGCCAGCAAGCGGATTTCGGAAAGGCTGTCGAGGACCACGCGGGTCGGCTTGACCCGTTCGACCACTTCGAAAATCTGTTTGGTCGCTTCGCCCAGCTCAAGGTCCGAGGAATACAGGAGGCTCTGCTGGTGGTCAGCATTGAGCAGGCTTTCAGGCGGGGTCAGCTCGAAGATGTGGATGTGTTCATCCAGCTCCCAACCGTGGGACAACGCCCCCTGGCGCAGTTCGCGCTCGGTTTCTGAAAGCGTGATGTACAACGAGCGCTCGCCGGCACGGGCGCCGGCCAACAGAAAATGCAAGGCGACGGTGGTTTTGCCGGTTCCGGGTTCACCCTCAAGCAAAAACACATGGCCGCGAGACAATCCACCGGCCAGGATGTCATCCAGACCTTCGATGCCGGTGGCGGCTTTTGCACTGAACAACTCGTTAGATGTAGACAAAAAAAACCCTCTCATGACTAGGGGAAGCGAGGCAGCAGGCCTGAAGTGCCTGAATGGACTGCCTGATCACTTGACCTTTTGCCGTTGCGACGGTTCAACCTTTTTGTTGGCGTGATGGCGGGTGCCGTTACAAGCCTTGCTGCAACGCCGGATCATCGGGATTGAGTTGTTCCAGTTGCGCCAAAAGAATCTGCACGTTCTGCAGTTGTCCGCTTTCCTTCCAGTAATTGATCAACAGCACCCGCGCCTTGCGGTCGGCGGGATGGCGCTGAACGATCTCCTGCAGCTGCTTTTGCGCCGCTTCCAGTTCTTGCTCGCCATGCAGGGTAGTCGCCAGGTCGTAGCGGTAATCCTTGTTGTTCGGCTCGATCTCGACCGCTTTGGACAGACCGAGCAGGGCGAACTCACTTTGCCCGTGATGCAGCAACCAGAGCCCCAGGGCGTGTTGCAGGTAGGCTGAGTCGGGTTGAGCCTTCAACTGTTTCGCCAGCAATTGCCGGGCGGCGTCGCTTTGGCCTTGCTTATCCAGCACTTCAATCTGCATGACCAGCGCCGGCAAATTGACCGGGGCTAGCTGCAACGAGCGCTCCAGCGCCTGCTGTGCCTCTTTCAATTCGCTGTTGTGCAGGTGCAGGCGGGCCAGTTGGTATTGGGTTTCGGCGCTTTCCGGCTGGCTCTTCAGGACCTGTTCCCAAGCATCGATGGCTTGCTCCAACGGCCCGAAATACAAGCCCAGGTCATCCGGCGACAAGCCCAACAGCGCGTTGATCGCGGCAGACCGGACGCTTTGTTCGCCGTCATCCAGCAACGGCCCGATCAGAAGACTGCGCTGCCCACTGGGCACCAGTCCGCCGATGCTTTTGATTGCGGCAATGCGCACGTCAGCCGAGGAGTTTTGCAGGTCTGCGTCCGCCAGTTTCAGGGCTTGAGGGCTGGGGTAATTAGGCAGTTCGGCGTGCAGCCAGACACGACGCTTGGGCGACAGGTCAGGGCGACCCAATTGCTGGTACAGAACCCGTGCGGCTCCCGGTTGCCCGGCGCGCGCCTGGGTCAACGCTTCGCTGTAACCACGTTTGATGGCTTCCGGCACCACGGGTGTCGTGCTGCGCAGCAAAAACCAGGCAAGAGCGAAGGCGAACAGGACACAGAGGCTGATGAGCAAGTAGCGGCGGGACTGGGGCATGCAGGAATCCGGGGGCTGGCGGCTTTTGCAAAGTTGTCAGCTTCGGTCAGGTGGGCGTGTGAGTCAAACCCTGACTCAGTTCAATGCAGACGAATTTCCCTACAGCTCGCGTCTGCCGCCTGCTGGCCACCATCAACCCCAGTTACACCTGGGTCAAGCTGGCGCAACGGGTGCCGGTGCGGATTCAGATCGATGCCGACTATGCAGGCAAAAATAAGCTGCGGTCGGGGACGACGGCCACCGTAACCGTCATGGAAAACCACAAATCTCAACATCAGCCCTAATCCCCTGTGGGAGCGAGCCTGCTCGCGATGACGGAGGCACATTCAACGATGATGGTGACTGACCCACCGCTATCGCGAGCAGGCTCACTCCCACAGGGGGACGGTGGTGCATTCAAAATTGTGCAGGCAAAAAAAAGCCCCGCGACCGAATGAGGCGCAGGGCTAAAAAATTGGTCGGTTGCGGCCAACCAAAGGAGCTCTTTAAAAATTTACTTGCTGGCGACCGTCTCTGGTTGCCAGCCACCGCCAAGGGCTTTGTAAATCGCGACAATGCCGCGATACAGATCGGTTTCGGCCAGGGCTTGGGTATCTTCGGCCGCCAGGCGCTCACGCTGGGCATCCAGCAGGACGAGGAAGTCCACGGTGCCTTCGCGGTAGCGAATTTCGGCCAGGTCTGCGGCGGCACGGCTTGCTTCGCTTTGACGGATCAGCGAAATCAACCGTTGCTGACGTTTGCCGTAATCGCTGAACGCGTTTTCCGATTCTTCCAGTGCCAGCAGCACTTGCTGCTCGTAGGTTGCGAGCGCGCCTTCGGCATCGGCATCGGCGCCGCGCAGACGGGCCCGCACGCTGCCCAGGTCAAACGCTGCCCAGGTAATGCTTGGGCCGAGCGCCCAGGCATTGGCTGCCGCGGAACCGATTTGCGAACCCCGCCCGGCGGTGAAGCCAAGGAAACCGCTGAGGCTGACCCGAGGGAACAAATCAGCCTTGGCCACGCCGATACGGGCAGTGGCCGAAGCCAGTTTGCGCTCGGCGCTGAGGATGTCCGGACGACGTTGCAGCAATTCACCCGGATCACCGATCGGCAACGCCTTGGCAATCGCCGGCAAGTCTTTTGGACTCAAGTCGACGGTCAGCTTGTCCGGGCGCTCACCTAGCAGGGTGGCGATACGGTTTTTCTGCCGAACCTGTTCGGCCTGCAACTGCGGCACGCTGGCTTCGACCGAGGCGAGGCGTGCATCGGCACGCTCCACGTCCAGTTGATCGCCGACGCCGGCATCACGCAGGCTTTCGGTGATCTTGCGCGATTCCTGCTGGTTGTTAAGGTTGGCCAGGGCAATCTTTTCACGCAGTTGTGCACCGCGCAGTTGACCGTAGGCGTCCACCAGTTCGGCAATCATGGTGACTTGCAGTTGGTACAGATCGGCTTCGGCCGCTTGCTGTTCGGCGTCGCTGGATTCCAGGTTGCGCTGGATACGGCCAAACAAGTCCAGTTCCCAGGCCATGTCCAGGCCCAGGTCGTAGCGTTCGCTGTTGACCCGTTTGGTGGTCTGGCCTGGAATCTGACCCTTGCCCAAATCACTGCTGACGCGGCTGGTGATGGTCGGCATGGCGTCATTGCTGACGTCATCGCGGATCGCCCGGGCCGCTTTCCAGCGGGCGAAGGCGACGCGCAAGTCACGGTTACCCTGCAGCGATTGGGTCACCAACTGGTTGAGGGTCGGGTCTTCGAACTGCTGCCACCAGATGCCTTCGAAACGCGTGCGGTCGAAGTTCTTCTGGCCGGCAGCACCATCGGTGGCGGTGGTGATGTTCGCCGGCTCAGTGGCTGGGGTCTTGTAGTCCGGGCCGACGGCACAGGCACTCAGTGCCAGTACCAGAAGGCTCGGCAGGAAGGCTTTCAGGCTCATTGTTGCGCCTCCAGTTTCAGGGCCTTGGCCGCTTTGCGCTTTTCACCGCGCTCCACAAAGTTACGAATCAATACGTAGAACACTGGCGTCAGCAACAGGCCGAAGAAGGTCACCCCGAGCATCCCGGAGAACACCGCCACACCCATGGCATGACGCATTTCGGCACCGGCACCGCTGGAGAAGACCAGAGGCACAACACCCATGATGAACGCGAAGGAGGTCATCAGGATCGGCCGCAGACGCAGACGGCAGGCTTCCAGTACCGCGGCGAGCGGGCTGAGGCCTTCGTCTTGCTGTTTATCCTTGGCAAACTCGACGATCAGAATCGCGTTCTTACACGCAAGTCCCACCAGTACGATCAATCCGATCTGGGTGAAGATGTTGTTGTCGCCTCCCGAAGCAATCACACCGGTGATGGCCGACAGCAGGGTCATCGGTACGATCAGGATCACCGCCAGTGGCAGGCTCCAGCTTTCGTACTGAGCCGCGAGCACCAGGAACGCCAGCAATACGCAGAGCGGGAACACGAACAGCGCGGTGTTGCCGGACAGAATCTGCTGGTAGGTCAGGTCGGTCCACTCGTAGGTCATGCCGTTAGGAAGTTCTTCCTTGAGCAGTTTCTCGATGGCTTTTTCGGCCTGGCCGGAGCTGTAGCCGGGGGCTGCCGCGCCGTTGATTTCAGCGGTGATGAAGCCGTTGTAGTGCATCACGCGGTCCGGGCCCGAGGTGTCGCTGACCTTGATGAAGGTCGCCAGCGGGATCATCTCGCCTTTGTTGTTACGCACTTTCAGCTGACCGATCTGGTCCGGTTCGAGACGGAACTGCTGTTCAGCCTGAACGTTGACCTGATAAGTACGACCAAAGCGGTTGAAGTCGTTGGCATACAGCGAACCCAGGTAGATCTGCAGGGTGTCGAAGATGTCGCTGACGGCCACGCCGTGGGTCTTGGCTTTTTCCCGGTCGATGGCGGCATCGACCTGTGGCACGTTCACGGTGTAGCTGGTGAACAGGGCGGCCAGTTCCGGCACGTTGTGACTCTTGGTGATGATGTTCATGGTTTCTTTGTACAGCTCGTCATAGCCCAGGTTGCCCCGGTCCTCGATCTGCAGGCGGAAACCACCGATGGTGCCCAGGCCTTGTACCGGCGGCGGCGGGAAGATCGCCATGTAGGCTTCTTGAATCCCGGCGAACTGGCCGTTCAATGCACCGGCAATCGCACCGGCGGACATGCTCGGGTCCTTGCGCTCGTCAAACGGTTTCAGGGTCACAAACACGATGCCGGCGTTTGGACTGTTGGTGAAGCCGTTGATCGACAGGCCCGGGAAGGCCACCGCACTTTCCACG
The DNA here is from genome assembly GCF_054898025.1 of Pseudomonas sp. LB3P93. Classification (NCBI taxonomy): domain Bacteria; kingdom Pseudomonadati; phylum Pseudomonadota; class Gammaproteobacteria; order Pseudomonadales; family Pseudomonadaceae; genus Pseudomonas; species Pseudomonas sp. LB3P93. Next base: position 3,151,709 of record NZ_CM142713.1, read on the forward strand.
CCAGGCTGTTTCAGGGCCAGGTCGGACATGCGTTTGATCACGTCTTCGGTACGGTCCAGGCTCGAGGCGTCCGGCAGTTGCGCGAAGGCGACCAGGTATTGCTTGTCCTGGCCGGGTACGAAACCGGTCGGGGTGCTGGAGAAACCGAAGAAGGTCAACACCATCAGGCCTGCGTACACCAGCAGGGCAATACCGCTGCTGCGGATAACCCGGCCTACAGTGCCGACATAACCATGGCTGGCCTTGTCAAAGAAGCGGTTGAACGGACGGAACAGCCAGCCACCGAAGATTTTGTCGAGGACCCTGGAGAAACGGTCTTTCGGTGCGTCATGGCTTTTGAGCAACACAGCAGCCAGTGCAGGCGACAGGGTCAGCGAGTTGAACGCCGAGATCACGGTCGAGATTGCAATGGTCAAAGCGAACTGCTTATAGAACTGACCGGTCAAGCCAGAGATGAAGGCCGCCGGGATAAACACCGCACACAACACCAGCGCGGTCGCGATGATCGGGCCGGTCACTTCACGCATGGCCCGTTTGGTCGCTTCGACCGGAGTCAGTCCCAGCTCAATGTTTCGCTCGACGTTCTCCACCACCACGATGGCGTCGTCCACAACGATACCGATGGCCAATACCAATCCGAACAGTGACAAGGCGTTCAACGAGAAGCCGAACAGGTGCATCACGGCAAACGTACCGATCAGCGAAACCGGCACCGCCACCAAAGGAATGATCGAGGCGCGCCAGGTTTGCAGGAACAGGATCACCACCAGAACAACGAGGATCAGTGCTTCGAAGAGGGTGTGAACCACCGCCTCGATGGAGCCGCGCACGAAGATCGTCGGGTCATAGACGATGCTGAAGTCCATGCCTTCCGGGAAGTTCTTCTTCAGCTCGGCCATTTTCTCCCGAACGTCGTTGGAGATCTGAATCGCGTTGGAGCCAGGGCGCTGGAAGATCGGGATCGCCACTGCCGGCTGGTTGTTCAGCAACGAACGCAACGCGTACTGGCTGGAACCCAACTCAATGCGAGCGATGTCTTTCAGGCGCGTGATTTCACCGTTGTCGCCGGAGCGAATGATGATGTTCTCGAACTCTTCTTCAGAAACCAGACGGCCCTGAGTGTTGACAGACAGCTGAAACGCAGTGGCATTCGGTGCAGGCGGCGCACCCAGTGCACCGGCAGCGACCTGGCGGTTCTGTTCACGGATCGCGGTCACTACGTCGGTCGCAGTCAGATTGCGCGAAGCGGTTTTGTTCGGATCAAGCCAGACCCGCAGCGAATAGTCGCCCATACCGAACAGCTGCACGTCACCGACACCGCCCAGACGCGCCAGCTCATCCTTGATGTTGAGCAAGGCGTAGTTGGACAGGTAGAGCATGTCGTAGCGTTTGTCCGGCGAGGTCAAGTGCACAACCATGGTCAGGTCGGGCGACGCCTTGTCCACGGTGATACCGATGCGCGTCACTTCTTCTGGAAGTTTCGGCTCGGTCCGGGTCACGCGGTTCTGGACCTGTACCTGTGCATTGTCCAGGTCGGTGCCCAGGGCAAAGGTAATGGTCAGGGTGATCTTGCCGTCAGCGGTGGACTGCGAGGACATGTACAGCATGTTCTCGACGCCGGTGATGGCTTGCTCCAACGGAGCGGCCACGGTTTCACCGATGACTTTCGGGTTGGCACCCGGGAAGTTGGCACGGACCACAACGGTCGGTGGCACGACTTCCGGGTATTCGCTGATCGGCAACTGGAACAGCGAGATGGCACCGGCGATCAGGATCAGCAGCGACAGTACCGCTGCGAAGATCGGCCGTGAGATGAAGAATTGGGAAAAATTCATCGGAGTTGTCGTCCCTTAACCGCGTGGAGTCGCAGCAGCCAGTTTCACAACCGAACCCGGCGCGACCTTGGCAGGTGCGACTTGGGGCAGGTTGCTGGCTTCCAGCGCTTGTCGTTGTTGTGCGAGTGCCGCGAGGGTTTGTTCACTGGCCATCGGGATCACTTCAGGGGTGACCGGCGAGCCAGGGCGAACCCGTTGCAGACCCTTGACGATGACGGTGTCATCCTTGTTCAGGCCGCTTCGCACTATGCGCAAACCTTCGATCTTCGGTCCCAGCTCGACGGAGCGATAAGCCGTTTTGTTGTCGGCATCCATCACCAGCACGAATTTTTTGCCCAGGTCGGTACCGACGGCTTCGTCGTTGATCAGCACGGCGGAGTAGGTGCCGCTGCCGACCAGTTTCAGGCGGGCATACAGACCAGGGGTGTACTGTCCGTCGGCGTTATCAAAGACAGCGCGACCGCGGATGGTGCCGGTTTTCGGGTTGACCTGGTTGTCGACGAAGTTCATCACGCCCTGGTGCGGGTTGCCGTCTTCGTTGGACAGACCGAGGTAAACCGGGGTGGTGGCACCGCGTTTGCCCTGACGAGCGAGCTGGGTGTATTTGAGGAACACGCGCTCGTCGGCGTCGAAGTAGGCGTAGACCTTGTCGGTGGAAACGACGCTGGTCAGCGCGGTGGTATCGGCGGTCACCAGGTTGCCGGCGGTGATTTCCGCACGGCTGACGCGACCACTGATTGGCGCGGTGACACGGGTGAAGCTCAGATTCAGCTTGGCCAGGTCCAGTTGAGCCTGGACGGCACCGACGGCGGCGCGAGCTTCCTGGGAAGCACTAGTGCGCGAATCGGCGAGTTCAGCAGAGATTGCGTTGCTGGTGCGCAAGCGTTCGCCACGCTGGGCTTCGTTTTCGCTGCGGGTGGCATTGGCGCGACCCTGGGCAACCAGTGCTTCGAGGCGGCGGACCTCAGCCTGGAACGGGCGTGGATCAATCTGGAACAGCAAGTCACCTTTCTTGACCAGCGCACCTTCAGTGAAGGCCACTTCATCAATCTGGCCGGAGACCCGTGGACGAATTTCTACGGTTTCTGGCGCTTCAAGGCGCCCGGTGAATTCGTCCCACTCGTTGACCGGTTGTTCCAGTACCTTGGCGACACTGACTTTCGCCGCAGGCATGGTAGCGGCAGACTCCGGAGCCTTGCCGCAAGCGCTCATCACCACTACGGCCAACATGGCCAACGGGAAGCGCAAATGTTTGAGTGACTGTTCCATGGATGCATCCGCCAATGTATTGAGATGGGCGGATGATGAGCGGCGGTGTGGTATCGCACGAATCGAATGAAGCGAAGGTAACTATCATTCGGAATGATATGAGGCCGAAGCGAGCCCTCTAGCATGCGCTTCGGGTTGGAAAGCGATCAATGGGGTTGATGACAATTCTGTATTGCGGGGAGTGCAAGGGCGGTATTGAAATGGGTGTTGCTGCTGGCGATCCATCTCTTCCTGCAGCATCTTTCGAGCGACTGTTACTACTCGTTTTTCCACCCTTCGTTATCAGGCAAGATACTGCGCCATTGATTGACCCAGCTCATCAAATACCAGTGAAATTCGCCGTACTCGCCGCATATCCTGGTGCATGGCGATCCAGATATCCACGCTGAAGTCGACGAGGTCGGGCAACACGCGAATCAGTCCGTGGCATTGCGCCAGTTGGCTCGAACAGACGCCGATACCCAGGCCGGCTTTGAGTAAAGCGAACTGCGCGAGGTGATCGTCGGTTCTAATAGCTGCGCGCTCAGGGGTGCAGACGTACCCATTACGGCCGAGAAATTCTATTTCTCCATGATTGCGATCTGGTCCGATAAGCGAATAGTGGGTTAATTCATCCAGATTGCTTGGCCGTCCGCTTTGTTCGAGTAACTCTGACGCTGCGTACAATCCAACCCGGAGATCTCCCAAATGACGGGTTACTACGCCGGCGTCTCTGGGGCGGCCAATGCGTACTGCGACATCGGACTCCTTCAATGCCAAAGCCTCCAGCCGGTTCGATACGCTCAATTCAACCTCTACTTTTGGATGTGCGACGCGGATTGTTCTTAGCATCGGAGGGAGCACTTCAATCCCGAGCAACTTGCTGCTCGTGAGCCGTACAGTCCCGCCTGCTTGGCAAGCCTCTGCGGATGCGGCACGAGCAAACGCCTCAGCAGCCAGTGCCATTGATTCGACATGGCTGACTAGATCTCTGGCGGTATCGGTGGGGGTCAGGCCTGTCGGAGAACGTATAAAGAGGCTGACACCCACAGTATGCTCCAGCGCCTCGATGCGCCGCCGCGCAGTTGCCTGTGCGATCCCTAACAAGCGTGCAGCACCAGAAAGGCTGCCGGTTCGGAGCACCGCCAAAAATGCCCGTTGGGTCTCCCATTGTAGTTGCGGCGAGGTCATACATTTCCTATGAGCGGGTAGGCAGCTTTGGATAATTCTAATTAGCCAAATATTACCTCATGCTTGAGGGAGATCATCGTCCCATCATCAAGCGCGTGACGCGTAAAGGAATCTCTACTCATGAAGTTAGTCGGTCGATGCCGTTGTGGCGCAGTGACGTATACGTCAGTCCAGGACGTACAAATGGCGATCTACGCTTGCCACTGTCGTGACTGCCAAACCTGGAGCGGCAGTAGCTTTTCGTTGCATGCGCTGATGCCCGAAGATGCTTTTATCGTGAGCGGGAAGCTGGTTGATTACTCGTACGATGCAAACGCGCAGCGCAGTTCTCACTATCTGTGCAGTGTGTGCCATACCCGCATCTACAACACGACCTCAGCAGCACCGGGCATGTGGGTTCTGCGTGTCGGAACGCTCGACGACAGTCCAGAAGTTGCACCAATGGCGCATATCTGGATTCAGCATAAGCAGTCTTGGCTGCTGCTGCCGGCTGGCACGCCGAGTTGGCCCCAGAGCCCTAGTCCAGAAGCCTTCAATGAGATTGTCGCTCGGGCACTGCGAGCCGCGAGCGTTGTGCCGCAAACTGTCAAGGTGGCTCCCGAAACGGAGTTTGAGTTTTGACGTTGCGTCCCGAGGAAAAGATGCTGAACCGAGTCGGCGAATTGACCAAGGGGGATAAAAATGCTTCCGTTCAGCAGGTACCTGGAAACGGCCTCTTAGGGAGATGATGTCAGCTCATTTTTAGTTGAACACCATCATTAGCCTTTTCAAGCGGACGTCCATGCCACAAGAACGTCATTCCAACCGTTCTATTAGAGCTCAATCCCGACCTCATCTGCCGTAGCGATGCCATGTGCGAGGGTTCGCGGCAGGCACATCTTTATGATTTGACCTAGCTCGTTGGGACAGTCTGATGTTTGCACTAAGCATTCAGCGCGGATGCTTTCGACTGCTAGCCCGTCTTGCGCACACATCCCTGACACTTGCACACATAGACGATGGAGTAGAACGATTTTGACAGATTGCAATAGACTTTGAAAATGTCGCTTCGCCTAACAAAATTGGGCCTGAGAGGGGCGATTTTGCGGCCATTTTCATAGACTGTCCGGATCGCCAAAGAACATCTGAATCCGCGACCGCAACCATCGCTCACCCGGATCATTATCCTGCGACCCGCGCCACGCCATGTGCAGTTCAAAGCTGCGCACCGGCAACGGCGGGTCTTCAGCCCGCACACCACCAGCTGCGGTCAACGCATCAGCCGTGTAATCCGGCACCGTCGCGACAATGTCGGTGCCGCTGATGAGCGTGCTGAGCCCGTTGAACTGCGGCACCGCGAGCACCACATGACGCTTGCGCCCGAGCTTTTCCAGTTCTTCATCTATAAAGCCGCTCAGGTCGCCAGCAAACGACACCAGCGCATGGGGGCGGGCGCAGAAGTCATCCAGGCTCAACGGACCCGGCACCGTGTCGGCACGCAACAGCTTCGGCATGCTGCGACGCAGCACCTTGCGCTTGGCGTTGGCCGGCAGGTCGGCGGTGTAGCTGACGCCGATGGAGATCTCGCCCGAGGCCAGCAGGCTCGGCATCAGGATGTAGTTGGCCCGACGCACCACCAGCACGATCCCCGGCGATTCCGCGCGCAAGCGTTTGAGCAGCATCGGCAACAGCGCGAACTCGACATCGTCCGACAGGCCAATGCGGAACACCGCCGTACTGGTCGCCGGATCGAATTCCGCCGCACGGCTGACCGCGGTAGAAATCGAATCCAGTGCCGGAGAGAGCAGGGCGAAGATTTCCACCGCGCGGGCGGAAGGCTCCATGCTGCGCCCGGTTCGCACGAATAACGGATCATCAAACAGCCCGCGCAGGCGCGAGAGCGCCGCACTGATGGCCGGCTGACCGAGGAACAACTTCTCCGCAGCGCGGGTCACACTGCGTTCATGCATCAATGTTTCGAAAACGATCAACAGGTTCAGGTCGACACGACGCAGGTCATTACGATTCATCTGGAGTCCTGGCAGAGTCATCAAGCTTGACGAGAGCGGCCATATGAGAACAATGGCCGGCATGAATCTTACGGGGAAAGGCTGCTACTCTGCACCGAATAATTCAGTTTCCCTGGAACGGCTACCCGGATTTTTACGATAACCGTTGATCCTGTGGATGCTGCGGAATCAATGACAGGCATGTCGACTATTAATAGCCACTGATAGTCTTGGGTAGAAAGCCCAGATAGAGTTCAGGGCATTAGAGGTTTCTTTGACGAGGTTTGCGATGTCCCGCACGATTCGTTTTCACAAGTTTGGTCCAGCCGAGGTGCTCAAATGCGAAGAGCATGCGGCCGCTCTCCCTGCGCCGGGCGAAGTGCAGGTGCGCGTCGAGGCGATTGGCATCAGCTGGTACGACATTCTCTGGCGCCAGAACCTGGCCTCATCCCACGCTCGCCTGCCTTCTGGTCTTGGCCATGAAATGTCCGGCGTCGTAACGGCGGTCGGCGAGGGCGTCGATGACCTGGCAGTCGGTGACAAGGTCGCCAGCTTCCCGGCTGAAAGCCCGAACGACTATCCGGTCTACGGCGAGCAGATTGTTTTGCCTCGCTCAGCACTGACCCGTTACCCGGATGATGTGCTCAGCCCGATTGAAGCCAGCGTGCATTACACGCCGCTGCTGATTGCCTACTTCGCTTATGTCGATCTGGCGCGTGTCAAACCTGGGCAGTTTGCCTTGGTGACCGATGCGAGCCACTGTGCCGGTCCGTCCTTTGTGCAACTGGGCAAGGCATTGGGTGTGCGGGTTATTGCTGCCACCAAGACCGCTGAAGAACGTGAGTACCTGCTGTCGCTGGGTGCCGAAAAAGTAATCGTCACCGAGGAAGAAGATCTGCTCATGCGGATCAACAAAATCACCGATAACCGCGGTGTCGATGTGGTGTTCGATGGCCTCGGCGGCCCGCAGATGTCACTGCTCGGCGATGTGCTCGCGCCTCGTGGCAGCCTGGTGTTGTACGGCCTGCAAGGCGGTAACCAGACGCCGTTCCCGGCCTGCGCAGCGTTCCAGAAGAATATTCAATTCTTCGTTCACTGTATCGGCAACTTCACCGGCAAGCCGGAACTGGGCATCATTCAGGACCAGGTCGCACTGCAACGTGCCTTGCGTGACATCAACCAGCTGACCGCTGACCGCGTGCTGCTGCCGCTCAAGACTCGGGTCTTCCCGTTTTCCGAGTTTGTCGAGGCGCACCGCTACATGGACGAATGCCCGTGTCGCGAACGGGTCGCCCTCCAGGTCGAACCGGCCTGATACCCCTGAAAAAGTCCGTGCTTGCACGGACTTTTTCATTCCCCCTCCGAAAACCCGAGACATCCCGTCAACCTGCGACGGGTCAGTTCAGCAACTGAACTGGTTTTTGCTCTCAATCTGTATCTTCTAATCACCCTATAAGCCCCGATAATTGAATGATTACTTTCATCTCAAGGAATGAGCTATGGCTGGGTATCGGATAGATACTGTTCATCGCGCGCCAGCAATACAAACTCAACAAATAACGCGTTATCGATCAATTGCCGAAAAATTAATGGCGACTTCTTTCCTTATTTCTCGTGCTACATGTCTGTGGGACGCTGTCGGATATTTCCTAGGATCTCGCGAGCGGCCTCAAGGCGCTTGCTCTGTGGGGCTTTGCGGCAATCGCTCATTGGCGGGATCACCAGTAAGCTCGATTCATTTCAAATAATTACCGAAAAACTAAGTGTTAGCATTTGATATCAAGCACAACACTTTAATCATGACAGGCAGCCGTTTGCGCAATGCATACAGTTGTTTGCGTGACATCGAACCTATGCGTAACAGGTAAACAATGATGACCCATACCCATGAGCAGGCAATGAACTATGTTTATCAGCAAGTACTGCAGCGACTGCTGAGTTTTTTCTCACGTGCCGAACGCACCGCATTGCAGTTGATGATTCAGCGCCTGGTGGTCGCCGCGGGTGGCATGGAGCGCATCGGCGAATACAAGGTGTTGGCGATCCAGTCCGGGGGCCGCGACAGTTGTTACACGCTTGCGCTGCTGCGTGCCGCACAACTGAGCATCGCCGGGCGGGCACCTGCGACGTTCCAGCTGCGCGTGGCGACCTTGCGCACGAACGCGGCAAGCGCGACGGCACTTGAAAACATCCATCACAGCTGCAGTGCGTTGTTTCTCTACGACGATCCTCGGGTCGAAGTGATGATGGTCGATAATCGTGAAGTCCTGCCGTTCAGCCACCTGACGCCGATCTCCGAAGCCGGTCTTGAGTCGAATCGCCTCAATCTATTGATGGTTGGCCACCGTCGAGCCTGGAACGGACCGCTCGACCTGTGGGATGACGGTTACCTGGCAGCCGGCGAGTTCTATGGGCAAATCTCCCGTTGGGAGCGGGGCGTCGATGCGTTGGTCAGTAGCGATACCCCTCGCCAGCAAAAGCAGTTCATGGATGGGTTGAACCGTGCGGCGCAAAAGGCCGGTCTAAACGCGTCGAGTTACCCTGAATCCGGTTACGAAGCGCTGTTCGCACGACTGGATGAACTGGGCAGCGATTGCTACCGCGAGTTTTATCCAGAACATGCCCAGTCCGAGTGGCGCCCGGCCGAAAGTTTTGAGGCGTGTCGGCGCACGACCTACATCGATATCCACGACATGCTCGTCAGCAACCTGGAAGATCGCTGGCCACTGCTGACCGATTTCCTCGGGTTTCAACCTGATGAGCTGGCGGCTCAGCTCAGTGATAACGAATTCGTCAGCCTTCCGATTTCCGCGCACGTTCGGGGGCTCGAAGCCTGTTTCATTTACGGTCGCACGTATGAAGCGGGCGTTGCCGAATACGTGCAGCGGGCCTTGGTCATGATGCGTCGTAAACAGATTCCCGAGCGCTTTTGTGAGATGGCAATGGAGACGCTTGGCACTCCGGCGACAATGACCGACCAGCGAGCATTGGCGATGGCCGAGGCCCAGAAGAACCTCGGTTTGAGCGAGGCTCAACTGGTGTGTTTGCTGTTCGCGCCCTTTGTCGAGAACGGCGCCTCGCTTGAGCGTTTTCTACGCCAGTGCCATCCCGGGATGCTCGTTGCGTTGCCTGATCTGCACCGAGCGATGCAGGGCAACCCGGCGCCCGAACAGGTTCTGCAATGGATGGTTGACGTCAGCGGGTTGCCCGTCAGTTTGATCGGCACGCTTTACCGCATGGGACCGGTGGCCAGGGCAGAGGAACCCGGCACGGCAATCGATGATGCGGGAATGCAAGCGTCGGACGCCGCCGCGAATGGCGAACGGTCAACGGGTCGTTGAAAGTGTCCGGCTTTACCGCGTCCACCCATAAGCGCTGCGTCTTCGGTCATTACCCATGAAAGGCCCACGCGAGACCGACTTCGCTTATCAGGCGGTGTACCGTTACCTGACTAACCTCATCAACGAGCCGGTCAGCGACACGCGAGTCCGTCTTCCTTCATTGCGGCAGTTGGCGGACCGTCTGAGCGTGTCGATTTCCACTATCCAGTACGCCTACTCGCTGCTGGAAAAGGAAGGGCGGGTGTATTCGGTCGCCAAATCCGGTTATTACGCGCTGCCCGTGTCATCCATTCGCCCGCTCAGCAGCGGCAATGACCTGCTCGAAACGGTCTATGTGAATGCCAGGCGTCCAGGAATGCTGGTGTTGAGCGCGGATGAACCGGCGTTGTTGCAGCCTCTGGACAGCCCGTTACTGCTACTGGAAAGAGAACTGCTGCGTCAGTATCCGCGCCAGCCGCAACCGACTTCTCAACCTTGCGGTGAACTGGAACTGCGCGCCGCTCTGGCCGCGCGCTATACCTCCTCACCGGCACGCTGCTGGCACGCCGATGAGGTTTATATCGGTGCCGATTTGCGTGGCGTCCTGGAGATGCTGATCGCCGTGTTGTGTCTCAAGGACGCCAAGGTTGTCGTCGAATCGCCCTGCGACTGGACCATATTGCGCTTGCTCCAGGATGCTGATGTCCACGTCATCGAGCTGCCTTTACAAGCCAATGGCAGCCTGGATCTTGACCATCTGACGCAACTCCTGGAGACCGAGCCCGTTCGGCTGGTCATGCTTTCATCCGGCCTCAGCATGCCCCGCGGCAGCGTGGCTTCCCATAGCAACAGGCAGTCAGCCGCTCAACTACTGGAGCGTCATGGCAGTTGGGTGTTGGAGAACGACTGCCACGGCGAACTTGAATTCGAGCCCGGCGGCCTGCGGTTTCGCGATCTGTTGAACCCGGATCGGTTGATTGTTTTCTCTACCTTCGAAAAATCCATCGGGCCGGAGGCCCCCTATGGCTATCTGCTTTCACGGCAACTGAGCGTCGAACTTCAGCGGCATTTCTTGTTGCGTTCGTTCCGATTGTCGCCGATTCGCCAGAAAGCCATCGCACGGCTGTACAGCAACGGCCGAATCGATCAGCACCTGGTGGTCTTGCGACGGCTGCTAAGGGATCGCAAAGTCCACATGACCCAGCTGTTGCAGGAGCGCCTGAGTGATGCCTTGCACTTCGTCGAACCCTTGGGTGGTGCGACGATCTGGGTCCGGTCATTGCGCCAGGTCGATGTACGCCGGGTGTTCAATCGCCTGCTCAGACAGCAGGTGGTGATCGCGCCAGGGGAGCTGTTCAGCCTTCAGGGGTTGCACGCGCAACACTTGCGCCTGAGTCATACCTTCGGCGGCGACCACGATCTCGCGGCGGCCATGGGTTTGTTGGGCGATGCGTTGCGTCTGGAATCGATCGATTGAGCAGGGCCGGGGCTTTGGAGATTGATAACATTTCGCTCGGGATCGATAACGTCGCGCCGCGGTCAAACTGCCAGTAAACTGCGTTCCTATTCCTGAACCACTCTATTCCAGAGGTTTTGCATGACACTCAGTCCTTTTGCGGGCAAACCGGCACCGGCAGAACTGTTGGTCGACATCCCGCGACTGGTAACGGCCTATTACACCGGCCAGCCTGATGCCGCCATCTCTACCCAGCGCGTAGCCTTCGGTACGTCCGGACACCGAGGCAGCTCGTTCGACCTGAGTTTCAACGAATGGCACGTTCTGGCGATCAGCCAGGCGATCTGCCTGTACCGCGAAGCACAGGGCATCGACGGTCCACTGTTCGTCGGCATCGATACCCACGCACTGTCCACTCCGGCCGGCGCCAGCGCCCTGGAAGTGCTGGCCGCGAACGGCGTCACCGTGATGATCGCCGAGGGTGACGAATACACGCCGACCCCGGCCATTTCCCACGCGATTCTTTGCTACAACCGCGGCCGTACTTCGGGCCTGGCGGACGGTATCGTCATCACCCCGTCGCACAATCCGCCGCAAAGCGGTGGCTACAAATACAACCCCACCAACGGCGGGCCGGCCGATACCCACATCACCAAGTGGATCGAAGCCAAGGCCAATGAGCTGCTGGCCAACAAGCTGGCCGGCGTCAAACGCATCAGCTACGAGCAGGCGCTGAAGGCCAGCACGACCCATCGTCACGATTACCTCAACACTTATGTTGCCGACCTGATCAACGTGATCGACTTCGACGCCATCCGTGACGCCAAGCTGCGTCTGGGTGTCGATCCGCTGGGCGGAGCAGGGGTGCGCTACTGGTCGGCGATTGCCGAGCATTACCGTCTGGACCTGGAAGTGGTCAACAAACAGGTCGATCCGACGTTCCGTTTCATGACGGTCGACTGGGACGGTCAAATCCGCATGGACCCATCGTCGAGCCATGCCATGCAAGGCCTGATCGGTCTGAAAGAGCGCTTTGACGTAGCATTCGGCTGCGACCCGGATCACGATCGCCATGGCATCGTGACCCCGTCCGGTGGTCTGTTGGCGCCGAACAGCTACCTCGCCGTGTCTATCGACTACCTGTTCCAGAACCGTCCGCAGTGGCGCGCCGACGCTGCCGTGGGCAAAACCGTGGTCAGCAGCGGCATGATCGATCGTGTCGCCAAGCGTCTGGGACGTCGACTGTACGAAGTGCCGGTCGGCTTCAAATGGTTTGCTGACGGTCTGTTCGACGGATCTCTGGGCTTTGGCGGCGAAGAAAGCGCCGGTGCCTCGTTCCTGCGCAAGGACGGTGGCGTCTGGAGTACCGACAAGGACGGCTTGATTCCGGCATTGCTGGCCGCAGAAATGACCGCTCGCACCGGTCGCGACCCGAGCCAGGCCTACCGTGCATTGACCGACGAGCTCGGCGAACCGTTCTCGGTACGCGTCGACGCCAAGGCCAATCCTGAACAGAAAGCCTTGCTGAGCAAGCTGTCACCGGATCAGGTCACCTCGACCGAACTGGCCGGCGAAGCGATCCAGAGCATCCTCAGCCATGCGCCGGGCAACGACCAGGCCATCGGTGGTTTGAAAGTCATGACCGAGAACGGCTGGTTCGCGGCACGGCCTTCGGGCACCGAGGACATCTACAAGATCTACGCCGAGAGTTTCGTCAGTGACGAACATCTCAAGCAGTTGGTTGCAGAAGCTCAGACCCTCGTGGATGGCGCGATTTCTGCGAAGTGAGTGACGGCCCCATCGCGGGCAAGACCGCTCCTACAGGGTTTTGCGCAATTCTTGTGGGAGCGGGCTTGCCCGCGATGGCGTCAGTGCTGTCACCTACGATCATGAAAAAGGGGCGACCATAACGGTCGCCCCTTTTTTTGCCCTGCGTTTACCCGATCAAGCCAGATCCACCAACACGATCTCACTGTCTTCAATGGCGGTAACCCGCAACACCTGCTCCTCAGCCACGGCCACACCGTCTCGAGCTTGTGCACGCAAGCCATTGACTTCAATGACACCGGTAGCCGGAACCAGGTAAGCGCGACGGCCACTGTCCAGGCGATATTCGGCGGACTCACCAGCCTTCAGGTTCGCCGCCACCAGTCGTGCATCGGCGCGGATTCGCAGGCTTTGATCGTCACCCGTCTTACCGCTGGCCAAGGTCACGAAACCTTCGCGCTGGCCTTTCGGGAAGGGCTTGGCGCCCCAGGAAGGTGCCAGACCGGACTCGTTCGGGATGATCCAGATCTGAAAGATCCTGGTTTCGCCCGCTTCCAGGTTGTATTCGCTGTGCGCAATCCCGGTGCCGGCGCTCATGACCTGAACGTCGCCCGCTTCGGTGCGACCCTTGTTACCAAGGTTGTCCTCGTGGGTAATTGCACCCTCACGAACGTAGGTGATGATTTCCATGTCCCGGTGCGGATGTTTCGGGAAACCGGTACCCGAGGCGATCACGTCGTCGTTCCATACCCGCAGGTTGCCCCAATTCATACGTTTCGGGTCGTGGTACTCGGCGAACGAAAAGTGGTGATGCGCATCCAACCAGCCATGGTGGGCGCCGCCCAGCGAGTTGAAAGGTCTGAGTTCAAGCATGATCGTCTCCTGAAAAGGTTCGTCATGGGGCAGAGCGCCTGGGCCACGAAACGAGAACCGGTGGTTGATGGCGGGCATCATCTATCAGGCACTAATCGATAAAAAGCGTAAAAAATGCCTCATCATGATCGAATTAGTTGATATCAAATAACCTCGAAACATTCTCACCCAGCCTTCACTTCATCGTATAAGCCAATGACCTGTAAGCATTTCACTAGAACTCAACGGCAAATACGGACACCATAGCCCTCAACAGCCTCACACCCTGGAGTCAGCCCGCGTGCCGCAACACACCCCCGATCTTCCTCCCGAACTTCGTCCCCTGGCAGAGATGCCATTGCTCAAGCGCCTGGCCGCCCGGTTCTTTGGTCATGGCCTTACCCGACTGCGCGCGCAACACCGTGCGTCGTGGCTGCACGGGCAAGCCGACGGTTTTCGCAGTGGTCACAGCGCCGGGGTCGATTACGGCTATAAGGAAGGGAAAGCCGAGGGGCTGGAAGAAGGTCGGCAGGTTCTGTTGATCCGCGATTCGCGCTCAACCGAGCACCGGCCGCCTAACGTTGACGACAACTTGTTCGACGATTGGCGCCTGCCCTTGAGTGCCGAGCTGAAGAAACGCATGAAGGCCGATGTCGCCCGACTAATGCCTCCGCACGCCCAGCCAAGCGCCGCCCAGTGGAAGATGATTTTCAGCGACACGCCTTCGACGTCAGTGATTGCTGGGGCCGGTGCGGGCAAGTCGACGACTTTGGTACTGCGCATCTTGCTGCTGACCCATTACCTGGGGTTCGAGCTGAGTTCGATGACCGTGGTGACCTTCACCCGCGAGTCGCGCAAAGACTTCATTACCAAGCTGATCGAATTGTTTGCAGTGTGGGGCCGGGCGCTGAGCCTCAAAGAGGCGCGGGATCTGGTGCGAACCTTCCACTCGCGAATCCTGCCAATGATTCGCAGCTTGCCGGGCTTCGAGCGGCTGCAAGCGTTCGAAAACCTCAGTAATCGCGCGCAGAACGGCGATGAGGAGGTCGACAGCAATCCTTTCGACCTGCGCATCAACGACGCCCAGCGTCAGCAACTCAATGCCTGTTTTCACAGCCTGCACACCCGCGATGAGCGTTTTCGTGAGTTGATCAAGCCGTTGTCCCGTCACGCGTTGCAGCTCAAGGAGGTGGAGCGCGATCATCCTGACGTGCAGAAGCGCATGGCGGTGACCGAGTTGGCGGCAAAACGTGATGAAGAGCTTTGCGACACTGTTGAAGATCTGTGGTTTCGCGCCGGCGCCTGGCCGATCAAAGGCATCGAGCCCAATCGGCAGACCTTCGACATCAATGGTGCGACCTTCCATTGTCACGGCTACATCCCGACGCTGGATGCCTGGGTGGTGCTGGGATTTGACCCTCGGGAAAATCCGCAAGTCAGCCGCCCGAATGCCAAGTTATCCGTTCGAGCGGAATGGGCAGTGAAGCGCACCCTGTTTCAAGCTTTCTGCCGTAAGCCATTGATATGGCTGGATAGCTACGAATCATCAAAGCGCGTTTTGGCCTCCCTCGCGGGCGATGCCAGTGCCGGGCCTGGCTTCGATTACAAGGTCAAAGGGGAGCTGGGATCGGCGCCCTTGCTGGACTGTTTTGTGGTCGCCGCCGGGTTTATCGAAAATCTGGGCCTGGATGTGCCGAACGCCGTCGGCCAGATGAGCTTCGCCAAGGATGACCCGGACCGGTTTTTCTTCGAGGCCTTGAGTCTGTTCTGGCGCGCCCTGGAAGATCACTTGCTTGACCAAAAACCACCGGTAATGACCTACAACCGGATGTTTGCCCTGTTCAGCGAACATTCCCCGGAAAACTTGAAATTGCTGAGTGATGAGCTGCTGAGGCCGTTGTCTCATCTGATGATCGACGAATTTCAGGACGTATCGCCGCAGATTGTCTCCTGGGTCCGCGCCAGTCTGGCCGAGATCCGCAGTCGCGGCCCGGCGATGCACGTGGGGCGTGGCGCGCAACGGTCGTCCTTGCTTTGCGTCGGCGATGACTGGCAGTCGATTTATGGCTGGCGCGGCAGTTCGCCGACGTACTTCATGGAGTTCAACAAGGAATTCCCGTCGCCGAGCACGACGAAGGTGATGCTCAGCGACAACTACCGCAGTCATCAGCACATTATTGATGCTGCCGAGCATATCGTCCGCGCGGCGCCATCGATCGCAGGAAAGAAGGCCAAGGCCAGCGGTGAACCCAGGGCACTGTTGCCGGTGAACGTCATGGATCGGGACGATCAAGGCATGGCCCAACGCCTGATCCAGCATTACCGACAGGGCGATTCAATCTTGATGCTTTATCGAAAAAGCAGCGATAAGCTGTTGATAGAGAAGCATATTCAGTCAGTAGTTAATGTGGATTCTAGCTTGCCGTACGAAACACGCCGGATCAAACAACTGACGTATCACAGCGCCAAAGGCCTGCAAGCCGACGCGGTGTTTTTGCTCGGTGATTGTCAGCACCTGACCAGTTCTCCTTACAAGAACCAGGTCTATCGGATGGCGGGACTTGGCAAGTCGGGCGACAACGAGCCGTACGACAACGCACAGAAAGACGAAATCCTGCGACTGGCCTACGTCGGCATCACTCGGGCGGTGAGTCATTGCTACTGGTATGTAGAGGGCCAAGACACTCAGGCGGCGAACATGCCCAAGGCGTCTGACCGGATTGGCAAGGACAAGCCGTTCTTCGCTGATCACCGTCAGGGTCAGAAACTGGCGTGAACCCGAGCCCCACAAAAAAGCCCACATGATGTGGGCTTTTTATTGGGCGTTTGGCCTTCAGGCATAACTCTTGAGGGCCACGGGAGGAATGAAAGACTCAAGTTCGTCTTCCACGGCTTCGATAATTCGTTCAACGTCCGCGGCATTCATCACGGTAGCGCAAGGAATGCCCGCAATGGCGATCATGGTCTCGCCACTGGCGCGGTCAAACAGGCGGGCAATCATGCTGCCCGGCGCATCCATGCTCGCCTCGAATCCCATGGGGTGAAAATGCCAGCGCATCAGCTGGCAGGCGTTTGGAAACGTAACTTTGCTGAAAGACCCTTTATTCATGTGTTGCCCGCCTTCTTCATCGAGCGCTTCCTTTAGCTCATGTTAGGAGGGAAGAGCCTTCAATGGCTCAACCGGTGACTGCTTTTAAAAGTAGCATCCAGATGTGAAAACCATGTGATTTTTTTCAGTCCGTTTGGCGATTGCTTGCGTTTTTTTGATGTGGATCACGTGGCGGGCCTCGCTCGGCGTTGCGCCGATTCGGTCTGGTCATTGAAGCCGTGGCCGAACTTGGGCAAGCTCGGCTTTTTTTCGTCGAGTCCTTTATGCACGCCGATGATGATGGCCCCCTGCAAACCCAGGCCACGGGCGAGACGGTCATGCGTTACCACCTGTGCTGGAAACACCGGGATCTGGACGGTGTCATGGCGTTGTATCACCCGGACATTCAATACAACGATTTTTTCCAGAACCGGGTCATGGGCCTGGACGAACTGCGCGAGTACGTGCGCGGCAGCATGCCGCGTAACCCGGATGAAGCACTGGAGCATTCGGATCGCATACGCCTGGACGGCAATACAGCGTTCATTCAGTACCAGATGACGTTGCGCGGCGGCGAAGGGCTGGTGTCGTTCCGTTCCAGTGAGGCGATCACGGTGCGCGACGGGTTGATCTGGCGCGTCAACGAATACGCATCCCTGGTGCGCGAACAACCGCCAACAAGCACTGCCGCGAACTTGCGCCCAGCCGTCAGCCGCCTCGGACTTTCACCACGACAGCTGAGTTTCATGGCTGAAGACCTGCAACAGTACTTCCAGCGTCAGCAGCCTTATCTGGCCCCCGAACTCGACCTGCAGCGGGTGGCGAAGGAGTGCGGGTACAGCCGCAATCAGATTTCCTACCTGCTGAATCAGGTGTTGGGCCAGAGTTTCTATCGCTACGTGAATCAGGCGCGACTGCAGCATTTACTCGCGGCTCTGGACGCCGCCACGCCACCGTTGCGCATTGATGAACTGGCGTTTGCCGCTGGCTTCAATTCGTTATCGGCGTTCTACAGCTGTTTCCGCCAGCACACCGGGCTGTCGCCCAAGGCGTACGTCAAACAAATTTCTTTGCGTGCACGCGCGCAAGACAGTCCCTGAGCCCACGCACTAGGATCGACGCCAACGAAGTTTGAGTGGCGGAGTCTGGCATGTCGGCGTGGCGCACTATCAGTTTGTGGATGGATCAACTCGACGAGCCCCTGTTGCCGCGCCCGGCGCTGGAGCACGACCTGGACGTCGACGTGGCCATCATCGGCGCCGGCTACACCGGGCTCTGGACCGCGTATTACCTCAAGCGCCTGGCGCCAGGCCTGGATATCGCCATCATCGAAGCGCAAACCGCCGGTTTTGGCGCTTCGGGCCGTAACGGCGGCTGGCTGATGGGTAACTTGCTGGGCGAAGACCGTTTATTGGCCGGTTTGCCGGCGGACCAACGTCGCGAATCCTTCGATCTGCTGCACAGCATTCCTGATGAAGTAGAGATTGTCATCGAACGTGAGGGCATCGACTGCGATTACCGCAAAGGCGGTGTGCTGTATTGCGCCGCGCGCTATCCCGAGCAGGAAGCCAGTCTGCGGGGCTACCTCGACAAGCTTTACAGCCAAGGCCTGACCGAAAGCGATTATCGCTGGCTCAGCCCCGAGCAGCTGGCGCAACAGATCAGAGTTGCGAAGCCTTATGGCGGTATCTATGCACCGCACGTTGCGACCATCCACCCGGCAAAGTTGGTGCGAGGACTGGCCAGGACGGTGGAGCGCATGGGGGTCAACATCTATGAAAACAGCGCGGTCACGCAGTGGCAGTCGGGGAGTTTGCGTACTGCCAAGGCTCAGGTTCGCAGCCGCTGGATCGTGCCGGCGGTAGAGGGTTACTCGGTCACGCTGCCGCCACTCGGCCGCTATCAGTTACCGGTACAAAGCCTGATTGTGGCCACTGAACCACTGCCCGCCGCGACCTGGGATGAAATCGGCCTGAGCCGCGGTCAGGCGTTCAGCGAAAGCAGCCGGCAGGTCACCTACGGCCAGCGCACGGCGGACAACCGCCTGGTGTTCGGCGCCCGGGGCGGCTATCAGTTTGCCGGCAAGTTGCGCCATGACTTTGACCTGACCACTAGCGAAGTGGAGTTGCGGCGCTATCTGTTCAGCGAACTCTTCCCGCAACTCAAGAACGTGCGGATTACCCACGCGTGGGGCGGCAACCTGGGCATGTCCCGGCACTTCAAGCCGCACATGCTCTGCGATCAGGCCAGCGGCATTGCCTTGTCCGGCGGTTATGGCGGGGAAGGCGTGGGCGCCAGCAACCTGGGCGGCAGAACCCTGGCTGATCTGATTCTCGAACGTGATACCGAACTGGTTCGCCAGCCTTGGGTTATCCCCCAGGGCGGTCTCGACAGGCTCAGGGCCTGGGAGCCGGAGCCCTGCCGCTGGCTCGGTTACAACGCGATCATCCGCAGCTTCGTCCACGAAGACCAGACCCTGGCCAACCCGGCCACTGCTCCCTGGCGTCGCAAACTGGCGAGCAAGGTGGCGGGGTTCATGGAAGGCTTCATGCAGTAAACGGCGCGCTCTTCATCTATAGGCTCAATCGACAGGTACTCCCATGGGCATCACGCAATTCAAGAACACTGCAACATTGGAACTGGAGGAGTCGAACCCCGTCGCCGTGCCGCTGGGAACACCGGTGGCGGTGGCCTCGACCACCAGCGTCGAGCGCGACGATGGCGTCGAAACCGGCGTCTGGGAATGCACGCCCGGCCGCTGGCGTCGGCAGATCGTTGCGCAGGAATTCTGTCACTTCATCCAGGGGCGCTGCACCTTCACTCCGGACGACGGTGAAACCCTTTACATAGAAGCCGGCGATGCACTGATGTTGCCGGCCAATAGCCTCGGCATCTGGGACATCCAGGAAACCGTGCGCAAGACCTACGTTTTGATTTTTTGATTTTTGATCCTTTGATTGCCTGCCAATAAAAACAACCCCTACAGGAATCGACTCATGATCCGAAAGACACTGACCCTGGCACCCCTTGCGCTCGTCGCGTCCCTCAGCCACGCGGCCGAGACCGTCAAGATCTACAACTGGTCGGACTACATCGCCCCGGACACCACCAAAAACTTCCAGAAAGAAACCGGCATCGCCTTCAGCTACGACGTCTACGACAGCAACGAAACCCTGGATGGCAAGCTGATGACCGGCAAATCCGGGTACGACGTGGTGTTCCCGTCCAACCATTTCATGGCGCGGCAGATTCAGGGTGGGGCACTGAAGAAGCTCGACAAGACCCAGTTGCCGAACTGGAAAAATCTCAACCCGGTGTTGCTCACCGCGTTGCAGACCAACGACCCGGGCAACGAACACGGCTTCCCGTACCTGTGGGGCAGCACCGGTATCGGCTACAACATCGCCAAGGTCAAGGCCGTACTCGGTGACAACGCGCCAGTGGATTCCTGGGACCTGATCTTCAAGCCCGAGAACATGGCAAAACTGCAAAAGTGCGGCGTCGCCATCCTCGACAACGGCCCCGAACTGCTCCCGGCCGCGCTGAACTACCTGGGGCTGCCGCATCACAGCAAGAACCCGGAAGACTACAAAAAAGCCGAAGCGCTGCTGATGAAAGTCCGGCCGTACGTCAGCTATTTCCACTCATCCAAATACACCAGCGACCTGGCCAACGGTGATATCTGCGTGGCCGTCGGCTTCTCCGGCGATATCCTGCAAGCCGAGAACCGTGCCAAAGAAGCCAAGAACGGCGTCGACATCGGCTACGCCATTCCCAAGGAAGGCGCCGCGATCTGGTTCGACATGGTCGCCATGCCCGCTGACGCCCCCGACGAAAAGGCCGGCTACGCCTTCATGGACTACCTGCTGCGCCCAGACGTCATGGCCAGCATCAGCAACTACGTGCACTACGCCAACGGCAACCAACAGGCCGACAGCCTGATCGACCCGGCCATCAAGAACGACACCAAGGTTTATCCAAGCCCGGAAATGATGGGCAAGCTGTTCGCGCTGGAGGCGATGCCGCTAAACATAGACCGGATTCGGACGCGGGTGTGGAACAAGATTCGGACGGGGAGTTGAGGGCGCGGGTCTGGGGATTTTGGAGGGTGCTAACCCTAGTTACGTTGCAGGAGGCTGGCCGGAGTGACTGTGGCTAATAGCTGACAGCAATAAAAATAAATTTCTTATACCTGTCATTTTTGACAGGTTACATGGGGTTGGAATTACAGTTAACTAGCTGGGCGAGGAGGGGCGAGAGGTCGCCCTTCCGATATCAGGGAGATAGCTAATGTCCAGTAATGAACTGTTGCCTACTGAGCGGAAAAGTGACTTAAAAAGGGTCGCTACCGGAGTAATGAAGGGAACGCTGGAAAACCTTCGAACGGGCAAATCGTACGAATTTCTTGCAACATTCATCCACCGCGATGAGCAACAGGGGACATTGCGGTTTCATGGCTCAATGATCGATCCGGAAATACCTGAAAAATATGTAGGTGTGGGGCTGCAACTCAGTAGCAGCTCGGAGCCAAGCGGCACCTTTCTGGTGGGTGATCCAAGAATTTTGCATCTCAGCTACACGCGATACAGCGACGACGGTAGTGATGATTACTTCCGCGCTGAATCGGGCAAAGTCGTGCTCCAGAGAGGCGCGGACCGGAACGAAATTAACGGCCGGCTAGACTTCAAAACGGAATCTATTGACGGTAATCAATACGTCGCAGACGTGGTGTATGCCCTCAAAGGCTTCTCTTGAGCTTCATCGTCATTTACCGCTAAGTGGGGGGCATTTGGCTATCTGCATCCGGATCTACTCAGCGATAAAGCAGCGAGGTATCGGAAATGATTGGTGTCTGTTCGCGCTGGAGGCGATGCCGCTGAATATTGACAGGATTCGGACGCGGGTTTTGAACAAGATTCGGACGGGCAGTTGACAGCAAGATCCGCTTTGGCTGGCACCGTGGCGTCTGGCGTCTGACATTTCATCATGAGAGGCAGGTTGTTTATACCTGTAATTTCTGACAGGTTACAGTTTTCCGGTTTTCTTGCTAAATGCGAGCGTTATTGGCGTCGATTCCCGACGCCAGTGCCATCAGCGAGAATGACTATGTCTGACGAAGAGCAATTCGTTCATACAGCGGAAAACAAACGAAAAGGCACTATGGAGGGAAATGTTCGGAATCTCGTAAGCGGTACGGAATTCCAGTTCACGACCAAAGCGGTTTTCCTTGATCATCAGCACGGCACCCTGCGCATATACGGGATATTCAAGGATCCCGAGTCCCCGGGTAAAGACGTGGGCATTGCGGTTGCCTTTAATACAAAAAATGAAGACAGCGGTAAATATGAGTTCGATCACGCTGCGGTGAAGCTCCTTACCTACCTCAAATATGACTGCGGCAACCCCAGCACGTGGTATTGGCAAGCCGCAATTGGCACGATTCAGCTCAACAACGGCTATCCAGCGCTCGCGGCAAGCGGACGTCTTGTCTTCGAAACGAAATCTCTTGCGCAATCCCGATATGCAGTAAACGTCACCTTCGATATTTCATGATTAAGAAAAGTCTCTGTTCGTGGCGACCGGTTCATCGAGCCGGTCGGCGCGATGTCAATCCACTGGCACACATACTAATAAGTCCGAAAAAACGAGACGTCCTCGACAAAAAACAACTTACCCATATTTAATATTTAAATACGCAATTGTCAGACAATTAGTCCGAAACCCTAAACTTGAAACTATATTTCGACAGCGCAGGCATTGTTTCCGGGTACTTGCTGGAGTTGCACAATTTGACGTCAAAAAAAATGTAGACGTTTGATTTCGAATTGTGTCAGTTTTCTTTCGCCTTCATTGGGCGAGTGATAGGACGATCTCGCCAGAGATTGTCGCTATCAGACAAAAACTGTTCCATTGCTAAACAAGGAAGTGTGTTTATGTCGAAAGTTAAAAACAACGCTATTGATCTTGCCGAACAGGCCTTTTCGCCATTGCAAGCATTGGCTGCGCCCAGTTCCGCTTACAACCAGATCGACAGCTTCAGCCATCAGTATGACCGGGGTGGCAATCTCACGGTCAATGGCAAACCCTCCTTCTCCGTCGACGAGGCCGCGACCCAGCTGCTGCGCGACGGCGCTGCCTACCAAGACAAGGACGGCAGCGGCAAAATCGAACTGACCTACACGTTCCTGACCTCGGCGTCGTCGAGCACCATGAACAAGCACGGGATTACCGGCTTCAGTCAGTTCAGCGCACAACAGAAAGCCCAGGCCGTGCTCGCCATGCAATCCTGGGCCGATGTGGCCAAAGTCACTTTCACCGATAAGGCCACGGGCGGCGACGGTCACATGACCTTCGGCAACTACAGCGGCGGCCAGGACGGCGCGGCGGCATTCGCCTACCTGCCTGGCACCGGTGCTGGTTATGACGGTACTTCCTGGTACTTGACCAACAGCAGCTACACGCCTAACAAGACACCGGACCTGAACAATTACGGTCGTCAAACCCTGACTCACGAAATCGGTCACAGCCTGGGTCTGGCCCACCCTGGCGACTACAACGCCGGTGAGGGCGCGCCGACCTACAACGACGCGACCTACGCGGAAGACACCCGTGGTTACAGCCTCATGAGTTACTGGAGTGAAAGCAATACCGACCAGAACTTCAGCAAGGCCGGCGTCGAAGCTTATGCGTCCGGCCCGCTGCTGGACGATATTGCCGCCATCCAGAAGCTCTACGGTGCCAACACCACCACCCGCACCGGTGACACCACCTACGGTTTCAACTCCAACGCCGGTCGCGATTTCCTGAGCGCGTCTTCGTCGTCGGACAAGGTCGTGTTCTCGGTATGGGATGCGGGCGGCAAGGACACCCTGGACTTCTCCGGTTTTACCCAGAACCAGAAGATCAACCTCAATGAGACCTCGTTCTCCGACGTTGGCGGCCTGGTTGGCAACGTTTCCATTGCCAAGGGTGCAACCATCGAGAACGCGATTGGCGGTTCGGGTAACGACCTGTTGATTGGTAATGGTGTGTCCAACGAACTGAAGGGTGGTGCCGGCAACGACATCCTCTTCGGCGCGGGCGGTGCGGACAAACTGTGGGGCGGTGCTGGCTCGGACACCTTTGTGTTCGCGGCCAGCAGCGATTCCAAGCCGGGCGTGGCGGATCAGATCCTCGATTTTGTCAGCGGCCTGGACAAGATTGACCTGACCGGCATCACCAAAGGCGCGGGCCTGCACTTCGTGAGTTCGTTCACCGGTGCGGCAGGCGATGCAGTGTTGACCTCTTCGGGCGGTAACAGCCAGTTGTCGGTGGACTTCTCCGGGCACGGCGTGGCTGACTTCCTGGTCAGCACCGTTGGCCAGGCGGCGTTCTCGGACATCGCTGCGTGATGTAACGCGACAAGGAGGGTGGCGCCGATGCGCCGCCCTCTGTGCCAAAAGGCCACAAGCCGGAGTAAAACAAGTGACGGTTCACCAAGCTTTTACCCACCGAACAACCCCGTGGCTCCTGGCGACGTTGATGATTTTTTTTGGAGAGACAGTCATGGCAAGCAGCCTGAAATTAGCAGACCCCTCGGAACTGGCCGGCAAATGGCAAGCAACCTTGAGCGCCAAAGGCGACACACCAGAGTCTCAGGCGTTGCAGGACAAACCCTCCAATGTGTGCGTCATCGACTTTCAACAAACCCAAACACTGGGTGAGGGCGCCAGTTGCCTCAGCGCCTGGCTGAACGGCGTAACCGCTGTCGGTTGGTTCCCGGAACCGGACGGCATTGCGATCACCGGCAACGAAGGTTCGAAGATTCTGTTTCTCAGCCGCCAGCGTGATGGCTCTTATAAAGCCACATTGAAACCCTCTCGAGTCATAACACTTGTGCGCCAGAAGCCGTAATGAACAGGCTGCGGCTAAAAGAGTGACGATCATTATCGTTATAAGCACCAAACCAGAATAAAAGTTGTTATTGGTTTGTAAGCGCTAGTGCGCCAAACCTATATCCGTCTCTGCGCGGACAGTTAATGGAAACTTCGTCAGGCATGACGGGGAATAACACCTCAGGAAGAACCCATGAAGATGGCAAAGAGCCCGGCCACCGCACCGTTATTCAAGGCGCTGGGCGACTATAAAAGCATCCTGATCAGCGTCGGTTGTTTTACCGCGTTAATTAACGTGCTGATGCTGGTCCCGTCGATTTACATGCTCCAGGTCTACGACCGGGTGCTGTCTTCGCAAAACGAAACCACCCTGGCCATGTTGTCCCTGATGGTGGTCGGATTTTTCGCCTTCATCGGTTTGCTCGAGATCGTGCGCAGCTTCATCGTCATCCGCATCGGCAGCCAACTGGAGCGCCGCTTCAACCTGCGGGTGTACCAGGCCGCGTTCGAGCGCAACCTGCTCAAGGGCGAGGGCAACGCCGGGCAGTCCCTCGGGGACCTGACCCACATTCGCCAGTTCGTCACCGGTCCTGCGCTGTTCGCGTTCTTCGATGCGCCGTGGTTTCCGGTCTACCTCTTCGTGATTTACCTGTTCAATGTCTGGCTCGGCGTGTTCGCCACCGTCGGCGCATTGGTGCTGATCGGCCTCGCGTGCCTCAACGAGGCGATGACCAAAAAGCCCTTGGGCGAAGCCGCCGGGTTTTCCCAGAAGTCCAGCCAACTGGCCACCAGTCACCTGCACAACGCCGAAACCATTCAGGCGATGGGCATGCTCGGGGTGTTGCGCAAGCGCTGGTTCCAGGTGCATTCGCGTTTCCTCGGCCTGCAGAATCAGGCCAGCGACACCGGGGCTATTATCAGCTCCCTGAGCAAAACCCTGCGGCTGTGCCTGCAATCACTGGTCTTGGGCCTGGGTGCGTTGCTGGTGATCAAGGGTGACATGACCGCCGGGATGATGATCGCCGGTTCCATTCTGATGGGCCGCGTGCTGAGCCCCATCGATCAACTGATCGCGGTCTGGAAGCAGTGGAGCGGCGCCAAGCTTGCCTACCGTCGTCTTGATTCGCTGCTGCAAGCCTTTCCACCGAGTGACGAGGCCATGGCGCTGCCAGCGCCGAAAGGCCAGATCACCTTCGAACAAGTCAGCGCCGGTCCGCCGGGGCAGCGTGCGGCGACCCTGCACCTGGTCAATTTCAGCCTGGGTGCCGGCGAAGTGTTGGGCGTGCTCGGTGCCTCCGGCTCCGGCAAATCGACCTTGGCCCGGGTGCTGGTCGGTGTCTGGCCAACCCTCGGCGGCACGGTGCGGCTCGACGGCGCGGACATCCATCGCTGGAACCGCGACGACCTCGGTCCGTACATCGGTTACCTGCCGCAGGACATCGAATTGTTCAGCGGCAGCATCGCCGAAAACATCGCCCGCTTCCGCGAGGCAGATCCGCAAAAAGTCGTCGAAGCGGCGCAACAGGCGGGCGTCCATGAGCTGATCCTGCGCATGCCACAGGGCTACGACACGGTGCTCGGCGAGGACGGCAGCGGCTTGTCCGGCGGCCAGAAGCAACGGGTGGCATTGGCCCGCGCGCTGTATGGCAAGCCGAGTCTGGTGGTGCTGGATGAACCCAATTCCAACCTCGACACCGTGGGCGAAGCGGCACTGGCCAGCGCCATCGCGCACATGAAAGCCCAGGGCACCAGCGTGATTCTGGTGACCCATCGTTCCTCGGCGCTGGCCCAGGCCGACAAATTGCTGGTGCTCAACGACGGTCGTTTGCAGGCGTTCGGCCCAAGCCAGGAAGTGCTCAAGGCACTTGCCGGTAACCCGTCAGGCGCTCAGGAACAGCAACGTGAAAGAACCCCGCAAGCACCGGGCGGGCTCAGCATGAGTCGTCAGTATCAGCCCACGACAAGGAATTCGGGTGTATGAGCAGCGCTCGCATGAACACTGAAAACGAAGCGACGATGGAACACGACTACATCGCCGAACGACCGGAGCGTGATGCGCGTTTCTTCTCCCGCATGGGCTGGATTCTGGCGATTGTCGGCGCGGGCAGTTTCTTCACCTGGGCCAGTCTCGCGCCGCTCGACCAAGGCATTCCAGTGCAAGGCACTGTCGTGGTCTCGGGCAAGCGCAAGGCCGTGCAATCGATGAGCAACGGCGTGGTCAGCCGGATTCTGGTGCGCGAGGGCCAAGTGGTGAAGCAGGGCCAGCCGCTGTTCCAGCTCGACCAGACCCAGGTCGCGGCCGACGTGCAATCGCTGCAAGCGCAATACCGCATGGCCTGGGCCAGCCTGGCGCGTTGGCAGAGCGAACGGGACAACCTCAAGCAGGTGAATTTCCCCGCTGAACTGAGCAACGATCCTGACCCACGCCTGGCCCTGGTGCTTGAAGGCCAGCGGCAATTGTTCAGCAGCCGCCGCGAAGCGTTTTCCCGCGAGCAGGCTGGCTTGCGCGCCAGCATCGAAGGCGCCGGTGCGCAATTGGCAGGCATGCGGCGCGCGCGTACGGACCTGACGGCTCAGGCCAGTTCGCTGCAACAACAACTGAGTAATCTCCAGCCCTTGGCGGACAACGGCTACATCCCGCGCAACCGCTTGATGGAATACCAGCGGCAACTGTCGCAGGTGCAGCAGCAATTGGCGGAAAACAGCGGTGAAAGCGGCCGGGTCGAACAGGGCATCCTCGAGTCGCGCCTGAAGTTGCAACAGCACATTGAGGAATATCAGAAAGAAGTCCGCACGCAACTGGCCGACGCGCAACTCAAAAGCGTGACGCTGGAAGAGCAATTGACCTCCGCTGGGTTCGATCTGCAACACAGCGAAATCATCGCCACCGCCGACGGTATTGCGGTCAACCTTGGGGTTCATACCGAAGGGGCGGTGGTCCGCCAGGGCGAAACCTTACTGGAGATCGTGCCGCAAGGCACTCGCCTGGAAGTGGAAGGGCACCTGCCGATCAACCTGATCGACAAGGTCGGCACCCACTTGCCGGTGGACATTCTGTTCACGGCGTTCAACCAGAGCCGGACACCCCGGGTGCCGGGCGAAGTCAGCCTGATCTCCGCCGACCAGATGATCGACGAGAAAACCGGCGCGCCGTACTACGTGCTGCGCAGCAGCGTCAGCGATCAGGCCATGGAAAAACTCAACGGTCTGGTGATCAAGCCCGGCATGCCGGCGGAAATGTTCGTGCGTACCGGTGAACGTTCACTCCTCAACTATTTGTTCAAACCGCTGCTCGACCGGGCAGGCTCCGCGTTGACCGAGGAATAAGGATGTTCGGTTGTATGAATAAGCTTTCAATGCTCGCCGCCACCCTGGCGTTGCTGACGTGCAACGGTGTGATGGCCGCCATGGGGCCGTTCGATATCTACGAGCAAGCGTTGCGCAATGATCCGGTGTTCCTGGGGGCGATGAAGGAGCGGGATGCCGGTCTGGAAAACCGCATCATTGGCCGGTCCGGGCTGTTGCCGAGGATCGGTTACACCTACAACAAGGGGCGGAACACCTCCAAGGTGACCCAACTCAATGAAGGACGGCCGGACTTCACCGAGGACCGCAATTACAGCAGCTACGGCTCGAACCTGACCTTGCAGCAGCCGTTGCTCGATTACGAAGCCTACGCGGCGTATCGCAAAGGCGTGGCGCAATCGTTGTTTGCCGACGAAGCCTTTCGCGGCAAGAGCCAGGAGTTGCTGGTCCGCGTGCTGGAAAACTACACCAATGCGTTGTTCGCCCAGGATCAGATCGACATCGCGCTGGCCAAGAAGAAAGCCTTCGAACAGCAGTTCCGGCAGAACGAGCAGATGTTCCGCCAGGGCGAGGGCACGCGTACCGATATTCTCGAGGCCGAGTCCCGTTACGAACTGGCGACCGCCGAGGAAATCGAGGCACGCAACGAGCAGGACGCGTCTTTGCGCGAACTGGGCGCGCTGATTGGCGTGCCGGCCGTCGACATCACGGACCTGGCGCCGCTGGACCAGAACTTCCAGACCTTCAGCCTGCAGCCAGCCAACTACGACACCTGGCACGAGATGGCCGTGGCCAACAACCCGAACCTGGCTTCCCAGCGTCAGGCGGTGGACGTCGCGCGGTATGAAGTCGAACGTAACCGCGCCGGGCACTTCCCGAAAGTCAGTGCCTACGCGTCGGTGCGCCAGAACGAATCGGAAAGCGGCAACACCTACAACCAGCGTTACGACACCAACACCATCGGCATTGAAGTCAGCGTGCCGTTGTACGCGGGTGGTGGGGTGTCGGCGTCGACCCGTCAGGCCAGCCGGACCATGGAGCAGGCCGAGTACGAACTGGATGGCAAGACCCGGGAAACCCTGATCGAACTGCGGCGGCAATTCAGTGCCTGCCTGTCGGGTGTGAACAAGCTACGGGCCTATCAGAAAGCCCTGAAGTCCGCCGAAGCGTTGGTGGTCTCGACCAAACAAAGCATCCTGGGTGGCGAGCGGGTGAACCTGGATGCGTTGAATGCCGAACAACAACTATTTACCACCCGCCGGGATTTGGCGCAGGCAAGGTATGACTACCTGATGGCCTGGACCAAGTTGCATTACTACGCCGGGACCTTGACCGAGCAGGATCTGGCCAAGGTTGACGAGGCTTTCGGCCAAGGCCCAAGGACCCAGTGATTTCCTGAAGAAACACCCCTGTGGCGAGGGAGCTTGTCGGAACGCCGCATCGTCCCGTTCGGTTGCGCAGCAACCGCCGTCAAGGGCCGCTTCGCAGCCCAGCGGGAGCAAGCTCCCTCGCCACAGGAACAGCGACAAACTAAAGCAGGCAGCAACAAACCAGAATTCTAAAAACGCCAAAAAAGCGAGAAGTGATAAACATGGATGTACAGATCAAGCCGATGTCGGTCGGCACGTTGTTGCTCTGGATTTCAGTAGCGCCAGGCTCGGCCCAGGCGCTTTATCAGGAAACCGGCACCCTGGGTGATGCCGGCAGTTGGCGTACCGCAGAATTCCAGCGTGACTGGGGATTGGCCCGCATGCAGGCCCACCAAGCCTACGCCGCCGGCATCACCGGCAAAGGCGTGAAGGTCGGCGAGCTCGATTCAGGTTTCGATGCGTCCCATCCCGAATTCGCCACCGACCGTTACCACGGGGTGCCGGCCAACGGCAGTTACGTCGACGGTTCACTGTTCAATGTCGACGGCACACTCAACGCCAACAACGACTCCCACGGCACCCACGTCGCCGGCACTATCGGCGCCTCCCGCGATGGCACCGGCATGCACGGCGTGGCGTACAACGCGCAGGTCTATGTCGGCAACACCAACAAGAACGACAGTTTTCTGTTCGGCCCCAATCCCGATCCGCGCTACTTCAAAGCGGTCTATAACGCCTTGGCCGACGCTGGCGTGCGGGCGATCAATAACAGTTGGGGCAGCCAGCCACCGGACGTCAGCTATCGCACCCTCGGCGATCTGCACGCCGCTTACGCTCAGCACTGGAACAAAGGCACCTGGCTCGATGAGGCGGCGGGCGTTTCCCGACGCGGCGTGATCAACGTGTTCAGCGCCGGCAACAGCGGTTACCCGAATGCCAGCGTGCGTTCGGCCTTGCCATATTTCCAGCCGGACCTGGAAGGCCACTGGCTGGCGGTGTCGGGGCTGGATCAGAGCAACCAGCAGAAGTACAACCAGTGCGGGATCGCCAAGTATTGGTGCATCACCACCCCCGGCGCGAAGATCGACAGCACCATTCCCGACGGCGGTTATGCGATCAAGTCCGGCACCTCCATGTCCGCGCCCCATGCTACCGGCGCCTTGGCGCTGGTGATGGAACGCTATCCGTACATGACCAACCAGCAGGCACTTGAAACCCTGTTGACCACCGCCACCCAACTCGACGGTTCAATCACCCAGGCACCGAACAACCGCGTTGGCTGGGGCGTGGCCAACCTTGAACGAGCGATGCGCGGGCCCGGGCAATTGCTCGGGCGCTTCGACGCCAATCTGGGGGCAGGGCAGAGCGATGTCTGGAGCAACGACATCTCGGACAACGCGCTGATCCAGCGCCAAAGCGAAGACACGGCTGAACGCAGTGCTTGGCAACAGACGTTGCGGACCAAAGGTTGGGAGAACGGCGTGCCGGCCGGTGCCAGCCAGCAGGATCAGACGGATTACGCCGTCGGCATGGCTCGGGATTCAGCCGCCGCCAGCCGGGTCTACGAAGGCAGTTTGATCAAGTCCGGTGCCGGACGGTTGATGCTGACCGGCGTTAATACCTGGCGCGGGTCGACCACGGTGAATGGCGGTCTGCTGTCGGTCAACGGTTCGTTGGCATCCAGTGTGATCGTCAATGACAGCGGCACGCTGGGTGGGTCGGGACGAATCGGCGCACTGACGGCCAACCGTGGCTCGACTGTCGCGCCCGGCAATTCCATTGGCACCTTGCAGGTCAGCGGCGACGTCACGTTTGCGCCCGGATCGACCTACGCGGTGGAGCTGTCGCCGACTGACAGTGACCGGATCATCGCGGGGGGCACGGCCACGGTTAGCGGCGCGACGGTCAGTCTGTCACTGGAAAACAGCCCGACCTTGCTCAGCACTCAACAGGTTCAAAGCCTGCTCGGTCATCAATACAACATCCTGCAAGCGGCCGGCGGTATCCAAGGTCAGTTCGGCGCGGTGCTGCCCAATTATCTGTTCATTGGTGGCAGCCTCGATTACGCCGCCACCGGTATTCAGCTGAATGTGGAACGCAACGACACGACCTTCGCCAGCGTCGGCCAGACGCCGAACCAACGCGCCGTCGCCTCCGCCGTAGAAGGGCTTGGGGCGGGTAATGCGATTTACGAAAGTTTGTTGCTGTCGCCCACCGCGACGTCCGCACAGCAAGCGTTCCAGCAGTTGTCGGGGGAAATTTATCCGGCATTGGGCTCGGTGCTGATCAACGACAGTCGTTACCTGCGTGACGCGGTCGGTGAGCGACTGGTTGACGCCAGAGGCGCTCAAAGCAACGGCTGGATCAAGGCGCTGGGTGCCTGGGGCAAGACCGATGATCGCCACGACACCGCTGGTTACACCACCTCGATTGGCGGCTTGCTCGCCGGTGTCGATGGCGCGATCGACGAGCAAACCCGGATCGGCCTGGTCACCGGCTACAGCGACAGCTCGGTGAGCATGGGCTCGGGCACGCATTCATCGGCCAAGGTCGACAGTTATCACTTGGGCGCTTATGCCGGCCGCGAATTGGGCGCCTGGCGCCTGAGTGCCGGCGGCGCTTACAGCTGGCACCGCGCCGACGTTAAACGTGACCTGCAATACGGTGACGTCAGCGCCAAGCAAAAGGCCAAGGTCGATGCCGGCACCACCCAGGTTTTCGGTGAGGCGGCGTATCGCCTGAACCTGCAACCGCTGGCGCTCGAACCCTTCGCCAACCTGGCCTACGTACACCTCGACACCGAAGGTTTCACTGAGAAAGGTGATGCCGCCGCACTGAAAAGCAGCGGCGACACCCGTGACGCGGTGCTCAGCACATTGGGCGTGCGCGCGTTGAAAACCGTGAACCTGTCCGGCCAGCAGCAGCTTGAGCTGGGAGGGAGCCTCGGCTGGCAGCACAACCTGAGCAATATCGATTCCGAACAACACTTGGCATTTGCCAGTGGCAGCACGGCGTTCGCGGTAGAAAGTTCGCCCATGGTGCGCGATGCGGCGCTGGTCGGCGCCCATGCCAGCCTGGCCCTGAGCCGGGACATTCGCTTGAACCTTGATTACACCGGCCAACTGGCCAGCCGCGAGAAGAGCCATGGAGTAGGGCTCAGCCTCAATTGGCAGTTTTAACAACACGAACAACAAACGTGGCAAACATTAAATGTGGCGAGGGAGCTTGCTCCCGCTGGGTGGCGAAGCCGCCCCAAAACTAGCAACGGTGATTCTTCAGGCATAACGCACCAGCCGATTTACGACTGCTGCGCAGCCGAACGGGAGCAAGCTCCCTCGCCACAGGGATTTTGGCAAGACAACTAAGGATGGTCGCTGGATGGAAGTTAAAAACAACAACTCATTTGCCTTGAAAACCCTCAATCGCGCCTTGCTCTGCGCATTAGCCTCAATAGGCTCCGCACAAGCGGCGCCCTACGTGGAAAACGGTAGAGCAGGCGATCCCAACAGTTGGCGCAGCGCTGAATTCAATGCGGACTGGGGCCTTGGCGCCATTAACGCTCAGGATGCCTACGCTGCCGGTTACAGCGGCAAAGGCGTGAAGCTGGGGATCTTCGATCAACCGGTTTACGCCCCGCATCCGGAGTTTTCCGGTGCCAACAAAGTGGTCACCCTGGTCACCAGCGGCATTCGCGAATACACCGACCCCTACATCCCGGTCAAAGCCGGCGATGCGTTTGTGTATGACGGTTCGCCCACGGTCGGCTACGACGGCAAG
Organism: Pseudomonas sp. LB3P93; assembly: GCF_054898025.1. NCBI lineage: Bacteria > Pseudomonadati > Pseudomonadota > Gammaproteobacteria > Pseudomonadales > Pseudomonadaceae > Pseudomonas > Pseudomonas sp. LB3P93. The sequence continues at coordinate 3,184,781 of NZ_CM142713.1, forward strand.
CTCGGCTCCCACGGCACTCACGTCGGCGGGATTGCCGCAGGCAGCCGCGACGGCAACCCGATGCACGGCGTGGCGTACAACGCGCAAATCATCAGCGCCGACAACGGCGACCCCGGTCCTGAAGACGGCATCATCCTCGGTAACGATGGCGCGGTGTACAAGGCCGGTTGGGATGCGTTGATCGCCAGCGGTGCACGGATCATCAACAACAGTTGGGGCATCGGCATCACCGATCGTTTTGACCTGGGCGGCCGCGACCCGGCGTACCCGCATTTCACCGTGCAGGACGCGCGACTGCAGTTCAATGAGATCCAGCCGATCCTCGGCACGCGCCAGGGCGGCGCCTATGACGGTGCAATCGCGGCGGCTCGCAGCGGCATCGTGACGATCTTCGCCGCCGGCAACGACTACAACCTCAATAACCCGGACGCCATCGCCGGCCTGGGCTATTTCGTCCCGGAAATCGCGCCGAACTGGATGACCGTTGCGGCATTGCAGAAGAACCCGGACCTCAACAGCCCGGACCTCTACAACATCAGCACTTTCTCGTCGCGCTGCGGCTACACCGCGAGTTTCTGCGTGTCGGCACCGGGCAGCAAGATCTTCAGCGCCGTCATCGGCGGCACCAATGCCGATAACATGACCATCGGCTACGCCAACAAAAACGGCACCTCGATGGCGGCGCCGCACGTCGCAGGCGCGGTGGCGGTGCTGATGGAACGCTTCCCTTATATGACTGGTGCCCAGGTCGCCAGCGTGTTGCGCACCACGGCCACCGACATGGGCGCACCGGGTGTCGACGCGCTGTACGGCTGGGGCATGATCAACCTGCGCAAAGGCATCGATGGCCCGGGAATGTTGGTCACCGAACAGGACATTCCTGAGGAATTCCGCATTCAGGGAGCCTACGGTTCCAGCCAGTTTGTGGCGGACTTGCCGGGCATCGGCGCGATTATCGACGCGGGCAAACCGACCGAACGCGTGTGCAACGACGTGCATTGCGGTCTGGACGTCTGGCGCAACGACATTTCCGGCCATGGCGGCCTGACCAAGCAAGGCATCGGCACGTTGGTGCTGACCGGCGCCAACACCTACGCCGGTCCGACCCTGGTCAATCAGGGCCGACTGGCCATCAACGGCTCGCTGCTCTCGGCGGTTACCGTCAACGACAGCGGGATCCTCGGTGGTAACGGCCGCATCGGCGCATTGACCGCGAAAAGCGGCGGCACCGTGGCACCCGGCAATTCCATCGGCACCTTGCAGGTGGCGGGCGACGTGACTTTCGAGCCTGGCTCGACCTACGCTGTGGAATTATCGCCAACCAGCAGCGACCAGATCATCGCCGGCGGCAAAGCCGTGATTGATGGCGCTACCGTCAGCCTGTCCCTGGAAAACAGCCCGACCTTGCTGTCCACCAGCGAAGTGCAATCGTTGCTCGGCAATCAGTACAACATTCTGCAAGCGGCCGGCGGGATCGAAGGGCGGTTTGGCGCAGTCCTGCCGAACTACCTGTTCATCGGCGGCGCGCTCGACTACTCGGCCACTGGCATCCAGTTGGCGGTAGAACGCAACGCAGCGTCCTTCGCCAGCGTCGGCCAAACCCCGAATCAACGCGCTGTCGCCGCCGCCGCCGAGCAACTGGGCGCCGGCAATCCGCTCTATGAAACCCTGCTGCTGTCGCCGACGGCCGCCGTCGCGCAACAAGCGTTCCAGCAACTGTCCGGTGAGATTCACCCGGCGATCGGCACGTTGCTGATCAACGACAGCCGTTACCTGCGCGATGCCGTTGGCGAACGCCTGCGTGAGCGTGATCTGTTCGATGCCGCAGCACCGACCGATGACCGCAGCAACGCCTGGGTCAAAGTCCTCGGCGCCTGGGGCAAGAGCGATGGCGGGCATGACAACGCCGGTTCCAACAGCTCCATCGGCGGCTTGCTGGCCGGTGTCGACGGTCTGATTGCTGAAGATACTCGGCTGGGTTTCGTTACCGGATATAGCGACAGTTCATTGAGCATGGGCGATGGCACGCATTCATCGGCCTCTGTCGACAGCTACCACTTGGGCGCCTACCTGGGCCATGAAATCGATGCACTGCGTTTGAGCGTCGGCGGCGGGTACAGCTGGCATCGCATCGATGTGAAACGCGACCTGCAATTCGGCGACGTCAGCGGCAAACAGAAATCCAAACGCGACGCGACAACCACCCAACTGTTTACCGAAGCCGCGTATCGCCTGGACCTGCAACCGCTGGCACTGGAACCGTTCGCCAATCTGGCTTACGTGCACCTCAACAGCGACAGCTTCACCGAGAAGGGTGATGCCGCCGCGCTCAAGGGTGGCGAAGACAACCGTGACGCCGTGCTCTCGACCCTCGGTGTGCGGGCAAGCAAAGCCATTGCGCTGTCGGACAAACAGCAGCTGGAACTGTCCGGCACGCTGGGCTGGCAGCACAACCTGAGCAACACCCGTTCCGAAGATCATCTGGCCTTCGTGAACGGCAATACCGGGTTCAGCGTGCAGAGCGTGTCTCTGGATCGAAACGCCGCCGTCATTGGTGCGCGCGCCGGTCTGGCGGTGGCCAAGGATGTACGTGTGAGCCTGGATTACAACGGACTGCTGGGCTCCAACGAGAAAGACCACGGTGTAGGTCTGACACTCGACTGGCAGTTCTGATTTAACGCAAAGGAAAGCAAGATATGGGACTGTTTGATTACAAAAATGCTGACGGCAAAGCGTTGTACAGCGACGCCATCGCGCTGACGCTGTACGCGTACACGCCAACCGGTCAGCCGCTGCCGGCCACCGGATGGGCGCCGATTGGCGCTACGCAGCTGGGTTACCAAGGCAAGGTCGGCGCTCAGGGCACCTTCTTTGGCGAGAAGGATGGCTTCACCAGTGCCGAGGCCGAAGTCCTCGGCAAGTACGACGGGGCGGGCAAGCTGATCGGTATCGGCATTGCCTTCCGTGGCACCGGCGGCCTGGGGTACAGCGACACCTTCGGCGATATGAAAAACAACCTGCTGGCTGCCGTCGGCCCGGTGGACTACGCGACGAACTACGCGAAAAACGCCTTCGACAACTTGCTCAAGAACGTTGCCGCGTTTTCGATTGCCCATGGACTGAGCGCCAAAGATGTGATGGTCAGCGGCCATAGCCTGGGCGGGCTGGGGGTCAACAGCCTCGCGGAGCTGAGCGGCAGCAACTGGGGCGGTTTCTTCAAGGACGCCAATTACATCGCGTTCGCCTCACCGACGCAGAGCGCCACCGGCAACAACGTGTTGAACATCGGCTACGAGAACGACCCGGTATTCCGGGTGCTCAACGGCACCACGTTCAGCAGCGGTTCCCTGGGCAAGCACGATGGTCATCAGGATTCGGCGACCAACAACATCGTCAACTTCAATGACCAGTACGCGTCCACCGCGCAGAACCTGGTGCCGTTCAGCATCCTCAATCCGCTGAACTGGTCAGCTCATGGCTCGTTGGGCTATGCCGACGGCTTGAACCGGGTGATCGACTCGCGTTTCTACGACCTCACCGAGAAGGACTCGACGCTGATCGTGTCCAACCTGGCGGAATCGTCCCGAGGCACGACCTGGGTCGAGGACCTGGGCCGCAGCGGCGAACCTCACACCGGCAGCACGTTCATTATCGGCACCGACAGCAACGACTTGCTCAAGGGTGGTGCCGGCAATGACTTCATCGAAGGTCGCGACGGCAACGACCGGTTTCGCGATGACGGTGGCTACAACCTCCTGCTGGGCGGCAAGGGCAGCAACACGTTCGAATTGCAGAAGCCGTTGCAGAACTTCAGCTTTGCCAATGATGGCGACGGCACGCTGTATGTGCGCGATGCCTATGGCGGCATCAGCATGACCCGCGACATCGGCGCGCTGGTCAGCAAGGAGTCGGGCTCATGGTGGGGAAGCAAGGAGGTGACTTACAGCGTCACCGCCAACGGCTTGCTCAACGGCAGTGAACTGACCCACTACAACCACTCGCTCAACGGTGACGCCTACGGCAACACCCTGGCGGCCAGCGTCGACGGCGACTGGTTGTTCGGCAATGCCGGCGACGATTTGCTGCGCAGCGACAAAAGCCAGGTGACCTTCGTAGGTGGCGCGGGCAATGACGTGATGCACGCCTCGGGTGGCAGCAACACGTTCCTGTTCAGCGGCGCCTTCGGTTTCGACGCGATCAACGGCTACCAGGGCAACGACAAACTGGTGTTCCTCGGCGTTCAGGGCGCGGGGCAGGGTTATGACTACAAGCAACACGCTTCGCAGTCGGGCCATGACACGGTGTTGAAGGTGGGTGACTTCGCCGTGACTCTGGTGGGAGTGGGACTGGACAGCCTGTCGGCTTCAGGCTTCACGTTTGCGTAAAGGCTGCATGCACTAAATGCTCCGGGGCGCCTCGGGAACGAGGCGTCCTGGTTGTGAGCTATCTCTGACAATTCCAACAAAAGAGAGGCAATACCCATGGGTGTGTATGACTACAAGAACTTCGGCGCAGCTGATTCCAAAGCGTTGTTTACCGACGCGATGGCAATCACGCTGTATTCCTATCACAACCTCGACAATGGCTTTGCCACCGGTTACCAGCACAACGGCTTCGGCCTTGGCTTGCCGGCGACCCTGGTTACCGCGCTACTGGGCGGCACCGATTCCCAAGGGGTGATCCCCGGTATTCCCTGGAATCCCGATTCGGAAAAAGCCGCACTGGATGCGGTGCAAAAAGCCGGCTGGACGCCCATCACGGCCTCGCAACTGGGCTATGACGGCAAGGTCGATGCTCGCGGAACGTTCTTTGGCGAGAAAGCCGGGTACACCAGCGCGCAGGTCGAGATCCTCGGCAAATACGATGCCCAGGGACACCTCAGTGAAATCGGCATCGCTTTTCGCGGCACCAGCGGCCCGCGGGAAACCTTGATTGGCGACTCCATCGGCGACGTGATCAACGATCTGCTGGCGGCGCTCGGTCCAAAGGATTATGCAAAAAACTATGTCGGCGAAGCCTTCGGTAATCTGCTCGGCGACGTCATGGCATTTGCCCAGGCCAATGGCCTGTCGGGCAAGAACGTGCTGGTCAGCGGCCATAGTCTCGGCGGGTTGGCGGTCAACAGCCTGGCGGACTTGAGCACGGACAAATGGTCCGGGTTCTACAAGGATTCCAACTACATCGCCTACGCGTCCCCGACCCAGAGCAGCACCGACAAAGTGCTCAACGTCGGCTATGAAAACGACCCGGTGTTTCGAGCCCTCGACGGTTCATCCTTCAACCTGTCGTCGGTGGGCGTGCACGATGCCGCCAAGGCCTCGGCGACCGATAACATCGTCAGCTTCAACGACCACTACGCCTCGACAGCGTGGAATGTGCTGCCGTTCTCCATCCTCAATATCCCGACCTGGATCTCGCACCTGCCGACCGCCTATGGCGACGGCATGAACCGGGTGATCGAATCGAAGTTCTACGACCTCACCAGCAAAGACTCGACGATCATCGTCGCCAATCTCTCCGACCCGGCGCGTGCCAATACCTGGGTTCAGGACCTCAATCGCAACGCTGAGACCCACAAGGGCAGTACGTTCATCATCGGCAGCGACGGCAACGACCTTATTCAGGGGGGCAAGGGCAACAACTACCTGGAGGGGCGTGACGGTAACGACACCTTCCGCGACGGTGGCGGCTACAACATCCTGCTGGGTGGCAAGGGCAGCAACGTGCTGGACTTGCAGCAGTCGGTGAAGAATTTCGACTTTGCCAATGACGGCGCCGGCAACCTCTACGTCCGTGATGCCAATGGCGGCATCAGCATCACCCGGGACATCGGCAGCATTGTCACCAAGGAACCGGGGTTCCTGTGGGGGCTGTTCAAGGATGACGTGACGCACAGCGTCACGGTCAATGGCCTTGCAGTCGGCAACAACCTGACGCAGTACGCGTCATCGGTGAAGGGCGGCGCGGGGGGCGATACGCTCAAGGCGCAGGCGACGGGGGACTGGCTGTTCGGTCTGGACGGCAACGATCATTTGATCGGCGGCAAGGGCAACGATGTGTTTGTGGGCGGAGCGGGGAATGACCTGATGGAATCGGGGGGCGGGGTGGATACGTTTTTGTTCAACGGTGCGTTTGGTCAGGACCGGGTTCTTGGGTATCAGGCGAACGACAAGCTGGTGTTTCTCGGGGTTCAGGGGGTGGCGCCGAATGATGACTATCGGGCTCATGCCACGGCGGTGGGGCAGGATACGGTGCTGACGTTTGGCGCGGATTCGGTGACGTTGGTGGGGGTTGGGCTGGAGAGCTTGTCCGGTTCAGGGATTGTTATTGCCTGACAGTGATGTGGCGCCGGTAAGGGCCCCTTCGCGAGCAAGCCCGCTCCCACATTAGACCGCGATCCAATGTGGGAGCGGGCTTGCTCCGGGCGGCGTTCCGACGATGAACGATAACGCGGTAAACCTGCCTGCTCGCGTGACCCGACAGTCACCTGCGGACTCCAATACCTTGCAACAACAGGAATAGGTCTAAAACAGGAGATTAAGGAACGTGAGTAACAGCAAGAGGCACATCATCGGTTTGGCACTGGCCCTGTTATCGGCAAGTGCCGCCGCAGAATTGCCTCACAGCTCGATTTTGAGCCGCTATGGCATGACGCCAGATCAACTGCCGACACCGGCATCGCCGGAAACCGTTGAACCCCTTGAAGAGAAAAGCCGTTTCCAGCTCCAGCCGGAAGAGCCTTTTGTGACCTTTCGCTCGGAGCAAAAGCAACCGGAGATCACCGGCAACATCAGCATCGATCACGCGATGCAACAGGATTACGACCGCTGCCAGAAGATTCATGAAGAACTGAGAAGGCGAGGAGGGAAGTTCATCTCCTGCGACAACACTACGCCGTGGATGCCATAGATTTTTGGCGTCTTTGAGGACCCCATCGCGGGCAAGCTGAACTGGTCAAGTAAATCCGGACACCGGTTACGGTGCTTATGCCGCTTTTTGCTCCATAGCTAGTGGCGACAGGTAGTTGTTGTAGCTGTGGAGCCTGGTGCGGTTGTAGTACATGAAGAAACGCGTCATATCAGTTTCGGCTTCCTTGACCGTGCTGTAGCCGTTACGAGGGACCCATTCTGACTTTAGCGTGCCGAAAAAGCGTTCTGTCGGCGCATTGTCCCAGCACTGCCCGCGACGACTCATGCTTTGCAAAATGTCATGGCGTCTCAGCTCTTCTTGAAACTTGCGACTGGTGTACTGACAACCCTGATCCGAATGGAACATTACTCCTGACGGGCATTTACGAAGCTCTGTCGCCATCCGTAGCGCCTTGCTGACCAGGTTCGCGTCGTTGACCAGAGAGAATGCCCAACCGATGACCCGGCGTGCATACAAGTCGATCACGATGGCCAGATGAACCCAACGTTTACCCACCATCAGGCTTGTAACATCGCCACACCAGACCTGATTGACTGCGGTCGGTTTGAAATTGCGCTTGAGCAAATTGGGTGCGACGAACGCTTCAACCCCTTTGGATCTGAATAGGTGCGGCTGGCGTTGTTTACTGACAATGTTGGCCTCTCTCATCAATGCTCTAACAAGGCTTCTTCCGGCAGATATATCTAGTGCCTTCAGGTTTTTGCTGATCGCTCTGGAGCCCAGGGCTTCCCGACTTTCGCTGTGCAACTCGACCACTTTCTCTTTGAGTTCTTCGCGTCTGATCTTTGGCTTGGCGCGCCGCTGCATCCATTCATAAAAGCTGCTGCGCTTCACATCGAAAACGCGACACAGGGTGGCGGTCGGAAATGACTCTCTTAGCTCCGCGATCATCGAAAACGATCGGGGTCCGACATCAAGAGAGCGGTAGCCTTTTTTAAGATTTCGGCTTCCAGTTCCAGGCGTTTGATCTTGGCTTTCAATTCCTGAATCTGGCGCTGATCCTCAGTAATTGCCTTGGTGCCCTGAACGGGTTGCCCTTTGCGCTCCTTGCGAACCTGCTCGACCCACCGCCGCAGGGCGGTAGGTCCAATACCTAAAGACGCGCAGACATCTGGAACGGGGCAATTATCGTCAATTACCATGCTGGCTGCACGATGCTTGAATTCGCGGGAATAGACCTTTCTTTCGTTCATGGAACCTCCAAATTGGCGAAATCATATCGCCCTTAAGAGGTGTCCGGAATTATTAGGCCAGTTCAAGCCCGCTCCCACAGGATCTTCGTTGTTTGCAGAATCCCTGTGGGAGCGGGCTTGCCCGCGATGAACGATAACTCGGTCCTCAGTCTTCCTCGCGAACCGTGGCCACGTCCTTGGCATTGACCTTCACCTTCGCGCCAGAAATATCCTCAAACTCGTAAAACCCGTCCTTGGTCTTGGTTTTCGGCATGTCCTTGGTCAAATACTGGGTGCCGTTCTGCAGCGTCACGACCGTTGGCGTCGAGCAACCGGCCAGGGCCAGGAAGGCCGCCGCTGCCAAGGGCAAACCCAGAGTCTTGATATTCATACCCACCTCTCAAAAATGCTAAAAAAAGCCGCCATGCCGGTTGGTGCCATGGATCGGCAGAAAGTTCGATGGCCACCTGAAAATAGCCAAATAGCGCCGCCGCTTATCCTTTTCCGTTTGCACCGGATACGCCGTAGCTGGTATCTGTACGCATAACCAGTACTCGCTCGCCATGGCCTATTTTCCCTGTGACTGTAAATCCTCTCGACGACCCGTTCTACTACTTGAACAACTTCATGCAAGTGCTTGATTGGCTTGAGCATCGCTATGCCGATGTGCTGAGCGTCGAGGAGCAAGCCTTCATCCGCGAGTTTAGTCGACAACCCCGCGAGTCCCGGGCGTTGCTGGTCAGGATGGTGATGCGCAAGGGTTTGCATTTCAGGGCTGGCAAGTTGAATTACGTCGAGATCGGTGACATTGCCCACGCTGCCGAGCCGTTGCTGGCGGCAGGCTGGATCGACGAGCAATCACCCTTGCCGATCGGCGAACTGTTCGTCGTTCTGCTCAAGGCCGAGATTCTGCACAGCTTCGGTGCTGCCATCGAGCAACCGAAAGGCAAGAAGACCGAATGGCTGGCGTCCCTGAGCGAGCAGTTGTCCGAGGAAAGAAGCTTCGCACAATGGTGCCCGCAACTGAACGACCGGCTGTTCACGCTGACCATCATGGACCTGTGTGACCGCTTTCGTCTGATGTTCTTCGGTAACCTTTATCAGGACTGGTCGGAATTCGTGCTGGCCGATCTCGGCATCTTTACCTATGAGAAAGTCGAATTCTGCGCCGAGTCCCGGGGCCTGCGCTGTCGTGATGACGTGGACGCCTGCCTGTTCCTGCATCATAGCCAGCAGCGTTTCGAGGCTGGCGAGGCGGTGGCGACCATTGTCGAGCAGATTAACGGGCTGGAACTCGATAACCCGTGGCTGCAACGACGTCGGGGCAAGCTTTTGTTCCAGATCGGTCAGCATTGCGAACGCATGGCGGATTTCTCCACGGCGCTGACGATTTACCGCGATTGCGCTTACCCCGGCGCACGGGTGCGCCTGATTCGTGTGCTGGAGCGCTGCGGTGAATATCAACTGGCCCTGCATCTGGCGGAGCACGCGGAGCAATCGCCGGAAAGTGCCACCGAGCATCAGCATGTGCTGCGTGTGTTGCCCAGGTTGCGGCGCAAACTCGGCGGCCCGGCAATGAAGCGGCCATCCCCTCGGGAAATGCTGCGACTGGACCTGCAATTGCCCCGGACCGATCTGGCGTTGTCGGTTGAGTTTTACGTCCAGGCACATCTGGCGGAGGATTCGGCGCCCGTGCATTACGTCGAGAACAGCCTGATCAACTCGCTGTTCGGTCTGCTGTGCTGGCCAGCGATCTTTGCACCGTTGCCGGGAGCGTTCTTTCACCCGTTCCAGCGCGGGCCGGTGGACCTGCTCAACGAAGACTTTCATGCACGTCGGACGGATTTGTTTCGGGCCTGTCTCGATGAACTCGACGACGGCCGCTACCTCCAGACCATCCGCGAACGTTATGCCGCCAAGTGGGGCGTGCAGTCACCCTTCGTGTTCTGGGGCGCGCTGAGCGAAGACCTGCTGGACCAGGCCCTCGATTGCCTGCCGGCCGAACACCTCAAGCACTGGTTCAATCGTCTGCTGCTGGACATCAAGGCCAACCGTGCCGGAATGCCGGACCTGATCCAGTTCTGGCCGCAGCACAAGACCTACCGCATGATCGAAGTCAAAGGCCCCGGCGATCGCCTGCAAGACAACCAATTGCGTTGGCTGGAGTTCTGCCACGAACATCAGATGCCGATCGCCGTCTGCTATGTGCAATGGGCGGAGCAGAGCGCTTGAGCTACAGCATTGCGGTGCGGGCGCTGTGTGAATTCACCGCCAAGGTCGGCGACCTCGACCTGCGATTTACCCCGTCGCCGACTGCGCTTGAGGGCATCGTCGGGCACCGCACCGTTGCCTCGCGTCGAAGTGAGGGTTATCAAAGCGAAGTTGCCCTCGAAGGCCTGTACAAAACCTTGAAGGTAAAGGGCAGGGCGGACGGCTATGACCCGGCGCAAAACTGCCTGGAAGAAGTCAAAACCTATCGCGGCGACCTGAGCAAGCAACCGGCCAACCACCGACAACTGCACTGGGCGCAGGCGAAGGTCTACGGCTGGCTGATGTGCCAGAAACTGGAGCTGGCGCAGATCAATCTGGCGCTGGTGTACTTCGATATCGTCAGCGAAAAGGAAACCTGTCTGGTCGAGGCCTTCAGCTCCGCGGAGCTGGAGCAGTTCTTCGAGCATCATTGCGGACTGTTCCTGCAGTGGGCCGAGCAGGAGATGGCTCATCGCGAAGGACGAAATCGCGCAGCGCAGCAATTGGCGTTTCCCCATGCCGACTTTCGTCCGGGGCAACGGCACCTGGCGGAGTCGGTGTTCAAAGCGGTCAGCACCGGTCGTTGCCTGATGGCCCAGGCGCCGACCGGCATCGGCAAAACCGTCGGCACGCTGTTTCCGATGCTCAAGGCCCTGGCGCCGCAGCAATTGGACAAGGTGTTCTTTCTCACGGCGAAAACGCCGGGGCGCAAACTGGCACTGGACGCCGCGCAAGTGATCCTTGAAAGCGCCGATGCGCCGCCGCTGCGGGTGTTGGAGATGATCGCCCGGGACAAGGCCTGCGAGCATCCGGACAAAGCCTGTCACGGTGAATCATGTCCGTTGGCCCAGGGTTTTTATGATCGTTTGCCGGCCGCCCGCCAAGCCGCCAGTGAGCTGAGCCTGCTGAATCAGGGCGCATTGCGCGAGGTGGCATTGGCGCATGAGGTTTGCCCTTATTACCTGAGCCAGGAAATGGCCCGTTGGGCAGACGTGGTGGTCGCCGACTACAACTATTACTTCGATTTCAGTGCGCTGCTGTTCGGGTTGGCTCAGGCCAACAACTGGAAAGTCGCGGTGTTGGTGGATGAGGCGCATAACCTCGTGGAGCGCGGCCGGCAGATGTACAGCGCCACGCTCGACCAGTCGACCCTCAACGGGGTGCGAAAAACCGCGCCGGACGCGCTGAAAAAACCGTTGCAGCGGGTCAATCGAGAGTGGAATGCCCTGCACAATCTGCAACTTGCCGCGTATCAGGCTTATGACAAGGCCCCGGAAAAACTCCTCCAGGCCCTGTCTTCGTGCAGCGCGAGCATCGGCGACTATCTCAACGATCATCCCCAGGGCCTGGACAGCGCCTTGCAGGGTTTTTACTTCGACATGCTGCAGTTCTGTCGCGTGGCCGAACTCTTTGATGAGCAGTTCCTGTTCGACATCAGCAAGCGCGACCTCGAGCGCAAACACAACCTGTCGCAACTGTGCCTGCGCAACGTGGTGCCGGCCGGTTTCATACGCCCGCGCCTGACCGCTGCGCGCAGCACGGTGCTGTTTTCCGCGACGCTGAGCCCTCGGCATTACTACGCGGACTTGCTGGGGACGCCGCCGGACACGGTGTGCATCGATGTCGAATCACCGTTCCATGCCGACCAGTTGAAAGTGCACATCGTCAGCCAGATATCGACCCGATTCGTGCACCGCCAAGCGTCCCTCGAACCGATAGTCGAACTGATCGCCCGACAATTCAGCCAACGCCCCGGCAACTACCTGGCGTTTTTCAGCAGCTTCGATTATTTGCAGCAAGTGGCTCAGTTACTGGCCGAACGACACCCGCAGATCAACCTGTGGTTGCAGTCCCGGGGAATGGCGGAGGGGCAGCGTCAGGCCTTTCTCGATCAGTTCACCGCGCACAGCCAGGGCGTCGGTTTTGCGGTACTGGGCGGGGCGTTCGGTGAAGGCATCGACTTGCCCGGCGCACGCCTGATCGGTGCGTTCATTGCCACCCTGGGCCTGGCGCAGCTCAATCCGGTCAACGAGCAGTTGAAGCATCGGATGGCGGCGATTTTCGGCGCCGGTTATGACTACACGTATCTGTATCCAGGCGTGCAGAAAGTGGTGCAGGCGGCAGGACGGGTGATCCGCACTCAGCAGGATCAGGGCGTGGTGATGTTGATTGATGACCGGTTCGGCGACAGCAAAGTCAAACAGTTGCTGCCGCGCTGGTGGTCGGTTGAGCAAGCGCTTTTTCACCAGGTCACGTAGGATTTTTTACTTTTTAAAACAGTGACATATCTTGAAAGACACGCTCATTTGAACTACTGGTTAAACACCGCTTTATTAGAAGGACAGGCAGTCACTTCCTGCCAGTTCTTTGATAAGGAAATCAAGGCATGTCCTCTGCACCGAATTACGCTTACACCCCTGAGCAGGTCACTGCAGCGTTCAATGAAATCAAAACCACGCTGTTCCGCGGTATCACGGCCGAGGTAACACCCAAGATCCTCGTGGTTGCCGGGCTGCAAGGATCGGGCAAAACCTTCCTGCTGGAAAACAAACTCTTGCCGACCCGGCGCTACGACAAATATGTTCGTCTCTACCTGCCCGAATACCGACAAAAACATCCTCAATACGCGGAGATGATCAAGCTCGGCGTCCTGCATGCCTACGAACATACGGAAGACTTTGTCAGAAAGGTCAGCGCCAAGATTTTCACCGAAGCCTTTACCCTCAAATACAACATCATCATGGAGTGTGCGTTCGACAGCCTCGATTTCGCCGCGTTTCCACCGTTGGCGACAGCGGCCGGCTATCAGTTCGAAACGCATATCGTTGGCTGCACCCTGGAGTTTGCTCACGTTTCGAGCTTCAAAAGAGCCTTCAAAAGCCTGGAAAACCGCGAACTCGAAAGGTTTGTCAGGTTATCGACGCTGGAGGCCAGCATGAGCAATGCACTCGCGATCATTCTTGCCTTCGAAACTGCTTCGAAGTCTGTCGACTGTTCCCGGATCACTGTGTATGAACGCGGGTTCGGCGCGCTGAAAGAGCGTGTCTCCCGTGCTCATATCACCTACACCACAACCGCGGACGTGACGCCTTCAACGGCGCCGACGGTGTACAGCGCCTATGGCAGCATCATCAATAATCAGGTCTATACCCAAAGTGATCGTGACGAGGTGATAAAAGAATGCCACCTGGCGTTACTCAAAACTCAAACCTACGCCAAGGATGTCCCTGACTTTGTCTACAACGATCTGTACGCCTACATCGTCAAATACGTGAACCGCTAAGCAGGCGTACCCATTCGGCGGCGAAGCGGTGACAGTCTCCCGGCCAGCGAGCGGTCAGCAACTGGCCATCGCGGACGACGAAACCTCGTTGTGGCTGGTCCGCCGAATCACGTACCGCCAGGACGGGGCCTCGCAGGAAATCCATCGGGCTGGACAGGGCGGCGGTGACTTCCGCTTCGACAGTTTGAGGATAGGTTCGGTAGTAGCGCCCGAGCCAGGCGGCGGTGATTGCCCAGGCAGGCAGCTCCATGGTGTTGGCCACCAATGCGGTGACCTTGCGACCCTGCAACACCGACAGCCCGGAATCGGGGTCGAGCGTGCGGGCGAGCAACAGCACACCATGACAGACCGCTGCCACCGGTTTGTCGGCCTTGAAAAAGTGCAGGGCGACCCGTCGGGCCTGCTCGGACTCCAACAGGCTACGCATGCCCTTGGCATGCCCGCCAGGAATCAGCAGCCCCTGGAACTCGCTGGGGTCGATATCGTCATAGGGCAGCGGTTTGCGAAATGAAGGGTCTTCGATCATCCGGGCGTAGCTTGCAAGGTCGGCCTTGCGCGTCATCAGCAACGGGTTCAATGGACCAAAGCCGATATCCACCAGGCGCGAGTCGGCGTAGGCGGGCATGCCCTCGGGGGACGCGAAGCGCACCTCGATGCCGGCCTGGCGCATGGCTTGCCATGGAACGCTGCTCTCAGTGGGATCGTAGTCAGAGGTGGGCAACAGAATCAGGATCATGGGGGCGCCTTGAATCGGCCAGGAATGGCGATTGGCGTCGAGAATAGGTGGTCGGAGCGTTATGCTCCAGTGTGCGGCCGTTTTCCGGCTTTCCAAACCCACGGTTTGTCGCATACTCCTGAAAACAACAATCACAGGTGTGATCGATGAGTGATAACAAGTCCAAAACCTACTCCATCGAGGAAATGCGTTTTCGCCTGCTGATTGATGCCGTGGTGGACTATGCGATCTACATGATTGATCCCGACGGCATCATCACCAGTTGGAACTCTGGCGCCAGGCGTTTCAAGGGGTATGAGGAGGCGGAGATCCTTGGTGAGCATTTTTCGCGGTTCTATACCGAAGAAGATCGCCGCAACGGTATGCCCCAGCGTGCGCTGGATACCGCGATCCGCGAAGGTCGTTTCGAGGGGGAAGGCTGGCGGGTTCGCAAGGACGGCACGCACTTCTGGTGCCATGTGGTGATCGATCCGATTATCGATCCGACGGGAACGCTGTTGGGTTTTGCCAAGATCACCCGGGACCTTACCGACCGCAAAATGGCCGAAGAAACCCTCAAGCAAAGCGAGCAGCAGTTTCGTTTGCTGGTTCAAAGCGTCACTGACTACGCCATCTACATGCTCGCCCCGGACGGACGCCTGACCAACTGGAATCTGGGGGCCCAGCGGATCAAGGGCTACCGGCCCGAAGAAGTCATCGGCCAGCATTTTTCGATGTTCTACACCCCCGAAGACCGCGAAGCCGGGGAACCGCAACGCGCGTTGGAGACGGCTACGCGGGAGGGGCGCTTTGAAAACAGGGCCTGGCGCGTGCGCAAGGACGGAACGCGGTTTTTTGCCCATGTCGTGGTCGATCCGATCTGGGGCGAAACGGGCACGTTGTTGGGCTTTGCCAAAATTACCCGTGACATCACCGAAGCTACGCAAGCTCAGAAGGATCTGGAAAAAACTCGAGAGGCGCTGTTCCAGGCGCAGAAGATGCAGGCCATCGGCCAACTCAGTGGAGGGATCGCCCACGACTTCAATAATCTGCTGACGGTCATCCTTGGCAATCTGGAAATCGTCCGAAAACGCGTGGGAGACGATCCGAAAGTCACTCGATTGGTGGACAACGCCACCCAGGGAGCCTTGCGCGGTGTATCCCTGACCCAACGCATGCTGGCGTTCGCCAGGCGTCAGGAACTCAAGTCCGAATCCGTCGAGATCCCCGCGCTGGTGGAGGGGATCACTGGACTCTTGCGCAGTTCCCTCGGGCCCGCCGTGCAGCTTGAAACACGCTTTTCTCCCGACCTTGTACCGGTCATGGCCGATGTCAATCAACTCGAACTGGCCGTGCTGAATCTCGCAACGAATGCCCGGGATGCCATGCCCAACGGCGGGAAAATCATCATCAGCACGCGGACGGAAGAAATTTCCGATCAATCAACGTTATCGCTGGAGGCAGGCCAATATGTTTGCCTGAGTGTCACCGATACGGGAGAGGGAATGGATAATGCGACTCTGGCCTCGGCGATGGACCCGTTTTTCACCACAAAAGGGGTCGGTAAAGGCACGGGGCTGGGGTTGTCGATGGTTCATGGCTTTATCGAGCAGTTGGGCGGGCGATTCATTCTCAAGAGTCAGAAGGACATCGGCACCGTCGCCGAACTGTGGATACCTGTCGCTACGGATGATTCGGTCGCCAAGCCCGCTGCAGCGGAAGTGGAAGCACCGCCGGTGGCTCAGTTGTGCGTACTGGTCGTGGATGATGACAGCCTGGTGTTGACCAGTACCGGCCTGTTGCTGGAGGACCTCGGCCACCGGGTGATCAGCGCAGTGTCCGGTGCACAAGCGCTTGAGCAGTTTGACGTCGAGAAGAATATTGACCTGGTCATCACCGACATGGCCATGCCGCAAATGAACGGCGCGCAATTGGCGCAGGCCATCCGGACCTTGAAGCCAGACCTGCCGATCATCCTCGCGACGGGCTATGCGGAGCGCCTGGAAGGTTTCGCCACCAGACTCCCGCGTTTGTCCAAACCCTTTACCCAACTCAATCTGGTGGAAGTCATTGCCTTGGCTATGAAGTGACTGCATCCGACTGAACTTTGCCCGAGCAGGTTTCGTCTGAATGCTTTCCCAGTCCACATGTGATTTTAGTGCCCAGAATACTGACCGAACACACCGCCGAAGAGGCCATGACCGAACACAACGCCAAGATGTTCGGTTCGCCAAAGGAGCGTCTGGATTTCTACCGTCGGGAAATCCAGTACGAAACCAGCATCCTCGCCAATCGAACCGATGCTTATCTGGCCGCGCAATCGTTTCTCGTGATTGCCTTCGCCTCCTGCATGTCCAACCTCAATCCCGAATGGGGGAAACTCTTCACCCTGGTGGTGCCACCGTTCCTCGCACTGCTGGGGTTGCTCAGTTCGCTGAACGCCTGGCCGGGTATTCGTGCAGCCTATGACATCATCGATCACTGGCACTTCAAGCAGAGTGAGTTGCTGCGCAGCGAGCCATTGATGGGGCTGGCTTACGATGAGTCACCGCTGTTCAGTGAGATGGAATCGTCCCACAAGGGTTACCGCAAATCCCTGCTGTTTTCCGTGCGTACGCCGTGGATCTTCGCCACCTTCTGGGTGCTGCTGGGCAGCTACGCGGTTTACATCCAGGTCACCAACCCGGGCGGCTGATGCGCAAATGTAAAAAGCCCGACACACGCCGGGCTTCTTTACATCCGCCAACCGAATCAAGCTGCCATATTAGGTGTGCTCATTTCTTTCTTGTACTGGGCCTTAAGCGTTTCCATCTGCGCCCCCAACTCTTCCAGCGTGTCTTTGCCCAGCAGCTTTTTGGCTTGAGGGAACATTTCCGTTTCTTCTTCTTCGATGTGGTGTTCCAGCAGCTCTTTGACCACCTTCACTCGACCTGCAAATTCCGGGGTGGAAGGGTCGGTGACTTTCAGGTCCGGCAGCACCAGCGAATCCACAGTGCGGTGTTCTTCCTTGGCTTCGTAGTACATGACGTCCTGTTCCTTGCCTCCGGCCTTTTTGTACGCCGGGTACAAGACTTCCTCTTCGAGGCGAGTATGGATGGCTATTTCCATTTCAAGCTTGGCCAGCAGCTCAGTGCGCTTTTTAACACCACGCTCGGTGGACTCGCTCAACTGAGTCAGGATGCCCTTTACGCGTTCATGGTCGGATTTCAACAGGTCGATGGCGTTCATGGTCGAATCTCTCAAATAGTCACGGGGATGGGCGCAAACGGTCTCATGGCCGTAGGTCGCTCATAGGCTTGGAGCATTTGTCGTGCCGAGTTCATAACCATTGTTTACACGATAAAAAACAATGAGTTGAGATGGCTGATGGCGAATTGAGGTCGTGCAGGCTGCATGAGTCCGGAAATTGACTCATGCAGTTCGCGGCGTGGTGTTTTTCCTTATTAACGCGGGACACACCTGTGGCGCTCATGACTGACATGACCGGCACCTTAATTTGCAAAAAATCAAATAACCTGTTTCTTGCGCCGTTCGTAACGGGCGAGGGTAGGTTGCGTACTGACTCCGTGGATGAGGATGCTTAACGCGACCACGGACAAGGTCAGGTCAGTACACAGCGTCGCCACCGACTGGCCCAACCCGTGATTCAAGGCATAGAACAGGTAATACAGGCTGCCGATGCCGCGTATGCCGAACCAGCCAATCAACATTCGCTGGCGCCAATCGAGCAAGCTGCCCCACGGCAATACAGCGACACTCAAGGGACGAATCAGGCAAAACAACACTCCGCCGACCAGCAGGGCGCGCCAGTCCCAGTGTGCGATCAGCACGACACCGAGCAGGGTCACCAGGAACACTTCCATGGCCCGCTCCACGAGACTGCCGAAGGCGAGCATGTCACCCATCATGATGCCCGCGGCAACCTGGGTGTCTTCAAGGTTTTCTGTATCGCCATGCACAGCGTGCTGAGGTTCGACGTTCTGGTGACCGACAACCGGCTGGACCAGATGCTCGGCAGGTAACTCGTGATTGCCCGTTGACTTGACTTCTTCCTGCCGCAATCCGAGGCCGGCGGCGAACACCGACAGAAACCCGTATGCATGGATCGACTCGGCCCCGACATACGCCAAGGCAATCAAGGCGAGGGCGAGGTAATCGTTCGGGGACAGCGTGCTGTCATCATTCCTGATGCGCAGTGACAGCGTAAGGCGCCCGATGCCGCGTCCCATCCAGTAACCCGTCAGTAAACCCGCCGGAACGGCCCAGAGCAGACTGCGCAGCACCCAGTCGCCAAACCAGCCGGGGTTGCCATCGTGTTGCAGCAGGAGGAGGCCAAGGATCACGAACGGAAACGCAATGCCGTCATTGAGCCCGGCTTCACCGGAGAGGCCAAACCGCACGCTGTCGTCATCCCGCGCGTCGTTGACCTGGACCAGAGCGGCGAGCACCGGGTCGGTAGGCGCCAGGATCGAGCCGATCAGCATTGACGCGCCCCACGACAATTGCAGCCCGTAATGCAGCAGCAGGGAGATGCCGCCAATGGTCAGCAGCATGACCGGTCCGGCCAGGCCGAATGCGACCCGCCAGTTTTTATGCTTGAGCGGCGAGCGCAATTTCAGCCCACAGACAAACAACGAAAAGAGCACCGCGACTTCCGTCAGGTGCTCCATCCAGATCGACGCGTCACCGGTGTCCAGTTTCAACAGCCCGAGCCCGGCCGGCCCGATGCCGACACCCAGCACCAGGCACACCGCCGACGTGGTCACCGGCATCCAGCGAAGGTATGACGAGGTCAGCGCCAGCGTCAGCAGTACGGCACCCAACACGGCCACCCATAAAATGAAACTCATGCTCGGTTCTCGCTGGGCGTGGGCCGCGTTTGTGGGGCGAGCATGACGACCTCCTCGAGCGGCCCGCGATGGGGCACTAAAGGTATTGAGCGGGGAGATTTGTCAGGGGTTCATTATTTCGTGGGTTCACTCGTTTTGTAGCAGTTGGCGAAGCCTGCGTTCGGCTGCGCAGCAGTCGTAAACCCGGTATGCACGGTTTTCCTGCAGCACCGTGGTTGAATGGTTTTACGACTGCTGCGCAGCCGAACGCAGGCTGCGCCAGCTGCTACAGGGGTGATCACAGAATCGGTTTGCCGCAGGTCACTCCGTGGCGCTGCCCGGTGATACCCAAATCCACAGGGGATTTGCAGGGTGTAGATGAGGGGGTGTCAGGCTTTGAGTTTCAGCAAACTGCTTTCCATGCGCGCCAATCCTTCTTCAAGCAACGCCCGTGGGCAGCCGAAGTTCAGGCGCACGAATTGCCGGGCGCTGTCGCCGAAGTCCAGACCGGGGCTCAGGCCTACCTTGGCCTGGTCGAGGAAGAACTGCTGCGGATTGTCCAACCCCAGGGCGGAGCAATCGAGCCACGCCAGATACGTACCTTGCGGAATGTTGATCGTCACACCCGGCAAACGGCTGCGAACCGCTTCCACCAGGTAATCCCGATTGCTTTGCAGATAGGCTTTCAACCCGGCCAGCCACGGGCCGCCTTCGCTGTAGGCAACGCGAGTCGCTTCCATGCCCAGCGGGTTGACGCTGTCGACCATGCCGCAACGGGCGTGGTTGACCTTCGCTCGCAGCGCCGAGTCCTGAATGATCATGAAGGAGGTTTTCAGACCGGCAATGTTGTAAGCCTTGCTCGCCGACATCAGGGTGATGGTGCGCTTGGCGATCTGCGGGCTGAGCGATGCCGTGGGAATGTGTACGCGGCCGTCGAAGCACAACTCGGCATGAATCTCGTCGGAGATGATCCAGGCATTCTGTTCCACGCAGATGTCGGCCACAGCTTGCAGTTCTTCCCGTGGGAAGACTTTGCCCAGCGGGTTATGCGGGTTGCTCAGCAGCAGCGCACCGCCGCCGGTCAGCGCCTGGCTCAAGGCTGCGAGCGGCGTGTCATAGGTGCCGTCAGCCAACGCGTCGAATTCGAGTTCAACCTTGTTCAAGCCCCAATGACCCGGTGCATGACGCAGCGGCGGGTAGTTCGGCACCTGAACCACAACATTTTGTTGCGGCTCGACCAGCGCCTTCAGGGCCATGTTGAAACCCGACTCCACACCCGGCAGGAAGATCAGTTCTTCAGGCAAGACGCGCCAGGCGTATTTGTTCCAGAGGTCGGCCACGATGGCAGCGCGCAGATTTTCCTGAGGCACGCTGTAACCGACCATCGGGTGTTCCAGGCGTTTACGCAGGGCTTCAAGGATGACCGGCGGCGCGGCGAAGTCCATGTCGGCGACCCACATCGGCAACACGTCGGCCGGGTAGCGGCTCCACTTGGTACTGCCGGTGTCGTGGCGGTCGAACACCTGATCAAAGTCGAAGGTCATGCTCAGTCTCATAAAGGCCGGTTGGATATGGCGCCCATGATAATCGCCCGGCCCTGTGGGAGCGAGACGGTAATGTCCCGAACATCACAATCCCTTCAGAGATGCCTGAAGTTCAGCGGGTACTGGATGACCACATACACCCGGTCAATATCTTCCCCCGCCTGCGCCGTGTTGGCCCGATGCGAGACATGGGACAGTTGCACGGACAAACCCTTGGCCGCCCCCGACTGCACGATGTAGTGCAGGTCGATGTCGCGCTCCCAATGCCGGCCGCCATCGCCTTGTTGAGGGACGTACTCACCGACTGACTCATCAAACGGGTTGTAGGCGCCGCCCTTCGGTGCATGGGTGCCGTCGATCTGGCTGCCCATGACGTAACGCGTCATGAATGTCAGGCCGGGGATCCCGAAGGTGCTCAAATCGAGGTCGTAACGTGCCTGCCATGAGCTTTCATGGGCGCCGTTGAAGTCGGCGTACTTGATTGAGTTGGCGAGGTAGATCGAATCTCCGCCGACAAAATCGAACGGCGTGTCGCCATTGATTTTTTGATACGCCAGGGTGAAAGCATGCGCATCGACGGTGTACTTGCCCGACAGGCTGAACGCGGTGGTATCGATGGCGCCGGCCAGTGCTTTGCCGGTGTCCTGCGTGTGGTAGAGATTGGCGTCGAGCAACACCCCGGACTGCTTCAGGTGCAGGTTGGCGTAGTACTGATGCCAGGTGTCGGTCAGTTCTGAGGCGTAGAACGCGCCGCCGACAGGACTTTGCGTGAACAGGTCGGTGCCGAGAAAGGTAATGCCGCCGGCCTCGGTGTTGGCACCGTAGCCGTAGAAGTTGCCTTTGCTCGAAGAATTGTCCTGGTTCTTGAACGCTGTGAAATGACCGGCAACCAGGTTCATGCCATCGATTTCGTGGCTGTTGAGCAGAAAGCCTGTGGCGTACTCCGGTTGCAGGCGTTTGTCCGCGGTGTCGAACACCGGGGTTTCCACCATCATTTCGCCAAAGGCCAAAGTGGTTTGCGAAGCTCTGATTTTTAGCGCGCCACCGCCACTGGAATAGTTGTCTTCGCTACGGCCTTCAGCATCCACGGGCAGCAATCCCGTCCCGGAATGTCCCTTGCCGCCATCCAGCTTCAACCCCAAAAAAGCATGGGCATCGAGGCCAAAGCCAAGCGTTCCGGATGTGAAACCAGATTCAAAAGTGCTGATAAAGCCTTGAGCCCATTCGGCTTTATAGCTTTTTCCTGTGGGCGAAGGGGACCGGTAGTCGCTGTTGAGGTAGAAGTTTCGGCTGAGCACTTCAAGCGTCGCGCCGTCCAGGAACCCTTGAGCGGGTTCATCAGCCAGGGTTGTCCCGGCGAATAGCATCGACAACCAAAAGGGAAGGGCTTGCTTGCGAAACGTCATGGGTCAATCACCACGCAGCAGCGACTGCAGAATGTCCGCAGTCGCTGGCTTTTTATAGGAAAACCGCTTAATGGCCTTCCGAAGCACCGAACATGGTTTTGGCGTAGATCAGGCCAAGACCGTAGGACCCACCGTTGGCGATCGAGGTTTTCACGGTTTCTTCGTAGGTTTCGGTACGTGCCCAGTCGCGTTGCAGTTCGAGCAGGTATTGCAGCGAGGTCATTGGGCGAGCACCGATCTGGATCATGCGCTGCATGGCCATTTCATGGGCTTCGGTGCTGACGTCGCCACAGGCATCGGCGATCACGTAGACCTCGAAACCCTGGTCGATGGCCGACAATGCCGGGCCGACGATGCACACCGAAGTCCAGAGGCCGGCGAGGACGATTTTCTGTTTGCCGAAGGCGTTGACTTCGACGGCAATGCGCTCGTCTTCCCAGGTGTTCATGCTGGTGCGGTCGATGACGTTGTGTTCCGGGAACACCGACTTGATTTCGTCGAAGATCGGGCCGGAAAAGCTCTTCTCGGCGACGGTGGTCAGGATGGTCGACACCTTGAAGCCCCGTGCAGCCTTGGCCACGAGCGCAGCGTTGTTGCGCAGGGTGACGGCGTCGATCGACTTGGTCGCGAAGGACATCTGCGACTGGTGATCGATCATGATCAGGGTGTGGTCAGTCGGGGTCAGCAGGGTTTTGCCGGGAACAGCTTTGGCGATGGCCATGGCGGGGTCCTTACGGGTGAGTGAGGAGGCCATGGTTGCGCAGATTCCAGCGGGGATATTGAATCGGTGTGCTGTGTTTCGGGATTTTTGCGAGGACGCTTGAAAGGCGAAGCCCCGCGCAACATGGCGCGGGGCTGTCCGTCATTGCATCACATAACGCCCGGGCGCCGATTCCAGCGCCGGGTATTGCGTGTTACCGGTGTGCAGCACAGAAGGCTGGCGCTCGCCGGCCTGCTCTGCCAGCCAGACGAACCAGTCATTCCACCAGCTTCCGGCATGTTCCTGGGCATTCATGAACCAGGTTTCAGGGTCCTTCGTGACCCGATTGTTGGTCCAGTAATGGCGTTTTTCCTTGGCCGGCGGATTGATTACCCCGGCGATATGCCCTGAGGCACCCAGCACGAAGCGCTTGGTCCCGGAAAGCAACTGGGTGCTGGCATAAGCGCTGCGCCACGGCACGATGTGATCGTCGTGGGTGGCCAGGATGTACGCCGGCGCATCGATGGCGCGCAGGTCCAGCTTGACCCCGCAGCAGTCCAGCTCACCAGTTTTCAGGTCGTTTTGCAGATAGGTGTGGCGCAGATACCAACAGTACATCGGCCCCGGGAGGTTGGTGCTGTCGTTGTTCCAGAACAGCAGGTCGAGGGGGATCGGCTTCTGGCCCTTGAGGTATTTGTCGACGTTGTAGTTCCACCACAAGTCGTTGGGGCGCAGCAGCGAGAAGGTGTTGCCCATGTCCTCGCCCTTGAACAGGCCGATGGGGCCGTCCAGGCCGCCGATGGTGCGTTCGCGGTAGGCCACCAGTTGCTCGTCGACGAAGATGTCGATGGGGCCGGTGTCGAGGTAGTCGAGGAAGGTGGTCAACAGGCTTACGCTGGCGATGTCCTTGTCGCCCCGCGCCGCCAGTACGGCCAGCGCCGAACTCAACAACGTGCCGCCGATGCAGAAACCCACGCAATTGGGGCGTTGCTCACCGCTGATCTCGCGGGTCACTTGCAGGCCTTTGATGATGCCTGTTTCGATCAGGTCATCCCACGTAGTGCCGGCGTGCGCCTGATCGAAGTTGCGCCACGACATCAGGAACACCGGGTGGCCCTGTTGCAGCAGATGGCGAACCATCGAGTTGTCCGGGCGCAGGTCGAGGATGTAGTACTTGTTGATCGATGGCGGAACGATGAACACCGGGCGCCGGTACTGGGTTTCGCTTTGCGGGTAGTACTGAATCAGCTGGAACAGTTCGTTCTCGAACACCACTTCGCCGGGAGTGTTGGCCAGATCGACACCGACCTTGAAGGCGCCGCTGTCGCACTGGCGCATCTTGCCTTCCTGCAGGTCACTGGCCAGGTGCAACAGGCCGGTGAACAGGCTGCCGCCCTGAGTGTCGACGACCCGCTGCAAGGCATCAGGGTTGCTGGCCAAAAAGTTGCTGGGTGCACCGGCGGCAATCGCTTGCTCCACCAGATACAGCAGACGCTGGCGGGGCTTCTTGTCTTTGATGGGTAGCTTATCGAGCAGTTTCAGCAGGAAACCGGCGTTGAGCAGGTAGAACGCCGCGAGGGAACCGAATAGTGGTGTGCTCCAGTTGCCGCTGGAAAAACGTCGATCTTCAAAGGAGAACGGCTGGCCGGTCAGCAGACGCTGGCCCAGATCACCCCATTGGGTTTGATAGTCGGCTTGCAGGCTTTCCAGGGTGGTGCGCGGCAGGTCGAACCACTCGTCGTAGGCCTGGCCGGTGAACCACGGATTGGTGCTGACCCACAGGCGTAATTGTTGCACTGCAAAGGAGGCAATGAACGGGACCTGACCGGACCAGAAGGTGTTGAAAGTGTGCGCGTTATTGTCCATGGAACTCCTTGCCCACATCGGTAAACCGGGCAGAAAAAAACCGCGGTGCCGGAATTCGGCACCGCGTCAGCAGCCAAGCAAGCAGTCCTGTTTTTCTTGTTATCGTTCGATGACCAGGCTGACGCCTTGGCCGCCGCCGATGCACAACGTGGCCAGGCCTTTTTTGCCGTCACGACGAATCAACTCGTGCACCAGCGACACCAGAATCCGTGCGCCTGACGCGCCGATCGGGTGTCCGAGCGCAATGGCGCCACCGTTGACGTTGACTTTGCTGGTGTCCCAGCCGAGTTCTTTGCCAACTGCCAGGGATTGCGCGGCGAACGCTTCGTTGGCTTCGATCAGGTCCAGGTCGTCCAGGCTCCAGCCGGCTTTCTCCAGCACCAGGCGGGTGGCCGGGACCGGGCCGATGCCCATGATCGACGGGTCCACGCCCGCGCTGGCGTAAGCCTTGATACGCGCCAGAACCGGCAAGCCGAGGGCCTGGGCCTTGGCGGCGCTGGCCAGCAGCAACACGGCGGCGCCATCGTTGAGGGTCGACGAGTTGCCGGCGGTCACGCTGCCGTTTTTCTGGAACGCCGGTTTGAGGTTGCTCAAGGCTTGCAGCGTGCTGTCCGGGCGCGGTTGTTCATCCGTGTCGAACACCAGTGGATCGCCCTTGCGCTGGGGAATCAGGATCGGGGTGATTTCACGCTTGAAGTAACCCGCTTCAATGGCCGCGGCCGCTTTCTGTTGCGAAGCGGCGGCAAAGACGTCCTGAGCTTCGCGGCTGATGCTGTATTGGTGAGCCAGATTCTCCGCGGTGATGCCCATGTGGTAATCGTTGAAGGCGTCCCACAAACCGTCCTGAATCACGCTGTCTTGCAGTTGCGCATGACCCAGACGCAGACCGGTGCGTGCCTTGGGCAGCACATAAGGCGCCAGGCTCATGTTTTCCTGACCGCCGGCAATCACCAGTTCGGCGTCGCCGCAACGGATCGCCTGGACGGCCAGTTGCACGGCCTTGAGACCTGAGCCACAGACCTTGTTCAGGGTCAGGGCAGGGGTGGTAAACGGCAGGCCGGCCTTGATTGCTGTCTGGCGTGCCGGGTTTTGCCCGGAACCGGCGGTGAGCACCTGGCCGAGGATCACTTCATCGATCTGCGCGCCGTCCAGACCGGTCTCTTCCAGCAGACGGCGAATCACGGCTGCGCCCAGTTCAGTGGCTGGAATCGCGGACAGGGCACCTTGAAAACTGCCAATGGCGGTACGAGTAGCGGCAACGATTACGACTTCGTTCATGCGTGACCTCATTAAAATGTTGTCGAGCGGGAGCAGGGCGTCCGTGCCCTGATCGGTCTACTGCATGTTCATGCCGCCGTTCACCGAGAAGTCGGCGCCGGTGCTGTAGCCCGATTCATCGGAAGCCAGCCAGGCGACGATCGAGGCGATTTCTTCGGGTTGGCCGAGGCGCCCGACGGGGGTTGCCGCGATCATGGTGTCGAGAATGTCCGGGCGGATGGCTGCGGTCATGCTGGTCTGGATGTAACCCGGGGAGACGGTGTTGACGGTCACGCCCTTGCCGGACACTTCCCGCGCCAGTGCCATGGTGAAGCCATGAATGCCGGCCTTGGCCGCGCTGTAGTTGGTCTGGCCGAACTGGCCGCGTTGACCGTTGATCGAGGAGATGTTGATCACCCGTCCCCAACCCTTGGCCAACATGCCTTCAATCACCTGCTTGGTGGTGTTGAACAGGCCCGTCAGGTTGGTGCCGATGACCGCGTTCCAGTCCTCGGGCGTCAGCTTGCGAAAGGAGGCATCACGCGTGATGCCTGCGTTGTTGACCAGCACATCGACCGGACCGAATTGTTCCCGCGCCATCTCGAATGCCTTGCGCGTCGACTCCCAATCGGTGATGTCGCCGTAGATGCACTCGAACTGATAGCCCGCCGCCAATTGAGTGGCAATCCAGTCGTTCTTGCGGGCGGAATCAGCGCTGCAACCGACGATGACCTTGAATCCTTCCTTGTACAGGCGCTGGCTTATCGCAGTGCCAATCCCACCCATACCACCCGTGACCAACGCAATACGACCAAGCGACTTCATAAGCTCCGTTCCTTTTATATTTTTGCGTTGCAAGATGGAAGGATTGTTCGGTATCGGAGGGAGATTCGGAAGTGTTGGGAGGTGACGGTGTGGTGTCCAACGGTGCCAAGCGCAATTCGCCACTTGCCTGTGTAGCAGCTGTCGAGCCTGCGTTCGGCTGCGCAGCAGTCGTGAAGTCATGCGCTGCCGTGTGTCAGGAGGACCGTGTATTCAGGGTTTACGACTGCTTCGCAGCCGAACGCAGCCTCGCAGGCTCGGCAGCTGCTACAAAGCGACGAATGACCGGGAACAGTGGCTAAAAATGAGAGTTACCTATACTGGGATCAATATTGGCAATGGTACCCCCCGTTAGTATTTGATTCACCGCAGATCAGTCATGGCTCCGGACAGGATGTTCGGTTCCACAGGTCATTGAGGACGCCATGTATAGAATGAGTTCAGGCTATGCCAGCGTGCTGGTAAATACGCTCTCGGCTCAAGGACTGGATGTCGCCAGTCTGTGTCGGGAGGCTGGACTGGATATTCATCTCGCGGACAAACCAGGAGCGTTTTGCGAGCGAAAGGCCATCTATCGACTCTGGGAACTGGCCGCACAGGCCTCGGGCGATCCGGACATTGGCTTGAGGGCCTATGGCAGTTTTCACCCCGGCAGCTTTCAGATCGTCGGCTACACCATGATGTCCAGCCTGAATCTGAAAAAAGCCCTTGAACGCCTGGTTCGTTTCAGTCCGTTGATTGGCACCGGGTTCAGCCTTTTCTTTACCGCTGAACAGCAACATTACCGCCTGTCCGGGCTCGACCATCAACAGCATGGTTCGGTCAAACCGCGCCAGTACACCGATGCCGGTCTGGCGTCATTGCTGGGTTTCTGCCGCAAGCTGTTGGGCGGCGACGCACCGCATCCCTTGAGCGTTGAGTTCACTTATCCCGAGCCCGAAGACATCTCCGAGCATCGACGGCTGTTTGGCTGCAATCTGCATTTCGACGCGCCCTATGACAGCATTTTGTTTGACGGGCAGGAGCTGATGCGGCCGTTGAGCATGGCCAATGAAGCGTTGGCGGTGCTGCATGACAGTTTTGCCGAGGCGCAACTGGACCTGCTGTTTGGTTTTTGCATTGTCGGCCGGATTCGCGCGCTGATCACCGAGCGCTTGAGTCAAGGCCAGGGGCAGTGCGACATGGAGTCGATCGCGGCGGCCTTGAACATCAGCAAGCGCACGCTGCAACGTGCGCTGGAAAAGGAGGGGACGCAATTCAAGGACGTGCAGAACGCGGTGCGCCGGCAACTCGCCGATTTCTACCTGCGTCATTCTCACTTCAACATGAAGCATGTCGCGTATCTCCTTGGTTTTCATGACCACAGCAGCTTTAACAAAGCCTGTAGCCGCTGGTTTGGGATGACGCCGGGTCAGTATCGCTCCGATGAATCGTTTGAACTCGAGGAAACCGCGCCGGTTTGACGCGGTGAACTGCTCTAGCTTTTTGTGAGCAACGAATGCCCTGTGGGAGCGAATCTGTGCGTGGCGAGGGAGCTTGCTCCCGCTCGGCTGCGAAGCAGTCGCAAACTTTTGGGGCCGCTTCGCGACCCAGCGGGAGCAAGCTCCCTCGCCACACACAGGCTCGCTCCCACAGGTTGCTCATCAGGGTGCCGGCGGTTTCTTCGAGCCTTTTTTGCCCTTGGCGGGTTTGCGCGTCTTTGTCAGCGTTACCGGGGCAATCGGCTCAGCGACGACCGCCGGGGCCTTTTGATTGACGGGCTCAGGCACGACGACCGGAGTTTTCAACTTGATCGGCTCCGGGGTTATCTCCGGGACTTTCGCCTCGACCACATCGGCTTCACCAGGAGGTTGCGTCAGGCTAAAACCTGGCAACGGAACATCGAGCAGCGTGTGCAGCTCACACCAGAACGGATTGTCTGCGCCGCTGGTCAACAATTCCGGCAGCAAATTGGCAACGGCCGCCAACACTTGTTGGCGTTCTTCGACCTCGGCCAGCATCAGGGGCAGGCTGTGCAGGCTTTCCTGCGGGTGGGTGGCGACCAGCAGTTTTTGCAGGTGCAGGGTTTCGCGCAGGTCCAGCGGCTCGGCGCTGTAATCCTGTAGCAGCACCTGCAATTGCAGGATCAGTTTCTCGACGCTTTGCTTGCCCGGTTCATCGCTGTCACGGCCCAGCAGGAACAGGATCCGGATCAAGGCTTCCATCAGACCGCCAAGGGGCAGGGCGTCCTGAAGGCGTTCGATCAGGACTTTATCGTGCTGCTCGGCATGGGCCTGAAGATTACGCCCCGGTGCATTGCCGGCGAGGCTATTGAGCACGCCATACACGCCGTAAAAACACATTTCCTGGGCGGCATCGCGCAGATCCCGATAGCCGTTCAAGGCGTCCTGTATCTGGTTGGAAAACAATGCCTGCCAGGCCAGCAATGGATTGGCCGGGCTTGCGGGTTGACGATCCGTGCTCACTTGGGCGGCACTGCCTGCCAACCACCACAGCGCCGGGTTCAAACTGTTCCACATCACCTGTTGCTGGTGGAATGGATGGGCCTTGCGCATCAGTTCGGCGGTCGGTTCATTGATCAACTGGCGCAACCACGGCCGAACAAATCCGTCGTAGAGGCTGTTGTTGATGTCAGAGGCACGCTCGACCAGCGCGAATTCGCGATCGTCATCACGGGGCGGCTGCACTTCACCGTGGATGTCGGCGATAAGCCGACGCTCGAAGCGCACGGCATACGGCGTTTGAAAGTCTTCCGGCTGGTCCTCGATGAGCATTTCATACAGCCCACCCGGCAGTTCATTGATCGCGTCGACCGCGCCCAGCAACTCTCGGTGTTCACGCCGTGCCACTTCACCGGACACGAAGATGCCCAGATGACCGATGCTCGCGTGCCGCAGGTAAACGATGGTGCGACCGGCATTTTGCAGGGCGAGGTCACTTGGGTAGACGTCGGTGATCCAGTCCAGCGCCTGTTGCGGCGAGGTGATGTTGTCGCCATAGGAGCAAAACACCACCACCGGCACTTCGATGCGCTTGAGGTCGAGTCCGCTGCTCTTGCGCCCGAGGCCGCCGGACAGCTGATTGCCGATGAACAGGTCATCGACAATCATCTCGATCTCTTCGCCATTGAGCAGGGTCGGGCTACCCCACCAGCGCTCGAAGTCCAGAAAACGCGGAGCCTCGCTGTCGACTTCACTGAACAGGTGGTAGTACTTGCCCCACCAGGTGTTGGCCGGGTCGAGGCTTTCGAAATTGCTCACCAGCCAGGTGCCGTCGAAACGGTCATTGCCCAGGTCGCTGCCCAGCCGCGCCATCCAGCCGCCACCCAGCAAACCGCCGGTGTAGCGCATCGGATTGCGACCATTGACGCCGGCCCAGTACGACAGCGGCGCCCCATTGACGATGATCAGCCCCGGCAATTCCGGGCGGGTAGCGGCCAGGCCCATCAATGCCCAGCCGGCCTGGCAGTTGCCGATCACCACGGGTTTGGCGCTGGCAGGATGTCGTGCACTGACTTCTTCGATGAACCGCGCCTGGGCCTCAACAATGTCTGCAAGGGTCTGCCCTGGGCGTGGCGAATGGCTGAACGAGATGAAATAGGTTGGGTGCCCGGCGCGCAGGCTTTCGCCGATGACCGAATCCTGTTTGAAACCGCCGATCCCCGAGCCGTGGCCGCCTCGTGGATCAATGATGATCACCGGCTGTTTTTTGTTGTCGAGCCGTTGACCGGGGCCCGCGAGGATCTGCAACAGCGAGTAGTTGACCGGGCGCGGCAGGTCTTCACCGGCGACCAGGGTTTCATGATTGAACTTGAGCAGCAGCGGATACCCGGCGCGTTCGTGGGCCAGGGTGTTGTCGCCGCGCTGACGCAGGGTGTCCCAGAACAACACGCTACGTTGACCCACGTCTGTGAGGTATTCCTGCCAGTCAGCGGGCGTCGGCTGCCTGAGTTGCCCAAGGCTTGAAAGTGCGTAGGTTTTGGCCTGGCGCTGTTGCACGGCGTCGAGAACGTTGCGGGTATTGAGGCGCTGCAGATGGTTCAGGTGCTCGAATAAACCGGCCGGGGACGAAAGCCCTTCATCTTGCAGCGCAATATTTTCTTCCTGACCCATTGTGAACTCCTGACGCAATGCGTGGGAATGTCGCCCTGACTAATAGAAGCCAAGCCGGCCATCCGATTTTAACGAGTGTATAGGGAATATCATCCGAAGTAGGAGTTTTATTGTGCGCTGCAAAAAATAGCCGTTGCCAAATAGTTTTGTGCACTGCAATATCAAGGCTAACGCGATGTCTGGCAGGATCGCTATCGCGTCCTCAGGTCCATCCGGGCCTTTCAGTACCAGGAGATTCAAGCATGTCTTTTTTCAATTCGGAAAAACTGCAAACCGCTCAGAAAGCCAACCTCGATCTTTTGCAGCAAATCAGCGGCAAAGTCTTCGCCAGCGTTGAACAGCTGAGCCAGTTGCAGTTCAAGGCACTGCGCGACTCCACCGAAGAGCACTTTGAAGGCGTGCGCAAACTGCTGGCCGTGCGTGACCCTCAAGGTTTTGCTGACTTGCAGGCGTCGTTCACCCAGCCGAGCGCGCAGACTGAACGTCTGGCCGAGTTCAATCGTCAGGTTCAAGCGCTGATCGTGGGCACGCAGTCGGACATCGCCAAACTGACGTCGAGTCAGGTCGAGGCGGGCACCCAGCAGGTGAATGAGTTTGTTGAAGCAATCAGCAAGAATGCACCGGCTGGCTCCGAGCCTGTAGTGGCTGCGTTCAAGTCGGGCCTGGCGAATGCCGGCACCGTGTTTGAAAGCGCACAGAAAGCGGTGAAACAGGCTTCCGATGTGGCTCAGAGCAATTTTGACGCCGCCACTGCCGCTGCCACCAAAGCAGCGCCAGAAGCAAGCGCCAAGGCCACCAGCGGTAACAAGTAAGTCAAATCAGGCCAGCAGCACAAAAATGGCGATGGGTTTATTCCCCATCGCCATTTTTTTTCGGCCCGTTATCGGTGCCGGGTTTGCCGCCAAACATGCCGAACAGGTTTTGGGTATTGAGGTACAACGCCTTGGACTGGTCGACATACTGGCGCATCAGGTCCTGCATGACCGGGGCCTGTTGATGCATGAAGTCGCTCCAGGCTTCGGACGACTGCGCGCCGGTCTGCGACTGAATGTCGATAACGGTCTGGATGCTTTTGTCCAGGTAGCTGCCGAGCACGCCCTGGTACGGACCATAGAACTGGATAATCCCCATCAGCATCTCGCTGGTGAAGATCGGCTCACCGCCGCTTTCGGCTTCCAGAATTACTTGCAGCAGGATGCTGCGCGTCAGGTCTTCGCCGCTCTTGGCATCGACCACCTGAAACGCAACTTTATCGACGACCAATTGGCGGACGTCCGCCAGCGTCAAATGACTGCTGGTGTGGGTGTCATACAGTCGGCGATTGGGGTATTTCTTGATCAGGCGGGGCGTGTTCCGACTGTTATCTGGCATGCGGGGCGTCTCGTGGCGAGCCTGGTTTGCAGGCATCTTAACCTACTATCGCCACTGCCGCGGGTGCTCGTTCCCACGCGCTCCTTACCGATAGTTCCCACGCTCTGCGTGGGAATTCATCCTCGGACGCTCTGCGTCCTCTCCTGGGACGCGGAGCGTCCCGGGCTGCATTCCCACGCGGAGCGTGGGAACGATCAGGCCGGTATTGATTTACCAGATCGGCAAGGTGTAGCTGACAATCAACCGATTCTCATCCAGATCACTACCAAAATTGGTCGAACGCACCGTCGCATTCCGCCATTTCACCCCGACATTCTTCAGCGGACCGCTCTGCACCACATATCCAATGTCGGTATCCCGCTCCCATTCCTTGCCTTCCGGGCGGTTGCCACCCAAATCGATATTGTCGCCGGTGATATAGCGGGTCATGAAGGTCAGCCCCGGCACGCCCATGGCCGCAAAGTTGTAGTCGTAACGCGCCTGCCAGGATTTTTCATCCTTGCTGGCGAAGTCGCCGATCTGCACGAAGTTCACCAGGAACGCATCGGTGCCGGTGACGTAGGCGTAGCCGGTGTCGCCGCTCATGCCTTGATAACCCAGGCCCAGCGCATGGCCGCCAAGGCTGTAGGTGAACATCGCGCCAATGGCATTGTTGTCGACATTGCTGCCGCCATCATCCGTTGAACGGGCAAAGCGCAGGTCCGTCTTGAACGATTGGCCCGTCGTCACCGGCAACACATAGGTCAGGTTCACCAGGTGCTGGCTGTAGAAATTGTCGAGATGACCGTAGCTGTAGCTGGTGGCGAGGTTGCTGGTCCATTTGTAGTTCAGGCTGGCGAAATCAAAACTGTCGCTGTCGACATGCCGCGTGGTGATGCCTTTGGCGCCGGTT
Organism: Pseudomonas sp. LB3P93; assembly: GCF_054898025.1. Taxonomy (NCBI): domain Bacteria; kingdom Pseudomonadati; phylum Pseudomonadota; class Gammaproteobacteria; order Pseudomonadales; family Pseudomonadaceae; genus Pseudomonas; species Pseudomonas sp. LB3P93. Next base: position 3,217,930 of record NZ_CM142713.1, read on the forward strand.
CGGGTGATGCCCATGTCCTCGTAGTCGGAGGAGTCACGCTGATTGACCTGGGTCAGCCGTCCGGCATCCGCGGTCAGGTCTTCAATTTCCAGCGACGTCAACTGACCGCCCTTGAAGGTTTGCGGCAACAGCCGTGAATCGTTGGCCAGTACGGTTGGCAGTTTCGGCAGCAGCGTGCCGAGTTTCAGCGTGCTTTTGGAGGCGCGCAGTTTGGCGGTCAAACCCAGCTCGCCGTACTCGTTCTGCGCGCCTTTGCTCGTGTCGCCATGGCGTTTGAGCACGCCAGACCCAGCGCGATCAGGACTGGAATCGAGCTTGACGCCGAGCAGGCCGATAGCATCGAAACCGACGCCGATCAAACCGTCGGTGAAGCCCGACTCAAAGCGCAGCAGAAATCCCTGGGCCCATTCCTCTTGTTTGGATTGGGCGGCGTTGTCCTGACGATAATCACGGTTGAAATAGAAGTTGCGCAGCTCGAGGCTGGCCTTGCTGTCTTTGACAAAGTCAGCGGCGGCGGGGGCCGAGAGGCTAATGACGCCGCCGGCCAGCAACAGCCGGGTAGCGAGGGTGCGGGTGTTGCGGTCCATGGTGAAGCCCCTTTGTTTTTATTATGGAAAGACAGGTCCCGCGGCCCTCGCCAAATGGGCGAGGGCTTATCAATAAAAAAACGCGAACGCCGAATCGAGAGGAGCGTGGCGCCGCGTGCGGTTCAATCGTTAGAACTGTTCGGCGCTCAGGCCAAACAAGGAGGCGCTGCCCGCGCGCATGGATTGCTCCAGGCTCAAAATGCGCGGCAGCAGGCGATGGATGTAGAAATCGGCGGTGGCGATTTTCGCGCCGTAGAACCCTGGGTCCTCGTGCAGCTTTTGCTTGGCCACCTGTGCCATGCGCGCCCAAAGCCAGGCGTAAGCGACGTAACCGAACAGGTGCAAATACTCGACCGAAGCCGCGCCGACTTCGTTGCGATTGGTCGCGGCCTGATCCTGCAGCCAGTCGCTCAGGTCTTCCAGACGCTGCACGGCATCGAACAACTGGACGGAGTAGGGCGCATCGGGCTGATGGGCGAAATGACGGATCTCTCCGGTAAACTGACGCAGCGCGGCGCCGCTATCGGCGAGTACTTTGCGTCCCAGCAAGTCCAGGGCCTGAATGCCGTTGGTGCCTTCGTAGATCTGTGCGATGCGCACGTCACGAACCAATTGCTCCTGGCCCCATTCGCGGATGTAGCCGTGGCCGCCGAACACTTGCTGACCGTTGATGCAGCTTTCCAGACCGGTGTCGGTAAAGAACGCCTTGGCCACTGGCGTCAGCAGCGCGACCAGGGTTTGGGCGTTGTCGCGTTCCTTGGCGTCATCGGAAAACTTCGCCAGGTCCAGTTGCTGCCCGACATAACTGGCGAAGGCGCGGCCACCCTCAGTCATGGCCTTCATGCTGAGCAGCATGCGGCGCACGTCGGGATGGACGATGATCGGGTCAGCCACTTTGTCCGGGGCGATGGCGCCGGTCGGGGCGCGACTCTGCACACGTTCGCGAGCGTAAGCCACGGCACTCTGATAGGACGCTTCAGCACAGCCAATGCCCTGAATGCCGATGGACAAGCGCTCGTAGTTCATCATGGTGAACATCGCCGCCAGGCCTTTGTTGGCTTCGCCGACCAGCCAACCGCTGGCGCCGTCGAAGTTCATCACGCAGGTGGCCGAGGCCTTGATCCCCATCTTGTGTTCAATCGAACCGCAGCTCACGGCGTTGGCCTCGCCGAGGGAACCGTCGGCGTTGACCCGCACTTTAGGCACGACGAACAACGAAATGCCTTTCGGCCCGGCCGGCGCGTCCGGCAGTTTGGCCAGCACCAGATGGATGATGTTTTCGGTCAGGTCCTGATCACCACCGGTGATAAAGATCTTGCTGCCGGTGATGTTGAAACTGCCATCGGCCTGAGGTTCGGCGCGGGTGCGGATGATTCCCAGGTCGGTGCCGGCGTGGGCTTCGGTCAGGCACATGGAGCCGGCCCAACGGCCTTCGTACATCGGCGGCAGGTACAGGTTTTTCAGGGTCTCGTTGGCGTGGGCATCCAGCGCCAGGCAGGCACCGGAACTCAACGCCGAATACAGGGCGAAGCTGGAATTGGCGCCGTAGAGCATTTCTTCGAATTGCACGGCGAGCATCTTCGGCATGCCCATGCCGCCGAAATCGGCGTTACCTGAAAGGCCCACCCAACCGCCTTCGATGTAGGTGGCGTAAGCCTGTTTGAAACCGATCGGCGTGCTGACCTGGCCATCGAGCCACTGGGCGCCTTCTTCGTCGCCGCTGCGATTCAACGGCGCAATCAGGTGCGAGGTGACTTTCGCCGCCTCTTCCAGAATGGCGTCAGCGGTGGCGGCATCGACGCTGTCGGCCAGGGCCGGCAGGCGCGCCCACAGGGCCGGGGCGTCGAACACTTCATGCAGCACAAAGCGCATGTCGCGCAGCGGGGCGTTGAATTCGGGCATAACGTGAACCTCAAAAGGTGTGCGATGGGCACGGCGCCGCAACGGCGGACCGTGCCCTTTCAATCAATGAGCGGAAGCGCTGGCGGCGCCGAGGCCGGTCTGGGCGCGAACGAACTGGTCGGCGTAGGCATCACGCTCCTTGTCGGCGCGCACGCTGCGGTCGAGTTTCGACACCACCACGATCACGAAGAACGCCAGCGGCATGGAGAACAGCGCCGGGTGGTCGTAAGGGAAGATCGCGTGGGCATGGCCGAGCACGGTGACCCACACCGCTGGCGACAGGATCACCAGCACCAGCGCGCAGATCAGGCCGGCGAAACCGCCGAGGATCGCGCCTTTGGTGGTCAGGCCTTTCCAGTACATGGCCATGATCAGCACCGGGAAGTTGGTCGATGCGGCGATGCCGAAGGTCAGGCCCACAAGGAACGCGACGTTCATCTTCTCGAACAGAATGCCCAGCAGAATCGCGATGATGCCCAGGCCAACCGTGGCCATGCGGGTTACGCGCATTTCCTGTTTCTGGCTGGCTTTGCCTTTCTTGAACACCGTGGCGTAGAGGTCATGGGAAATCGCCGAGGCGCCGGCCAGGGCCAGCCCGGAAACCACTGCCAGAATGGTGGCGAAGGCCACGGCCGAGAGGAAACCGAAGAACAGGTTGCCACCGACCGCTTTGGCCAGGTGCATAGCGACCATGTTGCCGCCGCCGATCAAGGCGCCGCCGACTTCACCATTGACGTAGTACTGCGGGTCGGTGCCGATGATCACCATTGCGGCAAAACCCAGGGTGCAGACAACCAGGAAGAAAAAGCCGATGAATCCGGTGGCGTAGAACACCGACTTGCGCGCTTCCTTGGCGTTGGGCACGGTGAAGAAGCGCATCAGAATGTGCGGCAGACCGGCAATGCCGAACACCAGGCCCAGGGACATCGAAGCGGTGTTGATCGGGTCGGCGAGCATTGAACCGGGCCCCATGATGTTCCAACCACTGGCGTGAGCCTGGACGGCTTTGTCCGCCAGGGTTTCGTAGCTGAAACCGAACTGCGACATGGCCATGACCGCCAGGGTCGTGCCGCCAGCGAGCAGCAACACAGCCTTGATGATCTGCACCCACGTGGTGGCGATCATGCCGCCGAAGATCACGTAGACCAGCATCAACGCACCGACGATCACCACGGCAACCGGGTAGTCGAGACCGAACAGCAACTTGATCAACTGACCGGCGCCGACCATCTGCACGATCAGGTAGCAGCACACCACGGTCAGCGAACCGAACGCGGCGAAGATCCGCACTTTGTTCTGGTCCAGCCGATAGGAAACGATATCGGCGAAGGTGTAGCGGCCCAGGTTGCGCAGGCGCTCGGCCATCAGGAAGGTGATGATCGGCCAGCCGACGAAGAAGCCGATGGTATAGATGAAGCCATCGTAGCCTTTGGCGAACACCAGGCTGGACAGCCCCAGCAGCGTGGCGGCGGACATGTAGTCACCGGCAATTGCCAGACCGTTCTGGAACCCGGTGATGCCACCGCCCGCAGTATAGAAGTCGGACGTGGATTTGGTTTGCCGAGCGGCCCACCAAGTGATGGCCAGCGTGCCCAACACGAAGACGAAGAACATGCCGATGGCATGCAGGTTGAGTGGCTGTTTTTCCACCACGCCCACGGCCGGGGCGGCGAGGGCGACGGAGGCCGGCAACAGACCGGCAGTGGCGAGGATGAGCGTACGGAACAGGTTCATCACTTGCTCTCCTCGAGAATGGCGGCGCCCAGTGCATCGAAGCGCGTGTTGGCGCGGTAGACGTACCAACCGGTCAGGAGCCAGGAAAAAATGATGATCGCCGCGCCAACCGGCATGCCCAGGGTCAACATCCGATGCTCGGCGACCGGTGCATGCAGCCACTGCGGGGCAAACGCAACTACCAGCATGAATCCGTAGTAGGTGCCCAGCACCGCAGCGCTCAGCGACCAGGCCAGGCGCGAACGGCTGCTCACCAATTGAAGGAATTTCGGGTTGCTCCGAATGCGTTCACAGCGTTGGGTATCGGTTGAATGGATGTCGATCATGGGTGGCTCCACTTTGTTTTTGTTATGTGTCCGGGGGCAAGTCAGAGCCGAATTCGGCCTGCACGAGCCCGAAGCGGCAGGGAAAGGCGCCTGCCGCTTGATGGGTAAAACGTCGGTTCGGGTTAGAGCGCTTTGGCCCTCTCGCGCAGAACGTACTTCTGAATTTTGCCGGTGGACGTTTTCGGCAACAGGGTGAAGATCACCGTGCGCGGGACTTTGAAACCGGCCAGATGCTCGCGGCAGAAACTGATGATGTCGGCCTCGCGCACGTCCTGGTGATCGGCCTTCAAGGTGACAAAGGCGCAAGGCGTTTCGCCCCACTTTTCATCGGGACGAGCAACCACGGCCGCCTCCATCACGCCGGGATGGCGATACAGCACGCCTTCCAGTTCGATGGTGGAAATGTTCTCGCCGCCGGAAATGATGATGTCCTTGAGCCGGTCCTTGATCTCGACATAACCGTTGGGATGACACACCGCCAGGTCGCCGGTATGGAACCAGCCACCTTCGAACGCTTCGGCCGTGGCGGTCGGGTTCTTCAGGTAGCCCTTCATCACGGTGTTGCCGCGCATGAAGATCTCACCGATGGTCTGACCGTCGCGCGGGGTCGGTTCCAGGGTCTTCGAGTCGCCGACCATTACGCCTTCGAGCGTCGGGTAGCGCACACCCTGACGGGATTTGATTTGTGCTCGTTCATCCAGCGCCAGTTCATCCCATTCGGCATGCCAGGCGCAGAGCGTCACTGGGCCGTAGGTTTCGGTCAGGCCATACACGTGAGTGACCTTGATGCCCATCTCTTCCACGGCGCCGATCACTTTGGCCGGCGGTGCAGCACCCGCCACCATGGCGTTGACCGGGTGATCGATGGCCGCTTTTGCCGATTCCGGCATGTTGACCAAGGCATTGAGCACAATCGGCGCAGCGCACAGGTGCGTCACTTGATGCTCGCGGATCAGGGTGAGGATTTTCTGCGGATCGACCCGGCGCAGGAACACATGCACGCCAGCCATTGCGGTGATGACCCACGGGTAGCACCACCCGTTGCAATGGAACATCGGCAAGGTCCAGAGGTACACCGGATGATTGCCCATGGCCCAGGTCATCTGGTTGCCCAGCGAGTTCAGGTAGGCGCCGCGATGGTGGTAAACCACGCCTTTCGGGTTGCCGGTGGTGCCGGAGGTGTAGTTCAGCGAGATGGCTTGCCACTCGTTGGCCGGCCATTGCCAGGCGAAGTCCGGATCGCCCTCGGCCAGCAGCGCTTCATAGTCGAGGTCGCTGACGGCCTGGCCTTCACCGTATTCCGGGTCATTCACATCGATCACCAGCGGCGGGTGATCGAGCATGCCGATGGCCGCGTGAATCACGTCGTGGAATTCACGGTCGGTGATCAGCACCTTGGCCTCGCCATGCTGCAGCATGAAGGCAATGGCTTCGGCATCCAGGCGCACGTTGAGTGGGTTGAGCACCGCGCCGATCATTGGCACGCCGAAATGCACTTCAAGCATCTCGGGAATATTGGGCAGCATCACCGCCACCGTGTCGTTCTTGCCGATGCCGCGACCGGCCAGCGCCGAGGCCAGACGTCGGCAACGGGTGTAGGTCTGCGCCCAGGTACGACGAATCGAGCCGTGGATCACGGCCGGGTAATGGGGGTAAACGCTGGCAGTGCGCTCAATGAAGCTGAGCGGAGACAAGGCAATGTGATTGACAGCCGAAGGGCCTAGCCCTTGTTCATAGATCGACATGACGGGTACTCGGTGGCTGATTGTTAGCTCTATGGATGGCCTGTTCAGCGTAGCCGCTGAGGTCATCCTTTATGTCCGGCCTGCTTTATATAACAATCTGCCATGCATATGGAAGTACAACCTACGCAGTATAGTAGTTGTACTATATTTGATTCTTGCGTGTCCAAATGAATGCGGCCATACCTCCAGAGCCGGTATATTCTTGGCTCCCCCGAAAAAGCGGACCCGTGATGACTCTGACCCCCGTTCGATTGCACAGCTGGTTGCGCCTGCAACGCGAAGGCGTGTCCCTGGCCGCCCGGGCTGATGCGTTGTGCCGTGCGTTGCAGGAATGTCCCGAGGTGCGCCGGGCGGTTTATCTGAGCTGGCAACCCAATGCGCGAATTTACAGCCACGAGGGCGCGGCGCAGCATTTCCCTCCGGGCCTGGGCGATCCGTCGCTGGCCAGCGATCAGTTGCTGTTTGATCGGCTGGTCGAGACCGGGCGCCTGGACCTCGCGCAAGTACGGCAACTCGATTGCTGGCTGTCCGGTCGGTTGCGCCGGGCCGCCATCAGCCATGGCCAGGTGTTTGATCTGGCCTTGCAGACGGGGCAGGCCGGCCTGTTGCTGGTGGAAGTCTGTGAAGGCGTGAGCCTTGACTGGCTGGGTTGGGTGCAGGATTTGCTGACGACCTTGCTCAGTAGCGTCAACGGCATGCTGCGCGGATCGCCGCTGTTGGGTCACGACCCACAACCGAGTCTGTTGCTCGATGCGCAGGGCCGGCCGCTGGAGTTCAATGCGGCGCTGCTGGCGTTGCTCGCGGAAAAATCACTGACCGAGGTGCTGGGCTTTTTGCCAGTTAATCACCGGGTGCTGGTGCGCGCCTGCCTTGACCAGCAGCGTGCCATCGAAGGGGTGGAAGCGCAGTTCGAGGCGCAGATCCTGATTTGGACGTTTATCCCCGATCCCCAGGACAACCGCGTGCTCGCTCGTTGCCGCGATGCAACGGCCCAGGTGCTGGCCGAACGTGAAGCGGCCACGGCACGCCGGCTGTACCGGCTGATCATCGAGAACACCACCGACCTGATTTCCCGGCACACCCCGGACGGGCGTTTTCTTGATGCTTCGCCGGCCTCCTGGACATTACTCGGCTACTGGCCTGAAGAGTTGCGCGGGCAAATGGCTCAGGGTCTGTTCCATGGCCAGGACCTCGCCAACCTGGTCCAGCGTGCCCGGGACGCTCTGGAGCAGGACGGTTATCACACGATGACGTACCGCATTCGCCATCGTGCCGGGCATTACCTGTGGTTCGAAACCGCCAGCCGGGCGATCCGTGAGACCTACACCGGCGCCGTGGTCGAAGTGGTCAGCGTATCCCGGGACATCACCGCCCGTGTGCAAGCCGAAGAGAACAAGCGGCGCCTGGCCGAAGTCGTCGAGGCCAACACCGATCCGGTGCTGTTCATCGACCCTGACGGGCAAGTGACTTACCTCAACCCGGCGGCGCGGCGCATCCTCGGCATCGACGAGCAACAACCGATGCCGGCCCTGGCGCACTTGTTTTCCAGCGCTGACCTGACGCGCCTGCAACGTGACGGCTGGAGCAGCGCTGAACGCGACGGCGTGTGGAGCACCGATGCGCGGTTGCAACCACCCGGAGGCGGCACATCAGTGCCGGTCTCGCTGGTGCTGCTGGCGCACCGTTCGGCCGGTGGCGAGCGCTATTACTCATTGGTGGCGCGGGACATGACCGAGCGTGAACTGCGCGAGGTGCAACAGCGCCGCCACCAGGACGAATTGGCCCACACCGCGCGGCTGGTCACCCTCGGCGAGCTGGCCTCGGGCATTGCCCACGAAATCAACCAGCCATTGGCCGCCGTGGTCAATTACGCCAATGCCAGCCAGCGCTATTTACACACACTCGATTCCAATCCCCAGGCCGCCGAACGAGTGGCCCAGGGGCTGCAACGCATCACCCATCACGCCACCCATGCCTCGGAAGTGATCAAGCGCTTGCGGGCGTTTCTGCGCAAGGGCCAGCGCCGCATGCAGGCGCTGAATTTTACCGACGTCGCCCGCGAGGCCGTGCGGTTGTGTGCCTGGGAGGCGAGTAATTGCCAAGTGACAATCGAGGATCGACTACCGGATAATCTGCCGCCCGTTTATGCCGACCGGGTGTTGCTTGAGCAGGTTCTGCTCAATCTGTTGCGCAACGCCATCGACGCCAACCGCGAACAACATCCGGGGCAGCCTTCGCTGATCGTGATGGCGGCGCAGCAGGACAGCGGGGCCACCGTGGAAATCAGCGTGCAAGACCAGGGGCCGGGCGTCAGCGAGCCCGAACTGGAGCAGATCTTTACCCCGTTCTATACCAGCAAGGCCGAAGGGCTGGGCCTTGGCTTGTCCATGAGCCGCAGCATCATCGAAGGTTTTGGCGGTGAATTGCAGGCCCGACGCCAACCGGTCGGGCTGCTGATGAGTTGCCGCTTGCCGCTTGCCGGCCCAACAAAACAACAACAGGAATAATGCAATGGCAGGTGTGACGGAGCACGTGGTGTATGTGGTCGACGATGACCAGGGCATGCTTGATTCAACGGTCTGGTTACTGGAATCGGTCGGGCTCAAGGCCTTGCCGTTCACCAGTGGCGTGGAGTTTCTCAGCGCCTGTGATGCCACGCTCGATGCCTGTGTGCTGCTCGATGTGCGCATGCCCGGCATGGGTGGTTTGAACGTGCAGGAAGAAATGCGCACACGTGAGCTGAACCTGCCGATCATTTTCGTCAGCGGGCACGCCGATGTGCCGATCGTGGTGCGCGCGTTCAAGGCCGGCGCCCATGACTTCATCGAGAAACCTTATAACGAGCAGTTGTTGCTGGACAGCGTGCAACAGGCGCTCAGCAACTGCGCCGCCAACCGGTCGGGCAATCAGGGCCATGAAGCCTTGCAGGCACGCTTGTTGACGCTGACCCCACGGGAGCGCGATGTCTTGCTGCCGCTGGTGCAGGGTTACACCACCCGCGAAATCGCCGAGCAACTGGGCGTCAGCGCGAAAACCGTCGACCTGTATCGCTCGCGCGTGATGAAGCGCATGCAGGCCAATACCCTGCCGGACCTGGTCGGCATGGCCATTGCCGCCGAACTGGTCGACCCGCTGAAACTGCGATGAAGCCTCGCGCCGGGTATTGAGCGTCTATGCTGGGCTAACCGATCCGCAACCGTTGCAGTGACCTGCAAGGAGGCATCCGTGGAGCCCACGTCCTTTTCCGAGAAAACGCTCACTCGCACGCTGCTCGATGTGCTGATTCGTGCCGGGCTGATCGTCGTTCTGGTGCTGTTCTGCTTCGAGATATTCAGCCCCTTCCGCGACTTGATGCTGTGGTCGCTGATCCTGGCGATCACCCTCTATCCGCTGCAAGAACGGATTCGGGGGACGCACAAACCGGGGCACGTGGCGACGCTGATCATTTTGATCGCCATCGTCATCCTGATGGTGCCGATCTACCTGCTGGGCACCTCGATTGCCGACTCGGTCGAACACGCGATGGAAATCGTCAAGGGCGGCAGTTTTCACATTCCGCCGCCAGCCGAGTCAGTCGCCAGTTGGCCGCTGGTGGGCCAGCCGCTTTCTGATCTATGGCTACAGGCCTCAACCAATCTTCCCGACCTGACCGCGAAATACGTACCGCAGATCAAACACGCCAGCCTGGGCCTGTTGGGCAAACTGGCCGGTGTCGGCATGGGATTCCTGACCTTCATCTTCGCCTTGATCATTGCCGGAATTTTCATGGCCCATGGTGAAGGTGGCAGACGCGCCGCGGTCCAGATTGCCTCGAGAGTCAGCGGTCCGGCCAGGGGCCCGAAAATCGCCGAACTGTGCACCGCCACCATTCGCGCGGTCGCGCTGGGTGTGGTCGGCATCGCCTTTATCCAGATGCTGCTGGTGGGCCTTGGTTTTGTCTTCAAGGGCATCCCCGGTGCCGGTTTGCTGGCCTTGGCGGTGCTGCTGCTTGGCATCATGCAGCTACCGGTGTCGCTGATTACGCTGCCGGTGATTGGCTTTGTCTTCGCCACCGAAGGGGCTAGCACGGCGACCATCATCTTTGCCATATATGTGTTCATTGCCGGCCTGGTGGACAACGTCCTCAAACCTTTACTGTTGGGGCGCGGTGTTGATGTGCCGATGCCGGTGGTGCTGATCGGCGCCTTGGGTGGCATGGTCACCAGCGGCATCATCGGGCTGTTCATCGGCCCGGTGGTGCTTGCCGTCGGCTATCAATTATTCTGGCAATGGGTGCAGGATCGACCACTGGAGGACGGAGGGCCGCCACTGTGAGTGCGCAGGATCATCAACTGCTGGATCAGGTACTGACCGCCCACGGTGGTCTGGACCGCTGGAACCGCTTCGACACCGTCCGCGCCACGCTGGTGACCGGCGGTTCGCTCTGGGGCGCGAAAGGGCTGACGCAGGACAGCGCCCCCCGTCAGATGACCGTGTGGTTGCACCAACAGAAAGCCTCGGTGACTCCCTTCGGTGGACCGGGCAAACGGACGGCCTATTCACCCGACAGAATCGCCATCGAAACCCCCGACGGACAGGTGATTGCCGAGCGCCAGGCGCCCCGGGAATCGTTCCGCGACCACGACGAAAACACCCCTTGGGATCCACTGCATCGCGCCTACTTCAACGGCTATGCGCTGTGGTCCTACCTGACCATGCCGTTCCTGTTCACCTTTCCAGGTGTGGTGAGCGAAGAAATCGAGCCCTGGCAAGAGGCCGCACAGCGCTGGCGTCGCTTGCGGGTGCATTTCCCCGAAAGCATCGCCACGCACAGCGCCGTACAGGATTTCTACTTCGGCGAAGACTTCCTGTTGCGCCGGCACGATTACAACGTCGACGTGAGTGGTGGCATGCCGGCCGCCCAATATGTGTCTGACTACATCGAAGCTGACGGGCTGCGAATGCCCGGCAAGCGGCGTGCTTACCGACGCGCAGAGGACGGCCAGGCCAACAAGGATGCGTTGCTGGTGGCTATCGATCTCAGCGAACTCGGCTATTCGTAATACTCTTCGGAGGGATGAATCATGACCGTGCATGCCTGGGAAAAACTCTACCTTGATGACCTGAGCCTGGGTCAGCAGTTCGAAAGCGACAGCCTGCGCGTCCATCGAGCGTCGATGCTGGCCTTCGCTCAGGAGTACGACCCGCAACCGTTTCACCTCGATCCTGAAGCCGCCGAGCTGAGCCTGTTCCGTGGCCTGGCCGCCAGCGGCTGGAACACGGCCGCCCTGACCATGAAGCTGCTGGTGGAAAGCGTACCGCTGGCGGACGGCATCATCGGGTTGGGCATCGAACTGAGCTGGCCAACGCCCACTTATCCCGACGATCTGTTGCGCCTGCAATGCACCGTGCAGGCCATCGACCCGTCCAGCACCAAGCCCGACCGGGGCGTGGTGACGATGTTCATGGAAACCCTCAATCAGAATGACAAGGTGGTGCAGCGATCTACCGGCAAACTGCTGGTGTTCAGGAGACCGCCGCCTGACTGAAAAGTAGTCATGGGTGTGTGGGGCGCGCGCATGATGGCTGAGGTCAAGTTCATGAGTCAGTCGAGCGCGTGCTCTGTCGATGGCAGGGAACGGAGGAGGTGTTTTGAAACCATTTCTGCCCAGGCCCAGCGCCTCAACGATGAACATGCTGCGTGAAGGCTGCCTGCAACGCCGTGAAGCGGTGCCGCAAGCGCTGACGGAACAAGCGGTCATCCCGGGCATCCCCAATGCGCGCTATTGGCTGGACCAGGACCTGACGCTGTTCATTCGTGACGCGACTTTGGCCAACGATCGTGAGGTCGAGGCGCACGGCGACTCGGAGTTGCCGACCGACATGCTGCCACGGGGTTATTACCTGGCCATTTCGGGGGGCGGCGACGCCGGCACCTTCGCGGCGGGCATCATTGCGGGCTGGACTTTGCATGGGAGCCGACCTGCTTTCAAGGTCGTCACCGGCATCAGCGCGGGCGCCCTGGTTGCCCCGTTCGCTTACCTGGGGCCTGAGTACGACAGCGTCATTCTGGGGATCTGCAGTGCAATCGGTCCCAAAGACGTGTTCCATTCGCGAAGTATGCTGACCCGCCTGGCCAGCGACGGTATCGCGGACAGCAAGCCACTGGCGCGGCTCATTGCCAAGTACATCACCGCCGACGTGCTCGCGGCCATCGCCGCGCAATACGCCAAAGGACGACTACTGATGATCGGCACCACCGATCTGGATGCCGGGCGGCCTGTCACCTGGAACATGGGCGCGATTGCGTCCAGCGGCGCACCGGGAGCGCTCCACCTGTTTCGCAACATCATGATCGCGTCGATGAGCATTCCCGGCGCGGTCTCACCGGTGATGATCGATGTGGAGGTCGACGGCAAACAGTTTCAGGAAATGCACGTGGACGGAGGTGTCCTCACTCAAGTGTTCCTTTACCCGCCGGGCACCGTGGTGGCGCTGAACAGCGTGACCGGCGCGCGCATACGTCGGGAGCGGCATTTCTATGTCATTCGCAACGGCAAACTGGTGCCGCAATGGTCCGGAACCAAGCGCCGTACCTTGAGCATCGGCGGGCGCGCCATCAGCACCTTGATCCAGACCCAGGGGATCAGCGACCTCGATCGCATTTACCGCATCGCCCAGCAGGATGGGGCGGACTTCAATCTGGCGTATATCGGCGCCGATTTTGTTTGTCCTCGCAATCAGAAATTCGACGGCGAGTACATGAAACGTCTGTTCGAGTACGCCTTTCAACTCAGCGCAAAAGGCTACCCCTGGCATAAATCGCCGAACGGGTGAGTTGTCTGAATGAAATTTATGCTGTAGTTTTTCATGAAATTATAAAAATATAATTTCATGAGGCTTGTATGTTTCAGCAGTCCACGCAGCATGTCGCCAGCTATTACGCCCACAGTTGCGCTGATCGCCTGACCACCCGACCGGCGCTTGCCGGTGAGCAAACCGCCGAGGTTGTGATCATCGGTGCCGGTTTCAGCGGCCTGCATACCGCGCTGCGCCTGGCGTTGGCCGGCAAGCGCGTGACGCTGCTGGAAGCCAGCCGGGTGGCATGGGCAGCGTCGGGACGCAATGGCGGTCAGGCCATCCTTGGCTGGTCGTGCGACATGCCGCCACTGGAAGCGGCGCTGGGCTATGAACGTGCGCGACGGTTGTGGGACGGCATGCGCTGGGCCGCGCAAGAGCTGCGGGAGTTGCCGGCTCGCCATGGTTTCGACTGTGACTACCGCGCTGGCCATTTGTGGACCTCGGTCATGCCCCGTCGGGTCGGTCTGCTGACTGAATGGCAGCGCGAGGCCAGTCACAAGTGGGGCCACGATGGCTTGCAGTTCATCAGCCGTGAGCAGTTGCCGGAATGGGTGGCCAGCGATCGCTACCAGGCAGGACTTTATGACCCTGAGGGCGCTCACCTGAACCCGTTGAAACTGGCCCTGGGCCTGGCCGCCGCCATTGAGCGTGCGGGCGGCCGTATCCATGAACAAAGTAAAGCCTTGAGTTATCGAGAGGAGGGCGGTCAGTTCCTGGTGAACACCGAACGCGGATCGATTCGTGCAGATGTGCTGGTGCTGGCCTGCAATGCCTATCTCGACCGGCTCGACCCGCAACTGGCCAGTTGCGTGTTGCCGGTGGGGACTTATCAAGTTGCCACCGCACCGCTAACGGCAGAGCAAGCGACTGCGCTGCTGCCGAGCAATGTCTGCGTCACCGACAACCAGTTCGTTCTCGACTATTTCCGTCGCACGCCGGACAACCGCCTGCTGTTCGGCGGTGGCTGCACCTATCTGGGTGGCATGCCCAAGGACATTGCCGGTGCGACCCGGCCGTTTCTGGAACGGGTTTTCCCGCAGCTCAAAGGCGTAGAACTGGAATTCGCCTGGGGCGGGCATATCGACCTGACGCTCAAACGCACACCGGACATTGGTAGATGGGGTGATCGCTACTGGCTGCAGGGCTACTCCGGGCATGGTGTGCTGCCGACGCTGGCCGCAGCCCGCGCCGTGTCCGACGCGATTCTTGGCCAGAGCGATGAACTGGCGTTGTATCAGGGCTTGATTAACCCCAGCTTCCCAGGCGGGAAACACCTGGCGGCGCCGCTGGAAGCCATCGGCAAGGCGTGGTATCGACTGCGCGACAGCATTTGATGAATTATTTGGCGGAAATCCAGGCATGAACAAGCAAGAAGAAATCGCTGCGCTGGCGATCCTTATTCACGATCTGCGCAAGCACAAGAAATACACCTTGAAGGACCTGGCCGACCAGATCGGTCGTTCCGTCGGGTTTCTCTCGCAAGTCGAACGCGGCCTGTCACGGCCCACCGTGGCCGACCTGACGGCGATCAGCGAAACCCTGGGCGTGCCGACGACCTACTTCTACAGCCTGCCAAAACCCAAGGAGCTGCCGTGGGTCACCCGGCCGGATGAACGCCGCACGTTGTACTACGCCAATGGCATCACCGACATTCTGGTGTCGCCGAAAATGCGCGCTTCGTTTTCCATGCTCGAAAGTCACCTCGAAGCCGGCGCCAGCAGTGGCGAACGGCATCTGACTGATAGCTCGGAGCAGGGCGGCTACGTGCTCGAAGGCGAGTTGACGCTGTGGTTGGGCGATGACGAGGCCGTCACCTTGCAGGCCGGCGACAGCTTTCAGTTCGACAGCCATACCCGTTGCCGTTACGGCAACCTCACCGAGCACCTCACGCGAGTGCTTTGGGTTTACACCTGATAACCACAATAGGACCCACCATGATGGACGCTGATCTGCTGGCCGAAGTGCAAGCCTTCCGCCAACGCTACCCCGATGTACGTTATGTCGACCTGATTTCCCTGGACATTCCGGGGCACTTCTACGGCAAGCGCTATCCCGTGGAGATGCTGGAAAAGGTTGCGGCCGGCAGCGCGCTGAAACTGCCGCAAAACTGTGTGCTGCTGGGTGTGCAGGGCGGGTTGTTCAAGATTGGCGACTACTGCTTTAACGACGGTGACCCGGATGCGCTGCGCCGGCTGGTGCCGGGCACACTCAAACCGGTGAGCTGGGAAGCACAACCCTTGGGGCAAATGCTGATCACCTCGGACGGCACCGAAAACCCGATCGTTTTCGAGCCGCGTCAGGTCCTGGCGCAGGTGCTGGAGAGGCTCGCGGGCAAAGGCATTCATCCGGTGGTGGCGTTCGAGCTGGAGTTCTATCTGTTCGATAAAAAGCTGCGCGACGGGCTGCCCCAGTTTCCCCGGGATGGCTTGACCGACGATGCCGATGATCAACCGAACATGCACATCGAGCGCCTGTCACGCTTTGCCCCGGTGCTCGATGACATGGTCGAGGCATCGCGAGCCCAAGGCATCGATACCACGGTGATCACTGCCGAACTCGGCCCGGGCCAGTTCGAAATCAATTTCGGTCATCTCGATGATGGGTTGCGTGCGGCGGACTGGGCGGCCCTGTTTTGTCGCAGCAGCCGGGGCGTGGCGCTGAAACACGGTTACCGCGCCAGTTTCATGGCCAAACCTTACTTGCAGCACCCGGGCAGCGGCATGCACGTGCACGTCAGCCTTTACGATGCTGCTGGCAATAACATCCTCGCGGCGAACCAGCAGCAATCGCTGCGCCATGCCGTGGCGGGTTGTCTGGAACTGTTGCCTCATTGCATGCCGATCTTCGCGCCCAACCAGAACGCATTTCGCCGTTTGGGCGGCACTACGAACATCGCCACGCGGGCGAGCTGGGGCTTTGAGGATCGTGATGCGTGCCTGCGCATTCCGGAATCGGATGCAAAAAACCTGCGCATTGAACATCGCCTGTCCGGCGCCGACGCCAATCCCTACCTTGTGTTGGCGGCGATTCTGGTGGGACTCGAACATGGCCTGGAAGCGGGCAATGAGCCGATCCAGCCGCTCAACGAAGACCGCAACAGCGGGGTCGACTTCCCGCTGGAAATGCTCGAAGCGGTGCGCGTCATGCAGCATCAACCGCAGCTGCGCGAAGGGCTGGGCGCGGAGTTCGTGGATGTGTATTGCGAGAACAAGCGCCAGGATCATCTGGCGTTCATGCAGGAGATCAGTGCGCGGGAGTATCGCTGGTACCTGTAATGCACTTTTATAAAGCTTTTGTGCTGCGCCATGCACTAAGCCAAGGCAGAAACTGCAGAGTTCATACCCTTGAAGCCCCGGCAGGAGCCGTATAACCGCGACAATCAGCGCTTGGCACAATCGCTGCATTACATCGATCAGGCCCACCGTGAACGCAGTCGAGTGGGCAGCCCCCTCGGTCAACGACGATCGATTCGTGGGCAACATCGGTGGGTCAGGCATAGACGTCTGGTTTCAACACCGCAAAAGAACAGGCAAAGACGCCTGGAACCGAAAGGTTTCAGGCGTTTTTTTTTGCTTTTTGAACCGTGATGGGCTTAGCCGGGTGCTTCTTATGAATTCCAATGTCGCCGCGTTGAACAAGCTGCAAACGCTGATCGTGATCGGTAATGGCATGGTCGGACACCATTGTGTCGAACAGCTGATCGAGCGCGGTGCCCTTGATCATTATCGGCTGCACGTGTTCAGCGAGGAGCCGATGCGTGCCTACGACCGCGAGCACCTTTCCGAATACTTCACCGGCCGAGATGCCGAGTCGCTCGCCTTGGGCGAAGCCTCGCTGTACCAAACGCCAGGCGTTACGTTGCACCTGGGTGTGCCGGTGCTGGAAATCGACCGCGCCAAGCGCCAGCTGATCACCGCGCAAGGGTGCGTCGCCTACGACACACTGGTATTGGCGACCGGGTCCTATCCGTTTGTGCCGCCGATCGAAGGCGCCGAGGGCGATTCGCGCCTGGTGTACCGCACCCTCGAAGACCTCGATGCGATCCGTGCCGCGGCGGCCAATGCCCGCCGCGGCGTGGTGGTCGGCGGTGGCTTGCTCGGACTGGAAGCCGCCAACGCCCTGAAAAGCCTCGGCCTGGAAGCCCATGTCGTGGAATTCGCGCCGCGCCTGATGCCGGTGCAGCTGGACGAGCAGGGCGGTCGTGCGCTCAAGGCACAGATCGAACGCCTCGGCGTCGGTGTGCACCTGTCGCGCGGCACTCAATCGATCAGTGCCGGCGAGGACTATCGCTACCGGATGAATTTTGCCAATGACGAATTTCTTGAAACCGACCTGATCGTGTTTTCCGCCGGTATCCGCGCGCAAGACACATTGGCCCGTCAGTGTTCGCTGGAAGTCGGCCCGCGTGGCGGTGTGGTGATTGACGACCAATGCCTGAGCAGCGATCCACACATCTACGCCATCGGCGAGTGTGCCGCGTGGAATGGCAGCATTTTTGGCCTGGTCGCCCCGGGTTACCAGATGGCGCGCGGTGTGGCCGCCCTGCTGTGCAACGAAGCTGCCGAGCCGTTCATGGGTGCGGACATGTCGACCAAGCTCAAGCTGTTGGGCGTTGATGTCGGCTCCATCGGTGATGCGCACGGCAGCACGCCGGGCTCGCGCAGTTATCAATTCATCGACGAAACCACCGCCAGCTACCGCCGGTTGGTGGTGGATGCGACCGGCAAGCATGTGCTCGGCGCGGTGCTGGTCGGTGACAACAGCTATTACGACACGCTGCTGCAATACATGCAGAACGCGATTGCGCTGCCGGCGGAACCTGCCAGCCTGATCCTGCCATCGTCCGAAGGCGCACCAACCCTGGGCCCGGGCGCGTTGCCCGAGTCGGCCACGGTGTGCTCGTGCCACAACGTCACCAAGGGCTCCATTTGCTCAGCCATCGACGGCGGTTGCACCGACCTCGGCCTGCTCAAGTCGCAGACCAAGGCCTGCACCGGTTGCGGCGGTTGTGCAGGGCTGCTCAAGCAGGTGTTCGAGCATGAACTGATTGCCCGTGGCGTCAGCGTCGACAAAAGCCTGTGCGAACACTTCGCCTATACCCGTCAGGAGCTTTATGCGTTGGTGCGGGTAGAAGGGGTGATGACTTTCGAAGAGCTGCTGGCCAAACATGGCCGTGGCCACACGGGTTGCGACGTGTGCAAACCGGCGGTGGGCTCGATCCTCGCGTCGTGCTGGAACCAGCCGATCATGGACGCCTCGCTGGTGCCGTTGCAGGACACCAACGACACCTTCATGGCCAACATGCAGAAAAACGGCACCTATTCGGTGGTGCCGCGCATCCCCGGTGGCGAGATCACCGCCGACAAACTGATCGCCATCGGCGTGGTGGCAAAGAAATACGACCTCTACACCAAAATCACCGGCGGCCAGCGGATCGATCTGTTCGGCGCGCAACTGCATGAGTTGCCGGACATCTGGGCCGAGCTGATTGAAGCCGGTTTCGAAACCGGGCATGCCTACGGTAAATCCACCCGCACGGTGAAGTCCTGCGTCGGCAGCACCTGGTGCCGTTACGGCGTGCAGGACAGCGTGAAAATGGCGCTGGCCATCGAGGATCGCTACAAGGGCCTGCGCTCGCCGCACAAGCTCAAATTCGCCGTCTCCGGTTGCACCCGCGAGTGCGCCGAAGCCCAGAGCAAAGACGTCGGCGTGATCGCCACCGAGAAAGGCTGGAACCTTTACATCGCCGGCAACGGCGGTATGCGCCCGCGTCACGCCGAGCTGTTCGCCACCGACCTGGACGATGAAACCCTGATCCGCTACATCGACCGCTTCCTGATGTTCTACATCCGCACCGCCGACAAATTGCAGCGCACTTCGGTCTGGCGCGAAAGCCTGGAGGGCGGCCTCGATTACCTCAAGGACGTGATCATCCACGACAGCCTCGGCCTGGGTGAAGAGCTCGAATCGCAGATGCAATTGGTAGTCGACCGCTATGAATGCGAGTGGGCCAACGCCCTCAAAGACCCGGAAAAACTCAAGCGCTTCCGCACCTTCGTCAACGACAAACGCCCGGACCCGGACATCCACTTTGTCCAGGAACGCGGTCAACGACGCCCGATCATGGCCGCCGAACTCAACCTTATCCCTGTCACCGAGGAGATTGCCTGATGAGCCAGCCCACCACCCACCGCATCGCTTCCCTGGAAAACACCGACGCCTGGCAAACCGTGTGCGCGCAACAGGACCTGGTCAGCAACTCCGGCGTCGTCGTGTGGCTCGACGGCGCACAAGTGGCGCTGTTCTACCTGCCCGGTGCCGAGGGCAAGACCCTGTACGCCATCGACAATCACGACCCGCAATCCGGGGCGAATGTCATCGGTCGAGGGTTGATCGGCAGCATCAAGGGCGATCTGGTGGTTGCCTCGCCGATCTACAAACAGCATTTCCGGCTTGAGGACGGCAGTTGCCTGGAATACCCGCAACAGCGCTTGCGGGTCTGGCCGGTGCGGTTGAACGGTGGCGTGGTGGAAGTCGGGGTTGTTTAAAGGTCATTGACGGCATTCGGAGGCACTTATGAAAACAGCCGCACAACTGCTCAAACTCAAGGTCGTGCAAAACCGTCAGGTGCATAGCATCGCCCCGGATGAGATGGTTCTGGAGGCCCTGAAGCTCATGGCTGAAAAGAACGTCGGGGCACTTCCCGTCATCGAAAACGGGCAGGTGGTCGGAGTGATCAGCGAGCGCGACTACGCCCGCAAGGTCGTGCTTCAGGGGAGATCGTCAGTGGGTACGCCGGTGCGCGACATCATGAGTGCGCCGGTAGTGACTGCGCCGAGTCAGCAGAGCATCGAACGCTGTATGGCAGTCATGACTGACAGCCATCTGCGCCATTTGCCGGTGGTGGACGATGGCGAGCTGATCGGCCTGTTGTCGATTGGCGATCTGGTCAAGGAAGCCATCGTCGAGCAGGCTGATCTGATACGGCAGCTGGAGCATTACATTCGCGGGCACTGAGTTGCGCCAAAGCCATCAGCCGGTCGGCTCAACCGTACAACTCATCTCCCGTGAGCCTGGCTTCTGGAAAAGTACCGCGCCACCGTCTTGCAAGAAGCTGTAAGTGCCCTGGTTATCCTTGCCGGTGTATCGGGTTCCATAGTCACTCTGCACTTGGGTAAGGGTGATCGCGTTGTTCGCCCATTTCAGGTACACGACGCCCGGCCGCGTGTTGAAGAAGGTGGCGGCAATCAGCGCGTTTAGCCCTTCGCAACGAAAAGCCAGGGGGCCTTCGGTGAGTCGGTCCGGGTCCTTGGTTCGGACGATGGCCGAGCCTTGGCGCAGCTGGTGCGCGCGCTCGGCATAACTTCGGATGATGCACGGCTTGAGTTCCGGCCCGGGGGCACAATCATTGCGGGCAGCGATCCAGAACTGCTGGTCGATGATGACTTTGTCCGGGGGCGGAACTGAACGTTCATCCGTGAGCGCCAGGCGATAAAGACGCGTCAGTTCGATATCCATTTGCGTCAGTTGCGGATCGCGACAGATCAGCTTTTCGACGGATGCCTTGACCTGGGCGCAGTCGATGCTGGGAGGGGACGCTGCATTCGCGCAGAGACTCGCCACCGCGCACACGCTGGCAGCGAGCAGACGGGTGAAAGGGGCCGTGACCGTTTTCATGCTGGATTCAACCAGATCATTTCGTGATGCCCGGATTGCCGTGGGACCTATCATCCGTTGAACAGTCATTCGTTTGCATAGGGTGTACGCAGTGTAAGTCAGTGCTCAGAACTTGCCATGTCCGCCTGGCGGCGGATGTCGCTCAAAGTCCTATGTCACGCCGCTGACCACTCCGCCCGGAGATGGCTGAATGGCAGGAGGAGGGCACGCAACGTTCTCCCAGCAGCTATGCTTTTTTTACCGATTTCAAGCGCCATTACCTTTCTTCAACCGTCTCAGGCTTATCCGACACGGAGGCCAAACCTATGAACGGTTCCAATAGTTCACCTCCGGAGCCGGGTCGGATTGCTTTGCGAGTGAAGTCGGGCGATCAGACGGGGTGGGGGCGCTGGATGCCGGGGCTCCATGCGCTGCGCAAATACCCATTAGCCTGGTTGCGGCACGACATCGTGGCCGGCCTGGTGCTGACCACTATGCTGGTGCCCGTCGGTATCGCTTATGCGCAAGCTTCGGGCATTCCCGGTATCTATGGGCTCTACGCAACCATCGTCCCGCTAATCGCTTACGCATTGTTCGGGCCGAGCCGGATTCTGGTGCTGGGGCCGGACTCCTCATTGGTTGCGGTTATCCTCGCCGTCGTCCTGCCGCTGTCCGGTGGCGATCCGCAACGTGCCGTAGCGCTGGCGGGCATGATGGCGATTGTCTCAGGGACGGTATGCATCCTGGCCGGGGTGGCACGCCTTGGCTTCATCACCGAGCTGCTTTCCAAACCGATCCGCTACGGTTACATGAACGGGATAGCGCTGACCGTACTGATCAGCCAACTGCCCAAACTCTTCGGTTTTTCCATCGAAACCGACGGACCACTGAGAAACCTGTGGGCAATCGCCACCGCGATCATGGAGGGAAAGACCAACGGGGTGACGTTCATGGTCGGTGCTGCCACTCTGGCGGTCATCCTGCTGCTCAAGGGCTACAAGCGTCTGCCAACCATCCTGATCGCCGTGGCAGGGGCGACCATCGCGGTGGGTGTGCTGGATCTCGCTGCGCGCGCGAACGTTTCGGTCCTCGGCGCGCTCCCGCAAGGCTTGCCGGCGTTCGCCATCCCCTGGATCACCACCGCCGATATTGTTCCTGTGCTGGTCGGCGGTTGCGCCGTCGCCCTCATTTCGTTCGCCGACACCAGCGTGCTTTCCCGTGTCTATGCGGCACGGACGCGTACTTATGTCGACCCGAATCAGGAAATGGTAGGGCTTGGCATCGCCAACCTGGCCGCTGGACTCTTTCAGGGCTTCGCTGTTTCCAGCAGTTCGTCACGTACCCCGGTGGCAGAGGCCGCTGGTGCCAGAACCCAGGTGACCGGCGTCGTCGGCGCGCTGTGTGTGGCCTTGTTGCTGTTGGTGGCGCCGAACCTGCTGCAGCATTTACCGACCAGCGCATTGGCTGCGGTGGTGATTGCATCGGCGATTGGCTTGATCGAGATCAGCGACCTGCGACGAATCTATCGCATGCAACGCTGGGAGTTCTGGCTATCGATCGCCTGCACCGTTGGCGTGGCCGTTTTCGGTGCGATTCAGGGCATCGGGCTCGCGATTCTGATTGCCGTCATCGAATTTTTATGGGACGGCTGGCGTCCGTATTCGGCGGTGCTGGGTCGCGTCGAGGGCATCCAGGGTTACCACGACATCCAGCGTTATCCCAACGTGCGCCTCATTCCCGGGCTGGTCCTGTTCCGCTGGGATGCACCGTTGTTTTTCGCCAACGCCGAATTGTTCCAGGACCGCGTACTGAATGCCCTGGCGGCATCGCCGACGCCTGTGAACTGGCTGGTCGTCACGGCGGAACCGGTGACCAGCGTGGACGTGACGTCTGCGGACATGCTGGCCGACTTGGCGGACACCCTGCAGGCAGCGCAGATCAAACTGTGCATCGCGGAAATGAAGGACCCGGTCAAAGACAAGCTCAAGCGATTCGGTTTGTACGAGCGGCTTGGCGAAGAGGCGTTTTTCCCCACTATAAATGCCGCGGTCAGCCGCTATCTGATGACGTATTCAATGGGCGAGGAAGAGGAAGATCGCTGAGCGATTTAGCCAATCTCGATCGCCTTGAACCCGCGTGACAAGCGTAAAAGCACCGCTGAGTAAGTCCTCCGTCGCAGGCGCACAGAGGACGCGCAAGCTGTCATGAAATGAAAAGCCATTGTCGTCTGATGAGAAGCGGCTAGCCAGACGTCGTCCTACAGTCCAATCAGCGCAATTCGACGCAGCTCGACAATAATGCAGACTGGGGAATAACAAAAATGGCCAAAGCCGTACGCTTCTACGAAACTGGTGGTCCCGACGTGCTTCGTTATGAAGAGGTCGAAGTCGGTGATCCTGGCCCAGGCCAGGTACGTCTCAAGCAGGTAGCCGTTGGCCTGAACTATGCCGACACCTACTTTCGCAACGGCACCTACCCGATCCCGATGCCCAACGGCATGGGTGTCGAAGCGTCCGGCGTGGTCCAGGCCATTGGCGAGGGCGTGACCAACGTTCAAGTGGGGGATCGCGTCACCTACACCGGTTTCCTCAATACCCTGGGTGCCTACAGCACCGAGCGCCTGATCCCGGCCGCGCCGCTGATCAAACTGCCGGAAACCATCAGTTTCGAGACGGCCGCGGCCATGACCATGCGCGGCCTGACGTCCTCGTACCTGATGCGGCGCATCTACGACTTCAAGGCCGGCGACAGCATTCTGCTGCACGCCGCCGCCGGCGGTGTCGGCCTGATCGTTTCGCAATGGGCCAAACTGCTTGGTCTGAACGTCATCGGCACCGTATCCACTGATGTCAAAGGCGAAATTGCCAAGGCCCATGGCTGCGACCATGTCATCAACTACAGCCACGAAGATGTCGCCCAGCGCGTGCGCGAGTTGACGGACGGCGTGGGCGTCAACGTAGTGTTCGACAGTGTCGGCAAGAACACTTTCATGGGTTCGCTGGATTCGCTCAAACGGCGCGGCCTGATGGTCTGCGTCGGCACGGCGTCCGGACCGATCCCGGCCTTCGATCCGGTGATGCTGGCGATGAAGGGCTCACTGTTCCTGACCCGTCCTGCGCTGGCTGACTACATTGCCGACCCGGCGGAAAAAGCCGCCCTGGCCGGCGAGTTGTTCGACCACGTCGGCAGCGGCAAGATCAAGATCGAAATCAACCAGCATTACGCCTTGCAAGATGCTGTGCAGGCCCATCGCGACCTGGAGTCACGCAAGACCACGGGCTCGTCGATTTTCGTCATTTAAGGGAGTTGCCCGCCATGAAAGTCGAACAATTGACCTGCAACATCGGCGCGGAACTGATCGGCGTGAACCTCGCTGATGCGATCCACGACGACGGTCTTTTCGCCGAGATTCGTGCTCAGTTGCTCAAGCATCGAGTGGTGTTCCTGCGCGATCAGGACATCACCCGTGCCGAGCACGTGGCTTTCGCCCGTCGCTTCGGCGAACTGGAGGATCATCCGGTCGCCGGCAGCGATCCGGACCATCCGGGCCTGGTGCGTATCTACAAGAACCCGGACCAGCCGATGGACCGCTACGAAAATGCCTGGCACACCGATGCCACCTGGCGCGAGGCGCCGCCGATGGGCTGTGTACTGCGCTGCGTGGAGTGCCCGCCAGTGGGCGGTGACACCATGTGGGCCAACATGGTTGAGGCGTATGCGCAGTTGCCGGATGACGTGAAAGTGAAAATTGCTGACCTGCGCGCCCGCCATAGCATCGAAGCGAGCTTCGGCGCGGCGATGCCGATCGAGAAGCGCCTGGCACTAAAGGCAATGTACCCGGATGCCGAGCACCCGGTGGTGCGCACCCACCCGGAAACCGGGGAAAAAGTGCTGTTCGTCAACGCCTTCGCGACCCATTTCAGCAACTACCACACCCCTGATCGGGTGCGCTTCGGCCAGGACGCCAACCCAGGTGCCGGCGAGCTGCTGCGTTACCTGATCAGCCAGGCCTACATCCCCGAATACCAGGTTCGCTGGCGCTGGAAGCCGAACAGCATCGCCATCTGGGACAACCGCAGTACCCAGCACTACGCCGTCATGGACTATCCGCCGTGCCATCGCAAGATGGAACGTGCCGGGATCATCGGTGACAAGACGTTCTGACCGTCCCTCTGCATTCGAACTCGTAAATGCGCCCGCCGGGCAGGTTCCCGGCTGGGTGGAAAACCATAAAAACAGGAGTACCTCATGCAATTTTTTGACGATTCCCTGCACCCGGAAAACATGGAAAAAGTGGTCATCACCGTGGCCCCGTACGGCCCGGAATGGATGCCGGAAGACTTTCCCGAAGACATCCCCCTGACCATGGATGAGCAGGTGCAGAAAGCGGTCGATTGCTATGAAGCCGGGGCCACCGTCCTGCACCTGCATGTACGTGAGCTGGACGGCAAGGGCTCCAAGCGCCTGTCCAAGTTCAACGAACTGATCGCCGGCGTGCGTGAAGCCGTTCCGGACATGATCATCCAGGTCGGCGGCTCGATTTCCTTCGCCCCTGAAGGCGATGGCGAAGCCGCCAAGTGGCTGTCGGACGACACGCGCCACATGCTGGCCGAGCTGACGCCCAAACCTGATCAGGTGACGGTGGCGATCAACACCACCCAGATGAACATCATGGAACTGCTGTACCCGGAATACCTGGAAGGCACGTCCCTGGCCAACCCGCTTTATCAGGCCGCCTACAGCGAAATGACCGTGCCGGCCGGCCCGGCGTGGGTAGCGGAGCACTTGCGACGCCTGACAGCCGCTGGCGTGCAGCCACATTTTCAGCTGACCGGCATGCACGCCATGGAAACGCTTGAGCGCCTGGTGCGCAAGGGCGTGTACATGGGACCGCTGAACCTGACCTGGATCGGTATCGGTGGCGGTTTCGATGGCCCTAATCCGTTCAACTTCTTCAACTTCATCCACCGCGCGCCGGACGGTTGCACCCTGACCTCCGAGTCGCTACTCAAGAACGTCATGCCGTTTAACACCATGTCGATGGCCATGGGTATGCACCCGCGCGTAGGCAATGAAGACACTATCATTGATCACAAGGGTGACCGTTTCGGCTCCGTGGCGCAGATCAAGCAAACCGTGCGCATTGCCCACGAACTGGGTCGTGAAATCGCCAGCGGCAAGGAAGCTCGTGAGATCTACCGCATCGGTGTGCAGTACCAAAGCATCGAAGAAACATTGCTGGCCAACGGCATGGCCCCCAACCGCAAGGCTGGACAGAAAGGCGTGCCACAACGCGGCTGACCGACGGTGAGCGGGAGGTCGATGGACTCCCGCTCGCTGACTGGCTACACGCTCGATAACAACAATAAAACAGAGATTCGAGGAGGCTGAATGGCCTTTCACCCAATCACCGCAGACGATGACGACTGTGCCGTCACTGTTGCGCGCCCGTATGCCTGGATCGTCTTTGCACTGACGTTCGGCCTGTTGATCTCCGATTACATGTCGCGCCAGGTGCTCAACGCCGTATTCCCGATGCTCAAGGGCGAGTGGGCCCTGAGTGACGGCCAGTTGGGCTTGCTCAGCGGCATCGTCGCCCTGATGGTGGGCTTGCTGACATTTCCTCTGTCCTTGCTGGCGGACCGTTTCGGTCGGGTCAAGAGCCTGGCCTTGATGGCCCTGCTTTGGAGCATCGCCACATTGGGCTGTGCGCTGGCGCAGGACTATCAGCAGATGTTCATTGCCCGGTTCATGGTCGGTGTCGGTGAAGCCGCGTACGGCAGCGTCGGCATCGCCGTGGTGATTTCGGTGTTTCCCAAACACCTGCGGGCGACGCTGGCCAGCGCCTTCATGGCGGGCGGCATGTTCGGTTCGGTATTGGGCATGGCGTTGGGCGGGGCAATCGCCGCCAAGTTGGGCTGGCGCTGGTCGTTTGCCGGCATGTCGCTGTTCGGCCTGCTGCTGGCGGTGCTTTATCCGATCATCGTCAAGGAAGCACGCATTGCTCCCAAATGCGTCGCGGACAAGGCGGTTGCGACGGTCAAGCGTCCGTTGCGCACGTTGTGGTCCAGCCCTTCAGTGATTGCCACCTACGTGGGTAGTGGGCTGCAATTGTTTGTCGGTGGCACCGTGATTGTGTGGATGCCCAGTTACCTCAATCGTTATTACGACATGGCGACGGACAAGGCGGGCGGTGTCGCGGCGATGATCGTGCTGTGCAGCGGTGCGGGGATGATCCTGTGCGGCATGCTCAGTGACCGGCTATGTCGCCAGTCGCCGGAGCGCAAGGTCGCGCTGGCCATTGCCTATTGTCTGGGCAGTTGCCTGCTGTTGTCGGCGGCGTTTGCGCTCACGGCAGGGCCTTTGCAATTGGCTCTGATTTGTCTGGGCATGCTGATCGCCGCCGGCACCACTGGCCCCGCCGGGGCGATGGTTGCCAATTTGACCCATTACTCGGTCCATGGCACGGCCTTCGCCACGCTGACATTGGCCAACAACATGCTGGGACTGGCGCCGGGGCCGTTCATCACAGGAAGGGTGTCGGACCTCATCGGCCTGCATGCCGCTTTCCAACTGGTGCCACTGGTCAGTATCGCGGCAGCGGCCGTGTTCTTTTACGCCAAGTGTCACTACCACAAAGATATTGCCCGTCTTCAGGGTCAGCGCGTGCCTGACACCGTCAGTCAAGCCGGGTTCGAGGTGAAGTTGTGAGTCGTCGTTTAGATATTGATGTGTTTTTCGATTTTATCTGCCCCTGGTGCCTGATCGGCAAACGCCAATTGGAGCATGCACAGGTACAGTTTCGCAGTCGCCATCCGGATGTGCAGATCACTACGGTGTGGCATGGCGTGCAGTTGCTGCCTCAGTTGCCGGTACAAGGTGAGCCCTTCGCCGATTTCTACCGCAAGCGTCTGGGCAATGCCGGCGCTATGACCATGCGCCAGGCCCAGGTACAACAGGCTGCCGCGGCGGTTGGACTGACCATCGACCTCAGCCAGATCGAGACGATGCCCAACACCGCAGACGCCCATCGCCTGTTCGAGCGAGTCAGCGAACTGGGCAATGCTGCACAGCGTGAAATGTTGCTCGAACGGCTGTTCGCCGCTTATTTCCGCAAACGCGAAAACCTTGGATGCCGCGAGACCTTGCTCGCGATTGCCCGCTCCTGCGGCGTCGATGCCGACGCATTGCTCGATTGCCTGACGGGCGACGCCACGCCATTTGCAGGATCCCCCGGTGCGACCAGTGGCGTGCCGAGTTTCCAGTTCGATCGTCGCATGACGGTGATCGGTGCCCAACCTGCCCAGGCGCTGCTCGGGGCCATGCACCAAGCCCTCCAGGAAAGTGAGCGCGAGCGGCAGCCGGCATGACCCGGCGCATTCCCGTACCTGCCGGCAAACACCCGCAGGCCGGTGGCCGGGCGCTGTTCGAGTTCGAAGACAAAAGCCTGGCGTTGTTCAACGTCGACGGGCACCTGTTCGCGATCGACGACAGCTGCCCGCACCAGGGCGCCTCGCTGTGTGGCGGGCGTCTTGAGGGGCGGGTGATTCAATGTTGCGCCCATGGTTTGCGCTTCGATCTGCACAGCGGCTACCTGCTCAATTCCAGGCAGGTCAAAGTCAACAACTACCCGGTCGAGATCATCAACGACCAGGCGTTCATCGTCATTGTTCCCGAGGAGTCCGCGCCATGAGCGCCATCGCTCTTACCCGTATCCATAGCCGCACGCGCGAATTGGCCCCGGGGTTTATTGTCAGTCTGATCGTGGCGGCCGCCGCGTCGTTTTTGTCCGAGCACTACGGTGCGCCCGTCATGTTGTTTGCGTTGTTGCTGGGCATGGCGCTGAATTTTCTGGCCGATGACGGCCCTTGCAAGGCCGGCATCGAATTCACCGCACGCAGTGTGTTGCGCATCGGTGTGGCACTGCTGGGCATGCGTATCACCCTGGAACAGATGGCTGCGCTGGGCTGGAAACCCGTTGCCCTGGTGGTGATTCTGGTGGTGGTGACCATCGGCGTGTCGGTGGTCGCGGCCAAGGCGCTGGGGTTCCAGCGTCTGTTCGGCATGCTCACCGGTGGCGCAACGGCGATTTGCGGTGCCTCGGCGGCCTTGGCGCTGGCGGCGGCACTGCCCAACCATCCGCAAAAAGAACGCGCCACGCTGTTCACGGTGATCGGGGTGTCGGCGTTATCAACCCTGGCGATGATCGTCTACCCGATGATCGCCAACTGGCTGCAATTGTCGCCCCAGGTGGCCGGCGTGTTCCTCGGGGCCACCATCCACGATGTCGCCCAGGTCGTCGGCGCCGGTTACAGCATGTCGACCGAGACCGGCGACACGGCCACGGTGGTCAAGTTGATGCGCGTGGCCATGTTGCTGCCGGTGATCGTCACCGCGGCCATGATCACCCGAATGCAGGGCGCCGACCCCACCGGCAAACGGCCGCCGCTGTTGCCATGGTTCGCCGTCGGTTTTCTGATGCTGGCCTGTATCAACAGCACCGGGTGGGTGGCGCCAGTCGTGCAGAGTTCGGTCAATGAGTTGTCGCGCTGGTGCCTGGTGGTGTCGATCAGCGCCCTGGGCATGAAAACCCAGCTCAAGGAGCTGGCGTCAGTGGGTATCAAACCGATTCTATTGATGGTGGGAGAGACGATCTTCCTGGTCGTACTGGTGCTGTTGTTGCTGCACTGGGGGGCTTGAATGGCAGGGCCTTGTTACGTTTACTCCTAGCGTAACGAGGCTTCCGACCGGTGTCATAAACACCGGTTCTTTGCGGCGACTGCACCAGCAGTCGCCGTTTTTTTTGTTGAAGGTGTTAGTGGGTGATCAGGGGGCGGCGGGGTCGGGCAGGGTGGTCGGAGGGGGCGGTGCCTTTGGCTGTTTCTGCGCGGCGCGCCAGACGGCGGGCGGCATGCCGAACTGGGTGATGAACCAACGTGTGAAGGAACTGGCCATGGAGTAGCCGAGCATGTCAGCGATACGGCCCAGCGAGTAATTCGGGTTTTCCAGGTAGCGCAACACCAGGTCGCGGCGCACGTCGTTGATCAGGTCGTTGAAGGCGCAGCCATCGTCCTTGAGCCGGCGCTGAAGGGTTCGAACGTTCATGCCCTGGCTTTGGGCAATCTGCTCGATGGTGGCACGGCCCATGGGAAGCAGCAGGTAAATGGCTTTACGCACCTCGAACAACATTGACGAGCCATCGTGACTCTGCAACGAGTCGAGGTAACTCTGGGCATAACGCGCCATGGCCGGATCGGCATGGGGGTTGGTCATGTCGAGGCTGGCGTTGGAACAGACAATGCCGTTGAACTCGCTGCCGAACTCCAATGTGCATCCGAACAGACGACGGTGCAGTTGCAGGTTGTCGGGGGGCTGATGGGTGAAGTTGACGCTGTACGGATGCCAGTGTGAACCGAGCAGGGCCGCGCACAGGCGAAACATCACGCCGATCGCCAGCTCATTGGCTTGCCGACTGGGCATGGGGCTCTCGGTGACCACCTCTTCGCGAATGATCACCATCTTGCCGGCCTCTTCAATGAAGATGGCCAGCGAATCGTTCATCAGATGCCGGTAGTTCACCACCACCTGCAAAGCCTCACGCAGCGTGCGCTGATGGCTGAGCAGCAGGCTGACCACGCCGAAGTCTGAAAGCTGGCGCGACTCGGCCATGCCCAGGCCGAAGGTCTGGCAACCGCTGGCGGCCGCCGAGTCTTCCAGCAGGCGCACGGCGGAATCAATAGGGATCCGGTGTTCAGGGGCTTGCAGCTGGGCCTTGCTCAAGCCGACGGCGGCCATTACATCTCGCGGGTTGAACGACAGGTACTGAGTGACCTCCAGGTAGTTGGTCAAGACAGCGGCGCGAACGAGCTTGGTCATGCGAAGGACCTTCCTGGGCCAGTTGCGGTGGAAATCATCGTGGCGACTATATCCAGCACATCGCCACTTGAACAGTTGCGATGTCATCGACGACGGCGCGCCTTGCGCAGCCCGCAAACATCACGTTCAACACCGTCAGTCGGCCTGCATCCATTGATTACAGCGGCCTGCAACGCACCTGTGGGATTTTTTGACCAACGGTCGCGCACCGTCCAGCACCCCCCAACGTGTCATCAAAAGAAAAGTGCATGACGTCCAATGAAAAGCGCTGGGGGTGGGCGCTCTTTAATGTCAGTCCTACAAGAAAGCGCTGGCCACAGAGTCAGCCGAGTCACCGCGAAAGCGAAGGTGTTGAAGTGGACAAACTGCAAACTGCCGCAACCATTCTGATCGTCCCGGGCCTGCGCGAGCACGTTGCCGAGCATTGGCAAACGTTGCTTGAGGCCAAACTGTGCAAAGTGCGCAGTGTGCCGCCGCTTCAGACCGACAAGCTCGACTGCAGCAAGCGGGTCGAGGCCATCCAGCACGAACTGTCGCAGATCGACGGCCCGGTGATTTTGGTGGCTCACAGTGCCGGCGTGTTGATGGTCGCGCACTGGGCAGCAACGCACAGCCATCCAATCAAGGGCGCGCTGCTGGCTGCGCCGCCGGACCTCGCCGCCTCATGGCCGCAAGGCTACCCGTCCGCCGAATCCCTGCGTACCAACGGTTGGGATCCTCTGCCGACTGGCCCGCTGCCATTTCGCAGCCTGGTGGTCGGCAGCACCAACGATCATCTCGCCAGCCTGGACGCCGTGACGCGCCTGGCAGAAGGCTGGGGTAGCGAACTGCTCAATCTGGGCGAAGTCGGTCATCTCAATCCGGCAGCAGGTTATGGGCATTGGCCGCAAGCCGAAGCCCTCATTCTCGAGCTGGATCGCTAGTTCAGGAGCCGGCTGGTGCAAGCCAACCGGCATTTACCCTCATACCTGAAACGCCAACCCCTGGAACAAGGGGGCGTTAGGGAAGCTGCGCTTAAAACAAATACAAAAAGGCGGAGACAACGCAATGCACAACACTAAGCGTCACGGGTTTGCACCATCACCTTACAGTTTGTTGGCCACGGCCATTCTGGCTGCAAGCATGCCAGTCGCCCAGGCGATAGAGCTCGACACCGGCAACCCGGACTGGACCGCGCGTCTGGATAACACCGTCAAGTACAACTACGGTGTGCGCACTGAAAGCGCCGACAAGCGCATGTTGGGAACACCGAACAACAACGACGGTGACTACAACTTTCGCAGGTCCGGCACCAACATCACCAACCGTGTCGACCTGTTGACCGAGATGGATGTGGTCTACCAGAACCACATGGGTTTTCGTGTCAGCGCCGCCAGTTGGTACGACAAGGCGTATGAGAACACCGGTTCGAATTCCAACCCGTTCGTCAACGGCAACGATGCACGCTCGGGCCTGGTTGCCAACGATCCGCGTCTTGCCGGCGTCACCGGTGACAATGTCGGCAATGGCAGCCCGCACCTGAGCAATTACGCCCAGCGCTACTACACCGGTCCTTCCGGCGAAATCCTTGATGCCTTCGTGTTCTACAGCACCGAAGTGGGCGAGGAGTCATTACTGAGCGTCAAGGCTGGCCAGCACAACGTGTTCTGGGGCGAGACACTTCTCAACCCGGTGCATTCGATGAGCTATGGCCAATCCGGCCTCGACCTGGCCAAACTGGCAGCGTCGCCGGGTACGGAAGCCAAGGAGCTGTTCGTCCCGCGTAACCAGCTGTCGATGTCGTTCACCATCAATCCCGAGTTGACGGTCGGTGCCCAGTATTTCCTCGACTGGGATGCCGCCCGGCTGCCGGAAGCCGGCACCTACTATGGCGGTTCCGACCTCGTCGGTTTCGGTGCGCAGTCGTTCCTGCTCGGCAACACCAACTCCGTGGTTCCAGGCAGCCCGCTGGGCTGTGGTCTGGCGCCGTGCAACGGGTTGACCAACGTGCGTCGGGGGCATGACCTGACGCCGGACAAACGCGGCGACTGGGGCGTCATGGCCAAGTGGTCGCCTGCCTGGCTGGACGGCACCCTCGGCGCTTACTACCGCAACACGTCGGAAATCCTGCCGCAAGCCTGGCTGGACGCCACCGGGCTGACGTCGGCCAACCCGAACGGAACGCGTCCGGCCGGGCAAGTGCCTGCTGTCGTCAACACGCTCAACTCACTGGGCACCAGCACTTATCAATTGGCGTATGCGGACAACATTCACATTGTCGGCTTGAGCCTTTCCAAAGATGTCGGCGGTGTGAGCGTGGGGTCGGACCTGAACATCCGTCACAACATGCCGCTGGCGAGTATTCCGGCGATTGTCAGCTCGACGAGCCCACTGGGATTGGGCGCCGGCCTGGGACTGTTGCCCGCGCGCACGGCTGCTACTGGCGTGATCTATGACACCCCGGAAAAGGGCGACAGCATGGGCGCCACCGGTGACACGTTGCACTGGACGCTCAACGGCCTGATGACCCTGCCGAAAACCCCGGTGTTCGATTCGGCGACCCTGCTGGCCGAACTGTATTACAGCAACTTGCTCAAGCTCGATAGCAAGAACGAGGCGCTCTACAAAGGCAAAGACACCTATCGCGGTATCGACGCGCCGACCCGGGACAACTGGGGCATCGCGATCAACTTCACTCCGACCTGGTATCAGGTGTTCCCCGGCGTCGATCTCAACGCACCGATGTCCGTCAACGTCGGTCTCGACGGCGTGTCGCCGGTCTCCGGTGGCGGTGCCAAAGACACCGGCAACTATGCGGTGGGCATCGGTGCCGTTGTGTACAACAAATACTTCGTCGACCTGAAGTACGTGGACGCTTTCGGCAAGACCGACAAGTGCAACGTCAGCGGTTCGAGCACTGGCGCGGCCAATGCCAGCAGCGGTGACGGTTCTACACCCAACGCGTTCAGCGGTAATGAAAACTACGCGTGTTACGCCGGTGGTTACTCAGCATTTTCAGGCGGCGGCGCGACCACGGCGGACCGTGGCGCTGTGTACCTGACGATGAAAACCACCTTTTGATTCACCACTGGCTTGCTCGGCGCAAGCAGGAGAATAACAAGATGAAATTCATGCAAACCGTGTTGGCCGCATCGCTGGCCATGGCCATCGCCGCCCAGGCACAGGCCGCTGTATCCGAAGGCGAAGCCGCAAAGCTGGGCAGCAGCCTGACGCTGGTCGGCGCTGAAAAAGCCGGGAACGCCGATGGTTCGATTCCCGCCTACGCTGGTGGCCTGACCACGCCGCCAGCCTCGTTCAAGGCCGGTGACAGCATGCGCCCGGACCCTTTCGCCGACGAGAAACCGCTGTTGGTGATCGACGGCAAAAACGTCGACCAATACAAGGGCGCGCTGACCGCGACCACGGTAGAACTGGCCAAGCGTTTCCCCAGCTTCCATGTCAACGTCTACCCGACTCACCGCACCGTTACACTGCCCAAGGCCGTGCTGGACAACGGGGTGAAAAATGCCACTGGCGCCAAGTCCCTCGAAGGCGGGCTGGCCATCGACAACGTACTGCCTGGCGTGCCATTTCCGATCCCGCAGTCTGGCAATGAAGCGATGTGGAACTTCCTGCTGCGCTATCAGGGCGTCAACATCAGTTCCAAGTACGACTCCTGGAACGTCGACTCCGCCGGCGTCGCGAGCCTGGCGATCACCGGACAGGCGAACATTTCCTATCCGATCTATGAAAACCTGACACAGCCGATCCGCAGCGACGATGTGTACTACCAGATGAAGCTGTCCTACACCGGCCCCGCACGTCGGGCCGGCGAAGCGGTAATGCTTAAAGACGCCGCCAACCCACTGCAGCAACCGCGCCGCGCCTGGCAATACCTGCCGGGTCAACGCCGGGTCAAGCTGGCACCGAACCTGGCCTACGACACGCCAAACCCTGGCACTGCCGGTGCGGGCACCTACGACGATGTTTTCGTGTTCAACGGTGCGCTGGACCGCTACGACTGGAAGTTGGTGGGCAAGCAGGAAATGATCGTGCCCTACAACACCTACAAGTTGACCTACGCCCAGGATCCGAAGTCGCTGACCACGGCCAATCACCTGGCACCGGATTACGTGCGTTGGGAAAAACACCGCGTGTGGGTGGTCGAGGGCAACCTCAAGTCCGGCGCCCGTCACATTTACCAGAAGCGCCGCTTCTATCTGGACGAAGACAGCTGGACCGCTGTGGCCTCCGACCAGTACGACGCCCGTGGTCAGCTGTACCGTGGCTCTTTCGCCTTCCTCAGCCAGAGCTACGACAAGCAGGTCCCGGACTCCACGCCTTTCATGATCTACGACCTGGTCGGCGGCTCGTACAACATCAACGGTGTAGTAGGGCCTTACGGCGGCATCAAGTACATCGATCCGCTTTCCAAGGCGCAATGGTCGGCGGAATCCCTGGCCGGTAGCGGGATTCGCTAAGCAAACCGGGACAATCGTCCGTTCGGTCCGCCGCTGCAAGGCTGCGTGACCGCACGCCGGTCGGTGCATTCCGATCGTTGCGGGTGCGGGGTTTGAACGTCGGGCACACGGATGTGTGTTCTGGCGCGTTTTTCCGAAGAGGACGCGGTATGTGCTTGTACAAAAATTACCTGCAGCTGGCGCTTGGCGCACTGCTTGCGATGTTGCAGGGCCTGGGTCACGCATCCACTTATGTCGACGTGCTGGATCTGCCGGCCAAGGCCAGTGCCCTGGCGATCAGCAGCCCGTTATCCGGGTTGGCCCGCGCAGGCGACCGCCTGATCGCCGTCGGCCAGCGTGGCCATATTCTCTTTTCCGACGATAGCGCCAAGCACTGGCAACAGGCTGCGGTGCCGGTCAGCGCCGATCTCAATGCCGTGACTTTTCCTTCCGCCACACAGGGCTGGGCGGTGGGTGGCGACGGCGTGGTGTTGCACAGCGATGACGCCGGCATGACCTGGCGCAAGCAGCTGGACGGTCGTGAAATCGGTGCCTTGCTGGTCAAGCATTACCAAGCGTTGGCCGGTGCCGAACCCGATAACCAGCAATGGCCGGTTTTGGTCGCCGAAGGTGAACGCCTGGCGGAGCAGGGCGCGGACAAACCCTTGCTCGATGTCTGGTTTGCCAACGATCGCGTCGGCTATGTGGTCGGGGTATTCAACCTGATCCTGCGCACCGAGGATGGCGGCCAGAGTTGGACGCCTTTCCAGGATCGCACCGACAACCCGCAGAGCTTTCACCTCAACGCCATCGCTTCAACCGGTGACGCGCTGTACATCGCCGGAGAGCAGGGCCTGTTGCTTAAGTGGGATGACATCGGGCAACGCTTCGCCGCCGTGCAGACACCCTATCAAGGGAGCTTTTTTGGCGTTCTCGGCAAGCCCGGCGAGGTGCTGGTCTACGGCCTGCGCGGCAATGTGCTGCGCAGTACGGATGGCGGCCAAAGCTGGGCAGCACTGGACAGCGGCCTGCACGTCAGCATCACCGCCGGCATCACCGATGCCCAGGGCAATTACCGCTTGTTCACCCAGGGCGGACAGAGGCTGGTCAGCGAGGGTAGCGGCGCGCAAATGCGCTTTGTGCAGCAAGTCGAACCGGCACCGGTAACGGGCGTCGCGCGCGCCACCGACGGTGCGCTGGTGGTGGTTGGCAGCCGTGGTGTACGGACGTTGTCCGTGAACAAGTCCCCGAACCTTTAGAGCGAGAACCCAGACATGGGCAATATCAAACAAGATGCCATGCCGGTGATCCGCAATCTGCGGGACTTTGACCGCCAATCCGGCAACCTGCTGGAACGGCTGGTGTTCAACTACCGTCCGCTGTTCATGCTGCTGATGGCACTGGCTACCGTGGTGTTGGGCTACATGGCCGCGACGCGCCTGGAGCTGCGCCCAAGCTTCGAAAAAATGATTCCGCAGAGTCAGCCGTACATCAAGAATTTCCTGGAAAACCGTCAGTCGTTGCGCGGTTTAGGTAACTCGGTGCGGGTGGTGGTCGAGAACACCCAGGGCGATATCTTCGACCCCGGTTACCTGGACGTGCTCAAACAGGTCAACGACCGTCTGTTCCTCACCGAAGGCGTCGACCGTGCGTGGATGAAGTCGCTGTGGAGCCCGGCGGTGCGCTGGACGGAAGTCACCGAAGAGGGTTTCCAGGGTGGCCCGGTGATGCCCGATACCTACCAGGGCAAGCCGGAAGAAATCGAACAGTTGCGCCAGAACATCTCCCGCGCCGGCATCGTCGGCAGCCTGGTGGCCAGCGACTTCAAGTCGAGCATGCTGATCGTGCCGCTGCTGGACAAGGCCACGGCCAGCGGCAAGCGCATCGACTACCACGCCTTTTCGCAGGTGCTCGAAGAGCAATTGCGCGACCAGATCGAATTCGCCGGTGACAGCGCCGCGCGCAAGTCAGGGGAGGAGGGCAAGGGCCAGTACAAGGTCCGGGTGATCGGTTTCGCCAAACTGATGGGTGACCTGATCGACGGCTTGATCCAGGTGATGATGTTCTTCGGCCTGGCGGTGGTCACTTCGCTGCTCATCATTTACGCCTACACCCGTTGTGTGCGCAGCACTTTGCTGGTGGTCGGCTGCTCGCTGATCGCCGTGGTCTGGCAGCTCGGCATCGTCGCCTGGCTGGGTTATGCCATCGATCCGTATTCGGTGCTGGTGCCGTTCCTGATCTTCGCCATCGGCGTGTCCCACGCGGCGCAGAAAATGAACGGGATCATGCAGGACATCGCTCGTGGCACCCACAAGCTGATTGCCGCCCGCTATACCTTTCGCCGCCTCTTCATTGCCGGGGTCACCGCGCTGTTGGCCGACGCCGTCGGGTTCGCGGTACTGATGCTGATCGACATCCCGGTGATCCGCGACCTGGCCATTACCGCCAGTATCGGTGTGGCGGTGTTGATTTTCACCTCGCTGTTGTTGATGCCGGTCGCGTTGTCTTACGTCGGTGTCGGCGCCAAGGCTGCCGAACGCGCACTGAAAATCGATTCCCGCGCCGATGTGCACAAGGGCTTCGGCAAACTGTGGGACTTTCTCGACCGCTTCACCACGGCCAAGTGGGCCACGGGCGCCGTGCTGGTCGCGGTACTGATGGGCATCGGCGGGTTCATGGTCAGCCTGCAATTGAAGATTGGCGACCTGGAAAGCGGTGCACCGGAGTTGCGCGCCGATTCTCGCTATAACCGTGACAACGCTTACATCACCAGCCATTACGCGCTGTCCAGCGACCTGTTCGCGGTGATGATCAAGACCGCACCGGAAGGCTGCCTGAACTACAAGACGCTGATCCTCGCCGATCGTCTGGCCTGGGAACTGCAACAGAACCCGGGGGTGCAAGCGACGGCTTCGCTGGTCAATGCGGTGCGCCAGATCACGGCCGGGTCCTACGAGGGCAATCCCAAGCTCAACAGCATCCAGCGCAACCAGGACGTCCTGAACTACGCCGCGCAGCAGGCCTCGGTCAATTCCCCGGAATTGTTCAACACCGATTGTTCGCTGATGCCGGTGATTACCTTCCTCAAGGATCACAAGGCCGAGACCCTGGATGCGGTAGTGGAAATCGCCGAGCGATTCGCCCGTGAGAA
The DNA here is from genome assembly GCF_054898025.1 of Pseudomonas sp. LB3P93. Classification (NCBI taxonomy): domain Bacteria; kingdom Pseudomonadati; phylum Pseudomonadota; class Gammaproteobacteria; order Pseudomonadales; family Pseudomonadaceae; genus Pseudomonas; species Pseudomonas sp. LB3P93. The sequence goes on from NZ_CM142713.1 coordinate 3,256,186, forward strand.
CAATAGCGACGAGCGAAAGTTCCTGTTGGCGGCCGGGTCGGCGGGGATCGAGGCCGCGACCAACATTGTGGTGCGCGAGGCCAATCACACCATGCTGTTTTATGTGTATGCGGCGGTCACGTTGTTCTGCCTGATCACGTTCCGCAGCTGGCGCGCCACGCTGGTCGCCCTGTTGCCCTTGGTCCTGACATCGATCCTTTGCGAGGCACTGATGGTCGCCATGGGTATCGGGGTGAAGGTCGCGACCCTGCCCGTGATCGCACTGGGGGTGGGGATCGGCGTCGACTACGCCTTGTACTTGCTCAGCGTGCAGCTGCATTACCAGCGCCAGGGACTGCCGTTGACTCAGGCCTACCGCAACGCCGTGTCGTTTACCGGTCGGGTGGTGGGATTGGTCGGCATCACCTTGGCGGCAGGCGTGGTGTGCTGGGTCTGGTCGCCGATCAAGTTCCAGGCCGACATGGGCATCCTGCTGACCTTCATGTTCCTGTGGAACATGTTGGGCGCGCTGATTCTGATCCCGGCCCTTTCTTACTTTCTGCTGCGCGAGCGGTCATCCGAACGCGGCCCTGTCACGGCAGCCGACAACTTCGAAACCACTGAACGTCCCGGCGTGCCCCATGCCCTGACGACTTCCGAGTAAGCCAACTATGTCTGATTACAAAGCTCCCCTGCGCGACATGCGCTTCGTACTCAACGAGGTTTTCCAGGTCTCCCGGCTGTGGGCCAAAATGCCCGGTCTTGTCGACGTGATTGATGACGAAACCGCCGCCGCCATCCTGGAGGAGGCCGGCAAGTTCAGTGGTGAAGTCATCGCACCCTTGAATCGCGTCAGCGATGAACAGGGCTGCACCTGGAGCAACGGCTCGGTCACTGCCCCCGACGGTTTTGCCGAGGCCTATCAAGCCTTCGCCGAAGGCGGTTGGGTGGGGGTGGGCGGCGAACCGCAGTTCGGTGGCATGGGCATGCCCAAGGTCATCGGCGCACAGGTCGAAGAGATGGTCAACGCGGCCAGCCTGTCGTTTGGGTTGTACCCGATGCTGACGGCTGGCGCCTGTCTGGCAATCAACGCCCACGCCAGCGAAGAACTGAAAGCCAAGTACTTGCCAAACATGTACGCCGGCACCTGGACCGGTTCGATGTGCCTGACCGAAGCCTACGCCGGCACCGACCTCGGCCTGATTCGCACACGTGCCGAGCCACAGGCCGACAGCAGTTACAAAATCAGTGGCAGCAAGATTTTCATCACCGGCGGCGAGCACGATCTGACCGAGAACATCATCCATCTGGTACTGGCGCGACTACCGGATGCGCCCGCCGGGCCGAGAGGCATTTCGCTATTCCTGGTGCCGAAGGTGCTGATCAATGCCGACGGTTCGCTGGGCGAAAACAACGCATTGTCGTGCGGCTCCATCGAACACAAGATGGGGATCAAGGCCTCCGCCACCTGCGTGATGAACTTTGACGGTGCCACCGGCTGGATTGTTGGCGCACCGGACAAAGGCCTGGCGGCGATGTTTACCATGATGAACTACGAGCGTCTTGGCGTCGGTATCCAGGGCCTGGCCCAAGGCGAGCGCTCGTACCAGAACGCTGTCGCGTACGCTCTTGACCGCCTCCAAAGCCGTGCGCCAACGGGTGCGCAGCACAAGGACAAAACCGCCGACCCGATCATTGCTCACCCGGACGTTCGGCGTATGTTGCTGACCATGAAAGCACTGAACGAGGGCGGCCGCGCGTTTTCCAGCTATGTCGCGCTGCAACTGGATACCGCCAAGTACAGCGAGGATGCGACCCGACGCAGTCGCGCCCGGGACCTGGTGGCTCTGCTGACCCCGGTAGCCAAGGCTTTCCTCACCGACATGGGCCTGGAAAGCACCTTGCACGGCCAAATGATCTTCGGCGGACACGGCTATATCCGCGAGTGGGGCCAGGAGCAATTGGTGCGTGATGTGCGCATCACCCAGATCTACGAAGGCACCAACGGTATTCAGTCGCTGGACTTGGTCGGGCGCAAGATTGTCGCCAGCAACGGGGCGTTGTACCGGTTGTTTGCGTCGGAGATCCGTCACTTCACCGCCAATGCCTGCGCTGACCTCGGCGAATTCACCAGGCCGTTGAATGCGGCGGTGGACTCCCTCGATGAGCTCACTGAGTGGCTGCTTGATAGAGCGCGGAACAACCCGAATGAAATCGGTGCAGCCTCGGTCGAATACCTGCATGTCTTTGGCTACACCACGTATGCCTACCTCTGGGCGCGTATGGCCAAGGCCTCCATGAGCACGCACTCAACGGATGATTTTTATGCAAGCAAATTGGCGACCGCGCGTTTTTACTTCGCCCGTCTGCTACCGCGCATTCACTCGTTGAGCGCCTCGGCCAAGGCAGGCAGCGAGTGCCTTTATGCGTTGCGAGCCGAGCAGTTCAAGTAACTCATCTTGGAGGGGAGTGGAGCTGAAGTGCGCCAGCGGGCCTCGCCGACCATCACCGGTGGGGCCCGGGTGTAACTGCTATTCGGGATCTGTTTTCACCGCCTTCCAACTGTCGTCTGGATCAAAGCGCTTCATCGACTGGGCCAGTTTGGCGCCATTGGGTCCCAGGTCTTTCTCAAATACTTGTCCTTCATAGCTGATCATGAAGCTCATCACCCCGGTGTCGTCGTACTTTGCCGGCCAGGCGATCAGTGCAAAACCACGGCTCATTTTGTCACCGATGAGGTAGCTGAAGGCTCCGCCAGGTGCTGAAGGCCCCTGGCCCTCAAGGATACGAAAGTGGTAACCATGCCAATCTTCCCCGGCAATGGCTTTGCCGAACGAAGGTCCCAACGGGCTGATCTGGTCGCTATCGTCCTCTGCCCAATAGAGCCCGTCGTGCTTGCCGGGCGTGCTGAAAATTTTCTGCGCATATTCGAGTGCGCCGTCACCGTCGCGATCCACTGATGCGTAGTCCATCTGGGCATCGTGATACGTCAGCACCGCTTGCACCGCGTCGAGTTCGTTGCGACCGATTCGCCGAGCCCGGATTTCTGCGTTACCGGCCTTGATGTCGAAGCGCCAACCGTTTTCGACTTTTATCAGGGGAATGGGCAATGTCCAGTGGCTACCGCCCACCGACAGTAGCGCTTTTTTGTCGCTGATTTTCTCAATCCGATGCTGTTCGCGATATTCCTTCAAAAACGCGTCGACATCGCTGCGCTGCACACCTTTGCGCGGGATGTAACTGTGCCATTCATTTCCCAGCAACTCGGTGAGGCGAGCCTGATCAGCGTGCTCCGTGCCCAGTGCCTCGACGAACGCTTCAGCGGCCTTTTCAGGCGTGGGAAAGGATTGCTGCGCTGTAGCCATGCACGACCATGCCACACCGGCCGCTATCGCCAATAGGGGATAAAGCTTGCCCATGAGTGACTTGACTCGATAGTGGTTTTTCAACGGCGGCCCCCCCTTGAACGCGGTGCACTGGACGGCCTGCTGATCTGATGACCGGCAGATCGCGCGGCACTGGGGCGCTGGGCAGAAACCTGGCTGGCCCGGCCACGGCTGGCTTGTGCATTGGACTGGGACGGCGAGCGCGCGCCGGCGAATGCATTGTTGCGGGCGCTGCCGGCGGAAGCGCGATTTTGCGCAGCCTGACGCGGCTGTGCGGCGTCCTGTCTGCGTTGATTGGCCTGAGCGTTTTGTCTGCCTGACGGCTGATTATCCCGCGTGTTTCTCGCAGTGCCTTGGCCTCTGTCAGGCGATCCCTGTCTGTCCGTACCCGCCTGCATGCGATTGCCTGCCGAGGTTCCAGACTGGGCCGCGCGAGCTCGGTCACGGGCTTCGCGATTAGTGGTGGCAGGTCTTTCGATACCGGCCCTGTCCATGGAACCACGGGCTTTTTCACGAGCCTGGGCTCGCTGTGCATTGTCACCCCGAAAGGCTTCGCGCTGATTGGCACCGTCCAGTTGCCGGCCGAATTGTTCGCGGCTGCGATTGTCCCGATAGGGGACACCATCGCGATGAGCGGCGTTGTGCTGCCACTTGTTATTGGTGATTTGATTGTTTCGATTGATGTTGTTGTAGCGGTTGACGTCGATGTCTACGTCGTTATTGCCCCAGTCACAATTACCCCACAACGAGCCGATGATCGCCACACCGGTACCAAACGCCAGGCCGGCCACCAAAGCCTGACCGGGGTAATACGCGGGCGGCGGTGGGTAGTACGCGGGTGGCGAAGCAGGGTAGGGCCAGGTGCCGTAGATTGTTGTCGAGTTATAGGTGGGAACGTACACCACCTGCGGATCAGAGGGCTGAATGATGATGGTGGAGGTGCTATTGGCCGGGGCAGGGGCCGAAGCAGCGGGCGCGGGTGCCGCCTGGACGGTCACGTTCTGGTACTGGTTGCTCTGAAGGTTGCCCGCTGTTTGCGCCTGACGACGCAAGCGTTGCACGCCGTTCATGAGATCGTCGGGTTGCGCCAGAAAAGCATCACCCAGGCGCTGGACCCAAACGGGATCCTGCCCCAGCGTTGCCAGGACCTGAGGGAAGGCGACCAGCGCCTGAACGCTTGGGTCCCAAGGCTGGTTCGCCACTTGTTTGACCGCATCATCGCCCTTGGCGTCGGGGTGAGCTTTAGACCAGGTCACCGCTTCGGCGATTTCCCCGGGATATGTCGTCGCCATAAGGACCTGTGCAAGCAACGGATCGGGGTAGAGCGCAATGGGAGCCAGCATTTGATCAAGCTGTTCCTCGGTAAAGACGGCATCTTTGCTCGCTGGCGTGGCGGGCGCTGTTTGAGCAACGTTTGCGGGCGCCTCCGGTGTCTGCGCCAGACACGAAGGCCCCGTTAAAACCAGTACGACTGACACCGCGTAAAATAACGAAATACGCATTGCCTTACCTCTTTGTGGCCGGGCAGGTTTGGAATGACTGGGTCAATGTCGGGACGGTGAAAGCAGGTTGCTGCGATGCCTCTGACTAAGGGTAGCAAACATATTTTTTTTCATGACTTCAGCGCAGCCGCTTTATCAAGCGAAATGTAGTTTTGGATCCGTGAGCCCACAGGCAAAGGCTTGAGGAAGGAAACTGATGCGACCAGCGGTGCGTCTTTATTTAGAGACCCGTTCGCCAGAAACCGGGTTAGAGTGTTCATCAATGCCTGTACATAAGGTCCCTCCACTCGATTCGCGTAGTCGCTACCGGCGGTTCCAGCGAACGAACCGGGCAACAAAACCCTAAATCAATCGTTGTTTGAAGAATGAATCGTCCGTTGTTTGTTTCTCTAGATGGGCCCAAGGGAACCGGTAAAACCACACTGTTGGAGGCCGTTACGAAAGTACTGAGGGCAGATAACAAAAAGGTGATCCGACTTTGCGAGAAAAAAAGCGATCCCTATAGGGGTGAAACAATGGCCCTCGTTAACAAACTCGTCAGAAATCCCAACCGGGATTTGGAGCTCGAGGTTTGTGAGCGCCTTGCTGATAGCCGTAACTGGATTTCCCGGCACGTGCTGACCAAACAGCCACCAGACAGCATTATCTTGATCGATCGCTGGTACCCGTCTGATGCCGCGTTTCGCCGGATAGTCCCGTTTGCAGAGATTCTACAGTTGAACATTGATCGAAACGTGCAAGTGCCAGACCTGCATGTCGGGGTTGTCACCGACCCTGATATTTCATGGGCGAGGGCAGCGGCACGAGGACGTGGGTTGAGCAGTACTGTGATCCATAAGCTGGAAGAACATGTCGCTTGTACCCAGGCGTTCGAGCAAGCGATTGCAGATCACGGCTGGGTTTTATGCCGTAATGAAGGAACGATCAAAGACGCAACGATGCTGGTGATTTCCGAGATCTATAAAGTCCTTCGGTGCCCCGTAGGCGAAGTTCGCTACGCCGGTGTTGATGCGGTTGAGATAGCCGTAGATACAGATCGTTAGCAGGATCGGCGCAAGCTCCACCTGCACTTTCAAAACACTAAAGAGCATTGCTCAGGAACGTTGACGTCGGGTCTGCAGCACAGCGAACGAAACCCAAGCCAATGCAGGATTTGCGATCCCCCGCACCGAAGATGTCGCGGTCTTCCATGCTTTCTCCCTCGTGGCGTTGTGCAACATACCCGCCCGTCACCCCCAACAACCCGGCCCGCACTAACCCGAGGTTGCGCTGTCAGTATTTCACGCCTAGCGACGAGGATCGTCTCTGATAGCGGCACGTCAGACTACGTCTATTTTTTTCCAATGCCTGAGGGCAAAAAGCTCGCGATGGATTGCGTCTTGGACCGACCATTCCTTTTGCGGGCGACACTCTATGGGTTTGCTTCTCGATCCACGGCATGACATTGATGCCGCTTTATTAAGCTATCGCCGTGTGTTCTGGTCGTTGGCGCTGTTCAGTGGTGTGATCAACCTGCTGGTGCTGGTGCCGTCGCTCTACATGATGCAGGTGTACGACCGGGTCCTCACCAGTCGCAACGAAACCACCTTATTCATGCTCACCTTGATCGCCCTGGGACTGTTCATGTTCAGCGCCCTGATCGAGTGGGCACGCGGCGAGGTGATGATTCGCATGAGCGCCGGGCTGGACGAGGCCCTGGGCGAGCGCATTTTCGACGCCGCTTTCGCCCGCAGCCTGCGTGAGCACAACGCGAACCCGGCGCAGGTGCTCACCGATCTGGCAACGCTACGGCAGTTAATCACCGGCCAGGGCCTGATCGCCTTGCTGGATGCACCGTGGTTGCCCATCTTCGTGCTGGTGGCGTTCATCTTTCATCCTTGGTTCGGTGTACTGACGCTGGTTCTGGCGCTGATACTGATCGGCCTGGCGCTGTGGGGCGAGTTAGCGACTCGCACACGCCTGGACGAAGCCAATCGCCTGGGCGTGCAGTCGTCGATCTATGTAAACAGCACGCTACAAAATGCCGAAGTCATCCGGGCTCTGGGCATGCTCGGGCCGTTGCGCCAGCGCTGGAGCCTGCTGCAGCAACGCATCATTGCCGCCCAGTCCCATGCCAGCGACCGCGGCGCGCGTATCACCGCGACGACCCGCTTCGTGCGTATCTCCGGACAGTCGCTGGCCCTGGGCCTGGGCGCGCTGCTGGTGCTGGAAGGCCAATTGTCTGCGGGCATGATGATTGCGATGTCGCTGCTGCTGGGGCGTGCCCTGGCACCCGTGGAAATTGCCATTGGCTCGTGGAAGCAATTTAACTCCGGCCGCCAGAGCTATCAGCGCCTGAGCCAACTGCTTGCTCAGCAACCGCGCGAGCGCCTGCGCATGCCGTTGCCGCCGCCCACCGGCGCGGTGCGCCTGGAGCAGGTGTATGTCGGCCCGCCCGGCGCCTCGCAACCGATCCTGAGGGGCATCAATTTCAGCCTGACCAAAGGTGATGTGCTCGCCGTCGTTGGCCCCAGCGCCAGTGGTAAATCAACGCTGGCCAGGGCGCTGGTCGGGGTATGGCCGGCCATGGGCGGGTCGGTGCGCCTGGACGACGCCGAGATCAGTCAATGGTCCCACGACGCCCTGGGCCCGCACCTTGGATACCTGCCGCAGGACATCGAGCTGTTCGACGGCAGCGTGGCCGACAACATTGCCCGCTTCGGCGAGCAGGACGCCGACAAGATCATCGCCGCAGGGCGTCACGCCGGCATTCACGAGATGATCCTGAAATTCCCCAAGGGTTACGATACGCCGCTGGGCCCCGGCGGGCTTGGCTTGTCCGGTGGACAAAAGCAACGCCTCGGTCTGGCTCGCGCGCTCTATGGGCACCCGTCGCTGATCGTGCTCGATGAGCCCAACTCCAACCTCGATGAAGCCGGAGAGGTGGCGCTGGTGCAGGCCATCAATGCGCTCAAGGCTGCTGGCAGCACCGTGGTGCTGATTACCCACCGGCCGAATGTGCTGGCGGTGGTTGATCACATCCTGGTGCTCAAGGACGGTACTCAACATGCATTCGGTCCAAGGGATCGGGTGCTCAAGGCATTGAGACCGGGGCCAAGACCGGCCGCGGTCAGGGAGGCTGGCGGAGATGCGTGATCTGACCCCAGAGGCACAAACGTACAGCGAGCAGGGGCTCAGTGTGCGCGGCACCACAGTGCAGCCACGCGCCAGTACCGATGCCGGGGGCGCTGCACGCTATGGTGTGGGTTTCCTGGTCCTGACGCTGGGCAGTTTCCTGCTCTGGGCCTGTCTGGCGCCACTCGACCAGGGTGTCGTGGGCAGCGGCACCGTGGTGGTGGCGGGCGAACGCAAGGCTGTGCAGTCGTTGGTCGGTGGGGTGGTAGAAAAGCTGCTGGTCAGCGATGGCGAGCGCGTCACCCAGGGACAGTTGCTGGTCCAGCTCAATACGGTGCAGGCGCAGTCGCAACGGGACGTGACTTTGGGCAAGTTGCTCAATGATCGCAGCGTCGAGGCGCGGCTGATCGCCGAGCGTCTGGGCTCAGCCGAGATCCAATGGCCCGCTGAACTGCTGGAGCGTGCCGACGAGCCGCGGGTCAAGGCTGCCATGGCCTTACAGAGCCAGCTGTTTCTGACCCGCCGTGCAGAACTGGGCAGCCGTTTGCAGATCATCGAACACGAAGCCGCGGCCTTGCACCAGCAATTGCTCGGTTACGAGGGCGTCAAGCGCAACTACGACGCGCAGATGCGCTTCCAGCAGCAGGAGCTGGAAGGCCTGCGCAATCTTGCCCGTGAAGGATACATTCCGCGTAACAAACTGCTCGAGGCCGAGCGCAATGCAGCCCAATTGGCTGGACAGATTTCCTCCGGAGTGGGCGATGTTGGCAGGACCCGCCAGGCGATCAGCGAAAGCCGGCTCAAGGCCTTGCAGGCGCAGCAGGAATTTCGCCGCGATGCCGAAACGCAGCTCAGCGAAGTCTCCGCCGAGGCGGCAGCTTATGCCGATCAGATTCATGCCTTACAGTTTGAAGTCGACAACGGTGCGATCCGTGCGCCGGTATCCGGGCAGGTCATGGACGTGAGCATTCACACGGTCGGGGGCGTTGCGCAGGCCGGCCAAACCCTGATGCAGGTGGTGCCGCTGGATGCGCCAATGGCGATCACCGCGCGTTTCGAGCCTCTGATGGCCAATAAGTTACGCCCGGGTTTGCCGGTGCATGTGCATTTTACTGCTCTGCAACGGGTGGATACGCCGACGGTCACCGGCACTGTGACTACGGTTTCGGCGGACCAGTTGATCGATGAACAGACGCACCAGCCGTACTTTTCCGCCAAGGTCGAAATTCCCGCCGACACCGTCGCCTCGCTGCAGGCCGCTGGTCTGCTGGTGCGCCCCGGCATGCTCGCCGATGTCACGGTGGTGACGGGGGAGCGCACCTTGATGAATTACCTGATGAAACCTTTGCGTGAGCGCTTGCTTGCGGCCTTTAAAGAGGAATAAGCGTTGAAGCCAGCCCTGCGCTGGCAGCGCGACTGGCCGTGGTGAAGTGTGGCGAGGGGATAAATCCCCTCGCCACATTAGTCTGTGCTGGTCTTTGATTTTCAGGCACCGAAAATCCCCTGCTCGCGATAGCGGTCGGTCAATCAGCTTCCATGCTGAATGTACCGACGTCACCGTTGGAACGCCGCCCGGAGGCTGCTCCCTCACATCAGGTTAGGCTGTGAAGTCGCTGGCCTGCAGCTCCTTGACGCCCACCATCTCGAATTCGAACTCGGGGGTGATGTTGGCGTTGACGCTGCCGGAGAGGATGCCATCGGCAAAGCGTATTTGGCCGGTGGCGTTGGTGGGGTCGAAGGCGTTGCTGCCAATGAACATGAAGGCGTCGACGTTGGCGGTCAGCGGGTTGGCGTCCAGGCTGGTGAAATCCAGATGATCACCCTCAGTGGTCTTGAACCCGCTAATCACATCGCGTAAAGCCCCGACACCCATGTCCGACAAGGCACCAAACGCGTAGGTATCCGCGCCAGTGCCGCCGGTGAGGTTGTCGGTGCCTGCGCCGCCGATTAGTCGGTCATCGCCCGAACCACCCACCAGCGTGTCGTTACCGGCACCACCGTTCAGGATATTCGCGGCGCTGTTGCCCGACAGACTGTCGGCGTTGGCGCTTCCCGTCACGTTTTCGAGGAATTTCAAGGTGTCGAGCCCGGACCCCGCGGTGTTTTGTTGTGCGGACGTCGACAGGTTTACAGTAACGCCCGCCAGGGCTCGCTCGAAGGACACTGTGTCGTTGCCATCGCGTCCGTCCAGCACATTGTTGCCGGCACCGGCGAACAGCGTGTTGTCCAGCGCATTGCCTGTCCCATTGGCGGCTCCAGCGCTATCGACATACAGATTCTCGACGTTGCTGCCGAGGGTATATGCCGCCAGGCTGCTGTGCACGTTGTCGACTCCTCCAGGCACCGCATTGCTGTGGGTCTCGATCGCGGTGTCGTCGACATTGTCGACATAGTAGGTGTCGTCACCATCGCCACCGCTCATGCTGTCCGCCCCTGCGGCACCATCGAGCACGTTGTCGGCGGCATTGCCGGTGATGAAGTTACGCCGCTCATTGCCGGTGCCGTCGATCTCCGACACGCCGGTGAGCACCAGATTCTCGAGATTGGCGCCCAGCGTCCAGCTGACCGAGGCCTGCACGGTATCGATCTGCGCGGTCGAGGTGTTGGTTTCCTCCACACTGTCGAACGCGTTATCGACCACGTAGATGTCGTTGCCATCGCCGCCTGTCATCGTGTCGGCGCCCAAGTCGCCATCCAGTGTGTCGTTGCCCGAGCTGCCCACCAAGGTATCTGCTTGATCAGTGCCGGAAATCATCCCTCCCTGGTTCTGAGCGTTGTCGAAAATGGCCTGCACGCTGTTGTTGTCGTCGGGATTGCCCTGGAAGCCCAGGTCATTTGCAATGTAATCGGCCAGGCGTTGGCCAACGATTTCCGCTGATTCCTCGTGCAGGTGCCACACGTCATCGGGATAGACCAGCGGATCGACTTCGTAGCGCAAGGGCAGGTCGGTGTAGTCCACCGCCAGCTTGACGTCGGCGCGCTCGGCGGCGATGGCTTCCTGGGTGGCGCGGACATAGCCTACGCCCGAGACGATGGAGGCAATCTTCTCTTCGGAATAACCCCGGGCACGCGCCGCATCCTCCTGGTAGTGGCCGGTCTCCATCATGTACACGCTGAAGTTGCCGAACTGGGCATGCAGGTAATCAAACACCTTCAGGGTCGCGTCCTTGTAGGCAGCGGCCGCCGCTGTTTTGTCCGTGGCACGGCCGATCTCCTGGGCGGCTTCCTCGCCCTGGCCCCAAATGATGCCCATGGTGACGTTATCGATCGATTGCAGTTCGGTGAGCTGGTCGCCCAGCAACGCGACGGCGCGCAACAGCGCAGGCCCGGGCTGGTTGGTGTCAGTCAGCCACCAGCACAACTTGAGTTCCTCGGCGCCCATGGTCGACAGGCCGTTGACCGTGCTGCCCCCCACCGCGATGTCGATGCCATTGCCATCGGCATCGGTGAACTGGCTACGCACGTCATAAGTGGTGTAGCGGTCCAGGTCGTTGACCAGCATCGAGGTGCCGGACTGATTGTCGTCCTCGGTCATGCGCAGCAGGCGCGCATTGGATTGGCCGAGTGTGGGTAGGTAGAGGATGTCCTGCTGGGCGCGCTCGCCGAACACGAAATCACTGGCGGTCAGGGTGTTGAGGTAGTTGCCGTTGAGGGCGATTTCGAAGCGATTGCCATCGGCGTCGGTCTCGGCGGATTTGATGTAGGTCTTGTCGCCGGCCGCGTTGAGGGTCATGTACAGCGTGCCATTGCTGCCATCGCCGAGGCCGAGAAATCCCAGGCCCGACACATCAATCTTGTCGACGCCCGCGGTGAAGTCATAAATCGTGTCGGTGGCCGTGATGCCGCCGGTGTCGTAGTCGCGGTAGCTGTCGAATACGTTGGTGTAGCGGAAGGTGTCGGCCCCGTCGCCGCCGTACAGCGAGTCGCGTCCGGCGCCACCGTCGACGATGTCCGCACCGGTGCCGGCCTTGATTGTGTCATTGCCACCGAGGCCGAGGATCAGGTCCGCGCCCGCCGTGCCGTTGAGGGCTTCGGCATTGTTGGTGCCGGCGATGGTATTGGCGGGCGCATCGGCCACCGCCAAGGCGAAGCTGTCGCTGACCGAAGCACCAGAAGGATCCGTGGCCTTGACCAGTACGTTGTAATTGCCAGACGCAGTGCTGATCGGCGTGCCGGTGAACGTCAGGCTGGAGGCATTGAAGCTCAGCCAAGCGGGCAGGGCGCTGCCGTCGGCGAGGGTCGCTGTGTAGGTGAGCACATCCTGGTCGGCGTCGGTGAAGCTGTCATGGGTGACGGTGTAATTGAACGGCGTGCTTTCGGTGGCGTTCTGGTCGAGGAGGGGAATGGCCACCACTGGCGCTACATTGCTGGGCGCGTTCTGGCCGGCGAAAACAAAATGACTCGCCGTCAGGCCGCTCACCAGGTTGCCCGCCATCGACACTTCGAAGCGGTTGCCGTTGGCGTCGACGGTGAGATCCTTGAGGTAGGTGCGGTTGCTCGATGCACTGTAGGTCACTTGCAGCGTGCCGTTCAGGCCATTGCCCAGAGCCGTGTAGCCAAGCGCCGAGACATCGATTTTATCGGCGGTCACGTCGAAGTCGAGGATCTGATCACTGACGCTGGTGGAACTGGTGCGGTAGCTGTCGAGTGTTGAGGTGTAGCGGAACACATCGGCACCCGCACCGCCGGTGAGTTTGTCCACCCCGGTGCCACCGACCAGGATGTCATTGCCGGCGCCGCCATTAAGGGTGTCGTTACCGGCGCCACCGGACAGTTGTTCGTTGGCGGCGGTGCCGGTCAGTGTGTCGTTGTTCGGCGTGCCGTTGATCACAGTGGGTGAGGCGGGCACGTCCTGCACCGCGATGGTAAAGCTGTCGCTGACGGTGGCGTTGCTGCCGTCAGTCGCGGTGACCTGTATGGAGTAAGTGCCCGATGCGGTATCGCTGGGTGTACCGCTGAACGTACGAGTCGCTGCATCGAATGTCAGCCAGCTGGGCAGGGCGCTGCCATTCGCCAGTTTGGCGATGTAGCTGAGGCTGTCGTTATCCGGATCGGTAAAACTGGTGGCCGGCACCACGTAGCTGAACGGGGTATTTTCGGTAGCGTTCTGATCCAGCAATGCCGTTGCCACCACCGGCGCATGGTTGACCGGTGACGACGTGGCAAAGACGAAATTGGCGCTGGTCAGCTTGTCGAGGTAATTGCCGTCCAGCGCTACCTCGAAACGGTTGCCATTGGCGTCGGCGGTCAGGGTTTTGATGTAAGTCTTGGTACCCGCAGTGTTGAGCACCAGGTACACGGTGTTGTTTTTGCCATCACCCAGGCCGGTGAAACCCATGGCCGAGAGATCGATCTTGTCGGCGGCGATATTGAAGTCAGTGATCAGGTCGCCAAGGTTGGCGCCGCCAGTGTTGTAGTTGCGGTAACTGTCCAGGCGGTTGGAGAACACAAAGGTGTCCGCCCCGGCGCCACCGGTAAGGGCATCCATGCCGGCGCCGCCGTCAATTTTGTCGTCGCCCGCACCGCCGCTGAGGCTGTCGTTGCCCGCCAGGCCGAGCAGGGTGTCGGCCGAATCGCTACCCAACAGCGAGTCGCTGCCGCTGGTGCCTGTGACTATCCGATTGAAAATGAAGTTGCTGGCGGTCAGGGTGCTCGCCAGGTTGCCCGACAGAATCAACTCGAAGCGATTGCCGCTGGCGTCGGCGTCGTAGTCCTTGATGTAGGTGCGGTCGTTGCTGGCGCTGTAGCTGACCTGCAAGGTGCCGCCACGGCCATTGCCCAGGCCCGTGAAGCCGAGGCCGGCGAGGTCGATCTTGTCCTGGGTGACGTCGAAGTCGGTGATGGTGTCATCGAAGCTTGCGGTTGCGTTGCGGTAACTGTCGGACTGAGCGACATAACGGAACGTGTCGGCGCCGGTACCGCCGGTGAGTTTGTCGATGCCTGCACCGCCCACCAGAATGTCGCCACCGGCCCCGCCATTGATAGTGTCGTTGCCGGCTGCGCCATAGAAAATCTCGCTGGCCGCGCTGCCCAGCAGAGTGTCGTTGCCAGCTGTGCCTTGCACGGTAGTCATTGGCACCGTGGCGCTGACGTAACTGCCGTCACCATAGACCAGCGTGGCACCCTTGCTGGTGTGACTGATGGTGTTGCCAATAATGGCGTTGCGATCGGTGCCGTTTTCATCGCGCTCTGCAACACCGTAGGTCGACAGGTTGCTGCCGCTGATGATGTTGCCCTGGATCGTGTTGTCGCTGCCGTTGAAGTACTTGCCGGACACGCCCAGCGTATCGTCGTAGGACTGGATGATGATTTCCGGTACGGGGTTGCCCAGGGAATTGTTGTTGAGCGTGTTATCGATGATCTCGACGTGGTTGCTGCCGTAGACGCGTATCCCGGCGCTGGCGTTGTCGTGAATATCGACACCACTGACGGTTACATCGCTGGACAGCTTGACCAGCACGCCTTCAGCGCCGTTGCCGTACACCTCGCCACCGGTGATGGTGATGTTGCTGGGGGAGGGGATGTCCTCGCTGCCGCGCTGCACCACGATGCCATTGCCGCCATTGTTGTAGGCAACGTTGTTGGTGAGGGTGAAGTCGTGGGTACTGGTGACAACGTTGAAACCGTGGCGGTCATTGTCGTAGGCAACGTTGTTTTCGAAGGTGCTGTCGCTGAGAAAGTCCGCAACGAAGCCGTCCAGGCCATTGCCGTGGGACACGCTGTTCTTGATGACCATGTTGACGGTCTGCTCGTGGGGGTCGAAACCGTACCCGGAGCAATCCTTGATCTCGACGCTGTCGAGGGTGACGTTGGAGTCGTAACCTTCCTGGCCGGGAATGTAGCCATTGAACCAACCGTCGATCTTGCCGGTGGTGTTGTCGCGGTTACCGTCGATAGTGAGGTTGCTGACGCCAAAGTCATGGGTTTCTTCGCCATAGGCCGAGCGGATGACACCCGTGATTTTGGTGTCGGAGCCGTCAGCCACCTTAACGGTGGTATCGCCCATGCCGTCGCCGTACAGAGAGACGTTGCTCTTGAGCATCAGGCAGCCGTCGGAGGGTTCCTCACCTCCCGAAACAATATATGTCCCGGTCGGCATA
Source organism: Pseudomonas sp. LB3P93 (assembly GCF_054898025.1). Taxonomy (NCBI): domain Bacteria; kingdom Pseudomonadati; phylum Pseudomonadota; class Gammaproteobacteria; order Pseudomonadales; family Pseudomonadaceae; genus Pseudomonas; species Pseudomonas sp. LB3P93. The sequence goes on from NZ_CM142713.1 coordinate 3,271,267, forward strand.
TACACCTGCCCACCGCCTGCAGCGGCCGCCGCATCAATCGCACTTTGTATCGCTGCCGTGTCGTCTGTGATGCCATCTCCTTTGGCGCCAAAATTTTGCACATTGAAAATCATTAGCTTATCTCCGTATCGGGTAAGAACCTCGCTAGACGCCAATATTCCATCGACGACCACCGTGTTAGGACCCAGCGGAGTGCAAAAGTTGTGACCGCATATCGGGGGAGTGTCAAAAACCAGGCTTTACTGATCGACGGTTGTGAAGTGTTTCAAAAACGTAACGCTTTGTTGACGCTGCGCTGATTGCGAGCGATGCCCTTTGGGAGCGACTTTGCCTCTCGGCATAACAGCGGCGCAACTCAAAGTGCTGAGGATTATTTGTCGAGGAGATGACACCGCAGTCGCGTTGTGCCGACACCTGTCTATCCATAGCGCGTCGATGACGCGAATGGTGGATCGACTTGAGCGCAAGGGCTTGATCGTTCATAGCCAGGACGGTCAAGACCGACGCCAGGTTCGTCTGGTGTTGACCAGTAAAGGCGAAGCTTTGAGATCGATATTTCCGCCGATTGAGGCCGCCGCGATGAATGAATTCACGGCGAGCCTTTCGACTGAGGAGCTGATGCGGTTGGAGTGTCTGTTGGAGAAGATATTGAGTGCTGAATCGTCGCTGTAATATTTATTCATGCCATTTCATCTTTTTAAATGACGGCCACACCGAAGGTAGAAGTTCCCCTCAGACACATCATTTAACATAATATACATTACACGTAACATGGTGTTTCGACATTAGCCCGGTTGCACGCAGATTTTGAAGCGCTCAATTCACCCAGCCCCTCATTCTTGTGTCAGTCCTTCAATCAGCTCCGAATGCTCTGGGAACTGCTCGCTGAGCTTGTGACGATGACCCAACTCCATGTCCGCATAATCAAACCCTGGTGAAACCGCTTCACTGATCAACCCATATCCCGCCAATCCATTCATCAGCCGCGAAGCTTTCCACACACCGCCCGGTACGTGCAGCTGCAAACATTGTCCGGCGATAACGTCGCTGCCCATCACCACAGTTTTCAATGTGCCGTCTGGAAAGATCAGGCTGTACTGAATTGCGTCTCCCAAATGGTAGTAATGCACGATGTCTGATTGGTTAAGATGGAAATGACCTGTCGGCGCGTCGTTGGTCAGAAAATAGTAAATGGATGTCATCAGGTAACGCGGACCGCTATCGGTTTCAACCATGGCATGGTGATCAGATTGGAAGGTCCTGCGGTAGAAACCACCTTCCGTATGAGGCTCCAGATCCAGTGCTGCGATCAATTCTTCAGCGCCAGGAACAAGGCTATTAAACACATTGCTGGTCATCTGGATTTAAGTCCTCTCATAAAAGTGACTATCAACCGTAATATGCCAAATAATTATAACTACGCTAAATGTCTGTTTAGTTTAGTTATATGTCAAACTCAAACGTTAAAGCCCTAACAGCGATGTTTCCAACAACGCCTTCAACCCCATCGGCTTGGCAAAATAATAACCCTGGGCCTGCCCTGCCCCCATTTCGCGCAACAAAACCAGCGTCGCTTCATCCTCGACACCTTCGGCCACCACGCTGAGGTCCAGCGATTCGGCCATCCGCACAATTGCCCGCACGATCGCGCGACTGCGGGCGCTGGTGGTCAGTTCGAGGATGAATGACTTGTCGATCTTCAGGCCGCTGAAGCGGTATTGATGCACATAGCTCAGGGATGAGAATCCTGCACCGAAGTCATCGAGCACCACCGACATGCCGTTGTCGGCCAATTGCTGCATGTTCAGCCGGGCAATCGCCGGTTCAGCCACCAATGCACCTTCGGTCAACTCCAGGCAGATTTTCGACGGCTCGACCCGGTGCTGCGCCAACAGTGCAAGCACATCACTGGCGAAGTCCGGTCGCGTCATGCTGTAGCTGGAACAATTTACGTGCACAGGAGGCCAATTGGCGTGCTGGGGTTGTGAGAGGATCATGGCGACGCTGGTGAGCATGTAAAGGTCCAGTCGACCGATCAGACGCAACCCCTCGACATTCGGCAAGAACTCTCCTGGCGCAATTACCCGGCCGCCCGGCTGATGCCAGCGGATCAGCGCTTCAAGGGCTAACAGTTCGCCACTGTCGACGCTGACAATCGGCTGGAAATACGGCAGCAGTTCGTCGGTACGTTTGAGGGCATTGCGCAAGGCCCCTTCACGCTCGACCTGGTCTGAGACTTCGCGGCGCACTTCCTGATTGAACACCGCGTAGCTGTCGCGGCCGGCACTCTTGACCCGGTACATCGCCGCATCGGCATCGCGCAGCAAGTCGGCGGGTTCGGCATGAAACTGATTGTCGGCGCTGACAATACCGATACTGCAGGACGAAAAAACTTCATGGCCATTGATAAAAAACGGCAGATCAAACGCCACCAGGATCCGTTCGGCGATTTCGATCACTACGTCCAGCGGCGCCTCGGGAGCGAGCACCGAAAACTCATCGCCCCCCAGTCGCGCGAGCATGTCTGTCTCGCGCAGGCAATTGCGCAAACGGTGGGCGGCCTGCATCAACAGCAGATCGCCAAAATGGTGGCCGAGGCTGTCGTTAACCATTTTGAAACGATCGAGGTCGATGAACATTACCGCCAGGTGCCCGCCTTCGCTGCCAAATCGGGACCAGGCGAGATTGAGGTGCTGTTGCAGGTAGGTACGATTCGGCAGCCCGGTCAGCGCATCATGGGCGTTTTCGTGTTGCAACTTGGCATTGGCGTGATCGAGCTCGCGGGTACGGTTCTGCACCCGGGCTTCGAGCTTGAGGTTGGCGGCATGGATCGCTTCGGCGGCCGTGCGTCGCGATAACGCGGTGTCGATATGCCGCGACACGAAAGTCAGCAGTTCCTGATCACGCAAGGTATAGCGCACCTGCGAGGTATAGCTTTGCACCGCCAGCACGCCACGTACCACATCGCCATCGAACAATGGAATGCCCAGCCAGGAGTAGGATCGGACGTATTCATCGGCCAGTTCGATCTCACCCTGTACAGACAATCGTTCTGCCTCGCCGGGGTCAATCAGGCAAGGTCGACGCTGACGAATAACGTATTCGGTCAGGCCCTGCCGTCCACGCCGTGCCACCGGGCGGGTCGTCTGCCGCTCATCGACATAATACGGAAAGGTCACTTCACCGGTCGCATCGTCGAACACCGCGATGTAGAAGTTCTGCGCGAACAGCAGATCACCGACAATGCCATGCAAGGTTTGAAACAGCTCAGCCATATCGCCAGGCTGGCTGGACAGTTCAGCAATCTGGAACAGCGCGCTCTGCAGATGTTCAGCGCGCTCTCGCTCTGCCACTTCCTGCCTCAATGCGTCGTTGAGTGCCGACAGCTCCTGGGTGCGGCGCATCACCGTCGCTTCCAGGCCTTCTCGGTGCAGAATCCGGTCCAGCGCCATGGCCACGTGGCGGGCCACCACCAGAAACAGCGCGCGGTCTTCAGCGCTGTAGGTACGGGAAACGTCGTAGACCTGCATCGCCAGCATGCCAAACACCTCATCCGAGGCGTTTTTCAACGGCGCGCCCATCCAGAACTCGGGACGATCCCCCACGCAGTAGAAGCGTCCGTCGGCCTGAGCCGCACGAATGCCGGCGGCGTCGATCAGCAACGGCTGGCCAGAGGTCAACACCTGGCCGGTCAATGACAGGTGCGAAGCGTCAAGGTATTCGTAGTGCTCGGCCTCTACGGCATCAACGTCGATGATGTCGACGTAATACGGGTAGTCAATCTTGCCACTGTGGGGGTCATACAGCGCGAGATAGAAATTCTCGGCGTCGATCAGGCTCGCCAGCAGCCGGTGCACTCCCACCAGAAACACTGACCGGTCGCGGGTAGAACTGGCCAGGTAGGTAATTTCATACAGCACACGCTGAGTAATTTGCGCACGTGCAAGGGTATTGGTTTGTACCTGAATGCCCAGGCACCGGGCAAACTCGGCAAGTGCCGGTTCCTCGGCATCGTTGATGGGCGCAAGCAGCCAACCCAGGACGCTTTCACCTTTGCCAGTCGGCCAACGGTGCAGGTGCCGGGTCCGGCAAAAGGCTTCAAATTCTTCATTCGCAACGCTTGATGGCCACTTCACCAGCGGGTCGCCCTGCCCGACCCAATGCATTTGTTCACCGGCGCGGTACACCACCCATGAGGTGGTGTGGGCCCAGTGGCGCGCTGAGGACAGCAATTGTTCGACCGCGTCTTCGTTGCCTGTGTAGGCCATACCGACAGTATACGAACTACCTTTCAGTTGAGAGGCGACAACGTCGCAATCGTTCGATTGCCACGCGGAGTCGGTCAATGGACGAACACTCATCAGCGCTCCCTGAGCCAAAAGCTGGCAATACCCATTTAGTAATTGTTAGCAATCTGCCAGTGAGCTTTCCGTTTAAAGCTTATATAAGTTTTTTTCAATAGTTTTATTCTCTTTAGTGCCAACTAAGGGGGAAGCAACAAGCTCAGAACTTTTCGGCAATCCGTTTAAGAGGGTAATCCGGTTCGCGGTATCCGCCCGGCCGCTGCCGTTCAGGCAGCTTCACTTTCTCGCGCGGCACCTCTTCATAGGGAATGCGGCTGAGCAAATCGGTGATGATGTTCAGGCGCGCTCGTTTCTTGTCGTTCGAGTTGGCCACCAGCCATGGGGCATGTTCGGTATCTGTCGCCTTGAACATGTCGTCACGTGCGCGCGAGTAGTCATACCAGCGGCTGTAAGACTTCAGGTCCATTGCGGTCAGCTTCCAGATTTTGCGCCCGTCCTTAATGCGCTCTTCAAGCCGGCGGGTCTGTTCCTGCGGGCTGACCTCCAGCCAATACTTGAGCAGGATAACGCCCGAGTCGACGATCGCGCGCTCCACCAGAGGGATTGCCTTCAGGAAACCGACAACTTGATCCTTGGTGCAGAACCCCATCACCCGTTCGACGCCCGCACGGTTGTACCAACTGCGATCGAAGATCACCACCTCGCCCGCCGCCGGCAAATGGGGCAGGTAACGCTGCACATACATCTGGCTTTTTTCGCGATCGGTCGGCGCAGGCAGCGCCACTACCCGAAAGATACGCGGGCTCACCCGTTCGGTCAGCGCCTTGATCGTCCCGCCCTTGCCTGCCCCATCGCGTCCTTCGAAAACAATGCAGATCTTGATGCCCTTCTGCCGCACCCACTCCTGCAACTTCACTATTTCGACATGCAGTCGGCGTAGTTCGCTCAGGTAGTCCTTGTTGGACATCTTCTCGCTTGCGGCTGAATCAGTTTTCTTGCTGCCTTTCTTGTCCTTTGCCATGGCCCAAACCTCACAGTCGGTGTGATCGCTGAGTTTAGTCCATGGTTAAAGATTTACAGACGCCGGGGAAGTCGCTGAGGATCTAAAAAGGCAACACAAAACAAATGTGGGAGCTAGCCTGCTAGCGATGGCGGACTGTCAATCAACAGTGATGTTGACTGTTCAGCCGTCATCGCTAGCAGGCTAGCTCCCACAGGAATTGCTGTTAACCCGACAACCGGGTTAACAGCACTTCGGCCCGGCCTTGCTCCCGTAACGCGCTTCCTGGCGTTCTCGAAAGAACACTTCGTAGCTCATCACCGGCTTGTCCGGATGTTTGCTCTGCATATGTTCGACGTAGGTGTCGTAGTCCGGCATCCCTACCATCAGGCGTGCGGCCTGACCGAGGTATTTACCGAGGCGACTCAGGTCATTGAACATAGGCGCCCTCCTCCATCACGGCTGCGGCTGCGGCATCGCCTGGAATGGCGCTTCTTTATCCGTACGTTCCTTGGTACCCCAAGCGGCGATGCCGACCTTGAGCGCAAAGAACAGGATGCTGAAGACCACCAGCAGGAACAGCGCCGTCAGCGTAGCGTTGGTGTAGGCGTTGTAGATCACGTGGTGCATCTGGTCGATGCTCTTCGCCGGAGCGAGGATCTGACCGTTGGCCAGGGCATCGCTGTACTTCTTGGCCAGGGCCAGGAAGCCAATCGCCGGGTTGGCATCGAACAGCTTGATGAAACCTGCGGTGGTGGTGCAGATCAGCAGCCATACCGCTGGCAGCATGGTCACCCACACGTAGCGCTGGCGTTTCATCTTGATCAGCACGACGGTCGCCAACATCAGCGCGATACCGGCCAGCATCTGGTTGGAGATACCGAACAACGGCCACAAGGTGTTGATGCCGCCCAATGGGTCGATCACACCTTGATACAACAGATAACCCCACATCGCCACGCAACCGGCGGTCGCGATCAGGTTGGCGGTCCAGGATTCGGTGCGCTTCAGGGATGGCACGAACGAGCCGAGCAAGTCCTGCAACATGAAGCGTCCGGCACGGGTACCGGCGTCGACTGCGGTCAGGATGAACAACGCTTCAAACAGAATCGCGAAGTGGTACCAGAACGCCATGGTGTTTTCACCCGGCAGAACGTGGTGCAGGATCTGCGCGATACCAACCGCCAGTGTCGGCGCACCGCCGGCACGGGCCAGGATGGTGGTTTCACCGATGTCCTTGGCCACCGCTTGCAGCGCTTCCGGAGTAATTGCAAAACCCCAGCTGCTGACCGTCTGAGCAACCGAAACAGCATCCGAGCCGACAAGCGCCGCCGGGCTGTTCATGGCGAAATACACGCCCGGTTCGATCACCGAAGCCGCCACCATCGCCATGATGGCGACGAAGGATTCCATCAACATACCGCCGTAACCGATGTAACGGGCATGGCCTTCGTTAGCCAACAGCTTCGGCGTGGTGCCGGAAGCAATCAGCGCGTGGAAACCGGAGACCGCGCCACAGGCGATGGTGATGAAAAGGAACGGGAACAACCCGCCTTTCCACACCGGCCCGGTGCCGTCGATGAATTGAGTGAGCGCCGGCATTTTCAGGTCGGGCATGGTGATCAGAATGCCGATCGCCAGTGCCACGATGGTGCCGATCTTCAGGAAGGTCGACAGGTAATCACGTGGGGCGAGAATCAGCCACACCGGCAATACCGCAGCGACAAAACCGTAGCCGATCAACATCCAGGTGATCTGAATGCCGGTGAAGGTAAAGGCCTTGGCCCAGACCGGGTCAGCGGCAATCTGCCCACCGAGCCAGATCGAACCCAGCAGCAACAGCACGCCGACGATGGAGATTTCACCGATGCGGCCCGGGCGGATGTAGCGCATGTAAATGCCCATGAACATCGCAATCGGGATGGTCGCCATCACTGTGAAAATCCCCCACGGGCTCTCGGCCAGGGCTTTCACGACGATCAGCGCCAGCACCGCGAGGATGATGATCATGATCAGGAAGCAGCCGAACAGCGCGATGGTCCCGGGGATCCGGCCCATTTCTTCACGGACCATGTCGCCCAACGAGCGGCCGTTGCGGCGAGTAGACATGAACAGGACCATGAAGTCCTGAACCGCACCGGCCAGCACCACGCCGGCGATCAGCCACAGCGTGCCGGGCAGATAGCCCATCTGCGCGGCCAATACCGGACCGACCAGCGGACCCGCACCGGCGATGGCGGCGAAGTGGTGACCGAAAAGTACGTGTTTGTTGGTCGGCACGTAGTCCAGGCCATCATTATTGATGACGGCGGGCGTGGCACGATTGGGGTCGAGTTGCATCACCTTGGTGGCGATGAACAGGCTGTAGTAGCGGTATGCGACGAGGTAGATAGCGACGGCTGCGACTACGATCCAGAGGGCATTGATCGCTTCGCCGCGGCGCAGGGCCACGACACTTAGCGCAAACGCTCCCAGGACAGCCACGGCAAACCAGGCGAGGTGTTTAGCCAGACGGGGCATAGCGTGTCTCCTGCCGACAGCCAGTGACTGCGGCGGTAATTTTTATAATTGTGTCCGCGGTGCGGAGCTGGCCCAATATCCCCGCATGCCGTCTACAAATAAATCCGCGTTACTACGTACGTGGCGTCTACGTAGTTTTACGTAGACGCCGCTGATCCATCAGTCGAAACGCATTCCCTTGTGGGAGCGAGCTTGCTCGCGATGGCGGACTGACATTCACCATCGATGTTGACTGTGGCACCGCTATCGCGAGCAAGCTCGCTCCCACAGGGTCTTGGGTTTCATCGCGGCCGCAGGTCATTCCGTCCAGCACCGCTACTGGACGCGCGTATCTTTGGCATATGATGCCGGGCCTTCGCCTTCCCTCGGTCCGGTCAGGAGCCAAGATGCAGCTCAAACACAAAATCGTCGCGCTCGGAATTCTGCCGCTGGTGTTGGCGATTGCCGTGATCTGCGCGCTGGTGATTTCCCTGAATCGCCAACTCGGCGATCAGCAGGCACAACTGATCGAAGACAGCATTCTGGCCAGCAAGCGTGCCGAACTTAAAAACTACGTGGAAATGGCGCAAAGCCTGATCGCACCGTTGTATGACGACGGCCACGGTGACGAGCACGCCCAGCAACAAGTGCTGGAAGAACTGCGCAAGCTCAGCTTCGGCATCAATGGCTACTTCTTCGTCTACGACCGTGAGGGTCGCAGCCTGATGCACGCGCGCCAGTCCGAACTGGTGGGCAAGTACCTGTGGGACATGAAGGATCCGCAGGGTTTACCGGTGATTCAAGCGTTGCTCAAAAGCGCGCAATCCGGCGAAGGTTTTCAGCGCTACGCCTGGAACAAGCCCTCCTCCGGCCAGGTGACCGACAAGCTCGCTTATGTGGTGATGCTCGATCGTTGGGGCTGGATGCTCGGCACCGGCATCTATCTTGAGGACGTTGAGCGCGCCACCCAGCAGGCGCGCGATGAAGTGGCCCAAGGCATTCGCAAGACCATGCTGGCGATTGCCGCAGTCGCCCTCGTGGCGGTGTTGTTTGTCTTCGCCAGTGGCATGACGCTCAACGTCAGCGAGCATCGTCTGGCGGACAAAAAGCTGCAGCGCCTGACCCAACGTATTGTCAGCTTGCAGGAAGAAGAGCGATCCCGGGTTTCCCGGGAGCTGCACGACGGCATCAGTCAGGTGCTGGTCTCCATCAAGTTTCAGTTCGAACTGGCCAGTCTTCTGCTGGAGAATGACCAGGCACGAGACAAGGGATTGAGCACGCTAAAAGACGCCACGACGCGCCTCGGTGATGCGATTGGTGAAGTTCGCAGCCTCTCCCACGACCTGCGTTCGTCGTTGCTCGACACTCTGGGTCTGCCGGCGGCGATCGGCCAGCTCGCCGCAGAATTCGAGCAACGCAGCGGGCTCACCGTGACGTATGACGATAATGAATTCGACTGTGATCTGGTCGATGGCGCGGCGGTCTCGCTGTTCCGGATTGTGCAAGAAGGCCTGACCAACATCGAACGCCATGCGCAAGCTAAAAATGTTTCGATTACCCTGCACGGGTCGGAAGAATCCGTACGGCTGACAGTGGTCGACGACGGTGTCGGTTTCAACGTCGCCCAGGTCGAACGTCGCCACGCGGGCATTGGCCTGCGTAACATCAGTGAGCGTGTCGAACATTTTGGCGGACGTTTTGACCTGATATCGATCCCCGGAAGAAGTGAGCTGGACGTGCTGCTGCCGATGAAAATGCCCGGCACAAAACGCTGACTCAGCCCATTACAACAAGAGTGAATACCCGCGATGAACCTGCCCTATCCGATCCGCGTCGCCCTGGTCGACGATCACTCCCTGGTCCGCGACGGGATCAAAGCGCTGCTCGCGGTCATGGCGCCCCTGGAAGTGGTGGGCGAAGCCGAGAGCGGCGCCGATGCCATCGAGATGGTCGGGCGCTGCCAGCCAGACTTGTTGCTGGTCGACATCAGTCTGCGTGACATGAACGGGCTTGAGCTGACTCGCGTGCTGCGTAGCCAGTATCCGTCGCTGAAGGTGCTGGTATTGAGCATGTACGACAATTATGAATACGTGAGTGAATCGGTTCGCGCGGGCGCCAGCGGCTATGTGCTGAAGAATTCACCGTCGCGGGAAATCATTGCAGCCATCGAGGCCATCGCCAGTGGCGGCACGTTCTACAGCGCCGAAATCGCCCAGCGGCTGATTGCCGACAAAAGCACCGACAACGAGCTGACTCCCCGCGAGAGCCAGGTGTTGTACAAGATGGCGCAGGGCCTGAACAACAAGGAAATGGCCCGCGAGCTGGACATCAGCGTGCGCACGGTCGAAACCCATCGCCTGAGCATCCGCCGCAAACTCAACATCGACAAACCCGCGGCCCTGGTCAAATACGCGATCGATCACGGGATCATCACGCGCTAGCGAACAGCCTCACACCGTACCTGGAGTGATGACCTTTGCCGTGCGGATAAACAACGCCCGCACCTTGTCCCAGAAATTGCCCCCCAGCACAAAAAAGCTGCCGATCAGCATGGCGTCGCCCAGCACCTGCAACTGCCACAGGTTCGGTCTGAACCCTGGCCAGAACGTGTCGACGTAGGGTTCAAGAAAGGCCGAGATCAGCGGCAAACAAAACATCACGATACCGATTCGATGACGAATCGGACCCACTTCGGCATCTATTGACGGCGCAATCCCGGACACGTAACCGAATACTTTGCTTTTCAACTGCTGGAACCCGGCCTTGCCCATGACAGCAATGACGACGATCAGCAGGACTTTGTTGCTGATGAACAAAACGCCGGTCAGCGCGGCGATTCTTGAGCCTGGAATGTCGAGCGCCGCGGCGATCGGCACCATCAGCCACGAACCCAACATCAAGCAAATAATGGCGATGCCCACTTTGAAGCGCCAACCAGCGGAATGAGGTTCAGCCTGACCTTGGGGGTTACTCATGAGTGTCCTGCCTGTAAGTGATCGCAGAAGGTTTGAGGGTGCTTGAGAAGCTTAGCAGCCGGTTGCTCATTTGGACGGCTATGCTCCAGTGACCTTCCCTGGTTGGACGATACCCAATGCATCGAGGCCGTTCCCTGCTGAGGCTGCCAGGCCACCTCCTCTTGCTCGGCGCACTTGGCCTGAGTGGCTGTGTGCGGCTGGGGCCGGACTTCCAGCCGCCGGGCGAAACCTGGGTCGAGCACTGGAACACCGCCGCCCTTGAACAGGGCAGCCAACGCGGGACGCACCCGGATATTCGCCAGTGGTGGGAGGTCTTCGACGATCCGCTGCTCAATCAGCTGATCGCCGAGTCGGATGCTCATAACTCCAGCCTGAAAATCGCCGGCCTGCGCGTGATGGAGGCCCGTGCCCAGTTGGGCATTGCGCAAAGCGGGCTCTATCCGCAATTACAGCAAGCCAGCGCCGACAGTCTGTACTTCAACCGCCGACAATCCGGTGGCACCAATCCCCAGGACAGCCATTTCTGGCAATACAGTGCCGGGTTTGATGTTGGCTGGGAGCTGGACTTCTGGGGGCGTTTCAGCCGAGCCATCGAATCGTCCGACGCCAGTTACTTTGCGGCCCAGGCCAACTATGAAGATGTGCTGGTGTTGCTGCGCGCCCAGGTTGCAGACACTTACTTCTCGTTGCGCACCACCGAGGCCAGGTTGCGCGTCGCCCGTGAGAACGCCAAACAGCAAAAGCGCAATTTCGAGATCACCGAAAAGCTGTTCAAGAGCGGCCAGCAAGCCGAACTCGACCTGCAACAAGCCAAAACCCAATACCTCGGCACGCTGAGCACCATCCCCACCCTTGAAGATCAGCTGCAACGCACCCGCAATGCCTTGGCCGTCCTGATCGGGCAACCGCCTGGCACGTTGCCGCAGGTAGCGGAAAAACAGGGGCTGATCCCGCTGGTCGATCGCGCCGTATTGCAGGATGTACCGGCCAACCTGCTGCTGCGTCGGCCTGATGTGCGGGCCGCCGAGCTGAATGTCGCTGCCCAGTCGGCATTGATTGGCGTGGCCGAAAGTGATTTCTATCCGTCGCTGACCTTGCTCGGCAGCATCGTCTGGTCGGCCGACACGCTCAACGGGACGTCCAGAAGCCTGGACCTGATCGGCGGCCCCAGCCTGCGCTGGAACCTGTTCGACCATGGCCAGATCAGCAACAACGTGCGCATCCAGGATGCACGGTTACAGCAGCTGATCGAGACGTATCGCGACAGGGTCCGTCAGGCCGCGCGCGAGGCTGACGATGCCGCCACTGGCTTGATCAAATCGCTGGAGCGCGAACGCATCCTGAGCGAGGCCGAAGTGGCCGCCAAACGCTCGCTGGTGCTGGCCAGCGCGCAATACCGCGAAGGTTACTCGGACTTTCAGCGCGTGCTGGATGCGCAGCGCGCACTGCTCGAACAGCAGGACAACTACCTGGTCGCGCGCAGCAACGCCGTGAGCAATCTGATTGCCCTGTACAAATCCTTGGGCGGCGGTTGGTACAGCGCCCAGCCAAAAGTCGATGACGCCACCCGCCAGCAGATGGAAAAACGCACCGACTGGGGCGACCTGCTGACCGAGCCCGCCGCCCCCCTGCCCCACAAGGTAAACAGCCATGAGTGAAGCCGCGCAGCCTGCCCCCGAGGCGCCCGCACCCACACCTCCAGCGCCTCCCCCGCCTGCCGCCGACCCGGCGAAAAAAGGCATCAAATGGGTGCTGCTCCTGATTCTCCTGAGCCTGGCGTGGTACCTGCTGGCCGACCGGTTCACGCCTTATACGCAACAAGCGCGGGTGGGCGCCTTTGTTATTCCGGTCGCCTCGGAAGTTGCCGGCCGGGTGATCCGCGTCAACGTGCGCAACAATCAGGACGTCCAGGCCGGCGACGTGCTGTTCGAGGTGGACCCGCAGCCGTACCAGATTGCCGTGGACCGGGCGCGCGCCGACCTTGAATCGACACGTCGACAGATCGGCGCCAGCACCGCCGGCATCGCCTCGGCGCAAGCCAACTTGCGGGCCGCGCAGGCCAACGAACTCAAGGCGAGACAGGACAATCAGCGTCTGGAAGGCTTGTACCGCGAAGACCCTGGCACCATTTCCGTGCGCTTGCTCGAAGTGTCTCGCGCCAACCGTGAGCAGGCGGTCAGTCAGGTCGCTGCCGCCCGCGCCGAAGTGCAACGTGCTCGCGAGCAAGAGGGCGGCAGCGAGGAAGACAACGCCCTGCTGCGTAGCGCTGCCACGGCGCTTTCAAAAGCCGAACTGGATTTGTCCAACACGCAGATCCGCGCACGTTCGGCAGGGCTGATCACCGATCTGCGTACCGATGCCGGGCAGTTCGCCGCTGCCGGTGGCGCGGTCATGACTCTGATTGCCATCCATGACGTGTGGATCAGCGCGGACATGACCGAAAACAACCTCGGTCTGGTGAAAGTCGATACGCCGGTGGCGATCGTCCTGGATGCCATACCGGGCGAAGTGTTTGAGGGGCGCGTGCGCAGTGTCGGTTACGGGGTCAGTGTCGGCCAGACACCCGCGCCGGGCACCTTGCCCAGCGTGCAAAACAGCCGCGACTGGCTGCGGCCAGCCCAGCGTTTTCCGGTGATTATCGAGTTCTCCGAGGATGCGCGAAAAACGCTGCGAGACAGCCGCGCCATCCGGGCCGGCGGGCAGGCGGAAGTCATGGCCTTTCCCACCCAAGGCAATCCGCTGAACCCGCTGGGCCGCTTGTTTGTGGGGTTCATGAGCTGGCTTTCGTATGCCTACTAAGCACACGCCCCGGGAGCAGCGCGCATTGCGACTCGCTACTGGCACGGCGTTGTGCCTTGCCGCCAGCTTCGGCCTAGGGTTGCCGATCCCCTTTCTGGCGCCGGTGCTGTGCCTGATCCTGCTGGCCTCGATCAATCGTCCGCTACCGTTCAAGGCTGCCGTGGTGCTCGCACTCGCCGCGATGTTGACCACGGGCCTCGGCCTGTTGTTGATCCCGATCCTGCGTTATTACCCCGTCACTGGCGTACTGCTGATCGGCCTGAGTCTGTTTCTGGTGTTCCGTTTTGGCCTGCGCGGCGGCAATGCCTTGATCGTGACCTTCCTGGTGATTGGCCTGACCATGATCTCCTCGGCAGGCGTCGCCGAATTCGATCTGGCGGCGATGGTCATCGGAGCCCTGGTCAAGGGCTTGCTGCTCGCCGTTGCGGTCATGGCGCTCAGTCACGGGTTATTCCCCGATCCGCCCAATGCCCCTTCCCCGCCGCCCGCCCCACCCCTGCCCGCCGAAGAAGTCAGTCGGGTGGCGCTGCGTGCAACCCTGATCGTGTTGCCGGCGTTTCTGCTGGCGCTAATCGATCCGGCCGGTTATCTGCCGATCATCCTGAAAGCCGTCAGCCTGGGTCAGCAAAGCTCCACGACAAACGCCAACAACGCCGGTCGTGAGCTCGTCGGGTCTACCTTGCTCGCAGGCGTGTTGGCGATCCTGTTCTGGAGCGCCCTCAGCCTGTTTGTGCATCTGTGGATGTTTTTTCTGTGGATGCTGCTGTTCGGCCTGGTGCTGGCACGCAAGCTCTATGCCCTGAGCCCGACCCGGTTCACTCCGGGGTTCTGGCTCAATACCCTGATCACGCTGATTATCCTGTTGGGCCAGTCGGTTCAGGACAGCATCGCCGGCAAGGACGTGTACACGGCGTTTGCCGTGCGCATGGGGTTGTTCCTCGCCGTTACGTTGTATGCCTGCCTGATGGTGTATCTGCTTGAGCCGCGGCCGCAAAAAGCTCAGGGGTTAACCTGATAGCCCTTGCCTTGCAGGCAACTGGTGTACGCCGTCGAGGTGGTCGCAGCACTGGTTTTCTCTTGTGCCCGGCGCTCCTGACGCTGACGCGAGCCGCCGACTACCGCGCCGGCCACCGCCGTCTCTTTGGCGCGGTTCTGCCGATAGTCCTGCTTGGTGTCGTCATCGACGCGATCATAAAACTCGTCATGCTGACGCCCGCGCACTTGGGCCCCAGCCGCTCCGGCGGCGGCCCCCGCGGCAGCACCGCGCACTCGCCCTCCGGAAGCAGGCTGGGCGGTCGACGCGGCCTGACTGGACGCGATGCTATTGCATTCATTGATGTCCAGTTGGGTCTGTTGCGAAGTCTGCCCTTTCATCGGAACGACCGTCGCAGCCCAACCCTGGGTACATGCAATCGCCAATGCGATGCTCAGGCTGATGGACGATACCTTGCTCATAATGACCTCCTGCGCAGCCCGTCACTCGACAAAAAAACCGGGTGGTTGACCGCTGATGACTGCTTCCGGGCTTGATTTGGCAACAAGAAGTGTAGATCACGCGGCATCCACTCTCAGCGCGGTATTGCCTGATCCGGACGGTGAACAGGATTCTTTTCGATCGTTTTGGCGTGATGGCCTAACCTCATAGGTTGAGCGCCCCAAAACAGAGTCGAGCACTCCCATGCGTAATGCATTGAAGTTAATGATGTTCGTCGTGCTCACGCTGCTAGGAACCAGCGGCGGAGCGCTGTCGGCCGCCGACATACCGGCGATGCCAACCCCTATATCAGGCACTGCGCCTGTTGCAATCTCCCCAAGTGATCTGCAAGACCTGCAAATCCGCCTTGACCGAATCAAGCAACAGATTTCGCTGGCCAACAACCTGACCCAGATGGTCGGCCTGCAAGACTCCGTGCAGTTGTTTATCAGTGATGTGGATAGCCTGCAGTCCTCCCTGCTGCCCGAACAGAAGCAGCTGCAAGCCCAACTTGATGTGCTGGGCCCGGTATCAGTGGAGGATGTCGCATCAGAGAAGACGGATATCGCGACGCAAAGAGCCTATCTGTCCGAGCAAAAGACCAAAGTCGACGCCAATTTGAAAACCCTGACGGCGCTTAGAACCAATGCTGCCGGACTCATCACTCAAATTGCCGGTATTCGACGCAGCCTCCTGGAAACCGAAGTCACGCTGCGCAGCGGCAGTATCCTGGGGCCGGCGTTCTGGGCGCCGTTGTTCAATCCGCTGCCGGAGGACCGCCAGCGGCTCGGCGATTTCATCCAGCAGGCCTCCAGCGCCATCAAGGCCGCCTGGCAACCCGGTGAGCGCCTGTTTGCCGTGTTGTTGATCGTGCTGGCCGTGGGCATTTGGTCCTGGGGTCGAAGAGTCGCAGAGCGTGGGCTGACCTGGCTTTGCATTCATCGAATGCCTGAGGGCCGTTTGCGTAGAAGTTCTCTTGCGCTGGCCTCTGTCGTGGCCACGCTATTGACCACCGCGTGTGCGATGCACCTGCTGTTTTATGCGCTCACTCGACAACTGCCGTTGACGCCGATGATTCAAAACTTTGCCGATGAGTTCGAAAAACTCATCTATGTCTGCATCCTGATTACCGGTTTGAGCCGGGCGTTGTTATCGACCAAGCATCCGTCCTGGCGGTTGCCGGCAATCGCCGATCCCGTGGCACTGGCCATCGAGCCCTTCCCCAGAATATTGGCCGTCACGCTGCTGATCCTGGTAGGTCTGGCACAAATCACCAACGTCACCGGCATGAGCCCCACCGCCATACTCTTTGGCCGAGGGGTGATCGCGTTCGTGGTCACGCTGATTATCGGTGCGTTGTTCCGGCGTGCCAGCAAAGCCCGAAGAGCCGTGGTGGCCACCGGTGAAGCACCCGAATCGAGTACCACCATCGCCGGCCTGATCTATTCGTTTGCCGGCATTGCCATTTTTGTCGCGATGCTTGCGCTGCTGATCGGCTATATCTCCCTGGCAAGGTTCATCACTTACCAACTGGTCTGGGGATTTATCATCCTCTCGGGCTTCTACTTGCTGATTCAGCTGCTCAAAGACAGCTGTGAGTATCTGTTTTCACCCAAGAGCGCCAGCGGCAAGGCGTTCAAACAACTGCTCGGGATTGGCGATGTGCGCCTTGAGCAGGTGTCGGTCATTTTGTCCGGAGTCGGTCGCGCCGCTTTAATGCTGTTGGGCGTCATTTCACTGTTTGTGGGTGGCGTCGGCACAACGCTCGGGCAACTGTTCACCCAGATGTTCGCCATTCTCGGCGGCGACGGCCTGCGCAAATTCAATATCATCCCGGGCCACTTGTTGAATGCGGTACTGGCCCTGTTGATCGGCATCTACCTGATCCGATCATTGCGCCGATGGCTGGATAACGAGTTCCTGCCCAAGACCGACATGGACCCCGGCATGTGTGCCTCCCTCAGTACACTGTTCGCCAACATCGGCTACGCCTCGGTGATTCTGCTGACGTTGTCATCACTGGGCATCAAGTGGACCAACCTGGCGTGGATCGTCAGCGCCTTGTCCGTGGGGATCGGTTTCGGCTTGCAGGAGATCGTCAAGAATTTCGTCTCCGGGCTGATTCTCCTGACCGAACGCCCGGTCAAGGTCGGCGACTTGATCAGCATCAGCGGCGTCGAAGGTGACATCCGCCGCATCAACGTCAGGGCCACTGAAATACAACTCAGTGACCGCTCGATCGTCATCGTGCCCAACTCCCAATTGATCTCGCAAAACCTGCGCAACGTTACCCTCGGCGGCAGTGCACAAGGGGTGGCGACACTTGAACTGGTGTTCCCGCTGGACATCGATCCCGAACAGGTACAAAACCTGCTGTACAGCACCTACGCCGAGCACGAAACCATCCTCGATAAACCCGCGCCGTTTGTTCGATTCAGCAAACTCACCCCCGACGGAATCACCTTGACGGTGACCGGCTACGTCAGCAGCCCGAGAATCGTCGGCACCACCAAAAGCGATCTCTTATTTGAAATCCTGAAACGGTTGGGGGCGGCTGGCATTGAACTGGCGAAACCGGCGTCTACGGTCTGATATCAAAAGATCGCAGCCTCGTTTCACTCGACAGCTCCTACAGGAGAACGCGCACACCTGTAGCAGCTGTCGAGTGAAACGAGGCTGCGTTAAATGGCCTAGTTAATCATCGTGCTGTTGTAATCCCCCGCCAGCCCTTCCAGATGACTTTTATATCGCATCAGCAATCTGGACAGCCCGGCCTGGTTGTATTCCAGGTTTTTCAGTGTCTCAAGGTGCATTGAAAACCCCCGCCACACACCCGCCACGACGATGATCTCTTCACCCGCGGTCCTGCGGCGACGGCTTATTTCTACGACGGCGCTGATGTCGGAAAAGAGATCTTCGGCGGTCTGAAGCTCGTTGTTGAGCCCTTCGACCAACCGGGTAATCGACTCGATCTCCAGGTCCAGATTGTTTCGTGACGTGGCGAGTTGACTGTATTTGATGCCGTCCGAGACCACCCCCAACACCTTCCTGACCAGTTCAATGCCCTGTTTGACGGCTTCCTTTTTCGGATTGGCCATGTCCAGACCGTCCAGTGCCTTTGCGTCAGGAATGTAATTCTTGTACATGTCAGCCAGGTTGAATTCGCGAATCACGTCTTGTGCCTTGATCAGTGTGTCCCGCTGCTCCTCGCACGTCGCTTTATTGAGGTGATGATCATTGAGCTGGGCCAGAATCCTGGCTTTGCGTTCTCGCGCAACCTTCAGCGGTTCATCCGCGCGCTCACCGATTTCGATTTTGTAAAGGCTTTGAACTTCACTCTCAAGCAGCCGCGAGCGCGCGATAAATTTCGCCTCGACGCCCTCCAGCAACGTATTGATGTTGCCTTTGACATTGGCCAGTTCGTCGGCCACCAACGCCCGATCTTCCTGTGTCAGGTCGTGCCTGGCCAAGGCGCCATTCAATTCATCAAGCACTTCAAACCACTGTTGCCCGGAGGCGCTGTTCAGTGCGGTCAGCAAGACCGGAAATGATTCACGCAGGGCGGTATCGATATTGTTCAAATACGCGACCACACGGTGGGCTCGCTCCTGCAGCACGTCTGGCCGTTCATTTCTGAAGTTCGCCAGCCTGGAGATATCACGGATGGTTTGAATGATGTTTTTTACGTCAATGACCTGAAAAACCGGGGTGTCGATTAGCGTCACGTTGCTCATGGCAATAATCCTTTTGTCCGCTGGGCAAATCAGTTGAAAGTTTTTTGTATTCTTCGAGGGCTTCGTTAAACACCGCCACCAAGTCTCCTGCGGTGTTCTTCACGTCGCGCCACGGATCGATCACCTGCGCGAATTCGGCGACAAATGAGGTCAGGCGCAAGGCGTTATTGATCCGGCCAAACTGCTCGGCCGATGAATCAACCTTGCTCAGAATGGTTTGCCACATTGTGTTCAAGATATTGAGTGCTGCTTCAGCGCCGGCCATGCGGATGCCGATATCACCAAAGTTAGACATGGAACTTTCGATGGCGCTCTGCAAGTTCTCCTTGCCACTGACGGCCAGCTCCAGCGCGTCGATTTCGGTTTTCAGGGCATTGCGTTCTTTTCGGGCGGTCTCTGCTTTCGGGCCGAAGATCGAACCTGAAATCGGCCAGAAAATCGGCAGGCCTCCCGAGAACGACATACCGACGTAATAGTCGTAATCCTTGTCGAGCTGGGTGATTCGCTCCTTCTTTTCCTTGATCGTTTGTTTGGTACTGGCGATGGATTCGAGCAAGTTGTTGCGCTCCATCAAGTCGTACTTGCCCTTCACTTCGGACTGCAGGCCAAAGACCCGTTTACCGCCGGACAGCTCTCCGCCCGACAACTCGATCTTGAAATTGGACAGGCGATCCTTCAGTTCCAGGGTCGCGCTTTGCTGGCGTTTGATATCGACCTTCATCAGTTCGATGATTTCCGTCACGGCAGAAGCCACTTCACCGTCGTCAGACGTATAGCGAATGCCTTCGAGATCATTGCTGCTCATCTCACCCAACGTCGTTCTGACGCGGTCCATGATGGGCATTTCCTTGATCACGGAGATGATTTCGCTGCCACTGCTGACGATGTTTTTGGCCGCGGAACTCAGGTCAATACTTTGCTGGACGATCTTGTTTTCCACCGCATCCCAGCTGGCGGCATGAATTCTGATTTTCTTGAACAACACCTGGATATCGCTGGGCTCCAACCCCGCGATGTCCACATGGGTGTACTTCAGGTATGACTCAACCTCCGGCAGCTCGCTGGGCAGCGCGAGGCCTTTCTTTACATACTGTTTGATTGCGATGACATCTTCTTTGGTAAAGATCCCGGCACTACGGGCCACACCGGGAAACTCACCCGAGATAAGTTGCAGTACCGCTTTTGGAAGGTCATGGCTACTTTCTGATTCATTCAACAGCACAGTCATTGTGTTTGCCTCGGTTCGTTCAAATCGATACACGACTTGTATCGACGAGCAGAAACCTAGATGACCTTTGCGCCTGACTCAAATCAGCTTAAATACAATACAGATAGCGTAACCAGATGATATTTAACGAATAAATATCAGATTTGAAAAATCCTGAAACATCGAGCGACACTTGCAGGAATTGGCCTACAGACGAGGATTATAGAAAACACCTGAACATGTACAAGAATTTCAAGTTCGCAATAACCGCCTCTTTTAATAGTGCGATCAGCACTGGCTAGTGCGTTTGAGCGTTTCGCTCGGCAACTCTTTGAACAACGCCCGATAACGGCTGGAAAACCGCCCCAAATGCCAGAACGACCAATTCATTGCCACTTCGGCAACGGTGGTGTCATTCGGTGTTCGAGCGAGCAATTCGCGGTGGGCGCTGTTGAGTCGGCGCAGGCGCAGCCAATGGGTCGGCGTCATCCCGGTGAAGGCCTTGAACGCGTGCTGCAACTGTCGCAGTGAAACCCCGGCCACCTGGGAAAGCTCCAGCAGGTTGAGGGTTTCTTCCGGTGAGTCGGCGGCCCATTCACCGATGCGTTTCATCACCGAGCGTTCTTCGGTGCGGCGCTGCAGGCCGCCCCGATCAAGGCACACGCAGGCGTTGTCGAGGATGTACAGGCAATCCTCGAGCAATTGCTGGGTCAGCGCTTCTTTGCTCGGTGGGTCGAGGGTTTCGCCGAGCCGGGTCAAGGTGCCGCTCAACCAGCGACTGAACAATGCGTTCTGCCCCGAGTTCAGCGGCGACATGAACAAGCCTTCGAGCCGCGCGACATTCAGACCGTGACGCTGTACGAACGCCGGACCGAACACCACGGCAATTTCCTGGTAGTTCTCCGGGGTGATCCAGATGTTGCGGCTTTCGCCATTCAACACGTACAGCGCGTTGTCGCTGCGATCGAAGCAGAACGCCAGCGAACCCTGGGGCGCGCTGAAATTCTGTTCGACCCGGGTGTTCATCTGTTCTTCGTAAATCTCCACGCCTTGCAGGTCCAGGTAGCGCACGCGCCCGGCGAAATGCCCCGGCGACATCTGCTGATAATGCTGGACCCAACCCGGCGTGGCGCGGATTTGCGCGGCGACATCGTCGGTGTTGAACGCTTGAACCTGGATCGGACTGGACGCTGACATGAAAGACCTTACGCACTCGTTTGGTGCGTTTTGGTGCTGCTTAAAGTGGATAGATGGAACCGCAAGGCTCGCCCAAGATAGTCGTCAACGCGTCCCAGGGGAAGTGTGTGGCGGATGAAACCACCCTCCCCGGCGTTAATAAAACCAATAACGAGGTCTTTATGAATGTCCCTTTCGATCAGTTGCTCACGTGGCTGAAAGATCACAAGATTACCGAAGTCGAGTGTGTGGTCAGTGACTTGACCGGCATTGCACGCGGCAAAATTGCACCCACCAACAAGTTCCTGCATGAGCGAGGCATGCGCCTGCCGGAAAGTGTGCTTTTGCAAACGGTAACCGGGGACTTTGTCGACGACGACATCTACTACGACCTGCTCGACCCGGCCGACATCGACATGGTCTGCAAGCCCGTCGCCGACGCGGTGTACGTGATTCCATGGGCCATTGAACCGACCGCCATCGTGATCCACGACACCTTCGACAAGTTCGGCAACCCGATCGAACTGTCGCCGCGCAACGTGCTGAAGAAAGTGCTGCAGCTGTACACCGACAAAGGCTGGCGGCCGATTGTCGCGCCGGAAATGGAGTTCTACCTGACCCAGCGCTGCGAAGACCCGGACTTGCCGCTGAAGGCGCCGCTGGGTCGTTCGGGCCGTGCGGAAAGTGGTCGCCAATCGTTTTCCATCGACGCCGCCAACGAATTCGATCCGCTGTTCGAAGACGTCTACGACTGGTGCGAGCTGCAAGGCCTGGACCTCGATACGCTGATCCACGAAGACGGCCCGGCGCAGATGGAAATCAACTTCCGTCATGGCGATGCGCTGGACTTGGCCGACCAGATCACCGTGTTCAAACGCACCATGCGTGAGGCGGCGCTCAAGCACAACGTCGCGGCGACCTTCATGGCCAAGCCGATTGGCGACGAGCCCGGCAGCGCCATGCACATCCACCAAAGCGTGGTCGACATCGCCACCGGGCAGCCGATCTTCGCCAATGCCGACGGCACGATGAGTGAGCTGTTCCTGCACCACATCGGCGGCTTGCAAAAGTACATCCCCAAAGTGCTGCCGATGTTCGCACCCAACGTCAACTCGTTCCGTCGCTTCCTGCCAGACACCTCGGCACCGGTCAACGTCGAATGGGGCGAAGAAAACCGCACCGTCGGCCTGCGTGTGCCGACCTCCACGCCGGATTCGATGCGCGTGGAAAACCGCTTGCCGGGGGCTGACGCCAACCCGTACCTGGCGATTGCGGCCAGTCTGTTGTGCGGTTATCTGGGTATGGTCGAACGCATCGAACCGAGTGCGGCGGTGCAAGGTCGAGCCTACGAGCGCCGCAACCTGCGCCTGCCGATCACCATCGAGGACGCCCTGACGCAGATGGAAGAGTGCGAAACCATCGGGCGGTATCTGGGCGACAAATTCGTGCGCGGTTATGTGGCGGTCAAGCGCGCCGAACATGAGAACTTCAAACGGGTGATCAGCTCCTGGGAGCGTGAGTTCTTGATGCTTAGTGTCTGAAAACCACGCGAGATTCATGATCGTTCCCACGCTCTGCGTGGGAATGCAGCCCGGGACGCTCCGCGTCCCAAAGCGGACGCAGAGCGTCCATTGAGGCATTCCCACGCAGAGCGTGGGAACGATCACAAACAAAACAATAAGAGGTGTCGATATGCGTCTATTGAAATCCGTGGCTCCGCTCGCGTTGACGTTGTTGTTCAGCGCTGTTGCACAAGCTCAGCCAACGGTCAGCGTCTACAACTGGACTGATTACATCGGCGAAACCACCCTCGTCGATTTCCAGGCCAAGACCGGGATCAAGGTGATCTACGACGTCTTCGATTCCAACGAAACCCTGGAGGGCAAATTGCTCGCCGGCCGCACCGGGTATGACGTGGTCGTGCCGTCCAACCACTTCCTCGCCCGTCAGGTGAAGGCCGGCGCGTTCCTCAAGCTGGACCGCGCGCAGTTGCCCAACTTCAAGAACCTCGACCCGAAGCTGTTGGCGCTGCTGGAGAAAAACGATCCGGGTAACGAGCATTCCGTGCCGTACCTGTGGGGCACCAACGGCATTGGCTACAACGTCGACAAGGTCAAGCAAGTGCTCGGCATCGACCGCATCGATTCCTGGGCCGTGCTGTTCGAACCGGAAAACATCAAGAAACTCAGCCAGTGCGGCGTGTCGATGATGGACTCGGCCGATGAAGTGTTCCCGGCGATTCTCAATTACATGGGCATGGACCCGCGCAGCGAGAACCCCGATGACTACAAAAAAGCCGAAGCCAAGCTGTTGAGCATCCGCCCGTACATCACCTATTTTCACTCGTCCAAGTACGTGTCGGACCTGGCCAACGGCGACATCTGCGTGGCCTTCGGTTATTCGGGTGACGTGTTCCAGGCCGCAAACCGGGCCAAGGAAGCCAAGAACGGCGTGAACATCGCCTACGCCATCCCAAAGGAAGGCAGTAACTTGTGGTTCGACCTGCTGGCGATTCCCGCCGATGCCGGCAACCCTAAAGAAGCCCACGCCTTCATCAACTACCTGCTGGACCCGCAAGTGATTGCCAAGGTCAGCGCGTCGGTCGGTTACGCCAACCCGAACCCGGCCGCCAAGGAATACATGGACGCGGAACTGGTGAACAACCCTGAGGTTTATCCACCTCAGGAAGTCCTCGACAAACTCTACATTTCCACCACCCCGCCCCAGGCGATCATGCGACTGATGACCCGTTCCTGGAGCAAAGTGAAGTCCAACAAATGAATAACGAACACGCACACTCCTACTACGCCGCGACAGCCATTAGCCTGACGCCCTACCCCACGCTGGCCTCGGAGCTTGTGGCCGATGTCTGCGTGATCGGCGGCGGGTTCACCGGTGTCAACACGGCGATCGAACTGGCTCAACGCGGACTTTCGGTAATTCTCCTGGAGGCCCGGCGAATCGGCTGGGGCGCCAGCGGGCGCAATGGCGGGCAGCTGATCCGGGGCATCGGGCATGACGTCAGCGGTTTCACCCGTTACATCGGTGAGGACGGCGTGCGCTATCTGGAGCGTGCGGGTATCGAATCGGTTGAGCTGGTGGGCAATCGCATCCGTGAACACGGGATTGACTGCGACCTGCGCTGGGGATTCTGCGAGCTCGCCAACACCAAGGCGCAGTTCGCGGCGTTCAAGGCAGAGCAGGAAGGTCTGACCGAATCGGGTTACGGCCATGAAACGCGCCTGGTCGGGCCCGAGCAGATCCGTCAGCAAGTGGTGGATTCAGGCGTCTATGCCGGTGGTCTGATCGACATGGGCTCGGGCCATTTGCATCCGCTCAATCTGGTGCTGGGCGAAGCAAAACTGGCGCAATCCCTTGGCGTGCAGATCTTCGAGCAGAGCCCGGTACTGGAGTTGATCCATGGCAGCACGGTGCAGGTTCGTTGTGCGGGCGGCACGGTGCGTGCCGGAAGTCTGGTGCTGGCCTGCAACGCACATCTGGAAGAACTCGAACCGAAACTCAGCGGCAAGGTGCTCCCGGCCGGCAGCTACATCATCGCCACCGAGCCTTTGGCGCCTGAGGTCGCAGCGCAGTTGATCCCGCAGAACCTGGCGTTGTGCGACCAGAAAGTCGGCCTCGATTACTACCGTCTCTCGGCGGACCGGCGTTTGCTGTTCGGGGGGGCCTGCCACTATTCCGGGCGCGATCCGGCCGACATCACCGCTTACATGCGCCCGCAGATGCTCAAGGTTTTCCCGCAACTGCGTGACGTGCGCATCGACTATCAATGGGGCGGCAGGATTGGCATCTCCGCCAACCGCTTCCCGCAAGTCGGGCGCTTGAGTCAGCACCCGAACGTGTTTTATGCGCAGGGTTATTCGGGGCATGGACTGAACGTGACGCATTGGTGCGCGAAGCTGTTGGGCGAAGCGATCCACGCCGGGCACAGTCAAGGGTTCGATGTGTTCAGCGCCGTGCCGCACATGGCCTTTCCCGGTGGGCCGATGCTGCGCTCGCCACTGCTGGCGCTGGGGATGTTGTGGTATCGCCTGCGTGAAATGCTTGGCTGAGTTGATCGTTCCCACGCTCTGCGTGGGAACGATCAGACGCGGTCCATCAGTTGTTTAGGCCTTTCGATTTGCTCAATCGCGAGGCACTTCTATATTGAGGAGGTGCTCTGACTTTCCTGCGTCCTGGCGAGTGCGGCCTATGGCTACGACTGACCAACTGATCATCTGCGAGCACTGCGACTGCGTGTATGAAAAAGTCACGCTCGCCAAACATCAAAAAACCCTGTGCACACGCTGCGGCGGCGTGCTTCAGCGCTATAACGGCCTGACGGTGGAGCAACGCCTGGCGTTGACCTTCACCGCGCTGATGCTGTGGATCTTCGCCAATTTCTACCCGGTCATGAGCATCAGCCTCAAAGGCCTGAAAAACAGCGCAACACTCTGGGATTCGGTATTGGCCCTGAGTCTTGGACCGATCACCTTCATCGCCATGGTGGCGGCAATCGCGATGATCATTGCACCGATCTTCCAGCTATTGCTGCTGATATGGGTGCTGAGCTATGCCCTCGCCTCCCGGCGTTCACCCGGTTTCAAATTCTGCATGCGCTGGCTGGAAACCCTCAGGCCCTGGAGCATGCTGGAAGTGTGCCTGTTGGGGGCGATGGTCGCGGTGATCAAACTCGCCGGATTACTGGACGTGCTGCCCGGCATCGGCCTGTTCGCCTTGGCCGTGCTCAGCCTGATGATGATCCGCATCGCCGGGCGCGACGTCCGTGACCTGTGGGACACCTTATGACAACGCCACCGGTCGCCAGCGAACTCAACCTGTGTCTGTGCCACAGCTGCGGGATGGCCTGTGACATGACGCTTGAGCCCCACGAATGCGAGCGCTGCGGCGCACCGTTGCATCGACGCAAAACCAACTCACTGGCCCGCACCTGGGCCTACCTGCTGGCCTCGTTGGTGTTTTACATTCCGGCCAATCTGTTGCCGGTGATGAACACCAAAATGGTCGGCGACGGCGCCGACAGCACGATCATGAGTGGTGTGCTGGAGTTCTGGCAGCACGGCGCCTGGGACATTGCCCTGATCATTTTTATCGCCAGCATCGCGGTGCCGGGCGTCAAGTTCGTCGCCCTGATACTGCTGCTGGTCACGGTGCACCGCGACAGCCTGTGGGCGCGCAAGGAACGGTCGAAGCTTTACCGTTTTGTCGAGGTCATCGGCTACTGGTCCATGCTCGACGTGATCGTGGTGGCCCTGGTGGCTTCACTGGTGAAGTTTCAAGCCCTGGCGGATATCGAACCTCGCCTGGGCATTCTGTTTTTTGGTCTGGTGGTGGTGTTCACCATGCTGTCGGCGATGAGTTTCGACCCGCGAATGATCTGGGATAACGAGCCGTCGGATAAACCACACAACGAGGAGGCCATGGATGAAGTCGCAAGCCACTGAAGGGGCGCAAGCCCCCGGACAGGCACCAATCAAGACTCGTCGTTTCAGCGTTTCGCTGGTCTGGATCGTGCCGATCATTGCCGTGCTGGTGGGCATTTCCCTGGTGGTCCACAGCATGATGCAGGAAGGCCCGACCATCACCGTCACGTTCAAGACCGGTGACGGCCTCACCGCCAACAAGACCGAGGTCAAATACCGCAATGTGGTGATCGGACACGTGTCGGACGTGGAGCTGAGCAACGACCAGAAGAGTGTCAACGCCACGATCAAACTGGCCAAACAGGCTGAAAGCTTCACCCGCGAAGACTCGCAATTCTGGGTGGTGCGTCCGCGAATCGGTGCCGGCGGTGTGTCGGGCATCGATACCCTGCTTTCCGGCGACTACATCGGCGCCGATATCGGCCAGGCCAACAACCGCGCGAAGAACTTCAAAGGGCTGGAGAACCCGCCACCTATCACCTATGGCGAGCCGGGCAAGCGCTTCACCCTGCACACCCAGGACCTTGGGTCGCTGGACATCGGTTCACCCGTCTATTACCGAAAAATCCCGGTCGGCCAGGTGGTGGCCTACGCCCTCGACCCGGACGGAAAAGGCGTGAACATCGACCTGTTCATTCACTCCCCCAATGACGCCTACGTCACCGAAAACACCCGGTTCTGGAACGCCAGCGGCATCGATGTCAGCGTCGGCGCCAATGGTTTTGCGGTGAAGACCGAGTCGTTGTCCTCGCTTCTGGTGGGCGGCATCGCCTTTCGCGCGCCGGAATACAGCCCGGACGATAAACCGGCGCCTGAGGAATATGCCTACGAACTGTTCGACGACCAGCAAACCGCCCTCGCCCCGCCCAGTGGCAAGGGGCAATACCTGAGCTTGCGTTTTGACCAGGCCTTGCGCGGGCTCAGGGTTGATGCGCCGGTGGAATTCCTCGGCATGGAAATCGGCAAAGTGGTGGCGATCAATCTGGATTTCGACGCGAAAAAACGCAGCTTTCCGGTTAACGTCGGCATTATGATCTACCCGCAAAAATTGGGTCAGGCTCACACCAAAATGCTCAAGGCGCTGAATCATGATCCCAATGATGAAGCCGCGGGTGTGCGGTTGATGGGCTCCTTCATCGAAAACGGCCTGCGCGCCCAGGCCCGCAGCGGCAATCTGTTGACCGGCCAGTTGTACATCGCGCTGGACTTCTACCCCAAGGCCGAGAAAGTTGCGTTCGATGCCAGCGCCCGTCCGGTCAGTATTCCGACTATTCCCGGCAGCCTCGAACAGTTGCAGGAAAAACTCGAAGGCATGGTCGACAAGATCAACCAACTGCCGATCGAGCGGATTGCCGGCAATCTGGACAGCAACCTCGTCGAACTGCGCAAAGGCCTCGCCCAGTTCAACGCCAAGACCCTGCCCGGCGTGCAAACCACCCTGGCCGACGTCAGCAAGACGCTGCAATCAGCCAGTTCGACCCTCGCCGAAGACTCACCGCAACGTGAACAGTTGACCCAGACCCTGGACGAACTCGGCCGCATGTCGCGCTCCTTGCGTGAACTCTCGGATTATCTGGGCCGGCATCCGGAATCGCTGATTCGCGGCCGCCCGAACAATGCCGCACCGATGGATCTGCAGGCGCCACCGCGCAACTGACCACAGGAGCAACACCCATGGCTTTTTCGCTGAAGATCACCTTGGTCACCGTGCTGTTGCTGCTCACCGCTTGCCGCAGTGATCCGATCCAGTTTCACACCCTGATTCCGGCGCAAGTGAGCGCCAATTCCAGGAGCGGTGCCGCGGAGATTCAGATTGAAGGCATCAGCGTTCCGCCCCAGGTTGATCGGCCACAGATCGTCATTCGCCAGGGCAACAGTGGCCTGGCGATTCTGGAAACCGAATGGTGGGCCGCCAGTCTGGTGGATGAATTGCGCAGCGCTATGGTCGATCAACTGGTCAACAGCAATCCTGCGCGCAAACTGTCGGTGCGCCTGGATGTGCAGCGCTTCGACTCGATTCCAGGGCAATATGCATTGATCGACGTCAAATGGCGCCTGCGCAACCTCGGCGAGAGCGATACCACGCTGGTGACCTGCCGCAGCACGCTGCAGACACCTTCAGGGCCCAGCGTTGATGAATTGGTGGCAGCTCATCAGAACAACGTGAAGCGTCTGGCCGCTGCGATCAGTCAGGCTGCCGGTGGAACATCGAAAGGCTGCCCATCCAGCCAATGACGACATCGTTTGATTCAGATCCATCGGGCAGGGGGCCGAGGTGCTGCTAATCTGAATGAAAATGACATGTATTAACGGTCTCTTTGACGTTTTTTTCTCATTTTGCGCTCTACATTCCCTGCGACTTGCACCATGCAAACGGTTCGCATCGATTTGCCAGCGAATTGACGTGCATGCCTTCTAAAAAGAACTGGAGCTGCCGACAGAATGATCACCCCTACCCCTTCATTCCTCAAAACGGCCTTGCTGGTCACCGCACTGCTCAGCGCCGGACAAGTGTTTGCAGCGGACACCGACGGCATCGTGGTCTACAACGCTCAACACGAAAGCCTGACTAAAGCCTGGGTCGAGGGTTTCACCAAGGAAACCGGGATCAAGGTCACCGTGCGCAATGGCGACGATACCGAGATGGGGAACCAGATCGTGCAGGAAGGCGCCGCCTCACCGGCCGATGTGTTCCTGACCGAGAACTCTCCGGCCATGGTGCTGGTGGACAACGCAGGGCTGTTTGCACCCGTTGCGCCGGCCACACTGGAGCAAGTCGATGCTGCTTATCGTCCGGCCCACGGCAAATGGGTCGGGATCGCCGCGCGCTCCACGGTGTTTGTCTATAACCCGAGCAAACTGCCGGAAGCCGACTTGCCAAAATCCCTGATGGACCTCGCCGGTCCAGACTGGAAAGGTCGCTGGGGCGCTTCGCCGGCCGGTGCCGATTTCCAGGCGATCGTCGCTGCCGTGCTGGAACTCAAGGGTGAAACGGCAACGCTCGAGTGGCTCAAGGGGATGAAAACCAACTTCACCGCCTATCGCGGCAACAGCTCGGTGCTCAAAGCGGTGAATGCCGGGCAGGTCGACAGCGGCGTGATCTATCACTATTACAGCTTCGGCGATCAGGCCAAGACTGGCGAAAACAGCAAGAACACCGCCCTGCACTACTTCAAGCACAAGGATCCCGGTGCGTTTGTCAGCGTCTCGGGAGGCGGCGTTCTGGCGTCCAGCCAACACAAGGAACAGGCTCAGGCGTTGCTGAAATGGATCACTGGCAAGGACGGCCAGGACATTCTCAAGACCGGCAAATCGTTCGAATACGCCGTGGGCAAAAACGCCCAATCCAATCCAAAACTGGTGCCTTTGCAGCAGCTCGACGCCCCTGCGGTCGATGCCTCAAAACTCGACAGCAAAAAAGCCGTGGAGCTGATGACTCAGGCGGGACTGCTTTAAGTGATGCCTGAAACCCTGCCAACGGGTATCCCCGAGGCGATACCCGACAACCTGCGACGCCGCGCCCGTGGCGTCTTTGCCGGTCGCGGTGGCGCGTGGGTGCTCGGTTTGTCGGTGCTGGTTTCGTTGCTGGCGCTGATGCCGATTGCCTTCGTCATCGGCGTGTCGATACAAACCGGCTGGGCAACGCTGGTGCCACTGGTATTCCGCCCACGGGTCGGTGAGTTGCTGATCAACACCGTGTTGCTGGTGGTAATCACGATTCCCCTGTGCGTTGCCCTTGGCCTGGCCCTGGCCTGGCTGACAGAACGCACCAACCTGCCGGGGCGACGAGGCTGGTCGTTGTTGGCCACCGCGCCGCTGGCGGTACCGGCGTTTGTTCACAGCTACGCGTGGGTCAGCCTGGTTCCACCGATTCACGGGCTGTTTGCCGGAGTGCTGGTTTCGGTGATCGCCTATTTTCCGTTTCTGTACCTGCCCATTGCCGCCACCCTGCGCCGGCTCGATCCGGCCATCGAAGATGTGGCCGAATCCCTGGGGCTCAAACCCAGGGCGATTTTTTTCCGCGTGGTGTTGCCGCAGCTGCGCCTTGCCATTTGTGGCGGTGCCTTGCTGGTGGGCCTGCACCTGCTGGCCGAATATGGCCTGTACGCGATGATCCGCTTCGACACGTTCACCACGGCGATCTTTGATCAGTTCAAATCCACCTTCAACGGCCCCGCCGCCCACATGCTGGCCAGTGTGCTTGCCCTGTGTTGCCTGGTGATGCTGACCGCCGAATCCGCCGCTCGAGGTACGGCACGGTACGCCCGGGTCGGCTCCGGCAGCGCCCGTGAGCAACGGTTGGTGCGCTTGGGCGCTCAAGCCACCATGCTTGGACTGATGCTGCAAATCACCACCTGCGCCCTGGCACTGGGTGTGCCGCTGATCACCTTGGGCAAATGGCTGATCGCGGGGGGCACGCAAGTCTGGGACCTGGCCGAGCTGATGCCGGCATTGGAACAAACCCTGCTGTTAGGGGTTACAGGCGCAGTACTCACTACCTGCGCCGCCATACCGATTGCCTGGCTGTCGATCCGCTCACCAGGACCGCTGCAACGATTGCTGGAAAGCTGCAACTACATCACCAGTTCGTTACCCGGGATCGTCGTGGCCCTGGCCCTGGTGACCGTCACCATCCATTTCGCCCGGCCGATTTACCAGACCACTGTCACGGTGTTGCTGGCGTACCTGCTGATGTTTTTACCCCGTGCGTTGGTGAGTTTGCGTGCAGGTATTGCGCAGGCACCGATCGAACTGGAGAACATGGCGCGCAGTCTCGGGCGCTCGCCTGCGCGGGCGTTGTGGCTGATCACCCTGCGCCTCGCAGCGCCCGGTGCTGCTGCCGGCGCTGCGCTGGTGTTTCTGGCGATCACCAATGAGCTGACCGCGACGCTGTTGCTCGCCCCCAACGGCACGCGCACCCTGGCCACCGGTTTCTGGGCGCTGACCAGCGAAATCGACTACGCCGCTGCGGCGCCCTATGCCTTGCTGATGATTTTGCTGTCGCTTCCGTTGACCGGACTTCTTTATCACCAATCCAAACGAACGGCTGGCCGATGAACGCTCTTGAACTCGATGCAATCTACAAATCCTACGGCGCCCATCAAGCGCTGGAGAACATCAGCCTGTCGGTGCCCACCGGCAGCCGGACGGTGATCGTCGGCCCTTCAGGGTCCGGCAAAACCACGTTGCTGCGGATGATCGCCGGCTTCGAATTCCCGGACACCGGCAAGCTGTCGCTCAATGGCCAGACGCTGGTCGACGACACCCATGAAGTGCCGGCGCATCAGCGTTTGATTGGCTATGTCCCCCAGGACGGTGCTCTGTTCCCGCACATGACCGTGGCCGCCAATATCGGTTTCGGGCTTTCGACCAAGGGCGAGGCCAAACACCAGCGAGTCGCCGAGTTGATGGACAGCGTCGCCCTCGATTCAAGCATGGCCAAACGTTGGCCCCATGAGCTGTCCGGCGGCCAGCAACAGCGTGTGGCATTGGCCCGGGCCCTGGCGCAGCAGCCGCGCTTGATGTTGCTCGACGAACCGTTTTCGGCACTCGATACCGGCCTTCGCAGCGACATGCGCAAAATGGTCGCGCGCCTGCTGAGCGACGCCGGTGTCACCACCATTCTGGTCACACATGACCAGAGTGAAGCGTTGTCGTTCGCCGATCAACTGGCGGTGATGCGCGACGGTCGGCTGGTGCAGTCGGGCCATCCGCTGGATCTATACCGCTATCCCGACGACGAACAAACCGCGCTGTTCCTCGGCGACGCCGTGGTCATGCCCGCCCGGATCGAAGCCGGCTGGGCCCATTGCGACTTGGGCCGGATACCGGTCAACAACCACCGCAACAACAAATCGGCGCAGATCATGCTACGTCCCGAGCAACTGCAATTGGTCAGCATCCAGCCCAGTCCGACCGAAGTCGCCGGGTGCCGAGCCGTGGTGACCGAACGGGATTTCAGCGGCAACACCTGCACCTTGACCGTGGAGTTGCAGCCTACCGTCGCCGGCGACCCGCACGGCCGATCATTGATGGTGCGCAGTTCGGGCATGTACGCGCCCCCCGCCGGTAGCGCGGTTCATGTCTCGACCATTGGCCATGCTCATGTGCTGAGCGAACCGTGAACATCAAAGATCGAAGCGATCCACCGCCCGACGCCGCTCGTTGTCGTCGCGCACATCGTAGTTCGCCGTGGTCTGGATGTTGCTGTGATGGGCGAGCTTCTGCGCGATCGACAGGTCGTGCTCTTCGATTACCCGGGTAATGAACGAGCGCCGAAAATCATGCGGCATGATTTTCACCCCGACCTGCGCACCGCGCTGCCGGGCGATGTAATAGATCGCATGTTTGGTGATGCGCTCGCGGGTGATGTGGCTGCCACGACGGATACGGTTGAACAGGAACGGGTCGTCCACTTCACCTTCCTTCAGGTGCGAACGGCGCAGTTCCAGCCAGGCCTGCAGTTTTTCAAAGGCCCAGGCCGGCGCGTACTTGATCAACTGCTTGTTGCCCTTGGCGGTGACCCGCAAGCTGCGCTCGCTGAAATCCACCTGTGACAGGTCGAGGTTTACCGACTCGGATTTGCGCATCCCCGAGCCGTACAAAATCCCGATGATCGCCGCATCTCTCAACCCTTGGGGGCGCGGATCAGCGGCGCACACCGCCATCATTTCCTGAATCAGCGAGCGCCTGAGGTTGCGGCCCTGAGACAACCGCGTGCCGGCAATTCCCTTCACCGAACGCATTTTCAGCAAGTGTTCCTGACTGATCAGGCTCATGCGCCAGGCCTCGTTCATCACCCCGCGCACCGCGTTGACATACAGCGAAGAGGTATTCGGTGCGTATCCGTCTTCACGCAGGGCCGCGACCAGCGCAATGACATTGTCGGGCTGGAGTTGATGCCAGGGAATCTCCTCGACGTTCATGTCTTCGAAACCCAGACGGTCGGCCGCATCCTGCAAAACGTAACGCATGGTCAGCTGACTGGAGGGCGCCAGTCGGGCCAGGTAAACGGTCATCGGGTTGGTTTTCGAAACAACAGGATCGGTATCAGGTAAGTCAATCAAACGAACGGCCTTGAGTGGAAACAATTCAGTAAAAACAACTAAGGATTGAAACATTCTTCATATAAAGCGAACACTTCTGTAGGACGTTTCTTCTGAAAATCGCGATAAACGGCAGAAGTCTGAACAGTGGCTGTATGACTTTCAGATAAACGATTCAACGACCGGTTTTTCATGTTCCTTTCACAAAATCGGGCATAACCTTCAATCAACCCGACGAGCCCTTGTGGGCCGTTACGCTGCCGGTCATGGCCCGGAAAGTCAATTGATGGCTTCCTGCTCCGGCGGTTAAACCCTTGAAAACACGCTTCTTTCGGCTATTTCGCTGAAGGACGCCGTTCGCCCGGTGATTCTTATGAGTGAGGCTTTTCTCCCCTTCTCCCGCCCCACTATCGGTGAT
Organism: Pseudomonas sp. LB3P93; assembly: GCF_054898025.1. Classification (NCBI taxonomy): domain Bacteria; kingdom Pseudomonadati; phylum Pseudomonadota; class Gammaproteobacteria; order Pseudomonadales; family Pseudomonadaceae; genus Pseudomonas; species Pseudomonas sp. LB3P93. The sequence continues at coordinate 3,305,340 of NZ_CM142713.1, forward strand.
GAAGAAATCGCTGCCGTAGAGCAAGTATTGCGCTCCGGCTGGATCACTACCGGGCCGAAAAACCAGCAACTCGAAGAACAATTCGCCAACTATGTCGGCTGCCGTCATGCGGTTGCACTTTCTTCGGCCACCGGCGGTATGCACATCACATTACTGGCATTGGGAATCGGTCCGGGCGACGAAGTCATTACACCGTCCCAGACGTGGGTGTCCACCGTCAACATGATTTGCCTGCTGGGTGCCAGACCGGTCTTCGTCGACGTAGACCGCGACACGCTGATGAGCGACCTGGCAAGCATTGAAGCGGCGATCACGCCGCGCACCCGGGCAATCATTCCAGTGCATTACGCCGGTGCCGCCTTCGACCTCGATCCGCTCTACGCCTTGGCCGACAAACACGGCATCCCCGTTATCGAAGACGCCGCCCATGCGGCAGGCACCTTTTACAAAGGTCGGCCTGTCGGGGCGAAAGGCACGGCGATCTTCTCGTTCCATGCGATCAAGAACATGACCTGCGCCGAAGGCGCGATGTTCGTCAGCGATGACGAAGCGCTGGCCAACCGGGTGCGCATGCTCAAGTTTCACGGCCTGGGCGTGGATGCCTACGACCGCATGACCCACGGCCGTAGACCTCAGGCGCAAGTGATGGAGCCGGGTTTCAAATACAACCTGGCCGACATCAATGCCGCCATCGCCCTGGTGCAGCTGGAGCGCCTGGATGCAATCAATGCCAAGCGCTCCGAGCTGGCGCGTACCTATCTGCAACGGCTCGAAGGTTCAACGGTGCAACCGCTGGCCATTCCGGTTTACCCGCAGCGGCACGCCTGGCACCTGTTCATCCTGCGCATCGACGCCGAGCGCTGCGGGCTGGACCGTGACGCGTTCATGAAAGCCTTGCAGCAACAGAACATCGGCACCGGCATTCACTTCATCGCTACGCACCTGCACACGTACTACCGCCAGCGTTTTCCCAACCTTTACCTGCCCAACACCGAATGGAACTCGGCGCGCCTGTGCTCGATTCCGTTGTTCCCCGACATGACCACCGATGACGTCAATCGCGTTGTCGATGCCATTGAACACACCCTGGACAGAAGCCTGTGAAACCCTATCCGATCCGTTGCGTATCGATCGTTATCCCGGTCTATAACGAGCAAGACAGCCTTCCCGAATTACTGCGGCGCACCGAAGCGGCGTGCCGGCAGCTGCACCATGACTACGAAATCGTGTTGGTGGATGACGGCAGCCGTGACAACTCGGCGCAAATCCTCGAGGACGCCGCCAATCGCGAGTGCAGTCCGGTGGTGGCGGTCATTCTCAACCGCAACTACGGCCAGCACGCGGCAATCATGGCCGGTTTCGAGCACTGCAAAGGCGACGTGGTGATCACCCTCGACGCCGATCTGCAAAACCCGCCGGAAGAAATCCCTCGGTTGGTGGCGCAGGCCGAGCTTGGCTATGACGTGGTCGCCACGGTGCGCAACAACCGCCAGGACTCCGCGCTGCGCCGCTGGCCGTCGAAGCTGATCAACCTCGCCGTACAGCGCTCCACCGGCGTGGCCATGAGCGATTACGGCTGCATGCTCCGCGCCTACCGCCGCAGCATCGTCGACGCGATGCTCGCCTGCCGCGAACGCAGCACGTTCATCCCGATCCTGGCCAACAGCTTTGCCCGGCACACCACGGAAATCCTGGTGATGCACGCCGAGCGTGAACACGGCGAATCCAAGTACAGCCCCATGCGCCTGGTCAACCTGATGTTCGACCTGATCACCTGCATGACCACCACGCCGCTGCGCCTGCTGAGCATCGTCGGTTTTGCGATGGCCGGACTCGGTGTGGCGTTCGCCACCGCGCTGATCGTCCTGCGGCTGGTCTTCGGCGCCAGTTGGGCCGGCGACGGCACATTCGTGTTGTTCGCAGTGCTGTTCGTGTTCACCGGCGGGCAATTCATCGGCATGGGCCTGCTGGGCGAATACCTGGGCCGCATGTACAGCGACGTCCGCGCCCGTCCCCGCTTCTTCGTCGAGAAGGTCCTGCGTAGCCAACCTTCCACGCCGGCTCCCGTAGTCATCGTCGATGGCCTCACTTCCACTTCTTCCGATCAGGTTCTCTCATGAGCGCAAAAGCTGTTGTCTTCGCCTATCACGATATTGGCTGTGCCGGGATCGAAACCCTGCTTAACTCGGGCTTTGATATCGCCGCGGTGTTTACCCACGCCGATGATCCGAAGGAAAACGCCTTTTATGGCTCCGTGGCGCAACTGTGCGCGAGCAAGGGCATCCCGGTTCACGCCCCGGAAGATGCCAACCATCCGCTGTGGATCGAGCGCATCAGCAAGCTCAATCCCGATTACCTGTTCTCGTTCTACTACCGTCATCTGCTGAGCGAACCGCTGTTGGCCACGGCCGGCAAAGGTGCGTTCAACCTGCACGGTTCGTTGCTGCCCCTCTATCGAGGTCGCGCGCCGGCCAATTGGGTGCTGGTCAACGGTGAAACCGAAACCGGCGTGACCCTGCACCGCATGGTCAAACGTGCCGACGCCGGCGCCATTCTTGCCCAGCAACGGGTGGCCATTGACCGCAGCGACACGGCGCTGAGCCTGCACGGCAAGTTGCGGGTGGCTGCTACCGACCTGCTGCGCGATGCCTTGCCGGCGCTGCTTCAGGGCAAACTCAGCGAAACTCCGCAGGACGAATCAAAAGCCACAGTGTTTGGCCGTCGCACCCCGGCCGACGGCAAACTGGTGTGGAAGCGCCCCGCCGAAGAACTGTTTAACCTGGTGCGTGCCGTCACACAGCCGTATCCGGGCGCGTTCTGCGCCGTCGGTGAGCACAAGCTGATTGTCTGGAGCGCCGAAGTCGTCAAGGGCAATGAAGGCCAGGCACCGGGCCGGGTCATCAGCGTCGATCCGCTGCGCATCGCCTGTGGCGAAGACTCTCTGGTGATCAACGCCGGCCAGCGCAACGACAACGGCTTGTACCTGAGCGGTCCGCAACTGGCCAATGAATTGGGGCTGGTCGAGGGTTCGGAATTGCGTGGTGCCGAGACCGGCCGCGCTCCGCGCCGTACTCGCGTGCTGATCCTGGGCGTCAACGGTTTCATCGGCAATCACTTGTCCGAGCGCCTGTTGCGTGACGACAAGTACGAGGTGTACGGACTCGACATCGGTTCCGACGCTATCGACCGCTTGCGCAGCCATCCGCGTTTCCACTTCGTCGAAGGCGATATCAGCATTCACTCCGAGTGGATCGAGTACCACATCAAGAAGTGCGACGTGATCCTGCCGCTGGTAGCGATTGCCACGCCAATCGAATACACCCGCAACCCGCTGCGGGTGTTCGAGCTGGACTTCGAAGAGAACCTGAAACTGGTGCGTTACTGCGTCAAATTCAACAAGCGCGTGATCTTCCCGTCGACCTCCGAAGTGTATGGCATGTGCCAGGACCAGAACTTCGACGAAGACACCTCCAACCTTGTCGTCGGGCCGATCAACAAACAGCGCTGGATCTATTCGATCTCCAAGCAATTGCTCGACCGGGTGATCTGGGCGTACGGCCAGAAAGGCCTGAACTTCACGCTGTTCCGTCCTTTCAACTGGATGGGCCCGCGCCTGGACCGTCTGGACTCGGCGCGGATCGGCAGCTCCCGGGCGATCACTCAGTTGATCCTCAACCTGGTGGAAGGCACGCCGATTCGCTTGTTCGACGGCGGCGAGCAGAAACGCTGCTTTACTGACATCGCCGACGGCGTCGAAGCGCTGGCCCGGATCATCGACAACGACAACGATGCCTGCAATGGCCAGATCATCAACATCGGCAACCCGGACAACGAGGCCAGCATTCGGCAGTTGGGCGAAGAGCTGTTGAGTCAGTTCGAAGCGCATCCGCTGCGGGGCAACTTCCCGCCGTTCGCCGGTTTCCGCGACGTGGAAAGCAAGGCGTTCTACGGCACCGGGTATCAGGACGTGTCCCACCGCAAACCGAGCATCGACAACGCCAAGCGTCTGCTGGACTGGACGCCTACGGTGGAGATGAGCGAGACCATCGGCAACACCCTGGATTTCTTCCTGCGTGAAGCCATGCTCGAACAAACGGACCGATGCTGATGCAGGCAGGCCTTCGAATCGATGTCGACACGTACCGGGGCACCCGTGAGGGGGTGCCCCGGCTGCTGGAAATCCTCGATGAAGCGCAGGTCAAGGCGACGTTTTTCTTCAGCGTCGGGCCGGACAACATGGGGCGCCATCTGTGGCGCCTGATCCGCCCGCAGTTTCTCTGGAAAATGCTGCGTTCCAATGCGGCCGGCCTGTATGGCTGGGACATTCTGCTGGCCGGCACTGCGTGGCCGGGCAAACCCATTGGTCGCGACCTCGGGCATCTGATGCGTCAGGCCCGGGATGCCGGCCATGAAGTCGGCCTGCACGCCTGGGATCACCATGGCTGGCAGGCCAATGCCGGGCGTTGGAGCGACGCGCATCTGATCGAACAGATCCGCCAAGGCGTGGACACCCTCAGCGACATCCTTGGGCAAAAAATCCAGTGCTCGGCGTCGGCCGGTTGGCGCGCGGACGAGCGAGTGATCGAGGCCAAGCAGGCGTTCGGCTTCCGCTACAACAGCGATTGTCGCGGCCAAAGCCTGTTCCAGCCGACCCTGGCCGGGGGTGGGTTGGGGGCGCCGCAGATTCCGGTGGACCTGCCGACCTTCGATGAAGTGGTGGGCCCAACGGTCGCGGCCAAGGACTTCAACGGGTTCATTCTCGATCGATTCACCCCTGAAAAACTCAACGTCTACACGATCCACGCCGAAGTAGAAGGGATTCTGATGGCCAACGATTTCCGCCGACTGCTGGCCGATGCGCGCCAGCGTGGCATCTGCTTCAACCCCTTGGGCGATTTGCTGCCCGATGCCCCGGGCACCTTGCCAACGGGCCGTGTCGTGCGTGGCACTCTCGAAGGCCGCGAAGGCTGGCTGGGAGTGCAAGGCGCATGAGTAAACGCTGGGCATTGGCGTTGCTGCTGGGGATTGTCGTGCTGGCGTACCTGTTGCCATTGGCCAGCCATGGCTTATGGATCCCTGACGAAACCCGCTACGCGCAGATCAGCCAGGGCATGTTGCTGAGTGGTGACTGGGTGTCGCCGCACTTCATGAACGTGCGCTATTTCGAAAAACCGGCAGCGGGTTACTGGATGATTGCCGCCGGCCAGGCACTGTTTGGCCAGAACCTGTTTGGTGTGCGCTTTGCCTCGGCCCTGTGCACCGGGCTGAGCGTGTTGCTGTGCTTCCTGATCGCCCGTCGACTGTGGAACGAGCCGCGCAAGAGCTTTGCCTGTGCGCTGCTGTACATGAGTTTCACGGTGATTGCGGGCCAGGCCGGTTACGCCAATCTCGATCCGCAATTCACCTTCTGGGTCAATCTGAGCGTGGTCGGTCTGTGGTTTGCGCTGGACAGTGTCCGACGTGGCCCGCGCCTGATCGGTTGGGCGGTGCTGGGACTGGCTTGCGGCATGGGGTTCCTGACCAAGGGTTTCCTCGCCTGGTTGCTGCCGGTGCTGATCGCCCTGCCTTTCATGGCGTGGCAAAAACGCTGGCGTGAGCTGCTGATCTACGGCCCGGTGGCGATTGTCGTGGCCATCGCGGTGAGTCTGCCGTGGGCGCTGGCGGTTCATTCGCAGGAACCCGATTACTGGCGATTCTTCTTCTGGCACGAACACGTTCGCCGCTTTGCCGGTGACGACGCCCAGCATGACGCGCCGTGGTGGTTCTATTTGCCGTTGCTGGTGGCGTTCAGTCTGCCGTGGGTGGCGTTACTGCCGTCAGCCCTTCAGCAGGCGTGGAAAACCCGGCGCCAGACCAGCATCGGTTTTCTGCTGCTGTGGTTGTTGATGCCGCTGCTGTTTTTCAGCCTGAGCAACGGCAAATTGCCGAGCTACATTTTGCCCTGCCTGCTGCCATTGGCCTTGCTGCTGGGCCATGCCCTGGACGAGCGGCTCAAGCTGGAGCAAGGCCGGGTCCTGGGCATCAATGGCTTGCTGAACTTGCTGTTGGGCCTGACCACCCTGCTCGCCCTGGTCTATCTGCAACTGAAAAAGCCGCTGTACGACCACGAACTGCACAACCTGGTGCTGGTGTTCATCGGTCTGATCGGCTGGATCATGGCCAACCTGCTGCAAGCCTTCAGACCGCTGCAATGCTGGGCCGCACCGGCATTCGGCAGTCTGCTGCTAATTGCTCTGGTGCCCGCCGGGCTGCCCGATTCGGTGGTGGCCAACAAGATGCCCGATCAATTCATCCTCGAGCATGCCCAGGAACTCGGCCAGACCGACCGACTGCTGAGCAACGATCTCGGCGCCGCGGCCGCCCTGTCCTGGCGCCTGAAACGCCCGGACGTGGCGTTGTACAACACGATAGGCGAACTGAAATATGGCCTTGCTTATCCTGACTCGGTGCAGCAGCGCGTCGATCCCGATCAGGTTCAACAGTGGATGCGCAAGGCCCGCCTGAACGGCTCGGTCGGCGTGGTGATGCGGGTCAAGGGTGACGACGAGCTGCAAGAAATCGAACGCCTGCCCAAGGATGGCAAACGCTATGAACAAGGCAATCTGGTGATTCTGATCTTTCCTCAGGGTGCGTCATGAGCCTGTTTCTGTTGTTGGCCGCGTGCCTGCTGACCTGCCTGGGCCAGATCGCCCAGAAGTACGCCGTCGAAAGTTGGCGCGCGAAGCCGTCGGCCTGGGGCGAGAAACTGCGCTCGCCGTGGTTGTGGCTGGCGCTCGCGGCGTTGGGGTTGGGCTTGCTGGTCTGGCTACTGGTGTTGCAACGCCTTGAAGTCGGCATCGCCTACCCGATGCTGAGCCTGAATTTCGTGCTCATCACGCTGATCGCCCGTTTTGTCTTCCACGAACCCATCGACCGCCAGCACTGGCTGGGCGTGGCGCTGGTGATTGGCGGCGTGATGTTGCTGGGGCAACACGCATGAGCCTGCGTCGCGGAATCACCTTCGCCATGGGCAGCGTGCTGCTCGGCAGCGCGGCGCAGTTGGGCATGCGCTGGAGCATGACGCGCCTGCCGTCGCCCGAACACTTGCTGACTTCCAGTATCGATCCGACGGCGGTTGCTGTGGTGCTGGGCGCGGTTCTGGCCTACGCCCTTTCAATGTTTTGCTGGCTTGGCGCCCTGCGGGATATGCCTCTGGGCCGGGCCTATTCGCTGCTGAGCATCAGCTACGCGCTGGTGTACCTGCTGGCTGCCAGCCTGCCGCAGTTCCACGAAACGTTCAGCCTTTCAAAAACCCTCGGGGTGGCCCTGGTCATGCTCGGGGTCATCACCATCAACACCCGTCCAGCTCGCGCGCCCGAACTCAGGAGTGCCTCATGAAAATCAGTGTATTTGGTAGCGGTTATGTTGGCCTGGTGCAAGCCGCCGTCCTGGCTGAAGTCGGCCACGACGTGGTCTGCATGGACATTGACGAGAAGAAAGTGGAGTTGCTGCAACAAGGCCACGTGAGCATTTTCGAACCGGGGCTGGCCAGCCTGGTGCGTGAAAGCCTGGAAGCCAAGCGGCTGCAATTCACCACCGACGAAAAACTCGCGGTGCAGCATGGTCAGGTGTTGTTTATCGCGGTGGGTACACCGTCCCGGGACGATGGCTCGGCGGACCTGCGTTACGTGCTGTCAGTGGGCGAAGCGGTGGCGCGGCATCGTGAGCAACCGGTGATTCTGGTGGAGAAATCCACGGTGCCGGTGGGCACGGGCGACACCTTGCGCGCGCATATCGACAAGTGCCTGATCAAGGTCGGCCGCTTGCTGCAGTTCGAGATCGTCTCCAACCCCGAGTTTCTCAAAGAAGGTTCCGCCGTGGCGGACTGCCGGCGCCCTGACCGTATCGTCATTGGCTGCGAAAGCGATGACGTGCGCGACGTGATGCGCGACCTTTACGCGCCGTTCAACCGCAACCACGACCGCATCATGTTCATGGACCTGCGCAGCGCCGAACTGACCAAATACGCCGCCAATTGCATGCTGGCGACCAAGATCAGCTTCATCAACCAGATCGCCGAGCTGGCCGAACACCTGGGGGCCGACATCGAATCGGTGCGTCTGGGCATCGGTGCCGATTCGCGCATCGGCTATCACTTCATCTATCCCGGCTGCGGTTATGGCGGCTCGTGTTTCCCGAAAGACATGCGGGCGCTGATCCACAGCGCCGAAGAGGCGCACTGCTCCAGCGACCTGCTGCAAGCGGTGGAGGCGATCAATCAGCGGCAGAAGCACAAGCTGTTCGAGCGCATCAATGCGTTCTACAAGGGCGATTTGCGCGGCAAGACGTTTGCCGTGTGGGGGCTGGCCTTCAAGCCCAACACCGATGACATGCGTGATGCGCCGAGCCGGGTCCTGCTGGAATCGTTGTGGGCGGCCGGCGCCAGCGTGCGAGCGTTCGATCCGGAAGCCATGCAGGAAACCCAGCATCTGTATCCCGACGAGTCGAAGCTGATGCTGATGGGCACGCCGGAATCGGTACTGGCCGGTGCCGATGCGCTGATCATTTGCACCGAATGGCAGCAGTTCAAGGCCCCGGATTTCAACCTGATCCAGCAACGGCTGAAGGCGCCGGTGATCTTCGACGGGCGCAACCTGTACGACGCCGACCGCCTCGCCCGCAATGGGTTCCTGTACTTCCCGATGGGCCGTGGGGAATCGCGCAAACTGCCGATACCGCATCAGCAATGGCCGGCGGCTCAGGTTGTTGCTTGATTTGATACTGGGGACTGGCGCACATCAATCCCTTGTAGCAGCTGCCGAGCAACGCGAGGCTGCGTTCGGCGACGAAGTCGTCGTAAAACCAGCGCGTGCAGTACACCTGAAACACCGCGCTGGCTGATTTCACGACTGCTTCGCAGCCGAACGCAGCCTCGCAGGCCCGACAGCTGCTACAGTCTCGCGCATGAATTTCATTGTTCGTCGTGCCCAATTTTCCGACGCCACAGCCCTCCCCGCCATCGAGCGTTCAGCGGCTGGGCTGTTTCGTTGTGACCCATCACTGGCGTGGCTCGCGGATGCTGCGGTGCCTGGAGCCAAACACCATCAACAGATGATCGAGACGGACGATGTTTGGGTGGCACAATCGGCCGATGGCGTACTGGCGGGATTTATCAGTGCGGTTGAAGTCGACAACGAACTGCATATTCAGGAACTGTCCGTCAGCCAACACTTTCAGGGCCGCGGCGCTGGGCGGAAGTTGCTGTTAGCGGCCATTGAATGTGCCCGGGATCGAGAACTCCATGGTCTGACCCTGACCACGTTTCGCGAATTGCCATGGAATGAAGCGTTTTATCAGCGTATGGGCTTTGAAACATTGAGCCCGGCTGAAATCAGCCCACGTGTCACCACCGTATTGAAGGATGAAATCGTCCACGGTTTACCCGGTGAGCGGCGGTGTGCGATGCGTTTCAGGCTTTGATCGAGCCTTTCATGACGAAAACCCGCGCCGTGGCTCTGGACTGATGCTCACGGTGATTGCATCAAACAAATAAAAACACCCACATCCTACCTGATACTCGGAAACCCCCTACATCTGCGCTTCGGCGATTTCAATAAGGTGCCCCTCCGACGAAAGGAGTGGCACCTACATGGCCAATCACGGCTACATGACCATCACAGGCAAAACCCAAGGACTGATCTCGGCAGGCTGTTCAACTCAAGAGTCAATTGGCAATAAATGTCAGTCGGGACACACCGACGAGATCATGGTGCTTTCGTACAGCCATAACATGGCCAATATCGGAAATATCAACAAGCCTACACACAGCCCGCTCATTATCACGAAAAATGTCGATAAGTGGTCTCCGTTACTCGCTCAAGCGCTCTCAAGCAGAGAAGAGATTAGCTGTGCAATCAGCTTCTATCGTGTTTCCGCCTATGGCTTTCAAGAGAAGTTTTTCACTGTCGAAATCGAAGGCGGCATCATTGCCGACCTGACACTTGATATGCCTCATGTCGTTTTACAGAACGACGTCGAACCCCAAGAACACGTTGCTATTCGTTATCGCGAAATCACATGGCGACACCATCTCGCGGGAACGAGTGGGCACGGTTCATGGGGGAATAACGAATGGGACAGCTAAAGGATCGCTGCGAAACGGGTAGTTGTGATTATTGGGCAGTCAGTAAAGCGGCGGGTAACTTGACGAGTCAGGCCTGCACGCTGTCTGCCCGCCATATCAAAGATGGGACGTTACGGTTGCAGTTCAATCGTGAGGTGTCTTACTACGCGAGGGGGATTGTTAATGATGTGGCGCAGGGGCGAAAGAGCGCTGATCAGGGATTGAAGGAAATAAAGAACGAACAAAACAGTTTGCTCAGCCAGTCGTGGGAAGTAGCGAAGAAAGGTGCGGGCGTGGTCGCTGGGGGAATTCAGATCTTGACAGGAGCAGGGGTTTGCTATGGATCAGGAGGCACGTTATGCCTTGTTTTTGGCGGCTCCATGATGCTCCACGGTGTGAATAATATTTATGAGAACGGGCGTAACCTTTTGGAGGATCGCACTGATACGCAGGGGCCAACCCGCAAAGTTTATCAATCGATAGCAAAAGGACTCGGCCAGTCTGAGAGGGAGGGCAATATCGCTTACGCAACCGCTGATATCGCCACGTCAGTTTTTGGGCTTTTTAGGAATACTTTAAAGCCAGATGCATGGCGACTATTTAGATATATAAAAACGGATTATGCGCGCTCCTATAAAAATATGGGACCTGCATCACGAGCCTTGGAGGCGCTTACAAACTACCAGACAACAAAACAAATACTGCAGGAGATCGAAAAATGATAGTCTGGATTTTTCCATTGATTGCGATTCTAGGTCTAACTACGGCGTACTTCCTGAAGATACACCTGTCCGGCGACAACCTGAATCACACCAGACTCTGCTTGGGGCTGGTGTTAAATGCATTATTTGTAATTCCTTATATAGACATTGTCGAAAATAACAAATTCCCAGTTTTAGGTTATCGCCCGGACATAGTTTCAGATAATCCATTTATTGGCTGGATTGCGTTTGCCAGCATTCTTCTTCATTCATTCTCGCTACCTGTAAAATACGAGGTTAAATTTTGGTTCTCGAAAAAATAATAGCGGCGATAATTAGATCGTTTTTTATTATTTCATGCGCGGCCTTTCACACGGCATGGATTCTGTTAGCGCTGAATTACTTCCTTGAAATGGAAGTTGAAACATTTAGAGTGGTCGGAGGCATTTGTTTTGCTGTTGTATTGTTTTATTGTTTCAAGCTTGGGTACAAGGAACTTGAAAAATTTGAAGCCGAATAACAATTTTATACTGCGTAAGCAGGGTTAATCCTACCCTGCCTTCATCACGATTGACGTTAACCACCCACCCTCAAATCAACCTTCAACGCCTGAGCAAACGCCTTCACCAACGGACTGCGCACGGTGTTATGACGCAGGATCAAATTGAATGGCGTGTCGAAGTGAATCGATGTCGGACGCAGCGCTCGCAGTTGCCCTTGGACGACCATGGTGGCGGCGTAATGCTGTGGGAGAAACCCGAGGAAACGTCCAGTCTTGATGAGTAGCGCCACGGCTTCGACCTGGGTGGCGGAGGCGGAAAAGCTGTTGTAGGCGGCGAAATTGAGCTTGTCCCGGTGGATTGCGTAACGGTGATTGACCCACTCGTACTGCTTGAGCACATCTCCTCCGAGTTGTTCGTCGGGCACCTCGAACAACGGGTGTCCGACAGCGCAGTAGGCTTCGGAGCGCTCCTCGTACAGGACGAAGTAATCAAACTCTTCCCGGCGCTGATATACCGGCACAATACCCGCCACCAAGCGACCTTCCACCACACCTCTTTCCACTTCATCCAGTTGCGAGGCTTGAAGTTGGAAACGCACCTTCGGTGACTCTTCATTTATTCGTTTAAGCGCGGCAACTAAAGGTGAACTTTTATCCGTGAGAGTGTTATCAATAACCCCCACACCCAGATCACCAACAAGTTCATTCTGCGCCGAACTAAGCCGATCGCGAAAGTTATCGACAGAGGCAAACAGATCGATGGACGCCTGGTACACCAGACTGCCTTCTTCGGTCAGGTGAAAGCCTTCCCGACCGCGGGTGCACAGGCGCATGCCGATGCGAATCTCAAGGTCTGAGATCTGTTTGCTGATTGCCGCCAGCCCCACATTCAGCTCGTTCTGGGCGGCACTGAAGCCCCCGGCCTCGACCACGGCCTTGAACACTTTGAGCAGTTTGAAATCCAGGCCACTGAGGGCCAGCGGCGCGCGTTGCACCGTTTTCAGCGGCGGGTTTCCGGAATTGGAAAGTGGGGTTTCCATAATGCTTATTTACCTCTGGCGCCCTATTCAACACTCTGTGTCCAACAACAAAAATAGTGCTGGTAAATAATAATGAACACAGAAAACCAGGCTTGGCAACCGCTAATAATCCCCGTACTTCAGTGCCAACTCACTGATTTCGAACTATTAAAAGCTGACACTTCGATCAGCTCTCGCCCTTTCGCAACTGCCCTCTTGAAAACTGCTTGGCCGAACCACGCCTGAATCATTTCTGGCGGGTGTTCCCGGCTCTGCACATCGATTTCAGTTCGCTTTACCGACGAGGAAAACAACAATGTCTCAAACCACCGACCGTCTCTGGGGTGCACGCTTCAAAAGCGGCCCATCCGAAGCCCTGGCGGCCTTGTCCCGTTGCCCCGAGCGCTACTTTCGCCTCACCCCGTATGACCTCGCCGGTTCCAAGGCGCATGCCCGTGAACTGCAACGCGCCGGGCTGTTGAGCGAGCAGGAAACCCAGACCATGCTCGACGCCTTGGCGCGCATCGGTGATGACTTCCGCGCCGGCAGCATCGCGCCGACCCTGGATGACGAAGACGTCCACACCTTCATCGAGCGCCTGCTGACCGAACGCCTCGGCGCCCTCGGCGGCAAGCTGCGCGCCGGTCGTTCGCGTAACGACCAGACCGCCAACGACCTGCGTCTGTTCCTGCGCGATCACGTGCGCACCCTGGCCGTCGAGGTGCTGGCCTTGCAACAAGCGCTGGTGGATCAGGCCGAGCAACACATCGAGAGCATCTGCCCGGGCTTTACTCACTTGCAACAGGCCCAGCCCATCGTCTTCGCTCACCACTTGCTGGCTCATGCGCAATCGATGCTGCGTGACGTGCAACGCCTGGTGGACTGGGACAATCGCACTTCCCTATCGCCACTGGGCGCGGCGGCCATGGCCGGTTCTGCGATAGCTCGCCTGCCGCAGCAGTCCGCCAAGGAAATGGGCTACAGCGGCGTCTGCGAAAACTCCATCGATGCCGTGGCCAGCCGCGACCACGTCGCCGAGTTCCTGTTCATCGCCAGCATGCTGGGGATCAACATTTCCCGCCTCGCCGAAGAATTCTGCCTGTGGTCGTCGCGGCAATTTCGCTGGGTCGCACTGGACGATGCCTACGCCACCGGCAGCTCGATCATGCCGCAGAAGAAGAACCCGGACATTGCCGAACTCGCCCGGGGCAAGGCTGGCCGGCTGATCGGCAACCTCACCGGTTTGTTGTCTACGTTGAAATCCCTGCCGCTGTCGTACAACCGCGACTTGAGCGAAGACAAGAACGGAGTGCTCGACAGCGTCGACACCTTGCTGCTGGTGCTGCCGGCCATGGCCGGGATGGTCGCGACCATGAAGGTCAACGTTGAAGAGCTGCGTCGTCAGGCCCCGCTCGGTTTCACCCTGGCCACCGAAGTCGCCGACTGGCTGGCCATGCGTGGCGTGCCGTTCAAGGAAGCGCACGAAATCACCGGTGCGCTGGTCCAGGCCTGCGAGAAACACGACATTGAATTGTGGGAAGCGTCCCCGGCGCTGCTGGCCGAGATCGATCCACGCCTGACCGCAGAAGTGCGCGACAGCCTGACCCTCGAAGCTGCCATCGCTGCGCGCAGTGGTTGGGGCGGTACGGCGCCGCAACAGGTGCGCGAGCAGATCGGCCGCTTGAAAACCGCTCTCGCCGCCCAGCAGCAATGGACCGAGAACTATCAGGGTTTCCGTCTCTAACGGCCGCCACGCATAACCCTGTGGGAGCTAGCCTGCTAGCGATTTGGCTCTGTCTGACAACCATTCGCTGATTGACACATCGCAATCGCTAACAGGCTAGCTCCCACAAGGATCTGTGTTGGATTTGAAAGAACAGTTCGGAGAAACAACATGAGCCAGACTCAGGCAGAACGACTCCAGTCGGAGCGAAAACTGGCGGAAAACCAGTTCGATATCACCCAGTACCACCACGTGCCACGGCGTTATTACGGGCGGATTTTCTTCGCCACCGTCATCGTTATTGCGATTCTCGGGCTGGTACGGGCCTTCGCCGAAGGCAAGATCGAGTGGTCGTACATTGGCCAGTTCCTCACCTCGCAAGCGATCATGTGGGGCTTGCTCAACACCATCGTCATGGCCGTGCTGGCGATGGCACTGGGCATCGTCTTCGGGGTGATCACCGCGATCATGCGCATGTCGGCCAACCCGATCCTGCGCTACGTGGCGGTGACCTACACCTGGCTGTTTCGCGGCACGCCACTGATCCTGCAACTGCTGTTGTGGTTCAACCTGGCGCTGATCTTCCCCACCATCGGCATCCCCGGCCTGTTCGAAATGGACACGGTGAGCCTGATGACGCCGTTCGTGGCGGCCCTGCTCGGCTTGAGCATCAACCAGGGCGCCTACACCGCCGAAGTGGTGCGTGCTGGCTTGCTCTCTGTGGATACCGGTCAGTACGAAGCAGCCAAGTCGATCGGCATGCCGCGCCTGCAAGCGCTGCGCCGGATCATCTTGCCCCAAGCCATGCGGGTGATCATTCCGCCGGTCGGCAACGAATTCATCGGCATGGTGAAAATGACCTCGCTGGCGAGCGTCATCCAGTACTCGGAACTGCTCTACAACGCCCAGAACATCTACTACGCCAACGCCCGGGTGATGGAGCTGCTCATCGTCGCGGGTATCTGGTACCTGGCGACGGTCACCGTGCTGTCCTTTGGTCAAAGTCGTCTGGAGCGTCGATTCGCTCGCGGCGCCGGCAAGCGTTCTTGAGGAGCCCAACATGAGAAACATCGTCAAGGCCGTGAGCCTGAACAAGTACTACGACCAGTTCCACGCCCTCAAGGACATCAACATCGAGGTCGAGCAAGGCGAAGTGCTGTGCATCATCGGCCCGTCGGGCTCCGGCAAAAGTACTTTGCTGCGGTGCGTCAACCAGCTGGAAAAGATCGACAAGGGCGGCCTCTGGGTCGACGGCGAACTGGTGGGCTACCGGGTCGTCGGCAACAAACTGCACGAACTCAACGAGTCGCAGATCGCCCGTCAACGCCTGTCCACCGGCATGGTGTTCCAGCGATTCAACCTTTTTCCGCACATGACCGTGCTGCAAAACATCACCGAAGGGCCGTGCCAGGTGCTCAAGCGTTCGCCCAAAGAGGCGCACGAAGAAGCCCTGGAACTGCTCGCCCGCGTCGGCCTGGCCGACAAGCGCGACAGCTACCCGATAGAACTCTCGGGTGGTCAGCAACAACGCGTCGCCATTGCCCGTGCCCTGGCCATGCGTCCCAAGCTGATGCTGTTCGATGAACCCACTTCGGCACTCGACCCGGAACTGGTCGGTGAGGTGCTGTCGGTGATGCGCGATCTCGCGCAAACCGGCATGACCATGATCGTCGTCACCCATGAACTGGGCTTCGCTCGCGAAGTTTCCAACCGCATGGTGTTCATGGACGGCGGGCAGATCGTGGAGGCTGGAAGCCCCGAAGAAATACTAATAAGTCCGCAAAACCCGCGCACCCAAAGCTTCATTTCTGCCGTTCGAACCTAAGCGCCGTTGGCGTAACAACACTCATAAGAGAACGACCATGAAGAACTTCGTAATTCCAGCAGTACTCGCCAGCGTTATGTCTTGCGGCTTCACCTTCGCCGCTGAGCTTCCGACCAGCATCAAGGAGAAAGGTGAGGTCGTGGTAGCGATCATGCCGAACTACCCGCCGATGGATTTCAAGGACCCGGCCACCAATACCCTCACAGGGCTCGACGTAGACCTGGGCAATGCCCTGGCCGAGCGTCTGGGCGTGAAGATCAAATGGCAGGAAACCGGTTTCGAGCAAATGATCAACGCGCTGACCACTGACCGTGTGGACATGGTGATGTCAGGCATGACCGACACCGCCGAACGCCAGGCCAGCGTGACCTTCGTCGACTACTTCACCAGCGGCCCGCAGTTCTACACCTTGCAGAAGAACAAGGATTTCAACGAGATCACCGACCTGTGCGGCAAGAAAGTCGGCACCAGCCGCCGCACCACCTTCCCGGCGGAAATCGCTGAATACAGCAAGGCCAACTGCGAAGCGGCCGGCAAACCGGCCATCGTGGTCGTCGGCACCGAAGGCTCGGCCGATGCCCGCGCCCAACTGCGTCAGAGCCGTATCGACGCGGCGATGCAGGGAAGCGAGACCCTGCCTTACCTCAAGACCCAGGAAAAGGACATGTACAAGACCGTGGGCCTGCCGATCTCTTCGCAGTTCACCGGGCTGGGCGTGAGCAAGAAAAAGCCTGAGTTGAGTGAAGCGCTGAAAGTCGCGTTGCAAAGCATGGTGGATGACGGCAGCTATCAGGCAATCCTGAAGAAATGGGACCTGGAACTGGGCGCGATCAAAACCGTGACCATTAACGCCGGGAAATAAGCATCACCCACTGTAGGAGCGAGCCTGCTCGCGATGAGGCCATGCCAGTCAGCATTGATGTTGAATGACACACCGCTATCGCGAGCAGGCTCACTCCTACACTGGATCGCGGTTGATCACAATTTAGTGGCTAACCGAAAAACCTGTGGGAGCGGGCTTGCCCGCGATGGCGGGTTGACAGGCAACATCAATGTTGAACGTGCAGCCGTCATCGCGGGCAAGCCCGCTCCCACAGGGTCCGGTGTTTACTTATGAATAGTTGGAGAGCCACTGATGTCCTCCTCGCCCCAACCCACCTGGCCCGCCCCGCACAAGGCCTGCCTCGCCCTGGCCTTCGACCTCGATGGCCCGACCGGCGATGCCATGCTCAATGGCTCGATCTGGCGCAAACCCGAATACTTCGGTTTCGGTGGTTACGGTCCTTACCGGGCCTTGCCACGCATCCTCGATCTGCTCGACGAATACCGGATCCCGACGACGTTTTTCGTCCCGGCCTGGGTCGTGGAAAACTGGCCGAAACAGTGCCAGGCGATTGTCGAGCGCGGGCATGAGGTGGCGTATCACGGCTACAAACACGAATCCTTTTACGCCCTGACGCTGGAACAGCAAAAGGACGTGATGAAAAAATCCCGCGAGGTGTTCTGGAAGCACTTGAACATCCGCGCCGAAGGTTTCCGCACCCCGTCCGGCGACTGGCGGGCCGAGACACCGGCGATGCTGGTGGAAGCGGGCGTGACCTATTCCAGCAGCATGCGTGGCGATGACCGGCCGTACCTGGTGAAAGTACCGGGCCATGAAACGCCGCTGGTGGAAATCCCCGGCCGCTGGGAAATGGACGACTACGCCTCCCTCGCCTACACCCGTGCGCCGGACTTCCCTTCCGGACTGGACCGCACGGCCAGCTACGCATTGACGCTGGACAACTGGTGCCGCGAGTTCGACGGCGCGATGAACGAAGGCCTGTGCCTGACCACCTTGTTCCACCCCAAGATCACCGGCAAACCCGGGCGCATCCTGCTGCTGGAAAAACTCTTCGAACACATGCGTCAGCGCAACGACGTGTGGTTTGCCACCTGCCGCGATGTCGCCCAGTGGTGGCTCAAGGAGCATCACCATGGCTGATTCCACTGTCTGGCCCAAAGGTTATCGCTGCGCCGTGGTCCTGACCGTCGATTACAACGACATCCACGGCATCCTGACTCAAGCGCCGGAAGTCGCCGGGCGCGACAAGACGCTGTCGGTCTGGCGTTACGGCACCCAGCGCGGCGTCGACCGTTTGCTCGATCTGTTCGCCGAACTCGGCGTAAAAAGCAGCTGGTGCATCCCGGGTATCGTCGCCGAGGAAAACCCGGAGCACATTCGGGCGATTCAGGCCGGCGGGCATGAGATTGCCTGCGCAGGTTATCGCCATCAGAACTACGACCTGCTCGATCTCGCTGAACAAAGCGCCGAGATCGCCAAGGGATGCGAGGCGCTGACGGCGTTGACCGGCCAGCGTCCGACCGGGTTTCGCCTCCCTGCTGGCAACGGTGCGCCGGGCTTCATCGAAGCGTTGAGGGATCAAGGCATTCGCTGGTCTTCGTCGTGGCGCGGTGATGATTTGCCCTTCGCTCACCCCACGGCTCCCGAAATCATCGAGGTGCCGCTGCACTACGAACTGGAAGACGAGCCCTACTTCGCCTTCAACCTCAGCCCGGCGGTGCCCCCGGCGCAATCGCGCATCGCCTCTTACAGCCACACCCTGGGCAATCTGCAAATGGACTTCGCCGGGTTTCACCGCTTTGGTCTGTGTTACGTGCTGCGCCTGCACCCGGAAATCATCGCCACGCCGGGACGGATTGGCGTGTTGCGCGAATTGCTTCAAGGCATCCAGCAGCACGATGACGTGTGGATCGCCACGGCCGGTGAAGTCGCGCAATGGTGTACGGTTTCGGCAGCACCCGTGACCGAGGATCACCCGGCATCGGTGTATGAAAGGCATTATCGGGATTACCTCGTATGACTGAACGCATGCAGCGCCTGGCGCAGTTCTGCGTCGACACCCGTTTTGAAGACTTGCCGCCGGCCTTGGTGGCGCAAGCCAAGCGGCACGTTCTCGACACCTTCGGCGTGACCCTGGCCGGGGCCGACAGCGAAGTGGCGAAACAGGCACGTCAGATATTTGCAGGTGAAGCCGGCGACACCTTGGTCTGGGGCACCGACCTGCGCGTCGGTGCAGCTCAGGCGGCGATACTCAACGGCATCGCCGCCCATGCCCTGGAACTGGACGATACCGGTGGCTGCGATCACTCCGGCGCGGTGGTGCTGCCGGCGGTCATGGCCGCCGTTTCGATGCAGACGGAACCGGTCAACGGTCGCGAGTTGATTACTGCCGTGGTGATTGGCTACGAAGTCAGCCGTCGCGTGCTTGAAGCCTGCGGCGGTTACTCGGCGCACAACGGCGCTGGCTGGCATTCGACCGCGACCTGCGGGGTGTTCGGCGCCGCGGCGGCCAGTGCGCGAATTCTCGGACTGGACGCCGCGCAAACCGTGTCGGCGCTGGGCATCGCTGGAAGTTTCAGCGGTGGTTTGTGGGCCTTCATTCACGATGGCTCGCAGAGTAAAAAGCTGCACAGCGGTCGCGCGGCTGAAGGTGGATTGCTCGCGGCGCGGTTTGCGCAACAAGGCATCAGCGGTCCGAAGAAGTTGTTTGAGGATGTCTGGGGCGGTTTTCTCAGAACCCTGGCCGGCGTGGCTTCAGACCCGAGCGCGCTCGATGCGGATCTGGGCGTCGTGTGGAAGCTCGCCCGCTGTTCGATCAAGCCCTACGCCGCGTGCCGGGGGACGCATTCGGCGATCGATGCGTTGGGGTTGCTGCTGGATCAACTGCAGGTCGACACCGCTCAAGTTGAAGACATCGAAGTCTCGCTGTGCGGGTTTCTGCAAGACATGTGCGGCGGTCAGGATGTCAGCACACTGGCGGCGGCGCAGATGAGTTTGCCATATGCCCTCTCCGCCCGGCTGGTGCATGGTCATTGCCGGCTGGAGGCTTATGACGAGACACAACGGAGCGATCCGCGGATTGCTCACTGGATGTCGCGCATTCGTCTTGAAGTGGATCCGCAACTGTCAGAGGATGGCGAGCCCGTTATCAGCGTGCGGACCGTGGACGGTCGGCGCGTGAGCCTTTGTGTTGAGGTGCCTTTGGGCGCTCCGGGGAATCCGTTGAGTGATGAGGCGCTGGAGGCGAAGTTTTTCAGCCTGGCGATGCGGGTGATGCCGCGGGCGCAGGCTGGGGAATTGCTCGAACAGTTGTGGCGATTGGATGAGCTGGAGTCGGTTCGCTCTCTGGATCGGTGGCTGACTTGAAACCTGTATTTCCATTGACGCCCCCGTCGCGACTCGGTCCCGCGTCGAACACTACAACATCTAAATAAGGACATTTGCCCCACCGTGGCCACTTACTCGCTCGTAATCCGCCGGTTGATGATCGTCTCGCTGACCATCGTCGTCAGCCGCGCCATCACCAGCCCGTTGCTCACGTTGTTCCTGAGCAACAAGCTCGGCCTCAACCAACAGGATGTCGGTTTGCTGCTGGGCATCGCGGTGTTTATTGCCACCCTGCTCGCGCTCTATGGCGGTTACATCATCGACCGCCTCGAGAAGCGTCGGCTGCTGATCCTCGCCATGCTCTCCAGCGCCATCGGCTTCGTGCTGCTGACCTTCGCCGAAAACCTTTACCTGACCACCGCCACCCTGGTGATCACCGAAACCGCCTCGGCGCTGTTCCTGATCGGCTCGAAGGCGATCCTCAGCGAAAACCTGCCCATGGGCCAGCGCGCCAAAGCCTTTTCGCTGCGCTACACCCTGACCAACATCGGCTACGCCACCGGCCCGATGCTCGGCGTGGTGATTGCCGGTGTGTACCCGATTGCGCCGTTCCTGATTGCCGGCGGCATTGCGTTCTTCAGTATTTTCCTGATGATCGGGATCCCCAGGGACTCGGCTCCGACACCCGCGATCGGCCAGCCCCAGAGTTTTCTCAAGACACTGATCACCCTGAAAAACGACCGCACGCTGATCATGTTCACCTGCGGCTGCCTGCTCAGTACCGTGGTCCACGGCCGTTTCACCCTGTACCTGTCGCAATACCTGCTGGTGACTCACGATTCCAAGCGCGCCCTGGAAACCATGGCCGCCCTGCTCGCGTGCAACGCCATCAGTGTGATTCTGCTGCAATACCAGATCGGCCGTTTCCTCAAGCGCGAACAACTGCGTTACTGGATCGCGGGCGGCACCAGCCTGTTTATCGTCGGGCTGATCGGCTTCAGTCTGGCCGACAGCCTGGTGAGCTGGTGCGTGGCGATGTTCATCTTCACCCTCGGTGAAATGATCATTTACCCCGCCGAATTCCTCTTCGTCGACACCCTGGCGCCGGAAGAGCTGCGCGGCAGTTACTACGGCGCACAGAACCTCGCGGCCCTCGGCGGTGCACTAAGCCCGGTGATTTGCGGATTCCTGCTGATGCACACACCGGCGCCCACGATGTTTTATGCCCTGAGCGCGCTGACAGCCATGGGCGGGTTCCTGTGCTTCATGAGCGGTCGGAGAGTCGCCTTACAGCAAAAATAATGCACTCAAACTGCATTTATATGAATTTGTCAGTATCGGTAATGGACGGCACACTGTGCCCCGTTCCTCCCCCAATAGTTGGAACACCTTCAAGGGCTTTCTGGGTTTCCCAGCTAAGCCTTTTTTTTGCATCGCTTTTTGCTGACGGATCGTTTGCCTCATGTTCGCTCGCTGGTTTCCCGCCGCCATCAACACCCGTCCTTCAGAATGGAGCCGCGCCGCTATCGGCATGTCCTTGGGTACGATGCTCAGCGTCTGGATTTGCGCGCAGGTGTTCGGCATGGAAGTAGCCCAGCATTTGATCGGGCCGTTGGGTGCATCCGCCGTGTTGCTGTTCGCGGTCTCTTCCGGTGCACTCGCCCAACCGTGGTCGATTCTTGGCGGGTACTTGAGCGCCGGCGTCATTTCGCTGCTGATCGCCCACGTACTCGGACGAACCCTCGGCAGCGCCTGCCTGGCGGCCGGCATGGCGCTGGTTCTGATGTGCTGGTTGCGTTGCCTGCATCCGCCAGCCGGAGCACTGGCGCTGCTGTTAGTGTTGGCAGACCCGGCGACGATCGCGCTGGACTGGAAAGCCCTCGGCCCGGTGATGCTCGGCGCATCGACCATGCTGCTCAGCGCCCTGGCCTATAACAACCTGACACGCATTTGTTACCCCAAACGCGCCAGCGAACCGGTGACCAGGGTACCTGCCGATCTTCCGCCGATCGACATCCAGGCCATCACCGCCCAAGACCTGAAACTGGCCTTGGCAGATATGGAAGCGTTCTTCGATGTCACACCGGAAGACCTTGAACAACTGATCAAAATCAGTGAGTTGCACGCCAAACGTCGCAGTATTGGTGAAGTGTTGTCTCGTAGCGCATAGCATCAAAGGGACCGACCGACGGTCTGTGCAGCACCTTGTCTGTCGATAATCTGCGACTACAGTCTCCAATGTACCGCATAGAGTTGTCTGTCTTTCACTACGAAGTCTGGCCCGCCGTAACGTCCAGTAGCGATGACATGGAAGAAGTCTGGCTATGGAGAAACACTCGACAATGTCGAGTGGCGACGCTGCCTTCGCGCTTTGACAGAACCGCACCTCCCAGAAGAAACAACACCTTCGCGTATTTTGCTGTTCGTGATGCTCCGGGTACATGACTCGTACTTGAAGGATTCTGTTGTTCTCTGCTCTGCCAGCCCTCTGCTCTGGTGGTTTCGAAACCGTTTTTTTCGAAATCTACGAGAGGGAAGTCTCATGAGCGATCCACTGCTGAAAATGCTGCAAGGACCCGAGTTCGATCCGCGGATCCGCCATCAACTGCCATTACGCAAATACATGGACCTGACCATCAGGCGCATGCGGGAAATTGTCCAGTCCGGTCTGATCACCAATGACATGTGGTGCGGCCAAACCCGCCAGTCAGACTTCCGGCAAATGATTGAGCGCACCGCAACCGTTGGTGCTTTCGACTACGCGCTGTTTTCCTCGATCGTCGACCACATGATCGCCGGCAACGCGCTGTTTGCTCAGGGTGATGCACTGCAGCTCGCGCGCTACCGTCAGGAAGTCATCGAGATGAGCGCGGTCTATGCCTTTGGCTGTACCGAGATCAGCAGTGGCTCCGACGTGCGCAACCTGCAAACCACTGTCACCTTTGATCCCCTGAATAATTGCCTGACTCTGCACACACCCTCACCCGCCGCCTGCAAATTCTGGATCGGCAATGCGCTGCACGCGGCGCAGGTCGTCATGGTGTTGGCGCGCTTGATCATCAGTGGCAAGGACGAAGGACTGCACTGGTTCCGGGTGGTGATCCGCGAGCAAGAAAATGGCCCGCTGTTGTCCGGCGTCAAGGTCATGGCTTGCGACCCCAAAGGCGGGATCCACGCCAATCAAGTGGCCGGCATTCGCTTCTGTGAGATGAGATTACCGCTGGACGCGATGATGCAACGGCATGCCCGGTTCACCGCTGACGGCCAATTTATCAGCGATGTTCAAAGAGACCAGCGGGCGACCCGCGCCATGGAGACGTTCATTCAGGAGCGTTTGTTTCTGCTGGCGGCGGCTCGTGGCGGCGCGCAGCTGTGCGCTCATTTGGCGTACCGCTTTGTCTGCCATCGCGTGGTCAAAAACGCCGAAGCCAACGAACCCCTCCTGGCCAAACCGCTGATTCGGCAACGGCTGTACGTCGAACAGCTGAAGGCACTCGCGCTGAAGCTTTTGGAGCAAGCCATCCTGTCGCGGTTCGAAGCCATGTGGGATCAGCCGGACAAACGCAAAGAGCTGCATATTCTCGCGGCCATCGCCAAAAGTATCGGCACCTGGATGGGGCTGGACGTGATGCGCATGTGCCGAGAACTCTGCGGTTCTCAGGGATTTCACCATTACAACCAGATCGTCACGCTGTGCATGGATTGCGAAATCAGCATCACGTTTGCTGGCGACAACAGTGTCATGGCCTATCAAGTGGCCAGGGATGCGGTGACCCGACCGCGGTTTGCGTCCCGGCCCACCGCCAACATCGGCCAGCGCATTGAAATGAACATTGTCGAGCAGTGTTGCAGTCCGAGCGAAGTATCACATCGTCAGGCATTGGCCCTGACCTATGCCCGTGCCCTTGATCTGATCATCGCGGAGGTCGAGAGCAATCAGCTGGTCTCGCAGGAAATACTCGAAGACGTTATCAAGGTGTTTGCAACGCCGTTGAGCGAAGGAGGACTGGCCGCTGACAGCGCCGATCTGATTGCTCACGCCACAGAACCCCGGCTTTCCTTGCTGACCACGTTGCTGGAGCCGCCGCAGGAACTGATCAGCGCGCCGATCGATAATCCGCACTACCTCCAGCAATTCACCGCTGCTTTGTACGAGGAGCAGTGAAATGGACATTGAATTGCTGCTCGACTTCACCCGTCGCGAGACAGTCCGAAACCCCTACCCAGCCTATGCCTGGCTGCGCGAGCATCAGCCAGTGTATTGGTGTCCTCACTTCAAGGCTTGGTTCTTGACCCGCTACAGCGAGGTGTTCGCCGCGCAGGCAGACACCGAACGCTATTCCTCGAACCGCATGCAACAACTGGTCGATGCCCAGGTTCCACCGGAAAAGCGCGCGCAACTGGCAACGTTCGTCAGACTCGCGTCCGAATGGATGTACTCGCAGGATGGCAAGGCGCACAAGAGCAGTCGCCATCTGCTGGGCAAAGCGTTCACGCCGCGCGCCATGGAAGCCTTGCGTCAAACCATTCAGGAGATCACCGACGCAGAGCTGTCCCGGCTGGAACCCCAAACGGATCTGATGGCGAAGCTGTTCAACCGCGTTCCGGCGCTGATACTCGCCCATCTCTATGGCATCCCTCGTGAAGACGCGCTAAAGCTCAGGCGCTGGACAGATTGCATCCTGATCTTTCTGGTTGGCAGCCTGGACAACGACTTTGGGCCTGCACAGGCGCTGATAGGCGTTGAAGAGATGTACGCCTATTTCGCCGAGGTCATCGAGCAGCGTCGAAAGCTGCCTGAAGATGACCTGGTCAGCCGGGTACTCGAGGCCAGCATGGAGAGCGATTCGAGCACCAATCAGGTGCTGGCGCAGATCGTCTTCATCCTGGTCGCGGGCTACACCACCAGCGCGGATCAGTTGTGCATCGGCTTTTTGCACCTGCTTGAGCATCCCGATCAGTTTGCAGCCCTGATGGCAGACCTGAACCTGGTTAAACCAGCCATCGAAGAGATGCTGCGCTTCGATTCTGCCGGCTCGTTCAGCCATCGGGTGCTCAACGAAAATGTGTTGATCCATGGCGTTACGATGAAAAAAGGCGATCTGGTTTACCTGATGCGCGCCTCCGCCAATCGTGATCCCGCGAAATTCCCCGCCCCCGACCGTTTCGATATTCGCCGTGAACGCAACGATCACTTGGCGTTTGGTCGGGGGGAGCACTTCTGCATGGGGACCGCGTTGTTCCGCCTCGAAGCCGAAGTCGTTTTCACCTCGCTGTTCAAGCGCTTTCCCGAGTTGAGCCTGATTGCCGACAAACCTGCGATCTGGCGTGACAACAATTTGCAGTTTCGTGGACTGAAATCACTGCCCATTGATCTGGGCAAAGGAGATGGACAATGAAAATCCAACGTGTTTTTTCACAAGCGCCATGGGAGAAAATTGCCGGGTACTGCAGGGCAATTCGGGTCGGTGAGCGGATTTTGATGGGAGGCACCGTGGCGTTCGATGACAAAGGAAAACCCTATAAACCGGGCAATGCGTATAAGCAGACCCTGCGTTGCCTGGAGATCATTGAAGACTCCATCAAACAGCTTGGCGTCGATCGGCGAAGCATTATCGGGATCCGCATCTACACCACCAGCATGAAGTTCTGGCCGGACATTGCCAAAGCGCACAAGAAGTTTTTCAAGGGGCACCCGCCGACTTTGATGTGCCTGGCGGTCAGCGATTTGATCAGTAAAGAATATGTGGTTGAGCTCACCACCGAGGCAACAGCCTGCGAGATAGAGCTATGACGATCCAAAAGCAAGATTCCGCACCCGGCGTGGAAAGTGTCAGAACTGCGTTGCGGGAGTTAATGGTCGTCAGCGTTCGCAACCTATCGATCCAAAGCCACGGTCGAGCGCTCCCCCTGCGGCTGTACACCCCTGCTGGCTCTGGCTCCTTCCCGGTGCTGATGTTTTTCCATGGTGGCGGCTGGGTCACCGGTGATCTGGACACCCACGACGGCTTTTGCCGACACATGTGTGAATGGGCGGGTTGTGCCGTGGTCGCCGTGGACTACGCACGGCCACCGGAGCACGTGTTTCCTGCTGCAGTAGAAGATTGCTGCGCTGCGACCGAATGGGTTGTCGAACACGGCCCGGTCATGGGTCTGGATCCTTCGCGAATGGCGGTGGCCGGCGGCGGCTCAGGCGGTGGAATGGCGGCCGTCATTTGCCAGTGGGCCCTTGCTCGGGGCTCACCACGCATCGTGTTCCAATTGCTGCTTTACCCCTTGCTCGATTGCCTGACGAACAACCCTTCCCACACCGAATTCGCTGAAGGACACGGGCTGACGGCAGAAATGCTCGAATGGTATATCGCGCACTACGTGCCGCCAGACGTATCGCGCGCGGACACGAGGCTTTCGCCAGTGCGGCATGAAAACCTGCAAGACTTGCCGCGAGCGCTGATCATCACCTCTGAGTGTGACGTGTTGCGGGACGAAGGCCGGGAGTATGCGCGTCGACTGACGCAGGCTGATGTGCCGGTTCAGCACAAGGAGTACATCGGGATGCCTCATGGTTTCGTCAACTACCCGGCCCGTTACGATGACGCTAAACACGCGCTGTTGTTGTGCGCTCAAGTTCTGCAAACGCATTTGTTCGGAAAACAGGACTTGATGCGTTCATAAGGCAAAAACGCAAACTGAGCCTGCACATATCCCGGTTGTACATCACAAATTTGCACTGGTACGATCCGGGATCGCTCGCGCGCGAGCTTGTCTATAAAGAACAATAAAAGCAGGGAGTTAGTGATGACTGCTCAGGTTTCATCGAAGGGGACTTCGTCCATGGATGCCACGCAAAACGAAGTGCTGGCCGAGGTTCGCAACCACATCGGTCACCTGACCCTCAACCGCCCCGCCGGCCTCAACGCCATTACCCTCGACATGGTCCGCCTCCTTCAGCGTCAGCTCGACGTGTGGGCACAGGATCCGCAGGTTCACGCCGTGGTCTTGCGCGGTGCCGGTGAGAAAGCGTTCTGTGCCGGCGGCGATATTCGCTCGCTGTACGACAGCTTCAAAAGCGGCGACACGCTGCACAAAGATTTCTTCGTCGAGGAATACGCCCTCGACCTCGCCATTCACCATTACCGCAAACCGGTGCTGGCCTTGATGGACGGCTTTGTCCTGGGCGGCGGCATGGGTTTGGTGCAAGGCGCTGATTTGAGGGTGGTCACCGAGAAGAGCCGTCTGGCGATGCCGGAAGTGGCCATCGGTTATTTCCCGGACGTCGGTGGCAGTCACTTCCTGCCACGGGTTCCCGGTGAACTGGGGATTTATCTCGGCGTCAGCGGCGTGCAGATACGCGCGGCCGATGCGCTCTATTGCGGTCTGGCCGACTGGTATCTGGAAAGCGACAAACTGGGCTCCCTCGACGAGCAACTCGATCAGCTTGAATGGCGTGAAACGCCGCTCAAGGACCTTCAGGGCCTGCTGGCGAAATTCGCGGTGCAACAACTTCCCGATGCACCTTTGAAAGCCCTGCGCCCGGCCATCGATCACTTCTTCGCCCTGCCCGATGTGCCGAGTATTGTTGAGCAACTGCGTGAAGTAACAGTCGCCGACAGCCATGAATGGGCGACGGCCACGGCTGATCTGCTGGAGAGCCGTTCACCGCTGGCAATGGGTGTGACCCTGGAAATGCTGCGTCGCGGTCGGCACTTGAGTCTGGAGGACTGCTTCGCCCTTGAGCTGCACCTGGACCGTCAGTGGTTCGAGCGCGGCGACCTGATCGAAGGCGTGCGCGCCTTGCTGATCGATAAAGACAAGAAACCACGCTGGAACCCGCCGACCTTGCAGGCGCTGGACGCCGAGCACGTCGCAAGTTTCTTCAGCGGTTTTGACCAGAGCGGGAACTGAGCCATGCACGATATCGAATTGAGCGAAGAACAAGTCATGATCCGCGACATGGCCCGGGACTTTGCCCGCGGCGAAATCGCGCCCCATGCGCAAGCCTGGGAAAAGGCCGGCTGGATCGATGACGGTCTGGTGGCGAAGATGGGCGAACTGGGCCTGTTGGGCATGGTAGTGCCGGAAGAATGGGGCGGCACCTATGTCGACTACGTCGCCTACGCCCTGGCAGTGGAAGAGATTTCGGCCGGCGACGGCGCCACGGGTGCACTGATGAGCATCCACAACTCCGTGGGCTGCGGCCCGGTGCTCAATTACGGCACTGAAGAACAGAAACAAGCGTGGTTGCCGGACTTGGCCAGCGGCCAGGCAATCGGCTGCTTCTGCCTGACCGAACCGCAAGCCGGTTCCGAAGCGCACAACCTGCGCACCCGCGCCGAACTGCGCGACGGCCAATGGGTGATCAACGGCGCCAAGCAATTCGTCAGCAATGGCAAACGGGCGAAACTGGCAATTGTGTTTGCCGTGACCGATCCGGACTTGGGCAAGCGCGGCATCTCGGCGTTCCTCGTGCCGACTGATACTGCCGGTTTTATCGTCGACCGCACCGAACATAAGATGGGCATTCGTGCTTCCGACACCTGTGCGGTGACGTTGAGCAACTGCACGATTCCCGAAGCCAACCTGCTGGGTGATCGCGGCAAAGGTTTGGCCATCGCCCTGTCCAACCTCGAAGGCGGCCGCATCGGCATCGCCGCGCAGGCGCTGGGGATTGCACGGGCGGCGTTTGAAGCCGCACTGGCTTATTCGCGGGATCGGGTGCAGTTCGACAAGCCGATCATCGAACACCAGAGCATCGCCAATATGCTGGCCGACATGCACACCCGGCTTAACGCCGCGCGTTTGCTGATCTTGCACGCAGCGCGGTTACGCAGCGCCGGCAAGCCGTGTCTGTCAGAGGCTTCGCAAGCGAAGTTGTTTGCATCGGAGATGGCCGAGAAGGTCTGCTCGTCGGCGATGCAGATTCATGGCGGGTATGGGTATCTGGAGGATTACCCGGTGGAGCGCTACTACCGGGATGCGCGGATCACGCAGATTTATGAAGGGTCGAGCGAGATACAGCGGATGGTGATTGCTCGCGAGTTGAAAAACTATCTTGTGTGACCTTTAAAAGCATCGCGGGCAAGCCCGCTCCCACAGGGTTCTCGGTCGGTCACAAATATCATGTACACCCCGAAACCTGTGGGAGCGGGCTTGCCCGCGATGGCGTCATTGAAAACGCCGCGTTACTTCCCTTGAAACTCAGCTTCACGCTTGGCAATAAACGCCGCCATCCCTTCCTTCTGATCCTGCGTCGCAAACGCCGCATGGAACACCCGGCGCTCAAAGCGCACGCCTTCCGACAGGCTCACTTCAAACGCGCGGTTGACGCTTTCCTTGACCATCATCGCAATCGGCAGCGACTTCTTGGCGATCAACGCCGCGACTTTCAGCGCTTCTTCCAGCAGTTCATCCGCCGGAACGATCCGCGCGACAATCCCGCAGCGTTCTGCTTCTACCGCATCGATCAAACGCCCGCTCAGGCACATTTCCATGGCCTTGGCCTTGCCCACGGCACGTGTCAGGCGCTGGGTGCCGCCCATGCCCGGCAGCACGCCGAGGTTGATTTCCGGCTGACCGAATCGGGCGTTGTCGCCGGCCAGGATGAAATCGCACATCAGCGCCAGTTCACAGCCACCGCCCAGGGCGAAACCGTTGACCGCAGCGATGATCGGCTTGCGGCGGTTGGCCACGCGATCGCTGTCGCTGAACAGGTCGTCGAGGTAGATCTGCGGGTAGGTCAGCTCGGCCATTTCCTTGATGTCAGCGCCGGCGGCAAAGGCTTTTTTCGAGCCGGTCAGCACGATGCAGCCGATGTTCGAGTCAGCTTCCAGACCATCGAGGGCGTGGTTCAGTTCGCTGACGATCTGCGCATTCAACGCGTTCAGCGCTTGCGGACGGTTGAGTGTAATCAGGCCTACGCGGCCGTGGGTTTCCAGCAAAATCGTTTCATACGTCATAAAGATTTCCTTCTTAAAGATTGCGCGAAATAACCATGCGCTGAATATCGCTGGTGCCTTCGTAGATCTGGCAAACCCGCACGTCGCGGTAGATCCGCTCCAGCGGGAAGTCGTTCAGGTAACCGTAACCGCCGAGGGTTTGCAACGCTGAGGAGCAGACCTTCTCGGCCATTTCCGAGGCGAACAGTTTGGCCATGGAGGCTTCGACCAGGGCCGGTTTGCCGCTGTCACGCAGCGCGGCGGCGTAATGCACCATTTGCCGGGCGACGGCGATTTGGGTTGCCATGTCTGCCAGGCGGAACGCGACCGCCTGGTGTTCGATGATCGGCTCGCCGAAGCTCTCACGCTCACGGGCGTAGTCGCGGGCCGCTTCAAACGCGGCGCGGGCCATGCCCACCGACTGAGAGGCGATGCCGACACGGCCGCCTTCGAGGTTAGCCAGGGCGATGCGGTAACCTTCGCCCTCCTCGCCCAATCGATTGGCGACCGGGACTTTCACGTCTTCGAACAGGATCTGACAGGTGTCGGAGGCGTGCTGACCGAGTTTGTCTTCGACCCGCGCGACTTTGTAGCCCGGCGAATCGGTCGGCACGATCAGCGCCGTGATGCCACGCTTGCCGGCGCTCGGGTCGGTCACCGCAAATACGATCACCACTCCGGCGTTCTGCCCGGAGGTGATGAACTGCTTGCAGCCGTTGAGTACGTAGTGATCGCCTTCCAGGCGCGCGCGGGTTTTCAGGCCGCTCGCATCGGAGCCGGCTTGCGGCTCGGTCAGGGCAAAGGCACCGAGCATCGCGCCGCTGGCCAGGGGCTTGAGGAAGCGTTCTTTCTGATCGTCGTTGCCGTACTTGAGGATCGGCACGCAACCCACCGAGTTGTGCACGCTCATGATGGTCGAGCAGGCGCCGTCACCGGCCGCGATCTCTTCCAGGGCCATGGCGTAGGCCAGGTAGCCGGTGTCGCAACCGCCCCACTCTTCCGGCACCAGCATGCCGAAGAAGCCCAGTTCGGCCATCTCGCCGATGGCTTCCTTGGGAAAGCGATGCTCGCGGTCCCACTCGGCGGCGAACGGTTTCAGCCGTTCCTGGGCGAATTGCCGGGCCGCGTCGCTGATCTGAAGTTGTTCGTCATTGGGAATCATGACCAATCCTTAACTTGGTTGAAATACGGCCCCTGTGGGAGCGGGCTTGCCCGCGATGAGGCCGTGTCAGTAGACATCCATGTTGGATGACACACCGCAATCGCGGGCAAGCCCGCTCCCACAGTTATCGGTGGAGCCTTCAGTACAGGCATTCCACGGCCATGGCCGTGGCTTCACCGCCGCCGATGCAGATCGCTGCAACGCCGCGTTTCAGGCCTTTCTGGCGCAGGGCCGAGAGCAAGGTCACAAGGATCCGCGCGCCAGATGCACCAATCGGGTGGCCCAACGCGCAAGCGCCGCCGTGCACGTTGAGCTTCTCATGGGGAATTTCCAGGTGGGTCATCGCTGCCATGCCGACCACGGCGAACGCTTCGTTGACTTCGACCAGATCGACGTCGTTCAGCGACCAGCCGGTTTTCTTCATCAGCCGCTTGATCGCGCCGATCGGTGCCACCGGGAACAGGCCCGGCGTATCGGCGAATGCCGCGTGGCCATGGATCACCGCCAGCGGTTTGAGGCCGCGTTTGTCGGCTTCGGAACGACGCATCAACACCAATGCCGCCGCACCGTCGGAGATCGAACTGGAGTTGGCCGCTGTGACGGTACCGCCTTCTCGGAACGCCGGTTTCAGCGAGGCGATCTTGTCCAGTTTGGCCTTTGGCGGCTGTTCATCGTTGCTGATCAGTACCTGCTCTTTTCCGACAGTCACGGTGAGCGGCACGATCTCGTCTTTAAAGCTACCGTCGTTGATCGCTTGCTGCGCACGAGTGGTCGAGGCAATGGCAAACGCATCCTGGGCTTCGCGGCTGAAACCGTTGGTTTCGGCGCAATCCTCGGCAAAGGTACCCATCAGGCGGCCCTTGTCGTAGGCATCTTCCAGGCCATCGAGAAACATGGAATCGAGCACGCGGCCATGGCCCATGCGGTAACCGCTGCGGGCGCGGTCCAGCAGATACGGCGCGTTGGACATGCTTTCCATACCGCCCGCAACGACCACATCAGCGCTGCCGGCGACGAGCATGTCATGGGCCAGAATCGCCGCTTCCATGCCCGAACCACACATCTTGTTCAGGGTGGTGCAGCGGGTCGATTTATCCAGCCCCGCGCCCAACGCGGCTTGCCGCGCCGGTGCCTGGCCGAGGCCAGCGGGCAGTACGCAGCCAAACAGCACTTCTTCGACCGAATCAGGGGCGATACCGGCGCGTTCGACCGCCGCGCGAATCGCGGCAGCACCCAGTTGCGGTGCGGTCAGGCTTTTCAGTTCGCCCTGGAAAGCGCCCATCGGGGTGCGGACGGCGCTGACGATTACGATGGGATCGTTGGCAATTGTCATGACAAATCTCCTTACTTGGCGGCCATGCGCAAGGCACCGTCGAGACGGATCACCTCGCCATTGAGCATGCTGTTTTCAATGATATGCCTGACGAGCGCGGCATACTCGCCCGGTTTGCCCAGACGTGGCGGAAATGGCACGCCGGCCGCCAGGGATGCGCGGACTTCCGGGGTCATGCCGGCCATCATCGGGGTTTCGAAAATCCCGGGGGCGATGGTCATTACGCGGATACCGAAGCGCGCCAGTTCACGGGCGGCAGGCAAGGTCAGACTGACGATCGCGCCTTTGGACGCGGCGTACGCGGCCTGGCCGATCTGGCCATCGTACGCCGCCGCCGAAGCGGTGTTGATGATCACACCGCGCTCGCCGTCGGCATCCGCTTCGGTTTCGGCAATGGCCGCCGACGCCAGACGCAGCATATTGAAGCTGCCGATCAGGTTGACGTTGATCACCTGGCTGAAACTGGCCAGCGCGTGCGGGCCGGTCTTGCCGAGGATCTTCTCGCCACGCACGATGCCGGCGCAGTTGACCAGCCCGTTGAGGCCGCCGAAAGCTTTCACCGTCGCCTGTACGGCGGCTTCGGCTGCGGCTTCGTCACTGATGTCGGCCACCACGCTTTGCGCGCCGAGGCGTTCAGCCTGGGCCGCAACGGCTTCGGCGTTCATGTCCACCAGCATCACCTTGGCGCCGGCCGCGACCAGCATTTCAGCGGTGGCGGCACCGAGGCCCGACGCACCGCCGGTGATGAGAAAAACCTTGTTTTCGATCTGCATCATTGTTTCCTTGGATTCAAGCTGAAACGTTCTTCGCGGCGGCCTCTTGAGCCTTTGCGATTTCCTGGTTGCGCAAGATAAAGCGCTGCAATTTGCCGCTTGGGGTTTTCGGCAACTCGCTGACAAATTCGATTTCACGCGGGTATGAATGCGCCGCTAGACGCTTGCGCACGTGTTGGCGCAGTTCTTCAGCCAATTCCGGCGTCGGGCGATATTGCGAACCGATGACCACGAAGGCTTTCACCAGCTCGGTGCGCTCCGGATCTGGCTTGCCGACCACGGCGGCTTCTATTACCGCCGGGTGTTCGATCAGCGCGCTTTCCACGTCGAACGGACCCACGCGATAGCCGGAAGTGGTGATCACGTCATCGCTACGGCCGACGAAACTGATGCTGCCATCCGGGTTCCATTCGACGGTGTCGCCGCTCAGGTAATAGTTGCCGACGAAGGCCTTGGTCGGTGCGCCTTCATAACCGGCGAACCAGCACATCGGCGACTGGGTGCGGTCGATGGCCAGGATGCCCGGCTGGCCGACGCCGAGTTCTTTGTATTCGTCGTCGAGCACCACGATGCGATGGCCCGGCGAAGCAAACCCGGCGGCGCCCATGTGGATCGGGTGTTCAATGCCGTGGTGATTGCACAGGACCATGCCCAGTTCGGTCTGGCCATAATGGTCGTGAATGACCACGCCGAGGTTGTCGGCAAACCAGCGGATCACTTCCGGGTTCAGCGGCTCGCCGGCGCTGCTGACAATGCGCAGTTTGCCCTTGATCGAACGGGCGAATTCGTCACCCCCGGCAATCAACAGGCGGTAGGCCGTCGGTGATCCGGTGAGGTTGGTGATTCCGTACTTGTTGATGACCCGGCAGGTGCTTTCGAGGGTGAAAGGGCCGTCGTAAAAGGTGATCGGATGCCCCATCGCCATCGGACCGGTGACGCCGAAATAGATGCCGTAGGCCCAGCCCGGATCCGCTACGTTCCAGAATGCGTCTTCGGGGCGCAAGTCCACGGCATCGCGGGTGTAGCTCTGAAAGGCGACGATCGCCTTGAGCGGCACCGACAAGGCTTTCGACGGGCCGGTGGTGCCCGAGGTGAACATCAGCAGGAACGGGTCTTCGCCGGTCAGCAGCACCGGTTCGCACGCAGGGGAATAATTGGCCAGTTCGGCCCAGAAGCTGTTATCGCCGCGGACGATGCCTTGGCCTTTGGGGCCGGCAACGGTAACGATGGTCGGGCAGTCGGTAACTTCAGCCAGTTTTGAACGATTGACTGCGTCGGTGACCACCACTTTGGCACCGGAACAGCTCAATCGGTGTTCGATGGCTTTCGGGCCGAAGGCGGTGAACAGCGGCTGATAGACCGCGCCGATGCGCCAGGTTGCGAAGACGGTGATCAGCAACTCGATGTTCCGTGGCAAGAGACCGGCAACCTTGTCGCCCTTCTTCACGCCTTGGGCCAGGAGGAAATTGGCAAACCGCGCGGCTTTGTCCTGCAAGTCGCTGAAGGTGTACGTCGCGCTGGCGCCGTCGCGACCTTCCCAGAACAGCGCAATGCGCCCCGGCAAGGCGTGCCGGTCGCAACACTCGACGCAGGCGTTGAGGGCGGTCAAATCACCGGCAAGTGCGGCGTCGACGGTGTGCTGATAATTGAACTGTGACGTGGCAGACAAGTAATCGCGCATTGCCAGAATCCCTCTGTATTTTTATTAGGTTGGGGGAACCGTAAAAAACCACAGAAATACTCGCTCCGCGCGGGGATCGGGGCAATGGTCAAAGCTATCAAGTTGTTTGACTGGTTTGGCCAAGGTAGCCAATGATCGTTCCCACGCAGAGCGTGGGAACGATCGGTGTCTAGCTCGATTCGTTAAGGATCAGGCTACGGTAATGCCCAGGATTGGACCCCGACCACTTGCGAAACGCCTTATAAAACGAACTCGCATCAGCAAACCCCAACCGCGTAGCAATTTCGGCAAAGCTGATATGCGCCTCGGCCAGCCACACAATCGCCAATTCCTTGCGTACGCTGTCCTTGAGCCCTTGGTAAGTCTGCCCTTCTTCCGCCAGTCGCCGGCGCAAGGTCGAGGCCGACATGCACAGTTGCTGCGCCAGCGGTTCGGTCTCCGGCCACTGCTCAGCGGGCAACTGGCGCAAATCATGTTTGATCCGGCTCGCCAGGCTTTCAGGGTCGCGATACTTGACCAGAATATTCGCCGGCGCGTGGGCCAGGAACCGCTTGAGTTCTTCGGGGCTGCGCTTGATCGGCAAATCCAGGCAGTCCGCCGAGAAAATCATCCGCGTGCGTGGCCGGTCGAAACGCAGGTTCTCGGAAAACATCACCTGATAGTCATCGCAGAAATCCGGCTCTGAACAACGCAACTCGATGGCCAGAATCGGTATGCGCCGCCCCGCCAGCCAACAGGCAACGCCGTGAACGATCATCCAGTAGGTGAAATAGGTAAAGGCACGGTGCGGGTCCTGGTCGTCTTCCAGCAACA
This sequence comes from Pseudomonas sp. LB3P93, assembly GCF_054898025.1. Lineage (NCBI taxonomy): Bacteria > Pseudomonadati > Pseudomonadota > Gammaproteobacteria > Pseudomonadales > Pseudomonadaceae > Pseudomonas > Pseudomonas sp. LB3P93. The sequence continues at coordinate 3,341,080 of NZ_CM142713.1, forward strand.
CAATCTCCGCCAGGCTTTGCTGACGAACCAGCTGCGCGGGCATGCGTTCAAGCATCAACGACAGAAAGCTCAGGCCAGACGTCAGACCGGCCGCGAGACTCGGCTGGATCATCGAACTGCGACAGAGAAATTCAAGGCTTCCGGATTTGAGCTTGCGCGGGTCCATGCCAAAAAACTCATCGTCTCCGCGCCGGGCGAGCAAGCGCCATAACCGCGCATAGGCGGTGGCCGGAACCCGGGCATCGCTGGTTTGCAGCAATGCAGGGTCGATACCGACCTTATTCAACACCTCGTCGGTGGCGGCTCCGGGGGCGCAGCTTTGCAACAGTGCTTCGCGCACCAGTTGAATGGCGATGGTGTCTTTTTCCGACATTGAGCGAGGCAAGCCTTGTTCTTGTTTGAGTGCCGGCATCTTAGCGCAGCCGCCAGCCCAATGCAGATCCTCTGGGCAGCGAAAATCCATGTGGGAGCGGGCTTGCCCGCGATGGCGGAGTGTCAGTCGACATATATTTTGAATGGGCAGCCGTCATCGCGGGCAAGCCCGCTCCCACAGGGTTTAATGTGATATTCAGGGTTGTTCAGGTTAGGTTCAGGTAAATGTCAATGAATGCCATTTGGGAATGAGTGTCATTATGTTACAAATTAGCACCCTATCTAATCCCGAGACGGTGCTGAATGCTTGTCCCTTTTCTGATCATGCTGCGCGAAGGTATTGAAGCCGCGTTGATCGTTGGCATCATCGCCAGCTACCTCAAGCAGACCGGCCGTGGCCAGTGGATGCCGGCCGTGTGGATCGGCGTGTTCCTCGCCGTTGCGCTGGCCCTGCTGGTGGGTGGTGGTCTGGAACTGGTCAGCGCCGAGTTTCCGCAGAAACAACAGGAACTGTTTGAAGGCGTGGTCGGCCTGGTGGCTGTCGGCATTCTCAGCTCCATGGTGTTCTGGATGCGCAAAGTGGCGCGTTCGATCAAGCACTCGCTGCACGTCTCCCTCGATCACGCGCTGACCGGCTCCAGACACCAGGTGACCGCGTTGATCGCCATGGTGTTTTTCGCCGTCGCCCGTGAAGGCCTGGAAACGGTGTTCTTCCTGCTCGCCGTGTTCCAGCAGAGCGAAGGCCCGGCGGCACCGATTGGCGCCCTCCTCGGCCTGATCCTGGCGATCATCGTCGGCTTCCTGATCTACACCGGCAGCATGCGCTTGAACCTCGGCGCGTTCTTCCGCTGGACCGGTCTTTTCATCCTCGTGGTCGCTGCCGGCATTCTCGCCAACTCGGTGCAGGCCCTGCATGAAGCCGGGGTGTGGAATTACCTGCAAACCGTGCTCTTCGACTTCAGTGCGACCCTGCCGATGGACGGCCCGGTGGGCTCGGTGCTGGCCGGCATGTTCGGTTACCAGGACGCGCCGACGGTCAGCACCCTCGGGGCGTATCTGATTTACCTGGTGGTGGCGCTGGTGATGTTTTTTCTACCCACGCCGGCGCCGGCTAAACAACCTTCTTCCGTTTCCAGCCAGTAAGGGCACCCATGCCAAATCAAGCCCCTCCCCAGGCTTCGCCTCCCCGCGCCTTGCGCTGGGCGGTGGCCGGTTCGGTGATCGTGATGATCGCCGCCGGTGGCCTGTTCTACTACGCCTCGAAAATGGCCGCAGCCAAGCGTCAGACCAACCATGATGAGGTGGTGGTGACCATTCACTCGCACAGTTGCGAGCCGAATGCGCTGACCGTTCCAGCAGGCCGCGCCAGTTTCCGCATCGTCAATCGCTCGGACCGGGCCGTTGAATGGGAAATCCTCGACGGCGTGCTGGTGGTCGAAGAACGGGAAAACATCGCACCGGGCCTGAGTCAGGTGATCAATGCCAACCTGGTGCCCGGCGACTATGCGATCACCTGCGGACTGCTGAGCAACCCGCGCGGCACCTTGCACGTGACCCCGACGGCCGCTTCCGAAGCGGCGGCCAAGGCCAAACCGTCGATGGTCGCTTTCGTGGGGCCGTTGTCGGAATTCCGGGTGTACCTGAGCAGGCAGGGCAGCGCGCTGATCAAATCCGTCAACGCACTTGAACAGGCGATTGCTTCCGGCGACCTGAGCCAGGCACAAGCGCTGTATGTGCCCGCTCGCGAAGCCTATCAACGGATCGCCCCGGCCGCCCAGCGTCTGGCCGAACTGGACAACGCGATCAACGCCCGCGCCGATTACTTCGAGAAACGCGAACAGGATCCGGCCTTCAGCGGTTTTCACCGCATCGAGTACGCGCTGTTCCAGCAACGCAACCTCGACGGTCTGACACCGGTTGCCCAGCGCCTGAGCAGCGATGTCACCACGCTCAAACAGCAACTGCTCGCCCGGTCGCTGCCACCGGAGCAACTGGTGAGCATTGTCGCGCGCAATCTCCACAGCCTCGCCGATGTGCGCGCCAGCAGCGGTGAAGAGGAACGCTACAGCCACGCTGACCTCAACGGTTTCGCCGCCAACCTTTTTGCAGCCCGCAAAGTCGTCGACCTGTTGCGCCCGCTGCTGACCAAGTCTGCCGCCGAGTTGCTGCCGAACATCGACAGTGCAGTCACCGCCCTCGACGCCGAACTCAATGGCCTCAAGGTCAAGGACGGCTACGCGAGCTACGACACGGTGAGCGCCGAACAGCGCAAACAGATCGCCGACAAGGCCAAGGCGCTGGCCGACGCACTCGATGGAATCGATCCCGCCCTTGGCCTTTCCGGCCTTTAAGCAGAAGACTCAAAACCGATGAACGATTCAGAACACTTCAATCTCCAGCGTCGCCGCGTATTGATGGGCATGGGCGCCGCCGGTGTCGCGCTGGCAGGCTCCGCACTGAGCTGCCCGGCGATGGCCGCGAGCCCCGCGCAAGTCACCGAAGCGCCGAGCAGCGACAAGACCGAAGACCGCCACGCGTTCCACGGCAAACACCAGACCGGCATCGTCACCCCGCGCCCGGCGTCCGGCATGCTGGTGTCGTTTGATGTGCTGGCCAGTGATCGCGAAGACCTGGAGCGGCTGTTCCGCACCCTCAACGAGCGTATTGCGTTTCTGATGCAGGGCGGCCCGGTGGCTCAGGTCGATCCAAAGCTGCCGCCGGTGGATTCAGGAATCCTCGGCCCGGTGGTCACGCCGGACAACCTGACCATCACCGTATCGGTGGGCGAATCGCTGTTCGACGAGCGCTTCGGTCTGGCAGGTGCGAAACCGAAACGACTGATGCGCATGGTCGGTTTTCCCAACGACGCACTGGAAGCCGATTGCTGCCACGGCGACCTGAGCTTGCAGTTCTGCTCCAACACCACCGACACCAACATCCACGCCCTGCGCGACATCGTGAAAAACCTGCCGGACCTGCTGCTGGTGCGTTGGAAACAGGAAGGCAGCGTGCCGCCACAAGCCCCGACGAAACCCAGTGCGCCGGCACAGAGCGCACGCAATTTCCTCGGTTTTCGCGATGGCTCGGCGAACCCGGACTCCAACGACGCCAAGGCCATGGACAGCATCGTCTGGGTGCAACCGGGCAGCGACGAACCGACTTGGGCCGCCAATGGCAGCTACCAGGCGGTGCGGATCATCCGCAACTTCGTCGAGCGCTGGGACCGCACGCCATTGCAGGAACAGGAAAGCATTCTCGGCCGCCTCAAAAGCACCGGCGCGCCCATGGGCGGTGCCCATGAAACCCAGGTCCCGGACTACGCCAAGGACCCGGAAGGCAAGCTGACCAAACTCGACGCGCATATCCGTCTGGCCAACCCACGCACCGCCGCGACCCAGGCCAACCTGATCCTGCGCCGGCCGTTCAACTACTCCAACGGCGTGAATAAGAACGGTCAGCTGGACATGGGCTTGCTGTTCATCTGCTACCAGGCCGATCTGGAAAAAGGCTTTATCACCGTGCAGACCCGACTCAACGGCGAGCCGCTGGAGGAGTACCTCAAGCCGGTCGGCGGCGGTTACTTCTTCACCCTGCCGGGTGTGACGGGCGACAAGGACTTCATCGGTCGCTCGCTGCTTACCGCTACCTCACCCAAAACCAACGCCTGAACAACCCTCACACGGAACCGTCCCATGATAAAGTCGCCACTCGCGTTATTGCTGACCCTTGGCCTGCTCAATACCCCGCTTTCGGCTTTCGCGGCGACGGCGCCGCTGGAGCTGGTGCAGCCGATTTCGGATTACAAAATCTACGTCACCGAGCAACTGGATGAGCTCGCCAGCCATACCCAACAGTTCACCGACGCGGTGAAAAAAGGTGACCTGGCCACCGCCAAGAAACTCTATGCGCCGACCCGGGTTTACTACGAGTCGATTGAGCCGATTGCCGAGCTGTTCAGTGACCTGGACGCTTCCATCGATTCGCGGGTGGATGACCACGAAAAAGGCGTGAAAGCCGAAGACTTCACCGGTTTTCACCGCATCGAGTATTCGCTGTTCTCGGAAAACAGCACCAAGGGGCTTGATGAACTGGCTGATGGCTTGAACAAAGACGTCAAGGACCTGCAAACCCGCGTAGCCGGCCTGACCTTCCCGCCGGAGAAAGTAGTGGGCGGCGCTGCCGCGTTGCTGGAAGAAGTGGCGGCGACCAAGATCTCCGGTGAAGAAGATCGCTACAGCCACACCGACCTGTATGACTTCCAGGGCAACATCGATGGCGCGAAGAAAATCGTCGACCTGTTCCGTCCGCAGATCGAGAAGCAGGACGCGGCGTTTATTGCCAAGGTCGACAAGAACTTCGCCAGCGTGAACAAGATTCTGGCGAAGTACAAAACCAGGGATGGCGGTTTTGAGACGTATGACAAGGTGAAAGAGAACGACCGCAAGGCGTTGGTTGGGCCGGTGAATACGTTGGCTGAAGATTTGTCGACGTTGCGCGGGAAGCTGGGGTTGAACTGAGGCTTTTCTAGCGTCTGGGCTGTCCCCATCGCGGGCAAGCCCGCTCCCACAGGAGTTTTGTGTCGTACACAAATCCAATGTGGGAGCGGGCTTGCTCGCGAAGGCATTATCACAGTCACCAATAATCCATCCTGGTTCACACAAGCCGCGCTAACATCCCCCGCCAATAACAAAAGCTCACGGAAGACTCACCCATGACCACCCCAGCCTTCGACCTGCGCCCCCTCATGGTCGCCAACATGGCCTGTTCCATGTCGATGATGGCGTTCGTTTCCCTGATCGGGCCGATCGCCCGGGTGTTGGGCCTGGCCACCTGGCAGGCCGGCGCGGCGGTGACGGTGTCCGGGGTGATCTGGATGTTGCTCGCCCGCCCTTGGGGCCAGGCCAGTGATCGCTATGGCCGGCGACGGATTCTGCTGATCGCCACGGCCGGTTTCACCCTCGCCTACTGGGCTTTGTGCCTGTTCATCGACGCCTCGCTGCGGTTTCTGCCGTCAGCGCTTCTGGGCTTCATCGGATTGATGATCGGGCGCGGCCTGATCGGCGTGTTCTATGCGGCGATTCCGGTGGGTGGCAACGCGTTGATCGCCGACAACATCGAGCCGCAACACCGCGCCAAAGCCATGGCCGCCCTGGGCGCGGCCAACGCCTGCGGCCTGGTGATCGGCCCGGCAATCGCGGCGTTGTTGTCGCGCTTCAGCCTGAGCCTGCCGTTCTATGCCATGGCGATCTTGCCGCTGCTGGCGTTTGTGGTGCTGCGCTACAAGCTCAAAGGTCAGGAACTGCACCTGCGACAAGCACCGCGCAAGGTTCACCTGAACGATCCACGACTGCGTCGCCCTATGGCGGTCGCGTTCGTGGCGATGCTGTGCGTGTCGATTGCGCAGATCACCGTTGGCTTCTTCGCCCTCGACAGACTCGGCATGAGCCCGGCCGACGCCGCGCAAACCGCTGGCATCGCCTTGACCATGGTCGGTTTCGCATTGATCTGTTCGCAATTGGTGGTGCGACGGCTCGAATGGCCACCGCTGCGGCTGATCCGTGCGGGCGCACTGGTGGCGGCCGTGGGCTTTGCCGGCAGCATCCTGGCGGATACCGCGTGGGGGTTGTGGCTGTGCTTTTTCGTGTCGGCGGGCGGGATGGGGCTGATCTTTCCGTCGTTCGCCGCCCTGGCCGCCAACGCGGTCGATGCCTCGGAACAAGGCGCCACCGCCGGCTCCATTGGTGCCGCGCAGGGCTTTGGCGTGGTCATCGGACCGCTGGCGGCGACGTTGATCTACGACATCGAACCGCGCCTGCCCTATCTGGTGGCTGCCGGGTTGTTGCTGCTGGTGGCGGTGTGGCCACAGCCCAGGCAGCACTGAGCCTTACAGGATGCGATAGAGCAACCGCTCGATCCGTACCCGACTGACGCGCTTGAGGAACTTGGCCACTGCCGCCGGGTATTCCAGCAGCGTCTCCAGGTCCTGATAACGCTGGATGCGCGTGGTGTTCTGGAAAATCTCGCCCAGTTCTTTGCTGCGCGGTTCCAGCAGTTCGCCTTTCGGGTCGTCGATCAGCAGTGCGTTTTCCAGATCCAGACGGAACGCCCGTGGATTCAGGTTATTACCGGTCAGCAAGGTGTAGCGCTGGTCGATCCACATGCCTTTGAGGTGATAGGTGTTGTCGCCGTCCTTCCACAAATGCAGGTTCAGCTTGCCGCTGTCGATGCTGTGCTGATGGCGCTTGGCAAAGCGCCGCAGGCTGATCTCATAGAGATACGGCAGCGCGGCGATCACCTTGAACGGCTCGCTCGGCGGGATGAAGAAGTCATTGGCGGTCTTGTCGCCGATCACGATATCGATCTTCACACCACGGCCCAAAGCCCGGTTGATTTCCCGGGTCACCGCCAACGGCAGGTTGAAGTACGGCGTGCAGATGGTCAGCTGATGCTGCGCGCTGGCGATCAATTCGCAGATCACCCGGCTTAACGGGTTGTTTTTGCCGACGCCCAGCAATGGACTTACGGACAAACCGCCCTTCGCCGTGCTGCCGGCCGTGGTGTCATAGGCCGCGTGCTTGAGGCGGCTGCGCAAATCGCCGATGTCGTTGCGCAGGCTGCGGGTGGTCGGCAGGTTCGGCAGGTCGAGACGATGCACCGCTTTGGAGGCGACCAGGCCATGCTGGATCAGGTGCTGCATGGAATCGGCCAGCGCGTGGTTCTGCAGCAGGTGATAACGGTCGTAGCGGTATTTGTCGAACTTGTGCAGGTAAACGTTGTTCAGGCTCGCGCCGCTGTAGATCACGCAGTCGTCGATCACGAAGCCTTTCAAATGCAGCACGCCGAACAGCTCGCGGGTCTGCACCGGCACGCCATACACCGGCACAACACTTTCGTGAGTGCGAGTCGCTTCCTGATACCAGGCCGAGTTGCCCGGTTGTTTGCCGGCACCGATCAAACCGCGCTGGGCGCGCAGCCAGTCCACCACCACGACCACGTCCAGTTGCGGACGCGCCAGTTTGGCGGCGTGCAAGGCATCAAGGATTTCCTGACCGGCCTCGTCCTGTTGCAGGTACAGCGCGACGATATAGATGCGCTGGGTGGCACTGGCGATTTTTTCCAGCAGGCAACGACGGAACTCGGCGGCGCCGGAAAGAATGGTGACGGCATCGGCGGTCAGCGGAAAACTGCGCAGTTTAGGCAGCAGAGAGCGTTTGAAAAGCGACGGCATAGGGCTCGCAAAGGGTCAATTCCGAATAGCCCGAGAGCTTACACCATGGATGGGCTTGGGTCTTGCTGGCGTCTGTACTGCCCCCATCGCTAGCAGGCTAGCTCCCACAGTGGAATGCATTTCAAATGTGGGAGCTAGCCTGCTAGCAATGGCTTTCCAATCAACAAGAAAATATCCGCTTGACCAAGGAGAACGATCGTTCTACTGTTTGCCACATGAACGAAATCACTAGCAACGACACACGCGACATCATTCTGGATGTCACCGAAAAGTTGATCTACAAAAGTGGCATCGCTGCCACCGGCATGGATCTTCTGGTGAAAACTGCCGGCGTCTCCAGAAAAAGTATCTACCGCTACTTCGCCAACAAGGAGGAGCTGACCGTCGCCGCCCTGCAACGCCGCGACGTGCGCTGGATGCACTGGTACAAAAGCGAGGTCGATCAGGCTGAAACCCCGGCCGACCGCCTGCTCAACCTGTTTACCGTGCTCAAGGCCTGGTTCGCCTCCGAAGGCTTCCGCGGCTGCGCGTTCATTAACACCAGCGGTGAAACCGGCGACCCGCAAGACCCGGTTCGCCTAGTCGCCAAAGACCATAAACAAAAGCTGCTCGACTACGTGCGCGAGCTCTGCACCGAACATGGCGCTACCGAACCGGAGACGCTGGCCAAACAGCTGCTGATCCTGATCGATGGCGCCATTACCGTGGCGCTTGTCATGGGTGATCACAGTGCCGCCGATAATGCGCAATGCATGGCGCGAAAGTTATTGGACCTGTAACACTTACACCAAGCCCGACAACTTGCTTGAACTTTAAATTTAGAGGGAAACTTTAAATGTCCAACACCGAAGTTCGTCCGCCATTGCCGCCCTTCACCCGTGAATCGGCCATCGAAAAAGTTCGCCTGGCCGAAGACGGCTGGAACTCCCGCGACCCGGAACGCGTGTCGCTGGCCTACACCCTGGACACCCAGTGGCGTAACCGCGCCGAGTTCGCTTACAACCGTGAAGAGGCCAAAGGTTTCCTGACCCGTAAATGGGCCAAGGAGCTGGATTATCGTCTGATCAAGGAACTCTGGGCCTTTACCGACAACCGCATCGCTGTGCGTTACGCCTATGAGTGGCACGACGACTCGGGCAACTGGTTCCGTTCCTACGGCAACGAAAACTGGGAGTTCGCCGAGAACGGTCTGATGGCCAACCGGTTTGCCTGCATCAACGACATGCCGATCAAGGAAAGCGACCGCAAGTTCCACTGGCCGCTGGGTCGTCGTCCGGATGATCATCCAAGCCTGTCCGACCTGGGCCTGTAAACTCACCTAGACTGATCGTTCCCACGCTCTGCGTGGGAATGCCTCACAGGACGCTCCGCGTCCGCTTCAGGGACGCAGAGCGTCCCGGGCTGCATTCCCACGCGGGAGCGTGGGAACGATCAGTGGTGTTCAGGCGACTGCGGTTTGCGGCTTCACCTGCGCTTTTGCTTCGAGTTCGCGCACCAACGGCAACACCCGCTTGCCGAAATACTCCACCTCTTCCTGAAAGTGCAGAAACCCCGCCAACACCAAATCAACGCCCACCGCTTTCAACCCCACGATGCGCTCGGCAATCTGTTGCGGCGTGCCGATCAGGTTGGTCTTGAAGCCATCGTTGTACTGCACCAAGTCCTCAAATGTCGATTTGGCCCAGTTGCCCTCACCCTCTGGCGACGCCCTGCCCGCTTGCTTCGCCGCATCACCAAAGGCATTCACCGCTTCCGGATCGGCCTGATCGATGATTTGCGCCAACACTGCCCGCGCCTCTTCTTCCGTGTCCCGAGCGATGACAAACGCGTTCACCCCGATCTTCACCGAATGATTATTGGCCGCCGCCTTGACGCGGATGTCATCGACCTGGGCCTTGATGCCTTCAGGCGTGTTGCCATTGGTGAAGTACCAGTCCGAGACTCGCGCCGCCATGTCCCGGGCAGCGCGCGAACTGCCGCCCTGGAAGATTTCCGGCTGGCCCAGTGGCTTGGGCTTGAGGCTGTAGTTGTCGAAGCGGTAGAAGTCGCCGCGGAACGTGAAGTTGTCCTGACTCCAGATCCCTTTGAGCGAGCGGATGAACTCCTCTGAACGACGATAGCGTTCGTCGTGCTCCAGCCAGTGTTCACCAATCGCCTGGAATTCGCCCTTGAACCAGCCGCTGACGATGTTCACCGCCCCCCGACCATTAGTCAGTTGATCGATGGTCGCCAGTTGCTTGGCTGCCAACGCCGGTTGCCAAGGCCCCGGCAGGATCGCCGCGATCACTTTCAGTTTGGTCGTAGCGGCGAGCAATGCATGGCTGAAGGCGACCGATTCGTGTTGGAACTCGGCACCATAACCGGCGGTGAAACGAATCTGGGTCAGGGCGTATTCGAACCCGGCCTCTTCGGCCAGTTGCGCCAGTTTGCGGTTGTAGTCGATGCCCCAGTGGGTGCGTTGTTCGATCTTGCTGACCACCAGCCCGCCGCTGACGTTCGGTACCCAGTAGGCAAATTTGACGGCTTGCTGACTCATTGGCTTGTCCTCTGGACGTTGGGTAGTCCTTGGGGCAGAGCAGCAACCGTGCCAGTGCTGAATCGCGACCCGCGACACAACTGTCTCAAGCCAGGCGAAATCCCTGTGGGAGCGGGCTTGCTCGCGAAAGCGGTATGTCAGTTAACGATATGTTGAATGGCACACCGCATTCGCGAGCAAGCCCGCTCCCACAGGGATCTCGGTTTGTCTGGGGCAATTTGCGGATGCACTGTTGGCGCAGCAACAGTTGCGGCAGGGGAAAAACCGGGCAAGCCCGCAATGGCAGGGCTTCGAATTTCGGCATGGACCGTGCAATCCCCTTTGGCATCCACTGCCGTTCCAAGGAGCCATCCCATGTCCGAACACCAGGTAATCAATCCTCTGTCCATTGGCACTGACTATGAGGCACTGGCCTCAAGATTCCGCCCTATATTCCAGCGAATCGCCGCCGGTGCCGTTGAGCGCGAGCAAACCCGCAGCCTGCCCTTCGAGCCGGTTCAATGGCTCAAGGAAGCCGGGGTCGGCGCCGTGCGGGTTCCGGTGGAATATGGCGGTGGCGGCGCGTCCCTGCCGCAGTTGTTCGAGTTGCTGATCGAATTGGCCGAAGCCGATTCCAACGTGCCCCAGGCTTTGCGCGGGCATTTCGCCTTTGTCGAGGACCGCTTGAACTCACCGACGGGGCCGGGCCGAGATCTATGGTTCAAGCGCTTTGTCGACGGTGACATCGTCGGCAATGCCTGGACTGAAATCGGCAGCGTGGCGATCGGCGACGTGATCACCAAAGTTTCGCCCCACGCAGATCAGTGGCGGCTCAATGGCGAGAAGTTCTACAGCACCGGCAGCCTGTTTTCCGACTGGATCGACGTGTATGCCCAGCGCAGCGACACCGGCGGCGATGTGATTGCCGCGGTCCGCACCCGCCAGCCCGGGATCGTGCAGAGCGATGACTGGGACGGTTTCGGCCAGCGCACCACCGGCAGTGGCACCTCGCGGTTTATCGACGCTGAAGTCGACGCCGAGAACATCATCGACTTCGCTACCCGGTTCAAATACCAGACCGCGTTCTATCAGTTGGTGTTGCTGGCCGCCCTGGCCGGGATCGGTCGCGCGGCACTGCGCGACGTGGCTCATCAGGTCCGCGAGCGCAAACGCATTTACAGCCACGGCAATGCACAGCATGTCAGCCAGGATTCTCAGGTTCAGCAAGTGGTCGGTGACATTGCCGCGTGGGTGTATGCCGCCGAGGCAAGTGCGCTGAAGGCCGCAGAACCGGCGCAACGGGCGTATCTGGCGCGATTCTCGGGTGATGCGCAGCTGGAACGGGCGGCGAATGTCGTGGCGGAGATCGAATCGGCCAAGGCGCAGGTCGTGGTTTCCGAGTTGATCCTGCGAGCGACCACGCAGTTGTTCAATGCGCTGGGGGCCTCGGATGTGCGAGAGGGTAAATCGCTGGATCGGCATTGGCGCAATGCGCGGACGGTGTCGTCGCACAATCCGCTGATCTACAAGGCGCGGATAGTCGGGGACTGGACGATCAACGGGACGGAGCCGCCGTTTGTGTGGCAGATCGGGAATGGACCTGCCAGCAAGTGATGTAGTGCCCTTAAGTCAATCATCGCGAGCAGGCTCGCTCCCACACTGGATCTGTGGCGTCCATAAATCCCCTGTAGGAGCGAGCCTGAACTGGCCTAATAATTCCGGACACCTCTTAAGGGCGATATGATTTCGCCAATTTGGAGGTTCCATGAACGAAAGAAAGGTCTATTCCCGCGAATTCAAGCATCGTGCAGCCAGCATGGTAATTGACGATAATTGCCCCGTTCCAGATGTCTGCGCGTCTTTAGGTATTGGACCTACCGCCCTGCGGCGGTGGGTCGAGCAGGTTCGCAAGGAGCGCAAAGGGCAACCCGTTCAGGGCACCAAGGCAATTACTGAGGATCAGCGCCAGATTCAGGAATTGAAAGCCAAGATCAAACGCCTGGAACTGGAAGCCGAAATCTTAAAAAAGGCTACCGCTCTCTTGATGTCGGACCCCGATCGTTTTCGATGATCGCGGAGCTAAGAGAGTCATTTCCGACCGCCACCCTGTGTCGCGTTTTCGATGTGAAGCGCAGCAGCTTTTATGAATGGATGCAGCGGCGCGCCAAGCCAAAGATCAGACGCGAAGAACTCAAAGAGAAAGTGGTCGAGTTGCACAGCGAAAGTCGGGAAGCCCTGGGCTCCAGAGCGATCAGCAAAAACCTGAAGGCACTAGATATATCTGCCGGAAGAAGCCTTGTTAGAGCATTGATGAGAGAGGCCAACATTGTCAGTAAACAACGCCAGCCGCACCTATTCAGATCCAAAGGGGTTGAAGCATTCGTCGCACCCAATTTGCTCAAGCGCAATTTCAAACCGACCGCAGTCAATCAGGTCTGGTGTGGCGATGTTACAAGCCTGATGGTGGGTAAACGTTGGGTTCATCTGGCCATCGTGATCGACTTGTATGCACGCCGGGTCATCGGTTGGGCATTCTCTCTGGTCAACGACGCGAACCTGGTCAGCAAGGCGCTACGGATGGCGACAGAGCTTCGTAAATGCCCGTCAGGAGTAATGTTCCATTCGGATCAGGGTTGTCAGTACACCAGTCGCAAGTTTCAAGAAGAGCTGAGACGCCATGACATTTTGCAAAGCATGAGTCGTCGCGGGCAGTGCTGGGACAATGCGCCGACAGAACGCTTTTTCGGCACGCTAAAGTCAGAATGGGTCCCTCGTAACGGCTACAGCACGGTCAAGGAAGCCGAAACTGATATGACGCGTTTCTTCATGTACTACAACCGCACCAGGCTCCACAGCTACAACAACTACCTGTCGCCACTAGCTATGGAGCAAAAAGCGGCATAAGCACCGTAACCGGTGTCCGGATTTACTTGACCAGTTCAGCCTGCTCGCGAAGGGGTCGGACGGGTCGCCGCAAAGGGCGGATATGCGTAAGATGTCGGCCCTTCCCCGCACCCCGCCGAATAAGCCGATTTCCATGCCTTTCGAACTCAGCGTTGACCTCACCACCCTGGCCATTCTGGCCTTTGTTGCCTTCATTGCCGGTTTCATCGACGCCATTGCCGGCGGTGGTGGTCTGCTGACCACCCCGGCGCTATTGACCGCCGGCCTGCCGCCGCACCTGGTGCTGGGCACCAACAAACTGAGTTCGACCTTCGGCTCCGCCACCGCCAGTTTCACCTTCTACCGGCGCAAGCTGTTCCATCCAAGGCAGTGGGTGCACGCCATCGTCGGCACGCTGATTGGTGCGCTGACCGGTGCCGTCGTCGCGCATTACCTGCCAGCCGAATGGCTGAACAAGATGCTGCCGGTGATCGTCTTTGCCTGCGGCCTGTACCTGTTGTTCGGTGGCACGCCGAAAGCGCCGCTGGACAGCGACGCACCGATCAAGAAAAAGTGGCAATCGACCCAAGGCTTCAGCCTCGGTTTCTACGACGGTGTGGCCGGTCCGGGCACCGGCGCGTTTTGGACTGTCAGCAGTATGCTGATGTATCCCATTGACCTGGTGAAGGCCAGCGGCGTGGCGCGCAGCATGAACTTCGTCAGCAACATCGCGGCGTTGTCGGTGTTCGTGTTTTCCGGGCAAGTGGACTGGATCATCGGCCTGAGCATGGGCCTGTCGGTGATGGTCGGCGCGTTTTTCGGGGCTCGCACCGCCATCAGCGGCGGCGCGAAGTTCATTCGCCCGGTGTTCATCACCGTGGTGCTGGGCTTGACCGTGCGGTTAGCCTGGCAGCACTGGTTCAGCGTGGCCTAAGCGCCGCGCCACGTAGACATCGATGAGGTAACGGGCAATCGAGCGCGACGCCGGTAAGGGTGGCAACGCGTGAACGTTGAACCACTGGGCGTCTTCGATCTCGTCTTCCTGGCAGACAATCTCGCCACCGGCGTATTCGGCGTGAAAGCCGAGCATCATCGAATGCGGGAACGGCCAGCACTGGCTGCCCAGGTACTGGATATTTTTGACCTCGATCTGCACCTCCTCGCGCACCTCGCGAATCAGGCAGTCCTCGGCTGACTCACCCGGCTCGGCGAACCCCGCCAACGTGCTGTAGACCCCTGGCACAAAGCGCGGCGAACGCCCCAGCAGAATCTCGTCACCCCGGGTGACCAGCACAATCATGCTCGGCGAGATGCGCGGGTAATACCGCAAATCACACGGCTCGCAGTACATCGCCCGCTCACGCGGAACCTGATGGGTTGCCTGACCGCAATTGCCGCAGAAGCGGTGCTCGCGATACCACGTCCCGATCTGAGCGGCGTAGCCGAGCACCTTGTAGACCGTGTGATCGCCCTCGAGCATGAACGCCCGCAAGCCTTTCCAGTTGCAGCCCGGCACGTCGCTATGGCTGCGCAATTCCAGCAAGTAGACCGGTTCGCCATCCAGGTGACCGATGCCATGTTCGGCAAGGATCGACAGGTCCTGGCGCTTGAGCCATTCGCGAGGGAACAGCGCGCCATTGTCATCGAACAGAAAGCCTTCGGGGCTGCGAGCTACGGCCCAACCGCCGGGTTGATCGGTGTCCAGTACTGCGGTGGTCCAGCGTGAAATCATTTTTAATCAATCCAGAAATTCGGGTTTCTGTTTGCTCATATGGGCGGCCATGGCCACGCGCAAATCGGTGGATTGCAGCATGGCGGCGTTCCAGGTGGCGACGTATTCAAGGCCGTCGTCGATGCGGTGGTCGCGCATGTAGCTGATCATCTCTTTGGTGCCGGTGACCGCAATCGGCGACTTGCTGGCGATTTCGCGGGCAATGCCCATCACACCGTCCAGCAGGCTGGCATTGTCGCTGTAAACGCGATTGACCAGGCCGATGCTGCGCGCTTCCTCGGCGCCAAAGGTGCGACCAGTGTAAGCCAGTTCACGCAGCATGCCGTCACCGATGATCCGCGGCAAGCGTTGCAAAGTGCCAACGTCGGCGGCCATGCCGATGTCGATTTCCTTGATCGAAAATTGGGCGTCCTCGGCGGCGTAACGCATGTCACACGCGGCAATCAGGTCGATGGCGCCGCCCAGGCAATAGCCCTGAATCGCTGCCAGCACGGGCTTGCGGCAATTGTCGACAGCATTGAACGACGCTTGCAGGGCGAGGATCTTGCGGCGCAGCAGGCGGGCATTGCGGCCGACGTCTTTGCCCAGTTCATTGGCCACCCCGGCCAGCATCATCAGATCGATGCCGGAGGAAAAGTGCTTGCCGGCGCCGCTGAGGACCACCACCCGGGCTTCATCGGTGTCGTCGATCCACTGGAAAATCTCGATGATCTCGCTCCAGAACGCGGCGTTCATCGAATTGATCTTTTCCGGGCGGTTGATCTGCACGTGGGCGATTTTATCGACCAGTTCGACGGTGAACGCGGTGTACTGAGACATGGCAGTGATCCTTTACCGGGGTAGAAAATGAGGCCCGGACTATAACAAGGCATTGCCTGGGGGAGTAAGGCAGTGGTTCGGCCAAAAGCGGGACTGGTTTTTGGATCTCTAGTGCCTGGACGGGCCTCTTCGACTTGCCCGCGAAGGCCGCAACACCGATCTAACGGCCCTTCACCGCCACAAACGCCACATAGGTGTCGGCGCCGGCTTTATAGCCCGCCGCCGCAGAATGATGGACCTGATCTTTCATGGCAGTACTCCCACAACGAATGCTGTCGAGCATAGCGCCTGGATTTGAGCTTTCCCTGCAAAGACCGCCAGAAAGAAATGAATAATTGTTCACGCTACAGTGTTCTCTAATCAACGCCCCATGAGAATCGCCCGTGAACAACCTGCCCCCCCATTCACCTCTACGCGATGCTGCCGGGGCGTGGTTTAAACTGAAACGTATTAACCCGTGGAGCATTGTCCATGACTTTCCGTTTTGCTGTTTTCACTGCCCCACTGCTGCTCGCCTTTGCCTTGGCCAGTTCGCTGGCCCTGGCCAACGGCGACGATGACGCCCCGGCCAAACCTAACTGCCCCAAAGGTCAGGTGTTCGACACCAAATCGCAGAGGTGCGTCATGCGGACCAGCAGCCTGGTCCCGGACGCCGATCGCACCGATTACGCCTATCGCCTGGCCAAGAACGGACGTTACGAAGAAGCCTTGGCGCTGCTCGACACGCTAAAGAATCCGAACACTGCCAAGGCCCTTAACTATCGCGGCTACGCCACGCGTAAACTGGGTCGCACCGACGAAGGTATCGGTTATTACCTGCAATCGGTCAAACTCGATCCGCAGTATGCGCAAGTGCGTGAATACCTCGGCGAGGCCTACGTGGTCAAAGGCCGACTGGACTTGGCGCAAGAGCAGTTGCAGCAGATCAAATCGATCTGTGGAAGCACGTGCGAGGAATACCGGGACCTGGCCGAAGCCATCAACGATTCATCGAAAACCTGACACACCGAACAGACGGAGGTCGCTATCGCCAGCGATCAGGCAATACGAGCAGAGCTGGGCCAGCATTTGGCGCGTTTATGGCGTTACGGACTGCTGCTGTCCAGGCAACGGCATGTCGCCGAAGATCTGGTGCAAGCCACCTGCGTGCGGGCACTTGAGCGTGCCGGGCAGTTTGTCCCCGGCACCCGCATGGACCGCTGGCTGCTGAGCATTCTGCATTCGATCTGGCTCAACGAAGTGCGCGCCCGGCGGGTGCGCCAGGGTCAGGGCCTGGTCGATGCCGAGAGCCAGTTGTCGTTTGACGGAGAATCCGCGGCGCAGACCCATGTGCTCGCCGCCCAGGTCATCCGCCGCGTCGACGCCCTGCCCGAGGCGCAGCGTGAAACGGTGTACCTGGCTTACGTCGAAGGCTTGTCGTATCGCGAAGTCGCCGAGGTGCTGCAGGTGCCCATCGGCACCGTTATGAGCCGCCTAGCCGCCGCCCGGGTGAAACTGGCCGAATACCCGCCATTGCACACGGTACCGAACCCTTTCACGGGAGAACGTCGATGAACGAACACGCGACACCTTCGGATGAGCAACTGGTGGCGTACCTCGACGATCAACTCGATGTCGACCAGCGCACCCGCATCGACGCGGCCATTGCCGAAGACTCGACACTCAACCTGCGCCTGCAATGGCTGGCCCGCAGCAGCCTGCCGTTCAAAGAAGCCTACGACGAACTGGCCCAAAAAGCGCCCGTCGACCGCTTGCAATCGATGCTCGACACCTTGCCTTCGCCGGAACGCCCGGCCATGAATCGACGCTGGTTTCTCGCCGCTGCAGCAAGCCTGGTGGTGAGCGGTGTGGTGGCGGATCGATTGTTTATTGGCTGGCAATCGAGCCAGCAAAAGAGCAACTGGCGAGGCCTTGTCGCGGACTATATGTCGCTGTACGTGCCGCAAACCCTGGAACACCTGCCCGTCGATGAAGCTTCACAACGGGCGCAATTGCGCACCATCGACGCGCGTCTGGGCCTGAGCCTGACGCCTGCGCAATTGGCCCTGCCACGGTCCGAATTGAAGCGCGCGCAAATCCTTGAATATGACGGCATGCCCATCGCACAGATAACTTATCTGGACCCGGCACATGGTCCGATTGCCTTGTGCGCCAAGCGTTCCAACAGCGGCAGCCGGCATTTCGCCCATGAGATTCGCCACGAGATGAATGTGGTCTATTGGGCGGACATGGAACATGCGTGGATGCTGATCGGGCATAACCCGGCGGCTGAATTGGAGGGCATGGCGAAGTTGTTGCGCAGCCGACTCAGCGCGTGAGCGAACAGGAACATTGCGTAACCCGGACTTGCGAGGACTGCGGTCGAGCGCTACCCCGGCTCGAACGCAGCCTCGCTTCGGCCTGTACGCTAATCAGCCACCCTGAAATTATCCATGGAGAACCAGTCCGGCGTTGGGCAGTGAAAATCCAGGCGGCCAATTCCCTGCGCACTGAACGAGACATTCACGGGTCCGCCGTACGAGGTCCCCAGTTTCTGAGTCCCCAGTAACAATCCTGCGGCGGTGTAGTACGACACCGTGCTGTTGTCGTAATTGGAGCTGACATGCCAGAAGCTGATCCGGGAGCAGCTGTTCCTGAGTTTCAACTCGACGTTTACCGGCGCCGCGCCGGATGCTTCACGCCCGATGCTCAACACCTGTTCTTCCACCTGCCCGGGAAACGATTCACCAATTTCAGTGCGAGGGGTCACGGCGACTTCGCCTTCTCCCGATTTGAACGTGATCTGCATACTGGACAGATTGATGACACCGCCCTGCCGTACCGTTTGGCTGGGTACGCCGTCGAAATCTTCCAGTAGTTGAGCGGGCAGGTTCAGTACCGTGAGTTCTAGCGCGGGGAACACCACGGCAGTGCTTTCGTCGTCCTTGCCGTCGAACGCCACTTTCAACACCACCCGCAGTTGACTGCCGGGTTTGAATTTCAGCAGCAGATCCCGGGGCAGCGTATTGTCGAGGCCGCTGACTACCTCAACGGACGTGACAGGGGCGCTCTGAGCGATGGGGATCATGTACTCGGTGCCATTCACATCAACCCCGTGTACGCGAAACCATCGCAATTGCCCAACCGCTACCCCGGACCATGGCACACATTGCACCTGTCCTGGCCCCGTGAAAGAGCCGAGGTCCAGCACTTTATTGTCGGGGGCTTGAGGGATTGATGGTGTCGGCAGGCGCCGATCTGCGTCTGCTATTCGTTCGATCGTCACGGCTAGTGCATCGCTGGCTTGCGCCGGGGTAGCGCGCAGCAATTCCCAGGACAGGCTCATGACTTTGCCATGATTGGCCATCAAGACTTGCGGTTTGAGCAGGAAGTTCGCCCGCTGGTTTTTGTTGAAGGCTATCGCGCCAAACTCCGGCGAGCCGAGACCGGGTGTGCCCTCGACCTTCAGCCGGGCCCGATCGCCGGGAAGATGTTCGAGGAACTCCACACGAGCGGTTAAACCCTCGGGAAATCCCAGCGGGTCCAGTGTCGTGCCAGCCCCTACAAGAGTGGGCGGTTGCAGCAGGGAGGCGGCCTTACCTTTGACGTCGACCTTCAATGAAATGGAACGATCGAGCATGCTCCCCAGACTCATGCGGGTATAACTGAACACGGCAGTCCCGCCCGCTAGCCGGGCGAATCGTTCGTATGGAACGGCCAGCGAATACATGAACGGGACATTCTTGATTTTTTCAACGAGCGTCAACACGTCTTCCGGCACCGATGTGTCGGCGCTACGGAAGCGGCAAGTCAGGTGGATTTCGTCGTCTTTCAACCAACCGCGCGGCACGTAAATCTGTGCCGTGGCCGGTTTGCCCGCCAGTTTTTCAAGATCGATGGTATCGGGATCGTCCTCGGCATCGGCCGGGTCTTCGCTGACGATCGGTGGGTCATACCACGTGCCGTTCAGGTTGACGTACAGGTACAGGCTGGCCGAGTACGGGCTGTTGACATCCGGCCCGTTACCCACGCGGTCGATCACCGTGTACTGGATAGGGAAAAGGGGATCGTCGCCAGCCGCAACGAACGTCGCTTCATCGATTGCCATCTCGATCCGACCCTGATCGACTTCAGCCTGAGTCACCGTGTGGTTCAGCACAATGGAATGGCAATCGAGGCGGATCTGGTCAAACGCCCTCATCAATGGATAGGACAGCGTGACGGCAACGCCCAGACGCGCCCGCTCAGAATCCACGCCTTGATCCAGCACCTCAGTGTCGACTTCACGCGACAGCTCTGAATGCCCCTCCTCGCTGGGAAACAGGTCGACGAGACCCGGGCGCCGTGCGTGAAACAACACTCGCAACGGCGCCGAAGTGTCGATCTCGGTGCCTGCGCGATCAAGTACGTAGTCGAGCGTGTTGATTCCGTCCTTCCAGTGCCTGGTTTGCACATAAACCACCGCACGCTGGTCCTCTTCACCCGCCACGACAGGGTATGTGGCCACCACATCACCGTTCAGCCGCAACCGGAAGGTGTCACCTGCCTGCGCACTGGTCGACGGTTCGATGAACACTTTGACCCCTTCCGGATACAAGTAAGTCAGCGCCAGTGGCAGGCCTGCGTCGGCGCCGTCCGGCCCCGGAATCGGAGCTTTCATTCCCGGAATGAGGGGTCTATCGAGCGTCAACGCGGTCATCGTATTCATTGGAAAGTCCCTGTAAGACCGGGCTCCGGTGGCTGGATGGGAAAGGAGCACGCCCTTTTCATTCAACACCGCCCAACCAATGACCGCTACTGTCAGATCTGACAGGTAAAGCGACACAGCCAGCGTGAATGGCGACCGTTCGTCTGGAATGGCTGCAAACCTACATCAATTCGTTTGCGGGTGTCGGCAACCACAATTTGAACCGCGCACCACCGAGAGGCGACGCCTCGACAGTCAACGTGCCGCCCTGCGCTTCCAGCGCCCGACGGCTGATTGCCAACCCCAGACCAAACCCACCCGTGGCCCTATCTCGGCTGCGGTCCAGCCGATAGAACGGTTCAAAGATACGATCACGCTCATCCTCGGGAATGCCGATCCCGTCGTCATCGACCCAGATTTCGCAACCTTTGGGACAGACCTGAACGCCAATCTGAATGCGCTTTTCGCAATAGCGCATGGCATTGCGCAGCAAATTCTGAATGGCGCGAGCCGTCAGCCTTGGGTCCAACACAAAACGTTCAAGTTGCCCGTGCAGCAGCACGTCGATCACGATTTCTGGCGAATCGAGCTCTTCATCGACGCTGCCCAAAATGCTGTCGATGAACTCATCCAGCGACACTTCGACCTGTTCCGGCGACCGCGCCGGGTTTTGCAGGCGGCTATAAGACAGCAGCTCCAGGACCAATTCATCCAGTTCCCGGATGTGCGCGACCAGCCCTAGCAGACGCTCGCGGCTGGCGACCGGCAAGTCGTCGGACAGCGCCAGGGCCAGGCCGAAATCCAGACGCGTCAGCGGTGTGCGCAGTTCGTGGGACACGGCGTTGAGCAGGTCGCGCTGCTGGTTGAGCAGGTTTTCGATATCGCCGGCCATGGTGTCGAAGACGTTGGCCAGGCTGCCGATGTTGGAATGCGGGGAAATCTGCGTGCGCTCACCGAGGTGGCCTTTGCCGAAACGCTCGGCCGCGCCTTTGAGGCGCTCCAGATCGCGCCAGTGCGGGCGCAGCCAAAGCAACAGGCAGGCGAGCATAGTCGCACCGATCAGCACGTTGATGCTCCAGTACAACAGGCTGACGTCCATCGGGTCCGGCGGCACGACCATTTGCACCACCGTCGTGTTGTTCAACGGCGCCACAGCCAGAGTCCGCCAGCCCCAGTCGCCGATGCGCACGACCTTCTCGCCGCGCTGCAAACGCTCCTGCTCATCGAGGGTGAAATCGGGGTCGTCATTGCGGGTCAGGACGATGTGCAGCGGGGAGAATTCCTTGTCCATCTCACTCGCCAGCGCCGGCCATTGCGTTTCGGGCACGGCGTGGAACTGTTTGACGATGAGGGTTTGCAGCCCGCGCGAATAATCGAGGTTGTAGGTGACGAACCGCTCATGGAAAACCTTGATCACCAGGTCCGGCACCAGGTAAATCGCCGCGCTGTACGAGACGATCATCACCAGATACAGGCGAAAGAGGATTCTGAACATGGTTTCAGCATTCCCACTCGGAACGGCTGAACAGGTAGCCCTTGCCCCACACGGTCTTGATTTTGCGCGCCTCGCCCGCGTGGTCGTCGAACTTGCGCCGCAATTTGGAAATCGCCACGTCCACCGAGCGGTCGGTGCCGTTGAATTCGATACCGCGCAGGCGTTGCAGGATCTGGTCGCGGCTCAGCACTTCGCCGGCATGCCGGGCCAGCACCACCAGCAGGTTGTATTCACCGCTGGACAATTCCACCAATTGTTCGCGCCAGGTCACGGTGCGTTCCGACAGGTCGATGCACAGGTTGCCCATGAGGATGCGGTCGTTGGCGGTCTGCGGTTCGCTGAGGCTGCTGCGGCGCAACAGCGTGCGCACACGGGCCAGCAACACCCGGGGCTCGCAGGGTTTGGTGACGTAGTCGTCAGCGCCCATTTCCAGGCCCAGCACCTGGTCGTGGCTGTCGTCGCGGGCGGTTAGCATCAGGATCGGCAGCGTCGCCGAATCCGCCCGCAGCAAGCGGCAGACTTGCAGGCCATCGAGCCCCGGCAGCATCAGGTCGAGGATCACCAGGTCCGGCGGATTGACCCGCGCCCGCTCGCGCACGTGGTCGCCACGGCTGATCACACTGACGCAATAGCCATTGCGTTCCAGGTAGCTGGCAATCAGTTCGGAGAGCGCGGTGTCGTCTTCGACCAGGAGGATGTTGGGCATGGGGTGTTTCCAGAAAGTGCAGTGGCGACTGTCATGCCGCCATCGCTAGCAGGCTAGCTCCCACAGTAGATTGGGGATGTTCACAAAATCTGTGCTCACATCAAACCCCTGTGGGAGCTAGCCTGCTAGCGATGGCGGCCTGACCATCGCAAAAAGTTTCAAGCTGCGAAGGATATACGCCCACACACGCCCGTGAGTAAAACCCTTACACAATTTCACACAGCACCAACAAAGCTTCACCGCTACTCTCCTCGCCTCCCCGTAGGATGCGGGCAGTCATTATTGGGGTATTTACATGTCAAAGAACCTGCTTGCCAAGCTCAGCCTGGTGGCTCTGGCGTTGACGCTGAGCGCTTGTGACAAGTCCTCGAGCGCCGAGGAACAGGCGCCTCTGGCCACGGTTCGCGTCGAAACCGTCGAAGCACGGCCCCTGTCGATCACCAGCGAATTGAGCGGGCGGATTGCCGCGCCACGGATTGCCGAAGTCCGCGCCCGGGTTGCCGGCGTCGTGTTGCAACGCGCCTTTCGCGAAGGCAGCGACGTAAAAAAAGGCGATGTGCTGTTCCGTATCGACCCGGCGCCCTTCAAGGCCGACCTGGACAGTGCCGAAGCCGCGCTGCGCAAGGCTGAAGCCAACGCATTTCAAGCAAAGCTGCAAGAACAGCGTTACGCCCAGTTGATCGAAGGCAACGCCATCAGCGGCCAGGATTACGACAACGCCCGGGCCAGTGCCCGGCAAACCGCCGCCGATGTCGCCGCCAGCAAAGCCGCGGTGGACCGGGCGAAACTCAACCTCGGTTACGCCACCGTCACTGCGCCGATTTCCGGACGCATCGGCCGTGCGCTGGTGACCGAAGGTGCGCTGGTCGGGCAGAACGAAACCACGCCACTGGCACTGATTCAGCAACTCAACCCCATTCATGCCGACCTGACCCAATCGACCCGCGAGCTCAACGACCTGCGCCGTGCCTTCCGTTCCGGCCAGTTAAAGGAAGTGGGCCAAGGCCAGGCCAAGGCCACGCTGATTCAGGATGACGGCAGCCTCTACCCGCTGCCGGGCAAGTTGCTGTTCACCGACATCACCGTCGACCCGGGCACCGGCCAGATCATCGTGCGCAGCGAGTTTCCCAACCCGGACCTCGACTTGCTGCCGGGCAGCTTCGTGCGTGTACGCCTGGAGCAAGCGGTGAATCAGCAAGGCATCAGCGTGCCGCAGCGGGCCATTCAGCGTGACAGCGCCGGTGTTGCCCAAGTGCTGGTGCTCGACGCCGAGCAGCGCATCGGCCAGCAACCGGTAGAGCTGGGCGCCGTGCAGAACGATCGCTGGATCGTCATCGGAGGCCTGAAACCCGGCGACCGCATCGTCACCGAAGGCCTGCAACACGCCAAGCCCGGTGAAAAAGTCCAGATCGACAACACCCCTCTTCCACTTGCCCAGGTTTCTGGTCAGTAAGCAGGACGCTTTTTATGCCGCAGTTCTTTATCGATCGCCCGGTATTCGCTTGGGTGGTTGCCCTGTTCATCCTGCTGGCTGGCGCGTTGGCCATTCCACAGTTGCCGGTGGCGCAATACCCCGATGTCGCTCCGCCGCAGATCGAAATCTATGCCGTGTACCCCGGCGCCTCAGCGCAAACCATCGATGAAAGCGTGGTCAGCCTGATCGAGGAAGAGCTCAACGGCGCCGATCATCTGTTGTATTTCGAATCCCAAAGCAGCCTCGGCAGCGCCACCATCAAAGCCACTTTTCAGCCGGGCACCAACCCGGAGATGGCCCAGGTCGACGTGCAAAACCGCCTGAAAGTGGTGGAATCGCGCTTGCCCCAAGCGGTCAATCAGCAAGGTTTGCAGGTGGAGAAAGTCTCCGCCGGTTTCCTGTTGCTGATCACCCTGACCTCCAGCGACGGCAAGCTCGACGATGTGGCGCTCAGTGATTACCTGGCGCGCAACGTGATGAACGAGATCAAGCGTCTGGACGGTGTCGGCAAGGCCCAGTTATACGGCGCCGAACGGGCGATGCGCATCTGGATCGACCCGCAGAAGCTGATCGGTTTCAACCTGACCCCAGCCGACGTCAACGCCGCCATCGTCGCGCAGAACGCCCAGGTCTCGGCCGGCAGCATCGGCGATTTGCCGACGCGCACCACGCAGGAAATCACCGCGACGATTCTGGTGAAAGGCCAATTGTCGACGCCGGAAGAATTCGCCGACATCGTCCTCAAGGCCAATCCCGACGGTTCCACCGTGCGCATCAAGGACGTGGCGCGGGTCGAGATCGGCAGCCAGGAATACCAGTTTGGCACGCGCCTGAACGGCAAGCCTTCCACCGCCGTCAGCGTGCAGTTAGCGCCGGGCGCCAATGCGCTGAACACCGCAACCCTGGTGCGGGCGAAGATGGATGAATTGGCGCGTTACTTCCCGGCGGGCGTGGAATACAAGATCCCGTACGACACCTCGCCTTTCGTCAAAGTCTCGATCACCAAAGTGGTTTACACCCTTGGCGAAGCGATGCTGCTGGTGTTTGCGGTGATGTTCCTGTTTCTGCAGAACATCCGCTACACGCTGATTCCGACGCTGGTAGTGCCGGTGGCGCTGATGGGCACGTTTGCGACGATGCTCGCGCTGGGCTTCTCGATCAACGTGCTGACCATGTTTGGCATGGTGCTGGCCATCGGCATTCTGGTGGACGACGCCATCGTGGTGGTGGAAAACGTCGAGCGGATCATGGCCACCGAAGGCCTGTCGCCCAAAGAGGCGACACGCAAGGCGATGAAGCAGATTACCGGAGCGATCATCGGCATCACCCTGGTGCTGGTGGCGGTGTTTATTCCGATGGCGTTCATGCAGGGTTCGGTCGGGGTGATTTACCGCCAGTTCTCGCTGTCGATGGCCACTTCGATTCTGTTCTCGGCGTTCCTTGCGCTGACCTTGACACCGGCGTTGTGCGCGACGCTGCTCAAGCCGATTGCCAAGGGCGAGCATCACGAAAAGAGTGGTTTCTTTGGCTGGTTCAACCGTGGTTTCGAACGGTTGACCGAGCGTTATCAAGGCTGGGTCGCCTATGCGCTGAAGCGCACGGGCCGTTATCTGCTGATCTACGGCGTGCTGCTGATCGGTCTGGGCCTGTGTTTCAGTCGCCTGCCCTCCTCGTTCCTGCCGGTTGAGGATCAGGGCTACACCATCACCGATATTCAGCTACCACCGGGCGCGAGTAAAAACCGCACGGTGCAGGTCGTGGAGCAAATTGAAGCGCACAACGCCACTGAACCGGGTGTTGGCGACAGCACGGTGATTCTCGGTTTCAGCTTTTCCGGCAGTGGACAGAACGCAGCGCTGGCATTTACCACGCTGAAGGACTGGTCGGATCGGGGCAGCGACGACTCGGCGAGTTCGATTGCCGACCGTGCCAACATCGCGCTGAGCCAGATCAAGGAAGCCGTGGCCTTCTCGGTGCTGCCTCCACCGGTTGACGGTCTCGGCACGTCCAGCGGTTTCGAGTTCCGCCTGCAGGACCGTGGCGGCCTCGGTCATGCCACGCTGATGAAAGCGCGCAGCGATTTGCTCGCCGCCGCCGAGAAAAGCCCGATCCTGATGAACGTGCGCGAAAGCGCGCTGGCCGAAGCGCCGCAAGTGCAGCTGGAGGTCGACCGTAAACAAGCCAACGCACTGGGCGTGTCCTTTGCCGACATCGGCAACGTGCTGTCCACGGCGGTCGGTTCGGCCTACATCAACGACTTCCCCAATCAGGGGCGGATGCAGCGGGTGGTGGTTCAGGCTGAAGGCGATCAACGCAGTCAGGTCGCCGATCTGCTGAAGATCCACGTGCGTAATGATGCTGGAAAAATGGTGCCGTTGTCGGCCTTTGTCCAGGCGAAATGGACCCAAGGCCCGGCGCAGTTGACCCGTTACAACGGCTACCCGGCGATCAGCATTTCCGGCGAACCTTCGCCCGGTCACAGCACCGGGGAAGCCATGGCCGAAATCGAGCGGTTGGTTGCACTAGGACCTGCCGGGTTAGGCCAGGAGTGGACCGGGTTGTCGTTGCAGGAACGTTTATCCGGCAGCCAGGCGCCGATTCTGCTCGGGTTGTCGCTGCTGATTGTGTTCCTGTGCCTGGCGGCGCTGTATGAGAGTTGGTCGATACCGACCTCGGTGTTGCTGGTGGTGCCGCTGGGTGTGCTCGGTGCCGTGCTGGCGGTGACGTTCCGTGGAATGCCCAATGACGTGTTCTTCAAGGTCGGGCTGATCACCATCATCGGCCTGTCGGCGAAGAACGCGATCCTGATCATCGAGTTCGCCAAGAGCCTGTACGACGAAGGTCATGACCTGATCGACGCCACCCTGCAAGCCGCGCGCCTGCGACTGCGGCCGATTGTGATGACCTCGCTGGCGTTCATTCTGGGCGTGGTGCCGTTGGCAATTGCCACGGGCGCCAGCTCGGCCAGCCAGCAAGCGATCGGTACCGGGGTGATTGGCGGGATGATTACGGCGACGCTGGCGGTGGTGTTTGTGCCGGTGTTTTTTGTGGTGGTGATGAAGCTGGTCCGCAAACGCCATAAAGTCACCTAAACAACACACATCCCCTGTGGGAGCGGGCTTGCCCGCGATGACGGTGTAACAGCCGACGGTGATGTTGAATGTTATGCCCTCATCGCGGGCAAGCCCGCTCCCACAAGGGCCGTGTTGTTTTCTCTAGTGTGGTCACAGCGGACCGCGCTGGGCTAAGGTATTGGCATCACCTTGGCCCATCGAGCACTCATGCCTTTCCTCGCCCGCACCCACCCTCGCCTGTCCGCCGCCACCACCCTCGGTGTTGCGGCAGGCATTCTGGCTCCGGCCGATTCGGTCATCAGCAAAATCCTCATTGGCTGGAATGTCGGGGTCTGGACCTACCTGATCCTGATGATCTGGCTCGCCGCCCGCGCCAAGGCGACTGACGTGAAACGCATTGCCGAGGTCGAAGACGAAAACGCCGGGCTGGTGTTGTTCGTGGTGTGCATCGCCGCGATTGCCAGCCTCGCGACCATCACCTTCGAACTGGCTGGCAGCAAAGAGCTGGGAACCAATCTCAAGTTGCTGCATTACGGCTTTACCGCGCTGACCGTCATTGGGTCATGGTTGTTGATCGGGGTGATTTTCAGCGTCCACTACGCTCGCCTGTTCTACACCTGGGACGGCAAAGACTTGGCGTTGCGTTTCGCTGAAGGCCTGGAAACCCCCAATTACTGGGACTTCCTGTATTTTTCTTTCACCATCGGCGTGGCGGTGCAGACTTCGGATGTCGGCGTGGCAACACGGAGCATGCGCAAGATTGTGCTGGCGCAATCGTTGATCGGTTTTCTGTTCAATACGGCGATTCTCGGGTTCTCGATCAACATCGCGGCAGGGTTATTTGGCTGATTGCTGCACAAACGTTCTAGTCATTGTTCCTGGCGTTGGCGTTAAATGAGTTGGCAATTCGTCTCGCAGGTGCAGCATGTCTACTCACAACTGGCTCGATTTGGCCCAGGACGCCGACACCGGCATCGAGACCCTGCGCGCGCATTTCGAGGGCCACGCTTACGACCCGCACTGGCACGACAGTTTTCTGGTGGGTGTGACCGAGCAAGGCGTTCAGCAATTCAATTGCCGGCGGGCGAAGCATCAGAGCACGCCGGGCAAGGTGTTCCTGCTCGAACCGGGTGACATTCATGACGGTGAAGCACCCACCGAAGATGGATTCACCTACCGCATGCTCTACCTCGATCCGCAATGGCTGAAGCGTGAACTCAGCGCAGTGTTCGACAATGCGCCAGACAACAGCCAATTGAGTTTTGCCAACACGCTGGCCAGTGATACAAGACTGGCTCACGCCACCAGCCTCGCCTTTCAAGCCTTGCACGGTGGGGAACTGAAGATCGTGCGCCAGAGCGCTCTCGACAGTTTGCTCGAACGCCTGACCAGTCACTTGCACTGGCGCACCCGTTACGGCGAAGACCCGCGCCTGCCGCTGGTGGCGCAGAAAGCCCGGGAATACCTGCACGCCAACGCTCGACACGACATAGGTCTCGACCAACTGGCCGCCGTTACGGGCGTAGACCGCTTCCGTTTGACCCGCGCTTTCAAGGCCGCCTATGGCATGGCGCCTCATGCTTATCTGGTGCAATTACGCCTGGCCATGGCGCGTCGCCTGTTGGCCCGAGGCGAGCAACCGGCGAGCGTCGCCATGGAATTGGGATTCGCCGATCAAAGTCATCTGGGCCGCTGGTTTGTCCGGGCCTATGGCCTGACACCCGCGCTGTACCGCAAGCGCTGCTCAAATCTTCCAGACAGGTAACACGCCGATTGTGAAGATCGTCATCACCGATCTTCTCCGGAGTTTGCCTGCGATGCTGTCCTCTTTTCCGACGTTTCTGCCGTTCCTGTTGTTTGCTTTCGTGGCCTCGATCACGCCCGGGCCGACCAATATTCTGGTGCTGAGCAACAGCGCCCGATATGGATTCACTGCCGCCCTGCCGATCATCCTCGGTGCCTGTGCCAGCGCCGCCACCCTTGTTTTAGTGGTGGGCACCGGAGCCGGTTCGTCGTTGAGCGCGTTGCCCGCCGTGCAAACTGCCATGCAATGGATTGGAGTGACGTGGCTGAGCTACCTCGCGTGGCAAATTTTCAGCACCCCGGCCCAAGCCCTTGCCACTCAGGAAACCAAACCGCGACTTGGCTTGATGGGTGCCGCCGGCCTGCAATTGATCAACCCGAAAACCTGGATGATGGCGCTTGCGGTCGTCAGCGTGTTTGCCGGTTCCGGTGAACATCGGCTGGTGCATGTGGCGTATCTGTCGCTGGCATTTTTCCTGATTTCCCTGCCTTGCCTGGGCGTGTGGGCATTGCTCGGCGCAGGCTCGACGCGCTGGTTACGCTCGCCGCGGGCGATGCAACGGTTCAACCGCTGCATGGCCTTGTTGCTGCTGGCGTCGGCCTGGTTGAGTGTCTGGAGGTGACTTCCATCCGTCGGCGCTCATCGGCTCATCGCTTATTCACTACTTGACGGGGGATTCGTTTCTGGTGTCTTCTGAAACCGGTTTCAGTGCTTGGCACTTGACCGTATAAATCCAATAAGAAGGTTTCAGACCGTGAACGATTTTTCCGCCGCCCAGCGCAGCCGCGTCACCATGCTCGACGTGGCCGAACACGCGGGCGTCTCCAAGGCCAGCGTTTCGCGCTTCATCGGCGACGACCGCGCTCTGCTCTCCGATGCCATTGCCTTGCGCATCGAGCAAGCAATTGCGCAACTTGGCTATCGCCCCAACCAGATGGCCCGCGGCCTGAAGCGTGGGCGCACTCGCCTGATCGGCATGCTGGTGGCCGATATCCGTAACCCTTATTCGATTGCCGTGATGCACGGGGTGGAAACCGCCTGCCGTCAGCACGGTTACAGCCTGGTGGTGTGCAACACCGATCGCGATGACGAGCAGGAACGCCAGCATCTGGCGCTGCTGCGCTCGTACAACATCGAAGGCTTGATCGTGAACACCCTTGGCCACCACCGCGATGAGTTGCGAGAACTGCATCGGGAAATGCCTATGGTGCTGGTGGATCGCAAGGTCGAGCAGCTTGAGAGTGATCTGGTCGGTCTGGACAACCCGGCCGCGGTGGAAATGGCCATCGCCCATTTGCAGGAACGCGGTTATCGCGACGTGCTGATGGTGACGGAACCGTTTGACGGCACCAGTTCGCGGATTGAGCGGGTCAGCAGTTTCAAGGCGCAAATCGGGCAGCGTCCGACGCTGGCAGGTGCGGTGGTGGAAACCGGTAGTGAGCTGACTGCGCAGCTGAAAACCTTCCTGGACACCCCTGGCCCTGGTCCGAAAGCGTTGTTCTGTGCCAATGGCATCGCGGCGTTGGCCGCTACTCATTCCTTGCGTAAGTTGCAGTGCAATCTGTTTGAGGAGGTCGGGCTGATCGCTTTGGATGATCTGGATTGGTATCCGCTGGTGGGCAGTGGGATTACGGCGCTTGCCCAGCCGACGGCGGAGATTGGCGCGCGTGCGTTTGAGTGTTTGCTCAAGCGGTTGCGCGGGGATGACGGGCCGGTGCGGACGATGGATTTTGCGCCTGTACTGGTTGAGCGTGGTTCGACCTGGGGGCTTCGCGGTGACTGAACCGGCCTCTTCGCGAGCAAGCCCGCTCCCACAGTTTTTATGGCGTTCGCAGGTTTTATGTTCGACACGGACATTGTGGGAGCGGGCTTGCCCGCGAAGAGGCCTGAAAGAACAACACATCAACCACTGATATTTTTTTTTGAACAAAAATGAAACCGGTTTCAGAGGTGTAGAACAATGAATAAACCACCCGTTTCCATCAGCCTGTCGAGCTACGGCGCCGACCTGGTCCGCCAACGCGGCCAAGGCAGTTTTATCGCCGTGTTGGCTGCGGCCAGCGCCACGCACATTGAATGGCGCGAAGAGTTGCTGACCGACGAAGACCCGCTGCAACTGGCCGAAGCAACCCAATCCCAGGGACTGGAAAGCATCTATTCGTCGCCGATGGAGTTGTGGCTGGCCGGCCAATCGAAACCCAACCCTGAACTGCTCATCACCCTTCAGCGCGCCGAAACGTTCGGTGCCAAATGGCTGAAAGTCTCCCTGGGTTACTTCACCGATAACAACGATCTCCAGGCCCTGAGCCGAATCCTCGCGCAAAGCCCCGTGCGGTTGCTGGTGGAAAACGACCAGACCCTGCACGGCGGCCGTATCGAACCGTTTCAACGCTTCTTCGGCGAGGTCGAGCAACATCACCTGCCGATCAAAATGACCTTCGACATCGGCAACTGGCAATGGCAGGACCAGTCTGCCGCCAGCGCTGCGCGGTTGCTTGGCCGGCATGTTGGCTACGTGCATTGCAAAGCCGTTGCACGCCGGGCCGACGGCAAACTGGTCGCCATCCCGCCAGCTGCCAGCGACGTGCATCTGTGGGAACAACTGCTGCGGCACATGGCCCAAGGCGTTATGCGTGCGGCGGAATATCCGCTGCAAGGCGATGACCTGGTGCAGTTGACCACCGAACACGTCGCCACCCTCGTCCGCCTCGGCCAATCCCGCCTGGAGAGTGCTCATGCCTGAGTTCGATATCCTCTCGTTCGGCGAAACCATGGCGATGTTTGTCGCCGAGCAGAACGGTGATCTGGCGGCCGTCAGTCAATTCCACAAGCGCATTGCCGGGGCGGACAGCAACGTCGCGATCGGCCTGTCGCGGCTGGGTTTCAACGTGGCGTGGTTGAGCCGGGTGGGCGCCGATTCGCTGGGCCGGTTTGTCGTAGATACTTTGGAAAAAGAAGGCCTGGACTGCAGCCATGTCGCCATCGACCCGGCACACCCGACCGGGTTTCAGCTCAAGTCCCGCACCGAGGATGGCAGCGATCCGGCGGTCGAGTACTTCCGTCGCGGATCGGCGGCCAGTCTGTTGTCGGTGCAGTCGATTGACCCGCCATTGCTCAACGCTCGGCATTTGCACGCCACCGGTATACCTCCGGCGCTGTCGGCGTCTGCCCGGGAAATGTCGTTTGAACTCATGGCCCGCATGCGCAATGCCGGGCGCAGCGTGTCCTTCGACCCGAACCTGCGCCCGAGCCTGTGGGCCAATGAGCAACTGATGATCAGCGAAATCAATCGACTCGCCGCCCTCGCGCATTGGGTGCTTCCGGGGTTGAGTGAAGGCCGGTTACTGACTGGTTTTGAAGACCCGGCAGACATCGCGGCGTTTTATCTCGACCAAGGTGCAGAAGCGGTGGCCATCAAGCTCGGGCCGAATGGCGCGTATTACCGCACGCATCAGGATGAGGGGTTTGTCGCCGGTGTGCCGGTGGCAACCGTGGTCGACACGGTCGGGGCTGGCGATGGATTCGCCGTCGGCATGATCAGTGCCCTGCTGGAAAACTACAGCTTTGCCGAGGCCGTGCAGCGGGCCAACTGGATTGGCAGCCGCGCGGTGCAGAGTCGGGGGGATATGGAGGGGTTGCCGACCCGAGCCGAGATGTCTCTCCCACTCACTGATCGTTCCCACGCTCCAGCGTGGGAATGCAGCCCGTGACGCTCCGCGTCACAGGGGGCGCTCCGCGTCCCTAGAGGCATTCCCACGCGGAGCGTGGGAACGATCACCGTTACCTGCTGCGACAAAAACAACAAGCTCAGGAGCACCATCATGAAAACCGCATCACTCGCCGCCCGCCGCTGGTGGTACATCATGCCCATCGTCTTCATCACTTACAGCCTGGCGTATCTGGACCGCGCCAATTACGGGTTTGCCGCCGCCTCCGGGATGGCCGCCGACCTGATGATCACGCCCGGTTTGTCGTCGATGCTCGGCGCGCTGTTCTTCCTCGGCTATTTTTTCTTCCAGGTGCCGGGCGCGATCTATGCGCAGAAGCACAGCGTGAAGAAGCTGATTTTCGTCAGCCTGATCCTCTGGGGCGGTCTGGCGACCCTGACCGGCATCGTGTCCAACGCTTACTGGCTGATTGTGATCCGCTTCATGCTCGGCGTGGTCGAAGCCGCGGTGATGCCGGCGATGCTGGTGTACCTGTGCCACTGGTTCACCCGTGCCGAACGCTCGCGGGCCAATACCTTTCTGATCCTCGGCAACCCCGTGACCATGCTCTGGATGTCGGTGGTGTCGGGTTACCTGGTGCAGCATTACAGCTGGCGCTGGATGTTCATCATCGAAGGGTTGCCGGCGGTGCTGTGGGCGTTTATCTGGTGGCGTCTGGCCGACGACCGTCCGGCCCAGGCCAAGTGGCTGACTGACCAGGAGAAGCAGGATCTGGAAAGCGCCCTCGCCGCCGAACAGGTCGGCATCAAAGCAGTGAAGAATTACGCCGAAGCCTTCCGCTCGCCGAAAGTAATCATCCTGGCGTTGCAGTTTTTCTGCTGGAGCATTGGTGTCTACGGTTTCGTGTTGTGGCTGCCGTCGATCCTCAAGGCCGGCGCGCAGATGGACATGATCGAAGCCGGCTGGCTCTCGGCGCTGCCGTACCTGGCTGCGGTGATCGGCATGCTGTTGGTGTCCTGGGGCTCGGACAAATTGCAGAAGCGCAAACGCTTCGTCTGGCCGCCGCTGCTGATTGCCTCCATTGCGTTCTACGGCTCCTACGCCTTGGGCGCCGAACATTTCTGGTGGTCCTACACCCTGCTGGTAAT
Organism: Pseudomonas sp. LB3P93; assembly: GCF_054898025.1. NCBI lineage: Bacteria > Pseudomonadati > Pseudomonadota > Gammaproteobacteria > Pseudomonadales > Pseudomonadaceae > Pseudomonas > Pseudomonas sp. LB3P93. The sequence continues at coordinate 3,374,664 of NZ_CM142713.1, forward strand.
CGCCGGTGCCTGCATGTATGCGCCGTATGGACCGTTTTTCGCCATCGTCCCGGAAATCCTCCCGGCCAACGTTGCCGGCGGTGCCATGGCGCTGATCAACAGCATGGGCGCGCTGGGTTCGTTTGGCGGTTCGTATCTGGTCGGTTACCTGAACAGCTCCACCGGGTCGCCCGGCGCTTCTTACCTCCTGATGAGCGGCGCGTTGATGCTCTCGGTGGTGCTGACGATTTTCCTCAAGCCCGGCGCCAGTGACCGGGTCGTGGCCAAGCCTGCAGCGCAACGGCCAGTGACGGCTCACCCTTGATTTGAAGTTGAGATGATGACGATGAAAAAGCAGGTCGTGCTGTACAAGAAACTCTCACCGCTGTTGATGGCTCGCCTGCATGAGCACACCGACGTGACACTGATCGACAACCTCAAGCCGGAGGGCATCGCACACCTGCGCGACGCCCTGCCCCGCGCCCATGGCTTGCTCGGCGCGAGCCTGAAACTGGACGCGGAGTTACTCGACCTGGCGCCGAATCTGCAGGCCATCGCCAGCGTCTCCGTGGGTGTCGACAACTACGACATCGACTACCTGACCGAGCGGCGCATCCTGCTCAGCAACACGCCCGACGTGCTGACCGAAACCACGGCTGACACGGGTTTTGCGCTGATTCTGGCAACGGCCCGGCGGGTTGTGGAACTGGCCAATTTGGTGCGTGCCGGTCAGTGGAACCGCAACATTGGCCCGGTGCATTTCGGCACCGATGTGCATGGCAAGACCTTGGGCATCATTGGTATGGGACGGATTGGCGAGGCGTTGGCACAGCGTGGGCATTTTGGCTTTGGCATGCCGGTGATCTATCACAGCCACTCGCCGAAACCGGCGGTTGAACAACGCTTTGATGCTCAGTACCGCAGCCTGACCGAGTTGTTGCAACAGGCCGATTTCATTTGCCTGACGTTGCCGCTGACGGCCGAAACCGAAGGCTTGATTGGCGCTGAAGAGTTCGCCTTGATGCGCCCGGAGAGCATTTTCATCAATATTTCCCGGGGGAAGGTCGTGAATGAGGCCGCGCTGATTGAAGCGTTGCGCACCGGGCAGATTCGTGCGGCCGGGCTGGATGTGTTTGAGCGTGAGCCGCTGAATCTGGATTCGCCGTTGTTGGCGTTGAACAACGTGGTGGCGACGCCGCACATGGGGTCGGCGACGCATGAAACGCGGGAGGCGATGGCGGAGTGTGCGGTGGAAAATCTGTTGATGGCGTTGGCTGGGGAGCGGCCGAAGAATCTGGTGAATGTCGGGGCGTGGCAGGCCTGACGACGATCGTTCCCACGCTCCGCGTGGGAATGCAGCCCGTGACGCTCTGCGTCACATGGGACGCGGAGCGTCCCCAGAGGCATTCCCACGCAGAGCGTGGGAACGATCTGTCTCTCTGGTCAGGCGCGCCGTGCTTCCAGCAAATCCGCCGCACACAACGCAATCCGCCGGCACGCATCTGCCAGTTTCACTTGGTCCACCACCAACCCGATCCGGATATGCCCCGCAGCACTCGGTCCAAACGCCTCCCCGGCAAGCACTGACACTCCGTACCCCTCTAGCAAGCGCTCGGCGAAGCCTTGGGCGCACAACCCGGTCAAACGCACATCCACCATCACAAACATCCCGCCATCCGGCCGGATCGGGCGAATACCTGCGCAACCGCTCAACCTGGCGCACACCAGATCGCGACGCTGGCGATATTCCTCACGCATCAGCGCCACTTCCGGCAGGTCTTCATCCAGCGCCACTTGCGCGGCTTTCTGCACAAAATCCGGGATGCCAAACAGCATGCACAACGACAAATGCACCAGGTGCTCGGCCAACATTTTCGGGCCGATCGACCAACCGACGCGCCAGCCGCTCATGGCGTGGGATTTGGACAGGCTGTTGATCGTCGCGGTGCGTTCGGCCATGCCCGGCAGACTCGCCGGGCTGATGTGTTCGCCCTCGAACAACAGATCGCTGTAGACCTCGTCGCTGATCAGCCACAGGTCATGGCGCACGCACAACGCGGCCAGCGCTTGCCAGGTCTTCAGAGACAGGCTGGCACCCGACGGATTGTTCGGACTGTTGAGCAACAGGACCCGGGTCTTCGGCGTGATCAGCGCCGCAACATCCGCCGGATCAACGCGAAAGCCGTTTTCCGGCCGCACCGCCACTGGCACCACTTTGGCGGAGCAGGCACCGAACACGCCTTCGTAGGTCACGTACATCGGCTCAGCGACGATCACCTCATCACCTGGATCGAGCAGGCATTGCGCAACCGAATACACCGCACACTGCGCCCCCGGAAACACGATCACATGATCGGCATCCACCGCCTGACCACAGCGCTGTCGATGGCGCCGGGCGATGCTGTTGCGCAATCCGCGACTGCCGCGCACCTCCGGGTAATGCGTGTCGCCAGCCCGCAAGCTGTCGATGGCCGCCTGGACGATGGACGGCGGCGTGTCGAAATCCGGATCACCGATAGACAACAGCAACACGTCGATTCCTTGTTCGCGCATTTCCAGCGCTCGGTCATGAATCTGCCAGGCTGCCGCTCCATCGCCGGCGATTCGTTCGGTCAAGGCTGAATAGCGCATGTGTTTCTCCTGTCGCGCGCGGACTCCCAGACTCAACCCTATCTCAAATCACGAAACGCGCCAGCTATTTGGCATCAGCCAGGACTCACTGAGTGAAACCCGTCAACTTGAACGCGTTTTTCGACCCTGTCTAGCTGATAACTCTGACAGTAGACGAACATTTTTTGAGGCCGCTAAATGAACGCAGGAATTTCGATTTCGATGCTGTTTCCTTTCATAACCATCCAGCTTTGGAGAATCGAAATGTCGAATTTTGATAAAACATCTCAGAAACAAATACCTGTATTACCAGTGTTACCAAAGGAAGTGTTGGATAACGGCCTCACTCAGAAATACCTCTCAGAAAACGGCAATCAATTGAAAGTCACTATAAAACCCTATGCTGATAAATCGTACGACATCGTCTCGTTAAAATTTGGTGAACCGCCCAGAAGTTTTACTGTTAATGCGGGCATTTCCAGCTCGGGCTCTGACACGGTTGTCATATTCACGGCTAACGAGATTCGCGAGGTAGGCGACGGTGATCATTTAATGGACTATGTATTGGTCAATGCGGCAGACAACAACACTTCACCGAGATCGCCCTCTCAAAAAATCACAGTGAAGGGCATGTAAATGCAAAAAGGCTATATAGGCATTTTTCAAACTTAGAACCGCACTACTAATTAAAGTTGGAGCACAAAACTGCTCCAACTTTATTACATCTGCTTCGACTCATACATTTCAAATCACAAACCGCGCCACCATCGCATTCAAATCCACCGCCAAACGCGACAGTTCATGCGTCGCGGCGCTGGTCTGATTGGCACCGGCGGCGGACTGGGTGGCGAGGTCGCGGATATTCACCAGGTTGCGGTCGACTTCACGGGACACCTGGGCCTGTTCTTCCGAAGCGCTGGCGATCACCAGGTTGCGTTCGTTGATCAAGTGGATCGACTGGGTGATTTGCTCCAACGCAACACCGGCGGCGCGGGCCATCTCCAGCGTGCTCTGGGTGCGTTGATTGCTTTGCTGCATCGACGAAACGGCTTCGCCCGTGCCGTTCTGAATGCCGGCGACCATTTTTTCGATTTCCTGGGTCGATTGCGCGGTGCGATGGGCCAGGGCCCGGACTTCGTCCGCGACCACGGCAAAACCTCGTCCGGCTTCACCGGCACGGGCCGCTTCAATCGCCGCGTTGAGGGCCAGCAGGTTGGTTTGCTCGGCGATGGCGCGGATCACGTCCAGCACTTTGCCAATGTCGCGCCCCTGAGCGGCCAGGCCTTCAATCATCAACGACGTATTTTGCACGTCGTGGGTCATGGTCTGGATCGCGTCGACGGTTTCCACCACGCGGTCGCGCCCTTCGCGCGCGGCCTGGGTCGACTGATTGGAGGCTTCGGAAGTCGACACGGCGTTGCGCGCGACTTCTTCCACGGCGGCGGTCATTTCGTTGACCGCTGTCGCAGCCTGTTCGATTTCGTTGTTCTGTTGCTGCAGGCCGCGAGACGCTTCCTGGGTGACGGTGCTCAACTCTTCAGCCGCCGCGCCCAGTTGCGTGGCGGAGCCGGCGATCTGTTCGATGGTTTTGCGCAGGTTGGCCTGCATGACGGACAAGGCGCCGAGCAACTTCGCCGGTTCGTCCTTGCCGTCGACTTCAATGGCTTTGGTCAGGTTGCCGCTGGCAATGGTTTCGGCTGCCTGCACGGCGCGATTGAGCGGCGTAACGATGCTGCGGGTCAACAGCCAGGCCAGCAGCACGGTCAAGAGAGAAGCCACCACCGACACCGCAATGATTCCGTTCACGGCGGTGTTGTAGTTTTCTTCAGCGACAATACCCGCCGCTTTGGCGCCATCATTGTTGTACGCCACCAGTTTATTGAGCTGTTCGCCCATCAGGTCGGTGCCTTCCTTGATCCGCGTGTTGATCAAGGTGCGCATCTCATCCACCTTGTTCTGGCGCGACAGGTCCATCATCTCGCGCTGCGCTTGCATGTAACTGTCCAGCGTCGCGCTGAACACCTTATACAGCGCCGCTTCGTCAGGGCCTGCCGGCAACTCGGCATAGCTGGCCTGGGCCTTGCGCGCCTTGTCGGTGAGCACGCCGATGCGGGTTTCAGCCTCTTGCAAGCTCGCCGGCTCGCGGTTAACCAAAATCCGGAACGACAAAATGCGCATGCGCAGGATATTTTCGGTGACATTGCCCAGGTAGCTGACGCTGGGCAGTTGGTTGCTGCCCATGTCGATCGAGGACTGGCGAATGATCGACATGCGATTCACCGCAAACACACCCAGTACGATGACGAGCAAGGCAATGAAGGCAAAACCCAGGAAAGCTCGAGGCGCGATATTCAGATTACGCAGGGACATAGGACGATACTCGGGTGATTGAGGCGGCGAGCGTCCTTGCGGGGATTGCTGAGTGGCGGGCGTTGGGGCGCGCAGGGTCAGCTTGGCGCCACTGTTGTAATAGGTTTGTGTGCGCCTATTGGGGGTATCGGCTGGGGATGAGGTTTTATGCGGGGAGTTGAGAAAAATATTTCACGGGGCTGCAATTGTTTCAGCCGTGAAACACCAGTGGCCCTGATGAACATTTGTGGCGAGGGAGCTTGCTCCCGTCCGGCTGCGCAGCGGCCGTAGATTTTGGGGCCGCTTCGCAGCCCAGCGGGAGCAAGCTCCCTCGCCACAAGATTCCTGTGTGCTGACAGTTTTGTTTAGGGCTTGCGGCTGGCGATTCGCCAAACCCGTGCGATATCACTGGCGCGATCTTGCAACAACCGCGGTGTCTCGGCACACGCCTGCTCCAGCGTCATCGGCCCACTGGCCAACGCAAACGCCGCATCGATGCCATGCGCATACAACTCCTGATACCCCTCGCCCAACGTCCCCGCGATCACAATCACCGGCACGCCTTGCTCTCGGGCAATACGCGCCACGCCGAACGGGGTCTTGCCGCGCAAGGTCTGCGCATCGAAACGCCCTTCGCCGGTGATCACCAGGTCGGCACCCTTTACCGCGTCAGCCAACCCGACCAACTCGGCGACGACTTCCACGCCTGCCTGAAATTGCGCATCCAGAAACGCCTTGGCCGCAAAGCCCAAACCGCCCGCAGCGCCGCTGCCCGGCTCGTCCTTGACGTCTTTGCCCAGTGCCTGGGCGCACAGTTCGGCAAAGTGGCCCAGCGCTGCATCCAACTGCTGAACTTGCTCGGGCGATGCACCTTTCTGCGGACCGAAAATCGCTGAAGCGCCGTGTGGACCGCACAGTGGATTGTTGACGTCGGCCGCGATGTCGAAGCGCACATTGGCCAGGCGCGGATCGATTTCACTCAGATCGATCCGAGCCAGTTGCGCCAACGCCAGACCGCCCGGTGCCAGCGTTTGCTCTTGGGCGTCCAGCAACTTCACGCCGAGCGCCTGCATCGCCCCGGCGCCGCCGTCGTTCGTGGCGCTGCCGCCAATGGCCAGGATCACCCGTTGCGCCCCGGCATCCAGCGCCGCGCGAATCAGCTCACCGGTGCCGAACGTGCTGCTGACGCACGCATTGCGTTGCCCCGGCGGCACCAGTTGCAAGCCGCTGGCTTCGGCCATTTCGATGATCGCGGTATGGCTTTGCGGCAACCAGCCCCACGCGGCATCGACGGTTACGCCGAGCGGTCCGCGAACTTGCGTCCTGCGTAATTGACCTTCGCACGCCGCCAGAATCGACTCGACCGTGCCTTCACCGCCGTCGGCCATCGGGCATTTGACCAGTTGTGCATCCGGCCAGACCTGCGCCAAACCGAGGGCAATGGCGTCGGCCACACCCTGGGCACTCAGGCTGTCCTTGAACGAATCGGGGGCGATGACGATTTTCATGCGAATTCTCCAGTTCCAATGCGTTCCATGCTGCCAGCAGCCCCGAACAATAACGCCGGTCCGCTGCACAAGCGGGTGTGGCGTTTATTGTTCATTTCCACAAAGTCCTGCCGACCTACACACTTGTTTTAGCAGCTGCGTTGTGGCGAGGGGATTGGGGAGCTCAGTCGGTTTGGGGCAGAAGCTGCACGCCAAGGTACAGCGCAAGCATCCCGTCCAGCTTCAGCGGATCAACCCCACTCAACTCGGCAATCCGCTCCATCCGGTAGCGCAAACTGTTGCGATGAATCCCCAACGCCTCCGCACACGCCTGGCTTTGTCCATCGTGGTCGCACCAACTGCGCAAGGTCGCCAGCAGTTGGCCGTTGCCGTCCTTGGCAATGACTTTGCGCAGTGGCTTGAGCAATTCATCCAGCGCGTCATCATTGCGGTGGCGCCACAGCATCACCGGCAGCCGATAACGGTTGAGCGTCAGCAAGCGCGAGCGCGGCAACACATCTCGCCCATAGGCCAGCAAGTCGCCGACCCGTCGATAGCAACGACGCAGCCCGGACAATCCATCCGCTTGCCCACCCACGGCAATGCGCAAAATATTCCAGCCCAGACCGTCGAGTTTTTCCAGCAGCCGATCATTCTCGATCGCCTGACTCGCCGGCCGGCACCACAGCAACGAAGACTTGGCCGAGCTCACGCACCAACTGTCCGGGTAACGCGAAGTCAGCCACGCACTCAGCGCATCCACCGTTTGCCCGGGACCGTGTTCCATGCCCAACTCGAACAGATAAGGCACCCGCGTCATCTGCGGTTTCAGGCCCAACTGCTGCGCTTCGTCCAGCAAGCGCGGGGAATCTCCGGCCTCGCTCAGCAGCAACGCCAGCAGATCATCGCAACGCTGCCGGCGCCATTGCTGCTCGGCCTGCTGATTGCGCTGGCCCACCAGCATTTCGGCGGTCATCCGCACCAGCTCGGCATAGGTGCGCAATTGCTCGGGTTCACCGGTAATCCCCAGCACGCCGATCAAGCGCTGATCGAGCAGCAACGGCAAGTTAATCCCCGGCTGCACGCCTTTGAGATGAATCGCGGTTTGCGCGTCGATTTCCACCACCCGCCCGTTGGCCAGCACCAGCTGCGCGCCTTCATGGCGAGTGTTGATCCGCTCCGGTTCGCCGCTGCCGAGAATCAATCCCTGGCTGTCCATGACGTTGACGTTGTACGGCAGGATGGCCATCGCCCGGTCGACGATGTCCTGGGCCAGGTCGTGATCGAGTTCGAACATATCGGGATCCTTGAAAGCGTGATGGGACGGGGTTGTTCACCCGCACAGGGCTGGGATGCAAACCCTGTGCTCAGGCACAAAGACAGCAACCCCGAGGGTGGCCGAGACTCTCTGGGCGATCAACGTTACCCTGCGCATCGCAAAAAATCATAATAAAGAGAGAGCCCGCCATGTCACAGAGCGCCGCCGCTACCCAGGCCATCGTTGACGACAAAAACGCCGTCTACAAGCGCATTACCCTGCGTTTGATCCCCTTCATCTTCATCTGCTACCTGTTCAACTACCTCGACCGGGTCAACGTTGGATTCGCCAAACTGCAGATGCTCGACGCGCTGAAATTCAGCGAAACCGTGTACGGCCTCGGGGCCGGGATCTTCTTTATCGGCTACGTGCTGTGCGGCGTGCCAAGCAACCTTGCCCTGACCAAATTCGGCCCACGGCGCTGGATCGCGCTGATGATGATCGTCTGGGGCACGCTGTCGACCTGCCTGCTGTTCGTCACCACCCCGACCGAGTTCTACACCTTGCGCCTGTTCACCGGCGCGGCCGAAGCCGGGTTCTTCCCGGGGGTGGTGCTCTACCTCTCGCAGTGGTTCCCGACCTTCCGCCGTGGCCGCATCATGGCGCTGTTCATGTCGGCGATCCCGGTGTCCGGCCTGCTCGGCAGCCCGTTCTCCGGCTGGATCCTCAACCACTTCGCCGCAGGTCAGGGCGGTTTGGCCGGCTGGCAGTGGATGTTTCTGTTGCAAGGCATTCCGACTGTGATCCTCGGCGCCCTCGCCTATTTCTTGCTGAGCGACAGTTACGCCAATGCCAAGTGGCTCACGCCGTTCGAGCGCTCGGTGCTGGAAGCCGACCACGCCGAAGACCTGGCCAACAAACCGAAAACCACCACCGACTCGCTGCTGGCCGTATTCAAGAATCCGGCGATCTGGGCGTTCGGCTTGATCTACTTCTGCATCCAGAGCGGCGTCTACGCGATCAACTTCTGGCTGCCGTCGATCATCAAGAACCTGGGTTTCAGCGATAACCTGGTGATCGGCTGGTTGAGTGCGATTCCGTACCTGCTGGCAGCCGTGTTCATGTTGATGGTCGGCCGCTCGGCGGACTTGCGCAAAGAACGCCGCTGGCACTTGGTGGTGCCGATGTTGATGGGCGCGGTCGGTCTGCTGATCGCCGTGAACTTTGCCACCACACCGGCCATTGCGATCCTCGGCCTGACCATCGCCACCATGGGCGCCCTCACCGGTTTGCCGATGTTCTGGCCAGTGCCGACAGCAATGCTGAGTGCGGGCGCAGCAGCGGGCGGTTTGGCGTTGATCAACTCCATGGGGCAGATGGCGGGTTTCCTGAGCCCGTACCTGGTGGGTTGGGTCAAGGACAGCACCGGCTCGACCGATGCCGCGCTGTATCTGCTGGCGGGTGTGATTGTGTGCGGGAGCATCTTGGCGCTACGCATGACACGCACGTTACGGGTGTAATGATCGTTCCCACGCTCCGCGTGGGAATGCCTCTAGGGACGCTCCGCGTTCCAGCTCTGGAATGGGACGCGGAGCGTCCCGGGCTGCATTCCTTTGCTGCGCGTGGGAACGATCAACAAAAAAATCGGCCCTTTCGGGCCGTTTCTCATTTTGCACATGCACACACGCTTATGTGGTCAGACACACTTTTGTGATCACACAGGCTTTTGTGGCGAGGGAGCTTGCTCCCGCTGGGCTGCGAAGCGGCCCCAAAAGCAGCAACCGCAAGCTTTCAGGCACATCGCGTAATCCGGTTTTACGACTGCTACGCAGCCGAGCGGGAGCAAGCTCCCTCGCCACAGGTCGTGCTCTCTACAGAAGTTGCTTTAGCCCTGCAGTCCGACATTATCCAACACCCGGTTCGCCGCAATCTCCGCCACCATGATGCTGTTGGAAATCCCCAAAAGCGCATAACGCGACTCACCCTCCAGATGATCCACCAACTGGTGCACCATCACATCAACCGAGGCCAGCGTCTCGACCAGATAAACCGCCAGGGTTTCGGTCGTAGCCTCTGGGTCCACGGAAAACAGGGTGCTGCGGGTTCGCGGGGTGGCTTTGATGTCGGCATTCGACGGGAAGTGGAAGTCGAGCGCGCGTTCGGCGGCCTCGTTGAGCTTTTTGGAATCGGCGGTTTCGTAGGGGGAAACGTCGTCCGCTTCTGGTGGATTGGGTGTTGGTTTGAACATTGATGGTGCTCCAGGTAATACATTAAGGAGCCATCACCCTCGCTACCAACGAAGGGTGGCGGCCATACGCAGGTTGGTAGACCGGTTACCTGGTGCAAAACCCGGCGCATCCGAGGATGCCCTACGCATGACAGCCATAAAACAGAGGACGAAAATGATCTCTGCATTACGTTGCGTTATGCGACAGGTAACCGGGCTACCAAACCCCATCGCTGTTCTTCAGCGACGGGGTAACGATAAAACCCAGGCCCAAGGCGCACAAGCCGGCGGATTCTGGCGCAGTCGTAGGCAACGGCGCAAGGATGTGTAGCCTGAGAGAGTGTCTGGAGATGTGTGTTAAACATCTCTGTTTAATTCTCCATTTCAGATCGGTTATGAAGGCAGAGGCGCGTAAATAGATCTGTCCCCTTAACTGATGCTTAACTGATGCTTAACTGATGGGAGATCGGACAGATAAATAGATGCCCCCCTTTTCCTCTCCGTACTAACCCTTGGCGCGGGTCAGGGTGCTGTGAGTGCAATGCATAGGTTTGCGTACCCAACGCTTTCCTCATACAGTCCGGAGACTTCGTGGAAGGTGTTACCGGGGGAGTTCCCAAAGAGGCCGTAAGGGTAAGGGTAGGGGGAGTCGGGGGACCGTTGGTTGGTGGTGCGGTAGAGTTGCTGTATTTTGGGATGGTATTTGGCGTTGAGTGCGTGGATGTGGGTTTGGATTTTGCTGTGGTCCAGGAAGGATCCGCTGACCCTTGTGACCCAGTCAAGGTACGCGCGATGATGCATTCCGGTGGGATTGTAAAGATAGGTAATCACATTGGAGGTGGTGACTTGATAGCTCTTGGTTTGATGTTGGTCGGATACATAAATCGTGGCTGATCCGTTTCCCTCGCTGCGCACCCGGCCATTGCTATCGACTGATGCGATGTTTGGGTGGGAGGACCGGTAGGTGAACGGCGGGTTGCCACCGGTAGGGACGCGGGTGTCAGCGGTGCCGTCTGGGTCATTTCCGGTGAGGACCCAATCGAGCCCGGTGCCCGCGATAGAAATGTTAAAGCCGTCGAGGACCATTGCGGACGGATCCAGGATCAACTCCAGCGCCTGGCCAACCACAAACTCCAACCCATTCGAATAACTCGTCTCATCCGTCGCCGCCCGCCAGATCCGGTAACTCACCGTCACCTGCTTGCCGCGGTTCGGTCCGATATGCTCGGCGACGAACGCGGCGCTTAGGGTGAAGCGCACATCCTTGTCCTTGGTCAGCGCATTGAGGAGGATGTCGTCTTCCTTGATGCCCGTCGCCTCGCCTACCCACTTGTAGAACACCTTGTCACCGGCCTGAGTCGGGTTGACGGTCGGTCTTGGTGCGGTCAGCCAGCCGACGCCGTTAGGCCAATCGTTGGGTTCCAGCGCCCCCTCCTGTTCACCCAGCACGATGGGCTTGACCAGTTCAAACTGCGGCTCGCCCACCTTCAGCTGCGTCGCATGCAGCGATTCGCGCCGCACGATCTCACCGTTCGGGCCTTCGCTGAGCAGGTAGTACGACAGATCCAGCGTGCCGCCCTCCAGGGTTTTCAGGTGCTTGCCGTCCACCGTGATGAAGAGGTCTTTCCCGGCCTCGATTTCTTCCTTGCTGAGAATGTGCCATTCCAGCTCAGGGGTATAACTGCTCTTGTCGGGGCGCATACCGGACCAGATCAGCTCGATGCCCATGCCCAGCAGCATGATCAGGTCGAACGGAATCCGCACGCGAGGGGACAGCAAGTTCGGGTCAATCGCGCCGTTTTGCTCAGCTTCGGCACTGGGGGCGGCCAGGCGTTTCGGTTCGCCGATGAAGCTGACGAATTGACCCTTGGACGGCAAAGGCTCGGGTATGCCGGGGCGTTCCACGTGGCAGGAAAAGGTCACCTGGGTTTTCGCCAGTTGGCGCACGTCGGCGTTGGACAGGCTGACTTCGTAGGTGTGCGGCAGGTTGTCCACCGTCTGGGGCGGCGTGGTGATTTCCACTGCCTCGCCCTCGACCGTGGTGCCGCGCATCTTCACAACAATATGGTCTCCCAGCTGGAACGCCGGCTTTTTGGCCCATACCTGGACCGTGAGGTTTTTTTCGCCCAGCGTATCGAGGTCAAGGACGTTGTTCACGGCCTCCTTGGCGATCGGCGCGTCCAGCAAATCGGTGCCGGTCATGACCACCAGCCGCGTGGCCTTGCACCAGTCTTCCGAGTAGTTGTGCACCACGTCGCGCACCCGGAAGGTGACCGCCAGCCCGTCGCCATCGGTGTCGCCGGCCTCAAGAATGATGGCTTTGTGGAAGAGTATCTCGGTCGGATGACTGACCGGGTCGCTGATCTGCTCGGCGGTCAACGGCGCGGACTCCACGTACACACCGCCCCAGCTGCACACGATGACATCACCCTCCGCCGCGTCCGGATAAGGCGCGCCGGTTCCGGCTTCGGCCCGCACGAGAATGGGCACCCCGTCCTCGGCGATATCCTTGTCGACGATGCCCTCGACGATGGCCGGGTCGATGAACATGTACAGGTTCGAGTGGCTGCCTTCTGCCTCGTCCGTGTCCTGGCCGGCGGGGATCTCGAGTTTGGCGTAGAGCTTGAGCGGCGGCGCGTAAGTCTCGGGGCCCTGATTGAAGCGGGTCACCCGATAGGCCAGCGTATGCGGCCCCGTCAGCCAATGCTTTGGCGCCACCCACAAGGTCACGCGCTCGCCGACTTCAGTGTCTGCGGTGAGGGTGTGCTGGTCGACCACCAGGCCGTTGAACAGCAGCTCGGCCTTGTCGCCTTTGCCCATGGCCGACCAGGCCGGGACATAGACTTTCAGCCCGTTGTCGGGAAAGTTGTCGAGTGCGGCCGCGCGGTTGATGCCCCATACGTCAGCGGAAGACTCCAGCTTGTGGGCACCAGGGATTTCCGGTGGACGCAGCAGCAAAGACACGGGCTGGCGAGTGGGTTGCACGAGCATGGTGAGGACTCCTGTCGGATGAGTTGGGCGACGGAGTCATTTAAGGCGTGAAGCAATCCTGGCGGCTACTGTCAGAAATAACAGGTAGGAACGTTTTTCCGACAAGCGGTAGCCCCAACAAAAAGCAACGCGCCACCTCGCCTTCTACTCAAATCCTTACCAATCAACAAAAAACCCCGGTAAAAACGCCAGATCTTTAAAGGATTTTTACCAATGAGCTCGATCCTCGACCTGGAGATCTTCGTCCGCACCGTCGACTCCGGCAGCATTTCCGCCGCCGCCCGCTCCCTGGAACTCACCCCCGCCGCCGCCAGCATTGCCCTAAAAAGCCTGGAAACCCGCCTCGGCAGCCGCTTGTTCGCCCGCTCGACGCGCAGCATGCGTCTGACCGAAGAAGGCCGGCGTTATCTGGAAAGCGTGCGTCTGGCCCTGGCCGCGCTGGCGGAAGGTGAGCAAGCGCTCAAGCATCAAACCCAAGGCTTGAGCGGCGTGTTGCAACTGGCCGCGCCTTCGGATTTCGGGCGCAATGTGTTGCTGCCGTGGCTGGATGATTTCAAGCGCCTACACCCGAATATCCAGCTGCAATTGCTGCTCAATGACCGCCACTCCGATCTCTTCCGCGAAACCATCGACGTCGCGTTGCGTTTCGGTGTGCCCAGCGATTCGACGCTGGTGGCGTTGCCGATTCTGCCCGGGCATCGTCGTGTGGCCTGCGCCAGTCCTGATTACCTCGCACGCAGCGGCGCGCCGAAGTCGCCGGCTGACCTCCGCGAACACAGCGCCCTGCTCTACCTGCGCAACGGCCGGCCTTATAACAGTTGGCGTTTCAGTCGCAACGATGAAGTGATGGACATCGAAGTACGCGGCGACTACCTCACCGACGACGGCGAAGTCGCGCGCCGCTGGGCGTTGGCCGGGCATGGCATCGCCTACAAAGCCTGGCTGGATGTCGCCGCCGATGTTCAGGCCGGGCGGCTGGTGACGCTGTTCGATGACTGGCAAGGCGAAAGCGTGCCGTTCAATTTGCTGTGCCCGCACCGGGTGCAGGTCTCGGAGCGGGTCAAGGTGTTGCAGGCGTTTCTGCAAGAACGTTGTCATGCACTGTGTCGATAATTTCACTTTTCTGCGCACAGGCGTTCTGGTATTTGATTGAAGCTTTCCCACCAGTAAAAGGATTTCGTCATGAGCTATCGCACGCTGGGTCATTCGGGTTTACAGGTGTCGACCCTGACACTGGGCACCATGATGTTCGGCGAACAGACCAGCACCGAAGATTCCCTGCGAATCATCGATAAGGCCTGGGACCAAGGCATCAATTTCATCGACACCGCGGACGTCTACACCGGCGGCCGTTCCGAAGAGATTGTCGGCGAAGCGATTGCCGGCAACCGTCACGAATGGGTATTGGCGACCAAGGTCGGTTTCGGCCCGGTGGACGGTGTGCCGAACCGCAGCGGTTTGAGCCGCAAGCATATTTTCAATGGCCTCGACGCCAGCCTGACGCGTCTGGGCACTGACTATCTCGACATCTATTACCTGCACCGCGAAGACCACAACACGCCGCTGGAAGTGACCGTGTCGGCGATTGGCGACCTGATTCGCCAGGGCAAGATTCGCTATTGGGGGTTGTCGAACTACCGTGGCTGGCGGATTGCCGAGGTGGTTCGTGTGGCGGACCAATTGGGTGTTGATCGACCGGTGATCAGTCAGCCGCTTTACAACATCGTTAATCGTCAGGCCGAGACCGAGCAGATTACCGCCGCGCAAAACTATGGTCTGGGCGTGGTGCCTTACAGTCCCCTGGCTCGCGGTGTGCTCAGCGGCAAGTACGCACCCGACGTGAAACCGGACGCCAACAGCCGCGCCGGTCGCGCTGACAAACGCATTCTGGAAACCGAGTGGCGGGTGGAGTCGTTGCGTATTGCCCAGCAGATTCAGCGGTACACCCAGGAACGCGGCGTGGGCATTGTCGAGTTCGCGATTGCCTGGGTGCTGAACAACGGCGCCGTGACGTCGGCGATTGTCGGGCCGCGCACCGAGGAACAGTGGGATGCGTACACCAAGGCGCAGGCCGTGAAGATTACGGTTGAAGATGAGGCGTTCATTGATTCGCTGGTCACGCCGGGGCATTCCTCGACGCAGGGGTTTAATGATGTGAGTCATTTTGTGTCAGGGCGTAAACCGCGTACGGCATGAGCATTTTCGCGAGCGGGCTCGCACGTTGGATCTGTGTCGTTTACACATCCCTGCGGCAGCGAGCCCACTTGCGAAGGCATCAGCCGTAATGACCAGGTAGAACCGGATCAATAAACGCTGGTCAGCAGAACCTGACGCAGGACTGAATTAAGACTAAACTCGGTCCTATTCAATCTCGCGAGGCTCACCCATGAAGCTTTCATCTCAAATCAAGCCGATCAGCTACCTGAAAAGTCACACTGCCGAAATCGTCAAGACACTCACAGAGAGCCGCGAGCCCTTGGTGATCACCCAAAACGGTGAAGCGAAGCTTGTGGTCATGGACGTAAAAAGTTTCGAAGAGCAGGAAGACACCATGGCCTTGCTTAAGCTCTTGGCGATGGGAAATCGTGAAGTAGAAGAAGGCAAGTTTCGCGATGCCGAAGATGTCTTTGCAGAAATGGACAGGGCTGACCATCAATGAGTTTAAAGGTCGTCATTCTTAAGTCTGCCGAGATGGACCTGAAAGAACTTCGTATTTATCTCATCCAACAGTGCTCTCCCCAAACCTGGCAAAGCACCTATGCCGACCTGAAGGCCGTCATCCGCAATTTGGGAATACAGCCCTATTCAGGATCGATTCCGGAGGAAATCAAGAAGCTTAATCTTAGTCAGTATCGACAAATCCTGTCAGGGATGAACCGAATCATCTATGAGATTCGAGAGCAGACGATCTATGTCCACATCATTGCTGATACCCGAAAGAGTCTGCCTGCACTGCTGATGAAGCGGCTGCTTCAAGGGTAGTCCCGCCACTCCTTCAAGCCTGAAAATACAAGCGAGCCCGCTCGCGAAGAAGCCCTCAAACCCAACATCTCTCGCACCGCAATGGTGCGCCAGCCTTCAATCCACGCCCATTTCAGTGACTCCCCAGTCCCGTTTTGACCCACCCTCAAAAATAAACCTGCCCTTCGTCGGTGCGTTTCCCCCTCAAAGCGCTGTGCCTTTACCCTCTTCTCACCGATTGTCGAACAATTTCGCCACTTGACCTGTCCCGCTCTAGGATCTGGCCTAGACTCATTTTCGCGAGGTAAAACCGGTCAGTCATCTGGTGGTAAGAAACTCGAAACTTTTGGTCCTGACAGGGGGTCAGGTTAAAGGTAGGGCCACAGCGACTGGTGCATTCCTTGCAACGGCCCCTCCACCCTTTCTGCATTTAGCGCATTGGGCAGCATTGCTCACCGATGCGAAGCGCGTTTGCGCCCGGCCACAGGATTTGGCCACGAACACCGTTTGTGCCTGACCTGGAATTAGATCAACAACACGGGAGATTCATATGATTAGTGCGGCTTTAGATATTCAGGGAGAGCGTGCTCATCAGCAGGTCGGCGAATCGAGCGTCGTGAATGCTCCGAGCGCCCAATCGATCAGCGTACCGGGCACCAAGACGCTGACACCGGCTGCCAGTCAGAATCCGAACAGAAAGAAAGTGTTGTTCGTCACCTCCGAGATCGCCGACCTGGTCAAGACCGGCGGTTTGGGTGACGTTTCCGCAGCGCTGCCCCGCGCAATGGCTCAATTGCACGATGTGCGGGTGCTGATCCCCGGTTACCCGCAAGTGCTGCACAGCGAAAACCCGATTCATATCATCGGTGAACTCGGTGGGCACGCCGCACTGCCGCCCTGCAAGATCGGGCGCATGGACATGCCGGACGGTCTGGTCATTTACGTGTTGATCTGCCCCGAGCTCTACGAGCGCGAAGGTTCGCCTTACGGCGCCAACAACGGCCGCGACTGGCCGGACAATCACATTCGTTTCGCTCGCTTGGGCCTTGCCGCCGCCGATATCGCCGCCAATCTTGCACAAATTCACTGGTGCCCGGATCTGGTGCATGCCCACGACTGGCCGGCCGGACTGGCGCCTGCCTACATGCACTGGCGTGGACAGCGCACCCCGACGCTGTTCACCATTCACAACCTGGCCTATCAGGGCGTCACCAGCCTTGGCTCCTGCCCGGAACTCGGTATTCCAAACCATGCCTTGCAACAGGAAGGCATGGAGTTCTACGGCAAGATGTCGTTCCTCAAGGCCGGCATGGCCTACTCGAGCCACATCACCACCGTCAGCGCCACCTACGCTCAGGAAATCACCACGCCGGCCTTCGGCTGTGGTCTCGACGGCTTTCTTGCCGCCAAGACCCAGCAAGGTCTGCTCAGCGGTATTCCCAACGGCATTGATGAAAGCTGGGACGCCGCCACCGACACGCACCTGTTTCGTCCATTCAGCATCGGCGACTGGGAAGGCAAAGCGGTCAACGCTGCCCATGTCCGTGAACTGTTCGGCCTGGAAGACTCCGAAGGCCCGCTGTTCGCCGTGGTCTCGCGTCTGGTCTATCAGAAAGGCCTGGACCTGACCGAAGGGGTTTCCGAATACATCGTCAAAAATAGCGGCCAGATCGCGATCATCGGTCGTGGCGAGCCTGAAGAAGAACAAGCCATGCGTGAACTGGCCCTGCGCTTCCCCGGGCAAATCGGTGTGCGCATCGGCTTCAATGAAACCGACGCCCGTCGCATGTTCGCCGGCAGTGATTTCCTGTTGATGCCGTCGCGTTACGAGCCGTGCGGCCTGAGCCAGATGTACGCCCAGCGCTTCGGTTCGTTGCCGGTGGCACGCAATACCGGCGGTCTGGCCGACACCATTGAAAACGGCGTGACCGGTTTCCTTTTCGACGAATCCACAGTCGAGAGTTACCAGGAAGCCCTGAGCCGTGCATTCAAGGTGTTCGCCTTCCCTGGCCTGCTCAACGCCATGCGTTGCCGCGCCATGGCCGCGCCTTTCAACTGGTGCAAGGCGGTAGAACCCTACGCCGAACTCTACGAACAACTTGTCGCCAAAGCCCTGGGTAAATCGGGCAAACAGTAAAAAGAGGTTTTCAAAGATGCCGTTACGGACCCTTGAGACCTGGCCCCACGGCGCAATCATGCTGGACGCAGAACACACGCGTTTTGCCTTGTGGGCGCCAGATGCGTTTTACGTCAGTGTCGAACTGGAAGATGGACAATCCTTGCCCCTCCTGCCTCAGGCAGATGGCTGGTTCGTGATCAAGACCCGCTGCCCGGCGGGTACGCGTTACCGCTACAACATTGATGGCGAGCTGGAGGTGCCGGACCCGGCCTCCCGCGCGCAGGCTGGCGATATCGGCGACCACAGCGTGGTCGTCGACCCCCTCGCCTATCAATGGCAAAACAGCGCCTGGACCGGCCGCCCCTGGAACGAGGCGGTCATCTACGAATTGCACGTCGGTGCACTCGGCGGCTTCCGTGACGTCGAACAGCACCTGGCGCGTCTGGTCGATTTGGGCATCACCGCAATCGAACTGATGCCGCTGGCGCAGTTCCCCGGCGATCGCAACTGGGGCTACGACGGGGTTCTGCCCTACGCGCCCCAAGCCTCCTACGGCACTCCCGAACAACTCAAGCACCTGATCGACACCGCCCACGGCCATGGCCTGGCGGTGATTCTCGACGTGGTTTACAACCACTTCGGCCCTGACGGCAATTACCTGCATCACTACGCCAAGGGTTTCTTTCGCGAAGACAAACACACGCCGTGGGGCGCCGCCATCGACTTCCGGCGGCGCGAGGTGCGGGACTTCTTCATCGACAACGCGCTGATGTGGTTGCTGGAATACCGCTTCGATGGCTTGCGCCTGGATGCCGTGCACGCCATTGAGAGCCCGGACTTTCTCCAGGAACTGGCGCTACGGGTTCGGCAACAGACCGATCCGGCGCGGCATGTCTGGCTGACGGTCGAGAACGAACACAATCAGGCCAGCTTGTTGGAAGAAGGCTTCGACGCGCAGTGGAACGATGACGGCCACAACGCTTTGCACGTTTTGCTGACCGGTGAAACCGACGCGTATTACGCCGACTATGCCGACAACCCCACCGAACAACTGGCGCGCTGCCTGAGTCAGGGATTCGTGTTTCAGGGCCATGTGACCCGCCACGGTACGACCCGGGGCGAGCCCAGCGGTCACTTGCCGCCCAGCGCGTTTGTTCTGTTTTTGCAGAACCACGACCAGATCGGCAACCGTGCCTTTGGCGAACGCCTGCATCAACTGGCCCACCTCGATGCCTTGAAAGCCGCGACCGCGCTGTTGCTGCTTTCACCGATGATCCCGCTGATGTTCATGGGCGATGAGTTCGCCGCCGAGGAGCCGTTCCTGTTCTTTACCAGCCACCACGGTGAACTGGCGGAGCTGGTGCGCGAAGGCCGACGTAACGAATTTGCAGCGTTCAGCGCGTTTACTGATCCTCATAAACGCGAACTGATCCCCGATCCCAACGCACAACAGACCTTTGAAGCGTCGCGGCCGAAACTGACCGCCACCCGGCAATCGGCCATGCAGGGCCTGTATCACCAGCTGTTGCAGATTCGCCATGACCACATCATCCCGAATCTGCCGGGTGCTCAAGCCCTGGGTGCCGAGGTGTTGGCCGAAGGTGCAGTGACGGCGCGCTGGTTGCTGGGCAATGGCCGACAGCTGCGCATTGACCTGAACCTCAGCGACACGCCAGTGGTCCACTCCCCACAGGCCGACGCCAGGTTGTTGTTTGAAACGCCGCCTCAGTCAGCCGGCCTGTTGGAACAGGGCACCCTCGCCCCGTATTGCGCGCTAGTCAGCCTCACGGCCGCAGCCCCTTTGCTACCCCTGGATGGAGAGCGCCAATGAGTGATGCGCAACTTGAAATACTGGCCAGCCGTGCCGGATTGGCAGTCGACTGGATCGACGCCAACGGCCGCCCGCAGAAAGTCGCCCCATCGGTCTTGCGCAATGTCCTGACCGGGCTCGGCCACCCTGCCGGCACCGCCCAGGAAATCGACGCCAGCCTCCTGCAATTGCAGCAAGTCCAACAGACCCGGCGTCTACCACCGCTGATCACCGCAGACTTCGGCGTCAGCCTCGATCTGGCCCATTTTTTCGAGCCAGAAACACCGTGCGAAATCCACCTTGAAGATGGCTCACGGCTCAACCTGAAACTGGATGCCGAGGCGATGCTGCCGGGCCTGGTCCCGGTCGGTTATCAGCACGTCAGCATCGATGGGCAATCTTTTACGCTGGCCGTGGCACCGACGCGTTGCTACAGCGTCGGCGATGCCGTCGACAGTCCGATTCCGCGCACTTGGGGCCTTAGCGTGCAGTTGTACTCTCTGCGTCGCCCCGGCGATGGCGGCTTCGGCGATACCCAGGCGTTGGAAGACCTCGCTCGTGTGGCCGGCGAACGCGGCGCCGAGGCGTTGGCGATCAGTCCGCTGCATGCGATGTTCGGCAGCGACACTCAGCGTTACAGCCCGTATTCACCGTCCAGCCGTTTGTTCCTCAACAGCCTCTATACCGCACCGGGCGCGATTCTCGGCGAGCGCGCGTGGCGTGCCGCGATTGACGCCACCGGCCTGGCCGCCGAACTGCAACAGCTGGAAGAACAGCCGCTGATTAACTGGCCCGTGGCCGCCGAAGCCAAGCATCGTTTGCTGCAAGCCTTGTACGAAGGCTTCGTCCAGGGCGAACACCCGTTGCATGCCGACTTCAGCAGCTACCGCCACGCGGCGGGTGAAGCGCTGGAAAACCACTGCCGCTTCGAAGCCATTCAAGAAGCCCGCGCCGCCAAGGGTGAAACCCTCGACTGGCGCGAGTGGCCGGAACAATGGCGCGACCCACGCAGTGCCGCCCTCGCCGAATTTGCCGAAGAGAACGCTGGCCGCATCGGCTTCTTCGCCTTCAGCCAATGGCTGATCACTCGCTGCCTGGAGCGTGCACAAACCGCCGCCCGTAGCGCGGGGATGAGCATCGGCCTGATCGCTGATTTGGCGGTGGGTGCCGACGGCGGTGGCAGTCAGGCCTGGAGTCGCCAGGACGAATTGCTCGCTTCGCTGACAGTGGGCGCGCCGCCGGACATTCTTAACCGCACCGGCCAAGGCTGGGGCATTTCCGCGTTTTCCCCTGAAGGTTTGGTGCGCAACGGCTTTCGCGCATTCATCGAAATGCTCCGGGCCAATTTCGCCCACGCCGGCGGCCTGCGCATTGACCACGTCATGGGCCTGCAACGGTTGTGGGTGATCCCCAATGGTTCGCCGCCCGCCGATGGCGCCTACCTCTATTACCCGGTGGACGACTTGCTGCGTTTGCTCAGCCTCGAATCCCATCGCCATCAGGCGATCGTCCTGGGTGAAGACCTCGGGACCGTGGCGGATGGCCTGCGGGAAAAACTTATCGCTCGCGCCATCCTCGGCATGCGGGTGTTGTTGTTTGAACAGGACAACGCGCACTTCAAATCGATTCTCGACTGGCCGGACAACGCCCTCGCGACCACCAGCACCCATGACCTGCCGACACTCAATGGCTGGTGGCATGGCCGCGATATCGACTGGAATGCCCGACTGGGCCTGGTCGACGCCACGAGTGAAATCGAATGGCGCCACCACCGTGAACGCGAGCGCGAAGGCCTGCGTCGGGTGTTGAGCGAGGACCCGCAGAACTTTCGCGAAGAGTCCCATGAAACCGATCAGGTGCTCGACGCCGCGATACGTTTTCTCGGGCATACCCGAGCGCCGCTGGTGTTGTTGCCGCTGGAAGATGCCCTTGGCATTGAACAGCAGGCGAACCTGCCGGGCACCATCGACACGCACCCCAACTGGTCGCGGCGCCTGCCCGGCGGCAGCGAAGCGCTGCTCGATGACCCGGACGCCGCCCGGCGCCTGGAATTGCTCGCCTGTGCGCGACTTCAGGCTGGCGAGCGTGACCAATGAATCACCCGTTTATACAACCGCTGCGTGCGACCCTGCGGCTGCAATTTCATAAAGGCTTCACGCTGGATCAAGCCGTGCCGCTGGTGCCGTACTTCGCCAGCCTGGGCATCAGCCACGTCTATGCCTCGCCACTGCTCGCCGCCCGTGCCGGATCCATGCATGGCTACGACGTGGTGGACCCGACCACGGTCAACCCTGAGCTGGGGGGCGAAGTAGCCCTGCGCCGATTGGTCGGTGCCCTGCGCGAACACAAGATGGGGATGATCCTCGACATCGTCTCCAACCATATGGCCGTTGGTGGCAGTGATAACCCGTGGTGGCTGGACTTGCTGGAATGGGGACGCCTGAGCCCTTACGGCGAGTTCTTCGACATTCAATGGCACTCGCCCGACCCGTTGATGGAGGGCCAGTTGCTGCTGCCTTTCCTTGGCAGCGATTACGGCATCGCGCTGCAGGACGGCACCCTGCCCTTACGCTTCGATGCCCAGCGCGGCGCGTTTTATGTCGAGCACTACGAGCATCATTTCCCGATTTGCCCGTCGAGCTACGGTGAACTGCTGCGGACCGACGACGAACCGCTCAAGTTTCTCGCCGACCGCTTCAGTGCCTTGAGCTACCAGACCGATGCGCACAGCCTGGCGCAACCGCTGAAGGCGGAGCTGCGTGAGCTGGCCAGCGACCCTGCGGTGCTCAAGTGCATCCAGCAGAATCTCAGCGCCTACGATTCGCTGACACCCGACGGTTTCCAGCGTCTGCACCACTTGCTCGAACGCCAGAGTTACCGCCTGGCCAGTTGGCGCACGGCGGCGGATGACATCAACTGGCGGCGTTTTTTCGATATCAACGAACTGGGCGGACTGCGCGTTGAACGGCCCGCGGTGTTCGAAGCGACCCACGCAAAAATATTCGAGCTGGTGGCTGAAGGCCTGGTCGACGGTTTGCGCATCGACCATATCGACGGCCTCGCCGACCCGCGTGGCTACTGCCGCAAACTGCGGCGTCGGGTCGATACGCTGTCGCCGGATCGGCACTTGCCGATCTACGTCGAGAAGATTCTCGGCGAAGGCGAAACCCTGCACCGCGACTGGTCGGTTGACGGCACCACCGGTTACGAATTCATGAATCAGCTGTCGTTGCTGCAACATGATCCCGACGGCGCCCAGCCCCTCGGCGAGCTGTGGAATCGCTACAGCGAACGACCCGCTGACTTCCGTCAGGAAGCGCAGCTGGCGCGCCAGCAGATTCTCAACGGCTCATTGGCCGGTGATTTCGAGAGTGTTGCCAAGGCGCTGTTGCAGGTGGCCCGGGACGACTTGATGACCCGCGACCTGACCCTGGGCGCGATCCGTCGGGCGTTGCAGGAACTGATTGTGCATTTCCCGGTGTACCGCACCTACATCAGCCCACGTGGCCGTTCTGCCGAAGACGATGTGTTTTTCCAGCAAGCCATGGACGGTGCCCGGCAAACCCTCGGCGAGGCCGATTGGCCAGTGCTCGATTGCCTGGCCGGTTGGCTTGGGGGTGAGCCGTGGCGCAAACGCCCGGTGGGTCGCCAGCGCAAGATTCTCAAACATGCCTGCGTACGCTTCCAGCAGCTGACGTCACCGGCCGCCGCCAAAGCTGTGGAAGACACCGCGTTCTATCGCTCGGCCGTGTTGCTGTCGCGCAATGACGTGGGGTTCAGCACCGAGCAATTCAGTGCGCCGGGTGCCGATTTCCATGCGGTCTGCCTCCAACGACTGGAACAGTTTCCGGACAACCTGCTGGCGACCGCCACCCACGACCACAAACGCGGCGAAGACACCCGCGCACGGTTGGCGGTGCTGAGCGAGCGCAGCGCCTGGTATGCCGAACAGGTTCCGTTATGGAGAACACTCGCCCGCCCCCTGCGTGACGACGATCAAATGCCCTCGGCAGGTGATGAATTGATCCTGTATCAGGCGATCCTCGGCAGTTGGCCGCTGGACCTGCGCGTTGACGATCAGTCGGCACTTGAGGACTACGCCAAACGCCTGTGGCAGTGGCAACAGAAAGCCCTGCGTGAAGCCAAGCTGCAAAGCAGCTGGAGCGCGGCGAACGAGCCTTACGAAAAAGCCATGCAGGTCTTTATCGAACGCCTGCTGCTAAGCCCGGAGGGCGAACTGTTGCGTGCAGCCCTCGGCAAAGCGGTGCAGACGATTACCGCTCCCGGCGCGCTTAACGGCTTGGCGCAAACCTTGCTGCGCATGACCGTACCGGGGATCCCGGACCTCTACCAGGGCAACGAGTATTGGGACTTCTCGCTGGTAGATCCTGACAACCGCCGGCCGGTGGATTACGCCAACCGCGAACAGGCGATGCGGGTGCAGTTGAATCTGCCCGATCTTTTGGCCAACTGGCGTGACGGGCGGATCAAGCAAACCCTGATCAAGCAGGTGTTGAACCGGCGGGCCGAGCATGCCGATCTGTTTCGGCGAGGATCGTATCAAGCCCTTGAGGTCGTCGGCAGTCAGGCTCTGCGGGTGCTGGCGTTTGCTCGCGAACATGAAGGAACACGGGCCATCGTGATCGTCCCGATCCGTTGTGCCCCACTGCTGGAAAACAGTGCCGAACCCCGGGTTGACGCGCTGCGTTGGGGCGATACGCGGGTCAAACTGCCGTTCACCGCCTCTGAGGAAAATCTGAAGGGACTTTTCTCGAGCACAGCAGTCACACCCCACAGGGAGCTGAACATCAGCGCCGCGCTGGGGGATTTCCCGGTCAATCTCTTTATTCAAACGTTTACCCAAGCTTGAGTTCAGTTCAGGAGTATTGCGATGAGTACCGACGATAAACGCGTTCGCGAATTTGCCTACCAAATCTGGGAGTCGGAAGGGAAACCCGAAGGCCAGGAAGCCCGACACTGGGAGATGGCTCGCAAACTGGCTGAAGCCGAAGCGCTGCCCCCCAAAAAATCGCCGAAGGCTACCGGCGGTAAAACCGCTGTCAAACCTGCGGTGCCCAAAGCTGCCAATGGCAAGGTTCCCGAGCTGAAAGCCAAATCCAAGCCTGCGGCCTCGAAGGTGATTCCGCCCGGCGAAAAAACTGCAGAGAAGAAGCCTCGCGCCGCGAAAAAACCTCCGGCAGTCTGACGCTTCACTATCGCTTCCTGATTGACCTCGTGGCCAACCCCCTGGCCACCGTGGGCTCGCTCGCCCGCGAAAACCCTGTAGGAGCGAGGCTTGCCCACGAAGGCGGCATGTCAGTCGATTCAAATGTGACTGAAACACCGCCTTCGCGGGCAAGCCTCGCTCCTACAAAGAATCCCCTTTTTGCAGGAGCATCTATGACCAGTCCAAAGAAAGCCGCGCCAGAACCTCACGCCGAGGCCTCTCGAATCCGTGAAGGCCTGCCCTTCCCGCTGGGCGCGACCTGGGATGGCCTGGGGGTCAACTTTGCCTTGTTTTCCGCCAACGCCACCAAGGTCGAACTGTGCATCTTCGACGATGCCGGCGAGGTCGAACTCGAGCGGATCGAACTGCCGGAATACACCGACGAGATCTACCACGGCTACTTGCCCGACGCCCATCCAGGGTTGATCTACGGCTACCGCGTCTATGGCGCGTACGACCCGGCCAACGGTCATCGCTTCAACCACAACAAACTGCTGATCGACCCCTACGCCAAGCAATTGGTCGGCCAGCTGAAATGGTCCGAAGCGCTGTTCGGCTACACCATCGGGCATCCCGATGCCGATTTGAGTTTCGATGAGCGTGACAGCGCGCCCTTCGTGCCCAAGTGCAAAGTCATCGACCCGGCTCACACCTGGGGCAATGATCAACGGGTCAGCATCCCGTGGGACAAGACAATCATTTATGAAACCCACCTGCGTGGCATCAGCATGCGTCACCCCTCCGTCCCCGAGAATGTGCGCGGCACCTGCGCCGGGTTGATGGTCGATGACGTGCTGGAACACATTCGTAAACTCGGGGTGTCGTCGGTGGAGTTGCTGCCGATCCACGCCTTCGTCAATGACCAGCATCTGCTGCACAAAGGCATGACCAATTACTGGGGCTACAACAGCATCGCCTTCTTCGCCCCGGACCCGCGCTACCTCGCCAGCGGCAAGATCGCCGAGTTCAAGGAGATGGTCGCGCACCTGCACGAGGCCAATCTGGAAGTGATCCTCGACGTGGTCTACAACCACACCGCAGAGGGCAACGAGCAAGGCCCGACCCTGTCCATGCGCGGCATCGACAACGCCTCGTACTACCGCTTGATGCCCGATGACAAGCGCTACTACATCAACGATTCCGGCACCGGCAACACCCTCGACCTCAGTCACCCGTGCGTGCTGCAAATGGTCACCGACTCCCTGCGTTACTGGGCCACGGAAATGCACGTCGACGGTTTCCGCTTCGACCTGGCGACCATTCTCGGCCGCTACCACGAGGGCTTCGACGAACGTCACAGCTTCCTCGTCGCCTGCCGCCAGGACCCGGTGCTGCGTCAGGTGAAAATGATCGCCGAGCCTTGGGATTGTGGCCCCGGCGGCTATCAGGTCGGTGGGTTTCCGCCGGGCTGGGTCGAGTGGAACGATAAATTCCGCGACACCGTGCGTGCGTTCTGGAAAGGCGATGACGGCCAACTGGCCGACTTCGCCAGCCGCATGACAGCGTCCGGCGAGATGTTCAACCAGCGCGGTCGTCGTCCTTATGCTTCGTTGAACTTCATCACGGCCCATGACGGTTTCACCCTCAATGACCTGGTGTCGTACAACGACAAGCACAACGAAGCCAACGACGAGAACAATCAGGACGGCAGCAACAACAACCTGTCCTGGAACCACGGCGTCGAGGGCCCGACCGACGACCCGGAAATCAACGAACTACGTCAGCGGCAAATGCGCAATTTCTTCGCAACGTTGCTGCTGTCCCAAGGCACGCCGATGCTGGTGGCCGGCGACGAATTCGCCCGCACCCAGGAAGGCAACAACAACGCCTATTGCCAGGACAGCGAGATCGGTTGGGTCAACTGGGATCTGAGCGAAGACGGCAAGGCCCTGCTCAAGTTCGTCAAACGCCTGATCAAGTTGCGCCTGGCCTATCCGATCCTGCGTCGCGGACGCTTCCTGGTGGGCAATTACAACGAGGACATCGGCGTCAAGGACGTGACCTGGCTCGCCCCGGATGGCAGCGAAATGTCCACCGAACAATGGGAAGAAGGCCATGGCCGCTGCCTCGGCATGCTGCTCGATGGTCGCGCACAGGAAACCGGTATCCGCCGCAAGGGGGGTGACGCGACTCTGTTGCTGGTGGTCAACGCGCACCACGACATCGTTAACTTCACGTTGCCGGAAGTGCCGGACGGCTATCACTGGACGTGCATGATCGACACCAATCAACCGAAGATTCGCGGGCAGGAGCTTTTCGAGTTCGGTCACGAATATTCCGTCACCGGTCGTTCGCTGCTGCTGTTCGAATTGCAGCATGAGGAAGAAGAGTGAAATGGACCTTCAGGCGTTTCTCACTCGCCAGCCACCGGACTACGCCGATACTCAGGCGCTAGGCCGGTGCCTGCGGGCGCTGGTGGAGGCTGGACTCGATCAGCTTCCGCTGCCGGGCAGCGGCCAGACGCTGGAGCGATTCCAGCGGCTGGCCGAGGTCGGTGGCCATGACCTCGGGTTGTGCAAATTGTACGAAGGCCATACCGATGCGCTGGCGATCATCCAGCAACTCGGCGGCTCGCCAACCCCCGGCAGCACGTGGGGCATGTGGGCGGCCGAACCGCCACAGGCGCGGGTGCGCGTCCGTCCGCAAGGCCATATGGTCGTGTTGAGCGGGCGCAAGGCTTGGTGCTCGGGCGCGGCGGTGTTGAGTCATGCGTTGCTCACGGCCTGGGATCATCAGGATTGCCAGCAATTGGTCGCGGTGGCGCTGGATCAACCCGGTGTGACCGTGACCGATCAGGGCTGGCAAGCGGTCGGCATGGGCGCCACCGGCAGTGTCGAAGTGCTGTTCGAAGGCGCTGAAGCACAAGCCATCGGCTACCGCGGCGATTACCTGAATCGGCCCGGTTTCTGGCAAGGCGGCATCGGCATTGCGGCCTGCTGGTACGGCGCGGCACAGAGCATCGCCGAACGCCTGCGCGACCATTGCGCCCAACGCGAAGAACCCCATGCCCTTGCTCACCTGGGCGCTGTCGACAGTGCGCTGCACGCTGCCGCCGAAGTGCTGCGGGTTAGCGCATTGATGATCGACGCCGCACCGCTGGACGACACCGAACTGCTGGCCCGGCGTGCCCGGGCGGCGGTGGAACATGCCGCCGAACACGTCATGCTGCACGTCGGCCACGCCCTCGGTGCGGGTCCCTATTGCAGGGATCGGCAGTTCGCCCGATTGATCGCCGACCTCCCGGTATTCCTGCGCCAAAGCCACGCCGAGCGGGACCTCGCCGCCCTCGGACAGCAAGTCATCACCGGGACATGGACGTTATGAAAACCAACCCAATTGTCGGCCAGGGTACGCCGCTTCATGTCTGGCAGACTTCCAGTCACCTGGCGCAGTTGCCGGTCATCGACATCCTGAACCTCGTGCCTGAAGGCGCCCGCGCGGTGATTATTGCCCCGCATCCGGATGACGAAGTGCTGGGCTGCGGCGGCTTCCTGCAACTGCTGGCCGCCGCCGGCCGCCCTTTGCAACTGATTTCGGTCACTGACGGCAGCGCCAGCCACCCCGGTTCCAAGCGCTGGCCGGTGGAGCGTTTGAGTGCGGTCCGGCCTCAGGAATCGGTCGAAGCCTTGCGTCGTCTCGGCCTGCCACTGCACAGCCTGAAATGGCTGCGCGGCGGTTTCAAGGACAGTCAGGTCGCGGCGCGGGAAACCGAATTGAGCGAGTTCATCGAACGTCATCTGCGCCCCAGCGACGTGGTGTTCACCACGTGGAGCGAAGACGGCCATTGCGATCACGAAGCCGTGGGCCGGGCCAGTGCCATAGCGGCGAAACGCGCCGGTGCAACCGTGCATGAATTGCCCGTGTGGACCTGGCACTGGGCAGCACCTGAAGACAGTTTCGTACCCTGGCACCGGGCGCGAAAAATCCTCCTGGCGCCGCATCTGGTAGCCCGCAAGCGCCACGCGATCCACGCCTTTGCCAGCCAGTTGGAAGGTGACCCGCAAATCGGCTTGCCGCCGGTGCTGGCGCCCTATGTGCTGGAGCGGCTTCTGCAACCGTTCGAAGTGGTGTTTCTATGAGCGTCGAGGATCGCTATTTCGACGGTTTATTTGCCGGCAACGACGATCCCTGGTCCTTTCGCCAGCGCTGGTATGAGCAGCGCAAACGCGCGATCACCCTCGCCGCTTTGCCGCGTCCACATTACCGGGCGATCTTCGAACCCGGCTGTGCCAACGGCGAACTGAGCTTTGACCTGGCCAGCCGTTGCGATCGTCTGCTGTGTTGCGACACCGCCGCCGCGGCCGTCACCCTGGCCCGCACCCGACTCGGTCCGTTTGACCACGCCGAAGTTCGCCAAAGCCGTTTGCCGGCCGATTGGCCGGACGAAAAATTCGACCTGATCGTGCTCAGCGAAATCGGCTATTACCTCGACACCGACGACCTGAAGCGCCTGATCGAACAGGCCGGACAGTCGCTGACCGCCGACGGCCAACTCCTGGCCTGCCACTGGCGCCCGCCCATCGACGGTTGCCCGCTGAATGCCCGGCAAGTCCATGATTTGCTCCACGAACATTTGCATTTGCCGCGCCTGGTCCTGCATCAGGAGGCGGATTTTCTGCTGGAACTCTGGAGTCGTGAACCACGCTCCGTGGCGGCTCTGGAGGGCTTGCGATGATTGGAATTCTGATCCCCGCGCATAACGAAGAAGACTTGCTCGGAGATTGCCTCGAAGCGGCCCTGCTCGCCGCGCAACACGAACTGCTGGACGGTGAGACCGTCGAGGTGCTGGTGGTCCTCGACAGTTGCACCGACCGATCCTCGGAGGTCGTCAGTGCTTACCCTGTGCACAGTCTGGCGATCGAGGCGCGTAACGTCGGCCAGGCCCGCGCGGCCGGTGCGCGGTTTCTGCTGGAGCGCGGGGTGCGCTGGATTTCCTGTTCCGATGCCGATAGCCGTGTGGCGCAGGATTGGCTGGTGGCGCAATTGGCCCTCGACGTCGATGCCGTGTGCGGCACAGTCACGGTGGACGAATGGCACGAGTCAATCGATGAGTCGGCACAGATTCGTTTTCACCAGAATTATCAGGCCCGTGACGGCCATCGGCACATTCACGGCGCCAATCTGGGCATCAGTGCTGACGCCTATCAGCGCGCGGGCGGTTTCGAACCGCTGGCCTGTGATGAAGACGTGCAACTGGTGCGACAACTCGAACGCTGCGGCGCCAACATTGCCTGGAGCCATCGCCCGCAAGTGCTCACCAGTGCTCGGCTGGACAGTCGGGCGCGCGGTGGTTTCGGCGATTATTTGCGAGGTCTGGCACAGCTCGGTTAAAAAAAGCCGGATCAGATGTCACCACCACGCGACGAATAGCCTTACTTGAGCAATACTCTGCTCGCGGCAATCCAGGGTACGGAGCGCTGCACATTGCTATCAAACAGAACAAGGACGTAGCCCGATGAAATCCGTTTCCATCCTCGAAAGCAGCCCGCCAGGACAGATCTGGAACAGCGCCCGGCAACTGGACAACATCCCCGTCATCAACACCCAGACCCTGGTCCCCTTCGGCGCGCGCGCCGTGGTGATCGCGCCGCATCCCGGCGATGAAGTGGTCACCTGCGGCGGTTTGCTGCAGCTGCTGTCCACCCTCGGTCATCCCCTGCAACTGATCTCGATCACCGATGGCAGCGCCAGCCATCCGGGCTCGCAACAATGGTCAGAGAAGCGCCTGAGTGTGTTTCGCGGGCAGGAAAGCGTCGAAGCCTTGCGCCGGCTGGGATTGCCGATGCACAGCCTGAAGTGGATTCGCGGCGGCTTCACCGACAACGCCCTGGCCGAACGTGAAACGCAACTGACCCAATTCATCGCCCGATATTTGCGCCCCGGCGACGTGGTGTTCAGCACCTGGCGCGAAGACGGTACCTCCGATCATGACGCCGTCGGCCGTGCCAGCGCCAATGCGGCGAGCATGGTCGGGGCAACGCTCAACGAACTGCCGGTCTGGGCCTGGCACTGGCCGATGCGCGATCAAGGACTCTTTCCCTGGCATCGTGCACGCAAAATCCGCCTCGACACCTGGACCGTCGCCCGCAAAAGCCACGCCACCCACGCCTACGCCAGCCAGCTCGACGGCGAACCGGCCATCGGCATCGCGCCGCTGCTGCCCCGGGTGATTCTGGAGCGCATGCGCCTGCCGTATGAAGTCGTGTTCGTCTGACCCGATTCCCTCATCCAACCCAAATCCCCTGTGGGAGTGAGCCTAGGGCAATGCATGGCGTTTGCGCTATGAAATTGTCTTCGCCTGACTGACCAGCCTTGTAGCAGCTGTCGAGCCTGCGAGGCTGCGTCCGGCTGCGCAGCAGTCGTAAATCCTGAATGCACGGTTTATCTGAAGAACCGCGTTGCCTGATTTTACGACTGCTGCGCAGCCGGACGCAGCCTCGCAAGCTCGACAGCTGCTACATTTTTTGTGTGAAGGCTGCTGGCGACGAATCACTCTGAACTGCCTGCCGCTGAATCAGTCGCATACATAAGCAGCCCAGATTCAGAGGAGTGAATGTGACCAGCGATTCCGAGCAGCGAGCCGTCGAATCAGTGCCCTTGAATACGCCCCCGGCGGTTCATCGTTTGAGAGTGCTGACGGTCAACACCCACAAGGGGTTTACCGCCTTCAACCGGCGTTTCATCCTCCCGGAGCTGCGTGAAGCGGTGCGCAGTACGTCGGCCGATATTGTCTTCCTGCAAGAGGTGGTCGGCGAACATGATCGGCATTCTTCCCGCTACAACGACTGGCCGCAGACTTCGCAATACGAGTTCCTGGCCGACAGTATGTGGAGCGATTTCGCCTACGGCCGTAACGCCGTTTACCCCGACGGTCATCACGGCAACGCGTTGCTGTCGAAATACCCGATTCGCGAACACCGCAACCTCGACGTCTCGATCACCGGTCCCGAACGGCGTGGGCTGCTGCACTGCGTACTGGACGTGCCGGGGCACGCTGAAGTCCACGCGATCTGCGTGCACCTGAGCCTGCTGGAAAGCCATCGCCAGTTGCAGCTTCAACTGCTCTGCCAACTGCTCGAATCCTTGCCCGACGATGCGCCGGTGATCATCGCCGGTGACTTCAACGACTGGCAGTTGCAAGGCAACGCCGCCCTCGCCCGTCGCGATTATTTGCACGAAGCCTTCGAACGCCACAATGGCAGACCCGCGAAAACCTACCCCGCGCGGTTTCCACTGCTGCGCCTGGACCGGGTCTACCTGCGCAACGCCAGCAGCCACAACCCGCGCATTCTCGGCAACAAACCCTGGACGCATCTATCGGATCATTTGCCGTTGGCGGTGGAAGTGCGCCTCTGAGCACAGCCCGACGAATGACCGTGTAAACCGCGTTCTAAAGCCTGTCACCTTGAAAAACCCTACTAGGCTTCCACATTAGCCTTGAATAGTGCATGGGAATTCCTATTCAGAAGTTAGCTGGTTTCCAGAACTGTCCAGGCTCGTCGTTGGGTGGTCCCTCACAAGATCCTTATTGTTTTGCACGTGTTGTGTTGAGTCGTGAGCAGCAAGGATCGACTTTCGAGAAAGGAAACCGGGTATGAAAAGGCTCTCGCACCGCTCCAGGTTTTACGTTGCGTGTTCATTTCTGATGGCACTCAACGGTGTTGCCCAAGCCGCACAAACAGAAAAACCCAATATTCTTTTTATTGTCTCTGACGATACTGGCTACGGTGATTTGGGGCCGTATGGTGGGGGCGTGGGTCGAGGCATGCCGACGCCGAGCATTGATGAGTTGGCCGCAGAAGGCACAACGTTTTACTCGTTTTATGCCCAACCCAGCTGCACGCCGGGCCGCGCTGCCATGCAAACCGGACGTATCCCGAACCGCAGCGGCATGACCACCGTCGCCTTCCAGGGTCAGGGTGGCGGCCTGCCGGCTGCCGAATGGACGCTGGCTTCGGTGCTCAAGACCGGCGGTTATGAAACCTATTTCACCGGTAAATGGCACCTGGGCGAAGACGATTACGCACTGCCCAATGCCCAAGGCTACGACGTGATGAAGTACGTCGGGCTGTATCACCTGAACGCCTACACCTACGCAGATCCGGAGTGGTTCCCGGACATGGATGCTGACACCCGTGCGATGTTTACCAAAGTGACTCGCGGCGCGTTATCCGCCAAAGCCGGCGAAAAACCGGTCGAAGAGTTCAAGATCAACGGTCAGTACGTCGACACCCCGGTGGTTGATGGCAAACCCGGTGTGGTCGGTATTCCGTTCTTCGATAACTATGTCGAAAAAGCCACGATGGAGTTTCTCGACACCGCATCAAAATCCAGCAAGCCCTTCTTTATCAACGTCAACTTCATGAAAGTGCACCAGCCGAACATGCCGGCACCGGAGTTCATTCACAAGTCGATCTCCAAGTCCAAATACGCCGACTCCGTGGTTGAACTCGATACCCGTATCGGGCGCATCATGGATAAGCTCAAGGCATTGGGCCTGGATAAAAACACCCTGGTCGTCTACACCACCGATAACGGCGCCTGGCAGGATGTTTACCCCGACGCGGGCTACACGCCTTTCCGTGGCACCAAAGGCACCGTGCGTGAAGGCGGTAACCGGGTGCCGGCGATCATGGCCTGGCCGGGCAAAATCAAACCCAACACCAAGAACCACGACATTATTGGTGGCCTCGACCTGATGGCGACGTTCGCCTCCGTAGCCGGCATCAAACTGCCGGATAAAGACCGCGAAGGTAAGCCGATCATCTTCGACAGTTACGACATGACTCCCGTGCTTCTTGGAACCGGCCCTGACCCACGCAAAGAATGGTTCTACTTTACCGAGAACGAACTCTCGCCTGGTGCCGCTCGCGTCGGCAACTACAAGGCAGTGTTCAATCTGCGTGGCGACAATGGTGCCCCGACTGGCGGTCTGGCCGTCGACACCAACCAAGGCTGGAAGGGCCCGACGAAATACGTGGCGACCGTACCGCAAATCTTCGACCTGCTGCAGGACCCGCAAGAGCGTTACGACATCTTCATGAACAATTACACCGAGCACACCTGGACACTCGTGCCCATCAGCGCGTCAATCGCCGCACTGATGAAAACCTACGTTCAGTACCCTCCACGCAAAGTGCAAAGCATGACGTACGACGGCCCGATCGAGCTGTCCAAATACCAGAAATTCCAGTCGGTCCGCGAAGATCTGGAGAAAGAAGGCGTCACCATCCCAATGCCTAACTAAAACGGTATCCCGGAATACTTCGGCGTCTACCTGAAACTTCGACAGGCTGCGCAGGTAGTCGCCCATATCAATCAACTTGTCGACCACCTGAGGGTTGATCGTCGGGGTAACGTCCGCGTTCATTTCAACGCCGCATTACTGACAGAATCGAGACACCCGACCAGCAAGACAACTGTGCATTGAACCTCGCGTTGGCAGACCGATAGCCCGATATCCAAAGGCTCTGGCACGCGGGTTTTTTGACGATTTTTCGTACAAACAATAACTTAGATGCGCGGCGTAAATCAGTCACTTGCGAGCACTAAAATACCACTACCACTTATCGGCCATTTTCTTGACGCAATGTCAAGGGTCTTCTTAGCTACACGTACTACCCCCGGAAATTCCACCAGGGGCAAACCCTCAAGACACCCGCGAAATCGGGCGGTCAGCGGCTTGCCTCAATCCATTCGGTCGCCCCTCATTCGGGGTAGGAGAGACGCCAAAGCGAGATTCGGCATGCGATTGCAAGGTAGACCCCCATGAAAACTTCATTCACCCAACAAGAGATCAAAGTCACTTTTTGCACTGTCTCGAGTTCGCTGCTGCTGTGTTCTTCCATGGAGGTGCAGGCAGGGCCCGCAGAGGATGAAACCGCCCCATGGTATCGCCAGGATGTTCCGGTAATGACCTTGCCCACGGTCAACATTACCGCCCCCTACCCCGGCCACTTCAGCGCCGGCTCCGATACCCGAAGTTCACACCTGACCATTGAAGACGCCGCGCCTTCAGCCTGGGATCAGCTGTACGGGCAGGCTTCTCGACAAGCACAGACTGATGTGATGGCGCAGGGTTTTTCCAGCCCTGTCAGCACCGAATTCAAAGGCCCGGCGATCCTGACCCTGCAGAGCGGTAGCGGCCATACCCAGCGGGTCGGCCTGATCGGCGGGATGACTCAGTTACAAGGCAACAGCAACGGCCTGGTGACCAGTCGCGCACTCGCCGACCCTGCCAACGACACCCTCAACCTCCAAGGCCAGAGCCTCGGCGCCTACTGGAGCCTGACCGGCCCCCAAGGCTGGCACGTGGATTTGACGGCCAGTGGCGGTCGGGTCAACGGTTACAGCCGCAACGACCAGGGCGCGCGGATGGCGACCGAAGGTAGTGCGGTGACGTTGTCGGTGGAAGGTGGATTTCCGATTGGCCTGAGCGATAACTGGGTCGTCGAACCGCAAGCGCAGTTGATCAATCAGCGCATCACGCTGGACACGCCTTATGCCGGCTCAGGCAATGCATCGTCCAGCGACGTGACATCCTGGAGCGGCCGGGTCGGTGCACGGTTGAAAGGTAGTTACGACATCAACGGCCTGGGAGTTGAACCCTATGTGCGGACCAACTTGTGGCACACCGTGTATACCGGCAATACGGTGACCCTCGATCAGGTCGACAAGATCAGCAGCAGTCGCAATTCATCGACGGTCGAAGTGGGTTTGGGGCTGGTGGCCAGAGTTACGCCCGCAGTGAGTTTTTACGTCAGTGCCGATTACAGCAGTGATGTGGATGACAATGATTTGAACGGGTTGATCGGGAGTCTGGGTGTGCGGATGCGGTGGTGAGCTTTTCGGCTGATCGTATGATCGTTCCCACGCTCTGCGTGGGAATGCAGCCAGGGACGCTCCGCGTCCCAGAGGCGGACGCGGAGCGTCCGTTGAGGCATTCCCACGCGGAGCGTGGGAACGATCATGTGGGAGCGAGCCTGCTCGCGATGGGGGCAACTCGGTTTTAGATCAACCCTCGGGCCTCAGGATCAACACCGCCAGCGGTGGCAGGTTCAACACCAGCGAAAGCGCCTGCCCATGGCTTGGCTCTTCCTCGGTAAACGCCCCGCCGCTGTTGCCGTAGTTGGACCCGGCATACATCGCCGCATCGCTGTTGACCGCCTCGCTCCAGCGCCCGGCGACCGGCACGCCGATGCGATAGGCCTGACGCGGCACCGGCGTGAAGTTGGCCACCACCAACACCGGACGCCCTTCCTTGCTCCAGCGCAAGAACGCGTAAACGCTGTTGATCGCATCATCGCCGATCAGCCACTGGAAGCCCTGCGGCGCGTCGTCCTGGTCATGCATCGCCGGCTCTTCGCGGTAGAACCGATTAAGGTCGCCGACGAGTTTCTGCACACCCTTGTGTTCCGAGTATTGCAGCAGGTACCAGTCCAGTTGCTGATCGTGATTCCACTCGCGCCACTGGCCGAATTCGCAGCCCATGAACAACAGTTTCTTGCCGGGATGCGCCCACATGAAGCTCAAATAGGCCCGCAGGTTGGCAAATTTCTGCCAGCGGTCGCCGGGCATCTTGTCTATCAGAGAGTGCTTGCCGTGCACCACTTCATCGTGGGAGATCGGCAGGATGAAACGCTCGGACCAGGCATACACCAGGCCGAAACTCAGCTCGTTGTGGTGGTGCGCGCGGTACACCGGATCCTGCTGAATGTAATGCAGCGAATCGTGCATCCAGCCCATGTTCCACTTGTAGTCGAAGCCCAATCCACCCTGTTGGGTGCTTTGGCTGACACCCGGCCATGCGGTGGATTCCTCAGCGATCACCAGCGCACCCGGCGCTTCCAGGTCGACCACGTCGTTGAGGTGGCGCAGGAAGTCGATGGCTTCGAGGTTCTCGCGCCCGCCATGGCGGTTCGGTACCCACTCCCCAGCCTTGCGCGAGTAATCGCGATAGAGCATCGATGCCACGGCATCGACCCGCAGGCCATCGACGTGGAAATGCTTGAGCCAGTGCAGTGCCGAGGCCAGCATGTAGCCGTGCACCTCGGTGCGACCCAGGTTGTAGATCAGCGTGTCCCAGTCCTGATGGAAACCTTCCTGCGGGTTGCCGTATTCGTACAGCGCGGTGCCGTCGAACTGTGCGAGGCCGTGGGTATCGGTGGGGAAATGCGCCGGCACCCAGTCGAGGATCACGCCGATGTCCGCCTGGTGGCAGGCATTGACGAAGGCCGCGAAGTCTTCCGGCGAACCGTAGCGGGCGCTCGGGGCGAATTGCGACAGCAGCTGATAACCCCAGGAACCGCCGAACGGGTGTTCCATGATCGGCATCAGTTCAATGTGGGTAAACCCCAGCTCCTTCACATAAGGAATCAGCCGCTCGCCCAGTTCGTGCCACGTGTACTGGCGCGCCACTTCACCCAGATCGTCCAGCTCGCATTGCCAGGAGCCAGCGTGCAATTCGTAGATCGACAGCGGCGCACTCGGCAGATGCCGGTCGCCACGGGTTTCCATCCAGGCCTGATCCTGCCAATCGATATTCAGCGGCGAAGCAACTTTTGACGCCGTGTCCGGCGGCAGCGAGGTGGCCAGCGCCATCGGGTCAGCCTTGAGCGGCAGAATGCCGTGGGCGCCGAGGATTTCGTATTTGTACGTTTCCCCCGCCTGCAGGCGCGGAATGAACACTTCCCAGACCCCGGTAGGATGGCGCAGGCGCATCGGGTGCCGACGACCGTCCCAGTTGTTGAAGTCACCGACCACCGACACCCGCTTGGCGTTCGGCGCCCACACGGCGAAACGCACGCCGTCGACACCGTCCACTGATTTCAACTGCGCGCCGAGGCAGGCGCTGAGGTCGCGGTGATTGCCTTCGGCGAACAGGTACAAGTCCATCTCGCCGAGCAACGGGCCGAAGCTGTAAGGGTCTTCGGACACCTGTTCGCCGCCGGCCCACCGGGTGCGCAGCAGATAAGGCTGCGCCCGATCGAAGTGGCCGACAAACAGCCCCGGCGTCTGGGTGGCTTCAAGGTTGCCGAGTTCTTCCCCGGAGTCCCTGGCCAATACCTGCACGCTCAGCGCGTCCGGCAGATAAGCCCGAATGAATTGCCCACCGACACCATCGTCGTGGGGGCCAAGAATTGCAAAAGGGTCGTGGTGTTCGGCGCGAACCAGCGCGTCGATGTCCCGCGATCTGGGCATCAGCGCCTCTTTAGCGTGACCCTGTTCCTTGTTCGAGAAACTCATAACTACTCTCCACCAAGATCGGAAAAGGGTTTAAGCCCACTCAATAATCCAAACAAACCATGCAATGGCACCGGCAGCCACGTGGGGCGATTTTCAGCCTCATACGCCACCTCATACGCCGCCTTCTCCAGACCGAACAACGCCAGCGCGGCGTCCTCGCCTTCCGGATCTTGCCACGCATGAGCAAGACTAGCTGCCGCCAGCCGATAAGCGTCGACAAATGCCTGTTTTGCTTCATTCAGATAACGGTCGGCTACCCGTTGCCGTGCCGCTTGGGCATCGGCGGTGTTGTCGACGTTGTGCACGTTGATCGCCATCGCTGCGGCGTAATCGAAGGAGCGCAACACGCCACTGACATCTTTGTACGGGCTGTGCTTGCCGCGTCGTTCGCTCAACGGCCGCGCCGGCTCACCCTCGAAGTCGATCAGGTAAGCGTCGCCCTTGATCACCAGCACCTGCCCCAGATGTAAGTCACCGTGGACGCGAATGCGTAATCCGCCAACGGCTTTTTTGCCCAGGTCCTGGACATGGCTGAGGATGGCTTTTTTGTTGTCCAGTAAACGAGTGACCAGCGCTTTGTCCGCCGGGTTCAGTTCACTTTGATGCTGTTTGAGCAACTTCAGCGAGTGCTCCAGCTGCGCCGCGATGTCCTTGGCCGAGGCCAGGGCATCTTTCTGCGTGGTGACCTGCGGGGCGAAGTCCGGGTCATCGGTCGGGGCCGCCAGCACCTGGTGCATTTCACCCAGACGCTGGCCGAGCATGCCGGCGAAGTCCCTCAGTTCACCCAAGGCGTTGTAGTGCTGCTCCTGCTCGGACATGGCGTCGGCCAGTTCGTCGCGCAGCGCCCGTTCGAGGTTGTTCTGCGTCCATTCCCAGGCGTCGCCCTGATTGCTCAGATAGCCTTGGGCGATCATCAACAGATTGTCTTCGCCCTTGGCATCGCGGCGAACCACCGAACCCAGCAGCGGCGAGATATTGCTGAAACCGGCATTGGTCAGGTAAGCGCTCATTTCCAGTTCCGGGTGCACGCCCGAGGCGACTTTGCGGATCAGCTTGAGCACCAGGCTGCTGCCGATCACCACCGAACTGTTGGATTGCTCGGCGGACAGGTAGCGCACTTCCGATTCCGCCGTCAGGCCCAGTTTGGCCAGCTCGGGGGTCGGTTCGAAACGAATCTCGCCGCCGTCCGAAGGCAATACTTTGTTTTCCTGCATGCCTTGCAGCACCGCACGGATAAAGTTTTCCAGGCTGAACGCATCGGTGATCAAACCCACCTGAGGGCCACGCCGTACCCGAGACAGCGCCAGTTGCTGCGGCAACGCCGGGCCGACCTGATCATCGGCAATGAAGCCGAACGGTAACTGGTAACGGCTGGTCTGGCCACCGCTGGTGACTTCGATTTCACTCAGCAACACCGGATGCTGTGCATCGCCGAAGCGTACGCCGTAGGCCAGGTTGACCTTCTCGATAGCCGCGTCTTTGCCGGCGAACCAGCGGCGGTTCTGCAACCAGTTCGGCAAGATGCCCTGCTCCAGCGTGCCGCGGGACGGCGCTTCGAGCAGTTCTTCCATGCGTTTTTTCAGCACCAGGGTGGTGAAGTCCGGCAGGCTTTGCGCCGGTTCTACGTGCCAGCTAGGCATTTGATTCTCCGCGGCGAGTCCGAACCAATAAAAGCCGTACGGCGCCAGGGTCAGGAGGAAATTCAATTGGCCGATCGGCGGAAAAGCGTTACCGCCGAGCATCTCCACCGGCACCATGCCGACGTAGGCCGACAGGTCCAGCTCGGCCGCTTGCGCACTGCGCGATACGTTGGCGACACACAGGATGGTTTCGTATTTGCCATCCGGCCCGGTGTATTCACGGATATAGGCAAGAATCCGCCGATTGCTCGGAGACAGCATTTTCAGCGTGCCACGACCGAAGGCCTTGGATTGCTTGCGCACCGCGAGCATCCGGCGGGTCCAGTTCAGCAGCGAATGCGGGTCGCCGGCCTGGGTTTCGACGTTGACCGACAGGTAACCGTATTGCGGGTCCATGATCGGTGGCAGCACCAGGCTCGCCGGGTCGGCGCGGGAGAAGCCGCCGTTACGGTCGATTGACCACTGCATCGGCGTGCGCACGCCGTCGCGGTCGCCGAGGTAGATGTTGTCGCCCATGCCGATTTCATCGCCGTAATACATCGTCGGCGTGCCCGGCATCGACAGCAGCAGACTGTTGAGCAGTTCTACGCGACGACGATCGCGCTCCATCAACGGCGCCAGACGGCGACGAATACCCAGGTTGATCCGCGCCCGACGGTCGGCCGCGTAGTAATTCCACAGGTAATCGCGCTCCTTGTCGGTGACCATCTCCAGGGTCAGCTCATCGTGGTTGCGCAGGAAAATCGCCCACTGACAGTTGGCCGGGATTTCCGGGGTCTGACGCAGGATGTCGGTGATCGGGAAGCGATCTTCCTGGGCCAGCGCCATGTACATGCGCGGCATCAACGGGAAGTGGAACGCCATGTGGCATTCGTCGCCGTTGAGGCCTTTTTTATCGGTATCACCAAAATACAGCTGCGTGTCTTCCGGCCATTGATTGGCTTCGGCCAGCAGCATGCGGTCCGGGTAGTTGGCGTCGATCTCGGCACGGATCTGCTTGAGGACGTCGTGGGTCTCGGGCAGGTTTTCGTTGTTGGTGCCGTCGCGCTCGATCAGGTACGGAATCGCGTCCAGCCGCAGGCCGTCGATGCCCATGTCGAGCCAGTAGCGCATTACCGACAGCACGGCTTTCATGACCTGCGGGTTGTCGAAGTTCAGGTCTGGCTGGTGAGAATAGAACCGGTGCCAGAAGTATTGGCCGGCGACCGGGTCCCAGGTCCAGTTGGATTTCTCGGTGTCGAGAAAGATGATGCGGGTGCCGTCGTACTTGTGATCATCATCGGACCAGACGTAAAAGTCCCGCGCCGCCGAACCGGGTTTGGCTTTACGTGCGCGCTGGAACCAGGCGTGCTGGTCGGAGGTGTGGTTGATGACCAGCTCGGTAATCACCCGCAGGCCACGTTTGTGGGCCTCGGAGATGAAACGCTTGGCGTCGGCCATGGTGCCGTAGTCGGGGTGGACGCCACGGTACTCGGCAATGTCATAGCCATCGTCGCGCCGTGGCGACGGATAGAAGGGCAAGAGCCAGATGGTGTTGACGCCGAGGTCGGCAATGTAATCGAGTTTGGCGATAAGACCGGGAAAGTCGCCGATCCCGTCATTGTTGGAGTCGAAAAAAGATTTGACGTGAACCTGGTAGATCACCGCATCCTTGTACCAGAGCGGGTCCTTGATGAAGGTGGCTGCCTTGGGTTTCTTCGCCATTTGAAACTCCTGTTGAATTCAGAGCAGCCCTGAGCCGAACGCCTACCTGTGGCGAGGGAGCTTGCTCCCGCTCGGCTGCGAAGCAGTCGCAAAACCTGTAAATCAGATGAACCTGGAGAAAATAGGGCCGCTTCGCAGCCCAGCGGGAGCAAGCTCCCTCGCCACAGGGGTCGCGGTGCCTTCAGGAAGCGGTGATTCGCCAGATCCCGAACGGTTGATGCGCCGGGTCGATCCGCATGGACTGGTACTTGCCGTGCCAGGTCCAGCGATGGCCGCTCATCAAGTCTTCGCCCTGGGTGCTGGCGTCGTCGGGCAAGCCCATTTCCCACAGCGGCAATTCGAAGTTCGCTTCCTGGACGTTATGCGGGTCGAGGCTGACGGCCACCAGAATGAAGTTGCTGCCATCCGCGCTGCGCTTGCCGAAGTACAGAATGTTGTCATTCCACGCGTTATAGACCTTCAAGCCCAGGTGCGTGTGCAGCGCCGGGTTTTGTCGGCGGATGCGGTTGAGCTGGGCGATCTCGGCAATGATGTTGCCCGGCGCATTGAAGTCCCGCGGGCGGATCTCGTACTTCTCGGAATTGAGGTATTCCTCCCTGCCCGGCACCGGCGCGGCTTCACAGAGTTCGAAGCCCGAATACATGCCCCACAGACCCGAGCCCATGGTCGCCAAAGCAGCGCGGATGAGAAAACCGGCGCGTCCGGATTCATGCAAAAACGCCGGGTTGATGTCCGGTGTGTTAACGAAGAAATTCGGCCGGTAGCATTCGCGCCACGGCGACTCATTCAGCTCGGTGAAATAGGTCGCCAGTTCTGTTTTGCTATTGCGCCAAGTGAAGTAGGTGTAGCTCTGGGAGTAACCGACCTTGCCCAGCCGCGCCATCATCGCCGGCGTGGTAAAGGCTTCCGCGAGGAACATCACCTCGGGGTACAACGCCCGCACATCGGCGATCAGCCATTGCCAGAACGGCAGCGGCTTGGTGTGAGGGTTGTCGACGCGAAAGATCTTCACGCCCTCTTCGACCCAGCCGACCACGATGTCTCGCAACTCGACCCACAAACTGGGAATCGCATCGCTGGCGTAGAAATCGACGTTGACGATGTCCTGGTATTTTTTCGGCGGGTTCTCGGCGTATTTGATCGTGCCGTCGGGGCGCCAGTTGAACCAACCCGGATGCTGTTTGAGCCACGGGTGATCCTGGGAGCACTGGATCGCGAAATCGAGGGCAATTTCCAGCCCGTGATCCGCCGCCGCTGACACCAGTCGACGGAAATCTTCGCGAGTGCCGAGTTCCGAATGAATCGCCTCGTGCCCGCCCTCTTCGCTGCCGATGGCATACGGGCTGCCCGGGTCGTCGGGGCCGGCGGTCAATGAATTGTTCGGGCCTTTGCGGAAGCTGCGGCCGATCGGGTGGATCGGCGGGAAGTACAGCACATCGAAACCCATGTCCTGAATCGTCGCCAGACGCGAGTGCACGTCGTTAAACGTACCGTGACGGGCCGGATCGTCGGTGATCGAGCGCGGAAACAACTCATACCAACTGGCGAACTGGGCGAGCTCTCGCTCGACGTCCAGTGGGAACTCGGGGCTGAGACTCAAGTAAGCGCGGTGATCGGCCTGGGCCATCAAATCGGCGCTACGTTGGTGCAGAAACAGGGCGACCTGCTCGGTTTCGAGCAGACCGGACAGCTCATGGTGCAACGCCGCCAGTTCTTCGCTCAACGGCCCTTCCGAGCGTTCGGCCGCTTGTTGCACCTGGTTGCGCCCTTCCTGCAATTCCAGACTGACGGGCACACCCGCGAGGTTCTTTTTCTCAATTTCATAACAGAAGCTGGCGAACTGATCGATCCAGGCCTCGATGCAAAAGACGTAGCGGCCCTGCTCCTCGACACGGAACTGGCCCTGCCAGCCGTTGTTGCCAAGGTCGGTCATGACCTCGCTCTGCCAGGCGTCGTCGCCGTCGGCACGCCAGCGTATGCGCACAGCCAGTTTGTCGTGACCGTCGGCGAACACTTTGGCG
Organism: Pseudomonas sp. LB3P93; assembly: GCF_054898025.1. NCBI lineage: Bacteria > Pseudomonadati > Pseudomonadota > Gammaproteobacteria > Pseudomonadales > Pseudomonadaceae > Pseudomonas > Pseudomonas sp. LB3P93. The sequence goes on from NZ_CM142713.1 coordinate 3,418,292, forward strand.
GTGACCACCACATCCTGACCCACCACGGCCTTGGCAGCAAACTGCCCGCCATCGAGGGTGGGCATGATGTTTTCAATGGCGATGCGCGGCAGCAGTAGCGCCTGCGACAGCGGCATATGAGGGTTGTAGTTCAGCTCTGTCGGTTTTTCAGCAGTCATCGAGCATCTCTCCTTTACGCCCCATGGACGCTCTTGTGCCTGGTCGTCGTTCACGCGGAACCGTCTGCCCCGAAATGAACTCACTTAGGTTCCGAGCGACAAGCGCAGGGAAAAGTTCACGCCCATTTGCCGGGAATCAAATCCCTTGCGCGACGGTCAACCTACTTAAGCACGACTTACGCCATGTGCCACTGGAGGCTTCAACGATGAGTATTCCAATCCCGGCCGAGACACCCGACCCGAACATCGACAACCCGACGATTCCGCCGACCGAGCCGGAACCAGTGCCCGAGCAAGAGCCGCCGGGCACCACTGCGCCGCCCAGGGAAGAGCCACCGGCCACCCTGCCGCCGGTGATCCTGACGCCAGAGTGAAGGCTACGGCCGCTCTTGCTCGTCTTTATCCCTGTCGATCATTCTCACGATCCTCGGCATCACGCTGAAGATCGCCAATGCCAGCAACGTACTGAACACCGCCGTCGCCTCGCGACCCAGTCCGGCCGAGACACCGATGGCGGCGGTCATCCACAAGCCGGCGGCGGTGGTCAGGCCTTTAACATGGCCATCATCGCCTTCCTGGTTTTTCAGGATGGTGCCGGCGCAAAGGAAACCGATCCCGGCGATCACGCCCTGCACCACTCGGCTCATGGCATCGGCCTGGGAGCCGGACATCTGCGGCACCAGCACAAACAGCGCCGCGCCCAGCGCCACCAACATGTGCGTGCGAACCCCGGCAGCCTTGCCCTTTTGCTCCCGTTCGAAACCGAGAATGCCGCCCAATATCGCTGCGATCAGCAATCTCACGGTTATACGTGTCAATTGTGACGCGTCGCCGATGTCGGCGAACTCCGCTTGCAGCGTTACCCAAACCTCATGCCACCAAGCGTTCATGGTGCAATCCTTGTGATTGATTGTTATTGGAGGATGGACCGCGCCGACCATTAATCGGTTGCACAGAACGATGACCGTCGGATGCGCCCTAACAGTTTAGAACCCGCAAAAAAAGGACACCGCCATGACTGTGCGCATCGAAAACCAGACCTGCTTTTTCACCCTCGAGAACGGCGAAGAAATCCGTCTGTGTCCAGACGTCACCATCATTACCGACTCGGAAAAAGCCATGTCGGCGGTGGAGATCAACGGCCAGCGTGTCTACATTACCGAAGCAGAAGCGGACGCATTGACCGTAGCAGGCGCGGTGGACGGTCGCAGGCATTTGAAGGCTACCGACAGTGATTCGGTGATTTGACTGACCCGGATCAACAACCCCCGCAAGCGCCTGATATAGGCGCCTGCGTCCCGCTGTGACGGGGTGCATCAAGTTGTCGCAGGCAGCGGATCAAACCCCATCTGATCCGCTTTTTATTGCAATAACTGAGTCTGTTATGCAAACAGATCGCTGGTCATAGTGCTCATGCCTGATGGAGGCTGATGAGCGAAAGACCATGAGCGAAAGAATCCCCGTCCGAACCGTAGAACCTGCCTCATTTATAAAAAGCGAGCCTTTGCGTCCAAAGATAAAGGCCAAATCCAGCGACAACCTGATCCACACCCGCAGCTTCACCGGCCTGTTCCGCACCCTGCGCTTGAGCGGCGCGGGCGTATTGTTCTTGCTGTTCTTCGGCACCGTGTGGCTGAACTGGGGTGACCGTCAGGCGGTGCTCTGGGACCTTTCCGAAAGCAAATTCCACATCTTCGGCGCAACCTTCTGGCCACAGGACTTCATCCTGCTCTCGGCGCTGCTGATCATCGCGGCGTTCGGCTTGTTCGCGATCACCGTGTTTGCCGGCCGGGTCTGGTGCGGTTACACCTGCCCACAGAGTTCCTGGACCTGGATCTTCATGTGGTGCGAGAAGATCACCGAAGGCGAACGCAACCAGCGGATCAAGCTGCAAGCCGCGCCGTGGGGCTTGAACAAACTGATCCGTCGCTCGGCCAAGCACACCCTGTGGCTGGCCATCAGCCTGCTCACCGGGCTGACCTTTGTCGGTTATTTCACGCCGATCCGGCCCTTGGCTGAAGAGCTGCTGACCCTGCAAATGGGCGGTGTCAGCCTGTTCTGGGTGCTGTTTTTCACCGGCGCGACGTACATCAACGCCGGTTGGCTGCGTGAAGCGGTGTGCATGCACATGTGCCCGTATGCGCGGTTCCAGAGCGTGATGTTCGACAAAGACACCTTGACCATTTCCTACGACGCGGCCCGTGGTGAAAACCGTGGCCCGCGCAAACGTGAGTTGAAACCGGCCGAGGTGGGCCTGGGTGATTGCATCGATTGTCAGGTGTGCGTGCAGGTCTGCCCGACCGGGATCGACATTCGCGACGGCTTGCAGATGGAGTGCATCGGCTGCGCGGCGTGTATCGACGCCTGTGATTCGATCATGGACAAAATGGGCTATGCCCGTGGCCTGATCAGTTATACCTCGGAGCATGAGCTGCAAGGTGGCAAGACCCACTTGTTGCGGCCGCGGCTGATCGGTTACACCGCGGTGCTGCTGGTGATGATCGGCGCCCTCGCCCTCGCCCTGGTCGAACGGCCGATGGTGTCGCTGGACGTGAGCAAGGACCGTGGACTGTTCCGCGAGAACAGTCAGGGCCAGATCGAAAACATCTACAGCCTGAAGGTCATCAACAAGACTCAGCTGCGTCAGGATTACCAACTGAGCCTGGTGGATGGCGAAGGCTTCCAGCTGCAAGGCAAGACCGAACTGAGCCTGGCGCCGGGTGAAATTGTGGATGTGCCGGTGTCGGTGGCAATGCTGGCGGACCGGCCGAGCAGCAGCTCGCAGACGATCAGCTTCAAGATTGTCGACAGTGACGAGCCGGACATCTATAGCGTGGCCAACAGCCGGTTTGTTGCGCCGATGAACCGTTGATCCCTTAGACTGCGGTGCCTGTGGCGAGGGAGCTTGCTCCCGCTGGGGTGCGAAACGCCCCTGAAATTTACGACTGCTACGCAGCCGAACGGGAGCAAGCTCCCTCGCCACAACAGCGTACCCATTGAATTACTTCAATCCAGGCACTCGATGAAACGCTACGAAAAATTCGCCGACGACATCGCTGAACTGATCCGCTCCGGCGTCCTCGGCCCCGGCCAGCGCGTGCCGTCGGTGCGCTACGCCAGCCAGACTTACGGGGTCAGCCCGTCCACCGTGTTCCAGGCCTATTACCTGCTCGAACGTCGTGGCCTGATCCGCGCACGCCCGCGCTCCGGCTACTTCGTCAACACGCACGCGCCGAGCCCGTTCTCGGAGCCGGTGATCAGCAGCCAAGTCAACGAATCCACCGAAGTCGACGTCAGCGAACTGGTGTTCTCGGTCCTCGACTCGATCAAGGACCCGACCACCGTGCCCTTCGGCTCGGCCTTTCCCAGCCCGACCCTGTTCCCGTTACAGCGCCTGTCCCGCTCCCTGGCCAGCGCTGCCCGGGACATGGACCCGCGCATGGTCGTCACCGACATGTCGCCGGGCAATCCGCAGCTGCGTCGTCAGATTGCCCTGCGCTACATGGTCGGCGGGCTGATGCTGCCGATGGAAGAACTGCTGATCACCAACGGCGCGCTGGAAGCGCTGAACCTGTGCCTGCAAGCGGTCACTGAACCCGGCGACCTGGTGGCCATTGAAGCGCCGGCGTTCTATGCCTGCCTGCAAATACTGGAACGGCTGAAGCTCAAAGCCGTCGAGATTCCGGTGCACCCGCGCGACGGTATCGACCTGGGCGTGCTAGCCCAAACCCTGGAACGCCACCCGATCAAGGCGTGCTGGTGCATGACCAGTTTCCAGAACCCGATGGGCGCAACCATGCCCGAGGCCAAGAAGCAGGAGCTGGTCGAATTGTTGCGCAGCCACCAGGTGCCGCTGATTGAGGACGACGTCTACGCCGAACTCTATTACGGCCAGCAGGCACCGAAACCGGCCAAGGCGTTTGATACCGAAGGGCTGGTGATGCATTGCGGTTCCTTCGCCAAGAGCCTGGCCCCGGGCTACCGCATCGGCTGGGTCGCCGCCGGGCGTTATGCGCAGAAGATAGAACGCCTGAAACTCATGACCTCGCTGTGCGCCTCGATGCCGGCCCAGGCCGCCATTGCCGACTACCTGCAACACGGCGGCTACGACCGGCACCTGCGCAAATTACGTTACGCCCTGGAAGAACAGCAAAGCGCCATGCTCGCCGCCATCGCCCGCTACTTCCCGGTGCAGACGCGCGTCAGCCAGCCAGCTGGCGGCTACTTCTTGTGGCTGGAACTGCCGCCGCAGATGGATTCGTTGAAGTTGTTTCAGATGGCGTTGGCGCAGGGCATCAGCATCGCGCCGGGACCGATCTTTTCACCGACGCAGCGGTTCAGGAATTGTATTCGGTTGAATTACGGCAGCCCGTGGAATGAGGCGGCCGAGAAGGCGATGGAGACGTTGGGGCGGATTGTGCGGTCGCTCGCGTTATGAGTAGAGGAAAACCTCAGCAAACAAAAGTCCTGCCGACGGAGGCCAGCAGGACTTTTTCTGGTATATCGCTTGCTACCTGCACAACTATTGCACGGTAAAGTCACAAGATTAATAAATAGTGATCTATAGATTAAAATGCTTCATCAAGCCGATTCTTTAATTCAAAGCCTTCAACCGATGTCGCTCAATTCCAGAATCCCAGCGCCCTTGATCTGAATAGTCAACACCACGGGAATCGGATCGAAAATTACGTGTTCTTGATACTTGCGCACGTCAGAAAAATATTGCTGAGGATCATTTGCGAGATGCCCTGGATTGCTATAACGGTAGGTAGGCCCGAGTATTTTATTGTGAGCCAACTCCACCGCACCTATAATACTGCCCGTTAAAAAATCATCACCCGACAAATCCGAACTGAAGATATATTTTCGATCAACATTCATCAACCGCACAACCCCCGGAGATACATTGTCTAAATAGAATCGCGTGGGATTGGCTTTTTCCAGCACAACCAGATTTCGATCTTCAAGCTCCTCTCCATAGGCACCCAGCATTTTCTCCATGCTCAGATAATACCCATAAAACTTTCCAGGCGTTGCAACACGCAATGTATAGCGATCATTTTCCGATCGAAAGTGAATCAATAAAGGCTCAGCCTTTTCATTGTCGGCAACTGTCAGGAAGCCTGCCTCATCCTTTAGCTGACGGCTGTATTCTGACCTCTGAGAGGGAGTCAACCGTGGCCGCTTCAGCCTGGATTCCATCAGCTGATAATTCAGCACCAATGGTTTCCCTTTCAGAAACAGATGGGCAATCACTGACTTGTTTTCTTCGGTATTCATTTAAATATTTCCATATATAAAAATAACATCACAACTGACAATCTATCTGCAACACCCAGGAACTCTTACAACTAAAACAATCACTCAATGACGTTGCGCTTTCGCCGTTCCAGAATCATCTTATCCGCACAGTCGGCAGCGTCTATCAAGTATTGAAAAGGCGCGCCTATACTAAAGTTTTTATGCATGTAACGCAGCACGAAGTCATCCCAGAAAGCAACTTCATCTTTATAAATATCCATCTTAAAACTCCGTCATTCAGTTTAATTGCTCCGCACCCTTGCGGAACAAGCAAAATAATAGCCACGCTCATTTAAAAGTTCAATGCTCACACACTGCGAACCCAATACAGAGGATGTCAGAAACGTAAACGTCTATTGATACAACGCAGTTGCGCCTTGAAGTACAAGGCGCGTTTTTCATTATGCAACTAATGGCGGGATTGCTTAAAATTAAACCAGTCTTCTATCTTTGATACTGGTTAACGCGATGCTAACGGCGAAATACCAACGTCGGGCTCAGCGCCCACCGCCCAGATCAACAAAAGTCCCCGTCGCATAAGAAGCCTTATCCGACAGCAACCAGACAATCGCCTCAGCCACTTCATCCGGCCGCCCACCCCGAGCCATTGGAATCGCCGATTCCAGCTTGCTGACCCGATCCGGATCACCGCTCAGCGCATGGAAGTCGGTGTAGATAAACCCCGGCCGCACCGCGTTGACGCGAATCCCCTCGCCCGCCACTTCCTTGGACAGGCCGATGGTGAAGCTGTCCAATGCGCCTTTTGAGGCGGCGTAATCCACGTATTCGTTGGGTGAGCCTAAACGCGAGGCCACCGAGGACACGTTGACGATGCTGCCGCCCTGCCCGCCATGTTTGGGCGACATGCGCAGGATCGCATGCTTGGCGCAGAGGATCGGCGCCAGGACGTTGGTCTTGAGGATTTTGAGAATGCGGAATTCGGACATTTCGTCGACACGGGATTTGTGGCCGACGGTGCCGGCGTTGTTGACCAGCGCCGTGACCCGGCCCAGTTCAGTGTCCACCCGGTGGAACAGACTGATCACTTCGTCTTCGATGCTGACGTCGGCGCGCACCGCAATGGCTTGAGCGCCCAGCGCGCGAACTTGAGCCAAAACGCTATGCGCAGCCGATTCGTCGGACTGATAGTTGATACAGATCCGATAACCAAGCCCTGCGGCCAACAGCGCGGTTGCAGCGCCGATGCCACGCCCGCCGCCGGTGATGACAATGACTTTGTCCATGCTGAGTTTCCCCCTTCACGCGTAAGCAGTCGGGGCCAAGAATAACCGCCATTGCCGGTTTTTGCATGGGCTCACATCAACTGTCTCACCAATGCTGTGCGCATTGGTGTTCCCTGTGGCGGCTAGCTGCATCCTTCTGTAGCAGCTGTCGAGCCTGCGAGGCTGCGTTCGGCGACGCAGTCGTCGAAAAACTTGCGCATGAGATCTTACTGAAACACCGCGCCGTCTGATTTCACGACAGCTTCGCTGCCGGACGCAGCCTCGCAGGCTCGACAGCTGCTACAGGCACAACGCCCGGCGTCAATCGCTCCCCACGAACAATGTCCGCCATGAAGCGATCCGCCGGCAGCGGGTGCCCCAGCAGGTAGCCCTGCAATGAATCGCACCCCAGTTTGGTCAGGAAGTCTTGCTGGACGCCGGTCTCCACGCCTTCGGCCACAATGCGCAAGCCCAACGCCTGGCCAAGGGCGACGATGGCCGAAACGATGGCGGCGTCGTCACCATCGTGCTCCAGATCGCGGACGAAACCGCGGTCGATCTTCAGTTCGTTGGCCGGCAGACGCTTGAGGTACATCAAACTCGAATAGCCTGTGCCGAAGTCATCAATGGACAGGTCAACGCCCATTTCCGAGAGTTCCTGAAGCACCGTCATGCTCGCATCGGCATCGCTCATGGCGGTGGTTTCGGTGATTTCCAGGGTCAGGCTGTTGGCCGGCAACTGATGCGTGGCCAAAGCTTTGGAGACACTCTTGACCAGGCCCACATGGCAGAACTGCAACGCCGAGAGGTTCACAGCGATGCGCCAGTCGGTGTAGCCGAGCACGTACCACTCGCGCATCTGGCGACAGGCTTCGTTGAGGACCCATTCACCAATGGGAATGATCAGCCCGGTCCTTTCCGCGAGGTCGATAAACTTGTCCGGCAGCAGCATGCCCTGGGTCGGATGCTCCCAACGCAGCAGCGCCTCGGCACCCACCGGGCGACCATTGCTGGCGTCGAACTTGGGTTGGTAATAGAGGCTGAACTGCTGCTGATCGAGGGCGTTGCGCAAATCCTGCAGCAGTTGCAACTGTTTGCGCGCGTTACTGTTCATCGAGGCGTCGAAGAAGCTGTAGCCGTTTTTCCCGGCGCCCTTGGCGTGGTACATCGCCGCGTCGGCGTTCATCAGCAATTCCTGGGCAGTCTGTCCGTTGCCTGGATACAGCGCGATGCCGAGGCTGGCGGAAATCTGCAGCTCATGTTCGGCGACCCGGAACGAACTGCCGATCAGCCCGACCTGACGCGCCGCCACGTTCAACGCGTCGTTTGGCTCGCTGAGCCGCACCAGCAACACGAACTCATCGCCACCAATTCGCGCCAACGTGTCCTGACTGCGCATGTCCTCGCGCAGGCGCAAACCGACCTCGCGCAACAATTGATCGCCCATGTGATGGCCGAAGGCATCATTGACCGGTTTGAAACCGTCCAGGTCGATGAACATCAGCGCAAAACAACCGCCCTGCTCCTGAACCTTGGACATGGCCTGCTCGATGCGGTCGGCCAGCAACATGCGATTAGGCAACCCGGTCAGGGTGTCGTGCAGGGCCAGTTGGGTCAGTTCGCGGTTGGCTTCTGTCAGCGAGCGCGCCAGGTCAGCGGTGCGGGCCTCAAGACGTGCATCGAGTACAGAGGTCAATAAGGCGATGCTCAATACCGCAAGCGTGGTGATCAGCACCAGGTTGTCGAGGCCTTTGCCGTTCAAGCCGCTGATGGCGGCGCCGCAGAAACTGCCGTCCGGGAATCGCGCCGCGGCCATGGCGGTGTAGTGCATGCCGACGATGGCCAGGCCCATGATCACCGCGGCACCGGCGCGAAACAGCCCCACATATGGCGTGTGCTGACGCAGGCGGAAGGCGATCCATAGCGCTGCGCCGGAGGCGCCAACGGCAATGAGCAGCGACGCACCGAACAACGTCGGGTCGTAATCGATACCCGGCTGCATGCGCATGGCGGCCATGCCGGTGTAATGCATGGCACTGATCCCGGCCCCCATGACCAGCGCGCCGAACGCCAGTTGCCAGGACGGCAGCCGCGGCTGGCTGACCAGCCACAGGGCGAAGCCGCAGGACAGGATCGCGGTCAGCAGCGAGAGTGCCGTGAGGGTGAAGTCGTAACCCAGATCGATGGGCAATGTGAACGCGAGCATGCCGATAAAGTGCATCGACCAGACGCCAACACCCATGGCAAAGGCGCCGCCCGCCGTCCATAGAAACACGGCACGGCCTTTGGCCGTGGAAATGCGTTCGGTCAGGTCTAGCGCGGTATAGGAGGCGAGAATCGCTACGCAGAGCGAAATGATAACCAGCGTGGGTGAATAGCTACCGATGAGCATGTGACTTCTCGCGATCGCCCCACCGTACTGCTTCCGTTCTCGGGAGGGCAAATCGGGCGATTGTACTGATTGCGTAAAAGAACGCACTGACAAAAGTAATCAGATGGCCATCAAACCGATGAAACGCTTGTTTGATACTCCGATGATTCACGCACTCGCTGGTAGCAGCTGTCGAGCCTGCGAGGCTGCGTTCGGCGACGCAGTCGTCGTAAAACCTATGCATGAGGTCTTCCTGAAACACCGCGCCACCTGGTTTCACGACAGCTTCGCTGCCGAACGCAGCCTCGCGTTGCTCGACAGCTGCTACAAGGGTTTGGGGTGTCAGGGCTGTTTGTTTTCGCTCACTTCAAGCGCCCCGTCCCAGCCACCACCCAGCGCCGCAATCAGCTGCACACTGGCGATCAAGCGGCTCTGCAACAGGCTCAACACGCTGCGTTCGTTATTCAATGCGGTGGCCTGGACCACCACTACTCCAAGGTAAGCAATTACCCCGGCCTTGTATTGGTTTTGCGTCAACCGAAGGGATTCACGCGCCGCGTCCAGAGCTTCCTGGCGCACGCCGGCTTCATCTTCCAGCACCTTGAGCTGCACCAGATAGTTTTCCACTTCGCGGAAACCATCGAGCACCGTCTGGCGGTACTTGGCGACGGTTTCGTCGTAGGCCGCTTCGCTGCGATCGACCTCGGCGGAACGCTGGCCTCCATCAAACAGGGTCATGGCCAGTTGCGGTCCCACTGACCAGAAGCGGTTCGGCACACTGATCCAGTTGGCATAGGTGCTGCTGCTGTAACCGCCGTTCAGGCTCAGGGTGAAATCCGGATAATACGCAGCCTTGGCCACGCCGATGTTGGCGTTGGCCGCCATCACCGAACGTTCAGCAGAAGCAATGTCCGGGCGACGTTCAAGCAACTGTGACGGCAGACTCAGCGGTATTTCGGGTAGCGTCGGGATGTTTTGGGTTTCGGCCAGACTGAATTCGGCTGGCGGCAGCCCGATCAATACGGCGATGGCGTTCTCGAACTGGGCGCGTTGCCAGATCAAGTCGACCATGTCCGCCTGGGTGCTTTTGAGTTGAGTCTGGGCCTGTGCCACCGCGTCCTTGCCGGAGACACCGGCGCGGTACTGGTTTTCGGTCATTTTCAGCGAGCGCTGATAGGCCTCGACGGTCGCTTCCAGCAGGCGTTTCTGTTCGTCGATCACCCGCAGTTGCAGGTAGTTCTGCACCAGTTCCGATTGCTGGCTGAGGCGCATCGCTGCCAGATCGGCAAAGCTGGCCTCGGCGTTGGCGGTGTCGGCTTCCAGGCCTCGGCGCAACTTGCCCCAGATATCGGCTTCCCAACTGACCCCAGCCTGTGCGGTGTAGGTGTCGCGTATACCGCTGGAGGAACTGGTCAGGCTCGAACTGCTGCTACCAGTGCCTTGGCTGGAGCGGTTTTTCCCGACGGTCAGGTCCACGGTCGGAAAAAACGCACCCCGGGCGCTACGCACCAAGGCCTGGGCCTGACGGTACTGGGCTTCGGACTGGGCAACAGTCTGGTTGGAACTGTTGAGTTTCTCGATCAGGCCATTGAGCTGCTGATCGCCATACAACTCCCACCAGGCGCCACGGGCCAGGGAATCACTCGGGCTGGCCTGACGCCAGCCAGCCGCTTCCTTGTATTGCACCGGCGCAGCGGCTTGCGGGCGCTGGTAGTCCGGGCCGACAGCGCAAGCGCTGAGCATCGCCACGCACAGCGCCAGGCTCAGCAAACGCGAGCCCCGGGCCGTCGCCAACGGCGTAGCCAGATTGATAAGCGAACGGTCAGTCATAACGGAGTTTCCAGAGCAGCATCGGTACGCACTCCACGCCATTTGTTGAAGCGATGGCGCAGTTTATCGAGATAGAGGTAAACCACCGGGGTGGTGTAAAGGGTCAGCACCTGGCTGAAGATCAGCCCGCCGATGATGGTCAGGCCCAGCGGCTGACGCATTTCCGCCCCTTCGGCGCGGCTCAGCAGCAACGGCAACGCACCGAGGATCGCTGCCAGGGTGGTCATCAGAATCGGTCGCAGACGTTGCAGGCAGGCGCTGCGAATCGACTCCAGTGGCTCAAGGCCCTGATGCCGCTCCAGTTGCAGCGCCAGGTCGATCATCAGAATGGCGTTTTTCTTCACCACGCCGATGAGCAGGAATAACCCGAGCAAGGAAATCAGGCTGAACTCACCGCCCAACGCATAGATCGACAGCAGCGCGCCGACCCCGGCCGACGGCAACGTCGACAAAATGGTCAGCGGATGAATGTAGCTTTCATACAGCACGCCCAGCACCAGATACACCGCCACCAGCGCGCCGAGAATCATCCACGGCTGGCTCTTCTGGGTCGCGGCGAAGGCATCGGCGGTGCCGGCCATTTTCGCAATCACGCTTTCCGGCAGGCCGACCTTGGCGATGGCCCGCTCGATCGCCGCCGTGCCCTGCTCCACCGTCACCCCGTCGGCCATGTCGAAAGACAGGCTTTCGGACGCGAACTGGCCTTCGTGGCTGACCCGGTCGTCTTCCAGGCTGTTTTCGTAGTGGGCAATGGTCGACAGCGGAATCCGTGCGCCGTCGGCGGTGATCACCTGGACCTGATTGAGCGTGATCGGGTCCTGGGCATACTTCGGATTGACCTCCATCACCACTTGGTACTGGTTGAGGCTGTCGTAAATCGTCGAGATCTGCCGCTGGCTGTAGGCGTTGTTCAACACCGAGGTGACCATGTCCATATCGACACCCAGGCGCTTGGCCTGATCGCGATCGACGATCAGGGTCACTTGCTGAGCCCCCCGACCTTCACGGGCATCGATCGCCGTCAGTTCCGGCAACGCTTTCAACGCGGTGACGACTTTCGGGTACCACTCACGTAAATCACTCAAATCACCGCTTTGCAGGATGTAGGAGTACTGCGAGGTGGTCTGTTCGCGACCGCCACCGAATTGCAGGTCCTGATCCGCCATCAGCATCAGCTGTGCGCCGGAAACCTTGGGCATTTCCTTGCGCAGCCGTTCGATAACCTTTTGCGCGGAAATGTTGCGTTCCTTAATCGGCTTCAAGCGCACCAGCATGAAGGCGTTGTTGGTGCCGTTGGTGCCGCCGATGAAACCGGCAACGCTTTGCACCGCCTCGTCCTTGAGCACGGCACGGCGGAAGATTTCCATTTTCGGTTGCATGACGCTGAACGACAGCCCGTCGTCGCCACGCACGAAACCTATCAGCTGGCCAGTGTCCTGCTGCGGCATAAAGGTTTTAGGAACAACAACATATAGCGCAATGTTAACGCCAACTGTCACGAATAGACTGAGTAAGGTCAGCCGGCGGTGACGCAACACCCAGTCGAGGCTGGTCGCGTATTTGCCGACCATCCACTCGTTGGCCCGCTGACTCCAGCGCTGCAAGCGGTTTTCCTGCCCCGGCGTGTGCGGCTTGAGCCAGCGGGCGCAGAGCATCGGCGTCAGCGTCAGCGAAACCACCAACGAGACCACGATGGACGCCGCCAACGTGATGGAAAACTCGCGGAACAGGCTCTCGACAATCCCGCCCATGAACAGGATCGACAGGAACACCGCCACCAGCGAGACGTTCATCGACAGCAACGTAAAACCGACTTCCTGAGCCCCCAGGTACGCAGCCTTCATCGGCGGCACACCTTTGTCGATGTGCCGGGAAATGTTCTCCAGCACCACGATGGCGTCGTCCACCACCAGCCCGGTGGCCAGAATCAGCGCCATCAGCGACAGGTTGTTCAGGGAAAACCCGTAGAGGTACATCACCGCAAACGTACCGACCAGCGACACTGGCACCGCCAAAGTCGGAATCAGCGAGGCACGGAAGTTACCGAGAAACAGGAACACCACCAGAATCACCAGCGCCACGGCGATCAGCAGGGTCATTTCCGCTTCATGCAACGTTGCCTTGATTACCGGTGAGCGGTCCATCGCCAGGTTCAGCTTGACGCTGGCCGGCAGCACGGCCTGCAACGCCGGCAGTTGCGCCTTGATCTCGTTGACCGTCTCGATGATGTTGGCGCCGGCCTGGCGGTTGATCACCAGCAACACCGCCGCGTCATTGTTGAAGAATCCGCTGTTGTAGCGGTCCTCGACGCCGTCGCTGACCTTGGCCACATCCTTCAGGCGCAGTGCCGCGCCGTCCGCGTAGTGAATGATCAGCGACTCGTAATCCTTGGCTTTTTCCAGTTGATCGTTGGCCTGCACCTGCCACAGCCGCTGGCCGTCTTCGACCGAGCCTTTCGGCCGGCGCACGTTGGCGTTGGCGATGGTGTTGCGCACATCGTCCAGGGCTACGCCGTACTGGTTGAGCGCCTGGGGTTCGAGCTCGATGCGCACCGCCGGCAACGAGCTGCCGCCGATCTGCACTTCGCCCACGCCCTGCACCTGGGACAGGCTCTGGGAAAGAATTGTCGAGGCCAAATCGTATAGCTGGCCTTTTTCCAGTACGTCGGAAGTCAGCGACAGCACCATGATCGGCGCCTGGGACGGGTTGACCTTCTTGTAGGTCGGCATGCTGCGCATCCCGCTCGGCAGCAAATTGCGCGAGGCGTTGATCGCCGCTTGCACTTCCCGGGCCGCGCCGTTGATGTCGCGGTCCAGGTCGAACTGCAAAATCACCCGGGTCGAGCCCTGGCTGGAACGGCTACTCATGGTGTTGACGCCGGCAATAGCGCCGAAGGAGCGCTCCAGCGGCGTGGCCACGGTCGAGGCCATCACCTCAGGGCTGGCGCCGGGAAGGCTGGCCTGCACCACGATCACCGGGAAGTCCATCTGCGGCAACGGCGCCACCGGCAACAGGCCGAAGCTCACGCCGCCCAGCAGCATGATCGCCAGGCTCAGCAACATGGTCGCGACCGGGCGCTTGATGAAAGGTCCGGACAGGTTCATGGCTGCTCGACCGCTTCCACGGCTTCAGACTTGCGGCCCCAGCGCCGACCGAGTCGGTCGAAATACAGATAGATCACCGGCGTGGTGAACAGCGTCAACACCTGACTCAGCAACAAACCGCCGACCATCACCAGGCCCAACGGCTGGCGCAATTCAGCGCCGGAACCGGTCGCCAGCATCAGCGGCACCGCACCGAACAAGGCGGCCAGCGTGGTCATCAGAATCGGTCGAAAACGCAGTAATGCGGCCTGATAGATCGCTGTTTCCGGGTCCATGCCCTGATTGCGTTCAGCGTCGAGGGCGAAGTCGATCATCATGATCGCGTTCTTTTTCACGATACCGATCAGCAAAATGATGCCGATGATCGCGATCATCCCCAGGTCATTACCGCTCAACAGCAGCGCCAGCAAGGCGCCGACCGCCGCCGAGGGCAAGGTCGAGAGGATGGTGATCGGGTGGATGTAGCTCTCGTAGAGCACGCCAAGCACGATGTACATGGTCACCACCGCCGCCAGAATCAGCAGCAAGGTGCTCGACAACGAGGCCTGGAAGGCCTCGGCTGCGCCCTGGAACTGAGTTTGCACGCCAATCGGCATGCCGATGTCTTTCTGCACCTGATCGATGATTTCCACCGCATGCCCCAGCGCCACGCCGGGTGCCAGGTTGAAGGACATCATCACCGCCGGGAACTGGCCGATGTGGGTGATCGCCAGTTGCGCCTGACGCTCCTCGATGTGTGCCAGGCTGGACAGGCGCACTTGCCCGCCGTCGGTGGTCTTGACGTGAATCTGGTTCAACGCATCCGGGCCGATCTTCTCCCCGGACTGCGATTGCAGCACCACGCGGTACTGGCTGGCCTGGGTGTAAATGGTTGAAATCTGACGTTGGCCGAAGGCGTCGTACAGCGCATCGGTGATATTCGACACCGACACCCCGACCCGTGACGCCGCATCGCGGTCGATCACCAGATAGACCTGCAACCCTTTGTCCTGCAGGTCACTGGCAACGTCGGTCAATTCCGGACGTTGCGCCAGTGCTTCTACCAGACGCCCGCTCCACAGGCTGAGCAGCTCGGAATCCGGCGACGACATGCTGAACTGGTACTGCGTGCGGCTGACCCGGTCTTCGATGGTCAGGTCCTGCACCGGCTGCATGAACAGGCGAATGCCGACCAGTTTGTCCAGTTCCGGTTGCAGACGGGCAATGACCTCGGTGGCGCTCAGGTCGCGGTTGCTGTGGGATTTGAGGTTGATCAGCAGGCGGCCGCTGTTCAGTGTCGAGTTGTCACCGTCGACGCCGATGTAGGACGACAGGCTTTCCACCGCCGGATCGGCGAGGATCACCTTGGCCAGTTCCTGCTGACGCTCGCTCATCGCCGCAAAGGAAATCGACTGCGGCGCCTCGGAAATGCCCTGGATCACGCCCGTGTCCTGCACCGGGAAGAAGCCCTTGGGCACGACCATGTAAAGAACCACGGTCAGCGCCAAAGTGCCGATAGCCACCAGCAACGTCAGTGGTTGATGCTTGAGAACCCACTTTAACTTGCGCCCGTAAGCCGCGATCATCCAATCAATTGTCGCGCCGCTGGCCCGGTAGAAACGGCCCTGTTCTTCTTCCTTGGGTTCACGCTTGAGCAACCGTGCGCACATCATCGGCGTCAGGGTCAGGGACACCACCAGGGAAATCAGGATCGCCACCGCCAGGGTGATGGCGAACTCGCGGAACAGGCGCCCCACCACGTCCGCCATGAACAGCAGCGGAATCAGTACTGCAATCAGCGACAGGGTCAGGGAAATCAGGGTGAAACCGATCTGCTTGGCGCCTTTGAGCGCGGCATTGAGGGGACTGTCCCCTTCTTCGATATACCGGGAAATGTTCTCCAGCATCACGATTGCATCGTCCACCACGAAACCGGTGGCGATGGTCAGGGCCATCAAGGTCAGGTTATTGACCGAGAAACCCGCGAGGTACATCACGCCGAAGGTGCCGATCAGCGACAGCGGCACGGCCACCGACGGAATGATCGTGGCGCTGGCCCTACGCAGGAACAGGAACGTCACCATGACTACCAGCGCGATGGCGATCAGCAATTCGTGCTGCACGTCGGTGACGGAGGCGCGGATTGTCTGGGTGCGGTCGGTGAGGACCGTGACGTCGAGGCCGGCCGGCAGGTTGTCGGTAATGCTCGGCAGCAAGGCCTTGATCCGGTCGACCACTTCGATGACGTTGGCGCCCGGCTGACGCTGAATGTTCAGCAGCACTGCCTGGTTTTCATTGGCCCACGCCGCCAGCCGTTCGTTCTCGGCGCCGTCGACAATCTCGGCCACGTCCTTGAGGCGCAACGGCGCGCCGTTGGCGTAGGCCAGAATCAGGTTGGCGTAATCCTTGGGCGAGGTCAGTTGATCGTTGGCATCGAGCATCGACACCCGGGTCGGGCCGTCGAAGTTACCCTTGGGCTGGTTGACGTTTGACGCGCCGATCAAGGTGCGCACATCCGACAGGTTCAAGCCATTAGCCGCCAAGGCCTCCGGGTTGACCTTGATCCGCACTGCCTGACGCTGGCCGCCAGCAATGCTGACCATGCCGACGCCGCTGATCTGGGCAATTTTCTGCGCCATGCGCGTGTCGACCAGGTCATTGAGCTTGGGCAACAGCATGGTCTTGGAGGTGATGGCCAGGGTCAGCACCGGGGTGTCCGCCGGGTTGACCTTGTTGTACACCGGCGGCGCCGGCAGGTCCTTGGGCAGCAGATTGGTCGCGGCGTTGATCGCGGCCTGCACCTGCTGCTCGGCGACGTCCATGTTGATGTCGAGGCTGAAACGCAGGGTCAGCACCGAAGCGCCGCCGGAGCTGGTCGACGCCATCTGGGTCAGGCCGGGCATCTGCCCGAACTGACGCTCCAGCGGCGCGGTCACGGCGCTGGTCATGACATCCGGGCTGGCGCCGGGATACAGCGTCATGACGCGAATGGTCGGGTAATCCACCTGAGGCAATGCCGACACCGGCAGCAGCCGATAGGCGATCACGCCGGCCAGGATAATGGCCAGCATGCTCAGCGTGGTGGCGACCGGGCGAAGGATGAACAGCCGCGAGATGTTCATGCGCCGCCCTTTTTCGCCTTGTCGGCGGCGGCCGGCTCAGTCGAGCTGGCTGCCGATTTACCTTGCAGGTGCCCGGTCGGGCTGGTCGGTACGTCCTTGGTGTCGTTGACCACTTCCACTTCGCTGCCTTCCTTCAGGCGGTCGGTGCCTTCCAGGACGACGCGATCGCCGGGGGCCAGGCCTTCGGTAACCACGGTGTTTTCGCCGTCACTGGCGCCGACTTTCAATTGACGGATCGCGACTTTCTTGTCGCCGTCCAGGGCATAGACGAAGGTGCCGTTGGTGCCGAACTGAATCGCCGCCGAAGGTGCGAGCACTACGTCTTTGAGGGTGTCGGCCAGCAGGTGGACGTTGACGAACTGGTTGGGGAACAGCGCTTGATCACGGTTCTCGTAGCGAGCCTTGAATTTCAGGGTGCCGGTGGTCACGTCGATCTGGTTGTCCAGGCTCTGCAACACGCCGGTGGCCTGCAATTTGGTGTCGCCACGGTCCCAGGCTTCGGCGGGCAGTTTGGCGCCAGTGCGGTAGCGCGCCAGCACGACGTCGAGGCTGTTTTCCGGCAAGGTGAAGGCAACGCTGATCGGTTGGGTCTGGGTGATGATCGCCAGTGCCGTGGTGTCGTTGGCGGCCACCAGGTTGCCGACGTCCAGCTGCCGCAGGCCCACACGCCCCGCAATCGGCGCGCGGATCTTGGTGAATTCGAGGTTCAACTTGGCGTCATTGACTGCTGCCTGATTGGTCTTGACCGTGCCCAGGTACTGACCGACCAGTGCTTCAGCGGTGTCCAGGGTTTGCTTGGCGATACTGTCTTCCTTGAACAGACCACGATAACGCTCGACATCGACCTGAGCGTTTTTCAGCTGCGCCTGATTCTGCAGCAAGGTGCCTTCGGCCTGGAGCAAGGCGTTCTGGTAAGGGCGCGGGTCGATTTCAGCCAGCAGGTCGCCAGCCTTGACCATCTGCCCTTCTTCGAAGGAGATCTTCATCAGTTCGCCGCCAACGCGGCTGCGCACATTGATGGTGTTCAGCGCGGTCACCGTGCCCAGCGCCTTGTAGTACAGCGGGAAATCACCCTTGACCGCCGCAGCCACGCGCACAGGAATCGGCCCGGTCGCCCCGCCGAAACCCGGACGCATCCCCCCCGACTTGCCGGTGTGCCCCGCCACGGCTTTGGGCGCAGCACCGTCCTTATGGGCAGTGCTGGCGGGCCAGAACTTCCAGCACAGACCAGCGATGACCAACAGGACAAGCAGGCCGAACAGCCAGCGACGAGGATTACGGGAAGCGGAGGATTGCATGGAATGATCAACCATTGGGCGCGTGAGCTTCTTTCTACAGGAGGCTGAACGATAAGCACTGGTGGGTATTAAGCAAAGCGCCTTTACCGGCAATTTACCTTCGGCTTACGTAACAGGAGGTTTATCTAAGACACTGAAGCACAAATGAAAACGGCCTGGACAGGGCCAGGCCGTTAACAATTGTAATGCTTTACTTATTTCAGAACGGCAAGGGCTGCTTCGTAGTTCGGTTCTTCAGCGATTTCCTTGACCAGTTCGCTGTGCAGAACGTTGTCGTTTTCGTCCAGAACCACGACGGCACGAGCGGTCAGGCCTTTGAGTGGGCCGTCAGCGATGGCAACGCCGTAGTTCTCGATGAACTCGGCACCGCGTAGGGTCGACAGGTTCTGTACGTTTTCCAGACCTTCGGCGCCGCAGAAACGTGCTTGAGCGAACGGCAGGTCAGCGGAGATGCACAGCACCACGGTGTTGGCGATGTCGTTGGCCTGGGCGTTGAACTTGCGCACCGAAGTGGCGCAGGTCGGGGTGTCGACGCTTGGGAAGATGTTCAGCACTTTGCGTTTGCCGGCGAAGTTCGCCAGGGTCACGTCGGACAGATTGCCGGCAACCAGGGAAAAGGCTGGCGCCTTGGAACCGGCTTGTGGCAGTTGGCCGTTGACTTGAACCGGGGAGCCTTTAAGAGTGACTTGAGCCATGAACGGAGTCCTTCTGACGTTGTTGTGGAGAATTTTGAAGAGGCCGAAGTTAACCACGAAATGGTCCGACGACCTATGCCCGGATACAAATTGTGAAGTGTCGCCCCCCTGAATTGGATACAACTCTCCCAAACGACACAAAAACCTGTGGGAGCGAGCCTGCTCGCGATAGCGGACGAACATCCAAAATTGATATCGACTGGTACACCGCAATCGCGAGCAGGCTCGCTCCGACAGGGTCTGATGCGTACAGACTATCTCAACAACCGCAGCATATTACGGTGCCGTGCCTCGAAGATCCGGCGCATGTACGCATTCACCAGCAGCGCTTCTGTCAACGCGCCACCGATAGCCGAATACGTCACACGGTCGGTATACAGCGTACCGCCCTCTCCCGCCTCCACCCGGTGTTCATGACGAAAGGCAGCCGTCGCCACTGCATTTCACACATCACCTGTCGATTCAGGACACGGTTATTCGACTACACAGTGAATCACCCACCCTCCAACGGAGATAAGACCATGCGATTCATGATCATTGTAAAAGCCAGCCAGGAATCCGAGGCCGGCGTGATGCCCAGCGAAGAACTGATGGCCGCGATGGGCAATTACAACGAGGAACTCACCAAGGCCGGCATCCTCATCGACTGCGACGGCCTGCACCCCAGCAGCAAAGGCGCCCGGGTGCGTTTCTCGGGTGAAAAGCGCACGGTCATCGACGGCCCGTTCGCCGAAACCAAGGAGCTGATCGCCGGTTTTTGGCTATGGGAAGTGAAGTCGAAAGAGGAAGCGATCGAATGGGTCAAGCGCTGCCCCAATCCGATGCCGGGCAACGACGCTGAGATCGAGATCCGCCCGATATACAGCGCGGAAGATTTCGCGGCGCTGTTGACTCCGGAACTGCGCGAGCAGGAAGAACGGGTGCGCGAGCAGATGAAAAAGCGCTGAACATTTCAGGAGTATTAATCGGTCAGCATCACCCCATTATCGTTCTTCGCGGGCAAGCTTCGCTCCTACAGGAATGAGGCGTGTCCGCGATGGCTTTTCTGCCGTGTATCCCCCAAACCTCTGATTCGTATTAACTTTTTAGTACACAAAAAACACCGAAAACTTATACAAAAATCCAAAGATCCCCCCTTCCGACTGGCGAACCCGACGTTAGCTGCTAACTTCAACAAACGTGTCCTACAGGCTTGATAGGAAAAAGCTTACGCAGTAACGGCCGTCAAGTGCCGAGTCGTCCAATGAGCCACGAAGGAACGGGGGAATCATGTCGATAAGAGCAGGAACACGCGCCGTGTTGTTGGCGGCATGGTTTGCGCCTGTCGTTTGTGCCTTGGCGGACAACGCCGAGACGGCCAACAAAAGTAACAACCCGCTGAACCTGGCCCCCGGTGCCAACCTTCAGGACTACTACACGCCCAAGCTTTACGACACCAATGCCCACACCAACGATGCCCTGCTTCGCGGCACGCTGCCGATTGCCCCCGGCGACTTCATCGGTGTGCCGCAGTTGCTGCGCGCCACGGTGCCGATCAGTACGCGCCCCGACCCGCATGGCGGCTACAGCACCGGCGAAGGTGATCTGAA
This sequence comes from Pseudomonas sp. LB3P93, assembly GCF_054898025.1. Lineage (NCBI taxonomy): Bacteria > Pseudomonadati > Pseudomonadota > Gammaproteobacteria > Pseudomonadales > Pseudomonadaceae > Pseudomonas > Pseudomonas sp. LB3P93. The sequence goes on from NZ_CM142713.1 coordinate 3,438,962, forward strand.
CGTCTTCGATATCTTCTTGCTCAAGACCGAGGGTGTGCAACTGGGCATCGGCCCGCAAATTACTGCACCCACTGCCGATCAGGACGAGCTCGGGACCGGCAAATGGCAGGCGGGCCTGGCCGCTGTTGCGATTGATGCATCGCCACGGGGTTTGCTCGGCGCGCTGGTGCAGTATCAAAGCTCCTTCGCCGGCGATCATGACCGTGCCCACGTCGAAACCGCGACGCTGCAGCCCTTCATCATGCATAACCTGGACAAGGGCTGGTACCTGCGTTCGACCGGTACCTGGACCTTCGACCTGAAGAACGACACCCATTACATCCCACTCGGTTTGGGTGGCGGCAAGGTCTGGAAATCCGGGTCCAATATCCTCAACGCCTTCATCGAACCGCAGTGGACCGTGGAGCGCAAAGGCGATGGCCTGCCGCAGTTCACGCTGTTCGCCGGGATCAACGTCACGTTCGGTAAATAAGGACTTTTCTATGCACGTTGCAATTCGCGCAGCCGGTTTCAGTCTGATGACCCTGTTCGTCAGTTGCGGCGTTGGCGCACAGGACGTCGAGACGCGGATCGGCAAGATTGCGATGGAAGGCGAGCTGCCAGCCCATGATTCAATCCCCAGGCTCTATGCCGAACTGGATTTCCAACAGGCCACCCAGAGTTATCTGTGGGCGTTGCCGTTGGTGTCCTACGCCCAGTGGCAGGAAGAGTTTCGTGACAAGCTCGGCGCCCACAGCGGCGACCTGATGGTACTCAACAGTTACGAAGACAAGCTGGGCGTGATCACTGCCAATGCGACCACACCGTACATCCTCGGCTTCGTCGACCTGAATGAAACCGGTCCGCTGGTGATCGAACTGCCGCCCGGCCCCACTGCGGGCGGCGTGGGTGATTTCTGGCAGCGCGCGATTATCGACATGGGGCAGACCGGCCCCGACAAAGGCAAGGGTGGCAAATACCTGGTCCTGCCACCCGGCGCCGAACCTCCGGCCGATGCGGGCAAGTATTACCTGGCCAAATCGGAAACCATGAACGTGCTGGTGGGTTTTCGTGTACTGGATCCGGACCCGGCCAAAGGCAAGGCGTTGGTCGAGCAGTTCAAGATGTACCCGTACGCCAATCGCACCAATCCTGCCAAAACCAGACTGCTCTCCCCCGACGGCAAAGCCTGGTCCGGCACCCAACCGCGTGGCCTGGCCTACTGGGAGCGCTTGCACCAGATCATCCAGAAAGAACCGGTCAACGAACGTGATCGGTTCTACATGGCCATGCTCGCCAGCCTCGGCATCGAGAAGGACAAGCCCTTCAACCCCAACGACAACCAGCGAAAGGCACTGGAGCAAGGCGCGCAAGTCGGCGAACTGATCGCCACAGCAAATACTTTCGCCAAGCGTTTCCCGGACGCCCAGTACTGGAAGGACCGTCAGTGGGACACGGTGCTCAACATCGCCGAGCCGTCGCAGCGTGTCGCTTACTACGACCAGTTATGGGAGCGCAGTGCCTGGTTCTACGAAGCGGTCACCAACACCAAAGGCATGGTCTCCAAAACCCCGGGCCTGGGCCAGACCTACCTCGGCGCCTATACCGACGCCAAGGGCAACTGGCTCGACGGTGGCAAAAACTATCGCCTGCACGTCGACGCCAATCCGCCGGCAAAGCAGTTCTGGTCGATGACCGTTTACGACATCGACAGCCGTTGCCTGATCGACAACCCGCAGCGCAAGGCAGATCTGTCGTCCCGTCAGGACCTGAAGAAAAACGCCGACGGTTCGGTGGACTTGTACTTCGGCCCGACCGCGCCCGCCGGCTTCGAGACCAACTGGGTGCAAACCGTGCCGGGCAAGCACTGGTTCAGCTATTTCCGCTTGTACGCGCCCACCGAAGCCTATTTCGACAAAAGCTGGAAACTCGACGACATCACGGCCGTGGAATGACGCCCAGGATTCAATAAGGAAGCGCTATGAATAATCGCCTGTTGCTCACCGTTCTCACGCTCGCCCTGAATACCAGCGCCTGGGCCGACTTCACCGCCACACCCGAGGAAGCCCGCGGCATCGCCAAGGAGGCCTACCTGTACGGCTTCCCGGTGGTGGAAATGTACAAGACTCTCTACACCCAGGCCGTCGACAAAAAGAGCGCGAACTTCAAGGCGCCGTTCAACCGGATCGGCAACACCGCGAAGGCCTTCACCGCCAAGGACACCGCGTTCGTCACACCGAACGCCGACACACCCTACTCGTTCGTCTGGATGGACCTGCGCGCCGAACCAGTGGTGCTGACCTTGCCGCCCATCGACGAGCACCGTTACTACTCCGTGCAATTGATCGACGCCTACACGCAGAATTTTGCGTACCTGGGTACCCGCAGTACAGGCAATAACGGCGGGCATTTCATGATTGCCGGCCCGAACTGGCAGGGCCAGCAACCGGTGGACATCGACCGGTTGCTGCGCAGTGAAACCAACATCGCCTACGCCCTGTATCGCACGCAGCTGTTCGACGAAAAGGATCTGGGCAAGGTCAAGGAAATCCAGAAGGGTTACAAGGTCGAGACGTTGAGCCACTACGTCAAACAGAAGGCCCCGCCAGCGGCGCCGAAGGTCGCCTGGCCGAAACCCACACCGACCATGAGCGATACCCCGGACCTGTTCCGCTACCTGAACTTCATGCTGGCCTTCGCCCCGGCGCAGGACGCGGAAAAGGATCTGCTCGCGCGCTTCAAGAAAATCGGTATCGAAGCCGGCAAGCCTTTCAAGCTGCACGACTTCACAGCTGAACAGCGTCAGGCCCTGGAAGACGGTATCAGCGATGCCAAGGCCGAATTCGCCCAATTCAAGAAAGACAAAGTCGATACCCACGAGGTCAGCAGCGGCGATCTCTTCGGCACCCGCGATCACCTCAAGGGCAATTACCTGTACCGCTACGCCGGGGCCAACATGGGGATTTTCGGCAACTCCGCCGAAGAAGCGAATTACATCGGCTATTTCGTCGACAAGGACGGCCAGCCGGTCGACGCCTCGAAACACGATTACACCCTGCATTTCGATAAAGGCGCCCTGCCCCCGGCCGATGCGTTCTGGTCGCTGACGATGTACGACGGCAAGAACAAGCTGCTGGTGGCCAACCCGCTCAATCGCTACCTGATCAACTCGCGGATGTTGCCCGATCTCAAGCTCGACGCCGACGGTGGCCTGACCCTTTACGTGCAGAACAAGGCACCGGCCAAGGACTTGCAGAGCAACTGGCTGCCAGCGCCGAACGGCCCGTTCTATGGAGTCTTGCGCCTCTACCTGCCAAAACCTGAAGTCACCAGCGGCCAGTGGCAAATGCCGCTGCTGACCCCCGTCAATTCACAAAAACAATAAGCGGAGTCAGTCATGGTCAGGCCCTTTGTAGTGCGTCCTTTACTGGCCCTGTGCGTAATCGGCGCAAGCCCCTTGGGCTTCGCGGCCGAGGGCGGTGTCGGGCGTCCGATCACCGGGCAACAGGTGTTTTCCAACGCTGGGGTCGTGCCGCCGGCACCAGGCTGGGTCATGTCCTTTACCAGTATCTGGTATGACGGCGATATCAAGGGCGGCAAGGGTGTGCCGATTGTCGGTGAGGTGGGTGCCGACCTCGACATGAAAGTCTCCTACACCATGGCCAACTTCACCCATGTCTGGGACACCGGCAAGGGGCGCTGGAACTATGCCTCGGCCATCGGCGTACCGGTGCAATACACCGACATCAACATCTCGATTACCGGGCCGCGTGGGCGGACGCTGGGCACCAGTGATTCCGGCACACAGTTTGCCGACATGCTGATCACGCCGATCGCCGCCGGTTATCACTTCGACGAGGTCAACCACATCTCGTTCTCCCTGCCGATCTACGTGCCGTCCGGTGCCTACAACGACGACCGCCTGGCCAACCCCGGCCAGAACACTTACACCTTCATGCCCACCGTGTCGTTCACCCATCTGGACGGCAAAGGTGGCGAGTTCACGCTGTCGGGCGGTCTGGAGTTCTACACCGAGAACGACGCCACGGATTATCGCAACGGCAATATTTTCACCCTCGATGCGATGTGGACCCACGGCTTCGGCAACGGCTGGAGCGCCGGCCTGGTCGGCGGTTATGTCCAGCAAGTCACTGACGACAAAGGCCAGACGGCTGACGCCCTCAATGGCTTTCGCGGTCGCTCGGTCGGCGCCGGTCCGGTGATCGGCTGGGCCGGCAAGTTCAACGATGCCCAGGCCAGCGTCAGCGCACGTTGGGTGCCCGAGTTCGACACCAAGAACCGCCCGGAAGGCAACGGTGTGGCGGTTAACCTGACGTTGGCGTTTTTCTAGGGGTTAACAAGAATGGTCAGGTACCGGTCTGCACAGCGATCAGACACTCGGCGATCCACCCGGACGACCTGATCAGCAGCCGCTGGAATTTTCGCTTGTCGTTCATCCCCATCATTCCGACTTTCATGTTTTGAGCCAGGGATTCTCATGACCGCACTCAATGACCTCAACGCCCTGCAAGCCAGCATCGCCGAAGCGGTGCTCGGTCAGGACCAGGTAATCCGGCAGATTCTCCTCGGCCTGCTGGCCAACGGGCACTTGTTGCTCGAAAGCTTGCCGGGGCTGGCCAAGACCCGCACGGTGAAGGCGCTGGCCAAACACCTGGACGCGAAGATGAGCCGTATCCAGTTCACCCCCGACCTTTTGCCGTCGGACATCACCGGCGCCGAGGTCCTGCACCAGATCGATGGCAAGAACGAGATCCAGTTCCAGCCCGGCCCGCTGTTCGGCAACCTGATTCTGGCGGATGAAATCAACCGCGCCCCGGCCAAGGTTCAGGCGGCATTGCTGGAGGCGATGGAAGAACGCCAGATCACCGTGGCCGGTAACAGTCACGTGCTGCCGGAGTTGTTCATTGTGGTGGCGACGCAAAACCCGATCGAACAGGAAGGCACCTATCCGCTGCCGGAAGCGCAGATGGACCGCTTTCTGATGAAGGTTTTGCTCGATTACCCCAGTGCCGAAAACGAGAGCCAGGTGCTGCGCCTATTGCGCGAAGAAGAATTTGCGCTGGGCGCCAAGACCGCAACGGTGCAGGGCTTCGCGCTGTCTCAAGAGGTGATCTTCGCGGCGCGTCGAGAGGTCAGTGCCATTCACGTGTCCCCGGCCATCGACCGTTACCTGATCGACCTGATCAATGCCACTCGCCATCCCGTTGACTACGACGCCGATCTGGGCCGCTGGATCGCCATCGGCGCCAGTCCTCGGGGCGGTATCGGCCTGGACCGTTGCGCCCGGGCCGATGCCTGGTTGCAGGGGCAGGATTTCGTCTCGCCCGATAACGTCCGCGCCGTGGTGCATCCGGTGCTGCGGCATCGATTGCAACTGAGCTATGACGCGGTAGCGGACGGTGTGACGGCCGATCAGGTGCTTGATCGCCTGCTCGACAAAGTGGCGATTCCGGCATGAATACCGACGGTCTGGTCTATGTCTCTCTGGCGCAGTTGATGGCGCTGGAGTTCAAGGCGCGTGACCTGAGTTTTGTGGCGCGTCAGCCGCAGGGCAGCATTCTGGCCGGCAACCATGCTTCGCGCCTGCGCGGCCGTGGTTTGAACTTTGATGAGCTGCGTCGCTATCAGCCGGGAGACGACCTGCGTCATCTGGACTGGCGCGCCTCGCTGCGCACCGGCAAACCGGTGGTGCGCACGTTTACCGAAGAGCGCGACCGGCCGGCCTTGATCCTGGTGGATCAGCGCATGTCGATGTTCTTCGGCTCGCAACGCAGCTTCAAATCGGCCATCGCTGCGGAGCTGGGCGCGCTGGCGGCATGGATGGTGTTCAACGCCGGGGATCGGGTCGGCGGCCTGGTGTTCAACGACCAGCGCATCGACAGCATCGCCCCGTTGCGCAGCCGTAAACGCATTGAAGCCTTTTGCAGCCGCATTGCCGAGCAGAACCAGCAACTGAACGCCGCCAACCCGGACGCCGAAGGCGAAGACCAGCTCGACAAGGTGTTGCAGCATTGCCTGGCGGTGGCAGGGCACGATCATTTGATTTGCATCGTCAGCGACTTTGCCGGTGCCGGTGAGCGCACGTTGCAGTTGATGCGCCAATTGGCCGCGCACAACGATGTGGTCGCCATGCAGGTGTATGACCCGTTGGCGCTGAACCTGCCGAAAAACGGGCGTTTGCTGATTACCCAAGGCCAATTGCAGGTGGAACTGGCCGTCGAACAACGCAGCGTACATCAGCCGTTGGGGGATTTTCTCAGCGGTCGGCTCAAGGATGTCGCCACCCTGCTGCGGCGCAGTCAGGTGCCGCTGATGATGTTCAGTACCGCGACCGATGCTCAGGAACAATTGCGCACCGAACTCGGCAGAGGTCGGCGATGAACCCGAATATCCCGAGTATCGAGCAGCTGAAAGAGATCGGTTTGCCCGCCCCGGTCAGTTATGCGCCGCAGACGTGGGGCTGGTGGGTGTTGCTCGGGGTGTTGGTGATTGCCGTTTTGCTGGTCGGTGCACGGCGGTATTGGCAATGGCGGCGGGATCGTTATCGGCGGGAGGCGTTGGTGCGGTTGGCTGATTTGCAAAGCAGCAACGATCAACTTGGCGCTCTGCGAGAACTCCCGGAGTTGCTCAAACGTGTAGCTCTCTCCATGCCCTCCCCTTGGAATAAAAAACCTGTGGGAGCGAGCCTGCTCGCGATGGCGGCCCAACACTCAACATCAACGGTGACTGACCCACCGCTATCGCGAGCAGGCTCGCTCCCACAAGGGGATGTTGGTGCGCTTGGGGGTGAGGATTGGCAGGCGTTTCTGGTGCGGCACAGTTCGCAGCCATTGCCCGCTGATTTCAGCCAGCAACTGGCGCAACTGGCCTATACGTCCGATGCGGCATTGCTGACCTTGCCCGGCGATAAACGCCAGCAACTGTTCGACACCTGCAAACACTGGGTGGAGCATCATCATGTGGCAGCTTGATTACCCCTGGCTGCTGATCCTTTTGCCGCTGCCGTGGCTGGGCTACCGCTACCTGCCCGATTACCGCGAAGCCCGCAGCGCCGTGCGTGTGCCGTTTTTCGGCGCGATGAGCCGCGCGGTCGGTCAGGCACCGAGCCAGGCCGGAACCCGCAGCAATCGCTGGCAGCTGGCCCTGAATCTGCTGGTGTGGGCACTGGTGCTGCTGGCCGCAGCGCGACCGGTGTTCGTCGAAAAACCGATCGAACGCCAGCAACCGGTGCGCGACCTGATGCTGGCCATCGACATTTCCCAATCCATGGAAACCACCGATTTCACCGACGCCAATGGCCAGAAGATCAATCGTCTGGCGGCGGTCAAGGAAGTGGTGCATGGCTTTATCGACAAACGCAAAGAAGATCGCCTGGGCTTGATCGTGTTCGGCAGCGGCGCGTATCCCCAGGCGCCGCTGACGCTCGATCACGCCAGTCTGTCGCTGTTGCTCGACGACACCGGCATCGGCATGGCCGGCCCGAACACCGCGATTGGCGATGCAATAGGCCTGAGCCTGAAGCTACTCGATCAGGCCCACGAGCAAGAGAAAGTGCTGATCCTGCTCACCGATGGCAATGACACCAGCAGCGCGATCACCCCGGATCACGCGGCGACCATGGCCGCCGCCAAAGGCGTGGTGATTCACACCATCGGCATCGGCGACCCGACCGCGGAGGGTGAAGCCAAAGTCAACCTGCTGGGCTTGCAACAGATCGCCGATGCCACTGGCGGCAAGTTCTTCCGCGCGGAGGACCGCACGGCACTGGATCAGGTCTACAGCACCCTCGACAAGCTCACCCCGCATCAGGTGAAAACCCTCAGCCATCAGCCGAAAAAAGACCTGTTCTGGTGGCCGCTGGGCGCCGCAATCGGTGTGCTCGCGCTCTACCATCTGGGCGCCCTGCTCCGTCCGCACCTGACACTCGCACGTCAGCGGCAGGAGGCTTGAGATGGAGATCAATCTCAGTGACTTCCATTTCCTGCGTCCGCTGTGGCTGCTATTAGTGCCCTTCGCCGCGTTGTTGCCGATGCTTTGGCGGCGCAGCCGTGATCTGCAACGGCGCTTGCGCAGCAACATTGCCGAGCACCTGCTGCCGCATTTGTTGATTACGCCGCAGGATCAACAGCGCTTTCGACCCGTGCATCTGGTGTGCGCGGTGTTGATTCTGGGCGCCCTCGCGGCCGCTGGCCCGACCTGGGAACAGGACCGCCCGGATTTCCTGGAAAACCGTGCGCCGCTGATCATCGCCATCGACCTCTCACCTTCGATGGATGCCAGCGACGTGCCACCGAGTCGGCTGGAGGCGGCTAAACACAAGCTGCACGACCTGATCCAGCGCCGTGCCGGTGCCCGCAGTGGCTTGATCGCCTACGCCGGCAGCGCCCACCTGGTGTTGCCGCCGACCGACGACCCGGCCCTGCTCGACACCTTCATCCAGGCATTGAGCACCGACCTGATCGCCAAACAGGGGAAAAACGTGGGTGCGGTCATCGATCAAGCCAAACGCCTGCTGCTTGCCGAGAAAACCCCGGGGACGCTGCTGTTGATCACCGACGGTGCCGACACCTCGCAACTCACCGGACTCGACAAGCAACTCGACGACAGCGCACTGCAAGTGCTGATACTGGCGGTCGGCAGCGAGGACGGCGGAATCATCCGCGACGCCAATGGCCAGCCGCGCACCGACAGCAACGGTCGCCCGGCGCTCGGCAGTTTCGACCAGGCCGCGCTCAAGCAGCTGGCTTCAGCCGTGGATGCGCCGTTGGGCAGCCTGACCCTCAATGACGACGATCTGCAATGGGTCGAGTTGCACGCCCAGCAGCATTTCCAGAGCGCCAGCGATGAACAGCGAGAATTGCACTGGAAAGACGCCGGTTACTGGCTTTGCTGGCCGTTGCTGCTGCTCACCTTCCTTGGCGTGCGCAAGGGCTGGAGCCTGAACTGGATGGCCGGTGTGTTGCTGGCGCTGGGCATCGGCTTTCAACCGGCACCGGCCGAAGCCAACGCGTTGACCGATGCGTTTTTCACCCCCGACCAGCAAGGTCGCTGGGCCTTCGAACACGAGCACTTGCCCCAGGCCGCCGCGCATTTTGTCGACCCGTACTGGAAAGGCATCGCCGCCTACAACGCGGCCGATTTCGACCTGGCGCTGGCCAGTTTTGCGCGACTGGAAACGCCGCAGGCGTATTTCTATCTGGGCAATATCTATGTGCGTCGCTTCAAGTTTGATCAGGCCATTGCGGCGTATCAGCAAGCGTTGAAGTTGCAGCCGCAGTTCCCGGAAGCCACGGCCAATCTGGCGCTGGCGGTTGCCTTGCAGAAGGACACGGAAAGCGCCGAGCAGAATACGCCCGAGGTCAAACCGGACGAAATCAAAATGGACAAGGCACCGGGCAAGGGACAGAGCAAAGCGGTCGAGACCGAGCAGGCGGCTTCGGATGAGCAGTGGTTGCAGAATCTGAGCACTTCGCCGGCGAAGTTCTTGAAGCAGAAATTCAGTTTGCAGGATCAGGTGGGGGGCAAGCCATGAACCGAGTCGAGGCCATCGCCAGCAGGCTGGCTCCCACAGTTGATCTGTGTGCGCCGCAAATCCCCTGTGGGAGCCAGCCTGCTGGCGATGGCGATAGACCATTCACCAAAAAACTCACCGCCTTACTCCTTTGTCTGTTCACCACCGCAGCCCTGGCCGCAGAACCCGACCTACGCGTCCAGACCCGCCTGCAACCCACCAACTCAGTCATGGTCGGCGGCATGCTCGAACTGCAACTCGATGTCCTCACCGACAGCTGGTTTACCGACGCCCCCGCCCTGCCCGACCTGAAGCTGCCGGGTGCGCTGGTCCTGCCACCGGACGGTCATGCCGAGCACATTACCCAGACGCTGGACGGCAAATCTTTCAACGGCATGCGTTACAGCTACCGGATCACACCGAACCTGGCCCAGGGTTTCGACATCCCGGCATTGACCGTTCACGCCACGCCTGGCCAGGCCAGCGCCCCGCTGAGCGCCCAAAGCCAGCCACTGCACTTCACCGCAGCACAACCGCCAGGGTTCCAGCCCGGTGAGCCGGTGCTTGTCGCGCAAGGGCTGCGCTTTACGCAAAAAATCGTCAACTCGGCAACGCCGCTGAAGGTCGGCGATAGCATCACCCGACAACTGACCTTGCAGGCCGACGATGCCATGGCCATGTCGCTGCCGGCACCGTCGATGGGCGATGTGAACGGTCTGAGCCGTTACCCCAAGAGCCCGCAAATCAGCAATCTCGACGATGGCCGTGGCAACTTCAACGGCGGCCAGCGCATCGATACCGTGACTTACCGCATCGACACCGAAGGCCGCCACAACCTGCCGGCCATCGAGCTGAAATGGTGGGACGCCAGCAGCCGACAAACCCGCACGGCCCAAGTCCCGGCCGTGAGCTTCGACGCCGCGACTAACAGCGCTTACAAGCCCGTGTTCTCGATCACCGAAGACCTGAAAAAACTTGGTCAGCAAAGTCGCGTGCATCTCTCCGGCCACTGGCTGGTGCTGTTTGCGCTGCTGCTGGCCGTGGTGTTGCTCGGTTGGTTTGCGCGTCCTTTCGTCCAGCGTGCCTACCTTGCCGGGCAAGCCAGGCGCCGCGCGCAACACGCCGCCTGGCTCGAGTCCGCTGACTACGCCTGGCGGCAAATCCCGGCGCAGATCGATGGCAAACCTGCCCAACTGAGCGCCCTTTACCTGTGGGCCAGGCGCAGCCGCCTGGGCCTGAAACTGAGCAACCTCGGCCCGCGCCTGCAAGATTTGCTGCGCGCCTGTTACAGCCAGCAATCAAGCGAAGACGAGGCGCTGCGCCAACTGAAGAAATCCTTGGCTACGCTGCATAGTCAGGCCGAACACAAACCGTCCCCTGCGGCTCACGCCTTACGCCCACTCAACCCCGTTCACGAGAAGGACTTCCCATGACGAACCCGATATCGATCCGCCAACGCCACGGGCTGAAGCTGTTGATTGCTCTGGCCTTGAGCATGCCGCTGCTCGCCTTGGCAGCGGAACCCTTGCCCTCGTGGAACGACGGGCCATCGAAGAAAACCATCATCGAGTTCGTCCAGGCCGTCACCGACCAGTCCAGCAAGGACTTCGTCAAACCCGAGGACCGCATCGCCGTCTTCGACAATGACGGCACGTTGTGGAGCGAACAGCCGATGTACTTCGAGTTGCTGTTTGCGCTGGATGAGGTCAAGCGTACTGCACCGCAGCACCCGGAATGGAAAACCACCCAGCCATTCAAGGCCGTACTGGAAAACGATCACAAGGCCCTGGCCGCCACGGGCATGGAAGGCCTCCTGAAAATCGTCGGTGCCACCCACACCGGCATGACCACCGAAGCCTTCGATGACTACGCCAAGACCTGGCTGAGCCAGGCCAAACATCCCAAAACCGGCAAGCCATACACCGAAATGATCTTCCAGCCGATGCTGGAAATGCTCGACTACCTGCGCAGTCAAGACTTCAAGACCTATATCGTTTCCGGGGGGGACACCGGGTTCATGCGCGCCTTTGCCGAGAAGGTCTACGGCATTCCACCCGAACAAGTGATTGGCACCACCTTTGTCACCGCGTTCGAGTTCAAGGACGGTAAAGCCTCGATCGTGCGCACGCCGAAACTCGCCCACAACGACGACGGCCCGGGCAAACCGGAAAGCATCGACGCAGTGATCGGGCGCAGGCCGATCCTCGCGTTCGGCAACTCCGATGGCGATCTGCAGATGCTGCAGTGGACCGCTGCCGGACCGGGCAAACGATTCATGGGCCTGGTGCATCACACCGACACCAAACGCGAATGGGCCTATGACCGTCAATCGCAGATCGGTCGCCTGGACAAGGCCCTGGACGAAGCAAAAACCCGTGGCTGGACTATCGTGGACATGGCATCCGAATGGCGCAGGGTCTATCCGTTCGATGCCGCCACTCCCGAGCAAGTGCAATAAAAAGCGTAACGCAGGACTGCAAAAAACGTTGTCGCGCTTGAGCGACGCAAGTGAGCAAAAGGAGCAAGTCAGATGACTCGCATACGCAAGTGGCTACCGAAACTCGCCCTGGTGGCAGCCTCGGTCATGGCGATTTCGGCAACAGCCGGGGCCGCGGAAAAACCCAACATTCTGGTGATCTTCGGCGATGACATCGGCCAGACCAACATCAGCGCCTATTCGATGGGTGTGGTCGGCTACAAGACTCCGAACATCGACCGGATTGCCAAGGAAGGCATGATGTTCACCGACTATTACGCGGAGAACAGCTGCACGGCCGGACGCTCCTCGTTCATTACCGGGCAGACGCCGCTGCGTACCGGCCTGTCGAAAGTCGGCGCACCCGGCGCCACGGTCGGTCTGCAAAAACGCGACATCACCATTGCCCAGGCACTCAAGTCCCAGGGCTACGCCACCGGCCAGTTCGGTAAAAACCACCTGGGCGACAAAGACGAGTATCTGCCGACCAACCACGGTTTCGACGAGTTCTTCGGCAACCTCTACCACCTCAACGCCGAGGAAGAACCCGAGCGCCCGTACTGGCCCAAGGATGACCCAGAGTTCGTCAAGGCCAACTCCCCGCGCGGGGTGATTCACAGCTTCGCCGACGGCAAGATCGAAGACACCGGCGCGCTGACCACCAAGCGCATGGAGACCATCGACGACGAAACAACGGCCGCCGCGCAAGCGTTCATCGAGAAACAGGCCAAGGCGGACAAACCGTTCTTCGTCTGGATGAACACAACCCGCATGCACTTGTTCACCCACGTGCGCGAATCGATGAAGGGCCAGAGCGGCATGCCCGGCAACGAGTACGCGGACGGCATGCTGGAACACGACGGCGACGTCGGCAAACTGCTGAAAACCCTCGATGACCTGAAAATCACTGACAACACCATCGTCGTCTACACCACCGACAACGGCCCGAACCAGTTCTCCTGGCCGGACGCGGCGACCACGCCGTTCCGCAATGAGAAGAACTCCAACTGGGAAGGCGCTTATCGGGTACCGGCGATGATCCGCTGGCCGGGCAAGGTCAAGCCCGGTGAAGTCTCCAACGAAATGTTCTCGGGCATGGACTGGTTCCCGACCCTGCTCGCGGCGGCTGGCGATGAGCAAGTCAAAGACAAGCTGCTCAAAGGCTGGGCGCCGACTTCTGGCGGCAGCAACTTCAAAGTGCACCTGGACGGTTACAACCAACTGCCTTACCTGACTGGCCAACAGCCTAAAGGCGAGCGCAAGGAGTTCTTCTACTTCAACGATGACGGCGTGCTGGTGTCGATGCGTTTCGACAACTGGAAAGCGGTGTTCTGCGAACAGCGGGCACCGGGCGGCTTCAAGGTCTGGAGCGAACCGTTCGTTTGCCTGCGGGTGCCGAAAATCCTCAACCTGAGGATGGACCCGTATGAACGCGCCGACATAGTGTCCGATCAGTATTACGACTGGACCACCAAAAACGTGTATCTGGTCGCGCAAGCGGTGACCAAGTCTGCGCAGTTCCTGCAGACGTTCATCGAGTATCCGCCAAGCCAGAAACCGGCGAGCTTCAGCGTTGACCAGATCCGTGCTGCGGTGGATGCGAAGATCGCGGAAAAAATGAAAAACCAGCCTGCACAGTAAGCCCGTTTGACTGCCGCTCGCCTTTATCGGCGAGCGGCCTTATTTTCTAGATCGTTCCCACGCTCTGCGTGGGAATGCAGCCCGTGACGCTCCGCGTCACATGCCGAAGCGGACGCGGAGCGTCCAATGAGGCATTCCCACGCAGACGGTTCGACGCCTCGACGTGGGAACGATCATCTTCAAGCCACTGCACAAGGCAATCCGCAATGTCCTCACGTGTCGCCAGCAAGTCGTCGGCCCTACCCGCTCCCCATACCGCCGCTTCCCCGGCGCTGCTGATCCCCGCCCTGTTGCTGTTCGTCTCTGGCGCTGCGGCGCTGGTGTATCAAGTGCTGTGGATCAAGCAGTTGTCGCTGGTGGTCGGCGTTGAGGTGTATGCGATCACCACCGGGATCAGCGCGTTTTTTGCCGGGCTGGCCTTGGGCGGGTTGCTGTTCGGGCGTTGGGCGGATCGCTTGCAGCGGCCGCTGTTGCTGTATGCCGGGCTGGAAGTGTTGGTGGCCGTGCTGGGTGTCGGTGCGACCTTCGCCATGAGCCTCGCCGCCAGCCCGTTCGCCTGGCTGGAACAGCACGTTGGCCTGGCCGCGTGGGTATTACCGTTTGCGCTGGTCGGCATTCCGGCGCTGCTGATGGGCGGCACCCTGCCGGTGCTGGTTCGCTCATTGGCGGCTGACCCGCGACAATCGGGCAAGGCTGGCGGCCAACTCTATGCCGCGAATACTGCCGGGGCGATTGCCGGCACCCTGCTCGCCGCGTTCGTGCTGATCGCCACCCTCGGCGTGCGCGGCAGTGCTTTGGCGGCGGCGATGCTGAACTTGCTGGCCGCCGCGGGCGCGCTGTGGTTTCAACGCCAGCGCGTGGCACTGAGCGATGCCCCGGTGAAACACCCGGCAGAGAAAGCCCCGGATCGCCTGGCGCTGTGGCTGTATTCAATCGCCGGCGGTGTGGCGCTGGGTTACGAAGTGGTCTGGTCGCAGTCCATCGTGCAATTTATGAGCACCCGCACCTATGCATTTGCCGTGGTGCTGGCGACGTACCTCACCGGGCTGTTCCTCGGCAGCGCATTGCTGGCCCGACGGGTTGATCGCATTCGCGATCCCTGGGGCGTGTTCGGCTTGTTGATTGCCGGTGCCGGCCTGATTGCCCTGCTGGAAGTCGCGTTTCTCGGGCGCTGGTTGGTATTTTTGCAATCCCAGGCCGAAACCATCGCGCTGGCCATCGGCGGCAGCGACCTGCAGGGGATGAGCGCACGGTTTGCCGTGGCAGCGCTGAGCATCGTGTTTGTGCCGACACTGCTGCTGGGCGCCGCCTTTCCGCTGGCCTTGCGCTTGAGTGTGGGCCGTGAGCAGGTTGGCCGGGATGTCGGCGCCGTGGTTGCATTCAACACCTTGGGCGGGATCATCGGCGTGATGCTCTGCGGATTCCTGCTTATCCCGCTGCTGGGGCTGGTGCGCACCTTGGGCCTGTTGGCGATTGTCGCCGCCGGGATTGGTTATTTCGCGGTACGCAAAGGGCATCACGTCAAGAAAGGCCGGCGCCAGGCTGTGATTGCCATCGGCCTGTTGGCGATTGTGGTGGCGGTTTTTACCCCGGTGAGCAAACTCGCCAACCTGCTGCCCGGTGCACGCAACGGTACGCTGGCGTTCTACGAAGAAGGACGCGGCGGGACCGTGGCCGTGGTCACTCAGGGCAAGGGGCGGAAGATGTTCCAGCGCCTGTATATCCAGGGTGTTTCCAACACCGGTGACGCCATGCCATCGCTGCGCTACATGCGCATCCAGGCTTTGTTGCCGCTGCTGATCCATAACGGTGAACCACGCTCGGCGCTGGTCATCGGTTTTGGCACAGGCATTACCGCTGGCGCCCTGACCCGCTATCCGGGGCTTGAACATCGCGTCGTCGCGGAATTGCTGCCCTCGGTGGTGAAAGCCGCGCCGCTGTTCAAGGGTAACTTCAATGCCGCTAGCGATCCGGCAGTCGACGTCCGTCTGCGTGACGGTCGTCAGGAACTGCTGCGCAGCCCGCAGCATTACGACCTGATCACCCTCGAACCGCCTCCGCCCTCCGCTGCCGGCGTGGTGAATCTGTATTCGCGCGACTTCTACCAATTGGCCGCCAGCCGTCTTGAGAAAAAAGGTCTGGTCGCCCAATGGCTGCCGTTGCCGACCCAGAACATCGACGATTCGCGCTCGCTGGTGCGCAGCTTCCTCGATGTCTTTCCCTACGCGACGCTGTGGACCAGCGAATTCCACGAAATGCTGCTGGTGGGCTCGATGGAACCGATCGAACTGGATGCCGGGAAAATCAGCCAGCGCTACCAGCAAGACACCGTGCGCAGCACCCTGCAGGACGTCGGCATCGGCTCGGCCGCTGCCTTGTTGGCAACCTGGGTGACCGACCGCGCCGGGTTGGAGCGTTTCGCCGCCGATGCGCTGCCTGTCACCGACGATCAACCGCGCATCGAGTACGCACCGTGGGTGCGCGCCAAGGAAATCAGCCGCGTGTTGCCGGCCCTGCTCGACTTGCGTCAGCCGCCGTTGCTGCTGAATGCCGACGCAGCGTTCATCGAGCGCATGACCGTTCATCAGCAGCGGCTGATGCAGTTCTATCGGGCCAGCCTGCACGCCTATGACGGTGACCGGGACGCCTGGGCCAGGGACATCCGCGAAGTGATGCGTGGCGATGGCGGCAATCCGTATTACCGCTGGTTTGTCGGCGACTGAGGGTAAGACCAGGGGACTTTTCGACGCGAAACCGGTAGGGTGCGCAAAATCAAATTGCCACCACCCCCCCCGGTTTCAGGGAAGTTGTCGCGTCGCAGGTTTTCATGGAGTTGCACACGCAATGAGTTGCTGGACCATCCTTGGCCTCCCGGCCGATGCCGATACGCGCAGTATCAAACGCCAATACGCGAGCCTGCTCAAACAAACGCGCCCGGATGAAGACCCCGAGGGCTTTCAGCGTTTGCGTGAGGCGTATGAACACGCGCTGAGCATCAAGGAATGGGAGCACTTGCGCGAGGATGACTCAAGCGATGATGCCCCGTGGGACCTGACCGGACTGTCGGTCGTTGAAGTCGACACGCTGCAACTGGTCACCCGTTCGCTGGACGGTGTCAGCCGTGTCGAGCTCGAACGACGTCATGCCATCGCCGTCGAACATGGCGCGGTGGATGTCATGGAAGATGCCGTGCTCAGGCATTGCGTCGAACACTTCGAGACGTCTGAACCACTGCTCGAATGGGCGATGGAAACCTTTCACTGGTTCAGTCTCTGGCAACGACTGGAACTGGACGAAGACCTGATCGAACAGTTGTCGCAACAGCGCAAGCGCTTGGCCGAGCGTCGTGAAGCACCGATATTTCTGGCCCGGCAACAGCGCCTCGTCGGCGAACCCGCCGCCACGCCGCAGCATCGCGCTGCCCATTTGCTGTTGGCTCCGGGCCCTTTCAGTCAGCGCCGTGCCCTTGCCCGACGTTTGCGCGAAGACGATTGGGTGCAATGCCGCAACCTGAGTTCTGCGTTGTACGCCAACCACCCGGACATCTGCGCCAATCTGCCCGGCGGCACGCCGTTCTTCTGGCGTGACTGGGAACACGCCTACGACAGTTGGCCGATGTACTTGGGCATCGTCCTCGCCTGCCTGATCGGCACCTTTGTTCAATACGCGCCGGACGGCGCCCGGCTGGGGAGCTTGATCAGTGTCGCGGTGTTCTGGTCGGTGATTTACGCCGTGGGTGGTTGGGTACTCAACTGGCTGATGCATCAACTCGCCCATCGATTCTGGCTCTTGGATGATCGACTCAGCGCACGCCTGTTGCCCCGGTGCAATCCGCCGCCGCTGGGTGTGCTGCGCGACCTGGTGCCTTGCGCGGCCATGTCTACCGGACTCGGTTATGTCTACGGTCCGCTGGCGAGTGCCGTTTACGCCAGCACGTTGCTCGGTGTCGGCCTGATACGCCGGCGCCAGATCAAACCCCGTGTCTCCTGGGAACAGGCCAGCCCGATTTTCAAGTACGGCCTGATGGGCGTTGGCGTTCTGGTGCTGGTCGTCCTGCTTGGTGTGTTCAAAGTCATCTCCAACCAAGGCACAGTCAACCGCAATCAGGGCCTGCAACAATGGAGCGAACGTTTGTGCAGCCGCATGCCGGCCAGCGCTGCCGAATGCAATGCTCCAGCCAACCATGAGCAGTGGTATGGCAAGGAGGCCGGGCGATGAATCGGGAATGGATGTTCCCCCTGGGGATTTTCTGGGGGCTGATTGCCTTGGGGATGTTCGGGATCGGAAAACCCCTGACAACGTTCGACTTGTGGCTGGACAAGCACGATGCATCCGTCACCGCGCAGGCCAATGCGTTGAGCCCGGTGATCAATTGTCTCAATCGGGTCGACGTACCTTGGCGGGTTGCTTATGAGCGCTACACATCGTCGGAGCATCCGGTGGAGCCGGTGCGTGACTGGATGGCCAACAAACATGATTTCGACGATGGCGGCTTCAGTGATGCGTCGTTTTCCCAAAGGGATGTCTGTTCGCAGAAAATCAGCGAGAAACTCAACATCCTTGAGTACGACAGCCCCTTGGCGCTGATGGCTGACCGTTACGTGCAGGTGCTGGAGGGGGTGACGCCCCTGACGCTGAACATCGGCGTTTTCCAGCAAACCACCTATTTACCGACCAACTACGCATTGCCGCCCGATTTTGCCGAGCAATTTCAGCCCAGGGCTGACCAGTACCTCGCGGCCTCAACGGCGCTGAGACAACACGTCGAATCGCTCGACCTTGAACAGCGACAGGCTCAGCTCAAGCTGATTGAAACGCGTCTGGGCAAGGACATTCATTGGCATCTGCTGACCTACATGATCCAGGCCAGGGACACCTTGAACCTGGTCAGCGAAGGGGTGAAAAACCAGACCCTGACGCCGCAGGGACTGGCGAAAACCACCGCGGATCTGCAACGGGCGTGGGACAACGGACAGCCATTCATGAGCACGCAGTTACCTGAGACGGGACGCAACAAAGTACCGCGCTATCTCTGGTCAGACATTGCCGCGCCGACGCAGAAGTACCTGAATGCGCTGAACACCTTGCACAGGGATTGGCAGAACAAGGCTGAGCCGCAGCGATTGAGCGATGATTTTTACGATGTTACTCGCGGGTATGACTCGCTGATCAGCCGCTACAACCGGCTGGCGCGCGCTGAGTATTGAGAGGTGCGGAGCTTGTCAGGCCGCCTTCGCGAGCAAGTTCGCTCCCACAGGTTTACGCAGTCCCCTGTGGGAGCGAGCTTGCTCGCGATGGGGCCATCAGCTCCAACACATCACTTGGACTTAAGCTTCAGATACGACTGATGCAAATCCGCCGCCCAGCCATCAATCACGCCTTTCACGTCATCCGCCTTCATTACCTGCGAATCGTTTTCCAGCGGCTTGCCGATGCCCTTGCGCACGACCTGGGCTAACACGTGATTGTCGCCACCATCGAGGAACACCGCCTCGGTAGATAGATCGGTCTCCTGATCACGAATACCACTGGCGGTGCTGACCGCCGCGGCCACCAGCGCAATCGGGATCACCTCATAAGGCTTCAGCCCTTCCGTCTTGCTGCTGACTGCCGTAATCGCGGCACGCACCACAATCACACCGGGGCCTGGACCTGCGGCCAGGGGCAAGGATTTACCGATTTCACGTTTCAGCGCCTGATCGTAGTAACCGGTGATGCCGTTGAGGGTCGCCTGGGGGATTTTCACAGTCGGTTGCGGCTTGGGATAGAGCTGGGTCGGCTCAATGTAGACACTGGTGTATTTACCGATGTCGAGTTTGGGATCGATCCAGCGCATCACCGTCGCGCCCGATGGCGACTTGGCTTCCTTGAGCTGGCTGTAGTCCTTGAGGAAACCTGAATACTGGTCCGGCTCAACGACTTTGCTGGCGCAACCCACCACCCCGATCGAGGCGATGCACAACGTGCCCATCATTAACGCTAGCTTCATGCTGTAACTCCTGTCAGAAGGCCGACAACGGTATTGCATACGGGAATTACAGGTATAGCCAATGCACAGCGGTTCGTGATCAAAAAGCACAATATTCATCTATCGCGCGGGCTCGCTCACAACGGTCATTTGACAGACGCCGATCATCCGGCAAAGCTGCACCGAGCTTGAACGCGCGCCTGACGGCAAACGCACCTGGACTACGGAAGTCGCAATGCCGAACCATAAAAATAAAGCAGCCACCCCCAACCCTGATTCGCCACCGACCCTGATTCACCGTTACCTGTTTCCCGTCACCATCGGCGTATTGCTGGTGGCCGTGGCGGCGATCGGCTGGTTTCTAATCAGCAGCACACCCGCGCCGATCAAACCCGTGCCCGTCAGCACGCCGGCCGTTCAGCCGGCCAAACCGCAACCGGTCGTTGTGGCGCCGGCGAAGATGGTCGACGAGCAACAATGCCAGGGCTGCCACAGCGAACAAATGAGGGACTGGCAAGGCTCCCATCACCAATTGGCGATGCAGGAAGCCACCGCCGAGACGATGCTGGGCGACTTCAATAACGTCACCTTCAAAGCGGAAAACGAAACCACCCGTTTCTCGCGCAAGGACGACGGGTTCTGGGTCAACACGCCCGGCATTGACGGCAAGAATGCCGACTTCAAAGTGGCCTACACCTTTGGCATCGCGCCATTGCAGCAATACCTGATCGAGGTCGGCGAAGGTCGTTTGCAAGCGCTGGGCGTCGCCTGGGATACCGAGAAAAACCGCTGGTTCCACCTCTATCCAGGCCAGGGCGTGAACTTCAAGAACCCGTTGCACTGGAGCAAGCCGAGCCAAAACGCCAACTTCATGTGCGTCGAGTGCCACACCACCGGCTACAAGCGCAATTTCGACGCGGCAAAAAACGCCTTCGACAGTCAATGGAACAGCCTCGGTGTCGGTTGTCAGGCGTGTCACGGCCCCGCGTCCAGTCACCTGGAATGGACCGCGAAAAAAGGCGATCTGATCCATGCCGGTTTTGCGGTCGACCTCAAGGACAAGGACGCCACGGTCGAGATCGAAACCTGTGCCCGCTGCCATTCGCGCCGCGCACCGCTGGGCGACGGCTTCACCGTTGGCAAACGCTTGATGGACGATTACCTGCCGAGCCCCCTGACCCGCGAGTTGTATGCGCTGGACGGCAAGATCAAGGATGAAGTGTTCGAGCACGGCTCTTTCGCCCAAAGCAAAATGTTCGACAAGGGCGTGCGTTGCAGCAACTGCCACAACCCCCACAGCACCGAACTCAAGGCCCCGGGCAACGGCGTCTGCCTGCAATGCCACAACACCGCCGGCAAGACCCCGGTGGCAGGCGTCGACGGCAAGGGTTTGCAAGCGAAGAACTACGATTCCATCGAACACACCCGGCACACCATGGGCCAACCCGGCTCGCAATGCGTGGATTGCCACATGCCCGGCAAGTTCTACATGGGCAACGACTTCCGGCATGACCACAGTTTCAGCATTCCCAATCCGCAGCGAGCACAGAAACTCGGCACACCAGACGCCTGTTTGACCTGTCATCAGGGCAAGGCCGGCGACAAGATCACCGAGCAATTCAAGCTGTGGAATACCGCCAACACCGCGCAAGCGCCACGCTATGACGAAAGCCTGTGGCTGATTCGCAACGGTCAGCCCGGTGCCGCGCAAGCCTTGTATGAGCAGCTGCAGCGCAGCAATCTGCCGGCGATCCAGCGCGCCACCTTGCTGGCAGAGTTGCCGCTGTACCCGAGTGAGCAGGCGCTGAAACTCGCGACCAAGGACTTGAGCCACCCGGCACCGCAAGTGCGTGAAAGCGCGGTTCGGGCGATCAGCGCGTTCCTGCCGTCGCCGGAGCGCGCGCCGCTGCTGACGCCGTTGCTGGGCGACCCGGTGAAGGCTGTGCGGATCGTTGCGGCCAGGGACCTGCTGAGCGTCGCTCGCAACGGATTGGGCAACGCCCAGGCGAACTGGAATGCGGCGATTGCCGAGTACGAAGCGGTGCAGATCAGCCTGGCCGAGCGCGCCGAGGCCAACCTCAACCTGGCGATGCTCTATCAGGCCAGCGGTCGCAATGGCGAAGTCGAATCGCTGCTGCGTACTGCGCTCAAGCGTGATCCCGATTTCTACCCGGCGCTGGTGACGCTGGTGCAATGGCTGGAAGCCAATGGACGCGCTCAAGAGGCGCAGACGCTGTTGGCGCAGAGCCTGAAAGAACACCCGGACGCCGCCCTGTTGCAACACACCCAAGGCTTGTCGCTGGTGCGCGCGGGCAAATCCGCCCAGGCCATGCCGGCCCTGCGCAAAGCCGCGCAACTGGAACCACAGAACGCCCAATACGGCTACGTGCTGGCCGTGGCGTTGCACGACAGCGGCAAGGTCGATGAAGCCTGCGAAGAGCTGGAGCGCTTGTTGAAAGTGCAGCCAGCCAATCGCAATGCGCGGTTGTCGCTGATCCAGTACTACCTGGAAAACGGACAGGAACCGAAGGCGCAGGTGCTGTTGCAAGGCTGGAAGAAAATGAACATGGGCGATCCGGCGTTGAAATGATCGGAGGTTGATCCGATGGCCCCTTCGCGGGCAAGCCACGCTCCCACAGGTTCTGCGTAATCCTTGTGGGAGCGTGGCTTGCCCGCGAAGGCGTCACCACGGTCTCAGATCAGCCTCACCACGAAGAACCACTCTTCAACGCCAACTCCCGCCGACTGTTCGCCCGCATCGCCTTGATCAACGACACCGTGCCCACCAGGATAATCACCCCGGCGAACAGGAAGTCGATGGTGTACAGCTGGAAGTCCTTCATCGGCCCCACCAGCAACACTCGAATCGCGCCGATCCCCACCAGCGTGGCGAGAAAATCGATCCCCGGTTCATCGCGATAGAACACGTGCAGCAGCGGCAGGCACAGCACCAGTAGCGACAGCAGCACGATCACCTTGAACGAGCCTTTGCGCTCGACGCTGAACGCGCACTCGTGGACGCCGTAGGCCTTGTAGTCTTCATCGCGGATCATCGAGTTGCGTTCGTTGATGTAGTCGACGCGGTTGTACTTCTGGATCGGCGTGAAGGTGTTCGACATCTCCATCAGCGTGGTGATGTTTTTGAACCTCAGGTCGATGCGCTCGTTGCCCTTGAGGTAATACAGCACCGGTTTGTAGCCATAGCGGTAGGTATCGAAGGGAAAATCCGTGGCCCGGCCCTGCACCCCGATGGGGCGTGGCTCGAGTTCGGCGTAGGCGCTTTTGCTGGCCGATGCGAGGTTGCGGCTCAGCGGCTGGATCTTGACCTGCTCAAGGAAAATCGGCGTGACGCCGTACGACCACTGCAAGGGTTCCAGACGCAGGCGCAATTCGTTGCGGCCCAGGTCGTAGCGGTTGAAGGTACGCTCGGACACCACTACGGCACCGCTGAGCATGAACTCGCCGCGCACCGTGTTGGTGATGCGCAGCGTCAGTTGATCCTTGCCCAGCGCGGCGGCATCGCTGGCCGGTGGCGTGCCGCACCAGGCCGTACTGTCGAAGGCGCCGCCCAACTGGCCGTCGCGGTTTTCCTTGAACACATAAAAGTAACTGGCCCACAGCGCCACAATCAGCAACAGCGCAATCAGCCCCAAAATCTTCTTGCCCACACTCAAACCAGACTCCTTTCTTGACTGACTCCCTTTCGAGTGCGGACTCTACCAAAATGCCATCATCGCCCCAAGCAAAAATACAAGGACATGCCATGTAGCAGCTGTCGAGCCTGCGAGGCTGCGTTCGGCGACGAAGTCGTCGCAAACCCTGCAAACGCGGTTTTCCTGTAATCCGCATCGCCTGATTTCACGACGACTTCGTCGCCGAACGCTGCCTCGCGCTGCTCGACAGCTGCTACAGAAAGCAGTGTTGGGCTTGTGTATTAGCGGCGTCTGAACAACGGCCGCGGTTCAATCACTGAACGACCGTATAACACGCTCATCCCGGCCAGTCCCTTCAGCGCGTCCTCAGCGGATTTGTCCTCGCGCACTGCAAAGCTGTCGAAACCGCATTGGCGCATGTGGCTGAGTTGATCGCGCAACACATCGCCGACCGCGCGCAACTCTCCCGTCCAGCCCAACCGAGTGCGCAGCAGGTACGCCTGGCTGTAACCGCGACCGTCGCGAAAACTCGGGAAGTCCAGGGCAATCAACGGCAATGAGTCAAACCATGGTTTGAGACTTTCTACCTCATCATCCGGCCCCAGCCAGACCGCATGCTGCGCCGGCTCTGGAAGCCAGCGACTCAACGGCAATATCAGCGGCCCGGTCGGTAACTCACCCTCCAACTCCCGGACCAGCACCCACGGATCGTCAGCCACAACCCGCGGCACACCCTCCTCCAGTCGCAGCAGATTGTTCATGCCGAGACCTCCAGCATCTTCGGATAAACCTGCTCCTTGAACGGCTCAAGACCGATGCGCTGCAAGGTGTCGACGAACAGTTCTTCGCTCTCGCGGTAACTGACGAACGTGGCGATGATCCGCTCGATCACCTCGGGCACCTCAGCCGCGCTGAACGATGGGCCGATGACCTTGCCCAGGGCGCTGTTCTTGCCCTGGCTGCCGCCGAGGGTGATCTGGTACCACTCGCTGCCGTTCTTATCGACCCCCAGAATGCCGATGTTGCCGATGTGGTGGTGACCGCAGGCGTTCATGCAGCCGGAGATGTTCAGGCTGATGTCACCCAGGTCGTGGAGGTAATCCAGGTCCTCGAAACGGCCTTGAATCGCCTGGGCAATCGGAATGGATTTGGCGTTGGCCAGCGCGCAGAAGTCGCCGCCGGGGCACGCGATGATGTCGGTCAGCAAGCCTATGTTGGCGCAGCCCAGGCCCTGTTCGCAGGCCAGGCACCACAACGTGTAGAGATCAGCCTTTGGCACATCCGGCAGCACGATGTTCTGTTCATGGGCGATGCGAATCTCGCCGAAACCGAACTGCTCGGACCACTCGGCCACGGCCATCATCTGCGCGGTCGTCACGTCCCCCGGCGGTGAGTCGAAGCCCGGTTTGGTCGACAGCACGACGCTGGTGTAACCCGCGACCTTGTGCGGCTGGACGTTGCGCGTGACCCAGCGCGCGAAGGCCGGGTTCTCGGCCATTCGCGTGCCGAAATCCAGGTCAGTGCCGGCCAGTGAACGGTAGTCGGGGGACACGAAGGCACTGGCGACACGCTCATACTCGACGTCGGTCAACTGCGCCGGACCGTCCTTGAGGTACTGCCACTCCTCATCCACTTCCCTGGCGAACGCTTCGATACCCAGGGCTTTGACTAGAATCTTGATCCGCGCCTTGTACTTGTTGTCGCGTCGACCGTGGCGGTTGTAGACCCGCAGCACCGCCTCGACGTAGGACAGCAAATGCTGCCACGGCAAGCCCTCGCGGATCTGCAGGCCGAGAATCGGCGTACGCCCCAACCCGCCGCCAACGATGACCCGCAACAGCATCTGCCCGTTGTCATCGCGATAAAGGTAGAGCCCGATGTCATGCATCATGATCGCGGCGCGGTCCTGCTCCGCCGAGCAGATGGCGATCTTGAACTTGCGTGGCAGGAACAGGAATTCCGGGTTGATGGTCGACCACTGGCGCAGGATCTCGGCCAGCGGTCGCGGGTCCATCAGTTCGTCGGCCGCCACACCGGCAAACGCTTCGGTGGTGATGTTGCGCACGCAGTTGCCGGAGGTCTGGATTGCGTGCATCTCGACCTGGGCCAGCCGTTCGAGAATGTCCGGCACCTGCGCCAGTTCGATCCAGTTGAACTGCATGTTTTGCCGGGTGGTGAAGTGGCCGTAGCCGCGATCATAGTCCCGGGCGATGCTCGCCAGCGTACGCATTTGCCTGGCGCTCAGGGTCCCGTAAGGAATCGCCACGCGCAACATGTAGGCGTGCTTTTGCATGTACAGGCCGTTCTGCAAACGCAACGGCAGGAACTCTTCTTCGCTCAACTCGCCCGTCATGAAACGCTCGACCTGATCGCGAAACTGCGCAACGCGTTCGAAGACCAGGGCCCGGTCATAGTCATCGTACTGATACATGTGGCTACCTCATCAGGGTGAATCGCACGCTCTGCATCCCCTGTAGCAGCTGTCGAGCACCGCGAGGCAGCGTTCGGCTGCGAAGCAGTCGTCAAACCAGGCGGCTCGGTCTGTCAGATGAACCGTGTGCACAGGGTTTACGGCTGCTTCGCAGCCGAACGCTGCCTCGCGGTGCTCGACAGCTGCTACAGGGTGGCGGTGCTTGTGATGGGGACTATGAACCTGCGGTGCAGTGCATTACAGATTCACCTGAATACTAAAAAACCGTATCAGACTGCGTCAGATCAGCGCAGGCAGGCCTTGCATCTGATCCGCATAAACTCAACTTTTCTGAGTCTGTTTTGTTTCCGGCAGGGTTTCTACAGTTGACAGCATGCCAGTCCGGGTGGCCTGGCAAGACTTTGCAACCGTGGAAGCATTGACCATGAGCACAGCAACAATCGGACAGGCCTATAACTACAAGGTCGTCCGCCAATTTGTCGTGGCGACCATCGTATGGGGCGTCGTGGGGATGGCGATGGGGGTGTGGATCGCCTCGCAACTGGTGTGGCCCGAGATGAACCTCGACCTGCCGTGGACCACCTTCGGCCGCTTGCGCCCGCTGCACACCAGCCTGGTGATTTTCGGCTTTGCCGGCAGCGCACAATTCGCCGCCAGTTACTACGCGGTGCAGCGCACCTGTCAGGTGCGGCTGTACTCCGACAAACTCGCCGCGTTCACCTTCTGGGGCTGGCAATCGGTGATTGTGGTGATGCTGATCACCTTGCCGCTCGGCTACACCACCACCAAGGAATACGCCGAGATCGAGTTCTCCGGCGCGGTGTGGATGACCGTGGTGTGGGTCGCGTACGCCATCGTCTTCTTCACCACCGTGGTGCAACGCAAGACCAAGCATATCTACGTCGGCAACTGGTTCTTCGGCGCGTTCATCGTGGTAATCGCGATGCTGCACGTGGTCAATCACCTGTCGATTCCGGTGGACTGGTTCAAGTCCTACCCGGTGTATTCCGGGGCCACTGACGCGATGGTTCAGTGGTGGTACGGGCACAACGCGGTGGGGTTCTTCCTGACCACCGGGTTCCTCGGGATGATGTATTACTTCGTGCCGAAACAGGTGGGGCGGCCGGTGTATTCCTATCGTCTGTCGATCGTGCATTTCTGGGCGCTGATCACCCTGTACATCTGGGCCGGGCCGCACCACTTGCACTACACCGCGTTGCCGGACTGGGCGCAGTCACTGGGCATGGCGATGTCGCTGATCCTCTTGGCGCCGAGCTGGGGCGGGATGATCAACGGCATGATGACGCTCTCGGGCGCCTGGCATAAATTGCGCACCGACCCGATCCTGCGCTTTCTGGTGCTGTCGCTGGCCTTCTACGGGATGTCGACGTTCGAAGGGCCGATGATGGCGATCAAAACGGTCAACGCCCTCTCCCACTACACCGACTGGACCATCGGCCACGTCCACGCCGGCGCCCTCGGTTGGGTGGCGATGATCACGTTTGGCGCCATTTACCACATGGTCCCGAAAGTCTTCGGCCGCGAGCAGATGTTCAGCACACCGTTGATCAACCTGCACTTCTGGCTGGCGACCATCGGCACGGTGTTGTACATCGCCTCGATGTGGGTCAACGGCATCACCCAAGGGTTGATGTGGCGTGCGATCAACGACGACGGCACCCTGACTTATTCGTTCGTCGAGGCGTTACAGGCCAGCCATCCGGGGTTCGTGGTGCGCTTTGCTGGTGGCGTGTTCTTCCTCAGCGGGATGTTGCTGATGGCGTACAACACCTGGCGCACGGTGCGGGTCGCGGACGTGGCAATGGCCGAACGTGAAGCGCAGATTGCCTGAGGCGAGGAGCTTGAGATGACCGAGATTGTGCTGAATCTGTTTGGGGTCGTGGGGTTTTGGCTGGTGATCGAGTATTGCTTGAAACACCAAACGGCTGAGGGCCTGGAGGATGCCAGCATGATGCCGTTTGCCGATGACCCTGAGGTGGCGCGGCGGGTGGAATTGGCGACGGGGAAGACTGTGAAGGCCGTTGCGCCGGAAGAGGCAAAACCAGGCTGGGGCAACCTGAAAATCTGACACACCACAAATCACTGTGGGAGCGGGCTTGCCCGCGATTGCGGCGTCACATTCAACACATTAGCTGACTGTCATTCCGCCATCGCGGGCAAGCCCGCTCCCACAGGTTATATGTCAGCCTCAGAGATCAGCCGCGCTCGCGGGGGATAAGGCTCTGCAACTGCTGCGCCAGGAAGTTCGCATCGAACGCAAACGTATCCGGGTCCTTCAAACCATTGGTCTTGCGCCATTGCCAGCTCGTGGACGGCGGCAGGCACACCAGCGAAATGCTGCCATAGCGCGCGGCCGTCAACCCCATCACCGCCAACGAAATCTGGCCGCCAGCGCCCATCACATCCGGCACGAATTCCACCGGTTTTCCGGCAATGACAATGCCCAGTTTCTCGGTCTTGAACGTCGAGGTCTCGACCGGGACGCTCGGCCCTGAAGCGACATACGCCTCGCGACTCACCTCCAGCAGATTCGGCGCCTGGACCGGTTCCAGCCACTGCTGGATCTGATCGAACAGTTCACCGATGCGCGTCGCCCACACGGCTGATTGCGACTCAAACACTTGCTTCTTGTGCGCTTCGCTTTCTGCGTAGTGCCGAAGCATCTCGCCCAGTTGCTGTACGTCGTCCATTGCGGTGTTCCTTTGGTTGAAGCGGTGCTGCGGAAATCAATCATGGCAGATGCAAGCCACCGGCGTATCACAAAGCTGACGTGTGAGCGTCTTTTAACGGTGGATGATGGCGACGAGTGGTTACTTTCAGGGGATTACCCCTTGCCTTAAACAGCACCATGACACTTCAACGCAATATGAGCATTACAGTTGATTTGTCGCTGGTGCCCGCCATCGAACATATGGAGACTCCCTCTCAGGCCTGATCTGTCAGCACAGGCCATAGCCTGAGGAAATCCAATGCGCTCCATCGGCCTTATCGGCGGCATGAGCTGGGAGTCCAGCGCCGAGTATTACCGCCTCATCAACCAACAGGTTCGCGACCGGCTCGGGCCGTTGCGTTCGGCGAAATTGCTCATGTACAGCGTCGACTTCGGCCCTGTCGAACAGGCTCAGCATGCCGGACGCTGGGACGACGCTGCAGCGATTCTGGTGGATGCTGCGCGGCGACTGGAGGCTGGCGGCGCCGAATGCGTGGTGCTGTGTACCAACACCATGCACAAGGTGGCCGGGCAGATTCAGGCCGCGATCAGCATTCCGTTTTTGCACATCGCCGACCCGACCGGTCAGGCCGCCGTGGATGCCGGTGCACTGAAAGTCGGTTTGCTCGGGACTGCCTTCACCATGGAACAGGATTTTCTAAAGGATCGACTGAGCGCGATGGGTTTGACGGTGCTGGTGCCGGATGCCGAGGAACGCAACGCCGTGCACCGGATCATCTATGACGAGTTGTGCGTCGGGGTGATCAGCGAGGCGTCGCGCAAGGTGTATCAGCAGGTCATCGAGTCGCTGACGGCGAGAGGCGCTCAGGCGATTATTCTCGGCTGCACCGAAATCGGCATGTTGATCAAATCTGTGCACAGCGCCCTGCCCTTGCTCGACACCACCGAACTGCATGCGCAGGCGGCGGTGGCGTTCGCATTGGGCGACTGAGTCAGTCTGACCTGGGCGTGCGACGCAGGCGCGCCATGCTCAAGGTATTGACCAGGCGGCCGTCCCGTACGGCGTAGTCGCGGAACAGGCCTTCGGTCTCGAAGCCGAACTTGCGGTAGAGCCCGATGGCCGCTTCGTTGTCGGCGTACACCGAAAGCTCGACCCGTTGCAGGTTCATCCAGTTGTCGGCGACGTCCAGCGCCGCCGCCAGCAGTTTTGAACCCACACCTTTGCCCTGCCACGCCACCGCAACAGCCATGCCGAGATTGCCGGCGTGGCTGCGGCGGATCCGCGAGAATTGCTCCAGGCCAATGTTGCCGATGACCGCGCCCTGATGCAGCGCCACCAGTTGCACCGCGCGTTCGTTATCCGGTGCCAGGCGTTGGCGCCAGACCTCGGTGGATTGAAACGGCATTTGCAGCACCTGACGGGTAATGGCCGGCTCGTTGTAGAGCGCGGTGATGCCGTCGATGTGGGATTCTCTGAAGCGTTCGAGGGTGATAGCAGGTTCGGTGGCGGGCATGGGTGACTCATCCTTGATGCAGACATGGCCGCCCACTCTACAACGCAGGCTTGCGGCATGGCGAGATGCAATGTGAAGCCCCCATGTGGGAGCGAGCTTGCTCGCGATTGGGCCTTAGGATTCAACATCAATGTCGACTGTCCAGCCCCCATCGCGAGCAAGCTCGCACCCACAATGGGACAGCGATCAGGCTTCAAACCACTCCCGCCGTTCATTGAAGGTGTTTTGGATCAGCTCGACAATCATCTGCACCTCTGCCTGCCCCGTGGACTCGGCATTGACCGCCATCCACACCTGGCGCTGCATCGGCTGGTCGAACAGCCCCGACAGCGCAATCAGCCCGCGATCAAACCGGCTCATGTAATTGGGCAGCAAACCAATGCAGGCGCTGCAACGGATCATCTCCAGCAACAGTTCATAAGAATGCAACTGCACCACGCCGGCCAGGCGCTGATCGACCACGCCGTTCCACGGCCGAAAACTCTCGACCTGACGATCAGGCTGCCATTGCACCAACATGAAGTCGGCCAGGTCATCGAGATTGTCAGGGCGGGCCGCAACCCGCGAATAGCGTTTGGCGATGTGCGGCAGATAGTCCAGTCGCGCCAGACGCTGAGGTTCGCTGATGGCGAAGCTCGGCCCCGGCAGTGGTGAATCGGTACCGGCCAGCCACAGCACCACGTCGGCACTGATCGCTTGCAGCGACAGTTCGCTGTCCAGCGTAATGATGTCCAGGCGCACGCTGGCATTACGTCGCAACAGCGCGACCAGATCGCGCCCCAGAATGTCGTGCAGAATCGACTCGGCCACGGCCAATCGAATCAGCGGCTGCTCGATCACCGGCACGTCGTGCTCATGGGCCAGGGCGATCAATTGCGCCTGAAGCTGTAACCCTTCATGACTCAAGGCCAGGCCATTGTCCTGATGATTGAACAGCGAACACTGCAATTGCGTTTCAAGCAGCGCGAGGTGTTTGCGCAACTGGGTTGATTTGATGTTGAGGCTGCGCGCCGCCTGCATGAAACAGCCGCAACGGGCACTGACCCGGAAAGACTGCGCCAGCACCGGATCGATACCGGCGGCGCGGGTGGATTCCATGAATGACATCAATGACTCCTTGTCGATCTATCCTTGAAAACCTCATCCTGCGCAGCGTTTATGAACCTGACGTGACACCCTGCGCGGAAAATCGATTCAGCTGCTGGGGCTTTGCCGAAAACTCACCGCCAGCCGATTCCAGCTGTTGATGGTGGTGACGGCGATGGTCAAGTCGACCATTTCGTTTTCGTTGAACTGCTCCCGGGCCAAGGCGTAGACGTCGTCCGGCACATGGTTTTCAGAGAGCAAGGTCACCGCTTCGGTCCAGGCCAGCGCCGCACGCTCGCGAGGGTTGAAGAAGCCGCTGTCGCGCCACACCACAATCGAATACAAACGCCGATCCGTCTCACCGAGGCGCCGTGCGTCCACTGAATGCATGTCGGTGCAGAAGGCGCAGCCATTGAGTTGCGAGGCGCGGATCTTGATCAAATGCAGCAAGGCCGGCTCGATGCTGAGGTTGCTGGTCAAGGCCTCCATGGCAATCATCGCTTTCATCGCTTTGGGCGATGCGCTGTAGTAATCCAGACGGGCATTCATGGAGCGACCTCTTGGATCAAATAGAGACTTCCAAGGTAGGCGCTGGCGCACGGACGTTACAGATCCAATTCAGCGAAAAAGCCGTGGACCATTCGCCGGCAGACCAATACGGGGTTTTTCGCCCACGCAACTTCTGCGCGACGGCTCATGCGGGTACTCTGGCGCGACGCACACGCGCCTCAATCGCCCCAGGAGCCTCGCCGGTATGGAACTTCATGTTGTCATCAACGGCCGCAAGGACCTGGCAGGCCAGTTGTACAACCAACTGCGCAGCGCTATTGAATCCGGCCGCCTGGCAGCCGGGTCGCAGCTGCCGCCCAGCCGTTTGCTGGCCGAACAGCTGGGCATTTCTCGCAAGACCATTTCCGACACCTATGCGCAACTGACCTACGAAAACTTCCTCACCGGGGTGATCGGCAAAGGCACTTTCGTCAATGCCCGCACAGCCAAAGCCGTGCCCAAGCAAAGCCATTCCGAGTTGGCGAGCTTTGAGGTGATCGAGTCCTGGCGCAAGCTGCCGGTGTTTCTGCGTCACCCGACCCTGGAAGGCTCGTTACGCTACGACTTCATCGGTGGCGCGACCAGCAAAGGTCAGTTTCCGCAGGACGATTGGCGGCGCTGCACCTCCCACGCATTGCGCCAGATCGCCGCGTCGAAGGGCTTCTACAGCCTGCCCGAAGGCCTGCCGGCACTGCGCAACGCGATCGCCCGGCACATCGCGTTTTCTCGCGGGGTCAATTGCCAGGACGAAGACGTGGTGGTGTGCAACGGCGCGCAGCAGGCGCTGGACCTGATCTCCCGGGTGCTGATGCGTCCAGGCAGCATTGTCGCCATGGAAGACCCCGGCTATCCGCCGGCACGCTTATTGTTTGGCACCCACGGGGCCACGGTGATCGGGGTGCCGGTGGATGCTGAAGGGATTGAGGTGGATAAAATCCCCCTCGGCACCCGGCTGATTTACGTCACGCCCTCCCACCAGTTCCCGCTGGGCATGCCGATGAGCCAGGCACGCCGGGTGGCGCTGCTGGAACGGGCCCACGAGTTGGGCGCGATCATCATCGAGGACGACTACGACAGCGAGTTCCGCTACGAAGGTCGCCCCACCGATTCACTGCAAAGCATGGATGAGCGCGGCATCGTCGCCTATGTCGGGACCTTTTCGAAAACCATGTTGCCGGAGCTACGCCTCGGTTACGCGGTGTTGCCGCCGGCGATTCTTGAAGCCGTCATCCGCGCCAAGCAGCTCACCGACCTGCACACCTCCACCCTGCCCCAATGGGCGCTGGCCAAATTCATCGCCGAAGGTTGCCTGCTCAAGCACATCCGGCGCTGCCATACGATCTATGCCGGGCGCCGCGAGCGGATCCTGACACGCATGGCGGGCGACCTTTCACCCTGGCTCGAACCTGTGCCCACCACGGCCGGCTTCCACATGGTGGTTATGTGCAAAGTGCCTATCGATATTCCATTGGTGATCGAACTGGCCAAAAAAGTCGAAGTCGGGCTTTACGCCATCGACAGTTTTTTCTATCAGCAAGCGCCACGGGCCGGACTTTTCCTCGGTTTTGGCGCCATCGAAACCCTGGACATCGACATCGCCCTGGACCGCTTGCGCGACATTCTCCAGCAAGTGGCCTGATCGATTGGTCTGCGGCTTTATCCGGCGATTGGCTATTGGCGACCCACCGGTGCAGGCCTATCCTGCATAAGCGTTATCCCTCAGTGAGCAGGATTCGTCCGGCCTGATTCAGGAGTGTGAGCAATGTCCAACGAAGTGATCAATACCGTACAGGTGCAGGCCGCCGCCGGCCGCTCGGAAGAACTGGGTAAGCAACTGCAAAAGATTGTCGACACCCTGCGTCAACAACCGGGCTGTGATTCCTATATGGTCGACCGCTGCCCAGAGGACAGCAACCGCTGGAACGTCAGCGCCCGCTGGCAATCGGAAGCGGCCATGCAGATGCATTTCAACTGCCCTGAAGTACAAGGCTTCATCGGCCTGATCGACAACCAATTGGCGAGCTCCGTGGATTTCAACAGCTTCCCCATCCGCTGACCCCCTGTAGCAGCTGCCGAGCAGCGCGAGGCTGCGTTCGGCGGCGAAGCCGTCGTAAACCCGGCCGCACGGTCCTCCTGAAATCCCGAGGTGTCTGTTCTTACGACTGCTCCGCAGCCGAACGCAGCCTCGCGCTGCTCGGCAGCTGCTACAAAAACCGGGGCGCCGATTGGTCCCCTCACCTTCCCGAATATTGGCTGTTTGATTGGCCCACCCTGCGAACTATCGTTGGTTCTGACAACTAACCACCGCAGGTAAAGAACCATGAAAGCTTTGCGTTTCCTTGCTGCTCCGCTGGCCGCCCTTGCCCTGACCGTTTCCACGGCCGCCATTGCTCACGAAGGCCCTTCAGAGAAAGTCACGGTTTTGCAGGATGAAGCGCTGAAAAATGTGCCCGGCAAAAAAGCCATGATGATCGAAGTCGACTACAAGCCCGGCCAATCTTCGATTGCCCATAAGCATGAAGGCACCGCCATGGCCTACGTCCTTTCAGGCTCGATCGTTTCTCAAGTGAAGGGCGAGAAAGCGGTCACCTACAAGACCGGACAGTATTGGTACGAACCGGCTGGCTCGGAACACTTGGTCTCGAAAAACGCCAGTGCAACCAAGCCTGCCAAACTGTTGGTGTTCATGGTTTTGTCCCCGGACGAGAAAGTGTTGATCCCCTTGGAAAACTGATAGCTGAAGGGACAGCCATAAATAATAAGGCTCGAATTAACATTTCGGGCCTTATTATTTCCCGACGTCATTACCTGGCATCGTTTAAACCCAATTAAACTATTGGCCACCCAACAAGTGCTGTTATTGGCTATTTCATTCAGTGGCGACAGGTTTAGTCTGGAACCACCCCGGACAGCCCGGCACTACAACTTTTCGACTCAAGTTGTTTCACTGGAGAAACACCATGAAACTTGTGCTTGTCAGTACATTAACAATGACCGTTCTTTTGACGGGCTGTTCGGTTCCCACTGCCCCCAAAGCGGTGTCTTCGCTGGACGGCCTCTTCACCGCGCCGGTCGGCCGCAGCAGTGCCACGCAGGTTCCCAATGGTAGCCATGTTTCGTTGGGTATCGTCTACAGCCGCAACACCCAGGCCAACCGCGCCTACCTGCAGCACTATCAGGCCAACGCCGGCACCGGTTTCGGCCAGAGCCTGCTGGTTCGGCCAATCCACGACGCCTACGTGGCCACCTCCAGACCGGACCATGCGGTGGACTGGGTCAAGGCATCCTTGCAACGGCAGTTTGGCTCGGTAACCGTGTACCCGGATATGCAAAGCCTCAGAGCGGCGAAGCCGGACGTGGTCGCCATCGTCGACACCCGCAGCCAATTGATGACGTCGCGCAGTTCCGATATCAAGGCGGATGTGAGCGCAGATTTTTATGATTCAAACTTCAATTACATGGGTACCGCTCAAGGGCATGACGCCAAAGCGCTGAGTCCGGTGTGGGCGGATTACAAACGTAGCGAAGAGATAGTGGCGGATATTAACGAACAACAGAATGTGCAAGTTCGGGCACTAGAGAAGTTTGACCAGTCGCTCAGTAATTTATTGACCAGACCGACAGATAAAGTGTCGATGATTGATAACCCAACAGGTCAAAAGTTGTAGTGAAGTTAATGGCCCCATCGCGGGCAAGCCCGCTCCCACAGGTATTTGTATCGTTTGCACATAGTGCATTCAACCCAAATACCTGTGGGAGCCGGGCTTGCCCGCGATGGGGCCCGACCAGACAACACAAAATTATCAGACAAAAAAAGCCCCGCATCTCTCAATGCGGGGCTTTTTCATTCAACGCCTGATCAGGCAGCCGGTTCCAGCTCGGCAGCTGCAGTGACAGGTGCAGGCACTACCGCTTGCCCACTCAACGCCAGGTCCAGCAACTCACGGTTGGCCACCGCATACATCGCGTAGTCAGTACCGCTCGCCGCACGGATCTCAACCAGCATGGCGCGCCAGCGTTCGATCATGCCTTCGTGCTCTTCCATCCACAGCGCCAGGCGTGTTTCCACGTCCTGAGTGCCGTCGCCCTGTTGCAGGACGGAGATGGTGATCGCACGCTGTTGCCAGTCGACGTCATCACGGAACGCTTCACGGGCCAGGGCCTGCCAGTTGTTTTCAACCGGCAGAGCGCTGATCTGTTGCAGGTACCAGGTGATGTCCAGCGCGCTGCCCACGGCGAAGTAAGCCTTCGCCACGTCTGCAGGGTTCTGGCCGGTCACGTCGGAGGCCTCGATGATCGGCAGCAGCGTGTACAGGTGCGAAGTACCAGCCACCATGCGCGCGAGCAACTCCGGCACACCGGCTTCGACGTACGCCTCGTAGCGGGCCTGCCAGTTCTCGTGGATCTCGCCGCTGAGCAGTTCGTCGAGCTTGAGACCCAACTCCTTCAGATGCGGACCGAAATGCGCAACGTCACGGGCAGCGTTCTGCTCGTTGCGACGGGCACGCAGGAACCAGCGCGTAGCGCGGCGGCCCAGGCGCATCAGCTCGTCCATCAGCTCCAGTTGTACGTCGGCCGAAACCTGGTAATCCAGGGCTTCAATCTGACGGAACCAGTGCGGGAGATGGAAGATGTCACGCACGATCACATAAGCACCGGCCACGTTCGCCGGGCTCATGCCGGTCGACTCTTTGAGTCGTTGAACGAAGGTGATGCCCATGTGGTTGACCAGATCGTTGGCGATCTGGGTGCTGACGATTTCGCGCTTCAGACGGTGACGGCGCATGGCTGCGGAGAACTTGCTCACCAGGCTCGGCGGGAAAGCGGTTTCCATGTCGCGCGTCAGGTAGTCGTCGTCCGGCACCTGGGAGTTGAGCAGCGCTTCCTTGAGGTCGATCTTGCTGTAGGAGATCAGCACCGACAGTTCGGCACGGGTCAGGCCGTGGCCTTCCGCGAGACGTTCGTTGATCGCCTCTTCAGCCGGCAGGAACTCGATGGCGCGATCCAGCTTGCCGCGGCCTTCCAGGTCGTTCATCAGGCGCTTGTACTCGGCGATCCGCACGAAAGCACGGCGTGCCGCCAGGGACAGAGCCTGAGTCTGCTTGTAGTTGTTGCCCAGCACCAGGTTGCCGACTTCGTCGGTCATGCTCGCCAGCAACTCATTGCGTTGCTTGGCAGTCATGTCACCGGCCTGAACCACTTCGTTCAGCAGGATCTTGATGTTCACTTCGTGGTCGGAGCAGTCCACACCACCGGCGTTGTCGATGAAGTCGGTGTTGGAACCGCCGCCATTGAGACCGAATTCGACACGACCCAGTTGGGTCATACCGAGGTTACCGCCCTCGCCCACGACTTTGCAGCGCAGTTCGTTACCGTTCACGCGCAGTGCATCGTTCGCCTTGTCGCCGACATCGGCGTGGCTTTCGCTGCTGGCTTTGACGTAAGTACCGATACCGCCGTTCCACAACAGGTCTACCGGCGCCTTGAGCAAGGCATTCAGCAGTTCGGTCGGGGTCAGCTTGTCAGCCTGGATGTCGAAACGCTCTTTCATCTGCGGGGAAATCGCGATGCTTTTCGCGCTACGGGAGAAGATCCCGCCGCCTTCGGACATGATGCTGGTGTCGTAATCCGACCAGGCCGAACGTGGCAGGTCGAACAGGCGCTGACGCTCGGCGAAGCTGTTTGCTGGCGTTGGGTTCGGGTCGATGAAGATGTGCAGGTGGTTGAACGCGGCAACCAGTTGCAGCGTCTCGGACATCAACAGGCCGTTACCGAATACGTCACCGGCCATGTCGCCGACACCGACCACGGTGATGCTGTCTTTCTGGACATTGATGCCGCGTTCGCGGAAGTGACGTTGAACGCCAACCCACGCGCCCTTGGCGGTGATGCCCATCTTCTTGTGGTCGTAACCGGCCGAGCCGCCCGATGCGAAGGCATCGCCGAGCCAGAAGCCGTAGTCGATGGCGATACCGTTGGCGATGTCGGAGAAGGTTGCAGTGCCCTTGTCCGCAGCGACCACCAGGTACGGGTCATCGTCGTCATGACGCACAACGTTGGCCGGCGGAACCAGCGCGCCGTCCTTCAGGTTGTCGGTGATGTCCAACAGGCCCGAAATGAAGATGCGGTAGCAGGCGATGCCCTCGGCCGCGATCTCGTCACGGTTGCCGCCCAGTGGCAGGCGACGCGGCAGGAAGCCGCCCTTCGCGCCGACCGGCACGATGACCGAGTTCTTCACTTGCTGGGCTTTTACCAGGCCCAGCACTTCGGTGCGGTAGTCTTCTTCACGGTCAGACCAGCGCAGCCCACCGCGAGCAACGTTGCCGAAGCGCAGGTGCACGCCTTCGACGCGTGGCGAGTAAACGAAGATTTCGAACTTCGGTACTGGCTTCGGCAGCTCGGGAATCTGGTGCGGGTTGAACTTGAAGCTGAAGTAGGACTTGTTCTTGCCGTTCGCATCGGTCTGGTAGAAGTTGGTCCGCAGCGTGGCCTTGATCAGGTCCAGGTAGCGACGCAGGATACGGTCTTCGTTGAGCACCTGGACTTCGTCCAGAGCGGCAATGATCGCGTGTTCCAGGCGTTGCTGCTTGTCCTCCAGATCGTCGCCGGTCAGCTTGCGCGCCAGGTAGAAACGGGTTTTGAACAACCGGGTCAACTCGCGAGCGATGTCGGTGTGATTGTTCAGGGTGCTGGCGATGTAACCCAGGTCGAAGCCCAGACGGATCTGCTTCATGTAACGGGCGTAGGCGCGCAGCAGCGCCACATCACGCCATGGCAGGCCGGCGGTCAGCACCAGACGGTTGAATGCATCGTTTTCGGCATCGCCACGCACGATGTGGACGAAGGCGTCCTGCAAGGTGTCGTTGAGTTGCTGGATGTCGAGTTCCAGGCCTTCAGCGGCGGTGAACGCGAAATCGTGAATCCAGAACTCGCGGCCGTTGTTGTGACGCAGGCGATACGGGAATTCACCCAACACGCGCAGACCGAGGTTTTCCAGGATCGGCAACACATCGGACAGTGCCAGCGGCGTATCAGCGTGATACAGCTTGCAGTGCAGTTCGCGTTGACCGGACACCTGACCCAATGGCTGATAGAAGCTCATCACCAGTGGATTTTTTTCGGTCAGGCTCAGCAGGTGCTGCATGTCGACCACCGCCGAATGCGCGGCGAAGCGCTCGCGGTACCCGGCAGGGAAGCCTTTCGGGAAATCGGCCAGCACGTTGGTGCCGCTCGCCTCACCGAAGCTTTCAACCGTCAGGCTCGCGTAATCGTCCTGCCAGCTGCGGCAGGCTTGAACCACTTCTTTTTCCAGCAGAACCGGATCGATGTCGAGACGGTTCTTCGGATCGACGCGCAGGATCAGTTGCACGCGAGCCAGCACGGACTCGGAGAAGAAGGTCCAGAACTCGCAATCCGAGGCTTTCAGGCGATCCATCAGCACTTGCTGGATCTTCTGGCGCACTTCGGTGGAGTAGATGTCACGCGGCACGTAGGCCAGGCAGTAGCAGAAACGGCCGTACGGGTCTTTGCGCAGGAACACGCGAATCTTGTTGCGCTCCTGGATCTGCACGATCGACATCACGGTGCTGAACAGCTCGTCCACCGGGGTCTGGAACAGATCGTCACGCGGCAGCACTTCGACCACCTGTGCCAGTTCCTTGCCCAGGTGAGCCTTGGGCTGGAAGCCGGAACGGCGTTCGATTTCTTCGACCTTGCGGCGGATGTACGGAATGACCCGCACGCTCTCGCCATACACCGAAGAGGTGTACAGGCCCATGAAACGGCATTCCTTGATGACTTTGCCGTCGGCGTCGATTTCACGGATCGACACGTAATCCGGGTAGGCCGGACGGTGTACACGGCTTGGGTGTGCAGCCTTGGCGAACGACAACAGGGTCGGTTCGCGCAGGTAGTTCACGGCGTAGTCTTCGATGCGCAGGTCATCGTAGGTCAGCCCGGTACGCAGCAGCTTGGTCAGACCGAGGAAAGAATCCTGGTCGTAGACGATGTGACCACCGTCGACTTCATCGCGAACCACGAATTCTTCATAGCCCAGGAACGTGAAGTGGTTGCCCACCAGCCATTCCAGGAAACTTTTGATTTCGGCTTTTTCTTCAGGGTCGACAGCGAATTGGCTGCTGTCCAGGTGGGCCAGGATTTCCTGGACCTTGGCTTTCATCGGTTCGAAATCGGTGACCGCGACGCGGACTTCACCGAGAACCTGCTCCAGCTCTTTGGTCAGGACATTGAGCTCGGCCGCGTTGGCGCAACGGTCGATTTCCAGGTACATCAGCGATTCTTGCAGAATGCCTTCACCCTGGGTGCCCTTCGGCAGGATTTCCAGCAGCTCGCCCTTGCTGCCGCGACGCACGCTCAGCACAGTGGTTTGCAGGGTATGAATGCTGTAGCCGCGACGGTTCAGCTCGGTACGCACCGAGTCCACCAAGAATGGCAGGTCGTGGTGCAGCACTTCGACCGCGGTGTGGGTCGACTGCCAGCCGTGGCGTTCGTAATCCGGGTTGTAGACGCGCACTTGCGGTTGCGCGTGATCGAAGCGCTCAAGCAGGCGCCACGCAGAAAGGGTGCAGCCGGCGAGGTCGGACAACCGACGCTGAGTCAGCTCGTCCAGGGAAATGATGCCGAAAAATTGTTCAGCGAACAGCGCCACTTGTGGCAGTGCCTGTTCACTGATGTGCTGGGCCAGTGCCGCTTGCAGTTGGTGCTGGAAGTCGGCTTTGCTGGCTGCGGTGAAGAACGCCATCTGTGGTACTCCGCTTGGGCTTGTTATTGATGGAAGCGTCGCGTGCAAAACCCCTTTCGGGGCGATCCGTCACCCTGTTCCTGATTCTCGGGCAGAGGAAACAGGATGACAGGTGGGTGAAGCTGGACGAGACACTCAGGTCACATTCACCTTCCATGAAGGGTTATCGGCAAAAACGCCTGTGCGATGAATTGCACAATGTCATTACAGATATCCACTCGATGCGCAGCTTAACGAGTGCGGCAAGGCCTGTGCTTGCGGTGCTGCGACATATTCGGTCATCGGTACGCAGCTCGCGTCATATGCCTCGAACAACACTAGCAGTCGCGCGGGAAAACGGGCGTTTTATCCCCGGTTTTACGGCACATCCGTACCAGAAATGACCAGCAACACTCCAAGTGTTCACGACACATCCTCTGACACTCAGACAAGCAGAAATTCCCGAGGGCTGGCAGAATCGCCTTTTATTGCGTTCACAACGCTCGCCGAGCCAGGATTTCCCCATGCAAATGACCACCCCACTCTTGATCGTCAACCCGTGCGATGACGAAGAAGACAACATGGCCATGCTCTGCTGCCACAGCGAACAGGGCGACATGTTCCTGATGACCCGCTACCCGGACGAAGACGAGCTGGAAATCACCCTCGACGGCGAGCCTTCGACGCTTGACGGCGTGAAAGTGACCTTGACCCCTACCCGATTGCTGATTGAAATCGGCGCGGCGGATGCGGATGCGCTGAATGGGGATGATTCGCTGGAGATCATTCACAGCACGGATGCCGGTGATCTGGCTGAGGTGGAAGAAACCTTGCAGAACATCCTCAAAGGCACTGGCACCTATATAAGCGAGATTTGATTTTCGGCAGCTGTGCCGGCCTCATCGCGAGCAAGCTCGCTCCCACAGTGGATCGCATGTATCTGAAGGAACGCGGCCACCTGTGGGAGCGAGCTTGCTCGCGATGAGGCCCGAAAGAACACCTCCAGCCTTGGAACCTCACAAAACTCCAACAATTCCCCCAACCTTTTCCCACACTTTGCTCAAAATGCCGTTAGTCGCCGCCCCCCGCGATGGATTAAAGTAACGGCCCCAGCCCTGGCGTTATTCGAACGTCTTCGGTCACCCTTTCCAGGAACAGTCATCGATGGAACATCGTGAAGCGCTGCTAGCGCTGCGAACCTTTCTTTCAACGCAGATTCTCGGCCAGGAAAAACTCATCGAGCGCTTGCTCATCGCCTTGCTCGCCGACGGCCACATGCTGGTCGAGGGCGCCCCGGGGCTTGCCAAAACCAAAGCCATCAAAGAACTCGCCGAAGGCATCGAAGCCCAGTTCCACCGCATCCAGTTCACCCCCGACCTGCTGCCGGCCGACATCACCGGCACGGAAATCTATCGCCCGGAAACCGGCAGCTTCGTGTTCCAGCAAGGGCCGATCTTCCATAACCTGGTGCTGGCGGACGAAATCAACCGCGCCCCGGCCAAGGTTCAGTCCGCCCTGCTCGAAGCCATGGGCGAACGCCAGGTCAGCGTCGGGCGCAGCACGTACGAGTTGTCGCCGCTGTTTCTGGTGATGGCCACGCAAAACCCGATCGAACAGGAAGGCACCTACCCGCTGCCTGAAGCCCAGCTCGACCGCTTCCTGATGCACGTGAAAATCGGTTTCCCGGACGCCGCCGTTGAACGCCGGATCCTGCAACAAGCCCGTGGCGAAGCCCTGAACGGCGAAACCAAGCCAGAGCGCCGGGTCAGCCAGCAGGCGATTTTTGCCGCACGTAAGGAAATCCTCGGTCTGTACATGGCCGACGCCGTGGAGGAATACCTGGTGCAACTGGTCATGGCCACGCGCACCCCGGCCAAGTTTGACCCGGAGATGGCCGAATGGATCGCCTACGGCGCCAGCCCCCGTGGCTCGATTGCGCTCGATCGCTGCGCCCGGGCCCATGCCTGGCTGGCCGGTCGCGACTTCGTCAGCCCGGAAGACATTCAGGCGGTGTTGTTCGACGTGTTGCGCCACCGCATCATTCTTTCCTTTGAAGCCGAAGCCGCTGGCATCGATCAGGACCGGGTGGTCCAGCGGATTCTCGACGTCGTAGCCGTCGCTTGACCCCGATGAACGCCCTCCTGCCGCCCGAGCCGGGCATCCGCGTCAGCCTCGCCGAGCTGATCGAGATGCGCCATCGCGTGCGCGAAGTGCAGCTGTTTTCCACGCCGAGCCAGCGCAGCCCGCTGATCGGCCTGCACCACTCCAAGCTGCGCGGCCGTGGCGTGGACTTCGATCAGGTGCGGGTCTATCAGGCTGGCGATGACGTGCGAAGCATCGACTGGCGGGTCACCGCCCGCACCCAGGAACCCCACACCAAGCTGTTTCACGAAGAACGCGAGCGACCGATTTTCATTATGGTCGAGCAAAGCCGCCGGCTGTTTTTCGGCTCCGGGCTGATGTTCAAATCGGTACTCGCCGCCCAGGCTGCGAGCCTGATTGGCTGGGCAGCTCTCGGCCATAACGACCGGGTCGGCGGACTGGTGTTCGGCGACAACGAGCACTACGAAATCAAACCTCGACGCAGCAAACAAAGCCTGCTGCAACTGCTCAATCGTCTGGTGCGGGTCAATCAGTCGCTGCACACCGAAAGCGAACAGAACCGCGACTCCCTCAATATGGCGTTGCGTCGTGCACGGGAAGTGCTGCGCCCCGGTAGTCTGGTGATCGTGATCTGTGATGAGCGCGCCTTGACCGAAGGTTCCGAACAGCAGTTGAGCCTGTTGTCGCGCCATTGCGATTTGCTGCTGTTGCCGTTGTCCGACCCGCTGGACCACGCCCTGCCCGCCGCCGGGCTGCTGCGCTTCGCCGAGCGCGGCGCGCAACTGGAACTGGACACGCTGAATTTCGACCTGCGCCAGACTTACCGCGCCCAGGCCGAAGCGCGCATCGCCCGCTGGGAATTGCTCGCGCAAAAACTGCGCGTATTGCTGATGCCCTTGAGCACTCAAAGCGAGATGGTCGAACAACTACGCGAGTACCTGAACCCACAGAAACCGGGGAAAGGTCGATGAGCAGCCTCGATCAACTGCAACCGCTGATCTCCCCGCCGCCCATCGAGTTCTGGCCACCCGCGCCGGGCTGGTGGCTGTTGCTGTTGTTGCTGCCGCTGATCGGTTTCGGGCTGTGGAAGGCGCGGCGATTCATTCCGGACAAACGCCCGATCGTGCGCGCCGAACAACCGCTGGACCCGGTGCGCATCGCCGCACTCGCCGAACTGGCGCGGTTGCCAAAACCCTACGACGGCGCACCGGCCGGCGCCTGGTTGCAGCAACTCAACGGCCTGCTCAAACGCCT
Source organism: Pseudomonas sp. LB3P93 (assembly GCF_054898025.1). Lineage (NCBI taxonomy): Bacteria > Pseudomonadati > Pseudomonadota > Gammaproteobacteria > Pseudomonadales > Pseudomonadaceae > Pseudomonas > Pseudomonas sp. LB3P93. The sequence continues at coordinate 3,482,580 of NZ_CM142713.1, forward strand.
GTGCCGCAACCATTACCCCTACAGCCAGAGCCATACCCTCAACGGGCGCAAATGGCTGGCGTTCCTCGACAACCGCTGCCCGGCCGCCGGCCTGACTCGCTGGATGGTGTTGGTCGAAGGCGCCTACAAACCCGAATGCAAACTCGACGACAAGGCCATCGCCGGTCTCACCCAGGCCGTCGACACCTGGATTCGCAAACATGTTTGAGTTCGCCTGGCCGTGGATCTTTGCCCTGCTGCCGCTGCCCTGGCTGATGCGCATCCTGCTGCCGGTGGCCGACAGCGGCGAACCGGCGCTCAAAGTCAGTTTCCTCAACGACCTCGAAGGCCTGGCCCGCCGCCGCGCTCGCGCCAACCTGCCGGCCTGGCGCCAGCAAGCGCCGTTCATTTTGTTGTGGTTGTTGTTGTTGATGGCTGCGGCGCGTCCGCAATGGCTGGGCGAACCGCTGCCGATTGCCGCCAGTGGTCGCGATCTGCTGGTGGCGGTGGACGTGTCCGGCTCCATGGATTTCCCCGACATGCAGTGGCAGGACGAAGACGTCAGCCGCCTGTCGCTGGTTCAGCATTTGCTCGGTGATTTCCTTGAAAGTCGCGACGGTGATCGCGTCGGCCTGATCCTGTTCGGCAGCCAGGCTTACCTGCAAGCGCCGCTGACCTTCGACCGGCACACCGTGCGCGTGTGGCTCGACGAAGCGCGCATCGGCATTGCTGGCAAGAACACCGCCATTGGCGATGCCATAGGCCTGGCCCTTAAACGGCTGCGGATGCGTCCGGCCCAGAGCCGCGTGCTGATTCTGGTCACGGACGGCGCCAACAACGGCGGTGAAATCGACCCGCTCACGGCCGCTCGACTGGCGGCTAAAGAAGGCGTGAAAATCTACCCGATCGGCATCGGCGCCGACCCGGAGCAAAGTGGCACCTTGGGCTTCCTTGGGATCAATCCGAGCCTGGACCTGGACGAGCCGGCCTTGAAAGCAATCGCCCAAGCCACCGGCGGCCAATACTTCCGCGCCCACGATGGCAAAGAGCTGCAGACGATCAAGGACACACTCGACAAACTGGAGCCGGTGACTCAGCAACCGACCCAGGCCCGCCCGGCGCAGGCGTTGTATCACTGGCCTTTGGCGATGGCGCTGCTGCTGAGCATGTTGCTGGTGGTGCGCGAGCGTTGGCCGGACAACGCGCTGCAACGGCTGTTCACCAAGGATCTTTTTTTGCAAACGCAACTGCCTGACTGGCGCCAGCGGCTTAAACGCCTGCGTCTGCGGAGGCGCCGATGACTGCGCTGTGGCCGTACTGGTTCCGCCCCTGGTGGCTGCTGTTGTTGCCGTTGCTGGGCTGGCTGCTCTGGCAACTCTGGCATCGGCAAAAACGCGCCGGGCGCTGGCAGATGATCCTGCCACCGGCCTTTCACGCCGCCTTGTTGAGCGGTGGAAACGGTCGCGACAGTAAGCTGCCGTGGGTGGTTCTCGGCGTGGCGTGGGTGCTGACCGTCCTGGCCTTGTTGGGGCCGAGTTGGGAGCGCGTCGAACAAATCAGTCAGAAACCCGCCGACCCGCTGGTGGTCGTGCTTGAGCTGACCCCGGAAATGCTCGCCACCGACGTTGCGCCGAACCGACTCGAACAGGCCCGACGCAAACTGTTGGACCTGCTGCAAATCCGCAGCGATGCCCAGACTGCAATCGTCGTCTACGCCGGCAGCGCCCACACCTTGGTGCCCCTGTCGGATGACCTTTCGACCAGCCGCAATCTGCTGGACGCGCTCAAGCCTTCGCTGATGCCCGCGGCCGGCCATCGCGCTGATCTTGGGGTGACCAAGGCCCTGGCCCTGCTGAATCAAGGCGCTTTGGGTGAAGGCCGGATCCTGTTGATCGGTTCAACCCTGACGGAGTTGGAGCGTGAAGGCATTCGCCAGGCGCTGGACAGAAAATCGACACAGTTCCTGATGCTCGGAATCGGCACCGCCGAAGGCGCACCGGTCGCCCAAGAGGACGGCAGTTTCCTCAAGGACGATCAGGGCGCGATTCTGGTGCCACACCTGGACAGTCCCAGCCTGAAAGCCTTTGCCAACGAACTCGGCGGACGCTATCGCCCGGCGCGCCTGGGCGATACCGACCTGCGTGGGCTCGGCCTGCTTGACGGTCCACGCTCGCTGCGCAACGACGGCCAGACCTTGCGCCTCGACACCTGGGCCGATCAGGGTTACTGGTTGCTGCTGCCGCTCCTGCTGCTGGCGGCGTGCGCCGGTCGCCGTGGCTGGTTGTTCTGTCTGCCTTTACTGTTCCTGGTGCCGCAGCCGAGTTATGCCTTCGACTTCGAAGACTTGTGGCTGCGCCCCGATCAACGGGGCCTGCATTTGCTCAGGCAAGGCCATCCGGCCAAGGCGTCGCAGCATTTTGAAGATCCACAGTGGCAAGGTGTGGCGCTCTACGAGGCCGGCGACTACAGCGGCGCCGCCCAGCGGTTCGCCGAGGGCAACGACGCCCACGCCCACTACAATCGTGGCAACGCCCTGGCCAAAAGCGGTGAGCTGGAAGCGGCGCTCGATGCTTACGATCAGGCCCTGGAGCGACAACCGGATTTGCGCCCGGCACAAACCAACAAGGCACTGGTGGAAAATCTGCTGAAGCAGAAAAACGCACCGCCGCCAGTTGAGCCGCAGAAAACCGCCGATGACGACGCCGAGACCAGTGCGCAGGAACCGCCACCGGGTGCCGCCACGCAACCGGCGGACATTGACCACCCGAAATCCGACGCCGGGCAGACCACACCGGACGCCGGACAGCAGGCCACAACACCGCCGAAACCGGGCGCCAATGAAGTCCCGGGTAGTGAACTGGGCGATGAGCAAACCACCACGCCACCGCTGCGTCCGGCCAGCGACAATATCGATGGCGAACAGCGTCAGGCGCTGGAGCAATGGCTGCGCAAGATCCCGGATGACCCGGGTGAATTGCTCAGGCGCAAATTCTGGTACGAACAGCAACAACATCAGGATCAGGAAAAAACTCGATGACCCGCTTCACCCTTCTCATGCTCGCCTTGCTGTTCTGCACCGTTCAGGCCCAGGCAGCAGCGCTGGTCGCCAGCGTGGATCGCAGTCGCCTGAACTCCGGCGAGACGGTCGAACTGACCCTGGAATCCAACGACGTGACGCAGTTCGGCAAGCCTGACCTGGCGCCGCTTGAACCGCTTTTCGAAGTGCGTGGCACCCGCCAGGTCAACCAACTGACGACGTTGAACGGCGACAATCGCGCCACCACGCGCTGGATCATCACCTTGCTGCCGAAGGAAAACGGCAGCGTGACAATTCCACCGCTGCAGCTGGGCGAGGTGCAGAGCCAGCCGATCACCGTGCAAGTGGTCGAAAGCGAAACCCAGGACACCAAAAACAAACTGGCCCCAGTGTTCATTGATGCCAGCCTCGACCAGACCAGCGTGTATGTGCAGGCCCAGGCCATCCTGACGTTGCGCATCTACCATTCGGTGTCTCTGTACGACGACAGCAGCCTGACTCCGTTGCAGATTCCCGATGCGCGCATCGAACAACTGGGCGAGACGCGCACCTACGAGAAAGTCATCAATAACTTGCGTCATGGCGTGATCGAAATGCGCTATGCGATCTACCCGCAACACAGCGGTGAACTGACCATTCCGGCACAGATGTTCAGCGCAACGCTCGTCGACGCGCAGCCCACCCAGGACGCCGCAACCCAAGTGCCGAAATCCGGAAAACTGATGCGCGTCAGCTCCTCCCCGATTCTGCTGACGGTCAAGGCCAAACCCATTACTTACCCTGCCGACCTGCCATGGCTGCCGGCCCGCAGCCTGAGCCTGAGCGAAAGCTGGAACCCGGAGCCAGACCACGCGCAGGTGGGTGACTCGCTGACCCGCAGCCTGACTTTGAAGGCCGAAGGCCTGGCCAGCTCACAATTGCCGCCGCTGCCCGCCACTGACGCCAACGGCCTGCGGCGCTACCCGGATCAACCGGTGCTGAGTAACCAAAGTACCGAGCGCGGCCTGATTGGCAGTCGTGAGGATCGCGAAGCGCTGGTGCCGGGCCGCAGTGGTGCAATCGAATTGCCCGCGGTGGAAGTGGTCTGGTGGAACACTTTCGAAGATCACCTGGAGCACAGCAGCCTGCCGGCCCGAAGCCTGCAAGTGGCGAGCAATCCGAGCATGGTGGTCGATACACCGGCGAACACCGCGCAGGTGAATGCCGGCGTCGACAGCGAAATCCTTTGGCGCTGGAAACTCAGCACCCTGATCCTGGCCTGCACCACCCTGCTCGGCTTCGGTCTCTGGTGGCGCGGTCGCTGGCAACCGGCTGTCCTGCGTGCCACTCAGACCGGCCCGAGCCCGCGCACCGTCCTCGACGACCTCAAGCGTGCCTGTCAGGCCAACGACTCCCACGCCACCCGCCAGGCCCTCGACGCCTGGGCCCGACAACAACCGGAAACCCTCGCCGACATGGCCGCCCGATTCGTGCCGCTGTCCGATGCGCTGGACGGCTTGAACGGCGCGCTCTACAGCGAAACCGGCCAGCACTGGCAAGGCGAAGACTTGTGGCGGGCAATCAAGGCAATCCCGATTGCCGAGCGGATTCAGGATCCGGTGGGTGACAGCGGCCTTCCGCCGCTTTATCCGAAGTAATACTGGCCCCTGTGGCGAGGGAGCTTGCTCCCGCTGGGGTGCGAAGCAGCCCCTTCAATCTTTCTGACACACCGAGTCGCCCGATTTACGACTGCTGCGCAGCCGAGCGGGAGCAAGCTCCCTCGCCACAGGTCGGCAGTTTGATCAGATCCATCGGGCGATCCAGCGTGTTTGCCAGTAAACTCTCTCCCCTTTCGCCGCCATCATTTTCCTCGCGGCCATTACCTTATTTCCTACGGAGTTCGCCTTGCGTCTGTTTCACACCTCCGACTGGCACCTTGGGCAGAACCTGCACGGCCAGGAACGCGATTTCGAGCACGCCTGCTTTCTTGAATGGCTGCTGCGCCAGCTGAAGCTGGACCAGCCCGATGTGCTGTTGATCGCCGGCGACATCTTCGACACGGTCAACCCACCGGTCAAAGCCCAGGAACGCCTCTACGAATTCATCGTCAGCGCCCACGAGCAGCAACCGTTGCTGACCATCGTGATCATCGCCGGCAACCACGACTCCGGCTCGCGGATCGAACTGCCTGCGCCATTGATGCGCCGTTTGCGCACCCACGCGCTCGGGCGTGTGCTGTGGCTGGATGACGGCCAGCTGGACGCCGAACGGCTGTTGCTGCCATTGCCGGATGCCAGCGGTGAAATTGCTGGCTGGTGCCTGGCGCTGCCGTTTTTGCGGCCCGCCGAAGTGACCGGCGCGCAGTTGGGCGACAACTACCTGCGCGGTATCGGTCAGGTTCACGAATGGCTGATCGAAGCAGCCAACGCCAAACGCAAGCCGGGTCAGGCGCTGATTGCCATCAGCCATGCGCACATGGCCGGCGGTTCCGTTTCGGAAGACTCCGAGCGCAGCCTGATCATCGGCAACGCTGAAGCCCTGCCTGCCAGCCTGTTCGGGCCGAGCATCAGCTACGTCGCGCTGGGGCATTTGCACAAGCCGCAGAAGGTCAACGGTGAAGAACGCATCCGCTACAGCGGCTCGCCGATTCCGTTGTCGTTCTCCGAAATCGGTTATCAGCATCAGATTCTCGACGTCACGCTCGACGGCGAAACCCTGGTCAGCGTCGAACCGAAACTGGTCCCCCGCGCGGTCAACCTGCAACGCATCGGCCCGGCGCCCCTGGCCGAAATCCTCTTGCAACTGGCCGAGCTGCCGAACATCGACTTGCTGGCCGACATCCAGCGCCAGCCATGGCTGGAAGTGCGTGTGCGTCTCGACGAGCCGCAACCCGATCTACGTCATCAAGTAGAAACCGCCCTGCAAGGCAAAGCCGTGCGCCTGGTGCGCATCGCTGCCGAGTACGCCGGCAACGGCAGTCGCGAGGGCCTCGATGACGGCACCACGTTGATCGAGCTGGACCAGCTCACGCCTCAGGAATTGTTCAGTCGCGCCTGGCAGGACAGCTACGGCAGTGAGGTCGATGAGCAAACGCTGAAGGACTTTGCCGAGCTGTTGCAGGATGTGCAGATGGAGAGCGAACAACCATGAAGATCCTCGCGATCCGCCTGAAAAACCTCGCCTCGCTGGCTGGGCCATTCGAAATCGATTTCACCGCTGAACCGCTGGCGAGCGCCGGTCTGTTCGCGATCACCGGGCCGACCGGCGCCGGTAAAAGCACCTTGCTCGACGCCTTGTGCCTCGCCCTGTTTGGCGCCGTGCCGCGATTGAGCAACGCCCAGGTGTCGGCCAAGGCGCCGGATGCCGACGGAGAAATCAGCACCGGCGACCCGCGCACCTTGCTGCGTCGTGGCACCGGCGAAGGCTATGCCGAAGTGGATTTCGTCGGCATCGACGGCCGTCGTTACCGTGCGCGCTGGGAAGCCAATCGTGCTCGCGAAAAGGCTGGCGGCAAGCTGCAAGCCAGCCGTCAGAGTCTGCGCGACATCGATCAGGATCAGCTGCTGGCCAGTCAGAAAGTCGAGTTCAAAACCCAGCTCGAAGCCGTTCTGGGCCTGAACTTCGAACAGTTCACCCGCGCCGTGCTGCTGGCCCAGAGCGAGTTCAGTGCCTTCCTCAAGGCTAACGACAACGAACGCAGCGAACTGCTGGAGAAACTCACCGACACGGCGCTTTACACCCGTCTCGGTCGCCGCGCTTTCGACAAAGCCAAGGATGCCCGCGAAGCGCACAAGCTGTTGCAGGATCAGGCCACGGGCGTGACGCCGCTGTCACCCGAAGCCCGGGCCGAGCTTGACCAGCGCTTCAACGAGGCGCAGCAGCTACTCAAGGCCCAGCAAGCGCAGCTCAAACAGCTTGAGTTGCAGCACACCTGGCTTAAGGACCTGCGTCAATTACAGGACGAACAACAGAGCGCCACCGAACAATTGACCAGCGACCGGCAGCACTGGGAAAGCCTGGCTGGCGAACGGTTGAAGCTGACGCGCCTGGAACAACTGGCCCCGCAACGGCACCAGTTCGCCCGCAAGACCGAACTCATCGCCCAGCTCACTCCGCTGGCGGCGCAGATTCAGCAGCACACCCAGCAGCATGCCGAACTGAACGAGCGTCAGGCGCAACTCGAACAGAGTTTGAGTGCTGCGCACACTGCGCTGGTTGAAGCCCAAAGCCAACACACCACGAAGGCGCCGCTGCTGCGACAGGCCTTTGAAGCGCAAAGCACCCTCGCCCGGCTGGTCAAAGACGCCAGTGCAAGTGCAGACCTCAAGCAACAAGCGGAACTGGCCAGTACGCAAGGGCAGAACACGATTCAAGGCCTGCTCGAGCAACAAAAGCAGGTGGCTGCACGTCTGGAGCGGATTGCCGGGGAGCTTGAGCAAAGCACGCACTTGGCGCCGTTGAGCGAAGCGTGGAACGCTTACCGTGATCGCCTGCAACAGCTGATGCTGATCGGTAATCGCTTGAACAAAGGCCAAGCGGAACTGGCCGCCCTGGAGCAAAGCGCCGCCCGCACGGGCGAAGAACTGACTGCGCAAAAGCAGAATCTGGAAGTGCTCTACAAAGAGGCCGGTGCCGAGCCCGAGGCCGTGGCCGAACAGATCCAGCTGCTCGGCAACCTGTTGCAGGACAACCGCAAACAGCTGCGAGCGTTTGAAGAACTGACGCGGCTGTGGGCCAGCCAGCAGGAGATCGACAAACGCGGCGCCGAGCTTTCGCAACGCCAGCTCAGCGCTCAGCAGGAACGTGATCGCCTGACCCAGGACGGCGTGAAAACCAAGAACGATCTGGTCGTCGCCGAACAGACCCTGACCGTCACTCGCGAATTACTGGAGCGTCAGCGTCTGGCCCGCAGCGCCAGCGTCGAAGAGCTGCGCGCACAGTTGCAGGACGATCAACCGTGCCCGGTCTGCGGCAGCCCCGACCATCCTTATCATCAACCCGAAGCGTTGCTGCAAAGCCTCGGTCGCCACGATGAGAGCGAGCAGGCCAACGCGCAGAAAGCGGTTGATCTACTGAAAGAAAAACTCACGGATTTGCGTGGCGAAGTCGGCGGCTTGATCGCTCAGCAAAAAGAGTTGTTGCAGCAACAAGACCAACTCACCACCCAGCAACAAGGCCTGACGCCGAGCCTCGAAGCGCATCCGCTGTCCACGCAATTGCTGGCTCAGGACGCGAGCAAACGCGACAACTGGCTGGTGCAGCAAAATAGCCAGTTGAGCCAGAGCATCGCCCAGGATGAACAACGGCAAACCGCCCTGCTCACGCTGCAACACGACGCGGCTCGCCTTCAGCAGCAACTGCGCAGTGCCGAAGCGGCGAGTCAGCAAGCGACTCAACACCTGAGCAATCAGCAACGTGAGCTGAGCAGTGATCGCCAGCGTCTGGACGAAGAGTTGAGCGCCTTCAGCACCCTGCTCCCGGCCGAAACGCTCGAGGCCTTGCGCAACGAACCTGCCGCGACCTTCATGCAGCTCGACCGGCAGATCGCCCAGCGTCTGGAGCAACTCGACCAGCAACGTGATGAACTCGGCGAACAGCAACAGCGTCAGCAGACGCTGGAAAAAGAACAGGACCGCCAACTGGCCCGCGTCCAGGCACTGGAAGCCGCCCAGCAACAGTTCACCGTTCTCGCCGAGCAACAACAGGCTTGCCAGCAACAACTGACGCAACTGCTCGGCGAACACAGCAGCGCTGAACAATGGCAGCAGCAACTGGATCAAGCCGTCGAACAGGCGCGCAATGCCCAGGCAACGGCCAATCAGGAGCTGCAAACCGTGCGCACCCGGTTAGTCGAACTGGCCGCCGAACTCAAAGCCAAACAAGAGCGTTTGATGGCCCTGGAAACCGAGGACCGTGAGCTGAGCGCGAAGATCGCCGACTGGCGCGCCTTGCATCCAGAGCTGGATGATGAGGGCCTGGAAGCACTGCTGAGCATCGACGATCAGCAAGTCAGCGAACTGCGGCAGCAATTGCAGCACAGCGAAAAAGCCATCGAACAGGCCAACGTGCGCTTGCAGGAACGCGATCAGCGCCTGCTCAATCATCAGGCGCAACACAACGGCAACCTCGACGCCGAGCAACTCGCCACGGCCCTGACAGATCTGCAAAACCTGTTCGCCGCCAGCGAACACCGTTGCGCCGAACTGCGTGCCGAACAGGCCGAGGATCAGCGTCGGCAGAACGCCAATCAGGCCCTGGCGCAGCAGATCGCCGACGCCTACAGCGAGTACCAGCGCTGGGCCCGTTTGAATGCGCTGATCGGCTCCGCCACCGGTGACACCTTCCGCAAGATCGCCCAGGCCTACAACCTCGATTTGCTGGTGCATCACGCCAACGTTCAGTTGCGGCAACTGGTGCGGCGCTATCGCCTGAAACGCGGTGGCAGCATGCTCGGCTTGTTGGTGATGGACACCGAGATGGGCGACGAGCTGCGCTCAGTGCATTCGTTGTCGGGCGGCGAGACGTTCCTGGTGTCGCTGGCCCTGGCGCTCGGCCTGGCTTCCATGGCCTCCAGCACACTAAAAATCGAATCGCTGTTCATCGACGAAGGCTTCGGTAGCCTCGATCCGGAATCCCTGCAACTGGCCATGGACGCGCTCGATGGCCTGCAAGCGCAGGGCCGCAAGGTCGCGGTGATTTCCCACGTGCAGGAAATGCATGAGCGGATTCCGGTGCAGATTCAGGTCCACCGCCAGGGCAATGGCCTGAGCACCCTGGAGGTGAAATGAATACGCTGTACTCGTTCCGCCGCTGCCCTTACGCCATGCGAGCGCGCATGGCCCTGCGGTATTCGGGCGTTGCGGTGCAGATTGTCGAGGTCAGCCTGAAGGCCAAGCCCGCCGAGATGCTCGCGCTATCGGCCAAGGGCACGGTCCCGGTGTTGAGTGTCGACGGTCAGGTCATCGATGAAAGCCTGGCGATCATGCACTGGGCCTTGGCGCAGAACGATCCGCAGGATTGGTTGCTCACGGATGATCCCGCCGCACAGGCGCAAATCGCCGTGCTGATTGAAGAGAATGATCAGGCGTTCAAGGTGCAGCTGAATCGCTACAAGTACGCCGAGCGTTACTCCGAGCAGCCGATGGAAACCTATCGCGCTGCGGGTGAGGTGTTCTTGCGCAAGCTGGATGAGTTGCTGGAGGGGCGCGACTACTTGCTGGCCGAGCATCCAAGCCTGGCGGATGTGGCGTTGATGCCGTTCATACGGCAATTCGCCCATGTTGATCGCGAGTGGTTCGGGCAGACGCCTTATGTGCGGTTGCAGGTTTGGTTGCAGCGGTTTTTGGAGTCTGAGTTGTTTGTAGGCGTGATGCAGAAGTAAGTACACAACCCTGTGGCGAGGGAGCTTGCTCCCGCTCGGCTGCGCAGCAGTCGTAAACCGGCTGACGCGATCTCTCTGTAGTTACAGGCTTTGGGGCTGCTTCGCAGCCCAGCGGGAGCAAGCTCCCTCGCCACAAAAGGTTGCTTTGCCTACGCGAACACTTCACACATTTCCAGTACCGAGCAATCAACCTGGAACGGCCCGAAAAAATCGTCCTGGCGTTTGATCGGCGGATTGCCTGCCAGCAGTCCCAAGGCCTTCGCCGTTTCAATGTCTCGCGCAAGGTTGTGATTGGCTTCGATGGACCGTGCGACGGAACCTGCCGAGCCCTGCCCTATCCCTAACAGGGAAGAGCCATTGGTCATGAACGCCAGGAAGGCGATGACCCAGAGTTTGCCCCCTTTCATGCCCCTGCCACTCCCGCCAAGTCTGCGTGTTCAACCACCACGTTTTGAGCACGGTGTTCGAACTGGATGGCGGGATAAGCGACCTGAATCGGTGCTTCAACGGTGTGTTGCAATTGAGCCGAAAGGCTGACGACCAACACCAGGGCCACGTAAAGACCTATGGCCAGGTAGGCGCCGTATTTGGCAGAAGTGAGGATTGAGCTGGCCATGGTGTTCTCCGTGGGCATGTTTCAGAGCCCACAGAATCGATCAAAAAAGCTGTGATAACCACTCGGGGTTATCCATAGTAACCATCAGCTTCGTTAATCATTAAGCCAGTCTATTTCAGTCTTCAATAAAACTCATCAAGCGCTCGCGGGCCGCATCCGGCTCGTCTGGAACGGGCTGGGCAGCCGAAAGAATGGGGGTGGAATAGAGAAAAAGAAGAACCACTGCCAGACGCATCGCCATGCTGTCGATCCTTGTTATTAGATAAGGAGTCAAAAACTCAGCGCCAAATCTAAACGCATGGCTATGTGATATCAAGCGCTTGATTAGTGGCTATGTGATGCTGTCGTAAACGCGTTATGCAGGAGCGACATCACTCAGGTTTCTCGATGCGTTTCAGCTCGATCGGCGCAAGTGACTTCGCTCCTGCATAAAAGATGCAGGGTTGGAATTTCAGGCTTGGGTCTTGTGATCCAGCGCCGCGTAGAAGTTGGCGCTCTGTTGCAAGTATTTCTGGGTGTAGCTCTGGGCGTGGGATTTTTTGTCGCTGATTTCAACGTTGGCGCTGGCTGGCAGAGCAACGGTGGCAGAGATGGCAGAAGCGGCGATGATGGAGAAGAGATTGAAGTTCATGGCGGTATTCCTCGGATTCAGTTGGCTTGCTTGCCCGGTGGGGCCGTGAAGCAAACTTAACCTTCGAGGTTGGCGCCTTGAAATCTTTTGTAGCATTAGCAGATATCAGTCTCATTAATACAAGGATGCAGGCCCCATCAACCGGGGCCTGCGGCCTATTGACGCACCAGGAACTTGAGGTCGCTCGGGGCATCCATCGGCAGCTTTTGCACGGTTTTACCCAGCAGACCGCTCTTGGCATCGCGTTCGACCACGACAATCTGGTTGCTCTTCTGATTGGCAATTAGCAAGAACTTGCCGCTCGGGTCGAGGCTGAACTCGCGCGGGTGATCACCTTCCACCGAACGACGCTGCAGCTCCTTGAGGTGGCCGGTCTCAGGATCAATGGCAAACACCAGCAACTGATTGGCAGTGCCACGGTTGCTGACGTAAAGGAACTTGCCATCGGCCGACGTATGCAGCGCAGCGGCGGCCTTGTCGGAGACAGGCTGACCCGCCGCCAGATCCACCATCTGCGTTTGCTCAAGCTTGCCGTTCTGGTAATCGAACACCGCGACCTGCGCGCTCATTTCCATGGTCAGCCAGGCGTGTTTGCCATCGGTGCTGAACAGCAAATGACGCGGCCCGCTACCGGCTGGCAACTGGACGGATGCGGGTGTGGCGGCAACCAGCGGCAGCTCCGGATTCGCCTTGGGATCGAAGCGGTAGACAAAGACCTTGTCTGCGCCCAGGTCGTTGGAGAACACGTACTTGCCGTCCGGCGACGAAACCGTCGAATGCACATGCGCCGACATCTGCCGCTCGGGATTGACCCTGCTCGACGGATGACTGCTCATCTGCACCACGTTTTTGAGTTTGCCATCAGTGCTAACCGGCAACACCGCCAGCGTGCCACCCGGGTCTTCAGCCACCGAATAGTTGCTGACGAACAAGTGACTGGCATTACCGCTGAGGCTCGAATGTGTTGGCTCGTTGCCCAGGCTCTGCACCTGATTGATCAGCCTTAGCTCGAGGGTCGAGGGGTCGATCGCATAGCTGCTGACGCGCCCTACCGGATCTTTCTGTCCCGGGCCGTTTTCGTTGACCACGAACAGGCGGTGCTGATCTTTGGAAACCGTCAGCCAGGACGGGTTTTCACTGGTGACCACTTGCAGCGGCTTGGGGTTGATCTGCCCGGTGGCGCTGTCGAAATTCAGGCGATAAATGCCCTGGCTCTGCCCCGCCGTGTAGGAACCGACGAGCAACTGATAGTCGTCGGCGGATGCCGCCTCAATGCCCATCGCGCCGATGCTGCCGGCGATCAACAGCGGCCAAAGCTTATGCATCCAGATTCCCTTCTTCTTCCTCGTCGTCATCACCGCGGAACGCGGTCATGCACACCAAGCGGTGCTCGCCGGAATCACCGGTGATCAGCCAGCTTTGCAGAGTCGGATCGAAGGTCGCGGCCTCGACTTCGGCCGGGGTGAACTCCCAGTGTTTGGACACGCGGCCGTCGAGGCATTCGATGTGCAGATTGTCGTCTTCATCGAGGGAGAATTCGAAGGCGTGCAGCCCGTCGATTTCCACCATATCGCAGTGTTCGAGGGTGGCGAGCAAGGTGTCGGTTGCGGCAGTCATGGCAGTCAATCTTTGAATGGGAAAGACGCAATGATAGCTCAATGTGAGGGCGGGCTGATCGTTCCCACGCTCTGCGTGGGAATGCCTCTTCGGACGCTCTGCGTTCGGCTTTGAAGGGACGCGGAGCGTCCCGGGCTGCATTCCCACGCAGAGCGTGGGAACGATCAGTCACAGGGATTTGCTCGGCCGTTAGAGGGCGTCGCGGGAGGGTTTGCCGTCCACCAGGCGCTGGATTCGCAGCGGATTAGCGTTCTTCAACGCCTCCGGCAGCAGGCTGTCCGGATAATTCTGGAAGCACACCGGACGCAGGAAACGATCAATCGCCAACGTGCCGACCGACGTGCCGCGTGCATCGGAAGTCGCCGGATACGGCCCGCCGTGGACCATCGAATCACAGACTTCAACACCCGTCGGATAGCCATTGAGCAGGATCCGTCCGACCTTTTGCTCCAGCAGCGCCGTCAGCTCGCCGAACTGTTCGAAGTCCGCCGGTTCGCCAATGATCGTCGCCGTCAGCTGCCCGTGCAGGCCGTTCAACGCGGCATTGAGTTGCGCCTGATCTGCGACTTCGACGAACACCGTGGTCGGACCGAAGACTTCTTCCTGCAGCACTTCATCGCCATTGATCAACAAGCTGACATCAGCCTTGAACAACTGCGGTTGCGCCTGATTGCCTTGCTGCGGGCTGCCAGCCAGATGCTCGATACCCGGGTGAGCAAGGAGTTTTTGCAAGCCTTTGCCATAGCTGCTCAAAGTCCCGGCATTGAGCATCGTTTGCGCTGGCTGATCGCCGATCAGCCCCGCCACCTGTTGCACAAACGCGGTGAAGTGCGCCGAGCGAATACCGATGACCAGACCGGGATTGGTGCAGAACTGGCCGCAACCCTGCACCACCGAAGCGGTCAGGTCGCGGGCAATGGTGTCTGCGCGAACGTCCAGGGCCTGCGGCAACACGATCACCGGGTTGATGCTCGACATCTCGGCGAACACCGGGATGGGTTGCGCACGGGCTGCGGCCATGTCACACAACGCACGGCCACCCTTCAGCGAACCGGTAAAACCCACCGCTTGGATCGCAGGATGCTTGACCAGCGCTTCGCCGACTCCGCCGCCGTAGATCATGTTGAACACACCGGCCGGCATGCCGGTTTTTTCCGCCGCCCGAATCAGCGCGTCAGCCACCTGTTCAGCAGTGGCCATGTGGCCGCCGTGAGCCTTGAACACCACCGGGCAACCAGCGGCCAACGCCGACGCGGTGTCACCGCCCGCCGTGGAGAATGCCAACGGAAAGTTGCTCGCACCAAACACGGCGACTGGCCCGAGGCCGATGCGGTATTGGCGCAGGTCCGGACGGGGCAGCGGTTGGCGATCCGGCAATGCCAGATCGATCCGCGCGCCATAGAAATCACCGCGACGCAGCACTTTGGCGAACAGGCGCATCTGGCCGCTGGTGCGCCCGCGCTCGCCTTGAATACGCCCGGCAGGCAATGCCGTTTCGCGGCAGACCACCGCGACAAAGTCATCGCCCAATGCATCAAGTTCATCGGCAACCGCATCGAGGAACTGCGCGCGACGTTCGGCGCTCAGGCTGCGGTAAGCCGGGTAAGCGGCTGCGGCTGCCTTGGCGGCGGCATCGACCTCTTCAGGCGTGGCCTGGAAGAAATCGTGAGGCAAGGCTTCGCCGGTGCTGGCATCGACGCTTTGCAGTTTGACGGTGCCGACAGCGCTGCGCTGGCCGGCGATGTAGTTGTGACCAAGAATCTGGGTCATGCATTTCTCCTCAAAGGGTGCCGACGGTGCCGGGCTCGAACGCTGCTTCAACCGGTGCAATCCCGTTGATCAATGGCGCGCCGAACTCGGCCTGACTGATCTCGAACACGTCACCCGGTCGGGTGCGAATGCCGTCGGCAAAGGACAGGGTCGCGGTGCCGAAGAAATGAATGTGTACGTCCCCCGGACGCAGGAACTGGCTGTACTTGAAATGGTGGTACTCAAGGTTTTCCAGGCTGTGGCACATGTTGGCCTCGCCGCTGAGGAACTCGTTCTGCCACAGCACTTCGCCGTCACGCAGGATGCGGCTGGTACCGGCCAGATGTTGAGGCAGTTCACCGACGCGAAGTTCCGGGCCATAGCTGCAACTGCGCAGTTTCGAATGCGCAAGGTAGAGGTAATTCTTGCGCTCCATCACATGGTCGGAGAACTCGTTGCCCACTGCGAAACCGAGGCGATACGGCTTGCCATCGTGGCCGATGACGTAGAGGCCACTGAGTTCAGGCTCTTCACCCGCGTCCTCGGCAAAGGGCGGCAGCGGGAACGGTTGGCCCGGACGCACGACGATGCTGCCGTCTCCCTTGTAGAACCATTCCGGTTGCACGCCGGCCTGCCCGGCCGCCGGTTTACCGCCCTCCACGCCCCATTTGAAAATGCGCATGGTGTCGGTCATCGCGGCTTCGTCGCCGACCTGCTGGTGCATTTTGTCCCGGGCCGACGCGCTGCCGAGATGGGTAAGGCCGGTGCCGCTGACCAGCATGTGCGCCGGGTCAGGGTGATCCAGCGGTGGGAGGATTCGCAACTGCGCCAGCAACTCTGCGTAGTCATGGCTAATGCCGAGGCCAAGGGTTTTCACCTGCTGCTCCAGATTGACGCCCGCCTCGATCGCCGCCAGGGCCAGGTCGCGAACAGTGCGCGCGTCCTGGACTTCGCGGATCAACCCCTCCTCGACCACGCCCACCCGACGCTCGCCGTTACTCAGTTCGAACTGCACTAAACGCATGGATTTTCTCCTGTGTTTTCGGAACACCACCGCCCCCTGTGGGAGCGGGCTTGCCCGCGATAGCGATCTGCCTGACACATCAATTGTGAATGTGCCGCCGTCATCGCGGGCAAGCCCGCTCCCACAGGATCGATGGTGATTGTCTGTTTTGTATCAGGTACGGCTCGCGCCTCGGGCACTCGCCGCAAACTGGTCCGCCGCCAGCACATGTTTGCGCTCCAGCAACCGATACACCACGCCGGTCAACACCAGCCCGAACACCATCACACCCGACAGGAAGTACAGGCCCGAGGCCAGGTTGCCGGTGTATTCCTTCAGCGCACCGATCACGAACGGACCGATGTAACCACCGAGGTTGCCCACCGAGTTGATCAACGCGATCCCCGCCGCTGCACTGGCGCCGGCGAAGAAACGACCCGGCAAGGTCCAGAACACTGCGGTGCAGGAAAACAGCGCAAATGCCACCAGGCACAACGCCGCGAGTTGCAGCACCGGCACGGTCAGCCAGGCGCTAAGGAACAGGCCGATGGCGCCCAACACATAAAGCACCGCCAAGTGGCCGTAACGATCATTCAAGCGGTCGGAACTGCGCGGAATGATCAGCAAACCAATGATCCCGAAGATGTACGGCACTGATGACACAAAACCAGTCACCAGATCAGTGCCGCCAAACTGTTTGATCAACGTGGGCAGCCACAGGCCCAGGCCATAAATGCTCAAGGTCACCGGCAGATAAAACAGCGCCAGCAACAACACGCGCTTGTCTTTCAGAGCGTGCAGCGGATTGCCGTGCCGGGTCTGGCCGTAGGCCTCAAGGTCTTTTTTCAGCTCGCCGGTTAGCCAGTCTTTCTCGGCCTGGTCCATCCATTTCACTTGTTGCGGGCCGTCCGGTAGGTAACGCAGTACCGGCCAGGTCAGCAGGATCGCCGGGGTGCCGATGACGATGAACAGCCACTGCCAGCCATGCAGACCGAGAATCCCATCCATCCCGAGCAAGCCGCCGGACACCGGGCCGGTGATCATCATCGCGATGGGTTGGGAAAGGATGAACAGCCCGAGGATCTTGCCGCGATGGCGAATCGGGAACCATTGGGTGATGTAGTAGAGAACGCCCGGGAAGAACCCGGCTTCGGCCGCGCCGAGCAGAAAACGCATGACATAGAAGCTGTGCGCCCCCTGGACGAAGGCCATGCCGATGGTGATGGCGCCCCAGGTGACCATGATCCGCGCGAACCAGCGCCGGGCGCCGAAGCGGTCGAGCATCAGGTTGCTGGGGATTTCCAGCAGGAAGTAACCAATAAAGAACAACCCTGCACCGAGGCCATAGGCCGCGTCGCCCAGGCCAATGTCGGCGCCCATGTGCAGCTTGGCGAATCCTACGGCGGAGCGATCCACATAGGCGATCAGGTACAGCAGGATCAGGAAGGGAATCAGTTTCAGCGTGATGCGACGAATAAGCCGCAGTTCCTGGCTCATGAGATCGGTCTCCGATTGTTGTTGTTATAGAACCTCGGGGGACGCCTCTCGCTGAAAACTGCCAGGGCAATCCCTCCGTTGAAAGCGACTATATAGTAATACTAATTACCCAACAACACTTCCAAACCGGCGAAATTGCGCTTATGTTACGCCGTAGCTCGAACAATATAGTCATACAATAAGAGAATCGATCATGTCTGATAAGAAACCCAACCTGCGCTCCGCCCAATGGTTTGGCACCGCCGACAAGAACGGCTTCATGTACCGCAGCTGGATGAAGAATCAGGGCATCGCCGACCACCAGTTCCACGGCAAGCCGATCATCGGCATCTGCAATACCTGGTCGGAACTGACCCCGTGCAACGCGCATTTCCGCCAGATCGCGGAGCACGTCAAACGCGGGGTGATCGAGGCCGGTGGTTTTCCTGTGGAATTCCCGGTGTTCTCCAACGGCGAATCAAACCTGCGCCCCACCGCCATGCTCACCCGCAACCTGGCGAGCATGGACGTGGAAGAAGCGATTCGCGGCAACCCGATTGATGGCGTCGTCCTGCTGACCGGTTGCGACAAAACCACCCCGGCACTGTTGATGGGCGCCGCCAGTTGCGACGTGCCGGCCATCGTCGTCACCGGTGGGCCGATGCTCAACGGCAAGCACAAAGGCCAGGACATTGGCTCCGGCACCGTGGTCTGGCAGCTCAGCGAACAAGTCAAAGCCGGCACCATCACCATCGACGATTTCCTCGCGGCCGAGGGCGGCATGTCCCGTTCGGCCGGTACTTGCAACACCATGGGCACCGCTTCGACCATGGCCTGCATGGCTGAAGCACTGGGCACGTCCCTGCCCCACAACGCGGCGATTCCTGCGGTGGATGCACGCCGTTATGTGTTGGCGCACATGTCCGGCATGCGCGCAGTGGAAATGGTTCGCGAGGACTTGAAGCTGTCGAAGATCCTGACCAAGGAAGCCTTCGAAAACGCCATCCGTGTAAACGCCGCCATCGGTGGTTCGACCAACGCCGTGATCCACTTGAAAGCCATCGCCGGTCGCATCGGCGTCGAATTGGACCTGGATGACTGGACGCGCATGGGTCGCGGCATGCCGACCATCGTCGACCTGCAACCGTCCGGGCGTTTCCTGATGGAAGAGTTCTACTACGCCGGCGGCCTGCCAGCGGTATTGCGCCGCCTCGGTGAAGCCAATCTGATTCCCCATCCGAACGCCATGACCGTCAACGGCAAGACCCTCGGCGAAAACACCAAGGACGCGCCGATCTACGGCCAGGACGAAGTGATCCGCCCCCTCGACAACCCGATCCGCGCCGACGGAGGCATTTGCGTGTTGCGCGGCAACCTCGCGCCGCTGGGTGCGGTGCTCAAGCCATCCGCAGCCAGCGCCGAATTGATGCAGCACCGTGGGCGTGCCGTAGTGTTCGAAAACTTCGACATGTACAAGGCACGGATCAACGATCCGGAACTGGACGTCGATGCCAACTCGATTCTGGTGATGAAGAACTGCGGGCCGAAGGGTTATCCAGGCATGGCCGAAGTCGGCAACATGGGCCTGCCAGCCAAGCTGCTGGCTCAGGGCGTGACGGACATGGTGCGCATTTCCGATGCACGCATGAGCGGCACGGCGTATGGCACGGTGGTTTTGCACGTTGCCCCGGAAGCGGCGGCCGGCGGGCCTTTGGCGACAGTGAAGGAAGGCGACTGGATCGAGCTTGATTGCGCCAATGGGCGTTTGCATCTGGACATTCCGGATGCGGAACTCGCGGCGCGCATGGCGGACCTGCAACCGCCGCAGCAATTGATCGTGGGCGGTTATCGTCAGTTGTACATCGACCATGTGCTGCAAGCGGATCAGGGTTGCGATTTCGACTTCCTGGTCGGTTGCCGCGGCTCAGAAGTGCCCCGCCACTCTCACTAATACCCCTACCTATCGATCGTTCCCACGCTCCGCGTGGGAATGCAGCCCGTGACGCTCTGCGTCACTTCCCGCGTGGGACGCAGAGCGTCCCTTGATGCATTCCCACGCAGAGCGTGGGAACGATCATCAACGCAGAGCATGGGAACGATCATCGCGCGCCTGCTATCATGCGCAACATCTCCATCGCACAGGATCGCGCCGCGCCCCATGGATTACCGCAAACCCTCCGACCGCAAAAGCATGCACTCGCGCATCGTCCAGGAATTGGGCATGCAGATCGTTTCCGGACGCTTCAAACCGTGTGACAAACTGCCCGCCGAAGCCCTGCTGTGCGAGGAGTACGCGGTCAGCCGCCCGGTGCTGCGCGAAGCCACCCGCGTGCTGGTTGCCAAAGGCCTGGTGTATTCCCGTCCGCGTGTCGGCACCGTGGTCAAGCAGCGCAAGGAATGGCACATGCTTGATCCGGATGTGCTGCACTGGCTGATGCAAAGCAGCCCGCAGAATCAATTCTTCGATTTGCTGACCAGCGTGCGCAGCATCATCGAACCCGCTGCCGCCGCCCTCGCCGCGCAATTCGCGACCGACGCGGACATCGCCTCCATCGGTGAAGCCTACCAGCGCATGGAAGCCGCACCGACGCCTGAAGCCTTGTTGCAGCCGGACCTGGACTTTCACAGCCGGATCGCCGATGCGACCCACAACGACCTGCTGGCGAACCTGTGCAACATGCTGTCGGTGGCGATTGCCGAAGCGCTGAAGCATTCCAACCAGCGGCCGAATCTGCATGAACTGGCGTTGCCTCGGCACAAGGCGATTCTGACGGCGATCGAGAATCGTGATGCGCTGGGTGCACGGCATGCCACCCTCGTACAGCTGGACGATGCGCGCAGTGCGTTGAACGTCGTGCTCGGCACTGATCCCTCTTAACCACCACTGAAACCCTGTGGGAGCGGGCTTGCCCGCGATGGCGGCGGCACATTCAACATATGTATCGACTGACAGTACGTAATCGCGGGCAAGCCCGCTCCCACAGGGGTTAATGTGAAATTTTGGATGTAAAAAAGCCGCAACTCAGGTTGCGGCTTTTTTGTTTCAGCCAGGGATCAGTGAGCGAACAACGAGTTGCCCTTCTGCCCCGCCAGTTTCTCCGGTTTGATCAGGAACCGTGCCAGCGCTGGCAACAGCCACAGCGCACCGAACATGTTCCAGAGCAGCATGAAGGTCAGCATCAGGCCCATGTCGGCCTGGAACTTGATGGCCGAGAAGATCCAGGTGCACACGCCGATCGCCAGGCACAGGCCGGTGAACAGCACGGCTTTACCGGTGGACTTCAGCGTCTGGTAGTACGCCTCTTGCAGCGGCAGGCCCGCACGCAGGAAGCTTTCCAGACGGCTATAGATGTAGATGCCGTAGTCCACGCCAATCCCCACACCCAACGCCACCACCGGCAGGGTCGCGACTTTCACGCCGATGCCCATGAAGGCCATCAGGGCGTTGCCGAGTACCGACGTCAGCACCAGCGGCAGCACGATGCACAAGGTCGCCGCCCAGGAACGGAAGGTGATCATGCACATGGTCGCGACGCAGATGTAGACGAGGATCAGGATGGTCAGTTCGGATTCCTTGATCACCTCGTTGGTGGCCGCCTCGATACCCGCGTTACCTGCTGCGAGGATGAACTCCAGGCCGTCCTTGTTGTTTTCCTTGGCGAAGTCCTGAACCGCATGCACCGCGCGATCCAGGGTGGCGGCCTTGTGGTCGTTGAGGAACACCAGCACCGGCGCCAGGGAGCAACTGTTGTTGTACAAGCCATCGGCACGGGCGATGGAGTTGTTCAGTACGTCAGGGTTGCGCGACAGGGTTTCCCATTTCAGGTTGCCCTCGTTCATGCCCTTGATCATCTGCTTGGACACGGTCACCAGGGAGATCGCCGACTGCACGCCCTCGGTGTTTTGCATCTTCCACATCAGCTCGTCGATCGGCGCCATGGCTTCGTAGCGCGAGCAGCCTTCGGACTTGGTCTTGACCATCACCACCAACACGTCGGAACTGGTGGAATAGTTGCTGATGATGAAGTTGTTGTCCTTGTTGTAACGAGAGTCTGGACGCAACTCGGGAGCACCCTGGTCGAGGTCACCGATCTTCAGGTTCTGGCTGTACCAGAGGCCGCCACCGAAGGCCAGCAAGGCCAGGATGATCGACACCGGTGCGACTTTCGGGCTGGCAAAGCTCGACAGCAGGCGCCAGAACGGGTGTTCACGGTGTGCGTCTTTCTTGCTGCGTTCGACGGCACGCTTGCTGATACCGACGTAGGAGATCGCCACCGGCAGCAGGATCAGGTTGGTGAACACGATTACTGCCACACCAATGGATGCGCCAATGGCCAGTTCACGAATCACACCAATGTCGATGATCAACAGCGTGATGAAGCCCACCGCGTCCGCCAGGATCGCGATCATCCCCGGCAGGAACAATTGACGGAACGTGCGTCGTGCGGCGGTCAAGGCGTTGTCGGCTTCGCTGGACTGCAGGGCGATCCCGTTGATCTTCTGCACGCCGTGGGAAATACCGATGGCGAAGATCAGGAACGGCACCAGCATCGAATACGGATCGAGTCCGAAGCCAAAGAAGTGCATCAACCCCAGCTGCCAGACCACCGCCACCAGCGTGGTACTCAACACCGCCACGGTACTGCGCATGCAGTTGGTGAACCAGTACAGCAGGATCAGAGTGATGATGAAGGCGACGCCGAAGAACATCACCACCATGACCAGGCCATCGATCAGGTCGCCGACTTTCTTGGCGAAACCGACGATGTGGATCTGCACGTTAGGGTTCTGCGCTTCAAACTTGTCGCGGATCTTTTCTTCAAGTTCGTGGGAGAACTTGCGGTAGTCCAGCGCCAGCAACTTGCCCTGGTCCTGCGGATCCGGGTAGGACTCCAGCAGCGGGATATCGACGATGCTCGACTTGAAGTCGTTGGCCACCAGACGCCCGACCTGACCGGACTTGAGCACGTTGTTGCGCAGCAGGTCGAGGCTTTGTTGGGAGCCGTTATAGCTCTGAGGGATCACTTCGCCACCGGCGAAACCCTCCTCTGTCACCTCGGTCCAGCGTACGCTCGGGCTCCACAACGACTTGAGGCCGGAACGATCGACACCGGAAATGTAGAACACCTCGTCGTTGATCTGACGCAGGGTCTCCATGTATTCCTTGGAGAAGATGTCGCCATCGGTGGCTTCCACCGAAATGCGCACCGTATTGCCCAGGTTCGCCAGATCGTTACGGTGCTCCATCATCTTCTGGATGAATGGATGCTCCAGGGGGATCATTTTTTCGAAACTGGTGGACGGCCGGATCAGCGTCGCCTGCCAGAACAGGAAGATGCTGACCAGCAGGCAGATGACGATCACCGCCGGGCGGTTGTTGAAAATCAGGCGCTCAAGAAACGTCGCCTTGTCTTGGTGATGACTGCTCAAGGATGTCATAGACCCGCCTTCTTATTATTTGCCCGGCTCATTTGGACGACCCGTTTTTTCCATTCTCTGCGCCGGCGCCGGTTGGCGAGGTGACGCGAACGCCGCCCTGTCCCGCCAGAATCAGATTACCGTCGCCTGCTGCAGTCACCGCCGAAACGGAAATGCGATCCGAACGGTTGAACACGCTGAAGGTTTCGCCGTTGTCGTTGCTGCGGATCACCGAGCCGCCGTTGCCGACGATCACGATGGAGCCGTCATCAAGCAAGGTTGCGCCAGACAGACCGAACTCCAGCGCACCGCGGGCAGCCTTGAGCTCGACCGGCTCCCAGGTTGTACCGAAATCGGTGGAGCGGAACAGATTGCCGCGCAACCCGTAGGCCAGCAGCGTGTTGGCCTGAGCGGTGCCGATCACGCCGAACAGCGAACCTTCGTATGGGCCTTCAAGCTTTTCCCAGGTCTGGCCCCAGTCGGCAGAGCGGAACATGCTGCCCTGCTCGCCGACGATGAACAGCCCGGCATCCTTGACCGCCGCAATGCCGTTGAGGTGGTACTGGTCTTCGTTGTCTAGGCGATCACTGGCATCTTCCCAGTGCTTGCCACCGTCGGTGGTGGCCAGCAACGCACCGTACGCACCCACGGCAAAGCCGCTGTTGACGTCCTGGAACCAGACGTCGAGCAGCGGTGATTCGCGTTTCAAATCTTCGAATTGCTTGGTCCAGGTAGCGCCACCGTCCTCGCTGGCGAGGATCTGTGCGTCATGGCCGACGGCCCAGCCGTGTTTGTAATCGGCGAAAAACACCGAGGTCAACAATTGCCGGGTAGGCACCTTGGCCTGGGTCCAGGTGGCACCCTGGTCATCGGAATACAGAATGTGCCCGCGATCACCAACGGCCACCAGGCGCTTGCCGGCGTGCACCACGTCGAGCATCAGGCTCTTGCTGGCTTTGGCAGATTCAACGGCATAAACAATGTCGGACGCTGGCGCCGCAGCGGCCAACGCAGGTGCCGACAGCACCGCACAACCCAACAGCGAGAGCGCTGTAGCCAGCAACGCGAACTTGCGTAATGCCGGCGGGCGGCAAATACCCACACCCATGACAGGCTCACTCATAGACCTTCCCCCATTCTTATTGTTAGGTCGTTCAACCTTTCAGGGCGCCGTAAGGGGTGCTCATCAGGATTGCCTGTTCTGGAGCATAGTCCTGAAATGCGCAATCTAGAGCCCCTTCGGAAGCTGGCTTATCCTATCGGGGTTTGGAAAGGTCTGACAATCGACGCCACGTTATGTTTTGTTAACTGGGGCGGAATGCGGTTTGGGTGAATGATTGGGTATCAGGTGGGGTGATTGGGGTTTCTGGGTTTGTTTGGGGCTCGGGGTTCGGGGTTCGGGGTTCGGGGTTCGGGGTTCGGGGTTCGGAGTACATATCCGTTTCTGCGGTCACGGCTACTTATGGTTTCGCTCTTACAGCGACTCACTTTTCCAAACGCCGAAAAGTAAGCAAAAGGCTTCGCCCCGGCGTACGGCGCCTCGCTGAGGCTCCGCGTTCCCTCGCTACGGTGTCCATCAGGGGGCATCGCCTACGGTCTGCTTCGCGACGACCTCCTCTCGATGTGTGCGGCTTCGCCGCACGGCGCTTCGCGCCTAACCCCCTGATGAACACCTACGCTCGGCCTGCCGAAGGGGCGAGAGATCAAGATCAAGATCAAGATCAAGATCAACGTCAAAAGCCACGGCCGCAGCCGCAGCCGCAACATCCTCACACCTGTGGAGCGAGCCTGCTCGCGATATAGGTAGTCCGATCAACATTGCTTTGCCTGACACACCGCCATCACGCCCTGAGCCTTTCCGTCAACGCGATTTTGCTGTGTTCAGCTCGCTGGTCAACGGCGAGCCGTGCCGGAGCAAGGCCTGTAAATAAACCTTTTCGTCGTACACGGTGCTGGTCTTCCAGCACCGATAAACGATCCGGATCCACTTGAACGCCAAGGCCCTGAGGGCGGCTTGGTAAGAGCAGCCTTTGGCCCTTTGCTGGCGATAATAAGCTTCTGCCCACACCGATTGATTGATGCTGTGTGCAGCCCACTCAACAAAGGTCTGGCGCAAAAAAGTTGCGCATTGATAGCGCCAATGAACGACTTTTTTCTTGCCGCTACGTTCGGTAACCGGTGCGATCCCGGCGTATCGCTGCATCGAACTGGCATCCTTGAAGCGATCTCGCTGCTCACCAAAAGCCACCATCAACCGTGGCGCAAGCTGCTGCCCCGCGCCGGGCAAGGCCTGGAAGAGGCGGTAGTCGGCCAGGGTATTGGCGGTTTTTTCGATCTCCCGATCAAAGTCTTTGATCGCCGTGATGACCCCTTTCAGTTGCGAGACCAGGGCCAGCACATACAGCGCTGAAGGACTGACCACGCCTGGATCTTCAGTCAACGGCATGGCTTTGGTGATCAACGCCAAACGCTGCTGATTGAGTTCAGCATGGCGAACATTATGCGCGTGAAGGAACTTCAAAACGCTGGCCGGCCGAGCGCGCTTAAGCACTTCAAATGTCGACCAGCGCGCCAAAAACTCACAGAAAACCAGCGTGTCATGGTCATGAAACAGCTCAAGAGCCAACGGATAATACTGTTTGAGCATGCAGACCAGACGGTTGCTGATCTTGACCCGGTCATCGACCAGCCCACGGCGATGTTCGGTCAGACTGGCGAGCGAACGCATGGCGGAGCTTTGCTGGACCAGTTGAGGAAACCGTTCTGGGTGATTCAGCAACAGCTCAAGCGCCCATTGAGCATCCGTTGGATCATCCTTGGCGCCACTGGGGACGAAGGTTTTACGGTGCCGGGCCAAGGTGCTCGGATTGATCGGAAAGATACAAAAAAACTCATATTTTTGCAGAGCCGCTATCAGTGGCCCTTTGTTCAGCTCCACGGCGACCGCGATCGGGCCACCGTAACGTTGATGCAGCGACTTGGCCCAGCGATCAATCGACTCGGGCTTGTGGTCGATGACCTCGAAACTCCGCTGAGCCTCTCCAGTTATCTGCAAACAGATGTCGTGCTTGGCATCTGCCCAATCAATTCCGATATAAGCAGTGAACCTCTGAGACAGGAGCGTTTGCATGGAACACCTCCACAGGCGCTAAAGTACATGCAGGGACATGCATGCTTGCGTCCAGCGAAGGCGATATAGAGAGCCGTGTCGGGCTTTCCCTGAGAATTCGTTAGAGGGCGCAAGCGCACCTGTGGGCTCGAAGGTGATGGCGTAATCATCGAGTGCTTCGCGAGCATATTCGTAGCCCGCAGGTGCATGTTCCTTCCTCGCCGACAGCGAACTTCCAGCGAAGTCAGTATGGAAGAGAAAGGAACGGACTACCT
The DNA here is from genome assembly GCF_054898025.1 of Pseudomonas sp. LB3P93. Taxonomy (NCBI): domain Bacteria; kingdom Pseudomonadati; phylum Pseudomonadota; class Gammaproteobacteria; order Pseudomonadales; family Pseudomonadaceae; genus Pseudomonas; species Pseudomonas sp. LB3P93. The sequence goes on from NZ_CM142713.1 coordinate 3,508,850, forward strand.
ATATCGCGAGCAGGCTCACTCCCACAGTGGATTGATGTACACCTGCAAGAAATTGGTCAGCTGTCAGGCCGCCTTCGCGAGCAAGCCCGCTCCCACATAAAGCAGAGCAACGTACGGCTTTTGCTCTTCACCACTCATCAGGCCGAGCGTTAGCTCGCCTTCAGCTTTTGATCTTGATCCACCCGCCCCCTCGGGAGGCTGAGTGGAGGTGTTCATCCGGGGAGTGGCGCGTAGCGCCGTTCGACGCAGTCGAACACGCTGCATGTAGGTGCAGCGAAGCCAACCGGAGGGCAGTGTCCCCGGATGGATACCGGAGCGAAGGTACGCCGAGCCCAGGCGAGGGGCCGGACGCTTGGGGCGAGCGTTTTTTTGCTTACTTTTTTTAGGCGCTTGTAAAAAAAGTGAGTCGCCGTAAGGGCGAAACCCTAAGCCGCCGTTACCGCAGAAACGGATATGTACTCAATCAACAACAGCATGGTCGGCCCGAAGGCCGCCATTACAGCCAAGCCAGCTCCCACAGGGCCCAAGTGAACCCTGAGGGAGTAAAGCCAAACTCAGGCCAGGCTCTTGCTGACCACTTCAAACACATCACTGGACAACTGACCCGAAGCACGAATCCGCTCCAGTTCACCTTTCATCAACGCCTGACGCGCGTCGTCATACTTGCGCCAGCGAGTCAGCGGTGCCAGTTGGCGAGAAGCGATCTGAGGATTAAACCCGTTCAACTCGATCACCAGGTCCGCCAGGAAGCGATACCCGGAACCATCGGCCGCATGGAAGTTGATCAGGTTCTGCCCGGCAAACGCGCCGACCAGTGCCCGCACCTTGTTCGGGTTCTTGATGTTGAACGCCGGATGCTCCATCAATTGACGAACACGCTCCAGACCACCCGGCAACGTGCTGCCCGCCTGGACACTGAACCACTGATCCATGACCAGCGGATTGTCCTTGAAGTGCTCGGCAAAACTCGCCAGCGTCCGGGCTTTATCTTCTTCATATGGCGAGTTGACCAACACCGCCAACGCCGTCAGGCGCTCAGTCATGTTGTCGCTGCTCTCGAATTGTTCAAGCGTCGCCGCCAACACCTCCGGCTTGCCGCTGAGCATCAGGTACGACAGCGCAATGTTTTGCAACGCGCGACGTGCGAAGTGCTCGGCCTCGGCCACATACGGGGTTTTCTTCGACAGATCGCGGTTGGCCTGATAACGCAGCCACAACGCTTCGAACAAACCTTCGGCCAATTGCTTGCGGGCAAACTCGCGAGCGATATGGATGGCATCGACGTCAGCCACTTCGCTGATTTCAGTCAGATACGCCTCGCCCGGCAGCGATAGCATTTCCGCGACCATCGCCTGGTCCAGCGTTTCGTCGGACAGCACGGTGCGCAAGGCAGAAATCAGGCGCTGATCCAGCACCAGTTTCTCGCCCTTCTGCTGCTGGGCAATCAACTCCTGCAGCACCTGAACCGACAGTTGCTGACCGGCATCCCAGCGGTTGAAACCGTCGCTGTCGTGCTGCATCAGGAACATCAGTTGATCGCGGTTGTACGGGAAGCTCAGTTTCACCGGTGCCGAAAAACCGCGCAGCAACGAAGGCAGCGGCTGTTCAGCAATGTCGACGAAGGTGAAGGTCTGCTCGGCTTCGGTCACCGAAATGACCCGCGAAGTGCCCTGGGCACGGTCTTCACCGGAAAGACGCAACGCAATCGCCGCACCCTTCGAATCCAGCAGGCCCAATTCCACAGGAATCACGAACGGCAGTTTTTCAACCTTGTCCGGAGTCGCCGGGCAGCTCTGGCGGAAGGTCAGGCTGTAGGTTTTCGCTGCCGCGTCGTAAAACTCGCTCACCGCCAGACGCGGCGTACCGGCCTGACTGTACCAGCGTTTGAACTGGGTCAGGTCGACGCCGTTGGCATCTTCCATGGCCTTGATGAAGTCATCGCAGGTCACGGCCTGGCCGTCATGACGTTCGAAGTACAGGTCGCTGCCTTTACGGAAGCCTTCGGCGCCGAGCAAGGTGTGGATCATGCCGACCACTTCCGAACCCTTTTCGTACACGGTCAGGGTATAGAAGTTGGAAATCTCGATGAAGCTGTCCGGGCGCACGGCGTGAGCCATGGGACCTGCGTCTTCGGCGAACTGATGGGTGCGCAGATAGGCCACGTCCTGGATGCGCTTCACGGTCGCCGAGTTCATGTCGGCGGAGAAGCCCGAATCGCGGAACACGGTGAAGCCTTCCTTGAGCGACAACTGGAACCAGTCGCGGCAGGTCACGCGGTTGCCCGACCAGTTGTGGAAGTACTCGTGGGCGACGATCGCTTCGACACGCTGGTGCGCGGCGTCGGTCGCGGTTTCGGCGCGGGCCAGCACGGCGCTGGAGTTGAAGATGTTGAGGCCCTTGTTCTCCATGGCGCCCATGTTGAAGTCGTTGACCGCGACGATCATGAAGATGTCCAGATCGTACTCGCGACCGTAGACCTCTTCGTCCCAGCGCATGGACTTCTTCAGGCTGTTCATCGCGTGCTGGCATTTGTCGATGTTTTCCGGCTCGACGTAAATGCGCAGCGCCACGGAGCGCTCGCTCATGGTGGTGAAGGTATCTTCGACACACCACAAGTCACCGGCCACCAGTGCGAACAGGTACGCCGGTTTCTTGAACGGGTCTTCCCAGGTCGCCCAGTGCCGGCCATCTTCGCCGGGACCAGAGGCAATCGGGTTGCCGTTGGACAGCAACACCGGATAGCTGTGCTGCTCGGCGACGACCGTGGTGGTGAACGTGCTCATCACGTCCGGACGGTCAAGGTAGTAGGTGATCTTACGGAACCCTTCCGCCTCGCACTGGGTGCAGAACATCGTTCCGGATTTGTAGAGGCCTTCCAGGGCGGTGTTGGTTTCCGGGTGGATCTTGACGCTGGTATCGACCGTGAACGTGGTGCTGGTCGGGTGCAGGGTCAGATGGTTTTCGGTCAATTGATAATCAGCGTCGCTCAACTCGTTGTCGGCCAGGGTGACCGACAGCAGTTCAAGTTGCTGGCCATCCAGCACCAGCGGCGGCAGGCCCGGGCCTCGCTCTGGATTGCGGCGCATCACCAGTTGCGCATGGACCAGGCTGTGGTCCTCGAACAACTCGAAGGTCAGGTGCGTCTCGTCGATCAGGTATTCGGGCGCCTGATAGTCCTTCAGGTAGATCATCTTCGGTTGTTCGGTGCGCATGCTGGAGTCCTTACTGATGCACGGCGAGCTGATAAGCCGTGTATTTACGAATATTGATCACGCCGGTGTCGAAAATCAGGTATTGGCCCTTGATCCCCAACAGCGTGCCTTCGGCAATCGGATTCTTGTCCAGGTTGAAGCTGACGATTTTGGCCGGGTATTGCTCGACCGGATAGCGGATTTCGAGGACGTCTACATCGGCAATAGTCTGGATTGCTTGTAGGCCGAATCGTTCCTGCAAACCTTGCAAACCTTCGGCGCAACTATCAAATAGCTGATCGCGAACCTCGGCCAGGTTCACCGACACCGCGTCGCCCTTGAGTAAAGCACGCCAATTGGTCTTGTCTGCTACCTGACTGCGGAACAGGTCTTCGACGAAACCCGATTGCTGGCGGGTCGAGACACGCATGATTGGCAACGCCTGACGGGCGCCCTGATCGATCCAGCGAGTCGGCAGCTGGGTGGCGCGGGTAATCCCGACCTTCACCCCGGAAGAGTTCGACAGATACACAATGTGATCGGTCATGCAGAACTTCTCGCCCCACTCCGGCTCCCGGCACGTACCAGCATCGTAGTGGCAACGCTCCGGGCTCATGATGCAGAGATCGCACTGCGCCAGTTTGGTCATGCACGGGTAGCAATAACCCTGGCTGAAACTGGTTTTGGTCTTGCGCCCGCAATGGGAGCAATGGATCGCCCCCAAATACTCGAGGCGCACCGTGGAGCCGATCAATGGATTGACCGGCACCTCGACGTCATCCAGACGAAACGCGTACTGCACGTTCGGCCCGTCAAGGCGCGCCGACATTTTGCTGATTGCACCGCGGCCAATCTCAATCAATGGACGGCATCCGACTTGAACAGGATGTTCGGCACTTCAATCGACTTCGAACCGCACTCCTGCACGCCCATGTAACCGGTACGCTGGTCTTCGGGCAGATTCTTGATTTCCCAGGCGATCATCGCTTGCAGCGACAGTTCGCGTTGTTCGGCAGTGAGTTTTCCACCGTCGGACCATTTGCCGATTTCCACCGCCAGTTTCAGGCTCTGGTAGATATCGGGGGTGATGTTTTGGATCATTTCGTTAAAAGAGGACATCAAGGTCTCCGCTCTTTAATACATAACTGTTTAGACGGCCAGTTTACGGCGGTTGTACAAACCACCCAACAAACCGGTCAAGCATCCGACGAGCAACCCGCTGACGTGGGCAGCGTTAGCTATTTCACCGAAACCAATCATCGAGACCAGCCCCGACAGGCACAGCACCAGCCACACCAGCATCATCACCAGCACGCCACGCGGCAGGCGATAAGCCGGGTTCGGCGACAATATCTGGAAAATCCAGCAATGCCCGAGCAGGCCGTACAGCACGCCGGACAACCCGCCAAACAAGGTCGGGCCGCTGAAAACAAACTGGGCGTAGTTGGACACCAGGCTGAAGAGCAAGGTCAGGCCAATCAGGTTGATGCTGCCCTGACGCGACTCGATGCGCCGCCCCAGCTCCCAGTACCACATACCGTTCATGGCCAGGTGCAGAATGCCGAAGTGGATCAGCATCGGCGTCACCAGACGCCACCACTGCCCCGCCGCCAGGCTGTCCGCCAAGGGCACAAAATGGATGTACTCGCCGACGATACGAAAATCGAGGAAGGTCAACCAGCGCATCGTGTCGAGGTTTTCGCCCAACAGCGTCACCGCACCGACAATCAGGCTCAGCAGTAACACCAGCCCTGTCGCCTTGGCATGACGCAGTTGCTCGACGAAACCGGGGCGCCTGATAGTTTGCGCGACCGGAATGTCCAGTTGCTGGTCCGGGTCGCCCGCCGGAAAACGTTCATATAAGGAACGGACGTCTTCGCTGATATTGGCCGGCACCCACAACACCTGTTCGCCCGACTCTTCGCTGACCCGATGCGGCACCTGCATGCGTTGCAGCAGTTTGACGAACCCACTCAAATCCACCGCCAGCGGCAGACGTAAAACGGCAACGGTACTCATTGCAGCACCTCCGGCCGCTCGACATCGACCCAGACAAATTTGTGCGGGTCGAGACGGGTTTCCTGATCCAGGCGATAGGCGACCAGTTTGCCGTAGAGCACCGCGCTGTAATCCAGGCAGGCCAGGTTCGGACGGATCGGCGCCGGTTTTCCGCTGCGCCAGTAGTGGCCAACAAACAACAGCGGCTCATCGACACCGTACCGCAGCAAGGTATTTTTTTCGGTGGACGACAGCGGCGTCTGGGCCACCGGTTCGGGCAAGGCATCAGGCTGGAACACAATGTCTCCGTAGGTTTGCGGGTCGTCTTCCCAGAATTTGGTGCGGAAGAACGAACGCGTCAGGCCATCGCCGCTGGTCATGGTCAAGCCGTGCGGCAAACGCATGTCGGTGCCGCGCAGCAAGCGATCGAACACGGTGCAGGCGAAACTGCCTGGCACAGCAGAGGCCTGGAGGAAATGCTCGTCGACGCAACCATCGTGGAACAACGCGCGCAACGGTTCGATCAGGCCGGAGTCCCAGCAGGCGTGCACCACGCGGAAACGCCCGGCATCCACGAACAATGGCAATTCGTAGAACCATTGCTGGAAGTCATGCCAGTCGCCGGGATGATCTTGAAATTGAGTCAGGGTTTCACCGAGCAGGCGCGCATGGCGTGGCGTGTGTTCGCGCACAAACTGTTTGCCACTGCCCGGCGGCGCCGGTGTGGCCCAGCCGAGGGCGTTGAATTCATGGTTGCCCATGATGCACAGCGCCTGACCGGCCTCGACCATGTCGTGGACGATGTGCAGCGCCTCGCGAATCCGCGGGCCGCGGTCGATGATGTCACCGACGAACACCGCCATGCGCGATGGATGCCGCCAGACGCCACCTTGTTTGTGATAACCGAGCCGGTCGAGCAAGTGCTCAAGGGTCAGAGCGCAACCGTGCACGTCACCGATCAGGTCGTAGCTACGCGCGGGATCGAGCATCAGTCGCCTCCACCACCCAACCGGCTGCCCCAGCCAAGCTTGGTCCGGCAGACCTCATAGTAGTTGTGGTCGAGTGGGTGAATCAGCCGCAGCTTCTGGGCTTTTTTACTGATGGTGATGGTGTCGCCCGGCGCGCAGGTGAAATGGTTCTGCCCGTCACAGGAGACTTGCGGGTAAATCTGCATATCTTTGGACACGACGATTTTCAGCTCACTGTTGCCATCGACCACAATCGGCCTGCCCGACAAGGTATGGGGGTACATTGGCACAATCACAATAGCGTCGAGCTTGGGATGCATGATCGGCCCGCCCGCCGACAGCGCGTAGGCGGTCGAACCGGTGGGCGTGGCGACGATCAGGCCATCGGCCTTCTGACTGCAGACGAACTGGCCGTCGATGTACAGTTCGAACTCGATCATCCGCGTCGATTTGCCAGGGTGCAGCACCACATCGTTCAGCGCGTCGCCCTGGCCAATGGCTTCAGCGTGGCGGCGTACTTCGGCTTGCAGCAGGAAACGGTTTTCCACCAGATAGTGGCCATCGAGAACTTCGGCGACTTTGACTTCCAGTTCATCAGGGCGGATATCGGTCAGGAAACCGAGGCTGCCTCGGTTGATGCCGAGCACCGGAATATTGTGTCGGGCCAAGGCACGCGCGGCGCCAAGCAGGCTGCCGTCACCGCCGACCACAATCACCATGTCACATACTTCGCCGAGCATCTTGCGGGACGAGGTTTGCAGGCCATGACCCGGCAGGACTTCGGCGATGGTGTCTTCGAGGATCACGTGCAGGTGACGATCGAGCAGAAACCGTTTCAGTCGGCGGACGGTATCCAGCACCTGCGAACTGCCGAGGCGACCGATGATGCCGATATTACGAAATTGCTCCATGGGGCCCCTGAGGTCTGTGACGGCGAAAAACACGATTATGGGCGAAAGCGCGGGATAGACAAAATCCTTTCAGCCACAAGGGTGTACTCATGTTTAGGGCTATGCTCGCAAGATGATCCTATTTCCCGATTTGCTCCAGTTACCCCACCAGTTGCGCCACCCCGAAGTGCGCGACCTGGCCTGGGTCATCCTCGCGCCGCCGATGCTCGACATTACCCCGTGGCCGCAACGACATCCGCTGACCGGCAGCGACTGGGTGCAGGCACCGGAGCGGCTGGAACAGTGGCTGAGACAACTCGATCGTGACAGTTATGACTTGCTGCACTGGCTGGCACAGGCCAGGACCCGGCGCCTGGGCCTGTATTACGAACGGCTGTGGCAATACGCCGTGCGCCATGCCCCGGGCATCGAGTTGATTGCCGCCAACATGCCGATCCGCCGCGAAGGCCACACGCTGGGTGAGCTGGACATGTTGCTGCGCGACCGCGATGGCATGCATCACCTGGAACTGGCAATCAAACTTTATCTGGGCCCGCAGAATGGCGACGGACACGACACAGCGCAGTGGCTCGGGCCGGGTTGTCATGATCGGCTGGACCGCAAACTGGCGCACCTGTCGCAGCATCAGTTACCGATTTCCGCCCGACCTGAGAGCCGCGAGGTGCTGGCGGCGCTGGATATCCAGCAGTTCAGCGCGCATCTGTGGCTGGGCGGCTATCTGTTGTATCCGTGGCCTGGGCAAGCCAGACCACCCAACGGCGCGCATCCACAGCATTTGCGCGGAAGCTGGCTGCATCAGAAGGACTGGGCGGATTTTGTCGTGCAGCGCCCGTTCGGCCGCTGGCAACCCCTGCCCCGCCATGCCTGGCTGGCGCCGGCGCATTATTCTGTGGAACAGACCTGGAATACCGAGCAGTTGAATGCGTGGCTCAGCGATCTGGAGCCTTTGGCCCCGGCGCAACTGATGGTGCGGCTGATCGAGAATGCCGACGGTGATTGGGAGGAAGCTGAGCGGTTGTTTCTGGTGGCGGATCTTTGGCCGAATGTGCCGGGTAGTGGCTGAGAATTGTAGTGTCTGGTCTGCCCCCTTCGCGGGCACGCCTCGCTCCTACAAAAGCACCCTACACCCTGTGTAGGAGCAAGGCTTGCCCGCGAAGGGGCCGCCTCGGTCTAGATGGACAACCGCAACGCCAAAGCCGCCAACGTCACCAACAAAACCGGCAACGTCAACACAATCCCGACCTTGAAGTAATACCCCCAGCCAATCTGAATATTCTTGCGTTGCAACACATGCAACCACAACAACGTCGCCAGGCTACCAATCGGGGTAATTTTCGGCCCCAGATCGCTGCCAATAACGTTGGCATAAATCATCGCCTCCTTCACTGCCCCTGTGGCCTGGCTTGCATCGATTGACAGCAAACCAATCAACACTGTCGGCATGTTGTTCATCATCGACGACAACAGCGCCGTCAGCACGCCCGTGCCCATGGCCGCGCCCCAAACGCCGTAATTCGCAAACCCGTCCAGCCACCCGGCCAGATACCCGGTAAGCCCGGCATTGCGCAGGCCATACACCACCAGATACATGCCCAGCGAGAAAATCACGATCTGCCACGGTGCTTCTTTAATCACCTTACGCGTGGAAATCTTATGGCCACGGGCGGCAATGACCAGCAGCAACGCCGCGCACACGGCCGAAATGGCGCTGATCGGAATGCCCAGCGGTTCAAGGGCAAAGCAGCCGAGCAGAAGAATCACCAGCACCACCCAACCGGCATAAAACGTGGTCTTGTCATGGATCGCGGTCGACGGATGCTCCAGTTGTTCGGGGTCGTAATCCTTGGGAATGTCACGACGGAAAAACCACATCAGCATCGCCAGCGTGGCGGCGACACTGACAAAGTTGACCGGAATCATGACCGCCGCATATCGGTTGAAGGTGATGTGGAAGAAGTCCGCCGAAACGATGTTCACCAGGTTCGACACCACCAGCGGCAGGCTTGCGGTGTCGGCGATGAAGCCAGCGCCCATCACGAACGCCAGGGTGGCGGCCGGAGAAAAGCGCAACGCCAACAGCATGGAAATCACGATGGGCGTAAGAATCAGCGCCGCACCGTCATTGGCGAACAACGCCGACACCAGCGCGCCGAGCAGCACCATATAAGCGAAAAGTTTACGTCCGCTGCCCCGCCCCCAACGGGCCACGTGCAAGGCAGCCCAGGCAAAGAACCCCGCCTCGTCCAGCAACAGGCTGATGATGATCAACGCCACGAAGGTGCCGGTGGCGTTCCAGATGATTTGCCACACAATCGGGATGTCACCCAGGTGCACCACCCCGAAAATCAGCGCCAGCACTGCGCCGAATACCGCACTCCAGCCAACACCCAGGCCTTTGGGTTGCCAGATCACCAAAGTGATGGTCAGTAGAAAAATCAGTGACGCGATGAGCATGCGGAGCAGCCTTCAAAGAAAAATCGGGGATTAGCAGCAGCGAACCGGGCGATCAGCCATTGTTTGCAAACGGTCGACATCAGCGGCCAGCCACTCAGCGTGATCGGCCAGTGCACCTTGCAACAGCGTGATGACCCACGGCGACAATTGCGGGTGCAGGCGATAAAAAACCCACTGGCCCTGACGCCGGTCTGCCAGCAGACCATTGCTGCGCAACTGCGCCAGATGACGGGAGATCTTTGGCTGGCTGAGGTCCAACCCGGCCGTCAGTTCACACACGCACAACTCGCCTTCGCGGGCGATCAACAGTGCGATACGACTGCGGGTGTCATCGGCCAGGGCCTTGAAAATATCGACGGGACTGCGGGAGCTGGACATGAGGGAACACGCCTCTGGACAAACGAGGCGTGAATATATGGAATTTCGAATATGCAGTAAAGCAAAGACTTAAAACACGGTCCGTGTAGCAGCTGCTACGGGGGATTTCCAGTCACTCTTTTTTGTGTTGCTCAACCCACTTCCCATAAGCATCGATAAACTTCTGCAAGAACGGCCTCACCGATTCGGACAATTTTCCCGCCTCATCAAACGCCGACCCGGCACCGTTCAGATAGGCCTCCGGTTGCTGCATGCACGGCACATCCAGAAACACCATGGACTGCCGCAAATGATGGTTGGCCCCGAAACCACCGACAGCGCCCGGCGAAACGCTGATCACCGCACCCGGTTTGCCGCTCCATGCACTCTTGCCATACGGGCGCGACCCCACGTCGATCGCATTCTTCATTGGCGCCGGCACCGAGCGATTGTATTCGGGGGTGACGAACAGCACTGCGTCGGATGAGCTCACTTGTTGTCGGAAAGTGCTGTAGGCTGCCGGCGGTGAAGCTCCATCGATGTCTTCGTTGTAGAGCGGCAGATCGCCGATTTCGACGATAGTGAGCTTGAGATTGGCAGGCGCCAGGTCGGCCAGGGCCAGCGCAACCTTGCGGTTGATCGATTCCTTTCTCAAGCTGCCGACCAGTACGGCGATCGTGTAGACGTTGCTCATGGAAGATTCTCGACTGTTCGATGGAAAGACTTGTAGTTATAGATGACGAATCACCCAGAGGGCTGTTGAATTCGCCGCCCCTGACTATTTTTTTCCTGTAGGAAAACTTACCTCGCCCAAGCACGGTCTACAGAACCGCAAATTGAGTGATTTATCTCCAGAGGTTCTAAGCAGATGGCAGCAGTACTCGTCGGTCAGTTCCATGCAAGAGACGCGGAAGGCCGCGTTTATTCCGTGCATGAGTTCCAGGAATCCACCCCGTCGGCAGACGGCCTGGGCGGCACGGAGCCTGTCACCACCTACAAACTGGCCATTGGCGATCGCGTCCGCAAGCTCGATGACAACCAGTTTCTGCTGGTGCAATCGGACGTCACCATCGTGCGCGAACCCGACACCTATGTCGGCAGCCTGCCGGAAACCAACGTCGCCTCATAACCCCGCGTTATGAGCAGAAGTCATATGCGCGCACTTGAGTTAGGATTCAGTCACTGACTCCCTCACCTGCTGAACATGGACTTCACGCATGCGTTTACGTCATATCGAAGTGATCCACGCGCTCCTGCAGACCGGTCACCTGGGCACCGCCGCCGAATGGCTGCAGTTGCCGGTGGCCGAGGTCGAAGGCATTTTGCGCGACGCCGAGGATCAGTTGGGATTCATGCTGTTTTCCAGCGTGCGTGGACGTTTGCAGGCAACACGCGAGGCGCGGGAGTTACAGGTTGAAATCGCCCACGTCTACGACGCGCTAGAGCCGGTCCAGCGACTGGCCAGCAGCCTCAAGCAATATCAGGCGCACCCGCTGCGCATCATCTGCACCCCGCCGTTGGCGCAACAGTTGTTGCCCCACAGCATCGCGGCCCTGCGCCGACGTCTTCCCGATGCGCCTTGCACCCTGCTGAGCCAGCCCACTCGCGAAATCGTCAGAAGCCTGTTGCTGCGTGAAAGCGATCTTGGACTGAGCCTGCATGATCCCGACCACGCCGACATTCATTGCCAAGTGATTGCCCAAGGCAAACTCCAGTTATTGGCGCCCCATGGCTGGCTGCAACCCAAACAGAAGTACATTTCGTTGCAGGATCTGGCCGGCCAATCGATGGTTGGCCTGGAAGGTCATGACCCATTGAGCCCCGCGCTCGACAACAAACTACATGCCTTGCGCCCTGCCCCGGTCATCCAGACCCGGGTGCAGACTCATCAGATGATGCGCAGCATGGTCGAGGCCGGTGAAGGCCTGGCGATCGTCGACCCGTTCACCGCCCTCGGTGCCAAGTCGAGCGGGCTGGATGCTTGCCCACTGGCGCCTGCGGTGCCGATCAGCCTGTATGCCCTGACCCTGAAGAACGGCGAGCCAGTGCCGGCCGTTCAGGTGCTGCTGGAGATCATCACGGAACAAGCCGCGGCGATGTTGTCGAGCTGAGCGGGTTTTCCAGCGAATTATCGAACAAGCGATACCAGAACAGCGCCACTTCGGCGGTGTTCGGGTCGATGCCGCGATAACGCAGATGATCGATCCCGCCAATCACGAAACCACAGCGCTCATACAGTCGACAGGCTCCCAGATTGTTGTTCTGGGTTTCGAGCATGATGCCCGGCAGCTTCTTCTTGCGACTCCAGAACTGCGCCACATCCAGCAACGCCTTGGCCACACCGTGCCGGCGCGCCGGCGCATGCACGGCCAACTCGTCGATATGAGCGAAGCCGTTCCAGTTGGTGCTGACCACCAGATGGCCGACGGGCTCGTCATCGAGATAGGCCATGAAAATCGCACTGTCGGCGGCATCGCGAAAGCTGCTGAACTCTTCGGGATCAATGCCGTAGCACTTTCGATAAGGGGTGATCGGCATTACCGGCCACTGCTCCACCGGTTTGCCGATTTCGGCTGCGCCATAGGCCGCGACTTCAAAACTGAAGTCGCTGCCCCAGATATAGGGCGCGAAACCCTCGTCGGCGACACGCACCGAGAGGCCTGGGTATTTGGGATTCATGATCGGTTGCATACTCGGAAAGGTCCTCATTCCTTGATGCAATCAACGGTGTAAAGCCGTCCATTGCCCTCGTCTTCGTTTTGCAGTCCGTGCACATCAGCGACAAACCCGGGGAAACTGCTGTCGAACGTGCGAGCAAACGACAGGTAATCGATGATCGACCGAGTCGACTCGGTAAACCGCTCGCCCGGCATGATCAACGGGATGCCTGGCGGATACGGCACCAGCATCACCGCGGCAATTCGCCCTTCCAGGGCATCGATCGACACCGCCTCCACTTCACCACGCACCAAATGATCATAGGCGTCAGCCGGTTTCATGGCGATTTCCGGCAGCACGGTGTACATGCGCTTGAGGTGTTTGGCCGTGGCATTGCTGCGATAACAGGTGTGCAATTGATCGCACAAATCCCGCAAACCCATGCCCTGATAACGCGCGACGTTCTGTTGCGCCACGCACGGCAGGCAGGTGGCCAGACTGACGTTGGCGTCGTAACTGCGCTTGAACTCCAGTAACTCGGTGAGCAGCGTGCTCCATTTGCCCTTGGTGATGCCCATCGAGAACAGCACCAGGAATGAATACAGTCCGGTCTTCTCGACCACCAGCCCGCGCTCCCACAGGAACTTGCTGACCACTGCCGCCGGAATCCCGCGCTCGCTCAGAGCGCCGCCCGCGGTCAGGCCGGGCATGACCAGGGTGACCTTGATCGGATCGAGCAACACGTAATCGTCGGTAACACCACCAAAGCCGTGCCAGTCGGCATCGGGTTGCAGCAGCCAGTCTTCGGTGACAACACGGTCGATGCCTTCCACCGAAGGCGGCTGCCAGATGGAAAACCACCAGTCATCCGCCGCGATGTGCTGACGCAGATTGGCCAGGGCCCGGCGAAAGCTCAGCGCCTCGTCGAACATTTCCTGCAGCAGCGAACGCCCGGCCGGGCCTTCCATCATCGCCGATGCCACATCCAGCGAGGCGATGATGCTGTACTGCGGCGACGTCGAGATATGCATCATGAACGCTTCGTTGAAGCGGTCGCGGTCCAATTGCCGTGCACCGCCGTCCTGGACATGAATCATCGAAGCCTGGCTGAACGCGGCCAACAGTTTGTGTGTGGAATGCGTGGTGAACACCAGCGGGCTGTCTTCAGTACGGGACGTGCCCATGCCGTAACGGCCGGCGAAAAACTCGTGGAACGCCGCGTAGGCATACCAGGCCTCATCGAAATGCAGGACCTCGACGCTGTTGCCCAGGCTCTGCTTGATCAGCTCGGCGTTGTAGCAGAGTCCGTCGTAGGTCGAATTGGTCACCACGGCCAACTTGACCTTGGGCTCACGGCCCTTCGTCAGCGGGCTGGCGTCGATTTTCGCCTTGATCGATTCTCGGCTGAATTCGCTCAGCGGGATCGGGCCGATGATTCCCAGTTCATTACGCTCCGGGCACAGGTACAGCGGAATCGCGCCAGTCATGATGATCGAGTGCAGCACCGACTTGTGGCAGTTGCGGTCCACCAGCACCAGGTCGTCGCGAGCGACCATCGAATGCCAGACGATTTTGTTGGCGGTCGAGGTGCCATTGATCACGAAAAAGGTGTGATCGGCGCCGAAATTACGCGCCGCCCTGGCTTCCGCCTCGGCCAGCGGGCCTGTGTGATCGAGCAAGGAGCCCAATTCCGGTACCGAGACCGACAGGTCCGAACGCAGGGTGTTCTCCCCAAAAAACTGGTGAAAGGCCTGCCCCACCGGGCTCTTGTGATAGGCCACACCGCCGCCGTGACCGGGCGTGTGCCAGGAATAGTTGGAATCGGCCGTGTGTTGCACCAGCGCCTTGAAAAAGGGCGGGAGCAAACCATCAAGGTATTTGCGGGCCGCCCGGGCCACTTGCCGAGCCAGGAAGGGCACAGTGTCTTCGAACAGATAGAGAATGCCGCGCAGCTGATTGAGCTCGGCCATGGCGTCGGCCGGAGCGTTTTCCAGCGTGACTTGTTCGCCCAGCGCGAAGATCGGCAAGTCCGGCGCACGCACCCGCGCCAGGCCGATCAGCTCAGCCATATTGTGTAACAAATGAGAGTGCGCGCTGGCGTCTTCAGCGGCAATCAACATGCAGGAGAGGCCGTGATGGGTCGAAGCAACCAGACGCCCTTCGGTGTAATCCACCGCCGAAACAATGCTGAAGCCTTCCTGCTCCAGCTCCCGGGCGATGCCCCGCACGCGGTCACCGGCGACGGTGTCGGCCTTGATGTCGCGATGGACGATCAACACCGGGAATTTCAAATCTTTATACATGAGGCTCAGTGTCCTGAGGCTGCAGACCTTGGCCTGCCAATCACCTCAGGGTAGAGGGTTCAAGCGCATGTGGCGAGCGTCGATGCCCCGAAGCGGGTCAATGAGTGCACCATCATGTGGCCATCTACTCCAACATGCAGCAGGACTATTTGTGGCGAGGGAGCTTGCTCCCGTTCGGCTGCGAAGCAGTCGTCAATCCTGCGAACTCTGTGCTTCTGAAGGAATGCGGGGGCCGCTTCGCAGCCCAACGGGAGCAAGCTCCCTCGCCACAGAATGTCTCAACGCCTCAACATCTGACAGATCAGGCCTGCGCCTTGGCCTCGACCAGTTGCTGCCACAGCGACGGGGCGCCGGCGGACTTGGCGATGGCTTCCAGACGCGCCACGTGCCGGGCCAGGTCGTCTTCGCTGGCGGGAATGATTCGGGTTGGCTGGCGATCGGCCGGCAAGCGGCGGATTTCGGTGGCAGAGTTGTCTGCGCCTTCGCCGGAACCGTTACCGTCGGAGGCATTACCGGCCAAAGACAGGCTGGTCTGGCCGCCGGTCATGGTCAGGTAAACGTCAGCGAGGATCTCGGAGTCGAGCAAGGCGCCGTGGAGTTCACGGCCCGAGTTGTCGACGCCATAACGTTTGCACAACGCATCGAGGCTGTTGCGCTGCCCCGGGTGACGTTCCCGGGCCATCATCAGGGTGTCGAGGATCGAGCAGTGCTGCGTGATGTCCGCACGATCGTGCTGGCCCATCAAGGCGAATTCGTTGTTGATGAAGCCAACGTCGAACGCCGCGTTATGGATGATCAGCTGCGCGCCCTTGATGAATTCGAAAAACTCATCGGCCACTTCAGTGAAACGCGGTTTGCCCACCAGGAATTCGTTGGTGATGCCGTGAACGCCGATGGCGCCTTCGTCACTCTCGCGATCCGGTTGCAGGTAAACGTGGAAATGCCGGCCGGTCAGGCGCCGACCGATCAACTCGACACAACCGATTTCGATAATCCGGTGGCCGTCGGTCACCGGCATGCCGGTGGTTTCGGTATCGAGTACAACGGATCTGGTGGCCATCAGTGCTCAGCTCTCAACGGGTCAATCGTGCAAAAGCGGCGATGTTAACACGCTCGCGGGATCCGGCGCGCGCACAGCCAGGTGACCGGCGCTCATGCAGTTTTTAACAATCATTAGCAATGTTCATAAAGTCTGGAACACAACGGATTGTTAGCGTGCGCGGCTTGTTTCCAAGGGATTGAGTCCGCCATGAAGACCGCACGATTTCTATTATTGAGTATTAGCCTGTGGGGCACGGGAGCCCAGGCCACCAGCTTCGTGATCAGCACTGACGTGACTTTGAGTCTGACGCTGAGCTCGAGCAAAGGCACCAGCGGGTCATTCAGCGACGACAAGATTGTGCTGGCGGCGAAGGATGATGCGGCGGCGTTTGTGGCGAGCGAGGGAACGATACACGGGGCGCGAATCGAGGCGGCGTTTTTGCGGATTCGCGGTGCTGTAGCCGAGGAGTACTCAGATCAACAATTAGCCACCGCTATTTTGATGCTGTGAACCCGTCACATGATCGTTCCCACGCTCTGCGTGGGAATGCCTCAAGGGACGCTCCGCGTTCCAACTAGGACGCAGAGCGTCCCGGGCTGCATTCCCACGCAGAGCATGGGAACGATCAGAGTGAGGCTCAGGCCTGCTTGTACCCGCGCACTTCATCCACGCCACGGTTGGCCAGTTGGTCGGCCCGTTCGTTGCCGTGGTGGCCGATGTGCCCGCGCACCCATTTCCAGGTGACGTTGTGGCGGTTGACCTGCTCATCCAGCAGCTTCCACAAATCAGCGTTTTTGACCGGTTCCTTGGCCGCCGTTTTCCAGCCGCGTTTCTTCCAGTTGTCCATCCATTCGTTGATGCCTTTCATCACGTACTGGGAGTCGGTCACCAGCAGCACGTCACAGGAGCGCTTGAGTTCTTCCAGGCCGCGGATCGCGCCCATCAGCTCCATGCGGTTGTTGGTGGTATTGGCTTCGCCGCCCCACAGTTCCTTTTCCACGCCTTTGCACACCAGCAATGCGCCCCAGCCGCCAGGGCCAGGGTTGCCTTTGCAGGCGCCGTCGGTGAAGAGTTCTACGCTATCGCTCATGCCAATCTATCCAGAAAATGCGGTGGCTCGCCGATCAGTGACCGACGATGCCCGAGGCCGGGGCAAACCCGGCCGGGAAATAAAGAGTGTATTACGGCTCGATGTTGCGACGGTTGACCTTGGCCATCGGCAATGGAATCAACTTGCCCATTGGTTCGCGCCGTTCCTGGCGGACTGGCCGCAAGCCCACCACGATCTTGCGCGCAACCAATAAATAGAAGCCGCCACCCGACAGTTGCCAGTCACCGGCCTTGCGTTCCCAACCGGCCAGACGAGCCTGCCAGGCAGGTGATGCAAGCGGCGGACGATAGCACCCGAAGCGGCGTTTCTCCAGCGCGAAGCCCAGCAGGTTGAGCCAGTCGCCGACCCGCGACGGCGAGATGCAGCGAGCCTTGCGCAAGCCGTCATGGGCGAACACATGGCGCAAGCCCCAGCTGCTCCAGGGATTGATTCCGATGATCAGCAGATGCCCGCCGGGCCGCACGCTGCTCGCGGCTTCACGCAGCAAACCGTGGGGCGACAGGCAGAAATCCAGACCGTGCTGCATCACCACCACATCAGCGGCATGCTCGCTCAACGGCCAAGCCTGCTCTTCGCAGACGATCTCGACACCCGGCAACGGCGCACCGAGCCGCACATTGCGCTGAACTTGGGGTGCCGACGGTGGCGTCTGGGCCGACGGACCGTAATGCACCAGGTAGCCACCGAAGAAGCGGCCCAGCTCGTCTTCGAGCATGCGTCGTTCTTCGTCCAGCAAAAATTGCCCGATCGGGCCGGACAGCCATTCACGGGCTGCGCTGATCAATGCCAGCCAGTCAGGATCGGCCTGAGCGAACGCTTTATCAGTCATTGCATTCTCCAACGCGCCAGGAAGTTCTAAGATGCGCCATTGTTTTCCGCTTGGCGAATCCGACGATGATACAGATCAGTGCCCTGCCCGCCTTCACCGACAACTACATCTGGTTGTTACAAGACCACCGCACCCAGCGCTGCGCCGTGGTCGATCCGGGTGATGCCGCGCCCGTGCAAGCCTGGCTGGCAGCACATCCGGGTTGGGTATTGAGCGATATCTTGGTCACTCATCACCATCATGATCATGTCGGCGGCGTCGAGCAGCTGAAAAAAGCGACGGACGCGAAAGTCTACGGCCCGGCCAGCGAATCCATCCCGGCACGGGACGTGGCGCTCAAAGATAACGACCGCGTCAGCGTGCTGGGCTGGGAGTTCGATGTCTTCGCCGTGCCCGGACACACCTTGGGACATATTGCCTATTACCATCACGGCCTGCTGTTCTGCGGCGACACCCTCTTTGCCGCGGGTTGCGGGCGTTTGTTCGAAGGCACGCCTGAGCAAATGCACACCTCGCTGAGCCGCCTCGCTGCGCTGCCTGAAGATACGCTGGTCTACTGCACCCACGAATACACCCTGAGCAACCTGAAGTTTGCCGCAGCGGTCGAACCGGGCAATCCGGACACCACCGCACGTCTGGAAAAAGTCACCGCGCAACGTGCAGCCGGAATCATGACGCTGCCCTCTACTTTGGCGCTTGAGAAGCTGACTAACCCGTTTTTGCGTGTCGACGAAACATCCGTTAAAGAAAAAGTGGACGAACGGAATGGAACCCAAAACCGGGCTCCGAGTGCGGTCTTTGCTGCTCTTCGGGCTTGGAAAGATAAGTTCTAAGTAGCCAGCCCGTTGGTACAAAAATTCTGAATGGTTGACCGCAAGGGGTGCGCTTTCTAGAATCGCCCGACATTTTTGCCCGGAACATACTTCCAGCCAATGTCGTCATCTATTCGTAAAGCCATCAATTCAGACGCATTGACCCGCTTGGCTCAAGCCATAGCGGTGGCTGTGTCCGCCACTCTGGCGGGCTGTTCCAGCCATGTGCCGCAGACCGAAGCGACACACACTCCGAATATCGCCGCTCGTGCCAAGCAAAAACCTATCTGGCTCAGCGAAAAACCGACTCCGCAAATTCCACAAGATGTCTGGGAGCGCATGCGCCAAGGCTTCCAGTTGCAGGACAGCCTGGGCGTCAACCCGCGCATCGAGCAACAGCGCCTATGGTTCGCCAGTAACCCATCCTTCCTCGAAAACGCCGGCGAACGCGGCAGCCTCTACATTCATTACATTGTCGAACGTCTTGAAGAACGCAACATGCCGCTGGAACTGGCGCTGTTGCCGGTGATTGAAAGCGCCTACAACCCGATGGCCTATTCCCGGGCCAACGCGGTTGGCTTGTGGCAATTCATCCCCTCCACCGGGCGTTACTTCAACCTGCGTCAGACCCGTTTTTATGATGGCCGTCGCGACATCACCGCCTCGACCACCGCAGCCATGGATTACCTGACCCGCCTGCACGACATGTTCAACGGTGACTGGTTGCTGGCCCTGGCGGCCTACAACGCGGGTGAAGGCACGGTCAGCCGCGCCATCGAGCGCAACGAAAAGCTTGGCCTGCCAACCGATTACTGGAACCTGCCGCTACCCGCCGAAACCCAAGCCTACGTGCCCAAGTTGCTGGCCTTGTCCCAGGTCGTGCTGGCCCCCGAAGCGTATGGCGTCAACCTCAACCCGATCGCCAACGAACCGTACTTCCAGGTCGTCGAAATCAACCAGCGCATGGACCTGTCCAAGGTTGCCGCGGTGGCCAACATCGACGAAGACGAGCTGTTCCAGCTCAACCCGGCCTTCAAACAGCGCACCACCATCGACGGCCCCCAGCATTTGCTGGTGCCAACGTCCAAGGCGCAACTGCTGACAGCCAGCCTCTCGACCATGCGTCCTGAAGAGTTGATCAGCAAGAAGTCGCTCAAGCCGGTCTTCGAAGGTGCTGATGAATCCGAAATCGCCAGCCTCAAACGTGCCTACCGCGTAAAACGCGGCGACAACCTCGCCGCTATCGCCAAGGCCAACAAGGTCGATGTCAAGGACCTGCAGCGCTGGAACAAGATGACCGGCAAGAACCTCAAGGTCGGCCAGACTCTGGTGATGCAAGACACCAACAAGCGCAGCAGCAGCGGTCGCGTCAACACCGTCGTGGCGGCGAACAGCAAGACAAACAGCAAAGCCGCCAAGGAAAAGCCGCAGACCCAATACAAGGTCCAGCAAGGCGATTCGCTGTACATGGTTGCCAAACGTTTTAATGTCGAGATGCAGCACCTCAAGCGCTGGAACCCGCGTGTTGGTCAGGCGCTCAAGCCTGGGCAGATGTTGACGGTTTCTTCCCCGCGCTAAAAATGAGCCCCTGATTCCAGGGGTTTTTTTTTGCCTGCGATTTGAGGTCAGCAGAAATCGGGGGTCCGCAAGATTCCCTGTGGCGAGGGAGCTTGCTCCCGCTCGGCTGCGGAGCAGTCGCAAACCATGAACATGTGGCGTGTCAGAAATTATAGAGATGTCAGGTATTGGGGCCGCTGCGCAGCCCAGCGGGAGCAAGCTCCCTCGCCACAGGTTCTGCGGCTGGCAGGAGTAGCGCGCCAACAATTAACAACGCATTAACCGCCTGTCTTTTTCCTGTCGATACAAGCTGTTACTGTACGGGCCACAAAGCCCAAGCCGCCTGGATCGGATCTCTGACTTGAAGCGTCCCCTCCTCCTCTTCCTGATCAGCCTGGCCTTGAGCTCCCCCGCAAGCGCGACGATCAGCGAAAGCCATGGTTATGCGCAGTTCGGCACGCTCAAGTACCCGGCCAGATTTACCCACTTCGACTGGGTCAACCCGCAAGCGCCCAAGGGCGGTACGTTGCGGGTGATGGCGTTTGGCACCTTCGATACGCTCAACCCCTACACCTTCAAGGGTTCAAGCCCGGTTTCCACCCCCAACTTCCTGCAGTACGGCATCAACGAGCTCAACGAACCGTTGATGGTCGGCACTGGCCAGTACGCGCCGTCAGGTGATGAGCCGACCTCCAGTTATGGCCTGATCGCCCAATCGGTGGAATACAGCGAAGACCGCAGCTGGGTCGTGTTCAACCTGCGCCCTGAAGCGCGGTTCCACGATGGCACGCCGATTACCGCCTACGACGTAGCGTTTTCCTATCGTTTGCTGCTCAAGGAAGGTCATCCGCAATACCGCACCAGCCTTCAGGAAGTGTTACGTGTGGACATCCTCAACCCGCAGCGCATTCGATTTGTCTTCAAGCGCGCCGGCAATCCATTGCAGATCCTGCGCCTGGGCGAATTGCCGGTGCTGCCGCAGCATTACTGGAAAGGTCGTGATTTCAAGGCCACCACCTTCGAACCGCCACTGGGCAGCGGGCCGTACCGCATCACGTCGGTAACGCCAGGACGCCAGATCATTTTCGAACGGGTCAAGGACTACTGGGGCAAGGACCTGCCGGTCAATCGCGGCAAGTACAACGTCGATCGCATGGAAGTCGAGTTCTACCGCGACAGCGATGTGGCCTTCGAAGCCTTCAAAGCCGGCGAATTCGACATCTACATCGAGCACCAGGCGAAGAACTGGGACAACGGTTACAACTTCCCGGCCGTGCGCCGCGGCGACGTGATCAAGGCGCAGATCCCGCACCAGATTCCGACCCAGACCCAGGGCCTGTTCATGAACAGCCGGCGCCCGACCTTCTCCGAGACCAACGTCCGTGAAGCGCTGGGGCTGATGTTCGACTTCGAGTGGACCAACCGCACCCTGTTCAGCGGCGCTTACAAACGCGCCATGAGTTGCTACCCCAATAGCGAGTTCTCCGCCACGGGCCTGCCGGTCGGGCACGAATGGCTGATGCTCAAGCCGTATCGCGAGCAGTTGCCCGCCAAGCTCTTCACCGAGCCGTTCAGCCTGCCCAAGACCGACGGACGCGGCATTCCCCGGGAAACCATGCGAAAAGCCCTGGCGCTGCTTGCCGAGGCCGGCTGGAAGCTCAATGGGCAACGGCTCGAGAACGCCAAAGGCCAGCCACTCAAGCTCGAGATCCTGCTGGTCAACCCGAACCTGGAACGTATCCTTCAGCCTTACGTCGAGAATCTCGCCAGCATTGGCATTGACGCGCGGCTGCGCACGGTCGATCGCGCCCAGTACAAACAACGTCTGGATCAGTTCGATTTCGACATGATCCTGATGACCCAAAACCAGACCCTCAGCCCGGGCCTGGAGCAGTGGCAGTACTTCCATTCCAGCCAGGTCGGGGTCAAGGGCAGTAAAAACTACGCCGGCATCGCCAACCCGGTGGTCGACCACCTGCTCGAACAATTGCTCGCCGCG
This sequence comes from Pseudomonas sp. LB3P93, assembly GCF_054898025.1. NCBI lineage: Bacteria > Pseudomonadati > Pseudomonadota > Gammaproteobacteria > Pseudomonadales > Pseudomonadaceae > Pseudomonas > Pseudomonas sp. LB3P93. The sequence continues at coordinate 3,531,040 of NZ_CM142713.1, forward strand.
CAAACCCGCGACGAACAAGTCGCCGCCGGCAAAGCCCTCGACCGGGTCTTGCTGTGGCAGCACTACATCATTCCCAACTGGTACCTTAATTATCACCGCCTGGCCTACCGCAACCGGTTCGCCTTTGTCACCACGCCGCCCTACACCCTGGGCCTCTCCGCGTGGTGGCTGAAATCTTCGGAGAAAGATCGATGAAACCCGTACGCGCCCTGCTGCTGCAGGCCAGCGGTCTGCTGTTCGCCGGGCTGGCCTGCGCCGCCCCGCAACATGCCGTGACCCTGTACAACGAGCCGCCTAAATACCCGGCCGACTTCAAGCATTTCGACTACGTGAACCCCGACGCACCCAAGGGTGGAATCTTTCGCCAGGCCGGGTTCGGTGGCTTCGACAGCCTCAACCCGTTCATCAGCAAAGGCGTGCCGGCCGACGACATCGGGATGATCTACGACACCCTGGCCAAACAGGGTCTGGACGAGCCGTTCACCGAATACGGGCTGGTCGCCGGCAAGATCGAGAAAGCCCCGGACAACAGTTGGGTGCGTTTCTACCTGCGTCCTGAAGGTCGCTTCCACGACGGTCATCCGATTCGCGCCGAAGACGTGGTGTTCAGCTTCCAGACGCTGACCAAGGACGGCGCCCCGCTCTACCGCGGTTACTACAGCGACGTCGAGGAAGCGGTCGCCGAAGACCCACTCACCGTGCTGTTCAAATTCAAGCACACCAACAACCGCGAACTGCCGCTGATCCTCGGCCAGTTGCCGGTGTTGCCAAAGCACTGGTGGGCGAACCGCGATTTCAACAAGGGTAACCTTGAAATCCCGCTGGGCAGCGGCCCCTACAAGGTGACCGAAGTGAAGGCCGGGCGCTCGATACGCTATGAGCGGGTCAAGGATTACTGGGGCAAGGACCTGCCGGCCAACCGTGGCTTCTACAATTTCGACGTGATGACCACCGACTATTACCGCGACAACACCGTGGCACTGGAAGCCCTCAAGGCCGGGCAGTTCGATTACTGGCTGGAAATGGCCGCGAAGAACTGGGCCAATGCCTACAACATTCCAGCAGTCACCGAAGGCCGCTTGATCAAGGAACAGATCCCCAACGCCAACCCGACCGGCATGCAGGGCTTTGTGTTCAACCTGCGCCGCCCAGTGTTCCACGACGTACGCGTGCGTCAGGCGCTGACGTTGCTGCTGGATTTCGAGTGGACCAACAAACAGCTGTTCAACGGTGCCTATGTGCGCACCCGCAGCTTCTTCGAAAACTCGGAAATGGCCGCGACCGGCCTGCCCGACGCCGAACAACTGGCGATCCTCGACCCGTTCCGCGGCAAGATCCCCGAGCAGGTGTTCAGCGAAGCGTTCCAGAACCCGATGACCGACGCCAGCGGCATGATCCGCACCCAGCAGCGCAAGGCCTACCAACTGCTGCAAGAGGCTGGCTGGCGGATCGTTGACGACAAGATGGTCGACACCAACGGCAAACCGGTGACCATCGAGTTCCTGCTGGCCCAGACCGAATTCGAACGCGTGCTGCTGCCGTTCAAGCGCAACCTCAGCGACCTGGGCATTGACCTGGTAATCCGCCGGGTCGATGTCTCGCAATACATCAACCGCGTGCGGTCACGGGACTTCGACATGATCGTCGGCAGCTTCCCGCAGTCCAACTCGCCGGGCAATGAACAGCGCGAATTCTGGATGTCCGCCGCAGCCGACAAACCCGGCAGCCGCAATTCCATGGGCCTCAAGGATCCGGTGGTCGATCAACTGGTCGAGCAACTGATCAATGCCGATTCGCGCAAAAGCCTGGTCGCTTACGCCCGGGCACTGGACCGCGTGCTGCAATGGGGTTATTACGTGATCCCCAACTGGCACATCAAAACCTGGCGCGTCGCTTACTGGAACCACATCGGTCACCCGAAAGTCTCTCCCAAGTACGACATCGGCACGAACACCTGGTGGGTCAAGCCTGACGCGACACCGGCGATAGAAGTCGAAACCAAACTGCAAGCCGACCCTGCGGGCACGGAGTAATCAGATGCTGGCGTATATTTTTCGGCGACTGCTGCTGATCATCCCGACCTTGCTCGGCATTTTGCTGATCAACTTCGTGATCATCCAGGCCGCCCCCGGCGGGCCGGTAGAGCAGATGATCGCCAAGCTCGAAGGCTTCGAAGGCGCCACCAGCCGCATTGCCGGCGGTGGTGCCGAAGTGTCGGTGGCCGGCTCCGCCTATCGCGGCGCGCAGGGCCTGGACCCGATGCTGGTCAAGGAAATCGAACACATGTACGGCTTCGATAAATCGGCGCCGGAACGCTTGTGGATCATGATCAAGAACTACGCCACCCTGGACTTCGGCGATAGCTTCTTCCGCGACGCCAAGGTCATCGACCTGATCAAGGAAAAGATGCCGGTGTCGATCTCGCTCGGGTTGTGGAGCACGCTGATCATGTACCTGGTGTCGATCCCGCTGGGGATCGCCAAGGCGACGCGACACGGCAGCCACTTCGACGTCTGGACCAGTTCACTGATCATCGTCGGTTACGCGATCCCGGCGTTCCTGTTTGCGATCCTGCTGATCGTGGTGTTCGCCGGCGGCAGCTATCTGGACTGGTTCCCGCTCAGGGGACTGACCTCGAACAACTTCGATGAACTGAGCACCGGCGGCAAGATCCTTGACTACTTCTGGCACTTGGCATTGCCCGTGACCGCGCTGGTGATCGGTAACTTCGCGACCATGACCCTGCTGACCAAAAACAGCTTCCTCGACGAAATCAACAAACAGTACGTGGTCACCGCCAAGGCCAAGGGCCTGACCAATCACCGCGTGCTTTACGGTCATGTGTTCCGCAACGCCATGCTGCTGGTGATCGCCGGTTTCCCATCGGCGTTTATCGGGATCTTCTTCACTGGCTCGCTGCTGGTAGAAGTGATCTTCTCCCTGGATGGCCTCGGTTTGATGAGTTTCGAAGCGGCGATCAATCGCGATTACCCGGTGGTGTTCGGCACGCTGTTTATCTTTACCTTGCTCGGTCTGGTGGTGAAATTGATCGGTGACCTGACCTACACCTTTGTCGATCCGCGCATCGACTTCGAAAGCCGGGAGCATTGAGATGAATCTGTCCCCACTCAATCGCCGACGTTTCGAACTGTTCAAGGCCAACAAGCGTGGCTGGTGGTCGCTGTGGCTGTTTCTGGTGCTGTTCGGCCTGAGCCTCGGCGCCGAGCTGATTGCCAACGACAAACCGCTGGTGGTGCATTACGACAACGGCTGGTACTTCCCGGCACTCAAGCGCTACCCGGAAACTGCGTTCGGCGGCGAATTCCCGCTGGAGGCCAACTACAAGAGCCCCTATATCCGCGAACTGCTCAAGGCCAAAGACGCCTGGGTGCTGTGGGCGCCGATCCCCTACAGCTACCAAAGCATCAATTACGACCTGAAGGTCCCGGCGCCCGCGCCACCTTCAGCCGACAACCTCCTGGGTACTGACGATCAGGGCCGCGATGTGTTGGCGCGGGTGATTTACGGGTTCCGTATTTCGGTGCTGTTTGCGCTGACGCTGACCATTCTCAGCTCGATCATCGGCGTGATTGCCGGGGCCTTGCAGGGGTTCTATGGCGGCTGGGTGGATCTGGCCGGGCAGCGTTTCCTGGAGATCTGGTCCGGGCTGCCGGTGCTGTATCTGCTGATCATCCTCGCCAGTTTCGTGCAGCCGAACTTCTGGTGGCTGTTGGGGATCATGCTGCTGTTCTCGTGGATGAGCCTGGTGGACGTGGTGCGCGCCGAGTTCTTGCGCGGGCGCAACCTCGAATACGTGCGCGCGGCCCGGGCGCTGGGGATGCAGAATGGTGCGATCATGTTCCGCCACATTTTGCCCAACGCCATGGTCTCGACCATGACCTTCATGCCGTTCATTTTGACCGGCGCCATCGGCACTCTGACCGCCCTCGACTTCCTGGGCTTTGGTTTGCCGCCGGGCGCGCCGTCGTTGGGTGAACTGGTGGCCCAGGGCAAATCCAACCTGCAAGCGCCGTGGCTCGGTATGAGTGCGTTTGCCGTGCTGGCATTGATGTTGAGTTTGCTGGTGTTCATCGGCGAGTCCGCTCGCGATGCCTTCGACCCGAGGAAGTGAAATGAATCAGGACAATCTGATCGAAGTGCGCGACCTGGCCGTCGAATTCGTCGTCGGCGATCACTACCAGCGGGTGGTGGAAGGCGTCAGTTTCGATATCAAGCGTGGCGAAACCCTGGCGCTGGTCGGCGAAAGCGGTTCCGGCAAATCGGTGACGGCGCACTCGATCCTGCGGCTGCTGCCCTACCCGCTCGCCCGGCATCCGTCGGGGACCATCGAGTATTCCGGGCAAAACCTGCTGAGCCTGAAAGAGAAAACCATCCGCCACATCCGCGGCAACCGGATTGCGATGATCTTCCAGGAGCCGATGACCTCGCTCAATCCGCTGCACTCGATCGAGAAGCAGATCAACGAAGTGTTGAGCATTCACAAAGGCTTGATCGGCAAAGTCGCGACCAAGCGCACGCTGGAGTTGCTGGAGATGGTTGGCATTCCAGAGCCGGAGAAACGTCTCAAGGCCCTGCCCCATGAATTGTCCGGTGGTCAGCGCCAGCGGGTGATGATCGCAATGGCCCTGGCCAACGAGCCCGAGTTGCTGATTGCCGACGAACCGACCACCGCACTGGACGTGACCGTTCAGCTGAAAATCCTCGAATTGCTCAAGGAATTGCAGGCCCGCCTGGGCATGGCCTTGCTACTGATCAGTCACGATTTGAACCTTGTGCGAAGAATTGCGCATCGCGTATGTGTCATGCAGCGCGGTTGCATCGTCGAACAGGCATCGTGCGAAGAGTTGTTCCGCGCGCCGCAGCATCCGTACACTCGGGAACTGCTGGCAGCGGAGCCCAGCGGCAAGCCGGCAACCAACGTGATTGGCCCGCCGCTGCTGCAGGTCGAGGACCTGAAAGTCTGGTTCCCGATCAAGAAAGGCTTTCTGAAAAAGACCGTCGACCACATCAAAGCGGTGGACGGGATCAATTTCAGCCTGCCTCAGGGCCAGACCCTGGGGATTGTGGGAGAAAGCGGTTCGGGCAAGTCGACGCTCGGTCTGGCGATTTTGCGGCTGATCGGCAGCAAAGGCGCCATCCGTTTTGAAGGCAAGCAGCTAGACTGCCTGACGCAGGGGGAGGTTCGACCCTTGCGTCGGGAGATGCAGGTGGTATTTCAGGATCCGTTCGGCAGCCTGAGCCCGCGGATGTGCGTGAGCCAGATCGTCGGCGAAGGCCTGCGGATCCACAAGATGGGCACCGAGGCAGAACAGGAACAAGCGATTATTGCGGCATTGAAGGAGGTAGGTCTGGACCCGGAAACCCGGAACCGCTACCCCCACGAATTTTCCGGTGGGCAGCGGCAGAGAATCGCCATTGCCCGGGCGTTAGTGCTAAAACCGGCGTTGATTTTGCTGGACGAGCCGACTTCGGCCCTCGACCGCACCGTGCAACGCCAAGTGGTGGAGCTTTTGCGTTCACTGCAAACCAAGTACAACCTGACGTATCTGTTTATCAGCCATGACCTGGCTGTCGTCAAGGCGCTGAGCCACCAGTTGATGGTGGTCAAGCAGGGCCAAGTGGTCGAACAGGGAGACGCGCAAAGTATCTTTGCCGCCCCCCAACATCCGTATACACAGCAGTTGCTGGAAGCCGCTTTCCTGGCTCCAGCCACTGCGCAATAACCTGAAAGAGAGGAGCAACACATGGGTTTTCTCGCCGGTAAGCGCGTACTGATCGTCGGTGTCGCCAGCAAGCTGTCCATCGCATCCGGCATCGCTGCCGCCATGCATCGCGAGGGCGCTGAGCTTGCCTTCACTTATCAGAACGACAAACTCAAGGGTCGTGTCGAAGAGTTCGCACAGAGCTGGGGCTCCAACCCTGACCTGTGCTTCCCGTGCGACGTGGCCAGCGATGAAGAAATCGCCAAAGTCTTCGTTGAACTGGGCAAGAAGTGGGACGGCCTGGATTGCATCGTGCACTCCGTCGGCTTCGCCCCGGGCGACCAACTGGACGGCGACTTCACCGAAGCCACCACCCGTGAAGGTTTCCGCATTGCTCACGACATCAGCGCCTACAGCTTCGTGGCCCTGGCCAAGGCTGGCCGCGAAATGATGAAAGGCCGCAATGGCAGCCTGCTGACCCTGTCGTACCTGGGTGCCGAGCGCACCATGCCGAACTACAACGTGATGGGCATGGCCAAGGCTTCGCTGGAAGCTGGCGTACGTTACCTGGCCGGCTCCCTGGGCCCGGACGGCACCCGCGTCAACTGCGTATCGGCTGGCCCGATCCGCACCCTCGCCGCTTCCGGCATCAAGAACTTCCGCAAGATGCTGGCCGCCAACGAAGCGCAAACCCCGCTGCGTCGTAACGTCACCATCGACGAAGTCGGCAACGCTGGCGCCTTCCTGTGCTCGGACCTGGCGTCCGGCATCAGCGGCGAAATCATGTATGTAGACGGTGGCTTCAACACCACTGCGATGGGTAGCTTGGAAGAGTGATCTTTCGCTAGCCCATAAAAAAACCCGCCTCTTCAGGCGGGTTTTTTTATGCCTGAGATTTCTGGCGTGATGCAAAAATCCCATGTGGGAGTGAGCCTGCTCGCGATAGCGGTGTATCAGTCGATATCATTTTTGAATGTTAGTCCGCTATCGCGAGCAGGCTCGCTCCCACAGGGGGCGGATTGTGGTTAGTTTTCGATTTGGGTGAGGCACCGGGCAAACAGCTGCTGAATCGGCTGCATCCGCTGGCTATAACGCTGCAACAGCACAATCTCCCGATAAAACGTCAACTCGCCCAACGGGATAATCCTGACCTTCGCCCCATGCTCAAGCCATAACCCGGCCTCGGGCAGCAGTGAAACGCCGAACCCGCATTCAACCATCTTGACGATGGCTTCCAGCTCATCCAGCTCCATCGCCACGTGCACTTCAATCTGTTGTTCACGCAAAAAACGCGTCACCAGGCGACCGCCAAATGAATTGCGGTCGTAACGCACGTGCCCGTGGCTGGCAAGGATTTGCAACGGTTCATTGCCTTCAAGGTCCATCGGCACAATCAATACAAACGGCTCGCGTCGGATAACCTGTACGGAAAGCTCTTTGGGTAGCTCGTACGGCGGCTTGATCAGAATCGCCAGATCCACCTCACCCGTATCGACCTGACTGAGCAGGCTCAACGACACGCCCGGCACCAATTTCGGCTCCAGTAGCGGAGCCTGCTCCCTCAACCGTAAAAATGCCTGGGGCAACAACCCGGTCTGGACCGTGGACACTGCGCCAATTTTCAGCTCACCGCGATACTCGCTCACATTGTCACTGGCGGCCATACGGCTGAACGTCTCGAGAATTTCCCGTGCCATCGGCAACGCCCGTTGCCCGGCGGCATTGAGAATCGCCTGACGTCCGGTGCGATCGAACAGACGAATGCCCAGCGCCTGTTCCAGATTGCGTATCTGCGCGCTGACCGCCGACTGCGTGAGGCCGATGTGCATCCCGGCGGCGGCGAATGTGCCGTAGCGCGTCACGGCGATGAAGGTTTTCAACTCGCGCAGCATAGGTGCTCTCGATTGATCGAAATAATTTGTGCTCGACGCAAAAACTATCGTCTTTTAATCAAAAAGCATAGCGCTAAACTCAGCCTCGTCCCCTAACAACAAGAAGGCGAACCCCATGCAACTCTCCCCTTTTCACTTGGCGATTCCGGTTTACGATTTGGTCGCTGCCCGGCGTTTCTATGGCGAAGTGTTTGGCCTGGAAGAGGGCCGCTCCAGCGACCACTGGGTCGACTTCAACTTCTTCGGCCATCAACTGGTGATTCACTTGGCACCGAAAAACGCCTCTCAGGAAGCCGCACACACCAATGCTGTGGACGGTCATAACGTGCCGGTGCCGCATTTCGGTGTGATTTTGGGAATGGAGGAATGGGAGGCGCTGGCGGAGCGTTTGAAAGACCTCGGTACACGCTTTGTGATCGAGCCCGGCATCCGCTTTCAAGGTTTAGTGGGTGAACAAGCCACGATGTTTCTCTTCGACCCCTGCGGCAACGCTTTGGAGTTCAAGGCGTTCAAGGACATCTCTCAGGTGTTCGCCAAATGATCCGCCCGGACTTTGACGCCACTACCCTCAGTGAAGCGGTGGTCGATGGCGACACGACCGCTGCCGCCATCGCTGAGGCCTTCCTTGAGCGCATCCAGGCGCAGGAGCCGGATATCCAGGCCTTCGTCTCGTTCGACGCCCGGCAGGTACGTGCCGATGCGGCGCAAAACAACGGTCGTGGCCTGCTGGCTGGCATACCCGTGGGCATCAAGGACATCTTCGACACCGCGGCCTACCCCACGCAATTCTTCTCGCCCATCTACACCGACCATCAACCGTCCCGGGACGCCCACGTAGTCACCCTGCTACGCCAGGCCGGCGCGCTGATCATGGGCAAGACCCACACCACCGAGTTTGCCTACATGCACACCGGTCCGACGCGCAATCCCCACGACCTCACTCGCACGCCGGGCAGCTCCAGCGCGGGTTCGGCGGCCGGGATGGCGGCGGGTTTCTTTGCCTTGGCGCTGGGCACCCAGACCGCAGGCTCATTGCTCAAGCCGGCATCCTATTGCGGCCTCTTCGCTTACAAACCATCGCTGGGATTGGTGTCGCTGGAAGGTGTGAAACCGCTGGCGCCGAGCTTCGACACCGTGGGTTGGTACGGAAGATCGGTACGCGATCTGCACCTCGTGGCGCGCGTGTTGATTCCCGGCTTCGTGGTACCTGACGTCGAGCGCCGTCCTCTACGACTGGGTTTCTGCCGTACGTCGCGCTGGGATCAAGTGGAACCCGAGGTGGCCCACGCTCTGGAGCAGGCGGCGGATCAGTTGAGCCACGCTGACCATCACGTGAGCGAACTGGAACTGCCCGACGAGTTTGCCGGTGTATTCGACGACCATCAGCTGATTAACGATTGCGAAGGTGCCCGTTCGCTGGCGAAGGAGTTTCAACGACACCGGACCCAATTGAGTTCGTCGACACTGGCCATGTTCGAGCGTGCGGCAGCGACAACATGGGAACAGGAATCCGCTGCCAAGGCGCGCCTGGCCACCCTCGCCCCACGCTTGAACGAGCTTTGCCAACCCTTCGACGCCATGCTTGGTGCCTCGTGCGGGATGGTTGCGCCCATGGGTCTGGAAAGCACCGGACCGTCGGATTTCATCAAGTTCTGGGGGGCTTTCGGCTGGCCGCAGGTCAATATCCCGCTGAAACGCGCGCAAGGCAATCTACCAATCGGATTACAGCTGATCGGTAAGTTCAGGGATGACGGCCGGTTGTTGAGAACCGCCGGGCACGTTGCATCGGTTTTGCACTGCGTCACTCAAGAATGATGAGTGTCGTGCATTGCCTTATCGGCCAAGGCCAGCAAGTCTTCCGCTGTCTGGTTTAGTAAAAAGCCCGTCAGTTTACGGCGGGTTTTTCATTTGTGTTGTTTTACAGCGGATTGCTCAACACTGAATCCCGAATACATGCGGTGTTCGTTCAGGACTCATTAGATCGACGGCGGCGAGGATACGCTGGTCATTCGTTTGTGCCATCAATTCAAAAACCAAACTCGGTTGCTGATAGTTGAAGACCCCATTTCTTCCAAAGCCCGCATCAGGATTTCCATCAGGCAGAAGGCGCAGCCAGAACCCGCGCTCAACGTTACCTGCTTCGCCAGCCGCTACAATGCATCCATCTGCCTGCACCACAACAGCGCGGCAACCTACAAAGAAAGCAGGAATATCAGCCTCAATGTTTACAACAACGGTTTGACCGTTATTAAACGTTGGGTCATATGCACCTTCCTGCGTCACTTTGGATACGCAGGCAAAATATCCGCCAGCCATATTTAACCCAACACAAATAATACTGTTCTCATGGACGATCATTTTTTGCATTTTGTTGCTATTTTCTGACTCCCAGCATCCGGACTGCCCGAATGATGAATCAAGAACGCCATCTGGAAGAAATCGGGCAACCGCCTTTGCTATTTCTCCGCTCCCGCTCGGCCCACTAACGGTTCCTCCAACCACAATGTTCCCATCGTCCATGACCGCCATACTGACGCCTTGCGAACTTTGATCATTGAACTGGAATTCGATAAATCCTTTGTTTCCAAACTCTAGATCGGTTTCACCATTCGACTGAAGACGAAATAGCACTACTTTTCTCTCGTCACTGCTGCCAGATCCATAAGGTAGTACCAGAATTTTTCCGTCCGTTTGCAAACATATCGAAGAAGTCATCAGATCAGCAGAGGAAAATATTTTGTTCCCAAAAATCAAGTCCGGACTGCCATTTCTGTTAAATCTCGTAAGGGCGGTTTGCCGTTTAAAAACATCCTCCCCGACTTTACCAATCAAAAGGAATTTGCCGTCTGACTGCCGTAGCAGTTGCTCTGGCAACGAATCCAGCCCTGGAGAGAAAGACCATTTGGCGACACCGTTTTGTCCAAACTGCAGGTCCTGCGTTCCGTTTGAAAAAACGCGATATAGCCAGCATTCCTTGTTTACCCATGCAGCTAGGACAAACGCGTCATCACCATCAGCTATGATCGATCGGATTGATCCAGGTCCGCTTGGAACATTGAAGATGCCCTCCAGCGCGAATGCAGGATCAAGTTCGCCAGCATTTACGAAAGAGTTGGAGTTGCTCTGACTGGTCATTTTTTCTTCCTTTAAAAAGTTAACCCCTATCTCTCCCGACAAACCGCTGCAATGAAGTGTGTTGACTGCCAAGAAGAGTCTGTGACTTTGCGCAATCCACTATTGCGCATTCCAGATTCCGCTGGCACCTGTAACAAATGACAGTTCTTATGTCTTTAGAAGCCAGATTAATGACCTTCGGGCGCTTTCGACTTCGAAACGGCGCATGAATGCGAGTGCATGATTTGGGCGGCCTCACGGGCAAGCCCGCCCCCATAGGATTATGGATGGCTGCAGTTTTGAGGGTGTGTGTCCAGGGGAGACTAAATCACGGCCACTTCAGTGTTTGCTTGTGCACCTACATCGTCCCGTCGTCTTTTTCCAGCAAGCGGTCGATGGTGTCATGGCGCAGCGGATCGTATTCGATCTGCCCGATACTGAAGCGAATGTCATAGCTGCGATGTACCGTCGCGTTGCGCTCGTCGAGCATTTCCTCAAGGCGGGACTTGATCGCGGCGATGTCCATCCAGCATGAGCCAGTCAGCAGAGCGACGAATTCATCGCCACCCAGGCGGCCGATCACATCGCTTTCGCGAAAGGCGATACGCAGCACATCAGCAAAGGTTTTCAGGGCGTTGTCGCCCTCCGTTCGACCGTACAGGTAGTTGATTCGCTTGAAATTATCGAGGTCAAAAAACAGCAGTGTTGCCGGTAGTCCCAGCTGCTGGCAGGCGTCCAGCCCGTGTTGGGCCAGCGCTGTAAACCCGTGACGGTTGGGCAGCAACGTCAACTCGTCCATGCTCGCCATCTGCACGCCCATCAGTTCTTGCTCGGCCTTGCGGGCCAGATCGCGCAGCAATTCACGTTCCTTAAGTGGCGAACGCATCGGGTCTGTGCAAGCCCCTCGCTTGACCGGTTTGCCTCGGATCAGCATTACTCACTCCATTGGCGGATATGCACTTTAGAGTCGTGCGTACGCGGTTGACTCCCTGTTAACGGACCGCCGGTCAACTGCCCTCCACCGGACACGGCCCACCTGCGTCAGCCCACAGCTTGAATTGGCTGACGAAAATGTCGTGGGGCACCGGCACCGGCGCCCTTCCCTCGCCGGGATTCCAGCCCCACAGCACCAGCTTGTCCTCGCTGACGTGCTTGATCAGTGCCGCAAAATCACGGTCACCATTGCTGGAACGGTCCTTGATCATCGCGCACAACCTATCGGCCGGCAGACCGATCCAGGCCATCTTGTGCGCGGCTGGCGGCAAGCTCCAATGCGGCGCCCCCGGTGGTGTATGCGACCCGTAACTGGCGGGCGGATTAGTCTCGGCGTGACAGGTCGCGCAGGGCAAACCGGCAGCGCCCTTGCCGTCCATGCCCCGTACCACACTCATCGCGTGTGGAATTCCAGCATCGAACTGCAACGGCGAATCGCCCGGGATATGACAGTTCTGGCAACGTGGGTTCTGGAAAACCTTCTGCACGGTATCAAACGCCTTGATGGCTTCCTTGTCGTCAGCAAGCACGTGCTCGGCATAGACGGCCAGGCCGACCAACACCACCGTGCCAAGAATCAGATGTCGTTTCATCTCACACCCCCGACAGTTGCAACGGCAGTTCCCGCAAGCGCTGCCCGGTCAGGGCGAACACCGCGTTAGCCACTGCCGGCGCCGTCGGTGGGACACCGGCCTCGCCGATACCGCCGGACCTTTCGGTGCTCGGCACGATATGCACTTCGACCACCGGCATTTCGTTCAGCCGCAGCACTTGGTAGTCGTGGTAGTTGGATTGCACCACCTGGCCGTCCTTGAACGTCAGTTTGCTGTGCAAGGTAAAGCCGAGGCCGAAGGTGATGCAGGACTCCATTTGCGCAGCGATGCTCATCGGGTTGACCGCAATCCCGCAGTCCACCGCGCACACTACCCGGTGCACACGGATTTTCAGGTTGTCCTGGGACACTTCAGCAACCTGGGCCACGTAACTGCCGAAGGATTCATGCACCGCCACACCCAGCGCGTGGCCGTCCGGCAGTGGCGCCTTCCAGTTGGCTTTCTCGACGGCGAGGTTCAGCACACCCAAATGCCGCGGATGCGCCTTGAGCAGGGTTCGTCGGTATTCCACCGGGTCCTTGCCCGCCGCCTCTGCCAGTTCGTCGATCAACGACTCCATGACAAACGCCGTGTGGCTGTGCCCCACCGAACGCAGCCACAACACGCTGATGCCGGTTGTCGGTGAGTGCAGTTCCACTTGGTGATTGGCCATGCCTTCAAGGTAAGGGCTGTCGGCAACGCCTTCGACCGACGTCTTGTCGACACCGTCCTTGACCATCGTTGCTTCGAGCATGGTGCCGGCCATGATCGACTGACCGACCATCACATGCTTCCAGGCCATGGGCATGCCGCCCGCGTCCAGCCCGATGCGTGCCTGATGCAGGAACGCCGAGCGGTAGTAACCGCCGCGCACGTCGTCCTCCCGGGACCAGACGGTTTTCACCGGCGCGCCTGCCGCCTTGGCCACCTGCACGGCTTCAGCGACAAAATCCGAGGTGGGATTGGCCCGCCGCCCGAAGCCGCCGCCGAGAAACTCAGTGTGTATTTCAACCTGTTCGGGCTTGAGCCCGGTGATCTTGCCCGCAATCATTTGGTCCAGGGTCTGGAACTGCGTGCCGGTCCAGATCTCGCACTTCTCCTTGGAGATTTTCACCGTGCAATTGAGCGGCTCCATCGGCGCGTGGGCCAGGTACGGCACGCTGTATTCGACGTCGATGGTCATGGCGGCTTTGCCCAGCGCAGCGTTGGTATCGCCGGCCTTACTGGCCGAGGTGCCGGGGGTGGCCGCGAGCTTGCGGAAACTTTCCAGCAACTTCTGACTGTCGAGGCCGACGTTCGGCCCCAGGTCCCACTCGACTTTCAGCGCATCGCGCCCAAGCTTCGCCGCCCAGTAATGGTCGGCAATCACCGCTACGCCGGTGGGCACCTGCACCACTTTGTGCACACCCGGCACGGCCAGCGCCTTGGCGCCTTCGAAGGATTTGACGCTGCCGCCGAAGACCGGGGAGCGAGCAACCATGGCGGTCATCAAACCCTCGAATTGCACGTCCATGCCGAACTTGGCCCGGCCGGTGATTTTCTCCGGGGTGTCCAGGCGCTTGGTGGGTTTGCCGATGAGCCGCCAGTCCTTGGCCTCCTTGAACGTGATCGAGGCCGGATCCGGTACCGGCAGCTTGCCGGCGTCGTCCGCCAGTTCGCCGTAGGTCGCGCGCTTGTCGCCGGCAATGACCACGCCTGACTCGGTGTGAATCGCCGAGGGTGCGACGTTGAAGCGCTTGGCCGCCGCATCGATCAGCATCAAGCGCGCTGCCGCACCGGCCTGGCGATAGCGATCGAACTCCATCCAGGTCGAGGTCGAGCCGCCGGTGATCTGCATTCCGCCGAACCCCGCCATACCGTAATCCGCCGCCGACGCGGGTGAATGTTCGACGCGGATTTTCGACCAGTCGGCATCCAGCTCTTCGGCAATCAACATGGTCAGGCCGGTCCAGATGCCCTGGCCCATTTCCGAGTGGCCGAGCAGCACGGTGACGACGTTGTCGTTGCCGATCCGCAAAAACGCATTGGGCGCGAAAATATTGCCTTCATTCTCTGCCCCCACGGCAAAGCGATGAGCGCCGGGGATGACGAACGCCACCACCAGACCACCGCCCAACAGTGCGCTGCCCTTGAGAAAACCTCGACGTGATACAGGGTTGATGCTGTTCATGGTTCAGACTCCCGTCAACGTGGCATCAACCGATCTCGGCGGCGCGTTTGACCGCGGCACGGATCCTTGGGTAGGTGCCGCAGCGGCAGATATTGCCGGAGAGCGCCTGATCGATGTCGTTGTCGGTGGGCTTGGGGATCTTCGCCAGCAACGCGGCGGCGGACATGATCTGCCCGGACTGGCAGTAACCGCACTGCACCACGTCGAGTTCGGCCCAGGCTTGCTGCACCGGGTGCGAGCCGTCGGTGGACAGGCCTTCGATGGTGAGGATTTTTTGCCCGTGGGCCACTGCGGTGGCGGGCGTGATGCAGGAACGCAGCGGCGCGCCGTCGACGTGCACGGTGCAGGCCCCGCACTGGGCCATGCCGCAACCGAACTTGGTGCCCGTCAGGTGCGCGACATCGCGCAGGACCCAGAGCAGCGGCATGTCCGCGGGGACATCCAGCTCCTGATCCTTGCCATTGATGTTCAGGGTCAGCATTGCGAATATCCTCAGACTCAAGGTGTTCTGAAGGGGCGTCGCTGTGACAACGGAATGCCTACGCGCGCCTCGGGTTATCCCTTCAGCTAAGCGCAAATTGCCGGGGGAGACCGGTTCATCGACCACCGGTCACACAAGGGAGGTGAACTGGATTGCTTTGTAGCAGCTGTCGAGCCTGCGAGGCTGCGTCCGGCGACGGAGTCGTCGTAAACCCTGCGGGCGCGATTTTCCTGACGCACCGCGGGGGCTGATTTCACGACGACTGCGTCGCCGGACGCAGCCTCGCAGGCTCGACAGCTGCTACGGACCGTATTGGGGCTTAGAAATCGGTGGAGACCGACACTTCACGCCATGTCTGCAACTCATCGGCAACGAAGGCGTTCTTGGCTTCGATCGCCGCGACGCAGTCACTGCCCAGCGGCAAGCGCAGCGGTGCTTTTTTTGCTTCTACCAGGGTGATCATGGTCTGGGCGAGCTTTTCCGGGTCGCCCGGCTGATTCAGGGTCACGGCCTTGGCAATTTTGCGCACTTCACCCGCGGTGCTGTCGTAATCGGCAATCGTGGACGGGGATTCGACCAGGGAATTGCCTTCGAGGAATTCGGTGCGGAAGTAGCCTGGCTCGACAACAGTGACTTTGATACCCACCGGGGCCAACTCGGCATGCAGCGCCTCGCTCAGGCCTTCGACGGCAAATTTGGTCGAGCAATAGACGCCGAAGCCCGGTCCCGACGCGTAACCGCCCACCGATGACAGGTTGATCACATGCCCGCTGCGAGCGGCGCGCATGTATGGCAGGACGGCACGAGTGACGTTCAGCAAGCCGAAGACGTTGGTTTCGTACACGCGCCGCACCTCATCGGCGCTGGCTTCTTCCACCGCGCCCAACAAACCGAAGCCGGCGTTGTTGACCAGCACGTCGATGCGCCCGAAGTGGTCGATGGCCGCCTTGGCGACCGCAACGCCTTGCGTTTCATTGGTGACGTCAAGGGACACGGCGAGCAACGCGGATTGAGTGCCAAAACGCTGGGTGACGCTGCTGGCATCACGAGCGGTAGCCACCACTGCGTCGCCATTGGCCAGTGCCGCGGCGGCAATCTTTGCGCCGATACCACGGGAAGCGCCAGTGATGAGCCAGACACGTTTGAAATTGTGGGAAGTGGTCATGATCGAGTTCCTTGTTTGGGTTGGGGTGAGCACAAGGTACGCAGGATGATTGGTC
The DNA here is from genome assembly GCF_054898025.1 of Pseudomonas sp. LB3P93. Classification (NCBI taxonomy): domain Bacteria; kingdom Pseudomonadati; phylum Pseudomonadota; class Gammaproteobacteria; order Pseudomonadales; family Pseudomonadaceae; genus Pseudomonas; species Pseudomonas sp. LB3P93. Next base: position 3,547,226 of record NZ_CM142713.1, read on the forward strand.
GGAAAAATGCCCTCGTGTTACAAGCACTATGAAACTGTCTTTCATAATGGCGCCGATATGAACCACGACCCATTCGACGGCTTGACCGAGTTTCTGGCGGTGGCCGAGCATAAAAGCTTCACCCTCGCCGCCACCCGGCTGGCGGTGACGCCCACGGCGGTCAGCCACGCGATCAAGTTGCTGGAGCGGCGCACCGGCGTGTTGCTGTTCCAGCGCACCACACGCCGCGTGGCGCTGACCGAGGCCGGTGCCAGCCTGTTCGCCCGTTTGCGCCCGGCGGCCAGTGAGATAGATGAAGCCTTGGCGGTGCTCAGCGGTTATCGCGATCAACCGATGGGCACGCTGCGCATCACCGCGCCGCGCCTGTCCGGCGCCTTGTTGATCGAGCCGCTGATGCCGCTGTTCCGCCAGGCATATCCGCAGGTCAGCCTCGACATCTCCCTGGACGACGCCACGGTCGACCTGATGGAGAACGGTTTCGATGCCGGGATCCGGCTGGGAGAGTCCATCGAGAAAGACATGATCGCTGTGCGCCTGACACCGGACCTGCAATGGTCAGTGGTGGGTTCGCCGGCTTACTTCGCCAAGGTCGGCAAACCGCTCAGCCCGGAAGAGCTGACAAGGCATGAGTGCATCGGCTTTCGCTTCGCCAACTCCGGCAGTGCGCATCGCTGGGAGTTTCGCCGCGACGGGCGAGACTTCACGGTGGGCGTCGAGAGTGGCGTGATGGTCAATGATCGCAAGCTACTGATCTCCGCAGCCCGAAACGGACTCGGACTGGCTTACGCCTGCGATCTGGAGATCATTGACGAGCTGGCGAACGGTCAACTGGAGCGAGTGCTGCAGCCGTTTGTGCCGCTGAGTTCGGCGTTGTACCTGTACTTCCCCAGCCGCACCCAGACTCAACCGAAACTGCGCGCGTTCATCGATATGGCCACGCAGTGGATCGCTGATCGCGGTGGACTGGGGCGTTAGAGTCTGCGCATCAGGCCACCGCTCTTACCAGACTTTTACCCAAGCGATGCTGGGCCAACAGGCGCATGACGTAGCCGATCTTGATCAAGGTCGGCCCGATAATGGTCATGGCATGCATCGTCACCAGGGCGACAATCGGCAAATGACCGTCGTAGAGATAGGCGCCGTAGCTACCCACCAAGAGCAGCGCCAGGCCAGCGCCAAGCACGCGACTCGACAGGTGCAGAACGTTCTGAGGATTGCTGAAGAAATCGAACATTTTTCCGTACTCCTGAAGCAGTTCAGTTGTACGTTTTACTTATCAAGTCCCGTGCCAGCTTTCTAATCCATATAAATCAGCTACCTGAAGTAAATGGTGTCATTTCGACCAATTACAAAAATAGTCGATATGACTCAAATAATTGTCATTTCGACTCCATTTCAGAATTACCTGCGGGCAATTGTCGATCTACGGTCCAGCCAATCGACAACAAGCTGGCTACGCTGATAATCCAGCATGAGTAACCCGTAGAGGAGCATCACCATGCAGCGCGTACAAAAACTGACTCCCTGCCTCTGGTTTGATAATCAGGCCGAAGAAGCGGCGAAGTTTTACTGTTCGATCTTCGATCATTCAAAAATCACCGCCCTCACTCACTACGGCAAGGCCGGTCAGGAGGTTCATGGCATGCCTGAAGGCTCGGTGCTGACGGTCAGTTTCGAACTCGACGGACAGCCGATGACAGGACTCAATGGCGGCCCGGTTTTCACATTCAGCGAAGCGGTTTCATTTCAGGTCAATTGCCAGAGCCAGGAGGAAGTCGACCATTTCTGGGGCGCCCTTTCCGCCCATCCAGAGAACGAGCAGTGCGGTTGGGTCAAGGACAAATTCGGCCTGTCCTGGCAGATCGTGCCGGTCGCCATGATGGACATGCTCAAAGACCCCGACACCAAGAAATCGCAACGCGCCATGCAAGCCATGATGCAGATGAAAAAGCTCGACATTGCCGAACTGCAGCGAGCCTTTAATGGCGAGAGCTAATACACTCCGTTGCTGGCCTGCCGAGGACACTGACGATGAAGCACACCGTTGCCAAAGACGCTGACAAAGCACCGCGCTTCTGGCGCGACGATGCCCTGCCCTTCATCGAAGCCCGATCCATCGCCGACGGCCGCGAGGTCTGCTACACCCGGCATGCCCACGAGCACTTTTCCATCGGTGCGATCACTGCCGGGCGCAGTACTTACCTTCATGAGCAAGCGCAGTTCCAGGTCAGCGCCGGCACCGTGGTGTTGATGAACCCTGATGATGTCCACGCCTGCAATCCGATCGACGACCAGCCGTGGTCGTACCTGATGCTGTACGTCGAGACGCCCTGGCTGACCGACTTGCAACATCAGCTAGGCTTCAGTCAGGATTTGGCGTTTCGGCGGTTTTCCATCACCCACATCCGCGATGGCAGCCTGTTCGCCGGCCTCAATGGCTTGTACGAAATACTGGTTGATCCGCTGCAGGACGTGTTGTGCAAACACAGTGCGGCGGTGGAGTTTTTTACCGATGTGCAACAGCGGCTCAACCCGATCGATCAACCGCTGCGTGAGCCCAATTTCAAGCTGGAACGGGCCGCCGACTACATCCGCGACAACTGCACACGCCAGCTCAAGCTTGAGGACATCTGCGAGGCGGCTCAACTGTCGCCGTCCTACCTGATTCGCGCCTTCAAACACCATTACGGCATGACGCCCCACGCCTTCCTGGTCAACCGGCGCATCCAGTTCGCCCGTGATCAATTGCGCAACGGCAAGTTGATTGCCGATGTAGCGCTGGAAGCGGGATTTGCCGATCAGGCGCATTTTCAGCGGGTATTCAAACAGCATCTGGCGGCCACACCGGGGCAATATCGAGGCTGATCAGGGTAACAACAGGTACGCCGCACACACCGTCAACAGCAACGCCATGATCCGGTTGAACAGACGCATGCCCGCAGGATTGCTCAAGTAACCTCGCAAAAAGGTGCCAGCGTAAGCCCAGCAACCTACGGATACGTAGCAGATCACCAGGTACACCGCCGCAAACTGCCAGACCAACCGCGCCTCGCCGTCCGCGACGAAGGCGCCCATCCCCGCCACACTCGCCAGCCAGGCTTTCGGGTTGAGCCATTGCATCACCGCGCCGTACAACATCGACGGTGCCCGGCGTGACTCTTTTGCATCGATGCGACCATCGTCCGCCGCCAGTTTCCAGGCCATGAACAGCAAAAACGCCACGCCTGCCAGTTGCACCACTCGCGTCAGCGCCGGCCACAGCCGCAACACCTCATGCAAGCCCAGGCCCATCAACACCAGCAATAAAACGAACCCCAGCGTGGCCCCGGCGACATGCCGCTGACTGGCGCGAAAACCGAATTGCGCCCCCGAACTCAACGCAACAATGTTCACCGGGCCCGGCGTTATCGACGCCACCAGGGCAAATGTCGCCATGGAAATAATCAGACTCATCGCACACCTTCTTCAATTCAGGGAAATCAGCGCTCAAGGTACTGAGCGCCCTGCCCTGCGTATTGAAGAAAACTGCCCAAACGCTGCGACACAGTCTATGTAGCAGCTGCCGAGCTGCGCGAGGCTGCGTCCGGCGACGCAGACGTCGTGAAATCAGCCCCCGCAGTGCCTCAGGAAAACTGCATTTGCAGGGTTTACGACGACTTCGTCGCCGAACGCAGGCTTCGCCAGCTGCTACACGGTTCGTGGTGTGCTTTGAATGATCAATCATCCTCATGCAACTTGATGCCTCGCGCATGCAGCAGATGAGGCACGATCAACACCAGCAGCGTCAGTGCGAGAAACGTCGCGGCGATGGGTTGCGTCAGAAATATCATCCAGTCTCCCTCGCTGATGGACAACGCGTTGCGCAACTGCTTTTCAGCCATCGGCCCCAGCAGCATGCCCACGATCACCGGCGCGACGGGGAAATCGAAACGCCGCATCAGCACCCCGCCCCAACCGATGCCCAGCATCAGCAACAGGTCGAACGAAGAATGGCGCATGCCGTACACGCCGATGGTGGCAAACACCAGAATGCCGGCATTGAGGTACGGTCGGGGTATCTGCAATAGCTTGACCCACAACCCCACCAGCGGCAGGTTCAACACCAGCAGGATGACGTTGCCAATGTACAACGAAGCGACAAGGGTCCAGACCAGATCGCCCGATGTCTGGAACAGCAACGGCCCCGGTTGCAGGTTGTAGTTCTGGAACGCCGCCAACAGGATCGCCGCCGTGGCGGACGTCGGGATACCGAGCGTCAGCAGCGGCACCAGAGAACCGGTGGCGCTAGCATTGTTGGCCGCCTCGGGGCCGGCCACCCCTTCAATGGCGCCCTCACCCTTGCTGCCCGCGAACTCCTTCGGAAACTTGCTCAATTTGCGTTCGGCGGAATAAGACAAAAACGTCGGAATTTCAGCGCCACCCGCCGGAATCGAGCCGAAAGGAAAACCGATCAGCGTGCCCCGCAACCAGGCGGGAATCGAGCGTTTCCAGTCAGAGCGCGTCATCCACAACGACGTCAGCCGATGCCGACTGGACGCTTCTTCTTTTTGATAAAGCAGGCTGTACAACGCCTCGCCCACGGCAAACAAGCCGACCGCCACCAGCACCACTTCGATGCCATCCACCAACTCCGGCACACCCAAGGTGTAACGGGCAATGCCCGAGGTCGAGTCCAGGCCGATCAAGCCGATGGTCAGGCCGATCCCGAGCGAGGCGAAACCCCGCAGCATCGAGGCGCCGAGCACTGCCGACACGGTCGTGAAGGACAGCACCAGAATCGCAAAATACTCCGCAGGGCCAAAATTGAGCGCCAGCGTGGCAACGATCGGGGCAAACAGTGTGAGCAGAACCGTCGCGATGGTGCCGGCGACGAACGAACCGATTGCCGCCGTCGCCAGGGCCGGCCCTGCCCGTCCGTTACGGGCCATGAGGTTGCCTTCCAGGGCCGTGACCATGGACGATGATTCGCCGGGCGTATTGAGCAGGATGGAGGTGGTCGAGCCGCCAAATTGCGCGCCGTAGTAGATGCCGGCGAACATGATCAGCGCGCCGGTGGGATCGACCTTGGCGGTGATCGGCAACAGCAGCGCAACCGTCAGCGCTGGTCCGATCCCCGGCAAGACACCAATGGCCGTGCCGAGCAAGCAGCCGATAAATCCCCACATCAAATTGATCGGTGTCAGCGCGGCGGCAAAACCGACGGCCAGGCTTGAGAGAATATCCACCGAGTTTATCTCCTTGGGCCGGGGTCAGAGCCAGGCGTTGATGAGGGGCGGAAGGGAAACCCCGAGCCCGGCGTTGAACAGCCAGTAAATCGGCAGCGTCAGGGCAATGCCGATGGCCAGGTCCCGTACCGGACGACGACTGCCAAACCCCCGGGCCGAACAGGCAAACAGCAACCCCGCCGACAGGACGAAGCCGATGAGGTTAATCAGCACAGACACGGCCACGAGACCCGCGGTGACCCAGGCGGCCCCGAGCTTGCCGCCGGGCAGCGGTTTGGCAGACTCATCATCGTGGTCCGCCAACTCGCGGAAACCACCGGTGACGGCCTGATAGCACAGCAACAGGCCGACAACGCCCAGGAACACCGCTAGCGCGTAGGGATAGACATGAGCGCCGAGGATGACGAACCCCATCTCCTCGGGAAAGCGGTAGGCACCGAACGCCAACACAGCACTGATGGCGACCACACCGAGGCCGATCGCCAGTTGTACCGGCACTACTGCGCGAGACGGGTTCATTTAATCAGCCCGACCTCGACCAGCATTCCATGCAGCCGCACGTGCTCTGCATCGACGAATGTGCCGAACTCCTCACCGGTCAAGACGTTGGGTGCCCATTTATTGGTCTCGACATTGGCTTTCCAGCCGTTGCTTGCGGCAGCGGCCAAGACGGCGTCCGTCACTTCCTTGCGCTGCTCGGGTGTAAGGCCCGCCGCACCGTAAACACCCCGCCAATTGCCGATGATCACGTCGTAGCCACTCTCTTTCAGCGTCGGCGCATCGATACCGGCAATACGCTCGGGCGCACCGATGGCGAGCACACGGAACTGGCCATTCCTGATGTATTGGCCCAGTTCGGCATAACCACCCGTGATCACTTTGATCTGGCCACCCAGTACCTGAGCCACTACTTCGCCCCCACCCGCGAACGCCACGTAGTTCACCTTGTTGACGGGGATATCCATTTTGCTGGCCAGATCGGCGATACCAATGTGATCAATCGAGCCCTTGGAGCCCCCGCCCCAAGTGATGCTGGAGGGTTTGTCCTTGAAGGCTTTGAGCAAGTCGTCGAGGGTTTTGAACTCGGACTCCTTGCGCACGGCAATCACGTTGTATTCAGTAAACAGCCGGGCAATCGGCGTCACGTCCTTCAAGGTAATTTGCGGTTTGTTCTGTTCGATACCCGCGACCATGATCGCGCCGACCACCAGCAGCGCATTCGGATCGCCCTTTGTGCTGTTGGCGAATTGCGCCAGCCCCAACGTGCCGCCTGCCCCGCCCTTGTTCTCGAAGGTGACGGATTTTGCCGCTTTGGCCTCGACCAGGGCTTTGCCCAGATCCCGTGCAGTCTGGTCATAGCCGCCACCGACCGAGCCGGGGGCCATGAACTTGACCGTGTCCAGCGCAAAGGCCGGCGTAGTGAGCGCGGCAGCGGTAATGGCAACTGCAATGGGGTGGCTGAATCGACGGAACAAGGCGAGCATATGGAGTCTCCCGATATTATTTTTGTGGGTGCCGATTGAATCTCGCTCAGGAGCAAACCCTGCTCACTGAACATGCGTCTGTGAACAAGCGTAGGTCATGGTTGTGTTTGGTGACGCCCTTCGCTCAGGTGAATGCTTTACCAGATCCTTCGGCGGGCAACTCGGGCGGATGTGAAGCTGCGGGAAGAACCGTCTGTGGGCGAGTTTGCAGATGGATCTTGCGGGTGAGGTCCACAAACGGCGTGACGATCAGGCTGTAGATCGTCAGGTAACGCTGGTGGTCCTGCTCACCGGTGCCGAAGCGGATGGCTTCCGGCTTCGAGGTGGTGACGTAGAGCGTTCCGAACATCCAGTCCCAGAGTGACAGGTTGACTCCGAAGTTCTTGTTGAAGTGTCGGGCCGCGTCACTGTGGTGAATCTGGTGCTGGGCCGGACTGTTCAACACATGCTCGAACACGGGCCCGAACGACAGCCAGACATGGGTGTGACGCAGGTTTGCGGCAAAACCGTTGAAGATCAGTACCAGCCAGGTCACGCCAAACAACGTGTAACGGCTGATCTCGCCACCGCAGGCGTACCAGAAGACGCCGGCAAAGGCAGCGATGCAGACGGTATTCGTCAGCTTTTCAACAATTTTTTCCACGAAGTGAGCCCGGCTTGCAGTGGCGGGGACCAGAACGGGTGCCGAATGATGGACCTTGTGGAATTCCCACAGCCATCGGGAATGAAAGGCCCGGTGGACCCAATAGTTGGCAAAATCCTTGACCAGAAACACCCCCAATCCAAACAGCAGCGAAAGTAAGAGGTGGTCCCCCACTTGTGCCCGTGCGCCCCAAAGGTTGGTCATGAAAAGGACGTAGTCCCCGGAGCGCAAAATGTACGGATCGACGAGACCGACGATGGGCACTACCAGCGCGACTTTCAGGATGGCGCGAACGAAGTAATAGCGGTAATCCAGCAACGCCGAGCGATGCAAATGTACCCGGGTGCCGCCGATGAATTGCCCGAAAGAACGCGCGTCGGTCAACCCGCGGGATTTCCTGAAACGGAACAGGCCGTAGGCAACGCTGTAGGAGGACAACAGAAACACCAGGCCAAGACGGCCGTTCAAATCGAAGATGCCAAGAAACTGGTCGGTGACCGGTGTAATCACCCAAAGAGACAAGTAGTCATAGAAAAGCGCAAGAACATCCACGAGCGGCCAGCCTCCGTCAACGAGCAGAAAGTGTAAATCAGATCGCCAGAGCGGTGAATGCCCCGACCCCTTCGCGAGCAAGTCGGATCACAGCACCGCCACTCCCACAGGGGAACGCATTTCACATGTGGGAGCGGGCTTGCTCGCGAAGAACGATGACGCGGTGTACTTGCCAGTCATCCTTCTTTGGCCAGGTATGGCTTCGCTACGTATAAGCCCCCACCACCCGCTTCACCTTTTCCAGCGCCACGGCGAGTGCGTCCATGTCCACCGACCCCAGGGCCAAGCGGATCGCGTGCGGCACATGGACCGAGGTCGCAAACGGTTCGGCGGTGGATACCGCCACCTGCTCGCGCATCAACGCCATGGCGATCTGGTCGGCCCTCGCGTCTTCCGACAAGGGCAGCCAGATGAAGTAGGAAGATGGGTGGCGCACGAAATGCAGGCCGGCCAGGTGCTTGTCGGCCAGGGCCTGCCTGGCCTGTGCGTCCGCGCGCTTTTGTGCTTCCAGCAGGCTGACAGTTCCATCATCGATCCAGGCGCAGGCAATTGCCGTCATCACCCCGGGCGTATTCCAGGTAGTCGCCCTGATCGTGCGCTCCAGTGCGGCCACTGTTTGCAAGGGTGCTGCGACGAATCCGACACGTAACCCGGTGGCGACGCTTTTGGAAAATCCTGAAACGTACACCGTTCTTTCGGGTGCCATTTGCGCTATCGGCGGCAGTAAATCTTCCGCCAGAAAAGCGTACGCAGCGTCCTCGATGATGTGCAGGTCGTGCTTGCGCGCAATCGCCACGAGACGCTCGCGTTGATCCCCTGCCATCACCCACCCCAGCGGATTGTGCAGGGTCGGCATGGTGTAAAGGGCACGCACCGACCGGCTCCGGCAGAGCTTTTCGAGTGCATCAAGATCAGGCCCGGTGTCAGTGCCAGGAATGGGCACGACTTCAAGATGCAGCGTTTCAGCCAGCACCTTGAACCCCGGGTAGGTCAAGGCATCTGCCGCGATCACGTCACCGGGTTGCAACAGCGCCATCAGGGCCACCGTCAATCCGTGCTGAGCGCCACTGACGAGCAACACCTGCTCGGCCTGGACCGTCAGCCCGCGCCTCTCCAGATGACGCGCGACTGATGCCCGCTCATGCGGACGCCCCGCATGTGGCTGGTAGCGCAGATGGGATTCCAGGTCACCGGACAACGCGAGCTGACGCAAGGCCGTACGCAGCAGATCGGCCTGCCCCGGCACGGAGGGATAGTTGAAGTTGAGGTCGATCATCCCCGCCACAACGCTGGGCTGGTGAATGCCCAGGCTGGGCGGCAACGAAGTCTCGCGCACGAAAGTGCCGCGCCCCGTTTCGCCACTGACCAGGCCCATGGCCTCCAGCTCCCCATAGACCCTGCTTGCAGTAACCAGGGCCAATCCGTGGGTAGCGGCAAGCAATCGGTGGGTCGGCAAGCGCGTACCTGGCGCCAAACGCCCGGAACGGATATCGGCTGCAAAGGCGTCCACCAGCGACTTGTACCGGGAGCGAGGCATAGGGAAATGTATCCATGACAATTTTTTGATTGTATCGATAGTCGGTCATACGATGCGCTGAATGCAACCCGACACATGAGTGGACGCTAAATGGAACGGATATCGAAGCTGCACAACCAGACGTTGGAAAAGAACACCAGCGGGCTGATCAATGGGCTGATCGGCGTAGTGATTTTCAGTGGTTCGCTGCCCGCGACACGGGTGGCCGTCCTGGAATTCGACCCGGTCTTTCTGACCGTGGCCCGCGCCACCATCGCCGGCGTTCTGGCGCTGTGCATTCTGTGGCTGTTCAAGGAAAAGCGTCCTGCGAGAAATCAGATCCTGCCCCTGGTCATCGTCGCGTTGGGCGTTGTGATCGGGTTTCCGCTACTGACCGCGCTGGCACTTCAGTACGTGACGTCTGCGCATTCCATTGTCTTCGTCGGCATGTTGCCGCTCGCGACCGCCGCGTTCGGTGTGCTGCGCGGTGGCGAGCGTCCGCGGCCGGCGTTCTGGTTCTTCTCGGTCCTGGGCAGCCTGCTGGTCGTCGGCTTCGCCGTTTCCCAGGGGCTGACCGCCTCGCCGACAGGCGACATCCTGATGCTGCTGGCCATCCTCGCCTGCGGTCTCGGTTATGCCGAAGGGGCGAAGCTGTCCAAAACCCTGGGTGGCTGGCAGGTGATTTCCTGGGCACTGGTATTGTCGCTGCCGATTGTCGCCCCGCTGACCTGGTGGCTGGCGCCCTCTTCGTTCTCGGGGATCAGTGCGCCGGCCTGGTTGAGCCTGGCGTACGTGTCGCTCTTCAGCATGCTGATCGGCTTTGTATTCTGGTATCGCGGGTTGGCTCAGGGGGGGATTGCAGCCGTCGGGCAGCTTCAGTTGCTTCAGCCATTTTTTGGATTGGCGCTGGCGGCGACGTTGCTTCATGAGCAGGTCAGCATTGGCATGCTTGGGGTTACTGTTGCGGTGATTCTGTGTGTGGTGGGTGCGAGGAGGTTTGCGAGATAACGTGTCGGTCCTCGGCGAGGCCAGTCGGTCTAGAGGCCAACAAAAACCCCCAGTGATCGGTAGACCACTGGGGGTTTTCTTTGCGCTTGTAACGCTGCGAGTCACTACCCGCTAACCACGCCAGACCGCACCTATTTGGGTAAATCAATTTTATCCAACACTCGGTTCGCGGTGATCTCCGCCACCATGATGCTGTTGGAAATGCCTAGCAGCGCATAACGCGATTCACCCTCCAGATGATCCACCAACTGGTGCACCATCACATCTACCGAGGCCAGTGTCTCAACCAGATAAACCGCCAGGGTTTCGGCCGTAGCCTCGGGGTCCACGGAAAACAGGGTGCTGCGTGTGCGCGGTGTGGACTTGATGTCGGCATTCGACGGGAAGTGGAAGTCGAGCGCCCGCTCGGCGGCTTCGTTGATTTTTTTGGAATCGGCGGTTTCGTAGGGGGAAACGTCGTCGGTTTCCGGGGGATTGGGTGTGGCTTTGAACATGGTGATGCTCCTTGATTAGTGGAGCCGCCACCGTTCGCGGTCAAACGAATAGAGGTGGCAGCTGTACGCGGGTTGACCGACCGGAAATCAAGGAATCCGGCACACCCGAAGATGTCCCACGCACAGCCACCGCAAAAAAGCCGGAAGCTTTTCTTGGGCACTGGTGCGCCTTGATTGAGTCAGACGGTCAAATCCGGACGCTGAATTGGCAGCGACCCGGAAACGATAGAGCCCAGGCCCAAGGCGTACAAGCCGGCGGATTCTGGCGCAGCCGTAGGCAACGGCGCAAGGATTTGTAGCTTTCAGGAAGTAAACTTGATGGCGATTAAACACGCCCCTCAAATCATGTTGTATGGGCGGGCGCGCACTCACGACGAACAACAGCTCTGCGTTCATGCGGCTCCCCTAGGATGACAAAAATCAGCCCATAGCTTAATCGCCAGCCGGAAATGGCCCACAAGGCTCAATTCGGCGACTGTCAGTGCGACTATCAATCTCTCCCTCTGGCCCAATGTAAATATCAGTATTAGGCCATACTGGTTTGACGCGAACGCAATGCGATTTTCCTCCGTTGCTCCAATCAAACTCCATGAAAAACTTCCTATCGGGAAAGATGTGACTTGGCCCACCAGTCACCTCACCGGGATAAATTTCACCCTTAGAGATCTCGTGCTGAACATTCAGGATGTAACCCAGACGGCCTTCGCCTTTCTCGGAAAAATAGAAGTTCACCTGAGGCGTTGCGAAATACCAAAAGATGATAGGCACCAGTAAAAGCAAGGCAATCCAACGCCAGATATGCTGGGGCCGAGGTTCACTTACAGACGTGGTCACGGATACCCTCCCCCCAGCTTGAGCGCGGCAGTGCTAACACTTCGTTCATCAACATCTTCGCTGTTATCCCGCCGTGTGGGTGCTGCTTGTAAAGTTTGACGCCAATACTGATCGACACCCTGTCGCCAATATCATCCCACGCCCGCATCCCTTCGATGTCTGCTGACCGGTGTGGCCCCTGTCTTTTGCCCCACTTTTGAATTTTTCGTAAAGAATCCGAGGCGATCTGTTCGAGACCGGCGCCGTCCAGGAGAACGCCTTCAGAAAGTCCCCCAGCCATGCCGACATATCCGTAGTGCACGTTCGACCAGATGTCGTAGAAATAATCGACCTTGCCCTGTTTCTGCCACGCCCCGCCGAACTGTTCCCCTATCGTCACTTTGTGATCCCACGGTCTGTTCTGCCCCACTCGTTCTGCCCATAGGGCCATCGCAGCGCCCTTGTTTCCCAGTTCCATGGCTTCGAAGTTGGGCGGAGATAGACGGGCATACCAAGGCTCTTGCTGAAGTTTTTTATATTCATTCGCGGCGTTAAAGCTGTTGAGCTTCTTCATTTTCATCACTGACGGGTGAGTGATGTTGCGGTTCATTTCGCCAGCGATGTAGCTCGATACCTCATCCATTAAATCAGGGTCTTTGCAAACGGCAGGCTTTGCTACCTTCTCTGCTTGCTTAGGTTCGGAAGCGGGGGCTGCTTTAGCCGCTGGTTTTACCAAGGCATTCGCAGCAGTTGCTTTCTCTGTCAACTTCGGATCAGCCAACAGGGTCGCCATGCGCTCATCATCCACGGAACCATCTGGCCGGAATGCTCCGAGCGTCATAAAGTTGATGATTGTTGCACCACCAGCGTCCCCCATCACAAAGCCACCGCCGACATCGCCTGACCCGCTGATGATGGTCCCACCATGGCTAGTCGGGCTACCCAAATGAGCCATTGGGCGTCCGTTCACTTGAATGGAGGGAAATCCTGTAGTGATGACGGCGCCACAACCACAGGTATCCCCCACACGGGCCGAGCCCATGAAGTTAATGTTCGTGTCAGCGCTGGCAGTGGCAATGGGCGTAGTGCCGTGTCCCGGCAATGGGCAGACGTGCTTATCGCCCAGTCGTGCAGAAGAAATCATTCGTCATCCTTGATACATCTTAAAATCCCGGCTTAAGGCGGGGCAGAATCACATTGCCGGGAGGTGCTGACGCCGACTGCAGGGAAAGACCCAACAGTCACATCTCACTTACCCAGCTCCATGTCATTGCCGAGGGATGATAACCGCTCTAGCACGGTGCGTTGAATGTAAAACTCGATGGATTTAATTCTCTCCGCTAAATGCACAAACGTACGTGAACAAATCAAAGTTACAGATTGTTTTTTTGACGTATCAAGGCACGTGTACGGCGACTTGCGTTCATGGCTGTATGGGTCAAACCCTCTCCCATCCATGATAAAAATACCGTTCTCGCTTCCGGAGACCTGTCATGGACCTCGCCACGCTCACGCTGTTTCTCCCCGCCTGCTTCGCGCTGAACATGGCGCCGGGCCCGAATAATCTGCTGTCGGTCAGCAACTCGACGCGCTACGGCTACCGCATCTCCTGCGTGGCAGGGATCGGTCGGTTGTTGGCGTTTGCCGGGATGATTGCCTTGGCGTCGGCCGGGTTGGCGGCGGTGCTGCAAACGTCCGAATTGCTGTTCTACGGCATCAAAATTGTCGGCGCGGCGTATCTGTTTTACCTCGCGTGGCAATTGTGGCGGGCGGATCCGGGGACGGAAAAAGCGGTGACGGGCGCGTCGGTCGGCGTGTTGGCGTTGGCGCGGCAGGAGTTTCTGGTAGCGGCCGGTAACCCCAAGGCGATCCTGATCTTCACCGCTTTCCTGCCCCAATTCGTCGACCCGACCCGCGCGGTGACACCGCAATTTGCGCTGCTCGGCGCGTTGTTCTTGATGCTGGAATGGATCGCCATCAGCGCCTACGCCTACATGGGCCTGCACATGCGCCGCTGGTTTGCCGAGCCTCGGGGCAAGCGGATATTCAACCGTTGCTGCGCAGGGTTGTTGTCGGCGGCGGCCTCGGTGCTGTTGATGGCGCGCCGTGCCTGAGTTCCAGGGTTGAGCGGATGATGCGCAGGTTCAAACTGCGGTGCGGAAATGGCGCAGTCACATCACTGCTTACATGAGCATTTGACCGGCGATGAAGCCGGCCGGTCTTGCTGCCAACAAAAGCCCCCTGTGATCGGCAAACCACCGGGGGTTTTCATCGCGTTTGAAACGCAGCGAGTCGCTGCTATGTCACTTCTGGCCCTGATTAACAGCCAAACATCAGTCAGCCATTCACCACAGCAAGCGGCACCTACTTGGACAGATCAATCTTATCCAGCACCCGATTCGCTGTGATCTCCGCCGTCATGATGCTGTTGGAAATACCTAGCAGCGCGTAACGCGATTCACCCTCCAGATGATCCACCAACTGATGGACCATCACATCGACCGAGGCGAGCGTCTCGACCAGATAAACCGCCAGGGTTTCGGCCGTGGCCTCAGGGTCTACGGAAAACAGGGTGCTGCGGGTTCGCGGGGTGGCTTTGATGTCGGCATTCGACGGGAAATGGAAGTCGAGTGCCCGCTCGGCGGCTTCGTTGAGTTTTTTGGAATCGGTTTCGTACGGGGAGACCGGATCGGTGTCCGGCGGATTTGGTGTGACTTTGAACATGGTGAAACCTCGTTTACGGGTGAAGCTGCCACATTCGTTTCCAAGCGAAGGGGTGGCAGCTGTACGCAGGTTGGAAAACCAGGGTAAACGAGCCCGGCAGACCTATAAGGTCTCCCACGCACAGCCGCCATAACGGAATGCACATAGTGCGAAAAAATACGTTATGAAGAGGTGCCTTCGTGTCGTTTACCCGTCGAGTTTCCAAGCCCGACCGCTGAGTGTTCAGCGGCACGGAAACGATAGAACCAAGGGCTACGACACACAAGCCGGCGGATTCTGGCGCAGCCGTAGGCAACGGCGCAAGGATTTGTAGCTTTCAGGAAGTAAACCCGGCGGAGCTTAAACAAGCGCCCTCAAAGCCTGTTGAATGAACGGGCGCGCACTCACTTTGAGTAAGCCAAAATATTCCGGAGTAGAAGCGGCTAACTAGGGTTTTGACTCACCCTGGGCCCGAAGCAGCCGACGGACGTAGCGATAGCTAATGAGTAGCTATGCTTGGTCTACTGCCGAAACTCATTGAGCAGATTGGGCTTTCCGTCCATTTTCAGCGGTTACCCGACTGTCACAATGCCCGGCCTAGTCAGGGCTAGACGACAGAACAAGGAATGTATCCACCAAGCCCGTGAGGGTGTTATCACCCCACTTGAGGTCAATTTAGAGTCAGGCCCAAAGAGGAATCCGTCATGACCGTAGTCGATCGCCTCAGGTATTTGCGCGTCGTTCTAGTGTTGACTGGCCTCGCGTGCCTTGCCCTCTACCCACTTATGTTGTTCTGGCCGTCCGGCTGGGCCTGGCACGTCGGTCACTCGGACTACCCGATGATGATCGTTGGCATCTACGCCACACTTGGCGTGTTCTTGATCCTGGCCGCACGTGATCCATTAGCCAATCTGAGCCTGATCTGGTTCACCGTGTGGTCTAGCGCCGTACACGGAGGAGTCATGGCCGTCCAGGCAGTCACCCAGCCGGAGCAAATGGGGCACTTGGCAGGTGACGTGCCGGCGCTCTTCATCGTGGCGGTTGCCTTGGCCATCTTGACGCCCCGCTCGCAATTGGCCGCTCGTCCCCGGACACACAATGGGGCCTAAGAGGCGTCAGCGATTAATCTGCTCGGATCGCAGAAAGCTGGCTTGAATATGCGGTTGGCGATCATCGCTGTGCGGTTGGCAGAGAAATTCGCGTATTACGTCGGCGGTTCGCCCGGCGTTGGTCACCACGAAAAAATGCCCCTCGCCCCCCAGTATGTGCATTTCGGAACGGCGAATGGTGCGGCGCAGGATGTGCGCGTTGTACAGCCGCACCAGGGTGTCGCGTTCGCCGGTGAGGATCAGCGTGCGTTGGCGCAGACGGAACAGCCGCAGCAGGCTGGTCCAGCCGACCAAGGCGGTAAGCTGGTGGTAATAGGTTCGCGGGTTGGCCGTGAGCATGCCGTTCACCACACCGAAGCGCAGCAGCGTCTGTATCGAATTGCGCGAGCCTTCTTGCTTGGGCAGTCTGGCGCTTTTGCTCCTGCCAAAAAAATCCAGGATGTCGGCGGGCTTCACCAGCATCACCGGACCGGCCGAGGTCGCCGCGAGGATCAGCCGGCGCACCATGCTCGGGTAACGCAGGGCGAATTCTTGCGCCAATGCACCGCCCCAACTCACGCCGAACACGTCGACCTGGTCGATTCCCAATTGCTTGAGCATTTCGGCGATCAGGTCGGCATGACGCGGCAGCCGCATCGGCCAGCGGGGCATTTGCGATTTGCCGACCCCGGGCACGTCCAACGTAATGGTCTTGTAGTCCGCCAGTTCATCGCGCAGGGGATCGAAGGTTCGGATCAAACCGCCCAGGCCGTTGAGCAAAAGCAGCGGTGAACCTTGGCCGCGAATTGAAACGTTCAACTGCAGGTCTTTAATGGTTAATTTGCGCGTTGTCATAGTCTCCCCCTTGGTCAACCCGCCGTTAAGAGATGCAATCGGACAATGAAGCAAGAAATTCCTGTTTTTCATTGCCCATCCTTCCTTCGAGTTGCTCTATCGGGCAGTGCCTTGGTCGTTATCTTGCGATCTCTGTCCAGACCAACGCGGCGGACTCACGCCATTTCACATCACTCAAGCCGTATTTTTCAGCTTGCGGCTTTGAGATGACTTTGAGCGGGGGCCTGCCCGGTTTCGGTATCGGAGCCACCCCAGCATCACAGCTAGCCCAATGCCATGCATCCGCATCACTTCGGATCCTTGTTCTGATAATGAAGGACTTGGGCTCCCCGTGAAGCTTGTATTCGATAATGAAAAGATCCGTATTCATGTGGCGCCCTCCTTTTAGCTCTCAAGCAAGGGAGGCCAGCATTTGAAAAAAATTCAAAGCGTTTCAGGGCTGATGGACGGTCGCGCTCCAGACTTGTCGATTGACGAGATTGCTCACCTGCTGGAAGGCGAGATCATCCGGCTAAAAGCCACCAGCGTAGGTCAAGTTCCGACCCAGTGCGCATTCCAATGAGTTACGTTAGTACTCTACATACGATGACGGCCTGCACATTGGCGAAATGTCCTCGGAACGATCAGGACCGCTCGGTGGTCGACCGGCAAGACAGTGTTCAGGAGCGTTATTCTCGGGAGACGAAAATGTTTGAGCCCCACCCATGAGCAACGCGGATGACAAAAACGAGCGTGAGACAGCCAATGCCGCTCACGAACTTTTCCTGCTTGGCCGGAAAACGGTCGCGGCACGTGCGGTGCTCGCGGCGTTGCATAAGGAACTCAGCAACGCTAACAACCAGGTCGTCGATAGCGTGCAAGTCGAGCAACTCATTGAGGCCAATCAGCAGTTGGTGCTGGCCATTTTATCGGCGCAATCGGATGTTGAGGATCAGAAAAACGCTCAGGCAGAACAGCATCTGTATTTGGAGATGCGTGAAGCCAACGAGCAATTGGTGATAGCAGCGCTTAGCGCTCAAGACTTACAGGTTGCAGCTGAACAGGCACTGAAACAGCAACGCAGCGTCCTCTCTTTGGTGGCCCACGAACTGCGAAATCCTCTGACGCCGATTAGCATGATTGCTGGCCGGCTGGTAAGGGTCCCTCGCGAAGAATTGCCCCGCATGCAACTCTTGATTGAAGGCCAAGTGCAGCAGATGTCCCGCTTGGTGGAAGATTTGCTCGACATTGCTCGCGCTACCACCGGGAAATTTCGCCTCAACTGCGAGGTTGTCGATATGGCTGCGATTATTACGGGGGCAATAGAAATCTGTACTCCGGTCATGGACGCTCACGGCTTGGATTTCAGCTCAGAACTCGTAGAGTCTCCTTTAGCGGTAAACGGAGATCCTATACGGCTGACGCAAATTCTCGGCAACCTACTGGGTAATGCGGCCAAGTACACGCCAAAGGGCGGCTCGGTCGTGCTTGATGTGTCCACTGAAGGCGATTCGGTGCGAATTTGTATAAGAGATACCGGCATTGGTATCACCGCCAAAGCGCTGCCTTTCATCTTTGAGCCGTTTGTTCAGGATGTTCACGCGATGGGTTTCAATGGCGCTGGCTTAGGCATTGGTCTGACGGTGGTGCGAGAGTTGGTTGAAGCCCATGGCGGCACAGTGACCGGTGCGAGTACCGGGGAAGGTAAGGGAAGCGAATTCGTGGTGACACTGCCACTGGTGAATCATTAATGGACAAGGTCAATCTACAGAACGCATGCCGAGTCTTGAGAGAGCCGTCGACTTACCGCGGCTCCTGCCACATTGGGCCAAAGTATGAAGATGAGTATATCCGTTTCTATTGGGACACGACTTCATGAGCGGCAGCCAAGGGTCAGTTGCTGCCCTTGGTGACAGGCAAAAAACGGCCAAAAGCGGTCGTTCACTTTAAAGTCTGAAGCGCATGAAAGAAGCCTTTCTTTAACTGGCCTCCACAAATGTGAGAAAGCCACCTTGCGGCCCAGCCGCAAGGTGTGCTCTTGCTGTTTAGTGGCAGTGGTAGTCGTTCGTTTTATGGTTGCGATGGCAACCTTTTGAATCAGTACCGCCACTGTGCGCGAAGACAGCTACGGACGTAATCGAAAGTAAAGCGGCGATCAAAATGGCGGACAGTTTCATCAGGGCTTGCTCCATGCTCATGTTTTTTTATCCGTGAGATATCTCACGCTTCGCAGCGTATGGCTAATTGCCTTCACTGGGCAAGCGACTTCCTAACTGTCTTCCCAACATTAGATGAACGGCTGAGCGCCTACTTCTTGAGCTACCACTGGCTCTGGTTTCGGATGGCCCCACATCCCCCTAGGGGGGATATAAAATCCCCTACAAACTGGAAACTCGTCGCTTTCATGCGGCGGTGGCGAAAAAGGCACAACCTCCGAGAGTGCCGAGCACGGCCATTCGCACGAGTAACACTCCGAAATAAACAAGGCTGCGATTGCGGCCTTGTTTATTTCTACGTGACGACACTGTCCTCTGAGCCAGCGATTGAGCGACTCAAAATGAATGTCGGCTTTGGGTCGTTTTCTGCCTCTCGCGACAAGCAGAAATCGACCAGAAGCCGACGTTGGCCAAGCCCCCGACCACGGCTCTCATCAGTGGCACCCGCGTTTCAAATAGCAGCCACCTTACGTATCAAGAGCATCCGTCAGTTATTCAAGAATTTGACCACCAGAGGATTCAATTCAGCGGAACACTCCTCCGGCAACCAGTGCCCACAATTGGGCAAGACTTGGCCTTCTACATTCGTCGCGTACTCTTTCATCTGATTCACTTGAAATTGCCCCATTCCGCCGTGCCCTCCACCGCCGATTGCCAGCACAGGCATGTTCAGGGAGGTCTTCGACAGCTCGACGTTTTCAGCGACCGATTGGTTAAGCGCTCGGTAGTATTCGAACGACGCGTTCAGCGTATGGGGCTTGGCGTATGACTTGGCGTACAGATCGAGCAGCTCAGGCGTGAAGACATCCTTGTTGGTCGCGTGTTCTTTGATGAAGTGCGAGAGGAACAGCTTTTCATGCCCTGTGATCAACTTTTCGGCCAACTGGTCGCCAGCGGCGAAGAAGCTGAAATGCCAGACCAGTGACTCACCCTGTGGTGAGAATGCCGGGAAATCGTAAATGCGCTTGTCGGGAATCGGTGCCTCCATGTAGACCAGTTTCTTTATCTGGCTTTGGTGGGTTACTGCCATTGGATAGGTGTTCCAGATACCGATGTCATGCGCAACCAAGTCAAACGGCTGGTTGCCGCTTAGCTGTGTCGCGAGGGCGAACAGATATTTCGAGACGTCAGTGCCGGTGTAACTGGTCTTGGGCGGTTCCGACTCGCCCAGGCCCGGTAAATCCACCGCAACGACGGTGTGAGTCTTCGCAAGTTCGGGCATCAAGCTGTGCCACTCATACCAGGCTTGACCAAATCCGTGGACCAGGTAAACCAAGGGCCCTGAACCGCCCTTCACATAGTGGAGCCTGACGCCGTCTATGATTTTAAACTCACTCTTGAATCCCGCTGGAACCGGAAACTCTGCCGCTTGTGCCAGGCATGGCAAAGCCACGGTGATTGCGACTGCGGCGAGGGCCGATCTAATGCTCTTTTTCATTTTATTTCTCCATCGAGGGATGACTGAAAATGACGACCATGCGAAGGCGTGCTACCCGCCGATCAATGACTGTGGATCGCCTGGGTGGTGTGCCGTTGACCTTGCGGAAAACCATGCGCCCGTGCCCGAAATGCAATGGCCAGGCTGATCAATAGCAACGCCAGCAACACGCCCGGAAATGCACTCGTTCCCCATTGGCCGAGTAACACGCCACCCAGCAGTCCTCCGCCGGCAATAGCGCTGTTCCAGACCACTACGTTCATGGAGAGCGCAACATCGGAGCCCTTACCTGCGGCGTCGGCGAGTGCTGTTTGCAGCAGAGTGGCCGCGCCACCAAAGGTCAGCCCCCACATGAAGACCCCCACATAAATGGCCGCGGCGGAGCCCGAGAACACTCCGAGGAAAATCGAAACCGCTGCGAAGGTTGCAAGGCTGACCAGCACGGTTGTTCGCAGGTGCCGGTCAACCAGTCGGCCCGTGAGCCAGATGCTGGCCAGCGCCGCGACACCAAATGTGAGCAATACCAAATCGACGTCACTGTTCAGCCCAGCCTTTGAAACAAAGGGCGCGACATAGGTGTAAAGAATGTTGTGGGCCAGCATCCAGGTGAAGACGACAGCCAATACCGAGCGGACGCCTGGGGTGAAAAACACCTGACGTAACGGCATGCGCTGTGAGGATGATTGGCCTGGGTAATCCGGCACTTTGATCAGCACCCAAACGATCAATACAAGGGTCATGCCGGACATCAGTCCGAAGGCCATGCGCCAGCCCATGAATCCACCCAGCCACGTTCCCATCGGCACACCCAGCGACAACGCGATGGGCGTACCCACCATGGCCACCGCCAATGCGCGCCCCTGCAAATGAGGGGCTACCATGCGCCGTGCATAGCCCGCGATAAGGCTCCAGGCCAGCCCGGCTGAAACCCCGGCGAAAAACCGTGCAATCAGCGTCAACCAGTAATCGGAAGACAGCGCCGTGAGGGAGTTGAATACCAGGAAGCCGACAATGGTCACCAGCAGTACCGTTCTGCGGCGCCAACTTTGCGTGGCAATGGTCAGCGGGATTGCCGCCAGCAGCGATCCCAACGCATAGACAGTCACCATCTGCCCGGCCAGAGACGCAGAGACACCCAGGCCACTACCAATTTCGGGCAGCAAGCCCGCTGGCAAGGTCTCGGTGACAATGCAAATGAAACCCGTCATCGCCAGTGCAAGTAATGCCCCAAGCGGAAGTTTTTTGCTCTGTCGCTCATCTGTAGTCATTTGTCACCTCACATATATACCGATCGATATAATATGGAGGTGTGTCGCGATCTAGTCAACGACTTATATATCGATTAGTATTTAAGTGATCGAAAGGAGGTTCACATGGCACAGATGGGACGTCCACGCACCTTTGACCGTGACGTGGCAATTACTCAAGCGATGCATTTGTTCTGGGAGCACGGCTATGACGCAACATCACTCAGCCAGCTCAAGGCAAATATCGGCGGCGGCATCACGGCACCCAGCTTCTACGCTGCTTTCGGCTCAAAGCAGGCGCTGTTCAATGAAGTGATGGAACGTTATCTGAACACCCACGGCCGGGTGACCGATAGCCTGTTTGACACCACGCTCCCCCCGAGAGAGTCCATCGAACTAACGCTGCGGCGCTCCGCGAAAATGCAGTGTGAGCCCGACCACCCAGCAGGATGCCTGGTGGCGCTGGGTCTGCTGAGTGCCTGCACGGATGAAAGCAAAGCCATCTCCCAGCCACTGGCTGACGCAAGATCCTTGAACCGTGCAGCGATGGTGGCGTGTGTCGAACGCGCTATCGCATCTGGAGAGCTGCCACCCACGGTTGTGCCCGAGGCATTGGCCACGGTGTTTGACAGCTTCGTGTTGGGGATTTCGGTACTGGCCCGAGACGGCGTGCCCCTGAAACAGATAGATGACGCGGTGACGCAAATCATGACGTTATGGGATGCGTCGTGTATCGATCGTCCGGCTATTGGTTCAGGCAATCCCTAAACGGCAGTAAACAGCGAACGACCGCGGATCGATTTAGCCAATCTGTTGCGTCGACCGGTTGAATCCACAGTCGAAAGCATCCCCCCGGGCATAGGGACATCAAACCAGGCCCAGTAACCCCAAGGCGATCCTGATCTTCACCGCATTCCTCCCCCAGTCCGTCGACCCGACCCGCTCGATGACGCCGCAATTACACCGCTCGCCGCGTTGTTCCTGATGCTGAAATGGATCGCCATCAGCGCCTACGCCCGAGGTA
This sequence comes from Pseudomonas sp. LB3P93, assembly GCF_054898025.1. Taxonomy (NCBI): domain Bacteria; kingdom Pseudomonadati; phylum Pseudomonadota; class Gammaproteobacteria; order Pseudomonadales; family Pseudomonadaceae; genus Pseudomonas; species Pseudomonas sp. LB3P93. The sequence goes on from NZ_CM142713.1 coordinate 3,569,511, forward strand.
ACGGCGCATAAAAGGGAGTTGGCAATCCGGACAAGCATCCGTATATTCGGATATCCATATATACGAGCTTCCAGCGATGAGCCCACTCCCCTCTCCCACCAAAGTTCTCTTCATGTGCACCGCCAACAGCTGCCGCAGCGTACTGAGCGAAGCACTGTTCAATCACTTGGCTCCCATGGGTTATGAGGCTGTGAGTTCCGGCAGTTTCCCCAGTGGCCGGCTCAATCCTCAAGCCGTGCAAACACTGCACAACCTCGGTATCTCGACCGAAGGCCTCTACAGCAAAGACTCTTCAGCGTTCGCCGATTCCCCGCCCGATATCGTCATCACCGTGTGCGACAAAGCCGCCGGGGAAGCGTGCCCGGTGTATTTCGGCCCGGCGATCAAAAGCCATTGGGGGCTGGCCGATCCGTCGGAGGTGCATGGCTCCGAGCAGGAGATTCAGGCCGCGTTTGCGAGCACCGTCGAAACGATCAAGCAACGGTTTGCAGCGTTCTTCGCGCTGGACCTGAAAAATCTTTCGGACGCCGAACTGAAAGTCGAACTCGACCACATCGGAGCCCTGTGATGAACGACGACCTGCCCAATCTCGATCTGGACCTGCTGACGCCTGCAACCGAAAGCACCCACAAACCGCGCATCCTGCTGCTCTACGGTTCCACCCGTGAGCGCTCTTTCAGTCGGCTGCTGACCGAGGAAGCCGCACGAATTCTGCGTCTGCTGGGGGCCGAAACGGTGATCTTCGATCCTTCCGGCCTTCCCCTCCCCGACGATGCGCCCAGCGACCACCCGAAGGTCCAGCAACTGCGCGAGCTGGTGCTCTGGTCAGAAGGCCAGGTCTGGTGCTCGCCGGAACGCCACGGTTCGATGTCGGCGGTGTTCAAGGCGCAAATCGACTGGATCCCGCTGACGATGGGCGCGGTACGTCCGACCCAGGGCAAAACCCTGGCGGTGATGCAGGTCTGTGGCGGCTCCCAGTCGTTCAACACGGTCAATCAACTGCGCGTGCTGGGCCGCTGGATGCGCATGTTGACCATCCCCAATCAATCTTCGGTGCCCAAAGCCTTCATGGAATTCGACGAGGCTGGCCGGATGAAGCCTTCGGCGTACTACGATCGGGTGGTGGATGTGATGGAAGAACTGATGAAGTTCACATTGCTGGTGCGTGGCCGCGAGGAGTTCCTGGTGGACCGTTATTCAGAGCGCAAAGAGAGCGCTGAAGAGTTGTCGAAGCGGGTCAATCAACGCTCGATCTGAGGCAGCGGAATTCTCTGTCGATTTTCCGGTGGAGGCGCCGGCCAACGCGCCTTATGCTCAGCCCATGAACCTACAAAACGCTTTGCTTCCGCCCCACGCCGAGATGGTTCGCGCCATGCTCGAACGAGACACCGCCTACGAGGGGGTGTTCTTTACTGCCGTGAAGACCACCGGGATCTTCTGCCGCCCCAGTTGCACAGCGCGCAAACCCAAACCGGAGAACGTCGAGTTCTTCGCCCACGCCGATGAGTGCATGTCGGCGGGCTACCGCGCCTGTCTGCGCTGCAAGCCGCTGGACGCCGCGGCCATTGCGCCGGATTGGGTGCAGGCGTTGCTCAAGTCCGTGGATATCGATCCCGAGGTGCGCTGGACCGATGCCCAACTGGTGGCCGAAGGCATCGAGCCGCTGAAACTGCGGCGCTGGTTCAAGCAGCATTTCGGCATGACCTTCCACGCGTGGCTGCGCACCCGGCGCCTGGGCATGGCGCTGGGCGGTATCAAACAGGGTGACTCTATCGACAACGCGGCGTTCGACTCGGGCTACGAGTCCCTGAGTGGTTTTCGCGATGCGTTTCAAAAGTCCTTTCACATCACGCCGGGCCGCGCGGCCAACAGTGAGCCGCTGCTGTTCACTCGCCTGACCACACCGTTGGGGCCGATGATCGCCATGGCTGAACGCCGTGGGCTGGTGCTGCTGGAGTTTCTGGATCGTCCGGCACTGACCCGGGAAGTTGAAGAACTGCAAAACCGTTATGGCTATGCCGTAGCGCCGGGGCATAACGCCCATTTGCAGCAGATTGAAGCCGAACTCGCGCAGTATTTCGCCGGCAAACTCACCGAGTTCTGCGTTCCACTGCACTTGCCCGGCAGCGAATTCGCCCGGCAGGTCTGGGCCGAGCTGGCGAAAATCCCATACGGCCAGACCAGCACCTACGGCACCATCGCCGCGATACTGGGCAAGCCCGGCGCCAGTCGTGCAGTGGGCCTGGCCAACGGGCACAACCGTCTTTCGATTGTGTTGCCTTGCCACCGGGTGATCGGTGCAGACGGCTCGTTGACGGGCTATGGTGGAGGACAACCGCGCAAGGCGTTTTTGCTCCGGCTGGAAAAAGCCGCCGTGCAGGTCACCGAGCAACTCGCATTCTGACCCCTTGGTATTCTCTGAAAAGTCATAAGGAAGGACACTCGATGGACACGCAATTTCATCAACTGCACCACGACGGTTTGTTGATTCTCACCAACGTCGCCGATGCCACCGGGGCGCGTATCGTCGAGCAACTGGGCTGCAAAGCCGTGGCCACCAGCAGCGCGGCGGTGGCCTGGGCTCATGGGTACGCGGACGGCAATGCCCTGCCCCTCGAACGCCTGATATCGACCGTCGAATCCATCGCCCGGGTGATCTCGGTGCCGTTGACCATTGACGTCGAGGCCGGTTATTCCGATGACCTGACGCGGGTTGCCGAAGTGATTGATGCGGTGATCGCTGCCGGTGCGGTCGGGATCAATATCGAGGACGGCGCTGCCCCGCCGGAGTTGCTGGCACGCAAGATTGAAGTCGCGCGGCAGGTTGCCAATCGCCGCAATGTGAAGCTGTTCATCAATGCCCGCACCGACGTGTACCTCAGGGGCCTGGTGCCTGCCGAAGATCGCGTCGCCGAAACGCTCAAGCGTGCCGCGTTGTATCAGGCGGCGGGCGCTGATGGGCTGTTTGCGGCGGGCGTCACTGCAAAATATGAGATTGAGGCGCTGTGCCAGGGCAACTCGTTGCCGGTGAATGTACTTGGACTGCCGGGTTTGCCATCGCCTGAAGAGCTGCAGGCGCTCGGCGTGCGGCGCCTGAGTGCCGGCTCGGGCATTGCCGAGTTTCTTTATGGCGCAATGGCTTCCTTGGCCAAAGGCTTTCTGGAGACCGGCAAACTCGACAGCAGCCACCTCAAGGCCTTCACGTATGGGGAAGTTAATGCTCTGCTGAAAACGGCTGGAAACACTTAATCGCCATGCCCGATCCCTATCTGTTCGCAACCGAGTTTCTGTCATCGATCGATGACGACTGGCGGCGCCACATCGAGGCCATCGGCCCGTGCTTGCACCAACCCCACGCGGCTCGCGATCCGTATGAGTCGCTGGTGCGGGCGATTGCCTATCAGCAACTGCACGCCAAGGCCGGTGATGCGATTGTCGGTCGGCTGCTGGGGTTGTTTCCGTCGACCGCGTTTCCAAGGCCTGAGCAGATTCTGGCGACCGGGTTTGATCAAATGCGCAGTTGCGGGTTTTCCGCGGGCAAGATCGCGACCATTCAAGGGATTGCGCAGGCGGCGTTGGACGGTGTGGTGCCGGATTACGCAACGGCACTGGCGATGGACGATGAGGCGCTGATCGAGCGGTTGATCACCTTGCGCGGGGTGGGCCGCTGGACGGTTGAGATGTTGCTGATTTACAGCCTGGAGCGCCCGGATATTTTGCCGGCGGATGACTTCGGGGTGCGTGAGGGGTATCGGCGGCTGAAGGGGCTGGAGGTGCAGCCGACGCGTAAGCAGATGGTTGAGATCGGGATGGCGTGGAGTCCGTATCGCACGGTGGCTTCCTGGTATTTGTGGCGGATGACTGGCAAGTAGACCGCGTTATCGTTCATCGTCGGAACGCCGCCCGGAGCAAGCCCGGCTCCCACAGGGATTGTTGTCGTATACAAAACCTGTATTCACTGAAGAACCTGTGGGAGCGGGCTTGCCCGCGATGACGGCGTCACATTCACTGCATCACCCAAAGCTGATCACAATCCCGACTTCAACCGGCTAAACGCCCGAATCAGCGCCCGGTTGAACGCCTTGCCATTGTCATTCTTGCTATACAACGAAGCCCTCACCTGCGCCGACGGATACGTCCCCGGATCATTACGGATAGCCGGATCGATCAACCCGTCCGCCGCCGTAATCGCGTTGGCGTAGTGAATGGTGTCGGTAATCGGCGCAATCACCTCGGGGGTCATCAGGTAATCCATCAACGCAAGCCCTGCCTCAGGGTGCGGTGCATCCTTGGGAATGACCATGGCGTCAAACCAGATCAACGTGCCCTCCTTCGGTATCCGGTAACTGAGCTTGAACGGCTTGTTCGCCGCCTCGGCCTGCCCGGCCGCGATGGCCACGTTGCCGTTCCACGACATCGCCACGCAGGTGTTGCCGTTGGCCAGGTCGCTGATATTCAGGTCATTGTCAAAGTAGCGAATGTACGGCCGGATCTTCGCCAGTTGTTGTTCGGCCAGTTTCAGGTCATCGAGATTCTGACGGTTGATGTCCAGGCCCATGTACTTCATCACCGCGGCGAAAACCTCGTTCGGGTCATTGAGCAGGCTGACCCCGCAATCGGCAAATTTCGAGACCACGGCCGGGTCGAACAGCATCGCCCAACTGTCCCGTGGCGCGTCCGGCAAGCGCTGTTTGATCGCCTCTTCCTGGTAGCCGACGCCCGTAGTGCCCCAAGCATAAATCCCGGCGTAACGATTGCCCGGATCGAACGCCGCCATGTGTTGGCGGAACTCTTCCCCGACGCCGGCAAAGTGCGGCAATTGTTGCAGGTTCAACGTTTGAATCGCTCCGCTCTGAATCGCCCGGGACAGGTGTTGCCCCGCCGTCAGCACCAAGTCATAACCGCTGCGGCCGGTCAGCAGTTTGGTCTCGACGGTTTCCAGGGAGTCGAAGTGATCGGCCACCACATGGATGCCGGTTTTCTTCTCGAAATTGGTCAGGGTATCCGGGGCCAGGTACTCGCCCCAGATGTACAGGTTCACCACCGGTTTCGCGGAGTCGGCAGCCTGCACACACAAGGGTGCAAGCACCAGCAATAACGCTTGAGTCAGTTTGTGCAGGCCCATGTTTAAATCCCCTTCCCGGCGTACTGCGGCATGGTGATACAGGCGACATTGCCGCCACCCAGAAGGATTTCCCGAGAGTTTTCGATGCCGACGATTTTGTGTTGCGGGAACAATTCGGCCAGGGTCGCCTGCGCCGCCTGATCATTGCGATCACCAAACAGCGGCACCACGATCGAGCTGTTGCCGGCGTAGTAATTGATGTACGACGCGCAGATTTGGGTCCCGGCCTGACGGGTATGGGTGCTGTCTTGCTGGTCCAGGCCTTCGGCCTCTTCGGCAGTCCATTCCAGCACATCCGGTTGCGGCAGCTTGTGCACGATCAAGTCGCGGCCACGGCTGTCGCGGGTGCTGCGCAGAATGTCGTAGGCCTCTTGATAGATCTCCCACTGCGGGTCTTCGCGATTGTCGGTCCATTGCAGCACCACTTCGCCGGGACGCACGAAGCAGGCGAGATCGTCGACGTGGCCGTCGGTTTCGTCGAACTTGCAACCCCGTGGCAACCAGATGATTTGCTCGGCGCCGAGGTAGTCGGTCAGACGGCGGGTGACTTCTTCCTTGCCCAGATGCTGGTTGCGATTGCGGTTCAGCAGGCATTGTTCGGTGGTGAGGATGCTGCCTTGGCCGTCACTCTGGATCCCACCCAATTCGGCAATCAACGGCGCGCGATAACGGTCGAAGCGCTCGATTTCGAGGATTTTGCTGGCGATCTGATCGTCCTTGTCCCACGGGTAGTACAAGCCGCCGTCGAGACCGCCATAGGCGTTGAACTCGAAGTCGACGCCGCGCACTTCACCGCTGGCGTCGTTGACCACAAAACACGGACCGCTGTCGCGGAACCAAGTGTCGTTGCAGGTCATTTCCACCACTCGTACCTGAGGCGGCAACTGGCGGCGGGCGGTGGCGAATTGTGCGGCTGAGGCGCAAACCGTGACCGGTTCGCTCCGGGAAATCGCAGTGACGATTTGCACCCAAACCTTCTGCGCAGGCTTGGCACCGTTGCGCCAGACGTCGGTGCGCTCCGGCCAGCCGAGCCAGCAACCGGCCTTGGTTTCGAATTCGCCGGGCAAGCGAAAGCCGTCGAGTTTCGGGGTGGAATCGAGCAAACGTGCCATGGTCAGACCTCATCAGCGGGGATTGGAATGACCACAGGCTAAGGTCGTCGGCGCCCTCCTCGCCAACGATGATTATTTCGGAATACTTGAATTTAACTCATCAATCGATCAGCTGATCGTTGAACCATTCCAGCATCTGCGCGACGGCCGGACGCTCCAGGCGCACCCGCTCACACACCAGCGCATATTGCCCGAGCGCGGTCATGCTGGCAGTGAAAGGCCGGACCAGCCGACCGCTGAGCAAGTCGTCCTGGGCGGTCAAATTGTCGCCCATGGCCACGCCCTGCCCTTGCACCGCCGCTTCCAGCGCCAGGCCCGCATGGGCAAAATACAGTTGCCGTTCGGGACGTTGATCGCCGGCATGACTGGTGAGCCATGCGGTCCAGGTCTTGCCGTCCTGATCGTCGTGCAGCAGGCAATGGCGCGCCAGGTCCTTGGGTGTTTTTAGGGTGCCCTGGTTGAACAGGCCGGGACTGCACACCGGGAAGAATTGCAGCGCCGGCAAGGGCCTGACGAAGTACGCGCTGCTGTCGACCGGGCCGGTGCCGTAAGTGATCGCCAGGTCGATGTCTTCCCCCGGCGCCGTGGCGTCGATCGGTTGTTCGTAGAGGTGCAATGTGATGTGCGGATAGCGCGCGTAGAAGTCGGTGAGGCGACTCATCAGCCACTTTTGCGCCAACTCGGCGGTGACCGCCAGACGCAACACGGCCAGCGAGGACGGGTCGCGCAATTCATCGCAGGCTTCGCCGATCAGTTCAAAGGCTTGCTGCAAGCTTTGCATCAATCGGCCAGCGGCCATGGTCGGGCGAATTTGCCGGCCTTCGCGGATGAACAGCGAGACGCCCAAGTGCTCTTCGAGCTGGCGAATTTGATGGCTGACGGCGCTGTCGGTGACGCACAACTCGGCGGCTGCCCGGCCGAAATGGGCGTGACGGGCGGCGCATTCGAAGGTTCTGAGTGCGGCTAAGGAAGGCAGTCGTCGCATGAATTCAGCCCCGGTGATGAAGGCGACCATGCTGCCTTGGCCATAGGTGGGCGTCCAGTCAGACCGCGTTATCGTTCATCGCGGGCAAGCCCGGCTCCCACAGGGTTCTCGTGTGAATACAAGTTTGGCATACGACAACAGTCCCTGTGGGAGCCGGGCTTGCCCGCGATGAGGCCGGAACATTCACCACCAATCCAATGGCCCATCACCCGCCCTTATCCACCATGACATCCCCCAAAACCCGGCGCATGTTGGTGCCTCAACCGGAGGGATTCGTCATGCTCAACGCACTCAAACAGATCAACTCAACCTCAGCCTTCAACCGCTGGGCCGGTTTCGAAGTGACCGCTGCCGCGAGCGGCGAAGCCGAGCTGATCCTGGCTTTTCGCGAAGCCGACATGGCGCAATATGCCGGTTTTCTGCATGCCGGCCTGATCGGCGCAATGCTCGACACGGCCTGTGGATTCGCCGCCGGAACGGTCGCCGGCAACGTGCTGGCTTCGCACTTTTCGGTCAACTGCCTGGCACCCGCCGTCGGTGAAGTGTTCATCGCACGAGGCCGGGTGGTGAAGGCCGGCAAGAAGCAGGTGTTCGCCCGCGCCGAGCTGTTCGCGCAAACCGGTGATCAGTTGAAACTGGTGGCGACCGGCGATGCGATTCTGGTGCCGGTCGAGGGCCGCTGACGGTCTAGGCTGTCTTGGGTAAACCCAACCCTCGTCGGAGGTTCCCATGCAGCTCGAAGGCTCCTGCCATTGCGGCGCTGTGTCGTTCAGTTTGACCAGCGCCCACCCCTACCCGTATCAGCGTTGCTATTGCTCGATCTGCCGCAAGACTCAGGGTGGTGGCGGTTACTCGATCAACATTGCCGGTGATGCCGCCAGCCTGAAGGTTCGTGGGCGCAAGCACGTCGCGGTTTACCATGCGCAACTCAAGAACGAAGGCGAAAAGCGTGCCCATCGCAGTAGCCTCGGCCGGCATTTCTGCTCGGTCTGCGGCTCTTGCCTGTGGGTGTATAGCCCCGAATGGCCGGAGTTGATTCACCCGTTTGCCTCGGCCATCGACACCCCCCTGCCGGTGCCGCCGGAACACACGCACTTGTTGCTCGACTCAAAGGCGCCATGGGTGGAGGTCAACATGCGACCCGGTGACAGGCAGTTCGAGGTCTATCCCGAAGAGTCCATTGCCGACTGGCATGAACGCCTGGGTTTGAGCCGCTAAAACCGCTTCACAGTCTTTGACAGTTTCCCGACAAAGCTCTCAAAGATTGCCGACCGGCAGCCGCCTAGCATGGGCGTATCCAATCTCCCTTCGGGTACTCCCATGTTACGTTCGCTGCCTCTGTCGTTGACTTCCCTTGCCCTGCTCTTTCCCGCCGACTCATTACGCGCTGAAGAATGGCAATACACCTTACGCGCCGGTGCCGCCAGCGTGCCGCGTTACAGCGGCAGTGACGAGCGCGTGGTCGCGCCGCTGTTGGGTGCCAAGGTTGTCAGCCCGTATGGAATCTTTCTGGACACAGAAAAGGGATTGGGCTGGGCGTTCGATGAAGACGACTTCGGCCTGAGCGTGTACATCGGCGCGAGCGATGTGCGCAAGGATCGCAAGAGCGGGTTCAAAGGCTCGGATGAGCTGAACGGAATGGGCTCGATCAAGTCGCGGCCAGTGCTGGGGCTGGACGGGACTTACGAAATGGGCCCAATCATTCTCGGTGCCAGTTTTGAGCATGCGCTGGAAAAGGATGATGACGATCACGACACCGGCTCAGCCTGGAATCGCCTGAAGCTGAGCATCAGCGCGCCGTTTTATGAGGGCGACTACGGCAAGGTCGTGGGCAGTCTGAACAGTCAGTTTGGTGACAGCAATTACGTGCGCACCTGGTATGGCGTAAGCGCGGCGCAGGCGTCGCGCAGTCAGTTCAGGGCGCATGACACTCACGGTGGGCTGGTGAGCCGCGGGGCGGATTTGACCTGGTCGTTGCCGATCAATGATCAATGGAGTGTTTCGACGGTGCTGGCCGTGCAGTATCTGGCGGGGGATGCGGCGGACAGTCCGATAGTCGAGCGGCGGATGCAGACATCGGTGGGTGGGCAGGTGGCGTACACCTTTTAGCAATGCTTTGTTGCTGATGGCCCCTTCGCGAGCAAGCCCGCTCCCACAGGAGTTCTGGTGTACACAGAACTTGTGTACGACATAAACACTGTGGGAGCGGGCTTGCCCGCGATGGCGTCAGTGAGAGCAACACAATCAATCCAGATGCGCCCAGGTCATGCGAAACGAAGCCCCGCCCCAGGGCGAATCCGCCACTTCCACTTGCCCACCATGGGATTGCGATACCCGCCGGACCAACGCCAGCCCCAGGCCAAACCCACCCGTGCGGCGATCACGGCTGGCGTCCAGGCGCGAGAACGGTTCGAAGATTTTCTCGCGCCCGTCCACCGGCACGCCCGGGCCATCATCGTTGACCAGCACTTCATAGCAATCACCGCTACGGACCAGCGACACTTCCACCCGCTCATCGGCATACCGAATGGCATTGCGCAGCAGATTGATCACCGCGCGGGCCATGAAGCGCGGTTCAATGCGCACCTCATCGACCTGACAGTCGGCAATCAACAACTGCACCCCGGCGGCCTCGGCCTCCAGCGCGACGCTGCCTACCACGCTGTCCAGCCAACTGTTGGCCTGAATGTTTTCCCGAGTGATGACTGTGGCACCGCGCTCCAGACTGGCGTAGGTCAGCAACTCGGAAACCATTTCCTCCAGCTCGCCGAGGTCGGCGTACATGTCGGCAATCAGTTCGCGGTTCTGAGCCGGATCGGGTTGTTGCTTTAGCTGATCGAGTTCGAAAGACAAACGCGCAATTGGCGTGCGCAATTCATGGGACACCGCGTTGGTCAGCTCGCGCTGATTGGCGATCAAACCTTCGATACGCGCCGCCATCAGGTTGAAGTGTTCGGACAGGTCACGAATGTTCGAGCGCTTGGACAGCTGGATCCGCGACGACAGGTCGTTATCGCCAAAACGCTCGGCCGCCAGGCGCAGTTTCTCCAGGTCTCGCCAATGCGGCCGGACCCAGAACATCAACACGAAACCGATCATCACCGCGATCATCAGATACGCCGCAGCAATGTAGAACGGCATCAGGCTGGGCTCGGCCGGCAGCTTGATGCTAAGCAGCTGAGAACCGTCGTCGATGCGCGAGATGAACTGCGTGTACTTGTCACGAATCACCAACTGCCCCAGGGCCAACTCGGCTTTCTCCTGATCGGTCAAGGACAGTTGACTGCTTTCGACCAAGGTCAGGCCCAAGCCATAGTGGGGGCGCACCGCTTCCAGTTGTCGCTCCCGGTCCGATCCGTCCAGATCGCGCAACTGCTCGGCCAGTGTCCAGGCCTGACCTCGCACCGCCTCACGGTTGTAGCTCTGCATCTGGCCGTCGAGCAGCGCATCGAACGTGCGCTCGACCGTTTGCAGCCCCAGGACCAGGCCAACGGTCATCACCAGAAACAGCCCAAGAAATAACCGCAGCATTTACAGCTCCCACGCAAACGGATTGAACAAGTAACCCTTGCCCCAGATGGTCTTGATGCACACCGGTTCGCGCGGGTTGTCCTTGAGCTTGCCGCGCAACTTGCTGATGTAGACGTCGACACTGCGATTGAGGCCGTCGAAGGCAATACCGCGCATGCGGTTGAGGATGTCGTCGCGGGACAGAATCTTGCCGGCGGCGCTGGCCAGCAACCACAGCAGTTCGAATTCCATGGTGGTCATTTCAATGACATCGCCCGCCAGCCGCACTTCGCGGCAGCTGCGGTCGATGCTCAGGCTGCCGAATTCCAGGGCGCTGCACACGCTGCTGTCCGGGGTCTGACGCCGTTGCAACGCACGCAGACGAGCCAGCAGGACCGGCGGTTTGATCGGTTTGATCACGTAATCGTCGGCGCCAGACTCCAGACCGAGGATGTGATCGAGATCATCTTCCTTGGCCGTGAGGATGACGATCGGCGTGTCGGACACGCTGCGGATCTCGCGGCACACGTGCAGGCCGCTCTGACCCGGCAGCATCAGGTCAAGCACGACAACTTTCGGTTTGAACTCGAGGAATGCGGCCAACGCGAGGTCACCGCGGTGCACCTGCCGGACCTCAAAGCCATGTTGGGACAGGAAATGCGCGATCAACCCGGAGAGCTTCTCGTCGTCTTCCACCAGCAATACTTTGCCAAAACCCAGGTTATCCATAACGACCGTCTGCTGCCCCTTGTGTGAAGTGGCCGGCATTATGGCGCCAATCGGTGACGGGACGGTTATGACGGGCAGCAAAAACCGGCCTCGGGGGCCGGTTTTGGGTGATGTTTCATACTCTTAAGAGTTTTTAACAATTCACATGCAAAAGATCGCAGCCTCGTTTCACTCGACAGCTGCTACAGGGGATACGCAGTTCTATGTAGCAGCTGTCGAGTGAAACGAGGCTGCGATCTTTTGATCTTTACGCCGTTGCTGGCACGCCACTGTGAAAACGGAACTCCACGTCCGGCGACTCAATCAATTCCTGCTCGGCAGCGCGAACCCGGTCGATCACCTGGGCAATGTCCTTGGCATCACCATACTGGTAAGCCAGTTTCAGGTAACCCTGGAAGTGCCGCGCTTCGCTTTTCAGCAAGCCGAAGTAGAACTTGCCCAGTTCTTCGTCCAGATGCGGCACCAGCGCCTCGAAACGCTCGCAACTACGGGCCTCGATAAAAGCGCCAACCACCAGGGTGTCCACCAGCTTGACCGGCTCGTGGCTGCGCACCACTTTGCGCAGGCCCGAGGCGTAACGCCCGGCGGACAGCTGGCGCAACTCGATCTTGCGCTTTTTCATCAGGCGCATGACCTGCTCGTGGTGCACCAGCTCTTCCCGGGCCAGACGCGACATCAGGTTGATCAGGTCGACGTGGGAGTGATACTTGGCGATCAGGCTCAACGCCGTGCTGGCCGCCTTGAACTCACAGTTCTTGTGGTCGATCAGCAGGGTTTCCTGATCGGCAAGCGCGGCCTGGACCCAACCGTCGGGGGTGCGGCAGCCGAGGAACTCGTGAATTTCGGGAAGGATCATGGGGCTCACGGAATAAAAGGTGTAAATCGAAGGGCGCCGATTATACCGGCCTGCCGCCAGACCACCAGTCGCGACCGTTGATATGCATCAACTACCGGGTTGGCAGCGAACAACTATAGTTGTCCAACGCAGTATTTTTTACCTCCCTGGAGATCCCGATCATGCAAGCCATTCGCAGCATTCTGGTGGTCATCGAACCCGAACACTCGGAAAGCCTGGCGCTCAAACGGGCCAAACTGATTGCTGGCGTGACCCAGGCTCATCTGCATTTGCTGGTGTGCGATCGCAAGCATGACCATAGCGGCATGTTGGGCGTGCTCAAGGCGGCCCTGATTGAGGACGGCTATAGCGTCACCACCGAGCAGGCCTGGAATGAAAGCCTGCATGAAACCATCGTCGATGTGCAGCAGGCTGAAGGTTGCGGGCTGGTGGTCAAACAGCATTACCCCGACAGCTCGTTGAAAAAAGCCCTGCTGACCCCGGCGGACTGGAAATTGCTGCGTTATTGCCCTACGCCGGTGCTGCTGGTGAAAACCTCAAAACCGTGGACGGGCGGGGTCATTCTGGCGGCGATCGACGTCGGCAATACCGAGAATGAGCACCGCACCTTGCACGCCGCCATCGTCGATCACGGCTACGACATCGCCAGCCTGGCGAAGGCTCGTTTGCACGTGGTCAGCGCCCATCCGTCACCAATGTTGTCGGCGGCCGACCCGACGTTGCAGCTCAGCGAAACCATCGAGGCGCGCTATCGCGAGCAGTGCAAATCGTTTCAGGCCGAATTCGATATCGATGATGAACACCTACATATCGCCGAAGGCCCGGCGGACGTGTTGATTCCGTTCATGGTGCACAAGCTTCAGGCGGCCGTGATCGTCATTGGTACTGTTGCGCGGTCCGGACTGTCTGGGGCGTTGATCGGGAATACGGCGGAGGTGGTGCTGGATGCGGTGGAGAGCGATGTGCTGGTGCTGAAGCCGGATACGATCATGGATCATCTGGAGGAGATTGTGACGCAGCATTGAGATCTGTGGCGCGAATAAGGACGCCATCGCGGGCAAGCCCGCTCCCACAGGTTTTGTGTCGTACAAAATGGTTGTGATCGATACAAAACCTGTGGGAGCGTGGCTTGCCCGCGATGCTTTTCAGCCGCCGAAGGCGTCTCTGAGGAAACCCGGGGCGATGTAGCGCTGGTAATGCGCCTCAGACAGCAAAAAGAATTCCCGATCAATGGCATCGCGCAATTCCGGCAGGTTCCAGTCGCGAAACTCCGGCATCAATACCATCCCGTAGGCTTCCAGGTTGTTGATGACCCGCGCACCCCGGGCGATCAGCTGATAAGCCCAGCAATACTCGGACTGATGCGGCACAAAGCGGATCTTGCGCTGCTCCAGCTGCAAGCGCAGGCGCTGGGCATCGAAAACCTCCAGCTTGCTGGCCATCACCTGGGACAACAGCTGCTCAAGACGCAGCCACACCGCGCGCTTTTCCTCCTCGTTGTAACCATTCCAGTTGATCACTTCATGGTGGAAACGCTTGCAGCCACGGCACACCAGATCACCGTAAACAGTGGAGCAGAGGCCGACGCAGGGGGTCTTGATGGTCTGATTGGGCATAGGTAGGCAAAACACGGGAAAGCAGAACAGGCCGGCATGTTAGCCCTTTGTCCGGCATTCATCACCCCTCAAAATGCAGGGGCTCAGGGTCTGCTGGACGTTGGTGACTGCCGCGACGGATGCCCGCGCCTTGCTTCGGACACGTTGGCACGGCAACGCGGCTCTCCACCAAAGTCCAATAGCCCCTGACTTACCTTTAATTTTTTTTTGCCGTAGAATCAGCCAGCCTTTTAAGGCGCCAATGTCCGTTAGAAGCTGTTTTCAAAGCGTCACGAGCACAGTCGTTCCTTCAGAGCGGTGTTGGCGATGGGTTTTTCCAGCGGGGAAAAGCCCAACGCCAACCCTCATCAGCTCCCGTTCTGCAGGCGTAAAACTTTGAAAGCAGCTTCTGTAAGGAATTGTCGGTAATTCTGGCTAAGTGGCCCACAACGCCACGCAGCGCATGAGTACGGCAATTTCGGGATGAGCGTCCCGGACACCCATTTGGGACCACTGATGAGGGTAATAACTGTGCTTGAAGCCTACCGCAAACATATCGAAGAGCGTGCAGCACTGGGTATCGTTCCCCAGCCGCTAAACGCCGAACAAACTGCAGGCCTGGTTGAGCTGCTGAAGAATCCCCCGGCTGGCGAAGAAGCTTTCCTCGTTGACCTGATCACCAATCGCATTCCGCCTGGTGTGGACGAAGCGGCCTATGTAAAGGCTGGTTTCCTGTCTGCCCTCGCCAAAGGCGAAGCAAAATCCCCTCTGATCGACAAGAAACGCGCGGTTGAACTGCTCGGCACCATGCAGGGCGGCTACAACATCGTGACGTTGGTTGACCTGCTCGACAGCGCCGAACTGGCCCCTGTCGCTGCCGCTCAACTCAAGCACACCCTGCTGATGTTCGATGCGTTCCACGATGTGGCGGAAAAAGCCCGCAACGGCAACGAACACGCCAAAGGCGTGATCCAGTCCTGGGCTGACGGCGAGTGGTTCCGCAACCGCCCTGTCCTGGCCGACAAGATCAGCCTGCGCGTGTTCAAGGTCACCGGCGAAACCAACACCGACGACCTGTCCCCTGCTCCGGACGCCTGGTCCCGCCCGGACATCCCGCTGCACGCCCTCGCCATGCTGAAAATGGCACGTGAAGGCATCGTACCTGACGTCCAGGGCGTTACCGGCCCGATGAAGCAGATCGAAGAAATGCGCAATTCCGGTTTCCCAATCGCCTACGTCGGTGACGTGGTCGGTACCGGTTCTTCGCGTAAATCCGCCACCAACTCGGTGCTGTGGTTCTTCGGCGACGACGTTCCGAACGTTCCGAACAAACGTGCCGGCGGTTTCTGCTTCGGCAGCAAAATCGCTCCGATCTTCTACAACACCATGGAAGATGCCGGCGCACTGCCGATCGAATTCGACGTCTCCAACATGCACATGGGCGACGTGATCGACCTGTACCCGCATGCGGGTAAAGTCTGCAAACACGGCACCGACGAAGTCCTGACCACCTTCGAAATGAAGACCCCGGTGCTGTTGGACGAAGTTCGTGCCGGCGGCCGTATCCCGCTGATCATCGGCCGTGGTTTGACCGACAAGGCTCGTGCCGAATTGGGCCTGGGCCCTACCGATCTGTTCAAACTGCCTGAAGCACCTGTCGACACCGGCAAGGGCTTCACCCTGGCACAGAAAATGGTCGGCAAGGCGTGCGGCCTGCCAGAAGGCAAAGGCGTTCGTCCAGGTACTTACTGCGAACCGAAAATGACCACCGTCGGCTCTCAGGACACCACCGGTCCTATGACCCGTGACGAACTGAAAGACCTGGCGTGCCTGGGCTTCTCGACCGATCTGGTGATGCAGTCCTTCTGCCACACCGCGGCCTATCCAAAGCCGATCGACGTGACCACCCACCACACCCTGCCAGACTTCATCATGACCCGCGGCGGCGTTTCCCTGCGTCCGGGCGACGGCATCATCCACAGCTGGCTGAACCGCATGCTGCTGCCGGACACCGTCGGTACCGGTGGTGACTCGCACACCCGTTTCCCTATGGGCATTTCGTTCCCGGCCGGTTCCGGCCTGGTAGCGTTCGCCGCAGCCACTGGTGTTATGCCGCTGGACATGCCGGAATCGATCCTGGTGCGCTTCAAAGGCAAAATGCAACCGGGCGTCACCCTGCGCGACCTGGTTCACGCCATTCCTTACTTCGCGATTCAGGCTGGCCTGTTGACCGTTGAGAAGAAAGGCAAGAAGAACGCATTCTCCGGCCGCATCCTGGAAATCGAAGGCCTGGACGACCTGAGCATCGAGCAGGCTTTCGAGCTGTCCGACGCCTCGGCCGAACGTTCGGCTGCCGGTTGCACCATCAAGCTGTCGAAAGAGTCGATCACCGAGTACCTGAACTCCAACATCACCCTGCTGCGCTGGATGATCGGCGAAGGCTACGGCGATGCACGTACCCTGGAACGTCGTGCTCAAGCGATGGAAGCCTGGGTCGCCAACCCTGAGTTGATGGTTGCCGATGCTGACGCCGAATACGCTGAAGTCATCGAAATCGACCTGGCCGACATCAAAGAGCCAGTGCTCTGCGCGCCAAACGATCCGGACGACGCCCGTCTGCTGTCCAGCGTTGCTGGCGAGAAGATCGACGAAGTGTTCATCGGTTCGTGCATGACCAACATCGGTCACTTCCGCGCTGCCGGCAAGTTGCTGGAACAGGTCAAAGGTCAGCTTCCAACCCGTCTGTGGCTGTCGCCGCCGACCAAAATGGACGCTCACCAGCTGACCGAAGAAGGCTACTACGGCATCTACGGCAAGGCCGGCGCACGCATGGAAATGCCAGGCTGCTCGCTGTGCATGGGTAACCAGGCACGTGTAGAACCGAACTCCACTGTGGTGTCGACGTCGACCCGTAACTTCCCGAACCGTCTGGGTGACGGCGCGAACGTCTACCTGGCTTCGGCTGAGCTGGCGTCTGTTGCTTCCATCCTGGGTCGCCTGCCGACCGTCGAGGAGTACATGGAATACGCTGGCAAGATCGACAGCATGGCGGCCGATGTCTACCGCTACCTGTCCTTCGACCAGATCGCCGAGTTCCGTGAAGCTGCTGCGAACGCCAACATCCCGGTCGTTCAAGCCTAACGCTGCAACGCAATAAAAAACGCCGCCCATCGTGAGATGAGCGGCGTTTTTTTATGCCTGATCGTTCCCACGCTTCGCGTGGGGATGCAGCCCTGGGACGCTCTGCGTCCGAAAACGTGACGCAGAGCGTCACAAGAGGCATTCCCACGCAGAGCGTGGGAACGATCAGTCAGATATCGCTGATCAGGCAGTCAGCGAATAGATCAACGCCGAAATAGCCACCAAACCAACGGCCGTCACGAAGACATTGGACGCCTGACCACGATAGCGCGCCATTGCCGGCACTTTGCGGATCGCGTACATCGGCATCAGGAACAGGATTGCCGCGATGACCGGGCCGCCGAGGGTTTCGATCATGACGAGGATGCTCGGGTTCAGCGTGGCAACGATCCAGCACACCACCAGCATGAACGCGGCAGTCATGCGGTCCAGAGTCTTGGGCGCCGGGCGTTTGCCGCTTTTCATGACCAGGCCTTTGAGGCCTTCGCTGGCGCCGATGTAGTGACCCAGGAACGACTTGGAAATCGCCACGAAAGCAATCAACGGCGCCGCAAACTCGATGGTCGGGTTGCTGAAGTGGTTGGCCAGGTACGACAGGATCGACAGGTTCTGCGCCTTGGCTTCGGCCAGTTGCGCTGGCGACAGGGTCAGTACGCAGCTGAAGACAAAGAACAGCACCATCACCACCATCAAGGCGTGGGCGCGGGACAGGATCTGCGAGCTGCGCTCTTCAGCGTGTTCGCCGTAACGACGCTTCTGGTCCACCGCAAATGCCGAGATGATCGGTGAGTGGTTGAACGAGAACACCATCACCGGAATCGCCAGCCACAGCGTGTGCAGCAGCGCCGACGGTTCAGGCAGGGTCGAAGCCGTGGCCAGGATGCCGCCGTTCCAGTGCGGAATCAGGAACACCGCCAGGAACAGCAGCGCAACAATGAACGGATACACCATCAGGCTCATGGCCTTGACGATGAGCTGCTCGCCGCAACGCACTACAGCCAACAGGCCGAGGATCAGCACGAACGACAGCACGGCGCGCGGTGGCGGCATGATGTGCAGTTGATGCTCGAGGAAACTACCCACGGTATTGGTCAGGGCCACGCTGTAGATCAGCAGGATCGGGAAAATCGCGAGGAAGTACAGCAAGGTGATCACCGCACCGGCCTTGATGCCGAAGTGTTCTTCAACCACTTCGGTGATGTCCGCGCCTTCGCGTCCGGACAGCACAAAACGGGTCAGGCCACGGTGCGCATAAAAGGTCATGGGGAACGCCAGCACCGCCAGGATCAGCAACGGCCAGAAACCGCCCAGGCCCGCGTTGATCGGCAAAAACAGGGTACCGGCTCCGATTGCCGTGCCAAACAGGCCCAGCATCCAGGTGGTGTCATGGCGATTCCAGCGGGTGAGAGTCGCTGGTGTCGCCGCTACATAGCGTTCGTCGACGCTATTGGCCTGATCATTCATCCGGTGGGATCTCCGCATTCCGGTCATTTGCTACCCGGTCAGGACGAGTCGGGAAAATCCGACGGGCAGCGCCCTGGCCGAAACAGGGGCGCGATTGTCCGGGATTAATCAACAGAAGCAAAGACTTAGCTGAGGAACGGTTGTGCGGATCAGTTTCACCGACCACTGCATTAAATAGATGTTTTGAAAAATCTATTTAACAAAAGAGTAGCGTCAGGTACTTTCGAACCTGACTGCTGACCGGCAGCCTTCTTCTGCGGAGACCTTCCATGCCACTCGTTCGCGTCGATATCAAAAAGAACCAGGACCCGACCTTCGCCAAGCGCATCGGCAAACTGATCTACACTGCCATGCACGCCACCATTGGCGTCCCCGAGAACGACAACTTCCAGATCCTCGCCGAACACGACGAGAACCACTTCATTTTTGACCCCATCTATATGGGCATCAATCGTACGGACAACCTGGTGATCATCCAGATCACCCTTCGGGAAGGCCGCACCCTCGAGCAGAAAAAACTGCTCTACAAGACCATCGCCGAAAGCCTCAACGCTGAACTGGCTGTTCGCCAGGAAGATGTCTTCATCAATCTGGTGGAGGTCAAGGCGGAGAACTGGTCGTTTGGCAATGGCATCGCTCAATACGCCAGCTGATTGTCGCCACGTCTGGCGTTTACAAGGTCCCTGGAGGACATCTCATGAAACAGGCCGCGTATCTCGCGTTCGCTCTGCTCGGCCTGATCTGGGGCACCAACTTCATTTTCATGAAGTGGGCGGCCGAATGGATTACTCCCACTCAAATTGTCTTTCTGCGCGTATTGTTCGGGTTTTTGCCGATCCTGGCATTCGCCCTCGCGCGTCGAAGCCTGAGTTGGTCGCACCTGCGCTACAGCCATCATTTTCTGGTGATGGCGCTGTTGGCGACGGTGATTTACTACTACGCCTTCGCCAAGGGCACTTCCTTATTGCTGTCCAGCGTGGCCGGGATGCTCAGCGGTGCGATTCCACTGTTTTCCTTCGTCACTGCATGGCTTTTCCTGCGCGCCGAACCGCTTAATTCCCGCACGGCTTTCGGCATTTTCCTCGGTTTTGTCGGGGTGATTCTGATTGCACGACCCTGGAACAGTCTGGCGGCCGGTGTCGATGTCAGCGGCGTGCTGTACATGATTGCCGGTTCGCTGAGTGTCGGTTGCTCGTTTGTCTACGCCCGACGCTTCATCACGCCGCTGGGTTTGTCGCCGCTGGCGTTGTCGACCTATCAGATCGGTTTCGCCCTGGTGCTCATCACGCTCATTACCGACATGCATGGCATGGCGCGCATCTCGCTGGACCCGGTGGCGCTGTCTGGCGTGATATTGGGCCTGGGGCTGGCCGGAACCGGTGTCGCCTACATCCTTTATTACTTCATCGTGCAACGGCTGGGCGCCCTCGCCGCGTCGGGCGTCACCTATATTCCGCCGGTGATTGCCTTGCTGATCGGCACGCTGCTGGTAGGCGAACCTATCAAGAGTCTCGACCTGCTGGCGATGCTGCTGATCCTTGGCGGGGTTTACGTCCTGCAATCGGGAAAGAAAAACCCTACAGCCAAGTCAACTGTTGCCGCGAAAGTGACTCACTGACACACGACCAACAGCTCCTTATGATGCCAATCATCTAAACCTTCCAAATCTGTGAGCCGCCATGCCTCGAGTCTCCCGAAAACAAGCCGAACTCAACCGCGAGATCATCGTCGAGGCCGCCACGCGGTTGTTTCGCGAGCGCGGCCTGCACGGGATCAGCGTCGTCGATGTGATGGGCGCGGCCGGCCTGACCCATGGCGGGTTCTATGGTCATTTCGAGTCCAAGGAAGCGTTGGCGAAAGAGGCCTGCACTCGGGCGTTCACGCAGTCGATGGAACGCTGGAAACAGAAAATCGACGCCAATGACGACAGCGTCTCGGCGCGCACGAGCATCATCGCGCCCTACCTGTCGTCGGCCAATCGCGACAATCCGGGCGAAAGCTGCCCGGTGACTGCCTTTGCCGGGGACATGTGCCATGAGACGGCGGAAAGCGGTTTGCACCAGACCTACACCCAAGGGCTGGAAGCCTTGCTGCAGATGCTCACACCCTTGATGGGTGCAGATCAGCCCGAAGCCAATCGCCAACAAGCCTTGGTGGACTATTCATTGATGGTCGGCGCACTGACCCTGGCTCGCGCCACACGCGGAGACGGGTTGTCCGATGAGATTCTCGACGCCGCCCGGAATTTTCTTACCTCGCAAGGTTAATCAATCTGACCAACAGCATGTG
This sequence comes from Pseudomonas sp. LB3P93, assembly GCF_054898025.1. Classification (NCBI taxonomy): domain Bacteria; kingdom Pseudomonadati; phylum Pseudomonadota; class Gammaproteobacteria; order Pseudomonadales; family Pseudomonadaceae; genus Pseudomonas; species Pseudomonas sp. LB3P93. The sequence continues at coordinate 3,590,317 of NZ_CM142713.1, forward strand.
CGATCCTTGGTAATTGCTAAACTCCTCTGGAATCAGCAATCTGAAGCAACATTCGAGATCCGACATTCAATATCCACAGGAGCCCAGCATGCCTGCAACTGTTCTGGTACTGGTTGAAACCATCAATGATTACTTGCCGATTCTCGAACATCAGGGCTTTCACCTGATTCTGGCCCCGACGCCCGCCGAGCGCGTCGCCGCCATTACACGGCATGGCGCTCAGATTGATGCGGTATTGACCCGCGGCCCATTGGGCCTGTACGCCGATGAAATCGCCGCCCTGCCCAATCTCAAGATCATCTGCGTAATTGGCGCGGGTTACGAACACGTCGACCTGCAAGCCGCTGCCGACCGGGACATCACCGTCACCAATGGCGCCGGCGTCAATGCTTCTTCAGTTGCCGACCATGCCATGGCGATGTTGCTGGCGCTGGTGCGCGACATTCCCCGATGCGACGCCGCCGTACGCCGCGGCGAGTGGCCGAAGATCATGCGCCCTTCCCTGGCCGGCAAGCGCCTGGGGATTCTCGGCCTCGGCGCCGTCGGAATGGCCATCGCCAAACGCGCCGCCGCAGGCTTTGACATGACCGTGAGCTACCACAATCGCCAACATCGCAGCGACGTCCCTTATGCCTTCTGCTCGACGCCGACCGAACTGGCACGCGCCTCGGACTTTTTGATCATCGCCACGCCCGGCGGCCTGGGCACCAAACACCTGATCAACAAACAAGTGCTCGAGGCCTTGGGCTCCAAGGGGTTCATCGTGAACATCGCCCGAGCCTCGGTGATTGCCACGGCGGACCTGGTCAGCGCGCTTGAACAACGACGCATTGCCGGTGCCGCACTGGATGTGTTCGATGCCGAACCTCACGTGCCGGATGCATTCAAGGCGCTGACCAACGTGATCCTGACGCCGCATGTCGCGGGATTGTCCCCGGAAGCGACTCAAGGCACCGTTGAACTGGTGGGGAAAAACCTGGTGGCGTTCTTTTCCGGCGAACCGGTGTTGACGCCCATTGACTTACCCGCACCGGTCACCGCCGTTCTCGTTCGCTGACTAAGGACGCCCGCCAGCGTCCAGAGCCAGGGCGCTGTTCGTCCCCCGAGACCTGCCCCCGCGCCTGTTCCCGCACATCAGGAACGCTGATTATCCAGCAACACGCTAACCTATAAGACCGTGCCACGCTTGTGGCGACCCCGGCGCACCATTAGATTAGCCAATGATGTCTGGCCTCAAAAATAAGCAGAAGGGATAAGCATGGCGCTTACTGACCAGTCCACCCGTATCCGTACCGGCGAAGAACTCGATGCCAGCCTGATCGATCCGTACCTCAAGGCCCACATTCCGGGCTTGAGTGGCTTGCCTGTGATCAGCCAGTTTCCCGGCGGTGCGTCGAACCTGACTTACCTGCTGGAATACCCGGAGCAGGAATTTGTCCTGCGTCGACCGCCGTTTGGCCACAAGGCCAAGTCCGCACACGACATGGGCCGCGAGTTTCGCATCCTCAATCAGTTGCGCGACGGTTTTCCGTATTGCCCCAAAGCCTATGTGCACTGCACCGACGAATCGGTGATCGGCGCCGAGTTCTATGTGATGGAACGGGTCAACGGGATCATCCTGCGCTCCGAACTGCCACCGGAACTGGGCCTGGACTCGGAAAAAACCGAAGCCCTGTGCAAAAGCTTCATCGACAAGTTCGTTGAACTGCATCGGGTCGACTACAAGGCCTATGGCCTGGGCGACCTCGGCAAGCCCGAAGGCTATGTGGCGCGGCAGATCAAAGGCTGGAGCGATCGCTACGAAAAAGCCTTGACCCCGGACGCGCCGAAGTGGGAAGCGGTCAAGGCCTGGCTCAACGACAAGATGCCAGCCGACCACCCGACTTCTAGCATCGTCCACAACGACTACCGCTTCGACAACGTGATCCTCGACCCGAACAATCCGATGCAAATCATCGGTGTACTCGACTGGGAGCTCACCACCCTCGGCGATCCGCTGATGGACCTCGGCAACACCCTCGCCTACTGGATCGAAGCCGCAGACCCGGCGCCGGTGCAACTGATGCGTCGCCAACCGAGCCACGCCCCGGGCATGCTGACACGCCGCGAGTTCGTCGATTATTACGCCGAGCGCTCGGGCATCCAGATCGACAACTTCGACTTCTACTACACCTACGGCCTGTTCCGCCTCGCCGGCATCGTGCAGCAGATTTACTACCGCTTCTTCCACGGTCAAACCCAGGACAAACGCTTCGCGCAGTTCATTCACATGAACAAACTGCTGGAGCAGATGAGCCTGCAAGTCATCTCCAAATCCAGCCTCTGATCGCGCGGCTCCGTTTACATTCCCTGGCCCCTATAACAAGGAAAAACCATGTCCAAGACTCAGTTGTTCGACCTCGACGGCAAAATCGCCTTCGTCTCCGGCGCCAGCCGCGGCATCGGTGAGGCCATCGCCAAACTGCTGGCCCAGCAAGGCGCCCACGTGATCGTCTCGAGCCGCAAGCTCGACGGCTGCCAACACGTGGCCGACGCGATCATCGCCGCTGGCGGCAAAGCCACCGCCGTCGCTTGCCACATCGGAGAAATGGAACAGATCAGCCAGGTCTTCGCCGGCATCAAGGAACAGTTCGGGCGCCTGGACATCCTGGTCAACAACGCCGCGACCAACCCGCAGTTCTGCAACGTACTGGACACCGACCTCAGCGCCTTCCAGAAAACCGTCGACGTCAACATCCGCGGCTACTTCTTCATGTCGGTCGAAGCCGGCAAACTGATGCGCGAAAACGGCGGTGGCAGCATCATCAACGTCGCGTCGATCAATGGCATCTCGCCGGGCATCTTCCAGGGCATCTACTCGGTGACCAAGGCTGCCGTGATCAACATGACCAAAGTGTTCGCCAAGGAATGCGCGCAGTTCGGCATCCGCTGCAATGCCCTGCTGCCAGGGCTGACTGACACCAAGTTTGCTTCGGCACTGGTGAAGAACGATGCGATCCTGAAGACCGCGTTGCAGCAGATTCCGCTCAAGCGCGTGGCCGATCCGAGTGAGATGGCCGGGGCCGTGCTTTATCTGGCCAGCGATGCGTCCAGCTACACGACCGGGGTTTCGCTGAACGTGGATGGCGGGTTCTTGTCCTGATGCATTTCTGCGGATGAACAAAAGGCAGCCTTGAGGCTGCCTTTTTCGTTCGCCCGATCGTTCCCACGCTCTGAGCTACCCCCACAAACTTAATGAATATTTATTCCGAATATTGCATTAAGCGAATATTTATTCCATAAAGTGCCTTCTGAAAATAAAATTCAAAAGGCCTTCCATCATGCGCGAACTCGGTATCGGACTCATCGGCACAGGTTTCATGGGCCGCGCCCACGCCCTGGCCTTTCGCAACGTCAGCGCGGTGTTCGAGCTCCCGCTGAAGCTCAGACTGGTCGCCCTCGCCGACGCCGATCCACACCGCGCGCAACACTGCGCCGACGCCTGGGGTTTCGAAACTGCTCACACCGACTGGCAACAACTGATCGATGACCCGAAGGTCAATCTGATCGCCATCACCACCCCCAATCACCTCCACTACCCCATGGCCATGGCCGCCCTCGCCGCTGGTAAACCGGTGTATTGCGAGAAGCCTTTGGCGGTGAATCTGCAGCAAGCCGATGCCATGCGTCTGGCCGCCAAAGCCGCGGGCGTGGTGACGCGGGTGGGTTACAACTATCAGCACAACCCGATGATCGGACTGGCTCGGGAGTTGATCGACAGTGGCGAGCTGGGGCGGATCATTAGTTTCCAGGGTGAGTTCAGTGAAGACTTCATGGCCGACCCTGCTTCGCCGTGGTCATGGCGTTGCGATGCCGATCACGCGGGCGGTGCGCTGGCGGATCTGGGCAGCCATTTGCTGGCGATGGCGCGCTATCTGGTGGGCGATGTCGAATCGGTGTGCGCCGACACTCAAACCGTACATCAGCAGCGTCCTGCGACGGCGGGCAGCCAGGAACAACGGCACATTGCGGTCGACGATCAGGTCCACGCGTTGCTGCGGTTTGCCAACGGCGCGCACGGTACGTTCAGCAGCAGTTGGCTCAAGCATGGCTACAAGAATCACCTGAGCTTCGAGGTCAGCGGCACTGAAGGCACGCTGGCGTTCGATCAGGAGCTCCTGAACGAGCTGCGGCTGTATCGCGCCGGCCAGGACGGCTTCCAGCGTTTGCTCGCGGGGCCGAATCTGCCAGGTTACGCGGCGTTCAGTCCGGCGGCGGGTCATCAGTTGGGATACAACGAACTCAAGACGCTGGAAGTGCATGACCTGGTGATGGCGCTGGCCGGCCTTTCCCAAGGTGGCACTGACTTCGAGCAAGCATGGGAAGTCGAACGTCTCGCGACGGCAATCCGGCTGGCGGCAACCGAGTCACGATGGGTCAGGATCGAGGACGTCTGAAGCTCAGGCGCCCATGACTTTCGGCAACTGCCAGCCGTAACTCACTGACAGCAATCGCAACGCCAGGCACGCCGCCCCCGCCAGCAACGCGCAGGCCACGGGCGGTACGCCGCAACGGCGTCCGATAATCAGCACGGCGGCACCGACAAAGGCCGAACTCGCATACAGATCGGCCTGCAACACCACCGGCACCCGCGCCAGCACGATGTCACGCAGCACCCCGCCACCCACGCCGGTAATGGTGCCCATGAGCATCGACACGAACGGCGAGATGCCAAAATTCAGCGCCTTCTGCGCCCCGGCCACAGCGAACAACGCGAGCCCCGCGGCGTCCAGCACGATCAACGTCGAACCGGACCAGCTCAGCACCTGTTCATGAAAAACAAACGCGACCCCGCCCATCAAAAAGGCCAGCGCCGGATAACGCCAATCGGCGACGGCATTGGGCGGCGTGGCGCCGATCAACAGATCCCGTGTCACCCCGCCGCCCAGGGCGACGATGAAGGCAATCACCATCACCCCAAGCAGGTCGAGGTTGCTGCGCATGGCGCTGATCGCGCCTTCAACGGCAAACACCGCGGTGCCGACCAGGTCGGCCACCAACACGATTTTTTCAACACGGGGCTTCAACGATGCAGTCGCCCTGGCTTATTGCGTAACGCAACGGGTCAGCGTCGTTTGCCGGGTCACTTCCTCGGTCACTCTCGCGTCGCCCGCCACATCGGTTTGTTCAGTGGTTTCGCACGTGCGCTCAGGCATAGGTGGTGGTGCAGCGGGCGGTGGAGGCGGCGGACTGGAGCAACCACTGAGAATCGCTACGCAGAAGGCGAGCGAGAGCGGCGAAAAAGCACGTTTCCCAAGACTGTTCATAGGCTGTCCCGCGATAAGTAATCGACACTTTCCGCGACCCGACACCCCTACCGCGAAGCCGCGGACTGGTCACAGAAAATAATACCCTCGCATTTCTTATAGCCTAGCCAGCCGCCAATGCCAGCAAACAAGGCACTTTGCCCCTTTTCAACCCTGAAAAGCGACAGCTCCTACGAGGTCGAATCGGACCGACGGTCCAAGCTGTTGCTCTCGAGTTCATAACGCAACTCATCAATCAACGTCGTGACCGCTTCCGGGGTTCTGAGGTGCTCGACACTCAATCCACTGACCACAAGATCAACCTGACCCGACACCGGGTGATAAAGCTTCACAGTGACCGAGTTGTCACCCGAGACACTGCAATCACAAGCCAGCGGGGAAAAATGCTGTTCCAGTTGTGCACGCAATTGCGCCAGATAAATCATTGCGATTCACCCATGAGCCGGCTGACCCCGTCGACTGAAAACCTGTTGAATTGGCCGAGCATGTAACTGTTCCTTAAGCTGTTTCGTAGAGGACACGACGCAGGCCAAAGACCCGCATCGCACCCTCACAGACTAAGAATTGCCACCGTCCGCCAGAACATCCATTTGCACTGCCCTACCTAGTGCATTTGCACCTTATCGCTGGCTCTTCGGTCTCCATTCGCTGGAGAACAAACCGCGTTCCCGCGCCCACACAATCGCCTCGCTGCGACTGTGCACATCAAGCTTGGAATACACCGTCGACACATGGTTGCGCACCGTATTGGGCGCCAGTTTCAAGCGCGCCGCGATTTCCTTGTCGGCAAGGCCTTCGCAGATCAGGCCGAGCACATCGCGCTCGCGGGCGGTCAGGTCGGTGAAGGACACGCTGGGCAATTGCGGCGAGTTGATGTTCTTCACGTTGGCGAGTTTTTCGATCAGCGTACGGGTGAACCACGAAGCGTCCTTCATCACCTCCTCGATCGCCGACACCAGCTCCAACTCGGTGCGTTTGCGCTCGGTGATGTTCATCAACACCAGCAGGTAGCAAGGTTTGTCCTGAATATTCACGGTGTCGGCCGACACTGTGCAGTCAATCAACGTCGAGTCTTTCCTGCGGATCCTGACATCGATCCGATCCAGGCTTCCAGCCTTCTCCAGCGCCGCAAACAGCCCGGTGCGCGCGCCCTTGTCATCGATAAAGTCGATCTCTGCAACGGTCTTGCCCAGCACTTCCTCACTGGGATACGCGAGGGTATCCAGGAAGGCCTCGTTGACGTCGATCACCACCTGATCCTGCGCATCGCAGACCAATGTCGGCACCGGCGTCAGGCGAAACGCCTTGGCGAACCGCTCCTCACTTTGGCGCAGCGCCACCTCGGCCTTGTGCCGCGGCTCCATGTCGACGAAGGAAAACAGCATGCAGTCCTCCTCGTTGAACTCCAGCGGCTGCCCGGCGACGATCACCTGCTTGCTGCCGCCGTCAGCCATTTTCAGCTCTGCCTGCATCTGCGGAATTGTGGCGTGCTCACGCAGGCGCTCGATCGCCAGGTCTTTCTTTTCGGCACCGTCAAGGATGTCCAGCTCATAGGTCGATACCCCAATCACTTGATCGCGGGCATAGCCGGTCATTTCCAGGAAGCCTGCATTGACCTTGATGTAACGCAAGTCACTGAGACGGCAAATCACCGCCGGTGCCGGGTTGGCATTGAAGGTCTTTTCGAAACGCTGCTCGGCACTGGCCCACTCCGTGACATCGTCCATGATCAACACCAACAACTCCGGCTCGCCAGCGCTGTCGGCCAGCACCAGGCTGCGCACGCTGTGAACCCAAGTGCGCTCTTCGTCATCGGCCGGCGTCACCTCAACCAGCACATCGCTGAACATCTCGCCATTGGCAACACGGCTGATCGGGTAGTTTTCCGGCGGCACCGGGTGATTGTTGCGATAGCGCAAGGCAAAACGCTTGGCGTATTCCTTGGCATTGACGCCCAACTCGCCGATCCGACTGACGCCGTGCATGGCCAGCGCGGCATCATTGGCCCACAGGATCGTCTGATCGAGCTCCAGCAGAATCACCCCGTCGGACAAACCGGCGATGATCTGCTGCAACTGACGGCGATTGGTTTCGGTGGTCAGGACGTCCTGGCTCATTGGGTCTCCACGGGTGCAGCGGCGCAGTGACGCGCCGCCTGTGAAGATTACGACCGCAGGGGGGTGGGATAGTGCGAAGCAGGTGCAGCGACCGGGCACATGTAGCAGCTGTCGAGCTTGCGAGGCTGCGTTCGGCGACGAAGTCGTCGCTGGATCCGGCACTGCGGTGTATCAGGGGGATCCAGCATTCAGGATTGACGACGACTGCGTCGCCGAACGCAGCCTCGCAAGCTCGACAGCTGCTACGAACGGTGTGAAGGATGACGATTGAGGCATCGGGTTTGTGACGTGCGCTGATACTTTCAGCGCACGCCACGGGTTTCAGGCCGCCAACTGGCCGCTGGCAATCGCCGCCGACGCCGCCAGCATCGCCCGCAACAACACCGCACACCCGGCCGCCAGGTCATCCGGCGCGGCGTTTTCGATTTCGTTGTGGCTGATGCCGCCTTCGCATGGCACGAAGATCATCCCGGCGGGGCCGAGTTCGGCGAGGAAGATCGCGTCGTGCCCTGCTCCGCTGACGATGTCCATGTGCGACAGCCCCAGACCTTGCGCAGCACCGCGTACCGCTTCGACGCACCCCTTGTCGAAGTACAGCGGCGGGAAATCAGCGGTGGGCGTGAGTTCGAAGCTCAGGCCGTGTTCCTCGCAGGTGGTTTCGATGACTGCGCGGACTTCGGCGATCATCGAGTCCAGCCGCGCCGGTTCCAGATGACGGAAGTCGAGGGTCATGCGTACTTCGCCGGGGATGACGTTGCGTGAGCCGGGATAGGCTTGCAGGCAACCCACGGTGCCGCAGGCATGAGGTTGATGGCCGAGGGCGGCGCGGTTGACGGCACCGACGATCACTGCGGCGCCAACCAGCGCGTCCTTGCGCAGGTGCATCGGCGTCGGGCCGGCGTGGGCTTCGACACCGCGCAGTTTCAGGTCGAACCATTTCTGGCCAAGAGCCCCCATCACCACGCCGATGGTTTTGTGTTCGTCTTCGAGGATCGGGCCTTGCTCGATGTGCGCCTCGAAATAGGCACCGACGGCGTGGCCGCTGACTTTACGTGGGCCAGCGTAGCCGATGGCATTCAGGGCTTCGCCAACGGTGACGCCCTCGGCATCGACCTTGGCCAGGGTTTCTTCGAGGGTGAATTTTTCCGCGAACACGCCGGAACCCATCATGCACGGAGCGAAACGCGAGCCTTCTTCGTTGGTCCAGACCACGACTTCCAGCGGCGCTTCGGTTTCCACGCCGAGGTCGTTGAGAGTGCGTAGCACTTCGACACCGGCCAGCACACCGAAGCAGCCATCAAACTTACCGCCGGTGGGTTGGGTGTCGATGTGGCTGCCGGTCATCACCGGTGGCAGGTTCGGGTTGCGCCCGGGGCGGCGGGCGAAGATGTTGCCGACGGCGTCGATGCTGACGGTGCAACCGGCGTCTTCGCACCAGTTGACGAAGATGTCCCGGGCCTGGCGGTCCAGATCGGTCAGCGCCAGACGGCAGACGCCGCCCTTGACCGTGGCGCCGAGCTTGGCCAAGTCCATGAGCGACTGCCACAAGCGGTCGCGGTTGATGTGCTGATGGGTGGACTGCAGAACGTCTACAGCAGCGTTCATGATGATCTCCTCAGGCAGTTGTTATAGGTTTCTTCAGGCAATTTTTTGCTGTATTTGAGGCCGCCATCGCGGGCAAGCCCGCTCCCACAGGGATTGAGGTCGTACACACATGCTGTGTACACCCGATTCACTGTGGGAGCGGGCTTGCCCGCGATGAGGCCAGTGTTCACACCGCAGATTTCGCGATTGATGGATCAGGCCGCATCGAGCACAACCCGTAATAAATCAGCCCTCCCAACGCCGAGCCGGTAAACCAGCCATAGCTGTAGAACCAGCTAAACGCATCGCTGCCCAGCGAAAGCAGCGTCAACGCCACCGGCACCCCAAACGCTATAAACCCAAACCAGTTCCACGCCGGGTACACGTCATCGCGATACAACCCGGCCAGGTCCAGTTGCTGTTTCTTGATCAGGAAATAGTCCACCACCATGATCCCGGCGATCGGACCCAACAGGCTCGAATAGCCCAGCAACCAGTTGGAATACACCGTCTCCAGGCTTAAATCCGAGACGATCAAACCGAGCTTCTTCAACAGCTCATGGGCCATCAGCGCCAGGCCGACCAGGCCAGTGAGCAAAACCGCGGTGGTGCGGTTGATGAGTTTGGGCGCGACGTTCTGGAAGTCGTTGGTCGGCGACACGATATTGGCCGCGGTGTTGGTCGACAACGTGGCGATGATGATCAGCGCCATGGCCAATGCGACCCAGACCGGACTCTGGATATGGCCGATCAGGGTGACCGGATCGGAAACGCTGACGCCCACCAGTTTGACCGAGGCAGCCGTCATCACCACGCCCAGCGAGGCGAACAGAAACATGGTCAGGGGCAAGCCGATAATCTGCCCGACGATCTGGTCCTTCTGGCTTCTCGCATAACGACTGAAGTCAGGAATGTTCAGCGACAACGTGGCCCAAAACCCGACCATCGCAGTCAGCCCGGCGGCAAAGTAACTGACCACGCTGGCCCCTTCCGGACGCTTGGGCGGGATCGCCATCAATTCGGTCATCGATACGTTGGGCATGGCCCACACCAGCAACCCCACACCCACCAGCACCAACAATGGCGCCGAGAGGGTTTCGAGCCATTTGATCGAGTCCGCACCGCGAATCACCACCCACAGGTTCAAGGCCCAGAACACCATGAAGCCGATGACTTCACCTGTCCCGCCGAGGGCTTTCCAGCCGTCGAACACCGAGCCGAGAAACAGGTGAATGGCCAGCCCGCCGAACATGGTCTGAATGCCGAACCAGCCACACGCCACCAGCGCACGGATCAGGCACGGAATGTTGGAGCCCAGAATGCCGAAGGACGAACGCAGCAGCACCGGAAACGGAATGCCGTACTTGGTGCCGGGGAAGGCGTTCAGGGTCAGCGGGATCAGAACGATGATGTTGGCGAACAGAATCGCCAGCAGCGCTTCGCCGACGCTCAGGCCGAAATAAGCGGTGAGCACGCCACCGAGGGTGTAGGTCGGCACGCAGATCGCCATGCCGACCCACAACGCGGTGATGTGCCATTTGTTCCAGGTTCGTTCGCGCACCTTGGTCGGTGCCATGTCGTGGTTATAACGGGGACTGTCGAGGACGTCGGTGCCGGCTTCGAGCTCAAACAAGCCGTCGCGCTCGGTCACTTGCGATCTGATCTGTTGCATGGCCGCTCCACTGTTCTTTGAATTATTGTTTGCTCATCAGGGGTTGGCGGCATCAATAAACGTGCCGGGCACCCTGTTTGCGCATCGGGCAGTTCCACAAAAACTTCGCAACCAACTGATGTTTATCAGTTTTTATATAGAGTCCGGATAAGCCCCCGGTTATTTGCTTGTTCACTCAGGCCGAATGCCAGGCAAGTTGTCCGAACAGTCAGGGCTCAATCTGGTGCATGGCTCTTTTTTTCAAAGTTGCGCATCAACCATAGACCATACTCAAGCAGCTGATTTCACATAAGAAATCTCGTTCATTTTTAGAAGCTGTCAAGTGCGTCAAAATGGTTCGAGGCCACACCATTTTGGTGATTTTCAGTTTTAATCGTTATTAATCAATGCTTTAAAACAGGCATAAGCTTATAAAAAATATTCTTGCTCAATCCATAAACTCAGACTAGCTTCTATTCCTGACAGCGTTGACAGGAATACACCTGTTTGCGTCGGCTTCATATAAAACATTTAGAATCGACATAAGTCGGTCATTGCCTGCGAGGAACTCGGAATGTCTCTGTTGATCCGTGGCGCCACCGTTATTACCCATGATGAAAGTTATCGCGCCGACGTCTATTGCGCCGACGGCGTGATTAAAGCCATCGGCGACAATCTTGATGTTCCCGCAGGTGCCGAAGTACTCGACGGCAGCGGCCAATACCTGATGCCCGGCGGCATCGACCCGCACACCCACATGCAACTGCCCTTCATGGGCACCGTGGCCAGCGAAGACTTTTTCAGTGGCACCGCAGCGGGTCTCGCAGGTGGTACCACGTCGATTATCGATTTCGTGATTCCCAATCCGCAGCAATCCTTGATGGAGGCTTTCCATCAATGGCGCGGCTGGGCCGAGAAATCGGCATCGGATTACGGTTTCCACGTCGCGATCACCTGGTGGAGCGAACAGGTTCGCGAGGACATGGCGGAGCTGGTCAGCCAGCACGGGGTCAACAGCTTCAAGCATTTCATGGCGTACAAGAACGCGATCATGGCGGCCGATGACACCTTGGTGGCGAGTTTCGAGCGCTGCCTGGAACTCGGCGCGGTGCCGACGGTGCACGCGGAAAACGGCGAGCTGGTCTATCACCTGCAACGCAAGTTGATGGCTCAGGGCATGACCGGCCCTGAAGCGCATCCGCTGTCGCGGCCTTCTCAAGTGGAAGGCGAAGCCGCGAGCCGGGCGATCCGAATAGCCGAAACCCTGGGCACGCCGCTGTACCTGGTGCATGTCTCGACCAAGGAAGCGCTGGACGAAATCACCTACGCCCGCAGCAAGGGCCAGCAAGTCTACGGCGAAGTACTGGCCGGGCATTTGCTGCTGGACGACAGCGTCTACCAACACCCGGACTGGCAGACCGCCGCCGGTTACGTGATGAGCCCGCCCTTCCGTCCTCGCGGCCATCAAGAGGCGCTTTGGCACGGACTGCAATCGGGCAACCTGCACACCACCGCCACCGACCATTGCTGCTTCTGCGCCGAACAAAAAGCCGCCGGCCGCGATGACTTCAGCAAGATCCCCAACGGCACCGCCGGTATCGAAGACCGCATGGCCGTGCTCTGGGATGAAGGGGTGAACACGGGGCGTTTGTCGATGCAGCACTTCGTCGCGCTCACCTCCACCAACACCGCGAAGATCTTCAACCTCTACCCGCGTAAAGGCGCGATTCGCGTGGGTGCGGATGCGGACCTGGTGTTGTGGGATCCGGAGGGGACGCGGACTATTTCGGCGAAGACCCATCACCAGCAAGTCGACTTCAACATCTTCGAAGGCAAGACCGTACGCGGTGTACCGAGCCATACCGTGAGCCAGGGCCGGGTGGTATGGGCCGATGGTGATTTGCGGGCCGAGCGTGGTGTCGGGCGGTATGTCGAACGGCCGGCGTATCCGGCGGTGTTTGATTTGCTGAACAAGCGGGCTGAGTTGAACAGGCCAACGGCAGTGAAACGCTGACCTGTACCAATGATCGTTCCCACGCTCCGCGTGGGAATGCAGCCCGGGACGCTCTGCGTCCCATTGGAACGCGGAGCGTCCCTTGAGGCATTCCCACGCAGAGCGTGGGAACGATCAGCCCATCAGAGGCATCACCTCAAATAACCGTGAGGCCAACACCGTGATCAAGACCCTGAACCACCTCCCGCACCCCTACGAGAATGCGGCCGCCCTCGCCGGCCACTTCACCGACCTTGCGCCGCCACTCAACGACCGTCAGGCGCATCTGGAAGCCTCGCGCTGCCTGTATTGCTACGACGCGCCGTGCGTGAATGCCTGTCCGAGCGAGATCGATATTCCGTCGTTCATTCGCAATATCCATCAGGAAAACGTTCAGGGCGCCGCGCAAAAAATCCTCTCAGCGAACATCCTCGGCGGCAGCTGCGCCCGGGTGTGCCCGACAGAAATCCTCTGTCAGCAAGCCTGCGTGCGTAATAACGATCACGAATGCGCACCGGTATTGATCGGCCTGCTGCAACGATACGCCGTCGACAACGCGCACTTCAGCGAACACCCCTTCCAGCGCGCCGCCGCCACCGGCAAACGCATCGCCGTGGTCGGTGCCGGTCCGGCCGGGTTGTCTTGCGCTCACCGCAGTGCGATGCATGGCCATGACGTGGTGATTTTCGAGGCACGGGAAAAGGCTGGCGGCCTCAACGAATACGGGATCGCCAAGTACAAACTGGTGGACGACTACGCGCAGAAGGAACTGGATTTTCTCTTGGCGATTGGCGGCATCGAAATCCGCCACGGCCAGAAACTCGGCGAGAACCTGACCCTCAGTGAACTGCATCAGCAATTCGACGCGGTGTTCCTCGGCCTCGGTTTGGCTGCCAGCAAACAGCTGGGCCTGACTCACGAGGATGCACCCGGCCTGCTGGCCGCCACCGATTACATCCGCGAACTGCGTCAGGCGGATGATCTGAGCCAACTGCCGCTGGCGGATCATTGCATCGTCCTCGGCGCCGGCAACACGGCCATCGACATGGCCGTGCAAATGGCCCGCCTCGGGGCTCGCGACGTGAATCTGGTGTACCGCCGCGGTGTCGAGGAAATGGGCGCCACCGGCCACGAACAGGACATCGCCAAAGCCAATCAGGTTCGCTTGCTGACCTGGGCACAGCCCGAAGAAGTGCTGCTCGACGAACAAGGCAACGTGCGCGGCATGCGCTTCGCCCGCACGCACTTGGTGGCCGGTCGTTTGCTAACCACCGGCGAAACCTTCGAGCTGGCCGCCGACGCGATTTTCAAAGCCATCGGCCAGGCCTTCGATGCAAGCGCCCTCGCCGATCCGCTGGCGCGCGAACTCAAACGCCAGGGCGATCGAATCGAGGTCGATGAACAGCTGCGCACCAGCATCCCCGGTGTGTATGCCGGCGGTGACTGCACCAGCCTCGATCAAGACCTCACCGTGCAAGCCGTGCAGCATGGCAAACGGGCGGCCGAGGCCATCAACGCTCAACTGATGCTCAACGTGGAGGCTGCGTAAATGGCCGATCTTTCGATTGTCTTCGCCGGCATCAAATCCCCTAACCCGTTCTGGCTGGCCTCCGCGCCGCCGACCGACAAGGCCTACAACGTGGTCCGCGCCTTCGAGGCCGGCTGGGGTGGGGTGGTCTGGAAAACCCTGGGTGAAGACCCGGCGGCGGTCAACGTGTCGTCGCGTTACTCGGCGCTCTTCGGTGCCAACCGAGAAGTGGTGGGCTTCAACAATATCGAGCTGATCACCGACCGTTCGCTGGAGATCAACCTGCGGGAAATCACCCAGGTCAAAAAGGACTGGCCGGACCGCGCGCTGATCGTTTCGCTGATGGTGCCCTGCGTCGAAGAATCATGGAAATTCATTCTGCCGCTGGTGGAAGCCACCGGCGCCGATGGCATCGAGCTGAACTTCGGTTGCCCGCACGGCATGCCGGAACGGGGCATGGGCGCGGCGGTCGGCCAGGTGCCGGAGTACGTCGAGCAGGTCACCCGCTGGTGCAAGACGTATTGCTCGCTGCCGGTAATCGTCAAGCTCACGCCGAACATCACCGACATCCGTGTCGCCGCCCGTGCGGCCCATCGTGGCGGCGCCGATGCGGTGTCGCTGATCAACACCATCAATTCGATTACCAGCGTCAATCTGGAGCGCATGGTCGCCAACCCCACGGTCGGCAGCCAAAGCACCCACGGCGGTTATTGCGGCTCGGCGGTGAAGCCGATTGCGCTGAACATGGTCGCCGAAATCGCCCGTGACCCACAGACCCAAGGCTTGCCGATCTCCGGCATTGGCGGCATCGGCAGCTGGCGCGATGCGGCGGAATTCATCGCCTTGGGCAGCGGCTCGGTGCAGGTGTGCACCGCGGCGATGCTGCATGGCTTCCGGATTGTCGAGGAGATGAAGGACGGGCTGTCACGCTGGATGGACAGTCAGGGTTACGCCAGCATCGCGGAATTTTCCGGGCGGGCGGTGGGCAATACCACGGACTGGAAGTACCTGGACATCAACTATCAGGTGATTGCGAAGATTGACCAGCAAGCGTGCATTGGTTGCGGACGCTGCCATATCGCTTGCGAAGATACTTCACACCAGGCGGTGGCCAGCCTGAAACAGGCGGACGGGACGCATAAGTATGAAGTGATTGATGATGAGTGCGTCGGGTGCAATTTGTGCCAGATCACCTGCCCGGTGGAGGACTGCATTGAGATGGTGCCGATGGAGAATGGGAAGCCGTTTCTGGACTGGAATCATGATCCGCGTAATCCTTACCACGTCGCTCCCTAACCGATCGTTCCCACGCTCTGCGTGGGAATGCAGCCCGGGACGCTCCGCGTCCCAAAGCGGACGCAGAGCGTCCATTGAGGCATTCCCACGCAGAGTGGGAACGATCGAGTTAGGGCTCCAACCCAATCCCCCGCAATATCACACTCGTCACCGTCTGCACCGCCCGCTCGAACTGCATGTCCGACAGCGGCTGATGATCATTGAGAATATTCACTTGATGATCAAAGTCCGCGTAGTGCTGGGTCGACGCCCAGATCATGTACAGCAGGCTTGAAGGCTCCACCGGCAGGATGCGTTTGTCGTCCACCCACTGACGGATTTTCGCTTCCTTCATCTTGGCCCAGTCGTACAGGCTCGCGTCCAGCGCCACGCCCAATGTGGGGGCGCCGTGGATGATTTCGTTGGCCCAGACTTTCGAGCCATAAGGCCGGCTGCGGGAGTGGTTCATCTTGGCGCGGATATAGCTGCTGAGCACCACGCGCGGGTCGTCGAACATCTCGAAGCACAGCGCGTCCTGCTTCCAGACTTCCAGCAGATCGAACAGCACCGCGCTGTACAGTTCGGTCTTGGTGCTGAAGTAGTAATGCAGGTTGGAGCGCGGCAGTTGCACTTGCGCGGCAATGTCGGCCATGGCGGTGCCACCGAAGCCTTTTTCGGCGAAGACCTTTTCGGCCCCCAGCAAAATCTTCTCGACGTTACTGCGACGAATCTCGATCTTGTGATTGCCCATGAAGCCTCCCTGACAACAGCGTTGGCCAAGACTAGCATCCGCTCTACCTCGCGGCGACAAGGGAAAACGAAACTTCATGCACCCAGGTTCTCGCAGGTAAACTGACGCCTCTTCGAACTTGCCTCTGAGAGATGGGTGCGGTGGCGGCCGTTTCCCTGCTGGGCACCATGCCCCCGATGATCGTGAGCTGAAACCGGATTCCCTGTGGGAGATTCTATGTTGCAGGGGAACTCGGCTGGTATTCGCTCTGGTTTTTCATGAGTGCGAATGCCACCCGGCACAGCTTGCGGGCAAGAATGACCAAGGCCTGGGTTTTAGCCAAGCCTCTGGCCTAATAGGACTCGTAGTACGGTTTCAGCCTGCACTATCGCAAGCTCGACTACCCCAGCATCTGACTCAGCACCGCACGCAATTTGCCGGGTTTCACCGGTTTGTTCAGCAGCGGCGCGGCGAGTCGCTGCAACGAGCGTCGGCACTGGTCGGTGCGGTCAGCGGTGATGATCACCGCTGGAATCGCGTGATTGAAATGCTCGCGCAAATGCCGCACCACATCACAACCCACCACCCCGTGATCGAGGTGGTAGTCCGCGAGAATCAGCTCCGGCGCTCGGCCCTTCAAAGCTGCCAACGCTGAGTGCTCATCCGTGGCAATGACCACCTCGCAGCCCCACTGCCCGAGCAGCGCGCTCATGCTCTCAAGAATGCTCACTTCGTTGTCCAGCACCAGCAGGCGCCGGCCCGGCAACGGATTACCCGTGCCGGGTTGCGGCGCTGCCAGGCTGATCGGCAGCGGCACCTCATGGGAAATCGGCACGTCGATGCTGAACACCGAACCGCGTCCCGGCCGTGAATGAACCTGGATCCGGTAATTGAGGATCTTGGCGATCCGCTCAACGATGGCCAACCCCAGCCCCACGCCCTTGCGGTCAGCGGCGCGCCCGACATCCAGTTGGTTGAACTCCAGGAAGATCGAGTCCAGCCGATCCGCCGCGATCCCGCGCCCGGTGTCCCACACCTCCAGGCGCAGCATGTCGCCGCGCCGTCTGGCCCCCAGCAGAATGCTGCCCTCATCGGTATAACGACAGGCATTGCTGAGGAAGTTGCGCAGGATCCGAGTCATCAGGCGCAAGTCGGTATGAATGGCGTAATCGCCCATGTGCACCCGCAGGTTCAACCCGGCGGCCTCCGCCACCGACTGGAACTCCGAGACCAGCGGCGCGAGCAATTCGTCGAGGCGGTACAACGCGACGTCTGGTTTGACAGCGGCCTGATCGAGCCGGGAAATATCCAGCAGATCGGTGAGCAGATCTTCTGCCCCTTCCAACGCCTGGTGCGTGCGCTCCACCAACACCTGCTCGACATCCGGCAACTTGCGCTCGCGCAAGGTCGAGATCAGTAATCGGGCGGCATTGAGCGGCTGCAACAGGTCATGACTGGCGGCGGCGAGGTATTTGTCCTTGCTGCGGTTGGCGGACTCGGCGGCATCCCTGGCGTCGCGCAAGGCTTCTGCGATCTGTTTGCGCTGGGTGATCTGCTGTTGCAGGTTGCGGTTGGCTTCCAGCAATTCATCGGTGCGCGCAGTCACCCGCTGCTCCAGTTCGTCATTGAGTTGTTGCAGGCGTTGCTGGGCGAGTTTGCGCTCGGTGATGTCGGCGACAAAGCCCTCGACCAATCCTTCCTGATCGGGCTTGAGCAGCAGGTTCATCAACACATCAAGGCTGCTGCCGTCCTTGCGCCGCAACTGGGTTTCATAGCCGTGCAGACTGCCCTGATGCCGGAGGATTTCGCCGATGTTTTCCAGCTCCCCGGCACCACCGACAAACAGGTTGCTCGCCAAGTCCGCCAGCGAAAACAGCACCTCTTGCGGGTCCTGATAGCCGAGCATCCGTGCCAGCGCCGGGTTGGCGGCGCGCATGCCTTGCGTGAGGCTGGCCTGAAAGATCCCGTGCACGGCGTTTTCGAACAGCCACTTGTAGCGATTGCGCTCGGCTTCCAGCTCGTCCAGCCGTGCGGAGAGTTCCGGGTAATGGCTCTTGCGCGCCGAGTGGCTGCCTAATCCCAGTAGCCCGGCGAGCGCGCGTTGCTGCTCGTCAGAGGGCTTCGCCATAGACGACCTCGACATCACGCTGGCTGGATTCGCGCGGGTTGGTGAGGATGCACGGGTCGTGCATGGCGTGCTGCGACAGGAACGGAATGTCCGCGGTGCTGACCCCGTGCAAACCGAGGGTTTCATGGAAGCCGATCGCATGCTTCAGGGCGATCAGGTGTTCGACCAGGCGCCCGCAAATCTGCCGGTGATTGAGGCCACGGCAATCGATGCCGAAGGTCTCGGCGATCACCTTGAAGCGATCCGGCGCCGAGCTGTAGTTGAACGCCACCACGTGTTCCACCAGCACCGCGTTGCACAAGCCGTGGGGCAAATCGAGGAACCCACCGAGGCTGTGGGACATCGCGTGCACCGCACCGAGGATCGCATTGGAGAACGCCAGACCGGCCTGCATGCTGCCGAGCATGATTTTCTCGCGCAGGGCGATGTCCGTCGGGTTGGCGATCATCTGCACCAGGTTGCCGTTGATCAGGCGCATCGCTTCCAGCGCGTGCGGGTCGGTCAGCGGCCCGTGACCGGTGGAGACGAAGGCTTCGATGGCATGCACCAACGCATCGATGCCGGTACAGGCCGACAGGAACGGGTCCATGCTCAGGGTGGTTTCCGGGTCGATCAGCGACACGTCCGGCACCACGGCCTTGCTGACGATGGAGAACTTCATGCGTTCTTGCTGGTTGGAAATGATCACGAATTGCGAGACATCGGCCGAGGTGCCGGCGGTGGTCGGAATCAGGATCAACGGCGGGCTGGGCACGCGGATGGTGTCCACGCCTTCGAATTCAAGGATGTTGCGTCCGTGAGCGACGACGATGCCGATGCCTTTGCCGCAATCCATCGGGCTGCCACCGCCGACCGCGACGATCACATCGCAGTGGTTTTCCTTGTACAGCTCGGCGCCGAGCATGACTTCCTCGACCCGCGGGTTGGGCGAAACGTCGCTATACAAAAAGTAATCGATGCCCTGGGCTTGCAGGCTGGCTTCGACATCGGCAACCCACCCGGCGGCAATCACACCGGGGTCGCTGACCACCAGCACCTTGCGGGCACCAAAGGTCTTGGCACAGTTGCCGACGTTATGCCGGCAACCGGCACCGAAGATGATTTCAGGCGAAACGAATTTACGCAGCTGGCTGAGACTCTGGCTCATTGGAAAGCCTGTTTTTATTGTTCTGAAGGTAGAACCACACTAACCCATCCCGTCGCGAATGCAATCAGAC
Source organism: Pseudomonas sp. LB3P93 (assembly GCF_054898025.1). Lineage (NCBI taxonomy): Bacteria > Pseudomonadati > Pseudomonadota > Gammaproteobacteria > Pseudomonadales > Pseudomonadaceae > Pseudomonas > Pseudomonas sp. LB3P93. Next base: position 3,609,846 of record NZ_CM142713.1, read on the forward strand.
CAATGGGTGGTGCCCCCCGGGATTTTGCATTCACCGCAGAACCCCTGTGGGAGCGGGCTTGCTCGCGAAAGCGGTGGGTTAGTCGACATCAATGTTGAATGTGATGCCGCCTTCGCGAGCAAGCCCGCTCCCACAGGGGTTCTGCGTGCAAAGGTCATCCGCGATAGATCAGCCGCGAAGCCTTCTCATTACGCAACGTCAGGTGTTCCATGCCCTGCCCCGGCGCATCCGCTTCGTCACGGGCCTTGAGGATCACCCCGTGGTGCGCTGACTTGCTGCACACCGGGTCGGCATTTTCGGCATCGCCGGTCAGCATGAACGCCTGGCAGCGGCACCCGCCCAGGTCCTTGTGCTTTTCATCGCAAGAGCGGCACGGTTCTTTCATCCAGTCATCGCCACGAAAGCGATTGAAGCCGAATGATTCGGTCCAGATGTGCGAGATGCTGTGCTCGCGCACGTTGGGAAACGCCACCGGTAACTGGCGGGCGCTGTGACACGGCAACGCCGTGCCGTCCGGGGTGATGTCGAGAAACAGATTGGCCCAGCCGTTCATGCAGGTCTTGGGGCGCTCTTCGTAGTAATCCGGGGTGACGAAGATCAGCTTGCAGGGACGGCCCTGGGCTTCAAGACGCTCGCGGTATTCGTTGGTGATGCGCTCAGCACGCTGCAATTGTTCGCGGGTCGGCAGCAGGCCGACGCGGTTGAGTTCGGCCCAGCCGTAGAACTGACACGTGGCCAGTTCAACGAAGTCTGCTTCCAGCTCCAGACACAGGTCGATGATCTGCGCGATCTGGTCGATGTTGTGCCGGTGGGTGACGAAGTTCAGCACCATCGGGTAACCCTGAGCCTTTACTGCACGGGCCATGGCGAGTTTCTGCGCGAAGGCTTTGCGCGAGCCGGCGAGCATGTTGTTGACCTGCTCGTCGGCGGCCTGAAAGCTGATCTGGATGTGATCCAGCCCGGCGACCTTGAAGTCGCGGACTTTCTGCTCGGTCAGGCCGATGCCCGAGGTGATCAGGTTGGTGTAGTAACCCATGTCCCGCGCGGCTTTGATCAGCTCGGCGAGGTCCTGGCGAACCAACGGCTCACCGCCGGAAAACCCCAGTTGCGCCGCACCCATCTCCCGCGCCTCGCGGAACACCCGAATCCACTCTTCGGTACTCAGCTCCTCACCTTGCTGGGCGAAATCCAGCGGGTTGGAGCAATACGGGCACTGCAACGGGCAGCGATACGTCAGCTCTGCCAGTAACCACAATGGCGGACCCGGTGGCTGTTCGATCAGGTTCAAAGGGCGATCCCCCGGTGCCAGACAGGTTCGGTGGTGACGGTGTGATACGGCGGGCGACCTAGCTCGTAGGCCATGCTCATCGCGTCGAGCATGCTCCACAGCACGTCGAGCTTGAATTGCAGAATCTCCAGCATGCGTTGCTGGCCTTCGACCGTGACGTAGTGCGCCAGGGTAATGCGCAGACCATGCTCGACATCGCGCCGCGCCTGGCTCAGGCGCGTGCGGAAATAGTCGTAACCGGCCGGGTCGATCCATGGGTAATGCGTGGGCCAGGCATCTAAACGGGACTGGTGGATCTGCGGCGCGAACAGCTCGGTGAGCGAACTGCTCGCGGCTTCCTGCCAACAGGCACGACGGGCGAAATTGACGTAGGCGTCCACGGCGAACCGTACGCCGGGTAGCACCAATTCCTGAGACAGGATTTGCTCACGGTCCAACCCCACCGCTTCGCCCAGACGCAGCCAGGCTTCGATGCCGCCCTCGCTGCCGGGGACGCCGTCGTGGTCGAGGATGCGTTGCAGCCATTCACGGCGCACGTCGCGGTCCGGGCAGTTGGCGAGGATCGCGGCATCCTTGAGCGGGATGTTCACCTGGTAATAGAAGCGATTGGCGACCCAGCCCTGAATCTGCTCGCGGGTGGCGCGGCCGGCGTACATGGCTTGGTGGAAGGGGTGGTGGATGTGGTAATAGGCGCCTTTGGCGCGCAGGGCGGCTTCGAATTCGCTGGGGGACATCGGGGTGTCGGTCATTGCGCGGCTCCGGGAAAACTGCTGTGTTTGGTCTGGCCTCATCGCTGGCAAGCCAGCTCCCACAGGTTTTTGTATACACCGCAGAACCCGGTGGGAGCTGGCTTGCCAGCGATGGGGCCAGCGGCTACAGCACAAGACTCATGCCATCAAAGGCCACCTCAATCCCCCGCCGCTCCAGCAACGCCCGCTCCGCCGAGTCTTCATCGAGGATCGGATTGGTGTTGTTAATGTGGATCAGCACCTTGCGCTGATGGGTAAACCCCTCCAGCACCTCAAGCATCCCGCCAGGACCACTTTGCGGCAGATGCCCCATTTCACTGCCGAGGCTCTGGCCGACTTCGCACACGCGCATCTCATCGTCGCGCCACAAGGTGCCGTCCAGCAGCAGGCAATCAGCGCGCTGCATCCAGCTCAAGACTTCGTCGTCGACTTGCCCAAGGCCCGGGGCATAGAACACGCTGGCGCCATTGCGCAGGTCTTCGATAAACAAACCGATGGTGTCGCCCGGCTGCGGATTGCCGCGATTGGGCGAGTACGGCGGTGCGTTGCTCACCAAGGGAATCGCGCGAAATTGCAGGTGCTCGCAGGCCGCGATGCTGAACGGTACACGGTCCAGCCCCACCGGTTGCCACCGCAACCCGCCGTTCCAGTGCTCGAGCATGGTGAACAAGGGAAAACCACTGCTCAGGTCTTGATGAACGCGTTCCGTGCACCAGACCGAATGCGGGCAACCTTCGCGCAGGCTCAACAGGCCGGTGCAATGGTCGATCTGGCTGTCCAGCAGCACCACCGCGGCGATTGCCGTATCGCGCAAGCGACGGGCCGGTTGCATCGCCGGGAAACTTTCAAGCTGCGCGCGAATGTCCGGTGAAGCATTGCACAGCACCCACTCCACTCCGTTGTCGCTCAGGGCAATCGACGACTGCGTGCGACGTTGCGCCCGCAGGCTGCCATTGCGCATTCCGGCGCATTGGCGGCAGTTGCAGTTCCATTGCGGGAAACCGCCACCAGCGGCGGAACCGAGAACGCGGATGTGCATGGGAGCCTCCAGAAGGCAGGCCCGGCCAACGCTGCGGCTGGCCGGGTGAACAATCAACGGTTGGCGAAATACATCGTCACTTCAAAACCAATACGCAGATCGGTAAACGCGGGTTTATTCCACATGGGTCAATCCTCTTCTTGTGCCGGGCAATTCCGGTAAAGCCATTAATGCACGGGGCGCGAGACGACCGAATGCTACTTTCGAACGAGGTGGCGGCGTGCGTTGGTAGGGGGTGTTAGAAGGCGTAGGCGTTACACAAAACAGTGTGGCGAGGGAGCTTGCTCCCGCTGGGTCGCGGAGCGACCCCATTCCCGACAACCCGGTGCATCAGGCACACCGGGGGTTCCGCGGGATTGCGACGGCTTCGCCGCCGAGCGGGAGCAAGCTCCCTCGCCACAGGTCCCCGTGTAGGGTTAGAAGAACCCCATCGGGTTGATGTCGTAGCTCACCAGCAGGTTTTTGGTCTGCTGGTAATGGTCGAGCATCATCTTGTGGTTTTCACGGCCGACACCGGACTTCTTGTAACCGCCGAACGCGGCATGAGCCGGGTACAGGTGGTAGCAGTTGGTCCAGACGCGTCCGGCCTTGATCGCCCGGCCCATGCGGTAGGCACGGTTGATGTCGCGAGTCCACAGGCCGGCGCCGAGGCCGAACTCGCTGTCGTTGGCAATCGCCAAGGCTTCGGCTTCGTCCTTGAACGTGGTGACGCCCACCACCGGCCCGAAGATTTCTTCCTGGAACACGCGCATTTTGTTGTGGCCCTTGAGCAGGGTCGGCTGGATGTAATAGCCGCTGGACAAGTCGCCCTCCAGACGCTCGGCCGCCCCGCCGGTGAGCAGCTCGGCACCCTCCTCCTGAGCGATTTTCAGGTACGAGAGGATCTTGTCGTATTGCTGCTCGGACGCCTGGGCGCCGACCATGGTTTCGGTGTCCAGTGGGTTGCCGCGCTTGATCTTGACGATCTTCTGCATCACCACTTTCATGAAGTCGTCGTAGATCGATTCCTGAACCAGCGCTCGCGATGGACAGGTGCAGACTTCACCCTGGTTAAAGAACGCCAGCACCAAACCTTCGGCGGCCTTCTCGATGAACTGCGGTTCGGCTTGCATGATGTCTTCGAAGAAGATGTTCGGCGACTTGCCGCCCAGCTCGACGGTGCTCGGAATGATGTTCTCGGCCGCGCATTTCATGATGTGCGCGCCAATCGGGGTGGAACCGGTGAAGGCAATCTTGGCGATGCGCTTGCTGGTGGCCAGCGCCTCACCGGCTTCGCGACCGAAACCCTGGACGATGTTTAGCACGCCGGCCGGCAGCAAGTCGGCGATCAGCTCGGCGAAGACCATGATCGACAGCGGCGTCTGCTCGGCGGGTTTGAGCACCACACAGTTACCGGCAGCCAGGGCCGGGGCGAGTTTCCACGCGGCCATCAGCAGCGGGAAGTTCCACGGAATGATCTGCCCTACCACGCCCAGCGGCTCGTGGAAGTGATAGGCGGTGGTCAGCTCGTTGATTTCGGCGGCGCCGCCCTCTTGGGCGCGGATGCAGCCGGCGAAATAGCGGAAATGGTCGGCGGCCAGTGGTACGTCGGCGTTCAGGGTTTCGCGCACGGCCTTGCCGTTGTCCCAGGTTTCGGTGACGGCGAGAATTTCCAGATTCTGTTCGATGCGGTCGGCGATTTTCAGCAGCACCAACGAGCGATCCTGAGCCGAGGTCTTGCCCCAGGCATCCGCTGCGGCATGGGCAGCGTCGAGGGCTTTTTCGATGTCGGCGGCGCTGGAGCGCGGGAATTCGGCGATTACTTCACCGGTGACCGGCGAGGTGTTGGTGAAGTACTCGCCATTGACCGGCGCAACGAACTCGCCGCCGATGAAATTGCCGTAGCGCGCTTTGAAGGAAACGACGGCGCCGGGTGTTCCAGGTTGTGCATAGATCATGGTGGGCCTCTGTCTGGGTCGATGCCTGTCGGGCAAACAGGCGATGAACCGATAGTAGAGAGCCCTGCGCGTCAGACGAATGCGCCGTTGGCAGGAGGACTCTCGTTATTTGGTAGTAGAAAACGCCTCGGTTCATGATCGTTCCCACGCTCTGCGTGGGAATGCAGCCAGGGACGCTCTGCGTCCCAGAGCGGACGCGGAGCGTCCGGTGAGGCATTCCTTTGCTGCGCGTGGGAACAATCAATAGAGGCGATCAGTGTTTGGCGACCAGGTCTTTCGGCAGCTTGAAGGTCCAGAGCATCCCGCCCTGGTTGAAGTCCTTGATGCGCTTGGCCACTTCGCCGCCCCACAGCGGTACGGCGCCGCCCCAACCGGAGAGCACCGAGACGTACTGCTCACCGTCCATTTCCCAGGTCACAGGGGAGCCAAGTACGCCGGAGCCGGTCTGGAATTCCCAGACTTTCTCGCCGGTCTTGGCATTGAATGCTTGCAGGAAACCTTCCGGCGTACCGGTGAATACCAGGTTGCCCTTGGTGGTCAGCACCCCGCCCCACAGCGGCGCGAAGTTCTTGTGACGCCAGACTTCCTTGCCGGTTTTCGGGTCGATGGCGCGCAGCACGCCGATGTAGTCTTCGTTCAACGGCTTGATGGTGAAGCCGGCACCGAGGAACGCCGCGCCTTTTTTGTAGGCGATGCCTTCGTTCCAGATGTCCATGCCCCACTCGTTGGACGGCACGTAGAACAGCCCGGTGTCCTTGCTGTAGGCCATCGGCATCCAGTTTTTCGCGCCAAGGAACGCCGGGGCTACGAACACCGAACTGCCTTTGGCTTCGGTGCCTGGCGCACCAGGTCGGCTGGCTTCGTTGTAGATCGGCCGCCCTTCCTTATCGAGGCCGGTGGCCCAGGTGATCTTGTCCACGAACGGGAAGCCGCGAATGAATTTGCCGTTGGTGCGGTCCAGCACGTAGAAAAAACCGTTACGGTCAGCCGTCGCAGCGGCTTTGATCTCTTTGCCGCCTTCGGTGTAGTTGAACGAGACCAGTTCGTTCACGCCGTCATAGTCCCAACCGTCGTGCGGCGTGCTCTGGAAGTGCCACTTGATGGTGCCGTCGTCCGGGTTCAGCGCCAGACGCGACGACGAGTAGAGGTTGTCGCCAGGACGCAGGTGCGAGTTCCACGGCGCCGGGTTGCCGGTGCCGAACAGCAGCAGATTGGTTTCCGGGTCGTAATACCCGCCGAGCCAAGGCGCTGCGCCGCCGGTTTTCCACAGATCGCCGGGCCAGGTCTTGCCGGCTTCACCGCCGGAGATGCCGTTCTCTACCGCTTTGCCGTCCTTGTAGGTGTACCCCATGTGGCCTTCGACGGTGGGCCGGGTCCACAGCAGGTCGCCGTTTTTCGGGTCGTAGGCTTCGATCTTGCCCACCACCCCGAACTCGCCACCGGCCACGCCGGTGATCAGTTTGCCGTTGATCACCAACGGCGCGGCGCTGATCGAATAGCCTTCCTTGTGGTCGGCGACTTTCTTGCTCCAGACGACTTTGCCGGTGTCCTTGTTCAGGGCTACGAGCTTGGCGTCGAGGGTGCCGAAAATCACCAGGTCGCCGTACAGCGCGACACCGCGGTTGATCACATCGCAGCAAGGACGGATGTCATCGGGCAGGCGCGCATCGTATTGCCAGAGCTTCTTGCCGGTGCGCGCATCCACCGCAAACACCCGCGAATAGGAACCGGTCATGTACATCACGCCGTCCTTGATCATCGGCTGTGCTTGCTGACCGCGCTGTTTTTCCCCGCCGAAGGAAAACGCCCAGACCGGACGCAGGTCCTTCACGTTGTTGACGTTGAGGGTGTCCAGCGGGCTGTAGCGCTGACCCTGGACGCCCAGACCGTTGGTGACGATCTGCTCCGGGTTCTTGGGGTCCTGGAGAATGTCTTGATCGGTGACGCCGGCCAGCGCGGAGCCGGACAACAGCATGGCACTGAGCAGCACACTTAGGACGAAGGGTTGGCGACGTGCGGGGTGGGTCATGACAGCTACCTCTGCGGTTTTTGTTATACCCGGGAAATTTTCCCGGTCTGGTGCAGATTCTTCGGCGCTGCCGCCCTTGGGACAATTGCCCGCAGTGCTGAGATTGCTAGTTCCTTAGTACCGGGTCCCTTGAGCGGATCGTTCCCACGCTCTGCGTGGGAATGCCTCAACGGACGCTCCGCGTTCGGCTCTGAATGGGACGCGGAGCGTCCCGGGCTGCATTCCCACGCGGAGCGTGGGAACGATCATTTCGTGTCCGCAGCGGAATCGACTCGGGTCATTTGTGTGCGCTCGTAGCGGGGATACAGATGGCTGACGCTGCGGATCAGCTCGTAGCGACTCAGGCTGATCCCGGCGAAACGTTCGGGAATCGGGCTGCGGATCATCTCGCCCATGTCGCTGCCATTGGCGGCGCCGTCGCGCATGAGCTGATCGAGCCAGCCGAGGTAGTCGCGCATTTGCTCGAACGGTTTCGTGTCCGTAGCCACCGGCCCATGACCGGGAACGATAAGCGTCCACGGCAAGCCCTGCAGGGTCGCAATGTCCGCCAGCCACACCGACAGCCCCGGACTGTTGGGCGTGGTCAGCGCCCGTTGATAAAACACCAGGTCCCCGGCAAACAGCACGCCGGTTTTCTGGTCGAGAACAGCCAGATCCGCGCCGGTGTGCCCACCCAGGCTCAGCAGGCGCAGATCGTGATTCCCAAAACTGTGTACGCCGGGCGTCAGCGTTTCGGTCGGCAGCAGCACCTCGGTGCCACGCATCCAGTCCCCCACCAGCCGATACATGTTTTCGGCCATGGCATCGCCCTGCTGATGCAACAGCTCGGTGGTGCCGGCCAACGCACCGATCGGCACGTCGCTGAAGGCCTGGTTGCCCAGCACATGGTCGGGATGGTGATGGGTCAGCAGCACCTGGATCACCGGTTTATCGGTGACCGTGGCAATGGCTTTGCGCATCGCTTCGCCGTAGCGTTTCGACGGCCCGGTGTCGATCACCACCACGCCACGTTCGGTGACGATGAACGCGGTATTGACGATGTTGCCGCCATTTACCTTGGCAAAATTATCTGTGCTGCCTTCCAGCAGCCAGGTGTCTTCGGCGATTTGCCGAAGTTTGAGTACGTAGTCGAGGTCGGCCAGGGCCGGCAGGCTCAGACTCATAAACAACAGCAGCATCCAGCGCATCACGCGCTCCTTGGGTCAGGGTATGGCCGCATCGAATTGATTGCCGCTGTTGTCGCGCAGCAACAGGCGCGTCTGCCCTGCCCCTTCGATGTCGAAGGCCAGGTTGGGGTTTTCGCTGACGGCGGGAAACAGCTCGAGTCGGGCCAGCAGCTGATCGTTTTGGTCCCGCAGCTCGGCATGGTTGATAAAGAATTCGGGGATGCCGCTGACCATGCCGTTGTCCATCGGGTGTGCCACTTGCAAGCGCACACGGCTGAACTCGCCACGGGGATAACGACCGCCCAGCACCTCGCCGATGTGGTCTTCCCAGCCCGGCTGCGTACGCACCACACTCGGTGCCGTGCAACCGCCGCCCGCCGCATCAATCAGGGTCGAGCCGACATGCCACAGCCCATCACGGGTCAGCACCGCCGCACGCAACGGCGTGGCTTGCTCGATACGGATACGGATCGACAGCCACGGCAAAACGCGATCCAGCGGTTCGAAGTCGACGATTTTCGGCAACGGATTGAGTTCAGCCCAGGCAAGGATTTTCACCACCTCGCCCTTGAACGCCCGGGCGTCGATTTCCAGCGGCACCTGCCGGGCGTCTTCGGCAAACGGCGGTGCCAGCAGCTTGACCCGGTCATCGAACACGAACGGTGCATCGCCGAGCATCTGCTTGTGGTAGAAGGCCCACATCACCGAGGGCACCGGGTCTTTGCCCGGCTCGATGTCGGCCGCGTGCACCGCCAAGGGTAACCAGCAGAGCAACAGACAACTCGCTCGCCAGTTCACTACTGATACATCTCGGGCACGTCATAGCGCAGGCCGTAATGACCATAAATGGTTTTGACCGCCCCCTCGCGAATCAAGGCCTCCAGCGCCTCTTCCACGGCATAGGCCAGTTGACGGTTGCTTTCATGCACCGCCATGCCGATCTCCCAGAGCTGCTTGCCCATGTTCGGGTAGGCGTTTTCCGCCAGCGCCACTTGTGGATCGTTGGCTTCGTGAACTTGCCAGTCGATCTCGCCACGCATCGCCATGACCGCGTCGACCTCACCGGCCTTCATCGCCGCGAAGGCTTGAGGCACACCGGGATAGTGATGGGTTTTGCCGGCGAGCATGCCGTTGAACACCGAGGTCAGGTAGAACGACGGCACGCTGTCGACTTCGACGCCGATCGGGTGATGTTCGAACACCGCGACGCTGCCCACTGATTCCAGACGGCGGCGATCATAAGCGACCTGCCACTGTTCGTTCTGGTACGGCCCGAACATCACCACATGGCCGTTTTCCAGCTCACCCAGTTCATTGCGTTTTTGCGCGTAATCGCGGTCGTAGGGTACGCGCATCATCAGGTCGGCCAATCGCAGATCGTGCAGCTGACTGGCACGCCAGATGTAATCGCGCAGGTCGTCATCAAGCTTCTCGCCGGCGGGTGCCCAGATCAAAGTCAGGTGCACGCCGAGGGCCTTGGCCAACGCCTCGGCGAGCTCGACATCCACCCCTCGGGCCTGGCCGGCGTCTTCGAAACTGTAGGGGGCGAAATCCTTGTAGACCGCCACTTTCAGCTCCCCGGCGGCGATCATTTCGTCATAGGTACGGACCTGCGCCTGCACTGCCTGGCAGCACAGCAACACAGCGCTGATCAACACAGCGAGCAGGCGCATGGGTTACTCCTCGACGTGGACGCTGTCCAGGTAAGTGCGCACGGCCCACAGGGCTTCCTGACTCAGGTAATCGGCCATCTTCGGCATGTAGACCCGACCGTCCCGCACGGCACCGTGGCGCACGCGTTCGACGAACCATTCATCACCCGCCTCAGCGACATCGAGCATGCGCAAATCGGGGGCGATGCCGCCGGATTTGGCTTCCAGACCATGACAGGCCGCGCAGTTCTGGTTGTACGCCGACGAGCCGATTTCCACGGCCTTATCGCGTTCCGCAGAGGTGCGATACGGGTTCACCGCTGCCCAACCATCGGCATCCACCTGCACGCCGGCGTCCTTGATCGGGGTCAGCCCGTTGGTTTCGATCGCCTGCGGCACCACGTTACCGTGGGCCCAGACGGAGCCTGCACTGATAAAACCGGCCAGCAGTCCGGCAACGAGCAAGGCGTTGCGTTTTGTTGTCATTGTTATGCCCTCGAGATTGCACGCAAAACCTCTTTGAAGAGGCTATGGCACCCATCTTAGGAACGGCTTCGCACAATCCCCATGCTGCTTTGGTGGCCGCCGTCTAGTCCCTTGGTAGTAGGGCTTGTGGCGCACACCCAAATCAGGTGCCGTTCGGGAAGTCTTCCCGGCAGACTTCGTCGATTCCATCCCGCGAATTGACCACGACTGATCGTTCCCACGCTCTGCGTGGGAATGCAGCCCGGGACGCTCCGCGTCCCTTCCAGAGCCGAACGCGGAGCGTCCGCTGATGCATTCCCACGCAGACGGTTCGACGCCTCGACGTGGGAACGATCATCCGCAAACCCAGAAATTGATCCGCCACAGGGCCGACACGCCTAGCGCCCCGCAGGCGCGGGCAAGACCGACAACGGCCCGGGACGCGGGCCATGGAGCTTGTCGACGCCGATCAGGGTCAGGATCAACAGCAACGGCAGGAGCAGCGCCTTGAGAATTCGCATGGTCGATCTCCTCCAATGTGATGGCCGTTACAGCCCATGCTAAAACCGCGCCGTCCCGGGCGAGCTACTACCTTGGTACTGCCTGACTGGTACTTTCTGCATATTTCATTCTGCCGCGCAGGCTTCCTATGCTGGCGCTACCTGTAATGGAGTGCCTTTATGCGCCAGCTTGCCCCTTACGCCCTGATCTACCTGCTGGCGATTGCCTGCGCCTCCGGGCTGGCGACTCAGAGCCAGGCCGCAGACGCGCCGTTGCAGGTGCAGATCGGCTACCTGGGCTATCGACCCGACCCCGGCCCGCTGCTTTCGAACGTCATTCCCGAACCGGTCGATGCCGGACTTCGCGGCGCTGAATTGGCGATCACCGACAGCAACAGTACCGGGCGTTTTCTCAGCCAGAGTTACAGCCTGGTCAACGTCAATGCCGACAGCCCGGAGGCCCTGATCGAAGCGGCCAAGGCCCAGCATGCACAGGGTCTGCGCCTGTTTGTGGTGAATGCACCGGTGGAGAGTCTGCGCCGGCTCAGCGCCGTGCTGCCCGACAGCTTGCTGTTCAACGCCGGCAGCCCGGATGACAGTTTGCGCACCACCGATTGCCTGCCGAACGTGCTGCACAGTTTGCCGAGCCGGGCGATGCTCGCCGATGCCCTGGCGCAGTTTCTGGTGGTGCGTAAATGGCAACGGGCGCTGCTGATCGTCGGCCCGACCCCGGACGATCAGGCCTATGCCGCCGCCCTGCGCCGCGCCGCCAAACGCTTCGGCTTGAAGCTGGTGGCGGAAAAAGCCTGGAGCTTCGATAACGACCAACGTCGTAGCGCCCAGGCCGACATGCCGCTGTTCACCCAGACTGCCGAGTACGACGTGGTGCTGGTCGCCGATGAACGCGGTGATTTCGGCGAATACGTGCCGTACCAGACCTGGTACCCACGGCCGGTCGCCGGCACCCAGGGCCTGACCCCGGTGGGCTGGCACAAAACCGTGGAAACCTACGGCGCCGCCCAATTGCAGAAGCGCTTCGAAGCCCTGGCCGGGCGCTGGATGAATGACCGTGATTTCGCCGCCTGGATCGCCGTGCGCAGCATCGCCAGTGCGGTGAGCAAACTGCGTCAGGTCGATCCGATGGCGATCCGTGCGCTGGAAATCAGCGATCAATTGCCGCTGGATGGCTTCAAGGGTCGCAAGCTCAGTTATCGCCCGTGGAACGGCCAGTTGCGCCAACCGATTCCTATCGTCCAACCCCGAGCGCTGGTCAGCACCTCGCCGCAGGACGGTTTCCTGCACCCCTTCAACGAAATGGACAGCCTCGGCTACGACAAGCCCGAGGTCACTTGCAGCTTTCCCTGATATCGCCTCCAGACAACGACAACAAAAAAAGGAATCCGCCATGCGCCGCCCCCTGCTTTGCCGCTCCCTACTTTTCTGGGCCCTGCTGCTCGCCGCCGGGCACGCCGCGGCCAGCACCGCCTGGGTCTCCAACGAAAAAGACAACAGCCTGAGCCTGATCGACCTGCAGACCCTGCAAGTTACCGACACCCTGCCCGTCGGTCAGCGCCCGCGCGGCTTGCTGCTGTCCCACGACAACAAGCTGCTGTACATCTGCGCCAGCGACTCGGACCGGGTCCAGGTGATGGACGTCGCCACGCGCAAGATCATCAAGGAACTGCCCTCGGGCAAAGATCCCGAGCAGTTCGCCCTGCACCCCAATAATCGCTGGCTATACGTTTCCAACGAAGACGATGCGCTGGTGACGGTGATCGACACCGAAACCTCCAAGGTGCTGAGCCAGATCAGCGTCGGCGTGGAACCCGAAGGCATGGCCGTCAGCCCCGATGGCAAGTGGGCGGTGAACACCAGCGAAACCACGAACATGCTGCACTGGATCGACACCAGCACCCAGACCCTGGCCGACAGCACCCTGGTCGATCAGCGGCCGCGTTTCGTCGAGTTCGCGCCGGATGGTTCCAAGCTCTGGGCCTCGGCGGAAATCGGCGGCACGGTGACCATTCTCGACGTCGCCACCCGACAGGTCCTCAAGACCCTGACCTTCCAGATCAAGGGCGTGCACCCGGACAAGGTCCAGCCGGTGGGGATCAAGCTCAGCGCCGATGGCAAGTACGGTTTCGTCGCCCTCGGTCCGGCCAACCATGTGGCGGTGGTCGATGCCAAGACCTTTGAAGTGCTTGATTACCTGCTGGTCGGCCGGCGCGTCTGGCAAATGTCATTTACCCCGGATCAGAAGCAGCTGCTGGCCACCAACGGCGTCAGCGGCGATGTGTCGGTGATTGATGTCGACAGCCTCAAGGTCACCAAGTCGGTGAAGGTCGGGCGCTATCCGTGGGGCGTGGTGGTGACGCCATGAACGCACTGGAAGTCAGCGAGCTGAGTTTTTCCTATGGTGCGCGGGAGGCATTGCGGCAGGTGAGTTTCAGCCTGGCGCCGGGGCGATTTGCAGCGTTGCTGGGGCCGAATGGTGCGGGGAAATCGACGCTGATTGCGTTGTTGACCCGGCTCTATGATGTGCAGCGTGGTGACATCAGGGTCGGTGGTTGTTCGTTGCGTAATGCGGCGCGCCCGGCACTCAAGCAACTGGGCGTGGTGTTTCAGCAAAGCACGCTGGACCTGGACCTCAGCATCGAGCAGAACCTGCGCTATCACGCCGCGCTGCACGGCATGTCCCGGCGCCAGACCGGCCTGCGAGTCGACGCCGAACTGGCGCGCCAGGCCTTGACCGAACGCCGTCGCGAGCGGGTGCGCGAACTCAATGGCGGTCACCGTCGCCGGGTGGAAATCGCCCGCGCCTTGCTGCATGAGCCACGGCTGTTGCTGCTCGACGAGGCCAGCGTCGGCCTCGACCCGGCCAGCCGCCTGGCGCTCAATCAACACATTCGCGGTCTGTGCCGCGAGCAGAACATCAGCGTGCTCTGGACTACCCATTTGCTGGATGAAGTGCAGCCGAGTGACGACTTGCTGATTCTCCATCAGGGACGCCTGGTCGCCAGCGGGCAAGCTGATGCCTTGAGCCAGGAACATGGCGGCGACCTTGGTTCGGCCTTCTCCCGTCTGACCACATCAGGAGCCGCCCAATGACTGCTTATTGGCAATGTTTCAGCGGCATCGTGCTGCGCGAATGGCTGCGCTTTGTGCTGCAACGCACGCGGTTTCTCAGTGCGCTGGTGCGCCCGCTGCTGTGGTTGCTGGTGTTCGCGGCCGGGTTTCGCGCGGCCCTCGGGATCGCGATCATCGAGCCCTACGACACTTACATTCCCTATGAGGTCTACATCATCCCGGGACTGGCCTGCATGATCCTGCTGTTCAACGGCATGCAAGGTTCGCTGTCGATGGTCTACGACCGGGAGATGGGTAGCATGCGCGTGCTGCTGACCAGTCCCCTGCCCCGGACTTTCCTGTTGTGCAGCAAACTGTTGGCCACTTCGCTGATTTCGCTGTTGCAGGTGTACGCCTTTCTGGCGATTGCCTGGGTGTATGGCGTGCAGCCGCCGGCCATGGGTTTGTTGATCGCCTTACCGGCGTTGTTGCTGGTGGCGTTGATGCTCAGCGCGTTGGGCCTGCTGCTGTCCAATGCGATCCGCCAGCTGGAGAACTTTGCCGGGGTGATGAATTTCGTGATTTTCCCGCTGTTCTTCCTGTCGTCGGCGTTGTATCCGCTGTGGAAGATGCGCGAGTCCAGCGAGTGGTTGTACTGGCTGTGCGCGTTGAACCCGTTTACCCATGCGGTGGAGTTGGTGCGGTTTGCCTTGTATGAGCGCTTCAATCCGCTGGCACTGGCAGTGTGCGCCGGGCTGACCCTGGTATTCGCCCTTCTGGCCGTACTCACCTTCAACCCGCAACACGCCGCCCTGCGTAAAACCAGCTAACACCCCTGTGACCCTGATCGTTCCCACGCTCTGCGTGGGAATGCCTCACCGGACGCTCCGCGTCCGCTTTGGGACGCGGAGCGTCCCGGGCTGCATTCCCACGCGGAGCGTGGGAACGATCAATTCAAGGGAAATTACTACTTTAGTACTGGTTTCCCTGTCTATCGTCGCATTCCCAATGCACCGAGACTGGCATGTAATGGGTTCATAACTATAAGGATTGAACCCCATGCCGCGTGCCCAACGTCGTCTGTTGCGCCCTTCTCTCGCTGCGCTGTCGCTGAGCCTGTTGCTGAGCGTCGCGCACGCCGACACACCGCTGTTCTCCGCCGACGGTTATCGCATCGGCCTCTACCGCAGCCCGACGCCGAACCAGCTTGAAGGTGCGGCCATCATCGACACCGCTGCCCTGCAAACCCTGCTCACCCAGACACCGCGCCCGGTGCTGATCGACGTCTACCGCCGCCAATGGCTGCAAGGACAATTCATCGAAGATCAGCCCCACGAGAACCTGCCCGGCAGCCATTGGCTGGCCAATACCGGGGACGGCGACCTGACACCTGACTGGCAGGGCTATTTTGCGCGTAACCTGAACACATTGACCGCAGGCGACCTCGCGCAACCGCTGGTCTTCTACTGCCGCTCCGACTGCTGGCTGAGCTGGAATGCGGTCAAACGCGCCGCCGCCATAGGCTATAAAACACTGTATTGGTATCGCGACGGCCTGGACGCCTGGCAAGCCGCGAACCTGCCCGTTGAACCGGCCCGGCCCGAGCCCTTCCCCTGACCTTTACGCGTATGTGTTGTTGCCACACCATAATGAAAATAATGAGGTGAAAGGCTATGTACAAAATTCTGATTGCCGACGATCACCCGCTGTTTCGCGAAGCCATCCATAACGTCATCAGCGACGGTTTTCCGGGCAGCGAGGTGATGGAAACCGCCGACCTCGACAGCGCCCTGCTGCTGACTCAGGAACATGACGACCTGGACCTGATCCTGCTCGACCTGAACATGCCCGGCATGCACGGCCTCAACGGCCTGATCAACCTGCGCAACGAGGCGCCGACCATTCCGGTGGTGATCGTCTCGGCCGAGCAGGACAAACAGATCGTGCTGCAAGCCATCACTTATGGCGCGGTGGGTTTCATCACCAAATCCTCGCCAAGGGTGCAGATGACCGAGGCTATCCAGCAAATTCTCAATGGCAATGTGTACCTGCCGCCGGACATCATCCGCACGCAAAAATGCGGCACCCACCGACGCATGAATGACAACCCGAGCTTCCCGCCGGAACTGCTCCAGGCCCTGACCCGCAAGCAGTTGCTGGTGCTCGAACGCATGACCAAGGGTGAATCGAACAAGCAGATCGCCTACACCCTGGAAATCGCCGAAACCACGGTCAAGGCGCATGTCTCGGCGATCCTGCGCAAACTCAACGTGCACAATCGGGTGCAGGCGATATTGAGTGCCGGGGATATTGATTTCGGCTCTTACTTACGGCGTTGAGGCCGCGTGATGATCGTTCCCACGTCGAGGCGTCGAACCGTCTGCGTGGGAATGCCTCACCGGACGCTCCGCGTTCGACTCTGGAAGGGACGCAGAGCGTCCCGGGCTGCATTCCCACGCGGAGCGTGGGAACGATCACCTCAAGGCCTGCCGAGCAAATGACTCATCGCCGTCTTGAGTTTCATCGGCCTTACCGGCTTATGCATCAACGTATGCCCCAGTTCACGAATCTGCTGCTTGAGCTCGTTGCTGTAGTTGGCGGTAATCATCATCGCCGGGATCGCTGAACCGCGGCGGGCGTTGATCCGGGCCACGGCATCGACGCCGTTCTGATCATCGTCCAGGTGATAGTCGGCGATCAGCAAGTCGGCTTCTTCATGATAATTGTCCACCTGCCGCGCCAGGTCCTGCTCCGACAGTGCCGTGACCACCCGACATCCCCACCCTTCAAGCAGCGTGCGCATACCGGCGCAAATCGCCGCGTCGTTATCCAGCACCCACACCCGCGCGCCGCGCAGACGTTCCAGCATCGGCTCACTCATAAGAAGTGCCGGTTGAGCCGTGGGAGCGGTGGCGCTCAATGGCACCTCGACGGAAAACATCGAGCCCTTGCCCGGCCACGAACGCACGTGAATCCGGTGGCCGAGGATCCCGGCAATCTTCTCGACAATCGCCAGCCCCAGACCCAACCCGCGATCCTGATCGGGACGCTGCACGTCACCGCGCTTGAACTCCTGGAAAATCTCTTCCAGCCGATTTTCGGCAATGCCCATGCCGCTGTCCCACACCTCGATGGTCAACCGCTGATGATGACGCCGACACCCGAGCACCACACGACCGCTGTAGGTGTAACGAATGGCGTTGCTCAGCAGATTGCGCAGGATCCGCGCGAGCAACTGGATGTCACTGCGCACCAACGCCGAACACGGGATGAAATGCAGCTCAAGCCCTTCACTGCGGGCCACTTGGGTGTATTCGGCCGCGAGGTTTTCCAGCAGCTCGCTCAGGGCGAACGGTGCAATGTCAGCCTTGATCACCCCGGCATCCAGCTTGGAAATGTCCACCAGCGTGCCCAGCAGGTTTTCCACGTCTTCCAGCGAATTGCTGACATTGCGCACCAAAATCGCATTGGCCACCGGCTCGCGGCGTTCCAGCAAAGCGCTGGTAAACAGTCGCGCAGCGTTCAGCGGTTGCAGCAAATCGTGGCTCACGGCGGCGAGAAACTTGGTTTTCGACAGGTTGGCCTGCTCGGCCTCAAGTTTGGCCTCGCGCAAGCGCGATTCGACGCGCCGACGCTCGTCGATTTCGCGCAGCAGTTGGTCATTGAGGGTGGTCAGTTCGGTGGTGCGTTCGCGCACTCGCAACTCGAGATTCTGATAAGCCTGATGCAGCGCCTCGGCCGTGCGACGACGCTCGGTGATGTCGCGGATCAACACAAAGATCCCCACCACTTCACCGGTGGCCAGGCGATTGGGCACGTAGGAACGCAGCATGTAGCGCTCCTGATTATTGATGTTGGTTTCGGCGAACTCGAACGTCACGCTCTCACCGGCCAGGGCCCGGGCCACATAGGCTTCGAGGCGCTGGTAATGCTGCTCGCTGTGGACTTCGCGCAGGCTCTGCCCGAGCATCACGCCGCGCGGCCAGCAGTACCATTCTTCGTAGACCTTGTTGGTGAACTCGTAGACCAGATCGGCATTGAGGTAGGCAATCAGCGCCGGCACATGGTCAGTGATCAGGCGAATCCAGCGCTCGCTTTCGCTCAACGCTTCGGCATGCTGATAACGTTCGGTGATGTCAGTGAAAGTGTTGACGAAGCCGCCGGTGGGCAACGGATGGGTGCGGATTTCCAGCACACGGCCATCGTAGAGGCGCTGCTCTGATTCCTGCACGTGCCGCCCGTTGGCATCGCGGCTGGCCGGGGTCAGCAGGTTCAATTCGCTGTCGGCGATCACTTCGGCAAACGGCCGATGGGCCGCCACCGGGGCCAGCCCGCTGAGTTCGAGGAAACGCCGGTTCCACAGTTCCAGAATGCCTTCGGCATTGACCATGGCCACGCCTTGGGACAGGTTGTCGACCGCCCGCTGCAGCAAGTGCGACTTCTGCGCCACCGCCTGTTCGCGGCGCACGGTTTCGCTGAGTTTGACGTCGGTAATGTCGGTGAACAGGATCACCCGCCCGCCTTCTTGGGTCGGCCGTTCGCTGACTTGCAACCAGCGGCCATTCTGCAGGCGATAAAACAGGTTTTCGTCGGCATGCCCGCGCGGTTCTTCAGTGAACAGTCCGGTGGCACTCATCAGGCGCTTGACCTCGGCCAGGCGCATGCCCGCATTGATGCGCACCCGGCTGTTGCTCCAGAACGCCTTGAAACGGCTGTTGAACAAGACGATGCGCTGGTCGGCATCGAACAGCACAAAGGCGTCGGAAATGCTCTCGATGGCATCGATCAAATGTTGGTGGGCGGTTTCCGCGCGCAGGCGCGCTTCGCTGAGCAAGTGATTGCCCGACTTGAGTTCGGCCATGGCCTGATTCAAGGCGTCGGTGCGCTCACGCACCTGTTCGGCCAGCACCACCGAATGCTGGAAGGCCGCGTACGGGTCGTTGCCGCGAGTAATGCCGGATTCGATCCGCTCGATCAGCGCGCCATTGATGCGCTGCAGCTTTTGATTGTCGTGGCGCAGGCTGGCGAGCTGTGCCTGGAGCTCAACGATGTCCAGGGGACCGGCCTCGGGCAATGGCAACGCCGGTGAAGGTCTGGTTGATGTGCATGCCATTGAACTGTTCTCCGTAGGTGTTGAAACCCATCACCCGTTGGTCGCGCAAAAACGTTCCGATCTGCTCCAGGCTGCCGCCGTCTTCCAGTTCCAGACGCCTGAGAAAGCAGTCGCAGCCGATGGTCAGCAGTAGGTCGCCAAGACGCGCCTGCAAGCCTTCAAACAAGGTTTGCAGGTTCGGCAGCATCGGCCCGGGGGTCATGACGGTGAGGACGATGCCGTTTTCCACCGCACAGTAAAAACTCAGGCTCAGGTCCGGATGAACCTGCTGGATTGCCCGCACGTAATACTGATCGTTGATCCGCACGGCCAACGGGTGCGCGGCGAAGACCCGGTGATCAAGCTCGGCCACGGGCACGCCGATGTGTCGGGCGTACTCCTCGGCAGCGGGCTCGGCATTGAGTTCAAAAACCCGGCGCGAGGCGCTGTCGGCCCCGGTGACCACCAGTTTCTCGGCCCTCGGCAAGATGTGGTGAGTGGTGAACACCTCGAAATCCAGCCAGGTATTGACCAGCACCACTACAGCCGCGCCGCTGTGAAACTCGCCGCCAAAATAGACGTGGGTGTGGGTCAGGTAGTTGTCGTCGCCGGCCGAACCGCCGAAATGCGGGATGTCGCCCAAAGCTGCGCTCAAGGCGGCGAGGACCATTTCTTCACGGCTGGACAGACCATCGAGCAAGGTCAGGGCAAAGCTGTTGCCCTTGATCGGCGCGAGCGTGTTGCTGCGACAGCCACTGACCAGGCGCTCGACCATTTGCTGGGCGTCGATCAGGCTGAAGCGCTCCATCTCGCAGATCAGTTCGGCGTCGATGGAAAAATGCCGATGATCGAAACCGACCGCCGTCACGCAGTTGCGACCGTAGCCCAACGGGGTGATTTCCCCGGCGCTGGTGCAACCCACCAGGCGAATCCCGCCGAAGCTCTGTTGCAAGGCCTGGCCCAGCGCCTGCAAGTCGTACTCGGCGGAACAGAAGAACAGCACGAAGCCCAGATGCGGGTGCAATAGCTGACGCGCGAGTTCCTGAGCCACTTGTTGGGCATCGGTCGCCTGGGACATGCCACTGACCACCCCTTCACTCTGGACCTGCTGCATGGTCGCCCCCCGCAGGTGCGCGTGTATGAGGCACGAGTGTACGAAGCTTGCGGGCGGCGACGTATGCTACTTGGGTAGCGGTCAGGCGCTTCGATGGGATGAGAGCCGGCGAATTGGGTGCTTGATGGCTGATGCTTTTGTGGCGAGGGAGCTTGCTCCCGCTGGACTGCGCAGCAGTCCCCCAAAATGGCCGATGCGCGACCAGAATCGGGACCGCTTCGCGGTCCAGCGGGAGCAAGCTCCCTCGCCACAGGGGAAGGGTTCACAGATCGACTCTATTACCAGTTCAACACCGCCCCCACCGCAAAGGTGTCGGTGTCTTCGTTCTGGGCGCTGGTGTCGTGGCCGTTGATTTCGAACTGGTTGTACTCGGCCACAAGCTTGAGGTTGTCGTTGACGTCATGGAACAGCGCCACCCCGCGTGTCTCGTAATCCGCACCGCTGCCAACCACGCCGTTTCCGTCGTCATTGGTCTTGCCGTACGACAACGCCAAACGGTTTTTGCCCAGCTTGTAGGAGCCCTGCAGCAAGTAACCGTCGCTGTCGACGTTGCGCAGGGTCGGTTCGCCGGCATTGTTGGTGAAAAACGGGTTGATGCCCTTGGCCTGGAAACCGGATCCGGTCAGCGACAACCCACCCATCTTCGCCTGCACACCGTAGCCGACGCCTTTGGAGGTGACAGACTGCACGATGGAGTCGGTATTGTCCGAGGTCTGGTAACTGCCGTTGACCCAGCTGTAAATCTTCGCCCCACTCACATCGAACTGATAGGTGACTTCACTCTCGGTGCGCGGGTTTTCCTGATAAGCCTTGCCCAATGGGCTGCTGTCGTTGGTGTCGACCGGGTCGAGAATCCCCACGGCGACCCGCAACCCCTCCATCACCGGGGTGCGGTAGGTGATCTGCGACGTCGGGAACGGATACGGATAACCCGTGCCGATATTGCCGAACGACACCCCGCCACCGTCCACCAAACCCAGGGTATCGCTGACCTGGCCGTAACCGGCGAGCATTTCATCGAGCAGAATGTTGGAGCGGGCGAACAGGCCGAAGTCCTTGCCGATCAGCACTTCGCCCCATTCCGGGTTGGCCACGGTGCCGTAGAACTGCCGCACGTCGATGGCGGTGTCGGTGCCGTTGGTCTGGCTGTCGTTGATGGTCACCCAGAAGGAAGCCCGGGCGCCGAGTTTGAGGTCATCGATCTGTTTGCCCATGTTGAAACCCAGGTAGTTGGGCAGATAGCCCATTTTCACCCGTGCCTGACGCCGGTCGTATTGATCGCCGGCACGGTCCACATCGCTGTTCACGTAGAAGGCGTTGATGTAGCCGTCGGTTGAGAACGTGGTCTGGTCCTTGTCGTAAAGCACGATCTCGGCTTCGGCCATTGAACTCAAACCAAGGGTCGACAGGCTGGCGATAAAGGCAGGCAAGTAACGATGCTTGAAATTCTTATTGTTGTGCATGACGCGCTCCGCAGCGGGGGACTGGATGTCGGAGGCGATTATCGAAAGGTGACCGGCGGCGGCATACGCTGCCTTGGGGGCGGTTTTGAAGTGCTTTGGGTTGGCGGGTGATGCGCGGCAAATTCGGTGTAAGACCGGGTCGCGCCAAGACCCGGAACTTATGATGTACGCCTGACCGGCAGACCGGCGGCCACAGGAACCGGTACTCCCTAGACGCCCGCCCTGAACAGCATGTAAGCGGCGACCACCACACAGACGCTGGCGAAGCCGATTTGCAGGGCACGGGCCGGAACTCGTGCGCACAGGTGTCGGCCAACGATCATGCCGACGATGCTGGCGACAATGAACGCCACGCCCAATGCGTCAATCCTGACCCCGGCATGAAACGCGCCGATCACGCCGATGGCCGAGATAAGGCTGATTACCATCAAGGAGGTGGCGACAATGCCGCGCATCTGCACATCCGTCAGTTGCTTGAACGCAGGCACGATCAGGAAGCCACCACCGACGCCCAGCAACCCCGACACCACGCCCGTCACCGCGCCAAGTGCCGCGAGGGTCGCGGTGCATTTCGCGGTCCAGGAAAAACGCCCGGTCTGCTGATCGAGCATGCAGTTCTTCTGGCCCCAGTTGGCGTGGCCGTGGTCGCTCGGCCCTTCGTCCTGGCGTTCACGACGCAGCATCCGCCAGGCCACCATGACCATCAGCAGACTGAACAGGATCATCAGGATTTTTTCCGGCAACTGATGGGCAAAGTAGATGCCGACCGGCGAAAAAATCGCCCCCAGCAGTGCGATCAGCAATGCCGCACGATAGCGCACCAGGCCATGGCGCAAACCATCAATGGCCCCGACCGCCGCCGCACTGCCCACCGCAAACAACGCCACCGGCGCGGCCTGGGTCATGGTCAAACCCAGCCCCAGCACCAGGGCCGGCACCGCGAGAATGCCGCCACCTGCCCCGGTCAATCCAAGGACCAGGCCCATCACCACACCAAAAAAACTCGCCAACAACATAAAACGCTCGTGATCCGCGAAAAAAAGCCGGGAACGCCCGGTATCGATGAGTGACAGGATAGAGCCCGTGCGGATTTTTTCCTTCATGAATTAACGCAGGGCTGGTCATCGCAGGGAAAATGAAACTACCCTCATGGCTTGTCCTGAAAGAAAACGGCCACCATGCCTGCCTTGATTGAAGCTTTTCTAGACCCTGCCTCGTCGACCTACAGCTACGTGATCTACCAAGGTGATGGTGGTCAATGCGCCGTCGTCGACCCGGTGCTCGATTACGACCCCGCCGCCGGACGCACCGCCACCACCCAGGCGGATAAAATCATCGCCTTCGTTCGCGACCATAAGTTGCAGGTGCAATGGCTGCTGGAAACCCACGCCCATGCCGATCACCTGTCCGCCGCTCCGTATCTGCGTCGGGAGCTGGGTGGCAAAATCGCCATCGGCCAGTCGATCAGCAAGGTGCAGGGCGTGTTCAAGACCCTGTTCAACCTTGAGCCAGAGTTTCACAGCGACGGGTCGCAATTCGACCATCTGTTCGCCCCGGACGAATCGTTCATGATCGGCCACCTCAAGGCCACGGCCCTGCATGTACCGGGCCACACGCCGGCAGACATGGCTTATTTGATCGACGGTGATGTGATCCTGGCGGGCGATACCTTGTTCATGCCGGACGTGGGCACTGCCCGTTGCGACTTCCCCGGCGGCAACGCCAACCAGATGTTCGCCTCGATTCATAAACTGCTGGCCTTCCCCGCCAGCGTTCGGCTCTACGTCTGCCACGACTACCCGCCCGAAGGCCGCGAATCCCGGTGCATGACCACGGTTGGCGAACAGCGCAAAAGCAATATCCACATTCATGACGGCATCGATGAAGCGGCCTTCGTCGCCATGCGCACCCAGCGTGATGCCGGGTTAGGTATGCCGACGCTGTTGCTGCCGGCGATTCAGGTGAATGTGCGGGCGGGGAATTTGCCGCCGGCGGAAGATAATGGCGTGACCTACCTGAAAATCCCGATCAACAAACTCTGACTTACCCTTGTCGATCGTTCCCACGCTCTGCGTGGGAACGAGCACTCTAGGCCCCCAGGGTCAGGCCGTTGGCTGGCAATGGCAGCGCAGTTTTGTAGCGCACTTGCTTGAGCGCAAAGCTTGAGCGGATGTTGGCCACGCCGGGGACTTTGGTGAGGAAGTCCATCATGAAACGCTCCAGCGACTGAATGGTCGGCACCAGCACCCGGATCAAATAGTCCGGGTCGCCCGCCATCAAGTAACACTCCATCACTTCCGGTCGATCCGAAATCGCTTCCTCGAAATGCTGCAACGCTTCTTCCACCTGTTTCTCCAGGCTCACATGAATGAACACGTTCACGTGCAGCCCCAGCAGGTCGGCATCCAGCAGCGTCACTTGCTCGCGAATCAGCCCCAATTCTTCCATCGCCTTGACCCGATTGAAGCACGGTGTCGGCGACAGGTTGACCGAGCGTGCGAGGTCGGCGTTGGTGATGCGGGCGTTCTCCTGAAGGCTGTTCAAAATGCCGATATCGGTACGGTCCAGTTTGCGCATGAGACAAAACCACCTGTTTTTTATGTTTATGCAGATTTTTTATCCTCAAATGATCTCCAACGCAACGAAACAGAGATAAATATTCTTCTGCGCCGGGCCTATGATTGTTGTAGGACAAGAATTCTTTTATCGAAGAATGACGGTCAGCTCACTACAAGAAATTCACAAGATCGAGCGTAGAAGCCATGAACCAAGCGTACGAACCGCTGCAACTGCACGTTCCCGAACCATCGGGCCGTCCTGGCTGCAAAACCGACTTTTCCTACCTGCGTCTGACCGATGCCGGTACGGTGCGCAAACCCCCAATCGACGTTGAACCGGCCGACACCGCTGATCTGGCCAAGGGCCTGATTCGCGTGCTCGACGACCAGGGCAATGCCCTCGGTCCATGGGCTGAAGGCGTACCCGCCGAGATCCTGCGTAAAGGCATGCGCGCCATGCTCAAGACGCGGATCTACGACAACCGCATGGTGGTCGCCCAGCGTCAGAAAAAAATGTCGTTCTACATGCAGAGCCTTGGCGAAGAAGCCATCGGCAGCGGCCAGGCCCTGGCGCTGAATGTCGATGACATGTGCTTCCCGACGTACCGTCAGCAAAGCATCCTGATGGCCCGCGAAGTACCGCTGGTGGGCCTGATCTGCCAACTGCTGTCCAACGAGCGCGATCCGCTCAAGGGACGTCAGCTGCCAATCATGTACTCGGTCAAAGACTTCGGCTTCTTCACTATTTCCGGCAACCTCGCCACCCAATTCGTACAGGGTGTGGGCTGGGGCATGGCGTCGGCGATCAAGGGCGACACCAAAATCGCCTCGGCGTGGATTGGCGACGGTGCCACCGCTGAATCCGACTTCCACACCGCCCTCACCTTCGCTCACGTTTACCGTGCGCCCGTGATCCTCAACGTGGTCAACAACCAGTGGGCGATCTCGACGTTCCAGGCGATTGCCGGTGGTGAAGCCACTACGTTCGCCGGTCGTGGCGTCGGTTGCGGCATTGCCTCCCTTCGGGTCGACGGCAACGATTTCGTCGCGGTCTACGCGGCCTCAGCCTGGGCTGCCGAACGCGCTCGCCGCAACCTCGGCCCGACCATGATCGAATGGGTCACCTACCGCGCCGGCCCGCACTCCACTTCCGATGATCCGTCCAAATACCGTCCTGCCGACGACTGGAGCTACTTCCCGCTGGGCGACCCGATTGCGCGCCTGAAGCAGCACCTGATCAAAATCGGTCAGTGGTCCGAAGAGGAGCACGTCGCCGTCAGCGCCGAACTGGAAGCCGAAGTGATTGCCGCGCAGAAAGAAGCCGAGCAGTACGGCACCCTCGCCGGTGGCCAGATTCCGAGCGCCGCGACCATGTTCGAAGACGTCTATAAAGAGATGCCGGAGCACTTGAAGCGCCAGCGTCAAGAGTTGGGGATCTGACATGAACGATCACAACAACAATATTCAGCCGGAAACCGCCATGACCACGACCACCATGACCATGATCCAGGCCCTGCGCTCGGCCATGGATGTGATGCTTGAGCGTGATGACAACGTCGTGGTGTTCGGCCAGGACGTGGGCTACTTCGGCGGCGTGTTCCGCTGCACCGAAGGCCTGCAGAACAAGTACGGCACCTCCCGGGTGTTCGATGCGCCGATCTCCGAAAGCGGCATTGTCGGCGTTGCCGTGGGCATGGGCGCCTACGGTCTGCGTCCGGTGGCCGAGATTCAGTTCGCCGACTACGTGTACCCGGCGTCGGACCAGATCATTTCCGAAGCCGCGCGCCTGCGTTATCGCTCGGCCGGCGAGTTCACCGCACCAATGACCCTGCGCATGCCTTGCGGCGGCGGCATCTATGGCGGTCAGACCCACAGCCAAAGTATCGAAGCAATGTTCACCCAGGTCTGCGGCCTGCGCACGGTCATGCCGTCCAACCCTTACGACGCCAAAGGCCTGCTGATCGCCTCTATCGAAAACGATGACCCGGTGATCTTCCTTGAGCCAAAACGCCTGTACAACGGCCCGTTCGATGGCCACCACGACCGTCCGGTAACCCCGTGGTCGAAACACCCGGCCGCACAAGTCCCGGACGGTTACTACACCGTGCCGCTGGACGTTGCCGCCATTGCCCGTCCGGGCAAAGAAGTGACCATCCTGACCTACGGCACCACCGTTTACGTCTCGCAAGTCGCTGCGGAAGAAACCGGGATCGACGCTGAAGTCATCGACCTGCGCAGCCTGTGGCCGCTGGACCTGGAGACCATCGTCAAGTCGGTGAAGAAAACCGGCCGCTGCGTGATCGTTCACGAAGCGACCCGCACGTGCGGCTTCGGCGCCGAACTGGTCGCCCTGGTGCAAGAGCACTGCTTCCATCACCTGGAAGCGCCGATCGAACGCGTCACCGGTTGGGACACTCCCTACCCGCACGCGCAAGAGTGGGCGTATTTCCCTGGTCCGTCCCGTGTGGGCGCGGCTTTGAAACGGGTTATGGAGGTCTGAATGGGCACGCACGTTATTAAAATGCCGGACATTGGTGAAGGCATTGCAGAAGTTGAGTTGTCGGTGTGGCACGTCAAGGTCGGCGACATGGTCGTCGAAGATCAGGTGCTGGCCGATGTCATGACCGACAAGGCGATGGTTGACATCCCTTCGCCGGTGCATGGCAAGGTGATTGCGCTGGGCGGACAGCCTGGCGAAGTCATGGCGGTTGGCAGCATCCTGATCAGCATCGAAGTCGAAGGCGCGGGCAACGTTAAAGAGTCGGCCCAGCCTGCACCTGTTAAAGAAGCGCCGGTTGCAGCGCCGAAAGCTGAAGCCGTGGTGGCAAGCAAACCGGTCGCGGCCGCAGCGCCACGAGCCGCCGTTTGCCAAGGCCCAATGGTGGCTCGCGAAGCCGACGAACGCCCGCTGGCCTCCCCGGCCGTGCGCAAACATGCGCTGGACCTCGGCATCCAGTTGCGCCTGGTCCGTGGCACCGGCCCTGCCGGTCGCGTGCTGCACGAAGACCTCGACGCTTATCTGGCTCAGGGCCAGTCGAATGCATCGAGCGTCGGCAGTGCTTACACCCAGCGTAACGACGAAGAACAAATCCCGGTGATCGGCATGCGCCGCAAGATTGCCCAGCGCATGCAGGACGCCACGCAACGCGCCGCTCACTTCAGTTATGTCGAAGAAATCGACGTGACCGCCGTGGAAGAACTGCGCGCGCACCTGAACGAAAAACACGGTGCGACCCGCGGCAAGCTGACCTTGCTGCCATTCCTGGTCCGAGCGCTGGTCGTCGCCCTGCGCGACTTCCCGCAGATCAACGCCCGTTACGACGACGAAGCCCAGGTCATCACCCGCCTCGGCGCCGTCCACGTGGGCATCGCCACGCAAGCCGACATCGGCTTGATGGTGCCGGTGGTGCGTCACGCCGAAGCCCGCAGCCTGTGGGACAACGCTCAGGAAATCTCCCGTTTGGCCACTGCCGCGCGTAATGGCAAGGCTGCCCGCGATGAACTGTCCGGCTCGAGCATCACCCTGACCAGCCTTGGTGCGTTGGGCGGCATCGTCAGTACCCCGGTGCTGAACCTGCCGGAAGTGGCGATTGTCGGCGTCAATAAAATCGTCGAACGCCCGATGGTCGTCAAAGGCCAGATCGTGATTCGCAAGATGATGAACCTCTCCAGCTCCTTCGATCACCGTGTGGTCGATGGCATGGACGCGGCGCAATTCATCCAGGCCGTTCGTGGTCTGCTCGAACAACCCGCCACCCTGTTCGTGGACTGATTTTAGAGGAGCATGCATGCAAACCTTGAACACCACGCTGCTGATCATCGGCGGCGGCCCTGGCGGTTATGTGACGGCGATTCGTGCCGGCCAGCTGGGCATCTCGACCATTCTGGTGGAAGGCGAATCACTGGGCGGTACCTGCCTGAACATCGGCTGCATTCCGTCGAAGGCGTTGATTCACGTCGCTGAACAGTTCCACCAGACGCAACACCACAGCCAACACTCGGCCCTGGGCATTAGCGTGTCCGCGCCAACCCTCGACATCAGCAAGAGCGTCGAGTGGAAGGACGGCATTGTCGATCGCCTGACCACCGGCGTCGCGGCCCTGCTGAAAAAGAACAAAGTCCAGGTCATTCAAGGCTGGGCGAAAGTGATCGATGGCAAAACCGTTGATGTGGGCGACACGCGGATCCAGTGCGAACACCTGGTGCTGGCCACCGGTTCGAAAAGCTTGAACCTGCCGATGCTGCCGATTGGCGGGCCGATCATCTCCTCCACCGAGGCCCTGGCGCCGACCTCCGTGCCGAAACGGCTGGTCGTGGTCGGTGGCGGCTACATCGGTCTGGAGCTGGGGATTGCCTATCGCAAGCTTGGCGCTGATGTGAGCGTGGTCGAGGCGCAGGAGCGCATTCTGCCGGCCTACGATGCCGAACTGACCCAGCCGGTACACGACGAACTGAAAAAACTCGGCGTGAAGCTTTACTTGAAGCACAGCGTCCAAGGCTTTGATTCTGCTAGCAATACACTGCAAGTTTTTGAGCCGGGTGGCGACACCCTGAACCTGGAAACGGATCAGGTGCTGGTGGCCGTCGGTCGCAAGCCGAACACCCAGGGCTGGAACCTTGAAGCACTGAATCTGGACATGAACGGCTCGGCGATCAAGATCGACAACCGCTGCCAGACCAGCATGCGCAACGTGTACGCCATCGGCGACTTGAGCGGCGAACCGATGCTCGCGCACCGGGCCATGGCTCAGGGTGAGATGGTTGCCGAACTGATCAGCGGCAAGTCCCGCGAGTTCAACCCGACCGCCATCGCCGCCGTGTGCTTTACCGACCCGGAACTGGTGGTCGTCGGCCAGACCCCGGACGACGTCAAGGCTGCAGGTCTGGACTGCATCGTTTCCAGCTTCCCGTTCGCGGCCAATGGCCGGGCGATGACGCTGGAATCCAAAAGCGGCTTCGTGCGTGTCGTGGCACGGCGTGACAATCATGTGATTGTCGGCTGGCAAGCGGTGGGCGTGGGCGTGTCGGAGCTGTCGACGGCGTTCGGCCAGAGCCTGGAAATGGGCGCTCGGCTGGAAGACATCGCCGGCACCATCCATGCGCATCCGACGCTGGGCGAGGCGGTGCAGGAAGCGGCGCTGCGCGCTCTGGGGCATGCGCTGCACCTGTGATTCAGAACAATGGATGGCGGCATAGATGGCCCCATCGCTAGCAGGCTAGCTCCCACATTTGGAATGCGTTCTCCTGTGGGAGCTAGCCTGCTGGCGATTTCTTGAGGTCAACTCGATTTATCTGTCTGTCATCCGATAGTCCGGGCTGCGAATTGGGCCCGGAATGAAGTATTGTTGTCCCCATCCAGAAAAACGTCAGAAGCCTTGAACCGTTTCGGCGGTTGTTAAGTGATAGAGGGTGTCATGGGTAACGAAAGCATCAATTGGGACAAGCTGGGTTTTGACTACATCAAGACCGACAAGCGCTATCTGTCGTACTGGCGTAATGGCGAGTGGGACAAAGGCACCCTGACCGAAGACAACGTGCTGCACATCAGCGAAGGCTCCACTGCCCTTCACTATGGTCAGCAATGCTTCGAAGGCATGAAGGCCTATCGTTGCAAGGACGGCTCGATCAACCTGTTCCGTCCGGATCAGAACGCCCTGCGCATGCAACGCAGCTGCGCACGCCTGCTGATGCCGTTCGTGGAAACCGAGCAGTTCATCGAAGCCTGCAAAGAAGTGGTTCGTGCCAACGAGCGTTTCATCCCGCCTTACGGCACCGGCGGCGCGCTGTACCTGCGTCCGTTCGTGATCGGCGTGGGTGACAACATCGGTGTGCGTACCGCGCCCGAGTTCATCTTCTCGATCTTCGCCATTCCGGTCGGCGCCTATTTCAAGGGTGGCCTGACGCCGCACAACTTCCTGATCTCCAGCTACGACCGCGCCGCCCCACAAGGCACCGGTGCAGCCAAAGTCGGTGGCAACTACGCGGCCAGCCTGATGCCAGGTTCCCAGGCCAAGAAGGCGCATTACGCCGACTGCATCTACCTGGACCCGATGACCCACACCAAAATCGAAGAAGTCGGCTCGGCCAACTTCTTCGGGATCACCCACGACAACAAGTTCGTCACGCCGAACTCGCCGTCGGTGCTGCCGGGCATCACCCGTCTGTCGTTGATCGAGCTGGCCAAATCGCGTCTGGGCCTGGAAGTGGTTGAAGGTGACGTGTTCATCGACAAGCTGTCCGACTTCAAGGAAGCCGGCGCTTGCGGCACTGCTGCCGTGATCACCCCGATCGGCGGCATCAGCTACAACGACCACCTGCACGTGTTCCACAGCGAAACCGAAGTCGGCCCGGTCACCCAGAAGCTCTACAAAGAGCTGACCGGTGTACAGACTGGCGACATCGAAGCGCCAGCGGGCTGGATCGTTAAGGTTTGATCTGACCCCTGCTGCATCGAAGCCCTCCATCGCATTGGCGATGGGGGGCTTTTTTATGAGCGATGCCCGGCATCTGCCCGCGCAATACGTTTACCGCCCCTGCCCTTGATTCCGCTCGCCTGGCCATCCTGTTGCTTACCCGTGCGTGCCTGGGTGATCAGCCCCGGAATCAGCGCGCCTTCAGGCAGGTTTTTCCAGAACCGTGCCGGTAAATGCCCTTGCATGACTTTCGGGTTCAAACGCGCAGGATTGAAGATGTGGCTGTAGTAGGTCAACCACATGTCGCTGTGCGGGTCGTCGACGTTTTGTGCCAGCTGCTGCCATTCAACCGGGCACTGCCGTTGGTGGATCAACTGCTCGCCATCGTAGTAAACCCCGTCTCGGGGCGTCGCGATCAACCAGCGATGCCGGCCCATGCGCCCGATAAAATGTTCACTGGCACTGTGCAGGATGTCGTGGGCAGGTTCATGCCACGCGACGTATTGCGGCCCCTCACCTTCAGGCATTGCCACGAAGCGTACAAATGCATGTAGATGATGAGCTTCACGCTGTACCTGTTTGATTCTTCTATGAAATTCACTGCCAAGATTGTCACCGGCCAGCATCGCGGTGTGGTCACCATGGCTGACCCGCCACAGCACTTCGTACAGCAGACTCCAGCGTTGATCACCGCGATAACGGGCGGCGCGCTCAAGGGTGTCCAACAGCGTTCGCGGTATCCGAGCCTGAAACGGGCCCTGGGTTGGGGGTGGTGCATCGTCACTGGCGAACAGATCGGGCACGCCTTCACTGGCCCAGCTCACGCGGCTCGGGTCCACCTCATGACTGAGCAGCCAGCGAGCCTGCTGGCGCCAGGTGTCGAACAGGTCGTCGCAATCCAGACTGATCATCCCCATAACCCCATTTGCTGCGGCTGCGGCCGGTCGCGCAGTTGCTGATAAAGCAAATGACTGGTGACCTCGGCCTGCTGCGGGTGGTAGTCGCTGGTGATGAAGAACGGCTTGGCCTTGGCCAGCACGCAGCGCATTCGGGCCAGGTCTTCGTAGCGAATGCGGCGCTGACGGCGCAACTCCACCAGCCGCTCGGTGGTGCGCAGGCCGATACCGGGAATGCGCGCGATCAACGATGCCTCGGCGCGATTGAGGTCCAGCGGAAACACTTCGCGATTCTCCAGTGCCCACGCCAGCTTCGGGTCGATGTCGAGCGCCAGGTGCCCAGGCCCTTTGAACAGCTCGCCCGCGGTGAAGCCGTAGCTGCGCAACAGGAAGTCCGCCTGATACAAGTGGTGCTCGCGCATCAGCGGTGGCGCGGCCAAAGGCACGCTTTTCGGGCTGTTGGGGATCGGGCTGAATGCCGAGTAATAGACCCGGCGCAAACTGAAGTTGCCATATAGCGCCTGGGCGCTGTGGAGAATGGTGCTGTCATCGGTGTCATCGGCGCCGACGATCATTTGCGTGCTCTGCCCGGCAGGGGCAAATTTTGGTGCGCGCGGTTCGTTGAGTACGGTTTGTACGCCGGTGTAGATGGTTTTCATCGCTTGCTTGATCGAGCCCAGCTGTTTCTCCGGGGCCAGGGTTTGCAGGCTGGCGTCGGTGGGCAATTCAATGTTCACGCTCAAGCGATCGGCGTAGCGCCCCGCCTCCTCGATCAGCGCCGGGTCGGCTTCGGGGATGGTCTTGAGGTGGATGTAACCGCGGAACTCGTGGTCTTCGCGCAGCAATTTGGCCACGCGGATCAGCTGCTCCATGGTGTAGTCCGCCGAGCGAATGATCCCGGAACTGAGAAACAGCCCACTGACGCAGTTACGCCGGTAGAAATCCATGGTCAGCGTCACCACTTCTTCTGGCGTGAAGCGTGCGCGTGGCACGTCGCTGGAGCGTCGATTGACGCAATACTGGCAGTCGTAAAGACAGAAATTGGTCAGCAGCACCTTCAGCAACGAAACACAGCGCCCGTCCGGTGTGTAGCTGTGGCAAATGCCCATGCCGTCGGTCGAGCCCAGGCCGCTCTTGCCCTCGGAACTACGCTTCGGCGCGCCACTGCTGGCGCAAGACGCGTCGTACTTGGCGGCGTCGGCGAGAATGCTGAGCTTGTCGATGAGTTCCATGGGATACGCCTTTTACTGTGTGGATATACAGTATAGGGTCGCCCTTCATGGCACAAGCGATCAACGAACCCTTGGTCGGGTCAAATCACATCATGCGCTGGCAGCGGTTGGCGCTGCGCCCGGACGGGCTGTACGTCTGGCAGTGACAGGCCGAACCGCGCGCCAAGCTCCCTGCGTCCCAGCGCCGTCAACGCCAGCGCCCGGCTGTCCAGATCCTGCGTCACCCATTTACGCTTGATCGCCGCTTGCAACAACGCAGCCCCCAGCGAACCACCCAAATGTGGCCGGCGCATGCTCCAGTCCAGGCACGGGCAAGCAAAGCGGCGGCGCAAGGTGTTCAGGTCGTTGGCTTCGATACCCAATCCTTCCATCAACGCCTCGCCGCTGTCGCTCAGGCGATAAACCTGCTCATCGGTTTCCAGCAACCAGCCTTTTTCCAGCATCCGGTCATGCAGCAACACCGCCAGCGTCCCGGCCATGTGGTCGTAGCAGGTGCGGGCGAATTGCAGGCGATCCGGCGTTCGCGAACTAAACGTCGGCGAGGTGTTCTGGCCGATCACCATCAGCGCTTCCAGTGCCTGGGCCACGCGTTTGTCCGCGAGGCTGTAATAGCGATGGCGGCCCTGCACGTGCAAACGCAGCAGCGCCAGTTCCTTGAGCTTGGCCAGGTGCGCGCTGGCGGTGGAGGCGCTGACTTCGGCAATTGCCGCGAGCTCGGTGCTGGTGCGAGCGTGGCCGTCCATCAGCGAACAGAGGATTTTCGTCCGGGCCGGTTCCGCGATGGCTGCGGCCACTTGAGAGACGCCGATGTCGTGTTGTTCAACGTTCATATTTCGCTCCCGGACGAATCAAGGCCCTTTCGGACTGGAGATAGTAGCAACACTTTCCTCTCCACGAAAAAGGCTACGACCCATGGACCCGATCATCGCTGCGACTCATGCCGATCCCTATCCCTATTACGCCGGGCTGCGCGCCGAGGGTGGGTTGGTGTTTCACCAAGGGCTGAAACTGTGGGTTGCGAGTAGCGCCCAAGCGGTTGCGGCGGTGCTGGCGCATCCGGATTGCCATGTTCGGCCGGCCGCTGAGCCGGTGCCCAAAGCGATTGCCGACGGCATGGCCGGCAAGGTGTTTGGTCAATTGATGCGGATGAATGAGGGCGAACGTCAGCGTTGCCCGAGGTCGGCGATCGAGCCGGGTTTGGCGCTGATTGATCAGAACGAGGTCAATACGCTGGTGGCCGCGCGGTTGATCACGCCGGATGCCGATGGGTTGTACAACGCCATGTTTCGCGGGCCGGTTTGTGTGGTGGCGGCGTTGCTGGGGTTCTCACCGGCTCAGGGTCGGGCGATCAGTGAGCTGACGGCGGATTTCGTCGCGTGCCTGTCGCCGCTGAGTGATCAGGCACAACTGAAGGTTGCCCATGCTGCGGCGGAACAGTTGAGGGGTTATTTCATTGAGCTACTGGATGATCCGGACAACAGAAGCGCACTGCTCGCCGGGATTCGCTCACGCTTCGCCGGCGACACTGAAACGCTGATTGCCAATCTGATCGGGCTGTTCTCCCAGACGTATGAAGCCACCGCCGGGCTGATTGGAAACTCGATAGTGGCGCTGATTCGAAACCCGTCGTTACTGCGCGATACGACGCACGTTGACCACTTGATCGCTGAAATTCAGCGCTTCGACCCGTCAGTACAGAACACCCGCAGGTTTGTCGCGGCACCCTGCGAAATCGAGGGTGTAAACCTCAATTCAGGCGATGTGATTATGGTGCTGCTGGCTTCGGCCAACAGGGATCCGCAACTCAATGACAGTCCCGACACCTTTATTCTAAATCGCCCGCATTGGCGCAGTTTCACGTTTGGCGCCGGGCGGCATCAATGTCCGGGGCAAATGCTGGCGTTGGGAATTGCCAGTGCCACGTTGAGCGCGATTCTGCTGCATCTACCTGCTCTGGATCGATTGGTCTGGAAGTACCGGCCTTCACTGAACGGGCGTATTCCGGTCTTTAGCGATCTGATGGTGCGGCAGTCCTAATGACTAGAACGCAGTCATTAGGACTACCCCCCAAAAGAGTCAAATTAACAACGACCCTCCCACAACCCGCTCCCTGCCTGACATCCCGGACTGGCCCGTATTTTGATCGTAAACCTACGCTTTCAATCAACTAACGATCGCACCCTAAAAGACCGGCTGACTTATCAGGAAGAGGATTGCTGCATGCTCAACGAATTTCACAATCGCTTGGCCGTTGTTACTGGCGCAAGTTCCGGCATCGGCCTGACGGTCACCGAACGACTATTGGAGCAAGGTGCTCGCGTATTGGCGATGTCACGCCAGCTCGGCGGCCTGGCCGAATTGGCGGAACGCTTCAATGACCAACTGGCCTGGGTGGCTGGCGATGTCACTTGCCAAGAGGACCTCGCCCGGCTGGGCAATCGCGCCGAAACCTTGGGGCCGGTGGATTTCGTGGTACCCAATGCCGGCATCGCCCAACTGGCCGATGGCCTGGATGTAGCCGCCTTCGACCGTCAGTGGGCGGTCAACGGCGCCGGTGCGCTGAACACCTTGGCCTGCCTGCGCGGCCACTTGGCGGCGTCCGCTTCGGTAGTGTTCATCGGAACGTTCCTGGCCAACGTGACCTTTCCCGGACTGGCAGCCTACATCGCGTCGAAAGCAGCGCTGATCGCCCATGCCCGGACCCTGGCTGTAGAGTTGGCCCCTCACGGTATCCGAATCAACACCGTATCGCCCGGCCCCACGGCCACCCCGATCTGGTCGACCCTTGGCTTGAAGCCTGCGGAACTGGGCGATGTCGCCAACACGGTCAACCAACGGCTGCTCGGCGGAAGTTTTCTGGAACCGGGTGCCGTGGCAGACGTGATCCTGTTCCAGTTGAGCCGCGGCGCACGTAGCGTGTACGGCCAGGATTGGGTGGTCGACAGCGGTTACACCGTGCGCTAGCCCTGCATGTGTCTGCGCTTCAGGACGCCAAATTCACGCCAGTCGAGCCGCTACAAAGTGGACAAAGGCTTGCAACTTGGGCAGCGATTTCCTGGAGCGCGGATACACCATCTGCACCGGTTTGGGTGGCGGAACATAGGCGTCCATAATCCGGACCAGTTCACCTTTGGCCAACGCTGCCGACACCAGGAAATCAGGCTGCATCAAGATTCCCTCTCCCGCCACGGCCGCCTGCAACAGCACCTGACCATCATTGCTCTTCAGCACCGCGCTGTCAGGCCAGGGCACTTCGCTGGCGCCGTTTCTCAGCGGCCAGGCAAACCGGTTGTTCCAGGACGTATGGGTGAGAATTCTGTGTCGGTGCAGGTCTTCGGGGCACTGGGGCTCCTGCCACTTTTCCAGATACCGGGGTGAGGCGCAGATCACCATTCGATACGGCGGCAACGGCGTGGCCAACAGATTGACGCCGATCAGTTCGGAAATCCTGAACGCCAGATCGAATGACGTTTCGTACAAGTCCACCACTTCATTGCTCAGAATCAGCTCGACCTGAATCTGCGGATAACGCTGCATGAACTCGGCCACCAGCGGCCCCACCAGGGAAACGCCGAGGCTCATCGGCGCGGTGATTCGCAGCAGGCCGCTGGGCTCCGGGCTGGACGCTTCGACCCGACTGAATGCGTACTTCACTTGTTCCAGCGCCAATTTGGCTTCTTCGTAAAACAATCGGCCCTCACCCGTGATGGATTGCCGCCGGGTAGTGCGTTTAATCAGCTGGGTATTGAGGGTTTTCTCCAGGCTCTGGATATGCCGCCCGACCATGACCGCCGACATGCCGACTTCATGGGCCGCATCGGCGAAGCTACCCGCCTCGACGACCGCGACGAACACTTCCATTTGCCTGAGTTTGCTCATCACCCTGCCTTGCATTCGATACATCAGGTTAAAGGAGTAATAACCGGCGATGCGTTTATCACCCGGGACTTTGTCCCTAGAGTCACTTTAATAAAGTGCATAACGAGGCGCCATTGATGCAAACCCTACTGGACACGTCACTGAGTTCTTTCGCGCGGGCAGACCTGTTGCAAGGTCCCACGCCGATTCAGCGGGCCGAACGCCTGGAACAGCTGCTGGGTTTGAAGACGCAGGGCATCGGCCTGTTTCTCAAGCGCGATGATCACATGTTGATCGGCGGTGGCGGCAACAAACTGCGCAAACTCGAATTTCACCTCGGTGCGGCGCTCGCGGCCGGGGTCGACACGGTCATTACCATCGGCGGCCTGCAGTCCAATCATGCGCGCCTGACGGCCGCGGTGTGTGCCCGTCTGGGCATTGCCTGCGAATTGATCCTGACCCGGTCGGTGCCCAAATCCGAAGTGGATTACGAACTTAACGGAAACGTCCTGCTCGACCAGTTGTTCGGCGCCGAAATACGGGTGCTGGCCGGGGGCAGCGACTCACTCGCCGAGGCCGAGAAACGGGCCGCGCAACTTCGGGATGCCGGGCGAAAAGTGTTGGTGATACCGACCGGGGGCTCAACGCCGCTGGGCAGTCTTGGTTATGCGCGTTGCGCAGCGGAAATCGCGCAGCAGGAAACGGAACTCGGCCTCAACTTTAATCAGGTTGTCGTGCCCAATGGCAGCGCTGGCACCCACGCGGGGCTCGCCGCAGGCTTTCAGTTGCTGGGTCGGGGGACGTCGATCGTCAAGTCGTATTCGGTCTTGTCTGATCGGGACACGTCAGCGGACAGAACCGTGCGATTAACTCAGGATGCACTGACATTGCTGGGCAGCGACGCGGTTGTTCAGGCTTCCGAGATTGTCATTGATGGCAGTCAGCTGGGCGACGGGTACGGTCTGCCGACCCCCACCATGCTCGACGCGGTGCGCCTGATGGCTCGGGCCGAAGGCTTGTTGATTGACCCGGTGTATTCCGGGAAAGCATTTGCCGGGTTGCTGGGTGATCTCAGGCAAGGACGCTTCCAGCGCGGTGACAATGTGCTGTTTGTGATGACGGGTGGAACGCCGGGATTGTATACGTATCGGGAGACGTTTCAGGTCTGATCGTCAGTCATAACGGGGGTTGGTGACGGCCAAATCACTACATCATTTGTAACTGTCGCAGGAGGCTACATCACCTTGCGCCATTGCCTACAACTGCGCCAGAATCCGCCGGCTTGTGCGCCTTGGGGCTCGTCGGTAACTTGGTTCCGGTCACAGCTCATCAGTGATCGGGTCTGCAAGCCCGACGGAACTATTCGCATAGCGTTGCCAAAAGGACACTTTTTTTGTCCGTTTTGATGGCGGCTTTGCGCGGGAGACTTTCGGGTCTGCCGGGTTCCTGGTTCCCCGGTCTTGCAGACCCGCGCATAGCTGCCACCCCATCATCTGCAAGTGATGTTGGCAGCTCCTAATGGACCAAGGAGCATCACGATGATTAAAGAAACACCAAATCCCCCAGAGTCAGAAACCGATACAGACCCGGCCTCCCCCTACGAATCCCTCGATTCAAAAAAACTCCACGAAGCCGCCGAACGCGCCCTCGATCACTACCTCAACCCCGCCGCACTCAAAGACGCCAAAACCCCGCGCAAGCCCAGCACCATGTTCATGGTCGCCCCCGACATGGACAGCGAAAGCCTGCTGGCCAATGCCTGCGAATCCATGGCCTCCGCGAGCGTCATGCTCAGTGACTTCGCCGACCTTCTGGAAGGCCCGCATCGCAACAAGGCGCTGGGGATTGCGCAGGTCGTCATGCTGGGCGAACTGCCGGTAAACCGGGCGCTGGATAACATCGACCCGCAAGGCTAGTGATGTCCTGTGGTGAGGGGCTTGCTCCCTTGCCACAGCTAATGCCTGACTTTTCTGTCTACCTGCATGGCCGTTTTTTGTTTCAACTCAGCGCATAACAACAAGCTGACGCCATTTGTAACAACGGCCAACGCTTCAGAAAAGCCCTACATCCATCCAAGTCCTATTCGTATAGCGTCCACATCGCCTTCAAAAGTTGAAACAAGGACGCTCATGACTCACAACACCCAGCAAGACCACCTGAGAATAAATCAGGA
The DNA here is from genome assembly GCF_054898025.1 of Pseudomonas sp. LB3P93. Taxonomy (NCBI): domain Bacteria; kingdom Pseudomonadati; phylum Pseudomonadota; class Gammaproteobacteria; order Pseudomonadales; family Pseudomonadaceae; genus Pseudomonas; species Pseudomonas sp. LB3P93. Next base: position 3,648,536 of record NZ_CM142713.1, read on the forward strand.
GCCGAATCATGTTTTTTGGATCAGCGGATTTTTAAAAGGTGATGACGAAGGTGACTTCTTAAAGTATGAACTGACAGTTCCACCTGAATTTGAAGCCACGATAGTGGGTGTACTAGGCTGGAAAAATCTTGATGAAAGCGCGTACGGCGACTGCTTACTGACTGCCGAGCAAATACAACAAACCGCCAAAGCGCTCAACGTGCAGCTACCGACTGACCTGGACCTCTTCATAGGGCTGCGGGAATAGCGGGAAAAACTGTTAACTGCGGCGAGGGGCTTGCCCCCTCGCTTCACCTGCCATTTCAGCCCACGCGTTTATCAATCATCCCGCGTCAGCACTTCCAGCAACTCAATCTCAAAAATCAGGTTCGAATTCGGCGTGATCTTGCCCATCGTCCGCTCGCCGTACGCCAAATGCGCCGGCACCAGTAATTTGCGCTTGCCGCCGACCTGCATCCCCATAATCCCCTGATCCCAGCCCTTAATTACCCTCCCCGTGCCAATCACGCACTGGAAGGGTTTGCCACGGCTGTAGGAAGAATCGAATTCGGTGCCGTCCTCGAGCCAGCCGCGATATTGGGTGGTGATCAGCGCGCCTTTGACGGCGGCTTTGCCTTCGCCGACTTCAAGATCGATTACCTGCAATTCATCATTCATCACGTTCACTCTATTGTTCACTCACCCAACAGGGCGTAATGGGCGCCGTTTTCCCAGAAATGTGCGCCGTTGGCAACCCATACACACTGTTTCCGGCATCAACCTCAACTAAGATAACCAACACCAAGGCTTACGGATCAAAACGACACGATGGCAATTTTTGAATGAATGACGTCTGGACCAGCGCAGCCATCGGCTCAGTGATGCTTGCCCTGATTGTCGCGCTGATTTGCCGCGAGCGCTCGCTGCAAAAACAGTTGGCCGAGCATCGCGCACTGATCACCAGCCTCTCCGAAGGCCTGCACATCCGCCAGGACGGCGACGCCGAGCGTTTCAAACGCAGCCAATACTTCGCCCGCATCGGCACCTGGGACTGGGATGTCGACACCGACAAGCTCTACTGGTCGGACGCGATCTATGGAATGTTCGGCTTCAAGATCGGCGAGGTGACGCCCTCCTACGCGCTGTTTTGCGCCTGCGTACACCCGGACGACCGGGTCAAAGTCCGGGCCGGGGAATTGCGTTGCCTGGAAACCGGTGAAAACCATGACGAGGAATACCGCGTTGTGTGGCCCGACGGCAGCATTCGCTGGCTGCGGGAAACCGGCAACGTGGTGAAGAACGACCATGACGCCACCGTCAAGATGATGGGCGTCGTGCGTGACATCACCGAGGAAAAAGCCTCGGCCAGTTACCTGCAACATTTGGCACATTACGACCCGCTGACCGGCCTGCCCAATCGCCTGGTGCTTGAAGAGCGCCTCTGCGAAGCGCTGGAACAGGCACGCGTCAGCGCCACACGGGTGGCGTTGGTGTTTGTCGACCTCAACGGGTTCAAGGCAATCAACGATCATTACGGTCACGCGGCCGGCGACCGGGTGCTGATCACTACCGCTACGCGATTGAAGAAAATCCTGCGCTCAACCGATACAGTCGCCCGGATCGGCGGCGACGAATTCGTGGTGATTCTTCAGGGCCTGCCCCAAGGCGTCAGCCTGCAAGACGAGGCTCGTACCATCTGCCAGAAAATCTTCGTCGAGCTGTCACCGCCAATCACCATCGGCAACGACCAGCGCCACATCGGCACCAGCCTGGGCGTGGCGGTTTTCCCGGACCATGCGCCGAGCATGGACCGGTTGATTCACATTGCGGACCTGGCGATGTATGAGGCGAAGCGCAGCGGGAATAATCAGTATCGGTTGGGCGAACAAACGATGAGTCCTAGCAGGGTCGAATGACCCTGGCGGTCTAACGCTCTATCGGCGTGATCTCCACAATCGTCCCGTTGGTCACCATCACCATCATGTACTTGTCAGCGATCTGCACCCATTGCGCCTGTTCCTTCGGCGCTTTCAGGCCTTTCGCTTTCCAGTTGCCGAGCGCTTTTTCGCTGCGCTGGTAAATGTCCGGGGCGCGGTCGCCGACCACCAGTTGACGGGAGTTGTTGATCCCGGGCTGGACGGTTTTTGCGGGGGGATCATCCGCCTGAACGATGGGGCTGATACCGGCGAGGCCTGCGACGAGGGCAAGGCTGGCGATAAAGGTCTTGTTGTTCATCGATGAACCTCCAGTAAATTCGTGGCACCTGAACTCCGACTGCGCCCGTGTGGAATCATTCCTTACTGTTACGATGATTCTGCCGCGGACTGTACGGGGAACCGGGCATTCGCCGGGCGTAGGCTTGGCAAAAACCAGCAGGATTAGCCATGCACATCGCCATTCTGACCTTCGACGGCTTCAACGAACTCGATTCCCTGATCGCCTTCGGCATGCTCAGCCGTATCTCCTTGCAGGGCGACAAGGACTGGCGCGTGAGCATCGCCTCGCCGACGCCACGCGTCACGTCGATGAACGGTTTGACCATCGATTCGCACATCGATCTGGCGCAAGCCTGTCAGGCTGACGCGGTGTTGGTGGGCAGTGGCCGCAAGACCCGTGAAGTGGCCGCCGACCCGGCGATCATGGATCAGTTGCGCTTCGACTCAAGCCGGCAGTTACTGGCGGCACAATGTTCCGGCACCTTTCTGCTGGCCAAGCTCGGGCTGCTCGGTGATGCACCGGCGTGTACCGACAACATCAGCAAGCCTTGGGTGCAGGCGGCTGGCGTCAATGTCGTGAATCAGGCGTTCTATGCCAATGGCAATATCGCTACGGCGGGGGGGTGTCTGTCGGCGCAGTATTTGGCGGTGTGGTTTCTGGCTCGGCTCAAGAGCACTGAAGCGGCGCGGGAGGTGTTGCACAATTTCGCGCCGGTGGGTGAGAAGGACGAATATGTGGCTCGGGGGATGGCGCATATTGAGGCGTTTATTTGAGTCATCAGTTGCTCATTCGGACGCCATCGCGAGCAGGCTCGCTCCCACAGGGATTGTGTGAACACTGAAGATCCACTGTGGGAGCGAGCCTGCTCGCGATGACGGCATCACAGTCAACATCAATTCATGTTCATGGCTGACGCCTGAAGCCCCACCCTTTATCCTTGGCACTCCGCCGTACCGAGTTCTGGAGTAAGCCATGCCCCATGAAGGCAACCTGTTGCAAGCCGCTGTCGTTTTTCTGTTCGCGGCGGTGCTCACCGTGCCCTTGGCCAAACGTCTGCAGCTAGGGGCGGTGCTGGGTTATCTGTTTGCCGGGGTGATCATCGGCCCGTCTGTGCTGGGCTTGATCGGCAATCCGCAAAGCGTCAGCCATATTTCCGAACTCGGTGTGGTGTTGCTGCTGTTCATCATCGGCCTGGAATTGTCGCCGCGACGTTTGTGGGTGATGCGCAAATCGGTGTTTGGCGTCGGTCTGGCGCAGGTGCTGCTGACCGGCTCGGTGATCGGCGTGCTGGCGTTATTTGTGTTCGGCCAGTCGTTGAACAGCGCCATCGTGCTCGGCCTTGGCCTGGCGCTGTCGTCCACCGCGTTTGGCCTGCAAAGCCTGGCCGAGCGCAAGGAGCTGACCAGCCCCCATGGACGCTTGGCGTTTGCGATTCTGCTGTTCCAGGACATCGCCGCGATTCCGTTGATTGCCATGGTGCCGCTGCTGGCGGGCGGCGATCACACCACCACGGCGGCCGAGGACTTGAATCACGGTTTACGAGTGTTGGGCAGCATCGCGGTGGTCGTGGTCGGCGGACGGTATCTGCTGCGCCCGGTGTTTCGCGTGGTGGCCAGGACCGGTTTGCCCGAGGTGTCCACCGCCACCGCGTTGCTGGTGGTGATCGGCACGGCGTGGCTGATGGACCTGGTCGGTGTGTCGATGGCGCTCGGGGCGTTCCTCGCCGGGCTGCTGCTGGCGGACTCTGAATACCGTCATGAACTGGAAGCGCAGATCGAACCGTTCAAGGGCCTGCTGCTGGGGCTGTTCTTCATCAGCGTCGGCATGGGCGCCAACCTGAGCCTGCTGCTAAGCGCGCCGATCGCGGTGTTGGGGCTGACCCTGCTGCTGATCGCAATCAAACTGCCGCTGCTGTTTGTGGTGGGCCGATTGGCCGGTGGGTTGGGCAAAGTCAGCGCAATTCGACTCGGTATCGTGCTGGCAGCCGGTGGTGAGTTTGCGTTTGTAGTGTTCAAGATTGGTCGCGACCAAGGTTTGTTTGAGCCGCGTCTGTACGACTTGCTGGTGCTGACCATCACCTTGTCCATGGCCGTCACGCCGCTGTTGCTGCTGCTCTGCGCACGCCTGTATTCGCCGAAGGTGCAGCCCGTGGTGGTGCCGGAGAAATTCCGCGAAATCGACACCGACGCACCGCGCGTGGTGATCGCCGGCATGGGCCGGATGGGACAGATCGTGGCGCGGATTCTGCGGGCGCAGAACATCAAGTTCGTGGCGCTGGACACCTCCGTGGAAACCATCGAGCTGTCCCGCAGCTTCGGCGGCGTGCCGGTGTTCTACGGCGACCCGATGCGCCCGGAAATCCTCAGCGCGGCCAAGGTCGAGCAGGCGGAATACTTTGTCATCGCCACCGATGACCCGGACACCAACATCAAGACCGCCGAGGTGGTGCACAAGCTCTATCCGCACATCAAAATCATCGCCCGGGCACGTAACCGTCAGCACGTGCACCGGTTGGTGGACCTCGGTGCCGAGGCGATTCGGGAAACCTACTACTCGAGTCTCGAAATGAGCCGGCGCACGCTGCTCGGGCTGGGTTTGACCCAGGCGCAGGCCGATGCGCGGATCAAGCGCTTCAAGCACCACGATGAACAGGTGCTGGAGGCTCAGCATGCGGTTTATGACGATGCGGCGAAGGTACTGCAGACCGCCCAGGAAGCCCGGGGGGAATTGGCTCGGTTGTTTGAAGCGGATCAGATGGAGGAGCGGGAAGCTGGTAAGGTTTGAGCCTTGTGGCGGCAGATATGCCGCCATCGCAGGCAAGCCAGCTCCCACAGGGATTTGTGTCGTTCACACAATCCCTGTGGGAGCTGGCTTGCCTGCGATGAACGATAACGCGGTTAGATGTCAGGCCATTTTTTTCAATCCAACCTCCTCCACCGCAAACCGATCCGCCAAAAACGGTGTGATATCCAGCGGTAACGCCTCACCATTCACCAGCTTATCCAGCAACACCCCGGTAATCGCCGAGGTCAAAATCCCCGTGCGGAAATGCCCGCAGGCATTGAGATAACCCTCCACCCCGCTCATCGGCCCGAGAATCGGCAACTCATCCGGCGACCCCGGACGCAGCCCCGCCCACGTCCGTTTGAGGTTAACGTCCGCCAACTCAGGAATACAGCGCACGGCACCCTGCACCAACCCGGCAATTTCCGGGTAGGTGGTGGTCACGTCGAAGCCTTTATCCTCCGTCGTGCTACCAATCAGGATCTCGCCATTGTCCTTCTGCGCCACATAACAATCGCTGGTGGTCAGGCAACCGCGCAGGATTTTCGGCATACGTTCGGTCAGCAGGATTTGCCCCTTGACCGGTCTCACCGGAATCCGGATCCCGGTGGCCTGCTCACTCAAATCCGCCGCCCAGGCACCCGCCGCGTTGATCAGGGTGTTGCAGTGAAACACCCCGGCCTCGGCCGTCTGCACGCCGCTGACGCGGGATCCATGGTGCAAAACCCCGGTGACGTTGGTGTTGAAGTACAGGTCGACGCCGTTCTGCCGCGCGCCTTCGGTGTAGGCGTCGGCCAGCCGAAATGGGCTGACCTGATGGTCGCAGAGAAACTCCAGCGCCCCGCTCGCCTCATGGCTGACACTCGGCTCGGCCTCGCGCAGTGCTGCCTGATCGAGCCAGCGCACCTGATCCGCCAGATGCGGAATGCAGGCGACAATGTGCTCGGCGTAGAGGCGGTCTTCATCGTCGTAGATCACGAATTTCAGGCCGGTCTTTTCGAACTTGAAATCCATTCCGTGGTTGTCTTTCAACTCCTGGTGCAGCGCCGGGTACATCGCGTTGGACTGCAAGGCAAAATCGAAGAACGACTGCGGCAGAATGTGCGGTGTGTTGGAATCCACCACCACCGCCGAACCCTGGGCCTCGCGCTTGCGATTGGCCGACATCATGCGAAAGAAAATCACCCCGCAGCCCAGCCCTACCGACTCGCCGATCGCCCACAGGCCGCCGGCTGAAGCGCGGGTGGCGTTGCCCGGGCGCTTGCAGTCGATCAACGCGACCTTGAGGTTTTTGCGCTTGGACAGCTGATAGGCGCAGGACGCCCCGATCACACCGCCACCGGCGATGACCACGTCATAGAACTTACTCATGATTTGTGGCCTCCATGCCGACGGGGTGGAACGCAGAAAAAGGAATCGGATCAATCGGGAAGCGCGGCCGCAACCAGCCTACGTCCTGCCGCCCCGTGACTTCGCGCAAGCGGTCGGTGCAATAACCGACGCACATCCGCCCCTGACAATCGCCCATGCTCACGCGAGTACGCATTTTCAGGCTGGCCAGGTCTTGCACGCCCTGCTCCAGCGCTCGGTCGATGTCGGCGCGGGTCGCGTGTTCGCAGCGGCAGATTACCGTGTCGGCAGCGGGCAGCGCGGTTTGACCGACGCCGCGTTCGGTGTAGCGGTCGACTGCTGCGCGAAAACGCACGATGGCTTTAAGTTTCGATAAATAGCGGTTTCGCCGTACCAGGGCCAGTTCCGCGTCCAGCACGTCTCGTTGCAACAGGATCGACGTGGCCGCGATCCGTCCCGCGAGCATCGCCGCTTCACCACCGAGAATCCCGCCCATGTCACCGGCCAGGTGCACGTGAGGCTCGCTGCTTTGCTGCCAGACATTGGCGCTGGCCCGCAGGTAACCGTCGTCGCTGTACCCATGGTTCAGGCCCATTTGCTGGCTGAGTTGGGTGCGCGGGATAAAACCGTAGCCGACTGCCAGGGTTTGCGCCGCAATCTGCTCGGCACGGCTCAGGTCCGGCACCCAGGTGCTGGAATACGGCGCCACGGTCACGCCATTCAGCTCACCTTCGCCCTGCGCCGCCACCACGCCCCAGCCGTAATGCATCGGGATACCGTGCAGTTTGAGGAACGCGAGCATGCTCAAGCCATCGAGAAACAGCTGCGGTTTGTTCAGCAGCGACAGGCTTTCCCGAGCGATCTTGCCGAACGCGCATGCCTCATAAACACCCGCGACGGTCACACCGGACGCGTGCAGCTGACAGGCCACCAGCGGCAACAAAGGCCCGGTGCCGGCAATCACCACGGGGCCTTGAGGCTTGACCACGCCGCTCTTGATCTGCAATTGCAGGCCCCCCAGCAGGATCACGCCGGGCAAGGTCCAGCCGGGAAACGGCACGCTACGTTCATGGCAACCGGCCGCGAGCACCAGTTGCGGATACTCGATTTCCTGCAAATGTTCGTCGGCGTCCAGCACCACCAAAGCGCGCGTGCCTTCAGCACCGATCACGCGGTGATTCAGGCGCACCTCGATCAGCGCCGAGTGTGCCTCAAACTCGCCATGCAACCTTGCCAGCACTTCCGAATACCGCGGCCCCAGATAGTCGAGTTGCACGCCATCGCGCAACGGTCCGCGATAGACCACGCCACCCAGCCGCGACGCCTCTTCAAGCAACGTGCAACGCACGCCGTGTCGGGCCAGTTCAATGGCCGCAGCCATTCCCGCCGGCCCACCGCCGACGATCAGTGGAAGCAGGCTCATACGTCCTCCTGCTCAACGATGCGGTTGACTTGGGTTTCGACGGTCATGCCGTCACGTACCACGGTCTGGCAGGCACGACGTTTGTGCCGGCCATTGATTTTCACCAGGCAGCATTGGCACACGCCCATGCCGCAATAGGCACCGCTGATTTGGTCGTGATCGTTACGGGCCACCTGGCGCAGGCCAAGGGATTGAATGACCGAGAGGACGGTTTCGCCGATGGCGGCGCTGACCGCCTGGCCGTTGATGTGCACAGTCATATCCGCGCGCGGCAGCGGCTGGATATCAAACGTTCTGTCTAAGCGAGGCATTGCGATGTTCATCCATGATGAGTTCAGGTGAGGTTCCACAGCTCCTTGCTGCACTACACCTTGCAGGCCAACTGATACGCAAAAAACGAGACGGCCTGCACCGGTACTTCGACAGCGCAACAAGTGCGCGTCAAAGCAATGTAGTCGAAGCCGAAGAAGGAGCTTGGAACTTTTACGGTAGGAGATATTGCGTAAGCGAATATTGATCCAGGCCAGTGAAAGACTCCTAACCCCAACCCGTCGATCAGTTGGAGAACACGTACTCGCCCTTGATCTTTTTCGAGCCAATGAAGCCCAGGTCAGGGAACAACAGATTTTTTATCCACGCGGCAAAAATCACAATGCCCAAGGTGATTGCAACGCCGACCACGGTCATCACCGGGTCTTCTTCATAGCCCTCGAACATCCGCGAGATCTGGCTGACGGTCAGAATCACGTAAATGGTGTAGGCCTGCGCCACGTTCTTGTAGAAGCCCCAAGCAAACGCCAGCGGTACCAATGCCGCAAACAGGGTGAAGAACACCACCGCACCGGGGCCGATCATCGAGCCCAGGAAAAACCCTGTGACCGCACCCAGCAAGGCCTGAATGCACGTCAGCGCGATCAAAATGTTGACCTTGAGTGAGTGTTTCTCTCGCAACGCCGGATCCGGCCTGGCACCGATCCAGTAAGCCAGCACCCGATCCTTGACCGCCCCACCGGTGAACGCCTTGAACGTCTCGGTTTTGGAGCGTCCGGCATCGAGCATGGCCACCAGTTGCCGTTTGATTTCCTTTTTGTCCAACGTACGTCTCCCTTTCTTAAGCCAAATGCAAAATAAGTGTGGGAGTGAGCCTGCTCGCGATAGCGGACTGTCAGTCACCGAAGATGCTGAACTTAAGTCCGCTATCGCGAGCAGGCTCGCTCCCACAAGGGTTCATCTTCGCTTCTTTGGATGCCAGAAAGCAAAAAGCCGCTTCCACCCGAGGCGGAAGCGGCAGAGGCATGAGCCTCAGATAATCAATGCATGAACAGGGCGATCAGGATGATGATCGGGATTGGCACGCCAAGAAAGAACAGCAGTAATGAGCGCATGGTAATTCTCCTGGGTTAGCGAACTGGCAGCGAAGTGGTGGTGACGTAGGCGTCGGATTCCACATACTCCACGGCATCCCGACGACGACCGCCGAAGGTAGCGGCGAGGCTGGCGAAAAACGCACCGATCAGCAGCGCAATGAACATCCACAGCGAAGTCCAGGCAGCGACTTTGGCGGCAGTTTCAGCGGCTTGTTGCGCAGCCAGTTTGGCGTCGGCCACGGCTTTTTGGGTACGGGCGTAGACTTCATCGACACGGCGTTCGGCATCGGCCTGGGTCAGGTTGGTACGTTGAGCAACCATTTGCGCCAAGTAAGTCCGGTCCTCGGCAGCCAGTTGACCGTCGTTGCTCAGGGATCGGACGAAGATGCGGGTCACGGTGCTGCGGGCAGCGTCATCGCTGACGGCAGCCGGACGATCATCGCGGAACAGACTGTCGACGAAGTAGCCATACTGGTCGCTGTTGGCATTGCCAGCAGCAGTGCCAGCGGCTTGAGTCGCGACACTCGCAGCACCGCCGACAACACTCGCTCCGGCTTGTACACCACCGCTGACAATGCTGCTGACCGAGCCGACAACCAGCGTCGCGGTCACCAGCGTTGCCACGCACCAGGCCAAGAAGCCATGGGCCGTGTCACGGAAATACACTTCATCACCGTGCATGTTGGCCCACTTCACCCGCAGGCGACCGGCGATATAGCCACCGAGTCCGGACGCCACAATTTGCGTGACGGCCAGCCACACAATGGTTGAAATGCCCAGGCCCTTGGCACTCACGCCCTCATTGGCCCATGGTGAAACAGCCGAGAAACCCAAACCAAAACCCAGCAGCACCAAAATCAGTGACAACGCCGCCGCCGCAGCGGCGCCGGCGAAGATCGCCCCCCAGGACACACCCGAGAGCGTGGTTGATTCTTCTGCGGCAGGATAGAAACCATCAGAGGATCTATTCATTGTTGTATCGCTCCAGGCAGGAAAGATGGTGTTACAACTCTTCAAAGGAGTGATTGCAGTCAACGTGCCAGTCGCAAAAATTTAATAAATCGTTTTATTTCAAAGGTTTATAAATTTTGAACTTCCTATATCCATGCAAAATGCAAGGAAGTGGCAATTGCAGCGGGTTTTATGCATTGGAAGATAAAAAGCACGCAGCCTCGTTTCACTCGACAGCTGCTACATAGAAATGCGAATCCCCTGTAGCAGCTGCCGAGTGAAACGAGGCTGCGTGCTTTCGATCTTTTCTCTACGTGAAGTTTTATTTAGAAAGTCGGCAAGCATTTATAGGCAAAATGCCCCCACACTCCGCCATGAACTGACTATCAGGCACGCCCTATGACCCGCATCTTGACCATCGAAGACGACGCCGTGACTGCCCGGGAAATCGTCGCCGAACTCAGTAGCCACGGCCTCGACGTCGATTGGGTCAACAATGGCCGCGAAGGCCTGGAGCGTGCTGTCAGCGGCAATTACGACTTGATCACCCTCGACCGCATGTTGCCGGAGCTTGATGGCCTGGCCATTGTCACCACCCTGCGCACCATGGGCGTGGCCACGCCGATCCTGATGATCAGCGCCCTCTCCGATGTGGATGAGCGGGTTCGCGGCTTGCGGGCTGGCGGCGATGATTACCTGACCAAGCCGTTCGCCACCGATGAAATGGCTGCCCGGGTCGAGGTCCTGTTGCGTCGTCAGAACACGGTGACCGCTCAGGCGACGACATTGCGGGTCGCCGATCTTGAGCTGAACCTGATCAGCCACGAAGCCAGCCGCGACGATCAGTTGCTGACGCTATTGCCCACCGAATACAAATTGCTGGAATTCCTGATGCGCAACACCGGGCAGATCCTGTCGCGGATGATGATTTTCGAAGAGGTCTGGGGTTATCACTTCGACCCAGGCACCAACCTGATCGACGTGCACATCGGCCGGCTGCGCAAAAAGATCGACCCGCCTGGCAAAGTCCCACTGATTCGGACCGTGCGAGGCTCGGGTTATGTCATTGCTGAACCCCTCTAACGGCTGGCGCTCTTCCAGCAGCCGCTTGCTCGCGCTCTACAGTTCACTGTTCGTGCTCTGGAGCGGGATCCTGATGGGGGTCATGTACTACGAGGTTTCCGCCTATCTGGACAACCTGGCCAAGCACTCGCTGATGCAGCGTCAGCATCTGTTTTCGCACTTTCAGGGCGAACAATTGACCGATGCCCTCGCCGTCAGCATGACCTTCGACATTCGCGGCATCGACGCCTATGGCCTGTTCGATTCGCAGCAACGCTACCTCAGCGGTGCCCTGCGCCACATGCCCAAAGGCCTGCCGCTGGACGGCAAGATCCACATGCTCGGCGACTGCGCCGAGTCTGACGACCCCAGCCTGCCCGCCGACAGTTGCGACGCGGTCGCGACCCAGACAAAGGACGGGCGCTGGCTGGTGCTGGTTCGCGATAACGGTTCGCTGTTTGCCGTGACCCGAATCATTCTGCACGCGTTGTTCTGGGGCGTGACGCTGACCATCCTGCCCGGTATCGCCGGTTGGCATCTGTTGCGGCGGCGCCCGTTACGGCGGATTCGTGCGATTCAGGCCAGCGCCGAAGCCATCGTCGCCGGAGACCTGACCCGGCGCCTGCCACTGTCGAACCGCCGCGATGAGCTGGACATGCTCGCGGCCATCGTCAACGCCATGCTTGAACGCATCGAACGCCTGATGAACGAGGTCAAGGGTGTGTGCGACAACATCGCCCATGACCTGCGCACGCCGCTGACCCGCTTACGGGCGCAGTTGTACCGAATCCAGCAACAGGCGGACGACGGTTCGACGCTGGCCGTGCAGCTGGACTCCGTACTCGGTGAAGCCGATACCTTGATGGCGCGGTTTCGCGGGTTGCTGCGGATTTCCGAACTGGAGGATCGCCAGCGGCGTTCCGGTTTTGTGCAGCTGGACCCGGTGCCGTTGCTGCAAGAGTTGCACGACTTTTACCTGCCGCTGGCGGAGGAAGGTGAACTGGTGTTCACGCTGCAATTGCCGGAGTCGTTGCCGATGTTGAACGGCGATCGGGCGCTGCTGTTTGAAGCGGTGGCGAACCTGTTGAGCAACTCGATCAAATTTACGCAGCCGGGTGGCGAGGTGATTTTGCGGGGGGCAAATGACGGAGGGCGCACGCGAATCGAAGTGCTCGATTCAGGGCCTGGCATTCCAGAAAGCGAACGTGAAGCGGTGTTCCAGCGCTTTTACCGTGCCGAGGGCGGAAATCAGAAAAGCGGGTTCGGGTTGGGGCTGTCGATCGTCGCGGCGATTGTCAGCCTGCATGGGTTTGCGCTTGAAGTGGGCACCAGTGAACTGGGCGGGGCGCGGTTGGTGCTCGATTGCGGGCAGAGCCTGATTCCACAGACCTGACCCGAATATCCGAGTTGACACTAAACCTGTGGGAGCGGGCTTGCCCGCGATGGCGGCCTGACAGACAAAACACTGTCGCCTGACACTCCGCTATCGCGGGCAAGCCCGCTCCCACAGGGGATCTACTGTGTCTGTCAGGATGGGTAGTTCGCCCGCAGGGCCTCTAGTCCACCCTGATAAATCCCGGTAAACAACTCCTCAACCTCTTGATCACTCACCCCGACCGGCAAAAACCGACCCGACCACGTCACCCGAGCTCCCTGCCCTTGGGCCTCAACCTTGATCGTCGCCAGATAATCAGTCGCCGGAAACGGTGCCTGCAAAATCGAGTAACTGTAAGTCTTCCCGGCGTTATCAAACGTCTCCAGCCGTTCAACCACCACCGCCCCGTCGGACGTTTGCAAACTGCGCACCCGCCCGCCTTCACTCAGTTCGCTTTTCGGGATAAACGGCAGCCAGTCCGGCAGCGTGTCGAAGCCGCCAATCAATTGCCAAACCTTGTCGGCCGAAGCCGGAATGTCGATAAACGCTGATGCACTTGCCATGTAATGTTCTCGCTTAATCAATAAAAGTCAGATCGCCATGCTGTCGACAACACCGCCGTCGACCCGCAAGGCCGCACCCGTCGTGGCCGAAGACAGTGGCGAGGCGATGTAGGCCACCAAGTTGGCGACTTCCTCGACATCCGCCACGCGCTGGATGATCGAGGTCGGCCGCGCCTTGCGCACGAACGCATCGGCTTCTTCCTTGACGCTGCGGCCCGATGCTGCGGTGGCGTCCTTGAGCATCTGTTCCAGGCCATCGGTCAACGTCGGACCCGGCAGGATCGCGTTGACCGTCACGCCCGTGCCCGCCAGCCGTTTGGCCAGACCGTGGGACACCGCGAGGTTGGCGCTTTTGGTCACGCCGTAGTTGAGCATGTCCGCAGGGATGGCGATGCCGGATTCCGAGGACAGGAAAATCACCCGGCCCCAGCCCTGCTTGACCATGTCCGGCACGTAATGCCGGGACAGGCGCACGCCGGAGATCACGTTGACCTCATAGAATCGCGTCCACTCGCTGTCGGGCGTGTCGAAAAAATCGACATCGTTGAAGATCCCGAGGTTGTTCACCAGGATGTCGGCGCGCGGTTCGGCGACGAACAGCTGCTCGGCACCTTCGGCGGTGCCAAGGTCGGCGGTCAGGCCACGCAGTTGCGCGCCCGGCACGCTCTGGCGAATGCTCGCCAGCGCCTGCTCGACCTTGGCCGTCTCACGGCCAATCACCACCACCGTGGCGCCGGCTTCGGCCAGCGTCTTGCTGATGCCCAGGCCAATGCCGGCGGTGCTGCCGCTGACAATCGCCAGTTTTCCAGTCAGATCGATCTTCATGCTCAAACTCCTCAGATTGGCAATGGAGCGCGTTCGCTCACCAGTTTCGCGTCGCGCATCGCCTGCCAGAAAGCTGCGGGAATGACGGCCGACAATGCGGCAACATCTTCAGCAATCCGGTCTGGGCGGCTGGAGCCAGGAATCACCGCCGCCACGGCCGGGTTGGCGAGCGAGAACTGCAACGCAGCGGCTTTGATGTCGACACCGTGGGCGGCAGCGATGCGTTTGATCTGCTCGACTTTGTTGACGATCGCCGGGCTGGCCTTCTGGTATTCGAAGTGCGTGCCGCCGGCCAGAATGCCCGAGCTGTAAGGACCGCCGACCACGATTTCGACGTTCTGCGCCAGGGCCGCGTCCATCAGACGTTGCAAGGCACGGTCGTGGTCGAGAAGAGTGTAGCGACCCGCCAGCAGAAAACCGTCCGGTTGGGCTTCGGTCAGATCAAGGGTCAGTTCGCACGGCTCGACCTTGTTCACGCCAAGGCCCCAACCTTTGATCACACCTTCTTCGCGCAAACGGGTCAGCACTTTGAACGCGCCAGTGCGGGCCTGGTTGAAGTATTCCAGCCACTGATCGCCGTAGAAATCCTGTGCGATGTCATGCACCCAGACGATGTCCAGGCGGTCGGTTTGCAGGCGCTTGAGGCTGTCCTCGATCGAACGCATCGTCGCGTCGGCGCTGTAGTCGTTGACGATCTTGTTCGGGCGGCCGTGCTCGAACACGCCGCTTTTTTCACCCAAGTCGCGGGCGGCGACGTCTTCGACTTCATCCAGGATGACCCGGCCGACTTTGCTGCTCAGCACGTAGTCGTCGCGGTTGTATTTAGCCAACGCGGCGCCCAGGCGAATCTCCGACAGACCCGAACCGTAAAACGGTGCGGTGTCGTAGTAACGCACGCCGGCATCCCAGGCTGCGTGGACGGTGGCCTGCGCTTCGTCTTCAGGGATGGCGCGGAACATGTTGCCCAATGGGGCAGTACCGAAACCCAGCGCGCCGGGCAGTTTGTCTTTCAAGCTCATGATTCAATCCTCGTCAGTTTCAGAGGTCAGCTGAGTGACCGTTGAGCAGATCCTAGATTGCGACGGTCGGACCGTCCAAGACATAATGCGCAGCACTTGAGTCCCCAGAGGTCTGACATGATCGACATCCGCCAATTGCGCTACTTCGTCGCCGTCGCCGAAGAAGAACACGTCGGTCGCGCCGCCGAACGTTTGCATATCTCCCAGTCGCCCCTGAGCCGGCAGATCGCCCAGCTCGAAGAACGCCTGGGCCTGACCCTGTTCGAGCGCAGCCAGCAGCGCATCCGCCTGACCCGCGACGGCCAGACCTTCCTCGCCGAAACCCGCGCCCTGCTGACCCACGCCAACCGCCTCGAATCCCTGGGCAAACGCCTCGGTCGCGGTGAAGAAGGCGGCTTGTGCATCGGCTACATTGAAAACGCCATGCACGCTGGCGTGCTGCCCAACGCCTTGCGGGTACTGCGCGTCGACCGGCCGAACGTGCACGTTGCGCTGTACAACCAGAGCTCCGCCGAACAACTCGAAGGCCTGCGTCAGCGTAGTCTCGATATCGCCCTGGTCAGCGAACCGCCCGTCGCCGACGATCCAGACCTGCTGGGTTTTCAAGTGCTGGACGACCCGATGCTGCTGGCCCTGCCCGAGGACCATCGCCTCGCCCACCAAGCCACACTGACCCCGGCGGACCTCGCTGATCAGGAGTGGATAGGTGTGCAGCACCTCACTAGCCGCGCAGACTTCGTCAGCGCCTGCATCCGCGCCGGCTTCACCCCGGACATCCGCATGGAAGCCACCGGTCCCTTCACTGCAATGGCTCTAGTGGCCTCGGGACTGGGCATCGCGATGATTCAGAAAGGTTTGAGCCGCAACGCACCGCCGGGCGTGGTGCTGCGGGAAGTACCGTGGATTGGCTACACCAGACCGCTGTGGGCGGCGTGGCACCGGATCAATTTGCGGCCGTTGGTGGAGACGTTCAGGAAGGTGCTGACAGAGCCGGGGTCGCAATGATCGTTCCCCGCGTGGGGAACGATCAAACCCTGTGGTGATGACACCTTAATGTGTGAAGTTCACAAAAACCCTGTGGCGAGGGAGCTTGCTCTCGCTCGGCTGCGTAGCAGGCGCCAAGCCATCCAACGCGGTCATCCTGACAGCACGCGGTTGCAGGTTTTGGGGCCGCTGCGCGCCCCAGCGGGAGCAAGCTCCCTCGCCACAGGGTCTGGTGATGCGTTCCTTATCCCGCTCAGCTGTTTAACCATAAAACAGAGCTTGTTTAAGCACCCTCAAAGATACTTCCTGAAAGCTACAAAATCTTGCGCCGTTGCCTACGGCTGCGCCAGAATCCGCCGGCTTGTGCGTCTGAGAGTCGCTCGGTAACTTGATTCCCGTCACTGCTCATCAGTGATCGGGTTTAGTCGCCCGGCTAAGTTAAAGCGGTCGCACGAGCATCGTCAGCAGGTATTCGCCTGTATTTATGGCAGCTGTGCGCAAGGCGTCTTCGGACGCGCCGGATTTTTGCTTTTCCTTACCGGTCGACTAACTTGCGCATGGCTGCCACCCCCTCGTTTAGTCGCGAGATGGTTGCGGCCCCTACTACAAAAGGGAAGCATCTATGTTCAAAGTCACACCTAATCCACCAGGCACCGATCCAGCCTCGCCGTACGAACCCGATTCAAAAAAACTCAACGAAGCCGCCGAGCGCGCCCTCGACTTCCACTTCCCATCGAACGCCGACATCAAAGCCACCCCGCGAACACGAAGCACCCTGTTTTCCGTAGACCCGGAAGCCACGGCCGAAACATTGGCGGTGTATCTCGTCGAGACGCTAGCCTCGGTTGATGTGATGGTCCACCAGTTGGTGGATCACCTGGAGGGTGAATCGCGTTATGCGCTGCTGGGTATTTCCAACAGCATCATGATGGCGGAGATCACGGCGAATCGAGTGCTGGATAAAATTGATTTGCCCAAGTAGGTCGTGGGTAGCTGATGTTGGGCTGTGCAATGGTCCCTTTTTTGGGGCCGTTGCGTAGCTCAGAGGCACCAAAACCTAGAACCACGGTCATTCAGATAAACCGAGTGCCCAGGATTTACGACTGCTTCGCAGCCGAACGGGGCGGTGCGGCGCTCCGACAAGCCCCCTCGCCACAAGTAGTCCCTCATCTCAGGCGGCCTCTCACCACAAGGTTTGATGCTTTACTGAAAAGACCCCAAAACCCTGCGAGCCCCCTCAACATGAACCGCAACGACCTGCGCCGCGTGGACATGAATCTGCTGGTGATTTTCGAAACGTTGATGTTCGAGAAGAACCTGACCCGGGCCGGGGAGAAGCTGTTCCTCGGTCAGCCTGCCGTCAGTGCTTCGTTGGCCAAGTTGCGCGATCTGTTTGACGACCCGTTGCTGGTGCGCAACGGTCGGGTGTTGGAGCCGACCCAGCGGGCCTTGGCGATTCTCAAGGAATTGCAGCCGGCGATGGATACCATTTCCGGCGCGGTCAGCCGGGCCAAGGATTTCGACCCGGCCACCAGCCGCGATGTGTTCCGTATCGGCCTGTCCGACGATGCCGAGTTCGGCTTGTTTCCGCCGCTGCTCAAGCAGATTCGCGAGGAGGCGCAGAACGTCGTGGTGGTGGTGCGTCGGGTGAATTACTTGCTGATGTCGTCGATGCTCGGCTCCGGGGAGATTTCCGTCGGGATCAGCTACACCACCGAGCTGCCGGCCAATGCCAAGCGCAAGAAACTGCGGGATTTGAGCGTGAAGATATTGCGTGGCGATGACCGTCCCGGCCCCCTGACCCTGGATGAATACTGCGCTCGCCCTCACGCGCTGGTGTCGTTTTCCGGGGATTTGACTGGGGCCATCGACAACGATCTGGCGCGCATCGGCCGCTCACGGCGGGTGGTGTTGGCGGTGCCGCAGTTCTCCGGGCTGCGCGCCTTGCTGGCCGGCACCGATATGCTCGCCACGGTGCCGGACTACGCGGCGTGTGCGCTGATCGAAGGCAGCAGCCAGTTGCGTGCCGACGACCCGCCGTTTGACATCGTGCTGTCCGAACTGTCCATGGTCTGGAACGGGGTCAACGATAACGATCCGGCAGAACGTTGGTTGCGCTCGCGAATTGCCCAACACATGTCGGCCGAACTGCCGGTGCTCTGAGCGAGTTGAAATCCGGATCGGTCTCGCGCAAGAAGATCGGCATGTCGGTCATCGGTGGCATGGCCGGAATATCGAAGTACATCTGGATCACCCAGCCACGGTGATAACTGGCGTGATTGACCACGTGCAGCAGCATCGCGCCGGCGCTCATGGTGCCGCTCTCGCCCGAGACAAACGTGAACTCGACGGGTTTATCCAGCGACGTCTCGCTCTGCCGGGCGCTCCACCGGCAATACCAGTGATCGATCTCCTTTTGCGCCATGCGCAAGTCGGCCAGGTCGGGATGCAGCAGGTCGTGTGAGGTTTTGAAGCCGTGCCCTCTGCCTTCGAGGTGAGCCTGCCAGATGCAGTCCACGACGTAGATGTGGTTCAGGGTGCCGATCATGTTTCTGAACACCGACACCCGCTCTTTGTTGACCTCCCCCGGCGGCAATGCGGCCAGGCTGTCAAAGAGGCGCTGATCGGCCCATTGCTTGTAATCGGCAAGCATGCGGGCAGTGCGTACGTTGATCATCACAGTTCTCCCATTACGATGGGCGCACTGGCAAGCATAGCCCTCACAGCGGGCGGCATTGCAAAGGCTGATAACCGGCACTTCGCCACGATGCGTTCGGTGTAGCAGCTGCCGAGCAGCGCGAGGCTGCGTTCGGCTGCGCAGCAGTCGTGAAATCAGGCAATGCAGTGTTTCAGAAAAACCGCGTGCGCAGGATTTACGTCTGCTGCGCAGCCGAACGCAGGCTTCGCCAGCTGCTACGGGTGCGTTACGACTTCGGACGGTGGGTGTCAGCGTATCGCGACCGGGTTGATGTTGACCTGGGTCGAGCCCTTGTACAGCGGCTGTCCGAGGACAAACATGAACTCCCACGCCTTGTCTTTGACCAGCGCGCGGCTGTCGATCAACTCGAGGTTGTAGATGCCGTTCTTGGCCAGCATGAATTGGTTGACCGGGAATTCCTGGCCGTCTTTGGCCGGGTAGATTTCCGAAGCCCAGGTGTCGCCGCCGAACGCGACGATCTGCTTGTCCACCAGCCATTTGGCCGCAGCCATGCCGATGCCCGGTTCCACGGCGAGGAATTTTTCGTTGTCCTTGCCCAGCAGTTCCAGCCAGCCGGTGTTGAACAGCACCACGTCGCCCTTCTGAATGCTGATGCCTTGCAGGTCCAGTGCCTTCTGAATGTCGGCGACGCTGAACTCGGTTTTTTCCGGCACGATGGCGCTGCCGTAGACGGCGGTCATGTCCAGCACCACGCCACGGGTGACGATGGGCGGGACTTTTTCGATGCCGAGCTTCTTCACCCCTTCCACGGTCACGAAGTCGGCGGCACGGTTACCGTTGTAGTAGACGTTGTCGATGCCGATGTGTCCGATCCCGTTGAGCTGGGTGCCGACGCCGGTCCAGCCGACCACCAGCTCATCGTTGAAGGTGAATTTGTTCGGCCCCATGGTGGTGCCGCCCGCCTCGCCTGGCTGGATGTTGGTCAAGTGAAAGCTGCGATGACGGAAGGCCGGCAGGGTTTTGTCGATGGGCACGGCCAGCGGGTAGGTTTTGCCGGTCTTGATCAGTTTCGAGGCGTTGATCACCGACTCGGCGTTGAGCAGGTTCAGCGCACCGATTTCATCGTTGGCGCCGTATTTCGAGGGGTACCATTTTTCGGCATCCGCCGCGTGGGCGGCATTGAGGGTGAACAACAGGGCAAACGGCAGTACCAATCGATTGAGCATGAGCGAGTCCTTGTGAGGTTGCAGTGGACCCAAGGTACGCAGCCCGTCTGTGGCGAAACAGACAAGGATGGGCAATACAATTGTTCTGGATTGTCACGAGTGACACTTGTAGGAGTGAGCCTGCCTGCAATGACGGCGGCACATTCAAGAGTTGCGCTGTCAGAGATAGACCTATCGCCAGCAGGCTAGCTCCCACACTGGATGGGCGTCACTCCAGGTTTTTTTGACCATCGCTGAACCCCTGTGGGAGTGAGCCTG
This sequence comes from Pseudomonas sp. LB3P93, assembly GCF_054898025.1. Taxonomy (NCBI): domain Bacteria; kingdom Pseudomonadati; phylum Pseudomonadota; class Gammaproteobacteria; order Pseudomonadales; family Pseudomonadaceae; genus Pseudomonas; species Pseudomonas sp. LB3P93. Next base: position 3,668,578 of record NZ_CM142713.1, read on the forward strand.
CTCGCGATGACGGCGGCACATTCAACAGATGAGCTGGCAGGCAGACCGCTATCGCCAGCAGGCTAGCTCCCACACTCGATGGGCGGCACTCCTGGTTTATGTGACCACCGCTGAACCCCTGTGGGAGTGAGCCTGCTCGCGATAGCGGTGGGTCATTCAGCACCGACGTGGCTGACAGACCGCTATCGCGAGCAAGCTCACTCCTACAGGGAATGTGGTAAGCCGACTGGTATTCATGGGACTGGCGGCCACTTCGTCGCTTGAAGGTTGAACTCTGCCGGCAGCAATGACATAAACCCCGGAAATCCAGCCGCTTGAACCGGCGTCGCTGACACAGAAGCCCATGAACGACATAACCCGAACACCTCAGCCCGATCAGCCGCGCTCTATCGTGTTCGTCGCGTTCCCGGAGATGGGCCTGCTGGATCTGACCGGGGCGCAAACCGTGTTCTGGGCGGCTTCCAAAGCCATGGCCGAGCGCAGTTTGCCGGGTTACATCCGGCACACCGCCAGCCTCACTGGCGGGTTGATTCAGACCGCGGAAGGTCTGTCGGTAGACACGTTGCGATTGAGCGACTTCGACGAGCATTCGATCGATACCCTGATCGTCCCCGGCGCGCCGGATATTCGTCATGCAATGAGCAGTTCCCAGGCGTTGGTCGCCTGGCTGAAATCGGCAGCGGTCAACGTCAAGCGTACCGCCTCGGTGTGCAGCGGCGCCTTCCTGCTGGCGCAAGCCGGTTTGCTCGACGGCCGTCGCGCAGCGACTCACTGGGCCATGTGCGACATGCTCAAGCGGGGATTCCCGTCGATTGAAGTCGATAGCGATGCGATCTTCATCCAGCAAGGTTCGGTGTGGACATCGGCGGGTGTCAGCGCCGGAATCGACTTGGCGCTGGCGATGGTGGAAGCCGACTGCGGCCGTGAAGTGGCGCTGGAGGTAGCTCGGGAACTGGTGGTGTTTCTCAAGCGTCCCGGCGGCCAGGCCCAGTACAGCCAATTGCTGCAATCGCAGACCGAGGACGGTGCCGCCTTCGACGATTTGCACCTGTGGATCGCGCAAAACCTGAGCAGCGAAAAGCTCACCGTCGAAGCGCTGGCAGAAAAGATGCAAATGAGCCCGCGAAATTTTGCCCGGGTCTACAAACTCAAGACTGGCCGCACCCCGGCCAAATCGGTGGAAGTGCTGCGACTGGAAGCCGCCCGACGCCTGCTGGAAGAATCCGAGCGCAACATTGATCAAATTGCCCGGCAATGCGGGTTTGGTGATGAAGAGCGCATGCGCTTTACCTTTCAGCGCAACCTTGGCATCTCGCCAAGGGATTATCGCAATCGATTCTCCCGTTAATCACGGAGCATGCAACTAACTGTCATTTAGCTGAACCCGTTTCAACTTCAATATGAAGATTTGAAGTTTTTCCATTCAATTCGGTATTTAGCGGACATTGAAGGTTGACTTCACCCACCTCCCTGAGTAAATTGCCCGGGCCTTCGAAGAAGGCCTTTTTTCAACTCACAAAAGAATCCAATGGACACAGTATCTAGTCGCTGTCGGGACACTGCGAATTCGCGGAACCTGGCACATAACCCAGTAAATGACGGGACTCGACTTTTCGGTCGGGTGAGCTGCGCTAGAGCTTGATGCTCCACCGTAACTTGCCTCACCGGCGTCCGTCCGGTCCAGAGGCATGTTATGAACTTCAAAACCACCGTAATGCCGGGCGTACGCGCCTTTGCATCGACCATGCGGGTCAAGCTGTGCCGTGAGCGTCTATTGACGACTCGGGTCAGCGCCCCGTTTTCCACCCCTTCTTCCCCTGCCAAGGCACACCCTCGTGCCAACTGGCGCGTCTGCCCGATGACGGGCCGGCTTCAGCAACGCTGGAGCTTCGACGACAGCCAGGAACCACCGAGTCGGCGCATCGCGCGAATGTTCGGCCTGACCCTCGGGGCCTGCACTTTCAGCTGATCTGAAGGCACTTCAAAGTCCTTCCATCGACGTCTTCCTTAATACGGAATTCGGCAACTTCCTGTTGCCTGTTAAAACATAAAGTTGTTGGAGTTAGTTATGGACGAAGCCAGTAGACGGTTCGCTGCGCATCAACTTTTCGTTGATACGCAGCGAACGTTAAAACACAAGAAAACAACACTTTCGAAATTGATCGCCTGTTTGCGACTCGACATACATTCGCTCGCCTATGAATAGATGAGTGGGCTGTGTGTCGTGCCGCAAGTCGGCGGCAGGAGCACACACAATGACGACTGTAAAAACTCCGGATACTCGCGCCAAAGGCGCCAGCAGCGACAACGCCAAACTGTCGATGCGCGCCGCCCGGGAAGCGCAAAACGGCCTGGCCGTGACCCTCGCCAATCTCAACGCCACCCCTGACGGTTTGACCGAACTCGAGGCCGAAGGCCGGCTGGCGCGTGCAGGCTTCAACGAAGTCGCCCACGACAAGCCGCCTCACGCCATCGTCCAACTGCTCAAAGCCCTGAACAATCCCTTCATCTATGTCCTGCTGACCCTGGCCGGCATCAGTTTCTTCACCGACTACTGGCTGCCGATCAGCCAGGGCGAAGGCGACGATGCGGACCTGACCAAGGTCATCATTATCATGACCATGGTCACCCTGAGCAGCCTGCTGCGGTTCTGGCAGGAATACCGCTCGGCCAAATCCGCCGAAGCCCTCAAAGCCATGGTGCGCACCACGGCGACCGTGTTGCGGCGCGGACAAAACGGCAACAGCCCGGTGCTGCGCGAAGTGCCGATGCGCGAACTGGTGGCCGGCGACATCGTGCAGCTCAGCGCCGGCGACATGATCCCGGCGGACATCCGCCTGATCGAATCCCGCGACCTGTTCATCAGCCAAGCGGTGTTGACCGGCGAAGCCTTGCCCGTCGAGAAGTACGACACCCTGGGCGACGTTGCGCAGAAGTCGGCGACCTGCAACGCAGCCGATCAATCCAACCTGCTGGACCTGCCAAACATCTGCTTTATGGGCACCAACGTGGTCAGCGGCACCGCCAAAGCGGTGGTGGTCGCGACCGGCCCGCGCACCTATTTCGGTTCGCTGGCCAAAGCCATTGTCGGCTCGCGGGTGCAAACGGCATTTGACCGTGGGGTGAACAGCGTCAGCTGGTTGCTGATCCGCTTCATGCTGGTCATGGTGCCGATCGTGTTCCTGCTCAACGGTTTCTCCAAAGGCGACTGGAGCGACGCGTTCCTGTTTGCCCTGGCGGTGGCGGTCGGCCTGACCCCGGAAATGCTGCCGATGATTGTCAGCGCCAACCTGGCCAAGGGCGCGATGGCCATGGCCAAGCGCAAAGTGGTGGTCAAGCGCCTCAATGCAATCCAGAACTTCGGTTCGATGGACGTGCTGTGCACCGACAAGACCGGCACCCTGACCCAGGACAAGATCATTCTTGAGCACCACGTCGACAGCAACGGCCGGCGCGACGACACGATCCTCGAACTGGCGTGGCTCAACAGCCATCACCAGAGCGGTCTGAAAAACCTGATGGACCAGGCCGTGGTGCAGTTCGCCAATAGCAATCCAAAATTTCGCGTGCCCTTTGCCTACAGCAAAGTCGATGAGTTGCCGTTCGACTTCGTCCGTCGGCGCCTGTCGATCATCGTCAAGGACAGCCGCGACGATCACTTGATGGTGTGCAAAGGCGCGGTCGAGGAAATGCTGACCATCGCCAGCCACATTCATGAAAACGGCACGGTCGTGGCACTCGATGAGCAGCGCCGCAAAGACCTGCTGGCCCTGGCCAACGAGTACAACGAGGACGGTTTCCGGGTACTGCTGGTCGCCACCCGCGACATTCCGAAAGCGCAAAGCAAAAACCAGTACAACACCGCGGATGAACGCGAACTGGTGATCCGTGGCTTCCTGACCTTTCTCGATCCACCGAAGGAAACCGCGGGCCCGGCGATTGCCGCGCTGCGCGACATGGGCGTGACCGTCAAGGTGCTGACCGGCGACAACGCCGTGGTGACCTGCAAGATCTGCCGCGAAGTCGGGCTGGAGCCCGGCACGCCGCTGCTCGGGCAAGACATCGAGAACATGGACGACACCACGCTCAAGCTGCGGGTTGAAGAACGCACGGTGTTCGCCAAGCTGACGCCGCTGCAAAAATCCCGGGTGCTCAAGGCTCTCCAGGCCAACGGGCACACCGTGGGTTTCCTTGGCGATGGCATCAACGACGCCCCTGCCCTGCGCGATGCCGATGTCGGCATTTCCGTGGACAGCGGCACCGACATTGCCAAGGAATCGGCCGACATCATTCTGCTGGAAAAGAGCCTGATGGTGCTGGAGGAAGGCGTGCTCAAGGGCCGCGAAACCTTCGGCAATATCATGAAGTACCTGAACATGACCGCCAGCTCCAACTTCGGCAACGTGTTCTCGGTGCTGGTGGCCAGTGCCTTCATTCCGTTCCTGCCGATGCTGTCGATTCACCTGCTGCTGCAAAACCTCATGTACGACATCTCTCAGCTGTCGCTGCCGTGGGACAAGATGGACAAGGAGTTCCTGCGCAAACCACGCAAGTGGGATGCGAAAAACATCGGGCGTTTCATGTTGTGGATCGGGCCGACCTCGTCCGTCTTCGACATCACCACTTTTGCCCTGATGTGGTACGTGTTCGCCGCCAACAGCGTGGAAATGCAGAGCCTGTTCCAGTCCGGCTGGTTCATCGAAGGGCTGCTGTCGCAGACGTTGGTGGTGCATATGTTGCGCACCCAGAAGATCCCGTTCTTCCAGAGCACGGCGGCGTTGCCAGTGATTTTGATGACTGGGTTGGTGATGGCGTTGGGGATCTACATTCCGTTCTCGCCACTGGGCACGCTGGTCGGCCTGCAACCGCTGCCGTGGGCGTACTTCCCTTGGCTGGTGGGCACCTTGCTCAGCTACTGCGTGTTCGCGCAGGTCATGAAGACGATCTACATCCGCCGCTTCAAGCAGTGGTTCTGAGGGCCTGAGCCCCTGAAGCACGGGGACAAACCCAAATATCTTGAACACCACATAAACCTGTGGGAGCGAGCTTGCTCGCGATAGCTGACTGACATTCAAAAGAGATGTCGACTGATACACCGCCATCGCGGGCAAGCCCGCTCCCACAGTTTTTGTGGTCGGGCCATAAATTAATGCAACACGGAAAAAGGGAGAGTCCTGATGTCGGGAACTACTCTACTGATCAACCTCGCAGGCTCCATCGCACTCTTGCTGTGGGGCACTCACATGATTTCTTCGGCGTTGTTGCGCGGCTTCGGCACGCCACTGCGCCAGTGGCTGGGCCACAATTTGAACAACCGCTGGATGGCCTTGCTCTCGGGTATCGGTATCACCGGCATCCTGCAAAGCAGCACCGCCGTCAGCCTGATGGCGACGTCGTTCACGGCCGCCGGCACCCTGGGTCTGGCGCCGGCGCTGGCGGTGATGCTCGGTGCCAATATCGGTTCGACCCTGGTGGTGCAACTGCTCAGCGTCGACGTTTCAATCCTCACGCCCATCGTGTTGCTGGCGGGTCTGATGGTGTTCCGTCTGCGCGATGACTCGCGCTACGAAAGCGTCGGTTGTGCGCTGATCGGTCTGGGGCTGATGCTCCTGGCCCTGCGCATGCTCGGTTCGACACTGGCGGACGTCGAAGGCACGCCGGTCTTCCAGTTGATCATACAGAGCCTGGACGGTGATCTGTTGATTGCGCTGCTGGTGGCGCTGATTCTCACGTGGCTGTGCCATTCCAGCGTGGCCGTGGTGTTGCTGATCGTCTCGCTGTCCGCTACCGGCATGCTGTCGCCCACCACCCTCGTCGCGCTGGTACTGGGCGTGAACATTGGCGGTGCGCTGCCCTCGGTCATCAATGCCGGTTCGAGTGTCGGCCGACGTCTGCCGCTGGGCAATCTGCTGGTTCGTACGGTCGGTGCCCTGGTGGTGTTGCCATTCGCCGGGCTGCTTGCCGAGTTGAAGCTGGAACCCTCGGTGTTGGTGGTGTCCTTGCACAGCGGTTTCAATCTGCTGCTGGCGCTGGTGTTCATCGGCCTGACCGATGTGCTCGCCAAATGGCTCACTCGTCTGCTGCCGGCACCTGAGCGGGATGTCGACCCAGGCATGCCGCACTACTTGGACGAGGCGGGTCTGGAAGTGGCCAACATCGGCCTGTCCAACGCTGCCCGCGAAGCGTTGCGCATGGCCGACATGCTCTCGGCGATGCTCGGCCGACTGGTGCAGCTGTTCCACACCTCGGCGCCCGCCTGTGCCGATGAAGTGCGGCGCATCGATCAATCACTGGACCTCCTGGGCGCCGCCATTCGGGCTTATCTGGCGGATATCGGCAAGGAAGGCATCAGTGACAGCGATGCCGATCGCTCCCAGGAAATCCTGATGTTCGTGATCAACCTGGAACATGCCGCGGACATCCTTTCCAGCAGCCTGTCGCAGTTGGCCATGCGTCGCTTGCGCCGTGGCGAACAGTTCTCGGCGTTCGAGCTGGGCAACATCGCGCCGCTGCACGATGCGCTGCTGGAAAGCCTGAACCTGGCGATCACCGTGTTCCTGCGCGAGGACATTCCCACCGCGCACCATTTGATCCATCGCAAGGAGACCGTCAGAAGGCTCGAAGCACACGCCAGCCGCGAGCACTTTCGCAAGTTGCAGGAGGACAAAAACACCTGGGCGGAATCCGGCGACATCTTCCAGCGGGTCCTGCGTGATTATCGCCGCGTGCATCACCACATCGCCGCCCTGGGGTATCCGCTGCTGGAGCGTGCCGGTGAACAACCGGTCGAGAGCACCGACCTGACCAAGGAAAACCCGTCATGCGCCTCTTGATCTGCGCGGGTCGCCATTACGCTGACAGCCGTCTGTGCCGGCGGGTCCTCGATGCCTTCCACCGAATGCACCCGGTGCGCGTGCTGATCCATGGCGGCAATCAGTACCTGGGCGGCGACATCGAAGAGTGGGCCCGTGAAAAAGGCGCCGACATCGTGCGCTACCCGCCGAACTGGCAGCGTCACGGGAAATCGGCTGAACGCCTGCGTAACCACTTCATGTTGCTCGACAGCCGACCAGACGTGGTGATCGCCCTTCCCGGCGGTGAAGACACCGAAGAACTGGTCGCCCAGGCCCGAACGGCCGGTTTGCAAACCTTATCGGTAGAGGATCGGGGCTGAGCCAGATACCAATCCCCGCCACAACGCGATCCTGTAGCAGCTGTCGAGCCTGCGAGGCTGCGTTCGGCTGCGCAGCAGTCGTGAGTCCGGCTGACGCGGTCTGCCTGACGTATCGCAATCGCTGGTTTTACGACTGCTTCGCAGCCGAACGCAGCCTCGCAGGCTCGGCAGCTGCTACAGGACCGCATCAGGGCTCAACCGCTGCTCGCTATCAAAAAATTTTGAGGTCACTTTCATGCCAAAACCAACTCGTCTGTTAGCGTCCTTCGTACGCAACCTGCCGCCCTCTCAGGGCCGGACCCTGCGGCGAAATCTGTTGTTCGTCAGCCTCACCCTTAGCCTGATTGCGTTGCTCAGCATCATCTCCAGCGCCAACGCTGCCGGAGGTGCCTATGCGGTGGATGACGCCGGGATCAACGCGCCCGGTGAATGCAACATCGACGCCTGGTACCAAAACGGTCGGCACAACTCATCCAGCACCAGCGTGCTGTCACAGGACTGCACATTGAAGGGCTTGCCCAACGTGCAACTCGGCGCGGCCGTGCAGCACAGCCGCGATGATGGGGATTCGGAAACCCAGTTGAGCCCGCAATTCAAGGCGCAAATATTCTCCCGGGAAGACCTCGGCCTGGCATTGGCGCTCGCAGGTTCGGCGCACTTTGCCTTCAATCGGGCCCACGCCTTCGATGGCGCCGACCTGAATCTGCCATTCACCTACCAACCGCTCGAAACCCTGCGCCTGAACCTCAATGCCGGCTGGACCCACGCCTATGACGATGGCGAGCAAAATTATCGATGGACCTGGGGCACCGGCGTCGAATACGACCTGGCCCGCTCCCTGACACTGATCGCTGAACGCTACGGTCAACAAGGCGGCGAACAGGCCTGGCAAGCCGGACCGAGGCTGCATATCGGTGAGCGCATCGACGTCGATCTGGTGGTGGGGCGCAACCTGACGGGGGAACGTGATCAGTGGTTGACCACTGGGGCAACGCTGCGGTTTTAAGCACTATCGGGCGCGGAGAACGCATCAACAGGGAACTCCTGACGATCGCCGCGCATCCTAAATGATGAGGTACTTCCTTTTTGCTTCACGCTTTCAGAGGACACCGTCATGCGCCGTCTGATTATCATGTCTTCCCTTTTGCTGTGTTTACCCTTCGGCTCCGCGATGGCCAAAGTGGATGCGGGCGATGTCGCCACCTCTGCCGGGGTTTCCGCATCGCTGTACTCGACGTTCAAGGACAACAAACTGGCGATTCCGGCCCGTGATGACGCCTCCAGCTTCGTGGCCAGTGGCGGTACGATTCGCGGTGTGTACCTGGAGTCGGTGTTGAACCGGATTCGCCAGGCAAATCCCGGACTCAAAGCAAGCGACGAAGAGCTGGCCAGAGCGATTCTGATCCATGAAACCGTTGCTGGCCAATGAAGGTTGAGATGGGGCTCGCGATAACCGGATGATTTGCAGCCCTGCCTTGCTTCACCCTGCGGATAAGCGCGCCCATCCGGCCACCAACTGCGCGCTGATGCTGACCCCGCCACACACCACAATCACCACGTCATGGGCTTCGGCAATCGCCGGATGATCCAGGTACGCCACCGCCAATGAAACACCGCACGCCGGCTCGACCAGTTGGCGCAGATCGTTGGCGTAACGCACCACGCCCATGATCGCCTCGTCATCACTGAGCACCACACATTCGTGAGGAAATTCGAGGATGTGCTGCACCGGCCACGCGGCGACTCTTGCAGCGCCCAGCGATGTCGCGACGGTGTCGATGCGTGGAAGTCTGACGGGATGCCCGGCCTCGATGGCGGCAGCGAAAGATGCCGCGCCCCGGGTTTCGCACGTGACGATCCGGCAGTCCATGCGATGGTGCCGCATCAATCCAGTCAGGATGCCCGCCAACAAACCACCGCCGCCCACCGACGTCACCAGCGCATCGACTTGAGGACAATCCTCGAGGACTTCATCAATCAGGGTGCTGTGCCCTTCCCACAACACGGGATGATCGAAAGCAGGCACGTATTCGGTGTCCGCATCCTGTGAAAGTTCTTTCGCCCGTTGATTGGCCTCGTCCCAGACCTTGCCGTGAACGATCACCTCGGCACCGGTTTTCCTGATCCTGGCACGGGTGGTTTCCGGGGTGGTGTGCGGCACCACTATGCAGGCTTTCAGCCCGAGGGCAGCGGCGGCCACGGCGGTGGCAAAACCGGCGTTACCGCCGGAAGGACAGACGACTTTGCGCTTGCCCTGCGCCTTTGCCTGACTGCACAAAAGGCCCATGCCCCGTAGCTTGAACGAGCCGCTGGGTTGCAGGTTTTCCAGTTTGAGCCAGATGCGCCGGGTCGGCGTTGACAAGCCTGGGTGCAGAATCAAAGGTGTCCTGATGTGTAGCATCGCGAGCTCCCTTTGGCAGCACCGGCGTGTCGAGGTGTCGACGCGCCGGTGATGAACGATCCTTATCCAAGCTTAGTTCACCCTGCCCCACGTTCACCGTCTTACTGATAACGCGGCGCTGCCGATGAGTGGCCGAACGAACCGGACAGCACTTGACGTTGGGCTTCGTAGGTGTCCCATTTGTCGCCCTCGTGCAGGCCCGGGATCGTCACCACTTCTCCTTTCGCCAGCCCTGCCAGCGCGGCGTCGACCATCTCCTCGGCGGACATCACGATCTCTTGCGGCAGGTTCTCAACCGGGTTGCCGGCCTCGCTCCAGAAGTCGGTGGCGGTGGCGCCGGGCAACACCGCCTGAACGCGAATGCCTTTGTCGGCCAACTCATGGTGCATCGATTGGCTCAGGCCCAGAACGAATGCCTTGGTCCCGCCGTAAACGCCGTTGAGGATTTCCGGAGCGATTGCCACGATGGAAGAAATGTTGATCACGGTGCCGGCGCCCCGTGCGACGAAGCCAGGCACCACGGCGTAGGACAGACGCATCAGCGCGGTGATGTTAAGTGTGATCATGTCTTCCATGTCATCCACCGGGCTGCCGAGCAACGGCATGACACCGCCAACGCCGGCGTTGTTGACCAGCAAGGTGATGCTGGCGTCGTTGCGCAGAATGTTTTCAACCCGCAGCAGGCCGGTCTTGTCTTTGAGGTCGGCGGCGACCACTTCCACGGCGCGGCCGGTTTCGTTGCTCAGGTGGTTGGCCAGCGCGTTGAGCTTACCTTGGCTGCGGGCGACCAGAATCAGGTCGTAACCCTGCCGGGCGAGACGGTCGGCATAGACCGCGCCGATGCCCGAAGAAGCGCCAGTGATCAGTGCGGTGCCTTTGGATGAGAGAGCCATGTTCAATTTCCTTCACAGTGAGGCGATAAGGTCGCCGGGTGTGAACCGTTATAAATTGACTCACGCTCGTCTCAAATGACGTTTAAAGTACGTTTTCAGGACATAGCTTTTTGAGGACTTGATCATGACTTCCGTGGCATTCGTGGTTTTCGAGGGTTTCCAGTCCATGGCGCTGGCGGCCATGCCGGTGTTCGAGTACGCCAACTTCAGTGCCGGTGAAGCACTTTATGACGTCAGCGTGATCTCTGAGGATGGCTGCAACCTACGGGCTTCCGGCGGTTTGAGCGTCGGCACCCAGGCGTTCGATGAGCGGGTGTTCGACACGGTGATCGTGGTCGGCGGCGATTCGATCCTCGAGCAGGCGCCCGAGGGTGTGCTGGCGTACCTGCGCGACAGCGTGAAAACCGCGAGACGCACGGCGTCGATTTGTTCGGGCGCGTTCGTGCTGGCCCAGGCCGGTCTTCTCGACGGACGGCGGGCCACCACGCATTGGGCGTATGCGCGAGAACTGCAAGCGCGGTTTCCCTCGATAAAAGTGGAGGACGACCGGATCTACGTGGTCGACGGTTCCATCTGGACCTCCGCCGGTATGACCGCTGGCATCGACCTGGCGCTGGCCATGGTCGAAAAGGACCATGGCGCCGAACTGGCCCGCGCCGTCGCGCAGAAACTGGTGATGTACCAACGCCGTGCGGGTGGCCAGTCGCAGCATTCGGCATTGCTGGAACTGGAGCCCAAATCCGACCGCATTCAGACCGTCCTCGGCTACGCCCGGGAACACCTGACATCTGCGTTATCGGTGGAACAACTGGCGGAAGTGGCGCGCCTCAGTCCACGGCAATTCAGCCGTACCTTTCGCGCCGAGACCGGGCAGTCCCCGGCCAAGGCCATCGAAAACCTGCGCCTGGAGGCGGCGCGTCAGATGCTCGAACGCGGGCGCCTGACCCTCGATCAGATTGCCGCCGAAGCCGGCTTCACCGACCGCCGCCGCATGCGCGAAGCCTTCCTTCGGGCGTTTGGCCAGCCGCCGCAGGTGATTCGGCGTAATGCCAGGTCACAGATGACTGCGTGAGCGTTATCGCGCGGGAAGCGCTGCCTTCAGATCAACCGCTTCATACAAAGGCATCAACCGCAGGGCCACGCCATCGGCCAGGGCCATAGGCATCAAACGTTGCATCGCAATATCGAACTTGTCCATCCACTCGGGCATGGGGTGCAACCCCTTGTCGAGGGGCTCGAAAAAATTATCCCAATGGATCGGAATCACCAGCCGTGCGCCGGTGGCTTGCACCACTTCGTGCCAGTAATCCCGCGCAAACTGGAGGTCTTGTTTGCCGAGGAAACCGATGCCCAGAAATACAACGTCTGCCTTCACGTTCTTGAACATGTCTTTTGTGAAGTTGGCGCTGGGGTGGATGAGAATCCGTAGTCCATCGGACTGCTCGACCAAGTAAGAGTAATTGCCACCTTCCTTGTACTCACTAGCTCTGGCGGGTGCTTTTAGCGGCACGTCGATGGTCCCTGGGTATCTTGCATCAGGAGAGTGCGGCGACCAGAAGGCTTGCACCTTGAATTCGCTGAACTTGCCGAACTCGAAAGATCGCTTGTTTTCGACAGTCTCGATTCGCTCGGGTGGAAGTCCTGCGCCTGATCCGATATTGGCGACCGAGGCGGACCCTACCAGCACCGCCCCCGTGCGCAACGCGACCACGGCGGAGTCCAGTGCATGATCGTAATGCGCGTGCGCCACCATCAACGCGGCCAACGTTGGATAGCCGATAGTGCGCAACCCCGTATCGATGCGCTCGCAGTCCGGTCCGATCCAGCCCAGCGCCACCCTCAAGAATTCCGGACGGGAAAAGAAGCCATCGGTCATGATCGATGTGTTGCCATCACTGAGCATCAGGGTCGACACGCCCATGAATCGCGCGGTCAAAGGGCTGGATGTTGGCCCTGACGGAGGTAGAACCAGCGGTGAATAGGGTTCGAGCGAGGGTGTCGAGCAGGCGACGACGCCGCCTCCGAAGAGGGCCAGAAACATCACACTCACCATCAAGCGACGAACGCCGCCAAAGACCTCTTCGCTGCCCCGATTTGAATGGTTCATGCGCTCCTCCTTTCGCCCGACTGAACCGTTCAGTGAGGCTAGCCCAAACCGGCGATTCAACATGACCATCTACACTTAAAACATCGGTTAAAAGCGGGAATGGGTGCGCATGAAAATCTCGGTCAGACTGGCGTTTTTCGCCATCGTCTCCACCCTCGCCTACCTCGGTCTCGCGGTGTGGGGGCTGGGTGGGTTTGCGAAGTTTTTCGCGCATGCGCCGCTGGTGGTCGTTGTCATCGCAACGTTGGTGATGGCCGTTGCCTCGCTGTTCACCGAGGTCAATCTGAGCTCCGGGGTACGTGAAGACCGGGGCAATCGCTGGGTGCTGCCAGCGTTTGGCGTCATCGGACTGTTGAGCGGATACCTGCCGGCGTACACCGACCGCATCGACTTCTGGACTTTTGGTGGCGAGGGGGTGCGCTGGCTGGGGGCGTTGCTGTTCATCGTCGGCGGCGCGTTGCGGATGTGGCCGGTGTTTGTGCTGGGCAATCGTTTTAGCGGGTTGGTGGCGATTCAACCGGGACACAGTCTGGTCACCGACGGGATCTATCGCAGCTTGCGCAACCCCAGTTACCTGGGGATGTTGGTCATTGCTGTGGGCTGGGCGCTGGCGTTTCGCTCTGGGGTTGGGCTGTTGCTGGCGGCGCTGACGGTGATTCCGCTGATCGCACGGATTCACTCGGAAGAGGCGCTGTTAAGGGCGCAGTTCGGGGGGGAATATGAGGCGTACTGCGCCCGTAGCTGGCGGTTGATTCCCGGAGTTTATTAGTCAGTTCACAAATCCAGTGTGGGAGCGAGCCGGCTCCGGGCGGCGTTCCGACGATAGCGATGGCACATTCAGCATAGATGTGACTGAGAAACCGCTATCGTCGGAACGCCGCCCGGAGCCGGCTCGCTCCCACATTTTTAGATTTTCGTCAGGCGGATAAGGTTTTCGGGAGCCAGTTGCACTGAAACCAGCTCGTAACTGGCCAGCGTGGCATGCACCGTCTGAATCGGATGGTCATGCGTCGAGGTAATTATCACAAGGTCCGCCCCAGCCGCCTCCGCCGCAAGAATCCCCACTGTGGCATCTTCAAAGATCAGGCAATCGGTCACCTCAACACCTAACCGTCGAGCCGCCAGCCGATAACCCGCAGGATCAGGTTTTCCGGCACTGACATCTTCGGCAGTGACCATGACACCCGGCTCGGGAATTCCCGCCGCCGCCATTCGGCGCAACGCCAGCGCCCTCGGTGCGGAGGTAACGATCGCCCATTGATTGACCGGCAAGGACCTGAGGAAATTCGCCGCGCCGGACACCTCGACAATCCCCTCCACGTCCTCGATCTCAGCCTCGGTAATCCACGCTGCCTGTGCCTCGGCATCCACTCCGGGCAAGGCCAGACGGTTGATGGTGTCGATGGCGCGGGCGCCGTGAATGGTCGGCAGGAAGGATTCGACATCCACCCCGTGGCGCAGGGCCCAGGTGGTCCAGATCCGCTCGGCGGCGGCGATGGAGTTGAGGACGGTGCCGTCCATGTCGAACAGAAACGCGCGATACGGCGTATTGAAAACGGAGTCATGGGCAGACAAGGATGAACTTCCTTCGTGTGTCAGGCAGGTCCGTCAATGTACACGACCTACACAGGCCGTCGCGGCTTGAAGGCCCCTTCGACACAATCCAGCAGTTGCCCCAACGCCCAGGGTTTCTTGATAAAAGATACTGCGTGCCGCACCCCTGAGGTTTCCGGGGTTTCATATCCGGACATGATCATGATCGGCTTTTCCGGCCAACGATCGCCGAACTGGTTGGCCAGATCCGCGCCGTTGAGTTTGCCGGGCATGGTGATGTCCGTCAGCAACAGGTCCACCTCGTTCGCGTGCAACTCCAGGTACACCGATGCGGCGTCCGCGCTGACGTGCGGTTCTACCTTGAATCCTTCCTCCTGAAGAATTTCGCAGAGAAACTCCAGGATCAACGGGTCGTCCTCGACCACAAGAATCAACTTTTCAGGAAGCTGCTCGCCCGCCATCGATATTGGACACATGACTTTGCCTCTCCCTGATTGCCTAATGATTTCGCGGGCTCAAATCCGCTGCCTACAGGTATGAGCAGCGGACTCGGCGGAAATTCATTTTTGATACAGGAAGATGACGAAATCAGGCGTCCTGCAGAATAAGATCGGCGCCTTTCTCTGCCACCATCAGCACCGCCGCATGGGTGTTGCCGGAGGTTACGTTGGGGAAAATCGACGCATCAACAATGCGTAAACCGTTCAGACCATGGACCTTAAGACGCTTGTCGACCACTGACTGCTGCTCGTCCGCGCCCATCGCGCAGGACCCGCACAAGTGATAAATCGAACCACTGTTTTCACGAAAATACTGCAGCATCTGCTCGTCGCTTTCGATGGACGGGCCGGGCAGTATTTCCTCGACGGTGATGCCTTTGAGCGCCGGCGCCTGCATGATTTTGCGCATCAGGCGGCTGCCCTGGATCACCTCGTCGATGTCCTTTTGTGTGCTCAAGTAATTCGGGTCGATCAGTGCGGCGTCCCGTGGGTTTTTCGAAGCAATCTCGATGTGCCCGCGGCTGGTCGGCCGGCACGGGTTAAAGCACAGCAGGAAGCCTGAGTACGGCTCGGGCTTGAGGCTGGCCTTGTTGTTTTTCGGAATCTGGTACGACAACGGGTTGAAGTACAGCTGCAGGTTCGGATTGGCTTGCTGTTCGTTGCCACGGAAGAATCCGCCGGCCTGATTGACGCTCATCGCCAGTGCACCCTTGCGGGTGAACAGGTATTTGAGACCCAGCTTGAACTGGCCGAACAGCGAGCTGAGTTGGTCATTGAGCGTCGGGATGTTGGCCTTGTAGTAATAACTGGCGCACAGGTGGTCTTGCAGGTTTTGCCCCACCGCCGGCAGGTGTTTGACCAACGGGATGCTGTGCCTGGCCAGCAGCGCCTGATCGGCGACACCGGACAATTGCAGAATCTTTGGCGTGTCCACGGCACCGGCACAGAGGATCACTTCCTTGCTCGCGGCAAAGGTGCGTACCACGCCGTGCTGGGTGATGGAAATGCCGGTTGCACGACCGTTGTCGAACAGCACCCGATCCACCAGCGCGTAATGCTCGACCGTCAGGTTTGGCCGGCTCAATGCCGGATGCAGATGGGCAAAACTGCTGGAGCAGCGTTGACCGTTGCGGGTGTTGACGTCGTAGATCCCCGAGCCTTCGAATTTCGGCCCGTTGAAATCGTCGCTGTGCGGATAGCCGAGTTCGTCGCAGCCCTTGAGGAAAACATCACAGATCGGATGGGTCTGGCCCTTCATCGGGGTGATGCTGATTGGACCGCTACCACCGTGATACTCGCTGTCGCCCAGTGGATGGTTTTCCAGTTTGCGGAAGTACGGCAGCACGTCCTTGAAGCCCCAGCCCTCGTTGCCGTTGGCCGCCCAGTCGTCGAAGTCATGGGCCTGGCCACGGACATAGATCATCGCGTTGATCGAACCCGAGCCGCCCTGCACTTTTCCGCGAGGGGCGTAAATTTCACGGTTGTTCAGCTGTTTTTGCGGCTGGCTGTAGTACATCCAGTTGAAGGTCGGGTTGTAATACATTTTGGCGAAGCCGACCGGGATTTTGAACCACAGGGAACTGTCCTTGCCGCCCGCTTCCAGCAGCAGCACCGAGTATTGCCCCGAAGCCGACAGCCGATTGGCAAGAATGCAGCCTGCGGCGCCAGCGCCAGCGATGATGTAGTCGTAAGTCATGCACGGTTACCGCGTAAGTCGTTGTACAAAATTCGAATGAACGAGGCGATTCCCTGTGGGAGCCAGCCTGCTGGCGATGACGGTTTGACATTCAACATCAATGTCGACTGATTCACCGCTATCGCCAGCAGGCTGGCTCCCACAGTAGCTACTCCTGCCCCCGTCAGCCTCGGGCTGGCGATGTGTCTTTGACGTCAGCCGGGGTCGGCGCCATTTGCAGGTGCAGGCGCTCGCCGGTGTACGGCGAATGCTTGCGCACCACGTCCATGTTCAACTCCACGCCCAGGCCCGGCTCGGTGGACGGGATGATGTAACCGTCCTCCCATTGCAGCGGCTTGGTCAGAACTTCGGCATGAAAACCGCCCCAGGTCATGATGCTTTCCTGGATCAGGAAATTCGGCGTGCAGGTGGCCAGCTGGAAACTCGCCGCCGCGCCGATCGGCCCGTTGTAGAGGTGCGGTGCGATCTGCGCGTAATAAGCCTCGGCCATGCTCGCAATTTTCTTGGCTTCCAGCAGTCCGCCGCAACGCGCTACGTTCATCTGCAGAATTGACGCACCGCCAGCCTGCAGCAGCTTGAAGAATTCGTACTTGGTGGTCAGGCGTTCGCCGGTAGCAATCGGGATGCTGGTTTTGGCTGCGACTTGCGCCATGGCCTCTTCCTGGCCTGGTGGCACCGGTTCTTCGAACCACAGCGGGTCGTACTTTTCCAGACGCTTGGCCAGGCGGATGGCCGAGGACGGCACCATTTGCCCGTGCGTCCCAAACAGCAAATCGCACTTGTCGCCCACCGCGTCGCGGATCTTGCGGCAGAAGGTTTCGCAGCGTTCCAGCACTTCCAGCGAAATCTGATGCCCGGAGTACGCGGTGTAAGGCCCGGCCGGGTCGAACTTCACGGCGGTGAAGCCTTTGTTCATGTTCTCGATGGCGCACTCGGCGGCCAGGTCCGGGTCGTCATAGTCGTACTCGCCCTTGCTGTTGACCGGGTACAAATAGGTGTAGGAACGCAGGCGTTCGTTGACCTTGCCACCGAGCAATTCGTAGACCGGCTTGTTCGCCGCTTTGCCGATGATGTCCCAGCAAGCCATCTCCAGGCCGCTGACCACGCCCATCATGGTCAGGTCCGGACGCTGGGTGAAACCGCTCGAATAGGCCTGACGGAAGAAGCGTTCGATGTGGTGCGGGTCGTGGTTGAGCAGGTAGCGTTCGAACACGTCTTCGATGATCGGCAGCATGGCTTTGGGGCCGAACGTCGCAGCGTAGATTTCACCTACGCCTTCGATGCCGCAATCGGTCTTGAGCTTGACGAACAGCCAGTACATGCCGCCGATGTGCGGTGGCGGTACGGCAACGATATGGGTTTCAAGGGCGACGATTTTCATCTCAGGCACCTGTCTTGTTCAAAGTTTTACGGTTGATTCGAGCGCGCAGGGTCAGGGCCGCCAGGGTCCCGAGCAGGCCGACGAAAGCGATGTAGCCGAAATACAGCTTGTAACCAGGGGCACCGGGGAAATGCTCAGTGAGGTAGCCATTGATCAAGGGAATAAAGGCGTCCGGCAGGTAACCGACCACCGAGACAATGCCGATAGCCAGGCCGGTGATGCGCAGCGGAATGTTGCAGGTGTCGAGGATCGCCCAGTACAAGCCGCGAATGGCATAGGTCATCAGGCCGATGAAGATCACTGTGCCAATCAGCAGGCCC
Organism: Pseudomonas sp. LB3P93; assembly: GCF_054898025.1. Lineage (NCBI taxonomy): Bacteria > Pseudomonadati > Pseudomonadota > Gammaproteobacteria > Pseudomonadales > Pseudomonadaceae > Pseudomonas > Pseudomonas sp. LB3P93. The sequence goes on from NZ_CM142713.1 coordinate 3,686,604, forward strand.
ATGCTGTTGAGCGCCGGGAACACGATCAGGCCGACCATCGCCAGGGTCGCGAGGAACAGCGCCACGATCAGCACCGAAATGTTCGAGAACTTGTCACCCAGCCAGCCACCGCCGATGCCGCCGATGGGGCGCATCCACAATTTGATGGTGGTGATGGTGCCGGCCATGACCGCGGTCATGCCGCCGCCTTGCAGGTAATCGGAGAAGCTGTAGGTGGCCCAGAAGATGTGATAACCGCAAAACACGATGGCCGTCACCAGCCACAGTTCTGGAATTTTCACCAACGTCGTCAGGTCGCTCAGCAGGTTGTACTTGCCCTTCTCCACCGACGCCGTGTCTTCCATGGACTTCGGGTCCTTGATCAACACCAGCACACAGCCGATGGCGATACAGGTGAAGGCATAGAGGTAGACCACGTGTTTGAAACCTTCGGCGGCTGACTCACCACGAGTTTCAGTGGCGAAGGCAAACAGCCCCAGTGCGACGGTCGCCAGCAAGGCTTCGACCAAGCCGCGACCGCCATCGAGGATGCCGAAGAACCGGCCCTGTTCAGTGTGATGAGCGATCATCTTCACGCGCTTGAGTACCGAGGCCCAGAACGTCAGGCCGGTGGTCAGGCCCCAGCAACCGAAGATGATCATCAACCCGGTCATCGACGGCGCGGTGGAATACCAGAGGCCCAAGGCGCCGGTGGCGACCAGCGAAAAGAAGATCAGGAAACGCGGAGCAATGCGGTCGGCCAGCCAGCCGCTGGGTAAGTAGCTGAGAAGGAAAATCGTGCCAAGCATCGAGTACAGATAACCCAGCTCGCTGTGGTTGATCTGGAATACTTCGAGCATGGTGGTCTGGTAGACCTGGCGCAGGTACAGGATCGGATAGATCGCACCGGCGGCCAGCACCAATAGCATCAGTTGGAAATAGCGACTTCCCTTGTCACTGTGGCTTTTTGAACCCGCGTTCGAACCCTGAACAGCGGCAGCAGTGGATGCATGCTTGGACATCTAGGAGACCTCGGGCAGCCCGGTGGTCCGGGCGCCCCTCATAATTGTTTTTATGGGTGCAGCGTGAGGCGTGTAACGGGTGGATCAGTACTTCATCACGACCAAACGGGTCTGGGTGAATTCGAGCATGCCGTGCTTGCCGTCATCGCCGCCAAGGCCCGAGCGTTTCCAGCCGGCGTGGAAGCCCTGGTACGGGTCCGCCGGGGTGCGATTGACGTACAACTCGCCAGCCTCGATGGCGTTGGCGACTTTCATAGTGGTGCGGTAGTTCTCGGTGTACAGCACCGAAGACAGGCCGAACTGATGGTCGTTGGCCATGGCCAGCGCTTCGTCAATGTCGCGGTACTTGAGCACTGGCAACACCGGGCCGAAGATTTCTTCCTGGATGATTTCCATGTCCTGACGGCAGCCGCTGAGCAGGGTCGGCGGGTAGAAATGGCCCTTGCCTTCGGGCAACACGCCACCTGTTTCCAGTACAGCACCTGCAGCGATAGCGCGCTCGACCATGGCGTGAATGTTCTGTTGCGCGCTGGCGTTGACCAACGGGCCCATGAGGTTCGCATCGGTGGCGCGGTCGCCAAACTTCACGGCGCTGATTTTGGCTTTCAGCAGGGCGAGGAACTGCTCGTAGACGCTTTCTTGCACATAGACCCGCTCCACCGCCGTGCACAACTGGCCGCAGTGCGTGGTCTTGGAAGCAACGATCGCGGTAGCGGCGGCTTCAAGGTCGGCGTCGGCTTCGATGATCGCCGGGGTCTTTCCGCCCAGTTCCAGCGACGGCTTGGCGATGTTGGCCTTGCAGTAATCGAGCACGATGCGCCCGGCGTTGACGCTGCCGGTCAGGGTGATCAAACCGACCGCCTTGTGCGTGCAAACGGCGGCGGCCGTGGCGTGATCCATGGTCAGGATGTTCACCACACCGGCCGGCAAACCGGATTGCTGCACCGCCTTGGCGATTTCGAATGCCGAGGTCGGGGTGTTGTTGCTCGGGCGCACCACCACGGTGTTGCCGGCAATCAGCGCCGGGGCGATTTTGCGCAGCAGGGTGTAGACCGGGTAGTTGAACGGAATCAGGCACGCGACCACGCCAATCGGTTCGCGGTGCAGGAAGAGGTTTTCGTTCGGGGTGTCGCTGGGAATGATTTCGCCTTCGATGCGGCGCGCCCATTCAGCGTGGTAACGGGTGATCTGCGCCGCGTAGCGGGCTTCGTTGCTGGCATCGGCAACGCTCTTGCCGGATTCGGCGGCCAGGGCTGCACCGATGTTTTCGGCGCAGGCATCAAGGGCGTCGGCGAAGGAACGCAGGTGCTCGGCGCGTTCGATGCTGGTGAGTTTGCCCCAGGTTTTCTGGGCTGCAGCGGCGGCTTCGACCGCATTGACCGCTTCATCGGCGGTCGCCGCCGAGACGTGGCCCACCAGCGCTTCGGTGGCCGGGTTGAAGACTGCAATCAGCGCTTCGCTGGCAGGTTCAATGAAGTGACCGTTTACAAAGTTTCGCTCGAGTCGCATGTGCATCGCCCATCGTTGTTTTTATCCAGTTCCCCCAGTCTTGGTATCTGAACCGAGTTGAACAAACGATTTATTGAGCGATGTAACATTCAAAAAATGCAGGTTACCTGTAAGAGCACTGCCATTCGTTGTAGGAGCCGGCTTGCTGGCGATCCATACGACGCGGTGCGTCAGACGGACCGAGGCGCCTGGATCGCCAGCGAGCCGGCTCCTACAGTGGGGCGGTGGTGGTCAGTTGGCGGCGGTCGAGGGCTCCAGTTGGCGTTGCGCCAACCAGATTTCTTCCTGCAACCATTGGCTGAACACCTGCAATTGCGGCATCTGCGTCTGTTCCGGCCGAGTCACCAGCCAATAGGATTGATGTCCTTCCACGTGCACGTTCAGCACTTGGGTCAACTGCCCGCTGGCCAGTTCCGAGGCGACCATGTGCCAGTCGGCGATGGTAATGCCCAGCCCGTCGATGGCCGCGCGGATCGCCAGGTCGAGCAGGTCGAATTCATAGCCGCCCTGGGTATCGACGCCGGTGATGCGCGCCGCGTCCAGCCAGTGTTTCCAGGTCAGGTAGCGTTGATCTTCCCGGGCCAGTACGTGCAACAACGTCAGGCGATTGAGATCAATACCCTGCCCGCTCCATTCCCGCGCATACAAGGACGGCGCGCACACCGCAATATGCCGCTCCTGGATCAGCAGCGAGCTGTCCAGCCCGTCCCATTCACCGTCACCGAAACGGATCGCGCAATCCAGCGTGCTGGTCTCGGCCAGGCTGTCCTGCAACCGTGTGGTGATGCTCAACTCCAGTTCTGGATGCTTTTCCCGCAGGCGTCCCAGGCGCGGCATCAGCCAGCGATTGGTGAAGGTCGGCGGCGCATTGATGTGCAGCCGATTGGCGTGGGATTTCTGCTGGATGCTGCGCACCGTCAGCTCAATCTTGTCGAAGGATTGATGCAGTGCCCGCAGCAACACCCGGCCGGCGCTGGTCAGTTCGAGGTGATGATGCCGGCGCTCCAGCAAATTTTCGCCGAGCTGTTCTTCAAGCTGGCGTACCTGCCGGCTGACTGCACTCTGGGTGACATTGAGCAACTCCGCCGCCCGGGTAAAGCTGCCGGTGCTACCGGCCACTTCGAAGGCTTTGAGCGCATTGAGCGCGGGCATTTTGCGTTTCATGAAAAGTACTCACGCAGGGGCTGACGAGCGCCAAGCATCCCACGGCTTGTGGGAAATTTCCTGAGTAACATGCATTTTTGTGTTGTGTAGGACGATTTCAATCTGATGATGAGCAGCTTTGGGTGCGAGCGGGCTTGCTCGCGAAAGCGGTGAATCAGGGAACATCTTTGTCGAATGACCCACCGCTTTCGCGAGCAAGCCCGCTCCCACATTTGAATTCATCAGGTGATGCCGAACGGTCTAGCTCAAGCCCCCACCTTCCCTACGCTCAGTAACATGCCTTTATCGAACGTTTGCGCGTTGAATTTATCGTTTGTCGATCTTTGCGCCGATGACAAAACTGCGGGCATCTCAAATAAAAACAACATGAGAGCTGCCCCATGCCCCATCTCGACGAGCTAACAACTCTGGACGGCGCCCTGCCACATCCAGCAGTCAACGACCTGTGCATTCAAGTCAAAAGTGGCGAGATCAATCGTCGACAGTTTCTGCGCACCGCCGCCCTGCTGGGCGTCACCGTGGCCAGCGCCAGCACCTTTCTCGGCTCTGCGCTGCTTGGCAATTCAGCCCGGGCAGACGATGCCATCGCGCCGCGACAGGGCGGTAGCCTGCGTTTTGCCTGTGCCATCCAGGAAATCCAGGACCCGATGCTGATCACCTGGATCGAGGCTTCAAACCTGCTGCGCAATTCCCTGGAATTCCTGACCTGGGTCGACGCCGACAACATCACGCACCCGTACCTGGCCGAAAGCTGGACCCCGTCCGAGGACCTCAAGACCTGGACGTTCAACCTGCGCCAGGATGTGAAGTGGAGCAACGGCGACACCTTCAACGTCGACGACGTACAGCACAACATTCAGCGCTGGATTGCCGCCGACTCCAAGTCAGTCAACCGCACCGCGTTCCAGGACATCAGCGCCTTCGAAAAACTCGGTGATTTCCAGTTCCGCCTGGTGCTCAAGCGACCGATTCTGGCGATCCCGGAAATGCTCAACGCCTTCACTTGCGCCATCGTTCACCGCAGCTTCAAGGCCGGTGACGACTGGGCGAAAAACCCTCTCTGCACCGGTCCATTCAAGCTTGTGTCGTTTGCCGTCAACAAGCAGGCGACCTTTGCCAAGCGGGCCGATTACTGGCGCAAACCGGCCAACCTCGACGAGTTGCGCTATGTCGACATGGGCACCGACATTTCCTCCCATCTGGCGGCATTGCAGGCCGGGCAAGTGGACGTGTTGTACCGGGTGACCGTGGCGGAACTCGACCTGGCCAAACGTCTGCCCGGCGCGCAATTGCTGACCTGCAAATCGGCGCAGACCATCGTCATGCGCATGGCTTGCGACCAGAAACCTTTCGACGACTTGCGCATTCGTAAAGCGGTGGTGCTCTGCGCCGACAACGCTCAGATGCTGAAAATCGCCTATCGCGGCATGGGCACGCTCGGCGAAGACCATCACGTCGCACCGTCGCACCCGGAATACTTTGCACTGCCCAAACGTGCCCGGGACGTGACGGCGGCGAAGAAGCTCCTGGCCGAAGCAGGTTATCCGAACGGCATCGACATCGATCTGATCGTCGGTAACACCCAGGGCCGCTACGAACAGGACTGCGCACAGATCCTGCAACAGAACTGCGCCGAAGCCGGCATCCGCATCAACCTGAAAGTGATCCCTGCTACCCAATACTGGCCGATCTGGAACAAGGCAGCGTTCAGCCTGACTTACTGGGCCCACCGCCCGCTGGGTGTGATGTCCCTGGAACTGGCCTACCGCAGCGGTGCGGCCTGGAACGAAAGCCACTACAGCGACCCGGCCTTCGACGCCGCGCTGGACAAAGCCATGGGCATTGTCGACCCGAAGCAGCGGGCCATGGCCATGAAAGAAGTCGAGCGAATCCTGCAAGACGCTTGCGTCATGGTGCAGCCGTTCTGGGGCGACAACTTCACCGCCACCAGCAAAAAGGTCCAGGGCTTCAAGGTCCACCCTTCGCACTTCTACCCAATGGATGAGGTCTGGCTGAGCGCCTGATGCACAGCCCCACAACCGCTCGCCACACCTGCGGGTGCGGCGGGCCGGCCTCCCTTGAATAGCCGGAGCTTGCAAGCATGGCTGAATTTCTGTTGCGCAAATTACTGGCGTTGATAGCGACCCTGTTGTCGGTGTCACTGATCGTATTCGCGGCCCTCGAACTGAACATCGAAGACGTGGCGATCAATGTCCTCGGCCCCTACTCCGCCGCCGACCAGCGCGCCGCGTGGCTGGTGGAACATGGCTACAACCAACCCTTTCTGTGGCGCTACCTGGTGTGGCTCAAGGATTTTCTCTGTGGCGACTGGGGCACTTCGGTGCACTTTCGTGAACCGGTCATTGACCTGTTGCTGCCTAACCTTGGGCAAACTCTGATCCTCGCCGGGCTGGCGCTGCTGGTCATGGTGCCGGTGGCACTGACCCTGGGCATTCTGGCGGGCATTCGTCAGGGTTCGGCGCTGGATCGCCTGGTGTCGTTCCTGTCGATCGTCACCACGTCGATTCCGGACTTCGCCAGTGCGGTGTTCGTCTCGGCAATCTTCGTGTTCTGGCTCAACTGGCTGCCAGGCGTAAGCAGCATGAGCGACGGTTTCAACGCCGCTGAATTGGCGTTGCCACTGATGGTGCTGTGCCTGTTCGGCATCGGCTATCTGGCACGGATTACCCGCGCCTCGATGGTCGAAGTGATGCAGGCGCCTTACATCCGCACCGCCCGCCTCAAAGGCGCGTCCACTTCGCGCATTGTCCTGCGGCATGCCCTGCGCAATGTGCTGATCGCCCCGATCACGGTGATCATGTTGTACATCCCCTGGCTGCTGTCGAACGTGATCGTGGTCGAAGTGTTCTTCGCCTACAAAGGCTTCGGTTCGCTGCTCTACACCGCCTCACTGAACCATGACGTCTACCTGATCGAAGCCTGCGCCATGATCAGTGGCGTGGTGGTCGGCGCGACAAAAATCTTCTCGGACCTGGCCTACACCTGGCTCAACCCGCGCATCACCTTGCGCAGTCTTGGCGGAGGTGGCCAATGAACTTCCTCCATTCGTTCAAACACCCCTTGGCGTTGTTCGGTTTACTTTTGGTCGGCGGCTGGGTGGTGATGGCGCTGTTCGCGCCGTGGCTGGCGCCCCACGATCCACTGGAAAGCTTCACCCCTCTGCTGACACCGATGACGGGGGACGGTAATGGCCTGAGCTTTTTGCTGGGCACCGACATGATCGGACGGGACATTCTTTCGCGGCTGATCTGGGGCACTCGCACCGTGCTGTTCTGGTCGGTGCTGGCGACATTGACGGCGTTCGCCGTGGGCATCGCCATGGGCTTGTGTGCCGGTTACTTCAATGGCCGGGTCGACGCCTTGCTGTCCTATGTCGCCGACACCGTGCTGTCGTTCCCGGTGCTGGTGTTGTACATCGTGATCATCATCGCCCTCGGTGCCTCGGCACTGAATATCCTGATTGCGGTGACCTTCACCAGTGCCCCGGCGATCTTCCGGATCATGCGTGCATTGACCATCGACATTCGCTCCCGCGACTACGTGCTCAGCGCCATCACCCAGGGCGAAGGCCCGCTGCGAATCATGCTGGTGGAAATCCTGCCTAACTGCGGCGGCCCGTTGATCGTCGATTTCTGCCTGCGCATCGGCTACACCGCCATCATGATCGGCGCCCTCGGCTTCCTTGGCCTTGGCCTGCCACCGCCAACCCCGGACTGGGGCGGCATGATCAACGAAGGCCGCAGCATGGCCATCGCCTTCCCGCACCTGGTGATTTTCCCGTGCATTGCCATCTCCACCCTGATGCTGGGCCTGAGCCTGTTGGCGGACGGTCTGGACGAACACGCCCAGAAAGGCACAAGGAGTTGAGCATGAGTCAACAGCAGAACTTGCAACAGGTGCTGAGAGTGGAAAACCTCTCCATCGAACTGCCTGCCGGCGCCGACCGAAGTCATGCCGTCAAAGGCATCAGCCTCGATGTGCGCAAGGGTGAAATTCTCTGCGTGATCGGCGAGTCCGGCTCCGGCAAATCGGTGCTTTCGGCGGCGATCATGGGCGACTACGCCAAAGGCCTGCGGCACAGCGAAGGGGTGATCGATTTCCTCGGCGATGACATCTGTCAGATGGACGAACACTCGTTGCGCAAGTTGCGTGGCAACCGCATCGCAATGATTTTCCAGGAGCCGATGGCGGCGCTGAACCCGGCGATTCGCATCGGCCAGCAGGTCGAAGAAATCTTCGACATTCACGCACCGACCATGCCCGCTGCCGAGCGCCGGGAACGCATGCTCGCCCTGCTCGACTCGACCCAATTGCCCGACCCGCCACGGATCGCCAACAGCTTTCCCCACCAACTCTCCGGCGGCCAATGCCAACGGGTAGTGATTGCCATGGCACTGGCGATGAACCCGGACTTGTTGATTGCCGACGAACCGACCACCGCACTGGACGTGACCACTCAGGCCCAGGTGCTGAAACTGGTGCGCGATCTGCGCGGTCGCGGTCAGCACGGCATTCTGTTCATCACCCACGACTTCGGCGTGGTGGCGGAAATTGCCGACCGCATCGCCGTCATGGAGGGCGGCGCGCTGGTGGAAATCGGTGAACGCGATCAAGTGCTGAATGCGCCGAAACACCCGTACACCCGCAAGTTGATCGCCGCCGTGCCGGCGCTGCATCCCGAATTGCACGCACCGTGTGCCGAGGGTGAGTTGGCGTTGCGCATTGAACATCTGACCAAAACCTACAACGTCGGTGGCCGTTTGGTGCCGGCGCTCAAGGATGTGTCGCTGCAATTGCCTCGGGGCAAGACCCTGGCGATTGTCGGCGAATCCGGCTCGGGCAAAAGCACGTTGGTAAAAGCCGCGATCCGGCTGGTGGACAGTGATAGCGGTCATGTCTGGGTCGGCGACACAGACTTCCTCGCGTTGCGCGGCTCGGCCCTGGCGGCCAATCGGCGGCGGATCCAGATGATTTTCCAGGACCCTTACGGCTCGCTCAATCCGCGCCATCGCGTCGGCGACATCATTGCCCGCGCGGCGCAACTGCGCGGGTTATCGGCCAAGGATGCGTGGACCGAGGCCGGCGATTTACTGGAGCAAGTCGGGCTCAAACGCGATGCGCTCAAGCGCAAGCCGCGGCAGTTCTCCGGCGGCCAGCGCCAGCGCATCGGCATCGCCCGGGCCCTGGCGATGCGTCCGCAAGTGTTGATCGCCGATGAAAGCGTCTCGGCGCTGGATGTCTCGGTGCAAAAGCAGGTGCTTGAGTTGCTCGCGGAGCTGCAACAGCGCCTCAACCTGAGCATTTTGTTCATCACCCACGACTTGCGCGTGGCGGCGCAGATCAGCGACTACATCGCGGTGATGCGCCAGGGCGAAGTGGTGGAATACGGCACGGCGGAACAGGTGTTGCTGCGACCGCAAAACACCTACACCCAGACCTTGCTGGCGGCGGCCCCCGGCGCTTCGGCGATACCGGCGGTGCCTGTCGCGGAGCCAGCGCTGAGGCTGATCCGACCTCAAGCCAACTGAATCAATAACCCTTTCCCCATGCCGCAGCGTTCGCTGCGGCCCGGGCTGCTGTTGCCAACAATAATCAGAAAATCGGGAGTATCACAGTGCGCGCAATCCCCCCTCGTGCTATCCGTTCCATTGCTTTGATTCCAGTCCTCGGCGCCCTCGCCGCCCCGGCCATGGCGGTTCAAGTGACCGACAACCTCGACCTCGGTGGCGCCGTGCGCGCCCGTTGGGACTATGACCCGGACCGCGACATCCAGAAGTTCGGCCTGGACACCGTGTTCCTCAGCGCCAAGTACAACTCCGACACCTGGATCGGTGAGGCTCAGTACCGTTTCTACGGACGCTCCTACCCTTACCAGTACACCAAGGACTACGGCGATATCCAGTTCGCCAAGTACGCGTGGGCCGGCTACAAGTTCAACCCCGACCAGCAAGTACAGGTCGGCCTGAACACTGTGCCGTTCGGTTTGCAGCCGTACTTCGGCAGCACCTTTTACGAAACCCTGGGCAACGTCATCGGCCTGGAAGATGTGCAACAGGTCGGTGCCAAGTACATCCAGCAAAGCGGCGACTGGAACGTTCAGGCCGGCTACTACCTGCGCCCGGCATGGCAAGGCAAAGGCACCAGCAAAGGCGTGACCTATTCCAGCGTGGTGTCCGGGGCCGACAGCTACGTGGGCGACGGCAGCGACAACCAGGAACGCAACACCATCGTACTTCGGGTGGCCAAGGCCCTGGACCTGGGGCCATGGAAATCCGAAGTCGGGATCTCCGGCCTGACCTCGACCCTGGAGAACAAGGACACCGACAACGACGGCCGACGCAACGCCGTGGCCGTGCACTACCTGGGCAAGAACGGTCCGTGGGGCGTGCAACTGCAAGCGGCGCGGCAACAGATGTCGCCGCGTAACGCCGGCACCGATGAACTGGTGACGCTGGGCGGTTACGACGGCACTTATAACGTCGCCAGTCGCGGCAATTTGTATGTGGCGGACCTGAGTTATGACGTGGCCGGCAAATACCTGTTCGACCAGATCAGCGGCGTGAAGCTGTACGCCAACTACAGCGCCTTCGACAAATCCGCCAGCGAGTTCAAGACCTCGGAGCGGCTGATTCTCGGCACGTCGTTTTCCTTCAGCAAACTGTGGATCGCGACGGAGTGGCTGTATGGCAAGAATGACCCGTATATCGGTGGCAGCAGCTACACCCAGAGCCTGGGGGCTGGCGGGACGGATCATTGGGAGAATCAGTTGTACATGAACATCGGGTACTACTTCTGATCCCGCCTTTGTAGCGTCCTTCAGTACGCCATCGCGAGCAGGCTCGCTCCTACAATTGATCGCATTCCCCTGTAGGAGCGAGCCTGCTCGCGATGGGTCCCGCCCAAACACCACTTGCATCAACCCATTGCTAATAGTCAGATAGGCACCACAAAACCATCCAAATACAACAAACCGGCCCGACGCATCACCCGAGGCCAGTGCGGAGCCCTCCTTCCATGCGTCAACTCCCCTCGCTCAACATGCTGCGCGTCTTCGAAGAGGTCGCGCGGCATCGTAGTTTCAGCCAGGCGGCGCTCGGTCTGAATGTCACCCAAGGCGCGGTGAGTCGTCAGATCAAACAGCTCGAAGAGTACCTAGGCGTCGCACTGTTCATGCGCACCCCACAAGGCCTGTCCCTGACCGAAACCGGTCTCGCCCTCTCCCCGCAACTGAGCGACGCCTTCGACCACGTCGAACGCGCCTTGCAAGCCGTGCGTGTGCCCAACCTGCGCCAGCGTCTGCGCATCGTCGCGCCACCGACCTGGGCCACGCGCTGGTTGTCGGCGCACCTGCGCGCCTTTTGCCAACGCTACCCGGACATCAGCCTGAGCGTGACCAACCAGAGCGGCCACGACAACCTTGCGGAAATCGACTGCCACATCCGCTTCGGCCTCGAAGCGGCCAGCCATTGCAGCAGCCAGTTACTGGTGATGGAGCGGCACATCGCAGTGGCCAGTCCCGAACTGTTCAACGACGGCCAGCCGCCTGACCTGCGGCAGTTTCCGTTGCTGCACATCTTGCACGACGGCAAGCGTTTGAAGGTCTGGGAGAACTGGCTGGCGGCGATGGGCCGGGACGATGTCGATGCCGGACAAGGTCTGGAATTCAGCACCCTGGACCAGGTGATTCACACTGCGCTGGCGGGGGGTGGATTGGCAGTAATTGATCGGCAGATGATCGAGAAGGAGCTGGCTAATGGTAGTTTGTTGCCGATCACCCCGGTGGAAGTGATCGGGCCTTACGGGTATTGGCTGGATGTGGCGAATGACAAGCAAGGGTTGTCGAAAGTGCGGTTGTTTACGCAGTGGCTGGAGCTGGTCAGTAATCCCTGAAAACACACAACCTGTAGCAGCTGCCGAGCCTGCGAGGCTGCGTTGGGCTGCGAAGCAGTCGTAAAACCATGCACTGCGATGTCTCAGACCAACCGCGTATTCAGGATTTACGACTGCTGCGCAGCCGGACGCAGCCTCGCAGGCTCGGCAGCTGCTACAGAAGACGGTGGTGAGCTTCGATTAAATTGGTGCTGCGACTTTCACAACTACCGATGCGCCTCCCTCCACCGGGCTCTGCGCCTTGCACGCCTGGCTCAGCGTCAACGACTTCGTCTCCGGCGCCCAGGCCCAGGACAGCAACGCCCCCAGCGCCAGAATCGCCGCCAGAATGCCCATGGTCGGGCTCAAGCCAATCCCAGCCACGCTCACCGGCAACAGGAACGTACTCACCGCCGAGCCCAAACGGCTGACGGCAGTCGCCAGGCCAATGCCGCTGGCCCGCACTTCCGTCGGGAAGCTTTCGGCCGGGAATACCCCCACCAGGTTGCTCACCGCCGACAACACCAGCGTAAACAAGCCAAACACCAGCACCATCAGGAACGCCGCGCTACTCGGCAACACGGCCAACATGAACAACGCGACCGCCAGAATGATGAACGAGTTGATCAAGAACCCGCGGCGGGAGAATTTGATCGTGCACCAGATCCCGATCAGCGCGCCGAGGATCAGCAGCATGTTCAGCATCAGTTCCGTGCCAAAGCCTTCGGCCAGGCCCATCTTCTGCAGAATCGAAGGCAGGAAGGTGTAAATGGCAAAGTACGGCATCACGATGCACACGAAGAACAGGCAGTTGAACGCAGTGCGTTTGCGGTATTCACGGCTGAACAGCACGGCGTAGCCGGAGCGGGTTTCGGTGGATTGGGTTTCGTCGAGTTCGACATTGTCACCCAGGTGTTTCTTGACGATCGCCCGCGCCTCGGCGATTCGGCCCTGATTCACCAACCAGCGCGGCGACTCCGGTGTACCAATGCGGGCGATCAGGATCAACGCCGCCGGGATCGCCGACGAGGCCAGCATCCAGCGCCAGGCATCGTCGCCAAGGCTCAGCATGGCGGTACCGACGAAGGTGGCGGCGACGTAGCCGAAGGTCCAGATCACGCTGAACGAACCGAGCAGCACACCGCGATGTTTCTTCGGCGCGAACTCGGCCAGCATGGCGTGACCGACGCTGAAGTCACCGCCTAAGCCGATACCGATCAACACCCGGCAAAGAAACAGACCCATGGCGGTCTCGGCGTAGAACTGCATGACCGAGGCAATGGTAATCAGCACGAAGCTGACCAGGAAGATTTTCTGCCGGCCGACCTTGTCGGAGATCCAGCCGAAAAACAGACTGCCAAGAAACAGACCGATGAGTGCCGAAGCGCCGATCAGCCCTTGCCAGAATGCATCCAGTTGCATCTGCGGGCTCAGCAGTGTGAAAGCGATACCGATCAGGCCGAGGATGTAGCCGTCGGTGAAGTGCGCGCCAAAGGTCAGGCCGGCGATTTTGAGGTGGAAGCGCCCGATGGGCAGGTCGTCGATTTTTACCGGTTGTACGGACATTTTCGTCTCCATTTGTTGTTATTGACGGAGAAATGAAACCGATAGCGCTGATTTCCAATTGTGGGAGCGAGCCTGCTCGCGATAACGGAGGGTCAGTCAACATAGATGTTGAAAGTTATGCCCTCATCGCGAGCAGGCTCGCTCCCACAGGGTGAAGCTGTGGGGGGTTAGAGGCCACCCATCAGCAGGTATTTGATTTCCAGGTAGTCATCCAGACCGTACTTCGAACCCTCGCGCCCCAGGCCCGATTCCTTGATGCCACCGAACGGCGCCACTTCCGTGGAAATGATTCCTTCGTTGATTCCGACCATGCCGGCTTCCAGCCCTTCGGCCATGCGCCAGACGCGGCCGATGTCGCGGCTGTAGAAGTAAGCCGACAAGCCATACGGCGTGTCGTTGGCTTTTTGCAGCACTTCGGCTTCGTCCTTGAAGCGGAAGCAGGCCGCTACCGGACCGAAGGTTTCGTCCTGGGCGATCAGCATCTCGCTGTTGGCTTCGGCGAGGATGGTCGGCTCGTAGAACGTGCCGCCCAACGCATGACGACGGCCGCCGCACAACAGCTTGGCGCCCTTTTCCAGCGCATCGCCGACGTGCAGTTCAACCTTGGCCAGCGCCGCTGCGTTGATCAGCGGACCTTGCTCTGTCTCACCGTCCAGCGCACTGCCGACGCGCATCGCCGCCACGGCTTCGGCGAGTTTGCCGGTGAAGGCTTCGTAGACGCCGTCCTGAATAAAGAAGCGGTTGACGCAAACGCAGGTTTGCCCGGTGTTGCGAAATTTCGAGGCCATCGCGCCTTTGACGGCGGCGTCCAGATCGGCATCGTCGAACACGATAAACGGCGCGTTGCCACCCAGCTCCAGCGAGACTTTTTTCAGTGTGTCCGCCGCTTGGCGCATCAGCAACTTGCCGGTGCGGGTGGAGCCGGTGAAGGACAGTTTGCGCACGATACCGGAGGCTTGCAGCGCGCCGCCAATGGCCAACGCGTCGCCCGAAACGATGTTGAACACACCCGCTGGAATCCCGGCCTGCTCGGCCAGTACCGCCAGGGCAAAGGCCGACAACGGCGTCTCTTCCGAGGGTTTGAGAATCATTGTGCAACCCGCCGCCAGCGCCGGGCCAACCTTGCGGGTGACCATGGCCAGCGGGAAGTTCCACGGGGTGATTGCCGCGACTACGCCAATGGCCTCCTTGACCACAATGATCCGTGCATCGGCCTTGTGGCTCGGGATCACGTCGCCGTAAGCACGCTTGGCTTCTTCAGCGAACCACTCTAGAAAGCTCGCGGCGTAGACCACTTCGCCCATGGCTTCGGCCAACGGCTTGCCTTGTTCGCGACTGAGCAAGGTGGCCAGATCCTTCTGGTTGCTCAGCATCAGCTCGCTCCAACGCTTGAGCTTCTGGCTGCGTTCCTTGGCGGTCAATTTGCGCCAGGCCGGCAAGGCACGGTTGGCGGCGTCGATGGCTTGGTTGGTTTCTTCGGCGCCGGCCTTTTGTACGTCGGTGATCAACTCGCCATTGGCCGGGTTGAACACCGGGTAGGTCGAACCACCGCTGGACCATTGGCCGTCGATGAAATTGCCGTTACGGATCAGCGCGCTCATGCCACAGCCTCGGTCAGATTGAAGCGTTCCAGACCCGGACGGGCCGAACGCAAGATGCGCTTGCCGGCGGTGTAATCGTTGATCACGTCGCACGGGGTGTAATTGCGTTCCAGCTCGTGCAGCTCATCGGCGTCGAGTTTCGTTTCCAGCGCGGCCAGGGCGCTGTCGAACTGCTCGGTGGTGTCGGCGCCCACCAGCATGCAATCCACGCCCGGATGGTTGGCGACCCAGGCCTGGGCGATCTGTGCATTCGACACACCACGGGCACGGGCCACGCGCTGTACCGAATGGGCGATCTGGAACGAGGCTTCGTCGCTGTACATCTGTTGGGTAAAGAAGTCGGTCTGGTTGCGGGTCGACTGCGCGTCACCGGTCAGCAAGCCGCGGGCCAGCGGGCTAAACACCGAGACGCCCAAGCCCTGATCGCGGCAGAACGGAATCATCTCGCGCTCTTCCTCGCGGTAGGCGCAATTCAGTTGCAGCTGCATGTTGATCGGCTTGACCCAACCGTTGCGTTCGCAGGCCATGAGGATCTTCGCCAGTTGCCCGGTGAGCATGGTCGACACGCCGATGTAACGGGCCTTGCCGGAACGCACGATGTCGTTCATGGCGCTCATGGTTTCTTCAACCGGCGTGTTCACGTCGAAGTAATGCAGCATGAACACATCGACGTAATCCATCTTCAGGCGCTTCAGCGAGGCGTCGATGCTGTCCATGATGTGCTTGCGCGAATGGCCGCTGGCGTTGATCCCGGTGCGGGTGCCGTAGCCGACTTTGGTGGTGATCACCAGGTCTTCGCGACGGGCCAGACGCTTGACGATGCGCCCGACGACTTCCTCGCCGACGCCAGCCGAATAGAAGTCGGCGAGGTCGATGAAGTTCACGCCGTTGTCCAGCGCGTGCGCGACGATCGGTTCGCTCTTCTTCTCATCGAAGATCCACGGCTTCCAGTCCGGGGTGCCCATGTTCATGGTGCCCAGGCACAGGCGGGACACTTGCAGGCCGGAGTGACCAAGACGAATGTATTGCATGGCGCGGACCTCAGGCTTTTGGCGTGTAGAAAGGGTTGCTGATGTGATTGACCACATCCGCCAGTTGCGCGGTTTCCGGCTTGCCGGTCAGCGCGGCGCGGATTGCGGTGCGGCAGGCGTTGTAGTTATTCAGGTAGACCGCATCCAGGTCATCGCAGGCCGGGTTGACCCAGTTTGCGGTGACGATGGCCCATTCGTCTTCGGCTTCCGGCGGCAAGGTGCCATCGAGCAGCGCTTCGAGAACAGCCTTGGCAATACCTGCCTGGGACGCGCCCCAGGTGGCGTTGCCGTGCAGGTCGCTGCTGATCGCGGCTTTGTTGACATACAGCGTCATCGGCTTGACCGGGATGTTCGGCTGGGCAATGACCATGAAGGGGCAATGGCCCTGGCTCGGCGACGCCAGGCTGTTGGCAAACGCCTGCCCCGCCGGGCCGTTGCGCGGCCCGATCAGAATATTGATGTGCGCGGCGTTCACGCCCGGGCCTTCGAAGCCTTCACCGATGTACAGGTCGAGTTCTTTCATGGGTCATTACTCTTCAGTGATTTTTGGGGTGATCAGAAATGCACGCGGACCGTGGAGGTCGCGTGGCAAATGTCAGGGATTGAAGAGCGCTGGATGTGGCGGAGAGGATCAGTCATGGGTGCAAACGCTCTTTTTTGTTGTTGATGAGCTGTGTTTGCGATTTTTTAACACTGGGGGATTGAGGGGCTGTAACCATTAAAAGTCATGAGGGTATGAGTTTTCTTCACACCCCTCAGGTTGAAGGTTTGCCAGCGTTCATTTTTTGGGAAAAGAAATTGGATCCGATGACGGCCTATTGATATCATTCACACGAGCTACACCTCACGAAAATCTCATCTCTCATATGAAAGGAAGCAGTTTTTGGGCATTAGATCAGCTTTAATTGCACACATTGCAGGCACCTTGTTCGCTGCCATCCTGGTGTACTTTCTTTCGCCTTTTATGGCCGAAATCAGCGGCATGACGACCACTTTTGTCTATATCGTCATGTACGCTCTTCTCGCAATCTGGAGTTGGCGAGAAGGAAAAAAAATTAAATCTGGGAAATACCAAAAAGCTGACGAGACTACCAAGACCTTAGATAAGTATTCTGAATAATGGTGAATTTATTACTTGGCATATTAGGAGGCATTGCGGGCCTCCTAATATTTTACATTCGGGTAATCAGTGTTGTTATCGATGAACAAACCGGTATCGAAAACGAGCAGGAGTTTATCAACAGGCATAGAAAATCGGTAAAATTGTCGATGTTTCTCGAAAGGATCTGGCCAATAGTCCAGCCCTGGACTCCCCCGGGATGGCAGAGACTGCTGGCGTTTTCTTCAACAATCGTTACATTGTTGATTTTTGCATTTGCCTTGTTTTTCAAAGACTACTTTACCGATTACGCAGGAACACTTCTGGTTTTGCTTTTTTTCACATCGTCGTTATCCAGCGGCCCAAATAGTCTCAAGCACTACCACAAAATAAAGCCCTATGTACACATCATTCTCCCGGCACTTGTTTATATGGGGCTCACCATGATGGAAACCAGCCATCCAAACCATATAGTTGCACTTACATTTCCGGGACTGACATTCGAGCAATCAAAACTCATTGCCGCGGCACTGGCCTTTGCAATGGCGTTTATCCTCCCTTACCCAATAGCAAAATTCGACGCAGTGTTTTCTAGCCTTATTGCAAGCAGCACACTTTACTTCCTGAAAGACCTATTAAGGCTGGGCATAAAACCTTCAAGTGAAAACGATATAAAATATAGAAAAATCGCCAAGGAAACTGTTTCCTTTGCATTGAAAGTAATACTTGTCGTCATTGCCATCATTCTTTACTTCAAAAAATCTTCAGGCTAGATCGGCACAATCGCCTTCCTCGGTCGAACGAAAACCGATTGGTACAGCGACAGAATTTCAAGTTCACGGAACGTCACAACCGGATTATGGGTAAAATGCCGCCCCCTCAAATCGCCGACCCGACCCGATGAATTCAGAAGCGCTCACGACCCTCCACGACCATCTGCTGACCGCCCTGGCAACGGCCCCCGCAGAAACCCGCCGCCTGTTCCACGGCCGCGGACGATGCTGGCCGGGGCTGGAGCAGTTAACCGTCGACTGGCTGCAGGGCGTGGTGCTGGTGTCGCTGTTCAAGGAACCGGAAGCGGCGCAGCTGGATGCGTTGAAACAGCGGCTGATGGAGATCACCCGGTCACCCGAGTGGACACAATCTGGCGCACACACCCTGGCACTGCAGCATCGTTATCTGCTGCAAAGCACTACCGAATGGTTGATCGGGGAAGTGATCGAGGACATGAACATCACCGAGGGCGGCTTGCTTTATCGCGTGGACCTGGGCCGCAAGCAGAACACCGGGTTGTTCCTCGACATGCGTTATGGCCGTGATTGGGTGCGGGCGAATGCCGATGGCAAGCGCGTGTTGAATCTGTTCGCCTACACCTGCGGCTTTTCGGTCGCCGCCATCGAGGGTGGCGCCGAGCACGTGGTCAATCTGGACATGTCGAGCCCGGCCCTGAACCGTGGTCGCGACAACCATCGGCTCAACGGCCACGACATGAGCAAGGTGAGTTTTCTCGGCCACGACTTGTTCAAGTCCTGGGGCAAGGTGATCGGCAAGGGGCCTTACGACTTGGTGATCATCGACCCGCCGTCCTTTCAGAAAGGCAGTTTTCTGCTGACCAAGGATTACCAGCGCGTGTTGCGTCGGCTGCCGGAGTTGCTCAGTCCTGAGGGTACGGTGCTGGCGTGCATGAATGATCCGGCGTTCGGGGCGGACTTTCTCATTGATGGCGTGATGCGTGAAGCGCCGGCGTTGCGGTTTGAGCAACGGCTGGAGAATCCGCCGGAGTTTCCGGATGCCGATGTTGAATGCGGGTTGAAGGCGTTGGTGTTCACACTCGGCGATTGAGTGCTGCTTTTTGTGGGAGCGAGCCTGCTCCGGGCGGCGTTCCGACGATGGCGGTGGGTCAGTCGATATCCGCGTTGAATGATGAACCGCTATCGCGAGCAGGCTCGCTCCTACAGGGGATTGGGGTGAGGCCACTGTTTGGGCTAACGCGGCTGCAACACCAGCGCAAACAGCTCGCCGTGACCGTTCACGTTGAGCTTGTGATAGAGATTGCGTCGATGCACTTTCACCGTCTCCGGGGAAATACCCATTTGCTGGGCGATGGCTTTGCTGGAGAAGCCCTGGAGAATCAGTCGCGCCGTTTCGACTTCCCGCACGGACAAGCGCGCGTCGAAGCGATCCAGCAGGGTCGCCAGATCGCCGGCTACCGGCTCGGCCGTCGCGCCCTCCGGCGGCATCAATTGCAGGTGTCGGCGCGTCGCCGCCAGCACCCAATCCCGCACGCACAGCAGACGACCCTGCTCTTCGAGGGTGAACCGCGTCGAGCGCCCCAGGGATAAACCGAGCACGGCGCCGTCGATGTTGACCATGAACTGCAACTCGTCACCGCCCACCACCGAACGGAAGTAGCTCAGGTAATACTCGCTCTGCTGAAACTGGTCGGGGGCCAGCGAATCGAGGCTGTGCAAGCCATCGGCAATGCCGGCGCAAGCCGCCTGGTAAAACGGATCGAGCAGGTACATCCCGGCGCTGTAGTCCGCCAGTTCATCGTGCTCGGTGGCACCACCTTTTGAGTCGAAGTCGATCAGCAAGCGCGGCACTCGCCCCGCCTTTATAACCGCGACCAACGCGTTGTCCAGCGGCACCAGCAGCCGCAGCGTGTCGACCAGCGCCCGCCAGAAACCGTCCTGACCCAACGCGCCAAATACTCGCGCCAGCCCCTGGTGCAGCGGCAACTCTTTCAACAACGCGTCCACGCACTACCCCTTTCGAGTAACCCATGATGGGAATGGGTGAGTACCCCGCCTGCCGATACGCTGCAAGCACCTGTTCATCACCGGCCTGCAGCAGGCCAGGAGTGCCGCATCATGAGTCGTCCCCGTAACCAGATCAATCTTGGACTGAGCGCTTGTTTGTGCGTTTCGCTGTCGGCGATTGCTGCCGAGGGTCCCACGGTTCATGTCTATAACTGGTATGACTACATCGGCCCCAACACCCTCCACGACTTCAAGCTCGACACGGGTATCGAGCCGGTTTACGACACCTTCGACAGCGCCGAAGTACTGGAAGGCAAACTGCTGACCAGCCGCAGTGGGTACGACGTGGTGGTGGCGAGCAACTTCAGCCTGCCGACCCTGATCAAGGCCGGTGCCCTGGCACCACTGCCCCGCGCACAGATGCCGGACTTCAAGAACATGGACACCGATCTGCTGGCGAAACTGGCCAACAACGATCCGGGCAACCAGTACGCCGTGCCGTATCTGTGGGGCACTAATGGCATCGGCTACAACATCGACAAGGTCCGCGCCGCCCTGGGTGACAAGGCGCCGGTGGATTCCTGGGACCTGGTGTTCAACGAACAGAACCTGGCCAAGCTCGGCCAGTGCGGTGTGGCGATGCTCGACTCGCCAGCGGAAATGCTGCCGGTCGCCCTGCACTACCTGGGCTTGCCACCGAACAGCACCAATCCCGAAGACTACAAAAAGGCCGAAGCGCTGCTGCTCAAACTGCGTCCGCACATTGCCTACTTCAACTCCTCAAAGTTCATCAGCGACCTGGCCAACGGCAATATTTGCGTAGCGGTGGGATGGTCCGGCGCGATGCTCGAAGCCAGGAAAAATGCCGAGCAGGCCAACAACGGCGTGAAGATCGCTTACAGCCTGCCGAAGGAAGGTGCGCCGGTCTGGTTCGATACGCTGGTGTTGCTCAAGGACGCACCGCATCCGGAGCAAGGCCTGGCCTTCATCGACTACCTGATGCGCCCCGACGTCATCGCCCCTGTCAGTGATTACCTGTCCTACCCCAACGGCAATCGCAGCGCGACGCCGCTGGTGGCCGAAGCGACCCGCAACAACCCGGCGGTTTACCCGTCGGCCGAGGCGCTAGCCACGTTATTCACCCTTCAGCCCTTGCCGCCGGCCACCGAACGGGTGCGCACGCGGATCTGGAGCAAAGTGAAAAACGGTCAGTAATCCCAGCGAGACCTGTAGCAGCTGGCGAAGCCTGCGTTCGGCTGCGAAGCAGTTGTATTTTCAGAACACTCGGTATGTCAGGCGAACCGAGCAAGCCGGCTCTAAGACTGCTGCGCAGCCGAACGCAGGCTTCGCCAGCTGCTACAGGGATCGCGTCAGCCACGCATTTTTTGAATGCATTGAAGATGAGAAAAACGATGAAACCACGTGCCCGCGACTTGAACATCCAGTTCGGCCAACTGCAACCCGGCCCCCTTAACGCCATCACCGATGTGCCCGGCGTGCGCGTCGGCCACAGCGATGTGCGCGGCCGCACCGCCAGTGGCCGCGACATTTTCACCGGAGTGACCCTGATCGAACCGCGTGCCGGGTCTACCAATCAGCAACCGTGTTTCGCCGGTGTCCATGTGCTCAACGGCAACGGCGACGCCACCGGCCTTGAGTGGATTCGTGAAGCCGGGCTGCTGACCAGCCCGATTGCCTTCACCAACACCCACAGCCTGGGCGTGGTGCGTGATGCGCTGATCGCCCTGGATCGTCAGGCCCAGCCCGATGATGGGCGACTTTACTGGAACATGCCGGTGGTGCTGGAGACCTTCGACGGCCTGCTCAGCGACATCAACGGCTTTCATGTGAAGCCCGAGCATGTGGCCGAGGCCCAGCGCAATGCCGCAGGCGGACCGGTGAAGGAAGGCGCGGTGGGCGGTGGCAGCGGGATGATCTGTCACGAATTCAAGGGAGGCATCGGCACGTCTTCGCGCCAATTAAGCAAGGCTCAGGGCGGCTGGACCGTCGGCGCCATCGTCCAGGCCAACCATGGCATTCGCAACGAACTGCGCGTCGATGGTTACCCGGTCGGGCGCTATATGGAACAGGCTGATTCACCGTTCCTCCGGGCATCGCTGCCGTATCCGGGGATGGGCTCAATCGTCGTTTGCCTGGCCACCGATGCGCCGCTGCTGCCGCATCAATGCACGCGCCTCGCGCAGCGTGCCAGCCTCGGGCTCGCCCGTACCGGCGGCGGCAACGAAGACCACAGCGGCGACATTTTCATCGCCTTCGCCACCGGCAATCAACACGTGCCACCGGCCGCTTATGAAGGCAAAGGTGCGCCCACCTGCGACAACCTGAGCATGGTCAACAACGACCACATCAGCGAGTTGTTTCTGGCCGCGACTGAAGCGGTGGAGGAAGCGATCATCAACGCCCTGCTGGCCGCTGACACGACTGAAGGTAACGGCCACACCGTGCCGGGACTGGACGCGAAAACACTGCTCAAGGCATTGCGCCAGGCCGGTTGGCCTGGGGAACAGTCGGGATCTGAAGACGCTGTTTAACGATGACGCCCGATGCACTGCATCGGGCGGCTATCGCTTACTTTTCCAGGATCAACAGCGGCGTATCTTTTTTCACGAGGTAGGTCGCCAGCTCAGAGGCTTTGCCGTCACCGACGTTCTTCGCCACGTGCGCAGTGCCTGCTGGGATGTACAAGGAGTCGCCGGCTTTGAGTGTCACTGGCGCCCGCCCTTCGAGCTGATACTCAAACGTACCCGAGATGACGTAGGCGACTTCCACCCCAGGATGGGAATGCTTGGGGGATGTGACGCCCGGGTCGAAATCGACACGAACCTGAATCACCTCACCCTTGGAGATGTCGAGGTCCTGGCGCACCAGGTCCGTACGGTGAAGGCCTGTCTGCCAGCTTTTTGCCGGAGTGGCTTGCGCGGGCGCTTTCACTTCTTCAGCCGCGAATGCGTTGAGTGATACAGCGGCAGCCAGGGCGATGCCGAGCAGGCCTGCGGTGTGACGGGATTTGATACGGGACATCGCAATTCTCCAATGAATGCCGCGGTTGCGGTGGCTTCATTAGGAGGTCGCTGTGTATCGCGCAGGTGTCGAAAAAAGCATGGTTTTGTATGCCCAGGTAACTACTGGCGCTGGGGATACGTTCGGATACAACGCGCAGGCACGTCAGTGCGGTACGCCCAATTTGGTCACGATGTCTTCTGGTTGGAGGCGTCGTCCATCCGTTGAAACCAACTGCAGTTTCTGGATCGGCTGACGATCCTTTGCATCGACCATCACGGATCCCGCTTCGCCGGGCTCGTACAAAAACTCGTTGCCCCACTGCGAGAGGGCAATGAGGACGGTCTGCAAGGCCCTGCCCTTTTCCGTCAGCACATATTCCTTGTAAATACTGCCGTCAGCGGCCGGTTCCAGGCGCATCACGCCTTCTGCCACCAGGCCCTTGAGGCGGGTGCTCAAAATGTTCTTCGCGACGTTCAGGCTTTTCTGAAAATCACTGAAACGCTTCGAGCCTGAGAGCGCCTCACGAATGATCAGCAAGGACCACCAGTCGCCAATGAGATCCAGGGATCGAGCAATCGGGCAGGGACTGCCCTGCAAACTTTTGCGCTTCACGTAACCGAACCTCCAACAAAAGGGTGCCAACGCTGACGCTAATTAGTCAGATGGCAAGTGGTTGCATAATACAACCAACGCTGGTAAAAATCACTTCCATTGGTTTCATCATGAAACCGATAGTCCGATTTCGAGTGATTCCCTGTGCCAAACGCACAGTGATTTCGCCCTCAATGGTTGCATGATAAAACCGTAGGAGATTCCCAATGAAACTGGCTGGAAAAACTGCATTCATCACCGGCGGCAACAGCGGCCTTGGCCTGGCCACCGCCAAACTGTTCATCGCTGAAGGCGCAAAAGTCGCGATCACCGGTCGCAGTCAAAAAACCCTGGATGAAGCCCGCGAATCGCTGGGGCCAAACCTGCTGGCGATCAAGGCAGACCTGACCGACGTGAAAGAGATCGAGCGCGCCGTTGCCGAAGCCGTCGCGGTGTTCGGCAAACTGGATATCGTATTCGCCAATGCCGGCATTGCGGGTTTGACCCCGGTCGGCGGCACCACACTGGAAACGTTCCAGAACATCATCAACACCAACCTCACCGGTACATTTTTTACCGTGCAAGCAGCCGAACCGCACCTCAATCCGGGCGCTTCGATCATTTTGAACGGGTCGGTGCACGCCGATATGGGCTGGCCTGCTTACAGCGCCTACGCCGCCACCAAAGGCGCCGTTCGCTCCATGACACGAGTGATGGCCGCAGAATTTGCCCCGCGTGGCATTCGCGTCAATCAAATTACGCCCGGGGCTGCACGCACGCCGGTCTGGAACCCTCACGCCGCCAAGGTTGGAATGGATGCGCTGGAGGAAAAACTCAAGACCACTATCCCGCTTGGGCGCATCGGTGAAGCGCATGAAGTTGCTACCGTGGCGTTGTTCCTCGCCTCCAGCGATTCTTCAAACGTCGTAGGCGCGGAAATTGTCGTCGATGGCGGTGCAACCAGCTCGCCACTGGGCGCACCAGCTCACAGAAAAAACTGGCAGGCGTAACGGGATTTGTATCGGTGTGTATTTTCGCTAGCGATCTTACACAGCGTTACACAACCACCGGATCAGGACACATAGGCACTACATAAAGGTGAAAAAGTGGGGACCTCACCCCGTCGTCCATAAACCAGCGGCAGAACGGGTGAGGCCCCCAACCTTTAGCAGGAACCCCGTCATGATCAATGAAATCGACACCGTGCTTTATACCGGCAAGACCCACACCATCGGCGGCCGCGACGGCGAGTCGCGAAGCGATGATGGACGTCTGGACATCAAGCTTTCCCCGCCTGGCTCTTCAGGCGCCGGCACCAATCCCGAGCAACTGCTGGCTGCAGGTTGGTCGGCCTGCTTCATCGGTGCGATAGGCAAAGCGGCAGCCGCGTTGAAGGTCACTTTGCCGAGCGATGTCGCCGTAGATACCGAAGTGGATCTGGGCAAGACCGAAAACGCCTTCTTCCTCCAGGCACGCCTCAATGTCAGCCTTCCGGGACTGGAGCCTGATGTTGCAAGAGCGTTGGTCGATGCCGCGCACCAGACCTGCCCGTACTCCAAAGCGACCCGTGGCAACATCGACGTCACGATCAATCTGATCTGATCCGGGCACCTGATGCGGCCTGCTTTCCCAGCAGGCTGTACCCGATAGCAGTTTTCCATCCTGCCACTTTTCCGGAAGGATGAAATCGGTCTAAAAAGCCCGGTATGCGCTGCGCAGCCTTTGCTATTCTAAAACCTGTAGGTGAAGACGCAGACTGATGCGCAAGTGGATAGCGAGGAAGCGTGGGGCGCGCTCCAAAGGGTACACGGTTAGAAAGATCTCCGAGGTGAGGTCCAGCCCTTATGCCGTGTGAAGCAGGACAGCACAAAACTGTTCTGTCAGAGGCCTGATAAACCTTGTAAGCCAGAGACCAGCGCTGGCCACCTACTCGATTCCAAAGCCCGCCTTGTGCGGGCTTTTTCGTTGCGCAGAATCGGGAGCCAATGCCACCTCCCCAATCATTCGACCATTCGTCGCCAAGCCCCCACTCCCCCTCTTGACTTGGATTGGCGACTGCGAGAGTATTATTTACATCGCATACGACACAAACGTACACGACATATAAACAAGCCCTAATGCACCTTTGAGGATTCACCCCATGAGCAAGATCGAAAAAGTCCTGGCCTCCGGCAAAACCCATACCACCATGAGCAGCACTGGCACCACTTCCCGCGGCCATAACGGCAGCCTCGACATCGTGCTTTCGTCGCCCGGCAACACCAAGCCAGTCCATGAATTCGAAGGCACCCAGCCGCACCCGAAAGCCGAGCAATTGTTCGCCGGTGCATGGTCGGCCTGCTACATCGCCGCCGTCGGTCTCGCCGCCAAGCAAAGGAACGTTGAGCTTCCAGCCGATTTGTCCGTCGATATCGAAGTCGACCTGGGCCAGACCGGCGACGCTTACTTCCTCCAGGCACGCCTGACGCTGCGCGCTCCAGGCCTGGATCACGGTGTAGCGACGGAAATCGCCCACGCAGCAGACCAGATCTGCCCGTACTCGAAAGCAACACGCGGCAACATCGACGTGGCCCTGAACGTTCTCACGGCCTGAAATACCGGGAAGCTTTAGTACCCTTTTGCATCTGTAGAAGCACCTTATATGTCGCATGCGATGTAAGCGCACACGAATTACAACCCTATTGAAAAATTCAGGTAATCACCCATGAGCAAGATCGAAAAAGTACTGGCCACCGGCAAAACCCACACCACCGCCAGCCGCACCGGCAACACCTCGCGCGGCCATAACGGCAGCCTCGACATCGCCATCTCGTCGCCCGGCAACGCCCAGCCTGCGCACGTGTTTGCCGCTACCCAGCCGCATCCGGCCGCCGAGCAACTGTTCGCCGGGGCATGGTCGGCCTGCTACACCGCCGCCGTCGGGCTGGTGGCCAATGATCTGAACGTGGTGCTGCCGGCGGACATGTCCGTCGACATCGAAGTTGACGTCGGTCAGACCGGTGCGGATTACTTCCTTCAAGCTCGTTTGACCCTGCGCGTGCCCGGCCTGGCAGATGACATTGCGAAGACGCTGGCGCACACCGCCGACCAGATCTGCCCGTACTCGAAGGCAACGCGCGGCAACATCGACGTGGGCTTGAACGTCCTCACGGCGTGATGCGCGGCGCGGCGGGTTCGACTCTCTACGTCGAACCTGCCCTTGCCGTTTATCACGTGCTGGCTTAGAGCACTTACGACACCATCGCACACGAGGTATATTTCACGCACGCGACAAAGCAGTCTTTGACGAACGAGGCGACACATGAAATCCACTACCGACAACGTGGTACCCGACGACCTGAAGCTCTCCGACTTCCTGTGTTTTGCGGTCTATTCAACCAACCTCGCGTTCGGCAAGGCGTACAAGCCGATCCTCGAACACCTGGGCCTGACCTACACGCAATACATCACCATCGTTGCGCTGTGGGAGCAGGATAATCAGACCGTCGGCAGCCTCGGCGAAAAGCTGTTTCTTGAATCGAATACGCTCACGCCGATCCTGAAGAAACTGGAAGCGATGGGCTTCCTGCAACGTCAGCGCGATCCTGAAGACGAGCGCCAGGTGCGCATCAACCTGACGAAACAAGGCAAGGCGTTGCGCGAAGACCAACCGGAAAACGGCCTCGCCGCTGCGACAGGCCTGACGCAAGACGAGTTCACGCTGCTGCAGAAGGCGATCGTGACCCTGCGCAATAACCTGATCAAATCAATGAACACTGAGGAGTAAGCGATGACCACGCAAACTGAAACCGCAATCCTGGCCGGTGGCTGCTTCTGGGGCATGCAGGATCTGATAAGGAAACAAAAAGGCGTGCTGTCGACGCGCGTCGGTTACTCCGGCGGCGATGTGCCCAATGCGACGTACCGCAACCATGGTACTCATGCCGAAGCGATCGAGGTCGTGTTTGATCCGGCGATCACCAGCTACCGTCAGATCCTTGAGTTTTTCTTCCAGATCCACGACCCGTCGACGGCCAATCGCCAGGGCAATGACATCGGCCTCAGCTACCGTTCGGCGATTTTCTATCTGAACGAAGAGCAGCAAGCAGTGGCCGAGGACACCGCAGCCGATGTGGACGCCTCGAAAATCTGGCCCGGCCGGGTCGTGACCGAAATCGTGCCCGCCGGCCCGTTCTGGGAGGCAGAACCGGAGCATCAGGATTACCTCGAACGACTGCCAACCGGTTACACCTGTCATTTCATTCGGCCGAACTGGAAACTGCCGAAGCGCGCATGACGCGGTTAAGCCTGGGTTCCAGCCATGGAACCCAGGCACCGTTGCGTCAGGTGTTGGTTTTCAACTTGGTCCACAGACGTGTGCTCAGCCGTGCAATCGCGGCGGGCAGGTCTTCGACGGTGAACAACTTGTCCATGACGCTTTTCGGCGGGTAGATCGCCAGGTCCTGTTTCACCGCCGGATTCACCAGCGTGTCCGCCGCCAGGTTCGGGTTGGCGTAATGGATGCTGTTGCTGATGTTGGCGATGACGTCAGGCTTCAACAGGTAGTTCATGTACGCGTAGCCATCCTTTTCATGGGGCGCGCTCTTGGGCATGACTACCATGTCCAGCCACAGCGTCGAGCCTTCGTCCGGGATCGAATAGGCGATCTCGATGCCGTTCTTGGCTTCCTTGGCGCTGGCCGCCGCTTGCACCACATCACCGTTGAAGCCGATCACCGCGCAAATATTGCCGTTGGCCAGGTCGCTGACGTACTTGGACGCATGGAAATACTGGATGTAAGGCCGGATCTTGAGCAACGCCTGCTCGGCTTTCTTGTAATCGGCCGGCTCATGGCTATGGGGCGGCAGCCCCAGGTAATTGAGGGTGATCGGCAGGATTTGCGTCGGGTTATCGATAATCGCCACACCGCATTCACTCAACTTCTTGATGTTGTTCTCATCAAAAATCAGGTTCCAGGAATGGGTGACATCGGTGGTGCCGAAGATCGCTTTGATTTTCTCGACGTTGTAGCCAATACCGGCCGTGCCCCACATGTATGGGTAGCCGTACTGGTTGCCCGGGTCGTTGACCTCGAGCTTTTTCATCAGCGCCGGATCGAGGTTTTTCCAGTTGGGCAGCTGGCTTCTGTCCAGCTTCTGAATCGCGCCGGCCTTGATCAATCGCGACAGAAAATGGTTCGAAGGGCTGACCACGTCATAACCGGTGTTGCCAGTCATCAGTTTTGATTCCAGCACTTCGTTGCTGTCGTGAATGTCGTACGTCGCCTTGATCCCGGTTTCCTTGGTGAAGTTGACCAAGGTGTCGTCGGCGATGTAGCCGTTCCAGTTGGAAATATTGACCTCTTCGGCCGCGTGAGTGGCCGCCGAAAACGCCGTGAGCGCAACCATCAGGGAAATCGTATTGACCTGCATGTTCAATCACCTTTTTGTTCTTTTGTGATAACCGGAATCTAGATTTCTGTCCTGGCCCGGACGGCTTCGACGCGCATCCGAAACAGCGCGCCAATGTCGAGCAAGGGCCGCGGCGGGAGCCAGCCGGGCTGCGCTCGATCCATCACGGAATCGAGGATGGGCGAGCCGACACCAGACGCCAGTTCGGCAAGCAGTCGCCCCCAAAGAGTGCCGCGCGCCACGCCCGAACCGTTGCAGCCGGCCACGGCAAATACACCCTCTTCCACCCTGGAAAAAAACGGCTGCCCGGAGCGCGAGGCGCTCAAGTGTCCGGTCCAGGTGTGCTGGATATCCTGCTCGATCAGCCACGGAAAACGCCGCTGCAAACCCACGACATGGTGCTGGCGACGGATCGCCAGTTCATCGCCGGACAAATCTCGCGAGCGGTATTCCGCGGTGTTGCGGATCATTACCCGACGATCGGGAGTCAGCCGCACCGTGGCGCCAAGCGGACGGGTGGACAGCACGCCCCATGGCTCGACACTGCCGATGTTGCGAAATTCTTCGTCACTCAACGGTCGCGTAAGGCTGGCGCTGAGTTCCATGGCAAAGGTGCCGCTGTCCTGGATGCCGGCTCGCGGCACGAAGGCGTTGAGGCAGATCAGCACCTGCCTGGCCTCGATGCTGCCATCGATGCCGTTGGCCCGCACGCGCCCTTTACCCAGGCGTTCAAGGCCGGTGATGTCGGTGTTTTCGTAGACAGTGACCGACTCCGGTAGCGCCTCCAGCAAACCCTTTACGTACTTCGCCGGTTGCAGCAACGCATTGCCCTTGCCGCACCAGATCGCGGCGCGGTAATGCCGGGTGCCGAGTTTTTGATTCAGTTGCTCGCCTTCGAGAAACTCTGCGGATGCGCCAAGTGCTCGCAAGGTTTGCAGCTTCTCGTCAATGTGGGTCAACTTGCCGGGATCGCTGACGGCGAAGAAATAGCCCGAGTCCCGGAAGTCGCACTCGATGCCATGACCGGCAATCATCTTGCTCACTTCCGCACTGGCGGCACGTGAAATCGTCGTGTCCACTTCAAACCCGGCAAACCCGGAATTGCCAATCAATTCATCGTTGGCGGGGTGTTCGTGGGCCACCACAAATCCGGAATTACGCGCCGAAGCGCCCTGCGCCGCGCGCTGCCGGTCGACCACCACGATGCGCGCCTGCGGGTGCATTTGCGCCAGCGCATGGGCGGCACTCAGGCCGGTAATGCCGGCACCGATGATCAGCCAATCAGCCTTTTGCGCACCGATCAGACGCTCGCGTGCCGGAGCACTTCCTGCTTGCGCGATCCAGCCACATTCATTATTCATGCGTCACCTGCCTAGACTGTCATTCTTAGCCAGCGCATGCGGTAATTGCATAGGCAATCTGTGATGGCGGCTGCTAGCGCTAGAATCTATTAGGTCTTCGGTGATACAACCAACGTTATAAATTCATTGAGCTATTCACAAAACGCATGGATAAAATTCGTCACGTCCCTTCCCTTCAAGCCATGCAGGCACTGGTGGAAGTTGCTGATTCGGGCAGCTTTACCCAAGCGGCGCAGAAACTCTGCCTGACCCAAAGCGCCGTCAGCCGGCAAATACAGCAGCTGGAAAGTCATTTCGGCGTGCCGATGTTCATCAGGAGCAGCCGCAGCATTCGCCTGACCCCGGAAGGCGAACAGGTATTGGCCAGCACGCGCAGTATTCTCGAACAACTGAAAACCCTTGAGGATCGGCTGTCTCCGCAGAAACGCCCGTTTCGCATCCGCATGCATGTGTCGCTTGCGGTGCGCTGGTTGCTGCCGAAATTGAGCGATTTTTATCGCTGTCATCCGGACATTTCCCTATCGATCGAAACCGTGGCGACGGAGATCGTCGAGCCGGCCAGTGACAGCGACGCCTACATTCTCTATCTACCCGAACCGTCCAGCGATCCAACCTGCCTGACCCTGTTCGAGGAAGCGCTGGTGCCGGTGTGCGCGCCCGGCCTGGCCAGCGCCACCCAGCCGCTGGCGTCGATGGAGGATCTGGTGCGCTTCCCGCTGCTGCACCGTTCGGCCGACCAGCAAGCCTGGATTGAGTGGTTGGCTGCCAATGAAGGCAAGCCGCTGGGGGACTATCGGCACATCCCCTTCAACCTCGACGAGTTGGCGCTTGATGCGGCGGCGCGAGGGCTTGGGGTGGCGGTGACGGATCTGACCCTGGCGCAGGAATCGATTGATCGCGGAGTGCTGGTCGTTCCGTTCGGCAGCCCGTTGAAGACCCGAGGCGTCTATTCGCTGTGCGTGCAACCTTCGGCGGCGTCTCATCCGGCGTGTGCGCTGGTTATGCAATGGTTCGCCGGGCAGGCTGAACAGGACTGTGGGAGCCAGCCTGCTGGCGATGAGGGTGTGTCAGTCAAAGAATAGGTGCCTGTCAGACCGCTATCGCGAGCAGGCTCACTCCCACAGTGTTTTTGTGTTTATCCAGGGATTCAGGCTACTTGTTGCACCACGCCCCGCTCCTCCAGCAACCTCACAAACATGGTCAAGCTCTGCGACACCGTCCCTCTGCGCCACACCAGCCAGGTGCGTAAATACCGGAAGGATTGCGACAACGGCCAGACGCTGACCGTGGTGCAGCCCGGCATGCTTTCGAGCATGCTGCGCGGCATCAGCGCCAGGCCTGCACCGGCGCTGACGCAGGCCAGCATGCCGTGATAGGACTCCATTTCGAAGATTTTCCCGGGCACCGCGGCGTCCTTGCTGAACCAGCTTTCGAAGTGATGTCGGTACGAGCAATTGGAGCGGAAGGCATAGATGTTTTCGCCGTTGACGTCCCGCGCGCGATAGATCGGTGAATGGTTGAGCGGCGCGATCAGCACCATTTCTTCCTCGAACGCCGGCACGCCTTCCAATGCCGGGTGCAGCACCGGTCCATCGACAAACGCAGCGGCCAGTCGGCCCGACAACACACCGTCGATCATGGTCCCGGAAGGTCCGGTGGACAGGTCGAGCTCGACCTTGGCGTGCTTCTGGTTATAGGCGGCAAGCAGCTCAGGGATGCGCACCGCCGCGGTACTCTCCAGCGATCCCAGCGCAAAGGCGCCCTGGGGTTCTTCACCGGCCACCGTCGCCCGGGCTTCCTGCACCAAGTCGAGAATGCGCCGGGCGTAATCCAGAAAACTCCAACCGGCCGGCGACAGGCGCAGGCGGCTTTTCTCGCGGATAAACAGGTCCACGCCGAGATCCTGTTCCAGTTGCTTGATCCGCGTGGTCAGGTTCGACGGCACCCGATGGATGTGCTGGGCGGCCACGCTAATGCTGCCGTGTTCGGCCACTGCTTTGAAAATTTCCAGCTGAACCAGGTCCAAGTCATTCTCCAAACGTGAACGATATGCTCAGTATTATTCAGTTTCCAGAAAACAAACGCCACCGTAACCTGAGCGCATTCTCACCTTGCAGGACGGTGCCATGACCAACGTTTCCAGCCTCACCCACGCCATTTCGATCAACCCCGCCAACGGCGAGCAGATCGGCCACTACCCTTTTGAATCCGATTCGGCGCTGCAAGCCGCACTGTCCCGCGCCGCTGCCGGGTACCGCGTCTGGCGCAGCACCGCGGTTGCGCAACGTTCACAGCTCCTGATCGCCCTGGCTCAGGCATTGCGTGACAACGCAGCAGCGATGGCGAAGATGATTACCCTGGAAATGGGCAAGCCGATCACTCAGGCACGCGGTGAAATTGAAAAATGTGCGCAGCTCTGCGAGTGGTACGCCGAACACGGCCCCGCCATGCTGACCGCCGAGCCGACCCTGGTTGAGGGTGGCAAAGCACGCATCGAATATCGCCCGCTCGGCCCGGTTCTCGCGGTGATGCCGTGGAATTTCCCGATCTGGCAGGTCCTGCGTGGCGCCGTTCCTGCGCTGATTGCCGGCAACACCTACGTGCTCAAACATGCGCCGAACGTGATGGGCAGCGCCTATCTGCTGCAAGAAGCCTTCAAGCAAGCCGACTTCCCTGAAGGCGTGTTCGAGGTCATCAACGTCACGCCGGAAGGTGTTTCCACAGCGATTGCTGATCCGCGCATTGCGGCAGTCACCCTCACCGGCAGCGTGCGCGCCGGCATGGCCATCGGCGCGCAGGCCGGTGCGGCGTTGAAGAAATGCGTACTGGAACTGGGCGGTTCGGATCCTTTCATCGTGCTCAACGACGCCGACCTCGACGAAGCGGTCAAAGCCGCTGTGATTGGCCGTTATCAAAACACCGGGCAAGTCTGCGCAGCCGCCAAACGCTTGATCGTCGAGCAAGGCGTTGTCGAAGCGTTCACCCGCAAGTTCGTCGAAGCCACGCGCAAACTGGTGGTCGGCGATCCACTGGCAACCGAAACGTACATTGGCCCGATGGCTCGCTTTGACCTGCGTGATGAACTGGATCAACAGGTGCGCGACACCCTGGAAGAAGGCGCGACGTTATTGCTCGGCGGCAAGAAGGCTGAAGGCCTGGGCAACTTCTACGAGCTGACTGTCTTCGGTGATGTCACCGACCAGATGACCTCGTTCAAGCAGGAATTGTTTGGCCCGGTGGCCTCGATCATCACCGCCCGCGATGCAGCCCATGCGCTGGAACTGGCGAATGACAGCGAATTCGGCCTCGCCGCGACGATCTACACCGGCAACGTGGAACGTGCCCAGCAGATGGCCGGCGAACTGGAAACCGGTGGCGTGTTCATCAATGGCTACTGCGCCAGCGACCCGCGTGTCACCTTTGGCGGCGTGAAGAAAAGCGGTTTTGGCCGCGAGCTGTCGCACTTTGGGGTACGCGAGTTCTGCAACGCGCAGACCGTGTGGCTGGATCGTCGCTGATCGCCTCCAGTGGCCCGGAAGTCGTTTGATTCCCGGGCCACCACGCTTTACTCGTTCAAAAAATACACCTTGTTAACAATCATCCAGCGTTCATTGATTTTCAGTAACGATAGATAATCCGTGAAGCGCATGCCGACGTAATCATCAATGACTTTTACGGCGGCGGCATCACCCGTTATGTCAACGCTAACGGTTTGCCAAAACGGTTCGACCTCTTTGGCCGCCGGGCCTTCGGCCTTGATCGCGCTGATGAAGTCCTCCAGCGATAACCATTCCAGTGCTTGTTGATAGTGACCGATGATGCGACAAGCAGGATGAAAAGCCTGCCGCAGCAACGCTTCGTCCGCGAAAACCATGCCCTCCACGTAATTGCGCACCACAACACCGATGTGCTCTTTGTCCATCGATTGAGCCGTCATGTCATACCTCCAACAGACTCATCCCACCTCAAAAGTCTAGCACTGCGCCCCGGACATTCTCGGGCGGCGGCTATGCTGATGAAGGCAACTTTTCAGGAGGAGCTCAAAGATGTCGCTGACGCTTTACTACCATCCGCTGGCCTCGTACTCCTGGCGATTGTGCGGCGACCCCGGCGCTGTTCTATGCCAGCACTCTGCAACCGATCCCCGACGATTGCCGCCACTTGAACGCGTATTTTGAGAGGTTGATGACCCGGCCGTCAGTCCAGCGGGTCCTCGACGAGGCCAAACCCTACTTCTCGATGTATCCGTTTGCCGAGGCCATCCCGGAACGGTTTCGCTAGGGCTTAACCGACAATATCGATCAACTGCTCACGCTGTGCACCGGTCAGCATCGGCCCGAATCCGGCACCGGCATTCTCCGCCATGTAGCGCGGGTTGCCGGTGCCGGGAATCACGCAGGTCACCGCGGAATGCGACAGCAGGAACTTCAGCGCCATTTGCGCCCAACTGTTGACCCTCACGTCCGCCGCCCAGCGTGGCAGGGGTTTGTCCTTCAAGCGGGTGAGCAAGTCGCCGCCACCGAACGGCCGATTGCAGATCACCGCCACGCCGCGCTCGCGACACAACGGCAGGATGCGTTTCTCGACGCCACGATCGTCCAGCGCATAGTTGATCTGCAAGAAATCCAGTGGCTCGGCCTTGAGCACCGCTTCCACCTCGTCATACGCCGAGGCCGTGTAATGGGTGATGCCGATGTAGCGGATGCGCCCCTCTTCCTTCCATTTGCGCAAGGTCGGCAGATGGGTTTGCCAGTCCAGCAGGTTGTGGATCTGCATCAGATCGATGCGATCGGTTTGCAGCAACTTGAAGGACTGTTCCATCTGCGCGATGCCTTCTTCGCGACCCCGGGTCCAGACCTTGGTGGCCAGGAATGCGGGCGAACGCGGCTCATGAATCGACAGCAATTCACCGGTCGTCTCTTCGGCCCGGCCGTACATCGGCGAGCTGTCGATCACCGTTCCACCCTTCTCGAACAATGCACGTAGAACGGCGGGCAGCTGTTTGTAGGCGGGGCTCGAAAGCTCGACATCAAAACCGCGATAAGTGCCCAACCCGACGATGGGCAATGGTTCGGAGCTGGAAGGAATGGCGCGGGTCTGCATGTTCTTGCCTCCTGTTTCCTTCGACGGCGTGGTTTCAGCAAAGACCGGGCCGAAGGTGAAAACCGCCGAAGCACCGGCAGCCAGCGTGAGTATTTGGCGACGCGTGTACCGATCAGTGTGGCTCATGGAATTGCCCTTCCACAGTTTTGCTGTCCGCCGTTTGTTCCTGGCGCCTGGCCAGCCAAAGGCATAACCAGCCCCACAGCCCGGCAAACGGCACGATCAGCAACGCCACCAGACCAAAACCCGCGCCCAAGGCCGTCAAACCGACCGACAACCAGCCACTGGCGGCATCTCCGCCGCGATACACCAGGGTTTCGATCACATTCTTGGCCTTGTACTTTTCCTCGCGGCTGACCACGGTCCACAACACCTCCCGCGCCGGACGCACGATGGCAAACTCGACCGCACGACGCAGCCCCTGCGCCAGGGCGACGGTGGCGGGCACGGGCGCCAGGGCCATGGCGGTAAAGGCCACGAGGGTCGCCAGTGGCAACGCCGCCAGCGTCCCGCCTACACCGACCAGACGAATCAACGGCGCCGTCAGCAGCAGTTGAAAGATCAAGGTCAGTGCCGACACGATCAAATCGACCACGGCGAAGAATTGCGTCCGGCTGGCCACATCAGCATAGCTACCCGCCACAATCCGTCCCTGCTCGAAATACAACAAGGTCGCAGCGCTGGTGTGCAGCAGCATGAATAGCACCAGCCCCAGCAGATAAGGCGAGCGCAAAATCAGCGTGATCCCGCCCAGCATGCTGCCGCCCATGCGCCGATCATCCAGCAAGCGGCTGCCGGACTGCGACCGGGTCCGGGCCAGCAGCGCCCGATAGCAGCGCACCGCGATTTCCAGCAGCAGCGCCGCCGCAACGGTCAACGCCACCGGGCCCAAACGCGTTGCCATGGTCGCCGCCAGCAACGGCCCGATGAACGTGCCCAGGGTGCCACCCGCAGCGATGAAGCCGAACAACCGCCGTCCTTGTTCGCTGGAAAACCGATCAACCAGCACGCTCCAGAAAATCGTGACGATGAACAGGTTGTAGATGCTGATCCAGACGAAAAACACCCGCCCGACAGCCACCGGCGCGATGTGGTTGGCGATCAACACGCCAAACACCAGCATCGACGCGGCGATCACGCGATAGATCAACGGCACGAAACGCGTGGCCGGCAGCCGCGAGGCCAACGCACCAAACACCGGCACCATCAGCAGCATCACCACAAAGGTCGCCGTGAACAGCCACTGCAACTTGTCGGCACCGCCCTCAAGGCCCAAGGCATCGCGCAGCGGGCGCACCAGGTAATAACCGGCCAGCACGCAGAAATGGAACGCGAACCCGAGCATCAGGGCGGTTCTTTCGCCGGGTTGCACATTGAGCCACTTTGCAGCCATGGGCATGGACGCCCTCCTCTGTAGCCGGGCTCGGAATGCCCCGCTACCGATGAACTAAACTCTGGCTCCAATCCCGTGGATTGGGTTCCTCAGCCCAGAGCCGTCAATGTCGCCCACTAAAGTTAGTCGAATGCCACGAACCCTAGTCTTAATCGTCGTCATCCTGGCAGCGTTTTACTTGGCGCTGTGTGCGGCGCTGTTCGTGTTTCAGCGCGCGCTCATCTACTTCCCGCAACCCAGCGCCATCGAGACGCCCGAAACGCTGCTCAAGCTGACGGTGGAGGATGCGCAGGTGATGGTGTCGGTAAGGCCCCACGACGGACCGAAGGCGCTGATCTATTTCGGCGGCAATGCCGAGGACGTCTCTCGCAACCTCCCCGTATTCGCGCAGGCTTTCCCGGAGCATGCGATCTACTTGCTGCACTATCGAGGCTTCGGGGGAAGCTCCGGCTCGCCGTCCGAGGAGGCCATCCAGCGCGATGCCATGACCTTGTTCGACAAGGTCTACGACACTCATCCGCACATCGCCGTGGTCGGGCGCAGCCTCGGTTCGGGGGTCGCCGTGCGCCTTGCCAGCCAGCGCCCGGCCTCCCGCCTGATCCTGATCACGCCCTACAACAGCCTGGAAGACCTCGCCGTGCGCCAGTTCCCGTGGTTTCCGGTGAAGTGGTTGCTACAGGAGCGGTTTGAATCATGGAAGTACGCGACGCACATCACGATACCGACGCTGTTGATCGCCGCGGAGCACGACGAAGTCATACCGCGCTCAAGCACGGAAGAGCTATACACGCATTTCGCCAAAGGCGTTGCGACGCTGCGGGTCATACCGGGCGTGGGCCACAATTCCATCTCCGAGAGCCCCGAGTATCTAAAGTTGCTGGGCGATGCGTTGTGAACCATGCCACACCGCGACCCGTAGCAGCTGTCGAGCCTGCGAGGCTGCGTCCAGCTGCGCAGCAGTCGTAAAACCAGTACTCGCAGTGTATCAGTCAGACCACGGAAGCCGGATTTACGACTGCTGCGCAGCCGGACGCAGCCTCGCAGGCTCGGCAGCTGCTACAAAGTAAGAGTGTGAGTCATAGAGCCCATCGATCACTCGGTCATCAACAGTGATTGGACGCACAGCCCACAGGCTCTTAGCCTGCGCCCGATCTGAATCACCCGTTTTCTCCGTAGGCGGAACACCATGTCCCCGCACACCCGTCAACCATGTGTCCGGTCCATACACAAGGTCAGCGCGACGCCCTTCACCCTGCTGGGTTTGTCGCTGTCGATCTTCATGAGTTTTCGCAACAACGCCTGTTATGACCGCTGGTATGAAGCCCGAAAAGCCTGGGGCGACGTGACGGTCGCGATTCGTTCGATGATTCGCGAAACCCGGGTCATCAAGGACGACAATCAGCGCCGAAAAATGCTTCATCATCTGTGCGGCTTTGCCCATGCGCTCAACGCAAAGCTGCGCCTGGAAAATCAGTTGGTCGCCAGTAGCCGCTGGCTCAACCCGGCACCGGAGGACAACGCGCCTGATTTCAGCGGGCACATGCCTCCAGCGCTGGAACCTGTGGATTTTGTGTTGGGGTGAGCCCGAAAAACCTGCGCTCTACTCGGGTTAAGACGTTGTGTCGAGCGGAACCGACAACCACTTGTTCCTGGTCAGCCTGATTCGTCAGGGCCTGACCGGCAAAGACGCCGACGCTGCCCTCGGCCACGCCGGTATCACCGTGAACAAGAACGCCGTACCGAACGAGCCGCAATCGCCGTTCGCGACCTCCGGCCTGCGCATCGGTACGCCGGCGATAACCAGCCGTGGCTTCAAGAAAGCCCAGAGCACCGAGCTGGCCGGCTGGATCTGCGACATCCTCGATCATATCGGAGATGCCGATGTCGAGGCGCACGTCGCCAGACAAGCCGCTGCCATGTGCAGTGATTTCCAGGTCTACCGCGACTGATTGCCAAACTCGCTCCCACAGGTTCCGATGCGATCTCGCCGGTTCCACTCGACAGAAGAACACCACACGGATTCCGCCCCCTTTAAATCATCGGCGAACTGCTCACCACGCGCAGTGCCAAGCCTTCATAGGCATCCAGCGTAATGGTGAAGTCGCCCTCAGGCGTGAGATCGCCTTCGACGCGCTCGTTGATGATGTCGACCACCGGCCCCGGCGCGATATTGGGCAGGTGCAAGGTTTCGGTGATCGGCGTCGAGCCGAAGTTCAACGCGGTGATTTGCGTGCCTTTGCCGGCCGGCAATTCGTGGACCATGATCAACAGCCCGGGGTGCTGGACATCCGGGATCAGAATCTGACGACTGGCGGCGATGTCGTAGGCGCGGCGCGCGGCGAGGACTCTTCTGAGTTGCGAGACGAACGAATCCGGGTCCTTCAATTGGCTGGGCAGGCTGCCATACAAGGTCTTCGGACGTGGCATTTGACCCGCGGACAGCGGTGCTTCCGGATTGAGGTCCACCAGATCGTAGGCGCCGCGATGAATCCAGCGGGTGTCGCCGTCGCCCATCAAGTGCTCGACCTGTTCGGCCGGCAGCGGCAGCGCGCCGACCAGGTCCCAGCCGGACAGCGCAAACACCCCCGGTTGCATGGCGTTGTACATCACCAACAGCAAATGGACCTGGCGAATCTGCTGGATATCCGCTGTCGTAATCGCGTCGAGATCGCGAATCCCCAACGCCGCCGTGATGATGCTGGCGGTGGTGCAAGACACGCCGTTGGTGACGAATTTCAAGTTGTACGGCGCGTGCTCGCCCGCCAGACGTTCATACATCTGCTCGCGAATGTGTTCGCGCAAGATGCTGCCGGGAAAGGTCTGCCCTTGATAGAGGTAGGTGTCATGGGCGTGCAGCGTCCAGAAATGCACCAGTTCCAGGGTCAGTTCGTCGTGGTTTTGCAAGGCATGGATCAGCGAACCGGGGTCGATGCCGAGGGTGTGCATCTGGCGCAGCATCAAGCGCAGGAACTCGGTATCGCCCATCAGCAACGCGTGCTGGTAGGCCGGTCGGGTGATGAAGTCATACGAGAGATCGGCGCCGCCGTGGGACATGCTGGCGATGTCGTCGACGGTCAGGTTGAGTTCCTGAAAACTGAAACCGCCGGCCTTGCGGATCGCCCCGCCCAGCAACTGGTTGCCGGTGATCGATAACGGGTGGCTTTCAGACCAGGCTGTGCCGTCGAGCTTGCGCTCCACACCGAGGAATCCGTTGGCGTCCAGACGCAGGATTTTCGCGCCCATGACGTCAATGGCGTGCAGGGCATCGCCGATGATCATCTGCTGCGCGGCGAAGGTCGGGTCCAGCCAGTTCAGTGACGGCTGCCCTTCCTTGAAGTAATGCAGATAGACCCAGCGCCGCGGTTTGCCATCGACGCCGATCACGATCGGTGTCGCGCTCCAGTCGGTTTCCTTGACGCCCGGCTCGAAGAAAATCACCCGCTGCAACTGACCGACGATGTAGTGCTTGTCTCGGAGCACGTCGACCTGCAGCGGACTGAGGTTCTGCGCATCACGGCCGTCGGCGATGTCCGGCAGCAACGGCCAGTCCTCTTCGCGGATTTCGACCATGTGGTAGAGACCCGGATAGTCTTCATAGGCCATCTCGGCCAGGCGGAAATCCGCGCCTTTGCCGGTATGTGAAGGGATCACGTCATCGATGATCACCGCATTGTGCGCGGCGGCCATGCGCACCAGTGCCTGAAGATGCGCCTCGGTGCCCAGGTGCGGGTCGATCTCGAAACTGATGCGGTCGAAATTGCCATCGATGGTCGGCGTGCGTTGGGTGCCCGTCAGGCCGCCAGACATTTTCAGTGGACCGTTATGAATGCCCTGGATGCCGATTTTCGACAGGGCGTGCCATAAGGTTTCATCGCCCAACGCCTCGAGCACGCTGCCGTCTTCGCGGGTGACGATGGACGCCGGGTAGGCGGTAAACCACACCGACGCCAGGGCTGAAGCATCACGTGGCCGGGTATGGGCATACGGCTGTTGCCACAGCCGACCTTGCCCGGAGTAGAGCTTGGCGCGCTGCCTGGCGGCATGCAGCATCGATTGTTCCACCAGCCAGGTCACATGATTTTTGTCAGCCGCGGTCATAAAAACAGTCACCTGTTGTCGGGGTAAATTTGCGCTCGACCATCCCATGCGT
Source organism: Pseudomonas sp. LB3P93 (assembly GCF_054898025.1). NCBI lineage: Bacteria > Pseudomonadati > Pseudomonadota > Gammaproteobacteria > Pseudomonadales > Pseudomonadaceae > Pseudomonas > Pseudomonas sp. LB3P93. The sequence continues at coordinate 3,727,236 of NZ_CM142713.1, forward strand.
ACCTGCACCGGTGGCCCCGTCCTTTTCATATGAGGCCCTGAGGCGGCATTCGTTGCATTGACGCTTGAGGATTCAGGACGCGCCCTCTGTGGCAAGTCATACCTGAGGATGGGTGGTTAACACCTAGATATCCCCGTGAGCAACCTAGGCATAAGTGACGTGATGACGCCTCTCTTTAAGATACAGCCATCAAATGCCAAGGCTTGATCAAACCAAAAACTGTCCGGGGTTCGAGTCAATTCGACGAAAACTCACGAACAGCTGCATTCCTGCAAAGCCCCTTGGTGTTTGGACACCCCCTGATCACATAAGGAGAACAGGATGAAAACTCCAAACGTTGTATTGAGCATTGCCCTCCTTGCCGCCACCGGCTTGATAACGGCGACGACGCACGCGGCCGAACCTCGTGAGGGCGCTGCCAGTGGAAGCCGAACAGGCGGGGATCGGGATGCAGCTGCACCCCTGGTCCAACACACCTCAGATAAACCCGCCAACCAGCACGTTGCTGAAGGCGGTGCTGATCGCTTGAAAGAGAGGCAACTGGCCGCGGACGGTTCCGACCGCCTCAATCAGAATCGTGTCGCCGAGGGTGGCGCCGATCGCCTGAAAGAAAGGCAACTTGCGTCGGACGGCTCCGAACATCTCAAACAAAATCGCGTAGCGTTCGGTGCCAACAGTCGGATGCGCGGTACGCGTGTAGCGGAGGGTGGTTCCGACCGTTTGATGCAGAACCATGTGGCGGATGGTGGCTACGATTCCGGTTCGGACATTAACGCCGACTTCTGCTTCGCCTGCCGCTGATCGAGCATTGATTCACCGCACGACTGCCGGATTCGTTAACAGAAGCCCCTTCATGAGAGTCATGCGGTTCACTTAAGCGCGGTACTTCAGACACAGCTACTTTTGTGGCGAGGGAGCTTGCTCCCGCTGGGCTGCGTAGCGGCCCCAAAAATCCGACAACACTGCCGATTTTTGTGAGTGCTCCGCACTCAAGCGGGAGCAAGCTCCCTCGCCACAGGTTCTCTGTGACTGAAGAGATTTAAGTGAACAGCATCACCTCCACGAGGGGCTTTTTTCATCCGCCAACATTCAGGACGATTTTGGCCGAAATTCAGGGGTTTATGTCCTATTGAAGGGGAAACGATTGCTTCTAGGATAGCCCCCCTACTCCGCCCCCCCGAAATCTGGAGTGCATGACCGAAATGAAAAACAACAGGTCTGACATTGCGCGCAAAAACTTTCCATTTTTCAACAGCGCCAACAGCAAAGGACTGCGCACACCCTGCGAGACGAGCGCAAATGCATCGATCGGCATCAGTTCAAATCCGTTGATCGAAGCCCTTGGATGGCTGATAGGGCTGGTGGTGGCCTGCGGCATCGTGATCATTAATTCCGAGACGAACACCGACCTCGCCCCGACGATTCTTTACATCACTTTGCTGTTGATGGCGGCCAATCTGTTTTCAATCAACGTCGTGATTTCAATCGCGCTGATGTGCATGCTGCTACTGACCGCGACGTTTCTCTACAACGGCGGATATCAACGGTGGGAGTCGACAACGGGGTTCTTCCGCTGCCTGACCGCCCTGTCCGCGATCACCTTCCTGGCGCTGCGCAGCAAGTATGCTGCCGACCGGCTGCGCCATAACGAGGTGTACCTGATCGGCGCCCAACGCCTGAGCCAGACTGGCAGCGTCGGCTTTCGCGCCGGCGCCGAAGCGATTTCCTGGTCGGATGAATCGGCGAGGATTTTCGAGTATCCGCTGACCGATGCTCCGACCTTCTCGAAGGTCCTGGCACGTACCCATCCCGATGACCTTCCACTGGTGCACGAAGTCTTTGCAAAGGCTACACGCCATGAAGCGCTGATTGAGGTCAAACACCGATTGCTGATGCCAGACGGACGCATCAAACATGTCCACATGATCGCCAGTCCGCTGTTCACCCAGCACGAATGCTCCAAATATGTCGGCGCACTGATGGATATCACCGCCAACAAGCAAGCCGAAGAGGCCCTCCTATGCGCCCAGGCCCAACTGGCACACGTCACCCGCGTCACGTCGCTGGGCGAACTGGCGGCGTCCATTGCCCATGAGGTGAACCAGCCACTCACGGCCATCACCAGCAGCAGCGAAGCCTGTCGCCGATGGCTCGACCGCCCTGTCCCGGATCTGAATGAAGCGCTTGCGTCCCTGGATCGCATCATCGCCAGCTCGTGCCGCGCCAGCGACGTCATCAGCCGGATCAGGACGCTGTCACGCAAGTGCGGTCCGATGCGCCAGAGCGAGTCGCTGAACGACATCGTCAACGAGACGCTGAGCCTGGTTCAACAAGAGTTGGCTCACCACAAAATCAGTCCGAAAGTCGAACTGGCCGCGCGCTCGGGTCGTGTCCATGCGGATCGGGTACAGCTACAGCAAGTGATCATTAACCTGATCATCAACGCCTGCCACGCCTTGGCCGAGGTCGAACTCGAGGCGTGTGAACGGATTCTGCATGTGCGCACGTGGATCAAGGATAACGAGGCGGTGGTGGAAGTGGCTGACCTGGGTTCGGGCATCGCGGCCCATGTCCTGCCGTCCTTGTTCACTCCCTTTTTCACGACCAAGGAAAACGGCATGGGCATGGGCCTCTCCATCTGCCGCTCGATCATTGATTTTCATGGTGGGCGGATCTGGGCTACCAGCGCCCTTGGCCACGGCACGTCTTTCAAGGTCGCGCTGCCGCTACTCGTCACTCGTGAAACGGCCTGAAACACCAGGACAACTGCTCACAGGGAAGCTCCATGAACAAACACCACCCCATGAACAAAACCGGCCACAGCGAGCCTCTGGTCTTCATCGTCGATGATGATGCGCCGCTGCGTGAAGCGGTCGGCAGCCTGCTGCGTTCCATCGGCCTCCAGGTCGAGTTGTTCGGCTCTGTCGCCGACTTCATGAAGTACAACCGCCCGGCCATCCCCAGCTGTCTGGTGCTGGATGTGCGGCTGCAAGGCACCAGTGGCCTGGATTTCCAGCAGGAACTGGTGGCGGCCAACATCAACCTGCCGATTGTTTTCATGACCGGGCACGGCGACATCGCCATGACGGTCCGGGCGATGAAGGCCGGCGCGGTGGATTTCCTGGAGAAACCCTTTCGCGAACAGGACTTGATCGATGCGGTATCCGCGGCCCATGCACGAGACAAAGTACGGCGTGAATCGGAGCGCGAAAACGAGGAGTTGCTCAGTCGCTATGCAACGCTGACGCCCAGGGAGCAAACAGTGATGGCTCTGGCCGTGTCGGGCCTGATGAACAAGCAGATCGCCGGGGAAATCGGCTTGAGCCAAATTACCGTGAAGATTCACCGCGGCCAGGCCATGCGCAAGATGTTCGCCCGCTCTTTTGCCGACCTTGTCCGAATGGCGCAAGCACTGGGACTCAACCGTCCTTAGTGACGTGGCTATACGCAGGTATACTGTCCCGCGCTTGGGGATTGCGTATCTTGCAGTGATGGCGGGCACTCTTTATGGGCTACCCGAAATCACCCAGGTACTTAAATGTCCCAACCATTTATTATTTCCGTGGTCGACGATGATGAATCGGTTCGTATTGCACTGGACAGTTTATTGCGCTCCAACGGATACACCGTCCGGGTATACGCCACTGCCGAAGCGTTCCTCTCCAGCAACGGCCCGCAGATCACCTCCTGCCTGATCTGCGATGTACAAATGCCCGACCTGTCGGGCATTCAAATGTATGAACAACTTTCGGCCCGGGGCATTCATCTGCCCGTCATCTTCATCAGCGGCTACCTGGAATCCCCTCCTCAGGTCAGCGCAACAGCCGTCGAACCCATCGCGTTTTTTCCAAAGCCATTCCCCTGCGGCGAACTGATTGCCTGCATCGAAGACATCCTCAATCGCCACACTTGATTTCGCCCTCTTAATACATGGGTATGCCTCGCTCATACGTAGGCGTGTTTGCACTGACCCCAGGTAGAAGTGTCCTGCTCTCCCCCCATCGATAACATCTCCTTTGTCTTCAGGAGTAATGCGGTGATCGACATGTATGGCTTTTTTGAGCAACCGAATCGAGTGTTGAAGTTGTCTCATGTGCTGTTGATCGGTGGGCTGATCATGCTGGTGGTCGGGATCATCCTGGCGTACGGCTGCGACGCCTGGCTGACACTGCCGGCCTTGGTGGGTGCCCATGCCATGACGATTCTCGGCCCGACGGCGATCAAGCTCGGGTATGTCATGCGGCTGCTGGCCCATAACCGCCTGCGCCTCAATCTGAAAGCGCAACTGCAGGGCACCGCTGCCTGAGTCACGTTTTGTTCACGACCCGGGCCAGCTCCCTCCTTGCTGAACCGGCGATTCCAAAACGCCCGCCAACCCGTTTTTTTGGCGGGCCTTTTTTTTTTGCTTCGGATTTACGCCACCGCGCGTTCACTTTTCAGGGCTGGCAGCGCGATGGCGAGCGCCAGGCCAATCAGCCCCGCCGCTACCGCAAAGGTGATTGCCATGCCATGGGCGACCGCTTCTGGCGCTGCATGGGTGACGTCGGTCGCCGATGAAGCCAGCGCAAACACTGCGCCCATGACCGAGGCGCCGGTGATGAGCCCGAGATTGCGTGACAGGCTGAGCAGGCCGGCAATGACGCCTCGCTGATCCTGGCTCACGCCACTCATGATCAACGTGTTATTGGCCGCCTGAAACAGCGCATAACTGGCGGTGATTACAGCAATGGGCGCAAGGTAGCCGAGGACGCCGAGGACGCCGAAACGCGTCGGCATCATGGACAGAACACAGGCGCCGAGCGCCATCGCAACGAGCCCGGAAACGGCCATGCGCTGCGGGCCAAAACGGTCTACCAGGCGGCCGGCGGGTACGCCAGCCAACGCGGCAACCAGCGGGCCGACTGACAACGTGAGCCCGACCAGCGCTGCATTCAACCCAAGCGCGCCCGAGAGATAGAACGGCCCGACCACCAACGTCGACATCATCACCGTCGAGACCAGCATGCTAATGACCAGGCTCGCGCTCAACCCCCGATCACGCAACAGCGCCAGTTTGATCAGCGGCGTTTCAACCGTTGCCTCGATGAACAGGAAAATCCCGGTCCCGGCAATAGCGATCAGCAGTAATGCGAGGTTGAGCGAATCCCAGACACCACCGCCCAGCGTCATCGCCAATGCATAAGCACCGAGTGTCAGCGCCAGCACCAACGTGCCTGCAACGTCAAAACCATCGCGCTGAGTCGTCGGCGTTGGGCGATCAGCGGGCAAGTAGAGATACGCGAGTACCCCGTTCAAAACACCCAGCGGCAGGTTAACCAGAAAAATCGCCTGCCAGCCGAAACCGGAGATCAACACGCCACCGAGCGATGGCCCAAGTGTGGTGCCTATCGCCGACATCGTGCCGAGCAATCCCATGGCGCTGCCGGTTTGCGCCTTGGGCACCGTCTCGCCGACGAACGCCACGGTGAGCGCCAACATGATCGCCGCACCGAGGCCTTGCACCGCCCGGGCGGCGACCAGCCACCCCAGCGAAGGCGCCACACCACACGCCAGCGAAGCCAAGGTGAAAACGGCGATGCCGGCCAGCAACAAGCGACGGCGACCGACGATGTCGCCCAAGCGTCCAACGCTGACGATCAACGTGGTGATCGCGAGCAGATACGCCAGGACGATCCACTGCACTTCCTGAAAGGAAGCGTCGAGTGCCTGGGACAAGGTCGGCAAGCCTGCATTGGCGATGCTGGTGTCGAGTGAAGGCATCAACATCGACAGCGAAAGGCTGGCGAGCGCCCAGCGGACCGAGCCGGGTTGCATGGTGAGTTTCATGGTTTGGCCACTTGATGAAGAGTTGACCTTCAGCGTATGCCCGCGCCTGACATGGCGGAAGACGCACCACTTGCACTTGATACCTGCGCACAACGCCATGTCATCACTCAGCCGTGCTACCGTTGAAACATGACGACTCCCGATCTGAATCTGCTGATTACCCTCGATGCGCTGCTCGCTGAAGGCAGTGTTGCGCGTGCCGCCCAACGATTGCGTCTGAGCCCCTCAGCGATGAGCCGGGCCCTGGCACGATTGCGTGAAACCACCGGCGATCCATTGCTGGTCCGCGCCGGACGGGGCCTGGTGCCGACGCCCCGAGCGCTGGAACTGCGCGAGCAGGTCAGCCAACTGGTGCAGCACGCCGAAGCGGTGCTGCGCCCCGCCGAGCACCTCGACCTCAAGCAACTGGTGCGCACCTTCACGCTGCGCACCAGCGACGGTTTTGTCGAAAACTTCGGGCCGGCGCTGATTGCTCGCCTCAGCGACGAAGCACCCGGCGTACGGCTGCACTTTTTGCAGAAACTGAACCAGGACAGCACGCTGCTGCGTGACGGCACGGTTGATCTGGAGACCGGTGTTGTCGCCGACACCACCAGCCCGGAAGTGCGCACCCGCGCGTTGTACCAGGACCGTTTCATTGGCGTCGTACGCCCGGGGCATCTGCTGAGCAAGGGCAAGATCACGCCCGCCCGGTATGCGTCCGGCCGGCATGTGCTGGTCTCGCGGCGTGGACGGGACAAAGGGCCGATGGATGACGCCCTGAGACCGCTTGGACTGGCGCGGGAAATCGTCACGATTGTCGGCGGCTTTTCCGCAGCCCTGGCGTTGGCCCGGGCCTCGGACCTGATCGCTACGGTGCCCGAACGCCACACCCACAATCTGCGGGCCGGCCTGCACAGTTTCGCCCTTCCGGTTGCCACGCCAGTGATCACCATTTCAATGCTCTGGCACCCGCGAATGGACGCCGATGCAGCGCACCAGTGGTTGCGCAGATGTATTCGGGAGGTGTGTGCGGCGCCGCTGGATTAGCAACTGATTTTTGTCGCCGTCAGGTCTAGACTCAACCCGTTGCTTCGGGCCACACCGGTCGGGCCAGCGATCTGGATATGAGGGAACGTCATGAGCGACAAAATCGATTTGCGTAAGTACTCCTCTCAAGTAGTCGACGGCGTGGAGCGTGCGCCCGGCCGTTCCATGCTGCGTGCCGTGGGCTTCACGGATGAAGACTTCAAGAAACCGCAGATCGGTATTGCCTCGACGTGGGCGATGGTCACACCGTGCAACATGCACATCGACAAACTCGCCGTAGAAGCGGAAAAAGGCGCGAATGCTGCGGGCGCCAAGGGCGTTATTTTCAACACCATTACCATTTCCGACGGCATCGCCAATGGCACCGAAGGCATGAAATATTCGCTGGTGTCGCGGGAAGTGATCGCCGATTCCATCGAGGTGGTGGCCGGTTGCGAAGGCTTTGACGGTCTGGTGACCGTGGGCGGTTGTGACAAGAACATGCCGGGCTGCCTGATCGGCATGGCGCGACTGAATCGCCCGTCGATCTTCGTCTATGGCGGCACCATCCGCCCGGGCGCTGGCCACACCGACATCATTTCCGTGTTCGAGGCCGTGGGGCAGCACGCTCGCGGCGATATCAACGAGATTCAGGTCAAGCAGATCGAGGAAGTAGCGATTCCCGGTCCCGGCTCCTGCGGCGGCATGTACACGGCCAACACCATGGCCTCGGCCATCGAGGCATTGGGCATGAGCCTGCCCGGTTCCAGTTCCCAGGACGCCGTCGGCAGCGATAAGGCATCCGACAGCTTCCGTGCCGGTCAACAGGTCATGGAGCTGCTCAAGCTCGACCTCAAACCGCGCGACATCATGACCCGCAAGGCCTTCGAAAACGCCATCCGCGTGGTCATCGCCCTCGCCGGCTCGACCAACGCCGTGCTGCACCTGTTGGCCATGGCCCATGCGGTGGATGTCGAGCTGACGCTGGATGATTTCGTCGAGCTGGGCAAGGTGTCCCCGGTGGTCGCCGACCTGCGCCCCAGCGGCAAATACATGATGAGCGAGCTGGTTGCCATTGGCGGCATCCAGCCATTGATGAAACGCATGCTCGCCGCCGGCATGCTGCACGGCGATGTGCTGACGGTGACCGGCAAGACCCTGGCAGAAAACCTGGAAAACGTGCCCGACTACCCCGAAGGCCAGGACGTGATTCTGCCGTTCGACCGCCCCATCAAGAAGGACTCCCACCTGGTGGTGCTGCGCGGCAACCTCTCGCCGACGGGCGCGGTGGCCAAGATTACTGGCAAGGAAGGCTTGCGCTTCGAAGGCACGGCGCGTGTGTATCACGGCGAGGAAGGCGCGTTGGCCGGGATTCTCAATGGCGAAGTCAAAGCCGGCGACGTCATTGTGATTCGCTACGAAGGGCCCAAGGGTGGGCCCGGCATGCGCGAAATGCTCTCGCCGACTTCGGCGGTTATGGGCAAGGGGCTGGGCAAGGAAGTTGCGCTGATCACCGACGGTCGCTTCTCCGGCGGCTCCCATGGTTTTGTGGTGGGGCACATCACGCCGGAAGCCTTTGAGGGCGGGCCGATTGCGCTAATTGAAGATGGCGACAAGATCACCATCGACGCTGAAACCCGGCAGATTACGGTCGATGTCTCCGACGCCGACCTGGCCGAGCGCAAGACCCGTTGGGTGCGTCCGGAATCCAGGTACAAACGCGGGGTGCTGGCCAAGTATGCCAAGACCGTGTCCAGCGCTTCGGAGGGTGCGGTTACCGATAAGTATCTTTAGGGGATGGGGTTTTGTGTTGTCTGAACTGACGTCATCGCGAGCAGGCTCACTCCCACATTGGTTCTGCATTGAGCACAGGATTTGTGTTCGACGCAGATCACATGTGGGAGTGAGCCTGCTCGCGATGAGGCCCGGACAATCACCGAAAATCAATTGACCAGTACACCAGCCTCAAAGCCGAAACCGATCCACCGACTGCGAAAGCTTACCCGCCAAAGTCGACAGTTCATCAGTCGTCGAAGCCGTCTGCCCAATCACCTTGCTATTCCCTTCCGACATCCCGGCAATCATGTCCACCTGATGGGCGATTTCGTTGCTGGCCAGGCTCTGTTCACCGATCGTGCGGGTGATGTCATTCACCAGCTCGGTGGTATTGAGCGTGGCTTGGAGAATTTCTCGGATGGCGCGCTCGACATCGGCGGTCACGGCCATGCCTTTGTCGACCTGCGCAACGCCCGCCTCCATGCTGGTCACCGCCTCGCGGGTACTTTGCTGGATGCGCGAGACCATACTGGCAATTTCCTGAGTGGAAGCGCTGGTGCGTCCGGCGAGGCTGCGGACTTCGTCGGCCACCACGGCAAAACCACGGCCCTGCTCACCGGCGCGAGCGGCCTCGATGGCGGCGTTGAGTGCCAGCAGGTTGGTTTGGTCGGCGATACCCTTGATCACTTGAATGATGCTGAAAATACCCTCCGACTCCTTGTCCAGCGTGCGAATAACCTGGGCTGACTGCTGCGCCGAACGCGCAATGCCGTCCATGTCGTTGACCACCTGATGGATCACGCGTCCGCCGTCCTTGGCCAGCGCCTCGGCCTGATTGGCCATGTTCAGCGCGCGCTCGGCGTGGCGGGTGATTTCCTCGATGCTCGCGGTCATTTCACTCGCGGCAGCGGCCATGGTGCTGGCGGCGACGCTTTGCTGCTGGCTGCTGTCGGCGACCTGATGGCAGCCGCTACTCAACTGCACGCTCATGCCACTCACGCCATGGGCATTGCTGCGCACCACCTCGATCATGCCGCGCAGGTCACGTTGCATGGTCGCCAGACTGCGGATCAATGCGCTGGCTTCGTCTTTATGGGTCGGCTCGACGATAGGCTCGCTCAGGTTGCCGTGGGCGATGCTTTGGGCAATGCGGCTGGCCGTCTGCAACGGACCCATGATGCTCGAAATCACCCAGCGCCCCTGGATAAGCAACAACAAAAGGCTGGCGATCAGCACGATTCCCAGGGTGAAGTTGGCACTGCTGATGGCCTGTTCGGTGCCTTTGCTGGTCTGCTGGGTGTTGGTTTCGATCACCTCGCTGAGGGCCGCCATCTGGTCTTCCAGTTGGCTGAACGCGGTATTGAACGTGCCCAGTTCCTTTTGCGCGGAATCCGGGTTTTCCAGGGCCAGGCCGACAATGCGCTCGGCCGCACTGATGTAGGTATCGAGGCTCGGCTTGACCTTGTTCAGGCCCGTCTTGATGGTGTCATTGACCGGCAACTTGAGGTTTTCGCCCAGTACTTCACGAAAATGCGCCGCATGTTCTTCGATGGAGCTGCGCACCTCAGCTTTGCTGCTGGTGCTTTTACCCAGCCCGACCACCATCGCGGACAGCACATCGGCGCGCAGTGCGTCGTGCATCATGTCGGCTTCGAGGTGATTGCGCAGCGCGGTCATGCTGACCTCGTTGTCCTGCACCGCTTCAGCCATCCGGGTGTTTCCCACGTAACTGACCAGGCTCACGATCAACGCGGTGAGCAAGCTCGTACCAATCAGTAGCAACAAGCGTAATTTTATAGACATCGGGTAGCCCTCTCGGTACGTCGCTTTTATGAACACGTTATCGGCTGCGTCGGCCACTTATTGAAGCCGGACGCCGTACTTTCGGTGCTTTGCGACATGCGGTAGGCGGCCTGTACTTCAGCGTGATTCCGCGCCGCTGCTTTCTGAGCGCTGCGGCCATGGCCAAACCTTGTACCGGACCGCTAAAGTAGCGCCACGAAAATCAGGGACTCGATGACGATGGACGAGCTTCACCAAGGCAGCTGCCTATGCGGCGCCGTTAAATATTGCGTATCCGCCGAGCTGAAAGCCGTCACCCATTGTCATTGCAAACAATGCCGAAAAAGCCATGGAGCAGCTTTCGCAACGTATGCGAGCGCTCCGAGGTCGGCGGTTTCTGTCTTTGCGGGTGAAACGGCACTCAAGGGTTACGAATCGTCCAAAGGCGTCACACGCCAGTTCTGCTCGAACTGCGGCTCTTCGCTGTTCTGGTCTGATTCGAAGGGGGCGTTTTCGGAGTGGGTTTCGATAGCGATCGGTACGTTGGATTCGCCTTTCCTGGCGTTGAAGCACAAACACTCTTTTCTTGAATCGAAAGCCTGTTGGTACGAAGTAGATGCAGTGAAGGATTAGCGCTTGCGTGCCAGACGATTCTGCCAATTGCCACCATTGGCACGCTGGCATTGCTCTTCAGAATCAAACTGCACATGGGCCGAGACCGAGCTGACGAGAACATCTGCTTCGCTTAAGGCGATGGCCGTCAGTTCGACCATGCGCTCGCCCTGCCCGCTCGCCAATGCCTGATCCTTGCTGGCTTGGGTGTCGAAGACCCAGACAACCCTCAGGCTGGAAGGAAATTCGGCGTAATCGACTTCGTGGGTCAGCCATTCAAATCCGATGATTTGCGCTTTGGCCGTTTCACACGCCTCGGTCAAAGTGGCAACCAGGCGACGTTCGATGCATGTCTGATCGCGTTTGCTTAAACCCATGGGGAATCCTTGTGATTGTCTCAATTTTTGACTGCTCTCAATCGTGCACGCCTTCGGGCACTTGATGCTCCCTGCAAATCAAACCGATTTCGCAGGACTCCAGGGGTTCCTGAGTCAGTCCACAAAAAGCCCCGCCAGCCACTGTCTGATGAAAGCGGCAGCTTCGGCAAAGGCCGAAGCTCGGTACATTTTCCCCTTGCTGAATATTCCTCAACAGTTCCAGCAGCAGCCCTTCCAGGTCCTCTGAACGAGCGCCCATGCGCTTGGCGGCAGCAACCAGAAAATCCGGTGGCATCACGGCGTCCAGCAGGGCTCTCGCCGGTTCGGTCAGCTCCAGGTGCACGCTGCGCTTGTCCTTGGCGTCCGGGGTTTTGATCAGCAGTCCGTTGGATTCCAGCGCCTTGAGCGATTGCGACACCGTGCCCTTGGTCAGCCCCAGATACTCGGTCACCGCCAACGGCGTGTTGGAGTAACGATTGCAGCGGTCCAGGTACATCAGCGCGCTCAACTGAATCGGCTGCAGATCCGTCAACTTCGGGTGTTCGCGAAACCAGACGCGCGTCAGGCTCGACAGTCTTTCCAGCAGATCGAACAACACGTGGCAATTTCCAGATCAAGCGTGTTGATAAATAGTATCGGATAAAAACCATACTGACAAAAAGCACTCTTGCCGTAGGCTTTGGTATCGATTCGAAACAACTAGTCATAACCCGGCACCTGGAAACTGAAGGAGAGCAAATGATGAGCGTTAAAGTGTTTGATACCCACGTACGTACCAAAGATGGCCGCTACTTGCATTTCGATGTGTTGATCGACAGCAACGACCCTGATCTGGCGAAGTCGTACGCCCGCCGCTTCCTTGATGAACAGGGCATTCAGGACGAAGATATTTCCCAGAATGAATGCCGGTTCTGCCACGTTGAACCGACCAATCCGGTCGTCGCCGAGGCGATCAGCAAGCAAGGTCACTTCATCATCAAACTGCAAGGGTGCCAGGAGTAACGAGATGAACGCGTATCAGCCTTTGAACTGCGATCTGCACGATTATCTGGAGATCGCCTGCCTGCGCGGTTATCGACTGGATATCGAGCTGAACGACGGCGCACGCCTGGTCGCCAAAGCGCTGACGACGCGAACCTCCAGTGACAAGGAAGAGTTTCTCTGCCTTGAAACGGCTGACGGCCCGCAGGAAATCCGTCTGGATCAACTGCTGGCTGTCACGCCGATGGACGCCGGCGCGCAGTTTGGGCGGGTGGTGTTCCAGGGTGCGGTTTGCAGTTTTTGAGCGCTTGGTGATAGTCCTCACCCGCGATGGCGCGCAGGTACGCTTGATCCGCCTCAATCCTGAGGTCGCGCCATTCTTGCCAACTCACCATTCCCAAGCGGTCCATCTCGTCAGACTGACGAATCAGTTCCTCGTGCCAGGCGTCGGGACATTCCATGCGCAGCCTCAAGTCATCCAGCACGAGATGCCAGGTGTTGAGCGCGCGCAGTTTTTCCTCTTGCGCCGGAGTCAGCAGATTGGCAAACGAGTGCATGGCAGCGCCCCCCGAGAGTTCTTTCAGAATGGATCAACCCATCGTGAATCCGGTTCAGGCACTCCGACCAAAGGCAGGTTTTTCAATGCTGCGCCCCGAATGGCGAGGCGCAGTCCATCGCTCTGGTTTTATTTCGCGTTAAGAAACTCAACCGTTTGCGCGGTGGTCCACAAGGCATTGGCGATGTAGCGATAGTTGATCAGCGCGGCAAGGTAGCCATCGCCTTCGGGGGTCGTCGGGCCGGCGGTGGCGTCCCGAACCACGGCCACTTCAAAGCCGAGTTCCAGCAGTTCACGCAGGTGCGACTCGACACAGAGGTTCGCCGCCATGCCCGCCAGAATGATTTGTGACACACCGTGCTTGCGCAGCTGCAGCGCCAGGTCGTTGGTTTCCGGGCCGTAAACCTTGTGCGGTGAAGCGATGATGGTTTTACCGTCGAGGATGTAGGGCTTGTACTCGGGCATGAAGTCGGCACCGGAGTTCTCGAAACCCTCGAGGGTCAGCGGCCCCTTGCGATCAAACATGCAGATGCTGTGCATGACCTTCTCGAGCGGTCCACCGAAATGCCAGTCGTGGTCACACGGATAGTAATAGTGCGGCGAAACGGCGACCGTGATGCCCGCGCCCTTGGCGGCAGCAAACAACTGGCCGATGTGTTTGACGGTATCGTGCTCGACGATGCTTTTGCCAAATACGCCCCAGCTCACGCCTTCGGGGCTGAGGAAGTCGATTTGCGGATCGATGACCACCAGCGCAGCCCGCGAGAGGTCAAGCTTCATACCGGGATCGGGCAGCGCAGGCTCTGCCGGGTCTGCGTACTGGGGTGCGATGCGGTCTGAATCGTTGCTCATGACAGTGGACTCCGGTCGGTAACAAGAAAATCGATCTGCGCCATGGCGCCCGGGTGGGGCGTTGTCTACCATCGGCGAGAACGTCATCCTATTGCCCTGCCCTGCGCAGCTTTTGCCAAGACGTGCAGAGTCTTTACCCGGTCGTCTCTATCATGGATATCCTGTCCGAATTCTTCGAACGCACGAACCTTCAGGGCAGGCTGTTCTTCTCTGGTCGGGTCGATGGCACGCTGATCCTCGACAAGCCTCCCGGCATGGCGTTCATCCATGTCATCAGCCAGGGCGGTATCGACATGGTGCAACCCGGTTTGCCGAAGCTATCGATCACCGAACCCAGCGTGTTGTTTTGTCCAAGCAGTTGCCGCTATCAGTTGCGCTCAAGTGCAGCACCCGGCGCGGAGCTGATCTGCGCCTCGTTCCAGTTCGGGCGAAACGCCCTGCAACCCTTCCCGCTCGGTCTCAAGGAAACACTGGTTTTCCCGTTCAGGGACCTGCAGAACATCACTCCCGTGATCGGCTCATTGCTCGCCGAATTCCAGGATCAGGCCCCCGGCAGAACCAAAGCGCTCAACCTGCTGCTCGAATACATTTTCGTGGTGTTGGTGCGCCGTTCGGTGGTCGAGCAAAAGATTTCCAGCGGCCTGCTTTATGCGCTTCAGGATGGCCGTCTCGGGGCGGTTTTCCAAAGTATTCACCAGGAACCTGAAGCGCTGTGGACCGTGGAGAAACTTGCAAGCCTGGCGAACATGTCCCGGTCGAAATTCTCTGCGTACTTCACGCAGATCATGGACACATCACCGATGGGCTACGTGACGGCCTGGAGAATGAAGGTGGCCCAGGACCTGCTACGCGATGGGGTTCAGATCAAGGTGATCGCCGCGTCGGTCGGTTACAGCTCGCAAGCTTCTTTCTCCAGAACTTTTCTCAACGTGATTGGCTGTCCACCGGCCGAATGGTTGAGACGTGGTGCCAGTGGGGAGGTGCCGCTGGTGACAGCGCATGTGCAGCGAACGCGGCCGGATGATTCGGCCATTGAAAAGGCGTGATCCCGCTGCTTTGTGTTTCTGGTTAGCGGCCGTTGGGGCGGATCGCGACTTTATTTTTACAAATAGATCGCCCCTTTTGGAGGATCACCTGGGATTTGATCGGGAAGCGTTGGTGGTTGTGCCGGCCTCTTCGCGGGCAAGCCACGCTCCCACAAGGGATATAGGTCGTTGTCCAGTATGTGAACGACATAAATCTAATGTGGGAGCGCGGCTTGCCCGCGAAGAGGCCCGTACAAAAAGCCCAAATCCTGATGACTGCACTGTTACCGGCCAGACTTTTGCGACCAGCGGCCGAAACTGCCTCCAGCGCCTGACAATCTGCCTAGTCCAGCAGTCTCAGCCCCTCAAACATACTTCTCACGCCGCCAAGCCAGCACGCTACAAATACCTGCTTACAATTTAGCAAATCATAAAACCCGTTCGTGTACTACGGAGTGTTACGTTAAGCGCCTTTTCGGGCCAGAGATGCCAAGTAGTCATGCGCATCAAACTTCCCAGTATTCCTGCCCTCTGCGCCTACTTCGCACTGTCCTGCCTGTTTGCGACCGCGTGGGTCATCAACCCAGCCAATACGCACTCATCCTTTGCCCTGATCAGCCCAGTGATGGCAGTGGCCGGCAACGTAGCCAAGCCCATTTATACCAGCCGTTTCGCCTCCTCCGGGCTGGTGGATTTCGTGCACTCTTCGGCGGTCACCGCCCTGCCCGACGGCAGCCTGATGACGGTCTGGTTCGCCGGTTCGCGCGAAGGCGCGGCCGATGTGCAGGTGCGCTCCGCCCGGTTCGATTCGAAAACCGGCGAATGGGGGGCTGAGCACGTATTGGCGACTCGGGATTCGACCCAGCAGGGCACTCGAAAATACATTCGCAAACTGGGCAATCCGGTGGTCGCCCTCGCCCCGGATAATCGCCTGTGGTTGTTCTACGTGTCAGTGTCCATGGGTGGCTGGGCAGGCAGCGCGGTCAATGTGATGGTGTCAGACGACTTCGGTGAACACTGGTCGGCTCCGCGCCAGTTGATCACCTCGCCCTTTCTGAACATCAGCACCCTGGTCCGGTCGGCACCGGTGTTTCATGCCGATGGCTCCATCGGCCTGCCGGTCTACCACGAGTTCCTGGGCAAGTTTGCCGAGTACCTCTACCTGAGCGCAGACGGCGATGTGATCGACAAATTCCGCATCAGCCACGGCATGAACTCTCTGCAACCCACGGTAGTTCCGCTGGACGGCCAGCGCGGCATCGCCTTGCTGCGTTATGCCGGCGACACCCATCACCGTGTTCTGGCGACCCGCACCGAAGATGCCGGGCAAACCTGGAGTGAGCCTTATCCGCTCGATCCTTCAAACCCGAATTCTTCGTTGGCGGCCGTCGCAACGCCCGAACACGGATTGCTGGTGGCGCTCAACGACCTGCAGGAAGGTCGCTTCAAGCTAAGTCTGTATGGGACCGACGCCAAAATGGACGATTGGCGCTCGTTGCGGGACCTGGACAAATCACCCGATCCACTGGGCGCTCCGTTTTCTCCAGAAGCCTATAAGGAGATCATCGGCAAAGAGTTCCGCGGGTCCAGCGGCGCACGTCGCCAATCGCTGGAAGCGGAGTTT
Organism: Pseudomonas sp. LB3P93; assembly: GCF_054898025.1. Lineage (NCBI taxonomy): Bacteria > Pseudomonadati > Pseudomonadota > Gammaproteobacteria > Pseudomonadales > Pseudomonadaceae > Pseudomonas > Pseudomonas sp. LB3P93. Next base: position 3,743,655 of record NZ_CM142713.1, read on the forward strand.
CTGGACAACCTCGATAACCGTGTCTGTAAAAGCCAAGGCTGTGAATTCGAATACGAGTACCCGTACTTCATCCGCAGTCCTGACGGCATGTATCACTTGGTTTATTCCTGGAACAACACCTTCATCAAGCACGTTACCTTTAACGATGCGTGGCTCAACGAGCGTCTCAAATGATCAGCCTGTGGCAAGCCCATGTCAGCTTCACAATGATCATCTTTCTGGTGCTGCCTTCATTCGGCTTGCCCAGGACCTGGCGAATTGCGCTGCTGGCGGCGTTGCTGGCAGCCAGCTTCATATCGCTGGACGGGTTGTCCCTGGCCGCGTATTTGCGTAGCTACATTGATGACCTTGCGATCACCACCCTGGTGTTCATGGCGTGGGGCTGCTTGCGTCGGCTGGACATGCTGCCGCCGGCGCAGGGCAAAACCGGCGTGTTGATCCTCTTTGCCGCGATGGCCGTCGTGCTGTACCCGGCTACCCTGGGCATGAGTGATCTGGACCCCTATCGGTTCGGCTACAGCCCGCGGCCCATGTTGATTTTCTTTGCAGTGCTCACATTGGGCCTGTTTTACCTGCGCAATGGTCTGGCCGTCTTGATGCTGGCCAGCGCGACCCTGGCGTTCATCGCCGGGATCAAACCTTCGCAAAACTATTGGGATTACCTGATTGATCCGCTGCTGGGTCTGTATTGCTGCGTGGCATTGCTGACGCTTGCGATACGCTGGACGTATCGCCGCTCAAACAAGCGGCGTGGTGCAGTGGGCGACGAATTCAAACCCGTTTGAGATTTAATGACTTTTTAACAGGGGAACAGGGATGGGTTGGCTGCACTCGAGACGTTTACATTACTGGCTAGGCGCTACAGCGATTGCGTTTGTGCTGTTTGCACTGCTGAGGGTGGTGTTTTTCTTCGGCTTTTCCGGGTTCGAACCCAAGGCCCTGATTGACACAAATGGCGTCTGGGAAACCCTGAACATCGGCTTCCGTTTCGATTTGCGCCTGGCCATCCTCACGATGTTGCCGCTGGCGTTGCTGGCCTGGATTCCTCGCTGGAACCTGCTCCGCAGCCGTCTGCTGCGACGGATCGCACGCGTGTATCTGGTCGCGGTCCTGAGCGTCATGCTGCTGATCTACATCATCGACTTTGGCCATTACGCCTACCTGGGCGTGAGGATCAACGCCACCGTCCTGCGCTTCATCGAGGATGCGCAAATCTCCCGCGACATGGTCTGGCAGACTTACCCTGTGATCTGGATTTCACTGGGATGGCTGGCAACAGTTGCGTTTGTGACCCTGGCGCTGGTGCGTCTGGAAAGCGTCACGCTGGACCGCCCTCGCAAAATCATTCACCCACTCTCCGCAACATGGGGTGGCGCGGTCATGGTCGTGCTGGTGCTGCTGGGCATTCTGGGTCGTGTGGAAAACATGAACCTGGAAAACCCGGTGCCGTTGCGCTGGAGCGATGCGTTCTTCTCCGGTAATAACCAGATGGCCGCGCTGGGCCTGAACCCGGTGTTGTTCCTCTACGATACGGCCAAGGTCGGTCAGTCTCGCTACGACGAAGCGCAGGTGCGTGAACATTACTCGGTGATGGCCAACTACCTGGGGGTCGAAAAACCTGATCCGCAGACCCTTGATTTCGTTCGTCACCAGGCGCCACAGCCCTACAAAATTCCGGGTTCACGTCCACCGAACGTGATGTTCATCATGCTTGAATCGCTGGGCACCAGCGCCGTTGGGGCTTACGGCAACCCGATCAATCCGACGCCCAATCTCGATCGTCTGGCCACCCAGAGTTGGTTCTTCAAGCACTTCTACGTGCCAGTGACTGGGACCGCGAAAACCGTCTGGGCCAGCATTAGCGGGGTGCCTGACGTCACTCGACAGGAAACCGCGACGCGTAATCCGCTGATCACCAAGCAAAACACGCTGATCAATGCCTTCACCGGTTACGAGAAGATCTACACCATCGGCGGCAACTCCGGCTGGGCCAACATGAATGCCCTGATTCGGCAAAGCATCGACGGTGTGCGCTTGTTCGAAGAGCGGGACTGGAAATCGCCGGTGGTGGATGTCTGGGGCATTTCCGATCTGGACCTGTTCAAGGAAACCGACCAGATCCTGCAAGCACTGCCCAAGGACAAACCGTTTTTTGCGTATGTGCAGACGGCCGGCAATCACCGTCCGTTCACGATTCCCAAGAGCAATGACGGCTTCGAGGTCAAGCACCCTACCCTGGCTGAAGTACAGGCCGCAGGATCGCGCAGCGTCGAGCAGTACAACGCCGTGCGCTTGCTGGACTTCAACCTCGGACGCTTGATGGAAATCGCCAAGGCCGGCGGCTGGTACGAAAATACCATCTTCGTGATGTTCGGTGATCACAACACCCGGATCGCGCAAATCCCGTTCCTGGCACCGGCCTACGAGCAACTGGGCCTGGAAAGCAACGCGGTGCCGATGATCATCCACGCGCCGGGCTTGATCGGGACGCGCAAGGTCGAGGAAGCGGTCGGCTTGGTGGACTTGCTACCTACCGTGGCAGGGATGGCCGGTCTTGAGTTTCGCAACAGCGGCATGGGCCGTGATATCCAGCAGCCGGCGCCCGAGGGTGAACGCGTGGTACCGCTGGTATTGCGTGAGGGAACGTTCCCGCTGATTGCCGGCGTGACTCAACACTACATGGTGCAGATGGAGCACGACGGCAGCTCGCCGACCCTTCACGACCTGGCTTCGATGACGCCGCTGGACAACGTCGCCGAGAAAAACCCAGAAGAGTTCAAGCGGCTGTCGGAGCTGACCCGCGCCATGCATGAAACCTCTAGATTGATGCTGTACCAGAACGTGCAAAAGTAAGCTCTCAGGCCTGAAAACTCGCGTCTAAGCTTCAGATAGACGCGGGTCCTCCCCGCGACACCCGTAAAAGCCTTTGCCTATCAGCCCCCAATACTCCTCCTATTAGCTGACTTCCCAAGTGGGGTCTAACCTGTATCCAGCGCTGGCGGAACAAGCTGGCCGGTTTAGTGCTGATAGGGAGACAGGAATGAGTCCGAAGCTTGACTAGGCCACCCGTGGGCCACCGCACAGGCAACTCGATCGCCGCTGTTCAGAATTCCCGTGTGGTCCAGACAATCTGTTGATCCAACTGCTGGCCCTGCAGCCTATGTCATTGATTTCGCTCGTTGCTATCCAACGCCCACCCCGGGCAGATAGCCGGATGAACACGACCAAAGGTAGCTCGCACATGGCAAATGAATCGAAATGCCCGTTCAATCACGCCGCTGGCGGTGGCACGACGAACCGCGATTGGTGGCCGAACCAACTGAATCTGAAGATCCTGCACCAGCACTCGTCCCTGTCCGCCCCCACGGACGAGGGCTTCAACTACGCCGAGGAATTCAAGACCCTGGACTTCGAGGCGGTCAAGCGCGACCTGACGGCGCTGATGACCGATTCGCAAGACTGGTGGCCGGCGGACTTCGGTCACTATGGGCCGCTCTTCATTCGCATGTCCTGGCACGCCGCAGGCACGTACCGCACGGGTGACGGTCGTGGCGGCGCCGGTTCAGGCCAGCAGCGCTTTGCACCGCTCAACAGCTGGCCGGATAACGTCAGCCTCGACAAGGCGCGCCGGCTGCTCTGGCCGATCAAGCAAAAATACGGTCGTAAAATCTCCTGGGCAGACCTGATCGTCCTCACCGGCAACGTCGCGCTGGAGTCCATGGGCTTCAAGACCTTTGGTTTTTCCGGCGGTCGTCCGGACGTGTGGGAACCGGATGAAGACGTCTACTGGGGCTCGGAAAACAAATGGCTGGGCGGCGACACCCGCTACGGCAAAGAAAACCAACCCATGCAAGAGCCCGGCGAAGGCCCGCTCGTTGCTGAGCCAGGGGAAAACGAGGAGAGCCGTACCGAACAAGGACGCAACCTGGAAAACCCGCTCGCCGCCGTGCAAATGGGCTTGATCTATGTGAACCCCGAAGGCCCTGAAGGCAACCCGGACCCTGTCGCTTCGGCCAAGGACATTCGCGAGACGTTCGGGCGCATGGCGATGAATGACGAAGAAACCGTGGCGCTGATCGCCGGCGGCCACGCCTTCGGTAAAACCCACGGCGCCGGACCTGCCGACAACGTCGGTGCCGAGCCCGAAGCTGCCGGCCTTGAAGCCCAGGGCTTTGGCTGGAAGAACAGCTTCGGCACCGGCAAAGGCCCGGACACCATCACCAGCGGCCTGGAAGTGACCTGGACCACCACGCCCACCCGGTGGAGCAACAACTACCTGGAAAACCTGTTCGGCTTCGAGTGGGAACTGAGCAAAAGTCCGGCCGGAGCGAACCAGTGGGTCACCCAAAATGGCGCCGGTGCCGGGACGATTCCGGATGCGCACGATCCGTCCAAACGACGCAACCCCACGATGCTGACCTCGGACCTGGCCCTGCGATTCGACCCGATCTATGAGCCGATCTCGCGGCGCTTCCTGGCTAATCCGGATCAGTTGGCCGACGCGTTTGCCCGTGCCTGGTTCAAACTGCTCCACCGTGACATGGGCCCCCTCTCCCGCTACCTCGGCCCGGAAATGCCCAGCGAAGAATTGCTGTGGCAAGACCCGATCCCGGAGGTCGACCATGCCTTGGTCAACGACAGTGACGTCGCAGCGCTCAAGAGCAAAGTGCTTGCTTCGGGCCTGAGCGTCTCGCAACTGGTATCAACGGCTTGGGCTGCCGCTTCCACCTTCCGCGGCTCCGACAAACGTGGCGGCGCCAATGGTGGTCGCCTGCGCCTGGCTCCACAGAAATTCTGGCAAGCCAACCAGCCTGAGCAACTGGCGAATGTGCTGGCGAAACTCGAGAGCATCCAGAGCGAGTTCAACAACAGCGGCAAGAAAATCTCGCTGGCAGACCTGATCGTGCTGGCCGGTAACGCGGGTGTCGAACAGGCGGCGAAAAATGCCGGACACAGCGTCACGGTGCCTTTCACACCGGGTCGGGCGGACGCCTCGCAAGAGCAGACGGATGTCGAGTCTTTCGGCTTCCTCGAACCCATCGCCGATGGCTTCCGTAACTTCCTCAAATCCCGCTACAGCGTGTCGGCCGAGCATCTGTTGATCGACAAGGCGCAACTGCTGACGCTCACCGCGCCAGAAATGACCGCGCTTGTGGGTGGCCTGCGCGTGTTGAACACCAATGTCGGGCAGACCAGACATGGCGTGTTCACCAAGCAGCCAGAAGCGTTGACCAACGATTTCTTCAAGAACCTGCTGGACATGGGTGTGGAATGGAAACCGACCTCGGAGGCTAACGAGGAATTTGAAGGACGCGATCGCAAAACGGGCGAAGTGAAATGGACCGGGACGCGTGTTGATCTGGTCTTTGGCTCTCATGCGCAGTTGAGGGCGTTGGCTGAGGTTTACGCGAGCAGTGATGCAAAGGAGAAGTTTGTTAAGGACTTTGTGGCGGCGTGGACCAAGGTGATGAACCTGGATCGCTTCGACGTGAAGTGATGCAATTGTTGAATCTGTGAGGCCTTGAATGGACCACCTCGACCCGGTGATACGGGTCGGGGAGGTTCACGCTGCCCGGTTTCATCGAACAAAGTGCAGTTCAAGCATCGCCCATGCCTGGGCAGTAAAGCGGTAGCTCTTGTCTGCCTGAAACACGATTACCCCCTCGTCACAGAGTCGCTTGAGCACTTCGCGCACGCTGATAAACGGCAAATCGGTGGAAGACGATTGAAGCCAGGAATGCACGCCGCGCACACCGACAGGATTTCCATCCCGGGCGGCGACCAGCAAGGCGTCGATTACCTTCAATCGGATCAGGCTGGTGCGCAGTCCGTAAAAACGCAGTAGCTCGCGGATGTGCTCATTGATGCTGCGATCGAATACGAACGCTTGGTGAGAAGTCGAAGATTGGAATTTCGAAGGTGCGGAAGTCGCCGACGCTGAGTGGTTTAACATACGAATACTCCTTTTCAGAAACGTTCAGTCATCAAGACAGCACGTAGATCGTTGCCTCCCCTTCCCCCGATCACGCGCCGGTCAGGCACGTGATCGAGACGTTTGGAAGGCTCGAGAACCTCTGTCAGAAATCGACCGTAGCCGACAACTGCAGCGTCCGCGGATAACCCGGGGAGAACGCGCCATACGAGGCGACCCCTGACCAGTATTCTCGATCAAACACGTTCTGCACCGTCGCGCGGAACGTCGTAGGTCGGCCTTCGATTTTGGTGGTGTAGCGAGCGCCTGTATCGAAGCGTGTCCAGGCATCCAGCTCCTGGGTATTGGCCTGATTGACGTATTGGCTGCCGGTATAGATCGCACCACCAGTAAGGGTAAAGCCCTCCAGCCACGGCGTATCCCATTCCGCCCAAAGGTTCGCTTGTACATCGGGCACGCCCACCGGCTCGTTGCCCCGGTTAGCGGCGGTGGCCGAATCAGTCAGTTCGCCATCGAGGAAGGTCACACCGCCCATCAAGCGAGTGCCCGGCGCGATTTCCCCGAACATGCTCAGCTCAACGCCGCGGTTACGTTGTTCTGCCTGCACCGAGAACACGTTGCCCACGCCAATTTCGCCGCTGGGCTTTTCAATCTGGAACAACGCCAGGGTGGTCATGAACGTGCCATGTTCATATTTGACGCCGATCTCGTGTTGCTTCGACTCATAAGGTGCGAAGGTTTCGCCGGAGTTAGCGGCGGTGCCCGGTGCGATATCACCCTTACTCAAACCCTCGACATAATTGTAGTAGAGCGAAACGTCCTCCCAGGGTTTGACGACGACGCCCACCAGCGGGGTCGTGGCGCTGTCGTCATATTTGGAGCTGACCGAACCGGTCGCGTTGTAGTTGCGCGACTCGATGTCCTGTTTACGCACGCCCAAAGTCAACTGGATGCGGTCGTCCAGCACAGACAGCGTGTCGGTCAACGCGACGCCGGACAACTCCGACTCGGAAATGCGCAGCACCTTTGGCGCCCTGATGAATTGCTCGGGCACATCCACTGGGTGATAGATGTTCGAATTGATCGCCGTGCCGTTGTTGATCCCCCGGGAGAGTTCATCCTGATACCGGGTCGCCATCAGCGTGGTCGTGTGCGTGACGGGCCCGGTGGCGAACACGCCACGGATACCCACATCGGCCGTCGAGCGATCGACGTTGAATTTGTAGTAACCGGGAATGTTGCTGGTATCGCCTGCGTCGTTGAGGATTCTCGGCACCTGATCGGACTTGCGCTTGACGTCTGCCTTGCCGCCACCGGCGTGGGCGAACACAGTGACCGCATCAGTCAGGTCATATTCGCCACCCAACAAGGCCGACTGCTCCTTGGTGTCGGACCATCCCCAAGCCTGCGGCAGGTTGGTACGACCATTGGGCGCAGAGGGAACATCGATACCCGGCGCCACCGTGAAGGGCCGCGATGGCGCCTCAAAGCTTTCTTTCTGACTGATGAAATCAAGGTTCAGGCGCAGACGCTCTCCTTGGTAATCGAGCGCAATCGCACCGATATCGACCGATCTTTCCTGGTCGTCAACGGCGGTATCGCCACCCTGGAGACTGCCATTAAAGCGCACGCCGAACTGATTCTCGTCGCCAAAGCGCCGGCTGATATCCAAATGACCGCCCGCTTGCGAATCCGATGCGTAACTGGCGGTAAAGCGCGTCAGGTCTTCGGCCAGTGGCCGCTTGGGAACGATATTGATCACGCCGCCGACACCGCTGTTCGGTGAGATCCCGTACATCAGGGCACCCGGCCCCTTGAGCACTTCGACGCGTTCGGCGTAGTCGGTGAACACCCGATAGTTGGGCGCCACGCCATACACGCCGTCGAAGGCCAGTTCGCCCAGGTTGCCTTCGCCAACCGCGAAACCGCGGATGAAAAAGGAATCGACGATGCCCCCGGTTTGACCGGTGGAGCGCACTGATGGATCTCGTTCCAGGGCATCGGCAACGGTCACCGTTTGCAGGTCGGCCAGGGTCTTGGCGGTATAGCTGGTTACGCTGAAAGGGGTGTCCATCACATCCTTGTTGCCCATCATTCCCAGGCGAGCACCGCGAGCAACCTGGCCACCGGCAAGGACTCCCGGCAGTGCGGTCGGGTTGTTGTAATCGGCAGTGATGTTGGTAGCGCCGAGTGTCAGCCCATCCGCACTTGGGCTTGCCGAAGCATCAGGTGTCTTGGCGCCGTCAGCATCCTGTTGCTGTGGGGCGGCAGCCCAGGTGTTGGCGCTTCCTGCGACCAGGGCAAAACTCAGCATGGCGGTACGAATGGCCTGCGTTAACGCGCGCTCACCGCATGGTCGACTGGCAACGGACATGACGTAAGGATCCTTTTTGGGCAAGAGAAAATGGTAATCACTCCTATTGCCAGTCGACCCGCGAAAAAGTATCACCCTCTCCTGCAAAATTTTTGTGCCCCTCGGCCGCAAAGCCGAGGGATCTGCTCGGTCAATCACGCGTACAGGCAGTCCAGCGGTATCGCGATCACCGGCAGGGCCGGGTCAAACGCGTGCCGCGTGGTCTTGTACGGAAACATCTCGCCGCGTGCGATCGTGGTGAAAATCCGTGCCACCTCGAATGTTTGCCCGGTCTGCCAATGCCGCACACAGACTCGCGGATCGGCGTAATCGAGCTGGATGCACGGCACCCTTTTCAATCCCAACTGCAACGCCGCGTTGAACCGGTGATTGCCGTCCATCACGATGCCTTTCGAGCGCTCGACGATGATCGGTTCCAACCAATGCCCGGCGCGGATGATGGCCTCGCGAAGCAACGCCACACTGGCTGGATCGACCTGCTCCGACTGCAACACCTCGCACAATGGCCGCAGCGCAATCTGATAACCGTGCCCCATGGTTTATCTCCTGTTCGACGGCAGTTCAGCAGGCATCTGCCTTGGCGACCAACGCGTATCGGCTGGCTACGTCGAGCAGGCGTTGCGCGTGTTCGATGAGGGGCAGATCGACCATCTCGCCATCCACTTGCACCGCATGACTGCCTCCGGACACGGCACTCAGCACCCGATCCGCCCAGGCCAACTGGCGCGCATCGGGCAGGAAGGCACGCCGGACCGTGTCCAACTGTGCGGGATGGATACAGAGCTTGGCGCCAAAGCCCAAAGACCGGGCGTAATGCGACTCCTGCGCAACGACCGCCAGGTCACTGATCGCCGGCGTCACGCCATCGATCGGTGCCGGCAAATCGGCGGTACGCGAGGCCAGCACAATGCGGTTTCGAGCGAAGAGAAAGGCCTCGGGGATCTGGCTGCAATTGATGTCCAGGGAAAAATCCAGCGAGCCAAAGGCCAGGCGCGCCAGCCCGGGTATTGCGGCAATCGCCTCGACCTGTTGCAAGCCTTTGGCGGTCTCGATAATGGCGACAATCTTGAGTTCGGGATTCCATGCCAACAGGTCTTCGACGACTCGGGACAGGTCCTCGGGACGCTCCGCCTTGGGCAGGAAAATACCCGCGCAGCGCTCGGGATAACGCATGTCCCTGAGCCAGGTCAGGTCCTGGCGAAAGAGCGCACTGCTGACGCTGTTAAGACGGATGTAACGCTGGCAGCGGACAGTCGGTGTGCTCTCCTGCCAGGCCCAGATGGCGGCACGCGCGGCGGCTTTGCTGGCGGGATGAACGGCATCCTCGAGATCAAGAATGATTGCGTCCGGTGCGGCATCGACCGCTTTGGAGAAACGCTCGGGGCGATTGCCCGGAACGAACAGGTAGCTGATGGGAAGCGTGGCTGGGGGGCTGAGATGATCAGTGGTCATTAAATCTCTCCGTGGCGTGAATCAGTCGTGTGTTTTCAAAAATTTTCGGGTAGCCGGGGCGTGGGATTTTCGAGCCCGGAACCGGCGTGTTGAATCAACCCTTAACGCCTTGTTGATCAAGGTATTAAGGGATTTTTTTATGTGGGAATGAGTGCTTGCAAGAGTGGGCAAATAAACGCTTCTGCACTCTCGTTGAACGGGTGGTTATTCAAAACATCTGAAAACCTTACTTGATAATCGTTCGCGTTAGCAATATGGTTCTCGCCGCCAAGAGAAACAATTCACGTATCAAAGCAAGCGTTCATGTTCACGGGAAGTACAGCGCAATGATGTCATTTGAATGTCAGTGGCTGGCACTTTACAGAGGGTTGGGCCATCAATTAATGGCCTATCAATCTGTCCGTATAAACCTTATGGAATGGGGTTCTCATGCCATTGTCTTGTGAAGTATTTATTACGCTTACTGCCCCTGATTTATCGTCAGGTTTTGTATGGCATCCGCCTCCTGAACCGTTAATCGCTCGCTTCTGACGAGCAGAAAAATCACATCTATCGATAACGCTTAGTTGTCGAAATATGAATGGCGACGTTTTCGATGCCAGGGGTTAATTATGCCTATTACAATTGCGCCGTCATTAGACGAGCGAATCGAAGTTCATCAGCCAGAACTGCTTAAACCGCTGCTCGACCCTGTTGCGGCTCGATTGATTGAGCATTACCCACAAACACTTTTTGAACTCGTGTCTCAATACGGATCACCGTTGAATCTGGTATGGCCGCATGCTTTTGAACTCAACACCCGCGCCCTGCAAGCGGTGTTGAAACAGCACGATGTGCAACACATTATTTTTTACGGCGCCAAAGCCAACAAGTCCCAATGCGTGCTTGGCGCGGCATCAAATGCTGGCATCGGTGTCGACGTTTCAAGCATCCACGAAATGGACGCGGCGCTGCGATCCGGCATGCCAGCCGAACGTCTGTGTGCGACGGGACCGGCCAAAACCACGGTGTTTCATCGGGCATTGGTGCAGGCCGGCTCACTCATTTGCGTGGACTCACTGGAAGAGTACGGACACCTCAGAGCGTTGATCGAAACAATATCTGAACCCGTCAAAGCCAGGGTTTTACTGCGGTACAGACCGAAAAGCTGCCCGACGAGTCGCTTTGGAATGGGTGCGGACGAGGTGCTTGAATGTCTACAACACCTCACGGAACAACGCGAGACCTTCCACTTTGAAGGTTTCCATTTTCATCTCGGCGGCTATGGATTCGAAACCCGGGCACAGGCCTTTCGCGAGGTGAGCGGATTCGTCGAAGCGGCGCGGGAAATGGGTTTGAACCCAACCATGATCGACATTGGTGGAGGCTTGCCAATGCGTTATGTCGAGCCGCAGGTCTATGACAGTTTTTTACAGAACGACAATAAGCCAAGCCACTATTACAACCATGTTGTTCCTAAGTCTTTTTACCCATATGGCAGCAGCCTAACAGCCTGCCAATGGTTGGCCTTATTTCTTGAAGCCGATCATTCAGCAGGACTGTCCATTGCGGGTTACTTGAAAGCTCAGAATATAACGCTGGCGCTGGAACCCGGTCGAAGCCTGGTGGATCAGGCCGCCCTATCGGTGTTTCGCATTACACGCACAAAACAGCTGGCCAACAACAAAACCGTCATATTTGTTGAAGGCAGTAGTTTCAGCGCCTGCGAAACCTGGTTCTCCTCCGAATATCTCGTTGATCCAATACTGATCAGCACCCGACAACTACCGCACAACCCTATAAACGCCTACATCGCAGGCCACAGTTGTCTGGATGACGATGTCATCACTCACCGCTTGATCAACTTCAGTACTTCACCGCAAGCAGGCGATTTATTGATTTACGCCAATACCGCCGGTTATCAGATGGACTTGCTGGAGAACGAGTTTCATCGCCATCCCCTGCCCCGGCGATTGATGGCGACCTGTTGTACGGAAGGTAACTACGCGTTTTCACCGGACTATTAGAGGGAATACTTCAAATGATATTGAATAAAGTCTCGGACCTTATTGGCAATACGCCGATGTTGGGTATTGATGTTCCCGATACAAACGCCAGACTGCTGCTCAAGATTGAGAAGAACAATCCCGGCGGCAGCATAAAAGACCGCATGGCGCGCAACATGGTGCTGGCTGCGCTCAAGTCCGGACGACTAAAGCCTGGTGGCGTGGTCGTCGAATCGTCTTCCGGCAACACCGGCATCGGCCTGGCCATGGCGGCCGTCGAGTTCGGCCTGCATTTCATCGCAGTGGTCGACCACCACGCGGCTCAGGACAAGATCGCCGTGATGAAGGCACTGGGCGCCGAAGTCCGGTTTGTTGCGGGGACCTATCGCGAAGATGAAGTCGCCGTGGTCGAGCGCCAACGGTTAGCGGCCGAACTCGCGTCGCAGATTCCGGGCGCGGTGTTCATGAACCAATCCGACAACGCCGCCAACGCCGGCGGGTATAGCGACTTCGTGCGCGAAACCATTGCCCAGGCCGAAGGTCGCGTCGGTGCCTACGTTGGTTGCGTCGGCACCGGCGGTTCGATGACGGGAATCGCTCGCGGGTTGAAACTGCACAACCCCGACACCGTCACTGTCGCTGTCGAACCTGCCGGTTCCATCGTCTTTGGCCATCCCGGCTATCCGTACTATCAATCAGGCACCGGCACCCCGGCCGGCGACACCGTGGGCCTGGTGCTCGACTACAGCTGCATCGACCTGGGTGTGCAAGTCACCGACTCTCAAGCCTTCGAAACGGCACGCTATATCGCCCGCAACCTGGCATTGCTGGTCGGCGGATCAACCGGTGGTGCGATTTTCAAAGCACTGGAACTGATCCACAAAGGCGTGTTGACCGGCAACGTCGTGGTGCCGATAGCCGATGGCGGCGAAAAGTACCTGCACACGGTGTTTGACGATAAGTGGCTGGAAGAACGCGACCTGCTGGATCCGAATGTCGCGCCGCAGCTGGATATCTGGCTGGGCAAAACCCAATGGCTGGATTCCGTCTCTACGCCTCTGCAATTGAGCGTCGCATGACGCTTCTCCCACACAGGAACGCCTCTCAATGAAACCGCTGAAAGTCGCCATCTGTGGCGGAGGCAGGACCGGTCACCTCAACGCCATCCTGTTCAAACAGCTGCCCAATGTTCAGGTCTCGATGCTCACCAGCAATCTGGAGATCGTCGACCAACACGCTCGCCACACGCCGATGCAGGCGTTGATGCCGGATGGCTCGACGCTGAGCGCCCGGCTGGATCGGGTGACCACCGATGCACGCGCCGCTGTCGAGGATGCCGACATCGTCATCATCACCGTGCCGGCCCATGCCCGACCGCAAACCCTGCAAGCCATCGCACCGCATCTGAGTTCGAGCAAACCGGTGTACATCGGCGCCATTCCCGGTTTTTGCGGTTTCGACTGGCTGGCCGAAGCCACGCTCGCCGACCGGCCGAACCTGGTGATTTGGGGCATGAAGGATGTCCCGCACACGGCGTTCGATTTAAAGCCCGGGCTGTCGATCAAAATGGGCGGCGGAAAAAGCCAGCTCTATGTGGCGACCCACGCCCGCGAGTCGCAAGCGTCCCGCCAGCACCTGCAAGCGATGCTCACCGTGCTGTACGGGCCCTGCGTGACGATGCTCGACAACTACCTCGAAATCACCCTCACCCCGGGCAATCCGATCATGCACAGCTCGGTGATTTACGGGCTGATCGGGCCCTACGGCCAATGGCATCGCAAGATCTTTCCCCAGCGTATGTGCTGGTGGACCGAATGCCCCGAACTGGGCGCCTATTTCCTGGAGCGCATGGATCAGGAAAGTCAGGACTTGTGCGCCATCATCAGCCAGCGAATGGGGGTCGACCTGTCTTCGGTCAAATCCCTGAAGCAGGAAATTGTCGAGGCGTACGGCGAACAGATTCGCGACCAGAGCAGCATGCTTTCGATTCTGCGCACCAATCAGGCCTACAACGACATCCTCGCGCCGATGGTGCCCGCCGATGACAACCGCGCCGGTTACGTGATCGAGCGCGAGAGCCGCGCCTTCAACGAAGACGTCGCCTACGGCCTGGTGCTGTTGGTGGAAATGGCCAAGCGTTTCGACCTGAAAGTCCCCTACATCGAAGAAGTCCTGCACTGGAGCGTTTCCTACATGCAAGGCCTGCGCGACTCGGCGCTGGATTACTTCCCAAGCCACTGGCCGCGCACCGCATGAGTCGCACCCTCACCTCTTCTTTTACTTATCGACGAGCAGATTGCTGATATGGATGACTTCAAGACACTGATCGCCTACTCCCGTAAAAACGCCCTGCGACGCTTGCTTCGTTGCCTGTTTGCCGAAAACATTCTGGACCGTTCGGCCCTGGTTTTTTCCGCCGAGGGCAACCAGGCCACTTACCCACTGAAGGCCGCCCGTGCGCATGTATTTTTCACCGACATTGCCATGGGACCGGCCGACACCCTGGTCAACGACGGTGATGTTCTGTTGGTAACCGACGAAGGCGTACGCCAGGTGATTCACAGTCATCAGGATTTGCTGGATGTGCTGCGCGACAGCTTCGACTTCGAACCGACCGACGAAGGCATGGCCGGGCTCAAGTCGGACATGGAAAACAGCCTGCTGAACGATGCCCATGCTCGCCAGTATCGGCAGGAATGGAACTCGCGCCTGGCCGAGGCCGCCAAAAGCCATGGCCTCGGCAGCCTCACCGACTACCTTCGCCAACACGCCAGCACCAAGGACGCGGCCATCCTGCTGGACCAATGGGGTTCGCTGGAAGGTCACCCGTATTACCCGACGTGGAAATCCCGTCCGGGCCTGACCGATGCCGAAGTCGAGCAACTGTCGCCTGAATTCAACGCTCAGGTGCCGCTGCGCATTGCCGCGTTGCGCGCCGACATGGCTAAAAGCGAAAGCATGCCGCACGTAACCAGCTATCACGCCTGGTTTGCCACGAACTTCCCGGTGCAATGGGAACAGTGGAAGTCTTCGCTCAATGACAAAGGCCTGGATGAAACCCAGTGGCTACCGTTGCCGATTCACGCCTGGCATTTGCAGGCCTACGTCCTCAAGACGTTTGCCGCGGAAATCGAAGAAGGCATCCTGATCATTGAAGGGCCGGACATTCAGACCCTGCCGACCATGTCGTACCGGACGATGATGCCAGTGCTGAACCAGTCAGCGCCGCTGATCAAGTTGCCGATCGCGCTCTGGATGACCAGCGAGCTGCGCAGCCTGCAAGCCAAGTCGATTCACATGGGGCCGCGCATCAGCACGGTGATCACAAA
Organism: Pseudomonas sp. LB3P93; assembly: GCF_054898025.1. Taxonomy (NCBI): domain Bacteria; kingdom Pseudomonadati; phylum Pseudomonadota; class Gammaproteobacteria; order Pseudomonadales; family Pseudomonadaceae; genus Pseudomonas; species Pseudomonas sp. LB3P93. The sequence goes on from NZ_CM142713.1 coordinate 3,758,727, forward strand.
TATTCTCGCCGCCGAAAACGGCTTCGACCGGCAGCTGGAGATCTTCCCGGAAGAGATCGGCGTGCGTTACAAAAACGCGATCACCCAGGACGATGCGCCAGGGCGTCATCTGTCCGTGGTCTATCGCGCCAGTCAGCAGGCGTTTGAACGCAGCGACGATTGCCTGCCGATTACCGTGGCGTCGTTGTTCACCCGTTTGCCCGGCAGCGGTCGTCCGCTGTTTACCGACCTGATCGAGCGCGACGGCGTTCGGGCCAGCGCCGACACGGTCGAGAGCTGGTTCCGCCAGTACGCCAGCGTGGTCACCCATCCGGTGGTCGCGATCTATCTGCTGTACGGCATCGGGCTCGAAGCGCATCAGCAAAACACCATGGTGCTGTTTTCCCCCGATGGCAAAGCACGTAGTCTGCTGATCCGCGATTTCGGCGATGGCAGGACCTATGCTCCATTGCTGGAGGAGCGCGGTTACACCCTGCAACCGCATGTACAGCCTGGGATCTTGCCGACGGTGTTCGTCGGGGACATCGAGCCGGTGCGCATGTTCGTGCTGGACGCGGCGTTCCTTACGCACCTTCACGAAATGGCCCTGTGGCTGACGAAGGAGTACGCGTTGGACAGCAAACGGATGTGGGAAGTATTGCGGGAGGAAACCGAAAACGCCTTCGCGGCCGTCCGTGATCGCGTCTCGCCAGCGCTGTGGGAAGTCGAGCGCAAAGCGTTCGTTCAGGACCCGTGGCCAACCCGGTCGTTGTTGCGCATGCATTTGATGCAGTACTCCAACTATCGTTTGCAGCACACGCTGACCAACCCGCTTGATGCCGTTTAACCACCGAGGCTGACTCATGTCCCATGCAGGTCCCATCCAGGGTTCGCGAGTAAGAATCCTGATTTATCTCCTGTTCGCGATCCAGCTCATCTCCATGGGCGCGATGGAAATGAGCGGGCCGTTCTGGCCCGTCCACCTGCGTGGGCTGACCGCTTCGGAATCGGTATTCAGCTTCGCCAGCATCGCCGTCTACGTCGGTCCGATGCTGGGCATTATTCTGACCAGCGCCTTTTGGGGCCGTATCGGCGACCGCTACGGCCACAAGTTGATGATGATCCGCGCCCTCGCCGGTTTATCGTTGACCCAGCTTGGGCTGGCCCTGTTCAGCGACATCTGGGTGATCCTGGTCCTGCGCTTTTTGCAGGGGGCTTTTGCCGGGTACATCGCCCCGGCACAGGCTTACGGTGTCAGCATCGAAGCACCTTCGCGGCGGGCGCGGCTGTTCGCGATCCTGCAGATATCAACCAATGTCGGCTCGTTACTCGGCGCGGTCGTTGGCGGGCTGATCCTCGATTACGCGACCTTCTTCTGGATCAACATCATCGCCTCGGCACTGTGCGCCATTTGCACCGTGGTGGCGGCCGTGACGTTGCCGGATGTTCCGCCCGTAAAGAAAGCGCCGGTCGTGGACACAGCGACGCCGGTCAGCCGTTCAGGCAGCGTCTGGCAAGGTTCGCCGCTGTTGTCGCTGCTGGGCGTGATGGGCATTTTGCTGCTGGCGCGGATGCTGCCGCAGACCTCCTTCTCGCTGTATGTCAGCTCGGTGTTCGAGGTCAGCAACTCGGTCGTCGGTCTGTGCTACGGCTTGCTGGCACTGGGTTTCATTCTCTCGGCCACGGCGTGGTCGCGCTACTTTGAGCACCGCACCCAACAGGAAACCCTGCACCGCATCACCTACATTGTCATCGGTTGCGTCGTTTTGACCGCCATCGCCGGCGTCACACGCAACCCCGCCGTTTTTGTGATTGCCTACTTCATATGGGGCGTTCTACTGGGCGCCACCACCCCGGTGCTGATGGCCCTGATCTCGAAAACCGCCGACAGCTCACAACAGGGCTACGTGCTGGGGATTGCGCAAAGCACCGCGCAATTCGCCTCGATTGCAGGCATCTCGGCCGGTGGTTTGCTCAGCCAGGTCTATGGCTTGCAGTACACCTACCTGTTCGTTTGCCTGGCTTACGTGGTCGCGCTGATCCCCATTGTCGCCCTGCGTTACTGGCCGGTGGTCATGCAGCCGAGCCAGGCGCCGCCCGGCGAATGATCAAGGAGTCTGCTTTTGAACATTGAACAACTGCGCGCCGACACACCAGGTGTCGAGCAGCTGATTCACTTCAACAACGCCGGCGCGGCTTTGATGCCTGACCCGGTGATCGACGTCATGACGCGCCACCTGCAACTCGAAGCGCGCCTCGGTGGCTACGAAGCGGCCAGCCTGCGCGCGGCTGAACTGGACAATGTCTACGGCGCCATCGGCCGCCTGATCAACGCCGATCCCGACGAAATCGCCGTCATCGAAAACGCCACCCGCGCCTGGGACATGGCCTTTTACTCATTGCCGCTGCAACCCGGTGATGTGGTGCTGACCTCCACCACCGAATACGCCGGCAACTTCATTCCCTATCTGCAACTGAAACAGCAGCGCGGCATTGAGATCCGGATCATCCCCAACGATGAACAGGGTCAGGTTTCGCTTCCCGCCTTGCAGGACATGCTGGGCGATGATCGCGTGGCGTTGGTGTCGTTGCCAGTGATCGCTACCAACGGCGGACCGGTTCAGCCTATCGAGCAGATCGGCGCGCTGGCCCGGGACGCGGGCGTGCTGTTTTTGCTCGATGCCTGCCAGGGCGTCGGGCAAATGCCGATCGATGTACGCAAAATCGGCTGTCACCTCCTCGCCGCGACCAGCCGAAAGTACCTTCGGGGCCCCCGGGGCATGGGCTTTCTCTATGTTGAAAAGGCCCTGTGCCAAAACCTCGAGCCGGCGTTTCTCGACCTGCATGCCGCGTCGTTGCTGACGCCAGACACGTTCAAGATTCGGGACGATGCACGACGCTTCGAAAACTGGGAGTGCAACGTGGCCGCGAAACTGGGCCTGGGTGCAGCGGTTGAATACGCACTGGCGCAAGGCATCGAGCCGATGTGGCAGCGCATCCAGCAATTGGCCAACCACTTGCGTCAGCGACTGGCCGAAGTGCCGGGCGTCACACTTCAGGACAGGGGCGCCCTCACGTCAGGCATCGTGACGTTTACGCGCCAGGGCAGCAGCGTCACGGAGGTACAGCAATGGCTGGCGGGACAAGCCAAACGGATCAACGTGTCCACTTCGACATTCCGATCCACCTTGCTCGACATGCAGCAACGGGGTTTGCAGGAAGTCAGCCGTGCCTCGGTCCACGCTTACAACACCGAAGGCGAAATCGACACCCTGATTGAAGCACTGATGCGCCTGCCGCGAATCTGAAAACGGGAGACAGAATCACCCTTGCGTCGGAGAGTCTTTGTCAATTAGCATTGGGAATACTTCTCAATTGCAAAAAACTGCCGCCATGAGCGATACCCTTCCCGCGAACAACAGCAATCACCTGCGCGCGATCGAGGCCCTGTACAGCGGCCATCACGGCTGGCTGTACGCCACGCTGCGAAAAAAACTGGGTAACGCCATGGATGCGGCGGATCTGGCGCAGGACACCTTCACGCGCATACTGGCCTCCCAGGTCACGGTCATCGAGCAGCCCCGGGCCTACCTGAGCTGCGTGGCCAAGGGCATTCTCGTCAATTGGTATCAGCGCAAGGCACTCGAACGCGCCTACCTTGATGCCCTCACACACCTGCCCGCGCCCGAAGTGCCTTCGCCGGAATTGCGCTTCATGGTGCTGGAAACCCTGCACGAGATCGACGCGATGCTCGACACCCTCCCACCGCTGGTCAAGCGCGCGTTTTTACTGTCGCAGATCGGCGGCCTGAAATACGACGATATCGCCACGCAACTGAACGTCTCGCTGATCACCGTCAAGCGCTACATGAAGCAGGCCTTCGTGCAGTGCCTGATGCTGGTGGAATGAATGCTCACTCGTCGCAATGACTCGCAACTCGACAGCAAAGTGCTCGAAGAAGCCGCCGAGTGGCTGATGCGCTTGAGTGAAAGCGAGCTCAGCGACGCCGAGCGTGCCGAATGGGAATGCTGGAAAGCCAGCACTCCCGAACGTGATCGTGCCTGGTCTCGCGCGCAGTTACTGCAGAGCAAGCTCGGCGGGTTGCCATCGTCCTTGGCGATGTCGGCGCTGGATCGCCCGAGCAATCCCGAACGCCGCGTGGCCCTGGGCAAACTGGCCCTGCTTCTGGCGGTGCTACCGGCCGGTTGGGGTAGCTGGAAACTGCTGGAATCGCAGCAATGGTCCGCCGACTACCGCACGGCTGTAGGCCAGCGGCGCGAGTTGACCCTGGCCGACGGCTCGCACATCACCCTGAATACCGACACCGCCATCAATGTGATCTTCGACGCCAATCAGCGGCTGATCAACTTGCGTGAAGGTGAAATACTGGTGCAGACCGCGCCCGATATTTCGCCGCTGGCACGCCCTTTCCTGGTCAGCACACGCCAGGGACGGATGCAGGCACTGGGCACGCGATTTACCGTTCGCGAACTGCAGCCCCGCACCCATCTCGCGGTACTGGACGGCGCGGTGAGGATCGAATTGGCGGAAAGCAGCCAGGCCGCCCCGTTGATCATCAACGCCGGACAGCGCACCGATTTTTCATCCCGCACGTTTGGCCCGGTAAACCCGACAGACCGCTCTATCGGTGCCTGGACCCAAGGCATGCTCATGGCCGACAAGATGCGTCTTGCGGATTTCGTCGCCGAGCTGGCGCGTTATCGAAAAGGCTTCGTGCGGTGTGATCCGGCCATTGCCGAGCTGCGCATTTCCGGCGCCTTCCCCATCAACGATACCCAGCGCACGCTGAACATGCTGGTGCAAACCTACCCGGTACTCGTCACCGGCCACTTGAGCGGTTACTGGGTGACGCTCTCCCCCGCCTGACCTCGTGCAAAAAAAGTTGCCGCAGGGTGATACTTTTTTTGATCTCAACTGGCAAGGAGAGGAAGAACATTTTCCTCTCGTCTTTAGGGTCATCCATTAATGCTCGTTGCACGACCCCTGCGCCCGGATCGTCCGCTCAAGGCAGTGATTCGCAGTGTGTTGCTCAGTCTGGTCCTGACTGTTGCCGCCTGCCCGCTTGCCTTGGCCGCCGAACCGGCGCAACGGGACGTTTCCGTGGTCCGTGCTTACACCATTGCCTCCGGGCCGCTTGGTGTAATCCTGTCGAGCTTTGCCGTGGATGCCGACATTGCCTTGTCGTTCCAGCCATCGTTAACCGAAGGTTTGATCAGTCCAGGGTTGTCCGGCACTTACTCCACGCAGGAGGCGATCAAACGCTTGCTGGCCGGAAGTGGCCTGGAAATGGTGTTACGCGACGACGGCAGTTACACCTTGGTAGCACGCCAGTTGACCCTGGAGGAAACCTCGATCAATGGCACCGACCGACGTACCGACAATTTGCCCCCCGTGTACCCGGGAGGCCAGGTCGCCAGCGGTGGACGCCTCGGCATGCTGGGCAATACCGATGTGATGGACGCGCCTTTCAGCATCAGCACCTACACCTCGACATTGATCAAGGATCAGCAGGCGATCACCGTCGGCGATGTGCTGGAACGTGACTCCTCGGTGCGCTCCACGGGCCAGACCGGCGGTATCGTCGATTCGTTTTTCATCCGTGGATTTCCCGTCGGCGAAGGCAATCTCGGTGAACTGGCGTTCGACGGTGTGTACGGTGTGGCGTCCAACTACCGGGTGTTCACCGAGTACGTCGAACGCATCGAAGTGGTGAAAGGCCCCGGCGCCCTGCTCTATGGCATGTCACCCAATAGCGCCGTTGGCGGTGTGATCAACGTCGTGCCCAAGCGCTCCCTTGACGAGGACTTGACCCGGTTCACTGCCAGCTACGGCATGGATTCGCAGCTCGGTGGCCACATCGACGTCAGTCGGCGATTCGGTGAGGAGCGCCGGTTCGGTGTGCGGATCAACGGCAGTGTCCAGCAAGGCGACACGGCAATCGACAAGCAATCCCGGGACATCGACATCGGCGCCATCTCCCTGGACTATGAAGGTGACCGCCTGCGGACCAGCCTGGATCTGATCAGCCAGAAAGAACAATTCGACGCCGCGTCCCGACCGTTTCTCATCGCACCCGGCGTACCGATTCCCTCTGCGGCCAACGGCCGTACCAGCGTGAGCCAGGACTGGGGCTGGTCCGAAACCCGTGACCAGTCGGCGTTGTTCGGTGGCGAATACGACCTTGACGATGCCCTGACCGTATTTGCCCACGCCGGTGGCGGCAAATCGGAGGTGGCGCGCATGTCCGATCAGACCCCGACCATCATCAACGCAGCCGGCGACACGTCTTCAATCCCCGGCTACTACAAGTTCGAAGTCCAGCGTTACACGGTCGACGCCGGAGCTCGCCTGCGCTTCGACACCGGGCCGGTCAGTCACAGCGCCGCCCTGCAAGTCACCCGCTATCGCGATGAGTTGTCCCGAGGCATCATTTCCGGCCCGGCGATCCTGTCGAATATCTATCACCCGGTCGACCGTCCAGAACCCTCCATCGCCAAACCGGACACACCGAAAATCTCCGAGAGCGAACTGTCTGGCGTGGCCCTGGCCGATACCCTTTCGGTGCTGGACGAGCGTTTGCAAGTCACCGTTGGCGTGCGCAAACAGAACATCAAGTCCGATAACTACAATGCGGCCGGGACGGTCACGACCTCCTACGACAAAAGCGATACCACGCCGCTGTTCGGCGTCGTCGCCAAACCCTGGGACCACGTGTCGTTCTACTACAACTACATCGAAGGCCTGAGCAAGGGTGACATCGCGCCGTCCGCCGCCTCGAACGCGGGGGAGATTTTTTCACCTTACATCTCCCGGCAACAGGAAGTCGGCGTAAAAGTCGACTACGGCAGCTTCATGTCCACACTGGCCCTGTTCCAGATCCAGAAGCCCAGTGGCGAGCTGTCGTCCGGGAGGTTCTCGGTACAAGGCGAGCAGCGCAATCGCGGCATCGAGTTGAGCCTGTTTGGCGAAATTGCCCAGGGCACGCGCCTACTCGGTGGCGTGACACTCCTCGATGGGGAACTGACCAAGACCGGTGTTGCCGCCAACCGTGGCAATAAACCGGTTGGCGTCCCGAACGTTCAAGCCAACCTCTGGGCCGAATGGGACACCCCGTGGATCGAGGGTCTGACGCTGACCAGTGGCGCGATCTACACCGCCAGCCAGTACGTGAACCAGGCCAACACCCAGGAACTCGATGCCTGGACCCGCTTCGATGCCGGAGCACGCTTTGCTACCCGCATTGCGGACCACCCGACGACATTGCGCGCCACCGTGCAGAACGTGTTCGACCGCGAGTATTGGTCGGGCGTCGCTTCCTACGGGGCGTTCTCCCAAGGTTCACCACGCACCCTGCTGCTGTCGGCCACCGTCGATTTCTGAAACGTCCGCCCCGGCGCGGCGCCGTGAGCCGTTGTCCGGTCTGGCTTCTGCAAAGGAATACACCATGGTTACCTTCTTTCGACGACCCCAAGCCTTCGCTGCGCTGCTGTTCGCAGGACTGCTGGGCCTGTCGCTGTGTGCTCTGACACCTCACCACGCACTCGCAGCCGACCCGGATCCCGCGCTTGGTTCGGTAACCGATCTGCTGGGGCGCAAGGTCAAGGTGCACCTCCCGGTCAGGCGCGTCATTCTCGGTGAAGGCCGCCAGTTGTACCTGGTCGCCGCGCTGGATACGCAAAACCCCATTGAACGCATCGTCGGCTGGCGCAAGGACTTGATCCAGTCTGACCCGGACACCTACGGCGCCTACCTGCGCAAGTTTCCCGCCATCGCTAAGATCCCGACCTTTGGCGGGTTTGAAGATGGCACCTTCGACATCGAACAGGCGATCTCCCAGCGACCCGACGTGATCATCCTCAACATCGAGGCGCAGCACGCCACCGAAGATGCGCGTTACATCGAGAAACTCGACGCCCTGGGAATCCCTGTGGTGTACGTCGACTTTCGCAACAACCCGATGCAGAACACCGAGCCGACCATGCGCCTGTTCGGCCAGCTGTTTGGCAAGGAAGAACGCGCCGAGGCCTTTATCGACTTTCGCAATCAGCAGATCCATCGCGTCACCGACGTCATTGAGGCGCGCCATCCGTCCCGCCCCAGCGTGTTTATCGAGCGCATCGGTGGCTACACCGATGATTGCTGCCTGAGTTTCGGCAACGAAAATTTCGGCCTTTTTGTCGACATGGCCGGTGGCAACAACATTGCCCGAAGCATCATCCCCAGCACCTTCGGCCAGTTGAACCCTGAGCAAGTCATCGTCGCCGACCCGGACCAGGTGGTTGTCACCAGCGCCAACTGGGAAGCCTTTGCACCCGGTGGCCATTGGGTCGGCGTCGGCCCAGGGGCGGACATGACCCAGGCCAGACACAAACTGGCGTGGTACACACAACGCCCTGCCTACGCGGGCATCAAGGCTCAGAAGGATCAAGCCTTTCATGCCATCTGGCACCAGTTTTACAACAGCCCCTACCAATTCGCGGCCATCCAGCAACTGGCGAAATGGTTTCATCCGACGCTGTTTGCCGATCTGGACCCGGACGCGTCGTTGCGCGAGTTGCATGAGCGGTTTCTGCCGGTGCCGTACGAGTCCGGATACTTTGTCAGCCTGAACAAGCCTGAGGCCAAACAATGACTTCACTGAACGAAGCAATGGTCGTTCAGCGCGACACTTACCGTCGATTGGTGCTGCGCAAACGCCTGATCCTTGGCGGGCTCGTGGTGTTATTGATTTGCAGTGTGCTGCTTGATCTGGCCCTTGGGCCGGCGAGCTACAGCCTCACTGAAGTGCTCGGCGCGCTGTTTTCACCGGACACCGCTTCAGCGCAAGTACGGGTGGTGATGTGGGAAATCCGTCTGCCCGTGGCGCTGATGGCAGTTGCGGTCGGTGCCGCGCTGTCGTTGGCCGGCGCGCAGATGCAGACGATCCTCAACAACCCGCTGGCCAGTCCGTTCACGCTGGGCATTTCCGCCGCCGCCAGTTTTGGCGCAGCCATGGGGCTGGCATTCGGCGTGGCGCTGTTCCCGCTGGCGGCGCAGTACATGGTGCCAGTGAATGCGTTCATCATGGCCATGCTGTCAGCCCTGCTGATCCACTTCCTGAGCATGCGCCGCGGGGTCACCGCCGAGACCATCGTGCTGCTTGGCATTGCCCTGGTGTTTACCTTTAATGCGCTGTTGGCCCTGGTGCAGTTTTTTGCCACCGAACAAGCCGTGGCGGCCGTGGTGTTCTGGACCATGGGCAGCCTGACCAAAGCCACGTGGCCGAAACTCGGGGTCATTTGCCTGGTCATCCTGATCACCGTGCCGATTTTTGCCAAACGCGCCTGGGCATTGACTGCCCTGCGGCTGGGCGATGACAAGGCCGCGAGTTTCGGCATCAACGTGCGCAGTCTGCGTTTTCAGACCCTGATCATGGTCAGCCTGCTCGCCTCGTTCCCGGTGGCCTTTGTCGGCACCATCGGGTTTATCGGACTGGTCGGCCCGCACATCGCCCGGATGCTGATTGGCGAGGATCAACGGTTCTTCCTGCCGGCCTCTTTACTCACGGGCTCGCTGATACTTTCCGCCAGTTCGGTCGTCAGCAAAACCCTGATCCCGGGCGCAATTTTCCCCATCGGCGTCGTCACCTCATTGATCGGCGTGCCGTTCTTCATATCTCTGATTCTCAGCGGGAAGAAAAACTCATGGTGAAGATCCAGCTCGATAACCTCGGCGCCCGTTATGGGCAGCGCGAGATCATTTCAGGCGTCACCACAGCCTCTTTCACGGGTGGTCAGGTGGTTGCCGTGGTCGGGCCGAACGCAGCGGGTAAATCCACCTTGTTCAAACGCATGGCCGGGCTGATTGACGGGCCCGGCCAGGTCATCCTGCAGGACTCGAAAAAGGGCCATCAGGGCATTAGCTACATGCCTCAGGGCTTGAATGTCAGTGCGCGTCTGACGGTCTACGAATCAGTGCTTCTGGCGCGTAAACAACTGACACCGGGCTGGGTCGTCCACGACGATGAATTGAATCTGGTCGACGAGATTCTCGGCGCGCTCGGGATCACCGAACTGTCCTTTCGCAACCTCGGTGAACTCAGCGGCGGCCAGCAACAGTTGGTGTCAATCGCACAAACGCTGGTGCGCGAACCGGAGATCCTGTTGATGGACGAGCCGACCAGCGCGCTGGACATGCACCGGCAGGTGCAAGTGCTGAATTTCATGCGGGCGCTCGCTCGTAAACGCGAGGTTATCGTGTTCATCGCGATTCACGATCTGAACCAGGCGTTGCGCTTTGCCGACCAGGTGTTGGTGATCGCCGATGGGACAGCTCAAGGCAGCGGACCGAGCAACGAGGTGATTACCGAATTGATGCTGCGCAACGTCTACAAGGTCGAGGCGCGGATCGAAACGTGCAGTCGGGGGCAGCACCATATCCTGATTGACGATATCGTTTGATCCCGTGAGTCCTCTTACCGATCGGTCGTCGGATGAAGGGATTCTCAAGCCGCCAACCCTACTCTCAATGAACCCCTCCCAACTCGAAAGGTCAGCTCTATTATTACTTCTGCGGAATAAGCTCCCATGTCTGCTCACCACAGCCTTGTTGTACTCGCTCGGGGAGGTTATGCCGCTCGAGGTGTTCTTTACCTGATCATTGGGATCTTCGCGCTGCTCGCGGCTCAAGACTCGACAAAACCGAAAGACAGCCACAAGAGCCTGGAGGCACTGTTAAGCCAGCCATTCGGTTATGTTTTAGTCGGATTGGTGGTGGCGGGCCTGCTCGCCTTCGCCGGTTGGCGTGTGTTGCAAGCCATACGCGATGTTGATCATCACGGTAACAAAATGAAGGGTTTGGTCATTCGGGTCGGGCTGTTGGCGGGAGGTGTGGTCAACGGTGCGCTGGCGTTTTTTGCGTTGGGCCTGCTCATTGGCGGCATCAGAAGCTCGGGAAATTCCGGGGGCGGACAAACCAGGGATTTACTGGCGCATCTGTTGTCCTGGGACCACTCAAATGTAGTGGTGTACCTGGTCGCACTCGTCCCTCTCGGCGTAGGCATTGCTCACATCATCAAGGGATGGAAGTCGTCGTTCGAGAAATACTTTGAAGCTGACGAAGACGTCATGCGGTACGTCCGTCCAGTGTCTCGGTTCGGTCTTATAGCCCGTGGCGTCGTCTTTATCGAGATCGCAGTGTTGCTGATATTCAGTGGCTCCCGCTATAAAGCCATGGATCCGCCAGGCATGAAGGAAGCTCTCGATGCGCTCCAGAACCTGCCGGCCGGAGGCGTGATTTTGATGGTGATGGCCTTGGGGTTGATCGCTTTTTCGGTTTACAGCTTGTCCGAAGCCGCGTGGCGCAAGATAAACATGGATGTGCCTGGAGTACAGAAAGCATAGCGGCATAAGTTTCACTGACGGTGCTGCTGGAACTTGGGATAGCCGCTGGACCATCCCTTTTTTGTCACGCCACTTTCCTGCGGACAAAACAAAACCCCAACTGCTTGCGCAATTGGGGTTTCGGAATTTAATCTTGACGATGACCTACTCTCACATGGGGAAACCCCACACTACCATCGGCGATGTATCGTTTCACTGCTGAGTTCGGGATGGGATCAGGTGGTTCCAATGCTCTATGGTCGTCAAGAAATTCGGGTACTGAGTCGTGACCTGTTGGTCTCGCTTCAGCAAATTGGGTATGTGACAGCTTTCGGTGTTTTGTGAGTATCTCGAACTTTCGGTTCGTTTCGTCTTCACACACCGCAATCTGATGCTCTTTCGAGTAGTCAAATTGCTTGGGTGTTATATGGTCAAGCCTCACGGGCAATTAGTATTGGTTAGCTCAACGCCTCACAGCGCTTACACACCCAACCTATCAACGTCGTAGTCTTCGACGGCCCTTCAGGGGACTCAAGGTCCCAGTGAGATCTCATCTTGAGGCTAGTTTCCCGCTTAGATGCTTTCAGCGGTTATCTATTCCGAACATAGCTACCCGGCAATGCCACTGGCGTGACAACCGGAACACCAGAGGTTCGTCCACTCCGGTCCTCTCGTACTAGGAGCAGCCCCTCTCAAATCTCAAACGTCCACGGCAGATAGGGACCGAACTGTCTCACGACGTTCTAAACCCAGCTCGCGTACCACTTTAAATGGCGAACAGCCATACCCTTGGGACCGGCTTCAGCCCCAGGATGTGATGAGCCGACATCGAGGTGCCAAACACCGCCGTCGATATGAACTCTTGGGCGGTATCAGCCTGTTATCCCCGGAGTACCTTTTATCCGTTGAGCGATGGCCCTTCCATACAGAACCACCGGATCACTAAGACCTACTTTCGTACCTGCTCGACGTGTCTGTCTCGCAGTCAAGCGCGCTTTTGCCTTTATACTCTACGACCGATTTCCGACCGGTCTGAGCGCACCTTCGTACTCCTCCGTTACTCTTTAGGAGGAGACCGCCCCAGTCAAACTACCCACCATACACTGTCCTCGATCCGGATAACGGACCTGAGTTAGAACCTCAAAGTTGCCAGGGTGGTATTTCAAGGTTGGCTCCACGCGAACTGGCGTCCACGCTTCAAAGCCTCCCACCTATCCTACACAAGCAAATTCAAAGTCCAGTGCAAAGCTATAGTAAAGGTTCACGGGGTCTTTCCGTCTAGCCGCGGATACACTGCATCTTCACAGCGATTTCAATTTCACTGAGTCTCGGGTGGAGACAGCGCCGCCATCGTTACGCCATTCGTGCAGGTCGGAACTTACCCGACAAGGAATTTCGCTACCTTAGGACCGTTATAGTTACGGCCGCCGTTTACCGGGGCTTCGATCAAGAGCTTCGCGTTAGCTAACCCCATCAATTAACCTTCCGGCACCGGGCAGGCGTCACACCCTATACGTCCACTTTCGTGTTTGCAGAGTGCTGTGTTTTTAATAAACAGTCGCAGCGGCCTGGTATCTTCGACCGGCATGGGCTTACGCAGTAAATGCTTCACCCTCACCGGCGCACCTTCTCCCGAAGTTACGGTGCCATTTTGCCTAGTTCCTTCACCCGAGTTCTCTCAAGCGCCTTGGTATTCTCTACCCAACCACCTGTGTCGGTTTGGGGTACGGTTCCTGGTTACCTGAAGCTTAGAAGCTTTTCTTGGAAGCATGGCATCAACCACTTCGTGTTCTAAAAGAACACTCGTCATCAGCTCTCGGCCTTAGAATCCCGGATTTACCTAAGATTCCAGCCTACCACCTTAAACTTGGACAACCAACGCCAAGCTGGCCTAGCCTTCTCCGTCCCTCCATCGCAATAACCAGAAGTACAGGAATATTAACCTGTTTTCCATCGACTACGCTTTTCAGCCTCGCCTTAGGGACCGACTAACCCTGCGTCGATTAACGTTGCGCAGGAAACCTTGGTCTTTCGGCGTGGGTGTTTTTCACACCCATTGTCGTTACTCATGTCAGCATTCGCACTTCTGATACCTCCAGCAAGCTTCTCAACTCACCTTCACAGGCTTACAGAACGCTCCTCTACCGCATCACCTAAGTGATACCCGTAGCTTCGGTGTATGGTTTGAGCCCCGTTACATCTTCCGCGCAGGCCGACTCGACTAGTGAGCTATTACGCTTTCTTTAAAGGGTGGCTGCTTCTAAGCCAACCTCCTAGCTGTCTAAGCCTTCCCACATCGTTTCCCACTTAACCATAACTTTGGGACCTTAGCTGACGGTCTGGGTTGTTTCCCTTTTCACGACGGACGTTAGCACCCGCCGTGTGTCTCCCATGCTCGGCACTTGTAGGTATTCGGAGTTTGCATCGGTTTGGTAAGTCGGGATGACCCCCTAGCCGAAACAGTGCTCTACCCCCTACAGTGATACATGAGGCGCTACCTAAATAGCTTTCGAGGAGAACCAGCTATCTCCGAGCTTGATTAGCCTTTCACTCCGATCCACAGGTCATCCGCTAACTTTTCAACGGTAGTCGGTTCGGTCCTCCAGTTAGTGTTACCCAACCTTCAACCTGCCCATGGATAGATCGCCCGGTTTCGGGTCTATTCCCAGCGACTAGACGCCCTATTAAGACTCGCTTTCGCTACGCCTCCCCTATTCGGTTAAGCTCGCCACTGAAAATAAGTCGCTGACCCATTATACAAAAGGTACGCAGTCACCCAACAAAGTGGGCTCCCACTGCTTGTACGCATACGGTTTCAGGATCTATTTCACTCCCCTCTCCGGGGTTCTTTTCGCCTTTCCCTCACGGTACTAGTTCACTATCGGTCAGTCAGTAGTATTTAGCCTTGGAGGATGGTCCCCCCATATTCAGACAAAGTTTCTCGTGCTCCGTCCTACTCGATTTCATGACTAAGAGATTTTCGCGTACAGGGCTATCACCCACTATGGCCGTACTTTCCAGAACGTTCCGCTAATCTCAAAGCCACTTAAGGGCTAGTCCCCGTTCGCTCGCCACTACTAAGGGAATCTCGGTTGATTTCTTTTCCTCAGGGTACTTAGATGTTTCAGTTCCCCTGGTTCGCCTCTTAAGCCTATGTATTCAGCTTAAGATAACCATCTTATGATGGCTGGGTTCCCCCATTCAGACATCTCCGGATCAAAGTCTGTTTGCCGACTCCCCGAAGCTTTTCGCAGGCTACCACGTCTTTCATCGCCTCTGACTGCCAAGGCATCCACCGTATGCGCTTCTTCACTTGACCATATAACCCCAAGCAATCTGGTTATACTGTGAAGACGACATTCGCCGAAAATTCGATAATACTCAATTAAGAGCAACTCACAAATTTTACCTTAGCCTGATCCGTTACCAGTGAAAGTAACGTTCAGTCTATCTTTCTATCACATACCCAAATTTTTAAAGAACGATCTAGCCAAAGACTAGAAATCAACATTCACCATGTCACCATGGAATGCTCATTTCTAAGCTTTCAACAAACAGAAGCAGTTAGTGGTGGAGCCAAACGGGATCGAACCGTTGACCTCCTGCGTGCAAGGCAGGCGCTCTCCCAGCTGAGCTATGGCCCCGTATTTCTACAGGCGTTTCCCACACAAAATTGGTGGGTCTGGGCAGATTCGAACTGCCGACCTCACCCTTATCAGGGGTGCGCTCTAACCAACTGAGCTACAGACCCAATTTCGGGCTGCTTCTTATCGTCTTCTTCAATGAATCAAGCAATTCGTGTGGGAACTTATGGAGCAGCTGATGTCGTCGATTAAGGAGGTGATCCAGCCGCAGGTTCCCCTACGGCTACCTTGTTACGACTTCACCCCAGTCATGAATCACACCGTGGTAACCGTCCTCCCGAAGGTTAGACTAGCTACTTCTGGTGCAACCCACTCCCATGGTGTGACGGGCGGTGTGTACAAGGCCCGGGAACGTATTCACCGCGACATTCTGATTCGCGATTACTAGCGATTCCGACTTCACGCAGTCGAGTTGCAGACTGCGATCCGGACTACGATCGGTTTTCTGGGATTAGCTCCACCTCGCGGCTTGGCAACCCTCTGTACCGACCATTGTAGCACGTGTGTAGCCCAGGCCGTAAGGGCCATGATGACTTGACGTCATCCCCACCTTCCTCCGGTTTGTCACCGGCAGTCTCCTTAGAGTGCCCACCATGACGTGCTGGTAACTAAGGACAAGGGTTGCGCTCGTTACGGGACTTAACCCAACATCTCACGACACGAGCTGACGACAGCCATGCAGCACCTGTCTCAATGCTCCCGAAGGCACCAATCCATCTCTGGAAAGTTCATTGGATGTCAAGGCCTGGTAAGGTTCTTCGCGTTGCTTCGAATTAAACCACATGCTCCACCGCTTGTGCGGGCCCCCGTCAATTCATTTGAGTTTTAACCTTGCGGCCGTACTCCCCAGGCGGTCAACTTAATGCGTTAGCTGCGCCACTAAGAGCTCAAGGCTCCCAACGGCTAGTTGACATCGTTTACGGCGTGGACTACCAGGGTATCTAATCCTGTTTGCTCCCCACGCTTTCGCACCTCAGTGTCAGTATCAGTCCAGGTGGTCGCCTTCGCCACTGGTGTTCCTTCCTATATCTACGCATTTCACCGCTACACAGGAAATTCCACCACCCTCTACCATACTCTAGCTTGTCAGTTTTGAATGCAGTTCCCAGGTTGAGCCCGGGGATTTCACATCCAACTTAACAAACCACCTACGCGCGCTTTACGCCCAGTAATTCCGATTAACGCTTGCACCCTCTGTATTACCGCGGCTGCTGGCACAGAGTTAGCCGGTGCTTATTCTGTCGGTAACGTCAAAACACTAACGTATTAGGTTAATGCCCTTCCTCCCAACTTAAAGTGCTTTACAATCCGAAGACCTTCTTCACACACGCGGCATGGCTGGATCAGGCTTTCGCCCATTGTCCAATATTCCCCACTGCTGCCTCCCGTAGGAGTCTGGACCGTGTCTCAGTTCCAGTGTGACTGATCATCCTCTCAGACCAGTTACGGATCGTCGCCTTGGTGAGCCATTACCTCACCAACTAGCTAATCCGACCTAGGCTCATCTGATAGCGCAAGGCCCGAAGGTCCCCTGCTTTCTCCCGTAGGACGTATGCGGTATTAGCGTCCGTTTCCGAGCGTTATCCCCCACTACCAGGCAGATTCCTAGGCATTACTCACCCGTCCGCCGCTCGCCACCAGGTACAAGTACCCGTGCTGCCGCTCGACTTGCATGTGTTAGGCCTGCCGCCAGCGTTCAATCTGAGCCATGATCAAACTCTTCAGTTCAAACATCTTTGGGTTTTTAAGAAACCCTAAACTTGGCTCAGCAATCGTTGGTTACATCTTTGATTTCTCGCGGAGTAACTTGTGATGCTGATAATCTTGTTGAC
Source organism: Pseudomonas sp. LB3P93 (assembly GCF_054898025.1). NCBI lineage: Bacteria > Pseudomonadati > Pseudomonadota > Gammaproteobacteria > Pseudomonadales > Pseudomonadaceae > Pseudomonas > Pseudomonas sp. LB3P93. The sequence continues at coordinate 3,775,563 of NZ_CM142713.1, forward strand.
TATCAGTCTGACTCCACAAGCACCCACACGAATTGCTTGATTCAGTTGTTAAAGAGCGGCTGGTTAAGATCTTTCGTCTCAACCGAGGAGCGCACTCTACAGCACGCCCCCTCAAACTGCAACCCTTAAAAGCTTCTGATTTTGTTAACAAAATCAATTACTTAAGCTGAAGCCAGCATCAAGCTGCTCGTCAGCGGGAGGCGAATAATACAGGATCAAAATACGTGGTCAACCCCCTTCTACAAATTCTTTTCCTTACCAAGGAACCCAGCTTGCCACTATGAAAGCATCCAGGGTCCGTAAAAATCATATAAGGCAGTAGAGCCCCCAGATCACATCATTACTGAAGCACAAGTCATCTTCTGCCCTTGGCCTATGCCGCCCCTATCGATTCCCCAGCGTAAGGTGCACATAGGGCGAGTCTTTACCGACAGATCTCGTGGCACGGTAGGCGTTGATCACGCAGGCACCACACTGACTTTGATTGTCAGGCGCGACTGGAGGTGGGGAGTCTAGCTACGTCGAGCTTGTTGCGTGGCGTGTCTGCAAATAGTCAGTGGCTGGACACTCTCTGAAGTAGCATCACCCCAATTCAACCTGGATTCGAAGTCAGGGTAGATGCAGGACTATTAAGAAAAGCATTCCACACTTCATAAGCATCGTGATGTCGTTTAGTCGCGTCGTCCCAGTCGGGTCCGGAAACACAGCGGGATGAAACCAGCGTCATGATGCCCATGGTGGCAGCATCCAGTTCGATCAGCAGTGCATGTGAGTGGATTCTGAAGTCATCTAACGAAGTCATGATGTGAGCCCCAGCGGGGTATCACCGCTATGTGAGAAGCAGGCACCTCTCAAGGAGTGGAGTGCTGCCACCTCGAAAGATTCATATTCTCGGACTTCTTCTCTTCATCGCCCGAAGCTCGCACTCATTGTCTCCTTTGAGTTGACAGTTAAACCGTTTTCACCCTCTTTTTCCCTTTCTCGCAGATGATTAATCTGAGCCCATGTTGAACGACGCCACTTACCCATCTCGATAAAGGATTTCATCATGAGCAACGCCACTTTCAGCCGCCTGAACAAAGACGACGCCGTAGTCCTGATGATCGACCACCAGACCGGCCTGATCTCGCTGGTGCAGGACTTCTCGCCCAATGAGTTCAAAAACAATGTGCTGGCCCTGGCTGACGTGGCCAAGTTCTTCGACCTGCCAACCATCCTGACCACCAGTTTCGAACAAGGTCCCAATGGCCCGCTGGTGCCGGAGCTCAAGGAAATGTTTCCGGACGCGCCTTATATTGCCCGTCCTGGCCAGATCAACGCCTGGGACAACGAAGACTTCGTCAAGGCGATCAAGGCGACCGGTCGCAAACAACTGATCATTGCCGGCGTCGTGACCGACGTTTGCGTGACCTTCCCGACGCTGTCGGCCCTGGCTGAAGGGTTTGAAGTGTTCGTGGTCACGGACTCTTCCGGCACCTTCAACACCACCGTGCAACAGGCGGCGTGGACCCGCATGACGCAAGCGGGTGCGCAAATGATGAACTGGTTCTCGGTAGCCTGCGAGTTGCAGGGCGACTGGCGCAACGACATCGAAGGCTTGGGCAATCTGCTGTCCCAGCGCATTCCGAACTACCGCAACCTGATGAACAGCTACTCGGCATTCACAGCGCGCCAGGCGTAAACCTCACTCGCAAAAACAAAAGCCCGCTTTCGCGGGCTTTTGGCATAAGTCGCCAGGATGGACCTCAAATCGAAGGCTTTAACGTTTGTGCCTGGGCAAGAAACCCAATCGTGTCCATCAGTACCGATAAGTTGCCTGCACTGAAAATCCATTCGCACTGTTTTCATAGTTGGCACTGTATGCCGGTTGAACGCCAGAGTTGTTCGACTGTTTTACCGAGACTTTGGAATCCCAGAGATAACCATAAGCAAAGTCAATCGTCAGATCGGAATTCGGCGAATAGGCGCCACCCAAGGTCACGGCTTGGCGATTCCCAACCGGAATGCGTACGCTGCGATCAGCATTCCTGATTGGCGACGGATCATAGGCATAGCCGGCGCGCAGCAGCCATTGTTGGTTCAATTGATAGGAGGCGCCAACTGCGGTACTCCAAGTGTCGCGCCAGTTCATTTCTTCGATCACATTTCCCATGCCAGCCGCTTGGCCCACGGGAGAAAGACCGCTGTTGACCGCCTCGACCTTCTGGATCCGACTCCAACGTTTCCAGGTTGTCCCCAGGTAGCCCGTCCAGCGATTATTGAAATGATGGGTGATCGACGTGTCCACGGACTCGGGCATCGTGAGGTCTATCTTGTTGTCATACTTTCCGTCCAGCGGGATAACGCTCGGGGAGCCAGAAACCTCGGTATGCCCTTCGAGTTCATAGTCCACCTTCGAGTGATAGTTAATCCCCCAACTGGTTGCTTCAGTAAAGTCAACCAGGATGCCGACGTTATAACCAAGTGATGTGTCATCGCCTTTGATGGTGACTAGTGTGTCCTCGCCGTTGTTCAGGGCGCCAGTGGCCAGGTAATTCTGAAGTTTTGCATTGAAACGATTTATGGTCGGGCCGCCACCAATGGATACGTAATCATTGATCCGCCAGGCAATGGTGGGCTGCAGGGTTATTTCCTTGGTCGTGCTATAGGAGCCATGGTAGCGCCCCTGAAAAGTGCTCTCGTAATCATTGATCAGACCACTCGGTGCATAGAGCCCCAGACCAATCGAAAGGCGATCATCAAGTGGCGTTGACATGTAAGCGAAAGGCACGGCCCCCAAAGGTACCGAGTCCCCCTTGTTCGTTCCCGCGACGCTGCTCTGCGCGTCACTGATGTCATCACTCACCGAGATAACTGCGGCCCCGCCGGAAATCTCAGTGCGCTTCAACTTGGTCAAGCCTGCCGGATTGCCAAAGATAGTGCTGGCGTCCAGTGCAGAAGACGACCTTCCCGCATAGGCAGTTCCCGCACTGCTTGCACTTTGTTCGTTAAGGGCAATGCCATTGGCGCCTGCCATTGTAGAGACGCCAAGGAATGCCATGGCATTGGTGAACTTAATCCAGACAGCACACTTTCGCTGAGCAGAGAGACACGGGATCACACGGCTATCCAGTTTCATTTTCCACCTCTTGTTTATTGTTTTTGTTTATTGCACGCAGGCAAGGCTTCGCCGCCCAGTGCACTTCTCAGTGCCGGTTGGAGTTGATCGAAGTTTTGTAAATGCCCTGGCTTAACAGTGCCAGGGCATGACTGCTGGACTTACAGAGTGCGAATCAAGAACTCAATTAATCCACTCGACTTGAAAGCTGTAACGCCCCAAAAGCGGAGCCAGGACTTCCTGACCAGTGCCGGCCCTGACGCAGGCAACCTGCCCACGACGATTGTCCTGCACGACTTCAACAGCAATATCCGAGAGCCCCAGACGTTCGACTTCCTGCTGGACTACTTTGGCAATCTCCCGCTGCTGCAAAGCCGGCTTGAATATCTTGCCCACGGCAGTCAGTGGCAACGCTTCGAGGATTTCAATGCGCTTGGGAACTGCTGCCCGCTCGCTGATGTTGTGATGGGCGAACTCTTGAAGTTCTTCGGCGTTGCACACTTGCCCGGGACGCAGTTGAACGTAGGCGACCGGCACCTCGCCCGAATAGGCATCGGGGCTGCCGATTGCAGCGGCCAAAGCGACGGCGGGATGCGCCTGAAGCGCTTCTTCAATTTGCTTGGGATCAATGTTGTGGCCGCCGCGGATGATCAGCTCCTTTTTACGCCCGGTCAGCCAGAAGTAACCTTGTGCATCCTGGCGACCCAGATCGCCCGTATTCAGCCAGCGCTGACCGTCGATATCGATCCAGAGGCCCTGGTTATGACGCTCCTCCAGATAGCCCTCAAAGAGGTTCGGACCACTGATCGTGATGATGCCGATCTCATCCACGTTGGCGTCGCGCAGATACTCTCCCGAATCATTGAGCAAGACCGCGCGCATATTCTGGTAGGCGATCCGTATCCCGATGGAGCCGATGCAGCGCTCGCCATGGGGCGGATTGATCGAGGAGACACAGGCGCCCTCAGTCAGACCGTAACCTTCAAGGATTTTCACCCCGGTCCGGCGCTCGAACTCCCGGAAAAGCTCAGCTGGCATGGGGGCGGCGCCACACATGGCAAAGCGAAGACTGGACAGGTCGCGACCCTGCCATTCATTTTGCAGCAGCGCGGCGTAGACCGTTGGCACGCCGGAAAAGAGGTTGATACCGAAGTGCTCGACCATCTCCCAGAATCGTAGGATCACCCCCTCGCCTCGATACCCATGAGGCGTCCCGAGGATCACATGGTCGCCTTGAGTCCAAGGCATCAGTCCAGTCACCAGCTGGCCATTGACATGAAACAGCGGCAGACCACAAAAGATAACCTGGCCACCACTGCGTGGCTGCAAGTGTGCGGCCACGGCCCATGCATTGAATACTTCAGAGCCATGGGTACGCGCGGCGATCTTGGGAAGTCCCGTGGTGCCGCCCGTACAGATGTAGGAGGAGCACTCATCCTCGCGGATTTGCCGACCGCTCTTGAGGTAGGTGTGTGGCTGAGTATTCACCAGCGATTGCCAATCGTGAATCGCGATGCCGCTGTGTAAGTCTCGTTCCTTCAGTGCCGCAGCTTTCAAAGCCCCACGTACAGGCTCTGCGACATAGGGCTCCATGCTTACCCAGACAACAGACTTGACCGTGGGCAAATGAACCAGCTGCGATGCCAACTTGGGCCACAGATCGCTGCCCGCCGTCGGCGCGAGCGTCACCACCACGGAAGCCTTCGCGGCATTCAGCAAGCCAGCCATCTGCTTGGCTTCAAGCAGAGGATTGATCGCCATGGCGATCCCCGCCGCCTCCCCGCCCCATAGAGTGAGGTGGGTTTCCGGCAGGTTTGGCAGGATGAAAGCAATCACCTCGCCCGGTTTTATGCCCAGGTCATCGAAGGCATTCGCCGCGCGGGTAATATCTCCAAAGAGCTGGGAGTAACTCCACTCGTGGGTGCGCTTGAAATCGGCGGCATCGACGAAGAAGCTTAGCGCCGGTGCCTGGGGGGTGCGCTCGGCCGCCACACGCAGCGCTTCATAAGTGCTGCAAGCCAGACCACGCTCCGACAAGGGGACTCGTTCGAGACTTTCGATGTCATCCAGGGTCTGCACAAGCATCAGGCTTCCCCCACAACGCGGTTGCGTTGTACGCCGAGGTCGATAACACCATCGGCGCTGCGAATGCGCGCCTCGACCATGTCACCGACCTTGAGATACTGCGTCCGGCCTTCCTGCGCCTTGAGGAAAAGCTTCCACTTGGTGGCTTCCGGCAGCAGGGCTGCAATGCGCATTTTGGCAGGCGAAGGGATCGTCAGCGCACAGCCGGCAGGCGTACCGGTGGCGATCAGGTCACCAACGGCGAGATCTTGCAAGGCGGAAAGTTCGGTCAGGGTTTCAGCGGGGCCGTAAACCAGGTTGGCCGTGCTGTCGTTTTGTCGAACCTGGTCGTTGACCGTCAGCTTCAGCTGCAGTGCCTTGAGGTAATGCATGTCCTTGGCATCCAGAAGGCACAGGTACGGACCGACCGGGCCGAAAGTGCGGTAGCTCTTGCCCTTGTAGAACTGCATCTGGGGAATCTGAATGTCACGCGCCGAGTAGTCGTTGACAATGACAATGCCTGCAATGAACTCATGCAGATTGGCGTCGGTGACAGCAATGGCGCCGGTGATCGAGCGCTTCATCACCAGGCCCAGTTCGATCTCGTAGTCAAGGAAGCGCACGTGGTGTGGCTTGATCAGGACGCTGTCAGCCGCCACCAGGCAACTCGTCGCCTTGGTGAAGATCATGTTGAATTTCTTCGCATCCGGGTCCATGCCCGACTCGATCATGTGCTGACGGTAATTGGCACCCTGGCAGACGAACTGCTGGTTACGGGTCACCGGCGACAGCAGTTTTACGTCGCCCTCTTCCAACTCCGAACCTTTCAGTTGAGCGAGGTCGTCGAGACTGTTCTGGCTAATGAAGTCACCGGTGGTTTCAAAAACACCGGGAACAACTGTGATACGGCCCTGGCGAAGCACGCCCCAGTGGATACCGTTCTGAAATTCAAAGCGGACTACGTGTACAGCAGACATTGAAGGTACTCCTGGAGCAGTGTATTTCCCATGCTCGATGGCATGAGAATTCTGGTGTTGTTCTTGTAAAGGGCTGGTAACGCTGTAAATCAACGAGCCGCCAGCGATCACAGCGCCGGCTTTGAGCACATCGCGCCGGCCGTATCTGGTTGAATTGCCCGACATGGCGGCAGCTCTACCCGAACATCCGCATGAGTGTTACCAACTTTCTAAGGGTCAGGTCCGGGCTGCGTCGCAGGTTTCGGATCAGCAGAAGCAGATTGGCCAGGCTCATCTTGGGTTTGGTAAAACTCCTGGGCATGCGCTGCCCCCACTGCGCCATTGCCTCGGGGCTCACCGGATGAATGCCCGTAGGCCGGGTGGCCGTGAAAATATCCCCGTCGCAGTAATGCTCGTGCTTGTCACCCCAAGGGTCTTGCCAGTAATCGAAGATCTGACTGCCCAGAATGTGCCGGCCGATGCCCCATGAGTGCTCCCAACCGCGCTCGCGCAAAACGCGCTGCCCCATACCCACGGCGTCTGCATCGACGACTTCATAGGCGCTATGGCTGTAGGTGGCCATGAACCCTTGTGCAATCGCGAGCGTATGGTGATCCGCGGGAATATCACCGAGATCAAGGCGCATGAAAGTGACAATAGGTGTGCCGTCGGGGAGTACCTGCACATCGCTGGGAATAAACCCGAAATGCTGCGTGTACCAGGCACAGGTCGCTTGGTAGTCGGCCACTTCGATGACGATGTGACCAAGCTTGAGGACTTCAGGTGGAGCAATCGGCGGGCGCTGCGTGGCGTTGATTCGGGGTTGCTCGTGCGCCAGATTCCAGTTCAGAGGAGCTCTATGTGCCAGAGGCTTGCCCGGCGTCTGGTCGCAGACGGCTTCCACAATGAAACCGGAAGGATCCATCAGTCTGACGTAATACCCTTTGCCAGGATGTTCCGACTTCTCTACCGATGACGCACCCGGGATTCGAGTGAGCTTTTCCAGATCTTCCAGGGACTGCACTGCAAGTCCGAACCCGATAAAACGTGCATGTTCGGCACGTTGGACACGGTAACAGTAGGCAGTCGCTTCGGTGGCCCGTAGATAGACCGTATCGGCGTCCTGCCGACTTACCGTCAGGCCGAAGTCAGTCAGGAAACGCGCCGCCTCATTCAAGTCCGGCCGTTGGAAGATCAGGTGAGTCAGATCCTGGGCCTTCACCGTCGGCTGCGGATGCCGGGCGGGCTGTTGCGTCGCCAACCGGTGCAGTTCGATTTTGTTGTTCATTGTTGTTTTCCGGTTTTTTAGGGAAAAACTGTCCCGAACCCCTGAAAAATCAGGGGTTTATTCAATCAAGAGAGTTACGAGTTCAGTCGAGAGATGGAAGTGCCGGCAACTCTTTGGTCGCCAACGCACGAGCCTCCTCTGGTGGCACACCCAATGCCCGCAGTACCAGCTCGGCGGTATCAGAGCCCGACTCGCGCCACGTTCGGTGACCTTCCAGTACCAGGAAAATCGAGCCAAGCACGCTGCTCGATAACAGCGTCAGTACCGAGAGCAATTGCTCCTGCGCAAACGTATAGCGCCCAGTGGCAAGCCCGCTCAGAAGATCCTTGGTCGCCTGGCTGCTGAACATTTCGCGCAACGCCGAATTGCTCATGGCGAACTTATGGATGAACGCGCCCCACTGGGAGTCTTCGTGCGCTCGGCGAATGAAGAATCGAATGCCATTGGCAAGGCGATGAGCGGGATCCGAGAGGGAGTCGAAGCTCTTGTTGACGCGCTCATGCATCTCCCTCGCGAGATGGCTGGCGACCGCCTCGAACAGACTATCCATGCTGTCGATGTTGCTATAGACCGTTCCGCGCGCCACGCCTGCCTCTTGCGCAAGGTCAAGGATGTTCACTTGTGAGGTGCCTCTCTCGGCGAACAGGCGAAAGGCAGCTTGATGAATGCGGCGCTGTGTTGGATTCAGGGATTCCACGGTTCTCTCTCCAGGATTACCTCATGGACTCAATTGAACACCTGTGTTCAGTTGGCGTCAACAGCATTTTTTGATCCAAAGCACGCTCGCGCCATGAAAACGGTTATAGGCCTATGATGCTGGATTATCAGACTGAGCGATTAGACCGCTGGCTGGATTTACACTTGAGAATAATGAACACGCATGTTCAGTTTCCGCGTGTCTCTGGCTCGCCTTCCTGGCAGGTGATCAAGCCGGCTTGCTGAATTACATAAGATCAAGTGGGTAGCGGCTTGCCGGCGATTTTCCTGGCTTTGGCAGGTGTGACGCCCAGTGCCTGGAGAACCATTTCGGCGACCCGCAGATCGTGCTCCGCCAATGCCCGCCCCTCTACAACCGAGCGCATGGCTCCGGTTGTGCACGACAGGACGATGTCCAGGGCGACCCCTTCGTCCTCGTAGGCAAATGTGCCCGCACGCAGCCCCTCACGCAAATCGCCCAGCACATGACCAGCCAGACGCGAGCGCATGGCCTGGTCGAAATGGATAATGCGCAGCAGCGCATTCGCCCATTGGTGGTCGGCCGCCGCCCGGCACACAAACATGCGCACACCGATCGAAAGCCGCTGTGCGCCGCAGTGCACGTCCCTGCTCATGGCGGAAATGGCATCGGAGAACTCAGCGGCCATGGCTATGCCCACCGCCTCCAGCACTTCGTCGCGAGTGCGAAAATAGTTGTAGATGGTGCCGTTGGATACCGCGGCTTCCGCAGCCACCTCGAGCAGTGCGATCTCCCCCACTTCCTTACGTGCGATAAGGCGCAATGCCGCGTCCATCAGGCCGCGACGGGTGCGCTCACGTTTCTTGTGACCTCTCGTGAGAGGTTCTTGCGCATCAGCGTCTAAAGGAAGTGTGGGGGAATGCATGATCAAGCTCGCAATCTAATGGGCTCGTTGATGGTAATGGAAACGCTGTCAGCAGTGGCGTCTTCGCTGGCCAGCAGATTCCGGCAGTCTCGAAGGAGATTGCCTGCCTCGGCGCCGGGGGCGTGGTGCATGATGATTCGGTCGGGGCGAACCACAACGAGCGTTCCCTTGGCAGCCAGCGGCAGGATCTCATGGTTCATGTCTTCGATGAAATCACAGCTGCCGCCGGAGCGTTGGCCACGTGCTCTGACCTCTAAAAAGTGACCTCCCATTTTTTCCCAGGAAATGATCTGATCAGGGGTCAGCAGTGACAACGGGTCAACGCCGAATCCAACCAGGGTCAGGTTGTCTCCAAGCGCATCGTCGCTCAGTTTGATCTGCTTTTGCAGGTTGCGAATCCAGGCCTGGGGAAACAGGCTGCCACGCACCAGCTTGTCGCCTCGGCGATGCTGCACGAACAGGCCGTGTTTGAAGGTGTTCTTCGGCTTGATGTCCAACTGTTCGAAGTACCTCCGGGTAGCGGGAGTCAACGCCAGCGTACGCATCAGGCCGTGGACAAAGAACGCTGCGATCTTGTTCTTGGGCATCACCAGACGGCCCATGAGTTTCGCCAGATTGATCATCGCCTGAGCATGGGGGCGGCGCTCTACGTCATAGCTATCGAGTATTGCAGGCGCGGCATGGCCGCGAAGGACCCAAGCCAGTTTCCAGGCAAGGTTGGCGCCATCCCGAAGTCCCGCGACGAGGCCCTGCCCCACAAACGGAGGAGTGATGTGCGCTGCGTCGCCGGCGAGAAAGACGCGCCCCTTGCTGAATCTGTTGCAGCAGCGCGCATGGAATCGATACACCGCCTTGCGCTCGATTTCCAGCTCCTGCGGGTTGATCCATGGCGCGATCAGCCGGGCTATGCTTTCCGGGCTTTCCAACTCTTCCCGGGACTCGCCGGATTGCAGCATGAACTCCCAACGCTCCCTGCCACCGGGTGCCGGCATGTGCGGCGTTGGCCGTCGCGGATCACAGAGAAACTCGATGTGATCAATCGCAGACTTATGCCGGTTCTTGACATCGACAATCAGCCAATCCTCCGCATAGGTCTGCCCATCGAACTCCTGGCCAATCAGCGCTCTGACTCTGGAGCTAGCGCCATCCGCTCCGATCAGGTACTGCGTGCGAACGGAGTGCGATTGCCCATTCTGATCCCGTACGGAGGCGACGACGCAATCCGACTCCTCGACCAGGTTCTCTAGCTCGAAGCCACCCAGGCTGGTCACGGCCTTAAGCCGGGAAACCTGGCTGCGCATCGCGTGTTCGAGATCGGGTTGATAGAACGTCACGAGTTTTGGATGGCCGTCGACGCACCCTTGGGTATTGGCTCGACCGAATTGCCCGAGGACCGGGGAGTGCATCTTCACCTCAGGGATTACGATTTTCTCGAAAGCGTCTTCCGACAAACCGGCTTGTTGCAGGATGCGCAGCGCCTCGTTGTCCAGGGCAATGGCACGAGGCATTAGTACGACGTCATGGACCTTGTCCAGTACCAGGGTCGTGACCCCATAGCGGCCGAGCAGCGCCGCGATAGTCGCACCTACCGGACCATAACCGATGATCAGCACGTCGACGGCGGTGGGAGGCAATTCGCAAACTTTCTTGTTGTTGTTCATCTTGAGCCCTTGTTGTGATTGAAGTCGTGAGACACGAGGTCTCATCGTCAGGCAAGGTGAAGGTATTCAATATTGAGAGATATTTCAATATTGATGTTTTTGTCATTATTTTTTGAGATCATGCTCAAGCCGTGTTGGGGCCAAGGGGCGAGCCGAAGTACGCGGCGTGAACCGTGTTTGCGCGTGTCCAGTTTCCGACCGGCGACGCTTGGCTTCAGAGCCGATCAGCGTTGTCATGGGAGCACTGGCCCAGGAAGCCGGGTACATCTGTTGCAGTATCGAACCCCATGTGAAGCTTCTCGGCGCACACCATGTTTTAGTCTTCAGGAATCAACCGTGGCACGTCCGCAGCTCCATCCGAACCCAGTCTTGCTCCACTTTGTCGAGTTCGAACTCGACGAGACCAACGCCTGTTTGTCACGTAATGGGCAAGCGGTGGCGTTGGCACCGACGCCCTTCACATTGTTATGCGCGCTTGCACGCCAGCCAGGGTCGCTGGTGACCAAGGATGCGTTGCTCGATGCCGTGTGGGGGCATCGGTTCGTCAGCGATTCGGTCCTGAAAACGGCCATCAGCGATTTGCGCAAAGTGCTGGGCGATGACCCCAGGCAGCCTCGCTTCATCGAGACGGTGTCGCGGCGCGGCTATCGCTTCATCGCCTCACCCTCCTCCGCACTTTCGATACCGCCTGCACCCGCAACGGTTGCAACGGCCGGCACACCTCCGCCACCGTCTTTCATCGGTCGCACCGACGAGGTTTCCAGGCTGCAACGGGCCTGGGAGCGGGCGTATAGCGGACAGCGCGCGGTGGTCTGGCTCGCCGGAGAGCCGGGGATTGGCAAGACGACGCTGATCGAATGTTTCCTCGCGAACCTTGGCGATATCGCCTGCGCACGCGGCCATTGCGTGGAGCACTACGGCGCCGGCGAGCCGTATCTGCCGGTGCTGGAGGCGTTAGCCGATCTGTGCCGTAGCGACCCCACCCTGCCGACGCTGATGCGCGCCGTGGCACCGACGTGGCTGCTGCAACTTCCGTGGCTGAGTACCACGCAGGAGAAAGACGCATTGCGGCGCGAGCTTGCCGGCGTCGGCCCGGATCGCATGCTCAGGGAAATGGGTGAGTTACTGGACCGTTACACAGAGCAGCGCCCGCTAATGCTGGTGACCGAAGACCTGCATTGGAGCGATCGGGCGACGGTCCAGCTCATCAACTATGTGGCACGGCGACGTGGCCGCGCGCGGCTGATGTGGCTGTCGAGCTTCCGCCTCGCCGAAGTGGTTGCGCTCGATCATCCCCTTAGCTCGTTGCGCCACGAACTGCGCCAGCAACGTCTGTGCGAAGAAGTGGTGCTCGACCCATTCTCGGAAACCGAGGTCGCTGACTACGTCGCGCTGCGTTCGACCTCGCTGGCACGCGATGAAGCCTTCGTGCGCGCCCTGCACGAGCGGACCGACGGTGTGCCGTTATTCGTTTCGTCAATCGCCAGTGAAGTGATGGGCCCAAAAGACGACAAAGCCACCATCGAGGCTCGGCTTGCAGATCTGGCGGTTCCCGAAAACCTCGCAGCTATCATTGATCACTACATCGCCAGACTGAGTCCGGAGCAACGTACACTCCTCTCGGCCGCAGCGGTGTGCGGGGTCGAATTCAGAATCGAAACGGTTTCACTGGCCCTCGAGCGCGACTTCGCTTCGGTGGCCCACACCTGTGAAGAGCTGATACGCGAACAGGTATGGCTCATACGGTCGCGGGCCACAGAAATTGAAGAGACGCTAGAGCCACCCCACTCTTTCCGACATGCCCTCTTCCGCCAGGTGTTGTACGACCGCACGCCGCGGTCATTGCGCACCCAACTCCATCGCCAGGTCGGCGCCGCCCTCGAACGCGAGCGCACGACCGGCGTACCGGTTGCTGCCTCGGAGCTGGCAATGCACTTCGACCGCGCCCGTCTGCCGATGATTGCGCTGCGTTACTACGCCGAGGCCGCAGAAGCCGCGCTACTGCACTTCAGCCCGGACTTGTGCATTGGCCTCACTGAGCGCGCCTTGGTCCTGCTGATGCAGGCACCCGAAGGGACGGAGCGCAATTCGCTCGAAATTACCCTGGCCACGCTGCAAGGGGTTTCGGCGTTCCACGTGTTCGGTGTCGGCAGCGAAGCCAAGAGCGCCTTCGAACGTGCATACAGGCTGCTAGCGGATGTACCCGAGCACCCCATGCGCGGTCGCCTGCTGCACGGATTCGGCTATCTGCTTGGTCTGCGCGGCGACTATGCGTTGGCGCTCGAGGTGGCGGAGCGTGCAGAAACCCTCTCCTGCGAAGCAAATGATCAAGAGCTCATGCTGGCGGCATGTATCGTCCAGGGCGAGGTGCATCACCTCCAGGGACGCACAAAAACGACTCGCCGTTGGCTGGAACGCGCCCTCGCGATCGCCGAGCCGCTGGACATCGGGACGAACGAGATTTTTGCGGCTGATCCTCAGGTCATGCTGCACGGCATGCTGGCCATAGAACTCGTGCGTTCTGGTCTGGTTGAGCAAGCCCGAGTCCATATGCAGCAGGCGGGGGTACGCGCGCAGGTGTTGCGTCAGCCCATGACCTCGCTGGTCGCCGCCTGGCAGGAGGTGTTGATCGAGGTGAGGATGGGAAACCACGTGCGTGTGGCTGCGCTGGCCGATGATATGCAGGCGCTGGTCGATGAATATTCTCTCGCCCTCGGGCGTACGGCTTGCCGCTGGTGGCGCGGCTGGGCCGACGCGCGCAACGGTGCACCGCGCGATGGCTACCGTCGCATCCGTGAGGCTTATGAAGAACACACCGGGCTTGGAATGCGCTCCGGTGCCAGCGAGGTGCTCGGCTACGCCACCGAGGCGCTGCTGCTCGCAGGTGATTGCAACGCAGCGCAAGTCGAGTTGCAGGAAGCATTTCGGGTGGGCGAGGAACTGGGCGAGCGCGTTTACCTGCCGCAGCTATTGCTGCTGGAGGCAGCGATCTCGCGAGCGCAGGGTCAGCCCGGCGCCGGCATCGCTGCGGTGCGGCGCGCGGTTGAAGAGGCTCGCGCCCAGGAAGCACCGTGGCTGGAGCTGCAAGCGCTGGTCGAACTGTGCGAGCACCCTGACGCTACGGCGGAGGACCACCAGGCATTGGCCATGCTGGTTGACCAGTCACCCGAAACTGACGGAACCGAGCTGGCAAAACGTGCGCGCTCGCTGATTCACGCTGCCAAGCCGGCATGAAGCGACGCGATTTCTCTGCGGTGAGGGTTACTGTTCCGACCGAAGCCTGACCTTTCGCTTACGACTCGAGCCAGGGGGCGGCTTACGCTGTCGTCGAACTTTCTTGCCCCCCTGGTCTGCGATGATCCTGAACCCTGAATCCAAATACCCGAGCCGCCGCTCATACGTAGTGAAACTGCGTAGCGACGCCGCGCCGGGGGCCCTGGTGGGCCGCCTCGAAAACCTGGTCACCGGACGACAGCGCGAATTTTCGTCCGCCGAAGAACTGTTGGAGTCGATTGCCTCGGACCTCGCGTTGGCAACCGGCGAGCACACGGCCGATGCCGGCGGCGAGTGAAGCCCCCACCACGAATCAGCGCTCGATATGGCGACCGAACGGCGACCCTTCGCTGACGACTTCGCGCACACCGGGCCCTACGCTGATGCCACCTCGAATTTTCACGAGTCCCAATCCGATGCCGCGACTTCCAGCTTTCCATCTGTTGACCCGCAACGGGCAGACGCCCCTGCAATATGCCGAACGCATGGTCAGCATCGTCATGGGGGCAGCGCTCGCCGCGTCTGTTGCCCTGGTCTTGACCGGTTGCTCCACCGAGGTGCTCACGCCGTCGGTAGACCTGCCGAGCCACTTCTCCGCGAGCACGGCCTCCGAAATGGAACCCGAGGCGGCATGGTGGGAGGTTTACCACGACCCGGTTCTGACGGATCTGGTGCGCCGGGCCGCGCGTGAGAACCGCGACGTCAAGATTGCAGCCGAGCGCCTGCACGCCGCACGAGCCGGCGAAACGGTCAGCCAGTCCTGGCTGTTCCCGAGCGTCGGCGCATCCGTCTCCGGCAGCGATCGCAGCAGTGGCTACAACTCGGCCACGAAACAGGGTTATCCGGATACCAAGACCACCAGTGCAGGCCTGGACGTCTCGTGGGAGCTCGACCTGAGCGGCCGTCTGCGAGCCGGCGCAGCGGCGGCTGACGCCGATGCGCTGGCTGCGGAGCACAACATGCGTGGCGTACGCCTGCTGGTGATGAGCGACGTCGTCAGCAACTACTTCACACTGGTCGGCGCACAACGCCAGGTCGCGACACTGCGCGCTATTTCCGCGATGCAGGACGAGACGTTGCGTCTGGTCGTGGCGCGCCAGCAGACGGGGCTGGCATCCGCATTCGACGTCGAACGCGCGCAGACCGACGCCTTGTCGGCGCGGGCGCAGATTCCGCCGCTGGAAACGCAGGTGGCTGTGTCGCGCCATCGTATCGCGGTGCTGATTGCCGACCAGTCTTTCAATACCGCGAACATCCAGACTTCGATCAGCGATGTGACAGTGGTGCCCGAGGCCAAGCCGGGCCAGCCCGCCGAGCTGCTGCAACGCCGACCTGACGTGCTGGCGCTGATGGCGCAACTCGATGCAGCCAATGCGCGCCGCAAGCAGGCCGCGGCCGAGTGGTTCCCGCGGCTGTTCCTCGATGCCTCCTTCGGACGCCAGGGCTTGAGCCTGAACGGCGCCGATCTCGGCGTTGCACGCTTCACCAACGTGGCGGGCCTGCTGGCAATGCCGCTCTTTAACGCCGGGCGCACGCAAGCGATCAACGATGCTGCCGAAAGTGCTCAACAAGAGGCGCTGCTACGCGCCGAGGACGGGATCGTACGGGCGCTCGAGGATGTGGAAAACGCCCTCGTCACGCTGGCGCAGGAACGCCGCCGCGCCGGGTCGCTGCAATTGGCCGCCGCGTCCGCCGAGGCTGCGCAGAACCGCGCCCAATCACTCTATAACCGCGGGCAGATCGACCTGTTGCCACTGTTGGATTCGCAGCGGGCGCGCCTGGCGGCACGCCTGAACTCCAATGAAAGCAACACCCGCCTGCTGATCGATAGCGTGCAGCTCTATAAGGCACTGGGCGGGGGCTGGCAGGTGTTCGAACAACCCTCCAATCCAACCGCATCCGCCAAAGCCGACCGGCCACCACTTTCCTAAGAATCTGTCGTTTTCCAAAGAGGAACCGTCTTGAAGAATTCCCTTACTGCGGCCGGCGCCTTGGCCGTAGCCGTCATGCTGTCCGCGTGTAGCCCCGACCAGCCCACCGTGCAGGCACCACGACCGGTGCGCACCGTTGCAATCAGCTACGACAATGCCCGCGACATCAGTCGCTACGTAGGCACCGTACAGTCGCGACATGAAGTCGACCAAGCCTTCCGCGTGGGTGGCAAGGTAGCCCAGCGCAAGGTCGATGTAGGCCAGTTTGTGCGTGAAGGCGACATCCTGGCTGTACTGGATGACGCCGACTACCGCCTCGCCGAAGAAGCGTCGCGACAACAGTGGACGGTTGCCGTCGAACAGACGCGTCAGGCCGACTCGGACCGCCAGCGCCTGACCGCTCTGAAGACTGACGGCTCGGTCAGCGCGGCCGACGCCGAGCGCGCTCAGACCAATGCCCAAACCGCGCATGCGACCTCCGAGGCCGAGGCTCGAAAGCTCGAACTCGCGCGCAACCGCCTCAAGTACACCGTGCTGCGCGCCTCGCGTAGTGGGGTCGTCACGGGTGTGCGCTTTGAGGCTGGGCAAGTCGTGCCGGAGGGTCAACCGGTTGTCTCGATCGCGAACCCGGATGAATCCGAGATCGTCATCGACGTGCCCGAGGATCAGCTAACCGTCTTCAAGGACGCGCGCTTCAAGGCCTCGCTGGCCAGTGCGCCGAACGAGGTCTTCGATGTCACGCTGCGCGAGCTGTCGCCGCAGGCGGCAGCGCAGACGCGCACCTATCGCGCGCGGCTCAAGCCGTTACAGGCGCTGCCGCTGGGCGCCACCGCCACGGTGATGGCCGAGCGAGTCATGACAAGTGTCTCTGTGGCGGCAGTGCCAGCCACTGCATTGACGCAGATTGGCGGCCAGCCGGCGCTGTGGGTGGTCACGCCCACGGGCAATGATCCGGCAGGCATCGTCGATCTGGAGCGTGTGGCAGTTTGGGGCTACCGCAATGACCAGGTGCTCGTCTCAGGGCCGCAGGCTGGCGTATTGGTCATCACTGCCGGCGTCCAGAAGATGACGTCCGGCCTGAAGGTCGCGCTTCCCGGCGCAGCGATTGTTGACGCGAACACCACACAGCAGGCCGCCCGATGAACAATTTCAACCTCACCGACTGGGCGCTGCGCCATCGCGCCATCGTTCTGTTCATGCTCCTCATTGTGGCGTTGGCCGGTGCCTTCAGCTTCACCCGGCTCGGTCAGCTGGAAGACCCGAACTTTTCCGTACCCTCCATGACCGCCATGGTCATCTGGCCGGGCGCCACTGCCCAGCAGTTGCAGGACCAGGTCCTCAACCGCATGGAGAAGAAATTCGAACAGATCGACAACTTCGAAAAGGTGGTCACCTACGCGCGTCAAGGATACGCAGGCATGACGCTCACCGTGCGCGGCGGCACTTCCAAGGCTGACCAGCGCGAAGCCTGGTACCAGGCGCGCAAGAAACTCAACGACCTGAGCCTCGAGATGCCTGACGGTGTGATCGGCCCGGTCCTGAACGACGAGTACGGCGACGTGTATGGCCTGATGTACGCGGTCAAGGGTGACGGCGTCGGTCACGCTGACCTGTCGGCCGCGGCTGAGGACATCAAGCGCCAGATGCTGAAGGTGCCGATGGTCAAAAAGATCGATCTCATCGGCAAACAGGCCAAGCGTGTCTACGTCGAGTTCTCGCACGAGCGCCTGGCCGCACTGGGCATTACCCCGCTGGCCATCGCCGACAGCCTCAAAAGCCAGAACTCAATGCTGCCCGCAGGCCAGATCGACACCCGCGGCGACCGTGTCATGGTGCGCGTGAGTGGCCAATTCGCCAGCGAAGAGGCTATCCGCAACGTGCCCATCTCTGCGGGCGGCCGGCTGATCAAGCTCGGCGACATCGCGACCGTTACCCGTGGCTTTGAGGATCCGCCGACCTACACGGTGCGCCACAACGGCCAGCCGGTGCTGATGCTCGGCATCACAATGACCAGCGACGGCAACATCGTGGACCTCGGCAAGGCGATGAACACAGCAGTCGCCAAGATCCAGTCGGAGCTTCCACATGGCGTGGAGCTGGAACTCGTGGCCGACCAGCCAACCACGGTGAAGGATGCAATCCTGGACTTCGGGCGCGCACTGGCCGAGGCGCTGATCATCGTGATCGCGGTCAGCCTGGCCAGCCTGGGCTGGCGCGCCGGACTCGTGGTTGCGGCGACGGTGCCGCTTGTGCTGGGCGGCGTGGCGCTGGTGATGCTGGCGATGGGCTGGAACCTCGAACGCATCTCGCTCGGCTCATTGATTATCGCCTTGGGACTGCTGGTGGATGACGCGATTATCGCCATCGAGATGATGGTGGCGAAGATGGAAACCGGCATGGACCGCGTAAAAGCGGCCGCCTTCTCCTATCAGTCCACCGCCATGCCACGCCTGACCGGCGCACTCATCACCGTCGTAGGCTTCTTGCCGATCGGCCTATCGAAGTCCACCACCGGCGAGTACGCGGGTGGCATTTTCTGGATCGTCGGTGCCGCGGTGCTGTTCTCGTGGATCTGTTCCGGCATCTTCACGCCGTACCTGGCAGTGAAGATGCTGCCCAACGATTTGGGCAAGCACCAGCACGCCGATCCGCACGACACGAAGTTTTACCGCAGCCTGCGCCGCCTGATCGACGCCGCCATCGAGCGCCGCTGGGTGGTCATCGGTGCGACAGTTGGCGCGCTGGTGCTTGCTCTGGCTTGCATCAAGCTGGTGCCGCAGCAATTCTTCCCCAACAGTTCGCGCCCTGAACTGGTCATTGACCTGCGCGTCAAGGAAGGCTCCTCGTTCGCCGCGACAACCGAGCAGGTCAAGCACATGGAGGAGATCCTGGCGAAGGACGAGGACGTGCGTTTCTATACCGCCTACACCGGCGCCGGTGCGCCGCGCTTTTATCTCTCGCTCAACCCCGAACTGCCGAATCCGGGATTTGCCCAGTTCGTTGTGATGACCAAGGATCTGGATGCACGCGAGCGAGTACGTTCGCGGCTGGTGGCCTCGGCTGACCAACAATTCCCACAGGCGTGGGTACGCGTGACCCGGCTCGAGTTGGGGCCTCCTGTCGGCTACCCGGTGCAGTTCCGGGTCGTAGGCCCCGATACCCAGGTGGTGCGCAAGATCGCCCGCGACGTGGAGAAGGTAGTTGCGTCCAACCCGAAGGTGCGCGACCTCCAGCTTGACTGGAACGACCCGGTGCGCACGCTGAAGGTCGAGCTTGATCAGGACAAGGCGAGCGCGCTGGGCCTCACGCCGGCCGACGTGTCGCTGGCGACCCAGACCGTGATGAACGGCGCAACCCTGTCGCAGCTACGTGAGCGCGAGGACCTGATCGACATCGTGGCCCGTGCCGTGCCAGAGGAACGCTTGAACCTCGACACACTGAAAGACATCAACCTCTACACGCGCCAGGGCACGGTGGTGCCGCTGTCACAAGTCGCACAGGTACGCGCTGAACTGGAAGAGCCGGTACTGTGGCGCCGCAACCGCGATATGGCGATCACGGTGCGTGCCGACGTGAAGGATGGAGAACAGGGTGTCTCGGTGACGCAGGAAATCCAGCCGTTGCTTAAGGACATCGAAGCCAAGCTGCCGACGGGGTACCGCATCGATGTGGGCGGAGCGGTTGAGGAAAGTGACAAGGCCAACAAGGCGCTACTCGCAGTGGCCCCGTTGATGTTAATCACTATCCTGCTGTTACTCATGCTGCAACTACAGAACTTCTCCCGCATGTGGATGGTGATGCTGACTGCACCGCTGGGCCTGATCGGTGTGGTGCCGGCGCTGCTTGTATTTCAGTCGCCGCTGGGCTTCGTCGCGATCCTGGGCATCATCGCACTGGGTGGCATGATCATGCGGAACGCAGTGATCCTGATCGATCAAGTGCAAATCGAAATCGCCGAGGGGCGTGACCCGTGGAACGCTGTGCTGGATGCCGCTATTCACCGAGCACGCCCGGTGATGCTGACGGCGCTGGCCACCGTACTCGCAATGGTCCCGCTGACGCGCAGTGTATTTTGGGGGCCGATGGCAATTGCGATCATGGGCGGCCTCACTGTGGCGACGCTGCTGACGATTTTCTTCGTCCCGGCGTTGTACGCCGCATGGTTCAAGGTGGGTCGCCAGTCGGCAGCTGATACTCAACACGTAGAGGAGAACGTCGCGCTCGCTTCCGAGTGAGCAATCATTGCACTGGGCCCTCGACACCACCGTATTAGAGAAGTTTGTTCAGCGTCGTTCTGAAAACAACCAAGGTCAGCCGTGAGGGCCCGGCAAACGTCGGCTGACGGTTTTTATTAGTGATCAGGTCTGGAAACCTACACCGCCGGACGACGCAGTATTTTAAACATCGGCTCTCGTGGCCCGCATCGTTTGAGTCTCGGCCCAATACGACAGAGATCGCGTTTTACAGCGCTGGATGCGCGCACTTGACGCCTCACGTCGTTAAGTGGGAAAACGTGCACGGCCCAAATGGAAGCGCTGGCTTACTTCAAACATCAAGGACGACGCATGAAAACCCTATTGTGCTTGCTGATCGCCACCGGCGTCGGCACCGCGTTGCAACACGCCGGTATCCCCCACGGCCTGTTGCTGGGCTCGATCCTCGCGTCCGCGTTGATCGCCAGCAACCTGCGATTCTCCCCCACCCTGCCCTTCGGCCTTGGTTACGTGCAGATCGTGCTGGGCGTCGCGACCGGGCTGATGTTCACCTCGTGGGACAACCACACAGTAGCGGCCATGTTGCCCAGCCTCGGTTTCATGTTGCTGTGCCTGACGGTCCAGAGCAGCGTGGCCGGTTTCTGGTTGTTCAGGGTCTCGGGCTGGAACCTCAAAGATTCCCTGTTATCCGTGTATCCAGGCGCACTCGCCGCCGTCTTCGACTTGATCGAGTCCGAACGCGCGTCCGGCAAAGTGATCGTTGTGCACCTGGTCCGATTGTTGTCGATCACCTTGCTCGTCAGCTTTTGCATTCCGGGGCATGTCGACATGGCGCTTGTGCAGAGCAGCCCGCTGGACTTGAGCACGGCACTGACGCTGCTGTCGCTAATCGCCATGTGCCTGTTGCTCGGCCGCTTGCTGTTGAGCGTCGGCGTGCCGGCACCGTTCATGCTCACCGCGATCGTCCTCACCGGCGCCTACATCAAGCTGGGCTACCTCGAAACGTTCCACCTGCCGCAGTGGAGTGTCGACTCTGCCGCCGTCCTCATCGGCGTGCTGATTGGCTCGAAATTCAAGGACATCACCTTCGCCGAACTCGTCCGTCATGGTCGCGCCGGGCTGATCGCCGTCGCCTTGATGCTGGTGATCGCAGCGGCGTTTGCCGGCGTGGCGGGACGGGTGATGGGCAGCGATCCCTTGTCGTTGTGGCTGGCATACATGCCGGGCGCCATCGAGACCATCGCCATCGTTGCGTTCAGCGGCGGGTTGAACGTGGTGTTCATCCTGACTCATCACTTGGTGCGGATGGTCGTGCTGCACTTTGCTCCGGCGCTGATCGTACAGGCGCGGCGGTTACGGGAAGAGTGATTGTTGAGAACGGCTGATCTTTTCTTTTTTCGGAGCGATTGCAACCCATTCCGAGCGTAAACAGAGCCTAGGAAAATGAAGCGTGATGCTTGGGAAATGTCCTACATCGGCAGCGGACATCTCTCGTTAGTGTTTCGGCTCCATCTCGATAGGACACCGTCTTATGTCTCTGTTTAAACGTTCGGCTACTGAGTTGTTAGGTACGTTCTGGCTGGTGTTTGGTGGTTGCGGCAGTGCAGTGTTGGCCGCGACGTTTCCAGGCGTGGGAATTGGTTTACTGGGTGTTTCCCTGGCGTTTGGTTTGACAGTGCTGACGATGGCCTTCGCCATCGGCCACATTTCCGGCTGTCATCTCAACCCCGCGGTCTCGGTCGGACTGGTAGTGGGTGGAAGATTTCCGGCCAAAGAACTGCCCGCTTACATCCTCGCCCAAGTGTTGGGCGGGGTAATTGCAGCAGCCCTGCTGTACTTCATTGCCACTGGCAAACCCGGCTTCGAACTGGCCAGCGGCCTCGCGTCCAATGGCTACGGCGAACACTCGCCAGGTGGCTACTCGATGGCGGCGGGGTTTGTCACAGAGTTGGTGATGACCGCGATGTTCATCCTGATCATCCTCGGTTCCACCGACAAACGTGCCCCTGCCGGTCTGGCACCGATTGCTATCGGCCTGGGGCTGACCCTGATCCACCTGATCTCGATCCCCGTCACGAATACCTCGGTCAACCCGGCGCGCAGCACTGGCCCGGCACTGATTGTGGGTGGCTGGGCGATTGAGCAACTGTGGCTATTCTGGTTGGCGCCGATGTTGGGTGCCGTCATCGGTGGCGTGACCTATCGTTGGCTGGGTAAAGACAACCGTTAACCAGTGTGGCGATGATCAGCTTTGTTCATAGAGCAAGGCGCGAAGCCATCGCCATCGGCAATTTCTGCCGCAACGCCTCCCACTGTGGAGGCGTTGTGCTTTTTGGCTGACGGGAGGAAGGGACTAAACGGGAGAGATCGTGGCCAGGGCACCAATCAAAATGGTTAACACCAGAAATCCACCCAGGAAAATTGCCATCTTGCCCATAGGGCCTCCTACATTATGAGTTTACGGTGCAGTGACTAAGCGAGTGCGGACCGTGGCGTCATTGTGAGCCTCTGGCTGGGTGCATTACAGAGGCAGATGGCGAAGGAAAATACGGATCAGAGTGAGGCCACAGGCTATGCATAAATCCCATGTAGCAGCTGCCGAGCAGCGCGAGGCTGCGTCCGAGGACGAAGTCCTCGCAAACCCGGTAAACGAGGTACTCCTGCAAAAACCAGTCGCCTGATTTTACGACTGCTTTGCAGCCGAACGCAGCCTCGCAGGCTCGACAGCTGCTACATCGGGATTTATGCCGATTTCCCTGCAGCGACGGTTTGTCCGTTCGCCACAGGGATGGTGATTTACGCTTTCGGCTCGACGTTATCCAACGCCTGGTTCACCGCCAATTCGCCCAACATCACCACTTGCGTAATCCCCAGCAAGGTCTTGCGATGGGAGTTATCCAGTAACGCCGCGAAATTGCTGAGCATGGTGGTGGCCGAACCCAGTGATTCGCTGGCGTTGGCCAGCAGGGATTCGGTGTCGTACTTGGGGTTGGCGAGGAACATGGGTTCGGGTTCGTGGGTGCTGGCCATGATGTGGGCGCCCGGATTGAGGTAGTGGTCGAGGGCGCGTTCGGCGGCGTCGTTGAGTTTTTTGGAATCGAGGGATTCGTAGGGGGATGCCGGATCAGTATCCGGTGGATTTGGCGTTGGTTTGAACATAGATGAAACTCCTGGAAGAACTAATGAGGAGCCATCACCCTTCGCTACCAAACGAATGGGAGGCGGCCATACGCGGGTTGGTAGACCGGTCCAGGAACCCGGCGCCCCGAAGGAGCCCTGCGCATGACCACCATAAAAAACAGAGATTAAAACAACCTCTGCAAAAGGTGGCGCTATGCGCCTGGAATACCGGGCTACCAAACCCGATCACTGTTTTTCAGTGACCCAGCAACGATAAAACCCGCGCCCCAGACGCACAAGCCGGCGGATTCTGTCTTACGTGTAGGGGGTGGCGCAAGGCGATGTAGCCTTGATGCGGTAACAGCAAGCTTCATTTAAACGTGCCTGAGTTTTTTTGTTTAAACGGGCTGTTGGCGAAACAATTTCCGCCCCCAAAGTAACCGAATCCCAGACACAAAAAAGCCCGCTGACCGTTATCGGTTCAGTGGGCCTTGTACTGCGTGTCACGTTAACGCGTTGTCAGGCGTATTCAACGGAATGTTCCATTTAAAAATTTTCTGCCTCGGGCGCACGGAAGGCCTTGCTGTAATAGCCGGACTGGTCGAAACAGCACACCTGCTTCTTGCCGGTTGCAAGCATATCGCAGGCATCACCAATGCGCTTTTGCCGCGTCTTGAGTTGCTTGGCTGAAGTAATCCAGTGGATCCAGTCTACTCGTGCGAGGGTCGTTGTATTGTTCCAGACTTTACGAGCCTCAGGACTGGCTGCCAGTGCTTCCTCAAAATCTGCCGGGAGGTCAGGCTCGGGTTCCTTCTTCACCGGGGTTAGCTCGAGTGTAACGATATCCCCAACGGCCACACCGGCGGCGTCGAGTAACTCGCTACTTACCTTCAGCCAATGGCTCAGCTGGCCATCGGGCTCAAGGGTTGCCTGGAAAGGTTGCCCATTGATTGTGCCTTCAACTGTCGTCCTTCCTCGCCTCGGAAGCGGTTCACTCGCGTCTCTTGGCAGTACTGCGAACGCCCACGACGTATCATTACCGGGCTTTGCCGGACGAAGAAGCTTTGCTTCGAATCGGGATTTCACATCGATTGTTGTCATTGCAACTCCTCCAACTGATACGCCTGACTACTTTCTGGCGACATCACTGCCGCGTTCAAATGCGACAGTGATGACGCCAAGTTGAGCGCTTATTTACCCATCACCTCGTCCAGTGCCTGCTCGAGGGTGCTGACCGTGCGCTCGATATTGTGCAGCTTTTCGAGTCCGAACAGACCGATGCGGAAGGTCTGGAAGTCGGCTGGCTCGTCGCATTGCAACGGCACTCCGGCGGCGATCTGCAGGCCGTGGCTGGCAAATTTCTTACCGCTCTTGATGTCGGCATCATCGGTGTAACTCACCACTACGCCAGGGGCCTGAAAGCCGGTTGCGGCCACGCTTTTGATGCCTTTGCCGGTCAACATTGCGCGCACCCGATCGCCCAGAGCCTGTTGCTCGCCGCGGACCTTGTCGAAACCGTAGGCTTGCGTCTCTTTCATCACTTCGTTAAATCGCGCGAGAGAATCGCTGGGCATGGTCGCATGGTAGGCATGCCCGCCCTGTTCGTAGGCCTGCATGATCTGAAGCCACTTTTTCAGGTCGCAGGCGAAGCTGCTGCTTTGCGTTTGTTCGATGCGCTCGAGGGCCAAAGAACTGAGCATCACCAAGGCGCAGCAAGGGGAGGCGCTCCAGCCTTTCTGTGGTGCGCTGATCAGCAGGTCGACGGCGCATTTGTGCATATCAACCCAAAGCGTGCCCGAGGCGATGCAGTCCAGCACGAACAGGCCACCCACCGCATGCACGGCGTCGCCGACGGCCCGCAGGTACTCGTCGGGCAGGATAATCCCTGATGAGGTTTCAACGTGGGGGGCGAAGACAATCTGCGGCCTCGAAGCCGCAATGGCTGCCAGCACTTCGTCCAGAGGGGGTGGGGCGTAAGCAGCCTGGCGACCCGTGTCGACCGGTCGGGCTTTCAGCACCGTGGTGGCCGCCGGGATGTTGCCCATTTCAAGGATCTGGCTCCAGCGATAACTGAACCAGCCGTTGCGTATCACGAGACATTGCTGGCCGGTGGCAAACTGTCGCGCCACCGCTTCCATGCCGAATGTGCCGCTGCCCGGGACCACCGCAACAGCCTGGGCGTTGTAGACCTGTTTCAGGGTCTTGGAAATGTTCTTCATCACGCCTTGAAATGACTGTGACATGTGGTTGAGCGAGCGGTCCGTGTAGACCACCGAGTACTCGACCAGCCCCTCAGGATCGATACCGGGATATATCTTTGACATGGGGTGACTCCTTTGGCAGAGATGTCAGTGGTATCGACCCTGCCCTAAGCCTTGGCAAATGACAAGATTGCTCGGGATTGAATTGCGACTTCTGTCGAGCGACTGGCATCACCAGTGAATGCTTATGGCCGAAAGCAGGCATGTAGGCCGAGATGAATTTACCCCTTGAAACCCCCTCCCCACAAAAAAGCCCACTGACCGTTACCGGTTCAGTGGGCTTTTTCTGATTACGCTTCTACTTACAAAGCCATATCACTAGCAGCATTAGCCTTCGGCGCCTTCGCCTTATCAGCATCAGCCGGAGCAGCAGCCGGAGCCGCCACCTGACCAATCGCCGGCGGCGGAGTCAGCTGCAACACCTTGGCGGTGTAGGCCCACTCCTGCGCAACCTTCTCAGGACTGCCATTCAGCTGAGTGCCATAGCTCGGCACGATCTGATGCAGCTTCTCTTGCCAGGCTGGCGAAGCAACCTTGTCCTTGAACACTTTCTGCAGCACGGTCAGCATGATCGGTGCAGCAGTCGAAGCACCCGGCGAAGCACCCAGCAGACCGGCAATCGAGCCGTCAGCGGAAGCAACGATCTCGGTACCCAACTTCAGCACGCCACCGGCCGCTTCATCACGCTTGATGATTTGCACGCGTTGGCCGGCTTGCCACAAGCGCCAGTCTTCGGCTTTGGCGTTCGGGAAGTATTCTTTCAAGGCGTTGAGGCGGTCTTCGTCGGACAGCATCAGTTGGCCGGCGAGGTACTCGACCAGCGGGTATTCCTTGATGCCGACCTTGGTCATTGGCCACACGTTGTGCGTGGTGGTGGTGGTCAGCAGGTCCAGGTACGAGCCTTCTTTGAGGAACTTGGTGCTGAAGGTCGCGAATGGGCCAAACAGGATGACGCGCTTGCCGTCCAGGACACGGGTGTCCAGGTGCGGAACCGACATTGGCGGTGCGCCAACGGAGGCTTTGCCGTAGGCCTTGGCCAGGTGTTGCTCGGCGAGGGTCGGGTTCTCGGTCACGAGGAACGAGCCGCCAACCGGGAAGCCTGCGTATTCCTGGGCTTCAGGAATGCCGGACTTCTGCAGCAGGTGCAATGCGCCGCCGCCCGCGCCGATGAACACGAACTTGGCGTCGGTTTCGGATTTGCTGCCGTCTTTCAGGTTTTTGTAGCTGACGCGCCAGGTGCCGTCTTCGTTCTTGGTGATGTCTTGCACTTCGCTAGACAGTTTCAAGTCGAACTTCGGCGTGGTTTGCAGGTGCGCAACGAACTGGCGGGTGATCTCGCCGAAGTTGACGTCGGTGCCGATCGGGCTCCAGGTCGCCGCGATTTTCTGGTTCGGGTCGCGCCCTTCCATCATCAGCGGAACCCACTTCTTGATCACAGCCGGGTCTTCTGAGTACTGCATGCCGGCGAACAGCGGGCTCGCTTGCAGGGCTTCGTAGCGCTTCTTCAGGAACTTGATGTTGTCATCGCCCCACACAAAGCTCATGTGCGGTGTGGAGTTGATGAACGAACGGGGGTTCTTCAGCACGCCTTGCTGAACCTGCCAGGCCCAGAACTGACGGGAGATCTGAAAGGCTTCGTTGATTTCAACGGCTTTCGGGATCTGTACGTTGCCCTTGTCGTCTTCCGGGGTGTAGTTCAATTCGGCCAGGGCGGAGTGACCGGTACCGGCGTTGTTCCAGCCGTTGGAGCTTTCCTGGGCGACACCGTCGAGGCGCTCGATCATTTCCATCGAAGTGCCAGGTTCCAGCTCGTTGAGCCACACACCGAGGGTCGCGCTCATAATGCCGCCGCCGATCAGCAGGACATCAACCTTCTTTGCCTCTTCCGCGTGAACGGACGTGATCCCCATCGACAAAGCCAGCCCCAGCAGGGCCGTGTTCATTTTCTTAAACATCTGTAGCACCTATGATAAAACGCCATCCGCCCTTCCATCCTCACTTACGGGCCCCTGGTTCACGACATTCAGGCAGGACGTCGTGGGTGCTCGTACATAAGGATTGGAGGGTGGGCACACAAGGCCGACGTGTCTCCATCGACCTCAGTTTATATGTCCCTACTGAACTGACTTTTTATCATTATTGGCTTCAGCTACTTGAGCGACATTGATCCTGCTGGCACGTCTCAGGGACGGGCAAACTGAATAGGTCAAACCAAGTTGGCGCGCAGAATATCACGGCTCGATGACCGCGCGCTTCCGAAAGGACTTATGAGTCTAGTCCAGACGGGGCTCGTTCGCCGCGTTCTGGCCCAAACGGTTCAGCACAAACACCTTGGCGTTGTGGGTCATTTGGTCCAGATGCCGGTCGCGCTGCTTTTCAGCATCGACCATCGCGCGCTTTCCGTGTTTTTGCAGCAAGTAGGTATGTATCTGCCGGACCTCTAAAGAACTGTAGATAAATGTGACATCCAAGAGTCCCATCAAGCCTTCACTGCTGTGGTCGCGGGTGTTCATCAGCACCTGCGTGCCGCGCACGCCCAGCACTTGAAAACCCATCGACTCGAACCACGGCACCTTGGCGACGGTGCAGGTCAGTTCGGCGTGCGGGTAGCGGCTGATCATGTCGTGCAACATGGCCCGCGCGACACCTCGGCGACGTTGACCCGAATCGACGGCCATGTAGGCCACGCCGCACGCGTCGGGATCATCCTTGACCGGCAGGTACAGCAGAAAGCCGATGACTTTTTCAGGGTCTTCATCGTCGGTGGCGACGATCAACTCGACCGCAATGCCCTTGGTCCCGCCGAGGGCTTCCAGGTACAGGTGCACTTCGTAGCCGACCGCGTATTGATACACGTTGTACAGCGGGTTGCTCGGCGCGATGCCGACCATGCTGATGTCGGTCAGGTTGTCGACGACCATCTGCAGGATCTGGCTGTTGATGTGCTCCGGGCACGGGGTTTGAAAGTGGCTGAGCTGGGGCATTGCGTGACGGACTCCAAGGATCAAGGCGCACCCGTGACGTGAAATGTTGGCATCGGGCGCGCCTATGATAACTGCTGTGGCAGCCTTTCCCTCGACTGACTTATCGAACCTCTTCTACTTCACCCGGACGCCAGGCCTTGGTGAAGAACGGTTCAAGCGGTCCGTACAGCCGCAAAAGCATGAACCAGCCTCTGCCCGGCAGCGTTTGAATCCAGTTGCCACGCTTCACGCCTTCCGGCTGTTGAGGGCCGAAGTAGACGGTGGTCGAGCCATCCGTATCGGCCTCGGCGGCTGGCGACGGGTAGCTCTGGCTGCCGGCGCGCGGGTAACGTTGCGGGGTATCCAGCATCGATCGGGTCTGGTTGTCGTACACGGTGAACGACCAGAAGTTGGCTTCAGGAATACCTTTTGGCAGCGTCACCTTGTAGGTCTTGGCCCCGTCGAAATACTCCTTCTTCGAGTCCAGCATGGCGAACAGATATTGCGATCCGATGCCTGGCAAACGCATCGCCATTGCCGGCGTGATGCCGGTGACGCCGTAGAAAAACGCCGAGCGAGCATCCAGGGTGCGGTAGCCCGTCGCCGGGAACGGCTTGGCACCTTCGGAGGTAATCATCGGAATGGGCGTTTCAAATTCACTGCCACTGATGAACAGGAAGTTGGACCAGGCAGAGCCCGGGTAGTAATACCAATCCGGATCACGTGGATTCATCAGCAAGCTGCGCGAGGTGGCATTCGCCGCTGCCAGCGCTTCGGTCATGATTTTCTTCATCCGCGCATCCGGGGCAAAAGGCTTGCCCTTGACGATGCCGATGGCGGCCAGTGAGCCCATCAGTTCGGCATCAAGCGTGGTTGCGGGCTCCTGTTGCACCAGCTCATTGAGCAGTTCGAAGGCGCCGAAGTCGTTCGGCGGAAGGGTGTTCATCACTTTGCCGCTGCCTTCATGGAACACCGTGGGCGTCGGCTCGACGACCTTGGCCAACGCGACCTGGCCACTGAGAAACTGCGCCACGCTGGTGCCGTAACCGCCCGCTACATAGGGATAGATTTTGGTGGTTTTCTTGATTAACTCGACCACTGGCTTGGGGTCGCTCTTGTCCATGAAAGCGCGCCCCAGGATCAGCACTTTGCTGGTAGGCGCACGTGTGACGAAATACCCGCCTTCGGGAACGGGCCCGTCGTAGCCTGGCGGCAGCACCAGGTATTTACCGCCTAGCCCCCGATCCGGCCCCGGCGCGCCGAAGTCGATCATCCAGCGCCACCAATAATCGTCCAGCGTGCCCAGCGAGTTGGGCGGAGTTTCCAGCACCATCGGCCCTTTGCTCACGTCGATGAAGCCGAGGAAATAAATGGTATCGGCGTTGGCCGTCAGGAACAGCGACTTGGCGTCCATCAATTCGGAAAAGATCAGGATCTCGTTATCCTTGACGCCGATGTCCTGGAAGCCTTTTCGAATCGCCACCGTATTGACACCCTGGAAGGTGTTGGTGATGGCATTGAACGCGTGGATGTAATCGAGGTTGTCGTAGACTTTGTCCAGTGTGTCTTTGCTCGGCATCCCGTCCTTGAAGTCCAGCGTGCCGAAACGGGTGTCGACTTTGGCGGGCGTGCTGATCGAGGCGGAAATGGGCGGAGTGTCTTGCGCGGCAAACGTCGGGAGCGTCAGTGCAATGCACGCAGCCGGGACTGTCAGAAGCTGAATGAGTGGTCTCACGGTTTCATCTCCATCAGTAATGGATTGAACGCCTGCCCTCTCTACATTGGAAAACGGCCCGATTGACTCCCACTGTTTGCGGCAGCAGATCAAGCATAGCCATACATCAACGGAATAATGGCCGTTCAGCGGAGAACGGCCTTGTTGAACCGATGTTTATCAGCCAGGAACGGCTTCATCGCTACAGATTGATCGCCAGGCCGCTTGCGCCAGCAATTTCCTGTAGTCCTTCGGACTGCCAGCCACCCTCCCCGACAACCATGCCCGGCAGTAACTGTCTGCCTGGCCAATGATCAGCGACGGCAGCAGTTCGGCAGGAAATGCTCGCAGCTCGTCGCGCCGGCCGGGTTCTGCCAGCCATTGTCCGAGCTTTTGATTGCGAGTTTTGTTGCGGCTGGCCAGTTCTTCCTTGAACGGGCCTTTGGTGACGGCGAACCGCGCGTGGTACTGAAACCGCGCCCACTCGGGTTGGCTGTCCACCCAATCGACGTAGCTGTGGACCAGCGCGTGCACGCCCTCTTCGGTTGTCTGTGCTTCGGCGAGATAGCTGTCGCGAAGCAGTGCCTGGTCGTCCAGCGCGGTGAAAAACAGCGCGGCCACCAGGCCTTCCTTGTTGCCGAAATGATGGTAGATCGCGCCCACGCTGGTATCGCATTCGGCGCGGATCATTTCGATGGTCGTGGCTTCGAGGCCTTGTTCGTTGAACAGGGCCAGGGCCTTTCTGAAGATGTCGCGCTTGAGTTCGGCTCTTCTGCCGGGGTAGCTGCGCTCGAGTAGATCTGACGTTTCCATGCTGGACAAAGGCCGAGAAAATCCATGACAAGGCAGTCGGCTGCCGATGAGAAAGCTGCGCTAGGTTGACAGATTTAACCGCGACAGAATACTGTTCCGTCACAGAATATTATTCTGTTACGGAACATCATTCTGTAAAACCCCCCCTCAGCGAGGCTTCAAAATGAGTCAGTTTCTCAGCATGTTTAACAGCGCAGGCCCGGAAGCGTTCAGCAAAATGGCCTGCCAGGTGGCGCCCTACTTCAGCACCATCAACCCGCTGATCTCGGCGTTGCGCCCGGGTCATGCCACGGTGCAGGTGCCGTTCAGCAAGGAGATCACCAACCACTTGGGCTCGGTTCACGCGATTGCGATGTGCAACGCCGCCGAGCTGGCCGCCGGGACGATGACCGACGTGTCCATTCCCGCGGGTGCGCGCTGGATTCCAAAAGGGATGACGGTTGAGTACCTGGCCAAGGCCAAAACAGACGTGACGGCGGTGGCCGATGGGGAGGCGGTGGATTGGCAGACTGAAGGCGACAAGATCGTGCCGGTGGATATTCATGATGCTGAAGGCAAGAAAGTGTTCACGGCGCGGATCACCATGAACGTTAAGCTCTCCTGAACACCCGCAGCCCTGTAGCAGCTGGCGAAGCCTGCGTCCGGCTGCGCAGCAGTCGTAAACCCTACATGCACGGTCTGCCTGATGTACCGCGTGCTCGGATTTTACGACTGCTGCGCAGCCGGACGCAGGCTTCGCCAGCTGCTACAAAGATTTGCGTTACCAGTCGTAGCTCATTTCAACCGCCGCAACCCGCTCCTGGCCGCCGTAGCAACCGAACGAATAATTGCAGTCCGAGACGTACTCGCGATCAAACACGTTTTGCACATTCAAGCGAGTTTGCAAACCACGCAGGCTTGGGTCGAGTTAGCCCCGTCAGGCGATTGAGCGCCGCTTGGGTGAAGCGATAATCCGCCCACAATGAGGCGGATACCGGCGACTGCGCTTCGTTGCGGTTGGGTTACATCGGTGGCTGGATACGGCCAAGGAAAAAGCCAGGGACAATCGCCGTTTGATCCGGCTCGACTAAAGTTGTCCCCCCGCGCGCCGACTCCTTCTGGTGAATTCACCGACGAAGGACCGTGAAATGTATTACCCCCGCGAAGCTGAAAAAGATCACCTGTTCAACCGAGTGATCCTGCTCACCGTTGCCTGCTGCGTGGTGCTGATCCTCGCCGGCATGGCTCGGCACGAGGGCATTGCCTATGCCGCCATCCGCTTGAGCCCTGTCGAGACCACTGGCACGGTGACGCAGCTGGACACCATCTTGATGAACAGCGACGGCAAAGTGATCCATTACCGCTACACCGACCACAACGGCCAGGTGCACGACGATCAATACGTCGACGAGCGTTACGCGCAAAAAGCCGCCTATGAAACCGGCGGCAGCATTGACCTGATTTACTCGCGCTGGTTACCGGGGCAGAACAGCATTGCCCGGGAGCTGAACGGCAATCGCCCCGGGTTTTACATTATGTTGGGTGGGGTATTGCTGGCGTTGTTGTTCCTGGGGATATCGGCCAGGACTCTGGGACGGATTTATGCGATGAAGGAAGAAGACCGGTTTTATTGAGGAACCGTTTACGCATTAAACCTTCCGCCCCGTTACTCCGAAACCGCCACCTGATTACGCCCACGCGCCTTGGCTCGATACAGCGCTTTATCCGCGTTATTCAGCAAACTCTGCAAATCGTTGTCGCCGATCTCCATGGCCGCAACACCCAGACTCGCCGATATGCGGTGAACCGGTCCGGTCATCAATCCACCGATAGACTGGATAAGTTGCTCGGCGATGTTAAGGGCGGTTTCAATCGCTGTATTCGGAAGCAGGATCGCGAACTCTTCGCCACCGAGCCTGCCGAAGACATCGGTATCGCGGAAGGACCGGTTGATGATCGCGCCCATTTGTCGCAAAACCTGATCGCCGACCTGATGACCGTAGGTGTCATTGATGTGCTTGAAGTGATCCATATCCAGCATTACCGCGCACAAGGGTAACTGGTTATTTTTGCAGTCATGGAACAATTGTTGGGCGTGTTCGAAAAAAGCGCGGCGGTTTTTCAGGCCGGTGAGTTCATCGGTTTGTGCGGCATACGTCGAGATTCGATGGGCGCGTTCCATTTCACGGGTTAACTGGAAGGCGGTTTCCAATGCTTCGGACAATTTGCGTGTCGCGCTGGCCACGAACGAGGCGAACACAAGTACGGCCAACGCCATGCCGATCTGCATCGCTGACGATTGAAACAGCAGCCAGAAGGTACACGGCAACAAGACCAGGCCAATCGACGCCAACGTCATGAATCGATAGGACGAGTAACACGACACGGCGCTGACCGACATGCCGACGGCAAAGAGCATGACCAACGCCTGGGACAACAGGTCGTTTGCCGGCATCACCGCTAAAGCGCCTGCCCCCCAGATACTGGCGGACAACACCAGCGTGAACCAGTATCGCTTCTCCCAGCGTTGCGGAGTGCGCTCACTTTCAGGGCAGCGAAACCAGGCAACGAACATCAGGATGCGCAGCACCGAAGATGCCGTCAGCAGGCCAATCCACCAGAAAATGACGGCGTGATCAAAGCGTTCCCAGCACAAGCCGCACAGCATGAGCGCGGCTAGAAAACTACCGAAAATCGCCGGGAATGACTGGTGGAATAGCTGATGCAATCGATCACTGCGCACCTGCGCGGCGATGAAAGTATCCTGGTCGTGCCGAAATCCTGGGCCACCCATTTGATCCGCCTGATCATGATGCTGCGACAAAAAAGACGATTGTGGCACCTTGCCACTCAGGCAAACAAACAATTAAGACTCATGGGCACGCGCTAATTCGCGGTAATGCGTCCATGCTTCTAATTGAAAGCCCCAAAAAGTAATAGCACACAAGTGCGCTCTCCATGCCTTGTAGTGATCAAGTCAAATGCCATCCCGCCATCACATGCAACTCGTCCGTCCTGCTACGCTTTTTAGGCCTCGAATGGAATCCGGCGATCATCACCCAATACTGTTGTCCCCCTGATTGTTGAGGTTGTGCAATGTGAGAGCCCAATTATTTAGCGCCATCATCACTCTGGCCGTGATCAGTGTGACGACGTATGGGTTTATGGAATGGAAGGCGAGTGAAAGCGCACGGCAGGAAGCGGTGTGCAAGACAGCAAAGCAGCATATGGAAACCCTGCAAATTCGCGCACGAGCGATGGCTGCCGGGCTGTCCGTTGACGCTTACGCCGATGCCGAGAAAGCGGAGGTCGACAAATTAGTCTCCGCCCTGGATACCGCGAAGAATGATGCCGAGGTTGAAGCCGTCATAGACGCACACGCTGCCGAGTTGCAGGCACAGGACGCCGCGTCTGACGCAGAGTTGAAGAACCAGGGGAGTCAGATATTCCTGGAACAGAAACACAAGGAACAACGGATCACCACTGACATCAAGCAGGAAATTGAACGCGCCGAGAAGGCCGTCGCTGATGCCTGTCGTTAGCGCTGCGGCGCAACCATCCGAAAACGGATGTTGATATCGTCGGAAACCACGCTATCGGCCCATTCCCCCTCACCGACTTTGAAGTCGCTACGTTTGAGCGTTAACTGGCCATCGAAGATACCGACGGCTTTCTCTGCCTTCAGGAGGACCGGAACGGCCACCTCACGGGTGACCCCTCTGAGCGTGAGTTTGCCGGTGATGGTGTAGTGGTTGTCAGCCAGCGTTTTCACTCCTGTCGACTCAAAAGTCGCCTCGGGATACTTCTGCGCGTCGAACCAGGCAGGCTTTTGCAGCTCGGTGTTCGCGTCTTCGCTGCCGGCATCGATGCTGTCGAGCTGGATGGTAAGCGCAGCATGGCCCGCTGAGGGGTTGGCCGTGTCGAAATCAAGCGTGGCCTTGAACTTGCCGAAAGTGCCATACACCCGCGAGCTGAACTGCTTGTAGGTAAAGGAGATGGTGCTGGCGGTTTCATTCACTTGCGTGTATTCGGCCGCTTCGGCACAGGGGAAAAAGCTCAAGGCAAGCGCAACAGCCAGTATGGAAATCGACGGGAATCGAGCATTCATGGGGCGCTCCGGTCGCGGCACACGCAGGCCGACGATAGGTGGACTAAAGCAAAGAACCACGGTTTGTTCCACCTCGCGCCGAGACTTCCGACCACCTGTCGGCAACGCGAGCCAGCGCCCGATGCGGCCACCCGCGCAGGTGTTTAATGACTCAAGCACTCACCGCATCGGGAGACAGGACATGAAAATCGTCGTCATCGGTGGCACCGGGCTGATCGGCAGCAAACTCTGCCAGAACCTGAAGGACCTGGGGCATGAAGCCCTGGCGGCGTCGCCGAGCACCGGCGTCAATGTCATCAGCGGTGAAGGGCTGACGGAAGCGTTGAAAGGCGCGGACGTGGTAGTCGACGTGGCGAACTCGCCCTCTTTCGAGGACCACGCGGCGCTGCACTTCTTCGAAACCGCCGGGCACAACCTGATTGCGGCGGAGAAGATCGACGGCGTCAAACACCATATTGCCCTGTCGGTCGTCGGCACCGAGCGGATGCTCGACAGTGGTTATTTCCGGGCGAAAATGGCCCAGGAAAGACTCATCCAGAAGTCGGGGATTCCCTACACCATTTTGCGGGCCACGCAGTTTTTCGAGTTTATCCATGCCATTGCTCACTCCGGGCGCGAGGAAGGCGACACCATTCACTTGACGTCCGCCGCGCTGCAACCGGTGGCCTCGGCCGATGTAGCGGCGGCACTGACGGACATCGCGCTGAAAGCGCCGATCAATCAGACCGTCGAAGTGGCTGGCCCTGAAAACCGCCCCCTCATCGAGTTCGCGAGCGATTACCTCAAGCACACCAAGGACCCGCGCCAGACCGTCGCGGACGACACGGTTCCGTACTTTGGTGCGCCGATCAATGACCAGTCGCTGACACCGGGTGCCAATCCCATCGTCGGTGCGACGCGGTTTCAGGACTGGCTTGAAACCCACTAGACGGTCAAGTCAAATAGTGAGGCGTGGCCGTTGCGCTAGACCACCGCCTCAACCAGCTGCATCGGCGACATCTTCGTGACCATCATCATCACGATCACAAACATCCCCGCAAAACCGGCCACGCCCATCCAGAACCATTTCTTGTAGACCGACCGGAATTGCGCGTCGAGCCCCTCACCGGTTTCCACCGCGCTCAGCGCCATCACGTGAAGGCGCTTCTGCAGTACCAACACCGGAAGCCACAGCGAACCCACACACAGGAAAATGATCAACGAGGTCAGAATCCACTCCGTGGTCATGGGCAGCCCCGAGACTTTCATCAGCAGATAACCCGTGGTGATCTGAATGAAGCCTGCCGGGGTGGTAATCCAGGTGTCGAAGCGCACCACCATTCTGGCCACGTGCGCGATCACTTGCGGGTTGGCCGTGCGACTCGCCGCGATCAAATAGAGGTAGGAGCCCATGCCGAACCCGAACAGAAAAATCGCGGCAATCACGTGCGTGTACTTGAGGCACAGATAGAGCATGCTCAGCCCTGCTCGTCAGAAAAGCGCACGGACAAGTGCAGGTTGGTCGGGTCGTTGATCGCGGCCATGTACTCGTCGACGCTGATCTCGCCCACGCAAGGACGGGCGCCGGGTGCCGGCGCGTAACCCGCGACCAGTTTTGCCGCCAACGCGACAGCCGCGCAGCTAGGGATTTCCGGGCCCTTGTCGTTGTGCGCGGTCAATTGCACGGTCATGGACAGGGGTTGCCCATCAAGGCCCTGCCCCTCGACGTCGATGTACATCGCACTGCGGCCATCACCGAAGCGCTCGAACCACGTTCCCCAGCGATGCAGTCGTGCCGCCCAAGCCGCAGAGTCTCGTACCAGGCCGATTCTCAGCGCCTCGGCGAGCACGTAGCTGGCCACGCCACCGAGTTTCAGCCCCGAGCCTGCCTTGAAACTCAAGGTATGGGCGCCGTAGCGGCTCGCGAAAATATCCATGTCCGGCACATCGACGTTGGACAGGACCCGGCTCCCCAATTGCGGCATCTTGCGCAGGGTCAGGTCCTGCCAGCCCGACACTTCGTGCACCTGGCCATTCTTGAGCTGCATGATCGGTTTGCCCGCGTAGGCCAGCACGCCTTCGACGGTCGAGAGGCCCGGCATCTTGGCCGAGGAAGAAATGCCATGCTTGATCGAGTCGATGCGTTTGAAGCGATAACGGTATTGATCGATGAGCGCCGACGACAGCGTCGGCACCGAACTGCAGCCACTGAGAATGGCCACGCCGGCCTGCTTTGCGCTCGCGTCGAGCACATCAATGCCATTGACGAAGGTGCGGCAGTCAGCCAAATCGCAGTAATTCACGCCCGCGTCGATGCAGCTTTGCGCGACCGCATAGGATTGCCCCTGAAACGGGCCGCCGGTATGGACCACCCACTGAATACCCATTTCGCTCAGCGTGGGCCCGAACGCGGTGCCCATGGCATCGCCGCACCAACTTTCACAAATGCGGTCGGACTGGGTTTTGAGCTCATCGATCTTGCGCTGCAACTTGTGAGAGTTGCGGCCCGAGATCACCAGTTCTACGCCCGGCATCGCGACTAAATGCCTGCAAACGATGCTGCCGAAATTTCCGTAGCCACCGATCACCATTACCCTGAGTGCCATTCAACGCTTTCCTTGACCATTGGATCGTGTAGCCAACCCGCCCGAGACTGGGCGCGGCAGAGCTTTGCTGATTTCGGATGGCCGGGC
Source organism: Pseudomonas sp. LB3P93 (assembly GCF_054898025.1). Taxonomy (NCBI): domain Bacteria; kingdom Pseudomonadati; phylum Pseudomonadota; class Gammaproteobacteria; order Pseudomonadales; family Pseudomonadaceae; genus Pseudomonas; species Pseudomonas sp. LB3P93. Next base: position 3,813,278 of record NZ_CM142713.1, read on the forward strand.
AAGCAGCGACGCACTGAAGACAATCAAATCGCCCTGCCCGCTTACCGTTGAGCGGAGCCGGACTCTCTCAGCCACGCCCGCTGCAACAACCTGATGACCTCCGCATCCGAAGTCTGGGAAAAATCCATGTACCAACGGCCGATCGACATCAGCCATTCTGGGATGAGCGGACAAATCAGCTCATCCACTTCACTGCGCAGCGCCTCCGCCGTCTCAATCGGAGCAACCGGCACGGCGACGACAATCCGAGCCGGCGCATGCACCCGCACCGCGTGGACCGCCGCCATCATCGAGGCGCCTGTCGCCAGGCCGTCGTCAATCAGAATCACCACCTGATCCTTGAGCTGCACCGGCGCGCGCGTTCCCCGGTAAACCTGCTCACGTCGCAACAGTTCCCGGGTTTCCCGGGCAACCACGGCATCAAACGTAGCCGTATCAATCGGGTGAACCCGCAGCGCGTGTTCGTTGAGGATTTGTATGCCGCCGCTGGCAATCGCGCCCATCGCGAACTCTTCATGGGACGGCACTCCGAGCTTGCGCACCAGCATCAGGTCGAGGCGAACCTCCAGGGCGGTGGCCACTTCATAGGCCACCGGCACCCCGCCACGGGGCAAGGCAAGAACAATGACGTCGGGGCGATGAGCGTATTTGAGCAGCGGTTCAACCAGACGCCGACCGGCTGCGGCCCGGTCTTGCAGGATGGTGGGCGATGAGGGACTCATTGGAAAACCTCCTCAGGCGATCACGCCTGTCGGTTTGCGTCAGATGGTCACTCTTGATTGTCAGTCTGAAGATGGCTGACAGCAAGTCCAGCCACCGATGCACCGGAGCGTATGCACCGGCGTCAGCGCGAACTCATACAGGGCTTTTCACAGAAGTGTTTAAAGTCTGGAAGCATCCGGCCTTCTGACTCAAAACAAAGCGACCTCCCCGATGCAGGTTTTAATGATCCCCTGCACAAAGAAGGTCGCGCCTGGCAGGCTCAGGACAAGCCCGCCAGTTTTACGCAGTGAACCGGCCTACCGTGCGTTCGCTACTGTCCGCGGAGAAATAGCGATGGAGTCCTGTATTTTCAGACGCTGAGTCAATGCCAGCATCGTTAGGAAACCCAGTGCGATCAGGAGCGGATACGCCATCAACAGTTCGGAGAGAGAGTATTTCCAGGCCAACGGGCGCCCGACCCCCAGCATGGCCGCATACATCCAGGACACGGCCGACAGCGAGCCGCAGAACAGCGCCATCATCCGTGCGCTGAACCCGAGATTGAGCAGGGAGCCCGCCTTTTGCAGTGCGGGCAATACCAGCCGATGCAACAAGAGGCCGTTGTAACTCAGCAACACGACAATAATCACTTTGGCGTGAAGCTTTGGATTCATAAAGTAATTCATACCTTTTTCCAGGTAATCAATACCGATGATTGCGGCACCCGTCACCCACAACGCTATCAGTGCAGCGATGACAGACTTCTGAAGACTCTCCATGTGAGCATTATCATGCTCAGTGAATGTCTTTCGTTTTAACAAGTCTCTGACCATCGCAACATCACTAGTCAATACCAAACCAATGGCCACACAACACGCCACTAAATGAATGTAAATAACACCCAATCGCAAAAATTCCATGCATTCTTTATTTTCGAGCAGGCTCATAATTGTATTTATCGCCACGGTACTTTCTCCACCTTATTCGATAGTACAGATCGATAGTTAACAGGGCATTCAACTCTTCTAAGCCCTGCGCGATCTTACTTTTATAAGATATGCCAACTCATAGACTTGGCACTGCTTAGCCCATTGATTCGCCTGGCAAACCAATGACCGGCTATTTCTTGCCTCCTGAATTTCAGGTAAAAAAATCCCCATTAGCATTCAATGCCCATGAGGTTTATTTTCCACTTCTTTTCTGCGGCTGCAGGAGCAGGTCTTGAGTGACGTGCTGCAGGATCAGAGGCCTGTGATCCCGGAATGTTCATTTTTTGAGCAGCCCACCGACAAACGGCGGTTATTGTGAACGTCCCACACGCAGGTACTAACGTATCAACTTCTCTGTCAGCCCCATGACAACTGGGCTGGTGAATGACAGGGGTTTCCAATAGTGTTTATTGGATCCATTAGTTGTTAGGTAACTTACGAAAAGTGCAATAACGAGCTGCTCGCATTTAGAATCTTACCCTACTGAAACAGTCATACTTTTACCATTGTGGTCACGACCCTACACCAACCGCTCAATCTTCTGATGCTGCCAGACCAGTTTGTAATACGCCGTCTGCAACATCAGCATCCCCAGATACGCCACCGGAAACGCCATCCATACCCCCTGCAAACCGAACTGCCCGTCCAGCACATACGCCACCGGCAACTGCACCCCGACCACGCAAAAAATCGAAATCGCCATCGGTACCAGCACCGAACCACTGGCGCGCATGATGCCGCCGACAATTGCCTGGAAGCCAAACACCAACAGACTCCAGAGCATGATGTGCAACAGATGCTCGGCTTTCGCCCGGGTGGAATCATCCGTGAGGAACAACCCCAGCAACCAGTGCGACAACAGATAACCCAGCACCACCAAACCACCGGTCAGGCACACATTGATCAACAGCCCCGTGCGCAGAATCGGCCCCATACGCTCAAGCCGCCCTGCCCCGATCGCCTGAGCACCCAGAATCGATGCGGTGATCGCAATCGATAGCGCCGGAAACTGCACGTAATTGACGATCTGCGTCACCGCCCCATACGCCGCGGTCGCCTGCGAACCGTGCTGATTCACCAGTGCCAGAATCACCAGCTCCGACACCGACAACACCACCATCTGCAACCCGGTCGGCAACCCGATGCGTAACACCTTGCCGAGAATCACCAGGTCCAGACGCATCGCCGCGAACATCTCCCGATCCGGCGCCAACGGATGCCCCTTACTGATCAACCGCCACGCCAGCCACCCCATCGCCGACAAGTTACCCGCCAACCCGGCATACGCCGCACTCTGAATCCCCATCATCGGCAACCCGAACCAACCGCGAATCAACGCCGGCGTCAGCGCCAGACCGATGCAGGTCGACACCACCAACGCGATCAGCGGCGACACCGTATCGCTGACCCCGCGCAGCAGTTGGGTGAAGAGCACGTAGACCAGCAGCGACGGCATGATCCACATCATGACGTGGGCGTAGGACACCGCATCGTCCAGAACGTCTGCCGGGGTCCCCAACCCTTGCAACGCTGGCCTGGCGAAGACGCTGCCTAGCACCGCGGCTGTCAGGCCGATTATTGCGCCCAAGAGCAAGGTTGTACCGGCGATGGCTTTCACCAGATGCGGTTCACGCGCGCCCCAGGCTTGGCCGATAAGCACGCCCGCGCCCGCGCCGAGGCCGATGACCAGGGCGATGAAGAAGAAGACGATGGGGAACATGCCGGAGACAGCGGCCAGGGCTTGGGTGCCGAGCATTTGGCCGATGTAGATGCTGTTGATGGTGCCCGACATGGATTGGAGAAAATTGGAGAGGACCATGGGCGCGAGGAAAAGGAGGTACGTTTTCCAGAGGGGGTGGTTGGTTGTGGGGGTTTGCATTGAGGGTCCGTCTCAGGTGGGGGCTCGCGGTGTGCAAATTCTACGCTAGGGAGCTGACACCAACGCGCTCCGATTTCGAGTGAGTGTCAGTTTTTTTGTGTGCGCCCCCCCTGCATCCTCACACCTGATCCATAGCCTCGACCACGCCCTTATCCTCGCCCAGGAACCCTCCGCTTTGATGGTGCCACAGCCGCGCATAGACGCCGTTCTTCCCAAGCAATTCGGTGTGAGTGCCCTGTTCGATGATGCGTCCGTCATCCATGACGATGAGCCGGTCCATGGCTGCAATCGTGGACAGCCGATGGGCTATCGCGATCACGGTTTTGCCCTGCATCATTTCATCGAGGCTTTCCTGAATGGCGACTTCGACTTCCGAGTCCAGCGCGCTGGTGGCCTCGTCAAGCAGCAGGATCGGGGCATTCTTGAGCATCACCCGGGCAATCGCGACGCGTTGGCGCTGGCCGCCCGACAGCTTGATGCCGCGCTCACCCACAAGGGTGTCGTAGCCGGTACGGCCCTGCCGGTCGCTCAGTTGGCTGATGAACCCGTCGGCCTGGGCATTGGCCGCGGCGTTGCGAATTTGCGCGTCGGTCGCATCGGGACGGCCATAGGCGATGTTGTCGCGAATGGAACGGTGCAGCAGGGAGGTATCCTGCGTGACCATGCCGATGGTGCCGCGCAGGCTTTCTTGCGTAACATGGGCGATGTTTTGGCCATCGATGCGAATCACCCCGCTGTCGACGTCATAGAAGCGCAGCAGCAAGTTGATAAGCGTGGATTTGCCGGCGCCAGAGCGACCAACCAGACCGATCTTTTCGCCCGGGCGGATGCTCAGGTTCAGGCCATCCAGCACCTGACGTTCGCCATTGTAGTTGAAGCTCACATTGTCGAAAGTTACCGCGCCGCCGGAGGTCACCAGCACGCCCGCTCCCGGCGCGTCCTGCACCTTGGCGCCTTGGGTCAGTGTCGCCATGCCATCCTGCACGGTGCCGATGCTCTCGAACAGCGAGGTCATTTGCCACATGATCCAGTGCGACATGCCATTGATCCGCAACGCCATGGCGGTGATCGCCGCCACAGCACCTGCGCCGACATCACCCTGGTGCCATAACCACAGCGCATAGCCACCTGCTGCCATGATCAACGCCACCACCAAGGCCTGGTTGACGATCTCGAACTGGCTGACCAGGCGCATCTGGCGGAAGCCGGTCTGCTTGAAATCCTCCATCGCTGCACGCGCGAAATGCGCTTCACGATTGGAGTGGGAGAACAGCTTCACCGTCGTGATGTTGGTGTAGGCGTCTGAGATACGCCCGGTCATCATCGACCGCGCATTGGCCTGTTCCTGCCCGACTTTCCCCAGACGGGGTACGAAGTACACCATGGCCAGACCGAACAACACGACCCAGGCCACGAAAGGCAGCATCAGTTTCAGAGCGAAGCCGCCGGCCAAGGCGATGATCGCAATGAAATACACGCCGATCCCGGGTGCGATCTCGATCAGGGTGAATAGCACGTCGCGCACCGCGAGCGCAGTCTGCATCACCTTGGTAGTGACGCGGCCGGAAAACTCATCGGAAAAAAACGAAAGGCTTTGCCGCAGCATCAGCCGATGGAAGTCCCAGCGCAGCCGCAACGGCAAGTTAATCGCCAATATCTGGTGCTGCACCATGGTGCGCAACGCCACCAGCCCGACACTGGCCACCATGACGATGCCCATGCCCCACAACACGCGACTTTCCTGCGCAGCCGCTTCACCGCCTGCCTGCCAGGTCGAGAGCAAGTCCACGACCTGCCCGAGGAAGGAAAACAGCCAGGCTTCATAAATCGACACAGCGGCACTGAGCAGTGCAAGCGCAAGGATGTAACCGCGGGCGCCCCGGGTACAGGCCCACAGGAAGCGAGCCAGGCCGTTGGGTGGCGGTGGTACCTCGTCAGGAGGAAAAGGGTCGAGTCTTCGTTCAAACGCACGAAGCATGGTGTTCTCCAAAACGATCAAGTGTAGGAGATTCTGTCATTGAACGGGTGCTTTGAGGGTTTTGCGAAGTTGAGGTCTGGCGCTGAACAGCAGAAGGCCCCTTGACCGGTTACAACGCAATGCATCGGAGCGGCTAAGCTTTTTCGAAGGAACCTCGTCTTTCAAGGGACACTTCATGAACAGCGCCCCCCTGTCTGAACTTGATGCCGCTCTACCCGGTCTGGCTCGCAAGATCCGCGTACTGGATGCCCTGTCCTGGCCGGATGGCGTCGAGGAAGTCTTCCTGGCGCATTGGCGCGCAGGCAAAGCAGCATTGCCTGAAGTCGAGCAGCTACCACGCGAGCACAGCGCCGACATCGCCGCGCTGGAAGCTTTTATCGGGCGTTGCGATCAGGGGCATCCCGCCGGGAACTACCTCGCCATGACAGCGCGCAGCTATGCCACTGCTGGACGCATGCTCGGTGCGATTGGCACGCCCGCCTTCACTCAATATTCATCCGCGTTGTACCGGCGCCCGGATTTCTATTATCCGAACCAGAAACTCAGCATGCTGGACGCGGCCCGTTTCTTCCTCACGACCACCGACGCCCTGCTGGGGGGTGCCCGGATTCCACCGACTCAGGCTGAGATCCCGGCCGAAGCCTTCGCCGCCTGGATGCAGCCGGAACTGGACCGTTTCTTTGGCGAGGGCCGGGTCACGGTCGTGCTCGATCCGAGCCTTGCTGCCAAGGCGATCGCCGGGGCAAGCCGCATTCGTCTGCGTAGCGGCGCACTGTTCTCTGAACTGGACAAGAATCAGTTATTGCAGCATGAGGCCTTCGTGCACGTCGCGACCGCACAAAATGGCGCGCTCCAGCCCAACCTCAAAAGCCTGGGCTTGGGAGCGCCGCGCACGACTCAAACTCAGGAAGGCATTGCCACCCTGGCAGAACTGTTCACCGGCAGTATGGACATCAGCCGATTGCGCCGCCTGGCCCTGCGCGTGCTGGCGGTCCAGCAAGCGTTGGACGGCGCCGATTTCATACAGGTCTTCGAGGGTTTTCTTGCCGCCGGCCAGTCGCAAGAGGAGTCCTTCCGCTCGACCCAGCGGGTCTTCCGTGGCGCCGACCTGCGTGGTGGTTCGGCGTTTACCAAGGATGCCGCCTACCTGACGGGTTTGCTCGGTGTTCATACCCTGCTGCGCATCGCGATCCGCGACAATCGACCGGAGCTGGTGGGTCACTTGTTTGCGGGACGCCTCAGCCTGGCGGATACCATGCGCCTGGCGCCTCTATTCGAGTCCGGCTGGCTCCAGGGACCCACCTATGTACCGGCCTGGGCCTGCGATCTACGTCTACTCGCCGCCAACCTGGCCTTCTCCGCTTTTATCGCCCAGATAAAACTGGATGTGCTCGACCTGGAGGTGCTCATGGCGTTTGCAGATGACCACGAAAACGATGCCAGCGCCCTGTGAAAACGGCACCGATACATTCACCCTTTTTCAGGAGAGAAAAATCATGCGAAGGATGATCGCAACGGCAGCACTCTTGCTGGCCTTGGGCGGGTGCGCAACATCACCCATGCAGGTTTCTGAAGCGCGGCCAGTGCCGGCCGACAAGATGTACGCGTTCAAAAGCCAGGGGACGAAAGATCCGGGACGCCTGACTGTTCTTCGTGATGACGGGTTTGTCGGTTCGGGATGTGACGCCGTGTTCTACATCGATGGTCAGCGCGCAGCCAAGATAGGTCCCGGTCAGATGGCATCTTTCGTTTTGCCTGCCGGCGAAGTGAATCTCGGTGCCGGGCTCGCCGAGTCTGGATTATGTGTGGGTGCCGCGATCAAAACCGTTGCGGCCAAGATCAAGACAGGGAAAGAAGTGATTTATCGAATCAACTGGGACACGCAAGCTTTCAACCTGGCCCCGTACGTTGAATATGGACGTTGAGCCCAGACAGCTCCGGCACACTTGTTTTATTTCAGTTCCGTTCTTATTTCGGTTCCGGGGACGAAAAATTTACTGGGATCATCGACCTTCTTCAGGTCAACCAAGGCCCGGCAAATGCAATGTGAGAATTGTTTCTGCAACGTTTCGGGGTCTTTCCATTCCATTTGCGATACCTGCAAATGTTGTCCCTCTGGCGATTTATAGCAGACACAATTGTCGAGTCGGGTGACGCCATTATCATTTGTGCTCTGACAAGCCGTGGTCAGCAAAGAGATCGCGATGAGCAAGACGAAACGTTTCATTGGCTCCCCTCCGAGGCTGTTGTGAAGGGCTGACGCTCAGCAGGATGTTGTGACCGCTGAAGGCGGTTTTACGCCATGGACGGAAAGCCCAATCTGCTCAATAAGCCCGACAGTAGAAGAAGCTTAGCTCTCATTTTGCGTCGCTCCATTCATTGGTTGTTTTTGGCCGATCTTTTGTCCCTCCCCACTCGGCTGTTTTGCAGAGCGTGGCAGCTTTGGCATCGACAACTGCTCGGTTTGATCTAGCCTTGAATGAGATCACGCGGGAGAAAAACACCATGCCCTTCGCTCTCAGAAAGCTATTTGCCGTTGCTTTGGGTGTGTTCTTTTGCGTGGCCGCTTGGGGTCAAGAGGTAGCAGACACCAATTCCCCACCGGCCATACTCCCATTGGAATCTGAGACGGGGCCAAAACTCATTGCCTATCCACCGCTCGCCGCGCCGCTCGCACGCGGAGTTGTCATTATTCAGTATCGAACCGAGCACGCCAGGATCATGTCGGTGTTTGGCAAAGTGGCCGCTGATGTCTCACCTCGTCTCGGGCACCTTCACGTGACCGTCGACGACTGGAAAGGTACATGGGCGCACACCAGTGAAGATCCGATTATTTTGGTTGGGCTGACGCCAGGTGCTCACAAGGTGCTTCTTGAGGTGGCTGATCCGAGTCATACGATTTTGACCAGTACGGAGGTGAGTTTTGTGGTTCCGGAGAAGAAACCAACGGACGCTCCCCACGTTGACGATAGCCACGCAGTGAAACCATAACTGCCGTGGGAATCAGGGGACTGACTTGAATGGCACTTACTTAACAGCTAATTCGCTGATACGGCTGAGAAATGACGGGTGTTGAAACTGCTCCAGTTGATTGTCCAGAAACGTGTCGAAAATCACTCTGACAGATTCGAGCCTCGAGCTATAAAACGATACCAAGCCTTACCCTATGCTGATGAAAACACGTCGATCAGCCAGAGCGGAGGTCAGGAAAAATGGGCATCCGAAGGTTAGTTCCATTCAGATCTGCCCCCTTAGTTCTTTTCTTCTTTGTAAATTCGACAACGAGAACTAAAAGGGAGCGCTCATTGGCAGCCCCCCTTTTCTCTAATATTCGATGAGTAAAATAGATGGTTCTTTTAGAATTTTTCTCTTCTCATGTTATTACATCTTGTCGGAAGAGCCCCACCCGCCTTTGCATCCACACGTACATCGGCCACCACTCGGATGATTCCATTTCTTCATCACGTCGCTCCACGTCGGAGGTGAGTTTCGTTCTGGCGGGGGGACGTTGCGACTAGCCTCATACATTTCAACTTTACGTCTGTATTCGTCCAGTTCATCAGTCACTTTAAAACTCCTTTCGTTTATTGAGCCTCTATCATTACTTTATTTTTTTAACCTGAGACACTGTCAGAAATAACAGTTCTAAAGAACATTTCCTAATAACCATGCTATTTTTTATTGCTTCGAGAAAAGAAAAGAGAAAGAAAGGGGGTGTTTAGTTTTGAAATAGGGTTTACACCTATTTCACCCTAACGCCCAACGAACAAAAAAAAAAAAAAGATGAACAACGGGGTCGGACTTGAATGACACTTACTCATCAGCTAACAGAAAAAATGGCTGGAGTCGAATTACCAAAGCCTACTCCGCGTCCTGCGAAGGAGGAAAAAGCAAATACATTAAGGAAGGCAACAGCGCCAACGGCAACGGCAACGGCATCCAAAATGGAAAATTGGGAAAGGAATGTACTTTGCCTACTGCGCTGGCATGACATTGAACAACAAGGTCTATCTCGACGCTAACTCAGGAGAGGTCAGCCGATAGCTGACAATGGTGTCAGATCTGGTCCTACACTCATCTCGGAATCCCTCACCTTGCCCGCCGTTCCGATGAGGCTTATAGTCCGCCCGTCGCCCAAAATGGCGATCGGGTTTGGCGACCCGAGATACGAGTGCGAGGGCGTCCTGCTTATTTGCAGGCGTCATCGCATCCGCAAAACTGCAGTCTATGGCGGTTGTGCGCGGGAGACCTCCGGGTCTGCCGGTTACTCGTTTCCGGTTCGCCAACCTGCGCACAACTGCCACCCTACTCGTTTGGCGACGATCTGTTGGCAGTCTCAACAACTAAACGAGATTTTATCTATGGAAAGATACATGCCCCTCACCGGAATCGACCTGATTCCGGCCTCCCTGCTCATCGACACCCAAGCCCCACTCGACGTCCTGCAAGCCATGGCCGATTACCGCATCCGCACGGTCACGCAGGTGCTGGAAAATATCGCCTTCCGCGCCGAGCTCGGTTGCGACACGGTAGTGTTGACGGACTTTTCCAAACTGCTGGCCATCCCCTTACGCGACGGCTGTGACTTGATGGATGTGATCGGCCGACGCTTGCGGGCGCAGGCGGCGGAGTAAATGAAAACGGGCGCCTTGTCAGGCGCCCGTTTTGTTTGTGGTGTGAGTCAAAACAATTCCAAGGCGCCCTTCACTTCCAGAGCTGACTCGTCATTGGGAGACGACATTTGCCTTATGCCACGCGACGATAATCATACGAATGGCCGACGTTGGCTGGATATACAGATTAGGTAATTTGAAAAATGGGACCAGCGACCGAGCAATTGATTGGTGTTCTAGATCAACTCGCAACCGTGCTTGAAAGCGATGGAGCCACTCACTGGAGCCAGTGGATGCGCAAGGCCAGAACCCACCTGATTAACTCTGATTATTATGGGATCGAATATTTGCTGTCAGCCTATGGTGGAATGGGCTCGCTCAATGACCTGGTACTTGGGCAAAGCCGCGTCGATGGCGTTTTTACCTGGAAGCACGGGTACGTTGAGTTGAACGAGAAATTTGATGCTTTACGCAGAGAAGCTGCAGCGCTCGCCAATTCCATAAAACGTGCGCAGGACTGACTGATTAACTCTGTGACGGGTTTGAAGCGAAGCTTCATGACCATCGGTAACCCTGCCCGAGGGCCGGCACACGCTTCGCTATTCTTGATAGAACGCGCTGCGAGCACTGTTGAGTTGAAGGCCGTCGGCACGGGCGTCGGGCGCATAGGCCTGGCTTTAGGGTTGCAGGTTGAGCGGAGGATTGAATGATGAAGATGTTACTGATGGTCGAATGTCCTAACGAACCCTTCAACTCCCTTGTCAAAGCCGGGAGGGTGGGCGAAGTGATTGAGCGCATTCTGGCGAGCATCAAGCCGGAGGCGGCGTATTTTACCGAGCAAGATGGTATGCGCGGCGGGATCTTTCTGGTCGACGTGAAAGAGCCATCCGACATCCCCGCTTTGGCCGAGCCCTTTTTTCTTAACTTCGATGCCAACTGCAAGTTCCGAATTGTGCTGAGCGCGGAGGATCTGCAAAAGGCCGATTTGGGGAGGCTCGGGCAAACCTGGGCGTAAGGCGCATCCATTGCCGCCATCGATAGTCACCATCAACTCAATGAAGTTCTCTTAAAAACTCCGGGGCGTAACATCGGCTCCATCCAAACAACTACACCCCGGAGCACACCATCATGAAACGCCAAATCCTTCTCAGCATCGCTTTCTCGGTTTTTGCAGTTAACGCTTTCGCAGCTACTTCTGCTCACCCGGTTGTCGCTGAAGGCGGCTCGGATCGTCTGATTGAAAGTCGTGTGGCTGAGGGTGGTTCGGATCGCCTGATCGAGAATCGTGTTGCCGAAGGTGGTTCGGATCGTTTGATCGAAAACCGCGTCGCTGAAGGTGGTTCCGACCGTCTGATCGAGAACCGCGTCGCTGAAGGTGGTTCCGACCGTCTGATCGAAAGCCGCGTCGCCGAAGGTGGTTCTGACCGTCTGATCGAAAGCCGCGCTGTTTAAATGAATGGCTTCACCGCGGTGCTCAACGAAAAGCCCGGCCTGATCAGCCGGGCTTTTTAACGCTCTGACTTTACTCAGCCAAGCTCCCGACAGGCAGGCCTATCAAGCCCTGCGCGTGGAGCAATACCCCACGATGAGCTGAGTGAACGCTGCCACCATCGCCTGATCCGCATCTGCCGAGGTGAACAGCCGACACTGCGCATCCGGCAAATCCGGCAACCCGTGTTCAGCCCCAAGCACCGCCAGTCCCTGCCCTAACTGACTGAGCGGCATGGGCGCGACCGCGAAGCCTGCCAGTGCCGCCGCCCGCAACCCGGCGGTGCTGCTGCACAACATTGCCGTGCGCTGGGCGATCCCCGCCTGCGCCAGCCTCGTCAGCGCGGCCTCGCGGTAAGGGCACGGCTCGGGGAACAGGGCCAACGGCAACGGCGTCGGTAACCGGGTGACGGGTTGCGCCGACCAGGCCCATACCAACGGCTCTTGCCACAGTAGCAACCCCGCTTCGCTGGTTTCGCACAGCGAACCGATGACCACTTCCAGATGCCCTTGCTTCATCAGCGCCAGTAACGAACCCGGAATGTTCACCTGCACCTCGATTTCCATCCCGGGGTACTGCGCCGCGAACGCCTGAACAGTGCGAAGCAATCGAGACTCGACAAAATCTTCGGACACCCCGATCCGCAGCCGCCCGTGGAACGGTGTGCGTGTCAGGTCTGTCCAGGCATCACGGTTCAACGCGAGGATCGTGCGCGCATAAGAGACCAGGCGCTCGCCATCGGCCGTCAGTTGCTGGGAGCGGGTGGTACGCGTCAACAGGGGTTTACCAATCTGCTCCTCCAATCGCCGCACATGGCCACTGACCGCCGACTGAGTAAGGTGCAGCTTCTGGGCGGCACGGCTGAAGCCGTCTTCATCGACGACCGTGACAAAGGTCTTGAGCAGTAGAGCATCGAACATAGTTTTATACGTGATCAATCGAACAGGAATTTACGATTTATATTTCAAATACAACTATGTTGCAATGCTCCCACCTGCCCTGCCTCCCATCAATTCAAGGTGTGCCATGACGACGCTTCTCCATATTCAGTGTTCTCCACGCAAGCAGCGTTCGGCTTCCCTTGAAGTCGCGCGTAGCTTCATTGCGCGTTATCAAGCAAACAGCCCGGACACCGAAATCATCACCCTCGACCTCTGGAACATGGCTCTGCCGGAATTCGATGATCTTGCGATGGAGGCCAAATACGCCGGGCTCAATGGCACGCCGTTGACCCCGCAGCAACAGGACGCCTGGAACACCCTGGAAGATCTGGCTGCACACCTGCACCGCGCGGATGTACTGGTGATGTCTGTCCCGCTGTGGAATTTCAGCATCCCGTACAAACTCAAGCATTTCATCGACCTGGTATCGCAGAAAGACATCCTGTTCAGCGTTGACCCGGAACGCGGTCTGGAAGGCATGCTGCACAACAAACTGGCCGTGGTGATGTACGCCCGCGGTCTGGACTTTTCAGCACAGTCGATCACACCGGCGGAGCGCTTCGACTTCCAGAAACCGTACGTGGAAGCCTGGTTGAAATTTATCGGCGTCACAGACGTGCACTCGGTGATTGTGGAGAAAACCATCCTGGGGGAAGACGTTGATTTGCGCGCGCGGGAGGCCGCGACTCAGGAGGCCAGGAGCCTGGCAGACCGATTGTCGCTGGCGCTTCAGCCCCCCCTGCCGAAAATCGATTCATTACAAACCGAAAAACTTCAATAGCCACGGCCCGCCCATACGCAGCATGGGCAAAATCCGAGAATCATCTGGCCGGCCTCCCCTGCCTCACGGTATTTACCGACGAACCCGCCCCGCCCCCAGAGGTCAAAGCAGTTGATGGCATCGCCAATGATCAAAGGCTTCTAGCCTATTTCATTCAAGGCCGAAGCCAGTCGTTCACACACTGTAGGGTGCGCCGGATTATTACAGTAGGCTCGGATTCTGCCGGGGGCAGGTGCAGACTGCTGCTCACATCCAATGCTCCCGTATCGGAGTACGAAAATGACTCAGTCAATGCGGTTCTTCCTATCCATCGTCCTCGCGACAGCCTCATTGGCATCGGCGAGTTTCCTGAACTCTGCCGGTGCGGCAACCGCCGAGGATCTGACTACCGACTCTCGGCAAGCGTTGCAAACGCTCTACAAGACTCATCCATTTGCCGAGACCATGTCGCGCAACGCCAAAGCGATACTAGTTTTCCCGAAAATCATCAAGGCCGGCCTTGTGTTTGGTGGCAGCTATGGCGAAGGCGTTTTGTTCAAAGGCAAGGCAGCTGAGGGTTATTACAACTCCGTCACCGGGTCATGGGGGCTGCAGGCCGGTGCCCAGTCTTATGGCTATGCGGTTTTCCTCATGACCGATAAAGCCGTGAACTATGTTCGCGAAACCAAGGGGTGGGAAATCGGCGTAGGGCCCACCGTCGTTGTAGTGGATGAAGGGATCTCGAAGAACCTGTCCAGTTCGACGCTGAAGGACGATGCCTATGCGTTCATATTTGACCAGCAAGGGTTAATGGCCGGGGTCAGCATCGAGGGCACGAAGATTTCCCTGATCAAGCGCTGAAAGCCGTCTATCAAGGCGCCTTGCGTTGTCTGCAAGACGCCCCGACAAAGCGTTATCACCGTCCTCGCCAAGAGGTGGCCTGATGAATCTTCTAACCAGATGCAAGGGTGTATGTATTCTTCTGGTGCTGTGCATGGCGGTGTTCCTGACACTGGTGATTTCCTGCAGTACATTGCCGAGGATAGTGCCCGACATGGCTCGCGCACCCTCTGCGCCAGTGCAACTCGACGGGGTCCACGGACCTCTGTCAGCCGAGCGCAGCAAAGCCATTCTCGACCGACTCAAGTCCACAGGCGCAGAAACCAACATCTTCGATGTGCACCTCGCTATCGAAGAATCCGTTGTCGGTAGTCCGCTAACGGAAGGAAACAAGGTCGACTTGCTGCAGGACGGCCCCTCCACCTACCAGTCGATGATCAAAGCCGTGGAAGGTGCGCGCGACCACATCAACATGGAGACCTACATCTTCGACGATGATGAAGTCGGCCAGCGCTTCGCCGCCGCACTGATCGCTCAGCAACACAAAGGGGTGCAGGTCAATCTGATCCGTGACAGCGTCGGAACCCTTGGAACACCCTCAGCGTTTTTCGCTCGATTGACCGACGCGGGCATCAAGGTGCTGGAGTACAACCCGGTCAATCCGGCGACGGCCAAAGCGGGCTGGGACGTGAACCAGCGCGACCACCGAAAGCTGCTGATAGTGGACGGCCGTGTTGCCTTTCTTGGCGGGATCAACATCAGCAGCGTCTATTCGGGGGGCTCGTTCAGCTCTCACTCGAAGACTCGCCCCAATGGTGATTTGCCCTGGCGCGATACCGACTTGCGCGTCGAGGGGCCAGTGGTTGCGGATCTGCAGAAGCTGTTCATCGAAACATGGACGACCCAGAAAGGTGAACCGCTCGCCGCTCGCCAATACTTTCCGCCACAGGAGCGCAAAGGCACCGAGGTGGTTCGCGCCATCGGCAGCTCGCCAGATGAGCCGTTCAGCCTGATCTACGCGACGCTGATTTCGGCGCTGCATAGCGCGCAGACCGAGATATGGCTGACGAACGCCTACTTTGTGCCCGATCCGCAGTTGCTGGCGGCACTCAAAGAGGCGGCGGCACGTGGCGTCGACGTCAAACTGGTGCTGCCCAGCAGCACTGATTCGTCGCTGGTGTTTCATGCCGGACGCGCTTACTACAGCGAGCTTCTGAAGGCCAACGTCAAGCTTTACGAACGCCGTGACGCGCTGCTCCACGTCAAGACGGCAGTCATCGATGGCGTGTGGTCGAGTGTCGGCTCCACCAACTTCGACTGGCGCAGCTTTCTGCACAACGATGAAGTCAACGTGGTTGTGCTGGGCACCGGGTTCGGAAAAAAGATGCAAGCGGCATTCATGGCTGATCTGGCGAAGTCGAACGAAATCAAGCTGGAAAAGTGGCAGCGCCGCTCGCTCGCGGTGAAAGCCAAAGAGCAGATGGCGCTACTCTGGGAATACTGGCTCTGAGCCGAGTGGCGCATCGCCGGGATGCGCTCTTCTGCTCCCTGATGGGTATTTCGCCAACCTACCGAGTCACTGCCGCACGGCGAGTCCCCGCAAACGCACTCGTACCCAGCCAGCGCCACAAACTCTGCGCATCTTTCACCGCGCCATCCACGCGCAACTCTTGCGACTGAAGCACCTCCTTCGGTGTGCGATCACCCGCCCACACCTCAGTCAACGCCCGCACGCTTGAATCCACAACCAGCGTCAGTTCACGCCCAGGGTCGTCGCGGCACAAATCCGCCACGCCCTGCTCTACCACCAGCCACCACGCTTGCTCGCCGGGCCGCGCATCGCGGAAGGTGAACTGGATGACCACCGGTCGCGACGGGAAGGTTTCGATGCACACGAACCGGCGCACGTCCCACATCAGCAAGCCGGCGTCGAGTTCGTCGTCGCGCAGGCGGCTGCCGATCCAGCGTGCGCCCCAGTGCCCTAGCGCCATGATGATGGGGCGCAGTTCCTCGCCCGCCTCGGTCAGGCTGTATTCCCAGACTTTGCCGGTGGCCGTGCGGTGTATGACGCCGATTTCTTCCAGATGGCGCAGCCGTTGTGTCAGCAGGTTGGTGGACATCCGGGGTACGCCGCGGTGCAGTTCGTTGAAGCGTTTGCTGCCACACAGCAGTTCGCGCACCACCAAGGGTGTCCAGCGTTCGCACAGGGCTTCGGCACCGCGGGCGACCGTGCAGAACTGACCGTAGCCTTCTTCCATCGTCTGGACTCCCGCTACTGCAACGCTTCACTTTTTGAACTAGCCCGGCCCCTTCGCCACGCGCACGCTCAAGCCTTCGAAAGCCAAAAGCCAATGGAGAACGCCATGATCAAGGTAGCCATCATTCAGCGCCCACCCGTGCTGCTCGATCGCAGCGCAACGATCACCCGAGCCGTGGAATCGGTCGCCGAGGCTGCGGTGGCGGGAGCCTCGCTGATCGTTCTGCCCGAACAGTTCATTCCGGGTTACCCGTCGTGGATCTGGCGGCTGGCAGCGGGAAAGGACGGGGCTCTAATGGGCCAGTTGCACACGCGGCTGCTGGCCAACGCCGTCGATATCGCGAACGGTGACCTGAGCCCATTGTGCGAGGCCGCCAGGGTTCACGCCGTGACGATCGTGTGCGGCATCAATGAACGCGACCGGCGCAATGGAGGCGGCACGCTCTATAACAGCGTAGTCGTTATCGGCGCGAACGGCGCCGTGCTCAACCGACACCGCAAGCTGATGCCGACGAATCCCGAGCGCATGGTGCATGGCTTCGGCGATGCGTCCGGGTTGCGTGCGGTCGATACACCGGTCGGTCGCATTGGAGCGCTCATCTGCTGGGAAAGCTACATGCCGCTGGCACGCTATTCACTGTATGCCCAAGGCGTGGAAATCTACGTCGCGCCCACTTACGATGCCGGCGAAGGCTGGATCAGTACGATGCGGCACATTGCACTCGAAGGCCGCTGTTGGGTGCTCGGCAGTGGCACCGCGCTTCGCGGCAGTGACATTCCCGAGGACTTCCCGGCGCGTGCGCAACTGTTTGCCGATCCGGAGGAATGGATCAACGACGGCGACTCGGTGGTGGTCAGTCCCCAAGGCCGGATCGTGGCCGGTCCACTGCACCGGGAGGCCGGCATTTTGTATGCGGACATCGACGTCGCACTCGTGGCACCGGCACGGCGGGCGCTTGACGTCACCGGGCATTACGCGCGCCCGGACATTTTCGAGCTGCAGGTGCGGCGCACGCCGACGACAGCGGTGCGCTATATCGACGAGTGAAGACAAGCAACCGCGTATCGCCTGGTCATTGATGAAGGAGTCATGCCATGAGCATTGAACGGTCTTACAAGGGCAGTTGTTTTTGCGGCGCGGTCGAGTTCACCGTCAGCGGCGAGCCGGCCGGAATGGGTTACTGCCATTGCGAGTCGTGTCGGCATTGGTCGGCAGGACCGGTCAACGCCTTCACGCTGTGGAAACCCGACGCGGTGCAGGTGACTCGGGGCGCTGACAACATTGGCACTTACAACATTGGCACTTACAACAAGACACCGCGCAGTTACCGTAAGTGGTGCAAGACGTGCGGCGGACACCTCTTCACTGAGCACCCTGAGCTGGGGTTGATCGATGTGTATGCGGCGGTCATTCCGGATCTTGAATACTCGCCTGGGGTTCACGTGCACTATCAGGAGACTGTGTTGCGGATCAAAGATGGATTGCCGAAGCTGAAGGATGTCCCCGGTGAATTAGGGGGGTCGGGTATCAGCTTGGAGGAATAGAATCCACTGGTCGGGCCTGCCTTGCTCTGTAGATTCAATCGATATAGTTTTGAATCTATGGATTCACAGCGAGGCACAGAACATGGCAGTCCCCCTCCAGGAACAAGCCTTCACCAAGGCCCAGTGCGTGACAGGTCTACGCGCCGCCGTTGGCATCCTCGAAAAATGGAGCGCATCCAGCGATCAGGCCTGCCGCATCCTGCGCATCTCCCGCAGCACCTACACCCGCGCCCGGCAGCGCGATCCCTCTTGGTCCGTGGCGCTGGACTCAGACCAGATGCAGCGCATCAGCTTCGTCCTCAACATCCACGCCGCCCTGCGTCTGATCTTCGACAACCCGGAAAATGTCTACGGCTTCCCGTCGATGGCCAACCACAACGAGTTTTTCAACGGGCGCAGTCCGCTCGAAATCATGGCTCAGGGCGACATGATTTCCTTGTATGAAACCTTCAAGCGCATTGACGTGCTGCGTGGTGCGCAATGGTGACGGTGAGCGAACTGGCCGAACTGGCCGGTGAGCAGCTACAGGCTTACCGATTGGTCAATTCGAAGTTTCCACCGATCACGATGTTTGATGACGTGGCGGACGCGGACGAGTTTGATGTGCTGTATCAGATTCAGGCGTTGACGAATCCCCGGCTGAAAAATGAAGTGGGTCATCTTGAGTTGATTGCGCGGGATCAGATCCCGTTCGGCATTCCTGGCTGCTCTTATGCGACGGCACCTTTTACTCACGTCAACCCGGCAGGCTCGCGATTCAGCGATGGCAGTTTTGGGGTGTTGTATCTGGCGGACTCCATGGAAACGGCGTTGGCCGAGGTGCGGCATCACCAAGGTCTGTACTGGTCGAATGTCCCGAGCCTCAACTATGAGCGGTTTGTGTTCCGGGGGTTGTCCTGCTCTTTCGTGGATGTAGCGATGAGGGATGCTGCCGCCATTGCGCTGACTGATCCTGTTTACGATCCTGACAATTACACGGAATCGCGGCGTTTGGGGAGGTCCGTTAAAGAGGCGCGATGGCCTGGTATTCGTTACCACTCCGTGCGGATGCAGGGCAGTTACTGCTGGGCGTTGATGACGCCGAAACCGGTTGTTTCAATCGTTCAAGCAGCGCATTACGAGATGGTCTGGAATGGTCAGGTGACCAGCGTCAGCAAGATTAGCGAAGCCTGAAGCGTCTAGACAGGGCCTTTCGCACTCATTGCCGACATCGATAGTCACCATCAACTCAATGAAGTTCTCATAAAAAATCCGCGGCGTAAGATCGGCTCCATACCAAAACAACTACACCCCGGAGCACAAAATCATGAAACGCCAAACTCTTCTCAGCATCGCTTTCTCGGTTTTTGCAGTTAACGCTTTTGCCGCTACCTCAACTCACCCGGTTGTCGCTGAAGGTGGCTCGGATCGTCTGATTGAAAGTCGTGTGGCTGAGGGTGGTTCGGATCGTCTGATCGAAAATCGCATCGCTGAAGGTGGTTCCGACCGTCTGATCGAAAACCGCGTCGCTGAAGGTGGTTCCGACCGCCTGATCGAAAGCCGCGCTGTATAAATGGATGGCTTTACCGCAGTACTCAAAAATGAGCCCGGCCTAACCAGCCGGGCTTTTTTACGCCCTCCATTTGCGACCGCCAGGTGCCCTTTCGGGCCTGCCTTGCGCCAGACCTCCCACTACACCGGTTTGCTCAGTGCGGCATCGATCATGAGACGCACGCCGCGCAGCACCTGAGCCGACACGTCTGGCCTGGCCTTCGCCGTGGCCCGCGCTACCGAAAGGGAGCCCACCATGGCCGCAACGATGCCCATGGCGGTGGCCAGCGCGTCGACCTCGGGATTGTTAGCGGCGACCCGGCGCTCAAACGCCCGCACCAGCACCATGTAGCCCTCGGTGTACTTCGCGCTGATCGCAGCATCCTGGCGGCCGATTTCGCTGGCGGACGCCGCCATTGCACAGTGCTCGGCGTAGTTGTCGCGGTTGTCGACGGCCAGATACTCGGACAGAAAACGGTCCAGGTCCGGCTCGCCATCGACCGTGTTCGTGTAGAGCTTGGCATTGCCCTGCTCCAGGCTCCACGCCAGTGCCTCGGCGGCCAACGCTTCCTTGGACGGGAAATGCGCGTACAGCGCACCGTGGGTCAAGCCGGCCGACTTGCTGATTTCGGCGACGCCCACCCCATCGATCCCTTTCTCGCGAAACAGACGGCTGGCGGTCTCCACCAGCGCGGCGCGGTTGGCTTCTGATTTTTCTTTCGAGATTTTCATGATGAGGTTCCTCCGTGATCATTCTTGCACACTATGATTGCACTCACAATTATCGACAAGCCAATGCCCACAGGCCTTTATTACAACTCTAATATTTGTATTGACTTTAATAAATGCGAGCACCATTATTAACGCAATGATTGCGAACGCAATCTTACAGGGCGAAAGCCTCACCCAACCAGAGCACACGATCATGAAAATAAAAAATTCCGTTGCCTTCGTTACCGGTGCCAACCGTGGTCTTGGTCTCGCGTTCGCGAAAGAACTCGTGGCACGCGGCGCGAGCAAGGTTTATGCCGGGGTGCGCAACCCTGAAGGCGTCAACATTCCGGGGGTGATTGCCATTCGCCTTGACGTCAGCGACCCGGCATCGGTTGCCGCAGCAGTGGCCCAAGCGGGCGACGTGACGCTGCTGGTCAACAACGCCGGCATCGCCCGCCTGCTGCCTTCCATGCTGGATCCTGGTCTGGTGGAAGCTGCTCGCGAAATCTTCGAAACCAATTACTACGGCGTCATGCACGTCAGCCTGGCATTCGCCCCTGTGCTTAAAGCCAACGGCGGCGGCGCAATCGTCAACGTGCTGTCGGATGCGGCCTGGATTGCGGCGCCTTTCCTGTCTGCCTACGCGGCATCGAAAGCGGCGGCGTGGAGCTTCACCAACTCACTGCGCATCGAACTTCAAGGACAGGGCACCAGCGTGCAAGGCCTGCATGTGGGCTTTATCGACACCGACCTGACCCACGGCTTTGACGTGCCGAAAGTTCAGCCATCCGACGTCGTGATCCAGTCGCTGGACGGCGTGGAAGCGGGCCTGAAAGAAGTGCTCGCCGACCAAGGGACACGCGACATAAAAGCCAGCCTGTCTACCGGGCAAGCGGCTTACCTGAATCCCGAAACAGGCGCGTAAGGAGCATACCCATGCACCTCTTCCAGCGGCTGGCCCTCGGGGCTGTCTTCGCCTTCGCAGTCAGCGGCGCCATTGCGGCGCCGGCGGCCACGCACAACAGCGCACCCAATCAATTCGTCGAAGCTGACGGCGTGCGTTATGCCTATCGCCAGTTCGGGGCAAGGCCTCGACAAGCTCAGTTCGATGAAAGTCATCGCGCCCCAAGGCGCGGCGCTGGGCAAATGGAGCGCTCCCGGTGACGGCACTTTTTCGCAATTGAGCCAGATTACCCAGCCAACCCTGGTGGTCAACGGCAGTAAGGACAGGATGGTGCCCACCGAGAACTCCTACACGCTGCAACAGCATATTCCGAATGCCAAATTGCTGATCTATCCACATTCGGGGCACGGCGCATTGTTCCAATATGCCAACGATTTCGTGTCGCAAGCCAACGCCTTTCTGAACTAACTCGAACCCATCGCGTTTGAAATCGCTTTGAGCGGCCCGCCGTTGCGGAATCCAATGTAGTCCGTCGTTGAATTTTATCGCCCCCAATTCCCTGGAGAACGACCATGTCAGCAGTATCGTTTACGGCGTTCCGGCGCTGCCTGTTAGCTGTTTCTGCAACCGCTGGTGCTCTGGCACTGGTAGCCCTCGTCTCGCCCTCTTACGCCCGGGCCAGTACGACGCCGGAGGTTGCCGCCACCGTCGAGAAGGACAGCGCCATTCGTCCTTTCAAGGTCAACATTCCTGAAGACGCAGTGGCCGATCTGCGCAGACGCGTATTGGCGACCCGTTGGCCCGACCGCGAAACGGTCAACGACCAATCTCAAGGTGTACAACTGGCCAAACTCCAGGCGCTCGTGGGCTACTGGGGTACGCAATACGACTGGCGCAAGGTCGAAGCCCAACTCAATGCCTTGCCCATGTTCGTGACCAACATCGACGGCCTCGACATCCAGTTCATCCACGTCAAATCGAAACATCCCAACGCTCTGCCGCTGCTGCTTACCCATGGCTGGCCCGGTTCGATTCTGGAGCTGACCAAGGCCATCGGCCCGTTGACCGACCCGACGGCCTACGGCGGTCGTGCCGAAGATGCCTTTGACGTGATCATTCCCTCGATGCCTGGCTACGGTTTCTCGCAGAGACCCACCGACGGCGGCTGGGGTCCCGACCGTATCGGCGCGGCGTGGGATGTGTTGGTCAAGCGCCTTGGCTACAAGCGCTACGTGTCGCAAGGTGGCGACTGGGGATCGGTGATCGCCGACGCCATGGGACGCCAGGCACCGCCCGGCTTGCTGGGGATCCACGTGAACATGCCGGCCACCGTGCCTGCCGATGTCGCCAAAGCGATCAACGACGGCACCCCGCCTCCCGCCGGTCTATCGGTCAAGGAGACAGCAGCCTATGAGTCGCTGAAAACCTTCTTCAGCAAAAATGCGGCTTACGGCGCCATGATGAGCACCCGACCACAAACGGTCGGCTATGGCTTGTCGGACTCACCCGCTGGCCTGGCCGCGTGGATGTTCGACAAATTCAACCAGTGGACCTACAGCGGCGGCGATGCGGAAAAATCCCTGACCAAGGACGAAATACTCGACGGCATTTCGCTCTACTGGCTGACCAACAGCGCGATTTCGTCTGCTCGCCTGTATTGGGAAAACAACACCAACAACTTCAATGCCGTGGAACAGAAGACCCGGGACATCAAGATCCCCGTGGCGGTCACCGTATTCCCCGGGGAAATCTATAAGGCGCCGAAAACCTGGACCGAGCGCGCCTATCCCAACCTGATCTATTTCAACGAAGTGGACAAGGGTGGCCATTTCGCGGCCTGGGAGCAGCCTGAATTGTTCGCCAGGGAACTGCGCGCAGCCTTCCGTTCGTTGCGCTAAAAGCTGCGTTGCACGGGCCTGCCTATTGTTTCTGATGGGCAGGCCGCACCACCGATTTCTGTCCGCAAGAATCGATCCCGGCGTTAATCCACAATGAACAACTTGGCTCCCGTGGTGCTGAATGATCGATGCCCCTCGGCGTTGTTGCCCACCTGATAGCTCATCCCGGCGGTGAGCGTGAACTGGCGACCATCCTCCAGTTCGGTGTGCAATTCGCCTTCCAGGCACAACAGGATATGACCTCTCCAGCACCAGTGATCGGCCAGATAGCCGGGACTGTATTCAACCATCCGCACACGCGTCGAACCGAACTGGCAGGTTCGCCACCAGGCGGTACCGGTCTGTCCAGCGTACTGGACAGGCTCGACAGTCGACCAATCGGTCGTACCAAAGGGAACAGCCGTCAGATCCATGGTTGCCTCATCAGCGAAAGAATGTCTGCGGACCGTACCCACCCAGTGATACTTTCGATAGACACAGACTCCACTCATTTATGAGATACAGGCGCCCAGGCCGGAGGTAGCTTTCGTGCGTATGGGTTGGCCTATGGCAGCCCCCGTGTTCACATCATTCCGGCCAGCCGTATCATTTTGAAGGAGAGGACCGCGAGCTTGTAGCATTGCGCTTTCGTCGAGCATCTTCCTCCTCCGTCAGCGCCTGACGAACCAGCGCCCGAGCGGCCCAGGCGGCGGCGTCGAGTGATTCTTCAACGCTCGCACGACTGATATCGCGCACGGCGATCAATGCCTCGGTACCCATCACGATCGACAGCGCCTGCTTCAGTCGTTTGCGCGCCCGGGGTGAGAGCACGTCCTTCAGTGAGTCGACAATCGGCTCGATGTAGCTCATGCGCCGTCCAGGCCGCAGCGGCGTCTCGTGGGACTCGTTCTCGAGCCACACCGTCATGAATGAACGCTCCATCACGTGCAGGCCGATCTCGTCATCGATCAATAGCTTGTTCAAGGCGTTTGCCGCCAGACCAATGCCTTTTACCGGATCGTCTCCCGGCTGCCAGAGGCGCTCCAGCGGCAGCAAGTCACGATCGGCCGCGGTCTCGCTGATCAACGCCTCGGTCGAGGGAAAGTAGCGATACGCCGTGGCGCGCGACACCATCGCGCGCTCGGCCACTTGCGAAAGTGTCGGGTTATGGCCTTCGTCGCGCAACGCGATGGCGGCATCGATCAGTGCCTGGCGCGTTCGGCGCTTCTGGTTGTCGCGGCCCTGTTCGCCGTCACCGCTGGACGGGCTTGACTTCGAATTTGGCATGGAGTAAATGAGATCCTGTCTTGTCGTGAGACTTGAGTCTCATAATAGACTCGGTATTACCAACCAACAAGAGGTCGCCCGCCCAAGCTCGCGGCGACTTCCTATCGATTGTTTCAGCAACTGAGCGCGCCGCAGGGCGCATGAGGTGAATGCCATGAATCACAACCCCCGTTCGCGGACCTGGTTTCGGCTCGCTGCCCTCTACTTTGCCATTGGCGTGATGCTGGGTGTGGCGATGGGTGCGTCCGGCGACCATTCGCTCTTCGCGGTACATGCCCATATCAACCTGTTGGGATGGGTGTCGATGGCCCTGTTCGGCATCATCGGCACAGCGCACCCGTCGATCACCGAAGGGCGCGCTGCTAAAGCACAATTCTGGACGTACAACGTTGGCGTCCCGGTGATGCTCGGCGCTCTGACGCTGCGGTTCAAGGGCTTCCCGTCAGTCGAGCCATTGATTGGCGTCGCATCAATCCTGATTGGCTGCAGCGTGCTGCTTTTTGTGTGGCTGGTGTTCTCGCGCATTGGCATGACGGCCGAGCGTTTGAGCAGCGCAACAGGCGAATCGCGTCTGTCATAACGCGCAACCGCTATTCTTATCTGGGGACACCCTGAAAAAGGAGACGCCAATATGACTACCTTGAAACTTCACCCTGCACTGGACAACGGTATCCAACCCGCCGCCGAGAACTTCACCGGTGGCACCCTGCAATGCCTGTGTGCGACCGACAAGGTCGAGGTCAAGATCGGCGCACAAACCCTGCACAACCACGCGTGTGGCTGCAGCAAATGCTGGAAACCGCAAAACGCGACATTCGCCGTCATCGCCGTGGTACCTAGGGATAAGGTCAGCGTCACGGCCCACGAAGAAAAACTGGCGATTGTTGACGAATCCGCCACCATCCAGCGCCACGCCTGCAAGCAGTGTCACGCCCATCTCTTCGGGCGCATCGAGAACAAGGACCATGCGTTTTATGGCCTGGACTTCGTCCACACCGAGCTCTCACCCCAGCGCGGATGGGCTGCACCGGGCTTCGCGGCATTCGTGTCCTCCATCATCGAAACCGGCACACCGCCCGCGCAAATGAAGGCTATTCGTGAGCGCCTGCGCTCGATCGGCCTGGAGCCCTACGACTGCCTGTCTCCGGATTTGATGGACGCAATGGCGACACATGTCGCCAAACAGAAAGGCCTGCTCCCCGCCTGATTGATCGGTCGCCGCGGTTTCTTCGCCGGGCCGCGGCCCCGGTTCAATTCCAGCTCATGCGGATTGTCTGCGCCAAGTTCCGGGCGATGTGCCGAACTGGCGCTTGAATGCACGACTGAACGCGGCTTCGGATTCGTAGCCAACAGCAAAGCCGATTTGCGCCACATTACCGCGACCTTCGCGCAGCTGTTGAGCGGCCACGTGCATACGCCAGAGCGTCAGGTATTGCATCGGTGGCTGACCGACCAATGCCGTGAAACGCTCCGCGAATACCGAACGCGACATGCCCACTTCAAGCGCCAGGGCTTCTGCGGTCCAGCCCTCGGTTGGACGAGCATGGAGCAGCGCCAATGCACGCCCGACATGCGGATCTCGCAAACCCGCCAGCCATCCGCGGCGCTCGGCCGGGAGGCTCGCGACATACTGGCTGACGGCTTCAACGAACAGCAATTCGGATAGCTTGGCGATGACCGTTGCCGAGCCGACGCGGCCCGCCGCGATCTCACTGACCGCGAAACGGAATGAGCTCTCAATCCAGGCTCCCGAAGCCGTCGCGCGTACGTCCAGTTTCAATAAGGATGGTAGCGACGAAAGCAACGGGCTGAACGGTGTTTCAGAGCCGAGGAATCCGCACAATAACTGTGTGGCGTCGCCGCCCCCGCCGTACTTGATGCGTGAAATGCCGCCGACGTCCGGCGGCTGAATAACGTCGCGCGCAGACATAGGCGCAATGCTCAGATCACTGCCAAACGTATGAACGTCATTGCGCGGCAGCAGAATGAGTTCGCCGGCCCGCACGTCGAGGGTAGCGCCATCGTCGATGCGCAATTGCATGTGCCCCACCGCGACAAAATGCGAGGCAATGATATGTCGAGGCGCTGCCAGGAACGGTTTGCAATCGTCTGCAGAGATTCTTCCGCTGATGCACCAGGGCGCAGTGAACTCCGCCTCGAGAAAGACCCCTCCAGACAGCCGAATCACCCGCAAGACATCAGAAAGCGCATCCAACACTTGCCAGCCCTCCATTCCGGAGTCCGGAGCATGTAATCAGGCGCACCGGTCATTCGCCGCCTGACCTGCGAGGCCTAGATTAGCACCAACGTGGACTCAGTGATCGAGACGATCCCCAAGCGCTTCACCCAGGATCATTGGCTCCGACGTCACCCTAATCGCCCTATCCCGATTCGACCAGGGAAGCAGGAGATCACTATGAACACCGTCGCCACCCTACCCGTCTCAGACTCGGCCAACGCCGCCCGTTATGCGCAACTTGTCAGGTCATCGAAGAAAGCCGAATGGCAGATCGATCGCGATTTGCTTCAGGACCGCAGCTTCGACTTCTCGCGCAAATTCTTGCCCGACGGACTGTCGAGGATCGACCGCCTGACTTTTCTCACCGCGCACGAGGCGCGCCTCCTCAGCCAGATTCAGGGCCGAACCTATGCGTATCTCTTTGGCCTGGTCGAGCGCTTTATCAGTGCCAAAATGCTCGATCAAGGTCGGGCCCATGTGTTTGACGATCAGCTCGCGCTCGAAGCGCTGGTGCGCTTTTCCAACGACGAGATCAAGCATCAGGAGCTGTTCCGGCGCATTGAGACAATGATGGGTACGCAATTGCCAGCGGGATACCGTCAAGTCGCCGATCCCAACGAGGTGGCGCGTGCGGTACTGGCGTCCAGCACTTGGTCGGTACTGGCGCTGACCTGTCATATCGAGCTGTTTGTGCAGACGCACTACGTGCAAAGCATCGCCCCGCGCGAAGAGTTGTGCCCACTGTTCAAGGATGTCTTCAAATTCCACTGGAAGGATGAAAGCCGGCACGTCGTACTCGATGAACTGGAGTGGAAGGCGGAGCACGCGAAACTCTCTCCGGCCGAGCGCGACCAGGCCGTGGACGATCTGATTGCGCTGGTGGCCGCCGTCGACACGATCCTGCAGGCACAATCGGCAGCCGACGCCGACTACTTCATTCGAAATGTTTCACCCTCCTTCGGTGCCGATGAGACAGCGCAAATCAAAGCCTGCGTGCTGAGCGCCTACCGCTGGCAATACATTATCTCGGGCGTGCAGCATCCGCACTTTGGCCGGCTGCTTGAGCGCATGACCACACCCGAGCAGATGTCCAGGATTCTGACCGCACTGGCACCCATCATGAGCAACTGATCGACAAGAGCCCGCCGACCGAGCCCCGGTCGGCTGCGGGATGACGTGTTGAAAATGATTGATTGAGGATGGCAGCCATGACGACACCGATGTGGATGTTGCTTGGATTTGCGACCTGGACTTTGCTGCTGTTGATGGCCACCGTCGGGGTGTATCGCTGGGTCAGAATCCTGTTCTCGAACGTGCCGATTGCCTCTTTCCGAAGCGATCAGCCCGAAGGCGAGGATTGGTATCGGCGCGGAACAAGAGCGCACGCCAATTGTGTGGAAAACCTGCCTGTCTTTGGCGCGATTGTGTGGGTGATTTCAGCCCTGGGTCTCGACGGCCCCGCAGTGAGCTACTTGTCGACCATCGTCCTGATCGCTCGCGTGTGCCAGTCTCTGGTTCACGTATGCCATGTGCAAACCGATGCGTTTGTGGCGGTTCGGTTTGCCTTCTTTAGCGTCCAGCTGGTCTGTTTTCTTGCGCTTATTGTTATGGCCGCTTGTTACGGCGTATGAGCATCTTGAACAGGGTGGTCTCTGCCAATATCCGCTGTATGAAATCCAAGAGCGCATTGCGCGACCCAACTTCCAGATGATCCACCAGCCCCCAATCCAGTCAGTGGGGGCAGAAAATCAGATCAGTCTGGCCACCAACGCGACGACGATAAAGGTCGTAAGGGCGAACGCAGCACCGATGCTGAAAGGCAACAGAAAAGCACGCACCGCAGTCGGGGCCGGGCTGCTCATTTCTTCGGCCAGAGCGGCTACATCACGGTGCAACTGTTCAATGCTGGCTTGATTCGTAGGTTGTGACGCCATGCTACTTCTTCCTTTGCGGGTCACAGGTAAACCCATGTGTGTGTGTGTGTGTGTGTGTGAACCTTTGTCAGGCAATGTGGGCCGCGCAACGGCAACACTCAAATACCGCCGATGTACGGTCCCGCTGTTGCGAACCCGGTGCTCAGAACTTTGACCAAAGACCCGCAGCGGCGACGATGGCAGTCACGATACCAGCCCCCACTGCGAACGGGTACCAGAAGGCTTCTTGCTTCAGCTTGCTTTCTTCTGCCATGAACTTGCGTGTTTCGGAGGTAAATTTCCGAATTTCAACTTGTAGTTTATCGAGCTCCAGATTGTCGCGGTCGTTTTGTAGCATAAGCCATCCTTTCGGGATTAAGCGGGCACTCTATGGCTGCTTTTCCGGGTAATCGATGAACGCAGTTAGAAGCTCCTCACCCATGCCGGTGATGCTTCGCTGTTCTGCCCTATCACTATTTCCTTTCCATCAATACCCGGATAGCAGGTAACTCCCGTTGAGTTGGAGGCAAAGTCCGAGAGCTGCGAACGAAGGTGCACTGGCTATACCTTCCGGTAGGAATGCATACCTCGTTTCACTCGCCTCGTTTGAAGCCGCAAAATTCCTGAAACCTTCGTCGAGTATCCGCCAAGCCAGAAACCGGCGAGCTTCAGCATCGACCAGATCCGGGGCGCGGTTGACGCAAAAATCGAAAAGGAAACGAAAGAACAATCAAAATAGCGGACAGTGCATCCGCCCATTTTTTTGATTGGGCGGAGATACCCGCGCATTTGTAACTTGAGGAAATAATGATTTAAGGCGTTACAACCGTTTATGACACCCAGCCATAAATGAATCACCGTCGGTCGTTAAAAGTGCGCGCCAGGAAACTTTAAAAACGTCGTGATCTAGGCTGAGTGCAAGTTAGGCGGGAGATTGCTTAATGCCATTGGTCGAAGAACGCAAACCCGAGCGCCGCAAGGAAACCCGGCTTTTCTTGTTTCTTGTCGTCTTCCTCTTTCCGCTGCTGTCGATTGCAATCGTCGGCGGCTACGGCTTTATCGTCTGGTTTTTTCAGATGTTGTACGGCCCACCTGGACCACCCAACTAATAGCCTTTTAGTAAGGCTTATTGGAGCCAGCACATGGACGAAGCCCTGCATATCGCCAGCCTTTTAGTCCTTGCCCGACCTGAATATTTCGACGCGGTCAAAGCCAACCTGCGCCTGCTGGAGGGCTTGGAGCTACACCAGGAAAGTCCTGCCGGAAAACTGGTGGTGGTCCTTGAGGCCGTGCACGAAAGCCAGATCCTTCAACGCATCGAACAGATCAACAACCTGCCGGGCGTACTCAACGCCGCGCTGGTCTACCACGAACTCCTCGAACCCGAAGGAGACATCGAATGAGCATGACCCGCCGAGCATTCGTCAAGGCGCAGGCCGCCGCCATTGCCGCCGCCGCTGCCGGACTGCCGATTGTGACCTCCGCCAGTAACCTGGTGACCGAAGCCGACTTGGTCACCCTGGACTGGAACAAGGCGCCCTGCCGCTTCTGCGGTACCGGTTGCAGCGTGATGGTCGCGACCAAGGATAACCGGGTGGTCGCCACCCATGGCGACGTCAAGGCAGAGGTCAATCGCGGGCTGAACTGCGTAAAGGGCTATTTTCTGTCGAAGATCATGTATGGCGTCGATCGCCTGACCCAGCCGCTTTTGCGCATGAAGAACGGCCAGTACGACAAGCAGGGCGAATTCCAGCCTGTCAGCTGGGAGCAGGCCTTCGACATCATGGAACTCAAATTCAAGGAAGCCTTGAAGAGCAAAGGCCCCGAATCGGTCGGCATGTTCGGTTCCGGGCAATGGACCGTGTGGGAAGGCTACGCCGCCAACAAGCTGATGAAAGCAGGCTTTCGCAGCAACAATATCGACCCCAACGCCCGACATTGCATGGCCTCGGCGGTCATGGGCTTTATGCGCACTTTCGGTATGGATGAGCCGATGGGTTGCTATGACGACATCGAAGCCACCGACGCCTTTGTGCTCTGGGGCTCGAACATGGCCGAGATGCATCCGATTCTGTGGAGCCGCGTCACTGACCGGCGTCTGAGTTACCCGCACGTGAAAGTCGCCGTGCTGTCGACCTTCGAGCACCGCAGTTTCGAACTGGCCGACATCCCGATGGTGTTCAAGCCGCAAACCGATCTGCTGATCCTCAACTACATCGCCAATCACATCATTGAAAGCGGTGCGGTGAATCAGGACTTCGTCAGCAAACACACCCGCTTCGCCAAGGGGGCCGATGACATCGGCTACGGACTGCGTCCGGATGATCCACGGGAAAAACAGGCGAAGAATGCCGACAAGGCCAACACCTGGACAGACATCGACTTCGAGCAATTCGCCGCGTTCGTCAAACCCTACACACTGGAACGCACTGCCAAGGAGACCGGCGTATCGGCTGAACGGCTCAAGAGCCTGGCCGAGTTGTATGCCGACCCCAAACGCAAGGTCGTGTCGTTCTGGACCATGGGTTTCAACCAGCACACGCGCGGCGTCTGGGCCAATAACCTGATCTACAACATCCATCTGCTCACCGGAAAAATCAGCGAGCCGGGCAACAGCCCTTTCTCGTTGACCGGTCAGCCGTCGGCCTGTGGTACGGCACGCGAAGTCGGGACATTCTCCCACCGCTTGCCTGCCGACCTGGTGGTGACCAATCCCAAACATCGTGCCACCGCGGAAAACATCTGGAAACTGCCCGCCGGTACCATTCAGCCCAAGCCTGGTTTTCACGCGGTGGAACAGAGTCGCATGCTCAAGGACGGCGTGCTCAACGTCTACTGGACCCAAGCCAGCAACAACATGCACGCTGGGCCGAACATCATGCAGGAAGTCCTGCCGGGTTGGCGTAACCCGGACAATTTCGTGATTGTTTCGGATGTCTATCCCACCGTGTCCGCCCAAGCCGCCGACCTGATCCTGCCCAGCGCCATGTGGGTTGAGAAGGAAGGCGCGTTTGGCAATGCCGAACGGCGTACACAATTCTGGCATCAGTTGGTCAGCGCACCTGGGGACGCCAAGTCGGACCTGTGGCAGTTGGTGGAGTTTTCCAAACGGTTCACCACCGATGAAACCTGGCCTGCCGAATTGCTCGCCCAGTCTCCCGATTACAAGGGCAAGACCCTGTTCGACGTACTGTTCAAGAATGGCCAGGTTGACCAGTTCCCCATTGAGCAAATGGAAGCAGGCTACAAAAACGATGAGGCCAAGGCCTTTGGCTTCTACCTGCAAAAAGGGTTGTTCGAGGAGTACGCCCGGTTCGGTCGCGGCCACGGGCATGACCTTGCGGCATTCGACCGCTACCACAGCGAACGCGGGCTGCGCTGGCCAGTGGTCGAAGGCAAGGAAACACGCTGGCGTTACCGCGAGGGGCTCGACCCCTATGTGGAGAAAGGCAGCGAAGTGCAGTTTTACGGCTACCCGGACAAGAAGGCGATCATTTTCGCCCTCCCCTACGAACCGCCGGCCGAAGCGCCAGACGCCGATTACCCGTTCTGGCTAAGCACCGGCCGCGTTCTCGAACACTGGCATACCGGCACCATGACCCAGCGTGTCGAGGAACTGTACAAAGCAGTGCCTGACGCACTCGTCTACATGCACCCCGAAGACGCCAAAGCGTTGAAGGCACGGCGAGGCAGTGAAGTGAAGTTGATCAGCCGACGCGGTGAAATCCGTGCGCGCATCGAAACCCGCGGCCGCAACAAACCGCCTCAAGGGCTGGTGTTCGTGCCGTTCTTTGATGCCAACAAGCTGATCAACAAGGTCACGCTCGATGCCACCGACCCGATCTCCAAGCAAACCGACTACAAAAAATGCGCGATCCGAATCGAGTTGGTCAGCGTGGCCTGAGGAGAACTGTCATGCCTTTTCGAATCCTGCCATGGCTCCTGCTCGCGGCGATGGGCGTGGTGAGCGCCGCCGAGGTCAATTACCCGCTCGATGCGCCTGGGCCTGACGGGCGCCGGCCCGGCGGAACCCTGACCCAGAGCCTGCCAGCCCCGCCCATCGCCAACGAAGAAAACAAGGACCTCAAGCGCGAACGCAACTACCCGGATCAGCCGCCCACCATCCCCCACAGCATTCGCGGTTATCAGATCGACATGAACGGCAACAAGTGCCTGTCCTGTCACAGCCGGGCCAACAGCGCGCGGACGCAGGCGACGATGATCAGCATCACTCACTACATGGACCGCGACGGCCAACCACTGGCGGCAGTGTCACCGCGCCGATACTTTTGCAACCAATGCCACGTGCCGCAAACAGAGGCTGTCCCTCTGGTGGGCAACAGCTTCGAGACCATCGACAAAATACTGCAAGACGACGCCAACGCCGCACAGAAACGCTGAGGAGGCAACATGAAAGCACTGTTCGCCTTGCTCAAGGATTACTGGGGCATTCTGCGTCGTCCGAGCCTCTACTACAGCCTGGGCTTTCTGACGCTGGGGGGCTTTATCGCCGGCATCATTTTCTGGGGCGGTTTCAACACCGCGCTCGAGCTGAGCAATACCGAGAAGTTCTGCATTTCCTGCCATGAGATGCGTGACAACGTATTCGTCGAGCTCAAGGATACGATTCATTACACCAACCGTTCCGGCGTACGCGCCAGTTGCCCTGACTGCCACGTGCCCCACGAATGGACGCATAAGATCGCGCGCAAGATGCAGGCTTCAAAGGAGGTGTGGGGCAAGATTTTCGGCACCATCGATACCCGCGACAAGTTCCTCACCCTGCGCCGCGAACTGGCCGAACATGAGTGGGCCAGGCTCAAGGCCAACGACTCTCGCGAATGTCGCAACTGCCATAACTTCGAGTTCATGGACTTCACACGCCAGAGCAAGCGCGCTTCTGCCATGCATTCGACATCCCTGGCCAACGGTGAGGCCACCTGCATCGACTGCCACAAAGGCATTGCTCACAAGCTGCCCGATATGAGCGGAGTGAAAGGCTGGTAAGAAGGCGGCAAGTCGACTATCGATTCACAACCCGCCGTCAACCAGCCTCACCCTGTGGCAGTCAGACGGCCCGAGTTTTTGACCGCTTGATGAGCGAACATCCATTGGCATCAGAGGCTGGCCGGACGCGTTGTCCAGCAGCACCGAACGCGTCTCCTGCGCCTCGAACAGGAAACGTTCGCCCCACTGCCTCATGCTGATCACCACCGGAAAGATCTCCCGTCCTTTGTCCGTAAGGACGTACTCCTTGTAGGCGCTTCCGTCTGACGCCGGTCGAACGTCGAACACTCCGACCTCAACCAGCGCTTTCAGTCGCGAGGCCAGAATATTCTTGGCCACGCCCAAACTCTTTTGAAATTCGCTGAACCGGCGAATGTCGTCAAACGCGTCGCGGATGATCATCAGCGACCAACGATCCCCGATCGCATCCAGTGTTCTTGCTACGGGGCATTCGCTGCTGTGCGGTGAAGTGCCTTCGACCATCGTATTTACCTTTTGGATAAGGATTGCCTAGTCTGCCGATCAATCTGGTTGCAATTTAAAACTTGATTCAGCAATAATCGAAACAAGTTGTTAATTGAAACCAGTTTAACGCCATGGAGGCGCGCATGACAGCAGACGCCCAACGTTTCTCCCGGCAGCCTTCGCCATTGCCGCCTGTGGATGCGGGTGAACGCAGCAGTATTGACCGGCCTGCGGGGCTTTCTCCGTCGCTCACGTTATTGTTTTCCGTCACCTGCGCACTGGCCGTCGCCAATGTTTACTTCGCCCAACCCTTGCTCGCCTCAATGGCTGAAA
Source organism: Pseudomonas sp. LB3P93 (assembly GCF_054898025.1). Classification (NCBI taxonomy): domain Bacteria; kingdom Pseudomonadati; phylum Pseudomonadota; class Gammaproteobacteria; order Pseudomonadales; family Pseudomonadaceae; genus Pseudomonas; species Pseudomonas sp. LB3P93. The sequence continues at coordinate 3,847,540 of NZ_CM142713.1, forward strand.
GCCTGGGCGTCACCTCAGGATTGATCGGTGTCGTGGTGACGGCCACTCAGGCTGGATACGCGCTGGGGTTGCTGTTCATCGTACCGCTGGGTGACAGAGTCAACCGTAAACGACTGATTTTGACCCAAGTGATGCTGTCTGCAATTGCGCTGGCGGCAGTCGGTGCCTCACAGCAATGGCTGGCCCTGCTGGGCGCCATGATCGTGATGGGCTTACTGGCCGTGGTCGTGCAGGTGCTTGTGGCCTATGCCGCCGTGTTGGCAACGCCCTCACAACGTGGGCAGGCCGTGGGAACCGTCACCAGCGGCGTTGTCCTGGGCATTCTTATGGCACGGTTCACCTCTGGACTGATCGCAGATCTGGCGGGTTGGCGCGCGGTTTATTTCGTTTCCTCGGGATTGATGCTGATCCTCGCGGCGGTGTTCTGGAAGGTGGTGCCTGCCGCCGTGTCGCCACGCAATAAAGAGTCCTACCTGGCGCTCATCGGCTCGCTTTTCAAGCTGTTCATGACCGAACCGGTTTTGCGGATCAGGGGCCTGCTGGCCTTGCTGATCTTTGCCGCTTTTTCCGTGCTATGGACCTCCATGGTGCTGCCGTTGAGCGCGCCACCGCTGTCGCTTTCACACACAGCCATTGGCCTGTTTGGCCTGGCCGGCGTCGCCGGTGCCCTGGCTGCCAGAAGAGCCGGTCGCTGGGCCGATCAAGGTTGGGGACAACGGGTGACCGGCCTTTCGCTGGGGGTCCTGACGCTGTCCTGGTTGCCCATCAGTTTTGCCGAGACATCCCTGATCGCGCTGGTCTTGGGAGTGGTCTTGCTCGACTTTGCGGTGCAAGCCGTCCATGTCACCAACCAGAGCCTCATTTTTGCGGCACGACCCGACGCCCAAAGTCGCATGGTCGGCGCCTACATGTGTTTCTACTCGGTCGGCAGCGCGCTGGGGGCGGCTGCCGCGACTCAGGTTTATGCGCTCTGGGGCTGGACGGCAACCAGCCTGCTGGGCGCCTTGATCAGCGCGACTGCTTTGGTGCTGTGGGTTCTCACCAGCCGTTTTTCAACGACCCTTCAAGGAAGATCAACATGAAAGCCAGACACCTGCTACTCGCCATCTCGATCACTGCCATTTGGGGCCTGAATTTCTCGGTGATCAAACTGGGCCTCACCACCGTTGACCCGCTGATACTTGCCGGCATTCGCTTCACGCTTTGTGCCCTTCCAGCGATCTTTTTCATTCCGAAACCCGATGTGCAGTGGCGCTACATCATTGGCTACGGTCTGGTCTTCGGTATCGGACTGTGGGGCGTGGTCAACCTTGGCATCAAGTCTGGGCTTTCCGCCGGCATCGCTTCGCTGGTGCTTCAATTCAGCGCGTTTTTCACCCTTCTGCTGGGCTCCTGGATATTCAAGGAATCGATTTCCCGCTACCAACTGGCGGGTATCGGTATCGCCTGCTGTGGCTTGTTGAGCATCCTCTCGATTGTTGACGGAACCGTCACGACGGCCGGGCTGATTCTGGTGCTGCTGGGAGCGGTCGCCTGGAGTGTGGCCAACGTGATCAACAAAAAAGCCAGGACCACTCAGGTTTTCGCTTTCCTGGTGTGGTCCAGCGCGTTTTCGCCCATCCCGCTTTTCGCGCTTGATTACGCTGTCAACGGCTCGACGGGTTACAGCGCCTTGGTGAATCAACTCGACTACCGTGCCGTCCTGTCGATCCTGTTCCAGGTCTACCCCAACACCCTGTTCGGCTACTGGGTGTGGAATTCACTGCTGAAACGATATCCCGTGTCCACCGTCGCGCCCTTGTCGTTACTGGTGCCGGTATTCGGACTGCTCGGTTCAGCGATGATTTTCAATGAGAGCCTGTCGCTCAACAAAATTTTCGCCGTTGTCCTCATCGTGTCGGGTCTTGGGGTTGGTTTGTATGGGCAGCGTGTACTAAGTGCGGCGCTGAGGCATTCTGGCAGACTCGGCAATAGCTAGAAAGCAGGCACCAAGACCACGATTGCCGGCGGCTGACTGCACATAACGGCAACTGGCTCTTGAATTGATATATTGACATATCGGTAAATTTCGATATCTTCAGGCCATGGAATTACTCGAAATATTCAAAGCCCTCTCGAACCGTACGCGCCTTGAAATCTTGAAAGGTTTGAAGGATCCCGCGAAAAGCTTCCCTCCGCAGGATGAGGGTGACGTTCATACGGTTGGCGTTTGCGTCAGCAGTATTCAAGAAGGCGTCGGACTGTCGCAGTCAACGGTGTCTGATTACCTTGCAACTCTGCAACGAGTGGGCTTGGTCGAAGTCAGGCGCATCGGTCAGTGGACCTACTACAAGCGGAATGAAGCAACCATCAGCGCTCTTGCCGAGATCATCGGGAGAGAGCTTTAATCTTCACCCTCAGAATATCGACAATTCCCGATATCCCTTTTTCCAGAAATAAGGTGCAGCAATGAAAGCAGTGACATAGAGAAATTCGTATTTTTTTGCCTTTTAATATCGAGATTTCCCGATATCCCTTTTTCCAGAAATGAGGCTTTACAATGAAAGCGATAATCCTTGAATCATTTGGTGGCCCGGAATCGTTCCAACTGTGCGACGTGCCCAAGCCAGTGCCGCACACGGGACAAATCCTGGTCCGGGTACACGCAACCTCCGTCAATCCGTTGGATTATCAGGTCCGACGTGGCGATTATCCCGACCTGGTACAACTGCCGGCGATTACCGGACACGACGTATCTGGCGTTGTCGAAGAGGTCGGGCCGGGTGTGACGACCTTCGCTGCGGGAGACGAAGTCTGGTACACCCCGCAGATATTTGACGGATCAGGAAGTTACGCCGAGTACCACGTTGCTGCCGAAAGCATTGTCGGGAAGAAGCCTCCCTCGCTGAGCCATCTTGAAGCGGCAAGCCTGAGCCTGGTCGGCGGAACCGTGTGGGAAGCACTGACCGTGCGTGCGGCGCTCAGAGTGGGGGAAAGCGTTCTCATACACGGCGGCGCAGGGGGCGTCGGTCATGTGGCGATCCAACTGGCAAAAGCCATGGGGGCAAGGGTCTACACGACCGTGCGCGAGGCAAACTCCGAGTTCGTCCGACGTTTAGGTGCCGATGTGGTCATCGACTACGAAAAGGAGGATTACGTCGACGCCATCATCCGGGAGACGGATGGCCGCGGAGTCGATGTCGTGTTCGACACCATCGGCGGAAACACACTGTCGCGTAGCCCCGACGTGCTCGCACAACTTGGCCGCGTGGTCACGATTGTGGACATTGCACAGCCACAAAACATCGTTCAGGCCTGGGGCAAGAACGCGAGTTATCACTTCGTTTTCACCAGACAAAACCGCGGCAAGCTTGATGAGCTGAGCGCATTGGTTGCGCGCGGTCAGTTGCGGCCACACGTTGGCGCCGTCTATTCGCTTGCCGACATTGCGCTCGCCCATGCCCGGCTGGAGAGTCCGAACAACGGTGTTCAAGGAAAAATCGCGATTGCCGTCGGGCCGTTGGCTCATCTCGTCAGCGCTAACGCTTAAACCGCTGAACTCACTTCAAGGGAACGCCATGATTTATGAGATCGCTCTACTCCCCGTTCATAAAGAACACATCGAAACGTTCAGACGTGCATTTGCCGAGGTCGCTCCTTTGCTCTGCCGCGCAAAGGGTTACCGCGGGCACTTGCTCGCGCAAGGGATCGAAACCCCCCAGTTATTCAACCTGATCGTGCGATGGCAATCACTTGAGGATCACACTCCTGGCTTCGAAGCGAGTGAAGACCATCGGGTATTCATGATGGGCTTACAGGATTATTTTTCGGAAGAACCGAGGGTCTATCATATTGAGGGGGAGGCTTTTGCTATAGACGAACACGATGACCCGAACAGCTCCGTTGATCGCCACGTCTGCTGAAAGCATTTCTTCTCTGCTGCCGGGCGGGCTGGGGTGACCCGGTCCGCTTTGGGCTCAAAGGCACCCCGGCCTCCCAATCGATCAACCCAATAACCGGGCATACCGCTCCAGATCAATATTCCCTCCGCTGACGATCACCCCTACCCGCTTCCCCTCCAGCGCCTTGCCTGAATGTCGAACAGCCGCCAGTCCCAAACATCCGGTTGGCTCGACCACCCTTAGCGCGGCTTGGTGGTGAAGCCGTTCAGTGTTGACGTGCCATTTATCAGCATCCTGGTTTTCCAGGCGGGTAAACCCATGACCGACAACGCCAGACAACTCATCCGCGCCCTGCGCATTCAACTCAACCGCGACCTGGCGCACCTGCCGCAAAAATAAGCACCGCATGTCCTATTCTTCTAACCAACCCACAACGCCAGACACCAAACATGCCCGCCCCCGAATCCACCCTCCTCGACAGTTGGCACCAAAACGCCCGATCCTGGATCGAAGCCATCCGCAGCGGCGCCATCGAAAGCCGCCTCACGGTGACCGACCAAGCCATCCTGCTGGCGGTGCTGGGCCGCCAGCCGGAGCGTGTGCTCGATCTGGGCTGCGGCGAAGGCTGGCTGTTGCGCGCGCTGGCTAAACGGGGCATTACGGCAGTCGGTGTGGATGGCGATGCGACGTTGGTCGAGGCAGCGCGGATGGCGGGCGCTTCGCAGGTGCATGTGGCGAGCTATGACGAGTTGGTGGAAGCGAAGGTGGACATCGGCCGCGATTACGATCTGATCTGCGCCAACTTCGCTTTGCTGCACCAGGACATCATCCCGCTGCTCGCCGCCATGAACGCCCTGCTCGCCCCTGGTGGTGCGCTGGTGATCCAGACGCTGCATCCGTGGGCCGTGGCGGCGGGCGATTATCAGGATGGTTGGCGGGAAGAGACCTTTGCCGGGTTCAAGGGCCAGTGGCAACCCATGCCGTGGTATTTCCGCACCTTGTCCAGTTGGCTGAATGCGCTGGACATGGCCGGGTTTCGGATGGCCGGCCTGCAGGAGCCACAGCACCCGCAAAGCCAGGTGCCGCAGTCGTTGCTGTTGGTGGCCGAGCCGCGGCAGTGAGTGTGGGCAAAGCGCTGTTCAGACAGTCGATTGAACAGCCACGGCCTGCCGCCCCTTGAACGCCTGCGCAAAGCAGAAAAATATCGCCAGGGCGAACCCGGCAGGAAACAACCAGATGCTCTTCCAGTCATGGCTACCCGTCAGGGCAAAGTGGTCGGTCACCTGCCCTGCGACCCAGAATCCGATCAGCATGCCCAGGCCGTAAGTCGCCAAAGTAATCAGGCCTTGGGCCGAGCTTCTGAAGCGTTCCGGGGCTTTTGCATCGGTGTAGATCTGGCCGGACACGAAGAAGAAGTCGTAGCAGATACCGTGCAGGGCGATGCCGGTAAACAGCATGAACGCCAAGTCGCCGTTGTTACCGTAGGCGAACAGCACGTAGCGCAAAGCCCACGCCAGCATGCCCACCAAGAGCGCAAGCTTGATCCCGAAACGGTGAATGAACAGCGGCAGAAGCAGCATGAACAACACTTCGGAAACCTGCCCGATGGCCATCTTCGCCGTCGGGTTGGTCACCCCGATCTCCGCCAGAAACGGGTTGGCATTCTGGTAATAAAACGCCAGGGGAATGCAGATCAAAATGGAGGCGATGAAGAACACCAGATAACTGCGGTCCTTCAGCAAGCTCAGGGCATCGAGCCCAAGCATTTGCTTGAGGCCGCTGCGGCCCACTTCGGGTTTCAGGGGTGCGGTGCGCGGCAAGGTGAAGCTGTAGAGGCCGAGGACCAGAGAGGCAATCGCCGACATCAGAAAGGTGTTGCGCAGCCCGCCTGACGAAATCATGGCCTGGGAATCCCAGGCAAACACAAAGCTGATCACCACACCGGCGACGATCCAGCCGATGGTGCCCCACACGCGGATGCGGGAGAACTCGAGGGCCGGGTCGCGCATCTGCCGGAACGCGACGGAATTCACCAGTGCCAGGGTCGGCATGTAGATCATCATGTATGCCAGCACGTAGGGGTAAAACGTACTGAAGTCTGGCGCTCGATACAGCTGATACAGCAACACGGCACCCACCAGGTGCAACACCGCGAGGATGCGTTCGGCGTTGAAGAAGCGGTCGGCAATCAAACCGATCACAAAGGGCGCGATGATCGCGCCCCAGGACTGGGTGGAGAACGCCATGCCAATCTGCCCGCCGCTGGCGCCCAGGTTACTGGCGAGGAACGTACCGAGGGTGACAAACCATCCGCCCCAGATAAAGAATTGCAGGAACATCATCGCGCTCAGGCGCGCGGTCATCGTGGTCATAACAGTCACCGTCTTATTGTTTTTCTTGTTGGAGAGAGAAGCGAACAACGTTGTGGTCAGGCGTCGGGCAAGCCCAGCAACCGTCGATTGAAAGCTTCGTCGGACTGCACGCTGGCAAAGTCATCGAACGCCTTCTGCGTCTTGGTGATCATGTGCTGCTCAATGAACGCCGCCCCTTGCGCGGCGCCCTGGGCGGAGTCCTTGAGACAACATTCCCACTCGAGCACGGCCCAGCCGCTGAAGTCGTATTGGGTCAATTTGCTGAAGATCGATTTGAAGTCGATCTGGCCATCGCCCAACGAACGGAAACGCCCCGGCCGCTCGACCCAACCCTGGAAACCGCCGTAGACGCCCGAGCGCGCATCGGGCCGGAACTCGGCGTCTTTGACGTGGAACATGCGGATGCGCGCGTGGTAGCGATCAATGAAGCCCAGGTAGTCCATTTGCTGCAGCAGCAGATGGCTCGGGTCATACAAAATCGCCGCGCGCGGATGGTGGTCCACCGCGTCAAGAAAACGCTCGAACGAGGCGCCGTCGTGCAGGTCTTCGCCGGGGTGGATTTCGTAGCACAGGTCGACACCGGCCTCCTCGAAACAATCAAGAATCGGCAACCAGCGTCTGGCCAGTTCGGCAAAGCCTTGCTCGACCAAACCGCTCGGACGTTGCGGCCACGGGTAGACATAGGGCCATAGCAGCGCACCGGAAAAGGTCGCGTGGGCCTTCAACCCCAAGCGCTGACTGGCACGGGCTGCCAGCTTCAGTTGCTCGATGGCCCACTCGGTGCGCGCCTGCGGCTGGCCGCGTAAATGCTCGGGGGCAAAGTCATCGAACAAGGCGTCGAACGCCGGATGCACCGCCACCAATTGACCTTGCAGGTGGGTCGACAACTCGCTGATCTCGACGCCCGCTTTAGCGCAGACAGCTTTCAATTCGTCGCAGTAATCCTGGCTTTCGGCAGCGCGCGCCAGGTCGATGTACTGCGTGCCCAGCGTGGGCAACTGAATGGCCTTGTAGCCTTGGGATGCCGCCCACTGGGCGATATTGGCCAATGTGTCGAATGGCGCTTCGGCGGACATGAACTGCGCGAGGAAGATCCCCGGGCCGAGCAGACCTGCTTGAGAAGTAGGGTTCACAGGTGAGTGCTCCGGGTTCATTGAGGGCAGACCAGTTCGGTCCATTTGGTGTCGCCACGATGATTGGCAATCACGGTTTCGATGAAAGCCATGCCGCGCAGCCCGACGTCGATGCCCGGTACGCCGGGGGCCGCGTTGCCGTCGACTTGGCCGCGAATCGCCGTGGCGAAATCGCCGTAGAGGTTGGCCATGGCTTCCAGATAACCCTCGGGATGCCCGGCCGGCAGACGCATGCGCCGGGTCGCGGCGTCGCACAACCAGGGTTGGCCGACACCGCAACGCAGCACGCGCATGGGTTGATCGAGGGAGCGATGGATCAGGCTCGACGGTTCTTCCTGACGCCATTCCAGGCCGCCCTTGTCGCCGTAGATGCGAATCTTCAACGGGTTCTCTTCGCCCGCGCAGACCTGGCTGGCAATCAACACACCGCTCGCGCCGTCGGCCATCTTGAACAGCATCGCCGCGTCATCGTCCAGTTGCCGACTGGCAATGTGCGTATTCAACATCGCGCAGAGGTGCTGGATGGGTTGGTCCGCGACGAATTCGGCCAATGAAAAGGCATGGGTGCCGATATCGCCGATGCAGCCCCCCAGCCCGGACTGCTCAGGCAGATCGCGCCAGCCGGCCTGCTTGTTGCCCTGCCCCGCCACGTCCTCGCTCAGCCACCCCTGAGGGTATTCGACGATCACCTTGCGCACGGTGCCGATCACGTCGTCACGAACCATCTGCCGCGCCTGCCAGACCATCGGATAACCCAGGTACGTGTGGGCCAGGCCATAGAGGCGATCGCTACTCTCAAGGACAGCTTTGAGCGGCAGCAACTCGGCCAGATTCAACGCTGCCGGTTTCTCGCTGAACACATGAAACCCCGCGCTCAGCGCCTGGCTGGCAATCGGGGCGTGCAGGTGATTGGGGGTGACGATGATCAGCAGCTCCATGCGCTGGTCGTCGGGCAGCGCACGCTCGGCCTCGAGCATCTGCCGCCAATCGCTGTAGCAGCGCGATGCGGACAAGCCCAGCGCAGCACCGGTGTCCTGATTGTTGCGGGCGTCGCGACTGAACGCGCCACACACCAGTTCAAAACGCCCATCGAGGCCGGCGGCCTGACGGTGGGCCTGACCGATGAAGGCACCCTCCCCGCCACCGACAAAGCCCATTCTTATTTTTTGCAGTGGAGCCTTCATCGCAACGCTTCTCTGTTTGAGGCGGTTTTACCCGGCTTTGAAGGAATGAATTCCAAGGCCGATGTAACCGGTTACATCGTGACGGAAATTTAGGCCCTGTTTGACGAGGTGTCAAACCCCGGATGAATCTTCAGGAAAATTTCAGGGTCGGGCCGACCTGCGCTAAGCTCGCCGCTGCGCAGTTCGATAACGAGGTGGTCTTGTCCAATATTCGCGAAGTAGCCAGGCTGGCCGGCGTCTCCGTCGCCACGGTGTCCCGAACGCTGAAGTCGCCTGAGCGTGTGCTTCCCGACACGCGCGACAAGGTCAATGCCGCCGTGGAAAAAGCCGGTTACAGGCCGAACCTGATGGCGGTGCAATTTCGTTCGCGCCGAACCGGCAACCTGGTGATTTTGGTGCCGACCATCGCCAACACGTTTTTCGCCAAGGTGATCAGCGGCGCGCAACAAGCCGCCCAACTCGCCGGTTATCGGCTGTTGCTGTGCGACACCCAGGGCCGCGAGGAAATCGAACGGGAGTTTGCCGAATTGGTGTACGCCCACCAGGCCGATGGCGTGATTCAGTTGCGCGCCTACGACCCGTTCGAAGCGCCCTTCCCCAGCGCCGAATTACCGCCAATCGTGAACGCCTGCGAGGTGATTCAAGGCGGGCGTCATCCCACCATCAGCCTCGATAACCGCGCAGCCGCCAAGGCCATGACCGAGCACTTGATCGAGCTGGGCCACCGCCGGATCGGCCTGATCAAAGGTCCGAAAAGCAGCCCGTTGACCCGTGATCGCGTCGCCGGTTATCAGGATGCGTTGCATCAGGCCGGTATCGCGTCGGATCCCGCGCTGATCTGCCATGGCGATTTCAGCCTGAAGGCCGGCGATGACGGCGCCGCCGCGATGCTGGAATTGCCCGACCGCCCCACGGCGCTGTTTTGCGAAAACGATGAAATGGCCATTGGTGCGTTGAAGCGCATCAAGCAACAGGGTTTGCGGGTACCCGAGGACATTTCATTGGTGGGTTTCGACGACATCCCTTTCGCGGCGTACTGCGATCCGCCCCTGACGACCATCTCGCAACCCGCCGAAACCTTCGGCCAGAAAGCCGTGGAGATGTTGATTGCGCTGATCGAGAAGAAACCGATCGCACAACGGCACGTGGTATTGCCGTTCACATTGACCTTGCGCAACAGCACGGCGGTTGCCAAGAAGCGCTGACAGCTTTTTCGGCAAGCACAACGATGGGCCCCGATCCCTTCAGCGCCCACAGGTGATGGTCATCTCACATACGGTTCACGTAGCGTGCCCTTTCGTGTGCCGCGCAAATCCGATCTTGATGGCCACCAGCACGGGAGCGGCGACCGCAAAAAGCAGGGTCACGGCGAGGAACGATGTGTCGAAGGCAATCACGGTGGACTGACCTGATACGACCCGGCCCAGCAGGCTCGCCGCCGCCCGGCCAGCAGCGACTGCATCTATCCCTTTCGCCATCAGCATGGCCGTGGTGGTGGTCATCCGTTCGATGACCGCGGCGCCTCCGGGGGTGACGCTGGTGCCGAGGACCACGGTATTGTTGACCACGTTATGCTCGATCAGGGTCTGAAGCCCTGCGACGCCCATCAGACCGCCCAATTGCCGTCCCGTATTGAACAGGCCTATGCCGCAGGCGAGGTTTCGGCGCTTGAGGTCGTTGAACGCGATCAGCGTGATCGATAGAAACAGGAAGCCAAGCCCCAGCCCGCGCAACAGAATCGCCGCCATCATGTCGTCCGTGCCGCTTTCGCTGGTCGAACCGGACAGCATCCACATCGCAACCATGATCATCAGGATGCCAAACGGCACCGTGGCGAATGGTGGAACGTGGCGGGTCTGCATAAGCCAGGCGGCAATGAGCAGCGCGCCGATAAAAAACCCGCCACTGGGCAACAGCAACAGCCCGGCATCGGTCGGCGTGAACCCGAGGACCGACAAGGCGAACGCCGGAATCAGAAACGCGCTCCCGAACAACGCGGCGCCGGCGACAAAACTGACGATAAAGGCAAAGGAAAAATCGCTGGATTTGAACAGGGTGAAGTCGAGCAGCCCTTGGCCTTTTATCAACAGTTGTTGGCCGAGAAAGGCCAGCAGAACCGCAATGCCGATCACGCTCAGCCAGACAATGCGCGGCTCCTCGAACCAGTCCCAGCGGCTGCCCTGACTGAGCACGTAGGTGAGACAAAACAGCGAGACAGAGATCAGTGCAAATCCGATCCAGTCAAACGGGCGTTGCCGGGCTTCGGCGGGTGTCGGGCGGTCTGCGATCAGCAACAATCCGATAGCCGCCAAGGCAAGCGGAATAACGCTGAAGAAGATCCATACCCAGGACTGGCTATCGATCAACCACCCCTGCAGGGCCGGGGCAATCGTCGCGGGCGCAACCACGGCACCCATGGCAAACACGGCTTGAAGGATGGGTTGATGGGCGCGTCGATAGGCGCGAAATATGATCGCCTGGCCCCCGACCAGCAGCGTACCTCCCGCGAAGCCTTGAATCATTCGCAGCGCGACCAGCACGTCGAGCTGAGCGGTGATGGCGGCCATGGCGCACGCCAGGCCCATCGCCGTGATTGCGCCGATCAGCACCTGGCGAGGATCGAAACGGCTCAGCAACCAAGGAGAAGTCATGAAGCCGATCAACTTGAGCGCGGTGTAACCGACGTCCAGCCAGGCAAATTCGTCAGGCGTCGCGTAGGTGTCGCCAATGATGTCGCTGCGACCGAGGGACAGAACCGTGCCGGCAATCGCTTCCGTCAGCGCGGCAAACACGATACCCAGCATGAGCAGGACGCCGGTCGTCGTGCTGGCGGTGCTCGGCGTGGCGGTGGCTGCCGGGTTCATGACCCGCCCCCGTTCTCAACCTCGACCCGTGCCGACAGGCCCGGCACGATACGGCCCGGCAAAGGATTATGCGCAAGGCGGATTTTCACCGGAACGCGCTGCACCACCCGCACAAAATTCCCGGTCGCGTTGTCGGTGGGCAGCAAGCTGAACGCCGACCCGCTACCGGGCGCAAAGCTGTCGACCACGCCTTCAAGTGTCTCTTCGGAATAGCCGTCCACCGTGACACGCACCCGCTGACCGGGGCGGATATGTTCGAGCTGGGTTTCCTTGAAGTTCGCCACCACCCACACATCATGGACCGGCACGATATCGAGCAAGGCAACACCCGTCGTCACGAACCGGCCAATGCGCACCTGACGGTTACCGACCACGCCATCCACCGGCGCGTGCACGACGGTGCTGTCGAGATCGATCTGAGCGAGGTCGCGCGCAGCCTGTGCCTGGGTCACCGCCGCAACGGCCGCTTCGCGCTGGGCCACCAGGACGGCGATACGTTGCTGTTGCGCCTCCACGGTGGCCGACGCGGCGGATACCGACGCCTCGGTTTTGGAGCGTGCCGCGCCGGTTTCATCGACCAGGGCCTGGCTGACCGCGTTGCTGATGATCAGTTTGCGGTTGCGATCGTGGGTCTTGTTCGCCAGGTTCATCTCGGCAGTGGCCGAGCGTCTTTGGGCTTCCGCCTGCCGAATCAGGGAATGCTGGAGCTGGGTTTCTGCATCGACATGGCTCAGGCGCGCCTGGGCAGCGCTGACATTGGCCTCGGCTTGCGCCAGCCGTGCGCGGTAGTCCCGGTTGTCGATACGGAACAGGACATCACCCGCGCGCACGGCCTGGTTGTCCTTGACTTCGACCGCCGTGACATAGCCGGCCACCTTTGCGGCGAGTGAGGTCACGTCGCCACGGACATAAGCGTTGTCGGTCGAAGTCGAGCCGCTCGAAACCGCCATGGCCCATCCGGCCGCCAACACCACCACCGCGCCGATGCACAGCAGGATCCCGATCCACTTTTTCTTGCTCTGCCGTGCCACGACCACAGGGATCTCGGTGCTTGCGCCAGCGGTTGCGTGGGAGTTCATGTTCTCATTTCCTGTTTAATGCCAAGGACCTTCAGCCGGGCAGCAGTCGCCCGCAACCCGGCTGTCGAGCGTCGATGAGCGCGTTGACGGGCTCACTTCCCGGTGGGTGTGACGAGTTCCTTTTCACTGGTGTCGAGGACGAACACCGCCAGCAGGCGTGCAGGTTTGGTGTCGCTGGCGTTGGCGCTGACCTGGTGATGGGAGCCAGGCTCCTCGACGAAGTTTTCGCCGGCGTTGTAGACCTTCTCCGGTTCGTCGTTGACTTGGCTACGGATCGCGCCCTCAAGGACGGTCGCATAGATGAAGGCTGATTTCGGATGCAGGTGCGCCGGCGACCCGGCACCCGGCCCGTACTCGACCAGCACGCCCCTCATGCTCTTGCCTGGGATGTTGGGAATGGGGCGGTCAAACACCACCGTCACCTTGCCCGCGGGCTTGTCGGCGGCCGACGCGGTGAGCGAAAACGCTGCGAAAGCTGCGGCCAGAACAAATCGGCTGAACATGGCAATTCTCCTGCGGTACAGGGTTGATAAGAGCGCGGCCCGATGTCGGGTCAACGCTTTACGGGGAGCCTTAGCGCCCCGCCTGGGACTTCGACTGAGCGAGCCAGTCCTCGAAGCGGATCGTGCCCAGGCGCGGGTTCTTGCCGGGGGTCAGCGATTGATCGTCGAGAACGGAACCGAAGTAGCGCGCATGCACATCCGGCACGACCTTGCGGTTGTCCTGGGTTGCGCGCAGAAAGCGCCGGATCAGTTCGTCGAGCGGCATGGCCTCGGGTCCGGCGACTTCGACCGTGCCATTGACCGGTGCTGCCAACACGACATCGACGAGCGCCGCCGCCACGTCGTCGGACGCCATCGGCTGGATCAGCGCCGGTGACAGGCAAATCTGCTCGTCGACGGTGGCCGCCTGCGCGATGCCGCTGACAAATTCGAAGAACTGCGTGGCACGCACAATGGTGTAAGGAACGCCGGACGCCTTGATCAGGTTTTCCTGCGCAATCTTGGCTACGAAATAGCCGCTGTCGGGAAGCCGTTCACTGCCGACAACCGACAGGGCAACGTGATGACGAACACCCGCAGCCGCTTCAGCGGCCAGCAGGTTACGGCTCGACGCTTCGAAGAAATCGAGGACGGCCTGGTCTTCCCACGACGGCGCGTTGGCCACGTCGACTACAACCTCGGTGCCATCCATCGCAGCGGCAAGGCCTTCGCGGGTGACGGCGTTCACCCCCGTGCTGGGGGACGCTGCGAGCACGTCATGGCCGCGCTCGCGGAGGTTCTTCACAAGTTTCGATCCGATGAGGCCGGTGCCTCCGATGACGACGATCTTCATGGGCTTTCTCCCTCCGCTTTTCGACGGCAAACATTGCTGTCGATGGAGTGAAGAGTGACGGCGCGCGCGGGGGAAGTCCTTGTACCGACCTTGAGTTTGTCTTTGGACAACCTTGGTTTTTCGTCCAAAAGCACAGTTGTCCGGAGGCGTCCCATGCTGGGTGCAGCGGTTTACGCGCTGCCGTATGATCGACACCACGTACCAATCGCCAGCTCGGACACGGAGTCGAGGGCGCTCGACCGGGGATATTCACCTTGCCATTTGTGTTTGAAGACTACGTGCTCGACCAAGAGCGCCGGGAACTGACCCTGCGCGGGCAAGTTGTGGCCATCGGGCCCCAGGTCTTCGATCTCTTACTGCTGCTCGTCAGCAACCGCGATCGGGTGGTCAGCAAGGACGACCTGCTCAACGCGGTATGGAGCGGTCGGATCGTCTCGGAATCGACGATCACCAGCCACATCAATGCGGTGCGCAAGGCCATCGGTGATACCGGCGAGGAGCAGCGCCTGGTGCGCACGGTCGCCCGCAAGGGTTACCGCTTTGTCGGTGAGATCAAGGTCGCCGAGACCGGCGATGCAGGCATCGACGAACGCACACCGATTGATCCGAATCCATCGCCTGCCGCCCCGCTCGTCCTACCGGAAAAACCCTCCATCACCGTCTTGCCCTTCCACAATTTGAGCGGCGATCCGGAGCAGGACTATTTCGCCGACGGCATGGTGGAGGACATCATCGCCGCCCTGTCGCGAATCCGCTGGCTGTTCGTCATCGCGCGCAATTCAAGCTTCACCTACAAGGGCCGCGCGGTGGACGTCAAAGGCGTCGGCCAGGAGCTCGGCGTGCGTTACGTGCTGGAAGGCAGCGTGCGCAAATCCGGGAACAAGGTGCGCATTACCGGGCAGCTCATCGATGTGACCAGCGGGACGCATATCTGGGCGGAACGCTTCGAAGGCTTGCTCGACGACATCTTCGAGCTGCAGGATCAAATCGCCGAAAGCGTCGTCGGCGCCATCGCACCGCAACTCGAACGGGCGGAAATCGAACGCGCCAAACGCAAGCCGACCGAAAGCCTCGACGCTTACGATTACTACCTGCGCGGCATGGCGAAACTGCACAGTGGCACCCGGGAAGACATCGCAGAAGCGCTGCCGTTGTTCTACAAGGCCATCGAACTTGATGGGGAATTTGCATCGGCCTATGGCATGGCCGCCTGGTGCCATTTCTGGCGCAAGTTGAACGGCTGGATGATCGATCGCACGCAAGAAATCGCCGAGGGCGTGCGGCTCGCGCGACTGGCGGTGGCGCTCGGTCGGGAGGATGCGGTGGCGCTGACCCGAGGCGGACACGCACTGGCCCATCTCGCCGGCGATGTCGATGGCGGCATTGCCCTGCTCGACAGGGCGCGCATGCTCAATCCCAACCTCGCCCCCGCCTGGTTCCTGGGAGGGATCCTGCGCGCACTGCACGGTGAAACAGAGGAAGCGATTGAGCATTTGACCCATGCCGTTCGCTTGAGTCCGCTGGATCCGGAAATGTTCCGGATGCAGGTGGGGATGGCGCTGTCGCATTTCTTCGCGGGGCGCTACGACATCGCGTCGAGCTGGGCGGAAAAGGCGCTGGGCAACCTGCCCAGCCTCCTCCCGCCGGTGGCCCTGATGGCGGCCAGTCATGCGCTCAGCGGACGCATGGACAAAGCGAAACTGGCGATGCAGCGCTTGCAAGAGCTGGATCCGTCGTTGCGCCTCTCCAACCTGAAGGCATGGCTGCCCATCCAGCGACCCGAGGATCTCGCACGATTCGCCGATGGACTGCGGCTGGCCGGATTGCCCGAGTGACCGCAGCCCGATTGCAGCGTTAAAATCCGCCAGGTCTGGTTCATCTGTTTGAGGAAGACCCTGTTATGTCCAGTCTCGACACTTCCCTGCAAGACACTGCCGCGCCTGATGGCGTGTGTTATGGCTGCGGCAGCAGTAATCCGCACGGGCTCCACATCAAGAGTTTCTGGCATGAAGACGGGGTGCATGTCATGGCCGAGCACGTGCCTGATGCCATGTACTGCGGCTGGCCGGAGCTGGTGTACGGCGGATTGATCGCGATGCTGGTTGACTGCCACTCAAACTGGACGGCGATGGCGTATCACTACCGGATGGAAAACCGCGAAGTCGCCAGCCTGCCCCGTATCAATTGTGTCACCGGCAACCTTGGCATCAAGTTCATCAAACCGACACCGATGGGCGTACCGCTGATCCTGCGTGCACGAGTGGAAGGTGATGTCGGGCGCAAAACGCGCGTCATTTGCGAGGTTTACGCCGGGGACGTTATTACGGCTGTTGGAGACTCGGTTTTTGTTCGCGTGGATACCGAGCAACTGGCGGCGGTTGCGCATAATCGGTAGGTGGTTTTCATGCTCCAGAGACAGTCTGTTTGGGCGCATGTCTTTTCTTGCGGAAGGGTTAAAACTGGCTAATAAAGGTCAGTCGTGCCTAGTTGCAATCGTACAATAGCGCTCATTTAGATGTTTCCTGGAAGTTAGCGGCGATTCAAGTAAATCGAATCTCTTTAAACGCCAAAGTTAAACGCAATAGAGATTCGCGGTCTCGTTCCTTCAAAACGTCGCACTGAATGCATCAGCCACGACGGAAACATGATGAATGTTCCACTTCTGGCGGCAAAAGTACTACTAAAGCCGGCAGTAAGGCAGTCTTCGACTCTCATTCGCAGAGCAGGATTGTATGTTGACGCAACCATACCGCGCGGGTCTGCAAACTCCAGATCACCTCCAACTGTCGGGTCGTCCTCTCGGCCGCCGGCGTCGACCCAGTAAACCCCTGACCAGAACGCACCAGGGTGCCCATGAAGTGAATTGCTGTGGCCTGCCTCATTTACATTTGCCCAGGCGTTGAGTTTCCACGCGAAACCGGGCTCGGTTAACCCGTATTGTTCGCTATGAACTGCCGTCAGTTGAATGGCGAACTCCGTGGCAAACTTCACCAACGCATCGCAGGCGTCCTCTCCCCATTCAGGGAAATCGTTCGCGGATTGCCAGCCGCCGTCATTGCTACGCTGCGCGCCGCTGCGATCTTGCGCCATACGCGTTTTGACAATAGCTTTCAGCTCAGCATTAAGTCTTTCTGCGTCGGGGTACTGGATACTGGCCAGGGGGGTTGTGAATAGCCGTCGAATCTTTATCAGTTCAGGATCTACTGGATTGTTGCTCGACTGCATTGCGCTTTTTCCAAGTTGTTCTAGTTGCAAAAAACTATACCGGTTGGAATAGATAGCTGATGTAAACCTTTGTGAAAAACCTTGTAATTCTCCATCACCGTAAAGCCGAGCGATTGTCGAGTGTGACCATTATCAAATGGCCAGAAGCCGTCAATCAAAGCCACGAGCCTTGTTGCTGTAGGGGCGCTCCTGAACAGGCCCCGCAATCATTCAGAAAGTCCCTTCCCGCACCCACCGTCTGACTTCGGCCTGTACGGCATAAGCCGGCGCCTCCACCGCATTGAAATCCTGTGTATACCGCTGGGCAAACCCTTCTACCCCCCATTCCTGATACTGCTGCACATGCTTGAGTTCGTGAGCCCAGAGCGCCACGTTCTCTTCAGCGGTTTGCGCATCCCGGAAGAGGATGATGTCAATCAGCGTCACGGCACCGACATCGGGGTTTTGCAATATGGCAGTGGCAGCACTGAACTGACCGTCGTTGCTGACTTTGTAGCGCGCGGTATCGAGAACGCCGGGGTCGTACCAGCGCAGCAGTTGCTCCCGGATGTTCGGTGGAATGGGTTGAGTTCCGGCGACGGCTGCTTCGGCGCGGGCTTGGGTCAGCCACAGTGCCAGGGCAGGTGACGCGATCTGGTAGATGTCATCAGGCAAGGGGCCGAGCAGCGGTCCCACGTCTGGCAGGCAGATGCAGTCGTCCAGGCACACTTGTTTCTCGCCAGTCGGACAGGCGCTGTCCTGGGCTGGCACTTCAAGCGTCAGGCAAAGAACAAACAGCGCCACCAGGCGCGTAGTGATGGGCGGCATGGGGCGCTCCAGGGGCGGACGCAGCGCGAACATCGGGTCGCAATTGATCGACGACCCGCATAGTTTTAGCGTAGTCCCGAGCAGCCCCCTCAGCGTGGTGGTCCGCCTTGTATTGCTACTGCCTGCTGGCATCGGCCACTGTAATTTGGACTCCCGCGAAAACTTTCTGGTCGTCGGTGCTTATCCACCGGGTCAGCATGCCGATATCTGCCGCGAGGTACCCAACGAGGCTCAACTGGCGAGCATCGCCACACTGGCGTTTCCCGACCAAGACCCGGGGCAAGGTTTTCAGGGCGCCGGACATCAGTATTGGGCTAGCCAGCGTTGAGCGGCAACTGGCGAGCCGGCCCCATAGACATTAGCTTCCCGTGCTGAACCTGCCTCACGCCGCTTATCAAATTTCCCTGCTCGTCCGCATCGTTTATACGTCGGCTCAAGCATCGATGAAAGACCTGTCGGGCAAAGGCAAGGCGATTCCCGTCTTCGCCGACGACGCCCAGGCCCGAGAACTCGGTGCCCGGTTAGTGCGCGACGCCGGATTTGTGCCGGTGCTTTTCCCGCTGGCGCGAGCCAATGAAGGTTTACCGGGCGGCCCGCTCAGCGGCGTCTGGAGTGACGCCGAACTCAAGCAACGGCTGGGTCCTTAGCAAGCAATCCCGGTTTATCGATCGCTTCATCTGCAACACTCTTGCTGCTTACACAGTGCATCGACCGGTTGAATCCACAGCGAAAGCCCAACACCGTCTAATCTAATAGGACACAACCACAATCACGCCTCCAGCCTCTTGATACAGGGGAAATGGGATGACCATTAAAACAGCGCGGCAATGCTCGTCATGGGTCATACCCTCCCTGCTCGCCATCAACCTGGCGCTGATCGCGGGATGTGCAGGCAAAACTGCCACGACTCGCTATGCGACCTCAAGCGTGGGCTCAAGCTGCTACGCAAAAGCGCTACCCACGGCTGGCGAAGGTGGCCTTGCCTGGGGCAACACCCTGAGCATGGCTCGCAAAAAATCGATGGATAATTGCATCCGCTATGCCGGCCGATCCGGTGGCACGCCAAATACCTGCCAGGTGGTGTTGGCGGAGTGCAGGAATTGATAGAGCGCCAGCCAAGTGGGCCGTTCAGTTCACGGTGGGTAGCAGCATACGGACGAAGTCACGTCGTGTGGCGGAGGACGCCCGTTCCACCCGTTAAAGAACGGTAATAAGGCGGACGTCCACATCAGGAAAAATCGAACAAAAACGGGGGATGAAATCGGTCTTCGAACTTACGCAAACCCGAGGAACGACAGGACAACCACGACGACCACTACTAACCCGACGATGTAGATGATGTTGTTCATGAAACCCACCTCTCAACCAGAATAGGACTGCGGCACGAGGGCTTACAACTACACGGTAGTGCACCTTTGCTTGCAATTCCATTCAGTCGCCCTCCACTTACAAGGCCAGCAGTGAGTCAAGACGATCTGCACAGTTCTCAATACGTTCAGAAGCCACGAGCGTGGGATCAAAGGCAACACTGTGTCCAATCCCAACGTAAAGCGCGCTGGGTCTGAATCCCCACACTATTGGAAGCCTGAATCATGACTACCTTGAACATTGAGAACGACAAAACGAATGGCATCTCGCAGAAAGTTTCGCTCGGGGTTAGAACCACAGCGATCGGCACCTATGGTGCTTATGTCGCTCTTGCCATCATTTACTTCTGGTTTGGCGGCATGAAATTTACGCACTATGAAGCCGAGGGCCTGGTTCCGCTGGTGAGCAACAGCCCTTTCCTGGGTTGGGTTTACAACATTTTCAGTGTCGATACGTTCTCCAGTTTGCTTGGTGTCCTGGAGGTCTCGATCGGTGTTCTTATTGCAGGCCGCCTGCTGTCGCCGAAGCTGTCATTGATCGGCGGGGCGTTGTCCGCCGGATTGTTTTTCACGACCTTGAGCTTTATGTTTTCGACACCCGGCGTGATTGAACCCGGCCTCGGTTTCCCCGCCATTTCGGTTGCGCCAGGACAGTTTCTCTTGAAAGACATCGGGTTGCTGGCCGTTTCCATCTTCGTCGCCGGCCATTCTCTGACTGCGCTGGAATCCCGCTAAACCGATGATGTGTCCTCCTGGAATGGCCTGAAACAGCTCGATGGTTTCAGGCCATTTCCCCTTCACCCTCTCCTGCCGAATCCTTCATCCAATCCCGGGGGCTGCAGCCCGTCTTGCGACGAAACGCACGAGCAAGCGCCGAAGGACTTTCATAACCGACCTCGGCGGCAATCAGCGTGATCGGTCGCCCTTCACGCAGACGCTTCTGCGCCAGACTGATACGCCAACTCAACAGATAATCTGCCGGTGTCTGTCCGATAACGGTCCGAAAATGCACGGCATAGGCTGCGCGCGACATGTTCGACTCGCTCGCAAGCCCCGCAATCGACCAGGGACGATGAGGTGCGTTGTGTATCTGTACCAGAGAGCGCGCCAGTCGCGAGTCGGCCAGCCCGGCCATCATTCCGGTACGCAACTGGTGGTGGTCGAGCAGATGTCGAATCAACAGGATGATCAGCAGTTCGAACAAGCGATCCAGCGCGGCTTCCCTGCCACAGTGTTCGCCCGCTGCCTCAACGAACATCCATCTCAACGTATCGGCCAGCAGCGGCAATTCATCCAGGGGCAGCACCAGCAAATCGGGTAACGAAGCCGACAACGGGTTATCGATACCGCCCTCAAACTCCATTGACGCGCACAGGAGTTGCGCCCCTTCGGGTTCACCGGCAAACAGTTGATGCCGGCGTGGGCGTGGCAGAAAAATCAGACTGGGCCGGGTCAGCAACAAGTCCTTGCGATCGAGCCCCAGCAACGTGACGGCACCGGCCTGAAGCAGATGAATATGACCGCGCTGGTCAGCGCCATCGTATGCCGCCATGCCGCAAAGCTTGCCGTTGTAGAAAAGATTGGCGCGCACGCCGAACTGCGACAACAGGGTAGACAGGCGATCCATGGGTGATCTCTTGGCGAGATGTAGATACGCTGCAGCATATCACCCACGGTTTGCGGTTCTATTGGGCTCATTCTCCATGCGGCGCATCACGTACAGCACCGCTCCCCAACCCGGCAAAAACACGATGCCGTGATTTCCACATCAGCCCGGGCCATTGCCAGGTCGAGTCGAGTCTTGGTAGCCGCGGCTTCAGCGTCCCGCCCCAGGCGTTTCAGGCATTCCACATAACCGTGAAGGCTCCACACATTGTCCAGATGCCAGGACGCGCGGCTGAGTGTGTTATCCATTCCGAGATCGGCCCGATAGGCGTGCAAGGCTTCTTCTACCCTGGCCTGTTCCAGAAGCAGCGCGCCCAATGCATGCCGGACCGGTTGCATCCAGCCCCATGGCTCGTCATAAGGCAGGTTGTCGTCCAATGCCAACGCCTCGCGCAAGTGCGCAAACGCGCGGTCGTGGTTGCCTTTGCGGTACTCGATTTCCCCGCGCAGCATGGCATCGGCGACCGCCAATATGTCGAGGCAGGTGTTGTTGAAAATATAACGTGTTGGCGGCACTCGGCTCAGGGCATTGATGAAGAGTTGCTGTTCGGTTTCTGCGGCGGCGACATGCCCGCAAGCCGCGTGCGCCACGCCTCTGGCGTAATGCAGCATCGCGGTGGTCACGCAGTAAAGTGCCTGGTCATTGGGCAGCGGCGTGGCGAGTATGTCCTGCCATTTGCCGAAGCGGATCTGCACGTGGACCTTCATCGACACGAAGCCTTCCAGCCAGTCGGCCATGGGCGGCTGCTCCACGCGCAGCAGCTCTTCCTTGATGGTCGCGATCAGTTGATCGGCGGCCTCCAGGGCCGGCTGGTACTGCCCGAGGAACATCGCCGAATAGAGTTTGAAGTGGTAGTTGTGGCTTCGATACAGGGTGTAGAAATTGATGGGTCCTTCCTGCTGCAGGTATTTGCTGTCGGCCTGGATCGCCCGGCTGTTGGTGATCATGGCCCCACGGTAATCGCCGCAGAGCACATCGATGTGCGACGGCATATGGCGCAGATGCCCGGCGTCCGGCACCAGATCACGCAGGACGTCGCCGGCGCGCAACGCCCGTTCCGGGTAAGGCGACATTTCAAGGGTGTGGACGTACATGTGCAGCACACCCGGGTGCGGCGCATCGCCGTGCTGCTCCATCCGCCGCAGCGCCTTCTCCAGCACGGCCACCGCTTCCAGTGTGTCGGCGCCCGGTGCCGGCGCACCGGTTTTCAGGTCCCATAATTGCCAGGGCGTGCGGTCGATCAGCGCTTCGGCAAACAGCGCAACGACGTCCAGATCATCAGGGAAGGATTTGTAGACGTCGCGCATGGCCGCCGCGTAGGCGTCGTTCCAGGCGAAGAGTTGCTCAAGGCTGGCCGCTTCATCAGCCTGATAGCGTTTATCCAGCGCCCGGATCAGCGCCTGCTCCACCGGTCTTGCGCCGTCGATATGTGCCAGCGCGGTGTGCGTCGCAAGCCGGGCGCGGGCCACGGCTTCTTTCAACTCTTGCTCTATGAACGCATCCCAACGCTTGTTGTAGTTGGGGCCCGAGGCGTAGGCAATGCCCCAGTGAGCCATCGCGCAACCGCTGTCATGTTCGATTGCCTTGTGGAAACAGCGAATGGATTCGTCGTGATTGTAGCCGTAGCACCAGATCAGACCTCGATCGAACCAAAGTTGAGCCTGGGACGAATGGGTCGTTACCGGGCGGCTGTAGGTGCCTAAATCGTAATAGTCGTGCATCGATTTATCCTCTCGATCAGAGCATGAAACCTCGCAGGAAATGCTTACGGACGGGGATGGATGAAGCGGGCTGATTTCCTGGAGACCGTTGATAGCTGAGGAGTTAAAGCATACCCCTGCGGTCCTGGCTGAGCGGTGCAGCCGACGACAGGTTTGCCCCGCACGGTCATCTGGGACTGTGGAGTAAATGAAAACGGGCTCCAGTGAGGTGCCCGTTATTTGTTGGTGTGTCGGGTTTTACCAACTGCCGTAAGGGATGCCGTATTTCTCGATGTAGCGCTTGGATTTCTCGCTGACTGGGTACGCATATTTCCCTTGGGTCTTGCCCTGACTCGGCCCTAACGGCTCAATCTCAGCTTGAGCACGGGCGACCTTGATTGTTTTCAAACATTGGTCCTCTACCCACACTTGAACAATTCCGCCAGGCGCCAAACCTACATAAACCGCGGCCCTGTAATTGGCAGTCTCCAGTGGTCTTGTCGGGCAACGCTTGTTCACAGATGCGTGCATGATCTGACGCGCTTCTTCGGGAATATCGACCCACGCATGATAGGTTTGCGGTTCGACGATCGACTGCCAACGTACGTATATGCGTTTAGGCAAATCCGCCCCAACAACTCCGCGAATACTCCCGCCGATGTGCTCGCCCCATCCACGCGCCGCTTCGGTCCCGTTCTCGGGCTCTCCACCAGACGCCCGGCCTCCACCAGTGCGGTTGAACAACTTCCCGTTAATGTCTTCAACAGCGCTGTCTTCCACCCAAACCTTCATATAGAACGGTTCGTTGAAACTGAGACTCCACCATGGGTTCTTCGGATCGTCCGAACCCGATAGTGGCTCATTTGCCTGACAGCCTATTGCCAGCAATGCTCCCAATAAGATTACGATTGATCGCATCAAAATAATCTCCAACTTGGGTCAGCAATATGAGGGTGGCGCACGCGAACGCCGTCATCCGTTGGAGCATTGGTATAGCGGATATTCGGGCCGCGTTCGCGGCTACCACCAATGGGGTTGTTCCAGTTAGCAGACATGTGGATGTACTTCAGCCTCAGCAATTTCTCCTCTTCTGGCGATGGTTTGTACTGGCCTGCGAGGACGTTGTCACAAAAAGGTTGAAGCTCTGATGGGACCGTGTAAGCAGGAGTTTCCGGAATATCATCAAACTGAACACCCTTCTCTTTCGCCAGCTTGTGCATCAAGCGCAGAGATACTACCGACAGCTTTCCACTCACCGATCTCTTCAGTTGCAAGCCTGCATAAGCTCTGAGTTTTTTGACAGCCATTCGATCTTGCTCCGCCACCGGTAACTCAGATGGTGTGGGAGTGACAATCTCCAGCATTGTGTCTGGCCAGCCTTTGGCGATCCACTTGGCTTTTTCTTGAAGAGCATCTCGATAAATGGAGGTGGTACGAATGTCTTCACCTTTATCTATTGTGAGAGCCTGCATTGGGCTCACCAATACGCATTCCTCAACCTCCTCACGATAACCACCACCAATGTCAGAATGCACACCCGGCAGGGGAATTTCCGGATGCGCCGGAACGACGCTGCTCAAAGCAAAATTCGCACGTTTTTCGTCACGAGCCGTCAATTGAACGACATCGGTGAAATATTTGCGATCCAGGTAAAGGTTAATGCCGGGAGCAACCGGGCTTTTGATATCGCCCATGTTTGTGAAACCAGCAACTGAGGGAACAGTATCAAACAGTCCAACAAAACCCATGATGATTTCACTGTTGTATTGGCTCCCAAAACTGGCGCTGAATCCCTTAGGATTGCTTCGCAACACATCTCCCAATGGCCCCTGCTTACAACGAACGACTTCATTTGCAAAATGCCTTGCTGCAGCAGCTCCGCGACTGAATCCGAATGTGTCAAAGGTGAGCGAAGTGATTTCACTGTCGGGGTTACTTTCAACTACCCGTTTGACCAGGTTTTTCAGATCGGCAAACGCTTGCTGCACCTTACTCGCTACACCGGTTGCGCCCCGTCCACTGGCCGCGTTAAGAAGGCTGTCTTCGGCTCCGGAATTGGTGCCTATCCCTTCAACATAGAGGCTGCGCACCGCCAGTTTGACTGAACCCTCACCTATGACATCTTTCGATTCAGGGTAGAGATCAAACAGCTTGGAGACATTACTGACATCATTCCCATAACTCCCTTCAGGATCTGCCATATAAGGCTTACAACTCGCATCAACATCCGCTGGCTGGATTGGATGATGCGCGCCGCAAAGCAGCCCCGAAGCCGAGTTGCCGGCATTGTTCAGCGTCCCGTCAAAGAACACCCCAATGCGCAGCGCGACCCTGACTTTTTCTTTCGCCGGCGCCGGTGCCTTGCCGTATTTCTCGTATTCCGCCCAGCGTCGGGCATGGATATCGACGGGTTTGGCTTCGTCGTATCGGTAGTTTTTCGGGGGATTGGGGACGTATCCACTCATTCCTTGATCACCTGGCTCCTTGGTACAGCGGGCGCTGAGGGTGCCACTGTGGATCCAATCAAGCAACGCGTAGCCAGAGGCCATCACCCGATGGAATTGAGCTTCGGCCATCCATTGTCGACATCGATAGTCACCATCAACTCAATGAAGTTCTCATAAAATATCCGCGGCGTAAGATCGGCTCCATACCAAACAACTACACCCCGGAGCACACCCTCATGAAACGCCAAATCCTTCTCAGCATCGCTTTCTCGGTTTTCGCAGTTAACGCTTTCGCCGCTTCCTCTGCTCACCCGGTTGTCGCTGAAGGCGGCTCGGATCGTCTGATTGAAAGTCGTGTGGCTGAAGGTGGTTCGGATCGTCTGATCGAGAATCGCGTCGCTGAAGGTGGTTCCGACCGTCTGCTCGAAAGCCGCGCTGCATAAATGAATGGCTTCACCGCAATACTCAACGAAAAGCCCGGCCTAATCAGCCGGGCTTTTTCGTGCACAACCGCAAACCCGCTATCCACACACATGGATAGTCATGACAGCTTTAACGGCTATTGATCCTCTATTCAGTCTATTAGCATCAACCACAGATAGAAGCCTCTATCGACCATCGAACTGAACAGAGGAACACAATGAACAAGCCCGAGTTTTTTGTTACGCCCGGTTATGGCGAAACCCTGCTCAACGCTTTGCATTACTCGCAAGCTTTAAAAATTGGTGATCGAGTGGAGACATCAGGCCAGGGCGGTTGGGATGACGATCTGCAGATTCCCGAATCTATCGAGGACGAGATTGCTCTGGCATTTCGCAATTTGGAAAGAACCTTGGCGACGGCGGGTGCCACTTGGGAGCATGTGGTCCACGTCAATTCTTACCATGTCGGAGGATTCCCCCCGATAGTCAACGAGACGATGGCCAGGCTGTACCGCCATTACATGCCCAACCATGCCCCCATCTGGACACAGCTCGGGGTCGCTGCGCTTGGTCTCCCAACGATGCGCATTGAAATCCGCGTGACCGCCATTGTTCCTTGAGTCTCAATGGATGGACGGCTCTTCCCGGAATGTCTGAATCACCCAATCGATGAAAACCTTTAACCGGGCATTTTGATGTCGATTGGGTGGATAGAGGACATGAAACTGCAGGGCGGGCCGAGACCAGTCTTCCAAAACGGCAACTAACTCGCCGGCGTCCAGATACGGCTGAACAACGCGCGTGAAGTGCTGCCCGATGCCCAGTCCCGCGAGCATCATTTCTTTAAGGCCGTTACCGTCATTGGTCGAAAATTCGCAGCCACCGATTTCGTATCGATGAGTGCCGTTGTTGAAAATCAAGGGTTCCGGTTTACCCGTCGCGGCAAAGAAGTAGCCTGCCTGGACATGGTTAGTCTGGAGATCGATCGGGGAAGCAGGCGTACCCATGCGTTCGAGGTAAGCGGGAGTCGCGCAGGTGACGTATTGAAGGTCGACGATCTTGCGCCCGATCATCGTCATGTCCTCCAGTTCTCCGGCACGAATGACGCAATCCACGCCCTCGCCGACGATATTTACTGGCCGGTCGCTGATACCTAAAGCAATGGTGATATCGGGATACTCGCGATGAAAATCAGGCAATGCGGGTATCAGCAGGCAATTGGCAAATGAGGCTGGCGCATCGATCCTCAAGTGTCCGCTTGGCTTAAGCTTTTTACCCCGTGCGGCGGTGTCCACTGCGTCCAGTTCGGCAATCAGACGCATCGCATGACTGTAGTATTCCAGCCCATCCGAAGTAGCGGCGACCGCACGGGTGGTTCGATGCATCAGCTTGATGCCAAGATGCTTTTCGAGGTCGGTTATCAACTTGCTGACCGTCGACCGTGGAAGCGCCAACTGGTCTGCAGCGCGGCTGAAAGAGCCTGTTTCGACAACACGTACAAATGCACGCATTGCTAAAAGTTGGTTCACTGTGATCTACCCGCCTCATGATGAACATGCAGCCTTACTGTCCATGAATCTGCACAGTGCTGACTGAAATCAGTATATTTGTTCTGCATTTCAGTCTAACTCAGTGGGCGCTCCAAGCGTTGTATGCTTGGCGTCCACCTGTAATACCCAACTCCTGAATTTGTAAGTCCTGAGTCTGATGAGGTTTTGTTTATGCCCTGCTTCCCACATATCCCGCAGCTGCTGACCTGCGCCCTGGTCGGTTTACTCGCTGGCGGCGCACAGGCGAACACGCCCGCCCCGGTGCCCGACAGTTTGCAACCGCTGCTGGTGACAATGAACGAGCGCCTGAACATTGGTGATCTCGTGGCGCTGACCAAGTGGGACAGTGGCAAGCCGATCCAGGACAGCGCCCGCGAAGCGCAAGTCATCGCCAATGCCAGGAAAATGGCCGTTAAACGAAAGCTGGACCCGGAACAGGTCGCCGAGCTGATCGCCGCACAGATCGAAGCCAACAAGCTCGTGCAGTACGGGCTGGTCGCTAATTGGCGGGCGGCCGGCAAGGCGCCTGACACCCCGCGGCCGGACCTTGCCAAGCAGATCCGCCCACAGCTGGATGAGCTGCAAAACCGTCTGTTGCAGCAATACGCCGACTTCGCGCCCTACCGCAAAGACCCGAACTGCCCGACATGGCTGGGCGAGGCACGAGCCGGCCTGATCAAGGACCAACTGCATGGTCAGGCGTTGATACGCGCTACCGGGGAGTTGTGTGTCGCGGATCAGTGACAGGGCGATGTCCGTTCGGTGCAGCCATTGACTGCGTCAATAGTCACCATTAACTCAATGAAGTTCTCTTAAAAACTCCGGGGCGTAACATCGCGTCCATACCAAACAACTACACCCCGGAGCACACCCTCATGAAACGCCAAATCCTTCTCAGCATTGCTTTCTCGGTTTTTGCAGTTAACGCTTTCGCCGCTACCTCTGCTCACCCGGTTGTTGCTGAGGGTGGTTCGGATCGTCTGATCGAAAACCGCGTCGCTGAAGGTGGTTCCGACCGTCTGATCGAAAACCGCGTTGCCGAAGGTGGTTCTGATCGTCTGATCGAAAACCGCGTCGCTGAAGGTGGCTCCGACCGTTTGATCGAAAACCGCGTCGCTGAAGGTGGCTCCGACCGCTTGATCGAAAACCGCGTCGCTGAAGGTGGCTCCGACCGCTTGATCGAAAACCGCGTCGCTGAAGGTGGTTCTGATCGCCTGATCGAAAACCGCGTCGCTGAAGGTGGCTCGGATCGTCTGATCGAAAACCGCGTTGCCGAAGGTGGCTCGGATCGCCTGATCGAAAACCGCGTTGCCTGAATGAATGGCTTTACAGCGGTACCCAACAAAAAGCCCGGCCTAATCAGCCTAATGCTGTTCACTTAAGTATTTGAGTCCAAGCCGGGCTTATCCGAAAATCCGATGCCAGACTTCTGGCATCGGATTTTTTATGTCTGTTCAACAAGATCTGCTCGACCTCGGCGACCTTTTCAACTTCTGTGACCTGAGTACTTTCACCCAAAACATTCCCATCGAGTGGGTAGCGTCTGCGCTGGATCTTTCCAGTCAGGCGACCATTCGCCGACGTCGCCTGCCCGCTGACCAAGTGCTCTGGTTGGTGCTCGGCATGGCGTTGTTTCGTGACGAGCCGGTTCATGAGGTGGCCAGACGTTTGAACATCTGCGCTCAAGGCCTGGCCACCGACCACTTATTGGCCCGCAGTGGTGTAACCGAGGCGCGCAAGCGACTCGGTGCCGATCCTGTTGAGTGGTTATTCCGCAAGACCGGGACCCAATGGGGGGCGGAGCGCTATGACGACGATGCCTGGCATGATCTGCAGGTATTCGCGGTGGACGGTGCACTTTTGCGTACTCCGGATACGCCCGAGCTTCGAGATCACTTCGGGTCGGGAAACACTCCAAGCGACCGCCAGACGCCGTTTCCGATGCTGCGCCTGGTGGCCCTGATGAATGTGCGTTCGCACGTGATCATGGATGCTCAATTGAGCCCTTATCGACGCAGTGAAATGCGCTTGGCCGACGAATTTTTGCAGCAGATCCCCGACCACTCGGTGACGCTGTTCGACAAAGGTTTCTGGGGTGCCGAGCTGCTGTCGAGCCTGAGCGGAGCAGGCATCAACCGTCATTGGTTGATCCCGGCAAAAAAAGGACTGATCTGCGAGGAAGTGGCCCGTTACAGCCAGTACGACCGTTTAGTGCGTATGAAAGTCTCGCCGCAGGCCAGAAAGCGAAACCCGGATCTTCCAACGCACTGGGAAGTACGCGAAGTCAGTTATGAAATTAAAGGCAAGGTGAAGACCGTCATGACGTCGTTGCCGGCCAAGATCTACAACACTCAAGCCGTTGCCAAACTTTACCAGGAGCGTTGGGAAATCGAGTTGGGCTTCAGAGACATCAAGAGTTCGATGCAACAGAACGCGATGACCTTGCGCAGTAAAAAAGTCGAGCTGGTCTATCAGGAAGTGTGGGGGCTTTTGCTGGCTTACAACGTGATTCGTCGAGAGGCCAGTCAGGCGGCGGTGACGTTTGGCCGGGCTCCCTCGGACATCCGTTTCAAACCCGTTTGTCAGTACATCGCCGTGCAACTGATCGTGATGGCGGCGGCTAATCCGATTTCAGCCACAGGAAGACGCTTGGCTGAGTTGAGAGCAGGGATAGGGGGATTGTTTCTGGATCACCGCCCAAGGCCTTCGAGGCCAAGGACAGTGAAAATTTCAAAAACCCGGTTTCCAGTGGACCGTAAGGCTGCTCCGCTTAAGTGAACAGCATTAGGCCTAATCAGCCGGGCTTTTTCGTGAGCTACTTTTTAGTTCATCCATATAGCCGCCGTTCGATCTTGGCGGCACTATTGAAGACTTGCGGCAGGACAACGCCGCATGCGCAACACTGAAGCGTTTTACAGAACAACAAAAATACAGGAGTTGAAAATGTCTGAACTGAAACTGCATCCCAACGCCGCAAAGTCCTTGAACCAATGGCACGACATGATCCTCAAGGGCAACTTGAGCGCCCTGCCCGAGTTGTTGGACCCACAGGCGCTGTTTCGCTCGCCCATGGCTCACAAGCCTTACCCGGGAGCACCCGTGGTCTCGATGATTCTCAACACGGTCATCAAGGTGTTTGAGGATTTTACCTACCACCGCGAACTGTCGACCGCCGACGGCTTGAGCGTAGTCCTGGAGTTCAGTGCCAAAGTCAGCGGTAAAGAGCTGAAGGGCATCGACATGATCCGGTTCAATGAACAAGGAAAAATCGTCGAGTTCGAGGTGATGGTCCGCCCATTCAGTGCCTTGCAAGCCTTGGGCGAGCAAATGGGACAACGCCTTGGCCCGTATCTGGCGGCCAGCAAGGCCTGATTACACCGCATCGTTCTGGGCGAGGTGCTGCCGGGGCCGACAGGAAACCCGAGCACCTCGCCCTCACCATCACAGCGGAAGCGGCCTGTCCTGAATGACCCGCTTCATGACGAGTGTGGAAGTAAGCCGTTGCACATTGGGTAACGTCGAAAGGCTGTCATCGTAAAGCCTCTGGAACGCCGGAAGGTCCTGGGTAACGACGTGCAGCAGATAATCCGGCTCCCCGAACAACCTCTGTGCAGGTCCGCGATGTACTTTGAATTCGCCTGGGCCGCACCCGGTCATCGGCCACCGTAACGCCAGCAAGCAACCCGCTACACTCTTCTTGCTCCGCTGCGACACCCAAGCAGCCAAACACCTGTGTCTCCTGATCTGGAGGTATCCCATGAGCGATAGCACCGAAGTCACGTCCTTCTCCGGCTGGGCCGCAACGGCGGCCGGCGCGCCATTGGAGCGTTACAGCTACAAACCCGGTCCATTGGGGGATGAGGAGGTGGAAGTCACCGTGGAATATTGCGGCGTCTGCCACTCCGACCTGTCGATGATCGATAACGAATGGGGCGTCAGCCACTACCCGTTCATGCCTGGTCACGAGGTGGTCGGCAGCATTGTGCGAGTGGGCGCGCAGGTACGCGGGCTTGAAGTGGGACAACGGGTGGGCATTGGTTGGTACAAGGGCAGTTGCATGCATTGTTCATCGTGCATTGGCGGCGATCACCATCTGTGCGGCACCGCCAAACCGACCATTATCGGGAGCAATGGAGGCTTTGCTGATCGCCTGCGTTCACACTGGGCCTGGGCGCTGGCGATACCGGGCGAACTCGACCCATCGAAGGCCGGGCCGCTGTTCTGCGCCGGCTCGACGGTGTTTAATCCGCTGGTGGAATTCGGCATCAAACCCACTGACCGGGTCGGTGTGGTGGGCATCGGCGGCCTCGGTCATCTGGCACTGCGCTTCCTGAATGCCTGGGGCTGCGAGGTCACGGCGTTTACCTCGTCGTTGGACAAGACCGACGAAGCCCGACGCCTGGGCGCGCACAACGTCATCGCCTCGACCGACAGCGACGCGCTGAACGCCATTGCCGGCACCCTGGATTTCCTGCTGGTGACCGCCAACGCCAACCTCGACTGGACGGCCATGCTTGCCACCCTGCGCGGCAAGGGTCGCCTGCACTTTGTCGGCATCGTGCCCGACGCCATTCCCGTGCATGTGTTCAACCTGATTCCCCAACAAAAAACCTTGTCCGCCTCGCCGGTCGGTTCACCGAGTAATACGGCAACCATGCTGGAATTCTGCGCACGTCATCAGATCCTGCCGCAGGTCGAGCTCTTTCCCATGAGCCGGGTCAACGACGCCATCGATCACCTGCGTAGCGGCAAGGCGCGTTACCGCGTTGTGCTGGATGCGAGTAAATAACGGACTGGCGTTGATATGGAAAACCAGACACCTGAGCCTCACCGCATCGTCTGGTCTGCTTGCAGTTCTTACGCAGGAGTTGGCAATGAACTTCAGATACTCACTTGCAGCCCTAATGATCGCCGCCAGCCTCTTTGGCTGCACCACTTCATCAGACCATGGCGTATCTGTCACGTTGGTTGCCACCCGGCAGAACACCGGGCAGATCGGCAATGTCACGCTGACAAGCTGGGACAAACAAACCGGACTCAGCTTCTTCATCAGTGGTGCTCCAAGCGGAGCGACTCTGCCCTTGCGTCTCTACTCTTTCATCCATAAAGGCAGCTGCCAGCAACCCGGGCCAGTCGCCTTTGCAATGAATGACAAGGTCAACACCACGCGCGAAGCCGTACGCGGCTGGTCGTTCTCAAGAAGCGCACCGATCGCACTGCAAGATCTGCTTGCCGGTGACTATTACATCCTCGTGCGAACGGCCCCGGAGAGTGGCAACGTCGATATTTTTTGCGGCGATATCAAGCAAGGAGGCGCAGCGAAGTAGCCAGAGCCTGGCGTCGCACCCGAGCCGTAGGGATGTGCGATTCGGATCGCTTTCACGCGTGACGATCAACGATCCGAACCGAGCCTTCCTGATCACTGCAACATCAGGTCTTCGATGCTTGTGGGCTTGTCACTTACCGCAGCGACTTGAATCCGGCGCGGACTTCCTGCGAGAAAAGCGCCGGCTGCTCCCACGCAGCAAAGTGCCCGCCTTTGGGAAGCCTGTTGTAATGCACAAGTTTGGGATAGGCCTGCTCCGACCAACTTTTTGGCGCCGCATACAGTTCATCAGGGAACACGCTAACCGCGACCGGGATGTTGACGCCCTTGACGACGAAGAATGTCGACTTGTTCTCCCAGTAAAGCCGCCCCGAGGAAACGGCTGTTTTGGTCAGCCAGAACAGCGTGATGTTGTCGAGGACGTCATCGGGTGTGAGGCCTTCCGGTTGTCCGTCAATGGAACGCGCGATCATCTCGTAACTTTTTGGATCGTGATCAAGCATGAAGGCTGCCAAGCCAACGGGTGAATCATTGAGACCTGTCAGAGACTGAGGCCGGTCGCCCATCATGATCGCGTAGCCGATGTGCTTGTAGGTGTTGGCGAGTTGGTCAGCCGCTTGCTGCTCTTCCGCGGAAAGACCACTGGGCACCGGGTCGCCGCGGAACAACGCCGCATCAAGTTCAGGCGGAATGACGCCAGGCATGTTCGAATGAATACCGATCAAGCCGGGTGGCGCCTTTACAGCCATCAGATCGACAACGATAGAACCCCAATCGCCACCTTGCGCCCCGTACCGGGTGTATCCGAGACGCTTCATCAGTTCGATGTAGGCATCGGCGATACGCTCGGGATTCCAGCCGGCCACGGTCGGTTTCTCCGAAAAGCCGTAACCCGGCATCGATGGAATCACCAGGCTGAACGCATCGGAGGCATTGCCGCCGTGTGCCGTAGGGTCAGTAAGTGGCCCGATAACTTTCATCAACTCGATGATCGAGCCAGGCCAGCCGTGCGCCATCAGTAGCGGCAACGCGTTCTCGTGTTTTGAGCGGACATGGATGAAATGGATGTCCAGACCATCGATATGGGTGATGAAGTTTGGAACTGCGTTTATTTTGGATTCGATTATTCGCCAGTCATATTGGGTCGCCCAGTGTTTGGCCAGTTTCTGGATCGTCGCCAGTTGCACACCTTGCGAGGAGTCATTGACTGTTTCCTTGTCCGGCCATCTCGTTGCTTCGATACGTCTGCGCAACTCTGAAAGTTCTGCCTCTTGGGCACTGAAATGAAAGGGGCGTATTTCAGCTGAAACACTCTTTGTTTTTGTTGGATTATTAGTCATAGCTTCAGTCTTTATTGATAAACCGAGTAACCCTAACGGGGCAGCCGCACAGGTCACTGCCGCAGCGCCGCACAACTTACGTCTGGTTAGAGAAAGTTGTTTGATCACGACGTCTGGACATTAAACGCAACGTCGATGTTGCCGCGTGTCGCCTTCGAGTAGGGGCACATCTGATCCGCAGCATGGGCGACAGCGCAAGCGACCTCATGGGGCAGACCCGGCAGCCGAACATCGAACCGGGCCTGCAGAAGATAAGCGTTCCCGGTTTGACCCAAATCGATCTCGATATCGACGGACACGTCGGCTGGAAGCGTCACCTTCAATTCTTTGGCCGCAAGGCCAACGGCTGCGATGTAGCAGGCCGACCATGCCCCGGCGAACAACTGCTCGGCCGTCGGGTGCGGTTGGGTGGCGGCGAACAAGTGGGCGGTTTTGGCGCTCCCGGGCGTTGAAAGTTCGATGTCGAGGTTGCCGTTGTGCCCGCGCGGGGTGTTGCCGGCGCTGCTCAGGGTGGTGTGAGTCTTGCCGGTCACCAGGACTTTTTCGATGTTGCTCATCAGTGATTCCTTGAAATTTTTATAAGATTTCAGACAGCACAAAAGATACGTAACTATCTGACGGCATTGATTTTATAGGCACGACCAAGGCATGGAGAAGAACGGAAAAACCGATCACCTTCGGCTTTTCCGTCCACCACCGCTCGTCGCCAAGGCGCAACGTCAGCTTTGACTTCATTGGGTCTTTGGGGGAATATTTATACATCGCACGCGATCTAATCGATCGCGATTATAAGCCATTGCCGTTTGGAGACTCAGCCATGAATACCGGAAGCAGCCACACACTGCATATGACTGCCGATCACGCTTCCCATGGCCACAACGGCAACAACTGGATCACTACTTCATGAAGCTAATCCAGCTTCGAGCCTTCTGCTCTGTGGTCGACAGAGGCAGCTTTCGTTCGGCGGCACGGGAACTGGACGCGGCCCAAAGCACATTGACCGAGTCGGTTCAAAGTCTGGAAAGAGAGCTGGGGGTCACCTTGTTGGTGCGCTCCAATCAAGGCATCAGTCTGACCCTGGCCGGCAAGGTATTCCTGACCCGGGCACGCTCGATCATTCTGGATTGTGATCGCGCTGTACAAGACGTACGACAATGGAATGGAGCGTCCGAAGGTCAGATCGCATTGGGTGTCACCGCGGAACCATTGGCGGCGTGCTTGATGCCGGTCTTCATCAGTTTTACCCGCCGATTTCCAAAAGTGCAGCTGCACGTCGCCGGTGGAAAGTCGAAGATGCTGATCGAGATGATTCGCGCTGGCCGGCTCGACTTTGTGATGTGTCCACTGAGCCCCGATGTCTGCGATATCGACCTGCAGATTGAGCGGCTTTACAGCTCGACAGCCAGTGTCATTGCGCGCAAGGGACATCCCATGGCGGAGGCTCGATCAGTGCGAGACCTGGTCGATTGTCAGTGGATCAGCGTCCGGCCGGCTGGCGTTATCGGTAGCGCGGAGAAGCACCTGATCGAGCTGTTCAGGACCCAAGGCTTACCTCCTCCGAAGATCGTGATCACCACCGAATCACTGCTGGAAATCCTGCACATCATTTGCGAGACGGATTACCTGACCATAGAACCCAGCATGCTTCCCGGCATGAAGCTGTTTTGCTCGTCGCTTATCAGCATTTCGATTCGGGAGCCGCTGGAATCAGGTGAGGTGTGCTTGATCAGCCGCCGAGTGTCACCCTTCACCCAAGTCACACAGGAACTGACCAGCATGCTGATTTCGTACTCGCGCTTGCGTCACCGAGCCAAGGGGTGAATACCGCAGGGATTACTTTGACAAATGACGAGGATCGTCACGACTGTCAATGTACTCAAGACCCAGTGGACCAGTTCCATAAACCTGAGAAATATACTCTCCCGATTTCGCCCAATGAAAATGCGGCGTATTAGCCGCGGATGCGCATTTCAGTTGATACGCAATGTAATCAATTCACTACGCTAGTCGTACGTTTCAAACGTCCCGGACTGAGGCAAAAAGAGCTCGGTTTCATTGACGTTTCGAGCATCAGATACGTGTCGAGCCAGGGCCGTGGTCGCAGGAATTTGAAATGCACGGCATTGCTCGACAGAATGGCGCCCCGATCCGCCCAAGGTTCGGGACATTCGTGGTGAAAAGGAACTGCAGTTGAACGAACAGACATTGTCCATGCGCCTGGAGCGCGTGTCGGCGCATGTGCCAGCAGGTGCGCGCCTGGCCGACATAGGCTCGGATCACGGCTACCTTCCCGTGGCATTGATGCGCCGTGGCGCCATCGCGTCGGCGGTGGCCGGCGAAGTGGCATTGACGCCGTTCCACTCGGCCGAACGCACCGTGCGCGAGAGCGGCCTGGAGCAGCAAATCACCGTGCGCCTGGCCAACGGCCTGGCGGCGATCGAGCCGGGAGACGGAATCACGGCGATCAGCATCTGCGGCATGGGCGGCGAGACCATCCGCGACATCCTCGACAGCGGCAAAACTCACCTGAGCGGCCGGGAGCGCCTGATCCTGCAGCCCAACGGCGGCGAGCAGCCGCTGCGCCAATGGCTGATGGAAAATGACTACCGCATCCTCTGCGAGGAACTGCTGCGGGAAAACCGCTTCGACTACGAAATCATCGTCGCCGAGCGCGTCGGACCGGTGATGTACACCGCCGAGGAGCTGTACTTCGGCCCGCTGCAGATGCAGGCGCGCACTCCGGCGTTCCTGGTCAAGTGGCAGCGCATACTGCGTCACAAGCAGCAGACCCTGACCCACTTCGCCCGGGCACGGCAGGCCGTACCCGAGGAGAAGCTGCAGGACGTCGCCCGGCAGGCCCGGTGGATCACCGAGTTGCTGGCTTGAAACGGGTCCAGGTTTTGTACGAACAGTCGCCGAGTGGCGATCAGGCAAGCATCATTCAAGAATTTTCCAGCTGAGCGAAAAACATGAATCGTCAGAAAAAAATAAAGCAGTTGTTAAAGGCTCACGCCAAAAAGGCCAGTGCCAAATTGGCACCGGCAAGCAAGTCCAAATACATCAGTAAAGCGGACCGATTAAAACTGGCTGCTGAATCCAGTGACGACTCAATCATTTCCCCTGAGAGCTGATCTACCCGATCGACCACTAATCGTAGAACGGCTCAACCGACACGCGACTGCCGACAAAAAAACTGTCGGCAACCAGTCGCAGCGGCTGAAGGTCCAGGTCACTGGCTTTGTCGCCAATCAGCTGTTGAAAATGTCGATACACCGCCGCGTACTCGCCCTCCTCCGATACGGCCTGGCGCACGCCGTCGATACTCAGCAGTGCACCACCGTTGTCCAGTCGCAGGACGCCTTCGGTACAACGAATCTCGATGCTCCAGAGCTCGTCATGACCGTGGTCGAAGTCGAACTCCGCGCGGACATCGAGGTGACGCGCGTCAGACATTTTGATGGAAGCGGCAATAGGCGACTGGCAGTTATTAGGGACTCGCAGTTCGGCAGACTCGACAAACAGCGGCAGCGCCAGCAGATGGGTGGCAATCGACAACGCATTGATGCCGGGATCGAAGACGCCCAGACCACCTGGTTGCCAGATCCATGCCTGGCCGGGGTGCCACTTGCGCACGTCTTCCTTCCAGTCGATCTGTACGCTTTGCAGGGTGCGGGAGGCCAGCCAGTCACGGGCGGCTTGGATGCCGGGCGCGTAGCGTGAATGCCAGGCGAACAGACCGCTGACACCTTGCTCCTGTGCCTGACTCACCAATGCCATCGCTTCACCCAACGTGGCGCACGGCGGCTTTTCTACCAACACGTGTTTGCCGGCGGCCAGCGCTTGTTGCACCAGCGCGAAGCGTCCTTGCGGCGGTGTGCAAAACGCAATCGCATCCACGTGCGGGCCGTTTTCGAGCAGCTCGCTCAGGGACCGAAAGTTCTCTACCCCGGCGCAGGGTTGCCCTTGCGTGGCGACAGACACCAACTGGAACGCGGGGTTGGCGTTGATAGCGGGGACGTGTTGATCCTGGGCAATCTTGCCGTAGCCCACCAGACCGAGACGGATCGGTTGCATCAATGACTCCTGATTTTTTGTTTTATCTTGATACGCGAATCGGCAAGACTACGTTTGTGGAACGGGGAAGTCATTGATGACGTGCTTGCGCTCCATCTGGCACGGGAGTTTGAGCACTGGTATCCCAAACGGCCAGAGCGCCACTTTTCCACTGCTATGCTGAGAACATCTGTTTCTGCACTGGGGACGAATAGCATGGCAGCACAAGGCAAGCATTCCCCGTTCACATTCAAGGCTCTGGCCTACTGGGCTGGTATTTTCCTTGTCGCTTGGGCTGCCATGAAGCTGCTCGACACTCACTTCGAGCTGACATTGCTAGCAGATACCACGAGCTGGCTGCTACGTTTTCTGGATTGGCTTTTGCTGGAAACACCCATACCGAATTGGTCGCTGCTGGTGGTTATCGCGATTTTAATCTGTACTCTGTCTGTAGCGATTTACTACGCCCGCTACACGGATGGAGTTTACGGCGAGCTCCATGAGATCGAACGAAAAGTTTACAAAATGAACAACCCTCAGTTTCCACGGCTGACAGATAACCAAACGCTACTAATGGAAGCGTTAGCCTATCATGCAAACTTCAGGAAAATTGCAAACTTAAACTCGGTTTGCAAACTTGTCTCACTCAGTACATTAGAAGTTGAAACCGGCCTAAAGCAACTTCAAGCTAAACGTCTTGTGGAGCAAAAAGTGACGCGGGGTACGTTTGGCGCCACCACTTTTGAACTGACCTTGGCAGGTAAAGATTATGCGCTGGAGCGATTTGAGCTTACTTAATATAGACAAACCGAACGTAGACTAGAGGTACTTTTTTGAGCCGAACAGTTTACCCGCTGGGGTTTTTGGCGAATGGCTTTATGAAGTAAAGCAGTAAGACGCTCTGATACATTCGCTCTTTTTCAGGAGTGAAGACTATGCGAAGTATTATCGCGGCGGAGGCGCTCTTCCTGGCCTTGGGCGGGTGCGCAACATCACCTATGCAGGGTGCTGAAGCGCGGCCAGTGCCGGCCAATCAGATGTAGGCGTTCAAAAGCCAGGGTTCGAAAGATCCGGGACGCCTGACCATGCTCCGTGATGACGGGCTTGTCGGTTCGGGATGTGACGTCGTGTTTTACATAGATGGTCAGCGCGCAGATAGGTCCCGGCCAGAAGACATCTTTCGTTTTGCCTGGCGGTGAAGTGAATCTTGGCACCGGGCTCGCCGAGTCTGGGTTATGTGTGGGTGTCGCGATCAAAACTGTCGCGGCCAACATCAAGCCAGGAAAAGAAGTAATTTACCGAATCAACTGGGATACGCAGGGTTTCTACTTGGGCCCTTACGTTGAATATAGACATTGAACCCAGACAGTTTCGGCTTGTTTCGCACGCCCCCCCTATAGTGAGTGATCGCAAACACCAAAGCGCAAGCGGGCGGCTCGCAACAACTCATCCCAAAACCAGGCAGCCTGTGTCCGCTTCGGGTTGATTGCAGCCCTTCTTGACAGGAAGAAATCGACCCATTGCTGCCTCTCACGAAAGACTGAAATCGGCCAGAAAAGGTCATTCAGGCTTTAGAAAATAAATTTTTACCCTTACTGCTGAATCGCTGGGATGCAGTAAAGAGATTGCGACCGAGGGCTTGCGCTGCGTCCAAATGAGCAGTCGGATCACGCGTTTCCGATTCGAGCAGGAGTTCAGACGTCACGACGCATGCGCCACAATAATCGAAAATTCCATGGTCAATCTGCGTCTTCATGGCATCGGCATAGCCGTGCCGCTCATAGGTTCCCCCGTCGGCTCCGCCGACACCCACAAGATGAACCTGTAGGTGGCGAAGCTTTTTAACCAGCTTGGCATCCGAACTGAAGTCGAACGCCCATCCATTGGCGAACACGCGATCGATCCATCCCTTCAGAAGCGCCGGCATAGACCACCAGTAGACGGGGTAGATCAGCACAAGGGCATCGGTGCGATCAATCCTCGCCTGCTCGGCGGCAACATCGGCGGGGGGCGGCGTCTCCCTGTGATGGACAGCGAGATCAGCCGCGGTGAACCTCGGATCGAATGCTTGCGCCGTGAGGTCCGCAATTTCAAAAGAGTCTCCGGGATCGGCCAGGGATAAGCCCTCAGCAACTTGCGCAGCGAGGCTATGGGTGAGGGACTGGGGATCGTGATGAGCAACAACGATGAGTGCGTGCATGTCGAAAACTCCTGCAACTGATTGAGGGCGAAAGGCGAACCATATATACTTTTGGTAAGTTACGCTCGTTAAGTTACTTTTGGTATATTGTTATGTCAAGCATCGAGACAAGAGAGCAGGACTCCACCCCGCAGCCGCGTCGTCGCATGTCTAGGGAGGAGAGACAACGCCAGCTGCTGGACGTCGCTTGGCGGCTGGTCCGGGAGGAAGGCACGGAGGCCTTGACGCTTGGACGGCTCGCCGAGCAGGCGGGCGTTACAAAGCCCGTGGTTTACGACCATTTCAGCACGCGGCCTGGGCTGCTGGCGGCGCTCTATCAGGAATTCGATGCACGCCAAACAGCACTCATGGACGCTGCGCTTCAGAAGAGCGAACCAACCTTGCTGAGCACGGCTACGGTCATCGCATCGTCTTACGTTGACTGCGTGCTTCTCCAAGGCAACGAGATACCCGGCGTGATCGCGGCTTTGGCCAGCTCACCGGAGCTCGAAAAGATCAAGCGCGAGTACGAAGCGGTCTTCATGAACAAGTGTCGGGTTG
The DNA here is from genome assembly GCF_054898025.1 of Pseudomonas sp. LB3P93. Taxonomy (NCBI): domain Bacteria; kingdom Pseudomonadati; phylum Pseudomonadota; class Gammaproteobacteria; order Pseudomonadales; family Pseudomonadaceae; genus Pseudomonas; species Pseudomonas sp. LB3P93. The sequence goes on from NZ_CM142713.1 coordinate 3,888,031, forward strand.
CCCTCTCCCCGTTCACCAAAGAGGGTGCTATCGCGCCCGCGGGTCTTCGAGCGATGCTCGGTGCAGCCGAGGCCCTGTCCCATGCCGCCGCAACCGGAGAAATCACACCCGAGCAGGCGCAGGACGAACTCCAGGAAACGATCATCGCAATGGTCAACAGAAGCGCGCGCTGTACTCATGGCCTCGCCGAGGCTTATAGGCTGGGCGACTAGTGAATCGGAATACCAGACAGCAGCTCACGTACGCATCTATCCGATGATCCACAGAACGTCCGAAAAGGGCCGATTTCTGCCCGTCGCGAAGGGCAGAAAACGACCCAAAGCAGCCGCTCAGCATGGATGGAAATTGGCCGAAAGCAACCATTCTCCCAAACCCGCTCCCGGCCCGTCCACTCACCACTGAGCACTTCTGGCTTGGGTCAATAGGTGCGGATGGTCGTCTCAAACTCGCTTTTTGGCGCTGGCAGCCAGTTGGCTTCCTTGTACTTGCCCGGTGAATCGTGCTGGATATACAGCGTCAGCGAGCTATCGGCATTGGCCTTCATGCCTTTGCTGTTCTTGGTGCCAAAAGAATAACTGCCGTTTAATCTATTGTTCACGAAAACAAGATTTATTCTGTTGGGTTTAATTATAGATAAACGTATAGTTCATAATGTAGCTACCTATTTTATTCGTACGGGCACTCACCCATACGAGCTTCATCCCCTGTTTTATATTTTTATCCAAGTCCATGTTGTTCGTGCAAAGCTCAATCCAGCGATGTGTGCTTGGATCTTCGATCCATAGACCTGCCTCGCAATGACCAAATTTCCCCCTGGAAGGCCCGGGGTATCTTATTTCATATGAAGACTTGTAACTAATAATCTCGCCAGGCAGAAGATAGGCAGCGGCGGCATAACTATTGACAGATAAAGCAAATCCTAAGCAAAACCAACCAGCAAAAGAGTTTAAAGCTTGTATTGCCGTCTTGCCCCCAGGGCGCCTATAGAGTGTTCGAGTTGCAGCGATAAGTCCAGTAATGGCACCGATTATCAGGTAGGTTGTCCATTCGGGAATTTCAGGCATTAAAACGGTTCGCGCTGAAATTTTAGAAGCCCAGCCAGCATAATAAAACCATGCGCCAAAAAGCAAAAATACTATCACTGTGACAACTATTCTTTTTGATTTATTCTCAAGTGAGCTGAGTTTCATTTGTTGTATGCTCTGCTTTTTTGACGCTCGAATTAATTGTTAAAGCGTCTTGGAGGATATTGGCGGCGACCAGGTCGTGATAGGGGCCGGCAAACGTCAGGCGTCAAATGTCACTGTTAGCATATCTAACCTGGGCAGTGCGGAACAATTGGATGGCAACAGTTCAGTGATGTCGCAACAAGCCTCGCCGCACTCGCCCAGACGACTGCTGATGAGAAGAATACGCAAATTCTACTTCGGCTGTTGTTTGAGCGTCTGCTTCTGGCCGATATCTGCCTGTTGCGAGGGGGGGGCAGAAATCGGCCAGAAGCGGACATTGGGGTAAAAATATGCACCATGGGTATGCCTACGCTCTAGGCGTAGCTGATGACCCGTTCAAGATGTCCAGCCCTCGGTACCTATCGGTGCATCACCCAAAGTCTATATCGACGCATCAAAAAAATTGAACCGCTTTTAGACACGCTCGCCTAATGATCAGCTTGTGGATAATCCCACAGGCAATTTGCCAATATCGGCATACTCCGAGAGGTGGGCAACGTGGCTAAAGACGAGAAGAAAAGCAAAGGTGAAGCTTCGAAAGCCAGCAAGGAATTGAAAGACAAGAAGTCATCACCGGCAAAGAAATCAGCTGCGGCCTCAGCTCTTTCGAAATCTTCCGAAAAGAAAGACAAGAAAAAAGATGCTGAACCAAAAAAATCTGCAAAAAAAGCTGATAGCAAGCCAGAAAAGGCTAAGAAATCAGAGAAGGCAGAAAAGCCGGCGAAAAAGAAAAAGTGACATCTGCTATCGGCTAGGGCTTTACGCCCTAGCTTCTTCAGGCTGCGTTGCCTTCGATGGTTATCAATAGATAATGCCCAACGCATCGGACACCGATCATGTCTCCTCCTACTATTAGTAAAGGGACATATTAGTAAAGGGACATATTAGTAAAGGGACAGATCTACTATCCGGAAATTTGATAATAGATCTGTCCCATTTTTCTTCCCGTTTTTCATGCAGTTGTGAAGTGCATCGGTTGCAGGTGCCGCTAGACCTCCCCTATATTTTATGGAAGGCCCACTACGCATCAGCCTTTGATGAACGCCAGCAGATCTGCGTTGATAACCTCTGGGTGCGTGGTACACATGCCGTGCGGATAGCCCTTGTAGACTTTAAGGGTGCCGTTCTTGACCAGTTTGATGGACAGCTCGGCTGAGTCGGCAATCGGTACAATCTGGTCGTCGTCACCGTGCAGGATCAGCACTGGCACTGTGATCTTTTTCAAGTCTTCGGTGAAGTCGGTTTCCGAGAACGCCTTGATGCAGTCGTAGTGTGCTTTCGCGCCGCCCATCATGCCCTGGCGCCACCAGTTCTCCTTCACGCCTTCAGAAACTACGGCGCCTTCACGGTTGTAACCGTAGAACGGAATAGGCACTTCTTTATAGAACTGTGCGCGGTTGGCAGCGAGCGCTGAGCGGAAGCCGTCAAACACGTCCAGCGGCAAACCGCCAGGATTGCTGGCGGACTTGACCATGATCGGCGGAACTGCGCCGATCAATACCGCTTTGGCCACAAGGCCGACGCCATATTGAGCGACATAGCGAGCCACCTCACCGCCGCCGGTGGAGTGGCCGATATGCACGGCGTTCTTTAACTTGAGATGAGCGACCAAAGCTGCAACGTCTGCAGCGTAGGTGTCCATGTCGTTCCCGGTTGAGGTCTGCGTTGAGCGACCATGACCTCGGCGATCATGAGCGATCACTCGATAGCCCTTGGAAACAAAGAACAGCATTTGCGCGTCCCAGTCGTCGGCACTGAGAGGCCAGCCGTGGTGGAAAACGATGGGCTGACCGGTGCCCCAGTCTTTGTAGAAGATTTCGGTGCCGTCGCTGGTGGTGAAGCTGGTCATTTCGTAATGTCCTTCTTTAGTCGGGGCCGAAGTTGCTACCTGGGCAACGTTGCTACCCATCACCATTCCCGAAATCGAACCGGCAGCCAGCGCAGTTGCGCCAACTTTGAGCACCTGCCTGCGAGAACTCGATGGGGCGTTGTATTGATCGGACACAGTACCTCCTGCTCTCGGCATCGCACGAGAGTCAGACTCAGGATCTTGGCTCAACGAGTGAGCGTGAATTAATGCTTGAACGGGTGATGCGAAAGGCTTGGGTGTTTCTCACAGAGCCTTTGCAGCGGCCTCGATGATTTGCGCGACGGGTTTTGGATTGGAAACCATGACTACGTGAGACGCGCCTTTGACCACTACCGTCTGTTTGGACTTCGCCCGCTCAGCCATGAACTTCATGGCTTGTGGGGGAATGTTCTTGTCCTTGTCGCCATAGATCCACCACGAAGGAATGGTTTTCCATGCAGCGTCCGTTGCCGCTTCGTTCAGTGCTTCCTCAGTGACGGGGCGCTGAGTAGCGGCCATCAAACGGGCATCGGCAACAGGGACGTCGGCTGCGAATTGAGCGGGAAACTTATCCTGCTGGATGTAGAGATCCTTACCGCCACCCTCCAGAGCTACTGGAGTGCCTAGCGTTGGGCCAAGGGTCGCCCCCGGGAATTTTCCGGTGAGCGCGACGGCGCTTTCACCGGCTTCAGGTGCAAAAGCGGAGACATACACCAGTGCTTTCACATTGGCTTGTCCATAGGCCGCTTCGCTGATGACCGGGCCCCCATAGGAATGGCCTACCAGCACCACCGGGCTTTTGATGCCCTGGAGCAGATTGGTAATGGATTGGGCGTCGCTTTTAACACTGCGCAACGGGTTGGCGGCAGCAATAACGGTGTAGCCATCTTTCTCAAGAATCTTGATGACGCCATTCCAACTGCTGGAGCCGGCGAAAGCACCGTGAACGAGCACAATGGTCGGTTTGGTTGTGTCGGCCATGGCTGACGTTGCGCCAGCCATCGCAGCGGAAAAGGCCAGATGGGTCACTAATTTATTCATTTTCATACAGAGTTTCTTCCAAGGGTGCACGACAGGTTTGGAGAACACCGAGCATGAATTTGAAGAGCGGGTATTTACCCACACGCTGCCTCTTCGACACGCTAAGCGATAGTCAGATTGGTGCATACGGGGGCAAGTCGATTGTACTCATGTGCTGTTACTTTCAGATCAATTACGGGTGTCGTCAGCGTCCAGACGTTGAAAGCGAGTTCGTACACGTTTAACGGCTGTTTAACGACACTCCGCGCTACCTCCCAAAGGCTACAAATCCTTGCGCCGTTGCCTACGGTGCCAGTACAGCGAAGGCATTGCGCCTTCGCTTCACTCCCGATCAAGCCACCGGCTGATGACTGGTCACACAGTGAATCCCCCCGCCACCCGCCGCGATGGCGTCGATATTCAGCTGCACCACCTCTCGGTCCGGGTACAGCTGCGACAACAGATCAAATGCTTTCGCATCTGCCGAACGATCACCAAACTCAGGCGCAATGACCGCGCCATTCACCAGGAAGTAGTTGATGTAACCCGCAGCAAAGTCCGGGTTGTTGCGGTTGAACTGACTCTTGCGTGGATTGAGTGGCGGCGACAGCGTATGCACTTGCAGCTTTCGACCGTCGGCATCGGTGGCGTTCTTGAGGATCTCCAAATGCGCCAATGTCACTTTCCGATCGTATGACTCGGGGTCGTTGTCGAGGTTGGCGATCACCACGCCGGGCTTGACGAAACGCGCGTAAAAATCGACATGAGCATCGGTGATGTCCTTGCCTTTGATGCCCGGCAGCCAGATGATTTTGCGTAAACCCAAACGCTCTTTCAGTTCTTGCTCGACCTCAGCTTTGGTCCAGTCGGGATTGCGGTTGCGGTTGATCCAGCTGCTTTCGGTCATGATCCCCGTGCCGTGGCCATCCACTTCGATACCACCGCCCTCGCCCACCAACTCGCTGCGCAGGTAACGGGCGTCCGCAGTGTCGGCCACCAAAGCGGCCAGTTGCGCGTCCTTGTCGTGCTGCTGTTTGTTGCCCCAGCCGTTGAAGTTGAAATCCACCGCGCCGAGTCCGCCTTCGCCGTCGATGACGAAGTTGGCGCCGATATCGCGCATCCAGATGTCGTCGAGTTCGGTGGTGACGTAGGTGATGTTGGTGGTGCCGCACTGTTGTTCGGCCAGGCTGCGCTCACGCTGGCGGCAGAACACGGTGACCGGCTCATAGTGGGCGATGGTGCTGGCGATCAGGCCGATAGCCGCTTGCACATGGGGCGTGAAATCCTCCCAGATGGCTTTCTGTGCGCCGAACGCGATGAAGGCTCGCTCGTGTTGGTCGCCCTCATCCGGCATGCGCCAGCGACCTTGGGTCGCCGCGTGCACTGGCGTAAGGCTGAAGCCGATGGAGGCGGCGGCGCCGAGTCCGGCAATGACCGACACCTGTTTGATGAAATCCCGACGCGTCGGCATGTGTGGATCCTTGTGTGAAGCACTCATTTTGCGGTGGCCGTCTTGAATTTTGTCCAGGTGCGCATACGCGCGCGCATGTCGGACTGAGGTATGTCCTTGCCCGGAATCAGCCGCGCATAGGTCGCTTCATCGAGGTAGATGTCCGGGTTGTTGCGCATTGTCGCATCGACGTCCGGCCGGGCTTTGGCGTTGGAGGTCGGGTAGCCGGTGAAGTTGCTGATGGCGGCCATGTTCTGCGGGCGCATGACAAAGTTGATGAACGCATAGGCGTACTCCGGGTGTTTGGCGTCCACTGGAATCGCCATGGTGTCCATCCACACCGTGGTGCCTTCGCGGGGAACGCGGTACTCGAACCGGGTGTGCTTGCCGGCACTGTCCGATGTCCGTTGTGCCTGGGTCATGTCGCCGCTGTAACCGAGGGACAGGCACAGGTTGCCGTTCACCAGGTCGGTCACGGGTTGCGACTGGAACTTGCGAATGTACGGTCGCAGTTTCATCAGCAACTCACTCGCCGCGGCCAGGTCTTCAGGCTTGGCGCTGCGTGGCTCGCGGCCCAGATAATTGAGCACCACCGCCAGCACTTCGTCCGGCGAATCGATCATCGAGATACCGCAGTCGGCAAACTTTGCGGCCAGTTCCGGTTTGAACAGCATGTCGAGGCTGTTGACCGGGGCATCCGGCGAACGCTGTTTGATCTGCTCATCATTGTAGGTCACGCCGATGGTGCCCCACGTGTAGGGGACGGTGGCCTTGCTCGACGTTTCATACTGCCGGCGCAGCTTCTGCAAACCGGGTTCGATGTCATCCACAGCGGTGAGTTTTGAGCGGTCCAGCGGCAGCAGGCTGCCGGCGCGCATCAAGCGTTCGGCGACGGTGTCGCCGGGGAAAATCAGGTCATAACCGCTGTTGCCGGCCAGCATCTTGGCTTCCAGCGTTTCGCTGCCATCCATGACGTCGTAGATCACCTTGATCCCGGTTTCGGCGGTGAATTTGGTCAACGTGTCTTCGGCGAAGTAATCGGCCCAGTTGTAGAGCCTCAGGGTTTTCTCTTCAGCATGCAGCGACGACGAGGCGATTGCCAATCCCAAGGCGCCGAGCAACAGCTTGTGGGGAATGCGCATGTCAGACTCCTTGAGTGTTCCAGCGTGCATGAAGGTGACGACCGTCCTGACTCAACAACGCCCCATACATGTCCGGGCGACGGTCGCGGTAAATGCCCCAGCTCAGGCGTTCTTCGCGCATGGCGGCCAGGTCCAGGCTGTGGACCAGCACGCCGGTGCTGTCACGGTCGGCCTCGGCGAGCAACTTGCCCTTGTGGTTGCAGATAAACGACGAGCCGTAAAAGCTCATCTGCAAGTCCGGATCGGTGGTCGCCACTTCTCGGCCGACGCGATTGGACGCCACCACCGGCAGGATGTTGGCAGCGGCATGGCCGCGCATGGTCATCTGCCAGTGGTCACGGGAATCCAGCGCGGCGCAACCCGGTTCAGAGCCGATGGCGGTGGGAAACAGCAAGACTTCGGCGCCCATCAATGCCAGGCAGCGGGCGGTTTCGGGGAACCACTGATCCCAGCAGATTCCCACGCCGATGCGCCCGAACGCGGTGTCCCAGACACGGAAGCCGGTGTCGCCGGGGCTGAAGTATTCCTTCTCCTGATAACCGATGGCGTTGGGAATGTGGGTCTTGCGATACACCCCCAGCAAGCGCCCGTCGGCATCGGCCACGCTCAAGGAGTTGAAGTAGGCATTGCCGGCCTTTTCGAACCAGCTCAGCGGCAGCACCACGCCCAATTCCTTGGCCAACGCAGCAAAGCGTTTGAGTACCTCGCTGTATCGATATTCTTCGGCCAACGCCAAATGTTTATGGCTTTGTTCGATGCAGAAGTACGGTGTGGCGAACAGCTCTTGCAACAGGATGACCTGGGCGCCCTTCGCCGCCGCTTCACGGACCAATTGCTCGGCCTGATCGAGGTTCTTCGGCAGGTCCCAGGTGCAAGGCATTTGGGTGGTGGCAATCGTCAAGAGGGTCATGGGGTCAACCCTCCACTGGCCAGGCCGGCTGTTGCTGGGTGATGCAATGCACCCCGCCGCCACCGTGGGCCAGGTGATTGATCCGCACTGGCACCACTTCGCGCCCGGGGAATGCCTGAGCCAATACTTCGGCCGCTGCGTTGTCGGCGTCGATGCCATAGGCCGGCATGATGATCGCGTTGTTGGCGATGTAGAAATTGGTGTACGAGGCACAGAAAACTTCGGCTTCGGTGTCCACGGCATCGGTGGCTTCATAGAGCTCGATCAGCTCGAACTTGCGCCCTTGGGCATCGGTGGCCAGTTCCAGCGCGCGACGGTTTTCCCGTGCAACTTCGGCGTACACAGAGTGCTTGTCGTGGGTGGCGTCCACCAGCAACACACCGGGACGCGCGAAGGCACACACGCCATCGACATGCCCGTCGGTCATGTCACCGGTCACGTAGTCCGGATCACCCGGCAGCCAGATGGTTTTCTTCACGCCGAGCAGACGGGTGAAAATCTCCTCGATCTCGGCCTTGGTCATGCCCGGGTTGCGATTGGGGTTGAGCAACACCGACTCGGTGGTGATCAGCGTGCCCTCGCCGTCGACATGAATCGCGCCGCCTTCGTTACTCAGCGGGGTGCCGAAACACGGCACGCCGAGGCGATTGAGTGCGCGACGCGCCAGGCTTTCGTCCAGGTTATGCAGCGACTTGCCACCCCAGGCGTTGAAGCGCCAGCTCACCCCGCCCAGGCCGTGTTGCGGATGACAGACGAAGCTCGGGCCGGAATCACGGCACCAACTGTCGTTGACCGCTAACGGGATCAGTTCGATGTTGGGTCCACACAGCGCTTTGGCACTCGCGACAGCCGACGGGTCGACCACCATTTTTACCGGTTCGAAACGGGCGATGGCGTTGGCCACCCGGGCGAAATCCTCTTGCACCAGCGGCAAGGTAACGCCCCACCCCGACTCCCAGAGCGCCTGGTTGTGCGGCCAGACCATCCAGGTCGCGGCGTGCTTGACCCACTCTGCCGGCATCCACCAGCCACTGTTTTGAAGTTCGCTCTGCTGCATGATAAAAAGCCCTTTAGTTAAGCCATTGTGTTCAATGAAAACTGCCTTGGCGGTCTTGGCATGCATGCTACGGCTGTAAAAAAGGGCGAACAAACGATGGATTTTGTAGAAAAGTGATTAGAGGAACTTATCGATATGCTCAAACACTGGCCTCCGCTCGGCACCCTTCGCGGCTTTGAAGCCGCCGCCCGCCTTGGCAGTTTTCACAAGGCCGCCGACGAGTTGCACCTGACCCAGTCGGCGATCAGCCAGCAGATCCGCACGCTTGAGGCCTACCTTGAGCAGCCGTTGTTCTTTCGCAGTGGGCGCAGCGTCAGCCTGACCGATGCCGGGCATGATTTGCTCAGCACCACCCAGGCGTTATTGCAGCAACTGGCAGTCGGCATTCGTCGCCTCGGGCAATACCAGAAACCCAACCAACTCGTGCTGAACACCACGCCGACGTTCGCCCGTCACTGGCTGCTGCCACGACTGGGAGATTTTCGTCGGCAGCATCCGGAGGTCGACCTGTGGATTTTCAGCACCGATGAAGTCCCGGACATGGCCACCCAGACCATCGACCTCGCGGTGCGTGATGACATCAGCTCCCAGGCCGAGTGCAGCTTCAAGGTGCTGCACGCTGACCGCCTCTACCCGGCCTGTCACCCGGACCTGTTGGCGATGCCCGTCGAGCAGCGCACCACCCTGCACGGCGAGCGGGAAATGGATTGGAGTCATTGGGCGGTGGAGGCTGGTATCGATGTCGGCCAGAAGGATCAGGGGCTGAATTTCTCCGATCCTGGCCTGCTGCTGGACGCGGCGTGCGCGGGGCTCGGCATCGCGCTGGTCAGCCAATTACTGAGTCGGTCAGCGCGGGACAGCGGACAGTTGCAACCGTTGGTGGAAGACACCATTCGCGGCCCGAACTGGGCGTTGCTGACCCACCGTGACAGCGAGAACAATCCGCTGGCGCGAAGCTTCGTCGAATGGCTGCTGAATAACCTGGAGGCATCAAGCCAGACGACGTCCGCACTTGCGACATGAATGGGTGCGCGACAGTTCGCCAGCCAAGTACGTCGGCGAAGTTCCCATTTCACAACAGAACACTCTGCCCGCTACTCTTGCGCGACAGCGCTTTTACAAGAAACTTTATTAGTTCAAAAATAATATCCAGTGTATTGTGACATTATTCAGGCGCCATATAAGTGACTGGCACTTCAAAAAACAACACCGTGAATATGCTCAATCGCGACTGTCCCAACCAAACAATAATTCACGCGCACCGACGAACGGAAACACAATAATAATCACCATTAAAATCAACCACTTAAGATGCGAATAACAACCAAAACAAAACTTGTCAAAAAACACAAAACCATAAAAAGACAGACCCTAATTACAAAAGTTTCAAACTTATTTATTAAATATAAAATCCAATATAACGCTTTAAAACATCTCTCTTCGATGCTAATAATCCGGCCGCTTCCGGGTTTACAGGCGATACACCCTCTCACACGAAGTGAACATCAGCACCCACGCTGATCCCCCGGCATTAATCAAATCCAAATAACACCCGCTTGCTCAAGTCTCAATAAAACTTGGGCCTGCAGTGTGCTGCGCACTAAAACTGCGCAAGGAAGACATCATCGCTCGTCATCATTCAAGGATTAAAATCCTGTCGATCTTCGGTACCCGTCCAGAAGCCATCAAGATGGCACCTCTGGTCAAAGCCCTCGCTGCGGAACCTGGCATTCACTCGCAGATATGCATCACCGGCCAACATCAAAGCATGCTGAAACAGGTGCTGGATCTGTTCGAGCTCAAGGCCGATTACACCCTCGATGTGATGACGCCGCACCAAACGCTCAACTCGCTGACAGCGGCGCTTTACGGGGCGATTGACCCGGTGCTGGAAGTGACCTGCCCGGACCGGGTGCTGGTGCACGGCGACACCACTTCGGCCATGGTCGCCGCGATGGCGGCGTTCCATCGCCGCATCCCGGTCGGCCATGTGGAAGCCGGGCTGCGCACCGGTGATATCTACAGCCCGTGGCCGGAAGAAATGAACCGTCGTTGCATCGACCTGGGGGCGGACATGCTGTTCGCGCCAACCCACGAGTCGCGCCAGAACCTGCTCGACGAACGCTTGCAGGGCAGCACCTTCGTGACCGGCAATACGGTGATCGACGCGTTGCAGATGACCGCGCGGCGCATTGAGCAAGACGCTGACCTGCGTGCAAGCCTGGACCGCCAGTTCTCGTTCCTGCAGGCCGGCCGCAAGGTCCTTTTGGTGACCGGGCATCGTCGGGAAAATTTCGGCGAAGGCTTCCTGGACATCTGCAAGGCCTTGAGCGAACTGGCTCGGCGTACGGATATCCAGATCGTCTATCCGGTGCACTTGAACCCCAATGTCATGGGCCCGGTCACCGAGCATCTGGGCGGCCTACCCAACGTGCACCTGATCCAGCCGCTGGATTACCTGGCCTTCGTGCGCCTGATGCAACGGGCGCACGTGATCCTCACCGACTCCGGTGGCGTACAGGAAGAAGCACCGTCCCTGGGTAAACCGGTGCTGGTCATGCGTGATGTGACCGAGCGCCCGGAAGCTGTCGCGGCGGGCACTGTGCGCCTGGTCGGCACCTCGCCAGGCTCGATCATCGCCGGCGTCAACGCGCTGTTCGATGACGACCTGCTGTGGCGTCGTTGCTCCCAGGCGGCCAACCCTTACGGCGACGGCAAGGCCAGCGCGCGCATCGTCGATGCCCTGATGGGTCGCCCGGTGGATGATTTCATCGTCGCCGGTCAGTCCTTGCCCAAGTTCCTGCACTACCCGTCAGCACAGCCTGTGCCCGAGAAAAATTACCCGGCTTTTACCTCTCGATAAACCAAACCGTTGCTCCCCTTATCAGCTCGAGATCTACCTGAATGAAGTCTTCCGTTGCCATCCAAACGGGTGCGCTCAGCGCCCTTGCCTGTGGCGTGAGCCTGCTCGCGCTCATGCCGACCTTCGCCTTGGCCGCGGACAGCCCGCTCACCCAGGCGATCAACCGACTCAACGCCGACACCCGACAAGAGCGTGAGGTGCGCTTGAGCGATCTGGGGATCGACGCACCGATCATCCTCGGCTCCACCGATGCCCGCCGCGAACTGTATTTGCCGGTGCCGGCAGGCGTGCCGCTGACGGATGCGACATTGAATTTCGACGCCAGTTACCTCAACGGCGAAGGTGGCCGCAATACGTTGCTGCTGTCGCTGGACGGTTATCCGGTGCGTGCCCAAGGGCTCAGCGAACCTCAGGGTGACGCCAGTGCCACGCTGGGCGTGGACAAGAAAGCGCGGGACAGCGGCTCAGTGCGCCTGGGCATTGCCTGGTCGTCGATCGTGTCCCGTGTGTTGTGCGAAGACGAACGTGCCATCGGCAACGTCTTGCGTATCGAGCCGGACACCCGCCTCACTTACAGCTACGACGCCAGCCAGTTACGGGACGTCGGGGCTGCGTGGACGGCATTGCCTGGCAAACCGAGGATCATGGTCGCACCGGGCACCTTATCTGCCGAAAGCTACGATTCGGCGTGGCGTCTGGGTGTGGCGCTGGAGCGGATTGGCAAGCACAGCCAGATCCTGCCCTTCCCTGCCGTACAAGACAGCGTCGACCTGAGTGGCCTGCGCATCCCGGCCGAACTGCAAGGTATTCCAGCGTTCGCCAGCCTCAACGGCAAAGGTCCGCACACCCTGGCGAACCCGGCGGAGATAGGCGCATTGCTGATGTTGGGCCAGACGCCTAACGTCCAGGCGGACCTGGCGGTCAACGACCCGCAACTGCTCAAGGCCGTCAACGAATCCCTCGACGCGCTGCAGAGCCAGATCCAGGGCCTCGACGCCACGGCAGCCAACGCCTTCACGCAATGGCGTGAACGCCATATCAACGCAGGCCTGGTCGCCGCCGGCACTGACAACGTGCGCCTGGCGCTGCTCGGCACACGTCCGGTGCTGATGATCGCACCACAAGCGACCGGCAAGGCGCTGGCCTTGTTCAGTACAGCCTGGAACAAATTGGCACGCAGTCGCCAATTGACGATCAGCGAAGCCCAGATGCCCTTGAGCACAGACGGCCGTGTGGCTTTGTCGCGGCTGGGCGGCAAGCCCGGCGCCATCGACGTGCTGGCCAAATCCGACTGGAGCACCTCGTTCCCTCTGGGCAGCGTGGCTTACGACGGTCGCTTGCCGGTGAAGGCTGTGGTCGATGTGTCTGCCGCGCCCGGCGCCTCGGACACCGCGCCGGTGGCCTCGCTGTTTCTCAATGACTATCTGATTGGTGCGCAGCAACTTGTGGCCAACGGTGAACAGCAACGCATCGAAGCACGCATCCCGCGTTATGCCGTGGGTGCCACGAACGTGCTGCGCGTGTCGTTCCAGCGCCAGCCAGTGAGTGATCGCTGCCTGGAAACACCACAAGCTTTCCCGGTGTCGGTGTTGCCGACCAGCCACATCGTGCTGGATAAAACCGCGTTAGGTGATGACTTCTCCGGCATGGCGGCGCGCTTTGCCGTGGACACGCAACTCCTGGTGCCGCAGGCCTACCTCGATCATCCGGCGAGCAGCTTGCCGCAAGTGATTTCGGTCGCCGATGCCGCTGGTGTCTCGCCGCTGCGGGCGCAATTGAAGGTCGTCACTGACCCGAAAGCCTCGGTCACGCTGGACAAGGCCTTCCTCGCCTTCGAGCTGCCGATCAAGGACAGCAAGGAATCGGTGCAGGTCGATGAGCAGGGGCGCCTGCGCATCAATCACAAGGATCAGGTGTTGCTGGACGTGCATCCCCTTAACAACCTGGCCTCGTTGCAAGTGGTCGATTCCGGCGGCCAGCACGGTCTGGTCTATCGCGCTCTGGGCAGTGATGCACCGCGCTTCGCCAAACAGATTCTGCTGAGCCGCGGCGACGTGGCCATCCTCGGTGACAACGGTGCACTGACCACCTTCGACACTCAAGATCCAAACGGCAGCCAATTGATCGACAACGAAGAACCCAAGGGCCTCGATGCCTGGCGTACACCGTCGCTGTTGTGGCTGATTCCGGGTGGCATCCTGTTGGTTCTCATCCTGTTGCTGGCTGGCCGTAACGCCCGTCGCAATCGCCAGTAACGGAACCTTTCGATGACGTCGCTCTATTGGCCCTATTGGCTGGCCCACTACTACAGCTTCCTGGAAATCTCGACCATCGTGGTCGCGGTGCTGATCCTGATCTCCAGCCTGGACGATCTGTTCATTGACCTGTGGTACTGGTCTCGCCGCCTGTTTCGCAAGTTCACCACGGACCGAAAATACCGGCCGCTGACCGTCGAGCAGTTGATGGCCCGGGATGAACAGCCGCTGGCGATCATGGTCCCGGCCTGGCTGGAATATGACGTCATCGCGCCGATGATCGAGAACATGGTGTCGACCCTCGACTACCAGAACTATGTGGTCTTCGTCGGCACCTACATCAATGACCAGCGCACCATCGATGAAGTGGAGCGCATGCGTCGGCGCTACAAGCAGCTGCATCGCGTGGAAGTCCCGCATGCCGGGCCGACCTGCAAGGCCGACTGTCTGAACTGGGTGATCCAGGCGATCTTCCTGCACGAGAAAACCCACGGCATGACCTTCGCCGGCGTCGTGCTGCACGACAGCGAAGACGTGCTGCACCCGATGGAATTGCGTCTGTTCAACTACTTGCTCCCGCGCAAGGACATGATCCAGTTGCCCGTGGTTTCGCTGGAGCGCAACTGGTACGAATGGGTGGCCGGCACCTACATGGACGAATTTGCCGAATGGCACGGCAAGGATCTGGTGGTGCGTGAAAGCATGACCGATACAGTGCCGTCTGCCGGGGTCGGCACCTGTTTCTCACATCGCGCCTTGCGGGTGCTGGCCGGGGAAACCCAGAACCAGCCGTTCAACACGGACAGCCTCACTGAGGACTACGACGTCGGCGCGCGTTTGGCCAAGGTCGGCATGAACGCGATCTTCGTGCGTTTCCCGGTGCAGTTTCGCGTGTTGCGTAAATCATGGTTTCGCAAGCCTTACGAATCGACCCTGCGGATGCCGTTGTGCGTGCGCGAATTCTTTCCCGATACCTTCCGCACCGCGTTTCGCCAGAAAGCCCGATGGACACTGGGCATCGGCCTGCAAGGCTGGGAACAAATGGGCTGGAACGGTTCGCTGGCCAACCGGTATCTGCTGTTTCGTGACCGCAAAGGCGTGGTGACGGCGTTCGTCAGCATCATCGCCTACGTGATTCTGGTGCAGTTGCTGGGCCTGATCATCCTGCGCCAGAGCGGGCTGTGGGACGTGAGTTTCCCGACGCCGTTCGAGACCAATGGCTTCATCAAATACTTGTTGCTGGCCAACGGTATTGCACTGGCCTGGCGCATTGCGCACCGCTGCTATTTCACCACCGTGCTGTACGGCTGGCAGCATGGTTTGCTGTCCATCCCGCGCATGGTCGTGGGCAACTTCGTCAACTTCATGGCCGCGTCACGGGCCTGGCGCATGTTCCTGGTCGGCAAGGTGATGAACCGCAAACTGGTGTGGGACAAGACCATGCACGACTTCCCCTCCACCGACCTGGTCGCTGCCGCACCGCGCAAGCTGGGCAGCGTGTTGCTGTCCTGGCAAGCGATCAACGAAACCGACCTGCAGAGCGCCCTCATCGAACAGAAAACCCGGCACATGCCGTTGGGGCGGATTTTGCTCAGCAACGGCTGGCTGGACGACGAGACGCTGGCGGAAGCCATCGCTTTCCAGAACGACCTGCCGCGGGTGTTCGATGTGGCCCACAAGGCACAGGAATCGACCCTTACTTTGGACGATGAATTCGCTCTGCGCTGGCGCGTGGTGCCGGTTGGCTTGAATGCCGACGGACGAGCACAACTGGCCGTGGCCAGCCCGTTGCCGGCCGAAGGCCTGCAACAAGTCAGCGAGGTGCTGGGCAGCGAACCGGTGCAGCTGATTGCCCGGGAAAGCGAAATCGTCGCGCAGTTGCGTCTACTGAACGTGCGCGATGGCCAAGCCGTGCCGGACGCCCGCGCACCACTGCTGGGTGATCTGTTGATTGAAATGGGCCTGCTGGATCGCGACGTGTTCAACCGCACCATGTTGCAGTACCGCCCGCAGCGTCACGGACGCATCGGCGACTATCTGGTGGACAGCGGCGTGCTGCCCCGCGCCACCATCGAAAAGGCCGTGGCACGTCAGCACAGCCACTACCCTGCGGAGCTTGCGACATGAATCGCCCCTTGCTGACCCTCATGGCCACGGGGCTGAGCCTGCTACCTGCGCTGGCTCACGCCGAAACGCTGCCATTGCCGTTGACCGGTCCGGCCTATGTCACCGCCAACGAGGCGTACAGCGCCTACGAGCGCAAAGACTACGACCTGGCCATCGCCAAGGCCCGCGAAGCGTTGCGTCAGCGCGCCGATATCACCCGTTTGAACACGTTGATCGTGCTGGCTCAGCGCGACAAGGACCTGCGTGATCATCCCAAGCGCTACTCCCCTTCGCGTCAGGCCCCAGGCTTCGGCGCCGCGGCCCAAGCGTTCAAGGCTTATGATCGCGATGACTTCGGTGCTGCTGCACAGGCGTCACGCAAAGCCATCGCTCAGGCACCCAAACGCATGGATTATCGATTGCTGCTGATCGAGTCGTTACAGCGCCAACAGCATTTGCAGGAAGCAGATCAGGCCACCACCCAGGCACTGGCCGTGTTCCCGGACGACGATACGTTACTGATGCGCCGCGAAGCGATTCGTCGGCAACTGGCCGCACCGCTGGCGGTTGAGGGGTATCGCGCCCTGGAGCAAGGCAACGTGCCCTACGCCGTGGACCAGGCCAGGAAAGCCGTCGCCTGGGCACCGGAGATCGGTGCCAATCAGCAACTGCTGATCAGCGCCCTGCTCGCGGCCAAGGATTACCGAGGAGCCGAGCTGGCCGCGTCCGGCGCACTGGCTCAGGACGATGGGGAAATCGCACCGTGGATTCTGCGCAGCTACGCCCTGGATCGTCAGGGCAAAACAGCAGCGGCCGAGGCTGACCTGAATCACGCCCTGGCCATCGATGGTCTTCTGGAAACGGAAACCCGCGACATTCGCTTTTTCGCCGCCGACGCCGCACTGGCCCATGGCGAACCTCAGCAGGCACTCGATCATCTACAGCGACTGACCGAAGATGACGGCGGCGAAGTGGCCCGCCGACGCACGGCCGCCAGAATGGCGCTGCGACAGAAAAACAACGGCCTTAACGCTGTTGCCCAGTTCCCGGCACCGGCGTTGAACTGTCAGGAAACGGCCTTCGGCCTGGTCTGCGATATCTGGCCGGGCAACCAGCGCGACGGCGGAACCGACAAAGCCGGCCAAGCCTACGCGGCCCTGGCCGGCAATGACCCCGCATCAGCGGTCGTCCTCGCGAACGAAGCGATTACCCGTGCGCCGCAGAATCCGGCATACCGGCGCCTGCTGGTCAGCGCCCTGAGCGACCAGAAACGTGCGCCCGAAGCCATCGCGGCGGCCAGCGAAGGTCTCAAGCTCAGCGGCGATGACGCGCGGTTGCTGGCCCAGCGTGGTCGTCTGCGCCAGCAAGCGGGTGACGATGTCGGAGCTCGCCAGGACTTTACCAAAGCCCTGGCGCTGGGCAGCTTGCCCGCTTACGAAGAGGCCAGTTTGTATAGCGCCATCGGCCAGCGCCGCACCGCACGCGAACGACTGCAACAAGCGCGAGACACGGGCGAACTGGAATCGATGAGCGACCTGCAAATCGCTTACTTGTCGGTCCAGGCCGGCGACGATGACGGTGCCCACGCATCGTTCCGCAAGGCCGATGCCGACACCCGACTCACGCCGACAGCCACGCAGGATGCGGCCTACAACGCAATGCGGGTCAACGACGACGAGCAAGCCGTCACCTACTTCAAGCGAGTCATCGACGCAAACAATGCCGGTGAACTGGACCTGTCCCCGCAGCAGCAGTTCGACACCCGTCGCGCCGTGGCCGATGTGTCGCGCACCTGGGGCTTGACCAACACCACCAGTTATCGTGGCAACAGTACCAGCAGCGGCCTGAGTTCGGCCCCGAGCGGCGGCAATAGCAGCAATGACAGCCTGCAAAACAGTACCGAATTGTCGTGGCGCCCTTTGGGTTATCGCAACGCCCGTTTTGTCGAACTCTACGGCCGCGTCACCGACACGCTGTGGAGCAAGAACAGCGATTCGGACACCGGTTTCGATGCGCTGCAAGGCGCCGTGGGTGTACGGGTCAAACCCTTCACGTCGTTGAACGTGATGGCCGCCGTCGAGCGCACGTTCCCTTTGGGATCGTCGGACGTCGACGGAGACTGGCTGCTGCGTCTGGGCTATGGCTCAAGCGTCGGGACCGATCTGCGGGTCGACGCCTCCAGCTGGTGGACCTCGCAGTTGTTCGCTGAAGCCGGTCATTACGTCAACGACTCGCGCGACTATTTCAACAGCGAATGGCAGGTCGGCCGCAGCTACGCAATCGGTGGCGCAGGTTCGCGCTGGGTGACGTTCCCCCATGTGGTGGCCGCGTTCGATTACGACTCGAAGATGAACAGCGGGACCGACTCCGACGGCAAGTCTGACTCATCGTCCGGCAAGGCGGGAGGTATCGGTGTCGGCAACAACGTCCGCTACTGGTTCCGCGAGGATGCGTACAACGCGCCCCGCTCCTATGTCGACTTCTCCTTGCAGTACCGCGTCAAGGTGCTGGGCGATGACCGCGCTCAAGGTGTCTTCGGTCGCCTGACTTATTCCTATTGAGGACTCGCATGAACATTCGATTCTGTTTGTGGTCGGGACTTGGGCTGATCCCGATGTGGGCAAACGCCGCCCCTGAAATTGCCCAACTGTACGCGCCAAAACTGCCCGAGGGTTCGGCCTGGGTGCGGGTGGTCAACCCCTCCGACACCGCCATGCACGTCCAGCTGGGCCAAGGCGCGAGCTTCGCCCTTTCTGCACAAGCCACGGTGGCCAGTCCTTTCCAGGTCGTGGACTCGCGACAACCGCTGCAAGTGACCGTCAATGGTCGCGAGATCAAAGGCCTGAGTGCGCCGAAAAGTGCGTGGGTCACGCTGATTCTCGACAGCGACCCGGCACGAGCGCCACGCCTGGTCATCGACCCACCGCTACGCGGCAAAGACCTGCGTGCCGAACTCAACGTCTACAACCTGGCCAACGGTTGCGAAAAGGCCGGAGTCAAACTGGCTAACAGTGCCCCGGTATTCAATCAGGTGCCGTTCAACGGACAAGCCCAGCGCACGATCAACCCGGTACAGGCGACGCTGGTTGCCAGTTGCGAGCAGAACACCAGCCTGCCGTTCAAGCTGGCGCCCTTCAAGGCCGGCGATCGTTATAGCCTGTTCCTGGTCGGCTCCGGGCAAGCTCCGCGCCTGATTGGCCTTGTCGACCAGACCGCGCCATGAGGCTTCAATTGAAATCTCGCCTGCCGGTTCCCGCCCTGATCGCCGGCTTGCTATTGAGCCTGTCCGGCACCCACGTTCTAGCGGCCTCGGCGGTGATTACCGGCGAAGGCGGCTGGCTGTTCCCCGCTTGGGAAAGCCTGAACAAGGTCGATAACCCAGCGGCGACCCGCAACATTGCGCTGGTGAAACAACTCCAGCAGCACCTTGCGCGGGAACACATCGGCCTGGTCGTGTTGGTGGTGCCGATGAAAGCACCGTTTTATGCCGCGCGCCTCCCCGCCGATCAGTCGTTGAGCCCGGCCGTGATACAGCGCTACGAGCACTTGCAGAGCGAACTGACTCACGCAGGCCTGACCACGCTGAACATCAAGCCCGTCCTGCAACGCACCGAACATGGCAAACAGACGGCGTTTTATCGCGCCGACTACCACTGGACAGCCTGGAGCGCGGAAAACACCGCCAACGCCACGGCGCAACTGATTACCGAGCGTTATCGCCTGCAAGGCGAACCCGGCGGTGGCGCGGTGCTGGGCCAGTGGTTCGACCGACGCGCATTCGGTGACCTGGCGAGCAATTTCCTGCCGGCGATCAAGCGCAAAGCGATTGGTCGCGACATCTACACGGTTCGCCATCAGGCAGAAAACGACTTGCTGATCGATGACGCACCGGCACCGGTTCAGGTGATCGGCAACAGCTTTGTCCAGCCTTACCTGGGCTTTACCCAAAAGCTTTCCAATGCCCTGGACCGTCCCGTCGCACTGACCTGGAATCCTGGCGATGTCGGCCCGTGGGCTACGCTGCTGCAATACCTGGAGTCGGCGGATTTTGCCCAACACAAGCCGCAAGTGATCGTCTGGCAATTCAATGAGGGCCAGTTCCACCTCGGCCCCGATGCGGCGGCCAACTGGAACGCCAAAGGCGTCACCTCGCTGAGCCAATGGCATCAGCGCATCAACAAGGCACTTCCGTGAACATTCTTGGTTACACCGCCAGTCGCGCGACCGTTGCGGGTCTGTTGTTTGCCGTCATCCTCGGCACCGGGACCGGCACGCTCTACGTGACCAACAAAAAGGCCTCGGCCCCGGACATCGTCGGCATCGTCTGGCAGCCGGATAACAAGACCGTCGGCATCAACGGCCATTGGGAAAAACTCGGGGCTCGTGAGCTGCTGGTGCAATGGACCGTCGTCGACGATCAGGCATTCATTCCCGGTACCGGCCTGCCCAGCGTACCGGTCCTCCCCGATTGGGCACGCATCGCCAAGGCCCCCTGGGCGCAAGACGTCATCCTCGGACTGGCCGGCTATTTCAGTGAGAACCGCTCACGGGACAACATCGAGCAACTGGCCGCTGTCTCGGAGCGCATCGCCAAATTACCGACACCCTTGCACGTCACCGGCTGGTATTTTCCCGCCGAAGTCGACCCCAGCTGGACCCGCGCCAAGGAGCTGCCCGCCCTGCTGGCCAAGCTACCGCGACCGTTATGGATCAGCGTGTATGACGGCGCCAATATCGGCCCCGCAGCCACCGCTGAATGGCTCAAACAGTGGTTGCCGAATGACATTGGCGTGTTCTTCCAGGACGGCGTCGGGGTCTACGCCCGCACCGCACCGGTCGCCAAAACCTACGCCGACGCTTTGCGCCAGCACCTGGGCAAGGACCGTGTGCGAATCATCGTCGAGGCCTTCCGGCCCAACTTCGGTGGTGGATTCCGCTCCGCAACCGCCGCCGAGTTGAAAACGCAATTGTCGGCCTATGACGGTTATCCGCTTTACCTGTTCGATGGACCGCACTATTTGACGCCTGAGTTGGTGGAGCAATTGGCGCGGTAACGTCAGCCGGGTTAACCCTTAACCGCCGCTTCGATCGCCGCAACGTCGATTTCCCCCATCGTCATCATGGCGTCGAACGCGCGCTTGGCCGCCGCTTGATCAGGATGGTTGATGGCGTCCGTCAGGACGCGCGGCGATAGTCGCCAGGCGCGCGAAGGATGGTTCCCACCGCACTATCAGGAAACGTCTTGGCGTAGAACGTCGCGGCGTCCAGTGCGGCACCGTCGTACCAGAGACAAATCGTGTTTTTGCTGACCATTCTGGTTCTCCAACATAGGGGAATGAATGGATCATTCTAGCTGAGGGGCCAGCCGGACTATTTCGCCTCGTCGTACACCTCCCGCCCTGAGCACGGCCGTTCTTTAGTGCCTCTCTTTAGAAGCTGACTGGGCCTTTACAAGATCTAGTACCATAAGGCCAGCATTGAATAATGGCCGGGCCCTGACATTTCAGAGAGGCCCGCAGGTATCGGGGAGTGGTTGATGTTCGGCAATGACAAGTTTGGCGGGTATGCGCTACTGGCTGGAGCGGTGGCACTCAGCGGTTGTACGTCACTCTTCCAGGGTAAGCAGTATCTCTTTCCCCGGCCGGATGAACCTTCCGCGACGGTTCGACTTAAATATGAACGTGGCGCCAGCCTGGACGCCATGACCTTCAACGAATCAGGTTGTTACGCGGGTTTCACACCATTGACCTACACCAACGATTTTTTTGAAGCGCCGGTAGCCGTGGGCAAAGAACTGGTGTTGACGTACCGGCACGTAGTCGGGGGCACTGTGTGCCAAATACCATTTTCCTTCACACCTCAAGAGGGAGCCGTTTACACGTTGAAGTCGGGTTACTGGAGTGAATCCAAACCGGGAATCCTGCCCATTTTCACGAACAATCAGTATCACTGCGGAATTGGGGTAATCAAAAAAATCGGCGCTCAGGAGAGCGTTGAACCCATTCAACAGCTGCGTATCAAGACGCGTTTTGCGTGCCTCACGTTTGTCAAATAGAAGCAAAAGACCACCGGCCCGGAGGGAGAATGCATGAGCTATATTGACACGATCAAACATGAGCTAGTCGGCTACATCAACGGCTTGCCGATCTATCATCCTCTTGAACTAAATAAAGCAGGAAGATGGGGTAAACATGACTTCTCATGCGCCCCCGACAATCTGGTTATCGGAGGTGGGGCTGGCGAACATCCGGCTATAGTTATCCACGGACTTGGATCATTAGTGGCTGCGTATATTCTTTTTTGTATTGAAAAAAACACAGAGCACTTTCCTGAAAGATTTACACCTCCACCCGAAGAAACAATTAGCCGACTCAGTGATATTGCGTATGACACAGAGGTGAACCTAGAGTTTTGCGGTTGGTCGATGAGCACAACCCGAGATTTTGTAGAACTGGCAAAATCTCCTTTACACGTAACGCCTCTTTCGCAGAAACAAAGTCCAGAGGAATGGCTGAAGGAATCGATTGGTGAATTTGTATATTTTTCCCTTCCCGAACTAAACCCCTACCATGAAGAGATCAACAACCTTCCCGGCATGGAAAACTGGCTCCCTGGTTACTGGATGTCTAACGTGACATGCCCACCGCCAAACTACATTAAAAGCAAACAGGAGTCACTTCGGGATTCTCATTTCAAAGAGCACGGTTTTTTTCGCTGGGATTATAGTTATCCGCCAAAGGAATAATAATCGTGCGCCCGGACTTACCAACCGATCACCCAGAATAAATGAATAGTCTCGCCGCGATACTCAATGAAAAGCCCGGCCTGACCTGCCGGGTTTTTTCGTGCGTCAAATAAATCAGTCCCCAATCAACACTAATAAATCAGTCCCCAATCAACACTGATTACTGGAAACCTGGCTCGGCGCAAACCGCTGACGTGACGCGAAGTTTAGGTAGCCCCAAAAGCACGATCACCACCATGGCCAGCCCCGCGACAATGGCCACACCGAAGCCTGCCTGCGCGCCATGGACGTCAATGACCAGGCCCGCCAATACGCCGCCGAGCGCTACGCCAATGCTGATGCCTGTCGACATCCACGTAAGTCCTTCGGTGATCCGGGACGGTGGAACAATGATCGTACCGAGGTTCATGACGATGACCATCGTTGGCGCGAATGACACACCGGCCACAAACAGCATCCCCGAAAGGATGTAGACGTCCGTCGAGAAAATGGGCAACACGGCTGTGACTGCCGTTATCAGTACGCCGATAAAGAACTGTTTTTCAATCGGCAAGGAAACCCTTAGCGCGCCGAACGTCAGGCCCGCGATCATGGAGCCGAGCGCATAGGCTGCCAGGATGAAGCTGGCGGACGCTGGCCAGTCTTGTGCGTTGGCGAAGGCAACAACCGCCACGTCGACCGATCCGCCAATCACACCCATCGCCAAGAGCGCCAGCACGATGGTACGAACACCGGGGATAAGCAGGATCGAACTTGCGCTCCTTTTAATGCCAACGACCACCTTCGGTTCTGTCTGGCGCTGCATAAGAAAAGCCGTCACGCCGACAACCAGCAACAAGACGGCTACAAGAGGCCCGGCTTCGGCGAAAAAGCTGACGCTCAAACCAATGGCAAGTGGGGGGCCGATGATAAAGGCGAGTTCAGTTAGCACCGTATCCAGGGAGAAGGCTGTGTGTAATTGCGGCTTGCCACGGAAAAGCTGCGACCAGCGTGCTCTTATCATGGCGGACATACTTGGCATCGTGCCCGCCAATGCCGCAAGTATAAAAAGCAGTACGGCCGGCGCTCTCATGTAAACAGCCAGTATCAACGCCAGCAACATGCCAATGCTGAAGGCCGTCACAAAAGGCAGAACCCGACTCTGCCCCCGCTGATCAACCAGTTTCGAAACTTGCGGGCCAATCAGCGCATTCGCCAAACTAAAGGTACCGGCGACCGAACCAGCCAGCCAATAAAGCCCCGTCTGCTGCACAAGCATGGTAATTATGCCGATGCCGATCATTGCCTGCGGCAGACGGGCAATGGAACTCGCGATCACCAACGCCATGACGCCCGGGGTGGTGAGAAGTTCGCGGTAGGGATTTGCCATGATTCCTCCTGTTTATACTTCGACGCTGATGAGTAGCCCGTTGCATGCGACGCAAACTAATGGGGGGCGGTATATCGGCGAGTGAACGGTGTATCTGAGCAAGCACATAAGTGCGCAGTTACAAAAACTGCAACAGCCCCACTTGCATACAGTTGAGCGTCACCATCACTTCTGGCGAACAGGGTCGATTGAAGATTTCTCGAATAGATGACGAATCAGACAGATAAGTTGAATAGTTAAAAATGACTGGGTCATGCATCCTTGCCTCCAAGAAGCAAACAACATCACTTCTATTGATTTATTACACCTACATCATGTAAGCGCAAGTCCATATAGTACTATCAGATGAAACAATGATTCTGGATTGTTTCCAGTAACAGAAAACTCAAGTTACAGCTCCGGGGACCATCAAAAACAAGAGTCTACCCATGACCCATCGAAGTCAACAACGCTCGAGAACGCCCAGTACCTCGCACCCGGAAACGCGCGCTAATCAGCTGCGACCGCTCCTGTAAACAAAACTCGGCGCCTGCCCCGGTACGTCGTCCAGCACGTCGACACGTTGCATGCCGATTTTTTCCAGCACGCCTATCGAGGCGGTGTGGGCGGGTCTGACCAGCGCAAAAACCTCAGGCACCTTCAGCTCGTCGAATCCATATTCAAGCGACACCCTGCTCAACTCAGTCGCATACCCCTGGCCCCAAGCGGACACGGCAAATCGATAACCAAGGTTCAGCCGCTCGACATCGCCGTACTTGCGCAAACCAATTCCGCCGAAACCAATGACGCCATCCGGATCAGCACGGGGGGCGATGGTCCACAGCCCGTAGCCGTGAATGGCCCAATGGCGAACCCAGTCACTCAGCAGCGTTTCAGCCTGGTCAATATGGGTCAAAGGCCCGGCCGGGTTGTATTGGTTCGTGGCAGGGTCGCCGTAAATAGCGAACAGGCCGGCCAGGTCTTCGGGTTGGGGTGGCCTTAAAAGCAATCGCGAGGTGGTTCGTTGCATCGCTTTTGATCCTTGGCGAATGTCGGGAAGCCTATTGCGGCTGAAAGGTCTGGAGGTACGCCAACAGGTTTTCGATCTTTTCCGGATCGCTGAGCCCCCAGAAAATCATGCGGGTGCCAGGGACCACTTCCTTTGGCGCTTCAAGGTACGCGGTCAAGGTTTCGCGGGTCCAGATGATGCCGGCTGATTTCATCGCGTCTGAATATTGATAATCCGTACTGCTGCCCGAAGCGCGTCCAAAAATGCCATTGAGTTGCGGCCCAAACGAACCCCGCGCCGACTCCCCGACCTGATGGCAGCCGCCGCAAATCCGCTTGAACAATGTCGCGCCCGCTTCAGCATCGCCGCCCGCGTGTGCCTGCGCGCTGAACAACCCGGCATTGAGCACCAAGGCCAGGGTGAGTGCTGCGGCTTTCTTCATGTCCTGCTCCAACTCATCTGTGGCTAATCGCTTGTAAATCAACTCGCACCCGGTTGAAATTTCTTCCGGTAAGCCGCCGGCAGCAACCCCACTCGCTGGCGGAAAAGTCTACGGAATGAATTGCCATCTTCGTAGCCCACGGCGTACGTGATGCTGTCCAGTGTCATTCGCGTGGACTCAAGCAACTGCTTGGCCTTCTCCAGACGCAGGGTTTGCAGGTAGGTAATCGGCGTGTACCCGGTAGCCTCCTTGAAGCGCCTTTTGAAGTTGCGCACGCCGAACCCGAAGCGCTGGGCGACATCGTCAATCAGCAGCGGTTGATCGAAGTGCGCCTCCAGCCAGTTTTGCGAGCGCAGGATGTCGCCATCCCCGTGACTCTTCGGCATCGACCACATGACATACACCGATTGCTCGCTGCGCACCGTGTCGACGAGCAAGTATTTGCCACATTTCTGCGCCAGATCCAATGAGGCAAACCGGCGCACGAGGTGCAGCAAAAGGTCCATGGCGGCACTCGCGCCGCCGCTGGTGATCACGCGGTTGTCCTCGCAGAGGATCTGCGTTTCCTCCAGACAGACCTCGGCATACCGACGACGAAACAGGTCTGCAAAGGCCCAGTGCGTGGTTGCCCGAACGCTATCCAGCAGGCCCGCTTCGGCCAGCATGAACGCCGCCGTACACATTGAAGCCACCACCGCACCCTGCGCGTGCTGTTGACGCAGCCATGGCCCATACGCCGAAAATGCCGGCAAGGCGTCCCTCAGGGTGAAAAGGAACCCGGGGATCAGCACCAGATCGGTTCGCGGGACCTCGTCGGTGGACAGGTCCGCGCGCAGCGTCTGCCCTCCCCACGCGGCGACATCATTGCCATCAAGGGAGGCAATGACAACTTCAAAAGGCGCAACCGCCGTGTCTGCGAACAGATTGGCGGCGCTGAGCACTTCCAGAGCCATGGTGGCGCTGGCAGCGGAACATTGGTCCGCCAGTAAAAGAGTGACGTGCATACATGAACCCATTGCGCTTTTCGCATGAAAAAAGTCATTTGCGCACCTACCTTACCTGATCCCTCCGGCCTAAAGTGCACCGGTCACTCAATCATCGGCGTACTTATGAATCTCTGGTTCCGACTGTTCCTCATGCTGTTTCGTCGTCCGTGGCGCAAGCCAGTCGATGCCCTGGACACCACCGTCATCCGCCTGCGCGTCTGGCCGCTCGACCTCGACCTCAACCGCCACGTGACCAATGGCCGTTACTTCACCCTGGCCGACCTGGGACGCATGGATTATGTGTTGCGCAGCGGTGCAATCCGGGTGGCGCTGCGCAACAAGGCGGTGCCGATCGTTGGCGATACCTGGGGAAAATTCCGTCGTGAGTTGAGGCTGTTCGAAGCCTTCGAGATTCACACCCGGATGCTTGGCTGGGACGACAAGTGGAGCTTTATGGAACATCGCTTCGTGAGCAAAGGACGCGTGGTCGGCGTCGTCGTGATGCGCGGCCTGTTCCGCGCAGGCAAAGGCACGGTTGCACCCGGCGAGTTCGCCCGGGAACTGGGATTGGCGGAGCAATCGCCACCGATGCCGCAGTGGCTGACAGACTGGTCGCAAAGCTGCAACGACATGAGCCTTGAGCTTCGAGAGGAGGAAGGTCAGCCTGCCCGGCGCCCGCGGACAGTCGAAGAGGTTTGAGGTGCCAGTTCTCCGCTGACAGCGGCAAGCGCAGACTCTATCCTGTGCACCCCCGCGACTTCACCGGAGAACTCTGTGCCACCCCTGACCGCCCGCGAGGTATACCAGCAGTTGCGCGACGCTGCGCTGGAAGTTCGACCTCTGTTGCGCCTCGCCGAACAATCCGAGCCCGGCCACGTGCAGGTCGATATCGAAGGCTGGCGCCTGAGCCTCGGTTTCGACGGCAGTCGTCTGCTGCATTGCCAACGTTGCCAGAGCCCGGACGGCCGCGAGGGTGAACTCGACCGCTGGCAACGTTACGGCACCGACCCGGTCAGTTTGCTCAGCACCTGGGAGTTGGCGCAGATTGAGCGGCTGCTGACGGAATTCAAAAACGCGGTTTGACCGCCTTCCAGTCAGGTTTGTAACGCTGCATCTGCTTCACGTCATCGCGCTAGCGAATGTTTCGCGACATCGACCTGGGCGGCTCCCCAGCGCCCGATCCACCCGGGCCATGAAAGCGCCGCCACTGGCACCCACCCGACCATTGCGCATACCATGCCGCGACTCCAAAAACTTCAGCCGGGCCCCCATGATCAAAGCCAGTCTGCGAAGCCACCTGACACTCTGGTTTGCCGGTTTGTCGCTGCTCACGCTCGTGAGCGTGGGTTTCTACGTGGGCCACATCGCCACCGAGCAGATGAAGCAAGCGAGCGGCAATGCGTTGTTGAGCACGGCAAGGTCTGCTGCCGAGTTGTTGGGCGCCCAGTTGCATGAACGTCAGCTCGAAGTGTCCCTACTCAGTCGGGCGCCGCTTTTCAAGCATGGCGACCTGGACGATCCGGATATCTTGTCGTCGATGGAGCTGCGTTCGCAGTCCCGCGCCGAGTACGCCTGGATGGGCGTGGCGGACGACAGCGGACGTGTGCGGCAAGCCGTGAATGGCCTGCTGGTGAATCAATCGGTGAAAGAGCGCCCCTGGTTTCAAGCCGGTTTGCGCGGTGCCTACACCGGCGATCCGCACGAAGCGGTCTTGCTGGCCAAACTGTTGCCGGGAACCGCCAGTGGCGAACCTTTGCGCTTCATCGATTTCGCCGCGCCGATACGCAATGCCGACGGCCAGGTCGTCGGCGTGCTGGGCGCTCATGCCCACTGGAGCTGGGTGACGCGGATTGTTGACGCGGCGGTGCTGCGAAAAGACATGACGCCTGAAGTGGAGGCGCTGATTGTCGACCGCGACGGCAAAGTGCTCTACCCGGAATCGCTCATGGGGCAACGCGTGCCAAACATGCCGCTGGCCCGGGAAAACCATTCCGACACCTCTGGCTGGTCAGTGGGCAACGGTTACCTGACCAGCGTTGTCGCGGTGCCGACGCCATCGAGTACCGACCTTGCGTGGTCCATCGCCGTACGGCAACCCCTGGACATCGCACTTCAGCCTGCACGTATTCTGTTTTACAAGTTGCTGGTGCTGGGCGTCATCGCCGCCATCGTGTTCGGCCTGGTGGCCTACTACCTGGCGCTGTACCTCAGTCGCCCGATCGAGCAGCTGGCAAAGTCAGCCAAACAGGTACAGAAACAACAACCCGGTGTGATCTTCCCCCGCGATCATTCGGTGCGAGAAATTGCCCAATTGGGCCAATCCCTTCAGGGCATGACGCAGTCCTTGCTCGGCAAGGAACGCGAGTTGCAGGAGGCCAATGCGTCGCTGGAAGCCACGGTCGCACAACGCACCGCCGCCCTCACCCGGGCCAATGCCGAGTTGTTGAAACTGGCCACCCACGATGCACTGACCGGCGTGTTCAACCGGCGGCGATTCGACGAGAAACTGGACGAGTGCAACCTGCTGTTTCAACGCACCGGACGACCCTTCGCGTTGCTGTTCATTGACGCCGACCACTTCAAGCAAATCAATGACACCCACGGCCACGCGATTGGTGATGAAGTGCTGCACCAACTCGCCCGGCTGATTCAGGACACCACCCGCGCCACCGACTTCGTCGCCCGTTACGGTGGTGAAGAGTTTGCGGTGCTGTTGCCGGAAGTCGAGGAGCCCGAGAGTCCCGAGGTCGTTGCCGAGAAAATCCGCGCCGCGATTGCCACGGCCACTTTTGCCACGGTCGGGCACGTCACGGTCAGTATCGGCATCGGGCTTGCCGAGTCATCGGACAGCAATACGACCGCGCTGATCAAACGCGCCGATCAGCAGCTCTATCAGGCGAAGTGGTCGGGAAGGAATCGGGTGGCGCAGCAGGCTCGCGTGACGGAGCGCCACTGACCGCCCCCAACACTTCAAACTCCAATGAAAAAGCCCGGCTTAGCCGTAATGCTGTTCACTTAAGTATTTGAGTCCAAGCCGGGCTTATCCGAAAATCCGATGCCAGACTTCTGGCATCGGATTTTTTATGTCTGTTCAACAAGATCTGCTCGACCTCGGCGACCTTTTCAACTTTTGTGACCTGAGTACTTTCACCCAAAACATTCCCATCGAGTGGGTAGCGTCTGCGCTGGATCTTTCCAGTCAGGCGACCATTCGCCGACGTCGCCTGCCCGCTGACCAAGTGCTCTGGTTGGTGCTCGGCATGGCGTTGTTTCGTGACGAGCCGGTTCATGAGGTGGCCAGACGTTTGAACATCTGCGCTCAAGGCCTGGCCACCGACCACTTATTGGCCCGCAGTGGTGTAACCGAGGCGCGCAAGCGACTCGGTGCCGATCCTGTTGAGTGGTTATTCCGCAAGACCGGGACCCAATGGGGGGCGGAGCGCTATGACGACGATGCCTGGCATGATCTGCAGGTATTCGCGGTGGACGGTGCACTTTTGCGTACTCCGGATACGCCCGAGCTTCGAGATCACTTCGGGTCGGGAAACACTCCAAGCGACCGCCAGACGCCGTTTCCGATGCTGCGCCTGGTGGCCCTGATGAATGTGCGTTCGCACGTGATCATGGATGCTCAATTGAGCCCTTATCGACGCAGTGAAATGCGCTTGGCCGACGAATTTTTGCAGCAGATCCCCGACCACTCGGTGACGCTGTTCGACAAAGGTTTCTGGGGTGCCGAGCTGCTGTCGAGCCTGAGCGGAGCAGGCATCAACCGTCATTGGTTGATCCCGGCAAAAAAAGGACTGATCTGCGAGGAAGTGGCCCGTTACAGCCAGTACGACCGTTTAGTGCGTATGAAAGTCTCGCCGCAGGCCAGAAAGCGAAACCCGGATCTTCCAACGCACTGGGAAGTACGCGAAGTCAGTTATGAAATTAAAGGCAAGGTGAAGACCGTCATGACGTCGTTGCCGGCCAAGATCTACAACACTCAAGCCGTTGCCAAACTTTACCAGGAGCGTTGGGAAATCGAGTTGGGCTTCAGGGACATCAAGAGTTCGATGCAACAGAACGCGATGACCTTGCGCAGTAAAAAAGTCGAGCTGGTCTATCAGGAAGTGTGGGGGCTTTTGCTGGCTTACAACGTGATTCGTCGAGAGGCCAGTCAGGCGGCGGTGACGTTTGGCCGGGCTCCCTCGGACATCCGTTTCAAACCCGTTTGTCAGTACATCGCCGTGCAACTGATCGTGATGGCGGCGGCTAATCCGATTTCAGCCACAGGAAGACGCTTGGCTGAGTTGAGAGCAGGGATAGGGGGATTGTTTCTGGATCACCGCCCAAGGCCTTCGAGGCCAAGGACAGTGAAAATTTCAAAAACCCGGTTTCCAGTGGACCGTAAGGCTGCTCCGCTTAAGTGAACAGCATTACGGCTTAGCCGGGCTTTTTCAGACAAACGCGTGACTGTGCGTTGCACTTACTGAACGTTTTTCAGCTTGACCACATCACCGGAGATCGTGGTGGTGTAGCCGGTCAGGACCCAAGCCCAGAACCAGTTTTCCTGCACCTGGGTGTTGATCATTGCGTCGCCGCCCTTGGCTTTGATCGCCGCGTTCTGGGCGCGAACAAAACGGTTGTTCTGCTGGATCGGAATCATGCCGAACAGCAACAGGCCAGTGGCCGTCGCTTCGCTGTGGCCGATCACCGTGTATTGGCTGCTTTCATAGTGCTGAGTGTTCATCGGAGTGCCGGTGCAACCCGCCAGAACCAGACCGAACAGAGTAACGGCAACCACTTTACTGAGATACTTCACTGAGAAACTCCATGAGATGTTGCCCGGGATCCATCTCTCGGGCGGCGCACACTCTAACGGATGAGATGGCCAATTGGTATCGCCGAAAACAGGCGACTACCGCCCCTTGGTTGGCGGCAGCTTTCGGTTCGGGTGGGTAAAAACGTTGCGACTCAGCTCTGAGTAACCGCGGCCTGCGAATGCACGGATGAAACAGGCTCTGGAGCAGGCTCATCATCCAGCCTGATAAACATCGCCAGCACCGGCCCCATCAGCACCACGGCGATCGAAGCACCGAACGCCACCGCCCAGTTGTTCCCCGTGATGTCCAGCAACCAACCGATTACCACCGGCGACACGGCGCCCGCCAGGGCCATGCCCGTGAAGGTGCAGGCGCTGGAGGTCGCGGAGTGTTCGTGGGACACCTCGGTGCCGATAACCCACAGCGGCGAGTCGGCCAGTTCCGAGCAGAAGAACGAGAAGCTCAGGCCACAGGCGCAGATGATCAGGTCGTGGGTGAACATCAGGGGAATCAAGCCAATGATCGAGGCCAGGAAGCCGAAGATGATCAAGTCGCACCTGTCCTGGCACAAGATTGCGCCGTGCCCGGCCAAGGATTTCACCGTGGTGTGCACCGACTTGCGCGGATACGGCGACAGCTCCAAACCGGAAGGGGGCGGTGATCATTCGGATTATTCCTTCCGCGCCATGGCCCAGGACTAGGTCGAAGTGCAGTCGCTGGGTTTCGAGCAGTTCTATGCCGCCGGTCACGACCGTGGCGCGCGGGTGCTGTATCGCATGTGCCTGGACCACGGCGACAAGGTGCTCAAGGCCGGTTTCGTCGACATGCTGCCGCAGCATTATTTGCTGAACAACGTGACGCGCCAGTGGGGGAAAATTTCCTGGCACTGGTTATTCATGACCCAGGACGTACCGACCTCGGAACGAATGATGAACGCCGATCCGGAGTTCTTCATCCGCCGCAAGCTGAATAACGTTGCAAGGATAAGCAGAGGTTAATATTATGCCCCCACGCTAGTGTTGTCCGTGAGATGCACCAAGCCCCAGCCGCAAACTGAGGCTTACAAAAGAACCGTCCCGCAAAGGCGGTTTTTTTTCGCCTGTCATTTGGGGCTTGGACATGTACGTTGCACCGGAGCCAGCGCTGCCACCTCGCCGAGCAGCGGGCCGTCTTCGTCGCTGGCGGTGCTCTTTTCAGAATATTGAGTGGCTTCATGTCGGAGTTGTAGGCAAAATCCGAGAGCTGCGTAAGGGGGTACGCTTTGTGCTCTTTTTGCCTTGCTACCGCCTTGTTGGTCCTCTCTTTGTCGGGATACTCTTCAGACGTCGCTGCACATTCAGCGATCGGGCGTGAGACCCCGGGGACAATCAAGGCGCAAAGCGCCACAGAACCTATTGCGGCGTTTTTTTCGTCAGCGACCAGGTTTTATGGCGGCTGTGCGTGGGAGGCTTTCGGGCCTACCGGTTACCTTGATTGCCGGGTCTCACACCACGCACGGCTGCCACCCACGCTTTTGAGACAGCTAAGTGGCAGTTCCTCCAATCAAGGGAACTGATAATGAACAAAATAAATCCGTCTGAAATACGTCTTCTTACCCACCTGCCTTCTGCGCGGTGCTGTCCGTCACCTATTCACCTTTGCGTCTATGGAGGTGATCAATGACCGAACCAACAGAAGCAAAAACCATTGGCTTCACCCCCTGCATCTATTGCGTAGACCGCCCACTGTTCCACGTCAGCGCCGGCGTTCCTGTCGACGCAGCACTGGCAATGGCTTCAGATCTACTGTTCCTGGCCAAGGCGCTTACAAAAGACGCCGCCTATGACAGAGAAACGGACCGTTTTTCGTGGGCCGCACATTATTTGACGGCAATGGGGAAGGCTGTGATTGACGATGTGGTCAAAGCGGTTACGCCACGACCTGAAAGAGCGAGTATGAAAGTCGCAAAATAGCGGCTGATCACTCCAGATGTTTGCCCCGACTTTGTCGGGGCTTCTGTAAGAATGCCACCGTGGCGCACAGACGCCTCGTCTTGGGCGAGTCCATTCAATGACAGAAATTGCGTCGCCGCAAAAGCCGTTTTGCATCCAGGTAAAGCCGCGCAGCATCCAATCAGTGCCTGGCCATCAACCCATGCAGCACCCCAAGCCTCAACCCCGCCTCGGAAGGTGTCATCTGCGCGATACCAAATACCTTGAACGCGGCCAGCATGACCACCAGACCGCCCGGCAAGGTACTCAAGCGATGGGTTTGCAAGCCCGCCAACCTGAGTTGATTGACATGCCCCGCCTCAAGCAGGCGCAACGACAAGCGCAGCAGGCCGCCATAGGTGATTCCGCTTTGGCCATCGTCATTCAAGCCGTTGGCCTTAAGGACTTTGGCGAGCATCCGCGCGGTACCTGAAGAGCCTATGGACTGCTGCCAACCCAGTGCACGGTAACGACGTGCGACCTTTTCAAAATGCACCGTGGCGACACGCTCGGCTTCCAGAAGGGCCTGGGCCGTAATGCACCCGCCATGAAAATAACGCGTGCCAAAAGTGCCGCTGCCAATGGCGATGCTTTCGGTCAACAGGGGCTGAGTGCCCTGCCCCAGAATCAACTCGGTGGACCCACCGCCAATGTCCACGACGAGGCGCATATTCGCGGCACTCGGTATCGTATGGGCAACGCCGGCATACACCAGTCGCGCTTCTTCATGCCCGGAAATCACGTCTATGCGAAAACCCAGGTGCCGCTCGGCACTGGTCAGAAACAGTTGGGCATTGTCGGCTTCGCGCACCGCGCTGGTCGCCACGGCGCGCACCCGTCCGGCCTCGAAACCGCGCAATTTTTTGCCGAATCGCGCGAGCGCTTGCCATCCCCGATCCAGCGCCAGTTCATCCAGCGCGCCGCCCTGGAATCCTTCCGACAAACGGACGGGCTCGCGCAGGGTTTTGACTTCCTGGATCACGATCTGCTGGTTCCGTTTGACCGACTGGCCAATCATCAGGCGAAACGCATTGGAGCCCAGGTCAATGGCCGCAAACAGGGAGGCGTCGCCTTTCATGGTGGGGATTCCTGGCAGATTCATCAGCCCGCGGGCGGGGTTGCGCTGGGTGTTCAAGACGGTTTGCGATGATCCTGCCATGCCTTAGGTGACACCAAGATGACACCGCCCTTTATTGGTCCCGCCCCTTCATCGTCACGTCTGCGTCATATCCCCCGGCCTAGCATGGACACTTCCACCTTCGGCAGGAGTTCCAGCCATGCTTCTAACCAATGACACTTTGGTGCAACGCATCCATCGTGAGCTGCTCGATCACAGCGACGAAGAACTGGAACTGGAATTACTGGAGGACGGACACGACCTCAACGCGCTGTTTGACGAGCACCTGAGCGACAACGACGAAAAGGAAGAAAGACGACGCTACTTCAGCGAACTGTTTCGTCTGCAAGGCGAATTGGTGAAGTTGCAGAGTTGGGTGGTCAAGACCGGGCACAAAGTGGTGATTCTGTTTGAAGGGCGTGATGCGGCGGGTAAAGGTGGGGTGATCAAGCGCATTACCCAACGGCTCAATCCGCGGGTTTGCCGGGTCGCCGCCCTGCCCGCACCGAATGACCGCGAACAGACTCAATGGTATTTCCAGCGCTACGTCTCACACCTGCCGGCCGCGGGTGAAATCGTCCTGTTCGACCGTA
This sequence comes from Pseudomonas sp. LB3P93, assembly GCF_054898025.1. Taxonomy (NCBI): domain Bacteria; kingdom Pseudomonadati; phylum Pseudomonadota; class Gammaproteobacteria; order Pseudomonadales; family Pseudomonadaceae; genus Pseudomonas; species Pseudomonas sp. LB3P93. The sequence continues at coordinate 3,922,930 of NZ_CM142713.1, forward strand.
GCTGGTACAACCGCGCGGGTGTCGAGCAGGTCATGGGGTTTTGCAACGCCGACCAATATGAAGAGTTCTTCCGCACCGTGCCGGAGTTCGAACGGATGCTCGCGCGCTCCGGTATTCAGTTGATCAAATACTGGTTTTCCATCTCCGACCAGGAACAGCATCTGCGCTTTCTCAGCCGTATTCATGACCCGCTCAAACAATGGAAACTCAGCCCCATGGACCTGGAGTCCCGTCGGCGCTGGGAGGCCTACACCAAGGCCAAGGAAATCATGCTCGAACGCACCCACATCGCCGAAGCCCCGTGGTGGGTGGTGCAGGCCGACGACAAGAAGAAAGCCCGGCTCAACTGCATCAATCATCTGCTTGGGCAAATGCCTTATGAAGAGGTGCAACAGGCGATGATTGAACTCCCGGAACGCGAGCGTCAGGAAGACTATTCGCGCAATCCGACACCACCGGAAATCATCGTGCCTCAGGTTTATTGAGACCGGACAGACGGAGTTGTCTACCCCGTTTCGTGCAGCGGCAATCCCGATAGAGGTTGCCGCTCCACGCTCGCAGGGAGGATCAGGCTTGAGTGGTGTCCGGTGGAGCAACGCCAGCCTCTGCGCTTGAATGCCGAGTCTTTACAGTGACAAACATTTTGACGCGATCGTGAATTTCCTGGAGCGCGTGACGAAAAGGCTCGTGCCTCTCACTGCTTGCCGGGTCCTCAAAGTTCCACGTCATCACCTCGCCAGGGAACGACATCCTGTCGGCCTCTGCGGATGACTTGTCACACAGCGTAATGACATAGTCGAACGCCTGCCCCTCAAACTCTTCAATTGATTTGCTGTGCAACCCGGTTGTCTCGATGCCGATATGGTCGAGCGAATCGCGTGTGCGCGGGTCGACCTCGCTGCCCTCCACACCTGCGCTGAACACTTCAAAGTGATCGGAGTCGGTATGCCTGAGAAGGGCTTCCGCCATCAAGGAACGAATGTCATTTTTCGCGCAGACGAACAGAACACGGAGTTTATCGGTCATGGTCATTTCCCCTTTTTATTCGGTAGCGAGAGTGAACTGGATGAGGGTTGCGCTGATTAGAGTAGAGCAGCGTTTTTGCTTGTGGGGTGATCGGGCCGATGGGACGCACTTTCACAAGCTCCACGCTACTGGGCGTGGTGTAACAGGCAAGCCGAAAAGACTTTCGCCCTGACACGCGGGTATGATCCGGGATGCCCCCTCTTACGGCCCCCTATCCATGCCAGCGACCAGAACCCGCCCCTCTCCCGCGCCATTACTCCAGCCAGGCGAAACCGTGGTCCTGTTCGACGGCGTATGCAAGTTATGCAACGGCTGGGCAAGGTTCTTGATCCGCCACGACCACCACCGGCGCGTCCGCCTGGCGGCAGTGCAATCGCCCGAGGGGCAAGCGTTGCTGGCGTGGGCCGGTTTGCCCCTGGACCAATTCGATACCATGGCCGTGATCCGCGACCAGCACTACTGGGTGCGTTCGGATGCCGTCTTCGAAGTCATCGCCCAACTGCCAGGTGCCTGGCGCCCACTGAGACTGTTGCGCGCCTGCCCACGCAGGTTGCGAGATTGGGCATACGATCGCATTGCGCTGAATCGCTATCGGCTCTTTGGAAAATACGATACGTGCCTGCTGCCCAATCCCGACCATGAGCTTCGATTTTTGAAAACGCCCACGTGAGCGCCTTGAAACGCACCCACTGGATCGCCCGGGGAAGCCTGGCTTTCATGTTTGCCTACCACGGTCTGGTGCCCAAGTTGCTGTGGCTGAGTCCGGGCGAGCGGACCATGATTCAAGCCCATGGCATCCATCAGGTGGAGTTGTTTGCCTATGCTGCCGGGGTTGCGGAAATTGGCCTGGCCTTATGGATATTGCTCGCGCCACGCATTGCCTGGCCGCTGATTGTCGCCTCGACGGCGCTGGTTGGCCTGCTGCTGGATGTCGCGATCGTCAATCCATCCATGCTCAGGGATGCCTTCAATCCCGTCACGCTCAATGCGGCTGGACTCGCGCTGTGTGCGGTTGCCTGGAATACCAAGGCTTGAGCGAACAAATGTCAGCTGATCCGCGCGCGAGACATATCCCGGCCAAAAAGCCTGGTGCGCTAAGCAGAAAATTCACCGCTCCCAACTCGAGCCCAAAATGACACTGCAAAGATTCACTCGCTGAAAACCCGGATCCTTGTAGGCAAGGAAATCATCGTTGAAGGTCCCGAATGTACTCTGGGGCCGATGCTGTAGCCCGTGATAAAACGCGTCGATCATCTGATGGGCGAAGTCGGTGTCGCGGGGATAAGCGGCGATTACCGCTTCGCGTTGTTCGACTGTGAACAGCTCAAAACCACGTCCAGCCACGTCCATTCCCGCACCGGCCTGCACCAGGGCGATCTCTGAATGCATGTGCTCTGGAATGCCCGGCGTCGTGTGGAGCGCGACGGCGTTCCAGACTTTCTCGATGTCCCCTTCGGCGATGTGATGGCCACGCAGGAAATCGCGCGCGGCATTCGCGCTGTCCACCTCAAAGCGAAGCTGACTCTCGTGATAGATCGAGGTCAGCCCTAGGTCGTGGAACATGGCGGCGACGTAGAGTAACTCTGGATCGAAGGCCATTCCCTTGCGCTTCCCGAGCAAAGCGCCCCAGAAGTAGACGCGCGTGGAATGGGAAAACAGCAACTCGCTTTCGGTATCGCGAATGAGCTGCGTCACCTCACGGGCCATTTTGCTGTCGGGGATTTTCACGCTGAAAATGTCGTTCGTTGCCACGGTTTACCTCTGTCACAGATCGGCCCGTTGATCTTGAAAAGAGTACGCGCCACTCAGGTCGCAACACAGCGCCAATATCGCGAATTTCGAGTGCACCACTGTGTATCTCAGTGTGTCTGGCTATCCTCTTGATACATCAGTTTTCACCAGGCCCGGGATTCGACACAGGCCAGATACGTCACCGCGTTCAAATGCACTCAAGGTTTCAAGGGGCTCAGCCAGAACCCCTGGCCAACGGCTTGCAACGGAGACATCAGCATGAAGATGGCAATGCAGAACAAAAACGGTAAAACCCACCGCCGTCTGGTCGGCTCATCGATCCTGGCGTTTGCCCTGTTCGGCGCGCTCGGCACGGCCCACGCACAAACGCCCGCCGCACAGCCGGCCGCGATCAAGGCCGACGCCACTTACGCAACACCCTCCCCGTTCGGCCCGCTGAAGCACATCAAGGCCGGCCTGCTGAACGTGGCCTACGCCGAAACCGGTCCGGCCGACGGGCCGGTGGTGATTCTGCTGCACGGCTGGCCGTACGACATTCACAGCTATGACGAAGTGGCACCGCTGCTTGCGGCGAAGGGTTATCGAGTGTTGATGCCATATGCCCGTGGTTATGGCGATACGCATTTTCTTTCCGACAAAACCCTTCGCAATGGCCAACCGGCTGCACTGGCGAGTGACGTCATTGACTTCATGGATGCGCTGAAGATCAAGCAAGCGGTGCTCGGCGGTTATGACTGGGGCGCGCGCTCCGCCGGCATCGTCTCGGCGCTGTGGCCAGAACGGGTCAAGGCGCTGGTCTCGGTCAGCGGCTATCTGATCGGTAATCAGGCGGCCGGCAAAAACCCGCTGCCACCCAAGGCTGAATTGCAGTGGTGGTATCAGTTTTACTTCGCCACCGACCGCGGTCGCGCCGGGTATGAGAAAAACACCCACGACTTCGCCAAGTTGATCTGGCAACTGGCTTCGCCGAAATGGGCGTTCGACGACGCCACGTTCGACCGCAGCGCAAAGGCGCTGGACAACCCCGACCACGTCGAGATCACCGTCTTCAATTACCGCTGGCGTCTGGGCATGGTGCAGGGCGAGCCTCAATACGAGGCGCTCGAGCAGAAGTTGGCCACCGCGCCGTCGATCAGCGTGCCGACCATCACCCTTGAAGGCGATGCCAACGGCGCACCGCACCCTAAGCCTGAGGATTACGCCAAGCGTTTCACCGGCAAATACGAGTTCCGGCTGATCAGCGGCGGCATTGGCCACAACCTGCCGCAGGAAGATCCGCAGGCGTTTGCCAAGGCTGTGATTGATGCGGATCACCTCTGAGGCCGATCTGAAATAGCACCTTCACAACGACGGCCCGTTTTATTAAACGGGCCTTTTTTTTGCGGAAAACCCCCGGTGACCCTGCTAGCGAAAATTACTCCAACAGCGAGACAAGGCGCGGTTCCAGGGAGGTCTCAAGCACCTCCAGCAGCGCCACCGTCACCGGCAGCTTGAAACGCCGCCGTCCCGCGCTGCCGGGATTGAGATAGAGCTGATCGCCGCGCCAATCTATGCGGGGCTTGTGCGAATGGCCGGTGATCACCAACTTGATGGCTGAGTCGAGCTCGGCTGGGACATCAGCAATGTCATGCACCAGCAGCGTCTCCCATCCGTTGAGATCGAAACGAAGAAGGTCGGGGATGTTTTCTGCCCACGGGGCGTCCAGGTCATTGTTCCCGCGAACGACGTACAAAGGGGCAATAGCCTTTAGTTGATCGAGAATGTCGGCGTTGCCGATGTCGCCCGCGTGAATGATCCGCTCGCATCCCGCCAGGACAGCCAGGGCTTCGGCGCGGAGCAGGCCATGGGTATCGGAAATCACGCCAACTTTCATGCACGGCTCCGCAGCAGGATCAGGAATCGGAACGGAGTGTAACCCGGTGAGGGCGAGCAGCCTTGACGTGGTTTTTCTGCTGCCTGTTACAAATTGGGCTGGATCGACCGTCTATGCCCCTTCTTTGGGTTCATTGGCTGACATCACCGGCAATGAGGCCGTCATCTGTGCATGGCAGACCTCGAGTATTTCATCGGCCAGAGCCGAGTCATCCGGACAAGCACGCGACAGTATGATCGCGCCGACGGCATGCGCCAGCATGTCGATCATCTTCACTCTCGCGTCCCCGGGGGCCGCATCCGGACCCGATGGATACTTTTCTCCCAGCGTTTGCAACGTGCGCTCTATCCCGTCGGCAAACGCCGCCTTCAGCTTGTCCGGCTGACGCGCAGCGTCGCCGCACAAAGCAGCCATCGTGCAACCGCTGCCGCGCCCGTCCCGGTGATCCCTGGACACATACAAATCGATGAAACCCTGAATATCGAGCGCTTCGGCACCGACTAGCGATCGGGAAAGACTGCACGCAGAGGCCTCAGTCATCAGGTCAGCCTTCGAGCCGAAATGTTTGTAGAAACCTCCGTGGGTGAATCCGGCAGCTGCCATAAGGTCAGCCACGCCTACGCCGTCAAAACCTCGCTCGCGAAACACTTCAGAGGCTGTCTCGACGATGTGCTCCCGATTTGCCTGGGCCTGGGCCTTGGTCACTCTCACGTAAACCACCTCGTGTTCGCTGAAAACAACATGCGCCAATGATACATAGATGCTGAACGTAATCAAACTTGTTGACAGCTTAGATTGCGATCATCATCCTAATCGCAGACAACATCGCTACTCCTCAAACGGGCTCAGAAGAACACGACATGACCGACCAGAATCTGTTTACCCCTTACACGCTTGGCTCCCTGACACTATCGAACCGAATCGTCCTCGCTCCGCTGACACGCAACCGTGCAGGCGAAGGCTTCGTGCCGAGCGAGTTCGCTCCTGCCTATTACAGCCAGCGTGCCTCGGCTGGCCTGCTGATTTCCGAAGCCACGCAGATTTCCCGGCAAGGACAGGGCTATCAAGACACCCCCGGAATCTACACTCAGGAACAAATCGAGGGCTGGCGCAAAGTGACCGATGCCGTCCATGCAGAGGGCGGGAAAATTTTCCTGCAGCTGTGGCATGTCGGCCGCGTTTCACACGTTGACCTGCAAAGAAAGGGTGCCGCTCCGGTAGCACCCTCTGCGCTGCGTCCCGCGACTAAAGTGTTCGTCAACAATAGTTTCCAGGACGTTTCCGAACCGCGAGCGCTGGATATCAGCGAACTGCCCGGCATCGTCAACGATTTCCGCCAGGCGGCGGTAAATGCTATTGCGGCAGGCTTTGATGGCGTGGAAATCCATGGTGCGAACGGCTATTTGCTGGATCAATTCATCAAGGACGGTGCCAACGTGCGTACCGATGCCTACGGCGGCTCTATCAAAAATCGTGCGCGCCTGCTGCTGGAAGTAACGGCAGCGGTGGTCAGCGAGATCGGCGCTGATCGCACTGGCATTCGCCTTTCGCCCGTCTCGCCGGCCAACGGTGTCTCAAGCAGCGACCCGCAGGCGCAGTTCGATTACATCGTCGATCAACTTAATGCCCTGGACATCGTTTACCTGCATGTGGTTGAAGGCGCGACTGGCGGGCCGCGCGACGTGGCGCCCTTCGATTTTGGCGCACTGCGCCAGCGCTTCATTAACACCTACATCGCCAACAACGGCTATGACCTGGACCTGGCCACTTCCCGACTCGCTGAAGACAAGGCCGACCTGATCGCCTTTGGTCGTCCCTTCATTGGCAACCCCGATCTCGTGGAGCGACTCAAGACGGGCGCCCCACTGTCCGCCTTCAATCCAGCCACTCTCTATGGCGGCGGTGCGGCGGGATATACCGATTATCCGACGATTGCTGAGTCGAGCGCTGCTTCGAACTAAACGCAACGTGATCAAGCTTCGTGTTTTCGCATCAATCCCTATCGATATCCCTGAAAGGAGATAACACCATGACCACTCACCCCACCGTTCTGATCACCGGCGCTTCCACCGGCATAGGCGCTGTTTACGCCGAGCGCTTCGCACAGCGCGGGCACAACCTGGTCTTGGTTGCCCGCGACGCTGTTCGTCTGCAGACGCTCGCAACCAAGTTGCGCAGCGAACATAAGATTGCCATTGATGTGCTGCAGGCGGACCTGACCCAACTCAGCGATCTTGCGACCGTCGAAGCGCGCCTGCGCGACGACGCCAATATTGGCATCCTCGTCAATAACGCCGGCGCCGCGCAGTCCGGTAACTTCATCGATCAGTCCACCGACAGTGTCGCGCACCTGGTGGCCCTCAACACGACCGCGCTGGTACGCCTCGCCAGTGCCATCGCTCCACGCCTGGCCAAAGCGGGCAACGGCGCGATTATCAACATCGGCTCGGTGGTCGGTCTGGCTCCAGAGTTCGGCATGTCGGTCTACGGGGCGACCAAGGCGTTTGTACTGTTCCTTTCCCAAGGCCTTAGCCTGGAACTCTCCCCCCTAGGTGTTTACGTGCAGGCCGTACTGCCCGCAGCCACCCGCACTGAAATCTGGGAGCGCGCCGGTATCGACATCAATACCTTGAGCGACATCATGGAAGTGGGTGATCTGGTCGATGCCGCGCTGGTCGGCTTCGATCGTCGCGAGCCGGTGACCATTCCACCGTTGCATGAAGGTGAACGCTGGGATGCCCTGCAAACAGCGCGTCAGGGCCTGCTGTCGCAAATCAGGCAGTCCGCTGTTGCGCAACGATACCAAGCCCAGGTTTGACCTTTTCATAGCAGGCGGCCTCGCGATCTGCACGGAGTAGTAATGCCTCTCTTGGATACGAAAAACCACTTTGGATTGCCGGCGCCGTTCGAAAAGGCAGCGAACCAATCGATCACGGTTGACGGTATACCGTTCGTCTACCGTGACCTGGGACCCAAGACTGAGGTGCCGCTGGTTGTGTTCAATCATTGGGGCGCGGTGCTGGACAACTTCGACCCAAGGATCATCGACGGCCTGGCAAAAACACGTCGTGTCATCGCCACCGACTTCCGAGGCATCGGTGGCTCGGGTGGAACCGCACCACTGACCGTCGGTGAAATGGCTAACGATGCAATCGGCCTGATTCGTGCACTGGGGTTTGACAAGGTCGACCTGCTCGGTTTTTCACTCGGCGGATTCGTCGTTCAAGACATCGGCCTGAAGGCGCCCGAGCGGGTGCGCAGAATGATCCTCACCGGGACCGGACCGGCCGGTGGCGCAGGCATCGACAGGGTCGGTTCGGTGGCATGGCCCTTGATGATCAAAGGCTTGCTGACGCTGCGAGATCCCAAGTTCTACCTGTTCTTTACCTCGACGGTCAACGGGCGCCAAGCCGCATCGGCGTTTTTGAAAAGACTGAAAGAACGCAAGAAAGGTCGAGACAAAGGCCCGACGCCCACCGCGTTCCTACGGCAGTTGAAAGCCATCACCGCGTGGGGCAAACAGGCGCCACAGGACCTCGGTCGCCTGCGGATCCCTACACTGATTGCCAACGGCGACCACGACATCATGGTGCCTACAATCAACTCAATCGCGCTGGCGAATCGCATCCACAACGCGCAATTGATCATTTACGCAGACGCCGGGCACGGTGGAATTTTCCAACACCATGTTGATTTTGTGGCAAAGGCTTTGGCGTTTCTCGACGCCTGACAGCATCGAGTCTTATCGCATCATCGCTGTAGAGGCTAACCCTGACCTCATTCGAATTAACGAGAGCAACATCATCATGAAGGCATTTTTTATTGACCGCTACGGCAAACAAAACGGGCGTATTGGCGAAGTGCCCGACCCTGCGGTAGGTGTACATGACGTCCTGATTCAAGTGCATGCCACGAGCGTGAACCCGTTGGACTCAAAGATCAGAGCGGGCGAATTCAAACTGATACTGCCCTACTCATTTCCATTGGTATTGGGCAATGATCTGGCCGGGGTCGTGGTTCGGGTAGGCTCGGCGGTAAAGCAATTCAAGCCTGGAGACGAAGTCTATGCACGCCCGCCGGAGGATCGGATCGGGACTTTTGCTGAACTGATTGCTGTGAACGAAAACGCACTCGCGCTGAAACCTTCCAATATCAACATGGCTGAAGCCGCTTCCATCCCCTTGGTCGCTCTGACGGCCTGGCAGGTGCTGGTTGAAACCGCCCAATTGAAAAAGGGCCAGAAGGTATTGATTCACGCCGGATCCGGCGGCGTCGGCTCCATTGCCATCCAACTTGCCAAACACCTGGGAGCCTTTGTTGCGACCACCACCAGCACACCACATGTCGAGTGGGTGAAGGCATTGGGGGCGGACGTGATCATCGATTACAAACAGCAGAACTTTGAAAGCGTATTGCACGACTATGACGTGGTGTTGAACAGCCTGGGCGCCGATGTACTGGAGAAATCGCTCAAGGTTCTGAAGCCTGGCGGCCAGCTCATTTCCATTTCGGGGCCGCCGACCGCGCAGTTCGCCCAAGAGCAACGGTTGTCTTGGGTATTGAGGCAAGTCATGCGCCTGTTAAGCAGTGGAATTCAGAGAAAGGCACGCAAAAATAAAATCAGCTACGCATTCTTGTTTATGCGAGCAAATGGCACCCAATTACAAAAAATCACCGCACTCATTGAGGCCGGCATTATCAAACCGGTGGTTGACCGTTCCTTCTCCTTTGAATCAACGGCAGAAGCTTTGAGGTATGTCGAGCAAGGCAGATCCAAAGGCAAAGTCATCATAAAGATCAAATAAGTACTCTTCATAAAATGCCAGTAGATAAAGCGCATCCTGCCAAGGATAAGAATCCGTCGCCTGAACTAAATGAACCTCCCCCTCAAAACCTGCAAAAACAGGAACAGTTGCAACCGGATGTCACACCTGTTGAGCCACCAACAATCATTTGGCGAAGCTTGATGCTCGATCAGTAATGAGGAGTGGTTCGTGTAGCGACGCTATCAGCCTACGCTGGGTGAAGCACCACCGAGAGGATATGCAGGGAAATCCGTATAACCCACCTCGCCGCATCGGGTGTAATAAGTGGATCGGTCCGCTTCGTCCAACGGCCAGCCGTGCTTGAGACGCTCAACCAGATCCGGGTTTGCGATATAGGGCCTGCCGAAAGCTATCAGGTCCACTAACCCGGTATCGAGCGCAGCCTGAGGGCTTTTACGATCAGTGAATCTGCCGCACCAGATGATTGCGCCAGGAAACGCTGCCCGAACCTTGGCCAACACGGCGCGGTCGAGGTGGTGCGATTTGAACTCGGCAACGTCCATGTTTTCCTCAGGCCCAGCTCGTAGACCAGATGCAGATAGGCGACGCCGAGACGAGCCAATTGCTCGGCAACGTACAGCAAGGTTTCCTCGGTGCGAGGGTCCGCCGGAATGCCGTTGAACTTGCCGAACGGCGACAGGCGGACACCCACGCGCCCCGGGCCCAATTCACGCACCGCCGCTTCAACGACTTCCAGCAGGAAACGCACCTGTGAACTGGAGACGCGTATTTCAGGCATCTCGCAGAAGGTGTTGATCGAACAACTGCGCGCACTTGAGAAACATGGGATGGTGACCCGGCAATCCAGCGCCCTGGATCGTCAGGGGATCGAATACCTGCTCACCCCACTTGGCGAAAGCCTGCGGTCCATCCTGGAATCGCTGATCGATTGGGGCGTCCATCACGCCGAAGAACTCGACGAGGGCCACAGGCTGTTGCCATGCGAGGCTGTCGTGCGAGATCGCGTTAACTGAACCTGTATTGAACCTGATGCGGTCGCGCGCTACGTCTGCCTTTTACTGGCCATCCAAAACCGGCACAATCGCCGGCTTTTTTGCGACAGGATGTCCCCATGCAACGGATTGTAATTCTGGGTAATGCCGGCAGCGGCAAATCCACCCTCGCCCGCGCCCTCGGCAAGCGCTTGAGCCTGCCCGTGGTGCATCTGGACACGCTGTTCTGGGAGCCGGGCTGGGTCGAACCCGATGCTGAGCAATTCCGTGCACGGGTCTGCGAAGCGATCGCAGCGGATGCCTGGGTCTGTGAAGGCAACTATGCGCGGCGAACCTTCGACCTTCGCCTGCCCCGTGCCGACCTGATCATCTGGCTCGATACGCCGCGGCTCACCTGTTTCACCCGGGTGATCATGCGCAGCGTAATGAACCGCCCACGCCCAGACCTTGCAGCGGGCTGTACAGAGAAGCTCGACCGGGAGTTCTTGACCTTTCTGAACTTCGTATGGAATTTCGATCGCGGCTACCGCCCAGGTATCGAGGCGGTGCGCCTGGCCGTGGGTCCGCACATTCCTACGCTGCACTTGCGCGGCACTCGGCAGATTGCGGCATTTCTCGATAGTTTGCCCACAGCGCCTGAAACCTCCGCCCGGCCTCCACACCCCGCTCAAGGGGGCTGCCTTGGCCTGCACAAAGGTCCAGACCCAACAAGCGGTCAGTAATCCCAAAGGGCCGCAAGCCAGCGAAAGGCATCACCGTTGATTGCCACTCGGCCTCCGCTCTACGAGCACCAGCCACCAAACGCACTAAGCCGCTGTTTCGCCGCCTTGCGGTTTACCCACGCGATACCTCGCGCCAGCCCGAAGCGCATGACGGAGTTTCAGGGCCGGCCGTTCGATGGCGTAGTACGAAACGCAGCTCAACCCGAACGACAGGACCAGAACGGCGGCAACGATGTGCGCGTCGTAGGCAACGGGCCAGAAAGCGCGCAGGAAGTACATCACCACAAAGTGATTCAAAAACACGCCATAGCTGATGTCCCCGAGGAACTCGTCAACCCGATGAAACTTGAGTTTCGTCAGCACGTACACGGCCGGGATGCCTAAGGCTATGCCCGCTGTTACCTCCGCGTTAAACGGCCGGCGCTCAATCAGACCCGCTTCGATTGCCGCAAACATCAAGGCTGCCACCACGGCGGTGCCGGCGGCGATCGCCAAGCCCTTTGTCTGCGGTTTGTACAGGTAACTCCCGCACAGGAACATGAACAAGACGCCCGGCAACAGGCGGTAGCCGTACACATCGGTGTTGATGAAACCGAAACAGGCGGTCATGAACACGGCGACAGACAAGGCAAACGCAACGCCCCTCGCCTTGTAGATAATCAGGAACGGGATCACCAGGTAGAAACACATCTCAAGCCCCAGTGACCAGGCCGGCGGCAAGACAAGCGACCCCGCGACCCCGAACATGTAGAAACCGAGGGGCACCATGGGCAGGCTCTGCGCGATGTTCCTCAGCGTCAGCTCGGCGGCTTGCGGCGTGCCGGGTAGCAGGAAATAAATCACTGTGCAGGATGCGAGAAAGTAGAACAGGAACTGAGGGTAAAGCCGCAAGGCCCTGTCCATGTAGAACAGGCCGATTTTCTCCGGCGTCTTGTAGTTACGCTCGATGAGCGAAGTCATTACAAAGCCGCTGATGATCAGAAAGGAAATCACGGCAACCACGCCGGGGTTAAGCCCCGCGACCGTCTTGCCCATATGAGAAACGGCCACCAGAACGGCCAACAACAGACGAAAAGCTCCCACCCGCCCCTCCAGACGTCCTTATATTTATGGCGCGTAAACTACGTTGATTTTCGTCCTGAGAACAGGTTTTTCGTGGCGCAGGAACCTGCCTGCATCGGAGCGATATCGGTCAGGCGATCGTTGTCGTGTCGGGCTAGTCAAATGGGCCCGCACAAAAAAAAGCCCCGCAACCGAAACGCGGTGCGGGGCAAGAAATTGGTTGGTTGCGGCCAACCAAAGGAGCGCTTGAAAAACGTTTACGGGCCAGGTCAGATGCAATCCTGTGCGGCGCGTCCAAAACTCGAAGGCAGGTAGTTCGAGGCCAGCAAGTGCCGTTCGTAGATGAACACCTTGCCGCCACTGCCGGCCTTGTAGGCTTCCAGCACGTTGTCCGCGGAGACTTTGCTCGGCACCACGATCCGGTAGCTGCGCTGGGTCTGCGAGACAGTCGGGTTCAACGCACTGCCCTGCAATTTCGGTACGACGCAGTCGGCGTATTGCGCAGGTGTCTTGTGGGTCTGCAAGGTCAGCGTCGGATCGTTCGGCGCAGAGGCGCAACCGGCGAGCAACAACGAGGCAAACGCCATGACAGGCACAAACAAAGGGCGCATGAATGTCATCCTGAAAATAAAAAGTCCGGTTCATCACGCGACGGCACAGCATCGCGGGTGGTGTTCGATGGGGGCGATTTTCCAGTGATTTCCGACAAAGCAGAACGTGTGTTTCGTGATTGTCACTATTACTTCACGCAATAGTTGCGCGCCGTGCAGACTCGTACACACTCAATCACAACTGAAAAAGATCGATGAGGCCTTTCCTTGAGAACGTTTGACCTGATCCGCGACGCTGTCCTACCCGAATTCCGTGACCGGGTGGCCGAGTATTTGATCGAGTACGAAACTGTGCTGCTATGCGAAAACACGCCCGACCCGGAGGTTGTGCGAGCCACTGCCAATCAGCTGCGCGGTTATTTGCGCGGGTTGAATACAACGCGGGTGTTGGGCATGGCGGCTTGGGAGGAGCTGGATCGGCGGGTGGCGGATACGTGGCTTTTGCCTGACCAGTGACAGGTTCGGGGGGGGCGCTTCGTTGGCCGGAATTGATCCTTGATTTGATCGCCTCTCACGGCGTGCGCTTGCTGATTAAACAGGCTGGGGACGGCCTGTTTAAACGCCCTCAAGTTTACGTCCTGAAAGCTACAAAACCTTGCGCCGTTGCCTACGGCTGCGCCAGAATCCGCCGGCTTGTGCGCCTTGGGGCCCCTCGGTAACTTGATACCCGTCACTGCCCATCAGTGATCGGGTTTCGCAGCCCGGGTAATCTCTAGACGCACAACGTCTACGTCTCATGAGCAGACGCTTCATCAGGTCTGTCATTCATGTCATGGCGGCTGTGCGTGGGAGGCCTTAGGGTCTGCCGGGTTCCTAGAGTCCTGGTCTGCGAACCCGCGTACAGTTGCCACCTATTTTCGTTTCGCAGCGAATGGTGGCAGCTCCATTTCTCTAGGAGTTTTGCCATGTTCAAAGTTACGCCAAACCAACCGGACACCGATCCGGCCTCCCCGTACGAACCCGATTCAAAGAAGCTCAACGGGGCCGCCGAGCGGGCTCTCGATTTTCACTTCCCGTCGAATGCCGACATCAAAGCCACCCCGCGAACACGCAGCAGTCTGTTTTCCGTCGATCCCGAGGCCACGCCCGAAACCCTGGCGGTTTATCTGGTCGAAACGCTGGCCTCGGTCGACGTGATGGTCCATCAGTTGGTGGATCATCTGGAGGGTGAGTCGCGCTACGCCCTGCTGGGAATTTCCAACAGCATCATGGTGGCGGAGATCACCGCGAACCGGGTGTTGGATAGAATTGATCTGCCCAAGTAGGTGCGCACTGCTTTAGCGAGTGGGTAGCTGACGTTAAGCTGCGCATTGGTCCCATTTTGGGGCCGCTGCGCAGCTCAACGGGAGCAAGCGTCCACCAGAGACCGGGGGTGATGCGGCGCTCCGCCCCTCTCGCCGCTGGTAATTGCTGTCTTCAAAATCTACGCCAAACCTAAGGATCGACGTTATCCAGCGCTCGATTTACCGTCAGTTCAACCAGCATGGTGCTGCTACATCAGCAACCTTTTTGAGCTGTAACCCTCAAACTAACTACCCGCTTTTTTTCGAAGCCGAAGTCAAAGTGAAGTCAGACACCAAGCCTCAAGAGCAATTCCGGACAAAAGCCCTGTAAAGCTATTATTTGGTTTCAATAAATTGCCCCACCGACCGTTTGCAGAACAGGTCCAGATAGAACCATGCTCAGGGACAATGTACACACGCAGGATATCGTCTCGAAAAGAATAGTTGTAAGTAGTCTTTCCGCCCAATAAATTCATCCACTCTATGGATTGAGCGATGTTGAGCGGTTGATCGCTTATTTTAAGTTGATATACATTTGTTACCGCAACCAGATAGGAAAGAGATACTCCTTCCTTATCTGTGACGTAAATGGTTGCCACGCCATTTTTCAACCCAGTGACTTTGCCACCCACGACGGAAGCAGTTAAAGGTGCAGACGACGCGTAGCTGTATGGCGGAACGCCTCCTGTAGGGATACGAATATCCGTGTTACCCAAGGAGTCTCTCCCAGTCTTTGGCCACTCAGGTATTTTCATCGACAGCCCATTCAATGTCATTTGGGTCTGTTCGATCTTCAACGCAAGACGCTCGATAGCCCAAGGATCGGATACAAGACTGTGATCCTGCTTTTCTCTGACGGTGAAACGATGCTGACCTACTGAGATAGAGAGCAATGGGCTCCTCCATACGTTACTTGATCCAACTTGCACTTCCTTTAGCACCTCTACTCCGTCAAGAATTTCCAGGACAGCATCAGCGACAGCTGTCCCTTCGAGTGTCAATTGATTATCGGAAACGGTGCCATCGTTGCTTATATCTTTACCATTGGAATCGCTGGCGGAAACAATCATTGGTTTAAGCGTTTCCAGACTCCCCACCCGCATGTTCAACTCAAACGAATACCCCAAGGTACTTCCGTCACGAACAATGTTGTAGTCCGCACACACTCTACCGTCCAAGTTGGCAACCACATAGGACTTGGCGATGGTGAACCTCACCACCTTCTCAGCCGTCTGCGAGGTCAGGTCGACAAAATCGCTGGTGCTACCGCCGCTGGCCGATCCACGCCAGCGGTAGGTCACCCGATCCCCGGCCTGAGTTCCGAGAAACGGCATGATCAACGTAGCGCCGGTGGGCGGCACGTTGACCGGGTCCAGCACGTCGCTGCCAGGTTCGACTTCATCCACTTCAGGTCGTACAAATTGCGGCGCAACCTCACCCACCTGCATCCACAACGGCTGCGACTCGCGCACGCTGCGAACCAATGCATCGTCGTTGGCCACGCGGTAATAGACTTTCACCTTGAGCCCGTCGAATCGACGGATTTCCGCATTGCTCACGCTGCGCAGGATCGGCTCGTGTTCGTGAACGTCACCGACCGAGCGCGGATCATCGTAGTAGACCGTGCTATCTCCACGTTTCGCCTCCCAGATGAGATTCACCAAATCGTTTCTCTGGCGCCCGGGATACCACGGAAGTTTGACCGTCGCCCACAGCGTTTCCGGCGGCAATGTCCCGCCCGGCGCCTCATCGACACTCGGCGGCAGCAAGTGGCTGATCTCGCCCACCACATCGACGCTGGCATTTTTCGACGGCCGATTCGCCACGCCGTCGCGCACACGCTGGTACGACACGGTCGCCCAGCCCTTGGCGATCGCCTTGACCGAGGCATTGGGGATGAGGAAATCACGGTGAAACGGCACGAACTCCACCGTTTGTTCCAGCGGCCCGACCACAATCGGGCCGCCTTCGGCCGGGGTGCCGGACCAGGTCATTCGAACCTTGTCCCCGACAGCAAAGTCCGTTTCAGGCGTGTACACCCGCACGATGACATCGGCCTCCCCCAGTAGCTCAAGGTCGATCGTGTTGGTCGGCCTGCCCTCCACCAGCACCAGCGGCGCGTTCAATCGGTTGCCGCCCAGATCGACCAGCACGTAGGTGTAAGCCGCCCACGGGGCACGCTCGTCGGGGTAGTTGTTGCAACGGTCGATCACCTGATACGTGACCGCCACCCGCGGCCCGTCGCCGGCGGCTTCGATCACGGCTTTGGTGAAGGTGATCAGGATCGGATGGTTGGTCGGGTCGTCGATCTCCTCCTGCGTCACCCGGGAATGCACCACCTCCTGACTGCCCCAGCGCGCGATGATGCGATCGTACACCGTGATGTTTTCGTACGGCTCGATGCGCATCTGCACGCCCTGCTCCGCCATGCTGGGGTCAACGCCGTTGGAGATGTCCGGGGTCAGCGTGTACTTGAGCCCGTCGTGACCCGGTTCGGGACTGTCGTCCAGACCGCCGGGACGGGTGCGTTTGACCAACAGAGTCAAAGTCGGCGTGGAATCTTGCGGCCCTTGGGTCGGGCGGGTGATACGGTAAAACACCGGGGTGGCGTCACCGTCGAGGATAAAACCTTCGGGGATGCGAAACACCACGTCCTTATTGAGCTCGCTCCCCAGCTCGATGGTTTTGCTCCACACCGGGGCGCTGCTGTTGCCCCAGAACATCTCCACCCGATCGCCGATGTTCATCGTTTCCCACGCGTTGATGATCACCTGCAGATCGCCCTCCACCGCCCGCAGCGGGATGCCGCCGTCGTAGGGCGGCTGGTCCGGCATCTCCGTCATGCCAGGAATATAGGGTGGCCTGAGGACGGCGGAAATTTTATCCAACTCGAGGGGGGATGGGCTGGTCATCGTGAGGCTCCTTGGGCTGGCGGACTGGGCCAACTGATGGAGGTATCACACAAGGTTTGGCGGGGGGCTGGCTACTGTCAGATCTGACAGTGGCGACGAGTGGTTCGGATTAATAGATGCGTGCGCATCCTCGTTTAACCGTTCACCTACATTGTGGCGAGGGGATTTGGCGGATCGCCGCCCCGCGCCGTTCGGCTGCGAAGCAATCGTAAATCCAGACAACTCGTTCTGTCTGAACGAACAAGGGGGCCGCTGCGCGACCCACGGGGATAAATCCCCTCGCCACAGTTTTTTGCTCGACTGAAGATTTTCTTAAGCCAACGGCATCAGCCTCATACCGGGCTCAAACGGGGTTGAAGCAATAAGCAGCCAGTTTGTTGCCATCCAGATCACGGGCATACGCAGCATAGGCGTTCGGCGCCCAGCCACGCGGTCCCGGGAGGCCTTCACACGTGCCGCCAGCGGCCAATGCGGCGGCATGAAACGCGTCGATGGCCGCACGCGTCGGCGCCTCGAAACTTACGGTCACGCCATTGCCGACGCTGGCCGGTGCGCCGTTTGCCGGTTTCAGAACGAAGAACGCCGGTGCGTTCTCGCCCCAGATAGAACCGTTGTCGCCGAGGTCTGCGATACGCTTCTGGCCAAGTTCGCCCAGTACGTTGTCATAGAAATTGCGGGCCTTGCTCAAGTCATTGGTGCCGACTGTAACGTGAGTGAATACGCTCATTTTTATAGCTCTTCGTCAGGTTGAGAATGACGCGTACGGCGTCGTGGTTTCGACCAAGAATGTGCCCCGGTCATTTGAAAGAACAGTGATGAATCGGCATTAATCCGATGCGAAGAGCGCATAGACACAGCGGTGCCCTTCACAACAGCCGATGCCTTGATACTCTGTGTGCCTCATGATCATGGACATCAGCACATGGAAGTAGCATCACAATTCGTCATTCTTGAAACCACCCACTGGCTTCTCAATCATCACCTGTCATCGGCGCTTCCCGGCTATCTGATGCTGGGGTCGAAGACTCACGTCAACTCGCTGGCTGAACTCCCCGACGCTGCGCTGGCGGAGTTGGGTGGGCTGATGGCCAACATCCAGAAAACCCTTGAATTGCAACTGAAGCCGAAGTGGCTGTACATCAGTCGATTCGGGCATGACCCTGGCTACCCGATCCACTTTCACTTCATTCCGGTGTACGCCTGGGTCGAGGCGCTTTTCTGGAAGGATGCCAGGTACAGGCTTTTGCAGACATTCGCTAGTATCGAAAACGCCCAGACACTGACTGACGGAGCGGAACTGACGCTGTTTATCTGGCGTGAATTTGGAGAAAGCCCGGAGCCGCCGGCAGTTCAAGGGCCGTCAATCGACCGGGTCATTGATGATTTACGCAAAGCATTCAAATAGGGGCAGCGAGTTTGTCTGTTCTGGGGCGATTGCCTCCCTTCACGACACATATTGATTAGGTCAAAAGCGGTTAATATCGCTGCGCTTCGTCTACCCTCACAACGCGCCAGTCAGCAATCAGCCTGTGCCGGGCGCATCGATATTCTATTTGTTCATTTCACCGGAGAGCTTCCATGCTCAAGCGTACCCTGGCATTGGCCGTCGGCTTTACCCTGTCTTTTGGCAGCCTGTTGGCGCAGGCCGCGGACACCCTGAAAGTCAGCGCGATTCCCGATGAAGCCCCTACCGAATTGCTGCGCAAGTTCAAGCCGCTCGGCGCTTATCTGGAGGAAAAACTGGGCATGAAGGTCGAGTTCGTGCCCGTGAGCGACTATCCGGCCGTGGTCGAGGCGCTGGCCACTGACCGCATTGACATGGCGTGGCTGGGCGGTTTCACGTTCGTGCAGGCGCGCCTGAAAACCGGCAATGCGATTCCGCTGGTGCAGCGCGAACAGGACGCCCAGTTCACCAGCAAATTCATCACAGCCGACCCGAACGTCAAATCCCTCGCCGACCTCAAGGGCAAGACCTTTGCCTTCGGCTCGGTGTCCTCCACATCGGGCAGTCTGATGCCGCGCTATTTCATGTTGAAGGACGGCATCAAGCCGGAAACCTACTTCAGCCGCGTGGGCTACTCCGGCGCGCATGACGCCACTGTTGCCTGGGTCCAGGCCGGCAAGGTGGACGCCGGGGTGCTGAACGCCAGCGTGTGGGAAAAACTGGTCGCCGCCGGCAAGGTCGACACCAACAAGGTCAAGGTGTTTGCGACCACCCCGGCCTACTTCGATTACAACTGGACGGTACGCGGGACCCTCGATCCGGCGCTGGCGGCGAAGATCAAGGCAGCTTTCCTCGCACTCGATCCGGCGAACCCGAAGGACAAGGAAATTCTCGATTTGCAGGCTGCCAGCCGATTCATCGAAACCAGCCCTGACAATTACAAAGGCATCGAGGAAGCCGCCCGCGCCGCCGAACTGCTGAAATGACATTGCGTCTGACCCAGATCAGCCTGACTCACATCAACGGCGTCCAGGCGTTGCGTGACGTGAACTTGCACATTGGTGTCGGGGAACAGGTCGCCGTCATCGGCCCGTCCGGCGCCGGCAAGTCGAGCCTGCTCAACTTGCTGGCCACCGCCCTGCGACCGGACAACGGCGAGTTGCAGGTGCTTGGCGAGCGAGCGTGGCAACTGTCTGCCCGCCAGCGCCAGCGTCTTCGCGCACGTATCGGTCTGATCCATCAATCGCCGCCACTGCCGCCACGCCAACGCGTGGTCACCGCAGTGCTGGCCGGAAAACTGGGTCAATGGGGCCTGGGCAAGAGCCTGCTGAACCTGCTGCATCCGCTGGATATTCCCGGTGCACGCGCGGCACTGGCCAGGCTCGACCTCGGCGACAAGTTGTTCGCGCAATGCCAGCAACTGTCGGGCGGACAGCTTCAGCGCGTGGGCATTGCCCGGGTGTTGTATCAAGCGCCCGAGGTGTTGCTGGCCGATGAGCCGGTATCGGCGATGGACCCGGTATTGGCCGAGCACACGCTGTCGGTGCTCTGCCGCCATGCCCGGGAGCACGACGTCACCCTGGTCGCCAGCCTGCATGCGGTGGAGTTGGCCCTGGCGCACTTTTCGCGGATCATCGGCCTGCGTGACGGGCAGATCCTGTTCGACCTTGCGGCCAGCGACGTCGATCGCGAGCTGCTCGACACGCTTTACGCCAACGAACAACTGCAATCCTCGCCGGTGCCTCCCGTTTCCTTGAGTGTGCAGATTCCCCGATGCTGACGTCTGCCACCCGCGACCCTGCCGCCCTGCCCCGCCTGCTGCTCAGCCTGCTGGCAATCGCCCTGCTGTGGCCGGGCATCCGCTACAGCGAGTTGGACCTCAGCGTTCTGGTGGCGAGTGACAGTCAGAGCGAGATGGGCCGGTTTGTATCGGACTTTTGGCCACCGGCCCATGGCGGAGAGTTCATTGAGCTGCTGTTGCAAGCCACCTTGCAGACCCTGGCCATCGCCACGGCCGGCATGGCCCTGGCGTTGCTGTTGGCCGTCCCCGCCAGCCTGCTGGCCAGTCGCGCCCTGTCACTGTCGGCTGCCTCCCGTGCCGGTCGCCCCAGCTTCGGCGGCCAACTGCTGCGTTGGCCGGTACGCGGGTTGCTGATTTTCTTGCGCAGCGTGCCGGAAATCGTCTGGGCCCTGCTGTTCGTGCGCGCCGTCGGCCTCGGCCCTACGGCTGGGGTGCTGGCCATTGCGATTACTTACAGCGGCATGCTGGGCAAGGTCTACGCGGAAATTTTCGAGTCGGTGGACCAGCGTCCGGCCCACGCGTTACTGCGCTCAGGCAGCGGTCGGCTCGCCGCGTTTTGCTACGGGATCCTGCCCAATGTGGCGGCGGAGCTGATGTCGTACACGGTGTACCGCTGGGAGTGCGCGATCCGCGCCTCGGTGGTGATGGGCTTCGTCGGTGCCGGTGGTTTGGGCCAGCAAATGGATCTGTCGTTGCGCATGTTCGCTGGTGGTGAAGTGGCCAGTCTGTTGCTGACGTTTCTCTTACTGGTGCTGCTCGCCGATCAACTCAGCCGCCTGCTGCGCTGGAGGCTGGCATGAATCGCCTGATCAACCTGGCCCTGATCCTTTTGATCGGCATCGCGGTCGTCGTGTCTTTCAGCTACTTGAACATCGACCTTGGCGAGCTCGGTGCCGCCGGCAACCTGAAGCAGATGGGGGCCTATGCGCAACGTTTTCTCAGCCCGGACCTGAGCGCGGGTCATCTGCAAGCCATCGGCCACGGTGCCTTGGAAACC
The DNA here is from genome assembly GCF_054898025.1 of Pseudomonas sp. LB3P93. Taxonomy (NCBI): domain Bacteria; kingdom Pseudomonadati; phylum Pseudomonadota; class Gammaproteobacteria; order Pseudomonadales; family Pseudomonadaceae; genus Pseudomonas; species Pseudomonas sp. LB3P93. The sequence continues at coordinate 3,944,192 of NZ_CM142713.1, forward strand.
ATTGCCATGTCCGCCCTCGGCACCCTGCTCGCGGCGGTGTTCGGTCTGCTGTTGGCACTGCCCGCAGCCGGGCGCTTCGGCTGGCCTTTTCAGAGTGCGTCGCGTCTGGTGCTCAATGCCTTGCGCGCGGTTCCGGAACTGGTGTGGGCCGCGCTGATGGTCCTGGCCGCCGGACTCGGTCCCAACGCCGGCACTCTCGCGTTGGCCCTGCACACCACTGGCGTGCTCGGTCGGTTGTTTGCCGAAGCACTGGAAAACACCCCGCCAGAACCGGCCGAAGCCATCCGCCTGCAGGGCGGAAATGCCGTTTGGGCGTTCTGTTACGGCACGCTGCCCAACCTGTTTCCGCAGCTAGTGGCCTACATCCTGTACCGCTGGGAAAACAACATCCGCATGGCCAGTGTGCTGGGTTTCGTCGGCGCTGGTGGTTTGGGGCAAATGCTGTATGTGAGCCTCAGCCTGTTCCAGGAAGCTCAAGCCAGCACGGTGATCCTGGCCATGCTGCTACTGGTCTTCGCCGTCGATTCATTGAGCAGCTGGAGCCGTCAACGTTGGGTCAAGGCTTGATGGTTACTCCTCAGAACGCCCCGAGGACTCACGATCGTGCGGGTAGTGTCTGATGAGCGCAAACGCCGGCAACCAGGACTCGCGACGCACGATCCAGCTTTCGTAGGTTGGCATCAGTTGGTCAGGGGCATCGAGAGATCCCAGGTTCACTTCGATTTCGTCGTCGGTGCGTGCGAAAACAGACGAGCCGCAGCGGGGACAAAAATGCCGCCCGGCGTAGTCACGTGTTTCGCCCTCGATCTTCACCGCCTCCTGAGGAAATATCGCGCTGGCATTGAAAAGGGCCCCGTGATGCTTGCGGCAGTCAAGACAGTGGCAAAGACCAACCCGGTATGGCCGTCCTGACGCCTCGATTCGTACATTGCCGCACAGGCAGCCTCCGGTGAATCGGTCCATGTTGAGTCTCCTCTGAATCAAGCGGTCGAAGTGTTTACAAGGAGCGCCGTCGGGCGTTCGGACGAGAAAGACATCGAGAAACAGGTGGTCGCTGCATTGGCAGATGCAGCGGCCGGTCGCTAGATAAAATCAGACGTTATTAAGGTCTCCCCCGCTGCTGGATATCAGTGTGGCCAGAGATCGACCGGAAAGTACTTCTCCGAAATTTGCGTGTACTTGCCCGAAGCATGCAACTGCGTGAGCGCCACATCGATTCGCTCTTTGAGTACGGTGTCACTCTTGCGCAGGCCCGCGCCGATACCCAGGCCATAGAGCAACGGGTCCATCTTGACGCTGCCGGTGCCCTTCTCCTCGTACGCCAACCCGTCCTCGGACTTCAGGAAATCGATGTCGCCGAGTTTGTCGAGGAACATGACGTCAATACGACCCGCCAGCAAATCCGCGTTGCAGTCGTCCTGCGTGGTGTAGATGCGGATGTCCGAGGTCTTGCCGTAAGCGGTGCGGATGAACTCGGCGTTGGTGGTCGAGCCCTGCACACCGATGGATTTACCCGCCAGACCTTCCGGTGTCAGCGTCAGGTTGACGTCCTTCGCGGCGACGAAAATGCCTGTCGTCTCGTAGTAAGGACGCGAGAAGGCGATGACTTTCTGCCGTTCCGGGCTGATGCCCATTGAGTTGAAGAGCACGTCGAATTTGTTGGCCAGCAGTGCCGGAATGATGCCGTCCCAGGCCACTTCCTTGATCTCGCACTCGGCTTTCATCTGCTCGCAGAGCGCTCGGATCAGGTCGGGCTCGAAACCGGTGTATTGCCCGGTGGGTGTCTTGACCAGAAACGGCGGATACGGCTCGGCGGCCACACCGAAACGCAGCTTATCGTCCGCTGCGCTGGCCGCAGCCGTAAAGGAACTCAACGTCATGCCGATTGAGGCCAGTAAAACCAGATTGCGGAATATTCGTTTCATGGTCGATCCTTTTTTTTCAGGAGGATGGTTGCGAACAGAACGATTCAACATCAGTACAAAAAATCTTTTCTAAGCCCCGGCTACCGGCAACGGCAGCCATCCCTGGATCGCTTGCCAATCTGACTCGAGGGCCGCAAAACGTGAGAGCGAGAACGTGGACAGGTCGGCGAAACTGCACTCTCCGTCGACAACCAGATCGCGGATGGCATGACCGCTCGCCGGCGAGAGCCCGAACCCGACACCGGACATCGTCGCGACGGTGACGTTATCCAGCGCCGCGGGACGATCGATGACGGGACGACCATCCGGGGTGTTTTCGATGAACCCTGCCCAACTGCGAATCACCCGTTTGTGCGCGATCTTGGGGAACAGTTCGGCCAGCCGCTTGGCGATATTGCATTGCAGGGGCGTCGACTGCGGACGCGTGCCGCGCAGATCGGCGAGTTCGACCCATTCGTGCGGGCCGCCACCGTACGCGAGGTTGCCGCGCAGGGTTTGCCGGCCATACAGCCCGTTACCGTCCACACCACCCACCTCCAATAACGGGAGCGGTTCGGTCACGATCATCTCCGCACGCGCGGTGACCAGCGGAATGTCTACGCCCAGTTGGGCTGCCAATTCACCGGTATGCGGGCCGGCGGCAATCACCAGGTGGTCGCAGGCGATCAGGCCTTGTGCCGTGCGCACGCCCGTCACGCGGTCGCCATGGCGTTCGATGGCGACGACGGGCGTGTGTTCGAGAACGCGGCCGCCGAGATTTTGCAGTGCCCATGCGTAGGCCTGCAGGGTGCGATGCGGATTGGCGTGGCCGCCGAAATGGTAGTAGTAGCCCGCCAACACGTTATCGCCCGCGAAGGGCACGAGTTCCCGCACCTCCTGAGGGTCCAGGAGGTCAGCGCGCAACCCATAATACTGGGCTTCGTCCACGACTTTTTTGTCGAGTGACAACTGGTGTTCGGTGAGATCGATGCTGATGCGGTCCGGGCGATATTCGGTCGGGTAACCGAGCAGTTCGTCCATCATTGGCCACAGTCGCTGTTCCTCAAGAAACAGCGGACTGTGGTGGTGCGAACACCCGCCGCCGTTACGGCCCGAGGCGCCCCAGCCAATCAAGTTGGCGTCGAGAACCAGCACATCGACGCCATCGCGTGCCAGCCACCAGGCGGTGCTCAGTCCGGTCACGCCGCCACCGACGATGACGACGGACGCACGGTTGGACGATTTTTTGACTGCCTGCATGGTGTCAGACCTCGTTCTGCGACGGGTTTATGTGATCGACAGCATCCTGCGGGCGCCTGGCCACGGTCTGCTGCCCGGTGCACAGCCAGAACGGCGTCCACTGTGACGGCATGTCAAACCAGGCATCCCAGCGGCTGTGCATCGACGGCGCTTCCTCGATCTGGCCAATCTGCTGCAGGGACAGCGGACGGACCGGCGGGCGAAACGAGGCCAGCGCAATTTCGCCGACACTCAGACCAGCACCGATGCCGAGCAACGCCGCCACCTGTTCGCGGCAACGACGTCCCTGGCAGGGTCCCATGCAGGCGCGGGTGAGCCGCTTGGTCACATCCGGGTGGGGTGAGTCGTTTTTCATAGTGTTTTGCAAGGCGGCGTCTGCGGGTGTCCAGTCGAGATAACGCGGTGGTTGCTGGCCGAGGATTTCGCTGGCCGTGACCTCTTCGCACAGGCAAACGAAGGGTTCGTTCTGTGCATGGACGGTGGACGCGCGCACCCAGGCCTCGCGATGGGCCGCAACGTCGCAGACCGGCACGTCTGGCACCGACGCCATGTCGTTCTGCGCAACGTCCACACCCAACGCAGCCAGCGCGGTGTGCGCGGCGATCCGCCCTTCGCGCCGGGAAACCGTGTCGTCGAGGCTTTTCGAGGCCCAGACGCCGGCGCAGTCGCCCGCCACCAGAACGAACGGCAACGACGTGCGCTGTGCCGAGTCTATGTCGGGGACGTGGCCGCCGCGGTCGGCCTGAAATGACGTGCTGCATCCAGCTGCCTCGATCAGTTCGATCGCCGGAATGGCTGCCACTGCCAGCAGCACCGTGTCGCATTCGATCTCGGTCAAAGCTCCGCCAACGGGGCTACCCGCCGCGTCGACAGAGACCGCTGTAATCCGTATGACGCCGAAGGCATCCCCGGCTGCTTCGCGAACGACATGCCCGGTCAACACCTGAGCGCCCTGCTCGACCAACAGCCCGAGCAGCGCGGAATCGCCACTCACCTGCCCGGCCTGTTCAATGATCGCCGCAATGTGCACGCCCTTGCTGATCAGCGCGTGGGCCGACACCAGCGCTTGTGTATCGCTGCCGATCAGCACGGCACGCTTGCAATCCAGCGCCTCGTAAACCGTCGCCAGCCGCTGCGCAGCGCTGACGCCCATCACGCCGGGGCGATGCCACCCGTCGAAGGCGAGGCCCATGTCCCGCCTTCCGGCGGCGACGATCACCTGCTTGAAGCGCAGCAGATAGGCGTTTTCGGCATCGGCGAGGCCGGCGACGGCGCCCTCGATCCACGCCGTGGTGCGTTGCTGAGGAAACAGGCCCCAGACCGCCGTGCCGAGCCGCACGTCGACCCCGGCTTCGAGCGCCTCGGCGATCTCCGGGCGGGCATCGAGCAGCGTCTGCAGCACGCTGTTGTGGTTGGAAACCGCAGCGCCCATTCGGCCACCAAAATGCAGCGGCACCTCTTCGCCCATGGTTTCGAGGGGCACCGGATTTTCATCCACCAGGGTCACGCGCAGGCCCTGGCCGGCGGCGGTCAATGCGGCAGCGAGGCCGGCCGGGCCGGCGCCGACGATGAGAATATCGGTCTCGTCGCTGATCGGCGGTGCTTTGCCGGCCAACGACGCTGGATCGTAGTAAATGTTGGGTGCGATAGGTCGTTTCACGGTGTTTCCCCCGGAATGTGGGCGCGTGGGTTGGGTCTAGAACAGCGAAGACGGCGGCTTGACGTCGCCCTCGGCGAATCGCGACAGACGCAGCTGGCGCATGTCCAGTCCCGGGTTGCCAGAGTGAATCCAGTCAGCCAGGGTCTTGCCCACGATGGGGCCCATGGCAAAGCCGTGGCCGCAGAATCCGGTGGCGACCGCCAAACCGCGCGGCGACGTTTGCGCGTCGATGACGGGAATACCGTCCGGCAAGACATCGATCGCGCCAGCCCATCGGTCGGCGATCTGCGTGTTCACCTGCCCCGGGAATGCGGCCTTGAGCGCGTGCATGGCGTGTCCCAGCCCCTTGTCATTGGGGTGGACAAGCGGATTGCGCTGGTGAATGCCCGCGCCGAGCCGCGACGCTTCCGACCACGGCATGCGCTGGTGCAGATCGGTCAGGCACGCCCCGTTCAGATTGAAGCGAAAGGATTTACGCTGCGCCCACAACGATGGCGCATACCAATGAAGTGCGCGCAGATGGCCAAGCGTCATGTCGACATCGACATGGGCGTCGTCGGCGATGTTGAAGCTGCCATCCAGCCGTTGCCGGAAGCCCACGCCGTTGGCGATCGTCGAGATACCGCTCAGCGTCGGGCCGGCCGTGGTACGCGCCACCGTCCCCCTGACCAGCTGCTGCGGCAGGGAGATGCCAAGCATTTTCAGCAGGCGGAACGTCGTGACCCCGGCGGCGCACACCACCGTTTTCGCCTTCACGTAGCCACGCTCGGTTTCAACGCCGACGACCTGGCCGGCAGCGACATCGATGCCTTTGGCGCCGCACTGTTCGACGATGTGTGCACCCAGTTCACGGGCGCGCATTGCGAACGCACGCGCCACCAGCGTGGGCTCCGCCTGACCATCGCTGGCGGTAAACAAGCCACCCAGTTGCGGGACGGCGTAACCGGGCAGTTTCTTGGCCACTTCACGCGGCGACAGCATCACGGTATCGAGCGAAAAACTGCGCGCGACCGACAGCCACGATTCGTATCCCTCACGCTCAACTTCATTGCCTGCAACGAACAGACAGCCGTCGTTGCGCCATCCCAGGTCGGTCTGGAGTTCGTGTTCCAGCGAACGCCAGAGCTCGATGCTGGCTTGCATCAGCGGCACTTCGGCCTCGTCCCGCGATTGCTGGCGAACAAAGCCCCAGGCGCGTGACGATTGCTGCCCCGCCAACAGGCTTTTTTCCAGCAGAAGAACCTTGGCGCCCGCTTTGCTGAGGTAGTACGCGCACGCGCACCCCATCAGACCGCCGCCGATGATCGCCACGTCGACTTCACGAGGCAGGAGGTCTTCCCTGGAGGCCGGGACTTTGGCCAATGCCGCTGCTGGAGTGTTCATAAGGGTAACCGTCAGGTTGAGAATGACGCGTAGCGCGACATCGCTGTTTCGGCTAAGAATGTGCCTCGATCATCCGAAGTTACAGTGATGTATCTGCATTAATCCCATGCGAGGAGCGCATAGAAACATGAGCCGCCAACTGCCATCCATCGAGCTTTTGCAGGCCTTCCTGACGGTTGCGAAGACGGGCAACTTTGGCAAGGCGGGTGAGCAACTCAACCTGAGCCAGAGCGCGGTGAGCCGGCAGATTGCGCAGTTGGAAGCGCGTCTGGATAACCGCCTGTTCGAGCGGCACACGCGCAAAATCGTGCTCACCGCCGAAGGCCGATCACTGGTACCGGTGGCGGAGCAGGTCATCGGCCTGCTGTCGGATGCCTCGCACATGCTTGCCTCAGTGGGAAGAAGTGTCAGCTTGCGTGCCCATCCGACCATGGCGGCGCGGTGGTTGATTCCGCGGCTGACGGCGTTTTATGCGTTGCACCCGGAAGTGACCGTCAGCGTCGACACGGTGTATCACCGCTTCCCCGACTTTGCGTTCGAGTCGATCGACGCCATGATCGCGTACGGCACCGCCACCTGGCCCGACTTCGAAGCGCTGGAGTTGTGGGAGGAGGAATTGATTCCAGTGTGCTCGCCGGCATTGCTCGTCGGGACCACCCCGGAAGAGGTGCTCAAGACCGGGCGGCTGGTGGACTCGAGCATGGATCGCCTGGACTGGCGCCGCTGGGAAGAGTATTACCCGGGCTCGACCGGAACCGATAACGCCCATCTGACGTTCGATACGCTGGAGTCGGCGATCGTCGCCGTGAAATGTGGTCAGGGCATCGCGCTCGTCGACGCCGTGCTCACCCGCGATGAATTGCTCACCGGGCAACTGACGCGCCTGCATGCTGGCCGCATCATCACGGGCGGACGCTACACGCTGGTCTATCCAAAGCGAGTGAAGCGCTCAAGCGGCTTTTGCGAGTTCCTCGACTGGCTGGAACAGGAAGTGCCCGGCCAAACCCGAAACAGCGCCTAAACCGTTTCACCGTTTCCTTCTGCGCCCGCCTTGGTGCTAAATAGAACGCCCAGGCTCCAAGTCCAGACCCTGTCGCGTATTGCCGTGCAACGAGAAACCGATATGAACACCCATTTTGAGACAACAGCATGATCGAAGTCACCGAAGTTTCCATCGCCCAACTGCGTGCGGCGCTGGAGTCTGGCCAGACCACTGCGGTTGAGCTGGTCCAGGCCTATCTCGCCAGGATCGACGCCTACGACGGCCCCGACACGCCGACCGCGCTCAACGCCCTGGTGGTGCGCAATCCCGAAGCGTTTACGGAAGCGCAGGCGTCCGATGCCCGTCGGGCCAAGGGCGAAACGCTGGGTCCGCTGGATGGCATTCCCTACACGGCAAAGGACAGTTATCTGGTGAAGGGCCTCACGGCGGCGTCTGGAAGTCCGGCCTTCAAGAACCTGATTGCCTATCGCGATGCGTTCACCATCGAACGGCTGCGCGCCGCCGGGGCGATCTGCCTGGGCAAGACCAATATGCCGCCGATGGCCAATGGCGGCATGCAGCGCGGGGTCTATGGCCGTGCCGAGAGCCCGTACAACGCTGACTACCTGACAGCCCCTTTTGCCTCGGGCTCCTCGAACGGCGCCGGGACTGCAACCGCCGCCAGTTTTGCGGCATTCGGCCTTGCCGAAGAAACCTGGTCGAGCGGACGCGGCCCGGCCTCGAACAATGGCTTGTGTGCCTACACGCCTTCGCGCGGGGTGATCTCGGTGCGCGGCAACTGGCCGCTGACGCCGACAATGGACGTGGTCGTGCCGTACGCCAGAACCATGGCGGACCTGCTCGAAGTGCTCGACGTGGTGGTGGCGGAGGATCCCGACACACGGGGCGATCTGTGGCGGATGCAACCCTGGGTGCCGATTCCGAGCGTCGCTTCGGTGCGCCCCGCCTCCTATGCCGAGCTGGCCGTGAACACCGATTCACTCGCGGGGAAACGCTTCGGCGTTCCGCGCATGTACATCAACGCAGACCCCGAAGCAGGCACCAGCGAGGCGCCGGGAATCGGTGGCCCGACAGGGCAGAAAATCAACACCCGCCCTAGCGTGATCAGCCTTTGGGAAGACGCACGCAAGGCACTCGAAGCGGCTGGCGCCGAGGTGATCGAAGTCGAGTTCCCGCTGGTCTCTAATTGCGAAGGTGATCGTCCTGGTGCGCCAACCGTGTTCACCCGCGGCCTGGTGTCCAAGGAATTCCTGCATCATGAGTTGTGGGACCTGTCGGCCTGGGCGTTCGATGATTTCCTGCGGGCCAACGGTGATCCGAAACTGAACCGTCTGGCCGATGTCGACGGACCGCTGATTTTCCCGCACGACCCTGGCACCCTGCCCAACCGCGAAGACGACCTTGCCGCCGGCATGGACGAATACGTGAAGATGGCCGAGCGCGGCATCACGCCGTGGGACCGGATCGTCACGGTGCCTGACGGCTTGCGCGGACTGGAAGAGACCCGTCGAATCGACCTTGAAGACTGGATGGATCGGCTGAACCTTGATGCGGTGCTGTTCCCGACAGTGGCCGACGTCGGGCCGGCGAATGCCGATGTCGATCTGCAGTCGGCAGACATCGCGTGGAGTAACGGGGTGTGGGTCGCCAACGGCAACCTCGCCATCCGTCACCTCGGTGTTCCGACGGTCACGGTGCCGATGGGCGTCATGCCGGACATCGGCATGCCGGTCGGGCTGACATTTGCCGGCCGAGCCTATGACGATTCAGCGCTGCTGCGCTTTGCTGCGGCGTTTGAGTCGGTTGGCTCCAAGCGCTTGGTTCCGCCTCGGACACCGCCGTTGCAGGGCTGAAAAGCTACGAGCGGGACTTCAGCCGAACAAGCCCCCTGTGGTGAGGGGATTTATCCCCTCGCCACAAAAGCCCTCTCGCCAAGTGCCCGCGCTTAGATAAGCGCCACTTCACTGATGCACGGCGCTTGCGACGTTTCCATCAGCAACTGCCCCACCACGTCCGACAGAGCGCTTTGCACATCCTTCCCACCACGCAAGGCTCGCGCATAGGCGCTCCTCTGCCGATCTGCACTGGTCCCATCTCGAAGAATCCGGCGGGCTTGGGCAAATACGTTCTCCACACCCATCTTTTGCGCAGTATCGCCAAGGATCTGTTGCGCCCTGAACAGCCATTGCCCGGCAGAGAACGGCCGGTCGTAACCTTCAATGATGAAGGCTGCGTGGATGCCGGATCGTTTCGCCCGCCACCGATTTTCCTTGAGAATCCATTGCGACGCCTGCGAATAACTCGCCCCGGGGTGAGGTTGATCAATGGCATGGGCAACCAGTAATCGAAACAAGGAGGCAATGCACAACACGTCATCCAGGCGTGGACAAGCATCCGTCATCCGCATCTCCAACGTCGGGTACTTCGCGGCGGGTCGTAAACCCCACCAGCAATCGCCCGCCTGCTTGATCGTGCCGGTGCGGATCAGCAAGGCGACGTAGGCGTCATAGGCGTCTTGATCTTCGAAGAACTCCGGTATGCCCATCCGCGGCCACTCATCGCACGCCGTCTGCCGGTAGCTCATAAAGCCGCTGTCGGCGCCGTCCCAAAAGGGTGAAGACGTACTCAGTGCCAACAACAATGGCATCCACGGCAAGACTTCGTTCATCACCCGAATGCGATCCACATGCCCTGGCACTTCAACATGCACGTGCAGGCCGGACAGCACGCTGCGCCTTGCCACGCGCTGGTAGTCTTCAAACAATTGAAGAAAGTGAGGTTGGTCCGTGGCTTGTTGCAGGCGCCAATCCGCCAACGGATGGCTCCCGGCACTGACCAGTCCCAGACCGAACCCTTCGAGCGTGTGCCGCAACCTGGTGCGAGCAGAAAACAGGTACTCCGTTGCTTGCGCGACTCGGGTGAAAATGGGCGAAGCGACTTCGATTTGCCCCCGGAACATCTCATGCGCGAAGCAATCGCCCAACACCACCTGGCACGCCTTGATCGAAGCGTCGGGAGGCTTCTCGGCCATGCATCGGGTGTCCAGGTCCATGATGAAGTATTCCTCTTCAATGCCAAACTTCAGGTGTTTGTCCATCGATGCTCCTCTTGCCTTGCGCATTGCAGTCGGGTGATACCCGCAACGGCTGATGCCGGTCAGTTAAGCAATTTCTGCGTAAACGTCGTTTTCTAGCAGCTGGCGAAGCCTGCGTTCGGCTGCGCAGCAGTCGTAAAATCAGACCATGCGGTGTATCAGAAAAACCGCGCGACGAGGATTTACGACTGCTGCGCAGCCGAACGCAGGCTTCGCCAGCTGCTACAAAGATTGCGTCGTGGCTGAACTTGCTTAACGGGCCTCGGCAATCGGATGAAAAGCGGGAAGTTTGTGCCAGACTTCCCGCCTTTCATGCAGCCCTTTATGTGCCCAAACCTCGGGACAGATCGGCTGGTGTATCGGAGGCTGCGCGGTACTCCCCTTCCGGTTTGGTCTCTACTTCCGAGTGATCGGTGGTTTTGGTCACGGTGTCGCGCACGGCTTCGAATCCCTCCCTTGCCTGCTGCTTTACCTTGTCGGCAAGGCCTGCGCTGGTTTTGCCCATGTAGCGTTGCTCGGTCGCTGTCGAAGGCAACGCCGCGCCCAACATGGCGCCCAAGGCGATCCCTGCTGCGGCAACCATCAGCGGTTGCTCCTTCAACAACTGACTGAACTGATTGCCCAGCACCTGCGTATTGCGCACCAATCGGTCACTGACGTCATGCACGGCATGGCTGATGTTGTCGCTGGCAGCACCCAGGTTATCCCCCAGATGTGCAGCCTTGCTCTTAACGTTTTGATAACCGTCCTTGAGCGTGTCCGCCGTTTGATGCAAATGGTCGCGTGCACTGTCGATGCCGTCAGCCAGGCCATCGGCCCATTCGCCAACGGTGTTCTGGTCCGGGCCGACTCGATAGCCTGGACGGGGTGACGGTGGCCGATTCTGGCTCATCATCAACCACAGCAAACCGACGGATGTCAGGACGGCGGGAACCGGATTATTGCGAACGCTGGTGCCCAGGTTTGTCAGGAATGTCGTGCCGTTGCTCTGCATCAGCGTCAGCGCCTGATCGAACATCTGGCCAGGGGTGAACTTGCTTTCCAGCGCATCAACGATGTTGCCGATACTCGCCCGCTGCGCGTCGATTTCACGCTCGATGGTTTCGGGGCTTTTTGCCGCTTCGATGTCGAATTCACTGTTCATGAGACTTTCCTCCGCAGCGCTTCCTGGTCTTTGTTCAAAGCATCCAGCGTGCGATCAGGCTTGAAGTTGGACGGCTCGAATTGTTTTTTCCCTGACTGCAACATGGCGAATCCAACGATCATCACCACAACGCCGACAATCAGTGCCGCCAGCCACGGCGCCATCATGGTGCTGAGGCCGTAGACCGCGGACATCAACAAAATGATGAACCCCGCCAGCAGTACAATTGCCCCCCCGGCGACACCGGCAATCCCGGCTTTGAGCGTCGTGAGACTGGCTTGAAGCTCGGCTTTGGCCAACGCCAGTTCCTTGGTGAACAGCGCGGGCACTTCACGGGATAACTGACGTAACAGCCCGACGACCGAGGCGTCATGATCTGGCGCGTGCACCGGTCTTGAGCCTGGAAAATCTGGTTCTTCTCTGTTCATCACAGTGCTCCATTGAAATTTGTCGAACCCGGTGTCGAAGTGGTTGCGAAGTTCGAAGGGTGGTCTTGCTCGTTCGGCGAGGCCGGCGTAATGCCAGGGTTTGGATCGCTGCGTGATGCAACGGAGGTTTCATAGGGCCGATGTGCACCAAAACCGCCGGACGGTGGCATTGAGTGACCGGTTGCAGGGTTGTCGGCATCGTGGAATGTCGCCGCCGGGGAACTGCCGGCTTTCAGGAACCGCGATAGGCCGAAGCCCAGCGCAATGCTGCCGGCAATGAACAGCCCTGGATTGCTGCGGGCCAGTTCGGCTCCGTCATGGAGCAGCTGTTCGGCACTTTTGCCGCGCAGGTTTCCGGCCAGGCCACTCATGGAGTCCGCCATGTCTGCCAGGTAATCGGACATGCCGAGCGTGTCCTTGCTTTCAAGTTCGGAGACGACTGATTTCGCTCCCTTGGCCAAGGCCTCGATCTGATCGGCTGCAGTGTCGCGGTATTGGCCGAACTGCGCGTCTGCCTGTTGTCGCGCGCCCTCAAGTGCTTCTGTCACGTCCTCCTTCAAGTGTTCAAAGCCCTGCTCCGGCCCTGCGGAATCGGGCTTATCTGGCTGACTCCCGGTCGTGCTGTCTGAAGTATTCATGTCATCCCTCGCCTTCTGTCTGTAAACAAGCGTTCCGGGAGTTCGCAGTGAGTGCTGTCTCCCTCACTGCAGATGACGAAGGTGGGTGATGGGGAGTTCCAACGGAATGATGAGTGATGCGTTCAGTTCGTCGCTTGGTGGCGGTTACTGACTTGGAGGTGGTATCGAGGTGGGGTACATATCCGCTCCTCCGATAACGGCGGCATAGGCGGCCGTTACCGCAGAAACGGATACGCCCCCAAAAGGGTTACATCAACGAAAGCGTGTAGTTAATGATGAATCGATTCTGATCCACATTCCGCCCAGCATCAGTGTTTGACTTGCCATTACGCAAGCTAAACCCGAGCCCCTTCAGCGACCCCGATTGCAGCACGTAATCAAGCGTCATATCACGCTCCCACTCAGACTGATCACCCGCATTTTGCGTCTTGATCCCCGTCCCCTTCAGATACACGATCGTCGCCTTCAACCCCGGCACACCCAAAGGCGCAAAGTCATAGCTGTACTGACCGAAATTGGTCTCCTCACCCGCCCGGGCAAAGCTTTGGATCATCCGGTCTGTAGGCAAGTAAACACTGCCACCACCCGCCCCTTTATCGATCAGGCTGCCCTGGTTCGGCTGAACGAAGTTGCTGCCATCGCCCACCTGCTGGTGCCCCAGCGACACCGCATGACCACTGTTGGCATAGGTCACCATCGCCACCCAAGTGTTGTTGTCGATTTCACCGTTGTTGTCCTCGGTATAACCCGACACCCGATAACCTTGCGCCCTGCCCGCAGCAGAACTGTTGGCCCCCGTCGACGTCGTGCGGAAATAACGCAGATCAGTGGTAAAGGAGCTTTTGGCGTCGATTGGCAGGACGTGCATCAGGCCGAAAAAGTTCTGGTTGTAGAAATCCTCCATCTGCGCAAAGTAATACTGCGCCTTCAGGTCCTTGGTGACGTTGTAGTCACCCCCGGCGAAATAAAACTTGTTGCTGTCCTGGGTGCTGCCCGCCACCGACAAGCCGGTACGGTCAGTCGAGGCACGACCGACCGCGTGTTCAAGCACACCACTGGTCAGCATCAGGCCATCGATGTCGTTAGAGGTGACCTGCGCACCCGTGAACGATTGCGGTAATACCCGGGCATCGTTCGAGATCAGGATGGGCAACTTCGGCAGCAGCGTGCCGTAGCGAAATTCGGTTTTTGAAACGCGCATTTTCGCCGTCGGGCCGAAGCTGCTCCAGGCATCCGCTGCACCGTCGCCATCGGTCGGGATCATACCGCTACCGTTGTGGCGCCCGGTGCCGCTGTCCAGCGTTACGCCGAGCAGCGCCTGGGCATCGATCCCGAACCCGACCGTGCCTTGAGTAAACCCGGACTCGTAACGCAATACAAAACCCTGGGCAGCCTCCTCGGTTTTCGAGGGCTCGGCGGCGCCGTCGCGGTTATCACTGTTGAAGTACAAAGTGCGCATCGACAGGCTGGCTTTGCTGTCTTCGAGAAAACCGTGGGCGGCAGAGTCGGCTGCCTGAGCGCACAGGGAACCTGTGGCCAACAAGAATGCGGTGGGGATTGCTCGCTTGAACATACGGTGCTCCAGGGTGATTTTTTGTTTTTTTAAGTGTTTAGCGACCGCTCTCCGCCGCTGGCCCCCAACAGCGGCGCGCACGATGACGCGCTCGATGGAGACCATGAGCCTTGAGCAATGCGATCGGGATGTTCGGGTCAGATCAGGTAAGAAAGACCCACGGTCAGCGCGAAAGCGACCACCGAAATAATGGTTTCGAGTACGGTCCAGGTCTTGAAGGTCTGGGCGACGGTCATGTTGAAATACTCCTTGATCAACCAGAAGCCACCATCATTGACGTGGGAAAAGATAACCGACCCGGCACCGGTCGCCAGCACCAGCAGCTCCGGATGCGGATACCCCAGACCGATGGCCACCGGCGCCACAATCCCCGACGCGGTGGTCATCGCCACCGTGGCGGACCCGGTGGCGATGCGCATCAACGCCGCAAACAGCCAGCCCATGAGCAGCGGCGACAGATGAAATTCATCGGCGAGGCTGACGATCTGATTGGTCACGCCGGCGTCCACCAGAATCCGGTTCAAGCCACCGCCGGCACCCACCAGCAAGGTAATGCTGGCGGTCGGTGCCAGGCATTCGTTGGTGAACTTGAGGATCGATTCGCGGTTGAAGCCCTGGGCGAGGCCGAGGGTCCAGAAACTCAGCAGGGTCGCCAGCAGCAAGGCGATTACCGAGTTGCCGATGAACAACAGAAACTGGTTGAAACCGCTGCCCGGCGTGGAAATCAGGTTGGCCCAGCCACCGATCAGCATCAGCACCACCGGCAACAAAATCGTCGCCATGGTGATGCCGAACCCCGGCAGGCTGTCGCGCGGTTCGCGGTCGAGGAACTGGCGTTCCAGCGGGTTTTCCGCCGGCAGTTGAATGCGCGGCACGATGAATTTGGCATACAGCGGGCCGGCGATGATCGCGGTCGGAATGCCGATCAGAATCGCGTAGAGCAAGGTCTGCCCCACCGACGCCTGATACACCTGCACCGCCAGCATCGCCGCCGGGTGCGGCGGCACCAGGGCATGCACCACCGAGAGACCGGCGACCATCGGCAAGCCGACCATCAGGATCGACACCCCAACCCGTCGCGCCACGGTAAAGGCGATCGGCACCAGCAACACAAAACCGACCTCGAAGAACAGCGGCAACCCGACCAGGAAGGCGATGCACACCATGGCCCAGTGCGCGTTCTTCTCGCCGAACCGGTCGATCAAGGTCCGCGCCACCTGCTCGGCGCCACCGGACTCGGCCATCATCTTGCCGAGCATCGTGCCCAGCGCCACCACCAGCGCAATGTGCCCCAGGGTCTTGCCGACCCCGGCCTCGTACGCACCGACCACGCCGGACGGCGGCATGCCGGCGAGCAGCGCCAGGCCGATGGACACCAGGGTGATCACGATGAAGGGATTGAGTCGGTAACGGGCGATCAGAACGATCAGGGCAATGATGGCGATGGCGGCATACACCAGCAGCCAATAGCCGAAGGACAGGGTCATGCGGTACTCCTCGAAAGGGTCACGTCGAATGGGTTGTGAAACTCATAAAACATTTCGAGAGGTGATTTTCAAACGAGGCGAAACTAATTTTCGTAGAGGGATAAGGCTTGTCGCACAGAGGCATGAGTCGTCGTTGTTTTTGAAACTGGGTCAGGCGGATTTTCATCACACCTGACCCGAAACCTCAGGCTTTTGCTGCCATCGCCGTGACTTCCACCCGCATGCCTTCGACCGCCAGCGCGGCCACACCAACGGCGGCACGAACCGGCCACGGCTTGGTGAAGAAGCGCTTGTAGACCTCGTTGAACGCGGCGCGGTCGGCCATGTCGGTAAGGTAGATGGTCAGGTGCAGAACCCGGTCCATGGAACTGCCGGCGCGCTCCAGCGCGACCTTCAGCGCCTGCAGCGTGCACTCGCTTTGCAGAGTGATGTCGCCCAGCTCCAGGCTGCCATCGGCGTGGGTAGGGATTTGGGTGGAGACCAGAATGCCGCCGAAACCGGCGACGTCGGAGGAGATGGAGTCCGTATCGGGATCGGGGGTGAAAGTGATGTCTTGGTTTGCCATAAGGATCTCTTGCTTGAGGTGGTAACGCCTTTAGTGCGGCCAGTTTACAGCCTGTTGACCACGCCTATTGCAAGATTGCTCGATGTCCAGGCTTGAAGCCATGGGCGCTGGCTAACCAGACCAGGGACAGACCGAGTAGCGCCAATACCAGCAATGTCGGAGGAAAAGAACCGGGCCCCGCATGTTCCAGCAACAAGCCACCCACAACGCCACCGCCGGCCACTGCCAGGTTGAAAATAGTCACCAGCATTGACTGTGCGACATCGGCACCGTCACCCGCCGTATCGGCGATGGCTGTCTGTAGTAGCGTGGGAGCGCCACCAAATGTCAGCCCCCAGATTGCAACGCTCAGAAGCACAAAATCGGGAGAACTGCCTGCCAGTCCCAACACCAGAGCGGCGATCGCAAAGCCTGCCAGGCTCAGCAGCGTCAGCACACGTAAACCCCGATCCACCCACATTCCCGTCACAACGATGCCAAGGATGGAGCTGATACCGAAGAGCAGAAGCACAAGGTCGATCCGCTGGCCAAGCCCGACGGAAACCAGAAATGGCGCGATGTAGGTGTAAAGGATGTTGTGCGCAAGCATCCAAACGAAAATCACCAACAGAATCGAACACAGACCCGGGGTCAGCAGTATTCTGCGGATCGGCTGGCGCTGACGTTCGGTTTGTCCCGCGTAGTCAGGTACCCCAAAACGCACCCACACGAACAGCAGTAAAGCGAGGGCCGACATGATCCAGAACACGCCACGCCAATCAAACAGAGTACCCAGCCACGTGCCTAGTGGCACACCGAGGCACAACGCAACGGGTTGACCGATGCCCACCACCGCCAGAGCCCTTCCCTGCAAATCATGGGGCACCATGCGTCGCGCATAACCCGCCAACAGCCCCCATATCACGCCCGCCGCCATTCCGGCGATGAACCGCGCGACCAGGGTCAATAGGTAGTGAGAGGACAACGCCGTCACGGTGTTGAAGACCAGCAGCCCGCCAATCGCCAACAGAAACAACGGCCTCCTGCGCCATTTTCGCGTAGCCACAACAACCGGGATTGCTGCCACCACCGAGCCCAAGGCATAGAGTGTGACCAGTTGACCCGCCATGGCCTGCGTGACGCCAAGCCCCTGCGCGATCAAAGGCAACAGGCCGGCGGGCATGGTTTCCGTCATGATGGTAATGAAGCCAGCCATCGTGAATGCCAATAGCCTCCACACAGGCAGCCTTTGCGCAGAAGGCGCTTCTTCGAAGCTCGTTGTTATCGATCCATTGTCGCGGTGGGTGGTCATCTTAGTCTCCCTGATAATAAATACATTCCTGTTCTCCTGATGGCTGGTTGATGTGAATGTGCCTTATGGAATGATCATTCCAAAACCAGACAAAAAAAGCCTGCGTCTCGCAGACTGCTACTTGCGCATGACAACAGCCGTCCTGGATTACAACGCGTCCATCGCTACATCAACCACATCCAGCAAGCGTTGCCGACGGTTCTGGCTGGCGCTGCCTTTACTCAATACACGAAGGCCCTGGATCGTGTTCACGATAAAGCGTGCAAGTGCGCGAGGGTTCTTGTGCATGGCGATTTCGCCTTCTGCCTGACCGCGGATGAGCGCACGCTCCAGCGCTTTCTCCAGACGCAGAAAGTTGCCGGATACCAACTCAGCGACGGCTTCATCCTGCCCGGCCAATTCCAGGGAGGCATTGGCGACAAGACAACCCCGTTGTCCGGCATCGCCAAGTTCATCATTCACGATTCTCATCAGCAACTGCTGGATCAGTCCTTTGACTGAACCCGGCTCTTGAAGAAGGACTACGTTCGCAGCAGTCAGATCGTGATACCGGCGCAGCGCATGTTCGTACAATCCATGCTTGCTCTCAAACGCGTTATACAGGCTGCTTCGAGACAGCTTGGTACCGTCAACCAGATGTTGTATCGAGGTGGCGCAATAGCCGAGTTGCCAAAAAACCTGCATGGCTGCTTCGACTATTTCGTCATGCTCAAACTCCTTGGGGCGCATCGGGCAATCCTTACTGGAATGATCATTCCAGAAAGCTACTGGCTTCTTTTACACTCGTCAAGGATCGCTTGAAGCGCTGGCTGATCAGATGCCGGAGTCACCGGGAAAAAATCTCGAACTCCATCCATATCGCTGACGTCCAATGTGTAGGTCAACGGAGGTACGCGCGATGAACAGCGATGACAGTGTCAATGACACCGAAAGGGATCGGAAAGACAGGGACGCCGAAGAGGTCGATCCAGCAACGCTTCCCGAAGAGGAGGAAGCAGAGGCGCAGAGGCGGAAAATAGCCGAGATAGAACGCAAAGTAGCGGATGGAAACTAGCGTGACGGCCACCCCCGCTTTTGTTCAGCGGGGGTGGCCGGATGCTCTGTGCCTAGTTCGGGTCCAGCAGACCGCCGGTCCAGTTACGCGACACACGGCGTCCGGTGAATTTCGCCACGACCATGCCCTGCGATACCAATCGATCCCGGTAGCGTGTGACCATCCGCCCTGCTTGCTCGGCCACCAGCACCACTTCGGAAGACGGATCACCGGGGCGCCGCAGAATCCGCGCAAACCGCTGCCCTTCCTCGACAAAATCGCCCAGTTCCTTTTCAAAGATCAGCACCCCGGGTTGCGGGGCGAGGATGGTCTCCATCTGCCCCATTTCCATCACCTCGACGGGCCAGTCTCCGGGTGACAACGCCTCATCGATGACCCCGCAACTGCACAGCCAGGCGTACAGTCCTGCGGCGTCCTGCTCGGCCAGCCGATCGCTGACATCGCCCTGCCCGCGCAGCTCCAGGGTCGCGGCCATGCGCTGGTCGGTGACGCCATCGCGCAGCCACGGCGCAATGATGGTTTCTTCGAAGGAGCCGTCACCGCCGTCATCCCAGATGATCGCCACATCCATCTTCATCGCCGCCGCCAGTTCGCGACCTCGGGGCCAGAAACTACGGTGCACGTAGAGGTACGGCAAGGCCTCGTCATCGGTGTGCAGGTCGAGCATCACATCCG
Source organism: Pseudomonas sp. LB3P93 (assembly GCF_054898025.1). NCBI lineage: Bacteria > Pseudomonadati > Pseudomonadota > Gammaproteobacteria > Pseudomonadales > Pseudomonadaceae > Pseudomonas > Pseudomonas sp. LB3P93. Next base: position 3,963,351 of record NZ_CM142713.1, read on the forward strand.
CGGTGGCCGCCAGTTGCACCAGTTTTTTTTGCCATTCCTGGACGTTGGTCGAAGGTCGCTCCATCGCGGCGGACTGGTCGAACGCACGGTTGAAGTTATGCCCGGTCGCATCGTGGAAGCGACCGAGAATCCGCCCTTGGCGAAACTGCCCGATGCCCAGGGGATTGGCTTGCGGCACCACCGTCACACGGCCCTTGAGCCGCCCCTCGGCCTCGACGACGTGAAGCCGCTGCATCAACAGGTGCAGCACCAGCATCCCGGCAATTTCATCGGCATGCACGCCGGCCTGCAAATGCACCTTCGGCCCGCTGCCGTCGCCCTCGAAACGCCACGCGCCGACCGGCACCGCTTCGCCGTTATTGTTGCGAACACTGAACGAAATATCCTGCGCCATCTGCTTGTCCTCCCCCGTCATGAACGTTAAAAACCGGTGCATCGCGGTGGCCGACACTGGAGATTGAACGGATGTTCAACTAAGCTCGCCAACCAGGCACTGCACCCAAGGATTCCCTTGTGACAACCCCCTCTCCAAAGAACCGTCGCGCAGAACCCGATGAGCGCCGCGAAATGCTGGTGGCCGCCACGGTGCGTTGTCTGGTGCGTGACGGTCATGCCGGCATTTCCGTGCGCCGTATCGCCACTGAAGCCGGGGTGTCCGTCGGCCTGCTCAATCACCATTTCGGCAGCATCGATGCGCTGATTGCCGACACGTACCAGAAGATCGCGAACGAACTGACCACCGCCCTGCTCCATGAGATCCAGCAGGTGGGCACCCCGGCGGAAAAGATGGACGCGTTTCTCAAAGGCTCTTTTTCGCCAAGGGTCATGGACCCGCAATTGCTGAGTGTCTGGGTGGTGTTCTGGAGCCTGATCCGGCACTCCGAACACGTCAGCCTGTCCCACGAAAAAAGCTACCGCGCCTACCTCGACCTGCTGCGCCAGCTGCTCGATGACATGGCCGCCAGCGAAGGCTTCGTGATCCACGACACGCGCCTGGCCGCCATCGGTTTATCGGCGATGCTCGACGGACTCTGGATCGAGTGGTGCCTCAACCCCGAAACCTTCAGCCCCGCCAACGGCCTCCATATCTGTCGTTGCTGGATAAAGGGGCTGCGTCACGGAGCATTCAGCGCCGACGACGTCTTGTGATGGGTGACGACCGAAGATCATCGCCAGGGTGCCGCTGACCGCGATCAGCCCGGCACCGATCATCAGCGACACGTCCATCAGCGTGCCCCAGATCAGACTCGACAGCAGAAACGCCCAGATCAGCCCGGTGTATTCAAACGGCGCCAGCAAGGTCGCGGTGGCCCGCCGAAAACTGGCGAACAGCAGGAACTGACCGATACCGCCCACCAGACCGGCAACCAGCATTCCCAGCCAGGCTGGAGTGGGTGCCGGGGTGTGCGTCCAGGGCAACGCGACCGTCATGCACAGCACAAACACCACGTTGGTGATCAGCATCTGTTCCAGCACTGAGGTCTGGTCATCCACCTGACGCAACTGGATGTAAGTGAACGCCCAGCACATTGCTGCCAGCAGTGTCAGCACAATCGGCCATGGATCGGCGATGTTGCTCGGACGGCAGGCGATGATTACCCCGACAAAACCGATGATCAGGGAAAACCACTGCCAGCCGCTGGAGCGCTCCTTGAGAATCACCGCCGCCAGCACCGTGACCATGATCGGCGCGGAAAAATACAGGGTGGTCATTTCCGCCAGCGTCAGGTCCCGGGCGGCCGTGTAATACAGCAGCCAGGCGACAATCGACAGCAAACCGCGCACCACCAGCAAACGTCGGCTTGGTGAACGCCAGGCCCGCTGGACCAGACGCAGGCGCCCCGCCAACAGGCAGGCAACGACCACCACCAGGCTGCGCCAGAACAGAATGGTGACCACCGAATAATCGGCCACCAGCCACTTGATCACAGCGTCCTGCAACGCCAGGAACGCGTACCCCAACGTGCACAGACCAATGCCCTGCAGCGACCGGTCGACGACCCCTGACGTGCTCATTACACCGACCTGCGCACGGGCGTCCCGCGCCGTTCGGCAAAGGCAAACAGCGCCTCGATCAGGAACGTCAGACAGACATAAACCCCGGCCACCAGCAACAGCGGCTCATAGACTTGCAGGGTTTGCGCCCGAACCACGTTGGCCGCGCCCAGCAGATCGACAATCGCAATCGTCGAGGCCAGGGCCGTGGATTTGAGCAACATCACGGTCTCCCCGGCCAGTGTCGGCAACAGCAACCGTAGCGCCCGAGGTAAGCGTACCCGCAGCAGCGATTGGCGCGGTGTCATGCCAAACGCCGAGGCTGCTTCCATCTCGCCTTTGGGCACCGCCAGCAGACCGCCGCGAATCACTTCGCCGACATACGCGCCCACCGACAACACCAGGGCGAACACGATGTACCAGTATCCGTCGCGCAAATAGGGCCAGAGAAAACTGCCGCGTATCAGCGGGAACTGCGCAAAGAGGCTGCCGAGCCCGTAGTAGAAAATGTAGATCTGGATCAGCAACGGTGTGCCGCGGGTTACGCTGGTGTAGAACAGGCTGACCTTGGCGATCACCTTGTTTTTCGAGATCCGCGCCAGCGCCACCAGCACCGCCAAGGTGAAACCGAACACGCTGGAAATCAACAGGATGGTGATGGTCGTTTGCAGTCCCCGGCCCAACAGCGCCGCGTATTCAACTATCCACGCTGGAATCATTTCATTCACTCAGCCAAAGGCATCCAGCGACGGATACGCCGCTCGAGCCGTCCAGACAGGTAGTTGGACACCAACGTCACCGCGTAATACATCGCCGCGGCCGTGAGGTAGAACAACAAGTAATGACGCGTCGAACCCGCCCCTTGCTTGGCGGTGTACAACAGCTCGTTGGTGCCGACCACGCTGATCAATGCGCTGTCCTTGATCAGGTTGATCCACAGGTTGGCCATCCCGGCCATCGCGTACGGCGCCATGATCGGCAACGTGACGCGCCGGAACAGGCCGAAACCGCTCAGGCCGAATGCCCTCGCCGCTTCGATCTGGCCGAAAGGGATCGCCTGGATCGCCGCCCGGAAAATCTCCGAGGCGTAGGCGCCCTGCACCAGGCCCAGCACCACGATGGCGGCCAGCGGACCGCTGACATTCATGACGCCGTAGCCCATCTGGGTCATCAGCGAATTGAGGAGCATGGAGCCGACGTAGTACAGCAACAGGATCAGCAGCAACTCCGGAATCGCGCGGAACAAGGTCGTGTAACCGCGCATCAGCGCCGCAATGGGTTTTGGCGCGCCAAGCTTCAGGCAGGCCACCACTAGACCGATGAACAGCCCGACCACAAAGGCCCCGGCCGATATTTGCAGGGTCATCCAAAGACCCTTCAACAGCGCACCGCCCCATCCTGTTTCGCTGAAGTTGATCAATTCGAACATGGCTGGCATTTCAGTCTCCAGTTAGCGCAATCACTGTCTGACGCAATACCTTGTGGGAGCGGCGGTGCGGCGATCCGACTTGCCCGCGATGGGACCCTTGAGGCCGCCAAAAGCATCGCGGGCAAGCCCGCTCCCACAGGTTCCGAGTCAGGTCAGAAGGCAGGTTTCACGCTGGTACCGAAGTAGTGTTGCGACAGGTCGTCATAGTCTTTGCTGGCCAGCAAGGAGGTGATGGCCTTGTCGAGCTTGGCCTTGAGTTCGGCATCATCCTTGCGCAGGCCGGCGCCTACGCCTTTACCGAAGATCGGGTCATACGGCACGGCGCCGAGGTATTCCAGATTGCTCGCATCGGGGGTCTGCACGAAGGCCGCCATGGCCGTGCCGTCGGCCATCATCAGGTCGATGCGACCGGCAATCAGGTCGGCGTTGGCCGAGTCCTGGGTGTCGTAATACTTCACGTCGGCGATTTTTTCGTAGTACTGCTTAAGGTAACTGGCGCTCACCGTCGAGTTCTGCACGCCGATGATCTTGCCCTTGAGGTCATCCGGGTACTTTTTCACCGACGTGCCTTTCGGCCCGACAATCGCGATCACCGAATCGTAATAGGCCTTGCTGAACGCGATCTGTTTCTCGCGTTCTTCAGTTACCGACATGGAGGAGAAAATCACGTCGATCTTCTTTGCCAGCAGCGACGGAATGATCCCGTCCCACGCCACTTCCTTGATCTCGCACTCGGCTTTCATTTCGCTGCACAGTTTGTGGATCAGGTCGACTTCAAAGCCTTTCCATTCACCGTTGGCCTGCTTCTCGGTGTACGGCGGATAGGGTTCGGCCGCGACCGCGAACCTGATCGGCTGCGCTTGGGCCGCGCTCATCCCGGCCAGCAACACGCAGGCCACGCCCGTAAACCAGTTTGCCAAACGTCGATTTCCCATGATTTTGCCCCGTCTTTTTATGATGTTATTAGCGAGTCTGATGAGCGTTGACGAATTGCCGGCAACGCTCGCTGCGTGGGTGTACGAACACTTCGTCCGGCGTACCGGCTTCCTCGATCAGCCCTTGGTGCAGATAGGCGACTTTGGAAGAGACATCGCGGGCGAACGCCATTTCATGAGTCACCAGGATCATGGTCCGGCCTTCTTCCGCGAGGGAGCGGATCACCCGCAGCACTTCGCCGACCAGTTCCGGGTCGAGTGCCGAGGTGGGTTCATCGAACAGCATGACCTTGGGCCGCATGGCCAGGGCCCGGGCGATGGCCACCCGTTGTTGCTGTCCCCCGGAGAGAAACGCCGGGTACTCGTTGCGCTTGGCCGCAAGCCCCACGCGTTCAAGCAAGGCTTCGGCCCGTTCAGTGGCCTCCGCACGGCTTTCACGCAGGACCTGGGTCGGGGCTTCGATGAGGTTTTCCAGCACCGTGCGATGGGGCCAGAGGTTGAAGTTCTGGAACACCATGCCCAGGCTCGAACGGATGCGTACCAGTTGCTTGGCGTCCTTCACCAGCGGCGTGCCGGGACGATCAAAGTTCAGGTGAATGCTTTCGCCGTCCACCAGAATGCGCCCCTGGTCCGGCACTTCGAGCATGTTGATGCAGCGCAGCAAGGTGCTTTTTCCCGAGCCACTGGCACCGATCAGCGAGATCACATCGCCTTCGCGGGCCGTCAGGGAAACGCCTTTGAGGACCTCGATATTGCCGAAGCGTTTGTGCAGGCCATCGACCTCGATCATGGTCTTGGTCGTGACGGGAGCAACCACCGCTTCGCAAGTGACACGGCAGATTACCGGTCGCGGCGCTTCGCCTTTCAATACCAGGACAAAGTCGCGAATACGCTGGCAGGCCTGGGCCAGTCGTTCTTCACCGAGGGTGAACGAGAGCCGCACAAAACCTTGGGCCGGCTCGCCGAAAGCCGCCGCATCCAGCACCGATACATGCGCTTCACGCAGCAGACGCCAGGCGAATTCCAGCGAGGTCAGGCCGGTGTCGCGCACGTCCATCAATACGAACATACCGGCATCGGGGTTGAGCACTGAAATCCCCGGGCAATCCGACAGGCTGCTCACCACCAGATCGCGACGCCGACGATAGATATCGCGCATGCCGTGGGTCACGTCCTCATGGGCTTGCACGGCTTTGAGCGCAGCCTCCATGACAAAACCCGGCAAGCCGTAAAGCATGCTCAACACCATGGTTTCGGCGTGCGCCACGAGGGCTTCATCGGCGACGATCCAGCCGGTTCGCCAACCCGTCATGGCATGGGATTTCGACAGACTGCCGATCACCACGCACCGCTCAGCCATGCCCGGCAACGCCGCCAGGCTGAGGTGCTCGCGTTCGAAGGTCAGGCTTTCGTAGACCTCGTCCACCACGACCCAGAGGTCATGCTGGATGGCGAGGTCGGCGATGGCTTGCAGCTCTTCGCGGTTGAGTACTACGCCGGTGGGGTTATTCGGATTGGAGAAGAACATCGCCCGGGTGCGCGGGGTAATGGCCTTGGCCAGCACGGCGGCATCGAGCCGGAAACCCGAATCCGCGGAGCACGGCACACGAACCAACGTGGCGCCGGAAGCCTTGAGCGTCGCCTCGTAAGTCACGTACATCGGGTCCAGGGCAATCACTTCGTCGCCGGTATTAAGCAGGCACATCGAGGTGATGAACAGCGCGTTCTGTGCCCCCGCCGAGATGATGACGTTTGGCGCTGTCACCTCGCGGTCGAACAGCTGGCTGTACCGGGCGGCGATGGCTTCGCGCAACGCCTGGCGACCGGCGATCTCGGTGTAGTGGGTGTCTCCCTCACGCAGTGCATGAATCGCGGCATCGGTGATGAAATCGGGGGTGGGGAAATCCGGGTCGCCGACGCTGAGAATGATCACATCCTCACCACGACGCTGGGCTTCAAAGGCCGCATTGTGAATATCCCAGGCGGCAACGCCGTCGCCTGAAATCCACTCAACAAAGGGAGAAAACCGCATGCCAGTGCCTCGTTCGAAAAGAAGAAACGCAAGCCCGCGCAACCAGCCGGGGAGGTGGAACGAACATAGTCGAAGCTGAACACTCGTTCAACAGAAAAATGACCAAGGTTCGCGTTCAGCGTAAACAGGTCGTTTTTACGACAGTCGTGCCGTTTCCATGTCCTGGATCGGCGGTGAGTTCGAGGAACTTCGCAAGCCGCACATTATTGTCGTGAGCGGACTGCTTTGGTTCTTCATTCGAAGTTTCAACTGCGGCGTCAAGAGTCTCCTGCAGACCCTGATTATTTCTTTTCACATAGCATTAAGCACATTAACTGTTTCAAAAATGACTCTGCTGTTTCAAGCTTGGCACACTTATTTGTAACGCAAGTAAGACACTTAAAACCCAGAAGCCGCAGAGCTCAATAACTCTCGCTCTAAATCTAAAAATTCGCACCCTGTAATTGCTTTAATTGCAGAAACCAACATTTTTTAATTTTATATAAAATCATATAAATCATTAGCTTATTAATATCACTAATCAGCAACAACTGACCCAACTGAAAAATGGCGCCTTCATTCCAATTCATCATAAAAAAAATTCGAACTAATTTAACGCCTCTAATATGCTCAACACGACAGCACTTGTTTCAACAACATGCCCTCTCAAAGGCCAGACGCTAATAGTCCACTACTCAGAAACTCACTTTGAACGTCGCCGGCAAAGTTCGCTGTCACTGCAAGGGAATGAACATGAAAATTAAAATTCTGTGTATACATGGCATTGGCCACGAAGAGGCAGACGAGAGTTTTCAGAAGTCCTGGCACCGGGCGATTACCACGGCGGTGTCGCGGGTGGCGCCGAGTGCGGACCTCGAGCTGGATTATTTTCAATACGACGAGCGCTTTTCCTCCAGCGGCCTGGGTGCGTCCGACATCGCCGAGGCTACGCTGCGCCTGCTGACCAGCGCGGTCATCCATTCAGTGGGTGACGTGTTCCGGCGCAACCGGGGCATCGGTCAGTTTCCCGACCGCCTGCGCTGGACGGCCGGCATGGTCGCCCAGTGGTCGGCAGACGAGGCGCTGCGCACCCAATTGCGTAAGGATCTCGCCGACGTTATCAGCGCTTCGCAACCGGACATCGTCTGCGCGCACAGCCTGGGTACGCTGGTCGCCTATGACACGTTCCGTCGGGATCCCTCCCTGATGAGCAACCGAGTGCTGATCACGTTCGGCTCGCAGATTGCCAACCCGGCGGTACGCGAAACGTTTGGCGGGCGCATCGAGGGAATCGACGACGCGCGCAAGTGGTACCACCTCTACAACGAGCACGATCAGGTGTTTACGGCGCCGCTGTATCTGCGCGATACCAACTTCACCCAGGTCATGACACCGTTCGACAAACCGGGGGACGTCCTCAATCACGATGCGACTTTTTACCTCGGCCATGCCGAAACCGTGACCAATGTCTGGGGCCCCCTTTTGCAGGCTGGCAGAGCGAGAGGTTTCGACAAACGGCTCGCCGCCGTCGACAAGTCACTGGGCATTGCCGTTCCCAAGGCGCGTACGGTACGTCGCTCGCGGGACAAGGCCTTGCTGATCGGCATCAACAACTACCCCAACCCTTCAGATCGACTCGAAGGCTGCGTCAACGACGTTTTCCTGATGAGTTCATTGTTGCAAGAGTCAAAATTTTCGCCGGACGATATCCGCGTCGTACTCGACGACCGTGCTACGGCCGCCGGCATTCGAGATCGCCTGCATTGGCTGCTCGACGATGCCCAGGCGGGTGATCGCCGGGTGCTCTTCTATTCCGGTCACGGTGCGCAGATTCCCAATACCAACGCCGCGGGCGAAGCCGACCGCATCGACGAGTGCCTGTGCCCGTGGGACTTCGACTGGACGCCGGCACGCGCCATCGTCGACAACGACTTTCGCGACCTCTACATCCAGCTTCCGTACGACACGCAGTTCATCACGATCTTCGATTGCTGCCATTCCGGCGGCATGACGCGTGAGGGCGCTCGGCGCGCTCGAGGGCTGACGCCGCCGGATGACATCCGCCACCGCGCGCTGCGCTGGGAACCAGGGTTGCAGATGTGGGTGGAGCGTGACTGGGTGAAACGGGCTCGCAAAAGTGCCCAGAAGGCCGAGGCCGCCAATACCGTGAGCAATCGCGAGGGTATCCGCCGGGTTGGCCAGGCCATCGCGGTGCGCGGTTACGACGACAAGCTCTACAACAAACGACGCGATGCCTACAGGCACGAAGGCCCCTTTCTGCCGATCCTCATGTATGCCTGCGCCGAATCCCAACTGTCTTACGAATACCGTCACGGCGTTATTTCGTACGGAGCGTTCACCTACGCGCTCGCCCAAACGCTGCGTTCATCCAAACAGAGACCGACGTTCAATGCCCTGGTTCGTGCGACGGGCAAGCTCCTGGCCGACCTGGGTTATGACCAGAAACCGGCGATCGTCGGGCCAAAGAATTTGCTCGGCAAAGTCGTTCCCTGAGTCGCCATCGTCTGGAGGTTGATATGAGCAGTGAAACCGTAAGAAGTATTCAGCAAGCGCTGATTGCCGACGGCTTTTTTCCCGGCGAAGTGGATGGAATCTGGGGGCGCAGAACCATCGCCGCGGTAAAAGCTTTTCAAGAAAGCGTTGGACTTGAGGTGGATGGCATCGTCGGCCCCAGAACCTCTGCCGCCTTGTTTTCAGATGTCGACCATGTGCCGGCGGGCCCGCTATTGCCGTGGCTGGCGGAAGCAGAAAATTTGATCGGCACCCGGGAAGTTCTTGGCGCCAAGGACAATCCCACCATTCTGGATTGGGCCGACGATCTTGACCTTCACTATGCCGGGGACGAGGTGCCTTGGTGCGGACTTTTTGTCGCGCATTGCGTGGGTTCGACGATGCCCGAAGAAGTGCTTCCTTCCAATCCCCTGGGTGCGCGGCAATGGGAAAAATTTGGCGAATCGACGGTGCCACGGCTGGGGGCGGTGATGGTGTTCTGGCGTGAATCAAAAAGCAGCGGCAAAGGCCATGTCGGGTTTTATACCGGCGAGGATAGTAAGGCGTATCGGATTCTGGGCGGCAATCAAACGGACAAGGTGTGCCTGACATGGGTAGGCAAGGATCGATTTCTCAAAGCGCGCTGGCCGCGCAAGGCGACCTCTTTGGGTGGAGGTGACGCAATAATCGTCATGAACAGGACCTCGGATTTGTCCAGAGACGAAGCTTGAGGGTTAGCGAAATCGAATCACGTCCCCCATAAAACGGGTGCTTTTAATAAAGCATCCGTTTTTGTCGGCTGCCGGACAAGTGCGCAATGCATCTCTGACCGACGTTAAAAGCCAGTTGCTAGCCATCTGCCATCAGTCGATAATCCTGCCCCCGTAAACACTCACGCAAGGAAACGCCGTGAAAAAATTTCTACTGCTAGTCCCCCTGTTCGCCGTGTTGCTGCAAGGTTGTGGCGTGACCATGACCCGTTACGAGCCGAGCTTCGAAAACGTCCAACAGCTCAAGCAGTCCCCGCCCCTGCAATCGATCAGCAATGCTCAGGTCAAGGCGGATGCCGGTCAGGGTTCATTGTCCGTGCGGGCCAACCCGATCAGTTCGCCGAGCGGCAGCATCACGCAACATATACAGGATGCGATTACCGAAGAGCTGGGCCGGGCGGGCTTGCTGAACCCACAGGCTCAGCGACATCTGGATGTGCTGGTGGTCAAGAATGAGCTGACCGCAGGCATGGGCACTGGCACGGGCCAGCTTGCTGCACGCTTTACGTTGCTCAAGGGCAACGAGGTGGTTTACGACGCGACCAAGGATGTCAGCCGCCAGTGGGACAGCAGCTTTTTCGGTGCCATTGCGATCCCCAATGCCGCCAATGCCTACAACCCGATGGTGCGTGATTTGCTGAAGACGTTGTACAGCGACCCGCAGTTCATTCAAGCCCTCAAGTAAGGGCAAAAAAAGAGCCGCTTGTGCGGCTCTTGTTTTTTGTCAGGCCCGCGGCACGTTTGCATCGAGTGCCGAGTACTTGAGGCTTTTGCTCTCGACCACTTGCTTGAGCAGCGCATTGACCTGGCGGCTGAAGGTATCGCTGATTGCCTCTTTAGGTGTGTTGGCCATCAACGGCACGAACCAGATGCCCATCCAGGTATTGATTCCGTCATGGTTGCTCGCATTAGTCAGCGTCTGCCCTTGCGAATCCAGCGTCTCCAGACTCATGGTGTATTGGTCGGTTGCCAGTGTCGGGATGACGGTAAACGTCAGGCCACTGATAAATGCCATGACCAACTGACCACCGCCCGGTGGATGGTTGTAAACCTTCAGGCGCAGATTGTAATCACCTGGCTGTTTCTGGAACTCGTCCAGTGTGACGCGACCGAAAAGGCCGGAATCGGTCAGTACTTTTTGCAGCTCAGGCTTTAGCATGTCGCGTGCTTGCGGCATTTCAACGGCCGAAGCGCTTTTTGGCTCGCCTTGATAGAAATCGAAGTCTACGTAGACGTTCGGTTTGTTCGAATAACTGGACATCGACGGCAAATTGACCGGAGCGACTTCATCTTTGGTGAAGCTGGCGCAACCACTTAGCCCGAGCACCAAGGCTAACCCTAGAATTTTCCCAAATTGCATGACAACTCCCTTAAATGATGGCATAGCGCCTCCATTCGGAGGGCTGGCGCGAATTCTAGAGCGTTGCCGGCAATAGTAAAAGGCCATCACTGAAAAACGGGATACCTCACGCCCACCCTTCAAGCCGCAGCGTGGCACGGACCAGACGCTGCTCCTCGCGTTCAATCTCCCTGAGGTTCTCGCAGATACTCTGGATATGCGCGATGGCGGCCTTGCGCGCCTGCTCCGGCATGCGGCCGGTGACGGCGTTGTAAAGCCGGGCATGCTGTCGGTCGATCTGGCGCTTTTGCGGTGCGCGGTGGTAGAGGTTGTTGACCGAGGCAAACACAGTGTTGAGCAGCAAGTCTGTCAGCGAGCGCAAGGTTTGCACCAGCACCGGGTTGTGCGAGGCCTCGCAGATCGCCAGATGAAACGCATGATCCAGTCGGGCGTGTTCGCTCGCCTCCATCGACCGCGTGTGAGCATCGAGCAACGCTTCGTAGCTTCGGGTGATGAGGACAAAATCCGCTTCGGTCCCACGCAATGCGGCCAGGCGAGCGGACTCGCCCTCAAGCAGGCTGCGGACTTCGAACAAATCGTAAAGCGTGCGCGGTTGTGAGCTGAACAGGTGCATCAGCGGCGACGTGGCACCATGGCCCGACAAATCCGCCACAAACGATCCCTTTCCCTGCTCCGTGTTAATGATCCCCCGGGCGCGCAACAACTTCAGCCCCTCGCGAAGCGCCGTGCGGGATACACCGAGTTTTTCGGTCAGGCGCCGTTCCGAAGGCAACAACTGCCCGGTCTTCAGTACCCCGTCCACGATCAGGCGTTCTATGCGTTCACACACCACGTCTGCAACTTGTGGATTACGGGTCATTTGCGCACTGCCCATCGAACCTCCAACTGGTATGACCAGCCTCGCCGGTAAAACCCCATTCGCTCGAATACAACCTTAACTGCATGTTTAACCAACTATTTTTACCAGAAGTAAAGAAATAGCCCCTGAGGAACTGGTTCGACCAGTCGAACAACACATGGACAGTAGGACGCGTCGGGCCAATGATGCAAGTCAGCTGTCACCGGAAACAGACCTCTAATAAAAACAACTGAGGGTCGTGAACCGCCTATGAACATCCTCTACGACGAACGCGTCGACGGCGTTCTGCCTGATGTCGACAGAGCGGCCCTGCTGCAAGCGCTGCACGTTCGCTTGCCAGACCTGGAAGTCCTGCATCAGCAGGAAGAACTCAAACCGTACGAATGCGACGGACTGTCCGCTTACCGCACCACGCCGATGCTGGTGGTGCTGCCGCGTCATATCGACGAAGTCCAGGGCGTGCTGAAACTCTGTCATGAGTTTCACGTCCCGGTGGTCGCTCGCGGTGCCGGCACCGGTTTGTCCGGCGGTGCATTACCGCTCGAGAAAGGCGTGCTGCTGGTGATGGCGCGCTTCAATAACATCCTGCACATCGACCCCGCCGCGCGCACGGCGCGGGTTCAGCCGGGCGTGCGCAATCTGGCGATATCCCAGGCCGCCGCGCCGTTCGGCTTGTACTACGCGCCGGACCCCTCCTCCCAGATCGCCTGTTCCATTGGCGGCAACGTGGCGGAAAACGCCGGTGGCGTGCATTGCCTGAAATACGGTCTGACGGTGCACAACCTGCTCAAGGTCGACATCCTCACCGTCGATGGCGAACACCTGACCCTGGGTTCCGAAGCGCTCGACTCGCCCGGGTTTGATCTGCTGGCGTTGTTCACCGGTTCCGAAGGCATGCTGGGGGTGATCACCGAAGTCACGGTCAAACTGTTGCCCAAACCACAGACCGCCAAAGTGCTGCTGGCAGCATTCGATTCCGTGGAAAAAGCGGGGCGCGCGGTAGGCGACATTATTGCCGCTGGCATCATTCCCGGCGGCCTGGAAATGATGGACAACCTGGCCATTCGCGCCGCCGAAGACTTTATCCACGCGGGGTATCCGGTCGACGCCGAAGCCATTCTGCTGTGCGAACTCGATGGTGTTGAAGCCGACGTTCACGATGACTGCGATCGCGTGCGCCAGGTGCTGGAACAGGCCGGCGCCACCGAAGTCCGCCAGGCCCTGGATGAGGCGGAACGCGTGCGCTTCTGGGCCGGGCGCAAGAATGCGTTCCCAGCGGTGGGCCGCCTCTCGCCGGATTATTACTGCATGGACGGGACGATTCCGCGCCGCGAACTGCCCGGCGTGCTGCAAGCGATTGCCGCGCTGTCGGCCGAGTACGACCTGCGCGTGGCCAACGTTTTCCACGCCGGCGATGGCAACATGCATCCACTGATTCTGTTCGATGCCAACCAACCCGGCGAACTCGATCGCGCCGAAGCCCTGGGTGGCAAGATTCTGGAGTTGTGCGTGAAAGTCGGCGGCAGCATCACCGGTGAACACGGGGTCGGCCGCGAGAAAATCAATCAGATGTGCGCGCAGTTCAACAGTGATGAGCTGACGCTGTTTCATGCCGTCAAAGCCGCGTTCGATCCGGGCGGCCTGCTCAATCCCGGCAAGAACATTCCCACCTTGCACCGCTGCGCCGAGTTCGGCGCGATGCACGTTCATATGGGTCAGTTGCCCTTCCCGGACCTGGAGCGTTTCTGATGCGCAGCGAACACGATATCGATGACAGCGGCGCATTGCTGGAGCAGGTCAACCAGGCGCTGCAAAACTCTACGCCGCTGCGCATCCAGGGTTCCAACAGCAAGGCGTTTCTTGGGCGCATCGCGGCGGGTGAAGTACTCGACACACGCAGCCACCGCGGCATCGTCAGCTACGACCCGACCGAACTGGTGATCACCGCACGCTGCGGCACACCGTTGGCAGAACTGGCCGAGGTGTTGGACGCGGCGCAGCAGATGCTGCCGTGCGAACCGCCCTCCTTCGGTGACGGCGCCACGGTGGGCGGGATGATTGCCACTGGGCTGTCCGGACCACGGCGCCCGTGGTCAGGATCGGTCAGGGACTTCGTCCTCGGGACACGGGTCATCACTGGTCACGGCAAGCATTTGCGCTTCGGCGGCGAAGTCATGAAAAACGTTGCCGGCTACGACCTGTCGCGCTTGATGGCCGGCAGTTATGGCTCGTTGGGTGTGATCACCGAAGTCTCGCTCAAAGTCCTGCCCAAACCTCGGCAAGCTCTAAGCATCAGCCTTGAGATGGACAGCGATCGCGCCTTGCTGCGCCTCGCGGAATGGGGGCAGCAACCGCTGCCGATCAGCGCCGCGTGTCACGACGGTCAGCGCCTGCACCTGCGACTTGAGGGTGGCGAAGGCTCGGTGAAGGCGGCGCACGACCGATTGGGTGGCGAGTTGCTGGAGGCTTCGTATTGGGCGGATCTCAACGAACATCGCTTAAGTTTCTTTGATGAAGACCAGCCGCTTTGGCGCCTGTCCGTCCCGCACCACACGCCCCGGCTTTCCCTCCCCGGCCTGCAAATGATCGACTGGGGCGGCGCCCAGCGCTGGCTCAAATCCGATGCGGAAGCAGCGTTCATTCGCAAGGTCGTCGATGAGGTCGGCGGGCATGTGACCTGCTACAGCCACGGTCTGATCGACAGTCCGTTCCAACCGCTGCCCCCGGCACTGATGCGCTACCACCGCAACTTGAAGGACCAACTCGATCCACGGGGCATCTTCAACCCCGGTCTCCTGTACGCGGAGCTTTGACCCATGCAGACAACCTTGAGCGAACAGGCCCGCCAACTGCCCCGCGCCGAAGAAGCCGAAAGCATCCTGCGTACGTGCGTGCATTGCGGTTTCTGCAATGCCACCTGCCCGACCTATCAATTGCTCGGCGATGAGCTGGACGGGCCGCGTGGGCGCATCTACCTGATCAAACAGGTACTGGAAGGCAACGAGGTCACCCAGAAGACCCAACAGCATCTGGATCGCTGCCTGTCTTGCCGTAATTGCGAAACCACCTGCCCCTCGGGCGTCGACTATCACAACTTGCTCGACATCGGCCGCGCGGTGGTCGATGCGGCCGTGCCGCGTTCACTTGAGCAGCGCTTGTTGCGCGAAGGCTTGCGCAGCGTCGTGCCCAATCCGGGACTGTTCAAAGCGCTGGTCAGCAGTGGTCAGGTGTTCCGTGCGTTGCTGCCGAACACGCTGCAAGCCAAGTTGCCGCGCCACGTGTATCCGGCCAGGCAACGCCCGACCACCCGCCATGCGCGGCAGGTGCTGATGCTCGAAGGTTGCGTGCAGCGGAGTCTGTCGCCGAACACCAATGCGGCCACCGCGCGCGTCCTCGATCGACTGGGGATCAGTGTCACGCCGACTCGCGAGGCCGGCTGCTGCGGCGCCGTCGATTATCACCTGGACGCACAGGCGGCGGGCCTTGATCGCGCCCGCCACAACATTGATGCGTGGTGGCCGAGCATCGAACAAGGTGCCGAGGCCATTGTGCAAACCGCCAGCGGTTGCGGTGCCTTTATCAAAGACTACGGCCACCTGCTCAGCACCGATCCGGCGTATGCCGAGAAGGCCAGGAAGGTCAGTGCGCTGGCCAGGGATCTGGTTGAAGTACTGCGCGACGAGCCGCTGGAAAAACTCGGCATCCGCAGCGATCAGCGCCTGGCGTTCCATTGCCCCTGCACCTTGCAGCACGCGCAAAAACTCGGCGGTGCGGTTGAAACGCTGCTGACGAAACTGGGTTTCAATCTCACGTTCGTTCCCGACAGTCACCTGTGTTGCGGCTCGGCTGGCACCTATTCGCTGACCCAACCCGAGCTGTCCCGACAACTGCGCGACAACAAACTCAATGCGCTGGAAAGCGGTCATCCCGACGTCATTGTCACGGCCAATATCGGCTGTCAGTCACACCTCGACGGTGCGGGCCGAACCCCTGTCCGCCACTGGATCGAACTGGTCGAAGCCGCGTTGCCCTCCTCGAGCCCTGGAGTATTCCCATGAAAAGCAAAGCCGTACTGAGCCAGACCGAAGTCAGTCAGATTCTCAGCGCCGCACGCACTGAAGCGCAGAACAATCAATGGGCCGTGACCATCGTGATTGTCGATGACGGCGGCCATCCTCTGGCCCTCGAACGCCTCGACGGTTGCGCGCCCATCAGCGCCTACATCGCCACCGAAAAGGCCCGCACCTCTGCCCTGGGTCGGCGTGAGTCGAAAGGTTATGAAGAGATGGTCAACGGTGGCCGCCACGCGTTTTTGTCAGCGCCGTTGCTGACCTCCCTTGAGGGCGGCGTGCCGATTATTGTCGATGGGCAGGTGATTGGCGCGGTGGGTGTGTCCGGCGTTAAAGCCGAGCAGGATGCGCAAGTGGCCAAGGCCGGGGCGCAGTGTCTGAACTGAAACGAACACCTGATCAACGCCGCGGAACCTGTGGGAGCGGGCTTGCTCGCGAAAGCGGTGTGTCAGGGGACATCAATGTTGAATGTGCTGCCGCCTTCGCGAGCAAGCCCGCTCCCACAATAGGTTCCGCTTAACTGACTGGCATCAGGCTTTAGGCCGCTTCTTTCACTTACGCGCCAACTTGTACCGCACGCACTCCTCATAAAAACTCTCACGCACATCCGCCGGCTTGAACCGCGACTTGCTGTCGTAGGTCTGCTCGGTGATGCCCATCGCCATCATGCGCATCCACGCCTTGCTGAATTTGTAAGCCTGTAACTTCTGACGAGCGGCATACAGAGAGACCCCGGCCAACTTGAGTTCCTGGGCTCTCGCCGCCGTCCCTGCCCCCCAGCTGCACATATACCGATCATTGGATGCCAATTCCCTGGCCAGGGCAGAGGCTGCAACACTGGCCAGGGCGAACGAGATCATCATGACAAATACACTTCGCAATTGCATTCCGCCTAACCACCTGAAAGTGAAGTGATTTTGGCGACAACTTCGAGGCTTCGGGGCCAGCAAAATGCCTCTTTTTCGTCCTGATTGACTGGCTGGGTGACATCACTCTGCCTGATTCCATTCGTCTAATTTTGATATGATTTTTTTCACTATCTTGCGCTATGAAATAATACGTGTCATTTATAGCCACGCAAAATCATCAGGACTGATCCACCGCCAGATCGGACGGCAGTGACCCGCACCACCCCAACGCCCCCCCCCAGGAGTCAACAATATGAACAAGACAGAACTTCTAGGCGCTCTGGCACTGTGCGCAGCAAGCTTCCTGGCACACGCCGACGAAGACAGCCTGCGTATCGGTATCGAAGCCGCCTACCCGCCCTTCTCTTTCAAGACGCCGGAGGGCAACGTCAGTGGTTTCGACTACGACATCGGCAACGCCCTGTGCGAAGAGATGAAGGTCAAATGCGAGTGGGTCATCCAGGAATTCGACGGCATGATCCCGTCGCTGAAAGTGCGCAAGGTCGATGCGGTGCTGTCGTCGATGTCGATCACTGAAGACCGCATGAAGTCCGTCGACTTCAGCAAAAAGTACTACCACACGCCGGGCAAGTTCGCGATGAAGGCCGGCAATGTGATCAACGACCCGCTGGTTGATCTCAAGGGCAAGAAAGTCGGCGTGCAACGCTCCTCGACCTATGATCGTTTCGCCACCGAGCAGCTTGAAAAAGCCGGGGTCGCGGTGGTGCGTTACGGCTCGCAAAATGAAGCCTTCCTCGACCTGGCGTCGGGCCGACTGGACGCCACGCTCGCCGACATCGTCAACACCGATGAGAGCTTTATCAAAACGCCGGCGGGCAAGGGTTTCGCCCTGACGGGACCGGACATCAACGACCCGAAATACTTCGGACGCGGCGCAGGGATCGCAGTGCGCAAGGGTGACAGCGTGAACGTTGCACGTCTCAGCGCAGCGATTGATGCGATCCGCGCCAATGGCAAGTACCAGCAAGTGATGAACAAGTATTTCGCCTTCGATATCTACGGCGAATAAACGCTGACCCGCAACCCCGGCGGCGACCGTTTGCAGGTGCCGTCAGGGTCTGTCTCGCGCGCTTTTCGGCGCTCGCTTGAGGAACTTCATCATGCTTCACGGCTACGGATCGAGCATTCTCGATGGCGCCTGGCTGACTATAAATCTGGCCCTGACCTCCATGGCCATGGCGATTGCCCTGGGCCTGATCGGTGCAGCCTTTCGTTTGTCGCCGCTTAAATGGCTGGCGATGCTGGGCGAAGGCTATACCACCCTGATTCGCGGCATCCCTGACCTGGTGCTGATCCTGCTGATCTTCTACGGCGGCCAGGATCTGGTGAACCGCATCGCCCTGGCGCTCGGTTACACCCGCTACATCGACATCAATCCTTTTATCGCCGGCGTCTGCACCATGGGCTTCATTTTTGGCGCCTACCTCTCGGAAACCTTTCGCGGCGCCTTTATGGCTATCCCCAAAGGTCAGGGCGAAGCCGGCATGGCCTATGGCATGAGTGGCGCGCAGGTGTTCTGGCGGATTCTGGTGCCGCAGATGATTCGTTTCGCCATTCCCGGGTTCACCAACAACTGGTTGGTGCTGACCAAATCCACCGCGCTGATCTCGGTGATCGGCTTGCAGGACATGATGTTCAAGGCCAAGAACGCTGCGGACGCCACCCATGAACCGTTCACGTTTTTCCTCGCGGTGGCGGCGCTGTACCTGATGCTGACCAGCCTGTCATTGCTGGTGCTGCGCTATCTGGAAAAACACTACTCGGTCGGCATCAAAGCCGCCGAATTGTGAGAGGACTACGCCGATGATTCTCGACTACAACCTGATCTGGGAAAACCTGCCGCTGTATCTCAATGGCGCGCTGGTGACCCTCAAAGTACTGCTGATTTCCCTGGCGTTTGGCCTGGTGCTGGCGGTCCCGTTGGCACTGATGCGGGTGTCCCGTTCACCGCTGATCAACTTCCCGGCCTGGCTCTATACCTACGTGATTCGCGGCACGCCGATGCTGGTGCAATTGTTCCTGATCTATTACGGCCTGGCGCAGTTTGCAGCGGTACGTGAAAGCGCGCTCTGGCCCTACCTCTCCAGTGCGACCTTTTGCGCCTGCCTGGCCTTTGCGATCAATACCAGTGCCTACAGCGCGGAACTGCTGGCCGGCAGTTTGAAATCAACGGCCCACGGCGAGATCGAAGCCGCCAAAGCCATGGGCATGTCGCGCTTCACCCTGTACCGCCGCATTTTGCTGCCGTCGGCCTTGCGCCGGGCACTGCCGCAGTACAGCAACGAAGTGTTGATGATGCTGCAAACCACCAGCCTGGCGTCGATCGTCACCCTGGTGGACATCACTGGCGCCGCGCGAACGGTCAGCTCGCGGTTTTATCTGCCGTTCGAGGCGTTCATCACGGCCGGCCTCATCTACCTGGCCCTGACCTTCATTCTGGTGCGTCTGTTCAAGCTGGCCGAGCGCCGCTGGCTGGCGTATCTGGCACCGCGCAAGCATTAAGGAGCTGTTATGGAGCACATTGAATACCTGTTGCCGTGGAGTGCTTCGGGCACCGAACGGCGCCTGTCGCTGTTTCGTTTTGGCAGCGGGCCGCGCAAGGCGTACATCCAGGCCTCGCTGCATGCCGATGAATTGCCGGGAATGCGCGTGGCGGTGGAACTCAAACGGCGTCTGCGGGTGCTGGAAGAGCAAGGACGCTTGAACGGGGTCGTCGAGTTGGTGCCGATGTCCAATCCGATTGGTATTGCGCAGATGTTCCAGGCCACCCATCAGGGTCGCTTCGAGTTCTCCAGCGGCAAGAACTTCAATCGTGATTTCCCGGAGTTGACCGAAGCCGTGGCCGCGATGGTGAAAGGCCAACTGGGCGATGATGCCGACGTCAACACCGCACTGATCCGCCGCGCCATGGCCGATGTCCTCGCCGACATCCCGCCCGCCACCTCGGAACTCGATGGCCTGCGCCGCCTGTTGCTGCAGCATGCGTGTGACGCCGATGTGGTGCTGGACCTGCACTGCGACTTCGAGTCAATCATGCTGCTTTATGCCATGCCGCAACACTGGCCACGTTTGCGCTCATTGGCTGCTCGCCTGGGTGCCGGTGCCGCCCTGCTGGCCGAAGATGCCGGCGGCAGCGCCTTCGATGAAGCCTGCGCGATCCCTTGGTTACGCCTGGCCGAGCTGTTTCCTGAAGCGGCCATTCCGATGGCGTGTGTCGCCACCACCATCGAATTGCGTGGCATGGCCGACACCGAGCGTGAGCAATGTGTCGACAGCGCCGAGGCGATTCTCGGCTATCTCGCCGACCAAGGCCTGATCAGCGGTGACTGGCCCCAGGCTCCGTTATCCGCGTGTGAAGCAACGCCATTCGCCGGGACGCAATACGCCTATGCGCCGCACCCCGGCGTGGTGAGTTTTCTGCAACCGCTGGGCGCCCGGGTCAGGGTTGGCGATCCGCTGTTCGAAGTGCTCGATCCGCTGAACGATCAACACAGCATCGTGCGTGCCAGCACCGACGGCATCCTTTATGCCCGCGAACGCCTGCGTTTTGCCCAGCCCGGTTTGTGGCTGGCCAAAGTCGCCGGCACCCGCCTCATTCGCCAGGGTCGCTTGCTCAGCGACTGACACCAGAGAGTGAACAGCATGTACAAACTTGAAATCCAGAACCTGCACAAAAGCTACGGCACCCACGAAGTGCTCAAGGGCGTGTCCCTGGAGGCGAAAGCCGGTGACGTCATCAGCCTGATCGGCTCCAGCGGCTCCGGCAAAAGCACCTTCCTGCGTTGCATCAACCTGCTGGAGCAGCCCAACGCGGGCAACATTGTGCTCAATGGCGAGCCACTCAAACTGGTGGCCAACAAACGCGGCGGGCTCAAGGCTGCCGAACCCAAACAGTTGCAACGCATGCGTTCGCGGCTGTCGATGGTGTTTCAGCACTTCAACCTGTGGTCGCACATGAGTGCCCTTGAAAACGTCATGGAAGCCCCGGTGCATGTCTTGGGCATGGGCAAGAAAGAAGCCCGGGAAAAGGCCGAGCATTACCTGAACAAAGTCGGCGTGGCGCACCGCATGGACGCTTGGCCGGCACATATGTCGGGCGGTGAGCAGCAGCGTGTGGCGATTGCCCGCGCGCTGGCCATGGAGCCGGAAGTGATGCTGTTTGACGAACCGACTTCAGCACTTGACCCGGAACTGGTCGGCGAAGTGCTCAAAGTCATGCAGGACCTGGCCCTCGAAGGCCGCACCATGGTGGTCGTGACCCACGAAATGGGCTTCGCCCGCGAGGTTTCCAATCAACTGGTGTTCCTGCACAAAGGCCTGGTCGAAGAGCGCGGCAACCCCCGTGAAGTGCTGGCCAATCCACAGTCCGAACGTCTGCAGCAGTTTCTGGCCGGCAGCTTGAAATAATCCGGCAGGCACCTTTCAGCGCTGCGCACCAACGGTTGGCATCGGATACACTCCGGCCAACCTCATGCACTCAGGAACTGTTGAGCCGGATATGCCGACCCCATCGAAAAACACCACGGTCTATGCCGCGCCGGTGATGCGCAAACTGGCGGAAATCGTTGCCGATTTGCCGCCGTCGTTGCGCAAGGTGGCGGATTTTATCCTGCGTCATCCGCTGAAGGCCGCGACGCTGACGATCGAGGAGATGGCGCACGAAACGTCCACCTCGCCCGCCGCGGTCAACCGCTTGGCCAAGGCGCTGAACCTGGGTGGCTACACCGGCATGAAGGCAGAACTGGTCACGACGTTGCAGCAGATGGTGTCGCCAGTCGACAAGCTGCGCAACGAACTGGCGCATCGTCCGGACGGCGCGTTTGGCCTGCACGAGCAGATCCAGAGCGCCAGCAGCAACCTGGCCACGGCGGCGACCAACAACCATGAAGAGACCTTTGAAGCGTTCGTCACCTGCCTGACCCAGGCGCGCAAAATCTACATCCTGGGCTTTGGCAACAGTGTCTACTTTGCCGGCCTCGCCGCCTCGACCCTGATGCCCTTCTGCGCGGACGCCACCGCCATCAGCATGGAGGGCGGCAACGAAAACGCCGCTTACCGCCTGGCCGCGATCACCGATCAGGACGTGTTGCTGGCGATCTCTCTACCGCGTTATTCCCTCGACACCCTGCAACTCGCCCGCTTCGCCAACGAACGTGGCGCTTCGGTACTGGCCATCACCGATTCACCCGCCTCGCCGCTGACCAACATCGCCGAACACACGCTGTTTGCCCCGGCCGACCATCCGGTGCTGACCAGTTCCAACATCGCAGTGCTGGCCTTGATCGAAGGATTGGTCGCGGGCGTGATGGCGCGCAACAAGGAAGCCGTCAAGCTGGCGACCGAATTGACCGAAAGCGTGATGGCTTACCTGCACGTTCCCGGCAGCGGTAAATCGTCGAAAAAGTGATGACGCTCAGTTAAGCCATAACGCGAACCGTAGCAGCTGGCGAAGCCTGCGTTCGGCTGCGAAGCAGTCGTGAAATCAGACGATGCGGTGTTTCAGATGGACCGCAAACCCAGGTTTCACGACTGCTTCGCAGCCGAACGCAGGCTTCGCCAGCTGCTACACAAATTGCGTGATCGCAGAAATGGTTTAATTGATCGGCATTAGGCGCCGAACCGGCCATCTTCATCAATTTCCCGAGACCAGCCTGAGCCCGATCACGCCGGCCAGAATCAGCACGATGCAGCCGATACTCAGCGCCGTCGTGGCGTCGCCCAGTACTGCCATTCCCAGAATCGCGGTGCCCGCCGCGCCGATGCCGGTCCAGACCGCGTAGGCCGTGCCTACGGGCAGTGAGTTCAGTGAAAGCGAAAGAAGAAAGACACTCGATAAACCGGTCGCCGCGGCAATCAGCCCGGGGATTAATCGCGTGAACCCTTCAGACCTTTTCATGTAGAAGGCAAATGCGATTTCGAGAATGCCGGCGATACCCAGTAATACCCAAGGACGCGCAGTTGCCCCTGCGACTTCAACACTTAGGTCTTAGCGGGGTATACGTTGGTATGACTATTCCACCCTCAAGTCCGCGTATCTTGTAATAACAACAGGCTCTGTCACGGAGCACTCCACATGACTGTAAAAATCGCTCGCCGCCTCCCGCTAATACCTTGGTATATCTTTCGCCCACTGAAGTATGACTTTGCTGAACCGATGTAGAAGTGCGCCCGGAAGAATCCGTCAATACCATGCCGTCACAGCGGACGACTACCGTCCCGCCAACTTGAAGAACACCTTCAAGACTATTGACCACTTCTTTTCAGGAACAAATCATGAAACAGCAAATTCTGGTTATCGGCGCGGGGTTCGGTGGTGTATGGAGCGCATTGAGCGCGGCCCGTCTGTTGGACATGCACAACCGTAATGACGTGGAAATCACCCTGCTGGCGCCCCAGGCGCAATTGCGCATACGTCCCCGTTTCTACGAAGTCGACGTGCACAAGATGTTCGCGCCCCTGGACGCGCTGTTTGATTCGGTGGGTGTGCGTTTCGTCAAAGGCATGGTCGAGCGCATCGACGAGCAGACAAAGACCGTTGGCTACCGCGATGAAACCGGACGCGAGGGCACGTTGAGCTACGACCGTCTGGTGTTGGCGGCCGGCAGCCAGTTAGCCCGTCCGAAGGTGCCAGGCCTTGCCGAACACGCCTTCGATGTAGATCAAATCGAAGCCGCGGTGCGCCTGGAAGACCACCTGAAATCCCTGAAGAACCGCCCCGCCAGCGTTGCCCGTAACACAGTGGTGGTCGCGGGTGGCGGTTTTACCGGTATCGAAACCGGCACCGAAATGCCGGCACGCCTGCGGGCGGTGCTCGGCAACGATCAGGACGTGCGCGTGATCATCATTGACCGTGCGCCGCAGATCGGCGCGACGATGGGTGACGGGATTCGCCCATCGATCATCGAGGCGTCCGAACACCTGGGCGTCGAATGGGTGGTCAACGCCAGTGTCGCGGCGGTAGACGCCAACGGCGTGACCCTCGCTGATGGCCGCCACATTGAGAGCCAAACGGTGATCTGGACCGTCGGTTTCCGCGCCAGCCCCCTGACCGAACATTTGACCAGTGATCGCGATCCCCAAGGGCGCTTGCACGTCGACGCAAACCTGAAGGTGTTGGGTCAGAAGCACGTCTATGCCGCCGGCGACGTCGCCTATGCCGCGACCGACGACCTTGGCAACTTCGCCGCGATGTCCTGCCAGCACGCGATCTCCCTGGGCCGCCACGCCGGGAATAACGTTGCTGCGGATCTGCTGGGTGTCGAGCCGACCCCTTACCGTCAGCCGAAGTACGTAACCTGCCTCGACCTGGGTGCCTGGGGCGCGGTGTTCACTGAAGGCTGGGATCGCCAGCTCAAACTGGTCAAGGACGAGGCCAAGGAGCTCAAGACGCAGATCAACACCCAGTGGATTTACCCGCCGGCAGCCGATCGTGCCACCGCACTGGCAGCGGCTGACCCGATGATTCCGGTGGCCTGAAACCTGGCCTGAATGTGGCGCCCGTGACAGCATCGCGGGCGCCTTTGCTTTCGCCCATAATTCTTGTTCCCCGACATGAATCAGCCAGACACAGGCACTCATGGTTTAAGATCCGTTTGAAGTGTTCTCCTGAATCGACAAAAACTTCATGCGCTTAAACCTGAAGGTTCGTATGCCCTCCTCGCTACCACTCCCGGTTCAATCGCGCCGCCGCCCGTGGCTGCGATCACTGCTGTTGCTGAGCATCATCTTTCCAGGCATGGCCCGTGCCGAGCCCAGACCCGAAAACATGGTCTATTTGCGCACGATTGATCCGACCATCGAACAAGACATTCGCTACGCCAGCGCCCACAACTTCACTGGACACTCACTCGACGGTTACGACGCGTCCGAGTGCCTGCTGTCGCTGGACACCGCCAACGCCCTCGCCCGAGTGCAACAGGCACTTCAATCACAAGGCTACGGCTTGAAAGTGTTCGACTGCTATCGACCCAGCCGGGCCGTGGCCGATATGGGCCGCTTCGCGACTGAGCCGGGCGACCCGCGCAAGGCCGAGTTCTATCCGCGCGTGGACAAACAGGACTTCTGGCGGCTGGGGTATGTGGCACGGGTGTCGAATCACTCCAGGGGCTCGACCGTGGACCTGACGCTGACCGGTCCCAAGGCACTGCCCGCCGACACCTGGACACCCTCGGCGGCACAAAGCGATTGCACCGCGCCTTACGCCCAGCGCTGGCATGACGGAGCACTCGACATGGGCACCGGGTTCGATTGCTTCGATGAGCGCGCCCATACCGCCAACCCGACCATCAACGCGACCGCGAAGGAAAATCGCCAGCGACTCACCAGCGCCATGGAAAAAGAGGGATTTGCCGGGTACTCGAAAGAGTGGTGGCACTTCACTTTTGGTGGAGAGGGAGCGCCGAAAAACGTGATGGATTTTCCCATTACGCCGCTGAGTGCCAGCGAAGTGCTGGACACCAGTCAGCAGCTGATTGTGGTTACCACAAAAAACTGGGATGACATCCAGGGCACTGCCCAGCGTTATGAACGGGCTGGGGGAAGTTTTCGAAAAGTCGGCGATGGGTTTGCCGTGGTGGTTGGCAAGAACGGGATGGCTTGGGGCAAGGGTTTGGGCAACGTTGAGGCCGGTGAAGGACCGGTCAAACGTGAAGGTGATGGAAAAGCGCCTGCCGGGATCTTCAAGCTTGGGACGGCGTTTGGCTACGACACGACGGCCGAGACAAAACTGCCTTACTTTGCGCTTACATCGACCACAGAATGCGTGGATGACAGCACATCCAAACGCTATAACGAACTGGTCGACGGGGCGGCGATAGCCAGGGACTGGAATAGCTCTGAGCATATGCGCAAAGAGGATGGTTATCGCAAGGGCATCTTCATCGAGCACAACACACCGGCGGCTCCGGGTTCAGGTTCGTGCATCTTTTTCCATATCTGGCGGGGGTCTGACTCGCCTACGTTGGGGTGTACGGCGATGGATCAGGGGGATATTTCGCGGTTGTTTGAGTGGCTGGATCCTCGCGAGTCTCCGATGCTGGTGCAGATGCCTGAGGCGCAATATGAGCAATTGCGTGGACGCTGGAAGTTGCCGCAGCGTTGATGGGCCACTACGTTCCAGCTGGGTAACCACGGAGCCCCTGTAGCAGCTGCCGAGCAGCGCGAGGCTGCGTTCGGCGACGCAGTCGTCGTGAAATCAGGGCGCGCGGTGCATCAGGATGTCCGCATGCGCAGGTTTTACGACGACTGCGTCGCCGAACGCAGCCTCGCGCCGCTCGGCAGCTGCTACATGGGGTTCGGCGGGCTTTGGTCAGCCCTGTTTCAGATCGAGGCAGTAGGTGTAATAACCCGGGTCGCGCACGTAACCCAATGACTCATACAACCGCTGCGCCGTGAAATTATCCGTGGCGGTTTCCAGCACCATGCCTTTGGCGCCTGTTGACAGCGCAAAGGCTCGGGCAGCGTTCATCAGTAACCTCCCCACGCCCTGCCCCCGGACCTCGGGGGCAGTGAACAGGTCGCTGAGCAGCCAGGTCCGGTGGGCGTCGATGGAGGAAAACGTCGGGTACAACTGGACGAACCCCAGTGCATCGCCGATGGAGTCCGATGCGAAGAAAATCACGGACTCATCCCGGGCGATGCGTTCGGCGATGAAGTCCCGGGATTGCGGAAGGTTCGAGGGCTGGCCGTAGAAGCCTCGATAAGCGTCGAAGAGGCTGGCGATTTTGTCGATGTGCGTTGCGTCGACGCGCAAGACTTGGACGGCCATGCTGAGGGGCTCCGTATTGATTACTTCGGTTGCGCTACCGTGCGCAAATAAGGTTTCACCGTTTTGAAACCATCCGGGTATTTCTTCTTCGCGTCCTCGTCGGACACCGAAGTCGGAATGATCACGTCTTCACCCGGACGCCAGTTAACCGGTGTCGCAACGGTGTGCTTGGCGTTCAATTGCAGTGCATCGAGCAGGCGCAGCACTTCATCGAAGTTGCGTCCGGCACTCATTGGGTAGATGAGCATCGCCTTGACCTTTTTGTCCGGCCCGATGATGAATACGGACCGCACCGTAGCGTTGTCCACGGCAGTGCGGGCGCCGCCGCTGGCATTCGGATGGATCATGTCGTAGAGCTTGGCCACCACCAGGTTCTCGTCGCCGATCATGGGGTAGTTGACCGCATGCCCCTGGGTTTCTTCGATGTCTTTGGCCCAGCTCGCATGATTGCTGACCGGGTCGACGCTGAGCCCGACGACCTTGGTGTTGCGTTTGTCGAACTCCGGCTTGAGCCCTGCCATATAACCGAGTTCAGTGGTGCACACCGGGGTGAAGTCCTTGGGGTGCGAGAACAGGATCGCCCACTTGTCGCCGATCCACTCATGGAAATGCAGCGTGCCTTCGGTGCTTTCGACGGTAAAGTCCGGCGCTTCGTCGCCAATGCGGATGGTCATGATCGTTCTCCTGACTGTGAGTCCGTAGGGAAGCCGTCAGAACGAATGTGGCTGTTCCAACGGCATTCGGGATCTGTGTTGAACCGGTCAACGCGGATCAGTATAGGAGACGCTTCAAGACATGCCGGTGACCGGCGTATTCACTTTGTAAGTCCTTGATTCAGGCCTTTGAAGGCAGCTCAGGCAACACCGCCAGCGCTGATGTCCTCGCCAGCAGATAGTAGCCCGGCCTGATTCCTCAAGTTTCGATCACCGAAACTTGCGTTTATCGGCCTTAAGCTAAGCTAAGAGCAGCTTATTGCACACGATGCTCGCGTCTGCAGGTTTTGGGGTTTTCTGGAGAGCGTCTGCAACAGCTATTTCAGATCGGCCCAACCCATTCACGCAGGACTACGTGATGACCGAGCCCCTCCTCAGCTTTGACCAACTCAAGCGTGCTGCCGCCTCCGGCGAGATCGATACCGTTCTGGTGTGCATGGTCGACATGCAAGGCCGACTCGTCGGCAAGCGATTCCAGGTCGAGTTTTTCATCGACAGCGGCCATGAAGAAACCCACTGCTGCAATTACTTGCTGGCCGACGACATCGACATGGAACCCGTGCCGGGTTACGCCGCTGCCAGTTGGAGCAAGGGCTATGGCGACTTTGTCCTCAAGCCCGACATGTCGACGTTACGGCGAGTGCCTTGGCTCGAGTGCACGGCGCTGGTGCTGTGTGACGTGCTCGATCATCACCATCGGCGCGACCTGCCGCACAGCCCGCGAGCGATCCTGAAAAAACAGATCGAGCGCCTGCGCGAACGCGGCTACACCGGCATGTTCGCCTCTGAACTTGAGTTCTATCTGTTCGACGAAAGCTACGAGGCCATCCACGAGCGCAACTACCACAAGCCAAAAACCGCCGGCCACTACATCGAGGATTACAACATCCTCCAGACCACCCGCGAGGAGCCGGTGCTGCGGGCGATTCGCAAACATCTGCAAGCCTCCGGCATTCCCGTGGAAAACTCCAAGGGTGAATGGGGGCCGGGCCAGGAAGAGATCAACATCCGTTACGCCGACGCGCTGACCATGGCCGACCACCACGTCATCATCAAGCACGCCTGCAAAGAGATCGCGCAGTTGCAGGGCAAGGCGATCACGTTCATGGCCAAGTGGCGGTATGACGCCGCCGGTTCCAGCAGCCACATCCACAATTCGCTGTGGGACAAGAACGCGAAGAAGCCGCTGTTCTTCGACGCCAAGGCTGAGTTTGGCATGTCGAAACTGATGCGCGCCTGGGTGGCCGGGCAGCTGAAATATGCCAACGACATCACCTGCTTTCTCGCGCCCTATATCAATTCCTACAAGCGTTTTCAGGCCGGCACGTTCGCGCCGACGCGGGCGGTCTGGAGTCGGGACAATCGCACCGCAGGCTTTCGTCTGTGCGCAGAAGGCAGCAAATCCATCCGCATCGAATGCCGCATCGGCGGTGCCGACCTCAACCCTTATCTGGCCTTCGCTGCGTTGATCGCCGCGGGGCTGGCCGGTATCGACGAGAAGCTCAACCTCGTGCCGCCCTTTGAAGGCGATGCTTACGTGGACGAGCACTTGCCTGAAGTGTCGAAAACCCTTCGCGAAGCCACCGCCGCACTCCAGAACTCAACGATGCTGCGTGAAGCGTTCGGGGATGAAGTGATCGACCACTACGTGCACACCGCCGAATGGGAGCAGAAAGAGTACGACCGGCGCATCACCGACTGGGAATTGCAGCGCGGTTTCGAGCGCTATTGAGAACGCCATCATGACTGCAACGATTCAACTCATTTCACCGGTCGATGGTCGGGTCTACGCCGAACGTCGCTGTGCCGATGCTGCACAGATCGAGCAGGCATTGACGGCTGCCGCAACGGCCCAGACGCAATGGAAACGCCGGCCACTGAGCGAACGCGCCGATTTTTGCAGTGCTGC
The DNA here is from genome assembly GCF_054898025.1 of Pseudomonas sp. LB3P93. Lineage (NCBI taxonomy): Bacteria > Pseudomonadati > Pseudomonadota > Gammaproteobacteria > Pseudomonadales > Pseudomonadaceae > Pseudomonas > Pseudomonas sp. LB3P93. The sequence goes on from NZ_CM142713.1 coordinate 3,992,608, forward strand.
GGTGGACGCGATGCTGGCCATGAAGGACGAGATTGTCCCGGAACTGGCCTGGCAGATGGGCCGCCCTGTGCGCTTTGGCGCGGGCGAACTGCGCGGCTTCGAAGAGCGTGCCCGGCATATGATCGCCATTGCGCCTGAAGCGCTGGCAGCGGTGGAACCCACGCCTGTCGCCGGTTTTCGAAGGCATATCAAACGTGAACCGCTCGGTACGGTGCTGGTCGTCGCACCGTGGAATTACCCCTATCTGACGGCAGTGAATACGATCATTCCGGCGCTGATGGCCGGCAACAGCGTCATCCTCAAACACGCTTCGCAAACGCTGCTGGTGGGTGAACGGTTCGCCGAAGCGTTTCGCCGCGCCAATCTGCCCGAAGGACTGTTCCAGAACCTGCTGCTCGATCATCGCCAGACCGGCGAGATCATTGCCTCCGGCCGCGTGCACCAAGTGAACTTCACCGGTTCGGTTGGCGCCGGCAAGGCCATGGAAACCGCCGCCACGGGCCGCTTCCTCGGCCTGGGCCTGGAACTCGGCGGCAAGGATCCGGCCTACGTCCGCGCAGACGCCAATCTCGAACACGCCGTGGAAAACCTGGTGGACGGCAGCTTCTTCAATTCGGGGCAAAGCTGCTGCGCCATCGAACGAATCTATGTCGATGCAAAAATCTACCCGGCGTTTGTCGAGCGATTCGTCGCACTGACGAATCAATACGTGCTGGGCAATCCACTGGACGAAGCCACCACACTCGGTCCGCTGGTGAACCCGGGCGCTGCTGAATTCGTGCGCGGACAAATCGCCGATGCGCTGTCCAAGGGCGCCAAGGCGCTGATCGATCCAAAGGCCTTTCCCTTCGACGCACCGGGCAGCGCCTACCTCGCGCCGCAGGTGCTGGTCGACGTCAACCATCACATGTCGGTGATGCGTGAGGAAAGCTTTGGTCCGGTGGTCGGCATCATGCCAGTGGCCGGCGACGACGAAGCCATTGCCTTGATGAACGACAGCGAGTTCGGGCTCAGCGCTTCCCTCTGGACCCAAGACCTCGCCGCCGCCGAACGCCTGGGCAACGAGATCGACACCGGCACCGTGTTCATGAACCGCTGCGATTACCTCGACCCGGCCCTGGCCTGGACCGGCGTGAAGAACAGCGGGCGCGGCGTGACGCTGTCGCGCCTGGGTTACGAACACCTGACCCGAGCCAAATCCTTCCATTTGCGCCACGAGATCTGAGCCATGAGCCTGACCGGGAACTGGAACTACCCCACGAGCATTCGCTTCGGTGTCGGCCGCATCAGCGAGCTGGCCGAGGTCTGTCGCAGCCAGGGTATCCAGCGACCGTTGCTGGTCACCGACAGCGGCCTGGCCCGCGCCCCGATCACCACGGCAGCGGTTGACGCCTTGCGCGCTGCCGGCCTCGGTGTCGCGCTGTTTTGCGACCTCAAGCCCAATCCGGTCGAAGCCAACCTGGCGGGCGGGCTCGATGCCTGGCGCGCCGGCCAGCACGATGGCGTGGTCGCCTTCGGCGGCGGCAGCGGCCTGGACATGGGCAAACTCATCGCCTTCATGAGCGGCCAGACCCGACCGGTGTGGGATTTCGAAGACATCGGCGACTACTGGACACGCGCCGACGAAAGCCAGATCGCCCCGGTCATCGCGGTGCCGACGACCGCAGGCACAGGTTCTGAAGTCGGCCGCGCCGCCGTGATCATCGACGAGCGTACCCACACCAAACGCATCATCTTCCACCCGAAAATGATGCCGCGCGTGGTCATCAGCGACCCGGCCCTGACCGTCGGCATGCCGGCAAAAGTCACCGCCGGCACGGGCATGGATGCGTTGGCGCATTGCCTGGAAGCCTACTGCGCGCCCGGTTTTCACCCGCTGGCCGATGGCATCTCGGTGGAAGGCATACGTCTGGTGGCCAGCGCTCTGGTGCGCGCCGTCCACACGCCTTCCGACCTTGATGCCCGCGCGCAAATGCTCGCCGCCGCCGCGATGGGCGCCACTGCATTTCAAAAAGGTCTGGGCGGCATGCACGCCCTTTCGCATCCGGTCGGCGCGCTGTACGACACCCATCACGGCATGACCAACGCCACCTTCATGCCCTATGTATTGCAATTCAATCGCCCGGCCATCGAAGAGCGTATCACGCGCCTGGCGGCTTATTTACGCCTGCCTTCGCCGGGGTTCGACAGTTTTCTGGCCTTCATCCTCAAACTGCGCAAGGACATCGGCGTGCCGCATACGCTGGTTGAGTTGGGCGTGGATGATCGCCAGGCCGATCTGATCGCGGACATGGCAATTGTCGACCCTTCTGCCGGCGGCAACCCGGTGCCATTGACGCGGGCCGGCGCGGCACAGATTTTCGACGCGGCGTATCACGGCCGTCTCTAGAGCAGTTGCCTGTGCTGGCGCATGACTAACACTCGGCGCGTGGACAGGGTTGGAAACAGGAGCAGTACGACAAGGGGTTGAAGGCCAGACCATCCGGGACCCGGATGGATGCGTATCAAAACCTGAAGGGGCACACAACATGAATCCAGCAAGTCAGCCCGGCACGAGCGCGCCGCAAGACGATGACGTCAAGGTGTTGCACAGCATGGGCTACGCCCAGCAGCTCTCGCGACGCATGGGCGTTTTCTCAAACTTTGCCATTTCCTTTTCGATCATCTGCATCCTCTCGGGGGGCATCAACTCACTCGCCCAGGGCACCTCCGGCGCAGGCGGTGCGGCCATCGGCATCGGCTGGCCGATCGGTTGCCTGATCTCCGGGGTCTTCGCCATGGCCATGGCGCAGATCTCCTCAGCGTACCCCACCGCTGGCGGCCTCTATCACTGGGGCTCGATTCTCGGTAACCGCTTCACCGGCTGGCTGACGGCCTGGTTCAACCTGTTGGGACTGGTGACCGTGCTCGGCGCGATCAACGTCGGCACTTACTACTTCTTTTTCGGCGCCTTCGGACCGGCACTGGGCATGGAAGACACCATCACGACACGGATGATTTTCCTCGCGATTCTGACCGGTATCCAGGCCTTGTGTAACCACCTGGGCATTGGCCTGACCGCGAAGCTCACCGACTTCTCAGGCTACCTGATCTTCGCCACGGCACTCGCGCTGACCATCGTCTGCCTGATCTCGGCGCCCAGCTATGAGTTCGCCCGGTTATGGACCTTCGGCAACTATTCCGGCGAAGCGGGCGGCAGCGTCTGGCCACAAGTCTCGAACGGCTGGATCTTCATGCTCGGCCTGCTCTTGCCGATCTACACCATCACCGGCTATGACGCCTCCGCGCACACCTCGGAAGAAACCCGCAACGCCGCCATGTCCGTGCCTCGCGGCATGGTCATGTCGGTGGTCTGGTCGTTGCTGTTCGGCTGGGTCATGCTCAGCTCCTTCGTGCTGATGCTGCCGAGCATGGACGAAGCCGCGAAGCATGGCTGGAGCGTGTTTTTCTGGGCGATGGACACGCAAGTGAACCCGACGGTAAAAACGGCGCTGTACGTGGCCATTTTCATCTCGCAATTCCTCTGCGGCCTGGCGACCGTGACCTCGGTCTCACGCATGATCTTCGCGTTCTCCCGTGACGGCGGCCTGCCCTTCTCCAAAGCACTGGCCTCAGTCTCGCCAACCCTGCGCAGCCCGGTGGCCGCAATCTGGACCGGCGCTACCCTCGCGGTGCTGTTCGTCTGGGGCTCGTCGGTGATCTCGATCGGCGAAACACCGGTCTACACCATCGTCGTGTCCTGCACGGTGATCTTCCTGTTCTTCTCCTTCGTCATCCCCATCATCCTCGGCCTGTTTGCCTACGGGACGTCGAAGTGGCCGACCATGGGCCCGTGGAACATGGGACGCTTCTGGTACACCGTGTTCGCGCTCCTCTCGATCCTCTCGATGGTGATCATCTTCATCATCGGCATCCAGCCACCGAACGATTGGGCGCTGTACATCACCATCGGCTTCCTGGTGCTGACGGCCATCGTCTGGTTCGGCTTTGAAGCCCGACGTTTTCAGGGGCCGCCGATGGGGGATTTGATCGTCAAGCGCCAGGCTGAAATTGCTGCGGCGGAAGAGGCGCTAAACAAACGCGCCGGAGAGTGATCCAAGCAGTTAGCCGTAACGCGGTCTTTGTAGCAGCTGGCGAAGCCTGCATTCGGTTCGGGCCGCGTTCGGACGAAGCAGTGGTAAAACCTGAGCATGCGGTCTTCCTGAAACACCGCATCGCCTGATTTCACGACTGCTGCGCAGCCGAACGCAGGCTTCGCCAGCTGCTACAGATCGCGTTCAACATTAACCGAGCGACCTTAACGCTAAGCGCCCCGCTTTTATGAAAACAGATAGACAGAACGATGAACAACCTGTGGCGAGGGAGCTTGCTCCCGCTGGCCTGCGCAGCAGGCCCATCTGTCAGGGCCACATCGCAGCTAAGTGAAAGCAAACCCCCTCTCCACATAACAGCAACTACTTAGGCGGCTCAACCTTATCCAACACCCGATTCGCCGTAATCTCCGCCACCATGATGCTGTTCGAAATGCCCAGCAAGGCATAACGCGACTCCCCCTCCAAATGATCCACCAACTGATGAACCATCACATCGACCGACGCCAGCGTCTCGACCAAAAAAACCGCCAGGGTTTCGGCAGAGGCTTCTGGGTCCACGGAAAACAGCTTACTGGATGTACGCGGGGTGGCTTTGATATCGGCGTTTGATGGGAAGTGGAAGTCGAGAGCGCGTTCGGCGGCTTCGTGGAGTTTTTTTGAATCGGGTTCGTATGGGGAAACTGGATCGGTGTCTGGTGGATTCGGTGTGGCCTTAAACATATTTCTGTCTCCAACATATGGAGCCGTCACCGAACGCTGCTAAACGTGAGGTGGCAGCTGTGTGCAGGTTAGCAGACCGGCAGAGACGAATCCGGCGCGCCCGAGGGCGCCCTGCGCACAGCTACCATAAGTGCAGGCATGAAATGACCTGACTGTCTGGATGCAGATACGCTTCGTCACGACGGGCTGCTAAACCCGATCACTGATGGGCAGTGACACGAATCAAGTTACCGAGCGACCCAAAAGCGCACAAGCCGGCGGATTCTGGTGCAGTCGTAGGCAACGGCGCAAGGTTTTGTAGCTTTCAGGACGTAACCTTGAGGGCGTTTAAACACGCACCCTCAAGAGTTGTTGAATAAGCGGCACGCACTTCCTACAAACGGCGAAAACTTCGAAAATATCCAAGAAGCCACTGCCGTATTTGTAAGGCTGACTGTCACAAATGTGGCAGCAACATGGCGTCTTGAATCAGTCGGCTATCGGCCAAAAGCAGACGGCCAGACGTGTTCACCTCGTCAACATTCTCCGTAAAACAAGGCCGTGATAGTCAGTTGCTGCCCGCATCAAAGTGCGAACCTGAAGACTGTTCCTACTGATCTACTTGCCCCTTTATAACCAAAACATTGCAGGGCACCTTATACAGCACGTGCTCTGTAGTACTGCCAATTAGCTTGTGCAGCCCTTTTCGATGCATATCTCCCATTATGAGCACATCGGCTCGGCTATGAGCTGCGAAGTCGGACATCACCTTGGTTGGCGACCCTTCAATGAAGTGCTGTCGCTCAGAGGGTACGTGGTAGCTGTCAGCTAACGTAATGAAGGACTTATGCAGTGACCGACGTACTTCGTTGCTGAAGCCTGGCATCGTCACCGCACCGGCGCCGGCGTCAGAGATGTGTGTTTGCGATGGATCGAAGGCGTGCAGTAGGTGCAGCTCGGCATTGCACTGGATTGCCATCCGTTGCGCAGCCAGGATGATGTGATCGTTGATATCAGTGATCTGGTGCTCTGGATGCGACAAATCCACTGCTGCCACCACCACCCGTGGAAGTGGACACCTGACTTCGCTGACCAAATGAACAGCAACCGGACAATCGCGTATCAGGTGCCAATCCAGAGGCGTGACGAATACGCGTTTGAGCGCTGACTCGTGGTGTACGTCTTTGATAACCAGGTCCGGTTGCAAGTTTGTCACATGCTGAAGGATTTCTTGCAGTACGTTCCGAGCCAATGCAACCTCGGTGGTCACCGTAATGCCATTGCCGCGTATCAGTTGGGCTTCATCTTGCAGCCATTTCTGGTTCTCTTGCTGACAGATCTCGCGAAATTGCTTATTCCCGCTCATCAACCCCAAGATGCCGACATCTTCGATAAACACCGCGATATGCAGCACTGCACCAGTGGCTTTGGCAAGTGCGACTGCCCGCTCTAACGCTGGCGTGTGACGCATGGCTGGACCGACAATCAGAAATAGGCGTTCATATTGGCTCATGTCGCACCTCCAGCATTCTGGGTTATCCGTTAGTTTGCGCCGGCACTCTCTTACGCCACACTACTGGCGACTTTCTACCGCCTCGATTTCCCTGATCGACAATACCAATATACGCCTGCATTCGGTAAACGCGCGCGTAGCGAGTCGACCTGCTCACCTATCCACCCCATCACCCTGGATGCGCACATGTCAGCCCTATTCAAGCCAATCCCCGAAGACGATTTTCTGGAGATTCAGGCCTGCTTTAGTCTGTCGACGACCTACTGAACCGGCACATTGAGGCGTCAAATACTATTGGCAAGAACAAGATGATGGTCGGCCCTCCAATGACTTTCGACTTCTGAGAATGACCGGTTTTTGGCCGTTTTTCTGCCTGTCGCGACCGGCTAAAAACGACCCAAAGCAGCCGGTGGGAACAAGGGGGAGGTAGATAGAAGCGTACACGGCAATCACTGGCGCCCGTGCAATAAATGATTGGGGTCAGAAATGGCACATCAACACATCCGTTACCGCAGGCGATCCGAAGGCCGCCTACGACTTAATATTGATTGCAATGGCTTGGCCTGCCATAGAAAGTTTTGGCGTTCCGGAATTTGCTTATGCCAAAAAAATCCCTGGCGCTCCCATAGCATCTGCCGCGATCCACAACCTTAATAGCAATCTGTTTGGACAGTCGATCCTAAAGAAGAGCTTGTACAGCTTATATTCTGGTGGGTTATGTTGGTGCGGGCGCCATTATTCAATCGATCAAGATTTTTGTTATTGTTATCATTGATCATTTGCATGGCTCCCATCAAATTTTTATCTGAAGCCTCTTGCCGCTGCTGGGCCAATGCGGCCTCCGCACGCTCGTCACTTGCGACTCTGGACGCCTTCGCTCGTTCATCTTCAGCACTCTGCTGTTGTAGCTGAAGTAAACAATTACCAAACTCAGGCGTGTTGGGCGTGAACCCAAAGTCCTGCTGACATGTTGCTTTGGCGTTTTGAATATTTGCCTTCATCTGGTGGTTTTTGATGTCGTCCATCTGTTTTTGTTTTAATTCCGCATCCTTCGCGCTTATGCACTGAAAATTCAGATCGGCTGTTGCATAGCGAGCGGGGCCAGATGGCTCTGACGTTATCTTCCCTATGACGGGTGGAGCGCCATTGTGTTGACAGAACTGCTCGATTTTTTTGCGGCATGTCTCGACTGCATTGTCTGCTGAAAAGTCAAAAAAACTCCCGGTGGCACTACATCCGTAACGACTTTCGCTCAGTGTATTAATCGTGCCAGACGCACAACCAGTCAAAATCGCGAATGCCGCAGCAGCAAAAATTATCTTCATCCCTTCCTTCCTCAGTTATCGGAAAACTTAAGAGTACGCAGTGTGAAAACTCTAGACGAAACCCGGATTACTTGCCGCTCGGTCTGGACGCTTGCGCCGCTTCGGACTCAAATGCCATCCAATGGCAGTTATAGCCGCCCGGCCACAGCCTTAGAGCACTTCTAGGGGTTATTTTGGCCGGCATGATCTTGCGCAAAATCACGATCGTTTGAACACAACGTTGACCGGCAGCTTCTGGCCGATTGCTGCCCGTCACGATGGGCCATAACCGACCGAGGCTGCGTAAGCATCGATTGTCGGGGGGGCTGCTGGCGCTGGCGAGTGAATTGGCGTTGCCGGAGACGTCGCGAATTTCCTTGCATGAGGTGGGGACGCATTAAAAAGACGTCCCGCAGATGCTTATGCGCTAGCCTTCCAGTGTTCGCAGTTTTTCCTCGAAGTAGCGGATTTGCGCAACGTCATCGGGGTCGAACTGCCTGAGTATCTGAAGAGCTTTTGTATAGCCGTCGCGCGCCTTGGCAGTGTCGCCGTGAGCCTCGTAGACCCTTGCAAGGTTGAAGTAGCGCAAAATCACTTTGGGGTGGTTCTCTCCGAAAGTTGCGCGGTCACTGTTCAGCGCCTTAGTCAGGAAGGCTTCAGCTTTGTCGTACTGGCCCAGGCCGCGATAGGCGTCGCCGAGGTTGTTCCAGCGGATGGCGACCGTCGGATGGTGGGGACCATGCAGGGCCATGTCGATATCCAGTGCTTGTTGAAAAAGCGGCAACGCGGCCTGGTGGTTGCCCTGGGCGTTATAGGCATTGCCCAGGTTGTTTAGTGAGACGGCTACCGAAGCGTCGTGTTCTCCCAGCAGTCGCTTCCTCAACGCGATATTTTTGCGCAGGTTTTCGAAACCTTCTTCATACCGACCCAGTTTGCTCTGCGCGGTACCGATGTTGTTGTAGCTGTCGGCAATCAGCAGGTCATCTGCGCCAAGTACCGCGAGGCGCATTTTCAAGGCTTTTTCATAGTAGCCAAGAGCAGTTTCGAGATTGCGTTGTCGTTCGTGAAAATAGCCGAGGTTGTTCCAGTAGGTCGCCTGTTGCACGATGGATGCCTGTCCGTTCTGTTTAGCCGCCTTTAGTGCCTGGGTGACCAGATGGATCGCGGTGCGTTCATCGCCCAGCACGGACACTGCCAGCGCCTTGATATTCAATACCTCGGTGTTGGCGGGGTCGGTTTCAAGCACGCGGTCCGCTTCCTCAATGGTCGCCTGGTATTGTTCCGTCTCGAAAAGGCTTACCACTTTGTCGCTCGCTGCCACTGTGGCAGCCTCAGCGCTAAACATCATGAAGAGCAGTGATAACGGTAATAGAGCTTTCAGCCCGCGAATGTGCATGGAGGTCCTTTTGTTTGAAATGTAAGCGTCCAGCCAACACGCATTCCGAACTCGCACATTCGAGACCGACGGCGTCCGCATAGGCACCTAACGGGCGATATGACCAAGCAACATTTCTGTTATCGATCAGGCTGCCATTGTGAGTACCTTGGGAGATCTTCCCCATCCAGCCACGCTACGTCCTGCTCCGTCCAGATGTGATACTTGGGCCTAGAGCCAGGCTCCTCGTCTAACGTCGCAACGCGCACGATCATTGCAACTGAGCCCTTACGCTCAGCTGCAAGGTGCGATCCGCAGTGGGAGCAGAAGTGCCGAATCTTGCCAGGAGATGACTCGAAAGCCCTCAATGCGTCCAAGCCTTGAGTCCATTTAAAATGCCCTCTCAGCACCCCAGCTGTGGAGACATAAGCAGCAGCATGGGTCTTCCGGCAGGTACTACAATGACAATGGCTAATTGGCGTATCAATGCTATCGATCTCATAACCTACAGCCCCACATGCGCAGCTTCCTTTCATTTTCATCCTTCGATTTCGACACAGTGCGAAAATTATGGTCACCATCGTAAATCGAACCAACAAGCTGTGACTAGAATCCTACGCGGAACGCATGCCTCCGGGATCACGCCCCGCGCAACCAAACCGGTTGCCAGTTGTGTGGCAGCAATTGATCGATTTCACTAGCCCGATGTGTCGGCAGGCGCGTGAGAACGTCTTTCAGATAGGCATACGGATCATGGCCATTCAGCCGCGCAGACTGGATCAAGCTCATCCAGGCATGCAGCGCATCCATCACAGGCACAGCCTTTTCTTGCCGTATTCGACGGCGTAAATCCGGTTCCAGGTCGCGGACGTCACTTTCGATTTCGTAAAGCAACTGGATGTAGCGCAGGGCCTGCTCGGCGAGCATGCTCTTGTTGGTGGCATGCAGTTCGAAGAACTTGCGCCGCGCATGGGCCATGCAGCCGATCTCGGTCACACCGAGTTCGAAGCTGGCCTTGTAACCGCCAAAATCGTCGCAGACTAACTTGCCTTTCCAGCCTTGCAGGAAGTTGCGAGCATGCTCACCGGCGCGGCTGGGGCTGAAGTCGTAGACGACAGCGGCTGTTTCGCAGAACTGGCTGGTGGCGTAAGCCCAGACATAAGAACGGTGGGTTTTCTTCGTGCCCGGAGCGAGCATCTGTACGGGTGTTTCATCCGCGTGCACGACCTGCTGCCCGATAACTACGTCACGCAGGGTATCGACCAGTGGCTGCAACTGCACGCCCGTAACGCCGACCCATTGAGCCAAAGTTGAACGCGAAATCGCCAAGCCAGCTCGACCAAAAATCGATTCCTGACGGTAAAGCGGAAGATGATCAGCGAACTTCGCGATCATGACGTGGGCAAGTAATCCGGCAGTCGGGATGCCCTTGTCGATAACTTGCGCTGGCACCGGCGCCTGGATCAGTGTTCCGCAGTCATCACAAACCCACTTGCCACGAACATGGCGCTCAACGGTGAACACGCCCGGCGTGTAGTCCAGCTTTTCGCTGACATCTTCACCGATGCGTTTAAGCGCACAGCCGCATGGGCAGTGAGTGTTGTCCGGTTCGTGATGGATCAAGGTGCGTGGGAACTCTGCCGGCAATGCAGTGCGCTTGGGCTTTTGCTTTTTCTCAGTTGTCGCTGGCGCAATTTGCAAGGCATGAAGCTCGGCCTCAATCGCCGCGATATCGGTATCGATCAGGTCATCCAGCAGGCTGGCCTGCTGAGGATTCATCTGCTCGCTACGCTTGGCAAACTTCAAACGCTTGAGCTGTGCGATCTCGTGGGTCAGCTTTTCGATCACCGTTTGATCGCGGTTGATCTTCTTGCCCATGGTCTCTACCGTCTTGCCCATGGTCTCCACTTGCGACAGCAACTGCGCAGCGAATGCACGCAGTTGGTTGGGAGTCATTTGATCGAAATTGGGCGAGGAAGTCATGCCTCGGATTTTACCAAAGCAGACCGCTTGCAACAGCAAACCAAGACGCGAATTAAAGTTTTTTAAAGCAGCGTGATTACACCGCCAGCGCCAACACGTTGCCAAGGTAGGCCGAGCACCAAGGCCTGAAGTTGCTCGGTATCCAACTGCATTTCGCTGCCTTGTCGAAGGCCTGGCCAGTGAAACTTACCCTGGTTCAAGCGACGTGCAGCCAACCAAACGCCGATCCCATCGTGTACCAGCGCTTTCATCCGAGTCGCGCGGCGATTGGCAAAAAGATAAGCACAGTGCGGCTTCGCCGCACCGAAGACCTCGATCACCCTGGCCAGCGCAGTCTCGGTACCGGCGCGCATGTCCATGGGCTCGGTGGCGAGCCAAATGGCGTCGATACGGATCATCGCAACAAGTCTCGAAGGAAAGCGGCGCAGGCAGCAGCATTATCGGTCGGCCAGTTCACTTTGACGGTGCCGCGTGGGTGCAGGATCTCAACGCTGATATTCGATGAAGGTGGGTGTGCCGTTATCTGCATGGGCAATGGAATGAATGCTGGTTGGAGCGCTGAGCTTTTGTGCGCGTGCACTCGAATCCATTTGTGGACGAGGTTTGCGTTGAGGCTATGGCTGAGGGCGACGCCGGCAATCGAAGCGCCAGGCTGGGCACACTCTTGAATGACCTGAGCCTTGAAGGATTTGGAATAGGAACGACGTGTTGGCTGCATGGCATACCCGCTTAAAAGGCTAGAACTGGTGCCCACTTAAATTTAAGTGCACACCATGTCCTGGCTTTGCGCGGTTGGGTAGATGACTTGGCCGGACGCATACTTTGAAATGGAGATCTGGCTCACAGCTGTTTACGACCCGACGCTGACGGTCGGATTGGCTCAGATTTAGATTGAGCAAGTCGATCGTTCGCCCAGCCGTTCTACCAACCTTACAAGGTAACCGTCGTCATCCTGGACGATGAATTCGCGCTGGCCAACTTCTACGTCTTCGGCCCGATACCAAGTGTCTTTGCATTCTTGATAGAGGGGAAATCCAACCTATCAAGTTTTTGGATGATGGGTGCGCCAGCCTCAACATCAATCTGTAGGTTTATGCCTCTTCCAAACGGCTTATTCAGCGGCGCAGTCAGCCATTGACACGCAGCCGAATCAACCTGCTCAAGCATTACTTGTGCACCATTTAAATCAAGGTACGCAAATCCATCTTCCGGACGTTGATAAGCTACTTTGAACCCTAGGCAAGAAACCCAAAAAGCTAAGATGCTATTTAGGTTGGTTACCATTAACTCCGGAACCAGTTTGTTACGTTCGAACATGAGATGACTTCCATTTCACGAGGCTTATTGTTGCTGCGGCAGGTTCTACACTTATGACTTCGATGCCACGATAGGATCGTGGCGAGCATGATGATGCACGGTCAGGAGGGAATTATCGAGTCGCGTTGAGTGGCTGCTTCTGGCGGTTCTCTGCCGATCATGGTCACAAAGCGTTCTGTTCAATCCGATGCAATCGGTGGTCAGAATGGCTTCCCCCGCTCCTGACAATAGATCTACCTCTGCCGCGTCACTCATTTGTCTCAGTCTTGCTCCTGATTGCGTCCTGATGGTCCCAGCCCTGGCGGAAAAGTTATTCCGGTAAGGGGTAATGTTTTTGGTACCTGACCGTCCAAAGCCCTACTCGTCCGACGCAATAAGATAAATGAAATCCTGCTTGCCGAATCTGCCTTCGGCTTTGCTGCTGGAGGTGCGTCATGACCCACTTTGAACCAGGGGCGAAGGCCTTCTATAGCTGCAATATTGCCGGCGGCACGCGCCTAGCAGCCGTTGATGCAGATCATGACGGCGGCCTTGTTAATCTGGTTGGCTTTACGATGAGGAAAAAAGGAAGGAAAGTGAAAGGAAGTCATTCGGTATTTCCTGTAGATGAACCAACCGAGAGAAGCAGTGTGGAACCGCATCTGAAGACTTCGAAGGCAGCGCACTCCGACACCGCTCCACTTCGCCTCGACATAGTATCGGGGCTCACGGCTGCCGCGGTCGTACTGCCCAAGGCAATGGCCTACGCGACTGTCGCGGGTTTGCCTGTTGCCGTCGGTCTGTATACGGCCTTCGTCCCGATGCTGATCTACGCACTCCTTGGAACGTCGCGCGTACTCAGTGTCAGCTCCACTGCTACGCTGGCGATCCTGGCCGGTGCGCAGATCGGCTTGGCCGTACCGGACGGCGACCCAGGGAAGCTGATCACGGCAAGTGCAACGCTAACCGTGTTGGTTGGCGCGATGCTGCTCCTGGCGCGAATAATACGCCTGGGATTTCTTGCGAACTTCATTTCCTCCCCGGTGTTGAGCGGCTTCAAAGCGGGGGTCGGGTTTGTCATCGTGCTGGACCAGGTGCCAAAACTCCTCGGCATCCACATCGCAAAACAAAGTTTTTTTGTCGACTTCCTCAACATAGTGCATCACGTGCCGGAGAGTTCCCTGATCACGCTCGCGGTAGCGGCGGCGGCGTTCCTGATGCTCATCGCGATGGAGCGCCTGTGGGCACATTCGCCGGCGCCATTGATTGTGGTCGGGGGGAGCATCGCCGCCTCATGGTACTTCGGCTTGCAGGCTCTGGGAGCTTCGACGGTCGGCGTGATTCCACAAGGGTTACCATCATTTACGTTGCCTGATCTCGCGCTGATCGAGCAGATGGTACCGGGTGCGCTCGGGATCGCGCTGATGAGTTTTACCGAAACGATTGCGGCGGGGCGCGCTTTTGTCCGGCCCGGCGATCCCCCCATCGATGCGAACCGCGAGTTGATCGCCACCGGTCTCGGTAACCTCGGGGGTGCTCTGCTCGGCGCGATGCCGGCCGGTGGCGGCACCTCACAGACGGCCGTTGTACGCGCCACCGGAGGGCAGTCTCAGGTGGTCTCGATCGTCACTGCTGGCGCGGCTTTTGCCACTATGTTGCTGCTCTCCGGACTACTCGGGTTTCTACCTCACGCCACGCTGGCCGCGATCGTCATCTACTACTCGGTCGGGCTGATTCAGCCGCGAGAGTTCCTGGCTATTCGGAAGGTGCGTCCAATGGAGTTCCACTGGGCGCTCGTAGCCATGGTGGGTGTCCTTTTGTTTGGCACGCTTCAGGGGATCACTGTGGCGATCGTCGTATCGTTGCTCAGTCTGGCCTACCAGACTGCCCGTCCGCACGTGTACGTCCTTGGTCGCAAGCGTGGCACCGACGTGCTCCGCCCCTTGTCAGAGGAACACCCAAATGACGAGACTTTTGAGGGATTGATGATTGTGCGACCGGAGGGACGCCTGTTTTTTCTCAACGCTGACTATGTGAAGGAACAGATCATCGCGCTGGAGAGACAGTATCAGCCGCGTGTGGTTGTCTGGGACATGAGTGCGGTGTCCGACATCGAATACTCGGCACTGCAGGCGCTCATAGAGGGTGAGAAAAGCTTGGCCGAGCTAGGCACCAGTCTTTGGTTGGCGGGGTTGAATCCCGGCGTACTTGAGATGGTGCGACGTGCCGGGTTCGACGAGAAGCTTGGGAGCGAACGTATGCTGTTCAATGCCCAAACAGCGATCGAGCGCTATCTATCACAGAACCCAACCCAGGTGAACGCCGCGCAGTAGCTCTTGTGTGGGACGCGCATTTCCCGTTAGAAACGAGCCTAGGGCAGACGCTCTAGGACTTGTGGTCGTCGTTATTCGAGTGGAAAAACTGATAAATATGGTTGACCACAGCGAAGAAGACACCCGTGGATAAGCCGCACATGAGGATGCCGGTCAAGCCCTCCATCAACCCGAACTGACGCCAGGGTTTCGCCAGCACCACGTCACCGTAACCAATCGTCGCATAGGTCACTCCAGAGAAGTAAAACGCCGTTTCGAGATCGGGCAGACACCCCTGCCACACATAGAATGCCCCCCAGATCGAGATCGCCAACAAATGCAGCAGAATCATATAGCAGGCAACCCACACCAACCGCGTGCTAATGGCCCCTACATGCGTCATCAGAACATTTCCCCTGTAGTCCAGAAACCTGAGCATCAAGGCCAAACCGACTGCATGCAAGACCACGGTAACGGCCGCCAGCCCCCATGCGAAAAAGATGCTTGAATACATCAAGTGCTCCTCTAGGATGTCACCCCGACAGGCCGAGATCCTTCCTTAAACACTCTGGCAGCAAGGTGACTTGAGTTCGAGCCTCACCTTCAATGAATTGCTTCATGATTGTCCCGGTTACTTCATAGCGCAGTTGAGCCTGGCAAACGCACTCAACCTCTCAAACCCGCCAGACCAGCAAGCATGAACATAAGCGGACCATTGAGCAGGCGTGACTCGAAACGTCCCGCAAATATGCTGTAGGTAAGGAGGAAGGCGGCAAGCAGGGCTAAGTTCTGATACATCGATGACCTGCTTGTTCAGGGTGGCTTATTCCAGATGCTCTGGTTTGACCGTGTCCCCAGACTTCATATCCAGCTGCACCCGCACGTCTTCGAACATCGCATCGTAGTCCTCGTGCATCGAACCGATGCTACTCAGCGCCTTAGGGATGCCGTACTTCTCCGCGATTTTCGTGACGTTGCTGGCGAAGTTGTAAGCCTGATCCTTTGGCAGGAAGAATGTTTCTTTTAGCTCCTTGCCCTGAATGCTGCCGTGCATCGTAAACAGCATGCCTTTACCTTCCTTGGGATCCTGGCTGACTTCATAGTCGATGCACACGTTGTAACTGACATCATCCTTGTTCAGCGCGTGGCGCTCGAAGTGCATGTGACCGGGCTTGAACGTAGCCATTGTTGTCTCTCCTTCAAAAGGGCATTGAATCAGGACAGACCTCACGCCGGCCCACAGAGTTTCTTTCTATCGCCAGCTAATACCAGGCGTCGCTGTACTGATATGGGTGCCGGCCTTGCCCTGTACGATCGCTTCGATGTCCGAGAGTGAACCTATCACCGCGACCTTGCCAGTATGGCGGGCGAACTCACAGGCGGCCTGGACCTTGGGTCCCATTTTAGTTGGCCGACGGGAATGCACCACGATGGCAAGTCCATTTGTTTACAGTGTTCGATTTGTGGCGAGGGTAACGCGGGGCGTAAAGGAAAAACAATTGGGTCAGCGGTCGCATTCTCGTACCAGGGTAAAAAGTGAAGGTCTGCTTCTGGCCGAAAGCAGCTATTCGAAACCAGCCGCTTCCAACCCAGAGCGCTCCCCCCTGGCCAACCGTTCTGACAGTTTGCGCAGGCGCTGAAACTGCTCCGCCGTTTTTTTTGCTGAGCTACCGCACTTCTCCCACCACGATTCTACAAACGACCTTCTTTGTAGATAGACGACTGAAGAAACTCTGCTATCAGCGATGCAACCTGCTGTTGAATCACCCCACGCGAGCGAGCACCGTCGCCATCCCGGCAAATAATGCCATCGCCTGGCACGTCTTCTTCGAGCATTGCTTCCGCGCCAGGTTTGCACACCGACAAGAAGCTGAAGTGGCTTGCGTCGCTGATTTCGACGTAACGGCTTGATGCCGGAGGCAAACGTTTGGCCAGGTTGGCGGACTCCAACTCAGCAGGGAGTTCGCGCGACGGTACGCCGGCGGCGATCACCAGCGCTGGTATCGGCAGCGCGGCCAAGCTTTCATCGGTCATGCCCCGTGAAAGGCCCAAGTCCAATGTAACCACGGCGGTGACGCGTTTATCGCGCAAATCGGCGGTCAACGCGGCCTTTGATTCTGAGGTGCTTGCAGGGTTTATCTTTTCATAGACGGTGCAACTTGCTAACTGCGGGTGGGCTTTGCAGTCATGGGCGAAGCGGTCTGGATCGAAGCGAGCACCGGCGATTTCCAAGGCGGTCCAGCCGCCGAGTGAATGGCCTACCACTGCAATTCGGTCATTGTCGACCAAGCCGAATTTTTCGGGTTGAGCCATGACGCTATCAATGGCTCGGCGCACATCAACGGGCCGCTGCCATAACTGCGCCGCAGCTTGAGGGCTACGGTCATGAGTGGTGGTGCCAGGGTGGTTGATTGCGGCGACGATGTAACCCCTTTGAGCCAGAGCACTGGCAAGCCAGATCTGGTTGCTCCAGTTACCTCTGTACCCGTGGGAGAGCACCAACAATGGATGTTTGCCAGCAGCGGGCGGCGCGTCACGAACGGCAGACGCCCCGACGAACACCACATCATCGCCAATCATTTGCGTGGCGGCGGTCGTTGCGCTGGGGTACCAGACGACCATCTCCAGTGAGCGGTCATTCTGCGAGTCCGGCAGTGTGGACGATTGGAAGCCGACAGGGTTCTCGTCAGCGAGTGCGAGGGTAGTCAGCCAGCTCAACAACAGGGCGCAGAAAGCTATTTTCAATGTCGTTTCTTCCTTGATTAGACAAGTGCATGGCAGCCTGAACCCGCCGTCAGGCGCATCCATCCTCGTGCGGAGTCGAAGCTAATGTGGCTGCATGTAAGCACGGACATTAAAGTCCATATTCGAACCGCCGCGCATAACTTTATCGTTAGCGCTATTCGCGGTCTTTAATGAGAAGGCTGAGCGGCCGCTTTTGGCTGTGGATTCAACCGGTCGATGCAACAGGCAAAAACAGGTTTGGGTTACCGCTTACTCTCTGATCGCATCTATACACCCCCTGCCGCCGATCCCGATGCAAATCATTACGCGCACTAATCCGCTTATTCCGCGCCTCAGCGAGGTTAAGTGTCGCCAGCAAAATCTGCTCCCCCCTGCTCCGCCGGCCCGGCCAACGGGTAACCGTCGGCATCAACGATCACAGAACCTTGCACCCAACTAACCCCGCGTTCATGCCCATGCCGATCACACGCGGCGATGAATACCCAACCCCTTTTTTCTGCTTTTTTCTGTGATCAACGGTGCAGTCGTTGCCTGATCCGTCCTTATCGCGGGGCAAGTCCGCTCCCACGCTACTCTCGAAGTGTGGACTGTTCGGGAGCCGGCTTGCCAGCGATGAGGTCAGCAATGGCAACACAAGGCTTCAACCAGCAGTTGGCACTAATACGACAGGCACCCGGATGGTCGGAATATCCTCGCCCGCCGGCACCAGGTAGGGATCCTGCATGGGTAGGCCGTCCACTGCCGACACCACGAGACTGTCGATCACCGGATCGCCGCAGCTCTTGACCAGATAGGCCTTGGAACGGGGCTGCCCAGCTGTGAACCGGTAAAGCACGGTGACCGTGAAGGTCTGACCGGATGCCTTAACATGCTGGAACACTGAAGACATCAACAAGCGGTCGCGCTGCTGGCGTACCAATCGTTCGGTCCACAATCGGTTGTATTTCTGCACTTGCCCGGCGTCGAGTTCGAGCCCTCGCGCCAACAGTGGCTGCATCGCCTGCCAAGCTGGGTCGCCATACTTCTGTGTCGCATCAATGTAAAGCTTCAAGGCCCCGGGTACATCGTGCGCACCGCCCTGCCCGTGCTCCATCATCCCACCCAGCGCCACCGCACCAGCTCGTCCCCCCAGGCGGTAGTAATCACGGGCTTTAATCGAATCAGCTGGCTCGCCCACCCCGTCGCGCGCCATGCGCCCGAGTTCGACATAGGCGTAAAGGTCATCCTTTGCCGCTTCGAGATACAGACCGCGGGCCATACCGATGTTCTGAGTGACACCGTTGCCGCTTTCGTAAAACGTGCCGAGCACATGCCGGCACATCGCATTGCCAGCATCGCTGCCCTCCTTGACCATCTCCAGACTAGCGGGTGCAACACTCCTGCTGTAAATGGCTGCACGACAGGCCTTGCTCTGGCTGTCGTCCCGTGTGTAATCGAAGGTGCCAAGCGGCTCGTAACGGTTGCGCCGTTCTTCAAGGTTGAGCTCCATCGGAGTCGGCTTGTGCCGTGCCGCCTTGATGTAGTCGGCGGTGCTCTTGCCCATGTCGTCGATGCTCTGGCAACCGGCCAGGGCGAACATCAGGCCAATCGATGCGAGGTTTCGGGTCATGCTTTATCTGTGTCCATAATGCACGGCGGTAGCTCGTGCGGGTGATCCATGGGTGGCCTGGCGAACGCGTTAGCGCGGTGGGCACAAGGGGCGGATCCTATGTGTCGCGCGCAAAGCTCGCAAATGTTGAGCACTGGCGAATGAGTGACGGTGGACTCCAGAGTTATTCACCCGAGAAGTAACGAGCCGTTCAACTAATGGGCGTTCGAAGTGCAGCTTTTGGGCGTTTTGTGCCCCTTGCAACAGGCAGAAATCGGCCAGAAGCGGACATTACAGGTCGTAAGCGTCCTGGGTTGTTCTGTCAGCGCCGGTGATCCTGATACGTCGCTCTGCGAGCAGCATCCGCACCCAATCAGAAAAAATTGCTGGCGTTTCCCCGCCAAAACCACACAAGAAAATTGTACATTTCCTTATTCTTGTACAAGAATTAGTACCCTCCCTTCTTAAAAAACGTTCTGTGGATCAAATCTACGAAGTCATTGGGCCTTTACGCTCACCATCAACTGGAACCTGCTTGATGAATAGGACTCGCCGATTATGCCTCGTCTTAGGCGACCAATTATCCTTCGACCTCGCCTCTCTGCAGGTGCTAGATAAAGAGAGCGATATGGTGCTCTTGGTCGAGGTGATGGAAGAAGCCAGCCATGTCCTCCATCATCCGCAAAAAATCACTTTTATTTTCAGCGCTATGCGGCACTTCGCCGAAGCTTTGCAGCAGAGGGGAATCAGGGTGCAGTACGTGACGCTCGATGATCCGGAAAATACTGGATCAGTGCCGAGCGAGTTGCACCGCTGGCAGGCACACCTACAGCCGGATGAACTCCACATGACGGAGTGCGGTGACTGGCGTCTGGAGCATTCACTCAGGGACTGTGGCTTGGCTATACAGTGGCATTCCGATAGTCGCTTTCTTTGCACACGTGCCGATTTCTCTAACTGGGCGCAAGGTAAAAAACAGCTACGCATGGAGTTCTTTTATCGAGAGATGCGCCGCAGGAGCAGGTTGTTACTCAATGGTGACGGCAGCCCGATCGGAGGCGCCTGGAACTTTGATGCGGAAAACCGCAAGGCATTGCCCAAGGGAGTCAGGCCTCCTTCGCCAGCCCGTTTTACGCCAGATGCAATCACCCAGGATGTGCTTGCGTTAGTGGCAAAAAACTTCTCCAGTCACTATGGTGTCCTCGACACGTTCGACTATCCGGTAACCCACGCCGAAGCTCAGGCCCTATGGGATTACTTCCTCGACTGGGGCTTGGCGGCCTTCGGCGACTATCAAGACGCCATGGCTAGCGATGAACCCTTTCTGTTCCATGCCCGTATAAGCGCGGCGCTCAATATTGGCTTGCTGGATCTTCGCCAGCTTTGCAGCGATGTGGAGTCTGCGTACTGGTCCGGCAGCATTGCACTCAACGCCGCCGAAGGCTTTATTCGACAACTGATCGGCTGGCGTGAGTATGTCCGAGGCGTCTACTGGCTGAAGATGCCTGACTATGCCCATGGCAATGCCTTCGGTAATACGAGGTCGCTTCCAGAGTTCTACTGGACAGGTGAAACGCAGATGAACTGCATGCGCCAAGCCATCAGCCAGAGCCTTGAGCACGCCTACGCTCACCACATCCAACGGCTGATGGTGACCGGCAATTTCGCACTGCTCGCCGGTATCGCACCGAGTGAAATATGCGAGTGGTATCTGGCTATCTACATGGACGCCTTCGACTGGGTGGAGCTACCCAATACACTGGGCATGGTCATGCACGCCGATGGCGGCTATCTAGGTTCTAAACCCTATTGCGCGAGCGGCCAATACATTAAGCGCATGTCCGACTATTGTCGTGGCTGCGCCTACAAAGTGAGCGAAAGCACCACAGACGATGCCTGCCCTTTCAACGCGCTCTATTGGCACTTCCTAATGCGTCACGGCGACCGCCTGCGCGGCAATCAACGCATGAGCATGATTTATAAAAACCTCGACCGTATGCCTGAATCCAAACAACAGGCGCTTTGGCAGCGCGGCCAGTTGTTGCTCAACAAATTAGACAACGGTGAGACGTTGTGAAAAAAAGTGAGCTACCAGTCAAAACTTGCGCGTGCTGCGGCCTTCTCTTCACATGGCGCAAGAAATGGGCTCGCTGCTGGGAGGAAGTGCGCTACTGCTCGGAACGTTGCCGACGTAGTAAGTCTATTGAACGCTAACTTATAAAACAGACCCTCAAAGGGCCATTTTTACATTTTAATAAAAGGTCAGGTTGCAGTCAGGTCTCAACGTTATTAGTGCCTTGTTCAGCTTTCCGCGCATAGCAGGGGCCCTGATCTCAATAGGTACCAGCTTGCCGAAATTCATTAACCGACAACAGATGCTCCATGGAGTATGCCCTCTATTTGCCCATTGCTGCCCATCGTGAAGGGCGGCAATTGGCCGGTTCCAGCCCTTCGTGAAAGGCAGAAATCGGCCAAAAGCGGTCAGTCGGCGGATGAAATTTGGCTTGTACCAACCCACGATGTTGTATGTAATTCCACGCCAATTCAGTGCATAAAGTGGTTCGCAGGTATGGAAGCCAGTACCCTCACATTTCAAGAGTTGTTTCGTCCGGGCAGCGCCTCAAATGGCTACACCGTGGCCCGAACGATGCTCCTCCGATTTTCTGATAAACGAACGTTCGTTGCTCAATGCTATCGTTATGGCTGCTGGTGGACATTCCGACTTTATGGGTTGTTTCGTTAAGGGCTTTCAAGAGCAAAACAAACAATCTAATTCTCGTCTGCTATTACGCGAGCCCGCTGAAACAGAAAGCGGTCGGATACTCCTTTACATCTGCCCCGAGTGCGGTGACATCGGGTGTGGCGCCTACGCAGTATCTGTTCGCCAAAACGATGACTGTTTCACGTGGGATTCCTTTGCTTACGAGAACGGCTATGAAGAACCTCAAATCATTGAAGGAGTCGGCCCCTTCACATTTGAGAAGCATGCCTATGAGGCAGCTATCAACGATGCGGCTGCTTTCTAGAAAGTAATTCAACCTGCGCTGCTAAAGCAGGCCGATTGTGTCCGTCGACCGTCGCTTTTGGTCGATTTCGGTCAGTCGTGATGGGCAGAAATCGGCCAGAAGCACTCATTCAGCATCGGATTTTTGCCAGCCTGCTGGGAGCGATTTCGGCTGGTGTGACATTACGCCCCCAGAAGATCCTCTTTTAGTGGAAAACAGAGACGTCCCCTCACCGTCCCTCAGGCCCAATGATAGAATCTTGTTTTGAAAAAGGAGTTTCATCTGTGGAGGCTGAAAAAAAGAGTTGCCCCTACTGCGCGGAAGTCATCATGGCTGAAGCCATTTTATGCAAGTACTGTCAATCCGACCTCAGGCAGAAAATACGGATCCCACCTGGGGGGCCACTATCGTCAGAAAAGAGAATGGGCCCTGTCAGCAAGGTTCTCGTTGGAATCATTGTTGCCTTCACCTTGTACTTGGCTTTCAGCTTTTATGTCAGTGACACGCCAGAAGACAAGGAAAGAATGCAGGCCCAAGATGCCGTCGAACTATGCCGCCAGGAAGTAGACAGCTACTCCGGCCCGGCGGTCGGTAAAAGCGTAATCGCAGAAATTTGTCGAAAGCTGGAGGACGAATTCCGCAAGAGTTTTGGCCGCGCACCATAGGAAAAGCCGATTACGAAGCCCGCCACGGAGCGGGGCTTTCTTTGCCTTTGGCAGCCATCAGCTGCCCACAGAAACACACTCAACGTATCCTGCTGAAAAACAAGATTGAAAAGGATTTCGAATGAAAACTGATTGGCAACAAATTCGAGAAATGATGAACACTGTTATCGATAGCTGTGAGCAGATCGAATCGGCAGGATTCAATGAGGAACATCGCTCCGCGACAGTGAAAATCAAAGGCGTCGATTACACTGTTCAGGAGTTTTTAATCAGTGCCTGGACGCTCCCGGAGAACATTCGCTACCAAATCATTCGTGAGCGTCATGAAGCTGGAAATGACCTTCCCTACGTTCCCGAAGCAGCCCGCATTCTTGTCTCAATGGCACAGGCTTGTGCGGAATTGGTCGGAGCAGCCGACACGGCACCAGCTCAGAAAGCTATCGCAGGAATGAATCGTTGGTACAAGGCCTACGCTGTACCGCATATGACTGCAGCCATCGGGCTGGCAAAAAAACGATCTGACGCTTAGATTCACGAGCAATCACCTGGCGCAGACGGATCTGTCATCTCTGGTTTGAACGTCTCCTTTGGGTCGTTTGTTGCCCTTCGTGATCCACAGCAATCATGCAGAAGAGCTCTGTTCCGGCTTGGCCGCTCCCGCCATGTTTGCAGACATGGATTTGTCTTGCCCCTTCCTTACCACGCCATCCGGGAAAACCTAAGTAGCCGGCGCGCCCAAGGGCGCCCTGCGCACAGCTACCATCAAAATGCAGGCGCACAGCCTGACTGATAGAAGCGTCGTACCTCTCAGGTTATCCACCGCTGCTAAACCCGATCACTGATGAGCAGTGACACGGATCAAGTTACCGAGCGGCCCAAAAGCGTACAAGCCGGCGGATTCTGGTGCAGTCGTAGGCGTAACCTTGAGGGCGTTCAAACACGAACCCTCAAGAGTTGAATAAGCTGACGCGTGCTTCCTACAAGCAGTGAAAACTTCCAGGAAGCGGAGTTACTCCGCGTACGGAAAGATCTCAGATGGTTGATAAAAAAGGGAGGGCATCCATTGCCCTCCCTCCTCTGTACACGCTCCCTGCGCTAATACTGATCAGGACCTCAAGTAGCCAGAATGAAGTCTGTGGCAGTGATTGTTGTTGCGTCGCCCACACCTATCAAGCGGATGGACTCAGCTCCTGCGGAGCTGATCAAGGTATCCGCACCGACATCGGTGATGATGACGGTGGCGGCAAAGGTCGCAGCTGTGACGCCGAACGCGGAAATATCGAGCAGGTCCTGGCCTCCCGCCGCGTTGGCATCGAAGTTGAAGATCTGATCGGCCCCGAAGCCCGCTGCGAACAGGAAGACATCGTTGCCATTGCCGGCATCCATGAGGTCGTTGCCGGCCCCACCCGTGACCGTATCGTTGCCAGCACCGCCATCGATAGAGTCACTGCCGATGCCACCCAACAAGGTGTCGTTACCGATACCACCGAGCAGCGTGTCGTTGCCATCGCCCCCCTGAAGCAGGTCGGTGCCGATACCGCCATCCAGAACGTCATTGCCAAGCCCGCCCAGCAGCGTGTCGTCGCCTATGCCACCATCCAATGTATCGGTCCCGTCACCGCCGTCGAGGCTGTCATTGCCAGTACCGCCGTTCAGGATATCGGTGCCAATGCCACCCAGCAGTTGGTCGTTACCGGCGTCGCCATTGAGCGTGTCGTTACCGGCGTTGCCAGTGAGGATGTCATCGCCGCCTTCACCACTGAGGGTGTCATTACCTGCCCCACCGGTGATGACGTTGTTCGACACGTTGCCGTTGCCGATGAAGTTGCCGACTCCGGTAAAGGTCAGGTTCTCGACGTTGGCGCTGAGTGTGTAGCTGGCCAGCGACGTCTGCACGGTATCCGTACCGCCACCCGCCGCCTCGACCACCGCGTCCGCGGCCACATCGACGATGTAGGTGTCGTTGCCGGCGCCCCCCACCAACTGGTCAGCGCCCGCACCGCCATTGAGGACGTCGTTGCCGCCCCCGCCGGTGAGGGTGTTGGCCAGCGCATTACCGGTACCGATGAAGTTACCGACCCCGGTGAAGGCCAGGTTCTCGACGTTGGCACCCAGCAGGTAGCTGGCCAGACTGGTTTGCACCAGGTCGGTACCGCCACCCGCCGCCTCGGTGACGGTGTCACCGACGTTGTCGACCACAAACGTGTCGTTGCCGACACCGCCGTTCATGACATCCACGCCGAGCCCGCCGTTGAGGACGTCGTTGCCATCCCCGCCATTGAGGATGTCGTTACCAGCCCCGCCGGTGAGGGTGTTGGCCAGGGCATTACCGGTACCGGTGAAGTTGCCGACGCCGGTAAAGGTCAGGTTTTCGAGGTTGGCACCCAGAGTGTAGCTGGCCAGGGTCGTCTGTACGGTATCCGTACCGCCACCCGCCGCTTCAACCACCACGTCCGCTGCATCGATGACGTAGGTATCGTTGCCGGCTCCCCCAATCAACTGGTCTGCACCCGCACCGCCATTGAGGACGTCGTTGCCGACCCCGCCGGTGATGGTGTTGGCCAGCGCATTACCGGTACCGGTGAAGTTACCGGCACCGGTGTAGGTCAGGTTCTCGACGTTGGCAGCGAGCAGGTAGCTGGCCAGACTGGTTTGCACCAGATCGGTACCGCCACCCACCGCCTCGGTGACAGTGTCACCCACGTTGTCGACCACAAAGTTGTCGTTGCCGGCACCGCCGTTCATGGCATCCGCGCCGAGCCCACCGTTGAGGATGTCGTTGCCGTCCCCGCCACTGAGGACGTCGTTACCGACCCCGCCGGTGATGGTGTTGTCCAGCGCATTACCGGTACCGGTGAAGTTACCGGCTCCGGTGTAGGTCAGGTTTTCGACGTTGGCACCGAGCACGTAGCTGGCCAGACTGGTTTGCACCAGATCGGTACCGCCACCCACCGCCTCGGTGACGGTGTCACCAACGTTGTCGACCACAAAGGTGTCGTTGCCGGTACCGCCGTTCATGGCATCCGCGCCAAGCCCGCCGTTGAGGATGTCGTTGCCGTCCCCACCACTGAGGACGTCGTTACCGACACCGCCAGTGATGCTGTTGGCCAGCGCATTACCGGTACCGGTGAAGTTACCGGCACCGGTATAGGCCAGGTTCTCGACGTTGGCACCGAGCAGGTAGCTCGCCAGACTGGTTTGCACCAGATCGGTACCGCCACCCGCCGCCTCGGTGACGGTGTCACCGACGTTGTCGACCACAAAGGTGTCGTTGCCGGCACCGCCGTTCATGGCATCCGCGCCGAGCCCGCCGTTGAGGGTGTCGTTGCCGTCTTCGCCATTGAGGATGTCGTTGTCGTCTCCGCCGTTGAGAATGTCGTTGCCAGTGCCGCCCAACAACAGGTCAGAACCCGCCAGGCCATTGAGCGTATCGTTCCCGCCCAGGCCATTCAGCACATCGTCGCCCGTGCCGCCCGTGAGGGTGTTCGCCCCAGCGTCCCCCGTAAGCACCACGCCAGGCGGTACCACCGCCGTCGCCGCAGAGGTCACCGTCTCCAGCGTGCCGAAGCCATCGGTGTAGCTCACGATCACCCGCAGTTGCAGATTGCCCTGCGCCCCACCAGGGGTGAAGGTCGCAGCGGTCGCGCCGTTAATGTCGGTGAAGGAAGTGCCGGTACCTTGCTGCCATTGGTAGCTGAAGGTGCCCAGCCCATCCACATCGGCAATCCCGGCCGTCAGCGCGGTCAGCACCTGCCCTTGTTCCGGTGTCGTGTCGCTGATCAGCAACGCGCCTGTCGGTGCATCGTTGACGTTGGCCACCGGGTCCGAAGGGTCGGACGCCACGCTTTCGGCCACACCGAAGTCATCCACGTAACTGACCACCACGCGCACCTGATCGCCGACCTGATCCTGAGTCAGCGTGAAGGTGCTCCCGGTGGCGCCGACGATGTTGACGAAGCTCACCCCATTGGTCGCCTGCCACTGGTAGGTGAACTGCGGATTGCTGAGACCATCAAGGTCGATGATGCTCGACGGGTCAGCGGTCAACACTTGGTTCTGCACCAAAAGTCCGTTGACGGCCGGCCCTGCGGTCGGTGTGCTGTTCCCCGACGAGTCGACGATCTCCAGCGTGCCCTTGGCATCCTGATACACCGCCCGGACGCGGATGTTCAGGCCCGCCACATCGTCCGCCACCCGGTAGGTGGTGCCGGTCACCCGCGAAGCTTCGCCGGCGGCGATAACGGTGATGTCTTCATAGATGCCCGTGCCAGGGATGTTTTCCACCTGCCAGTAGTAAGCCACCGCACCGGTTACCGCGCCGGTTGGATTGACCCCACTTACGCTGTCCGCATCGTGTACCGCTCGATTACTGACGCGCAGCAACTGGCCGGCCACAGGCGTATCGTCACGCAGACCGGTAGCATCATCGAGGATCGCCAGATGACCCGATGGGCCCTCGTTCAAGGCGGTGCCAACGCCGGAAGACTGCGCCAGGTCAGAGAACTGCAGACGCTCGATGCCTGTCAGGCGATCGACACCGTCACGCCCCGCCACCAGGTCGGTCACGATGACAGTATTGCCCTGGACCTCGACGAGGTATTCCGTCGAATTACCGGAGAACAATGCGGTGTCGAAGCGGTCATTGCCGGTCAGAATCTCCCGCTTGATGATCAACTGACCCGGGTTGTAAGTACCGTTGAGCATGAACGGCACCAGCGGTTCCATGCTGTCGAACGTGGCGATTTCCGGGCCGGTGCCATCAATGTTTGCCCGCACGCTGATGCGTACGTTCAGCCACTTGTCACCATCGATGATGTCGTCACCACCGCGGCCTTCGATAAGGTCGCTGCCGCTGCCACCGAGGATGATGTTGCCGCCGTCGAAGAACGTCGCTCCGGCCGGCAGCACATCCGCCAGGCCGTCGATCAGATTGATGTTGGTCAGCACACTGCCGGTCGCTCCTGCGCTGGGTAGCGAAGTTGCGTCTTCGTTATCACCGCGCAGAAAGTCACCGTGCGCCGAACCCGACAGCCCTTCCATAATGTCGAAACGCACGAGCGCCGAGGCACCCGAGCCCGGCACCGGAGGTACATCGAAAAAGCGGTCGGTGAAATCGATGGACACGCCTTGGGCGAGGTCCTTGAAGGTCGCCCAGTCAAAGCCCGAGCCGCCGATATAGCGGTCCCCGAAGCCGAGACTGCCGACCATGATATCGTCGCCGCCTTCGCCGTTGAACTTGTCGTTTTCGCCAGCGCCGATGAACACGTCGTGGCCGACTATAGGATCGTTGCCGAGCGGGTCGAAATTGTCGCCAGGTGCACCGTCCGAGGTGCCCTTCTCGATCCAGTCGTCGCCTTCGTTACCCATGTCTTGTTCGTTGGCTTTACTGCCCAGAATGAAGTCGTTGCCGTGGCCACCAATGGCCTCGGAGGCGTCTTCACCGGTGACGATGAAGTCATTGCCGAACCCGCCAATGATCAGGTTGACGCCGTTGCCACCGTGCAGCACGTCGTTGCCGTCGCCACCCTGAATGTTATCGTCGCCACCGCGGTCGGTGATGATGTCGTCGCCGGCGCCACCGCGCAGTTGGTCATTGCCGTCACCGCCTTCGATGCGGTCGTTGCCGCCGTCACCCCATACGGTGTCATCGCCTTCACTCGCTATGAGGATGTCTGCACTGTTGGTACCGCCCAGCACGATGTGCTCGTCACCGGTGTACTTGATGTAATTGGTGTCCGTCCCTGCGGTCAGCGGGTTGTCGCGGAACACCACCTGCTCGCCGTTCTCGCCAAGTGGATCGGCGTTGCCCAGGCCATCGTTGTACTGCTTGCTCTGGTCCCTTTCCAGATAGAACCCCGGGTCCGAGAACACCAGGCCTGGCAAGTGCGTGGCCGAGGTGTTGGCCATGATCAGCTTGGCGAACGAGTTGCTTTCCAGTTCGGCGTTCATCGACAGGCCAGCGGTACGCTCCAGGTAGTAGAAGCGGTCACCGTCCTGCAGTTTTTCCAGCTGGTTCTCGAACACGAAATTGAAGGTTGAGCCGAGCATGCCGCCGAACGGTGTTTTCTCTTCGGCCAGGCCGCCGATCCAAAGATCGATGGCGTCGACACCCGTGATCGTCACACCCTTCAGATCGTCGGCAGTACCCAGCACCCCGTCCTTGCCAGCCCGCGTCACGTTGGCCCAAGTGCCAGTGCCGTTGAGGAAGTCCAGGCGATCGGATGGTTCGTTAACACCCCCATCGCCAAATACCAGCAACATCGCCGCGGCGCGTTTGGCTTCCAGCGTGGTCGCCGCCGTGATCGTGCCATGCGTGCCATAGGCCGCGATGAAGTTGATCAACGACTCCGGATGTTTGAGGTGTTGGACCAGGTCGACCCAGCTGGTGTACGGCTTGAGTTGGGTATCACCGGTCTGGCTGTAGATGTCGCGGCGGATTGCGTTGAGCGAGGGGATCCCCACGTCACGGCCACGGGCGATGTTGATCGCCGGCAGGTCGAGCGGCAGGCCAAGCAGGTTACTGCGTAGCGCCTCGGTAACGAACTCGTCGATTTCGTTACCGGCTTGCCGGGTCACCCCGCGAATGATCGCACTGGTCGCATCCTCTGGCGTCACGCCACTGGCGGCGTACGCCAACGGGTTGAGGAACGCCGCGATCAAGCCGAGCTGCTGATCGGGATCAGCGCTGTTCGGATCGCCCACCACGTTGAAATTGCCGTCGTAGCGATCGACGGTCTCGGTCAGCATCGAGTGGCCAAACCGGTACACGGTGTGAGCGAACTCGGCAACGATCGAGGCATCGAGGTCGACGTCATAGACTTGGGTCGGTGCGAAGAACAGGTCGACTCGGGGGTTGATGGTCCGTGCAAACTCCTCGAACACCAGGTGCTGATACTGCATCTCGGTGCCGAACTTGGCCGCCTGGAACAAGCGCTCGCCATTCCACACCAGTGCATCGATCTCGGCCTGGTTGGCGGGCAACCCGCTTACCGGAGTCAGCAGCCACTCGTTGAGGAAGGCCAGGTCAGCCGAGTCGAGGACGGTGTCCATCGTCTGCGCAACCAGCCGATTGTGCTCGGCGTGGAAGATCGCATGCACCGCGGTCAGGCCGATGTTCTCGTTGACCCTGCCATCGCCAGCGATGTAGTGCGCATCCAGCAGTTCGTTGTCGTAAGCCAGGTTGGCCCCGGTCTGCGGATTGACCGGCACTGCGTTGCCTATGTTGGAATCCGCGTCAGGCACGAGCACGCCACCGCTGAACACCGGCGCTGCATTGTGGGCAATGTCGGCGAGGAACTGGTGACCGGTGCGCACCGCATTGGTCAGGTCGACGGGAGCAAGCGGATTGCCTTCGACCAGAACGTCATCAGCCGTGCCGCCAAGACCATCAGCCCCTTTCATCACGACCATCGGGAAGCCGTTCGGCCCCTTGATGAAATTGCCATAGTCGTCGGTCGCCAACAGCGGCGAGTTACCGACGTCGGCATCGGTCAGGCGGATACCCAGGATGTCATTGGCCTGCGCCTTGACCACCTTCCAGGTCGCCATGCCTCCGATTTCGGTGTCGTCTGCGGTGCCAAACTTGCCATCCGCCCCCAGATCACGGTTAGTGATCAGCCTGCCGGTCGCGATGGGACCGTCACCGGTCATCTCATAACCGCGCAGGAACACCTGGTGCGAGGGGTGCGAGCTGTAGGTCTGGTTCTGGTCCACAAACGGTGAGGTGGTATTAGTGTGCTCACGGACATCGTCGGCCGTGCCGAGCACGCCATCCGCCCCTGGCTGGTTGGTCGCGCGGGTCAGCACCATGAAATTGGTGTGGCCGCCTGGTACATACAGCGGATCATCCGGTTGCAGCGGAATGTAGACGGTGCCCGAACCACCCTTGGTGAGCAGGTCCAGACCATGGTCGAAGAACTGCCCGAAGAAGGTCATCCAGGCATTGAACGGCGCGGACAACCCCGCATCCGCGGTGGTGTTCTCGAACAGATACACATCGTGGTCGTCGCCCGTACCGAACTGACCATCCATGCCGGGGCTGGCGACGATCCGTACGCCATCCTTGAGCACGTCATCGTTACCGCTACCCGCTACGCCGAAGTCGAGATGACCGTTCGCCCCCGGGTCGTAAGCCGTGGCATACGCCGCCGGGTTGTTCGACGTCTGGTCGACGATCAGATTACTGATGGTGCGCGGCTGCGAGTCAAACACAGCCCCGCTGGTTTGCTGATAGGACGATCCCGGGATGGCCGGCGAGCCGGGGCCGAAGAATCCGGCAGGAGCACCTTCGGCCGGATTGAAGACCGGATCGGTCAGCCGCGGAAAGACGTTATCG
Organism: Pseudomonas sp. LB3P93; assembly: GCF_054898025.1. NCBI lineage: Bacteria > Pseudomonadati > Pseudomonadota > Gammaproteobacteria > Pseudomonadales > Pseudomonadaceae > Pseudomonas > Pseudomonas sp. LB3P93. The sequence goes on from NZ_CM142713.1 coordinate 4,023,522, forward strand.
GCAGCACCATATTGGGTGTTGTTGATGCCATTGAGGTTCATCAGGTTGTTGTTCGATCCATCGACCGCACGCAAGCCCAAGGGTGCGCGGATATTCGGGATCAACGAGAGGATGTCCTGACCGGCCGCGTCAGCCTCGGCAATCTTGATCTGATCAAGAATGAAGTTGAGGTCGGAGCGGACCATGTGAAGGCCCTCGCCGCCCTCGGTGGCATTGACGACGGGTGTCGGGGCCGTCGGCACAACAGGCGCGCCGGGAGCCACCACGGCTGTCGGTTGCGAGAACACCACTTCAGTGGTGCCATGACCATCCTGGTAGATTGCCTTGACCCGCAACGACAACCCGGCGAGATCAGGAGAGACCTTGAACGAGGTGCCGTCGGCACTCTGGAACGCCAGGTCACCGGCAGGTAGCAGGATGATGTCCTCGAACACGCCAGTGCCTGGATCGGCCTCGAACTGCCAGTAGTAGGACACCGAGGAGTTGTTCAGAGTCCCCCCGACGTTGTTGGCATCGGTCACCCCGGCCACGTTGACGGTCAGCATGTCGCCCACCGTAATCGCCCCGCCGTTTCCATCGGCGATGGTCGGTCTGCCAACCGGTTGAGCATTGAGCCCCGTCACCAGTTCTCGCTGGTTGTCGGCGAACTGCAGGCGTTCGATATGCATCAGGGTATCGGTGCCGTCGCGCCCCACCACGGTATCCGTCACCGTCCAGACATCGTCCGCCACATTGGCCGTGCCGCGAGTGTCTTGAGTCACCGTGTACTCAGACTCAAGCCCGGAGAAAATCGCGGTGTCGAAGGCTGCCCCGCCCGTCGAGGTACCGGGCAGGATTTCCCGCACGGCCTTGAGCTGACCCGGGTTATAGGTGCCATCGAGCATGAACGGAATCATATCGACCATGCTGTCGAAGCTGGCAATCTCGGGACCGGTATGGTTGACGTCACCTGGGCTATAAACCGCAATCCTGACGTTGAGCCATTTGTCGCCGTCGATCAGGTCATCGCCCCCGCGACCTTCGATCAGGTCACTGCCATTGCCACCCAGAATGATGTTGCCAGTGGCAAAGCCTGTGGTCGGCAGACCGGCATCGGCCAGGAACTGCGCCAGTCCGCGGATCAACGCGACATTGGTCAGTGCACTGCCGGTAGCACCACCGTGGTCGAGGATAGTGGCCGCATCGACATTATCGCCTTTGAGCACATCGCCGAACTTCGAACCGGACAAACCTTCGACCTCGGCAAACCGGTCGAGGATCGAGGCCGGCGATGCGCCGACCGGATTGAACGGCCCGTTATTCTGGTTTGGCGCGTTGCCGTGTGGCTGCGCCAGCGCGGCCATGGTCAGGTCAACGGTCACGCCGACCCTGTCATTTTTGTGGGTCACCCAGTCGAAACCGGACATGCCGTCCATATTGTCCTGGGCATCGCTGCCGACAAAGATGTCATCGCCACCCTCGCCGATCATTTCGTCGAAGCCACCACCCCCTATAAAGATGTCGTTGCCGATCGTATCGTCATTGAGCAACGGCGAGGCGTTATCACCAGGCGCACCGTCCTGCGTGCCCTTCTCGATCCAGTCATCGCCTTCGTTGCCGGTGGCTGGCAGGTTGGTCTTGGCACCAAGGATGAAATCGTCACCCTGGCCGCCGAAGGTGGTGCTGACGTCTTCGGTGGTGATGATGAAGTCCTGACCATCGCCACCCAGGATCAGATTGCCCCCAGCCAGCATGCTACCGGCCACGATCACATCGTTACCGGCGTTGCCTTCCAGACGGTTGTCGCCAAACGAGTCGGTAATGATGTCATCGCCCGCGCCACCCAGTACCGCATCGTTGCCGGCACCGCCTTCGAGGCGATCGTTGCCGCCGTCGCCGTAAAGGGTGTCATCGCCGTCACCGGAAATGATGATGTCGTTACCAGCGGTGCCGCCCAGGACCACATGGTCTTCACCGTTGTACTGCAGATAATTGTTGTCTGCACCCGGGGTGTCGGGGTTGTCGCGGATCACCAGCTTCACGATTTCCACGCCGTTGATCATGAGGCCGCCTGTCGGGTCGGCTTTGCCATCCGAGCCCAGGCCAGTGAACTGATTGGCCTGATTCACTTCGAGGGTGAACGTCGGCGTCAGGAACACGGTGTTCGACAGGTGGGAGACATCGCTGTTGAGCATGATCAGCTTGGCAAAGGAGTTGTTTTCCAACTCGGTGCCGAAGTTCAGGCCTGCGACGCGCGACAGATAGTAGAAGCGGTCGCCGTTCTGCAACGCCTCCATTTGAGTTTCAAACACAAAGTTGAAGGTTGAGCCGAGCATCCCGCCAAACGGCATTTTCTGCTCGGCGAGGCCACCGACCCAGAAGTCGATGTCGTCCACACCGGTGGTGGTCACACCGTTGACCATGGCGTAGATACCCGAACTGTTAAGAAAGTCCAGGCGATCCGCTGTAGTGGCGGTAAAGGTACGCTCATTGATAGTGCCGGCGTTGATCACCGCGCTGCCGCCAAACACCAGGGCCGCGGCGATCGCACGCATCTCGACCAGCGTATCCACATCGGCTGCATTCAATGCCCCATGGGTGCCGAAGGCCGCAATGAAGTTGACCAGTGATTCGGGATGCTTGAGGTTGTCGGCCAGGTCGGCCCAGCTGATGTACGGCTTGAGCTGGCTGTCACCCGTCGTCTGGTAGAACTCACGCCGCGCCTCGTTCAATGTGGGGATGCCAGTGTCGCGACCACGCGCCAGGTTCAGGGCCGGCAAATCGAGCGGCAGCCCCAGCAGGTTGTTGCGCAACGCTTCGGTGACGAACTCGTCGATCTCGTTGCCCAACTGACGGGTCACACCGCGAATGATCGCCCCTGCCGCTTCGTCCGCAGTCGCTCCGCTGCCGGCGAACGCCAGCGGGTTAAGGAAGGCCGCGATCAGACCCATTTGCGAGTCCGGGTTGTTCGGGTCAGTGAGCAGCGGATTGAACTCGGGGTCGAAGCGATCGACCGTCTCGGTCAACATCGAGTGACCGAAGCGGTACACCACGTGGGCGAACTCGGCGAGGATGGCAGGGTTGATCGAGGTGTCATAACCGTTGGGTGCGAGGAATTCATCGATCTGCGGCTGAATGGTCCGCGCGAACTCCTCAAACACCAGGTGCTGGTACTGCATCTCGGTGCCGAACTTGGCGGCCTGGAACAGGCGTTCGCCGTCCCACACCAATGCTGCGATTTCGGCGAGCGTAGCCGGCATCGCGGCGACGTCGTCCACCAACCACTCATTGAGGAACGCCAGATCGCCCGCGGCCAATATGGTCTGCTTGGATTGCTGAACCAGGCGGTTGTGCTCGGAATGGAACACATGGTGCACGGCGGTCAGGCCGATGTTCTCGTTCACCCGGCCATCACCGGCAATGTAGTGAGCATCGAGCAGTTCGTTGTCATAGGTCAGGTTGTTGCCGCCCGCGCCAGCGGGCTGCGCATTGCCGACATCGGTGTCGGTATCAGCCTGCAGAACCCCACCGACCACGACCGGCGCGGCATTGTGGGCGATGTCGTCGAGGAAGCCATGCCCGGTGCTCACGGCGCTGGCCAGACTGATCGGCGCATCCCGGTTGCCTTCGACCAGTTGAGTGACGTCATCAGCCGTCCCGGCAATACCGTCGTCACCGTTGCTGACGCGCATCACCACCTGCGGCATGCCGCTCGCCCCCCGAATGAAATTGCCATACGCATCGGTTGCCAGCAGCGGTACGTTGTGCACATCGGCGTCGGTGAGGTTGATGCCGAGAATGTCACGGGCCTGGGCTTTCACCACTGCCCATGTCGCCATGCCGCCACTCTCGCCGTTGCCATCATCGGCCGTGCCGAACTTGCCATCGGCGCCGAGATCGCGGTTGGTAATCAAGCGTCCCGTTGCAACAGGGTCACCTGCCGCGTTCAGGACGTACTCGCGCAGGAACACCTGGTGGGACGGGTGCGAGCTGTAGGTCTGGCTCTGGTCCACAAATGGCGAGGTGGTATTGAGCTGGCTATCATCGGCCGTGCCGACGATGCCGTCCGCGCCGGCGGTACGCACCGCGCGCGACAGCACCATGAAGTTGGTCGGGCTGCCCGGTACAAACAACGGATCATCCGGTTGCAGCGGAATAAAAACGATATCGGTACTGCTCTTGGTGACCAGGTCCAGGCCGTGGTCGAAAAACTGGCCGAAGAACGTCATCCACGAGTTGAAGCCGGCGGTCAGGCCGACGTCAGGCGACTGGTTGGGAATGAAGAACACTTCCTTGTCGTCGGCGGTGCCGAACACGCCGTCCAGGCCGGGGCTGATCACCGGGTCGGCGCCGCCGTTCGCCGCAACCGCGGCAGGGTTGTTGGCGGTCTGGTCGTTGATCAGGTTACTGATAATCCGCGGCTGCGGGTCAACCACATTCCCGGTCCCGGCATAGGCCGCTCTATAAGAAGCGTCCAGCAGGCGCAGGAAGGAATTGTCCGCGGCGCCAAATTCAGTTTGCCCGGCGACCAGGTTGTTGTAGCTGCCATCGACGGTTCGCAGGCCGAATGGGACCTGCGTGTTGGGTAGCAAATCACTGAGGCTGGTACCGGCCGCATGCGCTTCTGCGATGAAGATTTGCTTGAGGATGAATTCCAGGTCCGACTTGTTGAAATTGGCCATTTCGATTGCCCTCGATCTATATGGGAAAGGCTCGGGACGAACAAATCCTCCCGCGCCAAGTCACGTGCTGGCTTGCGCAGTTCTTTTTTTCAGTATTTGGCGAGAGCAGGCCTGGGGCAGGCAAAACCGTCCCCTGCGCCGGTGAATGCGCGCCTGGAATTCGCTGGATGAATGGCTCGCTGAGCGATCAGGCAGAGCGATTCCGGGCCGCTGGTGGGCCATGGAATCGGGAAGTCGAAGCGAACTTCCTGAATAACTCCGTCACGGTGCTACAGAACGAAATGATCGACATGTCTTGCTCCTTCAGGAACACCGTGCCTTGCACTTTCGAAGCGATGGCAGGCTTCAGACGGGCGCCCTTGCACATGACTAAAGTTGCATAGCCATGCGCTGTCAATATTACGACGCAAAAAACGACGATTGGCATTTGAAATGCCAACTTACTGTTCCTTAAGGAGATATAGATATTTATAACAACTGCTAGAGCGAAATGTTATTTCAAACTGTATCGCTAGAGAGACAAACGCCACCTACGCTGCTGCCTTGAACGCAAATATTTTTTGAACTTTTTTGAGAGCGCTAGAGCTTGTGTCGACGAGCTGTCTGCGCAACCACATCTAGGGTCCGGCACGACATTTGCTGCAACTGTTTTGCCTCAAGGGAAACTCGATTTCGGAGAGGGACTATGAACATGCACAAGCAGTCGAACACCCGCTCCGAACTGGCCGACGCAATTTTTCGCCTGCGCCGCAGTTTTTATTCTCTGGCAGGGTTCAGTGGCGTCATCAACGTCATGATGTTGACGCCAGCCATCTACATGTTGCAGGTCTATGACCGGGCCTTGGTCAGTCGCAACGTCACGACATTGACGATGCTGACCTTACTGGTGATCGGACTGTTCTTGCTGATGTCCACACTGGAATTGGTCCGCACCCGCGTGTTGATCCGGGTCGGCAACTGCCTCGACATGGACCTTAACCGACGCGTCTTCACTGCTGCGTTCGAGCGCAACCTGAGCCGCGCCGGAGGTAATCCGGCCCAGGCCCTTCAAGATCTCGCGCAGGTTCGTCAGTTCCTCACCGGCAATGCCCTGTTCGCTTTTTTCGATGCGCCCTGGACACCCCTGTACTTGCTGGTTGCCTATCTGATCCACCCGCTGCTCGGACTGATCACCCTGATCGGCTCGCTGATTCTGGTGTTCCTGGCTTATCTCACCGAAAAGGCGACGCAAAAGCCGCTGGCCGAAGCCAATCAGGCCGCCCTCTCCTCCGCCTGCTATGCCAACAACAACCTGCGCAACGCCGAGGTCATCGAGGCCATGGGCATGCTGCCGTCGATTGGCAAGCGCTGGTACCAAAGCCATTTGCGCATCCTGGAAATGCAGACCCTGGCCTCCGACCGTGCCGCCCTGATCAGCAGCACCGGGCGCTTCGTGCGTATCACTTTGCAGTCGCTGATCCTCGGCGCCGGCGCACTGCTGGCGATCGAAGGCAAGATCACCCCCGGGATGATGATTGCTTGCTCGATCCTCACCGGCCGAGCGCTGGCCCCGGTGGAACAAGTCATCGCGTCGTGGAAGCAACTGCTCGGTTGCCGTTCGGCCTGGGGCCGGCTCAACGAGATGCTTGAAGACTATCCGCGCCGGCCACCCAGCATGTCGCTGCAGCGGCCGCTGGGCATGCTGGCGGTGGAGAATGTGTATGCCGGCGCCCCTGGCACCAGCAACACGATTCTGCGCGGGGTGAGCTTCAACCTCTCCCCCGGCGAAAGCCTTGGCATTATCGGCCCGTCCGCCTCGGGTAAATCCACCCTCGCCCGCCTGTTGGTCGGCGTCTGGCCGGCACAGGCCGGCAAGGTGCGCCTGGACGGCGCAGACATATTCACTTGGAACAAGGGCGAACTTGGCCCCTGGCTCGGTTACCTGCCACAGGATGTGGAGCTGTTCGAGGGCACCATCGCCGATAACATTGCGCGCTTTGGCGAAGTGGACAGCGACGCAGTCATCCGCGCCGCCAGAACGACTGGAGTGCACGAGATGATCCTGCGTTTTGCGCAGGGTTACGAGACCCGTCTGGGCACCGATGGCAGCCCGCTTTCCGGTGGCCAGAAGCAACGCATCGCCTTGGCCCGTGCGCTGTATGGAGAGCCCAACCTGATTGTGCTGGATGAGCCGAACGCCAACCTCGACGACGTCGGTGAAAAGGCCCTGGTCGATGCACTGGCCCAACTCAAGGGCCGTGGCGCCACCGTCATTCTGATTTCCCACCGTCCCAACGTGCTCTGCGCCGTCGATAAGGTGCTGATGCTGCGCGACGGCGGCGTGCAGATGCTTGGCACACGTGACGAAGTATTCGCAGCGCTGCGCAAGACCAATGTGATGCCTGCAGGCGCGTCGACTCCACTGGCCTCCGTCAAAGCACGGGAGTGACCGATCATGCAAATGAACCAACACATCGAGATGATCCACACCGATCCCAGAAACGTGGTGGATCTGGACGTCGGTAAACCCATGCGCAGGGGCATTTGGCTGGTGCTCGCCGGCTTCGGGGGATTCCTCCTGTGGTCCTGGCTGGCGCCGCTGGATGCCGGCGTGGTAGCGACAGGCACGGTAAAAGTCACCAGCAATCGCAAAGCCGTGCAGCATCTGAGCGGCGGCACCGTGGAAGCCATTCTTGTACGCGAAGGCGATGCAGTGAAAAAAGGCCAGGAGGTGGTTCGCCTCGACTCGCTGCGTGCCGTTGCCGAACAGGGCGCAGTCAGCGCCCAGTACATCGTCAGCAAGACTGTGGAAAACCGCCTGGAAGCAGAACGTGACGGCCGCGATGTAGTGAACTACGACCCCGAATTGCTCAAGCGCTTCGGGAATGACCATCGCCTGGTGGCCGCCATGAATCTGCAACAACGTTTGCTGGATACCCGGCGCGCCGGCCTCGCTGGCGAAATCAGCATCCTGCAGGAAAACCTCGCGGCGTCGGCAGTGCAGCTCAAGGGGCTGCAGCAGGTCTATGGCGCCCGCGCCTCGCAGATCAACTTCCTCAACCAGGAACTGCAAGGCACCCGCGTGCTGGCGGCCGAAGGTTACGTGCCGCGCAACCGCCTGCTTGAGCTGGAACGCAGCAATGCCGACCTCTCCGCAGGCCAGGCCGAAAACCTCAACAACATCGCTCGAATCCGGAGCCAGACCACCGAAATCAAGTTGCGCATCCTGCAGCGCCAGCACGATTACCAGAAGGAAGTCGAATCGCAGCTCACCGACACCGCCAAGGAAAACACCACCCTGGCCGACCGCTTGCGTGCGCTGGACTATGAAGTGACCCACACGGTGATTCGATCGCCCATCGACGGCATGGTCCAGTCACTGAGCATCGCGACCATCGGCGGGATCATTCAGCCCGGCTTCAAGATCATGGAAATCGTTCCGGACAATGAACCGCTGCAGGTCGACGCGATGATTCCTGTACAGGCCATCGACAAGATGGTCCCCGGCCTGGCCGTGGACATTGCCTTTCCGGCCTTCAACCATGCCCAGACGCCCAACATACCCGGCCGCGTGAAGACCGTCTCCGCCGACCGCCTGCTCGACGAGGAAAGCAAGCAACCGTTCTACCTGGCTCAGGTAGAAGTCACGCCCGATGGCATGAGCCTGCTGGGCAGCAATCACATTCGTCCCGGTATGCCCGCCAGCGTCACCATCAAGACCGGCGAGCGCAACTTGATGAGCTACCTTCTCAAACCCATGCTCGAGCGTGTCGACAGCTCGTTCAAGGAGCAATGAAATGGACCGTCATTGCCTGATCTTCTGCCTGCTGGGGTTGTCCCTCCCGGCCAGTGCCATGGACCTCAAACAAGCGTGGGATCTGTTGCAGTACCAGGGCCCCGTCTACCGCGCCGCTGTGCATGAAAAAGAGGCGGGTCTGGAAAACCGCGCCATCGGCCAGGCCGGCCTGCTACCGCAGATCAGTGCCTCGGCCTACGACAACAAGGTCAATGGCACCCAGCGCCAGAGCGGCATCGAAAGGGATCTCGACTACGACTCCAAGGGCGCTAACGTGCGGTTGCGCCAGCCGCTGTTCAACAAACAGAAAATGGCCGAGTACCGCCAAGGCAATCAGCGCGCCGACTACAGCGTCGCGGTGTTCGATGCCAAGAGTCAGGACGCCGCGGTGCGCCTCGCCGAAAGTTATTTCGACGTGCTCCTGGCCAGCGAAACCATCGTCCTCGCCAAGTCCAAGCTGAGCGCCTTCGATGAGCAACTCGCCTCGGCGAAACGGCGCATGGAGCTGGGGGCCGGCACCGTCACCGACATCGACGAATCGGTCGCTCGCCGAGACCTCGCCGAAGCCGAGCTGATCGAAGCTCAGGACAACCTGATCAATGCGCGCCGCAGCCTTGAGGAATTCATCGGAGAACCCCCCGAATCGCTGATCACCTTGCGTCCGAGCTTCGATACGCCACCACTGCAACCGAGCAACCTGCAGGACTGGCTGATCAAGGCTCAGACCGATAGCCCGCTGATCCATGCGCGCCGTCATAGCAGCAATCTCGCTGAAGAAGAAGTGAAGCGCGCGAAGGCTGGTCACTGGCCGACACTCGATTTCGTTGCCGGCTACACCGCGGGCGATAGCCAATCAATCTCCGAGCTCAATCAACGCAACCGCTACGGCTCAATCGGGCTGGAAGTCAATTTCCCGCTGTACAACGGTGGCGGTACCAGCGCACTGACACGCCAAGCCAGCGCCAACAGTTTCAAGGCCCTGGACGAGCTCGACGCCACGCGACAAGAAGTCATCTCCGGAACCACCCGCGAGTATGCCGGCATACACAGCGGCGCCAAACGTATTCATGCGCTGGAGCGGGCCGTGGAGTCCAACGAACGCTCACTGACTTCCACACGCAAGGGCTTCAAGGAAGGCGGCACCAGCACCAATTCGGACGTCCTCAACGCCCAGGAGCTGCTCTTCGTTGCGCGCCACGATCTGTTCGAGGCCAAGTTGCGCTACTTGATGTCCCGTCTGCGCCTGGCCTCTTCGGTGGGCAGTCTGGGCGACGATGACATCGATCAGATCAACAACTACCTTGGCCCGGAACTGCTGGTCACTAACTGAAGTTCGCCTGTCGGCCGGTCGAGTCAAACGATGGCTTGTGGCGAGGGGATTTATCCCCGTTGGGCTGCGAAGCAGCCCCCCCCCGAGCCAAGTAATTTGCTCTGTCTGACATAGACCGGCGTCCTGGCTTGGGCAACCCTGACACTCCCCACATCGACTTATAACCGTACCCTGAACCGCGTTAACTTTTTGCTGCCGCTGAAGCTGCGGCGGCGATTATTGACGGATTTTAACTGTCGAAAACGGGCCACCACCCTTCCCACAAGTGGGGAACTACACCCACCGACAACGGGGGTTTTCACCCAATAATAGGAATAACCCCCCATCCTATTCTTTGATCATTTGTCACACTTTGAGCCGCCGGTCAATGAAGTTGAACTTTTCCTTCGGCCTGCTGTAGTGGCTCAATTGTTGCTGGACCCCTTGTACCCGCATTAGCTGTCGTCCCGAACATGGAGACGGCGGGGCATCACGCGAGGGCTGAAAAAATGAAACGCGCAAAACCACCCTGCAATTCCGTCTACTTTCTGCGCAGATCAAGCCTGCCCTGCGCGATGCTCCTTTCCCTCAACACCGCCAATGCCGTGCCGCTCGACGATGTCAGCCAGCCGCCACCGACGGACCCCTCGGCGTATACCAATCCGCCCGCCGACCCTGCGGCAGCACTGGAAGCCTTGAAAACAATGCCGTCGACCAACCAGGGCGCGATTGCCCTGCCCAACGGCGCGTACGGTGACCGCAACACCCCGCGCGCGGGCAACGCGCTGCCGCCGAGCCTGCAAACCTCGTTCAAAGTCCCCACCAACGGCAAACCCAGCCCGTTGTTCGGGGCGCAACCCTTCACCCAGCAACTGCTGCTGCTGGAGGAATTCGGCACGGAAAAACTCGACCCGACCCTGCCCGCGCCGACACTGACATTCCCGGTGCCCCTTGCCGGCCCGGCGCCACAGCAGGACCCGGACAACATCGCTCGCAGCGGCCCGTCGAGCGCGGCACTGGAAGCCTTCATGCGCCAGCCCGGGCTTTACCCGTTTCCGTCGCAATACTCCAACGTGCTGGATCGCAACCCCTGGAAATCGCAGATTGAAGCCTTCCTCAACCGCCATCCGGTAGGTTCGCCGGCCGAAGGTCGTCCGCCAGGAAAAGGCTGGTCCCATCAACGCTGGAACGAGTTCTACCCGCAGGTCGCCTTCAAAACCGTGCAAGCGGGCGCCAAACTCAACGGCGGCATGCGCGACCGCCGACAAATGCACAACTACGCCGTCGGTGAGTTCGGGCCTGGCGGTCTCTACTACCAGACCTCGGACATCCCGACCACCACGGGCACCACCAAAGGCATCGACACCCGTTTTCACCCCAAAATGCCGATTCAGAACCACAAAGCGCTTTGGACCTTCGACGGCACCTTTCCTACAAAACTGCTGATGGTGCGCTACGGCCAACCGGTGCTGATGCGTCACTACAACGCCCTGCCGATCGACCCTGCCGCAAACATGGGTTTCGGCCTGCACACCCTCAGCACCCACGAACACAACGGCCACAACCCGGCCGAAAGCGATGGCTATACCAATGCGTTTTTCTTTCCGGGGCAGTACTACGACTATCGCTGGCCAATGCAACTGGCAGGCTACGACACCATCAACACCAAGGCTGAAGATCCTCGCGCGGCGTTCCCCTGCGCCCCGGGCGAAACCTTGTTCGTCAACGACACCACCCCGGGCCTGAAGACCTGCAACAACGGCACCATCAAGATCCGCGGCGACTGGCGCGAAACCATGAGCACTCACTGGTTCCACGACCACATGCTCGATTTCACCGCGCAGAATGTCTACAAGGGCAACGCGGTGATGATGAACTACTACAGCGCCCTGGATCGTGGCAACGAGGCGGTCGAGGACGGCGTCAACCTGCGCCTGCCCAGCGGTTCGGCGCTGCCCTGGGGCAACCGCGACTATGACGTCAACCTCATGGTGGCTGACAAGGCCTGGGATAAGAACGGCCAGCTGTGGTTCAACCCGTTCAACACCGACGGCTTCCTCGGCGATCAGATCCTGGTCAACTGGCAGTACCAGCCGCGCCTGAACGTGCGCGCGCGCAGCTATCGTTTCCGCATACTCAACGGCTCGGTGTCGCGCTACTTCAGGATGGCGCTGGTGCGTGAAATCGCCGGCAACAGTGGCGAATTTCCGGGGCCGGCAGGTTCCGGTGTGTCCTATGCCCGCGTGCCATTCCACCTGATCGGCAACGACGGCAACCTCATGGAACACGCCGTGCCGTTCGACGGAAGCATGGACATGGATGGCGATGGCGACTTGCAGGACCACAACGCTATCCTGCCGACCCAGGGCATCGCCGAGCGTTACGACATCATCGTCAACTTCGCGAAGAACGGGATCAAGACCGGCGACAAGCTGTACTTCGTCAACCTGATGGTGCACCAGGGCGGCAGGGGTCCGGAGATAGAACCGGTGAGCCTGGCCGACGTACTGTCCGGGAAGTACAAAGCGGTGCTCAAGCTGGGTAGCAAAGGTCTGGAATGGGACGGTGGCGACCCGGTTGTGGGCAAATTCATGCAATTGGTGGTTCAGCCTTACAGCGGCACGGATGTGAGCATGAACCCTGCCGAGTACGAGCCAGCCAAACCGGGCAAGGCGGCGGGTAAAATCATGATTCCGCTGACTCTCAACCGTGACGATCCGACGGTGCAGGCCAAACTCAAACTGGCGCGGCATCGCGAGTTCATCTTCGGTCGCTCCGATGGCACCGACGAAGAACCCTGGACCATCAAGACCGACGGTGGTTTTGGCCTCCAGATGGACGCACGGCGAATCAGCGCCGCGCCGCAACTGGCCAACGGTCCGACGGATGCCGGGTTCTCCGGCGACGGCACCCTCGAAGTCTGGAAAATCAAGAACGGCGGCAACGGCTGGACCCACCCGATACATGTGCATTTCGAAGAAGGCATCGTCCTCAACCGCGACGGCAAGGCGCCGCCGGAATGGGAAAAATGGGCACGCAAGGACGTTTATCGCATTGGCGAAGGCATCGACAGTTCGGTGGACGTGGAAATAGCCATTCGCTTCCGCGAGTTCGCCGGGACCTACATGGAGCACTGCCACAACACCCAGCATGAGGACACTTCGATGCTGCTGCGGTGGGACATCGAGAGGCCCGGCCAGTTCCAGTTGATGCCAACGCCCCTGCCCGGCTGGGACGGCGTCACCTATGTGAACTCTGCAGCGCTGCCGACCTTCCGCACGGGCGAAGGCGAAAACAAAAAACCGGTCGCCAAACCCGACAGCGCCACCAGCAGAGACGGCAAACCGCTGACCATCAATGTCCTGGCCAACGACACCGACCCTGACGGTAATGTGCCACTTAAAGTGGTGGGTCTGACGCAACCGAGCGCTGGCAAGGGCACGGTCACGGTCAGCACCGACGGCGTACGTGTGATCTACACACCACCGCCCACAATCGCCACGTCGTTCGTCGCCAGCTTTACCTATCAAGCCAGCGATACCAAGGGCGCGGTGTCGACACCGGCGACGGTGACCGTGGCGGTCTCGGCACCTCGCTGACGTGACCGCAACGCCGCTGGCCTGCTCAGGAATTGCTTGAAGGGCTGCTCGCAGCTTCGCAGGTTGCGTTCCTGGGCGGAAATCTCAATGGGTCGATAGCTGCCTGTATGCGGCAGCTATCGATTCCAGCCATTCGCGACCGGCAGCATTCGGTCCAGAGATTCTAACGGTCAGTACAGGTTTGGCGCCTCCGAAACCAACTTGAAAATGTCTCCCCAGTTCAGAGGAAACATCCCCATAAACGGGCTTTATTTACCCCAATCCTATATAGAAATAAGTCCAAAAATTGGTTACACCGGCAGGACTTATAGGCTCTTAACGTTTGGCATAAAGTTTGCTGAAAGTTAATTAGCACCTTAATCGAGAGAGTAAAGCTGCTTCAACCGGGTCAGCGGCACTCCCAAGGCATATGCATTAAATAGGTAATTAAATACCCACGCCCAAGTTCGCCGCTCATAGTACTTTGCTATTTTATGGAGCTACCGCCATGCCCCATGAGTCGATAACGCTTACGTCTGTACTCATTCTTCTAATTTTTACGATAGGGGTAGGCTGGAATCTTATCGGCTTGTTGTTCGATTAAGAATAAACGGTAAACACCACAACTTCGTACTGCCTTGATGTCCTCTATGGCTGCTTGCTGCCCGTCGCGACAGGCCGAGATCGGCCAGAAGCAGACATTCGGCATCAGGAAACAACAGTGAAGAACCGTCGAATGATTTTATCGCGTTGCCGCCTACCAGAATTTCCACCATGGCTTGTGCGGCAGTGGCAGGTCATGAAGGCGCAGGTACCAGATACGCGGCTTGAGGGCATTGTCCCACGGGCAAATTCCGAGGTATTCGCTCAACGCTTCATAACTCAAACGGTTGCTTAACCCAAACTCCGGCACTTCCACCTCGCGATCTCCCAGATAGTAGATCTTTTGCCGCTCATCCTCAGGGCAATCATCTTCCTCAAGGTAAAATTCAGCTGATGCCCAGCGTTCTTCAAACGGTTTCAAGGGCCCGAATTGCTGCACCGGGCTATCGCATGAATGCAGTCGTGATCGCGTCAGAACTCCGTTCTCGATGAACGCGTAGCCGTAGGTGCCTCCGGAGTCGTATTGGCAGAACGGGATGATCATTGCTGGCGAGCCCAGAGTTCGATGCAATTCGCTGGCGTTATAGTGAGGATTTTCCAGCAACGGCATAGTCAGCGCGTCGCTGCTGATCACCCAGATATCGCCGTATTGCTCAACAGCCACCTCATTAGTCTGGCGAGTGTCGAAGCGCGGGGGGCATTGATCGAGCACCTCAGCGCGCTTGTTGAACAGATCAGACACCACCTGCTGAGGATTGAAGTCGATCTGCGAAGTTCGGAGTGCGATTGCCGCTTGCGAAACGCCCACGTGGGTATCCTTACTGAGGGTTTTTGAAGGTTATACGGACAGATGTATCGGCCCTGCTGCTTTGGGCTTTAGTGCTCGTTGAATGAAAGAAAACTCATCAATTGTTTGGCTAAGCTGCTGGTAACAGTCGAATGTGATCGTCCGCTCTGGGTCGATAGGCGCCCTTTACGACAGACAACATTCGGCCCAAAGTTGACAGCCTGCAATATCATCCTCCGAGTAGAACCCACACTTGTAACCGGTACGTTTTCTGAGTGACCGCCCGCACTTTTTGTGCCGTGGTACCTTGCCAGTTACAAGAACACCACGCTCATTTATATAAGATTATTACGCTTGGCGAAGTCGGCCAGATAAACCACCGATTTCACGTTGAGTTTTTCGATCAGGCGAGTTTTATAGGTACTGACGGTCTTGTTGCTTAACAACATGGCATCGCCGATTTCCTTGTTACTCAGGCCTTGGGAAAGTTGCTGCAAAATCGTCAGCTCTCGGTCGGATAGGCCGCGGATCAACTCAAGCTCAGTGGAATCGATATCAACCCGGCGTACGGAATTGCCCACCAGGTTGGGAAAGAACGTATAACCCGCCATGAGCGCTTTGATCGCTTTGCTCAATTCGCTAAAATCTTCGGTTTTCGAGATATAACCGGCAGCGCCCGCCTTCATGCAGCGCATGGCATAAAAGGCGGCGGACTGGGCGGTCAATACCAGAATCTTGCTCGATAGCCTCAGCGCGCCGATCCGGTTGATGACTTCCAGTCCATCCAGACAGGGCATGGCGATATCCAGCAGGATCAGTTGCGGGTGATGCTGGCGAGCCAGTTGCACCGCATCGGCGCCATTGTCAGCCTCGGCGACGACTTGAAATTGCTCATACTCCAGCAGTACCTTCACCGTCGCCCGAATAAACGGATGATCGTCTACAACCAACGCTCTATACATATGAACCTCTCTGCAAGAAGCACCGGAAAACTCCGGTGAGGGAATGTCATGCGTTTGCGATTGCATCCGGCCAACGCGGCATGATGCTGTTGTAGCGGGTATCTTGGTGGAGACTGGCGGAGAACGGCCAGAAGCAGTCACTGGCAACCCATCAGCGAATTCGAAATGAGCTTCCCATTGCCCGCTCCACTTTGTTAGAGCAGGCGGGTACGGGATGAGTGACTGCAAAACTCTACTCTGCCAACCGTAACTTCAACCGGCTTCGATGGGATAAGCCTGCTTGCAAGGCAAATGCAACTATCACGGTAGATGGCGCGGAAAAGCTGCTCAGTCCGCCGCCGGAAAACATCAACGCAAGACCCAATGCGGTGGCGCCAAACCAGGCCGTCAAGCCCACCGGGTTAAACGCGGCCACCCGTTCGAGCGCTGCCACGTCACATCGTCCGTAGACAATCTGCGCCAACGCCACGCCCACCCAGGCCACCACGAAAATCCCCTGATAGGCCAACGCCTTGAGGATGTAGGAAAACACGTCTGCGAGCATCAAGCCGTAGACGATCACCCCCACCGCCACTGCCCACACCAGGTACGAACCGCGAAGGCCAAATCGACCAAAGAACGCCTGCATGTTCAGGGTCGCCAAGTAATAGTTGGCGGTGTTGATCCGGGTTTGCGTGGCCCAGACAAACAGCAATCCCCACAGGCCCATCAACTGCAAAATCGCCATCACCACCGAGACTTCGTTCAGCGCACCTTCGTGGGGAATGCTGCTGACCAGGTAAATGCCCGCCGCGCCATTGAGCAGAAACGTCACCGCGTAGAACGGCATGCCGAAGTTCCAGCGACCGTGGTACTCGGCATCTTCAGGCTTGCCGAAACGCGCATAGTCGAAGGTGAACAGCATCAACACCCAGACGCCCATGTAGGCGACAAAACAATCCCACCAGCCGAATGCACTCGGCGTTGCCGGGCCGAAATCCAGCCATTGCGGCTGGTAGCCATAACGGCTGATCGATAGCCCCACCGCCACCAGCAAACCACCGAGGTACACCGGTAACAACACGCCGTTGAGCTTGTCCAGCCAGTGCTGCACGCTGCCCAGGATCATCGGCACGCTGTAGAGCACCACCACCAATGCCGCCAGCGGATAGACCAGGTCCGGGTACAGGTGATTGAGCGCGACGGCGATCACCGAACCCTCGAACACCGCGTAATAGATCGCGGTCGAGAAGAAAATCAACGTCGCCAGGCACGCCCCGGTGCTGCCGAACAACAGCCGTGAAAACAACGCCACCGACAAACCGCTGCGAATCGCAAAGCGGCTGAGCACGCTGTTGACCAGTCCATAACTGATCACCGACAGGACCATGCCAATCAGCGCATTGCGCGCACCGAACGACAACGCCAATGAAGCACCCACCACGATGTAAAACATCGCACTGCACACCGCCCACCAGGCCATGGTCAGGGACAGTCGACCCATGCGCGCTTCGGTGGGAACAGGATGATGCGCCGGGTCTTGCCCGGTTTGACTTGATTGCGATAAAGCGGCCATATGCGTGAACTCCAAAACCAGTCAAAGGTTGAAGCGCGGGCAGCCGTCACCGCACCGAAGTGCGGCGCTGGCGTACCGTTTGGCATGGCCCGCGCTAGACGGCGGGCAGAATCAGGAAGGGAACAGCTTGCTCAGGCAGCTGAGTTTTTTCTTATAGGAACGTCGCGCTTCCAGCGCCTCTTCGAGGGTTACCGCGACAAAGCGGGCCTTCTGGTTGGGTTGCATCTGGCCGATCAAATCGAGGTCGGCGCTGATCACCGTGCCAATCATCGCGTAGCCGCCACCGGACACCGCATCACGGTGCAGCACGATGGGTTCGAGCCCGGCGGGTACTTGGATCGAGCCGATCGGGTAGCAACTGTCGACGATGTTCGACGGATCGGAACCGGCGCCGAACGGCTGCTCCCGGGGCTGAAAGCTCAGCGCGCTGCCGCCCTTGAAGCGATAGCCGATGCGGTCGGCTTCCGAACCGACCGTCCACGGCTCGGCGAAAAAGCTCTTCGCCGCCGATTCGGTCAAGCGGTGGTAGTACAAACCGGGCACCACCCGCAGGGTGATTTCGCCACCCAATGATTGCCGTAACGCCATGGGCAAACTGGCCCCGGCGCGGCTCTTGCCACTGGCGATGCCCACCGGCAATTCGTCGCCTGCAATCAGGCGTCGCCCCTGAAAAACGCCGAGCGCGCCCAGCGCATAGGTGGAGCGACTGCCGAGCACCACCGGCACATCAATGCCGCCGGCCACCGCCACATAAGCGCGGGCACCAGCCTTGGGAAAGTCAAAGCGCAGCACTTGCCCGGCCTTCACGGTGAACGCGGTGTCGTGGTGCATTTCCACACCATCGACCCGTGGCGTCATGTGCGCGCCGCTGACCGCCACCAATGCATCCTGCTGAAACTCCAACTCAGGCCCGAGCAGCGTGCATTCCAGCGCCGCCAAACCTGCCGGGTTGCCGACCAATTGATTGGCCGCGCTCAAGGCGTATTGATCAAGCGCGCCGGACGGAGGAATGCCCAAGTGGTAATACCCTTCACGGCCCAGGTCTTGTACCGTAGTGGCGAGGCCGGGTTTGAGGACCTTGATCATGCCAACACCTCCTGCAACGACTTGGGATAGCCAACGGGATCGGCAAGGAACGCGTCCAGCGAAAACTCCACCGGCCGAATCCGCAGATCAAAGCAACCGGCTTCCACTTCGGCCACCGCGTGGTCGTAGGCTTCACGGTCCATCGGTTTGAACTGCACGATGTCGCCTGGACGGAAAAACACCATGTGTTCTTTCAGGTACGCGAGGTTCTGTTGCGGGTCGTAGATCGGCGCGGGCGTGACGCCAAACATCTGATAGCCGCCGGCGCCGCGCACTGAGTAAATGCAACCAAAGCAACCGCCGTGACCAAGGGTCAATTTCGGTGTGTCGGTGCGCGGGCGCAGGTACTTGGGCACCTGCAACTGACGCTCGCGCTCGACCATCTGGAACATGAATGGCAACCCGGCAACGAAGCCGACCATCGAGACAAACCACGGCGCGCCACTGTGGGCCGCGATGAATGCATCGACGTCGGCCAGGCCGTTGATTCGTGCGGCGTATTCCAGGTCCGTGGCGCTCGGGTCTTGATGGCGGTCGCGAAAACGCATCAGGGTTTCGTGGGTCCAGGGGTCGTTGTAGAGCACGGGAATTTCGATGATCCGCGTGTGCAACGTGCGCTCGGCGACGGCCCCGGCCTCGGCGATTTTTACCGCTTCGAGCAAGGTGTGAGGGGCAATGCGATCCGGGTCGAAACGAATCTGGAATGACGCGTTGGCCAGGCAGATATCGAGCACGCCATCCAGCGCCAGCCGTTCCACGGCGCGGGTGACGGCCAGGCCTTTGAAGAACGCGTCCAGGGACATGCTGTCGCTGACTTCGGCAAACAAATGCTCATCGGCGCCAAAGCTGTACCGGATGGGAGTACTCATGCTTCACCTCCGCTACGGCGCTCGGCCAGCCAGGTTTCCAGGGTGCCGGTGTGAAAGTTGGCGCTGTGTAGCCACGGTTGTTTCAGCAATTCACCGTGCAACGCCAAGGTGTTGGCCATGCCGGTGAGCGTGGTGTGCGCCACCGCCATTCGCGCTCGGGCCAGGGCTTCGGCGCGATCCGCACCGTGAACAATCAGTTTGGCCAGCAGCGAGTCATAGTACGGCGGCACGCGGTAGCCTTGATACAGATGCGTATCGACGCGAATGCCCTCGCCATTCGGCCAGATCAGTTCCTCGACCAGGCCTGGACTCGGGAAGAAATCCCGCGCCGGGTCTTCAGCGTTCAGGCGCATCTGCAGGGCGGCGCCGTTGAGTCGGATGTCGCTTTGCTTGAAGCCCAGCGGCTCGCCACCAGCGATGCGCAACATGGCCTGGACCAGGTCGATGCCCGTGATCAGTTCGCTGACCGGGTGCTCCACCTGAATCCGCGTGTTCATCTCGATAAAGAAGAACTCACCGGTAGCATCGTCATACAGATATTCCAGAGTGCCGGCGCCCTTGTAGCCCAGAGATTCGGTCAGGCGCACGGCGCTGGCGCACAGCGTATCCCGTTGCTGCTGGCTGAGGACTGGCGACGGCGCTTCTTCGAAGATTTTCTGCCGGCGCCGTTGCAGCGAACACTCGCGCTCAAACAAATGCACGGCGTGCTGACCGTCGCCCAGCACCTGCACTTCAATATGCCGGGCCCGGCTGATAAACCGCTCCAGGTACACTGCGCCATTGCCAAACGCCGCTTGGGCTTCGCGCTGGGAACGGGGGAATTCTTCGCTCAGTTGCTCGGCGTTTTCCGCCAGCCGAATACCGCGCCCGCCGCCACCGGCTGAAGCTTTGATCAGCAGCGGGAAGCCAACGGATTCGGCAGCCTTGAGCGCCGATTCAACGTCAAACAGTTCACCCGGCGAACCCGGCACCACCGGCACGCCAGCGGCTTGCGCCGTGCGACGCGCCTCGGCCTTATCGCCCATGCGCCGGATCGTCTCCGCGCTCGGGCCGACGAAAATGGCGCCGGCAGCCACCACTGCTTCGGCGAAATCGGCGTTCTCCGACAGAAAGCCGTAACCGGGATGCACTGCGTTGGCGCCCGTGGCTTTCAAGGCGCCGAGCAAGGCCTCGACGTTCAGGTAACTTTTGTCGGCACGGGCCGGGCCGAGAATGTGCACCTCATCGGCCATGCGCGCAGCCTGGGAATCGACGTCCGCCTCGCTGCACGCGGCAACGGTGGGAATGCCCAGTTCCTTGGCAGCGCGGATAATCCGCACGGCGATCTCGCCACGGTTGGCGATCAGCAATTTATGAATGGCGTGGGTCATGATCGCGCCCTCACTCGTCGTCGAGTGTTGCGACGACTTGACCCGGCTCCACCGGATCACCGTCTTCTACCAAAAAGGCACTGAGGCGACCGGCCGTCCCGGCGGTCAGTTCGGAGAACTGCTTCATGACCTCGATAAGGCCAATCACCGTATCGGCGCTGACCTGCGCGCCAACCTCGACGAAGTTCGCCGATTCCGGGGTAGCTTTGCGGTAGAAGGTCCCCGGCAACGGGGTGATTACAGTGTGTTCGGCCATGTCTGTTCCTCTTGGAATAGTTGTAGAAAGGCAGGCAAAAGGTGAATCGGTGGGCATACCCTGGCGTCTGTGTGCCAGGTGTTTTCGTTCAGTCTCAGCGCGGTGCTCGGACCTCTATGCCCGCGCCATCAAGTGCATGACGCGTGGCTTCGACCAACGCCAAGGCACCCGGCGTGTCGCTGTGCAAACAGATGGAATCGAATTCAATCGCCAGGTCTTCGCCCTCGACGGTGCGCACCACGCCTTGTTGGCAAGCACGCAGCACTCGCTCGGCGACGTGGCCCGGGTCGTAAGCCCGCACGTTGCGGGTGAAGACGATGGAGCCGCTGAGGTCGTATTCGCGGTCGGCGTAGAACTCGCGGATCACCGGTTGGCCGAGTTCCGTGGCAACCCGCCAGATCACCGAATCGGGCATGCAATACAGCAGCAACTCCGGTTCCAGACGTTGGAGGCTCTCCACCAGCAAACGCGCGGCCTCTTCGTCTCGGGCCAGGTGCATGTAGAGCGCGCCGTGGGGTTTGATGTGTTGCAGGGCCACGCCTTGAACCCGGGCGAGTTCACGCAAGGCGCCCAACTGATAGAGCATGTCGTCGACCAGTTCCTGGGCCGGCGCATTGATGTGCCGACGACCAAAACCAACCAGGTCGCGAAACCCCGGATGCGCGCCGATGGCCACGCCCAGGCACTTGGCCTGCTCAACGGTGCGACGCATGGTGCTGGGGTCGCCGGCATGAAAACCGGTGGCGATGTTGGCCGAGCTGATAAAGCCCATCAGCTCATTGTCGACGCCATCGCCGATGGTCCAGGGGCCAAAGCCTTCGCCCATGTCCGAGTTGAAATCTACTGCCTGCATGACGCTTGCTCCCGACGCTTGTGACTTCATGCAGGTCAAGTTAAATTCCTGTTAACCCCTTGGGAAGATCTATTATCAGATAGGGCATCTTCTGAAAAACAGATACCTCGTTACCCGGAGTGCTCATGTCCCTGACCCTGCGCCAAGTCCGTTATTTCGTCGCCACCGCAGAGATCGGGCAAATCTCTCAAGCCGCGATTCATCTGAATATTTCCCAGTCAGCGGTGACCACGGCGATCAAGGAACTGGAAGGCATCCTCGGCACGCTGTTGTTCCAGCGCTCGGCCCAGGGCATGAGCCTGACCGACGCCGGGCGGCACTTTTTGAATCGGGCCTACGTGATTTTGCGCAGCGTCGATGATGCGTTGAACAGCCCGTTGCCGGACATCCGCGCCAGTGGCGTGTTGCACTTGGCGGCGAGCTACACGGTGATCGGTTATTTCCTGCCGCACCATTTGCAGCGCCTGGAACACTGGCATCCGGACGTGGCCATTGAAGTCCATGAACAGGAACGGCAATCGATTGAACAAGGCTTGTTGGAAGGTCGTTTTGATATGGCCGTGGTGCTCACCGCCAACCTCACGCACCCGGACATCGTTTCAGAGATTCTCTTCAACTCCGAACGGCGATTATGGCTGCCCAGCCACCATCCGTTGCGCGAACGCTCGGCGGTCAGCCTCGCCGACGTCGCGAAAGAACCCTACATCCTGCTGACCGTCGACGAAGCCGAACAAAGCGCCATGCGCTACTGGGAACATGCGAATCAGCAGCCAAACGTGCGATTGCGTACCAGTTCGGTCGAAGCGGTGCGCAGCATGGTCGCCAATGGCAGCGGCGTGGCAATCCTCTCGGACTTGGTGCACCGCCCCTGGTCACTGGAAGGAAAACGCATCGAAACCCTGACAGTCACCGACAAAGTGACGCCGATGAGTGTCGGACTGGCGTGGCATCGCGAGCGCGAATTCAGCCCGGCGATGCAGGCGTTTCGTAACTATTTCCACGATGCATTTTTGGCGCCGCAACAGCTGTCTGCGCGACGCTGAAAACAGCGAAAACCATGCACTCCTTTTGTTGATTTACGATGAGAGCTTTGGGCCATTTCGGGTCTGTTGTGACGGGAAGGCCTTGACCCAACCATGTACGGTACTCACACGCCACGGAGAACCAAGGCATCGCTGATCTATCGAAGTACAAAGAACTTAAGAGCAGTCCAACTCTTGCTGGGTCATACAAAGCTCGAAAGCACTGTCAGGTACTTGGGCATCGAGGTTGATGATGCTCTGGAAATGGCAGAGCAAACAGAAGTCTGACCATTCACTGCGACGGTCTAGGCCAGACCGTTGGTATCCGACCCATAGCAGCCGGTTGTGACAGGTCTCAAACGACCCAATGCGGACTGGGTCTCCCCAGCCCGCAAACCAGGATCAGCTTTGGCAGAACCGGATTCGATTGCCGAATGGGTCATAGACTTCAAGAACTTTGCCCCAGTCCTGCTGAACAATAGCCGGGCGTCCATTTCCGTAGCGTTTGCCCTGTAACTCGTCCCGCAGCAGTTCGATATTTTGCATCGGAACAAATATCGTCGATCCCGGGCTCGCATCGCCATGATGTTCAGAAAGATGGAGCTGCAAACCGTTTCGGTTTATCCCCAGATACAGCGGTAGATCAGCTTCGAACCGATGCTCGAATTCGACGCTAAAACCTAGAAAATCAAGATAGAACTCACGCGCCTTGGTTTCGTCAAACATCCGCAAAATCGGGATTGCTTTGTCGAATGTAATCGCGGGTTGGGTATCTTCCAGGGGAAGCATGGCTGACGCTGTGTTCCAGTCCTTGTAGCCCAGCTGGTGCGCTACCGTTTCTAGAGCCGTGGAGTGAGTCACTGCTTGATTGCGCGACTCTAGCGAGGCACGCAGCCTCTTGGCCATCTGCTTGGCTTGTTCGATTGAAAACATCGTTCCTCCTGTAGCCGAGGCATTCTGGTGCTCGCGTTGCCAAACCTCGACTCTCAAGAGATGCGACAGGATTTGGGAAGAGAAGAAATGCTTTCACCTATCCTTTCGGAAGCGAGCGGCAGGCAGCATCAGCCCGCCCTGATGATACACAGCAGCTCCCGCCAGCGAAAGTTCTCCCGGTTGCATGTCTCCGGCGCGAATTATCAGTCCGCTTTTGGCCGTTTCCTGCCCTTCGCAACAGGTAAAAATCGACCAATTGCGGTCGCTCAACAGGCTAACCCTCGCTTAAGGACTAGCCGAGTGATATACCGCTGTTGGGTCTGATGCATGGTAAAAACAGGCAGTCTCATGATGCGATTCTCAATTTATTCCCGCCATGTTTGCAGACATGGATTTGTCTTGCCCCTTTCCCACCACGGCATCTAGTAACCGAAACAGGAGCGGACTACCGCTTCACTCCTCGACACATCCATACAACCCCTGCCGCCGATCCCGGTGCAAATCATTACGCGCACTAATCCGCTTGTTCCGTGCCTCGGCGAGGTTAAGTGTCGCCAACAAAATCTGCTCGCCTCCCTGCTCCGCCGGCCCGACCAACGGGTAACCATCGGCATCGACGATCACCGAACCTTGCACCCAACCAACCCCGCGTTCATGCCCATGCCGGTCACACGCGGCAATGAACATCCGGTTGACCGACGCATTGGCCTGAACGCGCACCACTTCCGCCGGACGTTCGGTAGGTGGCCGTGGTCCATCGGGCCAGTTGACCGGCGCGCAAAGAAGGTCAGCGCCGGCCAGTGCCGGGAGTCGCACCCACTCCGGGAATTCCAGGTCATAGCAAATCAGCATGCCGATCCGTCCATGAGCCGTTTCGACCACCGGCGGCGCGTCGTTACCGGCGCTGAAGATTTCGCTTTCAGCATCCCAGAGGTGAGCTTTGCGGTACACGGCACGCAGGCCTTGGGCATCAATCATTGCCGCACTGTTGGCCAGCTCATCGTCCTCCAGCCGTTCGCAAAAGCCGCCGACCACGACGAGGTTCAGCTCGCGGGCGAGTGCCGCCCACAGGTTCAAGGTCGGTCCTTCAACTGTTTCTGACAAGGACAATGCTTCGCTGCGGTCGTTGAACACATAGCCGCTCTGCACCAATTCGGGCAGCACCACCACTTGAGCACCCTGCAACGCCGCTGAGCGTATCGCACGCTCAGTCAACGTCCGGTTGTAAGCAAGATCGCCTATTTTCGGTGCCACCTGGCAGCAGGCGACCACAGTATTTTTCACGCTGTTCAACGCCCCTCCTCCGCAGGCTGATGAGCCATGGAAACTATGTCGCTTTCAGAGATCGAGTCGATGATCCGGCGTTCGTATTCAAGGTCGATCGAACGGCTAAGGAGGTAATACGTAAGACCTGAAACCACCAGGCCCACCAGCCAGGCGATGTCCACGCCTTCGAGCATGCGCGCCAGCGGCCCGACGAACACCTCTTTACCGGCGGCGGCATCGAAGATGTAGAAGAACGGCACCATCGCGGCAAAACCGATCAGGTACGAAACGATTCCGCGAAATTGCCAGGCGCCATAAATGCCCTTCGGCGTGAAGAAGTGCGGGATGGCGTAGCGGCCTTTGCGCACGAAGAAGTAGTCGACCAGATTGACGGCGGTCCAGGGCACGAGGAAGTACAACAGCAGCACGAGGAAGGTGTTCAACAGGGCGATGCCATCGCCTTTGATCGACAGTACGCAGGTCAACAGGATGAGGCTGATCGCGGTGATGGACATCACTCGGGCGCGGGGTGTCGGCGTGATCTTTTTGATCGAGTCGACGCCCGTCAACAACGTCAGCATGGCGCTGTAGGTATTGAGCGCGATGATCGGCAGAAAGCCCGCCACCGAGACGGTGACCAGCACATTGCCCAGGCCCGGAATCATCGACGATCCGACCTGGTTCAGCGCCACCAGCGCGTCCGCCGCTTTCAACTGCTGCGCGAGCCAGGCGCCGAGGCCGATCATCCAGCTGCCCGACAACGATGCGCCGATGAACACGGCGGCAATCAGTTTCGGCCGGCTGGTGTTTTTCGGCAGGTACCGGGAATAGTCGGAGACATACGGCGCATAGGAGATGTTATAGCTCGCGCCGATGGCAAACAGCGTGGCGAACGCAACCCAACTGAAGCCCAGATCGGTCGCCGGTGTGACGCCTTCCTGGCCTGCACCGAACATCAGTGCAATGGTGACCAGCGCATACAACGGCAAGGTTGCCAACAACGCCCACTTGAAGGCTTTGTGCATCAGGTCGTGACCGTAGATCGACAGCAACGCGCCGATCAGCACCACGGCAATCGCGACGATGGTCGGGTCGATGCCGAAGACATGCTCCAGGCCGTTCATGATCAGCGAGATGTTCACCACGTTGAAGCCGACGAACACAAACATGGTCGCCATCAACGCCAGGATCACGCCGCGATAGCCGAACTGGGCACGGGACTGGATCATTTGCGGAAGGCCCATTTCCGGACCTTGCGAGCCGTGGAAGGCCATGAAAATGGTGCCGAACATGATCCCGAGCGCACCGGCCACCATCGTCCACAGCGCCGACAATCCGAGGCTCGGGCCGACAAAACCGATGGAGATGGTGAAGAAGTGGAAGTTGCCCAAAAACCAGAAAGGCCCCTGGCTGCTGAGCTTGGCGTGACGTTCGTTTTGCGGAATGTAATCGATCGAGTGGCCTTCGATGGCCAACCCGCCACTCGCCTCGATGGCGTGCGCAGAATGAGGAGACCCTGACATACGATTGTTCCTATGCAGTTGATTGTTGTTTTTATGGGCAAAGCGCCGGTTTCATTGCAATGTAGGGCCTGGGTCAGGGCTGTAAAATATCGCAGGCACACTGTTTACATAGATCGGCGTCTATGTGAGTGAACATTGAGGGACACCCATGCTGGGCACTGTATCGGAGCTGGATCTGCGCTTGATCCGGGTATTTCTGACCGTCGTTGAGGCGGGCGGCATCTCGGCCGCGCAAACCGCGCTCAACACCACGCAGCCCACCATCAGTGCGCAATTGGCGACGCTGGAAGCGCGGGTGGGATTTCGCCTGTGCGAGCGAGGGCGCGGTGGATTTTCGGTGACGCCCAAGGGCGGCCAGTTTGTCGAGGCGGCGCGCCGATTGCTGGCGGCGGCAGAAGGCTTCCGGGTTGAAGTCCAGCACATCAATCGCAAGGTGTCCGGCAATATCAACATCGGGCTGCTCGGTCAGATCGACCCCGTTGCCAACAAGAAAATCGCCCTGGCCATCGCGCGTTTGCGATCCCGCCATGAAGGCCTGTATTTCCACTTCACGGAACTGTCGTCGTCATTGTTGGAAGAGAAAATCATCAATAGCCATATCGATCTGGCGATCGGTTACTTCTGGCACCGCTTGCCCAACATCGATTACTTCCCCTTGTTCCAGGAAACCCAGATCGCCTACTGCGCCCCTGCTCATCCGCTGTTTGAGCAAGTGGGCGAGCTGACCCGGGAGGACGTCAGCGATTTCGATTGGGTCTGGCCCAGCCACCCCTTGCCGGAAATGCCCGCGCCCACCTCGATCGAACGCCTGAGCGTGCTCACCGACAGCATGGACGGTGCCGCGTTGCTCATTCTGTCGGGCCAGCATCTGGGCTTTCTGCCGCAGCACTATGCGGCGAAGCATGAACAACTGGGGCAGTTGCATCCGCTGAATCCCGAGCTGCTGCGTTATGAGGTCGGTTTTCATGCGGCGGTTCGGCATTCGGCGCGTCAGCGTGATTTGGTGAGCGCGTTCCTGAATGAGCTGATCGATATTTTCGCTGCTTAAACGCGTATTTCGCTGGTCGGGATGACATCGATCCGGGCCACCGAACCGGACAGGCGCTCCAAGTCCTTATTGTGTTCTGCGATGATGTCATCGGCACGCATGTTGCCGTTGTCGACAGTTGAATGGGCGTCGGCAGCGAGCACTACGTCGTAACCCAACGAGTGTGCCTGGCGAACAGTAGCGTTAACGCAATAGTCGGTTTGTAGACCGCATATGATCAGGCGATCAACGTCGCGCTTTTGCAGCAGTTGGCGCAGATCGGTCTGATAGAAAGAGTCCGGTGTGGTTTTGCGTATGCGCAGGTCCTGGAGTGATGTCTCCAGCCCGTCCGCCAGTTGCCAGCCTTTGGAATCGTGCTTGAGCAGGTCACCCTCCTCGTGCTGGATGAAGATGACTGGAGTTTCAGCATCGCGAGCCTTGGCACTGAGAGCGTTGATGTTCTCGATGACGCGTTTGATCTCAAAGCATTCGTACTCGCCAGCGCACAAGGCGTGCTGGACGTCGATGATCAGCAGTGCAGTGGTCATGGGCTCAGGCCTTAAAGTAGTCCTTCAGATTAAGGGGTACGCCACCTGCTCCCTGGGGCCGAGCGAAGAGTGCGTACCGTCGATAATGCCGCAAAACACCCACGATGGAATAGCTTGAAATCGTTGCTTATCAGCGAATTTGTCCAGTCGGGCAAGGCCCGCCCCAACGCCGCTACGCTGAATTGAAAATTCATTAAAGCACATCAACTATGACGACATTATTTGATCTATTGTAACGAGCAACATTAAACACTCCCGAACAACAATAAGTGTGGCCAGACCTGACCCATTGCTTTAGGGTGAATCTTCGATATCGAGAAGTTTCGCCAGGGACTGCGACCTGTTTAATGACAGGACTGCGGCTTTGCCGCTGGCTCTTAATGGATTTCAGCCAGTGACGTGTAAGTAATACCGGATCGTTCTTTTGGAATGTTATGGGCGCTTACAATCCTGATTCCCGCTGATGCCGTTACATCCATTGAGAACACATGATATGAGTGACAATAAAGTCCTTGTCTTGCGCACTTGCGCCAACGACATGTCGGACCATGCCGGCCAGGTCTGGCCGGAGGCTGGCCTGATGGTGTGCAAGCACTGGAAGCCCAGCAGAAAACTCGAGAACGGCCTGGTCGGTTTATTGTGGGGAGAAGGCTCCTCTACGCAACTGAGTTTGCGAGCCGACGCCAGATGGATCGTGTGCGAAGTTAATATTGAGCACATTATAAAACTTGAAGAAAGCGGCATGATCAAGTTCCCGGAAGCGGAAGTTGTTCACACCGGCACGCAAGAAAGTTCGATCCATTACATTGCAGCGCACATCGAAAACTATCCAGCATCGAACATTACTTCAATCGACACTGCACTTGAATCACCCAACAAAACTTCCAGCCGCGAATTCGAAAGTCGGCGAACACAGGGTTACAGTCCTCCTGGCATCGGCGCTAAAACCGACGCCTCGCAAACATTCGAAACGGCTGTTTACGGCAGTACGCTCACCGGAGGGCATCAAAGTTATCTGCTGGCGGGTTACGGCAGTACGGAAACGGCCGGCGGCCAGAGCTCATTGATTGCCGGCTACGGCAGCACCTTGACGGCCGCCGACAGCAGCTCACTGACCGCCGGTTATGGCAGCACGGAAATGGCCGGCGATGAAAGTTCGCTGATCGCCGGGTATGGCAGCACGCAAACTGCCGGACAGAAAAGCACGTTGACCGCCGATTACGGCAGCACCCAGACCGCTCAGGACGGCAGCACGCTCATTGCGGGTTACGGCAGTACCGAAACGGCGGGAAATGACAGCTCGCTGACTGCCGGCTATGGCAGTACGCAAACCGCCCAGGATGGCAGCGCCCTTACCGCTGGCTACGGCAGCACCGAAACTGCTGGATCAGAAAGCGCCTTGATTGCCGGTTACGGCAGCACGCAAACGGCGGGACAGGACAGCACGTTGACGGCGGGTTATGGCACCACCCAAACCGCCCAGGACAGCAGCGCCCTCACCGCCGGCTATGGCAGCACCGGCACGGCGGGACCGGAAAGTTCCTTGATCGCCGGTTACGGCAGCACCCAAACTGCTGGCCATGAGAGCACTTTGACCGCTGGCTATGGCAGTACCCAAACAGCGCAGGAGAATAGCTCACTCACGGCGGGTTACGGCAGCACCGCAACGGCCGGTTCGGACAGTACGTTGATTGCCGGTTACGGCAGTACGCAGACAGCCGGCCATGAAAGCACCCTAACCGCCGGGTATGGCACCACCCAGACCGCGCAGGAGAGCAGCTCTCTCACGGCAGGCTATGGCAGCACCGCAACGGCCGGGCACGACAGTTCGCTGATCGCCGGTTATGGCAGCACGCAGACAGCCGGTTATGAGAGCACTTTAACTGCCGGCTATGGCAGCACTCAGACCGCCCAAGAGAGCAGCTCTCTGACGGCAGGCTACGGCAGCACCGGAACCGCCGGATACGCCAGTTCCCTGATCGCCGGTTACGGCACGACCCAGACTGCCGGCTATGAAAGCAGCCTGACGGCGGGATATGGCAGCACCCTCACCGCCCAGGAAAGCAGCTCCCTCACCGCTGGCTACGGCAGTACCGAAACTGCCGGTGGCGACAGCTCGTTGATTGCCGGATACGGCAGCACTCAGACCGCCGGTTATGACAGCAGTCTGACCGCGGGCTATGGCAGCACCCTCACCGCGCAGGACGGCAGTTCCCTCACGGCGGGTTACGGCACCACGGAAACCGCCGGGCATGAGAGTTCTCTGATCGCCGGCTACGGCAGTACCCAGACGGCGGGATATGAAAGCCACCTGACCGCCGGTTATGGCAGCACGCAAACTGCGCGGGAAAGCAGTGTCCTGACCGCAGGTTATGGCAGTACCGCTACAGCGGGCGGCGATAGCTCGTTGATCGCCGGCTACGGCAGCACGCAAACCGCCGGCCACGACAGCACGCTGACGGCAGGTTACGGCAGCACCCTCACCGCCCGGGAAAATAGCTCACTGACCGCGGGCTACGGCAGCACCCAAACGGCCGGATACAAAAGCACCCTGACCGCTGGCTATGGCAGTACCCAGACGGCTCGGGAAAGCAGTGTCCTTACCGCCGGCTACGGCAGTACCGAAACCGCCGGCAGCAACAGTTCGCTGATCGCTGGCTACGGCAGCACGCAAACAGCAGGCTACGAGAGCACGCTGACGGCAGGTTATGGCAGCACACTCACCGCTCAGGAAAACAGCTCCCTCACCGCCGGCTACGGCAGTACCGAAACCGCCGGCTACGAAAGTTCGCTGATCGCCGGTTACGGCAGCACGCAAACCGCCGGTTACGACAGTACGTTGACGGCGGGTTACGGCAGCACCCTCACCGCTCAGGAAAACAGCACCCTGACGGCCGGCTATGGCAGCACCGAGACCGCGGGGCAGGACAGTTCGTTGATCGCTGGCTACGGCAGCAGCCTGACCAGCGGCATCCGCAGCTTTCTCACGGCCGGATACGGCAGCACGCTGATCAGTGGATTGCGCAGTGTCTTGACCGCTGGTTACGGCAGCAGCCTCACCTCCGGCATGCACAGCACGTTGACCGCCGGATACGGCAGCAACCAGATCGCCAGCCATCAAAGCTCACTGATCGCCGGCCCTGACAGTACGCAAATTGCCGGGCACAAAAGCATGTTGATCGCTGGCAAGGACAGTTCACAGACCGCCGGTTATCGCAGCACACTCATCGCGGGCGCGGGCAGCATCCAGACTGCTGGCGACCGCAGTAAGTTGATCGCCGGTAAAGACAGCACCCAAATCGCCGGCGATCGCAGCAAACTGCTGGCGGGCAGCAACAGCCACCTCACGGCGGGTGATCGCAGCAAGCTGACGGCAGGTGACGACTGCACGTTGATGGGCGGCGATAAAAGCGTTTTGACGGCGGGCAAGAACAGCATCCTGGTGGGCGGCGCTAGCAGCAAGCTCATTGGCAGCCTGGGTTCGACGCTGACCGGAGGCGAAAATGCGACGCTGATTTTCCGTTGCTGGAACGGCAAGCGCTACAAGAATGTCGTGGCGCATACCGGCAAGGATGGCGTGGAAGCGCATGTGCCGTATCAGGTTGATGAGGCGGATAACATCGTCACCAAGCCTGACGAATGACCCTCAATCGTTGTAGCAGCTGTCGAGCAGCGCGAGGCTGCGTTCGGTGAGCGAAGTTCCACGACGGCTTCGCCGCCGAACGCAGCCTCGCGTTGCTCGGCAGCTGCTACAGGTCGGTAGGGCCACCCTCGCAGATTGAGGGTGGCCATGGTGTTACAACTCAGTAACCAAGCGACAACCCGGTATTCCTGCGCGGGTCATTGGCCCCGTAGAAGCGGTTCTTGCCCACCGGTTTGCCTTCCAGTGAAGGCGCGCCCACCAGAATCGC
This sequence comes from Pseudomonas sp. LB3P93, assembly GCF_054898025.1. NCBI lineage: Bacteria > Pseudomonadati > Pseudomonadota > Gammaproteobacteria > Pseudomonadales > Pseudomonadaceae > Pseudomonas > Pseudomonas sp. LB3P93. The sequence goes on from NZ_CM142713.1 coordinate 4,055,416, forward strand.
CGCCACATGGTTGGCATCCTGCGGCCCGGCAAACTTGTGCCCCCAGCTTTCGAGCATCTTCACCGTGTCCGGACTGGTGGTGAAGGTCTCCAGGTTGGTTTCTTCCGGCAGCCATTGCTGGTGGAAACGCGGTGCATCGACCGCCTCCTGGATGTTCATGCCGTAGTCGATCACGTTGAGGATGGTCAGCAAGGTCGCGGTGATGATGCGACTGCCGCCGGGGGTGCCGACGACCATGACCACTTTGCCGTCCTTGGTGACGATGGTCGGGCTCATGGACGACAGCGGTGCCTTGCCGGGAGCGATGGCGTTGGCTTCGCCTTGCACCAGGCCGTACATGTTGGGCACGCCGATTTTCGAGGTGAAGTCGTCCATTTCATCGTTGAGGATGACCCCGGTTTTGCTGGCCATGACCCCGGCACCGAACCAGTCGTTGAGGGTGTAGGTCACCGACACCGCGTTGCCCCATTTGTCGACGATGGAGTAATGCGTGGTGTTGCTGCCTTCATGGGGCGCTACGCCGGGCTTGAGTTCACTGGATACAGCGGCCTTTTTCGGATCAATCGCGGCGCGGATTTTAGTCGCGTAGTTTTTGTCCAGCAGGTGGGCGATCGGGTTTTTCACGAAGTCCGGGTCGCCGAGGTAGCTGTTGCGGTCCACATAGGCGTGGCGCATCGCCTCGATCTGGTAATGCATGCCTTGAGCCGAACGGTAGCCCAGGTCTTTCATCGGGTAGCCGTCGAGGATGTTCATGATCTCGCAGATCACCACGCCACCGGAGCTTGGCGGTGGTGCCGACACCACGTGATAACCCCGGTAGTCGCACTCGATCGGCGCCAGTTCACGGGTCTTGTATTTGTCGAGGTCGGCCTGGGTAATGATGCCCTTGTTGGCCTGGCTGGAGGTGACGATGGCGTCGGCCACCCAGCCTTTGTAGAAACCGTCTTCGCCCTTCTCGGAAATTTCCCGCAGGGTTTTCGCCAGATCCTTCTGCACCAGTTTTTGCCCGACCTGCATCGGTTCGCCGTTGCTCAGGAAGATCGAGCCGGAATCCTTGATGTCCTTCTTGAACACGTCGGTGGCGTACTCCAGCAGTTCGACATCGCCCTGCTCCAGCACAAAACCGTCTTCGGCGAGTTTGATGGCCGGGGCGATGACTTCCTTGCGGGGCTTGGTGCCGTATTTCTTCAGGGCCAGTTCCATGCCGGACACCGTACCGGGCACACCAACGGCCAGGTGGCCACGGGTGCTCAGGTCCGGCACCACATTGCCCTCTTTGTCGAGGTACATGTTGGCGGTGGCGGCAAGGGGGGCTTTTTCGCGGAAATCGAGGAAGGTCTTGCGTCCGTCCGCCAGCTGAACGGTCATGAAACCACCGCCACCCAGGTTACCCGCAGCGGGATAGACCACCGCCAGCGCATAACCCACCGCGACAGCGGCATCGACGGCGTTGCCACCGTTCTTGAGCACATCGACGCCCACATGGGAGGCCAGATGCTGGGCCGTGACGACCATGCCGTTTTCGGCCGCGACCGGGGCTACGGAGGCCGCGTAGGCACTGAGGCAGCTGAGCGCCAACGAGGTCGCAATCAGCGATTTGGCAAAAGGTTCGAACTTCATGAGTCGGTCTCTTTTTGTTTTTAGGCTCTGTTTAAAAACGGAGAAAGCGTTTCAATAGCAGTAGGCAGTATGGCTGGGATTGCGTATTGCGCCTCCTCGTCGAGGCAGTATGCTTGGCCTCTGTTCAGCCCTTCTGCGGAGTTCGCCGGCATGACCTACACCTTCACCACCATGGCGTCTCCGGTCGGCGAGCTGAAGCTGGTCGCGAAAGATTCAAGACTGGCGGCCATCCTCTGGGAAAACGACAAACCGAACCGGGTTCGGCTTGGCCCGATGAGCGAAGCACCGGATAACCCGATCCTCATACGCGCCGCTCAGCAGCTGCAGGAATACTTTGCCGGCACGCGAAATCACTTCGAGCTGGAACTGGATTTTGCCGGGACGGACTTTCAGAAGAAGGTGTGGCAGGCGCTGCTGACCATTCCTTTTGGCGAAACGCGCAGTTACAGCGAGATTGCCGAGCAGATTGGCAATCCGAGCGCCGTCCGGGCGGTGGGCGCGGCGAATGGCAAGAACCCGATCTCGATTATTGCGCCGTGCCACCGGGTGATCGGGGCGTCCGGGAAACTCACCGGGTTTGCCGGCGGGCTTGAGGCGAAGGAACGGTTGCTGACTCTGGAGGGTTGCGAGTGGTCAGGGGCCTTCAGAACGGGCGATCTATTCTGACTGACCAAAACACCTGTAGCAGCTGTCGAGCACCGCGAGGCAGCTGCTACAGGGGGTAGGTGTCGTTCAGATGAAGATATTTTTCATCGCCGCATACTGCAGCAGCATGATGGTCTTCGCATCGCAGATCTCCCCGCGATAAAACGCCTCGAGCGCCTCGTCGAATGTCCACTCCAGCACTTCCAGTTCTTCGGTCTCTTCTTCCAGCCCACCGCCCTCGCTGACTTTCGACGCGGCGTCATATTCTGCGATGAAGAAATGCAGTTTTTCGGTGACCGAGCCCGGGCTCATGTAGGCCTCGAACACCTTTTGCACGTGGTGAACGCGATAACCAGTTTCTTCTTCCGCTTCGGCGCGAATGCGTTCTTCAGGTGCCGCACCTTCGAGCAGCCCCGCCGCCACTTCGATCAGCAAACCATCGTGGCCATTGACGAACACCGGTAGCCGAAACTGACGCGTCAGCACCACGGTTCTTTTCTCGCGGTTGAACAGCAGAATCGCGACGCCATTGCCACGGTCGTACACCTCGCGGGTCTGGCGCTGCCAGTCGCCGTTATTACGCTGATAGTCGAAGGTGATTTTCTTCAGCAGGTACCAGTCGTGGGACAACACCTGGGACTCAATGATGTTGACCCGTTCGGCTGTGTTCGCCATCACAACGCATCCTTTTTTCGTCAGAAGATCCCCATGGTAGGCGAAAACGAAAAAGCCCGGCATCTCTGCCGGGCTTCTTTTTACTGCAGGCTGGCGACGTCAGGCATCGCGCTGCTTTCTTCGTGGAAAGAGAGCTGCTTGCCATTGATCAACGGCCCGTAACGACGGCTGAACTCCCAGTTGTAAGGCACATGGTCTTTGTTGACTCCATTGTCCCAGTTCACCGACCAGGTCATCAGGCCCTTGATCGAAAGCCCCTTGGCGTCGAGACGCTTGAAGGCATTCACCACTGCCGCAGGGTTGATCACGTAACCGGTGGCCGCCGCGTCGACGTTGGCGGGCAGGCCGATCACGAACTTGTCCGCAGGAATTTTGGTGAACCCACGAGCTCCGCTCACCAGACTTTCGGTCAGGTAAAAGAGGAAGTCCTCTTTCAGCGCGTCGTTGTTCTGGGCAATCCACGCGCCGTTACCGTTATTGGTTTCCTGCACCCAGATTCCGTCACCGCCCTGGTTGTAATACTGCGGCGCGATGAAGTCGTAATAACCTTCCAGGGCCTGGAGGTAGCCGACGTATTTGCCGCCAGTGGTCAGGTACGGAAACTCCGGCGCCATGCTGATGATGAAGTGTTTGCCTTCACCGGCGTAATGGTCTTTGACCCGTTTCAGTGCGGCAGGCAGGACAGTTTTGTTGTCGGCGAAATCAATCGCACTCTGTTCAAGATCGATGTCCAGCCCATCGAAGCCGTAGGTTTCCACCAGACGGATGATTTCATTGGCCAGTGGCAGTTCGTTGCCTTTGTGCAACTCGATGTGCGCATCGGCGCCACCGAGGGAAATCAGCACCGCCCTGCCCTGGCTGTTCAGCACGCCGACCTGACGACGGAACTCAGCATCAGACAGGTTGTACGGCTTGAAGGTCGGGATACCGTTGCCCTTCATGAAGGCCACGGCCACCACGTTGTAATCCTTGGGCACATCCTGCAGCGCAATGTTGCCGAACTGGCCGCGCTGGTAACCGTCGCTCGGCCCGGCGGGCCAGTTGTGCCAGAAGCCCATGAGGATCTTTTTGCCGGCAATGCTCGGCATCAATGACGCCGCGTCGGCGAGTGGCGATTTCAGTAACGTAAAGTCGAAAGTTGACATGTTCTATTCCTTGAACGTGTGGAGTTTGATACCGCTGGCCTATTTGAAGTCCACGTCGAACGCTTGGTAAAAGGCGTTGCCGGTGTTGGCCACGATCCACATCAGCACAATCACGTGATGGCCTTTTTTGTTACCCGGCAATTTCACTTCGTGGTTGACCTTGGCCTTCATCTCGGCGGAATGGCTGTAGTACGGGACCTGGGTATAGAAGTCGTCGAAGAACGATTTCGGCTCCAGTTGCGCACGGCTGATGCGCTGTTTCGGGTTCCAGCCATCCTTGGTGATGAACCAGCTGTAGCCACGGGTAACGTGAGGGGCGGTGTATTCCCAGGTGACCTTGAAGGTCTGGCCCGGATCGACATTCAACAAAGGCCAGGTGAATGGGCGGCCGAGTTTGAGGCTCATTTCTTCGTTGGTGAAGTTGATGCAGTCACGGGCATCAGACTTGCCACCGCTGAGGATCAAGCCGTCGGCGGGTGGCGCGACACTGTCGCTGTCGGTTTGGTAAGGCGCCGGAAATGGCCCGGCCGTCAACGACGGGAAATTCTTGCCGCCTTCCATTTCGTTGACTTGCCAGTTACCCAGCAGCCCCTGTTCTACGGCCACCGCACCGCGGCTGGAAGGGAATGTGACACGACCGTGTCGAAGTTGAGGTTGAGTCTGTGGTTGGTTCATTTTTATCACTCCGTTGATTTAAGAACTCTCCTTCCTGAGGAGAGGCCTTCAACCTAACGGAGCTGTTTTTTTTGTCCATCGACCCATTATTGGCCCGGATGAGTCCGCCGTGGCAGACCACCCGAAAATACTGGATATAAAACCAGTACTCCAATCCAAGTCCTACGTCCCGTGTAGCAAATGGATTACAGCGCAAGGCAGCAATTGGGGACTTCGTGCGGCCTAGGAAAGCTGCGCCCTGTATTCCTTCTCGTACTGGCCGGCCAGGGACTCTTTCTGCTTGTCGTCGAGCAGTTTGCCGGCCATCTGGAAGAACTTCTGCTCTTCCTCTTCCAAGTGGTGATGGACCTTCTCGGAAAGCTTCTTGGCGGTCGCCAGCCAGGCCGGGCTGGACATTTCCGTCTCATCCAGCTCTTCCATCATTTCGTCCATTTCGTGATGCTCGGAGATGGCATGGCGGCTGAGGTCGACGCCGTTGTCGAACTCCATCAGCGGAATGTAGAAATGGCGCTCTTCGGCGGTTTCGTGGGCCTGGAGTTCGGACTTCAGCTGCTTGTAAGCCTCGACCCTTTCCGGGGTGTCGCCGCTGGTCTTGATGAGCGCTTTGGCATAGGTGCGTTGACGGTCGTGACTTTCACGCAGGGCTTCAAAAATATTCACGGGTGATCCTCATTGGCCGCGTTCTGGAATGACGCTGTTTAGGCTAGACATCCGGGCGCGAGCGAGGGTTCCACTCAAGAGACTGGAACAACCGCCGGGACACACGGTAGGCTTGCGGATGTTGCCCCCTCATGGCCATAAGGATTGAGCTGATGGAACTGCGAATCGAACAGTCGCAAAACCCCACCGAAGACGAAGAGCAGGCAATTCTGCTGCCGTTGCGCGCCTATAACGCCTCAAAGGCCGGCGTCTCGAAGCAGGAGCCCATTGCCCTGCTGATCCGCGACGAACACGACGAGATTCTCGGCGGTCTGCATGGTCGGGTTTTTTACAGGTGGTTGTACATCGAGTTGCTGTCGGTGCCGGAACAGGGCCGAGGGCAGGGCTTGGGCACCCAGCTGATGCGAATGGCCGAAGAGCTGGCACGGGAGAAGGAATGCGTCGGGATATGGCTCGACACCTTCGACTTCCAGGCGCCGGAGTTCTACAAGAAGCTGGGCTACAGCGAGGTAGGCCAGATTGTCGACTATCCGCCGGGGCATAAGCGCTTCTTCTTCCAGAAGCGCCTGATCAACGACGTGTAACCCGCTCATATGATCCACACCCTTCAACTGTGGGAGCTAGCCTGCTGGCGATAGCGTTGGGTCAGTCGACATCTCTGTTGAATAACAAACCGCTATCGCCAGCAGGCTAGCTCCCACAGTTGGACGGTGTGGGTCAACGCCTCAATTCAGAGGCAGGTTGCCAGCGCCGCCAGACGGCGCTTGGCCACAAAGTCGTCCTGCTGCGCGTAGTAACTCAACACCGTGCCTGACGCATCGGTGGTCACGTCCACGAAGGACTCCGCCGAACGCGTGTAAACGGTGGACCCGCTCTTCTCTCCAGGCTGCAGATACGCGCCGGCATCAACACCGAACACCGCCTCGTCCTGCCAGGAAAACTGCACGCACTGGGCGACGACTTTTTCCGGTTTGTCCGATTTCAGGGTTTTGTAAGGGGCTTTGGTGCGGGCATCGTTCATCACCGAGCCGGCGCATCCCGCCAGCAACGTCACGGCCAGCGCCACCATCAGAATTCGCATTGTGTTCGCTCATCAAGAAAAAGCGGACTGTATCACCGTGGCACAGCGTATCGTTCTGCTTTACTTCATTTATACCGCGACACCGAGTGACGATTCGCGCACCCTGTCGCGCCATTAACGTCGCATCGCCCATTTTTCTGGAAAGGTCATGACCCCCAACGCCGAATATTACAAACCGACCGCCGAATACGCTGACAAGCTGATCAGCCAGATCGGTCAGACACCGTCCTGGATCGCCAAGCGAATTGGCGTCACCGACAAACGTATCCGTTACATCCTCGACGGCGAACGCACCGTCAAAGGCGAAACCACGCCGATCCAGATGACCTATCCCGAGCAGTTTGCGCTCGAGTGTCTGGCGGCTGCGGCCAAGGCCAAGAAGCAGTCTTCGTAACCCCAGCCTCAAGGAGCGACCATGGCGGCAACCGAACAGCAACACGAGCAGGCACTGAAGAAGTTTCTCGATGAGCGCCCCGAGCTGCGCGTCGAACTCGACAACCTCAACCCGCTGTTGGCTCAGGCCAAGGGCGAAACTGCGGCGCAGTACCGCGACGAGCGCTTGCATGAGGCCTTCGAAGCCGAAGCCGAGCGCCTGGGTTTGTTTGCCTGGGAGCTCACGCTGCAACTGACCGCCGCAACGCCTGAAGACTACGAGACTCAGCGCCTGGAAGTGCACAAGGAAGTGGCCGAGATGGCTGGTATGGACTGGCTGGAGTATTGCGAGTTATATGGATTGAGCAAGTGACCACGACGGTCGCTGCCTGAGGACGACTTCCGCCGATGTTGCCATCCCTCTCAACTTCTCGCGCCAGTCCGGGCCATCTGCATATCCAGAAATGGCGCGGGCGCATCGGCATGGCACTGGTGGCCGCGCTCTCGGTACTCGCCGGCATGACCGATGCCATTGGCTTCATGGCCAGTGGCGATTTTGTCTCCTTCATGAGCGGCAACACCACCCGCCTCGCCGTGGCCATCAGCGACGGCGATCTCGGCCTGACCTTGCGTCTGTTGATTCTCGTGGCGACCTTCATCGTCGGCAACGCCCTGGGCATTGTCGTCAGCCGCCTCGGTGGCCGCCGGGCGCTGCCCTTGCTGCTGTGCATCGCGATGTTGCTCTGCGGCGCCGCGGCCTGGCCTTATGACGAACAATTGCCGGCGCTGCTGGCTGCCATCATCGCCATGGGCATGCTCAATGCCGCGGTAGAAGAAGTGAACGGCCTGCCGGTCGGCCTCACTTACGTTACCGGCGCCCTGTCGCGCTTCGGCCGCGGCCTGGGGCGATGGATGCTCGGTGAGCGGCGCAACGGCTGGCGTGTTCAGTTGATTCCCTGGACGGGCATGTTTGCCGGTGCCGTGCTTGGCGCGGTGCTGGAACATCACCTTGGGCTCAAGGCATTGTTTGTCAGCGGGTTGCTGGCGGGGGTGATCGGGTTGCTGTCGCTGAAGATTCCGCGGCGGTGGCAGTTGGGGTATATGCCTCGTTGATTGTATTGATTGTTCGGGCCTCATCGCGGGCAAGCCCGCTCCCACAGGGATCTGTGTAATGCCTGGGATTGCAGTTTCACCACAAAACCTGTGGGAGCGGCGGTGCGACGATTCGACTTGCCCGCGATGGGGCCCGCACAGACAACATCGATTTAGCCGCACCCGCGATAAAGCTTTATCATGCCCACAGTTTTGCTGATCGAGTCCGTCATGAAGTTCGCCATCGCGCTGTTTTCCGCCGCCCATGCGCCCTCCTCGCGCCGTGCCTTGCTGTTTGCCCAGGCTGCGCTGGCCGGCGGGCATGAGATTGTCCGGCTGTTTTTCTATCAGGACGGCGTCTACAACGCCTCTGACAGCGTGGTCACCCCGCAGGATGAGCTGGACCTGCCCAAGCAATGGCGCGCGTTTGTTAGCGAGCATCAATTGGACGCCGTGGTGTGTATCGCCGCCGCCCTGCGCCGTGGCGTGTTGAACGAAGAGGAAGCCGGGCGCTATCAGCGTGACGCCGCTTCCGTGAGCGCGCCGTGGGAATTGTCCGGCCTCGGCCAGTTGCATGACGCGGTGCAGGACGCTGACCGCCTGATCTGTTTCGGAGGCGCGTGAGATGGCTAAATCCTTGTTGATCATCAGCCGTCAGGCCCCGTGGTCCGGGCCGAACGCGCGGGAAGCGCTGGACATCGTGCTGGCCGGCGGCGCGTTTGACCTGCCGATCGGCTTGCTGTTTCTCGATGACGGGGTGTTCCAGCTTGCCGCGAAACAGAACGCCAAGGCCCTGCAACAGAAAGACCTGAGCGCCAACCTGCAAGCGTTGCCGATGTTCGGTGTTGAAGACCTGTTCGTCTGTGGTGACAGCGCCGCCGAACGGGGTCTGGACCTCAACGGTCGGTCGCTTGAAGAAGCCCAGGTGCTGGCCGCCCAGGAAATCACTGCACTTATTGACCGTTACGACCAGGTGATCACCCTCTGATGTCGACTTTGCATGTGTTGTCTCATTCCCCGTTCGGCGATGACCGCCTGACCAGTTGCCTGCGTGTAATCGGCGCCAACGACGCGCTGTTGCTGACCGGCGACGCGGTGTATGCGTTGCAGCCAGGCACTGTGCCGTTCAACGCGCTGAATGCTCGCCCGTTGAAACTGTTCGTTCTGGCCGAAGACGCCCAGGCTCGTGCGCTGGAGATTCCCGACGCAGCCGAGTCCATCGATTACCCGGCCTTCGTCGAGCTGTCGATCCACTACGACAAGGTCAACAGTTGGCTATGAATTCCCTGACCGTCGGCGCACGCGCCATCGAGTTGGACAAGGACGGATTCCTGGTCGAACTCAGCGACTGGTCCAATGAAGTGGCCACCGCCCTCGCCGCTGCAGAAGACATCGAGTTAAGCCCGGAGCACTGGGAAGTCCTCGAATTGCTGCGCAGTTTCTACAGCGAATTCCAGCTGTCCCCGGCCACTCGCCCGCTGATCAAGTACACCGCGCTGAAGCTCGGCCCGGAAAAAGGCAACAGCCTGCACCTGAACCGACTGTTCAAAGGCACCCCTGCCAAACTCGCCGCGAAACTGGCGGGCCTGCCCAAACCGACGAATTGCTTATGACCGACTATCCAGCGCTGACCCTCGAAACGCCCGCCGAACACCCGTTCGCCCAGTTCGTACGGATCCTCGGCAAAGGCAAGCGTGGCGCCCGCGACCTGACTCGCGTCGAAGCGCGGGAAGCCATGGGCATGGTGCTCGATGACCAGGTCGAGGACACCCAGCTCGGCGCGTTCTTGATGCTGTTGCGGCACAAGGAAGAAAGCGCCGAGGAAATGGCCGGGTTCACCGAAGCCCTGCGTGAACGGCTGAACCCGCCAGCGCTAGCGGTGGATCTGGACTGGCCGACGTATGCCGGCAAAAAGCGTCATCTGCCGTGGTACCTGCTGGCGGCCAAATGCCTGGCGCAGAACGGTGTGCGCATTTTCATGCACGGCGCGGGCGCCCACACGGCCGGCCGGCTGTACAGCGAGCAACTGCTGGACGCGTTGAACATCCCGCTGTGCCGCGACTGGCAACAGGTCGGCACGGCACTGGATAACGGTGGCCTGGCGTTCATGCCGCTGGTGGATTGGGCGCCGCAACTTCAGCGCATGATCGACCTGCGCAATACCTTGGGCCTGCGGTCGCCGATCCATTCGCTGACGCGGATTCTCAATCCGTTGGGCGCTCGCTGCGGCCTGCAAAGCATTTTCCACCCCGGTTACCAGGCGGTGCATCGCGATGCCAGCGGCTTGCTAGGCGACACCGCGATTGTGATCAAGGGCGATGGTGGCGAAATCGAGATCAACCCGGACGCCGACAGCCACTTGTACGGCACCACGGGCGGCGAAAGCTGGGACGAGGAATGGCCGCAGTTGTCGAGCCAGCGCCACGTCAAACCGGCCTCGCTGGAGACTGAGCATTTGAAAGCCGTCTGGCGCGGTGATGTGGTCGACAGCTACCCGCAAATGGCGATGATCTCGACCATGGCCCTCGCGTTGCGTGGCCTCGGACAGACTCGCGAACACGCCTTTGAAACCGCCCAGCAGTATTGGGACGCTCGGAACAGATCGATTTAACCGATCATAACCCTGCAATCTTTGCGCTATTTTATCGAACCTATGCGAATAGACTCCTCTCCAACGCTTATCGGTTTAGGAGTCTTGAACATGGGTTTGTTAGTTGAAGGTCGCTGGCAGGACCAGTGGTACGAAAGCAGCAAGGACGGCGCATTCCAGCGTGAACAGGCGCAACGTCGCAACTGGCTGACCGCCAACGGCAAGCCCGGCCCGACGGGTGTCGGTGGTTTTGCAGCCGAGGCCGGCCGCTATCATCTCTACGTGTCCCTCGCCTGTCCGTGGGCGCATCGCACGCTGATCCTGCGCAAACTCAAAGGCCTCGACAACCTGATCGACGTCTCGGTGGTCAGTTGGCTGATGCTGGAAAACGGCTGGACCTTCGACCAGAACCTGGGCTCGACCGGCGACAAACTCGATCACTTCGACTTCATGCACCAGCGCTACACCGCTGACACCGCCGACTACACCGGCCGCGTCACCGTGCCGGTGCTCTGGGACAAACAGCAGAATCGCATCGTCAACAATGAATCGGCGGAGATCATCCGCATGTTCAATGGCGCTTTCGATGACCTGACCGGCAATGACCTGGATTTCTATCCGGCACCCCTGCGCGGCGAGATCGATGCGTTGAATGAGCAGATTTATCCGGCGGTGAACAACGGCGTTTATCGCGCCGGGTTCGCGACTTCGCAGACGGCTTATGAAGAGGCATTTGATGATGTGTTTGCCGAGCTGGATCGGCTGGAGTCTTTACTCGGCGCCAATCGTTACCTGGTCGGTGAGTACCTGACTGAAGCTGATATCCGCCTGTTCACCACGCTGATTCGCTTTGATGCGGTGTACCACGGTCACTTCAAGTGCAACCTGCGCCGGATCGCCGATTATCCGAATCTGTCGAACTGGCTGCGGGAGATTTACCAGTGGCCGGGGATTGCCGAGACGGTGGATTTTCAGCACATCAAGAATCACTACTACGGCAGCCACAAGACCATCAACCCGACCGGGGTGGTGCCGAAAGGGCCGGCGCAGGATTTCACGGCACCGCATGATCGGGCGCGGTTGAACGGGAAAGGGGTTTGGCGTAAAGCCTGACAGACGATCGTTCCCACGCTCTGCGTGGGAATGCCGCCATGGACGCTCCGCGTCCGCTTCCGACACTGTGACGCAGAGCGTCACGGGATGCATTCCCACGCGGAGCGTGGGAACGATCAGTTCCGGGGTATTCAGACCTGCGCCTGAGCGCCCTCGAACCACGCCAGTTTCTCGCGCAATTGCACCACTTCCCCAACGATCACCAGCGTCGGCGCATGCACTTCATGCTCCGCCACCAGCCGTGGCAAATCGGCCAGCGTGCCGGTAAACACCCGCTGATTGACCGTGGTGCCCTGCTGAATCAACGCCGCCGGGGTGTCCGCCCCGCGACCATGCTTGATCAACTGCTCGCAGATGATCGGCAAGCCCACCAGCCCCATGTAAAACACCAGGGTTTGCGCCGGCGCGACCAGGTCGGCCCACGGTAAATCGGTGGAGCCGTCCTTCAAGTGCCCGGTGACAAATCGCACCGACTGCGCGTAATCACGATGAGTCAGCGGAATACCGGCGTACGCCGCGCAACCGCTGGCGGCCGTGATACCCGGCACCACCTGGAACGGGATGCCATGAGCCGCCAGCTCTTCGATCTCTTCACCGCCGCGACCGAAAATGAACGGATCACCGCCCTTCAATCGCACAACCCGCTTGCCTTGCTTGGCCAAATCCACCAATTGCTGGTTGATCTGATCCTGCGGCACGGCGTGATCGGCGCGACGCTTGCCGACGTAAATCCGCTCGGCATCGCGACGGCACAAATCGAGAATCGCCGGGGCGACCAAACGGTCATACAGCACCACATCGGCTTGCTGCATCAGACGCAAGGCACGAAAGGTCAACAGGTCGGGATCACCCGGGCCGGCGCCCACCAAATAGACTTCGCCCGTTGCAGTCGGTGCTTCACCGGCAATTTTCGCCAGCATCAAGCGTTCGGCTTCAGCGCCCTGCCCGGCCAGTTGCCGGTCGGCAATCGGCCCCTGGAATACATCTTCCCAGAACGCCCGACGCTGCTGCACATCCGGGAACAGGCCTTTGACCTGACTGCGAAAACGCGCCGCCAGGCCGGCCAGTTGACCGTAGGTGGAAGGAATCCAGGTTTCCAGCTTGGCGCGGATCAACCGCGCCAGTACCGGCGCATCGCCGCCGCTGGACACCGCAATAATCAAGGGAGACCGGTCGACGATCGCCGGGAAGATCACGCTGCACAAGGCTGGCGCATCCACCACGTTGACCGGCACGCAACGCCGATGGGCATCGGCGGAGACTTGCGCGTTCAGCGGTTCGTCGTCGGTGGCGGCAATGATCAGCCCGCAACTGTCCAGGTCCGTTTCCGCGTAGCCCCGTAACAGGCACTCTCCACCGCTGCCGGCAACCAGTTCGCGCAGTTGCGGTTCGATTTCAGGTGCGACCACCCGCAGCAGCGCACCGGCTTCGGCCAGCAGGCGGGATTTGCGCAAGGCAATCTCCCCCCCGCCGACGACCAACACACGACTGCCGCGAAGGTTATGAAACAGCGGCAGATAGTCCATTTAGCCGATGACCTCGAGGCCACCCATGTACGGTTTCAGCACTTCAGGCACACGGATCGAACCGTCGGCCTGCTGGTAGTTTTCCAGCACCGCCACCAGCGTACGACCGACCGCCAGGCCGGAACCGTTCAGGGTGTGAACCAGTTCAGGCTTGCCGGTTTCCGGGTTGCGGAAACGCGCTTGCATACGACGGGCCTGGAAGTCGCCGCAGTTGGAGCACGACGAGATCTCGCGGTACTTGTCCTGGCTCGGGATCCACACTTCCAGGTCGTACGTCTTGACCGCGCTGAAGCCCATATCGCCAGTGCACAGTGCAATAGTGCGATATGGCAGCTCGAGCAGTTGCAGGACTTTTTCAGCGTTGGCCGTCAGGCCTTCCAGTGCTTCCATCGAGGTCGACGGCTCAACGATCTGGACCATCTCAACCTTGTCGAACTGGTGCTGACGGATCATGCCGCGCGTATCACGACCCGACGCACCGGCTTCGCTGCGGAAGCACGGGGTGTGGGCGACGAACTTGATCGGCAGCAGTTTCGAATCGACGATCTCGCCAGCAACAATGTTGGTCAGCGACACTTCAGCGGTCGGGATCAGGTACAGATCGGCTTCGCCTTCGCGGCTGATCTTGAACAGGTCTTCTTCGAACTTCGGCAGCTGGCCAGTGCCCTGCAATGCTGGCGCTTGAACCAGATAAGGCGTGTAAGCCTCTTCGTAACCGTGTTCGCTGGTGTGCAGGTTGATCATGAACTGCGCCAGGGCGCGGTGCATGCGGGCAATCGGGCCGCGCAACAGGGCGAAACGGGCGCCGGACAGCTTGGCGGCAGTTTCGAAGTCCAGCCAGCCGAACTTCTCGCCCAGGGCCACGTGGTCCTGAACCGGGAAATCGAAAGCGGTCGGGGTGCCCCAGCGGCGCACTTCGACGTTGCCGTCTTCGTCATCACCGATGGGTACGGATTCGTGCGGCAGGTTCGGGATGCCGAGCAGGATCGAATCCAGGTCGGTCTGGATCCCGTCCAGCTCGACTTTACCAGCGTTCAATTCGCCCGCCATGCGCTCGACGTCGGCCATCAACGGCGCGATGTCTTCGCCGCGCTGCTTGGCCTGACCGATGGATTTGGAACGTGCATTACGCTCAGCCTGCAATGCTTCGGTGCGGGTCTGGACGGTCTTGCGCTGTTCTTCCAGCGCTTCGATGCGCGCAACATCCAGCGTGTAGCCACGGGATGCCAGGCGGTCCGCTACGTCCTGAAGGTTGCTACGTAACAGTTTGGAATCGAGCATATCGGTCTCTCGTTATCAAAGTTTGGTCAAGGACAGGCCAGCCCAGGTAGCGAGCAGCCCGCCGAATACGCTGATGGCAGCATAGCCCAGGGCTAGCGGCATTTGCCCGGTTTCGAGCAGGCGCACCGTATCCAGTGAAAAGGATGAAAAAGTCGTCAGCCCCCCGAGGAAGCCAACCATCAACCCGGCGCGCACCTCAATCGGAACCTCCGGGCGGATCAAAAACAGACCGTATAGAACGCCGATCAGCAGACAGCCGACGATATTAACGGCCAGCGTCGCGGTATAGAAGTGCCGCGGCCAATTAGCGTTGACCCAATTACCGGTGGCAAAGCGCAACAGTGTCCCGGCGACACCGCCGACGGAGACAGCAATGACCAAAGGAATCACTATTTTCTCCGCTGCCGGGGGCTGAGACGATCAAGTTGTGCGAGGTGATTGAGCTTTTCGCCGATCTTCAGCTCCAGGCCGCGAGGCACCGGTTGATAGAACGGTTGCGGCTCGAGCTCTTCCGGGAAGTAGTCTTCGCCAGCGGCGTAAGCGTCCGGCTCATCGTGGGCGTAACGGTATTCATCGCCGTAACCCAATTGCTTCATCAGCTTGGTCGGTGCGTTGCGCAGGTGCAGCGGCACTTCCAGCGAACCGTGCTCGGTGGCGCTGCGCATGGCGGCTTTGAAACCCATGTACACCGCGTTGCTTTTCGGCGCGCAGGCCAGATAGGTGATGGCCTGGGCCACCGCCAATTCGCCTTCGGGACTGCCGAGGCGCTCCTGCACTTCCCACGCCGCCAGGCACAGGCTCAGGGCGCGCGGGTCGGCGTTGCCGATGTCTTCGCTGGCCATGCGCACCACGCGCCGGGCCAGGTACAGCGGATCGCAACCGCCGTCGATCATCCGTGCGAACCAGTAAAGCGCGCCGTCGGGATTGGAGCCGCGCACCGATTTATGCAGCGCGGAAATCTGGTCGTAGAACGCTTCCCCACCCTTGTCGAAACGCCGACGGGTATCGCCAAGCAGGCTTTGCAGCAGATCGACGCCGATCTCGCTGTTGTCTTCGGCCAGGTCCGAGGCGTTTTCCAACAGGTTGAGCAGACGTCGGCCATCGCCATCCGCAGCGGACAACAGCATCTGGAAGCCTTCATCGCTGAGGGTCAGTTGCCGCTTGCCCAGGCCACGCTCTTCGGTCAGCGCGCGATGTACCAGTTTGCGCAGGGCCGCTTCGTCGAGGCTTTTGAGCACGTAGACGCGGGCCCGGGAGAGCAAGGCATTGTTGAGTTCGAACGAGGGGTTTTCCGTGGTCGCGCCGATGAAAATCAGCGTGCCGTCTTCAACGTAGGGCAGGAATGCATCCTGCTGCGACTTGTTGAAGCGATGCACTTCATCGACGAACAGGATGGTGCGCTTGCCGTATTGGCCGGCCTGCTGCTTGGCGATTTCCACCGCGTGACGGATTTCCTTCACGCCGGCCAGGACTGCCGAGACCGTTTCGAAGTGCGCATCCGAGACTTCCGCCAGCAACCGCGCCAGAGTGGTTTTGCCCACGCCCGGCGGGCCCCAGAAAATCATCGAGTGCAGGGCACCCTGCTCCAGCGCTTCGCGCAAAGGCTTGCCGCGAGCGAGCAGGTGTTCCTGACCGACGTACTCGTCCAGATTGGCTGCACGCAGGCGTGCGGCCAAGGGTTGAGCTATCGGGGCACTGCGAAACAGGTCCATCACGTGCGGTTGAAACCTCGCTTTATTACGCAGTTCTCAAGTCTGGCGAAATCCTGTGGCGAGGGAGCTTGCTCCCGCTGGACTGCGCAGCAGTCCCATTTTTGGGGGCGCTTCGCGCCCCAGCGGGAGCAAGCTCCCTCGCCACACAAGCCCGTTCCCACAGGTTTGCGTTTTACTCTTGGATCACGTCCGCGCCTTTAGGGATGTCGAACTTGAACTTGGACGCCGGGATCGGTTCGTTGGCCTTCACGCCGGTGAACAGGATGTTGGTGCGCTGTCCGACGCTGTCGATCAGTTGCATGTCATTGACCAGGCCATTGCGGAACGACAGGCGCAGGCTGTCGAACAGGGTGTCCTTGGTTTTCGGCTTCAAAGTGAAGTCGATCACGCCGCCGGCCTCCTTGGCGCTGATGGCGAAGCTCTCGCTGATCTTCGACACATCACCGGACAGCAGCAACGCCGGGGTCTGGCTCAGACGCAGGTCGAGGGTCTTGATGGTGGCCTGTTCCAGGTCCGGGTCCCACAGCGTCACTTTCTTGCCGTCGGAAACCACCACTTGCTCGTTCGGCGCGTCGGTGTGCCAGTAAAACAGGCCAGGACGCTGCAGGGACATTTGCCCGGCCGTTTCCTGCAATTGGGTGCCACCGCCATCCAGCGTCAGCTGAGAGAAGCGTGCAGTCAGGGTCTGGGATTTTTCCAGCAGTTGGGTCAGACGTGCCACGTCCTTGTCATCGGCGTGGGCCGAGAGCGTGGTCAAAGCCAGTACCGGCAGCAACAGCATGCGGATAAGACGCATGGGAGTCCTCATAACATTCGTGGGAGTTCGGGCGGCGCATGTCTGCGCAGCCCTTTCAAAAATCAAATCAGTCGCGTACCGGGCCAGGTGCCAGGACTTCACGCGAACCGTTGGTATTCATGGACGTCACGACCCCGGCCATTTCCATGGCTTCGATCATGCGGGCGGCGCGGTTGTAGCCGATTTTCAGCTTGCGCTGAACCGCAGAGATGGACGCGCGGCGGCTTTCCAGAACGAACTGCACCGCTTCGTCATAGAGCGCATCGGATTCGCTGTCTTCGTCGCCACCGCCACTGCCGCCGTCGAAACCGCTACCGGCTTCTTCGACACCGGCCAGGATCTCGTCGTTGTATTCCGGTGCACCGCGCAGTTTCCAGGCTTCAACCACCCGGTGAACCTCGTCATCGGACACGAACGCACCATGGACACGGATCGGCAGGCTGGTGCCCGGCGGCATGTAAAGCATGTCACCGTGACCCAGCAGTTGTTCGGCGCCGCCCTGGTCGATGATCGTCCGGGAGTCGATCTTGCTCGACACCTGGAACGCCATACGCGTCGGGATGTTGGCCTTGATCAGACCGGTGATCACGTCAACCGACGGACGCTGGGTCGCGAGGATCAAGTGGATACCGGCCGCACGGGCCTTCTGGGCGATACGGGCAATCAGTTCTTCAACCTTTTTGCCGACGATCATCATCATGTCGGCGAATTCGTCGACGACCACGACGATGGTCGGCAGCTTGGTCAGCAGCGGCGCTTCGTCGTGAATGCTTTCGCGCTTGTACAAAGGGTCGGTCAGCGGCGTACCGGCGTCCTGGGCTTCCTTGACCTTGGCGTTGAAGCCCGACAGGTTTCGTACGCCCATCTTCGCCATCAGTTTGTAGCGACGCTCCATCTCCGCCACGCTCCAGCGCAGGGCGTTGGCCGCGTCCTTCATGTCGGTCACGACCGGGCACAGCAGGTGCGGAATGCCTTCGTAGATCGACAGTTCAAGCATTTTCGGGTCGATCATGATCAGCTTGGCGTCTTCCGGGCCGGACTTGAACAGGATAGACAGGATCATCGCGTTCACGCCCACCGACTTACCGGAACCGGTCGTACCGGCCACCAGCAAGTGCGGCATTTTCGCCAGGTCGGTGATGACCGGCTTGCCGCCGATGTCGTGGCCCAAGGCCAGGGTGACCGGCGACTTGAAGTTGTCGTACTCAGGCGTCGACAGCACTTCGGAGAACCGCACGATCTGGCGGTCCTCGTTGGGAATCTCGATACCGACGGTGGTCTTGCCCGGAATCACTTCCACCACACGAACGCTGGTCACGGCCAGGGAACGCGCCAGGTCTTTCGCCAGATTGGAGATGCGACTGACTTTGACGCCGGCGGCTGGCTGGATTTCGTAACGGGTAATGACCGGGCCCGGGTGGATCGAATCCACCGAGACTTCGACGCCGAATTCCTTGAGCTTGATTTCCAGCAAGTGGCCAACGGCGGCCAGCGACTCTGGGGAATAGTTGAGTTGTTTCTTCTCGGCAGGGTCGAGAATCGAGATCGGCGGCAAGGTGCCTTCCACGGCGCTGTCGACGAACAACGGCGCCTGTTTCTCTTTCTCCACGCGCTTGCTCGGCGCTGCCGGCTTGGGCGGTGCTGGCGCGATGACGGGCGGCACCTGCTTCTCGCGGTCCGACATGTGCTTGCTCAGGGCCTGTTCACGCTCGATCAGGCGTTCCTTGACCTTGGCTTGCTCGCGCTTGTCCGTCACCGTCGGGGCGACCACGTCATGCACGCGATCGTCGACCTCACGCAATTGCGCAACCAACTGTTTGCGCTCGACACGGGCGGCCCACCAGCGATTGGCCGCGCCCTGGAACAGTTCGAACAGGTCGAGGGTGATCTTGCCGGTGACGTCCATCACCTTGAACCACGACAGGTCGGTGAACACCGTCAGGCCGAACAGGAACAGCGCAATAAACAACAGTGTGCTGCCCTGAATGTTCAGCGCGTTCCTGGCCAGGTCGCCAAGGCTTTCGCCCAACGCGCCGCCAGCACCGGCCGGCAGACCGGTCGCTGCATGGAAATGGATATGCGCCAGGGCCGCGCCCGACAGCACCAGAAACACCAGGCCGATCAGGCGCCAGGAGAACAGCCAGCCGCTCCACTGCCACTGCTCGTGGCGCTGACGGAAGATCTGATACGCCTTGATCGCCAGCAACAACGGGAAGATGTAGGCGAAGTAACCCAGCACCATGAACAGGATGTCGGCGCTGTAGGAGCCGACCGGCCCGCCGAAGTTCTGCACGTCGTCGATCTTGCTGTTATGGCTCCAGCCCGGATCGTCCTTGCCATAGGTCAACAAGGCCATCATCAGGAACAGGCACAGGCCGCCGATGGCGATCAATGCACCTTCCTTGAGCCGGTAGTGCAAGTGCTGGCGCCAGAGTGGAACGACGACTGTTTTGGGTGCTGCGGTGGATTTCTTCAAAACGCTTCTTTTCCTGCGCCCAAGGCGCGTCCATCTGTTGAATGACTATAAAAAACTGCCCAATCCAGGCAGGTAAAAAAGTTAACACGCGCAACTGGGACTACTTTTAACACTGCACCCCGGTTTTTATAAACACGGTAAGCACAGCTAATTTTGTTACAACCACTGTTACAGACGGCATTGTACGGGTTTGTTCGCCCGATGCCATGTTTGAAGCCCTTCGGTGTAGCATAGCCAAACGCACATTACGCGCGGTTCAATTTGAGCATGCATTCTCTTTTGTGACAAAGGCTTATGAGGTGTTTTTATGAGCGAACCGAAGCATTCCCGCCTGATCATTCTGGGTTCCGGCCCTGCCGGATACAGCGCAGCCGTTTATGCCGCACGCGCCAACCTCAAACCCGTTGTCATCACCGGCATACAGGCAGGTGGCCAGCTGACCACCACCGTCGAAGTCGATAACTGGCCCGGCGACGTCGAGGGCCTCACCGGCCCGGTGCTGATGGAACGCATGCAAAAACACGCCGAGCGCTTTGCTACAGAGATTGTTTACGACCATATCCACACCGCCAAGTTGCAACAGCGCCCGTTCGAGTTGATCGGCGATGGCGACACTTACACCTGCGACGCGCTGATTATCGCCACCGGTGCTTCCGCGCAGTACCTGGGACTGCCTTCGGAAGAAGCGTTTGCCGGCCGAGGGGTTTCGGCCTGCGCCACGTGTGACGGATTCTTTTATCGCAATCAAGTGGTCGCCGTCGTCGGCGGCGGCAACACCGCGGTTGAAGAAGCTCTGTACCTGTCGAACATCGCCAAGGAAGTCCACCTGATTCACCGGCGCGACAAGTTGCGTTCGGAGAAGATTCTTCAGGACAAACTCTTCGAAAAAGCCGCCAACGGCAATATCCGCCTGCACTGGAATCAGAATCTCGATGAAGTACTGGGTGATGCCAGCGGCGTGACCGGCGCCCGCCTGCGCGACAGCAACACCGGCGAAACCCGTGAATTGGAGCTGGCCGGCGTGTTCATCGCCATCGGCCACAAGCCCAATACCGACCTGTTCGAGGGCCAGCTGAAAATGCGTGACGGCTATCTGCTGATCAGGGGCGGCAGCGAAGGCGATGCCACGGCCACCGAGATCCCGGGCGTGTTCGCCGCCGGCGACGTGGCCGATCATGTTTACCGACAGGCCGTGACCTCCGCCGGGGCTGGCTGCATGGCCGCGCTGGACGCCGAGAAATACCTCGACGACATTCCCACCGTTTGACGGCACACTTTACGGCGGGCCCACCAGCCCGCCACCGCCCTCCCCTTCTGCAAGCCCGGATGCCATGCTGACTTGGTTACAACGCAACACCCTGACCTTCCCGCCGCTGGAAAAAGCCATGCGCGACCCCAACGGACTGTTGGCCGCGGGCGGCGATCTGTCTGCCGATCGTCTGATTCAGGCGTATCGCCACGGCTGCTTTCCATGGTTCTCGGAGGGCCAACCGATCCTTTGGTGGTCGCCGGATCCACGCACCGTCCTGTTTCCCGACGAACTGCATGTCTCTCGCAGCCTGAGTAAATTGTTGCGCCAACAACGCTATCAAGTGACCTTCGATCAGGATTTTGCTTCGGTGATCAGCGCCTGCGCCGCCCCCCGCGAGTATGCCGACGGGACCTGGATCACCGATGCGATGCAGACCGCTTATCTCGAACTGCACAAGCGTGGCTACGCGCATTCCGTCGAGGTCTGGGACGATGGCGTGCTGGTGGGCGGGCTGTACGGCCTGGCGATGGGTCAGCTGTTTTTCGGCGAGTCGATGTTCAGCCGCGCCGACAACGCTTCGAAATATGGCTTTGCCACCCTGGTGCGACATCTGAAAGACTCGGGTTTTGTGCTGATCGACTGCCAGATGCCAACCGACCATCTGCACAGCCTCGGCGCCCGAGCGATTCCTCGCCGCGACTTCGCCAATTTTCTCGCGCAGCACCTGGATCAACCCAGCCGCGCAACCTGGGTTTGCTGAGCGACTTTTGCGCGCGTGGCTTACACTTAATTCAAAGCTTATCCCGAGGGTTGATCATGACCGAGTTGGCGCGTTTGAAGTTTTATGCCACTCAGCCCCACTCTTGCAGCTATCTGCCCGAGGAGCAGGCCACGACGCTGTTCCTCGACCCTAGTCAGCCCATGGATGTGCATGTCTACGCAGACCTGTCTGAAATGGGTTTTCGTCGCAGCGGCGATCATCTCTACCGACCGCATTGCCAGAATTGCAATGCATGCGTCCCGGCACGCATCCCCGTGGCGCAATTTACCCCCAACCGTCAGCAGAAGCGCATCTTCAAGCGCAACGCCGACCTGCAAGTGCGCCCGGCCAGACCGCAATTCAGCGAAGAGTATTTCGATCTCTATCAGCGCTACATCGAACAGCGTCACGCCGATGGCGACATGTACCCGCCGAGCCGCGACCAGTTTTCGACGTTCCTGGTGCGTGACCTGCCGTTCTCGCGTTTTTACGAATTTCGTCTCGAAGGCCGGCTGCTGGCGATCGCCGTGACCGATTTGCTGCCGAACGGTCTGTCGGCGGTTTACACCTTCTACGAACCCGATGAAGAACGGCGCAGCCTGGGTCGCTACGCGATCCTCTGGCAAATCGGCGAAGCCCGGCGCCTTGGGCTGGAAGCGGTCTACCTCGGCTATTGGATCAAAAACTGCAAAAAGATGAGCTACAAGACGCAATATCGCCCTATCGAACTGCTGATTAATCAGCGCTGGGTCATCCTGAACTAGAACCCCTTGGCTTAAACCCCATTTTTCGGGCACAATGCACGCCGCTTTTGCCTGGCGCAGTTGCACCGGGCCATTCATTGGACACCGAGGGCTTTACTGCATGTCGAAAGAAGACAGCTTCGAAATGGAAGGCACTGTCGTCGACACCCTGCCCAACACCATGTTTCGTGTGGAGTTGGAAAATGGGCACGTCGTAACCGCGCATATCTCCGGCAAGATGCGCAAGAACTACATTCGTATTCTTACCGGTGACAAAGTGCGCGTCGAGCTGACGCCCTATGACTTGAGCAAAGGGCGCATCACTTACCGCGCTCGCTAATCAAGTCAATACAAGACGCCCGGCTTATGCCGGGCGTTTTTGTTTGTGCGGTCTGGTGGTTTTTTTGGTTCTTGGGCTTTGGGCTTTGGGTGTATATCCGTTGCTGCGGTAACGGCTGAATATGGTTTCGCTCTTACAGCGAGTCCCTTTTTCAAACGCCAAAAAGGAACCAAAAGGCTTTGCCCCGGCGTACGGCACTTCGCTAAAGCTCAGTGTTCCCTCGCTTCGGTATCCATCAGGGGACATCGCCTACGGTCTGCTTCGCGACGACCTCCTCTCGATGTGTTCGGCTTCGCCGAACGGCGCTACGCGCCTAATCCCCTGATGAACACCTACGCTCGGCCTGCCGAAGGGGCAAAAGGTCAAAAGCAGGATCAACGTCAAAAGCCACAGCCACAGCCACAGCCACAGCCACAGCCACAGCCGAAGCCGAAGCCAAAGCCGAAGCAAAAAATCAAAAAATCGCAGCCTCGTTTCACTCGACAACCCCCTACAAGGGATGCGGTTGAGCGTATGTACGCGCGCTTTTCACCACTCATCAGGCCGAGCGTTAGCTCGCCTTCAGCTCTTGATCTTGATCTGCCCGCCCCTTTCGGGAGGCTGAGTGGAGGTGTTCATCCGGGGAGTGGCGCGCAGCGCCGTTCGACGCAGTCGAACACGCTGCATGTAGGTGCAGCGAAGCCAACCGGAGGGCAGTGTCCCCGGATGGATACCGGAGCGAAGGTACGCCGAGCCCAGGCGAGGGGCCGGACGCTTGGGGCGAGCGTTTTTTTGCTTACTTTTTTTAGGCGCTTGTAAAAAAAGTGAGTCGCCGTAAGGGCGAAACCCTAAGTAGCCGTTACCGCAGAAATGGATATACACCCAAACTAAAAAAGGCGCCTTTCGGCGCCTTTTGCTTTGTCGCGGTTAACGTCAGGCCATTTCGGCCGTGGTTTCGAACTCGAAGGTCAGCTCGCCGTCCTTGAGGTCGATGTGCACCACGCCACCATGGTCGGCCAGTTCGCCGAACAGGATCTCTTCCGCCAGCGGACGCTTGATCTTGTCCTGGATCAAACGCGCCATCGGCCGAGCGCCCATCGCCGAGTCGTAACCACCCGCCGCCAGCCAGCTGCGCGCAGCGTCGGTCACTTCCAGCTGCACGCGCTTGTCTTCCAACTGCGCCTGAAGCTCGGTAAGGAACTTGTCCACCACACTTTTGATGACCTCATGACTGAGGCGACCAAACTGGATAATGGTGTCCAGACGGTTGCGGAACTCCGGCGTGAAGCTCTTCTTGATCACTTCCATCGCATCGGACGAGTGGTCCTGATGGGTGAAACCGATCGAAGCACGTGCTGCGGTTTCGGCACCGGCGTTGGTCGTCATGATGACGATCACGTTACGGAAGTCCGCCTTGCGCCCGTTGTTATCGGTGAGCGTACCGTGGTCCATGACCTGCAGCAGCAGGTTGAAGACTTCCGGATGCGCCTTCTCGATCTCATCGAGCAACAGCACGCAGTGAGGCTGCTTGGTGATGGCTTCGGTCAGCAGACCGCCCTGATCGAACCCGACATAGCCAGGAGGTGCACCGATCAGACGCGATACAGTGTGGCGCTCCATGTACTCGGACATGTCGAAACGAACCAGCTCGATGCCCAACGCCTTGGCCAGCTGACGCGCCGCTTCGGTTTTACCGACACCGGTCGGCCCTGCGAACAGGAACGAACCGACAGGCTTGTCAGGCGACTTGAGGCCGGCACGGGACAGTTTGATCGCGGTCGACAGAGAGTCGATGGCGGCATCCTGGCCAAATACGGTCAGCTTCAGGTCACGCTCAAGGTTACGCAGCAGCTCTTTGTCGGAGCTGGTGACATGTTTAGGCGGAATCCGCGCGATTTTCGCAACGATGTCCTCGACCTGAGGCACTTCGATGCGTTTCACCCGTTTCTCGATCGGTTGCAAACGCTGGTAGGCACCCGCCTCGTCGATGACGTCGATGGCTTTGTCCGGCATGTGCCGGTCATTGATGTAGCGTGAAGCCAGTTCGGCGGCCGCACGCAACGCTTCATCGCTGTATTCGATGTTGTGGTGCGCTTCGAACCGACCTTTGAGGCCGCGCAGGATGCCGATGGTGTCTTCCACCGAAGGCTCCGACACATCGACCTTCTGGAAGCGCCGGGCCAAGGCACGGTCCTTCTCGAAGATCCCACGGAATTCCTGGAACGTGGTCGATCCGATGCAACGGATATCGCCCGACGACAGCAGCGGTTTGAGCAGGTTCGAGGCATCCATGACGCCACCGGACGCGGCACCCGCACCGATAATGGTGTGGATTTCGTCGATGAACAGGATCGCCTGCGGACGTTTTTTCAGCTCATTGAGCAGCGCCTTGAAGCGCTTCTCGAAATCGCCACGGTACTTGGTCCCGGCCAGCAAGGCGCCCAGATCGAGGGAATACACCACGCTGTTGGCCAGAAGGTCCGGCACCTGGTTGTCGACAATACGTTTGGCCAGGCCTTCGGCAATCGCGGTTTTACCCACGCCCGCCTCGCCCACCAGCAGCGGATTGTTTTTGCGACGACGCGCCAGGATCTGCGCGACACGCTCGACTTCCAGCTCACGGCCTACCAATGGATCGATACGACCCTGGCGCGCGAGTTCGTTGAGGTTGCTGGCATAAGCATCCAGAGGATTGCCTGAAGAAGAAGACTCACCGCCCTCGTCGTCCTGCATATCTTGCTCACCTTCAGAGTGATCGCCATGCCCCGGCACTTTGGAAATGCCATGGGCGATGTAGTTGACGACATCAATGCGCGCAACGCTCTGCTGTTTCAGCAGGAACACTGCCTGACTCTCTTGCTCACTGAAGATGGCGACCAGCACGTTGGCGCCAGTCACTTCGCGTTTGCCCGAGCTCTGTACGTGGAACACAGCACGTTGCAGTACACGCTGGAAGCCCAGGGTTGGCTGGGTTTCGCGATCCTCATCATGAACGGGGATCAATGGCGTGGTGGAGTCGATGAACTCCTGCAAATCATGCTTGAGTTTGTCGAGGTTTGCGCCGCAGGCACGCAAAACGGTGGCGGCAGCCTCATTATCCAATAGGGCCAGCAGGAGGTGTTCGACGGTCATGAATTCATGACGCTTCGAACGAGCCTCCTTGAAGGCAAGATTGAGGGTGACTTCGAGCTCGCGGTTTAACATAGCTTCACCTCATACCCAAGTGGTCGGCGATTAACCGTCCTTCTCGATTTCACAGAGTAGCGGATGCTGGCTTTCCCTGGCGTACTGGTTGACCTGCATGGCCTTAGTCTCGGCGATGTCGCGGGTAAACACTCCACATACTGCCCGTCCTTCTGTATGGACGGCCAACATGACCTTGGTCGCCAGCTCCCGATTCAGGTTAAAAAACACCTCGAGCACTTCGACGACGAAATCCATCGGTGTGTAGTCATCATTGAACAAAACCACCTTGTACATCGGTGGCGCCTGTAATGCAGGCTTCGCCTCCTGAACAGCAATGCCTGCGGAATCGTCGTCTTGAGTCCCCGGGTGATCTTTCTGGAGAACCGGGCGATCCTGATTGAATGTTAGTCGAATCTGGCTGATTGCATGCATGGAAAGAAAGGTTCGTCAGTTGTGCAAATACAGTGGTGGGGGCGGCTAGGGACGATTTCAACTCCGACCGCCCGGTCACCTTGACTATCGGGAAAACGGTGTTACAACCAATAGAGCCCACAGTGGGTAAAAAAGGTCCGCGGAGTCAATCTTATTTAAGGATCTGACTGCGGATGTACTGGATGATACTCCAGTGATGGAGTCTGTTGCAGAGGGATATGGGTATGTCAGTCGGTAAGGTGAAATGGTTCAACAATGCCAAAGGATTCGGTTTCATTAACACCGACGCCAGAGAAGGTCGCGACGAAGACGGTCATCTTATTGATTTCTTTGCCCACTATTCAGCCATCGAGATGGACGGATACAAGACCCTCAAGGCCGGGCAAATCGTAAGCTTCGAAATCGTTCAGGGCCCCAAAGGGCTGCACGCAGTGAAGATCGGCTTTGCCCCTTCCGCCAGCGAACAGACTGCGCCTGTTACCAAACAGGAAACAGTGTCGAACTGACGCAACCGATCATCCAGTCATAAAAAAACCGCCCGACTCAATCACTGAATCGGGCGGTTTTTGTCGTGCGTGAACTCGCTTACATGTGCGAGATGAGCGCATCACCGAACGCAGAAGACGACAGCAGTTTCGCGCCTTCCATCAAACGGTGGAAGTCATAGGTCACGGTCTTGGCCGAAATCGCGCCGTTGGTGCCCTTGATGATCAGATCCGCCGCTTCGGTCCAGCCCATGTGGCGCAGCATCATTTCAGCGGACAGGATCAGCGAACCCGGGTTGACCTGGTCCTTGCCGGCGTACTTCGGCGCGGTACCGTGGGTCGCTTCAAACATGGCAATGGTGTCGGACAGGTTGGCACCTGGCGCGATACCGATACCGCCCACTTCCGCCGCCAGGGCGTCAGAGAGATAGTCGCCGTTCAGGTTCAGGGTCGCGATCACATCGTATTCGGCCGGGCGCAGCAGGATCTGCTGGAGCATGGCGTCGGCGATGGCGTCTTTGACGATGACGTTCTTGCCGGTTTTCGGGTTCTTGAACTGCATCCACGGACCACCGTCGAGCAGGGTCGCGCCGAATTCTTCAGCGGCCACTTCGTAGGCCCATTCCTTGAAGGCACCTTCGGTGAACTTCATGATGTTGCCTTTGTGCACGATGGTCAGCGAGTCGCGGTCGTTGTCGACCACGTACTGCAACGCCTTGCGCGCCAAACGCTTGGTGCCTTGCAACGAAACCGGCTTGACGCCGATACCGCAGTTCTCGTCGAAACGGATCTTGGTAACGCCCATTTCTTCTTTGAGGAACTTGATGACCTTGGTCGCTTCCGGCGAACCGGCTTTCCATTCGATACCGGCGTAGATGTCTTCCGAGTTCTCACGGAAGATCGTCATGTCGACGTCGCCTGGTTTCTTGACCGGGCTAGGCACGCCTTCGAACCAGCGCACAGGGCGCAGGCACACATAAAGGTCGAGTTGCTGACGCAGGGCCACGTTCAGGGAACGAATGCCGCCACCGACCGGGGTGGTCAGAGGGCCCTTGATGGAAACCACGTAATCCTTGACCGCGTCCAGGGTTTCCTGGGGCAGCCAGGTGTCCTGATCGTAAACCTGAGTCGCTTTCTCCCCGGCGTAGACTTCCATCCAGGAAATTTTGCGCTCGCCGCCGTAAGCCTTCTTAACAGCAGCATCGACAACCTTGATCATGACCGGGCTGATATCAACGCCAATACCATCACCTTCGATGAAGGGGATGATCGGGTTGTTAGGAACATTGAGAGAATGGTCCGCGTTGACGGTGATTTTGTCGCCGACTGCTGGAACCTGAATCTTCTTGTATCCCATGCTGAACTCCATTGTTTGGATTGAACATCTGGCTTCGTTCGAGCGTACCCCAGTTAAATCGGCACGCAAACCCTATGTTCCATCCATATGCCGCAAAGCTGCACAGTTCGCGACGTACAAGCCTGAAAGCAAAGGGAAAAGCGCCAAACTCAAGCACGGTGCAAGACTCTACGCCCCACTCGCCCCTGCGACCTTTAGACCAATGGACGACAATCGTTACGTATGAACCATCGGCAGATTGCCAGCTACCTATGTATAATGCCGCCCGCTGACCACAGAGTCACGACGGCCGACCTCTCTATTACGAGACTTTGGGCCCGAAAAAGCCGGACTGTTACCGCAGTCCACCCGCTTGACGCTCGACCGATGCACCCAACATCACCGCAAAGAAACCTCGACATTCGGCTCATGGATGACTTTGAACGAACGCGCTTACACGGCGCCCCTCGAGTTTCTGCGCACGCTTTAGCAAAGAAGAGAGAGTTAATCCGAATATGCCCACCCGCTCGAAGATCATCTATACCTTCACCGACGAAGCTCCCGCCCTCGCCACCTATTCACTGTTGCCTATCGTAGAGGCTTTCACCGCCTCCGCTGATATCGCCGTGGAAACCCGCGATATCTCTCTTGCAGGGCGCATCCTGGCCAGCTTCCCCGAGCAATTGGGTGACAAAGCCGTAGCCGACCACCTCGCCGAACTGGGCGACCTGGCCGTTACGCCTGAAGCCAACATCATCAAGCTGCCGAACATCAGCGCCTCGGTTCCGCAACTGCAAGCCGCGATCAAAGAGCTGCAAGCCCAGGGCTTCGCACTGCCGGACTACCCGGAAACCGTGACCACCGACGCCGACAAGCTCGCCAAGTCGCGTTACGACAAGATCAAGGGCAGCGCCGTGAACCCGGTTCTGCGCGAAGGCAACTCCGATCGTCGTGCACCGCTGTCGGTCAAGAACTACGCGCGCAAGCACCCGCACAAAATGGGCGCCTGGGCTGCTGACTCCAAGTCCCACGTCGCGCACATGAGCACCGGCGATTTCTACGGCAGCGAAAAAGCCGCCCTGATCGACGCCGCTGATACCGTCAAAATCGAACTGATCGCTCAAGACGGCACCACCACCGTCCTGAAAGAAAAGACCACCGTTCAAGCCGGTGAGATCCTCGATTGCGCGGTCATGAGCAAAAACGCTCTGCGCAGCTTCATCGCTGCCGAGATCGAAGACGCCAAGCAAAAAGGCGTGCTGCTGTCGGTTCACCTCAAAGCCACCATGATGAAGGTCTCCGACCCGATCATGTTCGGCCAGATCGTTGCCGAGTTCTATAAAGACGCACTGACCAAGCACGCTGACGTGCTGGCACAGATCGGCTTCAACCTGAACAACGGCATCGGCGACCTGTACGCTCGCATCAAGGCCTTGCCGGCCGAGCAACAAGCGCAGATCGAAGCGGACATCCAGGCGGTCTACGCCGTTCGTCCGTCGTTGGCCATGGTCAACTCCGACAAAGGCATCACCAACCTGCACGTGCCGAGCGACGTCATCGTCGACGCCTCGATGCCGGCCATGATCCGTGACTCCGGCAAAATGTGGGGCACTGACGGCCAGTTGCACGACACCAAGGCTGTGATCCCGGATCGCTGCTACGCCACCATCTACCAGGCGGTCATCGAAGACTGCAAGCTGCACGGCGCTTTTGATCCGACCACCATGGGCAGCGTGCCAAACGTCGGCCTGATGGCGAAGAAAGCCGAAGAGTACGGCTCGCACGACAAGACTTTCCAGATCAAGACCAACGGCGTTGTCCGCGTGACCGACAGCAAAGGCAGCCTGCTGCTGGAGCAATCGGTTGAAGCCGGCGACATCTTCCGCATGTGCCAGACCAAAGACGCGCCGATCCAGGACTGGGTCAAACTGGCCGTCAACCGTGCTCGCGCAAGCGCTACGCCAGCGATTTTCTGGCTGGACCCGATGCGCGCTCACGACGGCGTTGTGATCGAGAAAGTTCAGGCTTACCTGAAGGATCACGACACCTCCGGCCTGGACATCCGCATCATGTCGCCAGTCGACGCGATGGCCTTCACCCTGGGTCGCACCCGCGAAGGCAAGGACACCATTTCGGTGACCGGCAACGTACTGCGCGACTACCTGACCGACCTGTTCCCGATCATGGAACTGGGCACCAGCGCCAAAATGCTGTCGATCGTTCCGCTGATGAATGGCGGCGGTCTGTTCGAAACCGGCGCCGGCGGTTCGGCACCGAAGCACGTTCAGCAGCTGCTGGAAGAAAACTTCCTGCGCTGGGATTCCTTGGGCGAGTTCCTGGCCCTGGCCGCCTCCCTTGAGCATTTGGGTGTTACTTACAACAACCCGAAAGCGCTGGTGCTGGCCAAGACCCTGGACCAGGCCACCGGCCAGTTCCTGGACAACAACAAGTCGCCATCGCGTAAAGTCGGCAACATCGACAACCGCGGCAGCCACTTCTACCTGGCGCTGTACTGGGCTCAAGCCCTGGCGACCCAGACTGAAGACACTGCACTGCAAGCGCAGTTCGACCAGTTGGCCAAAACCCTGACCGAGAACGAAGCAACCATCGTTGCCGAGCTCAACGCCGTTCAGGGCAAGCCAGTGGACATCGGCGGTTACTACCACGCCAATGCCGAGCTGATCAGCAAGGCCATGCGCCCGAGCAACACCTTCAACGCCGCGATCGCTGCGCTGGTTTAAGGTTGTAAGGATGCAAAGAAGCCCCGGCCCAGTGCCGGGGTTTCTGTTTGTGGCACACACAACACAACACCGAGGTATTTTTATGGATTGGCTACCCCACATCACCGTCGCCACCATCGTCGAAGACAACGGCCGCTTCCTGATGGTCGAAGAAACCAAGCACGGACGAACGGTGCTTAACCAGCCCGCCGGCCACCTTGATCCAGAGGAAACCCTGATCGAAGCCGCCGTGCGCGAAACCCTGGAAGAAACAGGCTGGGACGTCGAGGCGACCGGCGTGGTGGGTATCTACCTCTACACCGCCCCGAGCAACGGTGTGACTTATCAGCGGGTCTGCTTCACCGCAAAACCTCTGAAACATCACCCCGACTATCAACTGGACGACGGCATTGTCGGCGCCAAATGGCTAACCCGTGACGAACTGCTGGCACAGCGCGCAAACTGGCGCAGTGAGCTGATCATCCGCTGTATCGATGATTATCTGGACGGTAAACACTTCGGTCTCGAACTGATCCGCCCTTCTCTTTAGCCTTGTGGGCTGCGGCCTGCTAGAATCGCGTCCTTTTTCAAGACACTCATTGAATCCCTATGCGTGATCCAGCCCCTTCTGACACACAAAAGAAGCGCGTCATTGTCGGCATGTCCGGCGGCGTGGACTCTTCCGTTTCCGCCCTCCTGCTGATCGAGCAGGGTTATGAGGTGGAAGGCCTGTTCATGAAGAACTGGGAAGAAGACGATGGAACGGAATACTGCACCGCCATGGACGACCTGGCAGATGCTCAGGCCGTGTGCGACAAAATTGGTATCAAGCTGCACACCGCCAACTTCGCCGCCGAGTACTGGGACAACGTGTTCGAGCATTTCCTGGCCGAATACAAGGCCGGTCGCACACCGAACCCGGACATCCTCTGTAATCGTGAGATCAAGTTCAAGGCGTTCCTCGACTACGCCATGGTGCTGGGCGCCGACCTGATCGCCACCGGCCACTACGTGCGCCGCCGTGATATCGAGGGTCGCACCGAGCTGCTCAAGGGCCTGGACCCGAACAAGGACCAGAGCTACTTCCTGCACGCCGTCGGCGGTGAACAGATCGCCAAGACCCTGTTCCCGGTCGGCGAGCTGGAAAAGCCAGAAGTGCGCGCGATTGCCGAGAAACACGATCTGGCCACCGCGAAGAAAAAGGACTCCACGGGGATCTGCTTTATCGGCGAACGCCGCTTCAGCGACTTCCTCAAGCAGTACCTGCCGGCCCAGCCGGGCGAGATCAAGACCACCGAAGGTGAAGTCATCGGCCGTCACCATGGCTTGATGTATCACACCATCGGTCAGCGCCAGGGCCTGGGCATCGGCGGCTTGAAAGACGCCAGCGACGAGCCGTGGTACGTGCTGATCAAAGACCTGGAACACAACGAGCTGATCGTGGGCCAGGGCAATGACCACCCTTACCTGTTCTCCCGCGCCCTGCTCGCCTCGGACATTTATTGGGTCAACCCGATCGACCTGACCGAGCCACGCAAGCTGACCGCCAAAGTCCGTTATCGCCAAAGCGATCAGCCCTGCACGCTGGAAAAAACCGCCACCGGCTACCGCGCCACCTTCGATGACCCGCAGCGTGCGGTCACCCCGGGCCAGTCCGTGGTGTTCTATGACGGTGAAATCTGCCTGGGCGGCGGCGTGATTGAAGTCGCAGAGCCATGGAGCAGCAAGGCATGAACCCCACTCAGGAGCAACTGACGGCGCTGGGCGGCGTGTTTCTCGCCGCCGTCCTCGTCGACAAGATTGCCAAGACCGGCCAGACCACCGAAGCCGGCCTGACCTGCATGCTCGGCAGCCTGCTGATTCGCGACCCCAAGGACACCCTGGAAGTGTACGGCGGCGACGACATCAATCTGCGCGAAGGCTATCGCGCATTGATCGGCGCCCTGGAACGCGACCCGAGCACCTTGCAGCGCGAACCGCTGCGCTATGCGCTGGCGATGCTCGGCCTGGAGCGTCAATTGGCCAAACGCAACGACATGCTCGACGTGATCGGCAAGCGTTTGCCGCAGATTCAATCCCAGGTCGAACACTTCGGCCCGGCGCACGAAAACGTGATTGCCGCCTGCGGTGCGTTGTACCAGGACACCCTGAGCACCTTGCGCCAACGGATTCAGGTCCACGGCGACATGCGCAACCTGCAGCAACCGAGCAACGCGTCGAAAATCCGCGCCTTGTTGCTGGCCGGCATTCGCTCTGCGCGCCTGTGGCGGCAGCTGGGCGGTCATCGCTGGCAGCTGGTGATCAGCCGTCGCAAGTTATTGAAAGAGCTTTACCCGCTGATGCGCAGCAGCTGAACCGCGCCCGCCACACCGCTTTGTAGTCAGTAACGCGTAATACGCTGGTCAGTTGGCAACGGACCGGCGGATTTTTTCATGTATGATACGCGCCCCATTTCGTTGCCCGACTGTCCGAGAACACCCCATGCAGCTTTCTTCGCTCACTGCGGTTTCCCCTGTTGACGGCCGCTACGCCGGCAAAACCCAGGCCCTGCGCCCAATTTTTAGCGAGTACGGCCTGATCCGTGCTCGCGTTCTGGTTGAAGTGCGCTGGCTCCAGCGTCTGGCCGCTCACCCTGGCATCAGCGAAGTGCCGGCGTTCTCCGCCGAAGCCAACGCTGTGCTGAACACCCTGGCGGACAACTTCGCTCTGGAGCACGCCGAGCGTGTCAAAGAGATCGAACGCACCACCAACCACGACGTAAAAGCCATCGAATACCTGCTCAAAGAGCAGGCGGCCAAGCTGCCGGAACTGGCCAAGGTCAGCGAATTCATCCACTTTGCCTGCACCAGCGAGGACATCAACAACCTGTCCCACGCCCTGATGCTGCGCGAAGGCCGTGATGACGTGATGCTGCCGCTGATGCGCCAGACCGCTGAAGCCATCCGCGAACTGGCCATCCGTTTCGCTGACGTGCCAATGCTGTCGCGCACCCACGGTCAACCGGCTTCGCCGACCACCTTGGGCAAAGAACTGGCGAACGTGGTTTACCGTCTGGAGCGTCAAATCGCTCAGGTCGCTGCCGTTCCGCTGCTGGGCAAGATCAACGGCGCTGTCGGCAACTACAACGCTCACCTGTCGGCCTACCCTGAGATCGACTGGGAAGAAAACGCCCGCGCCTTCATCGAAGACGAGCTGGGCCTGGGCTTCAACCCGTACACCACGCAGATCGAACCGCACGACTACATTGCCGAGTTGTTCGACGCGATCGCACGTTTCAACACCATCCTGATCGACTTCGACCGCGACATCTGGGGCTACATCTCCCTGGGTTATTTCAAGCAGCGCACCATCGCTGGCGAAATCGGTTCGTCGACCATGCCGCACAAGGTCAACCCGATCGACTTCGAAAACTCCGAAGGCAACCTGGGTATCGCCAACGCACTGTTCCAGCACCTGGCGAGCAAGCTGCCGATCTCCCGCTGGCAGCGCGACCTGACCGACTCCACCGTGCTGCGCAACCTCGGTGTCGGCTTCGCCCACAGCGTGATCGCTTACGAAGCCAGCCTCAAAGGCATCAGCAAACTGGAGCTCAACGCCCAGAAGATCGCTGCCGACCTGGACGCGTGCTGGGAAGTCTTGGCCGAGCCGATCCAGACCGTGATGCGTCGCTACAACATCGAAAACCCGTACGAAAAACTGAAAGAGTTGACCCGTGGCAAGGGCATCAGCCCTGAAGCACTGCAAACTTTCATCGACGGCCTGGACATGCCAGCCGCCGCCAAGGCCGAGCTGAAATTGCTCACCCCGGCGAACTACATCGGCAATGCCGTGGCACAAGCCAAACGCATCTGATCGACCGCTTTACCCGTTTGAGACGCCCGGCAGCGCCGGGCGTTTTTATTCCCGTCTGAAAAGTGCATTTTTTCAATAGGTTACACATGAATCCTGACATTCCTCTTCAACTTCTGGGCGGCATCACGGCGCGCGAGTTCCTGCGCGACTACTGGCAGAAAAAACCCCTGCTGATCCGTCAGGCGATTCCTGAATTCGAAAGCCCGATCGACGCCGACGAACTGGCCGGCCTGGCGCTGGAAGAAGAAGTCGAGTCGCGCCTGGTGATCGAGAACGGCGAGCGTCCTTGGGAATTGCGCCGCGGCCCGTTCGCCGAAGACGAATTCAGCAAACTGCCGGAACGCGACTGGACCCTGCTGGTTCAAGCGGTTGACCAGTTCGTACCGGAAGTCGCTGAACTGCTGGAGAACTTTCGCTTCCTGCCGAGCTGGCGCGTCGATGACGTGATGATCAGCTTTGCTGCCCCTGGCGGCAGCGTCGGTCCGCACTTCGACAACTACGACGTGTTCCTGCTGCAAGGTCACGGCAAGCGCAACTGGAAAATCGGCCAGATGTGCGACTCCGAGAGCGCGCTGCTGCCACATGCAGACCTGCGTATCCTGGCTGATTTCGAAGCCACCGATGAATGGGTGCTGGAACCGGGCGACATGCTTTACCTGCCGCCGCGCCTGGCCCATTGCGGCGTGGCCGTCGATGACTGCCTGACGTACTCGGTCGGTTTCCGCGCACCGAGCGCCGCTGAAGTGCTGACTCACTTCACCGACTTCCTCAGCCAGTTCCTGACGGACGAAGAGCGTTACACCGACGCCGACGCCCTGCCTGCGGTTGATCCGCATCAGATCCAGCACGACGCCCTCGATCGCTTGAAAAGCCTGCTGGCCGAGCACATGAGCGACGAGCGCCTGCTGCTGACCTGGTTCGGCCAGTACATGACTGAACCGCGCTACCCGGAACTGGTAGTGGGCCCGGAAGAGATCGAAGAAGACGACTTGCTCGCCAGCCTGGAACAAGGCGCGATTCTGATCCGCAACCCGAGCGCCCGCCTGGCCTGGTCCGAAGTTGATGACGATTTGCTGCTGTTCGCCAGCGGCCAGAGCCGTTACCTGCCGGGCAAGCTGCGCGAGCTGCTGAAACTGATCTGTGCTGCCGACTCGCTGCACACCGACAACCTGGGCGAGTGGCTGAGCGATGAAGACGGTCGCGGCCTGCTGTGCGAACTGATCAAGCAAGGCAGCATGGGGTTTGCCGATGAATAAAATTCACGTACGTGTCGCAGACTGGCAGAAGGATATCGCCGAGATCCGGCGCATTCGTGAGACGGTGTTCATTGCCGAGCAATGCGTTCCACCCGAGCTGGAATGGGATGCCGATGACGCTACGGCGGTGCATTTCCTGGCCTTCGAAGGCGACTTTCCGATTGGCACCGCACGCCTGCTGCCCGATGGTCACGTCGGCCGGGTATCGGTACTGAAAGACTGGCGCGGCTTGAAGGTTGGGGATGCGCTGATGCACGCGGTAATCGGTGAAGCCGACAAGCGCGGGCTGAAACAGCAGATGCTGAGCGCACAGGTGCAAGCCACGGCGTTCTATGAGCGCCTGGGGTTCAGCATGGTCAGTGAGGAGTTCCTGGAAGCCGGGATTCCGCATGTGGACATGGTGCGTCATTCGGCTTAATTCCCTGTGGCGAGGGAGCTTGCTCCCTCGCCACAGAGGCCATGAAGAACACCACAAAACGCCCCGCCATCTTCGGATGCCGGGGCGTTTTGCTGTCTGCGATTCAACTTGCCCCACGCCGGGCCGACAAACTGGCAATATCAACACTTCAAGAAGTCGGAGATAACGGATATGTCCCTACGCACCCTGCTCACCACGCTGCTGCTGACCTGCAGTTTTTCAGTCATGGCAGCCACCGAGATCGTGCCCCTGAACTACCACACCAGCGCCGACATGCTACCGATGGCACAGGATTTCATCGGCAAGGATGGCCAGGTCAGCGCCTACGGCAACCAACTTATCGTCAATGCCGATCAGCGCAAGATCGACGAACTTAAAGCCCTGATTTCGCAACTCGACACCCAACCCAAACGCCTGCTGATCACCGTCGACACCAACGAAAACAACTTCCAGGGCGATCAGGGTTATTCGGTCAACGGCGCCAAACCGAGCCAGACGCGCATCATCAATCGCAGCACCGACAGCCGCGATGGCGGCATCCAGCAGATTCAGGCCAGTGAAGGCGCACCGGCACTGATTCAGGTCGGCCAGAGCGTACCGCTCACCAGCAGCCAGACCGACTCCTATGGCGACCTGCGCAGCCAGACCGAATACCGCAACGTCACCCAGGGTTTCTACGTCACTGCCAGCGTAACCGGTGACATCGTTCACCTGTCGATCAGTACCAACCGTGACCGCATTAGTCAGGAACGTCCCGATGTAGTGAATGTGCAAAGTACCGACACAACTGTCACGGGGCGGTTGGGAGAGTGGATCACTCTGGCCGGCGTGAATCGCCAGACTCAGGCCGATAAACAGGGCCTGACCCGCAGCTACGCGACTCAGGGCCGGGATGACATGACCCTGCGGGTAAAAGTCGATACTTTGGACTAAACCACCGAAAACTGACTGATTAGTCGTATTAGACCAAAGATGTAGTGCCTTAAAAAAAGCACTACAAAACGTTTGACGATCGAAAAAAGCAAAGGCATGATGGCCTCGCTCCCGCTAATCAGGGGCCCTGGCAAGGGCCTTCGAAGCGCTGCTCGCATCTACCCCGCGAGCCGTTTCGTGTCTGTACCGCCCACAAGGTGTGTTTGACGAGGTTGCCGACTGGAACGAAGTTGTCCCGAGGGACGGAAGCGTAATTAGGTAACCCGGCTCCACACTGAAGTTCGTACAAAGGCCCACGACGCCCGAATGCGCTCGCCAGTTCGCCCTTACCTGCTCACTTCCCCTCGAGCCCATCGTTCATCCCGTCGCCAACCCCGCCGAATCCGACTTGACCACCTAAGCTTCTGGTCAGCGAGCAGCCTTTTACGCCCCTTTGATCTGCGTATTTGGCAGGAGCAGGAATTTTCCACCCAGACCTATGCGACGAGGTTTATCTCCATGGCACTGACACGCGAACAGCAAATTGCAGCCCTCGAAAAAGATTGGGCTGAAAACCCACGCTGGAAAGGCGTGACACGCGCTTACTCCGCTGCTGACGTCGTCCGCCTGCGTGGCTCGGTTCAACCTGAGCACACCTTTGCAAAACTGGGCGCCGAGAAGCTGTGGAACCTGGTCACCCAGGGCGCCAAGCCATCCTTCCGTCCTGATAAAGATTTCGTCAACTGCATGGGCGCCCTGACCGGCGGCCAGGCTGTGCAACAAGTCAAAGCCGGTATTCAGGCGATCTACCTGTCGGGCTGGCAGGTTGCTGCGGACAACAACTCCGCCGAATCGATGTACCCGGACCAGTCGCTGTACCCGGTGGACTCGGTTCCAACCGTGGTCAAGCGCATCAACAACTCGTTCCGTCGTGCTGACCAGATCCAGTGGAAAGCCGGCAAAGGCCCGGGCGACGAAGGTTACATCGACTACTTCGCACCGATCGTGGCTGACGCCGAAGCCGGTTTCGGCGGCGTACTGAACGCTTACGAGCTGATGAAGAGCATGATCGAAGCAGGCGCCGCCGGCGTTCACTTCGAAGACCAACTGGCTTCCGTGAAAAAATGCGGCCACATGGGCGGCAAGGTACTGGTTCCTACCCAGGAAGCTGTACAGAAGCTGACCGCTGCTCGTCTGGCGGCTGACGTTGCCGGTACTCCGACCATCATTCTGGCGCGTACCGATGCTAACGCGGCTGACCTGCTGACTTCCGACTGCGACCCATACGACCAGCCATTCGTGACTGGCGAACGCACCCAGGAAGGCTTCTACAAAGTGCGCGCGGGCCTGGACCAGGCAATCGCTCGCGGCCTGGCTTACGCTCCGTACGCCGACCTGATCTGGTGCGAAACCGCCAAGCCGGATCTGGACGAGGCTCGTCGCTTCGCTGAAGCGATCAAAAAGGAATACCCGGACCAACTGCTGTCGTACAACTGCTCGCCTTCCTTCAACTGGAAGAAAAACCTGGACGACGCGACCATCGCAAAGTTCCAGCGCGAACTGTCCGCCATGGGTTACAAGCATCAGTTCATCACCCTGGCCGGCATTCACAACATGTGGCACAGCATGTTCAACCTGGCGCACGACTACGCCCGCAACGACATGACTGCCTACGTGAAGCTGCAAGAGCAGGAATTCGCTGATGCTTCCAAGGGCTACACCTTCGTGGCTCACCAGCAGGAAGTGGGCACCGGCTACTTCGACGACATGACCACCGTGATTCAAGGTGGCTCGTCTTCGGTGACCGCGCTGACCGGTTCGACTGAAGAAGAACAGTTCCACTGATCTGCTTCGCCTGAGCAAACGGCCGTTGCGGACCGGATAGAAAGCTAACCGCAACGCCGCACATCTGACGCCCCGACTGGTTCGGGGCGTTTTTTTGCCCGCGATTTATCGATCACCGCAAAACCCTGTGGGAGCCGGGCTTGCCCGAAAATCGTGCGCAAAATCATTGATCCAGAGCATTTTCCCGATCAGGAGAAGAAGGTAAAACGACCCTGCCCACAACTTGCAGTAAGGCGCATATAAGACAACTTCCCGGCCAATAACCCGTTAAACAGTTAGAAAACCACGCCAAACAATATTGATTATCATTTAGCCGTAACTATGTTCGTTACATTCCCTACAAAACAATATTGGTGAAAACCCGGCTAATGCCCGCAACGCATGGGCCGCGGGGCTTTGGAGGCACGCTATGTCCTTATTCCATTAAATAATTTCGCTATCTGAATTTTACTTGCACCGTGTTGTGCCATAAAATCAGCGGAATTGATTGCTGCGACATATCGTCACTGCGTTGTTTCTTTTTCAAGCTCAGAGACCTTTGCTCTCTGTTAAGGATTACCAGCATGCCCGAAGCGACAGGACTCATGGCCCACAACTGGGGCTTTGCCATTTTCCTTCTGGGCGTCGTCGGCCTTTGCGCCTTCATGCTTGGTGTCTCAAGCCTCCTCGGGTCAAAAGCCTGGGGCCGCAGCAAAAACGAACCGTTCGAGTCCGGCATGCTACCTACAGGTGGCGCCCGCTTGCGGCTATCAGCCAAATTCTATCTGGTCGCGATGCTCTTCGTGATCTTCGATATCGAAGCCCTCTTTCTCTTTGCCTGGTCTGTGTCCGTCCGCGAAAGCGGCTGGACCGGATTCGTCGAAGCTCTCGTTTTCATAGCAATTCTGTTGGCAGGTCTTGTCTACCTGTTCCGAGTGGGCGCCCTTGACTGGGCTCCGGAAGCTCGTCGCAAGCGGCAGGCGAAGCTGAAACAATGAGGCTTTGGCAATGCAATACAATCTCACCAGGATCGACCCCGATGCTCCTAACGAGCAGTATCCGATTGGCGAGCGGGAAACCGTTTCCGATCCGTTAGAAGATCAAGTTCACAAAAACATTTTCATGGGCAAGCTCGAAGACGTGCTTAACGGCACCGTCAACTGGGGGCGCAAGAACTCCCTGTGGCCGTATAACTTCGGTCTTTCGTGCTGCTACGTGGAAATGACCACCGCCTTCACGGCGCCCCACGACATCGCGCGCTTTGGCGCCGAAGTTATCCGGGCATCGCCGCGCCAGGCGGATTTCATGGTTATCGCCGGTACCTGCTTCATCAAGATGGCGCCGATCATTCAGCGTCTCTACGAGCAAATGCTCGAACC
The DNA here is from genome assembly GCF_054898025.1 of Pseudomonas sp. LB3P93. Classification (NCBI taxonomy): domain Bacteria; kingdom Pseudomonadati; phylum Pseudomonadota; class Gammaproteobacteria; order Pseudomonadales; family Pseudomonadaceae; genus Pseudomonas; species Pseudomonas sp. LB3P93. Next base: position 4,095,749 of record NZ_CM142713.1, read on the forward strand.
TAAATGGGTTATCTCCATGGGTTCGTGCGCCAACTCCGGTGGCATGTACGACATCTACTCTGTCGTTCAAGGGGTGGACAAGTTCCTGCCCGTGGACGTCTACGTGCCTGGCTGCCCGCCCCGCCCTGAAGCTTTTCTGCAAGGCTTGATGCTCTTGCAAGAGTCGATTGGACAGGAGCGTCGTCCGCTTTCCTGGGTCGTCGGCGATCAAGGCGTGTACCGCGCCGAGATGCCTTCGCAAAAGGAACAGCGCCGCGAACAGCGAATCGCAGTCACCAACCTGCGCAGCCCCGACGAAGTCTGATCCAGATCTGCTTCTTTAATAGAACGAGACACTGGCTTCATTCTTTACGTTGACCGAAAGCGATAAATAACCATGACTACAGGCAGTGCTCTGTACATCCCGCCTTATAAGGCAGACGACCAGGATGTGGTCGTCGAACTGAATAACCGTTTTGGCCCCGAGGCGTTCACCGCCCAGCCTACCCGCACCGGCATGCCGGTGCTTTGGGTTGCCCGTGCCAAACTCATCGAAGTCCTGACCTTCCTGCGCAACCTGCCCAAGCCGTACGTCATGCTCTATGACCTGCACGGCGTGGACGAGCGTCTGCGCACCAAGCGTCAAGGGCTGCCAAGCGGCGCCGACTTCACTGTGTTCTATCACTTGATGTCGATCGAACGTAATAGTGACGTAATGATCAAGGTCGCCTTGTCCGAGAGCGACCTGAGCGTGCCGACCGTGACCGGCATCTGGCCGAACGCCAACTGGTACGAGCGTGAAGTGTGGGACATGTACGGCATCAACTTTGCCGGCCACCCGCACCTGACCCGAATCATGATGCCGCCGACCTGGGAAGGTCACCCGCTGCGCAAAGACTTCCCGGCCCGTGCCACCGAGTTCGATCCGTTCAGCCTGACGCTGGCCAAGCAACAGCTTGAGGAAGAAGCCGCACGCTTCAAGCCTGAAGACTGGGGCATGAAGCGTTCCGGCGCGAACGAGGACTACATGTTCCTCAACCTCGGTCCTAACCACCCTTCCGCGCACGGTGCGTTCCGCATCATTCTGCAGTTGGACGGTGAAGAGATCGTCGACTGCGTTCCGGACGTCGGTTACCACCACCGTGGTGCCGAGAAGATGGCCGAGCGTCAGTCCTGGCACAGTTTCATCCCGTACACCGACCGTATCGATTACCTCGGCGGCGTGATGAACAACCTGCCGTACGTGCTCTCGGTCGAGAAGCTCGCCGGCATCAAGGTGCCCGAGAAGGTCGACGTCATCCGCATCATGATGGCCGAGTTCTTCCGGATCACCAGCCACCTGCTGTTCCTGGGGACTTACATCCAGGACGTTGGCGCCATGACGCCGGTGTTCTTCACGTTCACCGACCGTCAAAAGGCGTACACGGTGATCGAAGCCATTACCGGTTTCCGTCTGCACCCGGCTTGGTACCGCATCGGTGGCGTCGCTCACGACCTGCCGCGCGGCTGGGAAAAACTGGTCAAAGACTTCGTCGAGTGGATGCCAAAGCGTCTGGACGAATACCAGAAGGCCGCACTGGACAACAGCATCCTGCGTGGCCGGACCATCGGCGTCGCCGCCTACAACACCAAGGAAGCCCTGGAATGGGGCGTCACCGGTTCCGGCCTGCGTTCGACCGGTTGCGATTTCGACCTGCGCAAGGCTCGTCCGTACTCCGGCTACGAGAACTTCGAATTCGAAGTCCCGCTGGCGGCCAATGGCGATGCCTACGACCGTTGCATCGTGCGCGTCGAAGAAATGCGCCAGAGCCTGAAGATCATCGAGCAGTGCATGCGCAACATGCCGGAAGGCCCGTACAAGGCGGATCACCCGCTGACCACGCCGCCGCCCAAAGAGCGCACGCTGCAGCACATCGAGACCCTGATCACGCACTTCCTGCAAGTTTCGTGGGGCCCGGTCATGCCGGCCAACGAATCCTTCCAGATGATCGAAGCGACCAAGGGCATCAACAGTTATTACCTGACGAGCGATGGCGGCACCATGAGCTACCGCACCCGGATTCGCACCCCAAGCTTCCCGCACCTGCAGCAGATCCCCTCGGTGATCAAAGGCAGCATGGTCGCGGACTTGATCGCGTACCTGGGTAGTATCGATTTCGTTATGGCCGACGTGGACCGCTAAGCATGAACAGCACGCTTATCCAGACAGACCGTTTCACCCTGAGTGAAACCGAGCGCTCGGCCATCGAGCACGAGCTGCATCACTACGAAGACCCGCGCGCGGCGTCGATCGAAGCCCTGAAGATCGTCCAGAAGGAACGTGGCTGGGTGCCTGACGGCGCGCTCTACGCCATCGGCGAGATCCTCGGCATCCCGGCGAGCGACGTTGAAGGGGTGGCGACGTTCTATAGCCAGATCTTCCGTCAGCCAGTCGGTCGCCACATCATTCGCGTCTGCGACAGCATGGTCTGCTACATCGGCGGCCATGAGTCTGTGGTCAGCGAAATCCAGAGCAATCTGGGCATCGGCCTGGGTCAGACCACCGCCGACGGTCGTTTCACCCTGCTGCCGGTCTGCTGCCTCGGCAACTGTGACAAGGCGCCGGCGTTGATGATCGACGACGACACTTTCGGTGATGTGCAGCCTGCCGGCGTTGCCAAATTGCTCGAGGGCTACGTATGACCCTGACTTCCTTCGGTCCTGCCAACCGCATCAAGCGGTCAGCCGAGACTCACCCGCTGACCTGGCGTTTGCGGGACGACGGCGAAGCCGTGTGGCTCGACGAGTACCAGGCCAAGAACGGTTACGCCGCTGCTCGTAAAGCCTTCGCTGACATGGCCCAGGACGATATCGTCCAGACCGTGAAAGACTCCGGCCTCAAAGGTCGCGGCGGTGCAGGTTTCCCCACGGGCGTTAAGTGGGGCCTGATGCCCAAAGACGAATCCATCAACATCCGCTACTTGCTGTGCAACGCGGACGAGATGGAACCGAACACCTGGAAAGACCGCATGCTGATGGAGCAACTGCCCCATCTGCTGATCGAAGGCATGCTGATCAGTGCTCGCGCGCTGAAAACCTACCGTGGCTACATCTTCCTGCGTGGCGAATACACCACCGCCGCCAAGCACCTCAACCGTGCCGTGGAAGAAGCCAAGGCAGCTGGCCTGCTGGGTAAAAACATCCTGGGCAGCGGCTTCGATTTCGAACTGTTCGTCCACACCGGCGCCGGGCGTTACATCTGCGGTGAAGAAACCGCACTGATCAACTCCCTCGAAGGCCGCCGCGCCAACCCGCGCTCCAAGCCGCCCTTCCCTGCCGCCGTTGGCGTGTGGGGCAAGCCGACTTGCGTGAACAACGTTGAAACCCTGTGCAACGTGCCGGCGATCATTGCCGACGGCGTGGACTGGTACAAATCGTTGGCCCGCGAAGGCAGTGAAGACATGGGCACCAAGCTCATGGGCTTCTCCGGCAAGGTCAAGAACCCGGGCCTGTGGGAATTGCCGTTCGGCGTCACCGGTCGCGAGTTGTTCGAAGACTACGCCGGCGGCATGCGCGACGGCTACAAGCTCAAGTGCTGGCAGCCAGGCGGCGCCGGTACCGGTTTCCTGTTGCCGGAGCACCTGGACGCACAAATGTACGCCGGCGGCATCGCCAAAGTGGGCACCCGTATGGGTACCGGCCTGGCCATGGCGGTGGACGACAGCGTCAACATGGTTTCCCTGCTGCGCAACATGGAAGAGTTCTTCTCCCGTGAGTCGTGCGGTTTCTGCACCCCGTGCCGTGATGGTTTGCCGTGGAGCGTCAAGCTGCTGCGTGCGATCGAGAACGGTGAAGGGCAAGCCGGCGATATCGAGACCCTGCTGGGTCTGGTCGGTTTCCTCGGCCCAGGCAAGACCTTCTGTGCTCACGCACCGGGCGCCGTGGAGCCGTTGGGCAGCGCAATCAAATACTTCCGCCATGAGTTCGAAGCCGGCATCGCGCCTACCAGCGCCGTCGTCCCGCCTCTGGCAAGGCCGATCGTAGTCGGCGCGTAAACGCTTAAAAAGGCGAAGGGTCCGTGCCCTTCGCCTTCTCGTTCGATGACGCCTTTTATGGGCTGTTTGGATTCGGACGAATAACAAGATTCCATTAGCCACGCCCGCTGACACCGGGCCAACGAAGAACTTTGAACCATGGCCACTATCCACGTAGACGGCAAAGAGCTCGAAGTCGATGGGGCAGACAACCTGTTACAGGCATGTCTGTCGCTAGGCCTCGATATCCCTTATTTCTGCTGGCACCCAGCCCTAGGCAGCGTTGGCGCTTGCCGCCAGTGCGCGGTAAAGCAGTACACCGACGAAAACGACAAGCGTGGTCGGATCGTCATGTCTTGCATGACGCCTGCCACCGACGGCAGCTGGATCTCCATCGACGACGAAGAAGCGAAAGTGTTTCGCGCCAGCGTCGTCGAATGGCTGATGACCAACCACCCTCACGACTGCCCGGTCTGTGAAGAAGGCGGTCACTGCCACCTGCAAGACATGACCGTGATGACCGGCCACAACGAGCGCCGTTACCGCTTCACCAAGCGTACCCACCAGAACCAGCAACTGGGCCCGTTCATTTCCCACGAAATGAACCGCTGCATCGCTTGCTACCGCTGCGTGCGCTTCTATAAGGACTACGCCGGCGGCACCGACCTCGGTGTGTTCGGCGCCCACGACAACGTGTACTTCGGTCGCGTTGAAGACGGCACCCTGGAAAGCGAGTTCTCCGGCAACCTCACCGAGGTCTGCCCGACCGGTGTGTTCACCGACAAGACTCACTCCGAGCGCTACAACCGCAAGTGGGACATGCAGTTCTCGCCGAGCATCTGCCATGGCTGCTCCAGCGGTTGCAACATCTCCCCGGGCGAACGCTACGGTGAACTGCGTCGTATCGAAAACCGTTTCAACGGTTCGGTAAACCAGTACTTCCTGTGCGACCGTGGCCGTTTCGGCTACGGCTACGTCAACCGCGAAGACCGCCCGCGTCAGCCAAAGCTGGCCAACGGCGCCAAGCTGACCCTCGACGAAGCGCTGGACAAAGCCGCTGACCTGTTGCGCGGTCGCAACATCGTCGGTATCGGTTCGCCCCGTGCCAGCCTTGAAAGCAACTACGCGTTGCGCGAACTGGTCGGCGCCGAGCACTTCTACTCCGGTATCGAAGCCGCCGAGCTGGAACGCATTCGTCTGGTCATGCAGGTGCTGAAAGACAGCCCGCTGCCGATCCCGAACATGCGCGACATCGAGGATCACGATGCGATCTTCGTTCTCGGTGAAGACCTGACCCAGACCGCTGCCCGTGTGGCGCTGTCCCTGCGTCAATCGGTCAAAGGCAAAGCCGAAGACATGGCCGACGCCATGCGCGTTCAGCCTTGGCTCGATGCTGCGGTGAAGAACATCGGTCAAAACGCGCTGAACCCGCTGTTTATCGCCAGCCTGGCTGAAACCAAGCTCGACGACATCGCTGAAGAATGCGTTCACGCGGCTCCAGATGATCTGGCGCGCATCGGTTTCGCCGTGGCTCACGCCCTCGACGCCAGCGCGCCTGCCGTTGAAGGCCTGGACGCTGAAGCCGTTGAACTGGCCAAGCGCATTGCCGACGCCCTGCTCGCGGCCAAGCGTCCGCTGATCATTGCCGGTACTTCCCTGGGCTCCAAAGCCTTGATCGAAGCTGCCGCCAACATCGCCAAAGCCTTGAAGCTGCGCGAGAAGAACGGTTCCATCAGCCTGATCGTGCCAGAGGCCAACAGCCTCGGCCTGGCCATGCTCGGTGGTGACTCGGTCGACGCCGCGCTGCAAGCGGTGATCGACGGCAAAGCCGACGCCATCGTCGTGCTGGAAAACGATCTGTACACCCGCACCGACAAAGCCCGTGTTGATGCTGCCCTGAACGCCGCGAAAGTGGTGATCGTGGCGGACCATCAGAAGACCGCCACCAGCGATCGCGCGCACCTGGTTCTGCCAGCCGCCAGCTTCGCTGAAGGCGACGGTACTTTGGTCAGCCAGGAAGGCCGCGCCCAGCGCTTCTTCCAGGTCTTCGACCCGACTTACCTCGACGCGAGCATCCTGGTTCACGAAGGCTGGCGCTGGCTGCATGCCCTGCGCGCCACCCTGCTGAACCAGCCGATCGACTGGACCCAACTGGACCACGTCACTGCTGCCTGCGCCGCGAGCACGCCACAACTGGCGCGTATCGTCGACGCTGCGCCGTCCGCCGCGTTCCGCATCAAAGGCCTGAAACTGGCGCGCGAACCGCTGCGTTACTCCGGTCGTACCGCCATGCGCGCCGACATCAGCGTGCACGAACCGCGTACTTCCCAGGATAACGACACCGCGTTCTCGTTCTCCATGGAAGGTTACTCGGGCTCGGTCGAACCGCGTCAGCAAGTGCCATTCGCCTGGTCTCCGGGCTGGAACTCGCCGCAAGCCTGGAACAAGTTCCAGGACGAAGTCGGTGGTCACATCCGTGCTGGCGACCCGGGCACCCGCCTGATCGAAAGCACCGGTGACTCGCTGAACTGGTTCGCCAGTGTTCCGCGCGCGTTCAACCCGGCTCAAGGCACCTGGCAGGTTGTGCCGTTCTTCCACCTGTTCGGCAGCGAAGAGAACTCTTCCAAAGCCGCGCCGGTTCAGGAACGCATTCCGGCCGCTTACGTCGCTTTGGCCAAATCCGAAGCCGATCGCCTGGGTGTCAATGACGGCGCCATGCTCAGCTTGAACGTCGCTGGCCAGACCTTGCGTCTGCCACTGCGCATCAACGAAGAGCTGGGTGCCGGCCTGGTCGCCTTGCCGGCCGGTATTGCTGGCATTCCGCCAGCGATCTTTGGCAAATCCGTTGACGGTCTGCAGGAGGCAGCTCAATGACCTGGTTCACGCCTGAAGTGATTGACGTGATCATCGCGGTCCTCAAGGCCATCGTGATTCTGCTCGCCGTGGTGGTGTGCGGCGCGCTGCTGAGCTGGGTCGAGCGTCGTCTGCTCGCCCTCTGGCAGGACCGTTACGGTCCGAACCGCGTCGGCCCGTTCGGCGCGTTCCAGATCGCGGCCGACATGATCAAGATGTTCTTCAAGGAAGACTGGACCCCGCCGTTTGCCGATAAAGTGATCTTCACTTTGGCACCGGTCGTGGCCATGAGCGCCTTGCTGATTGCCTTCGCGATCATCCCGATCACCCCGACCTGGGGTGTGGCGGACATCAACATCGGCATCCTGTTCTTCTTCGCCATGGCCGGTCTGTCGGTCTACGCGGTGCTGTTCGCCGGCTGGTCGAGTAACAACAAGTTTGCCCTGTTGGGCAGCTTGCGGGCCTCGGCACAAACCGTGTCGTACGAAGTGTTCATGGGCCTGTCGCTGATGGGCATCGTGATCCAGGTTGGCTCGTTCAACATGCGCGACATCGTTGAATACCAGGCGCAGAACCTGTGGTTCGTGATTCCGCAGATCTTCGGTTTCCTGACCTTCTTCATTGCCGGCGTCGCCGTGACTCACCGTCACCCGTTCGACCAGCCGGAAGCGGAGCAGGAACTGGCCGACGGTTACCACATTGAATACGCCGGCATGAAATGGGGCATGTTCTTCGTCGGCGAGTACATCGGCATCGTGTTGATTTCGGCGTTGCTGGTGACCTTGTTCTTCGGTGGCTGGCACGGTCCGTTCGGCATTCTGCCGCAGATCCCGTTCATCTGGTTCGCACTGAAAACCGCGTTCTTCATCATGTTCTTCATCCTGCTGCGCGCCTCGATCCCGCGCCCACGGTATGACCAAGTGATGGATTTCAGCTGGAAGTTCTGCCTGCCGCTGACCCTCATCAACATGCTGGTGACCGCTGCGATCGTGTTGCTCAACACGCCCGCCGTCGCGGCTCAGTGAGGATAGAGAATCATGAAGTACATTTTTGACATCGTGCATGGCTTCTTCACCCAGCTTCGCAGCCTGGTGATGATCTTCGGCCATGCCTTCCGCAAGCGCGACACGCTGCAGTACCCGGAAGAAGCCGTGTACCTGCCGCCGCGCTTTCGTGGGCGTATCGTCCTGACCCGCGACCCTGATGGCGAAGAGCGTTGTGTAGCCTGCAACCTGTGCGCCGTGGCGTGCCCGGTCGGTTGCATCTCGCTGCAGAAAGCCGAAACCGAAGACGGTCGCTGGTACCCGGACTTCTTCCGCATCAACTTCTCGCGCTGCATTTTCTGCGGCCTCTGCGAGGAAGCCTGCCCGACCACCGCGATCCAGCTGACACCGGATTTCGAGATGGCCGAGTTCAAACGTCAGGACCTGGTTTACGAGAAAGAAGATCTGCTGATCTCCGGCCCCGGCAAAAACCCTGATTACAACTTCTATCGTGTTGCAGGTATGGCGATTGCCGGGAAGCCGAAAGGCTCCGCGCAGAATGAAGCCCAGCCGATCAACGTGAAGAGCTTGCTGCCTTAAGGAAGAAAGATGGAATTCGCTTTCTATTTCGCATCGGGTATCGCTGTGGTGTCCACGCTTCGCGTGATCACCAACACCAACCCCGTGCACGCCCTGCTCTACCTGATCATTTCGCTGATCGCCGTGGCCATGACGTTCTTCGCCCTCGGCGCACCGTTTGCCGGTGTTCTGGAAGTGATCGCCTACGCTGGCGCCATCATGGTGCTGTTCGTGTTCGTGGTGATGATGCTGAACCTGGGCCCGGCCTCGGTTCAGCAAGAGCGCGTCTGGCTCAAGCCCGGCATCTGGCTCGGCCCGGTCGCCCTCGGCGCCCTGCTGCTGGTTGAACTGCTGTACGTGCTGTTCAGCGACGCCAGCGGTCAGGCCATCGGCCACACCACCGTAGACGCCAAGGCCGTGGGCATCAGCCTGTTCGGTCCTTATCTGCTGGTGGTCGAACTCGCCTCGATGCTGCTGCTTGCCGCAGCTGTCACGGCGTTCCACCTGGGCCGCAACGAAGCCAAGGAGCAATGACGATGCCTGCTATCCCTCTGGAGCATGGTCTGGCGGTCGCCGGCATCCTGTTCTGCCTCGGTCTGGTCGGCCTGATGGTCCGCCGCAACATTCTCTTCGTGCTGATGAGCCTGGAGATCATGATGAATGCCTCCGCTTTGGCCTTCATCGTCGCCGGTAGCCGCTGGGGTCAGCCGGATGGACAGATCATGTTCATCCTGGTGATCAGCCTGGCAGCCGCCGAGGCCAGTATTGGCCTGGCGATTCTGTTGCAGCTGTATCGCCGCTTCCACACTCTCGATATCGACGCTGCCAGCGAGATGCGCGGATGAATCTTCTCTATCTGACTTTCGTATTCCCTCTCATAGGTTTCCTGCTGCTGTCGTTCTCACGCGGCCGCCTTTCGGAAAACCTGTCGGCGCTGATTGGCGTCGGTTCCATCGGCCTGTCTGCCATCGTCACGGCTTATGTGATCTGGCAATTCAACGTCGCGCCACCAGAAGGCGGTCACTACACCATGGTGTTGTGGCAGTGGATGGCGGTGGAAGGCTTCACGCCGAACTTTGCGCTGTACCTGGATGGTCTGTCCCTGACCATGCTCGGTGTCGTGGTCGGCGTCGGCTTCCTGATCCACCTGTTCGCGTCCTGGTACATGCGCGGTGAAGCCGGTTACTCGCGCTTCTTCGCCTACACCAACCTGTTTATCGCCAGCATGCTGTTCCTGGTCCTGGGCGATAACCTGTTGTTCCTGTACTTCGGCTGGGAAGGCGTGGGCCTGTGCTCGTACCTGTTGATCGGTTTCTACTACAGCAACCGCAACAACGGTAACGCCGCACTGAAAGCCTTTATCGTCACCCGCATCGGCGACGTGTTCATGGCCATCGGCCTGTTCATCCTGTTCGCACAACTGGGCACGCTGAATATCCAGGAACTGCTGGTGCTGGCACCGCAGAAATTCCAGGCCGGCGACTTCTGGATGGTCATGGCCACCCTGATGCTGCTGGGCGGCGCTGTCGGTAAATCCGCGCAACTGCCGCTGCAAACCTGGCTGGCGGATGCGATGGCCGGTCCTACTCCGGTTTCGGCACTGATCCACGCCGCAACGATGGTAACCGCCGGTGTCTACCTGATCGCCCGTACCCACGGCCTGTTTGCGTTGGCGCCGGACATCCTTCACCTCGTTGGCGTTGTTGGTGGTGTGACCCTGGTGCTGGCCGGTTTTGCCGCCCTGGTGCAGACCGACATCAAACGTATCCTCGCCTACTCGACCATGAGCCAGATCGGCTACATGTTCCTGGCGCTGGGCGTTGGCGCATGGGATGGCGCGATCTTCCACCTGATGACCCACGCCTTCTTCAAGGCGCTGCTGTTCCTCGCGTCCGGTGCGGTGATCGTTGCCTGCCACCACGAGCAGAACATCTTCAAGATGGGCGGCCTGTGGAAGAAACTGCCACTGGCCTACGCCAGCTTCATCGTCGGCGGCGCGGCGTTGTCTGCCCTGCCTCTGGTGACCGCAGGCTTCTACTCCAAGGACGAAATCCTCTGGGAAGCGTTTGCCAGCGGCAACCACGGTCTGCTTTACGCAGGTCTGGTCGGCGCGTTCATGACTTCGCTGTACACCTTCCGCCTGATCTTCATCGCGTTCCACGGTGAAGCGAAGACCGAAGCACACGCCGGTCACGGCATCGCTCACTGGCTGCCACTGTCGGTGCTGATCGTCCTGTCGACCTTCGTCGGCGCAATGATCGTTCCGCCGCTGCACGGTGTGCTGCCACAAAGCGTCGGCCATGCCGGCGGCGAAGCCAAGCACAGTCTGGAAATCGCTTCGGGCGCCATCGCCCTGGCCGGTATCCTGCTGGCCGCGCTGCTGTTCCTCGGCAAGCGTCGTTTCGTCACTGCAATCGCCAACAGCGGCATCGGCCGCTTCCTTTCGGCCTGGTGGTTCGCTGCCTGGGGCTTCGACTGGATCTACGACAAACTGTTCGTCAAGCCATACCTTGCGATCTGCCACGTACTGCGCCAAGACCCGCTCGACCAGACCATCGGTCTGATCCCGCGTATGGCCAAAGGCGGCCACACCGCCCTGAGCCGTACCGAAACCGGTCAACTGCGTTGGTACGCGGCATCGATGGCAGCCGGCTCCGTGCTGGTCATCGGCGCCATCGTGCTGGTAGCGGTCTGAATATGAACCTTGCGAACTTGCGAAAGGAATTGAGCCCGTCATGATTCTGCCTTGGCTAATCCTGATCCCCTTCATCGGCGGCCTGCTGTGCTGGATGGGTGAGCGCTTCGGCGCTACCCTCCCCCGCTGGATTGCGCTGTTGACCATGACCCTGGAACTCGCGCTCGGCCTCTGGCTGTGGGCCCACGGTAATTATTCATTTGCTCCGGCGCCTGGCGCCGATCCGACCTGGGCGCTTGAGTTCAAGCACATCTGGATCGAGCGCTTCGGCATCAGCGTGCACCTGGCCCTCGACGGCCTGTCGCTGTTGATGATCCTGCTGACCGGTCTGCTGGGTATCCTCTCGGTACTCTGCTCGTGGAAAGAGATCCAGCGTCACGTTGGCTTCTTCCACTTGAACCTGATGTGGATCCTGGGCGGTGTCGTCGGCGTGTTCCTCGCCCTCGACCTGTTCATGTTCTTCTTCTTCTGGGAAATGATGCTGGTGCCGATGTACTTCCTCATCGCGCTCTGGGGTCACAGTTCTTCGGACGGCAAGAAAACCCGGATCTACGCGGCGACCAAGTTCTTCATCTTCACTCAGGCGTCCGGCCTGATCATGCTGGTGGCGATCCTGGGTCTGGTACTGGTCAACTTCAACAGCACCGGCGTGATCACGTTCAACTACGCCGACCTGTTGAAAACCAAGATGTCGCTCACTACCGAGTACATCCTGATGCTCGGCTTCTTCATCGCTTTCGCGGTGAAGCTGCCGGTCGTGCCGTTCCACTCCTGGTTGCCTGATGCTCACGCCCAGGCGCCAACAGCGGGTTCGGTCGACCTGGCCGGTATCTTGTTGAAGACTGCTGCTTACGGTCTGCTGCGTTTCGCCCTGCCGCTGTTCCCGAATGCCTCGGCCGAGTTCGCGCCGTTCGCCATGACCCTGGGTCTGATCGGGATCTTCTACGGTGCGTTCCTGGCCTTTGCCCAAACCGACATCAAGCGCCTGATCGCCTACTCCTCCGTTTCCCACATGGGCTTCGTGTTGATCGGCATCTACTCCGGCAGCCAACTGGCGCTGCAGGGCGCGGTAATGCAGATGCTGGCGCACGGTCTGTCGGCCGCGGCACTCTTTATCCTCAGCGGTCAGCTGTACGAGCGCACCCACACCCGCGACATGCGTGAAATGGGTGGCCTGTGGTCGAAGATCGCTTACCTGCCGGCCATCAGCCTGTTCTTTGCCGCCGCGTCCCTGGGCTTGCCGGGTACGGGTAACTTCGTCGGTGAGTTCCTGATCCTGATCGGCACGTTCCCTGCCGCCCCATGGATCACGATCATCGCGACGTCCGGTCTGGTGTTCGGTTCGGTCTACTCGCTGATCATGATCCACCGTGCCTACTTCGGCCCGTCCAAATCGGACGCGGTGTTGCATGGCATGGACGGTCGCGAACTGATCATGGTGGTCGGTCTGGCGGCGCTGCTGATTTACATCGGCGTGTACCCGCAACCGTTCCTCGACACCTCTGCCGCGACGATGCATGGCGTGCAGCAGTGGCTCGGCACCGCCTTCACTCAACTCGCTTCGGCCCGGTAAGAGCGCTATGGAATTCACGACTCAACACTTTATCGCGCTTGCGCCGTTGTTGATCACCAGCGCCACGATCATCGTGGTGATGCTGGCGATTGCCTGGCGCCGCAACCACTCGCAGACCTTCCTGATTTCCGTGGCGGGTCTGAACCTGGCGTTGCTGTCGATCCTGCCAGCCCTGAAGGTCGCGCCTCTGGCCGTGACCCCGTTGCTGCAGATCGACACCTTCGCTTGCCTGTACATGGCGCTGATCCTGGTCGCCACCCTCGCCTGTGTGACCCTCGCCCACGCCTACCTCGGCGATGGCGGTTCGGGCTACCCGGGCAACCGTGAAGAACTTTACCTGCTGATCCTGATGGCCGCCGCCGGTGGCCTGGTACTGGTCAGCGCGCAGCACCTGGCCGGGTTGTTCATCGGTCTGGAACTGCTCTCGGTACCGGTCTACGGTCTGGTGGCTTACGCCTTCTTCAACAAGCGCTCGCTGGAAGCCGGTATCAAGTACATGGTGCTGTCGGCCGCCGGTTCTGCGTTCCTGTTGTTCGGTATGGCCCTGCTGTATGCCGACTCCGGCAGCCTGAGCTTCGTCGGTATCGGCCAGGCGTTGGCGGCTACGGGTCTGCCAAGCTCGCTGGCGCAACTGGGCCTGGGCATGATGCTGATCGGTCTGGCGTTCAAGCTGTCGCTGGTCCCGTTCCACCTCTGGACCCCGGACGTTTACGAAGGTGCTCCGGCCCCGGTGGCCGCGTTCCTCGCCACCGCTTCGAAAGTCGCCGTGTTTGCAGTGATGGTGCGTCTGTTCCAGATCTCGCCGGCGGCGAGCAGCGGTGTACTCAGCGACGTGCTGACCATCATCGCCATCGCGTCGATCCTGTTCGGTAACCTGCTGGCCCTGACCCAGAGCAACCTCAAGCGTCTGCTGGGTTACTCGTCCATCGCTCACTTCGGTTACCTGCTGATCGCCCTGGTGGCGAGCAAGGGTCTGGCCGTGGAAGCCATCGGCGTGTACCTGGTCACCTACGTCATCACCAGCCTCGGCGCCTTCGGCGTGATCACGCTGATGTCCTCGCCGTACAACGGCCGTGACGCGGACGCCCTGTACGAATACCGCGGCCTGTTCTGGCGCCGTCCGTACCTGACCGCCGTACTGACTGTGATGATGCTGTCCCTGGCCGGCATCCCGCTGACCGCGGGCTTCATCGGCAAGTTCTACATCATCGCCACCGGTGTCGAATCGCACCAATGGTGGCTGGTCGGTTCCTTGGTACTGGGCAGCGCCATCGGCGTTTTCTACTACCTGCGCGTGATGGTCACCCTGTACCTGATCGAGCCGAACCTGCGTCGCCACGATGCGCAGCTGCACTGGGAACAACGTGCAGGCGGCGTGATGCTGCTGGCCATCGCGCTGGTGGCATTCTTCCTCGGCGTCTACCCACAACCACTGCTGACGCTGGTTCAGCAGGCAGGTCTGGCGGGCTGATCGCCCGGCGATATCTGGCTACAAACAAAAACGGCACCTTCGGGTGCCGTTTTTGCGTTTGTGGGATCGTGATTTTCAAGCATCGATTTATGCAGGTCTTCCAGGTCAGTCCCACTGCCAAGTATTCCCTCTTCTTTGTCGAATGCTCTCACCGCACGGGTCGACTTGTCCTACAGGTGTTTTTACAACCGGGGTCTACCGTTGAAAACGGGAACGAAAAGGACGGCTTCGATGCCTTGACCAATTCGATTATCGGGACAACACTATACGTAGGTAGCGTACAGAACATGGATGCTCTTTTTATCGAATTACCTATGTTTCAGAAACATCGAGACGATTACCTGGATGACGATCTGTTTCGCAGCTTTCAACTGGAGTTGCTGAGGAATCCGGAAGCGGGCGATCTCATTGAGAACACTGGTGGGCTGCGCAAAATCCGCTTCTGCGATCAACGACGAGGCAAGGGCAAGCGCAGCGGATTACGGGTGATTTATTACTGGTGGTCAGGCTTCGATCAATTCTGGCTGTTCACCGTGTACAACAAAAACGAGCAAGACGACCTGTCGCCCTCCCAGAAAAAAATTTTCAGGCAAGCGCTGGAAAGAGAAATCAACACGAGATCCCACTATGAAACGTGACATTTTTTCCGAACTGATGGATGGCCTCGAAGCTTTGGCGGATGAGCGCCAAGGCAAAATCACTTTGCGAACCCACAAGGTTCAGTTGCCAAAACTGGTGCCCATCACTGCCGAGGAAGTGGTAGCCATCCGCCAACAGCTCAACCTCTCCCGGTCTGTGTTCGCCATGTATTTGCGCACCAACACCCGAACCCTCGAGAACTGGGAACAGGGACGGGCAATACCCAATGCCCAAGCCACGACACTGATCCGTCTGGTTGAACGTTTTCCGCAGACCATCGAACAGCTCGCGGCGCTGACTTGAGTCACCGCGCACTGTACCCACGCACATGACGAAATTGTAATAACCCCATCACCTTGGCGTTATCCGCAGATTGCAACGATGTCACCCGGCGACCACGCGGGTGGGCCCTGCCCTCCCGCCGAACAATAAAACCCACGCCGAAGAACGTTCCAGTTCTGCCGATCCCAAGGAGTGCTTGATGGTTAACAATACAAAAATGTCTATGGCGGCTTTAGCCGTGGTGGTCGGTTCGGGGCCGACCCTGGTGTTTGCGGAGGATAAGGCCGAGGGGTTTATCGAGGGCAGCAGCCTGACGCTGCTCAACCGCAACTACTACTTCAATCGTGATCACCGTGGCGGCCAGTCCAGTCCCACCGGCAACGGTTATTCCGAAGCCTGGGCCCACGCCATCATCAGCAAGTTTGAATCCGGGTTTACGCAAGGCACAGTCGGGGTGGGTGTCGATGCGTTTGCGATGATCGGGTTGAAGCTTGATACCGGTGACGGCCGCAACGGAGGTCGCAGTTCGTTCGACGTACTGCCGGTCAACAGTGACGGCCAGGCGCGGGACGAATACACCAAGGTCGGGGGCGCTGCGAAAGTGCGGGCGTTCGATACGGTGATCAAGGTCGGCGATGTGTTCCCGGCCAATCCGGTGGTTGCAGCGGGCGACTCGCGATTGCTACCGGAAAGCTTTCGTGGCGTGACCGCGACCAACACCAGCATCGAAGGCTTGTCAGTACAGGGCGGTCGCTTGCACGCCATGAGCCAACCGGTGTCCAGCGACATGCACGAGAACTTTGCCACCTTTTACGCCGGCCCGGTCAATTCGCCGTGGATCGCTTACGGCGGCGGTGACTATTTGCTGAACAAGAACCTCAGCTTCAGCCTGTATTCCAGCCGCCTCAAGGATGCCTGGAATCAGTATTACGTCGGTACTGCGTGGACGTACCCACTGTCGGATGACCTGTCATTGTTTGGGGGCCTGAACTACTACAAGGCTGTCGACGAAGGCAAACAACTGCTCGGCGAGTTCGACAACAACATCTGGAGCGGCCGCGTCGGGGTGAAACTCGGCGCGCACTCCGTGGCCCTCTCGCACCAGCGCAACAACGGCAATGACGACTTCGATTATCTGCGTCAGTCCGACTCGATCTTCCTCGATAACTCCATCCAGTACAGCGACTTCAACTCACCCAAGGAGCGTTCCTGGATGGTGCGGTATGACCTCGACATGAGCAGCTACGGGGTACCGGGGTTGTCGTTCATGACCCGTTACGCCCGTGGCACCGACGCCGACTATTCCAACGCCAACGCCGTGTACATGCGCCGCGATGCCGACGGCAATCCGCTGACCGACCAGAAACGCTGGGAGCGCGACATCGAAGTCAAATACGTGGTCCAGACCGGTTCACTGAAAGATCTGTCATTGCGCCTGCGTCAGGCCAATACCCGCGCCACAGCGTTCGAGTCGGACCTGGATGAAGTGCGAGTGATTGTCGAATACCCGTTGGCCATTCTCTGAGTTAACCCTTCATACCCATTCACCTTTAGAAGCTCCTTGCTCCTTTGGTAAGAGGTGAATCCTTTGGCGTCCTTCGGGGCGCCTTTTTTATGACCCCGCCAAACCACCCCAATAAAAAACCCGACTCATTCAACATGAACCGGGCGATTCGACTGTCACATTTCTCAACCACCGCGCTGACGGCAATCCCCCGCCACGCTGTACTTGATCGTATTCAGTTCCCCCTGTGAATCCTCATAAGTCATGGCGGTGGGAACCACAGCACATGCCGCCGCCGGCCGCACAACGCTCACCACCTTCACCACATCAAGTTTCATCCCGTATTCATAGTCTTTAACCACTGGCGCGCGCTTGCCCCGGTCGGCGGCGTATTGCTCCATGGCTGTGGTGTTGGCACTGAGCATTTTCTCGAATGTCCTGTCACCGCCACCTTCAGCAAACACGTTCAGGGACATAGTCATGACTGCGGAGAACACAATCGGCTTGATCAACTTCATAGCTTTTACCCTCAAAACAGACTCATAAAAAAGCCCGTCATCGGCACTCGATGACGGGCTTGTTCAAGTGCGGCACGCTTACAAGTCTTGGGTCTTGTCGTCCTTTTTTTCATTCACGACGACGGGATCACGCGCCTGCTCTTTAGCGACAAACAGCTCCACCGAGCGGTCATTGGACGCCATCATTTTTTTGAAGGTTCTGTCGCCGCCGCCTTCTGCCATGGTCAGAGATGACATCAGCAACGCCGCTGTAAACATGCTCAATTGTGCAAATTTCATTGTTGATTCCTCGTTTGATTAACTAACGGAATCAGGTTAACAATCCGAACCTATCGCCACGGTGGCGGGGAAATTACATATCCGTTATGTGGCACAAAACCTGTTGGAGAACTATGTAGCGGGTATTACGTCCTCTTCACGGCGATGCGCCAGCTGATACAGCGCAGGCAATATCAGCAGCGTCAGAATTGTCGAGGACAGAATCCCGCCAATCACCACCGTCGCCAACGGCCGCTGCACTTCCGCCCCCGTGCCGGTCGCCAAAGCCATGGGAATGAAGCCCAGGGACGCCACAAGCGCCGTCATCAACACCGGGCGCAATCGCGTTAGCGCGCCTTCGTTGATCGCATCACTGAGTGAACGCCCCTCCTCCCGCAAATTGCGGATGAACGCGATCATCACCAACCCGTTGAGCACCGCTACCCCCGACAGCGCAATGAAACCGACGCCCGCCGAAATCGACAGCGGAATATCCCGCAACCACAACGCCATGACGCCGCCAGTCAACGCAAACGGAATCCCGGTGAATACCAGCAAGCCGTCCTTAAGGTTGTTGAACATCATGAACAGCAGCCCGAACACCAGCAACAAAGCCACCGGCACCACAATCTGCAAGCGTTTGGCCGCCGACTGCAATTGCTCGAACTGCCCGCCCCAGTTGGTCCAGTAACCCGCCGGAACCTGAACATCGCGCTCGATCACCTTACCGGCCTCTTTAACGAAAGAGCCAATATCCCGCCCACGCACGTTGGCGCTGACGATCACCAGCCGTTTGCCGTTTTCGCGGCTGACCTGATTCGGCCCGAGCACCAGATCAAGGCTGGCGACCTCCTTGAGGGCAATGAAGCCAATCTGATCGGCAGCGTCATTCAGGGGCGCCGGCACCGGAATCAACAGCGCCGACAAGCCTTCGATGTCCTTGCGCATGGCATCGGACAGACGCACCACCATGTCGAAACGCCGATCGCCCTCATACAATGTCCCGGCCTGACGCCCGCCCACCGCCACGGCAATGGTGTCCTGCACATCACCGACGTTGAGCCCGTAACGCGCAGCCTTGTCGCGATCGATGTTGATGGTCAGCACCGGCAAGCCAGTGGTTTGTTCGACTTTGACCTCGGACGCGCCGTTGACCTTCTGCATGGCGGCGGCGATCTTCGTCGCCGTGGCGTTGAGCACGTCCATGTCATCCCCGAACACCTTTACCGCCACATCACTGCGCACGCCGGAGATCAGTTCGTTGAAGCGCAACTGGATCGGCTGCGACAGTTCATAGTTGCTGCCCGGCAGCATCGCGGCGGCTTGTTGCAGTTCGGCCATCAGGGTCTCGCGGGACTTGCCCGGATCCGGCCACTGCTCCTTCGGTTTGAGCATCACGTAGCTGTCGGAGATGTTCGGCGGCATCGGGTCGGAGGCGATTTCGGCGGTGCCGGTACGGGCGAACACACGCTCGACTTCTGGCACCTTGTTGAGGATCAAGGTCTCCAGACGCTGCTGCATATCCACCGATTGCGTGAGGCTGGTGCCCGGCACGCGCAAGGCTTGCAAGGCAAAATCGCCCTCACTGAGGCTCGGCACAAACTCGCTGCCCATGCGACTGGTCACCACGCCACTGAGCGCAATCACCCCGAGTGCCATGCCCACGGCCAGCGCCCGATGGCTCATCACCCAGGCCAGCGCCGGTGCATATACCCGCCGCGCACCGCGCATGACCACGCCTTCCTCTTCTTTGACTTTGCCGGTGACAAACAGCGCAATGGCTGCGGGGACGAAGGTCACCGACAACAGCATGGCGCCCAACAGCGCGATGACCACAGTGAAGGCCATCGGGTGGAACATTTTCCCTTCGACTCCGCTCAAGGCGAAGATCGGCAGGTACACGACCATGATGATCAACTGGCCGAAAATCAGCGGCCGCCGCGCTTCTTTGGCGGCCGCGAATACTTCGTGGAAACGCTCGGAACGGCTCAGCAAACGCCCGTGATGCTGCTGCGCATGGGCCAGCCGTCGCAGGGTGTTTTCGACGATCACCACCGCACCGTCGACGATGATGCCGAAGTCGAGAGCGCCGAGGCTCATCAGGTTGGCGCTGACCTTGTTGGTGAACATGCCGGTGAAGGTAAACAGCATCGACAGCGGAATGACCATCGCGGTGATCAACGCCGCGCGGATGTTGCCCAGAAACAGGAACAGGATCGCAATGACCAGAATCGCCCCTTCCACCAGGTTCTTCTTCACCGTGGCGATGGCCTTGTCCACCAGGTGCGTGCGGTCATACACCGGAACCGCGATCACGCCTTTGGGCAGGGAACGGTTGATCTGTTCAAGCCTGGTAGCCACTGCCTGGGAGACGGTTCGGCTGTTCTCGCCGATCAGCATGAACACCGTGCCAAGCACCACTTCGCGACCGTTTTCGGTGGCGGCACCGGTACGCAGTTCGCGACCGATGTCTACGGTCGCGACGTTCTTGATCCGGATCGGCGTACCGTCGACGTTGGCCATCACGATATTGGCGATGTCGTCTGTACTTGCCACTTGCCCTGGTGCTCGAATCAGCAACTGCTCGCCGCTGCGCTCGATGTAACCGGCCCCGACGTTGGCGTTGTTGCGCTCCAGCGCCGTGACCAAATCGGTGAGGGTCAATTTGTAAGCCGCCAGCCGCTTCGGATCGGGGGCGATTTGGTATTCCTTGGCGAATCCTCCGATGGTGTTGATCTCGGCCACACCGGGGACGTTGCGCAATTGCGGCTTGATGATCCAGTCCTGAATCACCCGCAGGTCGGTCGGCGTGTAGGCCGTTCCATCGTCCTTGAGCGCACCTTCCTGCGCTTCCACCGTCCACAGGAAAATCTCGCCCAGCCCCGTGGAAATCGGCCCCATCAGCGCTTCCGCACCCTCGGGCAATTGCTCCTTGGCGATCTGCAAACGCTCGTTGACCAATTGCCGGGCGAAGAACAGATCGGTGCCGTCCTTGAAGATCACCGTGACCTGCGACAGCCCCGAACGCGACAGCGAACGGGTCTGCTCAAGCGCCGGCAAGCCGGCCATCGCGGTTTCAATCGGGAAGGTGATGCGCTGCTCGGTTTCCAGCGGCGAGAACCCGGCCGCGCCGGTGTTGATTTGCACCTGGACGTTAGTGATGTCCGGCACGGCGTCGATCGGCAGCTTTTGGTAGCTGGCGATGCCGAGGCCGGCCATGAGGAGAACGGCGAGCAGCACGATGATGCGCTGCTCGATGGCAAACTGGATCAGGCGTTCGAACATGAGAACCTTCCGGTCGAGGGTGACAGATCAGTGGGAACCTTCAGCGTGCCTCTCAATGAGAGTGCTCGGCCGAGGCTTTGCCCAATTCCGATTTGAGAACGAAGCTGCCGGCACTCGCGACTTGTACGCCCGGTTCCAGCCCTTGGGTGACTTCCACCAAACCGGCCGCGCGACTGCCCAGCTCCACGGGTTGCGCCTTGAAGCCGTCGTCGGTGCGCACGAATACCGTGGGTTTGTCCTCGACGGTCTGGATCGCGATTTCAGGTACGACGACCTTGGCCTGGCGACTGTCGGTAGCAACCAGCGCGGTAACGAACAGGCCGGGGCGCCACGAGCCTTGCGGATTTTCCAGGGTCACGCGAACCGTTGCAGTGCGGGTCTGTTCACCGAGCAAACTGCCGACGTAGGCCACGGTGCCGACGACTTCGGCATTGAGTTCCGGGGCACTGACGGTGACCGGTTTGCCCACCTGCACCTTGGTCAGATCCTTGGGCGAAACGCCGAATGTCACCCACACCCGGGACAAATCCGAGAGCGTGAACGCGTTGCTGGTTTCGTCGACCACCTCCCCCGGCGTCAGGTGTTTTTCCACCACCACGCCGTCGAACGGTGCGCGCAACTCATAACGATTGCCGCCAGTGGCAACCATGCTGCCGCTGAGCACGCTGATTTTCTGTCGCGAATTATTCAGGGCGATTTCAGCCTCTTCCAGTGCCTGGCGTGCCTGAAGGAAATCCTGCTCGGCGGAGATTTTGTCCTGCCACAGTTTCTTCTCGCGTTCGTAGGTGGTGCGCGCCAAGGTCAGGCGACGCTGTGCGGCAGCCTGTTCGCTGCGCTGATCGGAGATCTGCTGACTGGCGATCACCGCCAGCAACTGGCCCTTCTTCACCGACTGCCCAAGATTGACCGACACCGACTCGACCACGCCGGGGACGCGCGGCACCACGTGCGCGGTGCGGTCTTCGTCAAAGCGCACTTCGCCGGGGAACGGCAAGCCGAGGCTGATGTTCTGCGCCCGCGCTTCAGCCAGTTGAATGCCCGCCGCGGTGATCTGTTCGGCGCTCAGCTCCAAGTGCCCTTCTTCTGTATGTTCACCGTCGGCTGCTGCGCCTTCTTCAGCGTGATCGGCGTGTTCCGCAGCTTCATCGGCATGAGCGTCGATGGACGCATTACCCGGCCACATCGAGCCAATACCAATGCCCAGCGCCAACGTCGCTGCAGCAACCACGATCAGTTTTTTTTCCATGGAAACTCCTCTGCGCCATGCCATCGCGCAGTGATCAAAAAGATGAAATTCAGAGGATGACGGCGAGGTCGCCGAAAATGCGTTCGATGCGTACACGGGCGTCCGTTGCTTCGCTGACGGCCTGGATGTACTGGCTGCGGGCGCTGATCAGGGTGCGCTGGGCGTCGAGCACGTCGAGGAAACCGAACTTGCCCATTTCGAAGCCGCGCGTGGCGCTGTCCACAGCGCTTTGCGCGGCGGGCAGAATGGTCTGATTGAACGCCTGGACTTCGCCGTTGGCGGTCTGCCACTGCGCCAAAGTGGTCTGGATTTCCGTGCGCAAACGCAGCTCGGTGGCGTTGCGCAGATCCCGTGCCTGATCGCTGCGTCGCGCTGCCGCCAGCACGTTGCCCTGATTGCGGTTGAACAACGGGATTGGCATCGACAGCCCGACCACGTTGACCCGCTCGCGCTCGGTTTCGCTGTATTGGCTGCCGATGCTGACGGTGAGATCGGGAATACGCTGGGACTTTTCCAGCCCTAAAGATGCCTCGCGCTGGTCGATCTGCAACGTGGCCAGACGCAACTCGGCGGTCTCATTCAGGCGTTCAAGCAAGCGCGTGGACGGCGGCACGGCAGGCATGTTTTGCGCGGCCGTCTGCACCGTGGTCGAGGTTGGCAGCGGCGCGCCCATGACCTGCGCCAATTGTTGGTAGGCGTTGGCCTGATCGCGCTCGGCACGGCTCAGTTCAAGGCGCACTTCGGAAAGTTGCACTTGCGCTCGCGTGCCTTCGACCGGCGACGATTTGCCGGCGTCGATACGCCCCTTCGCCACCCGCAAACCGTGTTCGGCCAGCGCTATTGATTGGCGGGACAACTGCAAGCGTTGCTGCGCCGTCAGGGCACTGTTGAACGCCTGAATCACATCGGCGCGCAAGGCATTGCGCTTGCGCTCCAGCTCGATCCCGGCGGCATCCTGCGCACGGCTGGCGACGTCGATCCGCGCCCCGCGTTTGCCGCCCAGTTCTATCGGCTGGCTGAGCATCACCGTGGTGGTGCGTGAGTTGCGCCGGGTGTCTTCGGCCTCCCACGACACTTCGGGGTTAGGCATCAGACCAGCCTGTTTGCGCTCACCCTCGGCGATGCCGATTTCCCACTGCGCGGCGGCCAGATCCGGGTTGCCGGCGAAAGCTGTTTGCAAGGCTTGGTCGAGGGTCAGGGTCGAGGCTTGCGCAAGACCCGTACCGGCCAGCAATGCCATGCTGCTGGCGATTAAAAAGCGCTTTTTCAGGCGTGATCGCGCCGTCAGTTCTATTAAACCGGGCAAGGGAGGAGTTCCTTTTTAATTAATGCCGCCACGGTAGGGTTTTTAACTTATCGACAAGGTGACTGGAACATTACAAATCCGTTATCCACGGTTGACGGAAGTTGTTTTGCTCTAGGATGCCAAGTGCGAGTGGCATTACCGCAATACATGGAAACAAATACACGGTAGTTATCCGCTGAACAGCACTTGCCTGAATCAAAGTCATGGGGATTTCAGCTTTTTGCTGCGACAGGCTGTCGCGGACAGCCGATTTAAAGGCCTCAACCGTTGACCCTGTAGCCACTTCAGCCTTTATCGTGCACGCCACTCAGTTATTGATTCCAGTCCGGAAGCCCTTACAAAAACAACAACTTTCCCGACCACCTTAATTAAATATCCATTAAATAAAAGTGGTAATAAGTCATGCGAATCCTTGTCGTCGAAGACGAGCTTAAAACTGCCGAATACTTGCATCAGGGTCTGACGGAAAGTGGTTATATCGTCGATCACGCGGCAACCGGTGCCGATGGTTTGCATCTGGCGCAACAGCAGGCGTATGACGTGGTGATTCTGGACGTCAACCTGCCGGAACTGGATGGCTGGGGCGTGCTGGAACAGCTGCGGCGCACCCACTCGACACGGGTGATGATGCTCACCGCACGCGGGCGTCTGGCCGATAAGATTCGCGGCCTGGATCTGGGTGCCGATGACTATCTGGTGAAGCCGTTCGAGTTCCCGGAGTTGTTGGCACGAGTGCGCACGCTGATGCGGCGCAGCGAAAACATCCCGGTGCCGCAGGTACTTAAAGTCGCCGACCTGGAACTCGATCCCGGCCGTCATCGCGCCTTTCGTGGCGAGCAGCGCATCGACCTGACCACCAAGGAATTCGCCCTGCTGCATCTGCTGATGCGCCAGTCCGGCGAGGTGCTGACCCGCACGCAGATCATTTCGCTGGTGTGGGACATGAATTTCGACTGCGACACCAACGTGGTCGAAGTGTCGATCCGTCGATTGCGGGCGAAGATCGACGACCCGTTCGACAGCAAATTGATCCACACCCTGCGCGGTGTCGGCTATGTGCTGGAGGCGCGGGAATGAAGCCGGCCAGCCTGTCGATGCGCCTGGGTCTGACGGTGAGTATTCTCGGCGCACTGTTGGTGGTGTTTCTGGCGATCCTTGCGTATTTCGCCCTGACCCATGAGCTGAATGCGCTGTCCCGGGACAGTCTGGAAAAGAAGATGGCCCAGGTCGAGCACAGCCTGTCGCTGTACGTCGATGCCAATGAAGTCAGTGGCAAGCCGCACATCCTGCTCGATCAGGTCATGGGGCATGACAACCTGACGCTGACGATTTATGACGGCTCAAACCTGCGCTCGCCACTGCTTAAATCCGGCTCGGGCCTGACTGATCCACGGGTTGAACTGAAAGCCGTGCGAGCCACCAACGATCAGCTGACCTACTCCGACAGCACCGACGCTGAAGGCAAGAAATTCCTCACGGCCTCGAAGTTGATTCGTCTCAAGGACGGCAGCAGCGTGCCGGTGTTGCTATCGATGGATAACGCCCACGATCAGGCACTGCTCAGCGCTTACCTGCGCTCGACGCTGATTGCCTTGCCGTTGCTGCTGATCTTCATCGGTCTCAGTGCCTGGGGCGCAGTGCAGCGCGGGCTGGCGCCGATGCGCGAGTTTCGCAAAGTGGCGGCGATGGTCTCGACCCAGGATCTCGACCATCGGCTGTCGGTGGTGAATATGCCGCAGGAACTGAGCGAACTGGCGCACGGCATCAACTTCATGCTGCATCGGCTTGATGCCGGGGTGCAGCAGTTGTCGCAGTTCTCCGATGACCTGGCGCATGAGCTGCGCACCCCGATCAATAACCTCATGGGCAAGGCACAGGTGACGTTATCCCGCGAACGTACGACCGAGGAATACAAAGACGTTCTGGTGTCGTGCATCGAAGAGCTGGAGCGTGTGGCACGGATTGTCTCGGACATGCTGTTTCTCGCCCAGGTCAGCCACCCTTCGGCACTGGTGCCGTTCGAGTCGATTGCGCTGGAGGAGGAAGCGCTGAAAGTCGTGGATTTGTTTTCACTGTCGGCACAGGACAAGCAGATCCATTTGACGGTGCTGGGGAACGCGCAGGTATTGGGCGACCGGTTGATGATTCAACGGGCGATTTCGAATTTGCTGTCCAACGCACTGCGCCACTGCCCGAGCGGGAAAACGGTGACGTTGTTGATTGAGCAAGGCGCAAATCAGGCTTCGTTGCTGGTGAGCAATCCCGGCGCGGGGATTGAAGCGCAACACTTGCCGTATCTGTTCGACCGTTTCTATCGCGTCGACAGCAGCCGCTCGCGCTCGCAGGGCAGCACCGGGCTGGGCCTGGCGATTGTGCGCTCGATCATGTGCCTGCATCAGGGGGTAGCGGAGGTCAAGAGCTTGCCGGGGGCGGTGACGGTGTTCCGATTGGGGTTTCCAGCGATTTGAGGATGTGGCGCTCTGAGGCATCAGACTTGAGCTCTGCGCTGTCGGGGCCGGCCTCATCGCGGGCAAGCCCGGCTCCCACAGTGATCACCGTCGTCCGCAGAATGTGTGAGCACCCCTGAAACCTGTGGGAGCGAGCTTGCTCGCGATAGCGGTGTGTCAGGCAACAGAAGTGTTGAATGTAAATCAGCTATCGCGAGCAGGCGGATCATTGTGGGAGTGAGCCTGCTCGCGATAGCAATGGATCAGGCACAAACAAAAACGGCACCTTTCGGTGCCGTTCGCCTTTCTCAGTACAGAAGCTTACTTGCGTGCTTCCGCCCACGATTTCAACAGCTCGTTGTAGCTCACGGTTTCACCCTTGGGCTTCTCGTTCGCCAGTTTCGGCTTCGGTGCACCCGGCTGATCGAACCAGTATTGCGCATCCCGCTCCGGGTTCATTTTCGGTGCGCAGGTGGCTTGCGCCTTCGAGCGTTCCAGACGCGTCATGATCGCGTCCTGATCCTTGGCCAGGCCATCCAGTGCCTGTTGCGGAGTCTTCTCGCCGCTGGCCGCTTCCGCGATGTGGCTCCACCACAGTTGTGCCAACCGCGGATAGTCCGGCACGTTGGTCCCGGTCGGGGTCCATTGCACGCGGGCCGGGCTGCGATAGAACTCGACCAGACCACCGAGTTTCGGTGCCAGGTCAGTCATGGCTTGCGAGTTGATGTCCGACTCACGAATTGGCGTCAGGCCGACAATGGTTTTCTTCAGCGAGACGGTTTTCGACGTCACGAACTGCGCATAGAGCCAAGCCGCCAGTTTCTGCTTCTCAGGCGTGGACTTCATGAAGGTCCAGGAACCCACGTCCTGATAACCCAGCTTCATGCCCTCTTCCCAGTACGGGCCGCGTGGTGACGGCGCCATGCGCCATTTCGGCGTGCCGTCGGCATTCATTACCGGCAGGCCCGGTTTGGTCATGTCGGCGGTAAACGCGGTGTACCAGAAGATCTGCTGGGCGATGTTGCCTTGGGACGGCACCGGACCGGATTCGGAGAAGGTCATGCCCGCTGCTTCCGGTGGCGCATAGGCTTTAAGCCAGTCGACGTATTTGGTGGTGGCGAACACCGCCGCCGGGCCGTTGGTATCGCCGCCACGGGTGACGCTGGAACCGACCGGGTGGCAATCCTCGACACGGATGCCCCACTCGTCCACCGGCAAACCATTGGGAATGCCCTTGTCGCCGGCACCGGCCATGGAGAACCAGGCATCGGTAAAGCGCCAGCCCAGGGACGGGTCTTTCTTGCCGTAGTCCATGTGCCCGTAGACACGCTTGCCGTCGATCTCCTTGACGTCTTCGCTGAAGAACTTGGCGATGTCTTCATAGGCCGACCAGTTCACCGGCACGCCCAATTCGTAGCCGTACTTTTCCTTGAACTTGGCTTTGAGCTCAGGCCGTTCAAACCAGTCGGCACGGAACCAGTACAGGTTGGCGAACTGTTGGTCAGGCAATTGGTAGATCTTGCCATCCGGCGCGGTGGTGAACGAGATGCCGATGAAGTCTTTGATGTCCAGGGTCGGCGAAGTGAAATTCTTGCCTTCGTTGGCCATCAGGTCGGTGATCGATTCGGTCTTGCCATAGCGAAAGTGCGTACCGATCAGGTCCGAGTCGTTGACCCAGCCGTCATAGATGTTCTTGTCCGATTGCATCTGGGTTTGCAGCTTTTCCACCACGTCGCCTTCCTGCAGCAAGTCGTGGGTCAGCTTGATCCCGGTGATCTCGGTAAAGGCCTTGGCCAGCGTTTTGGATTCATATTCGTGGGTCGCAATGGTTTCCGAAACCACCTTGATGCTCATCCCGCGAAACGGCTCGGCGGCCTTGATGAACCACTTCAGCTCTTCGAGCTGCTGCTCTGGCGTGAGGGTGGACGGTTTGAATTCGCTGCCGATCCATTTCTTCGCGGCGTCTT
Organism: Pseudomonas sp. LB3P93; assembly: GCF_054898025.1. Classification (NCBI taxonomy): domain Bacteria; kingdom Pseudomonadati; phylum Pseudomonadota; class Gammaproteobacteria; order Pseudomonadales; family Pseudomonadaceae; genus Pseudomonas; species Pseudomonas sp. LB3P93. The sequence goes on from NZ_CM142713.1 coordinate 4,123,347, forward strand.
CGTAGGCATCGGCCCAGGCCGAAGCGCTCAGACCGCTGAGTGCCAGCATGGCTGCCAATGAAATGCTATGTCGCAGCTTATTGTTTTTGTCGAACATAGAGACCTCCTTATTGAGTTTCGGAGCAACATTGCCGAGCGATTCGACTAGCCCCAACGCATCACAGCCAACAGCCACACCAGGGACAACGCGAACGCAACCCAGATGCTCCAGTCGGTGACGCCGATTACCAGCAAGTGCAGGTAGGCGCTGCCGAGAAGACCGATAAACAGCCGATCGCCACGGGTGGTGGCAATCGGCAGAAAACCACGCCGAGGGACACTCGGCGAACGTAATTCCCACGTCGTCATGCCCGCCAGAATCAGGCCAATGGCGATGAAGAACGCCGCAGTGGGGACAGTCCAGCTCATCCATTCCATCATCAGCTCCTCAGACCCGGCCCAGGGCAAAGCCCTTGGCCACGTGGTTGCGAACAAACCAGATCACCAGCATGCCTGGCAGGATAGTCAACACCCCCGCCGCCGCCAGCACGCCCCAGTCAATGCCGGATGCCGAGACCGTGCGGGTCATTACCGCCGCAATCGGTTTGGCGTTTACCGAAGTCAGGGTTCGTGCGAGCAGCAGTTCGACCCAGGAAAACATGAAGCAGAAGAACGCCGTCACACCGATCCCGGAGCCGATCAGCGGGACAAAAATCTTCACGAAGAACTTGGGGAAACTGTAGCCGTCGATGTAAGCGGTTTCGTCGATTTCCTTCGGAACGCCAGACATGAAGCCTTCCAGAATCCACACCGCCAACGGCACGTTAAACAGACAGTGGGCCAGCGCCACCGCGATGTGCGTGTCGAACAAACCAATCGAAGAATAGAGCTGGAAGAACGGCAGCAAAAACACCGCCGGCGGCGCCATGCGGTTGGTCAGCAGCCAGAAAAACAGGTGCTTGTCTCCGAGAAAGCGGTAGCGCGAGAACGCGTAAGCCGCCGGCAACGCCACGCTCAGGGAGATGATCGTGTTCAGGCTCACGTAGTACAGCGAGTTGAGGTAACCGGTGTACCAGGCCGGATCGGTGAAGATCACTTTGTAGTTGGCGAAGGTGAAATCCTGCGGAAACAACGTCAGGCCGCTGAGGATTTCGGTGTTGCTCTTGAAGGACATGTTCAGCAGCCAGTAGATCGGCACCAGCAGGAACAGGATGTAGATCAGCAACGGAATAAGCTTTCTTTTACTCATGGCAGACCTCAGCGGTTGGCGTCAGAGTGAGTCATGGCGGTGTAGAACAGCCAGGACACCAACAGGATGATCAGGAAGTACACCAGCGAGAAAGCCGCCGCCGGGCCGAGGTCGAACTGCCCGATCGCCATTTGCGTCAGGGTCTGGCTGAGGAACGTCGTAGCATTCCCCGGCCCGCCGCCCGTGAGCACGAACGGCTCGGTGTAGATCATGAAACTGTCCATGAACCGCAGCATCACCGCGATCAACAGCACGCTCTTGAGCTTGGGCAGCTGGATATGTCGGAAAACCGCCCAGGCCGATGCCCGATCAATCCGCGCCGCCTGGTAGTACACGTCCGGAATCGCCCGCAACCCGGAGAAGCACAACAGCGCCACCAGCGACGTCCAGTGCCAGACGTCCATCACCAGCACCGTGACCCAGGCGTCCATGGTGTTCGCCGCATAGTTATAGCTGATGCCCATCGCATTGAGGCTCGATCCCAGCAGGCCGATGTCGGCCCGGCCGAAGATCTGCCAGATCGTCCCGACCACGTTCCACGGGATCAGCAGCGGAATCGCCAGGATAATCAGCACCAGCGACGACCAGCGGCCCTTGGTCGGCATGGTCAGGGCGATGCCAATGCCCAAGGGGATTTCGATCAGCAACACGCAGGCGGAATAGATGAATTGCCGCAGCAGCGAGTCGTGCAGGCGTGGATCAAGCAGCACCTGCTTGTACCAGTCGGCGCCGACGAAGTAGCGGCTGGACTGGTCGAAGATGTCCTGCACCGAGTAGTTGACCACGGTCATCATCGGGATCACCGCACTGAATGCCACCAGCAGAAACACCGGCAGGACCAGCCACCAGGCCTTGTTGTTCTGCACCTTGTTCATGGCTGCGTCTCCAGCAGGTAATCGTCGGCATAAACCATCAACCACTGTGCCGGAAAGTTGATGTAGGCGGTTCCCTCAGGCACTGGCTTGTCTTCGGCAAGGCGCACTTTCAGCGTGGCGCCGTCGAGGTTCAGGGTCATGATCTTGTAGGTGCCGAGGTCTTCGACATGTATGACTTGTGCCTGCATCGCGTCATCGAACGGTTCGTCCCACACATGCACGAACTCGGGACGGATGCCGACCTTCAGGGTTTTCCACTCAGACTCGGCGATGCGTTTCAGTTGCGAGTCGGACAAAGGCAGATGCGTTGACGCAAACCCGACACCACCCGGTTGCGGCTGCACCTCGATCAGGTTCATCCCCGGACTGCCAATGAAATAGCCGACAAACGTGTGCGTCGGCCGCTCGAACAACTCGCGCGGGGTGCCGAATTGCACGATCTGGCCGCCGTACATCACCGCGATCTTGTCGGCGAAGGTTGAGGCTTCGAGTTGATCGTGGGTGACGTAGACCATGGTGATGTTGAACTGCTCGTGGATCTGCTTGAGCTTGCGTCGCAGCTTCCACTTCAGGTGCGGGTCGATCACCGTCAGCGGTTCATCAAACAGGATCGCCGAGACGTCGTCGCGCACCAGCCCACGGCCCATGGAGACTTTCTGTTTTTCATCGGCGGTGAGGTTGCTGGCCTTTTTGCTCAGCAGCGCCTGAAGGTCGAGGACTTCGGCGATTTCCCGCACCTTGGTGTGAATTTTCGCCTCGGCCATGCCCTGATTGCGCAGCGGGAAGGCCAGGTTGTCGAACACCGTCATGGTGTCGTACACCACCGGAAACTGGAAAACCTGGGCGATGTTGCGCTTCTCCGGCGTCAGGTCGTTGACCGCTTTGCCATCGAACAGGACATGACCCTGGGACGGGCTGAGCAACCCGGAAATGATGTTGAGCAAGGTCGACTTGCCGCAGCCCGATGGCCCGAGCAAGGCATAAGCACCGCCCTGTTCCCAGACGTGGTCCATTTCGCGGATCGCGTAATCCTCGGGGCCGGTCGGCGTGCGGGTGTAACTGTGGGCGAGGTTCTGCAAACGGATTTCGGCCATCAGGCAACCCTCGCGATGCGGCGACCGGGCGCCTGGACCAGCCGCCCCTGCGCATCGAACACAAACAGTTTATGGGTCGGAATATAGATCCGGATCGGCGCATCGACGTCGTATTCGTGGACCCCGGGCAAGTGCAGCACCAACAGGAAATGCTCGTTGCGCACGTGCAGGAAGGTTTCCGAACCGCTGATCTCGGCCACCTCCACCGTCACGGCGAGTTCGAGGTCATCGTCGTTGCTCGGCACCAGCGAGATATGGCTGGGGCGCACGCCGAAGCGGAACTCGCCCTCGCCCACCGGGCGCAGGTCCACGTTCAACGGAAAGTGCACAAAATTGGCGAAGCTCACTTCGTTGCCGGCGATGCGGCCCGGCATCAGGTTGATCGGCGGCTCGGAGAACAGCTCCGCCGCCAGCACCGTTTGCGGTTGGTGATAGACCTCGGAGGACTTGCCGCTCTGGACCACCCGGCCTTCGTGAAGAATGGTCGTGGTGCCGCCCAGGGCCAGCGCTTCGTTGGGTTCGGTGGTGGCGTAGATGGCGATGGTGTGCCGGGCCTTGAACAGCTCGCGCATTTCCTGACGCAGTTCTTCGCGCAGCTTGTAGTCGAGGTTCACCAGCGGCTCGTCGAACAGGATCAGCTCGGCATCCTTGACCAACGCGCGGGCCATCGCGGTGCGCTGTTGCTGGCCGCCGGAGAGTTCCAGCGGATAGCGCTGGAGGAATTTCTCGATGCGCAGCATCTTGGCGGTTTCCAGCACTTTGCTCTGGATCAGCTCGTTGGAGACACCGCCCTGGCGCAAGGGCGAGGCGATGTTCTCGAACACCGTCATGGTCGGGTAATTGATGAACTGCTGATAGACCATAGACACATTGCGCAGACGCACCGGGCGCTGCGTGACGTCGACGCCGTTCATCAGGATGCGACCGCTGTCGGGCTTGTCCAGACCGGCCATCAGGCGCATGAGGCTGGTTTTGCCGGACAGCGTGCGCCCGAGCAAAACGTTGAAGGATCCGGGTTCAAAACTAAGGCACGCATCGTCGATCCAGGTCTGGCCCTCGACGGTACGGCTGACGTGCTCCAGGGTTAATGACATGGCTCGGCCTTTTTTATTATTTGGAGTCAAGCGACCCAAGCTGTAGAGCGAGTTTCATGCCAGAAAACGTAAGTTATTGAACCACCGTGAAAATCTTCGAGACAGCGGCAAAACCGCGTTCGTTGCTGAACAGAAATGAACAACCACGACTGAACAATTGAACAGTCCAGCCGTTGACAATGAACAATAGTGAACAACACTCTACAGATGGTTTTGTGACACGATTATCCGAATTCGCCACGATCCTGTAGCAGCTGGCGCAGCCTGCGTTCGGCGACGCAGTCGTCGTGAAATCAGGTGGCGCGGTGTGTCAGGATGACCGCACATGCAGGTTTTACGACGACTGCGTCGCCGAACGCAGGCTTCGCCAGCTGCTACATGAATCGCGCTGCACATAACAAAAATAATAATGCTCAGAGATCGACTGCCATGGCCGCACCTGCCTCGCCGCTCTCCCACGACGCCATCATCCAGGACTCCTGGTCCCGTTGCCGTGCGTTTGGCCTCAATCATCAAAGCGCACCGGCGTTCGACCAGCTGCCGGCCGAGGGCATCGCCCAGTTGCTGGAGAGCCAGCATTCCCTGGTGCAGACCACACATCAGGAAGTCCTGCCGTATTACGAAAACATCCTGAGCAATTCCAACTGCCTGATCATGCTCGCCGACAATCAAGGCCAGGTGCTGACGTCGTGGGGTACCCAGCGTTTTATCGAGCCGAACCTGACTCGCGGTTTCAGCGCCGGCGCCAGCTGGATGGAACGCTGCAGCGGCACCAATGCGATCGGCACCGCCCTCGCCTGCGAACAAGCAGTGCATATCGAACACGATGAACATTTCCTCAAGGCCAACCGCTTCATGACCGGTTCCGCCGCGCCGATTTTCGATGCCGAGCGCAAGGTGATCGCGGTGCTGGACGTGTCCAGCGACAGCTACCTGCCGCCGTCCCACACCCTCGGCATGGTCAAGATGATGAGTCAGACCGTGGAAAACCGGCTGATCCTCAACCTCTTTCACGGCCAGCATTTCCAACTGACCTTCAACACCGGACTGAACAACCTCGACAGCCAATGGGCCGGTTTGCTGATTTTTGATGAGACCGGTCAAGTGCTGTCCGCCAACCGCCGGGCCGATAATTTGTTGGGCATCAGCCTGTCTCGGGTCAGTGTCGAGAGCCTGTTCAAGGTGTCGCTGCTGGAACTGCTGAATCAGCCGGATGGCCTGCCCTTTGCGCTGCAAGCCTCTGGACGCAACCGTTTTCAGTGCCTGTTGAAACGGCCGAAACAGGTGCCGATTCAAGCTAGAGTCTTCGCGGAACCGGCCGTGGCCGCACCCGCTGCGATCAGCCTCAATACGCTGCATTTCGGCGACAGTCGCGTGGAAAAAGCCGTGCGCCAGGCCGAACGTTTGCTGGAAAAAGACATTCCACTGTTGATTCACGGGGAAACCGGCGTCGGTAAGGAAGTCTTCGTCAAAGCCTTGCACCAAGCCAGCTCCCGGAGCAAACAGTCATTCATCGCCGTCAACTGTGCAGCGATCCCCGCCGAACTGGTGGAATCCGAGCTGTTTGGCTACGAGAAAGGCGCGTTCACCGGCGCCAATCAGAAAGGCAGCATCGGGCTGATCCGCAAGGCTGATAGAGGCACGCTGTTCCTCGATGAAATCGGCGACATGCCACTGCCGACTCAGGCGCGGTTGCTGCGGGTGTTGCAGGAACGTTGCGTGCAACCGGTGGGCAGCAGCGAGTTGTTCCCGGTGGATATCCGGATTATTTCGGCGACCAACCGCTCGCTGCGCGAGCAGGTTCAGTTGGGCCGGTTTCGGGAAGATCTTTATTACCGGATCGGCGGTTTGACTCTGGAATTACCGCCGCTCAGGGAGCGCAGCGATAAACAGGCGCTGTTCAAGCGCCTGTGGGAACAGCATCGCGAGCCATCGCAGTGGGCTGGGTTAAGTCGGGAGGTGATGGAGTTGTTCGGCCGCCACCCGTGGCCGGGGAATTTAAGGCAGGTCAGCAGCGTGATGCAGGTGGCGCTGGCCATGGCCGAGGAACAACCGGTGCGGCCGGAGCATTTGCCGGATGATTTTTTTGTGGATCTGGAGATGGAACCGGTGGATTCGCCGGAGCCGCTGGCGGTGGACTTGAATGATGTGGAGGATTTGAATCGGCAGTTGCAGGCGGCTGGGGGGAACATCTCGCACCTCGCCCGCAGACTCGGGGTGAGCCGCAATACCCTGTACAAGCGATTGCGGCAGTCAGGAGACTGATCGTTCCCACGTCGAGGCGTCGAACCGTCCGCGTGGGAATGCAGCCCGGGACGCTCCGCGTCCCTGCAAAGCCGAACGCGGAGCGTCCGTTGAGGCATTCCCACGCAGAGCGTGGGAACGATCATCAGTCAGCCAATCGCCAGGTCGTACCACCCTTCCCGTCTTCCAGCACCACGCCCATGGCGGTGAGTTGGTCGCGGATACGGTCGGACTCAGCCCAGTCTTTACCGGCACGAGCCGCCAGACGCGCAGCAATCAACGCATCAACCTCAGCAGCATCAACCCGCCCTTCAGCACCGGCCTGCAGGAAGTCATCCGCCTCAAGCTGCAACACGCCCAGCACACTGGCCAGTTCCTTCAGGCGCGCCGCCAGACCCGCCGCTGCATCGAGATCGCTCTCACGCAGACGGTTGATCTCGCGCACCATCTCGAACAGTACCGCGCAGGCTTCCGGCGTGCCGAAGTCGTCGTTCATCACCTGGGTGAAACGCTCGACAAAGGCTTCGCCGCCCGCCGGCGCCACGTTCGGCAGGCCTTTCAACGCATGGTAGAAACGCTCGAGCGCGCCTTTGGCGTCCTTGAGGTTGTCTTCCGAATAGTTGATCGCGCTGCGGTAGTGGCTCGACACCAACAGGTAACGCACGACTTCCGGGTGGTACTTTTCCAGCACGTCGCGAATGGTGAAGAAGTTGTTCAAGGACTTGGACATCTTCTCGCCATTGATGCGAATCATGCCGCAATGCATCCACGCGTTGGCGTAGGTCTTGCCGGTGGCCGCTTCGCTCTGGGCGATTTCGTTTTCATGGTGCGGGAACTCGAGGTCGCTGCCGCCGCCATGAATATCGAAGGTCTCGCCGAGGCAGCAGGTCGACATCACCGAGCACTCGATGTGCCAGCCCGGCCGGCCGTCGCCCCACGGCGATGCCCAGCTCGGCTCGCCCGGCTTGGCGCCTTTCCACAGAACGAAGTCCAGCGGGTCCTGTTTCGACTCGTCGACTTCGATCCGCGCGCCGATGCGCAGGTCTTCGATCTTCTTGCGCGACAGCTTGCCGTAGCCCATGAACTTGGCGACGCGGTAGTACACGTCGCCATTGCCCGGGGCGTAGGCGTAACCCTTGTCGATCAGGGTCTGGATCATCGCGTGCATGCCGGGTATATGCCCGGTGGCGCGCGGTTCCATGTCCGGCTTCTGGATGTTCAGGCGCGCTTCGTCTTCGTGCATCGCCGCGATCATGCGCTCGGTCAAGGCTTCGAACGACTCGCCGTTCTCCTTGGCCCGATTGATGATCTTGTCGTCAATGTCGGTGATGTTGCGCACATAAGTCAGGTCGTAGCCGCTGAACCGCAACCAGCGGGTCACCAGGTCGAACGCGACCATGCTGCGGCCGTGGCCGAGGTGGCAGTAGTCGTACACGGTCATCCCGCAGACGTACATGCGCACCTTGTTGCCATCCAGCGGCTTGAAGACTTCTTTGCTCTTGGTGAGCGTGTTGTAGATCGAAAGCACTTTTGAGGTTCCTTGAATCACTGGCCCCACGAATCACGCAAGGTCACGGTACGGTTGAATACCGGAGCACCTGGTTTCGAGTCTTTGATATCCGCGCAGAAGTAACCTTCGCGCTCGAACTGGAAACGGTCTTCCGGCTGTGCATTGGCCAGCGAAGGCTCGGCACGACAACCAGTGAGTACTTGCAGCGAGTCAGGGTTGATGTTGTCCAGGAAACTGGCGCTGTCTTCGGCCTTTTCAGGGTTCGGCGAGCGGAACAGGCGATCGTACAGACGCACTTCGCACTCGATGCTGGCCGCCGCCGGCACCCAGTGCACCACGCCTTTGACCTTGCGGCCTTCAGGGTTCTTGCCCAGGGTTTCCGGATCGTAGGAGCACCGCAGTTCGACGATGTTGCCATCGGCATCCTTGATCGCTTCGTCGGCACGGATCACGTAGCTGCCGCGCAGACGCACTTCGCCGTTCGGCTCCAGGCGCTTGTAGCCTTTTGGTGGCTCTTCCATGAAGTCATCGCGGTCGATGTAGATTTCACGGGCGAACGGCAGCTTGCGCACGCCGAGTTCTTCTTTCTGCGGATGACGCGGCAACTCGAGGTTGTCGACCTTGTCTTGCGGGTAGTTGGTGATCACGACTTTCAACGGACGCAGCACGCACATGGCGCGCGGGGCGTTCGCGTCGAGGTCCTGACGGATGCTGAACTCGAGCATGCCGAAGTCAACCACGCCGTCGGAACGGTTGGTGCCGACCATGTCGCAGAAATTGCGGATTGACGCCGGGGTGTAGCCACGGCGGCGGAAGCCCGACAGCGTGGACATGCGCGGATCGTCCCAGCCGAAAACGTGCTTTTCATCGACCAGTTGCTTGAGCTTGCGCTTGCTGGTGATGGTGTAGTTCAGGTTCAGACGGCTGAACTCGTACTGACGCGGGTTCGCCGGAACCGGCAGGTTCTCGAGGAACCACTCGTACAGCGGACGGTGGCTTTCGAACTCCAGGGTGCAGATCGAGTGGGTGATGCCTTCGATGGCGTCCGACTGACCGTGGGTGAAGTCGTAGTTCGGGTAGATGCACCACTTGTCACCGGTCTGGTGGTGGTGAGCATGACGGATGCGGTACATGATCGGGTCGCGCAGGTTCATGTTCGGCGAGGCCATGTCGATCTTGGCCCGCAGCACGCGTGCGCCGTCCTTGAACTCGCCGGCCTTCATACGGGCGAACCAATCGAGGTTTTCTTCTACGGAGCGGTCGCGGAACGGGCTGTTCTTGCCCGGCTCGGTCAGGCTGCCACGGTATTCCTTGGCCTGTTCAGGGCTCAGGTCGTCGACGTAGGCCTTGCCGGCCTTGATCAGCTCGACGGCCCAGTCGTGCAACTGGTCGAAATACTGCGAGGCATAGCGCACTTCGCCGGACCATTCAAAGCCCAGCCATTTGACGTCGCTTTCGATCGCGTCGATGTATTCCTGGTCTTCCTTGGCCGGGTTGGTGTCGTCGAAACGCAGGTGCGTGACGCCGCCAAATTCCTGGGCCAGGCCGAAGTTCACGCAAATCGACTTGGCGTGACCGATGTGCAGGTAGCCGTTGGGCTCAGGCGGGAAACGGGTGACGATCTGCGTGTGCTTACCCGAGTCCAGGTCCGCCTGGATGATCGGGCGCAGGAAATTGACCGGCACGGCAGGGCCGGTCTTGGAATTCGAGGTAGGGTCGACAGTGGGCTTGCTCATAGGATCCTTGAACGTACAAGTGCGCGGCCAGTTGGCCAAATCAAAGCGGCTGTTAAAACAAAGGGGCTTATCATAGCCGATGCCGTCAAGTCGCTGACAGTACAGGCCCGAAAACGGCTGCATTTAATCGGATGCAAATGAAAAACAGCCTCGAAATTCGCGCCCGGCACGCTAAACTGCGCACCTTGGCTGTTGCTGGCCAGACCGGTTGAGGGCTTCAATGCCCCGAAACCCACGAATTCATATAAAACGCATCTCCTAAAAGAGTCCACGATCATGACCCAAGTCAAACTCACCACCAACCATGGCGACATCGTCCTGGAACTGAACGCTGAAAAGGCACCGCTGACCGTTGCCAACTTCATCGAGTACGTTAAAGCCGGTCACTACGAAAACACCGTTTTCCACCGCGTCATCGGTAACTTCATGATCCAGGGCGGCGGTTTCGAGCCAGGCATGAAAGAAAAGAAAGACAAGCGCCCAAGCATCCAGAACGAAGCCGACAACGGCCTGCCGAACGAGAAGTACACCGTGGCCATGGCTCGCACCATGGAGCCGCATTCGGCTTCCGCCCAGTTCTTCATCAACGTGGCTGACAACAGCTTCCTGAACCACAGCGCCAAGACCACTCAGGGCTGGGGCTACGCCGTGTTCGCCAAAGTCGTTGAAGGCACCGACGTTGTCGACAAGATCAAAGGTGTTTCCACCACCATGAAATCCGGCCACCAGGACGTACCAGCAGAAGACGTGATCATCGAGAAAGCCGAGATCATCGAAGCGTGATACTGCTGATTTCAGACTTGCATCTGGAAGAGGAGCGCCCGGACATAACCCGGGCGTTTCTGGATTTGCTCGCCGGACGCGCCCGCTCGGCGAGTGCGCTGTACATCCTGGGCGACTTTTTCGAGGCGTGGATTGGCGACGATGCCATGACGCCGTTCCAGCGCTCCATCTGCCAGGCCCTGCGCACGCTTAGCGACAGCGGCACGGCGATTTTTCTGATGCACGGCAATCGCGACTTCATGCTCGGCCAGGCCTTTTGCAAACAGGCCGGCTGCACGTTGTTGAAAGACCCGAGCGTCGTGCAGTTCAACGGCGAGCCGGTGCTATTGATGCACGGCGACAGCCTCTGCACCCGCGACGAGGCTTATATGAAGCTGCGTCGCTACCTGCGAAACCCGATCACCCTGTTCATCCTGCGCCACCTGCCCTTGCGCACGCGGCATAAACTGGCGCGCAAGCTGCGCAGCGAAAGTCGAGCGCAGACACGGATGAAGGCTAATGACATTGTGGATGTCACGCCGGAAGAAGTGCCGCGGATCATGCAGGCCTATGGCGTGAAGACCTTGATCCATGGTCACACCCATCGCCCGGCCATTCACAAGTTGCAGATTGGCGAACAGGCCGCCAAACGGATTGTACTGGGGGATTGGGATCGTCAAGGGTGGGCGTTGCAGGTGGATGAGCAAGGGTTTGCGTTGGCCCCCTTCGACTTCGCCCCGCCGCCACAACTCGCAGCCCCCACGAACTGACAGGCCACCACAGGGGTTCTGTGATTGTTTCAAGATTTAAGTCAAACACCTATCCACTGTGCTGGACTTAATGGCCGGAGGTAGCAGGCCCCGCCTTCGCCGCAAACGGCGGTTTTGCCAGCCACACAATCACGATCAACCCCATAAACGCCCACCCCAGCAGCGTGAAATAATCCACGGTGGAGAGCATGTACGCCTGGCTGGTCAGCACATGATCCAGCTGCGCATACGCCGGGTTGCTCGCACCGCCCAGTGCATTCAGCGCCTCGCGGGTCGCGGGCTCATACGTGCTGATGCTTTCGCTCATATAGGCATGGTGCTGATCTGCCCGGCGGATCCAGATCCACGTGGTCAACGACGCCGCAAAGCTACCGCCCAAGGTCCGCAGGAACGTCGCCAGGCCGGCGCCGTCGGCGATCTGGCTCGGTGGCAGGTCCGACATCAGGATGCTCAAGGTCGGCATGAAGAACAGCGCCACGCCAATGCCCATGAACAGTTGCACCAGCGCGATGTGCTGGAAGTCCACTTCGTTGGTGAACCCGGCGCGCATGAAGCAGCTCAGGCCAATCGCCAGGAACGCCAGCCCGGCCAGCAGCCGCAGGTCGAACTTGTGCGCGTACTTGCCGACAAACGGCGACATCAACACCGGCAGAATCCCGATCGGCGCCACCGCCAGCCCCGCCCACGTCGCCGTGTAACCCATCTGGGTTTGCAGCCATTGCGGCAGGATCAGGTTGATGCCAAAGAAACCGGCGTAACCCAACACCAGCACAATGGTGCCGATGCGGAAGTTGCGGTAAGCAAACAGCCGCAGGTTGACCACCGGGTGCTTGTCGGTCATTTCCCAGATCACGAACACCGCCAGCGCAATCACTGAAATGGCCGCGCCGATGAGGATGAAATTCGACTCGAACCAATCGAGGTCGTTGCCCTTGTCGAGGATCACCTGCAACGCACCGACGCCAATGATCAGTGTGATCAAACCCACGTAATCCATCGGCTGACGGCTGGTTTCCACCGGACGCGCCTTGAGTTGCTGGCGCACCACCATCACCGCGAAGACGCCGATCGGCACGTTGATAAAGAAGATCCACGGCCAGCTATAACTGTCGGTAATCCAGCCGCCAAGGATCGGGCCGGCAATCGGCGCGACCACCGTGACCATCGCCAGCAACGCCAGGGCCATACCGCGCCTCGCCGGGGGATAGACCGCGATCAGCAGCGTCTGGGTCATCGGGTACAACGGACCGGCGACCAGGCCTTGCAGCACCCGGAAGCCAATCAGCTCGGGCATCGAGGTCGAGATACCGCAGAGGAACGAGGCCAGTACAAACAGAACAGTCGCCCAGAGAAACAGCTTCACTTCACCAAAGCGCCGACTGAGCCAACCGGTCAGCGGCAGCGCAATCGCATTGCTCACCGCAAACGAAGTGATCACCCAGGTGCCCTGCTCCGAACTCACGCCCAGGTTGCCGGAAATCGTCGGCAACGCCACGTTGGCGATGGTGGTGTCGAGCACCTGCATGAAGGTCGCCAGCGACAGGCCAATGGTGGCGAGCAGCAGGCTGGGCGGCGTGAAAGACGCGTTATTGCTCATCGCAAATCCTTTGAAACCTGATTGGCGCTGCGCCTGTTACAGACGCAGCTGGCCTTGTAGGAGTGAGCCTTTGTGGTGAGGGAGCTTTTGTGGCGAGGGAGCTTGCTCCCGCTGGGTTGCGAAGCGACCCCAAAAGCTTTACGACTGCTTCGCAGCCGAGCGGGAGCAAGCTCCCTCGCCACAAAGGCTCGCTCCCAAGGGTCGATGTGATGGCAATCAGCGCTGCACGGTTTTGCTGACCGCTGCGCTGTTGTCGTGGATCAACTGCGTGATCATCGCGTCGGCCTCGGCCAACTGACGGTCGTAGACGTTGGTGCTAAACGACGCCTTTTGCGGCGGCTGTTGCGCCAGCACCGGGCCGCTCTGGTCGTGCAGGTTCACGTCGACCTGGGTCGACAACCCCACCCGCAACGGGTGCTTGGCCAGTTCTTCGGCGTTGATGTGGATCCGCACCGGCACCCGCTGCACGATCTTGATCCAGTTACCGGTGGCGTTCTGCGCAGGCAGCAAGGCAAACGCGCTGCCGGTACCGGCGCCGAGGCTGTCGAGGGTGCCGCTGAACTTCACGTCGCTGCCGTACAGGTCGGCCTCGATGTCCACCGGCTGACCGATGCGCATGTCACGCAGCTGGGTTTCCTTGAAGTTGGCGTCGATCCACAGCTGATCCAGCGGAATGACCGCCATCAGCGCCGTCCCCGCCTGGACGCGCTGGCCCAGTTGCACGGAACGTTTGGCGACATAACCGGTGACCGGCGCGATCAAGGTGCTGCGGGAGTTGTTCAAGTAGGCCTGACGCAATTGCGCGGCAGCGGCCATCACGTCCGGATGCGACGAGACCACGGTGTCATCCACCAGCGCGCTGGTGGTTTTCAGTTGCTGCTTGGCGTTGGCCAGGGCGTTTTGCGCCGAAGTCAGGTCGTCGCGGGCGTGGGACAGTTCTTCCTGGGAAATCGCACCGCCAGCGGCGAGGTTTTTCCGGCGATTGAAGTTGTCCTGGGCCTTCTGTACTTCGGCTTGCTGGGCGTTGACCTGGGCTTTCATGCCGTCGACGTTGCTGTACAAGCCACGAACCTGACGCACGGTGCGGGCCAGATTGGCCTGGGCACTTTGCAGACCGACTTGGGCATCATTCGGGTCAAAGTTGATCAGCACCTGGCCTTCATGGACCAGGTCACCATCATCGGCGCCGATACTGACCACGGTGCCAGTGACCAGCGGGGTGATTTCCACCACGTTGCCGTTCACATAAGCATCGTCGGTGCTTTCATTCCAGCGCCCGTAGAATTCGTGATAACCCCAGACGCCGACACCGGCGAGGATCACCACGATCGCCAGCACCACCAGCATGATTTTGCGTTTGCGCGGGTTGCTGGTGTCTGGAGTGTTGTCAGGGGTTTGTGTTGTCGTTTCGGCAGTGGCCATGACAAATACCTTGAATTAGTTGTGCTGCGTGGCTGGGAGTGCGTTGGCTGCGGTCAGGGTTTCGCCCTGGAAGCCGCCGCCCAGCGCCTGCATCAGTTGGATCGACAGGTCGATCTGCTCGGCATTCAGGTTGGCCAGCTGACGCTGGGCCTGGAGCAATTGCTGCTCGATACTGAGCACGTCCAGGTAGTTACCGATGCCGGAACCGTACCGCTGGACCACCGTGTTGTAAGAATCCTGGGCAATGTCGGTGGCGTGTTGCTGCGCCCCGATCTGCCGGCCGATGTCGCGCAACTGGTTGATGGTGTCGCTGACATCGCCCAGCGCTTTCACCAGGCTTTTGTTGTACTGCGCCACCGCGAGGTCGTAATCGGCATCGCGCGAATCGAGGTCGGCACGCAGGCGGCCGCCATCGAAAATCGGCACCGAGATGGTCGGCGCAACATTGAAGAAACGGCTGGCCGAACCAAACATCGCATCACCCAGCAACGACTCGGCACCGGCCGCGGCGCTCAGGTTGAGGTTGGGGTAGAACTGGGTTTTGCCGGCGGCGATGTTCTTGCTCGCGGCTTCGACCCGCCAGCGTGCGGCCACCAGGTCTGGACGACGACCGAGCAATTCGGCCGGCAGTACCGATGGCAACGCCACGGCGCTGGCTTGAAGGATCTTCGGACGGGCGATTTCATTGCCGCGATCCGGGCCTTTGCCGAGCAGCACGGCCAAGGCGATTTTCGCGCTTTGCAGGCGTTTTTCGGCGTCGATCAGGCTCGCTTCGGAGCTGGCCTCCAGGCTTTCGGTTTGCTGGAACTGGTACTGGCTGTCGATCCCCGAACTCAGGCGACGCTGGCTCAGGTCGAGCATTTGCTTGGTGCGCTTGAGGTCTTCATTGGCCAGGTCATAGACGATGTGCGCCTGACCCAGGTCGCTGTAGGCGCGGGCGACGTCGGCAGACAAGGTCAGTTGCGCAGCCTGCTGATCGACTTCGGCAGCACGGGCCTCGCCCAACGCCGCTTCCCAGGCATCGCGCTGACCGCCCCAAAGGTCGAAGTTGTAGTTGAAACTGGCACCGATGTTACGCACGGTGGAATACGTGCCGCCCTGCCCGCTCGGGTCTTGATCCCGGGCCAGGCGCGAACGGCTGACACCGGCGCTGGCATCGAGGGTCGGCATGCGCGCAGCGTCGGCGGCATACGCGGCGGCGCTGGCCTGGTGGGCGCGAGCGTCGGCGATTTGCATGTCGGGGCTGTCGTGCAGCGCTTCGCGGATCAAGCCGTCGAGTTGCGGGTCGCCGAGGCTTTTCCACCAATCACTTTTCGGCCAGGCCGCGGGCGACAGGGTCACGCCGCTGAGGGATTGCCCGGCCTTGAGGTTTTTCGCATCGAGGCTGACGCCTTCGGTAGTCAGGCCGCTGTAACTGGCGCAACCGGCCAGGGTCATGGCCGCCAGGATCAGGCTGAGGCCGGCACGCAGGGTTTTACTGCTCATTGGTCACCTACCCGCAGCAAGGTGATCGAGTCACCGGCTGCTACCAGCATTTTCTTGAGAATCTGTTCCAGGGTTTTCAGCTCATCCGGGGTGATTGCGCCGGCCAGTTCATTCATCGCGTCGGCGCCGATCTCCGGCAGGCGGTCAGTCAATTGCTGGCCTTGTCCGGTCAGCACCAACTGCACCTGACGGCGATCAGCTTCGGAACGTTGGCGGGCGAGGAAACCTTTCTGTTCCAGACGATCGAGCATGCGGGTCATCGAACCGCTGTCCAGCGACAAGTGACGGCACAGCTCGGCCGGGGTATCGACGCCAAACTGGGCCATGATGATCAGCACTTTGAACTGCGCAGCGGTGATGCCGTGGGGCTCCATGTGCGTGTCGATGATCCGGTCCTTGAGCAGCGCAGCGCGCCCGAGCAGAAGGCCGAGATGACAAGTGTGGAATGCGTCCGGGGTGAAATGTTTCATCTGACCACCAATTAGCTGCCTAGGCAGAGAATGTATGTCGAGATGTTACTGCCTAGGCAGCCAATGTCAACGTAATAGTTAGGATGCTTGCTATTTAGCTGATAAATGGCTGAAGACTGATCGTTCCCACGCTCTGCGTGGGAATGTCTCTACGGACGCTCTGCGTTCGGCTTGGAAGGGACGCGGAGCGTCCCGGGCTGCATTCCCACGCGGAGCGTGGGAACGATCAGTGACGCGGATTTCTGTGATGAACACTCTGACGCCATCGCGGGCGAGCCCGCTCCCACAAGGATCTCGCTGAACCTGTGGGAGCGGCGGTGCGGCGATCCGACTTGCCCGCGATGGGAGCGACTCGGTTTCGGAGGGAAATGCGGGTTTAGAAATCCCGCTTGTAGAAGATGTCCAGCGAACTGGCCACGCCGCCGGCGGCTTCGAGGTAGACCTTTTTGCTCAGCTTGTAGCGCAAGGCAATGGTGTTGGCCGGCTCAAACACGCCAACGCCATAACGCAGGCTGAGTTTTTCCGAGATGTTGCCGCTGGCCACGACGCTGGTGGTGTTGCCGCTGCCCTGGGTATCGAGCTGGAAATCTTGGATCCCCAGGTCGTTGGCCAATTTGCCGGTCACCCCCGAACTGCCCATCAAGCCCAACCCGAGTGCCGCCTGGGCCAGCATGTTGTTGTCTTCACCGCTGGTGCTTAGCGGACGCCCCAGCACCAGATAGGACAAGGCCTGCTCCTGGCTCATCGCCGGCTCGGAAAAAATCTGCGTGGTCGGCTGCTCGGCGCTGCCGCTGAGGCGAATCCCGGCGATCACGTCGTCGGTCTGGCGAATCGCTTCGATGTCCAGATACGGCTGGTCAATCGGGCCGGCGAACAGCAGCCGCGCACGCCGCACCGTCAAACGCTGACCGTATGCCCGGTAACGCCCATCGTTGAGCCAGAGCTCACCGCGGGTGTCCATGTTGTCGCCGATGTGCACATGCCCTTGCAGGTTGGCGGTCAGGCCAAACCCGGCAAAACTGAGTTTGTCCTCACCCACCACCACGTCGATGTCCATCTTCATGGCCAGCGGCGGTTTGCCCTCTTCGGTCTGCTGGCCGACGATCACCGTGTCATCGGAGACTTTGACCGTCGACGGCGGCAACTCGCGCACGGTGATCGCGCCCTTGGGCACCAACACTTTGCCGGCGATCGCCAGTTTGTCGTCCTTCATCGAGATCTTCAGGTCCGGCGCCACTTCGAGCTTGGCGTACGGTTCGACGGTGACGGGCAACTGCGAGCCCTTGAGCGTCAGGTCCACCACCAGCGCCTGACCCCAGGCGATGTTGCCGCTGAGACTGCCCTGCCCGCTCTTGCCGCTTTTCCAGCCACCGTTCAGCTGCACCGTTTCCCCGGCGATCAGCGCTTGAACCTGCAAGCCCTGCACCTCCATCGGCAATTCAGGCCCGGACACTTCGCCGTCGCTGAGCAGCAAATTGCCGTTGACCTGCGGCGCCAGCAGATCGCCGGAGAGCGTGCCACTGCCGTTCAAGCGCCCGGTGAGTTTCTCGACCATCGGGACAAACGGCCGCGCCACCGACAGATCCAGGCCACTGAGACGAAACGACCCCACGAGCGGTTTGTTTTTCGGCAGCGGATTGATTTGCGCCTGCACCATCAGCTCGCCGAGCTTGCCGCCGACGAAGTTAAGGTCGGTGTCGATGCGTTTGGGCGTGAGTTTGCTGGTGAGTTTCAGGGTCTGGTACGGGAAGTCCAGCCAATGATCCTTTTCCTTCATGCGCAACGTGCCACCGCTGGCATCGACGCTGATCTGGCCGTTCGGGCCGCTGGCCGGCAGGTCCAGTTGCAGGTCGGCGTTGAGTTTGCCCTTCCAGGCGAAATCTTTCGGCAGCCATTGCGCGAGGCTTTCAATCGGGAATTGCTTGAGGTGATAACGCAGCTTCGGCTCCGGCATCAAGCGCTGGTCTTCGCCACACAGGCTGGCCGGGCCGGACATCCAGCAATGGGCGCCGAAGTTGATCTTGCCGTCCGCCAGCCGTTCAAGTTTTGCCGGGGCTTGCAGCTTCCAGTCCTGACCGCCGGCCTGGATATCACCGCTGACCAGGCGGCCGCGCCAGTTGCCCTTGTCCAGCGAACCGTCAAGGCCGAGTGCCAGTTTCAGCTTCGGTCCTTGCAGGTCGAGGGCGAGTTTCTGGTTCTTGATATCGCCCTGACCGCTGGCCGTCAGCGTGCCCAGCGAGGTGTCGCCAGCCTGAATGCCGCTGCCCTTGAGGTCGATTTTCGCCCGTTGCGCGCCGTCGAGGGTCGCGTCCAGGTTCAGGCTTTGCAGGCGATTGTCCTCGAAGGCCAGTTGCGTACCTTGCAACCCGAGCTTGCCTTGCGGCGCCTTCAGCGTACCGGCGACATCGACGCGACCGTTGAGCTGACCGCGCAATTGCGGCCAGAGTTGGGCCAGGCGTGGCAGCTTGATGTCGATCTGGCCGGCGAGCTTCTGTTGCAGGCTGCCCTTGCCGGTGATGCTGTTGTCACCGAGACGGATTTGCAGCGCGTTGAGGTTCCATTGTTCACCAGCACCATCGGCCTTGGCCTGGATCACCGCCGGTTGCCCGCGCAGTTTGCCTTTCAGGTCCAGGTCGGCGGTCAGGCTGAGTTTTTCATTCTTCATCTCGCCTTGGCTGCGCAACGGTCCGGCCAGCGTACCCGGCAACTCCGCGACCCAATACGCAGGGTTGATCGCCGACAGGTCGAGCGCAGTGTCCCAGGCTATGCCATCGGCAAATTGCAGGTTCAGATGCCCGACGGCCTTGCCCTGCCCGGCTTCGAGTTGAATCTGTTGCAGATAGATTTTCGTCAGATCGCCGCTGAACGGGCTGTTGAGGCTGAACGCACCTGCCGGGCCGTCGAGCGCCGCGTTGAAGTGACCGATGTATTTTCCGTCGGTGTAGGAGACTTCACCATTGAAGCGGCGTAACGCAACTTCTGGCTCGTCGATCAGCGGATAGAGGCTGTGCCAGGGGAAATCCAGCCAGTCGATCTTCGCGTCGGCGCTCAGGCCTTTGCTCCAGTCGAGGTTGCCGGTGAGCTTGAGGTTTTGCTTGTCGTTGGCGGTCAGGTCGAGGCCGGCAATCTGCGCGCCGTTGGCGTCGACCTTGCCTTGCAGCAACAGCGCGACCGGGCCTTTTTCAGCGGGCAATGTAGCTTTGCCGAGCAACTGGTAACCGTTTTTCAGGTCGCCGTCGCCGGTGAGTTCCAGTTGATTGAGTTGCAGCGTGTCCGGCAGATCGGCGCTGGGTTTGAAGCCGTCGGCGGTGATCCGTACTTTGGCCGGAAGGTTGTCCACCAGCGGTTGCAATTCGCCGGTCAGTTGGCCGTTCAAGTAACCGCTGCTGTCGGCTTTCAGGTTCAGGGTTTTCAGCAGGTCGCCGTCCACCTTCAGGGCCAACGCCCAAGGCTCGGGCGCTGGCAGGGTCAACGTGCCTTCGGCCTTGAGCGGCCAGTTGCCGGAAGGTTGCAACAGGCCGGACAGGTTCAGGCTGAGCTCGTCACGCTGCAACTTCACCGAGTCGATCTGCAACCCTTGCGCCGTCCAGTGCGCGGCCAGTTGCAAGCCTTTGAGTTCTTCGCTGCCGTTGAACAGCAGGCTGCCGACCTGCACATCGCCCAGTTCGATCGCCAAGGGCAGGTTCAAATCCGGGAGCGTGATCGGCCCGCTGCTTGCTTCTTCGGTACCCGGCGGGAATTGCAGGCTGACCTGATCGGCCTTCAATTGCTCGATGCACAAAGTCATGCGCGTCAGGCACAGCGGTGACCAGGCGAATATCGGTTTGCTCAGCTCAACCCGGCTGGTGTCCTGCTGCCACAGCAGATGATCGGCACTCCACTGCCCGCCCAACCGGCCCTGGAAATTCTCCACGGTCAGACCCGGCACAAAGCCAAGCGCCCAACGGCTGCCCGTGGCCGTGCCCAGTACTGAGGTCACGGTCAGGACGACCAGCACAAGCAGCGCCAGAATCGCCAGCAGCGTTATTTTCAAACCACGATTCACAGCTCAGGCCCCATGGAAAAGTGCAGTCGAATGCCGCCGTCGTCGTCCATCGCGTGGGCCAGGTCGAGGCGAATCGGCCCTACCGGGGAAACCCAGCGCACGCCGATGCCGACGCCAGTCTTGAGGTTCGGCAGTTCGAGTGTATTAAAGGAGTTGCCCTGGTCAACGAAGGTCGCGACCCGCCATTTTTCGGCGACCGAGTACTGGTACTCGACGCTGCCGGCGATCATGTAGCGACCACCGATGCGGTCGCCCTCGGAGTTTTCCGGGGACAGGCTCTGATAGTCGTAGCCGCGCACGCTCTGATCGCCACCGGCGAAAAAGCGCAATGACGGCGGCACGGACTTGTAGCCGTTGGTGGCGCTGCCGCCAACCTGCACCCGACCGAGGAAACGGTGTTTATCGAAGACCGTGGTCAAGCCTTTGACCAATGCGGTGCCATAGACCAGGTTGTTGTCCGAGCCCAAGCCTTCCTTCGCCACTTTGGTCTCGAATTCCAGGCGATAGCCGTTGTGCGGGTCGATGCGGTTGTCGCTTTTCAGGTAGGAATAACTGACGCCGGGCATCAGCAACGTGCTGAGCCCCGAGTCGTCGCCGAGCCGGTATTCCTCGCGCTGCCATTTGAGCGACACCACACGCTGCCAGCCGCTGGGCAACTTGCTGTGCCACTCGGGACCGACGGTCAGGAGTTTGCTGAGAGAGTCCTTGTCGGCGATCTCTTCGTTTTGATAACCGCCGGCGAAGCGCAGTTTGTCGGTCAGCGGCGGGTCCAGGGGGATGTCGTAGAACACCCCGACGTTCTGCCGTGGTGCCGAGATTTCAGTCTCCCAGCCATAACTGTGCCCCTGTGGGTTGACCCAGTGCCGGGTCCAGTTGGCCTTGACCCGGGGACCTACGTCGGTGGAATAACCAAGCCCCAGGCCCATGGTCCGTGGTTTGCGGGTTTCGAGTTTGACGTCGACCGGGATCACATCGTTCTTCGACGCCGTCGGTGCCGCATCCACCCGCACACTTTCGAAATAGCCGCTCGATTGCATCGCCTGGTTGAGCTCGGCGATCAGTTCGGAGTCGTAAGGTGCGCCTTCCTTGAACGGCACCATGCGTCGCAGCAGGTCTTCGTCGAATGGCGTATCGCCCTCGAAACTGACCTTGCCCAAGGCATAACGCGGACCGCTGTCATAGACGAGGTCGATGTCGGCGACACCGGCGCGCGGGTCTACCGACAATGTCTGATGAGTGAAGTGGCCGCTGAAGAAGCCATAGCGCGAGGCCTGATTCTGGATCAGTTTCTTGGCGTCTTCATAACGGCCATGGTTTAGCACCGCGCCGGTTTTCAGCGCAGCGCTTTTGGGCACACGAAAGGCTTTGAGGGAGGCCGCCGGGCCGTCGATGCGAATCGTGACATTGCGCAAATGCACCGGCTCGCCGGGATCGATGTTGAGGATCAGGCGCGGCGTCTTGCCGCCCTTCACGTCGCTGTCGATCTGCGGCTGGTAATAACCCAAGGCCTGGGCGGCCTTGCGCGCCTGTTCCTCGGCGCCACGACTGAAGCGCAGCAAGGCTTCTTCGTCACGATCGCCGAGGCTGCCGATATAGCCCTCTATATTGGCTTTCAGTTCATCGTTGGACGGTTTGATCCGCACATCCAATTCACTTTGCGCCAGTGCCGCGCAGCTGGTGAACAGCATCAGCACGCCACTGGTAATTCTTCCTGGAAACTTCATAGGCGCGGATGCTATCACGAGCGTGGGAGCGTGATAGAGCCTGGCATGCAGTGAAAGTTCTACCGAAAGTTTTACCTTTAAGCCGTTGCTGTTTGTAACACCTGGGGATTGGCGTGGAAAAACACGTGTTCGCGAATCGGTCCTACGGCGACCTCGCCAATTTCCTCATAGCCCTGGCGCTTATAAAACTCAAGATAACGAGGATTCCCGGTATCAAGGATCACGCCTTGGGAAGTTTCATCCACGGCGCACCAGTTGTGTACCGCTTGCAGCAGTTGCTCGCCGAAGTGTTTGCCCTGGAACTGCGGATGAATCCCCAGCAACGGCAGGACGTGCACCGAATCGGACGGCACGCAGGCCGAAACGGCGGCGTGGTAATCGAGGTAGCGGCGGGTGCAACGAAAACCGGTGCTGAGCACCATGCGCAGACGCCAGGCCCAACTTTCAGTGATGCCCAGCCGACGTTGCGGTGGGGCTATCAGGGCGATGCCGATCAGGCGGTCGTTGACCAGCAGGCCGATGGCCGGCAAATCCTGAAGAAAGTGTTGTTTGACCAACTCGCGCACCGTCGCCCGCACACGATGTTCATAGCCGGGACGTTCGGCCTCGAACAGGTAGCTGAAGGTCGGTTCGTGCCGGTAAGCGTGGTAAAGCAGGGAGCGCGCTTCGTGGGCGTAGCCGCTGTCGAGCATGTGGATATCGGCAATGGCGGTCGAGGTTTCGGGCATAACGGTAGATCTCCCCGGGGCGTCGCTCAAAATGGCGGCGCTCTTATTGGTACGAGCCTTTGGGTGGTATTACAGTTCCCCCCACAGGTATAGACCAAGGCTGGATCTTCATCGACTGGACTGGCCTCTTCGCGGGCAAGCCACGCTCCCACAGGTTCTGTGGCGTGCACAAATTTTGTGTTCACTCGAGAACCTTGTGGGAGCGAGCTTGCTCGCGAAGAGGCCCTGACTGCCAATACAGATCTGACAGAACAAGGTAACTCCCCTGCCTCAACACTGGCCCGATTCCTACAGGTCAGCTAGCATCGCCCTTTTGCCAGGACTGCCGACCATGAAGATCGTCTCCTTCAACATCAACGGGCTGCGCGCTCGCCCCCATCAGCTGGCGGCGCTGATCGAAAAGCACCAGCCAGACGTGATCGGGCTGCAGGAAACCAAGGTCCACGACGACCAGTTCCCGCTGGCCGAGGTGCAGGCGCTGGGTTATCACGTGTATTTCCACGGGCAGAAAGGCCACTACGGCGTCGCCCTGCTCTCCCGCCAGGAACCGATTGCGCTGCATAAAGGTTTCGCCACCGACGACGAAGACGCCCAACGACGCTTCATCTGGGGCACGTTCGCCGACGCCAATGGCGTGCCGGTGACCATCATGAACGGCTATTTCCCACAGGGTGAAAGCCGCGATCACCCGACCAAGTTCCCGGCCAAGGAACGTTTCTACGGCGACCTGCAGCAATTGCTGGAAAGCCAGTTCAGCAATGAACAGCCGGTGGTGGTGATGGGCGACGTGAACATTTCACCGGAAGACTGCGACATCGGCATCGGCCCGGACAACATGAAACGCTGGCTGAAAACCGGTAAATGCAGCTTCCTGCCGGAAGAGCGCGAGTGGATGGCCCGCTTGAAGAACTGGGGCCTGGTGGACAGTTTCCGCCACTTGAACCCGGACGTGGCCGACCGTTTCAGCTGGTTCGACTACCGCAGCCGCGGCTTTGAAGACGAGCCCAAGCGCGGGCTGCGGATTGACCTGATCATGGCGTCCCACGGGTTGTTGCCACGGGTCAAGGATGCGGGCGTGGACTACGAACTGCGCGGGATGGAAAAACCCTCGGATCATGCGCCGATCTGGCTTGAGTTGAGCTGATCGTTTCTTGCTGATCGTTCCCACGTCGAGGCGTCGAACCGTCCGCGTGGAAATGCAGCCCGGGACGCTCCGCGTCCCTTCAAGAGCCGAACGCAGAGCGTCCGTTGAGGTATTCCCACGCAGAGCGTAGGAACGGTCACTGTCATCTTTCGGACATCTTACTGACTTATTCTCCCGGCACTTCCTTTGGCCAAATAAGGTGCCGGCATGACGCTGCGCATGTTGTTCCTGTTGATGCTGTGCGCCTTTTTGCCATTGACGGCGTCGGCGGGCGATTTGCCGACACCCGAAAACGGCCCGGTCCTGCGCATCCAGGGCTCCAACACCATCGGCGCCGCGCTGGGGCCGGCGCTGGTCGAAGGACTGTTGCGCGAACAGGGCTTGCTCAAGGTCCACAGTGAAGTCCCGGACAAAGCCAACGAACAACGCATCGTCGGCGAAACCGTTCAGGGACGCCGAGTGGTGGTGGAAGTCGCGGCCCATGGTTCCAGCACCGGGTTCAGCGCCCTGAAAACGTCCTCCGCCGACCTCGCCGCCTCCTCGCGCCCGATCAAGGACGTCGAACGCTCAGACCTCAAAACCCTGGGTGACTTTAAAAGCCCCGGCGCCGAGCAAGTCATCGCCATCGATGGGCTGGCAATCATCCTTCATCCGCAAAACCCACTGAATCAACTCAACACCGAACAATTGGCGCAAATTTTCAGCGGTGAAGCCAAAACCTGGGAAGAACTCGGCGGCAGTGGTGGGACGATTCATCTATATGCGCGGGATGATCAATCGGGCACGTACGACACCTTTAAGGAATTGGTCCTCAGTCGACGTGGGAAAACGCTGCATAGCGCCGCGAAACGCTTCGAATCCAGCGAGCAATTGTCCGACGCTGTCAGCCAGGATCCGCAAGGTATTGGTTTTATCGGTTTGCCTTATGTGCGACAGGCCAAAGCCGTGGCGATTGCCGACGGCCAGTCCCAGGCCATGCTGCCGCTCAATAGCCTGATTGCGACGGAGGACTATCCGCTGTCCCGACGGCTGTTCTTTTACCTGCCGCCAAACGGGAAAAATCCTTGGGCGCAAGCGCTCGTGGCGTTTGCGCAAAGCAACAAAGGCCAGGCGATTGTCGCGGACAACGGCTTTATCGCGCAGACCGTGCAGGCCATGAGTGTCACGCCCAACGCATTGATGCCCGAGGGTTATCAGGCGC
The DNA here is from genome assembly GCF_054898025.1 of Pseudomonas sp. LB3P93. Lineage (NCBI taxonomy): Bacteria > Pseudomonadati > Pseudomonadota > Gammaproteobacteria > Pseudomonadales > Pseudomonadaceae > Pseudomonas > Pseudomonas sp. LB3P93. Next base: position 4,148,476 of record NZ_CM142713.1, read on the forward strand.
TCAGCCGCCATGCGCTGCGGCTGTCGGTGAATTTTCGTTTTGAGGAAGGCAGCGCGACGCTGGACAACAAGGCCCGACAAGACCTGTCGCGGGTACTCGACTATATAAAGCAGCGCGACAAAACCAATCGACAGGTGACGCTGGTGGGGTTCGGCGATGCCAAGAGCGATCCGGCGCGTGCCGACCTGTTGTCGAAACTGCGGGCGATGGCGGTGCGGCGGGAACTGGTTAAAAACGGCGTGGTGTTTCGCGAGATTCGCGGCTTTGGCGCCGAGATGCCGGTGGCGGCGAACAGTGCGGATGAAGGGCGGATCAAGAATCGGCGGGTTGAGGTTTGGGTGTATTGAGTTGAAATGAGGACAAATGTGGCGAGGGAGCTTGCTCCCGCTGGGCTGCGAAGCGGCCCTCCTTACTCCTGAAAAGCAGGGGACTGCTGCGCAGTCCAGCGGGAGCAAGCTCCCTCGCCACATAACTGTTAGTTCCCGCTGCGCATCATCTCTTTCGGCACGTACTTGCCAATCTCGAACTTGCCGATCGCCGCGCGGTGCACTTCGTCCGGGCCGTCGGCCAGGCGCAGGGTGCGCTGCATCGCATACATGTAGGCCAGCGGGAAATCGTTGGAAACCCCTGCCCCGCCATGAATCTGAATCGCCCGGTCGATCACCCGCAAGGCCACGTTCGGCGCGACGACCTTGATCTGTGCGATCTCGCTCTTCGCCACCTTGTTACCGGCGGTGTCCATCATGTACGCCGCTTTCAACGTCAGCAGGCGTGCCATGTCGATTTCCATCCGAGAGTCGGCGATCTTGTCGATGTTGCCGCCCAAACGTGCCAACGGCTTACCGAACGCGGTGCGGCTCACCGCACGTTTGCACATCAACTCCAGCGCACGTTCGGCCATGCCGATCGAACGCATGCAGTGGTGAATCCGGCCCGGGCCAAGGCGACCCTGGGCGATTTCGAAGCCGCGTCCTTCGCCCAGCAGGACGTTTTCGTACGGCACGCGGACGTTTTCAAACAGCACTTCGGCGTGGCCGTGAGGCGCGTCGTCGTAGCCGAACACCGGCAACGGACGAACGATCTTCACGCCTGGGGCATCCACCGGCACCAGAATCATCGAGTGCTGAGCGTGGCGTGGCGCGTCCGGATTGCTCAGGCCCATGAAGATCAGGATCTTGCAGCGCGGGTCGCAGGCGCCTGAGGTCCACCACTTCTTGCCGTTGATCACCCACTCGTCGCCATCACGCACAGCGCGGGCGGCCATGTTGGTGGCGTCGGACGAAGCCACGTCCGGTTCGGTCATGGCGAACGCCGAGCGGATCTCGCCGCGCAACAGCGGTTCGAGCCAGCGTTGCTTCTGTTCTTCGTTGGCGTAACGCACCAGCACTTCCATGTTGCCGGTGTCCGGTGCGGAGCAGTTGAAGGGCTCAGGGCCGAGCAGCGAACGGCCCATGATTTCCGCCAGTGGCGCGTATTCGAGGTTGGTCAGACCGGCACCGAGTTCGGACTCAGGCAGAAACAAATTCCACAACCCTTCAGCCTTGGCCTTGAGTTTGAGCTCTTCCATGATTGCGGTCGGCTGCCAGCGATCGCCTTCGGCGACCTGGCGCTCGAACACCGCTTCAGCGGGATAAACGTAGGTGTCCATGAACGCGGTCACGCGCTCACGCAGTTCCTGAACCTTGGGCGAATAAGCGAAATCCATGAGCAGATACCTTCTTGGGCAGAGGTTGTTTAGGTCATGCAATCGATGCTAGAACAGCTACGAAAATTTACCTAGCCTATTCTCGGCGTGTATTAACATTCATCACCGATATATGATCGGGTGATTGAGACCCAACAATAAGAGTGCAGCGCAATGAATCTGAGCAAGGTCGACCTCAACCTTTTCATCGTCTTCGACGCGATCTACACCGAAGCCAACCTGACCCGCGCCGGGCAGATTGTCGGCATTACTCAGCCAGCGGTCTCGAACGCTCTGGCCCGCCTGCGCGAGACTTTCAACGACCCATTGTTCGTGCGTACGGCGCAAGGCATGGTGCCGACGCCGATGGCGCAAAACATCATCGGGCCTGTGCGTAACGCCCTCTCCCTGCTGCGGGTGTCGGTGCAGGAAAGCCGGATTTTCAACCCCTTGCAGGCGGTCAAGACGTATCGCATCAGCATGACCGACCTGACCGAAGCGGTGATTCTGCCGCCGCTGTTCCAGCGCCTGCGCCGCCTGGCGCCAACGGTGATCATCGAAAGTTTTCTGTCCAAGCGCCGCGAGACCACCAAGGAACTGGCGGCCGGGCGTCTGGATTTCGCCGTCGATGCGCCGCTCAACACTGACCCGCAAGTGCGCCACGTCAAGTTGATGGAAGACCGTTACGTGTGTGCGATGCGCAAGGGCCATCCGCTGGCGGGTAAAGAGAAATTCACCCTCGATGATTATCTGTCGCTGACGCACATCCATATTTCCAGCCGCCGCAGCGGCCTGGGCCATGTCGACCTGGCTCTCGGAAAAATGGGCATCCAGCGCAAAATTGCCCTGCGTTCCCAGCATTACCTGATGGCGTCCCAGGTGTTGCAGCAGACCGACATGGTCATGACCGTGCCGGAACGCTTTGCACGCCGCCATGACTTGTACTCGGTGAACCTGCCGGTCAACGACGTGCCGCCGGTGGAAACTCACCTTTACTGGCACGAAAGCACCGACCAGGACCCGGCCAACCGCTGGATGCGCGAACAGATGATCGAGTTGTGCCAGCAAGTGACGGCGCATGAGAAGAAGCTCGATAAGGTGTAGGGCTTTGCACCGCGTTATCGTTCTTCGTCGGAACGCCGCCCGGAGCAAGCCCGCTCCCACAGGTATCGCGCTATACCTGTGGGAGCGGGCTTGCTCCGGGCGGCGTTCCGACGATGAGGCCAGCGGCAACACTAAAGATCAGCGCCCCTTGACGTAAACGTCAACCTGCCATTAGCTTAGCGCCATGACCTTTTTCGAGCGCTTCCATGAGCAGCCAGACCTATAGCATTTCCGACCTCGCCCGCGAGCTCGACATCACCACGCGGGCCATTCGCTTTTATGAAGAGCAAGGCCTGCTCAGCCCTGAGCGTCGTGGCCAGGAACGCGTTTACACGCCCCGTGACAAGGTCAGCCTGAAGCTGATCCTGCGGGGCAAGCGCATTGGCTTCTCTCTCGCCGAGTGCCGCGAGCTGATCGAACTTTACGACCCCACCGGCGGCAATCAAAAACAGCTGCAAACCATGCTGAGCAAGATCGCCGAGCGCCGCGAACAGCTGGAGCAGCAGATGCTCGACATCGAGCAGATGAAGCTGGAACTGGACACGGCGCAGGAGCGCTGCACCCAGGCGCTGGAGCAGACGATCAAGAGCCAACAACCCGTTCAATAAACACCCCGGATACCTGTAGGAGCGAACTGTGGCGAGGGGATTTTTCCCCGTTGGGTCGCGAAGCGGCCCCTAAAACCTGAGACCACGTGTCTCAGATAAACCGAATTCACCGGTTTAGCGACTGCTTCGCAGCCGAACGGGGATAAATCCCCTCGCCACAGTTCGCTCCTACAGGGTTCTCTGAACATTCAGACAGTCAGCACAGGTCGATTCCCATGTCCCTACCCACTCACGTACGCCTGGTCGAAGTCGGTCCTCGCGACGGTCTGCAAAACGAAGCCCAACCCATCAGCGTTGCCGACAAGGTGCAACTGGTCGATGCGCTGACTGCCGCAGGCCTCGGCTATATAGAAGTCGGCAGTTTCGTTTCGCCCAAGTGGGTGCCGCAAATGGCCGGATCCGCCGAAGTCTTTGCGCAGATCCAGCGCAAACCGGGCGTGACCTATGGCGCACTCGCCCCCAACCTGCGCGGGTTTGAGGATGCAATTGCGGCCGGGGTCAAGGAAGTCGCGGTGTTCGCGGCAGCCTCCGAAGCGTTTTCCCAACGCAACATCAATTGCTCGATCAGCGAAAGCCTGGAGCGCTTCGTGCCGATCATGGACGCAGCCAAACAGCATGGCGTCAGCGTGCGCGGTTATGTGTCCTGCGTGCTGGGCTGCCCTTACGAAGGTAACGTTGAGCCTGCACAAGTGGCCCGGGTCGCCCGCGAGCTCTACGCCATGGGCTGTTATGAAGTCTCCCTGGGCGACACCATCGGCACCGGCACCGCTGGCGCGACCCGCGAGATGTTCGAGGTGGTCTCGGCCGAGGTGCCGCGTGAAAAACTGGCCGGGCACTTCCACGACACCTACGGCCAGGCCATGGCCAACATCTACGCCAGCCTGCTGGAAGGTATCGCGGTGTTCGACAGCTCCATCGCCGGCCTCGGCGGCTGCCCCTACGCCAAGGGCGCCAGCGGTAACGTGGCCACCGAAGACGTGGTTTACCTGCTCAACGGCCTGGGCATCGAGACCGGCATTGATCTGGACGCTTTGATTTTGGCCGGTCAACAGATTTGCACCGTGCTGGGGCGACCCACCGGTTCGCGCGTGGCCAAGGCTCGCAGCGCACAGTGAGGCGTGCGGGTGTTACCGCTGCGTCTGGAATGTGGGGCACAAGCGAGTAACACGGAAACAAATTGTCTGGTTTTGTCTGAAGGAAAAATCCGACAAAAACCTAAAGCGTTGATTTATAAGGTTTTTTAAAAGTTGGCACGGCTTCTGCTATCTCTACTGCATAACAAGAACAAAAAAAGCGGCAAACCTAATAAAAATAAGACGTAACGACTCTGACATAACAAAAACAACACGGCAGAGACGCAGCTAACAGATTTTTTTGGAGAGGATGTGCTTTTCAGGGTGCTTTTCGGAGTAACCCGCAACCGGGCAGAGAACAATAAAACTACCCTCAGGTAGCTCCCGAACTGGTTGGATCGCTCAGCGAAAAAGCAGGTCAGCGCTCAAAAAAATACGTTTGCTCTTGATCCCGGATGGGGATCGACAAAAACAGCGGTAAAGGGTCACGGTCACTAAAAACAAAAACAGACCGCCCCTCAATAATAAAAAAAGAGCACGCGCAACGAAAAAATTAAAGGGGAGCTTCGGCTCCCCTTTGTGCTTTCTGCGATTCAGGTTTTCACCACCGTCCCTGTGGGAGCCAGCCTGCTGGCGATTGCGGTGGTTCAACACTCCGCTATCGCCAGCAGGCTGGCTCCCACAAGGGAGAATTTGTCAGACCTGGTTTTCGCGCAATTCCTCAATGCTGATCTCGCGCATCCGGAATTTCTGGATCTTGCCGGTCACGGTCATCGGAAACTCTTCGACGAACTTGAAGTAACGCGGCGTCTTGAAGTGCGCGATGCGCTCCTTGCACCAGGTTTGCAGTTCCTGTTCGGTAGCACTGTGGCCCGGGTGGAATTTGATCCAGGCGACAATTTCTTCGCCATAGCGCGAGCACGGAATCCCGATCACCTGCACGTCCGCCACCGCCGGATGGGTAAAGAAGAACTCTTCCAGCTCACGCGGGTAAATGTTCTCACCGCCACGGATGATCATGTCCTTGTTGCGTCCGGCAATGCACACGTAACCCTCGTCATTCATGCTCGCCAAGTCGCCGGTGTGCATCCAGCCTGCCTGATCGATGGCTTCTGCGGTGCCTTGCGGGTTGTTCCAGTAACCGAGCATCACGCTGTAACCGCGGGTGCAGAGTTCGCCAATGGTGCCGCGCGGCACCAGGTTGCCGGCCTCGTCGATGATCTTGCTTTCCAGTTGCGGCTGGGTCCGGCCGACGGTGGTGACGCGCAGTTCCAGTCCGTCTGACGGCCCGGTCTGCAATGACACGGGGCTTGTTTCCGTCATGCCGTAGGCAATCTGCACCTCGCTCATGTGCATGTCACTGATGACCCGGCGCATCACTTCGATCGGACAGGTCGCCCCGGCCATGATCCCGGTGCGCAGGCTCGACAGATCGAATTCGGCGCGTTTCGGCTGATCGAGCATGGCAATGAACATGGTCGGCACGCCGTAGAGTGCGGTGGCTTTTTCTTCAGCCACCGTGGTCAGCGTCAACAGCGGATCGAATGCATCATTGGGGTAGATCATGGTGCTGCCGTGGGTGATGCAACCGAGGTTGCCCATGACCATGCCGAAGCAGTGATACAGCGGCACCGGAATCACCAGGCGATCATTGGCCGTCAACCCGAGGCTTTCGCCCACCATGTAACCGTTGTTGAGAATGTTGTAGTGGCTGAGGGTTGCGCCTTTCGGAAAACCGGTGGTGCCGGAGGTGTACTGGATGTTCACCGCCTGATCGAAATGCAGGCTGTCCTGGCGCTCGCGCAATTGTTCGGCGGAGACGCTGGCGGCGAGATCGGCCAGTTGCGACCACGGCAGGAAACCCGACGGTGGCTGCGCATCCAGACTGATGACGCCGCGCAATTGCGGCAGCCTCTCGCTCTGCAGCTTTCCGATGGATTGCTCCGCCAGCTCAGGCACCAGGCCTTGCAGCATCCCGTGATAGTCGGATGTCTTGAACGCACCGGCGCAAACCAGCCAATGGCAGCCGGATTGCTTCAATACGTATTCGAGTTCTGAACTGCGATACGCCGGGTTGATGTTGACCAGGATTACACCGATTTTCGCGCTGGCGAACTGGCTGATGCACCACTGCGCGCAATTCGGCGCCCAGATTCCGAGGCGGTCACCGGCCTGCAAACCCAGCGCCAACAGGGCTCTGGCGTGCAGGTCGACGGCGTCGGCCAGTTGCTGCCAGGTGTAGCGCAATTGTTGATGGCGCACGACCAGCGCCTCTCCGTTCGGATATTGCGCGACGGTCTGATCGAACTTCTCGCCGATGGTCATTGCCAGCAAGGCTTTGTCCTGAGATCCACGGGTATAGCTGCGCTGCGGGCTTGCACTGGGTTGATCCATGACGACCCCTATTGTCTTTATTAGTGGGTGTTACGGCGGCTCCCACAGGGTTGGCTCGCCTTCTATGAACTGGCTCTACTCTCGCTCAAGTTGACGTTAACGTAAAGGGTGATTGACAGCCATTCGTCACAGGCTTACGTTAACGTAAAGGTGAGAGCCGATTGACGGTCTCACCAACCGATAAAAAAGCCAAAAGGTGACCCATGAGCTACCCATCCCTGAACTTTGCCCTCGGTGAAACCATCGACATGCTGCGCGATCAGGTTCAGTCCTTCGTCGCCAAAGAGATCGCCCCGCGCGCCGCTCAGATCGACATCGACAACCTGTTCCCGGCCGACCTGTGGCGCAAATTCGGCGACATGGGCCTGCTGGGCGTTACCGTGCCGGAAGAGTATGGCGGCGCTGGGCTGGGTTACCTGGCGCACGTGGTGATCATGGAAGAAATCAGCCGCGGTTCGGCGTCGGTCGCTCTGTCTTACGGCGCCCACTCCAACCTCTGCGTCAACCAGATCAACCGCAACGGCAACCACGAGCAGAAAACCAAGTACCTGCCGAAGCTGATCAGCGGCGAGCACATTGGCGCCCTGGCCATGAGTGAACCGAATGCCGGTTCCGACGTGGTATCGATGAAGCTGCGCGCCGACAAACGTGGTGATCACTACGTGCTTAACGGCAGCAAAACCTGGATCACCAACGGCCCCGACGCCAACACCTACGTGATCTACGCCAAGACCGACCTGGAAAAAGGCCCGCACGGCATCACTGCCTTCATCGTCGAACGAGACTGGAAAGGCTTTAGCCGCAGCAACAAATTCGACAAGCTCGGCATGCGGGGTTCCAACACCTGCGAGCTGTTCTTCGATGACGTCGAAGTGCCGGAAGAAAACATCCTCGGCATCCTCAATGGCGGCGTGAAAGTGTTGATGAGCGGCCTCGACTACGAACGCGTTGTGCTGTCCGGCGGCCCGACCGGGATCATGCAGGCTTGCATGGACCTGATCGTTCCTTACATCCACGACCGCAAGCAGTTCGGCCAAAGCATCGGCGAGTTCCAGCTGATCCAGGGCAAAGTCGCTGACATGTACACCCAACTCAACGCCAGCCGCGCTTACCTGTATGCCGTGGCCCAGGCGTGCGAGCGCGGCGAAACCACCCGCAAGGACGCCGCCGGCGTGATCCTCTACAGCGCCGAACGCGCCACCCAAATGGCCCTCGACGCGATCCAGATTCTCGGCGGCAACGGCTACATCAACGAATTCCCGGCCGGTCGTCTGCTGCGTGACGCCAAGCTGTACGAAATCGGCGCCGGCACCAGTGAGATCCGTCGCATGCTGATCGGTCGCGAACTGTTCAACGAAACCCGCTAAACGGAGCTGTCCATGGCTATCCTGCATACCCAGCTCAACCCCCGTTCGGCGGAGTTCGCGGCCAACAGCGCGGCGATGCTCAAACAGGTCGACGCCCTGCACACCCTGCTCGCCCAAGTGCAGCAAGGTGGCGGCCCGAAGGCGCAAGAACGCCATACCTCGCGGGGCAAGTTGTTGCCTCGTGAGCGAATCAATCGCCTGCTCGACCCGGGCTCACCGTTTCTCGAGATCAGCCAACTGGCGGCTTATGCGGTCTACGGCGAAGACGTTCCAGCCGCTGGCGTGATTGCCGGGATTGGCCGCGTGGAAGGCGTCGAATGCATGATCGTCGCCAACGACGCCACCGTGAAAGGTGGCTCGTATTACCCGCTGACCGTGAAAAAACACCTGCGCGCCCAGACCATCGCCCAGCAAAACCGCTTGCCGTGCATCTACCTGGTGGACTCTGGCGGCGCCAACCTGCCGCGTCAGGATGAAGTGTTTCCGGACCGTGAGCACTTCGGGCGGATCTTCTTCAACCAGGCCAACATGAGCGCCATGGGCATTCCGCAAATCGCCGTGGTGATGGGTTCCTGCACCGCCGGTGGCGCGTACGTGCCAGCCATGGCCGACGAAGCGATCATGGTGCGCCACCAGGCCACCATTTTCCTCGCTGGCCCGCCGCTGGTGAAAGCGGCGACGGGTGAAGTGGTCAGCGCCGAAGACCTCGGCGGGGCTGATGTGCACTGCAAGATTTCCGGTGTCGCCGACCACTACGCCGAGAGCGATGAACACGCCCTGGCCATTGCGCGGCGCAGCGTCGCCAACCTCAACTGGCGCAAACTCGGTGAACTGCAACAGCGCACGCCCATCGCCCCGCTCTACGCCAGCGACGAGTTGTACGGCGTGGTCTCGGCCGACGCCAAGCAACCGTTCGATGTGCGCGAGGTGATCTCGCGGCTGGTCGACGGTTCGGTGTTCGATGAATTCAAAGCGCTGTTCGGGACCACTCTCGTGTGCGGCTTCGCGTATTTGCACGGCTACCCGATCGCGATCCTCGCCAACAACGGCATCCTGTTCGCCGAAGCCGCGCAGAAAGGCGCGCACTTTATCGAACTGGCCTGCCAGCGCGGCATTCCGTTGCTGTTCCTGCAAAACATCACCGGTTTCATGGTCGGCCAGAAATACGAGGCCGGCGGCATAGCCAAGCACGGCGCGAAACTGGTGACCGCCGTGGCGTGCGCCAAGGTGCCGAAATTTACCGTGATCATTGGCGGCAGTTTTGGCGCCGGCAACTACGGCATGTGCGGGCGCGCTTACGATCCGCGCTTCCTGTGGATGTGGCCAAATGCACGCATTGGCGTGATGGGCGCCGAACAGGCGGCGGGCGTGCTGGTGCAAGTCAAGCGCGAGCAGGCCGAGCGCAGTGGCCAGGGTTTCAGCGCTGAGCAGGAAGCCGAGATCAAGCAACCGATCCTCGATCAATACGAAGAACAGGGCCACCCTTACTACTCCAGCGCACGGCTGTGGGACGACGGTGTCATCGACCCGGCGCAGACCCGCGACGTGTTGGCCCTGGCCTTGTCCGCGTCGCTGAACGCGCCTATCGAACCGAGCCGCTTCGGCGTGTTCCGGATGTGATCGGGAGAAAATCATGAGCGACTTCAACACCCTCGAACTGCTGACCGACCCGCGTGGCTTTGCCACCCTGTGGCTCAGCCGTGAAGAAAAGAACAACGCGTTCAACGCCGAGATGATCCGCGAACTGATCCTCGCGCTGGACAAGGTGTCGACCGATGCCAGCCTGCGCTTTCTGCTGGTGCGCGGCCGCGGCAAGCATTTCAGCGCCGGCGCCGACCTGGCCTGGATGCAGCAATCGGCCGAACTCGATTACCACACCAACCTCGACGATGCCCGGGAACTGGCGGAGTTGATGTACAACCTCGCCAAGCTGAAAATCCCGACGCTGGCGGTGGTGCAAGGCGCTGCATTCGGTGGTGCGCTGGGCCTAATCAGTTGCTGCGACATGGCCATCGGCGCCGATGACGCGCAGTTCTGCCTGTCGGAAGTGCGCATCGGCCTGGCCCCAGCGGTGATCAGTCCGTTCGTGGTGCAAGCCATCGGCGAACGTGCGGCACGTCGCTATGCGCTGACTGCCGAGCGTTTCGGCGGACAACGAGCGCGGGAAATCGGCTTGTTGTCGGAGAGTTATCCGATCGCTGAACTGGAACAGAAAGTCGAACAGTGGATCGACAACCTGTTGCTCAACAGCCCGGCCGCCATGCGCGCCAGCAAGGACTTGCTGCGCGAAGTCGGCCACGGCGCGCTGACCCCGGCGCTACGCCGCTACACCGAAAACGCCATCGCCCGCATCCGTGTCAGCCCCGAAGGTCAGGAAGGCCTGCGGGCATTTCTGCAAAAACGTCCGCCGAGCTGGCAAGCCGAAACCACCACCAAGGAGCCGCGTTGATGAGCGCACCTGTTCTCACCACCCTGCTGGTGGCCAACCGCGGCGAAATCGCTTGCCGGGTGATGCGCACCGCCAAAGCCCTGGGCCTGACCACCGTGGCTGTTCACAGCGCCACTGACCGTGAAGCCCGACACAGCCGCGAAGCAGATATCCGCGTCGACCTCGGTGGCAGCAAAGCCGCTGACAGTTACCTGCAAATCGACAAACTGATCGCCGCCGCCAAGGCCAGCGGCGCTCAGGCGATCCATCCGGGTTATGGCTTTCTTTCCGAGAACGCCGGGTTCGCCCGTGCCATCGAAGCAGCTGGCCTGATTTTCCTCGGCCCGCCCGCCTCGGCCATCGACGCGATGGGCAGCAAATCCGCCGCCAAAGCCTTGATGGAAACCGCCGGCGTGCCGTTGGTGCCTGGCTATCACGGCGAAGCTCAGGACCTCGACACCTTCCGCGACGCCTGCGAACGCATCGGTTATCCGGTGCTGCTCAAGGCCACGGCGGGCGGCGGCGGTAAAGGCATGAAAGTGGTTGAGGACGTCAGCCAGTTGGCCGAAGCCCTGGCCTCGGCGCAACGTGAAGCGAAGTCCTCGTTTGGCGATTCACGGATGTTGGTGGAGAAATACCTGCTCAAACCGCGTCACGTGGAAATTCAGGTGTTCGCCGATCAGCACGGTAACTGTCTGTACCTCAACGAACGTGACTGCTCGATTCAGCGCCGTCATCAGAAAGTCGTCGAAGAAGCGCCCGCTCCAGGCTTGAGCCCGGAGCTGCGTCGCGCCATGGGTGAAGCCGCCGTGCGTTCGGCACAGGCCATCGGCTATGTCGGTGCCGGCACCGTGGAGTTTTTGCTGGATTCGCGCGGCGAGTTTTTCTTCATGGAGATGAACACTCGTCTACAGGTCGAGCACCCGGTGACCGAAGCGATCACCGGCCTCGACCTGGTGGCCTGGCAGATACGCGTGGCTCGCGGTGAAGCGTTGCCGATGACCCAAGAGCAAGTTCCACTGATCGGCCATGCGATTGAAGTGCGGCTGTACGCCGAGGACCCGAGCCATGATTTCCTGCCGGCCACCGGGCGCCTGGAGTTGTATCGCGAATCGGCTGAAGGCCCGGGACGTCGGGTTGACAGCGGTGTGGAGGAAGGCGATGAGATCTCGCCGTTCTACGACCCGATGCTCGGCAAGCTGATTGCCTGGGGCGAAGACCGTGAACAAGCGCGGCTGCGGCTGTTGAGCATGCTCGATGAGTTTGCGATCGGCGGGCTCAAGACCAACATCAACTTCCTGCGCCGGATCGTCGGCCATCCGGCGTTTGCGGCGGCGGAACTGGATACCGGGTTTATTCCGCGTTATCAGGAGCAATTGCTGCCGGAGCCTGCGGACCTTAGTGATGATTTCTGGCAAGCCGCCGCTCAGGCGTTTTCCCAGAGTCAGGTGAGTCCTCCACGCACTGATGACCTGAGTTCGCCTTGGGGTGTGGGCAATGGTTTCCGCGCCGGGCTGCCGAGGGAAATTACCCTTCACTTGAGTTGCGAAGGACAAGACCGGGCGCTGACATTGGGTAACGTTGATGCCCACACCGCACAACTCAAGGGCGAACAACTGCTGACCGAGCACAACGGCGTGCGTCGCCAGCACCGGGCAATCCGTCGTGGCGAGGTTGTGTACCTGCAATGGGAAGGTGAATTGCGCCGCATCGAGGCTTACGACCCGATCAGCGCCGTCGAAGCCAGTCACAGTCATCAGGGTGGGCTCACCGCCCCCATGAACGGCAGCATCGTGCGTGTGCTGGTCGAGGCCGGGCAAACGGTCGAAGCCGGGGCGCAACTGGTGGTGCTGGAAGCGATGAAGATGGAGCACAGCATTCGCGCGCCCCACGCCGGGGTGATCAAGGCGCTGTATTGCCAGGAAGGCGAGATGGTCAGCGAAGGCAGTGCATTGGTCGAACTGGAAGAAGCGTGAAATGAAGATCGGTCCTACGCATTGCGCGGACCGATCTGATTAGAACTTGGCCGTTGCCTGAACCACTACGCCGAGAATTCGGCACTCTTCGGTAAAAAGGGCTTTCGGATACGTCGGATTGAGCGGGACCAGGTAACGCTGCCCGCCCTCTTCTATCAGCTTGCGAAAAATCGCCTCGATGCTGTCCGACCATTGCGCGATCACCAGCTTCCCGGGTTCCGGCACAATGGCCGGGTCCACCAGGATCATCATGCCCTCGGCAATGCTGATACCGCTGGGTGCGGTCATCGCATCGCCGACCACCTCGAGCCAGAATGCCGCGCCCTGAGCGTGGTAATCGGTCAGTTCGAAACGCGGCTTGCCGTAGACCGACAGCTCACCGTCACGCACCTCGGCAGGTACGCGCCACTCACTGACCGGGTAACGGAAGTACGGGTTGTACTTTTGCGTCAGGGACATCTCGTCGTCCTGCAGCACCAAAGGCTCCCGAATCACCATCGCCACTTCCAGAAAATCCATCCCGAGCGCCCGCAAGACACGATTCATGTCCTCGATGCTCGGCTGACGGCGTTTATTCAGCCAGTGACCCACGCCGCCCTGGGACATCCCGAGGCGATCGGCGAGTACTTCCTGAGTGACTTTGAGCTCACTCATCTTGGCTTTGACCAACTCAATCCATTTATCCATGGGCGGCACGATACGTGGCGTACTCCGAGCAACAAAACACAAATTGTAGTATTTAAATTCTCGTCACAAATACAGTTCGTACTAGGATTGGTTCACGGATCTGAATCTATCACGGAGCTTGCCCTCACCATGACGTTACCCAGCAATGACCTGTCGGATATGCAAATGGACACCACCCTCACCTCGCCCAAAGGCAACGCCGCCGCGCAAAAAGCCTTGGACTATTACTTGAAACCAACTGTGTCAGAGGCGGTGGTCGAGGAGCGATTTTTTGATGTAAACCCTGCCGTCAGCGGGGAAGAGGCGCTGGTGCATGCGTCGGATCTGTTGCGTTGTGCCGCGGCGACCGCCTACGAGTCGGCCAGCAACCTGCACGGCGCGAGTCGGGACCTGGCCTTTTCGACGGTGCATATGATCGACATGGCCAAGGCGATGATTGATCGTTCTTTACAGGGACAGAGCGTCTGAATCAGACGCACGTTTTGAAGAAGAGAGGAAAGAATTTTCCAATCGCGCAGATAAAATCATTTGACTTGCAAACGAGAATGATTATTATTGCATGCAGCTGGTCGCGAGATCAGTCGATGGACCAAGAGACCTTAGGTCGGTCTTCTGGACTATCTCCTCATCAGGCTAATCACGGTTTTTGACCCGGCTTTTTGCCGGGTCTTTTTTTGCCAGTTATTCTGGCTTTGGCTTCAGGCTAATGAAGTCTTCAGGTGTTGCGAATTCAATTGGCGCGGATGATATCAAAAGAATATCGATTGGCAAGAGAAGCCCGGCATCATTGGCCCAAACTAATGAAAAATAGCACTTGAGAATCAATTGCACAGTCTCTAAGCTGCGTCTGCGTCAAGGAGGACGCCCCCACTTTCACCCCGCAATTTCCCCCGGTTTTTCCCTTCCCAGCGTGTAAAGTAGCAGCCATAAAATCATATTCAGGAATCGACTATGACCGTGGCTAAATCCTCTTTCGACATCAGCGCAAATTTTGACAGTGGCAACATTGAAGTGCTGGACATCAGCAATCCGCTTCAAGCCTTGCTGGCCATCAAACCAGACACCCGCAGCCAGCATTTCCAGTGGTTCCATTTCAAGGCCAGCGGTCTGCACGTCGGTCAGGAGCACTGGTTTCGTCTGAACAATGCCAGCAAGTCTTCATACAACAAAGCCTGGGACGGTTATCAGGCCGTAGCGTCCTATGATCACGTCAACTGGTTCCGCGTACCGACTATCTTCGAAGGCGATTGCCTGCGTTTCAGCCTTGAAGCCACCGCCACTCACGCCTGGTTTGCCTATTTCGAACCCTACAGCCGTGGCCGTCACGACTGGTTGATCGAGCAGGCGCTGACCAAGGCCGGCACTCAATTGCTGGCCACCGGCAAAAGCGCCGAAGGCCGTGACATCCAGTTGCTGCGTAAAGGCACCGGCGCCGAAGGTCAGCGCAAGGTCTGGATGATTGCCCAGCAGCACCCCGGCGAACACATGGCGGAGTGGTTCATGGAAGGCGTGATCGAACGCCTGGAAAAGCACGACGACCCGGTACTGAACAAACTGCTGGCCAGCGCCGACCTGTACCTGGTGCCAAACATGAACCCGGACGGCGCCTTCCACGGTCACCTGCGCACCAACGCCATGGGCCAGGACCTGAACCGCGCATGGCAGAGCGCCAGCCAGGAAATCAGCCCGGAAGTGCTGTTCGTTCAGCAACAAATGGAAAAGCACGGCGTCGACTTGTTCCTAGACATCCATGGCGATGAAGAAATCCCTTACGTGTTCACCGCCGGTTGCGAAGGCAATCCAGGCTATACGCCGCGGATCGAAAAACTCGAAGAGCATTTCCGCAGCCACCTGAAACACCTGACCAAGGACTTCCAGACCAAGCACGGGTACACCCGCGACGAACCGGGCAAAGCCAACATGACGCTGGCCTGTAACAGTGTCGGTCAGAAGTACGACTGCCTGTCGCTGACGCTGGAGATGCCCTTCAAGGACAACAACGACGCGCCGAACGCACTGACAGGTTGGTCAGGCAAGCGCTCCAAGCAGTTGGGCAAGGACGTGCTGACGACCGTTGCCGATATGATCGATACCGTGCGCTGATCACCCGGTCCATGTAGCAGCTGGCGCAGCCTGCGTTCGGCTGCGAAGCAGTCGTAAATCAAACACCGCGGTCCTTCAGATAAACCGTGGTGTTCCATTTACGACTGCTTCGCAGCCGAACGCAGGCTGCGCCAGCTGCTACAGGCTAGCCGCGATCCTTCCCTCGCAACATGCTGTCCAGCACGTCATCGCGCCGCACCCAACCGTGAAACAACGCTGCCGCCAGATGCAGCAACACGGTCAGAAACAGCAGGTACGCCAGATACCCGTGAGCCTTGCGCAAAAACGCAAACATCTGCGCATTGGCCGGCAGGATCGACGGCAATTGAATCGAACTGCTCAGCATCACCGGGTCCCCGGCCGCCGAAATCATCGCCCAGCCCAGCAGCGGCAAAATCAGCATCAACGCGTACAACAAAACATGCGAAGCCTTGGCTGCCAGTGCCTGCCAACCCGGCAAGTCCGCCGGCAACGGTGGTTGTTGCGTGGAGAAACGCACCACCAGACGCACAATCACCAACAACAAAATCGCGACACCCAAGGGTTTGTGCAGATGGATCAGCCACTCATGACGTTCGGACACCGAGGCCACCATCCCCGCGCCAATAAACAGCATCGCGATGACCATCAGTGCCATCAGCCAATGCAGCAGCCGCGCCAACGGCGCGAAATGGTTCGGTTGAGCGCTCATTGATGAGCCTCCTGTTTAGCGTTGGCGGCAGGCAACTGATTGACTTCACTGGTGCGGCGCAGATAGGAACTGGCGTAACCCGCTGAGCGAGCGGCAAGCAACGGGTCATCGGAGCCTTCGATACCGGCCGGCAATACGAGCGGGTCGTAGTTGATGTCGCGGCACTCGCCATCGAGTTGCGGTTGAGTGCGTTCAAGCACCAGGGTGCCGGCGTTCACGACTTTGCGACCGTCAGGCCAGGCCTTGCTAGCGTCGTTGACCGGATCACCGGGGTTCGCCAGGGTGATGTTCAACTGCCAACGCAACGGCCCGGCGGACAAACGCTGAACCAGGTCTTTTTCAAGGAAGTCAGCCCCCTCAGGCGCGGTGGCACCCGCCGCATCCTGTGCAATCGGCGTCATGCTCCAGCGCACCGCTTGCCGCTGACCGGACGCATTGACCAGATAAAACGCGTTGACGCTGTTGTACGTCTCCGTCGCGTAACTGGCGGAAGGCTTGGCCGTCTTGATCCAGGCCAGAAACGGCGCGGCTTCCGGGTGAGCGCCAAAGAAGGCCGGAACCGCCGCAGGATTCGGCTTGCCGGTGGCCGGGTCCGGCGACTGAGCCTGCTGCAATTGATAGAACGCTTCTGGCGTGCCCACCGGGAACACCGGCATGCTGTTCATCCCGGTGCGCCATTGCTGGCCGTTAGCCTGAGTGAAACGCAACGCCATGCTGCGGATCGGCACGCTGTTGTCAGGCGAATAAGGATTGCCCGCAGGCAAGGCGAAACGCCCGACCACCGGGGTTTGCGCCTCATTGAACACCTGCGCACTGGAATAAGTGCGCGCCTCGCCGCTGCTCTCGAAATGCCCGATCACGCACACCCCTTTGGAGTGATTACGCCGGAACCCCGGGTGCACGCCATTGTTGGTTTCCAGCACGTTGATCAGTTTTTTCGGCGTCAGACGCTGTGGGTCAAAGGTGCCGTTGACGTAGGCAAAAGCCCCGGCCAACGAAGCAACCACCACTGCAATGGCGGCCAGGCGCAACGTCAGGCTTGCGGTACTCAGCGGTGGCCGGGTGGGCGGTGATGAACGATCTACCATGAATGACTCCAGGGCCATCGGCCACAAGTGAGAAGGATCAAGCAGACGAACCGCACACAGGTTTATTCCATCGCGCGGTATTTATTTTTCCAAGCGTGGAATAACCTCGAATACCGGGCGTCTCCCTAGTCCACAGCGTAGTGACTAGTCAGAACTTCATGAACGATATCGACGAACAACTCAGAGAAATCATTCCCAGATTGCGGCGGTTTGCCGTGTCGTTGACACGCAATCCCAGCAGCGCGGACGATCTGGTGCAGTCGAGCCTGGAGCGCGCCCTCTCCAGTTGGGGCGACAAACGCCCCGAAGGCGACTTGCGCGCCTGGTTGTTTTCGATACTTTATCGGCAGTTTCTCGACGCCCACCGACGCTCCCGGCGTTATGCGCGGATGCTCGAATTCTTTACCGGCCGTGACGATGCCCAGCCGTCGGTAGAACGCACCGTGATTGCCCAATCAACCCTGCAAGCCTTCGACCGGCTCACCACTGAACAGCGCGCACTGCTGCTCTGGGTGTCGGTGGAAGGTTTGAGTTACAAAGAGGTCGCCGAGATTCTCGACGTCCCCACTGGCACCGTGATGTCCCGCCTGTCCCGCGCCCGTCAGGCCCTGCGCCAACTCAGCGACGGCGAAATCACCAGCCCTTCTTTGCGGATACTCAAATGATCAGCATGCCCCCGAGCGAACGCGACCTGCACGCCTACGTCGATCATCAGCTCAATGACGCCGACCGACGCCTGGTCGAGACTTACCTGGCCAGCAATCCTGAAACCGCCGCGCGAGTACGCGACTGGCAGCAGGACGCCCAACAACTGCGCGCGGCCATGAGCGGCGCTTTGCACTATACGGCCAACCCGGGCCTCGACCCGGCGCTGATTCGCCAACGCCTCAAACGCCAGTCCCGCCGTCACTTAGCTAGCGCTGCGGTGCTGTTGATTGCGGTCAGTGTCGGCGGATTGAGTGGCTGGCAGGCGCGGGAAATGACGCTAACCAGCGCGTCACTGCCGATGACCGATGCGATGCAGGCCTACCGCTTGATCGCCCAGCAAGGCATCCTGCCGGCCGACTACAAGGTCAGCGACGACGGCGATATGCAGGGCTGGCTCGACCGTTATTTCAGCCACGCCAACCGTCTGCCGGACCTGGCGAGTTCAGGTTTCAAACCGGTCAGTGGCCGTTTGCTCAGCACCGAGCAAGGGCCGGCGGCGATGGTGGTTTACGAGGACCAGGGTGGGCACAAGATCAGCTTCTACGTGCGACCGCCAGGGCCGAAAAACAACTTGTTGCCCCGTGGCAGTCGCAGCGATGGCGAGTTGCAGGCCGAGTACTGGTCCGGTGCCGGCTACAACTATGCGATGGTCAGCCCGAGCGATACGCCAGCGGCGCAGATGCTCAAGCAAACCACCCAGTTCTGACCACACCGCAATCCCCCTGTGGGAGCGAGCCTGCGAGGCTGCTACAAAGTCGGTGGCGTTCTCGACATCAAAACCCGACATCAAGGATCACGCTGTCCAGATAAGTCCCGGCCGGCGGTGTGGTCTGGTCGGTGTAGATTTTTGCGTTGTAGTTAAACACCTGGCTGCCCGTCCCCAAGCCATTGCCGGGATTCACCTCCGCGTCTGAACTGGCCCGACGCGCACTGCCGACACTGCCCCAGCGGGTGGTGCCGGCACTTTTGAAGATGTCGTAGGCCAGGTAATTGGCGCCGGAGATCATCCGTCGGCGCCCGCCGATACCGGCCGCATGCTGGCCGTCGTCCAGCCCCACGGTGTAGGCGCTGCCCTTGGTGCAGGCCAGGTTGATGGTCTGGCCGGTGACGGCGGTGAAGCCGCTGACCACCGGCGCACTGCCGAAACTGATGTTCGGCGCGGTGATGGTGCAGTCGTTGGCCACGGTCATATTGACGGTTACCGTCGCAGTGCCACTGCCGATGTCGCGCCCCAGGCAGATGCTGCCGGCACCGATGCCCGCACAATAATTCCAGCTCCAGAAAATACTCAGGGTCTCGCTGTAGACGCCCGCCGCCACGTTGCTGCCGATGGTCGTTCGCAAATAAACGGGCGCGGTTTTCGGTATCACACTGCCCAGCAGGCCGAGCGCATCGATGATGCCATTGCGGGCGAAATCGAATGCCACGCCA
Organism: Pseudomonas sp. LB3P93; assembly: GCF_054898025.1. Taxonomy (NCBI): domain Bacteria; kingdom Pseudomonadati; phylum Pseudomonadota; class Gammaproteobacteria; order Pseudomonadales; family Pseudomonadaceae; genus Pseudomonas; species Pseudomonas sp. LB3P93. The sequence goes on from NZ_CM142713.1 coordinate 4,167,818, forward strand.
CGGGTGATCGGGTAGCTGGTGCTGTTGTCGGCATACAACGTATAGCCGATAACGTCCCCGGTCGGCCCGAGCAAGCCGGATTGAGTGGACGTGACGGTGGCGTAGAAGTGGTCATTATTAGTCAGCAATGACAGCAGTGAGCCGGTGCAACTCAACCCCGCATTGGGGGTGGAACTGGTTTGAGCCGTGGTGCGCACCGCAATCGAACTCTGCGAACCGAAGGCCGCCGCTGTGGTGCTGACCACGGAGCACAACGCCCAGGCGTACCCCGGCAGCCAGAGCGCCAGCAACACCAGCCATTTCATTGGCACACCAACGGGCCGATCAGCGGGACCTGATCCTGATTCAAGTCCACGGCGAACTGCACCTGACAGGTCTTTCCATCCGCCAGGGTCACCCGCAAGCTGTTGTGCTTTTGAAGGTTTTCCAGGTACACCAGACCGTCCCAGCCGACCACGGTTTGTGCGCCGCTCTGCTCGTGCACAACGTTGCTGCCCAAGGGCAATTCCTGTTGCTGCGCATCCACCAGCACGATGCTCGCAGCGATCACCTTGGTGAGTGGAAACTCCAGCAAATAACCGCTGCCCCGGCGTACCGCGATCCGCTGCTCGACATTGGGGCTGCGCACGTTAGCCGGCAGATTCAGCGGATCGATTTCGTATTTGCCACGGTAATAGGCGCTGCTCCAGGGTACCAGCAAGTGGCCGTTGCGATCCGTCTGACCCACCTGCTGGTTTTCGTAGCGCACGGGAATGTCCGCGTAACCCTCGGTGCTGACCACCACAAAAGCATCGTCGATCCGGTTGGCCGCGAATACCTGACGGTCCATCCAGACCAGCGAACCACTGGCATCGGCCCACCGGGTTTCGGCGTCGCTGTTGCCATAGACCCCCGCCTGCAACTGCACCGATTGCAGGCGCCAGGTCAGGTCGGCCTGGCGATAATCCGGGCCATCGCCATGGGCGTAACCGAGGTTGAAACCCACCCCGCCTTCGGTGGGCACCGCGCGACTGTAGTTGACCCGCTGCTGGTTTTGCCCGGTCTTGCTGCGCTCGCTGCTGATGGCCAGGCTGCCGCGCAGATCGAACGGGATCACCAGTTGCGCCTGGACCGCCCAGTTGCTGTCACCGATTTCCCGATTGGCCGACAAGTAGAAACTGCTGTTGCGCCACAAGGGTTTGCTCCAGGTCAGGTTAAGCAGCCGGGTGCGCGAATCATCCGCCGCACGCACATCGAAATAACCGACGCCGAGGCTGCCCCACGTGTCGAGGTTGAGGCTCAGGGTCGCTTGTTCGCTACGTGTGCTCAGGGTGGTGTAAGGGCTGTCGACGACGGTCAGGTCGGCGTACTGATCGCGACGTTGCAGGCGTTGCCAGAAGAAGCTGTAGCGCTGACTGCTGTACTGATAGCCGAGGCTCAACTGCTGACCGCTTTCGCCGTCGAAACGGCTTTGGCTGAGCGCGGTATTGAGCACCCCGAAATTGCCCAGTCGCAGGTTGCCGCCCACGCCGCCGAGGCTCAGGGAATCCGACGCTTCGGCATGGCTTTCCAGGGTGAGGTTATCGCTCAGACCGTAACGCAGGCTGCCGGACGTGACACCGGGGCCGTAGCTGAAATCGCGCAGGCCGTAGTCCCGGCGCAAGGTGCCCGCCGCCACGGAAAAATCGCTCAGGCCTTTTTGCAGCAAGCTGCTGGTGACGTAGAACGGCACCGTGGTCGAGACCTGTCGGCCCAGCGCATCCGTCGTGACCACGACCGCTTCTCCGGCGCCGTTGATGAACGGGATGTTGGTCAGTGTGTAAGGACCGGGTTGCAGCTCGGCGCTGCTGGATTTGTAGCCGTTGATGAACAGGTCCACCGAGGACGGCACGGCCGCTTCGCCGGCAAACTGCGGCAAGGGATAGGTCACCAGATCCGGGCGCACGCCGAAGTCACGGGACACTTGCACCCCGCCCAGGCGCACCGAGCTGCTCCACGGTAGCGCGCCGCTGACCAGGTCGCCGGCCTCATAGGTCAGCAATCGCTCGTCATCGGAATAACGCCAGGTGGTGTCGTACCGCAGGTAACCATTGCTGCGCGCACTCACCGCTTCCCCCGACAATGTGCGGCGGAATTGCCCGGTGTTGGACAGCGTGCCCCAGCTGTCGAACAGCCGCACTTCGTTCCACGCTGCGAGGTAAGTACCGGCGTCATCGGTGTCGTTGAGGTACAGGTCATAGTTGAGCAAGGCCCCGAAACTGCTCAGGGCCGGGGTTCGCGGATAAGCTTGGCGGTTGCCGACGAACTGCTCCGGCAGCCAGTCTGGCGGCACCTCCAGCAGCAATCGTTGAGCGCCACTGTCGTACTCGCTATGCAGGCCCGGGACGCTGTCGAGGTCGACTTCGGTGCCGCTGTTTTCGGGCAGCTTGATGCCGGTGTCGCGCAATGCGCTGGCCGGCAGAAAAAACCGCCCGCCCCGTTGCTCCACCGCCACGACTCGTCCGGTATTCATTTGATTGACCACCAATTCCAGAAACAACTGTGCATCGGCAACAGCCTCCATGCCGCTGGGCGGGGGCGGCAGATCACCGGCCCCTGTTTGAGGGGCGAACACCAGCCAGTACGCGCAGCTCACTGCCCACAACGGCCGCTGGAAACTGCGAGCCAGGCCTTGGCTCATTCGCGCATTTGGTCCGTCTATGGACAGATTCCTCTTTGTCACACTCACACAATCCCCGTAGCTGCTGGCGAAGCCTGCGTTCGGCAGCTGCTACAAGGGATGTGATTAACGTGTTGGGGTAATGCTCTGAACCTGCGGCGCGCCGTTGACCCGTACCTGCAACGCCGGATTGGCGGCCATCGGTCCCGGTGCCGACCAGCGCATGATTGCGCCAGGCAGCACGTAACCCAACAGGCCTTCCACCAGCGGCTGGGTCTGACTGCCTTGCTTGAGCGCCACATCGGTCAGTCGCGCATGCACCGCGCCCTGATTGCGCACTTCGACATAGGACCGACCGTCCACCGCCACCGTGCGCCAACTCAGATCCGGCAAGCCGACGCCTTTGGGATCACGTTGACGGGTGGTGTCTTCCTTGCTCCAAAGCCCCGCGCCATAGGCGAACAACGGCACCGAATAACGCATCTGAAAACGAATCGCCGCAGCGGTCTTGCCGTCTTCGGACGCGGGGGTTTTAGCGGTGGGAATTTCATCGATGATGATGCGGTAAGCCAGTTCCTGCCCCGGTGGAATCTCCCGGGTGCGGGTCAGACGCACGAGTTGTTTCTGACCGGGTTCAATCTTCGCCACCGGTGGGCTGCCGATTACATCGCGCTGATTCTGATACTGATCGTTGAAGCCGCTCTGGCTCCAGGCGAACACGCGGATCTGCAGGTTGGCGGTCTCATTGCCACGGTTTTCCAGCCACAAGGCACTGGCTTGTTGATCGGCCTCCAGCACCGGGTCGATCGGCCAGATCAGCACCGAACTGGCGGCCTGCGCCTCAACCGTCCCCAGCGACAACATCGCCAACACCGCACAACGCATGATCGAATGCCGCAGCGAAGGTGAACTCATAAGCCTGCTCCCTATTCAAAACGACGCATTACCACGACAGCTGCACTTGCAGCACATCGCTGTACGTCCCCCCAGGCTGATCGCCCGGTAATTGCACCCGTCCATAGATCGGCAGGCTGATGTTATTGGCATCGGTGTAGGCCACGGCGACACTCTGGCCGATCCCCAGGCTCTGGCTGAACGCCGCATCACGAAACAGCTGGTACGCCACACGGTTACTGCCGGTCGTGAGCTGCATATGCCGCCCGCTGCTGTTGTACTGGCCGCCATCGACACTCATGTTCATCGTCACCCCTGGTGTGCATTGCAACTGCACCCCGGCGCTCAACGCCACTTGCACCGTGCTGGTGGCCAAGGCTGACTGGCTGCCGAAGTTGAGGCTGCCGTAATTCGATACGCCGCCCACCACCAGGCACCCGGCGGTGACCGTGGCGCTGACCTGAAAACTCTGGCTGGTCACCGCCGCCAGCGGCAACGGCACGCTCCCCGCACACAGCAGGAACAGCGCCGCATAGCGGTGCTTTTGCGTCATCGATTAGAACGTCAGTTCGACGGCAACGGTGTCGGTGTAGGTGCCGGCCGGTAGCCCGGCCTTGCCCACGGCTTTACCGTAGAGGTTCACGGTTTGCGCCACACCGGTGCTGGTTGTGAGGTTGATCACCCCGTCGATGGCCAGAATCTGCGAATGCCCGACGTCGGTGTACAGGTCATACGGCACATAGTTGCCGCTGCCGTCTGCCAGGGCTCGGGTGCCGCCGGAAGACAAGCCGTCATGGGCACCCGCCCGGACCTTCACGGCCGGCGTGGTGCCGCTGGAACACAGAATCGACAACGCCCCGCCACCACCACCCAGCACTTGCGCATTGGCGGTGGTGAACAGGCTGTTTTCGGTGCCGAAATTCAACGCACCGAAGTTCAGGCCGCTGGAACCGCCGGCACCGTTGACCTGACAGCTGCTGATCAGAATCAGACTGGACGTGATCTGGCCGGTGACCGTGGTGGCGGCATGGGCACTGGACGCCAGCGTCAGGCCGAGCAATGACAAACCTATCCTTGATGCAAGCACGTGCATGGTGTCCGTCCTCTACGGGTTACCAATCCAGCGTCACCGTCAGGGTGTCGGTATAGACACCGCGCGGTAACGCACGGGTATTCGCCACCACCGAGCCAAATACCGGGATCGGTATCCGGGCCCCGCTGGTGACGGCGAAATTGTGTTGTTGGCCGATGCTGTAGCGCTGATTTGCGGAAGCATCGAGGAACAATTGATAAGGGATGGTCTGACTGCCATTGCTCAGGCGTCGAGTCGTGCCGTCGCCATGGGCACCGCCATCGATGGTGACGGTGAACCCGGTGACCGAAGGGTTGCAGACGACGTTCAGCCTGCCGTTATCGCCGCCGAGGCTGGCGTTGATCGGGCGATTCCAGGTCGGGCCTTGCTGGCCGAAATCAAGCGTGCCGAAATCGCTGGCCAGAGTGCCGGGGGCGGCATCATTGGTGACTTCACAACCGGCGGTAATGGTCAGCCGCGCATGTATCTGCCCGCTGACCGCGGCTTGCGCGTCGTCGGCCAGCAGAACCAGTGTGCTCACGGCGATAACCCTCCAGTGCCTGCTTGTCATGGCGCCAACCCCCCGCTCCTCACTACCAGGTGACCGTCACTTTCAGCACATCTGAATAGCGGCTGGCACGGGGAATCTCCGCCAGCCGTTCGATACGCGCATACAGGGGCAAATCCACTGAACCGGAATCCGGTACTCGGCCACTCACCGGCACATTCACCGCCAGCGGGATCAACCGCGCAGGGTCCTGGTAGAGCCTATAAGGGATGGGCTTGCTGCCGGCGGAATCCGCCATGTAACGCACTTCACCGACGCCACCGTGTTGGCCGCCGTCAACGCGGAATTGATAAGGGGTGTCGGGGTTGCATTCGAGCCTTGGCAGTCGCTCATTCATCAGCGCCGCGCCCAGCGGTCCGGCCGGGTCATCCAGCCGCGCGGTACTGCCGAAGTCGAGCACACCCAGTTGCTCGATTCCTGCCTGACGTTGTTGCCCGACCAACTGACAGCCGCGCTGTACGTCGACGCGTACGTCAACCTGAAGTTCTGCTGCCAATACCTGCGCGCTGAGCGTCACACCTGTGACTGCCAATACCATAATTCCATTCACGGCCCCATTCCTTGCGTGTGGTGGCGACTAGACATCAGGGTAGCTACGCAACGGAATTTCGCCAGCCGCTAAGCATCGATGAATCCCTGCAACGGGCGTTTTTTACCGGAACTTGGCCGAAAAACACCGATATAACGGCCTAAAAATCTCTACAAACCGCAGAGTCCTGTCGAGATAGGGTCGACATCACTGGAAGGTAAATTCACCCTTTGGTTACACTACGCCGCCGCAGCTCGGGAAGCCTGCCTGACGATTACGGGGTGACATCACAGTGGCCGTTCGACCGCCCAACCGTTCGCGACTCACACCGCGCTGGCCGACGCTTCGCCGCTTGTTCGGCAAGGCATCGGCTGCACCCGCCAGTGCGTCCGGTCGAGTGATCCATGATTACTTTCGTCACCACGCTCACGCTCAGGGTTACACCCTCAGCCATAGCCAACAGCGCGTGATCGACTGCATGGCGCAACACGCCACGGCACTGCTCGGTAATTCGGCAAAAGCACTCCCCGGCCTTTACTTGCATGGTGCGGTCGGTCGCGGCAAGAGCTGGCTGCTCGACGGATTTTTCCAGGCCATCCCTATCGCGGAAAAACAGCGCCTGCACTTTCATCAGTTCTTTGCCCGACTGCACCAGGGCATGTTCACTCACCGTGATCAGCCCGATGCGCTGGTCGTCACCCTCGATGAGTTGCTCAGCGACTGCCGTGTGCTGTGTTTCGACGAATTCCACGTCCACGACATCGGCGATGCGATGCTCATCACCCGGCTGTTCAAGGCCTTGTTCCAACGGGGCATTCTGCTGCTGGTGACCTCCAATTATCCGCCCGAAGGTTTGTTGCCCAACCCGCTCTATCACGCGCGCTTCAAACCGGTGATCGACTTGATCCATGCGCGCATGCAGGTCATGGAGGTTGGCGGGCCCCATGACTATCGCAGCCAGATGAGAACGCATGCGCATCAGGTATTTACCCATGGCCGCTACGTCTGGCCGGGCACCGTGGCGCAACGTCAGGCGCTGGACCTGCCCGAACGCGGCGCACCGGCCCTGCAACTGCCGGTCGGCGCACGGCACCTTCAAGCGCGACGTTGCGAACAACGCACCATCGGTTTTACCTTTGCCGATCTGTGCGAACACCCCACGGCGGTCATGGATTACCTGGAGCTGTGCCGGCGTTTCGATCACTGGATCATCGACGAGTTGCCCAGCCTGGCAGAGTGCTCGACGGCGGCGCAGCAGCGTTTCATTAACTTGATCGACGTTTTGTACGATCAGGACAAGCACCTGACGTTGCTCGGTGAGCAGTCGTTGCGTGAAAGCCTTGGGGGCGATGCGATTGACCTTGCGCGGACGCGGAGTCGGTTGGGGCAGTTGGTCGAGGTCAGGGAGCCGTAGTTTTTGTGTTGCAGCACCGGCCTCATCGCGAGCAGGCTCGCTCCCACATTAGTTCGCGTCCGCCCGGGCAACTCGGTCAACTGTTGGAGCGAGCCTGCTCGCGAAGGCGGCCTCACAGGCAACATACCTTTCCCGCTATCATGTCGCCCATTTCCAGGCCCCCGCGCCCTCCACTCGATCAATAGCGAACCCGTCAATGGATACCCTCGCCCAACTGCGCGCCGGCCAACTCTCGGGCATCACCCGTCTGGATCTGGCCTGCGGCCTGACCGAATTTCCGCGAGAAATCTTCGACCTGGCGGACTCGCTGGAAGTGCTCAACCTCAGCGGCAACGCCTTGAGCAGCCTGCCGGATGACCTGCATCGCCTGACCCGTTTGCGCGTGCTGTTTTGCTCGGACAACCTGTTCACCGAACTGCCCGCGAGCCTCGGTCAATGCACCGCGCTGACGATGATCGGCTTTAAGGCCAATGCCATCGAAACGGTCCCCGCCGCTGCGCTGCCACCGCTGTTGCGCTGGCTGATCCTGACCGATAACCGACTGCGTGAACTGCCCGCCGAGCTGGGTCAACGCCCACACCTGCAAAAACTCATGCTCGCCGGCAACCGCTTGCAGCGCCTGCCCGAAAGCATGAGTCATTGCCATCGACTCGAACTGATCCGCATCGCCGCCAATCAACTGACCGAGCTGCCCGAGTGGCTGCTGACCCTGCCGAGCCTGACCTGGCTGGCCTACGCCGGTAACCCGCTGGAAACCGAAGCCGACGCGGCGGCACTCGATGCCACGGCGAGCATTCCGTGGGCTGAGCTGCGCCTGGAGCAACAACTGGGCGAAGGCGCTTCAGGGGTGATTCATCGGGCGCGGTGGGAACGACTGGCGACTCAGGTTGCGGTCAAACTCTACAAAGGCGAAATGACCAGCGACGGCTCACCGTTGCATGAGATGAACGCCTGCATCACCGCCGGCATTCATCCCAATCTGATCCGGGTCGAAGGCCGGATCGTCGGGCATCCCGAGCAGCAGGCCGGGCTGGTGATGCAACTGATCGACCCGAGTTACCGCAATCTGGCCGGATTGCCGAGCCTGGCGTCCTGTACCCGCGACGTCTATGCCGATGACACCCGTTTCAGTGCCGAGGTGGCGCTGCGCATGGCTCGCGGCATCGCCTCGGTGGCCGAGCATTTGCACCGCCAAGGCATCACCCACGGTGACCTCTATGGCCACAATATTTTGTGGAACGAGCACGGTGATTGCCTGTTGGGGGACTTTGGCGCGGCGTCTTTCCATGCGACGTCCGACAGCCTGGAAAGCCGTGCGCTGCAACGGATCGAAGTGCGGGCGTTTGGGGTTTTACTGGGGGAATTGCTGGAGCGGATCGACTCGGGGTTGAGCGATGAAAGGCGCTTGCAGCTGGAGGAGTTGGAACAGCGATGCTGTCAGCTGGATGTGCTGGCGCGGCCGGGGTTTAGTGAGATTGTGCGGGGGTTAGGCGCGTCCTGACAGCTACATACAAAACCTGTGGCGAGGGAGCTTGCTCCCGCTGGACGGCGGAGCCGTCCCCAAAGCGACGGCTGCTGCGCACCCGAGCGGGAGCAAGCTCCCTCGCCACAAGTCAACATAAGTCTGAAGAGGCTTAACCGGCCAAACCAACAAACATATCCTGCACATCATCATGGTTATCCAGGCCTTCCAGGAACGCCTCGACTTCAGCCATCTGCTCGTCACTCAAACCGGTCACTGGGTTTTTCGGCTGATAACCCAGCTTGGCCGACAACACGGTAAAACCTTGCTCAGGCAGCGCCTTCTGAACGGCGTCCAAGTCCGCAGGCTCGGTCAGGAACAGGGTCGTGCCCTCTTCTTCACCTGGCTCGAAATCCTGGGCACCGGCTTCAATCGCGGCCATTTCCGGATCGGCGTCAGGGCTGTCCGGGGACGCTTCGATCATGCCCACATGGTTGAAGTCCCACGCCACCGAACCGGAAGCGCCCAATTGGCCCTTGCGGAAGGCCACGCGGATTTCAGCGACGGTGCGGTTGATGTTGTCAGTCACGCATTCAACGATCAGCGGCACCTGATGCGGAGCGAAGCCTTCGTAGGTCACGCGATGGTACTGCACGGTTTCGCCCAACAGGCCCGCGCCTTTCTTGATCGCGCGATCCAGGGTTTCCTTGGGCATCGAGGCTTTCTTGGCCTGCTCGACCACCAGGCGCAGGTGTGCGTTGGTGGCCGTATCGGCACCGTTGCGCGCAGCAATGGTGATTTCTTTTACCAGTTTGCCGAAGATCTTGCCCTTGGCGTTAGATGCCGCTTCTTTGTGTTTAACCTTCCACTGTGCGCCCATTACTCACTCTCTTATCTGTGGCGCCGAGACATCTATTGGCCGACGCTTTGCGCAAGTTTATACGGCCTAAAGTTGGCAATCGACCAAAAATTCCACCCGGTTCACCGGCATGACCAATCGACATCTTCACCAGCAGTTGTAGGGCGATTCTGAAAAGTCGATTTGCGGTGACTATAAAGGCCCATGGTTTCGTACCCTCTGCGCCCATATTCCATGGCAGAAGCGCGTTCGATGCACAACGACAAGGAAAGTCCCTTTACCCTGACCCTCCTGGACAGTGGTTTGAGTCTGCAGGTGTTGCAGTTCAATGGCCGGGAAAGTCTCAACCAGCCCTATCGTTTCGAGATCGAAGTGATCGGCCTGGCACCGGCCATGAACCTCGAGCAGTTGCTGCAGCAACCGGCGTTCCTGAGCCTGGGGGATGAGACCGGCATTCATGGCCTCCTGCACAGCGCCAGTCGCGAGTATCGTGGCCCGCTCCGAGTCGGCTACCACTTGGTATTGGTGCCCTGGCTTTTACACCTGGACCGGCACCCTTGCCGTCGGGTCTTTCATCAACTCGGCGTGCCCGCCATCCTGCGCCAGCTGCTCGCAGAAAATGCGATCTCCGAAGACAGCGTCCGTTTTGAACTGCCAAACGGGCGCTACCCGGTGCGACCGTTCTGCATTCAGTTTGATGAGACCGACCTGGCGTTCCTGCAACGGCTCTGCGAAGAAGAAGGCATCCACTATCACTTCGAACATCAGCGCGACGGCCACGTGCTGGTGCTGGCGGATGACAGCCTGAGCTTCCCCCAGGAACCGCTGCTGATGCCGTTTTACGACGAGTCCCCCCATCGCAGCGACGCGCCGGTGATCAGTGAATTATTCCAGCGTCACGCCACGCCTCCGATCACCGCATCGCCTGCGCCGCAACAGCTCGAGCGTGAGCAATCGAGTCGTCGATCACTCGAACGCCTGCGCTGCCGACACCGGCAGATACAAGGGCAAAGCAATCACAGTGATCTGCGCAGTGGATGCATCGTGCAAGTGTCGGAACATCCGATCCCGAACTTCAACGATCAGTGGCTGCTGACCGAGATCCGGCATCAGGGCCAACAGCCGTCGATTCTTGCCGAGGACACCTTCGACATGACCCGGCGTTACAGCAATCAGTTCAGCGCCATTCCGTGGTCCACGGTGTTTCGCCCCGCGCTCACGCAGGCCAGACCGAGTATTCCGGGTTATCAGACGGCGCGAGTGCTGGGCCCGCTCGGGCAGCCGGCGGTGCTGGATGCACAAGGGCGGATAGAAGTACGGTTGTGGCCCACCGCGCAGGCCGATGACGATCAATCCAGCGGCCTTTGGCTACCCGTGGCCCTCGCCGCGCCGGACGGTCGGATCGATCTGTCCTGGCTGCCGCTCGGCGGCACCGACGTGCTGATCAGTTTTCTCGACAGCGACCCGGATCGCCCAGTGCTGTGTGCGGCTTCGAGCAACCCGCCAGCGCCTCGAATCGCTCGCCAGCCACGCGGCGATGGCCGCTTGCTGCTCGATTGGCTGGTCAACCGTCAGGACTGATCAGCCCTTGTCAGCCTTGTCAGCCTTGTCAGCCTTGTCAGCCTTGTCAGCCTTGTCAGCCTTGTCAGCCTTGTCAGCCTTGTCAGCCTTGTCTGAGGCGGCCGAGAACCTGGCTAGATGCACGTCCAGATGCCTTGGCCGGTACCGTGAATGCTCTGCGCGCTCCTTGCGGCAGATGGCGTTGTGCTTGTGCGAACAGCGTTCGCGGCGGGTGGTGGCGACGAGCCTTGTGTAGGCAGGGCCGGCCCCTTCGCGGGCAAGCCCGCTCCCACAGGGATTTATGTTGGCCACAGATTTTGTATACGACGCAAAATCTGTGGGAGTGAGCCTGCTCGCGATGCAGACGCCTCGGTTTACCTGACTGGCGCCAACTCGAAAAACGCCCGAATCAAACGCAAATCCCGCCGCCGTTCCATACACCCGATCATGTGCCGATTGACCAACCCTTCACCCAGAATCGGCACCGCCGCTACCCGCGGGTCATGACTGACTTCCACCGACGACACCACCCCGACACCCAACTCCGCCGCCACCGCCTCGGTCACCGCCTCGCGACTGTCCAGTTCCAGCAACACCCGAGGATTGACCGACGCAATCGCGCAAGCCTCGTCGAACGTACGTCGGGTAATCGAATTCGGCTCACGCAATACCATGATCACCTGATCCAGCTCCTTGAGCTTCACGCCCTTGGACGCCTTGGCCCAGGGATGACTTTCAGGCACCAGCGCGCAAATCCGTGATTCGTTCAACGCTTGCAGGTGCAAGCCTTTGCGCGGCTCGACTTCAGTCAGCACCGCCACGTCGGCATGTTCGGACAACAACGCCGCCAGCGTTTCCTGAGCATTGCCCAACCGCAGATTCACGGTGATTCCCGGATACCGCGCCCGCAAACTGGCCAGCATCGGCATCACCATGTGCGGTCCGTCCGCTGCCACTTCCAGGCGCCCGGTCAGCAACTGTCGATTCGCTTCCAGCAGCACCTGCGCTTCCTCGGCGAGGCCGAACATTGCCCGGGTGATCGCCGCCAGCTTGGTGCCCTCCTCCGTCAGTTCCACGCGTCGCGCGGTGCGACGCAGCAAGGTGATTTGGTAGCGCTCCTCCAGGGCCTTGATGTGCCCGGTGACCGCCGGTTGGCTGATGAACAGCCGCTCGGCGGCGCGGGTGAAGCTGCCTTCGCGGGCCACCGCGTCGAACGCTCGAAGCTGGAACAGGTTCATGGATAACTCTCACTGATGGCTGGCATAACAACAAACAATTTGATTGATAGCACCCGAAATTGCAATTTATGTCCCGTAGCGTCATCCCACAGAGAGCTTTTGCGAGGACACAAGAATGAGCACTGCCGAGCCAATCCTGCTCACCCCCGGCCCACTGACCACATCGGCCCGCACCCGTCAGGCGATGATGGTCGACTGGGGTTCATGGGATGACCGCTTCAATCAACTGACCGCCAGCCTGTGCGAACAATTGCTGACGATCATCAACGGCGGCGACAGCCACCACTGCGTACCCCTTCAAGGCAGCGGCACCTTCGCCGTCGAAGCAGCCATCGGCACCCTGGTGCCCCGCGACGGCAAAGTACTGGTGCTGATCAACGGCGCCTACGGCAAACGCCTGGCGAAAATCTGCGAAGTGCTCGGCCGCTCCTTCAGCACCTTCGAAACCGCCGAAGACGAACCGACCACCGCCGCCGACGTCGACCGTCTGTTGCGCGCCGATGCGAGCATCACCCACGTCGCGTTGATTCACTGCGAAACCAGCACCGGCATCCTCAACCCGCTGCCGGAAATCGCCCACGTCATCGCGCAACACGGCAAACGCTTGATCATCGACGCCATGAGCTCGTTCGGCGCGTTGCCGATCGACGCACAACAGGTACCCTTCGACGCGCTGATCGCCGCTTCGGGCAAATGCCTGGAAGGCGTGCCGGGCATGGGTTTCGTCTTCGCTCGCAAAGACGCGCTGGCCAACGCGGCCGGCAACTCGCACTCCCTGGCGATGGATTTGTTCGACCAGCACACCTACATGGCCAAGACCGGCCAATGGCGCTTCACGCCGCCGACCCACGTGGTCGCCGCGTTGCACGAAGCCTTGCTGCAATACAACGAAGAAGGCGGTTTGCCGGCGCGGCATCAGCGCTACGCCAACAACTGCCAGGTGCTGCTCGATGACATGGCCAAACTCGGCTTGCGCAGTTTCCTGCCTGCCGCGATCCAGGCGCCGATCATCGTCACTTTCCACGCGCCGAAGGATCCGCGTTACCAGTTCAAGGAATTCTACGAACGGGTCAAGGCCAAGGGTTTCATCCTCTACCCCGGCAAACTGACCCAGGTCGACACCTTCCGCGTCGGCTGCATCGGACACGTCAACCAGGCCGAGATGCACGCGGCCGTGGCGGCGGTGGCCGAAGTGCTCCGCGAAATGGAAGTCCTCGAAATCTAAACCACACCGACTTGTAGCAGCTGTCGAGCTGCGCGAGGCTGCGTACGGCTGCGGAGCAGTCGTAAAACCATCCACCTCGGTGTTTCAGGTGGACCGCGTTGTCAGGGTTTACGACTGCTCCGCAGCCGAACGCAGCCTCGCAGGCTCGGCAGCTGCTACAGGGATCACCATTCCCAATACAGGATTTGATCACCATGAATTACGCAAACCCAACCAAACTCCAGGCCGCCATCCTCGACTGGGCCGGCACCGTGGTCGACTTCGGCTCGTTCGCGCCAACGCAGATTTTTGTCGAAGCCTTCGCCGAGTTCGACGTCCAGGTCTCCATCGAGGAAGCCCGCGGGCCGATGGGCATGGGCAAGTGGGACCACATTCGCACCTTGTGCAATCAGCCGGAAGTCGCCGAGCGCTATCGTGCCGTGTTCGGCCGCACACCGACTGACGATGACGTCACCGCGATCTACAAGCGCTTCATGCCGTTGCAAATCGAGAAAATCGCCGAGCACTCGGCACTGATTCCGGGCGCACTCGACACCATCGCCAACCTGCGTCAGCAAGGGATCAAGATCGGTTCCTGCTCCGGTTACCCGAAGCAGGTCATGGACAAGGTGGTCGAACTGGCCGCCACCAACGGTTACGTCGCCGATCACGTGGTCGCCACCGACGAAGTGCCTAACGGCCGCCCATGGCCGGCTCAGGCACTGGCGAACGTGATTGCGCTGGGCATCGACGATGTCGCGGCCTGCGTGAAGATCGATGACACCGTGCCGGGCATTCTCGAAGGTCGTCGTGCCGGCATGTGGACCGTGGCGCTGATCTGCTCGGGCAACGCGCTGGGTCTGGACTACGAAGGCTTCCGCGCCCTCGGCAGCGACCAACTCGACAGTGAACGCAAACGCATCCACGCGATGTTCGAAGGCTCGCGGCCGCACTACATGATCGACACCATCACCGATTTGCCGGAAGTGATCGCCGACATCAACAAGCGTCTGGCCAAGGGTGAGATGCCGCAAAGCAGTTGATAACGACATTGCCCCCTAACAAAGCGCCAGCTCCGTTACGGAACTGGCGCGTTTTTTAGCAATCACTTGAGCCAGAGCATTGAACGCCCCAATTGCCACAGGCAAATCCACCAAAGCGGATTACAGTTAGAGAACACCGTCGAACAAGAACGGTGGGCTTTAGACCTGACCTGTGAGGAACACCGTATGCCGTGGAAGAATTCCGACTCACGCTACAGCACCGTGTCGATCGCGCTGCATTGGTTGATGCTGGTTTTGCTGGCGCTGGTTTACGCCTGCATCGAATTTCGCGGGGTCTTTCCCAAGGGCAGCGGTGGCCGGACGTTGATCGTTGAATCGCACTTCATGCTCGGCTTGACGGTCTTCGTGCTGGTCTGGTTGCGGTTGTTCGCGCGCAGCCTGGGCCCGGCACCACAGATCTTTCCGGCCTCGCCCCACTGGCAGACCGTGCTGGCCAGACTGATGCATTGGGCGTTGTATATTTTCATGATCGCGATGCCGATTCTCGGATGGCTAGTGACCAGCGCCAAGGGTCATCAGGTGATGTTTTACGGCTTTGATCTGCCGTTGCTTATCTCGGAGGACAAGGTGCTGGCCAAACAAATCGAGGGCTGGCATGTGTTGGGCGGCACGATCGGGTATTGGCTGATCGGCCTGCACGCGGTGGCGGGGATTTATCACCATTATGTGGTGGGCGATAACACGCTGCTGCGGATGATGCCCAAGCGTGGGTGAAACGCCATGCGAAAGTTGCGGGGCCAGTGATCATTTGTGGCGAGGGAGCTTGCTCCCGCTGGACTGCGGAGCGGTCCCAAAATCTTCGCATGCGGCCTGTCAGATTCGATTTTATTGTCGGAGTGGGGACGCTCCGCGGCCCAGCGGGAGCAAGCTCCCTCGCCACAAAAAGCCCATTCGCACTCTAGGTTTTTGGGCTGAACCCACGGCGGCCCTGCAAGCCGCCGGTGTGGATGAAGATCAGGCGCGTGCCCTTTTCGAATCTTCCAGCCTCGACTTGTTGCTTGAGCATCAGCAAAGCCTTACCCGTGTACAGCGGTTCGAGGGGGACACCCGTGACCTGTTCGGTCTGGTCGATGAAGTCGAGTAGCAGCGGATCGACTTTGGCAAAGCCGCCACGGCTGGCGTCGAACAGTTCATAAGCCGATTCCTGCAAACCCGCCTCTCGTACAATCGATTCAACCTGCTGCGCCACGCCATGATCGTCTGGCACCGCCAACGCACCATACACCGGATGTTCGCCCGCCTCGGCCAGCGCCAGGCCCGCCAGGGTCGTGCCGGTTCCGCAGGCCAGCCACCAGCCGTCGTAGTCGCTCCAACCGAGGCTGCCCAGTTGATCGAGGACCATTGGTTTCAACTGCATGCAGCCTCGCGCACCACGCAGACCGCCGCCACCTTCGGGCACTGGACACAGGTCCGGATACTGCGCCTGCCACGGCTGCCAGAAACCCGGTTGGTGTCGCGCGCGATAGCCGCCATAACCCAACCAGTGCAACTGCATGCCGAACGCTTGCAAGTCCTTCACCGTCGGCGTTTCTTGCGGATGACCGCGCAGCAGGCCGACAGTGGTGAAACCGAAGCGTTTGCCCGCCGCGGCCAGTGCGTGCAGGTGATTGGAATGGGCACCGCCGAGGCTGATGAGGCCTTGGGCTCCGGTTTGGTCAGCGGCTTCGAGGTGTTCGATGAGCTTGAACCACTTGTTGCCGCTGATCAGTGGGTCGATCTGGTCGAGGCGCAGGATGGCGACTTCGATGCCGGCCGAGGTGAGCCAGTCGAGGTGAAGGGGTTCGAGTGGGGCTTGGGGTAACCAATCGGTTGGAGGGGAAAGCATGGGCGTCTGATTGTGCTCGGAAAGAGCCAGCATTCTAGTCGCTCATAGGCAGCCATCGCGAGCAAGCTCGCTCCCACAGGGTCTTGTATCGGTCACAAAATTTGTGAACAACACAGAACCTGTGGGAGCGGGCTTGCCCGCGATGGCCATTGGCAGATTTGGCCTGCTAATTACAACTCGGCAGCCAACCGCGAACCCTGATTGATCGCGCGCTTGGCATCCAGCTCCGCCGCCACGTCCGCGCCACCGATCAAATGCACGTTCTGCCCCGCGGCCACCAAACCTTCCTGCAACTCACGCAATGGATCCTGCCCGGCGCAGATAACGATGTTGTCCACCGGCAGCACCTGCGGCTCACCGGTTTCGCCGATGCGGATGTGCAGGCCTTCGTCGTCGATTTTCAGGTACTCGACGCTGTTGAGCATCTGCACCTGCTTGTTCTTCAGACCGGTGCGATGAATCCAGCCGGTGGTCTTGCCCAGGCCGTCACCGACCTTGGATTTCTTGCGTTGCAGCAAGAACACCTCGCGAGCCGGTGCATGCGGTTCAGCCTTGATGCCGGCGACACCGCCGCGCGCTTCCAGACGCGTATCAATGCCCCATTCCTTCCAGAACGCTTCGCGGTCCAGACTGGTGGCCACGCCTTGGTGAACGAGGAATTCCGACACGTCGAAACCGATACCGCCCGCACCAATCACCGCTACGCGTTTGCCCACCGGCTTACGCTCCAGAATCACGTCCAGGTAGCTCAATACTTTGGCGTTTTCAACGCCAGGAATCGCTGGGGTTCTTGGGGCGATGCCGGTGGCCAGGATGATTTCGTCGTAACCGCCCTCAACCAGTTTTGCCACGTCGACACGGGTGTTCAGGCACACCTCGACATTGGTGGTCTGCAGCTTACGGTTGAAATAGCGCAGGGTTTCAAAGAACTCTTCCTTGCCCGGTACGCGCTTGGCAACGTTGAACTGACCGCCAATTTCGCTGGCCGAATCAAACAGCGTCACCGCGTGACCACGTTCAGCCGCCACCGTTGCAGCGGACAGGCCCGCAGGACCGGCACCGACCACGGCGATTTTCTTGATCTGCTGCACCGGCAGGTAATTGAGTTCGGTTTCATGGCAAGCGCGCGGGTTCACCAGGCAACTGGTCAACTTGCCGCCGAAGGTGTGATCCAGGCACGCCTGGTTGCAACCGATGCAGGTGTTGATTTCATCGCCACGGCCAGCGGCTGCCTTGTTGACGAAGTCCGGGTCGGCGAGGAACGGCCGCGCCATGGAGACCATGTCGGCGTCGCCTTCGGCCAGAATCTGCTCGGCCACTTCCGGGGTGTTGATACGGTTGGTGGTGATCAGCGGAATGTTCACCGAGCCACGCAGCTTGGCGGTGACTTTGCTGAACGCCGCACGCGGTACTTTGGTGGCGATGGTCGGAATCCGCGCCTCATGCCAGCCAATGCCGGTGTTGATGATCGTCGCACCGGCCTGCTCGATGGCTTTGGCCAGGGTCACGATTTCTTCCCAGGTGCTGCCGCCTTCCACCAGATCGAGCATCGACAGGCGGAAGATGATGATGAAGTTCGGGCCTGTGGCTTCGCGTACACGACGGACGATTTCCACCGGCAGGCGCATACGGTTTTCGTAGCTGCCGCCCCAACGGTCGGTGCGGTGATTGGTGTGGGCGGCGAGGAACTGGTTAATGAAATAACCTTCCGAGCCCATGATCTCGACGCCGTCGTACTCGGCTTTTTGCGCCAGGGTCGAACAGGTGACGAAATCGCTGATCTGCTTCTCGATGCCTTCCTCGTCCAGCTCTTTAGGTTTGAACGGGTTGATCGGCGCCTGAATGGCACTCGGCGCGACTTGTTTCGGGCTGTAGGCATAACGACCGGCGTGGAGGATCTGCATGCAGATCTTGCCGCCCGCCTCGTGCACCGCGCGGGTCACGATCTGGTGCTTGAGCGCTTCTTCCTCGGTGGTCAGTTTGGCCGCACCGGAATACACCCCGCCCTCATCGTTCGGGCCAATGCCGCCAGTAACCATCAGGCCAACACCGCCGCGAGCACGCTCGGCGAAGTACGCCGCCATGCGTTCGAAACCGCCGGGCTTCTCCTCAAGACCGGTGTGCATCGACCCCATCAAGGTGCGGTTGCGCAGCGTGGTAAAACCCAGGTCCAGCGGGGCCAACAGGTGCGGGTAATGAGCGGCGGCCATTTGTAACTCCACATCGAGCGATCACGGAAAAAGTGCAGGAGCTCTTCGGCTCCTGTCAGTCATGTTGGACAGACTAAGAGTCGCGCCCTTGTCACTCAATGACCGAAACTGACAACTTATTGATCCAAATGTGCAGCGCCCGCCGCAGGCACTCATCGTTCAGCCTGGACTGAGTGCCATAATCCAGGGAGGCCATTACTGAGGAAAGCGCAGGCAGGGAGTAGTGTGACCAGGGCAAAAATACTGGCATTCAAGAACTGACCACGGCTGGCAGCCACCTAGAGCGTCAGTGCATGCTTTCGATCAAGGCTCTCGCCAAAGCCACGGATCACCTCCAATAACGACTTCACTCGCAGCGGCAGATTCCCCGCCGGGTACACCGCGTGCATCTGCGGGCTCTCACCGCCGCTGGAGGTGAGCGTGTACTCGGGACAGACCCGAAGCAGGCGCCCCGCTTCCACTTCGGGCTCCGCCAGCCAGTCCGCCAGGCGGGCGATCCCCATGCCCGTCAGGGCCGCCTGGAACACCGCCACACCGGAGCTGAAACGAAACTTCGGATGAACCCGAAAGCTGATGGCCTGCTCCTCACTGCGAAAGTTCCAGTCTTTGAGAATCCGGGGTGCCGTATGCAGGATCAGCGAGTGTGCCTCCAACGCCTCGATGGAATCAGGCATCCCGCGCCGCTCCAGATACCCGGGGCTGGCATACAGATAACGTGAATAATTCCAGAGCGGATAGCCGATCAACTCACTGGATTGCGGAAACGCCCCGCGAATCGAGAAGTCCAGCTTACTCTTGGCCGGGTCGATGGTCTCATCGGTGAAAATCACATCGACGTTTACCTCTGGATAGCGCTCGCAGTACTGCGCGATCAACCGGGGCAATACCCCATGTCCGAGAAACTCGGGGGCGGAAAAACGGATCCAGCCGTAGGCCAGGCCGCTGAGACCGGCCAAGTCTTCATCCGCCTCACGTTGCAGATCCAGCATTTTATAAGCGTGGGGCAGCAAGCGCTCACCCGCCTCGGTCAAGCTCACGGCATTGGACGAACGATTGAACAACTTGATCCCGACACTTTCCTCCAGGGCCTGAACGGCACGGGTCAGCGAGCTGGGGGAACGCCCCAGCGTTCGTGCCGCCGCGATGAAGCTGCGCTTGCGAGCTACCGTCGCGAACGCTTCAAACTCCCCCAGCATATCCAGCGCCATTCACCACCTCATTGCAGATTTCACAACGTGGCATTGCAACATAAAACCCTCCCTTCCGTTAGCCTTCCCTTTCAACCCACAAGGAAGTAGGCAAACAGGAGCAAAAGGACGTGTCAAATCTGGATGAAATAGTTGGGAAATCCGCGGACCGTATCGGTGAAGAAATTCGTCAACGGCCGGGGAAAAAATCAGCGACTTCGATCCGACAGGAGATAGCGCAAATTCATGTGTCGTTCGAAGAACAGCGCACTCTTCAAGCCGGCCTGGCATCGCTGGCCGTGACCGACAGCGCCTCGGGCATCCGCCGCATGCCGGCTTTGGGGCAGTTGCTGGAGCGCGCCCTGTGCGCCGAAAAAATCCAGCGGCTGCGCAACTTTCCCCAGGCCCGCGAGGTGGCGATGATCGTCAGGGGGCTGCCACTGGACCCGCAACTGCCCGCTACACCCTACGACATGAAGCCGGGTATCGAGGACCTGTCGGTTCTGGCCGGAGCTATCCTGTCCGTGCTGCAAACCCTGCAAACCCGTCCGGTGGCGTACGAGGGTGAAAACGACGACACGGTGTTCCGCCACGTATCGCCCAAGCACAAGCGAGAGACTGAAAAGAGCTCCTATGGCTCGCGTATGGACCTGGGCATGCATGTCGACAATCCTCACCTGCCTTTGACCTGCGAACCCGTCTCGCAGTTGTCGGCCTGTCCGGAATACCTGTCCCTGACCGGTCTACGTTGCGAGCTCGGTGTGCCGACGCGCATCGTCGCCATTGGCGACGTGCTGGCCATGCTGCCAGCCTCTGTCGAAGAAGAATTGTCACGACCGCACTTCGCCATTCGCCGACCGGCCTCCTTCGGCAAACAGGGTAATGTGCTGGAAAACGTCCCCCTGCTGTACAGAAGCGCAACCGGTAGCCTGTATTGCCGCTACAACAAGGCCAGTGTCTCAGCGACCTGCGCCAACGCGCAGTTTGCCCTGCAACTGTTCGCCGCCGCCGCCAATCATCCCGATGTCGTGCACCACATTTTGCTGCAACCGGGGGACATGCTGATCTTCAAGAATCAGAAAACCCTGCATGCCCGGGACGGTTTTACTCCCCGCTACGACGGCCACGACCGCTGGATGCTGCGCGTCTTCGGGGTCAACGACCCGGCACGCGTGGTGCCGCTGGCTCCTGACCAACCCTTCATCGTCAGGGCCTGATTTCATGGTCGATATTGTCATCCTTTGCGTGTTCGCCTTCGCCGCCGGCCTCATCGATGCGGCGGTGGGCGGCGGCGGACTGATCCAGATACCCGCGCTGTTCAACGTGCTGCCCACGGCACAGCCAGCGGCGCTGCTGGGTACCAACAAGGTCGCGGCAGGCTTCGGCACCGCATTCGCGGCCCGGTCCTTCGTGCACAAGGTGGTGATCGACTGGGGTCTGGTGATCCCCGCCGCCTGTGCGGCCTTTGTGATGGCCTTCTTCGGAGCGGCCACGGTGTCGTACGTGCCTCAGTCGGTGATCCGGCCGGCGGTGCTGGTGTTGATCGTGCTGATGGCGATCTACACCTTTTGGAAAAAGGACTTCGGCACCCTGCACAAACCCATGCGTATCGGTACCCGGGAGAAATTGCTGGCGATTGTCATCGGCGGCGCGATCGGTTTCTACGACGGACTGTTCGGTCCCGGCACCGGCAGCTTCCTGATCTTCCTGTTTATCCGCTGCTTCGCCTTTGACTTCTTGCATGCCTCGGCGTCAGCCAAACTGGTGAACATCGCGACCAACGTAGCGGCGCTGATATTCTTCATTCCAACGGGCAATGTGCTCTACCTGATCGCCATCCCCATGGCGGCATTCAACATCCTGGGCGCGCTGACCGGTACCTGGCTGGCGGTTCATAAAGGTGTGCCCTTTGTTCGAGCCCTGTTCCTGGTGTTGCTGGTGATCCTGATCAGCAAACTGTCCTACGACTTGCTCCTGTAAACCTGAGGAAACTACATGCATCCCATGTTCGATCGCCTGGTGGCGCTACTCGATGCCCGCGCAGCCTCCTACCGGGTTTTGATGCACGATGCCGAGGGCCAGTCGGCGCGGGTCGCCGAAATCCGTGGCACCGAGCCCGGTCAAGGCGCGAAGGCCATGCTCTGCTCGCTCAAGGGTCAGTCTGAACCGTATGCCCTGTTGATACTGCCAGGGGACCAGAAGCTCGACATGAAGAAGGTCGGAGCGGCCCTGGGCGGAAAAAAAGCCGAGTTGGTGAAAGCCGAAACCGTCATGGAACTGACCGGATGCCGCATCGGCGCCATCCCTCCTTTCGTCTTCGATGAACGGATTCAATTGATCGTCGACCCGGCCCTGACCACAGGCTACGGCGAAATCGCCTTCAACGCCGGTCGGCTGGATGCGTCGATGGTGCTCGATACGCGGGATTATCTGGCGATTGCCAAGCCTCGGTTGCTGGATATCACACAAGACTGAGCGCAGCTACTGCCTGGGGAGTGCCGCTCAACAGGCTGAACGCAGTCCCTGTGGGATTCTGGCTTGCCAACGAAGCTTTATGTCGATCATAAAGGCCTCTTCGCCGGCAAGCCCTGTTCCGCAGGGACAGCACGCACAAATCGAGCTTCGCCAGCGACAGCTCCCACCCCACCCACCCGATGGCGCCCGCGCCTATAAACTGGTAGACAAATACCAGCCTGAATGCTGGGGCAATTATCTACTTGATTCTGGAAGACAGATTTTTTAAACCAAGAGGTGATCCTATCCCCAACGCATTGTTTTGCCGTAGTCTCGTCCCAGCTCTGCTCGCAAAAGCCATACCCCTGCACTAAGGCCATTGACTGTTTTCCATGCGCAAACTTCTGTACCTGACTTTCTCCATGGCATTGATTGCCGCCCTAACGACCTACGCCATGTGGGCCGCGGATCGTCCGGCGGGTCATTACCTGTCGGACCTGCGGATCAATCTCGCGGTCGATCAAGGCACACCCGCTGATCGCGGAAACCTGCTGGGCATCCAGCCCGAGCTGTTCCCCACCGACTATCAAAGCCCCGAACGCCTGCACCGCAAGCTAGCCGCCTATTTGCAGAAAGCCCAGGACCAGGGCTTGCTGAATGACAAGACCATCGTCGTGCTGCCCGAACACATCGGCACCTGGCTGATGGTCAGCGGCGAGAAAGATGAGCTGTACCAGGCGACCACATTGAAGGAAGCGATGAACTGGCTGGCGGTGAGTAATCCCGTGCAGTTCGTCCGTGCACTGATCAGCGCCAAGGGCGACAGTCGCCTCGACGACGCCCACTTGCGGATGAAGGCCAAAGGCATGGCCAAGGATTATCAGGCACTGTTCGGCGGGCTGGCGAAGGAGTTCCACGTGACCCTGGTGGCCGGCACGATTGTGTTGCCCGAGCCGAGCATCATCGACGGTTCGCTGAAAGTCGGCCACGGCGCGTTGTACAACAGCAGCGTGGTGTTCGGTCGTGATGGGCTGCCGGTCGGCCAGCCGCAACGCCAGATGCATCCAGTGTTTGCTGAACAAGACGTTATCGAAGCCAATGGCGAGCATACGCTCAACGTCGTCGACACCCCGGCAGGACGCCTGGGCGTGCTGATCGGCAGCGACAGTTGGTACCCGGACAATTACCGCAAACTTGACGCACAGGGCGCCCATCTGGTGGCTGTCCCCGCGTATGTCGTCGGGCGTGACACCTGGGACAAACCGTGGCGTGGTTACAAGGGTTTGTCGACGCCTGGCTCGGTCAGTCTCAAGGCTGGTGAGCTCAGTGAAGGCCAGGCTTGGCATCGTCTGACGCTGACCGGCCAACCGCCGAGCAGCCAGGCGATTGCCGGCATGAGCGTGTTTCTGCGCGGTCAGTTCTGGGACAAGGGCAGCGCGGGTCAAAGTTTTCTCAGCAACAACGGGCAACAGTTCGCCGACGGCAATGCCCGTGGCGCGCGTTTGCTGAACCTCTGGTTATAAACCATGAAACCGCTGCCGATGCGCCTCGGGGATCTGTCGGTAGGCTTTGTTCATAGCCTGGCCGACGCCGTGCGCAGCCATGGCATGGATCCGCAGCCTCTGCTTGAGCAATACGGCCTCGATGCAGCGCGCCTGGCCGAAGCGGGGGCCCGGCTGTCGATCCCGCGCTACATGCGCCTGGGTCACGGGGCCATTCAACTCACCGAAGACCCGGCGCTGGGTTTGCGCATGGGCCAGCTCAGTCGCCTGAGTCAGGCCGGCCTGGCGGGAGTCACCGCCGCTCAGGCACCGACGGTTCGAGAAGCGGCGCGTTGCCTGATTCGATTCGAAGCCTTGTATGGCTCCAACTATCGGGGCCAGTCGAGTTTCCACGAAGACGCTCAGGGCGCATGGCTGCGGTTCTACTCCATCAGCCCTTACAACGCCTACAACCGCTTCGTGGTGGATTCGATCATCGCCGGGTGGTTGCACCAATTGTCCAGCGTGAGCCCTGCCCCGCTTCGCGCAGAGCGGATCGAGATCGAGTTCTGCGAGCCGGATTACCGTGAGGCGTATGCGGTGCTGGGCGATTGTCCGATGCAATTTGGCGCCGAACAGAATCAGCTGCGCCTGAGTCTGGCCAGCCTCGCCCAACGCAACCCGGAGCATTGCCCGAGCACCTGGCGACACTTGCTGCAACTCTGTGAACGGGAACTGGAGCAACTGACACGCACCCGCAGCCTGCGTGAACGCATCACTCAGTTGCTGGGGCCGTTACTCAATGGTGGCCGGGAACCCGACCTGGAAGAAGTGGCGGCACGCCTGAAGCTGCCGACCTGGACTTTGCGTCGCAAACTCGCCGAGGAAGGCACGCAGTTTCGCGCCATTCTCAACGACACTCGCCGCGACCTGGCCATGACCTACATTCGCGACACTGAACTGGCGTTCGGTGAAATCGCCTACCTGCTGGGTTTTGCCTCAGCCGAAGCCTTCCAGCGAGCCTTCAAACGCTGGAACGGCCAGACACCCGGCGAGTTTCGCCGCAGTCATCGCCAATCCGCGTGATGCTTACAGCTCTGTAGCGTCTTCCGCTGGTTCCAAGGGGTCCAGTTCAAACGCCTGATACTCGAGCAGCTCTTCTTGATAATCGTCCATTGTGAAATCCCCCTGTCGCTCGTTAAAAAAATGCCTGAATAAATGACCCACGCCCTGAGCATAAAGTGCCCGCGTGAAAGAAAAATGACGCAGGCGCACCGCTCAGCGGCTACTTATAAAACGTAGCAGGCGATCAGGAATTTATCACAGGATTTTTTCGACAGAGGCTGTAGGACTACAGCCCGGGTTGACGCGGATCAATTTAAAACCATCACGGGATCGGTGTTGTCTCACTCGATCCCGTTGCGTCAGGCGCCCATTACTGGCGGGTGACGGGCATCGCCGGAATCGGCTCGGTCGGTGGAGGCAGGTTCGATTGGGCCGGTGGCGTGACAGTTTCCGTGGACGTCGCCGGTTCGGGGTTTCCGGCAGGGGTAATCGGCGCAGTTTCTGGCGGTGGTGCGACAGGCTCCGAGGCGGCTGGTGCTGGTGCCGGTTCAGCCGCAGGCGCTGGCTCGGCAGCAGGTGTCGGCGTCGGCGCCAAAGGCGCTGGAGCAGCCTTGACCTCAGGCACGCCCAGGTCAGTTTTAGGCTTCTCGACGATGTGCGCAGCCTTCTTCGCTTCCGGCGGCAGGAACAACTCGACCAGCGCAAAGAAACGCTCGTAGAACTTGGCCGACGAGACGGTTTCGCTGGCAACCTTGACCATCGAATCGTCGGACGAGCCGATCGGCATCGATACCGAGCCCAACACGCCCACACCCACGCTGGCGGAGTTGTTGGTCTTCTTCAGTGCATAACGGTCCTGCAGGGCGTTGGCGAACATGGTCGCATGATGGCCCTCACTGCCGTCATCGGCACAGACCACACTGAAGCTGATCTCCATGTGGGTCTCGCCGGTCTGCTGGAAGCTTTTGTGTCCGCTGACCAATTTCGGGTCGGCGCTGGTAATGATGTAGCCCTGGCTGAGCAACGCCCGACGGGCGGCTTCGCACGTCTGCGCATCAGTCACCGGGTAATTGCGCGAAAACGTCCCGGAGTCATCGAAGTTCTCATGCTCATAGATGGGGGTTTTCTTCGACGAGCAGCCGGCAACAGCGGCCAGCAACAGCGCCAGCCCGGCAACACGCATGGGAATTGATTTAAACATTGAACATCCTGAGGAAAACAGTCCGGGGCGTATTGTGCAACAGATCGATGCTTAGCGGAGCATCGATTAGTGTCTTAAAACATTTACATGTTTACTGACTGTCGTTTATGGGAAAAGTCGTACGGCAAATACGCAGGCGACGGATATCCAACCGTGTTTTCTCTGCACCCATAAAAAACCCCGGCCTTTCGGCCGGGGTCTTTGTGTAGCGGGCCACTCAGTCGAGCATCAGAAACGCTTGATCTCGGCCTGGCTTTCCAGCTGTTTGCGGTAGGCCGCAAAGTCCTGCTGGCCAATGCGCGAGGCGAGGAAGCGACGGTATTGAGCCTTCTCTTCGTCGGTCGGCGCTGCGGCTTCGTTCACGCCGTTCAGGCGCACGATCACCAGGCTACCATCGGCCAGGGTCACGCTGTTGAAGGTCGGCTTGTCCTTGGCGGTCGGCTTCGGCATGCGGAACAGCGCTTGCAGCACAGTTGGGTCAATCCCTTCCTGAGCGCGAGTAGCAGCTTCAGTCACTTTCCAGTTCTGACCGTCAATCGCCTTGTTCAGCGGGGTCTTGCCATCGCGCAGGCTGGCGATCAACTCATCAGCCTTGGTCTTGGCGGCAGCACTGGCGTGCTCCTTGGCCAACTGCGCACGAATGCTGGCATTCACGCTTTCAAGCGGCAGTTGAGCAGGCTTCAAGTGCTCCTTTGCGCGCAGCACAATCACGGTTTCCGGATCCAGCTCGATGGCGGTGCTGTTAGCACCTTCGTCCAGCACTTCAGGACTGAATGCAGCAGTGACCACGGCACGGTTGGCCGAAACACCCTCGCCACCCTCGCGGCCAAACGGCTTGGAGGTGTGAACAGTCAATTTCAGGTCTTGCGCCGGTTGGGCCAGGTCGGAAGATTCGAACGAAGAGTCTTCCAGTTGCTTGGTCGCTTCGACAAAACGCTGCTCGACCTGCTGGGTTTTCAGTTCGCGGGTCAGCTTGTCTTTCAGGCTGGCAAGCGTCGGAACTTCCGGTGCTTCAACGCCCAACAGTTTGATCAAGTGGAAGCCGAAGTCGGTGCGAACCGGCGCCGACACCTGGTCCTTGGCCAACGCATACAGCGCTGTTTCGAACGCTGGATCGTAGACACCAGGGCCTGCGTAGCCCAAGTCACCGCCGTTGTTCGCCGAACCTGGATCCTGGGAGAATTCCTTGGCCAGCGCCTCGAATTTCTCGCCTTTGGCCAGACGCGCCTGAACTTCTTCGATCTTCGCCTTGGCTTGTGCCTCGGTCACCTTGTCGTTCACTTCGATCAGAATGTGCGCAGCCCGGCGTTGCTCGGACAGGTTGGCGATTTCTTTCTGATACGCCGCCTGCAGGTCTTCGTCCTTGACGGCGACCTGATCAAAGAAGGAAGACTTCTTCAATTCGAGGTAATCGATGACGACCTGATCCGGCGTCATGAATTCCTTGGCGTGTTCGTCGTAATAGGCCTTGACCTCATCGTCAGTCAGCTTCACCGCTGCCGGGTCAACCTTGACGTTCAGGGTAGCGAAATCGCGGGTCTGTTTTTCCAGACGGGCGAAGGCCAGAACCTGTGCATCGGTGACAAAACCGCTACCCGCCAGACCAGCACGGAGCTGACCGATCAGCATTTCCTGAGCCAGCATCTGGCGGAATTGCATGCGGCTGTAGCCAAGTTGACGAATCACCTGGTCGAAACGCTCTGGACTGAATTTGCCGTCGACCTGGAATTCAGGCGTTTGCAGGATCACTTGGTCCAAAGCCGCTTCGGAGAAAGCGAATTTCGATTTTTCTGCGCCTTGCAGCAGCAGTTTGCGGTCGATCAAGCCTTTGAGGGCCGATTCGCGCAGCATTTTTTCGTCGAGCAAGGAAGCGTCGAAATCCTTGCCCAGCTGTTGCATGAGCTGACGGCGTTGCATATCGACCGCCTGGCTCAGCTCGTTCTGGCTGATTTCTTCGCCGTTGACCTTGGCCGCGTCATTACGACTGGTCGTGGCCTGAAAAATGGCGTCGAAACCGGTCAAAGCCATCAGTGCAACGATGACTCCGATAATGGTCTTGGCAATCCAGCCTTGTGAATTGTCCCTGATATTCTGCAGCATGCGTCCCCCAGAAACGGTTGAACTTCAAAATTAGGCAACCGTGGAGCGTGGGTAGAATCCGGATAGAAGAAAGGCGCATCCGAGGATGCGCCTTCTCGTAACTGGCGGAGCGGACCAAGGGTTCGAACTTGCGACCCTCGGTGTCTCGGACCGGCAACTTGCCGACTGGACTACCGCTCCGCTGCCAGGTCAGGCATGACCCCGACCCGGATAGGCAAAAACCTGAAACGAACTTAGTTGACAGCTTCTTTCAGTGCTTTACCGGCTTTGAAACCTGGTTTTTTGGCTGCAGCGATTTCCAGCGTCTTACCGGTCTGTGGGTTACGACCAATGCGAGCTGGACGATCGGTGACGGAGAAAGTACCGAAACCAACCAGAACAACAGAGTCGCCAGCCTTGAGAGCGCCAGTGACGGATTCGATTACAGCGTCCAGCGCACGGCCAGCAGCAGCTTTCGGGATATCAGCGGATGCAGCGATAGCATCAATCAGTTCCGACTTGTTCACTCTAAGTCCCCTTATATCTATTTGAGTATGATTCTAAGTTTTTTGGTGAAAGCAAAAACGAGTGCTGAATGGCCTACAGACACTTAAGAGCCGCTTTATAACAAGGGCTCTAAAAAGCTGTCAACAAGCCACCCAGGCAAATGCGTACTAATGCGTGCTAATTCTTTCCTTAGAGTCAGACTCGCGTTTTTCATCCTTTGCAACTATCTCTGGAACCACATCTGGCAGCGGCTCCGGCGCGTATTGCAGCGCAATTTGCAGGACCTCGTCAATCCATTTAACCGGTTTAATCTGCAGATCTTGCTTGATATTGTCAGGAATTTCCTTCAGATCGCGTACGTTCTCTTCAGGAATGATCACTGTCTTGATCCCGCCACGGTGAGCAGCCAACAGTTTTTCCTTCAAACCGCCGATCGCCAACACCTGGCCACGCAGGGTAATTTCACCCGTCATCGCGACGTCTGCACGCACCGGGATCCCGGTCAATGCCGACACCAGGGCCGTGCACATGCCTACGCCGGCGCTAGGACCGTCCTTCGGGGTCGCCCCTTCCGGCATGTGGATGTGCGTGTCGCGCTTCTCGTGGAAGTCCAGGGGAATCCCCAGGCTCTTCGCGCGGCTGCGGACAACGGTCAGCGCGGCGGTGATCGATTCGACCATCACATCGCCCAGCGAACCGGTCTTGATCAACTGGCCTTTACCCGGCACGACAGCGGCTTCAATAGTCAGCAACTCGCCACCCACCTGAGTCCATGCCAGCCCGGTTACCTGACCGATCTGATCCTGCGATTCGGCCAGACCGTAGCGGAATTTGCGCACACCCAGGAAGTGTTCCAGCATCTCGGCAGTTACCTTCACCGAGAAGCGTTTTTCCAGTGCATGCTCTTTGACCGCCTTGCGGCAAACCTTGGCAATCTGGCGCTCCAGCCCACGTACACCGGCTTCGCGGGTGTAGTAGCGGATGATGTCGCGGATCGCTTCGGCGTCGAATTCCAGCTCGCCTTTCTTCAAGCCGTTGGCCGTAATCTGCTTTGGCGAAAGGTATTTGACAGCGATGTTGATCTTCTCGTCTTCGGTGTAACCCGGCAGACGAATCACTTCCATCCGGTCGAGCAGCGCCGGAGGGATGTTCATGGAGTTCGAGGTGCAAAGGAACATCACATCGGACAGGTCGTAGTCGACTTCCAGATAGTGATCGTTGAAGTTGTGGTTCTGCTCAGGGTCGAGCACTTCCAGCAACGCCGACGCCGGATCGCCACGCATGTCGCTGCCCATTTTGTCGATTTCGTCGAGCAGGAACAGCGGGTTGCGGACGCCCACTTTTGTCATCTTTTGAATCAATCTTCCTGGCATCGAACCGATGTAAGTCCGGCGATGACCACGGATTTCCGCTTCATCACGTACGCCACCCAGGGCCATACGGACGAATTTGCGGTTGGTGGCGTGAGCGATCGACTCCGCCAGAGAGGTTTTACCCACCCCCGGAGGACCCACCAGG
The DNA here is from genome assembly GCF_054898025.1 of Pseudomonas sp. LB3P93. NCBI lineage: Bacteria > Pseudomonadati > Pseudomonadota > Gammaproteobacteria > Pseudomonadales > Pseudomonadaceae > Pseudomonas > Pseudomonas sp. LB3P93. Next base: position 4,197,847 of record NZ_CM142713.1, read on the forward strand.
CACAACACAGGCCCGCGAATTTTCTTCACGCGCTTTTGCACGGCGAGGTATTCGAGGATCCGCTCTTTGACTTCTTCCAGACCGTAGTGGTCTGCATCGAGAATGTCTTCTGCGCGCGCAAGGTCCAGACGTACTTTGCTCTGAGCCTTCCACGGCACCTGAACCAGCCAGTCGATGTACGAACGCACCACTGTCGCTTCCGCGGACATTGGCGACATTTGTTTCAGCTTGTTCAACTCACCCTGGGCTTTGGCCAAGGCATCTTTCGGCAGACCGGCGGCATCGATACGCTTTTTCAGCTCTTCGATTTCGTTGTGGCCTTCGTCGCTGTCGCCGAGCTCTTTCTGAATGGCCTTCATCTGCTCATTCAGGTAGTACTCGCGCTGACTGCGCTCCATTTGTTTTTTGACACGACCGCGAATGCGTTTTTCGACTTGCAGCAGATCGATCTCGGCATCCAGCAACGCCAGGACGTGCTCGACCCGGGCCGACAAATCGATGATTTCGAGGATTTCCTGCTTCTGCTCGATCTTCAGGGCCATGTGGGCGGCCATGGTGTCGACCAGGCGGCCTGGCTCGTCGATGCTGTTGAGCGACGACAGGACTTCAGCCGGAACTTTCTTGCCCAGCTGCACGTATTGTTCGAACTGAGCCAGCAGGCTGCGCACGAACACTTCCGACTCGCGCTCAGGCGCGTCGACTTCGTCGATCAGCGAGACTTCGGCACGGCAGTGGCCGTCCACTTCGCTGAAGCGCTCCACGGCGCCTCGCTGTTCGCCTTCGACCAAAACCTTGACGGTGCCGTCAGGCAGCTTGAGCAGCTGCAGAACGGTCGCAATTGTACCTACGCGATAAAGTGCATCTTCACCGGGATCGTCGTCAGCAGGGTTTCTCTGAGCCAGCAGAAGGATCTGCTTGTCGCCCGTCATCGCGGCCTCGAGGGCTTCGATGGATTTCTCGCGCCCCACGAACAGCGGGATAACCATGTGCGGATAAACCACAACATCACGCAATGGCAGGAGAGGCAATTCGATGGTTGTCTTCATGATTTCGCCTCTACGGCGGCCATAAGGCCGTAAACAGATGGAAGTAAGCTTGAAACCAAGATGGGGGCTGCTTTGAAAAAAAACAAGCGCAAAGAGGGTGTTAAAAACGCTTTAAAAGAAAAGGGGCCCGAAGGCCCCTTCTTTGTTCCAGCTGCCTGACGCTTAAGCGTCTGGCGCAGCCTTGGCAGCAGGCTCACTGTTTTCGTAGATATACAGTGGCTTGGACTTGCCTTCTATAACGCTTTCGTCGATCACTACTTTACTCACCTCGGATTGCGAGGGGATTTCATACATAGTGTCGAGCAATACACCTTCGAGAATCGAACGCAGTCCACGGGCACCGGTTTTGCGTTCCAGGGCACGTTTGGCGACCGATTTCAGCGCGTCGGCCCGGAATTCCAGGTCCACGCCTTCCATCTCGAACAGCTTGGCATACTGCTTGGTCAGAGCATTTTTCGGCTCGGTGAGAATCTGCATCAACGCAGCCTCATCAAGCTCGTCCAGCGTGGCAAGAACCGGCAGACGACCGACGAATTCCGGGATCAGACCGAACTTGACCAGATCGTCAGGCTCGACTTCACGCAGGGATTCACCGACTTTCTTGCCTTCTTCCTTGCTGCGCACTTCCGCGTTGAAACCGATGCCGCCCTTGGTGGAACGGTTTTGAATAACCTTTTCCAGACCGGAGAATGCACCACCGCAGATGAACAGGATGTTACGGGTATCGACCTGAAGGAATTCCTGCTGCGGATGCTTGCGACCACCTTGAGGCGGAACGGAAGCGACCGTGCCTTCGATCAACTTGAGCAGGGCCTGCTGCACGCCTTCACCGGAAACGTCCCGGGTGATCGACGGGTTGTCAGACTTGCGCGAGATCTTGTCGATCTCATCGATGTAGACAATGCCCATCTGGGCTTTTTCCACATCGTAATCGCACTTCTGCAACAGCTTCTGAATGATGTTCTCGACATCCTCACCCACGTAACCCGCCTCGGTGAGGGTGGTTGCGTCGGCGATGGTGAACGGAACGTTCAGCAAGCGAGCCAGTGTTTCGGCAAGCAGGGTTTTACCCGAGCCTGTCGGGCCGATCAGCAAGATGTTGCTTTTGCCGAGTTCGACGTCGTCATTCTTTTTGTCGCGCTGGTTCAGACGCTTGTAGTGGTTGTACACCGCTACGGCCAGAACCTTTTTCGCACGCTCCTGACCAATCACGTACTGATCAAGGATGCCGCTGATTTCTTTAGGCGAAGGCAATTTATGCGCGCTGCTTTCGGCCTGGGCTTCCTGCACCTCCTCACGGATGATGTCATTGCACAGGTCGACGCACTCGTCGCAGATAAAGACCGAGGGGCCGGCAATCAATTTGCGTACTTCATGCTGGCTTTTGCCACAGAAGGAGCAATAGAGCAGCTTGCCGTTGTCCTCGCCGTTGCGGGTGTCAGTCATTCGTTCGATCCAAATCCGATAGGCTTGCAACACAAGATGAAGGCTATTGCGGGCTTTTTCAAGCCCGCAGGTGATCGGACCAGCCGACCCACCCTATTTTGAGCTGCTTATTTTAAGCGGGGCGCTGACTGATCACTTCATCGATCAACCCGTACTCACGCGCGGCTTCTGCACTCATGAAGTTATCGCGGTTGGTATCACGCTCGATCTCTTCAAGCGTGTGCCCGCTGTGCTTGGCCATCAGCGTGTTGAGACGCTCGCGAATGAAGAGGATTTCCTTGGCATGGATTTCGATATCCGACGCCTGCCCCTGGAAACCGCCCAGTGGCTGGTGAATCATCACGCGCGAGTTCGGCAGGCAGTAGCGCTTGCCAGGAGCACCGGCTGTCAGCAGAAACGCGCCCATGCTGCACGCCTGACCGATACAGGTGGTCGACACGTTGGGTTTGATGAACTGCATGGTGTCGTAGATCGACATGCCCGCTGTCACCGAACCGCCCGGGGAGTTGATATAGAGATGGATGTCCTTGTCCGGGTTTTCCGCTTCAAGGAACAGCAGTTGCGCACAAATCAGGTTAGCCATGTAGTCCTCTACCGGGCCAACCAGAAAGATCACTCGCTCCTTGAGAAGACGCGAGTAGATGTCGTAGGCGCGCTCGCCACGAGCGGACTGCTCGACAACCATCGGGACCAGGCCGCCTGCGGCCTGGATATCAGAGTTCTGCTGAATATACGAATTACGGAACATGCTCTGCAGTCACTCCCAAATAGTTATGTCTTGAATACGCATAAGCCAGCACGAAGGCTGGCTTATGGTGTGTGCTTCTTACCGCAAAAACGATCAGTCGGCTTGTGGAGCTTCTACCGGCTTGACTGCTTCTTCGTAAGAGACCGATTTGTCGGTCACGCTAGCTTTCTGCAGAACAGTATCCACAACTTGTTCTTCCAGCACAACTGAACGGACTTCGTTCAGTTGCTGGTCGTTCTTGTAGTACCAGGACACAACCTGCTCAGGCTCTTGGTAGGCCGAAGCCATTTCCTGAATCATTTCGCGAACGCGGGCTTCGTCAGGCTTGAGGTCGAATTGCTTGACCACTTCAGCCACGATCAGACCCAGCACAACGCGGCGCTTGGCTTGTTCTTCGAACAGCTCGGCCGGCAGTTGGTCAGGCTTGATGTTACCGCCGAACTGCTGAACAGCCTGCACGCGCAGACGGTCAACTTCGTTGGACAGCAGAGCCTTAGGCACTTCGATCGGGTTGGTGGCCAGCAGACCGTCCATTACCTGATTCTTGACCTTGGATTTGATCGCCTGACGCAGCTCGCGCTCCATGTTCTTGCGAACTTCGGTGCGGAAGCCTTCCAGACCCGTTTCCTTGATGCCGAATTGAGCGAAGAACTCTTCGTTCAGCTCTGGCAGTTTTGGCTCGGAAACGGTGTTCACGGTAACGGTGAACTCAGCAGTTTTGCCCGCCAGGTCGAGGTTCTGATAGTCCTCTGGGAAGGTCAGGTTCAGAACACGCTCTTCGCCGGCTTTAGCGCCAACCAGACCATCTTCGAAGCCAGGGATCATGCGACCCGAACCCAGAACCAGCTGAGTACCTTTGGCGGAACCGCCAGCGAACACTTCACCGTCAACCTTGCCGACGAAATCGATGTTCAACTGGTCGTCGTTCTGAGCAGCGCGATCGGCTACTTCGAAACGGGTGTTCTGCTTGCGCAGCACGTCCAGCATTTTGTCCAGATCGGCATCAGCCACGTCAGCGCTCAAGCGCTCTACGGTGATACCGTCGAAGCCAGCAACGGTGAACTCAGGGAACACTTCGAAGATAGCGACGTATTCCAGATCTTTGCCGGCTTCCATCGATTTAGGTTCGATCGAAGGAGCGCCAGCCGGGTTCAGTTTTTGCTCGACAACAGCTTCGTAGAAGGAAGACTGGATCACATCGCCTACGGCTTCCTGACGCGCATCAGCACCGAAACGGCGCTTGATTTCGCTCATTGGCACTTTGCCTGGACGGAAGCCAGCAATCTTGGCCTTTTGGGCGGTCTGCTGCAGACGCTTGTTGACCTGAGTCTCGATGCGCTCAGCCGGCACGGTGATGCTCATGCGGCGCTCAAGAGCGGAAGTATTTTCAACAGAAACTTGCATGGATATTCCTCGTTGCACAGACGTTAGCCGGCCGTTTCCGACCCCAGAATCAAGGGCATGCATTCTAGTGGGTCAAACTCAAGAAGTCACCCTACTGAAAACGGGTAAAAAAGCAGCAGGCAATTTATAGGCGAGGGACAAACGGTTGTGCCTCGCCCTGTTAGCAAATACAGCCAGTCATGCCAGGGCTCTGCACCAATCCTTCTATATATAGAAGAACTGCCAATCATCTCCCTGACAGCCGATCTTGCGAGCAAGGTCGGCGGGTGGCGCGGCATCATCGAGAAACATAAATACGACGAAACACCCCGCCCCTGCGACCCAAGACATGCAGCCGTTTAACACTCGAACCGCTAAAACAAAAAAGGCGCCAGACTGTTAAATCTGGCGCCTCTCGAAATATGGGGTGGACGAAGGGGATCGAACCCTCGACAACGGGAGTCACAATCCCGTGCTCTACCAACTGAGCTACGCCCACCATATTGCCTTGCAAAGAAGCCAAAACGACTCCCTTACTGCGCCCCAACCAAGCCAGCCGGCTTGAGTGAAGCTTTATTTGGTGCGGATGAAGAGACTCGAACTCTTACACCTTGCGGCGCTGGAACCTAAATCCAGTGTGTCTACCAATTCCACCACATCCGCGTTTGAAGCTGTTAAAGCAAAGGCGCCAGACTGTTAATCTGGCGCCTTTCGAAATATGGGGTGGACGAAGGGGATCGAACCCTCGACAACGGGAGTCACAATCCCGTGCTCTACCAACTGAGCTACGCCCACCATATTGCGCTACTTGTGCCAAAGCTGCCTAATGGCGCACCCGGCAGGACTCGAACCTGCGACCATCCGCTTAGAAGGCGGATGCTCTATCCAGCTGAGCTACGGGCGCCTTATTAATCTGTACTCTTGGAGGACTACAAACTAAGAGCTTTCCAGCCTCACAGAACCGTAATTCCGCTCGACCTTCTCATCCAGTGCTAGGCTGTGCCCGACAAGTGCGACGAATAGTATAGAGCGCCCCGAAGGCCGTCAAATCCTTTTTATAAAAAATTCATTTAATTAAAGGGCTTAGAGGAATTTGCAGACCAAGCGCCTTTGCCCTCACCGCATGACATGCGAGAATGCGTTCTCTTTTTTTCCCCTCTCGATGGTTAATCACGCGCAATGACTGCACAACTAATCGACGGCAAATCGATCGCCGCCAGCCTGCGCCAGCAGATCGCCAAACGAGTCACCGAGCGTCGCGAGCAAGGCCTGCGCACACCGGGCCTCGCGGTGATCCTGGTCGGCAGCGATCCCGCCTCTCAGGTTTATGTCTCGCACAAGCGTAAAGACTGTGAAGAGGTCGGCTTCATTTCCCAAGCCTACGACCTGCCTTCCGAAACCACTCAAGAAGCACTGACCGATCTGATCGATCGCCTGAACGACGACCCGGCAATTGACGGCGTTCTGCTTCAGCTTCCGTTGCCTGAACACCTGGACGCTTCCAAATTGCTGGAACGCATTCGTCCGGATAAAGACGTCGACGGTTTCCACCCTTATAACGTCGGTCGCCTGGCCCAGCGCATTCCGCTGCTACGCCCGTGCACCCCTAAAGGCATCATGACCCTGCTGGAAAGCACCGGTGCAGATCTTTACGGGATGGACGCCGTCGTTGTCGGTGCGTCCAACATTGTTGGCCGTCCGATGGCGATGGAATTGCTGCTCGCCGGTTGCACCGTGACCGTCACCCACCGCTTCACCAAGGATCTGGCTGGCCACGTCGGCCGTGCCGATCTGGTGGTCGTCGCCGCCGGCAAGCCGGGTCTGGTCAAAGGTGAGTGGATCAAGGAAGGCGCGATCGTGATCGACGTCGGCATCAATCGTCAGGAAGACGGCAAACTGGTCGGTGACGTGATCTACGAAACCGCCCTGCCCCGCGCTGGCTGGATCACTCCGGTACCAGGCGGTGTCGGCCCGATGACGCGTGCTTGCCTGCTGGAAAACACGCTGTACGCGGCGGAAACACTGCACAGCTGAGTGCTCGCTTCGAAGTAAACGATGGAAAAAAGAACCCCGCCAATGGCGGGGTTCTTTATGCCCGTGGCAAAAGGTCGACCATCCGCCGGAAAATGACTTTTTTTTCATGTTTCCGAAGGCTTTCATCTCCTCCTTGAACAACCATCGACAGTTATTCAGCCATACTCCAGAATGTCGCGCTTTTACGAAATAGCCCGTTACATAACGGCGTATCAACACCTTATGAGTCTGCCAGCGTGAAAATCCCTCTTTCCATCCTGAGCCTATTTTTTGCATTTACAGGGACGTTCATCACGCCAACGGTCAATGCCGCGGAAACGACCGCAGCACCCCGAGAAGCGAAACAACTCAAGCTCGCTTCCGGCAGCTCTTTGCTGCTGGATATGCAGACCAACAAAGTCATCTATGCCAGCAACCCCGATGTGGTTGTCCCTATCGCTTCCGTCAGCAAATTGATGACCGGCCTGGTCGTGGTTGAGGCCAGGCAGAACATGGACGAATACATCAACATCAACATCAGCGACACACCAGAAATGAAAGGCGTGTTTTCCCGGGTCAAACTCAAAAGCGAATTGCCGCGCAGGGAAATGCTGCTGATCGCCCTGATGTCCTCGGAAAACCGTGCAGCCGCGAGCCTGGCTCATCACTATCCGGGCGGCTATGTCGCATTCATTGCCGCGATGAACGCCAAGGCCAAGGCGCTGGGCATGACCAGCACCCACTTCGTCGAGCCGACGGGCCTCTCCCCTCGTAACGTCTCTACTGCCCGCGACCTGAGCAAACTGCTGATCGCGGCGCACAAGTACCCGTTATTGACCGAGTTGAGTACCACCAAGGAAAAAACCGTCACGTTCCGCAAACCCAACTACAGCCTGGGTTTCCGTAACACCGACCATTTGGTCCGCAAGCCAAACTGGGACATCAAGCTGACCAAGACCGGGTTCACCAATGAAGCCGGTCACTGCCTGGTGTTGGTGACCAGCATGGGCAATCGCCAGGTGGCGCTGGTGATCCTAGACGCCTTCGGCAAGTACACGCATTTTGCCGATGCCGCCCGCATCCGCAGCTGGGTGGAAACCGGCAAAGGCGCAGACGTGCCATCGGTAGCCTTGCAGTACAAATCGGACAAGAATCTCAAGCATCGTCAGAGCGGCGTTGTTGAAGCTTCGAAATAAGTCAGCGACAGCAAACAAAACAAGCCCCGATCATTCGGGGCTTTTTTTCGTCTGGCGTTAATCGTTGGGTAAAGGCATCTGATCGTCATCCGGAATGCCATCCCCGGCGCTTGGATCTTTCATGCCATGGGAATGCTCCGTCGGGACCACCATCGGACGCGCCAAAGGATCCCTTAACGGATCGTTCGGATCCATCACCGGATCAACCCCCTTCTCGGGCGTTGTGGGAACACTGTCCGGACGCTTGTCGTTGAAACTCGAATCAGTAGACATACGCACCTCACCAGGGGTTAGGGTTTCAGATCAGCGAGTGGGTCGTAAGGCTTCGCCGGAGCCTTGGGATTGTCGCCCGCCTTTACATCCAAGGGCGCCTTGGCTGGCCCGATGGGATCGACCTGAGGGTCGGCGAGATCCGGCGAATCGGGGTCGAAACCCAGCTCGTCGCCTGAAGAATGCTCAGACGAATGCGGGCCGTCGGGGGTATTGGAATGTGCCATGGGGCGCCTCCTGGGATCTGGCCCGGAGAAACCGGGCCTTGTCCTTTAGAGGCCATACATGCCCGACGGTGCCGGGCAGATGACGAACGGAAACCTACTGCTCGGTCAGCGCCTTCTTCGCCCGTGCGGCGGCCTGTTCCTGACCGGCCTGGCCAAGATCGCTCGCCGCCTTCAGCCAGCGTTGCTGATCGACGTTGGCCGGGATCTGATTGGGCTTCTGGATGAGTACGGCCCAGCCGCCGGCGTCTTTGAACGATGACTCAAAAGAACTGAAGCTCATCAAATTGCGGCGATTCATGCCCGCACGCAGCAACACCGTCTGCTTCTGGCGGTTGTAACCGGCGAGAATGGCGTAACGCGGTTCAGCCCAGAGCGCCGAGCCTTCAGTGAAGCGCACCATCACCGGATAGCCGGCCGCGACCTGGGTCAACAGCGCAGGCAGATTGCTGTCGAGGGGATAAACCACCATCCCGTACTCACGAGCAAGGTTCTGCATGTTCTGCTGCAACTGTGCTTCGGCGCCCGGCACATGCAGGGGTTTTTCGAGTAACCCGGGTGTAATCACGATGCCCTGCTGCGACAGCATGCTGGCCAGCACCTGAGGCCCGCTTTGATAGTCCTGGCCCCGGTAGAACGTGCCGCTGAGTTCGACACGTTCCGGCAGACGCTTGATCTGCGGCGCGACACTCCCCGCGCAGCCTGCCAATCCTGCAACGCAGCCGACAATCAGCGCCGCCGTTCGAATTCGAGAAAATACCCGCACGATCATCACTCTCTTGTTCAGACGCCAGGCAACACGCTCCCGGCTTGGCCGTCGATCATAGGACGCCACGGGACGGCGGTATAGCCTTAACCTGCAGTCGAGCGCATTCGATAGAGCGAACTGGTTGATGACAGCCGACCTTTGGTCAATAGCCTGAAACACAGCAACGACTAGACTGTCATTTGCAGAGAGTGTGTGCCCGCGGCAGGGCAAAGAGGAGGCACTGATGAGCCTGACAATGACAATCGTGATGTTGATTTCCGGCTGGCTGGCGGTGGCCGCCGCTATGTTGTGGGGCGTTTTACGGATTACCCGTCGGCACCATCACCACCCCGCTCAATCGGCGCCTGTGGCGCAAACCGATAAACCGCCAACACGTCACGCGACCGCGCACTGACCCTTTTCGGACACGCAAACAAAAACGGCCGCCTGGGCTCTTTCGAGCGCAGGCGGCCGTTTTGTTTATCGCCGGTTAAGCTTCAGCCGCTATTTTCCTCTGCTTGGCCCGACGCGACATCATGTTCAACCCCTCGATCGTCGCCGAGAAGGCCATGGCGGCGTAGACGTAGCCCTTAGGCACGTGGGCACCGAAACCTTCAGCGATCAGCGTCATGCCGATCATGATCAGGAAGCCCAGCGCCAGCATCACCACCGTCGGGTTGTCATTGATGAACTTGGCCAGAGGATCAGCCGCCAGCAACATCACCAGCACCGACACCACCACGGCGATGATCATGATCGGCAAGTGCTCGGTCATGCCCACAGCGGTAATGATGCTGTCGATGGAGAACACCATGTCCAGCATCAGGATCTGACCGATCGCAGCAGCAAAGCCCAGGGTCACGGTCGAGGTAGCCGACATCGGATCATCCGGTGCCGGGTCCATGCTGTGATGGATCTCGGTCGTCGCCTTCCACAACAGGAACAGGCCACCAGCGATCAGGATCATGTCCTTCCAGGAGAACGCGTGACCAAGGATATCGATCACCGGCTCAGTCAACTGGACGATAAACGCGATGGTGCTCAACAGGCCCAGTCGCAGAATCAACGCCATACCGATACCGATGCGGCGTGCTTTCTGCCGATGCTGCTCCGGCAGCTTGTTGGTCAGGATCGAGATGAAGATCAGGTTATCGATGCCGAGCACGATTTCCATGACGATCAGCGTGGCCAGGGCGACCCAAGCGGTGGGGCTTGCAGCAAGTTCTAAAAGGTATTCCATGTGTCAGTCCTGACTCGTTAAACGGTTTAGATTTCCTGGGACGAAGATTCGGTTTTCTTCTTGTCTTCGTCCGATGATTCTTTCTTGCTGATCAGTCCGCCGGTGGCATCACTGATCGCTTGTTCGGCGGCTTTGTGGGTGTCGTCGATCGCCTGCTTGGCAGTCTCGGCAGCCTTGCCCATCAATTGCTGAGCGCTTTTCTCGGCCTGGTCGCAACCGGCCAATACCAGTAAAGACGTAATCAACAGCGCCGTGGTTTTAAGCTTCATGATGCTTTCCTCGATAGAACAAAACGGGTCGAAACGATGGCCCGTTGATAGCGAGGCATTCTAGGGACGCAAACACTTCAGGAAAATTCGTATTTTCAGCGGTTATACTTCGGTTTTTACGAACTGTAGGTCGTCATGCTCAATTATCGGCAATTGCATTACTTCTGGGTGGTGGCCAAGACCGGCAGCATCGTACGCGCCTGCGAGCAGCTGAACCTGACGCCACAGACCATCAGCGGGCAGATTTCCTTGCTCGAACAAACCTATGGCATCGAGCTGTTCCGACGTGTCGGCCGGCAGCTTGAGCTAACGGAGGCCGGACGTCAGACCCTGCCTTATGCCGAGCAAATGTTTCAGCTGGGGGGCGAACTGGAGTTGATGCTGCGGGCGCAACCCAACGAACAGCAGATCCTGTTTCGGGTTGGCGTGGCGGATGTGGTGCCCAAATCCATCGTTTATCGCCTGATCGCGCCGACCATGGAATTGAGCGAGCCGCTGCGCATCACCTGTCGCGAAGACAAACTCGAACGGTTGCTCGCCGACCTGGCGATCCAGCGCCTGGACCTGGTGATTTCTGACAGCCCAATGCCATCGCACCTGGACATCAAGGGGTACAGCCAGAAACTCGGTGAATGCGGGATCAGCTTCTTCGCCACCGCTGAACTGGCGGCGCAGTACGGCCAGGATTTTCCCCGCAGCCTGCACGGCGCACCGCTGCTGATTCCCGGGCCGGAAACCGTGGTGCGCAGTCGTTTGCAGCGCTGGTTTGCCGAGCAGCAGATCCAGCCGCGCATCGTCGGTGAGTTCGACGACAGCGCGCTGATGCAGGCTTTCGGTCAATCGGGCAGCGGGATTTTCATCGGCCCGAGCGTGATTGCCGACGAAGTGAAACGCCAATATGGCGTGGAGTTGATTGGCCAGACCGACGCCGTGACGGAGTCGTTCTACGCCATTTCGGTGGAACGCAAGGTCAAGCACCCCGGCATTGTGGCGATTACCGAAGGTGCCCGACGCGAGCTTTTCACCGAGCTGTGAAAGGTCAGGCGCAGACTTCGCGCGGCTTCATGGTCATCAGCGCCATGGCCAGGAGAATCGACACCAGGATAAACGCGGCTGCCGCAAAACCCAGCCCGCCCAGGCCAACGCTGTCGATCACCCGTCCGCCGACCATCGCGCCCAGGCCGATGCCGAGGTTAGCCCCGGCAATGTTCAGCGACGCGGCAAAGGCCGGAGCCTCGGGCGCCGCCTTCATCAATCGCACATGGCTGACCAGGAACAATGCGGCCTGGGTCACGCCCCAAATCCCCATCGCCGCCGCCAGACCGAGGGGCGAATGAATGTTCGGCACCAACGCCACCATGCCGGCGATCATGAATGCGCAGAACATCATCGAAGCCATCAGCGGATGACGATCCACCGCACGGCCGCCCAACGAGTTGCCGATCAAACCGACCGCACCAAAGCCCATCAGGCACCAGCCGACCACCGTGCCGTTGAAACCGGCGAGGCGTTCAAGGATATCCGCGAGGTAGGTGTAAGCGGTGAACATGCCGCTGAACACCAGGACCGACAGCAACACATGACCCAGCATCAACGGGCTGCGCAGGATCTTGAACTGCGAACGGAAGCTCACCTGATGCTGATGCAGGTTGGTTTTCGGCAGGTAGATAAACAGCAGCAACGCCTTGGCAAACGCGATCACCGCCAGAATGCCGAAGGCACTGCGCCAACCGAACGCATCGGAAATCAGCGTGCCGACAGGAATACCGAACACCGTGGCACAGACGATGCCGAAACCGATCTTGGCGATGGCCCGCCCGGCGTAGTCCGGCCCGACGATGTCCACGGCGGTTTCACTGGCCAGCGCCCAGAACACCGGCAGCCCCAGTGCGGGGATCAGCCGGGCGATGGACATTACCCAGATGTTCGGCGCAAACGCCGCGAGGGTGTTGGCCAGACCGAACATGATCAGCACCGAGATGAACAGCTTGCGCCGCTCGAACCTGGCGAAGTACGCAGTCAGGAACGGCCCGAACGCCGCAACGGTGAAGGCGAACAAGGTCACCAGCAAACCCGCCTGGGGAATGCTGACTTCAAGGTCTCGGGCAATCGCCGGCAACAGGCCGACGATGATGAACTCCGTGGTCAGCACCGTAAAACCGGCGGCCGACAACAGAAGGATGGGCAACAGCATGCAGAACTCCAGAAAACGACGACACCAGCGATAGCCCGAAGGCCCACTGGCATGACTTGAAAATGAGGATGCGCAATCTTAACAGAGTGTTTCCGATCAGGGTTGCACGAACCTGCCGATCTCGTGAACACGCGGGCGGCAGATCGTCACAGGTCTGAAGGATGAAGACCACGCTGTGATAAAGTCCGCGCCCTGCGATACGTACACCCTGTTCATCCGCCCTTTAATGGCCGCGATGTCGCGACACCCCCGCACCTAATAATCAGAGATGCCGTTTTATGACCGCTTCATCCCCTTCGCTATTGCAACGCCTGAAACGCTTGAGCCTGGTCTCGCAAATCATCATCGGCCTGGTCGCCGGGATTGCCTTGGCGCTGTTTGCGCCGGACGTGGCGAAGTCCACGGCGTTCATCGGCAAGGTCTTCGTTTCGGCACTGAAAGCCGTCGCGCCGATTCTGGTGTTCGTGCTAGTCATGGCCTCGATCGCCAACCATAAGCACGGCCAGGAAACCCACATCCGGCCGATTCTGTTTTTGTACCTGCTGGGTACTTTTGCCGCTGCGGTAGTCGCGGTCGTTGCCAGCATGATGTTCCCGTCCAGTCTGGTGCTGTCCACCCAAGACGTCGCCGTGACCGCGCCGGGTGGTATCAGCGAAGTGTTGCAAAGTCTGCTGCTCAGCGTGGTCGACAACCCGGTCAGCGCGCTGATGAATGCCAACTTCATCGGTATTCTGGCGTGGGCGATTGGCATGGGCGTTGCGATTCGCCATGCCGGTGACACCACCCGCGAGGTGCTCGGCGACTTGTCAAATGGCGTGACCCTGATCGTGCGCCTGGTGATTCGTTTTGCGCCGCTGGGGATCTTTGGCCTCGTCGCCTCGACCCTCGCCACGTCCGGCTTCGGCGCGTTGCTCGGTTACATGCATCTGCTGGCCGTGCTGCTGGGCTGCATGCTGTTTGTGGCGCTGGTGATGAACCCGGTGATCGTGTTCTGGAAACTGCGTCGCAACCCTTATCCGCTGGTACTGACCTGCTTGCGGGAGAGCGGCATCACCGCGTTTTTCACCCGTAGTTCGGCGGCGAACATTCCGGTCAATCTGGAACTGAGCAAGCGCCTGGGCCTGCACGAAGACACTTACTCGGTGTCAATTCCGCTCGGTGCCACCATCAACATGGCTGGCGCGGCGATCACCATTACCGTGCTGACGCTGGCGGCCGTGCATACCCTGGGCATCGCCGTGGATATTCCGACCGCCATTCTGCTCAGTGTGGTGGCGGCGATCTGTGCGTGCGGCGCTTCGGGTGTAGCCGGCGGTTCGTTGTTGCTGATTCCGCTGGCGTGCAGCCTGTTTGGCATTCCGAGTGAAATCGCCATGCAGGTGGTGGCGGTCGGTTTCATCATTGGGGTGTTGCAGGATTCGGCGGAGACCGCGCTGAACTCGTCCACTGATGTGCTGTTCACCGCCGCGGCGTGCCTCGGTGAAGAAGCAAAAGTAGAACGCTTGGCGTAACACCTTGTCCCTGTGGGAGTGAGCTTGCTCCGGGCGGCGTTCCGAAGATAGCGGACTGTCAGCCAGCATAAATGTTGAATGTAAGGCCCTCATCGCGAGCAAGCTCGCTCCCACAGGATCTGCGGTGCGGATGAACAATGCGCACCCATGAAAAAGCCCCCGCAACCTAAGGCTGCGGGGGCTTTTTTGTACCTGAGCGGTTTAGAACGCGCCCATGTAATCGCGCTTGCCCACTTCCACACCGTTGTGACGCAGCAATGCGTAAGCGGTGGTGACGTGGAAGAAGAACTGCGGCAGGCCGTAGGTCAGCAAGTAAGCCTGGCCACTGAAGCGCTTCTCTTTCGGCGTGCCTGGACGCGTCACGATCTCGATGCCTTCCTTGCCGTCGATTTGCTCAGGCTTGATCTCGCCGATGTAAGCCAGAACCTTGGCAATCAATGCTTGCAGTTCAGCGAAGGTGGTTTCGGTATCGTCATATTTCGGCACTTCGATCTCGGCCAGGCGCGAGGAAACGCCTTTGGCGAAATCAACAGCGATCTGCACCTGACGCACCAGCGGGAACATGTCCGGGTACAGGCGGGCTTGCAGGAAAGCGTTCGGGTCAATGTTCTTGGCGGTAGCGTGGGCTTCGGCCTTGTTCAGAACGTCGCTCAGGGCGTTGAGCATTTGTTTGAAAACCGGAACGGAAGCGGCATACAGGGAAATGGTCATGACAGTCTCGTGTGGTGACAGGAGGGAAACGTGGGCCGATTATAGCCATGCCCGCCCCTCCTGCGGCTTGTCTTTTATCCAGCAAGGATTAGGCTAGGCGGCTTCGACTGCATGCTTTCACGGCAAAGGGAAAAGCGCGATGAGCACTGAGCAAGAAACGACCTTCGACGAGCCGCGGCTCAACAGCACGGAAATCCGCATTCTGGGCTCATTGATCGAGAAGCAGGCCACCAGCCCGGAAACGTATCCGCTGACCCTTAATGCGCTGGTGATTGCCTGCAACCAGAAAACCAGTCGCGAACCGGTGATGAACCTTACCCAGGGTCAGGTCGGCCAGAGCCTGCGCGCCCTGGAAGGTCGTGGCTTTACCAAACTGGTGATGGGCAGCCGTGCCGATCGCTGGGAGCATAAGGTCGACAAGGCGCTGGAACTGGTGCCGGCCCAGGTGATTCTGGCGGGACTGCTGTTTCTGCGCGGCCCGCAGACGGTCAATGAACTGCTGACCCGCAGCGGCCGCATGCATGATTTTGAAGACGCCGAGCAGGTGGTGCATCAACTGGAACGGCTGATTGCTCGTGGTCTGGCGTTGTTGATTCCACGTCAGGCCGGGCAACGCGAAGACCGCTACATGCATGCGTTGGGTGATCCGGCGGATATCGAGGTCATCCTTGCTGCCCGGCAAAATCCGTCCGAACGTGGTGCCGGCAGCGGCGTGTCGGTTGAGCGGATCGAAGAGCTTGAGGCACGGATTGCGGCGCTGGAAGAACGCCTGGCCCGCCTCGAATAACCAACGCGATCCCTGTAGCAGCTGTCGAGCCTGCGAGGCTGCGTCCGGCTGCGCAGCAGTCGTAAATTCGGAAAGCAAAATTTACCTGACACACCGCAGCGCATGATTTTACGACTGCTGCGCAGCCGGACGCAGCCTCGCAGGCCCGACAGCTGCTACAAGATCGGCTCCATTATTCGCCATCCCAGTAATCCACGCCGTCGCCCGGCCGGGCGATGGCGACGAAGCCTGAGGCATTGCCTTCGGCGTCGACCTTGAAGTCGTCCATCACCGCGTATTTGCCGGAATCGGGGTACTCGCAAATCTCCGGCGATTGCTGGGTGCTGACGGCCAGGTAGCGCAGCTCGCCATTGCTGTTGTTGATAATCTGGTGCGCAGCTTCAGGACCGCCCGGCGGGCAGGCGATCACGTCACCGGCGCGGATCGGAAAACGCTCGGCACCGAGGCGAACCTCCCCTTCCCCGGCCACGACGTAAAACATCTCCTCGTTGACCCTATGACTGTGAAACGGGCTGCCACGCATGCCTGGTTCCAGCACATACAGGCGATATCCCAGTTTCTGAGCACCCAGCTGCTGACCGACGCGGGCCATTCTCTGCTGATAGCGGCCGGCGGTTTCACCGGTGGGCGCCAGGGCTTCGGGCAACGGTTCAAGTTCGACCTGATTCAGGTTGAGAATGGGGGGATGCATGGAAACCTCGGTCACGGTTTGTTTGTCGGGGCGACAAGTCTTGGCTTGCTGGCGGGGAGTATAGGCGGGGAATGTTGCGGCAACTGACTGGGTATGACTCAAGGACGAATCGCGGCCATCGCGGGCAAGCCCGCTCCCACATGGATTGGGTTGCCCACAAAAGTTGTGGTCTACTCAGATCCTGTGGGAGCGGGCTTGCCCGCGATGGCGCCAGTACTGTCAACAGAGAACCGGAAGGTTCAGCCGCGGGCAAACTCTACCGCTTTCTTAAACTGCTCATCCGTCGGCCGCACGCCGGTGTACAGGACAAACTGCTCCAGCGCCTGAATCGCGATCACTTCCAGCCCGGTAATGACGCGTTTCCCTTCGGCACGACCACGCACGATCAATGGTGTTTCCGAGGGAATCGCCACCACATCGAAGACCGTCTCGGCAGCAGCGATGGTTTGAGCATCGAACGCCAGTTGATCGGCCTCCGGCCCGCCGCTCATGCCGATCGGCGTAACGTTGATCAGCATCTGTGGGCGCTGCCTGCCCAGTTCCGCTTGCCACTGATAACCCAGCGATTCAGCCAACGCACGCCCGGCGCGCTCGTTACGGGCCACGATCAGACCATTTTTATAGCCGCCATCGCGCAATGCACTGGCCACGGCCTTGGCCATACCGCCGCTGCCGCGCAGGGCAAAGGTCGATTCCTTCGGCACCAGATGGGTTTCAAGCAGCTGGGCGATGGCGATGTAATCGGTGTTGTAGGCCTTGAGGTGGCCATTGGTGTTGACGATGGTATTGATCGATTGAATGGCCGCCGCGGAAGCGTCCAGTTCATCAACCAGCGCAATGCAGGCTTCCTTGAACGGCATCGACACGCCACAGCCACGAATGCCCAGTGCGCGAATACCACCAACGGCACCTGGCAAGTCCTGACTGCTGAACGCTTTGTAGTAGAAATTCAGGCCCAGTTGTTCATACAGATGATTGTGAAACCGCAGGCCGAAATTGCCGGGACGCCCGGAAAGCGACATGCACAGTTGGGTGTCTCGGTTGGGGTTCATCTGCATGAAACATCTCCTTCTATAAGCACTTTCAGATGGACGGGATTAGCCATTCCATCGCGTTCTGATCGATCATGACAGCGTGCCTGCGCAGGTTCGCAAGAGCCGTAAAGAAGCCGGTACAGACCTTACACAAAATTTACCCAACGGCTGTGCTGATTTTCAAAAAACCGCTGTCTTAGATGTATCCCCGCGACAATCCTTGGGTCTATTGCAGACACAAGCGCCGGGTCGAAGAACCGAGGAATTATCATGATCCGTAAACTCCCCACAGTTGCCTTGCTGCTCGGTGCTCTTGCTATTACAGGGCAGGCAGAGGCTGGCGGCGGTCACGGTTGGCAGGGTCCAGCGGTATTTGGCGCGATCGTTGGTTCGGCAATCGTCGGCTCGGCCATCATCAACAGCAACCGGCCGGTCTATGTACAGCAACCGGTATACGCCCAGCCACAGCCGGTTTACATACAACAGCCGCCACCGGTTTATTACCAGCCTGCACCGGTCTACGTGCAGCAACCGGTCTACTACGCGCCACCGCCGGTTTACTACGGCCCGCCACGTGGTTATTACGGTCCACCGCGCGGTTACTACGGCCCTCCCCACGGTTATGGTCGCTGGTAACAGCGTTCATCAGGCCCCGCCTTATCAGCGTAATGCTGTTCACTTAAGTATTTGAGTCCAAGCCGGGCTTATCCGAAAATCCGATGCCAGACTTCTGGCATCGGATTTTTTATGTCTGTTCAACAAGATCTGCTCGACCTCGGCGACCTTTTCAACTTCTGTGACCTGAGTACTTTCACCCAAAACATTCCCATCGAGTGGGTAGCGTCTGCGCTGGATCTTTCCAGTCAGGCGACCATTCGCCGACGTCGCCTGCCCGCTGACCAAGTGCTCTGGTTGGTGCTCGGTATGGCGTTGTTTCGTGACGAGCCGGTTCATGAGGTGGCCAGACGTTTGAACATCTGCGCTCAAGGCCTGGCCACCGACCACTTATTGGCCCGCAGTGGTGTAACCGAGGCGCGCAAGCGACTCGGTGCCGATCCTGTTGAGTGGTTATTCCGCAAGACCGGGACCCAATGGGGGGCGGAGCGCTATGACGACGATGCCTGGCATGATCTGCAGGTATTCGCGGTGGACGGTGCACTTTTGCGTACTCCGGATACGCCCGAGCTTCGAGATCACTTCGGGTCGGGAAACACTCCAAGCGACCGCCAGACGCCGTTTCCGATGCTGCGCCTGGTGGCCCTGATGAATGTGCGTTCGCACGTGATCATGGATGCTCAATTGAGCCCTTATCGACGCAGTGAAATGCGCTTGGCCGACGATTTTTTGCAGCAGATCCCCGACCACTCGGTGACGCTGTTCGACAAAGGTTTCTGGGGTGCCGAGCTGCTGTCGAGCCTGAGCGGAGCAGGCATCAACCGTCATTGGTTGATCCCGGCAAAAAAAGGACTGATCTGCGAGGAAGTGGCCCGTTACAGCCAGTACGACCGTTTAGTGCGTATGAAAGTCTCGCCGCAGGCCAGAAAGCGAAACCCGGATCTTCCAACGCACTGGGAAGTACGCGAAGTCAGTTATGAAATTAAAGGCAAGGTGAAGACCGTCATGACGTCGTTGCCGGCCAAGATCTACAACACTCAAGCCGTTGCCAAACTTTACCAGGAGCGTTGGGAAATCGAGTTGGGCTTCAGAGACATCAAGAGTTCGATGCAACAGAACGCGATGACCTTGCGCAGTAAAAAAGTCGAGCTGGTCTATCAGGAAGTGTGGGGGCTTTTGCTGGCTTACAACGTGATTCGTCGAGAGGCCAGTCAGGCGGCGGTGACGTTTGGCCGGGCCCCCTCGGACATCCGTTTCAAACCCGTTTGTCAGTACATCGCCGTGCAACTGATCGTGATGGCGGCGGCTAATCCGATTTCAGCCACAGGAAGACGCTTGGCTGAGTTGAGAGCAGGGATAGGGGGATTGTTTCTGGATCACCGCCCAAGGCCTTCGAGGCCAAGGACAGTGAAAATTTCAAAAACCCGGTTTCCAGTGGACCGTAAGGCTGCTCCGCTTAAGTGAACAGCATTACGCCTTATCAGCGGGGCTTTTTTGTGACCGTTCGTCGGCGAAGGTCTGGAAAAATCGCGTCAAGGTCGTTGTCGGGACAGTGTTGGCGGTTCAAGTTGGCAAGATTGACTGGACCGCCCTTCCCCCGTATCGGGAAAAACGTTCATATTTATGTCATGGCAGGTCCGCAAGCTTGGATCTGTCCGTAAACAACAGGTTGATAAAAACAAGGACGACCTCATGCCCACGCAAAACCCGCACCGCATTGTCGGCTTGTGCACCTCCAGCAAGGTGTACAACGCTTTGACCGAACTCAAGCACCTGGAAGGCCATCGCAGCGCCAAGTTTCTTTCGTTGCTGGCAGAAAACCTGGTGCGCAAAGGCCTGCTCAACGAGCAGGAAGTGGTTCATATGCTTGATCTGGTGGTCGACTGAGCACAAAACTCACTGACGTCAATGACGACTATCGAAAGCGTTGATTGTCCGTTCGAGTGGCAGGTCCGTAAGGTAGCTCCATCGATTGATGGAGGTACTTATGTCCCAGGTTCAAATCATGTCCGTAATCGGCAGCGCCGTTCCCGCATCGCTCAGAGAGCTAGGATTGCTCGCCTGTTGGTATCTGGTGCAGGACGGCGAACCGATCAGCGGACCGCTCACTTCGCTGCCGGCCGCCAAGGCACTGTCGCAACGGATCGGCCAGGGTCAGCTCAGCGCTTAAGGCAGCTGAATCCTCGGCTTGGTCTCGAGGAAGATGTCCCAGCTCGACATGAACAGCGCCGCGATCAGCGGCCCGATGACAAAGCCGTTCAGGCCGAAAATCGCCAGGCCGCCCAGGGTCGAGATGAGGATCAGATAGTCCGGCATCTTTGTATCCTTGCCCACCAGGATCGGACGCAGCACATTATCCACCAGCCCGATCACAAACACCCCGAACAACCCCAGCACCACACCCTGCCAGATCGCCCCGGCGAACAGGAAGAACGCTGCCACCGGTGCCCAGACAATCCCCGCCCCCACCGCCGGCAACAGCGATAGAAATGCCATCAATACCGCCCAGAGCAATGCGCTCGGGATGTCCAGAAACCAGAAAATCAAACCGCCCAATGCGCCCTGTGTGATCGCCACCAGCAGGTTGCCCTTTACGGTCGCCCGAACCACGCGGTTGAACTTGAGCTGCAAGCGGCGCTTCTGGTGTTCCTGCAGCGGTATGGCGGAGCGAACTTTACGGGCCAGTTCGGCGCCGTCTCGCAGAAAAAAGAACAGCAGGTAGAGCATGATGAAAAAGCCGACCACAAAATCGAACGTGCCCTGACCGAAACTGAAGACTTGCGTGGCGAAAAACTCATTGCCCGTCACCGCACTCTTGATGATTTTCTCCCGCAGCCCGTCCAGCTCACCGACGCCGGCCCGGTCAAGCAAATGCTGGAAGTACGGCGGCAAGCTGTGTTTGAAGTTCGTCACGTACCCCGCGATATCCAGTTCGCCGCTTTCGATACTCTTGTAAAGCGAAGCCCCTTCCTGAACCAGCAAGATACTGAGGATGATCACCGGCAAAATCGCGATCACCAGACAGACGCTCAGGGTAAGCAGCGACGTCAGGTTGCGCTGCCAGCCGAACTTCAGTTGTATCCGGCGTTGCAGTGGCGCGAACAGAATCCCCAGGATCACCGCCCAGAACACCGCGCCGTAGAATGGCAGCAAAATCCAGATAAAGGCGACAGTGACCACCCCGAGCAGGATCACCAGCGATTTGTTGTGTACCGTCTCTTCGTTCATGTTCGATCCATCTCAGCGCGCAGGGGTAACGCTCTTGTATTGAAGAGCCGTACTAATGCTTAGTCCGCCACGGTTCGCGCGAGTGCCATCCGTTTGTTCATCAAGCATAGATCCAGATCAATGAACCCCGCGGACAAGCCGATTACCCTCCCCGGCTTTTGCGATCGACACTGCCATGACGCTCCTTGCTCCAGAACTGCTCGCTCCCGCCGGCACATTGAAAAACATGCGCTACGCCTTCGCCTACGGTGCCGATGCGGTCTACGCCGGCCAGCCGCGTTACAGCCTGCGGGTGCGCAACAACGAATTTGATCACGCCAATCTCGCGCTCGGTATCAAAGAGGCTCAGGCGCAGGGCAAGCGTTTCTACGTAGTAGTCAACATTGCGCCGCACAACGCCAAGTTGAAGACTTTCCTGAACGACCTTGCACCGGTTATCGCCATGGCCCCGGACGCGCTCATCATGTCCGACCCCGGCCTGATCATGCTGGTACGACGGCACTTTCCGCAGATGCCGATCCACCTCTCGGTGCAGGCCAATACGGTGAACTGGGCCAGTGTCGAGTTCTGGCAGCAACAGGGCCTGAGCCGGATCATCCTTTCGCGGGAACTGTCGCTGGAAGAAATCGCCGAGATTCGCCAACAAGTCCCGGCGATGGAGCTGGAGGTATTTGTCCATGGCGCGCTGTGCATGGCCTATTCCGGCCGCTGTCTGTTATCGGGTTACATGAACAAGCGCGACGCCAACCAGGGCAGTTGCACCAACGCCTGCCGCTGGAAGTATTCGGCGACGCAAGCCACGGAAAACCAACTCGGCGAAATCGTTCAGCAGTTCCGGCCTGAGCCGACCCTGGGCCTCGGCGCGCCGACCGATCAGGTATTCCTGTTGCAGGAAGCCAATCGCCCGGACGAACTGATGCCGGCCTTCGAGGACGAGCACGGCACCTACATCATGAACGCCAAGGACCTGCGCGCCGTGCAGCATGTCGGACGGCTGACGCAGATGGGCGTGCATTCGCTGAAGATCGAAGGCCGGACCAAATCGCACTTTTATTGCGCACGCACCACGCAGGTCTATCGCCGCGCCATAGATGATGCGGTTGCCGGTCGCGAGTTCGATCGCAGCTTGATGACGGACCTGGAGTCCCTGGCCCAGCGCGGCTACACCGAAGGTTTCCTGCGTCGGCACGTGCATGACGAATACCAGAACTATCAGCACGGCAGCTCGGTTTCAGAGCGCCAGCAGTTTGTTGGCGAGTTGACCGGTGAGCGTCGTGATCGCTGGGCGCAAGTGAAGGTAAAGAACCGGTTTAGCCTGGGCGATCACCTGGAACTGATGACACCCCAAGGTAACTTCCACTTCGATCTGCATCAGTTGCAGAACGTCAGAGGCGAGCCGATCAACGTGGCGCCAGGGGATGGGCATACGGTGTATGTGCCGATTCCGGATGCGGTGGACTTGCGGTACGGGTTATTGATGCGAGATGTGAACGTCGTTTAGCGCTTGCCCTCCCCGCTGACACACGCCATGTGTCAGCGGACGTTAAGGCAAGGCTGGATGACTTTCTTCAACCCGTCGTTGTTTTGTGGCAATGAAAACGTAGCGGTCAACGGCTTGCCGCCCTCTTTGGGGGCCAGCAAAATCTGCAAGGGTTGGCCACGTGAGGCATCACTCGCCCAGTAAGCCAACTCATCGCGCGGGATGGCTGTGTAAAGCGAAAAAATCGTGCCCAACTGGAATACCCCGCCATCAGTCCAACTGCCGGAAGTCTGGTGATCGACGGCGGTGCGTGTGCCGGTCGTGACTCGCATTGCCCCCGCTGCTCCCGGACCTTCAAATGGACCGCTGTTGAAACCCAGCGACTCTGGTGCAATGTGTAGCGTAAGTCCGGCCTCTGGGTTCTCGGGGTGGCAGCTGATTTCCAGATTGGCCTTGGTGTGATAATCGCCGTAAGCACTGTCGCCGTAAGTAGTCGCACTCAGCATGGGGCCATCGACATAAGGTCGCTCAACCAACCACACGGGGTGCGCCGAGCTAATGACATGAATGCCATCAGCAGACTCGCTCACTGTTTGTGCATAAGCATCGAAATGTGAAAAACAGAGGGCAACGGACAAGGTAAAGGTGAGGGTTTTAATAGAGCGAATCATAGAGGTGTTCATCCGAATTAATTTACCTTTACACAAACTATTTGCAGCTGTAACCGTCGGGCATTGTGACGGTGTAATTGCGTTGTACGCGGTCCTGGAAATTCAGGTTCCGCAGGCCCTGTTCCACCAGAAAGACTTCGACCTTCTCTCCTCGGCAGTCATCGTTATAGGACGACACCCGAAGCAGGTACACCGCACGTTTGCTCGCTTCATCCCGGGCAGTGGCAGTAAAGGTGGTCAGCGTGGTGTAGCCGGTTCGCTCCGAGGTACCCACCGGGCCATAGGCAGTGTTTGGCGTGCTGGTGCAGATCAGCCGGTCGTCTTTCTTCTTGTTGTTCTTGCACACGGTCGAGGTGCTGGTTGCCACCTGCCCGTACTCTGTCGCGGTGTAGCGGTAAGTCACTTGCCGGCTGCTGATATCGAGGGTGATGGTCATTTTGATCGGCGAATGGTTCTTGGGCAGGCTAGCGTCGGTAAATACCTCCCGGAAGCCTTGGTCTTTCAGCGCGTTGACCATATCGCGCAGGTAGTAGCGGGCATTAAGTGCGTTTTCATCACTGCCACCTGTGGACGTCACAAGTACAGTTGCCTGTCGGTCAAAGTGATAGTCCGGATCAGGTGTTGCATTGATTGCCACGTCCATTTTCGTGGCACAGCCACTGAGCAACGCCGTCAGCAATAACAGCATGCAGAACAAAAACCGGGTCATGAAGTAGCCGCCTTGCAACTAAGGATTTAATAAAAGTTAAACGGTTGAGCCTCGCGATAAACAACTCGCCGTCATTGGCAAGGCTCAGTCTTTCTGAAATTCCAGCAGGTCGCCTGGCTGGCAATCGAGCGCGGCGCAGAGCTTGTCCAGGGTGGCGATCTTCACCCCCTTGACCTTGCCGTTTTTCAGCAACGATAGATTGGCCTCGGTGATGCCCAGTAAGGCAGCCAACTCTTTCGAGCGAATTTTCTGCGTAGCCATGACAACGTCAAGGCGAACGATAATGGTCATTATATTGTTCTATATGTATTGACTTTGCTCATCGCTGAGCGCTTTGGCATCGCGCATGATAATGGAAAACACGCAGAGTAATAGCCCTTTGACGATCTCGTACGCGGAAGCGGAGGACAGGCCAATCGAGACCTTGAGAATGCCTTGCCCCGGAGGCAGGTCCATGGACAAGACCAGACCTTGCAAGGTTTCCATCAGGGGGTAGGTAGCCGGCAAAATGATGCACAACACACCGATGCGCCACAGGATACTGATGTTACGGTCGGTCCAGGTTTCGCCGCGGGACAAGCGCAGGAAGAACAACCCGGTCAGCCATAGCGCATACGCCGATAGCAGCTGGGGCAGGAAGTCCAAAACGACGATCAGCGCCGTAACCAGTGACGAGAGATACGTATCAGGGTTAAGCAGCGCATCTTCGGCAAAGGGGTCGAGCAGTTGCGGAGCGTTTTCGGCGAAAGCTGCGAGCAGTGCGGCCAGCATTTCATCCTTGTTATAGATCCAGAGCGTGGCGTTAGAGCCGACCTCAATGATACCCATGGCCCAGACCAGTAACGCGGCCAGCAGTCCGATCCAATACATGCGTTGCAGCGCCAGGTAGTTTATGCGGGTGTTCATGCACAGTTCCTTACTGAGCGTTTATGAACATTTATTCTCGATTATAAATTATCTAATTACAATAAATAATTACATTTAACGAGACCGCCCAACGGTTCACTGTCAACGCTCCGCCGTGGGTAGTCAGGCCACTCCGCTGTTCGACCGGATCCACAATAGAGGGATTCGGCGTGGACGTGCCTCGTACAAATCGACCGGTTGAATCCACCGTTCACTCGTCACCCACCGCCGCCCCTGCTCAGTGGGTTCGAATAAAAATCTGGACTAGCAGCTGGTTACTTGCCCCGCATCAATCCTGTTGACGCGCCCTTTGTCCGACCGGGTCCACAGCCAGTTATAGACGTCATACCCGCCTTCGCACTTGCCTTGCTTTTTGCCCTGGAAGTCGAAAGTCCGCCATGCGCCGGCCTGATGTGAAGGCATCCCAAGTACGTTTTGAAAAGCTGCGTCCGTGGAGCCAAGCCATAAGTGATTGGCAAGCGACGGGGGCTGCAGCTGTACCGGTAACGCAGGACAGTCGATGCTCGGCTGGACAGACTCGAATTGCTCGGCGATAACTCCCGTCACAGCGTGACTGGCGCCCCCCATCTCACCGTTTGAGATGATCCATATCCGCACGCCGATAGTTGGCTGGCTGTAGCACAACCAATAAACACTGTCACCGGCGTCGCCTCGATGCGCGATGGTGCCAATGGACGCTTCGCTCATCACCTGCGCCAGTGTTGTTTTTTCGAACTGAACAACGAACGCCCCAAACGTTGCACTTTTTGAAGGCGCTTTCTTCAGTGAGGCTGGCCATTGGATTGCATCGAATGCTCCGTTGGGCGGTGCAATAGCGGCTGTCGCGCTTAAGGCGATACAGAAGGATCCGAAAAACAACGATACTTGCTTCATTGCACGCCTCCGTTTCTTAACTGTTCACTTAACCTTTCGGCAGAGTTTGAAGGGGATTTCCCACGCCATCACCCACAGCGATTTGCCTGAGGGTATAGGCGCCAAGATGTACTGCGCGACTGACTCAAGAAGTCAGCGTTACCTTTTCATCGGGATTTTTCTGCATCATGCATTCCCCGTAAGGGTTGGTGTCGCCCTGGCGTTGTCGGCAGATCCATCTTTCGCCCTTGATCATGATAAGGACGGGCTCCAGTTTGTAGTTCAACTGGATATAAGCATTGGCGACCTCGATCGCCGCCGGACATGCACGTTGCTTCGACTGCGTGGTGACTGCATTGACGCCAAGGCCGTTCGTGGCCGATCCACAATAGAGGGATCCGGTGTGGGCCTGCGTTGTCCCGGGGATGGACAACGCAAAGCCAATCGCAAAAAGGGAAAAGACAAAATCAGTGTGTCGCATCAGCATTGACTCACAAGTTGATATCGAAGGTCTGCATCACGATTTCGTAGGTAACAGCAACGCCTTGACGGTCTTGTCAAAGTAAGCCACCTGAAGGGGGTAATCCTTCCCCAGCAGTTTGCCTTCGCCATACCAGGTGATGCCGCCCAGGTTCAGGACCAGACCGTTGCTGCCAAACTCGAATACGCTGCCCACCGAGCTGCTGAAGAGGAAGCGACTGTCATCCATTTGCAGCAGCTTGTACTGCGTGTCCGCGGGCGGCAGTTGATCCTTGATGCGTTGCAGGTAAGTCGGTGCCAGACGGGCAAACAACTGCCCAGCGCGCTCACGGTATTGCGGTATCGTCAAACCGGGACTGCGTTGCAACTCGGCGGCGATCAAGGCAAACACATCGGCATTGGCCCGCGCCTCGGCCAACTTGATCGACAGCGCCGTGGCCAACAACGCGTTATCAACCTGCAGCGACGATTTCTCCGGATGCCCATCGGCCGCCGGCGTCGTGACGGGGCGCATGAACTCGGCCACATTGACCGGAGACAATACGGTCGTTGCCAGATACGCCGCACAGGCCGTGGCCTGCCCTGCCTGGTCGCCATTGATAAACAGCGAGAACTGGCTGCCTTGTTTCGGCAACTTCTCTGCGTCAACCCCTGCCTGCTTGAGGAAGGCGTTGACCTGCTCCTGTTTCACTTCGCCCCTGGCCAACGCGCAAAGCTGCTCCATCGCCGGCGCATTGCGCTGCCCGTTAAACTTCGGCGACAACTCGAATATCGCATCATGAATCACTGGCAAAGCGGGAATGTTGAGCCAGTTGGTCTTGACGTCCGCGGGTCTGTTGATCAGGAACTTGTCGTAACCGGCCAGTGCCAACAAAGTGATCAGTGTGGTGACGAAAATTGTTTTTATGTTCATGGTTTTTTGCCTGAGTAAAAGTCGGATAGGGACGTATCAAAAACTGCCATCACCACTGATAACCAACACCCACGGCCACTCCTACCTGGCGCTGCGAGTCGGTAGAGCCCTGCAACTTGGTCAGCCACCGCCCATTGCCGGACAAATGTGAAACACCGAAGGCAACCGACGCTTGACCGCGATAGGTACTGGCAGCCACCGTCGTCATGCTTGCACCCGGCGAGGACGATTGCGGCATGCTGGCCATTGCCATTGCACCGGCAATCCCCGCGCTGAGAATGTCGTCTTGCTTCTTGATGTCATCTTTCAGCTCCGAATAACGCTGGTCGGTGTAGGCATTGGCGCTGTCGGTAATGCCCGCCACGCTCTTGGTCAACTGGTCGTAGTTCACTGCGTCCGTGCCGCTGGTGCCTGCAGCGATGTTGGTGAGCTGCCGCTCATTGCCCACGCTGCCCACCGATACGCTGTTGTCGCGATCAGCCACCGAATTGGCACCCAATGCCGTGGCGTTCTTCGCCGAAGCCTTGGCCCCGTTGCCCACGGCGACCGAGTTTTCCCCCGTGGCCTGAGACCTGGTGCCGACCGCCGCGCTGTTTTTGCCCGACGCCACCGCCCCCGTACCACCGGCGATCGAATCGACGCCAGTGGCTTTCGGTTTGGCTGCCGCGCTGGTGTTGTTCACCTGGAACATGCCGTCGGTGCCGTTCTTGATGTTGGAGACATCACCCTCGACGACGCTGATGCGGGCACCCTGCTGAACCGCATTGCCACCGAGGTTGGCGATCGAGTCATCCGTGTATTGCTTGGACTCGGTAACTGCACCGTCGAGCTGGCGCACGTTGACCGCATCGTTGGCGTCCTTGCCGTCGGCAACGTTGCTGACCGTGCGGGTTGCGCCGGTCGCTGCATTGCCCACCGACACCGTGCCCGCGGTCTGGTTGTTAGCCCCCGAATACTTGCCGCTGTAAGTCTCTGCACCACGCCCCTCATCGCTGGAACCGCTGCCCAGTGCCACACTGCCGTCGGCGGAAGCCTTGGCGTCGTTGCCCACCGCTACCGAGCTGTTACCCGACGCCTGGGCTTTGGGACCCAAGGCCATCGCGTCAGTACCGGTGGCCGCAGAGTCGGCACTGGTGGAATTGACGTGCAAATACTTGATGCCACCTCCTGAGCCGATAAGATTCTCGAGGCCGCCGACCCGACCGCCCAGGCTAGTGATGTCCGTAGTGTTTTGATCCACTTGATCACCGACCCACTTCAGTTGCGCCACGTTGACCGCATCGTTGTCCTGGGTGCCTGCCGCCACCCCGGTGAGCTTGCGATTGCCCTGCGCCGTGCCGAAGCCGATCTCGCCGACCGACGTCTGCGGTGCCGCCAATCGATAGGCGCTGTAATTCGTCTCGGCGCCGACCGTGGTCACCGAGCTCGAGCCAAGCGCCACACTCATGGCATGACTGGCATTGGCACCGGCACCCAACGCGACCGATTGCTCAGCTGAGGCCTGGGCTGCGCTGCCCATGGCGATACCGGAAGCCTGCAACACCTGGGTGTTTCGACCGATGGCAATGCCACCGGCAGCGGCCAGACCGACAGTGGCCTGATTACCGATACCCACACCGTTGTCACCGTTGACCACGGTGGCCGGACCGACCGCAACCGACTCGGCACCGCTGGCGAGTGAGTCCGCAGGGTTGGTCGAGTTGGCGTGGAAATAACGGGTGCCGGTCGAACTCAAGGAGCCCATCGCTCCGGTCAATTGACGCAGGTTCACGGCGTCATGGGCTTCGGTGGCATCCGCCACGTTGGTGATCTGCCGGTAGCTACCGGCCTTGCCCACCGACACCGAGCCGAGCAAGGTGGCATCCGAGGTGTCATAAATGATCGCCCCGCTACCGACCGGGATGGTGCCGGTGGTCGGTGCCAGGGCACGGTCCGCGACCGAGCCTTCGCCCAGCGCGATACCGCCCGATACTTGAACCTGACTCTGACGTCCCAGTGCCACACCACCATCAGCGGCCGCATTGGCGCCCGAGCCGGCGGCGAACGAGTTGGCACCTGCGGCAATGGACGCGGGGCCGATTGCGACGCTGTCCAGGCCGGTTGCGCTGCTGTCGGCAAGGACCGAATTGCTGTGGAAATACTTGATGCCGGTGCCGTTGTTGACGATGTTATCGACGCTTTGGTTGGTCGCGAACAACTGCGAGCCATTCACCGCATCGGTGCTGGTGCCGTTCAAGGCACCGGCAGCGACGTTGGTCAATTTAACCGCGGTTCCCGCAGGGTTGAAGGTCACTTGAGTCTTGGTGCTGGCGTCGTCGTATTTCACGGCGACGGCGGCGGTGTTGGTCAGACTCGTGTTGAGATTGTTCAGTGCTGCGCCGACGTTGTTGCTGGCCAACGGACCGGAGTTGGTGCCATTGACGCTGATGCTGTTGGTGGAATAGCTCGGTGCCGTCCATGTGCCTGCGGTCGCATCAAGTGCAGCGCCGCCGCCCAGCGCGGTCGCTGTGTCCTGCCCCACTTTATTCAGTTGGCTGACGTTGACGGCATCCGTGGCACTGGAACCGGCGGCAAGACCGGTAAGGCGACGGCCGTTGGCGCCGTTGGCGATGTTCACTTCGCCCCCGGTCGCCGCACCGCCGACACCATAAGCCGCATTAGCCAGGGTTGCGCCAGTGGCCGAGGAGTTCGAACCGAGCGCTACGCCGTTGGCAACGGTTGCACTCGCGGTCGGGCCGATGGCTACGCTGTCGAGGCCAGTTGCAGTGCTGTCGGCCAGGACCGAGTTGCTGTGGAAGTACTTGATGCCGGTGCCATTGTTGACCAGGTTATCGACTTGAGTACCCAGGCCATCGACAGCCGTGTTGGTCGAGAACAATTGACTGCCATTGATGGCATCGGTGCTGCTCGCCGACACTCGGCCGGCGGCCACGTTAGTAACCTGCCGCTCATTGCCCATGCTGCCCACGCTCAAGACGCCAGTCGGAGTCGCACCGGCGTAATTGAACGTGGTGCCGTTGACCACACCCGTGGCGGTCGCGTTGGCGGCAGCCGTGGTGGCGCCATTACCCAGTGCGATGGAATTGGCGGTGCCGGCCACGGCACCGCTGCCGATCGCCACACCGTTGGCCGCCGTGGCGCTGGCGGCCGGGCCGACGGCTACGCTGTCCAGACCGGTTGCAGTGCTGTCGGCGAGGACCGAGTTGCTGTGGAAATACTTGATGCCGGTGCCGTTGTTGACCAGGTTATCGACTTGAGTACCCAAGCCATCGACAGCCGTGTTGGTCGAGAACAACTGACTGCCATTGATGGCATCGGTGCTGCTCGCCGACACTCGGCCGGCGGCTACGTTAGTGATCTGCCGCTCATTGCCAAGGCTGCCGACACTCAAGACGCCGGTCGGAGTCGCACCGGCGTAATTGAACGTGCTGCCGTTGACCACACCCGTGGCGGTCGCGTTGGCGGCAGCCGTGGTGGCGCCATTACCCAGGGCGATGGAATTGGCGGTACCGGCCACGGCACCGTTGCCGATCGCCACGCCGTTGACCGCTGTGGCGCTGGCGGCCGGGCCGACGGCTACGCTGTCCAGGCCGGTTGCGCTGCTGTCGGCGAGGACCGAGTTGCTGTGGAAATACTTGATGCCCGCACCATTGTTGACGAGGCCATCGACGGTCTGGTTGGTCGCAAACAGCTGCGAGCCATTCACTGCATCGGTGCTGGTGCCGTTCAAGGCACCTGCCGCGACGTTGGTCAACTTGACCGCGGTGCCCGCCGGGTTGAAGGTCACTTGAGTCTTGGTGCTGGCGTCGTCGTATTTCACCGCCACCGCAGCCGTGTTGGTCAGACTGGTATTCAGATTGGTCAGGGCTGCGCCGACGTTATTGCTGGCCAATGGACCGGTATTGGTGCCGTTGACGCTGATGCTGTTGGTGGAATAGCTCGGTGCCGTCCATGTGCCTGCAGTCGCATCAATTGCAGCGCCGCCGCCCAGGGCCGTCGCGGTGTCCTGCCCCACTTTATTCAGTTGGCTGACGTTGACGGCATCCGTGGCACTGGCACCGGCGGCTAGGCCGGTAAGGCGACGGCCACTGGCGCCGTTGGCGATGTTCACTTCGCCCCCGGTCGCCGCACCGCCGACACCATAAGCCGCGTTAGCCAGGGTTGCGCCAGTGGCCGAGGAGTTCGAACCGAGCGCCACGCCGTTGGCCACGGTCGCACTCGCGGTCGGGCCGATGGCTACGCTGTCGAGGCCGGTTGCTGTGCTGTCGGCCAGGATCGAGTTACTGTGGAAGTACTTGATGCCCGCGCCATTATTGACGAGGCCATCGACGGTCTGGTTGGTTGCGAACAGCTGCGAGCCATTCACTGCGTCGGTGCTGGTGCCGTTCAAAGCACCGGCGCTGAGGTTGGTGATTTTCACCCCGCCGGCCGGTGCGCCGACACCGCCGGTCGCTCCCAGGGTGATGGCGTTGCCGCCGACCGCATCGTATTTCACTGCGATATTGGCGGTGTTGACGGTGTCGGTGTTCAGCGCCGTCAACGCACCCGCTACGCTGGTTTGCGCAGTGGCTGCCCCGACCGCACCGGTGGTGCTGATCGCGTTGATCTGCTGACTAAAGCCAGTAATGCCCGTGGCCGGCGAGTAAGTGGCGCCGCCACCCAGGGTGCTGGCCGAGGTGTTGCCCAATGTGGTGGTTTGGGTGCCGACCGCATCGACTGCCGTGTTGGTGGCGAACAGTTGACTGCCGTTGACCGCATCGGTGCTCGCGGCAGTGACTTGGCCAGCCGCTACATTGGTGACCTGACGTTCGTTACCGACACTGCCCACGCTCAATACACCGATTGGAGCAGCGCCTGCGTAAGTGTAAGTGGTGCCATTAACCACACCCGTTGCGGTGGCAGTCGCCGCCGCAGTGGTTGCGCCACTGCCCAAGGCCACCGAATCGGCAACGCTGGACACGGCACCATTACCGATGGCGACCGCATTGGTTGCCGTCGAACTGGCGGCCGGGCCAACTGCCACGCTGTCAGTGCCGGTTGCAGTGCTGTCGGCGAGGATCGAGTTGCTGTGGAAATACTTGATGCCCGCGCCATTATTGACGAGGCCATCGACGGTCTGGTTGGTCGCAAACAGCTGCGAGCCGTTCACCGCGTCAGTGCTGGTGCCGTTCAAGGCTCCGGCGCTCAGGTTGGTGATTTTCACCCCGCCGGCCGGTGCGCCTGCACCACCGGTCGCTCCCAGGGTGATGGCGTTGCCGCCGACCGCATCGTATTTCACCGCGATGTTGGCGGTGTTGACCGTGTCGGTATTCAGCGCCGTCAACGCACCCGCTACGCTGGTTTGCGCAGTGGCTGCTCCTACTGCCCCGGTGGTGCTGACACTGTTGATCGGCTGACTGAAACCAGTAATCCCCGTGGCCGCAGAGTAAGTGGCGCCGCCACCCAGGGTGCTGGCCGAGGTGTTGCCCAATGTGGTGGTTTGGGTGCCGACCGCATCGACCGCCGTATTGGTGGCAAACAGTTGGCTGCCGTTGATTGCGTCGGTGCTAGTGGCCGTGACTTGGCCAGCCGCTACGTTGGTGACCTGACGTTCATTACCGGCACTGCCCACGCTCAATACACCGATTGGAGCAGCGCCTGCGTAGGTAAAGGTGGTGCCGTTGACTATCCCACTAGGCGTAGCGGTTGCGGCGGTGGTCGTTGCGCCATTACCCAGCGCGAGGGAGTTCGCCACACTGGCCACAGCACCATTACCGATGGCGACCGCATTGGTTGCCGTCGAGCTGGCGGCCGGGCCGACCGCCACACTGTCAGTACCCGCGGCAGTGCTGTCGGCCAGGGTCGAGTTGGCGTGGAAATACTTGAGGCCGTTGTTGATGATGTTATTGATGCTTTGGTTGGTCGAGAACAACTGCGAGCCATTCACTGCATCGGTGCTGGTGCCGTTCAAGGCTCCGGCGCTGAGGTTGGTGATTTTTACCCCGCCGGCCGGTGCGCCTGCACCACCGGTCGCCCCCAGGGTAATGGCGTTGCCGCCGACCGCATCGTATTTCACCGCGATGTTGGCGGTGTTGACCGTGTCGGTATTCAGCGCCGTCAATGCACCGGCAACGCTGGTTTGCGCAGTGGCTGCACCGACCGCACCGGTGGTGCTGATCGCGTTGATCGGCAGACTGAAGCCAGTCAGTCCCGTGGCTGGCGAGTAAGTGGCGCCGCCGCCCAGGGTGCTGGCCGAGGTGTTGCCTAAAGTAGTGGTTTGGGTGCCGACCGCATCGACTGCCGTATTGGTGGCGAACAGTTGGCTGCCGTTGACCGCATCGGTGCTCGCGGCAATGACCTGGCCAGCCGCTACATTGGTGACCTGACGTTCGTTACCGACACTGCCCACGCTCAATACACCGATTGGAGCAGCGCCTGCGTAAGTAAAGGTGGTGCCATTAACCACACCCGTTGCGGTGGCAGTCGCGGCCGCAGTGGTTGCGCCACTGCCCAAGGCCACCGAGTCTGCAACGCTGGAAACAGCACCATTACCGATAGCGACCGCATTGGTTGCCGTCGAGCTGGCGGCCGGACCGACTGCCACGCTGTCAGTGCCGGTTGCAGTGCTGTCGGCGAGAACCGAGTTGCTGTGGAAGTACTTGATGCCCGCGCCATTGTTGACGAGGCCATCGACGGTCTGGTTGGTCGCAAACAGCTGCGAACCGTTCACTGCATCAGTGCTGGTGCCGTTCAAGGCTCCGGCGCTCAGGTTGGTGATTTTTACCCCGCCGGCCGGTGCGCCTGCACCACCGGTCGCTCCCAGGGTGATGGCGTTGCCGCCGACCGCATCATATTTCACCGCGATGTTGGCGGTGTTGACTGTGTCGGTGTTCAGCGCCGTCAACGCACCCGCTACGCTGGTTTGCGCAGTGGCTGCCCCTACCGCACCGGTGGTGCTGACACTGTTGATCGGCTGACTGAAGCCAGTAATGCCCGTGGCCGGCGAGTAAGTGGCGCCGCCACCCAGGGTGCTGGCCGAGGTGTTGCCCAACGTGGTGGTTTGGGTGCCGACCGCATCGACTGCCGTATTGGTAGCGAACAGTTGGCTGCCGTTGACCGCATCGGTGCTCGCGGCAGTGACCTGGCCAGCCGCTACATTGGTGACCTGACGTTCGTTACCGGCACTGCCCACGCTCAACACACCGATGGGAGCAGCGCCTGCGTAAGTGTAAGTAGTGCCATTGACCACACCCGTTGCGGTGGCAGTCGCCGCCGCAGTGGTTGCGCCACTGCCCAAGGCCACCGAATCGGCAACGCTGGACACGGCACCATTACCGATGGCTACCGCATTGGTTGCCGTCGAGCTGGCGGCCGGGCCGACTGCCACACTGTCAGTACCCGTGGCAGTGCTGTCCGCCAGGACCGAGTTACTGTGGAAGTACTTGATGCCCGCACCATTGTTGACGAGGCCATCGACGGTCTGGTTGGTCGCGAACAACTGCGAGCCGTTCACTGCATCAGTGCTGGTGCCGTTCAAGGCACCGGCACTCAGGTTGGTGATTTTCACCCCACCGGCCGGTGCGCCTGCACCACCGGTCGCTCCCAGGGTAATGGCGTTGCCGCCGACCGCATCGTATTTCACCGCGATATTGGCGGTGTTGACTGTGTCGGTGTTCAGCGTCGTCAATGCATCCGCTACGCTGGTTTGCGCAGTGGCTGCCCCGACCGCCCCGGTGGTGCTGATCGCGTTGATCTGCTGACTAAAGCCCGTCAGACCCGTGGCCGGCGAGTAAGTGGCGCCGCCGCCCAAGGTGCTGGCCGAGGTGTTGCCCAGCGTAGTGGTCTGGGTCCCCAGATTACTGACGGCAGTATCGGTCGCAAAAAGCTGCGAGCCATTCACTGCATCAGTGCTGGTGCCGCTCAAGGCACCGGCGCTCAGGTTGGTGATTTTCACCCCGCCGGCCGGTGCGCCGGCACCGCCGGTCGCCCCCAGGGTGATGGCGTTGCCGCCGACCGCATCGTATTTCACCGCGATATTGGCGGTGTTGACTGTGTCGGTGTTCAGCGCCGTCAATGCATCCGCTACGCTGGTTTGCGCATTGGCTGCGCCTACCGCACCGGTGGTGCTGATCGCGTTGATCGGCAGACTGAAGCCAGTCAGTCCCGTGGCTGGCGAGTAAGTGGCGCCACCACCCAGGGTGCTGGCCGATGTGTTGCCCAGCGTAGTGGTCTGGGTCCCCAGATTACTGACGGCAGTATCGGTCGCAAAAAGCTGCGAGCCATTCACTGCATCAGTGCTGGTGCCGCTCAAGGCACCGGCGCTCAGGTTGGTGATTTTCACCCCGCCGGCCGGTGCGCCGGCACCGCCGGTCGCCCCCAGGGTGATGGCGTTGCCGCCGACCGCATCATATTTCACTGCGATATTGGCGGTGTTGACCGTGTCGGTATTCAGCGCCGTCAATGCATCCGCTACGCTGGTTTGCGCAGTGGCTGCCCCGACCGCCCCGGTGGTGCTGATCGCGTTGATCTGCTGACTAAAGCCCGTCAGACCCGTGGCCGGCGAGTAAGTGGCGCCGCCGCCCAGGGTGCTGGCCGAGGTGTTGCCCAACGTGGTGGTTTGGGTGCCGACCGCATCGACTGCCGTGTTGGTGGCGAACAGTTGACTGCCGTTGACCGCATCGGTGCTCGCGGCAGTGACTTGGCCAGCCGCTACATTGGTGATCTGACGTTCGTTACCGGCACTGCCCACGCTCAATACACCGATGGGAGCAGCGCCTGCGTAAGTGTAAGTAGTGCCATTGACCACACCCGTTGCGGTTGCAGTCGCCGCCGCAGTGGTTGCGCCACTGCCCAAGGCCACCGAATCGGCAACGCTGGACACGGCACCATTGCCGATGGCGACCGCATTGGTTGCTGTCGAGCTGGCGGCCGGGCCGACCGCGACACTGTCAGTGCCCGTGGCGGTGCTGTCCGCCAGGGCCGAATTGGCGTGGAAATACTTGAGGCCGTTGTTGATGATGTTATTGATGCTTTGGTTGGTCGAGAACAACTGCGAGCCATTCACTGCATCAGTGCTGGTGCCGTTCAAGGCACCGGCACTGAGGTTGGTGATTTTCACCCCACCGGCCGGTGCGCCGGCACCGCCAGTCGCCCCCAAGGTAATAGCGTTGCCGCCAACCGCATCGTATTTCACCGCGATGTTGGCGGTGTTGACCGTGTCGGTATTCAGAGCCGTTAACGCCCCCGCTACGCTGGTTTGCGCAGTGGCAGCCCCGACCGCCCCGGTGGTGCTGATCGCGTTGATCGGCAGACTGAAGCCAGTAATGCCCGTGGCCGGCGAATAAGTGGCGCCGCCGCCCAGGGTGCTGGCCGAGGTGTTGCCTAACGTCGTGGTCTGGGTCCCCAGATTACTGACGGCAGTATCGGTCGCAAAAAGCTGCGAGCCATTTACCGCATCGGTGCTGGTGCCGTTCAAGGCACCGGCGCTGAGGTTGGTGATTTTCACCCCGCCGGCCGGTGCGCCTGCACCACCGGTCGCTCCCAGCGTAATGGCGTTGCCGCCGACCGCATCATATTTCACCGCGATATTGGCGGTGTTGACTGTGTCGGTATTCAGCGCGGTCAACGCACCCGCTACGCTGGTTTGCGCAGTGGCTGCCCCGACCGCACCGGTGGTGCTGATTGCGTTGATCGGCAGACTGAAGCCAGTAATGCCCGTGGCCGGCGAATAAGTGGCGCCGCCGCCCAGGGTGCTGGCCGAGGTGTTGCCTAACGTCGTGGTCTGGGTCCCCAGATTACTGACGGCAGTATCGGTCGCAAAAAGCTGCGAGCCATTTACCGCATCGGTGCTGGTGCCGTTCAAGGCACCGGCGCTGAGGTTGGTGATTTTCACCCCGCCGGCCGGTGCGCCTGCACCACCGGTCGCTCCCAGAGTAATGGCGTTGCCGCCGACCGCATCATATTTCACCGCGATATTGGCGGTGTTGACTGTGTCGGTATTCAGCGCGGTCAACGCACCCGCTACGCTGGTTTGCGCAGTGGCTGCCCCGACCGCACCGGTGGTGCTGATTGCGTTGATCGGCAGACTGAAGCCAGTTATGCCCGTGGCCGGCAAGTAGGTGGCGCCGCCGCCCAGAGTGCTGGCCGAGGTGTTGCCCAACGTAGTGGTCTGGGTCACCACATTATTGACGGCAGTATTGGTGGCAAAGAGTTGGCTGCCGTTCACCGCATCAGTGCTGGTGCCGTTCAAGGCACCGGCGCTGAGGTTGGTAATTTTCACCCCGCCGGCCGGTGCGCCTGCACCACCGGTCGCGCCCAAGGTAATGGCGTTGCCGCCGACCGCATCATATTTCACCGCAATATTGGCGGTGTTGGTCACGCTGGTACTCAGATTGGTCAATGCCGCGCCGACGTTGCCGCTAACCAACGGGCCGGTATTGGTACCGTTCACGCTGATGCTGTTGGTGGAATAGCTGGGCGCCGTCCATGCGCCTGTGGTTGCGTTGACTGCCGCACCGCCACCCAGGGCTGTTGCCGTGTTTTGCCTGTCTGTAAACAATTGGCTTCCATTCACAGCATCAGTGCTGGTGGCGTTCAAGACGCCGGCCGCGACGTTAGTCAACTTGACCGCGGTACCCGCTGGGTTGAAGGTCACCTGGGTTTTGGTAGCCGCGTTGTCATATTTCACCGCCACGGCGGCCGTGTTGGTCAGGCTGGTATTGAGGTTGGTCAGTGCTGCGCCGACGTTGTCGCTGATTAACGGACCGGTGCTGGTGCCGACAGCGTTGATGCTGTTGGTGGAATAACTGGGAGCGGTCCATGCCCCGGAGGTCGCATTGAGTGTCGCGCCGCCACCCAGGGCTGTCGCCATACTCTGGCCTAATTTATCGAGCTGGCTGACGTTGACGGCATCCGTCGCATTGGCACCGGCGGCAAGACCGGTAATACGGCGGCCGGCGGCGCCGTTGGCGATGTTCACTTCCGCCCCTGCCGTGCCGCCGACACCATAAGCCGCGTTGCCCAGTGTCGTGCCCGTTGCGTTTGAACTAGAGCCCAGGGCAACGCTAGCGAGAGAACTCGATTTACTATTCCATCCCAAAGCCAGAGCATCAGTAGCCTCAGCTGTACTTGCGGGGCCCACAGCGACAGCATTCTGTTGGTTAGCCTTACTTAAGTAGCCCACAGCTATAGCACCAGTACCCGAAGCGGCACTTGTTTGGCCCACAGCGACAGTATTAGCTCCCGAAGCGTCAGCTCCAGCACCTCCTGATGCTCCAATGCCTAATTGAGTCGCGTTACTTCCGAGGGCGTATACCGCAGTGTTAATTCCCCCCAGCGAGAAAACAGCCAGCGCAACAGCACACGCTCCAGACGTTTTCAAACCTCGCTTACGCAGACCTGCCGGGCCGCTCTTGGTCTTCTTGCTGGCAAGTTCCGAAGCAACTACCCAGCAACACATCGACGTGTTCCAGACAACAGAAAATATTTTATTCATCAATGTATTGGCGCTGGGCCAACCTCCGAAACTGCGTCATCCATGGCGTGATGACGTCCGCTTTTAATTCAATCCTTGATATGCAAAACCCAGTAAAAACGATGCCTCAATCCTGAAAACGACAAGAATCGAAGCTTCGCCTTATGTAAAAAACAGGCACCACCAAGGAACTACGAGAGCTTATTGTCTCGACTTACCAAGGGGATTAAGTTAGGAAATTTCCTGCTGCTTGTAGGAAATTTCCTGCCTAACGAATATCAATCGATTTCACGGAAGCAATTCGGAGACAGTCTAGGCGATTGGACTCTTCTAGATATTTATTGAAAAAACACTAATGATCGGCGACCAACATTTATCAAGAACGATTCGTCATTGCTAATCACTACCACTTTAATCTGCGTGCATATCATGAAGACTTGCAGGACGCCTACTCGATTAGGTCGTTCAATAACTTACCGATCAACTAACGGCAGCCATTGACTGAAGATCCAGCCAATTCAATAACCCCGCCGCCGTCATCGCACGCGCACACAAATAGCCCTGCCCTTGAGTACACCCAAGTTCCAGCAATACCTGACGCTGTTCTTCAGTTTCGATCCCTTCGACCACCACCGACATGCCCAACGCTTCACCCAGCGCCAGGGTGCTGCTGATCACTGCGCGGCAACGGGGTTCTTGCTTGAGCCCGCGAACGAATTCGGCGTCGAGTTTGATTTCGTTGAACGGCAGTTGGCACAGACGCTGAAGCGACGAAAACCCCGCGCCGAAATCATCGATAGACAGGCTGCAACCCATCATTCGCAGGCGTACCAGACTTTCAAGACCGGTCGCAGGGGCTTCGATCAGCCCGGTTTCGGTCAGCTCGAAAGTCAGCCCTGAACCGGGCATTTCATGAGCACTGAGCATCGATTTGATCCGGCACGTGAGTTCGGCGTTGACCAGTTGCGCAGCCTGCAGATTGAAGGAGACGTTCAGGTCGATTCCCTGATTGAGTGCCTGGCGCTGAAGCCACAACCCTTGTTCCAACTGCAGGAACAGCAAGTCATCCATCAACCCGCAACGCTCGATAACCGGCAGGAACACCGCGGGCGGCAGTACACCTTTGAACGGATGGTGCCAACGGGCCAAGGCTTCGACACTGCACACTTCACCGGTCAGCAGGTTGAATTTGGGCTGAAAGTAAGCCTGCAACTGCTGGCCGGCAAAGGCGCGGCGCACCTCTTCTTCGGTGGCCAGCGCAGCAACAGGAAGCACGACTGGCTCGTCAATGGGATCGCTCAGGTGTTTTGCCAGCAATAGCTGCAGAGCATCCAATTGCAGAGGCTTGCTGACATAGCCCAGCAGCACCATCCCTGACAGCGAAACCAACTGCCCCACTGCCTGACGCACATCTGCCGACAGTGAACTGCTGATGATGATCGACCCCGCCAGACGGGATCGGCCCACGCTCTGCAGAAGCTCCAGACTGTCCACACCGCCCATGCGCAGGTCACACAGGGTGATATCCACCGGACCGACCTGCTCGAGTATCGAGTGGGCTTGCGCGCCATCAGCGGCAACGAAGACTTCCTGACAACCGGACTGCCACAGCATGTTGACCGCAATCGAGCGATGGAAGGCGTTGTCGCCAAGAACCAGAACACGTAACGGGAGCATGGGCATGGAAGCGGCTCACTCTGTAAGGAATGAACCCATTGTCCGGACATGGCCGGCGTGTATCTCTAGGAAACTTCCTTCTGAATGTAGGAAATTTCCGAACGTCACGGCGCTTGGGGGATTGCGACGTATGGTCGGAGGATTGTTTGCTCCTTGCGAAATTTCCTACAGACAGATTGTTGTATCCATCATTAATGTTTAGCGCAAGATTGAATGTAGTTATCGGCCCACTCCCCCAAGATAGAATCCGACATGAGTAAAGAGCGAAAACAACTACGGGTATTACTCAGGCGACACGAAGAAAACCTCAAGCTATTGACCGCACATAGCGAATCGTGGCGAGGCGAAGATCGCGATAGAGGCGCCGAAACCCTGCAGAACCTTACACAACAAATGGAAAGACTGTTGCTGCAACTGAAGAAACGAAAGGGTTGCAAACTAACGGACTGATCCTGCCCAGTGTCTTGCACTAATAATTACTCTTGTCGAAACCTTGAGTCAGGCCGCGATCTTCCAGTCTTTTTATTCCCCCCCACAATCCGCACACATCAACTACTCGGAGATAGGCAGTGGCTGGCGAAACTACACTTCACCCACGCGAAATCATTACTTTGGAGTTGGAAAAACACAAAGAACGTTTTTTTGCAGACGGAAAAACAATCCAGAACATTCCGGCCGGCCAAAGCGGGGTTCATTCAGTACGGCATGTCACTGGCCATCACAAGACGCAGCAAGTCGTCCGCACAAAACTCGCACGCGCCCTGCGCGAGCATGCTGAAGCCGGGCGCACGCTCAAGGAGGCTGCCAGAGCCATGAGGATGAAAATCGATAAAGCGCGACTGATCGCCAGAGAAGACGGGATCGTTTTCAACATCGAATAACCCGTGCCGCGCTCCCCATCAGAAGCAGTAGCGCTCGTGAATTTGCAACGCTACCGCCTGGATCTACATTGCCGGATCACCGATGCGCTGCTCCAGCGTTTGCGCCAACCGCTCCATCGCTTGCTGCAACGCATCCACGGCCTGAGTCAACTCAGTGGAGTCCGCCCCCATGCAGGCGGCTTCCAACTGCTCGCAGCACTGGATCAAACGGCTCGCCTTGATGATTCGTGCGCCGCCCTTGACCCGATGGGCCAGATCGGAAAGTCCCGGCAAGTCATGCTCACCGAACAATTTGATCAGCCGCAACATGTCCTCTTCGTTACTGGTGCCCAGATCCCCAAGCAAGTTCTGGATCGCGGCGCGATCGCCACGGGTCAGTTGCTGCAAGCTGGCCAGGTCGATGTCGCCCTCTATCTCGTCAACCTTCCTGCCCACCGGCAATAAGTCAGCGC
Source organism: Pseudomonas sp. LB3P93 (assembly GCF_054898025.1). Taxonomy (NCBI): domain Bacteria; kingdom Pseudomonadati; phylum Pseudomonadota; class Gammaproteobacteria; order Pseudomonadales; family Pseudomonadaceae; genus Pseudomonas; species Pseudomonas sp. LB3P93. The sequence continues at coordinate 4,239,695 of NZ_CM142713.1, forward strand.
CAGGTTGAACCGAGGCGAGTCGGGCGCTCAGATCCCCGAGACTGATCGGCTTGAAGAGGCAATCGTTCATCCCCTCTGCCAGGCAGCGGTCTTTTTCATCCGGCTGGGCATTGGCGGTGAACCCCAGAATCAGGCAAGGCTTCGCATCCGAAGACCTTTCTTCATCACGAATGGCCCGCGTCAGCTCATAACCGTTCATGACGGGCATGTTGCAATCGGTGATCACCACATCGAAGTTGCCGTTGCGCCAGGCGCGCAGGCCGTGGGCACCATCTTCCGCATCGCTGACGTCGTGCCCCAGATAGCTCAATTGCTGGGAGAGCAGCAAACGGTTAGCCGGGTAATCGTCGATGACCAGGATGTTGAGCACCCCCGCCTGAGACTCCAGTTCGACCGGCGACAACTCGGCAATGGGCATGGGTTGCAAGACAAGCAGGTCGAGGTGGATATCAATTTGCGTCCCCTTGCCGAGTACGCTGGTCAGGTGCAATTGCCCCTGCATCATTTCACACAGGGTACGGCAGATGACCAGGCCCAGCCCCGAACCACCCCGCGGCGACTGGTGATTGTTGCTGGCCTGACCGAAAGGGCTGAACAACTGCTCTTGATCCCTGGCGCAAATACCAATGCCGGTATCCTTGACTTGCACATGAAGCGCCAGACGTTCGCCGCCCGCGCCGGGCACGGCCTGCACGCTCAAGCGTACCTCGCCTTCATCGGTAAACTTGATTGCGTTGCTCAGCAGGTTGGAAAGAATCTGTTTGAAGCGCAGCGGATCGATCAGGACATCGCAACTGGCCTTGAGGTCAAAATGCAGCAATAACCGCACACCTTTCTGCCGTGCCACGCCTTCGAACATCCGCACCACCGATTCGACCTGCTCACGCAGACTGGCCCGTTCCGGCGCCAGGGACAGGCGACCGGATTCAATGCGTGCAATATCGAGAATGTCGCCGATCAGGTCCAGCAGCCCCCGCGCCGCGCCAGAGGCGACTTCGATGGCAAACCGGTCCATGACGCCTTGGTCGGCCCTCTTCATCGCCAGTTCGAGCATGCCGATCACGGCATTCATCGGGGTGCGGATTTCATGACTCATGGTGGCCAGGAAGGTGGTTTTCGCCCGATTGGCGTCATCGGCACTTTTCTTGGCATTTTGCAATTCATCGAACAATCGCTGACGGTCGCTGATATCGATCCAGCCGGCGATGATACCGGCGACCACGCCGTCACTGGTGTGATACGGCAACATCCAGTGATACACCGTGTGGACCACGCCGTCTTTGTGGGTGTAGGTACGGTCCTGTATCCATCGCGTGCCCTCCTCCATCACCCTGATGTACTCGGCCTGAAAGGTCCGAGCATCGGAAGGACCGATCAGTATGCTGTCGGTAATCTGCTGGCCCATCACTGTCTCGCGTGGGACGCCCAGCACGTCCAGGTAAGCAGAATTACAACTCACCAGCCGCCCCTGACGATCACGGACGTAAATCGGGTGGGGCGTGCCGTCGATCAGGACGCGCATGAACTCCATCTGATCGTTGAGCGCCAGCTCGGCCTTTTCACGTTTGGACATCAACTGGCGCAAGTAAATGATCCAGCCCACGGCCACCATCAGCAGCAGCGCGAACAGGACAAACCCTTGAATGACCGCTGAGCGATGGTGCAGCCAGCTGCCATTATCGATCACCACGTCGTGGTGCCAGCGGCCCGTCAATTCATCCAGCTCTTCCGGGGGGATGCTTCGCAGGGCCTTTTCCAGGATCGAATACAACTCCAGTGCCCCTCGGTCGGTGGCGAAGCCGGTCTGGACCAACTGCGAACCGACGATACCGGCCACGCGCAGTCGGCCGCGGTACGCGCGCAAAATCAAGTAACGCCCGTTGATCAGCGAATTGATGGCACCGTCTGCCTCCCCTTTGGCCACCAACGCCATGGCTTCGGCCGCTGTCGTTGTCTTGATCAGTTGTATGCCGGGGAATGTCTGGCTGATGAAATCAAGTAGGGCATTGCTGCGCCGAATGGCCAGTTTTTTACCGACCATGTCCTCCAGTCTTTCGGGGCCGCCCGACTCGTCTCGAGTGACCAGCACAAACGGGTTGGTCAAATAAGGGCGGGTGAACCGCAGCTGGCTTTCGCGTTCGGCACTGGGAATGAACGACGCGATCAGATCGGCATCACCGCTTCTGATTTTCTCGATCAACGGATTCATCGAATCGCCGCGCAGCACATCGAACTTCAAACCGGTGCGCTGGCTGATCTTGGCCAGGACCTCGGCACTGATCCCCCGGAACTCACCCTGCTCGTCGAAGAAAGATACCGGGGCGAGGCTGTCGTTGACGGCCACGGTCAGACGCGGATGCTTTTTCAGCCAACGTTGTTCGGCCGCACTGAGCTGAAGTGGATGCAGACCGCTCATGCTCATGTCGCCGGCACTCCAGCGGCGCAGAATCGTCATGCGATCGGTGGTGGGGATCGCCGCCAGCGCGGCATTGACGATGGGCAACAATCGACTGCTGCTCTGGTTGACTGCGAAGGAGAAATGCGTGGTGTACACGCCCGGCAACGTTACCAGGCGCACATCATTGAGGAAGTGTTTGCTGACCAGATAGTGGGAACTGATGAGATCCCCCAGGAAGGCATCCGCCTGACCGAACGCCACAGCACCGATAGCGCCTTGGGCCGAAGGGTAAAGCTGCAGCTCAGCCTTGGGATAAGCGGCACTGACGCTGTCTGACGGCTGATAGTGGTCAAGTATGGCCAGGCGACTGTCGGCGAGGTCTGGCGTCAACACCGGGTCGACGCCACTGCGGGTGACCAGTACCGACGGGGCGTCTACATAGTCACTGGTCAGCGCCAACGCTGGATCTTGCGCATCGCAACCATTGGCAGTGCCCACCAGATCCAGCTCACCGCGCTTGAGTGCCTGGATCACCTCGGCCCGAGAGTCGTAACGACGAACTTCGATCTTGACGTGCAACAGGTTGCCCAGCATCTCTGCGTAATCAGCTGTGATCCCCTCGTAATCCTGGCCATTGGTGACGATATCGAAGGGTGGATAGCCCGGCGCGGACACGCCCAGGCGCAGTGAGCTCTTGTTGCGCAACCAACGCCAGTCGGCGTCATCCAGAGGCACGGCATAACGCTCGCCATTCGAACGGCCAAAGAGATTCAGGGATTGCACCTGGGCCTCTACTGTCGGAATACTTCCCAATGGGCTGAGCAAAAGCGCCGCAAGCAGATAGTTACGCAAGAGAATTTTCATTCAGATCAGACTATTACGCTTGGCGAAGTCCGCAAGATACACCACCGGACTCACGTTGGTTTTTCGGTTTTACAGGTACTGACGGTTGCCCGGATTCCAATTGTCGGGGCGTGCGGTGAGTATCTATGGGAAATTTCTTTCTGGATGTAGGAAATTTCCCAAGAGCAGGCGCGCGTTCCTTTGCAGCGCCACCGCCGGGATCTACAGTGCCGGATCAACCAGGCGCCGCTCCAGCGTTTGCGCCAATCCTTCCATCGCTTGCAGCAACGCATCCACAGCCTCTGTCAACAAGGCAGAGTCCGCCCCCAGACAGGCCTCTTCCAGCTGCTCGCAGCACTGGATCAAACCGCACGCCTTGATGATTCGTGCGCCCCCCTTGACCCGATGGGCCAAATCGGAAAGACCCGACAGGTCATGCGCGCTGAACAGTTTGATCAGCCGCAGCATGTCCTCTTCATTACTGACAGCCAGATCGCCAAGCAAATGGTCGATGGCGCTGTTATCGCCACGCGTCAATTGCTGCAGGCTACTCAGGTCAATGTCGCCTTCAATCTCGTACACCCGCCCGCCAACGGACCGTGACTCGGTGCTGGGCTGTACCGAAGCGAGTCGGGCACTCAGATCCCCGAGACTGATCGGCTTGAAGAGGCAATCGTCCATCCCCTCTGCCAGGCAGCGGTCTTTTTCATCGGGCTGGGCATTGGCGGTAAACCCCAGGATCAAACAAGGCCTGGCACCCGAAGCCTTTTCCTCATCACGAATGGCTCGCGTCAGCTCATAACCGTTCATGACGGGCATATTGCAGTCGGTAATGACCACATCGAAGTTGCCATTGCGCCAGGCGCGCAGGCCATGGGCACCGTCTTCGGCGTCGCTGACGCCGTGGCCGAGGTAGCTCAACTGCTGGGAGAGCAGCAAACGATTGGCCGGGTAATCGTCGATCACCAGGATGTTGAGCACCCCCGCCTGAGACACCGGTTCAGCCACTGGCAACTCGGCAGCAGGCAATGGTTGCAGGATAAGCAGGTCGAGGTGGATATCAATCTGCGTGCCTTTGCCCAGCAAGGTGGTCAGGTGCAATTGCCCCTGCATCATTTCACACAGGGTACGGCAGATGACCAGGCCCAGCCCCGAACCACCCCGAGGTGACTGGTTATTATTGCTGGCCTGACCGAAAGGGCTGAACAACCGCTCCTGGTCCCTGGCGGAAATACCAATGCCGGTATCCTTGACTTGCACATGAATCGCCAACCGCTCGCCGCACACGTTGGGCGCAGCCCGCACACTCAGACGCACCTCGCCTTCGTCGGTGAACTTGATGGCGTTGCTCAGCAGGTTGGAAAGAATTTGTTTGAAGCGCAGCGGATCGATCAGGACATCGCAACACGCCTTGAGCTCGAAATCCAGCAACAGTCGCAAACCTTTTTGCCGTGCCGCGCCTTCAAACATCCGCACCACCGATTCGACCAACTCACGCAGGTTGGCCCGTTCCGGGGCCAGGGACAGGCGTCCGGATTCAATGCGTGCGATATCGAGAATGTCGCCGATCAGGTCCAGCAGCCCGCGCGCCGCGCCAGAGGCGACTTCGATGGCGAACCGGTCCATGACGCCTTGATCAGCCTTCATCATTGCCAGTTCGAGCATGCCGATCACCGCATTCAACGGGGTGCGGATTTCGTGGCTCATGGTTGCCAGGAAGTTGGTTTTTGCCCGGTTGGCGTCATCGGCAATTTTCTTGGCATTCTGTAATTGATCGAACAGAAGCTGGCGTTCGCTGATATCGATCCAGCCGGCAATAATGCCGGTGACCACGCCGTCGCTTGTGCGATACGGCAACATCCAGTGATACACCGTGTGTATCGTGCCGTCGGTGCTGGTGATGGCGCGATCCTGAATCCATCGCGTACCGTCCTCCATCACCTTCATGTATTCGTCATGATAGATCTGAGCGTCGGCATGACTGAGCAGTTCGGTGTCGGTAATCTGCTTGCCCATCACCGTCTCGCGTGGGACTCCCAACGCGTCCAGGTATGCGCAGTTACAACTCACCAGTCGCCCCTCACGATCACGTACATAAATCGGGTGAGGCGTGCCGTCGATCAAGACGCGCATGAACTCCATTTGATCGTTGAGCGCCAACTCGGCCTTTTCGCGTTTGGACATCAACTGACGCAAGTAAATGATCCAGCCCACGGCAACGATCAACAACAGCGCGAACAGCACAAAACCCTGAATGATCGCTGTGCGGTTGTGCCGCCAGTTGCCGCTATCGATCACCACGTCGTGGTGCCAGCGGCCCGTCAATTCATCCAGTTCTTCCGGGGGAATGCTTTGCAGCGCTTTGTCCAGGATCGAATACAGCTCCAGGGCCCCGCGATCGGTGGCGAAGCCGATTTGCGCCGACAACACGCCGACGATACTGGCCATACGCAGGCGGTCGCGGTAGTCGCGCATGATCAAGTAACGCCCATTGATCAGCGCATTGATGGCACCGTCCGCATCCCCCTTGGCCACCAATGCCATCGCATCGGCTGAAGTCGGTGTCTGTATCAACTGAATGTCCGGATAATTTTGGTGGATGAAATCATGCAGCGCATTGCCGCGCCGCAGTGCCAGTTTTTTGCCGACCATGTCCTCCAGTTTTTCGGGGCTGCCCGATTCGTCCCGAGTGACCAGAACAAACGGGCTGGTCAAATAAGGGCGAGTGAAACGCAGCTCGCTTGCTCCTTCGGTACTGGGATTGAACGCCGCCACCAGATCGGCTTTTCCCTTTTTGATCAGCTTGATCATGTTGTCCGTCGAGCTGCTGCGCAGCACATTGAATTTCAAACCGGTACGCTGGCTGACCTTCGCCAGGACCTCGGCACTGATGCCCCTGAACTCCCCTTGCTCATCGAAAAACGATAGGGGAGCGAAGCTATCGTTGACTGCCACCGTCAGGCGCGGATGTTTTTCCAGCCAGCGTTGTTCAGCCGCACTGAACTGAAGTGGATTAAGACCGGTAACGCTCATGTCACCGGCGCTCCAACGGCGCAGGATGTTCATGCGATCAGTGATGGGGATCACCGCCAGGGCGGTATTGACGATGTGCAGCAAACGACGGTTGCCCGGTTGTATGGCAAAGGAAAACTGCGTCGCATACACGCCCGGCAGCGTCGTCAGGCGGACGTCGTTCAGGTAGTGCTTGTTAACCAGATAGTGGGTGCTGATGAGATCACCCACGTAGGCATCCGCCTGACCAAACGCCACCGCACCGATTGCGTTCTGGGCCGAGGGGTGAAGCTGCAGCTGTGCCTTGGGATAGGCCGCACTGACGGCGTCCATCGGCTGAAAGTGGTCAAGCATGGCCAGGCGACTGTCAGCCAGGTCTGGCCTCAACATCGGGCTGCCACTGCGGGTCACCAGCGCCGACGGGGCCTGCGCATAGGCATTGCTCTGCGTCAGTTCCGGATCTGCCCCGTCGAAACTATTGGCGGTGCCCACCAGGTCCAGCTCACCGAGCTTGAGTGCCTGGATCACTTCGGCTCGAGAGTCGTAACGACTAACCTCGATCCTGGTGTGCAACATGGTGGCCAGCAGCGCGGCGTAATCAGCCGTGATCCCTTCGTAATCCTGGCCATTAGTGATGATGTCGAAGGGCGCATAGTCCGGCGCGGACACACCCAGGCGCAGTGAGTTCTTGTTGCGCAACCAACGCCAGTCCGTCTCGTCCAGAACGACCGCATAGTTCTCGCCATTCGAACGACCGAAAAGGTTCAGGGATTGCGCCTCGGCCTGTGCTGACGAAACACTTCCCCATTGACCGAATAAAAGTAAGGCCAGCAGACAGTTGAGCAGAAGAGTTTTCATTTAGACCAGATTATTGCGCTTGGCAAAGTCGGCCAGATAAACCACCGATTTAACATTAAGTTTTTCGATCAGACGGGTTTTATACGTACTGACGGTCTTGTTGCTTAACAACATGGCATCGCCGATTTCCTTGTTACTCAGGCCTCGGGCAAGTTGCTGCAAAATAATAAGTTCACGATCGGACAATTCGCGGATCATCTCCGTCTCAGTGCAATCGACATCGCATCGACGTACGGAATTGCCTGCCAGGTTGGGGAAGAAGGTATAACCGGCCATGAGCGCCTTGATCGCTTTACTCAATTCGCTCAGATCGTCGGTTTTCGAAATATAACCGGCAGCGCCCGCCTTCATGCAGCGCATGGCATAAAATGACGCTGGCTGGGCGGTCAATACCAGGATCTTGCTCGACATTTTCAGTGCGCGGATCCGGCTGATGACTTCCAGTCCGTCCAGGCCAGGCATGGCGATATCCAGCAGAATAAGTTCCGGGTCATGTTGACGAGCCAGTTGCACCGCATCGACGCCATTGTCAGCCTCGACGATGAGTTCGAATTGCTCATGTTCAAGCAACATTTTCACAGCCGCCCGAATGAACGGATGATCGTCTACAACCAACGCTCTATGCATATGAACCTCTCTGTAAGACGAACCAGAAAATACCGGCGACTCGAAGGGTCATGCATACAAAGAGTATGGTACAGATCACCCGCTAATGCGGCCCTCATTACTAGTTATACGGCAGCCATATCGAAACCCTCCAGAACCTGCAATCGTCGTTTTCAAGCGGGTGATGACAGCTTCTGCAACCACCGCATGAACCGCTGGGCATCCATTGGACGAGCCAAGTGAAAACCCTGTCCAAACGAACACCCCATCTCCACCAGCCCGTCATGGATAAGCTGGCTGCCGACGCCCTCGATGACCAGACTCATGTTCAGCGCCCGGGCCAGCGCCACAGTGCTGGTGACCATCGCCCGGGTGTGCGGCTCGGTAATGGACCGGACGAGTTGCCCGTCGAGCTTGAGTTGGTTGAAGGGCAGTTGGCTGAGCAGTTTCAACGATGAAAACCCCGTGCCGAAGTCATCGATCGACAGGCTGCACCCCATCATGCGCAAGCGCAGCAGGTTTTCCCGGGTCACCTTCGGGGTATCGAGCAAACCGTTTTCAGCGACTTCAAACAACAACGTCGCCCCCGGAAAATTGTTGCACCTCAAGACGCGACGAATGTGGTCGGTCAGGTCATTGCGGGCCAGTTGCGAAGCGTGAAGATTGAAGGCCAGTTCCAGCTCCCGGCCGGACTGGCGCAATGCATTCAGCAGCCCCATCCCTTGCTCAAGTATTTGCTTGAGCATTTCGTCGATCAGGTCATAAGCCAGCACAGCTGCCAGAAAGTCTTTGGGCAATAACAGACCTCTGACCGAGTGCTCCCAACGCGCCAACGCTTCAGCTCCGGCCAATGCGCCGCTGTTCATCTCGAACTTGGGTTGGAACCAGGCTTTGAACTCCCCCAACGCCAGGCCCCGACGTACATCCTCTTCACTGGGCAGTTTGTGTGGCGACGACGGATCAGCCTCCGCAGGCAAGCTGCAGTGACCAAAGCGGTGCAAGAGGCCTTGCAACGCATACAACTGGGTGGGCTGGCTCAGGAGCCCAAGCAACGGCAGTCCCGACAGACAGGTCATCTGTTCGACTGCGCGGCGCACCTCCGGCCGCAACTCACTGCACACAACAACAGCGCGAACCCTGTCGCTCTGCCCCACAGAGCGCAGAAAATCCAGACACTCAAGGGCTGTAACACTCAGGTCGCAGAGCACAATATCAACGCCCCCCGCCCGGTGAATATGTGCCATCGCCTGTTCGTGACCATCAGCCTGCAAAACGTCGCTGACGCCCAGATGCTGCAGAGCCGTGACCAAGCTATCGCGTCGTAGCGACTGACTGTCTAAAACGAGAACGCTAGGAGAATCCATCTCGCCGATTACTCTGAAATAACGTGAAGCCAAAATTTTGGCAATTTGGTGCCACTGCCAACCAAGGATGCATCTCTCTGATACGTAATATATTTACTGGCAGCTGCCGGTTAAGCATCGATCAGTTAATGGCCGAGAACCTGCCGCCGACCGTCTGTTGAAGGTTTAGCCAATGCAATAAATCTGCTCCCGACATTGGCCGCGCGCACCAATAGCCTTGCCCTTGCGTACACCCAAGGTCCTGCAGCACTCGCCGCTGCTCTTCGGTTTCGATGCCTTCCACGACCACAGCCATGCCCAACGCTTCGCCCAGCGCCAGGGTGCTGGTGATAACGGCGCGGCAGCGCGGCTCGTGCATCACGCCACGAACAAACCCGGCATCGAGTTTGATTTCGTTGAAGGGCAACTGACACAGCCGCTGCAGCGACGAAAACCCCGCGCCAAAATCATCGATCGACAGTCCGCAGCCCATCATTCGAAGACGCGTCAGTCTTTCCAGGCTGGCGGGAGGTACTTCTAGCAGCCCCGTTTCAGTCAGCTCGAACGTCAGCCCTGAGCCGGGCAAATCATGAACATCCAGAACCAGGCGGATCCGGGGTATGAGATGGGCGTTGGCGAGTTGCGAGACCTGCAGATTGAAAGCGAGATTGAGCGAAAAGCCCTGCGCCAGTGCCTGCCGCTGGATGCTCAAGCCTTGTTCCAGTTGCATAAAAAGCAGTTCATCGAGCAGACCACACTGCTCGATGACCGGTATGAACACAGAGGGCGGGATGACGCCTTTGACGGGATGATGCCAACGCGCCAACGCTTCGATGCTGTAAACCTCACCCGTCAGCAGATTGAATTTTGGCTGGAAAAAAGTCTGCAATTGCCGCCGTGAAAATGCCTGACGCACATCATCTTCATTGACCAATGCTGCAACAGGAGGCGACACGGGTACGGCTAAGGATTCGTTCTTCTGTTTTTCCAGTAATGCCTGCAGTGGACGCAACGGTGAGGATTCATTGAAGTCACCCAGCAGTACCATCCCCAACGGCGAAACAATCTGTCTCACCGCCCGAAGCACTTCCGCTGGCAGTGGACTGCAGATGATGATTGCCCCCATCAGGCCTGATCGGCCGACGCTCTGCAGCAGTTCCAGGTTATTCACCCCCTCGAAGCGCAAGTCGCACAGCGTAATGTCCACCGGACCCTCATGCTCGATCATCGCGAGGGCTTGCACCCAGTCAGCAACGGTGAATATCTCCTGACAATCTGGCTGCGAACGCATTTTGCCCGAGATCAATCGCTGAAAGTGGGGGGCACCAAGAACGAGGATACGTAACGGACGCATGGGCATTGGCAGGGGCTCACAATCGAAGATGTGAACCCATTGTCGGGACTTGGCCGATGTGGATCTTTAGGAAATTTCTGCCTGAATGTAGGATTTTTCCGACAATCACACCGCAACAACGGACACCTGCGTTACGTCAGCACTCATGTGCAACTCAAGCGTTTGCGCCAATTGCTCCATCGCCTGCTGCAGTGCATCGACCGCCTCTGTCAACGATGCAGACTCTCCCCCCGTACAGACCGCTTCCAACTGTTCGCAGCACGAAATCAAGCCATTTGCCTTGATGATTCGTGCACCGCCCTTGATCCGATGTGCCAGATCGGAAAGACCCGGCAAGTCATGTTCGCCAAACAGCCTGATCAGACGCAACATGTCCTCTTCGTTACTGACGGCCAGGTCGCCAAGCAAATTGTCGATGGCGGCAGGATCGCCACACGTCAGTTGCTGCAAGCTGCTCAGATCGATGTTGCCGCCGGTCTCGAAAGTCTTCCCGCCACGCTGTAATGACTCGGTGCAGGGTTGCACTGAGGAGAGTCGAGCACTCAATTCCGCGAGGCTGATGGGTTTGAACAGGCAATCGTCCATCCCTTCGGCCAGGCAACGATCCCTTTCCTCTGGCTGTGCGTTGGCAGTGAACCCCAGGATCAGGCAAGGCTTGGCGCCTGACGATTTTTCTTCATCGCGAATCGCTTGCGTGAGTTCGTAACCGTTCATGACCGGCATGTTGCAATCGGTAATCACCACATCGAAGGAACCGTTGCGCCAGGCGCGCAAGCCATGAGCACCGTCCTCTGCGTCACTGACCCCATGACCGAGATAGGTCAATTGCTGGGACAGCAACAAACGGTTGGCCGGATAGTCGTCGATCACCAGAATGTTGAGCGCCCACCCCTGAATGGCCAGCTCAGGCACCGGCAACGCGGTAGTGGGCAAGGGTTGCAAGGCGAGCAGGTCGAGAGAAATATCAATCTGCGTACCTTTGCCCGGTGCGCTGCTCAGGTGCAGTTGCCCCTGCATCATTTCACACAGGGTACGGCTGATGGACAGTCCCAGCCCCGAACCACCGCGCGCCGGCTGGTGACTATTGCGGACCTGAGTGAAAGGACTGAATAACTGCGCCTGGTCCTGTGCGCAAATACCAATGCCGGAGTCCTTGACCTGTACATGAATCGCCACGCGCTCGTCAGACTTGCCGGGCCCCGCTTGCACGCTCAAGCGCACGCTGCCTTCGTCGGTAAACTTGATTGCGTTGCTCAGCAGATTGGACAGAATCTGTTTGAAACGCAGCGGATCGATCAGCACGTCGCGATTGGCCTGCGGGTCGAAATCCAGCAGCAGGCGCAACCCTTTTTGCCGTGCCACACCTTCGAACATACGCGTCACCGATTCCACCAACTCGCGTAAACACGCACGTTCCGGTGCCAGAAAAAGACGTCCGGACTCAATTCGCGCGATGTCGAGAATATCGCCGATCAGGTCGAGCAACCCCCGCGCCGCGCCTGACGCAACCTCGATGGCGAACCGGTCCATGATGCCCTTGTCAGCCTTCTTCATCGCCAACTCGAGCATGCCGATCACCGCATTCATCGGGGTGCGGATTTCATGGCTCATGGTTGCCAGGAACGTTGTTTTCGCCCGATTGGCCTCATCGGCGCCTTTCTTGGCACTCTGCAATTCATCGAACAAGCGCTGGCGTTCGCTGATATCGATCCAGCCGCCAATCATGCCCGTGACCACGCCATCGCTTGAACGAAAGGGCAGGATCCAGTGGTAAACCGTATGGACTACACCGGTTTTCGCTCTTAAAACCCGATCCTGAATCGCCCGGGAGCCCTCATCCATCACCCTCAGGTACTCTTCATGAACGGCCGTGGTGTCGGCATAAAAAAGCTGTGGGCTGTCGGTGATTTTTTTGCCGATCATCGTCTCGATACTGGCCCCCACCACGTCAAGGTAGACCGAGTTGCAGCTCACCAGCCGCCCTTCGCGGTCACGGACATAGATCGGGTGCGGGGTGCCATCGATCATGGCGCGCATGAATTCCATCTGGTCGTTGAGCGCCAACTCTGCCTTTTCGCGGGTAACAATCAATCGACGCAGGTAAATGATCCAGCCCACGGCTGCCAGTAATAACAGCCCGAAGAAAATGAAACCCGGAACGATCGCCGCCCGACTGTGCAGCCAGATACCGTCATCCACGACCACGTCGTTGTGCCAACGCCCGATCAAGTCCTCCAATTCTTGCGCAGGAATGCTTTTCAGGGCTTTGTCCAGGATCGAATACAACTCCACTGCCCTGCGGTCGGTGGCGAAGCCCACCTGGACGGACAGCAAACCGAAGGTACTGGCCATGGCCTCCCGCGCTCCCGGGCTCTGCGACTCGATCCGACCGACAAACACATCCGGATTGGTCAAGTAAGCTCGAGTGACCCGCAGTTCTGCATCCTTTTCAACGCTGGCGTTGAACGCCGCGATCAGATCGGCGTCGCCCTGATTGATGTGCCTGATCAACTCGCCCATCGAATGACCACGCACCACATCGAACTTCAATCCGGTGCGTTGACTGATTTTAGCCAGAACATCGGCGCTGATCCCTCGGTACACACCCCACTCGTCGAAGAAGGATACGGGGACGAGGCTATCGTTGACGGCCACTTTCAATCGAGGGTGTTTTGCCAGCCAACGTTGTTCCGCATCACTGAGACCCAGCGCCGAAACGTCCGGTTGCATTGGGCTCGTGCTGCGCAGCCAGTGCGAGTCCGACTCCTGCGGACCGATGATGAAATTCTCGTCATTAGAGCGACTGGTCAGTTTCAGGGTTTGCACACCGGCACAGACCGGCAAAACACTCCCCAACTGGCCGAGTACAAAAACAGCAAGCAGATAATTACGCAGAGGCATTCTCATTCAGATCAAGTTATTCCGCTTGGCAAAGTCGGCCAGATAGACCACCGACTTGACATTAAGCTTTTCGATCAAACGGGTTTTATAGGTACTGACGGTCTTGTTGCTTAATAACATTGCATCGCCTATTTCCTTGTTACTCAGGCCGCGTGCAAGTTGTTGCAAAATCATTAACTCACGATCGGACAGACACCGAATCAAATCCAGTTCAGTCGCATCGATATCATTTCGGCGTACGGAATTACCTGAAAGATTGGGGAAAAAAGTATAGCCCGCCATGAGTGCCTTGATCGCTTTGCTCAGCTCACCCAATTCGTCAGTTTTTGAAATATAACCAGCCGCCCCTGCCTTCATACAGCGCATGGCATAAAATGCCGGCGATTGGGAGGTCAATATCAGTACCTTGCACGGAAGTTTCAGCGCCACAATCCGACTAATGACTTCCAACCCGTCCAGTTTTGGCATGGCGATGTCCAGCACGATAAGCGCCGGGACATGCTGGCGAGCCAGTTGCACCGCATCCGCACCATTATCAGCCTCGACGATCAGATCGAACTCCTCTCTTTGAAGCAGAATCTTTACCGTTGCCCGAATGAATGGATGATCGTCCACAACCAACGCTTTATGCATTTGAACCTCGCTGTATTACGCACCGGACAACACCGATGACGGAAAGGTCATGCATCAAAAGATAACGGAATATATAGCCGGACAATGAAGCTCACCTCTACATCATTCGCCAGTCGTCTCGAATTACTTTCCGACCCTGCGACCGTTATTATTATTTGCACATTTCCCGATTCTGTAGCCATTGCATGAGCCGACTCGAATCCATTGGCGGCGCCAAATGAAAACCCTGACCCAATACGCAGCCGATCTCCATCACTGCCTCTCGAATGGCCTGACTGCTAACCCCCTCGATGACCAGGCTCATGTTCAGTGACCGCGAAAGTGCCAAGGCGCTGGTGACCATCGACCGGGTGCGCGAATCAGTTGTGTCCTGGACGAGTTGGCCGGCGAGTTTCAATTGATTGAAGGGTGACTGGCAGAGCAACTTCAGCGAAGAAAACCCGAGGCCGAACCCATCGATTGAAAGACCGCACCCCATGGCGCGCAGGCGCAGCAGGTTATCCTGGGCAACCGGAGGAGCGCCGAGCAAACCATTTTCTGCCACTTCGAACAACAATGTCGCTCCCGGAAAATTGTGGCACTTCAGGCGACCAAGAATGTGGTCGGTCAGGTCATTACGGGTCAGTTGCGAGGCATGAAGATTGAATCCAAATTGCAGACTAAGGCCAAGCTCGCGCAGTGCAAGCAACAGACTCATCCCTTGCTCAAGCATTTGCTTGAACATCTCATCGATGAGGTCATAAGCCAACACGGCTGCCAGGAAATCTTTGGGCAGCAGCAGCCCCCTTACAGGATGTTCCCAACGCGCCAGCGCCTCAACCCCCACCACCGCACCACTGGTCATCTCGAACTTGGGCTGGAACCAGGCTTTGAAAGCACCCGACGCCAGGCCGTGACGGACTTCCTCTTCACTGGGCAGTTTGTACAACGGTGACGGATCAATGGCAGACGAATGGCGTCGGTGCCGATAGCGATGCAACACACCCTGCAATGAACCGGGCTGCATGGGTTGGCTCAACTCCCCGAGCAACTGCAACCTCGAAAAACAGGTCATCTGCCCCACGGCACGACGCATTTCTGGCCGTACCTCACTGCTCAACGCGACAGCGCGAACCATGCCGTTCTGACCGACAGTGTGCAAAAAACCCAAGCAGTTAAGGTCCGTGTTACGCAGGTCGCAGAGCACAATGTCCACGCCCCCGGGTCGATTGATCTTCGTCATAGCCCGTTCGGTACTATCCGCCTGCAAGATATCGATGACTCCCAGGTGTTTTAGCGCACTGACCAAGATGCCACGCTGAATCGATTTATCTTCTAAAACAAGAACGCTAAGTGAGTCCATCTTCACTAGTTGCTCTACCAATACTGAAGGCAGAATTGTGGCAACGTCCCACCGCTCCAGACGAAGGATTCATCCTTCTGTCTTGTAGGAAATTTCCCACAAGACCGTTAGTGTATTTAGCACCCCTATGATTTCCCAGCGACTGCCTGAAACATCGACGGCCGCTTTTGGATCCATTCCGAACACTTTGATAGATCGGATGAGACTAAGAAACCGATGTTTTTCGACTCTTAGACATGAACAGGTTCCGAACATAAGACTACGTACCGTAAAAACAAAGTTGAGCCATCAGACGAATCCCGTTTCTGCTTTGGTCGTCCCTGTCGAGCTTTCCAGGGCAAGTACTTCACGAATCAACAAGAATCTAATTTCATCATCAAGTTCACTCATGGATATATCCGCTAATGCACGTTCCATTCGAGCGACAATTTCACCGTTCAAGCTTCGCCTGTTTGCCTTGGCAGCGCGCTTTAACTTCAGACGTAAACCTTCAGGTAGCCGAAGAACAAATGTCGTCATTACCAAACCCTTAAAAACAAACAGAATCCGATAGTCTGGCGCCTGACAGCTTGAATTCTATGTAGGGCTTTTCCTGCTACAGCTCGAGAAATTTCCTACGACCAGCAGTGCATCGCTCGAAACTTCGGCCTACCCCGGTAAAAACTCCTCACGCAACATCGCCACAAACGCTTCCCGCGCCGGGTGAACCCCGGCGTTTTCATGCCAGTAAAAAAGGTTGTCGATGGCCGTCAGCTCAGGAAACTCATATCCCGCGCACCCTGCCCCTTTCGCATACTGGTCAAACACCCCTTTGGGCACCAGCGCGATCCCAGCCCCGGCGCTGACGCACCCGACAATCGCCCCATAACTCGCCAGGCTGACAATCGGCAGCGCCTGCCCTTGCCGCAACAACCAATACTCCAGTGCCGCCCGATAAGGACAGCCTTGCGGCCACATGAACACGGTCTTGCCCTGCAAATCGGCGATATCGCGCACCGGCCCCAGCGATGTCGAGGCAATCAGCAGTAACTCTTCGCGGTACATCGGCGTGCGCTTGAGTTGCGAGCGCTCGACATCCACCGCGACGATCGCGCCGTCGAGCCGATGATTGAGGGTGTCATCGAGCAGTTGGCTCCAGGTGCCGGTGGTCAGCTCCAGCGCGACGCCCGGATAACGCTTGTGAAACTTGGCCAGCAGGCGCGGCAGACGACCGGTGGCCGAGGACTCGATGGCACCAATACGCAGCGGCCCGGACGGTTCGGCCGAAGGATCCACCGCACGCTTGGCTTCAACGGTCAGCGCCAGAATCTTCGAGGCGTAAGACAGAAACGTTTGCCCCGCCGGGCTGATGCGCAAGCCTCGGCCCTCGCGTAGAAACAGCGCCACACCCAACTCGGCTTCCAGCGACTTGATGCGTGCCGTGATGTTCGATGGCACGCAATGCAACAGCTCCGCCGCCCGGGCGATGCTGCCGACCTCGGCAACGGTTTTGAACATGCGAATCTGCGCCAATTCCATACATCACCTAAAGTGAACAGTTGACGCAGTATAAGTCAGTTGTGGCGAACGGTTAGCCTTCCGATACTCGGTGCATCAACCCACCGGTGATCGACCATGAAGCCCTCCCCACACACCCTTAAAATCCTCCTGGCCATGGCGTTTGTCGTCGGCTGCTGGGGATACTCGCCGACCGGCATTCACATCGGATTACAAGCCTATGACCCCGGTCATTTGGCGCTGCTGCGCTTTCTGATCGCGTCGGTGTTCATGGCAATCGTCGCCGCGTTCAAAGGCATCAGCTTGCCGAAGCTTCGCGATCTGCCGCTGCTGTTCGTCCTTGGTTTCTTTGCCGTGAGCCTGCACCACGTCGCACTCAATATCGGCCAGCAAAGTGTCAGCGCCGGCGCTTCCAGTGTGTTGGCGCAATCGACGCCCTTGTTCAGCACTTTGCTGGCGCGGTTCGTGTTCAAGGACCGGGTCAGCGCCTGGCGCTGGGGTTGTGTTTTATTGGGATTGATCGGCGTGGTGATTGTGGTGGCCGGTGATCGCGGACTGGGCAGCATTGATGCGCAGGGTTTGCTGATCTTGCTGGCGGCGGTGTCGTGGAGTGTTTACTTCGCACTACAGAAGCATCATTCCGGGCGCTACGACGGTTTGACGCTGGTCTGTTACACGGTCTGGTCGGGCACGGCGCTGCTGCTGATTTATCTGCCGGGGTTGGCTGACAAGGTCGTCAGCGCACCGATGCCTGTGCAACGGGCAGTGCTGGCGTTGGGCGTGTTTCCCAGCGCCCTCGCCTACCTGGCCTGGGCATTTGTGCTGGCCCACATCGACTTGAGTCGGGCGACGATGACGCTGTATCTGATTCCGCCGACGGCCATGGCCATTGCGGCTTTTGGCTTGGGTGAGCAGCCGACGCTGATGGTCGGGATCGGTGCGGTTGTGGTGCTGATCAGCGTGCTGGCGCTGAACCTGGAGCGGCGCCCTGCGATCATCGCAGTGCAGCCCGCCCGACCATGATTGCAAGCAATGCCGACTAAAGAATTGCCGGGGGATGCCGACCACTTCAGTTCACATGTATGTGGCGCGTATCGCCTGGAATGCCTATGACCCGCTTCGTTGTTGTCGGTTTGTTAACGTTGCTTTCAGGTTGCGCCAGTGCGCCTGCACCCGTGGCCAAGGCACCTTCATTGACGGTGGAGGAAGTGCTCAAGGAGCCGCTGCTGGCAAACTCGATAATGCGCGATGAGGGGATGCTCAGCTTTCAGGTGAGCATTCCCGCGCGAGATCTGAAAACCACGCAATCGACGCAATCGACGTTGCAGATTCAAGCAAGCTGCGACGCCACCCGCGCAAGCCTGGTGTTCATGCAGACAACGTTCGTCTCCAGCACCCGGCCCATTTCCCGCAAGTTGGAAATGAACAACCCGTTGTCCCCGGCACTGGTGGCACGTCTGGCGCAGAACCCGAGCTTCACCACCGCCTGCGCTCAGACCTCCCCGTCGGACTGGCGGATTGTTTCGGGAAGCGGCGCGGAACGCCGGCTGATGATCGACCGCAACAGCATCAAGGTTGAAGGACCTTCCCGATTGTTCTGGGGCGCGGTTGATGAGCCAGCCCTTCTGACCGACGCCGATTACAAAGTGTTGTTTGGCCAAACCCGCAACCGCTATCAGGCCGACTGCACGCGCCAGACCTACCGGGTACTGAGCGTTTTTAAACTGGACGAAAAAGACCAGATCACCCGGGGAACGGTGCTCTCCGACAGCGCAGAAAAAACCTTCGGGCAAAGTGCTGATGTCCGCGAGTTGCTGAATGCTGCCTGTGCGCCGGCGCCGCAACTCTCGACGCTGGCCCTCTACTCGCCCCGCAACAAAGTCGCGCCGACCTATGAGTCCGGCCCCGTTAAAGCCGACGTGCTCAAGTCAATTGCCGATCTGAATCTGCCACCGCCGCAGAAGGCGATCAAACATGTCGTCTTCAAATCACACAACACTGGCTACCTGGGCAGCGCGCCCTCGCAGAGCGAGCAACGCTATGAAACCGATCCACAGAGCGGTCAACTGCAATTGCAGTGGCCAGGCAAGGTGTCGGAGACCCGCTCCGTCAATTTCAGAGGATTGCTGACCCTGCGCCTCGACAGCCAGCACATCGACCGTCAGTTGCCAGTGTCCTATGCAGTCGATACCGAAAAACTGACGTTCACCGGCGACTGGCGAGCGATGGTTGTCGGTTCATCGTTGGGGTATCAGATCACTCAACAACGCCGCAGTACGCTCAAAGGCAACTCGGTTAATGTGGAGAGCCTTAACTGTGTGGTCGAGCGTCAGATCGAGGCTTCGCAGGTCAACTCATCGTTGCAGGGCAGCGCAAAGGAGTTGGGGTGCAAGCTTGAAGGTGGCGAGCTGAAAGCAACCGCCACGATGTACTACCTTCAGGATTATGGTTACTTCTTCCGGACTCGCTATCAAGTCGGGTGGATAACGGATGTGCGAACGAACCTGATCAGCGTCGAGTGAAACACTCGTCATAAAAAACCCGGCACATTGGCCGGATTTAACAAGATGGTCAGCCTGACCGAGAAGCCCTGCAGGTTTACGCGTGCAGGGCTTTTCTCGTTTTCGGCACAGGATCTCTCGTGAACACGATGACCCTTCTCGGTGTCGACTGGACAAACGGTCGTCAGGCGCCGGCCGAAAACCGGTCACGGCTGTTGGTCAGGTGCAGCCACATGGCGGCGCGCGCGGCGTCCGGGTCTTGCCGTTTGATCGCGTTGAGGATCGCCTCGTGCTCGAGGTTGGCCAGTTGCCCCAATTTGCTCAAATCCGCCGCGCCACGCTCGGCGGCGTTGACCCGTGTCCGCGGAATCATGGCGCTGCCCAAGTGCTGCATGATTTCGGTGAAGCACACGTTGCCGGTGGCTTCGGCGATCAGCAGGTGGAAGCGTTTGTCGGCCTCGACGCAGCTGTCGTTGTTGGCGAGCAGGCTTTGATAGTCATCCAGCGCGTCGCGCATCTGCATCAACTGATGATCGGTGCGACGGCTCGCTGCCAGCGCGGCGGCCTGGGTTTCCAGGCCCATGCGCAGCTCCAGAATGCTGCGCACCCCCAGCGCGGTGTCGACATTCAATCGCAGCCCCTGCTCCGGTGCGCGCTCGATCACAAAGGTGCCGATGCCGTGCCGGGTTTCCACCAGGCCTGAAGCCTGCAACTTCGAGATCGCCTCACGCACCACCGTGCGACTGACCCCGTGTTCCTGAACAATCGTGTTCTCCGACGGCAGCTTGTCCCCCGGCAACATTTGCCCGAGCAAAATGCTCTGGCTCAGTTTGACCACCAGGTCATGGGCCAGGTTGTGGGTGCGCTTGCGGGCAGGCGCGTCGAGGTCTTCTTGCATGGCGATCATCCGGAAGCAGGGCTATCGGAATCGTAGCACTGCGCTCGGCTGGAATCTCCAGAAAACCAAGATCAACTTGTATGACAACACTCAACAAATGCCCAACATAGACTGTCATAAAAACGCAGAAAACCATAAAAAGAATAAAAAACTTGAGAAAAAGCGCCATTTTGTTGGACGAGAACGCTTGCACGACGAAAAAACCTAGTTGTATGATGTCTATCAACATCGCAACACCCAGCCACACCCCGCATAAAAATAATCAGTGGGAGAAAACCAAGTGAATACATCCATATCCGGGATGCACGAGGGAGCCGATTCGGTCCTGAAGTCCGCCATCTCGAAAGTGAAACGCCATGTCCTGCCGCTGTTCGTCATCATGTTCATCGTCAATTACATTGACCGCGTGAACATCGGCTTCGTCCGTGCCCACATGGAGCAGGACCTGGGGATCGGCGCTGCCGCCTATGGCCTTGGTGCCGGCCTGTTCTTCATCGGTTATGCACTGTTCGAAGTCCCCTCCAACATGCTTCTGCAAAAAGTCGGCGCACGTATCTGGCTGACCCGCATCATGCTGACCTGGGGTCTGGTCGCCGCGTGCATGGCCTTCATCCAGAACGAAACCCACTTCTAC
Source organism: Pseudomonas sp. LB3P93 (assembly GCF_054898025.1). Lineage (NCBI taxonomy): Bacteria > Pseudomonadati > Pseudomonadota > Gammaproteobacteria > Pseudomonadales > Pseudomonadaceae > Pseudomonas > Pseudomonas sp. LB3P93. The sequence continues at coordinate 4,260,515 of NZ_CM142713.1, forward strand.
ATCCTGCGATTTCTGCTGGGCGTGGCGGAAGCCGGGTTCTTTCCCGGGGTGATTTATTACTTCACGCGCTGGTTGCCAGGCGTTGAGCGCGGCAAGGCGATTGCGATTTTTCTCAGCGGTTCGGCCATTGCCTCGTTGATCTCCGGCCCGTTGTCCGGGTTGCTGTTGCAGATCAGCGGATTCGGGATGCACGGCTGGCAATGGATGTATTTCATTGAGGGGATGTTTTCAGTCGGGCTGTGCGTGTTCGTGTGGTTCTGGCTGGACTCAAAACCCCACGACGCCAAATGGCTGACCCGCGCCGAGCAAGATGCGCTGGTCAAAGCCATCGATGACGAGCAACTGGCCCGCGAAGCGGCAACGCCGATCAAGCCGTCGTTGGGCACGTTGCTTAAAGATCGCCAGATCATCCTGTTCTGCCTGATTTATTTCTTCATCCAGCTGACCATCTATGCCGCGACCTTCTGGCTGCCGAGCATCATCAAGAAGATGGGCGACCTCAGCGACATTCAGGTCGGGCTGTTCAACTCGATCCCATGGTTGCTGTCGATCGTCGGCATGTACGCCTTCGCTTCGCTGTCGGCCAAATGGAAAAACCAACAGGCCTGGGTCGCCGCTGCCCTGCTGATCGCGGCGGCCGGGATGTTCATGTCTACCACCGGCGGGCCGATCTTTGCCTTCGTTGCGATCTGCTTCGCGGCGCTGGGTTTCAAGTCCGCGTCGTCGCTGTTCTGGCCGATCCCTCAGGCTTATCTGGATGCGCGGATCGCGGCGGGTGTCATCGCGCTGATCAACTCGGTGGGCAACCTTGGCGGCTTCGTTGCACCGACCACGTTCGGCCTGCTCGAAGAACACACCGGCTCCATTCAGGGCGGGCTATATGGCCTGGCGGCGACATCGATCATCGCCGCGATCATCGTTTTCGCCGCGCGCAATACACCGAAAACCGCACCTGCCGTTGCACCGGGCAAACCAGCGCCCAATCACGCCTGAACCTCTGTTTTGAAGGACAAGAAAATGAACCCACAAGACACCGCAAAAGCCCCGATCATCACCAGCATGCAGGTGGTTCCGGTGGCTGGTCACGACGGCATGCTGCTCAATCTGAGCGGCGCCCACGGCCCGTTTTTCACCCGCAACATTGTGATCCTCAAGGACAACGCCGGTCACACCGGGGTCGGCGAAGTGCCGGGGGGCGAGCGCATTCGCCAGACGCTGGAAGACGCACGTTCGCTGGTGGTTGGCAGCCCGATTGGCACGTATCAGAAGATTCTCAACCAGGTGCGCCAGACCTTCGCCGAGCGTGATGCCGGCGGTCGCGGTTTGCAGACGTTCGACCTGCGTATCACTATTCACGCGGTCACGGGCCTGGAAGCCGCCCTCCTCGACTTGCTCGGTCAGCACCTGGACGTGCCGGTCGCGGCCCTGCTCGGCGAAGGCCAGCAACGCGACGAAGTGAAGATGCTCGGTTATCTGTTTTATGTCGGTGATCGCAATGAAACCGATCTGGCCTATCGCAGCGAACCAGACGCCGACAACGACTGGTTCCGCGTGCGCCACGAGAAAGCCATGACCGCCGACGCCGTGGTGCGCCTGGCCGAGGCCGCGCACGCCCGTTACGGCTTCAAGGACTTCAAACTCAAGGGCGGCGTGCTCAGCGGCGACGAGGAAATTGAAGCGGTCACCGCGTTGGCCGAACGCTTCCCTGACGCACGAATTACCCTCGATCCGAATGGCGCGTGGTCACTCAAGGAAGCCATTCGACTGTGCCGCGATCAGCATCACGTGCTCGCCTACGCCGAAGACCCGTGTGGGGCAGAAAATGGCTATTCGGGCCGCGAAGTGATGGCTGAGTTTCGTCGCGCCACGGGCCTGAAAACCGCGACCAACATGATCGCCACCGACTGGCGGGAAATGGGCCACGCGATCCAGTTGCAATCGGTTGATATCCCGTTGGCCGATCCGCATTTCTGGACCATGCAGGGCTCGGTTCGTGTGGCGCAGATGTGCCACGAATGGGGCCTGACCTGGGGCTCGCACTCCAACAATCACTTCGATATCTCCCTGGCGATGTTCACCCATGTCGCGGCGGCTGCGCCGGGTGAAATCACTGCAATCGATACGCACTGGATCTGGCAGGACGGCCAGCGCCTGACCAAGGCTCCGCTGCAAATCGTCGGTGGTTGCGTGCAGGTGCCGAAGAAACCGGGGCTAGGGGTTGAACTGGATCTGGATCAGTTGGCCAAGGCTCATGAGTTGTATAAAGGCATGGGATTGGGCGCGCGGGATGACAGCGTGGCGATGCAGTTTCTGATTCCGGGGTGGACGTTTGATAACAAGCGGCCGTGTCTGGTGCGTTAATCCTTCGAAACCACCTCACTCCCTGTGGGAGCGGGCTTGCCCGCGATGAGGGACTGACCTACAACATTGATGTTGACTGACAGGCCGCCATCGCGGGCAAGTCGGATCGCCGCACCGCCGCTCCCACAGGATTTGCATTCATTTCAATTCATCTTGGACGCTTGCAGCAGCCACTCCTTGAACATCGTCATCGCCGACGTTTCGGGGCGCGACTGCAAGCGGGTCAGCCAATAGCTGCCAGTGGTGATGCCGATGTCGAACGGTTGCTCGATCGCACCCACCGCCAGTTGCCGGGCGAACATCAGCGGCGGCGCCAAGGCAATACCTGCGCCCTGCAACGCAGCTTCCATCATGGCGAGCGAGGAGTCGAAGACGATGCTCTTGGGCGGCGGCGTATTGGCCGGCAACCCGGCGGCCAGAAACCACTCGGGCCACTCGTCTGTGCGGTAGGAACGCAACAGTGTGTGCTTGAGCAGGTCGGCGGGCTCTTGCAGCTGCGCGGCTATTGGCGGAACGCAGAGCACCGACAACGGCGCTTCAATCAGCCTCAAAGCCTCGATTCCGTGCCAGGCGCCGGCGCCAAAACGGATGGCGTAATCCAGCCCTTCGGCGGCCACATCCACCCGGTTATTGTTGGTCGACAGGCGTAAATCTATGTACGGATGTTTCGACTGGAAGTCCGCCAGCCGCGGCAACAGCCAACCCACCGCAAACGTCCCCACGGCACCCACGGTGACCACTTCACGAAAATGCCCACCCTCGAATCGCTCAAGGGTTTCGGCAATCCGGTCGAAGGACTCGCGCAATACCGGCAGCAAGGTTTCGCCTTCACTGGTCAGCATCAAGCCGCGGGGCAAGCGTTTGAACAGCGTCACGTTAAGCTGGGCTTCAAGGCTTTTGACTTGATGGCTGACCGCCGCAGGCGTGACGAACAACTCCACCGCCGCCCGAGTGAAGCTCAAATGGCGCGCAGAAGCCTCGAAGGCGCGTAATGCATTCAGCGGCAGATGAGGACGAATCATGCCCACTCCCAAATTTTTCTAATGGCTTACCCGAAATATCGTCGTTTGTCGATTGCCGCCCGACTGCCTAGATTTGGCGCGCCCGTCAGCCGTCCGGTTTTAAATCCGTTCGGAGTGTAGCGGGTAAAGTAATGGCAACTCATGGAGAGTGGTTCCAATCATGTACAAATTTAATCTGCCAAGACTTGCGTCCTTCAGCGCTTTCGCCCTTTTGCTTGGTGCAAGTCACTGTATGGCCGCAACAAAATCCGACGATCAACTCGACGCTTTGGTGAAAGCCGCCATCGGGCCGGTGATACAGGAACAAAATATCCCTGGCATCGCGGTCGCGATCACCCTGAATGGCCAGCAGCATTACTTTAACTACGGCGTGGCCTCGAAAGAGGACGGCAAAGCGGTCAGCAAGGACACGCTTTTTGAAATCGGTTCGGTGAGTAAAACCTTTGCCACCACGTTGGCTGCCTACGCCCAGACCAGCGGCAAACTGTCTTTGTCTGACCGGGCCAGCCAGGTTTGGCCTGAGTTGAAAGGTAGTGCGTTCGACAGCATCAGCGTGTTGCAACTCGGCACTTACACCGCTGGCGGGCTGCCGTTGCAGTTCCCCGACGAGTCCGATCATCCAGACAAAATGCTCGCCTACTTCAAACAGTGGAAACCTGTGTATGCAGCCGGCACCCACCGCCAGTATTCGAACCCCAGCCTTGGGCTGTCCGGTTATCTGGCGGCCAAAAGCATGGGCCAGCCGTTCGATGAGTTGATGGAAAAGACCCTGTTGCCGAAACTTGGGCTCAAGCACACCTACCTCAAGGTACCGCAGGATCAGATGGAGCTTTACGCCCAGGGTTACGGCAAGGATGGCAAACCGGTGCGGGTGAGCCCGGGGGCGCTGGATTCGGAAGCGTATGGCGTGAAAACCAGCGCTGCGGATTTGCTTCGTTATGTTGAAGCCAACCTGAAACCGGCAACGCTGGAAAAGCCCTTGCAGCAAGCGATTGCCCTCACTCACAGCGGTTACTACACCGTGGGCGAGATGACGCAGGGGTTGGGGTGGGAGCTCTATAACTATCCGGCCAGCCTCGATACGTTGCTGAGTGGCAACTCGACGGAAATGGCGATGGAGGCTCATAAAGTCCAGTGGCTGAACCCGCCGCAACCTGCGAAAGACGCAGCATGGTTCAACAAGACCGGGTCGACGGGTGGTTTCGGCGCTTATGTCGCGTTCGTGCCTTCGAAAGACATCGGCATCGTTATCCTGGCGAACAAGAATTACCCGAATCCGGAGCGGATCAAGATTGCTCACAAGATATTGAGTGCCCTGACTGAATAACCCAGAGCAACTCGATCCCCGGCAAACACGATCCCCTGTAGCAGCTGCCGAGCAGTGCGAGGCTGCGTTCGGCGACGAAGTCGTCGCAAAACCTGCGCATGCAGTACTCCTGAAACACCGCGCTGGCTGATTTCACGACTGCTTCGCAGCCGAACGCAGCCTCGCAGGCTCGGCAGCTGCTACAAATATCGTTCGACAATAAAAATGGGCGACCCGTTTGAGGTCGCCCATTGTCGTTATTACGTCAACTCAATGCCGAGTCGGCGGCCGGGCGTCAGGCCCATCGTTTCCCGGATCAAGATTGTCCCGAGCCTGATTCACCAACAACTCCGCAATCCCTGCCAACTGCTGTATCGCCCCCAGCACAACCCGGTTCGAGCCATCCAGCTTACCGGCAAAACTCACAATCACGGCATTCAGTGAAGCAAGGGTTTCGCTGGCCTGGCGCAAGAGGGTGATGGTGTCGACCCCGGGGGCGATGCTCAAAATCTGTTTGATCGGGACGGAAAGCCTGGGTTTGCGCACGCGGATGCTGGTGTCGCGCCCGGTCGTTTCGCCAAGGCGAACGAGCTTCAGGTGGCTGGCATCGGTTGGGCGTTGCGCATCATTTTTGCCGAACTTCTTCATAGACGAGGCTCCTTTCTGGCCATTGGTATTGTTCGTCCCTGGATCCCTCAGTGTTGCGGACTCCCACGTCCTACCGCGAGTTTTGCGGTGGCTGACGAAGGCTAACGGTGCGCTCTGACAGAAACCAGTTCATGAAGTCCGACAGGACTTGCAGGAAATTTCCGAGACCAATGAAATCAGTACATCACCCCACGGTACACCCGTTTTTTTTGTAGCAGCTGTCGAGCAGCGCGAGGCTGCGTTCGAGCACGAAGCGGTCGCAATCCAGAGAATGCGGTTTGCCTGAAAGCAAGCAGTTGCAGGTTTTACGACTGCTGCGCAGCCGGACGCAGGCTGCGCCAGCTGCTACACGGGGATGTTCAATCGTCCGGCATTTCCGGGGGCTTGGTGGGTTTCGCCGGTTTACCCGGTTTTGCGCCCTTGGCACCTGTAGCGGCCGGTTCGGCGACAACGGGCGTCGCGACTGTCGGCGGTGCGGCTTCTTTCTCGGTCGCCGGCAGGGCATCGATGGTGTCGAAGATTTTCTTCAAATCGACCGACTTTGATTCATCCCCCGAACTCTCGAACTTCTTCTCGCCGTCCTTGCCCACCAGGATGACTTTGGGCAACGCCCCCGCGCCAAGTTTCAGCGAGCGGATCAATGCCATAGTGTCCTGTGGACCGAGGTCCTTGCCGTCGAGCTGACCGGACATGTTCAGCACCGTGTACACCCTGATATTGCGCTGGGCGATACCTTCCTTGTTGGCCGGATCGTTCAGCGAATTTTTCAGGCCCACCCAGACCGGGTTAGCGGTGTTGGGAGCAATCACAATCAGTGGTCGGGCCCTGCCCTTGTCGATGTCCAAAGGTGAGCCGTCTTCGGCGGCGAGCAAGGGGCCGGCGAAAGCCAGCAAGGTAGTCAGGGTCAAAGACCTGATGAGCATGCGCATCTCCTTTTGATATCCACGCTCTAATGATTGCGCATCGCGGCGATCGTTCCGGGTGACGCACCGCAATTGTGTTCCGCCTTGTCCCAAGCTTAGGTCAGGGCGGTCATTGCGCAACAGCTTGAGCTAATCTCATCGCTCATAACGAGCCGCCTGATCCGCCGTGAGGACCCCGCCATGAGCGCTCAGTTGAACCACACCATCGTCTGGTGCCGAGACAAACAGATCTCCGCCCATTACCTCGCCGAGATCCTCGGCCTGCCTCGTCCCGAGCCGTTCGGGCCGATGCTGATCGTCAAGCTCGACAATGACGTGTCGCTGGATTTCTACGACAACGATCCGCCAATCGCCTCCCAGCACTACGCGTTTTTGATCGGTGAGGATGATTTCGATGCCGCGTTTGCTCGCCTGCAAGCGCGCAAGCAGCCCTGGTGGGCTGACCCCGGCAAGCAACGGCCCGACGAGATCAACGATTACGGTGGTGGCCGGCGGGTTTATTTCGATGACCCGGACGGGCATCTGCTGGAGATTCTCACGCGGCCCTGAGGCGGGAGCCGTGCCGGTTCAGAACGCCAGTTTGTAGCCGATCAGCACCAGCATCGTGGCCAGGCAAGGGCGCAAAACTTCGTCGGAGATGCGACCGGTCAAATGGCTGCCCAGGTAGATCCCCGGCAGCGAACCGATCAGCAAATAACCCAGCACCTGCCAATCCATGTTGCCCATGCTCGCATGGCCCAGGCCAGCGACCAGAGTCAGGGGGACGGCGTGGGCGATTTCCGTGCCGACGAGGCGGCGCGTCGGCAGCAGCGGATAGAGGATGAACAACGCCACAGTGCCAAGGGCGCCGGCACCAATGGAGGTCAGCGCGACCATGGTGCCCAGCACCAGACCGGTGATGACCGTCAGGACATTCAGGCGCGAACCGCTGGGGTTGTATTGGCCGCCCGCACGTTTGTGGGCGAAGTCGAGCAGGCGTTTTTTGAAGAAAATCGCCAGTGCCGTGGCAAACAGTACGAAGCCCAGCGCCTGTTTGATGACGGCGTTCATTGCATCGGGGGAAGTCTGCAAACTGCTCAGGAACCACAGCGTCAGCGCTACCGCCGGCACGCTGCCGAGAGTCAGCCAGCCAGTAATCGCCCAGTCGATGTTGTTGTTCTTGCGATGAACCAGCACACCGCTGGATTTGGTAATGGCCGCGTACAGCAAGTCAGTGCCCACCGCCGTGGCCGGGTTGATACCAAACCAGAGCAGAATCGGGGTCATCAACGAACCACCGCCCACGCCGGTCATGCCGACGATGAAGCCTACTACCAATCCTGCAACCACCAACCCGAAGTTAACGAAATCCATTAACACGCCCGCACAAAACACATGAAAAAACTGGCCCGCAGCATAGCGATTTTTCTTATAACCACTTATATCGATACGGACTATCGTTATTCCACAACACATCATTCACCCCTGTGTACCCAATTCCCCTGTGGGAGTGAGGCTGCTCGCGATGATGACGGACTAACAGGCAACATTGATGTCGACTGATCCACCGCTATCGCGAGCAGGCTCGCTCCTACAGGGGGACGCGGTGTAAGTGAGTGTGGTGAGGTGGATCTACTGCACCGGCAAGAAATTCAAAAACAGCAAACTCTGCGCATAGTTCAGGCCGATCCGCCGATAACGCTCGTCCAGCATCTGCGTAAGCAGGTCCAGCCGCGCGACGATCTTGCCGAACTCCACGGCAAAACTCAGGTTGCTGCCCTCCTCCGAAATTTCGTTGGAGAACAGCAAGGGCTCGCCGTTTTTATTTTGCCGCTGGCTCAGGATCCAGGTGGCTTTCTCGATGTTGCGTGCGGCGTTGCTGACGAAGGTCGGGTTGATCGCATCGGTCATGTAGAACTCGAGGCGATTGCCGTGGGCCGTGACCAGCATGCTGCCGATGGCATAGATGAAGGCGCCGACCCGGTCGCCAAGAAACTCCGGGCTCATGGCATAACTCAGTGCCGCCAGGTCTTTCTTGCCGCCGAGGGTGGGCAGCGGCTGTTGCTGTTCGATGGCCAGGCGCACTTGCTTTCCGGCGGTGCGGGCGTCGAGGAAACCGGATTTTTTTAACTCGTCCGGGTTGCGCAGGTAGAGCTTGCTCATCAGCAAATAAAGGCTGTCGAGGTTGTCGCGCATGGCCAGGGTCGCCATGCGGTCGACGCTAGTCTGGAGGAATTCCTGGGGCGTGCCTTCACGAAACTGGCTGACGATGTCGCTGCCCTGTTGCTGGCTGCAACCGCTGGCGAAGAGCATCGACAGGCTGGCCAGCAGCAGGCATTGGCGACGTATTGATGACGTGAAGCAGGGTAAAACTCGAGCCATGGGTGCTTGAACTTGGGCATTGGCCGACGGTGGGGATCGCCGCAGGCTGGCCAAGGATAGAGCCGCCAAAGCTGAAAAAGTGCAGTGCCGATGGTCCGTAAACACCGACTCTCGGTACGACCAACATCTAATTAGTCATACTTTATAATTGCAACGCTCCGCACATAAGCTATAAATCCTCCCTTGATCAAATACTAAATCGATTTTTAGTATGACTAATAACTCAAAAACAAAAAAAGGAAGGTCAACTATGCTGCAATCCCGACACCTGCTCTCCGGCCTTGGACTGTCCCTGATGATCGCCACCCTCCCCACTCAAGCGGCTAGCCTGTCCAGCGAACACAAAGCGTTCGGCAAGACCAACGACGGCACACCCGTCGAGCAATACATCTTGCGCAACAGCCACGGCCTGCAAGCCACAATCATTACTTACGGCGGCATTTTGCAGTCGCTCAAGGTGCCGGACAAAAACGGTAAGCTCGACGATGTGGTGCTGGGTTTTGACGATGTTCAGAGCTATCAGGGCGGCACAGCGTACTTTGGCGCGACCATCGGGCGTTTCGGCAATCGCTTGGCCAACGGCGCGTTCGAACTGGACGGCAAACGCTATCAGGTGCCGCTCAATGACGGTTCCAACTCGCTGCACGGCGGCCCGCAGGGTTTTGACAAACACGTGTGGAAAGCCCAGCCGAGCAAAGGCAAGGATTCGGTGGGCGTGACCCTGACGTACCTGTCGGTGGACGGTGAAATGGGCTTCCCCGGCAACCTCAAAACCGAGGTGACCTACAGCCTCACCGAGAACAATGAGTTGCGCATCGACTACAAGGCCAGCACCGATAAACCCACCGTGCTGAACCTGACCAACCACAGCTATTTCAACCTCGCCGGTGCAGGTAATGGCGATGTGCTGAAACAGCTCGTGACGCTGCATTCGACCCACTACACACCGGTCACCGCCAAGCTGATTCCTACCGGTGAACTGGCCCCGGTCGCCGGTACACCGATGGACTTCACGCAGCCCACCGCTATCGGCAAAAACATCAAGGCCGATCACCCGCAACTGAAATTCGCCGAGCCGAAACAGGGCGGCTTCGATTTCAACTGGGCTCTGGACGCCAAGGGCGACGTGGGCAAGCTGGCCGCCGATGTCAGCGACCCACTCTCCGGGCGCCGCTTGCAGCTCTACACCACCGAACCCGGCGTGCAGTTTTACACCAGCAACTTCCTCGACGGCACGGTCAAGGGCAAGGGCGGCAAGGTTTATCCACATTGGGGCGCGTTTACGCTGGAGACTCAGCACTATCCGGACTCCCCCAACCAGCCGGGCTTCCCTTCCACCCGACTCGATCCGGGTAAAACCTATACCCAGAGCACAGTGCTGAAGTTTTCGGCTAACTAACCATCCGACATCGCGCGATCACGTAGCAGCTGCCGAGCAGCGCGAGGCTGCGTTCGACTGCGGAGCAGTCGTAAACCCGGTTTACGCGGTTTTCCTGAAAGAACCGGTTGCCTGATTTTACGACTGCTCCGCAGCCGAACGCAGCCTCGCGCTGCTCGGCAGCTGCTACACACCTACGGAACCACCGGGGTATTCTGCTGCCAACTAATGAGCACATATCGATTCGAAAAAGGAGGTTTTCATGCGGACCCTCGAATTGGCCGGCGTCAACGTCCCGGTCATCGGCCAAGGCACCTGGCGCATGGGCGAAGATCCCTTGCAACACCGCCAGGAAGTCGCCGCGCTGCGCCTGGGCATCGAGTTGGGCATGACCCTGATCGACACCGCCGAGATGTACGCCGAAGGCGGCGCTGAGGAAGTGGTCGGCGAAGCCATCGCCGGTCTGCGCGACAAAGTCTTTCTGGTCAGCAAAGTTTACCCGCACAACGCCAGCCGCAAAGGCATCCCCCAGGCCTGCGAGCGCAGCCTGCAACGTCTGAATACCGATTACATCGATTTATACCTGCTGCATTGGCGCGGCCAGTATCCGCTTGAAGAAACCGTCGAAGCCTTCGAACGCCTGCGTGAAGACGGCAAGATCGGCCGATGGGGCGTGTCCAACTTCGACGTCGAGGACCTGGAGGAATTGAACTCACCGGCCTGCGCCACCAATCAGGTGCTGTACAACCTGGAAGAGCGCGGCATCGAATTTGACCTGCTGCCGTGGTGCCAACAGCATCATCAGCCGTTGATGGCATACTGTCCCATCGGTCAGGGAGGAACGATGCTGGCCCATCCGGCACTCAAACAGATTGCCGCCCGTCACGCCGTGACGCCGGCCCTAGTAGCACTGGCATGGATTCTGCGACAGACAGGCGTGATCGCCATCCCCAAAGCGGTCAAACCTGAACATGTGCAACTGAATGCGCAGGCCGCGCAATTGCGGCTCAACGACGAGGATCTGAAGGCGCTCGACCACGCGTATCACGCGCCACAACGCAAGCACCGGTTGGCCATGGTCTGAGCCATCGCGGTAGTGTCAGAGGGCTTCTGCATGAGAAGCACTGATCAGCTCGACGCCTTTAATTTGCCGCGTTTTATCCAGGCTCAAGACCCTGTGTACAACCGGGTTCTAGAAGAACTGCGCGCTGGCCACAAACGCAGTCACTGGATGTGGTTCATCTTCCCGCAGTTCGCCGGGTTGGGCGGGAGCGAGATGTCCCGACACTTTGCCATTCGTTCCATCGAGGAAGCCGTGGCTTATCTGAATCATCCGCTGCTGGGTTCGCGATTGCGCGCCTGCACACAACTGGTGCTGAACATCGAACAGCGCTCGGTTGCAGGCATATTCGGCCATCCCGACGATCTCAAGTTTCACTCCTCCATGACGTTGTTCGCCCAGGTGGCCCCCGCAGATAACCTCTTCAACCAGGCACTGGATCAGTATTTCCACGGCATTCTGGACGACTGGACGCTGTTGCTGCTGGACTCAAAACAGGCCCAGTTGCCCACCAATCAAGGTTGAGAAGTCGTCGTCCACGAAAGGCAGGATGGCATCCGCCACCGGTTGCAGTTGTCGGGTGACGTAATGGTCGTAGTCGATGGGCGCGCTGCGAATCTCCAGCGGCTCAGGCCCGGCGACGCTGATCACGTAGCTGATCCAGCCGCCGTTCTGGTATTGCCGCGGGCGGCCCTGCTGGTCGTTGTACTCATCAGCGATCCGCGCCGCACGGACGTGGGGCGGCACGTTGCGTTCATAGTCATCCAGGGTACGGCGCAGGCGCTTGCGGTAGATCAGGCGATCATCGAACTCACCGGCCAGGGTTTTTCGCACGTAATCGCGCACGTAATCCTGATACGGCTTGCGATGGAAGATCCGCGAGTACAGCTCCTGCTGGAATTGCCGGGCCAGCGGCGACCAGTCGGTGCGCACGGTTTCCAGTCCCTTGTAGACCATTTCGTCGGTGCCATCGGCGCGGGTGACCAGCCCGGCGTAACGCTTCTTGCTGCCCTCCTCGGCGCCTCGAATGGTCGGCATCAGAAAGCGTTTGTAGTGAGTCTCGAACTGCAATTCCAGGGCGCTTTCCAGCCCGTATTCCTGCTGCACATGCTCGCGCCACCACTGGTTGACGTGGTCCACCAGCGCGCGGCCGATCTGCGCGGCTTCTTCCTGGCCATGGGCGCGACGGAGCCAGACGAACGTCGAGTCGGTGTCGCCGTAAATCACCGTGTGCCCCTGGGCTTCGATCAACTGCCGGGTGCGCAGCATGATCTCGTGGCCGCGCAAGGTGATGGACGAGGCCAGGCGCGTATCGAAAAAGCGACAACCGCTGGAACCGAGCACGCCATAGAAGGCGTTCATGATGATCTTCAGCGCTTGCGACAGCGGCGCGTTGTGTTCGCGCTTGGCGGTCTCGCGGCCTTCGGCAACCCGGGCAACGATTGCCGGCAGGCAATGCCGGGTCCTGGAAAAACGCGCACCACGGAAGCCCGGCACGGACTCGCTGTCGTCGGGATGCTGCAAGCCTTCGATCAGCCCGACCGGGTCAATCAGGAAGGTGCGGATAATCGACGGATAGAGGCTTTTGTAATCGAGCACCAGCACCGACTCGTACAACCCGGGTTGTGAGTCCATGACAAAACCGCCAGGGCTGGCCTGCGCGGGCTTGTTCCCGAGATTCGGCGCCACGAAGCCCTGGCGGTGCATCAGCGGCATGTAAAGGTGGGTGAATGCCGCCACCGAACCGCCACTGCGATCCGCTGGCAAACCGGTGACGCTGGCGCGTTCCAGCAGGAAGGTCAGCAGTTCGGTCTTGGCGAAAATCCGCGTCACCAACTCGCAGTCCTTGAGGTTGTACTTGGCGAGCGCCGGTTTGTCCTCGGCGAACATGCGGTTGATTTCGTCCATGCGCTGGTACGGCGTGCTGATCGCCTTGCCCTCGCCGAGCAGGGTTTGCGCGACGTTTTCCAGGCTGAATGAGGGAAAGCTCCAGGTCGCCGAGCGCAGGGATTCGATGCCGTCGATGATCAGCCGGCCGGCGGCGGAGGCGAAGTAATGGTTGCGGCTGCCATGTTCGCGCCACTGCATTTCTTCGCCGCCACGCCCCAGTTTCAGCGGTACGCCCAGCTGCCGGGCGTGTTGGTGCAGCACGCGCAGGTCGAACTGCACGACGTTCCAGCCGATGATCGCGTCGGGGTCATGCTGGGCGAACCATTCGTTGAGCTTTTTCAGCAGCAGGGTTCGGGAGTCGCAGTATTCGAGCTGGAAATCCACCTCGCTGTCGTCGCCATTCGGCGGCCCAAGCATGTAGACCTGGCGCTCGCCGCAGCCTTCCAGGGCAATGGAGTACAACTCGCCCTGAGCGGTAGTTTCGATGTCCAGAGAGACCAGTCTGAGGTTGGGCCGGTAGTCGGGGGCCGGTTTCATTTGTGCGTCGAGCAGCAGGCCGTCGGCACTTGGCGTGCCACCGAACAAGACAGGTGCGGTGATGAAGCGCTCCATCATGTAGCGTTCCGGCGGGCGCACGTCGGCCTCGAACATCTCGACGCCGGATTTACGCAGCGCGGTTTCCAGGCGCATCAACTGACCGTGTTGCTGGCAGTACAGGCCGAGCACCGGACGGTGTTCGAAGTCCTGGAGGGCCAATGGTTTCAGCTCGACATTTTTTTCGCCGCGCAAAACAGCCTCGGCCTGCTCGCGCTGGGCTGCCGGGATGAAGGCTACCGATGGTTGATGAGGCAGACGGATACGCTGGGGACCGATGTCGGTCGCCAGCCAGAACTCGACTTGCGTACCGGCCGGGGTGTCGCGCCAATGCCGGGTCAGGACAAAACCCTGCTGTAAATCCACCACTGCAACCTCAAGATTTGATTCAGGCGGCAATTCTACGCGTCATTGCGGGGGATAGCCCTCACCGCGAGGTGGATGCATTCCCTGTAGGAGTGAGCCTGCTCGCGATAGCGGTGGACCAGTCAATGCAAGTGTCGCCTGATACACCACTATCGCGAGCAGGCTCACTCCTACAAGGGGTTTGTGTCGGCCCATGGATCAGTGGATAACTGTGGAATGTTCCGGGTTTTCGGAAGAAAAACCGCCCAATGACGTTTTTTGAGCGTTATCTGCCGCTTTGCGCCTTGCCCTCAGCGCCCGGGTCTACGATTCTTCAATAACAACGACAACACCTGAGAAATTGCCATGAAAACCGTCGCCCAACTGCTGAAGTTAAAGGCTGAACAGAATCATGAAGTCCACATCATTGCACCGCATCAAATGGTGCTGGAAGCGTTGATGGTCATGGCCGCGAAAAACGTCGGCGCCTTGCCGGTCGTGAAGAATGGCGAGGTCGTCGGCATCATCAGCGAACGTGATTACGCGCGCAAACTTGTGCTCAAGGGCCGCTCCTCCGTCGGTACGCCGGTCGAAGACATCATGGTGTCGCCGGTCATCACCGTGGACACCCATCAAACCGTCGAAACCTGCATGGGCATCATGTCCGACAAACGCCTGCGGCACTTGCCGGTGGTGGAGAACGGGCAATTGATCGGTTTGCTGTCAATCGGCGACCTGGTCAAGGAAGCCATCGCCGAACAGGCTGAATTGATTCGGCAGTTGGAGCAGTACATTCGCGGCGAATAGTTCCGAAACACCACATTCCCAATGTGGGAGCGGGCTTGCTCGCGAAAGCGGTGTGTCAGTCAATGCAAGTGTCGACTGATACACCGCTTTCGCGAGCAAGCCCGCTCCCACATTTTGATTTGCGGTGTTCTTCAGGTTGGCCAATGCCGGGCGAAGACCGGGGCCAAGGTGGGGTGGTGGTCGATTCGCGTCAGCCATGCGTAAAAGCCGGGCCGGGCATTGCGCAGATGCTCGCGACTGCCCGCCCACCGCGTCACCACCGCCGCCAGCACATCCAGTGCGCCTGGCGTCTCGTCGTCCAGATACAACTCGCCCGAGAACTGATCGGCAAACACCTCCCAACTCCAGTGCAACCGTCGGCGGGCGCCGGCCATGAGGTTTTCCATGGACGCCGCATCCGCGTCGACCAGCCAACGCTCGGGGTAATCGATGATGCCGATGGCCGCGTAGCAATTGCTGACGATGTACACCAGGCCGCGAATGGCCTGATCGCGCTCGGCGGGCGTTTTCGACAGAAGATTCGACTCCGGAAACGCGAGCCCCAGATGAATCAGGATCGCCGCGCTCTCGGTCAGAATGCTGCCGTCGGGCAACTGCAAGGTCGGAATCTGCTTGAGCGGGTTGAGCTTCTCCAGGGCTTTGGCAGCCTCTGGAGACGACTCGACGTCGATGAAGCGGTAAGGGATTTCACAGAGCTCGAGTGCGGCCTCTATCGCAGCGGCGCCAGAGTTCTGGTGTCCGTAGAGCTGGTACATGATGCGGCCTCCTGGCGAGACGATAATGTAGTCAGTAGAGGCGCCGCTTGCCGGCCTCGTTCCATGGCACTGCGAATATAGCGGCTGAACGCGCTATCCCAGCGCCGCGATCAACTCTGCGGTCGTGACAATCGAGTGGGCATAGGTCGGACCATTGATCTCATGGGCGGCGTGCATCGCCTCTGCGCTGAAAGCGGCCGTGGCATCGCGCACCAGCGTCACGTGATAACCCAGTTCGGCGGCGAACCTGGAGGTGCTTTCGATGCAGGTATTGGCGAGCATCCCCACCACCACGACCTTGTCGATCCCGTGTTGTTTGAGCAGGTAGTCCAGATCGGTGTTGGCGAAACCGCTGCCACCCCAGTGTTCCTTGACGATCACGTCACCGGCTGCGGGCTGAAAGTCCGGGTGCCATTCCCCGCCCCAGGTTCCGGCGGCAAACACTTGCGCATGGCTGGCGCCTTGTTGATAGGGGCTGGGGTGTTTCCAGCGCGCCAGTTCATCGGGTTCGGCGCGGTGATGCGGAACGTAGAAAACCTGGATGCCGGCCTTGCGAATGGCCGCCACCACGGTCTTCAGGTTGGCCAGCGTGCCGACGCTGTCAGCCACCGGTTGAGCGCGGCCATGGAGTTTGCCGCCCTCGCTGAGGAAGTCGTTGTAGGGATCCACCAACAGCAGGCCGGTGTGGGCGGGAACATAGGAACTGGCATTCATGATCGATTCCTCAAGGGCAAAGGCACGCGCCAGCTATCCAGTGTAGAAGCGTCGATCGCCCAGGCCGTAGCCATCCGACGACTGAACCATCACGCCGACGTGGGGGGCATCGCGCTACCTATCATTGCCGTCGATGTTCACCATCACCTCAATGAAGTTCTCATAAAAAATCCGCGGCGTAAGATCGGCTCCATACCAAAACAACTACACCCCGGAGCACAAAATCATGAAACGCCAAATCCTTCTCAGCATCGCTTTCTCGGTTTTCGCAGTTAACGCTTTCGCCGCTACCTCTGCTCACCCGGTTGTCACTGAAGGCGGCTCGGATCGTCTGATTGAAAGTCGTGTGGCTGAGGGTGGTTCGGATCGTTTGATTGAAAACCGCGTTGCCGAAGGTGGTTCGGATCGTCTGATCGAAAATCGCGTTGCTGAAGGTGGTTCGGATCGTCTGATCGAAAATCGCGTCGCCGAAGGTGGTTCGGATCGTCTGATCGAAAACCGCGTTGCCGAAGGTGGTTCGGATCGTCTGATCGAGAACCGCGTTGCCGAAGGTGGTTCCGACCGTCTGATCGAAAACCGCGTTGCTGAAGGTGGTTCGGATCGTCTGATCGAGAACCGCGTTGCCGAAGGTGGTTCCGACCGTCTGATCGAAAACCGCGTTGCTGAAGGTGGTTCCGACCGTCTGATCGAAAGCCGCGCTGTATAAATGAATGGTTTTACCGCGGTACTCAATGAAAAACCCGGCCTCATCCGCCGGTTTTTTTTACGCCTGTTTTTTGCGGCCGGTCACTTGCCCGCCCGCGTCATGCATCGCTGATAACGCTCATCGACCCGCTTGGCGAACCACGCTGTCGTGAGTTTGCGAGTGATTTTGGGACTTTGCAGCACGATCCCCGGTAACACCGCCCGAGGCAACGGCCGACCTTCCGCCTTCTCCGCCAGGTCGAACACCCGCGTATAGAGCTGCGTGTCCTCGAACTGAAGGTTTTTGCCCTCCTCCAGTTGATCCCGAATGGTCGTGTTGCGCATGCCCAATTGCTTGCCAAGGGTGCGCACCGCCACTTCCGTGGTACCGGGCATGATCGCGTCGTAGCGGACCAGATCGCCATCCAGAGCCAAGGGGATGCCAGACGCACGACTCACCGCGTTCTGAAACGCCGCATTGCGGCTGGCGTACCAACCGGCGTTGAAATCGGCGAAGCGATACAGCGGCTGTTTGTAGCTCACCGGGTACCCGAGCAAGTGGGCGATGCCGAAGTACATGCCGCCACGACGGCTGAACACCTCACGACGGATCGAGCCGTTTACCGGATACGGATAATCCCGCGCCTGTTGCTCGGCGAAGTCGATGCTGACCTGCATCGGCCCACCGGTGTGCACGGGGTTGAGCCCTCCAAACAAGGTCCGCCCCATGGGCACAATGCCAATGAAGTCATCGAAAATCGCGCTGAGTTCTTTTTCGCTGCGCGCCGCATTCAGCCGGTCGCTGTAGCTTTTACCGTTGGATGAACTGACCTGCAGTGCACCGCTCACCAGCAGGCTGGGGATGTGGACTTTGGCGGCACGACGGTCGATCTCTTCACGGGCGATCTTGCCCAGGCCCGGCACGGGTGGGTCGACCTGGAAGGTCGACTCCTGCTCCGTGACCGCAAGTACCGAACACAAGTTTTGCGTGGAGGGATAGATGTTCTGCGCGGCAAATGCGGTGTAGATGTCCGTGGCCCAGCCTTGGCGGTCAACGGTTTTGGCCGGCAGCAGACGCACGATCTCGGCCTTGACCTCGGCGGGTTTGCGGGCCGGCAACTCCTGAGTGCGCTGGGAGCCGCAACCGGCCAGAACCAGCAATGCCGCGACACTCATGATCAATCGATTGGCTTGCATGGTGCTCCATCAAATCTGCTGAACCGGGTTAACCATACGATCAATGGCATGGCGCAGGCTATGACTCCTGCTGAAACGCCCCGTTCCGTAGCAGCTGTCGAGCCTGCGAGGCTGCGTTCGACTGCGAAGCAGTCGCCAATCCTGCGTACGCGGTTTACCTGATAGACCGCAGTGCTTGAATTGACGACTGCTTCGCAGCCGAACGCAGCCTCGCGCTGCTCGACAGCTGCTACAGGTCCCGCCTCATCCTGTGTAATGACAAAATGATTGCGCAACGTTACTGCGAAATCCTATCATTCGCGCCTGGAGTCGCATTTGCGCAAGGAGTTCCCGCGCCGTCACTTTCTTTTTTCTCACCGGCGGCGTGCCGTCAGGAATGAAACATGACCACTCCAGCCCGACTCGGCGCCCCTTTCCGCCCGACACTCCTCGCCTTGTTTTGCTCCCTGTCCGTGACTGCCTACGCCGCAACGCCGGCCACCGCCCCCGAAAATGAAGGCAAGTCGCTGGTGCTGGACGAGGTCAACATCAACGCCCAGGCCCCATCCCCTTCTGCCCTGCCCCCGGTGTTTGCCGGCGGTCAGGTGGCGCGCGGCGGGCAACTGGGTGTGTTGGGAAATCAGGACATCATGGACGTGCCATTCAGCGTGTCGTCCTACACCGAGCAGCTGATTCAGGATCAGCAAGCCGAAACCGTCGGCGACGTGCTGCTCAACGATTCTTCGGTGCGCCAGGCCACCGGTTTTGCCAACCAGGCGCAGGTGTTCGTGATTCGCGGCCTGCCGCTCAATGGCGATGACATCTCCTATAACGGCCTGTACGGCGTACTGCCGCGGCAAATCATTTCCACCGATGCGCTGGAGCGCGTCGAAGTATTCAAAGGCCCGAACGCGTTCATCAACGGCGTGACCCCGACCGGTTCCGGCATCGGCGGCGGCGTGAACCTGCAACCCAAGCGCGCCGGCGATGTGCCGTTGCGCCGCTTCAGCACCGACATCAGCAATGACGGCCGGGTCGGCGAGCACCTGGACATCGGTCAGCGGTTCGGCGAAGACAACCGCTTCGGCGCCCGGATCAACCTCGCCCAGCGCGAAGGCGACACCGCCGTCGACGACGAGAACCAGCGCTCCAAACTGTTCGCGATCGGCCTGGATTATCGCGGCGACGCGCTGCGCCTCTCCGGCGATTTCGCTTATCAGAAGCAACGCATCAACGGCGGACGCAACTCGGTGTTCCTCGGCACCGCGACGCACATCCCGGACGCGCCGTCGGCCGACACCAACTACGCGCCGAAGTGGGGTTTCACCGAGATCGAAGACACCTTCGGCATGCTGCGCGCCGAGTATGACCTGAACGACAACTGGACTGCCTACGCAGCGGGCGGTGCCAAGCACACCCGTGAAACCGGTCGCTATAACTCGACCACCCTCGTGGGCAACGACGGCACCGCAACCACCACCGGCTCGTTCATTCCCCATGACGAAGACAACAAAAGCGTCATGGCGGGCCTGAACGGTCGCTTCCAGACGGGCCCTGTCAGCCACAAACTCAACTTCGGCCTGGCCGGGATCTGGACTGAACAGCGCAGTGCCTTCGATTTCGACCTGACCCGCTACCCGAACAACATCTACCACCCGGTTGAAACGCCGGCGCCACAGGGCGGTTTCGATGGCGGCGACCTGCACGACCCGGGCATCACCGGCAAAACCTTCGTGCGCAGTGGTGCGGTGTCCGACACCCTGGGCTTCTTCGATGATCGCCTGCTGCTGACCGTCGGCGTGCGTCGCCAGCAGATGGTGGTTCAAGGCTATGGCTATGCCGACTACGGTTCCGGCAGTCGTACCTCGTCCTATGACGAATCGATCACCACGCCGGTCTACGGCATCGTGTTCAAACCGTGGGACCACGTGTCGTTCTACGCCAACCGCATCGAAGGCCTGGCAAAAGGCCCGACGGCACCGACATCAGCGGGTGGCCGTGTGGTCATCAATGGCAATGAAGCCTTTGCTCCGGCGCGGTCGAAGCAAATCGAAGCCGGTGTGAAAGTCGACATGGGCACCTACGGCGCCAGCCTCGGTGTGTACCGGATCGAGCAACCGGCCGACGGCTTTACCCAAGTCGTCGATGCCACCACAGCGGTCTTTGTGCGTGAAGGCGAACAGGTCAACAAAGGCGTCGAGCTGAACGTCTTCGGCGAGCCGATCGAAGGTCTGCGCCTGATCAGCGGCCTGACCGTGATGGACACCGAACTGAAGAAAACCGCAGGCGGTCTGAACGACGGCAATCGCGCCATCGGCGTGCCGACCTTCCAGTTCAACGCCGGCGTGGATTGGGATGTCCCGGGCCTGCAAGGAGTCGCGCTGGACGCACGGATGCTGCGCACCGGCGGTCAGTACGCCGATGCCGCAAACAACCTCAGCCTGCCGACCTGGAACCGCTTTGATGCCGGCGCTCGTTATGCCTTCAAAGTCTCGCAGAAGGATGTGACCGTGCGCCTCGGCGTCGACAACCTGACCAACGAAAAATACTGGGAATCGGCACTGGGCGGTTACCTGACCCAGGGCGAGCCACGGGTGGCGAAGTTGTCCGGCACCATCGACTTCTGATCACTGCCGCCCAACGAAAAAAGGCCCCGCAGCTTCACGGCTGCGGGGCCTTTTTCCGTTGGGCGGCCAGCCTTTTCATATCCCCGGGCTAGACCATACTTGAGCCACACACCGAGGAGGAAAGGCCCATGAACCGTAGCGACGTACTGATCGTCGGCGCTGGCCCGACCGGGCTGGTACTGGCGCTGTGGCTGAGCAAACTGGGGATTCGGGTACGGATTATCGACAAGACGTCGGCCCCCGGCACCACGTCGCGGGCGCTGGCCGTCCAGGCGCGGACGCTGGAGCTTTACCGCCAACTCGACCTCAGCGATGCCGTGGTGAAGAAAGGTCATCGGGTGGCCGCAGCGAATTTCTGGGTCAAGGGCGAGCCCGTGGCGCGCTTGCCGTTGACCCGCATCGGCGAGGGGCTGACGCCTTACGCGTTCCTCGAGATATTTCCTCAAGACGAACACGAACAGCTGCTGATAGAACGCCTCGAAGGGTTCGGCATCAAGGTCGAACGCAACACAGAACTCGAAGGTTTTGAGGAAACCGGCGATGGCATCAGCGCAACGCTGCGCTTGCACGATGGCCAGCAGGAGGTCTGCCAGGCGTGTTACCTGGCGGGTTGCGACGGCGCCCGGTCCATCGTGCGCAAGACCCTGGACACCGGTTTTCCCGGTGGCACCTACCAGCAGATTTTCTATGTGGCCGACGTGCAGGCGCGCGGGCCGACGTTCAACGGCGAACTGCACCTGGACCTGGATGAAGCGGACTTTCTCGCCGTGTTTCCGTTAGTCGGTGAAGGCCGTGCCCGGTTGATCGGCACCGTGCGCGATGAGCGCGCCGACCGTGCTGAAACCCTCGGGTTTGCCGACGTCAGCAGTCAGGCCATCGAACATCTGAAAGTGCAGATTGATCAGGTGAACTGGTTCTCGACGTATCGCGTGCATCACCGCGTGGCGGATCACTTTCGCAGCGGTCGCGCGTTTCTATTGGGCGATGCCGCGCATGTCCACAGCCCGGCGGGTGGCCAGGGCATGAACACCGGGATCGGCGATGCCATCAACCTGGCCTGGAAACTGGCGGCGGTATTGAGCGGCGGCGCCACGGCCACGCTGCTCGACACGTACGAAACCGAACGCATCGCCTTTGCCCGCAAGCTGGTGGCCACCACCGACCGAGTGTTCAGCTTCGCCACCGCCGAAGGGCGCATGGCCGATTTGCTACGCACCCGACTGGCGCCATTCCTGATCCCCAAAATGGCCTCGTTCGAGGCGTCCCGCGAGTTTCTGTTTCGTACCGTGTCGCAAATCACCCTCAACTATCGTGGGACAGAATTGAGCACCGGTGTCGCGGGGCACGTTCATGGCGGCGACCGCCTACCCTGGGCTCACGACGGTGAGGGAGACAATCTCGAATCGCTGAAGTGTCTGTCCTGGCAGGTACATGTGTATGGCGACACCAGCGACGAAATGATCGCCTGGTGCATTGAGCATCACCTGCCGTTGCACGTATTCGGTTGGCGGCCGGCGTTTGAAGCGGCGGGATTGGTGCATAGCGGCTTTTATCTGTTGCGACCGGATACGTATGTGGCGATTGCCGACAACTCGGCCGATCCGAAGGTGATCGAGCGGTACTTCAAGGAGCATGGGATCAGGCCGTTTTTTGGCAGCCCCTGAGACCACCACATCCCCCTGTGGGAGCGGGCTTGCCCGCGATGGCGTCGTGTCAGTCGACACATGTATTGACTGACATACCGCTATCGCGGGCAAGCCCGCTCCCACAGGAGGTATGTGTCGGGTTTAGATCCCGGCCAATGCGAGGTCCATCGCAAAGTAGGTAAAGATCAAATCCGCCCCCGCCCGCTTGATCGCGCCAAGGCTTTCACGCACCACGCGATCCTCATCAATCGCCCCGGCCTGCGCGGCGAATTTGATCATCGCGTACTCACCGCTGACCTGATACGCCGACAGCGGCAACCGCGAAACCTCGCGGATGTCGCGGATGATGTCCAAGTACGCGCCGGCCGGTTTGACCATCAGCGCGTCGGCGCCTTCCTGCTCGTCCATCAGTGATTCGCGCACCGCTTCGCGGCGGTTCATCGGGTTCATCTGGTAGCTTTTGCGGTCGCCCTTGAGCGCGCTGCCGCCGGCTTCGCGGAACGGGCCGTAGAGCGCGGACGCGAATTTGGTCGAATACGCCATGATCGCGGTCTGGGTGAAACCGGCTTCGTCGAGCGCCCGGCGAATGGCCTGGACCTGACCGTCCATGGCGGCTGACGGGGCAATCACATCAGCACCCGCCCGGGCCGCCGCCACGGCTTGTTTGCCGAGGTTGATCAGGGTCTGGTCGTTGTCGACTTCATGGTTGTGCATTACGCCACAATGACCGTGATCGGTGTATTCGCAGAAGCAGGTGTCGGACATCACGATCATCTCTGGCACCGCATCCTTGGCGATGCGCGACATGCGCGACACCAGGCCGTTGTCGCTCCAGGTGTCGCTGCCGCTGCTGTCCAGATGATGGGACACGCCGAACGTCATCACCGACTTGATCCCGGCCCGGGCGTAGCGCTCGATTTCACCGGCCAGTTTCGACTCCGGAATGCGCATCACGCCCGGCATGCTCTTGATCGGCACGAAGTCGTCGATTTCTTCCTCGACGAAAATCGGCAGCACCAGGTCGTTCAAGCTGAACTCGGTTTCCTGGAACAGGCTGCGCAGGCTCGCATTGCGGCGCAGACGGCGTGGACGTGCTTCGGGGAACTGGCTGGACATGAGGGGTTCCTGAAAAGCGGAGGACGAGACGAAAGTCGTAGGGGGCGAAGCTTATGCCCTGCAAGGCGCGAGACACAAACCTCGATCGCTCAAGACTGCTTTACCGAGGCCGCAATAATCGCGCGGATACAACGCTTGCTCACAGGTTTGATCGTTCCCACGCTCCGCGTGGGAATGCAGCCAAGGACGCTCCGCGTCCCAGAAGCGTGACGCAGAGCGTCACAAGAGGCATTCCCACGCGGAGCATGGGAACGATCGTAAACACAAAACCGCGTAGGAGCAGGCTCCCACAGGTTTAGATTTCCAGCACGCCAGAAATACAGGTCACCACAGCACCGCCAATCCAGATTTCATCCCCCACCTGCTCCACCTGAATGCGCCCGGCGCGGCCCATGGTCAGGCCCTGGCTGACCACGTAAGACGCCGGCGCCAGACCTTCTGCGAGCAACCACTGCGCAATCCCGGCATTCAGGCTACCGGTGGCCGGGTCTTCCGGCATGCCGTCGCCGGAGATGAACGCACGCACTTCAAACTGCGCGTCATCGCCATCTCGTTCGGGGTTCCACGGCGCGATCACACCGACGGCCAGGCCAAGCATCTGTGAATGATCCGGTTGCAAATCCAGCACCTGCCGGCGGTCCTCGACCATCACCGCCAGCCAGCCGGCACCATTATCGACCCACTGAGTCCGGACAATCGCGCCTGGCTCCAGCCGCAGTCCGCGGCGCACACGCTCGACCACCTCGGCTTCCAGCGGCCCTGTCTTGATCAACGGCGGCGCGAGAAAGGCCAGCTCCGCACCTTGCCTGCGGACCCGTACCAGACCGACGCCACACTCCTGAATGATCTCCTCGCCCTTGGGCACGCCACCGGCCTCAAGCCATGCGTGACAGGTGCCCAGCGTCGGGTGACCGGCGAACGGTAACTCGTTGAGGGTGGTGAAGATCCGCACACGATAGTCGGCGCGAGGGTCGCGCGGTTCGAGGATGAACGTGGTTTCGCTGAGGTTGGTCCAGGTCGCGAACGCTGCCATGCGTTCATCGCTGAGCCTGTCTGCGCCGAACACCACCGCCAACGGATTGCCCTTGAGCGCTACGCGGCTGAAGACATCTACTTGCTTGAAATCGAATGAACTCATTGCCTGCCTTGGTCTTGATGAAATCGAAGAGGTTTACTTGGGAATTTCCAGCCCGCGGATCACCGCCGGCCGCGCCAGAAAGCGCTCCAGCACGCGAGTGACGTTGGGGAAATCCTTGATGCCCACCAGATCGCCGGCTTCATAGAAGCCGATCAGGTTGCGCACCCACGGGAACGTCGCAATGTCGGCGATGGTGTAGCGTTCGCCCATGATCCAGTCGCGTCCTTCCAGACGGCCATCAAGCACTTTCAGCAGACGTTTGCTTTCGTCGACATAACGATCACGCGGACGCTTGTCCTCGTAGTCCTTGCCGGCGAATTTGTTGAAGAAACCGAGCTGGCCAAACATCGGCCCGATGCCGCCCATCTGGAACATCAACCACTGGATCGTCTCGTAACGCGCCGCCGATTCCTGCGCCAGCAACTGGCCACTTTTGTCGGCGAGGTAAATCAGGATTGCCCCGGACTCGAACAACGGCAGGGGTTTGTCATCGGGACCGTGGGGGTCGAGGATCGCCGGGATCTTGTTGTTGGGGTTCAGGGACAGAAACTCGGGGGACATCTGATCGTTGGTGTCGAAGCCAACGCGATGAGCCTCGTAGGGCAGCCCGGTCTCTTCCAGCATGATCGAAACCTTGACGCCGTTGGGGGTCGGCAAGGAGTACAGCTGGATCCACTCAGGGTATTGGGCCGGCCATTTTTGAGTGATCGGGAACGCAGACAGATCGGTCATCGCAAGCATCCATGGACAAGGAAAGGGGTTGAGCATAATCCAGGATCACCGCCGAATGGTTGAGATCTTTTGAGGCTATCAATCTGGCTGATGAGCAAGATCAAACGATTCCAGTCTATTGCCGGCGCCTCCCCGTGTACCGTGTCCATAAATCCGCAACATGCTGTCGATAACCTCTGCTGCAACCCATGCAAGGTTACCGATCCATTGCGGCGCACTCGCCGGAATCGAACCAAATGGGCTTCAGAGGACTCTGAGCTGTGCCCTTTCGGAAACGGACCGGCCCAACGACATGGAAAACACCCGATGCTGGGAGCTCGCGGTGTAAAGGTTTGTCAGCCTTAACCGAATGCGCTGAAGATCACCTATTCAAATGATGAACCTTTTGAAACTCGTTAAGCACTTCAAGCAACGCGCGTATGTCGTCCTGCCCTCCCTGCTGGCGGCGAGCGCGTTGTTTCTGTCGCTGGAGTCCAGCGAAAGCCGCGCCCAACCGGCTGACGGCACCCAGACCCTGGTATTCCTGCGTCACGCGGAAAAACCCGAAGGCGGCCTGGGTCAGCTCAACTGCCAGGGCCTGAACCGCGCCATCGATCTGGCCACCTTGCTGCCGGAAAAATTCGGCAAGGCCAATTACGTATTTGCCGCCAACCCGACGCGTAATGTCGAGGAAGGTGAACTGGACAATTCCTACAGCTACATCCGTCCCCTGATGACCATCAGCCCCAGCGCCATCAAGCTCGGTTTGCCGGTGAACATCAACTTTTCGGCCAACGACACCAGCGACCTCGCGGACGAATTGCTCCACGACAAGTATCACAACTCGGTCATCTACACGGCCTGGTCCCACGGTTACCTGCCTGAGCTGATCAACAAGGTCGCGGGAGATGCGGTTGGCAAGAAACAGAAGATCACCGAAGACTGGGAGTCCAGCGATTACGACTCGCTGTTTGTGCTCACGCTGACCTGGCATAACGGCAAGGCGAGTCTGGTGAGCCACAGTTACAAGCAAGGGTTGGATAATGGGCGGGAGACTTGTCCGACGTAAGCTGTCGGATATCTTCCAGGCATCAGAGTTTATAGTGCCAATCAGGGCCCCATCGCGGGCAAGCTGAACTGGTCAAGTAAATCCGGACACCGGTTACGGTGCTTATGCCGCTTTTTGCTCCATAGCTAGTGGCGACAGGTAGTTGTTGTAGCTGTGGAGCCTGGTGCGGTTGTAGTACATGAAGAAACGCGTCATATCAGTTTCGGCTTCCTTGACCGTGCTGTAGCCGTTACGAGGGACCCATTCTGACTTTAGCGTGCCGAAAAAGCGTTCTGTCGGCGCATTGTCCCAGCACTGCCCGCGACGACTCATGCTTTGCAAAATGTCATGGCGTCTCAGCTCTTCTTGAAACTTGCGACTGGTGTACTGACAACCCTGATCCGAATGGAACATTACTCCTGACGGGCATTTACGAAGCTCTGTCGCCATCCGTAGCGCCTTGCTGACCAGGTTCGCGTCGTTGACCAGAGAGAATGCCCAACCGATGACCCGGCGTGCATACAAGTCGATCACGATGGCCAGATGAACCCAACGTTTACCCACCATCAGGCTTGTAACATCGCCACACCAGACCTGATTGACTGCGGTCGGTTTGAAATTGCGCTTGAGCAAATTGGGTGCGACGAACGCTTCAACCCCTTTGGATCTGAATAGGTGCGGCTGGCGTTGTTTACTGACAATGTTGGCCTCTCTCATCAATGCTCTAACAAGGCTTCTTCCGGCAGATATATCTAGTGCCTTCAGGTTTTTGCTGATCGCTCTGGAGCCCAGGGCTTCCCGACTTTCGCTGTGCAACTCGACCACTTTCTCTTTGAGTTCTTCGCGTCTGATCTTTGGCTTGGCGCGCCGCTGCATCCATTCATAAAAGCTGCTGCGCTTCACATCGAAAACGCGACACAGGGTGGCGGTCGGAAATGACTCTCTTAGCTCCGCGATCATCGAAAACGATCGGGGTCCGACATCAAGAGAGCGGTAGCCTTTTTTAAGATTTCGGCTTCCAGTTCCAGGCGTTTGATCTTGGCTTTCAATTCCTGAATCTGGCGCTGATCCTCAGTAATTGCCTTGGTGCCCTGAACGGGTTGCCCTTTGCGCTCCTTGCGAACCTGCTCGACCCACCGCCGCAGGGCGGTAGGTCCAATACCTAAAGACGCGCAGACATCTGGAACGGGGCAATTATCGTCAATTACCATGCTGGCTGCACGATGCTTGAATTCGCGGGAATAGACCTTTCTTTCGTTCATGGAACCTCCAAATTGGCGAAATCATATCGCCCTTAAGAGGTGTCCGGAATTATTAGGCCAGTTCAAGCCCGCTCCCACAGGGTTTTGTGTTTACCACAGATCCCTGTGGGAGCGGGCTTGCCCGCGATGGGGTCGGCAACACCAACACATTACTGCCGGCTGATCTGCCGCTCACGCAGGTATTCAAGAACCGCACCCTTCTCCCCCGCAAACTCAATCCGCGAACCCTTCTTCTCCCGCTGAAACGCATACATCGGATCGTAATACTCACGCAGCAACCCTTCGATCCAGCCCCGATGCAAATCCACCGCCCCGCTGTTCGCCTGCTCCGCCAGCGCATCCTCCATCAGGATCAACATCCGCCGGTGCCGTTCACCGCCCAGACGTTTCTGTACGTTGTTCAAGCTCTCCAGCAAACGCTCGGAAAACAGCGCAAAACCCTCATCGCCATGCACGCTGATGAACTCGGCACACAAGTCCACGACGTAATCGCGCAAGATCCTTTCGACCCGCCCTTCCAGGCTGTCTTCCAGCCAGACCATCGGGAACTCTTGCATGCCCTGAAAGAGCGGCAACGGCAACGCGCAACTGCCGATCGCGCGGCTCTCGTCTTCCAGTACAAACTGCTCGATGCCATGGGCGCGCTTCTTCAGCACGTCCACCGCCAGGCGGTTTTCAAAGTCGATATTGGAAGGTTGGCCAGTGGCGCGTTTGCCGAAGCTGGAACCGCGATGATTGGCGTGACCTTCGAGGTCCAGCCCGTTGCGCAGTTGCGTGAGCACCTCGGTCTTGCCGGTGCCGGTCATGCCGCCCAACAACACGAAATCGCACTGGGCAACGGCCTGATCGACCGTGTCCAGCAAGAAGCTGCGCATCGCCTTATAGCCGCCACCGACGCGCGGGTAGTCAATGCCGGCCTCGTCCTTGAGCCACTGCTGGACGATCTGTGAACGCAAGCCGCCGCGAAAACAATACAAATAACCATCAGGATGCGCCCGGGCAAAATCGGCCCAGGCCTGGATGCGTTCGGCCTTGATCTCGCCGGACACCAATTGATGCCCCAGCGTAATCGCCGCTTGCTGGCCGTGCTGCTTGTAGCAGGTGCCGATCCGTTGCCGCTCGTGGTCATTCATCAGCGGCAGATTGACCACACCGGGGAAAGCCCCTTTGTGGAATTCGACCGGCGCGCGGGCATCCATCATCGGCCGGTCGTTGAGAAAGATGTCGCGGTAATCGGTGAAGTCGATTGACATCAAAACACCTCGACCGCGTTGGTCTGTCGCTCGACAAGTTCACCGATCGGCTCAAGGACCAGGCCCAGTTCGGCAGCCACTTTGAGGAACTGCTCGTTGCCTTCAGGCGTGACCGCAACCAGCAGGCCGCCGCTGGTCTGTGGATCACACAGCACCCGTTTATGCAGTTCCTGCACGCGCCCGACCTTGCTGGCGTAGCTGTCGAAATTGCGCAAGGTGCCGCCCGGCACGCAGCCCTGATCGAGGTAGTACTCGACACCCGGCAGACGCGGGACACGGTTGTATTCGATCCGCGCGGTCACGTTGCTGCCATCGGCCATTTCCACCAGGTGCCCCAGCAAGCCGAAACCGGTGACGTCGGTCATCGCCGTCACGCCGTCGAGCTTGCCGAAGCGGCTGCCGGGTTTGTTCAGCGTGCACATCCAGTCGCGGGCCAGGCCGATGTCGGCCGTGCGCAACTTGCCCTTCTTCTCGGCGGTGGTGAGGATGCCGATGCCCAGCGGTTTGGTCAGGTAAAGCAGGCAACCGGCGGTGGCGGTGTCGTTGCGCTTCATGTGGCGTTTTTCCACCAGCCCGGTCACCGCCAGGCCGAAGATCGGCTCCGGCGCGTCGATGGAATGCCCACCGGCCAACGGAATGCCCGCCTCGTCACACACCGAACGGCCGCCGCGAATCACTTCCCGGGCAATCTCCGGGGCAAGCACGTTCACCGGCCAGCCGAGGATCGCAATCGCCATCAACGGATCACCACCCATGGCGTAGATATCGCTGATCGCATTGGTGGCGGCGATGCGGCCGAAATCGAACGGGTCGTCGACGATTGGCATAAAGAAGTCGGTGGTCGAGACCACGCCGCGTTCTTCGTCGATCGCGTACACCGCCGCGTCATCGCGCGAGGCGTTGCCGACCCAGAGTTTGGGGTCGAGGTTCTGCGCACCGCTGCCGGCCAGAATCACCTCCAGCACCTGGGGCGAAATCTTGCAGCCACACCCTGCGCCGTGGCTGTATTGGGTCAGACGAATCGGCTCGCTCATGGGGGAATAACCTCGTGAAGACAATGGGGTGGAGTCTACAACAACCACGCAACCGATCGTTCCCATGCTCCGCGTGGGAATGCCTCAACGGACGCTCTGCGTTCGGCTTTGGATAGGACGCGGAGCGTCCCGGGCTGCATTCCCACGCAGAGCGTGGGAACGATCAAGCGTTAGCCCAACTTTTTGACCGAAACGACAATAAAAACCCTTATTTCGTCGATTTTTCATGGAATTGAAATAATTGGCACCCCTTGTGCAAACGTTTGCGAGTCGCCAATACCGACGTTTTCACGACATAACCGCGCAAGCCCGAAGAACCGGGCTTTTGATCCGCACGAAAAGGGACTTTTAATGCACCGCACGTCCAGCCGCGTGACTTGCTCGCGCACTGTTGCTGTTTCCTTGCTGCTGGCCAGCGTTACAGGACTACTCAGCAGCACCGTTTTGGCGCAACCCGCCCCCGCCGAAGAATCCGCCCAGGGCGAAACCCTCAGCCCCGAAGCCAGCCCGCCGAAAAAAGGTGTGTACCTGTCGGACTGGTTCAACCAGGACCTGACCGTCATTGGCAGCAAAGACATCAGTTTCGGCCCGCTACCGGCCGACGATATTTACCTGGAATACGAGTACTTCGGGCGCAAGGGGCCGTTCGAGTTGTACGGCTACATCGACATCCCGAAGATCTTCGACATCGGCAACAGTCATGACAAAGGCGTGTGGGACCACGGCTCGCCGGTGTTCATGGAGCACGAACCACGGATCTCCATCGACTACCTCGCTGGACGCCGCCTGGCCATCGGGCCGTTCAAAGAATGGTACGTGGCGTTCGACTGGATCTACGACCACGGCAGCAACAGCGCCAACCGCGCCAATACGCTGTACAGCGGCCTGGGCACCGACATCGACACCCACTCGCGAGTCAACTTGTCGGCGAACTTCTATGGGCGTTATCAGTGGGAAAACTATGGCGCCAGCAACGAGTACTCGTGGGACGGATACCGGGCGCAGCTCAAATACATCGTGCCCATCAGCAGCTTCAGCAACGGCGCGTCGCTGACGTACATCGGCTTCACCAACTTCGATTTCGGCTCGGACCTGCACAAGGACAACCCGGCCCGCACCGCCAACGCAACCGTCGCCACCAACGTGTTGCTGTACTCGTTCACCCACTTGCGTTTCACCCTGGTCGGCCGTTACTTCCACAACGGTGGCAACTGGGAGGATGGCAGCGAGTTGAATTTCGGCGACGGCAACTTCCGCGCTCGCTCCAATGGCTGGGGTTACTACGCCGGCATCGGTTATCAGTTTTAACGCGTGTTTGAACCTGGAGGTTTTATGAATGCATTGATGCGTATTTCCCTGACCTGTTTCGCCCTGCTCTCTTCCACGGCCTGGGCGAGTGAAGCGCCGATCCAGCCAAAAGTGATGCTGATCACCATGTTCGCCCCCGAGGCGCAAAACTGGATCGATCGCCTCGAATTGAAGCAGGAAGTTCGAGTGCCGGGCCTCTCCGCCGAGTACCCGACCATTCGCTGCAATGCGCAGCAGGTGTGCCTGATGGTTACCGGCATGGGCCAGACCAACGCCGCCGCTTCGACACTGGCCCTGGCCCTGTCGCCAAAATTCGACCTGCGTAAAAGCTATTTCCTGATCGCCGGGATCGCCGGCATCAGCCCGAAACACGGGACCATCGGCACCGCCGCCTGGGCGCATTACCTGGTGGAGTTCGGCACCCAGTGGGAACTGGATTCCCGGGACGCGCCGAAAGACTGGCCGACCGGTTACATCGGCATCAACACCAAAGGCCCGAACGAAAAACCGCCACTGGACTACAAGACCGAAGTTTTCGAGCTCAATGCGAAGTTGCAGGCGAAGGCGTTTGCCCTGACTCGCAACGTCGAACTGAGCGAGAGCAAGGAATCGGCAGCGTGGCGCAAGAAATATCCATCGGCCCCGGCCAATCAGCCGCCGGTGGTAACCCGGTGCGACACGCTGGCGGGCAACACCTGGTTTTCCGGGACGCGTTTGAGTGAGCGTGCTGAGGTCTGGACCCAACTGCTGACCGACGACAAAGGCGAGTACTGCACGACGCAACAGGAAGACAACTCGACCTACGAAGCGCTGCTGCGGGCGAGTCATGAAGGGTTGGTGGATGTGCAACGCCTGGCGGTGGTGCGTGCGGGCTCCGATTTTGATCGACCGGCACCGGGCCAGAGCGAAGTGGATAACCTGCTCAAGTATGCGGATCAGGGCGGGTTTGTGCCGGCGCTGGAGAACCTGTACCGGACGGGGAATCCATTGGTGCAGGAAATTTTGAACAACTGGTCGACGTGGGAGAACGGTGTTCCCGAGGTTTGAGTTCGGCTTGAGGACGCCTTCGCGAGCAGGCTCGCACACAGGGTTTGCCCAGAACCTGTGGGAGCGAGCCTGCTCGCGATAGGGCCAGAACATCCAACATCAATATCGGTTATGGCAACAAAACCACCTTGTCGCCAGCCCCCTGATTCACCTCCGCGTACCGCTCCAACCCCTCCGCCAACGGCGATTCAAACAACCCTTCCGGCAACGGCAACAACCCCTGATCAAAGAACTTGCCGAACTGATCAAGCATCGCCGCGCAAGCCTGGACGCCATACAACAACGAATTGATCCCCACCACCGAGCCACCCTTGCGATACAACGCCAGCGCTGGCAATTGCACCATGCCGTCTACCGGTGCAGCGATGATCGCGATGCGACCGAACGTCGCCAGCGCCGGAACCGAGGCCGGTAGCCAGAAACCGGTGGTGTCGAAGATCACGTCGGCGCCGCCGGCATACACGGCATTCACCTGTGGACCCAGGTCTTCCGGTTTATCCAGTTGCAGCGTCTGATAACCCTGTGCCTGCAAATCCTTGACCTGCTCGGGCCGCCGCGCCGCCGCCAGTACTTGAGCGCCACGCACTTTGGCCAACGCCAACGCGGCACTGCCGACCGCCCCGCCGCCGATCACCAACAGCCGCGTTCCGGCCGTCACCAGACTGCGCTCCAATGCATCCCACGCCGTGGTGTAT
This sequence comes from Pseudomonas sp. LB3P93, assembly GCF_054898025.1. NCBI lineage: Bacteria > Pseudomonadati > Pseudomonadota > Gammaproteobacteria > Pseudomonadales > Pseudomonadaceae > Pseudomonas > Pseudomonas sp. LB3P93. The sequence continues at coordinate 4,293,424 of NZ_CM142713.1, forward strand.
GGCACGCCGAGGCTGGCGGCCTGGGCGAAACTCAGATGGGTGGGTTTGAGCGCCACGCCATTGGCCGGCAGTTTGACGAATTGCGCATGGGAGCCGTCGGCAAAGAAACCCAATTCACGGCCGGTGCCCCAGACTTCCTGACCGATCAACGCTTGCGGTCCTTCAACCACCACACCGGCGAAATCCCGACCGGGAATCCGCGGCAAGGTGGTGTAGGGAAAACGCCCCAGCACGTTCTTCACGTCGCTGGGGTTAAGGCCGGCCGCCTTGATCTGGACCAGCACTTCATCGGCGCCGGGAACGGGGGTCGGAACATCGACATAGCGCAAGCCCGAGAGGTCGCCGGTCTTGTCGAATTGCAGTGCTTTCATGGGAGTTTCCATCGCATCAAGGAAGGGGTTTCAGGAGACCCAGCCGGCTACCAGTTGCCGACCCATGGGCCATAACTTTTCGCCAGCGAGCATGCCCAGCAGGCCCACCAGGGCAATGGCCGGTGGGGCGGGAGAACGAAAATCCAGTGCGCCGTAGAGCAATCCGACGCCCAGACCGATGACCAGCGAGATGAGGTAGCTCATGGCAGACTCCGTGGGCAATTAAGGTATGCCCAAAGTCTAGAGCGAGGTGACGGCGGGCATCGGCCAAGTGCTTCTGAATATCGGCCAAGGCGCTAATGCCAGATGCAACACAACCTTGTAGCAGCTGGCGAAGCCTGCGTTCGGCTGCGCAGCAGTCGTGAAATCAGACAACGCGGTCCATCAGGAATACCGTGCAAGCAGGTTTGACGACTGCTTCGCAGCCGAACGCAGGCTTCGCCGGCTGCTACAAGGTTTCGTGATGGCTAGACAGGGCGTTGGCTCGTCGCAAACTGCGAAGGCGCGACACCCAGTTCCCGGCGGAACATGTCGCTGAAGCTGCTCGGCGAATAGCCCAGTTCCCGGGCAATCGTGCTGACTGGCACACCCTGAATCAACTCCGCCGCCGCGGTCGCCAGTTGCACCTGGCGCCGCCATTCGGCGAAGCCCATGCCCAAGCCGTCCTTGAATAGCCGCGCCAGGGTGCGCACGCTGGCACCGGCGTTTTCCGCGTGCTGCTCGAAGGGAATGTCCAGCGAGGGCGCGGCCATGACCGCCTGACACAGGTTCATCAGGCGCCGGTCGGAATCATCCGGCAACGGGATTTTCAACAGCGAACGCCGGGCGCGCCTAAGCTCCAACAAAGCCAGGCCGACCAGCGCGTCGTAATACTCGGGCGCGCCATCGTCGCCCTGCTCCACCAGCCCGACGATCAGCTCACGCAGCAGCCCGCCGACTTCGATCACCTGAACACTGTCATCCAGCGTGGCCGCCAATGAGGGCCGCAGGTAGATGTTGCGCATCTGCAGGTCCGAGACCACACGAATGCCGTGCGGCACGCCCGGCGGCAGCCAGACCGCCCGTTGCGGCGGCACCACCAGCGCCTCATGGGGCGTTTCGACCCACATGACACCGCTCATTGCGTACAGTAATTGGCCCCAGACATGTTCGTGCGGCTCGACGTACATGCCGCGCGGGTACGTACGCGCCAGTGGTTGCACGGGCACATCGGTGTCACTCAGGTCGGGAGGGGCGGCGAGGGCCATGGGCAATGATCAGTGGGGTTTTCAGGTATTGCATGGTAACGGCGCGCAGGCCTTGTCGCCACTGACGGCAGCCGTCTGACAATCGGAATGAATTTTCCGTAACCCCGACGATCCTTGTATTACCACAGGGAGGAATACGGGCTTTATGAACAACGCAAAACTTTTCGTCATTGAATACACCCTTCATGGCGCGCCAAAGTCTTTCATTATCCGCCTGGACAAAATGGACAACGCGGAGGCTTGGCACTGGGCCAGTTGTGATGCGGGGGTCGGACGAATCCCTCGCTTTGGCCGAGAGAAGGTGCAAAAAACCAGCAAGCCGCTGGCGGAGAAATTCGGCATCGAAAACGTGACATGGCGGCCGGCGGGCTGAGGATTCAAGGGGGGACCAGACATTAAAATGTGGAGCCCGAGTGGCTCCACTTTATGTTGATGAGCTATTTGGCGTGGGCGCACTTGCAGCCCTTGCTCGCACACTCCTCGCCATGTTCGTGGTGCTTGGCGCACGCTTCACAGCAATAGTGTTTGCCGTGACGCGCTATCGGGTGTTCGCCGAGTTTGCAGGAGCATTTGGGGCAGTCGCATTTACTTTCACTGTCGATCATGAGTCTGACTCCATGGGTGTGGTCGTCGCGGGCGGCTAATGCGCACCTCAGTCATCAGTGTAGGAGCTACAAAATGGCTCGGGGTTACTCGCTCCGTGTGCTGCTGCGATACATAAACAGCAGCGCCAGCGCCAGGCACATCATCGCCAGCATCCGGCTGCTCGACAACTCGATCGCCGGGTTACCCAGCCAGCCGAAGTTGTCGATCAACATTCCCATGCCCAGTTGCCCGACGATCACGGCCACGGTCGCCACCGCAGTGCCGACCCGCGGCACTGCGCCGACCATGACTATCATGTAGACCACGCCGAACAAGGCGCCGCTGAGTTGCCATTTCGGCACATCCAGCAGGCTCACGGCATGGGCCGGTTCGAAAAACAGGATCAACAACCCGGTAACCACTGCACCCACCGCGAAGGTCAGCAAACTGCTGCGCAACACGCCGACGGTTTCCCCCAGACGCCCATTGATCGCCGCCTGGACACTCAACACCGCGCCGGCGGCCACCACCACGGCCAACAAAATAATCAGATTCATCATCAACCCCGAGCAATCAGAACAAGTGCCGCGACAATCAGCAGCAACGCCAGCCAACGCTCACCGTTGACCTTTTTGCGGGTGGCGCCGAACCAGCCGAAGTGGTCGATCAGCACGCTTTTGCCGACCTGCCCGGAGAGGATCGCGATCATCGTCATCGCGATCCCGATGTGCGGCGTGGCCAGGGTCAGCACCACCACGTAGATCGGCCCCAGGAATCCGCCGATCAATTGCCAGCGCGGCAAAGTGTTCAACGCCGGACCTTGTTGCTTGCCGCTGAACAACAGCAATAAAAACAGAATCGCCGAGCCGACGCCGAAGATGCTCAAGGTCGCCCATAAGTGCCCGACCTGAACCCCGAGCGGCCCGAGCAGACCGGCCTCCACGGAAAGACCCATGCCGGCGAGAATCACCAGTGGCAGCAGCAAGAGGCGCAGCCCTGGTTTGGTCGCCGGCGCTGCAGCGATGTCGATTGAAGAAGATTGCATAGGAAAACCTGCCGATTATCAGATAAGGCGCAGATTCCTGTGGGAGCCGGGCTTGCCCGCGATGACGGTCTACCAGTCAACATTGTGGCGCCTGATGGGCCGCCATCGCGGGCAAGCCCGGCTCCCACAGGGAATTGCGGTGTTCTATTGATTCAGCGACAGGCATTAACCCGCCGGATGGCGCGCATTATCGGCTGGCGATCCTTTGCGATAAATGGGAGCATCCGGACAACACTTTTGCGCAACCCGCACAGCAGGATGGATCATGCACGGCCTCAACGAGCTGGGATTCAAGGCACTTCGGCTGTTTGTCGCGGTGCTCGACCATGGCAGTTTTTCCGAAGTCGCCCGCCGCGAGGGCCTGGCGCCCTCTTCGATTTCCCGCCAAATCCAGTTGATGGAACAGGCGCTGAACCAGCAATTGCTCTACCGCCACACGCGCGCCGTCACGCCCACCGAAGCGGGACGCATGCTCGGCCATCACGCGCGGTTGGTGCTGGTGCAGCTGGAGGAAGCCGAGCAGGCCTTGCAGGAACAGCAAAGCGACCCTAGCGGGCTGGTGCGAATCAACGCGCCCGTGGTCTTCGGGCAACGCCATCTGACGCCGTGGCTTGGGCAGCTGTGCGAGCGCTATCCGAAACTGCAACTGGATATCCAGCAAACCGACAGCTACGTCGACCCGTTGCAGGAAGGGGCCGACTTACTGTTTCGCATCGGCCCGCTGCACGATTCGAGCATGCAGGCGCGGATTCTGGCGCCCCATCGCTTTCAAGTCGCCGCCAGCCCGGCCTACCTCAAGCGCCACGGCACGCCGCAACATCCCGAAGAGCTGGCGGCGCATCAATGCCTGGCTTACAAGGGCGTGACCGGTCAGCAGCGCTGGTTTTTCCGCAAGGACCCGCAGGACTGGACGCCCTACTCAGTCAAAGGGCCGATCACCGGCAACCACGCCGACACGCTGACTCAAGCCGCCGAACAAGGCCTGGGGCTGGTGATGTTTCCTTCGTGGCTGATTGGGGAGGCGGTGTGCAACGGCACGCTGGTGCCGGTGCTGGGGGCGTATCAGGTGTCCAACAGCCTTGAGCCGCAACAGATTGCGGTGCTGTGGCCGGGCAGCCGACGGTTGTCGGTGAAGGTTCGGACGGTGATTGATTTCTTTGTGGAATGCTTTGGTGCGGTGCCCTACTGGGACCGGCCCTGACAACACATAACCCTGTGGGAGCGGGCTTGCCCGCGATAGCGTCAGGTCAGTTGGCATCATGTCGAATGTGCCGGCCTCATCGCGGGCAAGCCCGCTCCCACAGGATCTTTGCCAGCCTGTCAGATTCGGAACTGTCCAACCAGTTTACCCAGGCGCTGACCAAGGTCGGCGAGGCTGCGTGAGGTTTGCGCGCCGAGCTGGGTTTCGTCAGCAACGTTGTCCACCGCCACAGCGATTTGATGCACGCTGCGGTTGATCTCTTCGGCCACGGCAGTCTGCTCTTCCGCCGCGCTGGCGATTTGCGCGTTCATCGAGTTGATGGTGCCGATCAGTTGCGCCATGGTGTCCAGCGATGCACCCGCTTCATTGGCCTGGGCCGACGTGCCATCGCCCGCCTCGCTGGAACGACGCATCGCTTCCACCGCCGACTGGGTTCCGGCCTGCAAGCGGTCGATCATGCCCTGGATTTCCTGGGTGCTGATCTGCGTGCGACTGGCCAGCGCCCGCACTTCGTCAGCCACCACCGCAAAACCGCGACCCGCTTCACCGGCGCGCGCGGCTTCAATCGCGGCGTTCAGGGCCAACAGGTTGGTCTGTTCGGCAATCGAACGAATCACCCCCAGCACGCTGACAATCGACGACACGTCTTTTTGCAGGCTGTCGAGGGACACGCCGCTGCTGCGAATGTCGTCCACCAATGCATGAATTTTCACGATGCTGCCAGCCACCACACGCTTGGCGGCCTGGCCTTCTTCGTCGGTTTGCTGGGCAGCGACCGCCGCGTTTTGCGCGCTTTTCGCCACTTCCTGAGCGGCTGCCGACATTTCGTTGATCGCCGTGGCGACCTGATCGGTCTCGTGACGCTGACGTTCCATGGCTTGATCCGAGCGCTGGGCCTGATCGGAAACCTGATTCACCAGGCCGGTCAATTGCGAAGTCATTTCGGTGATCTGGCGCACCAGGCTGTGGATCTTATCGACGAAGCGGTTGAACGAGCCGGCCAGTTCGCCGAGTTCGTCCTGGCTGGTGATGGTCAGGCGACGGGTCAGGTCGCCCTCGCCCGCCGCGATGTCATCGAGGTTGGCTTTCATCAGGTTCAGCGGACGCAAAATGGTATTGGCCAGGAGCAGCCCGACCGCCGCAATCACCAGCAACATCACCGCCGCGAGACCGGCAATGGTCAGCACCACGCCTTCCATCCGCTCCTGCACCTTGGCCTCGACCAGCGCGACTTGCGCTTCGATACCGTCGAGGTTCACCGACGTACCGACCGCCATGTCCCACTTCGACAGGTATTCGGTGTAGCCCAGTTTTGGCACCAGCACTTGGGTATTGCCGGGCAGTGTCGAGCTGTATTGCAGGTAGTGGGTGCCGTCTTTGGCGACTTTCACCAGGTCGCGGTTGACGTAGACGCCGTTCGGGTCGCGGTTGTCCTTGAAGCTCTGACCCACGCCGTCAGGGCTGTTGGCCTTGAACAGGCGCACGGTGTTGGAGTCGTAGCCGAAGAAGTAGCCGTCCTTGCCGTAGGTGATGCTCGACAGCAGCTTGATCACCTGCGCCCGCGCCGCGTCATCGCCAGGGGCGGCCGCCTCGTAGAGCGGTTTGATCGTGGTCATGGCCACGGCGACGTAACTTTGCAGGGTGGCCTTGGCATCGCTGAGCAGGCGCTGGCGGGTTTCCTCGACCTCCTTGCGGGCCTGCTCCTGCAGAATGAACAGCGTGGTCAGGCTGATGACCAGCGCAAAGAGCAACACCGGGAGGACGGCAAGGGACAGGACTTTAGCCTTCAGGCTCATGCGCATGACGGTTCACTCTTTTGATTTTGTTGGCGTGGTTAAAGGCTTTAACGGCACGCCGGACCAAAAGTTGAATCCGGGGGGAGCATTGCAATCTCCCTGTGGAAGAGAACTTTTGTGGCGAGGGAGCTTGCTCCCGCTGGGTTGCGAAGCGACCCCAAAAGCTTTGCGACTGCTTCGCAGCCGAGCGGGAGCAAGCTCCCTCGCCACAAAGGCTCTCTCCCACAGGGGATAGGTGTTTTTACAGGACCATCGCGGCCACCCAGCCGAACGCCAGCAGCGGCAGGTTGTAGTGCAGGAAGGTCGGGACCACGGTGTCCCAGATGTGGTGATGCTGGCCGTCGATATTCAGGCCGGAGGTCGGGCCCAGCGTCGAGTCCGAGGCTGGCGAACCCGCGTCGCCCAGGGCGCCCGCCGTGCCGACGATGCACACGATCGCGATCGGGCTGAACCCCAGTTGCACGCACAACGGTACGAAAATCGCCGCCAGAATCGGCACGGTGGAAAACGACGAGCCGATGCCCATGGTCACCAGCAGGCCGACCAGCAACATCAGCAGCGCACCGATGCCTTTGCTGTGACCGATCCACGACGCCGACGCTTCAACCAGCGTTTGCACCTCGCCGGTGGCTTTCATCACTTCGGCAAAACCCGAAGCAGCGATCATGATGAAGCCGATCATCGCCATCATCTTCATGCCTTCGGTGAACAAGTCGTCGGTGTCGCGCCATTTCACAATGCCCGACACCGAGAAGATCAGGAAACCCGCCAGCGCGCCAATGATCATCGAGTCCAGCAGCAGCTGAATGATGAACGCCGCCGCGATGGCCACGCCGGCGACCATCAGGCTGAGCGGGTTGTACTCCACCGCGACCTGCTCGACCTTCTCGATCTTTTCCAGGTCGTAGACGCGCTTCTTGCGATAGCTGATGAACGCTGCCGCGAGGCCAACGACCATGCCCAGTGCCGGAATGCCCATGGCATGGGTCACGTTGATACCGCTGATGTCGACGCCGCTGCGGGCAACGTTGGCCAGCAGGATCTCATTCAAGAAAATGTTGCCGAAGCCCACCGGCAGGAACATGTACGGCGTGATCAGGCCGAAGGTCATGACGCAGGCGATCAAGCGCCGATCCAGTTGCAGTTTGGTCAGCACATATAAAAGCGGCGGCACCAGCAGCGGAATAAAGGCGATATGTATCGGCAGTATGTTCTGCGAAGCGATGGCCACCACCCACAGCAAACCGATCAGCAGCCACTTGACCTGACGGCCACCGCTGGCGTGTTGGCGATCAACCATCATCAGGGCTTTGTCCGCCAGGGCATGGGCCAGGCCGGACTTGGCAATCGCCACGGCGAACGCGCCGAGCAAGGCGTAAGACAACGCGACCGTCGCCCCGCCACCGAGGCCGCTATTAAAGGCTTTCAGGGTGGCGTCGATGCCCAGGCCACCGGTCAAGCCACCGACCAGGGCGCCGACAATCAGCGCGATCACTACGTGCACGCGGGACAGGCTGAGGACCAGCATGACGCCGACCGCGGCAATTACAGCATTAATCATCGTTACCTCAGGGCAAGCGAAATGAGCTCAGCCGGCAGTCTGCGAAGAGCCGCCAGCGGATTGGAGAATGGGTTTTATTAGAGGGCGCGCACTGTGCCGCAGAGTCGGCCCGGTGTCAAAGCGGATGGGCCTGGCCTGTATGTAATGAGCCACGAAATTCCTGTGGCGAGGGAGCTTGCTCCCGTTCGACTGCGCAGCAGTCGCAAATTCAGCCTCCGCCATCTCAGTACTTGGGGGCGCTTCGCACCCCAGCGGGAGCAAGCTCCCTCGCCACAAAGGTAGCCGACCAACGGAGCTTCATCATTCAGGAACTGCCATAAAGAAAGCCAATTCGCAGCCGTTACAGTGCAAAGTCTCAGATAAATATCGAATAAGGACGTCTCTCCATGTCGCTCAGACAACTTTCCATCCAATGGAAAATCACCCTGCTGGCCGGGCTGTGCCTGGCCGGCATCGTGACCCTGCTGGTGGGCCTTTCGCTGTATCGCATGGAGCACAGCTCCGAGATGGTGAAAGCCTCGAGCATGGAGATGCTCACCGAAGCCGCTCAGGCCCGGATCGAATCCCAGGGTGAAAACCAGGCACTGGTGATTCGTCAGCAGTTCATGGACGCCTATCAATACGGCCACGGCTTTTCGCGTCAGGTGCTGTTCCTCCGCGATCAGGCGGAAAAGCGTTTTCTGGATGCCTTCGACCTGCGTGAGGACCTGACCCGTCAGGTCAAGTCGGCGCTGCAAGCCAACCCGGAGTTGCTTGGTCTGTCCCTGGTGTTCGAAGCCAACGCACTGGACGGCAAGGACGATCTGTTCGCCGGCCAAGCTGAGCTCGGCAGCAATGACAAGGGCCGCTTTGCCCTGTACTGGTCGCAACCGACGCCAGGTAAAGTGACGTCGATGGCGCTGCCGGAAAGCGACATGGCCGACACCAGTGCCGGCCCCAGCGGCGAGCCGGCCAACGCCTGGTTCACCTGCCCACGCACCACGCTCAAACCGTGCGTGATCGAACCGTACTTCTATGTGATCGACGGCCAGAACGTGCTGATGACCAGCATCGTCTTCCCGCTGATGGTCAACGGCAAAGTCATCGCCTCGCTGTCGGTGGACATCAACCTCAACAGCCTGCAGGCCATGAGTCAGGGCGCGAGCAAAAAGCTCTATGACGGCCAGACCGGCGTCAGCATCATCAGCCCGGTCGGCTTGCTCGCCGGTTACAGCCGAGACGCCAGCAAACTCAGCCAGCGCCTCGACGCCGTCGACAAAACCAACGGTGCCGAGCTGATTCGCATGCTCGCGACCAGCAGCAAGACCGAAAGCCTGCACAGCAATCAGCAACTGAAAGTGCTGTCGCCGTTCCAGCCGATTCCCGGCGGAAAATCCTGGGGTGTGTTGCTCGACGTGCCGGAAAAGGTCCTGGTCGGCCCGGCCGAAGCCCTGAAAAACCAACTCGATGACAGCAACAGGTCCGGCACCCTGGTTGAACTTGGCCTCGGCGTGCTGGCCGCGTTGATCGGTTTGCTGCTGGTGTGGCTGATGGCGCGCAGCGTGACCAAACCGATCCTCGGCGTGGCGCACATGCTCAAAGACATCGCCAGCGGCGAAGGCGACCTGACCCGGCGCCTGGCTTACGACAAGCAGGACGAACTGGGCCAGTTGGCCGGCTGGTTCAACCGTTTCCTCGATAAACTGCAACCGATCATCGCCGAAGTGAAACGCTCAGTGCAGGACGCCCGCAGCACGGCGGACCAATCCTCCGCCATCGCCACGCAGACCAGCGCCGGCATGGAGCAGCAATACCGTCAGGTCGATCAGGTCGCCACCGCGTCCCACGAAATGAGCGCCACCGCCCAGGACGTCGCCCGCAGTGCCGCGCAAGCCGCCCAGGCCGCGAAAGATGCCGACCAAGCGACTCGCCGGGGCCTGACCGTGATCGGCCAAACCACCACCAGCATCGACAACCTCGCCGCCGACATGAGCGCGGCGATGGTGCAAGTCGAAGGCCTGGCGGCCAACAGCGAGAAAATCGGTTCGGTCCTGGAAGTGATTCGCGCCATCGCCGAGCAGACCAACCTGCTGGCCCTCAACGCCGCGATCGAAGCAGCCCGTGCCGGTGAGGCCGGACGTGGTTTTGCGGTGGTGGCCGATGAGGTGCGCAATCTGGCGCGACGCACGCAGGAGTCGGTTGAAGAAACCCGTCTGGTGATCGAGCAGTTGCAGAGTGGTACGCAGGATGTGGTCGGATCGATGAACAACAGCCATCGGCAGGCGCAAGGCAGCGTCGAACAGGTGGGCCAGGCGGTAACCGCACTACGCCAGATTGGTGAGGCGGTGACGGTGATCAGCGACATGAACCTGCAGATTGCCTCTGCTGCCGAAGAGCAGAGCGCGGTGGCCGAGGAGATCAACAGCAACGTGGCGACGATTCGGGATGTGACGGAGTCGCTGTCGGGACAGGCGAATGAGTCGGCGCGGGTGAGTCAGTCGTTGAATAGCCTGGCGAATCAGCAGCAGAGTTTGATGGATCAGTTTCGCGTTTGACCCGATTTCTGTATCCGCATGAACTAATGTGGGAGCGGGCTTGCCCGCGATGGGGCCATAACATCCAACATCTGTGTTGACTGTTAGATCGCCATCGCGGGCAAGCCCGCTCCCACAGGTTGATCAGTGAACTTCAGATCGCTGTCAGCGTTTGGGGAGTTTGATGACGACTTTCAGGCCGCCCCATTCGCTTTCCTCCAACCTCATCACCCCGCCCCACGTGTCGACGATGTCGCGGACAATCCCCAGCCCCAACCCATGCCCATCGGTCTGTTCATCCAGCCGTGTTCCCCGATCAAGCACCTGATCGCGCTGCACCTCGGGAATTCCCGGCCCATCATCTTCCACGCTCAGCTCAAACCCTTCAGCCGTCTCGACCACGCTCAACCGAACCTCGGCATCCGCCCATTTGCAGGCGTTATCCAGGAGATTGCCCAGCAATTCCAGCAGGTCCTCGCGATCCCACGGCAGCTGCAATCCGGCCGGTGCGCGGTAGCTCAGGTTCAGGTGTTCGCCGTGAATCATGTTCAACGTCGCCAACAACCCCGGCAATTCGGCATCGCAATCAAACAACGCCCCCGGCAGCGCATCGCCGGACAACCGGGCGCGAGTGAGTTCGCGATTGAGTCGCTGCTGGACCTGCTCCAGTTGCGCCGTGAGGAGCTTGCGCAACTCGGGATGAGCGTCGAGCTTCTCGCTTGAAGCCACGCTCAGCAGCACCGCCAATGGCGTTTTCAGCGCATGCCCAAGGTTGCCCAAGGCATTGCGTGAACGCTTGAGGCTGTCTTCGGTGTGAGCGAGCAAATGGTTGATCTGCGCCACCAGCGGCTCCAGTTCCACCGGCACCTGATCATCGAGTTGCGAGCGCTGGCCCTGCTGCAACTGGGCGATTTGCTCACGGGCCTTTTCCAGTGGACGCAAGGCGCGGCGCACGGTGAGCCGTTGCAGCAGCAGAATCAGCAGCAAACCCGCCAGTCCGAGACCCAGACCGAGCTGTTGCATGCGCCGGAAGCTCTCGCGTACCGGCGTGTAGTCCTGCGCCACGCTGATCGAAATCGACTGCCCGAGCCGCCGATAATCCGAACGCAGAACCAGCAATTGCTGGCCTTCCGGACCGAGTTGCAGGTTGCTGTGCAGGCCGGGATGGTCGAGTGGCGGCAACTCCTGATCCCACAACGAGCGGGAGCGCCAGTGCTTGTCGGCAAAATCGATACGGAAGTAATGCCCGGAAAACGGCCGTTGATAGGCCGGCGACAGATGCCGCTCATCCAGTTGCAGCCCCTGCGGCCCGCGCACCAGCGCCACCAACAGGTTTTCACTGTCGTTGCGCAAACCGTCTTCGAGGTAGCGCTGCAGCCCCATTTCGAACAACCACAGGCTGGTTTGCGCCAGCACCAGGCCGACAACCACCATTACGCTGATCAGCCCCAGGCTCAAGCGGCGCTGAATCGACCTCACTGCGCTTGCCCGCCGAACAGGTAACCCTGGCCGCGACGGGTTTCGATCACGCTGCGTCCGAGCTTGCGCCGCAGGTGGTTGACGTGAACTTCGAGCACGTTGGAGTCGCGCTCGGTTTCACCGTCGTAGAGGTGTTCGGCGAGGTGACTTTTGGAAAGGATCTGCTCGGGGTGCAGCATGAAATAGCGCAGCAGGCGGAATTCAGCAGCGGTCAGCTGAATGTCAGCGCCGTCGCGCGTCACGCACTGACGACCTTCGTCCAGATGCAACCCGGCCGCCTTGAGCGTCGGCTGGTTGGCGTGTCCATGGGAGCGGCGCAACAACGCCTGAACCCGCAGGTGCAGCTCTTCGGGGTGGAACGGTTTGGTCAGGTAATCGTCGGCGCCGGCCTTGAGGCCTTCGATGCGTTCGGCCCAGGAACCACGCGCCGTGAGGATCAGCACCGGCGTCGCCAGACCACCGGCCCGCCATTGCGCCAGCACCTCAAGCCCCGGCAACCCTGGCAGGCCGAGGTCGAGGATGATCAGGTCATATGGCTCGCTGCTGCCCTGATACACGGCGTCACGTCCATCGGCCAGCCAGTCGACGGCATATCCCTGCCGGTTGAGGCCGGCCATCAATTCGTCGGCCAGCGGCACGTGGTCTTCCACCAGAAGCAAACGCATCGATCAATCTTCCTTGTCTTTCAGTAACTGGCCAGTGGCGGCATCGAGGTCCAGTTCACGGACCACACCTTCAGCGGTCAGCAACTCGACTTCATAAATGTAGACGTCGTGTTTTTCTTCAAGCTCGGCCTCCAGCAATTTGGACCCGGGATACAGGTCCAGCGCCTTTTGCAGCAGCTGCTCCAGCGGCAGGATCACGCCTTGCTGGCGCAAGCGCAGGGCTTCATCCTGATCCAGGTCGCGGGCCATGACGACCGAACAAAACGCCAGAAGCACCAGCGCCATGCGTGAAAACGAAAACACCTTCATTACGTATCCTGATGATCCTTGAGAACCTGCCCGCTGACAGCGTCTAATTCCAGATCCCACTCAATGCCTTGTGGGTCGCGCAGCTCAACCTGGTAAATGTACTTGCCGTACTCTTCTTCCAGCTCGGTTCCGCTGATAGTAGAGCCGGGGTGTTTGGCCAAAGCGGTGGCGTTGAGCTTCTCGAAAGACACAATGGTACCAGCGTCGCGCAGCCGCAGGGCTTCATCGGGGTCCAAGTCACGAGCGTGGGCGAGGCTGACGGTCATGCCGATGATGGATGCGGTGAACAGGGCAGTCAGGATTTTCATGGGGTGTCTCCGTGTTTTTTATGTGTTGCGTACGGGGGGCACCTTAGCGAGCTGAACTTAACTGAAACTGAATTGCCATCATTGGTGATGACAGCGCGACATCACCGGACTGCACAAACCCAAAAGGTTTTGCATCACCCACACCTGTTTATAATCCCCCCGCTTGCCAGACATCGAGACCGGTATGACCGCCATCCACATCAAATTCCCTTCCCTGACCCTCAAGGCCGGCCCTCGTGCCTTGGCGCGCATCCGTGAAAACGGCCTGAGCGCCGCCGATGTCGGCACGCTGCCGGGTGCCGCTGGTGGGCCGAAAGCCTTGGGGATTCAAGGTCTGGACCTGGCGTTGTTTGGCGAATGGCTGCCGGCCGCGCCGCGCGAGCGCGCATTGATCGGTGCCTCGGTGGGCTCCTGGCGCTTCGCCAGCGCCTGCCTGCCGGATGCCGCCGAAGGCATTCGGCGCCTGGGTCATCTGTACACCGAACAGAATTTCGCCAAGGGCGTGACCATGGCGCAGATCAGCCAGAGCTCCCGGCGCATGCTCGATGAACTGCTGGACGGCCGCGATGCGTCGATTCTGGACAATGCCCATTACCGCCTGAACATCATGGTGGTCAAAAGCCACGGCCTGCTCGCGGACGACCATCGCGGCCGCCTCGGGCTGGGTTTGTCGTCGGTGATCGCCGACAACCTGCGCGGTCGGGCGCGACTGTCGCGGCACTTCGAACGTCTGATCATCCACGACCCGCGCCAGGCCCCGCCGGTCAACGCACTCAACGATTTCCCATCGCGCTTCGTCGCGCTGAATGCCGGCAACCTGCGCCAGGCCCTGCTCGCTTCGGGCTCGATCCCGATGGTGATGGAAGGCGTGCGTGATCTGCCGGGTGCCGGCGCCGGGACCTTTCGCGATGGCGGCCTGCTCGACTATCACCTCGACCTGCCCTACAGCGGCAACGACATCGTGCTGTATCCGCACTTCACCGACCGGGTGATTCCCGGCTGGTTCGACAAGACCTTGCCGTGGCGCCGTGCCTGCCCTGCGCGGTTGCAGAATGTTCTGCTGCTGGCGCCGTCGAAGGACTACCTGGCGCGCCTGCCCTACGGCAAGCTGCCGGACCGCAACGACTTCAAGCGGTTCATGGGCGATGCGCCGAGCCGGCAGAAATACTGGCGTAAGACGATGGACGAAAGCCGTCGCCTCGGTGACGAGTTCCTCGAACTGGTCGCCAATGGTCGCCTCAGCGAGCGCTTGCTGACCCTTTAGTCAGTGTTTTGCCCGGCGCTCTGGTAAACTCGCCGCCTGCCCACATCGCCGCGGCGATCGCCACCTGACAGAGCTGAAAATCACTGTGGAAATCTTCAAAGAGTTTACGTTCGAATCCGCCCACCGCCTGCCTCACGTACCGGAAGGCCACAAGTGCGGGCGCCTGCACGGTCACTCGTTCAAAGTCGCGATTCACTTGAGCGGCGACCTTGATCCGCACACCGGCTGGATCCGCGACTTCTCGGAAATCAAGGCAATCTTCAAGCCGCTCTACGAGCGCCTGGACCACAACTACCTGAACGACATTCCCGGTCTGGAAAACCCGACCAGCGAAGTGCTGGCCAAGTTTATCTGGAAGGAATTGAAGCCCCTGCTGCCGGAACTGAGCGCGATCCGTATCCACGAGACGTGCACCAGCGGCTGCATCTATCACGGCGAGTAACCCGCTCTAAAAGACAACGCAAGCCCCCTGTAGGAGCGAGCCTGCTCGCGATAGCGGCCTTTCAGTCACATTGATGCTGTGTGTGCTGACGCCATCGTCGGAACGCCGCCCGGAGCAGGCTCACTCCCACAGTGAGGATGCGTTTCGTCAGTGATACAAAAAACAGCCTTCATCGGCTGTTTTTTTATGCCTATGCTTTTTGGCTCGAACACGCCAAGAGGACATCCCCATGAGGAATGACTGGCCGCTGGCTCAGACCTATCGCTTCAACGGGCACTCCGTTCGCTATGCCGTACGGGGCGACGGCCCGCCGCTGGTGTTTGTGCACGGCACGCCCTTTTCGTCTTACGTGTGGCACCGCATCGCTCCCCACTTCATCGCCACGCACCGGGTGTATTACTTCGACCTGCTGGGTTATGGGCAATCCGATAAAATCGTCGGCGACGTATCGTTGGGCGTGCAGAACGAGCTGTTGGCGAACTTGCTCGATCACTGGGGCCTGGAGCGGCCGGACGTGGTGGCTCACGACTTCGGCGGCGCCACCGCGCTGCGCGCGCACCTGCTGAACGGCAAGGATTACCGCAGCCTGACGCTGATCGATCCCGTGGCGCTGACGCCGTGGGGTTCGCCGTTCGTGCAGCATGTACGCCAGCACGAAGCGGCGTTCAGCGGACTGCCCGATTACATTCAGCGAGCGATCGTGCCGGCCTATATTCGCGGGGCGATCAAGCGCGACATCCCCGATGAAGAACTCGACCCGTATGTGCAACCGTGGCTGGGCGATCCCGGGCAAGGGGCGTTCTATCGGCAGATTGCGCAAATGGATGAGCGTTATACCCGTGAGGCCGAACGGCTGTACCCGACGGTGCGTTGCCCGGTACAGATTCTGTGGGGCGAGGATGATCAGTGGATTCCCATCGAGCGCGGACGGGCGCTGCATCAGATGATTGCGGGGTCGCAGTTTCACCCCATCCCCAATGCCGGGCATCTGGTTCAGGAAGATGCGCCGGAAGCCATCGTCGCGGCGCTGCTGCGATTCCTGCCCCTGCATCAATTCCCCTGACTAAACCGAATCCCTGTGGGAGCGGGCTTGCCCGCGATAGCGGAGTGACAGTCATTACATGTGCCGACTGACCCACAGCTATCGCGGGCAAGCCCGCTCCCACATGGGTTCTATGCTCTGTCAGGTGCACCGCTTTTGTGCCTTCCTCCGCGTCAATGCCGCCGGCTCGGCTATACATAACTAAGCCATCCCCGCTTGGCACGACCACTGCAACCCCTCCCGCGTCCCCCATTCAGCAAGGAACGCCACATGACGCAAAAAGATCCGGGCAACGATTACCCCCTCAGCGAAGTGCCGATGCATGCCCGCAAGGGCCTCGCCTCCACGGCCATGGTGCTGCTGGGTTTCACCTTCTTCACGGCCACCATGTTCGCCGGCGGCAAGCTCGGCGTGGCGTTCAGTTTTGGCGAGATGATGACGGTGATTATCGTCGGCAATCTGCTGCTGGGGATCTACGCCGCCGGCCTGGGTTACATCGCCTTCAAAAGTGGCCTGAATTCGGTGTTGATGGGGCGCTTCTGCTTTGGTGAGGTTGGCAGCAAGCTCAGCGACTTGATCCTCGGTTTCACCCAGATCGGCTGGTACGCCTGGGGCACGGCCACGGCCGCCGTGGTGCTGGGCAAGTATTTCGAATTGAGCGAAGGTGCCGTTCTGGGCTTGATGGTGCTGTTCGGCCTGGCCTTTTGCGCAACCGCGTATGTCGGTTATCGCGGGCTGGAAATTCTCTCGTACATCGCGGTGCCGGCAATGATGTTGCTGTTGATGCTATCGATGTGGGTCGCCACGGTGAAAGTCGGTGGGCTCGGTGGGCTGCTCGCGGTGGTCCCGACAGGTACGCTGGACTGGTCGACCGCAATAACCCTGGTGTTCGGCACCTTCGTCAGCGGCGCCACCCAGGCGACCAACTGGACGCGCTTCTCCCGGTCTGCCCGGGTCGCGGTGCTGGCGAGCCTGATCGGCTTTTTCATCGGCAACGGCCTGATGGTATTGATCGGCGCCTACGGGGCCATCGTCTACCAGCAACCGGACGTGGTCGAAGTGCTGCTGTTGCAAGGTTTCGCCATGGCCGCGATGGCCATGTTGCTACTCAACATCTGGAGCACCCAGGACAACACCATCTACAACTTCGCCGTCGCCGGCTGCAACCTGTTGCGCACCGGTCGTCGCAAAACCGTGACCCTGGCCGGCGCGGTGATTGGCACATTGCTCGCGCTGCTGGGCATGTACGACATGCTGGTGCCTTATCTGATCCTGCTGGGCACGGTCATTCCGCCGATAGGCGGGGTCATCATGGCGGATTTTTTCTTCCGCTACCGTGGTCAATATCCTCGTCTGGCCGATGCTCGACTGCCGGCATTCAACTGGCCAGGTTTAACCGCCTATGCCGTCGGCACCATCGCCGCATTCAGCTCGCCCTGGATCGCGCCACTGGTAGGGATTGCCGCTGCCGCGCTAACGTATGTGTTACTGACCAGCGTACTGGGTGCCCGTGCCGCTGAAGCTCCATTACAAGATCTATAAAAGGATTCGCCTGATGCACATCATCAACGCCCGCCTGCGCAACCAAGAAGGCCTGCATGAGTTGCACCTGGAAAACGGCCTGATTCGCACCATCGCCCGTCAGACCGAAGCCCCGACCCTGGGCCCCGACGACCTCGACGCCGGCGGCAATCTGGTGGTGCCGCCCTTCGTCGAACCACACATTCATCTCGACGCGACCCTCACCGCCGGCGAACCACGCTGGAACATGAGCGGCACGCTGTTCGAAGGGATCGAGTGCTGGGGCGAACGCAAGGTGACCATCACCGAAGAAGACACCAAGACCCGCGCCAGGAAAACCATCCAGACCCTCGCCGCCCACGGCATCCAGCATGTGCGCACCCACGTCGACGTCACCGACCCGCAACTGACCGCGCTCAAGGCGATGCTCGAAGTGCGTGAGGAAAGCCGTCACCTGATCGACATGCAAATCGTCGCGTTCCCGCAGGAAGGCATCGAGTCCTATCGCAACGGACGCGAGCTGATGGAAGAAGCGATCAGCATGGGCGCCGATGTAGTCGGGGGTATTCCGCACTTTGAATACACCCGCGATCAGGGCGTCAGCTCGGTGAAGTATCTGATGGACCTGGCCGAGCGCACCGGCTGCCTGGTGGACGTGCATTGCGACGAAACCGACGACCCACATTCACGCTTTCTGGAAGTGCTGGCCGAAGAAGCCCGCAGCCGCGACATGGGTTCGCGGGTGACCGCCAGCCACACCACGGCCATGGGTTCTTATGACAACGCCTATTGCGCCAAACTCTTCCGCCTGCTCGGGCATTCAGGGATCAGTTTTGTCTCGTGCCCCACCGAAAGCATTCACTTGCAAGGGCGCTTCGACAACTTCCCGAAACGCCGGGGCGTGACCCGGGTGAATGAGTTACTGGAAGCGGGGATGAACGTGTGTTTCGGCCAGGACTCGATCGTTGACCCGTGGTACCCGCTGGGTAACGGCAATATCCTGCGGGTGCTGGAAGCCGGCCTGCACATCTGCCACATGCTCGGTTACCGCAACCTGCAAAGTGCGCTGGACCTGGTCACCGATAACAGTGCCAAGGCCATGAACCTTGGGGACCGTTATGGGCTGGAGGCCGGACGGCCGGCGAATTTGCTGATTCTGTCGGCGGACAGCGACTACGAGGTGATCCGCAGTCAGGGATTGCCGCTGTATTCGGTTCGCGATGGCAAGGTGTTGATGAAGCGGACGATGCCGGTGGTGGAATTCAGTGGTGGTTTGAGCTGAGACTTGCGTTGAATCTGATGGCCTCTTCGCGGGCAAGCCTCGCTCCTACAGGGATTTGTGAACGACACAAATCCTTGTGGGGGCGGGCTTAAGTTTGGCCGCTACTGCAAATGAAGAAGCGCCGAAAGGCGCATTCTCAAATCACAGCTATTCCGCATCCATAATTCATTTGACCGGCGAGAGCTTAAGGAAAAAGTGATCAAGCCCGTTGCGGCCCTAAACGATTCAGTTTGCAAAACTTAGCATTTCATCGACTAGAACCGCCGATAGCTTAATTGTAAGCGTCCAGCCAACACACCTTCCGGACTCCAGCATTAAGGGCGATGGTGTCCGCGTATTTTTAAGCGGACGCGATCGCCCTTAACGTCAGGATTTCCATGCGCCAACGAAGCTCTTACCCGAAACCCTTCAAGGCCCAGGTTGTTCAGGAATGCCTGCAACCGGGCGCAACCCTATCTAGCGTTGCCATCAGCCACGGCATCAACGCCAACGTTATCCGCAAGTGGCTACCGCTTTACCGGGATCAGCCGCCAGCGGCGTTGCCGGCTTTCGTCCCATTGAGAGCTACGCCCAAACGGCAGGCTGAAGCGTCGGCGATCATTGAGCTGCCGCTTGGCGAGCAATCGATCACGGTGAAATGGCCAACTTCCGATCCTGAAGGCTGCGCCCAATTTGTCCGTGGACTTACCCAATGATTCGCATCGACGCCATCTGGCTCGCCACCGAGCCCAGGACATGCGTGCCGGCACTGAAACTGCGCTGGCCAGGGTGATCGCGGTGTTTGGTGCGGCGAAGCCGCACTGCGCCTATCTTTTCGCCAACCGCCGCGCCACTCACATGAAAGTTCTGGTGCATGACGGGTTTGGCGTCTGGCTGGCTGCTCGCCGATTCAATCAAGGCAAGTTTCACTGGCCCGGCATTCGACAAGGCTGCGAGATGGAGCTGGATACCGAACAACTTCAGGCCTTGGTACTTGGCCTACCTTGGCAACGCGTTGGGGCTGGCGGTGCAATCACACGGCCTTAACGCCCGCCATTAGCCCATTGGTCTATCGCCGCGAACGGCCTGCTCTGGCAAAATTCGCGGCATGACTTCCTCGCCCAACCTCGACCAAATGTCCCCCGAGCAACTGCGTGCCCTCGCGGCGCAGTTACTGTCGCAGGTTGATTCGTGCGGGCGAATATGCACGCAACTTTCTTGGCCAGTGGAATGGCAAGCTGGTGTGCGACGATTTCGCCGGCTACAAAGCAAGTTTCCAGCAAGGCATCACCGAAATCGGCTGCATGGCTCACGCCCGCCGCAAGTTTTTCGATCTGCACGCGACCAACAAAAGCCAACTGGCCGAGCAGGCGCTGCACTCAATTGGCGGGTTGTACGAAATTGAACGGCAAGCGCGGGAGATGACCGACGAAGATCGCTGGCGAATACGCCAGGAAAAAGCGGCACCCCTTATCGACGCACTGCATACCTGGATGATGGCCCAGCGCGACCTTGTGCCCGAAGGGTCGGCTATCGCCAAAGGGCTGGATTACAGCCTCAAGCGCTGGACGGCACTGACTCGATATCTCGAGGATGGCGCTGTGCCCATCGATAATAACGCGGTCGAAAATCAGATAAGGCCGTGGGCGCTTGGACGCTCGAACTGGTTGTTCGCCGGGTCACTACGCAGCGGTAAGCGGGCAGCTGCGATCATGAGCTTGATCCAGTCGGCGCGCATGAATGGGCATGATCCGTATGCCTATCTCAAAGATGTGCTGACGCGGCTGCCGACGCAGCGTGCCAGTGAGATTGATCAACTGCTGCCCCATCAGTGGGTGCACGCCTGAGTTTGAGGCGAGGAGCGACATTAACTCAGGAGGACATCTATTTTTTGGCGCAGCTACTCGACGGGACGTCTGCGATAAGGCCGGGCGTTTCTAAAGCAGAGAGCAGTCGAATCACTCCACCGCATTTCCCGTCATGCCGGTCAAGATACGCCTCATAGTCCTTACCCGCCTCAGGAACAAATACTCTGGCAGGTGGCACACAAAACGCTTGGTCGGTGACCAATTTCACCACGACCACAGAAGGTTTTCCTGCGGGGATAACAAACTCGGAGTAAGACTCGCCATAGCTCAGACGATCGCTTCTCCATGACGCGGGCATTCCTACACTTCGTTTGGTGTGTTGTCCTACGGTGGAGTTGATCTTATCTGCAACGGTATAACCGTAGGCAAAAAGAGGTTCTTTACTCGAAGCGCAGTCTTGCCCTGGATTGATTGCGACGGGCAAACCGTTGTTTCCAAAAAGACGGATCCGTGCGGTGGTTGCCTGATCGTAGGGCTGTTCTTGTATAGGCTGCTCATAATTAGTAGAACCGCAGCCACTTAGCAATAGAGCAGAAAAAAGGGCCAGCAAACGGATTTTCAAAAACTACTCCTTGGTTCAGATATCAGACCGTTATCGGCAAGTTTTTGAATACCTAAATGTCCCCACCAACGCAATCTGAAAGCAATCTCGAGGGCAAGGCTTTGAAGGACGTGCTCACGCGCCTACCGACGCATCGGGCGAGCACTATGCAAAGCTGCTGCCACATCGATCGGCGCCTGTTTAACATCACAAGGTGTGTTGGGCAGACGCTTACGCTTAATTGACGATATAAATATTATAAACCGTTCTAAAAAACTGTCAGTTATTACAGGTGTAGCAAGCTTGGCGAGCAACTAGAATTTGGTTTCATTAATGAAATTTGGATTTTGATCATGGACAGTATAAAAGCGCAGGCAGAACTCAATAAAATTGGTTTAGGCAATACAGTCGAAATCTGGGGTGTGTTTGACGGCGGCCAGACCCTTACTAATCGAATAGAAAAACTCCTTCGCTTCGATACGATATGTGTGACTGTAGAGCGCCCAACAAGGAGGGTTCTGGAGGGGGAACAGGAAGGTGAAGTATTAAATTATTCAGCTATATATTCCATTGAAAAACCTGAATCGCACGCAGCACATGAACCATTTGGAGGCTTGCGGAACTTGCCCAGAGGAGTACGTTAAATTTACGCTCACTTTAGATCTCAAGCCTGTTTAAGACAGACTAGTTAAAATGTGCAAGAGCTAAGATTCAACATTTTAGTCTTGTGCCTTATTGTACTTATAGGATTAGGAAAAAATTTGGCAAGGTCTGCAGCACAAGAATACTGAAAGTATTTTTCGAGTCTTTAAACATGCTCGGCATCATGACGTTCGAAAAACAAGCCTGCTTCCACAAGGATTTGTGAGCGACACAGATCCCTGTGGGAGCGGGCTTGCCCGCGATGACGGCCTACAATTCAACCCATCAACTGAGCCGTACCGAATAACCTGACCCGACTCAATTCCCCCTCCGACTCCTCCAACAAAATCGGCGCCGTGCCGCCCGGCATCACCACTTTGACCTCTCCCGCCGTCACCCAACCCACCCGCCACGCAGCACACGCCACCGCACTGGCGCTGGTGCCCGACGACGCCGTCGGCCCTTCCCCACGTTCGAACACCCGCGCCACCACTCGCCCCTCGGACTCAAGCATCGCCCATTGCAAATTCACCCCCGCCGGACACGGCTGCCCTGCTCCGGCCGGTGCGGCGTAGGCAATGCGCATCAAGCCTTGGGCCAATGGCGGTTCACGCATCTGCTCATTACTTGGCAACGTGTCGGCATTCGTCAGCAGCGTCACGCAATGCGGATTGCCGATGCGCACAAACTGACTGCGGTTCCAGGCAGGCTCAAGCGCCGACAACGGCTGCACATGGCTGACTTCGCGAGCATTCAGCGTCACGCCTTCAACCTCGTGCGCGCCCACGGCTTGTGGCCCGAACGAAGGTTTGCCCAGATCCAGCCAAAACCCTTGCACGTCGTCGACTTCAGCGGGTTTCACCGAAGTTTCCACCGGCGAAACCGCATCGCGCTTGTCGTGATGAACCCGCAGCAGGCACGCCTCCTCCTGAGGCATCAATCCTTGCTCGCTGAGCGCCTGGGAAAAAATCGTCAGCCCATTGCCACTGCGCTCGGCCAGGGTGCCGTCGGTATTGACGATCAACAGATCAAAGGGCGGCGACGATTGAAACGGCCCCACCAGCAGCCCGTCGCAACGATGGTCTTTACTGCCCGGCGGTTGTGTGCCGGGCGCCCAACGGCAGAACGCCTCGATGGCCGCCAACGCCCAGCACTCACGGATTTGCGCAGCATGGCTGGCCTGGTCAGGCAAATCGATACCGCTACCGCGCACGGCGTCGGGCGCCACCACCGCGTAGATATTGCCTCGAGCATCGTAGAACGGCGTCATGGTCGGTCCTGAAGTCAGCCTGAAAAGTGCCTGTACTGTAGGCGTCAAACTACTGCGATGAAATACCGCCCCGGTGTCACGCCAAACGTACGCCGGAACATGGCAATGAACGCGCTGACATTGTCGTAGCCCAGTTCCAGCGCGATGGTTGTTACCGGGACGTCTGCGGCAAGCAACTCCAGTGTCCGAAGCAAGCGTGCGCGTTGACGCCTTAGGCTAAAGGTGAAGCCGGTTTCACTGACAAAGCGCTGGGTTTGTTCGACATTCTGCAAGTACGCGACAAATCCTTGCGGGCGTTGTGCGAACAACGGTGATACCCGCACTCGCGATTGTGGGTCAGGCTGTGCAACGATGTCGCCCTGCCTGACCGCAAACCTGCGCGGACGCTGACCGAACCCTATGGGTAAGTCACTGTCCCTTGGGAACGCGACGTTTTTTGCCAAGGATCGATATGACCAACCTCAATACCCAAGCCTCATTTGTTCCCGGACGCCTGGAGCAGATGTCCACCCGCATTGCGTTTTTCATTGCCGGCCTGGGCATCGCTGCGTGGGCGCCGCTGGTGCCATACGCCAAGGCACGGGCCGGGCTCGACGAGGGAACGCTCGGGCTGTTGTTGCTGTGCCTGGGGGTGGGCTCGATTCTGGCGATGCCGATGGCAGGCCTCTTGTCCACCCGTTTCGGCTGTCGTCGAGTGGCGACCGGGGGAACGTTATTGATCTGCGTAGCGTTGCCGTTATTGGCAACGGTGTCGTCGATACCGGCATTGATCGCCACGTTGTTCATGTTCGGTGCTGGCCTGGGCACGGTGGATTCAACGGTGAACCTGCAAGCGGTGATCGTCGAGCGGGCCAGCGGCAAGAACATGATGTCGGGGTTTCACGGGATGTTCAGCCTCGGCGGGATTGTCGGCGCGGCGGGTGTCAGCGCCCTGCTTGGCTTGGGTCTGTCGCCGTTGGGTGCGATGGCGGTGGTGATTGTCGTGCTGGTGCTGGCCTTGCTCAAAGCCGCGCCGCACCTGTTGCCTTATGGCAGCGAAAGCTCGGGACCTGCGTTTGCGGTGCCCCATGGCATCGTGCTGTTTATCGGCGGCATGTGCTTCATCGTGTTCCTGGCCGAAGGCGCGGCGCTCGACTGGAGCGCAGTATTCCTGACGCAGGAACGCGGGATCGACACGGCGTATGCGGGGTTGGGTTACGCGGCGTTTGCGCTGACGATGACCGCCGGGCGGTTGACCGGCGACAGGATTGTCCGGCGCCTGGGCGCGACGCGGGTGATGGTGTTCGGCGGCCTGACGGCGGCGGCCGGTCTGGCGTTGGCGACGTTTGCACCAGCCTGGGAAACGGCGCTGGTCGGTTATGCGTTACTGGGTGCGGGTTGCTCGAACATCGTGCCGGTGCTGTACACCGCGGTCGGTAAACAGACGGTTATGCCTGAGCATATTGCGGTGCCGGCCATTACCACCTTGGGCTACGCGGGGATTCTCGCGGGCCCGGCGGTGATCGGCTTTATTGCCCATGGCAGCAGTTTGAGTTTTGCGTTTGGGTTGATGGCGGTGCTGTTGGTGGCCGTGGCCATTGGTGGCAAGGTGTTGAAGGTCTGATAAAGCTATCGCCAGCAGGCTGGCTCCCACAGGGGATCTTCAGTGAACACAAATTCTGTGTTTAGCAGAGATCAATGTGGGAGCCAGCCTGCTGGCGATGGGGTCACCCCGGTCTATCAGAACCCGACGCTGGCCTGCACAAAGAACGTGCGCGGTGCACCCACGTACATCCCCGAGTTGTTGTCGCTGGAACGGGTGAAGTACTGCTTGTCGAAGACGTTTTTCACCCCGGCGCCAACTTTCAGGTTCGACAGTTGCGCGCCGAAGTCATAGCCGCCACGTACGTTCCAGGTGACGTAACCCGGAATGTCACCGTACTGACCATCGGCGGTGCCTTCGGTGATGTAGTTGTTGGTGAAGCTGCCATCGGCGTTCACCGCCACGCCCGGTGAGCGCTGCTTGGACTGGGCAAAGGCATCGAGGTTGTAGGTCCAGCGGTTGATGCCGTAACGCAGGCCGGCGGTCGCTACCTGGCGCGAGTAGAACGGCAGGTCACGGCCCTTGAAGCCTGGAATTTCACCTTCATACACGGCGCGGGTGTAAGTGAACCCGGCGTTGGCGGTCAAGCCGTCGAGTCGTGGGTCCAGCGCTGCCATGTTGTAGTGTACCGACGCCTCGATGCCCCGGTGCGTGGTCGCGCCGAGGTTGGTCCAGCCCGCGTCGTTGCTGATGTACTGCAACTCTTTATCGAAGTCGATGTAGAACGCCGTCAACTCGCCGCCCCACACCTCATTGTTGTAGCGCGTGCCGACCTCATAGGTCTTGGCCTTTTCCGGCTCCAGGCCATTGGCCGGTTCATCCCCCGCGCCCCCCTGACCGAGCTGGAAATACTGCAGGCTGCCAAACGAGGTTTCGTAGTTGGCGAACAGCTTCCACTCTTCCGACAGGTGATACATCACGCTCAGGGCCGGCAGCGGCTCGTTGCTTTCGATGCTGCGGTTCTTCTCCGGCACGCGTCTGCCAGCGGTGTCGAGCACGGCGCGGTCGTGCCAGTCGGTGCTGATGTGTTCGAAGCGGATGCCGGGGGTGATGGTCCAGTTGCCGATATCGATTTTGTTGTCGACGTAGACCGAGTTGGCTTCAGTGCCACCGGTACGGTCCTGGTATACATGCCCGTCCGAACCCGGACGAATCACCGGCTCGTTGTTGACCAGCGCCAGGCGGCTCGCCTGTTCGTGCATGGCTTCCTTGAGGTAGCGATAACCGACACTGACTTCCTGGGTGGTTGGGCCGACGTCGAACACTCGAGACACCCGTGGTTCGATGCCGACGGTGTAGTAAGTGCGCGGGAACGAGCCCAGGGTTTTCTGATCGCGAGCGGCGATGTTGCTGCCACGGAAGCTGTCGGTGTAGTAAGTCAGCACTTCGGCCTGGGTGCGATCGTCGAGTTGCCGCGTCCACTTGAACGAGACATCCTTGCGGCGCCCGCTGAAGTTGTCGTTGTTACGGTCGGACTGAAACGGATTGGCGTCGTACTGCGCCTGGGTCAGGCCGCCGGGCATGTCGGCGCTGGCGTCATAGTAGTGAAAGTTGAGGCTGAAATCGTCGACATCGGTCGGTGCCCAGTGAGTCTTGAGAATCACGTCGTCGATGTCATTGCCGTTGTTGCGCTCGCGGTAACCGTTGCCGTTCACGCCCGAGTACAACAACGCCACGCCGATGCCATTGTCTGCGGTGCCGCCGAGGAATGCGGTGTCGATGTGCTTCCAGCCGCCGTGCTGGGAGGTTTCCAGGGTGGTGCCGATTTCACCGGTGGCTTTCTCCGGGATCGCCCGCGTCACGAAGTTGATCACGCCACCGACGTTCTGCGGTCCATAACGCACGGATCCGGCGCCGCGCACCACGTCGATGCTGTCGAGGTTGCCGGAGGAAATCGGCGCCATGGACAGCTGCGGCTGGCCGTACGGCGCGAAGGCTGCCGGCACGCCGTCGATCAACACCGTGGAGCGTGGCGACAGGCGCGAGGTCAGGCCGCGCACGCCGACGTTCAGGGAAATGTCGCTGCCGCCGGTGCCGTTGGCGTCCTGCACTTGCACGCCGGGCACGCGCTTCAACACGTCGCCGACGTTCATGGCGCCCTGCTCGACCATCGCTTCGCGGCGGATCACGGTCCGTGCGCCGGGATGGTTCTGCACCACCGCTGCGTTGGCATCACCGAGCCAGTCGCCGACCACTTTGATGTCGGTCACGCCCAGTTCGATCGGGCCAGCGCCGGCGGAAGTCGGCGCGGGCGTCAGGGTCACCGAACCTTCATCGATCTGATATTGCAGGCCGCTGCCTTGCAGCAATTGGCGCAAGGCCTGTTCCGGCGAGAGGTCGCCGTCGACGGCTGGCGCCTGTTTGCCGGCCACCAGTTCAGGACTGAAGAAAACCTGCAGCGACGTTTGCTGACCCAGCTCACTCAACGCCTGGCCCAACGGCTGCGCAGGAATATGGATGCCATCGGCGGCGAATGCCTGCGGAAGCGCAGCACTGACAGCCAGGGCGAGCGCGAGCCGCAACCAAGGGGAATTGTTATTTTTAGCGGTGGTTTTCTTCACGTCGAACATTGTCCTGTAGATCGCAAGAGTGTGCGGCTGTTAATGCAAACCAGTTGCAGTTGGACAAGAAGACGAAGAACTCAAAAAAAACCTGAATCGGTTTGGAAATTAATTGGAAATTATTTCCTGACTGCCGTCATCGAGGGTCCGCACGGCCACCGGAAGGATGCTCGGCAAGGCCTTGAGCAGTGCGTCGGTGTTGTCGGATTTGAACACGCTGGTCAGGCGCAGATTGCCCACTTTGTCGTTGCCAACCGTGAGTGGCTTCTCGCGGTAGCGCGAGACTTCTGCGGCGACCTCGCTGAGGCTGGCGTTGTTGAACACCAGTTTGCCGCTGCGCCACGCGGTCAGTTCTGCCGGATTGACCGCGTAAGCGGCAGCAACCACGCCTTTGGCATCGACGCGAGTGCCGAGGCCGGCGGTAAGGCTGACGACATCAGGCCCCTGGCCCTGAACCTTGACCGTGCCCTGCTCCACCACCACCCGGGTTTCAGTCAGGTCACGGCGCACATCGAAGCGCGTGCCGGTGACCGTCACCTTGCCGCTCCCCGCCTCGACCACAAACGGTCGGCTGGCATCGTGCTCGACGCTGAACATGGCTTCGCCTTCAGTCAGCTCGATGCCGCGACGGTCCTTTTCATAACGCACCTGAACGCGGCTGCGACTGTTCAGGTCAATCACCGAACCGTCGGGCAACGCCACATGACGACGCTCGCCCAATGCCGTGGAATATTCGGCGGTGTACGTCGCCGGGTGATTCAAACCGCTGAACAGCCCCAACCCAAGTGCCACGGCCAACACACTGGCCGCCACCGCGTAACGCACCAATGGCTGACGTTTTCGACGGGCCGGCGGGGTTTCGCACAGGGCTTGCAGACGCTTGGCGGGCAGCAGATCGGCCGCCGTCCACAGCCCCTGGAGCAGTTGAAATTCGTCGCGATGCTGAGGATGTTCAGCCCGCCAGGCTTCGAAACGCCGGTATTCCTCGACGTCCACGGCCGGTTCCTGCAAACGCACAAACCACCGCGCCGCGTCGTCGCGAACCGTTGTTTGCCCGCACGCACAATCACGAGTATCCATCATGGAAGTTCCTGTTTGGCTGGGGGGGTAGAAGGCGCGGCCGATCATGGGTGCAGTCCGTCGAGGCGGTCGCGCAGATGCCGCAAGGTGCGGATCATATACTTTTCCACCATGTTCTTGGACAGTCCCAGGCGTTCGGCGATTTCCGCCTGGGTCAGGCCTTCGATCTTCTGCCAGACGAACACTTTGCGGCAGTTGACCGGTAACTCGGTGAGCGCCCGTTCGATGGAATCAGCCAACTGGATCGCATGCATGAAATGCTCCGGGTCGCCGGACGACGACACACTGTGATCAACCGCCTCCGACTCCATGGCGCCCCGCCGGTCCTCACGCCGATAACCATCCACCGCGATGTTGCGCGCGGTCTGGTGCAAATACGCCCGAGGTTGCTCCACCGCCGACGAATCGGACTCAAGCACCCGCACGAAGGTGTCGTGGGCCAGGTCCTCGGCCTGCTGACGATTTCTCAGGCGACGGGTCCAGGTGCCAACCAACTCTTCGTAATGCTCGAAAAAGCCGTGTCTGCGGGGCAACTTGGGGGTCATTGCGGTGTGCTGTGGAGACGGGGCGTGAATAGTAATGCTTCCTATTAAGGGGAAGCAATGGATTCCACTTGGGATGGTGTTGCCGTTAGTCAGCCAAAGGGTCCTTTCAAACCGGAATTGATTTTGTGGCGAGGGAGCTTGCTCCCGCTTGAGTGCGCAGCACTCACAAAATAATCGAACATGACGAAGATTTTGGGGCTGCTACGCAGCCCAGCGCGAGCAAGCTCGCTCGCCACATAGTCCGTGACTACTTGGGCACTTCGACGTTATCCATCATCCGGTTCACCGCCAGTTCCGCTTGCATGATATCTGCTGGATTCCCAGCGCCGTATGCCGATGCGGTCCTTCCAGGCAGGTCGCAAAATCGGCAGTCATGACGCTGGCCGAGGCCAGTGATTCGCAGGTGTGTGCCAGCAAGTCTTCGTCTTTGATGTCCGGTGCGATCATGAACATGGTGCTCGGTTTTCGAATGACCGGGATTTTGAGGGCGGCGGGGTTGAGGTAGTGATCGAGGGCGCGTTCGGCGGCTTCGTGGAGCTTCTTTGAATCGAGTGATTCGTAGGGGGATGCCGGATCGGTGCCTGGCGGGTTTGGAGTAACTTTGCACATATTCACACTTTCCTGATTGGGCAGCCACGCCTCGCTACTAATACGAGGGGTGGCGGCTGTACGCAGGTTAGTAGACCGGGGAAGAGTGCGAAAGCCGGCGCGCCCGAGGGCGCCCTGCGCACAGCCACCATCAGGTACAGGCATGGAAATACCTGTCTGACAGACGCTTGTGCACACTTTCTCAAACCTCGGGCTACTAAACCCGATCACTGGGAATCAGTGACGGGGATCAAGTTACCGAGGGCGTCCAAAGCGCACAAGCCGGCGGATTCTGGCGTAGTCGTAGGTAATGGCGCAAGGCGTTGTAGCTTTCAGGAAGTAACCTTAAACACCGTTAAACATGTACTCCGAACAGGCACCGTCATCGCGAGCAGGCTCACTCCCACAGTTGATCGAGTTATCCGGACGAACGCTGTTGCCGGTGATGTCACCAGAAGCAGTAAACCAGCGACACGGCAGCGGCAATACCAAACGCTCCCAGCGCCTTTGCCGGCAAGTATCCAGTGAATCGCGGCAACGGCAAATCCGAAAGCACGGCGTGGTGAGGGCGTTGGCGCATGAACGCCCGGTAGGCGTATCGAAAGCCAATCAACAAAAACAGCAAGATCGCGCCCAGGGCCAACCCGCGAGTAATCGCCGGCTTGATTAAAGGCGCAGGGGAGTCTTCCTCGCACGCGGCGCTGTCAACTTCCACGACCGTGATTCGCCCGTAATCCGTGGCAAGCCAATGTTCGCCTTTAATGATCGACGCCTGTTGCTCCAGATCCAGCGCCTGATATTTCCAGAGCGTCGATGATCCTTCCCGACAATAGGTGAATGCTGCAGGGTTGGAGGCGGCAACAATACACGCGTCGTCGATGCCGAGTTTTTTCAGGGTCTCGACAGCCGGTCTTGTGAAGTCCAGTTCGATGACAGGAATCATCCCGGTGGCAGACGTCGCAGTCGAAACCAACAGGCTCCCGGTAGCGCAGAGGGCTGAAATTTTCAAGGTTGGATGCCCCTTGTTTTGCAATATTTTTTGTTGTTTGAGCGCGGCTGCAACCTGCCTGCCTCAGTCTAGAACTCTAGTTGAACCTCGACGAGTTGCGACCCATCGACCCTCAAAGTCGGATCGCCGCACCGCCGCTCCCACAGGGATCTTGTTTGGCGGTTGGATCAGTGCTTGCGCAGCCACTCGATAAACAATGCAAACAGTTCCGACTGTGAGCCGATATTCAACTTCAGATAAAGATTCTTGCGGTGCATGCGCACCGTTTCCGGGGAGATGCTCATCTGGCTGGCCGTGGACTTCACGGAATGCCCCCGGAGCACCATGTGCGCCACTTCCCGCTCGCGCTCGGTCAGCAAGTCGCAGCCGAAATGCTCGAAGGCGGACTGCACGCGTTGCCTGAGATCGTCACGCACGCCTTGATTGGCCGTGCTGTGCTGTAAACCCAGGCGTCCGAACTCGCTGATGAATTCCCGCACCAGCGGCTCAACTGCTCGCAGCAAATTCAGCTGTTCCACCCGCAGACCTTCCCCGCCAAAGCCTTGAAACAGGCTCACCGACACCTTGGTGTCATTGCCGGTATCGACAATATAAAAACTGTCTTCCGAACTCCCGGCCTTCAAGTAGTAAGTCTTGTAGTACTCACTGTCGAAGAAGTTGTCCGGGGCAATGTCCTCCAGGTGATAAAACCCTTCGGCCAGCCCCTGTTCCACCGCCAGGCAAAACGGGTCGAGCAAGTAGCCACCGGAAAAATAGCGGTCGATGATCGACTCCCGGTATTTTTCCGGAATGCCCCGCTGATACAACAACTGCGGCGGGCGGTCCTTGTGCTCCAGGCTGATCATCACCGACTCGATGGACACCAGATGCCCGAAGGCCGACGCCAGGAAATGCAGCGCGTCGGGCTCATCGATGTGGGCGAACGCCTGACGCATGTCGCCGTGCCATTTATGCAAGGCGCCGAAGGGCAAGGCGATCAGCGTATCGTCGTTTGGTTTGCTCATGCCCCGCAGTCTAGCGGGTGAACCGGCACCTGTTAACCGCGGAGTCGACGAACTCATTGGCCGAAGTACTGGCCGTTTTGCTCGAGTTCGCCCGCCACTTCAAGAATGCACACCCGCAAGGTCTCGACGATTTCATCGACCTGCGCACAGGACAGAATCAGCGGCGGCGACATGACATTAAGGTGCATGATCGGCCGCACCAGCAGCCCTCGGGCCTGCGCCCGGGAATGAATCATTTCGCCAATGTTGATCTCGTCGGCAAACAACGCCTTGGTGCGTTTATCGGCGACGAATTCCACGCAGGCCATAAACTTCTGGCAGCGCACATCGCCCACCAGCGGCAAGTCGCTGAGTGTCGCCAACCGCTGTTCCAGATAAGCGCCGACCACATCGACATGCTCCAGCAGGTTTTCCCGCTCGATGATTTCAATGTTCTTCAACGCCGCCGTGCAGCAGACCGGGTGGCCGCTGTAGGTGAAGCCGTGGGTGAAGCAGCGGCCCGTGCCGGGCTCGGCGATGACTTTCCAGATACGGTCGGAAAAGATGCAGGCGCCCAGCGGCAAGTAAGCCGACGTCAGCCCTTTGGCCGTGGTGATGATGTCCGGCTGAACATCGAACAGATCCCAGGAGGCGAAAAACTTGCCCAAACGCCCGAACGACGTCACCACTTCGTCGGCGACAAACAGAATGTCGTAGCGCTGGCAGACTTCCCACATGCGTTTCAGATAACCCTTGGGCGGAATAATCACGCCACCGGAGCCCATGATCGGCTCGGCAAAAAAGCCCGCCACCTGGTCCGCACCGATGGACAGAATCTTGTCTTCAAACTCCTTGATCAGAAACTCGAGAAACTGCGCCTCATCCATGCCATCCGGCGCCCGGTAAGGATTGGGGTTGGAGATGTGGTGAATCTTGTCGTTGGCGTAATCGAACTCCGGCACACGGTCGGCAGCCTTGTTGCCGATCGACATCGTCAGGGTGGTGGAGCCGTGATACGCGTTGAAACGGGCGATGACGTGCTTCTTTTCCGGTTTACCGCGGCAGTTCTGATAGTACTGAATCAAGCGGTACGCGGTGTCCACGGCGGTGGAGCCGCCGGTGGTCAGGAACACATGGTCGAGATCACCGGGCGCCAGGCTGGCGAGTTTCTCGCACAACTGGATGGCGACGTTGTTGGACATGTCGGAAAACGGGTTCGAGTACGCCAGTTGACGGACTTGGTCGGCAATCGCCAGTGCCATTTCTTCACGGCCCAAACCGATGTTCGTGCACCACATACCGCCGACCGCGTCGAGAAAGCGGTTGCCCTCGGTGTCGTAAATATAAGCACCGTCACCGGCAACGATGTTCAGGGCGCCCTGTTCGGCGTGTTCGTCGAACATGTGATAACCGTGCATGTAGTGCGCCTTGTCGGCTTTCACCAGTTGCGCGTTATCAACGTCAGACACAACTTTCTTGATTGGAGTCGCCATGCAAAAAACCTCAAACCGAAAAATTAAACGATCAAATCCCGCTCTTCACCGTGCTCCAGACGCGAGTCATGGCGCGCATGTCTTTCGCATCCTGGGTTTTCTGCGGAAACAGCCGCTGGCGAGTCTCGTCATCGGGATAAATCGCCGGGTTGTTGCGCACATCGGCGTGCACCAACGGCGTGGCCGCCGCATTGCTGTTGGCGTAATGAATGTAGTCAGTCACGTCCGCCATCACTTGTGGCTGCATCAAGTAATCCAGGAACTTGTGTGCGTTGGCCACGTGTGGCGCATCGGCGGGGATGTACAAGTTGTCGAACCAGATCAGTGAACCTTCCTTGGGAATGAAATAGGCCAGTTTGATCTTCAACTTGGCCTCTTCGGCACGGGCCATGGCGGTCGCGTAATCGCCCGACCAGGTCATGGCCATACACACATCGCCATTGGGCAGGCTGGTCAGGTAGTTGACCGAGTCGAACTTGCGAATGTAGGGCCGGACTGACAAGAGCAAGTCCTGAGCGGCTTTAAGGTCTTCGGGCGCGGCGCTTCTCGGGTCTCGTCCCAGGTACTTCAGGGCCAGTGGAATGACCTCAGTGGGCGCATCGACCAGGGTCACGCCGCAATCGGCGAAGCGCGAGACGATTTTCGGATCGAAGATCATCGCCAGCGAGCCAATCGGCGCGTCCGGCATGCGTTCCTTGATTTTGTCGACGTTGTAAGTAATGCCGTTGCTGCCCCAGGTATAGGGCGCCGAGTACAACGTGCCGGCATCAAACCCCTGCAAGTCCTGCAAGACTTTCGGGTCCAGGTTGGTCCAGCCCGGCAGCAACTTTTTATCGAGCGGCTGGAACACTTTGGCTTTGATCAGCGGGGGCGCGAGGGAGGCGTTCAACACCACCAGGTCATAACCGGAGTGGCCGGTGAGCAACTTGGCCTGAACCGTTTCATAGGCATCAAAGGTGTCGTAAATAACCTTGATGCCGGTGGCTTTCTGAAAGTCGGCAATGGTTTTTTCGCCGATGTAATCCGCCCAGTTGTACAACCGCAGCGTGTTGTTATCGTCCACTTCGGCGGCGTGGACGCCTGCCGACAGCGGCGCGATTAACGCACCAAGCATCACCAAGAAGGCCTTGCGCATAGCAAATTCACCTTATCAAGCGAGTTCCGATCTGGATGAGCGGATGAATCCACTATTGAGCGATTCAGCCAACGGCACCATACCCCGAATGGGTGTGTGATCCGGTTTGCGGCGCTCGCGACTGTCCGACATGGCAAAAAGCAGCAGTTTCGTTGACTTGTTTTGTCATAGATCCAGCGCGGGTCCCGCGCTTAGAGTGCCCCTCATAGAGATCACCCAGGGCACGTACATGAACGACCTGATCAAACAAGAACGACACGAAGGCGTCCTGACGCTCACCTTTGACCGCCCCGACAAACTCAATGCGCTGAATAACAGCATGTATACGCAGCTGGCCGACCTGTTGCTGGCCGCTGACGAAGACGCCGAAACCGGCGTGATCATTCTGACTGGCGGAGCCTCGTGCTTTACCAGCGGTAACGACCTCGCAGACTTTCTCCAGCATCCGCCAACCGATCTGGACAGCCCGGCGTTCCGCTTGATGCGCGTGGTCATCCACCTGCAAAAACCGTTGATCGCGGCCGTGTGCGGAGCGGCCATCGGGATCGGCACCACCCTGCTTCTGCATTGCGATCAGGTGCTGGTCACCCGCAATACGCGGTTGCGCACGCCGTTCGTCAACCTGGGCCTGTGTCCGGAGTTCGGCGCCAGCCTGCTGCTGCCGCGCCTGCTCGGTCATGCCCGGGCGGCGCGCTTGCTGTTTTGGGGAGACAGTCTGGACGGGGCCGCCGCCGTCGCGTGCGGGTTGGCCAACGAACTGTTCGACGACGGGCAGCAGTGCCTGGCGGCCGCAGAGCATATGGCTCGTCGCCTGCTGGCGCTCCCCCAGGAAGCTCTGCGTCAGTCCCGGCAATTGCTCAAACAGACGTCGATGCCGGAACTGCAAGCCACCCTTCGCCAAGAGAATTTGCTGTTCATCAAACGCCTGAAAACCCCTGAAGCGCAGGCGGCGTTGAACGCACTCCTTAATCGCAGCACCGAAAAGAACCCCTCTACAGGAAAGCCTTCATGAACACCCCAGACGTATTTGTTGTCAGCGCCGCACGCACCGCCATCGGCTCCTTTGGCGGCTCGCTCAAAGATGTGCCGCTGGCCGATCTGGCGACCACGGCCGTCAAGGCAGCCCTGGAGCGGTCCGGCGTGGACCCGGCGCAAATCGGCCATCTGGTGATGGGCAATGTGATCCCGACCGAAACCCGCGACGCCTACATTTCCCGAGTCGCCGCGATGAACGCCGGCATCCCGAAGGAAACACCCGCCTACAACGTCAACCGCCTCTGCGGCTCCGGCCTGCAAGCGATTATCAGCGCGGCCCAGACCTTGATGCTCGGCGACGCCGAAATCGCGATCGGCGCCGGTGCCGAATCCATGAGCCGCGGCCCGTACCTGATGCCGTCCGCCCGTTGGGGCGCGCGCATGGGCAACGTCCAGGCCATCGACTACATGCTGGGCATCCTGCATGACCCGTTCCATGGCATCCACATGGGCATCACCGCCGAGAACATCGCCCAGCGCAACGGCATCACCCGCGACATGCAGGACGCCCTCGCCCTGGAAGATCAAAAACGCGCGGCGTTCGCGATCGCCAATGGCTACTTCAGTGAGCAGATCGCTGCGGTCGAAATCCGCGGTCGCAAGGAAACGACGCTGTTCAGCATCGACGAACACCCGCGTTCCACCTCCCTGGAACAACTGGCGCAGATGAAGCCGGCGTTCAAGAAGGACGGTTCAGTCACTGCCGGCAATGCCTCGGGATTGAACGACGGTGCCGCAGCACTGGTCATGGCCACCGGCAAGGCAGTTCAGGCCAACAACCTGCGCCCTCTCGCCCGTCTGGTCAGCTACGCCCACGCCGGTGTCGAGCCGGAGCTGATGGGCCTGGGCCCGATTCCCGCCACGCGCCTGGCACTTAAACGCGCAGGCCTGACCACCGCCGATATGGACGTGATCGAAGCCAACATCGCCTTCGCCGCCCAGGCCTGCGCGGTCAGCCAGGAACTGGATCTCGACCCGGCCAAGGTCAACCCGAACGGCTCGGGCATTTCCCTCGGTCACCCGGTGGGCGCGACAGGGGCAATGATTGCCACCAAAGCCATCCACGAACTGCACCGCGTCAACGGCCGGTATGCGCTGGTGACCATGTGCATTGGTGGTGGTCAGGGGATTGCGGCGATTTTTGAGCGGGTTTGAGTGTTAGAGCGATGTCCGGTGCAATGCCGGACATCGCAAGACAGAAGTCTTCAGCAACTCCGACGCCAGCATCACAATGCGCTGAGCATATGCTGAATGGCTTTGTGGCCAGACTTCGGGGCATCGGTAAAAAAGTCCGCGATACGCGCCGCGAACTTCTGAGTGTTTTGAAAGGATTCATTCATTGTCAAAGCGGTGTCATTAATCGAGACCATGACGTAAGCACTCTGCCCACTGCCAATAAAGCCGATAGACGCGTGATCATTGCCGTGATGCAAGATGATTAAAAGAGAGTCGCGGGCAATCGGGCACTTTTCCACTTCCCATTCAGGTGGCTCATTTCTGCCGAAAGCCTGAGTGAGTCTGGATAAGAATGAAGCTCGCCGAGTCGCCTCCCCCTGTAACTGCTGTTTAGCCAAAACCAGCACTTTGCTCCAGGCAACGACATCGTAGGAAACAGGATAATCACGACATTCGTACGAGCGTGAATCTTCGCAGGGAAAAGATGTGCCCTCAGTCGCAGGTGCATATTTGAAACCCTTTGAGGCAGACATCTCCTCTTTGTACTTGCTCAGAAAGCCCTGAACACTGGCAACAGCTGAACTGGACATCAGACAAGGATCTTCAGTACCTGTCGGCAGATCAAAATAAAGATCATCGAAAATCAATGCTCCCGGGGACCGGTCAAGCGGCGTACCATCATTGACCCAGCCAATACCTGAACGCTTGGTTTGCTGCTCATCAAATTGCTCCAGCAAGCTAATGAGCTGATCACGCTGAACGGCATCAGCCATTATTTCAGAGAGCAAAGCCGCGGAAATTTCGTATCCGCCTTGTGTTTCCAGATCAGCCTCGAACCCCCTCATCTCGCGAAGCGCATGGGCAAGTTCGGCATTTGAAAGTTGAGGTCTGGCATCAGTCATAAATTTACTCTACCTCCCGGCAGTCCGTAGCGCAAAGCGCAGCCATGACCACTTATCGTCGAGGGTCATAGCGAGCAGAAAACGCCTGTGCGTCTGCTCCGCTGAAATGGAAATACTCATCAGGACGCCCTCTGCGCCAAACCGCAGTGATACGTCCGTTGTTGGGCGATAGACGGCGCATTTTGCAGCCGTATTGATAGAAATCGATGAGTTTACTGCCCCCTTTCGGATCAGCATGCAGCAATAACTCTCCGTCATCACCCTCGTCCAAAGCAGCTTGAATGGTGCAATCAATCAACGCCTTGGCAACCCCACGAACCGCTGGCTGACGCAAGAATTGCTCATACAGTTCCGAGGGTGCATCCGATAGATACCAGGTAAAGGCACGCTGTCGCTCGACACCCTGCACATTGCAATGAAGCTTCGGTACAAGGGAAAGCATGCCGATGGGGAATGTTTGCTCCCCCTTTGAAACCACGACACACATGGCCTTGCCGTTCTCGGAGGCGTTGCCAGGCATCCTCGTGAGGTAGTTGTGAACAGCCACGAGCTTCAGGTAATTGGGCCAGCGCCATCCGACGTCAGCACGGGTTTTCTGACTCCTTGAGCTGTCATGGGAGTAATAGCGATTGACGATGGGTTGAACCGTTTCGTGCCATTGCCTGGCAAGAGCTTCGGTCATGGGTACGACACTGACTTTCACCTGGAAGGGTGTTCCGCAGGCGTCGCTGGCGAGCAGCGACACGATGGGCCGCTGTAGCGGCATAAGTAAGCTTCCTTGCACATATGAGCTGAAAGAGTTTGCAGACGTTGATTTGCTGCTACTCAAGCTAGCATAGGGTTTGGAATATCGCGCCGGGCGGCATTGTTCATAATGTTTCTAACGTTTAACCGCCAGGAACATTAAGAGAAACAGGGGGTGGGATGGGTGTTCAGCAAGTTTCCGGAAGCTACAGCGCATCGCGCCATTTCCTACAACCGCTCGAGACTCCATGGCGATAGTGATGACTTGTCACCATGGAGCCAAGAGCGGAATTTAACGTAGCGGGTACTCGGGATTACCGACCCGCCCATTTGACCTAGATATTTTTTTCGTCGATCCCGGCCTGTAACGATTGGCTGTCGTAATGACCGCCAAAGGTGGCAGGACCCAGTTTGACGCTGTGCTCGCCCGGTGTTGAAACAACCGGTTTACCGGCTTCACTTTCTGCCTTTTCAGGCAAATCCAGACCGGCGTTGACCCCGTAATCACTGTTGCTCACGCTCGCTGTGCTGACCTCGGAACCACCCAGGTCAACGCGGCCTTCAGTGGCCGCAATCCGTGCGCCGGTCAATTGCGTTGTACCGTCCACCTTCAGGTTCACACCTTGGGAGCCATTGATACCGGAAGCCTGGCCGACGCTGTCTTTATGCGTGTAACCGCCCTCCAGTTTCAGTGTCGGTTTGTAGTCGGTCCCGCCCAGCTTTTTGTTATCGGCCACTTTGTCCTTGTCGGCCGGTGCAGCCTTCTTGCCCGTCAGGCCGAGGTCCAGATCAACCTTGAAGCGGGTCTGGCTGTCCTGGCGACTTTCCACGTTCAAGTCACCGCCCACCTTGCCGCTGACAGTCGCCGCATCAATCCGCGCCCCCGCCAGATGTGCGTCACCAGCGCTGTTCAACACCACACTGTCGGCCTTGATCTGGCTGTTCTGCTGGGTCGCGCCTTGCTGGTAATCCACGCCAACCTTGGCCCCGGCATTAAAGCCGTGATCACGGGTGGCGACGTTCTTTTCATCCGTGACAACCGGTGTGCTGTTGCTCAGGTTGCCGCCGGCATTCAGCGCCACATTCCAGTTGGTGCGGGTCTGAGTGGATTCAGCCGATTCCTGATAAATGCCGCCGCTCTGCGCATCGAAGCTGACGCTCGGGGCGTTGACCTGGGTGCCTTGCAGGTGGATCGCATCGCCGCTCAGGGCAATTTTGTCCTGGCTGTTGAGCTGGCTACCGGTCAAGGTCCGGGTCGTTTCACTGACCCGGCCGATGTTGAAATTGCCGCTCACATTGCCGCCCTTGTCAGCACTTTTCTCTGTGCTGGTTTTGCTGCCGCCCACCTTGAGGCCACCGCCGAGGTTGCTGCCGGTCGCGGTGTGGGTGTCGGTCGCCGCTTGCAGATCGAGTTTGCCGCCAGCCTTCAGGTCAATGCCGCCCAGCGTGTCGACCTTCGTCCCTTGCAGGGTCTGATCGCCACCGCTGCTCAGAAGCACTGGACCTTTGCCCTGAATACTCGACACTTGAGCCTGACTGTCCCGGGTCTGTTTGCCGGTGTGATCGAGCTGGAAACCGGCGCCCAGATCGACATTGGTGCCGTTGGTGCCCGGCGCAGTGCCGACGTTCAACGAGCCGCTGCCGCGCAGGCTGGAGGTGTCGCTGCTCTGGCGATCATTGGCTTGATTCAGCGCCAGTTCACCACCGGTCTTGATCGAAACACCGCCCTGCCCGCCATCAAAATGGCTGCCTTCGAATCGGCCATCGCCGCGCAGGTTGATGTTCACCCCTTCGCTGCCGGCATAGCTGCCGACCACGGCGCTGGAAGTGTCCTTGTGCGTCTGACTGCTACCGCCCGCGCCGCTGCCGGCGACGTTCACGTCCTCACCGGTTTTGGTGTAGACCCGCACGTCGGCCTTGGCGTCCAGCGCCTGATCGGTGCTGCTGTGGGTATTGCTCGTAGCGCTCGCCACCAATGTATCGGCGCTGATGTTTACCTTGCCCGCGCTCGCCTGGTACTGAGTGCCCTGGTCCCGCAAGGTCCCGGCCACGTTCACGTCCACGGTGCCGCCCTTGAACTGGCTGACCACTGCGTTGCCAGTCTGCTCGGTGTGGCTGGCGTTCTGATGACCGATCGCGAGGTCGATGCCCACATTCGGCTGGCCGAGATTGGCCAGTGCATCCTTGTCCGGCACTTTGCCGGCCAACACATCCTTGACCGCTCCGGCGATCGGCCGGGCGATGTCCTTGTACTCGACGTTGGCGCCAATGTCCGCCGACCAGTTGCTGTCTTTATGGGTGCTGCTGTCGGTGTTGTTCGCGGCGCGATTGTCGACATCGACCGCCGCGACATTCAGACCTTTTCCGCCATCAAGACGCGCGCCTTCGGTGGTGAGTTTGCCCGTGTTGATGTTCAGGTTACCGCTGCTCTGCACGTCGGTGGTTTGCGCCGTGGTTTTGCTCGTGGTGTCTTGCGAGGTGGTGTGCGCGAAATCGACGCCGCTGCCGGCGCGGTCGAGGCCACCGGTGTAATAGAAGCCGCCGCTGGTGCTGGTTTTATCCGTCGAAGTGCTGTGGCTGTCCTGCTCGGCCAGCAGCGAGACATTTTTGCCGGTCAGCGTCGCGTCGCCGTGGGTCGCCTTGACCTCGGCGCCTTTGAGCGTCAGGTCGCCGCCCGCCGCCAATTGCACTGTGCCGCCGCTGAGGCTTGAGCCCTGCTGTTTGACGTCGTTGCTGGTCACGGCTTGTTGCTTGTCTTCGTAATGCACACCGGCACGATACTGGCCGGCACCCGGAGCGTTTTCCTTGGCGTAGGCATCGAAGCCGCGCGTCTCGGTGGTCGTGCTGCTGTCGTGGGTATCTTGCGCGGAATGCACCTGCACATCTCCCGCCGCGTCCGCACTCAGAGTGCCACCAGCCTTGACCGTGGAACCGGCCACTTCAATGTCCTTGGCGCTCTTGAGCGTGAGGTTGCTGTCCGACGTCAGCTCGCTGCGCACCGTGCTGCTGTCCTTGGCGTTCTGCCGGGTTTCATCCTTGGTGATGCCGAAGAACTTGCTGTCCTTGTCGTGGTTGTTGGCGTGGGAAGTGTCCTGCACACCATCGATCACCAGCGAACCCTTGTCGCTGATGACGCTGGATTCAGTGCCGCCGCGCACCTGGCTGCCGCTGATGCGTACGTCATCGGCCTTGACGATCAGCTTGCCGGCCGCGTTGATTTTACTGCCCTGATTCTGGGTCTTGCCCTGATCGCCGTCGCCGGTCTTGCCGAAGAAACCGCCGCCCACCAGATCGCCCGAATAACGGTTGTCGCTCGTGCGCTGAGTGCGGCTCGCGCTGGTGATTTCCAACTGTTTTCCCGCGAGGTTTATGTCTCCGGCGCTGTTCAGCTCAACACCTTCGGAACGCAGCAACGCGGCGGTCTGCAGGGCGATGTTGCCGCCCTTCAATTGACTGGTGATGCTGCGCTGCTCTTCACTGCGGGTGTCCCAATCGGCTTTCCACAGGTGTTTACGGTGGTTGCCCTGATCGGTCTGGGTGTGGCTTTCGGTGGCAGCGCTCAGGCGTAAATCATCGCCGCTTTGCACGCTAAGATTCTTTGCCGCTTCGATCTTGGCGGCCTTCAATTCGGTGTCACCAGCGGACGACAGTTGTGCGTCTCGGCTGGCGAGAATCTGGCTGCCGTGTTGGCGTGAGTCGCTGTCGGTCTGCGTGCGGTCGTAGGTTTCCCAGGTAATGCCGATAGTGCTGTTGTTCCAGTTTTCGCGTTTCTCCTGGAGATGACGGCTTTCGACGGTGGTCAGGGTCAGGTTACGTCCGGCGTCGAGTTTGACGTCGCGACCGCTGACGTCGGCGGCGGCCAGGGTCAGGTCTTTGCCGCTGTGCAAACCAACGTCGCCCTGACTACTGCGCACACCTGCCCGGACCACATCGAGGCTGTTCGGAACCGCTTGACCGCTGATGCTCAAATCGCCTGCCGAGCGGATCTGCACGCCATCGCGGC
Source organism: Pseudomonas sp. LB3P93 (assembly GCF_054898025.1). NCBI lineage: Bacteria > Pseudomonadati > Pseudomonadota > Gammaproteobacteria > Pseudomonadales > Pseudomonadaceae > Pseudomonas > Pseudomonas sp. LB3P93. Next base: position 4,335,191 of record NZ_CM142713.1, read on the forward strand.
CCGCGACCTGTACCGGCCCGACCCGCACGCCCGCACCTTCAGCGGTGCTGACGATGTTGATGCGCCCGGCCTGCATGGCGCCAAACAGGCTGGCGTCGATGCGTTGATCGCTGGTGTTGCCGGCTGGGTCAACAGCTTTCACCTGGCCCGAGGCGTAATCCACCTGATTGCGGCCGACGGTGAGGTTCATCTGATCCCGAGCGTTGAGGCTGCCCTGGCTGTCGATGCGTGGGGCGATCAGGTTGATCGAGCCCTCACGGTTTTGCAGTCCCGCGCCCTGAATCTGCAACGTGCCGGAGGCATCACGGGTGCTCAGGGCTTGCAGCTTGCCGTTGTTCAATTCGGGGCGGCCGACCACCAGATTGGCGTTCGGCGTGTTGATGAAACTGCCGCCGTTCACCGAGATACCGTTGGGGTTGGCCAACACGTAATCGGCGGAGCGGCCGAAGATTTCCTGGGCACCGTTGATGGCCGATGCGTTGCGGCTGACCACTTCGTTGAGGATCACGCTCGCGGCCTGGCCCTGGAGCTGCGGGTTGGCAGCCAGTTGCCCGGCGAGCTGGGACTGCCCGGCCTGCAAGGCGTTGTTCAACACCAGGCCTTGGCGATCCACGTTGTAATCGAGGAACTGGTTATGCGACAGGCCCGCGCCATTGGGCGCAACGATATTGACGATCGGCACGCCGCCCTGGGTTTGCAGTTGCGCGGTGCCGCCGGGGCCCGGTGCGACCACCACGCCACCCGCGAGGGCGCTTGGCAGATGGGCAATCAGGAACAGGCTGGCAATCGCCCAGCGCAGTTTTCCCCGAGGGGAAAGATGAAACGCAAATGTTTGTTCAGGCATAGGAACCTCTCAATAAAAGTGCGGCATCACGTTGCGCGTTGGGATGATTGCCGAGGCTGTCGCGCACAGGTCCGACGGCTGAATGTTTATAGGGTGAGGCGGTGGTCATATCTGCAACCCCACGCGCATCAGCCAGGTCTCTGGCTCATGCCTTAAACCGCTGGGGGTGTTGAGGCTGCGTTGGTAATCGACGTCTACTTGCAGGTTTTTCCAGCTCAGGTTGACCCCGGCGCTGGCACCGCTCAGGCGTTGCCCCTGGGTGCCGTGGTCGGCCTTGATCCAGCCGTTGTCCAGACCCAGGCGCGGGGTGACTTGCACCGGAAATTCGCTGCGCAACGGCAGACGCAAGGTATTGCGCCAGATCGCACCGCTGGCCCCGGACGCACTGTTGACCCGGTAACCGCGCACCGCGGAATCGTCGGTGCCGAGCAGTTGTTCGATAGCGGGCAGCGGATCGGGGCTGTACTGCACGTTCAACTGGCTTTGCCATTGCCATGTCTGCTGGCCGAACCGGCCGTTGCGCCACTGGCTGAGGCCGGCGCGGTACTTGCGAAACTGCGCCTTGGGCAGGTTGCTGACCTGGCGCTGTGCATCGTCGTCGGCACCGAGCCAGCGCAGGCCCTGGGCGTAATTGACGTCCAGGTTCCAGACGGCACTGTTAAGCCAGAACAGGTTCAAACCGGCTTCGGCCACGGTCAGGGTCGGGCTCTGGATACCGAGGCGAACGTTCTCCAGATAACTGTCGACGTCTTTGTGGGCCAGTTGCAGGTTGGCGCTGAGTTGACGACTTTGATCGCGCCACAACACCCGGTCGGCGCGCACGCTGAGCTGGTCGGTGATGCCGGTGCTGTGGAATTTCAGGGTGCTGAGTTTGAACGGCGCGCGGTATTCGGCATGGCTGGCGAATACGCTATAGGTCCAGTAACCGTAAGGAATGGCGTAGTAAACACTGGCGTTGCGGCTGTAGCGGTCGCCGCGATTTAGGGTGTCGCTGACGCTCACGTTGAGTGCGTCGTTGAGCTCCAGTGGGCTGTCGAGACTCAGGCTCAAGGTGTCGCGATCACGCCCGGTGCTGGCGCTGCCGAGGTTGTCGACGCCCAGGCCCAACGTCCAGCGAGACTGCCCCTGAGTGCGCGAACGCAGGATGATCCGCGAGGCACCGGGCTGGGTGCCGGGGGCGATGTCGACGGTCAGGTCAAGCGAACGCAAGCGGTTCAACTGATCCAGGCCTTGCTCAAGATCACGCAGATACAGCGGCTTGCCGAGCATCCCGGGGAACGCTCCGCCGAGGGACACCGGCAGGCTCTGGTCGGCCAGTTCGATGGACTCGACGTAACCTTCATCAACCACAATATCCAGCGATTGCCCGGCTACCGGTGCGCTGCGCAGGTACGGCCGACTGGCAATGTACCCCGCTTCCACGTACAGGCCGGTGATGGTCGCCAGCAGATGGTTGATCTGGCCGACGCCCATGCAGGACGACAGTTGCGGTTTGATCCGTTCGTTGAGCGTTTGGCTGCTGATCAGGGTGACGCCGCCCACGCGCGTGCCGCTTAGGGGCCAGCAGCGTTCATCAGCGGGCACACTGGCGGAGACGGCCGGCGCCACCGGCGCCGGACCAAAGCTGCCGCGTTCCAGTTGCCGACGGCGCTGGTCCAGTTGCAGTTGTTGCAGATCGCGCTGTTGCTGTTGTTGCTGGCGCAGCACTTCCTGACCTGGTCCGGAAGGCTCTGCCGCCTGGAGTGCAGAAGCACTCAGGCTCAACAACGAAGCCAACAACAGCGTGCAAGGCGAGGATCTACGACGAGGTACAACGCGAAACGAATCCGGCACTCAACATCCCTGTCATCATCAAATGGCTTAATGCCATCCCATCAATGCGGGTGATAGTCAGATCGTTCCTACACAAATGCAAGAATTTGCCTACAACGCTTACATTTCTTAAACAATTGGTTTGCGTGCTGTTCTCGCCAACACCAAGGCGAGCGCGCCGCACAGCAGCAACGTTTCGCCCAATGCCTGGCTCCAGGCTGCAAGCATCAGCCCACTGCCGATCAACAGGTAATACAGCAAACCAAACAGTGCGCCGGCCGTACCCAGTCGATCGCCATAGTTGGCCAAAGCGGAGCCAAGGATGTTAGGGATTGCCATGCCGAATGCCAGCACCACCAGCAGCATCGGCAGCACAAACAGACCGCTGCCCTGCATGAGCCAGACGCCCAAACCGCCCGACAATGCCAACGCTGCCGCAAGCCGAATCAGCTGCGGCCCCTTGAAATCGCGATGCAGCAATCGTTTGTTGAGCCAGGCGCCAAGGCCGGAACCCAAGGCCAGGATCACACCGCTGTAGCCGAACCATTGCGCACTCAAGTCCAGTCGTTGAAACATGAATGGGCCGAGGCTGTAGTAGCTGAACAACGCAATGTTGAACAGCGCCACCAACAGCGTCGAGCGCCAGATATCGCGGTCTTGCAGCATTCGCCACAGCGTCTCGAACAGCGCGGGTGTCGTTACATTTTGCGGTCGGGTTTCCGGCAGGGTGCACGCGCATCACCCTCGCGCAGCAGTTGTGCCTGTTACCGCCCTCCCGTGCGGCGTGGATTCCGCCGGGGGTTGAACACCGCGCCGTGATGCAGCAGAGCGTCGACTACCGCTCCATTTACCTGACAGCGGAGGTGTGCGCCGAGCTGCCGCAGCAGGTCTGCGTGATTGAAGTCAGCCCGTTGCTGCGGGCGGTGCTGGAACCGATTGCGCTCGCCGACTTCGACACCGATTGGCTGCAGGGCAAATTCGTTCATCTGTTGGGTCTTTGCCTGAGCGAAATTCGCGAAGCGGTCCAACAATCGATGCTGTTGCCTTTGCCGTGGGACAAACGTCTTGCGCCGCTATTGGCAACCCCCGAACGACTGCCGCCGGAACTTCAGGTGCTGGAAAAACAGATCGGCGCCAGCGGCCGCACCATCGGGCGAATCTTCCAGCGTGAAACCGGCATGAGTTATCAGCAATGGCGCCAGCAGTGGCGGCTGATGCGCGCCATGGAACTGCTCGTCACCGGACGCAGCATCAGCTACAGCGCTTTCGAATCGGGATTTGCCAGTGACAGCGCGTTTATCGCGTTCTTCAAGGACATGACCGGCACCACCCCTGGCCATTGGCTCAAGTAAGCACCTGACGATCGGCAACAGAAATCATTTGCCACAAAATATTACCTACGTCATATTACGCATGTAATAAAGACCCGCTTTCCACAGGTATTCACTCAATGACCAGCATGCCCAGCCTTGAACACGACGTCGCTGTCCCGGTCAGCAAACCCAAGCCTCCCCTGCTCAAACGGCTGATCCTGCTGACGGCGGCCATCGCTGCTCTGGTGTTTGCCGGCCTGTACGCGACTCATTGGTGGACTGCCGGCCGTTTCATCGAAGAAACCGACGATGCCTATATCGGCGGCGACGTGACGGTGATCGGCCCGAAAGTCGCGGGGTACATTGAAGAAGTGCTGGTCACCGACAATCAGAAGGTCAAGGCCGGCGATGTGCTGATCCGCCTCGACTCCCGCGACTACCGCGCCAACCTGGCCAAGGCCGAAGGGGCGGTGGCTGCCGAAGAAGCGTTACTCGCCAACCTCGACGCCACCGAACAACTGCAACACGCGGTGATCGGCCAGGCCCGCGCCGGCATCGATGCCGCTGGCGCCGAAACCGCCCGCTCACGGGACGACAATGCGCGCTACAAAAAACTGGTCGGCAGCAATGCGGTCTCGGTGGAAAGCGCCCAACGCGCCGACGCCACGTTCAAAACGGCGCAGGCGCTCAGCTCGCGAGCCCAGGCCGAACTGCTGGCAGCACAACGTCAGCTAAACGTAATTGCAACGCAAAAACAGCAAGCCCGCGCCGCGCTGATGCAGGCCCACGCCGAACGTGATCTGGCGCAATTGAACGTGGGTTACACCGAACTGAAGGCCCCGGTAGACGGCGTGATCGGCAATCGTCGGGCGCGGGTCGGCGCTTATGCTCAAGCAGGTTCGCAGCTGCTGTCGGTGGTGCCATCCAGTGGCCTGTGGGTCGATGCCAATTTCAAGGAAGATCAACTGGCGCACATGATTCCGGGTCAACGGGTGATCATTCATGCTGACGTGCTTTCAGGACAGGAATTCCACGGCCATCTGGGCAGCCTCGCGCCGGCCAGTGGCTCACAGTTCAGCGTGCTGCCACCGGAAAACGCCACCGGCAACTTCACCAAAATCGTTCAGCGCGTGCCGGTGAGAATCATCCTTGATCCGGCCGATGGCGTGCTCGGTCACCTGCGGCCAGGCTTGTCGGTGACCGCTGAAGTGGACACCCGCAAAGAACCCGAAAACACAGCCGTGGCCAGCGCGCCATGAGCAGCGCCCTCGCCGCCCCTGCGCAACCGTTCAACGCTGCCAGCATGACAACGGCGACCAAGGTCTTCGCCTTCGCCACCATGTGCATCGGCATGTTCATTGCGCTGCTGGATATCCAGATCGTTTCCGCCTCGTTGCGGGACATCGGCGGCGGGCTCTCCGCCGGAACTGACGAAACGGCGTGGGTGCAAACCAGTTACCTGATCGCCGAAATCATCGTGATTCCGTTGTCTGGCTGGCTTTCGAGGGTGTTCTCGACGCGTTGGCTGTTTTGCGCTTCAGCGGTGGGTTTCACCTTGGCCAGCCTGCTATGCGGCGCGGCCTGGAACATCCAGAGCATGATCGCCTTCCGGGCCCTGCAAGGCTTTCTCGGTGGTTCGATGATCCCGTTGGTGTTCACCACCGCGTTCTTTTTCTTCACCGGCAAACAACGGGTAATCGCGGCCGCGACCATCGGCGCCGTGGCTTCGCTGGCACCGACCCTGGGGCCGGTGATTGGTGGCTGGATCACCGACATTTCGTCCTGGCACTGGCTGTTCTACATCAACCTGGTGCCGGGTATTTTCGTCGCGGTGGCGGTGCCGATGCTGGTGAAAATCGACCAGCCGGAACTGTCGCTGCTCAAGGGCGCCGACTACGTGAGCATGGTGTTTATGGCGCTGTTTCTCGGCTGCCTGGAATACACCCTCGAAGAAGGTCCACGCTGGAACTGGTTCAGCGACAGCACTATTTTGACCACCGCGTGGATCAGTGGCCTGGCCGGTCTGGCCTTCATCGGCCGAACCTTGCACGTGGCCAATCCGATCGTCGATTTGCGCGCCTTGAAAGACCGCAACTTCGCCCTCGGCTGTTTCTTCTCGTTCGTCACCGGGATCGGCCTGTTTGCCACGATTTACCTGACACCGCTGTTCCTTGGCCGGGTGCGTGGCTACGGTGCGCTGGACATTGGTCTGGCGGTTTTCTCCACCGGGGTGTTCCAGATCATGGCGATTCCGCTGTACGCCTTTCTGGCCAATCGCATTGACCTGCGCTGGATCATGATGACCGGCCTTGGGCTGTTCGCGCTGTCGATGTGGGATTTCAGCCCGATCACCCATGACTGGGGGGCTAAAGAATTGATGCTTCCGCAAGCACTGCGCGGAATTGCCCAGCAACTGGCGGTGCCGCCAGCGGTGACATTGACCCTCGGCGGACTTGCGCCGGCTCGGCTCAAACATGCTTCGGGGCTATTCAATCTGATGCGAAACCTGGGGGGCGCCATCGGTATCGCTGCGTGTGCGACCATTCTCAACGACCGCACCAACCTGCACTTCACCCGGTTGGCGGAACATCTGAACAGCACCAATGAAGCGCTGAATCAATGGCTGTCCCAGGTCGGCAACAACTTCGCGGCCCTCGGCCAGAGCAGCGATGCCGGCGTCACCGCCAGCCTGCATCAGCTCTGGCTGCTGACCTACCGCGAAGCCCAGACCCAGACCTACGGCGACGCGTTTCTGATGATCATGGTCTGCTTCATCATCGCCACGGCGATGGTGCCCTTGATGCGCAAGGTGCAACCACCGGCCGCGCCGTCAGCAGACGCGCATTGAGAAAGCCTTGGGGCGTATACGTTCGATTCATATCACTGGAGGCTGCACAGCCTCCAATCAACTATTAACTTCGACGCGCTCTCTTCTCTCGGCACTTTTCGACAATTCGAACGTAGGCAGTTGCTTAAGGGATAGACTCACGCAGAACAAATAGAGTATTTTTCATACCCGAACGATCGAATCTTCGCCGAACTCACAACTCGCCTGCTTCCACCATCCGCCCAGCCCCAAAAACAAGATAACTAATGCAGAGAGAGTTAAATGCTTGCAACGAGAAAAGTACAAGGCCCGGGACGTTACAAGCACGCCCGGGCTTTGCACTCAAGCTACTTAATTAAGTAAATTTTTATGAGCGGCAACATAACTGCCATCATCGCTGTAAAGATCACTGCAGTGCCCATAGGTAATTTTATATACCGTTTGCAAGCCAGATAAATTGACAGCAGTCCGCACACAACGACATAAACGTACGAAAATACGAATCGTGGAGAAGTCAAGTCTGCCGCACTAGGAAAGCGTCATGAAATACATCTGAGAGAATATCGCTCCATAATCAACCTCCCCCTAAGTAGACAGTAAGCCACGGACCAACCATTATGACCACAATAACTATAATAGGCAGAACAACAAGATGAGTGTATGTTTCAGAAACAGCGAAACCGAATTTTACTCGCATCAGCCATACTGCAGACTTATAAAAAAACGCCATCACCAGACTTAACACACACGACACTAATATCAACATATGCCACCTCGATAGACCTAGCACACAAAAAAACGTGAAAATATTAAAAATCTTAATTTAAGCAAAGCTAATTATTATTTAAACGCCTTTTTTACTTTATGGTTTAGTGTGCATCAAGTCGACCAGCATTCCCAGTGACTCCCCCCCTGTAAACGCAACTCCAGATGCGGCCAAAGCTCTAGCTATACCAGCTGGCCCCATCACCGCCCCCCCGGGGCTCCCGCACCTGTAGCCGCTGCAAAATCTCTACCCGAGAACTTCCCCCCACCTAACATTGAACCCGCGTATCCAGCCGCACCAGCCGCAGCACCTGCTACAGCTCCCGGAACTCCATAGGCACCATTCACAGCTTCGATTTCCGCCGATGAAAGCTCACGCATTAGCACTCTCCTTTATAGTATTTAATTTTCTAGCAACATCAAACAATCTTCTGAGCAGGCATTTTCAAACTTGTAAAAATACACAGTCAATAAATTGTTTCCCGCAGGGCGCATCGCCCTGACAAACAACAACTCCACCATAAATATACATTAGGAATACACCTCCTTATTAGCCCGGCCATTTTAAAATACAAAAGGCATCAACAGTCAACGACATACGAAACAAGAATTGTCTTATACACATGTAAAAAACGCAGACAAACGAATATAACTCTTGATTATTTAAACCGAAAGAAATTAAAGATTCTGCCTTTTTTCTTATGTCGCTATTGAGTTTGAACCACAATCTGTGACTTCAAATCACTTACCATTGAGCCAATGATCGAACTCATGCCTTTGAAATCATCGGTACTGCACAGTGCACTGGGGTTGTTAAACTTCATGTGGCGACGGACGACCACCGCTCCAGGCTCTTTCGAGTATGTTGAGATGTATTCAATTTTTTCATGGCGCAAGGTTATCGACTTAGGCACCGCGACAATACTGACCTCTTTTGCAAACTCAAAGCGCGCCTGCTCTTCTGTCACTCCCGAGATGCAGGTAAAGGACTGAACGCGATCGCTCTCGGCTGCGAAAGCAAAAACGTTTTGTGCAATGCCACCCGCGAAACTACTCATCGTGGGAATGCCTGTAGGTCCTGGAAAGCCAACCAGCTTCTCCGACTGTCCGACCATTTGTATTGAAAGTTCGTTATCGTTCGCCTCAAGTTCGGTCGCGATGAACGTTCCTTTACCTGTCTGGCCGTAACTCGTCAGAACTTTTTGCACCAACTGGTTTCGATCAACAGGGCTCATGGACTTAATGGCATAGCGATTGAACTCTGCCGGCCAGCCTGTGATTCGGGATGAGTGAGTAAAGTCGGCATCACCGTTGATGCTTACCTTGAACACCGTATTGTTCTCTACCTTTCCTTCCTGGGTGGAGGGTGTGCGTCCCAGCGTTCCAGCCTTGCTAAAAACGACGGGTTTATCCAGGTCAAAAATGGGCAGATAACCACCTGCAATTCCCTCCGCAGTGGAGTCCAGATACAAGTCCAGACTCGGTATGTAGGTGATGACGTGATCGAGCACTCCCAGCGTCGGGACCTTGGGCAAGGTATAGGCATTACCAGAGTTGATAAGCGCAGGCGTGCTTTCTATAGCCATGGCGTCGAGCAATGACTGCAATAACACTACGTGATCCTTACAGTCTCCATAGCGATTGGCCAGAATGCTGTCGACAGGATTTGGAACTACACCACCCGCCCCCACATAGACTGCAACATAGCGGATGTTTTTTCGCACCCAGTCGCTCAAGGCAATCGCCTTGTCCCGAGGGTTATCGAGATTGGCTGTGATCGTTTTTGCCAGCTCACCGATTTCTGCCGTCACACGGCTCTTCGCCCGAGAGTCGTAAGCCTCGGCAAAGACTTTGAAGTCAGCGAACGTCGAAACTGCCAGATATTGACCATAGTCCTGATAGGCGACGGAGCCACTTTCAATACGATCTTTTTTGCCGGGAATGTAGTCCCAGCGATATATTTTGCGTCCCGCCGCAACCACAGGATCACGGGCCTTGAAGCCTCGGGCATCGGCATCCAATGGCATGCTTTGCGGCAAATCATAAATAAGGGTGTATTGCTTGGTGGGGTGAAACGTGGGGTACGACAGCGCCTCGAACTGCTTGGGGAACAATGCAGTGGTGCGCTGTGTTTTGAATTGGATGATTAGGCGATCGCCGACAGCGACTTCCGGAAAGATGACGACTTTGACCCGTGTGTCCTGGAACATTGGCGCATCGGATGAGCCACGCTCTTGTTGTTCCTTGATCTGATCAGCCTTGACCGATATTTTCCGGCCATCCGGCTTCTGGGTGTAAGCCTCAACGACATCCAGGCTTTCCAGTGTCTGGTTGTAGCTCAACGGGCGTTGCGAATATGCCTTAATGGCTCGCTCTTCGTTGATCAGCACCACGATGTCATTGGTGGCGACAAAGCTGCCATCTGCGTTGATGACATGGGTTCGAACATCTTTCTCGATCGTGATCGAGGAATCGGTACCATCATCCTTGGCAACTGCAGTGTTCAGCGCAAAAACCAATACCGCTATTGAACCAACCAACCGTACAGGAAAAAAAACTGCGAACCGCATAAAGATCCATCTTTATAAATGATATTCGTTCGCAGTATAAGGCAATTAGCTGTCATTTGTAACAGCTTTGAAACAATCAGTAACAGCTGCCGACTTAATGTTGAATCTGCTTGCTCCCTGTCACGGCGATGGTGCCCTTGATGCGCAAGGTGCAACCACCGGCCGCGCCGTCAGCAGACGCTCACTGATCAGGCTTGAGGCATTTTGCGGAAGCCTACCGCCAGACGGTTCCAGGCGTTGATGGTGGTAATGGCCACGGTCAAGTCGACCAGTTCCTTGGGGCTGAATTCGGACGCCGCCAGTTCGTAGTCCTCATCCGGCGCATGGGTCTGGCTCAGCAGCGTCAAGGATTCAGTCCATGACAGCGCCGCACGTTCACGCGGGGTGAAGAACGGCGTTTCACGCCAGGCCGACAGGGTGTACAGACGACGCTCGTCTTCGCCGCCCTTGCGGGCATCGGCGCTGTGCATATCCAGGCAGAAGGCGCAGCCGTTGATTTGCGAGGTGCGCAGTTTGACCAGTTCGATCAGGGTCTTTTCCAGCGGCAGCTTCGACACCGCGGTTTCCAGCGCGATCATGGCTTTGAGTGCGTCTGGCGATGCGGTGTAGAAATCGATACGAGGTTTCATGGTGGACTCCAATAGCAAGTGCGGGTGGAGCTAAGTTAGTCCTGACGGCGCCGATGACAAATAGCCAATATCTCAGAAGTCGAGGAGGCCATTGAAGGATGTGGCGACGGTGGATTGCTGATCCGCAACTTCTGCGGCGGCCCTGCTGCCGCTATCGCGAGCAAGCTCGCTCCCACAGGGGTCTTCAGTGACAACACAATCTGTGTTCACACAGCTCAAATGTGGGAGCGATCCGCATAGCGGCCAGCCACCGAAAAACTAAGCCCGATTACGCAACCACTGCAAAAACCCTTTCTTCGCCACCACCTTCGGCACGTCTTGGGTCAGGGACTGCGCCTTGTGCAAGCGGAAATCCAGCAACGCCTTCATCGCCTCGCTGATGTCATGCCGCGCATCCAGGCACGGTTTGAGGTAGTCCTTCTCGATCCGGTACAAGCTGCACGCGGTCTTGGCGCTGAACTCTGCCGGCAGCGCGGTATCGGACAACACCCCGCCCTCGCCGATCACCTCGCCCGGCCCCATGCGCCCGGACTCGAACTTGACCCCGCCACGGCTCAACTGCACCGAGACCACACCCGATTCGATGATGAACAGGTGATCGCTGACCTCCCCCGCCGGCAGGATCATTTCACCGGCGCGGAAGGTTTGCAGCTTCATGTTCTGGCTGAAGGTGTCTTTCTCTTCCTGGCGCAGGGTCGAGAAAATGTTCGAGCTGTCCAGCAGCGCCCGCGGCCGTGACAGCTCGGCAGGCGCGTTGGATTCGACGCTCGACAACAGGCTGACACCGGACGCTTGCAAGTGCCGGTACGCCAGGTCGAACAGCAGATTGCGGACCATGCGCTTCTGATCCATGGAGACCACGAAGCCGCTGATTTCGTACTCCACGCCACTGGCGCTGGAACCCTTCAACGATACGTTTGGCGCCGGCTTGTTCAACAGAAAACGGCAACCCTGCATCGCCCGCTCCAGCGCGTCGAGCACCGTTTGCGGGCGCGCGTGCGGGCTCAGTTGCAGGCTGATAGAGACGCCGAACATATCGCTCGGTCGGCTGAAATTGATGATCTTGGCCTTGGCCGCCAGCGAGTTGGGAATCACCGCCATGCTGCCCTGGGAGGTTTGCAGGCGCGTGGCGCGCCAGTCGATGTCAGTGACCCGGCCTTCGGTGCCGTCGATGGAGATCCAGTCATCCAGTTGATAGGGTTTGGTGGTGTTGAGGACGATCCCCGAAAACACATCGCTGAGGGTGCTTTGCAAGGCCAGGCCGACGATGATCGCCAACGCACCGGAGGTGGCGAGCACCCCTTTGACCGGCAGTTCGAGCACGTAGGCCAGGGCGGCGATGACGGCGATCAAGAAGATCACTGCACCGAGCAAATCTTGCAGCAACCGCCCGGTGTGCCCGACCCGCTGCATCATTACCGCACCGATCAGCACCGTCAGAGTACGCGCGCCGAACAGCCACCAGCCGATCTGCAACCCCGTGGCTGCCAGGTGCAGCGGCACGTTATCGGCCCAGGGCGCCGGCTCCAACGGGTTCAAGCCTTCGTTGAACAACAAGATGCTGAACAGCGCGAAAATCACCAGCCGCACGACCAGTTTCCAGTTGCTGCCGTTGGCACTGATCAAGCGCCACAATCCGAGATCGATCAGGATCAGGACCAGTGCGCAGATCAATGGGTGATTGGTAAGCAGTGACAGCATCAAGCGACTCCAGCCATGTACGGATGGGCACAGTGTAGGAGCAATTGCGGATCTGATAACACCACAAAAAACTGAGGGAGCCGGCTTGCTGGCGATGGCGGTCTGACAGTCACTGAATTGTTGACTGCTCTACCGCTATCGCCAGCAAGCCGGCTCCTACAGGGGTGATGTGTGTCAGTGATTACTTGCTGTCGGTCAGGGCGTTGTAGCTGGTGAACAGGTTGCGGTAGTCCGGGATGTGGTTGGAGAACAAGGTGCCCAAGCCTTCCACGTCGTTGCGCCAGTCGCGATGCAGCTCACAGGCCAGGCCGAACCAGGTCATCAACTGCGCGCCGGAGGACGACATGCGGTCCCAGGCCGATTGACGGGTCAGTTCGTTGAAGGTGCCGGAAGCGTCGGTCACCACAAACACATCGAAGCCTTCAGCCAGGGCAGACAGTGCCGGGAAGGCCACGCACACTTCTGTCACCACACCAGCGATGATCAACTGCTTCTTGCCAGTCGCCTTGATCGCCTTGACGAAGTCTTCGTTGTCCCAGGCATTGATCTGGCCGGGACGGGCAATGTACGGCGCGTCCGGGAACAGTGCCTTGAGTTCAGGCACCAGCGGGCCGTTCGGGCCGGTTTCGAAACTGGTGGTGAGGATGGTCGGCAGTTTGAAATACTTGGCCAGGTCAGCCAGGGCCAGCACGTTGTTCTTGAAACGGTCAGGCTCGATGTCGCGCACCAGAGAAAGCAGGCCCGCCTGGTGATCGACCAACAGAACGGCGGCGTTATCCTTGTCGAGTCGTTTGTAAGAAGTAGTCATGGGAGTAATCCTCGCTTTTTATCGATGCCGAACGGGTCGGTTTGAATGAATCCTGATGTCCGTTAAAACGCGGCCAGACAAGGGTAGCCCCCAGGTCCGGCACGCCAGCGCAGTACAACAATGTGTTCAATCGCTCATCCGACCGAACCGTCCGGACTGGAAGTCAGCAAAGGCCTGATGAATCTCTTGCTCGCTGTTCATCACGAACGGGCCGTGACCGACAATCGGTTCGTCGATCGGCTCGCCGCTGAGCAGCAACACCACGGCGTCGTTATTGGCTTCCAGGCTGAGCTGATGGCCATCGCGTTCGAACAACGCCAATTGCCCTTCTCGCACCAGTTCCTGGCCGTTGACCAGAACCGTGCCGCGCAGCACCACCAGCGCGGTGTTGCGACCTTCGTGCAAGTCCAGGGTCAGCGACTTGCCGCCGCTGAGGCGCAGATCCCAGACGTCGATCGGCGTGAAGGTGCGCGCCGGACCGGTGTGGCCATCAAATTCGCCAGCGATCAAGCGCAGGCTGCCGGCCTTGTCCTTGAGCCGGATACTCGGGATGTCGCCATCGAGAATCGTCTGATAACCGGCATCGGCCATTTTGTCCCGAGCCGGCAGGTTGACCCACAGCTGAACCATTTCCAGGGTGCCGCCGCTCTTGGCGAACCCTTCGGAGTGGAACTCTTCATGGAGAATCCCCGACGCCGCGGTCATCCATTGCACATCGCCAGGGCCGATCTTGCCGCCGCTGCCGGTGGAGTCGCGGTGCTCCAGTTCGCCCTTGTAGACGATAGTCACTGTTTCGAACCCGCGGTGCGGATGCTGACCAACGCCACGACGTTCGGTGGTCGGGGTGAATTCGGCGGGGCCTGCATGATCGAGCAGCAAAAACGGGCTGATGTGTTTACCCAGGTTGTCGTAGGAAAACAGCGTACGAACCGGAAAACCGTCGCCGACCCAGTGGGTCCGTGGGCTGGTGTAGATACCGATGATGTTTTTCATCCTGCCTCCAAATTCGTTGTTTGACGCGATGGACAAAGCTTAAAACCGCTGCCTTTGATGCACTAGACTGCAAAAATCAGCCTTAGCGTTCTATCTGGAGAACGATGGTGGAAGACCTCAACACCCTGTACTACTTCACCCAAGTGGTGGAACACGGCGGTTTCGCTCCGGCAGGGCGGGCGCTGGACATGCCCAAATCCAAGCTCAGCCGGCGCATTGCCGAGCTTGAGGAGCGCCTCGGTGTACGGCTGCTGCACCGCACCAGCCGGCACTGTTCGCTGACGGAGATCGGCCAGGCGTATTACCAGCGCTGCCAGGCCATGCGGGTGGAAGCGGAAAGCGCCGCCGAACTTATCGAACGCAATCGCTCCGAGCCACAAGGGCTGGTGCGCATCAGTTGCCCGACGGCGCTGCTTAACTCCTGGGTCGGGCCGATGCTGACCCGCTACATGCTCAAGTACCCGTTGGTGGAGTTGTTCATCGAGAGCACCAACCGCCGGATCGACCTGATCCACGAGGGGTTCGACATTGCCCTGCGGGTGCGCTTTCCACCGCTGGAAAACACCGACATGGTGATGAAGGTGCTGGGCAACAGTACGCAGTGCCTGGTGGGCAGCCCGGCCTTTCGCGAACGCCTGTCATCGCCCGCCTCCCCGGCCGACCTCAGCGGTTTGCCGAGCCTGCACTGGGGCGCGGCACAACGTGAATATCAGTGGGAACTGTTCGGCGCGGACGGCGCCAGCGCGATGATTCGACACGCACCGCGCATGGTCACCGATGACCTGTTGGCCTTGCGCCATGCCGTGCTCGCCGGGATCGGCGTTGTGCACCTGCCAAGCGTGGTGGTACGCGATGACATAGCCGCCGGGCGATTGGTTGAACTGGTGCCGGGGTGGGCGCCGAAATGCGGAATCGTGCACGCGATCTTTCCGTCACGTCGCGGGCTGCTGCCCTCGGTCAGAGCGTTGATCGACTTTTTAGGCGAGGAGTTCAGCCACAGCGATATCGCTTGAGGACTCGACACACGGGGCTGGCGGAGTTTTTATTTCGGACATAATATCGATCCGGATTACAACCATAATATCCGCTCCCGCCTGAGGACATCATCATGCAAAGCCCCAACCGCGACGCCACCCTCGCCCAATGGATCGCCCAGGAACAGGCCATGCGCTCGCGTCTGGCCGAGCCGGGCAGCTTGTCCATGGCCGAAGTCAGTGCGCTGTCGCCCGCCGAGTTTTTCGAGGGTATCGGCGACGGTGAACTGCCTTCACCGCCCATCGGCGCCTTGATCGATTTCATCCCGATCGAATGGTCGGCCGGGCTGTTCATTTTCCAGGGCACGCCGGATTCGCGGCATTACAACCCGCTGGGCAGCGTGCATGGCGGCTATGCGGCGACCTTGCTGGACTCGTGCATGGGCTGCGCGATTCACACGCAGCTGAAGAAGGGCCAGGGCTATACGACGCTGGACTTGCGCATCAGCTACGTGCGCGCATTGACCGGTGCCAGCGGACCGGTTCGGGCCGAGGGCAAAATCGTGCATCTGGGCCGTTCCACCGCGCTGGCCGAGGGGCGGATTTATGATGTGGATGGGCGGTTGTATGCGACGGGCTCGACCACTTGCATGATTCTTGAGGCTCGGGGGTAAGGCTTAAGATCGAAAGATCGCAGCCTCGTTTCACTCGACAGCTGCTACAGGGGGATTGCGTACTGTGTAGCAGCTGTCGAGTGAAACGAGGCTGCGATCTTTTGATTCATGACTTGCGGTAAACATTGCTTTGCCCATCCAGCGGTTTTTCCCAGGGAGGCAGCCGGGGATACTCGTGTCCATTCCCACTGCAACCCCTGGAGTCATTGATGTCTATTCCCGCATTCGGTCTCGGTACCTTTCGCTTGCAAGGCCAGGTGGTCATCGACTCGGTGAGCACCGGCCTCGCGCTGGGTTACCGGGTGATCGACACCGCGCAAATCTACGAGAACGAAGCCGAGGTCGGCGAGGCCATTGCCGCCAGTGGCATCGCCCGTGAAGAGCTGTTCATCACCAGCAAAATCTGGGTCGCCAACTTCGCCAAGGACCGGTTGATCGACAGCCTCAAAGAGAGCCTGCGCAAACTGCAGACCGACTACCTGGACCTGACGCTGATCCACTGGCCGTCCCCGGAAGATCAAGTGCCGGTCGAGGAGTTCATGGGCGCCTTGCTCGAAGCCAAACGACTGGGCCTGACCCGGCACATCGGCGTCTCCAACTTCACGGTCGCCCTGATGCAAAAGGCAATTGCGGCAGTCGGCGCCGAGAACATCGCCACCCACCAGATCGAGCTGCACCCGTACCTGCAAAACCGCAAGGTCGTCGAGTTTGCCCAGCAGCAGGGCATCCAGATCACCTCCTACATGACCCTGGCCTACGGCGAGGTGTTGAAAGACCCGGTCATCCAGCAAATCGCCGATCGTCTACAGGCAACCCCGGCCCAAGTCACACTGGCCTGGGCCATGCAGCTGGGTTACGCGGTCATCCCCTCCTCCACCCAACGCGCCAACCTGCAAAGCAATTTACAAGCGTGCGCTCTGCAGTTGAGCGAGGCCGACATGGCGTTGATCGCAAGCCTGGATCGCGGCCATCGACTAACCAGCCCGAAAGGCATCGCGCCGCACTGGGATTAAGCGTCAGCTCTGCTCAAGGCTCTGATCGAGACTTCGCATTGCATCCTGTAATTGATCGACGGCCTCGTCGATCAATGCGGCGTGACCGGCGCCGCAAGCACGTTCCAGCGCGACACAACACTCGATCAGCCGCTGGGCCCGGACCATGCGCGCACCACCCTTGATGCGGTGCGCCAGGTCATGCAGAACGGGGAGATTGTTGCCAGCGTGGGCTTGAAGCAGGTGTTCACGGTCATCCCGATTGGTCACTGCCAGTTCGCGCAGCAATTGATTGATCAACGTCCGGTCTTCACCGACGTATTGCTCCAGCTCGCTCAAGTCGATCTCGGACGATGAGGGTTGTTCGCTCGTCGTCTCTACAAACCGGTCAGCCAGCCACACACTCAGATCCGCCAGCCGAATGGGTTTGAACAAACAGTCGTCCATACCCGCTTCAAGACACTGGACCTTTTCTTCAGGTTGCGCATTGGCGGTAAATCCCAGAATCAGCGTTGACGGCAGACCTTGCGCGCGCTCTTCATCGCGTATCGCGCCGGTCAATTCATAACCGCTGAGATTCGGCATATTGCAGTCAGTAATGACCACATCAAATTCGTTTGCACGCCACAGTTCCAGCCCTTCCCCGCCATCCTCGGCCTCCATCACGCGATGCCCCAGGTAGCTCAGTTGACTTGAGAGCAACAAGCGATTGGCCGGGTAATCGTCAACCACCAGAACCGTCAGTGACCGCGTGGGGACCTGCCCCCCCACCCTGTTCACCGATTCACCAGCAGGCAGCGGTTTCAACGCGATCAGCGACAGGCTGATCTCGACCTGCGAACCCTGTCCGAGGACGCTGTGCAGCACCAGCCGGCCGCCCATCATTTCGCACAACGTGCGGCTGATCACCAACCCCAGGCCGGAACCCTTGCGAGCAGATTGCTGGCTGTTTCCGGCCTGAACGAACGGACTGAACAACCGCTGCTGGTCGGCCGCGCTGATGCCAATGCCAGTGTCTTGAATAAGCACATTCACCGCCAAATGCCCTGACGTACCGGGTGCTACCCGCAGCGTCAGACCCACTTCGCCTTCGCGGGTGAACTTGATCGCATTGCTCAACAGATTGGACAACACTTGCTTGAAGCGTGTGGGGTCGATCAACACCTCTCGATCACTGCGCGGGTCCAGATCGACGCGCCACGCCACGTGCTTTTCCCGGGCAAGTCCTTCAAAGACCCGGCACACCGACGCCACCAGATCACGCAGATTGACGCGCTCGGGGGTCAGCGATAAATGACCGGACTCAATGCGCGCGATGTCCAGAATGTCGCCGATCAACGCCAGCAACTGCTGCGCAGCCGTGGAGGCGACTTCGAGGGAGACGCGATCGGCGACGCCCTCTTCCGCACGCTTGCCGGCCATTTCCAGAAAGCCGATCAGGGCATTGATCGGTGTACGGATTTCATGGCTCATGGTCGCCAGAAACGTGGTTTTGGCACGGTTGGCATCATCCGCGGCGTCCTTGGCCTCCTGTAACTGCTGCATCCACTGCTGACGCTGGCGAATTTGCCGACGCTGCCAGGCGATCCAGCCAAGGGCCAGCAACAACAAAGCTCCCGCTGCGGCAAAACCCTGCAAAATACCTTGGCGATGACGCAGCCAATAACTGTCATCGACCACCACATCATTGCTCCAGCGAGCGATCAGATCGTCCATTTCTTCGGGCGAAATGCTCAGCAATGCCTTGTTCAAAATCGAGTGCAACTCCGATTCATCACGGCCGGTTGCCATGGTGATACGCGCCGGTTCATCGCCTACGGTGCTGCTGATCCGTAAACGCCCCTGGTAATACCGGGCAATCAGGTAACGGGTCATGAACAATGAACTGAGCGCGGCATCGGCCTGCCCTTTCGCTACAAATTCCAGACCTTGGGCCGGGTTTTGTACGTCCACCATCTGCACCTGCGGCGCCCGCGCCTGAATGAACGCACGCATCGGGTGACGGGGATAAATCGCCAGGCGTTTACCGGCCAGATCGTCCAGCGTCTTCGGGCTACCGGAGGTCGTTGCACTGACCAGCGTGTACGGAAAGGTCACATAGGACCGGGTAAAGTGCAGTTCGTTTACGTCTTTGGTCTCGGGGATGATGGCGGCCAGAAGATCAATCTCTCCGGCCTTGAGCCGCTGGATCTGCTGGTCCAGGGATTCGCCTCGCAGCACTCGGAAATTCAAACCGCTGCGTTGGCTGATCAGCGTGAGCAATTGCGCCGTCAACCCACTGAATCGCCCCTCGGGATCGTAGTACATCAACGGTGCAAATTTCTCCACAGCCCCCACACTGACTGTCGGATGCTGATCCAGCCAGCGCTGTTCACTCTCACTCAGACTCACGCGCTGCTGTCCCGCCACTTTCGCCCTGCCCGCACTCCAGCGCTGTTCGATGACCGAGCGCTGCTCCATGGGGATCGCCGCCAGCGCCTTGTCGATGAGGTGCTTCAGCGGCAGGTTGTCCCGAGCCAGCGCGAAGCCGAACGGATTAGCGTCGAGGCCCGACGGCCCCACCAGATGAACGGAATTGAAGTAGTTGTTGTTGATCAGGTAATTGGCGCTGATGAGGTCACCGAGGTACACGTCATCCAGCCCATACGTCACTGCCCCAAGTGCATCGAGCGCTGACGGATAACGTTGCAGGCTGGCCTCGGGATAGAACGATTCAACGGTCTGCGCCGGCAGATAATCATCGACCATGGCAATGCGTTTACCGGCCAGATCTTCGGGCATGCGCTCGTCCAGTCGGGTGACCAGCATCGGCTGATCTTCAGCATAGGCATTTGAGAGGTTCAGCTCGGGGTCGGCCAGTTCGAAGTTGTTCGAGGTCCCGAGCAGATCCAGTTCACCGTACTTAAGGGCCTCCATGGCCGCCTCACGCGTGGCATAACGCAGCACCTCGACCCGCACGTTCAGCAGTTGCGCGACCAGCGCGGCGTAATCGGCGGTGATGCCTTCCAGCTCATCGTGATTGCGCCTCACCTCGAACGGCGGGTAGTCCGGCCCGCTCACCCCGAGGCGCAACACACGCTTGTTGCGCAGCCATTGGCGGTCCTGTTCCTCCAGAGGGACCTCGTAACCTTCCACTGTGGAACGCCCCAGTAGCTGCAAGCGCTCAGGCTCGCCGGCCGTCGAAGCCAACACCGACGGTACGAGGCACACCATCAGGATCAGCAGCAAGATACGCACGGTCGGGCGCACTCAGATCAGGTGATTGCGTATGGCGAAATCGCGCAAGTACACCGCCGAACTCAGTCCGAGCTTTTCGATCAAGCGAGTCTTGTAAGTGCTGACAGTCTTGTGGCTCAGGTGCATGAGCTCTGCGATCTCTTTGTTTTTAGTGCCCCGGGCCAGGTACTGCAGGATGGTCAGTTCGCGGTTTGAGAGTTTGTCGATCATCTGCTTTTCGCTGTGTTGCAGCATGTCCACCGGCCCGGTGGGTAGCTGTGCGAAATAGGTATAGCGCGCCATGACGGCTTGCACTGCTTTGTGCAAATGGCTCAGATCATTGGTCTTGGAGACATATCCCAAGGCCCCGGCGCGCATGCAGCGTTCCTGAAAAAACAGCGGATCCAAGGAAGTGAACATCAGCACCACACACATCCATCCGTTGACTTTGATTCGCTCCAGCACATCCAGGCCGTTGCCGCCGGGCATGACCAGATCCAATATGACCAGATCGACTGCCTGCTCACGGAGTATCGTCAACGCTTCCCCAACGCTTGCCGCCTCATGAATCCGTTTGAAACCTTCCCGCTCAAGTACAAGCTTGACTGCGGCGCGAACCACCGGATGATCGTCCACAAGCAGCGCTGACTTCATGACAACTCCCTGTGCAAAGACTCGACGAATGCCCGCCGGATAACACCGGGGCAGACACAACGGCTGCGCCAAGACTCTTGCATGTGGCGAAGGCAGAATCTACCTGTAAGAAATGACAGTCCCGACGAACGGTAAGCCGCCATCACCCGGCATACCGCTGATAGCGCTCCTGCGGCGATGTATCGATGATCGTCATCAGCCGCTGGATGCACAGCAGATCAGGCAGCGCTGCGTGGCTCACCTGAATCTTCTGGTGCCCGTAGTCCTGGACCAACGGCAACTGCGCCCGTTGGCCGTCGAAAATCAAAACGTGGCGAACCTGCCGGTTATCGAGGAAGTACCCGAGCAAATCCAGCTCGCCTGTCGCAAGAGCGGCATTGACGACCACCAGGTCGAACGGTTCGCAACCGTACTCGATCAGGGTCAGCATTGACGCAAGCCCCTCCACCGGCGCCACCCGGTAATAGTCGAGTTGATTGAACAGCCGTTCGATGATCATCCGCTGGAAGTGCTGCTCGTCGGCGATCAGGATGCGTAAGGCTTTAT
The DNA here is from genome assembly GCF_054898025.1 of Pseudomonas sp. LB3P93. Classification (NCBI taxonomy): domain Bacteria; kingdom Pseudomonadati; phylum Pseudomonadota; class Gammaproteobacteria; order Pseudomonadales; family Pseudomonadaceae; genus Pseudomonas; species Pseudomonas sp. LB3P93. The sequence goes on from NZ_CM142713.1 coordinate 4,356,509, forward strand.
TCGGCATCGTAGCCTCTTGGGTGATAGCTGGTTTTTGATGCGGCGAGGCTACGGGAGGCGCGCAGAGGTTTCTGTAGGACTTTTCCTAAATGACTGCAGATTTCGGTAATTACTGCCATCCAAACCGCCAAATGTAGAATCCCTTCACCGCTTGAGTCAGCCCCATGTACGCCAGCAGAATCACCGGCAAGAACACGAAATACAGCGACGGCAGCGCCTGCAATTTGAAGTAGTGCGCCAACGGCCCCATCGGCAAGAAGATGCCGACCGCCATGATGATCCCGGTCATGACCATCAACGGCATCGCCGCACGGCTTTGCAGAAACGGGATTTTCGGTGTGCGGATCATGTGCACGATCAACGTCTGGGTCAGCAGCCCGACCACGAACCAGCCGGACTGGAACAGGGTTTGATGGTCCGGGGTGTTGGCGTCGAACACGTACCACATCAGGGCAAACGTGGTGATGTCGAAGATCGAGCTGATCGGGCCGAAAAACAGCATGAAGCGCCCGACATCCGCTGGCTGCCAACGCTGCGGCTTGCTGAGCATTTCTTCGTCGACGTTATCGAACGGGATGGCAATCTGCGAAATGTCGTACAGCAGGTTTTGCACCAGCAGGTGCATCGGCAGCATCGGCAGGAACGGGATGAATGCACTGGCCACCAGCACCGAGAACACGTTGCCGAAGTTCGAGCTGGCGGTCATCTTGATGTACTTGAGCATGTTGGCGAAGGTCCGGCGCCCTTCCAGCACGCCCTCCTCCAGCACCATCAGGCTCTTTTCCAGAAGAATGATGTCGGCCGCTTCCTTGGCGATGTCCACGGCGCTGTCCACTGAAATACCGATGTCGGCGGTGCGCAGCGCGGGGGCGTCGTTGATGCCGTCGCCCATGAAACCGACCACGTGGCCGTTACCTTTGAGCAACCGCACGATGCGTTCCTTGTGCGACGGCGTGAGTTTGGCAAAAACGTTGGTGGTCTCGACCGCGACTGCCAGTTGGGCGTCGCTCATGCGCTCGATGTCATTGCCCATCAGCAGGCCTTGTTGCTCCAGGCCGACTTCGCGGCAGATCTTCGCGGTCACCAGTTCGTTGTCACCGGTCAGCACTTTCACCGCAACGCCGTGAGCGGCCAGCGCCTTCAGGGCCGGGGCGGTGCTTTCTTTCGGTGGATCGAGGAAGGCGACATAACCGATCAACGTCAGCTCCTGTTCATCCGCCAGGCTGTAGGTGTCGCGGCCTTCGATCATGGGGCGCGCGGCGACGGCGACCACTCGCAGGCCCTCAGCATTGAAGGCGGCAGTGACCTGGCGAATCCGCGCCAGCAGTTCCTCGGTCAGTGCTTCGTCAACCACGCCGTGTCGCACCCGCGTGCACACCGCCAACACTTCCTCCACCGCGCCCTTGCAGATCAGCAGATGCGGCTGCTCGTGCCGGGCAACCACCACCGACATGCGTCGCCGGGTGAAGTCGAACGGAATTTCATCAACCTTGCGAAACGCCGTGCCGACCTTCAGTTCACGGTGGATTTCCACGTGTTCCAGTACTGCCACGTCCAGCAGGTTTTTCAGGCCGGTCTGGTAGTAGCTGTTGAGGTAGGCCATTTCCAGCACGTCGTCGGAGTCGTTGCCCCAGACGTCGACATTGCGCGCGAGGAAGATTTTGTCCTGGGTCAGGGTGCCGGTCTTGTCGGTGCACAGCACGTCCATGGCGCCGAAGTTCTGGATCGCGTCGAGGCGTTTGACGATGACTTTTTTACGCGACAGGAACACCGCGCCTTTGGCCAGGGTCGAGGTGACGATCATCGGCAGCATTTCCGGGGTCAGGCCCACGGCAATCGACAACGCGAACAGCAGCGCCTGGGTCCAGTCGCCTTTGGTGAAACCGTTGATGAACAGCACCAGCGGCGCCATGACGAACATGAAGCGGATCAACAGCCAGCTGACTTTGTTGACGCCGGTCTGGAACGAGGTCGGTGCGCGATCGGTGGCGCCGACCCGCTGGGCCAAGGCACCGAAATAGGTGTTATTGCCGGTGGTGAGAATCACCGCCATCGCCGTGCCGGACACCACGTTGGTGCCCATGAACAGGATGTTCTCGAGGTCCAGCGGATTGCGCGTATCGCTGTTCTGCTGGCGCGGAAATTTTTCCACCGGCATCGATTCGCCGGTCATCGCGGCTTGGCTGACGAACAGGTCCTTGGCGCTGAGCACCCGGCAATCGGCGGGAATCATGTCACCGGCTGACAGCACAATCAGATCGCCCGGCACCAATTGCTTGATCGGCAGTTCGGTACGTGGCGCATCCCGGCGCATCACCGTGGCGGTGTTGCTGACCATCGCCTTGAGCGCGTCGGCGGCCTGGTTGGATTTGGTTTCCTGCCAGAAGCGCAGCAAGGTCGAGAGCACCACCATCGAGAAAATCACGATGGCGGCTTTCATGTCCTCAGTCAGCCAGGAGATCACCGCGAGCAACGTCAGCAACAGGTTGAAGGGGTTTTTGTAGCAGTGCCAAAGGTGCGTCCACCACGGCAGTGGCTGCTCATGCTCGACTTCGTTGAGGCCGAATTGCTCGCGCAGGGTGTCGGCTTCCACTTCACTCAAGCCGTCGGTGTGGCTGCCGAGTTTTTTCAGCAATGGGCCGGTGTCGCTGTTGGCGGCGGTGACCAGGGTTTGCGCCAGCGTCGGCGGCACTTCGCGGCTGACCGTGGTGTCGGCGAAACTTTCCAGCAGCGCCAGTCGGCGAAAGTGCCGGCCGATGTGACGGGTGCGCAGGAACCCGGCGAAGAATTCCTTGAGCAGAGTAAGGTTCATGGCGTTGCCCCCAGGGTCAGCCGGGAGACCTTCGAGCAGGCGTGTCGAGTCGCTGCGATGACGACAGGAACGTCGAACATCACACACGGTCAAGCGTCGATGAGAGAGAGGTCGGGACACGGCCAAGGAGTGGCCGCGATCGGGATTCCGCTGCTCGCTATCAGGCGAGACAACGGCACGACAGGCTGCGCGTTATCTTGCCGGGAAGGTGCCGGTTATCGAAACCGGCCGACTACTGTCACTCGAACAAGTACCCACTGAGGGTCTCCGCTATTGATGAAAACGCGCGAAGCTTACGCCCCGATTTCTGGAGAGTAAACGAAGGAACGGCGGGTGGTGGGGGAATTGCGGGGTTCTTCAGGAAGGGTTCAGGATCGAGGTCTGATCGTTCCCACGCTCCGCGTGGGAATGCAGCCCGGGACGCTCCGCGTCCCATTCAAAGCCGAACGCAGAGCGTCCGTTGAGGCATTCCCACGCGGAGCGTGGGAACGATCAGAATGAGGGGATCAGCTGGCTGTCGCTAGCAACAAATCCACCACCGACCGACTATGCCCACGGTGCTTGCCATGGTCATACAACGACCCGGCAATCTCATCCGCGCGAATCGGCAGGATCGACAACAATGTGTCGCTCAAACCATGGCTCGCCTGGCAGAAGCCCTGCATATAAATGCCGGCCTTGCAGCGTTCGTCGGTGATCAGTTTGTAGTTGCGATCCACCTCGAAATCACCCAGGTATTGCTCCAGCGGCGCCAGCAGCTTGCGGTGCATCTGGCGTTCGTAACCAGTGGCCAGAACCACGGCGTCGTAAAGACGAACCGTCACTTCACCGGTGGCATTGTTGCGCACCGCCAGTTCGATGCCGCGCTCGGTGGCGGTGGCTTTTTCGATAGTGGTCAGGGTACGGAACGCATGGCGCGCGATGCCCGAGACTTTCTGGCGATAGAAGATCCCGTAGATGCGTTCGATCAGGTCGATGTCCACCACCGAATAGTTGGTGTTGTGGTACTCGTTGACCAGACGCTCGCGCTCGCTGCTCGCCTGCTGGAACACCAGATCGGTGAACTCCGGCGAGAACACTTCGTTGACGAATGGGCTGTCGTCCGCCGGTTTCAGTGCCGAGCCACGCAGGATCATGTCCACCTGCACCGACGGGAAGCTGTCGTTCAAATCGATGAAGGCTTCCGCCGCGCTTTGGCCGCCACCGATGATCGCGATGCTCATCGGCTGATTGCTCACGCAGGGCTGCTTGGCCATCTGCGCCAGGTACTGGGAGTGGTGGAACACGCGGCCGTCATCCTTCAGCGCCTTGAACGCTTCGGGAATGCGCGGCGTACCCCCGGTACTGACCACCACCGAACGGGTGGTGCGTACATGTTGATGCCCCGTTGAGTCGCGAGAGATCACCCGCAGCGCCTCAACCTGGTGATTGTGCAGCACCGGCTCGATGGTCAGCACTTCTTCGCCGTAGCGGCTCTGGGCTTCAAACTGGTCGGCGACCCAGCGCAGGTAGTCGTTGTACTCCATGCGGCACGGATAGAACGTGCCGAGGTTGATGAAGTCCACCAGGCGACCGTGATGCTTGAGGTAGTTGACGAACGAATACGGGCTGGTCGGATTGCGCAGGGTCACCAGGTCCTTGAGGAAGGAAATCTGCAGCTCGCTCTGGGTCGACAGGGTGTTGCCGTGCCAGCTGTAGTTGGCCTGCTTGTCGAGAAACAGTACATCCAGTTCGCCCTGGTTCGGCCCGCGCTCTTGCAGAGCGATGGCCAGCGCCAGGTTCGAAGGGCCGAAACCGACGCCGATCAGGTCGTGAACGATGGGCGATGCAATTGCCTGTGTCATTTCCAGTGTCCTCTGGATGAACCCCTCAACAAGGGGAATAAGCCTAAGTGACCTGATGCAGGACAGCAGGTCGTCTGTTGAGTAGGAACGAGGACAATGAAAAAAAATTTAGAGAGAAGGGATCAATGGGCGTCCCACTGCCGCATCCGCACGCGGCAATGTTTCATGGCATTGACGATGTGCTTCTCCACCAGCGCGCGCGAGATGCCGAGTTGTTCAGCAATTTCCGGATGAGACAGGCCATCGATCTTGCGCAGCAGAAAACTTTCGCGACACAGGCGCGGCAATTCCGCCAAGGCACGCTGGAGCATTTCCAGGCGCTGACCGTGGTCGAGGCAGTTGTGCGGCGATGGCGTGAAGTAGCGCTCTTCGTTGTCGAGCACATCCAGCGACTCGACCTGGCGCAAGGCATTACGCCGATGATCGTCGATCACCAGGTTCAGCGCGGTGCGATAAAGGAAGGCCCGGGGCTGTTCGATCGGCGTGTCACTGGAACGCTCCAGCACCCGCAGATAAGCGTCATGCACCACATCTTCGGCGACCTGACGGTTGCCTAGCTTGGCGTTCAGGAAACACACCAGCTCGCGATAGTAGTTTTCCAACATGACTCCCGGCCGCACAGGGTGCGGTTTCTGTCCTTGAGCCACCTCGGCGACCGCCGAAAGAGGCAGTGGCAAGATGGTGGCAGTTCGAGCCGCGTAATTTATAGTAATTCTCATATAGATTTAAAGTGTTGGTTTGACTTACCCGATAAATAGTCATGTGCTACACCTGTAACGCTTTGTGTCCGCGCCTAAATTCCCCGCCACTTTCCTCGTTAACAGGACAGCTTCCCGTGTCTGTCGGCTCCCCGACAGCGTTCGGCTGTCGCCGGTTTACGTGCGCAGGTTGAACGACGGGCCGATATCCATTGGCCGGAACCCTGCATGAAACGTCCCCGACAGACCCGACGCGCCCTGCTTGTAGCACTTTGTCTGATCCCCGTTATCGCCATCGCCGCCTGGCAAGTGATCCCGCCTGGCCGGGATAAATTCGCCACCGTGCAAGTCAGCCGTGGCGACATTGAAAGCAGCGTCACCGCGTTGGGCACCCTGCAACCGCGGCGTTATGTCGACGTCGGCGCCCAGGCGTCCGGGCAGATCCAGAAGATTCACGTGGAAGTCGGCGACGTGGTCAAGGAAGGCCAACTGCTGGTGGAGATCGATCCGTCCACCCAGCAGGCCAAACTCGACGCCGGACGCTTCTCCATCGAGAACCTCAAGGCGCAGCTTCAGGAACAACGGGCATTGCACGAACTGGCCCGGCAGAAATTCCAGCGCCAGCAGAACCTCAAGGCCGGCGGCGCGACCCGCGAAGAAGACGTGCAAACCGCCCAGGCCGAGCTGCGCGCCACCCAGGCCCGCATCGACATGTTCCAGGCGCAGATTCGTCAGGCCCAGGCCAGCCTGCGCAGCGATCAGGCCGAACTCGGTTACACGCGGATTTACGCACCGATGGCCGGCACCGTGGTTGCCCTCGACGCCCGGGTCGGCCAGACCCTCAACGCCCAGCAGCAAACGCCGCTGATTCTGCGCATCGCCAAGTTGTCGCCGATGACGGTGTGGGCCGAAGTCTCGGAAGCCGACATCGGCCACGTCAAACCCGGCATGACTGCCTGGTTCACCACCCTCAGCGGCGGCAACCGACGCTGGAGCAGCACCGTTCGGCAAATTCTGCCGGTGCCGCCCAAGCCGCTGGATCAGACCAGCCAAGGTGGCGGCAGCCCCTCCAGCTCGAGCAAAAGCGGCAGCGCGCGCGTGGTGCTGTATACGGTGTTGCTGGACGTCGATAACGCCGACAACGCGTTGATGGCGGAGATGACCACCCAAGTATTTTTCGTTTCGGATCAGGCGAAAAACACCCTCACCGCACCCGTCGCGGCATTGCAGGCCGGCGCTGAAGCCAATAAGCAAATTGCACAGGTCGTGGCCAAAAACGGCAGCATCCAGCAGCGCGACGTGCGCACCGGCATCAGCGATCGTTTGCGGGTGCAGATCCTCGACGGTTTGCAGGAAGGCGATCACCTGCTGATCGGCCCGGCCGACGGGAGTGGCGGCTGAATGCAGACGCCTCTGATCGACCTGCAGGACATTCGCAAAGCCTACGGCGGCGGCGATTCACCGGAAGTTCACGTGTTGCGCGGCATCGACCTGTCGATCCATGCCGGGGAGTTCGTGGCGATTGTCGGCGCCTCCGGTTCCGGCAAGTCGACGCTGATGAACATCCTCGGTTGCCTCGACCGCCCCACGTCGGGCGAATACCGTTTCGCCGGGCAAAACGTCGCCGCCCTCGACAGCGACGAGCTGGCCTGGCTGCGCCGTGAGGCCTTCGGTTTTGTGTTCCAGGGTTATCACCTGATCCCGTCCGGCTCGGCCCAGGAAAACGTCGAGATGCCGGCCATCTATGCAGGCTTGCCAGCGGCCGAACGCCACGCCCGCGCCGCCGCCCTGCTCGACCGTCTCGGCCTGGCCTCGCGCACCGGCAACCGCCCGCATCAGCTCTCCGGCGGCCAGCAACAACGGGTGTCAATTGCCCGCGCCTTGATGAACGGCGGCCACATCATCCTCGCCGACGAACCCACCGGCGCCCTCGACAGCCACAGCGGCGCCGAGGTGATGACCCTGCTCGACGAACTGGCGAGCCAGGGCCACGTGGTGATCCTCATCACCCACGACCGCGAAGTCGCGGCCCGGGCCAAACGCATCATCGAAATTCGTGACGGGCTGATCATCAGCGACAGCGCCCACGACAACCCTGAGGCGCAAGCCTCGGCCAACCCCGGCGCGCTGCAAGCGGTGGATCTGCGCAAACGCCTGACCGAAGGCGCAGAAGCCACCGGCGCGTGGAAAGGCGAACTGATCGACGCCGTACAAGCGGCGTGGCGGGTGATGTGGATCAACCGCTTTCGCACGGCACTGACCTTGCTCGGCATCATTATCGGCGTGGCGTCGGTGGTGGTGATGCTCGCCGTCGGCGAAGGCAGCAAGCGCCAGGTGATGGCGCAAATGGGCGCCTTCGGCTCGAACATCATTTACCTCAGCGGCTCCTCACCGAACCCGCGTACGCCGCTGGGCATCGTCACCCTGGATGATGTCGCAGCGGTGGGCAGCCTGCCGCAGGTGACGCGGATCATGCCGGTCAACGGCCAGGAAGCCGGGGTGCGTTTCGGCAACCTCGACCACTTGAGCTACGTCGGCGGCAACGACACCAACTTCCCGGCCATCTTCAACTGGCCGGTGGTGCAAGGCAGCTATTTCACCCAGGACGATGAACGTAACGCCGCAGCGGTTGCGGTGATTGGCCACAAGGTGCGGGCCAAGTTGCTCAAGGACGTGGCCAACCCGATCGGCCAGTACATCCTGATTGAGAACGTGCCGTTCCAGGTGGTCGGTGTGCTCGCGGAAAAAGGCGCCAGCTCCGGCGACTCCGACAGCGACGACCGCATCGCCATCCCGTATTCCGCCGCGAGTGTGCGGCTGTTTGGCACCCACAATCCCGAATACGTGGCCATCGCCGCCGCCGACGCCCGCAAGGTCAAAGAGACCGAAATCGCCATCGAGCAATTGATGCTGCGCCTGCACAACGGCAAGAAGGATTTCGAACTGACCAACAACGCCGCGATGATCCAGGCCGAAGCGCGCACGCAAAACACCCTGTCGTTGATGCTCGGCTCGATTGCCGCGATCTCGCTGCTGGTGGGCGGAATCGGCGTGATGAACATCATGTTGATGACGGTGCGCGAGCGGACGCGGGAGATTGGTATCCGCATGGCCACTGGCGCCCGTCAGCGCGACATCCTCCGTCAGTTTCTGACCGAAGCGGTGATGCTGTCGGTGGTCGGCGGGCTCGCCGGGATCGCCCTGGCGCTGATCGTCGGTGGCGTGCTGATCCTCAGCGAAGTCGCCGTCGCGTTCTCCTTGATAGCGGTACTCGGCGCCTTCGGCTGCGCCCTGGTCACCGGTGTCGTCTTCGGCTTCATGCCGGCCCGCAAAGCTGCCCGACTCGACCCGGTCACGGCCCTTACCAGTGAATGATCTCTCCATGAAGCCGCAACTGAGTTTACTGACCCTCTGCCTGTTGCTCGGCGCCTGCGGCTCTCCCGCCCAGCGCCCGGACAGCGGCATTGCGTTGCCCTCCTCCTGGCAATCGCCGCAAACGCAAAGCGCCACCCGCAGCAACCTGCAATGGTGGACGCAGTTCGGCAGCCCGCAGCTGGATCAACTGATCGAGCAGGCGCGGGTCGGCAGTTACGACCTGGCAGCCGCCATCGCGCGGGTGCGCCAGGCGCAGGCTGAAACGGTGGTGGCCGGCGGTTCGCTGCTACCCGAAGTCAAGGCTGCCATGAACGCCAATCGGCAAAAACTGCTGCGCGGCAACGGTTACAGCCAACTCGACGCCGACAGCGACAACAAGGCCGTTGATTACTTCAACGCCAGCCTCAGTGCCAGTTACGAAATAGATTTCTGGGGCGGTCAACGGGCTTCCCGTGACAGCGCGCAATTCGCTTTGCAGGCCAGCGAGTTCGATCAGGCAACCGTGGAATTGACGCTGCTCAGCGGCGTTGCGAACACCTACGCGCAGACCTTGTCGCTGCGTGAGCAAAGTCGCATCGCCGAGCTGAACCTGGCGAACGCGCAGAACGTGTTGAAACTGGTGCAGACGCGTTTTGATTCAGGCTCCGCGACCGCGCTGGAACTTGCGCAACAGAAGAGCCTGGTGGCGGCGCAACAACGGCAATTGCCGCTGGTGCAGCAACAGGCGCAGGACGCGTTGATCGGTCTGGCCGCCCTGCTCGGCCGGCCGGTCCAGGAGCTGGCGCTGGGTCAGGAGCGCTTTGAGCAACTGTCATGGCCGACCATCGCGGCGGGCGCCCCCAGCGAGCTGCTCACCCGCCGCCCGGACATCGCCCGTGCCGAAGCGCAGCTGTCCGCCGCACAAGCCAACGTCACCGTCGCCCGCGCCGCGATGCTGCCGAAGGTGACCTTGAGCGCCGAACTGGGGTCGGGAGCCGATCAGGCGGCAGACATCCTGCGCAGTCCTTTCTACAACCTCACCGCCGGATTGCTTGCGCCGGTCTTCAACAATGGCCGCTTGAGTGCCGAGCGCGACAAAGCCACGGCCCGCCAGGAGGAATTGCTGGAGACCTATCGCGGGTCGATCATCAACGGCTTCGCCGACGTGGAAAAAGCCCTCAACAGCATTCGTGGGCTGGATGCACAGCGTCAATGGCAAAGTGAGGAACTGAACCAGGCGCAGACCGCATTCAATATTGCGCAAAGCCGTTATCAGGCCGGGGCCGCGGATTTGCTGACGGTGCTGGAGACCCAGCGCACACTGTATGCGGCGCAGGATTTGAATGTGCAACTGCGATTGTCGCGGTTGCAGGCGAGTATTGCGCTGTACAAGGCGCTGGGTGGTGGGTGGCAGGTTTTGTGATTTGTGTCGCCAGTGAGTCCGCTTTCGCGAGCAAGCCCGCTCCCACAATGGACCTGTGTTCGCAGGACTAAATGTGGGAGCGGGCTTGCTCGCGAAGAGGCAGGAACATCCAGCACCAATGTCACCTGCCGAATAGCTATCGCGAGCAGGCTCACTCCCACAAGGTTATGTGTCGTGCCCAAATCATGCGGCACACATAAAACCTGTGAGAGCGAGCTTGCTCGCGATTGAACGATAACGCGGTATCAGTTGCTTAGGTGGTCACCGGCTTGGCCTTCAAATGCCGCGCATACCAAGGCCGCTGCGGCACTTTGCGGAACAGGTCCGCCAGTTTTTTCTCGTCTTCGCCAAAGGTAATGCGCAGCGCCAGCTTCATGGTTTCCGGGTCCATCTCAACCGACTTGCCCGTCTGCAACCCCGGCGTCGTACTGCAGCCATGGGTGCTCGGCCCGAGCCACGGATCATTCACCTCAACCCAACGCCCCGGCGCAAACCACGCCACGCCGTTAACCTCCAGCCGACTGACCTCCCCCGGATGAAAGCGCTCGTGCGCACGGAACCAGTCTTCCAGACGATCATCGATCCAGCCGTGGAAATGCCAGAACACCGGGTTCACGTGGGAGGAAAACGGGTCGCCGAGAAAATCGTTTTCCGGCGCATACCAGCGCGCGGAGAAGTCTGCCGGATCCCGCGCAAACGGCACCGGCTGGCCATTGGACGGATCACGCGGCACCGAGGCCCAGCGCATGTGCAGCCAGTCATGCAGCCCCAACTCAACCTCTGAACCGAACTGCCCCAAGGTGAGCTTCGACAGATAGCGCGGATCACGGTAGCGCGACTCCCAGACCTGGAAGTTGCTGTGATACGTCTCGGCGGTCTTGATGTCGCTGACCCATTGCGAGTACTCGGCATCGTCGTCGGCCTGCCAGGTCGGCGGCAGCGCGGTGCCGTCGTGGTTGTCGCAGTAATTGGCAAAGCCGATGCGATCGCGGGCCAGTTCCGGCTGCGGCAACGGAAAGTGCTGCCATGAGGGCAAATCCTGCATCGACCGCGCCGTGCCGAGCATGTGGCGGTGCATGAAGAAAAAGTCCACGCCCGAGCCATTGCGATCTTTGCGCGCGCCACGGGCATCACGCTCCTGATCCCGCGGGCCGGGCTGCCAGCCAATGCCACGCAATGCGTTGCGCTTGTCTTCGGACAGGGTGTGCCACTTGTCCCGCGAGGCATGCCAGAGCTGGTGAAACAGCCGATGCTCGGCGGAAACCAGCCAGGCCAGCAGCGGTGCGTTGAGACCGGCGCGCTCGCGGGCTTCGGGGAAAACCCGTTTCACGGCAATGAAACGATTGTCCTGCGCGGTCATCATCAGCGGGCGATCGAGATTCAACACCCGGCCGCTGAGCGTACCGCTGCCGGCATTGCCGAAACCGGCCCAGACTTCGTCCAGCGCCATGCTGAATTCGTAATCCGGCGTGCCGTTGGCGGCATTGGCACTGACCAAACGCCAGCTCAACTCGGCCGGCTTGGCTTCCGCCAGATCGCCCAGCACCCGGTAGCGAGGCTCATCACTGGAGCGCAAACGCTGGGCGGTGTCGAGGAACCCGATCAAGCCGCGACCTTTGTGGCCGACGTCGAGAAACAGTTCCAGCCCGTCCCGTGACAGGCCTTCGATACCGGCGTCACGGCCTTCGAAACGGATCTGCCAGACGCCGCGCAAGGTGTTCGCCAAATGCTGGCCGGCGACATTCGCCACATCGAATGAAGCTTCGCCGGGGGTGATCGTCGGATCCGGTTTCGCCCATTCACGATGCCCATAAAAAGCCGCAGGCACGGCGGCGCCGGTCAGCGCCAGGCCTGCCATGAACCATCGTCGAGAAATCGTCATTGCCCTACCTGTGTCAGCCATGAAGCAGGCTTTATCCAAGCTAGAACGTTTGTTGCCTCTACAAATTTATGGTGCCCCCGAAAGATCGTTCCCACGCTCTGCGTGGGAATGCCTCAACGGACGCTCCGCGTTCGGCTTTGGAGGGGACGCGGAGCGTCCCGGGCTGCATTCCCACGCGGAGCGTGGGAACGATCAAGCATCGCCAGCAGGCTGGCTCCCACAGGTGATCTGTGTCGTTCACAAATCCCCTGTGGGAGCCAGCCTGCTGGCGATGGGGGCATCAGCCCCACTAAATTTCTAACTGAGCCACTCGTTCTTCCCAGATAGCAAAGGCCCCTGCGCCCGCACCGGGGCGGCGAACCTGACTGAGATGGCAATGACAAAACCACGTTCGAAAAAGGCTCTTTACATCGGCCTGCCGCTGGCCCTGGCGATCAGTGCCGGGGCAGGCTTTGCGGCCTGGGATTACGGGTTCAAGGACAATCCCGGTTACCCGGTAAAAGTCATGAAACAGGCCGATGAGCTGCAAGAACGCCTCCTCTCCTTCGACAGCCACGTCACCGTCCCGCTGGACTTCGGCATCGCCGGCAATGAAGCGGACAAGGACGGCACCGGGCAATTCGACCTGGTCAAGACCGGCCGTGGACGCTTGTCCGGCGCGGCCCTGACGATTTTCGGCTGGCCGGAAATCTGGAACGGCGCCAACGCCCCGCATCGCCCCACCGCCGGTTTCGTCGACGAAGCCCGGTTCGAGCAGGAAACCCGCTACAAAATCATCAGCACGATGGTTCGCGACTTCCCCAACCAGGTCGCCATCGCCTACACCCCGGACGACTTCCGCCGCCTGCACGGCGAAGGCAAGTTCGCGATCTTCATGAGCATGCTCAACGCCTATCCGCTGGGCAACGACCTGAATGCCCTGGACACGTGGGCCGCTCGCGGCATGCGCATGTTCGGTTTCAGTTACGTGGGCAACAACGCCTGGGCCGATTCGTCCCGACCGCTGCCGTTCTTCAATGATTCGCGAGACGCCCTCGGTGGCCTGTCGGAGATCGGTAAGCAGGCCGTGCATCGCCTGAACGACCTCGGCGTGATCATCGATGTGTCGCAGATGTCGACCAAGGCCCTGGAGCAAGTCGCCAAACTGAGCCGTACCCCGATGGTCGCCTCGCACTCGGCACCGCGTGCACTGGTGGACATCCCCCGCAACCTCAGCGACCAGGAAATGCAACTGATCAAAAACAGCGGTGGCGTGGTGCAGATTGTCGGCTTCCCCACCTACATCCGCCCGCTGAGCCAGGCCACCCAGAACAAACTCAACGCCCTGCGCGCTCGCTTCGACCTGCAACCGTTGCAAGGCCTTGAGATGGCGCTGATGCCGGGTGACCCGATCATCACCGTCTGGTCCGAACAACGTTTCGGCGAGTACGCCAGTCAGCTCTATGCCATCGTCGACGAAGAACCGAAAGCCACGCTCAAGGACTACGGCGACGCGATTGACTACGCGGTGAAGAAAATCGGGATCGACCACGTCGGCATCAGTTCCGACTTCAATGACGGCGGCGGCCTGGATGGCTGGAAGGATGTCAGCGAAGCACGCAACGTCACGGCCGAGCTGATCAGTCGCGGCTACAGCGAGGCCGATATCGCCAAGCTCTGGGGCGGGAATTTCCTGCGGGTGTGGGACCAGGTGCAGAAGTCGTCCAGACCGGTGGCGAAAAACTGATTCCCCTTGCATAAGCGAACCGAGCTCATGACTAACCGCCGTTCATTCCTCAAGCAGGCCGGTATTCTCGCGGCGGGCCTGCCGCTGAGTTCTGCCGTGAATCTGCCGGCGCTGGCTGCCAATCCTGCGCCGCTGTCCAAGGACAAATGGGCGCAATTGCGTGCATTGTTCAACCAGGATCCGGACTACCTGCACTTTGCCAACTTTCTGGTGACGTCCCACCCACGGCCGGTGCGTGAGGCGATTGAACGCCACCGCGCCAACCTCGACCGCAACCCGGGCCTGGCAATGGACTGGGACTTGGGCGAAACCGAAAAACGCGAGCAAGCGGTTCGCGTCTGGGCCGGTCGTTACCTCAAGGCCAAGCCTGAGCAAATCGCGCTGACCGGCAGCACTACGGAAGGCCTGTCGCTGATCTACGGCGGCATCCATGTGCGCCCGGATCAGGAAATCCTCACCAGCGAGCATGAACACTACGCCACCAACTACGCCTTGGGTTACCGCCAGCAAAAGGACGGGGTCAAGGTGCGCAAGCTCAAGCTGTTCGAGAACAGCCACAACGTTTCGGTGGACGAGGTGCTGGGCTCGATCGCCAAAGGCATCCGCCCCGAAACCCGCGTGCTGGGCATGACCTGGGTGCAGTCCGGCAGCGGCGTGAAACTGCCGATTGGTGAGATCGGCAAACTGGTGGACGAACGGAATCGCAACCGCGAGGAAATGGACCGCATCCTGTATGTGGTCGATGGCGTGCACGGTTTCGGCGTCGAAGACCTCGACTTCCCTGACATGCATTGCGACTTCTTCATCGCCGGCACCCACAAATGGATGTTCGGCCCTCGCGGTACCGGGATCATCTGCGCCCGCTCCGCTGAGCTCAAGGATGTGACGCCGACGATTCCGACGTTCTCCGAAGCGACCACCTTCTCGACCATCATGACCCCGGGCGGGTATCACAGCTTTGAACATCGCTGGGCCCTGGACGAAGCGTTCAAACTGCATTTGGAACTGGGCAAGTCCGAGGTGCAGGCGCGCATTCGCGCCCTCAACACCTACGTGAAAAACCGCTTGCTGGAACACCCGCAAGTCGAACTCGTCACGCCAATGAGCCCGGACCTGTCGGCCGGTTTCACCTTCTTCCGGATCAAGGACCGCGACTGCGAAAAAGTCGCCGTGCAGTTGATGGAAAACCGCGTGGTCTGCGACTCGGTGGACCGCGACGTCGGCCCGGTCATTCGCATCGCCCCCGGCCTGCTCAACACCGAGAACCACATCGACCGCTTCATGACGCTACTGAGCAAAACCACCTGATGCTGAACTCTGTGGCGAGGGAGCTTGCTCCCGCTGGGCAGCGAAGCGGCCCCAAAGAAAGGGACTGCTACGCAGTCCAGCGGGAGCAAGCTCCCTCGCCACAGGGGCACCTCCGTTTTCTTTTAAATTGAGACGACTCATGAACCGAGATCTACTGACCCTGCCGCTCAAGGCACTCGCCCTGACCGCCCTCCTCGCCGGCCTCCTGCCAACCGCTGCCCAAGCCGCCACCGCCCCGCAACCCGGCAAGGTGTTCAAGGACTGCCGCGATTGCCCGGAAATGGTCGTGTTGCCGGCCGGCACCTTCAACATGGGCACGCCGGACGATGAAGTCGGTCGCGAGCCCGACGAAAGTCCGATGCACGCAGTGACCTTCGCCAAGCCGTTCGCCATGAGCCGTTTCCAGGTCACCGCCGGTGAATGGGACAGTTACGTGCGCGAGAGTGGCGTGACCATCGCCAACGGCGATACCCGGCCGGGTCGCGAGTGCGTCGCCAGCAAACCGCGTTACCCACAAGGCCCACGTCAGCCGGCGGTGTGCATGAACTTCGATGACGTGAAAAATTACGTCGCCTGGCTCTCGAAAAAGACCGGGCAGAAGTACCACATGGTCAGCGAAGCCCAACGCGAATACGCCGCGCGCGGCGGCACCAAGGGGCCGTTCCCCTTCCCGTTCGATGAAGGCAAGGAATACAGCATCAGCAAACACGCCAACACCTACGGCCCGGCGGACGGTTACAGCTACAGCTCGCCGGTCGGCAGCTATCCACCCAACGCGTTCGGCATGTACGACATGCACGGCAATGTCTACGAATGGGTCGAAGACTGCGAGCACCCGAACTACGTCGGCGCACCCACCGATGGCAGCGCGTGGGTAGAAGCCAAGTGCGAAGCGGTGCGCATTCGTGGCAACGACTGGGGCGAAGCGCCGGTGTTCTCCCGCTCCGGCAACCGCAACAGCCAGTACCCGCAAGAGCGTGGCGACTGGATCGGTTTCCGTATTGTGCGTGATCTCTAACCTGGTACACGCCCCATGCTTTGATCGTTCCCACGCTCCGCGTGGGAATGCATCCGGTGACGCTCTGCGTCACATTCACCAGCGGAACGCGGAGCGTCCCTGGCGGCATTCCCACGCGGAGCGTGGGAACGATCATCTGTGTAGTGACAGCAAGCACCGCCAGTCGGCGACCTTGTAAATTAACCCTTCGATCAGACGTTCTACTGGGTATCTGCCTTTATACCCAAGGAACTGTCTTCCATGACCCAGCCTCCCCGTGGCGCCATCGGCGAGTTGTTCGCCCTGCTGAAACCGTTTCGACTCATCGTCGCCGCGTCCATTTTCCTGGGCATGGTCGGCGGCTTGAGCGTCACGGTACTGCTGGCGACCATCAACAACGCCCTGCATTCGGACACCGGCCTGACCCAGGGCGTCGTCGCCTTGTTCGCCGGCCTGTGCCTGCTGGCGCTGTTGACTTCGATCTGCTCGGACATTGGCACCAACTATGTCGGCCAGCACATCATCGCCAGGCTGCGTAAACAGCTCGGTGAAAAAGTCCTGTCGGCACCGATCGAGCAAATCGAACGCTATCGCAGCCACCGCCTGATTCCCGTGCTGACCCACGACGTCGACACCATCAGCGACTTTGCCTTCGCCTTCGCCCCACTGGCGATTTCCCTCACCGTGACCCTGGGCTGCATGGGTTACCTGGCCATTCTGTCCTGGCCGATGTTCCTGATCATGGTCGCCGCGATCCTGATCGGCACGGCGATTCAGGCTTACGCCCAGAGCAAAGGTGTGCAGGGTTTCATGGCCGCCCGTGACGCTGAAGACGAGCTGCAAAAGCACTACAACGCGATTGCCGATGGCGCCAAGGAACTGCGCATCCACCGTTCGCGTCGCCAGCGCATGTTCGTTTCGGGCATCAAGGCCACGGCCGATTTCATTTGCAAGACCCAGGTGCGCTCGGTCAACACCTTTGTCATCGCCAAGACTTTCGGCTCGATGCTGTTCTTCGTGGTCATCGGCCTGGTGCTGGCGCTGCAATCCTTCTGGCCAAGCGCCGACAAGACCGTGATGAGCGGCTTCGTGCTGGTGCTGCTTTATATGAAGGGTCCGCTGGAGCATTTGATCAGCACGTTGCCGATTGTCAGCCGCGCGCAGATTGCCTTTCGCCGGATCGCTGAGTTGTCCGAGCAGTTTTCCACCCCCGAACCACATTTGCTGCTCAGCGATCAGGGCAACGTCGAGCAAGCCGTGCATGAACTGAAACTGGCCGATGTGCGATTCGCCTTCCCGGCTGCCGAAGGTGCCGCACCGTTCCAGCTCGGGCCGGTCAACCTGACGATCAAGCAAGGCGACATCACCTTTATTGTCGGCGAGAACGGTTGCGGCAAGACCACGCTGATCAAGTTGCTGCTGGGCTTGTACACGCCGCAACAGGGCGAAATCCGCGTGAACGGCGAGGCGATCGATGCGCAGAACCGAGACGACTATCGCCAGTTGTTCACCACGATCTTCGCGGACTATTACCTGTTCGATGATGTGGTCCAGGGCGATCAGCACATCCCCGAAGACGCCAACAAATACCTGCAACGCCTGGAAATCGCGCACAAGGTCAGCGTCAAGGACGGCAACTTCACCACCACCGACCTCTCCACCGGCCAGCGCAAGCGCCTGGCCCTGGTCAATGCCTGGCTCGAAGAGCGCCCGGTGCTGGTGTTCGATGAATGGGCGGCCGACCAGGACCCGACCTTCCGCAGGATTTTCTATACCGAGTTGCTGCCGGACCTCAAGCGCCTGGGCAAAACCATCATCGTGATCTCCCACGATGACCGTTACTTCGATGTGGCCGACCAGTTGGTGCGCATGGAAAGCGGCCGGGTTGTCACCGAACTCGCCCCTGCCTGAACACTGCACACCTGTGTGGTGAGGAGATTCCTGTGGCGAGGGAGCTTGCTCCCGCTGGGGCGCGAAGCGGCCCCGAAAATGGGACTGCTACGCAGCCCAGCGGGAGCAAGCTCCCTCGCCACAGAGAAGTCCTCTGACCGCAGAACCGTGTCGTTTCATCTTTCTGAAATTTATTTGACGGGTTTCTTTCCGGTTTTCCGTTCGTGCCGCGTCTAATAATCATTCTTATTAACAAAAACTCTGCACAACACTTTTCAGGAGCTCAGGTAAGTAATGCGACCTCAACCACGCCGCACACCTCTCGCGTTGGCTGTACAACGCCCGACATTGCATCGCACCCTGTTCACCAGCGTACTGCTGACCGCCACCTTGCTGGGGAGCTCGATGGCCAATGCTGCACCTGTAAAAGTGAATATTGCCGTGCAGCCGCTTTCCAACGCGCTGACCGAGCTCGGCATGCAGACCAACCTGCAAATCCTCTACAGCCCTGATCAGGTGGCCGGCATCAAGTCCCGTGCAGTGTCCGGATCGCTGGAGCCGTCCGAGGCCCTGAGCGCCTTGCTCAAAGGCACCGGCATTTCTTTCCAGATCAATGGCAACAGCGTCACCCTGGTATCCGGCGGCGGTTCGGGCCTGCAACTGGGTGCGACCACGATTTCCGGCCAGGCCCTGGGCCTGACCACGGAAGACACCCACTCCTACACCACTGGCGCCACCACCACCGCGACCAAGCTGCCGCTGACCCTTCGCGAAACGCCACAATCGGTGACCGTGGTGACCCGTCAGCAAATGGACGATCGCGGCGCACAGAGCGTCGGCGATGCGCTGCGCAACACCCCCGGTATCACGTCGCAGAAGTACGACAGTGACCGTACCGAATTTTCCGCCCGTGGCCAGGCCATCACCAACTTCCAGTACGATGGCGTCAACACCATCTACGACGGTGTGTACGGTGAAAACCCGAACAACAGCGACGACTCGGCGAGCCTGGACCACATCGAAGTCATCAAGGGCGCTACCGGTCTGATGACCGGTACCGGCGACCCGTCCGCCACGGTCAACCTGATCCGCAAGAAGCCGACCAAGGAATTCAAGGCCTCGGTCAGCGCCACCGCCGGCCGTTGGGACAAATACCGTGCTGAAGGCGACATCTCCGGTTCGCTGACCGATTCGGGCAACGTACGCGGCCGCTTCGTGACCACGTATCAGGACGCCAACTCCTACCTGGATCACTACAGCCAGAAGAAAGACCTGTTTTACGGCGTCCTCGAAGCCGACCTGACCGACGACACCCTGCTGACCTTCGGCATCGACAAGTCCAGCGCGACCCCGCGCGGATCGTCGTGGACCGGTAACCCGACGTACTTCGCCGATGGCGGCCGTACCGAGTTCCCGCGTCACTTCAACCCGGCTGCCGACTGGAGCCGTCGTGATTTCGACAGCACCACCTACTTAGCATCGCTGGAACAAGCGCTGGCCAATGACTGGAAACTCAAAGTCAGCCTGGATCAGAAAACCACCGATCACGACACTCAACTGGCCTCGGCCAGCGGCGGTAACCCGAACCGCGCCACCGGTGAAGGCATGTTCATGTACTGGGGTCGCTGGGAAGGCCATCGCGTGCAGAACACCGCTGACGTGAACGTCTCCGGTCCGTTCAGCCTGGGTGGTCGTGAGCACGAATTGGTCGCCGGTGTCATGGCATCCCACTCGCGTCAGACCGGCGCGACTTACGACACCAGCGCGTTCTCCCAAGTACCAGGCAGCATCTACGACTGGAACGGCGAGCTGCCGAAACAGGAATTCCCGAAGAACGGCAAATACGAACGCACCCAGAGCCAGAACGGCGTTTACCTGGCCACGCGTCTGCGTCCGACCGACGACCTGTCGTTCATTCTCGGCACCCGTCTGAGCACCTTCAAGTACAACGAAGACTACAGCTATAACCCGGGCGCCGGTCAGACCGACACCCACGCCAGCTACAAGGAACATGGCGTCGTCACCCCTTACGCCGGTGTGGTTTACGACCTCAACGACACGTACTCCGCGTACGCCAGCTACACCAATATCTATCAGCCGCAAATCTACAAGGACGCCAACGGTTCGACCCTGGAACCGGTTGAAGGCAACGCTTACGAGACCGGTCTGAAAGCGGCCTACTTCGAAGGCAAGCTGAACGCCAGCCTGGCCTTCTTCCGCATCGAGCAGGACAACGTCGCCCAATCGATCGGCACCAACCCGGTCACCAACGAAGGCATTTACAAAGCCATCGACGGCGCGACCACCAAAGGCGTGGAACTGGAACTGGCCGGTGAACTGGCCGAGGGCTGGAACCTGTCCGCCGGCTACACCTACGCCCGCACCCGTGACCAGGACGAGCAACGGATCTTCGGCTACCCGCTGTCCACCACCCGTCCTGAACACGTCGTGCGCACCTTCACCACTTACCGTCTGCCGGGTGTGATGAACAAATTCACCGTCGGCGGTGGCGTGAGCTGGCAGAGCGCGTTCTACGGCAAAATCTACAGCGCCAGCGTGGGCGACTACACCCAGATCAAGCAAGGTGGCTACACCCTCGTGGACCTGATGACCCGTTACCAGTTCGACGACCACCTGAGCTTCACCGTCAATGCCAACAACGTCTTCGACAAGAACTACCTGACGGGCCTGGGCAACTTCGATACCACGTTCTACGGCGAGCCGCGCAACGTGCAGGTCACCGCGAAGTATGACTTCTGAGTCGTGAGCTGAAATGAACAATGTCCGTGTCGTGAGATGCGGGCATTTTTTTTGGGCCATAGATTTGTGGTGGATGTGAGTTCGCCATCGCGGGCAAGCCCGCTCCCACAGTTTTAGTGGCGTTCACATATCCCTGTGGGAGCGGGCTTGCCCGCGATGGCCATTGTCGACTCACCAGAAATCCCCGAGACCGGGCACAAAAAAACCGCCACCCCTGATCCAGGCATGGCGGTTTTTTTCACTTGAACTCAAACCCGCGAACGCACCCACCCCGCCACTTCCGAGTGAATCCCCTCAACTTCCCCCAGCAACCCCGCCATGCGCATAAAGTCATGGGTCATCCCCGGCTGCTCCAGCAACGTCACCTCATTCCCCGCCCCGCGCAACCGCTCGGCATACGCCGCCCCTTCGTCATGCAACGGATCATGCCCGGCCAGGTACACCAGCGCCGGTGCTACGCCCGACAAATCCGCCGCCAGCAACGGCGAGCAACGCCAATCCGCGAGGTCCGCTGGCGTGCGCCCGTAATGCGCGTAGAACCAGTCCAGCGTCGGCGTTTCCAGCAAATAGCCCTCGGTGAAATCCCGATGGGATGCACGCTTGGTGGTCGCGTCCGTCACCGGGTACAGCAACACTTGCGCCCTGGGTTTCAACGTCAGTTCCTCTGGCTCACGCACGGCCATGATCGATAACACCGTGGCCAACGTCGCGCCCACGCTGTCGCCCACCAGCGCCACCCTATTCGCGTCCAGCCCCCGCGCCGCGCCTTCGCGCACCAGCCAGTTCCCGGCATCGCAGGCGTCCTGCACCGGCGTGGGGAAACGCCACTCAGGTGCGAGTCGATAATCCACGGTCAACAGCGCAAACCCGCCTTGGGAGGCCAGTCGCCGGCACAGCGCATCATGGGAATCCAGGCTGCCGACCACATAGCCGCCACCATGGAAATACAACACCACCGGCTGCAACCCGTCGACCGCTTGCCCATCGCGATATAGCCGCGCCGACAAACTGTGGCCGTCCCGCGCGGCGATGGTGAAGTTCTCGCAAGACACGCTGTCCAGCGGCACATCGAGAAACCCGGAGGAGGCTTCAAAATCGATCCGCGCCTGTTCTGGCGACTGTTCATGCATCGCGCGACTTTTGCCGGTCATCCGGCCGAACTCGGCGAGTTCGAGAAATGCTTCAAGTTCTGGCAACACGGCCATGGGACGAATCCTTCTACTCAAATAGGTCAATACAAAATCTTGAAACCAGCGAGAAACCTGTGGCGAGGGAGCTTGCTCCCGCTGGGCTGCGAAGCGGCCCCACTCTCTACCTGAAAAGCAGGGGGACTGCTGCGCAGTCCAGCGGGAGCAAGCTCCCTCGCCACAATTGTTTTTATGCCGTGACCATGCGGTGTTCCAACAAGTCTTCAAGCTCATCAAGCAACTCGTCACCGCGCAGCAGTTCGTAATGCCCACCGGCCAACAACCGATCCACACCATGACTGCCAACCTGAGACTCGAACACCCGACGTTCATCCTCGCGTTCAGCCACCCACCAGCGATGGGCCGAGGCCTGGATCGCCGGCAGTTGCCGATGCGCCAGCGCCAGTTGCTTGAGGCGTGAGCCGGTGGCGAAGATCTGCGTGAGCTCCCCCGCACCCAATGCAGCTTGCTCATTGGAACCGTGCAACGCTGCTTCAATCGCGGCGATGGAGCCCTCGCGTTCACTCAAGCCAGCGGCTTTCAGCGCGATCAGCGCCTGAGCCTCATCGGCTGGCAAACCCAGCACAAACTTCAGGAAATCACCGAGGTCCTCGCGCCAGTCCCCCGCTTCTGCAGTGCCGGCCACGTAGCTGTCGACCAGCCCGGCAAACGCCACAGTTTCACCCTGGGTTTCCAGCTCATGAGCGACCAATTGCGTCAACGCGCCGCCCAACGACCAGCCCAGCAAGTAATACGGTCCCTTGGCCTGCTGACTGCGAATCCGTACCGCATAGGCTTGCGCCATGGCCAGCAGCGACTCGTCCTGCCAGTGCGGGTCGAGCAACATGCGGCATTGCACGCCGTACACTGTGCGCCGGCCTTCCAGACGACGGGCCAGCGGTTCGTAATCGAATACCGTGCCGAAACCGGCATGCAGGCAGAACAGCGCCGGCACATTCGGGATCCGTGCATTCAACGCCAACAATGGGTCCGGCGCCGCTGCAACCGGCTCGGCAGCCTGATAGCCACTGAGTTCGGCAATGCACGGCTTCTGCATCAAATCCCGCAGCTTCAACTCAAAGCCCAGTTGCGGCTGACTGCGCACCCGCGAGATGACTTTCAGCACCTGCAACGAGTCGCCACCCAGTTCGAAGAAATTGTCGTCGATGCCCACTTGCGGCACGCCGAGCACTTCTTGCCAGATCGCGGTCAGCGCCGTCTCCAGATCGTTGCGCGGCGCACGATAGCCGCCGAGTGCCCATTCAGGCGTCGGCAGTGCTCGACGATCGAGCTTGCCATTGGCCGACAGCGGGAAGCGTTCCAGCACCATGATCCGCGCCGGCACCATGTAATCGGGCAGTTGCGCTTGCAGTTCAGACTTCAAGCGACGGTCCAGCCCGACAGCACCGGCCGCCACCACATAACCAACCAATTGCTTGCCGGTCGGCGTGTCATGCACCACCACGGCGGCATCCTGCACGCCGGCGCAATCACGCAGACGCGCTTCGATTTCGCCCAGCTCAATGCGAAAACCACGGATCTTCACTTGCTGGTCGAGACGTCCCAGGTAGTCGATCAACCCGCACTCGCGCTGGCGCACCAGGTCGCCGGTGCGGTACATGCGGCCACCGGCCTCGAACGGATCCGGGATGAAACGTTCGGCACTCATGCCTGGACGCTGGTGATACCCGCGCGCCAGGCATTCGCCGCCCAGATACAACTCGCCGCTGACACCGACCGGTAACGGATTGAGGTCAGCGTCGAGCACATACAAACCACGCCCGGCCACACCACGACCGATCGGCGCATACGCTGCGTCGCAGGTTTCGCTGACTTCGGCACGCCACAACAGCGGCGTGACCACGGTTTCGGTCGGACCATAACCGTTGACCAGACGCTGCGGACGCAAGGCGCGTTTGACCTGTTCGAAGCTGGCCTCCGGCACCGCATCACCGCCAAAGCAATACACCTCGACCGCCGGCGGATTGCCCAGACGCTCAGCCACTTCGGCCATCTGTTGCAGGTACGCCGGCGGGAAGCAGGCCACGGTGACGCCGTGACGCTGCATCACTTCCAGGGTTTGCTCCGGGGTCCACAGACTGTCCTCGCGGATCACCAGGCTGCCACCGGCCAGCATCACGCTCAGCCAACGCTCCTGAGCCCCGTCGAAGGCAAACGACATGAAGTGCAACTCGCGGCTGCGTGGCGCCAGTTCATAGAGTTCGATGATGCCGCGGCAATGCCGGGCAATCGGCCCCCGCGCCACGGCCACGCCCTTCGGCTGGCCGGTGGAACCGGAGGTGTAAATCAGGTACGCCAGATGCCCCGGCAACGGCTGTGAAAACGGGCACGCAACGTTGTCGGCAACACTCAATTGATCGAGCAGCAGACGTGGCGGGCTGTCGGCCAGGGTCAGTCGATCACCCAGATCGCTGTCGCAGAGCAACAGGCTCGCCGCCGAATCGCTCAACATGTAGGCCAGTCGCTCAGCCGGGTACGCCAGGTCCAAAGGCAGATAAGCTGCCCCCGCCTTGAGCACCGCGAGGAAGGCAACGATGGTACGTTCGGAGCGCGGCAATGCCACCGCCACCAGGCTTTCCGGGCCAATACCGCAACCGATCAATTGCTGCGCCAGCCCATTGGCCTGCGCCTCAAGCTCGGCATAACTGACTTCCCGATCTTCACAGATCAAGGCGATTTTCTGCGGCTGCGCTTTTACGTGTTGATTGAACGCATGCAGCAAATCAGCGTTGTCGTCGGACACCTGCGACAGACTCAAACGCGCTTGCGGCAAACCAATGTTGCCGAGCAGGCACATGGCGTCCTCCGGCAACGCACGCAACAGCCCTTCGAGCTGCGCACGAATCCGCTGCACTTCCACGTCACTGAAGCGATCACGCAGGAACAGGTATTCGACTTCCAGGCCTTCTTCGTTGGCGCTGACCATCAAGTCCATCGGGAAGTTGGTGACGCCGCCGCTGCCGACTTCGGCAAAGCGCAACTCACCTTCCTCGCCGCCTTTCAAGGCACGGTCCACCGGATGGTTTTCGAACACGATGATGCTGTCGAACAGGCCCTGGCCACCCTGCCCGGCCCAACGCTGGATGTCCGACAACGGCGTGTGCTCGTAGTCGCGCACCATCAGGTTGTAATCCTGCAAGTCGCGCAGCCACTCGCCCAACGGCTGTTGCGGATCAAGCGTCTGGATCACCGGCAAGGTGTTGATGAACAAGCCGAGCATGTCCTGCGCGCCAGCCAACCCGGTCGGACGCCCCGCCACCGTAGCGCCGAACGCGACGCTGCGCTGGCCGCTGTGACGTTGCAGCAACAGCAGCCACGCGCCTTGCACCAAGGTGTTGAGGGTCACGCGCTGACGCTTGGCGAAGGTGTGCAGTTTGCGCGTCGCTTCGGCGTCGAGGTTGCTGTACATCACGCCGTGACCGGAGCCGGTCGCACCGGAAGCCTTGGCCAGAATGGTCGGCTCTTCGAGCAGCGCCAGACGCTCACGCCAGAAGCCTTCCGCCTGCGCACCGTCCTGACGTTGCAGCCAGGCGATGTAGTCGGCGTAGCGACCGGTCAGGGTCGGCAGGCTGTCGTTGTGGTACAGGCGCAGCATGTCGCCCAACAGACGCGAGGCGCTCCAGCCGTCGAGCAACAGGTGATGGTAAATCCAGATCATCTGGTAACGGTCATCGCCCAGACGAACCAGAATGAAGCGCATCAACGGCGGGCAGCTCAGGTCGAAGCCCTTGGCCTGTTCCGCAGCCGCTAGTTCGCTCAGCGCCTGCTCGGTGTCGGTACGGTCACGCCAGTCCAGTTCTTCAATCGGCAATTCGACGTCGGCGAACACTGCTTGCAGTGGATCGGCCAGGCCATCGCGCCAGCGGAACGCCGCGCGCAGCACCTCATGACGCGCAACCAGCGTCTGCCAGGCCGCACGGAAACGCGGCACCTGCAAACCGTCGACCGCAACGCTCAATTGGTTGACGTAGGGGTTGAGCTCCGGTGAATCGAGGCAATGGAACAGCATGCCTTGCTGCATCGGCGACAACGGATACAAGTCTTGCAGACCCTCGCGGGCAGCGCTGTCGATGTGCGGCACCAGCGAGAACGCTTCGACTTTTGGCGCTTCGATCAATGTTGCTTCACGGCTGGTCGCCACCGCAGCGAGCGCACGAATGGTCTGCTGTTCAAACAATTGCTTCGGACTGAACACCAGCCCGCGCTGCCCGGCGCGGCTCACCGCTTGCAGCGAGATGATCGAATCACCGCCCAGTTCGAAGAAGTTCTCGGTGACACCCACCGACTCCAGCCCCAGCAATTCCTGCCAGATCTCCACCAGCAACGCTTCGGCCGGTGATGCGGCGGCCACGTGATCGTGGTTCTGCCGAGTGGCTTCCGGCGCTGGCAGGCCTTGGCGATCGAGCTTGCCGTTCGGCGTCAGTGGCAACGCGGCCAGGCACATCAGGTGCGCCGGCAGCATGTGCGCCGGCAGACGGCTGCGCAGGTGAGCCGTCAGCGCTTCCCGCAAATCCTGCTCATCGGCGAGCGGATCACGCGGCACCACGTAACCGACCAACTGGCGGCTCACCGGGCCTTCGCGATCGATCACGAAGGCTTCACGCACGCCTTCGTGTTCGAGCAGGCAGGCTTCGATTTCGCCGAGTTCGATACGGAACCCGCGAATCTTCACTTGCTGGTCGATGCGGCCGAGGTATTCCACGACGCCGTCGGCACGGAACCGCGCGAGGTCGCCACTGCGGTACAACCGCGCGCCCTGCACGAACGGATCCGGCACAAAGCGTTCAGCGGTCAGGTCCGGACGTTGATGGTAACCACGGGCAACGCCCTCGCCGCCCAGGTACAACTCACCCGCGACGCCAACCGGCAACGGCTGCAAACCGCCGTCCAGAATATAGGCGCTGCGGTTGCCCACCGGTCGGCCAATCGGCATGAACGCCGAGTCGAATTCGGTATCCGGGTACGCCAGCCAGATCAGCGGCGTGATCACCGTTTCGGTCGGGCCGTAGCCGTTGATCAGGCGTTTGGGTTGCAGCACTTGCTGGACTTCATCGAACGCGTGCTTGGCCATGCCTTCACCGCACGGGGTGTAGGAGCGGATCGGCAAATCACGCCCCGCTTCGCCCTTGAATTCGGCGATCTGCCCCAGATAGGTCGGGGTGAAGCAGGCGATGGTGATGCCGTGCTTTTCGATCTCGGCGCAGGTGCGCTCCACGCTCCACAACTCGTCGTCGCGCGGCATGACTGCCGAACCGAACACCAGCGGTGTCAGCCAGCGTTCGTGGGCGCCGTCGAAGCTGATCGAGGCGAATTGCAATTCGCGATCATCCGGGGTCATGCCGTACAACTCGCCGATCGACAGGCAATGCATGGCCAACGGACCGTGGGCCACGCTGACGCCTTTCGGCCGCCCGGTGGAGCCCGAGGTGTAAATCAGGTACGCAAGGTTTTCACCGCAAGTCAGGTTGACCGGATTGGTGTCCGCCATGAGCTCCAGCGGCTCGCGGTCGATTTCCAGCACCGGCAGGCCTTCGGGCAACGGCAGTTTTTCCCGCAGCCACGATTGGCTGATCATCAGCGAAATGCCGCTGTCTTCCATCAGGTAGCGCAGACGTTCAGTCGGGTACGCCGGGTCCAGCGGCACGTAAGCGCCGCCGGCCTTGAGGATCGCCAGCAGGCCAACGATCATCTCCGGCGAACGCTGCATCGCCAGGCCAACCCGCACTTCCGGGCCAATGCCCAAGTCGCGAAGACGATGGGCCAATTGGTTGGCGCGGCGGTTGAGTTGGTCGAAGCTCAATTCCAGATCGTTGAAGATCAGCGCCGTGGCGTCCGGGCGAATGACCGCTTGGGCCTCGATCAACTGATGCACGCACAGCGGATTTTCCGCCGCAGTGAATGCCGGGTTCCACTGGACCAACTGTTGCGCACGTTCCGGCGCGGTCAGCAGGTCCAGTTCACTCAATGCAGCCTGTGGCGCGGCGACCATCGCCGCCAGCAGCGCGGCCAGATGCTCGCTCATGCGGGCAATCGCTTCGCTGCTGAAATGGGCGCACTGGTAGCTCCAGTTCAGGCTCAACTGACTCTCGGCGGTGGCCGCCAGGGTCAGCGGGAAGTTGGTGCGCTCGTGGTTCTGCGGGATCGAGAAGCTCAAACCGGCCGGCGCACCCTGTTGCAGCGCTTCGGCCACCGGGAAGTTTTCGAACACCAGCAGGCTGTCGAACAGCGGTTCACCGGCACGGCCGGCCCAGCGCTGAATGTCACCCAATGCGGTGAATTCATGCTCACGCAGTTCGAGGTTCTGTGCCTGCAAGCGGGTCAGCCACTGGCCGACGCTTTCAACCGCGTCCGGGCTGCTGATCACCGGCAAGGTGTTGATGAACAGGCCAAGCTGGCTTTCGGCACCCGGCAAGTCCACCGGCCGCCCCGCCACGGTTGCGCCAAACGCGACGCTGCGTTGGCCGCTGTAGCGTTGCAGCAACAGCGCCCAGGCCCCTTGCACCAAGGTGTTGAGCGTCACTTTCTGCTGACGGGCAAACTCGCTGAAGCGTTGGCTGGTGGCGACATCGAAGGTCTGGCGATGGTCGGCAAATTCCGCCGTCGACAGGTTTTTACTGTCGCCATGGGCCAGGCTCTGCGCCAACAAGGTCGGGTTGTCGAGGGTCGCCAGTTGCTCGCGCCAGAAGATCTCGTCGGCGTGAGCATCCTGACGTTGCAGCCAGCCGATGTAATCGGCGAAACGCCCGGTCGGTGCCTGCACATCCTGCCCGGCATACCGCTGCAAGACTTCGCTCAACAGCAGCGAATTACTCCAGCCATCGAGCAACAGGTGATGGTGGGTGTAGATCAGTTGCTGACGCTCATCGTCGAGGCGCACCAGGGTCAAGCGCATCAATGGCGCCCGGGTCGAATCGAGTTGCAGGCGCTCTTTGTCGATCAGTTGCGCCAGCGCTTCGGTCTGATCTTTGCGGGCGCGCCAGTCGAGGCAGGTCATCGGCAATTGCAGATGACGATGCACCAGTTGCACCGGCGCTTCGAAACCGTCCGGGAAGTGGAAGCTGCTGCGCAGAATCGGGTGGGTGTCGAGCACCGCTTGCCACGCGCGGCCCAAACGCTCGGCGTCGAGGCCACGGGCTTCGACACTGAGCTGATTGACGTACGCGCCGGGCTCCGATTCGTAGAGGCTGTGGAACAGCAAACCAGCCTGCATCGGCGACAGCGGATACAGGTCTTCGATTTTTTCCGGCGGCACGGGCAGGCCATCGAGTTGCGCCTGGGTCAGACGCGCCAACGGGAAGTCCGCCGGGGTCACGCCGCCCGCGCCATCGCTCAGGCAATGGGCGATCAGCGCCAGCAATTCACGCTGGTAATCCGCGGCCAGCGCTTCGATTTCACACAGGTCAAAGCATTCGCGGCTGAAGGTCCAGTCGAGTTTCAGTTCACCGCCATACACCTGACCGTCCACCGACAGCCAGTTCGGCAACGGTGCGTCCGCCGATTGCGCGGCACCGCTGGATTCCTTGGCCGGGGTGAACAGTGCGTCTTCGGCGAAGCTTTGGTCGAACTGGCCAAGGTAGTTGAAGGTCACCCGCGCTTGCGGCAACGCGGCCAACGCCGCTTGGGTCGTGGCATCGCCCATGTAGCGCAACAGGCCGTAGCCCATGCCTTTGCCGGGGATCTCGCGCAGTTGCTGCTTGATGGCCTTGATCGAACCGGCAAGGTCGGCGGTCGGCGTAAGGCGCACCGGGAACAGGCTGGAGAACCAGCCGACGGTGCGGGTCAGGTCGATGTCGTCGAACAGCTCTTCGCGGCCGTGACCTTCAAGCTGAATCAGCGCCGATGCGTCACCGGTCCAGCGGCTGAGGGCGCGGGCCAGTGCGGTCAGCAGCAAATCGTTGACCTGCGTGCGGTAGATCGCCGGCGCCTGTTGCAGCAACTGGCGAGTCTGCTCGCGGTCGAGGCCGATGCTGACGCCCTGTCGCAAATGCCCGGCCTGACTGGCTTGAGCATTGGCCGCTGGCAGCGAATCATTGGCGACGCTCAACTGCGCCTGCCACCAGTCCAGTTCGCTGGCAGCGGCTTCAGAACGTGCGTACGCGTCGAGTTTGTCGGCCCAGGCCTGGAAGGCGCTGGTCTTCGGTGGCAGATCTTGCCCTTGGTAAGCGGCCTGCAAATCTTCCAGCAACACCCGCCACGACACACCGTCCACCGCCAGGTGATGGATCACCAGCAGCAACCGCTGCGAACCATCGGCCTGGGCGATCAACGCCACGCGCAGTAGCGGACCGTCTTGCAGGCTAAGGCTGCGCTGCGCTTCATCGCACACCGATTCCAGGGATTCATTGCTGGCGACGCGGGCGGTCCAGAGCATGTCGATGACATCGGCACTGTCGGAACCGACATAGCGCGCCGACCATTGGCCATCGACCTGACTGAAGCGCAAACGCAGCGCGTCGTGCTGCTTGAGCAGGCGTTGCAGCGCCGCTTGCAGGCGTGGCAATTCGAGGGTTTCGCGGGTTGTCAGCAGCACCGCCTGGTTCCAGTGTGCACGTTGCGGAATCGGCTCGTCGAAGAACCAACGCTGGATCGGCGTGAGTTTTTGCAAGCCTTCAACCGGCCCTTGTTGCGCCAGCGGAGCGGCCTGCTCTTTCACCACGGCGGCCAGGGCTTGCAAGGTTTGCTGCTGGAACAGGTCACGCGGTTGCAGGCTCAGGCCTGCACGACGGGCGCGGCTGACCACCTGGATCGAAATGATCGAGTCGCCGCCCAGTTCGAAGAAATTGTCCTGACGCCCGACCTGCTCCACGCCCAACACGTCTTGCCAGATCTGCGCCAGCACCTGTTCGTTTTCGCTGCGCGGTGCTTCGAAGGCGCGTTGACTGACTTGCGCGGTCGGTGCCGGCAGGCGTTTGCGGTCGAGTTTGCCGTTGGGGCTCAGGGGCATTTGCTCGATCAGTACGGTCTGTGCGGGCACCATGTAATCCGGCAGGCTGGCGAGTAAATGGCTTTTCAGGGTTTCGCGCCACGCGCCTTGTTGCTCGGCATCGGCGCTGACCCATTTGCGGTCCTGCGGCACTAGGTACGCGACCAGTTGCTTGCCGCTTGGGCCGTCGAGGGCCAAGACCACGGCTTCCTGCACGTCGGCATGTTCTTGCAGGCGCGCTTCGATTTCGCCCAGTTCGATGCGCAAACCGCGAATCTTCACTTGATGGTCGATGCGCCCGCAGTAGTCGATGGCGCCGTCAGCGCGATAACGCGCCAAGTCACCGGTGCGGTACAGACGCTCGCCGCTGCCGAACGGATCGACCACAAAACGCTCGGCGGTCAACGCACCACGACGGTGGTAACCGCGGGCCAGGCCGACGCCGCCCAAATACAACTCGCCCACCGCGCCCAGCGGCAACGGTTGCAGTTCGCTGTCGAGGATGCAGGTGCGCAGGTTGGCGATTGGACGGCCGATTGGCACGCTGTCGCGGCCCTCTTCCACGCACGTCCAGTGAGTCACGTCGATGGCCGCTTCGGTCGGACCATAGAGGTTGTAGAGAGTGGCTTGCGGCAGGCTGCGCAGGGTCTGGCGTTGCAGCTCCATCGGCAGCGCTTCACCGCTGCAAATGATCCGTTGCAGCGAAGTGCACGCCAGCGCCTCGTCAGCACCGATAAACGCCGAGAGCATGGATGGCACGAAGTGCAGCGTGGTGATCGCCTGCTCGACGATCAACGTGGCCAGACGTTGCGGATCGCGATGTTCGCCCGGCGCGGCGATCACCAGGGTGGCGCCCTTCATCAGCGGCCAGAAAAACTCCCACACTGACACGTCGAAACTGAACGGCGTCTTTTGCAGCACGCGGTCGCTCGGCAGCAGGTTATAGGCTTGCTGCATCCACTCCAGACGGTTATGCAGCGCCACATGACGGTTGCCCGCGCCTTTCGGTTTGCCGGTGGAACCGGAGGTGTAAATCACATAGGCAAGGTTTTCCGCGATGGCCAGGTTGGGCAGATCAGCGCCCGGCAAGTCGCTCAGCCAATCGGCGTCGGCGTGCAGGCACAAGGTGCGCACGTTGTCGGGCGTCGGCAATTGCGCCAGCAGATGCTCCTGAGTCAGCAACAAAGAAATGCCGCTGTCTTCGATCATGTAGCTCAGGCGATCAACCGGGTATTCCGGGTCCAACGGCACATATGCGCCGCCAGCCTTGAGAATCGCCAGCAGGCCGACGACCATTTCAAACGAACGGTCGCAGGCAATCCCCACCAGCACTTCCGGGCCGACACCCTGGGCACGCAAGTGGTGGGCCAGGCGGTTGGCGCGCAGGTTCAGCTCGGCGTAACTCAGGGACTGGCCCCGGAATACCAACGCCGTGGCCTCAGCGTTTTCAACCACGCGTGCTTCGAAATGGCGCTGCACGCAGACTTCACCCGGATAGGCCTGAGCGGTGTCGTTGAGATCGTTGAGGATGCGCAGACGCTCGTCGGCCTCCAGCAACGGCAACTCGGCGAGCGGGCATTGCGGATTCGCCAGCACCCCGGCCAACAGATTGCGCCAGTGCCGCGCGAGGTGCTCGATGCGTTCAGCGTCGAACAAATCGGTGGCATAGGTCAGGCTGGCGAACAGCTTGTCGCCCTCCTCTTGCGTGTCCAGTTGCAGGTCGAATTGCGTGGTGTGCGCCGTGGCATTCAATGCCTCGACGCGCAGGCCGGCGAGCAAGCCGCTGACCGCCGCCGGTTTGGCTTGCTGGTGGTTGAACATCACCTGGAACAACGGGCTGTGGCTCAGGCTGCGTTCACCTTGCAGCGCCTGCACCAGACGCTCGAACGGCAAGTCCTGATAATCCTGGGCATCCAGCGACGCGGCGCGGGTCTGGTCGAGCAATTGGCTGAACGGCAGACGTCCATCCAGTTCAGCACGCATCACTTGGGTGTTGACGAAGAAGCCGATCAACCCACGGGTTTCCGCGCGATTACGGTTGGCAATCGGCACGCCGACGCGCAGGTCGGACTGGCCGCTGTAGCGATAGAGCAACGCCTGGAAACTCGCCAGCAACAGCATGAACGGCGTGACGCCGCGCTGTTTGGCCAGGCTCATCAGGCCGCTGGCCAAGGTCGGGTCGAGGGCGAAATCCAGTCGTGCTCCGCGCTGGCTCGGTTGCGCCGGGCGTGGACGGTCGGTCGGCAATTCGAGCAACGGTTGTTCGCTGCCCAGGCAGTCGCGCCACCAATTGAGTTGGCGTTCCAGTTCGCCCGCGTCCATCCAGCGGCGCTGCCACATCGCGTATTCGGAATACTGGATCGGCAGTGCTTCCAGCGCTGCCTGTTGACCTTGGCAATGCGCGGCGTAGAGCCGGGAAAACTCTTCGACCAACACGCCCATCGACCAGCCATCGGTGACGATGTGGTGCAGGGTCAGCAACAGCACGTGGTCTTCGGCATCGAGTTGCAACAGGCTGACCCGCAACAGCGGACCGTGCTGCAGATCGAACGGCCGGGCGATTTCCTGTTCGACGCTGTGCATCGCCTGATCGAAGCGTTGATCCTGAGGTTCGCCACGCAGGTCGATCTGCTCGATGGGCAGCGAGGTGAACTCGGCCAGTGTCTGCACCACCTGCCCGTCATCCTCGACGAAACGGCTGCGCAAGCTCTGATGCCGCTCCAGCAGCACATCGAAACTCTGCTGCAATGCCGCGACATTCAGCGGCCCGTGCAAACGCAACGCAGCCGGAATGTTGTACGCCGAGCTGTGCGGATCAAGCTGCCAGAGGAACCATTGACGCTGCTGCGCATAGGACAGTTCGAAGGTCGTTTGCGGCTCGGCGGCAGGCGGAATCGGCAGTTGGCCGAAGCTCACGCCCTGCTCTTGCATGCGGATCAGAAACTCGCGGCGCTTGTCGGCAGGCAGGCCGGCGAAGCGGCTGGCGATACGCTGGGCAGTGGTGTGTTCCATCAGTTGATCTCCATCTCGTCGAGAAGCGACTCAAGCGCATCAAGACGTGCATCGTTGTCAGCCGGGGCGTGTTGCCCGGCCATGGCGGCATAAGCCTGCAGGTCGGTGGATTCGAACAGCGCGCGCAGCGGCAGCTCGATGCCCAGTTCCAGTTCCACGCGGGCACTGGCCTGGGCGGCGAGCAGCGAATGCCCGCCCAATTCAAAGAAGTTGTCGCGTCGGCCGATCTGCGCCACGCCCAGCACCTCGGCCCAGATCGCGGCCAGTTGCTGCTCAAGGTCGCCCTCGGGGGCTTCGAACGGACGCTGCCATTCCTGCGCATCGGGCACCGGCAAGGCCTTGCGGTCGAGCTTGCCGTTGCTGGTCAATGGCAAGGCGTCGAGCAGCAGCCAATGGCTCGGCACCATGTAATCCGGCAGATCGACCTTGAGCTCGGCACGCAGGTTGTCGCGCCAGGCAATCGGGTCAGTCGGGGTTTGTTCGGCGACTACATAGGCGCACAGCTGCGGCCCGCCGTCGCCGGCATGCACGCTCAACACGGCTTGGCGCACGCCCGGCTGGGCCAGCAACGCAGCCTCGATTTCCCCCAGTTCGATGCGGAAACCACGGATCTTCACTTGCTGGTCGATCCGTCCGAGGTAATCGATGCTGCCGTCGGCACGCTGACGCGCCAGGTCGCCGCTGCGATAGAGGCGCTGCGAGGCCTCGAATGGGCTCGGTACAAAACGCTCGGCTGTCAGGTCGAAACGCCCGTGATAACCGCGGGCCAGACCGACGCCAGCGATGTACAACTCGCCCGCCACACCCACCGGCACCGGTTGCAACTGGCTGTCGAGCAAGTACCAGCGCAGGTCGCGGATCGGCAGGCCGATTGGACTTTGTGCCTTGCCGTCGAGGTCGGCCAAACGGATGGCGCGATAGGTCACGTGCACCGTGGTTTCGGTGATGCCGTACATGTTGACCAGGGTTGGCTGCTGGTCGCCGAAGCGTTCGAACCAGGGACGCAGGCTCGCGACTTCCAGGGCTTCGCCGCCGAAAATCACCTGGCGCAGCGCCATGTTTCGTGGGCTGGCGCAGGCAATCGGCAACAACTGGCGGAACGCGGTCGGGGTCTGGTTCAACACCGTCACGCCTTCATCACAGAGCAAGCGGTGGAATTCCTGCGGTTCGCGGCTGATGTAATACGGCACGATCACCAGACGCCCGCCGGTGCACAGCGAACCAAACAGCTCCCACACCGAGAAGTCGAAGGCGTAGGAATGGAACAGGGTCCAGACATCGTCCGCGCCGAAGTTGAACTCGCCAGCAGTGGCCGTGAGCAGACGCCCGACGTTGCCATGGCTGAGCAACGCGCCTTTTGGCCGGCCGGTGGAGCCGGAGGTGTAGATCACGTAGGCAAGGTTGTCCGGGGTCGCCAGCGCTGGCAGGTTGTCGTCGCTGAACGCGTCCAGCTGCAACGATTCCAGGCTCAGCACCTGCACGCCGTCCCGGGCCGGCAAACCGTCGATCAAGTGCTGTTGGGTCAGCAGTAGCGTGATGCCGCTGTCTTCGATCATGTAGCTCAGGCGCTCGGCCGGGTATTGCGGATCGAGCGGCACGTAAGCGCCGCCAGCCTTGAGAATCGCCAGCAAGCCGATCACCAGCGGCATCGCCCGCTCGGTGGCGATACCGACCCGCACTTCCGGCCCGACGCCCTGCTCGCGCAGTTTGCGCGCCAGTCGGTTGGCCTGAGCGTTGAGTGCGGCGTAAGTCAGTTGCTCGCCTTCGTAGACCAGCGCAATTGCATTTGGCCGTTGAGCGGCTTGCGCTTCGAACAACTGGTGCAAGGTCGATGACGTCGGTTGTGCCTGGAACGATGGGTTCCAGTGCTGCACCAGAGCATCGCGCTGCGACCCGTCAATCAGTGGCAGTTCGGCGACGCGTTGCTGCGGATCGCTGACCACCGCGCGCAGCAGGTTCAGCCACTGTTCGGCGAGGCGCTTCATCGACGCCTCGTCGTACAAATCAGTTGCGTAGGTCAGGCTGGCATCCAGCGCTTCGCCTTGCTCTTGAGTATCGAGCACCAGATCGAATTGCGTGGTGTGTTGCTGCCAGTTCAGACGTTCGACCTGCAAGTCTGCAACCGTACGCTCGACGCTCGCGCCCAACTGCTGCTGATGGTTGTAGAGCACCTGGAACAATGGGCTGTGATTCAGGCTACGGTCCGGCTGCAAGGCATCGACCAACTGCTCGAACGGCAAGTCCTGATTCGCCTGGGCGCCCAACGCCACCTGCTTGACCTGTTGCAGCAGCGTGCTGAAGGACTGCTGCCCATCGATCTCGGCGCGCAGCACCTGTGTGTTGATAAAGAAGCCGATCAGGCCTTCGGTTTCGAGACGCGAACGACCGGCGCTCGGCACGCCGACGCTGATGCTCGACTGCCCGCTCTGGCGATGCAGCAAGGTCTGGAAACTCGCCAGCAACAGCATGAACAAGGTCACTTGCTGGTCCTGGGCGCGTTGACGCAAACCGGCGAGCAAGTCGCGATCCACGTTGAGCATCAGGCTGGCACCCCGCTCGGTGCGACGGGCCGGGCGGGTCAGTTCGCTCGGCAATTCCAGCGGCGCCTGGCTGCCAGCCAGTTGCTCGCTCCACCACGTCAGTTGGCGCGCACCCTCCCCGGCCTCCAGCCAGTTGCGCTGCCAACGGGCGTAGTCGCTGTAGTTCACCGGCAGGCTGTTGAGGTTGGCGGCGTTACCTTCGACGGCGGCTTGATAAAGCGCGCTGAACTCATCGACCATGACCTGCATCGACCAGCCATCGGCAGCGATGTGGTGCACGGTCAGTACCAGCACGTGTTCGTCGGTATTCACTTGCAGCAGCAACACGCGCCACAGTGGACCGTTACGCAGGTCGAACGGACGGGCGATTTCTTCGGCCACCGCCGTGTCGACCGAGGCTTGATCGAGGGTGCGTTGCTCCAGTTGCAGCGCCATTGTGTGGTGCAGCACCGGCCGCGCCTGCTGGCCATCCTGTTCAAAGGTGGTGCGTAGGGTTTGGTGACGGGCCTGCAACTGGGCGAAGGCTTCGCGCAGGGCGTCGCGGTTCAGCGGGCCTTTGAGGCGCAGCGCGGCGGGAATGTTGTAGGCCGGGCTCTGCGGGTCCAGCTGCCAAAGAATCCATTGGCGTTGTTGGGCGTACGAAAGAATTTGCGGTTGATCGACCGGCGCACGTTGCAGGACCGGTTGGCCGCTGGCATTCGCTTGCGCCGCACGTTCGGCAAATTTCGCCAGATTCGCAGCGGAAAACAGGCTGCTCACCGACAATTCGAGCTGCAACTGCTGCCGCACCCGCGAGATCACCTGAAGCACCAGCAACGAGTGCCCGCCCAACTCGAAGAAATTGTCGTCGCGACCGACTTGCTCGACCTGCAGCACGTCCTGCCAGATCAGCGCCAGTTGCGTTTCCAGCCCTTCGACCGGGGCCACGAAATCACGTTGGCCATCGCTGCCCTCGGCACGTGGCAACGCTCTGCGATCCAGTTTGCCGTTGTTGTTGAGCGGCAGTTTCGGCAGAAGGACCAGGTGATTCGGCACCATGTATTCCGGCAGCGACTGACGCAGAACGGCTGTGAGGCTTTCCAGATAGTCAGTTTGAGAATCCACCGCGCCGCAGGCCACGATGTACGCCACCAGCTGCGTGCCGTCCTGAGCGATGACTGCCGCTTCGCGCACGTCTTCATGGGCTTGCAGGCAGGCTTCGATCTCGCCCATTTCGATGCGGAAACCGCGAATCTTCACTTGATGGTCGATGCGGCCGACGTATTCCAGATTCCCTTCGGCGTTATAACGCGCCAAGTCACCGCTACGATACAAACGCGCGCCCGGCTCACGGGCAAACGGGTCCGGCAGGAAACGTTCAGCGGTCAGCGCCGGGCGATCGAAGTAGCTTTGCGCGAGACAGGCCGGGGCGCCGATGCACAGTTCGCCAACGCCGCCGGACGGCAGCAATTGACCCGCCGCGTCCAGTACGTACAGCGCACGACCGGCGATGGCGCGACCAATCGGAATACCAAACGCGTCGTTGGCATCGTCGAGACGGCACTCATGCACGCTGGACACCACGGTCGCCTCGGTCGGGCCGTAGGTGTTGAGCAGCCGTACATGGCTCAAACCCGCCTGATGCCACAAGCGCAGGCCTTCGACCGACATCGCTTCGCCGCCGACGTGAACCTGGCGCAAATCACCCAGATTACGCACCACGCCGCTCGCGCATTCGCGGGCCAGCAAGTACCAGTAAGCGGCCGGCAAGTCCGCCACGGTCACGCCTTGCTGGACGATTTCAGCGGCGAGGCGACCGGCGTCCCACACGTCATCGCCGCGCATGATCAGCGCCGCGCCGACGCACAGCGCCGGGAAGCACTGCTCGACGAAACCGTCGAAACTGAAGGTCGCGAACTGCAACACACGGTCCGACGCCGACAGCACCGAATAGTCGGCGGCGGTCTGGCAGAACTCACGCAACGCCCCGTGGGCGATGGCCACGCCTTTGGGTTGGCCGGTGGAGCCGGAGGTGTAGATGATGTAAGCCAGATCGTCGGCGACCGCGTAGTTTTGCGGATTGCTGTCCGGGTAACCGGCGCTGTCGTCGAGGGTTAATCGTCCCGGCACATCTTCCAGCAGACCGGACTCGCACAGCAGCAGGTCGAGACGGCTGTCATCGATCATGTACGCCAGGCGTTCCGTTGGGTATTTCGGGTCCAGAGGCACATAGGCGGCGCCACTTTTGAGCACCGCCAGCAGGCTGACAATCAGTTGCGGACCACGGTGCAGCGCCAGACCGACACGCGAGCCAGGACCGGCACCGTTCTCAATCAGACGATGAGCCAGGCGATTGGCCTGCGCGTTCAACTGCGCGTAGCTCAGGGACTGGCCATCCACCTGCAACGCCAGTGCATGCGGGGTAGCGGCGGCCTGAGCGGCGATGTGTTCGTGGACCAAAAGTGTTGTGGATAACTCGATCGTAGGCGGTTGGCTGATCGCGAGCAGCGCCTGTTTGCCGTCGACATCGAGCAGCTCCAGCGCGCCCAATGCGGCGTCCGGCTGCGCCACCAGTTGCGTCAGCAGGTGCTGCAAATTGGCCGACAACTCGGCGACTTGAGCGGCACTGAACCGCGCCGCGTCGTAGCTGAAGTCCAGGCTCAGGCCTTCACCCAGTTCGACGCCCAGGGTCAGCGGATAATGGGTGCGTTCGTGGTTGTGCAGGTTGCCGAACGACAGCCCGGCCGGCGCGCCCTGTTTCAACGCCTCGGCCACCGGGAAATTCTCGAACACCAGCAGGCTGTCGAACAGCGCCGCCCCCTGCTGCCCCGCCCAACCCTGAATGTCGTAAAGCGGCACATGCTCGAACTCGCGCATGGCCAGGTTCAGCCCTTGCAACTCGCCCAGCCATTGGCTGACGGTGCAATCGGGCTTCATCGCGCAGACCAGCGGCAGCGTGTTGATGAACAACCCAAGCTGCTCTTCGATCCCCGGCAACGGTGCCGAACGCCCGGCGACCGTCGCCCCGAACACCACGCAATCCTGACCGGTGTAGCGATGCAGCAACAGGCTCCACGCCGCTTGCAGCAACGTGTTCAGGGTGACTTTCTGCTGGCGGGCGAACTCGGCCAGGCGTTGGGTCGCGCGGCTGTCGAGGGCGACGCGAAGCTCCTCGCTGCCCTCGGCGCCAACCGGTGGTCGCAGCGCTTCGGCCAGCAAGGTCGGTGCTTCCAGCGGTGCCAATGCAGCTTTCCAGAATTGCTCGCCAGCGACGGCGGACTGCTGCTGCAACCAGTCCAGGTAATCTCGGTATTGCCCGGTCGGCGCCGGCAACGACTGGCCAGCGGCGTAGTGCTGGATCACTTCGGCCAGCAACTGCGCGTTGCTCCAGCCGTCCATCAAAATGTGGTGACTGGTGTAGATCAGGTGCCAGTCACCCGCGCCCATACGCACGAGTTTCAAGCGGAACAGCGGCGCGCTGCCCAATTCAAAACCCTGCGCACGTTCGGCGTCGGCCAGCGCATCGGTGTCGGTGGCGTCCAATACCTCAAGCGGCAGCGCAACCTGACGGACAATCGCCTGATGCGCGGTGTCGAGGCCTTGCCAGTGGAAGCTGCTGCGCAGGATGTCGTGACGTTCCAGCGCGGTTTGCCAGGCTTGGGCAAAACGCTGCGGGGCGAGGCCCTGGATGTCCAGACGCAACTGGCTGATGTAGGCGCCAACTTCGGGCTCGTACAGGGTGTGGAACAGCATGCCCTGCTGCATCGGTGACAGTGGATAAAGGTCTTCAAGGGTCGCGACCGGCAATCCGTCGAGTTGCGCCTGACTGATGCGTGCCAGAGGGAAATCCGACGGCGTGGCCTGCGGCACTTCAACGCCGCAGCAGTGTTCGATCAGCGCGTTGAGCTCAAGCGCGTAATCGTCCGCCAGACGCTGGATGGTCGCCGTGTCGAACATCTCGCGGCTGAAACCCCAGCTCAGTGCCAACTCACCGCCGTAAACCTGGCCTTCGACCGTCAGCCAGTTACCCAACGGTGCCGATGGATCCTGGGCCACGCCGTTACCTTCGGTGGACGGCACGAACATCGCGGCGTCGTCGAACTGGCGGTCGAACTGCCCCAAGTAGTTGAAGGTGATGCGCGGTTGCGGCAACGCGGCGAGTTCG
Source organism: Pseudomonas sp. LB3P93 (assembly GCF_054898025.1). Lineage (NCBI taxonomy): Bacteria > Pseudomonadati > Pseudomonadota > Gammaproteobacteria > Pseudomonadales > Pseudomonadaceae > Pseudomonas > Pseudomonas sp. LB3P93. Next base: position 4,397,030 of record NZ_CM142713.1, read on the forward strand.
GCGCGAATCGCTGGCGTTCCGAGGTAGCGCAATGCGCCATAGCCGAGGCCTTTGTCCGGCACGGCGCGCAGTTGTTCCTTGATGGTTTTGATCGACGCGCCGAGGTCTCCCGACGGCATCAGCTTGACCGGGAACAAGCTGGTAAACCACCCGACGGTGCGGGTCAGATCGATGTCGTCGAACAGGTCTTCGCGGCCGTGGCCTTCGAGCTGAACCAGCGCGCTGCCCTGCCCGCTCCAGCGGCAAACCGCGCGTGCCAGCGCAGTCAGCAGCAGGTCGTTGACCTGGGTGCGATACGCCGCCGGGGCTTGTTGCAGCAGTTTGTGGGTTTGCTCGGCGTCGAATTTGATCTCGAGTTTGTGCTCGAAGCGGTTTTGCAGCACGCCGGCTGGGCGGTCGCATGGCAGATCGTTTGGAGCGTCGTGCAGTTGGGCCTGCCAGTGACCAAGGCTGTTTTCAAAGGCTGGAACGTGCGCTTGCAGACGTGCGACCCAGCGCTGATAGGTGCTGGTTTTCGCCAATTTCACGGTGCTGCCGCTGTAGAACTGCTGAAGATCTTCCAGCAGCACGCGCCAGGAAACACCGTCCACTGCCAAGTGATGAATGACCAGCAGCAAACGCTGGGTGCCGTCGGCCATCGCCACCAGCAGCGCGCGTAGCAACGGGCCATTGTGCATATCGAGACTGCGTTGGGCTTCATCGCACAAGGCGTTGAGCGCTTCGACCGATTGCGCCTGGCGTTGCCACAACACCGACTCCGTGGTCGGCGCCGCATAGGCTTGCTGCCAACCTTCGGCGGTCTGTTCATAGCGCAGGCGCAAGCTGTCGTGATGGGTCAGCAATTGCTCGAATGCGCGGTCCAGCGCCTCGACGTTCAACGCCTCGCGCGGCACCAGCAGCAGCGACTGATTCCAGTGCTGACGCTCGGGGATCGCTTGTTCGAAGAACCACTGTTGCACCGGCGCCAACGCTACCGCGCCAACGGCCGGGCCTTGCTCGATCAACGGCTGCTCGCCGCTGCGGGCAGCCTGGGCCAGGCTGCGGATGGTCTGATGCTGGAACAGGTCCTTGGGGCTCAACACGATCCCGGCCTGACGCGCACGGCTGACCACTTGCATTGAAACGATGGAGTCACCGCCCAGTTCGAAAAAGTTGTCTTCAAGACCGACGCTGTCGATGGCCAGCACGTCCTGCCAGATCGCGGCGAGGGCTTTTTCCATCACGGTGCGCGGTGCAACGTGTTCCCGTTGTTGCTGCGAGCCGTCAATCGCCGGCAAGGCTTTGCGGTCGAGTTTGCCGTTGGGGGTCAGCGGCAGCTGCGTGAGGAAAAGTAGAAACGACGGGACCATGTAGTCCGGCAGATGCTGACGCAGTGCTGTTTTCAGGGATTCACGCAGGGTTGCTTGCGCATCAGTGTCATCCACCAACGTCGAATCGGTTGGCACGATGTAGGCGACCAGTTGTTGACCGTTGACGCCGTCCTGCGCCAACACCGCCAGCTCGTGTACGGTCTCTTGCTGCAACAGCCGCGCTTCGATTTCACCCAGCTCGATACGGAAGCCACGGACCTTGACCTGATGGTCGATGCGCCCGGCGTATTGCAGCGAGCCGTCGGCCTGATATCGGGTCAGGTCTCCGGTGCGGTACAGCCGTTCGCCGTTGCTGGCGAACGGGTTTGGCACATACTTTTCAGCGGTCATGCCCGGCCGTGCAAGGTAACCGCGGGTGATGCCCGCGCCCGACAGGTACAGCTCGGCGGTCACGCCTTGCGGCACCGGTTGAAGGTCGGCGTCCAGCAAATAGCTGGCGGTGTGCTTGAGCGGTCGGCCGATGTTCGCGCCACCACCGGCCTCGCGTCGGGTCCAGGTGGAATAAGTGGTGTCTTCCGACGGCCCGTACAGATCGTAGACGTGCTCGACGGTCGGCTGCTGATACAGCGCTTCCACCAGGCTTTGCTTCAGCGGCTCGCCGGCAAGGTTGATGATGCGCACGCTCGGCGGGATCTGCCCGTCGCGCTGCAAGGCATTGATCGCCGACGGCACCGTGTTGATCAGGCGCACCTGATCCCGGGCCGGCAAGTGCGGTAATTCCAGGGCGTTGCGGGCGATGATCACCGAGCCGCCGTTGGCCAGGGTCACAAACAGTTCCCACACCGACAGGTCGAAACACACCGACGTCGAAGCCAACACACCCTGGATGTCTTCGCGGCTGTAGACCGATTTCGACCAGTCGATCAGCGCCAGCACGTTGCGATGGGCGATGGCCACGCCTTTTGGTTTGCCGGTGGAGCCGGAGGTGTAAATGACGTAGGCGAGGTTATCCGGCGTGACACGGGTAGCCGGCGCGCTGGTTGGGTAAGCCGCCCACGTCATGTCTTCCATGAGCAGCACTTGCGTATCGGCTGCCACGGTCAAGGTCGAGGCGACCGATTGCTCGGTCAGCAGCACCAGGGCGCGGCTGTCTTCCAGCATGTAGGCGACGCGTTCGGCCGGGTAATCCGGGTCCAGCGGCACGTAAGCGCCACCGGCCTTGAGCACGGCGAGCAGAGCGACCAGCAAGTTATCGGAACGCTGCATGGCCACGCCGACCCGGACTTCCGGACCAACGCCCAACGCGATCAGCTTGTAGGCCAGCCGATTGGCCTGACCGTCGAGTTCGGCGTAGGTCAGTTGCTTGGTGGCAAAAGTCACTGCCAATGCGTCCGGACTGGCCGCGACTTGCTGGCTGATCAGCTCATGGATGCACAGGTCCTGAGCGAAGCTTTCGTCAGCGCGATTCCAGTCATGCACGATGCGCTGGTATTCGGCGCTTTCAAGCAACGGCAAATCGCTGATGCGTTGCTGCGAATCGCTGACCATCCCTTGCAACAAATGCATCCAGTGCTGCGCCATGCGCTCGATGGTCGCAGCGTCGAACAGGTCGTTGGCGTATGTCAGCGCGGCGTGCAGCTTGCCGCCCTTTTCATAGGTGTCGAGGGTCAGGTCGAACTGCGTGGTGCGCCCTTCCCACTCGATCACGCCCAGCGCCAGACCGGAGGCGGTGCTGACCGTGGAAATGTCCGCGACTTGCGGCTGGTGGTTGTACATCACCTGAAACAGCGGCGTATGACTAAGGCTGCGCTCCAGCTTCAACGCCTCGACCAGACGCTCGAACGGCAAGTCCTGATGAGCCTGGGCACCGAGGGCGGTTTCCTTGATGGCGCGCAGCAACTCGTCAACGCGGGTCTGGCCGTCGAGCTGGCTGCGCAGCACCTGGGTGTTGACGAAGAAACCGATCAGGCCTTCGATCTCGGCGCGGTTACGGTTGGCGATTGGCACACCGACGCGGATGTCGGTCTGCCCGGTGTAACGATGCAACAGCGCATTGAAAGCGCCGAGCAACAGCATGAACAGGGTGATGTTGTGTTTCTGCGCCGTGGCCCGCAGCTGCTCGGCCAGTTGCGCGTCAACCGCGAATTCGTAACGGGTGCCGCGATAGCTCGGCATCGCCGGGCGCGGGTGATCGGTGGGCAGTTCCAGCACCGGGTGTTCGTCGCCCAGTTGCGCCTGCCAGTAGTCGAGTTGGCGCGCCTGTTCGCCCGCCTCCAGCCAGCGGCGCTGCCACAAGGCGTAGTCGCTGTACTGGATCGGCAAGGCTACGAGTTGCGGTTCCGTGCCGGCATCAAAGGCGTCGTAGCAGCGGATGAATTCGTCGATCAGCACGTTCATCGACCAGCCGTCGGAAACGATGTGGTGCAGGGTCAGCAGCAGGACGTGTTCTTCGTCGGCGAGCTTGAGCAAGGTGACGCGCAACAGCGGGCCGACCGAAAGATCGAACGGCAGCACTGATTGTTGCTCGGCCGCGTGGGCGACTGCTTGCTCGCGCTCAATGGCCGGCAACGCGCTGAAATCCACCTGATCAATGACCAGCGGCGCACTGGCCGGCACTTGCAGCAAGGTGTCGTCGGCTTGGCGCTGGAACACCGTGCGCAGGGTTTCGTGGCGTTCAACGAGGCTGGCGAAGGCTTGCTCCAGCGCGGACAGGTTCAACTGCCCGGTCAGACGCACCGCGCCGGGCAGGTTGTAGGCGCCGCTTTGCGGATCCAACTGCCAGAGAAACCACATGCGTTGCTGGGCGTACGACAGCGCCTGGCGATCCTCGGCGTCCACTCCGGCAGGAATGGGGAACCGGGCGAAATCAACGCCTTCCTTTTGCAAGGCCGCAAGGAACATCTGGCGCTTTTCCAGGGGCAACCCGATAAACCGGCGAGCAAGTTTCAAGGAGTCTTCAGCATTCATTTCTAAGCATCCGGATCAGTGGCGGGAAGCACAAAGGCACGTCGTCCCTGTAAAACGAATACAGACCGGGAAAATTAACGAATGAGAACAAGTATCAGAAAGGAGGTGGAGCGCGGAGTGTCAGGGCGCCATAAAACCCTGTGGGAGCGAGCTTGCTCGCGATGGCGGCCTGTCAGTCACATCTATGTTGAATGTGATGCCGCTATCGCGAGCAAGCTCGCTCCCACAGGGGGATTGGGTGATGTTTGGGATTGAGTCAGGCGCTGGCGGCCATGGCGTGTCGGCGATGGTGCACGTCGAGCTGATCCTTGATCACCCGCAACACCTTGGCTTCATGCTCATGGATAAAAAAGTGACCGCCGGCCAGCATGTCCACGGAAAAGCTGCCGTGGGTTTCCTTGCTCCAACCGATCAACTGCTCGGTGGTGGCGCGGTCGGCCTTGCCGCCGAGCACGTGCACCGGGCACTTGAGCAAGGGACGCTGCTGCGGTTCGAAGCGCCCGCAGAGCAGGAAGTCCGCGCACAGGACCGGCAGAGTCAGGCTCATCAGCTCGTCGTTAGCCAGCACTTCTTCGCTGGTGCCATTGAGGGTGCGCAGTTGATCGATCAATTCGGCATCAGTTTTGGGCTCAGCGAAACCGCGATCATAGTCGGCCCGCATCGTCGGCGCAGCCGTGCCCGAGGCGAATAGCGCCACCGGTTCCGGGCAGCCCAGCGAGCGAAACGCATGGGCCATTTCGCAGGCCAGCAAGGCGCCCAGGCTATGGCCGAACAACGCGTACGGCGCCTTGAGCGTGGCTTTTTGTTCCTGCGCGAGTTGCAGCGCCAGGCGCCGCATGTCGGTGTGCAACGGCTCGCCATACCGCGCGCCACGGCCCGGCAGTTCCACCGGTTGCAGCTTGAGCCACTCCGGCAGCTTTCGCCGCCAGCGGCTGTAGACCATGGCGCTCGCACCTGAATAGGGCAGGCACAGCAATGTCAGCTGGGTCACCGGGCTTACCTCGAAAAGTTGTCTATCAAGAGAACGGATGAGCGCCGCATAGAATTAGTCGTACACATAACCCTGTAGGAGTGAGCCTGCTCGCGATGGAGCCAGCGTAGTCGCCTCCTTTAATCGTTCCGCACAACACAAGGGAACGACAGGTGACGAAACTTTCATGGTTTGCCCTGAACTCTCGCCAGCACCCGCCAGTCAGCTGATTAAGCCCTCAACTCAAGGCGCCAACGCTGATGCAGATTTCTCTCGACCAACAAGTCGCCCTCGTCACCGGCGCCAGTTCCGGCATCGGCGCAGGCGCCGCCAAGGCTTTGGCCGCCGCCGGGGCCGCGGTGGTGATCAACTACAACTCCCAGCCCGCTCCCGCCGAGGAATTGGCCCGGCAGATCAATGCTGAGGGCGGTCGGGCCATCGCCATCGGGGCCGACGTTTCCCAGGAAGCAGACGTCGAACGGCTGTTCGCGCAAACCCTCGAAGCGTTCGGTTCGCTGGACATTCTGGTCGCCAACTCCGGCATGCAAAAGGACGCCAATGCGGTGGACATGAGCCTCGCCGACTGGAACCAGGTGATCGGCGTCAATCTCACCGGCCAGTTCCTCTGCGCCCGTGCCGCCCTGCGGATTTTCAACCGGCAAGGTATCCGTGAAGGCGTGTCCCGGGCGGCCGGCAAGATTATTCACATGAGTTCGGTGCACCAGCGGATTCCCTGGGCCGGCCACGTCAATTACGCCGCGTCCAAGGGCGGCGTGGACATGCTGATGCAAACCCTCGCACAGGAAGTCAGCCACCAGCGCATCCGCATCAATGGCATCGCGCCGGGAGCGATTCGCACGGCAATCAACCGCGCGGCGACTGAAGGCGCGGCTGCCGAGGAACTGCTCAAACTGATCCCTTATGGTCGAATCGGCGACGTCGAGGACATCGCCAACGCAGTGGTCTTCCTCGCCTCCGATGCCTCCGACTACATCGTCGGCACCACCCTGTTCATCGACGGCGGCATGAGCCTCTATCCGGAGTTTCGCGGCAATGGCTGATCATCATCTCGAACGACAAAGCGCCATCGACGCCCACGGCATCATCGGCGACATGCGCAGCGCGGCACTGGTCAATGACAAGGGCAGCGTGGACTTTTTCTGCTGGCCGGAATTCGACAGCCCGTCGATCTTCTGCTCGCTGCTGGACACGCCCGAGGCCGGTATTTTTCAACTGTCGCCGGACTTGCCCGATGCCCGTCGCGAACAGATCTACCTGCCCGACACCAACGTCCTGCAAACCCGCTGGCTCAGCGACCGCGCCGTGGTTGAAGTCACCGACCTGCTGCCGATCGGCGACAGCGAAGATGATCTGCCGGTGCTGATGCGCCGGGTTCGGGTGGTCAGCGGCCAGGCGACCTTTCACATGCGCTGCGCCGTGCGGCATGACTACGCTCGCGCCAAGACTCGCGCGCGCAAGGATAAAAAAGATGTGGCGTTCGAGGCTGACGGTCAGCCGTCTCTGCGCCTGTCATCGGATCAGACCTTAAGTATCGACGGCAACGCGGCAGTGGCCGAGTTCACCCTCAAACAAGACCAGAGCGCCGAATTCCTCCTCGGCGGCATCGATGACCCGCGTTTCAAGGAAGGCGCCGCCGGAATGTGCCTGGAACGTACGCTGAAGTTCTGGCGCGACTGGAGCGGTCAATCCAACTACCGCGGTCGCTGGCGGGAGATGGTCAATCGCTCGGCCCTGGCCCTGAAGCTGCTGACCTCGCGCAAACACGGCGCGATCCTCGCCGCCGCCACGTTCGGCCTGCCGGAAACGCCCGGCGGTGAACGCAACTGGGACTACCGCTACACCTGGATCCGCGACGCCTCGTTCACCGTCTACGCCTTCATGCGCCTGGGCTTCGTGCAGGAGGCCAACGATTACATGGGCTGGCTGCGCGGGCGGGTCAGCGATTGTCATGGCAAATCGATGAAGCTCAACATCCTCTATGCCATCGACGGCTGTCAGGAACTGCCGGAAACCGAACTCTCGCACCTGTCCGGCCATGGCGGCGCGACACCGGTACGCATCGGCAATCAGGCGTACGATCAGGTCCAGCTCGACATCTTCGGCGAGCTGATGGACGCGGTTTACCTGGTCAACAAGTACGGCGACGCCATCTCCCATGAGGGCTGGAAACACGCGGTGGAAGTCGTGGATCAGGTCTGTGAAACCTGGCAGCAAAAAGACGTGGGCATCTGGGAAATGCGCGGCGAGCAGCATCATTTCCTGCACTCGCGGCTGATGTGCTGGGTCGCCTTGGACCGAGCCATTCGCCTCGCCTCCAAACGCTCCCTGCCCGCCCCGTTCACCCGTTGGGACCAGACCCGCCAAGCGATCCACGCCGACATCTGGGAGAACTTCTGGAACGAAGAACGCGGGCATTTCGTCCAGCACATTGGCGGCACCGCGCTGGATGGTTCGATGCTGCTGATGCCGCTGGTGCGCTTCGTCAGCGCCAAGGACCCGCGCTGGCTCTCGACCCTCGAAGCCATCCAGAAAACCCTGGTGCGCGACGGCATGGTCTACCGCTACCGCAACGAAGACAGCCAGATCGACGGCCTCGACGGCACCGAAGGCGCCTTTGCCGCGTGTTCGTTCTGGTACGTCGAATGCCTGGCCCGGGCGGGTCAGGTGGAAAAGGCGCATCTGGAGTTTGAACAGTTGCTGAGGTACGCCAACCCGCTGGGGTTGTACGCCGAAGAATTCGACAGCCATGCGCGGCATTTGGGCAACACGCCGCAAGCGCTGACGCACCTGGCGCTGATCAGTGCGGCGAGTTTTCTGGATCGGAAATTGAGCGGGGAGAAGAATTACTGGCAGCCTTGAGACCGCGTCGCCTCCTTCACACAAAACCAACCGAATGCCACTGTCCGCCAAAACGTGTCAGAAACGTCGCTTTTCACGACGCAGCTTGTAGGAACAATGCTAATCCGCGAAGAACTTAAACATCGCCTATCTGACAAAACACACCTCGCCACAAGCGTGAATAGGCCTAACGCCGACAAATCTAAACAGAACCTGCTGTTTACCCAAGCAACACCGGGTTCCTACACCCGGAAATACCTTGTTGCCAGCCGTTACATCCCCCCCTAACATCCACGCTCAACGGGTGCAGCGGAGCTGCCCAATAAAACCCGAATTCAAGGAAACAGAATGAGCCAGCGTATCCACCGCCACATCGACTCACCACTGCGTTCAGGCCTGAACCGCAACGAATTGTGGGAAGCCCAGGACAAAGGCCTGATCAAATGCTGGGAAATCGGCCGCCAACGCGCCGCCCGCTTCCCCGAACTCGCCCGACGCAGCCTTGCCGGCGAACTTCCCGTACTGGGCTGGAAAGGTGGCGTCAGCCGCAGTCTGAAGAAACTCGAAAAATACGGATCCCTCAAGTACCTCGCCCAATGGCAGGGCTTGCGCGGAGAGGATCTGGATGTTGATCTGGATGAAGAGCGGGCCCTGACGTGTTCGCGGACCAGGATGATGGTGACGTTTACGCCGGATCGGTCGAAGTACTTCAATCAGGTGGCGGAAGTCGAAGCCTGAGGCCGCCGATTTGCATCGGTTTCAAAAACACACATCTGGAGTGTCCGATGAACAATGAAACGTTGATCCAATACACCACAACCCCGGTTTTGACGGTCGCCTACGAAGAACACGGTCCCACCACCGGCGACCCCGTCATCCTCCTCCACGGGTTTCCCTACTCCCCCCGCGGCTACGACGAAATCGCGCCGGCCCTCGCGGCAAAGGGCTACCGCGTCATCGTCCCGTACCTGCGCGGCTACGGTCCGACCCGTTTCAACAGCCCCGATACCCTGCGCTCCGGCCAGCAAGCCGCCCTCGCCCAGGATCTGCTGGACTTGATGGACGCGTTGGCCATAAAAAAAGCCGCCCTCTGCGGCTACGACTGGGGCGGTCGGGCGGCGTGCATCGTGGCAGCGCTTTGGCCGGAGCGGGTTCGTTGTCTGGTGACCGGCGACGGCTACAACCTTCAAAACATTCCCCATTCCACCCAGCCGCGGGACCCGGAAACCGAACATCGCCTCTGGTATCAGTATTACTTTCACACCCCGCGCGGGGTCGAAGGGCTGACGAAAAATCGCCAGGATTTGTGCGAATTACTCTGGAAGTTGTGGTCTCCGACCTGGGCCAGAGGCCCTGAGCGCTACCCGCTGAGCGCGCCGGCCTTCGACAACCCGGACTTTGTCGAGGTGGTAATTCACTCGTACCGTCACCGCTTCATGTACACGCCAGGCGATCCGGCGCTGGAGTGGATGGAAGAAGCGCTGACCCGACAGCCGCCGATCAGCGTGCCGACGATTTCCCTGTGTGGGGCCGACGATGGCGTCGGCCCGGCAGAGGAGGTCGATGACGACATCGAGCATTTCACTGGATTTTACGAGCGCCGAGTGCTGGCGGGCGTCGGCCATAACATCCCCGAAGAAGCACCCGAAGCGACACTCAAGGCATTACTGGATCTGCTTCAGCGCTGACAGAGAACCGCTCGCGATACGCTTGTGGGGTCACACCCATGGCCCGCAGGAAACTGCGTCGAAGCGTCTCTTCACTGCCGAACCCGCACTGCACCGCCACTCGCTTGATCGGCAGACCGGTATCACTGAGCAAGCGTCGCGCCGTCTCGACCCGGATCAGTTCAATGGCTCGCGCCGGCGTCTGGCCGGTGTCGGCGCGGTAATGGCGAACGAAGCTGCGTTCGCTCATACCGGCCTGCAAGGCGAGGGTCGGAATGCCAAGGTCCATGGTGAGATGTTCGCTGATCCAGACGTGAAGCTCGTCGAACCGACTGCCTTCCTTTTGCAGAGACAAGGTCACGCTGAACTGCGACTGACCGCCCGGCCGCTTGAGGAACACCACCAGTTGCCGGGCGACTTCCAGGGCCATCGTGCGCCCGAGATCCTCTTCGACCATTGCCAGCGAAAGGTCGATGCCGGCCGTGACGCCGGCCGAGGTCCAGACCGGGCCGTCATTGATGAAGATCGGATTGGGTTCGACCCGCAACTGCGGATGTTGCTGCGCCAATTGCTCGCAGCGGGTCCAGTGAGTCACCACCCGCCGACCATCGAGCCAACCACTGGCCGCCAGTAAAAACGCCCCGGTGCACACCGATGACACCCGCCGACACGCCGTCGCATGTTCACGCACCCACGCCACCAGTGGCAGATCTTCCGCCGCCGCGTAAACACCCCAGCCGCCAGCGACGATCAAGGTGTCGCTGCCTTGCTCCGGCAACGGCTCGGCCAACAGCGCCAGCCCCGCCGACGACATCACCGCCCCGCCACCACTGGCAATCACCTTCGGCGCATAGGGCGGCGGCAAGCCTTGTTGGCGGGCGATATCGTTGGCCGAGGCGAACACCTGCAACGGCCCGGTAACGTCGAGCAATTGCACGTTGGCGAACGCGAGCACATGAATGGTTTTAGACATTTGGCGTAATTCGTGGGGTGATTGGCGTATACGCCAGATCCTACGAGCCTAGAGTGAAGGCGTCCACCCACTTCATGAGAAAAACACCATGACGTTGCAGATCGGTTTTCTATTGTTTCCACAGGTTCAACAACTGGACCTCACCGGCCCTTACGACGTGCTGGCCTCGCTGCCGGACGTGAAGGTGCATCTGATCTGGAAGGACCTGGTGCCGGTCACTTCAAGCACCGGGCTGGTGCTGAAGCCGACCACCACCTTCGACGATTGCCCGGCGCTGGATGTGATCTGCATTCCCGGTGGCAGCGGTGTCGGCCCGTTGATGGAGGATGAACAAACATTGGCCTTCATCAAGACTCATGCGGCCAACGCGCGTTATGTCACGTCGGTGTGTACCGGGGCGCTGGTGCTCGGCGCGGCCGGTCTGCTGAAGGGCAAACGCGCGACCACTCACTGGGCTTATCACGAATTGTTGGCGCCGTTGGGGGCAATCCCGGTGAAGGATCGGGTAGTGCGCGACGGCAATCTGCTGACCGGTGGCGGGATTACCGCAGGGATCGATTTTGCCCTGACCCTGGCGGCCGAGCTGTTCGATAAAGACACGGCGCAACTGGTGCAATTACAACTGGAATACGCCCCGGCACCGCCGTTCCAGGCAGGCAGCCCTGAAACAGCACCGCAGAGCGTGTTGGCAGAAGCTCATCGACGTGCGGCGCCATCGCTGCAGCAACGCACGCAGATCACTGAACGGGCGGCCGCCAGACTGTAGGTGTACTTTTCGACAGGCGAAAAAAAAACCCGCCTAAGCGGGTTTCTCAAGACCATTTTCGACATCCTGTCGGCAGCCGTCCTGGCCAATGGCCGATCATCCCTAATCCTGAGCACTCCCTGTGCTTCAGTTGATGGATTCAGAATAAGCGCATCGGTGAAGCATCAAAAGACGACATACCCTTCAGCCGTTGTAAGCCTTTGACCATTTGAGCCTGAAACACCACCCTTGTAGCAGCTGTCGAGCTTGCGAGGCTGCGTCCGGCGACGCAGTCGTCGTGAAATCAGCCCCCGCGATGTGTCAGGAAAACCGCATTTGCAGGGTTTACGTCGACTTCGTCGCCGAACGCAGCCTCGCAGGCTCGGCAGCTGCTACACAGGATCGCAGTTTTCTGCAGACGAAAAAAAACCCGCCGAAGCGGGTTTTCCCAAGACCATGTCGACTCCCTGTCGGCAGCGAATCCTTGCTAATGGTCGATCGTCCGTGATCCTGGAGCACTTCCTGTGCTTCAGTTGATGAGGCTAGATTACGCTTCGGATCCAATGTGCAATAGACGACATAGCTACCATCGCGTGTAAGACATTCGCTATACCCGCCCTTCCGAAAACCCTTAGACGGGTCAGGCAATCAGCAGGGAAGCAGCGAGTTCAGCGGCCTGCAGCTGACCTTGCGCCGCTACGACATCGTTATCCTCGAGAAACCACGCGGCCGACAAACCGGCAAACGCCGACACCCATTGCAGCAGCCGTTGACGTTCAAGTCCCGCAGCTTCAGTCACTACCCCGATTTGCCGTTGGAAGCGCTGCGGATCAGTCGCCGTCGGCAATTCGGGATTGCAGATCAGGTTGGCGTAGTCGAATCCGCGCTCGCCGATCACTCGCTTGGGATCGATGGCCAGCCAGCCTCGCGGGCCGAAATCCAGAACATTGTCGTGATGCATATCGCCGTGCAAAACCACCACATCCTGCGGCTCGGCGAGCAACGCTTCGGCGGTTTTCAGGCTGAGTAAGTAAGTGCCGCCCTGCTGCTCGGCCGCCAGGCGTAAAGAAGCGAACCATGACGATAAGGGAACCAGTGGAGGTGGCGATGAGGGACGCGGTGCGTGCAGCCGAGCCAACGCCGCACACAGGATCCGGCTGGCCTCGTCATCCTGGCCGTTGAGCGCCATGTGCATCAGCGCTCGCTCGCCTTCGGCACGCTCCAGCACCAACGCATCGCCATGATGAGCGTAAACCCGCGCGGCACCCTCGCCGTCCCACCAGGTCATCAGCAGATTGCCGAACTTTTCCTCGGCATCGACGGCGATCTTCAACATGGCCGGCGAATTCCCCATCCGTACCGGCAGCAAACGACTGCCGGGTGTGATGATCGGTTCGCCGTCCGGCACCAGGGCCCAGCGTTTCAACCAAGGTTCAAACATGCAGCCTTTACTCTCCCTGAAGCCTGCGAGCCTTGTCCGTATCTACAAGAAACTGTTCGATATTGCTCATCTGCTCATCCCAGCCACGGCTGTCCATGCGGAACGCCTTGAGCCTGCGGGTTTGCGGGATGTGATCGAAACCGGACTCAGTAACCTTCAACAAAGTGCCTTCATCCATGTCTTCGAGCTCGAACTTCACCAGAGTGGTGGGCTCCTGAGAGTAATCGATCTCGGGCTCAATCGCATACGGGTGCCAGCGAAACGAAAACACCCGCTCCGGCTCGACCCGTTCCACCAGCACATTCCACAACATGTGTTCATAACCGGGGTAGGTGACCTGCCCCTGGGTCCATTCACCGGCGACAAAGCGCTTGCCCTCCAGCGCCACGCCAAACCACTGCCCGAAGGCTTCGGCATTGGCCAGCACGCGCCAGACGTGCGAGCGCGGCGATTTGAGCAGGATTTTCCTTTCGATGCGATCTGATGCTGGATTCATAAGCCACCTCCTGTACTGAACAGTAGGCCTGTAAGACCACAAGACCAACCTTAAAGTTGTATCAATGGAGAGTTGTTATCAAGCATGTCTGAAATATTCGGCTGCATTTGCAGTGGTAAATTCTGGCTCGCAGACGAATGCCTGGTAAAAAGGGGCGGACCGTCGACGCAGACAAGCCATGTGACTAAAGAGGTTGCGCCTGACTTCGTAATGGATTGACCACCCTCTTCGCTACACTGCATCCCGACTTTTACCCCTCACAGCGAGAATCACTATGCACCCACGCCTCCTTCTGGCGCTGACACCTTTGCTGTTCCCCACCGTTGTTCACGCGGCGGACTGCGACTACGCCACCGACCAGGCCACGATGAATCAGTGCGCGGCGCAGCAGCACAAGGCGGCGGATAAGGAATTGAATGCGCTTTACCAGCAGATCACCAACCGTTTGAAGAGCAATCCGGACAGTAAAAAGCTGCTGCTGGGGGCGCAGCGTTCGTGGATTGCGTTTCGGGATGCCGAGTGCAAGTTTTCGGCGTCTGCGGTGGAAGGCGGGAGTGTGTATCCGCTGGTCTACAGCAATTGCGTGACGGAATTGACCAAGGCGCGGGTGGAGACTTTCAAGAATTATCTGAAGTGTCAGGAAGGGGATATGAGTTGCCCGGTGCCTGGGGTTTGATTCTCTAGCGCCTGTCAGGGCCTCTTCGCGGGCAAGCCCGCTCCCACAGGGTTCAATGATGTTTACACAATAGTGATCACACTGAAGATCCACTGTGGGAGCGAGCTTGCTCGCGATGGCGTCAGTTCTGACGCCACATTACCGGACAAATATCTGCGCAGTCGTGATCGCCATATCCCCACCCGGTAATTTGATGTTGCCGATCTGCTTCATGCTCTCGGGATCAAAGATCGCCACATCATTAAACGTCCCCGCCAGATAGATCTTGCTGCCGTCCTTGTTGAAGGAAATGCAGTAGTAGGAATGATCCAGCGTCGCCGCCTGCAGCATTTTCTTCTCCTTGATGTCGTACTTCGCCAAGCGATTCAGCACGCCGAACATCAGGTTCGGATCCTTCGGTGAGCGCATGCCACTGAAGTAGATTTCCGTCAGCGGGCCGAAGTCGGTGGTTTCGGTCTTGCCGGTTTTCAGGTCGATGCTGAACAGCCCATACAGGTATTCGGCGGTCAGAGGATCCTGTTTCTTGTCCTTGAATTTCGCGGTGGTGTAGAGCAGCGAGAAGTCATGGCGATAGGTCTGCTGGTTCCACACGTAAAGCACATCCGGGGCGCTGTAGTTCACTCGTTTCCAGTGACGGCTGGGAATCAGCACGTCGAACTTGCCGGTCTTCACATCGACCTTGTAGACATCCGCCCCCGCCACGTACAGCGTGCCGTCGTCACCGCTCTGCATGATCGTCAGCTGCCGTGGCGCCGGGAAACTGCGCACGGGTTTGGCGTCCAGACCGGCGTCGGTGGCGTACACGTCGAGCCGGGGTTGCTGCACTTCGTAGCGGTCGTTGAGCATCAACGTCGGGTTGGCGATGGCGAACAGTTCCTTGCCGTCGTGGCTGAGGGTGAAGGCGAACATCGACTTTGCTTTCTCCCCCGGCTTCTGGGTGATGCTGGCGTGGAACACCTGCTTACAGCTGTCGAGTTCGACGCCATAGACATCGGCGTAGTGATTGTTCAGCACGTAAACGGTCTTGCGATCCGGCGACAGCTGCACGGTGCCAGGGCCGAAGGCGTCCGGCATCTTGCAAGTCTTAAGCACCGTGTCGGTGGCCAGGTCGATAACGTGCAGGTTATTCGGGTAATTGGTGGTCACCATGTACTCGTGACCATCTTGCAGAGCAGTGTTTTCATCGGCCAGAACAGTGAGCGAACAGACGCTCAGGATGGCGAATGCGGCCAGGCCGCAGGCTTTGATGCTGTGCATGCTGGAATCCTTCTGAAATCCGATCACTTGTCTTTTGGAAAGACAGTCCCGAGGTTGCGCCAGTTGTCGTTGGACGCCTGGGCATCCTTGTTCCAGTCCGGGTAGGTGCTCATCATGTCGGGCACCTGGGCCGGCCACCAGCACGGGTCAGAGCAGCCATACAAGTCGGCTTCCATCGGCTGGCACAGCGACGACACACCGCCAAACGCGTCGATCTCCCAACCCGGGTCGGTGGTCGAGGCGCAGCCCGCGACAGAGCTCATCGCCACCACTTCTTCGATACGGTTTTCGGCCGCGGCCTCATCGAGTTTCAACGCTTTGTTATTGATTGCCTTGAGATGTTTCATATCAGTGAGCCTTGCGCGGAGTGATGTAGCTGCTGATAAACGCAGGGTTGTGGGCCATGATCCGGGTGTAGACCTCGATGCCGAAGTCGACCCAGTCACGCATCAGTTCGCAGTAGTGATAGGTCGGGTGGGTCGGGTCGCCGTAACGGGCGTAGCTCTCGTGGTAGCAGCCGCCGGAGCAGAGATTGCGGATCTGGCAGTCTTCGCAACCGGTGTTGGTGCGGTCCAGGCGCTGAGACAGGAAGTCGTTCAACTCCACCTGTTTCACTCCGCTGTGGACGTTGCCGAAAGTCGGCAGACTCGAACCGGTAAAACGATGGCACAGGTTCAGTTCGCCCTTGTGATCCACCGCCAGCATCTTCAGGCCCGCGCCGCAGGGCAGGGCTTTTTTGTGGCCTTCGTGGATGTCGGTAATCAGCTGGTGCAGGTTGGAGAAACCGATATTTCGGTGTTCCAGCGCCGCCTCCAGATAACGTCGACCGAGCTTCTTCATGTTGGCGAAGACTTCGATCAGCTCGTCGCTCGACAGGTTGAACGTGCTGATGTCGCCGGAGGTCACCGGGGCAAATCCGACTTCGGCGAACCCCAGTTCGTTGAACAGGTGATCCCAGATGGTTTCGACGTCGGTGACGCCGGTGGTCAGCGTGACCCGAGCGCCCACCGGACGGCTGTTGTAGCGCGACAGCAGCATCTCGGCCTTGCGCCGCACCACGTCATACGTGCCCTGCCCGCCCACGGTGATGCGGTTGCGGTCGTGCACGGTTTTCGGCCCGTCGATACTGACTGACAAGCCGAAGCGGTGGGCATTGAGGTAGTCCACGGTCTCTTCGGTGAGCAGCGTGGCGTTGGTGGTCATGACGAACTCGACGAACTTGCCGGCCTCGCGAAAACGCTTCTCGCAATAGTCGACCATGTACTCGATCAGCTTGCGGTTGCTCAGCGGTTCGCCACCGAAAAACACCACGGTGAAACGCTCTTCATCCGGCGATTCGCGCAGCAGCATTTCCACCGACGCGACCGCCGTTTCGACGTCCATCTTCTTGCCGGCCGACGGTTTGTCGAGGTCTTCCTTGTAGCAGTAGGTGCAGCTCAGATTGCAGCCAGTGTTGACGTTGAGCACCACGGTGTTGATTGCCGTGCGCTCGACCCGTTTGGTACCGATGTCCGGGGTCAGCGGCGAGCCGTCGCTGACCAGCTCCAGGGACATCAGCTCACGCAGCGTCTCGGTGATTTCCTCGCCGTTGAAACGCGAAGCCAAACGCTGGATCAGGTCGTCCGACGAACAGCCGGGACCGCGCAACGTATCGATGATGGTGCCGGTCAATTCATCGCTGGCGAACAGCGAACTGCTGGGAATGTGAAACAGCATGCGGTCGGCATCGACGTGCACTTCATGCAGGTTCCGCTCAACCAGATTCAAAATAGCGCCCATTGCAACCTCCTGTGCAAACCCCGTTTGACGGGGCCTGCGGTCATTCCGAAAAAGTGTCTGAAGCCTGTGGTTTCAGCCAACTCATGGAATGGGTGGATTGTTCCAGCGTTGCACAGTGACGATCATGTGGCCCTCGCCGGTCAGGGATTTCCCTGCGTCGTCGACCGCGGCGATCACCTTCAGGTTGCCGGCATTGTTGGTGGACATTTTGCGTTGCGGGTTCGGCCCGGCATCGCCCGGTGTGAACACGCCGCTGTCAGCCTGCATGGTGCCGGCGAACTTGACGTCTTCGTCTTCCTTGGCGCGGTCGTCGAAGGCTGCGACCGACCACTGCGCCGGGAACACGCCGATGCGATACGGCTTGCCGTCAGCGCCCTTGCCCCAGGCTTCGGCATCGAAACGGCCCTGGACTTTCGGCGTCGAACCACCGCCCTCGCCGATCCGCGCCACTGAGAACTCGGGCACGACTTTGACTTCGTTGATCTTGCTGTAGACCGACAGGGTCGGGCCTTTCAGGGTGCCGACGGTGACGTTGCGCAGGCCCGGTTGGGCGTTGGCGGCGGCCTTGAGTTTGACCTTGATGCGATCAGGGCTTTGCTCGACGACTTCAACCACTTCCACGCCTTTGCCGAAGTTCGGTTTACCGGTAAGACCGCTGCCGATCAGGGTGACTTCAGTCTCGGCGCCAGCCTTCAGGTAACCCGGTTGAACCGCCAGCAAACGACTGCTGCCCTGCTTGGCGGCGACGAAGTCCAGCCCGCGCTCGTCATGCTCGGCCTCAAACATACGGCCCTGCATCGCATTGCCTTGAGCGGCGAACACCTGGCGCATGGTTACGCCGTCGATGGTCACGTTGCCGCGCCATTCGTAACCGGTGTAGAGAATCGCGCTGCCGTCGCCATTGAACGGGCTGCCGTCGGCGTATTGGCCTTTGACGCTGACCTTGAAGGTGTCGCTGCCATCGGCGGTGACGCTCATCACGCCAGCCAGTTCGCCTTTACCCGGCAAGTGGCCGCTGAAGCTCCAGTCGCCCACCAGCGCTTGGGCTTTCGGCGCGCTGCTCAGCCATTTTTTCCAGGCCGGGTTGTCCAGCGGATAACGCTTGGCCAACAGCGGCACCATGTCTTTTCGAGCCAGGTCGAACCAGTCGCGGTCACGAGACAGGGCCTGGTATTCCAGGGACGGCCACTGGCCGAGGTGGAAGTTCACCAGGCGTTCCCATTCCTGGGCCGGACGCCGTTGCAGGGCTACCCGCGCACCGGAGTGGCAGCGGCCGCACATCTGGCTGGTCTGGTCGTCGAACTTCTCGACGGTATTGAGTCGACGCTCCAGCGCATAACGCACGCCATCGGTCTCGCTCGGCGCCAGGCCCTGGGTGTCGGCCAGGTATTTGACCAGGGTGCGGCGGTCGTCATCGCTGATCTGCAAACCGTGCATGGTCTGCATCCGGGCGATGCTCATCAGCCAGCCTTCCGGGGTTTTGCGCTGGTGGCTGATGCGGCTCAGGGCATTGTCGGCTTCGGGGGTGTGACAGCCCTGGCAGGTTTCCTTGAGGATGGTCTGGGCGTCGCGGGCTGCCAGGCTGTCAGGCGAATGCAGCGCCACACACGCGGCCACGGCCAGCAGACTGGCGCTCAGGCCTGATCGGAGTCTTCTCTTCATCAACGTCGAACCTCGCACGGTGCTTTCTTATTTTTGTGGCTTATCGTTTTTATGGTTTCTGCCGTCGGCGGCGCACCGCTGACGGAGGCAAGAGAAACGTCTGCGATGAGCAATACACGGAGCGTGCCAGCTTACGTATAGCCTTTTTTATCAAGCAGTTATGCAAAGACAAAGCCTTTTAATCGCGTCTGGGCGAGTTCACCTGCGTCTAATATCGCGACAGGTGTTGCAGTCTGAGACAAGCATAGGTGTCCCGACCGGAACAGTTCATCGCCCGACGATTGACGGCCGTTGCAGGCGGGTGCGAAATGGGTGTTCACCGATTGCCACGAGGGATAACAAAATGGCAAGCATCACTGTCCTGGCGGGGGACTTTCTGCAGGGTGATGGAGAGTACAGAGACGGCGTTTTTACCCTTAGAACGTCGCTTCACCCGTGGCCCGGCATCACCCTCCCGCTCTCATCGTTCAAGCGCGTGGAGGTCGCCAACGAGGAATCGATCAACAACATCAAGGACGCCATTGGCTTCGGCGTGGCGGGTGCGATGCTGTTGGGGCCTATCGGCGCGATTGCCGGGTTCATGTTGGCCGGCAAGGAAACCGAAGTGACCTTCCTGGCGACGCTCAAAGATGACAAAAAGCTGTTGGCTGCCGTAGATGGCGCCACGTTCGAAGAGATTTCGCGGAAAATACCCGCTTGAAAAGTCGGCGCTAGCCGCACCACCTTAGTGGTGCGGCGTGTCGCCACTTCAGCTAAAGGACGTCGGCTGAATGCCTTTGTGAGCTTCGATTTCCAGCCGCATGTCCGCCACCAGCGAGGCGATCGCATGGGGGCTGTCCAGTTCCCATAGCGGAACATGGGTCGCCACCAAGTCTACTTTGCCAGTCATGCAATCACAGACCCGAATCGTCAGCGTCTGGTCCGCCTCCACGCTGCATGTGCAGACGCCGGGCAACATGCTGTGTTCAATGATGTTTTGAATTTCCAGGGTTGAAAGGAACATCGTTACCTCCCTTACGCCAGATGTGTGGCCGGGTAAATGCTCCTTCATATCACCCACCGAGCCTGAAAATTCTAGTCCTGAACACTGAGCGCCTCAAGACCACAAGCGGGTCGCTCGTCGTCTCATGCTTGTCGCAATTTGCAACAGCCCTGCAGCGTCCGCGATTGCCTTGAGCGATCCAAAACCCCGGTGGTCAAGGGCGCTGCTGCCTTTGCAGGGACTTGGCACAGCCATTGCGAAAGCCTCGTTCTCACGAACAACAAGAGGTCTCGCCATGCCCCTCCCTTATTTGCTTCCCGACACTTGCGCCTTCATCCAACGCGCCCCTCGCATGCTCATCGGCGGTGACTGGGTCGAGGCCGCCGACGGCCAGACCATGCCCCTGCACAACCCGGCCACCGGTGAAGTGCTGTGCGTGGTGCCACGGGCCACGCCCGAGGATGTCGACCGCGCCGTGCTCGCCGCTCGTCAGGCCTTCGATGATTCGGCCTGGACCCGCACTCGCCCACGGGAGCGGCAGAACCTGTTGTGGAAGCTCGCCGACCTGATGGAACGCGACGCCGAACTACTGGCGCAACTGGAATGCCTGAACAACGGCAAAAGCGCGGCGGTGGCCCAGGTGATGGACGTGCAGTTGTCCATCGATTTCCTGCGCTACATGGCGGGCTGGGCGACCAAGATCGAGGGCTCCAGCGTTGAAGTGTCGTTGCCGCTGATGCCCAACGATCAGTTCCACAGCTTCATCCGCCGCGAAGCAGTGGGCGTGGTCGGCGCCATCGTCGCCTGGAACTTCCCGCTGCTGCTGGCCTGCTGGAAACTCGGCCCGGCCCTGGCCACCGGTTGCACCATGGTGCTCAAACCCGCCGACGAAACCCCGCTGACCGCGCTGAAACTCGCCGAACTGGTGCTGGAGGCCGGTTATCCCGAGGGCGTGTTCAACGTGGTCACCGGCACCGGCATCACCGCAGGCTCGGCGCTGACCCACAACCCGCTGGTGGACAAGCTGACCTTCACCGGTTCCACCGCCGTGGGCAAGCAGATCGGCAAGATCGCCATGGAGTCCATGACACGGGTCACCCTCGAACTGGGCGGCAAATCGCCGACCATCGTCATGGCCGATGCCGACCTGAAAACCGCCGCGGCCGGTGCCGCCAGCGCGATTTTCTTCAATCAGGGCCAGGTGTGCTGCGCAGGTTCCAGGCTGTATGTGCAGCGCAAGCATTTCGACAATGTGGTGGCGGACATCGCCGACATTGCCAACGCCATGAAGCTCGGTAACGGGCTGGACCCGAGTGTCGAGATGGGGCCGCTGATCTCGGCGCGGCAGCAGGAACGGGTTTACGGCTACATCGAAAAGGGCCGGGAAAGTGGCGCGACAATAGCCTGCGGCGGCGAGCAGTTCGGGCCGGGGTTCTTCGTCAAGCCGACGGTGATTGTCGATGTCGATCAGAAGCACTCGCTGGTGCAAGAGGAGATCTTCGGCCCGGTGCTGGTGGCGATTCCGTTTGATGATGAGGCCGATGCGCTGCGCATGGCCAATGACAGTCCTTACGGGCTGGGGGCGAGTATCTGGTCGAACGATCTGGCGGCGGTGCACCGGATGATTCCGCGGATCAAGTCAGGCTCGGTGTGGGTCAATTGCCACAGTGCCCTGGACCCGGCACTGCCGTTTGGCGGGTACAAGATGTCGGGGGTCGGGCGGGAAATGGGGTATGCGGCGATTGAGCATTACACGGAGTTGAAGTCGGTGTTGATCAAGCTCTGATCTGCGGCGACCTTCAGACCGCCTTCGCGGGCAAGCCCGCTCCCACAGGTTTTGGAGTGAAGCTGCAATCTGCGACACACACAAATCACTGTGGGAGCGGGCTTGCCCGCGAAGAGGCCAGACCGGTCGATACAAATGTCAGGGTTTGAATCCCTGCGCCAACAACCAACTCCTGATCATCCTGCCCTGCTCCACCGTCAACCCGGCCAACGCCTGCTCGGCCGACTCGGTCCGCAACCGCCGCACCAACGGCGCCAGCTCAACCCCTTGCACATGCCAGATCCCCAGCGGCTGATCCGCCGTGATCACCACCTCGGCTTCACCCACAAAACCATCCTTCAGCACCGGCGCCCGCTCAATCCTCAACGCTCCAAAATCCGCCTCGGCATGAGCAACCTCAGCATCCGGCCACCGCCGCCGTGCCTGCCAGAACGGCAGCTCCTGCCACCTCTGCTCATCAGCATAAAAATCCCGGCCGATCCGCGCAAAGCGCAAAAACAACTGCTCCACCCGCTGCCGATGAAAGCGCTGGGCCAGCGCCGCACGTTCCGGTTTGCGCAACAACGTGTTGATCACCGTGGGCGCCTGTAACGCTGAAGACAGCGACTGAAAAATCCCGTTGCCCGACAGCGGATCCACCGCCATCGCCGCATCGCCTACCCGAATCCAGTGATCGCCACACACCTGCGGACTCAAAATCGCCGTGCTGCTGCGCGCATGCAATTGAAGATCGATCTCAGGCCCGGCACCGAAAAACTCACGCGCCAATGCCGAGCCCTGACGTCGCCCGCGACAGTAATCCAGCAACGTTGCCTTGCCCGGCAACTCAGCGCTGGCGACGTCCACTGTCCATTGCCAATAACACTGACCGTCGGCCCGCCGGGCCATCCAGGCCCAGCCGTCCTCAAGGCTTTCCACCGCGCTGGCGGTGCTGCCCGACGTGCCTTGCCAGCGATTGAGCAGGCTGACCGTCTCCGGCCCGCGCAGGCCTTTGCCAAGCGCGGGTGCCTGACGTCCACGGGCTTCCACCAGAAAATCCGCATTCAGCGCCTCGTGCCCTTCAATCTCGACCCTGTGCCCCGAAGCGGATGTCTGGACGGTCAGCACCCGACCTTCGATCAACTCAACGCCAGCCAATCGCAGGTCTTCGCGCAAGCCTCGGTCGAAGCTCGGACGGTCCAGAAGAAACTCGATGTTTTGCGCATGCTGCTGACCGTTCCACGACACCTGCCGCTGGGAGGGCAACGCCGCATCCGCCAACGCCTGATGTAGGCCCGCACCGCGCAACGCGTCCAGCACCCGCACCGAAACGCCTTCCAAAGCCGCAAACCGTCGCCACTCGCTGACCAGCGTCACCGCATAACCGAGCCGCCGCAAACCCAGGGCGACCGCTGCTCCGGCGGGACCGGCGCCAAGAATCGCAATCATGGCCCGAAGCGCCGTTCAGGGCCGCGATAACGGGCGTGCTCGCGCAGCCATTCGATGACGTGTTCGTTGCTCGCTTGGGGATGTGCAACCAGGAAACTCGCAATGTGCCCGCTCAACGCCGCGCACCCAAGGCTTGCACCAGACTGCCCCGGATAAGTCCCATGCACGCACGCCGCAAAATCGGCCTGGGCACTGTTGAGCCACGACCATTCATGCTCGGTGCAACGCGCATCGCCGGTGACTCGCAGCACCTGGGGGTAGTTCGCCGGAAACACGCCCTCACCCTGCGCCGGGCTGGAGGCACACAGCAAAATGCCTCGCGCCACCGCCGCCGCGCAGGCTTCGCGCAACAGGCTTCGATCCTGACGCAAGCCGAGGCTCAAATTGATCAGCCGCACGTCCTGCGCCACCAGCCAGTCAATCGCGGTGGCGATCTGCAAGGCGCTGGTGACGCCACGCTGATCAAACACTTGCCCCACGCAAAACACCGCCGCAGGCGCCCGTCGTCCGATGGCCTCGATCACCGCACTGCCATGACCGAGCGGGTCGTCACGCAAGTCGCTTTCGGCCAGGCCGTCCTCCAGCAGCGAAAAGCGTCGCCCCGCGATCACCTGCACCCGTTGCGCCGCCGAATGTCCGCTGTCGACCACGCCAATCCGCGGCTCAGGCTTCATGCAGCACCGTTTTCGAAGTGAGCACACCGTCGAGCAATTCAAAGCGCAAATCGGCATCGGCCAGCGTGGAAGGTCGATGGCTGATGAGGATCCGCGTACGCCCGGCAAACAGTCGGTCGATGGCCTCGATCACTTCGCGCTCGGTGGCTTCATCCACCGCCGAGGTCGCTTCGTCCAGCACCAGAATCAGTGGGTCCTGCAACAACGCACGGGCGATGGCGATGCGCTGTTTCTGCCCGCCGGACAGTTGCTGGCCGCGTTCGCCCAGCGGGCTGTCGAGACCTTCGGGCAACGACTCGATCAGGCTGTCGAGTTGCGCGAGCCGTGATACTTCGGCAATCGCTTCGCGGCTGGCGTCCGGCACCGCGTAGGCGAGGTTGTCGGCCAGGCTGCCGCGAAACAGCACGATGTCCTGACTGACCACGGCAATCCGTCGACGCAGCTGGAACAGGTCCAGTTCCCGCAGGTCGACTTCCCCTAGCAGCACCCGGCCGGATTGTGGATCGTGATGCCGTTGCAGCAGGTCAATCAGGGTCGATTTACCGACCCCGGATCCGCCGCTCAGGGCGACTTTCAAGCCATAGGGAATTCGCGCTTCGATACCGCGCAAAGTGGTTGGGCGACCTGGATGGCTGAAGTGCACGTCGTCGAAACGCAGCTCGCCGGAGGTCGGCATCGGTTTGGGTTCAACCGGTGTGAGAACGGTCGGTTCTTCACCGCGCAATTCCATCACCCGTCCCAGGCTGACGGTCATTCGCTGAATAGCGACATAGAGCCCGAGCAAGCTCTGAACCGGTCCGACCGCCATCCCGAGATACGTGGAAAACGCGATCAGCGCGCCCAGTTGCCAGGTGCCCTGCACCACCCAATAACCGCCAATCAAAAACGCGCAGGCCCGGGACAATGACGTCAGCGTGCCGGGCACCGCCTGAGTGAAAAACTCGGTGACTTGCAGGCGCAGCAACTGGCTCATGTAGCCTTGACCGAGTGTCTCAAGCCGTCGCGATTCACGTTGTTGCTGGCCGGCAGACTGGATGAATTTCATCACCGGCAACGTCTCGACCATGAACGAAGACATGTCCGCCGAACGCTCGCGCAACTGCCGCACATCACGCTCGACCTTGCGCCGCATCCAGCGCAGCCAGAGCACGTCGAGGGGAATCAGCACCAATGCCAGCAGCGAGAGTTTCCACGACAGCGTCAACAGCATCGCCACCGCCACCACCAGGCCAATGACGCTCGATACCGCCGAGAACAGTGAATCCACCGCGAAGCGCTGGATCTCCGCGACGTCGCCATCGAGGCGCGACATCAGGTCACCGATGCGCCGCTGCCCGTAGAAACTCGGCGACAGGGTTTGCAGATGTCGATATAGATCATCGCGCAGACTGAACAGAATCCGCCCGGACAACCGTGTGTGCAGGTAGCGATTGATCCCCGACAGCGCCGTGCCGAGCAGGCCGGCGAGTATCATCAACCCGGCAATCAGCACCAGCATCGGAAAGTTTTTCGCCAGCAAGCCATCGTCGATCAGCAGTTTGGTCAGCCACGGTTGCACCAGCACCAGCGACGAGGCGCACACCGACAAACCGAGCAGCCCGGCAATCGCCAATCGATGGGGTCGCACAAAACTGTAGAGCCAACGCAACGCCGCTTGCAGGGCTTCGGGGTTCTTGCTGTCGATCAGCCGAACGATCAAGCGCTGCATCACGAGCGCAACTGTTTGAGCTTGCGATACAGGGTCGCGCGGCTGATGCCCAAGGCGTCGGCGGCGGCCGAGACGTTGCCCTGATGGCTGTCCAGGGACTGGCGAATCAGCTCCAGTTCGTTTTCGCGGATGCTGCCCGACGCCGGGCGTTCAGTAGCGGTCAGTTCGTCGAGCATGCTGTCGGGCAAGTGGTCGAGGGTGAGCACCGTGTCCCCGGGTTCACGCATGGCCAATGCGGTGCGCAAGACCATTTCCAGTTGGCGGATGTTGCCCGGCCAATGGTAGCCGTCGAGCAAACGGCTCAGATCGTCGTGCAAGACGACGGTCGATGCATCGAGCCTGGTCAGCAGTCGGCTGACCAGGCCACTGAAATCGTCACGCTCGCGCAGGGCCGGGAGCATCACGCTGATGCCGTTGACCCGGTAGAACAGGTCTTCACGGAAGTGTTTGTCTTCGACCAGGCGCTTAAGGTCTCGATGGGTGGCGCAAATCAGTGCGACGTCGATGTCTTGTTCCTCGCCGGCACCCAGCGGTGCGACTTTACGGTCCTGCAACACCCGTAGCAGTCGGGCTTGCAAGGCCAACGGCATGTCGCCGATTTCGTCGAGGAACAACGTGCCGCCGTGGGCCTGTTGCAGCCGCCCGATCATGCCGCCACGACGGGAGCCGGTAAAGGCGCCTTCGCGGTAGCCGAACAGTTCCGACTCGATCAGGCCTTCAGGGATCGCCGCGCAGTTCACCGCGACAAAAGGTTTGTCGCAGCGGGTTCCGGCCATGTGCAGGGCGCGGGCGATGACTTCTTTACCGGTGCCGGTTTCACCGAGCAGCAACACCGGCAATTCATTGGCCAGCCCTTGGCGGGCCATGCGCAAGGCCCGGGCGTAACGGACATTACTGCCGGCCAGGGATTCGAGATCCGGTTGCGGTTTGGCGGTTTTGGCGGTGCTGCGCGGTGGCGTGCTGACGTTGATCGACCGCTGTGGCGCACGCAGGGTTTTGTAGAAGAATTCGCCTTTGGCGGTCTGCAAACTGCCGACGCCGCCCTGATGCAGACGCGACAGCAGTTGCAGGCCATCGACACCCAGAAACTCTTCGCAACGTCGACCGACCAACGCCGAACGCTCGGCACGCAACAACTGACAGGCCTGGGCGCTGACCGCAAGGATCTGTCCGCCGAGGCTCACTGCCAACAGGCCCTGCCACGGGGATTCGAGGTACTGCCGACGGCTGTGGAAGGCCAGGACTATTTCGTCCGGATAGCTGGCATTGAACACGCGGCTTTCGATCTGGCTGACGGCCATGGCCAACAACGCGGTGCTGTCATGCACGCGGCCGAGGGGGCCTTCGCGGGTCAGGTCGAGGACGCCGAGGATGTCGCCTTGGGGGCAATGGATCGGCACCGATGTGCAGGAGAAATCGCTCAGACGGTCGAGGTAATGCTCGCCGCAATCGATCATCGTTGGCCGGGCTTCCACCAGTGCGGTGCCCAGTGCATTGGTGCCGCGAGCGGCTTCGCTCCAGCAGGCGCCGAGGGTGATGTCTTGCAGGCCGCTGCCCTTGAGGCGGTCAGCGCGACCTTCGACGGCGAGAATGGTGGCGTCGGAATTGGCCAGTATGATCAGGCCTTCCTTGCCTTGGCGTTCGGCCAGGTAATCGATCGCCGGCAAGGCGGCGTCGATCAGCAGGCGATTGCTCGCCAACAGCACGTCCAGACCCACGCTCGATTCCAGCGCCAGTTCGTGCTTGGCGTTGAAATGCACGCCATGGCTGAGACTGCGCCGCCACGACGCGTCGATTTCTGCCCGCAGCACGCCATCGGGGACTTCGCCCTCGAGATGGAGCTTTTCCCGGGCCAGCCGGGCTTCGCGGTGCAGCTTGGGAGGAGTTGTTTTTATTAGCGTCATCAAGCGCTCCGGATCGGTCCGCTTTGCGCTTTTTTTAATTCAGCGCCCTGGCGCAATCTTTACGTTAACGTCAGGGCGATGGCAAGTGTGTTTCATCCGTTGCACCGCGTTATCGCTCTTCGCGGGCAAGCCACGCTCCCACAGGTTCTGCGTCGTGCACAAATTTGTGGTTCAACTCGGTCACTGTGGGAGAGGGCTTGCCCGCGAAGGCGATTTACCAGACACCATCAATCGCTTAGACGTGGGGGTCGCCCGGTATTTTGCTCGGGGTGGCGTATTGCGGTTTCAGGTGACCGTCCTGATCGAGTAACCAGGCGTCCATGATCTGCCGCACGACCGGGCCGGCAACGCGGCCACCGGCCTCACCGTTTTCGATCATCACCGAGATGACGATCTTCGGATGCTCGGCCGGGGCGAAACCGACAAACAAGGCATTGTCGCGGTTACGCTCCAGGGTTTTCGCCCGGTTATAACGCTCGCCCTGCTTGATCGCGACGACTTGCGCGGTACCACTCTTGCCGGCAATGCGGTACTGGGCGCCCTGCGCGGCCGCTCGGGCAATCCCGCGAGCGTCGTGCATCACCATTTGCATGCCGTGGTTGACCTGCTCCCAGTCACGCGGGTCCTTGAGCAGGATGTTCGGCATCGGGTGCTCGTCCACCGGCGCTACGCCGTCCACGGTCTTGGCCAGGTGCGGTCGGTTCCAAACGCCTTTGTTGGCGATCAGCGCGGTGGCCTGGGCCAGCTGCAGCGGCGTGACCTGCATGTAACCCTGGCCGATGCCGAGGATCACCGTTTCGCCCGGGAACCATGCCTGACGACGAGTAGCACGCTTCCAGGCCTGGGATGGCATCAGCCCGGCAGACTCTTCGAACATGTCCAGCGAGACCTTCTCGCCGAGGCCGAACATCGCCATGTAGTCATGTAGTCGATCGATGCCCAGCTTGTGGGCCAGGTCATAGAAGTAAGTGTCGTTGGAGCGCATGATCGCCGCGTCCATGTCTACCCAACCGTCGCCGCTGTGGTTCCAGTTACGGTATTTGTGATCGAAGTCCGGGAGTTGGTAATAGCCCGGGTCGAAGACGCGAGTCTGAGGGGTGACGACACCGGCATCGAGGCCGGCAATGGCCACCTCCGGCTTGATGGTCGAACCCGGCGCGTAGAGGCCGCGCAGGACACGGTTGAACAGCGGCCGATCGATGGAATCGTGCAGCGCCGCGTATTCCTTGAAGCTGATGCCAGTGACGAACAGGTTCGGGTCGAAGCTGGGCTTGCTGACCATTGCCAGCACTTCGCCAGTCGAGGGGTCTAATGCCACTACTGAACCACGACGATCGCCCAAGGCTTCCTCAGCCGCCTCCTGAAGTTTGACGTCCAGGCTCAGGACTATGTTTTTACCGGGGATCGGATCAGTGTGCTTGAGCACTCGCAGTACGCGGCCCTGGGCATTGGTTTCGACTTCTTCGTAACCCACTTGGCCGTGCAATTCGGACTCGTAGAACTTTTCGATGCCGGTCTTGCCGATGGATTGGGTACCCCGGTACTCCACCGTATCGAGGACTTTGGATTCTTTCTCGTTGATACGACCGACGTAGCCGATCGAGTGTGCGAAGTGTGCGCCCATTGGGTAATGGCGGACGAATTGGGGCTCGACATCGATCCCCGGCAGTCGGAACTCGTTGACCGCGAGTACCGCGATTTGCTGCTCACTGAGTTCATAAAACAACGTGACAGGCACAAACGGGTGGCGCGCCTGCTTCATTGCCTTGTCGAACAGCGTCCGGTCCTCGGCGGGCAAGTGCAGGAGGTTGACCACCTCGTCGAGTTCTTCTTTGACGTCGGAGGCGCGTTCGCGGGTGATGGTCAGGTTGAAGCTGGGCCGGTTGTCTGCGAGGACGACACCGTTGCGGTCGTAGATCAGCCCTCTCGTAGGGGTGATCGGCAAGACATGTACGCGGTTGTTTTCGGAGATGGTCGAGTGATAGTCGAACTCGACCACTTGCAACACATACATACGCACGACGAGTGCGCAGGAAATGGCGGCGACGAACAAGGCGCAGGCGATCAACCGTTTGTTGACCAGGCGCGTCTCTTTTTCGTGGTCCTTGATGGGTATCGGTTCGGGCATTTCTGCAGCAGCTCTTTGACTAAAAAAGGGGGGTGCCGATCCGTAGGCTTGAAATCTGTCCGTGAAAAAACGAGCTGCACCATACCAAAAACCGTAAGGTCACTTTAGTGCGATTTTCTCGAACGGTTGTCCTTGAGGGCCAAAACGATAATCGGTGTTTTCGCTAACTCGTGCGTTTTGCTCAAGATTGATATTCCGACTCATGCATTTTTCTTGCGGATGGGCCTGTAGATACTGGGTGCATGTCATTCCACTTTGTTGTTTGGGAGTCTTTTCATGCATCCACGATTTCACCGATTACTTGGCTCGAATGGGTTTTCCATCGGACTGGAACTGCCGCTGGATAACGATTGGTCCAGTGATGGTCAGCGGCTACGGATTGAGGAGGAGCGGCCTTTCGGTGTCCCTGATTTGAAGCAGCACGCGGCGATGGCTAGATTGGCTGATAACGCCGGTTTTCGAGCATTTTGGGTACGTGATGTGCCGGTTTATGACCCCAACTTTGGCGATGCTGCACAGGTCTTTGAAACCTTTTCCTACCTTGGGTATTTGGCCGGGATCACTGAAAACATCCTGTTGGGTACGGCGGCGGTTGTACTGCCATTGCGTCAGCCTTGGCTTACGCTCAAGGCCGCCAACAGCGTCGATGAATTGAGTGACGGACGTCTGCTCCTTGGGGTCGCGAGTGGCGACCGGCCGATGGAGTATCCGTTGTTTGGCGTGGACTACGATCAGCGCGGGGAGATTTTTCGCGAGACGGTTGAGCTATTGCGCAGCCAAGGTGAAGGCCGTTTGCCCGAAGGTGCTCGTCTGTTGCCGGAGCGAGATCAGCCGGTGCCATTACTGGTTGCGGGTCTTGGTCAACAATCCCCTGCCTGGATTGGCCAACACATGGACGGCTGGCTCGCCTATCCGGGTACTCCGGATGAGCATCGGCGCCGAGTGGGGCTGTGGCGGGAAGTCGGAGGCAATAAACCCTACATCAGCTTCGTTCACCTGGATCTATCCGCCAACCCTCATGCGCCGATGCGACG
The DNA here is from genome assembly GCF_054898025.1 of Pseudomonas sp. LB3P93. Classification (NCBI taxonomy): domain Bacteria; kingdom Pseudomonadati; phylum Pseudomonadota; class Gammaproteobacteria; order Pseudomonadales; family Pseudomonadaceae; genus Pseudomonas; species Pseudomonas sp. LB3P93. Next base: position 4,427,476 of record NZ_CM142713.1, read on the forward strand.
TGTGCGGTTCGGTGGCAGCTGTGGACGGTTGGCATTGATTGATGAGCTTCAGGCGCTGCGTGACGCGGGGGTTCAGCATGTTGGCTTACATCTGCGCCGTAGCGAGCGACCGGTGGCCGAAGTTATTGAAGAGATCGCTGAATACGTTCTGCCGAAGTTTCACTGACGGTGCTGCTGGAACCTGGGATAGTCGTGGGGCTATCCCTGTTTTTGTCACGCCACTTTCCTGCGGGCAAAACAAAACCCCAACTGCTTGCGCAATTGGGGTTTCGGAATTTAGTCTTGACGATGACCTACTCTCACATGGGGAAACCCCACACTACCATCGGCGATGCATCGTTTCACTGCTGAGTTCGGGATGGGATCAGGTGGTTCCAATGCTCTATGGTCGTCAAGAAATTCGGGTACTGAGTCGTGACCTGTTGGTCTCGCTTCAGCAAATTGGGTATGTGACAGCTTTCGGTGTTTTGCGAGCATCTCGAACTTTCGGTTCGTTTCGTCTTCACACACCGCAATCTGATGCTCTTTCGAGTAGTCAAATTGCTTGGGTGTTATATGGTCAAGCCTCACGGGCAATTAGTATTGGTTAGCTCAACGCCTCACAGCGCTTACACACCCAACCTATCAACGTCGTAGTCTTCGACGGCCCTTCAGGGGACTCAAGGTCCCAGTGAGATCTCATCTTGAGGCTAGTTTCCCGCTTAGATGCTTTCAGCGGTTATCTATTCCGAACATAGCTACCCGGCAATGCCACTGGCGTGACAACCGGAACACCAGAGGTTCGTCCACTCCGGTCCTCTCGTACTAGGAGCAGCCCCTCTCAAATCTCAAACGTCCACGGCAGATAGGGACCGAACTGTCTCACGACGTTCTAAACCCAGCTCGCGTACCACTTTAAATGGCGAACAGCCATACCCTTGGGACCGGCTTCAGCCCCAGGATGTGATGAGCCGACATCGAGGTGCCAAACACCGCCGTCGATATGAACTCTTGGGCGGTATCAGCCTGTTATCCCCGGAGTACCTTTTATCCGTTGAGCGATGGCCCTTCCATACAGAACCACCGGATCACTAAGACCTACTTTCGTACCTGCTCGACGTGTCTGTCTCGCAGTCAAGCGCGCTTTTGCCTTTATACTCTACGACCGATTTCCGACCGGTCTGAGCGCACCTTCGTACTCCTCCGTTACTCTTTAGGAGGAGACCGCCCCAGTCAAACTACCCACCATACACTGTCCTCGATCCGGATAACGGACCTGAGTTAGAACCTCAAAGTTGCCAGGGTGGTATTTCAAGGTTGGCTCCACGCGAACTGGCGTCCACGCTTCAAAGCCTCCCACCTATCCTACACAAGCAAATTCAAAGTCCAGTGCAAAGCTATAGTAAAGGTTCACGGGGTCTTTCCGTCTAGCCGCGGATACACTGCATCTTCACAGCGATTTCAATTTCACTGAGTCTCGGGTGGAGACAGCGCCGCCATCGTTACGCCATTCGTGCAGGTCGGAACTTACCCGACAAGGAATTTCGCTACCTTAGGACCGTTATAGTTACGGCCGCCGTTTACCGGGGCTTCGATCAAGAGCTTCGCGTTAGCTAACCCCATCAATTAACCTTCCGGCACCGGGCAGGCGTCACACCCTATACGTCCACTTTCGTGTTTGCAGAGTGCTGTGTTTTTAATAAACAGTCGCAGCGGCCTGGTATCTTCGACCGGCATGGGCTTACGCAGTAAATGCTTCACCCTCACCGGCGCACCTTCTCCCGAAGTTACGGTGCCATTTTGCCTAGTTCCTTCACCCGAGTTCTCTCAAGCGCCTTGGTATTCTCTACCCAACCACCTGTGTCGGTTTGGGGTACGGTTCCTGGTTACCTGAAGCTTAGAAGCTTTTCTTGGAAGCATGGCATCAACCACTTCGTGTTCTAAAAGAACACTCGTCATCAGCTCTCGGCCTTAGAATCCCGGATTTACCTAAGATTCCAGCCTACCACCTTAAACTTGGACAACCAACGCCAAGCTGGCCTAGCCTTCTCCGTCCCTCCATCGCAATAACCAGAAGTACAGGAATATTAACCTGTTTTCCATCGACTACGCTTTTCAGCCTCGCCTTAGGGACCGACTAACCCTGCGTCGATTAACGTTGCGCAGGAAACCTTGGTCTTTCGGCGTGGGTGTTTTTCACACCCATTGTCGTTACTCATGTCAGCATTCGCACTTCTGATACCTCCAGCAAGCTTCTCAACTCACCTTCACAGGCTTACAGAACGCTCCTCTACCGCATCACCTAAGTGATACCCGTAGCTTCGGTGTATGGTTTGAGCCCCGTTACATCTTCCGCGCAGGCCGACTCGACTAGTGAGCTATTACGCTTTCTTTAAAGGGTGGCTGCTTCTAAGCCAACCTCCTAGCTGTCTAAGCCTTCCCACATCGTTTCCCACTTAACCATAACTTTGGGACCTTAGCTGACGGTCTGGGTTGTTTCCCTTTTCACGACGGACGTTAGCACCCGCCGTGTGTCTCCCATGCTCGGCACTTGTAGGTATTCGGAGTTTGCATCGGTTTGGTAAGTCGGGATGACCCCCTAGCCGAAACAGTGCTCTACCCCCTACAGTGATACATGAGGCGCTACCTAAATAGCTTTCGAGGAGAACCAGCTATCTCCGAGCTTGATTAGCCTTTCACTCCGATCCACAGGTCATCCGCTAACTTTTCAACGGTAGTCGGTTCGGTCCTCCAGTTAGTGTTACCCAACCTTCAACCTGCCCATGGATAGATCGCCCGGTTTCGGGTCTATTCCCAGCGACTAGACGCCCTATTAAGACTCGCTTTCGCTACGCCTCCCCTATTCGGTTAAGCTCGCCACTGAAAATAAGTCGCTGACCCATTATACAAAAGGTACGCAGTCACCCAACAAAGTGGGCTCCCACTGCTTGTACGCATACGGTTTCAGGATCTATTTCACTCCCCTCTCCGGGGTTCTTTTCGCCTTTCCCTCACGGTACTAGTTCACTATCGGTCAGTCAGTAGTATTTAGCCTTGGAGGATGGTCCCCCCATATTCAGACAAAGTTTCTCGTGCTCCGTCCTACTCGATTTCATGACTAAGAGATTTTCGCGTACAGGGCTATCACCCACTATGGCCGCACTTTCCAGAGCGTTCCGCTAATCTCAAAGCCACTTAAGGGCTAGTCCCCGTTCGCTCGCCACTACTAAGGGAATCTCGGTTGATTTCTTTTCCTCAGGGTACTTAGATGTTTCAGTTCCCCTGGTTCGCCTCTTAAGCCTATGTATTCAGCTTAAGATAACCATCTTATGATGGCTGGGTTCCCCCATTCAGACATCTCCGGATCAAAGTCTGTTTGCCGACTCCCCGAAGCTTTTCGCAGGCTACCACGTCTTTCATCGCCTCTGACTGCCAAGGCATCCACCGTATGCGCTTCTTCACTTGACCATATAACCCCAAGCAATCTGGTTATACTGTGAAGACGACATTCGCCGAAAATTCGATAATACTCAATTAAGAGCAACTCACAAATTTTACCTTAGCCTGATCCGTTACCAGTGAAAGTAACGTTCAGTCTATCTTTCTATCACATACCCAAATTTTTAAAGAACGATCTAATCAAAGACTAGAAATCAATATTCACTTCAGAATATTCATTTCTAAACTCTAACAGCAGAAGCAGTTAATGGTGGAGCCAAACGGGATCGAACCGTTGACCTCCTGCGTGCAAGGCAGGCGCTCTCCCAGCTGAGCTATGGCCCCATACAAAATTGGTGGGTCTGGGCAGATTCGAACTGCCGACCTCACCCTTATCAGGGGTGCGCTCTAACCAACTGAGCTACAGACCCAATTTCGAGCGCGTAACTGTTAGCGTTGAGCTATCAGCTTGGAGCTTAAAGCTGCTTCTATCGTCTTCTTCAATGAATCAAGCAATTCGTGTGGGAACTTATGGAGCAGCTGATGTCGTCGATTAAGGAGGTGATCCAGCCGCAGGTTCCCCTACGGCTACCTTGTTACGACTTCACCCCAGTCATGAATCACACCGTGGTAACCGTCCTCCCGAAGGTTAGACTAGCTACTTCTGGTGCAACCCACTCCCATGGTGTGACGGGCGGTGTGTACAAGGCCCGGGAACGTATTCACCGCGACATTCTGATTCGCGATTACTAGCGATTCCGACTTCACGCAGTCGAGTTGCAGACTGCGATCCGGACTACGATCGGTTTTCTGGGATTAGCTCCACCTCGCGGCTTGGCAACCCTCTGTACCGACCATTGTAGCACGTGTGTAGCCCAGGCCGTAAGGGCCATGATGACTTGACGTCATCCCCACCTTCCTCCGGTTTGTCACCGGCAGTCTCCTTAGAGTGCCCACCATGACGTGCTGGTAACTAAGGACAAGGGTTGCGCTCGTTACGGGACTTAACCCAACATCTCACGACACGAGCTGACGACAGCCATGCAGCACCTGTCTCAATGTTCCCGAAGGCACCAATCCATCTCTGGAAAGTTCATTGGATGTCAAGGCCTGGTAAGGTTCTTCGCGTTGCTTCGAATTAAACCACATGCTCCACCGCTTGTGCGGGCCCCCGTCAATTCATTTGAGTTTTAACCTTGCGGCCGTACTCCCCAGGCGGTCAACTTAATGCGTTAGCTGCGCCACTAAGAGCTCAAGGCTCCCAACGGCTAGTTGACATCGTTTACGGCGTGGACTACCAGGGTATCTAATCCTGTTTGCTCCCCACGCTTTCGCACCTCAGTGTCAGTATCAGTCCAGGTGGTCGCCTTCGCCACTGGTGTTCCTTCCTATATCTACGCATTTCACCGCTACACAGGAAATTCCACCACCCTCTACCATACTCTAGCTTGTCAGTTTTGAATGCAGTTCCCAGGTTGAGCCCGGGGATTTCACATCCAACTTAACAAACCACCTACGCGCGCTTTACGCCCAGTAATTCCGATTAACGCTTGCACCCTCTGTATTACCGCGGCTGCTGGCACAGAGTTAGCCGGTGCTTATTCTGTCGGTAACGTCAAAACAGCAAAGTATTAATTTACTGCCCTTCCTCCCAACTTAAAGTGCTTTACAATCCGAAGACCTTCTTCACACACGCGGCATGGCTGGATCAGGCTTTCGCCCATTGTCCAATATTCCCCACTGCTGCCTCCCGTAGGAGTCTGGACCGTGTCTCAGTTCCAGTGTGACTGATCATCCTCTCAGACCAGTTACGGATCGTCGCCTTGGTGAGCCATTACCTCACCAACTAGCTAATCCGACCTAGGCTCATCTGATAGCGCAAGGCCCGAAGGTCCCCTGCTTTCTCCCGTAGGACGTATGCGGTATTAGCGTCCGTTTCCGAGCGTTATCCCCCACTACCAGGCAGATTCCTAGGCATTACTCACCCGTCCGCCGCTCGCCACCAGGTACAAGTACCCGTGCTGCCGCTCGACTTGCATGTGTTAGGCCTGCCGCCAGCGTTCAATCTGAGCCATGATCAAACTCTTCAGTTCAAACATCTTTGGGTTTTTAAGAAACCCTAAACTTGGCTCAGCAATCGTTGGTTACATCTTTGATTTCTCGCGGAGTAACTTGTGATGCTGATAATCTTGTTGACTATCAGTCTGACTCCACAAGCACCCACACGAATTGCTTGATTCAGTTGTTAAAGAGCGGTTGGCTAAGATCTTTCGTCTCAACCGAGGCGCGCATTCTACAGCAGCCTCTGTTGCTGTCAAGCGGTTATTTTCAGAAGTTTTCAAAGTTTCCTTTGCAACTTCAACCACTTGCGCTTCCGATCTCTCGTTAGCGGGAGGCGAATTCTACAGCGTTACTCGCTGCTGTCAACACCTCTTTTTCTCCGCTTTCGACCGAGAAGATCGAACCGTCAATCAAGCCCTACAACCCCGCTTGACCAACTCCTTCTGGGCTTCGATGACCTGAAGCAACTCGCTGCCGAAAACTGCGTAACTCTTTGTTTACCAAGGAGTTTTCCGTTTCGACTGCGCCGGAAGTGGGGCGAATTATAGACTTCCAGAATCTGCCGTCAACCCCTGATTTGGTTTTTCTATCAGGATGTTCAAAATCATTGCTTATATATAGACGCAACCGTCACGAATGCGCAGTATATTGCCCAACACACAGAGCAATACTCTCGCCTCCCACTTCGGACGATGCCACGTAATGAATGACCATCCCCGCAGCCTCGCCTCGACCCTGTTCTCGGTTGGCCTGCTATTAATAGCCATGGCGTCGATCCAGTCCGGAGCTTCATTGGCCAAAAGCATGTTCCCTATCATCGGCGCTCAGGGAACCACCACCCTGCGGCTGATCTTCGCCAGCGTGATCATGCTGCTCCTGTTGCGCCCATGGCGGGCGAAGCTCACTGCAAAGTCCCTGCGTACCGTCATCGTCTACGGGATGGCACTGGGCGGCATGAACTTCCTCTTCTATATGTCTCTGCGCACCGTCCCCCTGGGGATTGCCGTAGCCCTGGAGTTCACCGGACCACTTGCGGTGGCTATCTATGCCTCACGCCGCGCGATCGACTTTTTGTGGATAGCCCTGGCTGCCATCGGCTTGCTGTTATTGATACCGACAGGAGCGACGACTGCTGGGATCGATCTGGTAGGTGCCGGATATGCCTTGGGCGCGGGTGTCTGCTGGGCACTGTACATCCTGTTCGGCCAGAAAGCAGGCGCCGACAATGGCGTGCAGACTGCAGCACTGGGAGTGATGATTGCCGCACTGTTCGTCGCCCCTATCGGCATCGTTCATGCCGGTGCCGCCCTGCTGACCCCGTCATTGATCCCCGTGGCGATCGGTGTCGCCCTTCTGTCCACCGCCCTGCCCTACACGCTGGAGATGGTCGCTCTGACCCGAATGCCGACCCGGACCTTCGGTACATTGATGAGCATTGAACCCGCTTTCGGCGCTCTGTCAGGTTTGCTGTTCCTCCACGAGTACCTCACGCTGTCACAGTGGATGGCGATCATGTGCATCATTCTGGCTTCTGTAGGAGCGACCATGACCATGGGAAGTGCTGCCAAGCCTGCGGTCGCGGCAGATTGACACGGGATTTGACGCAGGTCTGGTATTTGCCGCTCAATTAGGCCATGTTTAGGCACGTAACCCAGTGTCAGACATGGATTTTTCAGGATAGGGATATCAGAACGCTTTAATCGAAAGCGAATGCAGCCAGACCCGGACACGAGATCCGGGAACGCTATAAGGACAGTAATGAAACGAATTTTGCTACTGATCGCCGTACTTGCAGTTGCGGGCTGCGCGGCGACATCGAAAACACAAGTCAAACATGGCAAGAAAGGGCTGCATATCAACTGTTCAGGGCTCTCGTCATCCTGGGACAAGTGCTACACCAGCGCCGCCAACTCGTGCGCGCCCAAGGGTTACAAGGTCATCGCCAAGTCGGGGGATACGGTGGAAGAGCCAGGCGATTATCCATTTGGTCTCAACCCTGCCGGTTATACCAGCCGAAGCATGATTGTTATCTGCAAGTAGATTGATGCCGCCCGGCAATCTGGTGGCCAATCTCATCGTGACTAGACTTAAGCACGGTGCGCTGAATGTCTGGAGTGGCCAACATTCGCGCTACGACCAACGCACCGATGCATTGCGACAGCACCGACCATGCCAGGCTGTCGCTTTCCAGGATCCTCGCCCAACTCTCCTGCAGCTGACAAATCCAGATCTCCGCCTGCTGGCGAATAGCGATATCTGAACGGGCAATTTCGGCTCCCAATACCGGTAACGCACAACCGGACTCCGGGTGCTCGACATGGGCCATGCTCAGGTAATGCTTGAGGCAACGTTCCAGTCTGTCGCGATCCTGATCAGCTCCCAATCGCTCCAGGCTTTGGCACAACTCGCGCTCGACGATCGAAGCGAACAGTTCGTCCTTCGACGAAAAGTGACTATAGAAAGCGCCGCCACTCAAGCCGATCGCCTTCATCAAGCCGTCGACACCCACCGTGGAAAAACCGGATTTCTTGGCTAACACAGCGCTGCTGCTCAACAGCTTCTCTTTGGTTTCCAGCTTGTGATTGGCCGAGTAACGCATCGCCTTGCCCTCTGGATTGATCGTCTTGACGCCTGCCGAATCGTAGCATAACGTTCGTTCAGTTAACGATCGTTTAGCAAAGGGATCTACCCATGAATAACAAGAAGGTCGTACTGGTTGTCGGCGCAGGTGATGCCACCGGCGGCGCCATTGCCAAGCGTTTTGCGCAGGAAGGTTTCATTGCCTGCGTCACTCGTCGCAGCGCGGACAAACTCCAGCCGTTAGTTGATGCAATCAAGGCCAATGGCGGTGACGCCCACGGATTTGCCTGTGATGCACGCAAGGAAGAGGACGTGATTGCGCTGGTCGAGCAGATTGAAACCGAGATCGGCCCCATCGAGGCGTTCGTTTTCAACATCGGCGCCAATGTGCCGTGCAGCATTCTCGAAGAAACCGCCCGCAAGTATTTCAAGATCTGGGAAATGGCCTGTTTCTCGGGTTTTCTCAATGCTCGTGAAGTGGCCAAGCGGATGGTCAAGCGTCAACGCGGTACGATTCTGTTCACCGGCGCCACCGCCGGCCTGCGCGGAGCGTCGGGATTTGCAGCGTTCGCCGGCGCCAAGCACGGGATTCGTGCGCTGGCTCAGAGCATGGCCCGCGAACTGGGGCCGATGAACATTCACGTCGCCCACGTCGTAGTCGACGGCGCCATCGATACTGACTTCATTCGCAACAGCTTTCCGGAGAAGTACGCGACCAAGGACGAGGACGGCATCCTCAATCCCGAGCACATCGCCGAGAACTATTGGTACTTGCATAGCCAGCCGCGGGACGCCTGGACTTTCGAGCTGGATCTGCGCCCCTGGAACGAACGCTGGTAAGCCCCCCCCCTACAACAATAAGCAGAGCGCACCGACCATGAGCAAAACCGTGGAGTTCTTTTTCGATCTTGGCAGCCCCGCCACCTACCTGGCGTACACCCAATTGCCGAAAATCTGCGAGCAGACCGACAGCCAGCTGATCTACATACCGATGCTGCTGGGTGGGGTCTTCAAAGCCACCGGCAACGCATCACCGGCAACCATCCCGGCCAAAGGTCGCTACATGTTTCAGGACCTGGACCGCTACGCCAAACGTTACGGCGTACCACTGAAGTTCAACCCCCACTTTCCCATTAATACCCTGATGCTTATGCGTGCCGTCACGGGCATGCAGCTGCGTCATCCCGAACGCTTCCACGCGTTTATCGATTGCCTGTTCAACGCACTCTGGGTCGAGGGTCGCAGCCTCGATGATCCCGCGACCGTTGCAGCGGTGCTGACGCAAAACGGTTTCGATCCGAACGAGGTATTGGCACTCACCGCTGACGAGGAAGTCAAAACCGCTCTCAAGGACAACACCGAGAAAGCGATCCAACGAGGCGTATTCGGCGCACCGTGCATGTTTGTCGGTGATCAGATGTTCTTCGGTCAGGATCGGCTGGACTTCGTCCTTGAAGCCCTGAGTTAAATCTCGACGACCAAGCGACCTTGAGCCGCTCCAGTAGCGAGCAGCTCATGGGCGGCCCCGGCGGTTTGCAATGTGAACTGCCGCGGGTCGAGCAACGGTTTCAGCTTACCGGCCTCAATCAACTGCGCGGCTTCACGTAGAATCTGCCCGTGATGCTCTCCTCCCTTGCCAGTCAACAAAGGCAACAAAGTGAACACCCCGGAGTAGGTCGCGCCCCGAAACGACAACGGCGCCAAACTGTGTTGCCCCCACCCGAGGCAGCTCACGACATGCCCCTGATACACCCGAGCGGCCTTGAAAGAAGCATCCAGCGTTTCGCCGCCCACCGTGTCGTAGACAATATCGAACCCCTCTCCCACCGTGTGCTCCGCCACATAGTCCTCGACCGAGGACTTGCGGTAATCAATAAATGTCGCACCGAAGCTTTCGATGATCGCCTGTTGCGCCGTCGAGCCAGTGGCGAACACTTCAGCTCCAAAGGCCCGGGCTATTTGTACCGCCACATGCCCGACACCACCCGCACCGCCGTGAATCAACACCTTCTGACCCGCCCGAACCCGAGCCCGGTCAACCAATCCTTCCCATGCCGTAATCAGCACCAACGGCAACCCTGCAGCCTCACGCATGCTCAGATTGCCCGGCTTGTGCGCCAGCAGCCGCGCATCAACCACCGCGAACTCCGCTAGTGAACCTTGCGCACCGCCGATTCCGGTCGCCATCGCGTAGACCTCATCACCCGTCAGCCATCCGCTGACACCCTCTCCCAACGCCTCAACCGTCCCCGCCAGATCCATGCCCAGCACCGCCGGCAACGGCTGACGAGCATGAGCAGCCTGCCCCGAACGAATCTTGGCATCCAACGGGTTCACCCCACTGGCTTTGATCCTGACCAACACCTGACCCGGTCCAGGCACAGGCCGCGGGATGGAAACCAAGCGTAACGGCCCATTGGCCGATTCAACAATCAGAGCGCGCATTTCAAGTGAGTCAGTCATTTCGCAAATTCCCGTCAGAGGTGGCTGTAGGACTGATCTTCCTCTCACTCACTCATGCCGATAAGACGCTATATAGCTATAGTGACCATGCCCATTTGGCATCAATGAGAAACCCCGTGGACAAACTCCATGCAATGGCCATCTTCGTCCGGGTCGTCGAACGCGGCAGCTTTTCTGCCGTGGCCCGGGAGATGCAGACCAGCCAGCCGACCATCAGCAAAGTATTAAGAGCCTTGGAAACTGAACTGGGCGGGAAGCTGATTTCACGCAGCACGCGCCAGCTCTCGCTGACTGACGAAGGTCAGCGGTACTACAGCGAATGCCGACAAATCCTTGCGGCGGTGGACGCGGCTGAACACAGCTTTCAATCAGGACGCGAAACCGTTGCCGGAAACCTGAAGATCGGTTCCTCCGTCAGTTTCGGGCGCTTGCAGATTGCACCGCGACTCCCAGGGTTTCTGAAACTACACCCCCAGGTTCAGATAGACCTGCAACTCAGTGATCAGAATCAGGACCTGGTCAGCGAAGGCCTGGACGTTACGTTCAGAATCGGCGAGTTGACCGACAGCACCCTCATCGCCCGCCATATCGGCACCACCCACCGGGTGACCGTCGTAGCGCAGGGCTATCTCAAGCAACACGGCCAGCCGACAACACCGGACGAACTGCGCGGACACAATTGCCTGCAATTCAACCTGCTGAACAGTCAGAACCTATGGATTTACGAGCGAGGCGCCCAACGTCACGAAGTAAGAATCAAGGGCAATGCGCAAAGCAACAACTCCGAGGCGATCCGCGAGATGGTGTTGGGAGGACTGGGGATTGCGTTGTCGCCGGTGTGGTTGTTCAGTGAGGATCTGAACGCCGGTCGAGTGACCGCGATTTTGCAGGACTACACCGCGCAGTCTTTACCGATTCATGCCATGTCCCCGGCGAATCGTCGCCAATCCGCCAGGGTCAAAGCCTTTGTCGACTACATGAGTCAGGCACTCGAAACAGCGCCTGAACTTCAACCGGTCAAATAGCCGCAGTGCGGGTGTTCAGCCACTCGAGGGCCGCGCCATCCAGCAACGGGGCCAGGCGCTCGCGCACCTCGGCGTGGTAAGCGTTGAACCACTGCTTCTCGTCCAATGTCAGCAGCGACGGTTCCAGGCAGCGGGTGTCGATCGGGCACAGGGTCAGGGTTTCGAATTTCAGGAACTCGCCGAATTCGCTCTTGCCTGCTTCGCGGTTCAGCACCAGGTTCTCGATCCGCACACCCCAACGGCCCGGACGATAAGTACCTGGCTCGATCGATGTGATCATGCCCGGTTGCATCGCAGTTTGCGGGGCAGCGGCGGCCTGATAGGCGATGACTTGCGGACCTTCGTGAACGTTGAGGAAGTAGCCAACGCCATGGCCAGTACCGTGACCATAGTCGACGCTTTCGGCCCAGATCGGCGCGCGGGCAATCGAATCGAGCAACGGCGAGAGAATGCCACGAGGGAATTGCGCACGGGACAACGCAATGACGCCTTTAAGCACCCGCGTACAATCGCGCTTCTGCTCATCCGTCGGCGTACCGACCGGCACCATCCGCGTGATGTCGGTGGTGCCGCCCAGGTATTGACCGCCGGAGTCGATCAGCAACAGACCGTCGCCCTCGATCACCGCGTGTTCTTCTTCGGTGGCGTGGTAGTGCGGCATCGCGCCATTGGCATTGAATGCGGCAATGGTATTGAAACTGAGCGAAACATACCCCGGACGTCGGGTACGCGCGGCCGTCAGGTGTTCGTCGATGGTCAGTTCAGTGATGCGCTCACGACCCAACGCCGTGTCAAGCCAGGTGAAGAATTCGCACAGCGCCGCGCCATCCTGTTCCATGGCCTGACGAATGTGCTCGGCATCGGCCAGGCTCTTCTGTGATTTGGCCAAGGTGGTCGGGTTCAGACCTTCGACCAGTTTCACGCCGCTGTTCAGGTTATCCAGCAAACCGGCCGTCACCCGCGCCGGATCGACTTGCAGGCTCGCGCCACTTGGCACAGCACTCAAGGCGTCTGCCACTTCGCTGTAATCGCGCAGGGTTACGCCGTCCTGTTCGAGGACCGCACGCAGCTCGGCATCGACCTTGCTCAGGGCCACGAACAGAGTGGCCTGCTCCTGGCTGATCAAAGCGAAAGAAACGAATACCGGGTTGAACGACACGTCGCCGCCACGCAGGTTGAACAGCCAGGCGATGTCATCGAGGGTCGCAATGAAGTGCCAGTCAGCATCACGAGCCTTCAAAACCTCACGCAGCTTGGCGAGCTTTTCACCCCGGCTGACGGTTGCCTGAGGCGGCAAGTGTTGATAGATCGGTTCGTTCGGCAGCGTCGGACGGTCACTCCACACTTCGCTCAACAGGTCCATGTCGGTGCGCAGGCGTGCGCCGCGTTCTTCCAGTTTGCCACCCAGCGTACGCGCCGACGCCACGGCCATCACCGCGCCATCCACCGCAACAACGCCGCCTTCAGGGGTTTGCTCGGCCAGCCAGTCCAGCGGACCAGGCTGGCCCGGTTGCAGCTTGACCAGTTCGATGCCGCTGCCGTTGAGTTCCTTGGTCGCTTGCTCCCAATAACGGCTGTCGGCCCAGACACCGGCAAAGTCCGGGGTAACGATCAGTGTGCCGACCGAGCCATGAAAGCCCGACAACCACTGACGCCCTTGCCAATAGCCCGGCAGGTATTCCGACAGGTGCGGGTCGGCCGACGGCACCAGCAGGGCATGAATGCCCTCCCGGCTCATCAGTTCGCGGGTTTGCGCCAGGCGCTCGGGCACCGATCCATTGATCGAAAGCTGCGTACTCATCATGTCTCCTGCTAATCACTTCATCATTATTGTTGAGTGCCGATCAACGCCGGCACTGTCAGGCCTTATTGCCAGAATGCCGGGGCACTGGCGCAGGCTGTTTTAATCAGTTTTACCGCTTGGTCGATGTCCTGCTCGGTGGTGAACCGGCCGAGACTCAAGCGGATGGTGCGACTCGCCGAGCGGGCGTCATGCCCCAGGGCCAGCAGCACATGGGAAGGTGCATTGCTGGCGGAGTTACAGGCCGAGGTCGCGGAAAACGCGATCGAGCTGCTCAACGCCGCGGAATTGAACTCGCCTTCGTTGAAGGTCAGGCTCAAGGTATGGGGAATGCGTTGGGTCGGGCTGCCATTGAGCCGAACGCCGGGGATGCTCAGCAGTTGCTCGAGCAAGCGTTCGCGCAGCCTCACGATCGTGGCCTTTTCTTCCTCGAACGCGGCGGCCGCCAAGGCGAAGGCCACGCCCATGGCGGCGATCTGGTGAGTCGCCAGGGTCCCGGAACGCAAACCGCCCTCGTGACCGCCACCGTGAATCTGCGCCTGCAAACGCTGCTGCGCACGCGGGCCGACGTACAGGGCGCCGATGCCTTTGGGGCCGTAAATCTTGTGCGCCGAAAACGACATTAGGTCCACTGGCAATACAGCAAGATCGATCGCGACTTTGCCCGCGCCCTGGGCCGCGTCGACATGGAACAGTGCATCACGATCACGCACGATCTGGCCGATGGCCGCGATGTCATTGACCGTACCCAGTTCGTTGTTGACCAGCATCAGCGACACCAGAAAGGTGTCCTCGCGCATCGCCTCGCTGACCGCTTGCGCAGTAATCAGGCCCTCGGCGTCAGGCACCAGATAGGTCACGGCAACACCGGCGTCCTGCAATTGCTTCGCCGTGTCGAGGATGGCCTTGTGTTCGATCTGGCTGGTGATGATGTGGCCGCCCACCCCGCGAGCCTGGGCCACGCCCTTGAGGGCAAGGTTGTTCGATTCGGTGGCGCCGGAGGTCCAGACGATCTGTTCCGCCTGGGCGCCGACCAGTTCGGCGACCTGGCGCCGCGCCTGCTCGACCGTTTGCCGGGCCTGTTGGCCGAACGCATGGGAGCTGGACGCCGGGTTACCAAAGTTTCCGTTGAAACCCAGACACTCGACCATGACTTTGATGACCCGCTCATCCACCGGCGTGGTGGCGGCGTAGTCGAAATACAGAGGACGTTTATTCATAGAAAACTCGCAGAGCATGTTCCGGGATCAGGAGGCTCGTCACTGAACCATCAAGGCGCAACCTCGTGAGCTGCGCCGACCGTTCAGAGCGTTAGAAATACCTGATCGGAGGCCGTTAAAGAAGAACAACTTCATTTAAAAGTGCGTAGGAACGCTCCTGAAGTCGAGCTTAACAGGCATCGGCCAACCGGTTGAAGCGATGTGTCAGCTAAAGCTCTCGAGCAACAACGGATACAGCGAAGCCACCAACAGCAAGGCCATGCCCCAGTTGAACAACCGCAGCCAGCGACGATCCTTCAACACATTGCGCAACAACGTGCCGCAACCGGCCCAGACGCCGACGCTCGGCAGGTTGATCACGGCGAAGACCGCGGCAATTACGATCACATTGGTGAAGTAGCCCTGCATCGGCGTGTAAGTGCTGATGGCACCGATGGCCATGATCCACGCCTTGGGATTGACCCACTGAAACGCCGCCGCCCCCAGGTAGCTTATGGGTTTGCTGTCGCCCTTTTCACTCTCGGAGACCGGACCTGAATGGGCGATTTTCCATGCCAGGTACAGCAAGTACGCCGCACCGACGTAACGCAGCACCGTATAGAGCAATGGATAGGTTTGAAACACCGCGCCCAGACCGAAACCGACTGCCACGACGAGCACGAAGAAGCCGCAAGTGATGCCCAGCATGTGCGGGATGGTGCGGTGAAAGCCGAAGTTCACGCCCGATGCCAGCAACATGGTGTTGTTGGGGCCGGGGGTGATCGAGGTGACGAGGGCAAACAGGGCGAAGCCCATCAGCAGATCGAGCGAGAGCGTCATGAGCGGCAGTCCAGTCAGGGTCAGTCAGGTGTTGACCCTATCGCACGCCTCGGGGGAAACCCATGGACAGTTACGTGAAACTTCGAGCGGTACAGTTTTCGATCAGCTAGGACGACCGTGAAGCTGTACAGCACGTTCGGCGTTCATTTCGCCTCGTTTGTCGAAACTGAACGATTTTTGCGGCTGGCCGAGCAATTCGGCTTTTTTCGCATGGTACTCGTCGAAGGACAGACCACGACGATTCAGGTCTTCCAACGCCAGTTCGCGACTTTCTTCAGCGGTGTACGGCCGCAATTCGGGCGAAACATGGCTGGCACATCCGGCGAGAACGGAGACCGCGAGCAGCAAGAAAGTGGCGATTAGAGGTTTCATGTCTGGCGTCCTGGCATCTGGGTTCGGGGCAATGAACACAGGCTACTCGCGCCCTTCGATGGGCAGAAATCAACGCTCTCGATAGTGGCTATCGAATTTGCCTAATGACGTTCAGCGAGCCCCCTATATATCTCTAAACGATCTATAAATATTAATTTAAGGTCTTTTGAGGAATAACAACGAGCCTCTATAACAACTCCATCGCCTCCACGCACTGTTGCTCACGCAACTGTTTGCCAGGCAACAGTCATTCAACAAACAGCCCTCGAAATCGCACAGCGCCCACTGACCGATGCGCTGCAAGCCCCGTAAAACGGGGCCTGTAAGGATTGGTACAGCTCTTGCTCAACTCAGTGACTTATCACTGCTCCCTGAGCAACTGTTTAAAAAGGAACTGATCATGTCGCGTCCATTGAAAGTCGTTGCCCTCTCCGGCGGTACCTGGCGTCCGTCTCGCACCTTGGTGCTGACCCAAGCGTTATTGGCCGAGTTGGCCGAGCAATTGCCGATCGAGAGCAAGCTGATCGAGCTGGGCGACATCGCCCGGCCATTGGGCGCCGCGCTGTCGCGCCAGGAATTGAGCGCCGAGATCGAAGCCGAGCTGCAGGCCATCGAGAACGCCGACCTGCTAATCGTCGCAGCACCGGTTTATCGCGGTTCCTACCCGGGCCTGCTCAAGCACTTATTCGACCTGATCGACCTCAATGCGTTGATCGACACGCCCGTGTTGCTGGCCGCCACCGGTGGCAGCGAACGGCATGCGCTGGTGCTCGATCATCAGTTGCGGCCGCTGTTCAGTTTCTTCCAGGCCCTGACCTTGCCGATTGGCGTCTACGCCACCGAAGCCGATTTTGCCAATTACCAAATAACCAGTGAGCCCTTGAAGGCCCGCATTCGTCTTGCTGCAGAACGCGCCGCGCCGTTGTTCGGCGTACACCCCAAAAATCTGCTGAAAATCGCTTAAGGATTTCTTCATGGATGTTTTCTGGTTCCTGCCGACCCACGGCGACGGCCATTACCTGGGCACCACTCAGGGCGCGCGCCCGGTGACGCTCAACTATTTGAAACAAGTGGCGCAGGCCGCTGACAGCCTTGGCTACCACGGCGTGCTGATTCCTACCGGGCGCTCCTGCGAAGATTCGTGGGTGATCGCCTCGGCGCTGGTGCCGTTGACCGAACGCCTGCGGTATCTGGTGGCGATCCGCCCCGGGATCATCTCGCCGACGGTCTCGGCACGCATGGCCGCAACGCTGGATCGGCTGTCCAATGGCCGTTTGCTGATCAACGTGGTGACCGGTGGTGACCCGGATGAAAACCGCGGTGACGGCATCTTCCTCGATCACAGCGAACGCTACGAAGTCACCGACGAATTCCTGCAGATCTGGCGTCGCGTGCTGCAAGGCGAATCGGTGGATTTCGAAGGCAAACACCTGCAAGTGCAGAACGCCAAGGCGCTGTATCCGCCGGTGCAGAAACCGTATCCGCCGCTGTACTTCGGCGGTTCATCCGAAGCGGCCCATGAACTTGCCGCCGAGCAGGTTGATGTCTACCTGACCTGGGGTGAACCACCGGCCGCCGTTGGGGAAAAACTCGCTGATGTGCGTGAGCGTGCAGCGCGAAACGGTCGCACGGTGAAATTCGGGATTCGCTTGCATGTGATCGTTCGCGAGACGGCCGAGGAGGCCTGGAAAGCGGCGGACAAACTGATCGAACACATCAGCGACGAGACCATCGCCGCGGCGCAGAAGTCGTTCTCGCGTTTCGACTCCGAAGGCCAGCGACGCATGGCCGCGTTGCATGACGGGCGCCGCGACAACCTGGAAATCTCGCCCAACCTGTGGGCCGGTGTCGGTCTGGTACGCGGCGGTGCCGGGACGGCGCTGGTCGGCGACCCGCAGCAAGTGGCGGCGCGGATCAAGGAGTACGCAGACCTGGGCATCGAGAGTTTCATCTTCTCCGGTTACCCGCACCTCGAAGAGGCTTACCGCTTTGCCGAGCTGGTGTTCCCGCTGTTGCCTGAGCCGTACGCGAGCCTGGCGGGGCGCGGTGTTACCAACCTCACCGGGCCGTTTGGCGAAATGATCGCCAATGACGTACTGCCCACCAAAGCCACGGCCTAAAAAGCAAACCCTGGCTTTGATCGTTCCCACGCTCTGCGTGGGAATGCAGCCCGTGACGCTCCGCGTCACTGGACGCGGAGCGTCCCTAGAGGTATTCCCACGCGGAGCGTGGGAACGATCAGAATCTGCGTCCAATTCACTGAGGAACCCCGCGTGACTGCCAAGCCGCAAAGCGCCCTGTTGTCCCCGTTGCAGACCGCCCGCCAATTGGCCGCCGAGTTTGCCTTGACCGCTGTCGAGCGCGACGAGCGTGGCGGTACGCCCAAGGCCGAACGTGACGCGCTGCGTCATAGCGGTCTGCTCGCGTTAAGCATTCCCGTCCAGTACGGCGGCCTCGGCGCCAGCTGGAGTGACACCCTGAACATCGTGCGCGAGTTCGCCAAGGTTGACAGTTCGATCGCGCATGTCTTCGGCTTCCATCACCTGATGCTCGCCACCGTGCGCCTGTTCGCCAAGCCCGAGCAGTGGCAGCCGTGGTTTGAACAGACCGCGCGCAAAAACTGGTTCTGGGGCAATGCCCTCAACCCGCTGGACACCCGTACCGTGGTGAAAAACCTCGGTGGCTGGCGCGAGTTTTCCGGCAAGAAAAGTTTCTGCTCCGGTGCCACTGACTCGGAAATGCTGATCGCCTCGGCCGTTGACGAAAGCGCCGGCGGCAAACTGTTGATAGCTGCGATTCCAAGCGGTCGCAGTGGCATCACCCTGCACAACGACTGGAACAACATGGGCCAGCGCCAGACCGACAGCGGCAGCGCGACGTTCGAACGGGTGCGGGTCGAGGAATCGGAACTGCTGCTCGATCCGGGTCCGCTGAGCACACCGTTCGCCTGCCTGCGACCATTGATTGCCCAACTGACCTTTACCCACATGTTCCTTGGCATTGCCGAAGGGGCTTTCGAAGAAGCGCGGCAATACACGCTCACCGAAACCCGTCCGTGGCACAAATCCAACGCGCAGGACGTGCGTCAGGATCCTTATGTGCTCGGCCATTACGGCGAGTTCTGGGTCGATCTCGAAGGCGTTCGACTGCTGGTGGAACGCGCCGCCGAGTTGCTCGACAAGGCGTGGGCCAAAGGCCCGAATCTCAGCGCCGAAGAACGCGGGCATCTCGCCACGGCCATCGCCACCGCGAAAGTCGCGGCAACGCGTAATGGCCTGGAAATCTGTAGTCGTTTGTTTGAAGTCACTGGTGCGCGCTCGACCCATGCCTCCCTGCGACTGGACCGCCACTGGCGCAACCTGCGCACGCAGACCCTGCACGACCCGGTGGATTACAAACTCCATGAACTGGGTGACTGGGCGTTGAACCGGTCCCTGCCGATCCCGACATTCTATTCATAGCTTTCCATTCATGGAGCCTGCCTGATGCAACTTCTGACCTTACCGCCCTCGCCCGCTCTGGCCACTTCGATCCGCGCGACCGCGCAGGTGTTCGAAGACCCTAAATCCCAGGCCTTGCTCGCGCACATTCAACAAGTCGCACCGAGTGAAGCCAGCGTGCTGATCATCGGCGAAACCGGCACCGGCAAGGAGCTGGTGGCCCGACATATCCATAACCTCAGCGCCCGGCGCAACCGGCCGTTCGTGGCGGTGAACTGCGGCGCGTTCTCTGAATCGCTGGTGGAGGCCGAGTTATTCGGCCATGAAAAAGGGGCATTTACCGGCGCCTTGAGCGCCAAGGCCGGCTGGTTCGAAGAGGCCGATGGCGGCACCTTGTTCCTTGACGAGATCGGCGATCTGCCGATGGCGATCCAGGTCAAGTTGCTGCGCGTGCTGCAAGAGCGAGAAGTGGTGCGCCTCGGTTCGCGCAAGAGCATCCCCATCGACGTGCGAGTGCTGGCAGCCACCAACGTGCAGTTGGAGAAAGCCATCAACGCCGGGCATTTCCGCGAGGATTTGTACTACCGGCTCGACGTGGTCAGCCTGGAACTGAGCCCGTTGCGCGATCGCCCTGGCGACATCCTGCCGCTGACCCGGCACTTCGTCGAAGCCTACAGCCAACGCCTGGGTTACGGCACCATCACCATCAGCAAAGAGGCCGAACTGAAACTGCGCAGCTACAGCTGGCCGGGCAACATCCGCGAACTGGAAAACGTGATTCACCACACCCTGCTGATCTGCCGCAACGGCGTGATCGAACGCGATGACCTGCGCCTGTCGAACATGCGTATCGAGCGTCAGGACGATCACCACAGCAACGTCGACGACTCACCGGAAGCCTTGCTCGACCGGGCCTTTCAAAAGCTCTTCGAGGAACAGGCTGGTGCGCTCCACGAGAAAGTCGAGGACGCGTTGTTGCGAGCGGCTTATCGCTTCAGCCATTACAACCAGGTGCACACCGCCGCCCTGCTCGGCTTGAGCCGCAACGTCACGCGCACACGGCTGATCAAAATCGGCGAACTGGCAGTGAACAAGCGCCGGCCCACGGAAAACGTTCAGGGTGAGCGCTTGATGCAGTTGTCGATTTAACCCACTAGATTGCAGTGCAGCGCGTCGTCGTGGCTACGTTCCAGACTGTGCAACACCTGGAACGAGCCGAACGTCACGGTTTTCGCCTGATGCGCGCGGATCAGCTGCCAGAAATCCTGCTCGCCGCTTTCAAAACTCTGAAATGCGGCCTCCCCCGCCTCGCGAGATTGCCATTGCAGGTAATTGAGCACCCGCCGGCCGTCATCGCTGGCCTGGATGCTGGCACTCAGGAACCCGCTGTAGCCTTGAGCCAGCCGTTCAGTCTGCTTTGATAATGCCGACACCAACGCGGGTTGCTGATGGGGTTCGATCTCGAACTCGATCAACTGGGTGAAGCTGCGATTTTTCTCTGGCGCTTGCATGAAGAGTCCCCACTGACGTGTAAGCCGGACCTTGCGATCCGAAGGCCTGCAGGGTAAAACCTCAAGTTAACTAGAGGTCAAGAGGCATTTTTCAAATGATCACCTCGGAACATCTGCACAAGGAACTCACCGTCGGCCAATTGGCTGCACGTAGCGGCGTGGCGGTCACGGCGCTGCACTTTTATGAATCCAAGGGTTTGATCAAAAGCAATCGCAATCAGGGCAACCAGCGGCGCTATCCACGGGAAGTTTTGCGCCGGGTGGCGTTGATCAAAGTGGCCCAGCGGTTGGGGATTCCGTTGGCGGAGATTGGCGAGGCGCTGAAAACCTTGCCGGATAACCGCGCACCGACGGCGGCGGACTGGAAGGTGTTGTCGGCGCAGTGGAGTCGGGATCTGGATGAGCGGATCAACCAACTTGTGCTGCTGCGCGATCGGCTGAATGGCTGCATCGGGTGTGGGTGTTTGTCGATGGAGGCGTGTCCGTTGCGTAATTTTGGCGATGTGCTTGGGGAACAGGGGCCGGGGGCGCAGCTGCTTGAATCGGGGACTGACCCGAAATAGCGGTGTGCCCATCGCGGGCAAGCCACGCTCCCACAGGTTTTTGTGTTGTTCGCAATTTTTATAAACGACACAAACCTGTGGGAGCGTGGCTTGCCCGCGATGGCGTCCTCATGGTCAACAAAAGCTTAGAACCCTGCGCGGTTGATGGCTGAACAGTGATGCTGCTGCTCGTCGGGCACTCGGTTGCGCAAAAGGCGCTGACCTATAGTTATCCGACCGGAAATCGGCGAAGGAACACCTTCAACTCACAACAACAAGGGAGCACCGTCATGAGCGTCAAACCCATTCCAGAGGGTTATCACAGCATCACGCCTTATCTGGGCATTCAGAAAGCGGCCGAAGCCATCGAGTTCTACAAGAAAGCCTTCGGCGCCACCGAAGTCATGCGCCTGTCCATGCCTGATGGCAGCATTGGCCACGCCGAACTGCGCATCGGCGATTGCCCGATCATGCTCGGTACGCCGTGCGATCAGGGGCCGTTGAGCAATCCCGACACGTCGCCCTCCGTGGGGCTGCACTTGTATGTGAACGATGTGGACAAGTCCTATAAACAGGCGATTGCGGCGGGCGGCACGGTGGTGTCCGAGGTCAAGGATCAGTTTTATGGCGACCGTTCGGGGACGTTGAAAGATCCCTATGGGCATTTGTGGTTCCTGGCCACACGCAAGGAGGATTTGACTCAGGAGCAGATTGAGCAGCGGGCGAAGGAGATGTTTCAGCAGGGTTGAGCCCACTGATCGTTCCCACGCTCTGCGTGGGAACGATCTTGGTTGTACACACTTCATGAACAAGCGCACCACGCTTTGCGCCTTGCCCCCGGCGCGCAACACTTTCAGGATGCAGGCAACTACAACAAGGACTCGCCCCATGTTCGCCGGATTCCTGAAAGACCAGTGCCACGTCAATGGTGTGGACATTGCCTACCGCATCGGCGGCAGCGGGCCGGGCCTGCTGTTGCTGCACGGTCACCCGCAGACCCACGTCATCTGGCACAAGGTCGCCGAACAACTGGCCGAACACTTCACCGTGGTCGCCGCCGACCTGCGCGGTTACGGTGACAGCGGCAAACCGCCGGCCAACGATCACCACACGAACTATTCCAAACGTGAAATGGCCAAGGACAGCGTCGAGTTGATGAAGTCCCTGGGCTTCGAACAGTTCTCGGTGCTCGCCCACGACCGAGGTGCCCGCGTGGCCCATCGTTTGGCGCTGGATCATCCCGATACCGTGCAACGCATGGTGCTGCTGGACATCGCACCGACCCTGTCGATGTACGCACAAACCAACGAAGCCTTCGCCCGCGCCTATTGGCACTGGTTCTTCCTGATCCGCCCGGCACCGCTGCCGGAAACCCTGATCGAAGCCGACCCCGAAGCCTATTTGCGCAGCGTGATGGGCAGCCGCAGCGCCGGGCTCAAACCGTTCACGCCCGAGGCCTTCGGCGAATACCTGCGCTGCCTGAAACTGCCGGGGACCGCGCGCGGCATCTGCGAGGACTACCGCGCCAGCGCCAGCATCGATCTGGAACATGACCGCGTCGATATCAAGGCCGGCCATTATCTGCACCTGCCGTTGCTGGTCCTGTGGGGCGCCGAAGGGACGGTCGGGCGCTGTTTCGCGCCGCTCAAGGAATGGCAACACGTCGCCACCGACGTCCGTGGCAAAGCCCTGCCCGCCGGCCATTACATCGCCGAAGAAGCTCCCGAATTGCTGCTCGGCGAAGTGCTGGGTTTCCTGCGCTGATCACTGCGTCCCGCTGCTATGCTGGCGGCTCATGCCGCCAGTGTTCGCTCTGCCATGACCACCAAGAAAGACAACGTGCCCCTACCCGAAGACCTGCGTGTACTCCTCACCGTGATCCGCAAGAGCGGTTTCGCCGCCGCTGCCGATGAGCTGGGCCTGTCACCCGCCTACGTCAGCAAGCGCATCCAGATTCTCGAAACCACCCTCGGCACCCGCCTGCTCCATCGCACCAGTCGCCGCATCGCCCTGACCGAGGACGGTGAACGGGTCCAGCGCTGGGCACTGCGCATTCTCGATGACTTCCAGCAACTGCACGACGAACTCTCCGACGCCCACGACAGTCCTCGCGGGCGCCTGCATTTGTGCACGAGTTTCGGCTTCGGCCGCATTCATGTGGCGCCGGCCCTGTCGTTGTTGGCCGAGCGCTACCCGGATCTGGAGATTCGCCTCGACCTGTTCGACCGGGTGGTGGACATCGTCAGTGAAGGCTTTGACCTGGAGATCCGAGTCGGCGATGACATTCCCGGTCAGCACATTGGCCGGCAGTTGGTGAGTAATCGACGGGTGCTGTGCGCGGCCCCGGCCTATCTGCAACGTCGAGGCACGCCGCAGCTGCTGAGCGATCTGGAGCAACACGACTGCCTGGTGCTCAAGGAGCGCGACAACGCATTCGGCGTCTGGAACCTGGAACACGACGGCGTTCTGGACAGCGTGAGGGTCAGCGGGCCGTTGTCGTCCAACAGCGGGGAAATCGTCTTGCAGTGGGCACTGGATGGGCGCGGCGTGTTGCTGCGCTCATTGTGGGATGTGAAGCCGCTGCTGGAACAAGGACGGCTGGTGCAGTTGCTGCCCGAATACACCCAGAGCGCCAACGTCTGGGCGGTGTACCCGACGCGGCTGGCGTATTCGGGGAAGCTGCGGGCGTGTGTGGAGTTTTTGCAGGAGCATTTCAAGGGGTTGTCGGTGTAGCCACAATAGCGCTTCTTGCTGAAGCGATGAGTAACCTGTGGCGAGGGAGCTTGCTCCCGCTGGACTGCGCAGCAGTCCCCTTCTTTTTGGAGGGAAGAGGGGCCGCTTCGCGGCCCAGCGGGAACAAGCTCCCTCGCCACAAGATCAGGATTGTCAGGACAACCAAGGGTTGGCAGCCAGGTGATTGCGTTCGAAGGTTTTGATTTGCTCGCTGCGCTGCAAGGTGCTGCCGATGGCGTCGAGGCCCAGCAACAGTGCGGTTTTGCGCAAGGTGTCGATCTCGAACGGGATGACCCGACCGTCGTGGAGGCGAATCTCTTGAACTTCCAGATCGACATTAATCAGCGCGCTGTCCGGCTCACTGACCACTTGCCCAAGCCGCTGTGACACCGCCTCTTCGAGGGTAATCAACAACACCCCGTTACGCTGGCAGTTGTCATAGAAAATCCCGGCAAAGCTACTGCCGATCAGCGCCCGAATCCCCATCTGCTTCAAACCCCACACCGCATGCTCACGGCTCGACCCGCAGCCAAAATTCGGCCCGACCACCATGAAGCTTGCACCCTGCCATGCCGGTTTGTTCAGCACGAACTCGGGGTTCAGCGAACCGTCCGGCATAAACCGCAGGTCAAAAAACAAACCACGATCCAGCCCGGCGCGATCGATGCCCTTGAGAAACTGCTTGGGCATGATCACGTCGGTGTCGATGTTGGCAGCGAGCATCGGCGCGGCCTTGCCGGTGAACTGGGTGAAAGGTTGCAGGCTCATGCGCGGTCTCCTAAGTGACGGATGTCGGTCAAGCGACCGGTGATCGCCGCGGCGGCGACCATGGCCGGACTCATCAGGTGCGTGCGCGCGCCCGCGCCCTGACGGCCTTCGAAATTGCGGTTGGTGCTGGAGGCGCAGCGGTCGCCCGGTGCCAGCACGTCATCGTTCATCGCCAGGCACATGGAGCAGCCAGACTGCCGCCACTCGAACCCGGCCTCGATAAAGATTGCCGCCAAACCTTCGGCTTCAGCCTGGTTTCTCACTTCGGTGGAACCCGGCACGATCATCGCCCGCACGTGCCCGGCGACGTGTTTGCCCCGCACCACGCTGGCGGCGTCGCGCAGGTCTTCGATGCGCGCGTTGGTGCAGGAGCCGATAAAGGCGTGGCTGATGACGATCTCGCTGAGCGGCATGCCGGCTTCGAGGCCCATGTAGTTCAGGGCACGGCGCATGTCCTGACGCAGGATCAGGTCGCTGACGTCTTGCGGGTCCGGCACGCGCGCGCCAATCGGTGACGCCTGATCCGGGCTGGTGCCCCACGTCACCATCGGTTCCAGGGTGCTGGCGTCCACCCGGACTTCGCGGTCGAAAGGCGCGTTCGCGTCGCTGTGCAAGGCCCACCATTTCTCGACCGCTTGCTCCCACAACGCGCCTTTGGGTGCACGGGGCTTGTCCTTGAGGTAGGCGAAGACTTTCTCGTCCGGGGCCATGAATGCGCCTCGCGCCCCGGCCTCGACGGCCATGTTGCAGATGGTCATGCGCGCTTCGACGCTCAACGCATCGATGGTCGAGCCGCGAAACTCGATGGCGTACCCGGTAGCGCCCGACGCGCCGATCTGGCCGATCAGCGCCATGATCACGTCCTTGGACGTCAGCCCCGGCGCCAACTCGCCATCCACCGTCACGCGCATGCTTTTCAGGCGTTTGTAGACCAGGGTCTGGGACGCCAGCAGGTGCTCAATCTCCGAAGTGCCGATGCCGAAACCGAACGCACCGAGGGCGCCATAGGTGGTGGTGTGGCTGTCGCCCGCCGCGATCACCATGCCCGGCAGAATGAACCCCTGCTCCGGCGCAATGACGTGTTCGATGCCCTGGCGTTTGTTGAGGATGTCGAGCAACTCGATGCCGAAGTCCTGGCAGTTTTCCGCGAGGTACGACACTTGCCGCGCGCCACCGGGGTCCGGCATGGCGGCGATGCGCACCGGGGCGGTGGGGTTGACGTGATCGACCACAGCCAACGCGGTTCCGGCACGCCAGACCCCGCGCCCGGCCTCGCGCAAACCGCTGAACGCCTGGGGGCTGGTGTATTCGTTGATGACCTGGCGATCGATGTACAACAGGACGTGGCCCTGGTCATCGAGGCGACACACCGTGTGGGAATCGATGTGTTTGTCGTAGAGGGTTCTTGCTGGCGTCATGGAGGGGCTCGCTCAGGCTCGCGGGTGAAAGGCGTCTGAGTTCCATCTTAGGGAGTGGGCCATCCCCATCAATGGCCGGAGAGTGATCCCGTGAACCATGGTTCGTGTTGGATCGAGGCCCCCCCGTCCTGAAGTGAATGCAAATCCCTTGTGGGAGCGGGCTTGCTCGCGAAAGCGGTGTGTCAGTCGACATTGATATCGACGGACAAGACGCCTTCGCGAGCAAGCCCGCTCCCACAGGGGATGGTGTGTTGGCAGGAACGGGAAACATTTACTTTCATATACCGCTTCGGGATTTCCGTTCCTCATCCGTCCTATATAGATGCAGTCAGTCCGCGTAGGCAAAAGCCACGGGCCGGCCTTTCATGGACCTCATCGCTGGGAAGCCCGCAGCAGAGGCCCTCTCATCGAAACAAGACCTTTAATCATGTCGAAGAAATCCCGCTCAAAACTCTGGTTTCTGGTCCATAGCTGGCTGGCCTTGCCGATCTGGTTTTTCGTGCTGATCGTCTGTGTCACCGGCACGCTGGCGGTGGTCAGTCAGGAAATCGTCTGGCTGGCCAACCCGCAAATGCGCGCCAGCCAACCCACGGACGATGCGCCGCTGCTCAGTTATGACCAGATCATCGCCGCCATCAAGAAGGCGGAACCGAACACACTGGTCGAGGGCATCAGCCGGCCCGACGAGTCGCACTTCGCCCTCGATGTCAACGTCAGCTACCCCGATGGCCGCTCGTTGACGGTTTACGTCAACCCGTACACCGGCGTAATTCAGGGCACCGCCCCGCCATTCAATTTCCAGGCCTTCACCCGTGCATTGCATGGCTGGTGGCTGGTGCCGTTCACCAACGGTTACAGCTGGGGCTGGTACCTGGTGTCGTTCCTGAGCCTGCCGTTGCTGGCGTCGCTGGTGACCGGACTGGTGGTCTACAAGCGTTTCTGGAAAGGCTTCTTCCGGCCGACGTTGCGCATCCGTCATGGCGCGCGGATTTTCTGGGGCGACTTTCACCGCCTGAGTGGCATCTGGTCGATCTGGTTCATCGCGGTGATTTCCATCACCAGCACCTGGTTCCTGATTCAAGCCTTCATGTTTGATAACCAGGTGTCGATTTCCACCGCGCCGGTGGCGCTTGTGGTCCCCCGTGAGAGCGTGCCGGTGAGCACCGATGGCTCGCCCGCGCCGATGATCAGCCTGGAGGCGGCGATTGCCCAGGCCAAGGAACGCATCCCCGGCCTGGAAGACAGCTTCGTCAGCATGCCCGCCAATGCCTACAGCTACCTGACCGTGGGCGGTCGCAGTTGGTATCCCTTGATGTTCCAGACCGCCGAGATCAACCCGTACACCGGCGATATCGCCGCCACCCGCCTGCTGTCGGACCGTTCCGGCCTGGAGTTGGTGACCGAATCCATGCGGCCGTTGCACACCGGTGATTTCGGCGGCATCTGGATCAAGCTGATCTGGTTCTTCTTCGGTTTGATCCTGAGCATGATGGTGCTCAGCGGCCTGTTGATCTGGACCAAACGCACCGCCCTGGCCACGGCCAATGCCCTCAAGCGCAAAGACAAACGTCCGCGCGCGGTCGTCGTCACAAGCCGTGAAACCACGGAGGTCAGCCAATGAGCCTGTTCGCCGCCGACAAACCGGCCTCGAAACTGAGCCGCTTCTGGCACAAATGGCGCTTCCACATCAACGTTCTGCTGTTGCTGGTGCCGCTGGGGTTCATGCCCAAGTACTTTGCCGACGCGGCGCTGTTTCGCGGCGACACCGGGCTCGGTGAGCGGGAGATCGGTGAAGTGAAGGTCGGCCCCTGGAGCCTGCGCCTCGCCGAGTTGCGCAACGAAGCACCGACCCTCGATGGCCCGGCCGGCTACATGAAGAACTTCAACGCGGCCCTGTGCGACAGCTGTCGCGATCAGGTCAAGGCGACGTACCTGCGCATCGGCAAACCCCGCAGCCTGCGCGCCGCCGGGGTGATTTTCTTCGGCACGCCGTACCGCATGGGCGCCATGCTGCCGATCCCGGACAAAACCAAAGCCGACGCCGAACTGTGGATCACCATGGAAGGCTGGGACGGCGCGATGCATCAAGCGTCGATCCCGCTGAGCCAGGCATCCCCCGCCACCCTCGCGTGGCTGAACAAACAAGGAGGCAAACCATGACGCTACGATCTCTGAACGCGGCTTTGCTGGTGCTCTGCGCCGGTTTCAGCGCCAGCGCCCTGGCCCACAACCCGATGTGCGAATGCAAAGCCATCGACGCAGAACAAATCCAGTGCACGGGCGGTTTCTCCGACGGCAGCGGCGCGCCGGGGGTGACGCTGGACGTGATCGGCTACGACGAAACCATCCTGGTGCCGGGCAAGCTCGGCGCCGATTCGACCCTGACCTTCAAGAAGCCCGGCGCCGAGTTCTACGTGCTGTTCGACGCCGGCCCCGGCCACGTCGTCGAGATCGACCAAGCGGACATTCAAGCCCCATGAGTACGCCTACTACGCACGTCGTCCGCCCGGCCGGTGCCGGCCATGAAACCCTGTTTGTGTTGCTGTTGTGCCTGATGATCCTGGCGGTGGCCGGCTCGGTGGTTGCCTGGCGCCATGAGTCTCAGGAAGTCAGCAGCGTCACCAGCCATCAACTGGATGCCCGCCGCGACCTGAGCGCGTCCGAGCAAGGGATCTACGCCGACCTGCGGGTGACGCTGGACGAAATTCATTTGCTGCGCCAGGAACAGCAAGCGTTGCCGACACCCCAGAATCTTGCCGATGAAGGCTTTGCGCCGTTTGCCCAGGACGCCAGTTCCGTCAGTCGTGGCGG
The DNA here is from genome assembly GCF_054898025.1 of Pseudomonas sp. LB3P93. NCBI lineage: Bacteria > Pseudomonadati > Pseudomonadota > Gammaproteobacteria > Pseudomonadales > Pseudomonadaceae > Pseudomonas > Pseudomonas sp. LB3P93. The sequence goes on from NZ_CM142713.1 coordinate 4,456,457, forward strand.
CCATGCCTGGCAGTTGCTCGACGCCAAGGCTTACTTCGGTCAGAGCCAGACACCCGCCGTGGCCGGTTCGTTTCTGATGCGCCTGACTGCCGACGACGATGCGCCGGACGTCTGGCTCAACCGCGGCAAAGCCCTCGCGGCCCCGACCGATCTCACTGACGCCGCGCTCGAAAGCGCTGGCTGGCAGCAGATCGTCGCGCAATTCGATGCCGGCGTGACCCGCCAGCACCGGCACTGAACCCTCGCCTTCACCCGAGAGAAGACCGCTTTCCCATGCCTATTTCATCTCTACGCTCTTTCCTGCGCCTGACAGTGGTTGGCGTGCTGGCTTGCCTGCTGACGCCACTGGCCAGCGCCGACGAGGCCAAGCGCCTGCGCATCGGCATCACCCTGCACCCTTATTACAGCTACGTGGCCAACATCGTCGGTGACAAAGCCGAGGTGGTGCCGCTGATTCCGTCCGGGTTCAACCCGCACGCCTACGAGCCCCGCGCCGAGGACATCAAGCGCATCAGCGGACTGGACGTGATCGTGCTCAACGGCGTCGGTCATGACGACTTCGCCGACCGCATGATCGCCGCCAGCGAAACCCCGAACGTCCCGGTGATCGAAGCCAACGAAAACGTGCCGCTGCTGGCCGCCACCGGTGTCGCCGCGCGCGGCGCCGGCAAAGTCGTCAACCCGCACACCTTCCTGTCGATCAGCGCTTCCATTGCCCAGGTCAACAACATCGCCCGGGAACTGGGCAAACTCGACCCGGCCAATGCCAAGACCTACACCCAGAACGCCCGTGCCTACGGCAAACGCCTGCGGCAGATGCGCGCCGACGCCCTGGCAAAACTGACCCAGGCGCCGAACGCCGAACTGCGGGTGGCCACTGTTCACGCAGCTTACGACTACCTGCTGCGTGAATTCGGCCTGGAAGTGACGGCCGTGGTTGAACCGGCCCACGGCATCGAGCCGAGCCCGAGCCAGCTGAAAAAGACCATCGATCAACTGCGGGAACTGGACGTGAAGGTGATCTTCTCGGAGATGGATTTCCCGTCTACTTACGTCGAGACCATCCAGCGTGAGTCAGGGGTCAAGCTGTACCCGCTGTCGCATATTTCCTATGGCGAATACACCGCCGACAAGTATGAGAAGGAAATGACCGGCAACCTCAACACGGTGGTCCGGGCGATTCAGGAGTCGGGGAAATGACGGCGAAAGAAACCATCAGCGATTCCCCTGTGGGAGCGAGCATGCTCGCGAAGAGGGAGTGTCAATCGACATCGATGTTGACTGACCCACCGCAATCGCGAGCAGGCTCACTCCTACAGGGTTCGGGGCCGACGCTGGACTTTGCGGAGGTCAGTTTGACGCTGGGGCGCACGACGATCCTCGACAACGTGACGTTTCAAGTCCAGCCCGGCAGCGTGCATGCGCTGGTGGGCCCCAACGGTGGTGGCAAGAGCTCGCTGATCAAGACGCTGCTCGGACAGATGCCGCACCAGGGCCGTTTGAGCCTGCAATGGCCCGGCACTCCCGGGACCATTGGCTACGTGCCTCAGGCGCTGGAATTCGATCGCGGCCTGCCAATGACCGTCGACGATTTCATGGCCGCGATGTGTCAGCGCCGTCCCGCATTCCTCGGTTTGAGCAAGCATTACGCGGCAGCGATCGGTGAAGCGCTTGAACGCGTCGGCATGCAGGACAAACGCAAGCGGCGCATGGGCGCGTTGTCCGGCGGTGAGCGTCAGCGCGTGTTGCTCGCTCAAGGGTTGATCCCGGCACCGCAGTTGCTGGTACTCGACGAACCGATGTCGGCCCTCGATGAGGCCGGTATCCAGGTGTTCGAACGGCTGCTCGGCGACTGGCGCCAGAGCGGCATCACTGTGCTGTGGATCGAGCATGATCTGGAAGCGGTCGGGCGTTTGGCGGATCGCGTCACCGGGCTCAATCGCCGGGTGCTGTTCGATGCCACGCCCAAGGAAGCTTTGACGCCGGAGCGTTTGCTGACCCTGTTCTCCACCCATCCACGGAGCGCTGCCTGATGAGTTATGAAGCCTTTCGCTTGATGGTCCAGGGCTGGGCGTCTTCGGGTTACCTGCCCGAAGCGCTGGCCTATGGATTTGTGGTCAACGCGCTGCTCGCCGGGTTGCTGATCGGCCCGGTGCTGGGCGGTCTGGGCACGTTGGTGGTGGTCAAGCGCTTTGCGTTTTTCTCCGAAGCGGTGGGTCACGCGGCATTGACTGGCGTGGCCATCGGCATCCTGCTCGGCGAACCCTACACCGGGCCTTACGGCAGCCTGTTCGGTTACTGCCTGCTGTTCGGCATCCTGCTCAACTACCTGCGTAACCGCACCGGGTTGGCGCCGGATACGTTGATCGGCGTGTTTCTCTCGGTGTCGCTGGCGCTGGGCGCGAGCCTGCTGCTGATCCTGGCGGGCAAGATCAACGTGCACATCCTCGAAAACGTGCTGTTCGGTTCGGTGCTGACGGTCAACGGCAATGATCTGCTGGTGCTGGCCATCGTCGGCTCGCTGGTCATGGCGTTGGCCTTGCCGCTGTACAACCGCATCATGCTGGCCAGTTTCAACCCGCAACTGGCGGCGGTACGCGGTGTGGCGGTGAAGACCCTGGATTATCTGTTTGTGATTCTGGTGACCCTGATCACCGTGGCTGCTGTGAAAGTCATCGGCGCGATTCTGGTCGGTGCGCTACTGGTAATTCCAGCCGCGGCAGCACGTTTGCTCAGCCAGTCTCTGAAGGGTTTCTTCTGGTGTTCGGTGCTGATCGCCACGGTCAGCACACTGTGTGGAATCCTCGCGCCGATCGTCTTCGACCTGCCTATTCCGTCCGGTGCCGCGATCATTCTGGTGGCCGGTATCGCTTTTGCTCTGGCCGCCATTGCGCGTGGCGTCGTTCCAAGTCTGAAAGGGAATCTCGGATAAATGTCTTTTACTTTGCGTCAATTGACCCTGGCCGTGGCCCTGTGTGGACCCGCTTCGTTCAGCGTGCACGCCGTCGACCAATTTGAACCGATGCGCATGCTGGCCAGTCATGGTATCGGCAATACCGCGCTCTTCGCCGCAACATCGACGCACAAGGTGCTGGTCCTGGCTTCGTTGCCGGTTACGTTTGGCCTGGGCAGCGTGCTGCTGGAGGGCACCGATGTCGCCATCGAGCGCGCGGCACCGGCCAACCTGCCCGGGACACGGCAGACGGCGTACTTCACCGGCCGTGGCGCTCCGGCGCTGGCCAAACTGGCGACCGACGCCGATGCGGTGATCGGTCTGCGCTCATTGTGGCCGGACGACCCGCTGTACCCGAACGCTCGTCGCAGCAACATCCGCATCATTGAAATCGATGCCGCCCGCCCGGTGGACGGCGCCCTCGCCGGCATCGCCGTGCAGCCGGGCAACAAGGTCGACGGGTTGAACAGTCAGCCGTGGTTTTCCAGCAACAACATGGGGCGCATGGCGGATGTGATGGCGGCAGACCTGGTGCGCCTGGCGCCCGAGGCCAAGCCGAAAATCGAGGCTAACCTGGCGGCGTTGAAGCAACGGCTGCTCAAGCTCAGCGCGGACAGCGAAGCTCGTCTGGCCAGCGCCGACAACCTCAGTGTGATGAGCCTGAGCGATCACTTCGGCTACCTGATCGGCGGGCTGAATCTGGAGCTGATCGGCCTCGATGCACGCCCTGATGCCGAATGGACACCTGAAGCGCTCAAGCAATTGGGCGCGACGCTGAAGGACAATGACGTGGCGGTGGTGTTGCATCATCGACAGCCGTCGGATGCGGTGAAAGCGGTGATTACTGAGTCTGGCAGTCGGCTGGTGGTGTTGAGTGTGGACGCGGCGGATCCGGTGGTTGAGCTGGAAGGGAATGTGGATTTGCTGATCAAGGGGTTGAGCGGTAAACCCGCTACCTAAGATGATCGTTCCCACGCTCTGCGTGGGAATGCCTCAATGGACGCTCTGCGTCCGCTTTGGGACGCGGAGCGTCCCGGGCTGCATTCCCACGCAGAGCGTGGGAACGATCTCTAGCAAAAAGCCCGCTGACTGCTAACAGTCCAGCGGGCTCCTTTTTTTGCGCCGTGCCTTAATTAGCCACTGCCGCCTGCTCATCCATCTTCTGACGCAAGCTCAACGGACGCATATCGGTCCAGGTCTCTTCGATGTAGGCCAGGCATTCCTTTTTCAGGCCGCTCTTGCCCACGGTGCGCCAGCCGGCAGGCACGGCTTTGTAGTCGGGCCAGATCGAGTACTGCTCTTCGTGGTTGACCACGACCTGAAAGAGGATGTCCTCGCGGTCGAATACTGACGTCATGGTGTTTCTCCATCGCTGTAGGGTGGGCTGCACAGCGTGTGCAGCCGGTATGTAGAAGGAACGTTCTGCCGCTCGAAAAATTTAGAGGCTGGCGGTGGCAGCGGCCATGGCCCGGCCGAAAATCTCCGCCACCCGATCGATTTCCGCCGCGGTAATCACCAGCGGCGGCAGGAAGCGCACCACGCCGCCATGACGGCCACCCAGCTCAAGAATCAACCCGCGCTTGAGGCATTCACGCTGCACCAGCGGCGCCAGGCGTCCGAAAATCGGTGGATGACCCAATGCATCGGGCGTACCCGTCGGATCGACCAGTTCAACGCCGAGCATCAAGCCGCGCCCGCGAATGTCACCCAGTTGCGGGAAGTCCCGCTGCAGGATGCGCAGGTGTTCGCTCAAGCGTTCACCCATGGCGGCGGCGTGCTCGCAGACCTTGTGTTCGGTCAGGTAACGCATCACCGCAGAACCCGCGGCCATGGCCATTTGGTTGCCGCGGAACGTCCCGGCATGGGCGCCCGGCAGCCAAGTGTCGAGCCAGTCGCGATAGACCACCACCGCCAATGGCAGGCTGCCGCCGATGGCTTTGGACATCACCACCACATCGGGAATGATTCCGGCGTGCTCGAAGGCGAACATCTTGCCGGTGCGGGCGAAACCGCTCTGGATTTCATCGACGATCAGCGCCACGCCGGCCTTTTCGGTGATGCGTCGCAGGCCGCGCAACCAATCGAGATCGGCCGGGATCACCCCGCCCTCGCCTTGCACTGCCTCGACGATCACCGCCGCCGGCAATTGCACACCGGCCTCCGGGTCATTCAGCAGGTTTTCCAGGTAGCTCAGGTTGACCTTCACCCCTTGCGCGCCGCCGAGCCCGAACGGGCAGCGGTAATCGTAGGGATAGGGCATGAACTGCACGCCGTTGCTGAGCAAGGCGCCCAATGGCTTTTTCGGCCCCAGGCTGCCCATCAGGCTCAACGCGCCCTGGCTCATGCCGTGATAACCGCCCTGGAACGACAGCACGGTGCTGCGTCCGGTGGCGGTACGCACCAGTTTCAGCGCGGCTTCCACCGCGTCGGTGCCGGTCGGGCCACAGAACTGGATCTTCGCTTGCGCGGCCAGGGCCGGTGGCAGCAGACCGAACAGGTCCTGGACGAACTGATCCTTGACCGGCGTGGTCAGGTCGAGGGTGTGCAGCGGCAGTTCATCGGTCAGCACTTGCTGGATCGCTTCGATCACCACCGGATGGTTATGCCCCAGGGCCAGGGTTCCGGCACCGGCCAGGCAGTCGATGAAACGGCGGCCTTCGACGTCTTCGACATAAATACCCTTGGCGCGTTTGAGCGCCAGGGGAATGCGCCGCGGGTAGCTGCGGGCATTCGATTCCTGCTGGTTTTGACGGGCCAACAGCGGCGATTCGTTGAATTGATAAAGCGTCTCGGCCGGCGCCGGAGTGATCCGGGCCGACTGATCTTCCATAAGGCTGGTAGCGACTGACATCTCTCGACCCCTCAATAAGGTTTTCCTGTTCTGGAAACGCATCAGGGCGCCGAGGATTTAGACCCTCGATCAGCTTTCTATGAAGGCAGTGTCAGTGCTTTGTGCATGGGAATGGCGTGGAGCCCGGCCACGGTGAAGATTTCGGCGCAGGGCCGGTAACCCAAATGACGGTAAAAGGCCTCGCTGGTGCGGGTGCTGTTGAGTCGTGCATGCGCCAGCCCTTGGTTGATCAACCAGCCTTCGAGGTCGTGTATCAGCGCCTCTCCGGCACCGCGACGAAACCATTCCGGCTGCACGTAGCAGAACGCAACCTTGCCGGTGATCCCTGCCATGGCGACACCGACCGGTTTGTCCTGCAACAGGGCGATGTTCAGGTACAACCGTTGGTCGGTCAGCCAGGGTTGCACGTGTTCGATGGTTTTGTTGTGGGTCCAGGTGGCAACTGTTCGCGGGTCGTTGCGGTGGTCGAGCGCGCAGCCGACACGAATGGAGCGCTCGACGATCCGGCTGATGATGCCGGCGTCGGCGGGGGTTGCCTTGCAGATGTGAATCGATGCTTCCATGGCGCTGTTACCTCAATCCATTGAGAAAAAGCTGCCGGGGACGATAGCGCTGTGGCGAGTGGGTGGCTAATGGAGAGAAGTTACATTTGATGTGCAACACAGCCCCCTGTGGGAGCGAGCCTGCTCGCCATAGCGGTCTATCTGCCACATCAATGCTGGATGTGCTGCCGCCATCACGCCCTGAGCCTTTCCGTCAACGCGATTTTGCTGTGTTCAGCTCGCTGGTCAACGGCGAGCCGTGCCGGAGCAAGGCCTGTAAATAAACCTTTTCGTCGTACACGGTGCTGGTCTTCCAGCACCGATAAACGATCCGGATCCACTTGAACGCCAAGGCCCTGAGGGCGGCTTGGTAAGAGCAGCCTTTGGCCCTTTGCTGGCGATAATAAGCTTCTGCCCACACCGATTGATTGATGCTGTGTGCAGCCCACTCAACAAAGGTCTGGCGCAAAAAAGTTGCGCATTGATAGCGCCAATGAACGACTTTTTTCTTGCCGCTACGTTCGGTAACCGGTGCGATCCCGGCGTATCGCTGCATCGAACTGGCATCCTTGAAGCGATCTCGCTGCTCACCAAAAGCCACCATCAACCGTGGCGCAAGCTGCTGCCCCGCGCCGGGCAAGGCCTGGAAGAGGCGGTAGTCGGCCAGGGTATTGGCGGTTTTTTCGATCTCCCGATCAAAGTCTTTGATCGCCGTGATGACCCCTTTCAGTTGCGAGACCAGGGCCAGCACATACAGCGCTGAAGGACTGACCACGCCTGGATCTTCAGTCAACGGCATGGCTTTGGTGATCAACGCCAAACGCTGCTGATTGAGTTCAGCATGGCGAACATTATGCGCGTGAAGGAACTTCAAAACGCTGGCCGGCCGAGCGCGCTTAAGCACTTCAAATGTCGACCAGCGCGCCAAAAACTCACAGAAAACCAGCGTGTCATGGTCATGAAACAGCTCAAGAGCCAACGGATAATACTGTTTGAGCATGCAGACCAGACGGTTGCTGATCTTGACCCGGTCATCGACCAGCCCACGGCGATGTTCGGTCAGACTGGCGAGCGAACGCATGGCGGAGCTTTGCTGGACCAGTTGAGGAAACCGTTCTGGGTGATTCAGCAACAGCTCAAGCGCCCATTGAGCATCCGTTGGATCATCCTTGGCGCCACTGGGGACGAAGGTTTTACGGTGCCGGGCCAAGGTGCTCGGATTGATCGGAAAGATACAAAAAAACTCATATTTTTGCAGAGCCGCTATCAGTGGCCCTTTGTTCAGCTCCACGGCGACCGCGATCGGGCCACCGTAACGTTGATGCAGCGACTTGGCCCAGCGATCAATCGACTCGGGCTTGTGGTCGATGACCTCGAAACTCCGCTGAGCCTCTCCAGTTATCTGCAAACAGATGTCGTGCTTGGCATCTGCCCAATCAATTCCGATATAAGCAGTGAACCTCTGAGACAGGAGCGTTTGCATGGAACACCTCCACAGGCGCTAAAGTACATGCAGGGACATGCATGCTTGCGTCCAGCGAAGGCGATATAGAGAGCCGTGTCGGGCTTTCCCTGAGAATTCGTTAGAGGGCGCAAGCGCACCTGTGGGCTCGAAGGTGATGGCGTAATCATCGAGTGCTTCGCGAGCATATTCGTAGCCCGCAGGTGCATGTTCCTTCCTCGCCGACAGCGAACTTCCAGCGAAGTCAGTATGGAAGAGAAAGGAACGGACTACCTATATCGCGAGCAGGCTCGCTCCTACAGGGGATTGGGGTGTTGGTTAGAGGGGTTGTAATGGCATGGTCAACTCAACCCGCAACCCATCCGGGCGGCTGTCGAAATGCAGGGTGCAGCCGCAGCGCTGAACAATCGCCTGAACAATCGCAAGGCCCAATCCGCAGCCGGTGCTCTGGCCGTGGCGCCAGAAGCGTTGGGTCAGGTGTTGCAGGTCGTCTTCGGCAATCCCCGGGCCGTGGTCGCGGACCAGAAAGCGCGCACGACTGCCGGTGGTTTCCAGGCTCAGTTCCACCGCCCCATCGCCCGGGGTATGGCGCAGGGCGTTGTCCAGCAGGTTGCGCAATGCGGCGATCGACAGCACCGCGGGCATTTGCACCGGCGCATCGGAAAACTTCGCCGGCATTTGCAGCTTGATCCGCCGACGATCGCCACTGGCAGCATCCTGGATCGCCAGTTTCGCCACTTGCTCGGCGCTGCATTGCACACCGTCATCGAAAGACAGGCTGCCCTCGACCCGCGCCAGCAGCAGCAATTGCTCCAGCGTGCGGTGCATGCGGTCGGCGCCCTCCTCGGCTCGGGCCAGGGACTGATCCCGGGCCGCGCCCTCGGTCATGCGCGCCACTTGCAGGTGGGTTTTGATTGCTGTCAGCGGGCTGCGTAATTCGTGAGCCGCGTCGCCGGTCAGGCGGCGTTCGCGTTCGATGGTCTTGCCGATGCGCTGGAACAGCTGATTCTGGGTGTCCAGCAACGGTTGAAGCTCGCTCGGCAACGGCTGAATTTGCAAGGGCTCAAGAGAGTCGGCGCTGCGCCGCATCAAGGCATCGCGCATCCGGTTCAGCGGCGCCAGCCCCTGGCCGATCCCCAGCCACAACAGGCACAGGCAGCCTAGCAACGCCACGCCCACCGGCACCGAAGCGGCCAGCAGGATCGACATGTTCAGCGCCTCACGCTCGATTTGCCGGTCAGCGGTGGTGATGCGCAAATCACCGCGGGCCAGGGTGAAGCTCCGCCACGGAGCACCGTCGATCATCTGATCGTGAAAGCCCATTTTCTCGGCTTCCAGGGTTTGTTGCGGGTCGGTGTGACTGCGGGCGAGGATTTCGCCGCGCAACGAGCTGACCTGGCAGGCCATGCCACCAGGAATATTAAGCTGTTCAGCACTGAAATGGGTGCCCTCGCCCTTGCTCGGCAACGCCGGCAATTGCTCCATCAGGCCGGCGACCATGCGCGCCGATGCCACCAGCCGCTGGTCGAGGGAAAACATCATTTGGTTGCGCAGGTCGCTGAGCATCCAGGCTGCCGCCAGGGCCCAGATCAGCGCAAAAGCGGCGCCGAGCGTCAGGCTCAGGCGCAAACGCAGGCTCATCACTTTTTCAATTCCTCTCCACCATCGGCCGGCCCCAGGCGATACCCCAGGCCGCGCACGGTCTCGACAATGCCATTGCCGAGTTTGCGCCGCAGGTGATGGATATGCACGTTGAGGGCGTTGCTCTCCAGCTCATCATTGAAACCATAAACGCTGTCCTTCAGTTGCTCAGTGGACAGCACCCGACCACGGTTATGCAACAAGGCCTGCAACAGCGACTGTTCACGGCGCGAAAGGTCGACGGACTGACCGCCGAGCATGGTTTCGCGGCTGCTCGGGTCGTAGGTCAGACGGCCATGTTCGATCAGGTTGACGCTACGCCCCGCCACTCGTCGCAACAAGGTGTGCAGGCGTGCGGCGAGTTCACGCAGGTCGAACGGCTTGAGCAGGTAATCGTCGGCACCGGCCTGTAACCCGTCGACGCGGTCGGTGACCGAGTCCCGTGCCGTGAGGATCAGCACCGGAATCTCCAGACCACTGGAACGCAACTGCTGCAACAGTTTCAAGCCGTCCTCATCGGGAAGGCCAAGGTCGAGCACCATGACGTCGAACTCAGCCACCTTGAGCATCGCACGGGCCGAGGATGCCGTCGCCACATGCTCCACGGTCAAGCCCTGGGCAGTGAGGCCAGCGACAATGCCGCTGGCGATCAGCTCATCGTCTTCGCAAACCAGTACGTGCATGGGAGCCCCCTTAGCAAAAAAGCGAGTCAAGCAGGTGAGGATTAAGGCTGAATTATGACGAGCGAGTCAGCGGACGAGAAGCACATTCGTAATATTGAACCAAAGAGTAGTCACTAAAAACTATAGCGCCAGCCTGACAACTTACTCTTTACACCCTTATTAAAACCAAACACCCGGATTCAACTTGAAACATACAACCACCCAACACCCATTCTAATTATCAAACACTAACGCTAATCTAACATCATTGAACAGCAGCAACTTCAATACGATTAACACACTCATAAAATCGCGCTACCGCACTGTAGCGCCATTTAAATAAACGAAAGGAATCAAACAATGACAACCCTGAAAAACTTTGTAGCCGTCGACTGGCGCGACGGGCTCGACCGCATCCATTTTTTCTTCAAGGACGACGAAACCTATTCTCGTTTCGATCTTGGGGACAACTGTGTCGGAGAGGGTTACCCTTGTAGTGTTTACGGTAACTGGGACGACTTTTCCCAGCATGCAAAAGACGTGCGATGTGGATTTACCACCTCGGGGCTTGATTGGGACGGGGCTGGTGGCGATCTTCTCGTGTTGTTCTACTACGAAGGCAAGACACCGATGGTGTGCAGGTACTCCCAGGGTAACGACTGTGTCGTTACCAAAACGCCTGTTTCACAATCCATATGGGCGCCGTTGAAACCTTACTTCGACAAGATTGTTGGTGTCATGTGGTTGGAGGAATCGGGGCGCAGGTTTGTTTTCTGGATACTGCTGAACGACGGCAACTATCTTAGTTATAACGCTTACACGCAAGAGCTGCACATCAAGCCCCTCAAAGGTTCCTACTGGGCATATTTAGAAAAATACAAAGGCCGCATGATTACCGCTGTAAAGAACGATGCGCCACTGCTCGACACCTACTTTTATATCTTTCTGACCAACAATCAGTACCTGAGATATGACTGTGATAATCGCGTTGTCACAGGCCCATTCGACGTCAACGAAGCGACATGGCGGGGTCTGATTCCAAGCTGAACACTGACTCGTCTGTGAACCTGGCGCGGTTAATCATCGGTTAATCGCCGCCTCCCATTGTGCACCTCACTTGCACAGGGATAAGGCTTACCCATGCGTCGACTGTTTCTGTTTTTTGTTCTCTTGATCTCGGGTGTGGCCCAGGCAGGGACCAATCCGTTCGATACCAAACCTGAATTCCTGCCGGTGGAAAAGGCCTTTGTCTTCACCTCCGAGCGCCTTGAATCGGGTGAAACACAGCTCTACTGGCAGATTACCGATGGTTATTACCTTTATCAGAAACGCCTGAAATTCGAGGGGTTGCCCCCGGAGCAGCATCCGCCATTACCTGAAGGCGAAGCGCACAGTGATGAGTTCTTCGGCGAACAGCAGGTCTATCGCCAAGGTCTGGATCTGAAGATTCCGGCGGGCGCCACCGGTCAGATCAAGGTGGGCTTCCAGGGCTGTGCCGATGCCGGTTTGTGTTATCCGCCGCAAACCCAGGTCGTGGATCTGGGTGGCAGCGTCGCGGTCGCCACCAACGAAGCACCGGATCAAGCCTTGGCCAGCGGCCTGCAACAACGGGCGCTGGGCTGGAGCGTGCTGGTGTTCTTTGGTCTGGGCCTGTTGCTGGCCTTCACCCCTTGCTCGTTGCCGATGCTGCCGATTCTGGCCGGGTTGATCGTCGGCAGCGGGGCTACGCCCAAACGCGGTTTCGCCTTGGCGACCAGTTACGTGGTGAGCATGGCCCTGATATATGCGGCAATGGGTGTGCTGGCCGCGCTGCTTGGTGCGAACCTTCAGGCCCTGTTGCAGAACCCGTGGCTGCTGGGCAGCTTCGCGGCGATATTTGTCCTGTTGGCGTTGCCGATGTTCGGTTTCTTCGAGCTGCAACTGCCGGTGGCCGTGCGTGATCGGCTGGAAAATGTCTCGCGCAATCAACGCGGCGGCAGCCTGATCGGTGCCGGTGTGCTGGGCGCCTTGTCGGGGTTGCTGGTCGGCCCGTGCATGACGGCGCCATTGGCCGGCGCGCTGCTTTACATCGCGCAAAGTGGCAATGCGCTGCATGGCGGCCTGATTCTGTTCGCCATGGGCATCGGCATCGGCGTGCCGCTGCTGTTGCTGGTAACCGTGGGCAATCGCTTCCTGCCCAAACCCGGTGCCTGGATGAACCTGCTTAAAGGCGTGTTCGGTTTCCTGTTCCTTGCCACCGCGCTACTGATGCTGCGCCCGGTGCTGGATCAATCCCTGTGGATCGGTTTGTGCGGCGCGTTGTTGCTGATCGCCGCCTACAGTGCGTGGAAACAGTCGGAAGGTTTTGGTCGCGTCGCCCATCTGTTCGGCGCCAGTGCGCTGTTGCTCGGGATTTGGGGCGGTCTGCTGCTGATCGGCGCCGCCGGTGGCAGTGATGATTTGCTCAAACCGTTGCAGGTCTACAGCGCTTCAGCTTCTTCCGGTAATGCCGCTCGCCCGACCGGCCATGAGGCGTTCACCACGATTAACAGTCCGCAAGCGCTGCAACAGGAACTGGACGCCGCCCAGGCCCAGGGCCAATGGGTGCTGCTGGACTACTACGCCGACTGGTGTGTGTCGTGCAAGGTCATGGAAAAACAGGTCTTCGGCAAAGCCAATGTGATGGCAGCGCTGAGTGATGTGCGCTTGCTACGGCTGGACGTGACCACCGACAATGCCGCCAGCCGCGAACTGCTCGGCCGTTATAAAGTGCCGGGGCCACCGAGTTTTCTGTGGATCGGTGCAGACGGCCAGGAGCGCCGCAGCCAGCGCATCACCGGTGAGGTCGATGCCGATACTTTCCTGCAACGCTGGACCACCACCCGAGACGCTCGTTAATGCTGACTTTTACCCTCGGCACCTTTGCCATCGCGCTTAACCATTTGCTGCTGATCAGTGCCTTGGCACTGGCGACGTTTGTCGGCTGGCGGGTGGCCAAGCGCGGTGGCGAAAATCCCGAGTCAGCGCTGTTCAGCCTGTTTTTGCTCGGCATGTTGGCGGCGCGGGTGGGTTTCGTGGTCGCCTACTGGTCGCACTATCGCAACGATCCGTGGCAGATCATCGACCTGCGCGATGGCGGCTTCCTCGCCTGGCCCGGGGTGATTGTGCTGCTGCTCACCGCGCTGTTTCGCGGTTGGCGTCGACCGGGTTTGCGCCGCCCGCTGGGTTTCGGCGTGGCCAGCGGGTTGGCGTTCTGGCTGCTGGCGACCTTCTCCCTGAGTATTTACGAACAAGGCACGCGCCTGCCGGAAATCGCCCTGCGCAATGCCGCCGGCGAAACCGTGCAACTGGCGGACTACAAGGGCGGGCCGTTGGTCATCAATCTCTGGGCCACCTGGTGCCCGCCGTGCCGTCGGGAGATGCCGGTGCTGGAAAACGCTCAGCAACAGCGCCCGGACCTGACCTTCCTGTTCGTCAATCAGGCCGAAAGCATGCAAAGCGTCAGCACCTTTCTCGAAACCCAGGGCCTGAGCCTGACCAACGTGCTGTTCGACGGCAGCGGTCGATTGGGTCAGGCCGTGGGTTCCATGGCATTGCCGACTACGCTGTTCTATAGCCCCGACGGTCGATTGCTGGGCAGCCATTTGGGCGAACTCTCGGACGCCAGCCTGGCCCGCGCCCTGGAAAACTTCGACACACCTTCTCCTGCCGTACCGGCCACCTCTTCAAGGAAACTGCCATGCCCCGCCTCCGCCACCTGCTGACCCTGACCCTGGGCGCAGCGTTGCTGCACCTGCCGTCGGTGCAGGCCGCCGAAGAATTGCCTGAGGCGATCAAGAAGATCGAAGCCAAGGGCGCAAAAATCGTCGGTCAGTTCGACGCACCGGATGGTCTGCGCGGTTATGCCGCGCAGTACCAGAGCCGCGGCATGGCGCTGTACCTGACCCCGGACGGCAAGCACGTGTTGCTCGGTAATTTGTACGACGCCGACGGCAACGACCTGAGCAGCGCGCCGTTGCAGAAGCTGGTTTACGCACCGATGGCCAAGGCAGTCTGGGGCAAGATGGAAGCCAGCAACTGGATCGGTGACGGCAACAAGGATGCGCCGCGCGTCGTCTATCTGTTCAGCGATCCGAACTGCCCTTACTGCAACATGTTCTGGGAACAAGCACGACCATGGGTCAAGGCCGGCAAGGTGCAGCTGCGGCACATCATGGTCGGGATCATTCGCGAAGACAGCCCGGGCAAATCCGCCGCACTGCTGGCCGCCAAGGACCCGAGCAAGGCGCTGGAAGATCACGAAAAGTCTGGCAAGAGCAGCTCGCTGAAAGCCTTGAAGGACGTGCCGCCGGCAATTCAGGCGAAACTCGCGGCGAACATGCAGCTGATGGAAGACCTGGAACTGCAGGCCACCCCGGCGATTTTCTACATGGACGACAAGGGCGAGCTGCAACAACAGCAAGGCGCGCCTTCGCCGGACAAGTTGGTGAAGATTCTCGGGCCGAAGTAGTTCGCTTCAGAGACTTGGTGACCATACCGACCCCATCGCGAGCAGGCTCGCTCCTACATTGGAATGCATTCCCCTGTGGGAGCGAGCCGGCTCCGGGCGGCGATCCGACGATGGGGCCAGCAAGATCGACTAATGTCTCTCGGCTAAAAACGCCAACAACACCTCGGTCACAAACTGCGGATTCTCCAGATTGGAGATATGCCCCGCCTCCGGCACCAGCACATACCGGCAACCGATCAACTCCGCCATTTCCTTCGTTTCCGACGGTGGCCGCGGTTTGTCCTGATCGCCGCACATCACCAGCGTGGTTTCAGGATTCAGTTCGCCCAGACGCGGCAACAGATCCTCCCGACCAAACGTAATCCGCCCCATCGGCACAATGCTTTCACGCAGACGCTCGGACGGCAGCGCCGCCAGTTTGGCGCGGAAATCCTGATACAGCGCCGACTGCGGATCGATCCCCGGACGGAAGAAAATCGGCACCACAATGTCGAGCAGCTGCGGTGAGATCACGCCGGTATCTTCGATCTGTTTGAACAGCGAGAAATAGTATTGACGAGTCGGTTCCGGCTCGACGCCCACGTAGGTGTCCATCAGCACCAGGCCGTTGATCCGCTGTCGCGCGGACAGCGCCAGTCGAACACCCCACATGCCACCCACCGACAGACCGACCAGCGTGACACGATCAACGTCCAGATGATCGAGCAGCGCCAAAGCCTGACGGGCAATGTCATCCAGCGATTGAGTGCCTTCGGGAAGTGGCCCGGATTCACCGTGGCCCCACAGGTCCAGGGCAATGACCCGGTGGTGTTGCGACAACGCAGCAATCTGCGGCGCCCACATGGCCTGGTCCCACAGGTAGCTGCCGGCCAGCAATACTGCCGGGCCGGTGCCTTGATCGATGTAGTGAAGGGCTTGTCCGTCAATCGTTACGAAGGGCATTAGCTGTCTCCTTTGTGAAGGGAATTCAACAAAAAAAGCAGAGGCAGCCTGAGCCGGTCCGAAGCGGCAGTCAACGCGCAAATTCGCGCAAATTTCGATGACGCCTTCGCGGGCAAGCCCGCTCCCACAGGTATCTAAGGTGTCCACAAATTATGTGTACACCATCGCCCCCTGTGGGAGCGGGCTTGCCCGCGAAGGGGCCCGCGCAGACGCTAGAGAATTACAGCCCCTCCAGTTCCGCCATCAGGTCATTCAGGCGATCAACCTTCTCCTCGGTGATGTCACTCGCCGCCAACCCATCAATGTACTCGGCCAACTCCGCCACGGTGCTGCACTCGAACATCGC
The DNA here is from genome assembly GCF_054898025.1 of Pseudomonas sp. LB3P93. Lineage (NCBI taxonomy): Bacteria > Pseudomonadati > Pseudomonadota > Gammaproteobacteria > Pseudomonadales > Pseudomonadaceae > Pseudomonas > Pseudomonas sp. LB3P93. Next base: position 4,472,345 of record NZ_CM142713.1, read on the forward strand.
CCGCAGCGGCACATCACGTTGCAGAGATTTTTGCACCCGCGAAGCAATCTGCGTTGCCAGCAACGAATGACCGCCCAGCTCGAAGAAGTTGTCGCGCACACCCACCTGCTCGACCTTCAGCACCTCGGCCCAGATATCCGCCAACGTCTGCTCCAGCTCATTGCGCGGCGCCTGATAGTCCTGGCTTTGCAACTGCCCGATCTCCAGCGCCGGCAGTGCCTTGCGATCGAGTTTGCCGTTGGCATTGAGCGGCATCCGGTCCAGCCACAACCAGTGCAGCGGCACCATGTACTCCGGCAGTTCGGCGCGCAGGCGTTGCTTGATGCGCTCCAGGCGTTCAGTCGGGTTCAGCGCCGAGTCAGCCGCCACCAGGTAGCCGACCAGATGCTTGCCGTTCACCCCTTCCTGCACACCGACCGCCGCTTCGCGCACTTCCGGTTGTTCATGCAGACGCGCTTCGATTTCACCCAGTTCGATGCGGTAACCGCGAATCTTCACTTGATGGTCGATACGCCCCACGTATTCCAGCACACCGTCACTGCGCCGACGGGCCAGGTCGCCGGTGCGATACAGGCGATCCCCCGGCGCGCCGAACGGGTTAGGCACAAACACCTGAGCGGTGCGCAATGGATCGCTGACATAACCGCGCCCGACCCCGGTGCCGGCGACACACAACTCGCCCACCGCACCTAACGGCACCAGTTCCAGCGCGCCATCGAGCAGGTACAAACGGTTGTTGTCGGTTGGCGTGCCGATCGGCAGATAACTGCCTCGGGTCGAGGCCATGTCCACGCGGAAGAACGCCACGTCGTCCGAGCATTCCGCCGGGCCATAGGCATTCACCAGCCCGATATCCGGGTAGCGCAATAGCCATTGATGCGCCAGTTCCGGCGGCATCGCTTCACCGGTCGGCAACATCCAGCGCAGACCGTCGAGGCACATGCGCTCCTGGGCGAGCATGCCCTGAATCAGCGACGGCACGCTTTCCAGTACCGTGATGCCCTGGGCCGACACATGCGCCAGCAACCCTTGCGGATCATGGGCAATGGTGTTCGGCACGATGTCCACCCGCGCCCCGAACAGCGGTGCAGCGAGGAACTGCCAGACCGAAATGTCGAAGCTTTGCGAAGCGGTCTGGGCGATCACGTCGGCATCGCTCAAATTCAGGTACGGCACTTTACTCAACTGGTTGTTGAGCATGCCGCGCTGCTCGACCATCACGCCTTTCGGCAAACCGGTGGAACCCGAGGTGTAGATCACATACGCAAGGTTATCCGGGCCACTGTAAATACCCGGATTCGTCACCGATGCATCGCTCGCTTGCACCTCTTCCCAGACCAGCAACTTCGGCCGGTTGGCGCAACTGAATTCCTCCAGCAGCGCGACCGCCTGTTCACGACAGGCCTCAGTGCAGACCAGCAACGGTGTGCGGCTCAGGTCGATGATCCGGCTCAGACGCTGGCTCGGCAGTCCCGGGTCCAGCGGCAGGTAACCCGCGCCGGCCTTGAAGCTGCCGATGATCATGCCGAGCAAATCGAGGTTGCGTTCAGCCAGCAACGCCACCGGTTGATCCAGCCCGACCCCGGCCGCGATCAACCCATGGCCGAGACGGTTGCTGCGCTGGTTCAGCTCAACGTAGCTGTGTTGCTGATCCAGGCAACTCGCCGCAATCCGCTGCGGATGTTCAGCGACCTGCGCTTCGAACAACGCGACATAACTCTGCTCCAGCGGGTAATCGTGCCCGCTCTGGTTGCAGCCATGGATCAGAAAATCCTGTTCCTCGGCGCCCAGCAACGGCAGATCGGCCATGTCACCATGGAAACCGTCGACCAGTGCCAGCAGCAAACGCTTGAACTCGCCGAGCATGCGCTCGACGGTCGATTCATCGAAATAACGCTGGTCATAAGACAGGTGCAGGCCCAGGTCATCGCCCGGATAGCAGACCGCCGTCAGCGGGAAGTTTGTGTGGGTGCGGCCCGAATCCGACGTGGCGTTGAGGCTCTGCGCACGGTCCAGCACTGAGACTTCCACCGGCGCGTTTTCGAACACAAACAGGCTGTCGAACAGCGGCTGGCCCTTGGGCAGTTCGCTTTTTTCCTGGATGCTCACCAGCGGCAGGTATTCGTACTCGCGCAGTTGCATGTTGCTGTCGAGCAGACCGCTGAGCCACTGGCGCACGCTGACACGCTTGTCGTCTTCGGGCATTTTCACCCGCAGCGCGATGCTGTTGATGAACAGCCCGACGGTGCGCTGCATTTCCGGCATTTCCACCGGACGCCCAGCCACAGTGACGCCGAACAGCACGTCACGATCACCGCTCAAACGCCGCAGGACCAAGGCCCATGCCGCTTGGGCGAAGGTGTTGATGGTCAGTTGATGCGCCTGCGCCAGTTCACGCAGTTGCGCACCGTCGCGAGCATCGAGACGGGTGTAGCGGTCACCGACGATCATGCCGCCGCTTTCACCGGCATGTTCGCGCAGGAACGGCCGGTCGCTTGGAATCGGCGTGGTCCGCTCGAAACCTTGCAGGTTAGTTTTCCACCACTGCCGCGCCTCGGCCAGGCTCTGGCGTTGCAGCCAGCCAATGTAGTCGCGATAACGTGGAGGTACGGCCAGTTGTGCCTCTCGACCTTCGCCGAGCGCGGTATAGATTTCGAAGAAATCGTTCATCAACAGCGAGCGGCACCAGGCATCGATGAGGATGTGGTGGTTGCTCATCATGAACCAGTAACGCGCAGCGCCGACCTTGATCAAACGCAGGTGGAACGGGGCCTGATTGAGCAGATCGAACCCGGCCTCGCGCTCGCTTTTGAGCAGTGTTTGCAGTTTCGGCTCCTGTTCGGCTTCGGCAATCGCGGTCCAGTCGAGGACTTCGATCGGCGTAGTGCCGGGTTTGTGGATCACTTGCAGCATGTCTTCGCCAACGTTCCAGCAGAACGATGCGCGCAGGGCTTCGTGGCGGGCGATCACCGCTTGCCAGGCCTGGGCGAAACGCTGCGGATCGAGTTCGCTGTTGATGCGGTAGCGATCCTGCATGTAGTAGAGGCCGGTGCCCGGTTCCAGCAAGGTGTGCAGCAGCATGCCTTCCTGCATCGGGGTCAGCGGGTAGACGTCTTCGATGACGGCGGCCGGAATCGGCAGCGCATCAAGCTGTGGCTGGGTCAGTCTGGCCAGCGGGAAGTCAGACGGCGTCAGGCCGCCGGCATCGTCCTGCAAGCAATGTTCGATCAGGCTTTGCAGTTCGCCCAGGTAAGCGTTCGCCAGGTCGGTGATGGCTTGCGGATCGTGACGCTCGGCGCTGAAGGTCCAGCGCAGCACCAGTTCACCGCCATACACCTGGCTGTCGACGCTCAGCTCATTGGGCAGCGGCGCGTGCGGATCGTGGGCCGCGCCGACGGGCTCGTCCAGTGGACGGAACAACGCGTCCGCACCGAAGCTCTGGTCGAACTGACCGAGGTAGTTGAAGGTGATCGGTGCCGCCGGCAACGCAGCCAGGGTCTGGCGACTCAGGTCATCGGCCAGATAACGCAGCACGCCATAACCCAGGCCTTTGTGCGGCACGGCACGCAGTTGTTCCTTGATCGCCTTGATCGAAGCGCCCTGCCCGTTCGCCGGTACGAGGCGCAGCGGATAAGCGCTGGTGAACCAGCCGACGGTGCGGGTCAGGTCGATCTCGTCGAACAGGGTTTCGCGGCCGTGGCCTTCGAGTTGAATCAACGCCGATTCCTGCCCGCTCCAGTGGCACAGTACCCGAGCCAACGCGGTCAGCAGCAGATCGTTGACCTGGGTGCGATAGGCGCTCGGCGCCTGTTGCAGCAGTTGGCGGGTACGCTCGGCATCCAACCGCACGCTGACGGTTTGTGCATGACGGTTCTGCTGGCCACCTTGCGAACGATCACACGGCAACTCAACGCTCGGCCCGGCCAATTGCGACTGCCACCAGCTCAGTTCTTCGCGCAGGGACTCGCTGCCGGCATAGGCCTGCAAGCGTGCGGCCCAATCCTTGAACGCACTGGTTTTCGCCGGCAGTTTGACCGACTCCTCGGCGTCCAGTTGACGGTAAACGGTTTGCAGATCGTCCAGCAAAACACGCCACGAAACGCCGTCCACCACCAAGTGGTGAATGGCGATGAACAGCCGTTGTTCGCCCTCGGGACCATCGACCAGCAGCACGCGGATCAGCGGCCCGTGTTCGAGGTCGAGGCTGCGCTGGGCATCGGCGAACAGCGCGGCGCATTTGTCCATGGACGAGACGCGCACTTGCCACAGCACCGGCACGTCGGAAATTGCTTGGTGCTCGGCGCGCCATTGCGCGTCGGTCTGGGTGAAACGCAGACGCAACGCATCGTGCTGTTCGATCACCGCCAGCAACGCTTGCTCCAGGCGATGGGCTTCCAGCGTTACGGTCGGTTCCAGCAGCAACGCCTGGTTCCAGTGCTGACGCTGGGGAATGTCGGTGTCGAAGAACCAGTGCTGGATCGGCGTCAAACGTGATTCGCCGGTGAGCAAACCCTGCTCGGCGGTGACCTGCTCGGTGCGGGTCGCCACGGCAGCCAGAGTCTGTACGGTCTGGTGCTGGAACAAGTCCCGCGGACTGAAATGAATGCCCTGCTGCCGCGCACGGCTGACCACCTGGATCGACAGGATCGAATCGCCGCCCAGTTCGAAGAAGTTGTCGTTGAGGCCCACTTGCTCAACGTTCAACACTTCGCACCAGATACCGGCCAAGGTCAGTTCCAGTTCGTTGCTCGGCGCCACATAGTGCTGACGGTTCAGCTCCGGGTCCGGCGCCGGCAATGCGCGGCGGTCAAGTTTGCCGTTGGCGGTCAGCGGCATGCTGGCGAGCAGGATCAGGTGCGTCGGCACCATGTAATCCGGTAATTGCGATTTGAGGTGAGTCTTCAGCGCTTCGCGCAGTGCCGCTTGTTGCGTTTCGTCCTGCTCGGCGACGTCGCTCACCAGATAGCCGACCAGTTGTTTGCCGCTCGGTGCGTCGAGGGCCAGGACAACAGCTTCGCGGATCGACTCATGCTCCAGCAGACGGGTTTCGATTTCACCGAGTTCGATGCGGAAACCGCGAATCTTCACTTGATGGTCGATACGCCCGAGGTATTCAACCAAGCCATCGGCACGCTGGCGCACCAGGTCGCCGGTGCGGTACAGACGCCCGCCATCGGCGGCGAACGGATCAGCCACAAACCGCTCGGCGGTCATGCCCGGACGCTGGTGATAACCCTGCGCCAGACCGGCACCGCCGACATACAACTCGCCGGTCGCGCCTTGCGGCACCAAGGCCAGGTCCGCGTCGATGATGTACGCCACCCGCGCGCCGATCACGCTGCCGATCGGCACGCTGCCCAAGCCTTCTTCCAGTTGTTCAGGTGCCAGACTGGCCAGCGGCATGACCACGGTTTCGGTCGGGCCATAGGCGTTGAAGAACAGGCTCGGCTTGAACGCCGCACGAATTCGGGCCAGGTGTTCGCCGGTCAGGGCTTCGCCACCCGTGATGCACATGCGCACCGGCAGGGTTTCGCCCTGGGTCGCTAGCCACTGCGCCAATTGGCTGCCGTAGCTTGGGGTGAAGCCGAGGATGTTGATGTGGTGACGACGGATCAGGTCGCAGATTTCTTCCGCGTCCCACTGACCCTGGGCGCGCAACACAACTTGTGCGCCACTCAACAGCGGCACCAGCAAACGCTCGGTCGCGGCGTCGAAGTTGATCGAATAAAAATGCAACTCGCAATCGTCCAGGCGCATGCCGAAACGCTCGATCACGGCGCGGCAATGCATGGCGATTTCGCCGTGGGACACCACTACGCCTTTCGGCTTGCCGGTGGAGCCCGAGGTGTAAATCAGGTACGCCTGATGTTGCGGCAGGCTGATAAACGGCAGCTCGGTGGCCGGGTAATTGGCCAACTCGGCGGCGTCCTCTTCGAGGCACCAACGGGCGACGGTTGCCGGCAACTCACCGAGTGCGTCGAACATGGCCGCATCGCTGAGCAGCAAACCGATGCCGCTGTCTTCGATCATGTAATGCAGGCGATCGAGCGGGTATTCCGGGTCCAGCGGCACATAAGCACCGCCGGCCTTGAGGATTGCCAGCAGGCCGATGACCATTTCCAGCGAACGTTCAAGCGCCAGGCCGACGCGAACCTGCGGGCCAACACCACGCTCGCGGAGCATCCAGGCCAGGCAATTGGCGCGGCTGTCGAGTTCGGCGTAGCTCAGGGTTTCACCCGCAAACGTCAGCGCCGGGGCATCTTTGCGCGCCAGCGCCTGCTCGCTGAACAGATGATGGATGCATTGATCCAGGCGATGTTCACCCGGCCCGACGCCAAGGCTATCCAGCAGCTTTTGCTGTTCCGTGGCTTCGAGCAACGGCAGTTCGCTGAGGCGCTGTTGCGGATCGCTCAGCAGCGCGTCCAGCAGATTGCGCCAGTGCCCGGCCATGCGCGCAATGCGCGGCTCATCGAACAAATCGGTGCTGTAGGTCAGGCAGCAACCCAATCGATGATCGAGGTCGGTGACTTCCAGGTTGAGGTCGAACTTGGTCGCGCGGGCATCGTTGGCCAGGTACTCGACGGTCATGCCGGCCAGGGTTCGGCTCTGCTGGAACTCCCAGCGCTGCACGTTGCACATCACTTGGAACAGCGGGTTGTACGCGGCACTGCGCGGTGGTTGCAACGCCTCCACCAGATGATCGAACGGAAGGTCCTGATGGGACTGGCCTTCGATCACGGTGTGGCGCACCTGCTCGAACAACTCGCCCACGGACATCTGCCCGTCGAGCTGGCAACGCAGCACCTGAGTGTTGAGGAACGCACCGATCAGCCCTTCGCTTTCCGGGCGAATCCGGTTGGCCACCGGCGCGCCGATGCGCAGGTCGGTCTGGCCGCTGTAGCGGTAAAGCAGCACGGCCAGCGCGGCGGTCATGGTCATGAACAGGGTCAGGCCGTTTTGCGCATTGAAGGCGCGAACCCGTGCGGCAAGGTCATCGCTCAGGTCGAAGCGGAACAGTTCGCCCTGATGGCTTTGCACCGGCGGACGCGGACGATCAGCCGGCAGTTCCAGCAGCGGATGTTCGCGGCCCAGTTGTGCGGTCCAGTAATCGAGTTGGCGCTGACGTTCGCCGGACTCCAGCCACTGGCGCTGCCAGACGCTGTAATCCAGGTACTGCACCGGCAGCGGTGCCAACGGCGATTCGCGGTCATCGACGAACGCTTCGTACAGCGCGCTCAGTTCCCGGGCGAAGATGTCCATCGCCCAGCCTTCAGTGACGATGTGGTGCAGGGTCAGCACCAGATAATGTTCGTGCTCGGCGGTCTTGACCAGGCAGGCGCGCAACAGCGGACCGGTTTCCAGATCGAACGGTTTATGCGCCTCGTCGTCGGCCAATTGCTGTACGCGTTGCTCGCGGCTGTCGGCGTCCAGCGTCGAGAAATCTTTCCAGTCCATGCGCATGCCGGTTTCGGCATGCACCCGTTGCTGGGCCACACCGTCGAGGCTCGGGAACGTGGTGCGCAGGGTTTCGTGACGCATGATCAGCGCTTGCAACGCCGCTTCGAAACGCCCGACGTCGAGTACCCCGCGCAAGCGCGCCATGCCGCCGACGTTGTAGGCCGGGCTGTCCGGCTCCATCTTCCAGAGGAACCACATGCGCTGCTGGGAATAGGACAGCGGCACCGGTTGGCTGCGGTCGACTTTCTCGATCGGCGGTTGCTGGTTGGTTTTACCGCTGGCCTGGATCAATTGCACCTGTTCGGCGAAGGCGCCCAGTTCGCTGTTTTCGAACAGCGCGCGCAACGGCAATTCGACGTCGCAGGCCTGACGGGTTCGGGAAATGATTTGCGTGGCGAGCAACGAATGACCGCCGAGGGCGAAGAAATCATCGCGCAGGCCGATCTGTTTTTGGCCGAGCACTTCACGCCAGATGCCGGCGATTTGTTGTTCCAGTGCGGTCACGGGTTCGACGTGTTCGCGCACCTGCCACTGCGGTTCGGGCAAGGCACGACGGTCGAGTTTGCCGCTCGGGCTCAGGGGCATTTCGTCCAGACGCATCAGCTGCGCCGGAACCATGTATTCCGGCAGCTCAGCCGCCAATGCAGTTTTAAGGCGGGCGGTTTGGGAGTCTTCGGTTTCGCTGGTTTCGGTGGCGGTGTAGTAACCGATCAACTGGCCGCCAGCGGCAGTCTCGCGCACCAGCACCACGGCTTGGGCGACGCCGTCCTGGGCCAGCAGACGCGCTTCGATTTCTTCCGGTTCAACGCGGAAGCCACGCAGTTTGACCTGCTGATCGAGGCGCCCGAGGTATTCGATCACACCGTCAGCGGTCCAGCGCGCACGGTCGCCGGTGCGGTACAGACGCGCGCCCTGCTCGCCCAGCGGATCGACCACAAAGCGTTCGGCAGTCAGGGACGGACGACCGAGGTAACCCCGGGCCAGGCCAATACCGCTGATGCACAGTTCACCCGGCACACCGGCCGGCAGCGGATTGAGGTCGCTGTCGAGCACGCGGCAGACCACGTTGCCCAACGGACGGCCAATCGGCGAGCGCTCGCCATCGGCGCTGGTGCAGTGCCAATGGGTGACGTTGATCGCGGTTTCGGTCGGGCCGTAGCGGTTGTGCAGTTGCACGGCCGGCAAGTGTTCCAGCACGCGGTTGCGCAGTTCGGCGGGCAAGGCTTCGCCACCGGAGAACACCCGACGCAGGCTGGTGCATTCGGCCGTCAACGGCTCATCGATGAACAACGAAAGCAGCGGCGGTACGAAGTGCAGCGTGGTCACGCCGTATTGCTGAACCAGTTGCGCGATGCGATGCGGATCGCGGTGCTCGCCGGGACCGGCGATCAGCAAGCGTGCGCCAGTGATCAGCGGCCAGAAGCACTCCCATACCGACACGTCAAAACTGGTCGGCGCTTTTTGCATCAGCACGTCGGTGTCGTTCAAACCGTAGGTGTTCTGCATCCATTGCAGCCGCTCGGCGAGGGCTGCGTGGGTGTTGCCGACGCCCTTCGGTTGACCGGTGGAACCCGAGGTGTAAATCACGTAGGCCAGGTTGTCGCCGTGCAAATGCAGGCCCGGCGCCTGGCTTGGCCAGTTCTCCAGATGCAGCGCATCCATGGCGATCACGCTGACGCCGTCGGTTACCGGCAAGCGATCCAGCAATTGGGTTTGGGTCAGCAGCAATTCGGCGCCGCTGTCGCTGAGCATGTAGGCCAGGCGCTCGGACGGGTAATCCGGGTCCAGCGGCACGTAGGCGCCACCGGCCTTGATGATCGCCAGCAGGCCGATCAGCAACTGCGGCGAACGCTCGGCGGCGATGGCCACGCACACGTCCGGGCCCACGCCTTTGTCGCGCAGGTAATGGGCCAGGCGGTTGGCCTGGGTGTGCAGTTCAGCGAAGTCCAGTTGTCCGCCGTCCCACATCAGCGCGGTGCGTTCCGGGGTCAGGCTCGCTTGTTCGTTGAGCAGTTCCGGCAGCCATTGGCTGGCCGGCGTGCACGGTGCGACGCTCCAGGCGGTGTGTTGGCCGTGTTCGCTTGGGGTCAGCAGAGGTAGGTCGCCGATGGCGGTTGTTGGTTGCTCACAAATGGCCCGCAGCAGGTTGCTGAAGTGCCCGGCAAGACGTTCGATGGTCGCCGCGTCGAACCGTTCGCTGGCGTAGTCGAAGGACAGGCTCAGGCGACCTTTCTGGTCTTCTTCGCTGTGCAGTTGCAGGTCGAACTTGGCTTCGCGGCTGTGCCACGGCAGCTCTTCGGCGAGCAATCCAGGCAGACGGCGCAGTGCGCTCAAATCCCGTTGCTGATGGTTGAACATCACCTGAAACAGACCTTGCTCGCGAGCCTGCGGGAACGCTTCGAGCAGTTGTTCGAACGGCAGATCTTGATGCGCTTGCGCGCCGAGCGCGGCCTGACGGGTTTGCGCCAACAGCTCAACGAATGGCTGACGCGAATCCACCTCGGCGCGCAGCACTTGGGTGTTGATGAAGAAGCCGATCAGCCCTTGGGTTTCCAGGCGTGGGCGGTTGGCATTCGGCACGCCGATGCGGATGTCGCGCTGGCCGCTATAACGGAGCAGCAGGCTCTGGAATGCGGCGAGCAACAGCATGAACGGCGTCGATTCATGCGTTTGGGCGGTCTGGCGAATGGCGTCGCTCAAGGTCGCGTCCAGCTTTATGGAATGACGAGCAGCGCTGTGAATGTGCTGGGCCGAGCGTGGATGATCGGTGGCCAGACTCAGGGTTGGATACTCTTCACCCAACTGCGCTTTCCAGTACGCCAGTTGGCGCTCACCCTCGCCCTGCGCCAGCCATTGACGCTGCCAGCTGCCGTAGTCGGCGTAGTGCGTGGGCAATGCCGGCAGCGTCGCGGTTTGTCCTTGGGACGCGGCGGCGTACACACGCGAGAACTCGTCGATCAGCACATTCAGCGACCAGCCATCGGCGATGATGTGGTGCATCGTCACCAACAGCTGATGGTCCTCATCGTCGAGGCGTACCAGCGTCACCCACAGCAGCGGGCCTTTCTCCAGATCGAACTGGGTACGCGCTTCGTCTTCACGGATTTGCAGCGCGCGGGCTTCACGCTCGGCGGCGGGCAGGTCGCTGATGTCGATCAATTGCAGGTTGAATTCGCTCGCCGCTTCGACCTGCTGCAGCGCCACGCCATCACGCTCGAAGAACCGTGTGCGCAGGGATTCATGACGCTCGATCAGTTGCTGGAAACTTGTGCCCAAGGCGTCCTCATCCAGCTCACCGCGCAGGCGCAAAGCGCCGGGAATGTTGTAGGCGCTGCTCTGCGGGTCGAGCTGCCAAGTGATCCAGAGACGGTTTTGCGCAAGGGATTGAGGCATCGGTTCGTTGCGCGACAGCGTGGTGATCGCACCTTGGGCCAGGCCGCCATCTTGTTGCAACTGAGCGACAGCGGCGGTGAACGCGCCAAGGGTTGGCGCTTCGAACAGCAGGCGCAGGTTCAGCTCCAGACCCAGTTCTTCACGCAGACGCGCAACCACTTGAGTGGCGGCGATGGAATTGCCACCGAGCAGGAAGAAGTGATCGTCGGCGTTGACCTGCTTGACCTGCAATTGCTCGCACCAGATCTCGCCAATCAGGGTTTGCAGTTCGGAACTTGATTGGGCTTTGGATTCGTCCTGAACGTGCGACGACGGGAACAGCGCATAGCTGTCGAGGCTACCGTCCGCCAGGTGATTGCGGCAGGTCGAACGTTGCAGTTTGCCGCTGGAGGTCTTGGGCAACGCGCCCGGATTGAGCAACACCACCACGCTCGGCGCTTCCTGATACGCCTCGGCCACGGCTTGGCGGATGGCTTTGACCAGGGCGTCGGGCGGGAGGATTTTCTGCACACTGCGGCTGATTTCTGCGGCGATGCCGATACCTTCCTGACCGTCGACGCTGACGGCGAAAGCGGCGACGCGACCTTTGCGCACCACCTCCACTTCGCGCTCGACGGTCTGCTCGATGTCCTGCGGGTACAGGTTGTGACCGCGCACGATCAGCATGTCTTTCAGGCGCCCGGTGATGAACAGTTCACCGTCACGCATGAAGCCCAGGTCGCCAGTACGCAGCCAGGTCCGGTCGTTGTGCTGAACGAAGGTTTTGGCGCTGGCCTCGGGGTTGCGCCAGTAGCCATGGGCGATGCTCGGTCCGGCGGCCCAGACTTCGCCGATCGCGTTGTCGGCGAGTTCATTGAGGGCGACCGGGTCGACAATCAGCACCGCGTGATCCGGCTGACTGATGCCGCAGCTCATGATCGCGCTGCCGTCGCCAGCCTCTGCACGGTTCTGTGCCAAAGCCTGATCGTCCACACGCAGGTTGCCGATGCCCTGACCGCGCGGGGTTCCGGCGACGAACAAGGTGGCTTCGGCCAACCCGTAAGACGCCATGAAGCTGTCGGTAGTGAAACCACACGCCGCGAACTTCTCGCCAAAGCGCTCGAGGGTGTCGAGACGAATCGGTTCGGAACCGGAATACGCCACGCGCCAGCCGCTCAGGTCGAGGCGTTCCAGTGCCGATTCGCTGACGCGTTCGCTGCACAGGCGATAGGCGAAATCCGGCCCGCCGCTGATGGTGCCGCCGTATTCGCTGATTGCTTCCAGCCAGCGCAATGGCCGACCGAGGAAGTACGCCGGCGACATCAGCACGCACGGCACACCGCTGAAAATCGGCTGCAACAGACCGCCGATCAGGCCCATGTCGTGGTACAGCGGCAGCCAGCTGACGATCACGTCATCCGGGTTCAGATCGATGCCGAAACCATGACGGATCAGCAGTTCGTTGGCCACCAGGTTGCCGTGGCTGACTTGCACACCTTTGGGCAACGCAGTGGAACCGGAGGTGTATTGCAGGAACGCGATGTGGTCGTCGGCAAGGTTCGGCTCGATCCAGCTGTCGGCCAAGGCACCGTCGAGGGTGTCGACGCACAGCAGCGGCGGCGCACCTTCAATTTGCTGCAATGCGTCGCGCAGACCGGCGCTGGTCAGCAACAAGCGCGGCTCGGCGTCGCTGATGATCGACAGCAGGCGTTCCTGGTGATGACGTTTAGTCGACTCCGGCGGATAAGCCGGCACCGCGATAACACCGGCATACAGGCAGCCAAAGAATGCCGCGACGTAATCCGGGCCGCTGGGAAACAGCAGCACGGCACGATCGCCGAATTCAGCCTCGGCCTGCAACGCACCGGCAATGGTTCGCGCCCGCTGATCCAGCTCGCGATAACTGAGGACCACAGCCTGATCCGGGGTTTCGGCGAGAAACCGCAAGGCCACCCGATCCGGCGTCAGGGCCGCGCGGCGCTGAAGGGCTTGGACCAGATTGCTTGGGAGTTCGAACGCGTCGGTCATGAGGTTTCCTGCCTGAATTCGGCTTGCAAATGGAATCGGTTTTCTAACGTCACGCCCATAGAAGGGCATGCAGGACGCGGTCTTCGCCGACTGCGCAAGGCATTGGGAATGCTGTTTTGGCCGGGATTTACCCTGCACCTTTCACCAATGAGAACGGATGACGTCTTGAAATAATTAGTCGGCAGGCTTGATCGTCAATGGGGCTACGGGTGTCGCAAGCGAGTGCGACAGCGTGTCGCAGTTCTCACTCTGCACCATCGAGATGCATTAATTCTCTTTCTCAATTGACAATCATTATCATTCAGCATAATTTGTCGCTCGATGTGTAGGCCGGCCCCCCCTCGCCGTCCCACCAACCTATTGGCAGCAAGGTGATTTCCATGACGGAACAAGTATCCACAAGCAGGTGCGATTCACCGCTACTTCAGGCCTTTGTCGACAACCGACTGATTCTGGTCAAAATTGCAGCGCGGATTACCGGCTGCCGGTCGCGTGCCGAAGACGTGGTCCAGGATGCGTTTTTCCGCCTGCAATCGGCGCCGCAAATCACGTCGTCCTTCAAGGCTCAGCTCAGCTATCTGTTCCAGATCGTGCGCAACCTGGCGATCGACCACTATCGCAAACAGGCGCTGGAGCAGAAGTATTCCGGGCCGGAAGAGGAAGGTCTGAACGTGGTGATTCAGGGCGCGTCGCCGGAAACCTCGCACATCAATTTCTCGACCCTGGAAAACATTGCCGATGCGCTGACGGAGCTGCCGAGCCGCACCCGTTACGCCTTCGAGATGTACCGCCTGCACGGCGTGCCGCAAAAAGACATCGCCAAGGAACTCGGCGTCTCGCCGACCCTGGTGAACTTCATGATTCGCGATGCGCTGGTGCACTGCCGCAAGGTGTCGGGGAATCGTGTGGATACTTTTGCCCGTCGTTAAGACCTTAAATTTTCAGCGCCTCCATCGCGGGCAAGCCCGCTCCCACAGGTTCAGCGCTAACCCTGTGGGAGCGGGCTTGCTCGCGAAGGCTGGCTCAAGACCGCTACAGATCTTGAGCCATAAACATCACGCCAACGCGCACCGATCAAAAAACCGCTCACGCCCCAGCATCATCAACGCCGCGCGCTTATGCGGGAAGTCGAACTCTTTCTCGCAGTGGTAACCCTGGTCCTGCATATACCCGATCATCTTCGCGTTGTCGGCACGAGGCTCGGCGACTACTCGCTGGGTGCGCGGATCGTCGAGAAACAGGTAATGCGTCAGCGCCGATAACCAGCTCGCCACCTTGTGCGGGCCACGCTGATTTTCTTCGCCCACCAGCATGTGAATACCGCGGTCGTAATCGCCGGCGTCATAGAACGGCGCGATGCGATCTTCCTTGGCCCAATAGGCTTCGAAATAGGCGAACGGCTGATCATCGAAACAACCGATCAGCGTCACCGTGTGCGGGTCCGCGTCAAGCTTGTCCAGGTATTCGCGGTGTTGCTCGAGGCTGCCCTCCTCCTGCCAGAAACTCGCCACCCGCGGGCTGTTCTGCCAGCGATTGAAACGTGCCAGGTCGAGGTCGATGTCCACCGTACGCAGGGAAATCCAGGCACCGAGCCGCGCATCGAAGCGCCGATAGACTTCACCCTGTGGTTTTATCGGTCGCAGTGGATGACGTTTGCCGCCACTGATGACCATGCGCTGGGGATAACAGGCTGTCAGCGACTCGCCCAGCCAAGGCTGAGGCAACTGCCAGAACAGCGTGCGCTCGCAGCGGTATTGGCCGGTGGTTTCCGTGGCAATCAGCAAACCGCTCGACAAGGCGTCGGTGGGCGATTGCTGAAGTTGGAAAGTCACCTGCTGACACGCTGGATCACGGGCGAACAGCCAATAACAGGTAACCCAGAGCGCCTGGGTTTCAGACGTGTCGAAGTGCTGTTCTACCTGCACCTGCAACGCGGGTTCACGGCTCAGGCGCAGCTCGATCAGCGGCCGCCCTTCCAGGCTGAGGTGCAGGCGATTCTCGGTTTCATCAGCTACAAGACGGCTTCCATCGGGCAAGGCCAGGGCAGTCAGGTCATTCAGATTGGGCATGGGTCGGGCTCACGATAATCGTCGACAGTTCAACCATGTGACGTGAGCCGGGGCTGGAAATTTAAGCGAAGTCGCGAATGACGCGACCTGCGGTGCCCTTCAGGGTTTGGGCACCGGCACCACCGCAATCTTGTACGGATCGAAAATCTTCAGCATCTGGCCATTGTCCCGCAACCCTTGCAGCAACTTGCCGAACGCTTCGCCGCTGATGGGCGCGGCCGGACGCAGGATCGCGTAATGGTGATACACCTGATCGATGCGCTGGGACACCAGCAACTGATCAGCCACTTGCTCGTTGCGCAGCAGGTAATCGCTCAGGTAGGAGCGCGTCACCAGGGCAACGTCGGCCCGACCACGCAGCACCATCAGCAGGTTGCTGTCATGGGAGTAAGTCAGCGTGGCGTTGTAGTTCTGCGCGAGGAATTTCGGGTCGGCATTGAAGTTGGCGAACTCATAGTGGTAGCCGCTGAACAGGGCCAGACGCTTGCCGGTGAGGTCGGCAAAATAGCTTTGCTGGCGATCGGGCTCACGTTGCGCGACGAAAATCTCAGCGTCTTCAAGGCCCATGTCGACGCTGGTGTGGGGAATGTCCTTCCAGCCCCAGTCCGGGTTCTCGAAAATGGCCATATCGACCCGACCCTGCTTGAAATCACCGAACCGTCGGGGAATCGAAGTCGGCACCAGAACAAACTGATAGTCGCTCTGCAATTGATTCAAGGCTTCCACCAATTGCGGCAGCAGGCCCGTGTCGGCACCGGATTCGGGGCGCACGGTATACGGCGGGAAATGTGCGGCACCGACACGCACCAGTTGCGCGGCCTGGGACGGCAACACCCAGACTGCCACGAGCGACGCCAGCAAAAGCCGCGTAGCCGTCCTAATTGGCGAAGACATCAAAACAACCCACTCCCCAAAAAAATTCGCATCAATGCATTCAAACTAGGCGGTTTCGGCCACTTAGCCAGTTTCCTGCAGACACATGACAACTTATTGCTTCTCTTCGAGCACAAGTATCAATGCTTCATCGGCCAATTGATCGAGGCTCATGCTGCCGCCGGCTCGAAACCAGGTGGTGGTCCAGGACAACGCGCCCGTGAGAAAACGTCGCGTGATGAACACATCACCGCGGATAAAACCGGCGTCCTTGGCTTCACCCAGCACTTGCAGCCAAAGTGCTTCATAAATATCGCGCAACGCCAGCACTTGCGCCTGTCCGTCTTCAGACAGCGAACGCCACTCATACACCAACACCGCCATGGCCTCGCCGCTGCCGCCCATGATCGACTGCAATTCGCAGCGAATCAGCGCCAGCACCCGCTCGCGCACGTTGCCGGCCTCGGCCAGGGCTGCGTGCATCAACGCCGTGTTGTAGCGAATGGTCTCTTCCATCACCGCGCGCAGGATCTCGTCCTTGCTTTTGAAGTGATGAAAGATGCTGCCCGACTGAATGCCCACGGCACCGGCCAGATCGCGCACGGTGGTGCGTTCATAGCCTTTGTTGCGGAACAGGTGAGCCGCCACTTGCAGCAGTTTGCCGCGGGCGCTGTCAGGGTCGGTCAATTGGCCGTTGTCGACCAATTCGCGCATGACCCTCAGGGCTTTTTGCTCGTCCACCCGTTCTCTCCTACAGTCGATCAATCAAATGCGCCGCCCACCGTTAAAACAGTGGGGTTGCGCGGGCAATTTAAGCTGGCGACGGCAACCAAGCAAGCGCTTGGGCAGAAGATATTTCAGCCGTTTACAAACCAAGCGCTTGCTTGGTAGTCTCGACGCACTTCTGTCGGAGGTGGTTATGGAATTGGCTACGCCTGAAACAATTCGCATCGGATGCGCCAGCGCGTTCTGGGGCGACACCTCGACCGCCGCCGCGCAACTGGTGGAAGGTGGTCGCCTGGACTACCTGGTCTTCGATTATTTGGCCGAGATCACGATGTCGATCATGGCCGGCGCACGGATGAAAGATCCGCAGGCCGGCTACGCGGGCGACTTCATCGAAGTCCTAAGCCCACTGCTGGGGCAACTCGCCGAACAAAAAATCCGCGTGATCAGCAACGCCGGTGGAGTCAATCCACAGGCCTGCGCCGCCGCCCTGCAAGCGGCCTGCGACAAGGCCGGGGTGGCGCTGAAGATCGCCGTGCTGCTGGGCGACGACCTGCAACCTCAGTTCAAAAAGCTGAGCAGCAGCGGCCTCCATGAAATGTTCAGCGGCGCTTCCTTGCCCCCGATGTGCGTCTCGACCAATGCCTACCTCGGCGCACCGGGCATTGTCGAAGCCCTTCGATTGGGTGCCGACATTGTCATTACCGGACGCGTGGTCGACAGCGCGGTGGTCAGTGCCGCGCTGGTGCATGAATTCGGCTGGTCCTGGCATGACTACGACAAACTGGCCCAGGCCGCATTGGCCGGGCACATCATCGAATGTGGCGCCCAGTGCACAGGCGGCAATTTCACCGATTGGCGCGACGTGCCCGATTACGAACACATTGGCTTCCCCATCGTCGAAGTCAGCGCCGACAGCCAGTTCATCGTCAGCAAGCCCGAGGGTTCCGGCGGCCTGGTCACGCCACTGACCGTCGGCGAACAAATGCTCTATGAAATCGGCAATCCACAAGCCTATCTGCTGCCTGACGTGGTCTGCGATTTCACCCAGGTCAAACTCGTGCAACAAGGTAAAAACGCGGTTCAGGTGCATGGCGCCAAAGGCTTGCCGCCGACCGATCAGTACAAGGTCAGCGCGACTTATCCGGACGGTTTCCGCTGCACCGCCAGTTGCCTGATCGCCGGGATCGATGCGGTCGACAAGGCGCGTCGAGTCAGCGAAGCCATCATCAACAAGACCTCGGACATCTTCAGCCTGCGCGGCTGGGCGCCCTTCAGCGAAGTGAACATCGAACTGCTCGGTAGCGAAGCCACTTACGGCCCTCACGGTCAACGCCAGGACAGCCGTGAAGTGGTGATCAAACTCGCGGTGCGTCACCCGAGCAAACAGGCATTGATCGTGTTCTCCCGGGAAATCGCCCAGGCCGCCACCGGCATGGCGCCGGGGCTGACCGGGATTGTCGGCGGACGGCCGACGGTGTATCCGCTGATCCGGCTGTTCTCGTTCCTCATCGACAAAACCGCCTGCACGCTGGAAATTGATCTACAGGGCCAGCGCCATCCGTGCGCCCTGCCCGCTGTCGATGTGCTCGACCCGGATGACTTGCCCGTACCGTTCGACCCGCCGCAACCCACAGGCCGCGCCGATGCCAGCGTGCCCCTGATCAAACTCGCCGTGGCCCGCTCCGGCGACAAGGGCAATCACAGCAACATTGGCGTCATGGCCCGTGAGCCCGAGTACCTGCCATGGATCGCCGAGGCCTTGACGCCCGAGGTGATGGTCGACTGGATGAGCCACGTCCTCGACCCGGTACACGGACGTGTCGAGCGTTGGTATTTGCCCGGCACTCACAGCTTCAATTTTCTCCTGGAAAACGCCCTCGGCGGCGGCGGCGTGGCCAGCCTGCGAATCGATCCGCAAGGCAAAGCCTTCGCCCAGCAGTTGCTGGATATCCAGATTCCGGTGCCCCAGCGCATCGCCGACCAGGTCAACTAGAGGACTGTCGCCATGGCGTACGATTCGATTTTCAAAGCCGATCTGTTTGCAGGCCAAAACATCATCGTCACCGGAGGCGGCAGCGGCATCGGCCGGTGCACCGCCCATGAGCTGGCGGCGCTCGGTGCCCATGTGCTGCTGGTTGGGCGCAAGGCTGACAAGTTGAAAAGCGTGGCCGCCGAGATTGCCGAGGACGGTGGCAAGGCGGATTGGGCCACCTGCGATATCCGTGAAGAAGAAGCGGTCAAGCACCTGGTCAGCGAGTTGATCCGCAAGCACGGTCCGATTCACGGGCTGGTCAACAATGCCGGCGGCCAATACCCTTCACCGCTGGCCTCGATCAATCAGAAGGGTTTCGAAACCGTGATGCGCACCAACCTGGTGGGCGGTTTCCTGATGGCCCGGGAAGTGTTCAATCAGTCGATGAGCAAACACGGCGGCGCCATCGTCAACATGCTCGCTGACATGTGGGGCGGCATGCCCGGCATGGGCCACTCGGGCGCCGCGCGTTCCGGTATGGACAACCTCACAAAAACCGCTGCCTTCGAATGGGGATATGCCGGGGTGCGGGTCAACGCGGTGGCACCGGGCTGGGTGGCATCGAGCGGCATGGACACCTACGAAGGTGCGTTCAAAGCAGTGATTCCAACCTTGCGCGAACACGTGCCGCTCAAGCGCATCGGCACTGAATCCGAAGTCAGCGCGGCGATTGTTTTCCTGCTCAGCCCGGCGGCGGGGTTCGTCAGCGGCAGCACGCTGCGCATCGACGGTGCGGCGAGCCTTGGCGGTCGGGCATGGCCGATTCACAAGGCGCAGAACAGCGAGTCGTACAACGGCTTCCATCGAGCGTATTTGCCCGACGTACTCAAGGACAAGGAATAAGCCATGCCGGTGATCCAGTCCCAAGTCGACCCGTTCAGTGAACAGTTCGCGCAGAACCGCAGCGCGATGCTGGTCGGCATCGAGCAGGTCCGCCAGCTCGAACAAAACCTGCTGAACAAGGCGGCCGAAGCCAAGCCCAAATTCGACAAGCGCGGGCAGTTGCTGCCCCGTGAACGCCTCAACCTGCTGCTTGACCCAGGCGCACCGTTCCTCGAACTGGCGAGCCTGGCCGGTTACAAACTGCACGACGACAAAGACGGCAGCTCGGCCGGTGGCGGTTTGATCGCCGGGATCGGCTACGTGTCCGGCGTGCGGGTGTTGGTGGTGGCGAACAACAGCGCGATCAAGGGCGGGACCATTTCCCCCAGCGGACTGAAAAAGTCCCTGCGCCTGCAACAGATCGCCATGGAGAACAAACTGCCGGTGATCACCCTCGCCGAGAGCGGCGGCGCGAACCTCAATTACGCAGCCGAGATTTTCGTCGAAGGCGCGCGCAGTTTTGCCAATCAGGCGCGGATGTCGGCCATGGGGCTGCCGCAGATCACCGTGGTCCACGGCTCGGCCACGGCGGGCGGGGCTTATCAGCCGGGTCTCTCGGATTATGTGGTGGTGGTGCGCGGCAAGGCGAAGCTGTTCCTGGCCGGCCCGCCGCTGCTCAAGGCCGCCACCGGAGAAGTCGCCACCGATGAAGAACTGGGCGGCGCCGAGATGCACGCGCAAACCGCCGGCACCGCCGAATACCTGGCCGAGAATGATGCCGATGGCGTGCGCCAGGTGCGCGAGATTGTCAGCCTGTTGTCATGGAACGAGCAGTTGCAATGGTTGCCCGAACGGCAGTGGAAAGAACCCCTCTACCCTATCGATGAGCTGTTGGGACTGATCCCGGACGATCCGAAAAAGCCCTACGACGTGCGTGAGATCATTGCGCGGATTGCCGACGGTTCGAGCTTCCTCGAGTTCAAGGGTGAGTTCGATCAGCAGACCATTTGCGGTCACTTGCACATTCAGGGCCGCGCCTGCGGATTCATCGGCAACAATGGCCCGATCACGCCCAAAGGCGCGAGCAAAGCGGCGCAATTCATTCAGCTGTGTGACCAGAGCCGGACACCGCTGCTGTTTTTCCACAACACCACCGGGTTCATGGTCGGCACCGAATCGGAACAGCAAGGCGTGATCAAACACGGCGCGAAGATGATTCAAGCGGTGGCCAACGCCCGGGTGCCCAAACTGACCATCGTCGTCGGCGGCTCCTATGGTGCCGGCAACTACGCGATGTGCGGCCGCGGCCTCGACCCGCGTTTCATCTTCGCCTGGCCCAACAGCCGCACCGCCGTGATGGGTGGAGCCCAGGCCGGCAAGGTTTTGCGAATCGTCACCGAGGCCAAACAACTCAAGGACGGCCTGGTGCCCGACCCGAAAATGCTCGACATGCTGGAACAGGTCACGGCGCAGAAACTCGACAGCCAGTCCACCGCGCTGTATGGCAGCGCCAGCCTGTGGGACGACGGGCTGATCGACCCCCGGGATACCCGGACCTTGCTCGGCTACTTGCTGGACATCTGTCACGAGGCCGACGTGCGGCCACTGCAAACCAACAGTTTTGGCGTCGCGAGATTTTGATTGATCGTTCCCACGCTCTGCGTGGGAATGCAGCCCGGGACGCTCCGCGTCCCAAAAGCGGACGCAGAGCGTCCAAAGAGGCGTTACCACGCAGAGCGTGGGAACGATCGGGTCCGTCAGGAGAACAATAAAAATGATCTTCACCCAGGAACACGAAGCACTGCGTCGCACGGTCCGCCAATTCGTCGAGCACGAGATCAATCCTCACGTCGAGGAATGGGAAAAGGCCGGACGCTTCCCGATCCACGAGATCTTCCGCAAGGCCGGCGACCTCGGCCTGCTGGGGATTTCCAAACCGGAACAGTTTGGCGGCATGGGCCTGGACTACAGCTATTCGATCGTCGCCGCCGAAGAGTTCGGCACAATTCACTGCGGCGGAATCCCGATGTCCATCGGCGTGCAGACCGACATGTGCACGCCCGCCCTCGCCCGCTTCGGATCCGATGAATTGCGCGAGGAATTCCTGCGTCCGGCGATTACCGGCGAACAGGTCGGCTGCATCGGCGTCTCCGAAGTCGGCGCAGGTTCCGACGTGGCCGGTTTGAAAACCACCGCCCGCAAGGACGGCGACGACTACGTGATCAACGGCAGCAAAATGTGGATCACCAACTCGCCGAGCGCCGATTTCATCTGCCTGCTGGCCAACACCTCTGACGATAAACCGCACATCAACAAGTCGCTGATCATGGTGCCGATGAACACCCCGGGCATCAGCCTCAGTTCGCATCTGGACAAACTCGGCATGCGCAGTTCGGAAACCGCCCAGGTGTTTTTCGACAACGTGCGCGTACCGCAACGCAACCGCATCGGCCATGAAGGCGCGGGCTTCATGATGCAGATGCTGCAATTTCAGGAAGAACGTTTGTTCGGCGCGGCGAACATGATCAAGGGCCTGGAATACTGCGTCGACAGCACCATCGAGTACTGCAAGGAACGCAAAACCTTTGGCAGTGCGCTGATCGACAATCAGGTCATCCACTTCCGCCTGGCCGAACTGCAAACCGAAATCGAATGCTTGCGGGCGCTGGTCTATCAGGCCACCGAGCAATACATCAAAGGTCAGGACGTCACGCGCCTGGCGTCGATGGCCAAACTCAAGGCCGGACGCCTGGGCCGCGAAGTCAGCGACAGCTGCCTGCAATATTGGGGCGGCATGGGCTTCATGTGGGATAACCCGGTGGCCCGCGCTTACCGTGACGTTCGGCTGGTGTCGATCGGCGGCGGTGCCGACGAAATCATGCTGGGGATCATCTGCAAACTCATGGGCATCCTGCCGGGGAAAAAGAAATGAGTGCTCTGCCGGTTTGCCAAACCTTGTTGTTGGAATCGCATAACGGCGTGCTGCACATCACCCTCAATCGCCCGGAAAGTCGCAATGCCATGAGCTTGCAAATGGTCGCCGAACTGCGCGCGGTGCTGGCAGCAGTGCGTGATGATCGGGCCGTTCGGGCATTGGTGATCGGCGGTGCCGGCGGGCATTTTTGTGCCGGCGGCGACATTAAGGACATGGCCAATGCCCGGGCTCAAGGCTCCCAGGCCTATCGCGATTTGAACCGAGCGTTCGGCGCGCTGCTGCAAGAGGTCCAGCACACGCCGCAAGTGGTGATCACGGTGCTGCAAGGCGCGGTGCTCGGCGGTGGCTTGGGGCTCACCTGCGTCAGCGATGTTGCCCTGGCCGATCACAATGCGCAGTTCGGTCTGCCGGAAACCAGCCTCGGCCTGCTGCCCGCGCAGATCGCGCCGTTCGTGGTCCAGCGCATCGGCCTGACCCAGGCGCGCCGGCTGGCGCTGACGGCGGCGCGTTTCGATGGCACCCAGGCGCGGCGCATGGGGTTGGTGCACTTTGTCGAGCATGACGCGCAAGCCTTGGCCGAGCGCCTCGATGAAATTCTCGCCCATGTGTTGTGCTGCGCGCCGGGGGCGAATGCCACGACCAAAAAGCTGTTGCTGGCGAGTGCGGGACAGCCGTCGGACGCCTTGCTGGATGAGGCGGCCGAGTGGTTCAGCGAAGCGGTGACCGGGGCTGAAGGGATCGAGGGGACGATGGCTTTCGTGCAAAAGCGTAAACCGGGGTGGGCCCTCTAAAAGCATCGCTGGCAAGTCGAATCGTCGCACAACTTAAGGGAACAACCCATGCCCGGACTCAGCAAAATCCTGATCGCCAACCGCGGTGAAATCGCCTGCCGCATCCAGCGCACTGCCCACGCCCTGGGCTACCGCACCGTTGCCGTATTCAGCGATTCCGACGCCGACGCCCTGCACGTCCAGATGGCCGATGAAGCCGTGAACATCGGCCCGGCCCCGGTGCAGCAGTCCTACCTGAACATCCCGGCGATCATCGACGCCGCCCGGCGCAGCGGTGCCGACGCGATTCATCCTGGCTACGGCTTCCTCTCGGAAAACGCCGAGTTCGCCCTCGCCTGCCAACACGCCGGCATCACCTTCATCGGCCCGAGCCCCGAAGCGATCGAGTTGATGGGCAGCAAGCGACTGTCGAAACTCGCCATGCTCGCTGCCGGCGTGCCATGCATCAAAGGCTATCAAGGCACCGAACAGGACGACGCGACCCTGAGCCGCGAAGCCGAGCGCATCGGCTACCCGCTGATGATCAAGGCCAGCGCCGGCGGTGGCGGACGCGGCATGCGCCTGGTGCACAGCGCCGACGACTTGCTGGAACAGCTGCGAACCGCGCGCTCCGAAGCCCT
Organism: Pseudomonas sp. LB3P93; assembly: GCF_054898025.1. Taxonomy (NCBI): domain Bacteria; kingdom Pseudomonadati; phylum Pseudomonadota; class Gammaproteobacteria; order Pseudomonadales; family Pseudomonadaceae; genus Pseudomonas; species Pseudomonas sp. LB3P93. Next base: position 4,496,074 of record NZ_CM142713.1, read on the forward strand.
GCACGGGTTTGGCAGCGACGAACTGATCCTCGAACAAGCGCTGATTGATCCGCGCCACGTCGAGGTCCAGGTGTTCGGCGACCAGCACGGCAACCTGATCTACCTCGGCGAACGCGACTGTTCGATCCAGCGTCGCCACCAGAAAGTCATCGAAGAAGCCCCCTGCCCGGTGATGACCACCGAGTTGCGTCAGGCCATGGGCGAAGCGGCGCTCAAGGCCGGACGCGCGGTGAATTACGTGGGCGCCGGCACCGTGGAATTCCTGCTGGATGCGCGCGGGCAGTTCTACTTTCTGGAGATGAACACGCGACTGCAAGTGGAACACCCGGTGACTGAGTTAATCACCGGCCTCGATCTGGTGGCCTGGCAACTGCACGTCGCCGAGGGCCTGCCGCTGCCGTTGAGACAGGAAGAGGTGCAGCTCAACGGGCATGCCATGGAAGTGCGCTTGTACGCCGAAGATCCGGCTCAGGGCTTTTTGCCGCAAACCGGTCGAATAGAGGCTTGGGAGCTTGCATTGCAAAACGGTGTGCGGATCGATCATGGCTTGATCGAAGGTCAGGACATCAGTCCGTTCTACGATCCGCTGCTGGGCAAAATCATCGCCCATGGCGCGACCCGTGAAGAGGCCCGGCGCAAACTGCTGCGGGCGGTGCAGGACAGCGTGCTGCTGGGCGTCCAAAGCAATCAGGGCTTGCTCGCCAGCCTGCTGCAACACCCGCAGTTCATCAGCGGCGAATTCAGCACCGGGTTTATCCCGAACTGTTTTGCCGACCATCCCTGCCTGCATCCATCAGTACCGAGCGCCGAAGAACTGGCCATTGCAGCTGCGCTGTTCTATCACGCTTCGGCGCACGTTCATCCCGCGCCGCTGGCCGGCTGGCGTAGCAACGCCAGCGTGCCCCTGCATTATCGAATCGGAATGGAGAATCAGGACTGGCCGGTGGAACTGAACGCAGTGCCTGACGTGCCTTACCGCTTGCAAGTCGGCGACCGAACCCTCGAATTGAAGGTCATCCAGTGCGACGGGCACTGGGCAACACTGATGATTGACGGCATCCGCCAACGCCATGCCTACAGCCTCGCGGCCGGGCAACTCTGGCTGTTCACCCGCCCCGGCAGCCTGCGACTGGTCGATCGCACCCAAACGTTGGTCAGCAGCCAGGCCAGCGTCAGCTCCGGCACCCTCAAGGCGCCCATGGACGGGGCGATCGTCGACGTACTGGTCAGCGAGGGCAGCCCGGTCAGTAAAGGTCAGCTGCTGGTGGTGCTCGAAGCGATGAAAATGGAACACCCGCTCAAATCAGGCATCGACGGGGTGCTTAAACGCTTACAGGTCCGGGTCGGCGATCAGGTGAAAAATCGTCAGATTTTGTTGGAGGTCGAATAAGCCGCTAGGCGGATCCGTCGGCTTTGGCTACGCTCAAGCCCTATCAGGACGCGGATACCAGGAACCCTGCGATGCCTCACTGGCTGGTGATCGATCTGGAAGCCACCACCGATGACGGTGGCTGGCCAGTAACGGAAATGGAAATCATCGAAATCGGTGCCACTCTGGTGGACCGAAAAGGTCGCGAAGTGGATTATTTCCAGTGCTTCGTGCGGCCATTGCGGCGGCCGTTGCTGACGCCGTTTTGCCGGGAACTCACGCACATCACTCAGGCTAACGTCGATGCAGCACAAACGCTGAGCGAGGTCTGGCCGTCATTCGAGCAATGGCTTGGTCAGCATCAATCAGTTCTGGAGGGCTGGGCCAGTTGGGGCGATTACGATCGCAAGCAACTGCTTCAGGAATGGCAGCGACTGCAATTGGACAGCGTTCTTGGCCGCGTCCCGCACATGAATCTCAAACAGCGCTTTGCCAAGGCCCTACGCCTGGAGCGCCCGCTGGGACTCAATGGGGCCCTGCAACTGGTGGGCATGCAGTTCAATGGCCAACAGCATCGAGCGCTGGAGGATGCGCGCAATACGGCGCGTTTGTTGCCACAGGTTTTCCCCGTGGAGAGGTGACGGCATTCGAGGCCTTGTGCATACTGGCCAGCCCTTTTTAGCCCTTTTCGAGGAATCGCCCATGTTTAAAGTCAACGAGTACTTCGACGGCACCGTCAAGTCGATCGCCTTTGGCACCGCTGAAGGTCCTGCGACCATTGGCGTCATGGCTCCGGGCGAATACGAATTCGGCACCAGCCAGCGCGAAATCATGCACGTGGTGACCGGCGCTCTGACCGTCAAACTGCCTGACAGCAGCGACTGGGAAACCTTCGCCGCCGGTAGCCAGTTCAACGTACCGGCCAACAGCAAGTTCCAGCTGAAAGTGGCCGTCGACACTGCTTACCTGTGCGAATACCGCGGCTAAAACCCCGGGTTTTCACAGCGAAAAAAAATGCCCGCGTCCTTTTGGGACGCGGGCATTTTCATTCAGTCTGTTTATTCCAGGATCGTCACCGGCATACCGACTTCAAGTTGGCCGTTGCTGTCGTTGACCAAATTCTGCCCGAACATCGCGCCGTCGGCCTCGGAACGGTACTTCTGCAACGTGGCCAGAGGTTCGCGATCATCGCTGCGCTGACCGGTTTGCGGGTCGATGGTGGTCAGGATGCAGCGCGAACAGGACTTGACCACGCGGAACTCGACATCGCCGATGCGAATGCGCTTCCAGCTGTCTTCGGCATACGCCTCGCTGCCCTCGATTACCAGGTTTGGTCGAAAGCGCAGCATTTCCAGCGGGCGCCCGACCTTTTGTGACAAGTCTTCCAGGGACGCCTGCCCTATCAGCAACAGCGGGAAACCATCGGCGAAGGCCACCTGATCGTCGTCTTTGCCGTAGCCCGCTTGAGTGGTGCGCGCGCGATTCAGAGGAATTTGTACCAGTCGCGTCGGCTTTCCGATGAACTCACTGACCCAGGCACCGGCCTCATCACCGGCATCGGGCACGCGCAGACTGTCTTTGAAGATCGTCACGCCGCGCAGTTCAGCGTCGCTGGCCGGCAAGGCAATGTCGATCGCGGAGCGACCTGGAGCACTGAGGGTCAGGCCACCGTCGGCATTCCACAGCGCCGACAGCTGACTCATCTGCCCCACCGCGCGCTGGGTCAGGAAGCGCCCACTGGCCTCGTCCACGAGCATCCAGCGTCGATCACCGTCCAGTCCCAGCTTGTCGAGGCTGACCTGTTGCAGGGTCTCGCCCTTGCCGGATTTCAACGGATAACGGTAAAGCGCGCTCAGACGCAACATGGCCAGCTCCCTGGTGGGCAAAAAACGTCACCCTATACGAGCTTGATCGCCGAATCAAAGGCTGAAAAAACCTGTGGGAGCGAGCTTGCTCGCGATAACGACGGAACAGTCAACATTAGTGCTGAATGCGACACCGCTATCGCGAGCAAGCTCGCTCCCACAAGTTGATTGCTCAGGTCCAGATCAGGCTGGCACTTCGTCGAGCATCAGGCGTTGACGCACCACGTCGACGAGTTTGTCCGGCTGGAACTTGGAGAGAAAGTTGTCGCAGCCGACCTTCTTGACCATCGAGTCGTTGAAGCTACCCGACAGCGACGTATGCAGCACCACGTACAGGCCACGCAGACGCGGGTCGTTACGGATTTCGGTGGTCAGGCGATAGCCGTCCATTTCCGGCATTTCCGCGTCGGTAAATACCATCAGCAGTTTGTCGGTCATCGACACGCCCGTATCGGCCCAGGCCTTGAGCATGTTCAGCGCTTTCAAACCGTCGCTGGCGATGTGCATCTTCACGCCCAACTGGCCCAGGGTGTCGCGCAATTGCGACAGGGCGACGTTGGAGTCGTCCACCAGCAGCACTTCACGACCACGGGCGCGTTCCAGCACCGGGTCGTCGAGTTTCTCGCGCGAGACCTTGGCGTTGTAAGGCACGATTTCGGCCAGGACTTTTTCGACGTCGATGATTTCCACCAACTGATCGTCGACCTTGCTGATGGCCGTCAGGTAATGCTGGCGGCCGGCGCTGGTGGGCGGCGGCAGAATGGCTTCCCAGTTCATGTTGACGATGCGGTCCACGCCGCCCACCAGGAATGCCTGCACCGAACGGTTGTACTCGGTAACGATGATCGTACTGGTAGGGCTCGGTATCAGCGGACGCATGCCGATGGCCTGGGACAGGTCAATCACCGGCAACGTCTGCCCACGCAGGTTGACCACGCCGCAGACAAACGGATGGCGCTGGGGCATCAGGGTCAGCTTCGGCAGTTGCAACACTTCCTGCACTTTAAAGACGTTGATCGCGAACAATTGCCGACCGGCCAGCCGGAACATGAGAATTTCCAGGCGATTCTCACCCACCAGTTGCGTGCGTTGGTCTACCGTGTCGAGAATGCCGGCCATTAATGACTCCTGGGCTTGTACTGATGAATTCACTAAAGAGGGTTATCGGCTGTTTTTGCCAGATCTTGACCCTGAGACAAAATGCCACGATCGGGCATTGATGTCACATTAACATCATGCTTTACTGGCGCAGTGATTTCATCTGCTTCATCCCCTGCGGCGCGACCTCGGTTTGCACGTTAGGTTCCCCTGTGTAAGGGATTCCCCTAGTAACAATCAGGCCCAACCTGATATTCGCAATATCCAATAGCCATTAATGTGACGCCATTCTCATTGCATGAACGGAGTCAGGCTTTTGTGTGCGATCGCAGGTAAGTGGCCATCCACCCTCTCGAGTTCCCCAGCCTGCACCCAGGCCTGCCGGAGCGCGATCTCATGCCGGCACGGCAGCATCGGGTCGCAGGACATCTTCGTCGACACACACGACATTCCCTCATTTGACATGACGTTGTGGAGATAAGCATGCCGAACGACCCTAAACAGTGGGCTCAGCGCTTTCCGGAGTTTCTCGTCGAGGCTGAAACACTCTTGGCCAAATCGGAGGAGTGCCTTAGCCATCTGCAGTTGATCAGCAATGACAAGGACGCAATCGATTGCATGCTCAGCAGCCTCCTCAAATTGGCCAGCAAGGCCGATGCTCTGGCACTGGAAGCGGTATCCGAATTTTCGCTGCACATCCATGGCCTGTTGAACCACGCCCAAAGCCACATGGAACTGCACGACCAGGCCCTGGGTGCGCTGAAGGACTGCTTCACGCTGATGGCCTGGCAACTCGAACTCATCGATCAAACCACCGGCCAACTCAGTCTGGATGACAGTGAACAGACTTCCCTGATCGAAGCTTTTGCTTTTCAGGTAGGGCAAAGCCATTTTCAATTACCGGTTAATTCCAAACCGTTCACGCTCGTTACCTATTCGGAGCGGCAGGCTTAATTAGCCAAATAACAATGCGGTGCTGCGTATTCTTATTGCCATGATGCCGCTCATTAACTTGAGTGCGCTCATGTCGCAATTGAATATTTCATATCTGTCAACGACAGTTCGATACAAATAACCACCCCTCCTTCGTAAAACTTTTTCCATTGTGGAACTATCGTCCAGAACTTTTAATTCCTGACCGAATAGACATATATAGCAGGCGCGACCGACGGTATCTTAAGTGGTATTATGCCGACCATTAGTTGACGCCAATTAATGGCAAAGTGATTCCAGATGAGAGTAGCCCGATAAGTTAAAGGCTGTAGTTTCAACCCTGGACTGCACTGCTTGCGACGAGTCACTACAGATTTTCAGACAGAGACCCGTCAACCACGATGGCCGGTCTGCCCGCAGCGAACATCCATTGGCTCCATCCGCTATGTACGCCAGTCTCAAGTCAATCACCCTATGGCCACCCTCCCAAAAAAACGCGCGGCGGTTCACGCTTTTGCTGTGCACCGGCTCGGCACTTGGCAGCCTGCTGGTCTTCAGCCTGTCTGTTCCACTGCCGTTGGGCCTGCTGATACTCAATATTGCGGCGCTTGCCTGTGTCTGGGCGCAACATTTCCTGTCGCGCAAGTCGATAAAATTTCAGCCGCAAGAGCTGGCCGACCGTCTGCTGGAAGTACAGGAAAACGAACGTCATCGGCTAAGCCGTGAACTGCACGACGACATCGGCCAGTTGCTGACAGCTGCAAAACTTCAAAGTGAATGGCTCAAACGCCGGATGCCTGAAGACATGCAGGGCCAGTACTCGGTGCTCTGCGACACACTGGACGAAACCCTGGCAAAGGTTCGTGATGTCTCGGCCATTCTCAATCCCAGGCAGTTGGCCAGCCTCGGGCTGGAAGCCAGTTTGCGTGCGCATCTGCTCAAGACCCTGGCCAATACATCGATGCACTGGAGCCTGGAATGCCATCAACGCTTGACTGGCATACCCGAGGAAATGGCGGTGGCCGCTTTTCGGATAACCCAGGAAGCGGTGACCAATATTCTGCGTCACGCCGAAGCGAAAAACCTGTTGATCCGCCTGCAACGCATGCCCCAGGGCCTGGCGCTGTTGATCAGTGATGATGGGCTGGGGTTCGCGCCAGCAGCAGATCCCGGTCGAGAGGGACAGCGCGGGATGGCCGGAATGGTGGAACGGATCGATCAATTGGGCGGTACTTTGGCGGTGACCAGCGAGCCGGGCAAAGGCACTCAAATCGAAGCACTCTTTCCCTGGGCGCCCCGTGCGCTCGAACGGGCCAGTACGAATAAGGTTATGCATTGACTTGTAACTTACTTCTGGTGGATGACCACTCGCTTATCAGGGCAGGCGTGCGCGCTCTGGTGCTGGATATTCCCGGCTACGCGGTTATTGGTGAGGCCAATGACGGCTCGCAGTTACTCGAGATGGTCGAGAAGCTGTCGCCTGACATCGTTCTTCTGGATATCTCCATGAAAGAGACCGGCGGCCTCGAAGCCTTGCAACGACTCAAGCGGGTACGCCCGCACAGCAAGGTGCTGATCCTGTCGATGCACACCGACCCCGCCCTCATCATGCAGGCGCTTGAGTCCGGTGCTCATGGCTATTTGCTCAAAGACACCACGGCCACCGAGCTGGAACATGCCCTGGATGCCTTGCGCAATAACGAACGCTACCTGAGCCCGGCCATTGCCCACACCGTCATCAACCAGGCGCTGATCCGCAACCAGAAACATCAGCCCCAGCCTGCGGATTCGCACAATCTGACGGCCCGTCAGCTGGAAATCCTGCGACTGATTGTTCGTGGCAAATCCACCCGGGAAATCGCCAATGGCCTGGGCCTCAGTATCAAAACCGTCGAGACCCACCGCTCGCAGATCATGAAGCGCCTGCAGATCTATGACGTGGCCGGCCTGGTACTGTTTGCCGTGCGCGAGCAAATCATCAGCCTGGACGACTAGTCGTACTCGAAGCACTCAGCAGCGGCGAGTTCTGCGGCAGATGCACGCGCAATGCCGCTGGACGTGCCGAGAATCGCAGGCTCTCGCCCTCGATGGGTTCGCCATCCAGATTGATGTAGAGGCCTTCCGAGACCTTGATTTCGACCCATGGCAGACGAGCTCGCACAAACATGTTGTCGATGCCAAAGCCATCGGCCAGCAACGTTTTCAACGTACCGAGCAGTTCCTGCGGCGCAGGCAAAATGCTGATATCCAGCAGACCATCGTCAGCCAGCGCCTCCGGGCACAGCACATGACCGCCGCCAGCCTGTCGGCCATTACCGATCCCCAATGCCAATAGTTGACCGCTCCAATGGAAGTCCGGCCCCTGCAACTCGCCGTAGGCGGCATGCAACTCGCTGAAGCGCGATAACCCGGTGAACAGATAGGCGGCGCCCCCAAGGACTTTTTTCAAGTCCTCCGACGTATTCGCCGTGACCTGGCTACCAAAACCGCCGGTGGCCATATTCAGGAAGACCTGACCGCCAACCTCCCCCAGATCGATCGCTTGCGGGGCAGCGTCCAGAAGGTCCAGCGCCAGATCGGGTTCCAGGGGCACACCGGCGGCGCGAGCAAAATCGTTCGCGGTGCCCAGCGGCATCAGCACCAGACTGGCCTGCGTTGAATGCGCTGCCATGGCCTCGGCGATATCACGCAAGGTGCCATCACCGCCGCCGGCGATCAGTTGCGTATAGCCCGCGCTCAGCGCTTCTTCTACCAACCGCTGCGCATCACCCGCCTCCCAGGTTAGCCGGACAGCCAACTCCCAGCCCTGCTGGCGCTTAACGTCGACGGCCGCACGGACCTCCTCGTTGAGTGCCTGCTTGCCGTGCAGAATCAACAGCGCCTTGCGCTCACTCATTGTTGTCGCTCCCATGATTGGAATCCATATGAGAGATGTTGACCTTGCCACCCCCTACAAAAGTTGCAAGGAATTGAATTTTTTTGACGCGCGCAGCCTTACGGTCCTACAGGGGGGGATATTTTCTTACAGGATGTGAGGAATCGGCTCAATTGACCAACCTTGGCGATTGGTACACCTTGGTGTCCGCGTTATCAGTCATCAACATTAAATACACAGGGATGTGCAAGCAATGAGTAGACCCTCTTCAAGGGCCGCACAAAGCGCAAGCAACATTATTGGCGGCCAACCAAAGGGCTTTAAAGCAAGGAGCGTTTTAGTCCATGCAAAGTCATGACATCAGGTTACCCATCAGTCAGGTCGCACCATTGCCAGAAAGTCGCGCCAATCATCAGGCTGAAATCAATAACAGCGCAAAGCCCGCCGGAGGAGTTGATATGGAACCTCGCGTCATTGAACTCGAGACACACCTCAAATACATCCGAAGAGACATGGAAGAGGTCCGTGGTGATGTTAAAGCCATCAAACACAGGCTGGCCTATTCTGCGGGGGGAACAGCCGTTGTCCTGGGGCTGCTGGGCTGGGTCGCCAACAGCCGCTTCGATCAGGTCGTGTCACTTCTGGCACGTTAAACGCTAGCCCTGCTCGCAAGTCCCGGCGCGATCAACCGGGCTTGTGTGGCAAGACTTTGGCCAGGATCAGCCCAGGACTTCGCTCAGCGGAATGAAGTTCACGTAATCGCCTTCGATCAACGTACGGTCTTCCAGCACTTCAACCAGGCCATCAGCCCAGGCGGCACTGCGAAGCACCCCAGAGCTCTGGTTTTTGTAGATGATTGCCCGACCATTCTCCAGGCGCCCACGCAAATACTCTCGGCGATTGCCAGCCTTGGGCCAGTCGAACCCTGCCGGCACCTGAAACTTCAACGGTTCAACCTCTTTTACACCTTGGCGGCGCAAGAGATAGGGCCTGGCCAACAAGGCAAACGTAACCAGTGTCGACGCAGGGTTGCCGGGTAAACCAATCACAGGCACGCCGCGAAAATGACCGAACGTCAGCGGTTTGCCTGGTTTGATGGCAAGTTTCCACAGGGTCAACTCACCCTCTTCGCGCAAGGCGATGCCCAGAAAATCGGCCTCCCCTACAGAAACACCGCCGGTAGAAAGGATCAGGTCGACATCCTTCAACTCGCCAAGGCGGGCACGCGTGGTCGCTAAATCATCAGGAAGAATACCGGCATCGATCACCTCACAGCCCAAGCGCTGCAACCAACTGCACAGCAGCACGCGATTACTGTTGTAAATCTGTCCCGGCCCGAGGGGCTGGCCCGGCTCTATCAATTCATCCCCTGTGGACAGGACGGCAACACGAACCTTGCGCACCACGTCCAGCTCAGCACATCCCAGCGACGCGGACAGGCCTTGCTCGATAGGCCCGAGGCGCGTGCCCGCCGGCAAAACAAGCTCACCAACGGTGGTTTCCTGGCCTTGTGGCCGGATATTCTGACCCGGGGTCATTGTCTCGATAAAACGGACACGCTCATCCGCCTGGACCTCGGCGTTCTCCTGCATCTCGACGCAATCGGCCCCTGCCGGCACAGGCGCGCCGGTAAAGATCCGGGCGCACGTACCTGGCCTCAACGTTTCAGGGGCCTGGCCAGCAAAAATCTTCTGACTGACCACCAACGGTTCTCCCGCCCAGTCAGCGATGCGCAAGGCATAGCCATCCATCGCACTGTTCGGCCAGGGCGGCAGATCAAGTGTCGAGACCAGGTCGTCGGCCAGTATGCGACCTTGAACCTGCGCCAACGGCAAGCGCTCACGCTCACGTATCCTTGATGACTCAGCCATTTCCAGCAAACGCGCCAATGCCACCTCGACAGCCATCAGGCTGCCGGTTTTGCCGGGCTTACCCACGGGATTCACAAGGATCGGCCTGTTTCAGATGAGCGACAAAATTGCAGGGACGGTGCCGCGAATCCAGCTGTTCGGCGAGGATGCCATCCCAGCCAGTGCGCACAGCGTTGGTCGATCCCGGCAAACAGCAGACCAGCGTGCCATTGGCCAAACCCGCCAAGGCTCGGGACTGGACAGTCGAAGTGCCGATGTCCGCGACCGAAATCTGCCGGAACAGCTCTCCAAAACCATCGACCTGCTTGTCCAGCAGGCAACTCACCGCTTCCGGCGTGCTGTCGCGCCCCGTGAACCCGGTACCGCCGGTAATCAAGACCACCTGCACGACATCATCGGCAATCCAGGTGGCGACTTGCGCGCGAATTTTGTAGAGGTCATCTTTAAGCAAAACCCGAGCGGCCAAGTAATGGCCGGCATCGCTCAAGCGGTCGACGAAGACCTGTCCTGACGTATCGGTTTCCAGGGTGCGGGTATCGCTGACAGTCAACACCGCGATGTTGAGCGGCGCGAAAGGTACATCAGCCTTGGCTTTCATAGGCTCGTCCAGTTGTAGGATAAACAGCCCGGTGTTATATCACAGCGCCCCGTTTTTTCGCCGCCCCCATGGAGACTTGCCATGACCTCGAATACACATTTGCCGCCCTGCTCCGTTCTGCTCCTGGCAGGTGGCCGAGGCCAACGCATGGGCGGTCAGGACAAGGGTTTGCTGGAATGGCATGGCGAGCCGCTGATTGCGCACCTGCATCGCAAGACCCGCGCGATGAGCGACGACCTGATCATCTCCTGCAACAGGAACCTGGAAAAATACGCACCTTACGCTGATCAACTGGTCCATGACGACGAAGGCGACTTCCCGGGACCCATGGCCGGCATTCGCGCTGGCCTCAAGGCCGCACGCCATCCCTATCTGATGGTGTTGCCGTGCGATGTGCCGCGCATTGACGCGGCCCTGCTCTACAGCATGCGCGACACCGCCCGCCAACATCCGGACAAACCGCTGATGCTGCGCCACAACGAACACTGGGAACCGCTGCTGTGCATTATCCCCACGGCACTCTCGGCAGCGTTCGAAAGTGCCTGGAACGACGGCGAACGCAGCCCGGGTCGCCTCATGCGCAAAATTGGCGCTACCGCCCTGCAATGCCCCGACAACGACCCTCGCCTGGCCAACCTCAACACGCCAGAGCTATTAAGTGCACACAACACTGTGGCAGACTGACACGAGAAGGAACTTGCGCGCGTTGTATACGTCTCAAGCTCAGTTACCAAAAGAATTCATTTTCGGAGACACACTCATGACTCAACGGACCCTCGCCACTTTCATGCTCGCACTGGGCCTCGCGACCCTCGCCGGTTGCGCCTCGCCTACAGTGATCACCTTGAATGACGGTCGCGAAATCCAGGCCGTCGACGCACCAAAATACGACGACGAATCGGGTTTCTACGAGTTCGAACAGCTGGACGGCAAGCAAACCCGCATCAACAAGGATCAGGTTCGTACCGTTAAAGAGTTGTAATCTTTACGGCACCACCGGATACAGAAAAGCCCGCTTATCGCGGGCTTTTTCGTGCCTGAAGCATTGTGATCACCATTGCAGGGTGATGGTGCTCTCGAATTCACGATGCTGGCCAGTAACCGGGTCGACAAACCGCAGCCCCTGAGCCAGGAGTTTCAAGGGATTGGCATAGTCATCCTCAACATCCTTGAGCACCTGCGGGTAGAACGGGTCGTTGCAGATACTGGCGCCCAACGCGGTCATATGCACCCGCAACTGATGTTTTTTACCGGTCACCGGGTAAAGTCCATACCGCCAGAGATCGCCGTTCTTCTCACGGACCTCGACTGCAGTCTCGGTGTTGCTGACGCCCGGACCTTCCTGCATGCGAAAGAACGGTTCGCCATCGACCAGCCGACTCTTATGAACCAATGGAAAAGTCAGCTCAGGCAATGCTTGGGCGATTGCTTCGTAGCGTTTTTCGATATTCCGTGTAGGAAACAATGACTGGTAAGCCGAGCGACTCTCCGGGTTTGCTGAAAACAACACCAGTCCCGCCGTATGCCGGTCGATGCGATGCAAAGGCACCAGATGCGGGTTATCCAGTCGACGGATCAACCGTCGCAACAATGTCTGCTCCACGTATTCGCCAGCAGGCGTCACTGGCAGAAAATGCGGCTTGTCCGCTACCACCAGGTGTTCGTCGGCGTACAGGATCGACTCGACCACCGGGATCGGTTTTTCGTCCGGCACCTCACGAAAGTAATGAATTCGCAGGCCTTCCTTGTAACGCAAATCAAGAGCAATCGGATGACCGTGCCCGTCAAGCACGCGACCGCGAGCAATTCTGTCCAGCCATTGTTCACGACCGATAGCACTGAAGTGTTCGCACAGGCAATCGAGCACGGTCTGCCACGGACCCGGCGGCAAGTAGAGCGTGCTGGCCTGGTTGTGTGCAGCAGAAAAAGATGAAGTGGACATTCGAACGCTCAGACCCTCAATACAGGGAGGCATTATCCAACAGTGGCCGGAGCGGACCTAGAAAAGAATCCTCAAGCCGCCGGTATCTGCGTGCGCGCCGCCGCCTCGGTGAACTCTTTCAGCCAGCGCAACACATCGACCGCTTCCCAGCGACCTGGATCATAAAGCGCATACAACAACCCCTGATAACCCACGACATCCAGCTGCCGGTGATAACCCCCGCGTTGGAACAACGCTTCGATTTCGGCAAAACAGGTATTGAAGTGCAGTTTGTTGAAGGGTGTTTTTCCTTCCAGGACCAAACCATCCAGGCGCAATTCGAGGACCGCCTCACGCACAACATCGGCCGACATCCGGTTCACGCTGTTTTTCAATTGTTCGACATTGACCAAGGCTCATCCCTCTGACTTCCGGGATCGCTTGCCCAAACCCGAAACAGGGAAAAGCACGGCAGGCGATCAGAATAACTGTACAGACATACAGTAACTCAATAATCAGCCTTTCGCCAATGCATGAAACGTGGAGCGCGACGGGCGGGGGCGATGCCGACAGCGCCGGGGATTAGCGCAAGAACGCTGCAACCTGATCGGCATCGAATGGCCAATCAAGCTCTGCGCCGTTATCAAAACGCTTCAGTACCGGAATACGTAAACCGTATTTCTCGACCCAGTCTTCGTTTTCTGCAATATCGACCAGTTCAACCAACAAACCGTACTCGACAAAATCGATCAGCATGGCTTCAGCGATTTCACAGAGATGGCAACCAAGGGTGCCGAAAAGCTGACATTCAGGAGGCATGACAACAAGACCAGACAAGTTAGGCGCTCATTCTAGGCCCGTCAGCAACCGCAGTCGAGCCAACACCCCCAGACGTCTGGACAGCGGCCAATTTCAAAAGATTTCGGTAAATCCCTGACTCAAATCATTCATGCCCAATCTCATTTACGCGATGCTCACAGCCATTTTGCCTCTACGCTTGAGTAGTCCCCCCCATCACCGGAGTGTTTAGTGTTCGCCAACCTCTTGATCATCCTCGCCTCCTCCCTGGTGGTGATTGCACTGTTCCAGCGCCTGCGTTTGCCTCCGGTGCTGGGCTATCTGTGCGTAGGGCTGATGATCGGGCCGACGGCGTTCAACTGGGTGAATGAAAGCGAAGAGTTGCCAGACCTTGCCGAACTGGGGGTGGTGTTCCTGCTGTTCTCCCTTGGCCTGGAGTTTTCCCTGTCGAAAATGATCGCACTGCGTCGGGTGGTGTTTGGCCTGGGCAGCCTGCAAGTGTTGGTGTCCGGGCTATTGATGGGGGCATTGCTGATCCTGTTCGGCATGCCGACGACGCCTGCCCTGTTACTCGGAGCCGGCCTGTCGCTGTCTTCCACCGCTATTGTCAGCAAGGAGCTGGGCAGCCTCGGTGAGATTTTCAGCAGCCACGGTCAGAACGCCATCGCCGTGCTGCTGTTTCAGGATGTGGTGGCGGTGCTGCTGTTGACCCTGGTGCCGGTGTTCGCCGGCAACAGCGATCAGGTCTGGTATTGGGCATTGCCGATAACGCTGGGCAAGACCCTGGTGCTGTTCGGCGGTCTGCTGCTGGCCAGTCGCTGGTTGCTGCCCCGCCTGTTCCATGAAGTCGCCGCCGCCCGCTCCCCGGAGCTGTTCGTGCTGCTGGCGCTGGTCATTGTCTTGCTGACAGCGTGGCTGACTCACCTGCTCGGCCTCTCCCCTGCCCTGGGTGCATTTCTCGCTGGCATGCTGCTGGGGGAAAGCCACTATCGGCATCAGATCGAGGCTGACATCCGCCCGTTCCGCGACATCCTGCTCGGGTTGTTTTTCGTCAGCATCGGCATGCTGATCGACTTGCAGCTGTTTGCCAGCCACGGCCTGCTGATCCTCGGCCTGACGCTTGGGTTACTGCTGATCAAGGGCGCAGTGGTCGCGTTGTTGGTCAAATGGCGCGGCAGCGACGGCGAAACCGCCTGGCGCAGCGGCCTGGCATTGGCTCAGGGTGGCGAGTTCTGCTTTGCGCTGATGGCACTGATGCAGCAAAACAAAATGATGCCAGCCGACTTCGGAGGCCTTCTACTTGCCGCGACATTCTGCTCGATGCTGGTCACCCCTTTGCTGCTGCGCGCGGCGCCTTACCTTGCGACACGCCTGCATCGCAACCCCAACGAAGAAGTCAAACTGGCAGAAATCAGCGCGCTCAACGCCGATTTGCACAACCACGTCGTGATCTGTGGCTATGGTCGCGTGGGGCAGTCGATCGGCCGCGCGTTGCGCAATGCGCTGCAACCTTACCTTGCCCTGGACACCGACCCGGTGCGTGTCCAGGAAGCCGCCGTCGGTGAAAACTGTGTGCATTACGGTGACTCGCAGCGCGGTGAACTGCTGCTGGCGGTAGGCCTGGCGCGCGCCAGGCTGCTGGTGATTGCGGTCGACCAGACCGACATCGCGCTACTGATTCTCCAGGAGGCGCGCCGATTGAACTCAACCGTTCCGATTCTGGTACGCACCCGGGACGACAGCCAACTGGCCGAGTTGAAAGCGGCCGGCGCCAGCGAAGTCGTTCCGGAACTGCTGGAGTCGAGCCTGATGCTTGCCTCCCACGCACTGATCATGCTGGGTTTACCCGCGCATCAGGTACAGGAGCGGGCCGACCAGATACGGCATGACCGCTATCGTCTGCTGCACGGTTTTTATCCCGGGAGCGACGATGAAGAAAAGTGAGTCAGTCCTGGCTCACGGCGCCGATCTTGTGCACCGACAAGTCCGCGCCGTAATACTCCTCTTCCTGGCTCAGGCGCAGACCATGCAACGCCTTGATCACGCCATACACCACAAAACCGCCGAGCAGCGCCACGATCACTCCCAGCGACGTGCCGATCAATTGGCTGATCAGGCTCACCCCGCCCAAACCACCCAATGCGCTCTGGCCGAAGATGCCACAGGCGATTCCGCCCCAGACACCGCACAAACCATGCAACGGCCAGACACCCAGCACATCGTCGATGCGCCATTTGACCTGAGCCGCGGTGAAGCACCAGACAAACATTGTCCCGGCGATCACACCCGTGATCAGCGCGCCCACCGGGTGCATCAGGTCAGAACCGGCGCAGATCGCCACCAACCCGGCCAGCGGGCCGTTATGCAGAAAGCCCGGGTCATTGCGCCCGACAATCAACGCCGCGACGGTTCCCCCGACCATGGCCATCAGCGAATTCACCGCCACCAATCCGCTGACGCCTTGCAGCGTTTGTGCGCTCATGACGTTGAAGCCGAACCAGCCGACGATCAGGATCCACGAACCCAATGCCAGGAAGGGAATGCTCGACGGTGCAAAGGCCACCAGTCGCCCTTCGCGATAGCGCCCTTGCCTTGGCCCGAGCAACAACACCGCCGCGAGCGCCAGCCATCCACCCATGGCATGCACCACGACGGAGCCCGCGAAGTCGTGGAAGCTGGCGCCAAAACGCTCCAGCAACCAGGCTTGCAGCCCGAAGTTGCCGTTCCAGATCATGCCTTCAAAGAACGGATAAATGAACGCGACGATCAGCGCCGTCGCACACAACTGCGGGACGAACCTGGCGCGCTCGGCAATGCCTCCGGAAATGATCGCGGGAATCGCCGCAGCAAAGGTCAGCAGAAAGAAAAATTTCACCAGCCCGTAGCCGTGATCGGCATTGATCACCGCCGCCGGTTGCATGAAGGTGACCCCGTAGGAAATCCAATAGCCTATAAAGAAGTAGGCCAGGGTCGAAATCGCGAAGTCGCTGAGGATCTTCGACAAGGCGTTGACCTGGTTCTTTTGTCGAACCGTGCCGACTTCAAGAAAGGCGAAACCGGCGTGCATGGCCAGAACCATGACTGCACCGATAAGAATGAACAACGTATTGGAGCTATGGACCAGACTGTCCACAGCGCTTTGCAGATTTTCCATGGAGTTGGCAGACCTGAAGGCTAAAAAAAAGCACCAAAGCGGTTCGCGCAGCCCGTTTATGCACCAAGTTGCGGCCCGCCAGGATCAACCCATTGATCCCGATGAACCGCTTTGGCGCACAAGGCCGGAACCTTCACGCGAGTTATGATTGTTTGAATCAGGTTTTTCCTGAAATCATGCCCGGCAACAGCGCAACGGCGCGGGCTGATGCACCATGACGTAGCAAAAGTTGTACCAGTCATTTGTACTGAACCTTCACACTGGGCTCATACTCGAACGTTTCAGAAGCCACTTACGGAGATCACCAATGGCCAGCATCAAAGCAAAGACTGCTCAAGAAATCCTGATGAACGATTTTCAGACATTGGTCAGCGACACCGAACGGTTGCTGGAACACACCGCGACTCTGGCTGGCGATCAGGCCGATGAGCTGCGAAGCCAGATCCACGAAAGTCTGCTGCGTGCCCGCGAAACCCTGAAACTGACCGAAGATTCCCTGCGTGAACGCGGCCAGGCCGCCGTTACCGCTGCCGAAGATTACGTCCAGACCAATCCATGGCAATCGGTCGGGATCGCAGCGGGCGTCGGCTTTCTGATTGGCCTGCTGGCCACTCGGCGCTGATATGTCTATCGGTGAATCTGGCTCGTCCGCGACGGGCACAAGCTCTTCATCGCGGCGCCTGGGTGCCGCTTTTCTTGGACTGTTGCACAGCCATGTCGAACTGTTCGGCATCGAGTTGCAGGAACAAAAAGCGCGCACCGTAAGCCTGTTGCTGTTTGCAGGTTTGGCGCTGGTCTTTGCCTTGCTGTTGCTGGTGGGATTGTCGACGCTGGTGCTGATCCTGTTCTGGGACACCTACCGCCTGCCAGCGATCGTCGGGCTCTGCGTGTTCTACTCTCTGGCTGCAGTATTCTGTGGCATGCGCCTGAAGGCGGCGATTTTCGATGAGTCCTCGCCCTTCCACGGCACCCTGGAAGAATTGGCCAACGATAGGGAGCGTCTGCTGCCATGAGCCTGCCTGAACTGCCCCATAACAGCTCGCGCACCGAAATGCGCAAGGCGCTGATACGCCTGCGCATGGAAATGCATCGCCAAGAAATTCGTCACGAATCCGCGCAACTGCTGCAACCCTTGCAGCGGGTTCGCGGGATGACGCAAAACCTGCACGATGGCTTCGGCATCAAGCACGCCCCGCTCTGGGGCATGGCGGCCGTGACGCTGCTCGGTTTTCTGACCGGTAAAGGCGCCAAGAGTGGCGGTCCCAGCAGCCTGACTCGCCTGGTTCGCCTGGGCACGACGCTCGGGCCTTTGATCAAACTGGTCATGCAAGGCTCTTCGCGCAAAGACTGAATAGCCACTATCTGGCTGCATTCTTGCAACACCACCGGGATTAACCTCTTTATCGAGAGGTTCAATCCTGTGTGCCTACCCGGAATGCAGGTTAATCCAAAAAAAGACCTTACTAAGGAGGCCTCGTGATCGACGGGCAACCGCTCGCCTGCTTTCAGCCATTTATCGATACCGCCACGGGTCGAATCGGGGGAGTGGAAGCACTGGGTCGACTGCGTCAGGCCGACGGTCAACTGGCCTCGGTGGGACCGCTGTTCGCCGATCCGCGAACGCCCGCCATCGCCCTTCGTCATCTTGATCGCCAGATTCGCGACAATGCCCTGAGCCGTCTGCATGAAGCGCCTTCGGACTGGTTTCTGAGCCTGAACATATCGCCACGCTGGATCAATCGTTTACGGCCGAACCAGGCTCTGCCGAGCCTAAAGCAATTGAGCCGGCACAACGTCGACCCGCAACGCATCGTTTTCGAGATCACCGAACTGGGAGGCAACATCCAGCGCCTGGCCGACGTCGCAGCACGCTATCGAGAGGCCGGGGCACGGATTGCCATCGATGATTTCGGTGCTGGCTACTCGCAACTTGATCGCGTACTGGCACTGCAACCGGACATCCTCAAGCTCGACATGCGCCTGTTTCAGGCCGCGGCATTGGGCGGCCCCAGTAGCGACGTGGTGAAAGCTCTGGCGCAAATGGCCGAGAAAACCGGCTGCTGGATCATCGCCGAAGGGGTGGAAACCGAGGCTCAACTCAATTTCGCCCTGGAATGCGGTTCACGTTACGTACAGGGGTTTCTATTCGCCCGGGCGCAGGTGGACTTCTTTGCCACCGACGCCTTTGTCGAACGTTTCGCGCAACTGCGCCAACGCTATGTTCAGCAGAAACTGGGCGAACGCGGTCGACTGATGATCATGCGCCAGCAACTCTGCGAACTGATGACCATCCTGCAAGCCTGGGCCCTGGCCCGTGCGCCACTGAGCGCCTTGCCACAACTGCAAGCATTTCCCTGGCTGCTGCGTTTCTATCAATGCGACCGTCACGGCACCCAGTTGACGCCCAATCTGGAATGGCGCAACAACGGCTGGGAAGCCGATAACCGCTACCTGGGCCATAACTGGTCGTGGCGACCGTACTTTTATCACTTGCTGGCCGAGGGCTGGGAAGAACGACGCCTGACACTGTCCACGACCTACCGCGATGCCACCAGCAATCAGTATTGCCTCACCGCCGGGCAATTTTTCGACAATGGCGAGCGACTGCTGCTCATCGACATCGACGCCGCCGGGCTCTAGTTCCGCTTGCAGGCGCAGGCACGAACCCGGAAGCTAGAGGCTCAGTCACCTGACGGAGAGTCCAGCCTTGGATTGGCAAACCCTGCTTACCCGCGAACGCCTCGGAAAGCCTCTGCACAGCCCGGAAGAACTCGGCCGCAGCCCTTTTCACAAAGACCACGACCGCATCATTTTCTCGGGTGCTTTCCGCCGCCTCGGGCGCAAGACTCAGGTTCATCCGGTGTCCAGCAATGATCACATCCACACGCGCCTGACCCACTCGCTGGAAGTCAGCTGCGTGGGACGGTCGCTGGGCATGCGCGTCGGTGAAACCATTCGCAGCGCCCTGCCCGATTGGTGCGAACCGAGCGACCTGGGGATGGTGGTGCAATCGGCTTGCCTGGCCCATGACATCGGCAACCCGCCCTTTGGGCATTCCGGCGAAGACGCGATCCGTCACTGGTTCCAGCAGGCCGCCGGCCGTGGCTGGCTGGACGCCATGAGCGAAGTCGAACGCAATGACTTCCTGAATTTCGAAGGCAACGCCCAAGGCTTCCGGGTGCTCACTCAGCTTGAGTATCATCAGTTCGACGGCGGCACCCGGCTGACCTACGCCACGCTGGGCACCTATTTGAAGTACCCATGGACGGCAAAGCACGCCGATTCATTGGGTTACAAGAAGCACAAGTTCGGCTGCTATCAGAGCGAACTCCCGCTACTGGAGCAGATCGCTCTTAAACTCGGCCTGCCGCAACTGGAGGAGCAGCGTTGGGCGCGCCATCCGCTGGTGTACCTGATGGAGGCTGCGGACGACATCTGTTACGCACTGATCGATCTGGAAGATGGCCTGGAAATGGACCTGCTGGAGTACGCCGAAGTCGAGTCTTTGTTGCTCGATCTTGTGGGCGATGATCTTCCGGAAACCTATCGCCAACTCGGCCCAATGGATTCGCGTCGGCGCAAACTGGCGATCCTGCGGGGCAAGGCCATCGAACACCTGACCAATGCCGCCGCCCGGGCTTTTGTCGAGCAACAGGAATCGCTGCTGGCGGGCACACTGCCCGGCGATCTGGTGGAGCACATGCATGGTCCGGCCAAGCGCTGCGTCTTGAATGCCAAAGACATGGCGCGCAAAAAGATCTTCCAGGACAAGCGCAAAACGCTGCACGAGATCGGTGCCTACACCACTCTCGAAATCCTGCTCAACGCGTTCTGCGGCGCGGCACTGGAACAACACAACGGTCGAACACCGTCCTTCAAGAGCCGCCGCATTCTCGACCTGCTGGGCAACAATGCGCCCGACCCTCACGGTCCTTTGCACACCTCGTTCCTGAGAATGATCGATTTCATCGCCGGCATGACCGACAGCTACGCCAGTCAAATGGCACTGGAAATGACCGGTCGTTCAAGCCACGGATGAGCAGGCATCGATCAGCCGCGTCAGGGCCTCCTGAACGGCTGATCGATTTTCCGCGCATTATTCATTTCAATCCCGGCGTCAACAGAATCGCCCACACCGTGTGCAGAGCCGACTGATCGATTGAACGGCCTGATCGCGAAATAATCTGAAAGAACAGCCGGCCAACACGGACTGCCGTTGTTGGGTTACTTGATCAAGCCCCTGAAACAATCAGACTTTAGAAACTTATTGACCTTGGCTTCATTATAAAAACACCGCAACAACCACACACCAAACCAAACATTTAAAACACAAGTAAAACGCTATCAACCAACCTGCCCGATGACTCAGACACGCATACAACACTTGCATACGTCCTCATGCAAAACCTAGTTGATCCGTAGGCCGATTCTTCTTCCGCCGTAGGAATTGTCCTATATTGCCACTACAGGCCCGTCAGTTCATGCCCCCTTCAACTATCTGAGCTAAGGTGCCCGCTTTATTTGAGCGCGTATGGGATTTGATTATGAAGTCCTGCCACCATCGGTGATTTCAACCACCTAGACTCAAACCCCTATATATGTAGGGTTTTGCGCTTCATTACGTATCAACATACCCCTTTTTTTCGTTGTCCGCTACAAAATAACGGGGTACTTTAGGGGTATCTACACCTTTCATCGCCTTCGGATACCCCCATGACAACGAGCCCCAACACTTCAGCCAAACGAAAGGCCGATAGCCCCGAAAACATCGCAGTCATTATCAAAGAGCTGAAGAAGCCCGGTAAGTATTCGGAGGGAACTATCAAAGGTTTGTTTCTGCAAGTAAGTACCACTTCGCAGTTATGGAGGCTCAAGTTTTTCTTGAACGGCGAAGAGGGTTTGTATTCCGTCGGCGCGTACCCAGACATCACCGTCGACAGGGCTCGAGAACTGGCACAGGAAGCCCGGACCGCCATAGCCCAAGGAATTCATCCATTAAAGGCGAAGGCCGCCAAGAAAGAAGCGCAGCAAGCCATGGAAGCAAACACGTTCCGCAAGGTCGCCGAACAGTGGCTGGACTTCAACTCGCACTTGGCACCGAAGACCGTCTCCGGGCACCGCGGCGCACTGAAAAACCACCTGAATCCTGTAGTCGGTGATGTGCCGGTGACTGAGATCGCCGTCCGCCACGTTAGGGCGGTTCTGGAACGCCTGGCCGCCTCCCCCACCGCGCAACGCTACGCGCTGACCCTGATGAAGATGATCCTCGGCTACGCCATGGACCACGAAATGGTCGGCCAGAACGTCGCCATAGGGCGCAAAGGACTGCTGAAGAAACATGAAACCAAGAGCCACGCGGCGCTGACTGAAGAGGACGAGCTGGCCGAATTCCTGCGCCGCCTGAACAACTACGTCGCCTACAACGACCCCGTGATTTCGGCACTGTGGTTGCTGGTACTGCTGCCGGTGCGCCCTGCCGAACTCACTGCCATGGAGTGGCCGCAGATAGATTTCGATAAGGCCGAGTGGCGCTTCGTGGTGCCCAAGACCAAACAACTCCTGATCGTCCCCCTACCTAACCAAGCTGTCGCCCAACTGCGTGCGCTCCAAGAGCACAGCCAGGCACTGAACAGACGAGGGATACCCAACACCGCACCCTTCGGGAAAACCGCCGTCAGCGAAGCCACTGCCCCACCGACTTGGGTGTTTCCGTCATCGGGGAAGTACGGCGTGCCAATCTCCGCCGACACCCTGCTGGTACGAATACGTACAGGGCTAGGGTATGAGCGCGGCACCATCACCAGCCACGGATTCAGGTCGACGTTCCGCAGCTTGGGGCATGGAAAGCTGGATATCGACCCAGTCGTTCTGGAGGCCTGCCTTGGCCATCGCCTACCGCATACCGGGGGTCTAGGGGATACGTACATGAGGTCGCCCCTACTAAGCCAAAGACGACTAGCCATGCAGGCCTGGGCGGACTACGTCGAAGGGCTCTGGGAAAAGGCTACCGGCCTCGGGTGCTCGAAATGACAGCTTTTAGAGCTTGGTCGCGTCTGTGCTGACCTTGAAGTCAGGAAATAGGCATAGCTTAGATTGTTATAAGCACTTACTTCTTAGCGCTGATTGGCACAAGAGGCTGGTTTTTATTACCTGGGGCCTCTGGATTATTAGGTGGCTGGCACAGGTGATAAAAATGCACAGGGTCCAGAATAGAGCGCTTCGGCACAGGGCGATTATCCCTTTTATTACCTTTATTACTCTCTCTAGTAGTAGAAGTATAAAGAAGTGAGTGTACAGGTTTGTACATGGTGTATATGTGCTGTAAAAGCGTAAAAGCGCTGGAATGCATTTCAGGTAATAAAGGTAACAACGGGTTTTGTGCTGACCGCTCTATTCCGGCACTTACAGCCCTGTATTAGCTCTTTATTAGGCTAATACAGGGCTAATACGATCTAATACTTGGAAGAATAGACAGCTCGGTCATTGCCCGCTATACCGGCCGCTTCCACTCTTTGTTCCAGTGACGCTTGACCGTGGCAAGGCTCATCCCTGAGCTCGCAACAATTTCACTCTGTGTCCTACCCATACCTTTCAATCGCTGTACGAGGATAGTGGTCCCAGTGGCTTCTGGCCTGCCCAGCTTCTTGCCGTCGGCCTTGGCCCTCGCCAGCCCGGCGTTTGTCCGCTCAATCAGTAGGTCCCGCTCGAACTCCGCAACAGCCCCCAACACCTGCATGGTCATCTTGCCGGCTGAGCTAGTGAGATCAGCGCCGCCCAGTGCAAGGCAGTGAACGCGAACGCCCATCGCCGCCAGCATATCCACTGTGCCGCGGACATCCATGGCATTACGACCAAGTCGGTCGAGCTTTGTGACGATCAAAACGTCTGACTTCTCCAGGCGCTCCAGAAGCTTCGCAAACTGCGGACGCTCCATAGCTACCGTGCTGCCTGAGATCGTCTCCACGATCACGCGCTGGGCCTCAACAGCGAAGCCTGCGGCCTGTACTTCCTGCACCTGGTTGTCGGTGGTCTGGTCTGCGGTGGAAACACGGGCATAAACAAACACGCGGCTCATTATCTAGATCCCCTACATTGTGGGTGTCAACAAACGTAGTGTCACCTTAATAGAGTGTCAACAAAGGGTCAAGCCATGATTGTTGCTACCTAGTATCAGCCCGACAGAAGGTAGCATCTAACGTTCGTTTGTTGAGCCAAGGTAAACAGGGCCATGCCTCCCAAATCATCGCGCAGCGCTGCAAACATTCATCGTCGATCGTTCGAGTCGTCGAACTTGAAGTCTGGTCGGCGGGGCTGCTGGCTGGGGGCTGCCAGGAAAGGGCCAGGTGGTTGGATTATCGAGGCACCGTATACCCCCATCGGGTCTTTTATTTCACGTCACACACGTAATCCAATAGTGAAAGGTCGCAGATATTTTCTAAAATCCCGATAGCGCTTAGCGTTTAAATCCAAAGGCTAACCCTGCCTATTCCGCCAACTTTCCAAAAAATAAAAATTATAATTTTTAGCTGCCTCCAGCCTAATAACGCTTTGCTAGACGCCTCGCAACTTAAAATTAAGCCACTAGGCTCCCGCTAATTTTAACTGCCGCCATTAACCCAACTTAAAAAGCTGCCTGTTTTAACACTGTGCCGCTTAACCACTAAGCATGCGGACACCTCCCCAATGCTATTTTCATGCCATGACAAATACCGCTCGTCTGATGATACGTGATAGCGTTGCATTTGAGGAGTAGTCTGGATCTCACCAGAAACCTGACTGGGGAGGTCGGGGACATGCAAACCATCATCACCACGCAGCAGCTGGCCAGCCTCGCAGGGCTCGACCCCTCCTATTTCACCTTGCACCGCGCCGAGCTACCGGGGGCCTTCGATGTGCCATCCGCCAGTCCACAAGGTGGCCGACCTGCCAAGGCCTACAACCTCGAGGACATCGCCGGCTTCATCCTGAACGAAACCAGTTTTCTGACTGACGCCGAGTGCCGTTTGCGTGTGGCCTTGAGCGCCAACCCGCGCAAGAGGAAATCGCCGATGGCCCGTTTCTACGATGCTCACACCCTGTTCGAAATCGACGGTGTCCTGGAAGTGGTGCCCCGTGACCACGGCGCCCTGTCGCCCGACATGCGCGCAAAGGTCGAAGCCTCGATGGCCCAGGAGCAGACAGCGCTCCATGCCCGGCGTGCCAAGCGTCAACCCCGCCCTAAAACCCACGCCACGCCTGGAGAATTCCAATGACTTTCCTCGAAGCGCTGATCGATTACTACGACCCGACAAACCCGGAGCCTGCCGTGGACCACGCCCAGTTCCTCGCCGCTGAGTTCGCGGCGATGGACGCCGGTAAATATCACCCGGCTGTGCGACCCGTCCGTGGCGTTGACCCGGAATCCGACCCGTCCATGGTGCAGTACGACCGTGCTATCGCGTCCCTGTCGCCCGACCCAACACCCACCTTGCACTAACTGCCGGCCGGTGCCGGGGGAGTTACCGAAATGGCCACGATTATGGAAATGCTCAACCAGGGCCTCGGCGGGCTGAATACGCCGCTCGGTCAGCTCGGCACAAGCCTGCTTGCCCAGTCCGGGCCGCAACAAGGCAACCCAGGCGGCGGTGCTCGCCTCGGCCAGGCCTTGGCGGGCATGTCCGAACTGCAGCGTGCGCAAGCCCTGCAGCAATACCGAGAACAGATGATTGCGCAGCAACAGGCGGCACAAAACTTTCAAGTGCAGCAGGCCCAGGCCAAGGCTGAACAGCAGCAACGTCAACAACAAGCGTTCGCTGATCCTGCTTTACAGCAGCAACTCGGGCCGATGGCGAAGCAGTTGGCAGCGATGGGGATCGACCCCGACACGATCCTGAAAGCTAACAACAACGAGGCGCTACAGGCTCACGGGGCTGCGCAATTGCAGCAGCAACAAGCGCAGTTTGCCCAAACCCAAGCCCGCATAGGTGCCGGTGGTCAACCACCCGGCCCGAAACAGCCCGCCAATCGCCAGATTTACGAAGAGCCTCTGGAAAATAATTTGATCCAGAAGCACATCTATGACCAGGCCACCAACAGCTACAAGCCGCTCGGCAAGCCTTATCAGCGGTTCGCCCCGACCAAGGCCGACCCGTTGCAGGATCTGCTCGGTGAAGTGATGCCCGACGACAATACCAGTGCCGGTCCAGCTGTGCCGGGCCTTCCGGGCTCGAATGTATCCTCTACGCCGCCACCGCAGGGCGCTGAACTGCTCATGCACGGCAGTGGGTCGAACCCAATGGCTCGCAAGCCCGCCAGCCCGCCTGCTGCACCTACGGGTGATCTGGCTGCTGCAAAAAGCGCAATTGCATCAGGTAAGTCGCGACAGGCCGTAGTGGCTCGACTCACCCAGGCCGGGTACACCGCCGCGCAGATCCAGGCTGCGGGGATCTGATCATGGCCCTGTCCTTCGACGACCTGCCCGACACTGTGCCAAGTGCTGACGGTCTGTCTTTTGATGATCTGCCGGACGAGCCGGCTGGCTTGGCAGCCCCGTCTGCACCTGCACCCGCAGACATCGCTCTGCCCAACCGAACAGCCGGCCAATGGGTAACGGACATCGGCGGGAGCGTCGGACGCGGCGCTTACAACTTGTTCGATGCCGCTGCCGGTCTGGGCGACATCGCCACAGGCGGCAACGCCACACCGTGGCTCGCCCAACATGGTCTGGATTCCAAGGCGGCGCGTAAGGTGCTGGACGACGAAATGTCACCACAAGCCAGAGCGCAGCAACAGGAAGTAGCTAACGCTAAAGGCTTCGGCCCGACCGTCGCGGCGATGCTGCAAAACCCGGCGTACACCGCAGGTCAGATCGTCCAAGCCGTGCCAACCATGGTCGTCGGCGGTGTCGCTGGCAAATCCGCCGCGCTCGGTGCCAAAGCGTTGGGGATGAATGCAGGGCGCGCTGCACTGGTCGGTGCAGGTACAGGTGAAGGCCTTGCAACTTCGGGGCAGCTCGCGTCCCAGGTGGTGCAGCAAACAGGTGATCTGACACCGGCACAGACCGCGATGGCGCTCGGTGCAGGTGGACTCACCGGCCTTATCGGTGCCGGGTCCGCTGGGTTAGGTGGTCGCCTTGGCGCGGCTGATATCGATGCCATATTGAGTGGCGCTGCTGGCCCCGCCGCTGGTCGTAGCATGCTCGGCAGGTTGGGTATTGGCGCTGGTATGGAAACCGGCGAAGAGGCGCTGCAATCGAGCCAGGAACAGGTCATGCAGAACGCCGCGCTGGGCACTCCATTGACCCAAGGTGTCGGCAATGCCGCAGGCCAAGGTGCGTTGCTCGGCGGGCTTATGGGCGGCGCGGGTGGCCTTCGTCGCCCGAACATGACTGCCCCACAGTCGCCCCCTGTGCCCATGCCGGCGCAACAGCAGCAGGGCCAGGCCGCGCCAGCATTTACTACGCAGGCCATGCCAGCGCCTACCCAAGCGAACAGCGCCACCCCAAGCGCACCACAGGCGCCTGCAGCGTCAACTACTCCATTCGCTGGTTCGACCAATGTCCGCCCTTTGTTCGAGTCGATGGGCATGGATCAGACGCAGATGGACAAGAGTCTGGACCTGCTGCGCGATGTTGAACCCGACATTCAAGCTGGACGCCGCGACACTATCAGCTGGGAAGAAACAGGCCGGCTCGCCGCGCTGACCGGCACCACTGTCGAGAAGCTGCGCAAGCACCGCGTAGGTGTCGCGTTCAATGCTGAAGAACAAGTCGCGGCCACTCGTCTGCTGAAAGACCAGACGTTAAAAACCCTCGAACTCGGCAGCAAGATCACAGCCGGCACAGCTGGCGAAATCGACCAGGCCAATTTCCTGCAAGCGCTCGCGGATCTGCGCACGACGCAGAAAGCCGTAATGTCCAGCCGTGCCGAGATTGGTCGGGCGATGTCCGCCATGCGCGCCGATGTCACCTCGATGAAGGAAGCCAGTCGGATGCTGGAATCTGTCGGCGGTGCCCAGGGCGCCAAAGCGATCGCCGACGCGTTGACCACTGCCGCCCGTGTGGGTGGTGTAGAGGCTGCCAACAAGATGGCACGGGCCTCTGGGTCTGATGCTTTCTGGACGTTTTACAAATCCGCGTTGCTGTCGTCTCCGGACACGCACGTCGTCAACATGGTCA
Source organism: Pseudomonas sp. LB3P93 (assembly GCF_054898025.1). Lineage (NCBI taxonomy): Bacteria > Pseudomonadati > Pseudomonadota > Gammaproteobacteria > Pseudomonadales > Pseudomonadaceae > Pseudomonas > Pseudomonas sp. LB3P93. The sequence goes on from NZ_CM142713.1 coordinate 4,523,711, forward strand.
GCAACCTGTTCACCAGCGGCATGCAGGTACCGACTCGACTCCTTGCGGGGGGTATTGGTGCCGTCAAGCGCGTTGTTGGCTTGAATGGTGAAACCCGCATGGGCGAAGCGGGCTACCAACTGGCTGGGATGCTCGAGGGATCAATCAACGGTGCCAAAGGCGCAGTGAACTCATGGCGTACCGGCGAAGACGCATTCGGCGGCAACAAGGCCGAGATTTACCGCACGGATTACCCAGGCCAGAAGGTGTGGGGTGTGCCGCTGCGCCTACTGCAATCGGAAGACGCGTTCTTTAAGAACCTCAATGATGGTATGGAGCGTTATTCAGTCGCCTACCGCATGGCTTCCCAAGAGCTGAAAGGTCAAGGTCCAGCCGCAGTACACAAGCGTGTGCAAGAGCTGATCGCCAACCCGCCGAAAGAACTGACTGAGGCAGGGCAAGATGCGGCGCTGTTCCACACGTTCAACAACAACGCCGGAAAACTCACCCAGGCGGTGAACAACCTGCGTCACTCGCTGCCGCACGGCACCGGCAACTTGGTGGTTCCATTCCTGAAAACTCCCGCGAACCTCATTACCTACGCCGTCAAACACAGTCCCGCCGCGCCGATTTTCAAAGAGGTCCGCGCCGACCTGAAAGCCGGTGGTGCGAAGCAGGAAGAAGCGCTTGCCCGGATGGGCATCGGCTCGTTGTTGATCTCCCTCGGTGCTGTCGGTGCCATGAACGGCTCGCTCACTGGTGGCGGCCCTGAGGATCAGAAGGAGCGCCAAGCGTGGCTCGCTGCCGGAAATCAGCCGTACTCGATGAAGGTCAAAGGCAAGTGGTACGCCTATAACCGGATCGAGCCGCTGGCCTCGCTTGTCGGCGTTGCTGCCGACATTGCTACTGGTGCCGAGGATCAGCATCTGGGGTTGGCTAGCATCTTCAAAGCAGTCGGCCGCAACTTCACTTCCAAGACGTGGCTGCAAGGGCTCTCCGGCGTCATGCAGGCGATGTCCGACCCTGACCGCTACGGCGAAAGTTTCCTCGCTCGCACTGGTGCCACTCTGGCGCAGCCGGTCACGCTGCTGAGCCACCTTGGACGATATCAGGACCAGTACCAGCGCGACAGTGACCGGGGCAATTTCCTTGACCAACTCAAGTACCGCCTGCCCGGTGAGACGTTCGGCCGCGAGTCCTTGCCGGTCAAAACTGACCACTTCGGCCAGCCGATGATGGAAGCGCAGCGCCAGATTGGTCGTGCCGGCCCGATCCCGATCAGCACACCTTCAGATGATCCCGTCAGAGTCGAGGCCGCTCGCATCGGCTGGGTGCCGGGGGCAATGCAAAACCACTTCACTATCTCGCTTAAGGAACGAGGCAAAAAACGCTACGAATTGACGGATGACCAGCTGCGTGAATTGAACGAGTTGGCCGGCGCCAGGATGCACGCCGCTGCGAAGAACCTGATGCGCACCCGGTACTGGGATTCCCTCGACGACGACGAGCGTGCTGACCAGTTAGACAAAATCATGAAGGGCGCCCGAGCAACCGCCAGGCGCGCATTTGTGCCATTTCTGGAACGCGGGAAGAGAGGGTTGATCGACCTCTATCGTAAACAAACCACCAGTTGGAAAAAGACCCAAGGGGGGTAAGAAATGAATACCGAGATTGAAATGCTTAAGGCGAAAGAGGCTGTCGCCACAGCTGTCAGAAAGGTAGCCGAGCTGACAGACGTTGGACTTCAGTTACATGGTGAGGATCTGCGCCAACTGGCTAGAGGACTCGTGACCGCGCTTCGAGGGCTCAGGACCGCCAACGAACACTGCCGGGAGTTAAGAAATGACCACTAGACACGAAGTCGATGTCGCCACCGCTGCCGTGACGAAAGCACGGGCCGACCTCGACGAACTCTTGCGCATCGAGCGGCTACTCGAAACCGAGCTGCCGACCGCTCGCGCTTTGCTACAGGTATCAGAAAAGCAACTGCGCGAGTTGACTCGTCCCAGTGCGGCAGCGATTCGCGAAGCCGAGCTGCAACTGCTGCACAGCAAGATCACTGAGGCAAACCAAAATGGGGAATGCAGTCATGTTTGATGCCGGGGAACTGAGAAACTTGCGCCGCGAGGCCGAGATCAATCACATCGATTTTTCGCGGGCGAAGATCCGCGCCGCCAAAGACGGGGGCTATGTCGTGGTTTTCGACCCGCCGCTGTACGACCTGGGCTCTGTGCTGCTCGATCCACCCGGCGAAGTCGACGCCCGTACCGCGGCGATTGCCGAGGGCGAAATGCTCATAGGGCTGATAAAGATCCAGCGGGCCGAACGCTACCGACTACGCACAGGGCGTGTGTTCGGTTGGTCACAGGACCAAATCAGTCGCCGCCCTCTGGCCGCTGCCGAGGTCGACGAATACCTGGCCAGCATCACCCACAGAAAAGAGGTCGCCAAGCTGCAACGTGAGTTGGCGCAGGTTCTCGAATCGAACGCCAAAACCGCCGCCAGCAATGCCGGTGCCGACGAGCTGAAGAGCCGCTACGGCCTGACCAAGCGTAAGACCGCAGAGAAACAGAAGGGTGACTCGGCACCAGCCAGCGCCAAACCCAAACGCGCACCATCCCGCACAGGAGCGAAAGTCTAATGGCCGGTAACGAAGAGTTTGATATCAGCGAATCGATGGCGGCAGAGCTGACCGGCTCGCTCGGTGTGCCCGACAACGCCACCACTGATGATGTGCTGCCCACTGATCTGGCCAGCGCTGTAGAGGGGCACGACCGCCACATCGCAGAGCGAGACATTCCGGTCAACAACGACGTGGATGACACCCGCGAGGCTGCCGACCAGCGCGACGTCGAGCAGGACCAATCCCAGCAACGTGGTCGTAAAGTGCCGCTCGCTGCGCTGCAAGAAGAGCGCCAGAAACGTCAGGCGCTTGAGCTGCAACTGCAGGCGCAGGCTCAGCAGCTGCAACAGCTCCAGGCTCAGCAGCAGGCCGCACAGCAGGCACAATTGCAGGCGCAGCAGGAAGCTGAAATTCCATCGTTTGAAGATGACCCTCAGGGGTACATCCTCGCGAGGGAAAAGCAGTTCAAGCAGGAGCTTGAAAACCTGAAGGGCGGTCAAGTTGAGCAACAGCAGGCCGCACAGTTTCAGGCGCAGCTCGAGCAAGACAGAGCAGCTGTATTGCCGGCATTGGTCGAGACGGAAACGCAGTTCATGGCGGCTCACCCGGACTACCAGCAAGCCCTTGATCATGTGCAGCAGAACGTTGAGTCCAGCCTGCGACAGATGTATCCGCAAGCCGACCCGACCCAATTCGGGGTTTTGAGGACCGCTGCCCTGGTGCAGTTCACCAAGCAGTGCCAGTCGAACGGCGTTAACCCATGCGAGCACATCTACCAGCGCGCTCAGCAGCTCGGTTTCAAAGCTGCCAGCCGTGCCCCGCGCAAAGCGCCCAACACCAGCCTGAGTGACGCCCACGGCAGTGCCCGCGCACCGGACGAAAAGGGCTCGATGTCCGTGTCCCAGGTCAGCGAAATGACCGAGGCCGAGTTCGACAAGTTCTGGAGCCAGATGAAGTCGGATTCGGCTGTGAAGCCGGCGTACTGAGGGGGTGTGCCATGCCACGACATTACGAAAAAGTGCCAAGGCCTCTTCGCGTCGAGACGCTGCTACGGTGTCTGCAAGAAGATATCGAGCACTACGGTGGCGAGGACGTAAAGCAGCGTCGGCGTTTGCTGCTACGTGGCTTTCGTGCGGGGTTCTGGGTGGCACTCGAGAGGCCGGGATTGGAAGAGGTCGCCCGGACGCTGCGCGCCGAGTTGTTCGGTCACCCGGTGGTGCTGGTGGCCACTGCCGAAGAAGACGATGAACTGTGCCAATCCGGCACTGACAGTGAGGTGTGAAATGATCGACAAGCGCGATGGCGTGACGAAGAAACCGGTGAAGCCAGTGGAGTATTTCCAGCAGGCGAATCCCGGTAAACGGCCACGGGGTAACGGTGGGAAGAAAGGCAAATGACCGGTGTGCAGCACAGACGACAAGGGCGCCCATGGAGAGCGCCCTTTTTGTTTTGCCGGTGTTAGAACTCCATCGGCAGGTGTTGTTTGGGGCCGACCCACTTGAAGGCGCCATGTACATCGTTGAGGATTCCCTGAAGTGCGCTCAACGACTCCACTGAGACGTCGACCTCCCCAAAGTGACCGTCTCCCATCGTCGAACCGTAGCGAGAGCCGCCCAAGTTGTCGAGGACGAGTGCGTTTGAGGGCTGGAGTTTGAGGGGCTTTTCTCCCGGGCCTAATGCTCGTACACGATCCTCCATATGGTGTGCACTGTTGCGGACACCACGTAGGTCTGGGAAAAATTCAACTATCTGTTCATGAATCTTGGCAATCTCACCCGGAACGCCCTCGGTCTTGGAGAGCACACCTAAATACTTGTCGAACCCGTCGAGAGCGAAGAGGAATGCCTTGGCATAAATTAACTGCGCCGCTTGCGCAAACGCCGATGGTGGTCGACCGGCGCTCCATCGTTCATGTTTGAAGCGGATGTCCGCCTCGAGGACGATGTTCATGTAGTCTACATTGCCATTGAAACCAATCTGTGGCATGGCTGCCTGAATGGCCTCTTGCAGTATCTCGTTACGTCGATGGGAACCCTGCTTGCGCGCTTCAGGGGTGTAGAGCGCAGCGACCTGCTGCTCTGCCTGCGCAAATAAATTGAGGGCGACATTGGCGTCCAAGAACTGTCGCTGAAGCCCGTACAGCAATGGGTCGATCTTCAATGTCCAGTCAAAGTCCTCATAATCCAGTCGAATGCCAGGAACGACTATTTCAAAAACCAACACTGCACACCTCCTTATGCAAGAACGCTTTGATCGGCCAGTTTAGTGTGCATCTGCGAACTTGCTAGCGGTGTTGCTGCACCAGTTTCGCTAGGCCTTGGCGGATGTGCCCTTCGTTCGAGCTGATCGCTTGCAGGGCGCCACGGACGTTCTCGGCGGCCACGGAGTGGCCCTGCTGCTCGACCAGCAGCGTAAGCTCCATGATCGCGGCTTCGAGTGCCAGCTGATTGTTGTAGAGGCGTTCAAGGGTTGCAGGCAGAGAGTATTCAGGTGCTGGCATGGTTTCGACTCCGTTCGAGGAAACCGCAAGCGTAGCAGTACAGGGTGAAGAGCGGGCGCGGCATGGCAGATATACAACTATGCTTCTTTCCTTATACATCGACGTCGATCATTCAGCCTTTGCATGGAGTAAGAGCGCATGAAATGGAGCCTCGTTGTGCTGGGCGTCACGTTGATACTCAACGGCTGTGCGATGTCTTCCAAAACCTACACCCCTGATGGCCGCGAAGGGTTCAGCATCAACTGCTCAGGTTCAGCCTTGGATTGGGGCAAGTGCCTCGAGAAGGCCGGTTCTCTGTGCGGTGCACGCGGGTATGAAGTCTTGGAAAGATCTGGCGACACAGGGAGCGTGATCGGGGGTGGCCAATACAGCTTGTACGGCGGATCGGTCATAACCAGGACCATGCTCATTGTGTGCAAGTAGGGCTTCGGTGGTGTGCGCGTGGCGCGCCTAGCTGATTTCAGTAGTTGTCGTATTCAGGTTAAGCGCAGGCATCATCTGCCACCGCTCGCGCATTGTGGATCTCTCGCCGACTCGCACCTCGCTGCGCCTCGAGGACTTCGAGGTGCGACAGCGCCACGTCGCACAGTGCTTCCTGTTTCCGGCTTGCTTCGACGGACCACTGGTATATCCCGCCGACCACCAGCACAACGAGCGCGAGCTGCATGCCGCGCCCCAGCCATTCAATCCAGTCAACTTTCATCGTCTCCACCCTCGAACGGCGGCATACCCTCAGGGGCGATGCCGTCTTTGATGTAGTCAGTCCACACGGTGTCGGGTCGTTGGTCCCACCAATCAGGATTGTCCGAACACCAGCACTTGCGGTTTGGGTTGGTCGAGGGCTTGCCCTCTTTGTCGGGTTTGAACAGCTGCTTGAATCCGAGTTTGACCAGCATGCCCGGCAGTGTCTGAGGACTGATGCCATAGGCCTTCATGGTCGATTCATAGGTGGGTACGCCCGCCAGCTGGATGAAGATGCTCTGGCAGCGCACGAGCTGCTTGGCGAAGGGGCCTTCTCGTCCGGCGATACGCTCTTCCAGCCAGTTGATGCCGTGCCCGCGTGCGGCCCTCTGCATTGCTCGAGCGGCGTCCGTTTGCGGCACTGGTGCGTGTGCGTCCCAGTCGGAAGGGAATTCCCAGTTAGCCAGAACGTTCGCCAGCGCTGGCGCACCGGGGCCGTCAATCCAGTCGATCAACTCCTTGTAGTACTGGTCGCTCTGACGATCAGCCAGGCAGCGCAGCACCGCGATCCGGCCGTCTTTTTCCATCAGTGGCAGTGCATCGGCATGGTTCGAGGTGATGATGTAGTGGGCGATGTTTTTGATTTCCTTGGACGCTACCCCTTTGCCTTCGAACTGCATCGTTGGCTCAGAAATGGTGTTCTTGAATTCCTCAACCGCGTCCTTGTCCTTGGGTCCAATTCGCACTTCGTTGATGAAGATGATCCGCTTGTGCAGGATGCTGTCGTTGAACTTCGACGTCAGGATCTTGCTGCTGCCGCTGGTCAATACCAGAGGGGCGCCGAACACCTTCGAGATGAGTCGGCCTAGCAAGTTTTTCCCTACGCGGCCTTGTTGCGAGTACAGCAGGACGGCGGTTGGCATCTTGATTTCCGGCGTCTGATACAGCTGTGCCAGCCAGCACAGGAAGAAGGTCACGCCGACCACGTCACCACCCGCCAGGTACATCAGGTGGTTGGCCAGGATCGCGATGTCCTCGGCCGTGGCGCTGGTGTTGCGCTCGGCCATCGTTTGCTTGAGCTGGTGCCAGCGGTTGAATACGTCAGGGCAATCGTCGGTGTCCTGAAACGCGGCCTTGCTGGTCGGTTCCATGACGATACGCCTGACCACCCGGCGGTCGGGCTCATTCCACTGCCACCAGATGTCCCCAGCCGGCGCCTGCTTCCACGTCATGTTGCCGTCGTTGTCTGCAGTCAGTATCTGGATGCCGCCGTAGTGCTTGGCGCAATACTGGCGCATACCTTCCTTGCAGAATGTGTCACCGCTTTCGATGTGGTAGGCAACGACCTTGCCACCGGAGGCCAGCATCACAAAATCTTCGCTGATGTAGCGAAGGATTTCGCGGGACTCAAGATCAATATCTCCAGCCTTGGGGAGTCGGTCGGTGGGCTGTGGGGTCACCTGCCGGCCAGCGCTCGAGGGCGCCAAAGGCAGTGGGGTTGTGCTCGCCCCAAACGGCACTTCGATATTTGGCACAAGGGGCGGGTGGGCTTCGTCTTCTGCCTGTTGCTGGGCTTCGTCGCGGGCGTTTCTGGCCTCGGTAGCGGCTGCACTGATCGACTGGATACGGTCGACGTCGCCACGCTGCTGTGCGTCTTCCATGGCTTGTCTGGCGATCGCGGCAAGGGCGTCCTGCTGGTCGCTGTCCTCGGTGTCCAGGGCCGCGTTGAAGGCTGACAACCAGGCGTCAGCATTCCACTCTATGGGTTCGTTGGCCGCTGGCTGTGGGTCCACGTTGAAGGACACGGCGGAGGTGGTCGCTGTGCCTGTGATCGATTGCACAGGTGCTGGCAGCACCGACAGGGCCGGATTACGCTTGGCCTGAAATTGCGCGGCGAGGTCGAAAATCGACGGCTTGAGTCGGTGACTCGCGGACGCGGTCGAGCTATAATTACTCATCAGGAAATACCCCTTAACCCCTTTGAGTTCGCGCTCCTTGGGGTTTTCTTTTGTCCGTAGGAAATTCAAGCGGGCTGGCTGGCACCGTCGAAGGCCGCCAACGGGCTGGCCACAGGGCGCGCAGCAGCGCGCGCAAGAATGAAGGCGTCCACCTCGCTCTTCAGCCATGCGACCTTGCCAGCGCTGCCGTTGCGGCGCGGCGGTCCGACCTCTACGGGTGCCTTGAGCCAGCCAGCGGCGACGTATTTGTCCAGGGTTGTGCGGCTGCCGATGCCCAGTGCGTACATCACGTCTTCCGGGGGCATCAGGACATCGACGGTTGCGACGACTTCTCGGGTGCGGGCTCTGCTCATTTCAGATACTCCTGCCGGGGTAGCTTTCGGGGTACATCATCGAGCGGCCAGCTTTAGGAGCCTTGGTTTAGAGCGCCTGTTTGCACATGTGCCGCAGTTGATTATGAACTCCGTTTTTATTGTCGACGATCACCCTGTCATCCGTCTTGCCGTCCGAATGTTGCTCGAACATGAGGGCTACAAAGTCGTCGGCGAAACTGATAATGGGGTCGACGCCATGCAGATGGTTCGTGAATGCATGCCCGACCTGGTCATTCTCGACATCAGCATCCCCAAACTGGATGGACTCGAAGTTCTCTCTCGTTTCAACGCAATGAGTACCCCCCTGAAAACACTGGTATTAACGGCCCAGTGCCCGACACTTTTTGGTATCCGCTGCATGCAATCTGGCGCATCAGGTTATGTATGCAAACAGGAAGACCTGAGTGAATTGGTGAGCGCAATCAAGGCAGTACTTTCAGGTTACAACTATTTTCCCAGTCAGGCCTTGAATCCTGTTCGTGCTGACGATGAGCGATACGCCGACTTGGAGTTATTCAAGTCAGTCAACGACAGGGAGTTGATGGTATTGCAACTTTTTGCCCAGGGTCGGACTAACAAGGAAATTGCCAAGGGCATGTTTCTGAGCAACAAGACTGTCAGCACCTATAAAAAACGCCTTATGCAAAAACTCAAAGCCAAGTCACTCGTTGAACTCATTGATATGGCAAAACGCAACGCGTTAGTGTGAGAGACAGGATGCCCAGTCGTATAAAGGATTATCTGATACTGCTGACCGCGGTTTTATGCCTGAGCACCTCAGCGCACGCGGTACAGACGGCGAGCGAGCATTACACCCTGCTCAGCCGTTCAATGACCGGACACATGGAAGTCCAGCTGGATAAATCGCAACAACAATGGCTTAACACCAAGCGTGAACTGATTCTGGGCACCTCTGCCCCCGACTATCCTCCTTTCGACCTGACCGTCAGCGGCCATGACTACGAAGGCTTCACCGCTGACTACGCGGGCATCCTGGGCAAGACCACTGGTTTGCCAGTCAAGGTTCAGCGCTACGCTTCACGGGGAGAGGCGATCGAGGCATTGGAAAAAGGTGAGGTCGACATGCTCGGTAGCGCCAATGGTTTCGAAGCCCGCAATGCCGACATTGTGCTGTCCACACCCTATGCCGTGGATCAACCGGTTCTGGTGACGCGAGAAGGAGAAACCAGGTCCCTGAGCGATGGCCTCGCCGGGCTGCGGCTGAGCATGGTGTATCACTATTTACCGCTGGACGAAGTCAAGGCCCTGTACCCGAAAGCGATCATCACTTCCTACCCCTCCTACCAAAATGCAATCAATGCGGTGGCTTTCGACCAGGCCGATGTTTTTCTTGGCGACACCATTTCCACCCATTACATGATCAACAAGGGGTATCTGAACAACATCCGCATGGCCAACTTCGGTAAACACGAAGCCCACGGTTTCAGCTTTGCCGTGCATCGGGACAACCCGGATCTGCTCGAGATCATAAACGCAATCCTCAAAGCGACCCCTGGCAACGAGCGAGAAAACATTGCCAAACGCTGGAGTGCGGGCAGTGACATGCTTCTCACCGATCAGAAACTGCAACTCACCGACCGCGAAGAACGCTGGCTGGCGCAACATCCAGTCGTACGCGTCGTGGTCAACGAAGCTTTGGCACCGCTGACTTTTTTCGACAGCAACGACAATTTCCGGGGCGTCTCCGCCGACTTGCTCGAGCTGATCAGATTGCGCACCGGTTTGCGCTTCGAGATCCATCGCAGCCGCAACGATGACGAGATGATCGAGCAGGTCAACAGCCATCAGGCCGACCTGATCGCCGCTCTCCTCCCCAGCGCGCAGCGTGAAACGATGCTGAACTTCAGCCGTCCTTATCTGGAAAACTCCGTTGTGCTGCTGACTCGCAAAGCGGCCGGCAGCCCGTCAAACCTGACGCAGCTCAAGGACCAGCGCCTGGCCATCGCCCAAGGCAATCCGATTGTGGATTACCTGCGCCGCGAGTTCCCGCGAATTCATCTGATCGAAACGCCGGACACCTTTAGTGCCGTGGAACTGCTCGCCGAGGGTCAGGCTGAAGGTGCAGTGAGCTCATTGGTGATCGCCAACTATTTCATCTCATCGCGAATTTTCGAGCACACACTCCAAATCAGCACCACCATCGGCACCCGGCAAGCCGCGTTCTCCCTGGCAACCGGACGCGACGCCAAAGAGCTGGGCTCGATCCTCGACAAGGCACTGCTGAGCATCGCGCCGGAAGAGCTGGGCATAATCAACAGCCGCTGGCGAGGCTACTCGTCCGCCTCGCAAAGTACCTGGCGCAATTATCACCGGGTGTTCTATCAGATCGTTCTCGGTATCGGCTTGCTGCTGCTCATTTCCGTGACCTGGAACGCTTACATGCGTCGCCAGATCAATCAGCGGCTGGCCGCCGAACTCGCCCTGAACGACCAGCTCGAATTCATGCGATCGCTGGTCAACGGAACGCCTCATCCCATCTATGTGCGTGATCGCCAGGGCTTGCTGCAAAGCTGCAACGACAGTTACCTGGAGACCTTCGGCGCCAGACGCGAAGACGTGATGGGTAAAAACGTCATGCAGGGCGGCATGAGCAACTCATTTGAAGCGCATAGATATCAGGCCGATTACCAACGCGTCGTGGCCGAAGGGACGCCGTTGATTCTCGACCGGCCATTGCATATCGGTGACCGCACGCTGACGATCTATCACTGGATACTTCCCTACCGGGACTCCAGCGGTGAAGTGCAAGGCATCATTGGCGGCTGGATCGACATCAGCGAGCGCCGACAACTGCTCGATGACCTGCGTGCCGCAAAAGAGCGTGCGGATGAAGCCAACCGCGCCAAAAGCACCTTCCTGGCGACCATGAGTCATGAAATCCGAACGCCGATGAACGCAATCATCGGCATGCTCGAACTGACCCTCAAGCGTATCGATCACAGTCATCCGGATCGCCCGGCCATTGACGTGGCCTACCACTCGGCGAAAGACCTGCTGAACCTGATCGGGGACATTCTTGATATTGCGCGAATTGAATCCGGTCGCCTGAGCCTGAGCCCGGAACGCGTCAACCTGAGGGAAACCGTGGCGTCGGTGGTGCGGATCTTCGACGGACTGGCACGCCAGAAAAATCTTGGCCTGCGGCTGGACTTCAACCCTGCCGAACCACCCTCCGACGTCCTGCTGGACCCGATGCGCTTCAAGCAAGTGCTGTCCAACCTGGTGAGCAACGCCATCAAGTTCACCGAACAGGGACAGGTCCGGATTGTGGTCGAGCTGCATCCGACCGACGAACCCGAGCGGATGTTGCTGCAGCTGCAGGTTCAGGACAGCGGGGTCGGGATCAGTGAACAGGATCAACAGCGTTTATTCGAGCCTTTTGCCCAGGCCGACAATGCCGGGCAATCCGTCAGAGGCGGTGCGGGGCTTGGCCTGGTGATCAGCCGCAGTCTGTGCGAGATGATGGGCGGCAGCCTGCAATTAAGCAGCCAGGCCGGTATCGGTACTCAGGTCGAGGTCTCGCTGAACCTTGCAACGCTGCCACCCGAGCGGGCGACGAAAACCGCCGAGCCGCCTATTCATACAACCGCGGCGGTGCTGAACGTCCTGGTGGTCGACGACCATCCCGCCAATCGCTTGCTCATGTGTCAGCAACTGGAGTTCCTGGGGCATCGCTCCAGCGCCGCACCGGATGGCGAAGCGGGGTTGAAAGCCTGGAAGGACGAGTTGTTCGATCTGGTGATCGTCGATTGCAACATGCCGATCATGGATGGTTACGAACTGGCTCGCACCATTCGCCACCACGAACAGCAAACCCGGTGCCGGCCTTGTACCGTGCTGGGGTTCACCGCCAATGCACAGCCGGAAGAAATCCAACGCTGCAAACTCGCCGGAATGGACGACTGCCTGTTCAAACCCCTCAGCCTGACAGCCTTGAGTCAATGGGTTGGAGGCGTTGCGCCGATGGTCCGCGCCCCGGCCTTCAGCCTTGCAGGACTGCACCTGTTAACGGGTGGCAGCCCGGCACTGGACCAGCGATTGTTGTCCGAATTACTGAACAGCAATCGTCTGGACCGGCAAGAATTGCTGGCGTTATCCCCCTCAGAGGACCGGCAGTCGTTCATCGACGTTGCCCACAAAATCAAGGGCGCAGCGCGAATCGTCCAGGCCTGCCGACTGATCGACAGCTGCGAGGCGCTCGAAAACGCCTGTCATGAAGTGTTCCACCCTGACGAAGTCGTCAATTGCACCAAGGCCATGGAGCTCGCCATGCTCGAACTGGAGCAGGCATTGCAACAACAGATAGGCCAAAACGACGAAAGCAGAATGACGGAGCCTTAACTATGCTTGGACGCTGAGCAGTGTGTTAAACATCATGGAGAGACCTGCAATGCCCAGCCCACTGCGCCCGGATCAACGCCGGTTTCCCCTGCACATCCATATCAGTGTGATGTTCACCTTCCTGCTATTGCTGACCGGCGTGGTGCTCGGCATCTTCAATTATGGACAAACCACGCAGATCATTCTGTCCAGCAGTGAAAAGCTCTTCGACCGCATCGAGCAGGATGTCCGCCTGGACCTGCAAGGCACCTATGAGCCGATTAGTCATCTGCTGAGCCTGCTGGCGGACTACCCGGCGACCCGGGCACCCAATCTGGAGCAGCGACTGGCGTTGCTTCAGCCCTTCAGCCAATCGCTCAAGGACAACCCCAACCTGGCATCGTTGTACCTGGGCTACGGCAATGGCGACTTTTTCATGGTTCGCCCCCTGCGGACCACAGCCCTGAGAACCGCTTTGAACGCCCCGGACACGGCGGCGTTTCAAGTCTGGAGCATCGAGCACAGCGGCAGCAGTGGTCAGATCCGCTCCCAATCCCTGTTTTTTGATCAATCCCTGACTCTCCTCAACCGGCAGGACAATCCCGACGAAAGCTACGATCCTCGTACCCGCGCCTGGTTCTCCAGCGCGCTCGGCGATGTGGACCAGATCACCACCGAACCCTACGTTTTTTTCTCCACCCACAACGTCGGCACCACCCTCGCCCGGCGCAGTGGTGAGCAGGCGGTGATGGGTGCCGATCTGACACTGGCGGAGTTGTCGGCTACCCTGGCCAAACATGTGGTAACGCCCCATACAGAAATCGTTCTGTTCGATGCCCAAGGCAACGCGATCGCCTACCCCGACAGCAGCAAGCTGATCATCGACGACCAGACCGCTCGCCTGAACAAGGCGGCCGACCTGAGCCCCGGCCTCGGAGCCCTGCTCACCCGTCCTCCCGCCGGTAATCGTCTGGACGCCGCCGGTCGTCAATGGATTGTGGCGCGCAGCAGCATGACGGAGGGCGGCCCTCAGGGCCTGCAATTGGCGGTGCTGGTGCCAGAGGACGAATTGCTCGCCGATGCCTACCGCATGCGGTGGCAAGGCGCGCTGATTACCCTGGCGACATTGCTGCTGTGCCTGCCCGTGGGATGGTTGACTTCAAGAGTCCTGGTCAAGCCGCTTCGCACGCTGGTGCAGGAAGCTGACGCGATTCGCAGTTTCAACTTCAACTTTCCGCTCAGTCGGCGCTCGCCGGTGCTCGAAGTTGATCAACTGAGCGTGTCGATGGCGCGGATGAAGGACACCCTCGGCAGTTTCTTCAAGATCACCGATAGCCTGAGCGCCGAGACCCGCTTCGCGCCGTTGTTGCAGCGGGTGCTGTTTGAAACCGTGAAGATCGGGCAAGCCCAGGCCGGTCTGATTTACCTGCGCGAACGGGACAGCGATCGCATGGAGCCCCAAGGCCTGGTCATCAATGACACGTCACAGGCATTGCCTTCGTTCGGTGTTCAAGGGCATGAACTCCAGGACCCGCAGAGCCCCCGGTGGCTGCAGCAGTTATCGAATGCCGACAATGTCGTCACCAATCTGGGTTTCGAACAGGCAGGGGATTTGCAGAAGGTAATGCTCGCGCTGGAAAGCCCGCGGGTTCACCTGATCGGCATCCGCTTACACAATCGACACAACGAAACCGTGGGCTTGCTGATCCTGCTGCTGGCCGACAGTGGCACACAAAGCGACCTGGAAAAACTTCGCCCGGACCGCATCGCGTTTCTCCAGGCTGTTTCCGGTGCGGCCGCCGTGAGCATTGAGAGCCAGCGTCTGCAAGCCAAACAGAAACAACTGCTGGACGCCTTCATTCAACTGCTGGCCGGTGCGATCGATGCCAAGAGCCCCTACACCGGCGGTCACTGCCAGCGCGTGCCGGAGCTGACCCTGATGCTTGCCCAGGCCGCTGCCGCCAGTCAGGCCCCTGCCTTCAGCGACTACCAACCCACCGAAGACGAGTGGGAAGCGCTGCACATTGCGGCCTGGCTGCACGACTGCGGAAAGGTCACGACGCCTGAATACGTGGTCGACAAAGCCACCAAGCTTGAAACCCTGAACGACCGCATCCACGAAATCCGCACCCGCTTCGAGGTCCTCAAGCGCGATGCCTGGATCAACTATTGGCAGGCCATCGCCCTGGGCGGTGACGAGCAGCACCTGGCCCAGTTGCGCAATGCCAACCTCGCCGGGCTGGATGATGATTTCGCCTTCGTCGCCCGCTGCAATCTGGGCGCAGAGGCCATGGCCGAGGCCGACCTGCAACGTCTGCGCAGCATTGCCATGCGCAGCTGGACCCGAACCCTGGACGATCGACTCGGCGTGTCCTGGGAAGAAAACCGCCGTCAGGCACGAACCCCGGCGCCGACCTTGCCAATCAACGAACCGCTGTTGGCGGATAAGCCCGAGCACTTGTTCGAACGCGCCGAAAGCGAGCTGATCCCGGAAGACAACCCCTGGGGTTTCAAGCTCGATGTGCCGCACTACAAGTACAACCGGGGCGAACTCTACAACTTGAGCATTGCCCGAGGCACGCTGACCCGCGAGGAGCGTTACATCATCAATCACCACATGGTGCAGACGATCCTGATGCTCAGCCACTTGCCCTTCCCCGGCCACCTCAACAACGTCGCGGAAATCGCCGGCGGCCATCACGAGAAAATGGACGGTACCGGTTATCCCAAACAGTTGAAACGCGAAGAAATGAGCCTGCCAGCAAGGATGATGGCGATCGCCGATATTTTCGAAGCGCTGACCGCCGCCGATCGCCCCTACAAGAAAGCTAAAACGTTGAGCGAAGCGCTGGGCATCATGGCCACCATGTGCCGTGACGCCCACATCGATCCGGAGTTGTTCGGCCTGTTCATCAACGCCGAAATCTATTTGCAGTATGCCGACCGATTCCTCGATCCACGACAGATCGATGCAGTCGACCCGTCAAGTCTGCTGGTCAAGGCAGGCTTGAGGGCGTGATCAGCAATCGGTCAGTCGCAGGAAAATCGCCGCCAGTTGCTCGATACCGGCTTGATCGTCAGCGGTAAACCGCGCCAGGCTCGGACTGTCGAGGTCCAACACGCCGATCAGGCGACCGTCCTTGACCAGCGGCACGACCAGCTCGCTGTTCGATGCACTGTCGCAGGCAATGTGCCCGGGGAACGCGTGAACGTCTTCGACAAGTTGGGTCTGCAAGGTCGCCGCCGCCGTCCCGCATACGCCGCGACCGAACGGAATGCGTACACAGGCGATTTGCCCCTGAAACGGGCCCAGCACCAGTTCTTCGTTGCGATTGAGGTAGAAACCGGCCCAGTTCAGGTCGTCGAGCTGGCTGTACAGGAACGCCGAAAACTGTGCGGCGTTGGCGATAAAGTCACGCTCGTCCGCCAGTAACGACTCCAGCTGCGCCCATAACATGCCGTAACCGTCCAGGCCTTGGCCGCTCTTCTGTAAATCGATCATGCTTTGTGCTCCAACAGCTTCAGCCCCACCCAATAGCGGGCAAATTGATACGCGCAACGTCCATTGCGATTGCCCCGGCCGGTAGCCCAGCGCACGGCGAGGATGTCCAGTTCTTCGTTACGCTGCCACTCAAGGCCGGATTTCCCGGCCAATTGACCGATCCAGTGCTCGACGACGTTAAGGAAGTGCTCTTGAGTAAACGGATAGAACGACAGCCACAACCCAAAACGGTCCGACAGCGCGATTTTGTCTTCCACCGCCTCGCTGGGATGCAGTTCGCCATCGACCCTTTTCCAGTTTTCGTTATCGCTTTCCTTCTCCGGCACCAGGTGGCGACGGTTGGAGGTGGCGTAGAGCAAAACGTTATCCGGCGCCTGTTCCAGAGAACCGTCGAGCACGCTCTTGAGCACGCGATAGTCGCCTTCGCCCGACTCAAACGACAGGTCATCGCAGAACAGCACGAAACGCTGAGGCAGCTTGGCGATCTTTTCGACCACGCGCGGCAGGTCCGCCAGGTGATCGCGCTCGATCTCGATCAGCCGCAGGCCGGCCTTGGCATGCTCGGACAGCAAGGCGCGCACCAGAGACGATTTGCCAGTGCCGCGCGAGCCCCAGAGCAGTGCGTGGTTGGCGGGCATGCCGTCGAGGAACTGCTGGGTATTGCGCCCCAGTTGCTCCACTTGCCGGTCGACACCGATCAGGTCGGTCAACCGCGTGTCGAGGCTGACGTGCAGCGGCAGCAGAAAACCGCTGCGGCCCTCGCGTTGCCAGCGTGCAGCCAGGCATTGTGTCCAGTCGATGGCTTGCCGATGTGCAGGCAGGAGCGGTTCGATACGGGCCAGGACGGCATCGGCGCGTTCAAGAAAAGCATTCAATCGGGAATCCACGTCTTCTCCTCGGACACGTTCACAGTGATGATGGCATTACAGCGACGGTACACAGCGTTCGGTGTCCGGTTCATCCCTTGTTGCACTAGGGCTCGCGAGAACATCGGTATCCATGCATGATCGACTATGCTTGAGCAGCGAAGGGAAACGGAAGTGGTTCAACACCCCATGGATATCAAATTCACTCACCGGCTGTCATACAAGCAAGCCAGGTTGACTGTGCTGGTCGGGTTTATTCTGGGCACGCTGCTCAGTCTGCTGCAAATCGGCATCGATTATGCCAGCGAAGACGCCTCCATCAACCGCGAAATACTGTCTTTGCTGGAAATCAGCCATAACCCCGCGTCCCGCATCGCCTACAACATTGACGCCGAACTCGCTCAGGAACTGACGATGGGCCTGCTGCGCTCACCGGCGATCGTCGGCGGGCAACTGACTGACAACAACGGTACCGTTCTGGCCAGCGTCAAACGTCCGACCCAGCAAAACAATTACCGGATGATCAGCGACTTCCTGTTCGGCGCCAACCGCCAGTTTGAAGACCGCCTCTACCTCGACCACTTGCCGGACGAATCCCTCGGCACCTTGCGACTGGAAGTCGATACCTACGCCTACGGCAGCCGCTTCCTGCGCCGGGCCGAGGTGACGCTGCTCAACGGCTTCGCTCGCAGCCTGCTCCTGACCGGCATCCTGTTGGCGCTGTTCTACGTGATGCTGACAAAGCCGCTGGTACGGGTCATCCGCGAACTCAGCGGACGCGATCCGCGCAGCGTGGAACCGACCTGGCTGGAATACCCGAGCGGGCATAAAAACGATGAAATCGGTGTGCTGGTCAAAGTGGCCAACCAGCAATTCGAGAACATCGCTACCGAAATCCAGCAGCGACGTAACGCTGAGAACCGCCTGACCGACTACCTCGGGCAACTGGAAAACATCGTCTCGGCGCGCACAGCGGAACTCAAGGCGATCAACGCCAGGCTCAGCCAATCCAACCAGGAACTGGAAGTCGCGCGCAGCACCGCCCTCGATATGGCCGAAGCGCGCTCGGTATTCCTCGCCAATATGAGCCATGAAATCCGTACGCCGCTCAACGGCCTGCTGGGCATGATCGCGCTCTCGCTGGACGGCCCGCTCAATGCCGAACAACAGCAACAGCTGTCCATCGCACATGATTCGGGCAAAGTCCTGGTGGAACTGCTCAACGATATTCTCGATCTGTCGAAATTCGATGCAGGCCAACTCGAACTCGAACACATTCCGTTCGACCTCGGGTCGCTGATCGAAGACACCGCCAACCTGCTGTCGCAGAACGCCGCGCCCAGCGTCGAGTTGACCTGCCTGATCGATCCGCACTTTCCAGCGTTGGTGCTGGGGGACCCGACACGCGTCCGGCAGATCGTCAGCAACCTGTTGTCCAACGCCCTCAAGTTCACCCGTTTCGGTCGGGTCGATGTGCGTCTTTCAACGTTTGAAGATGGCGTCAGAATCGAAGTCTGCGACACCGGTATCGGGATTGCCCAGGATGCCCAGGTCAAAATCTTCCAGCCCTTCACGCAGGCCGGTGCCGGCATTACCCGACAATTTGGTGGGACCGGGCTGGGCCTGGCGCTGACCTATAACCTCTGCGAAGCCATGCAGGGGCGCCTGACCATCAGCTCGGAAGCGGGTTTCGGCAGCCAATTCTGCGCCGACCTGCCTTTACCCTCCCACACCCGGGCCATGTCTCCACAGCCTTTGCCGGGCAAGGTCATCGCGATCACTGCGGCCAACAGTGGCCTGTCGGAACTGTTGAAAAATCTGTTGCCCGGCTGGGGCCTGGACTACCAACAACGCTCCATTGATGACTCGTTTATCGGGCTCGACCCGGATGTGCTGATCACTGACTGTCCCGAATGCCTGTTTGGCCTGCGTCCGACCCTCGACGCCCCGATTCTGCTGGTGACCGCCTATGGCAGCTTTATGCCCAGCGAAGAAGCGAGTGCCCTGGCGCCCCTGCAACAACAGGCACGACCTCTGGCGCGCAATGCGCTTTACCAGACATTACGCCGGGTGCTGCAGCCGGAAAGCAACCTGATCAACGGCGCCCGGGTCGAAGCCCTTACCCCGCAACGGCGCGGACGCGTCCTGCTGGTCGAGGACAACCCGGTCAATCAGTTGGTGGCCAAGGGCATGCTCGGCAAACTCGGTTGCGAGGTGATCGTCGCCGCTCACGGTGCCGAAGCCCTGGATCAGCTTGAGCACAGCGAATTCGATCTGGTGCTGATGGATTGCAACATGCCGGTGATGGATGGCTATGAAGCCAGTCGGCAAATCCGCCGCAGCGGGCGCTGGCCACAATTGCCCATCGTTGCCTTGACCGCCAACGCCATGTCCGAGGAACGCGAACGCTGCCGTGTGGCGGGCATGAGCGACTACCTGGCCAAACCCTTTCGCCGTGAAGAACTGGCCGCCCTGCTCGACCTGTGGATACCCACTACGACAGCGCTTTGATTTGCCCCAACAGGTGATCCAGACCGTCGCGCAGATCATTCAGGCGATCCAGATCGACGCCACTGTCACACAACAACCGGGCCTTGAGCGGCCCGACCTGATCACGCAAGGCCTTGCCGTTGGGCGAAAGACTCAGGTGCACCTCACGCTCATCGCGGGCCGAACGCTGGCGCTGCACCAGTTGCAGCTGCTCAAGACGCTTGAGCAACGGCGTCAGGGTGCCGGAATCCAGCGCCAAGCGTTCGCCCAGCGCCTTGACCGTCGGCTGTTCCGGCGCCGCCTCCTGCCATTCCCACAACACCAGCATCGCCAGGTATTGCGGATAAGTCAGGCCAAGTTGATCAAGCATCGGCTTGTAGGCGCGGATCACCGCTCGCGAGGCCGCGTACAGCTTGAAGCACAGCTGGCTGTCGAGCTTCAGGGAGTCGACTGACAAGGTGTTCATTTGAGCAGGGCTTCGATCTCGCGGCTCAGGTCCTGCGGTTTGGTCGCCGGCGCGAAACGCTTGACCAACTGGCCGTCCTTGCCGATCAGGAACTTGGTGAAGTTCCACTTGATGCCTTGGGAACCCAACACGCCCGGTGCACGTTTTTTCAACTGCACGAACAGCGGATGGGCGCCGGCGCCGTTGACATCAATCTTCTTGAACAGCGGAAAGCTGACACCGAAGTTCAACTCGCAGAACTCGGAAATCGCCCCTTCGTTACCCGGCTCCTGTTTGCCGAACTGATTGCAGGGAAAGCCGAGCACCACCAAGCCTTGATCCTTGTAGGTCTGCCACAACTCCTCAAGGCCTTTGTATTGCGGGGTGAAACCGCATTTGCTGGCGGTATTGACCACCAGCACGGCTTTGCCGGCGAAATCGGCCAGGGTCTTTTGTTCACCTTTGATGGTGGTCACCGGGATGGTCAGCAGGTTGTCGCTCATGGCTTGGGCTCGAAATGAAGGAACAAGCACTGAACATAGCGAGCAATTGAATTGTGTGCAATTTAAATTATTAAACGCTGATCATCTGCAGGAGCGAAGCTTGCTCGCGAAGGCGTCCTGACATTCAACATTGATGTTGACTGACCCGACGCCTTCGCGAGCAAGCTTCGCTCCTACAGGGGCCTGCGTCAGGCGCGCGGCACCAGGTCCAGGCACACCGAGTTGATGCAATAGCGCAGACCGGTCGGTGGCGGGCCATCCGGGAACACGTGCCCCAGGTGCGCCTCGCACTTGGCGCAGACCACTTCAGTGCGGATCATGCCGTGGCTGACGTCACGGATCTCGACCATCGCACTTTCACCGATCGGCGCGTAGAAGCTCGGCCAGCCACAGCCGGAATCAAACTTGGTTTTCGAATCGAACAGCGGTTCACTGCAGCAGATGCAGTGGAAGACGCCGTCAGTTTTGGTGTCGTTGTATTTGCCGGAGAACGGCCGTTCGGTGCCCTTGAGGCGGCAAACGTTGTACTGCTCTGGATCGAGCATCGCCTTCCATTCTTCCAGGGTTTTTTCCAACTTTTCCATCGTCACACCTCAGCAGTTGAAAAAGCCCGATCTGTACCTTTTCCACGGATCGGGCGGCACGTATGATTGCGCCTCGTCAAACGCCAGTCTGGCAGCCAGACCACGCGCATTCAAACGGATTTATGGGTGCTGCCTCTCAAGGCGTCAGGCCTGTGTGAATACGCAGGATTCCCAGCACGGTCGTTCATACGCCGCCTGGATCGTTCATTTTCGGGAACACATCGCCATGCAGGTCAGCAAATCGAACAAGCTCGCCAACGTCTGCTACGACATTCGCGGCCCAGTGCTCAAGCACGCCAAGCGCCTGGAAGAGGAAGGTCATCGCATCCTCAAGCTGAACATCGGCAACCCGGCGCCGTTTGGTTTCGAAGCGCCGGACGAAATCCTCCAGGACGTGATCCGCAACCTGCCGACCGCTCAAGGCTATAGCGACTCCAAGGGCCTGTTCAGCGCGCGCAAGGCCGTCATGCAGTACTACCAGCAGAAGCAGGTGGAAGGTGTCGGCATTGAAGACATCTACCTGGGTAACGGCGTTTCCGAGCTGATCGTGATGTCGATGCAGGCATTGCTGAACAATGGCGACGAAGTGCTGGTGCCAGCGCCCGACTATCCGCTGTGGACTGCCGCAGTGAGCCTGTCCGGCGGCAACCCGGTGCATTACCTGTGCGACGAGCAGGCCAACTGGTGGCCGGACCTGGCCGACATCAAAGCCAAGATCACCCCGAACACCAAAGCCCTGGTGATCATCAACCCGAACAACCCGACCGGCGCGGTGTATTCGAAGGAAGTGCTGCTGGGTATGCTCGAACTGGCTCGTCAGCACAATCTGGTAGTGTTCTCCGACGAGATCTACGACAAGATCCTGTACGATGACGCCGTGCACATCTGCACCGCGTCCCTGGCGCCGGACCTGCTGTGCCTGACCTTCAACGGCCTGTCCAAGTCCTATCGCGTTGCCGGTTTCCGTTCCGGCTGGATCGCCATTTCAGGCCCGAAACACCACGCCCAGAGCTACATTGAAGGCATCGACATGCTGGCCAACATGCGCCTGTGTGCCAACGTGCCGAGCCAACATGCGATCCAGACTGCACTCGGCGGTTATCAGAGCATCAATGACCTGGTGTTGCCGCAAGGTCGCCTGCTGGAACAGCGCAACCGCACCTGGGAATTGCTCAACGATATTCCGGGCGTAAGCTGCGTCAAGCCGATGGGCGCGTTGTATGCGTTCCCGCGGATCGACCCGAAAGTCTGCCCGATCCACAACGACGAGAAGTTCGTGCTCGACCTGCTGCTCTCCGAGAAGCTGCTGGTGGTACAAGGCACGGCCTTCAACTGGCCTTGGCCGGATCACTTCCGTGTCGTGACCTTGCCACGGGTGGACGATCTGGACATGGCCATCGGCCGGATCGGCAACTTCCTCAAAACCTACCGCCAGTAAACTGATATTCACCGTGCGACGCGCGCGTCTGTCGCACGGTGATTAATTCAGCAACATATCTTTGCACCCCGCCCTACATCACTGCGCTTATCGCTGACTGATGCTTCGTTTCGTGGTCGCGTCTAGCAAAGACGGGGCCTGCGACGCGAATTGACTGTCAAACGCTTCCGGCATCCCCGTCGGAAATGCCCTTCAAGCAGCTAGACTGTTGCCGTAGGACACAGTTTGAAATAGTCACTCGGTTGAATAGCCCGGTGCAGCACCTTATATACCCCGCAGTACGCTACATCTTTAGCATGAGGAGATTTCTACAACCATGATGCGCATCCTGCTGTTTTTGGCCACTAACCTGGCGGTCGTGCTGATTGCCAGCATCACCCTGAGCCTTTTCGGCTTCAACGGGTTCATGGCGGCCAACGGGGTTGATCTCAACCTCAATCAGCTGCTGATTTTCTGTGCGGTCTTTGGTTTCGCCGGTTCGCTGTTCTCGCTGTTCATCTCCAAGTGGATGGCGAAGATGAGCACCAGCACCCAAATCATCAGCCAGCCGCGCACCCGTCACGAGCAATGGCTGCTGCAAACCGTCGAGCAACTGTCCCGCGAGGCCGGGATCAAGATGCCCGAAGTCGGGATTTTCCCCGCCTACGAGGCCAACGCATTCGCCACGGGCTGGAACAAGAACGACGCACTGGTCGCGGTCAGCCAGGGCTTGCTCGAGCGTTTTACACCGGACGAAGTGAAGGCCGTTCTGGCCCACGAAATCGGCCACGTGGCCAATGGCGACATGGTCACCCTGGCATTGATCCAAGGCGTGGTGAACACCTTCGTGATGTTCTTCGCACGGATCATCGGCAACTTTGTCGACAAGGTGATCTTCAAGAATGAAGAAGGCCAAGGTATTGCCTACTACGTGGCGACCATCTTCGCCGAACTGGTCCTGGGCATCCTGGCCAGCTCCATCGTCATGTGGTTCTCGCGCAAACGTGAGTTCCGCGCAGACGAAGCCGGTGCACGCCTGGCCGGCACCAGTGCAATGATTGGCGCCTTGCAACGCCTTCGTGCCGAACAGGGCCTGCCAGTGCACATGCCGGATACGCTGAATGCCTTTGGCATCAACGGTGGCATCAAACAAGGGTTCGCTCGCATGTTCATGAGCCACCCGCCGCTGGAAGAGCGTATTGACGCGTTGCGTCGTCGGGGCTGATTGGCTTCGCACTAAAAGAAAAGGCCCGCAGTGAATGCGGGCCTTTTTTTGGTCTGCTGATTGATGCGGTGTTCATTCAGGCCCCATCGCGAGCAAGCTCGCGATGGGGCCAGCAAAATCAACACATCTTAATGGCTGGAAACCCGATAAACCCGCTCTTCAAGCCGAGTGACGCCATTCTCGGCAAACTTCCAGCTCTCGCCCAGCACATCCTGGTCTTCCAGAACCTTCAGCTCCCAGGTCGCCCCGAACAACCGTTGCACTTCATCATCCAGCACGGCAAACGGCGGGCCGTCCATTTGTGACTGGTCGTAATCCAGGGTGATCAAAATTCCCAGCGAATCCTTCGGCAGAATCCGCTTCAGATGCTCGGCGTACTGCTCACGCATCGTCGGCGGTAAGGCGATCAACGCCGCGCGGTCATACAGCGCACTGCAATCGGCGACATCGCCAGCCGTCAACGCGAAAAAATCACCACACCAGACCTCGATCGAACCCGCACGATAGACCGTGAAAGGGCCCTGGTCGCTGACATCCGGGTCAAATTGATGCTCGTGGAAAAAGTCTTCCACGGCCTTTTCCGACAACTCGATACCCAACACTTCGTGACCGCATTTCGCCAGCCACAGCAGGTCCAGGCTTTTCCCACATAACGGCACCAGTACGCGCGCACCCTCCTCCAGGCCCAGCTGCGGCCAGTACCGTTGCAGATATGGATTCACTTCCGGCAGGTGAAAGCCGATCTGATTCGACGTCCACCGCTTGTGCCAAAACTCCGGCTGCATAATTAATCCCGAAAATTCGATCAAAAGACCCTAAAACTTATATTAGATTTAGATCAATGATCTGACTGAAGATGCTGCCATCTTACCCCTCAGGAGGTCATTCATGTTCCCCAGCCTGTACATATCCCATGGCTCGCCCATGTTGGCACTGGAACCGGGCGCCAGCGGACCCGCCCTGGCTCGCCTCGCCGCAGAATTACCGAAACCGAAAGCTATCGTGATTGTGTCTGCACACTGGGAAAGTAACGAGTTGCTGGTCAGCGGCAATCCCCGGCCTGAAACCTGGCATGACTTTGGCGGTTTTCCCAAGGCCTTGTTCGAGGTGCAATACCCGGCGCCCGGCGATCCACAGCTGGCGGCAGAGGTTGTGGAGTTATTGAAGGCTGATGGTCTGCCGTCGCACATCGATGTCAAGCGGCCGTTCGACCACGGGGTCTGGGTGCCGTTGTCATTGATGTACCCACAGGCCGACATCCCTGTGGTGCAAGTCTCGCTGCCCACCCGTGGCGGCCCTGCCCTGCAAACCCGGGTCGGCCACGCCCTGGCCAGCCTGCGCGACCACGGCGTGTTGTTGATCGGTTCTGGCAGCATCACCCACAACCTGCGAGAACTGGACTGGCATGCCGGCCCGGAAAGCGTCGAACCGTGGGCCAGGACGTTTCGCGACTGGATGATTGAAAAACTCGCGGCCAACGATGAAACCGCGCTGCACGATTATCGTCAACAGGCGCCCAATGCGGTGCGCAACCATCCCAGCGATGAGCATTTGCTGCCGTTGTACTTTGCTCGCGGGGCTGGGGGGGAGTTCGGGATTGCGCACCAAGGGTTCACAATGGGGGCGCTGGGGATGGACATTTATCGCTTTGACTGACCGGTAGACCGAGTCGCTCCCATCGTCGGAACGCCGCCCGGAGCCGGCTCGCTCCCACAGTAGATCTTCAGTGAACACAATATCTGTGTATTACAGAGATCCCCTGTGGGAGCGAGCCGGCTCCGGGCGGCGTTCCGACGATGCGGCCCACTCGGTCTCCAGCCCATGCACAAACAGCAGGCCAAAAAAATCCCCGAACCAGTCGGGGATTTTTTATGTTCGATCAATCAGCTCAAGAGCGGATCAATCTTCGCGATAGCGACGCAGCTTCAACTGCTTACCGGCAACGCGAGTGTCCTTCAGCTTGGTCAGCAGACGCTCCAGACCATCTTCCGGCAGCTCGACGAGGCTGAAGCTGTCACGCACCTGGATGCGACCGATTGCTTCGCGAGCCAGACCACCCTCGTTGAGGATGGCGCCCAGCAGGTTCTTGGCAGCGATACCATCACGCGCACCCAGCGCGGTACGGCAACGAGCACGACCTTCGGCCAATGGAACCGGAGCACGACGCTCACGATCACCACGGTCCGGACGATCACCGGTACGCTCTGGACGATCGCCACGCGGTGCGTTGTTCGGCACCAGTGGACGTTCTTTCTCAATTGCAGCCAGGGTCAACGCTTGAGCGTTGGTTGCCTTGCGCAGCAGAGCAGCGGCCAGTGCACGCGGGGTGCAACCGATGTCGGCAGTCAGGCGATCCAGCAGATCACCGTGAGTCGATTCGGCATCAGCCACCAGCGGCGACAGGCTGTTGGTCAGTTTCTTGATGCGGGCATCGAGAACGGCCTGAGCATCCGGCAGGCGGACTTCGGCAACTTTCTGACCGGTTACACGCTCGATCACTTGCAGCATGCGGCGCTCACGTGGAGTCACCAGCAGCAGTGCACGACCTTCGCGACCGGCACGGCCAGTACGGCCGATACGGTGAACGTAGGATTCCGGGTCGTAAGGCATATCAACGTTGAACACGTGAGTGATACGCGGAACGTCCAGGCCACGAGCAGCAACGTCGGTCGCCACAACGATGTCCAGACGGCCATCCTTGAGGGATTCGATCACGCGCTCACGTTGGTTCTGAGCAATGTCACCGTTCAGCGCAGCGGCTTTGTAGCCTTTGGCTTCCAGGGCACTGGCCAGGTCCAGGGTCGCTTGCTTGGTGCGCACGAACATGATCAGGGCGTCGAAGTCTTCCACTTCCAGCAGGCTCAATACAGCCGAGGTCTTCTGGTCAGCGTGAACCAACAGGTGAGCCTGTTCGATCGCGGTAACGGTCTGAGTCTTGGTCTGGATCTTCACGTGTTGCGGATCGCGCAGATGGCGTTCGGCAATGGCACGGATCGACTGTGGCAGGGTGGCCGAGAACAATACGGTCTGACGGGTAGGTGGCAGAGCCTTGAAGATAACTTCGAGGTCGTCCATGAAACCCAGTTTGAGCATTTCGTCCGCTTCGTCGAGAACCAGGTGGTTCACGGTCGACAGGACTTTTTCGTCACGACGCAGGTGGTCGCACAGACGGCCCGGCGTGGCGACAACGATCTGTGCACCATTACGGATTGCTTTCAGTTGTGGACCCATAGGGGCGCCGCCGTAAACGGCCACAACGGTAACGCCCGGCATTTGCTTGGCGTAGGTTTCGAAAGCGGTTGCTACTTGCAGCGCCAACTCACGGGTTGGCGCCAGGATCAGGGCTTGCGGCTCGCGCTTGGCAGGATCGATGCGGTGCAGGATCGGCAGGGCGAACGCGGCGGTTTTACCCGTACCGGTTTGCGCCTGACCAATCATGTCTTGACCGGCCATGATGATCGGGATCGATTGCTGCTGAATAGCCGAAGGCTCTTCGTAGCCAGTCGCGATGACGGCTGCAAGAATATTCGGATTAAGATTAAAAGCGGCGAAGCCGCCGGTTTCCTGGGTCATGGGTCTGCCTCTAAGTGCATCCGCAAAGACCCATGCTCCAAAGCTGCGCATGCCGTGTAAGACTCAAGAGTCGCCCTGGCTGCTTTGTCGGCGGGGATTTGCGAAAACGAATGAATGAAAAAGATTCGTCAAGGGAGAGTCCGCTGTGCGGACGTGCAGCCGAAGCTGACTTCGGGAAATTGCGCTACCTAAACGCGGCCCGGTTAAAGGCCGGCGCGCACTATACCGGAATTCGCCCAAAAAGGGAGCATTATTTGTCGGAAAACTGACGTATACACCGTTGTGTCACAGGCTTTGCGGATAATCGTGCAACGGTCTATTTTTCAAAAGCCCGGCCCTGCTGGCGATGGCGCTAAAACGGTTCATCCTTGTGACGCAGACCTTCGGTCTGGCACACCCTTCCCGCCCGAGGAAATGCTCCATGAATCAGCCCGGCTCCAGTCGTGTCACCCGTGAAAAACACGGCCATGTCCTGATGATCGGCCTGGATCGTGTGGCCAAGCGCAACGCCTTCGACCTCGACCTGCTCAA
The DNA here is from genome assembly GCF_054898025.1 of Pseudomonas sp. LB3P93. Lineage (NCBI taxonomy): Bacteria > Pseudomonadati > Pseudomonadota > Gammaproteobacteria > Pseudomonadales > Pseudomonadaceae > Pseudomonas > Pseudomonas sp. LB3P93. Next base: position 4,551,303 of record NZ_CM142713.1, read on the forward strand.
CGAACTGAGCCTGGCCTACGGCGAGTTTGAGGCCGACAGCGAGGCGCGGGTGGCGGTGGTGTTTGCGCATGGGGAGCATTTCACCGCAGGGCTTGACCTGATCAATGCCAGCGCGGCCCTGGCCGAAGGCTGGCAGGCACCGCCCGGCGGTTGCGATCCGTGGGGCGTGTTTGCCGGCCCCCGGGTGAGCAAACCGGTGATCGTCGCCGCGCAAGGCTACTGCCTGACCATCGGCATCGAGCTGATGCTGGCCGCCGACATCAACCTCTGCGCCAGCAACACCCGGTTTGCCCAAAAGGAAGTGCAGCGCGGGATCTTCCCCTTCGGCGGCGCCACGTTGCGTTTGCATCAAGTCGCCGGCTGGGGCAATGCCATGCGCTGGCTGCTGACCGGCGATGAATTCGATGCTCACGATGCCTTGCACCTGGGATTGGTGCAGGAAGTCATGGCCAGCGAGGATTTGCTGCCACGGGCCATTGAATTGGCTGAGCGGATTGCCCGACAGGCACCGTTGGGGGTTCAAGCGACGTTGATGTCTGCCCGGCAGGCCCGTTACGAAGGGGAAACGGCTGCGGCGCAGGGGTTGCCGCCGTTGGTGAAGAAGTTGCTGGCCAGTGAGGATGCCAAGGAAGGTGTGCGGTCGATGATCGAGAAGCGGCCGGGGGTCTTCAAGGGCTGCTGACAGATTTGCTTTTGTGGCGAGGGAGCTTGCTCCCGCTGGGCTGCGAAGCGGCCCCAAAATCTTCGCAATCAATGCAAATCTTGTGAGTGCGGTGCACTCAAGCGGGAGCAAGCTCCCTCGCCACAAGACCTCATCGCATCATGTCGCCGGGCGAATCGCCTTGATCAACGACTGCAACGAATACCCCAATCGCGGCGCCAGCCCTTCAGCCCGGGAGATCAGCCCGTCCATGTCCAGTTCCTGATCCAGCTCGGAAGGTACAAGCAAAATCACGTTGCCCTCCTTCACTGGCAACTCCCAGTAGTGCCGGTGATAGAGGCCACGCAACAACGCCGCGCCCAACGGTTTGCCGTCGTCGGTCGCCCATTGATTGATCACCAGCCAGCCGCCCGGATTCAAGCGCTTCTGACAGTTTTCCAGAAAATTCCAGGCCAGATGCCCGACACCCGGGCCGACATCGGTATAGAGGTCGACGAAAATCAGGTCCGCTGGTTCAGCGGTATCGAGCAATTCCAGAGCATCGCCAACGCGGATATACAGCCGCGGATCGTCATCCAGCCCAAGGTATTCGATGGCCAGGCGCGGTACGTCCGGGCGCAACTCGATGGCTTCGACATCTTCAAGCGGCAGAAACTTGAGGCACGCCTGGGTCAGCGTGCCGGCGCCGAGGCCGAGAAACAGTGCGCTTTCCGGCTGTTCGTGGCACAGCGCGCCAATCAGCATCGCCCGGGTGTAATCGTACTCGAGCCAGCTCGGGTCAGCGGTGAACACGCAGCTCTGCTCGATGGCATCACCGAACTCGAGAAAACGGTAATCGGCCACTTCCAGCACGCGAATCACGCCAAACTCATCCTGTACCTCGGCGAGCAGATGCTCGACGCGCTCCTCAGTCATTTCGTCTCCTGATCGTCGCCGAGTCCGGCAACGCGACAAACCGCAACATGAAGCGGCAAAGGCGCGATTGTCCGCGAAGCAACCGGAACAGGTCACGCACTAATTTGCTGATAACATGAACGTCCGAGCGTAAAACAACCGAGACCGTGATGAGCCAACCCTGGAGCCCTGACAGCTGGCGCGCCCTGCCGATCCAGCAACAACCCCACTACCCCGACGCGGCGCATTTGCTGCAGGTCGAGCAAACCCTGGCGAGTTACCCGCCACTGGTATTTGCCGGTGAGGCCCGGGAGTTGCGCCGTCAGTTTGCCCAGGTCACCCAGGGCCGCGCGTTTCTGCTGCAAGGTGGCGACTGCGCCGAAAGCTTCGCCGAGTTCTCCGCTGCGAAAATTCGCGACACCTTTAAAGTCCTGCTGCAAATGGCGATCGTCATGACCTTCGCCGCGGGTTGCCCGGTGGTCAAGGTCGGGCGCATGGCCGGCCAGTTCGCCAAGCCTCGCTCGGCCAACGACGAAACCATCGACGGCGTGACCCTGCCCGCCTACCGTGGCGATATTGTCAACGGTATCGGTTTCGACGAAAAAAGCCGCGTGCCGGACCCGGAGCGTCTACTGCAGTCCTACCACCAGTCCACGGCCACCCTGAACCTGCTGCGCGCTTTCGCCCAGGGCGGTTTTGCCGACCTGCATCAAGTGCACAAATGGAACCTGGACTTCATCGCCAACTCGGCACTGGCGGAAAAATACAGCCACCTGGCCGATCGCATCGATGAAACCCTGGCCTTCATGCGCGCCTGCGGCATGGACACTTCGCCGCAACTTCGCGAAACCAGTTTCTTCACCGCCCACGAAGCGCTGCTGCTCAACTACGAAGAAGCCTTCGTGCGCCGCGACAGCCTGACCAACGATTACTACGATTGCTCGGCGCACATGCTGTGGATCGGCGACCGCACCCGTCAACTCGACGGCGCTCACGTCGAATTCCTGCGCGGCGTGAATAACCCGATCGGGGTCAAGGTCGGCCCAAGCATGAACCCGGAAGACCTGATTCGCCTGATCGACGTGCTCAACCCGGACAACGACCCGGGCCGCTTGAACCTGATTGCGCGGATGGGCGCAAACAAGGTCGGCGATCACTTGCCGGCGTTGATCCGTGCAGTGCAGCGTGAAGGCAAGCAGGTGCTGTGGAGCTCGGACCCGATGCACGGCAACACCATCAAGGCCAGCAGCGGCTACAAGACCCGCGACTTCGCGCAGATCCTCGGTGAGGTGAAGCAGTTCTTCCAGGTTCATGAAGCGGAAGGCACTTATGCCGGCGGTATCCACATCGAGATGACCGGGCAGAACGTGACCGAGTGCATTGGTGGCGCGCGGCCGATTACTGAAGACGGGTTGTCGGATCGGTATCACACCCATTGCGACCCACGGATGAATGCTGATCAGTCGCTGGAATTGGCGTTTTTGATCGCCGAGACCTTGAAACAAGTCCGCCGTTAAATGATCGTTCCCACGCTCCGCGTGGGAATGCAGCCCGTGACGCTCTGCGTCACTGGACGCGGAGCGTCCCTAGAGTCATTCCCACGCAGAGCGTGGGAATGATCGGACTCAATCCACCCGCAACCGCGCCGCACTCGCCCGCGGGCAATTCAGCTGAACCTGCTCAAGCCCCAGCCAATCCGCCATCTGCCGCAGATTGACCGCCAACGCCAGCATCCCCTCTTCGTCCAGCCCCGGTTCCTCCTCATGAACGGCATGCACCGCCAACCGGCCCAACGCTCGCTCGGCGCGCAGATCAACCCGTGCGGCAATCCGTTCATTGTGCAAAAACGGCAGCACGTAATAGCCGTAGACCCGCTTGTCCTGCGGCGTATAAATCTCCAGTCGATAACGGAAATCGAACAACCGCTCGGTGCGGCTGCGCTCCCAGATCAACGAATCAAACGGTGATAGCAAGGCACTGGCCTCGACCTTGCGCGGCACTTTCGGCCCGGGCAAGCAATAGGCCGGTTGTCGCCAGCCCTGAACCTCGCAGGCCAGCAACTCACCCGCCTCTAGCAGTTCCGCCAGACGTGGCCGACTGTCTGCCGGGTTCAAGCGAAAATAATCGCGCAGGTCCTTTTCCGTGCCGACACCCAATGCCGTCGCGGCATGCAGCAACAGCCCGCGCTGAGCCTCGGCCTCATTGAGCAACGGTTGTTGCAGAACCGCTGAAGGAATTACCCGTTCCGGCAGATCGTAAAGCCGCTCGAATCCACGGCGGCGGGCGACCGTTACTTCTCCGGCGGCGAACAACCACTCCAGCGCATGTTTTTCAGCGCTCCAGTCCCACCATGGACCTGCCCGTTCCTGACGGGTCGACAAGCTTCCGGCACCCAGTGCGCCCAGTTCCTGAACTGAGGCCAGCACCCGGCGAATCGTGTCCTGCTGCTCGCGGCCGAATTGCGCCAGTTGCTGATAGATGTCTTCGCCGCGCGTCGCACGCTGCATGCGCCAACGCATCAACGGGTACATCGACATGGGCAGCAACGAAGCTTCATGGCCCCAATACTCGAACAACGTGCGACGTCGGCCCTGACTCCAGGCAGCCTGATCGAGCAAATCGGAGGAGTAATTGCCGAGGCGAGAAAACAAGGGGAGATAGTGCGAACGCACTAACGCATTGACCGAATCGATCTGCAGGATGCCCAGGCGTTCGATCATCCGGTTGAGCTGAACCGGTTTGATCGCCGCTGGCGGTTGCCGCCCGTTGAACCCTTGGGCGGCCAGCGCCAGACGTCGAGCCTGTTTGAGGGTAAAGGACACTGTTGCGGGCATGAGCATCTCCTTGTCTGCTCGCAACCTACCTCACCGTAGAGGGGTTTGTGTAGCAATGGCCTCATCATTTATGCATCGGATCGTCCCAGAACGGTCTGATCGATTCATTTTCCACATCTGCACGACTCACGCCGATGTCCTTCAATGCTTCGTCGCTCAGGCTCGCCAGCAACTCACGCTCACGGTGAAGTTCGTACCAGCGACTAAACTTGTGCAGCAGATCGGAAACCGCGTGGATTGAGAATTTTTCTGCCGTTACATGCTCGTGTTGACCTTTCATCTTGTTGCCCTCCTTTAGGGATGGCTCAAGTCTCGCCTCAAGGCTAAGATCAATCCAACGAATGTTTCTGATGGTAACCATCTCGGAGATTGATGGATGTCGGCGTACCCAAGTATCGATACTGATGTGCTGCGCACCTTCGTCGCCATCGCCGACCAGGGCGGGTTTACCCGTGCCGGTGAAATGGTCAACCGCACGCAGTCAGCGGTGAGCATGCAGATGAAGCGTCTGGAGGAAGACGTGTTGCAGCGCCAGCTGTTCGAGCGTGATGGACGTCAGGTCAAGTTGACCGCCGAAGGCCAGGTATTGCTCGGTTACGCGCGGCGCATCCTCAAACTCCACAGCGAAGTCTTTAATACCCTGCGCGAGCCGCATATGGTCGGCACCGTGCGCATCGGTACGCCTGATGATTACGTGATGCGTTTTCTGCCAGGGATCCTGTCGCGCTTCGCCAAGTTCTATCCGCTGATCCAGATCGAAGTTCACTGCGAATCAACCAAGCAACTGTTGCAGCGCCAGGACCTGGATTTGTCCATCGTCACCCGTGAGCCTGGTACTGAAATCGGCCAGTTGCTGCGCAAGGAGCGATTCGTCTGGGCCGAAGCACAATGCTACAGCGCCCACGAGCAGACGCCGCTGCCATTGGCGATGTTCAACAGTGACTGTTTCTGCAGACTGTGGGCATGCAATGCGCTGGACGCCATGGGTCGCGATTACCGTATTGCCTACAACAGTTCGAGCCTGTCGGCGTTGATGGCGGTGGTCAGTGCGGGCCTCGCGGTGACCGCGCAACTGGAAAGCCTGATCACACCGGACATGCGCATCCTCGGCGCCGCCGAAGACCTGCCGCTGTTGCCGGAAGCCTGCATCATGCTGGTGCGCAACCTGCACAACCCGTCACCGATCACCGAGTGCCTGGCCGAGCACATCGTCGAAGGCTTCAAACTTTAAACGCAAGCATCACCGCGCACAGCACCAGGAAACCGCAGAACAACCCCCGCAATAGCCGCTCCGGCATGGCGTGGGCGATCTTCACGCCCCAGCTGATGCTCATCAATCCGCCGACGGCCAACGGCAACCCGATCATCCAGTCCACTTGATGGTGCACCGCATAAGTCACCAGCGTGACACCGGTGCTGGGCAGCGCCAGAGCCAGGGATAAACCCTGGGCCACAACCTGGGTGGTGCCGAACACACTGGTCAACACCGGCGTCGCCACGACCGCACCGCCGACCCCGAAAAGCCCGCCCATGGTGCCGGATGCCGCACCGAGCACGCCCAACCATGGCCAGGAATAACGCATCTGCGCAGAAGCCGGCGCGTTGGCGGTGAACATGCGCACAAGGTTGTAGGCCGACAGGGCAATCAGGAAGGCGACAAACCCCACGCGCATGGTTTGCGCGTCGATGCCTACCGCCCAGATCGAGCCGATCCAGGCGAAGCAGAAACCCATCGCGGCCAATGGCAAGGCGTGATGCATTTCGATGCGGTTGCGCTGGTGATAACGCCACAACGCCAGCATCACATTGGGCACCACCATGACCAACGCCGTACCTTGGGCAATTTGCTGATCGAGACCGAACAACACACCGAGCAACGGAATCGCGATCAATCCACCGCCAATGCCGAATATCCCGCCGAGTGTTCCCAGGGCTGCGCCAAAGGCCAGATACATCACGAACTCAATCACAGGCGATTTCCCTTTTGTCAGATGATTCATCCTACGCAGTCGAGGCTGGCGGGGAAACGCACAGCAACGCACAATGGCTGTGCCAACTTCGCACAAGCACCGACAAATCATGAACCCCAATCAATTGACCGATCAGCTCGACCTGTTCCTTGATGTGCTGGAAACCGGGAGTTTTTCCGCGGCGTCCCGCCGGCATCCGCTGACGCCCTCGGCCGTGGCGCGGCGTATCGACAGTCTCGAAAATGCGGTCGGCAGCCAACTGTTCATTCGCAGCACCCACGCCGTGCGCGCGACGCCCGCGGGCCTGGCGTTTGCCGAACGGGCGCGACGGATCGTGGCGGAATTGCGCCTGGCCCGCGCCGAAGCCGTGTCCCTGAGCAGCGCGCCGGAAGGCTTGATCCGGATTGATGCGCCGGCGGCGTTCGGCCGACGGCATCTGGCGCCGGTGATCGCCGACTTCCTGATGCTCTACCCTGGCCTGGACGTGCAATTGCACTTGATCGACAGTTTTGTCGACATGCAGGGGCTGAATCTCGGCAAGGTTGATCTGGTGCTGCGCGCCGGGCAAATGGCCGACACCCGGCTAGTGGCCACGCCGCTGGCGGGTATGGTGCGCATCGCCTGCGCCAGCCCTGAATACCTGAAACGTCACGGCGTCCCGACCGATCCGGCGCAGTTGATCGAACATGACGGCCTCGACTGGGACGGCCTGGCCCCACCCTTCGCCTGGCGCTTTGAACGCGACGGCCACATGCACCTGCATCGCCCGGCGCGAATCCGCATGAGCGCCAACAACGCCGAGGCGCTGGTCTGCGGTGCCCTGGCCGGATTGGGCATCGCGCATTTGCCCACGTGGTTGGCCAGTGAATACCTGTTGCGCGGTGAATTGCTGCCCCTGTTTTGTGAAAACGGCCTGCCACCCCCGGAAACCACCGGCATCTACGCGCTGCGCCTGTCGCAACAACCCAATTCCCGCAGCCGCTTACTGCTGGAATACCTGAAAACCCGATTCAGCCCCATTCCGCCGTGGGATCTGGCCCTGCAAAACACGCTGGTCCATCACTAGGCGAGAATTATCTGGCGCATTAAAGATTCGCCCGCTAGATTCATGAAGATCACTGATCAAGGCTTTGAAATGAACACCGACCGCAACACCCCGGATAACTGCGACGACCTGCTGCTGGACAACCAGGCGTGTTTCGCCCTGCATTCCACTTCGCTGCTGATGACCAAGGTGTACAAGCCGCTGCTGCAAGCGCTGGGCCTGACCTATCCGCAGTATCTGGCGATGATGGTGCTGTGGGAGCGGGATGGTTTGACCGTAGGCGAAATCAGCACGCGACTGCTGACAGACCCCGGCTCACTGACGCCTTTGCTCAAACGCCTGGAGGTCGAAGGACTGCTCAGTCGCACCCGTAGCCGTGAGGATGAACGGGTGGTGATTGTCGAGTTGACCGAACAAGGTCGTGCCTTGCGGGACAAGGCGCGCACCGTGCCCCAGTGCATCCTCGGCGCAAGCGGCATGACGCTTGAGCGATTGCAGAAACTGCAAGCGGAGCTGCAAGTGCTGCGCAGCAACCTCCAAGACAGCCTCTAATCCTCCAACCACCACAAATCCCCTGTGGGAGCGAGCCTGCTCGGGATGGCAGTGTGTCATTCAGCATTGATGTTGACTGACATACCGCCATCACGCCCTGAGCCTTTCCGTCAACGCGATTTTGCTGTGTTCAGCTCGCTGGTCAACGGCGAGCCGTGCCGGAGCAAGGCCTGTAAATAAACCTTTTCGTCGTACACGGTGCTGGTCTTCCAGCACCGATAAACGATCCGGATCCACTTGAACGCCAAGGCCCTGAGGGCGGCTTGGTAAGAGCAGCCTTTGGCCCTTTGCTGGCGATAATAAGCTTCTGCCCACACCGATTGATTGATGCTGTGTGCAGCCCACTCAACAAAGGTCTGGCGCAAAAAAGTTGCGCATTGATAGCGCCAATGAACGACTTTTTTCTTGCCGCTACGTTCGGTAACCGGTGCGATCCCGGCGTATCGCTGCATCGAACTGGCATCCTTGAAGCGATCTCGCTGCTCACCAAAAGCCACCATCAACCGTGGCGCAAGCTGCTGCCCCGCGCCGGGCAAGGCCTGGAAGAGGCGGTAGTCGGCCAGGGTATTGGCGGTTTTTTCGATCTCCCGATCAAAGTCTTTGATCGCCGTGATGACCCCTTTCAGTTGCGAGACCAGGGCCAGCACATACAGCGCTGAAGGACTGACCACGCCTGGATCTTCAGTCAACGGCATGGCTTTGGTGATCAACGCCAAACGCTGCTGATTGAGTTCAGCATGGCGAACATTATGCGCGTGAAGGAACTTCAAAACGCTGGCCGGCCGAGCGCGCTTAAGCACTTCAAATGTCGACCAGCGCGCCAAAAACTCACAGAAAACCAGCGTGTCATGGTCATGAAACAGCTCAAGAGCCAACGGATAATACTGTTTGAGCATGCAGACCAGACGGTTGCTGATCTTGACCCGGTCATCGACCAGCCCACGGCGATGTTCGGTCAGACTGGCGAGCGAACGCATGGCGGAGCTTTGCTGGACCAGTTGAGGAAACCGTTCTGGGTGATTCAGCAACAGCTCAAGCGCCCATTGAGCATCCGTTGGATCATCCTTGGCGCCACTGGGGACGAAGGTTTTACGGTGCCGGGCCAAGGTGCTCGGATTGATCGGAAAGATACAAAAAAACTCATATTTTTGCAGAGCCGCTATCAGTGGCCCTTTGTTCAGCTCCACGGCGACCGCGATCGGGCCACCGTAACGTTGATGCAGCGACTTGGCCCAGCGATCAATCGACTCGGGCTTGTGGTCGATGACCTCGAAACTCCGCTGAGCCTCTCCAGTTATCTGCAAACAGATGTCGTGCTTGGCATCTGCCCAATCAATTCCGATATAAGCAGTGAACCTCTGAGACAGGAGCGTTTGCATGGAACACCTCCACAGGCGCTAAAGTACATGCAGGGACATGCATGCTTGCGTCCAGCGAAGGCGATATAGAGAGCCGTGTCGGGCTTTCCCTGAGAATTCGTTAGAGGGCGCAAGCGCACCTGTGGGCTCGAAGGTGATGGCGTAATCATCGAGTGCTTCGCGAGCATATTCGTAGCCCGCAGGTGCATGTTCCTTCCTCGCCGACAGCGAACTTCCAGCGAAGTCAGTATGGAAGAGAAAGGAACGGACTACCTATATCGCGAGCAGGCTCGCTCCCACAGGGGATTTGTGGTGTCCCTGCTGATTTCGATTCACACCTTCAAAAATTTTTCCGCTGAAAAATCCTGCCGCGACCGCTCTAACTCAACACATCCAATCAAAACCCTTCAGAAAGACAAAACTTTTTCAGAAATTTATATTGCGCGCTAAATATTTGCGCGATACATTCACCTCGCACTTACTTAGCGCGCAAACATTTAGCGCAAAAAATCAAATCCAAACGAGGCTCACACCATGCAAACTCTCTACACCGCAATCGCAACCTCCACTGGCGGCCGTGACGGTCGTGCGGTTTCCAGTGACAACATCCTCGACGTCAAACTCGCGACTCCGAAAGAACTCGGTGGTGCCGGCGGTGCTGCGACCAACCCTGAGCAATTGTTCGCAGCCGGCTACTCCGCCTGCTTCATCGGCGCGCTGAAATTCGTCGCCAGCCAGACCAAACGCAGCATCCCGAACGACGCTTCGATCACCGCCCATGTCGGCATCGGCCAGATCCCGGGTGGTTTCGGTCTGGATATCGACCTGCACATCAGCCTGCCGGGTCTTGAACAAGCCGACGCGCAAAGCCTGGTCGAGGCTGCCCACCAGGTCTGCCCGTACTCGAACGCTACCCGTGGCAACGTCGATGTGCGCTTGCACGTTACCGTCTAACCGCTGACAACCAGACCGAACAGGAAACGAACATGAACACTTTCAGCAAAGTCTTGACCGGCACCCTTCTCGCTTTGTCCATCAGCAACGCGTTTGCCGGCGATGGGGTTGAACACAACACCCAAGCCTTCCTCGACGTTCTGAATGCGGGCACCGGCAAACCGATGGAACAACTCACCCCCAAGGAAGCCCGCGCGGTGTTGGTGGGTGCGCAAGCCTCGGTGAAACTGACACTGCCAAAAGCCGATGTCAGCGAGAAGACCATTCAAGTCGACGGCCAACCGCTCAGCCTGACCATCGTCCGGCCGGCCGGGGTCAAAGGTGAGTTGCCGGTGTTCATGTTCTTCCACGGCGGTGGCTGGGTGTTGGGGGACTTCCCGACCCACGAACGTCTGGTTCGTGACCTGGTAACGGGTTCGGGTGCAGCGGCGGTGTTCGTCAATTACACCCCGTCGCCGGAAGCGCATTACCCGGTGGCGATCAACCAGGCTTACGCTGCAACCAAATGGGTGGCCGAGCACGGTAAAGAGATCAACGTCGACGGCAAGCGCCTGGCCGTGGCCGGCAACAGCGTCGGTGGCAACATGGCGGCCGTGGTTGCGCTGATGGCCAAAGACAAGGGCACCCCGGCGATCAAGTTCCAGGTGCTGCTGTGGCCGGTGACGGATGCCAGCTTCGAAACCGCGTCCTACAACCAGTTTGCCGAGGGGCATTTCCTCACCAAAAACATGATGAAGTGGTTCTGGGACAACTACACCACCGATGCCAAGCAACGTAACGAGATCTACGCCTCACCGCTGCGGGCAACCACCGCGCAACTGAAGGGCTTACCTCCTGCGCTGGTGCAGACGGCCGGTGCCGACGTGTTGCGCGATGAAGGTGAAGCCTATGCCCGCAAACTGGACGAGGCTGGGGTGCCGGTCACGTCGGTTCGCTACAACGGCCTGATTCACGATTATGGTTTGCTGAATGTGGTGAGCCAGGTGCCAGCGGTGCGCTCCGCGATGTTGCAGGCGTCGCAAGAACTCAAAGTACATCTGAAATAAAAAACCTGTGGGAGCGAGCTTGCTCGCGATGAGGCCCTGTCATTCAAATTGATTTCGACTGACATGCCGTCATCGCGAGCAAGCTCGCTCCCACAGTGTTCATCACCGTCTGAGACTGCATCAGGCACAAAAAAGCCCGACTCAATGGTCGGGCTTTTTCATTCCTGAAGCTGTGCTTATTTAGCACGGCCTTTGTAGGAACCGCCTTCGCGGGTATCGATCTCGATCATGTCGCCGATTTCGATGAAGTCAGCAACCGACAGCTCGGTACCGTTCTTCAGTTTGGCAGGCTTCATCACCTTGCCGGAAGTGTCACCGCGAGCGGAACCTTCGGTGTAGTCAACCTGACGCACGATGGTGGTCGGCAGTTCTACGGAAACCAGACGCTCTTCGAAGAAGATCGCTTCGCAAACATCGGTCATGCCTTCTTCAACGAAAGGCAGAACGGCTTCGATGTCTTCAGCGTTCAGCTCGTACATGGTGTAGTCAGTGGTGTCCATGAACGTGTAGGTGTCGCCGCTGATGAAGGACAGGGTCGCTTCTTTGCGGTCGAGGATTACGTCGTCCAGTTTGTCGTCGGCGCTGTAAACGATCTCGGTCTTGTAACCGGTCAGCAGGTTTTTCAGCTTGGTCTTCATGATCGCGCTGTTACGACCGGATTTGGTGAATTCAGCTTTCTGAACCAGCCAAGGATCGTTTTCGAGACGGATCACGGTACCGGGTTTCAGTTCTTTACCAGTTTTCATTGCGAATATCCGAATTTGGATGGGATTTACAAAAATCTAGGCCGCGTATCATATCCAATTTACATAAAACTGTACCAGCGCCGCGGCAAGATCGGCCTGCAAGGCCTGTTCCAGACACCACGTCTCGGCGTGTTTTTGCAGCTCTGGCCAGTGTTTACGGGTTGTGCGCCAGTGGTCGGACATATCCTGACCGGCATTCCACGCTCGCCAAAGACCACTGATCGCCTCGCTAGCAGGCTCGGACAGGCCTCGGATGTACAGAGTCAGGAAGGCATCGAGCTTGTCCAGGTGGATGTCTTCGTCCTGCTGATAGATGTGCCAGAGCAGCGGCCGCCCCGCCCATTGCGCGCGGACAAAGGAATCTTCGCCACGCACGGCGTTGAAATCGCAGCACCAGAGCAGATGGTCGTATTGATCCTGTCGGACGAACGGCAGCACTTGCACGGTCAACTCACCGCGCACGTGCACCGCGCCGGCCGCCAGCTGATCAACACCGAGCCAGCGTTCGACATCCCCGAGAATCCGGCCTTCGGGCACCAGCAAATGCGTGGGTATCGAATCGGCGGCCATCACCTCCAGCCAACTGGCCAATCCCGCATTTTCGTAGGCAAACAACGAAATCAGCTGTGAGTTCGGTGCGGGATCAATCCCCAGGCCTTGCAGGAATGCTCGCTGTGCCTCGGGGTTTTGCTGAAACTGCCTGCGACGTTCAAGCAATCCGCTTTCACGCAACAAACCACCCGTGCCTTTCTGAAATCCCGGAAAGAAGAAGTACTTCTGCACGCTCTTGTACTTCACCGACGGCAAACCGTGACAGCCGATCACCCAGTCTTCAGCGCTCAAGTAGTCGAGGTTCATCCACAGCGGCGGCTTTTCCCGCGAGGCCATGGCGTCCATGTAGGCGCCTGGCAACTGGCAGGCGAATGCGGCAATCACGACATCGGCGGCTTCAGTGGGTTGCCACTCGGCGGGCCACTGACGCACCTCGACACCCTGTTGCCATTGCTGCGCGGCGCTGATGTCGATTTCAGGACAAATACGTTCGAAGGCCCGCAGGTCATCGACCCACAAGCGCACTTCCACGGCATGCTCGGCAACCAGCTGTCGGGCCAGACGCCAGGTCACGCCGATGTCACCAAAATTGTCGACCACGGTGCAAAAAATATCCCAGCGGGTTTTCACTTGAGGCATTTCAGGCATTCCAGGCTCCCGTTGGCAAAGGCGCCGATTGTCCGCATAAATTACCTCGCGCAGAAGAGCCGACGGCGATTAATCTTCGTGCGACAATCGCCATTCGCCCGCGACCACCCGCCAGGAGGCAGCCATGCCCTACCGTCCCAACCCGCGCCGCCCGTTGCCGATTCAGCTCAATGCGCTGCAATTGACCGGCAGCATTGCCCTCGGCCTGTGGCTTGGATTTCTCGCGATCGCACTGACCTGCTGGCTCGCCTCGCGCCTGCTGTTCAGCGAGCAACTCGCGCCTGTCGCCGCCGCGGTAGACCAACTGGCCAAGCCGCCGGTGGTGGTGCAACCGGTGCCGGACATCCCGCCGCAAAGCCCACTGTTTGAACAGTACGAAGAGAACCTGCGCAAGAACGAGCAGCAGCAACGGATGGATCAGGCCCGCAGCACCCGCCGCAATCTGTCCAATCCGAAATGCCAGTTCTGGCTGCAACAGGACCAGAACGCGCCGAGCGAAAAAAGCCGCGCCAACGTCCTGCAATTCTGCGACTGACCATGAAGCTCTCTATGCACAAACAAACCGTCCACCAGTTGATTATCGACAAGCTTCGGATCGATCTCGACATCGCCGAGCGTGCCGCGCAAACCGCGTACGAAACCGCGACCCACGAAGAAAACATCGCCGAAAACAAGTACGACACGTTGGGCCTAGAAGCGTCTTACCTGGCGGCTGGACAGGCCAGGCGTGTGGAAGAAATCCGGCAGTCACTCGTGCTTTGCCAGAACCTGACCTTACGTCCGTATGACGAACAACGCGGAATCGAAGTCGGCGCCCTGCTCGGTCTGGAAGACGAAAAGGGTCGTGAGCAGTGGCTGTTTCTGGCCCCTGACGCGGCGGGTCTGAAAATCGATATGGTGGGGCAAATGATCACCGTCATCACCCCTCGTTCACCGCTGGGCAAAAGCCTGCTGGGCAAGTTCGAAGGGGACGAGGTGGAGATTCTGGTGGCGGGTGCTCGGCAACAGTTTGCTGTCACCGAGGTGATTTAAGCGGATTAATGGACCGGCAGTTCGACGCCGTCGAACAGCTCTTCCAGTTCCTGCTTGTTGTGGCACTGAATGGCCTTGGCCATGACTTCGCGGGTCAGGTGCGGGGCGAACTTCTCGATGAAGTCGCACATGAAACCACGCAGGAAGGTGCCACGACGGAAACCGATTTTGGTGACGCTGGATTCGAACAAGTCGCTGGCGTCGAGCATGACCAGGTCGCTGTCGAGTTTGGCGTCGACGGCCATTTTCGCCACGATGCCCACGCCCAGGCCCAGGCGAACGTAAGTCTTGATCACGTCGGCGTCGGCCGCGGTGAACACCACTTTCGGCGTCAGGCCGCGATGGCTGAACGCTTCGTCAAGTTTCGAACGGCCGGTGAAGCCGAACACGTACGTCACGATCGGGTATTCGGCCAGGGCTTCGAGGGTCAGCTTCGACAGCTTGGTCAGCGGGTGTCCCTGAGGCACGACCACGCAGCGGTTCCAGCGGTAGCACGGCATCATCACCAGATCACCGAACAGTTCCAGCGCTTCGGTGGCGATGGCGAAATCCACAGTGCCGTCAGCGGCCATTTCGGCGATCTGCATCGGCGAACCCTGGTGCATGTGCAGGGCAACGTCCGGGTACTGCTTGATGAAATTGCTGATCACCGGCGGCAATGCATAACGGGCCTGAGTGTGCGTGGTGGCGATCGACAGGGTGCCTTTCTTCTCGTTGGAGAATTCCTGGGCGATCTGCTTGATGCTTTCAACCTTGCGCAGGATTTCGCCAGCGGTGGTGATGATGCGCTCGCCGGCCGGGGTGACGCGGGTCAGGTGTTTGCCGCTGCGAGCAAAAACCTCGACGCCGAGTTCGTCTTCCAGCAGACGGATTTGCTTACTAATACCCGGTTGCGAGGTGTACAAACTTTGGGCTGTAGCGGAAACGTTGAGGTCGTGGTGCGCCACTTCCCAGATGTAGCGCAGTTGTTGAAGCTTCATATGAATCCCTCAAAGCAGGTAGACGCCACGGGCATCAGCGACGGTATATAACTATATTAATGGTTTGAAGAATAAATCTAGAACTTTTTTGTCAAATTGCCACTATTCGTGTTCTAGCGATCGCTTTGGCGACGACGCTCCACCAGCGGCACGAGATAGACCGGGACCCGTGCCAACTGCAACACCCGCGCAGCGGTCCGGCCCAATGGCGTTTCCGCACCTGCACCATGGCTATGACTACCTACGATCAACAAATCCACCGAGAGTTTCTGCGCCTGGTCGAGAATCACCTGCGACGGGTCACCCTGCAGCACCCGCACCGCCTGAATCCGCTCCAGGTCCTGCTCCCCTTCATCCCCCAACTCTTCACGAAAGCTGTCGAGCACCCGCTGCTCGATACTGGCGATCACCGTGCTCAGGCCCTGACTGTGAAACTCGCTCAAGGCCTGCTCATCGAGGTAACTCTGCAGCACGGACTCGGCAAACAAACCCATGGGCTCAACCGCGTGCACTACATACAAGTCGGCATTAAATGTCCGCGCTAACGCCAGGGCATGCTGCATCACCAACGGTGCATACAGGCCGAGGTCAGTGGCATACAGCATTGAACGAATCATATGACCTCCTCGCGTGCCAACATGGCGGAGATTTGATTCAGCTTAGCAGTGCCTTGGCGAGTACGACGGCCCGCGTAACGCGTTGAACCGTGGGCTTAAACCTTTTGCTCGTTGCTTATGCCGTGAGGCACGTGACCGGTGGCGACCACTTCACGAGCCAACTCGCAATGGCCAGCCTGATCGTCGAAAAACACGTCGGCGGCGAACGCTTCGAGAAACGCCGACTTGGTCAGCCCGCCAAGAAACAGCGACTCGTCCAGTCGAATGTCCCATTCGCGCAACGTACGGATCACCCGTTCATGGGCCGGCGCCGACCGCGCCGTCACCAGGGCGGTGCGGATCGGACAGGCGTCATCGGGAAACTCACGCTGCAACAGATTGAGGGCGGCGAGGAAGCCTTTGAATGGCCCGCCGCGCAAGGGCTCGCGGGCAGACTCACGTTCGCTGGCTTGAAACGCTTCCAGGCCACCGGACTGATAGATCCGCTCGGATTCGTCGGAGAACAGCACCGCGTCACCATCGAAGGCGATGCGCAGTTCATCGCTGGCCGCACGGCTCGCACCGCCCGACAAAATGGTCGCTGCGGCGAACCCGGCATCCAGCGCGCTGCGCACGTCTTCGGCATGGGTGGACAGAAACAGGTCGCAACCAAAGGCCTTGAGGTACGGATAAGGACTGCGTCCGCCGACAAACGCCGCGCGGGAAATCGCCAGGCCGTAATGATCAATCGAGTTGAACACCCGCAGGCCGGTGTCGGCGCTGTTGCGCGAGACCAGGATCACCTCGACCCGGGCGCGACCGAGGCTGGCGTTCAGGTTCAGCAGTTTTTCCACCAACGGAAACGCATCACCGGGCTCGAGGATTTCGTCTTCGTGTTCGATCTGATATTGCCGGTAGGCCTCGACGCCGCTCGACAGATAGACCTTGTGACTTTCGCTCAGGTCGAACAGTGCCCGCGACGAAATCGCCAGCACCAGTTTGTCGTCAATCGTCTTTGCCATGCCCTTCCCCCTCAGGTTGATCGACTTACGTGTTGCGTCGATCGATAAAACTCAAGCTGCGATACAAGGCTTCGATACGCGGCAATTCGCAGCCGGCGGCCTTGGCTACCGCCAGTGGCCGGGCATAAATCGCCGCCAGTTCCAGCGGTCGTTTGTGCAGGAAATCGTGGTACATGCTCGGCCAGTAGTCCGGCATTTTTTCGGTCATCATGAACAGATAGTCCGCGTAACCGGCCGGCATGTCGTGACCGCAGGCCTTGGCGCCCTGAACCACTTCGGCCATCAAGGCCTTGATCAGTTCCCGGCTGTCGGCATCGGCCATCAACGGCGTGGTGCCCGCCCCGAGCAGTACCGACAGGCCGTTGTAAGGGATATTCCAGACCAGTTTCTGCCAGCGCGCCTGATGCAGGTTCGGCATGGCCTGAGAGTCGATGCCGGCGCTGCGGAACAAACCTGCGCCCTCCTCGACAATCGCCATGCGCGCCTGTTCATCGGTGGCGGGGCCACTGTGGTAGCCGACATTGACCGCGCCGAGCGCCTGATGGGTGATCGCGCCGGGGCCGGTGCGATGGACGCAGATAAGGCAGAGCCCGCCGAGCAGGTGCAAGGAATCCGGAAGCAAGGCGCGCAGACTGTCTTCGACATCCAGGCCGTTTTGCAGCAACAGCACCTTGGCGTTCGATGCCGCCGCTTGAATGATCGCCGGTGCCAGATCGGCATTGCTGGTGGTCTTGGCGCCGACCAGCAACCAGTCGCAGGCGGGCATGTCTTCAGCGGATGAATAGGCCTGAACCGGGTTCAGCGTCAGCGCGCCATGCACTGCACTGTCAACTTGCAATCCGCGCTCGGCGACCGCTGTAAATTCACTGCGCAACAAGAAGTGCACATCGTAACCGGCACGCGCCAGCATCACCCCGTAGAACCCGCCGATCGCGCCGGTTCCGATAATACCGATTGTCGGTTTGGCAACTGCCCCCATCATGGCAACTCCTCTGCAATTCGACTGAGCGCCTGGCGCACGGCTTCATTGAGCCCGCTGCTGGTCAGGCGCGACTGTACTGGCCCGAAGAACTCGCCGTCGCGCACCACAAACAGCGCCGGCAAATGAAAAACCTGATAACGCTCGACCACCCCGCCATTGTCCCCGGCATCGATCCAGCACAGCCGGTCGATTGCCAGATCGAGTCTTGGCAATTGCTCGCGGGCAAAACGGCAACTGGCGCAGCCGACACTGGTGAAAATCACCAGCGACACTCCGCTCATCGCCAGCAGCCGTTGGTCGGCGTCGAAATCAGTCAGTTCCAATTCGACCACTATACTGGGGGAAACAATGTCAAATGGCCGACACATGGAGTCCGTGTTCATGGGACGTTTTATTCCTCATCCTGACGATGTGCCCGTCGAATTAACGTTGCTGAAACCTGAGTGTATTTCGCGACAACAGCTGCACACTATCAGCCTCGGGGGCATGGCTTGCAATTACCACCGCGCGTGGCGTCACGGTACGGCGCTGGAAGTGCGCATGCCGACCTTGAACCCCGATTTGCGTTTTCTGGGCTATGTAGCCTGGTGTCTGCGGCGCAAACGCGGTTACCTGGTGGGCATTGCCTTTGTTGACGAACAGATGATGTTCAGTGCCCGGATGGGCGAGCAGGTGTGCCAGATCGAACGTTATTGTCGCCTGCATGACGCCCACGACGATCTGCAGGAAACCCAGGCGCTGGCACTCGAATGGGTCCAGCAACACGCCGACGAATTCTCCCACGACACGGTTCGCAAGGCATTTGCCCAAGCTGTGCTGGACTAAAGGACGTAATCAATTCGCGGCGAATGCCCCCAAAACCGCTGTCTGCCCATTGTCGAGCAGGCGCGTAACGCGCTAAGGTTCGGCTCCCCGACGCGCTTAATTTGCTGTGCTCCGCCGCGCGGGTTCGCTGGCGGCCGGCACCCGTGACCTGACGAGTAAACGATGGCTGATTTACCGATCAACGACCTAAACGTCGCCTCCAACGAGACCCTGATCACTCCCGATCAGCTCAAGCGTGATATCCCTCTGAGCGACGCTGCCCTGCGCACCGTCACCAAGGGCCGCGAAGTCATTCGCAACATTCTGGATGGCACCGACCACCGCCTGTTCGTTGTGATCGGGCCTTGCTCGATCCACGACATCAAGGCTGCCCACGAATACGCCGAGCGCCTGAAAGTGCTCGCCGCAGAAGTGTCCGATACCCTGTATCTGGTCATGCGCGTGTATTTCGAGAAGCCACGCACCACCGTCGGCTGGAAAGGCTTGATCAACGACCCGTACCTGGATGACTCCTTCAAGATTCAGGACGGTCTGCACATCGGTCGTCAGTTGCTACTGGACCTGGCCGAGATGGGCCTGCCGACCGCCACTGAAGCCCTTGATCCGATCTCCCCGCAATACTTGCAGGACCTGATCAGCTGGTCGGCCATCGGCGCACGCACCACCGAATCCCAGACTCACCGCGAAATGGCTTCCGGCTTGTCTTCGGCTGTCGGCTTCAAGAACGGCACCGATGGCGGCCTGACGGTAGCGATCAACGCCCTGCAGTCGGTTTCCAGCCCGCACCGTTTCCTGGGTATCAACCAGGAAGGTGGCGTGTCGATCGTCACCACCAAGGGCAACGCCTACGGTCACGTCGTACTTCGCGGCGGCAATGGCAAGCCGAACTATGATTCGGTCAGTGTCGCGCTCTGCGAGCAAGCGCTGAACAAGGCGAAGATCAAACCGAACATCATGGTCGATTGCAGCCACGCCAACTCCAACAAAGACCCGGCCCTGCAACCGCTGGTGATGGAGAACGTCGCCAACCAGATCCTCGAAGGCAACCAGTCGATCATCGGCCTGATGGTCGAAAGTCACCTGAACTGGGGCTGCCAGGCCATCCCGAAAGACCTCGCCGACCTGCAATACGGCGTGTCGATCACCGATGCCTGCATCGATTGGTCCGCGACTGAAAACACCTTGCGCAGCATGCACGCCAAGCTCAAGGATGTGCTGCCGAAACGCGCTCGCACCTGATCGCTTTTCGCCGCACACAAAAACGCCGGGCTTGACCCGGCGTTTTTGTGTGTTCGTATTCTGAGGTTACTGGCTCAGCTTGGCGGCATGCCGCTGGTGACGCTCCATGTAGCGTTCCACATAGGAACACGAAGGAATGACGGTGTAGCCCATTTCCTCGGCGTACTCCAGCGCCTTCTCGGTCAAGGCTGCCGCAATGCCGCGACCACGCAATGCGTTGGGCACGAAGGTGCGATAGATATCCAGGGTCTGTTTCCCCAGATCCATATAGGTCAGGTAGGCACGATGACCGTCCACACTGGTCTCGAACTGATGACCAGCCTGGTCATGGTGGATGGACAACGCCTCGCTCATCACTACTCCTCGCGGGTCTGGAATTCTGACCCCTACCTTACCGATGTTTTTCCGGCGAAGGAACATCTACGCCACCCCGTGCCTGAATGGACACCGAGAAGAGCTGCACCGATCTCGCGCAACCTGGCACGTATCAAATAGTAGGCACCATTGGCAGAAATGCTCAAGGTACGCTCGTCATCGCGCACAGGTGGCGGGTGCTGCTCCGGGTTACGCAGGGACGGCTCGACCGAAGGGATCCCCGGGTCGATAGCCTGAACATTGCCGGATGTTGAGTCTTAAGACGAACGCGCGCTCTTAAAGTCACCATCAAGATGGTTAAAGATTATGAGAGCCACGGCGCAAAATCCGAACAGAAGTATGGACGAATCCATATAGACAGACTTTAGCCAAGATTGAGAAAAACAGCGCTGAGTGCACGGAACTTTTTTTCGCCGGCTCGCTCAGCTCGGGCCTCCCAGCTGGATATTTTTTAAACAATGCAGTTAAAAGTTGCTCGAAAAAGAATCAACGCCTACAATTTTTTTTGCTTCTTGCTACACGTCAGTTTACTTACTAGAAGTAATGGGTAGTATGTACGCCGGCCATTTCCTCACTCTGAGGAGACAGCTACTTAATAGAAAGTCCTTGAAGGGGAACACGATGAACAACGTTCTGAAATTCTCTGCTCTGGCTCTGGCCGCAGTTCTGGCTACCGGTTGCAGCAGCGTATCGAAAGAAACCGAAGCACGTCTGACTGCTACTGAAGACGCAGCAGCTCGCTCCCAGGCTCGTGCAGACGAAGCTTACCGTAAAGCTGATGAAGCTCTGGCTGCTGCTCAAAAAGCACAACAGACTGCTGACGAAGCTAACGAGCGTGCTCTGCGCATGCTGGACAAAGCTAGCCGCAAGTAATAATCCTTCGGGATTGTTATCAAGCCGACCCATTTATGGGTCGGCTTTTTTATTGCCTGACGTTTCCTGTCGGCAACAAAAAACCCGCCGACGCGGCCTGCGTCGGCGGGTTCTTTTCAAGCGTTACTGCAGCGGGTCGATCGGCGCACTCGTCACCATCGGCGCGGAAGTGTTCGGTACTCCGATTTCCACCGGCAGGCCATCCTCAGCGGCAACCACATCGCGAACCACATCCCAGTTCATGCGCAGGTTATTGGTGATGTCCTCACGCTTGAGCATCGCGTTGATCACCGCCGTGTGTTTGTCGACCACAGAAGGGTTGCCCTTGTCGTCCAGCGGTGTGTGCGCTTCCAGATAGACCTTGCCACCACTGACGCCGAATTTGTACGGATCGCTGAGGATGCGTACCGACGTACCGACCGGCACCATGCCCGCCATTTCCAGCACGTTGTTGTTGAACATGCGGAAGCAGCCGTGGCTGGTGCGCATGCCGATGCCGAACTTCTTGTTCGAACCGTGGATCAGGTAGCCCGGTGTGCCCAGGGTGAACTTGAACGGCCCCAGAGGATTATCCGGGCCTGCCGGCACGACGTTCGGCAGCGGATCGCCATCAGCGGCGTGCTCGGCCTTGATCGACGCTGGAGGGGTCCAGGTCGGGTTCGGCGTCTTGGCGATGATGCTGGTATGGGCAATCGGCGAGCCCCAGCCTTCACGACCGATACCCAGCGGGAAGGTGTAGACCACGTTCCGGCCTTTCGGGAAGTAGTAGAGGCGGTATTCAGCCAGGTTGATGACGATGCCTTCACGCGGGCCCGGCGGCAGGATGAAGCGCGTCGGCAGGACGATCTCGGTACCAGCGCCCGGCAGCCATGGATCGACGCCAGGGTTGGCCGCTACCATTTCCGTGTAGCCCAGATCATAGGTGGTGCCAAGGTCGGCGAAGGTGTCTTCGTACTTGGCCTTGATCACTTGCACCTGGCCGATGATGTCTTCACCGGGTGGTGGCAGGGGCAGCTCCAATGCGGCTACGGGGCCCGCCACGCAAAGGGCGGCGAGAGACAGGCAGCGGGTGACGGCAGGAAAACGCGGCAACATCCGGAAAATCCTTCGCATGATCGACAAGGGTATAAAAACGCGATTGTACACCGGCATCCAGAATTTCGGGGAGTTGGCCGATAGCAAGCTATCTTTGACGCTTTACAGCTCGAACCGCAACTCTGGCCAGATCGGCGAGGTGCCGCGTTTCTGTGATTCCAGGATGGCCCGGCACAGCGAACACAGGCGCTGGTCCTGGAACACCCGGCGTTCGACACTCGACCAGCGCGGTTGCGCGGGCAGCAGGCTCCCGCACAAGGTTCGATCGGCCGAGCCGCCCAGCTCCAGCTGTCGGGTCACCAGATGCACCCGCACTTCCTGGCAGGCGAACAGATCCAGCTGTTCGTCAGGCTCGATCAGTTGATAGGCAAAAAGGGACCAGGCAGGACGCGGCATCGGGGGCTCCAAATCGGGGGCGCCACCTTAGCCGAAACACCGCCGCTAGAAAAGCGTCAAAGCAGCGGTTTCAGTGTCGGCCAGACATTTTCCAGCAACTTGTCCTGAGCCCCGACCGCCGGGTGCAATCCGTCGGCCTGCATCAAGTCCGGATGACCGCCCACGCCGTCGAGAAAAAATGGCACCAGCGGGATGTTTTTCTCGTCGGCCAGCGTGCTGTAGACCTTTGCAAAAGCTTCGGTGTAACGAACGCCATAGTTGGGTGGCAGCTGCATGCCGAGCAGCAGCACCTTGGCACCACTGGCGCGAGAGCTGTCGATCATCGCCGCAAGGTTTTGTTGCAATTGCGTTGGCAGCAATCCGCGCAGCCCGTCGTTGCCGCCCAACTCGAGGATCACCAGCTCAGGCTTATGCTCTGCAAGCAGCGCGGGCAGGCGCGCCTGGCCTCCGGCGCTGGTGTCGCCGCTGATGGAGGCGTTCACCACTTTATCGTCGAAACCTTCGCGCTTGAGCCGTTGCTCAAGCAACGACACCCACCCCAAGCGGGTATCCAGTCCGAAACCGGCGCTGATACTATCGCCAACGATCAGGACTGTACCCGCCGCTGCGTTCTGGGCCATGCACATCAAGGCCAGGCCAGCACTCAAAAACCACACTCGCATCGGATTCTCCATGGGCGCAAGCATTCTCACCGCGAAGAACCTCAGCAAAGTGGTTCCCAGCGCGGAAGGTGAACTGACTATCCTGCACGAACTCAGCCTGGAACTGAACAAGGGCGACAGCCTGGCCATCGTCGGCGCCTCCGGTTCCGGCAAATCCACCCTCCTCGGTCTGCTCGCCGGCCTTGACCTGCCGAGCAGCGGTGAAGTCACCCTCGCCGGCCAAGGCCTGAGCAATCTCGATGAAGACCAGCGCGCGCGCATTCGGGCCGAGCATGTCGGTTTTGTGTTTCAGTCCTTTCAACTGCTGGACAGCCTCAACGCACTGGAAAACGTCATGCTGCCGCTGGAACTCGATGGCCGCAAAGACGCCCGTGAACGTGCCACTCAATTGCTCCAGCGGGTTGGCCTGGGCCAGCGCCTGACCCATTCGCCGCGCCAGCTCTCCGGTGGCGAGCAGCAGCGCGTGGCGATTGCCCGGGCGTTTGCCGCCGAACCCGATGTGCTGTTCGCCGACGAACCCACCGGCAACCTCGACAGCCACACCGGCGAGCGCATCAGTGACCTGTTGTTCGAACTCAACCAGGAACGCGGCACGACCCTGGTGCTGGTGACCCACGACGAACGCCTGGCACATCGCTGCCGGCGCCTGATCCGCCTTGAAGCCGGCCTGCTGGTCGCCCCTCTGGAGCCTTGATGGCACGCCTGCCGCTGTTGCGCCTGTTCAGTCTTGCCATCCGCCAACTCCTGCGCGACGCCCGCGCTGGTGAATTGCGCGTGCTGTTCTTCGCCCTGGTAGTCGCCGTGGCAGCGAGTACCGCCATCGGCTACTTCGGTGCCCGCCTGAACGGCGCCATGATGCTGCGCGCCACCGAGTTTCTCGGCGCCGACCTGTTGCTTGAAGGCAGCTCTCCCGCGCGGCCCGAACAGATCAAAAGCGGCACGGAACTGGGCCTCGAACACGCTCAAGTGGTGGAGTTCTCCAGTGTCATCGCCACTGACAACGGCATTCAGCTGTCCAGCATCAAGGCGGCCGACAATGTGTATCCGCTGCGTGGCGAACTGAAAAGCGCCCCGGCCCCTTTCGCCCCGGAGGAGTCCGGTGGCGGACCGAAACCCGGCGAAGCCTGGGTCGAAGCGCGGCTGCTGACCGCGCTCGATTTGAAGATCGGCGACAGCATCGATGTCGGCCTGCGCACCCTGAAACTGGCACGCGTCCTGACTTACGAACCGGACCGTGCCGGCAATTTCTACAGTCTCACGCCGCGCGTGCTGATCAACCTCAGCGACCTCGCCGCGACCGGCGTGGTGCAACCGGGCAGCCGGGTCAGTTACCGCGAACTCTGGCGCGGTAAAGCCGAAGCCCTGGAAACCTATCGTCAACTGATCAAACCCGGCCTGGCCGCCAACCAGCGCATACAGGATGCCCGCGACGGCAACCGGCAAATCGGCGGCGCGCTGGGCAAGGCCGAGCGTTACTTGAACATGGCCAGTCTGGTGGCGGTTCTGCTGTCCGGCGTGGCCGTGGCGCTGTCGGCGACGCGCTTCGCCACCCGCCGTTTCGATGCCAGTGCCTTGCTGCGTTGCCTGGGTCTGTCGCGCCGGGAAACCATGGTGCTGTTCAGTTTGCAGCTGACGGTACTCGGCCTGCTCGCCAGTCTCAGTGGCGCCCTCCTCGGCTGGCTCGCACAGCTTGGATTGTTCGCGTTGCTGCATGATCTGTTGCCGACCGATGTGCCACCGGGCGGGCTGTTTCCAGCCATTGCCGGGATCGGCACCGGGCTGGTGGCATTGGCCGGTTTTGCCCTGCCACCGCTGGCTGCACTCGGTCGAGTGCCACCGTTACGGGTCCTGCGTCGGGACATGCTGCCGATTCCTTCCAGCACCTGGATGGTCTATGGCGCCGCCTTGGGCGCCCTCGGCCTGATCATGTGGCGCCTGAGCCTCGATCTGGTGCTGACCTTCGCCCTGCTCGGCGGCGGCGTGATTGCGGCGTTGATCCTCGGTGGCCTGCTGTTGCTGCTGCTCAAAAGCCTGCGCCGGATGCTGGCACGCGCTTCATTGCCGTGGCGCCTAGGCCTGGGCCAACTGCTGCGTCATCCTTTGGCGGCAGCGGGACAATCCCTGGCCTTCGGCCTGATCTTGTTGTCCATGGCGCTGATCGCATTGCTGCGCGGCGAATTGCTGGATACCTGGCAGAACCAGTTGCCGAAAAACGCGCCAAACTATTTCGCCCTGAACATCTTGCCCGCCGACAAACAGGCCTTCACCGATCGCCTGATCGAACTGTCAGCCCAATCAGCGCCGCTGTACCCGGTCGTGCCCGGACGCCTGATCAGCATCAACGGCGAGCCGGTGCAGGAAATCGTCAGCAAGGATTCGGCAGGTGATCGGGCCATCCAGCGCGACCTGAGCCTGACCTGGGCGGCGGACATGCCGGCAGGCAACAAACTCACAGCAGGCAACTGGTGGAGCGAACAGCCACCCGACGACGTGCCTGGCGTATCAGTGGAAGGCAAGGTTGCCGAAAGCCTGAAACTCAAGCTCGGCGATCACATGGTCTTTACCGTTGGCGGGGTCAATCGCGAAGCGAAAGTCACCAGCCTGCGGGAGATCAACTGGGACAACTTCCAGCCGAACTTCTTCATGATCTTCCAGCCAGGCACGTTGAAGGATCTGCCGGCGACCTACCTGACCAGTTTCTACCTGGCGGCGGGTCACGATCAGCAGATTGTCGACCTGTCTCGGGCCTTCCCGGCGGTGACCATTCTGCAAGTGGAAGCCTTGCTGGAGCAGCTGCGCAGCATCCTCGCCCAGGTCACCCTGGCGGTGGAGTATGTGCTGCTGTTTGTATTGGCGGCGGGGATGGCGGTGTTGTTCTCGGGCTTGCAGGCGACCCTCGATGAACGTATTCGCCAAGGTGCGCTGCTGCGAGCACTGGGGGCCGAACGGCAACTGCTGGTCAAGGCACGGCGAATCGAGTTCGGCTTGCTCGGCGCGGTCAGCGGTTTGTTGGCGGCACTGGGTTCGGAACTGGTGAGCCTGGTGCTTTACCGCTACGCCTTCGACCTGCCGTGGCATCCGCATCCGTGGCTGCTGGTGTTGCCGTTGATTGGCGCGGTGCTGATTGGCGGCGCTGGCGTGTTCGGTACCCGTCGCGCGTTGAACGCCAGCCCCCTGACAGTGTTGCGCGAGGGTTGATAGACTCAAGGCCTTTCCATCACAAGAAGTTGCCATGAGCCGTTATCGCCCTCCCCGCACTGCTGGCACCGCGCTGATCACCCCCGAAGGTGAAGCGCGGATGCGGGCCGAGTTCCATGAGCTCTGGCATGTCCGTCGGCCTCAGGTGACGCAATCGGTCAGCGAGGCGGCGGCGCAGGGTGATCGCTCGGAAAACGCCGAGTACACCTATGGCAAAAAGATGCTGCGCGAAATCGACAGTCGCGTGCGCTTTCTCACCAAGCGGCTCGAAGCACTGAAAGTCGTCAGCGAGAAGCCCAGCGACCCGAACAAGGTTTACTTCGGCGCCTGGGTCACCATCGAAGATGAAGACGGCAAAGAGTCACGCTACCGCATCGTCGGGCCGGATGAGCTGGACTTGAAACTGGGCCTGATCAGCATCGACTCGCCACTCGCCCGCGCCCTCATCGGCAAGGCGCTGGACGCCGAGGTTCGGGTCCAGACGCCGACCGGTGAGCAGTGCGTGTACATCGTGGCAATCGAGTATCTCTGAAGCCTCAACGGCGCGTAATCAAACCTTGCCGGGCAACCCGGGTCAGTTGCCTGATCACTTCTGGCGCCTCTTCGACGCTGGGGGATTGAATCACCGCCAGATCAAAACTGTCGCTGGCAAACCGCGCCAGTGATTCGCCGTCTTCGACAAACTGGATCAGGAACGCCGCGGGCCCGCCAGTGCGACGTGGCCAGCCATCGAGGTAACGCAGGAGCGTCGGCTGATGTTTTCCGCCAAGCAGGATTTTTGGATTGCGCTGGGTGAGGTGTGCCGTGATCGGCGCGGGGCGTACAACAGGGCTTAGTGCATTCATTGTGTCGTGTCTCTGCCTCAAAAGTCTGCATGGCAGGTGAGAGGCAACACCGAACCAGCGCTTTAGCGGTATTTCGAAGCCTGTTTCAAGCTTCTATCGGCAACTGGATGAGTCACCTGGCGCCCCGCAAGTAGCTGTTTAAATCGGCGCATGAGCAGCATCCTAGAGAAGCTGACCGGACAGTGTCAAGAATGACGCGCAACAAAAAAGGCCCGCGCAATGCAGGCCTTTTCGTTGAGCCAGAGCGGTCAGTCAGCGATGGCGCGGTCTACCGACAATTTGCCGGCACCCTCGATCAGTACCGCGATGCTGCCGCCGAGCAAGGCCAGGGCGAATTCATAACCGTTGTTGGACATGAACAGACCGTGGCTGATGTGCACAGTGAAAATGGCGACCAGCGAAAGGAAGGCCAGACCCAGTGCTGCCGGACGTACCAGCAGACCGATGATCAGGGCCAGACCGCCGAAGAACTCAGTACCACCGGACAGAATCGCCATCAGCTGACCCGGTGCCAGACCCAGGCTTTCCATGTACTGCGCGGTGCCGGCAATGCCGTAACCACCGAACATGCCGAAGAGTTTCTGCGCGCCGTGAGCGGCGAAGATGATGCCGACGAAGATCCGCAGAACGGTCAAGCCGTAGCCAGCGCGGGTAAACAGTACCTTGTTGATCAGTGAGCTCATGCTGTGTCATCCATAGTGATTGTGTGTTGGTTGGCCGCTATATTAATCGATTAATCCAATGTTAAAATCGCAATTTTTGCGACATAACAATCAGCTTAGTCGATCACTTGCGTGAGGCAACTTTTTGCCCCTGGGGCTCCAACGACTCCCTTTCACGATCGAACGCCAAGTAATACTTGTTCACGCTATTAACATAGCTGACGACGCCCATTCCCACCTGCTCCATGGCAATGCGCTCGACCTGGAAGAACCACTGATTGGGATTCAGGCCGCGCCGCCGGGCTTCGGCGCGCATGCCTTGAACCCGTTCCGGTCCCATGTTGTATGCCGCCAGCACGAACGCCATGCGCTCGCGCTCGTTGAGTTTGGGACTTGCGAAGAACTTGCGACGGATCATCGCCAGGTACTTGGCACCGGCCTGAACGTTGGCGTCGAGGTTCTGAATGTTGTTGACCCCGACACGCTGGGCTGCGGATGGAGTGATTTGCATCAGTCCGGTGGGGCCGCTGCCGCTGCGGGCATTGGGCTGCAGCGCGGATTCCTTGAAGGCCAGCGCCGCCAGGTTCAGCCAGTCCATGCCTTGGGCATCAGCGTGCTTTTGCAGCACTGGGCGAAGTTTTTCCAGACGCTGGCGATCAGCCTTGGCCAATGGATAGTGCACTTGATACAGGCGTCGATAGATTCGCAGGAACGCCGCATCCTGGTCCGACGGTTTCTTGTAGGTTGTCAGGAAGCGATCAATGCTCGCGCGCAGCATCGAGGCGTCACGGCGCACGAACCAGTATTCCTCGCCCGGCTCGCTGATCAGCACCTGCTTGTCGAAGCGCAACTTGGGCAGGATCTTGCCCCAGCGTTCGGCAATCGGTTGCTCGACGATGGTCAGGTGAAAGATCCCGCCCTGGACCATTTCCAGCACATCCTCGACGGCAAGACTGGGGTCGACCCATTCGATTTTCACCGGAGCCAGTTTGTGCAGGGCGAGCTTTGAATTGATCTGACTGACCGCGTCCCCGGCGGCACTGCCGGTGGGCAGCGCCAGGGTTTTACCCGAGAGTTGTTCGACTCGGGTGTAACGGCGTTCACCTTTGATGCCCACCAGCACTAACGGGATGTTGCTGGCAATCGGTTCGCTGCTGCTGACCGCGTGGCCCGGTTGAAAATCGAGCAGTTCCCCCGGAGCAACCAGGTCACCCTCCCCGCGCTGCAAGGCACCGAGCAGTTGATCCTTGGCTTTGGGAATGATCTTGAGGGTGATTTCCTGACCGTCACGGGCGTGACCGTTGAGGTATTGCTCGAAGGCACGCAGGCGGTGATATTCGACGCCGATGGCCTGGCCCTGGACTTCGCCGGAACTGTTGCGGCTCTGGTTGACCAGCACCCGCAACACACGACTGCTGCGAATCTCCGTCAGGTCACGGACCTTGGCCGCCGGCACGGCCTGCAGTGGGCCGGCCAGACGCGCAACCGCCGGCATCGGCAGCAGCAACGAACAACACAGCAATAGCAAAATCGAGGGACGTGTCATCCACTCTCCGGAAAGAATACTGGGCCGACTTCACGAATTTTCATGAAATCGAACGACAGAAACAGAGCGCCTTGAGCGCTGACAAAGTGCGAAAGACTGGCACAGTGATGGCACCTTGACCACCCCGGCGTGTCTCGCGGCATCAAGAGACAGCTTTAACTCGTTGTAGTTCTTGGCTTTTCTTATAAATCTACAGCTCTGATATGCTTTCCGGCCTTTGGTCCGAGGTAGCACCATGCAACTCATCGATATCGGCGTCAACCTGACCAACCCCAGTTTTGGTGATAAGCACCAGGCCGTACTCGATCGCGCGTATGCCGCGGGGGTCTGCCAATTGGTCCTGACCGGCACCAGTGTCGAGGGCAGCGAACAGGCACTGGAACTGTGCCGGGAGCTGGACGAGTCGGCTCAGCGGCTGTTCGCCACCGCAGGCATTCACCCTCACTCGGCCAGCGACTGGAACGCCGACAGCGCCCAGCGCCTGCGCAGTTTGCTCAAGGAACCCAACGTGGTGGCGGTGGGTGAATGCGGGCTGGATTTCAATCGCGATTTCTCGCCGCGCCCACAGCAGGAAAAAGTCCTCGAAGAACACCTGGCGATGGCGGTCGACCTGCAATTGCCGGTTTTCCTCCATGAGCGCGATGCCAGTCAGCGACTGCTGGAAATCCTCCGCGATTACCGTGATCAGCTGCCGGCCGCGGTGGTGCATTGCTTCACCGGGGAAAAGAAGGCGCTGTTCAGTTACCTCGATCTGGATTTGCACATCGGCATCACCGGCTGGATCTGCGACGAGCGCCGGGGCACGCATCTGCATCCGCTGGTCAAGGAGATCAAGCGCGGGCGTTTGATGCTGGAGAGCGATGCGCCGTATCTGCTGCCGCGCAGCTTGCGGCCCAAGCCGAAGAATGGCCGCAATGAGCCGGCGTATTTGACGGAAGTGCTGCGGGAAGTGGCGTTGCATCGTGGTGAGACGGAAGAGGATCTGGCTGCTCATACCACTGCCTGCGCACGGGTCTTCTACGGCCTGCCCTCAATCCCCCAGTAACCAAATTTCCCATTGTGGGAGCGGGCTTGCTCGCGAAGACGGAATATCAGTCCACATCTACATCTACTGACCCACCGCCTTCGCGAGCAAGCCCGCTCCCACATTTGGATATGTGGTGCTCGTTGACCTGCATCAACATCTGAGTTCCTGCATAGCGGCACAATGCTGGCACCTTGCCAATGCTGTTTCCGCTATCAGAGAAGACCTCCATGGGTGCCTGGCTTAGCAATATCTCGCTGAAATACAAATTCTGGGCGGTCAATGCAGTCGCCTTCTTCACCACCCTTTTGCTTGTGCTGTACGCCGTGCAGCTCGAACAACAAGCCCGCAGCCATGCCTCCCAAGCAGCGGCTCAGGCTCAGGCACGCTTGCTCAACGCCTGGCCTGCCGGGCAACCGCTGCCCAAGGCCGATCATCTGCTGGTTTTCACTCACGGGCAGGCACCGTTGCTGAACGGGCAGCCGATACTGGAACTGGCCGATGCCAATGGCTGGGTCGAGATCAACGTCATGCCGCTGTTCGGCGACAACCCGTTGATGGGCGCCGAGGTGATCTCTCGCCCCGACGGTCAGCAACTCGCAGTGGTCGCCTATGGCCCGAGCCTGAGCCAGGTGTTCGGCGAACGATTCGCCAACTACGCGGTGGCGGTGTTCATCCTGATGCTGGCGATGCTGGGCGCTTCGCAGTTGTTGATCCGGTTCCTGCTGAGTCAGCTCAATACCTTGAAAGACGTGATGCTCCACGTCGAGAAAACCGGCGACCTGTCAGCCCGTGTGCCACTGGCCTGCAAGGACGAAGTCGGGCAGATGGCCAATGCCTTCAACGCAATGCAGGCCGGATACCAGCGAGTGGTCAACACCGTCGCCAGCACCGCCCGGCAATTGGATGTCGGTGCGGCGCGACTGGCCTCGAGCATGAACGAGGTGCGTCACGGCATGCTCGGCCAGCAAAGCGAAACCGATCAGGCGGCCACGGCGATCAACGAAATGACCGCCACCGTCTACCACATCGCCCAGCACGCCGGCGCGACCCGCGACCTCTCGCAAACCGCGGACACCTTGGCCGGCAGCGGACAGGAAGTGGTCAGTCGGGTACAGAAATCCATCGCCGGGTTGTCCAGCGGCGTGCAGCAGACAGCCGAGATGATCCAGCGCCTCGCCGAGGACAGTCAGAAAATCAACGGCGTGGTCAGCGTGATTCACAGCATTGCCGAGCAGACCAATCTGCTGGCGCTGAACGCAGCGATTGAAGCGGCCCGGGCCGGCGAAATGGGACGCGGCTTTGCGGTGGTCGCCGATGAAGTGCGCAACCTGGCCAAGCGTGTCCAGACGTCCACCGACGAGATCACCCTCATGGTGTCCGCGCTGCAGTCCGGGACCCGGGACGCGGTGGACTTCATGCAGGAAAGCTCGTTCAAGGCCGACGACTGCGTGCAACAGGCCCAGGAGGCTGGCGTCGCATTGGCGCAAATCACCAGCGCCGTGGCGCAGATGCGCGAAAGCAATACACAGATTGCGGTGGCGGCCGAGCAGCAGAGTCAGGTGGCGGAAGAGATGAACCGGGCGGTGGTGAGTATTCGCGATGTGACCGAGAACACCGTGCAGCAGACGGTGGACTCAGCGACCACCAGCAATGAATTGGCGGCGCTGGCTGGGGAATTGAACAAGGCGATCGGGCAGCTCAAGCTTTGAGGGCCACTTCGCGGGCAAGTCGGATCGCCGCACAGCCGGTCCCACAGGTAGTGCGCAGACTTTGAAATAGCGCTAATCCTGTGGGAGCGAGCTTGCTCGCGATAGCGCCAGCCTGGCCAACATCAATTCCGACCATGACGAACTATCACTCCAATAGCCAACCTCGATTCGCCGCCCGCTCTTGCCCCGCCTATTCTTCAATCATGTGTTCAACATGGATCGAGGATTAGCATCATGGGCAAACGTCACCCCAACCTTCCCGCCTGGCAATGGCGCGCCTACCCGGGCAATCACCAGCACCCGACCAATCTGGTGTTGCACCTGATTGCCGTGCCGCTGTTCATCGTGGCGTTTCTGCTGATTGTTTCCGGGGTGTTCGGCCTGAATTTCGCGAACTTTGCCATCGGTGTCATTGGCGTGATCGCCGCATTGGGCCTGCAACGCCACGGCCACAGCCTGGAGGCCCAAGCCTCCGAGCCGTTCAGTGATCGCAAAGATGCGCTATCGCGTTTGGTGGTCGAGCAGTTCCTGACCTTCCCACGGTTTTTCCTGAGCGGCGGCTGGTGGCGCGCCTGGCGTGAGCGCCACCGTCGTCATTGATCAGGCGAAAATCGTTACCGTCTGTCGGCTCATGGCGATCAGTCGACCATCCGCGCTCCACAGTTTCGCGGCCGCATGACCGTAGCCGTCGGCGCCATGCTCGATTTCAACCAGGTATTTGCACCAGTCCAGCGTGCTCAGCTCAAGCACCCGCTGGACGAATTCGATGGTCCAGGTCAGCGTGCTGCCCATCGCCGGTTTGTTCAGGTGCGGCAACAGGGCCGGAGGCCAGGCGTCGACCAGTGCCAGAATATGCGACTCGCTGACCGCCTCTTCCTTCACATCCCCACGCAAACGCACCCAGCCACCCATCTCGCGGGATTTATTGCCGGTAAACGGCAGGCCGCCGACACTCCAGCGCATCGCCAGATGCTGCATGAATTCCGGGAGTACGCCTTTGATGTACGGCAGCTCCTGACAGTCGTCCCAGTGTTTCATCTCAGGTGCCGGCTCGGCCGCGACCCTGACTTCGGAAGGCCGCGAGGCGCCGAAGCTGCCCTGGATCAACGTCACCACCTGCCCCTTCTGCATGGCCCGGCCCAGCACCTGGCTCACGGCTTTGCCTTCGCGCAACACATCGACTTCAAAACTGACCGGCACTTCGGGTTCGACCGGTCCGACAAAGGTGATCGCCAGCGAACGCACCGGTCGGTCCGCCGGGACTTTTGCGCGCATGGCTTCGTATTGCAACGCGGCCACCAAACCACCGAAACTGGCACGCCCCTGAGCCCATCCGGCCGGGATAGACAGCTCCAGCGGCTGGCTGCGGACGGCATCGAGCAGATCGGAAAAACGCATGGAGACCTCGGTACGGAAAAAGGATGGAGGGATCTTAACCAGCCAGGGAGGCCGGCACAGCGCTTATTCCGGCCAAAAGTACTGACAGATGAGCCGCGCCTGACTCTGACTCAACACCGATCAACTGTGGGAGCGAGCCTGCTCGCGATAGCGATCTGTCAGCCAGCCCTGATGCCGACTGATACACCGCTATCGCGAGCAAGCTCGCTCCCACAGGGATTTGCGGGGGTTTCAGGACTTGAAGCAGGCTGCGCTGAGTTTGTCGAGGACGCGGTCGGCGCGCTCTTCGGCCTTGGCCATGGTGGTTTTCCAGACCGCGACGCAAGGTTGCAAATCGGCTTCCTGTTCGGCCCTGGCCAGCCATTGCCAGCAGTCGTGCCAGTCGCCCAGCGCACCTTGCGCAGCCTTCAAACGCGGCATCGCAGCCTTGGGCAATCGATCAAGTTCGGGATAGGCTTCGATGCCGTAGCGCACGCGCTTGATCAGCAGGCGCAAGCGATGGCGATCGTGGGTTGGGTCGTGCAACGCCTGATCTAGCTTCTTCCATTGTTTGGCCAGGCGTTTTTCGATGCGTTTGCGCAAGCCCTTGAGCAAGCCCTGACGCTGGGAAGCGCGCAGAAAACGCGGAAAGGCGTCGAGGATCATCAACAACTGCGTCACTTCGGGGCTGGTCGCTACCGCCGGATAAGCTTCAGCCATCTGCGCCATGCGCCGTTGCGCCGCCTCCGGTTGATCGTGCTGGAGCAAGTACGCCGCCAGCACCTCGCGATCCCGCAAGGGCGTGGTCAGCTCGCCAACCCGAGACGCCGCCGCTTCCAGCTGCTCGACCCCGGGAAGCCCGCGCAATGGCCGCAACAAGCTGCGCAACCGGCGAACCGTAGTGCGCAGGTCGTGCAACGCCTCCGAGTCAGTGCGCGCACTCAGGCGTGCCTGGCAGGCCAGCAGACGAACTTCCATACCCAGAACTTGAGCCACCAACCGATCAACCAAGGCAGGCATTTTTTGCTCCCTGAAATGAATTTCCCCAAGCCTAGATCATGCCTCAACGGCCGGCGCGCGACTCACGAATATAGAAGCGCGCTTTCTCGGCCTTCTTGGTGCAGCCTTCGAAGCCTTCGAATTGCTGTTGGGTCTTGGCCGCCGTCAACAGCGACAGGGCTTTGGAGTAGCTGACGGTGCCGGCGAAACCCTCAGCCTTGGCCAGGTCCAGTTCATGCCACGCGGCATCGAGCCCGCCACCGCAACTGTCACGATAAGCGGTTTTGCCGGCACAACCGGCGAGTGCCAGGGCAATCAAAGGTACACAGATCCAGGCTTTCATCACTCACACCTCAAAAATAGGTAAACAGTCGTGCAGGTAAGACGGTCTGGCGCCTGAAAAGTGCCTTGGCCCCGCCGCGCAAACTGCCAGCGCTCGCGAGAATACCCATGTGCCGCCATGGAGTGTCGAAAAAACGACGCTCTCGGCCCGCCGAGCGACCTTGGCGATTGAAGCGCGCCCCTTGATGGGTGCATTGTTGAACCTTGTCAGACGAGGGCGATTCATGAAAAAGCGTGTCGCGCTGGTGTTGGGCTCGGGTGGAGCCCGGGGTTATGCCCATATCGGTGTCATTGAAGAAATCGAACGGCGCGGCTACGACATCGCCTGCATCGCGGGATGCTCGATGGGCGCCGTGGTCGGCGGAATCTACGCCGCAGGTAAACTCGATGAGTATCGCGACTGGATCGAAAGCCTGGACTACCTCGACGTTTTGCGTCTGGTGGACGTCAGTTTTCGTCTGGGCGCTATTCGCGGGGAGAAGGTGTTCGGGCAGATCCGCAAGATCGTCGGCGAGATCAACATCGAAGACCTGCGCATCCCCTACACGGCGGTGGCCACCGACCTCACAAACCAGCAGGAAATCTGGTTCCAGGAAGGCTGTCTGCACCAGGCCATGCGTGCCTCGGCGGCGATTCCCAGCCTGTTCACACCCGTCATGCAGGGCAATCGCATGCTGGTGGACGGCGGCATCCTCAACCCTTTACCGATCGTGCCCGTGGTATCGAGTCACTGCGACCTGATCATCGCGGTCAACCTCAATTCCACCAACCAGCGTCACTATCAACTGCCAGTGATCCAGCGCCCGGCGGCGTTCAAGACCCGGTTCGACAGCCTGATCAACTCGCTGGGTTCAAAAATGCCGTTCCGCCGCAAGCAGGCGGAGCAGTTGCTGCTGCTGGAGAAGGAAGCGTTGATGGCAGAAGCGGCCGACATCAACCCCTGGATCGAATCTGCCGAACCCGAAGCCCAGCAACCGGCGGCCGCTCCCGAACGCGAAGGCGCGCCGAAGTCCGCCACCGGTTCTTTCATCATCGACAACGTGGGGCCGGCGTCCTTGCTGGACCTGATCAACCAGAGCTTCGAGGTGATGCAGACGTCATTGGCGCAGTACAAGATCGCCGGGTATCCGCCGGATATCTTGATCAACGTGCCGAAACGGGTGTGCCGGTTTTTCGAGTTTTACAAGGCGCCGGAGTTGATCGCGCTGGGGCGCGAGATTGCTCGGGATACGCTGGATCGGTATGAGAATGAGCGGGACTGAAACAGTGATGCTCAATGTGCCAAAGTGGTTGCTGCATCACTTTGGCCAAAACACATCGAAGGGAGTTGACTTTCAGCTCCCCTGGATGATTTTAAGGACGAGTACTTTTACAAATTCCTGCCCAATGCAGTAAAGACATGACCACCGTCGTTTGTCTGTTCAATACCGCTTTTCATGTCCTTCGTGTAGTAATTGAGTCCTGTCCCTATCGGGTCGGGCGGTGGTGGCTCTGGTTTTTCCGATGAACCCGTCGTCGACCAAAACTGCCCACCCTCCAAAGGCCACCGATTGCCAAAGCGTTGATAAAGAACCCTCAAATCATTGATATCTGAAAGTTGCACTCGTTCTCTATTGGCATCTTCCATTAAAGAACGCAGCCTTGCAGTGCCAAAATGGAAAAAGGCTTTCCCGTACGGGATATTCACGATGTAACGTTTGGATTGCCCCGTCGCGTCAGTGACCTCCACGGTGACCTTGCCCGAGCGTAAAGCTCTGACTACACCCTCCTGATTGACATGAGCGATGCGCGCATTATCCACCTTGTAAAAATACGGTTTCTTGCCGCCTGTAGGCTGACGTTGAAAAGTGGTATCTGGCGCTGAGTCCGGCTCCAGATCCGGGAATAACTGCAGTGAATGAACCATTCCCGATATAAACGCTTGCGACTCATCCATTACCAAGGGTTTGCGGTCTTCCATAACGGCTCCAATTCAATAAACCGATTGAGTTTTTTGACCGAAGCCACCTT
This sequence comes from Pseudomonas sp. LB3P93, assembly GCF_054898025.1. NCBI lineage: Bacteria > Pseudomonadati > Pseudomonadota > Gammaproteobacteria > Pseudomonadales > Pseudomonadaceae > Pseudomonas > Pseudomonas sp. LB3P93. The sequence goes on from NZ_CM142713.1 coordinate 4,588,355, forward strand.
TGCTCGCAGTGTCAGTGACGTCGCAAAGGGAAGATACGACTACCCATCTCTTCTTCATACCTGACATAAATGACAGTCCCGACGAACGGCAAGTATCAAGAGCTACCTTTAGTACTTGCAATTGGAGCCTGACCGAAAGAATCCTCTCCACTCAACAACCGATACCCAACCCCCGCCTCGGTAACGATAAACCGCGGCTGAGTCGGATCATCCGCCAGCTTCTGCCGCAAATGCCCCACCACTATCCGCAAGTAATGACTGTCCTCGGTATGCGTCGGCCCCCAAATATCTTTCAGCAACTGCTGCTGCGTGATCACCCGCCCGGGATGCCGCGCCAGTTGCGCAAGCACCGCATACTCCTTGCGAGTCAGCGCGACTTCGGTGCCTTCGAGCAGCACCCGGCGATAGGCCAGATCCACGGTCAACGGGCCAAATGTCAGCGCCGCTTGCTGGGCCTCGCCAGCGGGCGCCTGTCGCAACAGGGCGCGCACCCGGGCAAGGAACTCCTGAATGCCGAACGGCTTGGTCACGTAGTCGTTGGCACCGCCATCGAGCGCTTCAACCTTCTGCCCTTCGCTGGCACGCACCGAGAGCACCAGCACCGGCACCGTCGACCACTCGCGAAACTCGCGCAGCACTTGCTGGCCGTCCATGTCCGGCAGGCCGAGGTCGAGCACCAGCAAGTCGGGTTTGTTCAACGCCGCCTGGGCCAGGCCTTCGTTGCCGGTGCCGGCCTCCAGCACTTTGTAGCCCTGGGAGGCGAGGCTGATGCGCAGGAACTTGCGGATCTGCGGTTCGTCGTCGATGACCAAAATGGTCGCGGTCTGGCTCATGTTTTCTGATCGCAGCATGGAGATGTCCAAAGGGTATCAGGCTTCACTTTCAATGCTCACTTTCAGCCCTCATTTTCAATGTCTGGCTGCGCCTGCAATGGCAAGTGCAGCGTGATGCAGGTGCCGCGCCCTTCGATGCCGTCTGCGACGCTGATCCGACCGCCATGCGCGCCGACCATGCCCTGACAAATCGCCAGCCCCAACCCCGTGCCCTGCCCGCCCCGATCACCGCGCGCAGCGGTGTAGAACATGTCGAAAATCTTCGCCCGCTCATCCTCCGGAATCCCTGGCCCCTCGTCGCTGACCGAGAAAAACAGCTCGCTGTCATTGGCTCCGGCACGTAATTGCAGACGGCCGTGAGGCGGGGAAAAACGCGCGGCGTTTTCCAGCACGTTGACCAGCGCCTGCTCGATCAACGCGGCGTGCACGTACAGCAGCGGCAATTCGGCTGGCACTTCGGTCGTGACCTGCAACGGCGCCAGCACCGCGCGCAGGCGATTGAGTGAACTACCGACGATGTCCGCTGGTGAGACCCAGTCCCGCGCCAGCTTCAACGCGCCGTGACCAAGGCGAGTCATGTCCAGCAGATTCTGTATGTAGCGGTCGAGGCGCTCGGCCTCATCGCGGGTGCCTTCGAGCAGTTCAAGGCGATCCTCCTGCGGGATGGCGTCACCGAGGGCCAATAGGCTGTCGATGCTGCCGCGCATGGAAGTCAGCGGCGTGCGTAAATCGTGAGACACCGACGCCAGCAAGGCACTGCGCAACTGCTCGGTTTCGCCGTGCAGGCGCGCCGCTTCCAGGTCTTCGGCCAGTTGCGCACGCGCCAGTGCCTGAGCCAGCGGCTGACTCAATGCCGTCAACAAACGCCGACGCTGGCCGCTTAGTGTCTGGCCTTCTTTGGCACACACGCCGAGCAGCGCCAACGGTCCGTCTTCCACCGACAACGGCCACCACCACCAACGCCCGAACGGCAGCGTGCCAGTGCCCGCGCCTGCTGGCTGGTCGTGTTGCCAGGCCCAATCGGCGGCGGCGCGCTCGGCTTCGGAAAACTCCAGCGGGCCGCCGGTTTCGACTTTCCAGCCTGCCGGGCCGTCACGATTGAGCAGGCACAGTTGCAATTCGCTCCAGCCGTTAAGGTGCTGGGCCGCGGCGCTGATCACGGCCTGGCGATCAGTGGCGGCGGTGAGTTTGCGCGACAGGTCGAGCAGTTCGGTGGTCTCTTCCTGGGTGTCACGCAATGCCTGTAATTGCCGCCGTTGCCGCGCCGCGAGGTTACCGGTGAGGGCCGCCATCAGCAGGAAGAACAGCAAGGTCAACACGTCTTCTTCGCGCTGGATGCTGAAGGAGAAGGTCGGTGGGATGAACAGAAAGTCATAAGTCAGAAACGACAGCGCCGCACAGGCCAGCGCCGGGCCAAGGCTGCTGCGCACCGCCACCAGCAACACCGCGGCGAGGAACACCAGCGAGATATTCGGCAGCGGCAAAACGCTCGCCACTGCCCAGGCCAAAGCACTGGCCAAAATCGTAGCCACCAGGGCCAGCGCGTAATCGAACCACACCAGCGACTGCGTTGATCGCTGGCGTGGCTGGTCCTGTTCGTGATCGCTGTCGAGGACGTTGATTTCCAGCCCGCGGGCATGACGCAACAAACGCGCTGCCAAGCCGCCACCGAACAGCCGACGGCGCAATCGCTGCCGGGACTGACCGACCAATACCAGACTGGCGCGGCGCTCGGCAGCGTGTTGGATCAGCGTCTTCGCGACTTCGCCTGCGCGCAGCAACACCACTTCGCCGCCAAGACGTTCTGCCAATTGCTGAGCACTTTGCAGGCGCAGGCGCGATTGCTCGTCGCGCACGCTGCCGTTGTCCACGTGCACCAGGCTCCACGGCAGATGCCGCCGCTGGGCAACGCGGCTGGCGTGACGCACCAGGCGTTCGGCCTGAGCATCGCCATCGACGCCCACCAACAATCGACCGCGCACCGCTGGCGCGGCTTGACCGAGCTGGCGATAACCCTGGGCCAGGTCATTGTCGACTTGAGCGGCGGCGGTTTGCATCGCCAGTTCGCGCAGGGCGGTGAGGTTGGTCTGGGTGAAGAAGGCATCGATGGCCGCCCGCGCCTGTTCCGGCACGTAGACCTTGCCGTCGCGCAGACGCTCAAGCAGTTCGCGCGGCGGCAGGTCGATCAACAGCAGTTCGTAGGCCTCTTGCAGCACCCAGTCCGGCAGGGTTTCGCGAACCTGCACGCCGGTGATCCCGCGCACTTGATCGTTAAGGCTTTCGAGGTGCTGGACGTTGACCGTGGTGAACACGTCGATGCCGGCGGCCAGCAATTCCTGGATGTCTTGCCAGCGCTTGGTGTGGCGGCTGCCGGGGGCGTTGCTGTGGGCCAGTTCGTCCACCAACACCAGTTTCGGTTGGGCGGCGAGCAGGCCGTCGAGGTCCATTTCTTCGAGCATCACGCCGCGGTATTCCGAGCGCACCAAAGGCTGTTGCGGCAAGCCGCCGAGCAGCGCTTCGGTTTCGGCGCGGCCATGGGTTTCGACCACTCCGGCGATGACTTTCACGCCTTGGCGCAATTGGGTGTGGGCTGCTTGCAGCATGGCGTAGGTCTTGCCGACACCGGGCGCGGCGCCGAGGAAAACCTTGAGCCGGCCACGGCCATCGCGGGGCAGGTCTGCTAACAGCGCGTCGGCGCGGCCGGAGTCACTCATGCTTTGGGATCTCTTATTTCAGGTGTTTATGTGGTGATTGTTCTGGCGCCATCGCGGGCAAGCCCGCTCCCACAGGGATCTTCGGTGTTCACAGAACCTTGTGGGAGCGGGCTTGCCCGCGAATGGTAGCGTCACCGATCTACAGGTTTTCCAGCGCCGCATTCAACTCCAGCACATTGACCACTGGAGGACCAACGAGCGGCTTCTCGATATGCGCATCCATCAATTGCTGGAGGGTCGCCACCGGCAGATTCCGCGCCGCCGCAACTCGCGCCAGTTGATAGGCAATCGCGGCCGGTGGCAAGTGGGGATCGAGGCCGCTGCCAGAGGTGGTCAGCATGGCCAATGGCACCGGGCCCTGACCTGGCACCAGCAGTTTGTTGGCATCGTCAATCACACGAGTCGCGAGCGCCGGGTTGCTTGGCGAAAGGTTGCTGGCGCTGCTGGACACGGTGGCAAACGCGCCGGCGGATGGCCGTGGGTGGAACCAGGCATCGCCGACAAAGTCCTGAGCAATCAGCGACGAGCCACGGACTTTGCCATCGGCGTCGCGCACCAGGCTGCCATTGGCTTGATCCGGGAACGCGACCTGGGCGACGCCGGTGACGACCAAGGGGTAAGCGACGCCGGTGATCAGGGTCATCAGCACGAGCAGGCTCAGGGCCGGACGTATCATTGTGGACATTTCAGAATCCTCGAATTCGGTGAACATTCATCACTGTGAAGGCAAACACACCACCTGTGGCGAGGGAGCTTGCTCCCGTTCGACTGCGAAGCAGTCGTCAACCCGGCAAATGCGGTGTGCCTGAACAAATGCGGTGTCTGGGAGGGGGCTGCTTCGCAGCCCGGCGGGAGCAAGCTCCCTCGCCACAAAAAGCAGCTCCCCTCCGCTTATCAACCGCTAAACCAGATGCAACGCCGTCAACAGCATGTCGATCGCCTTGATCCCCACAAACGGCACCAGAATCCCGCCCAGTCCATAGATCAACAGATTGCGTCGCAACAGCGCCGCCGCACTCGCCGCCTGCACTCGCACACCCCGCAGCGCCAGCGGAATCAGCACCACGATGATCAAGGCGTTGAACACAATCGCCGACAGAATCGCGCTCTGCGGACTGCTCAGGTGCATGACGTTGAGCACGCCCAATTGCGGGTAGATCGAGGCAAACAACGCCGGCAGGATGGCGAAGTACTTGGCCACGTCGTTGGCGATGGAAAACGTCGTCAACGCACCACGAGTCACCAGCAATTCCTTGCCGATTTGCACCACGTCCAGCAGCTTGGTCGGGTCGCTGTCGAGGTCGACCATGTTCGCCGCCTCGCGTGCCGCTTGCGTGCCGTCGTTCATCGCCATGCCGACGTCAGCCTGGGCCAGGGCCGGGGCGTCGTTGGCGCCGTCACCGCACATGGCAACCAGGCGACCGTCGTTCTGTTCGTGGCGAATGCGCGCCAGTTTTTTCTCTGGCGTGGCCTCGGCCAGCACGTCATCGACGCCCGCTTCGGCGGCGATGGCGGCGGCGGTCAGCGGGTTGTCGCCGGTCACCATGACCGTGCGGATCCCCAGTTTGCGCAGCTCGGCGAAACGCTCGCGGATACCGGGCTTGACCACGTCCTTGAGGTGGATCGCGCCGAGCAATTTACCCTCGGCGCAGACCAGCAACGGTGTGCCGCCGCTCTGGGCGATCTTGTCGATTTCCCGGGACAGGGCCGGGGCCAGATCAGCGCGTTTGAGGCCGACGAAAGCCAGCAGCGAATCCACCGCGCCTTTGCGATACACGCGGCCTTGATAATCGACACCGGACAAGCGGGTTTCGGCGCTGAACGGCACCGCGGTCAACACGTCAGCGGAGGGCTCAGGTTGCGGATGAGTCCCACGCAGGTACTCAACGATGGACTTGCCTTCGGCGGTGTCATCGGCCAGCGAAGCGAACAACGCACCTTCGGCCAGCTCCTTCGCGGTCACGCCGGGCGCTGCATAAACAGCGGTGCAGCGACGGTTACCGAAGGTGATGGTGCCGGTCTTGTCCAGCAGCAGGACGTGCACGTCCCCCGCCGCTTCCACGGCGCGACCGGATTTGGCGATCACGTTCAGGCGCACCAGACGGTCCATCCCGGCGATACCGATGGCGGACAACAAACCGCCAATGGTGGTCGGAATCAGCGTGACCAATAACGCCACCAGGAACACCAGCGGCAGGCTGCCGTTGGCGAAGTGGGCGAACGGTTGCAGGGTGACGACCACCAGCAGGAAGATCAGGGTCAGGCCGATCAGCAGGATGTCGAGCGCGACTTCATTAGGCGTTTTTTGCCGTTTGGCGCCTTCGACCAGAGCGATCATGCGGTCCAGTGTCGACTCGCCGGGGTTGGCAGTAATGCGCACCAGCAGCCAGTCAGAAACCAGGCGGGTGTTGCCGGTGACGGCCGAACGGTCGCCTCCGGACTCACGAATCACCGGCGCGGATTCACCGGTAATCGCCGCTTCGTTGACCGCGGCGATACCTTCGATGACCTCGCCGTCACCGGGGATCATTTCCCCAGCTTCAACGCGCACCACATCGCCTTTGCGCAGGCTGGTCGCCGGCACCACTTGAAAGGTGCCGTTGCTGGTTTTGCGGCGGGCGCTCAAGCCTTCGCTGCCGGCCTTGAGGCTGTCGGCGCGGGCCTTGCCGCGACCTTCGGCCAGGGCTTCGGCGAAGTTGGCGAAGAGCACGGTGAACCACAACCACAGTGCGATTTGCGCAGCGACGAAGGTCGGCACGGCGCTGTCGGGAATGAAGCACAGCACGGTGGTCAGGACAGCGGTCAGTTCGACCACCAGCATCACCGGCGCACGCTGCAATTGCCGTGGGTCTAGCTTGACGAAGGCTTGCACCAGCGCCGGGCGCCAGAGGGCCGAGATCGCGGTTTTCGGTTGTTCCGGCGCCTTGGCGACGACGGTTTTGCTTACAGGCATATTCATGATGGATTCCTTAGAAGCCCATACTCAAATGTTCAGCAATAGGGCCCAGAGCCAGCGTTGGCAGGAAGGTCAAACCACCCACCAGCAAAATGGTCACGGTCAGCAGGGTCACGAACAGCGGGCCATGCGTCGGGAAGCTGTTCTGACCGATCGGTGCGGTTTTCTTCATCGCCAGGCTGCCGGCCAACGCCAGTACCGGGAGGATGTAACCGAAGCGACCGATCAACATGCCAAGACCGAGCATCAGGTTGTGGAACGCCGTGTTGGCACCGAAGCCGCCGAACGCCGAACCGTTGTTGGCACTGGCCGAGGTGTAGTTGTAGAGCAACTGACTGAAACCATGGGCGCCGGGGTTACTCACCGAGGCCACTGGACCGGGCAGGCTCGCAGCAATCGCACCGAGCACCAACACGCCGACCGGCATCACCAGCAAGGTCACCACCAGCAACTGGACTTCCCTGGCCTGCAGTTTTTTGCCGAGGTATTCCGGCGTGCGACCGATCATCAGGCCGGCGAGGAACACCGCGATCAACACGTTGAGCAACATGCCGTAGAGCCCGGCGCCGACGCCGCCGAAGATCACTTCGCCGACCATCATGTTGACCATCGCGACCATGCCGCTCAGCGGGTTGAGGCTGTCGTGCATGCCGTTGACCGAGCCGTTGGACGCCGACGTGGTCGTCACCGACCACAGCACCGTGGCGGTGGTGCCGAACCGTGCTTCCTTGCCTTCCAGCGGCGCGGTCTGTTCGACGGCGACGTTGTTCAGGGTCGGGTTCGGTTGGTATTCGGCCCACAGCGAAGTCGCACCGCCGATCAGGAACAGCGCCAGCATGCAGGCGATGATCGCGCGGCTCTGACGCAGGTCTTTCACGTAGTGGCCAAAGGTGAAGACCAGGGCGACCGGGATCAGGATGATCGAGGTCATCTCGAACAGGTTGCTCCACGCCGTCGGGTTCTCGAACGGGTGCGCCGAGTTGACGCCGAAGAAGCCACCACCGTTGGTGCCCAGTTGCTTGATCGCAATCTGGCTGGCGGCCGGGCCCAGTGGAATCACCTGGTCAACACCCTGCATGGTCACGGCATTCACGTAGTGCGCGAAGGTTTGCGGCACGCCCTGCCAGACCAGATACAGCGCCAGCAGCAGACACAGCGGCAACAGGCCGTAGAGGGTGGCGCGGGTCATGTCGACCCAGAAGTTGCCGAGGGTCTTGGTCGACTTGCGACCGATACCGCGACACAGCGCAACCAATACCGCCAGGCCGGTGGCGGCGCTGACGAAGTTCTGCACGGTGAGGCCGACCATCTGACTCAAGTAGCTCAGGGACGCTTCACCGCTGTAGGCCTGCCAGTTGGTGTTGGTCATGAAGCTGATGGCGGTGTTGAACGCCAGCGTCCACTCCTGGCCCGGCAGGTTCTGCGGGTTCAGTGGCAAGTGGTCCTGAAACAACAGGATCACAAACAACAGCAAGAAGCCCGCAAGGTTGAAGGCGAGCAAGGCCAGGGTGTATTTCTGCCAGCTCTGTTCGACCTGCGGATCAACGCCGGCCACCCGATAACAGCCACGCTCCACAGGTCCCAGGATCGGTGTCAGCCAGGTGCGCTGACCTTCCATTACCTTGTAGTAGAACCGCCCGAGGAACGGTGCCGGTATCAGCACCAAGGCAAAGAAGGCCAGGATCAGCCAATAGTCATAACTGTGCATAGCCGCTCCTAGTTCCGGTCCGCGCGCAACAGCGCAACCAACAGATAAATGAACAGCCCCACTGCGAGTAGCAGTGACACCCCGTCCAGAACGCTCATGGAAGTTCTCCGTGTTACGGCGTATTGCCGCGTGTGGAGTCATTGTCGGGAGGGAGGCTGTAAAGGAGCGAGATCGAGGGGGTTGGCTGGGCATAAAGAAAGAGTAAAGAGTGGGTTTATGCCGGCGTTACAGCGTTGTTTTGGCAGGGCCCATCGCGGGCAAGCCCGCTCCCACAGGGATCGGTGATGTATCGACAAACGCATATCCTTGTGGGAGCGGGCTTGCCCGCGATGGCGGCATAACAGACGACGCTGCCCCCAACTGGCGCACAAAAACCGCTCATCCAGCGCCAAACATCCCCGATACGACGTGTTTTTACGCTTTACGACTGCCATCACAACACTGGCACGCCCACTGCAAACGCCCTCCCCGAAGCTGTCCAAACCGTTCAGGGAGCAAAGGCATGAACACACAACTCAAACCCACGCTGGGCACGTTGCACTTGTGGGGTATTGCCGTCGGGCTGGTGATCTCCGGTGAGTATTTCGGCTGGAGTTACGGCTGGGGCGTGGCCGGCACACTCGGGTTCCTCGTGACCTCGTTTATGGTCGCCACCATGTACACCTGTTTTATCTTCAGTTTCACCGAGCTGACGACAGCGATTCCCCATGCCGGCGGCCCCTTTGCCTACAGTCGCCGCGCCTTTGGCGAGAAAGGTGGATTGATTGCCGGGCTGGCGACGCTGATCGAATTCGTCTTCGCCCCGCCGGCGATTGCGTTGGCAATCGGCGCTTATCTGAATGTGCAATTCCCCGCCCTTGACCCGAAACATGCAGCGGTCGGCGCTTACATCGTGTTCATGGGCCTGAACATTCTCGGGGTGAAACTGGCCGCAACCTTCGAGTTGATTGTCTGCGTATTGGCCGTGGCGGAACTGCTGGTGTTCATGGGCGTGGTCGCCCCGGCGTTCAGCTTCAGCAACTTCGCACTCAATGGCTGGGCCGGTTCCGATGTGTTCGGGGCGCCGGCGATTGCCGGGATGTTCGCGGCGATTCCTTTCGCCATCTGGTTCTTCCTGGCGATCGAAGGTGCCGCCATGGCCGCCGAAGAGGCCAAAGACCCGAAACGCACAATTCCCAAAGCCTACATCAGCGGTATTCTGACCTTGGTGTTGCTGGCCATGGGGGTGATGTTCTTTGCTGGCGGCGTCGGCGACTGGCGCACCCTCTCGAACATCAACGACCCGTTGCCGCAAGCGATGAAAACCGTGGTCGGCGAAAGCTCGGGCTGGTTGCACATGCTGGTCTGGATCGGCCTGTTCGGCCTGGTGGCGAGTTTCCACGGGATCATCCTCGGCTACTCACGGCAATTCTTCGCCCTCGCCCGCGCCGGTTACCTGCCAGCGTCGCTGGCCAAACTGTCGCGCTTCCAGACCCCGCACCGGGCCATCATTGCCGGCGGCGTGATTGGTATTGCTGCGATTTACAGCGACGGTTTGATCAACCTCGGTGGCATGACGCTGACCGCGGCAATGATCACCATGGCGGTGTTTGGCGCGATCGTGATGTACATCATGAGCATGCTCAGCCTGTTCAAGCTGCGTAAAACCGAACCGAACCTGGAGCGCACTTTCCGCGCGCCGTGCTACCCCTTGGTACCGTTGATTGCACTGCTGTTGGCTGCGGTGTGCCTGGTGGCGATGGCCTGGTTCAACACCTTGATCGGGTTGATCTTCCTCGGCTTCATGGCTGTGGGCTTCGTGTACTTCATGCTCACGGCGCAGTTGCGCGCGGATGCGCCGGCGGACGCGATGTTGACCGGGCTCTAAACAGTCGCGGTGCTGCTGTCATATCAGGCATAGAATGGAACGACTGCGATGGAACCAGTGCGAAAATTCATCGCTCAAAGTGGTATGCACGATCGATTGGCGAAACCCGTCAATCGGCCTGCCCTCAAGGAGAGCCCTATGCCCTGGTATGCCTGGTTGATTCTGGTCGTTGCAATCGGCTCGATCGTTGGTGGTTTGATGATGCTGCGTGACACCGCCAACAAGGTCGACCTCACCGAAGAGCAACGTAAACGTGTCGCTGAACGCAACGCGGAAGCGGATGCCAAGGATGCGCAGGACCGCTAAAAAACAAACCCTGTCGTTCTTAAATGAATGACAGGGTTTTGCGTCTCTACTGTTCCCAATCCGCCTTGGCAATGTGCAGGCCATGCAGCCCTTTGTACGCTGCACGCTCCGGCTGGCTCCATCCCTCGAGCAACGAATCCTCCAACTGATAAATTTCCACCCCTAGCGGGCGACAGACGCTCAGCGGGTCCTGCGCATCCGGCCCCCACATGGCCAGCGACAGATCACCGCCCGGACAGGTCGACAGCGCGCACAACAAATCGATCTCGGCAAAGAACTCCAGATAATCGCCCTTCTGCGCCGGACAGGCTTTCATGAAGTACATGTCGTCATGATTCAGGCCCGTGCACTGGAAGATGTTCAGCACGTCGTGCACGTCGAACTCGGTCAGGCCATGGGGCAATACGGCGCGAGTCAGGTTGGAGTGGCAGTGGTGATGGAAATCCTCGCCGGTGAGCATTTTGTTCACATAGGGATCGCAGCGAGTACCCAGCAAATCGTGCAAACGACCGCCATGTTCGTCGATGCCGTAACCGGCCAGGCTGTCGTCGGTGATGGTCACCAGTGGCCGTAAAAACGGCAGGTTCGACCAGAGCCGGTCATGGGTGCTGACGTGCGCGCCCTGCAGCTGCCGGGTCCGGGCCGCCCATAGCCGCTCGCGCGGATCGTTGGCATTCCAGACGTTGAAGTCGCCCACTTGCGGGCCGACCGGTGTGGTCACGCGAAACACGTGTCCGGCCGGCACGTTCCATGCCCGACCGGTGCGGATCGGCACTTCGAACTGCTCGATCAGCGTACGACCCTCCTTCATGTCGCGGATCCGTTCGTAGAAGGCTTTGTCCACCTGCAAGGCCGAGCCTTTGCTGACTTGATAGGCCGCCGGATAGTCTTTGTACATGGCAAGAGTCCTCGATCATTGACGGGAAATCGGTGCAAGCATCTGCAACAGGAGGTGTTCGGAATCGTTCAGATAAAGGCTCATGGCGTCCTCCGCCGCGGCTTTGTCGCCCTCGGCCAGCAGGTCATGGATATGCCGGTCGCGAGCCAGCCAGGGCGCCTGAAAACGTGACTCATCGGGCGCGGTGCAGAACGCCAGGCGCAGTTGCGCAACAACGTTGGTGAAAAACTCATCGAACAATGGGCTGCGCAGTAACCCGACGATGTGTTGATGAAACGCCAGGCTGTGAGTGCCGACGGCGCGCCAGTCCTCGCGCTCCCGGGCAAGTTCGGTGGCCTCCAGAGCCTCGAGCATTCGCTCGGACTGGTCCTCGCGAAGTGGCTGGCTAACGTTGATGGCCTGCAACTCCAGCGTGCGTCGAACCTTAAACAGATCCCGCACATCATCCACGCCCAGCCGGCGTACCATCACGCCCTTGTTGCGCACGTAACGGGTCAGACCATCCTGCCCCAGACGGTGCAACGCTTCGCGAATGGTGTTGCGAGAGGCGTTGTAGGCAGACACCAGATCGTTTTCCACCAACGCCATGCCAGGCAACAGGCGACCGCCAATAATGTCGGCGCGTATCTCCAACGTGATGTGGTCGGCCAGGGACAGTCCACTGTTCATGCTCATCGCCTCGTGATTGTTCAACAATCGTCAACTGACCAGTAATCACTATTCGTGCCAGTTCATTCAACGCGGCAGGACGGAGTTGGACGCATCTGCATGCTTTTTAGAAGTAGAAGTACAGTCACCATCCCATTTTCATTGGTTAAGATGGCGCATTGTTGCGGAGATTCCAGATGCGTTACTCGCAGGACCATAAAGCCCAGACCCATCAACGCATCATCAAGGAAGCATCAGCGCGATTTCGCCGTGACGGTATTGGCGCGACCGGCTTGCAACCCCTGATGAAAGCATTGGGCTTGACCCATGGCGGTTTCTACTCGCATTTCAAGTCCAAGGATGAGCTGGTGGAGAAGGCCCTGCAGGCCGCCGCCGATCAGTGCGACGCCACTTGCGCCGAGCTTTTCGCTCAGGACCGCCCGCTGGAAACGTTCATCGATACCTACCTGTCCGAATGGCACCAGACCACGCCCGATGAAGGCTGCCCGCTGCCCACCATGTCATCGGAACTGGGCCTGCGCGGACAACCCAGCCCTACCTCTGACGTGGTGCTCAATGCAAGGCTTGAACAAGTGCAAGGCACGCTTGAAGGCGAAGATACCGCCGACCGCAGCATCTTCATTATGTCTGCCTTGGTCGGGGCGTTGCTGCTATCACGCAGTGTCGAGAACCCAGAGCTGGCCCAGCGGATTCTCGACGTGACACGCGAGTTTCTCAAACAGCCCCAGGACTAATCCTGCCAGCGCTTGAACAGCACGCTGGCATTAACCCCGCCAAACCCGAAGCCATTGGACAGTGCGTACTCGATCGCCATCGGCCGCGCCTGACCGTGGACGATGTCCACACCTTGCGCCGCCGGATCCGGGTTTTCGAAGTTGAGCGTGGGCGGCACGATTTGATCGCGGATCGCCAACAGCGTGAAAATCGCCTCAATCCCGCCTGCCGCACCCAGCAAATGCCCGGTGGCGGACTTGGTCGACGTCACGGCGACCTTGTTGTCCGAACCGAACAATGACTTGATGGCAGCCAACTCTCCCAAGTCCCCGACCGGGGTCGAAGTCGCGTGAGCATTGAGATGCTGCACCTGCGCTGCAGAAATACCTGCCTGAGCCAATGCCAGTGACATCGCCCGGCGCGCACCGCTGCCATCTTCCGGGCCGGCAGTCAGGTGGTAGGCGTCAGCACTGGTGCCGTATCCGACCAGCTCGGCCAAAGGTCTAGCACCACGAGCAAGAGCATGTTCCAGTGATTCGATCACCAGAAGACCAGCTCCCTCGCCCATCACGAAGCCATCACGGCCACTGTCGAACGGCCGTGAGGCGCGCTCCGGTGTTTCGTTGTAACCGCTGGACAAGGCACGTGCCGCCGCGAACCCGGCCAGACTGACCCGATCGATCGCAGCCTCAGCGCCGCCACATACAGCGATATCCGCCTCACCACAACGAATCAGCCGTGCGGCATCGCCAATCGCCTGGACCCCGGCCGCGCACGCCGTCACCGGAGCACCCAACGGACCTTTGAAACCATGCTGGATCGACACATGACCGGCCGCGAGGTTGACCAGAAACGAAGGAATGGTGAATGGCGACAAACGTCGCGGGCCGCGGGTGTCCGTGGTTCGGACCGCATCGGCAATTGCGCCGAAGCCACCCACGCCCGAGCCGATAATCGTCGCGGTGCGTTCCTGGGTCTTGGCGTCCAGCGCTTGCCAACCAGCCTGCTCCAGCGCCTGACGCGCGGCCTCCATGGCAAACATAATGAAGCGGTCCATCTTCTTCTGTTCTTTGGGTGGTGTCGCCCGATCCGGGTCAAAACCCGCTTCGGGATCTTCCGCCACGCTGAGCACTGCGCCACCGACCTTGGCCGGCAGATCGGTAACCACGTCGTCAGGCAAATTACGCAACCCGGAGCGCCCGGCCAACAGACGCTCCCAGACCGCTTCGACACCGCTACCGAGCGGAGACACCAGGCCCATGCCCGTTACAACTACTCGACGATCACTCATACCGCAATTACCTCAAGCCGATTGAAGGCGCCTCACTTGTAGCGCGTGGCGGCCGTACTTTTGGAAAGATTCGGGGCCATGACCAGACGGGCTTTTACAAAGTCATCCCAGTCGGAGGCGTTTGGCAACGATGGAATGGTGATCAGCTCACCTTGGTCCAGACCGGACAATGCCGCATCGACCATTTCACCTGCTTCCATCACCATTTCTGCGGGGATCTGAGAAGCGTCGATACCCGAGCGCTCCCAAATTTCGGTGCGTGTGACGCCTGGCAACACGGCCTGAACCTTGACCCCGGTACCGTCCAGTTCCGCGTTCAACGACTGGGTCAGACTTAACACATAAGCCTTGCTTGCGCTGTAGGTCGCATTGAATCGCTCAGGAAACAACGCCACCACCGAGGCGATATTGATAATCGAGCCGCGGCCTGCCTTGGCGAAAGCGGCGGCCGCTGCCGATGCCAGGCGTGTGACGGTGGTGACGTTAAGTTGAATCAGTTTTTCCATCTGGTCCATGTCGGAATTTGCCAACAGACCGTCTGCGGCGACACCGGCGTTGTTCAGTAACAGGCTGATACTTGAATCGCTACGCAGACGCTGTTCGAGCTTCAGCACGTCATCCTTTTGCGTCAAATCAGCCTTAAGCACCTCAACCTGAACGCCGTGCTCGGCGCGCAACATGCTCGCTGCGGCCTCCAGACGTTGCTCGTCGCGAGCGACCAGCAACAAATCAAAACCGCGCGCAGCCAATCGCTCAGCGTAAACGGCCCCGATGCCGGCTGAAGCACCGGTGACGAGGGCTGTACCTTGAGTCTGGACAGAATTCATGACAGTGCTCCTGAGAGGAAGGGAAACCTGTTCGCCTGACTCCAGCAGATCGCCAGGCGCACATAGATTATAGGCACAATCCAATAAAAATATTACACGCGTAATTTTCATTCCGATGGATGGCTGCTCATTCATCTTTCCTACCGAGACACATCGACTGTCGTCCTTTGCTACCCCAACTTTCGCAAAGGAAATCGCGTTAGAAAAAATCAATCGAAGTAAGCATAGTCAACGCGCGTGCGCGAACGCGTTGACTTGTGTCTCGCTCAACGGGCCAGAGGTAAACGTTGCTCTACTGAAAATGGGATAAGAGTTTTCTGAAATTCGGCGAAGGTGTCTATTTCGGGAAATTGAAGCCGTTTCGCCCTTGCGGTGAAACGCTCAATGAGCAAAAATGAAAATGTAAGTCGATGTGTTATCTAACTAAATATTGCGACTAGCCCCCAGGCACGTTTGGTTAAAGTGTCTATGACGTTTGAGCGAGCGATGAATACTCCAGCCAACATATTGCATGACAATAAACTCGACGTGATTGAAATCAGGGAAGTGGTACAAAGCATCTGGAAGCAGCGAGCTGTCGTTTTACTGTTTACTGGTATTGGATTTGCTGCGGCGCTTACCTATGCATCGCTTGTCACTCCGGAATTCGAAATCAGCACGTCTATCAGACCGGTAGGAATTACTGATCTCGATGAGCTCAATGAGTCTGGCCTCTACAAGATAAGCCCGCTGGAAGCACTACAGAGAATCGGCTCCGCCATGGAGTCGTATGATGTCAGGTTGAAGTTTTTCACGGCTAATCCGCAGTATCTGGCACCCATTCGCGGACCGGGCACTTCGATAGAGCAGGCGGTTGAATCGTTCAATAGAAGCGCTTTCACCGTAACGCAGAGTGACTCAAAAAAGAGCGCACGCCTGTCAGACACCATAGATCTGACGTTAAAATATCCGAAGGGTATTGACGGCGTGGGTATTGTAAATGACTTCACAACGTTCGTAGTCTCAAGTGAAAAAGATAAAATCGAATCCAACTTGAGAACCTTGATTAATAACCGGATCGACAGGATAGAGAAAAATCTTGATTCCCAGAAAGCGGCTTATGAGGCTAATACGAGCGCAGATATAGCTCACCTTCTTGAGAAGGATGAAATTAAAAAGCAAAAGCTACAGGACGAACTGAAAGCATTGCGCCAACAGCTGCAAACCCGTAAGCAAAACCGTATCAAGGAACTTGACGAAGCTATAGGGATTGCCAAACAACTGGGTATTACAAAACCTTCCACACCCTCATCCCTGGCTGAAATGGGGAGCAGTAGAGAAGGCAACACTGTACGCACCGAGGTTAATAACCAGCAAATCCCACTTTACTTCATGGGCCAGTTAGCTCTTGAAGCAGAGCGCTCAACTTTGGTTTCTCGTCGCTCGGATGATTTTACCGAGCCCCGCATTGACCAAATTCAAAAAGAACTCAGCCTTTTGGCTACCAACCGCGAGGCGGGAGCCCTGAAAGAGCGTGAAAATCCAGAACTGTTCGTCAAAGGCTTTGTGGACAGTCGTGCAGATCTCGCACGATTGAAAAGTCTGACTATCAACTTCGATCAACTTGAGTTGGTCCGTATTGATAAACCTGCGTCGGAACCTCAGTCACCGATAAAACCAAGGAAAACTCTAATCGTCGGATATGGTCTTTTGCTTGGTTTATCTCTAGGTGTAGCGCTAGCGTGGGGTCGACGTGCGTTTAGATTGCTGTAAATAGGGCCTGGATATTTGATCGGATAGAAGGCCGGCAGCTGCCGGCCCCTATCACTTTTTATTGCTTAGTTCGCTGAAATTTTTTCGCGATTTTTATCCAGTATCGCCTTCCCGATTCCTTTCACTTCCAACAACTCATCTACCGATGCGAAAGGCCCATTGCTTTCCCGATAAGCAACAATAGCTTTGGCTTTCGCTTCCCCCACTCCCGCCAATTCTCGCTGCAAGGTCGGCGCGTCCGCCTGATTTAAATCGACTTTGTCCGATTGGAGCTTGGGTTCTACCCCCATCGTAAGTGGGGCGTTGCCGGCCTCTGACTTGACCGTTGGCGCAGCGATTGCGGCAATAGAGGTGCTGGTGAGCAGGGCAAAAACCAGAGAGTAGAAGTAACAAGTACGCATATGAAGCTCCATGACATCGATTGGGAAAGCAGCTTTTCCGAAGCTGCCACCTCAATTTAGGCGATGTCTGGAGACTGTCAAAAATGTGTCTATTGCAGGATGTGAAACAATCAGGGTTCGAGGCGACGTTGCTGGTAGATCCAGTCGACAATCTCGCCATCGGGGGTATAGCCACTGACGGTCTCGCGCAATATTTGGCGCACTCGAGCATATTCATCTTGCTCAACGGCTTTCAGCAATTCACTCAAGCGCACTTTAAGCACATCCCAAGGCAAGGAATCCTCGTTGGCGCTCATGATCATCGGGTGTTGGGTGGCTTCGACATTGTCGCCAATCAACAACTCCTCGTACAACTTCTCGCCCGGGCGCAAACCCGTAAACTCGATTGAAATATCACCCTGTGGATTCTTTTCAGAACGAACACTCAAACCCGATAGATGGATCATCTTCTCCGCCAGTTCGACAATTCGAACCGGCTCGCCCATGTCCAAAACAAACACATCACCGCCCCGCCCCATTGAGCCGGCTTGAATAACCAACTGCGCTGCTTCAGGGATGGTCATGAAATAACGAGTAATTCTTGGATGGGTGACCGTCAAGGGTCCACCCGATTTGATCTGTTTGTGGAAAAGGGGAATGACGGAACCAGAGGATCCTAAAACGTTACCAAAGCGAACCATGGTGAACCGAGTTTTGTTTATTTGGGAAATATGAGCTGTATCACCGAAAAACACCGGTGCAACTTCGTGACTCAACGCCTGCAACGTCAGTTCGGCAAGACGCTTGGTACTCCCCATTACATTGGTTGGACGGACCGCCTTATCTGTAGAGATCAACACAAAGTTTGCAACACCAACTTGTAAAGCAGCCTGCGCGGTGCTTAGAGTCCCTATAACGTTGTTCAATATACCTTCAGCGATATTGTGTTCCACCATAGGAACATGTTTATAAGCGGCCGCGTGATAAACCGTGTCGATTCGCCAGGTCGTCATGACATCCCGGAGCTTTTCCTGATTGCGCACAGACCCCAGAATAGGCAACAGTCGTGTAGACAGCGACTCTCGCTGAACCCGTTGTTCAAGTTCTGACAGGATCGAGTACAAATTAAACTCGCTGTGCTCGAACAAAAGGAGGGACGTTGGTTTCAACGATAGGATTTGGCGACAGAGTTCCGACCCGATTGATCCCCCCGCGCCAGTCACCAATACATTTTTTCCGGTAATACAATGCTCCAGCAGGTCGGCCTGCGCCGGGACGGTATCGCGCCCCAACAAATCGGCGATATCAACCTCCTGAATGTCATCAACTTTCACTCGCCCGCTTGCCAGGTCCATGAAGCCAGGGACGCTACGCACATGTAACGGAAATTGCTCCAGAAAGCCCAGTACTTCCCGCCGACGGCCACGATTGGAGGAAGGAATTGCCAGCAGGACTTGTTCCGCCCCGGTGGCGTCGATCATGTCTTGAATATGCTTGGGCTTATACACTTGCAACCCGGCAATCACGCGATCAGCAATGTTGCTGTCATCATCGATAAACGCGACGGGCCGCATCACTCGCCCCATGCGCAAGGCCGCTACCAATTGGTTGCCGGCAGCGCCAGCACCGTATATGGCGACCCGGGGAAGGCCGTTGTCGCGATTGTAAAACGGTACGTGCAGTGAGGCAGCAAACCAGTCCCCTAGAAAGTACTGGCGCATAATCAAACGCAACCCGCCAATCATGATCAAGCTCAACCACCAATAGTTGAAAACGATTGAACGAGGCACCGTGACCGTGTGATCGCTATACCAGAATACGACCAGCGCCAGCAGCAAAGAAGACAGGCTCACAGCCTTGGAAATGGCGATGAGCGCATCGTTGCCAAAGTAACGCATCACGGCACGATACATACCAAAACGAATGAAGATTGGAATGGCAACTACAGGTGCAGCGATGAAAAGCCAAGGATGAGTTTCGACAGGTCCTGCGGCATCCTCGATTCCCAGACGAACCAAAAATGCCAACCACAGGGCAAGCCAGACTAAGACAACATCGGTAACTACCTGAAGCGCACGCTTATAGCGTCTCGGCAACCCCAACATTTTTGTTCTTAGCATATCCATAAACCCTTTGTGCACTGCGGCAACTCCTAGACCTATTCCATTTCCAGAGTGTACAGCAGCGTCACTCTACGCTCGAGAAAACAACAACAGAAAATAGCCCGGATCGGGCCTGATGATTAAGGTTTTTCGAGCTCCCCGGCATGGAATTTGATCGCCAACGCAATCAGCGGTAAATAAGCCACTATCAGCCCCAGTACACCGTCCATTTTCCACCAGGCAACACACACGGCCACCGGAATCAACCAAAATACGTTGATAGCCACGACGGTCAGGGTGACAGGCAAATGGCGCCCGTACACACGCGAGGCAAACTGATAAGCGTGACTACGATGCGCCTCATACACTTTGTCGCCCCGCAACAAACGTCGCCCCAACGTAAATGTCGCATCGACAATGAAAACACCTAACAAAATCAGCCAGACCCACAGAAGACCTGGATCGATCCAGGCAGCTTGCAAGGACAGGATGGCGAGAATCAACCCGAGAAAACCACTGCCGGCGTCACCCATGAAAATCCGGGCGGGAGGGAAGTTCCAATAAAGGAATCCAATCACTGCCACCACCAGCAACAATGGAGCGATCATCAATTCTTGCTGCCCCGTCAGCCAATAAACCAGGCACGCGCCAAGGCACGCGCACACGGCTTCGACGCTGGCGATTCCATCAATGCCATCCATGAAGTTGTAGAGGTTGAGCATCCATACCAGATAGATAGCGGCCAGGACATGCCCAGCCCAACTCAGATCAAACACCTCGCCTGCCACCTGGATGGGCGGCATACCGCCCATCCAGGCAAGGGCCCAGGCTGCGGCACTAAAGTGCGCCAACAATCGCCATCGGGCCGCTATATGTCCGTGATCATCAAGAAAACCTACAGTAGCTACCAGCAATCCCGCGCCCAAAATTGACCAGGCGCTCGACCATTGAAGTGCGTCCCAGAACGCTAAAAGAGGGATCGCGATCAAAAAACTGAGCACGATCGCCACTCCGCCACCGCGGGGTGTCGGTACAGAATGGGAACTGCGCACGTTGGGCATGTCCATCAAACTGCTCGCAATCGCGTAACGACGCAGCAACCAGGTCATCACGAGCGAAGCCACCGCAACCGCTGCAAACAGCCACCAAATTGTAATCAACGATTCTATTCCTGAAGCAAAAGGTCACTACCGGGCTGACCGGCCATGTCCCTGGATAAAAGAGGCCGTAGCCCGCCAATTTTTATGACGACGGGTTCAACGTCGATGACAAATCACCCGCTGCTTTTCAAGAAATGCCGGGCCGTAACAATCAAGGACTGATCTACGTTGTTAGGAGGTTCCCAGCCCAACAGCTCACGATTCTTGGTGATGTCGACTTGAAGCGAACCACACAACCTTTGGGAAAGATCTTTTTTGCCCAATACAGCGGCCCCCGTTTCCAGCATCCAGCACGGAACCGGTAGCAAGCGGGCAGGCGCCCCCAATGCAGTGCCCATCCTGCGCAACAATTGGGAAGTAGAAAGATCCTCGCCATCGCTCACCAGAAAGGTCTGGTTTGCCGCCGCTGGGTGATCGACACAGACAACAATCAAATCGACAAGGTTATCCAGTGCGACAAGGCTGCGCCGGTTATGTATTGAACCAAAAGGTAACGGTATGCCCTTATTCAACCAGCGCATCATGCTGAGAAAGTTGGCTTTTACGCCAGGGCCATAGACCAGGGGAGGACGCACGATCACCACCTCCATTCCGGTTCGGTCAGCGAGCACCCGCAACGCTTGTTCGGCTTCCATTTTTGAAATGCCGTAAGGATCAACGGGCCCCGGCACCGCATCAGCAAAAAAAGGCGAGCCGAGTACAGTTCCTTCTCCATTGACCTTGATCGAACTTATATAGACAAACCGCCGTACTCCCGCGTCTGCTGCTTGCGTCGCGAGGTTAAGTGTTCCGGCAACGTTGATCCGACGAAACTCCGTTAGCGGATCCTCGGACGTATCATTCATCACATGGACACGGGCCGCACTGTGGATAACCGCATCAACGCCAGCCAGGGCCTCGGTCCAATCGGTATCGCCGTCTAATGCAGATACCAGCGTTTGCGTCGTCGAGGTGGGCAGTTCTGGCAAGGGTTGCCGTAGTGCCACTGTCAATGGCCTGACATTATCTTTCGAGAGGCGTTGATGAATCGCCCCGCCAACGAAGCCAGACACTCCCGTTAAAAGTATCCTGCTCATCGTTTTTCATTCCTTCTCAGGCTGGCTGTGCGAAATAGCGATTCCAGACGATCAAACAATCTGGCTTTTGAAAAATTCCTGATATAAAACGCCCTGCCCGCCTCTCCCATGGTTTCTCGCTGGTGAGGGCTGAGCTCAGCCATCGTTCGGACGATGCCTGCCAATGCCAGAGAATCTCCCGAGCGGCAGGCCATTCCCGCTCCAGACTCGCTGACCACGCGAGCCGCCTCGCCATCGATCATGGCGATGATCGGCTTGCCTGAGGCCAAGTAGGCCTGAACCTTACCGGGGATGGTTTTCTCGAAGACTTCGTTGGTCTTCAACGAAACGAGTAACGCATCGGCTTTGGCAAACAATGGCGGCATCTTGTCCAGCGAGTGCCGCCCCAGGAGGAAAATATTGGTTAACCCTCGCGCCGAAACTTCGTCATGCAGCCAACCGCTGACGCGGCCGTCACCCACGATCACCCAGCGAACGGGTATTTCGTTGCCGACCGACTCCGCCGCGTCAAGAATGGCGGGAAAATCCTGGGCCTCTCCAATGTTTCCAGCAAAAACCACAGTAAAAACCGAGTCATCAGATTGAAGAAGATCAGACTCTTCACTGGATGCGCAGGAGAAGTCGTCCTCAGCCCAACTGGGAAAGTAAACCAGACGTTCATCCGAAATAGACTTTGTGCAGTACTTTCTGACATTCTCATCAAATGACTTCGACTGCATCAGTAAATAGTCAGTACGGTTGTAAATGAAAGAAACCATTTTACCGACCAACGACAACAGTCTTGGATTCTTTATTATGCCAACGGCACTAAGCGTTTCTGGCCAAAGATCAAGAACCCACACGAACACCGGAGACTTCTTCAACCATCCGATTACCAGAGCCGGAATAGCAGCCATGATTGGCGAAACCGCATATACAAAAATCGCATCGGAATTGCGCCCACGTAGCTTCCATGCCCCGATAACCGAAGCACTGACAAAGAATGAGAGATAGTTGAGCGCTAGGGAAATACTACTGGTACCGCGCGCGAGCATTGGAACACGGTAGATTTTGGCGCCGAAATACGCAGAAAACTTCTCGGGGTCACTTTCGTATTCCTTGAACATTTTTCCCTCAGGATAATTGGGGAAACCTGTCAGCACTGTCACCTCATGGCCTTTTGCAACAAAGCCCTCGACCATGTTATTGATGCGCATGTTTTCCGGCCAGAAGTATTGACTGACCACCAAAATCTTCAGTGACTTATCCATCAAATCTTACGCCCACTCAGTACTGTCGCCATACCGTACGCATTACATAATCACGATAACTGTGGATGATACGCACCACCTTTTCGGCAACATTCGGCATGCTGTAATCCGCCACCAGCCTCAACGTACGATCGGCGCCACGGCTCTGCGACTCCAATATTTGCAAACCCTGCAGGACTCGTTCGACATCCAGTCCGACCATCATCACCGCTGCTTCTTCCATACCTTCCGGGCGTTCATGCGCTTCGCGAATGTTCAGCGCCGGGAAGTTTAATATCGAAGACTCTTCATTAATCGTGCCGCTGTCGGACAGGACCGCTTTAGAAGAGAGTTGCAGTTTGTTGTAGTCCTTGAATCCCAAAGGTTTCAACAGCCGCACGTTTTCGTGGAAAACGATACCCATGGCATCGACACGCTTTTGCGTACGAGGATGCGTAGATACGATGACAGGCAAGCCATAATCAGCAGCCACCGTATTGAGTACATCGACCAGTTTCAGGAAGTTTTTATCTGAATCAATATTTTCCTCACGGTGTGCACTGACCACAAAAAACTTGCCTACCTCGAGGCCCAGACGAGTTAACACGTCCGACGCTTCAATACCCTCGAGATAATGATGGAGCACTTCAAACATCGGGCTGCCGGTTTTAATGACCATATCCGAGGGCAGCCCCTCCCTCAACAAATAATCACGCGCGATACTGCTGTAGGTGAGGTTGATATCAGCAGTATGGTCGACGATTCTCCGGTTAATCTCCTCGGGGACTCGCATATCGAAACAGCGATTACCCGCTTCCATATGAAAGGTCGGTATCTTGCGGCGCTTGGCAGGGATAACTGCCATGCAGCTGTTGGTATCTCCCAACACCAGTAATGCCTCGGGGCTTTCTTCTGCCAATACCCGATCCACTGCAATAATTACATTACCGATGGTCTCTGCGCCCGTCTGCCCTGCGGCATTGAGAAAATGATCGGGTTTGCGAATGCCAAGATCCTGAAAAAAAATCTCATTCAATTCATAGTCATAATTCTGCCCTGTATGGACGAGTACATGATCACAAACCTGGTCCAGTTTCGAAATAACGCGAGACAATCGAATTATTTCAGGACGCGTACCAACAACAGTTAATACTTTTAATTTTTTCATTATAACGCTCTATGCAAATACAACGAAACCGAGCAAGGTGACCAATAGGTCTCTGAACCTGCAACAACCCTCGGCACAGGTAAACCATGCCCCGTCTTCCAAAAACAACTAGACTTCAACCCCTACTGGTCGAGCGTAAGTATCCGGGTGCAACCGATCAAATATTTCATTGGCCCACAACATGACGATCAACTCGTCGTCACCGATATTAGTAATATCGTGCGTCCATCCAGGCACCGTTTCGACGATGACGGGTTTTTCCCCACAGGTAACCAACTCGTAAAACTCACCAGACACAACATGGCGAAAACGAAAGCAAGCTTTGCCTTTAATGACCAGAAATTTTTCAGTCTTCGAATGATGATAGTGGCCACCACGCGTCACGCCCGGGTGAGCGGTAAAGTAAGAGAATTGACCGCTATCACTGGTTTTCAGCATTTCGACAAAGACACCGCGGGGGTCTTCATGCTTGGGTACTTCATACGTAAACTGTTGCGCAGAGAAATAGCTTACATAGGTAGAATAAAGAGCACGGACCAATCCTTCGCCAACCGGTGGCGTCACCAAATTGACCCGGCTTTTGGCGAACGCTTCCAGCTGATTAGCCAGCGAACCGACACTGATGCTGTAGCAAGGCTCGACCTCGACGAAGGAGTCTGCGACAACTTGCAAGTCCAACGCGGCAATAAATTTAGCGATAACATCATCAATATAGACAAGAGTGATCAACGCGTCAGGATCATTAATCTTGATCGGCAACCCATTGACGATATTGTGACAGAACGTCGCCACTGCAGAGTTGTAGTTAGGTCGGGCCCACTTGCCAAAAACATTGGGCAAACGGAAAAGATATATTTTAGAACCTAACTCATCCTTCAACGAAAGCAACGCTTGTTCTGCGAGAAATTTGCTAACGCCGTACGGATTATCCAGCTGAGCCTGGATGGAAGAGGTGTAAAGAACCGGAACAGGGGCGCCGCTTGCTCTAATCGCGTCACAAAGTGCAAGAGTGAGATCAGTATTTCCCGTTGTGAACTCGGTCTCAACTTGAGGCCGATTAACACCCGCCAAGTGAAAAACGAAGTCCACTGAAGAAACTAATTCAGGCAAAATGGCGATATCATCGGCCCGATTGAAAGTTACAACTTCAACGTCTTTTCGTTCACTCAAATGAGCAACAAGATTCCTGCCTACAAAGCCGTTAGCCCCGGTGATCAAGACTCTCATCCATTCACTCCTCAGGCACGGCGTGCTCACCACGCTTGATGGCTTGCATGAATTCGAGTTTCAGTAGCAGATTCTGCATGCCTTCGATGTCCAAACGTTCGGTGTTGTGAGAGTTGTAATCCTCGGTCGTGGAAATCTTTTCCTCGCCTTCCTCGACGAACTTCGAATAATTCAGATCGCGCAGGTCGGGTGGCACTCGGTAATATTCACCCTTGTCTTCGGCACAGGCCATTTCCTCCCGACTTAGAAGGGCCTCGTACAGCTTTTCGCCATGGCGGGTCCCGATCACTTGAATCGGATGCCGAGGTTTCCCGAGCATCTGTGTGAGCGCTTTTGCCAAGGTGTCTACTGTCGCTGCAGGCGCCTTCTGAACAAACAGATCACCATTTTTACCGTGCTCGAACGCATACAAAACAAGGTCGACCGCGTCAGAGAGCGTCATCATGAAACGGGTCATGTTTGGATCGGTGAGCGTTAACGCCTTGTCAGCGCGAATTTGCTCAATGAACAACGGAATGACAGACCCACGAGATGCCATGACATTGCCGTATCGAGTACCGCAGATGATGGTCTTCTTATCATCTACATTCCGAGACTTTGCAATCATTACCTTTTCCATCATCGCCTTGGAAATCCCCATGGCATTGATCGGGTAAACAGCCTTGTCGGTGCTCAGGCAAACCACTCGCTTGACCAAATTCTGGATAGCCGCCTCCAGCACGTTTTCAGTGCCAATGACGTTCGTCTTTACGGCCTCCATCGGGTGAAATTCACATGAAGGCACTTGCTTCAATGCTGCTGCGTGGAAGATGTAGTCAACCCCACGAGTCGCATTCAAAATGCTCTGGTAATCACGCACGTCACCAATATAGAACTTCAGCTTAGAGTTGGAGTATTGCTTGCGCATGTCATCCTGCTTCTTCTCGTCACGACTGAAGATGCGGATTTCAGCGATGTCACTGTCGAGGAAGCGTTTCAGAACAGCGTTCCCGAAAGAGCCAGTGCCACCAGTGATGAGGAGCGTTTTTCCGCCGAACATATTAGACCCTAGAGTAATGCGCGTAATTCGATGATTATTTGACAGATTTCAGCGCTGAGTAAATCAGCTCATCCTTTTGTGACGTATCAGGGTAGCTGATCAAAACTGCCCTGTAAGTCCCTTTGAACACAAAAAGACTACCGGCAGCGACTCCGACGACACCGCAGGTCTCGATGACCTTGCCTATGTCGGCCAACGACCCTGCCCCACCTAAAATGGTGATCGGAATTCTCACGCTCTGACGTAGCTTGAGGGCCAACCCGAGGTCATAGCCCTTCATGCGCCCATCGTTATCGATCGAGTTGATGACAATTTCACCGGCCCCGAGCCGTTCAACTTCTGCAGCAACTTCAAAAACGTCACGTTTGGAATTACGCGTTCCGTTATGAGTCCAGACATCATAACTGCGCGCCAAGAGTCGCTGCTTGACGTCAAGTACGACGACAACGCTCTGTCGCCCGATTTCTTCAGAAATTTGAGAGATGAGCTTGGGGTTATCAATCGCGGCAGAACTGATCGCTACTTTCTCTACCCCGAGAGAAATTATTTTCTGAGCTTGTTCTGCTGTACGAATCCCCCCCCCATAACACAACGGCATGCGGCATTCAGACGCCAAATGGGCAATACGGCGGTAATCTGGCTCAACCCCTTTAGCAGTCGCATCGATATCGAGGACGATCAGTTCATCAGCTTCTTTTTCGTTGAAAATCTTCACCGCGTTGATCGGATCACCAACGTATTTCGGCTCTTTAAAGCGAACGGTTTTTACTAACCCACCTTCCTGAATCAAGAGGCAGGGAATGATTCTAGGCCTCAACATTTCACAACTCCGCAAAATTCTTCAGAAGTGCCACACCATAATGGTGGCTCTTTTCTGGATGGAACTGCACGCCGAAGACATTGCCTATCGACACTGCACAGCTGAAGTCCAACCCATAGGAAGCCGTAGCAGCGATGTTTTCCTGTTGAAAACACTCAAAATAATAGGAATGAAGAAAGTAGAAACGCGGGTTCGTCTGGAAGTCTGTGAACAG
The DNA here is from genome assembly GCF_054898025.1 of Pseudomonas sp. LB3P93. Taxonomy (NCBI): domain Bacteria; kingdom Pseudomonadati; phylum Pseudomonadota; class Gammaproteobacteria; order Pseudomonadales; family Pseudomonadaceae; genus Pseudomonas; species Pseudomonas sp. LB3P93. The sequence goes on from NZ_CM142713.1 coordinate 4,615,305, forward strand.
AGGGCAGCCTGGAGCGGGCGATACGTCATTCCAACCCATATGTGGCAACGGCAAATCAGCCAGGTTCTCGGCTGAACTGAAACTGCGAACGCGCCCAGGAATCCAGCCCAACCCCGGCAGCCTTCCTTCGTCACTGGATTCGGCCAGCATTTGCATGCCCACACAAATACCGATGACAGGAACGCCCTGATTGAGAACCAGGTCATCCAGCGTTTGCCGCATGCCAGAATCATTGAGTTGCTGCATCGCATGATCGAAAGCACCGACACCCGGGAGAATCAGTTTGGTTGCACCCGTTAAGCTTTCCGCATCTTTAGCAACCGACACAGGAATGTGCAAACGTTTATAAACGTTTACGAACGCCTGGATATTACCCAACCCGTAATCAATGATCGTAATCATCTGAACAGCCTTCTCTCCAACCCGAGCGCGCTCATCACTCGCGAGCCAATTCCGATCATGAAACGCTTGTTGTTGTAATCGAGACATTTTTTGTTTGGACCGTCGAAGATCTGTTGAAGCTCTTCCACCGTCAGATCAAGTTTATTGGCAACGTACTCGAATTCAGACTTGAGAAACTGCTCATCCAGTTCCGGCTTCGCGATACGTTCAAGTGCAGCCTCGCGAGTCATTTGCCCAGTCATGATCAAGCTGGAAAAATGCGCACGACGTTTTTCGTAACCAAACTTGCGTGGCATCCAGTAATCTTCATAGAAACGAGTAAATCGCGACTCATGATGCTTATGCTGAAATTTTTTCCAACCGAAGAGCCTTCCCAATGTTTCCTCGGCTTCGGCCTTCACATAAGGCACCAGGTTCAAAGGCTTTACCACTTTCATGCCGAGGACGTAGCGGTAGTACAGTTTGTACAAAAGAATATCTACAATGGGAAAACTTTTTAATGGTCTCTTCCCGAATTTCGCGTGGATATCCTTAATCAGCAACTTGTCGATTCCCGGATAACCGCCCCACTCTTCGGGTTCTCGGCAGCACTCTGTAGAATAATTCCCGCCGGTCAACACATACTTTATCTTATGTGCTTTGGCAAACTTGTATAGCGCAGAAAAAAACGCGGTATCCTGAGGCAGATCCTGATCCGACACCTGAGATTTAAGGAAGGCAACCTGAAGATCTTTCATTTCCTCCCAATTGATCACTTCCGTGTACAGGTCCAGTTTCAGACCATCTACCAACTTCTCAATATTGCCGACTGCCTGATCGGTATTCCATCCAGCGTCAACGTGAAAAAGCAGAGGCCGCAAGCCCATCTTCTCTTTCGCGATGTAGCTAACATAAGAGCTATCAAGGCCACCGCTTAACCCAATAATGCAATCAAATTCACGGTCTTTTCCATCCGCCTTGATTTTCTCGGCCATTTTCATCAGCTCGCTTTCGCCGCGCTGGTCAAAGTGCCAATTGGGAGCGATGACTGTCTCAAAATTCTGGCAATAGTCGCAGCGCCCACGCTCGTCAAAAGTTACATTAGGATCTGATGTATCCATAATGCAGCAGCTGCAAATCTTATAATCTTTACTCATGAGCAACCCCATCCAATAAAACAAACCCCGTAGCATGGCTGATCATCGAGATCACTTTACAGCCACGAGATCTGAATAAACTTTTAAAACCCTGTCGGCATTTTTTTCCGGGTTGAAATTGTCTTCCGCGAGCTTTTTCGCGTTTGCTCCCATCCGCCCTATTTCTGAGCGGTTTTGAGAAAAATAGCTGATTGCATCCGCCAGCTTGACTGGATCCTTAGGCGGAACAGCGATACCCGTCTCGTAATCCAGCAATGTATCGGGACGAGGCTTACTCACTGCGGCGATACAAGGCACTCCTGAGAATGCTGCCTCGAATACAGGTCTGCCAGGGGCATCAAAATGGGATGGAAAACAAAGAACATCGATCCGTTCATACACGCTTTGTATATCGATCGTAGGACCAAACATATGAAAAACGGATTGCAGAGAGTATTGGGAAATTAAAGATTGAAGCTCCAACTCTACATCCTGGGCGAAACCCGCTTTCTTTATAAGCCAGGATTTCAGACCACCGCCAACACGCGTGGAACCGCCAATAATCACAAATTGAACGTTTTCGCCTCGTTCAATGACCAATTTTGCCGCTTCGATCAAGTCGAATAGGCCTTTTGAATGGTGCAAATTGCCGACGAACCCGATTTTGATCGCGTCAGTCTGAAGCTGGTCCAGCCTCAAGACCATAGATTCATCCCTGACACTGGCACTCGATGGCGTAAACGAATTTTGAACCACCGTCACATTAAAATCAGGGGGTAACGTTGAACGCACGTTTTCATCAATGGCAATAATTGCGTTGACACGGATCTTGAGCTTTTCGAAAAGCCACCGGCAGCGAAATGACTTTGGATCGGACCAGGTTAGCGATCGCACATGAACAACCACGGGCACTCTGAATAGAAGCCGGGCCAACAACAAAGGCAATATTTCCGTTAATTCATTTACATGAATGAGGTCAATATCCTTCCAGCGACGCCTTGCCTGAAACAGCGAAACAATAGTAAACGGCAAGTAAGATAATTCTCTCAGCAGGATCAACCACCGACTACCTCGATAATGTCCATACAATGTATTATCAAAGCGGGTCAAACCAACTGTCGCTATATGGTCCCGCGCTACCTGCTTGTAAAAGTTCAATGCAGTACCACGCACGCAGACGAAATACGGCTGAACATCACGAGTAGACAAAGTCCTCACAAGCTCAAAAAGGCTTCTGGAGGCCCCGCCGAAAGGCCCCACACCATCAATGTAAAGAACGTTCATTCTGAAAAACTCTGCGACAACTTGAAAAGCAACCCTGTATACAAAATATCGTCCTCAGCTCAGCCACTGTTATATACATTCGTGATCTGCGTTACTGGCGGCCTGCAGGAACCATCTTCATCCCTGTAAACTTGCGTCGAAAAAGGTACATCGCGCTCACAGGATACCTGAATCAGTGCAGCTTTCGTAGACGCTGGAAGGTGTCATACACAGCCGTTCGCGAAAAACACGTGGTACGCCCGCAAACGCTGCTGCGCATGGGCTGTGCCTCATCCCTGCCAGTGCTTATACCTTGCGAGGAAGCCTGCTGGAGAGGCGGGAATCTATTTCGTCCCCAACCGTCGTCACCACCGCTGGCTTGGATGGCGACCTCGAAAGCACCAGGCAGAGTAGGAAAAACACCGGGTAGAAATAACGCGGTGCATAGATGGGGCTCAGCACAAAAACGGCACAGTAAATGACTGCGACGAACACTAAATCATCACTTAATCGTAATCTGCCCTTAAGCAATACCAGGCAAAAAACCAGGAAGGCTGCGATGCAGTGCGATGTCACCACGAAGTCATTGTATAGATCGACTGGCGACAGAAGGTGATCAGCCTTGAAAATCAAACCATACATCGCATGCAGAGCCTTTGGCACAAAGACCAGGAAATACAATCCCTGATTCTGCAGCTGGATAAACTGCGTATACAAACCACTCCCTTCATTCTCCATACCGCCCATTTCGGCAATATCGGTAATGCCAGAAAAAAAGCCTAGCATCAACCAATAAGTCACTGACAGGCCGAGCAAAAGAATGGCTAAAAACCAGCCACGGCGGTTGCGAAGAAAGTTTACGGGGGAAAACGTCAGAAATACGAGTATCACAAAAAGCGTAAATTGCCAGCGGACAAAGAAAGAACATATCAAGCACAACACGAGGTATCCAAGCTGCTTTTTTCGAACCCAAGTAACCATAAAAGCCATGGCCAACATTGAAATAATTTCTTTGTTAATCGAAATCAAACTAAAAAAAGTTATCGGGCTTAGAAACAACAAAAACACGGTGAGTCCAAGACGCGTAGGCTCGTTGCCTTTACCGACCAGCTTTATGGACCAAAACAGAATAAAGATATTGACCAGCATTACCAAAAACCGGTTGCCATCTACTGATTCCAATAGTAACAACGGTCCAAGATAATTATTACCGACAGAAACCATCTCAGAAACAGAAGAAAAGCTACTTTCCAGATAAGCTTTTTCGTACGTCAAGGAATCTGCATAAAACTGAAAATCAATCACTCCGTCCAGGGCGTCATTGCCAAAAACAAAGAAAAAAATAATCGCCAGAGCGGCATAGACAGACAAATAAATAGTTGATTTTCTTATATATATTTGCACATCAACCTCTCATCCTCGGCACCAATTTTTGCCACTTGTTAAAAAAAGGAAAATGCGCATGGTTAGTGTTTAATCGAGCCATTGAGCATGGTATATACCCAAGACTCCGCGGTTGTGTCGCCGATTTGAATTTCCGGGACAATTTTTCCTGTATGCAACTTTTCTTCGATCCACGCGATGATAGGCTGAACCTCCTGCGGAAGGACCGACGCGAAACCGGATTCCCTTTCGTATTCGTACAGGCTCTCGATACTGCCCCCTTTGTTTAAAAACGGATTGAGCAGAGCGGATGGAATACCAAACCACGAAGCCTCGATCACCACGGTACTCATATCCGTAATATGAAGATCGACTTGAGAGAGTAGCAGTGGCAACGGCATGATGCTTGCCTTGTGCCACTCAACTGCCGTGCCGGAAAACTGTGCAGACAAGTACTCTTCGCAGGCAGCCCCCTCGTCCCCCCTCAACTGGACAGGATGCAGTCGCAACAACCAATTATATTTATCACTGGTGGACTTGATAACCGACTCCAGGGCATTGCACATCACCTTGTTGAAGCTCTCTTCAGGATAGTAGTGAATGTGCAATCCCCATTGGAGCGCCACCAGAATTACAGGTTTGTCATCGCGAAATATTCTGGGGTGATCCTGCCTGGCTGTTTCAACGAATGGATCTTCTGCCTGTGCGTTGCTAAATCGCTGAAACCATGGATGTCCAACGACAGTGACCGTAGCCCCCTTATCGGGTGCCCAGGCCCGCAGGACTTTCGCACTGGCCTGATCCCAACATAGAAAGCCATGCGGGAGATCCCCAGGCGCTGCAGACTTGGCCAATAATTCCCCGTACCACAGGTCATTCTTATCGATGACACCATGCTGATAATCGTAAACAGGGATTGCCATGATTCGGCACGCTCTGCACAACGCGGGCTCGGGTTGAATGCCAATCACGAGTTTTGGCTGAACGGCGCGAAGAATTTTCAGCCAGATATTTGTTCTTTTTGAAGCGACCCATTGGGCGCTTTTCTTGTCGCCGAACAACCTGGCGAAGACGCGACCAAAAAGCGCAACAATAATAAACGAACGATTGAAAGCAGCGGGAGAATTGTAGGCCTGATCGCCGATCAATTTACTATATGGCGTCGCTATCGATTGCACGCTCATATTACGGAGCAGACAGATATCGACAATCGTATCAATGATGGGGGAATAGGCTTTCCCCTTATAGCCGTACCCACAATTGGCATCATGCCGAATGCATAAAACTTCGGATTCTCTCAACTTACCCCATCCGCTGGGAGTGAGAATTGCGGATATAAACGTTTGCAATTTCAAGAAAAGCATCATCTGATGCGCTCACCCATCAGCACATCACACAAGCTGAAATCGATACGATTATCAATATCTACCGACTGCTCGGCTGTCATGATATAGGCACGACTGTTAGCCATAAAAAATCCTTTCTCTCGCACAAAATCATCCGTTTTTGCCAAGTAAATCGAGCCATTCAAACGATAGTAGTCCGGTAAGTCCTGGCTGCGCTTGTTAAGAAGTTCCGGGCGCAAAAAATTTGCCATGCTCCCATCCGCCCCCAGCACATTGCTCCACAACGGAGAATGTTCGCATGGGCAGACGCTGACAACGCTGGCGGCATTCGTATCGTCCATCAACTGCACCGCTTCGCGGATGTTTTCCGCACTCCGTAACGGAGAGGTCGGCTGGAGCAGCATCAATCTTTTCGGTGTGATGCCCTCTTCCGCCAGTAACTCCAGCGTATGAATTAAAACATCGAAAGTAGAGGCGGTGTCCGTCGCAAGGTCCGACGGGCGTTTCAAGATTCTTATGCCTAGCCGCTTCCCTTCAGCGAGGATCGCGTCATCGTCGCTGTTGACAACTATCAGGCCACTGACACCACTGTCCTTGGCCGCTTCAAGTGTCCAGCGAATCAATGGCTTGCCTTGTAGCTCCATGAGATTTTTCCCGGGGAGACGTTTACTCCCTCCCCGGGCCGGCACGATAAACAACACATCCAGACTGCTTTCAGCACTATCCATTGAACAGCCCGGTGATATCAGATTGAGCACGGTGGAAGTCTTCCATGCGGCCGATGTCCAACCAGTACTCATGTATGGGAAACGAATTTACAGATTCACCCTTGGCTATCTGTTGGCTCAAGAGTGTTGGCATGTCTATGCGCGTTCCAGGCTGGACACTTTTTACCAACTCCGGTGAGAGCAAATAGATGCCGGCGTTGATAAAAAACTTATGCACCGGCTTCTCGACCATTGAAAGAATTCGATGACCTTCACTCTGAATAACGCCGTAGGGGATACAGTGTTCGTACTCGCGAACACACATGGTGGCCACACAGGGCTGATCATGATTGAACTCAAGCAAGTTCTGAAAATTGAGAGTAGTCAGCAAGTCGCCGTTCATCATGAACAGTGGCAGATTGATTTCGTCATGGGGTAATAAACCGAGCGCGCCCCCAGTCCCCAACGGCTCATCTTCATGAACGTAACGAATGCTGACCCCCCAACGGCTGCCATCGCCGAAGTATTCGCGAATCATTTCCGGCATGTAATGGGTGGAAACGAAAAACCGGTGAAAGCCCGCACTGATAAAACTTTCCAGAATCAGTTCGAGAATGGGTTTGTCGCCAACCTTGAGCAGTGGTTTAGGGCAATGTTGCGTCAATGGACGTAACCGTGAACCAAACCCCCCGGCCATTAAAAATACCGGATTGTCGTACTGTTTTTTTTGCATCAGCCCATGGAGGGTTTCCAGACCTACGACTCGCTGCTGCGCGTCCACTACCGGCAGTTGCAGCAATTGATGCTTTTCCATTACGGCCAGAATGCGTTCCTTGCTCCACCCCCGCTCAACGGTCTGCGGCGAAGCGCACATTACGTCGCGCACTTTAATGTCCAGCGGCAGATGTTTAAGCAGACTGCGTCGCACATCTCCGTCAGTCATGGTCCCCAACAGGCGACCCCCAGCATCTACAACCAAAACAATACGCAAACCCTCACGATCAAGCGTCGCGACCGCTTCCTCAAGGGACGTTTCCGGGCTTACGAGTACTGATTTCCATTGCTGCATAAAATACTCCTAGTCTTCCTTCGAGGCGTCTTTCTTGCGCCCCGCAGGACCAAACAAAACCTGTCGAGCCTCGAGGTTCCTGGTCAGGGTCGCACCAGCCCCTACAACTGCTGCCGTTGCGACTGTCAGTCCCTGGATCACAGTGGCGCCACTACCAATGAATGCGCCATTTTCCACCTGCACGCTTCCACAGAGCGTGGCTCCAGGCGCGACGTGAACATCCTCGCCCAACCGGCAATCATGATCAATTCCGGCGCGGGTGTTAATGATCGAATTAGCGCCAATCACCACGTCGGCCTGAATGATTGCACCCGCCATGACCTGGACGCCTTCCGCAAGGCGCGCGGTGGCGTCCACCCACGCCAAGGGATGCACGAGAACCGGGAACCGAAATCCCCGCGCGCTCAGCCGCTGGAATACTTTCTTTCGCCCGGTCCCGCCAACGAGTTGCCCGAGACCGTTCACCAGCTCTATGGATCCGGGGTCAAGGGCGTCAAGGGCCGAGTCACCGCCTAGAATCGAAATACCGCGCCATTGGCCACCCGCCTGATCTGCCAATACCGGATCACAGACCCCCAGCACGTCAAATCCGGCAGACTGGACAAGCGACAAAAGGACCTTGGCGTGGCCGCCGGCCCCCAGGATCACCAAAGGTTTTTGAGCGTTCAAGGCTCGAGATTCTCACCGACCGCATAAGCCTTTGCTGCACGTGTACCCACCAACCCCCACAACGCCGTCGGCACCATACCCTGCCCGCTTCTTGCTGTCGTCAAATGCTCGCGGGTCAGGACTTCGCCTGCTTCAATCGGGCAAGCCGCGACCACTTGTTGGCGAGCAGCCTTGCGGGTGTCCCACTCGCTTTCCTGCGGAGCCTTGGCTCCGTCCCCAAGCGCCTGCTGCAACGCCCGAATATCCGACACCATCGCCTTGAGTTCATGAGGCTCGAGGGAAGCCAAATGATCCGGACCCGGCATGGACCTGTCCAGCGTGAAATGTTTTTCGATCACTCGCGCTCCGCGAGCGACGGCAGCAATGGAAATCAGACTGCCCTCGGTGTGATCCGAATACCCAACCTCAAGCCCGAATGCAGAGGCTAGCGTATCCATCGCCCTCAGGTTGACTTCCGCCCAAGGGGTTGGGTATTGGGAAGTGCAGTGGAGCAGCGTCACGTGCCCGAGCAACCTCGCGCGCGCATCACGGCTGCCCCAGCAGCGCCAGACATCGTCCATGTTCTTCGGTTCTTCAGTGAACGCGAGGGCATGGGCCACAATGGCCAGTGCCTGCTCCACCTCGGCAAGGGTAGCCATCCCGGTCGACAGGATCAGTTTCTTTCCAGTACGCGCAAACTGCCACAACAACGGAGCGTTTGTCAGTTCACCCGACGGTACTTTGAACAACGGCATACCCAGACCGCAAAGAAACTCCAGGCTGTCGCTGTCGAATGCCGTCGAAAGAAAATCAATTCCCTTCTGGTGAGCGTAGCTTTGCAGTTCCGCATGCCACTCTCTCGGCAACTCGAGTTTCTTCAGCATCGATAACTGGCTTTCTGCTTCATCTGTACTTTTTTTCTGATAAGCCGCTTTGGCAAGATGCTTTGCAGCAAGTTTGGCAGCATCAAATGTCTGAAACTTGACTGCATCTGCGCCGGCGTCGGCTGCTGCATCTACTAATGCAAATGCCAAGGCCCGGTCACCATTATGATTCACGCCTGCTTCGGCGATGATGTACACCGTATCTGTGTCAGTCTGCTTCATAGGTCAGCTCAAATCATGGAATGATTTATGGGACGCCCCGTCGTATAGCTTCAGGACCGTCAGGATTGCCTCGCAGGCATGGCCCTTGCCATAGGGATTAACCGTCGTTTTACAGTCTGCGGCAAATTCGGATGACAACGCCTTGCGAAGCGCCTGTTCGATCGAATCGCGATCAGGCTCACAATGCAGGACAGAGTCGGCAGCCAACCTACCCTTCTGACGCACGCCGATGTCAACGCTTGGAATACCGAACGCCGGGACCTCGATGATCCCACTCGAAGAATTACCCACTACCGCAGAGGCCATGGAGATAGCAGACAGATAACGCCTGAAGCCCAACGAGGGTATCGCCAGGACTCGCTCTGGCTGACGCTGTGCATAGGCCTCGAGCAAAGGAATAATCGCCCGGCCGCCATTGTCGGCATTGGGATAGGTCAAGATGATTTGATGGTCAGGAAACTCGTCCAGCGCCTCGGTAAGCGCGATGAAGCTTTCCCGAGGGCTTTCTTCCATCAAGGTGACAGGGTGGTACGTGACGACCAGGTAGGGCGAATGCAGGGGGAAATCGAGACTCGCACGAAGTTCCTCTGCACTCATTCTTGGCGCACGCACCAAGTGATCGATACCGACGGCCCCAACGTTGAAAACACGCTCGGGCGACTCCCCCATCTGGATAACGCGATTACGATAGGTCTCGGTGGCTACAAAGTGCAGGTAAGCCATTTTGGTAATGGCATGTCGAATGGCATCGTCATAAGCACCCTCGGTAATTTCACCACCGTGAAGGTGGGCAATGGGAATACGCATGACCAAGGCAGTCTGCGCGATCGCCAACGCCTCGAAACGGTCGCCGAGAATCACCAGCAGGTCCGGACGCAGCCGATCAAGTGCGTCGGCAAAACCTAAAGTGCCGACGCCCATTGATTTTGCGATGCCCACGGCGGAGTCAGATGAAAGCAACATCTCAACCTTGGCGTCGATGTCAAAACCATCCTCCTCAACCTGGCGCCAGGTTTCACCAAATTCGGGCGACAGATGCATGCCACTGACAATGACCTGCAGCTGAAATTCGCTGCTCGACTGGAGATCTTTGAGCAACCAGTAAAGCAGTCCGTACTCCGCCCTTGAACCGGTAAACACAGCAATAGTGCGTTTCAACCTTGTGTCTCCGGCACAACGCTACTTGGCAAATTGACAATGCGCGCGGATAACCACTCGGAGTTTGTGAGATCGCCGTGCAGGCACCGCGAATAAAGCGGCAGGTCGCTCATCAACTTCCAGATCGGCCGGGTCATGACGCCATTGTCATTAGTAGCCTTCAGCAGCGCGTCCCTCTGAGCACTGTTGTCGCAAATGACAGCGTTCAGCCAGTAGTTGGACCGGCAGCCTTCAGGCTCTTTAACGAACTGCAAATCACCGCCCTCGAACAACTGGGCATAGCGTGAGGCCAGTTCACGTTTAGACGCAATAAAGTGTTCAAGCTGCTCCAGCTGCGCACACCCCAACGCCGCATTGAGGTTTGGCAGACGATAGTTGTAGCCGAGCTCGTCATGCACGTACTCGTAGGGATGAGGCTGTTTGGCAGTCGTCGTAAGGTGCTTGGCGCGAGTGCCTAACGCTTCATTAGCCAGAATCATCCCACCGCCGCCCGTAGTGATGATCTTGTTGCCATTAAAACTAAGGGTTCCCAAGCTACCGAAGCAGCCCGTGTGTTTACCTTTGTACAAACTGCCGAGGGATTCCGCGGCGTCTTCGACCAGAACCAGCCTCCAACGAGCGCATACATCCACCAGATCATCCAGTTCAACCGGATGACCGAAGGTATGCATCGGCAGGCAGGCACGCACGATTTGCCCGGTCGGCTTATACCGGCACACGCCATCAGAATCCAACTGTGCATTAGCCTCCAGCCAGATCTCGAGCGCCTTCGGCGATAACCCCAACGTATGACGATCAACATCGACAAACACCGGCTCTGCAGCGCAATAGGCTATTGCATTGCACGTTGCAACAAACGTCAGAGATTGAGTCACCACCAAGTCACCGGCTTTGACCCCCGCCAACAACAGAGCGGCGTGCAGTGCCGCCGTACCGTTCACCGTCGCAACTGCGCGAGGGCTGCCGGTGTATGCAGCCATATCTCGTTCAAAACGATCCACGAAGGCGCCCACGCTTGAAACGAACGTCGACTCGATGGTTTCCACCACATAATCACGCTCATGTCCCGAAAAAACAGGCGCGTGAAGTGGAATGAAATCGTTCGTACGGTATTGCGAACGTACAAACTGGATTAGAGAGTCGAACATAGAAGCGCCTCAAACGTTGTAAATATCGGCTTTGTATTTGGCCAGGTTCTCGGGAATCAACAACCAGTCGATTGTCTGTTGAAGACCTTGTCGAATGTCATACTTCGGCTCGAAACCAGTCAGCCCTTTTATTTTCGTGTTATCGCACCACAAGCGGAATACTTCCGACTTGCCGGGACGAATTCGCTGCTCATCCGTCAGAAACTCGACGTCACTGTCCATCAGCTCACGGATGAGATTAAGCGTGTCACCAACAGATATTTCATAGTTGGAACCGATGTTGACGACTTCCCCCACCGCCTCATTACAACGGGCCAGCTCGAGAAACCCGCGGCAAGTATCTGCGACGTAATTGAAGTCACGCGTCGGGGTGGTATCACCGAGTTGAATCTGTTTTTTGCCGCTGGCAATCTGGGTAATGATGGTAGGGATTACGGCCCTTGCAGATTGCCGCGGACCGTAGGTGTTGAAGGGACGCGCAATAGTCAAAGGCAAGTCGAACGAGTTGTAAAAACTCATCGCCATTGCGTCGGCACCAATCTTCGAAGCACTGTAAGGCGACTGCGCCTGCAAGGGATGCTTTTCGTCGATCGGCACATATTGTGCGGTACCGTACACTTCGCTGGTGGAAGTATGGATAACACGCTGAACGCCGTTTTCGAGAGCAGCCTGGCAGATGTTCAACGTACCCTTGATGTTGGTATCGACGTAACTATCGGGGGCCACGTAAGAGTAAGGAATAGCAATCAGCGCCGCCAGGTTGAAGACGACATCAACATCTTTTGTAATGTGTTTACAGTAATGTGGATCACGCACATCCCCACTCAATACTTCGATGCTTTTCAAGCAATCGACACTTTCCAGCCAGCCCCAGTAATTAAAGGAATTATACTGAGACAGCGCCTTGACTTCATACCCTTCGCGCACTAGCAATTCGGTCAGGTGAGAACCGATAAAGCCGTCAGCGCCTGTAATTAATGCCTTCTTCACTTTAAACCCCTCTTATCAAACGACTCAGGCCTTCCAGATGGGTTTCTTCAATTCCCACCCGGTAGGGGTGTTCTCCCAGAGGTGAGGCGTTCTGAACTTCTCAATCACTTCGGTAAAAAGCTCTTCAGAGATCCCCATATACTCCAGGCATTGCTTTTGATAAATCTTGGGGTACTCACCATCGAAGCGCTTGATTAGCGATATGCCCTCATCCCGGGTGATATCGCCATTACGAATTTCTTGCGCCGCATCATAAGTCGCGCGACCGATACCAAACTTGATATACGTCGTATAGTAATGCAACCAATCGATCATATCGTCCAGAGAGCTGTACTTACTGAAGCTGCCCTCGGTCCTGTGATCATTCGGCATGAAGTCAGAATTTTCGACAGAGAAATAGTAGGTCTCTTGGGGATGCCACTTCATGTAATAACCAAGGTAGTGAACCTCAGTACCAACCTCCTGAAGCTTGTACGGACTCACTGGCAAATAAGCTTCAAGATCTGCGGGCGTGAATTTATACCTTTCCATCAATTCCCGCGCACTGACGCCACCCAAGTACAAATCGTCCAGTTGCCTATCGGCAGAGTAGTATTTTGGGTCACGGTTTGGCTTGTCGTTATCCTCGATAGCATTGCCGTATTCAGCTTCGTTCTCGCCGAAGATAACCAGAGGGATGCCAAGCAATGCAGACATTTTTGGGGCCAGGTTCTTCTGCCCAAGAATGAAGGGTTGAAACGGATGGCAGAGGTCTACAAAGGCGTGACGCGTCAGCGTACGGTGCACTTGTTTGTTCTGGTGATACGTATAGTTCGCGAAACCAGCGTTGAGCCAAGCGTCAAAGTTGAACCGACCTATGTCTGTATAAAGTGCAGGTGGCCACGTGACAAGAATAGGGTTCATGTTGTACTTAAACTTGAGGACATGCGCGGCCATCACGCTATCCTTCCCGCCACTGCCTGGAACTACGACGTCATAACTTCCATCATTCCGTCGATGGCGGTCGCACAGATCTCGCAACTCACGTTCGCGTTCGGACCAATCAATCGACTTTTTCTTTTCAGCAAAGTTACAAGCATCGCAAACGCCGTGCTCATCGAAAAAAATAGCTTTTTTAATCTCGCCCGGTTTGTTTTTGAACTCCACAGTCGACGAAGGCCGCTGGTTGTTCATCGAGCATTTTTTGCAAAACTGGATATCTAACGGAAGACCGTAGCGTCCAAACAATTCTTGATTATTCATTCCGGACTCACAAAGCTAAAAAGTTTTCAAAAATACGAATACCGGTTTCGCGACTTTTTTCTGGATGGAACTGTACGCCAAAAATGTTCCCGCGTTGTATTCCAGAAACGAACTGATGCCCTGCGTAGGTTGTCAGGGCAATAACATCCGTATATTTCTGTACTTCGAAAGAGTGCATAAAATAGAAAAGATCGGTCGGACTCACGCCTTTCAACAATGGCGATTCATTCACGATTGACACAGTGTTGAAACCCATATGCGGCACAACGCCTTTGCACTGCATAGGTCGCACTTCACCGAGTACCAAACCGAGCCCGGTGCTTTCGCCATACTCAAAACCAACCTTGCTGAGTACTTGCATGCCGAGACAGATGCCGAGCAACGGACGGTCGGTTGTCGCATATTCAACAATCGCCTCCGCCATGCCCGATTCGTTCAGCTCGCGCATGCCATCTACGAAACTGCCAACGCCAGGCATAACCAGCTTATCGACGCCTACTAGATCCTTAGGGTGTTTGACTACCTTAACCTTGGCGCCTGCACATTCGAGCGCCTTGGCCATACTGAACACGTTGCCAGCGGCACCGTAGTCAACTACACCTATCTGCTGACTCATACTGCTACCTCCACACCATGCTCGATCAAGAAGCGTTTAACGTCCCCAATCGTGGTTTTATCATAATGAAGAACTGAAGCCAGGGCTATACCGCTAGGTTTGGCCCGTTGTGCAAGATCCAGAATATGCTGAAGCGTCCCGGCGCCACTGGCCGCGACCACAGGGATGTTCACCGCTTCCACTACTGCTTGTACAAGGGCGATATCAAAACCGCGTTGACGACCATCACAATCAACGGACTGCAGGAGGATTTCCCCCGCACCACGTGCCTCTGCTTCTTTGGCCCACAAAACAACGTCGCGGTCAGTCGGTATACGACCACAGTCGGTGTAGCACACCCAGCTATTTTCGGTGATTCGTTTAGCCTCAATATTCACAACGACAGATTGCCCGCCAAAAATTTTAGCTGCAGCGTCGATTCTGGACGGGTCTTCGATTGCCCCGGTGTTAATGACGACCTTGTCCGCACCGTGGTGGAACAATTTAGAGAAATCATCTGGGGTACGCACGCCACCACCGACAGCAAAAGGAACGAGGATCCTCTTGGCCGTTTCTGAGATCAACTCATGAAGAATTTCACGTCGATACAAGCTCGCGACGATGTCGATATAACAGATCTCGTCGGCACCCTGTTCATAATATTTATAGGCCAGGTCGCCCGGGTTGCCCATCTTTCGCAGCCCCTCAAAATGGACAGGTTTTACAACCTGTGGAGGCTTAACGTCTAGCTTCGCAATTACTCGCATATTTCACTCTCAAAATATAGTCGGCACAGAGAACCGAAAACCATTATAAGACCGCATCGTTCGCGATTTTTTTTCGTCGGATAAGTTTCGCCGGAACGCCTCCCCAAATCTCATCCGACGGAATATTCTTAGTGATCACGGAGTTCGCCCCTATGACCGAATTCCTCCCGATAGTGACGCCAGGGCTGATGAAGACATTGGCGCCAATCCAGCAATAGTCACCGATCAAAACATTACCTTGTTTCTCCGGCGGGCTCGCTGCGGAGAAGTCGGCGTCCGCGTCGGCTGACTGTGTATACACCCTCACATTGTGGGAGATGCGACAGCCAGCACCGATCTTTACCGTACACCCTGATACTGCCTGGACGGTCGATAAACCGCCAATATAGCTGCCCTCCCCGACCTCAATTGTACCGTCCCCGTAAAATTGAATATAAGCACCATTAAAGCCAAAACTTTTATGCAAATCATATTTATTGCGAAAGGTTGTATATGTTATCTCCCAGCCCACGAGGCGAAGAAAATCCAGCAACCTCGCGGCAACGCGATAGACAACAACCCTCATCTTGAAAAGCCTCGATTTACAATCAACGACAGCGAGGAGGTTACTTTAGACCATGGCATGTCATATATGCGTCGCGACAACAACCATGCAAACGAAAATAGCACTGCCTCGGAAAGTGCATAGGCGATGGCAGCGCCTTTCAAGCCGGCCAGCTTAACAAAAGCAATAGTGACCAGGACAGAGAAAACACCCGTACACACAGTTACTAGTGAGACGCTGCTGGTGCGAGAGGAAAAAAAGAACAGCCCTGCAATCGACAGGTACATTCCCTTGAAGGTCTGCCCAAGGAAAAACCAGAATACGATGTCTTTAGCAGCGTCAAAATCTTTCCCGACCACCGCAGAGAAAAACAGCTCGCAAAATCCGACTGCTACTAGCGCCAACGCTATAAAGGTCAACCACACCAGGTAAGTCACGCCAACAACTTCCAACCGGGCATCATCGGTATTTTCTTTGAGTTTTGCATACAACCACGGGCCATAGACCTTGATAAACGCGTCGGCGATCAGCCCCATGATCATCCCGATCTGAAGCGCGAGGGTGTAGATGCCGACCGCGTGCACATCAAGCATATTGGCAATGATGAACCGGTCCGCGACCACCATCACCAGTCCACCAATCACGTGCGGAATGAGAGGCACACCGAATTTCAGCGCGTCGGTAACCTGACCTTCACCTGCCTTGGGGCGACTCAGCTCGCTATTCAAAAACAAACCAATCAACGCCAGGACGCCAAAAACGGCCGTTGCAATGACCTGTCCCAGTACCCGCCCTTCCCAAGCCATCAAAAAACCAAAAATACAAATCAACGATACGCCAGCATTCACCAACCCTTGGGAAACCTGGAAGACGCCATACTGCTTGGCAACGCCACGTACCTGCCAAAGCGTAAGTTTGATATTGATGAGGAACTGCAAACCTGAGATCAGAACGGCAATCAGCAACCATTCATAGGGCAGGTTCGTCGGTTCTTCGAACCATTTACCGAACACGGCCACCAGGGCAAAAATCACCGCCGTGCTGACAAAAAGGATCCCGACGCACGCCCCTACGTATCGAGACAGAACGCTCTTTTCCAACTCAAAATAACGAACGCCGATCGCCCCATGCACACTCAACCCAGTCAGGGTGCCGAAGAGGTTGACCATGATGCCGAACATGGCGACGACCCCATAGTCAGTGGGTGTCAGCGCACGCGTCAGAAACGGCAGAAGCAGAAAAGGAATTCCGGCATTGATGATATTCGCGCCCAGAAATATCCCTGCATTACCGAACAGTCTTTTATTCATTCATGACTCAATGCTCAATACGCTTTGCAAACCGAACACCACCTGCTCAATCACAGGAAAGACGTCAGCGCTCATCGGGAGGCTCATGACCCGCTGTGCAACAGCAGTGGAAACAGGCGTATCTGCCGAAGAACCAAAACGACGGTAGACGGGCTGCTCGTTCAAGGGCACCGGATAGTGAACGGCTGTAGGAATCCCTTTGAGTTTAAGAGCGGCCTGGACCTCGTCTCGTTTGTCGACCATCACGGTGTATTGTGCATACATGCTGGTGCGGTCGGACTTTTGCTGTACCCGTTTGACTCCCAGCTCATCCATCGCTCGGTTGTATTGAGCACCCGCCGCGATCCGCTGCTCTACTTCCCACTCAAAACGTTCAAGCTTGGCCAGTACGATGGCGCACTGAAGCGTATCCATACGTCCACCCAGACCAATACGGGTATGCAAATATCGCTGACTTTGACCATGCACACGAATTTCCCGACAGGCTTGGGCGAGCGCATCATCGGAAGTAAATATCGCCCCGCCGTCGCCGTAACAACCTAGAGGCTTGCTTGGGAAAAAGCTGGTACAACCCAAGGTCGACAAGTTGCAACTCTTGCGCCCCTTGTACTCGGCTCCGAAACTTTGCGCCGCATCCTCGATGACTGGAATATTTCCATGACGAGCAGCAATTGCATTGATTTCATCCATATCCGACGGTTGCCCGTAGAGGCTCACCGGCATAATCGCCTTCGTCCTGGACGTTATCGCAACCTCTAATTTTTCAACATCTATATTGCACGTTATCGGGTCGATATCGACAAATACGGGCTTCGCACCCAAGAGGACAATCACCTCAGCGGTTGCGGCGAATGTAAAGGGCGTTGTAACGACCTCGTCGTCCGGGCCCACACCCAGCGCCATCAGGCTAATCAGGAGCGCATCGGTGCCACTGGACACTGTAATGCAGTGCTTGGCACCGGTATAACTGGAAAGCCGCGATTCAAGCTCGGCTACTTCAGGCCCCATAATATACTGGCCATGTTCCAGCACATTATTCATTCGAAGTTGAATCTTCGATTTCAACGCTTCGTATTGAGTTTTTAAATCGACGAACGGAATATTCATGCGTCAAGGCACTCCAAAGTCTCACCTACCAACTTATAGCGCTGCGCCGTATGGGGGCAGGTGTACTCACCTTCTCCCGCCAGCATTAGCGGAATACGCTCACCTTGCTGACTCATCCAGCCAATATGCTTTGCTGGCACACCGGCAACCAAGGCGTAAGGTTTGACATCTCTATTGACTACAGCACCAGCGGCAATGAAAGCATATTCACCAATGGTCACTCCGCACACTACCGTGCAATTGGCGCCCAACGTGACGCCTTTTTTCACGACAGTGTCACGATACTCATCTTTGCGTGACACTGCGCTTCGCGGGTTGTAGACATTGGTAAACACCATGCTCGGCCCACAGAAAACATCATCTTCAAGTGTAACGTTGTCATACACCGAGACATTGTTCTGTATCTTCACGTTGTTGCCGATTACAACGCGATTACCCACGAAGACATTTTGCCCTAATGAGCAATCCTTGCCGATACGGGCCTCTGCGCAGACATGCACAAAATGCCACACGCGCGATCCACTTCCGATCTGCGCACCGTCGTCAACAATTGCCGAGGGATGTACCTGATAGGTCATATAGCTCTCATTGACTCAAGGTGTTAAGAAAGGGATGGCCTTCATCGTCAGACGGCTTGCTGATGCCAGATGAGCGGATGGTCTCTACTGTTTCCACGCAGTGTCGGGCATCTTGCAAGCCATACCCACGGCCCGCCAATATTTCTTGGTAGCTGACGGTATGAAGATCAGTGAAACCTTCCGAAAACTCGATTTCCTCGCCGTCGACTGTAATCGAACGATACGTCGGTTTTTTACCTTTCACGACGTCAGGCAAATCGTTGGCATCGATAGATAGAAACCAGCGAACACGGGCCTTTTCGTATTCCAGATAGCCGGCAGCTTTATATTCGCTGACAAAATGCACCACATTGCGCTGAAGGTTGCCGAAAATGAAATGGAGCATGTCGTAAAAGTGCACACCAATATTGGTAGCTACTCCAAAGGACTTGCGTGGGTCGCCCTTCCAGCTCTCCATATACCACTTGCCGCGTGACGTGATGTATGTGAGTTCGACGTCATACTTCGTTTCTCGACTTTCAACCGCGACCTTGTTTTTCAGCGCAAGGATTGCCTGGTGATGACGAAGTTGCAAAATATTATAGACGCGCTTACCGGTTTCCTTTTCGACCAGTGCAAGCTCATCAAGATCTTCGACTGTTGGAACCAACGGCTTTTCACAAATAACATCACACCCCAATCGAAGTCCGGCAGCGATATGGGAGTGATGTAAATAGTTCGGCGAGCAAACTGCTACATAATCCAACGCAGTATCGGCATCACGCTTCAGGCGGCAAGCGTGATCGTAAAACCTCTCAAACTGGGTAAAAAAATCACTTTCCGGTGAGAGGCTGTCGATGATACCAACGGAGTCGTTAATGTCGTAAGCGGACACCAATACGTTACCGGTGTCCTTAATAGCGCGCATATGGCGAGGTGCTATATAACCAGCTGCACCGATCAAGGCAAAACGTTTCAAGAGGATGACTCCGTCGATTAGGCTTTAATGATATGGGCTTCTGGAGCGCGATACTTGCCACGCGTATCGACCAACAACGTTGAATGCTGGCGAATCAATTCATAATCAAATTTGTCATGATCGGTGGCCAGTACGACTGCATCGTAAGATGCCAGTTTCGTCGCGGAAAGCTCTTCACTGGTGAGATCAAAGTGGTGCTCTCGCATTTTCGGAAAAACCGGAACGTGCGGATCACAATAGGAAACAACCCCGCCTTTTGCTTCAATCAATTCCATGATTTCGACTGACGGCGATTCACGCATATCATCGACATTTTTCTTGTATGCGATCCCGAGAATCAACACTTTGCTGCCTTTCAGTGCCTTCCCGCTTTCATTCAGTCCGTCCATCAGCTTACTG
Source organism: Pseudomonas sp. LB3P93 (assembly GCF_054898025.1). Lineage (NCBI taxonomy): Bacteria > Pseudomonadati > Pseudomonadota > Gammaproteobacteria > Pseudomonadales > Pseudomonadaceae > Pseudomonas > Pseudomonas sp. LB3P93. The sequence continues at coordinate 4,635,140 of NZ_CM142713.1, forward strand.
AGGACATACTCAGGCATCGCCTTGTTGACTTCACCGGCCAACTCGATGAAACGGGTGTGCAAACCGTATTCACGCGCCTTCCAGGTCAAATAGAAAGGGTCGATCGGGATGCAATGACCGCCAAGCCCTGGCCCCGGGTAATACGCGGTAAAGCCGAAAGGTTTGGTAGCGGCAGCATCGACGACTTCGAAAATGTCGATACCCATTCTATCCGCCACAACCTTCATTTCGTTTACAAGGCCAATGTTCACCGCGCGATGGATATTCTCCAGAAGCTTGGTCATTTCGGCAGCTTTGGTCGAACTGACTGAAACAATCTGGTCGATAGCGTGCTCATAGAGAGCCACTCCCACTTCAAGGCAAGCGGGAGTATGCCCACCGATCACTTTCGGGATGGTTCGGGTTTCGAAATTAGGATTGCCCGGATCTTCTCGCTCGGGCGAGTAAACGAGAAAAATGTCTTCGCCTGCACGCAATCCACCTTCCTGGATGCGAGGGAGCAATTCCTCTTCAGTCGTCCCCGGATAAGTCGTGCTCTCCAGGGAAACGATCTGCCCAGCGCGCAGAAAAGGCTTGATGGCATCAGTGGTATTAACCACAAAGCTCATGTCAGGTTCGCGATACTTGTTCAGCGGAGTTGGAACGCAGAGGATAAGGGCGTCGCACTCGGCGACACGCTTGAAATCTGTCGTAGCTTCGAAGCCGCCATCGCAAGCGAGTGCAATTTTTTCACTGGGAATATGTTCGATATAGCTCCGGCCGGCATTCAGTGCATCGACCTTGGACGTATCAATATCGATGCCGAGGACCTTGAACCCGATTGCATTGTAGCGAAGCATCAAAGGCAGACCCACGTAGCCGAGGCCGACAATACCGATGATGGCCTCTTTTTTCTTGAACTTAGCGACGCTCGCCTGCTTTATGCCTGACATCAACCAAAACTCCGTTAAATTTCATCTTAGTAAGCAACTGAACACACTTGAATCAACACCGCCGTACTACCGCCGCATTAGCGGACCGAAATTCTCACCAAGCGAGGACCACCTCCGAAATCAGTACATTCGGACGCGATGAACGCTTCGCCAGCAAGGACCCACTTTGCGGCCCTCAAGCAGACACGCTACCGCCCCAGGATTTAGCGTCAGCTTCCTCAGAACGAACCTAACAACCCTGCAACAACTCTGCAGGTCGAAGACCTCTCTCCCTAATGCCTGGCAATTGTTGTGAGCGGCACGCTGACGCACTGCTGCCTGTTAAGCATGCCAATCAACAAAATAACGCGCTGTTCACCGTCCATTTCCTTGAAAATTGCATCCATCTCCGCAAACCCACCGCTTACGACCCGAACCGCTTCTCTCTCCATGAACAGAGGAATTTCTAGTCCTTCTGTTCGCTGTTGCATCCTCCAAACCACCTCATCGCTTACGGTGGCCGGTTTCCCGCCAAATCCAACGATGTGACTCACGCCACGCGTAGACCGCAAAGGCCCCCAGCTACATTCATCACTAAGCTGGATAAACAAGTATCCGGGGAAAAGCGACTCGATATTCCTGTGCAGACGCCCACCGACGAGAGTCTGCTGAATGCACGTAGGTCGAACACACACATAACCCTGTCGGACCAGGTGTTCCTCCGCCCGCTTGTCCTGCCGGGGCTTGCACTGCACCAGATACCAGCTCCTGGCATCAATCGGCCGGACGATGGCAGTTGAGACAGAATGATCAAACCCCTTCTCTTCGTTCATTCGACCGCCCATCCTAAAACAAGCACAGCAAGCTCAAGGAAAACGAGGATCGCACAAGATGCCTAGCCTGCCACCAAGCATGACGAGGCGATTTTCTGCTCCATGCATCTTCCTGACTACGCACGGGGTGTAGCTCGATGCTTCCGCACCCTGGCCCCCGCAAAGCTCATATTATGCCTGCTATCTCCGAGGATGGCTTTCAGATATTTACTCCTTCCATCACACCACTCTTCTGAGGCAGCTGATAGGTTAAGGTACATTTCAGCCAGACCGCTCCTCTCGCCGGACGCGAAAAACCCATTTCAGACTTGGCGTTCGACACTGGACGCCAAAGCAAGGCCCTCAATGTCAGTCCGCCCTCAGTAGGAAAAGACACGCTCCAAAAAGAACTCTCTAAAAAAATGTCCAACTCAACGCGCGTAACAAACGCGCATCGAGTGAGATGTTAAATGAATGCAACATGAATACGATGCCCATCTCAGCGAGCGAGCTACATTGCCTTATGCGTCCTCTCGCACCATCAACTCTCTCGGATTAACGGAGCGCAAAAAGAAGATTCGCATAAGAGCAATCAATATACCGAGCGCCAAACCACCGACAATGCCTGCCAATACAATAATTTTCTTTTTGTTTTTTACCGGAGTATCGAGCGCTGCAATATCACCATCCTGACGACCGACCGAGACACTTGCGGGGTCGATGCTCAACGTATTATAAAATTCAAGCCTGCTTTGCAGTTTTCGTAAATCGGGAATGAACGCATCGTATGAAGTTCGCGACTGCAGTACGTTTATCTCTGCCTGTAGCGCCTTGCTACCACGCCGGTACGCCAATGATTCATCCTCGACGCCCGCATTAGCCAACAAGGTATTCGGGGAGGCCTGTGGATTTGTCAAACCAATAGATTCCGCGATACGCAATGCCTCACGCAACTGGTTAATTCGATCCTCGCGCGCTACAGGAGCAGCTTCGCGCATACTTACTATTTTTTTCTCAAGATCATGCGCCCGGACCGAGGACTCTCGCGTTATGTTCAGGATTATTTCAGCTTTGGCTACTTCTTTGACCCGCTCAACATAGGCTTTAACCAATGCCGCAGCTTTTTCTGAATTCTGACTTTGGAAAGCAACAGAGTAGCGAGGGGGATTCCCCTTATCTGCACCTATTACCAGCGTCTGAGAGAAATTTTTATAGAGCTGACTTACTGATTCTTTACGCGAAGTCTCAGACAACGAAGGCAGATAGAACTCCTTGAAAAAATCCTGACGAAAGGACTCTGCCTCCAGATTTCTCGTGAATACAGCGTATATCTCATTGACCGTGTAAGGCTTAAAATCCGCGTCACTCGCGCTCCGTCCGGCATTAAAACCAGCAATCCCGCTTTGGGTCGGCGGAACAATATAAAGTTTAGCCTCATAAATCGGCGCTATTATCGAGATACTCGCGTAGGCGTAAACCAACGCGGCTACCAGCACCGCCACGCCGATGATTATGAACTTTTGCAGCCATAAATCTTTTACGAGAGCCACCAAGTCAACTTCATCTTCAACTCTTATATCGGAACGAGCTTTCAACATATAAGCACTCTTGTTTTAATTCAGCCTAGTCGATCGACATGGCAGATCAACCTTGCGAAGGGACCGTGATGAGGCCGGACACGCCAGCAAAACTCAAAAACTCCCAAGCCGATCCAAACGACTCAATCCCACCTCATTGAGACATCAAAGTCTTGATTCTGATTTACGACTGAAAGTTACACCACGCACTGCGCTGTAACGACGGCGAACCCCTTTAAACCAAACCAGTGCCGGGCTGACCACCATGCCTGTCAGCAACGCCAGCAATACCCAAGCCGATACTGGCAACTGGGGCGTAGCCCAACCTAAAAAAAACAATGAGACCGCTTGCCGGTTTTCAAGAAAAAACAGTGCAACAACAAACCCCACAACCAACAACAACGCCGCGAGGATTGCACGTTTAAAATTTCGCACGGAAAACCTCCAGTTCTTCAATGAATCTAGAGATCAGCATGCTCTTCCTCCTCTTCATTCACCCGATCCCGTAATTCTTTCCCCGGCTTGAAATGCGGAACAAACTTTCCGTCAAGACTCACCGACTGCCCAGTCTTCGGGTTGCGCCCCACGCGCGGCGCGCGGTAGTGAAGGGAGAAGCTGCCAAAGCCCCGAATCTCAATTCGATCCCCAGTGGCCAGACATTGGGACATTTGTTCAAGCATAGTCTTGATTGCCAGCTCCACATCTTTCGATGAGAGCAAGCCTTGATGGGTGACAATTCGTTCGATCAACTCCGACTTCGTCATATTTTTCCCTTCTTTTTCAAGCATCTAGGAAAAGCGTTTCAAAGGTTTTAGCATGCCCAACTGAATTTGAACAGCCCGGATTTTGACAAATTTGCCGCAAGAAGCCGACCAATTTCAGGCCAACGTGAATCACCCCCACAGTCCTCATTTGCAAATAACCAACATGGTGCGCGTCAGATAACCCGCAGGGTTGAAGCCAAACGGATATTCATCTTCGTCTTTGACATCATCAGACCTCGTCACCACCCTGTAGCCTGCGCGCTTGCATTCTTTGGCAGCTCGCTTCTGACATTTCTCCCCACCCCGACCCCAGCCCGAAACAATCAACCTCGATACCACTCAACCCACGCACTGCATGGGTAGTTGCGCTGGTCGCACACCCCACCAGTGTCAGTATTGCCATGACGACAATGAGCATGCTCATGCGCTTCTTTATGCAGGATGCAGGGCACTCCGCCCCGCTGTCGTTCGCTTGCGTCTAAGACTAGCTGCAATTAAGCGATTGATCCCGTTAAAGAAAAAGACACCTTGTTACCACAATTGGTTTCACCTCATTTGCCATACGACCCGCCAAATCCCGCCCACAAAAAGGGCGACCGAAGTCGCCCTTTTTCTATGGTCTGACAGAACTTAGTTCTGTTTTTCCATTTGTGCACGCAACAGGTCGCCCAGAGTGGTAGGACCAGCAGCGATGCTATCCGAAGGCTTGTCTTTCAAGCTTTGGATGGCTTCTTTCTCTTCAGCATCGTCTTTCGACTTGATGGAGAGCTGGATTACACGGCTCTTGCGGTCAACGCTGATGATCTTGGCTTCTACTTCCTGGCCTTCTTTCAGAACGTTGCGCGCGTCTTCAACGCGGTCACGGCTGATTTCGGAGGCTTTCAGAGTCGCTTCGATATCGTCGGCCAGAGTGATGATGGCGCCTTTAGCGTCAACTTCTTTCACGATGCCTTTAACGATTGCGCCTTTGTCGTTCTCTTGAACGTACTCGGAGAACGGATCGCTTTCCAGTTGCTTGATACCCAGGGAGATGCGCTCGCGCTCTGGGTCAACCGACAGGATAACGGTGTCCAGCTCGTCGCCCTTCTTGAAACGGCGAACGGCTTCTTCGCCCACTTCGTTCCAGGAGATGTCGGACAGGTGAACCAGACCGTCGATGCCGCCGTCCAGACCAATGAAGATACCGAAATCGGTGATCGACTTGATGGTGCCGGAGATTTTATCGCCCTTGTTGAACTGGCCAGAGAAATCTTCCCATGGGTTAGATTTGCACTGCTTGATGCCGAGGGAGATACGACGACGCTCTTCGTCGATGTCCAGAACCATAACTTCCACTTCGTCGCCGACTTGTACGACTTTCGAAGGGTGGATGTTCTTGTTGGTCCAGTCCATTTCGGAAACGTGTACCAGGCCTTCAACGCCTTCTTCCAGCTCAGCGAAGCAGCCGTAGTCGGTCAGGTTGGTTACACGAGCGGTAACGCGAGTGCTTTCTGGGTAACGGGCTTTGATAGCAACCCATGGATCTTCGCCCAGTTGCTTGAGGCCCAGGGAAACACGATTGCGTTCGCGATCGTACTTCAGAACCTTGACATCGATCTCGTCGCCAACGTTGACGATTTCAGAAGGATGCTTGATACGCTTCCAAGCCATGTCGGTAATGTGCAGCAGGCCATCGACGCCACCCAGATCGACGAATGCGCCGTAATCGGTGAGGTTCTTGACGATACCTTTGACTTGTTGGCCTTCCTGCAGGGATTCCAGCAGAGCTTCACGCTCGGCGGAGTTCTCGGCTTCGAGGACGCTGCGACGGGAAACGACAACGTTGTTGCGTTTCTGGTCGAGTTTGATGACCTTGAATTCCAGCTCTTTGCCTTCCAGGTGCGTGGTATCGCGCACAGGACGGACGTCAACCAGAGAACCTGGCAGGAACGCACGGATGCCGTTAACGTCGACAGTGAAGCCGCCTTTAACCTTACCGTTGATAACGCCCTTGACCACTTCTTCGGCTGCGAAGGCTGCTTCCAGAACAATCCAGCATTCAGCGCGCTTGGCTTTTTCACGGGACAGCTTGGTTTCACCAAAGCCGTCTTCAACCGAGTCCAGAGCAACGTGAACTTCGTCACCGACGTTGATAGTCAGTTCGCCAGCATCGTTGTAGAACTGCTCAAGCGGGATGAGTGCTTCAGACTTCAGGCCAGCGTGAACGGTTACCCAGCGAGCTTGGTAATCGATATCAACGATAACACCGGTGATGATGGAGCCTGCCTGAAGGTTCAGGGTTTTTAGGCTTTCTTCAAAGAGTTCCGCAAAGCTTTCGCTCATTTTAATTCCTGATGATAAGGGCGAAGAATACGCCCATCTCCACATCCCAGACGACGTGGGTTACGTTCATTTAAAGAAACAAAGCAGGACTATGACTGGTCCCCTGCAGAGTCTCTTGGTCACCCGGCGATATCGCGGAGTGCGATCTCACTCATGATGCGTTCCAGCACCTGATCGATGGATAATTCCGTGGAATCCAGCTGTATGGCGTCAGCCGCCGGCTTGAGCGGGGCTACCGCTCGCTGGGTGTCACGCTCATCACGTGCACGTATCTCATCTAGCAGACTCGACAGACTAACACCATCGACTTTGCCCTTCAACTGCAAGTATCGACGGCGCGCACGCTCCTCGGCACTGGCAGTGAGGAATATCTTCAGTGGCGCGTCCGGGAAAACCACCGTGCCCATGTCGCGACCATCAGCGACCAGACCCGGGGGCTCCTGAAACGCCCGCTGGCGTTGAAGCAGAGCATCGCGAACGGCCGGCAATGCAGCCACTTGGGAAGCCCAGGCACCAACCTGTTCATTGCGCAAATCATCAGTGACATCGTCGCCTTCGAGGATGATTCGCTGCGGATGACCTTCGGTCGCTCCGACGAACTGCACGTCCAGATGAGCGGCCAGCAGTTTTAGCGACTCTTCATTGGTCAGGTCAACGCCATGGTTTCGCGCAGCGAACGCCAACAGACGGTACAGCGCACCGGAATCCAGCAAGCACCAGCCCAGGCGCTTGGCCAGAATCCCGGCAATAGTGCCCTTGCCCGAACCGCTAGGCCCGTCGATGGTGATGACCGGTGGCTTGATATTCACGACTGAGCCTCTTGTGCAACACGGATGCCGACCTGCGCGCACAGCGCGAGGAAGTTCGGGAACGACGTCGCGACGTTGGCACAGTCATGGATGCGAATCGGTGCAGTGGCGCGCAGTGAAGCGACGCTGAAGGCCATGGCAATCCGGTGATCGCCGTGACCATGCACTTCGCCGCCGCCGATCAGGCCGCCGTCGATGATGATGCCGTCCGGGGTCGGTTCGCATTTGACGCCCAGCGCGAGCAGGCCGTCGGCCATGACCTGGATACGGTCCGACTCCTTGACTCGCAACTCCTCAGCGCCGCGCAATACGGTGCGCCCTTCGGCACAGGCCGCGGCCACGAACAGCACCGGGAATTCGTCGATGGCCAGTGGAACCAGCGCTTCGGGAATCTCGATACCTTTGAGTTTAGCTGCACGTACGCGCAGGTCAGCCACAGGCTCGCCGCCCACCTCACGCTGGTTTTCCAGAGTGATGTCAGCGCCCATCAGACGCAGAATGTCGATCACGCCGGTGCGGGTCGGGTTGATGCCGACGTGCTCAAGCACCAGCTCCGAACCTTCGGCGATCGACGCGGCGACCAGGAAGAACGCGGACGAAGAGATATCGCCCGGCACTTCAATATGGGTCGCCGTCAGCTTGTGGCCGGACTCGACCGACGCGGTAGCACCATTGACAGCGACCGGATAGCCGAAGCCACGCAGCATGCGCTCGGTGTGATCGCGAGTCGGAGCCGGCTCGGTAACGGTGGTCTTGCCTTCGGCGTACAGGCCGGCCAGCAGCAGGCAGGATTTAACCTGGGCACTGGCCATCGGCATGGTGTAAGTCAGGCCTTTGAGCTTGTTGCCGCCACGAATAGTCATCGGCGGACGACCTTCGGCGGCGGTTTCGATCACGGCACCCATTTCACGCAGCGGATTGGCCACGCGATTCATCGGGCGCTTGGACAGCGAAACATCGCCGGTCAGGGTGCTGTCGAAGTCTTGCGCAGCGAGCAGGCCCGACAACAGACGCATCGAGGTGCCGGAGTTGCCCAGATAGATCGGGCCCGGCGCAGGCTTCAAGCCATGCAGGCCGACGCCGTGAATGGTCACGCGACCGTGGTGCGGACCTTCGATCACTACGCCCATGTCACGGAAGGCTTGCAAGGTCGCCAGAGCATCTTCGCCCTCGAGGAAACCTTCGACTTCGGTGACGCCTTCGGCCAGGGAGCCGAGCATGATCGAACGGTGGGAAATCGATTTATCGCCCGGTACACGAATCCGCCCAGTCAGGCGGCCACCAGGTTGTGCCAGGAAAATCAGGTCGTTGGAGTTCATAGCGTCCACATAAGCCCGGCGTGCCAGGATTTTACTGAAATGTTCGCGGGCAACCCGGGCGCGAGTGAACACGCCCAACAATTGGTGCCCATCCCCTGCATCGACCGCGTCGCGCAAGGCGTCGAGGTCGCTGCGAAATGTATCGAGTGTGCGCAGGACAGCTTCGCGGTTGGCGAGGAAGATGTCGTGCCACATGACCGGGTCGCTACCCGCAATTCTTGTGAAATCGCGGAAACCGCCGGCAGCGTAACGGAAGATCTCAAGGTTTTCATTGCGCTTGGCCAGTGAATCGACCAGACCGAACGCCAACAAGTGCGGCAAATGGCTGGTCGCCGCCAACACTTCGTCGTGACGCTCGACCTGCATGTGCTCGACATCGGCACCCAATTCGCGCCACAAACGGTCGACCACGGCCAGCGCGCCCGGATCGGTTTGGTCCAGCGGCGTCAAAATCACCTTATGGCGACGGAACAGTTCGGCATTGGAGGCTTCCACCCCGCTCTGCTCGGAACCGGCAATCGGATGGCCCGGCACGAATCGCGTCGGCATGCCGCCAAACGCCTCGGTCGCGGCACGCACCACATTGCCTTTGGCGCTGCCGACGTCGGTCAGAATCGCTTGCCCCAGGTCCATGCAGGCCAATCGGCCCAGCATTTTTTCCATGGCGAGGATCGGCACGGCGAGTTGAATCACGTCTGCGCCCTGACAAGCAATCGCCAGGTCTTCTTCGCAACGATCCACCACGCCCAGCTCAACCGCCAGCTTGCGCGATTGCGGGTCAAGATCGACCCCGACCACTTCGCGGCACAGGCCACTTTCACGCAGCCCCTTGGCAAACGAACCGCCGATCAACCCCAGACCGACCACCACCAGGCGACCGATCATAGGTTCAGCAGATTGCAGTGCAGTGACATCAACCACGAGCCAGAACCTTGGTCAGCGCCTCAAGGAAGCGGCTGTTTTCCGCCGGCAAACCGATGGTGATACGCAGGTGGTTCGGCATGCCGTAGTTGGCCACCGGACGCACGATCACGCCTTCGCGCAGCAACCCCTGGAAGATCGGCGCAGCCACCTGCCCCATATCGACGCAAATGAAGTTGCCCTTGGACGGAATCCAGCTCAGCCCCAGCTCACGAAAACCCACTTCCAGTTGCTGCATGCCGGATTCGTTCAGGCGACGGCTTTCAGCCAGGTAATCGGTGTCTTGCAGCGCAGCGCACGCAGCGGCCAAGGCCAGGCTGTTCACGTTGAACGGCTGACGCACGCGGTTCAGCACATCGGCGACTACGGCGGTGGACAAGCCATAACCGACGCGCAGCGCCGCCAGACCGTAAGCCTTGGAGAACGTGCGCGAGACCAGCAGGTTCGGGTACGCGGCCAGGAAGTCCAAGCCATCCGGCAAGTCGCCACCTTCGGCGTATTCGATGTAGGCCTCATCCAACACTACCAGCACGTGCTCAGGCACATCCTGCAGGAATTCATCCAGCGCTTCGGCACCGAACCAGGTCCCGGTCGGGTTGTTCGGATTGGCGATGAACACCACGCGGGTATCGGCATCGATCGCGGCCAGCATGGCCGACAGATCATGACCCCAGTCTTTGGCCGGGATCACTTTGGCCGTAGCGCCGACGGCTTGCGTGACGATCGGATAGACCGCAAACGCATGCTCGCTGAACACCGCGTTCAGGCCGGGCGCCAGATAAGCGCGCGCCACCAGCTCAAGAATGTCATTGGAACCATTGCCCAGCGTCACCTGATTCAGCTCGACGCGGCATTGTTCGGCCAACAGAGTCTTGAGCGCAAAACCGTTGCCGTCCGGATAGCGGGTCAGCTCGGCCAGTTCTTCGCGAATGGCCGCCAGCGCCTTTGGACTGGCGCCCAACGGGTTTTCATTGCTGGCCAGCTTGATGATTTTGGCTGGATCGATGTTCAGCTCGCGCGCCAGTTCGTCCACGGGTTTGCCCGGAACGTAAGGCGAAAGTTGTTGCACGCCCGGCTGTGCCAGAGCGAGGAAGTCACCACTCATTTGCTACCCCTTAGAGAACTGCTTTCGGGTAGGAACCCAGCACTTTGAGTGCTACTGCTTCCTGACTGATCTTTTCCAATACACCTTTGATCAACGGATCACGGTGGTGGCCGACGAAGTCGATGAAGAACACGTAGGTCCATTTACCGCTGCGCGACGGACGCGTCTCGATTCGCGTCAGGTCGATGCCATTGTCGTGGAACGGCACCAGCAACTCGTGGAGCGCACCAGGCTTGTTGCTCATGGAGACGATGATCGACGTCTTGTCGTCGCCGGTCGGCGGCACTTCCTGGCTGCCGATCATCAGGAAGCGCGTGGAGTTGTCCGGGCGATCCTCGATTTTTTCGGCCAGACGGGTCAACCCGTACAAGCCTGCCGCCATGTCGCCGGCAATCGCCGCCGAGTTCCACTCACCCTTGACCCGCTTGGCCGCTTCAGCGTTGCTCGAAACCGCCACGCGCTCGACATTCGGGTAGTGCGCGTCCAGCCACTTGCGGCACTGGGCCAGGGACTGGGCGTGGGAGTAGATGCGACTGATGCTGTCGGTCTTGGTGTTTTCACCGACCAGCAAGTGGTGGTGAATCCGCAACTCGACTTCGCCACAGATGACCATGTCGTGTTCGAGGAAGCTGTCGAGGGTATGGTTGACCGCGCCTTCGGTGGAGTTTTCCACCGGGACCACGCCAAAGTTCACCGCACCGGCCGCCACTTCGCGGAACACTTCATCGATTGCCGCCATCGGCTTGCTGATCACGGCGTGACCGAAGTGTTTCATGGCAGCGGCTTGGGTAAAGGTGCCTTCAGGGCCGAGGTAAGCCACTTTCAGCGGCTGTTCAAGGGCCAGGCACGAGGACATGATTTCGCGGAACAAGCGCGCCATCTCTTCGTTGCCCAGCGGCCCCTGGTTGCGCTCCATCACGCGCTTGAGCACCTGAGCTTCACGCTCAGGACGATAGAACACCGGCACTTCGCCTTCGGCCAGCGAGGCCATCTTTACTCGCGCAACTTCCTGGGCGCAGCGTGCGCGCTCACTGATCAGCTCCAGGACTTTGGTGTCCAGAGCATCAATGCGAACGCGCAGTGCCTTGAGTTCTTGCTCAGACATTAGCCGTGTTCCTTCTCGAACTCTGCCATGTACGAAACCAGTGCGTTGACCGCAACGATGTCGACGGCGTTATAGATGGAGGCACGCATGCCACCCACGGAACGGTGACCCTTGAGGTTCAGCAGGCCACGCTCTTCGGCACCGACCAGGAATGGCTTGTCGAGACGATCGTCAGCCAGGCGGAACGGCACGTTCATCCACGAGCGATCCGACTTGTTGATCGGGTTGCTGTACAAGCCGCTGGCGTCAATGAAGTCGTACAGCGTGCGCTGTTTAACTTCGTTGAGCTTGCCGATGGCTTCAACACCACCCTGCTCTTTCAGCCACTCGAATACCAGACCCGACAGATACCAGGCCAGGGTTGGCGGAGTGTTGTACATCGAGCCGTTATCGGCCGCGACCTTGTAGTTGAGCATGGTCGGGCACAGGGAACGGGCGTGACCCAACAGGTCTTCGCGAACGATGTTGACGACGATGCCGCTCGGGCCGATGTTTTTCTGTGCACCGGCGTAGATCATGCCGAAGCGCGAAACATCGATCGGACGCGAGAGAATGTCGGAAGACATGTCGGCGACCAGCGGGACTTCACCGGTTTCCGGGACCCAGTTGAATTCCAGGCCGCCGATGGTTTCGTTCGGCGCGTAGTGAACGTAGGCCGCATCTTTCGACAGGTTCCATTCGTTCTGACCGGGAATAGCGAAATAGTCGTAAGGCTTGGCGGTAGCGGCAACGTTGACGTTTCCGTAGCGCGACGCTTCTTCAATGGCTTTCTGCGACCAGATACCGGTATCGATATAGTCGGCAGTGCCGCTTTCCGGCAACAGGTTCAGAGGGATCTGAGCAAATTGCTGGCTGGCGCCGCCTTGCAGAAACAGCACTTTATAGTTCGAGGGGATATTCAGCAGATCACGCAGATCCTGCTCGGCCTTGGTCGCGATGGACACGAACTCATCACTGCGATGGCTCATTTCCATGACCGACAGGCCCTTGCCGTGCCAATCAAGGAGTTCACCCTGGGCGCGCTGCAGGACAGCTTCGGGAAGTGCCGCAGGACCGGCACAGAAGTTATAGGCTCTCTTGCTCACATCCAATCTCGCTCTGATTTGGTGGTATCACGCAATAAATAATCAGCGACACAGACCTTATTTGGAACAAGCTTTTGTGGGAGCTGGCTTGCCTGCGATTGCATCACCGCGGTGCACAAGACACACCGCGGTGCCTGCATCGCGGGCAAGCCCGGCTCCCACAAAGGCCCTTTCACACAAGATCTTCGCGGGTGTCAAAATTTTCTCAAGGGACAAACAACAAGGGGGCGAATTTTCATCCGCCCCCTGTTTGTCCACTTACTCTTGTGGCTCTTCGTCAGCAGCGGCGTCGAGTTGCTGATCTTCAACAACGTCGTCGATCACGACTTCGCCGTCGAACACCGCACCCTCTTCACCTTCCAGCTCTTCGCCTTCGACTTCCGATGGCTCCTGCACCCGCTCCAGACCGACCAGCGTTTCATCACTGGCCAGTTTGATCAGGGTCACACCCTGGGTGTTACGACCCAGACTGGAGACTTCGTCAACACGGGTACGAACCAGGGTGCCCTGGTCGGAAATCAGCATGATTTCCTCGCCGTCGAGCACCTGGACTGCACCGACCAGACGGCCGTTACGGTCGTTGCTGACCATGGCGATAACGCCCTGGCCGCCACGTTTGTACTCAGGGAACTCGGAGATCGCCGTGCGCTTGCCGAAACCACGGGCCGAAGCAGTAAGGATCTCGCTGCCTTCTTCCGGGATCAGCATGGAAATCAGCTTCTGGCCTTCTGGCAGACGCATGCCGCGAACACCGCGAGCGGTACGGCCCATGGCGCGAACGTCGGTTTCCTTGAAGCGAGTGACCTTGCCGCCGTCGGAGAACAGCATGACTTCGCGCTCGCCATCGGTAATGGCGGCAGAAATCAGTACGTCACCTTCGTCCAGCTCCAGCGCGATCAGGCCGACGCTGCGTTGACGGCTGAAGGATTCCAGCGGGGTCTTCTTCACGGTGCCTTTGGCAGTGGCCATGAAGATGAAGTGTCCTTCGGTGTATTCCTCGACCGGCAGCATGGTGGTGATGTATTCATCACTGTCCAGCGGCAGCAGGTTGACCAGCGGACGACCACGGGCAGCGCGGGACGCTTCCGGAATTTCGTAGGTTTTCAGCCAGTACACTTTGCCTTTGCTGGAGAACAGCAACAGCGTCGTGTGGCTGTTGGCGACCAGCAGGTGAGCAATGTAGTCCTCATCCTTCACGCCGGTTGCCGATTTGCCTTTACCGCCACGACGCTGAGCCTGGTACGCAGCCAGCGGCTGGGTCTTGGCGTAGCCACCGTGGGAGATGGTCACGACGCGCTCTTCTTCCGGGATCATGTCACCCAGGGTCAGGTCGAGACGGGCATCGAGAATTTCGGTGCGGCGCACGTCGCCGTATTCGGCGCGGATCACTTCCAGCTCTTCGCGGATCACTTCCATCAGGCGCGTGGCGCTGCTGAGGATGCGGATCAGTTCGCCGATCTGGTTGAGGATCTCTTGATACTCGGCCAGCAGCTTTTCGTGCTCCAGACCGGTCAGACGGTGCAGACGCAGTTCCAGAATGGCTTGCGCCTGTTCCGGCGACAGGAAGTACTTGCCTTCGCGCAGACCGTATTGCGGGTCCAGGGTCTCTGGACGGCAAGAGTCGGCACCGGCGCGCTCAACCATCGCGACCACCGCGGAAGATTCCCACGCGGTCTTGATCAGCGCTTCCTTGGCTTCCGACGGCGTCGGCGAGGCCTTGATCAGAGCGATGACCGGGTCGATGTTCGACAGGGCAACCGCTTGACCTTCCAGGATGTGGCCGCGTTCGCGCGCTTTACGCAGTTCGAACACGGTACGGCGGGTAACGACTTCGCGACGGTGACGAACGAAGGCTTCCAGGAGGTCCTTGAGGTTCAGGATCCGCGGACGGCCGTCGATCAGCGCAACAATGTTGATACCGAATACGGCTTGCAGCTGGGTCTGGGCGTAGAGGTTGTTGAGGATCACCTCAGGCACTTCGCCGCGACGCAGCTCGATCACGACGCGCATACCGTCCTTGTCGGACTCGTCGCGCAGCTCGGTGATGCCTTCGAGCTTCTTCTCTTTTACCAGCTCGGCGATCTTCTCGATCAGGCGGGCCTTGTTCAGCTGGTAAGGGAGTTCGGTGATGACGATCTGCTGACGGCCACCGACCTTGTCGATGTCTTCGATCATCGAGCGGGCGCGCATGTAAATGCGCCCGCGACCGGTGCGGTAGGCTTCGATGATGCCGGCGCGACCGTTGATAATCGCGGCGGTCGGGAAGTCCGGACCAGGGATGTATTGCATCAGCTCATCGATGGTCAACTCAGGGTTGTCGATGAGGGCCAGGCAACCGTCGATGACTTCACCGAGGTTGTGCGGCGGGATGTTGGTCGCCATGCCCACGGCGATACCGCTGGAGCCGTTGACCAACAGGTTTGGAATACGGGTCGGCATGACCGCCGGGATCATTTCGGTGCCGTCGTAGTTCGGCACCCAGTCCACGGTTTCTTTATGCAGGTCAGCCAGCAGCTCGTGCGCCAGCTTGGTCATGCGCACTTCGGTGTATCGCATGGCGGCGGCGTTGTCGCCGTCCACGGAACCGAAGTTGCCCTGACCGTCTACCAGCAGGTAACGCAGCGAGAATGGCTGCGCCATCCGGACGATGGTGTCGTACACCGCGGTATCACCGTGGGGGTGATACTTACCGATTACGTCACCGACAACACGGGCAGATTTCTTGTACGGCTTGTTGAAGTCGTTGCCCAGCTCGCTCATCGCGAACAGCACACGCCGGTGCACGGGCTTCAAGCCATCGCGCGCATCCGGCAGGGCACGCCCGACGATTACGCTCATCGCGTAGTCGAGGTAGGACTGCTTCAGCTCGTCTTCGATATTGACCGGGAGGATTTCTTTGGCCAGTTCGCCCATGAGAAGCTCGATTCCTTTTTCTGGTGAAACTTCGTCACATCCATATGGGACGAACGAAGCTCGCCGCTGCAGGCTGAGTGCCATGCACCGACTTACGACAAATCAACAAGATGAACCATGGATTTGCGCAGTAAAGACAACCCCGTGGGACTGCCTCGGAAAACGCCGGATGTTATCACAAGAGCCGCCACGCACCTATCCCCCAGATGCGCATGGAGTGTAGTTAGTTGACTGGTGGCAGGCTGAAAGGGGACGAGAGAGGCTTAGAGGGTTGCCGAATGCAGAATTCAAGCTGATTTATTGACTTTGCGGGCCTCATCGCGGGCAAGCCCGCTCCCACAGGGTTCATGGCATGCCCGGGATTTTCGGTACGACACAGAACCTTGTGGGAGCGGGCTTGCCCGCGATTGCGATATTTCAGACACCAGAAAAGGTCAATGCAGACGCTTGCGGCACATCAACTGCGCCATTTTCGCGGTGTCCGGGCGCTCGACGATGCCTTTTTCGGTAACGATCGCATCGATCAGGTCTGCCGGGGTCACGTCGAACACCGGGTTGAACGCATCGACATCCGCCCCGACCCGCTTGCCGCCGACTTCCAGCAACTCGCGACCATCGCGTTCTTCAATAGGAATCTCATCGCCGCTGGCCAGGTTCATGTCGATGGTCGAACTCGGCGCCACCACCATGAAGCGAACGCCGTGGTGCATGGCGTTGACCGCCAGCTGATAGGTGCCGATCTTGTTGGCCACGTCGCCATTGGCGGTAATCCGGTCGGCGCCGACGATCACCCAGGTCACGCCTTTGGTTTTCATGATGTGCGCGGCGGCAGAGTCGGCGTTGACGGTCACGGGAATGCCTTCATTGGCCAATTCCCATGCAGTCAACCGCGAACCTTGCAGCCATGGGCGGGTTTCGTCGGCGTAGACGCGCTCGACCATGCCTTCGATAAAGGCCCCGCGAATCACCCCCAGGGCCGTGCCGAAGCCGCCGGTGGCCAGTGCGCCGGTGTTGCAGTGGGTCAGGATGGCCTGAGCATTGCCCTGGTGCTTGCGGATCAGGTCTACACCCAGTTGCGCCATAGTCAGGTTGGCTTCGCGATCGCTTTCATGAATGGCGATGGCCTCCGCCTCCAGCGCCGCCAGAGGGTCGGCATTGCCCTTGAGACGATCAAGGCGGTCACGCATGCGGGCCAAGGCCCAGAACAGGTTCACCGCCGTCGGACGGGAATCGGCCAGCAACGCGTAATCCTCTTCCCACGCGGCCTGCCAGTCACCGCCCTCGGCAATGCGGGCGCGGGCTGCCAGCACCATGGCATACGCGGCACTGATGCCAATCGCCGGCGCGCCGCGCACCACCATCGAGCGAATGGCTTCGGCCACGCCAGCGGCGCTGGTGTAGGCGATCCACGTTTCCTCGAACGGCAAAATACGCTGATCCAGCAGGTACAGGACGCCATCACGCCAATCGATGGCCTTCACCTTCTCCGCAGCCAACAGTCGATCGCGCATCCCACACCCCGCACTCATGAACAAAAGCCGCCGATTATAGCGATCCCCCCGCCAAGACGCTCGGGTATACTTCGCCATCCTTTACAAAAGCACTGGAACCGACCTTCGATGCCGAACACTGCCGCTGCGCTCGACCTGTTATTGCTGCCGACCTGGCTGGTACCCGTCGAACCCGCTGGTGTTGTCCTCAAAGAGCACGGCCTGGGCATTCGCGACGGGCGTATCGTGTTTATCGGCCCACGGTCGGCTGCGCTGAAGCTTAACGCAACCGAAGTACGTGAGTTGCCGGACATGTTGCTCTGCCCCGGCCTGATCAATGCCCACGGGCATGCAGCGATGACACTGTTCCGGGGCCTGGCCGACGATCTGCCTCTGATGACCTGGCTGGAAAACCACATTTGGCCCGCCGAGGCCAAGTGGGTCGATGAAGCCTTTGTACGCGACGGCACGGACCTGGCCATCGCCGAGCAGATAAAAGGTGGCATCACCTGCTTCTCTGACATGTATTTCTTCCCGAAGGTTGCCAGCGAGCGAGTGCATAACAGCGGCATTCGCGCACAGATTGCGATTCCGATCCTCGACTTCCCGATTCCAGGCGCCAGCACGGCGGACGAAGCCATTCGTCAGGGCGTCGAGCTATTCGGCGATCTCAAGCACCACGAGCGGATCAAAGTCACGTTCGGCCCCCATGCGCCCTACACCGTTGGCGACGAAAACCTGGAAAAAATCCGGGTGATCGCCGAAGAACTGGACGCCTCGATTCACATGCACGTCCATGAAACCGCTTTCGAAGTGCAGCAATCGGTCGAGCAGCGCGGTGAACGCCCACTGGCTCGACTTGGCCGTCTGGGCCTGCTCGGGCCGCGCTTCCAGGCCGTTCACATGACCCAGATCAGCGATGAAGACCTGGTGTTGCTGGTAGAAAGCAACACCAATGTGATTCATTGCCCTGAATCCAACCTCAAGCTGGCCAGCGGCTTCTGCCCGGTCGAGCGCCTGTGGCAGGCCGGCGTCAATGTCGCCGTCGGCACCGATGGTGCGGCCAGTAACAATGACCTCGATTTGCTCGGCGAAACCCGTACTGCCGCGTTGCTGGCCAAGGCTGTCGCCGGTTCGGCCACCGCGCTGGACGCCCATCGCGCGCTGCGCATGGCCACGCTCAACGGCGCCCGTGCGCTGGGGATCGAGGCTGAAGTCGGTTCGCTGGAAGTCGGCAAAGCCGCGGACATTGTGGCATTCGATCTGTCGGGCCTGGCGCAGCAGCCGGTCTACGATCCGGTTTCGCAGCTTATATACGCCACCGGCCGGGACTGCGTGAAACACCTGTGGGTCGCCGGCAAGCAACTGCTCGACGACCGTCGCTTGACCCGCCTGGACGAAGAACAGCTCTGCGCCACGGCCAAGGCCTGGGGTCAACGCATCAGCGGCCACACCGAATAGTAAGCCCCCCGGACTGAACACCGGGGCAACAGGATTTTTCAAGTTTTAGAGGACTTAAACCATGAGCAACGTCGACTACGCCGAAATCGCCAAATTCGAAGCCCTGGCCCATCGCTGGTGGGACCGTGAAAGCGAGTTCAAACCGCTGCACGACATCAACCCGCTGCGGGTCAACTGGATTGACGAGCGGGTCAGTCTGGCCGGCAAGAAAGTCCTCGATGTGGGCTGCGGTGGCGGCATTCTCAGTGAAGCCATGGCCCAGCGCGGTGCTACCGTCATGGGCATCGACATGGGCGAAGCGCCGCTGGCGGTCGCGCAATTGCATCAGCTGGAATCCGGCGTGAGCGTCGAATACCGGCAGATCACCGCCGAAGCGCTGGCAGAAGAAATGCCCGAGCAGTTCGACGTGGTCACCTGCCTGGAAATGCTGGAGCACGTGCCGGATCCATCGTCGGTGATCCGCGCCTGCTTCAAAATGGTCAAACCGGGCGGCCAGGTGTTCTTCTCCACCATCAACCGCAATCCGAAGGCGTATCTGTTCGCCATCGTCGGCGCTGAATACATCATGAAGCTGCTGCCACGCGGCACCCACGACTTCAAGAAATTCATCCGCCCTTCCGAGCTGGGTGCCTGGAGCCGCATGGCCGGCCTGACCGTCAAGGACATCATCGGGCTGACTTACAACCCGCTGACCAAGCATTACAAACTGGCGGCCGATGTGGACGTCAACTACATGATCCAGACCCTGCGGGAGGAATAGCCGATGCGTATCAGAGCAGTCCTTTTCGACATGGACGGCACGCTGCTCGACACCGCGCCGGACTTCATTGCTATCTGCCAGGCGATGCGTGCCGATCGCGGCTTGCCGCCGGTGAACGACAAACACATCCGCGACGAGATTTCCGGCGGCGCCAAGGCGATGGTCGCCGTGACCTTCTCCATGGACCCGGAATCCCCGGGCTTTGAAGAGCTGCGCCTGGAGTTCCTCGAGCGCTACCTCAAGGATTGCGCGGTTCACAGTAAGCTGTTCGACGGCATGGGCGAACTATTGGCCGATATCGAGAAAGCCAACCTGATCTGGGGCGTGGTGACCAACAAGCCTGTGCGCTTCGCCGAGCCGATCATGCAACGACTGGGGCTGGCAGAACGCTCGGCGCTGCTGATCTGCCCGGATCATGTGAAGAACAGCAAGCCGGACCCGGAGCCGTTGATCCTGGCGTGCAAGATGCTCGACCTGGACCCGGCCAGCGTGCTGTTTGTGGGCGATGATCTGCGCGATATCGAGTCCGGTCGCGATGCCGGCACCAAGACCGCTGCGGTGACCTACGGGTACATTCACCCGGATGACAATCCTCGGCACTGGGGGGCGGATGTGGTGGTTGATCATCCGCTGGAGTTGCGCAAGGTGTTGGATAGCGCCCTCTGTAGCTGCTGAGTACCGCAGATTTTGTGGCGAGGGAGCTTGCTCCCGCTGGGGCGCGAAGCGCCCCCTCCACCTACAACCAAATTCTGTCAGGCACACCGTATCTGCTGATTTGGCGACTGCTTCGCAGTCGAGCGGGAGCAAGCTCCCTCGCCACAGGTTCGGTGTCCGCCTTTGTGTTGAATTGTTGTGAGGTTTCTTATGTTTGATTATTCCGCCCGCCCTGAATTGCTCAAGGACCGGATCATCCTGGTCACCGGCGCAGGTCGCGGCATTGGCGCTGCGGCTGCGAAAACCTACGCGGCTCATGGTGCAACCGTACTGCTGCTAGGCAAGACCGAGGCCAATCTGACTCAGGTCTATGACGAAATCGAAGCCGCCGGGCATCCGCAACCCGCGGTAATCCCGTTCAACCTCGAAACCGCGCTGCCTCATCAATACGATGAGCTGGCCGCGATGATCGAAACAGAGTTCGGCCATCTCGACGGTTTGCTGCACAACGCGTCGATCATTGGACCGCGCACACCGATCGAGCAACTGTCCGGCGAGAACTTCATGCGCGTCATGCACGTCAACGTCAACGCCATGTTCATGCTCACCAGCACCTTGCTGCCCCTGCTTAAGCTCTCCCAGGACGCTTCGGTGGTGTTCACCTCCAGCAGCGTCGGTCGCAAGGGTCGTGCGTATTGGGGCGCTTATGGCGTGTCCAAGTTCGCCACCGAAGGCCTGATGCAAACCCTGGCCGACGAAGTCGACACCGTGGCACCGGTGCGTTCCAACAGCATCAACCCGGGAGCCACCCGCACCAGCATGCGCGCCCAGGCCTACCCGGGTGAAAACCCACTGAACAACCCGACACCCGAAGAGATCATGCCGGTCTACCTTTACCTGATGGGCCCGGACAGCACGGGCATCAACGGCCAGGCTTTCAACGCTCAGTAACAACCGCACGTCGCTTTTTGTGTCGCGTCGAATTCCCGACGCGGCACTCAAAGTGCCTTCTAACTACGTCCGTTTCAGTCAAATGGCCGTCGCCCTTTTGGGCAAAAAATCATCAAAACTCTCTCAAGATATTGATTTTGAATGCTTTTTATTAGAAGGAACTCATTGGCATGACTTTCGCTCTAAATTTGCTCAGACACGCCGTGTGAAAGCAATCGGGCAGACGCCGCAGTCGATAGGTTACTAATCTTCGATAAAGCGGACTAAACTTGCGCCAAATGTCCTACGGGACTGATGGACCAGTATGACGCGCAGCCCAAAGCCGCTCTCACCCAGCCTGTAAGACAGCCTTACTGCTTAGGGGCTCACGCCATATGAAATCACCATCCCAGACCAACGCAATTGACTTCGACAGCGCCAAATTGCAACGCCTGGGCTTTGGTCAGCAACCTCCCATTCTGGAGCGGCCATTCAGCCTTGCACAATTGCGCCAGCAACTCGGCCAGCAGCTGCAAACCAGTCTTGAGCCACAACGCATTCTCGGACTTTTCTTCCGCGAAATTCAGCGCCTTGTACCGCTGGACGCGCTGAATTTTCAGCACCCGGCCAGTGACTTGCGCCTGGAGTTCGGTCAGCGCGGCCATCATTCAGTCACCTATTGCCTCAGCCATGACGGCGAGAACCTGGGTGAGCTGGTGTTCCGTCGTAATCAGCGATTCAGCGAATACGAACAGGGCAATCTGGAGTCGTTACTGTCCACGCTCCTGTTCCCGATGCGTAACGCCCTGCTCTACCGTGCCGCGACTCAAAGTGCATTGCGCGATCCATTGACCGAAACCGGTAACCGCGTTGCCATGGATCAGACCTTGCAGCGTGAAATAGAGATGTCGCGCCGCCACTTGATGCCGTTGTCGCTGCTGATGCTCGACATCGATCACTTCAAAAACGTTAACGATAATTACGGCCACAGTGCGGGCGATGACGTACTCAAGGCTGTCGCAGCCGCGATCAAAAACCAGTTGCGCAATGTGGACATGGTGTTCCGGTTTGGGGGCGAAGAGTTCCTTATCCTGCTGTCCAACACCAGCCGGGAAGCCGCCGCCATGGTCGGCGAACGACTGCGGTTTGCCGCGCAGGCCCAGAACTACAAGGCCGATGGCAATATGGTCGAGCTGACAGTCAGCCTGGGTTGCTCGACTCTGCTGCCCGGCGAGTCTGCCGAGAGTTTGTTACGACGGGCCGACAGCGCGCTGTATGTCGCCAAACGCGAAGGGCGTAACCGGTTGGCCATGGCGGGTTAAAACTTTATAGCTGCGCCGCATACCAATGTGGGAGCGGGCTTGCTCGCGAAAGCGGATTGTCAGTCAACATCATCGTTGAATGTCAGTCCGCCTTCGCGAGCAAGCCCGCTCCCACATTTTTTGGTGCGTGTTGCCTATGGATCAGCTTTCGGCCAATGCCATGCGCTCACGCGCGACCGGTGCCTTTTCTGAGTGTTCCAGTTGCATGCAGCGCTCCAGAAACAGGTACATGTAGTCGTAGCTCTTGCAGACCGCCTCGCGCAACTCCACTTGCAGGGATTTGCTCGGGTTCATGCCTGCCAGCGTGCAGATGATTTCCAGCGCTTCCCATGGATGGGCATCGTCGTACTGGGCGTGCATCTTCAACCACTTCATGGCCCGCTTGCGATCTTCCTCCGGAAACGCTGCCGCGTAGACACCATTGGAACAGACCAGTGCAGACCACTCCCCGGTCGCGCCTTCGATGGCGTAGTTGGTCGCGGCAATGGCGACAATCAACGAATCCGCCGAACTGGTGTGCCAGCACCAATGGCTTAACGCATGTAACTCAGGGGCAACCTGTTGCGCTTGAAGGTCTTCCAGGCTCACACCATGAGCCCGACTCCAGTTCACCCAGTAATCGGCATGGTTAAGTTCGACACGAATGTTACGCATCAACCAGCGACGCGCCATGTCTTCGCCTGGATGGCGGGCAAAACGGGTTTTTGTCAGGTTTTGTGCCATGTATAACGCGAACTGTTCAACTACGGGCCAGCCACCGATAAGGTACTGACGCATGGTTTTTGCGCTGAGTTTATTGTCTCGCATGCGCTGATACAGATCGTGTTCGACAACCCGGCGCTTACTCTCGCTGCAATCCTTGATGAGCTGTTGCGCCCAGGCGGGATAACTTGCAGCTTCCATGAGTGGTCCGGTTCGGTTGAATGTGTCGATCACTGTCGGGCTCCTTTTGATTGTGATTGTTAGGATCAGCAAGAGATTTCAACGGAACGTGCCGGGCGCCTTGAACAACAAAGGTTGAGGCCTGGCAGGACGACTTTGCAAACTATCGCAGGTAAACAGATGCGGGCGTTCAATGACATACCCTTGAGCGAAATCCACCCCGATCTCCAGCAATGCCTGCTCGATCTGGGGTGTTTCTACAAACTCGGCAATCGTACGCTTACCCATGACATGGCCGATGTGGTTGATCACTTCGACCATGGCGCGGTTAATCGGGTCGTCCAGCATATCCTTTACGAAACTTCCATCGATCTTCAAGAAGTCTACAGGTAAATGTTTCAAGTAGGCGAATGAGGACATCCCGGCGCAGAAGTCATCCAATGAAAAGTGGCAGCCTAAACCTTTGAGTTCATTGATAAATCTAATTGCACTTCCCAGATTTGAAATTGCACTGGTTTCTGTAATTTCAAAACAAATCATTTCAGGTGGAATAGACCATGCAACAAACTGTTCCCTCAGGAAGTCCAGAAACGCGTCATCTCCGATAGTAGTGCCTGACAGATTAATCGCACACATCGCCAAAGGACCTTTGCGCTCTTCGGCTATACATTGGGCAATGATCTTGAAGACGTTCTGCACTACCCAACGATCAAGTGCAGTCATCAAACCATAACGCTCTGCGGCCGGAATAAAACTATCAGGCAATATCATGCGCCCGGCTTCATCATGTAGACGCAACAGGATTTCTATATGCCCGCCGCCGCGCTCGGTATGTCCAAGGGGGGCGATTTCCTGGGAGTACAGGCAAAAGCGGTCCTCTTCCAGTGCCATGTGCAGGCGCTGTACCCACGCCATCTCACCGAATCGCAGCGACAGCTCCGAATCATCGGCGTTATACACCTGAACACGGTTACGCCCCTTTTCCTTGGCCATGTAACAGGCCATATCCGCGGCACGCAGCGAAGCTTCGAGGGTTGTCGGGGTTTGCGCGATATGAACCATCCCGATGCTCACGGTCGTGACGAATGGCCGGCCTTTCCAGACAAAGTGCAGGTTCTGCACGGTATGGCGCAGGCTCTCGGCAATTTTCTCGGCCGCTTCCGGCGGACAGTTTTCCAGCAAAATGCCGAATTCGTCACCGCCCAGCCGGGCCAGGGTGTCGCCTTCGCGCAGGCCCGACTGCAACAGCGCGCAGATATGCCGCAGCAGCTCGTCACCCGCCGCATGGCCGCAGGTATCGTTGACCAGTTTGAACTGGTCCAGATCAAGGAACATCAAGGCGTGGCGCCCGGCGTACCGCGTCAGGTTGTGCAACGCCTGCTCCAGGCGATACTCGAACTCGCGACGATTGGCCAGCCCGGTCAAGGCGTCATGGGTCGCCTGCCAGGACAGATTGGCAATGTACTGCCGCTCCTGAGTCATGTCATGCAACACCAGTACGGCGCCACTGACCTTGCCGGTATTGCGGATCGGCGCCCCGACCAGGGTGACCGAGACCGTGCTGCCATCCAGGCGCTGGATCAGCTTGGAATGTTCGCTGCCGCCGCTGAGCTGACCGCTCAAAATGTGCTCGATTAGGGTAAAACCATCAGCCTGGGCGTTTTCATCCAGCAGATTGAACAAGGCTGCCAGCGGCAAACCGATGGCTTGCTCGCCTTTCCAGTGAGTCAACGCTTCGGCAGCCGGGTTCATGTAGGCGATTGCACCGTCGACATCCGTGGTGATCACCCCGTCACCGATGGATTGCAGGGTGATCTGCGCGCGGTCTTTCTCCAACTGCAATGCCTCGGCAAAGGCATGGCGCTGCTTGAGCAGTTTGTGCGTGCGCATCAGGGCCAATGCAATCAAACCCAGGGCCGTGGCCAGGTTTGTCACCAGCAGCAGGCGCAGAATCAAGCGCGAGCCCTCGCCCAAGGCATCGCTGAAGGCTTTGGCAGCAGGCGTCACACCATCGTTGATCTCAAATATCTGGTCTTTCCAGCGTTTGATGTCGGCGTCCGAAGCCTGGCGCTCGGTAATGCGCTGATGCATCTCCCGGGCGACGTTATCGAGTTGCACCAGGTACGCGTCACCCACCGTCCAGCGGTCGATGGCTTTTTCCAGGTAGCTGAAATGCCGGAAATTGAGGTACAGCCAGATCAGGCTGGAGACGTCGTCGGGGTGATTGCCACCCTTGAGAATTGCCACCCGCGCGGATTCGATATTCGGTGGCTGGTGATCCAGCGCCACGCGCAACTCGTGGCCACCCTGCGGTACGGCAATCGCGTTCTGGTACTTGTGGAAAATGGCCTCATCGCGACTGTCCGCGTAGAGATTGAGGTAATAGATGGCGTCCTTCTGGCCCTTGGACCACAGGCTTTCCCCGGCCACATAGCCGCGAACCGCCGAAAGTACATAAAGACTGACCCCGCCCAACAGCGCTTGAAATAGCACTACGGCAATAAATGGCCAGACGATGCCCAATAACCTTGGGGTTCCGAGAGTCCGCTTTTGCTTCATGAGGTCCCTTGCATTAGCACTGCCAGATCATCATCCAACGTGATCGCTACAGCTAGACTAGGGTGCGTATTGGATCCCGGCAAGCCAGCGCCGATATTTGTGCGCAATCTGGCGTCAACCTGGCACGAACTGTCATTAATGCTGCTGCAAATGCCCATAAAGTTTGGCGTACAAACCACCTTCGGCAATCAGTTGCTGATGGTCACCATCCTCGGCAATTTGCCCACCGTCGAACACTAGCACCCGATCGGCCTGCTTCACCGCCGACAACCGATGCGCAATGATCAGCGTGGTGCGGTGGCTCAGGAACCGCGCCAGCGCCTGGTGCAGGTTGTATTCGGTGGCCGCGTCCAGCGCCGAGGTGGCCTCATCGAGAATCACTACCTTGGGTTCGGCCAGCACCATCCGCGCGATCGCCAGCCGTTGCCGCTGGCCACCGGACAAACGCACACCTGAACGTCCGACAATGCTGTCCAAACCATCAGGCAACGCTCGAACAGTTTGGTTCAGCTGGGCAATTTCCAGCGCTTGCCAGCACGCCTCGTCGCTGCGCACACGGCCCATCGTCAGGTTGGCGCGAACGGTGTCGTTGAACAGCGCGGGGTGTTGCAGGACCACGGCGACGTTTTCGCGCACGGTCTCCAGGCCGATTTCTTGCTGGGTCGAGCCACCGAAACGGATGGTCCCGGCGAGGGGCGTGTACAACCCGAGCAGCAATTGCACCAGCGTGCTTTTGCCGCCGCCACTGGCGCCGACGATCGCCACTTTCTCGCCGGGGGCGATGGAAAGGTCCATCTGGTTCAACACCAACTCGTCACCGTACCCGAAACTCAAGCCCTGGACTTCGATGCCCACGGTGTCCCGCCCCTGGAACGGATCGACACCGCCGGGGTATTGCGGCTCATCGGCGCGGGCCAGCAGCTCGTTGATACGCGACAGCGCACCGCCCGCGGCGTAATAGGCGTACTGCAAATTGAGCAGCTGCTCCACCGGACCGATCATGAACCACAGGTAGCTGAACACCGCCAGCATCTGGCCGATGGACAAGTCGGAGAACAACACGGTGAGCATCGCCGCTGCGCGAAAAATATCGATGCCGAACTGGAACAGCAGGCCACTGGCGCGGTTCGACGCATCCGTTTTCCACTGTGAGTTCACCGCGTAATCGCGCACTTCCCGGGCTCGTTGGCCCAGACGCCCGAGGAAAAACCCCTGACGGTTACCGGCGCGTACTTCCTGAATCGAGTCGAGGGTTTCGGTCAGGGCCTGGGTGAAACGCGAGGTGCTGTCGTTCTCGAGTTTCTTCAGGTGCTTGACCCGCTTGCCCAGTTGCACCGTGGCGTAGATCACCAGCGGATTGAACAGCATGATCAGCAGCGCCAGCTTCCAGTGCATCCAGATCAGGATGCTCGCGGTGCCAACCAGGGTCAGCATCGCCACCAGGAATCGACTCAGTGTCTCGCCGACAAATTTGTCCAGCGTGTCCAGGTCCGTCACCAGGTGCGTGGTCACCGTGCCGCTGCCCAGGCTTTCGTACTCGCCCAGGGAAATGCGCTTGAGCCGTTCGATCAGCCGTATGCGGATGCGATACACGATGTCTTTGGCCAGCGCCGCGAACAACTTCGCCTGCACCACGTTGAACAGCAAGGCGCCACAACGCAGGAACAAGGTCACCAGCAGCATCAGGCCGATATAGCCCGCCGCTTTCTGCCAGCCTTCAGGCAACGCGTGGTTCATGATTTTCAGCGCGGAATCGCCGTGCCCCAGCAGCACTTCGTCTACCAGCAAGGGCAGAAGCAGAGGAATCGGCACGCTGCACAGGGTGGCCAACACCGCCACGCCATTGGCGATCCACAGGGATTTTTTATGGTGAAGGGCCAAGCGACGTATTTCAGCCCAACTCAATCGATCGACACGCTTGGGAGCTGGCGTGTCATCGGGCACGTCATGCACAGGCAGCGCGCTCCAGCCAGCGGCCGAGCAACGGAGACAATACGCTGAGCGGCTGATAGCCATTGGTCAACAGCGCCAATTGCCCATTACGTTCGGCCAACAGCGTAGGGAATCCGGCGATGCCGAGGTCCTGGACCCAGGTGAAATCGGCAGCGGTCGCGGCGTGCTGATCGGCACGGTCGAACGCGGCGGCAAACTCGATGCGTGGCAGGCCGGCTTGCTCGGCCAACTCGACCAGCACACTGGCGTGGGTGACGTCTCGACCTTCAGCATAGAACGCGTGCTGAATCAGCCCGAGCAGTTTCCACGCGCAATCCGGTGCCAGGTTGCGTGCCGTCACCAGCGCCCGGCACGCAGGCTCGGTGTCATAGACAAATCCGTCAGGCAGCGCGCCTTCGATTTTGAACGGTTGGCCGGTGGCCTCGGTGACGGCTTGCCAGTGCTCAAGGATATAGCGCCGGGTGGTCGGCTCCAGCGCCGCACCGCTGCCAGTGCGCAAACCGCCCACCACCAGATGCAATTCCACCCCCGCCGCGTGCGCCTGCTCGACCAGCGCGTTGGCGACGGGCGCAAAGCCCCAGCACCAGGAACACATAGGGTCCATCACATAGAGCAGGCGTTGGGCAGACATGGTTCAAGCCTCTGAAGGAGTTTGCTTGTAGTTGTAGCCGATCGGGTGAGGCAGGTTGCGCGCCTTGGCCAGTTCGATCTGATTCTGCCGATCAATGGCGCTGCGACGGGTTTTCTCGCTCAGCGTATCCCAACAATGCGGGCAGCTGATGCCGGCCACATAATGCTCGGACGCGCGGTCTTCTACGCTCACCGGCGTACGACAGGCATGACATTGATCGTAGTCGCCTTCGCTGAGGTCATGGCGCACGGTCACGCGGTTGTCGAACACAAAGCAGTCGCCCTGCCATTTGGTTTCTTCCTGCGGTACCTCTTCGAGGTACTTCAGAATGCCGCCCTTGAGGTGATAGACCTCGTCGAAACCCTGGCTGAGCATGTAGCTCGACGCCTTCTCACAACGGATGCCGCCGGTGCAGAACATTGCGACTTTCTTGTGCACGGCCGGGTCGAAATGGGCTTTGATGTAGTCGGGGAATTCGCGAAAACTGGTGGTTTTCGGGTCGATGGCGCCTTCGAAGGTGCCGATCGAGACCTCGTAATCGTTGCGGGTGTCGATCAACAGCACTTCAGGATCGCTGATCAGCGCATTCCAGTTCTGTGGATCGACGTAGGTGCCGACCTTTTTGTTCGGGTCCACACCTTCGACGCCGAGGGTGACGATTTCTTTCTTGAGTTTGACCTTGGTGCGGTAGAACGGCTGGTCGTCGCAGTACGACTCTTTGTGGTCGATATCGTCCATGCGCGGGTCGTTCTTGAGCCAGGCCATCAGCCCGTCAATGCCCTCACGGCTGCCGGACACGGTGCCGTTGATGCCTTCTTCGGCAATCAGCAGCGTGCCTTTGATGCCGTTGTCGACCATGGCTTGCAGCAATGGCTCGCGCAGGGCGACGTAGTCTTCCAGAGTGACGAACTTATACAGTGCCGCCACGACAATCTGTTGTGTCATGGGTGATTCTCCAGGTGGCTACCCTCGTAAAGGGTGAACCGGATTCCAAAAAAAACGCGCCGGGTGAGCGGCGCGTTGCGGATTCTAGCAAAAAACGTGGGTTTAATGCTTGCTGCCGCCCGCACAGGTCGGCGAGGCCGGAGCCGCGTCGATCTGTGCCCATTCTTCCGGCGTGTAGGTATGCAGCGCCAACGCATGGAAC
This sequence comes from Pseudomonas sp. LB3P93, assembly GCF_054898025.1. Classification (NCBI taxonomy): domain Bacteria; kingdom Pseudomonadati; phylum Pseudomonadota; class Gammaproteobacteria; order Pseudomonadales; family Pseudomonadaceae; genus Pseudomonas; species Pseudomonas sp. LB3P93. The sequence continues at coordinate 4,664,572 of NZ_CM142713.1, forward strand.
TCACCCATCAGCTCGCCGAGCGTGCCGTAGACTTTCTGGTGACGCTTGACGCGGTTGAGCCCTTCGAACTGCTGGCTGACCACCACAGCCTTGAAGTGGGTCTGCAACCCACGGCTGTGCATGTGGCTTTCATCCAGCACTTGCAGATGCTGCGGCTGCAACAGGCCCAGCGTCGATTCGATGCGTTGTTGCATGGTCATACCCAACTCCGCTTAAGGCTTTTTCTTGGCTGGAGCGGCGGCGCCTTTAGGCTCCAGCTCGGCAGTCATGTCAGCCAGCAGTTTGTTGACCACAGGCACCGCGCTTTCCAGCTTGGCTTGAGTCATCTGGGCCGATTGCTGAGTCAGCTGCGGCATTTTTTCCAGGACTTTCTTGCCCAGTGGCGACTGGTAGAACGCGACCAGGTCTTTCAGCTCCGATTCGCTGAAGTTGGTGGTGTAGAGCTTGACCATGTCCGGCTTCAGCTTGTTCCAGCCAATGGCTTGGTCCAGCGCGGCGTTGGCTTTGGCCTGGTAGGTTTCCAGCAAGGCTTTTTTCGACTCAGGGGCTTTGGTCTGTTGAAAGCGCTGAGCGAACATTTGCTGCACTTGCATGTACACCGGAGTGCCCAATTTGTCAGCGTGCGCCAGGGTCAGGAAAGCTTCGGCACTGGCGTTGTGGCTGGCGGTATCGGCAAAAACAGGGCCGCTGGCGCAAACCAGTGCAACCGCGGTACAGATGGCACGAAGACGAGTCATCGAGTTTCCTTTTCTAGCAGGCGAGGTAAAACCCCAAGGGCGTCCATTCTGCGCCTAAAAAAGTGTGTCACTCAACCCCAAGCCTTGTCAGGCCTGAATTAGAGGGGGTGAACGGTCAAAATCCAGACTGATGGAACCACGGCCGGCGATCACGGCCTAAACTGCGCTATCGACCTACAGGAGTGTGCAAGATGAGCCGTATCGAAACCGACAGCCTTGGCCAGGTGGAAGTCCCGGATGAAGCCTACTGGGGCGCTCAGACGCAACGCTCGCTGATTAATTTCGCCATTGGCAATGAACGCATGCCGCTGGCCGTGCTGCACGCACTGGCCCTGATCAAGAAAGCCGCGGCGCGGGTCAATGACCGCAACGGCGACCTGCCCGCCGACATCGCCCGCCTGATCGAACAGGCCGCCGACGAAGTGCTCGACGGCAGCCACGACGACCAATTCCCGCTGGTGGTCTGGCAGACCGGCAGCGGCACCCAGAGCAACATGAACGTCAACGAAGTGATCGCCGGTCGCGCCAACGAACTGGCCGGCAATCCGCGTGGCGGCAAAACACCTGTTCACCCCAACGATCACGTCAACCGATCCCAAAGCTCCAACGACTGCTTCCCGACCGCCATGCACATTGCCACCGTTCAGGCGGTGCAGCAGCATCTGCTGCCGGCAATAAGTGAACTCTCTGGCGGCCTGGCCGAGTTGTCGGCGCGGCACATGAAACTGGTCAAGACTGGTCGTACCCACATGATGGACGCCACGCCGATCACCTTCGGCCAGGAACTCTCGGCGTTCATCGCGCAACTGGATTACGCCGAACGGGCGATCCGCAGCGCATTGCCGGCGGTCTGTGAACTGGCGCAGGGCGGCACCGCGGTCGGCACCGGGCTGAACTCACCCCATGGTTTTGGTGAGGCGATCGCTGCGGAATTGGCCGCCCTCTCCGGCCTGCCGTTCGTCACCGCGCCGAATAAATTCGCCGCGCTGGCCGGCCATGAGCCGCTGACCACCCTGTCGGGGGCGCTGAAAACCCTCGCCGTGACCCTGATGAAAATCGCCAACGACTTGCGGCTGCTGGGTTCCGGGCCGCGTGCAGGTTTTGCCGAAGTGAAACTGCCAGCCAACGAGCCGGGCAGCTCAATCATGCCGGGCAAGGTCAATCCGACCCAGTGCGAAGCGCTGTCGATGTTGGCGTGTCAGGTCTTGGGCAACGACGTCGCCATTGGTTTTGCGGCGAGTCAGGGGCACTTGCAGCTGAACGTGTTCAAACCGGTGATCATCCACAACCTGCTGCAATCGATCCGCCTGCTGGGCGATGGCTGCAGCAACTTCCAGCAGCATTGCATCGCCGGGCTTGAACCGGATGCGGCAAAAATGGCTGAACACCTTGAACGTGGATTGATGCTGGTGACCGCGCTGAATCCGCATATCGGCTACGACAAATCGGCAGAGATTGCCAAGAAGGCCTACAACGAGGGGCTGACGTTGCGTGAAGCGGCGTTGCAGTTGGGGTATCTGACGGATGAGCAGTTTGATGCCTGGGTAAGGCCGGAGAATATGTTGGAAGCTGGCGCCAAGGGCTGAATCTAGTCGTGACTGGCAGTCCGCCATCGCAGGCAAGCCAGCTCCCACAGGTTTTGTGTCGTTCACGGAAATTGTGACCGGCGCAAAACCTGTGGGAGCTGGCTTGCCTGCGATGAACGATAACGCAGTTTAACTGGCCGCCATCCGCACCTTGCGAGCCTTGAGCCCGGCAATCAACGACGGCCCCAACGCCACCAACGCCGAACCCACCACCACCAACACCGCCCCGCCATACCCCAGACCATTGATCGTCTCGGCATGCACGTACTCCGGCCACGCCCACGCTGCCACGGCCACCGCGCCAAACGTCACTAACGGCGTAATAGCCAGTGTCGCACTGACCCGCGAAGCTTCCCAATGGGCCAGCGCTTCGGCAAAGGCGCCATAGGCGATCAAGGTGTTCATGCAGCACGCCAGCAGCAACCAGCCTTGCAGCGGACTCAATTGCAGTGCTTCCAGCGGATGCACCCACGGCGTCAGCAACAGCGCGCAGAACAGGTAGATCACCATCATCACCTGCAGCGAATTCCACACCGTCAGCAATTGCTTCTGCCCCAGCGCGTAAAACGTCCAGACCGTCGACGCCAACAGCACCAGCAACACGCCCGCGGTGTAATCGGTCAACGAGGTCAACAACTCGGTCAAGCGTTGATTAAAGAAAAGTGCGAAGCCAATCAGCAGCACCAGCAAACCAATCCCCTGCCCCACACTGAACCGTTCCTTGAACACAAACAGACTGGCGATCAGCAACATGATCGGGCCCATCTGCACCACCAGTTGCGCGGTGCCGGGGCTGAGCAGGTTCAGGCCCATCAGGTACAACACGTAGTTGCCGACCAGACCGAGCACCGCCATCAACACCAGCCAGCCACCGCGCGGGCCGAGGACTTTGCGGCTCGGCAAGCGTTTGGTCGCCGCCAGATAAATGAACAGACACCCACCGGACACCGTCAGGCGAAACCAGGTCACCGTCACCGGGTCCATCACCAGCAGGACCTGTTTGAGTTTGATCGGCAGGATTCCCCACAGAACCGCGGTCAACAAGGCCAGGAACAGACCGTAAACCCAGCGACCGGATGAAATGTGCATGCGAACCCCAAAGCCAGATGGCAAGAAACACCATTCTAGGCGCAGAGCCCGGCGCGACACAGGGACAGTTGGCGACTGGCCGCGAATGAAACTGTGCAGGTCGCACCATTAATTTGGCGATGTGCCGTCGATCAGTTGCTCAGGCGCCGCAAGTGGTTCATGCATAAGCTCATTGGATCCGCCAACTGGAACAACCTTCAGGAGATTGCCATGTACGGCATGCGCGCCCAGGACAACGCCCCCGCCACGCACTTTCGCTGCGACCGGGTGTGTCGTGTGAATGGGGAGTTGTATTTCAGCACCCGGGAAAACACGCTGGAGGGGCCGTTTGATAATCCGCAGGCGGCAGAGCGGGAGATTCAGGCTTATATCGCGCGGATGCAGCTTGTGGGTGCCCACAGTTAGACCGAGGCGCCTGCATCGCGGGTAAGCCCGCTCCCACAGTGATTGGCGGCGATCAAAAATATCGCGTTCGCCACAAAACCTGTGGGAGCGGGCTTGCCCGCGATGGCTATTTCACAGTCGCTACAAATTCTGAGGTTTTTAACGCACCGCTTCAAACAACCCGGTCGCCCCCATCCCGCCACCCACACACATGGTGACGACGCCGTAACGCAAATTACGTCGCTGAAGTTCTCGCACAATGTGCCCGACCTGACGCGACCCCGTCATGCCGAACGGGTGACCAATGGAAATCGAGCCGCCATTGACGTTGTACTTGTCGTTATCGATCTCCAGGCGGTTGCGGCTGTACAGGCACTGCGAAGCAAACGCTTCGTTGAGTTCCCACAGATCAATGTCGGCCACCTGCAAACCCTTGGCCTTGAGCAATTTCGGCACCGAGAACACCGGACCGATGCCCATCTCGTCCGGCGCGCACCCGGCCACCGTGAAACCACGGAAGAATGCCTTTGGCTTGAGTCCCAGTGCCAGGGCTTTTTCCAGGCTCATGACCAGCGTCATCGAAGCCCCATCGGACAGTTGCGACGAGTTACCCGCCGTCACCGAACCGTCCTCGGCAAACACCGGTTTCAACCCGGCCAGGCTTTCCAGGGTGGTGTCCGGGCGGTTGCAGTCATCGCGATCGACGATCCCGTCGAGGATCTGGATCTGACCGGTGGCCTTGTCTTCAACCCGGTACTTCACCGCCATCGGCACGATTTCATCATCGAACAAGCCAGCGGCCTGAGCCTGAGCCGTCCGCTGCTGACTTTGCAGGGCATACAGATCCTGCTCCTGGCGACTGACGTTGTAGCGGCGTGCGACGATTTCGGCGGTCTGGCCCATGGGGAAGTAGATGCCCGGCACCTGCTCTTTCAGAAGCGGGTTGATCAGGTTGTCGGTGTTGACGCTTTTCATGGTCAGGCTGATGGATTCGACGCCACCGGCCACGATGATGTCGCTGCAGCCCGATGCGATCTGGTTGGCAGCGATGGCGATGGCCTGCAAGCCCGATGAGCAGAACCGGTTTAGGGTCATACCGGCGGTGCCGATACCCAAACGCGACAACACCGCGACGTTGCGACCGATGTTGTAACCCTGGGCGCCTTCGTTGGAGCCCGCACCGACGATGCAATCCTCAACGCTGGCCGGGTCGATCCCGGTACGCGCCAACAAGGCATCGACACAATGCGCCGCCATGTCATCGGGACGGGTCTGGTTGAACTTGCCGCGAAAGGATTTGGCCAGGCCGGTCCGCACGCTGTCGACGATCACCACTTCACGCATGGCATACCTCATTGTTGTTGTCGGTTGAGAGTGGACCGAGCATAAGTCCACCCCATAACCGACCGCGACAATCATTCACCCCGCGTATGCGTAACCATCGGCTCACGGCTTGTGTTTTTTGGCCTTCTTGTCGTGCTTGTCTGATTTCTCGAACGCTTCTTCCAGCGCCTGGTTGATCGTGCGCAGGACCTTGACCCGGGCCCAGCGCTTGTCATTGGCCTCCACCAGGGTCCACGGCGAGATTTCGGTGCTGGTGCGGTCAACCATATCGCCGACGGCCGCGCGGTAAGCGTCCCACTTGTCCCGGTTGCGCCAGTCGTCTTCAGTGATCTTGAAACGCTTGAAGGGGATTTCTGCTCTCGCTTCGAAACGCTCCAGTTGCGTCTCCTTGTCGATGGCCAGCCAGAACTTGACCACGATGACGCCCGACTCGTAAATCTGCTCTTCGAAATCATTGATCTCGCTGTAGGCCCGCAGCCAGTCCGCGGGCGGACAGAAGCCTTCGACTCGCTCCACCAGCACACGCCCGTACCAGGAACGATCGAACACCGTGAACTTGCCCTTGGCCGGAAGGTGTCGCCAGAAGCGCCACAAATACGGTTGCGCCCGCTCCTCCTCGGTGGGCGCGGCAATCGGCACGATGCTGTATTGGCGTGGATCGAGCGCCGCCGCGACGCGACGAATCGCCCCACCCTTGCCGGCCGCATCATTGCCTTCGAACACCGCGACCAAAGCATGGCGCTTCATGCGTTTGTCGCGCATCAGGCCCGAGAATCGTGCCTGCTCGGTAATCAGTTGCTCTTCGTAATCGTCCTTGTCCAGTTGTTGGCTCAAGTCGAGGCTGTCGAGCAGGTTCAACTGATCGACATGGATCGGCAGTGGCGCAGCGTTGACTTTGGCGGGATGAATCCTGGATCGCTTCAAGGCACTTTGCAGACCTTCGAGCAGGATTTTGCCCACTGCCAGACTGCGGTAATGCGCATCCACGCCTTCAATCACATGCCAAGGCGCGTAGTCGCGGCTGGTACGGCGCAACACGCGCTCGCCGTACTTCACGAATTTGTCGTAGGTCCGGGATTGTTGCCAGTCCAGCGGACTGATGCGCCAGCTGTGCAAGGGGTCGTCGGCGAGTGCCTTGAGGCGCGCCTTCATTTGCTTCTTGGAGAGGTGAAACCAGAACTTGAAGATCAGCGCGCCTTCGTCGCAGAGCATTTTTTCAAAACGCTCGGACTGGTTGATCGCTTGATCCAGTACCGCGTCCTTGAACAACCCATGGACACGGCCCTGCAGCATCTGGCTGTACCAGTTGCCGAAGAAAACCCCCATGCGCCCCTTGGCCGGGAGCATCCGCCAATACCGCCAGGCCGGAGGGCGCGCCAATTCTTCATCGGTCTGCTGATCGAAGGTGCGGACTTCGATCAGGCGCGGGTCCATCCACTCGTTGAGCAACTTGACCGTCTCGCCTTTGCCGGCGCCTTCGATGCCGTTGATCAGGATGATCACCGGAAAGCGCTTTTGCTGCTGAAGTTCGAACTGCGCTTCGAGCAACGCTTCACGCAGCGCCGGTTCTTCAGCTTCGTAAGTTTCTTTGTCGATGGCGTGACCGATTTCAGCAGATTCGAACATGGATGGCTCCCTTCCCGGATTGAGCAAGACTAGCGGATTGAGCCGCTAGTCAGCAGAGAAAATTCCCTGCGACTTGGGCTTGAGTGGATAGGGGGCTTGCCACAAAGCAACTATTTTCCCAGACACCCCCACTGTGGCACTTGCCATGGATCAAGCACCGCCACGGCGATCAGCTAGAATGGCCGCCTTGCCGTTGCCGAGCCTGCCATGAAACCTGTATTGCCTCACGCCCAACTTGACTGGGACGACCAGGGTCGCCCGTATTCGCGGGTGTTCGACGACGTCTATTTTTCGGACAAGTCAGGCCTTGAAGAAACCCGATACGTATTCCTCGAACAAAACGGTTTGCGCGAACGCTTCGCCGCGTTGCCGGACGGCGGGCGATTGGTCATTGGCGAAACCGGTTTCGGCACCGGGCTTAACTTCCTCTGCGCCTGGCAGCTGTTCGAACAGCACGCGGTGGCCGGGGCGCGACTGCATTTTGTCAGCGTCGAAAAGTACCCGCTGAGCCAAACAGACTTGCAGCGGGCCCTGGCCTTATGGCCGGAACTCAAACCGTTTGCCGATCAATTGCTGGCGCAATACGTGGCGATCCATCAAGGCTTCCAACGGCTGGTTCTGGACAAGGGTCGCATCACGCTGACGCTACTGATCGGCGATGCGCTGGAGCAACTGCCGCAACTGGACGCACAAATTGATGCGTGGTTTCTCGATGGTTTTGCCCCGGCAAAAAACCCCGACATGTGGACCGCCGAACTGTTCGCCGAACTGGCGCGTCTGGCCGCGCCCGGCTCGACCCTCAGCACTTTCACCAGTACCGGTTGGGTACGCCGCCTGCTGAACGCGGCGGGCTTCAAGATGAAGCGCACGCCCGGCATCGGCCACAAATGGGAAATCCTGCGCGGCGTGTTTCTCGGCTGGCCTGAAGACGCCCCGACAGCCGCCGCCCCAAAACCCTGGTTTGCACGCCCGAGACCAGCAACCGGCGAACGTCATGCGCTGGTGATCGGCGCAGGCCTGGCCGGTTGCGCCACCGCCGCCAGCCTGGCGGCGCGAGGTTGGCGCGTCAGTTTGCTGGAGCGGCACGATGCACTCGCGCAGGAAGCTTCGGGTAATCCACAGGGCGTGCTGTACCTCAAGCTTTCGGCCCACGGCACGGCATTGTCGCAGTTGATTGTCAGTGGTTTCGGCCACACCCGGCGCCTGCTGGAGCATTTGCAGCGCAGCGTCGACTGGGACGATTGCGGCGTGCTGCAACTGGCCTTCAATGCCAAGGAAGCAGAGCGTCAGGCGCAATTGGCGCAAGCGTTTCCCGAAGATTTGCTGCACACGCTCGATCGAGAACACGCCGAGATTCGCGCGGGGATCGCGTTGCAATCGGGTGGTTTGTTTTACCCCGAAGGCGGTTGGGTGCATCCGCCAGCCCTGTGCGCATGGCAAGCGGCGCATCCAGATATCCAGCTCCTGCCCCATCACGATGTACTGGAATTGCGTCGTGTGGAGGGGCAATGGCAAGCGTGGGATGGCCACAGGTTGCTGGCCAGCGCGCCGATGGTGGTGCTGGCCGGTGCTGCAGACATCAAGCGTTTCGACTTCAGCAGCGATTTGCCGCTCAAACGTATTCGCGGACAGATCACCCGCCTGCCCCAGACACCTGCAAGCCAGAGCCTGAGCACCGTGGTGTGCGCCGAGGGTTATGTTGCGCCGGCCCGCCTGGGTGAACACACCCTGGGCGCGAGTTTCGACTTCAACAACGACGACCTGACGCCCACCACCGCCGAGCATGCCGGCAACCTGCAGATGCTCGAAGAAATCTCCCTGGACCTGGTCGCCCGACTCGGCGCAGACGCCTTACAACCCGAGGCACTTGAAGGTCGCGCAGCGTTTCGCTGCACCAGCCCGGATTACCTGCCGATTGTCGGCCCTTTGGCTGACAGCCAGGCCTTCGCCCACGCCTACATCGCCCTGAGCAAGGATGCCCGGCAAACGCCGGACATCCCTTGCCCATGGCTGGACGGCATGTACGTCAACAGCGGCCACGGTTCGCGAGGACTGATCACCGCGCCGTTGTCTGGCGAGTTGCTGGCAGCCTGGCTCGACAACGAACCGCTGCCGTTGCCCAGATCCGTGGCCGAGGCCTGTCATCCAAATCGCTTTGCCTTGCGGCGACTGATTCGAGGCAAGGCTTGAGGCGTTCAATCCAGTGCAAAGCAAGTCCTTGACTCATCAGCCTTAATGGCCGCCTCGGTCAGACTCTTTAACAAAGCAGTCTCGGCCTTCTTCAACTCAGCTGCGATGCCGTCGACCTGTGGGCGATAGCCCGCGCCAAGCGTCGCCTCGTTTTCGAAGGCCGTTTCCATCCGCACGTGAAAGGGGGCAGTCAGGTCGGTGAACTGTTTGCCATGATGCTGTCGCAAAAAGTCGCTCCAGAATGTGCGGCCACAGATGTAAGTCGATAGTTCGGATGAGATTTCTTCGGTAATCACCTTGTTGTAGGCAACATCCAGATCATTGGCTTTTACACCACTTAGCGATGCATAACGCATATGCCTGGGCTGACCGACCAGTTCGAGCCTGTCGACCAGGCCGGTGCGATAAGCCAGCTCCACTTCCACTGCATCGAGTGCAGGATCAGCCTTGGCCTTTTCCCGAGCCATTCTGGAAAGACTATCCAGACGGAACAGGCTTCGTCCGAGTCTCAATAACCGAGCAGCCTGATCATGGGCATTCGCGGAATGTCGAACCACCCTGTCGATCTCGACGGCGACCTCAAGATTGCTGAAGATCGCCGCCGCGTCATCGGCGCAATTGGCTTTCACTGCCATCGACAGCAATTGAGTGCATAACGCCGAGTCAGCCTGAGTCGCCTCAATGACACTCCAGACCCGCCGGGTCATGTCTTCGTTCACAAAGCGGCTATCCGCCGAGTTCCCGACTTCTGCCAGCAATTCAAAGAACTCTTTCGAACCGGGTTCGTTCTTCAGCGCCAGCCATGCACGATTACGACCGGCATAGGTCTCTTCAGCCGGTTTGGGCATCCACAGGTCGCGAGCCCTTTGATCATTGAGCACCGCGGTTTCATTTTGCAGTAGCCCCAACCCGATGCCGGTTCTGTTTCGGTAGGTCTGCAGGCTTGTACGGCTCGCCGCGGATATGGGGTTATGGCGCAGATTGATCGCCAGAGCGAATCGCTGAGGGAGTTGGAACAGCCACTGAGGCAACTCCCGAATCTGGTTTCCCCGCAGGTCCACAAAGTCCAGATACGGCAAGCGGGAAAGCCCGACAGGCAGTTCCGTCGCGTGAGTATCGCGCAGGAGCAGTACTTGTAGATCCAGCATTTTGCTGACATCAATCGTGGCCCCCAAACGATTGCCGCTGAGCCCCAACGTGCGCAAATTGCGCATGTCGGCCAGTTTACGCAAGGTGTGTTCGGTCAGCGCTATCTGGTTACCCCCCAGCCTCAAGTGCTGGAGGTCAGGCATGTGCGACAACACTTCAGGCAATCGTGTGAGTTGATTGCGGTCCAGTTCCAGAGTGACAAGCCGTTTGAACGGTTTGAGGAAATACGCCAGTTCATCGCCCGCCTGCATGTCCTTGATTGAAAGGCTGCGCACATGGGCGACATCCTGTTCGGTCAGCGTTGGCAACGGGCCTGCAGGGTTGCGCTCCAGCGCGAGCGCAGTAGAAGGCTGATTTTGCCAGGCTATCCGGCGCCAGCATTTTTCGATGGCATTGGCCACCTGACGACGGCTGACACGGATATCGTTGAGCGACCCCGGTAGCTTCTTCATTTGCACTTCATCGTCACGCCAGGTGTACAACACGCCGAGCAGGTTTTTCAGTTGCTGTTGCAGCTCCTTGATTCGATTCACCCGCTGCGTCTGGGTGCTGCCGGCGTTGTCGAGAAACGACGAAACCTGAGCATCCGTGAACAACGGATAGAGCTTTTTGACTTTACGAATCAAGCCCTTTGCATAAGAGCCCGCGGTGGGGGGATCCGCCTGGACACAGGCAGAAAGGTGCTTCGGTGTTTCACTGCGCTCACCCCGTAGCACCCGGCCAGCATGTGCCGGATCGCCGCTGGCGGCCCTCGACAAGCGTGACCGTAGCGTCGGAACATCCAGCCTGTCGGTGCCAGTGAATCCCATGCGGGTGCGCTGGGCGGCAGACAATGCATCCAGTATCGACTCAAGCAGTGTGTCGCTCGTCAGCGTGGAAGACACATTGCCATTGGTTTGGGTGACTTGATAGCCGTTGGACGTCTTGACGATTACCCCGCGCGCCTGCGCATCTGCCTCGCCCACGCTGTCCAGCAAGGTACCGGTCGCTGAACCCTGTCGCACTTCAAGTCGACAGCTGTTATCCCAGCCTTGCACCCTATCCATCATCCCGATCGTCAGCTTGTCGGTGTCGGCATTGGCCAGTTGCGGGAGATGCAACCCGGTGAGCGCACGGTCCTGCCTGATCAACGCCTGTGCCTCATTGACCTGCCGGGCGAGATCCACTCCGAGGATCTTGCGGTCACGCAGAAAGCTGCGATCTATACCAGAGGCGTTATCCAGCAGTTCCTGACACACCTTTGTGGGAAGGTCAGCGGCGTGCTCGCGCAGTATCGCCACGTTACCGGTGGCGGTACCGTCCCAGGTTTTATAGAGCCATTGAAACAGCGGCTGGCGATGACTTTTTAGGCGTGTCGCGATCCTCTTTGCCAACAGCTGCGATTTCGATTCAGTGGTCGTGCGACCGATGATGCCCTCCACTTCTTTCGGATAGAGGCCACTGATGACAGTATCGAGCAGTTTCCCCGAATCCAGATCCGACTGAAGGACGTGCATGCTGTTGACGTCATCATCGTATGGTCCTGTCTCGGGGAAGCGGGACACGACCAGGTCCTCCTTGTCGCGCACTTCAATGAAGCGCTCCGCCGGCCAGCCGGGCAGCCTCGGCAGTGTATGCAGTTGCTCCTGAATGAAGTCCTTGTTCGCGGTCTCTCCCCGCTCCATTGCCGCGACCATCGAGGTAATGCGGCGGTCAATCCTGAAGCGCTCGACACAGTCGTTCAGCCGTTGCGGTAACTTGAGGTGGCTTTCATGGAGCTGGTGCAACTTGCCAGGCGTCATGTCGGTGATGTCGGCAATCGCTTCCAGATCACTGCCGAGATCGCCCAGACGCGGGTCCGTTCGCCCCAATGCATAAGCACCGTCGCGCCATTCGTGCGCGTGTTCATAAACATGCCGCCAGCCACCTTCCACATTTCGTTCCACTGCAGGCTGGAAGGCGTCAGTGCGCACAGGATGATTGAGGGTCCATGCCGATCCCGCAGCGTTGCGGGTGGCTCGATAAGGCGCTCCTTCCATGACGATCGACGTCTGTCCGGCATGCCGGTAAAGCCCTTGCGAATCAGGTTGCACGTCAACTGGCAGAGCCGTGGTCTGTTTATAGGGTTCGAAGTCGGGTTTCCATAGTCTTGCTTTGCCATCAGCACGAGTGATGGCCTCAAAACCGTCGAAGAATGCCGCCTGCTCCTTCACACCCTTACTGATAGCTGTCGCGACGACTTTTCCGCCGATGGCAAAAGCAGCCAGCTGCGCGATGTTTTCCACAGCACTCAGCAAGTGGGACAACGCCTCGGCGCGCTCGCTGTGCGACCAGTCAACCACACCCTCATACACCTCGCTGACGATGTCGACGACAGCCGCTCCCAGCATCAATTGGCCAACCACGGGTACGAAAAAAGCAGCTGCGTTCAATAAAAGAAGACCGCCATCCAGCAATGTCTGAAGGGTTTTTTCTCGTTGTTGCTCATCGACATCTTCAGTCGGCACGGCAAGCATTCGCGCGTTTTTTTGAGTCGTGCTGACAAAAGTACTGAAGAAAAAATCGGCAAGGCAAGTGTCGGCGGGAGCGGCAGCGAGCGTGCCCGAGGACTTGTCCTTGTCAAACTGGGTAAAAAAACCGGTTTTATCGTGGCCGTTCAGGTACTGCTCGGCGAACGACTTTCTGTAGTTTTTGCTTTGCAAATGGAGGGTAAGGTAGACCTTGAACTCATCCAGCGAGTCGTATTCATACAGCGGTCGCCGGGGTTCGTTCGGCATGTAAACCACACATCGGGCCTTCGGCGCGGTATCGATGGAGGCTTTGGTAAATACCAGCGCCCCACAGATGCAGGTGTCATGAATCATCAAGCCCTGCCACTGCACCGGCCCGCCATCAAACAGTGCGCCTTTGGTTTGAGCCGCAGGGAGATCCTGATCGATCACACTCAGCAGCATCGTGTAAGCAGCGGGAGTGATGTTCTTTTTCAGGGAGGCCACGTGGAGGGCGACTCGCATGTCCAGCACCTTCAACCGCCGGATGTCCGCGACACTGGCCCGAGTATCGACAGGCGCATCAATTGCGGGTTTGGCCGGCAATGCCAGGGCCTCGTCGATATGGCGCTGATAGCGGGCACCCAGGTCGAGTTCACGACAGAGTTTGGCGAATTTTTCAGGGGTTATTTCAGCGCCTGATTGCGCCTGTTCATTGATTCGTATGACCGAGTCCGCCGGAATACCGCCGCTCGTCGCTTCCTCAGCGGTGAAGTTTTCCATGGCCGCCTGGAGCAGGCTCCGCGAGGTGGTAACTTCTTCTTCCGCGGAACCGAAGATTGGGAGCACACCTGTTGACGAGTAGGTTTTTTTTGTGATGTCCAGCGTGTCCCGCTCGACGTCGAAATCGTTCGTCCATTTACCCTTGAGGAACCCGGTCAGTTGCTCTTTGCAGAACGCGTCCAACGGCTTGAGCTTTTTAAGCGCCTCTGTGACCTTGCCCTGGGCAGCAAAAGACTGCTCGAACGAAATCTTCAAAGCCTGCACCACGTTCAGATCTGCAGTCGCCAACCATTGCGGAATAGATGCTTGCAGCACTTGCGCCTTGTCCAGATCGCCTGTGTGTTCCAACAACGCTTCGAGACGTTGTGCCGATGTCATTGGCACCGCCACGGGGGCGGTTGTGGAAGTCGTAGCCGGCATGAGCAATATCCTTATTGCGTTATGAGACGACCAGTTTAGGAAGCCCGTCAGGCAATTGATAATTCGAATACCGGGTTGAATTGCAGCGCATCCAAGCAGCTACTTCTATGCATCCCATCAATAATTACCGCCACGGGCAAAGCCATTTCTGCCGTGCCTGCCATTCGTCCGGCAATCCCTGCTTATAACTTATCGTTCTAAAACTCCCACAACCGAGGCGGGTCAGTTTCTGAGTACCCGCCGTTTTGGCCGGGTATCGATAAACCCTCCCCAACGGAAAAACCGGTAAGGACTTTATGTGCGGATTAGCTGGCGTTTTTGGTCCGGGGGTTTTAAAGGGCTTCAGGGGGTATTCCCCCCCCTAAATCCCCCTAAAAAACGCAGGAATGGTACAAAAAGTGGTACGAGCATTTACCGGATTTTTAATTATTTCCTGTTCGAAATCGCGTCCGTTAGCGGCGACCCAAAGCAGCCTTGAGATACCTGTGTAGCACGTTGGTTTTCTGCTCACACATGCTGATCAAAGTAGCGGCATCGTCATGCTGAAAGTTGCGGAGATGATCCTTGTAAACATCCTCGAACTTTTCTATAGGGAGCTGTTGCTCCACGCCCTCGTCATCATCCTGGTCGCTTTCATATGGTTCGTTTTCGACCGCATATCGACCGGCATACATCATCGCCACCAGTTCTAGGGCTTGGGTATGACTGAGCCTATTGAGCGAATCCCGGAGCACCTTTTCTTCTGGGGTAGGGTCTTTGAGGATGCTTTCCAATATTTGATCTCGGGTTTGATCCTGAGGGATCGCCGCTAGTCGCGCTTCCGACAAAATAATGATTTCGCGAACTGTTGCATCGGACAGATGTTGCATCACGGCTCCTAGGATTCAAATGAAGGAAGAATAATACACCGCGAATGGCGCATTGCTCCCACGGCGTCGTGCCGAGTCAAACCCTCACATTGCGCAAAATCGCAAGTTGGCCTCCCCATGCGTCCTGCCGATTGAACATCAATCCCAAAACTTTCTATTCGTCGCTCCATTCCGGCAAGTCCACAGTCTGACTTGCCAGCTCATGGGTACAGTCGCCGAGAAATTGAATGCAGCCATCGATCACGAACGAATGGCAGACACAATCACCATCAGCCCAGCAATACCGCACCAGCACCGAAGGCGTGAAGGTTGGCTTCTCAACATCGCCATTTCAGCCCCAGCGCGGTTCGGGCACATCGCCGTGCATGACTCGATGCACCATTTCGCAGCCCGGGCATTCAAACCAGAGACTCCCCTCATCTGTGGTGACCAGCACGGATGACACTCTGCGAAAGGCTGTCATGGCAAATTTTTGAAGAAAATATGGTGGCCGAGCTTCAGCGCCCGCCTGACGCCCCTCACCCGATCAGAGGGTTGGCAAAGTGGCTGCGTGTATGACCACTCTGCATTCAATGCGTCCCTATGACGCTCTTTGTCAGGCAACTTCCTGCTAACCTTCTAGACTCCCTCGAGCGGAATCGACTCGGAGGGCACGTCAAAATCGGGCAGGGCTCGTATTGAATTAGATAGGCACGCATGATCTGGGGGATGGCAGTGTTCTTAACGAAGGACGAAGTGGTCGACCTAACTGGTCACGAACGGCCAGCAATTCAAGCGCGCTGGCTTCGATCCAATGCAATACCGTTTATTCTCGGGGGAGACGGGCACCCCAAAGTCCCCAAGCAATCACTGTTAGACAAAATCGATGGCGGCAGCTCCGATAATGAAGAGCCAGAAGCGCAGGGTTGTGGGCTGGTCGATGTAAAGGAAAACTGGGACAAGGTGTCTGAGTCCATTATGGCCGATATCTTGGGTACAACCAGGCGAGCCTTGCAAGGGAAACGCGCCAGAGCCGTATTGCCAGAAGGCGTGTGGTCAAAAGTCGACGGATCAATTCTGTATAGCGTGAAGCGATATGAGGCATTTTTAGATGCTTATTGGCCCGCTTACACACCTGTTACGGATACTTTAAAACCCAACGCGACTAATCTAAGACGCCCGCGGAACGCGACGACCACCCAAGCGAAACCCATCATGTTGCTCGTGTGAAACTATTCCTTCAAATTTACTCGCACCGCGAAAAGAGCCGAATCCGAAAAAATTTGCGAGGCCAAATTATGTTTTTGACCAAAGAGGAAGTAGCAGAGCTCACTGGCTATAAGAAGCCAAGCGCTCAAATCAAGTGGTTCCAGGTACAGCAAATCGGCCTTGCAGTCGGCGGTGATGGTCATCCCAAAGCGCTACGCCAGACTGTTATCAACCGTCTTGCCGGCCAGACCGCAAAGAAGAAAAGCCCTGCGCTCCGCCTGAAATAATAGCCAGTACAAGCCCCAACCACGGATGAGATCATGAGCAAACTGACCCTCGCAGAGTGGGCTTCTGACCACTTTAGGACCCCTCCTAGCCCCAATACTCTCCGCAAATGGGCCCGCGAAGGAAGAATCACCCCTGCACCAATCAAGCACGGCCGGAGCTACTACGTCGAGCCCAACGCGTACTACCGTGAACCCGAGAAGCTTGGGAGAGGAAGAACCTTAGGTCGGAGTCTGATTGAAAGAATAGAGGCTGATCGAAAAAGGCTCGGGCTTTGAAAATCCTAGCCAAAATCACAGTAAAACTGGGGAGGCTCATGGAGGCTGGGGAGCTGCGTTATGACAGCAATAGAGCAAGTCTGGAGCGGTAAAAAATATGGATTGAAGAAGGCGAAATTACCGGAGAGATTACCCTGAGGAATTTAGTTCGTGGACGTACACTCGGCGGTGATGGGCACTAACCACCCATTGCTCGCGAAGATGCTTAGGATTGATTGATTTGTGAGAGCCATGAGGAAATTCATTGTCACCACAGCTACCCTCCCCTCTTTCACGGAGGAAATCGTGATGCCCGACTCAGACCTGCTCCCTTCCCTTCTTCACAAGATCAATGAAAACCAACTCGCCCTTGAGGCAGCCATCATGGAACTGACCTTGTTGGTAGAAAGCCAGGGCTCAACAACCGCGGGCAACAATGTTCGCGGCGCCTTGGGTGTGATCGGCCAGAATGAGGAATTCATCAAGATGACGCTGGCGGTGCTGATGACGCCGGAATGACCACCGTCGAAATCAAAAGACCATTATATTTTTTTCCAATGATTCCAATTTTCACAATCAGAATCTATGCTCGGCTCTTACCACCCCTCACGGATTTGGCTTGGAATGGATATCATCAAAATCATATTGTCGATTGGCCTAGGCTTGGTAGCAGCTTGGGCATTCCTGCTGTTTATAGGCTTATGCATCCAGCTCAATCAAGCTCGCTTAAATTGGACTGAATGCAATCGAACGCCAATCGCTCAAAATGTTGTCTTCAATTGCGCATTGAAAGTACTTGGCCTTAGTCAATTAGATCGATTGACGTGCGGCATTTTTATTTTCAACGCTCTGATGCTCTGGCCTCTAAGCCTCGTTTTCGGCATCCCCGTAGTAAAAACTTTCCGCGCTCGCGAGCGGCGCGCGCTTGAGAACCCGATAGCTGATCGGAATGAAGCAAAGCTCTCGTCGACGCAAACCTCATTGATGAGCGAATCTCGACCTCTCGAAATGCGCCAATGATGCAGCAGTACTAACGGGATCGGCTTACAGGCCTTGTATTTCAAAGGTATGCATTGGCGACTGTCTAAAACCCTTGCCCGACTTTAGCGCCTTTCGGACCAATGAAACCGAGAAAGGTCGAGGTAGTTTTAGACAGTGTTTCACCCCACCCCTGGCGTCCTGCCGACCGAACACAAACCCAAAAATCTACTGCTCGTCGCCTCACCCTCGCTCGAATTCTGCGCCTCGATTACTGTATATCCAAACAGTACAAATAAGGCATGAGTGTGGACCCCCTCGAAATCGAAGACACCAGCGACTGGCTGGGCTGCCCAACCGCATTGGAAACCATCAAGCATTACGCGAGCATGCTCGAGGAGGACATTCAGGAGCTGAAGCTGGAACTGCGTGCGGCGAAGGAAAACATTACCGGACTCATTGCCATGAACGACCAGCTGTCCTCCGAAATCCAGCGTAAGAACATTTGGATGGCAAACCTGCAAACCCAGACATCGGAGCAACTGAGCGAGATCAGTAGCTTGAAGTTGGTTAAATCACAAAATGAGTCCTGCAGCGGCAATTACAGGAAGCACTCAGAAAGAAGTAGCCCTTAGCTCACTGTACGCCCTTGAAAAAAACATGACCGCCGAGCTTCAGCGTCTGCTTCGCCTTTGCCGCCCAGCCCGGAGCCTTCTTCATGGCGATCGCGTAATAGTGCGTGGCGCCGCCGGTGGGATCAGGCACCTTGCCGTCGATCACCTGGTCAGCAGCAATCCGCGCTTGAGCCAATTCACGAAACGGGATCGCCTTGGCGCCGCTCAAGGACGGATAGTTCGGGTCGCTTTTATTCCAGCAGCTGAACTGATACGGCGCCTGGCAGACACCGGCATAGCCCTCGCCCCACCACGACTTGGTCTTGCCGTCGTTCACACGGTTACGAATCGTCCAGGCCACGGCAATTTGACCGGCCAGGCTTTCGCCACGAGCCTCGCCCCACAGCGTGCGCGAGAGGATGTCGCGGTCTTTCTCGGTAACTGGCATCACTTTTCTCCAGGCAAAAAAAATCCCGCTCGATGGCGGGTGCTCTGTGCTGCTGTTTCGCTCTACATTAGGTCGATCGACCGGGCTTCCGGGTCAGCAATGATCACTGGCACTACCGGCTCAACAGGCCAAACCGGCGCGGCGTACCAGGTCGGCTGGGTTGTTACTTTTCCAAGATCGAATTTGTATTTTTTCCATGCCTTGAGATTGATCAGCAGTGCGGCCTGCTCCGCTTCGTCCGCTTCGGTCGCTTCGCCGATGTCGATACCGAAGCCGATCGTATCGATGCGCTCCTGAATGCGGGCAATTTGTGCCAAAGCCTTGGAGTTTCTCGCGGCCAATTCTGTTTTTGCAGCGGCCAGTTGCACGGCTTGGGCAGCGGCCTCTTTCATGGCTTTGGTGATGAGTTGGGACCAGTCGATATTCATTGAATTTCCTCGGACATTGCCTCTACTTCGGGTGGAAGCGGGAGCGGAAATGCAACTGGGCCGTCCGTTACGTTTTCCAGCGGAGCTGGGAATGCTTGCTCAGGGCTGAAATTCCACGGGTTCGGCAGGCACAACGCCACCGTCAGCTCGCCATTGATGCGTTCGACGTTTCCCGAAAACCACTCCGAAGAAATGGCTTCGTGAGGAAGAGTGTCGCCTTCATTAACCAACGACAGATCGAATTCCTCTCCGCTGACAATCAAAACTTCGCCCCGCTTGATCACTGAAAGCGTATCGTCGCGACGTTGCGGGCTTAATATAATTTTCATGCGATTAGAGCCTCATGGATTAAAACCAACGACCAATAGCAATAAGATCGAGTGTTACTGTTCGATTTGCTGAATTCGTCTCTAGGAGATAAATCAGAGGTGTTTGCGTTAGAGTTGGGGCAGCACCTTGTGAGTTCCAACCGGCACCACTAGATGAGGCTGTTACTTGTGAAACGCTGGGAAGGGTGCCAACGAATGCTACAGCCCAATTGAGACGGGGAACAGGGTCAACACTGATGAATAGTGCTCCAGCCGGAACTGTTACGGAGTTAGTCCCAAGGTTAATAAAACGACGACAAATCATTGTGCCGTCCGCCCATTTTGTGTAGGAACCGTTTGCATTCGTACCACTTTCAATAATAGCACCAGTAGGCACACCTCCTGCTTGCGAGACAGTTCCTATGATAGGGGCGACTGCTGCGCTACCAAGACCTAAACCTGTACGAGCCAAGGCTTGAGTTGCACCACCAGTCCCACCTTGACTAATACTAAGAGCGGTCGTCATCCCTGTGAGGGATGTAATGTCAGCGTTCACACCAGACTTTGCAGCGACAATACCGGCTCTAGCCGTTGCGTCCGTTGTACCCCCAGTACCACCTTTATTCACAGGCAGGACATCAAAGTTGCCTGTTGTACCAAGTGCCGCCAACTTCGTGCCGTAGGTGTTGACCAGCGCCCGCAGCGCATCGGCCGATTCCTTGACGTAGCCCTGCAGGGGTGCAAGCGCATAACCGCCGGCGGCGTTAGTTGCGCCCTGGTAGTTCGGCGAGATCGACATCGCGGTATCACTCGCAATGTTGGTTACTTCGTACCATCCACCGTCGGGCCCGCGAAAACCATCGCCCGCGCGGCCATTGGCAATAAACGCAGTTCCGGCACCAATCACAGCATTGGAATTTTGGGTGACAGAGACCGTTCCTGATTTGTACCAGGGCATTGAATATCTCCAGAAATGGAAGGATCAGGCCAGCAATTTGGCGCAGAGGAATGGACGGTGACCTTGGTCAGTCCAGGCGTTTGTCGCGAGGCTGTACATAATGATTCGGCTATTGGCGTAATCGACGCCCAACGCACAGCCGCCCCCTGATGAGGCGTTGTGACAATTCAGGGCGAACGGGTTGAGGGAAATGTGCTCGCCCGCGCCGAGGAGCTTGCTGATCCCCCACAGGTATCGCCGACCTACACTCAATTCCTCGGAACCGAGGTAAGTCCAGTTTCCCGCGGCGGAGGTCACGACGACGGCGGGTGCTCCACTGTCATAGACCAGAGCGGCGTTCTGATCCCAAAGCCGCAATCCATACGCAGCGGTGCCCATGGATGTCCAGGCGGCTACGAAGTAAGTCCCGCCCAGTGTCCCGTAGACGACCGATGCCTTCATGGCGAACCCCGTCCAGTTGCCTGGGCCTCCGGTGAACCAGACCGATATAGGCACCTGAATTGAGCCAGATTGTGTGGGCCGCACAAACACCAGCGGCGGATCGGCGCTGGTTATCGCGCGCGCGAACACGGCTGATGCTGTACCGCTGCCCGAGTAAGATCCCTTGGTCAGCATGCAAAGCCGGGGGGCCTCGGCGTCGATCTGAACAAACGCGCCATTGTTTATGCTTTGAAAACCGAAACTCATACGTTGAACCTCACCGCGTAGCCCTTGGCGACAATCCTTGTTTGACCGACAGAGGGGCCAGCCGAAGGGTTCTTGGCTGCGACAGTTACCTGCCCCGCTGAGGTGGTGACGTAAGGGTAAGACTTGGTGTTGCCCAGGCCGTCGTCCTCCGCCAGCTGCACATCCTGCGCCCTGGTTGGGATTATCATGAAAACGCAGGTGGATGGATTGAAGCCGGGGATGCTGATCGTGTAGCTGGGCGTAGCTCCACTGAAGTCGATCACGCCCTGCCAGATCACCTGGTACGTAAATGAATTGGTATCCATAGAGAGCATTCCACTCTCATCAAAAACGCGCATTCCATATGCCATGTTTTACCCCAAGTAACCGAGACGTACGCGAAGTACGCTGTTAGCGTCGTAGACGGAAACGTTCAGCGAATTGATCACCAATCGGCCCTGCCCTGGGACGACGCCATTGATCTCCAGCGTTCCATCCTTATTGAGAATCCAACCCTGCTGCCCGGCGATGTAGTTCGTGGAACTGATGTAGCTGCCGATCTTGGCGTTGGTGATGGTGCCGTCCGCGATGAAAGCCGAGTTGATGAACACCTGGCCACCCTGCACCGCAAACGGAACCGAGATGGCACCGCCGGCCATGCTGTTGACGATGGCGAACCGATCCGCGCTGACCAAGAACTGGCTTTGCAGTCCGGCACCGGTGTTCTCGATGCCCAAGCCAATGCCGGCGGCGATGTACTTGCCGTCAGCCGCGACCTGCATCTTCACCGACCACATGGTGGTCAACTTGCCGGCAGTGTCGGCGTAGGCCGTCGACGTCTGCTGAATGGCGGCCGCGTTTTGCCCGACCGACACATTCAGCTGATCGATCTTGGTGGCCGTTGCCGACTGATTGGTGGCGACCACTTGTTCCAGTTCGGTGATGTTGGCCGCGTTCTCGCCGATGGCGACGTCGAAGGTGGTGATCCGCTGCGCGAACGCCTCGTTTTCGGAACTGCGCACCTTGGATTCCGAAGCGATAGCCGCGGTACTGGTCCAACCTTTCAGTGCGTCGGCCAGATCCCCTTCCCCGCTGTCGTCTCGCGACGATGCCCGTAGTGCTTGGAAAGCAGTTGCCTGGGCGGTGACGACCCCGTCGAGCTCGGTTATGTCCTGAGTGTTGAAGGCCACCTGTTGCGCCAGCCCGTTCGCCGTCTCGATTGACTCACCGACATCCAGCCAGTAGGTCGCATTAGGCGGCGGGGTGTTGATTGGCACCTCGCCTTTGGCCTGAAAGATGTGTCCGTCCGCCACAACCATCTGGTCTTTCTCGTAGACCTGATCCGGTTTGTAGGCGGCTAGGCCATCCAGCGCGTCAATCTGGTCCTGAAGGCCGGGGATTTTGTTGATCTCATCCAGCAGGTCCTGGCCAACTTCCGTCTCGGTGATCTGGCCGGCGATCATTTCCAAGATGGCCGAGGCGTCAGAGCTCGACTGGCCCATGACCCCAAGCCCGATTGGATAGAACGGACCAATGTTGCCGGTACGGTCAACCAACCGCGCCCAGAAGAAGAACGTCACGCCGGCACGAAGGCCTTGCATTGAGTACTCTTTCTGCGGATAGGCCAGATCTGCCAGCTTGGTGGCCGCCTCCAGACTAGTCGATGCCCCGTACCAGATCTCCGTGCGCTGGGTATCCTCGGCACCAGCCGGGAAGCCCCACTTGAGATTGATGCCGAACAACAGCGGTGTGGCGATGAGGTGAGTAACAGATGGTGGAAGGCCGGTTTTGCCGAGCAAGTCGGTCAGCACAGAGTTGGTTGGGATGGATGAAACATTCATCGCACTGACCGCCCGCACCCTAGCCAAGTATTGGCCGGAGTAAATCCCTCGTACATCCACGGCCAACTCGCCCGTGCGCGGAACCTTGATCCACTCCCGCGCGCCCCAGCGCCATTCGACGTCATACCCGACAGCACCTGGAGCGGCGTCCCAGGCAATAGTCATGTTGGTGACGGCAATGCCTTGCTCAATCACGACGTGCTGACTGAGCAGCACCCGCGCCGGCGCCTCTTGTGTCCCGATCGGAATCCCACTGATCGGACGCGTATCTACAACAGCGCCGAAGTCGATTGCATCGAACTTGCTCGGTTCGTGCTGGATAGCCTCGATCTGGAACTGATGCCACTCCGGGCGCGTGACGTTGCGCACATAAAACTGCATCACCTTCAGGTCGTCGAAGTCGATCACCCAGCCACACTCCGCCTCGGGCACTTCGCTGTAATCAGCCATGACCGTGACAGCCCGCCCGACAAACGACTTGATGACGCGCCCTTCGGATTTCCCGCTTGGCAGGTTCAGCAGCAGGCGAGCTCCGGTGGGAATCTCTAGATCACGATCCAGCATAATCACTCGGCCGTTCACCGATGAAATCCGCCCGCCATTCGCGCGGCCGGCCAGCATTGGGTCGCCTACAGCGATCACCTGGCCCGGCTTGGGGATGTGTCCGTCCAACCCGACACGGAATGTACCGCCCCGGGTTTGCAGTTGCTCGGTCAACAGCGCCCACTGGCCAGCGCGCTGGGCCTGCCCCAGCGAGGTACACCCAAAAGCATCGACGGCAAGCTCTCGCACTGAGCCCAGTTCGCTCAGCGCTTCGTCGTCGAATACCGGCTCTTTGTCAGTTTCAAAGCCTTGGCCGGGGTTGTCCCAAGAAACCATGGCGTTGGTGTGCC
Source organism: Pseudomonas sp. LB3P93 (assembly GCF_054898025.1). NCBI lineage: Bacteria > Pseudomonadati > Pseudomonadota > Gammaproteobacteria > Pseudomonadales > Pseudomonadaceae > Pseudomonas > Pseudomonas sp. LB3P93. The sequence goes on from NZ_CM142713.1 coordinate 4,688,081, forward strand.
GATCGCGCCAGCGCGTGCCGTCGTACTGGATGGCACCGTTGTTGAGGATCTGTGCCGGGCTGTAGCTGAACACCGGGTCGCCGGGCATATCGGCGTTGACGACGACTTGACTACCGTCCCAATAGGCCATGCCGTGGAAGATCGAGGCCAGGTCCTGCAACACCGCGTAGGCTTCGGCCTGCTTCTGAAAGTACAGGTTGCAGGTAAAGCGCGGTTCCTGCCCGCCTTTACCGTCCGGCACCATCTGGTCGCAATACTGAGCGATCCGGTACAGCGACCAGCGATCCACCATCGTTGCGTCAATTCGCTCACCGAGCCCGTAGTACGGGTGCAGCACCAGGTCATAAAAGACCCAGGCCGGGTTGTTCGTATATGCCTCTTTGAACGTTCCGTCCCAAACGCCATTGCTGGTGCCGGCGCCGCCGGTGGCATAGGTTCGGGCTTCAGGGTTGTAGTTGGTCGGAACGCGCACGATGCGACCGCGCATCAATACCGCAATTTTGGCGATATCGCCGCCGAACTGCTGGGCGTCGTATTCAATGCAGCCAACCGACGTCAGCGGGTATTCCTGGTCGCTGTCAACAACCTCGGCAACGGCCTCCACGACCATGCCATCCTGCACAAGCGAGCTGTTCGCTTCCGGTGTAAGGCGTCGGGCTCGGATCGTCCAGCTAGCGCCCTCTGGCAACTCAAGGCGGTGCGACCGCTCGTACTTGGTGATGTTTTTCCGATCGACAAACGAGGTCAGGACCTGGACATAGGGGCCGTTGTCGGTGGAGATGTCAACGGCATAATCGATGCGCACGCCATTGATGTTGCCGCTCGAGTCCTGGCTCTGAAGCTGCGGCCAACTGAAGCGAAGACGCACTGCATCGATCATTGCGTTGTTGATCGTGTGCAGCCAAGGCGCCGTGGTCAGCAGCTCTTGGCCCACGGCAATTTCGTTGCTCGACTCGGACACGCCCGCAAGGCGCGCTTGATTGAGTTCGCCCGAGCGGAACTGCCACTTCACGCCTGGATAGTTGATGGTCCCGTCCGCAGCCTGAATAGGCGTGCCATCCAATCGCACGGACTGCAGGCCATTCACAGGACCGACGATCGGCCCCCAGCTCCAAAGGTAAACGATGCGAGCAGTGGCGATCGAAGGGACGCTGTTGGTAGCGATGCTCGGCTGTTTCTGCTTTGCCTGGCCGCCCTTTGCGCCCATCACCGACTGGCGTTTCTTCGCTACTGCGCCCATTCAGGGATCTCCATAAATGCAAAAACCCGCCGAAGCGGGTTGTGGGTGTTACCGAGGGATCAGATGTTGTCTTGCGTGTAGATGCCACCAGACTCTACGGCCCCGCCGATCTCCCGCTCGCCGTAGAGCAGTGGGTAGGGGTTGCCCTGGGCGATGGTCGTGACGGCGCTGCCGAAGCCATAGCTCGGGTTGTTGCCGTCCTCATTTTTGTCGCTGGTGTTGGCCTTGGTCGTCGGAGACAGCATTTGCACCACACCGCCCAAGCCAACAGCAGCGCCGGCGGCCAGCAGGCCCATGCCCAGCGTAGACGTGGTGCCACCAGTGAACAGTCCGGCGACTACCAAGGCTACGCCAAGCAGGGTCTGAAACATGCCAGCCTGCTTGCTTCCTTGAATGATCGGCATGATGCGGATCGCACTTGGCTCTGCCGACTTGAGATCGAGTTCCTCTTCGCCGACGTTTCGTTCGTCAATGAACACCGCGAACACCAGTCCACGTTCTTCGGCGCTACGCAGGAATTGCTCGAAGCCCGGCTTCATGTTGCACAGCGCGCTCATGGCATCACGAAAGCCATACAGGTCGAGCAAGTACTCGCGGCCAAAGCGCTTGCCCAGCACCCCGCCCAGCTTGATGGTCGTCATTGTCATGGGCGGTAGTCCTTATGCCTCAGTATCAATTTCACCCGGTTGGCCTGCGACCAGCCGAAGATTTCACGCCCGGCCAGGCGACCTGCCATGTGGTGGTAGATGAAGGGACCTGAGCCGCCAAGCCTTGCTGCTGGCTCGCTGACAAACGCGGGCTCGTCTCCCAAATAGATCGCGGCGTGGTTGGGGTGGAAACATGGGCGCCCGGGTGTTGGAATTTGCAGAACCAACATGTCTCCGCGCTGGGCAGTTTCAACCTGGTAGAAACCCGTGGCCTTGAAGTTGTCTTCATACAGGCTTGGACCGCGCTCGTCCTCCCACCACAGGTCATGACGCTCAAAGTTAGGCAGCTGCAGACCAGCCTCTCGGGCGTACCAGTCGCGGCACGCAGCCCAGCAATCCAGCAGGCCATGGGAGAAGTCGCGCGCCAGCAGAGGTGCCTGAAACCCTGTCGGATTGAACCACTCGAACTCACCGCCAGGCCAACCCACGATTCCCCAGGGAAGCTCATGCAATTCGCAGCTGACGCGATCAGCCATGCTCGGCGCCGGCGCTTTGTCCGGATGGCTGTGGATGATTGCGACGACGGCCCCGAGATCCTCGGCGGCGGCCAAGTCGCGCTCATCGATCTGAAAATTCTCCCGGGCGGACTTCGCTTTGTTGCCGCAAGGGACATAAACGCGGCCAGATTCAGTGCTGACCAAAACACCGCACGCCTCGGCGGGGTAATCACGCTCGGCGTGAGCACGGATCTCTGCCTGCAATTTTTGATTGATCCGCATGATTACCTCGAAGATGCGATCAGGCTCGCGCCCATGGATCCGCCAAATCGACGGGTATTGCCGCGAAGCTTGCAGCTGCTCCACCAACCGCCACAGCGATCAAGTGCAGGGTTGTCCGTGGGCTCATTCTTTTTCGTGAACATTGCGGCGCCTATGTACGCACACGCCTCGCCCCGATAGCCGCCCCGGCAAGCCCAGCGGCAGAGCTTGGTGATCTGCTGCGAGGGCAACATCTGCCCTTCCATGTCCGTAGGGCCAGAAAGGTCAAAGGTCAGCGACTCAAATGTTTCGGAAGTCTTCTGCTCGATGTACCAGAGGTTGATCTTGCTCTGGTTGCTGGCAGTGGGGTTGCCGTCAGGGAAGTTGGCTGCATCCAGGAAGTGGCGGAACGTTTCGATGACGCGGACCTTGGCGCCAGCCAGGTCCCGGAACTGCAAGCACAGCGCCGTCAGGGCTCCACGCACACCGCCCAGTTCGTTGGCCACCTGCAAGGTGGGCGAAGCTGGCCGGCCATCACCGCGGATATCAAAACCCTTGGCGGTGATCTGAAGCGGGGAATACAGCTGGCCCTGCCAGATGATGTCGCCTTCCTGCGCGTGACCGTGGAAACGCCACAGATTCGCGCCAAGTCGCGTAGCGTCGAGCTCGAATAGGCGTATCTGGTTACCCGGCTCAAGTTTTTGGATGTCTGCGTTGTAATTCATAAGGCTCCAAAAACGACAAACCCCGCGCTTGGCGGGGCTCAGCAGTTGTAAAATATCAGGGTCGGAATACTTGTTTGAAGGTGGCGCTGAGGGTGAACAGCCCCGCCCCCTGCGCATTTAGCTTGTAGCCGTTTGCGCTGTATCGGCCTTGGGTTCCTCCCGGCGGTGTCCAGAGGAATGACTTGTATCCCTCGTGACGATCGAGAAAATCTCGAACGCTCTTCAGGTCATCCCCAGGGATCATTTGGCCGACAACACTGATATCCCAAGACTGCGACTTGGTGTTGATGCCTACCCCGCCAGCCTGGGTGTATCCGTCTCCAAAGTCGTTTTCCCAAGTGCGCTGGCTGACATCGCCGTTGGCACCAATGCGCGTGCAATATCCAAAAGTCTCAGCCATTACACGCGCCTCCAGAGCACACCGCCCTGCTGGGTTTCCCGAGTGATGATCCGGATCACGTCAGCTGTGAACGCCTTGCTCATTGCTTCTCCCTGCTGCTGAGCCTGTTGATCACTCACGCCGCTCTGGGCTTGGACGGTGATCGGAGCGCTGATACTGATCGAGGCACCCCCTCCACCTGTGGACGGGGCGTTCATTCGATCGAGCGTACGATCCAACTTGGCACTAGTTTCGGCAGTCGTTACCCGCTCACCCTTCTGCAATAGCCAGGTGCCCGTCTCCGGAACCGCGTCGATGCCGTCGTGCGCCATGCCAGCCAGTGCCGCACTTGCGACACCCGCAACCATGGGCGCCGTGGCTGCAGCAGCAGCGGCAGCAGCTGCTGGAGCCGCAGCGGGACCAATGATAGGAATCGCAGCCGTCGAGGCGAACGCCGCGAGGCTGGCTTGAAAGGCGGTTGCCTGTGCGTTGGCAACCAATGCCGGTACTGCACTCGCTTGAGTGGCCTTGCCCACCAGCAGCTGCACACCTTGATAGATCAGCCACTGGGCCGCCATGTCCGTTAGCGCGTTGAGCGTTGACTTGGCGAAGTTCGCTACCAGGTCCCCGAGCGCATCGCCCGCATCCTCTGCACCACTTGCTACATCAGCCAGAAAGTTGCCGAGCCCGTCAGTGGCATCATCCAGAATGGAAGCCGTTACATCGGCAGCCTGTGAGGTGTAGTCCTGAGCCTCATCAACATAGTTTTGCCAGGCATCGCTCACCCCATCCATCCAGTTGGACTGGGCAATATCGATGTTTGCGTAATACTCCTGCTGCAACTCCAGGCGCTCTGAAAGAGCGTCCTTGAGCATCCCTGTTTCCGTTTCGTACAGGCTCGCGCTGATATCGCCAGCATTGAATTGCTTTTGCAGATCGGCCATCTGCGCGTTGAAATCTTGCTGGATGGCCAGGTCTTGCTGAAGCCGTTCACGGGCTTTATCACCCATGCCGGCGCCAGCCAATTCACTATCAAATCCGGATTTGGTAGTGGCGTTGGCCGCCTTCAGATTGGCGAGGTACGTGGATGACTTGGCCTCCTCCTCGTTCGCAAGCTTGAGCTTTTCCAGAACATCAAGTTCTGCCGCGAGACTCTCCAAACGCTTTTGTTGCTGAGCATTGATTCCAACCAGCTTTCCTGACGCAATCTCAAACCGGAGCTTGTCGATTTCAGTAGCTTTTTTCTGGGCATCGGTAGAGGTGTTGATCAGGGCGATCTGCCGCTGAAGGTCCGTTTCGGCGCTACTGAATGTGTCGTTTAACTTTTTGGCAGCGCTTTCGGCTTCTTGCGCTGCCTTCTTCGCCTTTTCAAGGGCTTTGGGGTCAATGCCGCTACCGGCTCCTGGCGCAATGGAACTCGTTGTCGCAGCAACCTCGGCAGCCGCTTTTTTGGCGTTCTGGACATAGTCCTTAAACTTATCACCCGCGAGCGGAGCAGTAAGGCTTTCATCGATGCTCGCGGCCGCTTGTGCGGCGATGCTGAAGTTTATCGACGCTTCATCTCGAAGGCGTGCGCTGTCTGCAATGAATTGGTCAGCTGTTTCACCAATAGTTATGCTGGAGAGGCCTGAAGCCAGGCTGCTCATAAGCGAAGACATATGAGCTACGGCAGTCGCGTAGAGTCCTACAAGAGTGTTCCCGAGGATTTCAAACACGCGAACAACGCCATCCCCTGCGTTTACTACAAACGCTGAGGTTTCTACCAACTTGTTACCCAGATCGCCTACGGCACCGCTCAAACCGCCGGCGTCCTTTGCCGATTGATTTACGTCTTTTGAAAACTGAGCAAGTACCGGCAGAAACTCAGCGGCAAGCATGGTCTTGCCGGACGTGATGTACTGGCCAAGACCTTGCATCTCAATGCCGAACTGCTTTGCGGCGGCGATGGTTTTTTCATCCATTACTACGCCAGCGTCTAATGCGGCCTGGCCGAGCTCGTCAAACGCCTTGCCGCTATTACGAAGTAATGGAACAAGGGCGGTCGAGTCATTGGCAATGGCTTCCATATAGAACGTCATTTCTTTCTGGTTGACGTTCGCCTTTTCGAGGCTTGTGACGTACAGCGCCAATGCTTCTTTGCTGTTCAGCTTTTTAAAACTTTCGGCAGTTACACCAACTTTAGGTGCAATGTTCTCAAAAAAGTCCTTCAGTTCACCGCCGCCAGTGCTCGCAAAGTCCCCCATCTTGTCGTTTGTGTCTTTGAAGATGTCCGACAGTTTGTCTTGCTCAACGCCAACGCTCCGGGCGCCAGCAGCGTATTTCTGAAATTCAGTGGTTCCGAGCCCGGCAAGTGCCGCCTGGTTGGATATCTCTTTGGCAACACTTGCTGAATGCACTACCAGAGCAGTGAGAACTGCCGGGATGCTGCCAATAGCAGCACCAACACCTTTCGCGAGGTTATCGAACGATTTGCCTATTTCCGCATTCCGTTTTTTTGCCTCTTGGCTTGCTTTGTCGAGAGGACCTGTGAAAGCGCCAATCTTAGCGACCAGGTCCAGCGTCAGTGTTCCCAGTGATCTGCTGGCCATGTAGTTTCCTCGAGCATAAAAAAACCCGCCGGAGCGGGTCTTTCATGGGATTATTGATATCGACTTCTTAACAGATCCAATCGTTTCTGATTTGAATCCGTAAATAAGACGGAGTCGAACATCGACTTTTTATCTGGACCATCAAGGTTTACCACCTCAACAGTAAACACGGCATCGCTAGGTGGATCTACCTTGCCCCAATCATTGAACCTGTTTGGCAGAAGACTCCAACTATTCTCCTCACCCGGCTCCAATCCACCGCTGATTTCGTAGTTAAAATCTTCAACAAGCCAAGGCACTGACCTTCCGGGAGAAGCAATCGTCCCTTTGAAGTAAGCGCGTGAAACAGCTGTAGAAGTTCCATTTTTAACTGTGATTTCGATTACAGGTTGAGGCTGTGAAGAGTACTTCTCTTCTCGTAGGTAGAACCTGGATTTTGATACAGTAAACTTGGCGAGCTGGCTTTTTGCTTGTTCTGAGTTCGCCTTCTTGCTGATCAGTTCATCAATCTCAATTAGCGCCTGCTTCTTTTCTTTAGCTTCCCTTTCGACCCTGATAGCGCTAGCGGTCGCCGAAACCTCAGCAGCAGTTTTACCGTTTAAGCTAGAAAGAAGATCAGACGTTACGTCATTTGATTTCTTCTCTCCTCGTAAGACGCTTGCCATATCCACATTGCTCAAAGCGATCAGCTGAACGTCAGACTCAAATTGCTTCCTTTTGTCGGCCGGAAGCTTTTCAGAGACTTCCTGAACTGACTTTTTCATTGCTGCCTCTGAGCTTCCATCCAGCTTCGGCTCTCCACATCCGGCGATAAGAAGCACTGGTATCGCAACTGCAAGCACCTTCCACATTGGTTATCCCTCACGTAATAGTGGCTTGAGGATATCAATGTTTTGGTGCACACGTTAAAACCACACCTCCATAGCTTCATCGAGGCCCAGCTCTCGCTCCCGCTCATGGGGGATAAAGTCCGTGATCTTGAAGCCGCCGTCCTTGCTGTGCCGGTTGGCATAAATCGCCGACAACAGCGCGACACTTCGCTCAATCCGCAAGCCCATGTTCAACGAACCGCGATCCCTGCGGTATACGGCCCAACGGTTGAACTCAAGAAGGCTCACTCTTTCTTGGGCTTCCGCGACCGTGGCACCGAGCGTGATGGCGATTTCGTGCCAGAGCTCTTCAAGGCCGGAGAGCTCTTCGTCTTTCCCAGGTTGTTCACCTCGAAGATTGCGGCCAGCAATGCGACGGTCAGGCGCCCATCCAAAGCGCCGCGTTCGGGATCTGCTGCACCAGTGATGTCTCCTACGGCAAACACTGGGCTGCCTTCTTCGTCGCACACGCTGGCCGCGATTCGGCCGGCGAGGCTGTCATGCTTTCCGTTCAAGGCTGTGACGTCGCTGATTGCAGCCTGGTATCCGAGGGGTCGGATAAATACGGTGGCCTTTAGCTCGTCGTCACCCTGCATCCAGGTGATTTCCTTCTCCACCGGCCGGCCCGTAAAGGCGCCGACCGATTTCAAGCTTTCGAGTGTAAGTTTCATTCGAGCCCCTTAAACAGTGGTCTTACGAATCCAGGCCGAACCACCAGAGCGCTGAATAGTCGCCGCGGTGCTGACCACGGCATTGGCGGCGAAATCGAACGGGAAGTCCGAGACGTAACCGCGGAAGGTGAACCAGGTGCGCGTCTCTGGCAATTCAAAGGCATCGGCAGCCACTGTCGGTGCTTCGGTGCCGTCGGACCAGCCCACCGCCCAATCGATGGTGGTATCGCCGTTCGCTTCGGAAAGCTGGTGCAGGCGAATATGGCTCGCGTTGTTCGGATCAGCGTTCACAGTCAGCGAAGCCTGGCCCGGGGTGCGCAACCCTTTCTTGTAGCTGCGCTCCTGGTCTTCCAGGCAGGTATCTTCGATCTGGTCAGCCGGCGCACCGCCCGGGCTGAACGCGGTTGCGCATTCAATGGCCAGCACAGTTTTGGGGCCGGTACCGGACAGCGGCGGGACGAGTGCGTAGATTTGGGTTCCTTGGGAAAGGATCGACATGGCGTTCTCCAAATGTCGGGCATAAAAAAACCCGCACATGGCGGGCCTGGGATTAGGGTTTTGCTATCTGGGTACAAGCCAGTCGATGTCGAAGCTCGACCGGTAAAGGTTTGTCGCTGTGTCCTTGTCCTCGCCGCCCCAGCGAACGACGTTTGCCTTCAGCTCGATGGCATGCGCTATGGCGTCGGTGACGGCCCGGGCAGATGATGCAGTAGCGGCGTATACATCAACCTGCAGCGTGAAGCCGTCCAAGTCTGGGCGGCCCGCCAAATAGTTCTCAGGGCTCCCGGTGACCAGTTGCCAAACGGCATATGGCTTGACCACGCCTTCCGGCGCCTCGCCGAACGGATACAGCCTGTGAGGCGTCACCCCGAGCAGAGCGCGAACGCCAGGGTCAGCTGCACTCACGGTGAATATTGGTGCTGCTGGCATCAGCTACTCCCGGACGCCTTGGCCGCTCGCCTGATGGCACGATCAATGGCTTTTTCGTATTCGGTTATGAAGGTGTTGGTCGCTTCGCTGATGTTGTCAGCGAGAGCTTTCCGGGCAAACGGTTGAGCGCGCATTTTCGCGGTACCGAACTCAATCAGACGCCAATGCGGTGTTGGTGAGTTGGCCGACGTGTCGCCGCCATTTTTCAGCACCGCGCCGTGCAGGATCCCGACCCTGAAACCGAGATCACCGCTCGCTTTGAACAACTTCCCGTTCCAGCGGAGCGCGACGTTGTCCGCTATCGAGCGGCCTGTTTCGGGGTCGTCGATTCTCTTGGCGCCTTCTTTCATCTTGTCGGCTACCAACTGTGCCGCCTTGCGTAGCGCGGAACGCCCGCCCTTGCGCTTCATGTCATAACTGATGGCTTCGAGTTTCCCAACCAGCGAGTCGATGCCCACCAGGCTGAACTCGATGCTCTCAGCCATCATTCAACCCCTTCGCCACCAATATGGTGAGGTACTCCAGGCCCGACACCGGATCGGGCATCGGCGGGCCTTGAATGTTGTAGACGTCGCCGCGGTGCAGGATGCGCATTGTGGGCAGTACCCCAGGGCGATATCGGATGACCATGCGGCTCGATGCTTCGGATTGGCCGGCCTGCGCCGCGATCAGGTCGCGAGCGCTGAGTAGTTCGACCGAAGCAGGAACCTTCTCCCAGACCGTCGTCCAGCCCTCGATCTCTTCGCCGGTGCCCGGGTCCTGTGCAGGGCCAAGCGCCTGAAAGGTGATCCGGTGACGCAGATCACCGGCCCTCACAGAATCACCATTGGATCAGGCGGCCCGGACCAGTTCCGAGACGACCAAAGCAAAGACTCAACGGCCATCGGAACTTCGGCGGTAATGGTGCCGACAACTACGGCTTCGCGGTTTGCATATGAATGGCCAATCAGCAGCAGCAGCGCCGCCTTAAAGCTTGCCGGGAAATCCTCAACCTCCAGCAGGATTGGGTTGTCGCAAAACCAGAGTGCCCAGGCCAGTGCTGACTCGGCGTAAAGGATTATGAGTTCGTCTTCGTCCTCATAATCCACGCGCAAGTGCTTGCGAATCAGCTCAATCGGGAGCAGATCAGCAGCGGCTACGGTCATTTTTTGGCGGCCTTTTCCTTCGCCTTAGCATCTGCATCGGCTTTCGCCTTGGCTTCTGCGTCAGCTTTTTCCTTTTCGAGTGCTTCGGCTTTCGCCTTGGCATCTGCTTCATCATCGACGTACTCGGCCAACTTCATACCAACCAGCGCTTCGGCGATATCGTCGGAAACTGGTCGAACCTCATGCTGATCGAAAGTACCGGCGTAAAAATGGGAGAATTGTTGTAAGGCTCGAATCTTCTTCATCTTCAATCCGGGGCAGTTTCCTACCCCGGCCCTGTGGTTATGGGGTTGGTACGGTGAAGGTGCCTTTGATGATTGCGGTCGGACGGTAGTGAGTGACCGCCAGGCGCTCTTCGCAAAGGATGGTCAGCATGTTCTTCACGAAGTTATCGCGATCTTGGTTGCTGATCTCGATGGTAGCGTCCATGCGATCCCAGATTTGCGAAGCAAGATCGAAACCGCCGACGGTGAAGGTGCCCTGGGCCTGGGCCTTGGTGGCCACCACTGGCAGGCCCCACATGACTTTCGCAGCAAACGCGGCCGGACCACCGAAGATGTAACGACCATCAGCATCTTTCAGCAGAGCGATGGCGTGCCAGTCACGAGGATTGAGGATGAGGCCCGACGCCTCGAATTCCGATTCGCTGGTCTGGAAAATTGCGTGTGCAATTTGGTCCGCGCGGGTATCGCCTGTGGCGTTCAGGCCAGTGTCGTAAAGACTCGCCACTTTGTTGAGGCCGATCAGGTTGTCGCCGAGGCCGTCACCGTTGAGCAACTGACCTTCTTCCACCAAGTCCAAACCGAACAGCAGACGACCGTTCACGTAGGACTCCAGCATCGGAGCATCGTCCATGATCTGGCGCGAGGCCTGAATCCAGTGGGCGATGGTTCTGACGTTGGCGGTTTCTTTTGTGAAGGTCAGTTGCGATTCGGGCTTGAGCGCACCTTCGGCAACTGGAGCCGCGCTGTTGGTGAACACGTTTTCGCGCACGTACTCGATTGCGTTTGACGTGGTTCGGCCCTGGGCAAGCAAGTCACGGATGGTAAGACGGCGCAGGCCCGGCATCAAAATGCCTGGGTTCTGCTGTGGTTGCACAAGGGCGCCAGCAGATGGTGCGCCGGAACCGAGGGCCTTGCTGAAGCTTTTGACATCAACCTTGCCGGTGCTGGAGCCGTTCCAGCCTTTTTTGAGATCTTCGGCAGCCTTCTCGGCAAAGGATTTCTTGCCTTCGGGATTGTCGAGACCGCCGCTTGCAAGTTTCGACTCCAGGTCGAACAAGCGGGTGCCGGCGGTCTTCAGATCATCTTGAACAGTTTGCAGGTCGCCCTGCAATTTCTTGCTGATCTCACCGGTGCTGGTGATTTCTTTCTTCTGCGCGTCGAACAAGTCGGTCATGTTCTTTTGCGCGTCTTCGATTGCCTTTTGAATCTGGGCCAATTCGGACATGGTTTATTTTCCTACAGATGGGAAGGACTTGATGCGCTCCAGGAGCGCGGTGATTTCGCCACCTTCGGAATCACTCCGAACTGCGGACTTGAACCGGGCGATGAAGCCCAGCGCTTGCGACTTCGAAAGGCCAGCCGAATCCCTCAGCCAGTGCTCTACATCGCGAATAGTTGCGATCGACTCCATGCTTTTCATGGATTCAATGGTCGCCTGCTCGTTGGCGGGAAAGGTGCAGATGCTGATCTCGCGTAGTGCCTGCACGTTACTGAAAGCGCGCCCTGTGTCGATGATTGCGTAGTCGTCCTTCGTCACCGTGAAGCCAACCGACATACCCTCAACCGTCTTGTGCTCCATGGCGGCACGGAGATCGTTGGAAACAGACAAGCCAGGGGTCAACTCACCAATAACAATCAGCCCCTTGCTGTCCTCTTCCAGGTTCTGCCACTTGCCTACCGGTAACTCCCAGGTCTGGTGATTGAAGAACATGCCGACCTGACGGCTTTGCGAGGACAGGGCCTTCTTGTAAGCGCCAGGCAGGATGATGTCGCCGTCCGAATCGATGACATCAAAGACACTGGCGTACCCCTCGAAAACCCCAACCTTACCGTCAGAGGAAAACTTGATTTCGGTCTCGGTAAAGGCCAAGGTTTTTTGGATATTTGACATTGGGTAGCTCCAGAAAAACTAAACCCCGCTCGGGGCGGGGTTCGTTTTGCCAAGTTGATCAAGTGGCACGTTCTGTGACTGGCGCGTGGCGACGTCGCCACCAGGCAGCTTGGGCCGGTTGTTGACGCGGCGGCCCTCGTTAGGCGTCAGCAACCCCGTTTCAATAAGCGTTTTCAAATAGGTCGCCCGGGCAGTCGAGTCGCCGCTCAACAGACCGTCACGGTTGTGCTCGGCGTGGATTCGGCCCAGGTCGGAAGGCTTGATAAGCCACCGAAGAATGCAGCCCTCCCAGATCTCCAAGTAGGGATCGAGGGCATACTGAAGAAACCCCAGGTTCTGTTGCTCGATGCCGGTGCCCCAGCTCGTGGACTTTTCAACATCGCCCACCAGGTGCGGCGGCACCCCAAAGAACCGGGCCAATTCGCTGACTTGAAACTTGCGAGCAGCCATCGTTTCCGCGTCTTGCGGGCTCACGCCGATGGGTTGGGTTGTAAACCCGCCCTCCAAGATCCAAAGCCGTTTCTTGACCGGGCCGCCGGAGATCTCTTTGAAGTTCTCCTCCACCTGAGCGCGCTGATCCTTGTTTAGGACCTTGCCTTCCCCAGTCATAAGTAATTGGGGAGACTTCGCGCCATTGGCATAGAAGTCGCGCTGCTGGTCTTCCATCGCCACCGCAACGCTCGCTGTTTTGGCTGCGAAGGCGATAGGAGAAAGCCCGACGAGTCCGTTGAAGCCGAAGCCTTTGAGGTGAAATATCTCGCTTTGCTTGAAGTCGGCGTACTCGGTGTCTCGTCGATATCGGTAGACGATCCGCTTCCCCTCTAAACGAACATCCATGTTGACCGACATCAGCGGTACAAGGCTGATGACATCGCCGGCGCTGTTGCGCTCAACCAGGGCGTACGCGTTTCCGTAGTAGCAAAGCTGCATCGTCATCGCGACACGGAAGTCGAAGGCCGTCATGAAATCGTTGGGTCGGTATTTCAAAAGTCGGGCGAGTGGGTTGTCCAATCCAACCTTGGTCCGGTCCTCCCCTTTCGTTTCGAACACGTCCAATGGCATGCAGGCCGTGACGCTTGAGATAAGACGAACGCAGGCAAACACCGTTGCGATTTGCAGGGAACGCTCATCGGTTACAGAGGAGTCGCCAACTTGGCCGGTAGCGGAGACTGGTCCCGTCTGCGAGCCTTTATCAGGCGTCGACAATCGACCGCCAACAAAGAAGCTTGCCATACGCGCCCAGAATGGACTGCGAGTGCGCAGGTCAATGCTGTAGTCGGTGTCTGCCATTACATACTCATCGGTCTGGAGAGGAAGTCGTCGACAGAGCCCTGCACATCTGCGTTAGCGTGGATGCGGCCTATCGTCATGATCAGCGCGACTGCGCCGTCGATCTTGTTGTCGTCACCCTGCTTGATGGGCCTCACGACGTCGTCGTTGCCAGGCATGTTTTTGCCGATCACGTTTGCAATGCACCAGGTCATGATTGGGTTACCGTCGTGATGGAATCGGCCGGCGGTGATTGCCGCCTCGAGTTCCTTCATCGGGTCCGACATGTTGGTGTAGTTCTGTGTAATGGTGATCGGGTTGAAGCCCTCGTCGTCCAGGTCATGACTCAAGCCGGTCGCGCCGTGTGGGTCGATCGGGCTTTCGCGAACTGGCGCCTGGTGATTGGCTTCCTTGGTGTCTTCGAGGATTTCGCGGTAATCAATCTCGGCGCCGTCGGTAACCTCCAGATGCTTGGAGTTCACCCAGGCCTGGAACCGTTCGGACATGCGCTTGTTATCGGTGTTGAATGCGGTGTCATACGGCACCCAGAATTTCGGGGCCACGCTGTAGTAGTGGGTCTTGCCATCGATGACCCGCCAGAACAGACGCGCCCGCGAGTTCATGTCCAGCTTGCGCGCCAAGTCGAAGCCTGCAATCCACTCCTGCCCCTCGAACTGCTCGAGCGTGAGCGTGGTGTCTTCGCACGACTTCCAGTCTTCCATGTTGAAGAAGCCGGATTTCGCGCTAACCCAGAGGTTCAGGTGCTTCGTCTTGAACGTGTTCGCGAAGCGAGCCGAGCGAATTGCCCTGGCTTGCTGGCTCTCCAAGTACTCTTGGAACACCGAAACCCCGTGGTTCGGGTTGGCCTTGGCCAGCATCTTCGGATCGGTCCAGTCATCACCCTCATCGAGCGTCCAGATCCAGCCGAACAGCTCTTCGTCAGGCACGGTGCCCGCCAGCATCTCGACGACCTGGCGGCGCTTGTCGTAACACGGGCCTTCGATATCGGCGCCGGCGGTGGTGATGATGAACATCAGAGGCTGCCGACGTGCGCCCATACCGGTGAGCATGGTGTCGTACTGGGCCGATGTTGGGTGTTCGTGGTATTCGTCGACGATCGCGCAGCTGGGTGATGCACCGTCGCCTGGGTTGCCAATCAGTGGTTCGAAGCGGCTGAAGTCGGACGGAATGTTCATGTTCGAGGCGTTGACCTCGATGCCCGCGGCCTGAATGAGCATGGGCGACTTGCTCACCATAAGCTTGGCCGGGCGGAATACCTCCCACGCTTGCTTCTCGGTGGTCGCACCGGCATACACTTCGGCGCCGAACTCGCCGTCGGCAACGAACATGCTGATGCCCACGCCGCCCGCGACAACGGATTTGCCGTTCTTTCGAGGCACTTCCCAGTAGCTTTCACGGAACCGGCGGTGGCCGCCCTTCTTTTTGACCCAGCCAAACGTGACGGCCAGGCCAAACAATTGCCAAGGCTCCAGGCTGATCAGCTGACGCTTGAATGCCCACTCCCCCTTTGTATGGGGCAGGAGCTGCATCAGCTTGAGCTTCTTCTCCGCCTTGATCGGATCAAACTTGAAGCGAAACCCACGCTTACGGCTGGCGGCCAGATCGTCGAAGTGACGCTGCACCGCCTGGTGGATGTAACGACATGCCGGCACTTTTCCACGAAGCAATGACCGACCCCACGCCGTCGCCTTGTCGACGTTGGGGTGGGCAGATTTGGTCATCAGCTACTCAGTAGTTTGGCGAATTCGTTGGTTTCCTTTTCCTTGTTGCCGCCGATAAGGCGCGTGCGGCTGGCAGGATCCAGACCCAGCATCGAGCCGAAGGTCACCATCTGCCGCATGGTTTCATTGGCGGCGGTCAGCGCAGGATTCTTCATCGGCCCGCCGGTGGCACCGGTGACCACAATGCCGTTGGCCTGGATAGATTCCTGCGCGAGCCGCCAGTTGTCGTAGGCGTTACAGAAGGCCTCGACGTTGTGCAGGTCCGTGATAGCGACCACGTTTTCACGTAGCAGCTCGGGAACAATCATGTTCCACATGATCGCGGCCCGAGGGCTGAACCACTCCGGCGGGTCGATCTGGCTGATCTTGGAAAACTGGGGCTCGGCTGTATTCATCGCGCGCTTGCCGGGGTTGCCGGCGAGTGCTTTCTTGGCCGTTGGCTTGGGTTTGCGACCACGGCCGGCGACCGTGGCGGTGCCTCCCATCGCGCAACTCCTGAATTTTTAATTTCGCGGGTGTAAGAAAACGATTGAGGGCGCGGTCTAGAAGCCAAAGGCCCTGGACTTTCGACCCTCCCCCCGCCCGTGGACGCGAATCCGTCTCATTTGGTCGAATTTCACTGTTTTTTCGAGGTTTTTCTGCTTTCAGCGCCGCGCATTGCCGAATCCACCGTCCTCGGCGGCCGTCTTGACCGAGTGACACGGTCCGCACAGGCTCTGCCAGTTGGTCTTGTCCCAGAACAGGACCATGTCGTTGCGGTGTGGGATGATGTGGTCGACATCGGTGGCCACGACCACCAACCCGCGTGCCGTGCAATGCCGACACAGCGGGTGTTTGGCGAGGAACCCAGCGCGTGCCTGCTGCCACTTGTAGTTGTAGTGTCGCTTCGTGCTGCTCTCCCTTGGCTTGGCACGGACCGCACTCTTCAATAGGTGAGCGTGATCATCACAGTAGCGAGGGTTGCGAGTGAGTGCGGTGCAGCCCTGGGCGTTGCACGGCTTCTTCGGCCTCAGCGGCATGGCGATCCATCCATGTACGTGAGTGGCTGAGCATCCGGATCCTCTGGCTCATCCTCGCCCATCGCTTGTATCAGCAGGTCCAGCCTCTCGGCTACCTGACTCATCGACTGGGCGGCGCTCTCCTGAGCGGTCACCAGTCTTTCCAGCAATGAGATCAATGGATCGTTCATATGCCACCTTGCTCCACTTCTTGATCCACTCGCGCCGGGCGGCGCATCCGCTGCATGCCATCACTTAACCTGCTCGACCGTCACCGAGCCGCGCAGGCCCCGCGTATACACCTCATCGCCTGCACGGTTAGCTCGGAATGGCCTCGGGGCGAATACCGCGATACCTCTAGCGGTGTCGCACCAGATGACGCAATCAACCTCATTGCCGTTCACATAGACACGGCGGATGCCTCGGCCATCGTTGTAATGGTGAAAGCTTTCTGACCTGGCCACTCAATCACCCCTTCTATCTTTAACTGCGGCGTTGTATGCAGCCTCGCACGCAAGGCCAGCTATTCGACTTCGGTCAAGCGCTTCTGCCAGCCTTCCCGCTGTTTCGTCAGCGCCTCGACGCAGTTCGGCAAGCAGAACAGTAAGGTCTTCTCTTGCCTTGCCTCCGCTGGCAACCTCGGCAGCACAGGACTTTCGCTTGGCAAGGAGGTCGGTGATTTGCTGCTGCAGGCTGCGAGCACGGCCATCAGCAATAGCAACGGCAGCCGTAACGCGCTCAGTCTTGGCTTTCGCATCGTCGGAGACTCGGTTGATGTCGTCAGTAAGTTCGCGCTGTAGGCGCAAGGTGTTGGTGAGCGAGGTCACACGGGCGGCGGCAGTGTCGCGCTCTGCGGTAACAGATGCTCGATCATCCTTCACGCTGTCCAGACGGAACGCCAAGTAGCCAATAGATACCAGGGCAGCCAATCCGAACCACAGCCAGATCGGGACCAAACGTAGCAGCGTGGTCATGGTCGCTTTCTCGAAGGAGACTCTCCGGGATTCTCGGCACTCGGCAATTTGTCGCAGCCCATGCAGTGTTCGCAGCTGAGCGTGCGGCACAACCAACCTTTGACCTGAAGCCAGTACGTGACCATGAAGATGTGACGCAGCCCGGCCAGTGCCAGAGACGCATGTAGCGTCAAGCCGGCGTTTGTCGGCCCGAAGAACAACGTTTGGTTGCGAGCCATAACGACGAAGCCGCTGATGGCGATCGCCGAATAAATCAGTTTGCCGAGGATGCCGTCTCTCACCTTCCCGCTCAGCACGCACCAGGTAGCCCATAGCGCGATAAGGCCGCAAGCAATGGAGTTGATCAGTTCGAAGTTCATGGTGGATTACCTCCGCCGAACCGCTGGCGAATCAGCGCCCAGAGGTCAGCGGCTTTGATGGCGCGGTTAATCGCCGACAGTAGGGAGCCGCCGAATGTGCCCAGCAGAAAGCCAACCCCGGCGACGATGTTCGGCTCGGTGACGCCGAGGTAGTTGCTAACCATGCCGGTCAGGTAAAGGGCACACGCGACGCCGGTGATCAGAAAGATCGCCCATGCTCGCCAGTCGGTTAGGTCATCCTTGTGCCACCAGCTGGCGACGATGGCGCCAATCAATCCTGCGATGAGCCATTCGGCTTTGTCGATCAGGCGATGCAGAAGATCCATGCGCTCGACTCCGACTCAGCATGACTTGATTAGGATCGGCTCCAGCAGCACTCCCAGCTCGGGGCAATGGGTGTGGTGGAGCCGAAAACGAAAAAACCCCGGCAAATGCCGAGGCTCGAAAGGGGTGAAAATACGACCGTGACAGTCACGCCAACCATGCAAAACGCTGCTTTTCCAGTCGTGGCAAAATAGCGGCTCAAATATTTGGAGAGCACCATGAAGGACGACGGTAGCAGCACAACAGTTGGTGAATTGCTCGACTCCCTGAAGGAATTACCAAGGGACACAAAAATACGATTCCAGGGTGGGCTGAATTTTTACCGCTTGAAGTGGCGCGCGCACGATCTAATACAGGTTGAATTCAATGAGCCTGTATCGGATGCGATGCGGTACTACTTCAAAACCCACAAGTAAATTTCAGGCATAAAAAAGCCCGACTCAGTGGTCGGGCTTTCGTGTTCGCATCCTAAAGACGCAGAACCGCAATGTGGAAAACTATATTCTCATTTTCTCGGGCGTTCAAGCTGCTTCCGCAATCAATTCCGCTTCGTTGAGAATCACCCAAGCCGAGGTGATTGCAGCATCACGCTCGGCCTCCAGCCATTTGCGGATATCCGACCGCCACCGGTAAAGCGTTTTTTCAGGGGTCGGCGTGTCCGCGTTATCCCAAGTATGCAGAACCATGAACGCCTCAGGCAGTCGCGGCGTCGCCCAGGCCGTGACGCACTTCGTCCTGAACAGGTGGTGGGACTTCCCGGGTGCCGAGCGCGCCAAGTGGGCGATGGCCGCAATCCGCTGCTGCTGGGTCGAGCCGTCCAGATCCACCATAAAGTGAGCCACCAGCACTTGCCAGTGATGAGACGCCAAGACCCGGCGCAGTAGCGACCGAGTCATGCTGTCCTGGGTGAGCTGGTCGAATCGATCCATTGGGCATGGGTTATCAGCGCGCTCCGCCTCCCAGGCTTCGGGCTTGTACTTGTTCTGCCAGCCAGCACCCTTGTGCAGTGAAATTGAGTCGACGTTCATCGCTCGCATTATGCCGTGCTCGGCACTTCGGTAGACCGTCATCAAGCAGCCCTCCGGATGCGGCGTGGTGGCGGGTTGTCGTCCAGGCCCAGCAAGTTGCGCAGCAGGCGGTCGGCGGCCTTGCTCTTGGCATTCCCTTCAGCCACCCACCGCTTGCAGTAATCGCCGAACCCGATGTTTACGCGAGTGGCGTGCCAACTGGCGACGATATCCAACAAGCATGCCATTGCAGCGGCACCGCCGATTTTCTCCTGGGCCAGGCCTTCACCGGCGATCTTCAAAAACTTTCGCTCGTGCTCGAGCAGGCTTTTGCGCGGCAATGCCGCTGTCACGTTACTCATTGCCGTCTCCTGGCTGGTTATCGGGGCTGATGCTGGCTGTGGCCTTGGAAGCCGTTTTGTTTAAAAACCTCCTCCCTTGGGATGGATGCTTATTTTCTCTAGAGGCCACGGATTCAATGGCCTGTACGCGATTTACTTCGTTCTTCTGTCCTCTATATGTCTCGGAATGCAGCACCGCGAAACCATGCTGATCGAGGTGCTGATGCCATGCCTCCAAGGCCTTGCGCTTCATACCCTCGGCGGTGGTGTGAATGTAGGTCGCGTCGAGATCCTTCATGGCGTGGTTCAACAGCATTTCACCCACCATGTAATCAACCCCAAGGTCTGCCCACGCGGTGCGGGCCACTTTGCGAAGGTCATGGCTCGACCATTCTCCTTTGCTCACACTGGCGAACACGGTGCACGCCTTGCTGGGGCTCAACGCAGATCCGTTACTGCCGGGGAACAGGAAAGGCCCGGTGTAGCGATTCGCTGCTTGCTTGGCGCGGTAACGCTGTAGGAGCGAACACGCCTGATCGGTCAACGGCAGGGTGTGCTCGGCTTTTGTTTTGGTGTCATCTACCGGGATGAACCACTGTCGCGTGGTGAGGTTGATGTTCCTCCATCGCGCTAGGCGGGTCTCCCCGAGCCGTGTGCCGTGACAAAGCATCATCATTGGCAACATGGCCGCCACCGGCACGGCTTCGAACTGCTCAGCGAATACCTGCAGGAGCGGAGGCAAATCATCACCTCGCAAGCGCGCTGGCTTTGGCCTGATCCGCGTCCGGACGAAGTCAGTGAACTTGAGGTCGGCCATCGGATTCGTGTCCAACAGCGCCAGGCGTGCGGCTTGCCGGAACGCAACCGCCAGCACTCCGTAGACCGAGCGCACGAACGACAGAGCGAACTGCTCCTGCATGGGCCACATCAGCAGACGATCAAGGGTAGGACGGTCAAAGTCTGCTAGGGTGATGTCCGCCAAATGTGGCACCAGGTGGCAACGCAGCGCTGATTGAGCACTGGCCTTCCGCTTGGCAGACAAACCGCGATCGCGACTCATGCGGTCGGTGTACCAAGCCAGCAAGTCGCCGACGGTCTTCCACGCGCTGATGGTAGAGGCTGCTTTCGGATCAGCCGACCGTCGAGTCAGGATGCTCGGCAGCGTGGCCAGCATTGCCCTGGTGCCGATTCCCGGATAATCACCAGCCTTGCCCCACCTGCCGGCGATGACGACGTGCCAAGCGCCTCTGCTGCGATCCACGGTCGAATAGCGAAAGCGCAATTCGCGGTACCGAGGATCACGCAGCTGGCGGATGTCCGTGTTGGCGTGTCGACGGATCTCGGCATCACTCAGGGCGACAGCCAATGTTTTCGGTGTAAGGGTCATGACCGCGCCCTCCCCTTGTACTGACTGGCAAACGGCCTCTGCATCTCTACCTCTTCGTTGGAAGGTTCGCGGCCGGCGAAATTAACGAAACGGGCGAACTGGCCTTGCTGCTGGACCAGGCACGAACTGACCGGCGCATGTCTGCACTTGGGCATGATCAATTCGGTAACGCCGTTCTGGCCCTCCTCACTGTCCATGTCGCGGTGAACCAGGATGATGCAGTGAGCGTCCGCCTCGATCTGACCAGAGTCGCGCAGGTCTGAAGCTATCGGCTTCTTGCTTGGGCGCTTGGTGGAGTCGCGGTTGAGCTGGGCCAGCAGAATCACTGGCACGTTGAGTTCCTTGGCGATGTTGACTATCCCCGTCGAGATCTTGCCCAGCTCGGCGGTGCGGTTGAACGCCTTACCGTCCGACCCAATCAGCCCGATGTAATCGATCACGACCACATCGAGCCCATGGGCGCGTTGAACCTGACGGCAGATGCTGCGGATCCGCGCGACCGTGAGGCCTGACTTGTCGCTGACGTACAGAGGGGCATCCATGAGTTTGCTGACTGCCGAAGTCAGTCGAGGCCAGTCCTCATCCTGCAGTTGCCCGTCGTCGAGTTTTCGCAAGTCGACGCCGCCAATCGATGCCAGCGCGCGGTTGCCCAACTCCTCCTCCGGCATTTCTAGAGAGAACACCATTCCAACACCGGCGCCAGAACAGGCGACGTGTTGGGCGATCTGCAGACCGAGCGTTGTTTTACCGCTGCCCGGCAGACCAGCCACGATGGTGACGGTCTTCTTGCGCAGCCCGCGGATCATTTTGTCCAGTTCCACCAATCCGGTGGAGAGCCCTGATTGCACCTCCCCGTTGAATTTGGCATCGATGATGTCGATATTTCGCGCCACCACTTCGTCCATGCGCTTGTAGTCTGGCTCGCCGGTGTCGAGGTCGCGCAAATCCGCCATAGCCTGCTGGGCGCTTGCGATGATCTCGGCCACGGGCTTGTTCTCGCTGGCAGAGTCGCGCACGGCATCAGCAGCATCCACCAGGCGCCGCAATACCGCCCGCTCACGGACAGTCCGCGCGTAGGCTTTCCAGTTAGCGGTGCTGGGGGTGTTCTTCGCCAACTCGCCGGCGTAGGCCAGGGTGATATTGCCGCTGGGCAGATACGGCTTGAAGCCGTGCAACGTCACCGGATCAATGGGCGCACCGGTGCTATGGAGTTCAATCATCACCTCGAACAGAGCGGCGTTTTCGGGGTCGTGAAAGTCTGCCGTGGCCACACTGGTGGTGATCGAATCGAACAGGTTGCCGTCCAGCATCAGGGCGCCAAGCAGAGCGTGTTCAGCTTCATCGCTGTACAGCTCGCGATAGTCGTTCATGCGCGCCTCCGCTCGGATTCCCAGGTGAACCCGGCCAGCAGCGCTTTGTTCTCGCGCAGCCGGTCAAGCGCTCGCTCGCCAATGTATTGGCCAAGCCCCTTGGCATCCATGTTCGACACCACCACCGTCGGCCTGAGCAACTGATACCGGCGATCAAATACCTCATGCAGCACCGCCAGTTCATAAGCGGTGCCGGCCTGGGCTCCGACCTCATCGATCACCAGCAGGTCGAAGTCGGCCAGCTCGGCAATCACTTCGCGCTCGCTGTAACCGGCATCGCGCGCCATCGATCCTTTGAACACCCGGATGATTTCGGCCGCCGAGGTGATGACCGCAACAGCGTCGAGATGGCGAGTAACCTGCTGGACGATACTGCTAGCCAGGTGCGTCTTTCCCGTGCCGACGTTGCCGCACAGCAGCAGATTGCGACCGTCGCGGTAGTGCTCACCGAAGTTGTCGGCATAGCCCTGGCAGATCACCAAGGCCTGACCCATGGTGGAGTTATCAACGCGGTAGTTGGCAAACATGCTGCCGGCAAAGCGTGGCGTAATGCCGGAGCCGATCAGCGCGGTGTTGATCCTCTCGGCAGCGGCGTGAGCTACCGCCTGCTTGTGCTCTTCGGTATCGACAGGCGAGATACGAAGGGCTTGCCACTGGCACGCCTTGCACGGGCGGACCTGCGTCGAGCCATCGAACTGCTCGACCTCCGAACGGCCGACATCGCCGTGCACCGGACACGTCCCAGAGAACAGGCGGGCCACGGGTTGGCGACGGAAATTAGAACGCTGGGCCATTGTCGCCTCCTTCGTACATGTCGGGGGTGTGGGTCGGCAGGTTGGTGTAGGACGATTGCTTGCCGGTGGAGGCCGGCTTGAGCACGTCAGACCATCGCTCGCCGTTGAGCCAGGTCGCGGCGTTCGGGATGTAGCGGCCGCCGTCCTTTGTCCAATCCCCGGAAAGGCAGTGATCGCCTAGAGCAGCAATCAGGGTTTGGCGTAATTCGACTTCAGGATTTAGCTTCGTCCAGGCCTTGAGTGCCTCCTTTCGGCTCTTTTTCTTCGGGTACAACTTCCAGAACTGTTCAAACCCCTCATCTGAAAACACTTTTCCATCACCAGATGCCGAAGGGGTTTTAATGCTCTTTGTATTGTTGCTGTGTGTATTGCTCCCCTGCGTGTTTTCCGAAGGGGGTTCGCCGTCTTTTCCGAAGGGGTTCGCAGCGTTCCCCGAAGGGGTATTCGGGAAACCGAAGGGGTCTACTAGTCGCAGTCGACGCTCCACTACTCGCTTGCCCTCGCGGATCAACTCCACCCGCAGATGTCCCTTATCAACAAGCCCGCTGATGATCTCCGATACCCGAGAGATAGACAGGTCGAAAAATTCGGCAAAGTGTGCATTGGTCGCGTAGCAGCCACGCGGACCGGTCTCCAGGCTGGATATCTCTCCCAGCATGACCTTCTCGGTTGGTGACAGAGTACGGTCCAGCCAACGCTCGGCCGGGATCCACACGCCTTGAAATTTGCGCGGTGTGTCGACGGTCATAGATCAAGCTCCCGGCAAACGCGGCGGATGAAGTCGTCATACCCTTCAACCATCACCAGTCCCTGGCTCTCCAGCGCCTCGCGGTAAGCCTTGGCACTGCCGTAAAGCACCCAGCGATCGCGCTCGGGCAGACTCTTGAAGTGTCCGTAGTAAGGCCAGGGGCCAGCGATTACCGACACCGGGCCTTTTTCGGCGGTTGTTGTATGCGGTCGGATGTTCATTGCATGGTCTCCCAAGCAGGGAGTTGCTCAACATCCGGCTCCAGCACCAACTTCTGTAGGCGGACCTGCATCACTGCTTTGCGCAGTGTTTCTGCATCCATGCCCGTGAGGCGCCGAAGAAGAACACGCAACGCAACGCAGGCATGTGCTACCTCGAACTTCGCATCGTGAAGGCTGTCTTCGCAGGACTCATCGTCAAAAAGGATCTCTTGTGCCAAGTCCACACCGATCCAAGCCTTGTAGGCCAACTGATCATCGGTGAATTGTTCCATGTGAGCGTCGTTGCTCTCCGTCGGCTCAGACGATTGTGGCGTTTTGTTTTCGCTCATGCGGAAGTCCTCAGGCGCAGCTTGAATCGGCCTTGCTCAATATCAGGATGGGTGGCTCGTTCTGCGGTGACGAAGGTGCACTCGGTGGCGAAACGGTCGAAGCGTCGGGTGATGTCGGCCTTGGGCCAGATCGCATAGGGCTGTCCGCCATCGTCAGCGTGCTTGCTGCGCACCATGGCGAACGGCAGCAGCGCGCCGTGGATGTCGCGCATTACGGCGTTGATGACCCAGGGCGGGATGCCGTGGCGCAGGTTGATGCGAGCCCGGATTGAGGTCATAGACTCGAAGCCGGCCGGCATTGAGTCTAGGTAGCGGACTTGCTCGACATTCGTCACGCGGTTTTCGATCCCGGCCACCACCCTATCTGTCTGATCCTGGCGTCGCTCCATGTCCACCAGCACCTGGGCGTTGGCCAGCAGTTGCTCGGCTGGAGACATCGGACGCTGATAGCTTCCGGTCTTTCGGATGGTCGGCAGCACATCAGCAACCACCCACTCCTCGAAGGCTTCGGCCGCCGGCATTTTCGAACGCATGACTAGGCGATAGACATCGCGCTCCGGCATGACCTTCGTCATCTGATCGCCGCCAGCAGAAGGGATGAGGATTTCCCTCACCCCTTTGCAATGGGTGCGAACAGCCTCGTGAGGATTGGCATACTCGAGCAGATCAGCGACATCCTTCGCGATGAACCAGGGTTCGCCCTGCCCGTCTGTGATGATCCGGATATCAGAGCCTTTGAAGTTGAATGGGATCAGGCTCATTGGACACCTCTGCCAACGCTCTCAGACTCAGCGATCAGCGAGGCAAACTCGTCGCCGCGGACCATGAGCTCGGTGCCAATCAAACGCAGGCCGGCGGCCAAACCACCGACGACGTAGCCATCGAGCGCTTGCTCGCAAAGTTCAGGGTCGTGAGCGCCGACAGTGCCGATAAACTTCGCCAGTGCGTCGACGAAGTAACCGGCCTGACTCATTGCCTCAGCCTCGATCTTGAGGCGGGCAAAAGGGATCAAGGTCATGGTTGCACCTCCACCGGAGTACGCGACACGTTTTGAATATTGGTGTTTTGTGTCGCGACCAAAGGCCCGTCGAGCTCTTTCTGCCAATCCTCAATCAGGCAGTCGAAGCTGTTTGCGTGATCCATGGCTACCAGTGCGCCAAGCGCTGCAAGCCGGGCTGTGTCCGAATGCGCCTGAGCACCTTTCTTGAGTGAGTTAAACAGCGACTCAAGCTGCTGAAGAGTTTCGCGAGCGCCACGCAACGCATCAAGGGCATCTTCTGCGATTGCTCCGGCCAATCGGATCGCGGCACTCATGCTTCACCGCCCTGGCGATTGCCGAACTCGACGCTAAGAGTTCCGGAGTCGACGAAGGCCTTGGCCGAATCGATCAAGTACCGAATGCCATAGATTTCGTTCGCATCCATGCCGCCTTCAAGCAGGCGGTCAAGGATGCTCGTTGCCGCCACCAGCAGGTTGCTTGAGGAGCTGAGGGCTTCGCTGACAGGCATTCCGGCACGAACTTCAAGCAGCCCATGCGATTTGTCCAAACTGTGAAAGGTGTGAAAAGGCGCTTTACTTGTAAGAAGGAGCTCTTGCGCCTTTGATGGCGTGGTGCTATTTTTTGGGTGCATGAATTCGTCCTCCACAGACGAAGAAGTACTAAACACTCCCGGCAAGGAGTGGATTAAAGAGCCCGCCGACGAAGCGGGCTTTTTTGTGCGTGTCGTTTAGGGGAACCCATCGTTCCACGTCACAAAAATATGCAACCCCCTCCCCTGAGAGGGTTATTCGCTACCCAGGACGGGCGAGCGGGATTGACGAGTACGAGCGCATAAAATGCTGTCCTTGAGTTGTCCTGATCCGATTGAAGCGGCAAGTGCCAGACAATGGAAGGCCCGGAAGAGGGCCTATTGCCGACAAGGTTGCCTTTCCAGAATTAGAGCAACCACTCAAAACGATGTCAGAAAATCCAGCGCTAATCACATTTCAAGCTCACTGGATGGATGAACAGATCCGTCAGACCCAGGTGCGGGCAGCGGCAATTCAGCGGAAGATTCACCTAGCTTGTGGCGAGCTTCGACCTGAGCGATCAGCTCACACAGCGAAGAGGCCTTGATGGCGCCGTGCGAAACGACCTCAGCAAGAAGCGCTTTTTCAGGGCTAACCTTTTGGGCTCCAGATAGCCAATAGGAAACTGTGGCCTGAGAGACACCAAGCGCCCTACCTGTCCTAGCCTGGCTACCAAAGTATTCGATAAGTGAAATTATTTTTTCAGCCACAAGAAAGGCCTCTGATAAGTCTTTTTATAGACTGCACAGAAGCAAACTTCTTTGCAACCCCATAAGTATTTTTATAGGATGAGCGGATGAATCTATCAGAACGCTTGAAACTCGCTCGGAAGAAGGCCGATCTGACACAGTCAATGCTTGCCGAGAAGGTCGGCATCGCACAGACCGCTATCAGCCAGCTCGAATCCGGTAAAACACTCAGGTCTTCGTACCTGATTCAGATCGCGCAGGCGTGTGGTGTTAATAGCGTATGGCTGCAATCTGGCGAGGGTGAAATGGAAGCGCCTGAAGACCAGACAGCATTAACTCACGCTGCGCTGAACGAGATATTCACCGGCGAACACGATGAGGATGCACATTTAAATTTTGCTATGCGCGAGAGAATTGAGGCCCTGAAGACAGCCAGCCGATACGCGCCATCAAACTCTCTACTCAATGTGGAAATACCGTACCTGATTGAGTTCGATGACCCCGGAATTCCAGGCCGGACGAAGGCTGAAGTGAGCGCTACCGCGAGTGTTCACCTGAGCGAAGATATCCTCAAAAAACAGGGCGTCGATAACGTCAATAGCATTGCCGTGGCCGTTTCTGGAAACGCAATGAGCCCAGTACTGAATGACGGAAGCACTGTCGTAGCCGATATGGGCGATACCATGATCGTGGACGGCAACATGTACGTTTTTGAGCATATGGGGCTGATTAAGGTTCGAGTTCTCTACCGACTCCCAGGGGGTGGGATCAGGGTCAGGAGTTACAACTCCGCTGAGCATCCGGACGAATTCTACTCCTACGAAGAAGTGATCAAGTCCCAGATCATCGTGATGGGCAGGGTTTTCTGGGGCGCCACGTTCTTCTGATACCTCGCACTGCACTCGAAAGCCCAGCCTTGCTGGGTTTTTTTTTGCCCGACTAACAGCATAACAAACCGAATTATAAAAATACTTCTTGCGCGAAAATATCAACGTGCTTATATTTTGACCCATCGCAACGCATCAATGGAGATGGGCATGAGCACGGTAATCAACTTCGGCAAGCTGCAGGGAACAACCGGCGTTCTTGCTGAACAAGAGCTGCGTGCTGCGCTCGCGGTCTGCGCGGGCCTCGCCAACAAGGAAATCGCCAGGGTTGTTGGGTGTGCTCCCGGCACCGTCAAAAAATCCATTGAGCGCATCTTTTACAAGCTTGGCGTAAGCAGCCGCTCGGCGATTCCCGCCGAACTCTTCTACCGTGGCATTGCGCGGCATTTGGTGGTGCTCGTCTGCGCAATCCTCACCGGCCATGCCGCGATTACTGACGACCACATGAGCCGTATCCGTCGCACAGGCGAGCGCCGTATCGAAACCCGTGTGGCTGTCCGCCGGATTGAGGTCGCTCTAACCGCTTAACCCAAAACCGATTTTTGCGAAAGCCAACAACGCGGCCGGGATTCGCTCGGCCTGGAAAAAAGGAGTAACCCCATGTTGATTCTCACCCGTCGAGTCGGCGAAACAATCCGCATCAACGACGACATCAGCGTCACTGTACTTGCCGTCACCGGCCAGCAAGTGCGTATCGGTATCACCGCGCCGGCCGCAGTCGAAGTTCACCGCGAAGAGATCTACCAGCGCATCCAGGCAGGTGTCCCACAGGTGAAAGGGGAAGCCCATGCCTAACTCACTCAAGCGACCGGTGATCGACCGAATCAGCATCGTGCTGCGCCCAGCTCATGGTCAGACACTGGAGCAGATCCAGCAGCACATTCAACTTGGTGCCCACGTTTCCATCGGCCGCGGATTGGCAGTAATAGCTGGAGCCAGCGACCGGGATGTGGTGACGCCAGCGATGGACGCTTCAGAGTTCTGCATCGACGATCACATCCAGATGGCTGTCGACGCAAACCGATACCGCTGGTTGCGTGACGGTGCGCTGGGTACTGGGTGCGCCAACGTGCCGATGGTGCGAATTGGGATGGGTGATCCGGTCGGCGGCGCCGATCTTGACCGAGAGACGGATGCGGCGCCTCTCAACTGGCCGATGGCGGATGACTTCGCGAATGAGGTGAGGGCATGAAGGTCTTGATCGTTTTCACCTTGCTACTCGCCTCCGGCCAAGCCAGCGCCTTCCAGGCCGAGCAAGTCATCAGCGTCCAGCACGACAGCCAGCGCGGCGTCACTTGCTGGATCGTGAACAACACCGGCATCAGCTGCTTGCCGGATAGTTCGCTCCCATAGAAGGCCACCCCATCAAGTGAGGCAGGCCGGGCTTCTCCGGTCAATTCAGCGTCGGACAAAGGCCAACCAGCGAAAACCCCGCTCCCACAGGATGAGAGGTTCCAGCTATGAGCGCGAGAGCACATAGGCCCACCGCCACGGGCAATGAGTTCGCCAGTTTGGGCGCGCGACTCGTCCGGCTCGGTCATGCGTTGCAGGAGCCAAGCACCACGGTACATGAGTTGGTCGCTTTGGCTATGGCGTGCGGCATCAAGCTAAAGATGCGTGCGATTGCTGAGTCGGAGGGGCGCAACGATGGCTAAGACAATTTTGCGGGTTCGCCAGGGCGCGATCGCCTACTACCTGAACGAGTCATCCACCGGCGCCAAGAACACTGGCCGGCGCTTCATCCTGAGCCGGACCAGTGACCATGGGAAGACGAAAGACGGTTGGGTCAAGGTCAACACTGGCGAGCACCAGGCGCTGGTGGATATTGCCGTAGATGCAGATCGGTTCGCCGCCTGCGCCTGCCTGTACGCAAGCAAGCCGCATCGTCCACACGTTGACCGTCACCACATCCGTGGACTGGCAGGCAAATGGGAGGGAGTGGCATTTCCAGCGCGCGTGACGCACGGTCGTGACGCGACACAAAACACGCATAACGAAAACGTGTCGCGACACGCAGGGGGTGACTGATGGGGGCTGCTGAAAAATTGCCCGAAGAGGACGGCCACGACAAGGTGACCGAGAAGCGGATGGCAGAGCTGGTGGGCACCACGGCGAAGGCGCTGCAGCGAAAGAGAGAGCGGAAGATTATTCCACAAGGCGTCTGGTCGAAGATTGATGGCCGGATCATGTACAGCAAAAGGAGATATGACGAATGGATAGAAAGCCTGTGGACCTGCCAGCCGGTGTTGAGCTTGTCGGCCGGTCAATCCGAATTCGCTTCTCCTGGAACAAGAAGCGTTGCTGCGAGACGCTCCCCTACCCTCAAACCCCGAAAGGAATCGCAGCTGCGGCGAGCCTTCGTACTCAGGTAAAGCAACTAGACAAGCTCGGCGCGCTGACCCCGCAGAAGTACGCCGAGATATTTCCGGGCACGCGCAGCTCAGAGGTCCAGAGCGTGCCGATTTTTTTCGACTATGCCCAGGACTGGCTCGACAGTCTCCAGATCGTCGAGAGCACGCGGAAAAATTACCGCTCGACTCTTCAAAACTATTGGGTGCCCTACCTGGCCGACAAGCCAATCGACAAGATCACGCCCGTGATCATGCGCAAGGTCGTCAATGACATTCAGTGGACTTCACCTGTCCGTCGAAAAAACGCAATCAGGTTGGTGACGACCATCTTCACCCAGGCCGTCCGCGACGAACTGATCGTCCGAAATCCGGCTGCTTCGATTCCGCCTACAAGAGTACCAAAGCGAGATCTCGATCCGTTCTCGCGCACCGAAGCTGATTTGATGATTGCCAAACTGTATGAACTGACGAGTGGTTTGCAGCAGATCTACGCCGTGTTTTTCGAGTTCTCCTTTTACACCGGCATGCGCCCGGGAGAGGCGATGGCTCTACGCTGGGCGGAAGTTGATATGCGCAAAAAAACTGCCCGCGTTTGTCGTATCCGCATATACGGAAAGATTCAAGAGCGAACCAAAACTAAGACATCGCGAGAAGTTTTATTGAACGATCGTGCATTCAAGGCGCTCGAAAAAGCCAGGCCACTTACAGCGGCGCGTTCTGATTATGTGTTCGCGCCGGAAGGATCGGGCGATAGAACAGAACTGTTCATCCGGTCTGAAACTGGTCCAAAACGCTACTGGTTGAGCGCGCTGCGAAAGTTAGGAATTCGGCATCGCAGGATGTATGACACGCGCCATACGTACGCAACGATGTGTTTGATGTCAGGCATGAACCCAGCATTCATTGCCGCGCAACTTGGACACAGCGTTCAAATGCTGCTTTCGACGTACGCCAAGTGGATCAGCTCGCCGAGCGATTGGGCAGAGCTTGAGAAGCTGGACAAAGTGGAAGGTGGTACAAAAACGGTACGAGCAAATCACCAGTAGCGACACACATGCCGAAATACAAAGGGCTTACAGTACATGTGCGGATTAGCTGGCGAGTTACGCTTTGATCAACAACCTGCGGACCTCGCGGCCGTTGAACGAATCACCCATCACCTGGCCCCTCGCGGTCCGGATGCGTGGGGCTTCCACAGCCAGGGGCCGATTGCCCTAGGCCACCGTCGCCTGAAAATCATGGACCTGTCGGACGGCTCGGCCCAGCCGATGGTCGACAACCAATTGGGCTTGTCCCTGGCCTTCAACGGCGCGATCTACAACTTTCCGGAACTGCGCACCGAGCTTGAAAGCCTCGGTTATGCCTTCTATTCCGGCGGTGACACCGAAGTGCTGCTCAAGGGTTATCACGCCTGGGGTGAAGCGCTGTTGCCGAAACTCAATGGCATGTTCGCCTTCGCCATTTGGGAGCGCGACGCCAAGCGTCTGTTTATCGCGCGTGACCGTCTCGGCGTGAAGCCGCTGTATCTGTCGCGCACCGGCCAGCGCCTGCGCTTTGCCTCGGCGTTGCCGGCGTTGCTCAAGGGCGGAGACATCAACCCGATCCTCGACCCGGTGGCGCTGAATCACTATCTGAATTTCCACGCGGTGGTTCCCGCCCCGCGCACTTTGCTGGCCGGCATCGAAAAACTGCCGCCCGCAACGTGGATGCGAATCGAGGCGGACGGCAGCACCGAGCAGAAAACCTGGTGGACCCTGCCCTACGGCCCAAACGCCGACGAGATGAACCTGACACTCGAAGACTGGCGCGACCGTGTACTCGACAGCACCCGCGACGCGGTGGCGATCCGTCAACGTGCCGCGGTGGACGTCGGCGTGCTGCTGTCGGGCGGTGTCGATTCGAGCATGCTGGTGGGCCTGTTGCGTGAAGTCGGCGTGGAAAACCTGTCGACCTTTTCCATCGGTTTCCAGGATGCTGGCGGCGAACGTGGCGATGAGTTCCAGTATTCGGACTTGATCGCCAAGCACTACAACACGCAGCACCACCAACTGCGCATCGACGAGAAAGAAATCATCGAACAGCTGCCAGCGGCGTTCCGCGCCATGAGCGAGCCGATGGTCAGCCATGACTGCATCGCCTTCTACCTGTTGTCCCGGGAAGTGGCCAAGCATTGCAAAGTGGTGCAGAGCGGCCAGGGTGCGGATGAGCTTTTCGCCGGTTATCACTGGTATCCGCAAGTCGATGGCGCTGACGATCCGTACGCTGCCTATCGCGATGCGTTCTTCGACCGCAGCTACGAGGATTACGCCGCCACCGTGCAACCGAAATGGCTGACGGCAAATGACGCTGCCGGCGACTTCGTGAAGGAACATTTCGCACAGCCCGGCGCCGATGCAGCGGTGGACAAAGCCCTGCGCCTGGACAGCACGGTGATGCTGGTAGACGACCCGGTCAAACGCGTCGACAACATGACCATGGCCTGGGGCCTGGAAGCGCGGACACCGTTTCTTGACTATCGCCTGGTGGAATTGTCAGCCCGGGTGCCCGGCAAATTCAAACTGCCGGATGGCGGCAAGCAAGTGTTGAAAGAAGCCGCGCGGCTGGTGATACCGAGTGAAGTGATCGATCGCAAAAAAGGCTACTTCCCGGTGCCTGGCCTGAAGCATTTGCAGGGCGATACGCTGAACTGGGTGCGCGAATTGCTGCTTGATCCAAGCCAGGATCGCGGCCTGTTCAACCCGGCCATGCTCGACCGCCTGCTGACCGATCCGCAAGGCCAGTTGACCCCGTTGCGCGGCTCCAAGCTGTGGCAATTGGCGGCCTTGAACCTGTGGCTCAGTGAACAAGGAATCTGATCGATGAAACCTCACGCCACGGCGTATAGCCAACGCCTGTTGCGCGGCCAGGCGCCCTCTTATGAACGCTTGCAGGCGCGCCTGGCCGAAGACGGCAGTGAACTGGGCGCGGCGCCGATTGCCGTGCATTGCGGCTGGGGTCGGTTGCTGATCGGCCATACATTTCCGGATCCGGCGAGCCTGGCCCAGGAGCTGCTCAACGAGCAGACCGGTGAGCGCGACATCGCCTTGTACGTTGCGGCGCCCCAGCAAGTGTTGGGGCTGGAGCCGGCTCAACTGTTTCTCGACCCCTCCGACACCTTGCGTTTGTGGTTCAGCGATTACCGTCAGTCAACCCGGGTTTTCCGCGGCTTTCGTATTCGCCGGGCCCAAAGCGAGACTGACTGGCAGGCGATCAATCAGCTGTACCAGGCGCGCGGCATGTTGCCGATCGATGCGAATCTGCTGACCCCGCGACATCAGGGCGGCCCGGTGTATTGGCTGGCCGAAGATGAAGACAGCGGCGCGATCATCGGCAGTGTCATGGGCCTCAATCATCACAAGGCGTTCAACGATCCGGAGAACGGCAGCAGCCTGTGGTGCCTGGCGGTCGATCCGCACTGTTCGCGACCCGGTGTCGGTGAAGTGCTGGTGCGGCACTTGATCGAGCACTTCATGAGCCGTGGGCTGAGTTACCTCGACCTGTCGGTTTTACACGATAACCGGCAGGCGAAAAGTCTTTACGCCAAGCTCGGCTTTCGCAACCTGTCGACCTTTGCCATCAAGCGCAAGAACGGCATCAATCAGCCGCTGTTTCTGGGCCCTGGCCCTGAAGCCGAGTTCAATCCGTATGCGCGGATCATTGTCGAGGAAGCCCATCGACGCGGGATTGATGTGCACGTCGATGACGCCGACGCCGGGATGTTCACCCTCAGTCATGGTGGGCGTCGGGTGCGTTGCCGCGAATCCCTGAGCGACCTGACCAGTGCCATCAGCATGAGCCTGTGCCAGGACAAAAGCCTGACGCACAAGGTGCTCAAGGCCGCCGGTTTGAACCTGCCCTCGCAGCAATTGGCCGGCAACGCCGATGAAAATCTTGCGTTTCTCGACGAACACGAGCAGGTGGTGGTCAAGCCACTGGATGGCGAGCAGGGTCAAGGCGTTGCGGTGGATTTGCAGACCATCGAAGACGTCCAGCAAGCGATCGAAACCGCCCGCCAGTTCGACAACCGTGTGCTGCTGGAAAGCTTCCACGAAGGTCTCGATTTGCGGATTGTGGTAATCGGTTTCGAGGTGGTCGCCGCGGCGATTCGCCGGCCCGCCGAAGTGGTGGGAGATGGTCAGCATTCCATCGGTGCCTTGATCGAAGCGCAGAGTCGGCGCCGGCAGGCAGCCACCAGCGGTGAAAGCAAAATCCCGCTGGACCATGAGACCGAGCGCACGTTGCAAGCGGCGGGTTATGACTACAGCAGCATTCTGCCGGCCGGAGAGCATCTGTTCGTACGGCGCACGGCGAATCTCCATACCGGTGGCGTACTTGAGGATGTCACGGCGATTTTGCATCCGACCCTGGTCGATGCCGCCGTGCGGGCTGCGCGGGCGCTGGACATTCCGATGGTCGGGCTCGACCTGATGGTGCCTGCCGCCGATCAACCGGAGTACGTGTTTATCGAAGCCAACGAACGCGCCGGACTGGCCAACCATGAGCCGCAGCCGACGGCTGAGCGGTTTGTGGATTTGTTGTTTCCGCATAGTCAGCCGGCGGGTTAGCTCCCTCCATGATCATTCCCACGCTCCCGCGTGGGAATGCCTCACCGGACGCTCCGCGTCCGCTCTTGGGACGCGGAGCGTCCCTGGCTGCATTCCCACGCAGAGCGTGGGAACGATCAGCGCTCAACTCATCAGGAGTTTCCATGACCCGCAAAATCCCGGAACCAGATCTCAACTACCTGCAAAAAGTCCTGCTGGAAATGCTCGCCATTCCCAGCCCGACCGGGTTTACCGACACCATCGTGCGCTACGTTGCCGAACGTCTCGAAGAGCTGGGCATCCCCTTTGAGATGACCCGGCGCGGCACAATCCGCGCGACCCTCAAGGGCAAGAAAAACAGCCCGGACCGGGCGGTTTCAGCTCACCTTGACACCATCGGTGCGGCGGTTCGCGCGGTGAAAGACAATGGACGCCTGACCCTCGCCCCGGTCGGTTGCTGGTCCAGCCGTTTTGCCGAGGGCAGCCGCGTCAGCCTCTTCACCGACAACGGTGTGATTCGCGGCAGCGTGTTGCCGCTGATGGCTTCCGGGCACGCGTTCAACACCGCCGTGGATGAAATGCCAATCAGCTGGGATCACGTCGAGTTGCGTCTGGACGCTTACTGCGCCACCCGCGCCGACTGCGATTCCCTGGGGATCAGCGTTGGCGATTTCGTCGCCTTCGACCCGCTGCCGGAATTCACTGAAAGCGGCCACATCAGCGCCCGTCACCTTGACGACAAGGCCGGCGTTGCGGCGCTGCTGGCGGCGATGAAAGCGATCGTCGACAGCGGTGAAGAGTTGATGATCGATTGTCATCCGCTGTTCACCATCACCGAGGAAACCGGCAGCGGCGCGGCCGCCGCCTTACCGTGGGACGTCAGCGAGTTCGTCGGCATCGACATCGCACCGGTTGCGCCCGGCCAGCATTCCAGTGAGCACGCTGTGAGCGTGGCAATGCAGGACTCCGGCGGTCCTTACGACTATCACCTGTCACGGCACCTGCTGAGATTGGCCAGTGAAAACGAGTTGCCGGTGCGCCGCGATCTGTTTCGCTATTACTTCAGCGATGCGCATTCGGCGGTCACCGCCGGGCACGACATTCGCACCGCCCTGCTCGCTTTCGGCTGCGATGCCACCCACGGTTACGAACGTACGCACATCGACAGCCTGGCGGCCTTGAGCCGTCTGCTCGGTGCCTACATCCTGAGCCCGCCGGTATTTGCCAGTGATGCGCAGCCTGCGAAAGGTTCGCTGGACCGGTTCAGTCATCAGATCGAGCATGACACGCAGATGGAAAGCGATACGCGAGTGCCTTCGGTGGATAGTCTGGTAGGCCAGCGAACAGATAGCTGATCCACGTATTGCGTCGCTTGGGCGATCGCCATCGCGGGCAAGCCCGCTCCCACAGGTTTAGCGTCCATCTGGACATAGTGATCGGCGCAAAACCTGTGGGAGCGTGGCTTGCCCGCGAAGACGTCAGATCAGGCAACACATCAGCTTGATGCTAGCCGCAACCGATCATTCGCCGTAGCATCGCGACATTGTTTAGCCGAGGTGCCTATGCTGATTCCCTACGACCAACTTGAAGTCGACACCCTGACCCGCCTGATCGAGGATTTCGTGACCCGCGACGGCACGGACAACGGTGACGACACGCCGCTGGAAACCCGCGTATTGCGTGTTCGCCAGGCATTGACCAAGGGTCAGGCGCTGATTGTTTTCGATCCGGACAGCGAGCAATGCCAGTTGATGCTCAAGCATGATGTGCCAAAGCACCTGTTCGACTGAGGCGCTCAGCGACCTTTGGTTTTCGCCAGTTTGATCTGGATGCGGTCATAGACTTCGGCCCGATGCACATTGACGTTTTGTGGCGCTTCGACGCCGAAGCGCACACTGCCGCCGTTGACGGCGATGATGCGCACTGAAATGTTGTCACCGATGGAAATCATCTCGCCCACAACGCGACTGAGTACAAGCATGGCATTCATCCTTCAGGGTTAACGGCCCTTGAAGATGCCCGTCACACAGCCGCGCTTCAATGCAACGACGGCAAATCAGTCCCGCCCTACAGCGCAGGACGACCCCCCCTTACGGAAACGTCTGACAATTCCTTTGAATACCGCTTCAGGATGCTGAGAAACGCGGGCCGAACAGAATCACGCTGGCCCCGATCACGCACAGCGCCACGCCCAGCCAGTCCGAGCCCAAGGGACGAATGCGCTCGACCACCGCCAGCCAACCGATCGACGCGACGATGTAAATGCCCCCATAGGCGGCATAGGCGCGACCGGCATAAGTCGCCTCGACACGGGTCAGTAACAGCGCGAACAACGTCAGGCTGAGCAGCGCCGGCACCACCCACCAAACGCTTTTACCTTGGCGCAGCCACATCCAGAACGCGAAGCAGCCGGCGATTTCGAACAGCGCCGCGAGAAAAAACCACAGGTAATTGAGCATGCAGACGTCTCGTGAGGATGGCCGGTTGCGGCCACCCTAACGACGGTGTTGCGCACGGGCAAGTTCAGCCTGCGTTTTGTTTGGCCTTGGCGCGCATTTTGTCGGCCATGGTGGTCATTTCGTTGTAGAGCAGTTGCGGGTTTTTCTGCTTGAGCGCCCAGGCCATGCGGCCCTGTTCATGGGGCAGGATCATGAATTCACCGGCGGCGACATGCTCATAGATGTAATCGGCAATGTCGGCCGCGGTGATCGGCGAACTTTCCAGCAACTTGCCAACCTGGGCTTTCATGGCCGGGGTCGGGCCACGGAAGGAATCCAGCAAGTTGGTCTGGAAGAACGACGGGCAAACCACGTGCACGCCCACTTCCTGCTGCGCCAGTTCGACCAGCAGGCTTTCGGACAAGGCCACCACGCCCGCCTTGGCCACGTTGTAGTTGCTCATGGCCGGGCCTTGCATCAGGGCGGCCATCGACGCGATGTTGATGATCTTGCCTTTGCTTTTTTCCAGCAGCGGCAGGAAGGCCTTGCAGCCCTTGACCACGCCCATCAGGTTGATTGCGATCTGCCAGTCCCAGTCTTCCAGGGACAGTTCACTGAAGAACCCACCCGAGGCCACGCCGGCGTTGTTGACGATGACATCGATGCCGCCAAGTTTCTCTTCGCACGCCTGAGCGAAAGCCGTCAGCTGGCTGTAATCGCGTACGTCGCAACGCTGGATAAAACCGTCGCCACCCGCGTCACGAACCAGTTTCAGGGTTTCCTGCAGACCGGGCTCGCTGACATCCGACAAGGCCAGCTGCCAGCCTTCACGCGCCCAACGCAGCGCGATTTCGCGACCCAGGCCTGAGCCCGCGCCAGTGATCATCATGCGATTTTGCATAGCAAACAGCCTTGTTGTTCCGGGGAAGATGCGCTGAGTGTAGCGAAGGACATTGCGCGACCCACGCTCCATCAGATTGCTGAATGGTCCGAGCAAACCACGGGAGCGCCCGAATCAACTAACACTGCAAAAAACGAAATAAAGGTTTCTTCGAAAAACATTAAAAAAACTTGGAATTTTCTGACACTCGCGAGAGTCGGATTTTGTAAGCGGCTCGGGATTATCACCGTCCAGCTGACAGTTAAAAGCTAGGTCAATCCAGAACACTTCCAACAAGGAAATAGACATGGGCACAATTCTTATCGTAATTCTGATTCTCCTGCTGGTAGGTGGTTTGCCGGTCTTCCCACACTCCAGAAGTTGGGGTTATGGCCCGTCAGGTATCATTGGCGTGGTGTTGGTGGTGCTGTTGATTCTGCTGTTACTTGGCAAGATTTAAAGGTTTAACACGCAAAAAAAAGAGGCCCTTGAAGGGCCTCTTTTTTATTGCGCCGAAAACTTAGTCCGGCTTGCCGTCAACCACACCGGCGGTGTTGTCGATCAGGCTTTTGGTGGCCGTCTGAATGAACGACTCAAGCTTTTGCTTCAGCGCCGCTTCGTCAGCCGACGCCGGAATCACTTCACCTTTCGGATTGGCACCCAGCTCGTACTGATAAAGCTTGGGCGGCATTTCCTTAGGCAGTACCAACACACGATCCGCGGTCAGCAACGCTACGGTTTGATCGCTACCCGATGGCTTGATCACGCCGAAGCCCTTGTCGCCTTCCGGTAGGTTCAGCAAGTCACGACCCCAGCACTGGTGAATCACGTCGCCGCCGATTCGACCCATGATGGTCGGCACAATGTCGATCTGAGTGCCCACGGTGTGGTCAACCTGACCGAACTTGTCTTGCACGCTCGGCCCGATCAGCAACATCGGTACGTTGAAACGGCCCAGGTCCATCTCGGTGATTTGCTGCTCGTTGCCGAAACCATGGTCGCCGACCACCACGAACAGGGTTTCCTTGAAGTACGGCTCTTTACGCGCCTTCTCGAAGAACTGACCCAGCGCCCAGTCGGAGTAACGCATGGCGGTCAAATGTTCGTTGAGGCTGCCACGGTCGGTCACGCGCTCGACCGGCAAAGGCGTCGGCAAGGCGTACGGCGTGTGGTTGGACAGGGTTTGCAGCAAGGCATAGAACGGTTTTTTGTCCTTGCCATCGCGGGCTTTCAACTCTTCCAGACCCCGGTTGAACATGTCCTGGTCGGACACGCCCCAGGTCGGGTCGGAGAACACCGGGTTAACGAAGTCGTTACGCCCGATGAAGTTGGTCATGCCCTGGTTGCTGAAGAAACCCGACTG
Source organism: Pseudomonas sp. LB3P93 (assembly GCF_054898025.1). Lineage (NCBI taxonomy): Bacteria > Pseudomonadati > Pseudomonadota > Gammaproteobacteria > Pseudomonadales > Pseudomonadaceae > Pseudomonas > Pseudomonas sp. LB3P93. The sequence goes on from NZ_CM142713.1 coordinate 4,726,771, forward strand.
GTTGTCCCAGGCGAAGTCGCCGTTGTAGACGTACACATCGTCGTAGTCACGGGCGCTGAGCAACTGTGGCAGGCCGGACAGTTTGTGGCTGCCTTCCGGGGTCTGCATCAGGTATTCGAAACCTGGCAGGTTCGGGAAGCAGGCCATGGTGGCAAACATGCCCTGGTGGGTGTGGGTGCCGTTGGAGAAGAAGCGATCGAACAGCAGACCTTCTTTCGACAGTTTGTCGAAGTAAGGCGTGACGTTACCCGGACGACCCAGCGCGCCCACCGAATGACCGGCGAAGCTTTCCATCAGGATCACAACCACGTTCTTGATCGGCAGGGTCTTGTCAGCGGCCGGGGAGTAGTTACGACGCACGGCCGCGGTTTCGCCATCCACCAGTTTGTCGCTTGGGGTCAGCAACATATCGCGGACGGTCTGCTGGGCCAGTGGCTGTTCTACTGTGGCTTTCCAGATGTTGTCGCGTTCTTCGGACATCCGGCTCTTGGCCGCCGCGATCAGTGACAGCGTGCCGTTAAGGCCCAACTGGTTGGCGAAGTTCGAGTCGGTGGTGTAGACGTCACCCCAACGCATCGGCGGGCCCTGACGCAGGGTGCCACGAGCAGCGACTACGCAGACCAGCAGGCAGACTATGAATACGACGCTGCGCGCATACCACGGGGCGATCTGGCGCGTGCCGATGCTGCCGCCGCTGAACGGACCGCGTGGACGGGTCGCACGGTCGGCGCCCTTGAATGCGAGGGTCAGGATCAACGTGCCGAACGCCCAGGCCAGCAGGTAGCGAACCACGGGAAAACCATACCAGAGCATGCTCATCACGGTTTTCGGGTCTTCCTTCACGTACTGGAAGACCAGGCCGTTGAGGCGCTGGTGAAACTCGCGGTAGAAATCCATCTCCATCAGGCCGAGGAACAGCGCGATGCTCGAGGCAATGGTCAGCCAGAAGCGGAAGAACCCGCGAGCGGCCATGGCCCGGGCGCTGAACAACGCCAGAATCAACGGAATGCTGAGGTAGACCACCAGGCGCAGGTCGAAACGCAGGCCATTGGCGAACGCCTCAAAAAAGGTCGAGGCCGGTGTGTCGAGGATCATCTCGCGGTTGTAGACCAGCAGCGCGACGCGCAGCAGGCTGAACATGACCATCATGACCAAGGCGCACAACAGCGTGTAGGCCAGATGCGATTTGACGGTCGGTTGCAGCAGGCGACTAGAGGCTCGCTGCTGATTCAGGGCGTCCGGGATTGCCATGTCGTTTTAGGACCCATTGGAAGTTGAAGTTTCAAAAGTAAAGCGGCGCCCTGCCCTCTGTTGGCCATTTCTCGGCCCCGGGGCTTGCGCGGTGCGCAAATGTTGCACGATCACCCGCAGCATTGCCATTGATAAGTGCCCGCAATGCTGACGCGGGCGAATTGTCTTGGAGGCATTGTGAAAATTTCGTGCAACGCATATCCGGAAACAAAATAAACCGCCGCCCCTCATAGAAAACGCAAACGCCCCGAAAGATCGGGGCGTTTGATGAAACAGCGCGCGGTTACTTCTCGGCGCGTTCTTTCAGGGCTTTGAGCGTGTTGAAAGGCGCATCGACCACGAATTTGTTGGCGACCATCGATGGGATGCTGCCGCCTGGCTCGGTGTGCACCTGGTAGGTCACCTCGACCTGGTCACCCTTGGGGACGAACTTCCAGAAACCGTCGACCTTGGTGACCCGCACGAAACCCTTTTCCTCAGGAATGTACTTCGGCACGCCTTCGAGCTTGCGGGTCAGGCTGCCATCCGCACCTTCGGTGGTGGTGATATGCAGCACCGAATCACGAGGAGTGACCGGCCACGGGGTGTTGAATTGGGTGTAGGTCCAGTTCTGATCACCTTCGTGCTTGAGCAGCTTCTGGGTCTTGCATTCGTGAATCCAGGCGCAGGCGCCAGACACGTCTTCCTGCAGCGCGCGCAATTTGGCCATGGTGGTCTTCATCAGGGTAACGCCCTGGTAGGCCTTGTAATCGGAACCGGCCACTTCGCTCAGGGACACCTTGATGCCGTCTTCATTCTTGGCAACTTTCCAGTCCTCGGCCTGGGCGGCCGTGGCGGCCAGCACGACCGTCAAACCACACAGCACAGCCATACGATGCAGCGAACCCATAGTGTTATTCCTTATTGTTGAAGTTCCGTTCGTAGAACACATCACGCAGCCGTCATTTGCTCCCACCAACCCAACAGCTTGATCGCTTCGTCACCGCTGCTTCCGCAGACTTCGACGTCGGCCTCAAACGCCGAGCACACGGCAGGACGTTTTGGATCGCCGAAAATGCTGCACAGGTTATCGACAGACAGTTGGACGCAACGTTCTCCAGCGGCTTTGCCACCGGGCATACCGGGAATCGGTGAACTGATGGAAGGGGCAATGCAACAGGCGCCACAGCCTTCACGGCATTTCATGACGACGAGCTCCTCGCGACGGGCGATGTGTTGATAGACGAGGCACAGAGTAACCGCTAAAACAGTTGTTTAAAATTACCTGAGCCGGGGTTTTTTCGCCGAAACGGACGTGACTGACCAGTCTCCGACAAAGCGTCTGGCCAGCAGGTCACAGATGGGAAGAAATTACCGCTTGAACTCGAATTCCAGCGCCGCGCCTTCGACTTCACGGCGCTCTTCGTTTCGCAGTTGCAACTGCATTTCGTTGCTGATCAGCCTTCCATTGAGCTGAAACGGCGCGCTCTTGTCACCGAACATTTGTGGCAACACAGCGTCGCGCCGTGGCAATGGGACCGTACCGATCGGTTTTAGCTCCTCCGCCATGTCCTGGGGCAGACTCAAATCCAGGTCGACCGTAGGAAGCTTGGTTTTCACGACCTCACTGGCGGGTTTGGACTTGGAGGCAATCGGCGGTCGTTTTTTCCCCACTGCTGCTTTCTTTTTGACCGGCGCGGTGTTCTTTTTGACCGCAGCGGCTTTCTTGACGACCGCTGATTTTTTCGAGGCTTCGCTGCTGGCTGCCGGTTTTTCCTGAGTGGAAGCCGCCATGACGCCTTGGGCATGAACGGTCATGAAGAGACAGATCGATAGGCAGACGGCAGGAAAAATCGGTTTCATGGACCCAACGACGCTAACGGCAGAGGGCCATATGCTCGCCTGTTGTACGCAACAAGACAAGCACGTGTACGAAACGACCAGCCGTTCTGTCAGAAGCCGCCGGCCATCTCCTGGCAGAGCTGGGTGGCCAGCATCCCCAACGTCATCAATGCGCGTTCGGCTTCACGGTTCCAGGGCGTGCCGCAGTTCAGGCGAATGCAGTGATTGAACTGCTCGGTGTTACTGAAAATCAGCCCCGGCGCGATGCTTATACCCTGCTGCAACGCCCGTACATGCAATTCCTGAGTGTTGACCCGCCCCGGCAAACTGACCCACAGAATGAAGCCGCCCGTGGGCCGGGTCATCTGCGTGCCTTCCGGGAAATACTGCTGAACGGCCAGCTGGAAGGCGCTGAGGTTCTTGCGGTATTCCTGACGGATGTAACGCAGGTGACGGTCGTAACCGCCATTCTCCAGGTAGGCGGCGATGCCCATTTGCGTGACGCTGCACGCCGAATGCGTACTGAACGTCTGCAAACGCTGAATCTCTTGCTGGTATTTGCCGGCGATCATCCAGCCAATCCGCACGCCGGGTGACAGGGTTTTGGAGAAGCTTGAGCAATAGATCACCCGATCCAGCCTGTCGTAGGCTTTAAGCGATTTGGTCCGGCCTTGTTCGAACATCAACTCGCCGTAGATATCGTCCTCAACGATCTGGATATCGAAATCCGAGGCCAGGCGCAGCAGTTGTTTCTGCCGCTCCTCAGGCATGGTGCCGCCCAGTGGATTACTCAGACGAGTGGTCAGTACCAGCGCCTTGATCGACCACTGGTTGGCCGCCAATTGCAGGGCTTCGAGGCTCATGCCGGTGGCCGGATCGCTGGGGATCTCGATGACTTTGAGACCCAGCAGGTCGGCCAGTTGCAGCAAACCATAATAAGTCGGCGACTCGGCGGCGATCAGGTCGCCCGGCCGGGTCAGCACACGAAGCGACATCTGCAGTGCATCGACACAGCCGTGGGTGATGACCACTTCGGACGGATCGACCACCACGCCGGCATCACGCATGCGAATCGCCACTTGTCGGCGCAACGGTTCAAAACCGGGGCTGAACATGTAGCTGAAGGCACGCGGGCTATGGAAGCGGGTGACCTTGGCCAATTGCTGATGCAAGGCGCGAACCGGCAGATAGTCGACGCTCGGCACCGCTGCGCCCAATGGGAAAACGCCTTCGCGACGGGATTCGACCAGCACTTGCTGAATAATGCTGCTGCGGGTGACCAGACCGGGCCGCTCGACTCGGGCAATGTCCGGCGTTGGCGCCGTCAGGGCCGGCGTCTGGTGCACGTAATAACCCGACTGCGGTCGGGCGCGGATCAACCCTTGATCCTCAAGATTGGCGTAGGCCTGCAAAACGGTCGCGTGGCTGACGTTGAGCTGCGAGCTCATCTTGCGCACCGAAGGCACACGTTCCCCCGGTTGATAGACACCACGACGGATGTCTTCGGCCAGTTGCTGAGCAATACGTTGGTAGAGCAATAGATTGGTCATGACGCAGCACTCGATTTCACGGGCATTTTATTCTTGTGTGAAACAATACCGGAACAGTTTAGAAGTGTACTGGGACAGTTGCCACAATAGTCGACCGTACAGTGCAGTGTCAGCAAAAACTGTACTGCTTTTATTGGCATGGCGAGAGGCAATTGGCAGGTACAAAAAAACCCGGCACTGTCGGGCAGGCCGGGTTTTCCAGTAACGCAGCCCTTATCGGGCGGCGCCGAGCTGGCCTTTTTCGTCGGAGAACACAATTTCCACCCGACGGTTCTGTGCGCGACCACGCTCGGAAGCGTTCACGTCCACCGGGTATTCATCGCCGTAACCTTCGACTTTGATACGTTTGTCGTCGATACCCAGATCGATCAGCACGTCTGCCACCGATTGCGCACGGTCACGGGACAGTTTGAGGTTGTCCTGCTTGCCGCCCGTGCTGTCGGTGTAGCCCTCGATCCGGACCACACGCTTGGGATTGAGCTGCAGGAACTGAACGATCTTCAGCACCACGCGGTTCGCCGAACTCTTCAGCTCCGCTTCGCCGGTGTCGAACAGCACATCGCCCAGAGTCATCACCAGACCACGGTCGGTCTGTGTGGTTGCCAAGGCAACAATCTGTTCTTCGAGCCATTTGCCCTGCTGCTGCACGCTGAGCAACTTGGACTCGCGCAGGGCCAGTTGCAGGCGCTGACGTTCCAGTTCGAGCTTCGCCGCACGCTCTTCGTTGAGTACCTGATTGGTGTGCTCACGGGCGATTTCGCTGTAGCGCTGGCTCAGGTAGGCGTAATGCACCACATCCGAGCCGCTGCCCCAATAGCTGGAAAGGCGATCGGCGCGGGCCAGGGACTCGCCGGCACGGATCACGTCCTTGGGCGCGATTCGCAGCACATTGGAGTCTTCCTTGACCTTCTGGAAATCAGTTCCGGCCTGTTGCAGCACGGCCTCGCTGTGTTGGCCGGCGCAGCCGTAAAGGCTAGCGCAACCTGCCAGGATCAAACCGCTGAGTGCTTTGGACTTGAGGCTCATTGGGCATCTCCCAGTTGCTTGCGCAGACGAGTGATGCGGGTGTTGAGCACGTTCAGCTGCTCCTCGCTCTTGAGGGTCAGCACCTTGGCTTCGGCCAGGCGCGCGTCCAGTTCGGCTTGTTCGGCACGCATACGCGCATGTCTGTAGGACTGATCCGTCATGTCGCCCTGGGCACGGGAAAACTTGTCTTCGGCCAGTTTCATCTCCGGCACTTCTTCGGAGGTGGCGCCCACGGCTTTGGCTTGTACGAGCGCCTGTTCGGTCAAGCGTATTTGTTCATTCGGCGCCGGATCGGCTGCACAACCCGCCAGAGCCAGAACGGCCAGGGCAGCGAAAAGAGGTCGAATACTCACTAAAAATCCCTACTGTTTTGGGGTACTGACGGGTAGTTGCGGTGGCTGCTGTTGCTGCTGCGCTTTCCAGCGTTCGATATTGCGTTGCAGCACGGCCTCCGTCAGTCCGGACGCGGGCAATTCTGTCATCTTTTTGGCCAGCTGTCCGCGCAACCACGGATCGTTGCAAGCGGAGTTATGGGAAACCGCGAGGAACAGGCCGGGTTTGTCGACCGGTTGGGGGCGAGCGATCAGGTCGTTGGCCATGCTCAGGGTTTGCGCGGCGGCCATGCCCGAGTAGCGTCCCGCGAGGACAAATTCCACCTCGCCCAACAGCAATTTCTGAAAGGCCTGGGTCAGGTTCGGCGTACGCAAGAGGGTCAATTGCTGCTCGGCGAAAGTGCCGAATGCCTGGGTCATTCGAGACTTTTCCGACACGGCACCGGGATGGCCGTGGAGGTCTTGCACTTCGTTGTAGAGCAATGCTGAGTCTTTTCGAGTCCAGACCAGATAATCGTTTTCCAGCAGCGGCGGATGGATGTAGTCCAGGGTGGCCAGCTCGCTGACAGTCAACGGCGCATCAGCAAGCATGTCCATGCGCCCGCTGCGCACCTCGTCCAGGGCCTGGGCGCGTTTGCCGGCGTAAAGCAGTTCGACCTTGATGCCCAGCTCACCTGCCACGTGTTGCAACAGGTCAGCACTGGCACCGATCAACTGCTTGGGGTTTTGCGGGTCTTGCCACAAGTACGGCGGCGCGTCCGGGCTGCCGGTCACCACCAGGCGTTCGCACTTGCCGGCGGCCACGGCCAACGCCGGCAGCACCGTCAGCCCCAGCAGTAATGACCAGCCACACACGCGGCGCAAATCCATGGCGACACTCTCCCACTCAAATCCGGAACAAAAAAAAGCCCGACCAAAAGGTCGGGCTCTTTATAAGTCAAGCGACTGGATTAGACCAGCTTCTCGAACTCGGGGATGGCTTCGAACAGGTCTGCCACCAGGCCGTAATCGGCCACCTGGAAGATCGGCGCTTCTTCGTCCTTGTTGATCGCAACGATCACTTTGGAGTCTTTCATGCCGGCCAGGTGCTGGATCGCGCCGGAGATACCGACGGCGATGTACAGCTGTGGAGCAACGATCTTGCCGGTCTGACCGACCTGCATGTCGTTGGGTACGAAACCTGCGTCGACCGCGGCGCGGGAAGCACCGACGGCAGCGCCCAGCTTGTCGGCCAGGGCGTACAGGTGTTTGAAGTTGTCGCCGTTCTGCATGCCGCGACCGCCGGAGACGACGATTTTGGCAGCGGTCAGTTCCGGACGATCGGACTTGGCCAGTTCTTCACCAACGAAGCTCGAAATACCCGCATCGTGAGCAGCAGCAACCGCTTCAACAGCGGCCGAACCACCTTCAGCAGCAACCGGGTCGAAACCGGTGGCACGCACGGTGATCACTTTGACCGCAGCGTTCGATTGAACGGTCGCGATCGCGTTACCGGCGTAGATCGGGCGCTTGAAGGTGTCAGCGCTTTCAACCGAGATGATCTCGGAGATCTGGTCAACGTCCAGCTGAGCGGCAACGCGCGGCAGGATGTTTTTGCCGTTGGAAGTAGCGGCAGCCAGGACGTGGCTGTAGCCCTTGCCCAACTCTGCAACCAGCGGCGCGACGTTTTCCGGCAACTGGTGAGCGTAGGCGGCGTTGTCGGCCACCAACACTTTCGTCACGCCAGCGATTTTCGCAGCGGCTTCAGCCACGGCGCCAACGCCCAGGCCTGCAACCAGAACGTGGATGTCACCGCCGATTTTGGCGGCAGCAGCCACGGTGTTGAGCGTGGCCGGGGCCACTACTTTGTTGTCGTGTTCAGCAATAACCAAGATAGTCATTTAGATTACCTTCGCTTCGTTTTTCAGTTTCTCGACCAGTTCAGCCACCGACTTGACCTTGATACCCGCGCTGCGTGCAGCAGGCGCTTCGACTTTCAGGGTCTTGTTGGTGGAGGCGGTAGAAACGCCCAAAGCGTCCGGAGTCAGCACTTCGAGAGGCTTCTTCTTGGCTTTCATGATGTTTGGCAGGGACGCGTAGCGCGGCTCGTTCAAACGCAGGTCGGTGGTGACGATGGCCGGCAGTTTCAGGGAAACCGTCTGCGCGCCGCCGTCGACTTCGCGAGTCACGGCAACGGTGTCGCCGCTGATTTCGACTTTCGAAGCGAAAGTGCCCTGACCGTAGCCGCTCAATGCAGCGAGCATCTGGCCAGTCTGGTTGTTGTCGCTGTCGATGGCTTGTTTGCCAAGGATCACCAGCTGAGGCTGTTCCTTGTCGACAACAGCTTTCAACAGCTTGGCAACGGCCAGCGACGTCAGGTCTTCGGCGGATTCGACGAGGATGGCGCGATCAGCACCCAGAGCCAGCGCGGTGCGCAGTTGCTCTTGAGCGGTGGTCGGGCCGATGGAGACGACGACGATTTCAGTCGCAACGCCTTTCTCTTTCAGGCGTACGGCTTCTTCCACTGCGATTTCGCAGAACGGGTTCATCGACATCTTGACGTTGGCGAGGTCGACGCCGGAATTGTCCGCCTTGACGCGAACCTTGACGTTGTAATCCACAACGCGTTTGACAGCTACAAGAACCTTCATGGATTCCTCGTTACTCTCCGGTGAAAAGAAAGTCGCCTAGGCGAACCTGGCGGTTTGATGCTCATCGGCGCAAGGGCACCTCTAAAAACGCTGGCAGGTGTATCGGGTGAACCTTGCTCACGAGGCGAATGACCGTTCGTCAGAGGTGACCGACAAGTCATTCATGATCGCGGCGTGTAAACTGCGCACCAAACCTGCGCGGCGCATCACCTTGTACTGCCATCGCCCTGTCTTTAGAGGTGCTCTTGAAACCTACAGTCAGCCTACGGCGAGCGCAAAACCGACCGTATCTTGACCGGAACGCCTATTCCGGTCAATACGGCAAAATAGCCGTTCATAAGCCGCGTGACTTTGATTTCTCTGGCCTTGAGCCAATTCAAACAAACGTTTGTATTGGACGCTAGGAGTGGTGTAGATATAATGCGCCACCCAGAGAGAAAGGTGGTCTATCGATTGTCCTGTTCCGCGCATTGCGCAGGAATTCATGGATGCGACACCAAACCTCCAATCAGAAAAAAAACTGTTGAGCCTTGAGTAGGAGATAGCCTGTGGAACGCGAATACATGGAATTCGACGTGGTCATCGTCGGTGCCGGCCCCGCGGGTCTTTCCGCCGCCTGCCGCTTGAAGCAGAAGGCTGCTGAAGCCGGCAAGGAAATCAGCGTCTGCGTGGTCGAAAAAGGCTCCGAGGTCGGTGCGCACATTTTGTCCGGCGCGATCTTCGAACCCCGCGCCCTGAACGAATTGTTCCCGGACTGGAAAGAACTTGGCGCGCCGCTGAACACGCCGGTTACCCGCGATGACATCTTCGTGCTGAAAAACGCCGACAGCGCGCAAAAAATTCCTGACTTCTTTGTGCCCAAGACCATGCACAACGATGGCAACTACATCATCTCCCTGGGCAACCTGTGCCGCTGGCTGGCTCAGCAGGCCGAAAACCTGGGCGTAGAAATCTACCCTGGCTTCGCCGCTCAGGAAGCGCTGTTCGACGAGAACGGTGTGGTTCGCGGGATCATCACCGGCGATCTGGGTGTTGACCGCGAAGGCAATCCGAAAGAAGGCCTGTACACCCCGGGCATGGAACTGCGCGGCAAGTACACGCTGTTCGCCGAAGGTTGCCGTGGCCACATCGGCAAGCAACTGATCAAGCGCTTCAACCTCGACAGCGAAGCCGACGCCCAGCACTACGGCATCGGCCTGAAAGAAATCTGGGAAGTCGACCCGGCCAAGCATCAGCCAGGCCTGGTCGTCCACACTGCCGGTTGGCCGATGGACATTATGGGCACCGAGAACACCGGCGGCTCGTTCCTCTATCACCTGGAAAACAACCAGGTTGTAGTCGGTCTGATCGTCGATCTTTCCTACAGCAACACGTACCTGTCGCCGTTCGATGAGTTCCAGCGCCTCAAGCATCACCCGGTGCTCAAGCAGTACCTGGAAGGCGGCAAGCGCATCAGCTACGGCGCACGCGCCATCTGCAAAGGCGGCCTGAACTCGCTGCCGAAAATGGTCTTCAAGGGCGGCGCGCTGATCGGTTGCGACCTCGGCACCCTGAACTTTGCCAAGATCAAAGGCAGCCACACCGCGATGAAGTCCGGCATGCTCGCCGCTGAATCCGTGGCCGAGGCGCTGTTCGCTGAAAAGGACGGCACCGAAGAGCTGACCACTTACGTCGACGCGTTTAAGAAGAGCTGGCTCTACGACGAACTGTTCGCCAGCCGCAACTTCGGCCCGGCGATCCACAAGTTCGGCGCCATCGTCGGCGGCGGTTTCAACTGGCTGGACCAGAACATCTTCGGCGGCAAACTGCCGTTCACCTTGCACGACAACAAGCCGGACTACGCGTGCCTCAAGCTCGCGGCCGACTGCAAGAAGATCGACTACCCGAAACCGGACGGCAAGATCAGCTTCGACAAACTCAGCTCGGTGTTCATCTCCGGTACTAACCACGAAGAAGAACAGCCGTGCCACCTGAAGCTGACCGATCCTAGCATTCCGATCGCCAAGAACCTGCCGATGTACGATGAGCCTGCCCAGCGTTACTGCCCGGCCGGCGTGTACGAAGTAGTGACCAAGGAAGACGGCGAGAAGCGCTTCCAGATCAACGCCCAGAACTGCGTTCACTGCAAGACCTGCGACATCAAGGACCCTGCACAGAACATCACCTGGGTGGCACCGGAAGGTGCTGGCGGCCCGACTTACCCGAACATGTAAGCCGAACGCCTGAACATCAAGGCTCCCGGAATGGGGGCCTTTTTGTTGCCCGAAATTAATGATCACACACCACCTCTGTAGGAGCCGGCTTGCTGGCGATAGCGGTGTAGCAGTCGAAATAAATGCTCTCTGTCACACCGCTATCGCCAGCAAGCCGGCTCCTACAAGGGTCCATCGGCGTGTCAGGCAGCGCGCTCATCCCCGGGATTACGCTCGAAGTAACGCTTGTACTCGCGGCTAAATTGCGACGTGCTCTGATACCCCACCCGATGCGCCACCTGCGCCACGCCCAAACCCTCGGTGACCAGCAACGTCTGCGCCTTGAGCAAACGCAGACGCTTCAAATACTGCACCGGCGACAACAACGTGCTGCGCTTGAAATGCTCATGAAACGTCGACGCACTCATGTTTGCGCAACTGGCCAGGATTTCCACATTCAACGGCTCGGTGAAATGCCCGTGCAGATGGTTGAGCGAAGCTGCAATTCGGGCGAACTGCCCCTGCTGCTCCACCAGCGCACGCAACACATCGGCTTGCGGACCGCGCAATGCAACGAACAACAATTCCCGAAGCCGTGCCGGCCCCATGATCTGGCATTCCAGCGGATCGTGCAGGCAACGCAACAGCCGCTCCACGCAACCGCGCATCCCGTCGTCGAGCACCGCTGACGTCATGGATTCCGGCGTTTGCGCAGGAATCGTGCGCCCCGGCAGCACCAGCCCCATGGCCAACACCAGCTCCCCGAGCAGCACTCGGTCGATGGCAATGGACACTCCGAGCATTGGCCCACCCGGCGCCGAAAACGTTTCGCACTCAAAAGGCACCGGCAATGCTTGAATCAAGTAGTGACCGGCGCCGTACTCCAGCGTACGAGGCCCCAGATACGCCAGTTTGCTGCCTTGGGCGATGATGACCAGGCTTGGCTCGTAAATCTGCGGGCCACGGGCCACATCGCAACTGGCCCGTAAAACCTGCACGCCCGGCAACGCCGTAGGGGCGAAACCGTCGCGAGTGGTCAAAGGTTCAATCAGCGAAACCAGCGTGGCATTGGCATCGAGATGACGAGTTAACAACATGAGAGCTCTTCACAAAAAAAGTCACGAAAAATGGGATGAAAGCATCATCGCAGGTCTGATCGCCCATTTGATCAATCGAACGCTGTTGCCGGAGGATTAGGCATGACACCCGGAGGAATCGCCATGGCGGGTGGCGGATACGGCGCCCAAAATGCACCGCCTCACTTGCCACTGCTTCTGCGAGGTTCATCATGTACACCGCCATCGGATACGCCGCCCAGTCGGCCACCACTCCCCTCGCCCCCGTGAAATTCGAACGCCGCAGCCCACGGGCCGACGACGTTGCGATCGATATTCTCTACTGCGGCGTCTGCCATTCCGACATCCATCAGGCCCGCAACGAATGGGGCATTGCCGTTTACCCGCTGATGCCTGGCCACGAGATCGTAGGCAAAGTGACCGCCATCGGTGCGAATGTTACCCGGCACAAGGTCGGCGATCTGGTCGGTGTCGGTTGCATGGTCGATTCCTGCCGCAGCTGCGAAGCCTGCCAGGCCAACCTCGAGCAATACTGCCTCGAAGGTCCGACCATGACTTACGCCACCCCGGACCGGGTCGATGGCAGCAACACAATGGGCGGCTACTCCGACAGCATCGTGGTCAGCGAGCACTTCGTGGTGCGCATCCCCGAGAAACTCGACCCGGCCAGCGCCGCGCCGATTCTTTGTGCTGGCATCACCACTTACTCGCCGCTCAAGCATTACGGCGTGAAGGCCGGCGACAAGGTCGGGATTCTCGGCATGGGCGGCCTCGGCCACATGGGCATCAAGTTCGCCAAGGCGATGGGCGCCGAAGTCACGCTGTTCACCCGTTCGGCGAGCAAGGCTGAAGAAGGTCGTCGTCAGGGCGCGGACCACGTGATCGTGTCCACCGATGCTGATCAGATGAAGGCGGCGGCGGGACATTTCGACTTTCTGCTGGACACCATTCCGGTGCAGCACGACCTCAATCCCTACCTCGACACCCTGCGTTTTGATGGCGTGCACATTCTCGTGGGTTTGATTGAACCGGTCGATCCACCAGTCCACGCGGCCAAATTGGTGCTGGGCCGTCGCGTACTGGCCGGCTCCTTGATTGGTGGCATCGCAGAAACCCAGGAAGTGCTGGATTTCTGCGCCGAGCACAACATCACCTGCGACATCGAAATGCTCGACATCCGCCAGATCAACGAGGCTTACGCGCGCATGATCGCCGGTGACGTGAAGTACCGCTTCGTGATCGATATGGCGACGCTGAAGGTTTAAACCTTAAGTCCCAGTTCCGCCGACAGCCGGGCCGTGACCCCTTTGATCAGGGGAATCAGCTCGGCCATTTTTTCCAGCGGCATGTACGGCACCGTGCTGGCGATGCTGATGCCGGCAACGATGCGCTTGCTGGCATCACGGATTGGCGCCGCGACACAACGGATCGACGGTTCGTTGTCTTCCAGGTCGAAGGCGTACCCACCCGCTACATACTCGACCATGCGCTGCTGAAACTGCTCCCAGGACTGCTCCGGGTGCTGCGGCCAGAACAGATTTTTCCCACCGGCCGGCAGGCTGACTTCGTACAGCCGTTGCCATTCTTCCTGCGTGTCATCGAGCATCAGCGCCTTGCCGATCCCGGTGCGCGCCAACGGCATGCGATGGCCGACCCGCGAACGCATTTCCGGGCCGTTGCGCCCCGGATTCTTGTGCAGGTACAGCACCTCGTCGCCCTCACGAATCGCCAGGTGAATGGTGTCACCGGTCAACGCCGACAACTCATCCAGATACGGCCCGGCCAGGGTCACCAGCGGCAATTCTTCACGCGCCTGGAAACCCAGCTCGATCAGCTTCGGCCCCAACAAGTAACCAACTTGCGGCACTACGCGCAGGTAACGCTCGTCCACCAGGCAACTGGCCAGACGATGGGTGGTGCTGCGCGTCGTGCCGATCAGTCGGGCGATTTCCTTGAGATCGCGGGCGCCACTGGCCACGGCCTGAACCACACCCAGGCCACGAAGCAGTGTCTGGGTGCCGGTCGGTGCGGCGTCCTTGGCGATTTTTGGGGCGTCTTCCTGCATATCCAGCCTTTACCGTTGAGCGAGTGAACGGGCGGCATTATGGTCGCCCGATGGCGGCTACTACAACTTGATACGCTCGACCTTGCCGACCAGCAAGATGTAGGAAAGCGCACCGATCAACGCCAGAACCGAGATGTAGGTGATCGCCGGGGCAAACGAATCACCGGTCGCCAGGAAACCGATGACAATCGGCGTGGTAATCGCTGACAGGTTGCCAATGAAGTTGAACACCCCACCGGTCAATCCGAGCAATCGCGCCGGGGCCAGGGTTGAGACCAGCGACCAGGTGATCGAAGCCAGCCCGTTACCGAAGAACGCCAACGCGAGGAAGGCGATCACCAGCGGCGTCGATTCAACGAAATTGGCGCCGATGATCGAGGTGGAAATCAGCAGGCCGCCAATGATCGGCAACTTGCGGGCGAAGCCCACCGTGTAGCCGCGACGGATCAGGAAATCGGAGAAAAACCCGGAACACAGCACGCCGATGAACGCTGCGAGAAACGGCAGCGACGCCAGCAGGCCAGACTTGATGAAGTCCATGCCGCGGTATTTCACCAGGTAGGTGGGGAACCACGTCAGGAAAAACCACAGCGTCGAATTGAGGCAGAACTGGCCGAGATAGATGCCCCACAACTTGCGTTTGGTCAGAACGATGCCGAGGTCGGTCCAGCTGAATTTCGCTTTCACTTTGGCTTGTTCGGCCTGGATATCCACCAGCCCCCCGCCTTCACGGATCAGCTCGATTTCGGCGTCGTTGGCGCCCTTGAAATCCCGTGGCTCGCGATACACCGCGTACCAGATCACAGCCCAGAGAATGCCCACCGCACCGGTGCTGACAAACACCATGTGCCAGCCATATTGATGCTGCAGCCAGGCCAATACCGGCGTCAGGAACGCCAGACCGACGAATTGCCCGGAGGTATAGAAACCGATGGCCGTGGCGCGTTCGCGCTCCGGGAACCAGGTGGTGACCACCCGGCTGTTGATCGGATACGCCGGCGCTTCCAGGGCACCGACCGCCATGCGCAAGACGAACAACGCGATGAAGCTGGCGGCAAAACCGAGCATCACCGTGGCGATCGACCACAGCAGCAAGGCAACGCTGTAAAGGATGCGCGGCGGCACCCGATCGACCAGCCAACCGCCAGGGATTTGCATAGCGGCGTAGGTCCAGCCGAAGGCCGAGAAAATCAGCCCGACATGGATCGGGTCGATGCCCAGTTCGCTGGTCAGTGCCGGGGCGGCAATGGAGAGGTTGCTGCGGTCGAGGTAGTTGATCACCACGGTGATGAACAGCAGCACCATGATGAAAAAACGCTTGCGGCTGGGCGCCACCAACGACGCCTGCCCGGTAAGGGTTTGCGGTTGCATGGGGAATGCCTCTTCTTATGTTTATTGAGGTCGTGATCGTTCCCACGCTCCGCGTGGGAATGCAGCCAGGGACGCTCCGCGTCCCAAGAGCGGACGCAGAGCGTCCGGTGAGGCATTCCCACGCGGAGCGTGGGAACGATCACCGTAGAGGGGTCAGAGAGGACTCACCACTCGGCAAAACTGCCATCGGCATGGCGCCAGATCGGGTTGCGCCAGCGGTGGCCTACAGCGGCGCGTTCGATCACGTATTCCTCGTTGATCTCGATCCCCAGGCCCGGGCCATTGGGGATTTTCACGAAGCCTTTGTCGTAGTCGAACACCCGCGGATCCTTGACGTAATCCAGCAGGTCGTTGCTCTCGTTGTAATGGATGCCCAGGCTCTGCTCCTGGATGAACGCGTTGTAGCAAACTGCGTCCAGTTGCAGGCATGCCGCCAAGGCAATCGGACCCAACGGGCAATGCAGCGCCAGCGCAACGTCGTACGCTTCGGCCATGTTGGCGATCTTGCGGGTTTCGGTGATGCCACCGGCGTGGGACGCGTCCGGCTGGATGATGTCGACGTAACCTTCGCTGAGCACACGCTTGAAATCCCAACGCGAGAACAACCGTTCGCCGAGGGCAATCGGGGTGCTGGTCAGCGGCGCCAGTTCCTTCAGCGCTTCGTAGTTTTCGCTGAGCACCGGCTCTTCGATGAACATCAGTTTGTACGGGTCGAGTTCCTTCATCAGCACTTTGGCCATGGGCTTGTGCACCCGACCATGGAAGTCGACACCAATGCCGACGTTCGGGCCCACCGCGTCACGCACGGCGGCGACGTTGGCCAGGGCCAGGTCGACTTTCTCGAAGGAATCGAGGAATTGCAGTTCTTCGGTGCCGTTCATTTTCACCGCAGTGAAACCACGCTCGACCGCTTCTTTCGCCGCGCGAGCAGTGTCCGCCGGCCGGTCGCCGCCGATCCACGAATACACACGAATCTTGTCGCGCACCTGCCCACCGAGCAGATCGCTGACCGACACACCCAGGGCCTTGCCCTTGATGTCCCACAACGCCTGATCGATACCGGCCAATGCACTCATATGGATGGCGCCGCCCCGGTAGAAGCCGCCACGGTAGAGCACGGTCCAGATGTCTTCGATGTTGCGTGGGTCTTTGCCGATCAGGTAGTCAGACAATTCTTCAACGGCAGCCGCCACGGTGTGCGCGCGGCCTTCGACCACGGGCTCGCCCCAACCGGTCACGCCTTCGTCGGTTTCGACCTTGAGGAAGCACCAGCGCGGCGGAACGATGAAGGTGGTGAGTTTTGTGATTTTCATCTTTTTGTCTCTCTTATAGATGCAGCGCGCTCGGCGCCAAAAAGTCTTAACGCAGAGCGTTCCATGCAGCCACATACGCCTTGGCGTTCACAGCCACTTCTTCAGGTGTCATACCCGGTTTAAACAACCCGGAACCCAGTCCGAAACCTTTGACCCCAGCGTCGATAAACACCTGCATGTTGTCCGGTGTGATCCCGCCGACCGGCACCAGAATCGTTCCGGCCGGCAGCACCGCGAGCCAGGCTTTGACGACGGCCGGCCCCATCTGCTCGGCGGGGAACATCTTCAGCACATCCGCGCCTTCGGCCAGTGCGGCAAAGGCTTCGGTCAGCGTGGCAACGCCCGGCGACAGGTACAACCCCGCCGCCTTCGCCGCACGCAACACCTTGGGATCGCTGTGGGGCATGACGATCACCTGCCCACCCGCCGCTTTCACTTGCTCGACCTGTTCCGGCGTCAGCACCGTGCCCGCACCGATCAGGCAATCGGCGGGCAAGGTACTGCGCAGGATGCGAATGCTTTCGTACGGTTCAGGGGAATTGAGCGGCACTTCGATGACGCGAAATCCGGCGGCGTACAGGACTTCGCCGATGGCGGCCGCTTCTTGCGGGCGCAGGCCACGCAGGATCGCGATCAGACCGTTTTGCGCCAGAGCTTGCTTGAGCATGTCAGACCTCCAGTCAGGTTTAACGGGGTGGGTGTGCGGCGATCAGTCCGGCGGCGACGGCCAACTGCCACAACCCGCGTTCGGTGGCTTGTTCGGCGAGGGTCACGCGGGCAAAACCGCAGGCGTCGAGGGCCCGGCTGTAGCGGGCACAGAGTTGGGAATTGCCGATAAGGATGATCGACGGCAGATGAACGCTGTTGCGTCGGCGTCGCTGAACACTCGCCAGCGCTGACAGCTCATGGCCGATCAGCAGGCCGGACAAGTAATCCGGTTGGGCGCTCGCGCCGAGTTCACCGGTCAGCCCCAGGCTGCGGGCGCTGAACAGCGTCGACAACGGACCGATCTCGCCCTCCGCCGACAGCGCCACTTGCACGCCACGGTCAAACGCGTGGCCATCGAAGGACGCGCCTTTTTGCTGGGTGCGCCCCAGAATGCTGTGTTCGCTGAGCACGGCGAAGATCTCGCCGGTCATAAAGGTATCGAAATGCACGATGCAACCGGCGGCCACTTCCACCCATTTCGAATGACTGCCCGGCAGGCCGATCAACAGATCACGGCCCTGCTCGATCGGCAGATTCTGCAGGACACCCAGCACCTGGGTTTCTTCGCCGCGCATCACGTTTGGCAAGCGCGAACGCTGAATCACCCCCGGCACGATGTGCACATCGACACCGCGAAGACTGCGGATGGTTTGTAGGGAAATTCCGAGATTGGCGACGTTTGCTGGCGTGTCGCAGTAGGCCGCTTCGCGCCAGCCCTGGGCACTGCCGACCATGCCACAGGCAATCACCGGCAAATCGGGCTGCACGTCGAGCCAGTCACCGCACGCCTCATCGAAGGCCAGTTCAAAACCGTCGTCGCACTCCTGACCGTTGATGATTCGCGGCGTCCGGGGCAACTGCATGATCCCGGAAGACAGCGAACGCTGCTCCAGCACCTGGCCACCCGCGGCGAGTTTGTAAGCACGTAATGAGGTCGTCCCCCAATCGAGCGCGATCAATTGCGCCAGCATCGCTTCACCTGTTCTGTTTATTGGCAGTGAGTGAGCTGGACTATAAACCTTGAAGCGCAGAAATCTCAATATATAAATATCACTCCCATATTATGGGATTTGCAAGTGTGACAGGATTTCCTCTGCCAACGCTTTAAAATGCCGAGCCATCGGAACGGCACCCCGCCCTCAAGGAAGAAAAATGAAGATTGCTTTAAAGACGCTGCTGTTTTGCAGTGCACTCTGGTCTGCCGCCACGCTCAGCGCATCGAAAGAACTGAAAGTAGGCGATACCTGGTCTACAAAAACCGGCCGGGTGAGGATGGATCGACACTAACGATCCTGAAAATCGAGAACTATCCGAAGTTGGGTAAGGTCGTTCATATCAGAGTGGACGGCTTTCGGCTGATCAACCCGGTGACTGGAAACGAGTTCAATGAAATGCCTCACCTGCCCTTTCAGGCAAAAGCCATAGAACGCAGCATCACACATCGTGTGGGTAACACCTCTGAAATTCCGGATTTCAGTCAGGGTTATGCGGCATGGAGAGCGGCCTTTGATGAGGGGAAGGCCGGGGCTTTCAAGATTACCGTTCGACAAGTCCTCGACGGATTGATCAATAGTAATTGGAAAGCCAATGAATGAGTGAGGCTGCTTTCTCTCGGCAGACAACCTCGCATGACCTAGGCTTGTTTTACTGTTTAGAAACAGCCTTCAATAGCTCTGCGGTCGGCACGCGCATGATTTTGGAGAAGTATGTATTGTACTTGGTAGTATGAACTCGAAACACGCACGAAATAAAATCACGCTTCTTCAATAACGGAACCAGAGCTTCTCCATCCAAATAATCCTCTCCTCCTTTCCCACTTTCTGATTCACTAAAAATGACATTTGCTCGATAGAGCATTGGTCCCAACTCAATCTCTTTTTCTACCAAGCCAAAACCGGAACGCTTTATATGGTGCGCTTCGGTAAAATCCAGATCATCTTCTAATGAACAGACAAGCCCCTCACCTATTCGCGACTTGAATAATCCAAGAAGTTCCACATCGGAAGTGAAATAAATCTGGTAAAGCCCGGTACTACGAAGTTCTTTTACACTGGAGTATTCAAGTGTTGCGATAGGTCTTCCATGATTTAGAGAACAAGATGCACTCATCAAGATTGTTAAAAACAAAAAAATCTTATGCATCCAGAATCACTCCCTGAAGTAGCTCAAAATCGACTCATTGAATATTTGCCGCGCAGACTTGCCACCAGGCAATGTCTGCAAAAACATCCTGTCGGCATCGGCATGGTTGACATCCACCCGGCCCATGACATTAGGCCCCTGTGTTACTTCCCACTGCTCACCAAAGTCCGCGACCAGATCCGATACATTCCAGTCGACCGCTGCTGCCCGAATATTAACCCAGTAGTCAGCCTTGGGGATTGGCTCTCGTCTATAGATATTTGAGATGCCGTAGACGACTTTCCCTTCACCTACTGGATCCAGTGTAATCAGCATTTTTACTTTGAAGCCTTTGGCTGCCAACACACTGGAAAGGTGGGCGCCATTCCAACCACCGAGACTGTGACCAACAATGTAAATCGCGGTAGAGCAATGAGGTATTCGACTCAACACATTGCGCTCAAGGTCATCATTACTGATAAACGAATTGTAACTTAGTGCCCACGACGGACAGCGCTTCAAAATCTCCAATTGTTTTGCGTCATCAACTGTAACCTTGCGCACATAATCAATATTATTATTTGGCCCTGTACCGTAATAACTTTCCTGATCACCCGCGCCACCAATAAAAAATATCACCAAGTCTCGCAAGGCAACAGGCACCTGTTTAACAGACTGGTCCGTCTTACAGGTCAATGTATGGGTTTTTACTTCTCTTTTAGGTAACTCTTGTTTCACCACTGCATCACCAGCCATGGCAATCACTCCACAAACAATTTAATGGTCTCAGCCAGATGAGAACTGACGGTGTGAGTAAACCCGGACGCATCCGTAACGCCATGCTCTTCGCTGCCGTCACCACGCTGAATGGTGTAGGGGTGATAAGGAATCGGCTCACCGGTCGCGTCATTCACCACTTGTAATCTGTCGGTGAAATGCACCGGCATCGGAAGCAGTCCACTAATAGGCGGCTCCGCCACCGCTTTGCCCGATGATAACGGTCCCGGAACCGCCGATGACTACGTTGCCATGCCCACCCGTACTATCGAGGGTTGCAGCGTTGAGACCATTGATGAATACCGTACCCGAAACAGCGCCGGTAATTGGGCTGCCACAGGCAGATTTGTCCGTCATGCGAGCAGCGGCCAGACCATCGAAGAAAACATCTGGCGATCCAGAAACAATTGGATTGGTGCCATGTCCTGGCAACGGGCATGAAGTGGGGTCGGTAACGCGTGCAGCAGGTTTTCCACTCAAGTCAAAGCTCCTTGCTTTTGAGTTTTAAAGCGATGGCGCCAAACCTTCAGGGTGCAAAAGAAATGCACCAACAACGTTCAACCAAACCGGAGAGTCGATGGCGATCGTGACGGATGTCGGGAGATGAAGATGCCGTAGGCATTGCAGGTGTCATCCGTGAGCGCGCAAAGGCGCACAGGATGACGAACTAGACCGGTGGCGACAACCGGATTCAGCGATAGGGCAAAACGTGCATCAACTCCCCTCGGCAAACTCGCGCAACACCGCCCCATCCATCCGGTACCGAACCCACTCTTCCTGCGGTTGCGCACCCAACGATTTATAAAACTCGATCGCCGGTTTGTTCCAGTCCAGCACGCTCCACTCGAAGCGTCCGCAGTCATTGGCGCAAGCGATTTTCGCCAGGTGGCGCAGCAACGTTTTACCTGCGCCGCCGCCGCGCTGTTCGGGGGTGATGTAGAGGTCTTCGAGGTACAGGCAGTTGCTGCCGAGCCAGGTGGAATAGCTGAAGAAGAACACCGCGAAACCGATCGGCACGCCGTCGCGCAGGCAGATCAGGCCGTGGGCGGTGGCGCCTTCGCTGAACAGGCTGCGTTCGATGTCGGCGACGCTGGCGATAACTTCGTGGCGGGCACGTTCGTAGTCGGCCAGTTCGGTGATGAACCCGAGGATTTGCGGTGCATCGCTGGGGGTCGCCGGGCGGATGTCGATCGTCATGGACGGGCCTTTGTCGAAAGTTGAAAACGCCATACTAAGTCGGCGCGTGACGCTCGTCACACTGGAAATTCAAAGCTGATCCATGGAGCATGTGTAGCAGCTGGCGAAGCCTGCGTTCGGCTGCGCAGCAGTCGTGAAATCAGACGGTGCGGTGTTACAGGAAAATTGCGTGTTGAGGTTTCACGACTGCTTCGCAGCCGAACGCAGGCTTCGCCAGCTGCTATGTATGGACTCGCCCCCACTGTCTACCCGCTTTTGAAAAACCGCCGCCCCGTTGCATCTATGTATTAGGCCTATTCGAGGAAGCCGTCTTCGGCTTCTGGCCAAAATTGGAAGAGCTCGTGGTATGCCGATTACAGTCAGGCCTCGAAGGCCAGTAGCAGCTAAGGCATCAATCCACGCCGGTCTTACCTGGGGTCAATGTTTTTCAGCAAAGGGTCGGACAGTTGGTACCTCGGTGGCAGAACTCTGTCGCTCAGTGGCTCATCGTCGCTTGCTGGCCATCACCCGCCTGGCGACGATAAGTCTGGTCATTCTGTAGAAGCACCCAGACGATTCGCAGGTTGCGGTTGGCCAACCTGATCGCAGCCTCCTTACGACCCAGCCGGCTCATCCAGCGCAACAAGCGGCGGTCATCGGGTTGCTGGGAATCAGGTCGTAGTTGTTGCAGTACCGCGTGGGCTCCCTGGATCATCAGGCTGCGTAAATAAACATCGCCTCGCTTGGTCATGTCCCCCAGCCGGACCGTCTGCCCGCTGCTGTGCTGGTCTGGCACCATGCCAAAGTACGCGGCAAACTTGCGGGCATTGGGAAATCGCTCAGGCTTGGTTTCCTTGGCCACCAGTGCCGTGGCAGTGACTGGGCCGATGCCGCGCACAGTCATCAGTCGCTTCGCCGTCATGTCGGCGTTGGCGGCCACTTCCAGGCGCCCCGTCAGCACGCTGATGCGTTCGCCCAAATGGCGCCACTCGGCCAACAGTTCGTCGATCAGTTCACGCAGCAGGCCCGGCACCGGCTGGGTGGCATCTTCCAGTACCCGCGGAATTTTCTGGCTGATCGCAACATCGCCCTGCGCCAAGGCCACGCCATGCTCGAGCAGCAGGCCGCGCATCTGATTGCTCACCGCCGTGCGTCGACGCACATAGCCTTGGCGGGCCCGATGCAACGCCTGCATTGCCAGCGCCGCAACGCTTTTGACCGGCACTGCGTAGATCTTTTCATCGCGACCAGCCCGCAGAATCGCCAGCGCATCGTTGCGATCATTTTTAGGCCCGCTACGATGTGTGGCCACCAAACGGGCTGGAAGAATCCGCGCCAGATTGCCTTGGTCTTGCAGCTGCCGGGCCCAGGCTTGAGCACCCGGACCGGTCTCCATCAGAACCACGACATGAGGCGGCAACTGGCGTAGAAACTCATAAAACGCCTCGCGCGACTTGATCCGCTGCTCGTAGTGCACCTGGCCGAGGACATCTTCCCCGGCGACCTGAAAGACCTGCTTGGCCAAATCGACCGCTACGGTTGTGCAGGCCGACAAATCGGAAGAAGACAGGGATTGATCAACCGAAGTATGCTTTTTCATGGACTCGCCCTCGCTGTCGTTGGCTGTTTAGACTGCCATCGTGGCGCATTGACGCCTCGACTTGGGCGAGTCCATCCAATTACAGGGTTGTGTCGCTGACAAGAACGTTTTCACTTAACAGGATGTTTATGACCACTGATGCTTTTGCGCCGCTGCAAACTCTCGCCGCGCAGCTACTGCCCCACGCACTGGAGCCATCAGAAGATGGCGCCCACGATCTGTCGCATTTGCAGCGCGTCTGGCACAACGTACGCACGCTTCACGCTGAAGAAGGCGGCGACCTTGAAGTGTTGCTGGCAGCGGTGCTTTTGCATGATTGCGTGGCGGTGGAGAAGAATTCGTCGTTGCGCTCGCAGGCGTCAAGACTGGCCGCCGAGAAGGCGTGTGCCGTGTTGGCCGACATGGATTGGCCAAGCGCAAAAATCAGTGCGGTTACCCACGCCATTGAAGCTCACAGCTTTTCCGCCAACATCCCCCCGAACTCGCTCGAAGCGAAGATCATGCAGGACGCCGACCGGCTCGACTCCCTCGGCATGCTCGGTGTCGCGCGCACGTTTTATATCGCCGGACGCATGGGCAGCGCGCTATACGACCCGCAAGACCCGGAAGCGAAAGCGCGGGACTACGATGACAAGCGCTTTTGCCTCGATCACTTTCAGACCAAGCTGCTGCACCTGGCGGACGGTTTCCAGACGTCAACCGGCCAACGACTGGCGCGGATCAGGCATGAGCGCTTGAAGGGTTTCATGGAGCTGTTCAAGGAAGAAATCGGTATCGGCTGAACCCATTACTCCGGCCCGCACTTACCCTGGCATCGATAACCTCGGACCTAACGTTGACGACGTGCATGGTAGATAGAGGATTAGCGCTTTTATCGGGTCAAGGAACCGCGTCATGTCTACCGCAACACCCCACGTCTCAAGCAGGTTGTTCGGCCTGTTTTGCCTCGCCAGTTATTTGCTGTCGCTGTCTTACGGCTCGACGTTTTTGTTGTCGCTGTTGATCGGCTCGCGCGGCGGCAACGAACACGATGCCGGCAGCGTGATTTCGGCGGCAATGCTCAGTACGTTCGCGGCGGTGATTTTCTCCGGACACCTGTCCGATTTGCTCGGCGCCGCGCGTTCGATTGCGCTGTTTGGCGTGCTGTTGGTGGCCGCCAGTCTTGGCTTCGCACTGACGCCAGGGTTCGGCAATCTGTTGCTGTTTTTCGGACTGCTGCTGGGGCTGGGTTGGGGCGTGTTCTACACCTTGGGGCCGATTATCGTTGCGAGTCTGGTAACGCCCGCCCAACGCGCCAAGTACTTCGCGCTGCTGTCCGGCAGCATGATGACAGGGATCGGCAGCGGCCCGTTGCTGGGCCGTGCGGCCAGTGCGCTGGGCTATCCAGTGACCTCCGCGTTTTACCTCGCGGCGCTGGCCAGTCTGATCGGCGTGTTGCTGTTTTGGCGGCTGGATTCACAGCTGAAAAAAGCGCCCTCGCCTACCACCACCGTCGCGCGTATTTCCTGGTGCACCATCGCCCAGGTGCTGTCGTCCAAAGCGCTGTTCCCGATCATCATGGTCGGCCTCGGCGGGTGCGTATTCGGTGGTCTGTCGAGCTTTCAAACCAGTTACGCGGCGTCTCGTTCGCTGGACTACTCACTGTTCTTTTTCGGCTTCATGGGCGCGGCGATCAGCAGCCGAATGTTGATTGCCGGCTTCGTGGTCAAGCGCGATCCGTTGCGCGCATCCTGCCTGCTGTCGGGGCTGATGATGGGCTCGATTGTGCTGTTCGGTTTCGTGGTCGACACCGGCTTCAGCTACGTGCTGGCAGCGATGATGCTCGGGGTCGGTTACGGGTTGACGTACTCGGTGATCAATGGCCTGGCGGCGAACGACGCGCCGCACGGCACCACCTCACAAGCGCTGCTGCTGTTTAGTCTGTCGTACTTCATCGGCGTGTTCGGTTTTCCGTTACTGGCCGGGAAGATCATCGTCGAACACGGAATGACGGCACTTCTGCTCACCGTTCTCACCGTAGCGCTGTTGAACTGGCTGATCACCGTGGGCCGCTTGATCTGGCGTCGGGTCGTCGTCGCCAGATCGCTGCAGCAGGCCTAGACCGTTCGTCGTTCATCAGGCACCAATCCAAATCGGGGGCTGACCAATAGGTGGTAAGGACTCTAATTGAATGGAGACGACACCATGATCACGTCCCGCTTGACTGCCCTCGCTCTCGCCACGCAGTTGTCCTCTGCCGCGTTCGCGGCGACCACCGCCACCGGTGGCTCGGGTTCGGAAGGCGGTGCCAGCCAATAGTTCGCCCATGCGATCTATCCACATCCATGAAGAGGTAACCATGAACGTCGATAAAAACCTTGAGAAAGAAGTCCTGACCCGTCTGTTGCACGCCCATCCAGGTGGCTTGGGCAAGGAGGTCCTGGACAATTACCGGGGGGAGAAAGTCGTGGCCAGCACCCTCGCCACGCTGCAGGATCGCGGGCTGATTCAGCACGGGCATGTGACCTGTAACGAAGCCGGCGAACACTCGCTGCAACTGCCGATCAAACTCAGCGCGGCTGGGGTCGAGGCGGCGCGCAAGCTGGACGCTTAGCCAGATGAATCAGGTCGCAGTCGTAAGCGGCTGCGACCGTTTGACCGACTCTAAAAGCAACAGGCGTTGATTGAGTCGCTGCGCAAGGCTGGCTAAGAATCAGAATGGATGCTGTATCTTATGACCCCTTCGCGGGCAAGCCCGCTCCCACAGTGATCGAGGGCGTTCACTATTTTTGTGTACACCCCAAAACCCTGTGGGAGCGGGCTTGCCCGCGAAAGCGTCAGTTCAAACGCCGAAGTTCTTCCTGACTAAAGCATCCACTTCATCGATTCCAGGCGAAGTCGCCGGCCCCCAGCGAGTAACCGCCAACGCCGCAGCAGCATTCGCACGCCGCGCCGCTTCACCCGCCGACAACCCTTGCGCCAACCCCGCCAGAAACACCCCGGCATGGGCATCACCCGCGCCATTGCTGTCCACCGCTTCAACCTTGAAACCGGGCACATGCTGTCGGTCGCCGCGCTGACTGATCCAGCACCCTTGCGGGCCATCGCGGACCACCATCAACACCTCGGCCGGCAGATGATCGGTCAGCCTGTCCAGCGCCTCAGCAATGTCCGATGTCCCGGTAAACCGTAGCGCCTCAACGCTGTTGCTGGTCCACAGATCAATGCGCGGCAACAACGCCTGCATCAGAGGCTGATCCGGCGAATCCACCAACGGTCCCGGATCGAACACCACGTTGATCGCTTTCGGTAACCCCAGCACCCACTCCACCAGCGCCTGAGCCTTGCCGGTGTGCAGCAGGCTGTAACCGCTGACGTAAACGTAGTCGCCCGCCTCGGCCGGCACGTTCGCCAGGTCCTCGGCCGTCAATTCGCCCTCAGCACCGATGTAGGAAATGAAACTGCGCTCGGCCGATGCATCGGTCACCGCAACGCACAACCCGGTATCCCGTTCGGCCTTGTGTGCGATGCCGATCCGAATGCCTTCAGCCTTCATCGCCTCACGGGCCAGGTCGCCGAAACGACCGGTGCCATGCCGGCCAAGGTAGACCACCGGCAGCCCGTTACGCGCAGCGGCGGCCATCACGTTAAACCCGCCGCCGGCTTCGAAACTGGCGGATTGCGCCAGCACGTCGCCGCCCGCTTGAGGCAATTTATCCACGGCCATGACCAGGTCGATGATGACCTGGCCGGTGTGCAGCAATCTAGGCATGAGCGTTCTCAGTCAGCGCGGCGCGACGATCCCTCGCCCCACCGAGCACCCAGTAAATCCCGCCAGCCACCAGGAACGTCACGATCCAGCCAAGGCCGTTATGGCCCAGCCACGAATCAGAGAGGAAACCGCAGAACCAGACGTTTTGTTCGGTGGTGCCAATGGTGGTGAAACTGAAGCCCAGCACGATCGCCAGCGCCCACGCACCAAACGCGCGCCACTCGATACCGCCGCTGTACCAGTAGGCGCTGGTCGGGCTGACGTCCAGCAGGTCTTTGGGGCTGTAGTAATGACGATGAATCAGGTCGACGACGAAGATCCCGACCCACGCCGTGATCGGCACCGCCAGCAGCGAAATGAAGGTAATGAACGGACCGTAGAAACTGTCGGCGATCAGCATGAAGTAGATCGAACCGGCGAAAATCGCAACGATATCCACCACCACGGCGTAGACGCGTTTGACCTTGAGGCCGAGGGTCAGCGTGGTCAAACCGGCGGAGTACACCGACAGGTTGTTCGACAGCAGCAAGCCGCCGAACGCGGTGATCAGGTATGGCACGGCCATCCAGGTCGGCAGCATGTCGCGGATCGCGATGATCGGGTCAGTGGCCGACGCCAGGTCGTTGTTGCCTACCGACAGCAGGCCGCCGAGGGTGATCAGCAGCACCAGCGGAATCCCCGCACCGAATGCCGCTGACGCCACCAGGCGCACGGCTTTGACGCTGCGGTGCTGATAGCGCGACATGTCTGCGCCGGCGTTGGCCCAGCCGATCCCGGTGCCGGCGGCCATGGTGCCGACGCCAATAATCATCGCGCTCAACGGTGCAGGCGTGGCGTTGAACACCGCGCTCCAGTCGATGGTGGCGCAGAGGAAGCCGCCGACCAGAATGTTCAGCGCGCCGAACACGTAAGTCGCCCACTTCTGGATCACCAGCAACGTGGCGTGACCGAGGCCGGACACTGACAAGGTCAGCAGCACGAAAATCGCGATGAAGATCAGGGTCAGTACCGGCGCGCTTTTCGCTTCTACCGGAGAACCGAACAGGATCGAGCACAGCGACAGCAGCACGAAGGCGGCGGTGGTGGTGTTGACGGTTTCCCAGCCCAGCCGCGACATCAGCGAGACCAGGGTCGGGCCGATATTGCCGCGCACACCGAAGATCGCTCGCGACAGTGTCAGGCTCGGCGCCCGACCACGGCGACCGGCGATGGAGATGATCCCGACCACCGCGAAAGAACCCGCCGCGCCGAGGATCGCGACGATGATCGCCTGCCAGATCGCCAACCCGCGAAACGCCACCAGCGTGGCACCCAGCGGCAGGCCGAGGATGGAAATGTTGGCTGCGAACCAGACCCAGAACAGTTGCAGCGGATGACCGTTGCACTCCGCTTCCGGCACCGGTTCGATGCCGCGTGTTTCCAGTTGCCCGGCGCTTTGCCCGGCGTTCGATGAACTCATGAAAAATGCTCCTGTTGCCTTTGTTGTGGTTGTGGGCAATGACGGAAGACGAAAACAGCAGCCCGGCTATCCTGGCCAAGTCCGTGCGATCCATTGCGGGGTTATCAATTCAAACAGGCGGCGCGGCCATCGCGGGCAAGCCCGCTCCCACAGGGATGGTGCAAACCTTAAGGTACACGCCGTACCTGTGGGAGCGGGCTTGCCCGCGAAGAGGCCGGTCCAGTCAACGCAAAGCTAAAAGCCCTTTTACCAAAGGCTCCAGCTCCAGATCGTTAACGGTTTTGATTTTTTCGATCATGTCCACCGGCCAACTCCCAAGCCCCAGGCAGGCCCCGAGCATCGCGCCGAGTATCGCCGCGATGGTGTCGGTGTCACCGCCCAGACTCGCGGCCATGCACACCGCTTCGAAGGCATTCATTTCACCGATGGCCACTTGTTGTGCCAAGGCAAATGACACCACCACCGATTCCTGCGACGCCACCGAAGTGCCGATCACGTCATACATCAAATCCGCCAGCAACGCTTTGTCGCTGTCGACGCTGATGGTCCGCGCCCAACTGATGCGCGAGGCAATCCGTCCGCCCGCCACCCAGTGACCATGGCTTTCAGCTTGCTGGGCGATTTGCTGGCCGAGGTTCAAGGCTTCGCCCAGGTCCATGCCATTGATGCCGGCCGAGACCACCGCCGCCACCGCCGCTGCGCTGGAAATCCCCAGCGTGGTGTTGTGGGTGACCTGGCAGGCTTGCACCACGGCGCTGATAAACCGCTCAGGGTTGGCGACATCCGCGGCGATGCCCACCGGAGTGATGCGCATCGCCGCGCCATTGGTGGTGCCGTAGCGACCGGCCTCTTCTGGAGATTGGCCGGCGAGGATCATCTCAATCGCGCGTTTGGTCGAAGGCCCGAGTAAATCCTGCGAGCCCTTGGCCTGCATTTCGGCTTCCCATTCGATCAGCCGTTGAGCGAGTACGGCCGGATCGATCCGGCCTTCACCGTCCACCAGCAACTGACCGACCAGAATCGCCTGTTCGGTGTCGTCGGTGATCGAGCCCTTGGGCATGTTGGCGGCAATCGGTTGATCGGGGCCGGCGTCTTGCAGATCGGTGATCGCACCGAAGCGCGTCTTGATGTCGGCGCGGCTCAGGGATTGCGTCGGCATGCCCAGCGCATCGCCCAGGGCCAGTCCGTAGAACGCGCCCAACGCACGGTTGAGCGCGGTCACTTTGATTCTCCAAATTGCAGGTGCAGGCGAAAGTGCACCGGGTCGAGCAAGCTTTCGACCTGTTCCATGAAGCGGTTCTGGCGGTCGTACGTGGTGCGCAAGGCTTTGAGGAAGACTGTGCCGACCGGGCGCCCGAGCAACTCGGCGTCTTCGGCGCTCAAGGGTTCTGCGCCGATCCATTGATCGCCGCGCTCGCCGATGTAGCCGTAGGCGGCCAGGGTGATGGTCAGGGAGTTGTCGATCAGACCGACACGCGGCAGGCTTTCCAGGCCTCCGGTGGCGGGCATCAATGAGCGTTCGAGGGAAACCAGTTTGCCGTCGGTGGAACGACGGCGCCGGTCGAGGGTGATGAACTGGTCGGTGCCGAAGCGCGGCAGCAGGTCAGGACGCGTCACCGCTTCCAGTCGCAGCACTTCGGTATTGATCAGCGCCCCGCTGTCGGCCAGCGCCTGCGCCCAGCCGCTGCGCTGATCGAGCACCACACCGTCGAAGGTGACGATGGAGCCCACGCCGCTTTGGGTCGCGATGTAGTTGCGTCGTTTCAACTCGGCCAGGGCCTCACGCAGCGTGCCGCGGCTGACTTTGAATTCTTGAGCCAACTGATGCTCGCCCGGCAACAGAAAGCCGTCCTCCATGAGGCCGCTTTCGATGCGCCGGATGAGTTCGTCGACCACCCGTTGTTTCTTGTCAAATCGTACCTGTCTAATCATGTACAACGTGATAACCGAAACAGGGTATTTCGAGCAAGGGATATTTCAGGGAGGTGACGGGAGGCGTGGGTATTGGCTATAGCGATGTGAATCAGATAGACCGCCATCGCGGGCAAGCCACGCTCCCACAGGTTTTTTGTCGTTCGCATAATCCGGGTACGACATAAAACCTGTGGGAGCGTGGCTGAACTGGCCTAATAATTCCGGACACCTCTTAAGGGCGATATGATTTCGCCAATTTGGAGGTTCCATGAACGAAAGAAAGGTCTATTCCCGCGAATTCAAGCATCGTGCAGCCAGCATGGTAATTGACGATAATTGCCCCGTTCCAGATGTCTGCGCGTCTTTAGGTATTGGACCTACCGCCCTGCGGCGGTGGGTCGAGCAGGTTCGCAAGGAGCGCAAAGGGCAACCCGTTCAGGGCACCAAGGCAATTACTGAGGATCAGCGCCAGATTCAGGAATTGAAAGCCAAGATCAAACGCCTGGAACTGGAAGCCGAAATCTTAAAAAAGGCTACCGCTCTCTTGATGTCGGACCCCGATCGTTTTCGATGATCGCGGAGCTAAGAGAGTCATTTCCGACCGCCACCCTGTGTCGCGTTTTCGATGTGAAGCGCAGCAGCTTTTATGAATGGATGCAGCGGCGCGCCAAGCCAAAGATCAGACGCGAAGAACTCAAAGAGAAAGTGGTCGAGTTGCACAGCGAAAGTCGGGAAGCCCTGGGCTCCAGAGCGATCAGCAAAAACCTGAAGGCACTAGATATATCTGCCGGAAGAAGCCTTGTTAGAGCATTGATGAGAGAGGCCAACATTGTCAGTAAACAACGCCAGCCGCACCTATTCAGATCCAAAGGGGTTGAAGCATTCGTCGCACCCAATTTGCTCAAGCGCAATTTCAAACCGACCGCAGTCAATCAGGTCTGGTGTGGCGATGTTACAAGCCTGATGGTGGGTAAACGTTGGGTTCATCTGGCCATCGTGATCGACTTGTATGCACGCCGGGTCATCGGTTGGGCATTCTCTCTGGTCAACGACGCGAACCTGGTCAGCAAGGCGCTACGGATGGCGACAGAGCTTCGTAAATGCCCGTCAGGAGTAATGTTCCATTCGGATCAGGGTTGTCAGTACACCAGTCGCAAGTTTCAAGAAGAGCTGAGACGCCATGACATTTTGCAAAGCATGAGTCGTCGCGGGCAGTGCTGGGACAATGCGCCGACAGAACGCTTTTTCGGCACGCTAAAGTCAGAATGGGTCCCTCGTAACGGCTACAGCACGGTCAAGGAAGCCGAAACTGATATGACGCGTTTCTTCATGTACTACAACCGCACCAGGCTCCACAGCTACAACAACTACCTGTCGCCACTAGCTATGGAGCAAAAAGCGGCATAAGCACCGTAACCGGTGTCCGGATTTACTTGACCAGTTCAGGCTTGCCCGCGATGGCATCAACAGGATCAGCGCAATCTCAGCGTTGTTTCAGGCGGTCGATGACGACAGCCAACAGTAAGATCGAACCGCGAATCACGTACTGGTAGAAGGTGTCGATATTCTTCAGGTTCATCGCATTCTCGATAATCGCCAGAATCAACACCCCGGCAATCACATGCCGAATCATGCCGATCCCGCCGCTCAGCGACACCCCGCCCAGCACGCAAGCCGAAATCACCGTCAACTCAAAACCCTGGCCAATCATCGGCTGCCCGGAGGTCATGCGCGACGCCAGAATCACCCCGGCCAATGCGCCGATCACACCGTGTACGGCAAAGATAAGGATCTTGGTCCGGTCAACGTTTACCCCGGCTAACAACGCCGCTTCCTGGTTGCCGCCGATGGCCATGGTGTTGCGCCCGTAGGTGGTGTAATTCAGCAGCCAGCCAAAAAACAGGAAGCACACGATGGTGATCAGGATCGGCACCGGCACACCAAACAACTGACCGTTACCGAAGACGAAGAACGACTCCTGCGACACGCCGACCGCTTTGCCATTGGCGAAAATGTAAGCCAGGCCACGAACAATCTGCATGGTCGCCAGGGTGGTAATCAACGCGTTCACTCGAAGCTTGGCGATCACGATGCCGTTGATCAGCCCGACAATCAGCCCCATCACCAACGCGGCACTGACGCCGAGAAACACGCTGTCGGTGTCGCGCATCACGACCGCCGCGACCACGCCGGAACAGGCAATCACCGAGCCCACCGACAAGTCGAAATGCCCGGACGCCAGGCAATACAACATGGTGCAGGCCGCAATCCCGGTCGTCGAAATCGCCAGGCCCAGACCGCGCATGTTCAGCGGCGACAGGAAGTTGTCGATCAACAGCGTGCAGGCCACGAAGATCCCGACGGCCGCCAGCAACATTACCCAGTCATCGAGAAAGCGCCGCAGGTCCAGAGGTTTGCGCTGGGTCGGCAGAGCGTTGTTTTGGATTGTCATAGTCACCTCTCAGTTCGCCACGCCGTCAGCGCGTTGGCGCGGCAAAGCCAGTTGCAGCAAGTTGGATTCATTGGCCTCTGCGCGAGACAACTCGCCGCGCATCGCGCCTTCGCAGAGCACCAGGATGCGGTCGGAAATGCCCATCACTTCCATCAGGTCGCTGGACACCACGATCACCGCAATGCCGCTGGCGGCCAGGTTGTGGATGATCTGGTAAATCTCGGCTTTGGCGCCGATATCGATGCCGCGAGTGGGCTCGTCCAGCAGCAGGACTTTCATCGGCATCGACAGCCAGCGGCCGAGAATGGCCTTCTGCTGATTGCCGCCGGACAGGTACATGATTTTCTGCGCCGCGTCAGGCGTCTTCACTTTCAGCGCCTTGATCTGCTTGTCGGCGTTGCCCTTCTCCCACAGGCCGCGCAACAGGCAACCGAAAGTGGAGTGGGCGCCGCGCGCGCTGATGTTGATGTTCTCGGCGACACTGGCGAGCGGAATGATGCCTTCCTTCTTGCGGTCTTCGGGGCACAGCAGAATGCCGGCAGCGATGGCGTCGCGGGGGGAACGCAGTTTCACCTCATGACCACGAAGCTCCAGGCGTCCGGCGGTATTGCGCGTCAACCCACTGAGCATCCGGAACAGCTCGGTACGACCGGCACCGACCAAGCCGAACAGCCCGAGAATCTCGCCCTTGTGCACCTCGAAACTCACCGGTTCACGCAAGCCCGGCCCGAGCAAACCGTCAACCTTGAGCGCCACGGCGCCACGCTGGCGATTGCGGTAATCGTAAATGTCCTGAATGTCGCGACCGACCATGCACGTCACCAACTGGTCGTGGGTCAGTTCGTTCATGTCCTCGAACGTGCGCACGTAGCGGCCGTCCTTGAACACCGTCACCGCGTTGCAGATGCGGAACACTTCCTCCATGCGATGGGACACATAAAGCACCACTTTGCCTTCGTCGCGCAGGCGACCGATGATCGCCATCAGACGATCGATCTCCCGCGCCGACAGGCTGCTGGTGGGTTCGTCGAAGGCAATCACATGCGCGCCACGGGACAACGCCTTCGCAATCTCCACGAGCTGTCGCTGACCGAGGGACAGGCGCCCTACTTTCTCTTGCGGATCGATTTCATCGGCCAGGCCTTTGAGGCAGGCCAACGCTTGTTGTCGCAGCGCGCCACGATTGATCAGGCCGAAACAGGCCGGCAGATGACCGAGGAACAAGTTCTCCGCCACGGTCATTTCCGGAACCAGGTGCAGCTCCTGATGGATCACCGCCACCCGGCTGGCGATGCTGTCGGCGGTGGACTTGAAGACCATCGTCTGTTCGCCGATTTGCAGGTCGCCGCTGCTCGGCGTGTAGGCACCGCCGAGGATTTTCAGCAGGGTCGATTTGCCGGCGCCGTTCTCGCCCATCAAGGCATGAACCTGCCCCGGATGAGCGACGAAGCTGATGCTGTCCAGCGCCTTCACCCCGGGAAAGGTTTTGCCAATCCCGTTGAAGCGCAAGCTGCCGCTGACGCTGTGCTCATGTGTCTGTAATTGCGCGTGCATAAAACCACCTCATCACACAGATCAGGCAGCCCTGTCGCCAGGGCCGCCGATGAAATCAACCAGCCCTCAGTTCCACAGGCCGATCTTTTCCAGTTCCTGCTTGAAGTTCTCGCGAGTGATCAGTGTCACGTCGTCCATCGCGGTGTATTTCGGTGGCTCTTTGCCGGTGGTGACCCACTCGAACATCATGCTGGCGGTGTTGTAGCCCTCGATGTGCGGGCTTGGCAGCATCGAACCGAAGAAACCGCTGTTGGCTTTCTTCAGCTCGCCGATGGCGTCGGTGCCGTTGATGCCGATGCCGATCACGTTGGCCGCAGCAAAACCGGCACTTTCGGTGGCGCGCACGCCACCCAATACGGTGTTGTCGTTCATGCCGCCGATGATCAGGTTTTTCGCCCCTCCGGGCAGTTTCACCAGCGCCGAGTTGGTGGCGTCCATGCTGCCGGGTACGTCGAGGGTTTTCTGCGCGGTGAAGAGGATGTGATCTTTAGGAAAACCTGCATCTTCCAGCGCCTTGGCTGAACCGTCGGTGCGTTTCTTGCCAGTGTCGAGTTCGTTGAACGTGTTGATGACCGCGTAGGTTTCTTTCCAGTCCCAACCGCGCTTCTTCGCTTCGGTGGCCATGGCATTGCCTTGTTTCTGGCCGACCTCAAACGCGGCCATGCCGAGGTACGGAACGTCTTCCATAAACTTGCCGCTGGCATCGACGAAACGGTCATCGACCGCTATCACTTTCAAACCGTTGGCCTTGGCCTTGGCCACGATGGCCGGGCCGAGGCCGACGTCCGGCGGGCAGATCACAAAGCCCTTGGCGCCGTTGGCCGCGAGACTGTCGATGGCCGAGAGGGTTTTCTCACCGTCCGGCACGGCGATCTTGATCACGGTGAAGCCCTTCTCTTTCCCGGCCTTTTCGGCGAATGCCCATTCGGTCTGGAACCAGGGCTCTTCCGCCTGCTTGACCAGGAAGCCGATTTTCACTTCCTCAGCCGCCAGCAGCGTGCTGCTCAGGCTGACCGCAGTAACCGCCAAAGCGGCACAGCACAGGGAACGGATCCCACGACGACGATTCATAAGCTGACTCCTTGTTATTTTTTTTGAGCGTTATTTTGAAAGCCGGTACCGCAAATAGTCATATCGTATGATGATTGGATTTCAGACAGAGTTACGCGTCTGAATCCGGTTTTATTCAGTCGTGATACATGACCGAGCGACCACCATCGATGGTGATGCACGAGGCATTGATAAACGGCGCTTCATCGCTGGCCAGAAATACGGCAGTCATTGCCACTTCCATCGGCTGCCCGATACGGCGCGGCGGATGCAGGTCGAAGGCCCGCTGACGTTCGGCGTGGGGGTCGGCAAAACCGTTCCAGTAATCGACGTTCAATTGGGTTTCGATGTAGCCCGGCGCGATCGCATTCACGCGAATGCCCTTCGGCGCGTATTCGATGCCCAGTGCGCGGGTCAGCCCGAGCAAGCCGTGTTTGGCCACCGGGTACGGGAAGCAACCCGGGATGATGTGCGTGGAATGGGTCGAGGCGATATTGATGATGCTGCCGATGCCCTGCTCGATCATCTGCGGCAGCACAGCCTTGCAGCCATACCAGGCGCCGTCGAGGTCGATCGCGAAGCAGCGATGCCAGTCTTCTTCGGTCATTTCCAGTGGATCGCGGAACACGTTGACCCCGGCGCAGTTGACCAGCACGTCGATCCGGCCATGTCGCTCGAGGGCCAGTTCAGCCATCGCGTGCAGATCCTGCTGACGAGACACGTCAGCCGTGATCGCATGAACGTTGCAGCCTTGATCACGCCACCTAGCCGCGACTTTTTCAACTTTGTCGCCCTGGATGTCGCTGATGATTATTTTGGCCTGTTGATTGACGAAGGCCGCGACGATCGCCTCGCCGATGCCCTGAGCGGCGCCGGTGACCAGCACGACCTTGTCTTTCAGGCGCTTACCCTTCGGCGGTTCGATCATTGGCGGCAGGGAGAGACGTTCAGCCATGAATCAGGGCTCCCTTTTCCAGGCACGACAAAAACCGGGCATCTGTCGATGGCCGGTCAAAAGTCTCTTTGGAAAATCGCTGCATCACTTCACCTGTTTTGTTTTTTTAAGTGTGAGTGCGTGTAACTGATGGCCGACTATAAACCCGACCACCAAATAATCTCAATATATAATTTTACATCCCATATTTTGGGATTCATCCAGCAAAGCGAGTGCAGGCTTTTCCTGGCACATCGACTCGAATCGACAGCAGCGCACCGTCCAGCGGATGGTTGAGCGGGCTCGCCGCGCTGGTGATGTACAGGGTTTTCAAATCTTCGCCGCCAAACACGCAACTGGTGGGACGACTGACCGGCAGCTCGATCACCCGGTCGACATAGCCGTCCGGCGTCAGCCTGATCAGGCAGCTGCCGTCCCAGCGAGCATTCCAGATGAAACCCTCGGCATCCATCGCCGAGCCGTCCGGGCCGCCTCGCTCATGGGGACCGAACCAGACGTACGCCGTGTCCAGGTTACCGTCGGTGTGGACGAAATAGCGGTACAACGTTTTGTCCATGCTGTCGGCGAAGAACAGCGTGGTCTCGTCCTCGCTCCACAACAATGTGTTGGGAATGCCCAGCCCGCGAAGCAGCGGCGTGACCCGGGCATCGCGGTCGATGCGAAACAGGCCACCAGAGCGACGCACGATGGGCAGGTCTTCACCGTTTTCGCCGATGTTGTTTTGCATGGTGCCGAGCCACAACCGGCCCTGCGCATCGCAGCGGGCTTCGTTGGCGCGATTGCCGGGTTGCGGGTCGGCGACGCAGAGCAAGGTCAATCTAGGTTCAAGCCCTGGTGAATCCAGGTCCAGCCGATAGACGCCGCTGCTTAACGTCACCAGCGCATCGCCGCTTTCGCAGGGGATGAACGCGGACACGTGTTCCGGCATTTCCCAGATCTGCACGTTGGCACCGATCAAACGCAGGGCTTGCTTGCCGGCGATGTCCACCCAGTACAGCGCCTGGGTCGGCACATCCCAGAACGGGCCTTCACCGAGTTGCGCACGGTGTCCGGTAACCGCATTCCACGTCATGAAACCTCCTGCTGTTGTTTTTATGTGGGCCTGCTCGAGAAATCGGTGTGTCAGACGACATCAATGTTGAATGTCCTGACCTCATCGCGAGCAAGCTCGCTCCCACAGGGTTGTCTGTTGTCAGCTGGCTTTTTTGTCGGCCATGACTTTGGGGTAGAAACGTTTGATCGCCAGGTCCGCGTTATCGATCAGGGTCATGCAGGCCCAGACACCCCGCGCGGCATCCCGGGCGGCGATGGCATCGGCCATGTCTTTGTGAATCGGCAGCGTGCGACGCAGTTCGTCCGGGTCGGCGGCGGATACTTCGAAAGATACCGCCAGCAGCGCACCGAGGGCCGGGACCATTTGTTCGATGAACTGATTGTGACTGGCGGCGAGAATGCACTCATGGAAAATCTGGTCGGCGTGGTTGTAATCGATGCCGCTGTCCACCGCCCGTTCCAACGCGTTGTAGGCCTGCAATATTGCCTGAACCTGTTCGACCGTAGCGCGCTCGCACGCCCAGCGCACTGCCATCGGTTCGATGGTGCGGCGCAGGTCGAGCAAGTCGTCGACGAAGTTTTCCGGCAAGCCACTGCGCGACAGCCACCCCACGACTTGCGGGTCGAAGAGATTCCAGCGTCGCACCGGCAACACCCGCGTGCCGACCTTTGGCCCGACTTCGAGCATGCCTTTGGCGACCAGGGTTTTGATGGCTTCGCGGATAACCGTGCGACTGACACCGAGTTGCTCACCCAGGTCGGCTTCGACCTTGATGGTTTCACCGGGCCTGACCTGGCCTGCGGCTATCCAGCAACCCAGCCAATCGACGGTCGACGCATGAAAACTGCTGGACATGGGCACCTCGATGCAGGAACGGCACAGAGTCGTTCGCAAGGTGTTCAAGCTAATCATCATACGATTGGGTGTCAATTTGATTTTTTGCCTGACCGCATCCAGGCAAGCGATTTGAAGGATCTCACTTTGTGACCTACGGTTAGCCGCGACAGATCAAGCAGTCAATAGCATCTGTTCCACTTGAGTCCGCTATCGACAGGTATAAGCATGAACATGGATGCGTCTACGCAATACCCGATTGTTTTGGTCCACGGTCTTTTCGGTTTCGACAAGATCGCCGGTTACCCCTACTTTTTCGAAATCAAGGAAGCGTTGGAACACGCGGGCGCCAAGGTGTTTGCCGTTAACATTCCAGCCGTCAACGGTAACGAGGAGCGCGGTGAAAAACTGCTCGAACACGTCAACCGCATTTTGCAGAAAACGGGAGCCGCCAAAGTCAATCTGATCGGCCACAGCCAAGGTCCACTGGCCGCACGCTACGTCGCGGCGCTACACCCGGAAAAGGTCGCTTCAGTCACTTCTGTCAGCTGCCCCAATCATGGCTCCGAGATTGCCGACCAATTGCATAAGGCGCTGACGCCTGGCGAATTGCCCGAAGCGCTCGTTCTTGCCCTGTTCAAGGCAGTCGGCACTTTCATTTCGTTGATCAGCGGCCATCCGGAAAACCCTCAGGACGCTCAAGCAGCGTTCGAATCCCTGACCAGCGCGGGATTGGCCGCCTTCAATCGCAAATACCCGCAAGGGATACCGAAACAATGGGGCGGGGAAGGCAATGAAATTGAAAATGGCGTGTACTACTACTCATGGAGCGGGATCGTACAAAACTCCCAAAGCCTGCAACCTCTCGATCCGTCCCACTTGAACTGTATCGTGCTGTCGAAGTTATTTTATAAAGAGAAAAACGCCAACGACGGGCTGGTCGGTCAATACAGTTCGCATTTGGGGAAAGTGATTCGCTCGGATTACCCGATGGACCACTTTGACGCAGTCAATCAGATGGCCGGGATTACCAGCTGGAATGTGAGCCCGGTCAGGCTGTACCTTGATCATGCGGCTCTGCTCAAGAGCAAAGGTTTGTAACCTCAATAAAACGGCCCGCTTATAACGGGCCGCTTTCCAGAACAGAGCAACTCAGCGGTTTCACGGCTCAAGACCGATCGGAAAGAACTCACCGCCGCTCCACACGCCAAGCCAGCGTTGCCCGTCAATTTCACGGGTCACAGCCAGTTCCACCAGTTGGTAGAACACGTTGCGATGGATCAGGGCTTCGAGGTTGGTGCGCACATGCACATACGGCGCAGGTTCCTGGGTGACCGGATCAATCACCACACGGATCGGGTGTTCAGTGCCGGCTTCCGTGGTCTCGTCGACGTTGGTAGTGAAGCGCAGCAGCTGGGATTCACCCTCGCCCTCCACGTCCACGGCAATCGCCACAAACGGCGCGTCATCGACCTTGATGCCAACCTTCTCGACCGGGGTGATCAGGAAGTAATCATCGCCATCGCGACGAATGATGGTGGAGAACAGCTTGACCATCGGTTTGCGTCCGATCGGCGTACCCAAGTAGAACCAGGTGCCGTCGCGGGCGATGCGCATGTCGATGTCGCCACAGAAGTCAGGGTTCCACAGGTGGACCGGCGGCAAGCCTTTGGTTTTGGGGATTTGCCCCAACAAGTCGTTGGCTTTTTGCGGGCCACTCATGGCGTTCTCCTTGAATTACTGGTCGCTGAGCCCGATCAGGCTGCGCGCGTACTGCTCCAGCGGCGGGCCAATCAGGTCTTGTGGCTTGTTGTCGTGGAACGTCAGTAAACCGCCACGACTCTTGATACGTGCAGTATCAATCAAATACTGGGTGCTGGTCTCGATCAACATGATCTGAATCACGCCGCTGTCGATGCCGAGGCGATCCACGTATTCCTGATCGAGCCATTCGTCCGAGTTACCAATACGGTCATCAGCCTTGGCAAACCGCGTGTAAAGCAGGTAATGGGCGCCGGCGGCGCGAGCTTCACCCATGGCCTGGTCGAGGCCTTCGGGAGTGCGCGCGCGGCGAACCATCGGAAAGTATTCGATGAAGCCATTGAAGGCTTCTTCAGCGACCACGTTCGGTCGCGGATAGGCACTGCCCGGCGGTGCGAAGGCACCTTGGGCGATGTAGATGAACGAGTCCGGCTGGATGCGCAGGTTATTCACCCGACGGCTATCGCTGTGATCCAGCAGCCCTGCATCGCTCATGTGGTAGCGAGTTCCTTCAGCCATATCGCTGACATTCATGCAGCCACCAAGCGCCAAAACGGCCAGCAGCAAAACCAGGCTACGCATCCTACCCTCCAGAGGCCGGTGACGGAAAACCGGCGAATGGCCATGGGATGCAGCTTCCGCGCCAGCTCGGCCTCCCAGACATTTCAGATGGATTATGCCGACTTGTGGCGAGGGAGCTTGCTCCCGTCCGCGGCTGCGTAGCAGTCGTAAATACTGAGGAATGCGGTGACTTTGATAATTTGGGGCCGCTTCGCGCCCCAGCGGGAGCAAGCTCCCTCGCCACAGGCCGGTTCAGCCCCCGATGATTTTCATGACCGTCGCACCACCCGAAAACGCCACTTCCTGCTTGTCCCCCAACGCTTTCACCAGAAGGCGCTGCAACGCCGGCAATGCCTGATGGCGTGGCTTGTCCAACAGATCGCCGACATAGTGGCGATTGCTCGACGACAAACAGCCATGCAGCCAACCGGTGGATGACAATCGCAGGCGCGAGCAGGTCCGGCAGAAGGGAACGCTTTCATTGGCAATCACGCCAAAGTGCCCTAACCCCGGTATTTCGTAGCGCACGGCAGTCGCGTCTACAGGCGCATCGGCTTGCAGGTATTCGTAGCGCTCGCCGATCAGGCTCAACAACTGCTGAAGGCTGACGAACTGCTGCAGGAAGGCGTTGTTGTCGCTGGCCAGGTGTCCCATGCGCATCAGCTCGATGAAGCGCAACTCATAGCCACGCTCCAGGCAGTAATCGAGCAGCGGCATCACCTGATCGAGGTTTTGCCCGCGCAGGGGCACCATGTTGACCTTGATCTTCAGGCCGGCCGCTTTGGCTTGATCCATCCCGTCAAGAACGGTCGCCAGATCACCGCCGCGGGCAATGCTACGGAACGCGCTGGCATCCAGGGTATCGAGGGAAACGTTGATGCGACGGATGCCGGCGTCCACCAGCAATGGCAGTTTCTTTGCCAGCAGCTGACCATTGGTGGTCAGGCTGATGTCTTCCAGGCCCATCTTGCCGACGGCGGTCATGAAAGCTTCGAGTTTAGGGCTGACCAGCGGCTCGCCACCGGTGATGCGCAAACGCTCAATGCCCGCCGCTTCGATCAGATACGCCACGCCGCGTGCCATGGCCTCGGCCGACAATTCATCCTGCGCAGCCACCAGCCGCTTGCCGTTAGGCACGCAGTAAGTACACGCGTAATTGCAGGCTGAGGTGAGGCTGATCCGCAAATTGCGGAAACGCCTGCCTTGACGGTCAACGATCATGGATCACTCCGGCAAAAGGAATTCGAACGCGCAAAACTTGACTCAAAAATCAAGTTTTAGCAAGTCCTATGCCTGAGTATATTCCTGAGGTACTGCGCCATATAGCGAAATCATGGCGCGATAAGGCAACTGAATGGTTCAGCTGCTTGGCGTGTCGGTATCGCGTTTACGCTTGTTGCCCATGCGCACGCCGATATCCATCAGGAACTGGAAGAAACCTTCCTGATCTTCCAGCACATTGCTCCAGAACGGCGAGTGATACAGCGCCACAGCGCCGTGCACCAGCGCCCAGGACGCGCAGTAATGGAAGTAAGGCGGCACGTCTTCGAGCTTGCCTTCGCTGATCCGGCCTTTGATCAGCAAGGTCAGGCGTTCGAAGTTCGAGGCGCGGATCTTGTGCAACTCCTCGACCATCTCCGGGACCTGGTTGCCCTTGACGACCTTCTCTTCCAGACGATCGAACAACCGATAGCGTTGCGGATCGCGCATGCGGAATTCGAAGTAGGCCCGGGACAGGGCTTCCTTGTCCTTGTCGACATCTGCCGAATGCAACAGCTCGTTCAGATCACGCTCGTAATCGAGCATCAGGCGCAGATAGATCTCCGCCTTGGATTTGAAATGCTTGTAGATCGTGCCTTTGCCGATACCGACGGCATCAGCAATCATCTCGACGGTGACACTGTCTTCACCTTGGTCGAGGAACAGCTTGAGCGCGGTATCGAGAATTTCTTGCTCGCGGCGACGAAACTCACGGACCTTACGAGGTTCTTTATGCATAAGAAAAGGTCTGTTGGGGGTCAAAATTCGAAGCCGCGTATTATGCCTAACTTACGCAAAAATGCACGGATCATCCGACCATATCTGTGTTTCTTGACCATTTCACACAGGGTCGCCCGTTGATGAGAACACTTCCGAAGCGGGCGTATTCCAAAATTGTTTAAAAACCTGGGTCGGTAAACTGGACTCGGCGCAATACTGATCAATACTTGAACTGTCGGCGGGGCATCTCCCCCAAGTGTCGCGTCGATATAGGTACCAACGGACCGCGTGCCTTTGTTTTACTCCTAATGGTCTTAACCCGGATTCACCCCCCAGAACCCGGGTTTTTTTTGCCTGCGATTTAGCCTTTCACATGCGCCAGCGGGAACAGCCGCTTGAAGTTTTCAGTGGTCTGCTCGGCAAATCGCTCATAGGACTCACCACGCAACATTGCCAGAAATTCCGCAACCTCGCGTACGTACTGCGGCAGGTTTGGTTTGCCGCGATAAGGGATCGGCGCGAGATACGGCGAGTCGGTTTCCACCAGTAATCGATCAGCCGGCACTTTGCTGGCGACATCACGCAACGCATCGGCATTGCGAAAAGTGACAATGCCGGACAGGGAAATGTAATAACCCATATCCAGCGCAGCCTTGGCCATGTCCCAGTCTTCAGTGAAGCAATGCAACACGCCTGCCTGAGGCAACGCGGCCTCGCGCAGCAAACTCAACGTATCCTCGCGGGCGCCACGGGTGTGGATGATCACCGGTTTGCCGGTTTGCTGAGCGGCTTGCAGGTGCAAGCGAAACGATTCCTGCTGCAACTCGGCAGCTTCCGGCTCGTAGTGATAATCCAGACCGGTTTCACCGATCGCTACCACTCGCGGGTGATTGAGTTCACGCAACAGCCAATCCAGCGCTGGCGCGGCACCCGGCTGTACATCCAGCGGATGCACACCCACCGAACAGTCGACATCGTCATAACGCTCGGCCAGGGCTTTGACGTCTGCGGCATTTTCGACGCTGACGCCGATACACAGAAAGTGCCCTACCCCGCGCTCACGAGCCGCATCGAGGGCGGCATCCAGTGAGCCGGCGTGGGCGGCGAGGTCAAGACGATCAAGGTGGCAATGGGAATCTACGAGCATAAAAGGGCTGCAACTTACATCGTATGAGTGGGACGGTCGGACTTCATGGCTCCGGCCAGATGGGTTTCGATTCGACTGCGCGCGGTGTTGTCGCCGTCGTTGAATTGTACGCCGACACCGGCTGCCCGGTTGCCCTGAGCGCCTTTTGGGGTAATCCAGGCAACCTTGCCGGCGACCGGGATCTTCTCGGCATCATCCATCAGGTTCAGCAGCATGAATACCTCATCGCCCAACTTGTAGCTTTTGTTGGTCGGGATAAACAGGCCTCCGTTCTTGATGAATGGCATGTAGGCCGCGTAAAGCACGGAGTT
This sequence comes from Pseudomonas sp. LB3P93, assembly GCF_054898025.1. Lineage (NCBI taxonomy): Bacteria > Pseudomonadati > Pseudomonadota > Gammaproteobacteria > Pseudomonadales > Pseudomonadaceae > Pseudomonas > Pseudomonas sp. LB3P93. Next base: position 4,770,563 of record NZ_CM142713.1, read on the forward strand.
GTCCTTGATGGTCAGGGACAAAATACCGTTGCGTGGCCCCGGATTGACGGCTTCGTTCATGCTGACCTCCATTGCTGATGATCAGAGTCTAGGCGCAGACGATCACTTCTGGGTAGGCAGGGATGCCCATTGCACCAGCAGCGCCTCGAGCAACAATGCCGGATTGAGGTTGGCTTTGCTCATGACCTTCTGGCGCTGGGCGAGAATCCAGTCCTGGATACTCAAGACTTTGTCCTGAGCGGTTTTCTGCGCCAGGTATTGAATGACCTTGCGCATGTCCGTCAATCCAAGCCCTGCTTCATCCTGGGTCAACTGATAGCGCAGGATCAGACTCGACCAGTCGCAGAACCAGTCGAACAACAGCAACTGGGGAACGGTTTTCCATTCTTCGGCCAACTGCGTCGGCGATTGCTGTTGCTTGAGCAACTTCTTCACGCCTTCGACCACCAGCGCCCGCTGCTCGCGCACGCCCTGTGCCTGTAACTTGACCGCGGCCAGCGGGGAGCCGGCGGCCAGGGTCAGCAGTTCGACACGCTCTTCTTCCGAGCTGTCCGGCAAGGCCTTGGCCAGCCAGGCAAGACTCATCGCTTCGCTCGGCAGTGGGCAGGCCTGCTGCACGCAGCGGCTCTTGATGGTTGGCAGCAGACGACTGGTCTGGTGGCTGACCAACAGTAAAACGGTATCGCCGGACGGTTCTTCAAGACTTTTGAGCAAGGCGTTCGCGGCGTTGACGTTCATCGACTCGACCGGCTCGATCAACACCACCTTGCGCCCGCCCATTTGTGCGGTCTGAACCACGAAACTGACCAGGTCACGCACCTGATCGACCTTGATCGCCTTGTCGGCTTCTTCCGGTTCCAGGATGTAATTGTCAGGGTGGCTGCCGGCCTTGAGCAGCAGGCAGGATTTGCATTCGCCGCAGGCGTCCTGCGCGGTCGGACGCTGGCACAGCAGACTGGCCATCAAACGCTCGGCCAGCGCACGCTTGCCGATCCCGGCCGGGCCATGCAGCAGATAGGCGTGCGCATGTTGCTTGCGACCGGCCAACTGCTGCCAGAGGCTGTCCTGCCACGGATAGGCTTCAGCCACGGGTCAGCTCCAGCAAACGTGGCAGCAAGGCGTCCAGCGACTGCTGAACCTGCGGCAGCGGCTGAGCGGCATCGACCAGCACATAACGCGCCGGGTCAGCGTCAGCGCGCTTGAGGAACGCACTGCGCACGGCATCGAAAAAGGTCCGGCCTTCGAGTTCGAAACGGTCCAGGCGACCGCGAGCATTGGCACGAGCCAGACCCACTTCTACCGGCAGATCAAAGATCAACGTCAGGTCAGGACGAAGATCGCCCTGGACAAACGTTTCCAGAGTCGCGATGCGCTCCAGCGACAAACCGCGACCGCCGCCCTGATAGGCATAGGTCGAATCGGTAAAACGATCACACAAGACCACCGCACCGCGGGCGAGCGCGGGGCGAATCACCTCGGCCAGATGCTGGGCCCGCGCGGCGAACACCAACAACAACTCGGTGTCGGGGTTCATGACTTCATCAACCGGCGCCAACAACACTTCGCGAATCCGCTCGGCCAATGGCGTACCACCCGGTTCGCGGGTCAGCACCACCTCGATACCGGCGGCGCGCAGACGCTCGGCCAGGTATTCGCGATTCGTGCTTTTGCCGGCGCCTTCCGGGCCTTCCAGGGTAATAAACAAGCCAGTCACAGGCAGTCCTTAATCAGGGTCATTGCGGGTTTTGCGGCGCGGTTGCATCCGGCTCAGGCACGGGGTCTGGCTGCGGAGCAGGCTCCGGAGCAGGTGCAGCAGCGGGTTCTTGCGGCGCTACGGGCGGCACAGCCTCGGCTTCTGGGTTGGGCGACGCGACCGGAATCGGCGCCTCGGCGTCCGGTGCTTCGCCATTCTGGAATTCGGACGCCGAGGCCGGCGCCGGGCTGGAGCGGTAGTCGGCACGACGCTTGAGCTGGAACTCACGCACCGCATTGTTGTGGGCATCCAGATCATCGGAGAACACGTGGCTACCATCACCGCGAGCGACGAAGTAGAGGCTGTTACCCGCCACCGGGTTCAACGCGGCGTGGATCGCTTCGCGGCCGACCATGGCAATCGGGGTCGGCGGCAGGCCCGAAATCATGTAGGTGTTGTACGGCGTTGGCTCCTTGAGGTGGGCACGGGTCAATTTGCCGCTGTAACGATCACCCAGGCCGTAGATCACCGTCGGATCGGTCTGCAGCAGCATGCCAATCGCCATGCGTCGCACAAACACACCAGCAATCTGACCGCGCTCTTGCGGCACCCCGGTTTCCTTTTCCACCAACGAGGCCATGATCAGCGCTTGATAGGGTTCGGTATACGGCACGTCAGCAGCACGTTGCTCCCATTCCTTGGCAAGGACTTCGTCGAGGCGATCGTAGGCTTTTTTCAGCAGATCGAGGTCGGTCATGCCACGCACGAAGCGGTACGTGTCGGGGAAGAATCGACCTTCGGGAAAGATCCCGGCGTGGCCGAGCTTTGTCATCACTTCGCTATCGCTCAAGCCGTTCAGGGTCTGCTCAAGTTTTTCATCCTTGGCCAATGCCGCCCGGACCTGATGAAAATTCCAGCCTTCGACCAGGGTCAGGCTGTACTGAACGATGTCCCCGCGCTTCCACAGGTCGATCAGCCCTTCGACGGTCATGCCGGGCTGCATGCGGTATTCGCCCTTGTGCAAGGGTTGTCCGGCCAAATTGAAACGCCAATACACACGCAACCAGAAAGCATCCTTGATGACGCCATCGGCTTCGAGTCGATAGAAAGTGCGGGTGGGAGTCGTGCCTTTGGGCACTTCCAGCAGTTCTTCCTGGGTGATGTTCAGCGGCTGTTCCAACGCCGAATGAATTTTCCAGGCGGCAGCGCCCAGACACAGCCCTGCCAGAACCAATCCGGTTTCCAGCAGCAGCAAGAATTTACGTCTCACGTATCAAGCATCCAGTAGCGCGCGGGCAATGGTTTGGAGTTTACGGGTGAGCGGCCCAACCGACCAGCTCAGCGCAGCATAGGCGCGCACCGGCCAAACGCCATACACGCTGTTGCAGACAAAGACTTCATCGGCCCATTGCAGCTGATCCAGACTGATGTCGGTGATTTGCGTGGGAATCCCCAGCGACTCGGCTTGAAACAATAATTCGGCACGCATCACGCCAGCCACGCCACAGCGCTTCAAATCAGCCGTGATCAATACACCATCGCGGATCAGGAACAGGTTGCTGAACACACCTTCGATCACGCGCCCCGCCAGATCGAGCATCAAGCCTTCGGCGTGCTCCGTATCTTGCCACTCGGCGCGGGCGATCACTTGCTCCAGACGGTTGAGGTGTTTGAGACCGGCAAGCAGTGGCTGCCTGGACAGACGTGTTGCACAGGGGAACAGGCGAACGCCCTGCTCGCCATGAACGGCAGGATAAACAGCGGGAGGATTGCCTTGCAGAATACGCCGGGCCTGAGCCGAAGGATCGGGGGCGTAACCGCGCAGACTGTCGCCACGGGTGATGATGAGTTTGAGCACACCCTCATCCAGTGCGTGGGCATAGGCCAGCAGCTCACTGCGGATCAATTCATGATCGGCAGCGATTGCCAGGCGCGAACAGCCGTCGACCAGACGCGCCAGGTGTCGGTCCAGCAGCAACGGTTGCCCGCCACGCACGGCGATGGTCTCGAACAGACCATCACCGTAAGCCAGGCCGCGATCCTTCAGCGACAAAGCGTCAGCCGGCTGACCGTCGACCCAGCTGTCCATCAGTCAGCGAACCGGCGGAACACCAGCGAGCCGTTGGTACCGCCAAACCCGAAGGAGTTGGACAGCACCACATCGATGTCCATGTTGCGCGCAGTGTGCGGTACGAAGTCGAGGTCGCAGCCTTCATCCGGCTCATCGAGGTTGATGGTCGGTGGCGCCACCTGGCTGTTGATTGCCAGCACGCTGAAGATCGCCTCGACCGCGCCCGCCGCACCCAGCAAGTGACCGGTCATGGACTTGGTCGAACTGACGGCCAGTTTGTAGGCGTGATCGCCGAACACCGACTTGATCGCACAGGCTTCGGCGAGGTCACCGGCCGACGTCGAGGTGCCGTGGGCGTTGATGTACTGGACCTGATCGCTATTGATCTTCGCGTCACGCAGGGCGTTGGTGATGCAACGCGCAGCACCTGCGCCATCTGCCGGAGGCGACGTCATATGGAACGCGTCGCCACTGGTGCCGAAACCGATCAGCTCGGCATAGATAGTCGCGCCACGCGCCTTGGCGTGTTCCAGTTCTTCGAGAACCAGAGCGCCGGCACCGTCGGACAACACGAAGCCATCACGGCCCTTGTCCCATGGACGACTGGCGCGGGTCGGCTCGTCGTTGCGGGTCGACAGCGCACGGGAAGCACCGAAGCCGCCCATGCCCAGACCGCAAGCTGCCATCTCGGCGCCGCCGGCAATCATCACGTCGGCTTCGTCGTACATGATGTTGCGGGCAGCCATGCCGATGCAGTGCGTACCAGTGGTACACGCGGTGGCGATGGCGTAGTTAGGTCCCTGTGCACCCAAGTGGATGGACAGGAAGCCGGAAATCATATTGATGATCGAGCCAGGCACGAAAAACGGAGAGATCCGTCGTGGGCCGGAATCATGCAGGGTGCGGCTGGTTTCTTCGATATTGGTCAGACCGCCAATACCCGAACCCATGGCCACGCCGATGCGCTCACGGTTGGCGTCGGTGACTTCAAGGCCTGCGTTACGTACCGCCTGAAAACCTGCGGCCAGACCGTACTGAATGAACAGGTCGAGCTTGCGAGCTTCCTTGACCGACAGGTATTCCTCGACATTGAAGCCCTTTACCGAGCCGCCAAAACGGGTGGAATAGGCAGAAAGGTCGGTGTGTTCGATCAGACCAATGCCACTGCGGCCAGCCAGAATGCCCTGCCAACTGCTTGGCACATCCGTGCCCAGTGGCGACAACATACCCATACCGGTGACTACGACGCGTCTACGCGACACAGCACTCTCCTTTTTCAAATGACGACTTTGCATCAGGCCTAAAGAAAAAACCGCACGCCATGAGGCAGTGCGGTTTTTCCATGACAGCAAGCAACGATTACAAGCTATTAAGCCTGGTGGTTTGTAACGTAATCGATTGCAGCTTGTACAGTAGTGATCTTCTCAGCTTCTTCGTCAGGGATTTCGGTCTCGAATTCCTCTTCCAGAGCCATCACCAGCTCAACGGTGTCAAGGGAGTCGGCACCCAGGTCTTCAACGAAGGAAGCAGTGTTGACCACTTCTTCTTCTTTAACGCCCAGTTGCTCAGCAACGATTTTCTTGACGCGCTCTTCGATGGTGCTCATACCTTGTTTTCACTCCTAATGGACAAATTCAGGCAGCTGGCCAGTGGGTAAGTGTATAGAAAGACTTTTCAGTTTTTCAACTGAAAGCTTCACTCCTCAAACCCGACAGCCCTCTGCCTATAAATAGATTGCAGCTTTATAACGGATTTTAGACAGCTCGTATGACATTTTTTTGAAGCAATCCGTCACATTTAACTCATGTACATCCCGCCGTTCACCGGGATTGTAGCCCCAGTAACGTAAGCCGCACCGTCGGATGCAAGAAAAGCGACCACAGACGCGATCTCTTGTGCTTGCCCCAGACGGCCCAGCGGAATCTGCGTCTGCAAGGCTTCACGCTGTGCCTCGGGCAGTTCGCGGGTCATATCGGTGTCGATGAACCCAGGAGCCACCGAGTTTACCGTAATCGAACGCGAACCGACTTCACGCGCCAGCGCACGGCTGAAACCTTCCAGACCGGCCTTGGCGGCTGCGTAGTTTACTTGGCCTGCGTTGCCCATGGCACCCACAACAGAGCCAATACTGATAATTCGTCCCCAACGGGCTTTGGTCATACCGCGCAAAACGCCCTTGGACAGGCGGAACAGACTGTTCAGGTTGGTATCGACGACGTCATGCCATTCGTCATCTTTCATGCGCATCATCAGATTATCGCGGGTGATACCGGCATTGTTGACCAGGATCGCCGGCGCACCGAACTGTGCAGAGATGCTTGCCAACACCGCAGCAACGGATTCGTCGCTGGTGACGTTGAGTTCCAGGCCAGTGCCTTGAATACCGTTTTCTTTAAGGGTGGCGGCAATTTTCTCGGCGCCGGAAGCGGACGTCGCGGTGCCCACAACGATGGCGCCCTGACGACCCAGCTCCAGGGCGATGGCTTGGCCAATACCGCGGCTCGCGCCGGTGACCAATGCAACTTTACCTTGCAGACTCATGCAAGTTTCTCCTGATTCAGGCCAGCGCTGCACGGGCGGCAGCGAAAGCGTCTGGGGTATTGAGGTTGGATGTCGACACGCCTTCGGCGCAACGCTTGTTCAGGCCAGCCAGCACTTTGCCAGGGCCGCATTCGACCAACTGGGTTGCGCCCTTGGCAGCCAGCGCCTGGACCGATTCGACCCAGCGCACAGGCTTGTAGAGCTGCTCAAGCAGATCGCGCTTGAGGGTTTCCAGATCGGCCGGCACGGTAGCACTGACATTCTGTACAACCGGAATCTGCGGCGCTTGCCAGTCGATCGCAGCGATCGACTCGGCGAAACGCTCGGCTGCCGGACGCATCAGCTCGCAGTGAGAAGGCACGCTGACCGGCAGTGGCATGGCGCGCTTGGCACCACGCGCCTTGCAGCCTTCGATGGCGCGCTCGACCGCCGCCTTGGCACCGGCGATAACCACCTGGCCCGGGGAGTTGAAGTTGACCGCACTGACCACTTCGCCTTGCGCCGCTTCGGCACAGGCTGCCAACACGTCAGCGTCGTCCAGACCGAGGATCGCGGCCATGCCGCCCTGCCCGGCCGGAACTGCTTCTTGCATCAACTGGCCACGGCGTTCAACCAGTTTGACGGCGTCGCCCAGGCTCAGACTGCCAGCCGCGACCAGCGCGCTGTATTCGCCCAGGCTGTGACCGGCAACGTAAGCCGGACGCGCACCGCCTTCAGCCAGCCACAGACGCCACAAGGCGATCGAGGCGGTCAGAATGGCCGGCTGGGTTTTATCGGTTTGATTGAGTTGCTCTTCCGGCCCTTGCTGGGTCAGTGCCCACAGGTCGTAACCCAGAGCATCGGAAGCTTCTTTGAATGTTTCGAGGACAACCGGATGTTGCGCGCCCAACTCGGCCAGCATGCCGAGGGACTGCGAACCCTGTCCTGGAAAGACGAATGCGAGGGAAGCAGACATGTAACAAGCCCCTAATGATCTTGTCGTCGGAGAATTTGACGTCCCGCTTGGGGGACGCAAGAAACTGACAGTTGGATGGCCAATTGAACTGAGCGGTCACATTTAAGCATTGTCCGACGAAAACGCCTAAAGCAACAAATCCTCCAGACGACCGTGAATGCGTTCCGGCAGGTTTTCCTGAATCTCGATCAGTGCACGTGAAATCGCACTCTGGAAACCCTGAACCCCAGCCGAACCGTGGCTTTTCACCACAATGCCCTGCAAACCCAGGAAACTTGCGCCGTTATGCCGCGCAGGTGCCAGATCGGCTTGCAGACGCCTCATCAGCGGCAACGCCAACGCGCCAACCATTTTCGAGGCGAGGTTTTTCTTGAACAAGGCTTCGATGCGTCCGGCAATCATGGTCGCCAGGCCTTCGCTGGACTTGAGCAGGATATTGCCGACAAAGCCGTCACACACCACCACGTCCGCCTCGCCACGGTACAAGCCGTCACCTTCGACGAAGCCGATGTAATTGATACCACGGGCACTTTGCAACAAGGTTGCAGCCAGCTTGACCTGCTGATTGCCCTTGATGTCTTCGGTGCCGATGTTCAGCAAGGCCACACGCGGGCGAACGACACCCAGTGTCTCCGCCGCCACCGACCCCATGATTGCGAACTGCAACAGGTGTTCGGCACTGCAATCAACATTGGCGCCCAGATCGAGCAACTGGCAATAACCCTTCTGCGTCGGAATGGCCGCAACCATCGCCGGCCGATCAATGCCCGGCAACGTCTTGAGCACAAACCGCGACAACGCCATCAGCGCACCGGTATTGCCGGCACTGACACACGCCTGGACCTTGCCATCACGCAACAGCTCGAGCGCCACACGCATCGACGAATCAGGCTTGCCGCGCAAGGCCTGGGCAGGCTTTTCATCCATGGTGATGACTTCGGATGCCGGAGCAATCGACAGGCGTGAGCGATCCACAGCCGATTGGCCAGAGAGCAGTTCTTCAAGAAGGGAGGGTTGACCGACGAGGGTCAGGTGCAGCGAGGGTGTAGCAGACAGGCAAGCAAGGCTGGCCTGAACAATGCTGCGGGGACCGAAGTCCCCGCCCATTGCGTCAATCGCGATGACTTGAGCAGACAAGTGATTACTCGTCAGCGCCCTTATCGATCACTTTACGGCCACGGTATACGCCTTCTGGCGATACGTGGTGACGCAGGTGAATTTCACCGGTGGTTTTTTCTACAGACAGAGTGCTTGCCGTCAGGGCGTCGTGCGAACGACGCATGTCACGGGCAGAGCGGGATTTTTTGTTCTGCTGAACAGCCATAATTGATTAACTCCTAAACGTTTGGGTCACGCTTTAACTGCGCCAATACACTGAACGGGTTGGACCGCGTTACCTCGTCCTCGCTCGGTTCGGGCTCATCGAGACCCGCCGGCTGCTGGCATTCTTCCGGATGATGAGCAGGCACAATGGGCAAGGCGAGCAGAAGCTCCTCCTCGATCAGTGACTGCAGATCCAAAGGATCTTCGCCCAGTTCCAGCACGTCATAACCTTTCGGCAACGACTGGGTATTCGCACCCTCCTTCACCACAGCATAACTGCATTCGCTATGGATCGGCAGGGTGACCAGCTCAAGACAACGCTGGCAAACCATTTTGACTTCGGTGTCGATAAAGCTGTGGATTACCACAGACTTACGTTCATCTCGTTCAAAAACGAATTTAGCCTGCACCGTACCGACAGTGTCGGAAAGCGGGTCGCAGAGTCTCTCCAAATCGGCCAGCAGCAGTTCACCTTGAAGGGTGGTGCCACGATCAGCCAATTTGCGCGGGTCAACGTGAGGTGGAATCGGGTCATTCAACATAGGCGCAGCATTATAGGGATGCACCCAGCCATGTCAAAGGAAATTCAGCCCTGTCCGTCACTTGGAAGCCTCGGTAGAATTCGCGCCTGTCTTCCGGAGATGCGTATGCTGCCTTTATTACTCGCTTCAAGCTCGGTTTATCGCCGGGAATTGCTGGCCCGCTTGCAGCTGCCATTCACCTGCAGCTCACCGGATATCGATGAAAACCATCGCCCGGGCGAGTCCGCCATTGAGCTGGTAAAACGCCTCGCCACAGAAAAAGCCCGGGCACTGGCCGACAGCCACCCCGCTCACCTGATCATCGGCTCAGATCAGGTCGCAGTCCTCGGCGAGCGGATTATCGGTAAACCTCACACCTTCGAAAAGGCCCGTGAGCAACTGCTGGCTTCGAGCGGTGCCAGCGTGACTTTCCTGACGGGCCTGGCGCTGCTCAACAGCGAAACCGGCGACTGCCAGGTTGACTGCGTGCCGTTCACCGTGCACATGCGCACGCTGGACCCTGCACGCATCGAGCGCTACCTGCGCGCCGAACAACCCTACGACTGCGCTGGCAGCTTCAAGGCTGAAGGCTTGGGAGTCAGCCTGTTTCAAAGCACCGAAGGCCCTGACGCCACCAGCCTGATCGGCCTGCCGCTGATTCGCCTGATCGACATGCTGCTGGCCGAAGGCGTGCAAATCCCCTGAACGCAAAAAAACCGGCCACTTGGGCCGGTTTTTTTATGCCGCAGGAGAACTCAGCGCATCGACGGGCCGCTAAAACCCATCCACATCGCCAGATGCTCAGCCACGCTGGCACCGAGTTTTTTCGAGAAGCGATCGAACGGCGATTCCTGAACGGTGAAGTCCACCAGTTCTTTCTCGCCAATCACATCACGCGCCACCGAACTGGCATTCCCCAGACCATCGATCAGACCCAGCGGCAATGCCTGCTCGCCGTTCCAGACCAGCCCGGAGAACAGCTCCGGATGCTCTTTGTCCTTGAGACGGTCGCCACGGCCCTTTTTCACGCTGTTGATGAACTGCTGATGCGTGGTATCCAGCACACCCTGCCAGAACTGAGTCTCCTCAGGCTTCTGCGGCTGGAACGGGTCGAGGAACGACTTGTGCTCGCCCGACGTGTAGGTCCGACGCTCGACACCGAGCTTCTCCATGGTGCCGACAAAACCGTAACCGGCCGCCGTCACACCAATGGAACCGACCAGGCTCGCCTTGTCGGCGTAAATCTGATCGGCTGCGCTGGCGATATAGTAAGCACCGGAAGCCCCCAGATCGGAGATCACCGCGTAGACCTTGGTATCCGGGTGCAAGCCGCGCAGACGAGCAATTTCGTCATACACATAACCCGATTGCACCGGACTGCCGCCAGGGCTGTTGATGCGCAGGATCACACCCTTGACCTTCTCGTCCTCGAAAGCCGCACGTAGACTGCCGACGATGTTGTCAGCACTGGCCGGTTCCTTGTCGGCGATCACACCCGTCACGTCGATCAACGCCGTGTAGTGGGAACCGCGGGTCGCGCTTTTTTCCATGTCCATCAGCGGCGTGAACAGAATCAACGCGCCAATCAGGTACACAAAGGTCAGCAGCTTGAAGAAAATCCCCCAGCGACGAGACCGGCGCTGCTCCTGGACACTGGCCAGCAGGGTCTTTTCCAGCAGCTTCCAGCTTTTTTCGTCACCGTTCTCTGCGCTCGCCTTGGCAGGCGCTTTCCATTCGTCGGTCATGACATCTTCCCCAGCAAAAACTTATTAAGCCCGCTGACTCAGCCAGGCACGCAACTCTGAAAAACGATCAATGGCCAGTACCGGCTCGAACAGCTTCAGCGCGTCGATCGATTGAGCGCCATAACTGACCGCCACCGAATCCATGCCGGCGTTACGCGCCATCTGCAGGTCGAAGGACGAATCGCCGACCATCAGCGCCTGCTCCGGGCGAACCTCGCAGTGGGCGAGAATCTGCTCAAGCATCAGCGGATGGGGCTTGCTGGCGGTTTCATCGGCCGCGCGGGTGATATCGAAATACTCTTCCCAGCCGTGAGCTTTCAGCACCCGATCCAGCCCGCGACGAGCCTTGCCCGTCGCCACAGCCAGATGATAACCCTCGGCACGAAACGCCTCCATCGACTCGAGCACACCCTCGAACAGCGGCGAAGGCACGGCTTCGGCGGCGATGTAGTGATCCGCATAGTGCTGACGGAACGCTATCAGCTCAGCATCGCCAATGTCGGGGTACAACGTGCGAATGGCCTCAGGCAAGCCCAGACCGATAATGCCTTTGACCGCAAAATCATCACGCAACTGAAACCCGGACCGCTCGGACGCGACGTGCATCGCCTCGACAATCCGACCAATGGAGTCAGCCAGTGTGCCGTCCCAATCGAAAATCAGCAGTTTGTAATCAGAGGGGTGCACTCAGGCGCTCCACAGTCTTGGCCCACATTTCGTCCACTGGCGCCTGCAACTTCAGCTCACCACCATCCGGCAGCGGCACGGTCAGCATGTAGGCGTGCAGGAACAGGCGCTTGCCGCCCAGATCACGAATCTCCTTGCTGAAACCTTCATCGCCATACTTGGTATCGCCAGCGATGCAGTGCCCGGCGTGCAGGGTATGGACGCGGATCTGGTGCGTGCGGCCGGTGATCGGCTTGGCTTCGATCAGGGTGGCAAAGTCGCCGAAGCGGCGCAGGACCTTGAACACGGTCACAGACTCCTTGCCCTCCTCCTCATCGACCTCGACCATGCGCTCGCCGGAGCGCAGGTTGCTCTTGCCGAGCGACGCACGAACCTGCTTGATCGAGGCCGCCCAGTTACCGCGGACCAACGCCATGTAGCGTTTATCGACGCCATCGCCGCGCAATGCCGTATGCAAGTGGCGCAGCATGCTGCGCTTCTTGGCGATCATCAGCAGGCCGGAGGTGTCACGATCGAGACGGTGAACCAGTTCGAGCTCCTTGCAATCCGGGCGTAACTGACGAAAGGCTTCGATCACCCCGTAAGTCAAGCCGCTGCCGCCATGAACCGCGATGCCGCAAGGCTTGTTGATCACGATCAACGCCTTGTCCTCGAACACAATCGAGGCTTCGAGGCGTTGCAGCAGGCCTTGGGCCAGCGGCACCGGCTCGTCACGCTCGGGCACACGAACCGGCGGCACGCGCACGATGTCGCCCGCCTGCAGCTTGTATTCGGGCTTGATCCGGCCTTTGTTCACTCGCACTTCGCCCTTGCGCAAAATGCGGTAAATCAAGGTCTTGGGCACGCCTTTGAGCCGAGCGAGAAGGAAGTTATCAATACGTTGGCCGGCATATTCCGGCGAGACCTCCAGCAGTTGTACGGCTGGGGTCGAAGGGGCAGTAGTCGTCATGCCGCGGATGATAACAATTTTTTATGGAATTGAAGCACTTAATCATTGCTGCTATAGTCGCGAACGCCGCCAAAAGCGGCCTGGACAGCGGACTAACGGTCAACAACCGGCCCTGACCAACGCAATTCACCAGGGCGCGAGGCCGTCCTACGGGGCTTTCGCTACGTAACGGTGGAGTTTGCAGCTGTAACAAGCGCAGGTGACATGAGGCCTGAATCAAGCCGCAAAGCAGAGTTTTCACTCGCCTTGCGAGCCAATATTCACGGCCAGTTCACAAAGTGCAGTCGGCTACGGACGACCCCGAGCGAACGCTTCGGAAACAACGCCTAAATTAGCCATGATGCGTGACCTCCCCCTTCGGAGCTCACGGTAAATGCCAACCCGCTGCGGATTCTGCGCGCGGCAGCACCCGAATTATCAGGGATACGTGTAGGGTGGAGATGCACAACCGCTGGACTGTGTAGCAATAGGCTTTATCAAGACGCTTCATCTCGTCCACAGCCGCTGGTTGATTCCTCCTCCTGACTGAGTGCTTAAGTAGCCACAGCAAGCAGGACGCGTACGTCGCGATAACGGCCCAATTGGCCGGACATCGCTGGACACGGGAATGGCCAACCACTCCCGACGCACCTGACACCGACCGTGAGAAGTCGTGTGTGCCGAACGCCGTTTCCGGCAGCCCGGAAACCGACGGTACTACATGAAAAGAATGCTGATTAACGCAACTCAACCCGAAGAGTTGCGTGTTGCACTGGTAGATGGCCAACGCCTCTACGACCTGGACATCGAATCCGGTGCACGCGAGCAGAAGAAGGCCAACATCTATAAAGGCCGGATTACTCGCATCGAACCAAGCCTTGAGGCTGCCTTTGTCGATTTCGGCTCCGAGCGCCACGGCTTCCTGCCCCTCAAAGAAATCTCCCGCGAATACTTCAAGAAAGCCCCCGAAGGCCGCGTCAACATCAAGGACGTCCTGAGCGAAGGCCAGGAAGTCATCGTTCAGGTGGAAAAAGAAGAACGTGGCAACAAGGGCGCAGCCCTGACCACTTTCATCAGCCTGGCCGGTCGTTACCTGGTTCTGATGCCGAACAACCCGCGTGCCGGCGGCATCTCCCGTCGCATCGAAGGTGAAGAGCGCAACGAACTGCGTGAAGCCCTGAACGGCCTGGTTGCCCCGGCCGACATGGGTCTGATCGTTCGCACTGCCGGCCTTGGCCGCAGCAGCGAAGAAATGCAGTGGGACCTCGATTACCTGCTGCAACTCTGGACCGCCATCAAAGAAGCCTCGCTGGATCGCTCCGCGCCATTCCTGATCTACCAGGAAAGCAACGTGATCATCCGCGCCATCCGCGATTACCTGCGCCAGGACATCGGCGAAGTGCTGATCGACAGCGTTGAAGCCCAGGACGAAGCCCTGACTTTCATTCGCCAGGTGATGCCGCAGTACGCCAGCAAGATCAAACTGTACGAAGACAGCGTTCCGCTGTTCAACCGTTTCCAGATCGAAAGCCAGATCGAGACCGCCTTCCAGCGCGTCGTTGAACTGCCTTCCGGCGGCTCCATCGTTATCGATCCGACCGAAGCCCTGGTGTCCATCGACATCAACTCGGCGCGCGCCACCAAAGGCAGCGACATCGAAGAAACCGCCCTGCAGACCAACCTTGAAGCCGCCGAAGAAATCGCCCGTCAGTTGCGCTTGCGCGACATCGGCGGTTTGATCGTCATCGACTTCATCGACATGACCCCTGCCAAGAACCAGCGCGCCGTGGAAGAGAAAGTCCGCGAATGCCTGGAAGCCGACCGCGCTCGCGTGCAAGTCGGTCGCATCTCGCGCTTCGGCCTGCTGGAAATGTCCCGTCAACGCCTGCGTCCATCGCTTGGCGAAAGCAGCGGCATCGTTTGCCCGCGTTGCAACGGCACCGGCATCATCCGTGACGTTGAATCGCTGTCTCTGGCGATCCTGCGCCTGATCGAAGAAGAAGCCCTGAAAGACCGCACCGCCGAAGTCCGCGCACAAGTGCCTATTCCGGTCGCAGCCTTCCTGCTCAACGAAAAACGCAACTCGATCACCAAGATCGAACTGCGCACCCGTGCCCGCATCGTCATTCTGCCGAACGATCACCTCGAAACGCCGCACTTCGAAGTTCAGCGTCTGCGCGATGACAGCCCGGAAGCCGCGGTCGGCCAGTCCAGCTACGAAATCGCTGCTGCTGCTGCCGAAGTCGAAGAAGTCCAGCCAGCCGCTGCGACCCGCACCCTGGTTCGCCAGGAAGCCGCGGTCAAGACTGCACCGGCTCGCGCCAACGCTCCGGTTCCGACCGAAGTCGTTGCCGCTCCGGTTGCCGCGCCAGCCGTTGTGCCAGAGCCAAGCCTGTTCAAAGGCCTGGTGAAGTCGCTGGTCGGCCTGTTTGCGACCAAGGAAGCGCCTGTTACTCCGGCCGCTGTTGAAAAGCCGGCGACCACCGAGCGCCCTGCCCGCAATGAGGAGCGTCGCAACGGTCGTCAGCAGAGCCGCAACCGTAACGGTCGCCGCGATGAAGAACGCAAGCCTCGTGAGGAACGTGCACCGCGTGAAGAACGCGCACCACGTGAACCGCGTGAAGAGCGTCAACCACGCGAAGCCCGTGAAGAAACCCCAGCAGTAGCCCGCGAAGAACGTGCTCCACGTGAAGAGCGCGCACCACGTGCCCCTCGTGAAGAACGTGCACCGCGCGCGCCTCGCGAAGATCGCAAGCCACGTGGCGAGCGTGAAGAACGAGTGCGTGAACTGCGCGAACCTCTGGATGCCACGGCTCCAGCCGTTGCCGCTACTGCTGCGACCGCTGAAGAGCGTCCGGCTCGCCAGCCACGTGAAGAACGTGCTCCGCGCCCACCGCGTGAAGAACGTCAGCCACGTGCCGAGCAAGCTGCTGCTGCCGTTGCCGAAGAAGAACTGGTGACCAACGAAGAGCAACTGCAGGAAGACGGTCAGGAAGGCGCCGAAGGCGATCGTCCACGCCGCCGCTCCCGTGGTCAGCGTCGTCGCAGCAACCGTCGCGAGCGTCAACGTGATGCCAACGGCAACGTGATCGAAGGTTCGGAAGAATCCGAGTCCGCCGAAGGCAACGAAGCTGACGAAAGCAACGAAGCGCCAAGCACTTCCGATCTGGCCGCCGGCCTGGCTGTTACCGCAGCCGTTGCCAGCACCGTGATCAGCGCACCTGCTGAAGCACAAGCCAACGAGCAAGCCGAACGCGCAACTGCCGCCACCCTGGACACTGCTCCGGTTGAAGCGCCAGTGGTAGAAGCGACGACTGCGGTCGAGGCTACTGCTGCTCCGGAAATCGAAGTGGCGCCGGTTCGTGAAGCTGAGCCGGTTGTTGAAACGGCTCCAGTTTTCGAGCCAGTGGTTGCTGCCGAGCCAGCGGTCGAAACTTCCAGCGAAACCGTGACCGAAGCTGTCCGCGAAGTTCGTGAAGAACAAACCGCGTTCAACTGGGTTGCCGAGCCGGTTGCGGTTGAAACGCCTGCGCCGGTTGCTGAAGCCCCAGTGGCTGAAGCTGTGTTCTCCGAGCCAGTGGTTGCTGCTGCCGAGCCTGCTCCGGTGGTTGAAGCGCCGGTTGTTGCCGAAGTGGCTGCACCGGTCGTCGAAGCGGCTCCAGTCAGCGCCTTGACCGAAAATGGCCGTGCGCCGAACGACCCGCGTGAAGTGCGTCGTCGCAAGCGTGAAGCCGAGCGTCTGCAGAAGGAAGCCGAACTGGCTGCCACTGCGGCTCCGGTTGAAGCGCCTGTCGCTGCCGAGCCTGCCCCGGTTGTGGCTGAAGTGGTCGAAGCGACACCTGCTGCCGAGTCGGTCATCGAAGAAGCGCCGCGTTCCGTACAGGAAGCGGTAGAGCAACACGAGCAAGCCCTGGAAAAAGAACACGAGCCTAAACCGCTCGTCTGATTCCATCGGCCACTAAAAAGCCCCGCCTGGTGATCCAGGCGGGGCTTTTTTATGTCTGTAAACATCACCGCGCTCACCCTGTGGGAGCGGGCTTGCCCGCGAAAGCGGTAGGTCAGCTTGCATCAACGTCGAATGATAAACCGCCTTCGCGAGCAAGCCCGCTCCCACAGGGTTAGGCGGCGATTACAAAACAGTGATCACACCGCAGATCCAATGTGGGAGTGAGCCTGCTCGCGATGACGGTAAATCAGGCGAAAACCAGCCTCTCAGGTGTATCCACATCCCACAACACCCCGACATCCTCCACCGCCACTTCAACCACCCTGCCCTGCGCAAACAACGGCTTGGCCCCATGATCACCCGACAACGCCATCAACCCCGGCCCAAAACTGCGACCGAAGCCCACCGGATGCCCATACTCACCCGTCTGCACTGGCACACTGACGCAATCTTCAGCAATCCCAGCCACCACCCGCTCAATACTCGACGGCAGAATAAACGGCATATCCCCCAGCACAATCAACCAGCCACTGAGCTCTGGACACACCTCCACCCCGGCTGCAATGCTATCGCCCATCCCGGTCGACTCGATCACCACAATTTCGAAGCCATACGCCTGAGCCATGCGCATCACTTGCGGGCGATCTTCAGTGGTCACCAGCACGCGCTTCCCAAGGCCGGCCGGCAAATTCACCAGCACCTGTTCGATCACCGAACGAACGGCGCCATCGCGACCGGCACAGTCCGCCAACAGCTTGTCCTTGTCCTCTCCCGCCACCTGCCTGAAACGACTGCCCTGCCCCGCCGCCAGCACAATGACGCCGATGGACTCACTCATACAACCTCCCGCAACGGCTTCTTCTGCTTCAGTTCGACGCCGTTCTTGATCGCCACAATCTCGGCCAGCAGCGACAAGGCGATTTCCGCCGGGCTATGGCTGCCGATATGCAAACCGATCGGGCCGTGCAGCCGCTCGATGGCCTGTTGCGACAAGCCTAGCTGAGCGAGGTTTTCCCGACGCTTCCGGCTGTTGACCCGCGACCCCAGGGCACCTACATAAAAAGCCCTGGAATCCAGAGCCGTCAACAAGGCCATGTCATCCAGGCGGGGATCGTGGGTCAAGGCGACAATCGCCGTACGTTCGTCGGTCTGGATGTTCAGCACCGCTTCATCCGGCATACCCGAGACGAAACGGCCGTGCTGCTCTTCCCAACCGTAGACGAACTCGCTGCGCGGATCGCAGATCAGCACTTCGAAATCCAGCAACCGCGCCATCTCGGCGACATACCGGGACAGTTGCCCCGCACCGATGAGCAATAGCCGCCAACGCGGACCGTAAATGGCGCGCAGCGTGTTGCCGTCAAAGTTCAGCACGTCGCTTTTGTTCGCCGCGTGCAAAACCACTTCGCCGGTCGCAAGATCCAGCGAGCGAGCCACGATTTCATGAGCCTCGCAGCGCGCCAGCAACTCGGCGACCCACTCTGGATCGCCGACCCGCTCCTCGGTCAGGCGCAACGTGCCGCCGCACGGCAAACCAAACCGTGCGGCCTCCTCACGGGTGACGCCGTAGGTGATCAACTGCACCGGCGGCCCGTCAGGCGGAATCCGCCCATCGTGCAACCGGGCAATCAAATCATCCTCCACACAGCCACCGGACACCGAGCCGATCACCACGCCATCTTCACGCAACGCCAGCATCGCGCCCGGCGCCCGGGGCGCGGTGCCCCAGGTCTGGACCACGCTGTACAACACCACCCGCTGACCGGCGCGGCGCCATTCCAGCACGCTGCGCAGGACATTCAGATCCGCGCTGTCCATCAGGCCTGCGCCTTCTGCCAACCTTGCAGTTGAAAGCGAACCGGCAAGCTACGAATTCGCTGGCCGGTAGCAGCGAAGATCGCGTTACACAGTGCTGGCGCAATCGGCGGTACGCCCGGCTCGCCGACACCGCCCAACGGCACAACGCCCGGTGGCGTGACCAGATGCACCGCCACTTCCTTCGGTGCCAGCGACATGCGCGCCACTTCGTACATGTGGAAGTTGTCCTGCTGCACTTTGCCGTCCTTGAAGCTGATTTCCCCGACCACCGCATTGCCCAGGCCCATGACGCAGGCGCCTTCGAATTGAGCGCGAATCCGTTCGGGGTTGATCTGCGGACCGCAATCCACAGCGATGTCGGCCTTGTGCACGATCAGCGTGCCGTCGTCTTTGACTTCGACCTCGATCACCGCCGCCACATAAGTGACGAAGCTGTAATGCACCGCCAGGCCCAGGCCTCGGCCCTTGGGCATTTCACGCCCCCAACCGGCGGCTTTGGCAGCGGTTTCCAACACCGTGCGCATCCGCCCGGTGTCGATAGGGTAACGCTCGGGGGATTCGCCGTAGTTCCATTCTTCACTCAAGGTACGCGGATCGATCTGGCGGTCCGGGCCGAGCAATTTGATCTGGTACTTGAGCGGATCTTGCTTGGCCTTGTGAGCCAATTCATCGACAAAGCTCTGAATCGCAAACCCGTGGGGAATGTTCGACACCGAGCGATACCAACCGACCCGCGTATGAATCGCCGCTTCCGGGTTTTCCAGGCGCACATTGGGAATCGCATAGGCCATGTTGGTGAAGCCCATGCCCAACTCGAAAGCCGCCTCGTGGTTCATGCCCGGGGCGAACAGTGCGGTGATGCTCGGGGCGACGGTGCGGTGCAACCAGCCGGATGGCAGGCCGTCCTTGTTCAGACTGGCCTTCAGGTACTCGGCGGACACGGTGTGGAAGTAGGAGCAGTGGATGTCGTCTTCACGGGTCCATTGCACCCGCACTGCCTTGCCGGGGAATTCCTTGGCGAGGATCGCCGCTTCGATGATGAAGTCCGGCTTGGACTTGCGACCGAAACCGCCGCCCAGCAAGGTGACATTGAAGGTGACCTTATCGAACGGAATGCCAAGGCGTTCGCCAATCCGCTCGCGACTGACTTGTGGCGCCTGACTCGGCGCCCAGGCCTCACACACACCGTCCTTGAAGCGGGCGATGGCGACCATCGGCTCCATCGGCGCCTGCGTCAGGTGCGGCAGGTAATAAGAGGCTTCGAGGGTGCTGTCGGCCCCTTTCATGGCGTCGTCGATGTTGCCGGTATTGCGCACCACTTTGCCGGGCTTGAGGGACGAGGCTTCCAGCTCTTTGCGGTAGGCGATCGAGTCGTAACTGGCATGAGGGCCATCATCCCACTCGATTTTCAGCGCCTCGCGGCCCTTGATCGCAGCCCAGGTGTTGCTGGCCACCACGGCCACGCCACCCAATGGCTGGAACTCGGACGGCAGCGGACGGCCTTCGATCTGAATGACTTTGAGCACGCCCGGGACTTTCATTGCGGCACTGGAGTCGACGGATTTAACCTTGCCACCGTAGACCGCCGGACGCGCAATCACCGCATAGAGCATGCCGTCGAAATGCACATCGGCCCCGTAAATGGCGCGGCCATTGACGATGTCGGCACCGTCGATCGCCTTGCTGCCTTCCTTGCCGATGTAGCGAAATTCCGACGGCTGTTTGAGCCGCAGGCTGTCGCGCGCCGGCACTGCCAGCGCACCCGCAGCGGCGGCCAGCGCACCGTAGCCCAGTTCGCGACCGGTCGGTTGGTGAACCACTTTATGCAGTTGCGCATGGCACTCGCTGACTGGCACTTTCCACTGCTCGGCAGCCGCTTGTTCCAGCATGGTCCGCGCGGCAGCACCGCAACGGCGCATCGGTTCGTACCAGTGACGCATGCTGCGCGAACCGTCGGTGTCCTGGTTACCGAAACGAACTTCGTCGCCCGGCGCCTGTTGCACTTTCATCATTGCCCAATCGGCATCCAACTCGTCAGCCACCACCATGGTCAGGCTGGTGCGCACACCCTGGCCCATTTCCGAGCGGTTGCAGACCACCGTCACCATGCCGTCAGCGGCAATGCTGATGTACACCTTGGGATCATCGATCCAGCCATTGGGCATGCCGTCGGCGCCGAACTTTTTCTCTTTTTCTGCGGCGAAAGCGTCTTGCCAGCCCCAACTGGCCACCAGCACCAACGCACTGGTGGCGCCGACCCCTTTCAAGAAGCCACGGCGGCTGAGGTTGCTCAGCGCAAAGTCATTCGGTAACTGGCTCATGCCTTGGCCTCCTTCAGGTGAGTGGATGCCTGGCGGATGGCGGTCTTGATGCGGTTGTAGGTGCCGCAACGGCAAATATTGCCGACCATCGCCTCTTCGATCTGTTCGTCACTGGGATTGGGGTTGGTCTTGAGCAGCGCCGTCGCCGACATGATCTGCCCGCCCTGGCAGAAACCACATTGGGCCACGGCGGTGTCGAGCCAGGCTTGTTGCACGACTTGCCCGACCGGGTCGGCGTGCAGGTTATCGATGGTGGTGACGTTCTGACCGACCACCGAGCCGATCGGCGTAATGCAACTGCGCGCCGGGGCGCCTTCGATATGAATGGTGCAAGCGCCACACAGGCCCATGCCGCAGCCGAATTTGGTGCCGTTGTAACCGGCCACGTCGCGGATGGCCCAGAGCAGCGGCATGTCCTCGGTGACGTCGAGTTGATGGTCTTGACCATTGAGCTTCAGGGTAATCATGGGCACGCCCGCATAGTTGTTTGTTATGGGGTCGAGCAATCTGCCGCCAGGGGATGGCGGTTGGCATCACGCAGATCGGCTCAGGCTAATGAGGCTCTCTTATGCGGACGATAGCGTCTGCATCGGGCCTTTGATGGAGCAAACGCTTGCATCGTTAGGGGGCTAAGTTAACCCAGCATTAACAAAAAAGCCCTGCACAGTTGAAGGTGTGCAGGGCTCTGAAAATCAGTTAATAAAGCGTAGCTTCAATACTGATTTGGCTCCATTTCCAGGTCGACCTTGAAACGTTCGGAAATGTCTTTTTGGATGCGTTGCGCGAGGCTCAGCAATTGGAAGCCGCTGGCAGTGCCGTAGTTGACCAGCACCAGCGCCTGCAACTTATGCACGCCAGCATCGCCATCACGAAAACCTTTCCAGCCAGCCCGCTCGATCAACCAGCCTGCCGCCAGTTTCATCTGTCCATCGGGTTGCGCGTAGGCCACCAGGTCCGGGTATTGGCTTTTCAACTGTGCGACCAGCGCCGCCGGCACCAGAGGGTTCTTGAAAAAACTGCCGGCATTGCCGAGCACGGCCGGGTCCGGGAGTTTTTCGTTACGAATGCTGCAGATCGCCTCGCTGACATCGGTGGCGGTCGGATGATCGATGCCTTGCTCGGTCAGGCGCTGACGAACCGGACCGTATTCCAGGTGCAGGTGCGCGGCGCGGTCCAGGTTGAAACGCACGCGCAGGATCAACCAGCGCCCCGGTTCCTGTTTGAACAGGCTGTCGCGATAAGCGAAGTTGCACTGTGCCAACGTGAAGTCGCGCAGCTCGCCGGTCTGTCGATCCAGCGCGGTCAGGCCGGCGAACACGTCTTTGATCTCGACGCCGTAGGCGCCGATGTTCTGCATCGGCGCCGCACCGACCGTGCCGGGGATCAGGCTGAGGTTCTCCAGCCCCGACAAACCCTGCGCCAGTGTGTCTTGCACGAATGGATGCCAAGGCTCGCCGGCCTCGGCTTCGATCACGACCTTGTTGCCGTCATCGCTGAGGATCCGAATCCCGCGGGTGGCCATGCGCAGCACCAGCGCCTGGATATCTGCGGTCAACAGCAAGTTGCTGCCGCCACCGATCACCAGCAACGGCACGTCATGGGCCGAAGCATACGCCAGGGCTTCACGCACATCGGCATCGCTGCGGGCTTCGGCGAACAACCGGGCCTGGACGTCGACACCAAACGTATTGAACGGCTTGAGCGAAACCTGGGGTTGAACCTGCAAACTCATAACCGCCCCTTCAGTTCGATCACCAGCCGATCACTGGCGCGCTCGATCAGGTCAAGCACCTGCTCGAAACCCTGATCGCCGTCGTAATACGGATCCGGCACTTCATCGATTTCCGAATCGTAGCGACGCAGGAACAGGTCCAGTTCGGCCTTGCCCTTGGCCGGTTGCAAGGCCTTGAGGTTGCGCAGGTTGCTGTTGTCCATCGCCAGAATCAGGTCGTAGGTGGCGAAATCGGCGCGGGTCACTTGCTGAGCGCGTTGGGCGGACAGGTCATAACCGCGCAGTCTGGCGGCGGCCTGGCTGCGTTTGTCCGGTGCCTTGCCGACATGCCAGTCACCGGTACCAGCGGAGGCGACTTCGATGTGATCGGCCAGCCCCGCTTCACGCAATTTATGCCGCAGCACACCTTCGGCCGTCGGAGAACGGCAGATGTTGCCCAGGCACACGAACAGAACGCGCATCAGGCCTCCAGCAGGCGACGAACGCGCTCGAGGTCTTCGACGGTGTCGACACCGGTCGGCGGCGCGATCAGCGCGTCGGCGACGTGAATCCGCACGCCGTGCCACAGGGCACGCAGCTGCTCCAGGGACTCGGTGTTTTCCAGCCAGCACGGGCCCCAGCTGACGAAGTCATGCAGGAAACCGGCGCGGTAGGCATAAATGCCGATGTGGCGACGATACGGCACGCCTTCCGGCAGTTGTTCGCGGCTTTTGGCGAACGCGTCCCGGGCCCACGGCAATGTGGCGCGACTAAAGGTCAGCGCCAGGCCATTGAGGTCGCTGACGACCTTGACCACATTAGGATTGAACAGGGTTTCCACGTCTTCGATCGGCTCGGCCAGGGTGGCCATGCGCGCCTCGGTGTGGGCGGCCAGGTTGGCGGCAACCTGATCGATCACGCTCGGCGGGATCAGCGGTTCGTCACCCTGGACGTTGACCACGATGGCGTCGGCGGCCAGGCCCAGCTTCTCGGCGACTTCAGCCAGACGATCAGTACCGGAATTGTGATCTTCGCGGGTCAACACCACTTCGGCACCGAACGCCTTGCACGCCTCAACGATGCGCGCGTCGTCAGTGGCGACCACCACACGTTCGGCGCTGCTTTTGCTCGCCTGTTCCCAGACGTGCTGGATCATCGGCTTGCCGGCGATCAGCAGCAGCGGCTTGCCCGGCAGACGGGTGGAGGCATAACGCGATGGAATGACAACGGTAAAGGCTGTGGTCATTTATCCAGACGCTCGTCGGTGGTCAGGGTGCGGGCTTCGGTTTCGAGCATCACCGGGATGCCGTCGCGAATCGGGTAAGCCAGGCCGGCGCCCTTGCTGATCAGCTCGGTCTTGTCGGCGCTGAGCTTGAGCGGGCCTTTGGTGACCGGGCAAGCGAGGATATCGAGCAATTTGGTGTCCATGAGCATTCCCTGGATAAAAACGGAGTTAAGGCAAAAGACGAGCCGGCAACAGGCGCATCAACTGCGTATCGAACCAGGCCACGAAGGCCGGCGATGGCGCAGCATCAACCGCCAGGTACCACCAATCGGCGGCGGCGAAGGCACGGCACTTCACCGCGTCTTTTTCAGTCATCACCAACGGCAATGACGGTGTGAAATTCAAGGCCTGCACGCTGTACTCGGCGTGGTCGGCAAACGCATGCGGCACTGGCCGCCAGTGTAGCGTTTCGAGGGTCGTGAAGAAACGCTGCGGATTGCCGATCCCGGCCACCGCGTGTAACGCCTGGCCTGCGGGAAAATGGTCGAGGGGACGACGTTCACCGCTTTGCAGGTTGACCAGTTCGGTAGGTTGCAACTGGAAGGCAAAACCGCCTTCGCGATCATTGGCGGCGCCGTTGTACAGCACCGCATCGACGCTTTGCAGGCGCTCGACCGGTTCACGCAAAGGGCCGGCCGGCAGGCAGCGTTTATTGCCCAAGCCTCGGGCGGCGTCGATCAGCACCAGCTCGAGGTCTCGCGCCAGACGGTAATGCTGCATACCGTCATCGGACAGGATCAGGTCCAGCGGCTCACTCGCCAGCAACGCTTTGACGGCGCTGCTGCGATCCGGGTCGATCATCAACGGTACGCCGGTGCGCTGGACGATCAACAGCGGCTCGTCGCCGGCAATGTCGGCGCTTTGCTCGGCCTCGACGCGCCACGGCAATTGCGGCGGTTTGGCGCCGTAACCCCGGCTGACCACGCCGACCCGCAGGCCGCTGCGCTGGCAATGCTGGATCATCCACAGAATCAGCGGTGTCTTGCCGGTACCGCCGACGGTGATATTGCCGACCACGATCAGCGGCACGGGCGGCTGATAGATCTCGCCCTCACCCGCCAGAAAGCGCTTGCGCTTGTTCATGACCACGCGCCGATACAGCCACTCGAGTGGCTGCAACAGCTTCAGGGCCGGATGCCCCTGGTACCACGCGGCGAGCAAGCGATCAGACATGGCCATCAGGGCGCGGGCGGCGCCGCTTCGACTGTGGTCATGCGCAAGTGGCTGAAACCCAGCTTGCCGGCGGCGTCCATGGCGGTGACGACGGACTGATGCTGGGTCTTGCCGTCCGCGCTGATGGACAGCGGCAGGTTGGTGTCGCCATTGGATTCTTTCTGCAACGCCTCCATCAGGCTGGTCAGGTCGTTCTTCGGCAACAATTGATTGTTCACCGAGAACACGCCTTCGGCACTGATGGCCACGTCCAGGTGTTTGACCTGCTGGTCTTCGGCAGGCGAACCGCTGACCGCTTCCGGCAGATCGACGCGCAACTGGGTTTCACGGGTAAACGTAGTGGTGACCACGAAAAACAGCAGCAGGATGAACACCACGTCGATCAGCGACGCGAGGTTGATGTCTACCGTTTCCCGCGGTTTGCGGCGGAATTTCACGCTTTGCCCTCGGCCAGGTCCACATCACGGTCGCCCTGCACCACTTCGACCAGTTTGATCGCTTCCTGCTCCATGCCCACCACCAGCTCATCGATCCGGCGTTGCAGGAATCGGTGAAAGAACACTGCCGGGATACCGACCATCAGGCCGGCGGCCGTAGTAATCAGTGCCTTGGAGATACCGCCCGCCAGCACCGCGGCATTGGTGCCCATGCCCGTGCCCATGAACGCGCTGAAAATATCGATCATGCCCAGCACCGTGCCCAAAAGGCCCAACAACGGGGCCATCGCGGCGATGGTGCCCAGCGCGTTGATGTAGCGTTCGAGCTCGTGAATCACCCGCGCGGCGGCTTCTTCGATGCACTCTTTCATGATCTCGCGACCATGCTTGGAGTTGGCCAGGCCCGCCGCCAGGATCTCGCCCAACGGTGAGTTGGCGCGCAGTTCCTTGAGCTTTTCCTTATTGAGCTGCTTGTCCTTGATCCACACCCAGACCTGCCCGAGCAAATGCTCCGGGGTCACACGGCTGGCTCGCAGGGTCCAGAGACGCTCGGCGACGATCGCCATGGCCGCGATGGAACTCAAAATGATCGGCAGCATCATCCAGCCGCCGGATTTGACCAATTCCCACACAGTGACAGTCCCCTCGAAAAAGTGCGCCACTCTAACATAGGGGCTGGACGCACCGAAGACCGTGATGTCGCATCCGGTCGGGGTTTCATAACTCATGGTTATGGGTCGGCCGGTGGAGGATCGCGCCAGAAACGCCGTTCCAGACGCATTGTCCACGGCGGCTTGAAGCGTCCCAGTTGCAGACGAATGGCGCCATGGGCGGCACTGTCGTAGATCGCCATCCCGCGCTTTCGGTAGCGCGCCATGACTGTGGGATGCGGGTGACCAAAAGAATTGCCCTGGCCACGGGAAATCAGCACAGCCCTGGGTTGCAACGCAGTGAGCAGTGCCATTGAAGAAGAACTGCGGCTGCCGTGGTGCGGCGATTGCAGCCAATCGGTAGGCACGGCGAGAGGACTGTCGAGCAGTGCCCGTTCGGCAGCGGCATCGATGTCACCGGTCAACAGCAGTCGCTCGCCATTGGCTTCGACCTGCAAGACACAGGATTTCTGATTGCTGTCGTGGGCTGATGTCCATTGCCAGAGCTGGAAATTCACACCGTCCCAGGTCCATTGCTGGTCGCTTTCACAGCCCTCGGCGCGCAATTCGGCTGGCAGCGCGTCGGGATCGCCGCTCAGGACCCGCGTCACCGACAATCCATTGGCAACCGCTCGTGCACCGCCAGCGTGATCGGCGTCAGCGTGGCTGATGAGCATCAGGTCGATCCCGGCCACGCCCAGTTTGCGCAATGACGGCAGCACCACCCGCTCGCCGAGGTCGAAATCACCAAAACGCGGCCCGGTGTCATACAACAACGTGTGATGGCGGGTGCGCACGAGGATGGCCAGGCCTTGGCCGACATCCAGTTGCCAGACTTCGGCGATGCCTTCGGGAAGCAGTGGGCGCGGTGGAAAGGCCAGCAACAGCAGCAGCGGCCAACCTAACGGGCGCAATGGCACGCCTTTAGGTAGTAATAGAAGAAAGGCGCCCAGCATGCCGAGCGCCCAAATCCACAACGGCACCGCGACCGGCACCCAGGCGGGCAATTGTCCGGCCATTAATGCCAGCCCCTTGAACAACAGGTCGACCAGCCCGCCCGCCAACCACAGCAATCCCTCACCCACATAAGGGACGGGCAACAACAATGTCCCGAGCAAGGCTGGTGGCAAGACCACCAGACTGACCCAGGGCACCGCCAGCAGATTGGCCACCGGCCCGCTGACGCTGATCGGCAACCCAAGTATCAACAGCAATGGGCACAAACCGATTGCGATCAGCCATTGCGCACGGGTCCAGGTTTGCCACCAGCGCCAAGGGCCCAGCCGTCCCCCGAAAGTGAAAATCAGCACCGCCACCGCCGCGAAGGACAACCAGAACCCCGGCTGCAGGCTCGCCAGCGGATCGAACAGTAAAACGCCGTTGAGCGCCAGCAACAGCGGCCACCAGGCACCGAGTTGACGAAATCGCAGTCGCCACAACAGCACCAGGCCGATCATCACGCAGGCCCGCCGCACCGGCACCTCAAAACCGGCCAGCAGTCCGTAACCCAGCGCCGCAGCAAACGCCAGTCCGCAGGCCCATGGCAGCCAGGGCAAACGGCTTGGCCACAAACCATAGCGGGCCAGCCCGGCGATCAGCAGATACACCAGCCCCGCCAGCAGCCCGATGTGCTGCCCGGAAATCACCAGCAGATGCACGGTGCCAGTGTCTTGCAGTACCTGCCAATCCTCGCGACTCAGCCCAGCGCCGTCACCCAATACCAAGGCCGTCAGCGCCCCCGTCCGGCCTTGGGCATCTACTGCCTGCAACCGTTGGCGAATGCTGTCGCGCCAGGCCCATTGAGCGGCGGCAAGCCGCTGGGCATCCTTGACCGTCCCGGTCGCACCAATTCGTTGGGCCAGCAGCCAGGCGTCGTAGTCGAAGGCATGCGGATTGAGCAGCCCGGCAGGACGTTTCAATTTGACCGCCAGTCGCCAGCGTTCGCCACTGTTGACGGGCGGTCCGTCATACCAGGCCAGACGCAGATGTCGGGGCAGCCGGGTGCTTCGGGACTGACTGTCCGTCAGCTCGAAGCGCACCACACCTTCGGCATTCTGCGGCAGCCCCGTCACCCGACCTTCGACCCAACGAGTCTCGCCATCGAGCCTCAGTGGCAGGCGATCATCCAGCGACCACTGCGCACTCGCGCACGCCCAACTGAAGCCGAACAGGAAAAACGCCAACGGGTAAGTCCGAAACGGCAACAACATCAAACCGACAACCGGCAGCAACATCCATAACCAGACCGGCGGTAAAACCGGTAAAAAACGCAGGGCTAGCAGACCCAACGCCAGCGCCATCATCCCTGTGCGCATACGCCCGTCCTTGAGAGTCCCCCCCTAGGCATAGCTGGCCGACCGCACGCACACGGTTATTAATTGTCACAAAGTCTGAATGGGCGGTTCATAGAATCCAGACATACTTGCCGCCTTAACCGACCGAGAAGCCTTATGCCCCGGCGCTTATTCAAACGTTACATGCCAGACCCGACCAGCATCAGGGAACACAAATCCTTACGCTTTCTCGGCACCCTGCTGCATGACCCGAACCTCTGGCACCTCAACCGTCACTCGGTCGCACGGGCCATGGCGGTGGGTCTGTTCGCGGCATTCCTGCCCATTCCGTTGCAGATGCTGGTCGCGGCCGTCCTTGCGATCGTGGTGCGCGGCAACATGCCCATTGCCGTCAGCCTGGTCTGGCTGACCAACCCGATCACCATGCCTGCCGTGTTCTTCTGCACTTATCAGACGGGAGCGTGGCTGATGGATGTGCCGGCCAGGCATTTGCCGGACGAGTTGACCTGGGAATGGATCAGCGGCGAGCTGTCCACTTTGTGGCAACCGTTTTTGTTGGGTTCAGTGGTGACGGGGCTGGTGCTGGGCGCCCTCGCCTATTGCCTGGTGATGATGTATTGGCGCTGGTGGGTGAGCCGGCAGTGGAAGCGGCGTAAGCAACGCCGGATGCAGTAGATGCAAAACGGCCTCCAATTATGGAGGCCGTTTTTTTTGTTGTGTCTGGACTGACGCCATCGCGGGCAAGCCCGCTCCCACATTGGATTGCTGTTGCCCACATCATTTGTGATCGACACAGATCCCTGTGGGAGCGGGCTTGCCCGCGATGAAGTCGACTAGGTCTTTCTTAAGTACGCATCCCGCGCCCACTCACCAGCAACCGTGCGCAGCCGACGTACAACACAACCGTCGCCACCAGCATGAAGGTGATCGCCACGCTGATCCTGATGTCCGAAACGCCAAGAATGCCGTAACGGAAGGCGTTGACCATGTGCAGCACCGGGTTCGCCAGGGACACGGTCTGCCAGAACGGCGGCAGCAAGCTGATCGAGTAGAACACCCCGCCCAGGTACGTCAGCGGTGTCAGCACGAAGGTCGGGATGATCGAGATGTCATCGAAGTTGCGTGCAAACACGGCGTTGATGAAACCCAGCAGAGAGAAGATCGTCGCCGTCAGCACCACCACCAGAATGGTCACGCCCAGGTGATGCACCTGCAAATCGGTGAAGAACAGCGACAGCAGCGTCACGATGACCCCGACCATCAACCCGCGCAGCACACCTCCCAAGGTGTAGCCGATCAGAATCGTATGTGGCGAAACCGGCGAGACCATCAATTCCTCGATCGAGCGCTGGAACTTGCTGCCGAAGAAACTTGAGACCACGTTGCCGTAAGAGTTGGTAATCACCGACATCATGATCAACCCCGGCACGATGTACTCCATGTAGGTGAAGCCACCCATGCCACCAATTTGCTTGCCGATCAGGTTGCCGAAGATCACGAAGTACAGAACCATGGTGATGGCCGGCGGCAGCAGGGTCTGCGGCCAGATCCGGGTAAAGCGCTTCACCTCACGGTAAACGATGGTGTTGAGGGCAACGAGGTTGGGTTGCAGCTCGGAACTCATACCGCCACCTTCGACAGATTCTTCTCCACCAGGGACACGAACAACTCCTCAAGGCGATTGGTTTTGTTGCGCAGGCTCAGCACTTCGATGTTCTGCTGCGCCAATTGAGTGAACAGCGCGGTGATGCCCATGGCCTTGTCGACCTGAACTTCAAGGGTGTGGCTGTCGAGCAGCTTGGTCGGATAACCGAGCAACTGCGGCGCGACGTTCAGCGTGTTCTTGAGGTCGAGCAGGAAGGTTTCCACATGCAGCTGGCCGAGCAGCTGTTTCATGCTGGTGTTCTCGACAATGGTGCCGTGGTCGATGATGCCGATATTGCGGCACAACTGCTCAGCCTCTTCCAGGTAGTGGGTGGTGAGGATGATGGTGATGCCTTTCTGGTTCAGCTCGGTGAGGAAGCTCCACATCGAGCGACGCAGTTCGATGTCCACACCCGCCGTCGGTTCATCGAGGATCAGCAGGCGTGGTTCGTGGACCAGTGCGCGGGCGATCATCAGGCGACGCTTCATGCCGCCGGACAACGAACGGGACGGCACATCGCGCTTGTCCCAGAGGCCGAGCTGGGTCAGATACTGCTCGGCGCGTTCCTTGGCGATCTTCGGCGGGATGCCGTAGTAACCGGCCTGGGTCACGACGATGTCGAAGGTTTTTTCGAACTGGTTGAAGTTGAATTCCTGGGGCACCACGCCGATGGAGCGCTTGAGCTGCGCAGGATTTTTGTCCAGGTCGTGACCGAAGATATTCACGGTGCCGCTGGTCTTGTTCACCAGGGTCGAGAGAATGCCGATGGTCGTGGATTTGCCGGCACCGTTAGGGCCGAGCAAGGCGAAAAAGTCACCTTCGGCGACGTCCAGATCGATACCACTCAGGGCCTGGAAACCGTTGCCGTAGGTTTTGGTTAGCTGCCGGATGGACAGAGCGGAACTCATATCGGATTTACGCACCAAGAAGGGAAGAAAGGGATAACTAAGGGCGGGCGGCGATCAATGCAACCGCGGCGCGTGAGCGCAATGGTGCTTGTCGCTGCCACACAAGTACAGTCAAGTGTGTCGATAGTGAGTATTAAGTCAACGCGGTCATAACGGCTTTTTTATACGCCGGACGCTGTTTCAGTCGTGCGTACCAGGCTTCGAGATGCGGCTGCTTTGCGCGCTCGATCGGCATCTCGAACCAGGCATAAATGAAACTGCCGAGGGGGATGTCGCCCATGCCGATTTCGTCGCCGGACAGATACGGCTTGGCCGCCAACGCCTCGTTGGCCATCGCCAGCAGGTCATCGCATTCCTTGATCGCGGCCTTGATGGCGGGCCAGTCCTGTTTGTCTTCGGGGGTACGCAACACGCCCCAGAACACGGTGCGGAACGGACCGGCAAAACTTGAGGTGGTCCAGTCCATCCACTTGTCAGCCGTCGCGCGGGCCTTTATATCCGCCGGATACCAAGCAGTGTTATCGGCGTGACTGGCCATCAGGTAACGCACGATGGCGTTCGATTCCCAGAGCACGAAGCCGTCGTCTTCGATCACCGGCACACGGCCATTGGGATTCATCGCACGGTACTGCGGCGTATCTACGACACCAAAGGCGCCGCCCGCATCAATGGCCTCATAAGCCAGGCCCAGTTCTTCGGCGGCCCACAACGGCTTTCTGACATTCGACGAATTTTTCCGACCCCAGATCTTCAGCATGACCGCCTCTTTATGGATGAATGCGCAGGCAGCA
Source organism: Pseudomonas sp. LB3P93 (assembly GCF_054898025.1). Lineage (NCBI taxonomy): Bacteria > Pseudomonadati > Pseudomonadota > Gammaproteobacteria > Pseudomonadales > Pseudomonadaceae > Pseudomonas > Pseudomonas sp. LB3P93. The sequence goes on from NZ_CM142713.1 coordinate 4,802,006, forward strand.
TACGCCGGATCAGGCGCGGCTCAAATCACTCTGCATATCCCCCAACTGTGCAGGCAATTTATCGCTGAACAGATGCGGATAGCACTTTTCCAGGTGCTCGAAAAAGAACGTTTCGGGCACGTCGGTGAACTGGCCGTGATCGACCAGGTACTCCATCAGCTGCTTGCCGTCGCGGTTGAAGGGATGAAAAACACTGTCGTTGATGCCGTCGAACTCCAGCGGCGCCACGTTGAACAGTTCGCAGAGTTTTTGATTGAAGGCCGGCGTGGCTTTGACCCAGCGACCGTTCAGATACAGTTCCGTATAGCCGTGCATGGCGAATACATCGCTCTTGAGCAACTCGAGCAAACGCGGTGTCGACAGGTGATTGCGCACGTCCGCCAGACCGATGCGGGCCGGGATCCCGCAATGTCGCGCGGCGCCGGCCAGGAGCGTGGCCTTGGGTACGCAATAACTTTCCCCGGTTGCCAGTGCATAACTGCCACGCAAGGTCTGCGGGTCGCGACTGAACGTGTAGGGGTTGTAGCGCACGGCTTCGCGCACCGCGTAATAGAGGTTGATCGCCTGCTCAAGCGGATCGCGACTGGCACCACGATGTTTTTCGGCGAACTCCACCACCGAGGGGTGGTCACTATCGATGAAGCGGCCGGGACTCAGATACTCGTGCATGAGAACAATCTCCTGGGGAAGCCACGAGTCTAGCGACACCTTCAGCACAGAGATAACGACGTTTCGGCCAAACATGGGCGCATAGCCGCGTAGGAAACGAACGATTTCCCGGGCGTGTTGCCAACCCAACCTACAAAACTCATCGATGGTTTCCCACGAATTCAATCACCTCGCTCCGACCACCCTGTTTTGCGGATGCCGTCTAAGCTCTGAAGGTTGGTTTTGCCCTGGTTCACGGAGGATTAAATATGCTGCTGTTGTGGATACTGGTTCTGGTTGTCGGGATAGCTTTTTTAGCCCACCGTCGTATCGCTCCCCTGCCCGCCTTGTGCATCGTCGCTGTCTATATCGTCGCGATGGGTGCCTTCAGCCACGCTCCAGGCTGGCTGCTGCTGGTTTTATGGGTGTTGATCGCCGCGGTGGCGGCGCCATTGTTGCTGCCTGACCTGCGCCGTAAATTCTTCAGCGCGCCGCTGTTCAGCTGGTTCCAGAAAACCCTGCCGCCGATGTCGCAGACCGAACGCGATGCGATCGATGCCGGGACCGTGTGGTGGGACGGTGAACTGTTCAGTGGTCGCCCGGACTGGAACAAGCTGCTTTCTTATCCAAAAGCGCAGCTGAGTGAAGAGGAACAGGCCTTTATCGACGGCCCGACTGAAGAACTCTGCGCCATGGTCACCGACTGGCAGATCGGGCAAGACATGGACTTGCCTCCCGAAGCCTGGACTCATATCAAGGAAAACGGCTTCTTTGCGCTGATCATTCCCAAGGAGTTCGGCGGCAAGGGCTTCTCGGCCTATGCCCACTCCCAAGTCGCGATGAAACTGGCGACCCGCAGCGGCGACCTCGCGTCCACCGTGATGGTCCCTAACTCGCTGGGCCCCGCCGAACTGCTGCTGCATTACGGCACCGACGAACAACGCAACCATTACCTGCCAAGGCTGGCCCGTGGTGACGACATCCCGTGCTTCGCACTGACTGGTCCACTGGCCGGTTCCGACGCCGGCGCCATGCCCGACACCGGGGTCATCTGCAAAGGTGAATGGGAAGGCAAGGAAACCCTCGGTCTGCGCCTCAACTGGGAAAAGCGTTACATCACGCTGGGCCCGGTGGCCACCCTCCTCGGCCTGGCCTTCAAGGCCTATGACCCGGACCATTTGCTGGGTGACAAGGAAGACCTGGGCATCAGCCTGGCGCTGATCCCGACAGACACCGCCGGTGTTGAAATCGGCCGTCGTCACCTGCCGCTGGGCGCCGCCTTCATGAATGGCCCGAACTCCGGCAAGGACGTATTCGTGCCGCTGGACTTCCTCATCGGTGGTCAGGACATGCTCGGCAAAGGCTGGATGATGCTGATGAACTGCCTGTCGGTCGGGCGTTCGATCTCCCTGCCTGCGGTCGGCACCGGCGCGGCCAAGTTCACCAGCCTGGTCACCGGCCAGTACGCGCAGGTGCGTGAGCAATTCAACGTGCCACTGTCGGCATTCGAAGGTATTCAGGAAGCCATGGCACGCATCGGTGGCAACGCCTGGATGATGGACGCCGCCCGAATGTTGACCGCCAACGCGGTGGACCTTGGCGAGAAACCGTCGGTGCTGTCGGCGATTCTCAAGTACCACCTCACCGAACGCGGCCGCGAGTGCATCAGCCACGCCATGGACGTACACGGCGGCAAGGCGATCATCATGGGGCCGAACAACTACCTCGGTCGCAGCTGGAATGGCGCACCCATCTTCATCACCGTGGAAGGTGCGAACATTCTCTCGCGCAACCTGATGATCTTCGGCCAGGGCGCCATTCGCTGCCATCCGTTCGTGTTGAAAGAAATGGCCCTCGCCGGTCGTGAAGACAAGGATCAGGCACTCACCGAGTTCGATGGCCTGCTGCTCAAGCACATCGGTTTCGCCGTGAGCAACGCCGCCAGCACGCTGGTGCTGAACCTCGGCTTCGGACATTTCGAACACGCGCCCGGTAACAAGCTCAGCCAGAGTTATTTCCGCGCACTCAATCGTCAGGCCGCCGCGTTCGCCATGCTCGCCGACCTGAGCATGATGCTGCTGGGTGGTGAACTGAAACGTCGCGAGCGTCTGTCGGCGCGTCTCGGTGATGTGCTCAGCAACATGTACCTCGCCTCCGCCGCGCTCAAGCGTTACCACGACCTCGATTCGCCGGAGCACATGGCGCCGCTGTTTACCTGGGCCATGGAAGAAAGCCTTGGCCAGTCGGAACGTGCGCTGGATGAACTGCTGAGCAACTTCCCGAACAAGGTGCTGGGTTGCCTGTTGCGGGTGATCGTGTTCCCGTTCGGCCGTCGTCACAAAGGGCCATCGGACAAACTCGGCGCCGAAGTTGCGGCGGTGATTGGCCGGGCCAAGGGCGATCCAACCCTCGAAGAACTGCTTGGCGGTTGCTATCGTCCGCAATCGGCAGACGACGCGGTCGGGGCCTTGCAACATGCCTGCAACCTGTTGAACGCGGCGCAGCCATTGCAGAAAAAACTGCACGTGGCGCTCAAAAACGGGCAGGTCAAACCGACTGCCGGTGAACACGTCATCGATGCAGCGCTGGAGGCCGGGGTGTTGCAGCCGGTGGAAGCGCAGACCTTGCGTGAAGCAGAAACGGCGCGGCGCAAGGTGATCGATGTCGATGATTTCGACAAAGAGGAGTTGGCGCTGGCCGACGGAAAGGTCCGCTGATCCTGTAAAAAGGGGCGTGGGGGCTTTATACTCCCGCGCCCGTTTTGCTCTTGAGGACTTATCTCGTGTCCAACGTCGTTGCCGATCATCTTGTCTTGCTCGACCACCTGCGCAGCATCCTGGTCGCCGTAGGTGAGGCCGAACAGGTTCCCGAAGAAAGCCATGCCTTGTTCCTGGAGCGCTTTGACGAACTGCGTGCCTTGTTGCCGGTCGACCCGATCGAAAGCCAGTACCTGGGCCAGGACATTCTGTGCCAGGTAATCACCCGCTATCCGCAAATCGCACACCTGGTCCCGCGCGACCTACTGTGGTACTTCGCCGGTGACTGCCTGCATTACATGCCCGATGATGAAATCGATTTGTACCAGGCACTGGAAGAGCGTCGTTTCGAAGCCGAGCAGAACGACGAACCTTTCGACTGGAATCAGGAAAAACAGTTGCTGGCGATGTCGAACGACGACAGCAAGCACTGATCAGAAATGTAAAAGGCCCGCATGATTAATCATGCGGGCCTTTTTTTGTGGCATTCCCCACTGATGCGGCGTCAGTCAGAGCAACCCATCACTCTCAGGCAACTCATACTCCGTCGCCCCCCTGCCCAGTGCACTTGGCTTCCCCGGCTTGCCCAACGTCGGCTCCTTCTCCAGACACTCCACCAGATAATCGATAAACACCCGCAACTTCGGCGGCAAATACCGCGTTGGCGAATGCAGCAACCAGGCGCCACCATGGTAGGAAGCGAGAAAGGTCCAGTCCGGCAGCACTTGCACAATCAGCCCCTGCTCCAGCGCATAACGCGCAGTGAAGTACGGCAGACTGCCAATCCCGATGTGCTGCAACACCGCCCCCAGTCGCACGCCCGTGTGATTCGCCGCGTACCGCCCGCGTACGCCGACCGTCACAGCCTTGGTGCCTCTCTTGAATTTCCACCGCGCATCGCTCGGGGTTTCCCCCAGGTAAATACAACTATGGTTGAGCAAGTCATGGGGATGCGTCGGCGTGCCATGTTCGGCCAGGTACTGCGGTGTTGCGCAGAGCAAATGGTCGATGGTCAGCAACTGCCGCCCGACCAATCCAGCGGGGGGGCGATCGGTAATGCGAATCGCCAGATCAACGTTGTCGTCGATCAGATCCACCTGCCGATCCTCAAGCAACAACTCCACATCGACTTTGGGATAACGGCGCAGAAATTCCGGCATATGCGGGTGAATCACAAATCGACCGACCGCCTTGGGGACGCTGACCCGCACCAGACCTTCTGCTTCATGGGTGAACTGCCCGCTGATTTCCATCACTGACTTGGCTGCACTGACCATTTCCTGGCAGCGCTTGAACACCTCTTCGCCACCGTCACTCAAGCGCAGTTTGCGCGTGGTTCGCTGTAGCAAACGCGTGGCCAGCGCTTTTTCCAGACGTGAAATGCTGCGACTCACCGCCGAGGGTGAAGAACCCAATTGGCGAGCCGCTTCGGAAAAGCTGCCGGTCTCGACAACCTTGACGAAAATCGCCATTTCACCCAGCAGTGGAAGTGGGAGATTTATGCTCACAGCGCAACAGTCCTTTGATGTTTGAACGGATTATCACGCAATTCCACGCTTCATATAATAAAAAAAGAAACTTTAATGAGGACATGGAATATGACGCTTCGCCTCTTTTTCCATAGTGATGACCTCAAGGCCAATGTGGAAGTCCTGGATTGCACGCCCCAGGAGAACGAATTTGCAGTGGTGCTGCGCGCCACATTGTTTCACCCCCAAGGTGGCGGTCAGCCTTGCGATACCGGCTGGATCGGCGAAAGCCAGGTGCTGCGCGTGATCCAGGACCCGGACCGGATCATTCACTTCGTCGACCGCCCGGTGAAACCGGGCATGACCCAGATTCGTATTGACGAGCAACGCCGTCAGTTCAATTCGCGCATGCATTCGGCCGGCCACCTGATCGGCCACTTTGTCCAGGCGCTGGGCTGGATGCCGATCAAGGCTCATCACTGGCCGGGCGAAGGACGCGTGCAATTCAAACCCCTGGAGTCGGCAAAAGAGGTGGATGCCGAGATCCTTCAGCAGGGGATCGAGCAATGGGTTGACCATGACCTGCCACGCCTGACGTCGATGCGCGAAGGCGCCCGGGAAATCGGTTTCGGTGAACTGCCCGCCTACGGCTGCGGCGGCACCCATGTACGTAGCCTGAAGGATTTGGGCACGGTCACGATCGCTTCCCTTTCACTGAAAAAGGGAACGCTGTCAGTCCACTACAGCGTGGATTGAGCTTTTGGGCGATGCCGTCCCCGTCATCGCCTGACGCCCGGGGGAGCCCGCGTTCGCGGGTTCTGTTGACTATCTGATAGATGGACCTAAGACATGATGCTTGACGTCGAGCGTCTCGATGAGACGTGCATAAAAAAACTGGCCAACGAAGAAGTCCTCGCCATACGCGTCAAAGGCCTGTTGCCCCGGCCGCTGGCGATTCAGATTGGCGACAAGATCCTCGCCCCGGGCTTCGAAGGCTATATCAACGCGCCGAGCATCGGTCGCATCGGCATGGCGTTTTATGAGGCGGAAAACCAACCGCTGCTGATCGAAGACTACTTCGAACGCGCCACCCGCAACATCGCGGAGTTGCGCAGTCGTTGCGCCCCCTACTCGTCCCCGGTCGATACCCTGCGCTGCATGCTCGATGAGTCCTGGCCCGCGGGTGCGCATCTGGAAAATCTCTACGGTCGCAAGATGTATGTCGGATTGTCCCGGGTGGTGAAACCGGGCGTGTGCTTCCTCGCCCACCACGACATTTTCGCCAAGGACGCCCCGGACAGTTACCAGGCCAGAAGCCTGGAGGCACAGTTCGCCTGCAACGTTTACCTGAATATGCCGACCGAAGGCGGCGCGTTGCAGATGTGGGACCACGACATTTCCCCGGACCAATTCGACGAAATGCGTGGCGACAGCTACGGCATCGACCCGGCCTTGCTCGGTACTCCAACCCTGGAGATTCGTCCTGAGCCGGGTGACTTCATCATGTTCAATTCGCGCTGCATGCACTCGGTGACGCCGGGCGTAGCGGATCCGCGATTGAGCCTTTCGTTCTTTGTCGGTTATCGCGGCAATGCTTCACCCCTTACTTTTTGGAGTTGAGATGTTTTCGAATTACCTGGGCGAGTTCCTGGCGCTGGCGACCATTCACTTTCTGGCAGTGGTCGCACCCGGACCGGACTTCGCGGTGACCATCCGCCAAAGTGTGCGTTTCGGCCGACTGGTCGGGATTTGCACGGCGCTGGGCATTGGCGCGGGGATCTCAGTGCACGTGCTTTACACCCTGCTCGGAGTCGGGGCGCTGATGCACACGACGCCCTGGTTGTTGACCGTGGCCAAGGTGGTGGGCGGCACCTACATTTTGTACCTCGGTGTCAGCCTGCTGCGTAGCAAGCCCAAGTCTTCGCTTGAAGGTGACAAAGTTGCGGATGAGCCGGTTGTCGAGCAAACGTTGCTGAAGGCGTTCACCACCGGTTTTCTGACCAACGCGACCAACCCCAAGGCGACGCTGTTTTTCCTGGCGATTTTCACCACGATCATCAGCGCCACGACACCGTTGAAGGTCCAGGCGCTGTATGGGGTGTGGATGTGTTTTGTGAACGCGCTGTGGTTCGTGATCGTCGCGCTGTTCTTTTCCAGCGCCCGGGTGCGATTGCTGTTCATGCGCATGGGGCATTGGTTCGAACGCACCATGGGGGTGATTCTGATCCTGTTCGCCGGGCGCCTGATTCTGTCGATGTAAAACCTGCGCCCATGCAAAAGGCCCGCTCAGTCAGACTGACGGGCCTTTTTCGTTTCTGCGTCGCTTTTGCATTTCTGTGCGACAGATCCCACTTCAGGGCTCCCGTAACACTCTGTTGCAGTGTTAGGTTGGAAACGTTTCTGTCTCATCGATCAGAAACTTCTCACAAACTGCCTGCAAAGGAATGCCCTCAACAATGAATTTCACACTCAAGCACCTGGCTGCGTCAACCCTGATACTGGCCAGCCTTTCGTCGTTCACCTTGACCGCACAAGCCAACATTACCCCGCAACAGAGCGCGGCGATCCTCAAGACCTTCAGCGATGCATCGGTCACGGATTTCAGGCAGTTCCTGGGAGGTCTGGCCAAGAGCGACCTCGGCAAAACCGACAATCTCGGCTCGGCCATCAGCGCCTTCCTCGGCAACAAGACCCTTACGCCAGAACAACAGAACGAAGTCCATCGCCTGCTTGGTCTCTATGCACGGGTGAAATATGGCGCCGCTGCCACCGAGACCCTGCGCGAGCTGGTAGCCATCCCGACCTTCCGCGTGGACGGCGTTGATCAGCACGACAATCCCGAATTCATCAAGATCGCCGACAAGATCAAGGGCCTGGCCCAAGCCTTCAACCTGAATTTCCGCAACATCGACAATCGCGTCTATGAAATCACCCTTGAGGGCAGCAGCGATGAAGTGGTGGGCATTCACGCGCATGCCGACGTAGTGCCGGTGACGCCAGAAAACTGGGTCCTGAAAGACGGCACCAAACTCGATCCGTTCAAGGTCACCCTGATCGGCGACCGCATGTATGGCCGAGGCACCGAAGATGACAAGAACGGTATCGTGGTAGCCCTCTATGCGATGAAGATCATCAAGGAAGAGAAGCTGCCGCTGGCGCGCAATTTCAAGCTGCTGGTCGACACCACCGAGGAAACCACCGGCGACGCCATTCCTTATTACTTCGAACACAACCCGACACCTAACTACAACCTGGCGCTGGATGGTGGCTACCCGGTAGTGATTGCCGAGAAAGGTTACGGCACCGTGATGGCGAACTTCCCGAAACGTAAGGCCGAGGGCAAAGGCGCGGAAATCATCTCGATGACTGGCGGCCTGGCCACAAACCAGATTCCGTCGGCTTCCGTCGTCACATTGGTGACTGACAAGCCTGCCGAACTAGCCGCAAGCCTGCAAAAAGCCGGCACTGAATATGCCAAGCGCAACGGCGGCGATTTCGAAGTGAACGCCAAGGTCGATGGCAAGGACGTCAAGCTGACGGTCACTGGCGTTTCCGCCCACTCCTCCGAGCCCGAATCCGGCGTCAACCCGGTGTCCAGAATGCTGGTCTTCATCAACAGCCTCGACGGCAAGGTCGCGCTCAAGCACAACCACATCACCGACGCCGCCCGCTACGTAGCGGACAACTGGGGGCTGGATTACCTGGGTGGCAAATTGGGAGTCGGTTTTTCCGATGACTTCATGGGCCCGCTGACCACTTCCCTGACCTATGTCGCAATGGATGACAAAGCCTTCAAGCTTGCGGTCAACCTGCGCGTGCCGAAGGGCAGATCTCCCGAAGAGCTCAAGGCTCAAATCGCCGAAAAACTTGGCGCCTGGAGCAAGAAGACCCACGTTGCGGTGGCCTTCGACTACTCAATCGCGGAACCGATGTACCGCAACCCTGAGGGTGAATGGGTCAAGGCCTTGCTCGCCGTGGCCAGCGAAAACCTTGGCATGGAACACAAGTACGGCACCTCCGCCGGCGCCACCTCGGTCCATGAACTGCCCAACGGCGTGCAATTCGGCCTGGCAAGACCCGAGGTCAAGTACACCGGCCACACCGACAACGAGTTCAAGACGGTTGACCAGTTCCTGCTGGACCTGCAGATCGTGACGGAAATGATGGGGCGCATCGGGCAGTTGCCGAAACTCTGATCGCTTTTTCGGGCCCGCTGTTGTGGCGGGTCCGACACGTTGAAGTCTTGATTCCTACACAAACAAAAAAAGGACCTTGAGGTCCTTTTTTATGAATGACGCACAAACAAAAACGCCGCTCATTGCTGAGCGGCGTTTTTGTTAAATATGGAGCGGGAAACGAGACTCGAACTCGCGACCCCGACCTTGGCAAGGTCGTGCTCTACCAACTGAGCTATTCCCGCAAATGGCGTCCCCTAGGGGACTCGAACCCCTGTTACCGCCGTGAAAGGGCGGTGTCCTAGGCCACTAGACGAAGGGGACACGCTAACTGAAACACATGGTGTGTATTTCAGTGCCCAAATCCGCATCCGAAGATGTCGGCTCTGGCTTCACTCAGCGCCGCCCGAAAGCAACGCTGCTTAAAATTGGAGCGGGAAACGAGACTCGAACTCGCGACCCCGACCTTGGCAAGGTCGTGCTCTACCAACTGAGCTATTCCCGCTTATGGCGTCCCCTAGGGGACTCGAACCCCTGTTACCGCCGTGAAAGGGCGGTGTCCTAGGCCACTAGACGAAGGGGACACACGTACAACATTCACTCCCTACCGCGTTTCGCTGTGTGCTTTACGCTGTAAGTGGCGCGCATTCTATGGATGGATTGAGGGGTCGTCAACCCCCAGATATAAATTTATTTAAATCAATGACTTCGCCCCGCTTTCAGGCGCGATTCAGGCTTTTGCGCCTCCTGACCTTTGGCGACTATATTCTGGCAACCACCAAGACGTTATAGTCCGCCGTTGTAGATGGTGGCAATGTGATTCGCAGTTGCCAGCATTTATATAAGTAGAACGACGGCCGATATAAAGACAGCCCCAACCGATTCAACTCGTCGAGCGGTCCTATGCGCCCAAATGCCAAGCCACTACACTCGATCGCGAACCCTATAAAGAGGTCTTACCGGTGACACCACTCATGATCACCCTGCTAGTCGTAGCCGGGATCGCACTATTGATCGCCATTGGCTACATGAACCATGTGGTGGAAAACAATAAGCTGGAAAGGGCCCGTACCAAGGTTGAACTCAACGACCGCCTGCGTCGCTGCGGCGAAATCACCGAGACCTTCCCCGGTCAGCTGATGACACCCGGGCTCAAGCTGCTGTTGACCCGCCTGGAGCTCAACGTCTGCCAGCGTTTGCTCAACCTGGAAAAAACCAGCTCCAACCTCAGGGCGCGGATTACTGAACTGGAAGCCCTGGCCGCTCAAGGCGAATCGATTCCGGTCAACAACCCGCCGGCACCGATCCAGACCGAAGCCAAGGCCAAGGACGTACGTTTTCTGCTGGAAGCCCTGCACGGCCAAATCACCCGTGCCGCACAGGACGGCTACCTGCCGACCAACGAAGCCAAGCGCTGGATCCGCGAAGTGCGCCACATTCTGGTCCTGCTGCACATCGAGTTTTTCAACAACCTCGGCCAGCACTGCCTGCAACAAAACCAGCCAGGCCAGGCTCGCCTCGCCTTCGAACGCGGTGTGCAATACCTGCGCAAACAGCAGGAACCGCAGGTCTACGCTGAACAACTCGAATACCTGGAAAAACTCCTGGCGCGCGCCAACGCCATGGTGATGGACAACATCGCAGCGGTTGAAAGCGAGGCAAACCAACTGAACGTAGGCCTCAAAGACGTCGAGGCGGATGCGGACTGGAAGAAGAAAGTGATCTACGACTGATCAAAAGAATCAAAGAAAGCCACCGCGAGGTGGCTTTTTTTATGGGTTGGATTTGGTGGTATACAGCAGGAAGATAGGTCGGCTGTCAGGCCGCCATCGCTGGCAGGCCAGCTCCCACAAGGTCCGTGCCATCTGCAAACGATTGGTCGGCTGGCAGGCCGCCATCGCAGGCAAGCCAGCTCCCACAGGGTTCGGTGTACATCTGCAAGTAATTGGTCGGCGTGGATACGCTTCGCTCCTCACCACTCATCAGGCCGAGCGTTAGCTCGCCTGCAGCTTTTGATTTTGATCTGCCCGCCCCGTCGGGAGGCTGAGAGGAGGCGTTCATCTGGGGGGTAGGCGCGTAGCGCCGTTCGACGAAGTCGAACACATCGAGAGGAGGTCGAAGCGAAGCCGACCGGAGGCGATGCCCCCAGATGAATGCCGGAGCGAAGGAACGCCGAGCCTAGGCGAGGGGCCGGACGTTGGGGCGAAGACCTTTGCTTCCTTTGGGGCGTTTGCCAAAGGGAGTCGCCGTAAGGGCGAAACCATAAGCGGCCGTTACCGCAGGAATGGATATGTACACCGGAAAGAGATAGGTCCGCTGTCAGGCCGCCTTCGCGAGCAAGCTGAACTGGTCAAGTAAATCCGGACACCGGTTACGGTGCTTATGCCGCTTTTTGCTCCATAGCTAGTGGCGACAGGTAGTTGTTGTAGCTGTGGAGCCTGGTGCGGTTGTAGTACATGAAGAAACGCGTCATATCAGTTTCGGCTTCCTTGACCGTGCTGTAGCCGTTACGAGGGACCCATTCTGACTTTAGCGTGCCGAAAAAGCGTTCTGTCGGCGCATTGTCCCAGCACTGCCCGCGACGACTCATGCTTTGCAAAATGTCATGGCGTCTCAGCTCTTCTTGAAACTTGCGACTGGTGTACTGACAACCCTGATCCGAATGGAACATTACTCCTGACGGGCATTTACGAAGCTCTGTCGCCATCCGTAGCGCCTTGCTGACCAGGTTCGCGTCGTTGACCAGAGAGAATGCCCAGCCGATGACCCGGCGTGCATACAAGTCGATCACGATGGCCAGATGAACCCAACGTTTACCCACCATCAGGCTTGTAACATCGCCACACCAGACCTGATTGACTGCGGTCGGTTTGAAATTGCGCTTGAGCAAATTGGGTGCGACGAACGCTTCAACCCCTTTGGATCTGAATAGGTGCGGCTGGCGTTGTTTACTGACAATGTTGGCCTCTCTCATCAATGCTCTAACAAGGCTTCTTCCGGCAGATATATCTAGTGCCTTCAGGTTTTTGCTGATCGCTCTGGAGCCCAGGGCTTCCCGACTTTCGCTGTGCAACTCGACCACTTTCTCTTTGAGTTCTTCGCGTCTGATCTTTGGCTTGGCGCGCCGCTGCATCCATTCATAAAAGCTGCTGCGCTTCACATCGAAAACGCGACACAGGGTGGCGGTCGGAAATGACTCTCTTAGCTCCGCGATCATCGAAAACGATCGGGGTCCGACATCAAGAGAGCGGTAGCCTTTTTTAAGATTTCGGCTTCCAGTTCCAGGCGTTTGATCTTGGCTTTCAATTCCTGAATCTGGCGCTGATCCTCAGTAATTGCCTTGGTGCCCTGAACGGGTTGCCCTTTGCGCTCCTTGCGAACCTGCTCGACCCACCGCCGCAGGGCGGTAGGTCCAATACCTAAAGACGCGCAGACATCTGGAACGGGGCAATTATCGTCAATTACCATGCTGGCTGCACGATGCTTGAATTCGCGGGAATAGACCTTTCTTTCGTTCATGGAACCTCCAAATTGGCGAAATCATATCGCCCTTAAGAGGTGTCCGGAATTATTAGGCCAGTTCAAGCCCGCTCCCACAGTAGATCTATGTACACCTGTGGGAGCCAGATCAGAGCCGAAAGTGCCCGACCATCCCTTTCAACTCAACCCCCAACTGCGCCAGCTCAATACTCGAAGCCGCATTCCCCCGCATCGCCAACGAAGACTGATCCGCACTCGCACGAATACTCGTCACACTGCGATTAATCTCCTCGGCCACCGAACTCTGCTCCTCGGCGGCCGCCGCAATCTGCTGGTTCATTTGCTGAATCAAAGACACCGCCGCCGCAATACTCCCCAGCGCACTCTCAGTCTGCAACGCGTCACTCACCGCCAGCTTCACCAGCTCTCCACTGTTCTGAATCTGCTGCACCGACGACTGCGCCGCCGAACGCAAGGCACTCACCAGACGCTCAATCTCCTCGGTCGATTGCTGAGTGCGCTTGGCCAGCGCCCGAACCTCATCCGCCACTACCGCAAACCCCCTGCCCTGCTCACCGGCCCGGGCCGCCTCGATCGCCGCATTGAGCGCCAACAGATTGGTTTGCTCGGCAACGCTCTTGATCACACTGAGCACCGTGCCGATGTTCTGGATTTCCGCACTCAAGCTTTCGATACTCGAACTGGCCGAAGTCGCCGAGTCCGCCAATTGCTCGATCCGCGCCATGCTCTGACGCACCACCTGCTGACCACTTTCAACCTTGCCGTCCGCCGTTTGCGCTGCCTGCGCGGCTTCCTCCGCGTTACGCGCAACGTCGTGCACCGTCGCCGTCATCTGATTCATCGCCGTGGCAACCTGCTCGGTTTCTTCTTTCTGGCTACTGACCTCCAGATTGGTCTGCTCGGTCACCGCCGACAACGATTGCGCTGAACTCGCCAACTGCTCGATACCGGCCTGCAAACCACTGACGATGGTGCTCAGCCCCGCGCCCATCTGTTGCATGGCCTGCATCAACTGGCCGATCTCGTCACGGCGCGTCACTTCAACCGTCGCACTCAAATCACCCGCAGCGATCTGCTGCGCGACACGAATCACACTGCGCAACGGCGCCACGATCAACCGGGTAATCACCCACGCCGCAATCAACCCGACCAGCAACGCCAGCGCCGAGGAGCCGATGATCAGCATCGAGTTCTTTTTCAGTTCGGCCTGCATCGACTGGTCTTCGGCGACATAGGCCTGATCGACCCGCTCCACCACCTGCGCGGCGCGCTGGTGCAATTGCTCATAGACGGTTTTTTCCTGGGCCAACAGGCCGGTGTACTCGGTCAGTTTCTCGCTGAAACTGTTGATGTGACCCGCCACTTCATTGAGGACCGTCTGATAGCCCTCATCCTTGACCGTGGTTTTTAACTGCTCCGCCTGAATCTGCGCCTGTTCGGCCTGCTCGATTTTGCCCTGGCCTGCGCTGTCGTCGCCTTTGCGGCTCTGGTCCAGACGCACACGCGCCTCGTTCATGGCCTGCAGCATCAGCCGCGACACCTGGCTGACCTGATTGGCCTGCTCGATGAACTGCCCACCGTCCTTGCCCTCGGACTCTTTCAAGGTATAGGCGCCGTCATCGGCAAGCCCTGCTTGCAGGACATCAAGGTTATTGGCCACGCTGGACACCGACCAACTGGCCATTTCCAGGGCCAGGTCCTTGGCCTGACTCAGCGAAACGAATTCGTCGAAGGCCTTGCGATAGGCCCCCAGGGACTGCTCAACGTCATTCATCACCGGTACGTTGGCCGCTGACGCAGCCTTGAGCTGCGTCGCCAAAACGATCAGGTCATCAACGCCCTGGCGCAGGGCATCGGCGGTTTTCGGATTGCCGTGCAAGGCGTATTCCTGTTCAAGCAGTCGCACCTTGAGCAAACCGCTGTTGAGCGACGACATCTGCTTGAGCCCGTCGAAGCGATGGCTGATGGTTTGCAGGGACCAAACGCCGATGGCTGCCACCAGGGCCGTCAGCAGCAGCACCAATACAAACCCGACACCCATTTTTTTTGCCATACCGAGGTTGGCAAAACGTCCTTGCACGGCCGAAATCATTGCACTTAGTCCCCTGACATAGTCTGTTGACGCAGATTCGCAACGGGCATACGCCAGCACAAGTCTCTGGCGTCTGAATAATGGCAAAAAGCTACGCCCGCGTCGTTTTCAGAACGCTTTAGGTCGATTCGCAGCCGTCGCCTGAAAAAATGCGCGGGCACGAGGATCGCAGGCATAAGCCACGTTGATGCGCTGCCAGTCACTCACCTGGCCATCAGGACTGAATGCCGTAGCCGAAGACAGCAGCACACCGAAGCGCCGGGCCTGTTTGCGCACCTGAGCGTAGTCGGACATCCTCGACCGCGCCCAGATAAACAGGCCGCCGGCCGGCTTGCCGAAAACCTCCCACTCGGCGTCTTCGAGCACTTGCAGGGCGGCCTCTCTGTCCGTGTTCAAACGCTGGCGCTGACGCTGGACCAGTTTGCGGTATGCGCCGCTGGCCAACAGACACGTCAGCACCGATTCGCAGAACCGTGAGGCGCCCATGCTGCTGACCATCTTGACCTCGGCCAGTTGAGCAACAATCTCGTCACTGGCCACAACAAACCCGACCCGCAATGAACTGCTGAGGGTTTTCGAGTAGCTGCCGACGTAAATCACATTGTCATTGATACCCAACGCGGCGAGGCGGGTGCCGGGGCCGCTGTGCAAATCCGCATAGACGTCATCTTCAATCACCAGCACGCCATGGGTTTTGGTCAGTTGCATAACCTGCTGCGCCACCACAGACGTCAGGCAACTGCCCGTCGGGTTGTGATAGAAGCTGTTGATAAATAGCGCTCGGGGCCTGTGCTTGAGCAACAGCGCTTCAAGCTGCGCCGTGTCCGGCCCACGCGGGGTACGCGGCACCTCGATCATCGTCACGCCGTGCAGCCTGAGCAGGTCGAACAACAATGGATACCCCGGGCTTTCCACCACCACGCAATCACCCGGCTTGAGCAAGGTACGCACGATCAGGTCGAGCCCATGGCTGGCACCGGCGGTAGTCAGAATCCGGTTTTCGTCCACCTCGATACTGAGCTGGTTGAGGCGTTTGAGGATCTGCAGACGCAAGGCTGGCAGCCCCCATGACGTGCTGTAGTTGAACAACCCGGCCATGTCGGTACGGCTGACTTGTCGGATCGCGTAGCTCAGGTCGTCCGTTTCGCGCCAGCTTTCGGGCAGTCCGCCACAGCCTAATAAAAGCTCGCCCGAGAGGCCGCCCTGCTTCACTTCCGCACCTTCGAACCAGAGGCATTCCTGTTGCCCCTGAGCGGTCAGCGCCGGCGTGGCGACAGTGAAACCGGCGCCATGACGCGAAGCCAGCACGCCTTGAGTCACCAGGCGCTCACAGGCTTCAACGACGCTGGACTGACTGAGCAGATTGACCCGCGCGATTTGCCGCGCAGAAGGTAAACGCGTCCCTGGCAGCACCTCGCTCTGACGAAGCCAGACGGCCAACGCGTCGACGATTTGCTGTACGACCGGCACCAATGCCTGTCGATCGATTCTCAATTCCATGAGCAAGCAAACTCCTGTCCATTTGCGGGGAGCAGTTAATCACAGGTGCGCTTGAACGGATGTGCGACAACGCCGCCAAAACCCTCGGTTCTAACCATTTGAAACACACTTGTCCGTCCCTTCCACGGCGCCATGAAAAAGCCCGCACGAATGCGGGCTCTTTCCTACACGACGAACCTTGATTGTTCAGAACGCGGTGACACCACCGTCCACCGCCAGCGAGTGGCCGGTAGTAAACGCTGCGCCATCGCTGCACAGGTACAGCACCGCGCTGGCGATTTCCTCGACCTTGCCGATCCGCCCGACCGGGTGCATGGCGTTGGCGAACTCGCCCTTCTTCGGGTCCGCTTCATAGGCACGACGGAACATGTCGGTGTCGATCACCGCCGGGCACACCGCGTTGACGCGAATCTTTTTCTTGGCGTATTCGATGGCAGCCGACTTGGTCAGGCCGATCACCGCATGTTTCGACGCCGCGTAAATGCTCATCTTCGGCGCAGCACCGAGGCCCGCTACCGAAGCGGTGTTGACGATCGCACCGCCGCCCTGGGCCAGCAGCAATGGCAGCTGGTACTTCATGCACAACCAGACGCCTTTGACGTTGACGCCCATGATCGCGTCGAACTCATCGATCGTGCCGTCAGCCAGTTTGCCTTTCTCGATCTCGATGCCAGCATTGTTGAAGGCATAGTCCAGACGGCCGTAGGTATTCACCACCTCGTCCATCAGATTTTTCACATCGCTTTCCAGCGTGACGTTGCAGCGCACGAAGGTCGCTTCGCCGCCCGCCGTACGAATCAGTGCCACGGTGCCTTCGCCCCCGGCCGTGTCCATGTCGGCCACCACCACTTTCAACCCTTCAGCGGCGAATGCCTGGGCGGTCGCGCGGCCAATACCGTTGGCAGCGCCAGTCACAACAGCGACCTGGCCGGAAAACGTCATGCTCATTGTTATGTCCTCAAAGAGAAGATGCGAGGGATCGCGTGTTCGCAGTCTAGCCACAGGGGCGCGTGGCACGGCAGCACTATCAGAAGCCCGGTTGGGCGACCATGAGTGGCAGTGATAGAACTGCGGGACCGACTATCACTGCACTGGATCGATGTGCATTCGCCGCATCAGCCAAACTTGCAGCATCGATCATGAAGGTCTATCAACAAGGCTTCATTCATCTTGAGTGCCAGTCATGACTACCCAGACCAATCGCCAGTTCCTGCTCGCCAAACGTCCGGTGGGCGAGGCAACCCGCGAGACCTTTACCTATCAGGAAGTGCCTGTCGGCGAACCGGCTGCGGGTCAGATCCTGGTCAAAAACGAATACCTGTCCCTGGACCCGGCCATGCGTGGCTGGATGAACGAGGGCAAGTCCTACATTCCGCCGGTCGGTATCGGCGAAGTCATGCGTGCATTGGGTGTAGGCAAAGTCGTTGCCTCGAATAATCCTGGGTTTGCGGTCGGGGACTACGTCAACGGTGCCTTGGGCGTGCAGGATTATTTCCTCGGCGAGCCACGAGGTTTCTACAAGGTCGATCCGAAACTGGCACCGCTGCCACGTTACCTGTCGGCGCTAGGCATGACCGGGATGACAGCCTACTTCGCGCTGCTCGATGTTGGCGCACCGAAGGAAGGTGACACCGTGGTGCTGTCCGGCGCGGCCGGCGCAGTGGGCAGCATTGCCGGGCAGATCGCCAAGATCAAAGGCTGCCGCGTGATCGGCATCGCGGGCGGCGCGGACAAGTGCAAGTTCCTGATCGACGAATTGGGTTTCGACGGCGTCATCGACTACAAGAACGAAGACGTGCATGCGGGCCTGAAGCGTGAATGCCCGAAAGGTGTCGACGTGTATTTCGATAACGTGGGCGGCGATATTCTCGACGCGGTGCTGGGTCGCCTGGCCATGAAAGCGCGGGTGGTGATTTGTGGCGCGATCAGCCAGTACAACAACAAGGAGGCGGTTAAAGGCCCGGCCAATTATCTGTCGCTGCTGGTCAACCGTGCACGAATGGAAGGCTTTGTGGTGATGGACTACGCCGCGCAGTTCGCCGCCGCCGGACAGGAAATGGCCGGATGGATGGCCAAGGGGCAACTCAAGAGCAAGGAAGACATTGTTGAAGGGCTGGAAACGTTCCCGGAGACGCTGATGAAACTGTTCAGCGGCGAGAATTTCGGGAAGTTGGTGTTGAAGGTATAAAAGCTTCGCGGGCAAGCCTCGCTCCTACGTACGGTGGTGCACTTGTAGGAGCGAGGCTTGCCCGCGAATGGTTTGAGCAGTCGCTGCTTAAGCCAGTTCGGCCACGACTGCTGCCAACGCCTTGGCCGGATCCGCCGCCTGGCTGATCGGACGACCAATCACCAGATAATCAGAACCGGCATCCAGCGCCTGACGCGGGGTCAGAATGCGGCGCTGATCGTCCTGGGCGCTGCCCGCCGGACGAATCCCCGGGGTCACCAGTTGCAGCGACGGGTGCGCCGATTTCAGGGCCTGGGCTTCCAGGGCCGAGCACACCAGACCGTCCATCCCGGCTTTTTCCGCCAATGCCGCCAGACGCAGCACTTGCTCCTGTGGCTCGATGTCCAGGCCGATTCCCGCCAGATCTTCACGCTCCATGCTGGTCAGCACGGTCACGCCGATCAACAGCGGTTTAGGGCCGGTACGCTGATCGAGTACTTCACGGCAGGCAGCCATCATGCGCAGACCACCGGAGCAATGGACGTTGACCATCCATACGCCCATTTCCGCCGCAGCCTTCACTGCCATGGCCGTGGTGTTCGGAATGTCGTGGAACTTGAGGTCCAGAAACACTTCGAAACCCTTGTCACGCAAGGTGCCGACGATTTCAGAGGCGCAACTGGTGAACAGCTCCTTACCGACTTTGACCCGGCACAGCTTCGGGTCCAACTGGTCGGCCAGCTTCAGTGCGGCGTCACGGGTGGGGAAATCCAGGGCGACGATGATAGGAGTCTGGCAGACGGACATGAGCGGGCTCTCAGGCAGGACGAAATCGGCGCGCATTGTAGCGGAACCAGCGCCACTGCGGGACCCGATGATCGGTAAATCGTCCCGAAGACTCAAGCAAGACTAGCCCCTGCGCCGATTGTGTCGAGTTCGATACACACACGACACGCCCACAACACCCTTCGTCGCTACCCTCGGCAGCCGCAACACGTCCTTACAGCACTTCCCGCCTCCGGGCCGGACGCCTATGCTGGAACCACAACCTCGCAGCCCATCTTTGTGGTTGGCAGCCTACCTGGCAGATGAACGCACGCATGCACAGCACCCCAGCACCTCTGAACGACGATCAAAAAGCGCCCGGTGACGACAAACGCTGGAGCATTCGCGCCCTGATCGTCGACGATGACGTCCCGATCCGCGAACTGATGATCGACTACCTAGCCCGGTTCAACATTCACGCCAGCGGCGTCACCGACGGCGCTGCCATGCGCCTGGCGCTGCAAGCGGAGCATTTCGACGTGGTGGTGCTCGACCTGATGCTGCCCGGCGAAGACGGTTTGTCGCTGTGCCGCTGGCTGCGCGCCGAATCGGACATTCCAATCCTGATGCTCACCGCGCGCTGCGAACCCACCGACCGGATCATCGGCCTGGAACTGGGTGCCGATGACTACATGGCCAAGCCTTTCGAGCCACGGGAACTGGTCGCACGGATTCAGACGATTCTGCGCCGGGTGCGCGACGACCGCACTGAACAGCGTGCGAATATTCGCTTCGACAACTGGCGCCTGAACAGCGTGCTGCGCCAATTGATCGCCGCCGACGGCCTGGTGGTGCCACTGTCCAACGCCGAATTCCGCCTGCTTTGGGTGTTCATCGAACGTCCGCGTCGGGTGCTCAGCCGTGAACAATTGCTGGACGCTGCTCGCGGCCGTTCGATTGAGGCGTTTGATCGCAGCATCGACTTGCTGGTCTCGCGCCTGCGCCAGAAGCTCGGCGATGACCCGAAGGCCCCCCAGTTGATCAAGACCGTTCGCGGTGAGGGTTATCTGTTCGACGCCAGAGACATCGGCTGATGCGGGCGCGCTTCGATACGCTGTTCGGCCGCCTGTTTGGCGTGCTGCTGCTGGCGATCATCCTCGCGCACCTGTTGGCGTTTGCCTGGTTTCACCATTACGGCCCACCGCCGCCTCCACCGCCGCCGGCGTTTTCCGAAGGCATGGACAGGCAGCGCCCGCCGATGGACCCGCGATTTGAAAACCGGCCACCGCGGCCGTGGTTCGGCGGTCCCTTGGTGCCGCTGACGTTCCAGTTTGTGTCGCTGATCATCGCCGCCTGGTACGGCGCCAAACTGCTCAGCCGGCCAATCCAGCGGTTAAGCGACGCCGCCGAACGCTTGAGCGAAAACCTCGACAGCGCGCCACTGGATGAGTCCGGCCCACGGGAAGCACGGCAAGCGGCCTACACCTTCAATTTGATGCAGAAACGAATTATCGAGCAGGTGCAGCAGCGCTCGCGGATGCTCGGCGCGGTGTCCCACGACCTGCGCACGCCGCTCTCTCGCCTCAAGTTGCGGCTGGAACAGATTGAAGACGACAAGCTGCAGGGCCAGATGCGTCAGGATCTGGACGATATGATCAGCATGCTCGACGCCACCCTCACCTACTTGCACGAACAGCGCACCAGCGAGGCCGGGCAATGGATGGATGTGCAAGCGTTGGTGGAATCCTTGAGCGAAAACGCCCAGGACCAGGGCGCCGACGTCCAGGCCAGCGGCCACTGCACGCCGCTGCAAGTACAGCCGATGGCCTTGCGCTCATGCATCAATAACCTGCTGGACAATGCCCTGCGCTATGCGGGGCAGGCGCTGATCACCCTCGAAGACAACCGCGAGCAACTGGTGATCCGCGTCATCGACCACGGCCCGGGGATTGCGGCGGACAAACGTGAAGCGGTGTTCGAGCCGTTCTTTCGACTGGAAGGTTCGCGTAATCGCAACTCTGGGGGGGTCGGCCTCGGCATGACCATCGCTCGCGAGGCGGCGGAACGGCTGGGTGGGCAATTGAGCCTGGAAGAAACACCCGGCGGCGGTCTGACTGCCGTCATCTGCCTGCCCCGCACCTGAGCCACACTCCTACAGGGTCGGGGTCTGGCCTGAGACTTGTGTATACCACTCGGTACAAACCTCACACACCCACGACACCTTGCCACTTGACGCTGCATAAGCCGGTGCACCCGCCGGTTTTCCATTCCAGGGAGTGAGCCCAATGATTGGTAGCGTCAGCAATTACACGAGCTATACCAGCACCAGCAGCACCACAACCAACAGCGCCCGCAGCCAGCAATTCCAGAAAGAACTGCTCGCCAAACTCGACAGCAACAGCGACGGCGCGGTGGATCAGGACGAGCTTAAAAGCGCCTTGTCGCAGAAAACCGACGACGGTCTTCTGGTCAGCCTGAGCAAGAACTTTGGCGACCTGGACAGCGACGATAGCGGCAGCCTGAACAGCGAGGAAATGGCGGCGATGGCACCACCGCCACCGCCACCGCCGCATGACCAAGCACCGAACACCGAACTGGCCGATGCGCTGCTTGGCGCCCTGGATACCGATGGTGACGGTGCCATTAGCAGTGACGAACTGAGCACGGGCTTGACCAGCGCTGGCAGCAGTGCCGACAGCACAGAAATTTTCTCAGCCCTGGACAAGAACGAAGACGGCACCGTCAGCAAGGACGAACTCGCCGCCAGCCTCACCCCGCCGCCACCGCCGCCACAGCAGGTGTCCAGCGAAGAACTGTTCAGCCAGCTTGATACGCACAGCGATGGCAGCGTGACCGCCACCGAATTAAGCAGCGCGTTGCAGGCCAGTAACAGCACCTCATCGACCAGCACCGACACCAGCGCCGCGTTGCTCAAGGTGTTGGACAGTGACAGCAGCGGTGGAGTCAGCAGCGATGAACTGAAAGTAGCGTTGCAAGCGGGTCGCGAGAAAACCAGCGACGAGCTCAACGTCAATGAAGCGCTGAACAAGATGATCGCCAATCTGAGCAGGCAGTATTCGCTCGATAACGTGGCGACGGTAGGTAAATACCTGAACGTATCGACCTGAGTCAAAAGCTTCGCGGGCAAGCCCGCTCCCACAGGTCATATGCCGGACGCATCGTCCGTGCACGACGTCTAACCTGTGGGAGCGGGCTTGCCCGCGAAGGGGCCATCAGCCCCAACATAAAGCTTAAGGCCGGCGGTCGTCTACCCGCGCATGACTCTTGCTCCAGTCAGTCAACAGACTGTACGCAACCGCCAGCAACGTAGGCCCGATGAACAGCCCGATAAACCCAAACGCAATCAACCCGCCAAACACGCCCAGCAACACGATCACCAACGGCAAATTCCCGCCCCGGCTGATCAGGTACGGCTTAAGCACGTTGTCGACGCCGCTGATAATGAACGTGCCCCAGCACCCGAGGAACACCGCCATCCCGTACTCGCCTTTCCAGGCCAGCCACGCGGTGGCCGGAATCCACACCAGCGGTGGTCCCATCGGAATCAGACTGAGCATGAAGGTCACGATGCCAAGCACCAGCGCCCCAGGCACCCCGGCAATCAAAAACCCGATCAACGCCAGAACAGCCTGCGCCGCCGCTGTGCCGATCACTCCGTTCACCACCCGTTGCACGGTCCCGGCCACGAGTTCGATGTAGTACCCGGCACGATCACCGATCAGGCGCTCGAGCAAGCCATGGACAAATGCCGCCAGCCGCGGCCCGTCGCGATAAAAGAAGAAGACAAAGACAATGCTCAATGTCAGCTCGAGAATGCCGCCGCCAATCTGCGCACTGCGTGCCAGCAGCCAGTTGCCGACCTGCCCCAGATAAGGTTTGATCGCCACCATCATCGCCGCGCCTTGCTGATCGATGCTGTTCCAGATCACGACCAACCGCTCGCCCACCAAGGGAACGCCACCCAGCCAGGTCGGCGCTTCCGGCAAACCGTCCATCTGCACATCCTTGATGAACGCCGTGGCATCACGCACATGGTCCGCCAGGTTGAACCCGAGCCACACCAGTGGCACTGCCACCAGCAACATCCAGCCCAGGGTCAGCACCAGCGCAGCCAGGGATTCCCGGCCATTGAGCCAGCGGGTCAACAACCGCATCAGCGGCCAACTGGCGAACGCCAGCACTGCGCCCCAGAACAGCGCCGACCAGAACGGCGCCATCACCCAGAAGCTCGCGCCAAACAGCACCAGGAGCAGGATCTGCACCAACAGCCGATCGTTATTGGGCATGTAAAGTCTCGAAAGAATCAGTCAGAAAAGAATAGGCGAACGCACCGGGCGCGTCCGCCTGATAAAGCTTATCGCAACAGTTCGATGTGCAGGCCGGAGCCTTCGACGTTGCCGGCTTCCATTCGCGCTGCCCGCACGCCCTGCCCTATCAGCGCCTGGCGCCAGGCTTCGGCCTTGGCTCCGGAAACACTGACCCGCAACGTGGTGTCGAGGTTCAAGCCGCGAGAAATCAAGCGCAGCCAGGCGTCGTCGGGATCAGCGCTCAGCGTCGGGAAATCTAGTTCTCCGGTGCTTTTTAGCTCTCGCAGCAAGGTCGCCGAGGTCGGTAGCAAATCACCCAGCGGCGCAGCAGCGTCAAACTGCTCGACGTGCAGATAGGCTTTGCGATTGCCGCGAGTGATGCTGTAAAGCGCCACCAGCGTATTGTCCCGGGGCGCCGCGAGACGCAGCAGCAAGTACGCCTGTTGATCGTCGGCACCGTACAACTTGGCGTTGCCGAAGACATCATTGGCCCAGAGACTGCTTTCACCGCAATCACGCGCCTGACACCAGAACAGCAATCCGGCGCCCTGCTTCTGCAAGGCTTCACGGGCGGCGGTGAAGGCGGCGGTTGAGGAATGCTCCGGCGGCAACTCGTAGGTCACCGACGTCGCCGTACCCCGGGCGCTGACCTGACCATCGAAGCGCAACTGGCCGCTGATCTTGCGGATCGAACCCAGCGGATAAATCCGCTCGAGCTCAACGCCGGGGCGATAGTCGACGATCTGCGCGTCGGCCATACGCGGCACGATCGGCAAGTCCTGACTGCCCGGGACATCGGCGGCAAATAACAAGGGACTGAAACAACACAGCGCCAACACACTGAATGAACGCATGGATAGACTCATCGGATCAGCATGGCCTGGGCACCCTTGACGACACTGGCATCATCGATGCGCTCGGGCACCAGCAAGCCACGCTGTACCGCCGGGCGCGCTTCCATGGTTGCCATCCAGCGCTGCAAGGCCGGCAAACCTTCAACCTCGACACCGGACCACTCATGGCCGCGAACCCACGGATAGGTGGCGATGTCGGCAATGCTGTACTCGTCCGCCAGAAACTCCACGGCTTGCAGGCGCGTATCTAGCACTTCATAGAGGCGGCGGGTTTCATGTTGATAGCGGTCGATGGCGCCCTGGAGCTTTTCCGGGAAGTAGCGGAAAAACACGTTGGCCTGGCCCTGCATCGGCCCGATCCCACCCATCTGGAACATCAGCCATTGCAGGACGACAGAACGGCCCTTCGGGTCCTTGGGCATGAGTTGCCCGCTCAGTTCAGCGAGGTAAATCAGGATGGCGCCGGATTCGAACACGGCGAAATCGCCGTTGGCGCGGTCGACAATCGCCGGAATCCGGCCATTGGGATTGATCTTGAGGAAGTCCGGTGACTTCTGTTCCTTTTTGTCGAAACTCAAGGCGTGCACCGTGTAGGGCAGGCCGAGTTCCTCGAGCACGATAGAGACCTTGTGGCCATTCGGGGTCGCAGCGGTGTAGAGATCTATCATGGTTGTCTCCCATTTCAACCCGCCCAGCCTCGACAGTTGCCCGGCGCAAGTCAAGGAACGGCGAAAAACCGATTGAAACAGTCTGCGACAAGGTCGGCGCCGGGTTCATCATTCAGGTGCAAATGATGGCCGCCTGGCAGCTGTTCACGGCTAAAGGGTAGACGCTCCAGCAGTTCAGGATGTTTGGCGAGCATGCCCTCGGCGGCAACGACCAACAACGCAGGACAATTGACCCGCTGGACGAAGGCCATCGCCTGCTCGGTTGTAAGACGCAGCGGCGACGGCAGCGTGAGACGGTTGTCGGTGCGCCAGGTGTAACCGCCCGGCACCGGCATGAGTCCACGCTGTGCCAACAGTTCGGCGGCTTCACGACTGACCGCCACCAGACCTTTCATTCGTGCCTCGATGGCGCGGTCCAGTGTGCTGTAGACCGGTTTGCGTTTTTCCCGCAAATCCAGCTGCGCTTGCAGGGCCATGCCCATGCGTTCGGCGGCATTTTCGCCTTTGTCTGTAGGAGGAATGATGCCGTCGATCAACGCCAGATGCGTGACGCGCTCCGGCATCGATCCAGCGATGATCAACGAAGCGATCGCGCCCATGGAGTGTCCCATCAGTGCAAAACGCTTCAGGCCCAGCTGTTCGGCGACTTGCAGGACGTCGTGGGCGTAGTCCCACATCGCGTAACCGGCACCGGTCGGGCGATGCCCGGAGTGACCGTGACCGGCCATGTCGAGGGCGATGATGCGCAGGCCTTTGAGCTTCGGCGCCAGTCGGGCGAAGCTGTTGGCGTTGTCCAGCCAGCCGTGCAAGGCAATCACCGGCAGCCCGTCTTCAGGGCCGAACAGGTGCGCGGCCAGCTCGATGTGCGGCAGGCTCAGGCGAACTTCTTCGACGACGTGGCTCATGCGCAATCCTGCTGACGACGACCTTCCCAGCGGCTGAACAGGTTTTTCAGCAGCGTGGCGGTGTCTTGCGGACGTTCGAGGGGAAACATGTGGCCACCGGGCATGGTCAGTGATTCGCCCAGCGGCATGCGCCCCACGGAGCTTGCGTGATGACGCATCACCACCCGGCTCTTGTGCCCGCGAACCACCGCCAGCGGCACTTTCAACTGTCGTGCGCGACCTGGACTGGTGTGCGGGACACCACGGTAGATGCTGATTTCCGTGGCGGGGTCGAAACGCAGGCGCAGCTTGTCGCCGACTTTTTGCAAACCGTGTTGCAGGTAAGCGTCGAAGCACTCCGGATCAAAGCTGCGGAACAGGGTTTTACCAGCGAAATAAAGTCGCGCCGCGTCAAGGTCGGCGAACTCTTCCCGACGCCCCAGCGTGCGGCCGGCCGGGGTCAGACGGTCGATGAAACCGAAGCGCTTGGCGGCGCGGATCACCCATTGATCGGTGCGGGTCAGCACCGGCGAATCGAGCATTACCACGCCGCGATACAGCTCAGGACAACGCAACGCAGCGTGCAAATGCAGCACGCCGCCGAAGGAATGGCCGACGCCCCAGACGGGTTCCGGTTGTTGTTTGAGGTGATGGATCAGCTCATCCACCAGGTTGTGCCAATTGTCGTCCGCCGGGAAACGCGGATCGTGGGCGTGCTGTTCCAGATGCGTCACCTGATACTCGGGCGCCAGCGCCGCGAACAACTTGCCGTAGGTGCCCGAAGGAAAGCCATTGGCGTGGGCGAAAAATATCTGTTGCGACATACCGGTCGATCCATGAGCTAGAACAAGGGTTGATTGTCCGTAAGACGCGAGGCCGGGGCAATGACTGTAAGTGCCAGGAATGATGACAGTCCGGTCAGGGGAATGAGCCATTCAGTGTGCGCTGACAATACTGTGGCGAGCGAGCTTGCTCGCGTTCGGCTGCGCAGCAGCCGCAAAACCGGTCGCCGTGGGACTGGAGATCGGGGTGCACCGGTAGGGGCTGCTTCGCAGCCCAGCGGGAGCAAGCTCCCTCGCCACAGGAAATCATTGGGCCGGAAATTTTTTCCATCGACAATCAGCGGGTCGGTGGATTCTCTCCCAACGGCACCACCGCCATGGTCAACCGCGACACACAGCTGGCCTTGCCTTCATCGCTGGTCAAACGGATATCCCAGACATGGGTCGTGCGGCCAATGTGAATCGCCTTGGCCACCGCCGTCACCCGTCCGCTACGCAACCCTCGCAAATGGTTGGCGTTGATTTCCAGACCCACGCAATAGAATTTGCTGGCATCGATGCACAGGTAACTGGCCATGGAGCCGACCGTCTCGGCCAGCACCACCGAGGCGCCGCCGTGCAGCAAACCGTAAGGCTGGTGAGTGCGGTGGTCGATGACCATGCTCGCGGTCAGGGACTCTTCATCAAAGGCTTCGAAGCGAATATCCAGCACTTCGCCGATGGTGTTTTTCTGGATTGCGTTCAACTGCTCGACGTTGGGAGTGGTACGCCACAGACTCATCGTTGCTTTCCTTTGTTGGTTTTATTCGTGGCTCAATCCTGCCACAGCACCGCCTCGCTGCGCTCACTCCATTCTTCAAACCGGTCACCGTACGCCGCTTCGATCACGTTGCGCTTAATCTTCAGGGTCGGCGTCAGGAAGCCGTTTTCCACCGCCCAACTGTCCTTGACCACCACCAATCGGCGCAGGCGTTCGTGTTTGTCGAGCACACCATTGACCTCCTCCAGCAGTTTTTCCAGGCTGGAATGCAGCCCCGCCCGCGCCGTTCCGCCGGCGTCTAGTTGACCGACCGCCGACAGCACGCACAACCCCAGCGGCGCACTCAAGCCATCACCGACCACGCACACCTGTTCGATCCGCGAATGCACCGCCAGCCGATTTTCGATCGGTGCGGGGGCGACGTATTTGCCTTTGCTGGTCTTGAAAATCTCCTTCAGCCGCCCGGTCAGGCGCAGGTTGCCTACGGCATCTTCCTCGCCCTTGTCACCGGTGCGCAGGAAGCCGTCTTCGGTGATGGTTTCAGCGGTTTTCCCGGGGTCCTTGAAATAACCGAGCATGGTCGCACCGCTGCGCACCATGACTTCGCCGGAGTCGGCAATCCGCACTTCAACCTCCGGGCAGGGCTTGCCGATCCAGCCGGGTTTGTTGTCGCCGGGGCGGCCGATGTGGGAATAACCGCAGCTCTCGGTCATGCCGTAGACCTCCAGCACATCCAGCCCCAGCTTGCGGTACCACAGCAGCAAGGTCTGCGGCACGGGTGCGGCGCCGGATAACGCCACGCGCAACGCATCCAGCCCCAACCCGGCGAGTACTTTGTGCCCTACCCGTTTGCCGATAAAGGGCAGGCCGAGCAGGAAGTCGAGGCGTTTCGCCGGGATCTTGCTGTACACGCCCATCTGGAATTTGGTCCAGATCCGCGGCACGCCAAACAACGCGGTTGGCCGCGCGCGCTTCAAATCGGTGAGGAAGGTGTCGAGGCTTTCGGCAAAGAACACGGTTTGCCCGGTATAGATCGACGCCAGCTCGACGAACATCCGCTCGGCGACGTGGCACAGCGGCAGGTAAGACAACAATCGGTCCGACTCATTGAGGCCAAACAACTGGGTGCCGCGCGTGGTGGCGAACCCCAGATTGCCGAAGCTGTGCATCACGCCTTTGGGCAGCCCGGTGGTGCCGGAGGTGTAGATGATGGTCGCCAACTGATCGGCGGCGGGTTTGGGGTCATCCTGAATCGGCGAGCTGCGCTGCAAGTCGGCCCAGCTGAAATCGAAGGTGCCGGACGGATGCAAGGGCAGGCTGATGGTCGGCAGATCAGCGCTGACGCCGCGAGACATGTTCGGCCAGTCATCGAGTTTGCCGATGAACGCCAGCGCCGCTTCGGAGTGTTCGAGCACTTGCGCAACGGACTCGGCGGTGAGGTTCGGGTACAACGGTACCGAAACGTGCCCGGCCATCCAGATCGCCAGGTCGGCGATGATCCAGTGCGCACAGTTTTTCGAGATCAGAGCGATGTGGCTGCCTTGGGGCAATTCGCGGGCCCGCAGCCAGTGCGCGGCGCAGCGAGCCTGATGGCCGACGTCGGCCCAGGAAAGGGTCTCGACCTGTCCGCCGCCCGTGGGCTGGACCAGAAAGCGCTGGCGGGGATGACGGGCTTCACGCTCGTAAAAGACGTCCAGCGGCAAACGAAAAGCAGCAGACATGCGACTCGCTCCTTTATTTTTGGTCTGGAGCAAGCGTAGTCAACCAAGCGGTTGCTTGGTTGACTATTTCACTACAAAAAACAGGAACGCCCCGCACCTGTGGGAGCGTGGCTTGCCCGCGATGGCATCACCGCGGTCTAACTGATGCACCGCGGTGATGCCATCGCGGGCAAGCCACGCTCCCACAAGGGCCCGGTTCCAACAAATACTATGGGTGTTTGATGCCGTTGAGCTTCATTGCACCCGCCAGCGGCATATCGCCCTCCAGCTCAGCAAGGCCGGCGGTTTTTACTGCTTCCGGGGTCTGCACATGACCGTGCTGCAGGTAGCCCAGCAAATTGCCCACCAACGGGTTATGACTCACCAGCAGCGCGTAATCCACCGACACCAATTGCTCCGCTACCACTTGCGGGCTGTAACCGGGAGTCAGCCATTCGACGGTGCGAATGTCCGGTTGAAAGCCCAGCGCTTCACGCACCAACTGCGCGGTCTGCTGCGCCCGCAGAAACGGGCTGGCGTAGATGGCTGTGATCGGCTGGCCGATCAGTTCGGCGGCGCTACGCAGCACCTCCTCACAACCGTGTGGCGTCAGTGCCCGTTCGGAGTCTGGACGCGAGCCATAAGGCTCGGCTTCACCATGACGCAATACCCAGAGTTTCATAGTTTCGGCTCCTCATCTCGGGCCGGATGTGGCGCTGGCGGCACGGCGTGCGGCGCTTCGCCTTCCGGTGTACGCGGCGTCGGCCAGTCGGCGAACGGCCAGGGTTTCTGGTCGCTGTGGAAGGTGCCGAAACGACCGATCTGCGCCAGGAACTGGCTCAGGCTGTCGCCGAAGTTCATCAGGCTGGCGCTCGGGGCGCCATAAATCAAACGATAGATCAGTTGCACCAGCACCACCGCGCCGAGGATGAACTGCGCCACTTGCCAGACCAGCAAGAAGACGATCATCCATAACACCCGCAGCAGAATGGACTCGTAGGTGGGCTCTTTCGGATCGTTCATGTGCATCTCCCTGGAAAGCGTGATCAGTTGAAACCGCTGGTGGAAATGAAGTCGACATCGGTTTTGGGTTCGCCGCGCATCAACAGTTCAATCACTTGATTCAAAGTGCGCCCTTCGAACAGGATCGCGTGCAACCCGGCGACCAGCGGCATATAGACGCCCACTTCCTGCGCCTTGGCCTTGAGCACCTTCAGCGTGTTCACGCCTTCGGCGACTTCGCCCAGACGCGTGACCGCATCTTCCAGGCTCAACCCCTGGCCGAGGGCAAACCCGACCTGGTAGTTGCGGCTTTTCGGCGACGAGCACGTGACGATCAAGTCGCCCACGCCCGCCAGCCCCAGGAATGTCATCGGGTTGGCGCCCTGATTCACCGCAAAACGGGTCATTTCCGCCAACGCGCGAGTGATCAGCATGCTCTTGGTGTTTTCGCCCATGCCCAGCGCCACCGCCATGCCGGCGATGATCGCGTACACATTTTTCAGCGCCCCGCCCAACTCCACGCCGAAACGGTCGGCGCTGGCGTACACGCGGAAGGTGCGGCCATGCAGCGCTTCCTGGACCCGTTGGCAGAGTTCTTCGTCTTCGCTGGCGACCACGGTGGCAGTCAGCGCGTGTTCGGCGATTTCACGGGCCAGGTTCGGCCCGGACAGCACGCCGATACGCGCTTGCGGGGCGATTTCTTCGAGGATCTCGCTCATCAGCTTGAACGTGTGGGCTTCGATGCCTTTGGTCAGGCTCACCAGCAGTTTGCCGCTCAACCGCTCGGCGTGCGGGACCAGTACCGAGCGCAACGCGCTGGACGGCAGCGCGACGAAGCACAGGTCGCAGGCGTCCAGGGTCGCTTGCAGGTCGGTCACCGGTTCTACCGCCGGAAGAATCTTGATGCCTTTGAGGTAACGCGGGTTCTCGCGATTGACCCGAATGGACTCGGCCTGTTCGGGGTCACGCATCCACTGTCGGACCTGATGCCCGTTCTCGGCCAACAGATTAGCCACGGCGGTACCAAAACTTCCGCCTCCCAGGACCGCAATTGGGCGCTGTTCAGTCATATGCAATCCGTTAATCCATACCAATGGCGATGTCGGCATTATACGGAGCGTCCCCGTGGCGGCCAGCCCCCGTGTCAATTACCCGCACTTGTAGGAAGAAGACCAATAAATCCTAGGAAAATGCCGGCATCGTGAATGGAAAAGTCGATCAGCTCGGTTAACATGCGCGCCAACTAATCGTTATCAAGGACGTTTCGTGTCGTTTGGCTCTCCTTCACCTCGCTCGCCGCTGGTTCTGGCACTGATTTTCAGCTCGCCATTGCTCGCCGACGACCTGTTTCTCGACAACGAACCGCTGCCGCAAGTGCTCACGGCCACCCGCCTGAAGCAGTCGCCGGCCGCCGTCCCGGGAAGCATGACGGTGATCGACAGCGAACTGATCAACGCCAGCGGCGCGCGGGACATCAGCGAATTGCTGCGGCTGGTGCCGGGCATGATGGTCGGCAACATCAGCGGCAACCAGGCCGCGGTGAACTACCACGGCACCAACGCCACCGAAGCGCGGCGCATGCAGGTGCTGATCGACGGCCGTTCGGTGTACCGCGCCGGCCTGGCCACGGTGGACTGGAGTGATATTCCGGTGGCCATGGAAGACGTCGAACGCATCGAGGTTTTCCGTGGCCCCAACACCGTCAGCTACGGGGCCAATGCGCTGATGGCGGTGGTCAACATCATCACCCGCAACCCGGCCGACAGCCACGGCACGCGGATGAAAGTCACCCGTGGCCAGCGCGGCATCAACGACTTTTATGCCAGCCAGGGCCTGGGTTGGGACGGCGGCGACCTGCGCCTCTCGCTGTCCGGCCAGCAGGACGACGGCTTCGACACCAACCGCAACGGTGCCGATTATCGCGACAGCCGCCGCTTGAACCGTTTCAACCTTGCCGTCAGCCAGACGCTGAGTGAAAACCAGAGCATCGATTGGCAGTTGAACGCCAAGGACGGAACCAACCAGCGGCCTTATACTTACCGCCCGGTGTTCTCCGGGATTACCGCTGCCGGTAACAATTCCGACGTCATGGCCAAGGACTACGCCGGCTCGTTGCGCTGGAACCTGGACATCAATCCTGATCACAGCCTCTATATCCAGGGCTCGGCCCAGCACTGGGACCGTCAGCAGACCTGGCGCGCCTGTGATGCCGAGGTTTCGTTCAGCCCGGAACTGACCGAACTCTGGCAGCTCAACCCGAACTACACCGAACGCCTGGCGCGCAACATCGAGCGCTTTACCGGTCCTGGCGCACCGGCCGGCACAGCAGCGGAACGTGCGCTGGGGAATCAAGTGCTGGCGCAATGGCGCAACGGCGCCCGGCAAACACTGTGTGGCGACATCGACCAAAGTGCTCGGGAGTCGCGTTACGACCTCGAACTGCAAGACACCCTCAGCCTGTCCGACAGTCTGCGACTGGTCAGCGGCATGAACTATCGTTACGACCGGGCAGATTCCGAGACCTACTTCAATGGCACGCTCGACGACACCACCTGGCGGGCATTCGGCCAACTCGAGTGGCGCGCCACCGAGCACTGGTTGCTGCAGGGCGGAGCCATGTTCGAAGACACGCAATTGACCGGCAGCTCGCTGACCCCGCGAGTAGCGGTCAATTACCTGATCAACCCGCGTCACGGCCTGCGTGCGGTGTATTCGGAAGCGATTCGCTCACCGGACATGTTCGAAAACAACGTCAACTGGAGTTATCAAGTAACGAACTTGCGACCCAGTGCCTACGGCCAAACCAGCGCCCGGTATTTCGTCAAGACCCGCGGCCCCGGCGACCTCGAACAGGAACGCATGCGCTCGCGCGAGCTGGGCTATAACGGTTACTTCGCAGAGCTCGGTCTGACGGTCGATGTGAAGCTGTTCTACGACGAAATCAGCGGCATGATCAGCGAACCGCTGCGCAACAATCAGTACATCGCCAGCAATTCCAACAGCTCACGGTTCAAGGGCACGGAAACCCAACTGGACTGGCGCCTGAGCAGCGCCGATCGCCTGCGCCTGACGTACGCCTACGTCGACGCCGAGGCGAGCAATCCGCAGGATGAGCTGTTCACTGCGCGCAACAGCGGTTCCGCCGGTTGGCTGCGCAATTGGGGCCACGGCTGGAACAGCGCCCTCTTCTATTATGGTGACGACGCCCTCAACGGCTACCGCTTCGAACGCGTCGACACGCGTATCGCCAAACGCATCGGCCTGGGCAAGGCCAGCCTGGAACTCGCCGGCGTGCTCCAGCAACGTCTGGACAATCAACCGACCACTTTCGTCGATAACAACTACGACGAGCGTCGGGTGCTCTACTTCAGCGCGGAGCTGACGTTTTAAATGCTGCATCGCCTGTCGCGGAAGTCGCCAACCCTTGGCCGCCTGCTGGCAGGGTTGTGTCTAGTGTTTGGTGGTCTGCTCGGCAGCCTGCCGATTCAGGCCGCCGACATTCTGCTGACCGGTGCCGAAGACAGCCCCGGCGTGCAATCCTTTGTGCAGGCGCTGAGCGGCATGCGCCCTGCCGACAGCGTGCGCTTCCAGGCACTGGACAGCTTGCCGAGACCGGGCAAACTACCCGCCGATACCCGTTTGATCCTGCTCGATCTGCCGAGCCTCGACTGGCGCCTGCAAGAGACACAAGGTCCGCCGACGCTGGTGCTGCGCATCAGTCGCCTGCAAGCCCATCAACGTTTCGGCGCTGACTTTGCGTCGCACCTCAGCCTGCTCTGGAGCGATCCGCCGCTGGATCGGCAATTGCGCCTGACCCGTCTCATCCTGCCCGAGGCCCGACGCATTGGCGTGCTGTACGACAGTCACAGCGAATTCCTGCTCAAGGAATTGCGTCTGTCGGCGCAAGCGTTGGGCCTTGAAGTGATCGCCGAGCGATGGGACAACACCAACGACAGCCGCCCCTTACAGGATTTGCTGAGGAACTGCGACGTGCTGCTGGGCCTCGATGATGCCGATTTGTACAACCCGAAAACCGCAAAAAACCTGCTCTTGAGCAGCTACTCGCGGCAACTTGCGCTGGTCGGCCCGAACGCCGCGTTCGTCAAGGCCGGTAGCCTGGCCAGCACCTACAGCGATCAGAACGATTGGCTGGAAGTGCTCGACGAATTGCTCGATCGCCCGCCCACAGACTGGCCGCGTGCGTTGTATCCGCAACACTTCAAAGTGTTAAGTAACCCGCAGGTGGCTCGTTCATTGGGTATTGAACAGGTGACTGAAGCATTTGTCGCAGCACAGTTGGCCGAAGGAGAAAGCCGCCCATGACCTTCCGTCGCGGTTGGGACATCAATACCCGCACGCAGATCATCAGCCTCGGCCCCGCCCTGTTGCTGACGTTGCTGCTGATCAGCTTCTTCACCTTCGTGCGCATTCAGGACTTGCGTCAGGAGCTCAACCACACCGGTCAGCTGATCGCCAACCAACTGGCGCCCGCCACGGAATACGGGGTGATTTCGGGCAACAACGAGGTGCTCGACAGTTTGCTCAAGGCCACGCTGGCCACCCCGAACGTGCGCTTTCTGGAAGTCCAGGACAGCGCCAACCGGATTCTGGTGTACGTCGAGCAACCGTCGGAAACCCACACCCGCTCGCACCAGGTCGAAGTGTTCCAGGCGCCGGTGCGGCTGCAACGGATCGCGCTGAACAACGATTTTTTCCAGGGCAGCAAAGCCGCCAGCACGGCCCCGACCGAGGATTATCTGGGCCGGGTGATCGTCGGCTTGTCCAATGACGCCTTCAGCCAGCGCCAGCAGGAAATCCTGTTCAAGGCCGGGATTCTCGCCTTGTTCGCCCTGCTGTTTACGTTTCTGGTGGCCCGGCGCCTGGCCGGCAGCCTGTCGCAGCCGATCCGCGACATCGGGAACGCCGTGAAGGCGATCCAGGAAGGCGACTACAAGACGCCGCTGCCGATCGTCGATGACACCGAGTTGGGTGCGTTGTCGCAACACATCAACAACCTCGCGCAGGGCCTCGAGCAGGCCAGCCGTGAGCAACATCAAGCCATGGCGCAATTGATCCAGACCCGCGAAGAAGCGGAAAAGGCCAACAACGCCAAGTCCGACTTCCTGGCGATGATGAGCCACGAATTGCGTACGCCGATGAATGGCGTGCTGGGCATGCTGCAACTGCTGGAAACCACCGACATGACCGAGGAGCAGATCGAGTACGCGGCGCTCGCTTCGGAGTCCACCGAACACTTGCTCAAAGTCATCAACGACATTCTCGACTTCTCGCGCATCGAGCGTTCGGAACTGGAGCTTGAACACATTCCGTTCAGCCTCGCGGACCTGATCAGCAGCTGCGCCCAATCGTTCCAGCACAGCGCGGTGCAACGCGGGCTCGATCTGGCCCTGGCGATTCCCGAAGACATGCGCGCGTTGCAGGTTCAGGGCGACCCGACGCGAATCCGGCAGATTCTGGTCAACCTGGTGGGCAATGCGCTGAAGTTCACCGAACAAGGCCGTGTCAGCATCGAACCGCAATGGCAGTCACTGGATCACGAATTGCTGTGGTTCACCTGCACCGTGCGCGACAGTGGGATTGGCATCTCGGCCGAAAGCCTGGAATTGATGTTCAACGCGTTCCAGCAGGCCGACAGTTCTATTTCAAGGCGTTACGGCGGCACCGGACTGGGGCTGCCGATTGCGCGCACGCTGGCCGAACGGATGGGCGGCACTTTGCGGGCGCAAAGCGAAGAAGGTCGGGGCTCGGTGTTCACCCTCGAAATTCCGCTGGCGCTCTATAAGCAGTCGTTGCCGGAATTGAAACCACGAACACAGGCCGGCGAAGGCCATGGCGAAGGACGCAATGTGCTGCTGGTGGAGGACAATCCGGTCAACCAGACGGTCATCGAGGCAATGTTGCGCAGCCTGGGCTTTACTGTCAGCGTTGCGACCGATGGCGCGCAAGCGGTGCGAAGTGCCGAGAGCCTGATTTTCGAAGCGATTCTGATGGATTGCCGACTGCCGATCATCGATGGCTACGAAGCGACCCGCCAGATCCGCCAGTTGCCCGGCTGCGCAGACTTGCCGATCATCGCCCTGACCGCCAATGCCTTGCAGGGCGACCGTGAAGCGTGTTTATCGGCTGGAATGAACGATTACCTGGCCAAGCCCTTCAAACGCACTGATCTGCAGCAGATTCTGCAGCGCTGGGTGCAGTAGTGCAGGCCTTTCGACCATCTGCGACTGGCGTGAAAGGCGAAAGTGCGGCAGTCTTAGGCACCCGAACAGGCCCGAAAAGGGGCTTGAATAATAATTTCAGTGCACAAGTGTACATTCATGTCCTTGGTGCTGTGACTTTCACCACAACGCAATAGTCTATGAGTAGGCTGCTGACTTGAAGCATGAACGCTTCGGTCGGCCGGGAAGATTTGCCCCACCCTGCCGCATGGGACTATTGAGGAGCTCGCATGACCCAACAAAACGCCTTTACTCGGGAAGACCTGCTGCGCTGCAGTCGCGGTGAGCTGTTCGGCCCAGGTAACGCACAACTGCCCGCCCCGAACATGCTGATGGTGGATCGCATCACCCATATCAGTGCCGAGGGTGGCAAGTACGGCAAAGGTGAATTGGTCGCCGAGCTGGATATCACTCCGGACCTGTGGTTCTTCGCCTGCCACTTCGAAGGTGATCCGGTGATGCCGGGCTGCCTGGGCCTCGACGCCATGTGGCAACTGGTCGGATTCTTCCTCGGCTGGCAAGGTCTGCCGGGCCGCGGCCGTGCGCTGGGTTCGGGCGAAGTGAAATTCTTCGGCCAAGTCCTGCCGACCGCCAAGAAAGTGACCTATAACATTCAGATCAAGCGCGTGCTGAAGGGCAAGCTGAACCTGGCCATCGCTGATGGTTCGGTCAGCGTCGACGGCCGCGAGATCTACACCGCCGAAGGCCTTCGGGTCGGCGTTTTCACCTCCACTGACAACTTCTAAGGGTTATCCGCATGCGCCGCGTCGTTATCACTGGTCTGGGCATCGTATCGTGCCTGGGCAATGACAAAGAGACCGTCTCCGCTAACCTGCGTGCAAGCCGCCCTGGCATCCGGTTCAACCCGGAATATGCCGAAATGGGTCTGCGTAGCCAGGTTTCCGGCTCCATCGACCTTCCCCTCGAAGAGCTGATCGATCGCAAGATCTATCGCTTCGTCGGCCACGCGGCGGCGTACGCCTACCTGGCCATGAAAGACGCCATCACTGACTCCGGCCTGACCGATGAGCAAGTCTCCAACCCGCGTACCGGCCTGATCGCCGGTTCCGGTGGCGCTTCCACGCTGAACCAGATGGAAGCGCTGGACATCCTGCGCGAGAAAGGCGTGAAGCGTGTTGGCCCATACCGTGTAACGCGGACCATGAGCAGCACCGTTTCCGCTTGTCTGGCGACGCCGTTCAAGATCAAGGGCCTGAACTACTCCATCGCTTCTGCCTGCGCCACCAGTGCTCACTGCATCGGTACCGCCATGGAACAGATCCAGATGGGCAAGCAGGACATCGTGTTCGCCGGCGGCGGTGAAGAAGAGCATTGGAGCCAGTCGTTCCTGTTCGACGCCATGGGCGCACTGTCCAGCCAGTACAACGAAACCCCGGAAAAAGCTTCCCGTGCCTACGACGCCAAGCGTGACGGTTTCGTCATTGCCGGCGGTGGCGGCATGGTCGTGGTCGAAGAGCTGGAACACGCTCTGGCTCGCGGCGCGAAGATCTACGCGGAAATCGTTGGCTACGGCGCGACCTCCGACGGCTACGACATGGTCGCTCCAAGCGGCGAAGGCGCCATCCGCTGCATGCAGATGGCCATGTCCACCGTTGACGCACCGATCGACTACCTGAACACCCACGGCACTTCGACTCCGGTCGGCGACGTCGCGGAAATGAAAGGTGTACGTGAAGTGTTCGGCGACAAGGCTCCAGCCATCAGCTCCACCAAGAGCTTGTCGGGTCACTCCCTGGGCGCCGCCGGCGTTCACGAAGCGATCTACTGCATGCTGATGATGGAAGGCAACTTCATGGCGGGTTCCGCCAACATCGACGAACTGGACCCGGAAGTGGCAGACATGCCGATCCTGACCAAGACTCGCGAAGACGCCACCATCAACACCGTGATGAGCAACAGCTTTGGCTTCGGTGGCACCAACGCTACCCTGGTACTGAAGCGCTGGCAGGGTAAGTAATACCCCGCTGCTACGCCGCACATAAAAACGCCCCGACTGGTTCGGGGCGTTTTTTTGTGCCTTGGGAAAATGAATTCACCACTGCTCCCTGTAGCAGCTGGCGAAGCCTGCGTTCGGCGACGCAGTCGTCGTAATTTCAGTGTATGCGGTCTGCCTGAATCATCGAGGTAGCTGATTTCACGACGACTGCGTCGCCGAACGCAGGCTTCGCCAGCTGCTACAAGTCGTGCGCAACCTGCAGTTTTGTTCTTCGCGAACATGAAGCTTTTGTCATGAAACTCAACGCCCTGCGACCGAATGCCGCGTGTTTGGCGGGCTGCAGGACTTTTGCGGATTTCGCAAAAAACCGTTACCGAACTCAGCCGTTTACTTAGCAAGCTACCAAAATATATAACTGAGTCCTGCACACGCCTTGCTGCAGATAACAGAGATTGGAGCTAGCAGATGACTGTAAAAGTAACTGAACGCGACGATTCACATAAATCCCACGAAGGTATAGCCGCCGGTATCCGTATCTGGGATGTACATCAACAAGACATGCTGGTTGGGATGTTTCATTCCGAAACCGACGCCCACAGCTACAAGGCCGAACTCGAGAAACTGGAGCAGCAACGCGAACTCCGCTCCGCATAAGCAATGACCGCATTGAAAACGACAAACCCCGCCATGAGCGGGGTTTGTCGTCGTTGCAGCCTTTAAAGGCTTACCACATCAGATCATCAGGGATCTGATAGGCCGCGTACGGATCGTCCTCGGCAGCGACCTCTTCGGTCTTCACATTCAGCTGCACGATCCGCTGCGGATCGCGCTCCTGGATCTTCAGGGCTGCTTCACGCGGGATCACTTCGTAACCGCCGGCATGGTGCACGATCGCCAGGAAGCCATTACTGAGCTGGTTGCGCATCAGCGTGTTGACGCAGAGGCGCTTGACCTTCTTGTCGTCAACGAAGTTGTAGTAGTCCTCGGTGGTCAGCTTCGGCAGGCGCGAGACTTCGATCAACTGCTTGATCTGGGCCGCGCGGGCCTTGGCTTCGACTTTCTCCTGCTGCTGACGGTTCAGCTCCTGGTCGCGCTTGACCTTCTCGGCCTTCGCTTCCTGAGCTGCACGCTGCTGGGAGTCATCGAGCTCAATCTGGCCTTTGTGGACCAGGCGTTGCTGCTTCTGTTTCTCTTTGCCGACCTGTTTGGCCTGCTTTTGGTTGACCAGCCCTGCTTTGAGCAACTGGTCGCGAAGGGAAATGCTCATGGTGCTTATTTCTCACTTAGGCAACTGCTCAACCGCAGCTGGGCAAATTCTTTTCCTGACGTTTGGCTTCGCCCCACAGGGCGTCCAACTCTTCGAGGGTGCAATCTTCTATGGGACGGAGGGTGTCGCGCAATGCCTGTTCGATAAAACGGAAGCGTCTTTCGAATTTGCTGTTGGCACCACGCAGTGCAGTTTCCGGATCAACCTTCAAATGACGCGCCAGATTGACCACGGAAAACAGCAGATCACCGACTTCATCGGCAATCGCTGCCGAGTCGTTGTCGGCCATGGCTTCTAGCACTTCATCGAGTTCTTCGCGGACCTTGTCCAGCACCGGCAAGGCGTCCGGCCAGTCGAAACCGACCTGCCCTGCGCGCTTTTGCAACTTGGCCGAACGGGACAACGCTGGCAGCGCGGCGGGCACGTCGTCGAGCAGGGACAGCTGTTGGGGTGCGGCAGATTTCTCGGCGCGTTCTTCAGCCTTGATCTCTTCCCAGCGTTGCTTGACCTGTTCTTCACTCAGGCGCGGAACATCCAGCGGCGCGTACAGATCACCAGTAGGAAACACGTGAGGATGACGACGGATCAGTTTGCGGGTGATGCTGTCGATGACGCCGGCAAATTCGAAGCGCCCTTCTTCCCGGGCCAGCTGGCTGTAATAAACCACCTGAAACAGCAAATCGCCCAACTCACCCTGCAAGTGATCAAAGTCCCCGCGCTCGATGGCGTCGGCGACTTCGTAGGCTTCCTCAAGGGTATGCGGGACGATGGTGGCGTAGGTTTGCTTGATATCCCACGGGCAACCGAACTGCGGGTCGCGCAGACGGCTCATCAGGTGCAGCAAATCTTCAAGTGAATACATCAATCAGTCTCTACACAAAACCCTGTGGGAGCGAGCTTGCTCGCGATGACGTCGGCACATTCAATAACAATGTACCCTTGAAATCGCCATCGCGAGCAAGCTCGCTCCCACATAAAACAGCTCCCACATTGGTCACCATCACGGGGTACGGTTACGCCGGGTTTCGATGATGTTCGGCAACTGGGAAATTCGCCCCAGCAACCGACCCAATGCATCCAGCCCCGGAATCTCGATGGTCAGGGACATCAGCGCGGTGTTGTCCTCTTTGTTCGAGCGGGTGTTGACCGCCAGCACGTTGATCCGCTCGTTGAGCAGCACTTGCGAAACGTCACGCAGCAAACCGGAACGGTCGTAGGCGCGGATGATGATATCCACCGGGTAGGTGAGCACCGGCACCGGGCCCCAGCTGACCTGGATGATCCGCTCCGGCTCACGCCCGCCCAGTTGCAGCACCGAGGCGCAGTCCTGACGGTGAATGCTCACGCCACGGCCCTGGGTGATGTAACCGACGATGGCATCCCCCGGCAACGGCTGGCAGCAACCGGCCATTTGCGTCATCAGGTTGCCGACGCCCTGGATCTGAATGTCACCTCGCTTGCCCGGTTTGTAGCCAGTGGCTTTGCGCGGGATCAGTTCCAGCTGCTCGTTGCCGCGTTCCGGCTCAACCAGTTGCTGCGCCAGGTTCACCAGTTGCGCCAGGCGCAGATCGCCGGCACCCAACGCGGCGTACATGTCCTCGGCGGTCTTCATGTTGGCCTTGTCGGCCAGCTTGTCGAAGTCCACCGCCGGCAGGCCGAGGCGATTCAGCTCACGTTCGAGCAAGGTTTTACCGGCCGCGACGTTCTGATCACGGGCCTGCAATTTGAACCAGTGGACGATCTTCGCCCGCGCTCGCGAGGTGGTGATGTAACCCAGGTTCGGGTTCAGCCAGTCGCGGCTCGGGGTGCCGTGCTTGCTGGTGATGATCTCGACCTGCTCACCGGTTTGCAGGCTGTAGTTGAGCGGTACGATGCGCCCGTTGATCTTCGCGCCACGGCAGTTATGACCGATCTCGGTGTGTACGCGGTAGGCGAAGTCCAGCGGCGTCGCGCCCTTCGGCAAGTCGATGGCGTGACCGTCGGGAGTGAAGATATAAACCCGGTCCGGCTCGATATCGACCCGCAGCTGTTCGGCCAGACCGCCGATGTCGCCCAGCTCTTCATGCCACTCGAGGACCTGACGCAGCCAGGAGATTTTCTCTTCGTAGTGGTTGGAGCCGGATTTGACATCGGTGCCCTTGTACTTCCAGTGCGCGCAAACGCCCAGTTCTGCTTCTTCGTGCATGGCGTGGGTGCGGATCTGCACTTCCAGCACCTTGCCCTCGGGACCGATCACCGCGGTGTGCAGCGAGCGGTAGCCGTTCTCTTTCGGGTTGGCGATGTAATCGTCGAACTCTTTCGGGATGTGCCGCCACAAAGTGTGGACGATGCCGAGCGCGGTGTAGCAGTCGCGCATTTCCGGCACCAGCACGCGCACGGCGCGCACGTCGTAGATCTGGCTGAACTCCAGACCCTTGCGCTGCATTTTGCGCCAGATCGAATAGATGTGTTTGGCCCGGCCACTGATGTCGGCATCGACGCCGGTGGCGGTCAGCTCATTCTTCAACTGGCCCATCACATCGGCGATGAATCGCTCGCGATCCAGACGTCTCTCGTGGAGCAACTTGGCGATCTGCTTGTACTGATCGGGCTCGAGGTAACGGAAGGACAAATCCTCCAGTTCCCACTTGATATGGCCGATGCCGAGACGGTGAGCCAGCGGCGCATAGATGTCGAAGACTTCACGGGCAACGCGGTTGCGCTTCTCGTCGTCGGCGGTTTTCACCGCACGGATCGCGCAGGTGCGCTCAGCCAGTTTGATCAGCGCGACGCGAACGTCGTCGACCATGGCCACGAGCATTTTGCGCAGGTTTTCGACCTGGCCCTG
The DNA here is from genome assembly GCF_054898025.1 of Pseudomonas sp. LB3P93. NCBI lineage: Bacteria > Pseudomonadati > Pseudomonadota > Gammaproteobacteria > Pseudomonadales > Pseudomonadaceae > Pseudomonas > Pseudomonas sp. LB3P93. The sequence goes on from NZ_CM142713.1 coordinate 4,844,347, forward strand.
GGTGCCCAGCACCAAGGATTGACGGGGGCTCAGGCTGGCGCTGATCGCCGCCATGCGCAACACGCCGTCGATGAGTTTGGCGACCACCGGACCGAAGCGCTGGCTGACTGCCGGCAGTTCGATCTGGCCTTCGCGCACGCCGCGGTACAAGACCGCCGCGACCAACGAATCCTGATCCAGTTTGAGGTCGGCGAGAATCTCGGCGATCTCAAGGCCCGTGCGGAAACTCGAGGTCCCTTCGGACCATAGATTCTTCGCCGCATTGGCTTGTTGTTCTGACACGCGAGCGAACTCGCACGCTTCTTTCAAGGCTTCGCGATCCAGTGCCAGATCGACACTGACCGCATGATCGAGCCAAGCCTCGAGATTGATACTGCCGTCGGTGTTGATCGGCTGGTGTGCTCTCACCTGTACCATCTTGCTTACCTTCCCTACGACGCAGATTCAATGCGTCAAATCGCTGACCTTCATTGCCCGATTGCCCTCACGGGGCTAAGCGAGAGCTGCACGGGCGGCCAGTCGGACCAGACGAGCCGTCCTAGCTCGCTTCAAATAACGCCATGGCCTCGACATGCGCCGTCTGAGGAAACATATCGAGAATCCCGGCACGTTTTAACCGGTAGCCCTGCTTGATCAATTCAGCCGTATCGCGCGCCAGCGTTGCCGGGTTGCACGACACGTACACCAACCGCTTGGCGCCCAGGGACGCCAGCTTGCGCACGACCTCGAAAGCACCGTCACGCGGTGGGTCCAAGAGTACCGCACAAAAGCCTTCGCGCGCCCATTCGGCATCGGTCAAAGGCTGGGATAAATCGGCCTGAAAAAACTTCGCATTATGAAGATTGTTGCTAGCGGCGTTCGCGGCTGCCCGCTCGACCATCGCCTGCACACCTTCAACCGCCACCACTTCGCGAACCGTTTTGGCCAGCGGCAAAGCGAAGTTACCCAACCCACAGAATAGATCGAGAACGCGCTCCTCCGCAGTCGGCTGCAACCAGTCCAGCGCCTGGGCAATCATCGCTTCGTTGACCCCGGCATTGACCTGAATGAAATCCCCCGGCCGGTACGCCAGGTTCAAATTCCACTGCTCAAGTCGATAGCCCAACGACTGATCGGCTTCGACCGGTTGTGGTTCGCCCTCTCCATGTAGCCACAACTGGGCTTCATGGAACGCGCAGAAATCCTTGAGGATCGTCAGGTCGGCGTCGGACAACGGCGCCATGTGCCGCAGCAAAACCGCCAGTGACGATCCAGCGAACAATTCCACATGCCCGAGTGCCTGAGGTTTGCTCAAGCGCCGCAGCATTTCCGGCAAGCGGGTCATGATCGGCTGCAAGGGCTGTACCAGCACCGTGCACTCGTTGATGGCCACGATGTCCTGACTGCCCGCCGCGCGGAAACCGACTTCGAGTTTTTTCGCCTTCATGTCCCAGCGCACCGCCACTCGGGCGCGACGACGGTAACCGAATTCCGGACCGCTCAACGGTGCTGCCCACTCTTGGGGTTCGACACCGGCGACCTTGGACAGTTGCTCGGCGAGCATGCGCTGTTTCAGGGCAAGTTGTTCGGAATGCGGCAGATGCTGCACGCTGCAACCGCCGCAGCGACCGGCATGCGGGCACGGTGCCGGACGACGCAATTCGCTGGCCTGGAACACACGCTCGGTGCGCGCCTCGACCACTTTGCCGTGGGCACCCAACACGCGCGCCTCGATTTCTTCACCGGCCAATGCGCCGATGACGAACCAGGTGCGACCTTCGAAAAACGCGATACCGCGACCGTCATTGGCCAGGCGCTCGATGCTCAAGCGTTGCTTTTTGCCGGTCGGAATTTGCGGGGCCTTGCTGCCACCGGTGGGTTGGAAGCGCAGGCCTCTCTCTTGCTTGGCCATCAGTTGGGCGCGTCGAAAATGCCGGTCGACAAGTAACGGTCGCCACGGTCGCAGATGATCGCGACGATCACCGCGTTTTCAACTTCCTGGGACAGGCGCAGCATCGCTGCCACGGCGCCGCCCGAAGACACGCCGCAGAAGATGCCTTCTTCACGGGCCAGTCGACGGGTTACGTCTTCGGCTTCGCTTTGCGCCATGTCGACGATCCGGTCCACGCGCTCGGCCTGGTAGATCTTCGGCAGGTATTCCTGCGGCCAGCGACGGATGCCCGGGATCGCCGAACCTTCCATCGGTTGCAGGCCGATGATCTGCACGTTGTCGCTCTGCTCTTTCAAGTAGCGCGAGACGCCCATGATGGTGCCGGTGGTGCCCATAGAACTGACGAAATGGGTGATGGTGCCCTCGGTCTGGCGCCAGATTTCCGGGCCGGTGGTGGTGTAGTGCGCTTCCGGGTTATCGCCGTTGGCGAACTGATCCAGCACCTTGCCACGGCCTTCGGCTTCCATTCGCTGAGCGAGGTCGCGCGCGCCTTCCATGCCTTCTTCCTGGGTGACCAGAATCAGCTCGGCGCCATAGGCCGTCATCGCGGCTTTACGTTCGGCGCTGGAGTTGTCCGGCATGATCAGGATCATCTTGTAACCCTTGATCGCGGCAGCCATGGCCAGCGCGATGCCGGTGTTACCCGAGGTCGCTTCGATCAGCGTATCGCCGGCGTGGATCTGCCCGCGCAATTCCGCGCGGGTAATCATCGACAGCGCCGGCCGGTCCTTGACCGAACCCGCCGGGTTATTCCCTTCGAGCTTGAGCAAAAGGGTATTGCTGGTGGCGCCAGGCAGGCGCTGCAAACGGACCAGCGGAGTGTTGCCGACGCAATCGGCGATGGTTGGGTACTGCAAGGTCATGGCGTAATTCGCAATCCAGACTGCGGGGGCGCCTATCATACCGGCAAACCTGCGCAGGCCATATCACGCAAAGTGCGGTGCTTATGGCTTATGGGAATAAGCGGCTGTTTCAACGTTGATCCGACGGTTTTCGGTGCCAGGAAAATCGTCTCACCTGCGGTGAGACTCTTTCGTGATGCTGACCCGACGGGCCTCATCGCGGGCAAGCCCGCTCCCACAGGGTTCTGTGTAGGTTAAACAGTTTGTGGCTTACACACGGTCACTGTGGGAGCGGGCTTGCCCGCGAAGGCGTCATCACTGACGCCATCAATCTCAGCCACTAACCGCATATTCAGCCGCAACCCTGCCCCGGTATTCTCAGCCCAAAGACTCCCGCCCTGACGCTTCACCGCATTCCGCGCAATGCTCAACCCCAACCCGAACCCGCCATCCCCCGGCCGCGAACCGTCGAGCCGAGTGAATGGGCAGAAGATCCGCTCAAGATCCGTTTCAGCCACCCCGCCGCCCTCATCCTCCAGCCACAAATGCCAGAAGTCGCCATCGCGCTGACCGCCCAGCCGCACGATGCCGCCACTCGGTGAATGGCGAATGGCGTTGCGCAGAATGTTTTCCAGCGCCTGCGCCAAGGTGTTGAGATTGCCCCGCACCCAGCACGACGAATCCACCACGCACTGCAATTGACTCGCCGGCCAGCCGCTTTCATAGCAGGCGTTTTCCGTGAGCATTTCCCACAGTGCCTGGACCTGAATCGCTTCGTCGGGCAACGGCGAGCGCTCGGTGTCGAGCCAGGCCAGTTGCAACGTGTCTTCCACCAGCCGCTGCATGCCATCGACTTCCCTGCCAATGCGCTCGCGCAACTGCGCCAGCCCCTGCTCGCTTTCGCTGGCGACCCGCAGACGGCTCAGGGGCGTACGCAGTTCATGGGACAAGTCGCGCAGCAATTGCTGTTGCAGGGCCACGGTGCTTTGCAGCCGCTCGGCCATGTGGTCGAACGCCCGGCCCAGCTCACCGAGTTCATCCGACCGATTGGTGGTGCTGCTCGACACACGTACGCTCAACTGGTCGGCGCGCCAGGCGTTGGCTTGTTCACGCAGGCTGTTCAACGGCACGACCAACAGCCGGTACAGACCGACGCACAGTAACAGCGTGAACAATCCGGGGATGATGCCGTTGGTGATCACGCGCCAAAACACCCGGTATTGCCCGGGCATGAAGCGCTGGGGTAGTTCGATGACCAGACTGCCGGCGTAAGAATCACCAGGGAACGGCACGCGCAGCCACGGCAGACGTTTCTTGTGAATAGGCCAATCCAGGCCGCGCAGAAAAGTCAGGTGTTCGATTTCCTTGTCCGTCAGCGGCAGGCTGCTCAACGACTGTAAATCACCGCCGATGACGCCAACCCAGCCTGCCTCGCGCTGTTTCATACCTTGCAGCCAGGCATCGATACCCTCGCTATGCCCCTGACGCCACGCCTGTTCGGCCTCGGCGGCATACCCCACCAGCGTGCGTCGGGCCTGATCCGACAGGTACTGGTTTCGTTGCTCCATGTAGCGGCCCCAGGACCAGCTCAGCCAGATCATCAGCAGACAGAACGCCACCAGCAAACACGCGAGTTTCCAGAACAGCGAGTGCCGGCCCGGCAGGTCAGACCATTTCATCGCCGGCACTCAATACGTAACCCTTGCCCCAGACCGTACGCACTTCCCGTTCGGTGTAGCCGATGCCTTTGAGTTTGCGGCGGATCTGACTGATGTGCATATCGAGGCTGCGGTCATGGGGGGCGAAACCGCGTTGCAGCACGTGCTGATAAAGGAAAGCTTTGCTCAGCACTTCATCGCCATTGCGATTCAGTGTGTCCAGCAGTCGATACTCGCTGCGGGTCAGACCGGCGGCGTGTTCGCCGTAGAAAACCTCACAGACCTCCTCATCGAAACGCAGGCTATCGACCGAGGACGCCACCGCTGCTGGCTCCGGCCGACGGTCGAGCGCCACCCGGCGCAGGATCGCCTCGATGCGCACACGCAACTCGGCCATGCTGAAGGGTTTTGGCAGGTAATCATCGGCCCCCAGGCGAAAACCGCTGATGCGATCCGCCTCTGCGCCCAGCGCTGACATCAATACCACCGGGGTGGAATGGCTCTGGCGCAGCTGCGTCAGCACGTTCAGTCCGTTCAGCCCGGGCAGCAAAATATCCATCAGCACGACATCGAAGGGCTGTTCGCGGGCAATGTCCAGGCCTTCCTGGCCGTTCTGGCACCAGGTCACCTGAAAACCACAACGGCCCAAATGTTCGTGCACATAAGCGCCGAGGACGAGGTCGTCTTCAATGGACAGGATGCGGGGATGGCCAACAGAGATGGGAGTCATGAGTATCTGCAAATAATTCTCAGTTGGCGATTATTCAAGATTGCCTGACGATGGGCAACCCAAGGTTTGCCCGTGGCGCAAAAGCGGCGATCCATCCGACGAATGACGACATCAATTTTACGAAGATTGCCTGCCTGCAAATCGCTACACTGGCCCGGTGGCGCGTGCCGGATGTACGCGCAGGTCAATCAATAGCTGGATGCAGGAGAGATGCGTGCTCAAGAAACTGGGAATTAAAGGCCGCGTGCTGTTGCTGACCCTGTTGCCGACCACTCTGATGGCGCTGGTTCTGGGCGGCTATTTCACCTGGACGCAGCAATCCGACCTGCAAGCCCAATTGATGCAGCGCGGCGAGATGATCGCCGAACAGCTCGCGCCGCTGGTGGCCCCGGCCATGGGTCACAAAGACAATGAGCTGCTGGAGCGCATCGCCACCCAGTCGCTGGAAACGCCGGACGTGCGCGCCGTGACCTTCCTCGCCCCCGACCGCACGCCTGTGGCCCACGCCGGCCCGACCATGCTCAACCCGGCGCCGATGGGCAATGGCTCGCAGATGCTGCGCCGCAGTGGCAACGATGCGACACGTTACCTGCTGCCGGTGTTCGGCAAACACCGCAACCTGGCCGGCGACCTGATACCTGATGAAGCCGAGCGCCTGCTGGGCTGGGTCGAGCTCGAACTGTCCCACAGCGGCATGCTGCTGCGCGGTTACCGCAGCCTGTTCGCCAGCCTGCTGCTGATTGGCGCGGGCCTGGCCGGTGCGGCGTTGCTCGCCTTGCGCATGGGGCGGACGATCAATCGGCCGATCAGCCAGATCAAACTGGCGGTGGCGCAACTCAAGGACGGTCATCTGGAAACCCGCCTGCCGCCCCTTGGCAGTCAGGAACTGGATGAACTGGCGTCGGGCATCAACCGCATGGCCGGCACGCTGCAAAATGCTCAGGAAGAATTGCAGCACAGCGTCGACCAGGCCACCGAGGACGTGCGCCAGAATCTGGAAACCATCGAGATCCAGAACATCGAGCTGGACCTGGCGCGCAAGGAAGCCCTGGAAGCGAGCCGGATCAAATCCGAGTTCCTCGCCAACATGAGCCATGAAATCCGCACGCCGCTCAACGGTATTCTCGGCTTCACGCACCTGCTGCAAAAAAGCGAGCTGACCCCACGACAGCTCGACTACCTGGGCACCATCGAAAAGTCTGCCGACAGCCTGCTGGGGATCATCAACGAGATCCTCGACTTCTCGAAAATCGAGGCCGGCAAACTGGTGCTCGACAATATTCCGTTCAACCTGCGCGACCTGCTGCAGGACACGCTGACCATCCTCGCCCCGGCCGCCCACGCCAAACAGCTTGAGCTGGTGAGCCTGGTTTATCGCGATACGCCGTTGTCGCTGGTGGGCGATCCGCTGCGACTCAAGCAGATCCTCACGAACCTGGTGAGCAACGCGATCAAGTTCACCCGCGAAGGCACCATCGTCGCCCGGGCCATGCTTGAAGAAGAACACGAAGACAGCGTGCAACTGCGCATCAGCATTCAGGACACCGGCATCGGCCTGTCGAACCAGGACGTGCGCGCCCTGTTCCAGGCGTTCAGCCAGGCCGATAACTCGCTGTCCCGCCAGCCCGGCGGTACCGGTTTGGGACTGGTGATTTCCAAGCGTTTGATCGAGCAGATGGGTGGCGAGATCGGCGTCGACAGTACGCCGGGCGAAGGCTCGGAATTCTGGATCAGCCTCAGCCTGCCCAAGACCCGCGACGATGCCGAAGACCTTCCCGCCCCACCGCTGCTCGGGCGCCGGGTGGCAGTGCTGGAAAACCATGAACTGGCCCGTCAGGCCCTGCAGCATCAGCTGGAAGATTGCGGCCTGGTCGTGACGCCGTTCAATACCCTGGAAAGCCTGGCCAATGGCGTGACCGGCGCACATCAGACCGATCAGGCGATCGATCTGGCGGTGCTCGGCATCACCAGCAACGACATGCCGCCGGAGCGCCTCAACCAACACATCTGGGACCTCGAACACCTGGGCTGCAAAGTGTTGGTGCTGTGCCCGACCACCGAACAGACGCTGTTCCACCTCTCGGTGCCCAACCCGCACAGCCAGCTGCAGGCCAAACCGGCCTGCACCCGCAAGTTGCGTCGGGCATTGTCCGATCTGGTCAACCCGCGCCAGCAGCGTAGCGAACCCGGCGAACCGGTCTCCAGTCGTGCGCCGAAGGTGCTGTGCGTCGACGACAACCCGGCCAACCTGTTGCTGGTGCAAACCCTGCTCGAAGACATGGGCGCCAAGGTGCTCGCGGTCGAAAGCGGTTACGCGGCAGTGAAAGCGGTGCAGAGCGAGACCTTTGACCTGGTGTTGATGGACGTGCAAATGCCCGGCATGGACGGGCGTCAGAGCACCGAGGCGATTCGTCAGTGGGAAAGCGAGCGGCATTGCACGCCACTGCCGATCGTCGCCCTCACCGCCCACGCCATGGCCAACGAAAAACGCGCGCTGCTGCAAAGCGGCATGGACGACTACCTGACCAAACCGATCAGCGAACGGCAACTGGCACAAGTGGTGTTGAAGTGGACCGGCCTGGCGTTGCGCAATCACGGGCCGGAGCGTTCCAGTGACAGTCATGGCGGCGCCCATGAGTTGCAGGTGCTCGACCACGACGAAGGCTTGCGCCTGGCCGCCGGCAAAGCCGATCTGGCAGCCGACATGCTGGCGATGTTGCTGGCCTCCCTGGAAGCCGACCGCGAGGCGATTCGCCTGGCTCGGGAAATCAACGACCAGAACGCCCTGATCGAACGCGTCCACCGCCTGCACGGCGCGACCCGCTATTGCGGCGTCCCGCAACTGCGCGCCGCCTGCCAGCGCAGCGAAACCCTGCTCAAGCAACAGGACCCGAAAGCCCCCGGCGCCCTGGAAGAACTCGACCGGGCGATCAATCGCCTGGCCGCCCACGCCCGAATAAACGCTTGATGCAGCGCAATGGCGCTGAACACCATCAGCGCTAAGCTCACCGGACTCTGTAGCAGCTGGCGAAGCCTGCGTCCGGCGACGCAGTCGTCGTAAATCCGGTAAACGCGGTTTACCTGATAGACCGCAGCGCCTGATTTTACGACGACTGCGTCGCCGGACGCAGGCTTCGCCAGCTGCGACATAAAGCGAGTCAGACGGAGGACCGTATGCGCACGATTCTTTTCAGCAGCCAGACCTACGACCGCGACAGTTTTCTCGGCGCCGAGCTGCCCGCCGATATCGAGCTGCACTTTCAATCGGCACGGCTGAGCCTCGATACCGTGGCACTGGCGGACCATCACGAGGTGGTCTGCGCGTTCATCAATGATGACTTGAGCGCCCCGGTGCTGGAACGCCTGGCAGCGGGCGGCACACGCTTGATCGCCCTGCGCTCGGCCGGTTACAACCATGTCGACCTCGAGGCCGCAAAGCTTTTGGGGCTCTCGATTGTGCGGGTCCCTGCCTACTCGCCGCACGCGGTGGCCGAACACGCGGTGGCGCTGATCCTGGCGCTCAACCGGCGCCTGCACCGCGCCTATAACCGCACCCGCGAAGGGGATTTCAGCCTGCACGGCCTTACCGGATTCGACCTGGTGGGCAAGACCGTCGGCGTGGTCGGCACCGGGCAGATCGGCGCGACCTTCGCGAAAATCATGAACGGTTTCGGCTGCCAATTGCTGGCCTACGACCCCTATCCCAACCCGCACGTCGAAGCACTCGGTGCTCGTTACCTGAGCTTGCCGGAGTTGCTCGCCGAATCGCAGATCATCAGCCTGCACTGCCCGCTCAACGAGCAGAGCAAACACCTGATCAACCGCGAATCACTGGCGCACATGCAGCCCGGCGCGATGTTGATCAACACCGGGCGCGGCGGTCTGGTGGACACGCCGGCGCTGATCGATGCGCTGAAAGACGGCCAATTGGGTTATCTGGGGCTGGATGTTTATGAAGAGGAGGCACAGCTGTTTTTCGAGGACCGCTCCGACCTGCCGCTGCAGGACGATGTGCTGGCGCGGCTGCTGACCTTTCCGAACGTGATCATCACCGCGCACCAGGCCTTCCTGACCCGCGAAGCCCTGGACGCGATTGCCACGACGACCCTGCAGAACATCGCGGCCTGGGTCGCCGGCACGCCGCAGAATCGGGTCGAAGGCTGAGCTGATCAGGCTTTTGACAAGACGATCATCAGACCCAGCCAGCCGAACCCCAGCAAGCGTTGCCCCAGCGAATGCCCGCGACGCAGCAGGAACCAGACAAAAAACGGCGGCAGAAAGAAAATCATCAGCTTCAGCCAGAGTTCCACCGGACGCACGCCGTTGGGGGCGGTCATCGGAGTCGCAACCTCGGCTTCGACTGCGGTTTTGCGTTTACGTCCAAACGCGGCGGGGGTCACCCTTGCCACTCTCTCATCAGCCGGCAAACGCCCGAAAGAAAGCGGCGCCTGCACGGGCGCTGCCCTCGAAATGTCCGCTTGCGCCGTTCCCGCCGGTGCACCGCAATGAATACAAGCAGGCGCCGTGGAGCTGATGCGTTGCTTGCACTCAAAACATTCGATTAACGCCATGTCCGTTCCTTAGAGATGCAAAAGCGGCAGTGTGCCATGAGTCGTACGGTAATTTGAACCTGATCGAAGGTCATCTGCCCGCGCCATGCTGCGTGCAGGCCCGTGATAGCATACTGCGCATATTTGGAGGACCCATGGTCGAACACGATTTCCGCTACACCCTGATGAACCCGCAACACACCCTCACCGAATGCCGCGCCCTTGTGCCGGGGCGTTATCAAGTCACCGGCAACGGCGGCTCGATTCGTAACAATGACGTGCTGGTCGTGACCCTCAAAGGTGCCAAGGACTTGTCCATGCGCCTGACCGTGGAAACGGTTCGCCACTTGATCAACCCGCCCGGCCAATGGGTCGCGGTGGCCAGTGGTCCGGTGTTCGGCGAATTGGCGATCCACACCTGGAAAGTCAATTGCGACAGCTGCGCCAAAGAGCTGAGTTTCGAGTTCGCCGTCGACGCCAAGCTGGGCAACAAGGCTGAAAAGCCTGCCGCCACCGCGCGGATTGCCGAACTGGGCTGGACCACGGTTGGCGAGAAGCACCTGTGCCCGAAATGCCAGGAGCCCGCGTGATGAAACGCCTCGCCCTGACCGCCCTGGTCGGTGCCAGCCTGCTGGGCTGCGCCGCCGAGCCGGTGAAATTGCAACAAAACCGCAGCTACATTCTGGAATGGATCGGCGAACGTCCGTTGATGGACTACAGCCACCTGACCATCACCCTGGGTGAAGACGGCCGGGCTTACGGCAATGGCGGCTGCAACCACTGGTTTGCACCGTACACGCTGGAAGGCGACAAGCTGAGCTTCGGCAAGATCGGCAGCACCCGCAAACTGTGCGCGCCGGCCGTGTTGGAGCAGGAAAAGCGCTTCATGCAGGCCCTGGAAAATGTGCAGCGCTGGGATGTTTCGCCGATCGAACAGATGCGCTTCTGGCCGGCGCAAGGCAAGCCGTTGCGTTGGTGGCTTGAAGAGGGTTGATAACCCTCACCTGCGCTCCAGTGAATGACTGTGGCGAGGGAGCTTGCTCCCGCTCGGCTGCGCAGCAGTCGCAAAACCGGTACATGCGGTTTAACTGATAAACCGCGGTGACGGGTTTTAGGGCTGCTTCGCAGCCCAGCGGGAGCAAGCTCCCTCGCCACAAGAGCTGTGCGCAGTCAGTAGACGGCCTGTAACGCCTTAAGCTTCTCCATCACCCCCGCCGCTGTCTGCTCGCCCATCAACTGCTCGCGCACCTTGCCCTTGTTATCGATGATGTACGTCACCGGCAACGCCTCGCTGCGCGGCAACTCGAAAAGATCCGCTGGGTCTGACGCCAGCACAGTGAACTTGATCCCCAGTTTCTCACTGGCGCTTTTCAGCTCTTCCCCCTGCACATTGTCGAAATTGACCCCGAACACACCAATCTTCTTGTCCTTCAGCTGATCGGCCAGCGCATTCAACTCCGGGATCTCGGTACGGCACGGGCCACACCATTCGGCCCAGTAGTTGAGCACCACCCATTGTTTGTCCAGACGTTCGGCGGCGACTTTCTGGCCGTTCTGGTCGATGCCATAGTCGTTGCCACAGCCCCCCAGCATCAACGCCCCCATGATCGCCAATGCTGCTGCCAGTCGTCTTGTCATGTCTTGATCCTTGTTCAAAATTGAATGCGCCTGCGACCCATCGCCTCCCCGAGGTTCTGGATTGCGCGCTGCACAGTTAGAATAGCCGCCACCTTACGCAAGATGCGACCCGCACATGACCGATCCGACGCTTTATCACAATCCGCGCTGCTCGAAATCCCGCGGTGCGCTCGAACTGCTGGAAGCCCGTGGCCTGACGCCGACCGTGGTCCGCTACCTGGAAACCCCGCTGGACGCCGCGCAAATCCAGAGCCTGCTGACCAAACTCGGCATCAGCGCCCGGCAACTGCTGCGCACCGGCGAGGACGAGTACAAAACCCTCAACCTGGCGGACAGCAGCTTGAGCGAGGCGCAATTGATCGCCGCCATCGCCGCCAATCCGAAACTCATGGAGCGACCGATTCTCGAAGTCGGTGACAAAGCCGTCATCGGCCGTCCGCCGGAGAATGTGCTGGAGTTGCTGCCGTGAGTGCGCCGTACATTCTGGTTTTGTATTACAGCCGCAGCGGCTCGACCAATGAGATGGCCCGGCAGATTGCCCGGGGCGTCGAGCAGGCCGGGATGGAAGCGCGTCTGCGCACGGTCCCGCCAATCTCTACCGAATGCGAAGCCGTGTCGCCGGACATTCCCGACGAAGGAGCGTTGTACGCCAGCCTCGACGACCTGAAGAACTGCGCGGGCCTGGCCATGGGCAGCCCGACCCGGTTCGGCAACATGGCGGCGCCGCTCAAGTACTTCCTCGACGGCACCAGCAATCTTTGGCTGACGGGTGCTCTGGTGGGCAAACCGGCCGGGGTGTTCACCTCCACAGCGAGCCTGCACGGCGGTCAGGAAACCACGCTGCTGTCGATGATGTTGCCGCTGCTGCACCACGGCATGCTGATCACCGGCCTGCCTTACAGCGAGTCGGCGCTGCTGGAAACCCGTGGTGGCGGCACGCCGTATGGCGCAAGTCATCACGCCGGGGCGGATGGCAAAAGCGGTTTGAATGAACATGAAGTCGCGCTGTGCCGGGCCTTGGGCCTGCGTCTGGCGAAGACTGCGCAAAAACTGGGGAACTGACGTGGCGAAAAAGCCGAAGATTCTGCCCTCCATCGAGTGGCTCGAACCGCGGGTCCGGGCGATGCGCATTATCAGCCTGCTGTGTTTTTTCGGGCTGGTGGGGCTGCTGTGCGCCTATTACCTGGTATTCGCCGACCTGCACGGCGCCCGGCCGTGGGTGATTTTGCTGATCGAACTGGTGCCGCTGCTGTTGCTGGCGCCGGGGATGATCATCGGCAGCGCACGCGGGCATTCGTGGATGTGTTTTGTGGTGAACCTGTATTTCATCAAGGGAGCATTGGCTGCGTATGACCCGAACCGGCAGCTGTTTGGCTTGCTGGAAATGGGCGCGAGCCTGGCGGTGTTCTGTTCGGCGCTGCTGTATGTGCGGTGGCGGTTTCAGTTGAATCGCAAGTTGGCTGGCGAGGGCGAGATCAGCGTCGCCTGACAGGACGCCATCGCGGGCAAGCCCGCTCCCACAGGTATTGGTTTTGAACACAAGACTTGTGAACAACTCCGATCACTGTGGGAGCGGGCTTGCCCGCGATGCGGTCAACTCGGTGTCAATGATTGGCGGTGTACGCGAGCATCATCGAAATCTGGCTCATCGGCCGCCCACCACTCTGTTCATGCCACTGGTTGAACACGCCCTGCACCGTGGCCAGATCCCGCTGGCTGGTCGGCACCTTGTCGACGATCTTCTGCGCGTTCAACGCCGCGACCACGTCGTAACTCGGCACGAACGTGTCCTTGCCGACCATGCGCAAGAAGCGCGGTGCCGACAACCCGCCCAATTGATGGCCGCGCTTTTTCAGGTACGTCCACAGCCCGACGATGTCCGTCACCGGCCAATCGGCGATCAACGCGCCGAAACTGCCCCTCTCATGTGCCTCGTCCAGGATGAACTGCGCATTGCGCGGCACGCTCTTGAGCTTGCCCAGATGGCGGATGATCCGCGCGTCCTGCATCAAGCGTTCAAGGTGTTCGGCGCTCATCAGCACGACCTTTTCCGGGTCGAACTTGAAGAACACTTCTTCGAACGACGGCCACTTGGCGTCCACCAGGCTGTGCTTGAGCCCGGCGCGGAATACGCGCAGCGCCATGGTCGAGAGGTAGCGGTCGTCGCTGATCTTGCGCAATTGCGCCGGGGTCTTGGGAACGGGCAGATGGGCTTCCAGTTCAGCTGCCGAGCCGAAGCGGTTCAGACAGTATTCGTGCAGCCACTTGTAATCGCGCATGCCCTCTCCTGATGAATAAGTGAATAGACCCCTGTGGGAGCCAGCCTGCTGGCGATGGCGGTGAGTCAGTCAACAATGATGTGTCTGACCCACCGCCATCGCCAGCAGGCTGGCTCCCACAGTGATTGTGTTTAGAGGTTGACCACGTTGACGAACCGCGACATGGCGGTTTCGTCGATCTTGAGGCTGGTGAAGTCAAACAGATTGCGATCCGCCAGTTGCGACGGTTGCACGTTCTGCAAGCTGCGGAAAATGCTTTCGGTACGCCCCGGGGTCTTGCGTTCCCACTCTTGCAGCATGTCCTTGACCACCTGACGTTGCAGGTTTTCCTGGGAGCCGCAGAGATTGCACGGAATGATCGGGAATTGCTTGAAGTCCGAGTAGGCCTGGATGTCTTTTTCGTTGCAGTACGCCAGCGGGCGGATCACCACGTTGCGGCCGTCGTCGGCACGCAGCTTGGGTGGCATGGCCTTGAGCGAACCGTTGAAGAACATGTTGAGGAAGAACGTCTCGACGATGTCGTCGCGGTGGTGACCGAGGGCCATTTTGGTCGCGCCAATTTCGTCGGCAAAGGTGTAGAGCGTGCCGCGACGCAGGCGCGAGCACAGCGAACAGGTGGTCTTGCCTTCCGGGATCAGCTCCTTGACCACCGAATAGGTGTCTTTCTCGACGATGTGGTACTCGATGCCCAGCTCTTTGAGGTAGGCCGGCAGCACGTGTTCCGGGAAGCCTGGTTGTTTCTGATCCATGTTCACGGCCACGATCTCGAACTTGATCGGAGCGACCTTCTGCAAATGCAAGAGCACGTCGAGCAGGGTGTAACTGTCCTTGCCACCGGACAGGCAGACCATGACCTTGTCGCCGTCTTCAATCATGTTGAAATCGGCAACAGCCTCACCCGCCTGGCGGCGAAGGCGCTTTTGCAGTTTGTTCTGGTTGACCGTGAGAGTGCCCATGACGCGAAATCCGTGAGGTGTGACGAAAGGCCGGCATTTTACGCAAAAACCCTGCATCGGCGAAGTACCTGGCGACGGCACTTTATCTGAACTGAGCATACCCCTGTGGCGAGGGAGCTTGCTCCCGCTGGGTCGCGAAGCGGCCCCGGAACCATCCTGTCCCATTGTGTCAGGCAAGCCCCGTCGGCCGTTTTTGCGACTGCTGCGCAGCCGAGCGGGAGCAAGCTCCCTCGCCACAATGGTTGCGCAAGACCCTACGGCGATTAACAGCAGTGTTTACAGCGCAATTTGCTCTAACGCCCTGCAACCCGCGTCGTTAAGACCTTTCTATACTGCGACATAAGGTCGCACACATATTCAGACCTATTACTTACTTGGCCACTTTGGCCTGTAGGCGCTCCACTGGGGGGCGACGGTAAAAACAAGAGGAGTGACTGGCATGATCCATCACGTAGTGGGGCTCTTCACCCACCCCGACCAGGAATGGAAAGAAATCCGTGGCGACCAAGAGGAAAGCATCAGCCACATGTACCTGACTCACACGCTGATTCTGGCGGCGATCCCCGCTGTGTCGGCGTTTATCGGCACCACTCAGGTCGGCTGGGTCATCGGCAACCGGGCGCCGGTGATGTTGACCCAGGAAAGCGCGCTATGGATGACGATCATGTCGTACCTGGCGATGCTCGGCGGTGTTGCGGTCATGGGCGCATTCATCCACTGGATGGCCCGTACCTATGACGCCAATCCAAGTCTGGCCCGCTGCGTTGCATTTGCGACCTATACCGCGACCCCGCTGTTCATCGGCGGCCTGGCGGCGCTGTACCCACACATGTGGCTGGGGATGATCGTCGGGACGGCGGCCATCTGCTACACGGTGTATTTGCTGTATGTGGGGCTACCCACTTTCATGAACATTCCATCAGACGAGGGCTTCCTGTTTTCCAGTTCGGTGCTTGCCGTAGGCCTGGTGGTGCTGGTCGCCATCATGGCGTTTACAGTGATTGTGTGGGGACTCGGCGTGGGGCCGGTCTATACCAATTAGCAACACATCACCCAAAAACAAGATCTGCCAACACAGGCCGCCGCAAGGCGGCCTTCTAATGTGTGAGGGGGTAATGACCATTCGGCGCCTCGGCGATTCGCAAGGCCCCGGCGTTGCGGCATACTCGACGTCTCTGGAGATCCATCAAGCATGCCCGAGCAACTCAATACCCGCGTCGAAGACTGTTACCAATTAGCCGAATCCTTTTTCAAACGAACTTTCAAACGCCCCGTGGTGAGCCTCAAGCTGCGCGGTCAAAAAGCCGGTGTCGCGCATTTGCACGAGAACCTGCTGCGCTTCAATCCGCAGCTGTACCGGGAAAACACTGAGGACTTCCTCAAGCAGACCGTGGCCCACGAAGTGGCCCACCTGATCGCCCATCAACTGTTTGGCGACCGCATTCAACCCCACGGCGAAGAGTGGCAATTGATCATGCGTGGCGTGTACGAGCTGCCGCCCAATCGCTGCCACACCTACGACGTCAAACGCCGCAGCGTGACCCGCTACATCTACAAATGCCCGTGCGTTGACAGCGATTTCCCGTTTTCCGCGCAGCGCCATGGTCTGGTGCGGCAGGGGCGGCGGTATTTGTGTCGGCGGTGCCGGAGTACGTTGGTGTTTAGCGGAGAGATGCGGGTCGAGTGACAGCATGATCGTTCCCACGCTCTGCGTGGGAATGCCGCCATGGACGCTCCGCGTCCACTGTGACGCAGAGCGTCACGGGATGCATTCCCACGCGGAGCGTGGGAACGATCTAAGTAACGACCCTGGTTCGGCGTAACTCCTCGATCCGTTCTGCGCTATACCCCAACTCCCCCAATACCTGATCCGTATGCTGCCCCAGTGCTGCGCCGATATGCCGCGGCTCAGGCAACCCCTCGGAAAACTTCAGCGGGCAGGCCATTTGCGCCTGCATAGAACCATCCCCCCGTGGCACCTCTGTCACCAACTCGCGCGCCTGCAACTGCGGATGCTGCACCGCCTCACCCAAACTCAGCACCGGCTCTACACACGCATCTACCCCGGCAAACAACTCGCACAGCTGCGCAAAGTCATGCTTCTCGAATTCGGCTTTCAACTCATTCTTCAGCGCCTGTTGCTCGGCGGGCTTGGGTGACAGGCCCTTGGCCGCCAGTTCCGGCCGCCCCAGCGCCGTACACAGCTGCTGCATGAAGACCGGCTCCAGGCTGCCCACCGATAACCAACGCCCGTCCCGCGAACGGTAATAGTCGTAGAAACTGCCACCATTGAGCATCTGATCTTCCCTGTCCGGCTCGACGCCACAGGCCAGATACCCGGCGCCGGCCATGGCGTTCAGGCTGAAGGCGCAGTCGGTCATGCTCACATCCAGATGCTGCCCTACTCCGCTTTGCTGCCGGGCGATCACCGCCGCCAGCAACCCGATCACGCCGTGCAGCGAACCTCCGGCGACATCCGCCACCTGCATGCCCAACGGTAACGGCCCACTCTCGGTACGGCCGGTGTAGCTCGCCAGTCCAGCCAGCGCCAGGTAGTTGATGTCGTGGCCGGCGCGGTCCTTGTAGGGGCCAGTCTGGCCGTAACCGGTAATCGACACGTAGATCAACCGTGGATTGATCGCCTTCAAGGCTTCATAACCCAGACCCAGGCGTTCCATCACACCGGGGCGAAACTGCTCCAGCACGATGTCGTGGTCCGCCAGCAACTGCTTGATCACCTCCAGCGCTTCGGGCTGCTTGAGGTCCAGCGCCAGGCTGCGCTTGTTGCGATTGAGATAAGCGTGGCTGGCCGACACTCCGTGATCGTGCGGCGGCAGCACCCGGAGCAAATCCATGCGGGTCGGCGATTCGATGCGCAAGACTTCCGCGCCCATGTCCGCCAGCAACAAAGAGGCAAACGGCCCCGGCAGCAGTGTCGAGAAATCCAGAACCTTGAGTGATGCCAGTGGACCGGGCATGAGCGACCTCCGTGAACGATGCTTCCAGCCTAGGCAGGCAAACCCATTGCAGCAATCACCTGAAGTGTCAGCAACGGTGACCGTTACGCTCAAATCCCAGGCATGAAAAAACCCGCCGAAGCGGGTTTTTCAATGCAGATAGTCTTACTTGACGTTGCTTGGGGTTGGGCCTTCGGCCACACCCAGGTCGTCTACTTCACGCTCGTCGGAGATACCGCGACCGCCAGAAGCCAGCTCGACTTGCAGCTTGTCTTCATCCAGCTCTTTCACCCACTTGGCCACGACCAGGGTCGCAACAGCGTTACCAACGAGGTTGGTCAGCGCACGGGCTTCGGACATGAAGCGGTCGATACCGAGGATCAGCGCCAGGCCGGCCACCGGCAGAGTACCCACGGCCGACAGGGTGGCCGCCAACACGATGAAGCCACTGCCGGTCACGCCCGCAGCACCTTTGGAGGACAGCAACAGCACCAGCAGCAGAGTGATCTGGTGGGTGAGGTCCATTGGGGTATCAGTCGCCTGAGCGATAAACACAGCAGCCATGGTCAGGTAGATCGACGTACCGTCGAGGTTGAAGGAGTAACCCGTCGGGATCACCAGACCCACTACCGATTTATCCGCACCCAGGCGTTCCATTTTGATCAGCATGCGTGGCAGAGCCGATTCCGACGACGAAGTGCCCAGTACGATCAGCAGTTCTTCACGGATGTAGCGGATCAGCTTGAGTACGCTGAAACCGTGCGCGCGGCAGATGGCGCCCAGTACCAGAACCACAAACAGGATGCAGGTGATGTAGAAGCAGATCATCAGCTGACCGAGTTGCACCAGCGAACCGACACCGTAGGCACCGATGGTGAAGGCCATTGCACCGAATGCGCCGACTGGAGCGAGCTTCATGATCATGTTGATGATGTTGAACATCACGTGAGCAAAGCGATCGATGAAGTCCAGCACCGGCTTGCCGTATGCACCCAGGCGATGCAGGGCGAAACCGAAGATCACCGAGAACATCAGCACTTGCAGGATATCGCCGTTGGCGAAGGCGCCGACGATGGTGTTCGGGATCACGTTGAGGACAAAGGCGATGATGCTCTGGTCTTTACCGGCCGAGATGAAGCCAGCGATTTTGCTGGTGTCCAGGGTCGTCACGTCGATGTGCATGCCGGCGCCCGGTTGCACGACGTTGACCACGACCAGACCGATCAGCAAGGCAATGGTGGAAACGATTTCGAAGTACAGCAGCGCATAGCCGCCAGTTTTGCCGACCGACTTCATGTTCTGCATGCCGGCGATACCGCTGACGACCGTACAGAAGATGATTGGCGCGATGACCATTTTGATCAGTTTGATGAACCCGTCACCCAGCGGCTTGAGGGCCACACCGGTCTGCGGGTAGAAGTGACCGAGCAGGATGCCGATGGCAATAGCAACGATCACCTGGAAATACAGGGATTTGTACAGTGGCTGACGAGTCGTCATTGCAAAGTTCCTCAAGAGCGTCCCGCGACAACATCCATCTGTTGTCAACGACACCTCATTTGCGAACCCTCCTGCACTGGAGGGATTTGTTTTGTCGAGCTGCGCAACGGCAGGCATCTGCTGGTTGTATCGCAAGGCCCGTGCCACCTTCGTCAAAAAGCCTGCAAGCCTTTTGACATCAAGGGTTACAGGTTTTTCTGGGTCACTGTTCGGTTACATTGGGGTGGCGGATTTCCGCCCTTCGGCTAAATCACATCCTGCAATTTGGCGGATATCCGCCTTGTTCATCGTCGGCCACCACGGCTACCATCCGACGCTCAATGGACGGACCTGCCTGCTATGCGCGAACGCACTATCGCCAGTCATTTCGCCCGTGCCGCCCTCGGTGGCGCGCGCCGGTTGGGTTATGACTATTCTGATTTGCTGCAACAACTCGGCATCAGCCCCGAGTTGCTGGAGGAGCCGCGTGCGCGGATCGCGCCGGAGCAGTTCACGCGATTGATCCAGGGTTTGTGGCTTGCGCTCGACGACGAGTACCTCGGTTTCGGGCCGGCGCCCAGTAAAACCGGCACCTTCGCGATGATGTGCCACGCCGTGATCCACTGCCGCAGCCTCGATAAGGCGCTGCAACGCGGCTTATTGTTTTATAGCCTGTTCCCCGACGGTCCCCGCCTGACCCTGACCCGCGAAGACGATATGATCCGCCTGAGCCTCGATGATTCGAAGTTCCGGGACCCGGACCATTTCCTCACCGAAAGCCAGCTGATGGTGTGGCATCGCCTCGGCAGCTGGCTGATCGGCCAGCGCATTCGGCTGGAGCAGGCGACGTTCAGTTATCCACGGCCCGAGCACGGTGCCGAATACGACTTGCTGTTCCCCTGCCCCCTGGTGTTTTCCACGGAGCAAAGCAGCCTGCTGTTTCACAGCCGCTACCTGAACATGCCGTTGTTGCAGGACGAACGCACCCTCAAACACTTCCTCCAACACTCCCCCGCCGACCTGCTGTCGCGCCCGGATGACGGCGACAGCCTGAGCAGTCAATTGCGCCGTTTGCTTAGCCGCGACAGTTCACGCTGGCCGGACCTCGAAGCGGTGGCCGCGCACCTGCACATCAGCCCGCAGACCTTGCGCCGGCACTTGCGAGAGGAAGGGTCGAGTTTTCAGGAATTGAAGGATCAATTGCGCCGGGACATTGCGATCTATCACCTGGGGCGTGCGGATCTGTCGTTGCAGCAGATCGCCGAGCAACTGGGGTTTTCCGAGCCTTCGGCGTTTCATCGGGCGTTCAAGAAGTGGACCGGGTTGACGCCTGGGGCCTATCGCGCGCAAGAGAACTGAATCTTCGGTTGATGATCGTTCCCACGCTCCGCGTGGGAATGCAGCCCGGGACGCTCCGCGTCCCTGCCGAAGCGGACGCGGAGCGTCCATTGAGGCATTCCCACGCGGACGGTTCGACGCCTCGACGTGGGAACGATCAGCCCGATTAACCCTGCGGATCAAAATTATCCAGCATCCGGTTGACTGCCAACTCCCCCAACATGACGGAGTGCTGGATGCCGAGCAGGGTATGGCGCTGCGGGCCATCCAGCTGCCCCGCGAAATCACTCAACATCACACTCGCTGACGCCAAAGTCTCACAGGCGTTGACCAGCAAGGTTTCGTTATCGGTGTCGGGCCCGACGAAGTAGATCGTGCTGGGTTTGCGCGGAGTGTCTTTGGGAATGACCGGTTTGAGGTAGTAGTCGAGGGCGCGGTCGGCGGCTTCGTTGAGTTTTTTTGAGTCGGTGGTTTCGTACGGGGAAACGTCGTCGGTTTCTGGTGGGTTGGGCGTAATTTTGAACATGTGAAGCTCCGTGATTGGTTGAGCCACCACGACCTATCGCTAAACAAGTAAAGGTGGCGGCTGTACGCAGGTTAGCGATCCGGGACACAGAAACCCCGGGTAGACCTCGAAGGTCTCCCACGCACAGCCACCATTACGCGAATTGCAGGCATTAGAAACTGCAATCAAACTTGGGCGCTTTTGCGTCTGTGTAGGGGATCGGATCGCTAAACCCGATCGCTGATTCGTCAGCGACCCGGAAACGATAGAGCCCACGCCCCAGGCGCACAAGCCGGCGGATTCTGGCGTAGTCGTAGGCAGCGGCGCAAGGATGTGTAGCCTGAATGAAGTGTCTGGAGATGACTTTTAAACAACGCGTTTTATGATCGTTCCCACGTCGAGGCGTCGAACCGTCCGCGTGGGAATGCCTCAAGGGACGCTCCGCGTTCCAGCTCTGGAAAGGGACGCGGAGCGTCCCGGGCTGCATTCCCACGCAGAGCGTGGGAACGATCGTTACGCGTGGTCAAACCACCGGAAAATGAATCCGGAACGCCGCGCCGCCCATCGACGAATCCCCGAGCGTCAGCTTCGCGCTGTAGCTCTCGATAATGTCCTTCACCACCGCCAGCCCAATCCCCTGCCCCGGATGCTGTCGGTCCAGCCGCTCGCCCCTTTGCAGAATCCGCGCCCGCTGGTCCGGCGGCACACCCGGCCCGTCATCTTCAACGCACAACTCAATGCCGCTCAGGGTTTCGCGCACGCTGATGCGCACTTCGCTCAGGCACAGGCGATAGGCGTTTTCCAGCAGGTTGCCCATCATTTCCAGCAAGGCGCCCTGCTCGATTGGCACGTAGCACTGATCCGGCAGGTCGAAAGCGACGCGCACGCGTTTGTCGCGGTAGACCTTGTCCAGCGTGTCGCACAGGCTTTGCAGCACCGGTTGCAGGCGCACCTGGTGGCGCACCAGACCGCTTTTGCGCAGGCTGGCGCGTTGCAGTTGATAGCCGATCTGCTGGCTCATGCGTTCGATCTGGGTTTGCAGCACCCAGGCCTGATCGCGGTTTTCCGGGCGTTGGGCCATGTCTTCACTGACGCCTTGCAGCACGGTCAGCGGGGTTTTCAGGCTGTGGGCCAGGTCGTCGAGGGAATCGCGGTAGCGGCTGCGCTGTTCGCGTTCGCTGTGCAGCAAGCGGTTGAGGGAGCCGGTCAGGCGCAGCAGTTCGCGTGGGTGTTGTTCGCTGAGGCTTTCGCGGGCGCCGCTTTCGATTTCGTCGAGTTCCTGACTGAGTCGGCGCAAGGCCTGCAACCCCCAGGTCAGGCCGATCCACAGCAGCGCCAGCAGCACCAGCAATGCGGCGCCGAAACCGAGGTAGAGGTTTTCGCGCAGGCCTTCAAGGGTGACTTCGTATTCGCGCACCGGTTGCAGGGCGACGATGCTGAACGCCGCGCTTTTGCCGCCGAGCAGTTTGACTTCGACGTCATAGACGAAGAATTCCTGACCGTCGGCCTCGCGAATACGCGCGAATTCGTTGCCGCGTCCGTCGTAACGCGGTTTGTAGTTGATCTTCTCTTCGCGGGTGGCTTTCGAGCGCCACACCAGGTGACCTTCGCGGTCATAGATGTAGCCGACCAGGCGGCTGTCGGTCAGGTTGAAGCGCTCATCGGGCAACTGCGCCGGCATTTGCAGGGAGTTGTTTTCCACCCGCGCCGCGGAGATCAGCGTGGTGACGTCCGATGCCAGGCGCTGCTCGATGGAATCCTGCAACGCCAGGCTGAACGCGCCCTGCATCGCTGGCAGCAACGCCAGCATGAACAGCACCGCCAGGATCGTGGCGGCAAGCATCAACCGGACACGAAGAGAACGAATCAAGTGCAGCGCTCATTGAACAGGTAGCCGAGGCCACGCACGGTGTCGATCGGCTTGAAACCGCCCGGGCCCTCGAGTTTGCGGCGCAGGCGGCCGACCAGCACTTCGATGACGTTCGGATCGCGCTCGTCGTCGTCCGGGTACAGCTGCTCCATCAAGCGGTCCTTGGCCACCACTTGCTGGTGATGCCGCATCAGGTACTCGAGGATTCGGTACTCGTACGCGGTCAGTGCCAGCGGTTGCTCATCAAGGGAGGCCTGTTTGCGATTGAGGTCGAGCAGCAGCGGCCCGGCGACGATGGTCGACTGGGTGAAACCGCTGGAGCGGCGCAGCAAGGCATTCAGGCGCGCGTCGAGCTCCTCGAACTGGAATGGCTTGACCACGTAATCATCGGCACCGGCGGCGAGGCCTTCGACCTTGTCCTGCCAGTTGCCGCGCGCGGTCAGGATCAGGATCGGGAAGGTCTTGCCGCCCGAGCGCAGTTGGCGGATCAGGTCGAGCCCGCTCATGCCCGGCAGGCCGAGGTCGATCACCGCCAGGTCGTGGTTGAACTGCTCGGTCTGGTACAGCGCCTCCTCGGCGTTGGCCACGGACTCGACCACATGGCCGCTGTCCGTCAGGCGGGTTTGCAGGTGATGGCGCAACAGCGCTTCATCTTCGACGACCAGCAGTTTCATAACGCTCTCCTAGGCAAATCGTTATCTCCAGCAGCATAGTTCTCAGTCACACCGCAGTACCCTGTGGGAGCGGGCTTGCCCGCGATGGCGATCTGCCTGACATATCAATAGTGAATGTGCCGCCGCCATCGCGGGCAAGCCCGCTCCCACAGGAGGTGCGCTTATCAGAAAGCGTAGTTCGCCGACAGGTACGTCTGGGCGCTGCTGGTCAGGTCCAGCGAACCCTGTTTGCTGCCACCGCGCTCGCTCATCTCGGTGCTGGCGTTGCTGCGCAGGTAACGGTAACCCATCTCGACCGAGGTGTTTTGCGACACTTGCTGCAACACGCCAACCTGGCCGCCGATGGCGTAACCGATATTGCTGTCGCGGCTGAAGCCTGGGGACTCCTGAGTCATTTTGGTCAGACCGGCCGTGGCACCGCCGAACAATTTGGTGCTGCCGCCCACCGGGTAGAACAGATCGTAGCTGCCCAACAGGTTTTCCTGACGCAGTTTAATGCCATTGTGCGAGCCCGACACGTTGTCGTAAGTGGCGTAGTAACGGCCCTGGCTGTTTTGCTGGCCCAGACGCACACCCCATGTGGTGTCCTTGCCGATCACGCCGTCGGCGTTCGGGCTGTTGAGGTTGTCGTTCAGGGCGTGGGACTTTTTGATCTTGTCGCTGGTCTGTCCAAGCGTAAGGCTGGCGAAATTGTCGTCGGAGGCGAAAGCAGCGGTGCTCGCGCCCAGGACGGTGAAAGCCAGAAGCAGTTTTTTGAAGTTAGTCATTGGGGAGTTTCCTCATGCGCTATTTGCTTTTTGGGTACGGGGCAAGGTTACGCAACCACCCCTGAACTCCTCCTGAACGCACTCTGAACCTGAGCTGAATCAAATCGGCTTGGCTGTGATCGTTCCCACGCTCCGCGTGGGAATGCAGCCCCGGACGCTCTGCGTCCCTCGCGGATGTGACGCAGAGCGTCACTGGATGCATTCCCACGCAGAGCGTAGGAACGATCAATCCAAACCTTTGCACTACCCAGCCTGATGGCAACCCGGCAAAATGCCCGTCATGAATCCCGCCCCCGCCCTACCTGTCTGCTGCACCCCGCTCGATGCCCATTGGCCGCTGCCGTTTGTGCTGCCTGACACGGTGCTGTTGAGCACGCACTTCGACACCTCGCAACTGGCCAGCGATGACTTCCAGCGCAGCGCCATCGAGCCGCCGGCGAGCATTCAGCGTTCAGTCGCCAAGCGTCAGGCCGAGTTTCTGGCCGGTCGGGTTTGCGCCCGGGCAGCGTTGCAACAGTTGGACGGGCTGAGTTTTACCCCGGCCATCGGTGAAGACCGGGCGCCGGTGTGGCCTGCGCATATCAGCGGCTCCATCACCCACAGCACCGGTCGGGCCGCGGCGATTGTGGCGAAGAAAGCTGATTGGCGTGGCTTGGGAATGGACCTGGAAAACCTGCTCAACCCTGAACGGGCCGAGCGCCTGGCCGGGGAAATCCTCACCCCGCCGGAGTTGCAGCGCATGACCGCGGGCCCTCGCGATCAGCTGGCGATGCTGGTGACGCTGACGTTTTCGGTGAAGGAAAGTTTGTTCAAGGCGCTGTATCCGATTGTTCAGCAGCGGTTTTATTTTGAACATGCCGAGGTGCTGGAATGGAGCGAGGCGGGTGAAGTGCGGTTGCGATTGCTGACTGATCTGTCCAGCGAATGGCGCAATGGCACAGAGTTGGAGGCGCAGTTTGGGGTGGTGGATGGGCAGTTGTTGAGTCTGGTCGGTATCAAGGCCTGAGGATTTGCGGTGTATTGAAGGGCCTCATCGCGGGCAAGCCCGCTCCCACAGGGATCTATGCAACACCACAAATCCTGTGGGAGCCGGGCTTGCCCGCGATTAGGCCAGCACAGACACCTACAATCTCACCGCCTCTCCTGATTCCTCGGCCAACTCAGGCTAAAGCAAGCCCCGCCCAGACTCTTGCTCCTGCTGATCAACGCCCGCCCGTCATGCCAGTGGATGATGCGCCGCACGATCGACAACCCCAACCCATGCCCGCCCGACGCCCGGGTGCGGCTGTCATCAAGACGCAGGAACGGCGTGAAGATTTTCTCCCACGCCGACTCCGGCACACCCGGCCCGTCATCTTCGATGTCCACCCGGCAACGCTGCTGCCCTACCTGATAACTGACGGTCACCCGCGACGAGGCATGGCGCATGGCGTTGCTCACCAGGTTCTGGATCGCCCGGTGCAAATAGCGCGGCTCGGCCTCGACCCAGGCGTCGTCGCAATCGGCGGCGGACAGGCACAACCCGCGCTGCACCGAGACGTCGGCACGTAGCGGTGCCAGCTCTTCGATCACCTGATTGACCAATGCATCCAGATCGATCCGCTGGAAATTCAGCGCCGGCGAGCCCTGCTCAAGCCGCGCGTAAGTCAGCATCTCGTCCACCAGTTTGTCCAGGTCCTCGATGTCGTGATCCATGCCTTCGCGGTATTTCTCCAGGGCCTGCGGCGTGGTGGCCGAGCCAATCATCTCCAGGCCAAAACGCAGGCGCGCCACCGGGGTGCGCAACTCATGGGACACCGCACGCACCAGTTCACGCTGGATCGCCAGCAACTGCTGCAAGTGCTCGGCCATGCCGTTGAACGCCGCGGCCAGTCGCCCCACCGAGTCCGCGCCGCGTGCCGGCACGCGGGTTTCCAGGCTGCCCTTGGCGATGCGCGTGGCAGCGGCTTCGAGGCCACGCAAGCGGCGTTCAAGTTGTCGCACCAATAAATAGACGATCAAACCGATCAGGCTCAAGCCGAGGGCCGCGATCAGCACCAGCCATTCCGGTGGATACGGATTCATTTGATACAACGGGCCAATTTCCAGCACCCACGGCGTACCGACCATGCCGGCAAACACCCGGATCGAGTCGCCGCCCTTGCCCAGCGCCATCACCGTATCGCCTTCGGAGACACGGCGGCTCTGGTCTTCGTCCATGTCCGCCTGCTCGACGGTGACCAGCCGCAAGTCGAAACCGAAGCCCTTGTCTTGTTTCAATTGCGCCAGGCGCTTGGGCTGTTCGGCCACCGGTACGCGCACCAGTTCGTCGGCCAACAGGTAAATAGTCGCTCGCGCCAGTTGCTCGCTGATCTGCTGCACCTCGCCCGTGAGAACAAGTTGCTCCTTGTCACTGACCAAGCGATAAACCCTTGCCGCGTGCGGGCCGGTCTGTTCCACCAGCGCCTGGCCGCGCAGCACGCGGGTGCGCTGCGTCAGGTCGAGGTCGGTCTGGGCAAAGGTCTTCAGCGCCAACGGAATACCCAGCAATCGTTCCCACACCAGCAAGGCTCGGTGGCGCTCGGTTTCGTTCATCGGGTTCAGGTTGTCGGCCATCAGCGAAAAAGTGCCGTGGGCCAGGCGTTCACGGTATTGCTCGCTGCGCACCTGATTGAGCAGGTGCAACGCCAGTACGCCGAGCACCGCGACCAGAATCAGCGCCGCGCACATGCCGCCGTAGATGCGCAGGAAGATTGAGTTCACAGGGTGCAGGCTTCCGGAACGAACAGATAACCTTTGCTGCGGATGGTTTTGATCAGTCGTGGATGATCCGGATCGTCGCCAATTTTCGGACGAATGCGCGAGATGCGCACGTCGATGGAGCGGTCCTGGCCGTCATAGCCGATGCCGCGCAGCGCGGTGAAAATCTCTTCCCGGGACAGGATGCGCCCGGCGTTGGCCACCAGCAGCCACAGCAGATCAAATTCGGCGCTGGTCAGTTCGATGCCGTTGTCATTCAGCCAGGCCTCGCGCAATGCGTTGTCCACCACCAGCGGACCGAACTGCAGGCGCCGTTGTTTTTCCGGGGCCACTTCCGGGGCTTCACTGCGGCGCAGCAACGCCTGGATGCGCGCCAGCAGCAGGCGTGGACGCACGGGTTTGCACACGTAATCGTCAGCACCCAGGTCGAGGCCAAGAATCTGATCCGTGTCGTCGGTGCGGGCGGTGAGCATCAGGATCGGGCCGTCATACTTGTCACGGACCTTGCGGCAGATACTCAGGCCATCTTCGCCGGGGAGCATCAGGTCGAGGATCACCAGGTCCGGCTTTTCATTAATGATGCGAGCAGCGGCCAAGGCTCCATTGCCCTCGATCAATACGCGCAGGCCATTGGCTTCCAGGTAATCGCGGGTCAGTTCGGCCAGTCGCTGGTCGTCCTCCACAATCAATATCTGCCAGGCTTCTTGCTCCACGGTGACCTCTGCTTGCCAACAACACGAATAAAGGAAGGATCCGCCCGTCTTTTTGTAATGAATGGGGAGGATAAGAAAGCGTACACACTGGCCGATTGTATAAACGCCGAACGCCGAGAACACAAGCCGGCAAATGCGTTCGGACAACCCGGTTTTTTGTGATAGGGTTCGCGCCCTTAAAAATCCGAATGACTGTTTTCGGTCGCTGAAAATCAGTGAAAAACGGTCGACTCCAGCTAGGTCGCGGCCTACACGCCTGTTCCCTGTTTCACACACAATTTACGCACAGGTTTATCCACAGGTAGTACGTTGCAACACCCTCCAAAACGCATTATCTTGTACCTCGGCGCGAAAAAAACCCTACATGTAGGGTTTTACGCCAAAAACCAAACACAAACCGGATACCGATTTCAAGCGCTTTTATTGCCTCTTTCCGGTTGAACCAAACGTATTTTCGAAAGACCAAACCGCGCGTGCGGATGGCTACTGTTTTTGAGCCCGAAACGGCGATAACGGTACGGGTGTTGCAGTCAATTACTGCCACCCAAAACGGAATTCGGTTTCAGGCCCAAGGCGTGACACCAAAGACTTCGGCATGGAAGCGGCGCCCAACAGCCCCCTTCCTGATCTGTCCCGAAGTTGGTATGCCCGGCCCCCCCGCCGGTTGTAGTGCTTCAGGACGGAACGGTGGGCACCGTGATGGTGCCCAAACAAACATAGAGAATGTGGAGACAACCCCCCATGCAAACCGACACAACTCGCGAGAACCCGCAGGGCACCTTGCCGCAGGCCGCTGATTCGACTTCGGATCTGTCCGCCACCGCGCCTGGCCAACTGCGCGTGATCAAGCGTAACGGCACTGTCGTTCCTTACACCGACGACAAAATCACCGTCGCGATCACCAAAGCGTTTCTCGCAGTTGAGGGCGGCACCGCTGCCGCCTCGTCGCGAATCCATGACACCGTTGCCCGCCTGACCGAACAAGTCACCGCAACCTTCAAGCGTCGCATGCCTTCGGGCGGCACCATCCACATCGAAGAAATCCAGGACCAGGTTGAACTGGCCCTGATGCGTGCCGGCGAGCAGAAAGTTGCGCGCGACTACGTGATCTACCGTGACGGTCGTTCGAAAGAACGCGCTGCCCACGCACCGGCCGAAGAAGCAGTCAACGCTCACCCGTCGATCCGCATCACCCGCGCCGATGGCACCTTTGCTCCTCTGGACATGGGTCGCCTGAACACCATCGTCACCGAAGCGTGCGAAGGCCTGGAAGAAGTCGACGGCGACCTGATCCAGCGCGAAACCCTGAAAAACCTGTACGACGGCGTGGCCCTGACCGACGTCAACACCGCCCTGGTGATGACCGCCCGTACCCTGGTCGAGCGTGAGCCGAACTACTCGTTCGTGACCGCCCGCCTGCTGATGGACACCCTGCGTGCCGAAGGCCTGAGCTTCCTGGAAGTCGCTGAAAGCGCCACTCACCACGAAATGGTCGACCTGTACGCCAAGGCCCTGCCGTCGTACATCGCCAAGGGTATCGAATTCGAATTGCTGAACCCGATCCTGGCCACCTTTGACCTGGAAAAACTCGGCAAGGCGATCAACCACGAGCGCGACCAGCAGTTCACCTACCTGGGCCTGCAAACCCTGTACGACCGTTACTTCATCCACAAGGACGGTATCCGCTTCGAACTGCCGCAGATTTTCTTCATGCGCGTGGCCATGGGCCTGGCGATCGAAGAGAAGCAGAAAGAAGACCGTGCGATCGAGTTCTACAACCTGCTGTCGTCCTTCGACTACATGTCGTCGACCCCGACCCTGTTCAACGCCGGCACCCTGCGTCCACAGCTGTCCAGCTGCTACCTGACCACCGTGCCGGATGACCTGTCGGGCATTTACCACGCGATCCACGACAACGCCATGTTGTCGAAATTTGCTGGCGGCCTGGGCAACGACTGGACGCCGGTTCGTGCGCTGGGTTCGTACATCAAGGGCACCAACGGCAAATCACAGGGCGTTGTTCCGTTCCTGAAAGTAGTGAACGACACCGCCGTCGCCGTTAACCAGGGTGGCAAGCGCAAAGGCGCTGTCTGTGCCTACCTGGAAACCTGGCACATGGACATCGAAGAGTTCATCGAACTGCGCAAGAACACCGGTGATGATCGTCGTCGTACCCACGACATGAACACCGCCAACTGGATCCCTGACCTGTTCATGAAGCGCGTCTTCGATGACGGCCCGTGGACCCTGTTCTCGCCATCCGAAGTACCGGACCTGCACGACCTGACCGGCAAAGCCTTCGAAGAACGTTACGAGTACTACGAAGCGCTGTCCCAGTACCCAGGCAAGATCAAGCTGTTCAAGACCATCCAGGCCAAAGACCTGTGGCGCAAAATGCTGTCCATGCTGTTTGAAACCGGCCACCCATGGCTGACCTTCAAAGACCCGTGCAACCTGCGCAGCCCGCAGCAGCACGTGGGCGTGGTCCACAGCTCGAACCTGTGCACCGAGATCACCTTGAACACCAACAAGGACGAGATCGCCGTTTGCAACCTGGGCTCGATCAACCTGCCGAACCACATCGTCAACGGCAAGCTGGACACCGCCAAGCTGGAACGCACCGTGAACACCGCCGTTCGCATGCTCGATAACGTGATCGACATCAACTACTACTCGGTGCCACAAGCGAAGAACTCCAACTTCAAGCACCGTCCGGTCGGTCTGGGCATCATGGGCTTCCAGGACGCTTTGTACCTGCAGCACATTCCTTACGGTTCCGACGCTGCCGTCGAGTTCGCCGACAAGTCGATGGAAGCTGTCAGCTACTACGCGATCCAGGCTTCCTGCGACCTGGCCGATGAACGCGGCGCCTACGAGACGTTCCAGGGTTCGCTGTGGTCCAAAGGTATCCTGCCGCTGGATTCGCAACAGATCCTGATCGAGCAACGTGGCCAGAAGTACATCGACGTTGACCTGAACGAATCCCTGGACTGGGCACCGGTTCGTGCCCGTGTGCAGAAAGGTATTCGTAACTCCAACATCATGGCCATCGCACCGACCGCGACCATCGCCAACATCACTGGCGTCTCGCAGTCGATCGAACCGACTTACCAGAACCTCTACGTGAAATCGAACCTGTCGGGCGAATTCACCGTGATCAACCCGTACCTGGTTCGCGACCTGAAGGCTCGCGGTCTGTGGGACTCGGTCATGATCAACGACCTGAAGTACTACGACGGTTCCGTTCAGCAGATCGAGCGCATCCCGCAAGAACTCAAAGAGCTCTACGCGACGGCCTTCGAAGTGGACACCAAGTGGATCGTTGACGCGGCAAGCCGTCGCCAGAAGTGGATCGACCAGGCTCAGTCGCTGAACCTGTACATCGCTGGCGCTTCGGGCAAGAAGCTGGACGTGACCTACCGCATGGCCTGGTACCGTGGTCTGAAAACCACTTACTACCTCCGTGCCCTGGCCGCGACCAGCACCGAGAAGTCGACCATCAACACCGGCAAGCTGAACGCTGTTTCCAGCGGCGGCAACCATGGTGAAGATTCGGTCCTGGCAGCCCCTGCCGGCCCTGCTCCAGTGCCGAAAGCTTGCGCCATCGACGAGCCGGATTGCGAAGCTTGCCAATAAGCTGAGCCGGTGAGCGCTGAAAGGCGCTTACCTGGATAACCCCCGATCAGTCCTCTGGATTGTCGGGGGTTTTCTTTTGCCTTCCTTTTAAGATCAAAAGATCGCAGCCTCGTTTCACTCGACAGCTCCTACAGAAAGTCGCGGCAAAAAAAACGGCGAAGCCCGAATAAGGGTTTCGCCGTTTGTGTTTTGCCCGCCGCAATATCCATCAGTTTTCGATGAATGCTGCCGCGTTGCGACGCTTAAACCGGAACGGTGAACGAGTCTCCGTTGTTGGTCATGAACGTCTCGATGGTGTTGGACCCGGCATACCAGTCCTTCAGGAAAACCCCGGAGTCCAGGTTGCCACTTTGCAGGTCGGCGGCATTGAAGATGTAGGCGCCCAGGTCGTTCTTGACCACCCGGACATCGCTCAGGCTCTGGATGTTTTTCAGGGTGACGGTATCCACACCGGTGGTGCCGTCATCGAAGATAGCGACCATGGTTTTGGAGGAAACGAAGTACGCATCGCTGCCCTCGCCACCATAAGCATCACCCGCGGCGCTCAGGTACATTTTGTCGGCACCTGCGCCACCCCGCAGTTCATAACCGCGTCCCAGCCCCATCAAGGTGTCGTTGCCGTCACCTCCGTCAGCAACGCCCGACAGCACCGTGATGTTGTCATTACCGGCATCGCCGTAATAGATCGAGCCGACGTCATGGTTGGGACCGATGAGGTAATCATCACCGTTACCACCATGAAGGATGTTGACCTGGTTGGCATCCGAGGACGTTACCGACAACGCCCCCAATACAGTGAAACTGTCGCCGTACAGGATGTCGTTGCCGTCACCGCCGTAAAGGGTGTCGTTACCGGCACCACCTTCCAGCATGTTGGCGTTGGCATTACCGGTCAGCGTGTCATCAAAGACAGAACCGACCAGGTTATCGATGCCGCTGAGGACATCCCCTTGCGCATCGCCACCCGTGCCGACGCCTGTCAGCAGATTGACCTGCACCGCGTCGGAGCTGTTCACGTACCAGGCAGCGTCACCGCGGCCCACACCGGTCAAGACGTCAGCACCCGCGCCGCCGACAAAGCTTTCGACTGCGTAGGCGCTGCCGGTAAAGGTGTCCGCGTAATTGGAGCCCTGGAACGCTTCGATGCCGGTATACAAGTCGCCTGCGGCCACACCACTGACGAGCGGAGCACTCAGATCGACGGTGACGCCCGAGCTTTCATAGGCAAAACTCAGAATGTCGACACCCGTGCCGCCATCGAATCGGTCAGCGCCCGCACCGCCAACGAAGATATCGTTGAAGTTCGACCCGTTGATCTGCTCGATACCGCTGTAGACGTCACCCGCGGCGAACCCCGTACTCGCGACACCTGCCTTGGTGCTGATCATCAACACGTTGTTGCTGTCGGCATAACTGACGATGTCATAACCGGCACCACCGATGAGCTGATCCGCACCGTCGCCACCCGACAGAACATCATTGCCTGCCCCGCCGGTGATGATGTTGTCAGTGGCATTGCCGCGGCCGGTGAAGTTACCGGTCCCGGTGAAGGTCAGGCGTTCGACGTTGTCGGCCAGCACCTGGGTGTTGAGCTGGGTACGCACTTCATCGTCACCGCCACCAACCTGCTCGACCACTGTCGCGCCCTGGTTGGTGATGATGTAGACGTCATTACCAGCGCCGCCCTCAAGGGTTTGAATCGGGTTGTAACCCGTCAGGGTGTCGTTGAACACCGAGCCGATGACACGTTCGATGTTCGCGTAGCTGTCGCCCTGCGCATCGCCGCCCAGGCCTTTGGCCGTCAGGAAGTTCACGTCCACCGCACTGCCTGAATCGGAGTAGTCCACGGTGTCAGTACCACTGGAGCCGTCGAACGAGTCGGCGACAGCGCCACTGATAAAGGTATCGTTGCCGTTGCTGCCCTGCAAAATCTCGACACCGCTGTAGCTATCGCCTGCCGCAACACCGAGGTTGGTACCGGTTTTGGTGTTGATCGTGACCGGCACTTCATTAAAGCTGTCGGTGTAGCTCACCGTGTCCGTGCCTGCACCACCGATGAACTGGTCCGAGCCGCCGCCACCACGCAGCACGTCGTTACCCGCACCGCCGGTGATGATGTTGTCACCAGCATTACCCGTGCCTGTGAAGTTACCCGTACCGACGAACGTCAGGCGCTCGACGTTGTTGGCCAGCACCTGGGTGTTGAGCTGGGTCCGCACTTCGTCATCGCCACCGCCGGCCTGTTCGACCACGTTGCCGCCCACGTAGAGGTTGATGTTGTACACATCATTGCCCGCACCACCTTCCAGCACATGGTTCGAGTTGCCTGCCGTCAGGTTGTCGTTGAACGCCGAACCGACCACGCGTTCGATGAACGCATAGCTGTCGCCTTCGGCATCACCGCCCGTGCCTTTGCCGGTTTGCAGGTTGATGTTGACGCCAGCGCTCGAGGCCGAATAGTCGATGGTGTCGATGCCATTGGCACCGTCGAACGAGTCGGCGGCAGCGCCACTGATGAAGGTGTCGTTGCCGTTGCTGCCCTGCATAATCTCGACACCGCTGTAGCTATCGCCTGCCGCAACACCGAGGTTGGTACCGGTTTTGGTGTTGATCGTGACCGGCACTTCATTAAAGCTGTCGGTGTAGCTCACCGTGTCCGTGCCTGCACCACCGATGAACTGGTCCGAGCCGCCGCCACCACGCAGCACGTCGTTACCCGCACCGCCGGTGATGATGTTGTCACCAGCATTACCCGTGCCTGTGAAGTTACCCGTACCGACGAACGTCAGGCGCTCGACGTTGTTGGCCAGCACCTGGGTGTTGAGCTGGGTCCGCACTTCGTCATCGCCACCGCCGGCCTGTTCGACCACGTTGCCGCCCACGTAGAGGTTGATGTTGTACACATCATTGCCCGCACCACCTTCCAGCACATGGTTCGAGTTGCCTGCCGTCAGGTTGTCGTTGAACGCCGAACCGACCACGCGTTCGATGAACG
Source organism: Pseudomonas sp. LB3P93 (assembly GCF_054898025.1). Classification (NCBI taxonomy): domain Bacteria; kingdom Pseudomonadati; phylum Pseudomonadota; class Gammaproteobacteria; order Pseudomonadales; family Pseudomonadaceae; genus Pseudomonas; species Pseudomonas sp. LB3P93. The sequence continues at coordinate 4,878,603 of NZ_CM142713.1, forward strand.
CATAGCTGTCGCCTTCGGCATCACCGCCCGTGCCTTTGCCGGTTTGCAGGTTGATGTTGACGCCAGCGCTCGAGGCCGAATAGTCGATGGTGTCGATGCCATTGGCACCGTCAAACGAATCGGCGGCAGCGCCACTGATGAAGGTGTCGTTACCGTTGCTGCCCTGCAAAATCTCGACACCGCTGTAGCTATCGCCTGCCGCAACACCGAGGTTGGTACCGGTTTTGGTGTTGATCGTGACCGGCACTTCATTAAAGCTGTCGGTGTAGCTCACCGTGTCCGTGCCTGCACCACCGATGAACTGGTCCGAGCCGCCGCCACCACGCAGCACGTCGTTACCCGCACCGCCGGTGATGATGTTGTCGCCAGCATTACCCGTGCCTGTGAAGTTACCCGTACCGACGAACGTCAGGCGCTCGACGTTGTTGGCCAGCACCTGGGTGTTGAGTTGGGTCCGCACTTCGTCATCGCCACCGCCGGCCTGTTCGACCACGTTGCCGCCCACGTAGAGGTTGATGTTGTACACATCATTGCCCGCACCACCTTCCAGCACATGGTTCGAGTTGCCTGCCGTCAGGTTGTCGTTGAACGCCGAACCGACCACGCGTTCGATGAACGCATAGCTGTCGCCTTCGGCATCACCACCCGTGCCTTTGCCGGTTTGCAGGTTGACGTTCACGCCTGATGCAGAGTTTGCAAAGGAAACGGTATCCATCCCGTTCCCGCCATTCAAAACATCCGCACCAGTGCCTCCGTCCAACAGATCATTGCCTTCCCCTCCGCTCAGCGAATCATTCCCGGCAAAACCGTAGAGCTCATCCGCATCTTGGGTGCCTACCAGAGTATCCGTACCCGATGTTCCATTAATCACTGCCATTTTTTCTTCCTTGCCGTTTGATGAATCGGTAGCCCACACACAACACTTCAGCGGCGCATCATCCTTCCCGGAATGCGCGCTGAGCATGATCACTGATCGGTTTGAGCAGATAAGACATGACACTACGGGAGCCGGTCTTGATCATCGATTCCACGGGCATGCCCGGCACCAGGGCCAGCTCTTGCAGTTTTGCCATTTCACTCTTGGGGATTCTTATACCCGCACGGTAGAAGCCGACACCGGTGCGTTCGTCCTGAATCAGATCCGCCGAAAGGCGAACCACCGTGCCGGACAATTCAGGCGTGGTGCTGCGATTGAACGCGCTCAGGCGCAACGTGGCGTCCTGGCCAAGAGACACCTGATCGATATCCTGGGAACTGATCTTCGCCTCGACCAACAACTCGTCATCGGCCGGCACGATCTGCATCAAGCCTTCCGCCGGGGAAATCACCCCGCCCACGGTGTGCACCGTCAATTGCTGCACCCGGCCGGCTATAGGCGAGGTGATATCGATGCGTTTGAGCTGATCCTTGGCGCTGATTTCGCGTTCGACCAATTCACCCTGGCGCGCCAGCAAGTCGCGTAGCTCCTCGGAGACTTCGCTGCGAAAGGTCTGGTCGACCTGCAACCGTTGCAGGTCGGTTTCGGCGATTTTCCCCCGGGCTTCGGCAATGGCGGCCATGAGCTGCCCGCGCTCGCCGCGCAACCGGGTCATGCCGCGAGCCAGCGCATTGACTCGATCCAGGGTCATCATGCCTTTGTCGAACAGCTTCTTGACGGCTTGATACTCCTTGTCGATCAGCTCGATTTCTTCGGTCTTGGATTGCTGCTGCAAGTCATGGCCGACAATGGTGTCGTTGAGTTGCCGAATCCGTTCGCGCAGCTGTTTCTTCTGCCCTTCGCGGGACGCGCGACGGTCCAGGAACAGTTGCTGCTCGCTGGCCATCACCGCCCGTGCTTCGTCAGCGCTCATGCGCATCAGCAACTCTTTGGGCACCGTGACTTCATTGGCATTGTCGCGCTCGGCTTCCAGGCGAGCCTGACGGGCCCAGGCCTGATTCAAAGACTTGCTGACAATCGCCTGACTGGCCGCCGGCAATGTGGCATCGAGGCGCAGCAGCACATCACCTGCCGCGACCTGCTGCCCTTCCTTGACCAGCAACTCGGCCACGACGCCGCCGGTTGGGTGCTGAATCTTTTTGACGCTGCCTTCTACCGCGAGGGAGCCCGAAGCAATCACCGCACTGGACAGGTCGGTGCAGATTGCCCAGGCCAGGCCACCGCCCAGCAGCACAACCAGCGAAATCATGCCCAGCCGCAGATGACGGGACAGCGAATGGGTCAGGGTGCTTTCTTGATCGTTTTGCATCAGTTGGACGCTCCCAGCTCAACGACATTGGTGGCAGGCCGCGATGGCGTGGGCGCAGGTCTTCTGAGCACGGCGTCTCTGGGTCCGAAGGCAACCTGAGCGCCGTTTTCCAGAATCAGTACCTGATCGATGACCGACAGAATGTTGGTGCGATGGGCAATTACCACGACCACGCCGCCTCGGGCCTTGATCGAAAGGATCGCCCTGGCCAGCGCTTGTTCACCCTCGGCGTCGAGGTTGGAATTGGGTTCGTCCAGCACCACCAGGAACGGCTCGCCGAACAACGCTCGGGCCAGCGCAACACGCTGGCGCTGGCCGGCCGACAGGTTGACGCCGCCCTCGCCGACCTGGGTTTCATAACCCTGGGGCAATTGCAGAATCAGCTCGTGTACACCCGCCTGCTGGGCGGCGGCGACAATCGCGTTGTCCGCCGCTGAAGGATCCAGCCGTGCGATGTTCTGAGCCACGGTGCCGGTGAACAGGCCGACGCTCTGTGGCAGGTAACCGATCAGTTTGCCGCGCGCCTGATCCGTCAACAGATCAAGCGGCGCACCGTCGAGTCGCACATGCCCGCGAGCCGGTCGCCAGGCATTGACCAGCACGCGCGCCAATGAAGACTTGCCCGAGGCACTCGGCCCCACCACGCCCACCGCGGTGCCCGCTGCCACGCTGAAATTGACGTTTTGCAGTGCCAGGCGCTGGCTGCCGGGAGGTGCGGCGAAAATGCCTTCGACGTGCAGGCTGCGATGAGCAGCCGGCAATTCGGTCTTGTTCTGCTGATCGGGAAACAGGTTGAAGACTTCCAGCAGTTTCTTCCAGGCGATGTGCGCGCCCAACAGGCTGCGCCAGGTGGCGATGACTTGCTCGGCGGGCGCCAGCGTGCGGGCGACGATGATTGAAGCGGCGACCATCGTGCCGCCGCTCAAGTCCCCCTTGATCACCAGATAGGCCCCTAGGGCCAATGAACCGGATTGCACGGCCAGCCGCAGGTTCTTGGAGATCCCGCCAAAGAAGCTGCCGATGTCCACGGAGCGCCGTTGCAGTGTGGTGTAAGTGCTGTGGTGGTGTTGCCAGATGGCCGAGGCATTGCCGACCATGCCCATGGCCGCCAGCGCCTCGGCGTTCTGGTGCGATTGCTGGCCGTGATGATTGCGCTTGTTCAGCGCATCGGCCGAGGCTTGCATCAGTTGACGGGTTTGGCGGTCGGTCATGACCGTCAACGCGATGAGGATGATCATCAGCGCGGTGGTCAACCAGCCAAACGCCGGATGGATATAGAAGCAGACCGCCAGATAGACCGGCATCCATGGCAGGTCGAAAAACGCGACCAGCCCGGGGCCGCCGATAAAGCCACGGATCTGATCAAGCTCCTGCGCCGGTTTCAAGGCGTCGCCGGTGATCGGGGTTTTCAATGAGGCGCCGGAGATGACGCTGAACACTTTTGACGACAGCGTCAGGTCCAGGGAGGAAGCGATGCGCACCATGACCCGGGAACGAACAATGTCCAGCAGACCGGACAGCGCGTATACGCCAAGTACCAGCAAACCCAGCGCGACCAGGGTCGGAATGCTTTGGCTGGGAATGACCCGGTCATAGACTTCAAGCATGAACACCGGGCCGATCAGCGCCAGAATATTGATCACGCCGGAAAACAACGCAGCGCCGATCAATCCGCGACGCAATACCGATTTCAGTTGCAGCGCCACGACAGGCGCACTGACGGCTTTATGGCTCATCACTGGTGTTCCATCCTTAGAGTGTTGCAGGGCTTCCATGTCGCCGAACTGGCGTTCTGGCTGTATCAAACAAGTCGTATGAAACTTTGACGCGTATCGACCTGCGCCAGACGAGAGTGCAAATTGCGCACCAACCCGCCCGACGAACGGTATTCATTGGTACGAAAGCTTTTTCACGGGCATAAAAAAACCGGCGCCGTGTGGCGCCGGTTTTTCAGTAGAGCCCGCGAATCACATCAGGTCATCTGAATGATGGTCTGCATGATGGTGCTCTGGGTGGAGATGGTCTTGGCGTTTGCCTGGTAGTTGCTCTGCGCCTTGATCAACTCAACCAGTTCGTTGGTCAGGTTGACGTTGGACTCTTCCAGGGAGTTGGACACCACCGAACCCAGCGTACCGGTTTTCGGTGCATCGACACCAGCCACGCCGGAGGCGAAGGTTTCTTTCCAGCGGGTACCACCGATTGGCTGCAGACCTTGCTCGTTGGCGAAGCTGGCGACCGCAACCTGGCCGATGGCCTTGGTTTGCTGGTTGCTGAAGTTGGCGGTCATCACACCAGTTTCGTCGATGGTCAGGCTGGAGATCTGGCCAGTGGCGTAGCCGTCCTGGTACTGCGCAGTCCGCGCGGTAGGCGAAGCGTACGAGGTGGTTTTGGTCATGTCGAACGCAATACCGCCCGCGGCTGCGTCCGAGCCGTTCAGGGCCCAGGTTGGCGGGTTGGCGTTAGCGTTGACCAGCACGCCCGGCTTCCAGCCTGCCATGGTCAAGGTAGTGCCGTTTACCGTCCAGCCTGCACCTGCCGTCAGCGTCTTGATGCTGCCATCAGGGTTGAAGGTGATGTCGGCAGTGAGGGCGGTCGGAGGATTCGCGGTAGGATCCGATGGACTACGGCCATCCATGTAGGTGTAAACAGTCCAGGAGTTGGACGCCACATTTTTCACGTAGTACTGATCCATCCTGTGCTCGTTACCTTGGGTGTCGTACACAGGGGTGGAAATGGTTTTGTTGTAGCTATTGAGGTCTTTGACGTTGAACGGAGTGACTGTTGGCAGTGGGTCCGACGAGTTCAGGTTCATCGTCTGATCGATACGGGTCGTGGCATGTGGCGCCAGGCTCGAGGTGTCGATTTTCAGGTCAGTCAGCACACCGTTGATGATCTTGCCGTTGGCATCAACGCCATAACCCTGCAAGCGGTTGCCGTTGTTGTCGACGACGTAGTTTTCAGCGTCAGTCTTGAACGCACCGGCACGGGTGTAGCTCAGGGAACCGTTGTCGCTGAGGATGAAGAAACCGTTGCCCTGGATACCCATGTCCAGCACGTTGCCGGTGTTGTTCACGTCGCCCTGGCCGAACTGCTGGGAAACGTTGGCCAGGCGCACGCCGTTGCCGATGGTCTTGCTGCCGGTACCCAGGCGAGTGGCCGAGTACACGTCTTCGAATTCTGCACGGGACGATTTGAAACCGGTGGTCGCGACGTTGGCGATGTTGTTGCCGGTCACGTCCAGTTGTTTGTTGGCTGCATAGAGACCGCTAAGGCCGATATTGAAAGACATATTCCACTCCTTTGTGCCGTGTTAGTCGGCTCTATATACCAATGGTTTGTACTTTGGACAGGGCAACGCTGCCCAGGCCTGCCAGGTTCAGCATCAACTCACCGCCGGTCTGGCTGATGGTCACGCTGTTGACGGTGGCCGGCAGGTAAGTAACCAGCGAGGTCGCCTTGCTGTCGTAAGTCGCGGTGGCGGCGAATTTGTACGTGCCTGCCTTGGCCACTTCGCCCGCATCGTTCTTGCCGTCCCAGATGAAACTGGCGCTGCCGGCTTTCTGGCTGCCCAGATTGAGGGTGCGCACAACTTTGCCATCGGCGTCGGTGATCTTGACCATGACCGGATCCACCGATGCCGGTACCACGGCCGTGCCGTTGAAACTCTTGGAGGTATCAACGACCGCCGTGTCGGTCTGCGCGACCACCGAGCGGCCCACCAGCGAAGACGCTTGTAGCGCTTGCGAGGAGTTGTAGTTGCCGGCAATGCCGCTGACCGTCGTGTTCAGCGTGGTGATGCCTTCCAGGCTACTGAACTGTGCCAGTTGAGCCACGAATTCACCGTTGTCCTGCGGCTCAAGCGGGTTCTGGTTCTTCAGCTGGGTGACCAGCAATTGCAGGAACGCATCCTTGCCCAACGCCTTCTTGCCAGTGGCGCTGTTAGTCGCTGCCGTCAGGCCGTCAGCGCTGGTGTTTTTTTTGACCGAAGAATTGGCCAAGACGTCCTTGATGCTCACGCCGCTGGTGGTATCGGTAACACTCATCTGAGTCGCCCCTTATCACTGACCGAGGGTCAGGACCTTCTGCATCATGGTTTTGGCGGTGTTCATCATTTCGGCGTTGGTCTGGAATGAACGACTGGCGGAAATCATGTCGGCCATTTCTTCGACGACGTTGACGTTCGGGTAGTAGACGTAGCCCTTGGCATCGGCGGCCGGATGGTTCGGCTCGTAACGCGCGTCAAGGTTGCTCTGGTCTTCGACCACGCCCAGCACTTGCACGCCTTGACCGGCGGCGTCCTGGTTCTGGAACAGCGAATCGCTGCCGCCGCTCTGACCGCCCTGGAACATGGTGGCGAACACCGGGTGACGGGCGCGATAGGTCTGGTCGATGCTCGAGGAGACGGTTTCGGCGTTGGCGATGTTCGAGGCCACGGTGTTCAAGCGAGTGGTCTGGGCACTCATGCCGCTACCGGCAATGTTGAAAACACTGGATAGAGACATGAATTACTCTCCGCGCAGGGCTGATACCAGCCCTTTGAATTTGCTGTTGAGCAGGGTGAAGCTGGCCTGGAAGCCGACGGCGTTTTCCGCGTAGTTCGACTGTTCCAGTTGGGCGTCCACGGTGTTCTGGTCGATCGACGGCTGCATCGGCGTGCGATACATCAGCGACTCGTCGCCATTGCCCAGGCCTTCGGCTTCGATATGACGGTTGTTGGTCATGTTCAAGGCAAAAGTGCCGCCCTTGGTTTTCTCGTTCTGTGCGGCAAGCACTTTGGAGAATTCCAGGTCCCGAGCCTTGTAGTTCGGGGTGTCGGCGTTGGCGATGTTGTTGGCCAGGACTTCGGCACGCTGAGCGCGGAAACCCAGGGCTTGTTCGTGAATACCGAGCGCTTTATCGAAGCTGATGCTCATGTCGGGAAACCTTCGGGTGACCTGATTTTTCGTAACAGAGACATAGCAAGCGGCGTGCCAATTCAAAAAAGCCCGGAAACCGGGGCTTTGCCGGCAGTGGCAAGGCGGCAATGCCAGAAAAGCGGCAACCGATTACCGCCGCCTGCCGCTTTTCTGCCGCTTATCACCAATCGTCAGAACAACAACTGCCCCTGTGGGAGCGGGCTTGCCCGCGATGGCGGTGTCACAGGTTGCGTTGATGTCGACTGATACGACGCTATCGCGGGCAAGCCCGCTCCCACAGGGGTGTGGTGATTTTTAGAGATAATTACAGGCACAAAAAAAACGGGAGCCTCTGAGGGCTCCCGTTTTTTGATGACGCCAACCAATCACTTCGCCTGGTAAATGATCCCCGGGCTGCACTGGACCATCTGGTAATGATCCGGCAAACCGTTCAGCGCTTCGGAGGCGCCGAGGAACAGATAACCGCCCGGCTTGAGCGTGCTGTGAATGCGCAACAGGATGTCTTTCTTCACCTCGGCGGAGAAGTAGATCAGCACGTTGCGGCAGAACACGATGTCGAACTTGCCCAGGGCCGCATAGCTGTCCAGCAGATTGAACGAGCGAAACTCCACGCGGCTCTTGATCGGCGCCTTGATGGCCCAGCGTCCCGGCCCCTTCGGGTCGAAGTAACGCTGAAGGCGCTCGGGCGACAGACCACGGCCGATGGCCAGGCTGTCGTACTCGCCGGTCTTGCAGTTGGTCAGCATGGTGCCGGACAAGTCGGTGGCCACAATCTGCGCCCCCATCTTCAGCTGGCCCATGTTGACGCGCTCGAACTCATCGATGGACATCGACAGCGAATACGGTTCCTGACCCGACGAACACGCCGCCGACCAGATCCGCAGACGCTGGCCGGGGGCTGCCTTGATCGCTTCGGGCAGCACCTTGTTCTTCAACACTTCAAACGGATAGGTGTCACGAAACCACAGGGTTTCGTTGGTGGTCATGGCATCCACCACCATCTCGCGCAAACCGCTGCGCGGCTGGGTCTGGATGCGCTGAACCAGCTCACCCAGGGACTTGATGCCTTGCTGCTCCATCAGTTTGTTGAGACGGCTCGAGACCAGGTACTGCTTGTTTTCACCGAGCAAAATGCCACAGGCTTTTTCCAGGAATACCCGGAACTGTTCGAAATCCAAATTACCCGTAGACAAAGATGCCGCCTCTTAAATCGTGTTAACCACCAGGGGCAAAAGGCCCCTAGCTGATATCTGCTGCTTTGATCCGGTCGACTACCCGGGATGCCAGGTCATCAGGACGGAATTTGGCAAGGAAGTCATCCGCACCGACCTTCTTGACCATTGCCTGATTGAATACACCCGACAACGAAGTATGCAGGATGATATGAAGCTTTTGCATGCGCGGGTCGTTGCGGATCTCGGCCGTCAGGGTGTACCCGTCCATTTCCGGCATCTCGATGTCGGAAATCATCATCAGGAACTCTTCTTCCGGCTTCTTGCCCTCATCGACCAGCTTGCGCAAGTAATCCAGCGCTTGCCTGCCGTCGTTCAACGCCACCACTTCGACGCCGACCGTCTGCAGGCAACGGCTCACCTGCTTGCGCGCCACCGACGAGTCATCGACCGTCAATACCCGCAACGACAACGCCTTGTGCTGGGTTTCGACATCCACCACGCCGACCGAAATCGCTTCCGGTGTCGGCGCCACTTCCGCCAGCACTTTTTCGACGTCGATGATTTCGACTAACTGATTGTCGACCCGAGTCACAGCCGTCAGGTAATGATCGCGTCCCGTGCCCTTGGGTGGCGGATGAATCTCCTCCCAATTCATGTTGACGATGCGCTCCACCGATCGCACCAGGAAACCCTGGGTCTTGGTGTTGTACTCCGTGATGATTACGAAGGGATTGCTCTGATCTTTAAGTGCGCCGGAGCCGGTCGCCATTGCCAGATCAAGAATCGGAATGGTCGCCCCCCGGATATTTGCCACACCGCACACGACAGGACTGGACTTGGGCATCAGGGTCAGTTTGGGGCATTGCAGCACTTCCCGAACCTTGAACACGTTGATCCCATACAGCTGCTGGCCGTCGAGACGGAACAACAACAGCTCAAGGCGATTCTGCCCAACCAGTTGCGTGCGCTGGTTTACCGCATCCATTACACCAGCCATGCACAGACTCCTACACCAACGCTTAAGTGTGTTGCGACGCACATTCATTGCTAAACGGCACGGCGCTTGCTTTTTAACTCTTATGAACACAGAACCGACATTTTTCCGACGCCTGACATCAACTTCCCGCAAATTGCTTTGCGCGATGTCGGCCGTTTGCCTGTTCAACGCTGGCAGCCCTGCCTTTGCTGACGCGGTTACCTTGCCTGACATGCTTATCGGCGTCACTCAGGGCTTTCTTGAATTCACCGTAGAGGACTATTTGGCGACCAGTCAAACGGAAGGCCGCTATGAAATCGAGGTCAACCAGCTCGATCCGCGACTGCGCATGCCCATGTGCGACAAGGAATTGACAGCCACCCTGGAGAGCCCGGCGACCCCGATCGGGCGGGTGACGGTCAAGGTTCGTTGCGACAGTACGGCCCCCTGGACAGTCTTCGTGCCCGCTCAAGTCCGCCTGTTTCGAGACGTTGTCACGACCACGCGCCCGCTTAAACGCGCAGGGGTCATCGAGCCCGGCGACGTCATGTTGCGCGAGCGGGATATCAGCCTGATCAACCAGGGTTATTTCACCTCCATGGATCAGGCCGTCGGGCAGAAACTTACCCGACCAACGGTCGCCAATCAGGTGCTGACGCTGGTTCATCTCGAACAGGCGGAAGTCATCAGCAAGGGCGATCAGGTGGTGATTACCGCCCGCAGTGGTACGCTCAGTGTGCGTATGCCGGGCGAAGCCCTGTCCAACGGCGGCCTGCGTGAACAGATTCGTGTGAAAAACCTCAACTCCCAGCGGGTCATCAAGGCGCAAGTCACAGCGCCCGGCCAGGTGGAAGTGGCCATGTAGAGCGATCTGTTGGTGAAGAGATGGCGCGCCGCCCGGCTGTTCCCTAAACTGTGCCGCAGGCAGGACTAGCGCTGGCGCATGCAAGCTCATTGATAAATGGGCCTAAAGTTTTCGCAGGGAGAGCCGAAAACATGGCAAGCGTCCAAATACCCAGAGGTTTTTATCATGGTCATCGATTTCAGCCGTTTGAACAGCTCCTCGTCACTTACCGGTAGTACGCGTACCAGCACCGCGAAGGAAACTGCCGAAACCGGCAAATCCGCGACGCTGAATACCCCGGCCGAACAGGCCAGTACCGCTAAAAGCGGGGAATCGGTACACCTCAGCAATGAGGCTCAACAGTTGCAGAAGGTCACTGACAAGCTGCGCGATCAGCCTGCCGTCGACAACGCCCGTGTGGCCGAGTTGAAAGCAGCGATTGCCGATGGCAGCTATAAAGTCGACAGCAACCGTGTAGCCAGCAAACTGCTCAACTTCGAAGCCCAGCGCTAGGCCACGGCCTGCGCCAGGCTTTTGGACGCTTAAACCCCAAGGCCAGCCATGCACGACACTAATTTACTGCAACTGATCACCGACGACTTTGCTCCAGCACAATACTTGCTGGAGTTACTGCAAACCGAATCCATCGCTTTGCACGGTCGCGACATGCCGCTGCTCGAGGATATCCTGGCGCAGAAACAGGCAATGATCATTCTGCTGGAACAGCATGGCCGCAAGCGCAGTGAAATCCTCGCCAGCCTGAATCTGCCGACCAATCGCAACGGCCTGGAGCAACTTGCCAGCCAGTCGAGCATCGGCGATCAATTGCTGGAACAGAGCGACAAACTGACCGATCTGCTGGCTCAATGCCAGGCGGCCAACGTCAACAATGGCCAGTCGATCCTGGTCCAGCAGGCCGCCACGGCCAATCAGCTGAAAATCCTCACCGGCGGCGAACCGCCAGCGCTTTACGATGCACGCGGATCAACCTCCATGCTAGCGAAGCCGCGCCCGCTTAGTCAGGCTTGAGCCTGTTAATGAGCACGCTCTATCAAGACGCCTCACATGCTGGCAGTATGCTGGCAAGTCGCAGTCATATTTTGTCTGGAGAATGATGAACCGTGTTCAATGCCTTAAACGCGGAAGATGCTCCGCAGCCACCCAAGGTGCTATCCACGCCGATGGAGATCGCCGGTAACCTGCGGCAGCTGCAAGAGAGCCATGACCCGCTGATCATCACGTTCCACGAACGCAACCAGCGCTTCCAGAGCTATCTGGTGGACGTCGACCGTGACGGCAACATGATTGCCCTGGACGAGATGGTGCCTCGTGATGGCGAGCGTTATCTGCTGGCCGGCGAATCGTTTCGGGTTGAAGGCTTCCACGACGGCGTGCGCATTGCGTGGGAAAGCAACGGCCCGCTGACCATCGACGAGTCCGGCGGCGGTCGCTGCTACCGTGGCACCCTCCCCGATGAAGTGGTCTACCACCAGCGCCGCAATGCCTTCCGGGCTGCGTTGAAGCTGGCGCAACTGGTCGATGTCGAACTGGGCGGTGAAAAGCTCAAGTTCCCGATCAGCGGCAAGCTGCTCGACATTTCCGCCACCGGCTGCAAGCTGCGCTTTGAAGGTGACATCACCCCTAGGCTGCAACTGGGTCAGGTCTACGACCGCTTTATCGCCGATCTGCCGTTCGGCAGCATGACCGCGCCGGTGGAGTTGCGTTACCTGCACTTTGAAGAAAGAATCTCCACCACCTTCGCCGGCATCCGCTTCCACAACATGAGCGGACTGGTGCAGCGCCAGGTCGAACGGTTCGTCTATCAGCTTCAGCGTGAAGCGCGCCGCTTCGACAAAGACGACATCTGATACAACGCTTCAACAAAAAACGGGCAGTCCCTTGCGGTGACTGCCCGTTTTTTTATGCGCCGGCTTAAGGCCTGGCTTCGGTAAAGCTTTGCTCGCGACCCGCATTCGGGTCTTCGGGTGGTGGATCGGTGTCGGGTTCTGGTTCTGGTTCTGGTTCAGGTTCTGGGTTGATCGGGTTTTGCATCTGATCCTGCACCACCTGCTCATCGACCCTCGGGTCAAGGCACGCCACCAGTGGCGAACTCGACATGCTGTCCGGCATGGCCACGTGATGCAGCGGTGCATCGTCGACCTGATGCAGGTTGGTGACCGCTTTCGGGCGGATCCGCCACACCAGCACCAACGCGAAGAAACTGAAGAAGGCATACAGCATGTGGCTGCCAAACAGTTTCATCAGGACACCGGCCACCAACGGCCCGATACTGGCGCCAACGCCGTAGGTCACCAGCAACATCGCGGTCAGGGACACGCGACGATCACCTTCGACGTGGTCATTGGAGAACGCCACCGCCAGCGGATACAGGCAGAACATCACCAGCGAACAAAAGAACCCGGCGACAAACAGAACCTCCAGCGGTACCTGTTGCATGATTGCCAGCGGCAACGCGGTCAAGGCCAGGACCACCGCAAAGCAACGTATCAACAACGCCCGGTCATAACGGTCGGACAGCCAGCCCAGCGGCCACTGCACCAGCAGCCCGGCAAAAATACAGCTACCCATGAACAGACCGACCTGCTCGGTGGACAACCCTTGCTGCGAGGCATACAGCGGCGCCAGACCGTAGAAGGAGCCAATAATCAGCCCCGCTCCCAGCACCGTACTCAACGACTGCGGCACCCGTTTGATGAAGAAGCGCGGCTCCATCGGCGCGGGATGCAGCGGTGCCGGGTGAATGCGACGTGTGAGGGCCACCGGCACCAGGCACAGCGCAAAGCACAGGGCGACCAGCATCAGCAGTTCCAGGCCCAGGGCGGGGTGCATGACCAGAATCAGCTGACCCAGCACCAGCCCCAGATAGGAAGCGATCATGTAACCGCTGAACACCGTGCCGCGCTGCGACGCTTCGGCCTGCTCATTGAGCCAGCTCTCGATGACCATGTACTGGCACATCATGCCGAGGCCGACGATCACCCGCAGGAATATCCAGGCCGGCAGCCAGTCGACCAGGCCATGGCCCAGCACTGCCGCGCCGACAATCCCGGCGCAGGCCGAATAGGCGCGAATATGCCCGACCCGGGCGATCAGTCGGTGACCGATCTTGCCGCCCAGTACCAGGCCAAAATAGTTGGCCGCCATCAACGCACCGACCCACAAGCTGTCGACGTTATCCGCCGCCAGGCGCAAGCCCAGGTACGTACTCAGCAAGCCTGAGCCGATCAACATCATCAGCGAGGCAAAATAAAGCGCTCGAAAAGGTTTCCAGATTTGGCGCATCGGCGTTCCGAGCGGCTCCTTGCGGTGAGAAACGGGCTATCCGAAAAGATAGCCCGAAGACGACAGGTCGTCAGGCCTGGGCCGCCAGCACACGGCGCTCCCAGGGAGTAATTTCATCAAAGAAGCTGGTCAACTCCATGGTCTTCGAAGCGACGTAGCCTTCGATGAACTCCTTGCCAAACAGTTCCTTCGCCAATTGGCTACGTTTCAGACGTTCAAGAGCGGCATGCAAGGTACACGGCAACGAAAGATTATCCGGGACTTCGAACTCACCCTGGATCGCCTCGCTCGGCTCCAGTTCGTTTTCGATGCCATACAAACCGGCGGCAAGGCTGGCGGCGATCGCCAGATACGGATTTGCATCGGCCCCCGGCAAGCGGTTCTCGACCCGACGAGCGGCCGGCGAACTGGCCGGAATGCGCAATCCGGCGGCCCGATTGTCGTGGGACCAGCAGGCATTATTCGGCGAGGCAAACGGATGGCACAAGCGCTGATAGGAATTCACGTTCGGCGCAAACAGCGCGGTGAGATCCGCCATGCCGGCCTGCTGGCCCCCAATGAAATGGCGGAAGATCGCGGTCGGCTGACCGGCCTCGTCGCTGAACACGTTCCGCCCGCTGGCGATCTCGACGATGCTCTGGTGAATGTGCATCGAACTGCCCGGCGTGTGCGCCAGCGGCTTGGCCATGCAGACCACGGTCAGGCCGTGCTTGAGCGCGACTTCTTTAAGCAGGTGTTTGAACAGGAATGTCTGGTCGGCCAACAGCAACGGATCGCCGTGCAGCAAGTTGATCTCGAACTGGCTGACGCCCATTTCGTGCATGAAGGTGTCACGGGGCAAACCCAGGGCCGCCATGCAGGCATAGACATCACTGAAGAACGGCCGCAAGCCATTATTGGAACTGACACTGAACGCCGAATGCCCTTCTTCGCGCCGACCGTCCAGGCCCAGTGGCGGCTGGAACGGCTGCGTTGGATCGGGATTGGGCGCGAACACGAAGAATTCCAGCTCGGTCGCCACCACTGGCGCCAGGCCCAAGGCCGCGTAACGCGCGATGACAGCCTTGAGTTGACCACGGGTCGACAGCTTAGAGCTCTCACCGGTCAGTTCATCGGCGTCGCAAATGGCCAATGCCCGCGGTTGATCGCTCCAGGGCAAGCGGTGGATGTGCGCAGGGTCAGGCACCAGCGCCAGGTCGCCATCATCGCTGCCGTAAAAACGTGCTGGCGGATATCCGCCCATGATGCATTGCAGCAGCACACCCCGCGCCATCTGCAAACGCCGTCCTTCGAGAAACCCCTCGGCGGTCATTACTTTGCCGCGAGGCACGCCATTTAAATCCGGCGTGACACATTCAATCTCATCAATGCCCGTCAATCGCTGTGCGAGTGAGCGATGGCCATCGGTTGTCATGACGCAATCCTTTGTAATTGTGCGAGCCGCGAACGGCGACCCGTACAAAATAGGCTCCGCCTGTTCGGAATATCAAGCAACGCCACACAAAAAGAACGTCAGGGCAGATAAAGGCTGAACAGACCGCCGCCCAACGGGCCGCCGTTGCTGATTTTGGTGCGCCCGCCCACGCCATCGCGCTGGTGCAGCGCGGCGATCCGTCCGGCGAAGTACAGGCCCAGACCGGTGCTGCTACTGCTGTAGTTAATGCCCTGCACGTAGTCCGCCTGAAGCTCGATCATCTGGGCTGGATAGCCGTCGCCATCGTCGTTGATGGTCAGCACCAGTTGGCCGTCCTCATCGCTGACGCTGATCAACAGCGACTGGCGGGCGTAACGAATGGCGTTGGTGATGGTGTTGGCCAGCACCGAGGCCACCAGCTCGCGGTCGAAGAAACCCAGGGGGCTCAACGGGTCGACTTCATAAGTCGCGACAATCCCACGACTGGCGAATACCTCTTGATGACAAGCCAACTGCGCTTCGAGGAAGTCATCCAGATCATGGTAGGCCGGCTGCAACGGCATCTGATTGACGCCCAATTTGTACAGCCCCAGCAACTGCACCAGCATGCCGTTGAGGTGAGCGAACTCGTACTCGATGACGCCCTGCTCCGGGCTGTGCCGTTCGGGATCAGGCAAGCGCGCCAGCCAATGGCTGTGGGCCTGCATCAGCATGGCCAAGGAGTTCTTCATGTCGTGCACGGTAGAGGCAATCACCGTGGAAAAATCCAGTGCAGAGTTGTCTTGGCTCATCCGCTGAACGCCTTGATTTTCAGTTTCTGGTAGCGCGGATAACGCGCGTCGGTGTCGGGCATCATGCCGACCAGTTTCAGGCAGGCTCGGCATTCATCCAGTTCGGCCGAAGGTACGCTGGTGTCCGCGCCGTGCAGCAGCGACTGCGCCATGTTCAGCGCGATACTGATGTTCTTCGGTTGCATGTGCAGGGCCTTGCGAAACACCGCCCGGGCTTCCGCCAGGTTGCCGGTCTTGTACACCTGCACACCTTGACGGTTGAGTTCGGAGGCCGCGTTGCTCTGGCTGAGAATCGTCGGGTCATCGGTCAGTTTGGCGATGCCTTGCATCACCGCCGGATCGTCACCGTAGATTTCCGCGCAGTTTTTCAACATCGACGCGCCGGCGCTCGCCTGCCCGAGCATTTGCAGCTGCTTGGCCACTAGCAGCGCCGCTTCGGCGCTCATGAACTGCTCCATGCCATCAAGGCGCATCATCGCCTGCTCGGTGAGCTTCTCGGCGGTTTCTGCGTCGTTGAGCAGCAGGCTGGTGGCTTTCATCAGTCGCGCACGAATCTGCAGGCCGGGATCGCTGGGGTTTTCCTTGGCCACCAGACTGAGGGTCGTGTTGATCTCCAGTCGGGTGCGGGTATCCAGACCTTTTTCGCTGCCTTTGCTTATCAACGCGTGGGCCAGGCCCAGGTTGCTTTCGGCATCCTTGAAGCGCGATTGAGCGCCTTGGGAAACGGCTTGGCGATAGGCCTTGGAGGCCGTGTCGAAATCTTCGTTGGCCATCGCCAGTTTGCCCAGCAACGCTTGGCGGCGCACGGCTAATGGCGACAGGCGAATGGCCTCTTCCAATACTTTCTGCGCGCCTTTGGTGTCCCCTTCGACCACCAGCACGTCGGCCATGCCGTCATACAGCGCCGGCATCATCGGAAACACTTTCAGGGCTTTTTCGTAAATGCCTTTGGCCTGGCTGACTTGGCCGCGCTTGAACAGCAATTTGCCCAGCCCGGCAAACGCCCACGGCAAGGGACGATCGGCAATGATGCTGTCGTAGAGGCGTTCCAGCGCTTCGTTCTGATTCAGGTCGCGCAAGGCGTCCGCGCGATAACGCAGGCACAGCGGCGAATAACGGATGTCCTTCTTGCACAGCTCGATGCAGGCATTGAGCACTTCGAGCGGTTTGCCACGATCAAGCGCTTGCAGGATCGGCTTGAGCAGGTTCTTGCGTTGCTCCAGACGCTCCAGGCGCTGGGCCAGGCCGGATCGGTTGAACGGCTTGGTCAGGTAAGCGTCGGGCTCGTGTTCCAGCGCGCTGAGCACCATGGCCTGACTCGTTTCGGCGGTGACCATGACGAACACACTTTCATGGCTGATCAGCTTCTCGATCATCAAGTCTTCGAGGACTTGCTGACCGTTTTTCTTGCCGTCGCCGAGGTGAAAATCCTGCAGGATGAAATCGTAGGCCTTCTGCGAACACATGCGCAGCGCCTGCTCACCGGTATCCGCGGTGTCGACGTCCTTGACCCCCAGTTCACGCAGCATGGACCTGACGGAACTGCGGAAATCCGAGAAATCATCGACGATCAGAAAACTCTTTTGGTGATACGACAGCATCGAAGATTTCCAGGCAATTTGAGAAGAAGACCATGACCGTTCGGGTTATCGGCCAGTAGTGCCGTTCCCTTGAGAATCCCGCCTCACAAGTGCCTCTAAATATTTGAAGGCGTTATTGAAAAACGGGATTATCCTGCTTCATTGGAGTGCGTTTACCTCCTCTTGAACTCAACTCCGCCCCGTCGCCGATAAAGGCTGAAGTCATGACCACCACTTCCCCACCGTCGGCCATGGATCCTGAGCGAAAGGCCCTGAGCCCCAGCACCCTGGACTTCCCGGTGGTCGGCATTGGCGCGTCGGCGGGTGGGCTGCAAGCCATCAAATTGCTTTTCGAAAACATGCCGCACGACAACGGCATGGCCTTCGTGATCATTCTTCATCTGTCGCCCGATCACCAGAGCATCGCTGACAAAATCATCCAGGAATCGACCGCGATGCCGGTCCTGCAGGTCACCGAGACTGTGGCCATCGAGAAAAACCACGTCTACGTCATCTCACCGGCCCAGCGACTGAAGATGAATGACGGTGTGCTTGAGGTCAGCAACAACGACCCGCGCGAGGGGCGGCACGCCTCGATCGATCTGTTCTTTCGCGACCTGGCCGAAGTCCATCGCGAGCGCGCCTTCTGCCTGGTGCTGTCGGGCAGCGGCTCCGATGGCGCGGTAGGCTTGTCGCGCATCAAGGAACACGGTGGCATCACCATGGCCCAGGCGCCGGAAGATGCCGAGTTCGACGGCATGCCCCGCGCTGCCATCGAGACCGGCAATGTCGATCTGGTGTTGCCGGTGGTGGAGATGCCGCAAAAGCTGCTGGAACTGTGGCAAAACTCGCAGGAAATCAGCCTGCCCACTGCCAACGACCCGGAACTGCGAACCTTCGCTTCCGTGTCCGAGCGTGACGCGGCGCTCGCCGAACAAATGCTCCACGACATCCTGATTCAGTTGCGCGCCGGCACCGGGCATGACTTCAAGCACTACAAACGCGCGACCGTGTTGCGGCGGATCGAGCGCCGGATGCTGGTTACGGCCCAACCCGACCTGGGGGCCTATTTCCGCTACCTGCAAAACAATCCCGAAGAAACCAAAGCCCTGCTGGGCGACATGCTGATTGGCGTGACCAACTTCTTCCGCGATCGCGAGGCGTTCGAAGCCCTGGAACGGGACGTGCTGCCACAGCTGGTGAGTGCCGCCGTGTCAGCGCAGCCCGAGAAAGAAGAAATCCGCGTCTGGTCGGCCGGCTGCTCCACGGGCGAAGAAGCCTACAGCCTGGCGATGTTGCTCAACGATCAACTGCAACTGCAACTGGACGCCAGTAAAGCCTCGTTGCAATTGTTCGCCACCGACATCGACGAACGCGCCATCAGCATCGGGCGAGCCGGTCTGTACCCGCAAGCAATCGTGACCGATGTGCCGCCGACGCGCCTGCGTCATTACTTCGCCAAGGAAGACGATCACTACCGGATTCGCAAGGAGATCCGCGAAAAGGTCCTGTTTGCCAAACACAGTCTGTTATCCGACCCGCCCTTCTCGCAGATTGATCTGATCGTTTGCCGCAACCTGCTGATCTATCTGGATCGCGAAGTGCAACGTGAAATCCTGCAGATGTTCCACTTTGCGCTGCGCCCGGGTGGCTTCCTGTTCCTGGGGTCGTCCGAGAGCGCGGACGCTTGCCACGAGCTGTTCGCCCCGGTAGATAAACGCAACCGGATCTTCCGCGCCAAGACCGGTACAGCCAACAGCCGACGCACCCCGACCATGCCGCGGGGTGGTTACGTACGCACCAATATCTCCCGCAAGGCACCGCAAAACGCGGTACAGCGCAAGTTGTCCTTCGCCGACATCCATCAGCGCGCCCTCGAACGCGCCGCACCACCGAGCATGATTGTCGATGCCAACGCCGACATCCTGCACATGAGCGAAAGCGCCGGGCGTTTCCTGCGCCATGTGGGCGGGGAGTTGTCGTGCAACCTGCTGACGCTGATCCTTCCGGAATTGCGCCTGGAAATCCGCACCACGCTGTTTCAGGTCCAGCAGAGCGGTTTGATTGTGAAATCCCGCGCAGTGCCGATCAGCCGTGACAATCGGCGTTACAAGGTCGACCTGATCGCGCAGCCTTATAAGGACGATGAGTCGGACGGCGAGTTCGTCCTGGTGATTTTCGAAGAGGCCGAAGTCGATCCTTCCGAACTGGCCGCCACCACCCTGCTGCAAACCGAAAGCCAGGTGCTGTCCAACCTTGAGCGCGAACTGCAACGCACCAAGTTGCACTTGCAGGACACCCTCGAACAATCGGAAGTCTCCAGCGAAGAACTCAAGGCTTCCAACGAAGAAATGCAGGCGATCAACGAAGAGCTGCGCTCGGCCACCGAAGAGCTGGAAACCAGCAAGGAAGAACTGCAGTCGATCAACGAAGAGTTGCTGACGGTCAACTACGAGCTGAAAACCAACGTTGAAGAAACCGACAAGATCAACGACTACCTGACCAACCTGATCGCCTCGACCGACATTGCCACGGTATTCGTTGACCGCAGCATGCGGATCAAATGGTTCACGCCGCGTGCCACTGACATCTTCAGCATGTTGCCGGTGGATACCGGCCGCTCGTTGCTCGACATCACCCATCGCTTGCACTACGAAGACCTGGCAGGTGACGCGACATTGGTGTTCGAGTCATTGAACATGATCGAGCGTGAGGTCAGCAGCACCGACAACCGCTGGTACATCGCCCGCCTGCTGCCCTACCGTTCCAGCGAAGATCATATCGACGGCACGGTGCTGACTTTCATCGACATCACCAAACGCCGGGCGGCCGAAGAAGAACTGCGCCTGGGCGAAGAACGCATGCGTCTGGTGGCCGAAAGCACCCGCGATTACGCAATCATCACCCTCGACGAACAAGGGCTGATCACCAGTTGGAACAAAGGCGCCGAGCTGATTTTCGGCTACAGCAAGGCCGAGGCCGAAGGCGCTTATTACGACTTCATCTTCTCTGCCGAAGATCGCGCCTCCGGTCTGCCTGAAAACGAATTGCTGGCCGTCCGCACCCATGGCCGCAGCGAAGACGAACGCTGGCACCTGCGCAAGGATGGCAGCCGCTGCTATTGCAGCGGCGAGGTGACCCTGCTCAGCGGCGACAACCGGCACGGCTACATGAAAATCGCCCGGGACCTGACCGGGACCTGACCGGGCACAAACCTCAGCATGAAGAGCAGAGCCAGGAGCTGGCCGAGACCCGCTAACTCAAGGATGAGTTCTTTGCGGCCATGTTCCACGAGCTCAAGCATCCGCTGAACCTTCAGCTCAACGCAGAACTGCTGCGGCGCCTGCCGGTGACCAAGTCGCTGGCGCCCGCTACTAAGGCCGTCAACACGATCTGCGATGCCGTCAACAGCCAGGCCCGGATCATCGATGATCTGCGGGATGTCGCGCGGGTCCGTACTGGCAAGCTCAGGCTGCAACCGGTGGCCGTGGACCTGGTCAGCGTGCTGCGGGACATCAACACCGTCGTCATCAACCTGATCGAAACCATCGAGGCATTGCGGCGTTCTTCGAGTTTACCGATCGGTAAATGAGTCAGCGCAAATAGGCGCGTTGCACACAGACGCGCCGATCAATCGCCTGCCGCAGTCGCTCCTTGTGGTCCGCCCAGACCGCGGGATCGACTTTGGTGGCGCGCATCAACTCAAGCATCGCCGACTTGGCAGCAAGGTATTCCGACCAGGCGTCTTCAGAGCGGATCTTCAAACGCTCCCGATCCGTCATTTCCATCCGCCGCAGCGCCAGCGTCGGTTCATCGGTGATCACCGTCGCCAACGTCAACTGTACCCGATGCGGTGCGACAAACGCCTGAGTGTCCGCCACCAGTTCTCTCGCCCGCTGAGCGCCCCACTTCAACGCCAAGCAGTAATATTCACCCACCGTCCTGTCGTGAAATTCCTCGCAAATTGCCCAGCCACTGTCCGCGTAAATACCAATGAACACCTGGGTGATGCCCTCATGGCTGACCCGCGCCTGCACTTCGACCTGCACACCGTCGCTGAGCACTTCTTCATGAATGTGGAGAGGTAGCCGGGTGTTGGTCCATAACCAGAAATGTGCACCTCTGCGTCGCATCGCTTCGCTCCCTGAGTGGTACGAGGAGTAAGGCACAGCAATGACGGACTTGCCATGTAGGTCGTCGGGGGATCGGGCACAAAAAAGCCCCGCTGGAGGGTTTCTCCGGCGAGGCTTTTTTCTACAGCGCGATGCTGAAAAATCAGATGGTGTCCCAGGGCAGGTTCGAACTGCCAACCTTCCCCTTAGGAGGGGGATGCTCTATCCAATTGAGCTACTGAGACACAAGTCGCCCGCAAGCAATGCGGTGCAATGGACGGCGTGCATGTTAACGGGCAGGCCTGCTTTTGTCATGTCGTCCGTAGGGCTTTTTAAGTGTAGGCAGACGCCCTTGGCCCCCGTGGCTTAATTTACCGTGCAAATTGCATCCTCGCAAAATGCCATCATTGCAATTTGCAATGACAGCCTCTTTGAACAATAAGTTAATTCTTTGTTTTTAAAGGATTTAATAGCCGTTAGACTCTTGGCACGCGGGCTGCTTTAGCTGTTCTCACGAACAACCGAGGTCAGCCTCATGAACAGCGTTCTTTTACTCTCGAATGCGATCGCCCTCACCGTTCTGCTCGGTTCACATTTTGCCCCCGAGAATGACGCTGTGCAGGTGGCGCAACGGATGCCCCATTACCTGCAGCTGCAAAAAGCCCCCCAACTGGCCGTCATGAACGATCAGCGCAGCTTTGTTGGGCAGGATGCAAGTCAGCACAATTACCCGCTGGTGTCGCAGTCTTCGGAACGCTTGGTATTTTGAATCACCCTATCAGGAGCACAGCATGTCCAAATCAGCCGCAGGATTATTGATCCTTGCCTTACTGAGCGGCATTGTTCATTTGTCATTGGTTCCGGATGCGGTCGCCACCCTGCCCCTGATTGCTTGCGGCGTTTTCGGCGCGCTGTTCCTGCTGGCGCTGATCGTCGGGCGCAAAATCAAGTTCGATCCGGTTTTACGCTGAGCTTCAGCAAATTCAGAAGATTTTCAACGGTGACGGCAAGCTCGCCAGAGTTGTCGAGTTGATGGATTTGTGTGTCGCCGAGTGAATCGTCAGCCGTAAATAGCCCGTTACGGCGCAATCTCGCTTCAATTTCCTCTACGCTCTCACGACCACGTCGCAGCAGGCGCTCGCGCAACACTTCGTCCTTGACCGTCAACAGCACCGGCAGCAGCGCGGGATAACGCTGTAGCGCCTGCGCAAGGTGGCCACGAGAGCCGTTGACCAATACATGACGGCCGTCCTTCAGCCAGTCGTCGATCTGGACTGGAATGCCGTAATCCAGGCCATTGGCGTGCCACGACAGCGCGAAGTCACCCTTGTCTCGGCGTTGCGCAAACTCCTCGCGGGAGACTCCGATGGCGTCTTCGCCCACGGATTCGGCAGAGCGTGTAATGACACGTCGCACCACTTCGCCACCCATTGAGCGTAAGGGTTGTCGAGCCGCTTCGATGAGGCTGTCCTTGCCGGATCCGGAAGGCCCCATCAAGTAAATCAACCTGCCATCCATCCTGAATCGTCCCCCATTGCGGGTCTACCCCTAGTAAATCGGCCATTTGCCACTATCCTGTATAAGGTAAGGACCAAGGATCGAATCCACATAGCATGCACCTTCAGGCGTCTACGGGCATCACCTGACGGACAGAGAACACAGTCAGCAATACGGGCGTGGGGCAAAGTTTTCAAACCAGTCCGCATTTCTGATAATGGTGCTGGCATAAAGCCTTTACCCGGCTCAATATTTGTCACAGAATTGACGCCAATGATCTGGCTGCTTTGAGGCATGATGCGAGCCTCTATCAATTCAGGTTGAACATTTGGTCAGAGAGCTTGTCCTATCAGACATCCTGCGGCCAATCCCGAGAACCGCTCCCCTGAACTAACCGGTTAAATATATGCGCCCATTGAAACAGGCAATTTATTCCAGCCGTACGGCTGACAAGTTCGTCGTACGTCTGCCAGACGGAATGCGTGAACGCATTGCCGAGGTGGCTCGCAATCATCATCGCAGCATGAACTCCGAAATCATTGCGCGCCTTGAGCAGAGTCTTATTCAGGAAGGTGCACTGGGCGAAGAATTGAGCATGCGCCTGGACAGCCCGGAGCTGTCATTGCACGAACGTGAACTGCTGCAACGCTTCCGCCAACTCTCCCACCGTCAGCAAAATGCACTTGTTTCGCTGATTGCCCATGATGCCGAAATGGCCGCAGACGCTTCCTGATTCAACCCGAAAGCTCAAGCCAGCATAATCGCTGGCTTTTTTTTGCCTGAAATCTGGCAATAAAAAACCCGCCGGTTGGCGGGTTTTCGAGAACAGGCAAGTCAGAGCAGGAAAATCGTCGCCAACCCCAAGAAGATAAAGAACCCGCCACTGTCGGTCATGGCGGTGATCATCACACTGGCACCCATTGCAGGGTCGCGCCCAAGCCGCGCCAGGGTCATCGGAATCAAAACGCCCATCAACGCCGCAAGCAACAGGTTAAGTGTCATGGCGGCGGTCATCACCACACCCAAGGACCAACTGCCATAAAGCAGATAGGCCACGACACCAATCACGCCGCCCCAGACCAGGCCATTGATCAAACCGACGGCCAGTTCTTTGCGCATCAGTCGTGACGTATTACCGGTGCTTACCTGGTCCAGCGCCATGGCTCGAACGATCATGGTGATGGTCTGGTTGCCCGAGTTGCCACCGATACCGGCCACGATCGGCATCAATGCCGCCAACGCGACCAGTTTTTCGATGGAGCCTTCGAACAGGCCGATCACCCGGGATGCGATGAATGCGGTGATCAGGTTGACCGCCAGCCAGGCCCAACGGTTACGCAGGGATTTCCAGACGGAGGCGAAAATGTCTTCCTCTTCGCGCAGACCCGCCATGTTGAGCACTTCGTTTTCGCTCTCTTCACGGATCAGGTCGACCATTTCATCGATGGTCAGACGGCCGATCAGTTTGCCGTTCTTGTCGACCACAGGCGCCGAGATCAAGTCGTAACGTTCGAAGGCCTGAGCGGCGTCGTAAGCGTCCTCGTCCGGGTGAAAACTCACCGGGTCGCTGGCCATGACTTCCGAAACCTGTTTTTCCGGGTCGTTAACCAGCAAACGTTTGATCGGCAGCACGCCCTTGAGCACGCCGTCGTAGTCGACCACAAACAGTTTGTCGGTGTGGCCCGGCAACTCCTTGAGACGACGCAGGTAACGCAGAACGACTTCGAGACTGACATCCTCACGGATGGTCACCATCTCGAAGTCCATCAGCGCACCGACCTGCTCCTCGTCATAGGACAACGCGGAGCGGACGCGCTCACGCTGTTGACCATCGAGGGTTTCCATCAGCTCGTGGACGACGTCTCGCGGCAGCTCGGAAGCCAGGTCAGCAAGTTCGTCGGCGTCCATGTCCTTGGCCGCAGCCAGGAGCTCGTGATCGTCCATGTCGGCGATCAGGGTTTCACGAACCGAGTCGGATACTTCGAGGAGGATGTCGCCGTCGCGATCAGCCTTGACCAATTGCCAGAGCGTCAGACGATCGTCGAGCGGCAAAGCTTCAAGGATGTAGGCAACGTCGGCGGAGTGCAGATCATCAAGCTTGCGTTGCAGCTCGACGAGGTTTTGCCGGTGAACCAGGTTCTCGACCCGTTCGTGATGCGGACCTTCCTGGCGATGAGTCAGGTCTTCGACCACCCGCTGGCGTTGCAGCAGCTCAACGACTTGAGCGAGGCGGTCCTGCAAGCTTTCCTGCGTTTTCTTTACTTCAACTTCAGACATAGGCGAACTCCACTCCCAGCAGCGGGGCACGCCGGAAGGATCAATCAGTCAATTCATGATTGGAAAAACGGGATACTGAGTAACTACTGGGTAAGTCCATGGAGGTATTCCACAAGCCCCGGCGGGGCTGACGGGCGCAATGATACACCGCCCGACGGTTTTAAACGTTAAAAAATCGTGGCTGAAACAAGCGGTTGCAAGACAAAGCTGAGTGCAGTCCTGATCCCTCCAACTGCGACGACTCATTCTGAAAAGAAAACACACCCCCGTCGAAAAATGTAGCGGCTACCCTGACATGGACCGTCATGGAGGACGTTTGATGCCATCGATTGCTGTTTATTTTTTGTTGTTTGCCCTGCTCTGCCTTTCGCCCCGGTTGCATGCAACCGCCATTCACCGCTGCGAAGCCCCCGACGGTCACGTCACCTTCACTACGTTGAGTTGCACGGAGGGTGAGAGCTTCTCTCGGCAGGATGTGCGCACCTTCATGCTCGGCAACCCGGTAGCGCTCATGCCGGAGGCTGACACCCGGGAAGCACCCGCAACGAAAATCAAAAGGAAGGAACCAACCGTTGTCGGCCAGTCCGAGGACAAGTGTGGAAATTTGATGACTGCCAAGGAGCGTCGTGAAGCAATCATCAATCAACGGATAGTCGCCGGCATGACACAACAGGACGTCGAGAGCGCTCTGGGCAAGCCGGACAAGATCAGTATTCGCAATTCAGCAACGAGCTACCGCTACGACATCAAGCGAGGTCGTAGCGCACACGTCGAGTTCGATGAGAAAGGATGTACCAAGGGAAAAGCCAAATCCCGGACGGCAAAAAGCCCGCGTTAAACGCGGGCTTTTTGGTGTTTGGTGCACTCGACAGGATTCGAACCTGTGACCGCTCGGTTCGTAGCCGAGTACTCTATCCAGCTGAGCTACGAGTGCATTTGTGTTTTTATACCAGATCACAACTGGTTGGAGCCAAGTCATTCACATTGCTGCAAACAACTCTTAAATGGTGCACTCGACAGGATTCGAACCTGTGACCGCTCGGTTCGTAGCCGAGTACTCTATCCAGCTGAGCTACGAGTGCATTTGTTGCCGCGCATTATAGGCCGTCTAATCTCTATGTAAAGCACTTTTTCTAGTAATTTCAAACACTTACCGAAAAAGCTAGATTACAACGTACTACGCAAATAATGGCGGAGAACGGGGGATTCGAACCCCCGACACCCTTTTGAGGTGTACTCCCTTAGCAGGGGAGCGCCTTCGGCCACTCGGCCAGCTCTCCGCAACACGGGGCGTATATTAACCAGCTTCTTCCCCGTTTGCAAACATAAAAAACGATAAAAATTAATGGCTTGGTTCGTCGTCCTTCTCTTTCTTGATCCGCAAGTAGATTTCCTCACGGTGAACAGCAACCTCTTTGGGTGCGTTAACGCCAATACGCACTTGATTTCCTTTGACGCCGAGCACGGTCACGGTGATTTCGCCATCACCAATAATCAGGCTTTCTGCGCACCGACGAGTCAGAATCAGCATACCTTTCTCCTCACGCATTTCATTTCAGGGACAACAGTCTGCAAAAAAAAGGCACTCGACCTACAACCGGAACGATCGCAGCCCTACATGCCTGAGTATTGACCAGCGCGAGCAAAAGAACAGTTCCTGGGTCGCGCTATTCAAAAAAGACAAAGGGCGCGGTCAGACCGCGCCCTTTGGCAAACGCATCACTCGCCCGTTCGGGCCGGTGCGTCCAGTTCGAAAGCCGTGTGCAGAGCGCGCACAGCCAGTTCCAGATACTTCTCTTCGATCACAACGGAGACTTTGATCTCCGACGTCGAGATCATCTGGATGTTGATGCTTTCCTTCGCCAGGGATTCGAACATGCGGCTGGCCACGCCTGCGTGGGAACGCATGCCGACGCCGACGATCGAGACCTTGGCGATCTTGATGTCACCCACCACTTCACGGGCACCGATCTCACGAGCGGTGTTTTCCAGCACGGTTTGTGCGGCCTGGAAGTCATTGCGGTGCACGGTGAAGGTGAAGTCGGTGGTGTTATCGTGCGCAACGTTCTGCACGATCATGTCGACTTCGATGTTCGCGGCACTGATCGGGCCGAGAATCTTGAATGCAACGCCCGGGGTGTCTGGCACGCCACGGATGGTCAGCTTGGCTTCATCGCGATTGAAAGCGATGCCGGAAATGATCGGCTGTTCCATGGTTTCCTCTTCATCAATAGTAATGAGGGTGCCCGGACCCTCCTTGAAGCTGTGCAGTACGCGCAGCGGAACGTTGTACTTGCCGGCGAATTCCACCGCACGGATCTGCAACACCTTGGAACCGAGGCTGGCCATTTCCAGCATCTCTTCAAAGGTAATCTTGTCCAGGCGCTGGGCCACGGACACCACACGCGGGTCGGTGGTGTAGACGCCATCGACATCGGTGTAGATCTGGCATTCGTCAGCCTTCAAGGCTGCTGCCAGCGCCACGCCGGTGGTGTCGGAACCGCCACGACCGAGGGTAGTGATGTTGCCGTGCTCGTCGACGCCCTGGAAACCGGCGACAACCACCACACGACCTGCCTTCAGATCACCGCGAATCTTCTGGTCATCAATCTGCAAGATACGCGCTTTATTGTGCGCGCTGTCCGTCAGAATCCGCACCTGGTTGCCGGTGTACGACACCGCTGGCACGCCGCGCTTGATCAGCGCCATGGCCAACAGTGCAATCGTCACCTGCTCGCCCGTGGAAACGATCACATCCAGCTCACGCGGAACCGGTTGGCCGTCGCCACTGATTTGCTTGGCCAGATCGATCAGACGGTTGGTTTCGCCGCTCATTGCCGACAGGACAACCACCAGGTCGTCGCCGGCATCGCGGAATTTCTTAACCTTGTCGGCGACCTGCTCGATTCTCTCGACAGTGCCGACTGAGGTGCCTCCAAATTTCTGTACGATCAAAGCCATTTCAAAGCCGCCTCTGCCCATGAAGGGCGCCCAAATAATCACTCAAACAGCGCATCGGTCCGCCACTAGACTGCGGGCCGGACACTCTGCCTTATAAACCCTGCTCTACAAATGGAACAGTCAGGGCCAGTGCCGCATCCAGTGCGCCAGCGTCAGTACCACCGCCTTGCGCCATGTCTGGACGACCACCGCCCTTCCCGCCCACTGCCGCAGCGGCTTGCTTCATCAAATCACCGGCTTTGAGTTGGCCAGTCAGGTCTTTGGTTACGCCTGCAACCAGAACGACCTTTTCCTCATGGACACTGCCGAGCAGGATCACTGCGCGGCCGAGTTTGTTTTTCAGCTGATCGACCAGCGCCAGCAGCGCCTTGCCGTCCTGACCGTCCAGACGCACGGCCAGCACTTTCACGCCTTTGACGTCCAGCGCGGAAGCCGACAGATCGTCGCCCGCCGCACTGGCCGCCTTGGCCTGCAACTGCTCGAGTTGCTTCTCCAGCAGACGGTTGCGCTCCAGCACAGCCGACAGCTTGTCGATCAGGTTGTCGCGGCTGCCCTTGACCAGGTTGGCCGCTTCCTTGAGTTGTTCTTCTGCAGCGTTCAAGTAAGCCAGTGCCGCGGCACCGGTGACTGCCTCGATACGACGCACACCAGAGGCCACACCGCCTTCGCTGATGATTTTCAGCAGGCCGATGTCGCCGGTACGGTTGGCGTGGATGCCACCGCACAGCTCGACGGAGAAATCACCGCCCATGCTCAGCACGCGCACGTTGTCGCCGTACTTCTCGCCAAACAGCGCCATGGCGCCTTTTTGTTTGGCGGTTTCGATGTCGGTTTCTTCGGTTTCAACGGCGGAGTTCTTGCGAATCTCGGCGTTGACGATGTCTTCCAGGGCTTTCAGTTGCTCAGGCTTGATGGCTTCGAAGTGGCTGAAGTCAAAGCGCAGGCGCTGACTGTCGACCAGCGAGCCTTTCTGCTGGACGTGATCGCCCAGCACCTGACGCAACGCGGCGTGCAGCAAGTGAGTCGCCGAGTGGTTCAGCGAGGTCGCATGGCGCACGTCGGCTTCAACGTGGGTTTCAACCGGCGAGCCGATGGTCAGGCTACCCGATGCCAACACGCCGTGGTGCAGGAACGCGCCGCCGGTCTTGGTGGTGTCACGCACGTCGAAACGGCCGTTGCTCGATTGCAGATAACCGCAATCGCCGATCTGGCCGCCGGACTCAGCGTAGAACGGCGTCTGATCGAGAACGACCACGCCTTCTTCGCCTTCACTCAATACGTCGACCGACTGGCCTTCTTTATAGAGGGCGACAATTTTCGCCGAACCACTGGTGGCCTTGTAGCCGGTGAACTCAGTGGCCACGTCAACCTTGACCAGCGTGTTGTAGTCCAGACCGAACGAGCTGGCCGAACGCGCGCGAACACGCTGGGCTTCCATCTCACGCTCGAAACCGGCTTCGTCGACGGTCAGGTTGCGTTCGCGGGCGATGTCCGCAGTCAGGTCCATCGGGAAACCGTAGGTGTCGTAGAGTTTGAACACCACGTCGCCCGGCACCACAGTGCCTTTGAGTTCCAGCAGGTCCTGCTCGAGAATCTTCAGGCCATGCTCCAAAGTCTTGGAGAACTGCTCTTCTTCGGCCTTGAGCACGCGTTCGATGTTGCTCTGCTGCTTCCTGAGTTCAGGGAAAGCTTCGCCCATCTCGGCGACCAGCGCCGCGACGATTTTGTAGAAGAAGCTGCCGGTCGCGCCCAGCTTGTTGCCATGGCGGCACGCGCGACGAATGATCCGGCGCAGCACGTAGCCACGGCCTTCGTTGGACGGCAGCACGCCGTCAGCAATCAGGAAACCGCACGAACGGATGTGGTCGGACACAACTTTCAGCGAAGACTGATCGCCATTTTCGCAGCCGATTGCCTCGGCCGATGCGCTCAGCAGGTTCTTGAACAGGTCGATGTCATAGTTGGAGTTGACGTGCTGCATCACCGCACTGATCCGCTCCAGGCCCATTCCGGTATCCACCGACGGCGCTGGCAACGGATGCAACACGCCATCGGCGGTGCGGTTGAACTGCATGAACACGTTGTTCCAGATCTCGATGTAACGGTCGCCGTCTTCTTCCGGCGAGCCCGGTGGGCCGCCCCAGATGTGGTCGCCGTGATCGTAGAAAATCTCGGTGCATGGGCCGCATGGGCCGGTATCGCCCATGGTCCAGAAGTTGTCGGACGCGTAAGGCGCGCCTTTGTTGTCGCCGATACGGATCATGCGCTCGGCTGGCACACCGATTTGCTGGGTCCAGATGTCATACGCTTCGTCGTCCGAGGCGTAGACAGTGACCCAGAGTTTTTCCTTGGGCAGCTTCAGGACACCGGTCAGAAACGTCCAGGCGAAGGTAATCGCATCGTGCTTGAAATAGTCACCGAAGCTGAAGTTACCGAGCATTTCAAAAAACGTGTGGTGACGAGCGGTATAACCGACGTTTTCCAGGTCACTGTTCTTGCCACCGGCACGCACGCATTTCTGGCTGCTGGTCGCACGGGTGTACGCACGTTTTTCCTGGCCCAGGAAGCAGTCCTTGAACTGGTTCATCCCCGCGTTAGTGAACAGCAGGGTTGGGTCGTTGCCCGGAATCAAAGAGCTGGAGGCTACACGGGTGTGGCCTTGCTCTTCGAAGAAGCGAAGGAAGGCTTCACGGATTTCTGCGCTTTTCATTAGGTTCTTCCACGGAGGCTGCGGCCAAAGGCCTGTGCGAAACGTCAACAGACGAAGCGACGGCAAAGGGCCGCATTATATCGGCCCAGCGCGCGGGGTACAGCGTGTTTATACGATAGAAACGGTCAATTGGACGGCTAACGCTGTCAGTTGCGTGAAAACTCGACGAATGTCGCGACGACCTGCTCGATTTGAGCGCGGCTGACGTCCATGTGCGTGACCATCCGCAGCCGTCCGGCAGCACTCAATTTAATGCCACGCTCGGCCGCAAAGGCCTTGATCGCCTCGGCCTTGTCGCCCATCTGCACGTAAACCATGTTGGTCTGCACCGGTTCGACTCGGTAACCGGCCTTTTGCAGTCCGTCGGCCAGAAATTGCGCGTTGGCGTGATCGTCGGCCAAACGCTGAACGTTGTTGTCCAGCGCATAGAGCCCCGCCGCCGCCAAAAGACCTGCCTGGCGCATGCCGCCACCGACCATTTTGCGCAGGCGGCGAGCCTTGCCGATCAACTCTGCCGAGCCGCACAACACCGAACCGATCGGTGCACCCAGGCCTTTGGACAAGCAGACCGAGACCGAATCGAAGTGCTGAGTGATCTCGCTAGCATCAACACCCAACTTGACGGCTGCGTTGTAGAGCCGAGCGCCATCAAGGTGCAGCTGCAACCCATATTCACGAGTAAAGCTGCGCGCCCGCGCGAGATACTCCAGCGGCAGGACTTTGCCCTGCATGGTGTTTTCCAGCGCCAGCAGCCGTGTACGGGCGAAATGGAAGTCGTCCGGTTTGATCGCGGCGGCAACCTGCGCCAGGTCCAGCGAGCCGTCGGCCTGCACTTCCAGCGGTTGCGGCTGGATCGAACCGAGCACCGCCGCGCCGCCACCTTCGTACTTATACGTGTGCGCCTGCTGGCCGACGATGTATTCCTCACCACGCTCGCAATGAGCCATCAGGCCCAGCAGGTTGCTCATGGTGCCTGTCGGCACAAACAAAGCAGCGGCAAAACCCAGCCTTTTTGCCAGTTCGGCTTCCAGACGATTGACCGTCGGATCCTCGCCATAGACGTCGTCACCGGTGGCCGCACTGGCCATCGCGTCGAGCATCTCGGCGGTCGGTTGGGTAACGGTGTCGCTGCGAAGATCGATAACGCTCATGAATCTGGCCTCGGTAAGCAGGGAAAATCCCTTTCAGTCAGGAATTACTGAGGTCATGACGACGATTAATCAACCCCGGACGAAGGAAAAGACTTGTCGAGTGAGCGAAAAAGTCGATAGCAATCATCAGATAGCAGCAATGCACGGCTCGGAAATTTGTGTTAAAAACGCTTCGCCGCCAGACAATCTGGCGGCAAAACGTTCTCAGGGCGGGGTGCAACTCCCCACCGGCGGTAATTGCGCGCAATGCGCATAGCCCGCGAGCGCTTGGTGACAGCACGGCTTCGGCGGTGACTGGCGGCAAGGTCAGCAGACCCGGTGTGATCCCGGGGCCGACGGTCATAGTCCGGATGAAGAGAGAACGGGATTGGCACCAAAGGGCCGTCCGCGGGCATTCGTGCGAGCGTGCGTACCCTTAAATCCCATTCGATTCATATGCCCTGTTTTTTTCATAAACAGGAGTCAGAACATGCAACCCACCGCAATCGATAGCAAAAGCAAACACCATCAGGGCGAGCGCGTTGCGTTCATCCAGGCCTGCTGGCACAAGGAAATCGTTGATCAGAGCCGTAAAGGCTTTGTTGCCGAGATGATTGCTCAGGGTTATCAGGAATCCGACATCGATTTCTTCGAAGTCGGCGGCGCCTTTGAAATGCCCTTGCATGCCAAGTTGCTGGCCAAGACCGGCCGTTATGCCGGTATTGTCGCGGCAGCCCTGGTGGTGGACGGCGGGATCTACCGTCACGAATTCGTCGCCCAGTCAGTGGTCAGTGGCCTGATGCAGGTTCAATTGGAAACCGAAGTGCCGGTGTTCTCGGTGTCCCTGACCCCGCACCACTTCCATGCCGGCGAAGAGCATCAGAAGTTCTTCTTCGAGCATTTCGTGCACAAAGGTCAGGAAGCAGCGAAGACCTGTGCGGATACGCTGCACAAGATGCGGGCGTTGCGTCGCAGTGAGCCACGCGCGGTAGCCGTCTAAAACAAAAAACCCTGTGGTTTGGGTGAGGTCCAGGGCTTTACTCAAACCCTGTGGGAGCGGGCTTGCCCGCGATGGCGGTGTGTCAGTCACCCTATACATCGACTGATAGTCCGCTATCGCGGGCAAGCCCGCTCCCACAGGGATTTATGTTGCGTTTGAGGTCCGGGTCAGGCGAGGTTTTCGTCGGTGGTCGGCACGATCAGGATGCCGGCGCGCAGGCCGTTTTTGACTTTGGGGTTCGGGAAGATGATCCGGGCGCCCTTCTCTTCGATGACCCAGCGGGTCTGGGCGATGTCTTCGGCCAGCACGTAACCCACGTCCAATTCCGAAAAGTTCTCGATGTCGGCCGGCAGGTTCAGGCGGAAGCTGTCGCTGTGCTTGATGATTTCCCGCGCCACACTAAACAACTGCAAACCGTCCAGGCCTTCATCAGTCACCGCTGGCTCGTTGCCTTCGATGATCTGTTTGAGGCGGGTTTCAAGCAGCGAGACGTTAACCCCCTCGTTCTGCCCAAACGGCCGCGCCTTGCCCAGTTCAAGGGTGAAAGACTCGGCGCCCAGCTTGTCGTAGGTGTAGGAGCTGAAAACGATGGACGGCTTGTTCTGCAACAGCACCGCTTCCATGCCGGCGGCACGCAAGCGGGTCAACTCCAGGCGTGAATGCTGGCGCCCTTCTTTCCAGGGATACAACGCGAACTGCTCGATTTTCGAGCCGCGAATCGCGGTGTGCAGGTCGTAGTGGAGTCGGTTGCGGTCCGGCAGGCTGAAAAAACTTGCCGCCAGTCGCTCAAGTTCACAGGCGCGCAGGGCCTCTGAGCCACTGGTTTGTTCGTGACGGCCGTTGAACAGCCGATTGACGTCCTGCTCAATGAAACGCTCGCCTTTGCGGATCGCTTCCGGGTTGCCGAACAGGAACAGAATACGTGCGCGCGGCTTCAAGTCGCCGCGGGCGATGTCATGCAACAGGCGATCGAGCAGCTCGATCGGCGCTGTTTCGTTGCCGTGGATACCGGCCGATAGCAGCAGGTCCAGGCCGTTGTCGCGAGCTTCAGGTGGCCGGACTTCCAGCGCACCTTCGCTCAACCAGCGCATGCGCACGCCTTCGACAGTCAGTTGAGTCTTCTCCGCCGGTTCGCGGCCGGCGAGGGTCAGTTCAAGCAGTTTGCCGAGGGCGAGCATAGAGCGGTTTCCTTAGTGGTCGTGTGCGCAATCCGGGCCGTGCACGTGGTCTTCGTCGCCGACTTCAGCCGGTTCCATTTCCAGTTGCAGACTTACCAGATTAGTCGCCAATGGGCGCAGCAGCAGGTTGGCGTATTCAGCGTCACCCTCCTCAACGTCCACGCCGATCAGCAGTTGGCCGCGGCCGTCCTGCTGGATCCACAGCTCTTTGCCTTGCCACATGACCGCGACGCGGGTGCAGGAGGTTTCCAGTTGCGTGCCGTCGGTGTCTTCAAGGATCAGCTGCAGGGTATCGCTCATGTTTTTACGCTCTCGACGTTCAATTGATCTGGAATGGATAAACCGCGCCCAGTTTAAGGATTTGCGTCAGTTCATCCAGTGCCGTCCGGCACTCAAGCAGCAATTGCGGGTCCGCAAGATCGTTTTCGGTCATGCGGTCGCGGTAGTGCTTGTCGACCCATTCGGTCAACGTGCCGTACAACGGTGCCGTCATGATAACCCCTGGGTTGACGGCCGCCAGTTCGGTTTCATTCAGTGCGACACGCAACCGCAGGCAAGCCGGGCCACCGCCGTTCTGCATGCTCTGCTTCAAATCGAAAACCTTCACTTCGCGGATCAGGCCGCCGGAGCTGGTCAGGCCCTGCAAGTACTGCCAGACGCGCTCGTTGCCACGGCACTCTTCCGGCACGATCAACAGCATCGAACCGTCAGGACGGGTCAGCAACTGGCTGTTGAACAGGTAGGACCGAACGGCATCTTCGACGGTTACGGCCGAACGCGGTACGCAGACTGACTGGAATTTCCCACCGAATTTTGCGAGTTTGCCCTGCAGTTCAGCGAGCATCTGGTCGGTGTCGAGGAACGCGTCCTCGTGATAGAACAGGACCTCGCCGTTACCCACCGCAATCACGTCGTTATGGAACACACCCTGATCGATCACCGAAGGGTTCTGCTGGGCGTAGACCACGCCGTCATCGCTCAAGCCGTGCAGGCGAGCAACCGCTTGAGACGCTTCGAGGGTCTGGCGCGCCGGGTACTTCTGCGGTGCCGGGTAGCGGGTGTCGAACGCACTGCGACCGAACACGAAGAACTCGACGCCGGCTTCACCATATTCACGGCAGAAACGGGTGTGGTTGGCTGCACCTTCATCGCCGAACTGTGCCACTGCCGGTAACGCGGCGTGGTGCGCGAAGTGCTTCTGGTCAGCGAACATCGCCCCCAGCACGCGGCTGGTGGTCGGGTGTTCGATGCTGCGGTGGTATTTGCAATTGAGGTTGGCGGCGGTGAAATGCACACGACCATCAGCCGTGTCGGCGCTCGGGCTGACCGTGGCGGCGTTGGCCACCCACATGCTCGACGCCGAGCAACTGGCGACCAGCAATGGCATTGCGTCTTTGGCGGCTTGTTCGATCACTTGCGCGTCGGTACCGCTGAATCCCAGGCGACGCAGGGCTGCAACGTCTGGACGTTCCTGGGGTGCCAGAACGCCTTGTTGGAAGCCCATTTCCATCAGCGCTTTCATTTTCGCCAGGCCTTGCAGCGCAGCTTCCTTCGGGTTCGAAGACTGCTGGCTGTTGCTCTGGGACGCGACGTTGCCGTAGGACAAACCGCCGTAGTTATGGGTCGGCCCCACTAGACCGTCAAAATTGACTTCATAGGATTTCATCAGCGAGGCTCCACGAGAATCTGTTGTTATAGGCATCAGTAACTATTCAGTAAGACCGCGTCGCGGCCATCGCTGGCAAGCCAGCTCCCACAGATTCCACAGTGTTCACAGATTTTGTGTTCGACTCGGACCTTGTGGGAGCGGGCTTGCCCGCGATTGGCATCACGCCATTTTTACGCCGGGCGTGAGGGTCGCTGGCAAGGTCAAGCTCGGCGTTTCCAGCGAGGCCACCGGGTACGCGCAGTAATCTGCCGCGTAGTAGGCGCTGGCGCGGTGGTTGCCCGAGGCGCCGACGCCGCCGAATGGCGCGCTGCTCGCGGCACCGGTCAGCTGCTTGTTCCAGTTGACGATGCCGGCACGGCTTTCCAGCCAGAACTGCTGATAACGTGCTTCGGAATCCGACAGCAACCCAGCCGCGAGGCCATATTCAGTGTCGTTGGCTTCAGCGATCGCCGCTTCAAAATCAGCGTAGCGGATCACTTGCAGCAGCGGACCGAACAGCTCTTCGTCAGGACGATCGACAACGGCCGTCATGTCCAGAATACCCGGGGTCAGCAACGCGGCTTGTGCCTGAGGCTGAGTCATTTCCAGCAGCGCCACGGCGCCATTGGCCAGGAAATGTTCCTGCGCATCCATCAGCGCTTTTGCCGCGCCGAGGGAAATCACCGAGCCCATGAACGGCGCTGGTTGCTGATCAAATGCACCGACTTCAATCGTCGCACTGACCGCCACCAGACGCGCCAGCAACGTGTCGCCCCAGGCGCCCTGCGGTACCAGCAAGCGACGGGCACAGGTGCAACGTTGGCCGGCGGAAATGAATGCCGACTGGATGATGGTGTAAACGGCAGCATCGAGGTCTGCGACCTGATCCACCACCAGCGGATTGTTACCGCCCATCTCCAGCGCGAGGATCTTGTCCGGACGACCGGCGAATTGCTGGTGCAGGTGATTGCCGGTGCGGCTCGATCCGGTGAAGAACAAACCGTCGATGCCCGGGTTCGCCGCCAGGGCGATACCGGTTTCGCGAGCGCCTTGCAGCAGGTTCAACACGCCCGCTGGCAGGCCGGCTTCGATCCAGCATTTAACCGTGAGCTCGGCGACTTTCGGGGTCAGTTCGCTTGGCTTGAACAACACGCTGTTACCGGCCAGCAGCGCCGGCACGATATGACCGTTCGGCAAATGGCCCGGGAAGTTGTAAGGACCGAACACCGCCACCACGCCGTGTGGCTTGTGGCGCAGTACGGCGGTGGCATCGCCCAGCGGGCCGCTCTTCTCGCCGGTACGTTCGCGGTAGCTCTGCACCGAAATCGCAATCTTGTTGACCATGCTGGTCACTTCAGTCGCCGCTTCCCACAACGGTTTACCGGTTTCCTCACCAATGGTGCGGGCCAGTTCGTCAGCGTGGTTCTTCAGCGCGGCGGCAAAGGCCTCAAGTACAACAATGCGCTCTTCCAGGGTACGACGGGCCCAGCCCGGGAACGCCTGACGTGCAGCCTGCACGGCCGACTCGACCTGAGCGGTGGTAGCGCCTTCGCCGGTCCACAGCACTTGCTGGGTCACCGGGTTCAGCGACTGGAACGCTTCGCCCTGACCGGCCAGCCATTCACCTGCAATGTATAGCGAATTCATTATTTCGACTCCCTGGCAGCAGACAACGGAACGGCGCGCACTTGATCGCCGGCGTTGAGTTGAAGACGTTTGGCGGTCAGCGGATCGACGACCAGCGTGCCGGCGGCGAAGCGTGCTGGCGCGGCAGTGATCCGGCAGTCTTCGCGTTTGCGGTTGTGAATCAGGAACGGTGTAGCGTCATCACCCGGCGTGCCGATGGCCAACACCAGTGCCTGGCTGTCGCGCACGGCGCGGATCTTGCCGGTTTCGCACTCGACCGCTGGGCCGGCGTCAAAAATGTCGACATAGCCTTGGTAGCTGAAACCTTCGCTCTTGAGCATGGCCAGCGCCGGCTCGGTGTCCGGGTGAACCTGGCCGATGACATTGCGCGCGTCTGGCGACAGGAAGCAGGTGTACAGCGGGAACTTTGGCATCAGTTCGGCGATGAACGCCTTGTTGCCCACGCCCGTCAGGTAGTCAGCCTGGCTGAATTCCATCTTGAAGAAATGACGACCCAGGCTTTCCCAGAATGGCGAGCGCCCGGCTTCGTCGGACACGCCGCGCATCTCGGCAATGATCTTGTTGCCAAACAGCTGCGAGAACTCGGCGATGAACAGCATCCGCGCTTTGGCCAGCATGCGGCCGTTGAGGCCCGTGCGGTAATCGGCGTGCAGGAACAGCGAGCACAATTCGGAGTTGCCGGTCAGGTCGTTGGCCAGGAACAGCGTCGGGATCTCGCGGTAGATGTTCAGCTCTTGCGAGGCGCTGACGGTCAGGCCAACCCGGAAGTTGTACCAAGGCTCACGCAGGCCGACGGCGCCGGCAATGGCGGAAATGCCCACCACGCGGCCGTCATCGTCTTCG
Source organism: Pseudomonas sp. LB3P93 (assembly GCF_054898025.1). Classification (NCBI taxonomy): domain Bacteria; kingdom Pseudomonadati; phylum Pseudomonadota; class Gammaproteobacteria; order Pseudomonadales; family Pseudomonadaceae; genus Pseudomonas; species Pseudomonas sp. LB3P93. The sequence continues at coordinate 4,916,851 of NZ_CM142713.1, forward strand.
AGTACGAACAGGTAGTCCGCATCGCCCCGCCCGGCTTCGCCACGGAAGGTCTTCTCGGCCCAGCCGACCCGATGGGCCAGACGTTCTTCGTTGGCCGGCAACGTGGTCAGGCCGGTGCCGGTGCTGCGGGCCAGGTCGATCAGAGCGGGTAAATCGCTGCTGCGTACGGGACGAACGATCATGCTATCTCCTCAAACGGGCCGCTGCTGCCACCCGCGAAACACTTCTACTTTCCAGGCATTCAAAGCAGTCGTTAAACCGCCACCAGGCGCACGCTCGCACCTTCACCGACGCCCAGGGCTTCGGCCGCTTCCAGATCCAGGGTCACGGGTTTGCCCGGCGCGTAATCGAGCTCGAGCAATACGGCGCGGTAATCCTGCAACTGGGCGTTGGCCACCAGGTACTGACGACCGGCGCCTTTGACCGGCTCGCCGATTTTCACCGGTACTACACGGCTCTGGGCGATCGAACGGATCCCCGAGACGCGGGCATGCAACGTCGGGCCACCGTCGAAAATGTCGATGTAGTGATCGGTCTCGAAGCCTTCGCGCATCAGGATATCGAAGGTGATCTGCGCCCGTGGATGCACCTGACCCATCGCTTCTTGAGCGGAGTCCGGCAGCAAAGGCACGTAAATCGGGTAATGCGGCATCAGTTCGGCAAGGAAGGTCCGGCTCTTCAGGCCGCACAAACGCTCGGCTTCGGCATAGTTGAGGTCGAAGAAGTTGCGACCGATCGCATCCCAGAACGGCGAGTCGCCATTTTCGTCGCTGTAACCGACGATCTCGGTCACCACGGAATCGGCAAAACGCTCCGGATGGCTGGCGACGAACAGCAGACGACCACGGGAGTTGAGTTCTGCCCAAGGCGAACCCACCAGCTCACGCTGCACGTAGAAACTGGTCAACAAGCTGTTACCAGTCAGGTCGTGGCACTGCGAGAGCACGTGAATCTTGTTATGAATCTTCAGCTCGCGGGAGGCGTGCACGAAGGTTTCATTACGGAAGCTGTAGAACGGCTCGGAATAACCGGCGGAGGCAACGATGGCCGAGCAACCGACCAATTTGCCGGTGGCCGAGTCTTCGAGCACGAAAAAGTAGCTTTCTTCGCCGTTGAAGCTGACTTCAGCGGAAAACGAGGCTTCGCTTGCGGCGATCTTGTCGCTCAGGCGTTCAACGTCATCCGGCAAGGAAGTGACACCAATCGGGCTGTCCGCAGCCAGACGCTGTACCTCGCCCAGATCAGCCATTTGCGCGGGGCGCATCACCAGCATGGTGTCACTCCTTAATCTCAGAACTTACAGAAGAAAAAATCCCGGGCCATCCCTGAAACAACTCAGAGTCAACTGTGGGAGCTAGCCTGCTAGCGATATCGTCCTGTCAGGCAACAATGATGTTGGCTATCAGGCCCTCATCGCTAGCAGGCTAGCTCCCACACTTTTGATCCAGCCCGAAACAAAAATTTGGATCGACGCCTGGATGTCAGGCGCCGAAGGGTCTATCAGGCTTGCGTCAACTTGGCCACGGCGCGTTCGAAACGATCCAGGCCCTGGTCGATGTCTGCGTCTTCAACCACCAGGCTTGGCGCGAAACGCACCACGTCCGGGCCGGCTTGCAGAATCATCAGGCCTTCACGTTCGGCCGCGTTGAAGATGTCTTTGGCCTTGCCTTTCCAGGCATCGCTCAGCACACAACCGATCAACAGGCCCATACCGCGGACCTTGGTGAAGATGGCGTATTTCTCGCCGATCTGCTCCAGGCGAGCCTTGAACTTGTCGTGCTTGGCTTTGACGCCGGCCAGCACTTCAGGGGTGTTGATCACGTCGATCACCGCTTCCGCGACAGCGCACGCCAGCGGGTTGCCGCCGTAAGTGGTGCCGTGAGTGCCGACGACCAGGTGTTTGGCCAAATCTTCGGTGGTCAGCATCGCCGCGATCGGGAAACCGCCGCCCAGGCTCTTGGCGCTGGTCAGGATGTCCGGGACCACGCCGTAATGCTGGTAGGCGAACAGATGGCCGGTGCGACCCATGCCGGTCTGCACTTCGTCGAAGATCAGCAGCGCGTTGTGCGCGGTGCACAGGTCGCGGGCGCCTTGCAGGTACTCAAGTTCGGCCGGGATAACACCGCTTTCGCCCTGAATCGGCTCCAGCACCACGGCGCAGGTCTTGTCGGAAATGGCGGCTTTCAACGCGGCCAGATCGTTGAACGGCACGTGGGTGATACCGGTGATCTTCGGACCGAAGCCATCGGAATACTTCGACTGGCCACCGACGTTCACGGTGAACAGAGTACGACCGTGGAAGCTGTTGAGCGCGGCGATGATTTCGTACTTCTCGCTGCCGAACCGATCGTGGCCGACGCGACGGGCCAGCTTGAAAGCGGCCTCGTTGGCTTCGGCGCCGGAGTTGCAGAAGAAAGCGCGCTCGGCAAAGGTGGCGTCGATCAGCTTATGCGCCAGACGCAAGGCCGGCTCATTGGTGAACACGTTGGACACGTGCCACAGCTTGTTCGCCTGCTCGGTCAAGGCACCGACCAGCGCCGGGTGCGCATGGCCCAATACGTTAACGGCAATCCCGCCGGCGAAGTCGATCAGCTCGCGGTCAGACTGGTCCCAGACACGGGAACCGGCACCACGCACAGGAATGAATGCGGCAGGCGCGTAGTTGGGAACCATTACCTGGTCGAAATCGGCGCGTTCTACCGCAGCGTGCTCAACGGACATCGGAGTCTCCTGATGAGGAACACTCGCCGGAAACTGGCGAGCGATGGGGGGATTGTAAGGACAGTTTTCAGCCCGGCCTTGCCGCCAAGCGACAACTTCTTATAGCGCAAACCCCGGTTTTTCCCGGGTTTACGGCAATGCGACATATAGGGTCGCAAAGGCGCAGTTTAAACCGCCGGCACAGGTTATAGGCAGGCTTGTGGAACGGTGCGGTAAATATGTACCGCACGGATCAAATCATTGTCTGTTTTGCTGGCGACTCATCCAAACGCTAAGGGAATAGCGCATGACTCAGCTCGAAAACTCTTCTACTGCCGGCGGTAGTGAATCCGCCACACAGCCGGACGATCACTACCATCACCTCTTCAATAATCTGCCGACCTGGGTATTAGAAGCATCGTCCGGCACCCGCAGCGCCCTGAAGAACGCCAAGCTTACAAAGCCGATCTGGCATGGCACCGCGACGCCTCTGCAACATCAGTCGCTGAAAAAGCTCAGCCAGGAACACTGGACCCATCGAAATCGCCTGGACTCAACGCTGTCGAAGCTGCAAAGCGCACGCGCCTTTGCCGAACCCCTTCTAAACGCAGCCCTGAAAACCCGGTTTGATCTGGAACTGGACGTCAAGACGACTTTCCTGCGCCTGTACATCCCGCAAACCGTGCCGTGGCTCGGGATCAAGACCGGTGCCGCACGCACCTGGACCGTGTCGCTGCTCGACGCCGCCCTGCATAACTTTCAGGCATCGGAAACGGCGGTTGATGCTTATGAGTCCGCCTCGACATTCATTACCGAACCGTCGCCCACAGGGCAGTTCGATACGCTGCCGGCGGTCAAGCAGAAACTTACCGTCGCGGCCTTTACCCGGTTGTGCCGGGAACTGGATATCGGCGCCCGGTACAACACGTACCTCAAAGACAATCTGGGGCTGACTAACGCAGTGGCCGGTGCAGTCGTGAAATCAAAGGTGATCGGCTCGCACAAAGCGGCACTCAAAGCGGCGCTGCAAATGGCTCATATCCGCAAGGACATTCCAGAGGATGCCCATCTCTCGATCCTGCACATTCTGGAAGGACGCTCGGGTGCTCGACTGGATGGACAACCGTTGTACGGTCATGACCTGACCATAATGTCTTCCTCTTTGACCGGGATTGTCGTTTTTGCCGCAAGCCTGGAGCGCGCACGCAAGGGAACACGGATCATTGCCTATATTCCGGACGATCCAGAGCATCCGCTCAAGGAATACCCGAACACCCTGGCGTTCATGACCGAGCTGGCCCGCAAGCTGCGCGCACCTTCCTACCAGACGTTCTTCAGCCGTTTTATCGAACACAAGGAAAGGGGCCATTTCTTCGCTGATCTCAACCGTCGCCTCCAGAGCGTGACCTGGCATCAGCACAAGCGTGGCGACCCACTGCCGAGCTGGCGCGAAACGCCCATTGACAGGCCGAATCTGCAGTTTTTGCTCACCCCGTTCAGCGCCGACTTATGGAAGCATCTCTACCAGCGACAACTGAACAAGATTCTCAACGATGCAAGCACGCTAGCCGTCTCCACCGCCTCTGCCGACCGAAACGCACGATGGGCCTTGTGGGACGCCTTCAGCAAAGTGGCTTCCACACTCCTTGATATCGCGACGTTCGTTGCATTGCCTTTCGTCCCGTTTCTCGGCGAATTGATGCTGGCCTATATGGCTTACCAGTTACTCGACGAAACCTTCGAAGGCATTGTGGATCTGGCCGAAGGGCTGAAAACAGAAGCTTTCGGCCATCTGCTGACGTTCGTCGAAACAGTGGTTGAGGTGGGTACATTCGCGGTGGGCGGCGCCATCGCTGCCGGCGCCTTCAGCCGCCTGCTCTCGCGGGAAGCTGTCGCGCTGGTTGACCCACTCAAACCCGTCGCAACGCCAGATGGAAAAACCCGCTACTGGAAGCCGGATCTCACCCCTTACGAACAGGTACACACGCTGCCCGAAGGAGCAAAACCCGATCAGCATGGCCTCTATCACCAGGGGGGCAAGATGCTGCTGCCGCTGGAGGGAAAGCTGTATTCCGTGAAATCCGATGGCACCTCGGGCGCGTTTCAGATTGAGCATCCGACCCGGGCCGATGCTTATCAGCCTTCCCTGCTGCATAACAACCACGGTGCCTGGCACGCAGAGCTGGAGCAACCGCTGAACTGGGATCGGGAAACGGTCATGCGTCGTCTCGGCCAAAGTGTCGAGTCGTTCAGCAGTGCCGAGCGCGAACAGATCCTGCGAGTCAGCGGTTTCCACGACAATGCCGTGCGCGAAATGCATGTCGAACATTATCGACCGCCTTCGTTGCTAACCGACACGATCAAACGCTTCAGGATCAATCGGGACATTGAGTCTTTTATCGAGCAGATCGGCAGTGATCAGCCCGAGCACTATCGAAAGGCTGACATGACCCTGCAACATCAACTCCTGCGCAGTTACGACGACTGGCCTGTCGACACACCCCTGCCGACACCGCAAGCCCAAACGCCAGCCTTCAGACAACAGAGCGCCGAACTCGCCCGAAAACACCAAAAATCGCTGTTCGATTTGCGTTATCGCGCACAGGAAAAAACCGATGATCCGCGGGTTCAGCGACTGCTCGACGACGTGCAGGGGTTACCAACCGATATCGCCCAGGAACTGGTGAGCAATGCTTGCGGCACCGAATTAAAACAGCTGCACAACGGAAACACGCCCCCTCGACTCAAGGACGCGGCGCTGAAAGCCATGGAGGCCGTGCGTGCAACCCGAGCCGGCGAAGGCTTTTATTCCGAGGCGATGGACAACACCGACACTCACCGACTGGCCTTGCAAAGCCTGAACTCACTGCCCGATTTACCAGCCGAGCTGCGTATCGAGGTGAGGGATTACTCAACCGAGGGGACCTTGCGCGACAGCATTGGCCAGCCTGATGCGCCGATGCTTAAAACACTGGTTCGCGCTGAAGACGGGACTTACCAGGTTCACCCAGACAATGAATCGGCGCCCGGTGACTTTTATCACGCCTTGTTCCAGGCGCTGCCGGATGCACAGCGCAATAAGTTGAGCCCTTCGATTACAGACGCGCGGGCGCTTAAGCAGCGCATCGCCGAACACGCGATGGAGCAACCGGCATTACGCACGCTGTTCACAAAAAATCCCCATCGAAAGCCATTCTATGACCCGACCACCATGCGCCTGCCCGGCGGCACGCAGGGGTACAGTCGAGTCAACCGCGAGACACCTACGCTCAACGACCGGGTTCGGGAGGTTTACCCAAACCTGCCTCAGGAGGAAATGCAGTCCTTTGTCCAGGCGTTGCAACTTCACCCCGATGGCGCTCGCGTAGAACTTTCACGCTTGAGCAGGGAGTTGGCCCGACTGCATAAGGATCTGCGCACGTGGGTAGATGACGCTCCCACTGCTCATCCTGAAAGCGGTCGCCCGCTCAGTGAACTGGAGCAACAAGCCGAGAGAAACAATCGCCGGTTGCTGGCTCAGGAAATCCAGCGCAGCTGGCGGCGGCAGTCCGACCGGGACTTCGACACACCGGATGGGGTTAGCCGGTATACGCTCAGGTTTGCAGAGCCGATCGTCGGTGACTTGCCATCATTGAGTGCCGATTTCGGTCACGTGTCGCTACTGTCCCTGGAAGGCAATCGTACCGCGCAGGGTATGCCCGGTTTCCTACAGGGCTTCACTGGGCTACGCCGCCTGGAATTACGCCGTTTCTCCCTGAGCACCCTCCCCGATGCCATTAGCCGAATGCCAGACCTTCGCGCCTTAGTGTTAAGCGATTGCGGTATCAGGGTCGACGCGGCCACGTGGTCGAAACTGACGTCATTGAACAAACTGAGCATGCTGGACCTGTACAAAAATCCGTTTGAAACCCTGCCCCGAATCGACACGATGAGCGAACTGGCACACCTGGATCTGAGCGACACCCACCTGACAGAGATTCCGGCCAACCTTTTGCAACACCCAAAGCTCGACGCCCTCATGCTGATGAACAACCGTATCAGCGAGTTGCCTGCCGGATTATTCGAGAGTTCGCTGTACGAAAAGCGCGGCGTACACCTCACGCACAATCCGCTTTCGATCAGGGCACGGGAACTGATCAAGCAACACCACTTCGAGACCGCTTACGACATGGGGGTCTATGCCCCCGAGGCAGACATTGATCGCGTCAAGGCGTTGTACCCCGGCATGGAAGTCGAACAAGCGAGCGAGTTCGTCTACGAATTGCCGGGGACGCTGGAGGATGGCCGGACCTATCTGACGCGCCTTGAGGAAGAGCTCACCCAACTGAGAAATGATCTGTCTGCCTGGACCGCCGACGTTCCCGACCGGCATCCCGATACCGGAGAACCTTTCAACGCCGACCAACTGTTTGCCGAGCAAGCCAACCGTGACGAATTCAAGCAGGCGCTTGAGAAGTGCTGGCAGCGTGAGTCCGAACTGGATGATTTCAATGAATCGCTTGAGCCGACTTTCGAGTTCACTGTCCGCCCGGTCATCAATGGAGAACTGCCGGCCTTGAGCGCGGACTTCAGTCATGTTTCCGCGCTGGAGGTCCACAGTGCCGATGGCGTAACGCGCATCGGGCGCTTCCTCGAGTCCTTTCCAAACCTCAAAAGCCTGAGGCTGCGCGGGTGCGACCTCGGCAATATTCCCGACGCGGTGTTCAAGATGGGGCGTCTGCGCTCACTGTCGCTTCCCGATTGCCGGGTCAGTCTGTCAGCAGAGACGGCCAACGCACTGGCGGGAATGGAACAGCTTGATTACCTCGACCTGGGCTTCAACCCGCTGGGGCGCACCCCTGATCTGAGTCAGATGCCCGAACTGGCGAACATATTGCTCAACGACACCGGCATCACTGAAATACCCGATGGCCTGCTTCAGCTGACTGATCTGGACTGGGTAGATCTGAGTATGAATGCGATTACTGAGGTGCCCAGCGACTTGCTGGAGTTGCCGGTGGAGGTTGCTGAAAACATCACGTTGAGAGGCAATCCGTTTTCGGAGGAAAGCCTGTTGCGACTGATCCGTTACTTCGAACTGACCCGCGCGGATTTTGGCGTAGAAGAGGTGATCAACCGAGGTGAAATGCAGGTTTCCACCTCTGAGGGTTCCGAGATCGACGAGTAGATCAGCCGCGCTCGGACGGCACCGACGACAATTCGAATGGACTGCTGCTGCGCCGCTGGTTGCGATCTTCACGCGGCGTGGCGCCGAAGAAGTTGCGGTAGGCGCTGGAGAAATGCGGCCCCGAGGAGAAGCCACACGACAGGCCGATCTGGATGATCGACTTGCTGGTTTGCATCAACATCTGCCGGGCCTTGTTCAGGCGCAGTTCCAGGTAGTACTGGCTCGGCACGCGGTTGAGGTATTGCTTGAAGATCCGCTCCAGCTGTCGGCGGGACACGCACACGTGCTGGGCGATTTCGTCGGTGGTCAGCGGCTCTTCGATGTTGGCTTCCATCAGCAACACCGCCTGGGTGAGCTTCGGATGACTGGAACCCAGGCGGTTCTGCAAGGGAATGCGCTGGCGTTCGCCACCCTCACGGATGCGCTCGACCACCAATTCTTCGGATACCGCGCCAGCCAGTTCGGCACCGTGATCACGGGCCAGCACCGCCAGCAACAGATCGAGTACCGACAGGCCGCCACACGCGGTCAGACGATCACGATCCCAATCGAACAGATGGCTGGTGGCGATGACTTTCGGGAAGCGTTCGGCGAAATCGTCCTGCCAGCGCCAATGCACGGCCGCGCGATAACCGTCGAGCAAACCGAGCTGCGCCAACGGATAGACACCGGCGGACAAACCGCCGATCACACAACCGGCTCGCACCAACTGCTTGAGCGAACTGCTGAGCGCCGGCGCGAGTGTGGTCGGCGGCTCATCGGCGAGCAGGAACAGTTTCTGGAAGTTTTCGAGCTTGCCGGCCCACGGCTCCCCCGGCAATTGCCAGGCGCCTTCGGTCGGCGGTTCGGCCTGCAAGAATGACAACTCGTAGACCACGTCCGGATGCACACGCTGGGCAACACGCAAGGCCTCCTCAGCCAGCGCAAGCGTCAGTGCTTTAGTGCTGGGCCAAATCAGGAAACCAATTCGATGGGCAGTCATGGCGGGCAATCCGAAACGAAAACAGTGATGAAGGCATGGGCCAATGCTAGCCCGGAAATGAACACAAATCTCAAAACCAACACAGATCCATTGTGGGAGCTGGCTTGCCAGCGATGGCGGTCTGTCTGTGCCAGAGATACAAACTGCCCCACCGCTATCGCTGGCAAGCCAGCTCCCACAGGGAATCGGGGCCAGCCTTTAGGTTGCGAAGCATGCACTATCCCGGTGCGCAACGGGAGTTCGGTTTACTTCAAACTGCCCGAGAGGAATTGTTGCAAACGTTCAGACTGTGGATTGACCAGCACTTCACGCGGGTTGCCGCTTTCTTCGACGACGCCTTTGTGCAGGAACACCAGCTGGTTCGACACTTCACGGGCGAAGCCCATTTCGTGGGTCACCACCACCATGGTGCGACCTTCCAGCGCCAGGGCCTGCATGACTTTCAATACGTCGCCGACCAGCTCCGGGTCGAGGGCCGAGGTCGGTTCGTCGAACAGCATCACCTCAGGCTCCATCGCCAGCGCACGGGCAATCGCCACACGCTGTTGTTCGCCGCCGGACATGTGGCCCGGGTAAGCGTCTTTGCGATGCGCCACGCCCACCTTGTTCAGGTAGTGTTCGGCTTTTTCACGGGCTTCGGCCTTGGACATGCCCAGCACGTGGACCGGCGCTTCCATGATGTTTTCCAGCGCGGTCATGTGCGACCACAGGTTGAAATGCTGGAACACCATCGACAGGCGCGAACGCATGCGTTGCAGCTGTTTCGGGTCGGCCGCTTTCATCGCGCCGTCCTTGTTCGCCACCAATTTCAGCTCTTCGTTGTTGAGCAGAATACGGCCCGCGTGCGGCTGCTCGAGCAGGTTGATGCAGCGCAGGAAAGTACTTTTGCCGGAGCCACTGGAGCCGATGATGCTGATCACATCGCCAGCCGCCGCTTTCAGGGACACGCCCTTGAGCACTTCGTGACTGCCATAGCGTTTATGCAGGTCTTGGACTTCAAGTTTGTACATGCGGTCGGTTCTCACAAAAACAGTCAGTCAGTCGTTGAGCAAGCGCCCGTGACGCAGCGCTTCGCGCCCCGCCACCTTGGCCAGCCAGAAACCGGGTTGGGCATAACGCAGCCGTTCAATGGCAAACAGCACCCCGGACGTACCAGCACACACCGTGCTGACCCGATCCGATAACGGATCGATCACTTCGAAAATCTCGTCGCCGGCTTCGATCCACTCACCGGGTTTACGCAAAAAGCTGATCACGCCCGGATGCGGCGCGAACAGCAATTCGGTGCCTTCGAATGGCATCCCTTCGCACGCTTCTTGCGCAGGTTTCGGCCATTCGCCGCTGATCAAGCCTTGCTCGGCGAGGAACGCCAGGATGCCTTCAGCGTAAGCCTCGGCTTCCACGCGACCGGTATCGGCCTGACCACCTAACTCAATGGTAGTCGCCAGGCAGGCCAGCGGTATTTGTGCATCCGGAAACTGACGGGACAGGCGCAACCACGGCAGCGAGCAGGCCTCGTCAAAGGAACTGCCGCCGGAATCTTCCGCCAGCAACCCCACCTTCACATTCAAGTGCGCGGCCAGCGAACGCCATTGCGGCCAGTGTTGCGGCAAGGCGTACATGTGCAGCGCCGCTTCGGCATCGCAATGCAAATCCAGCACCACATCAGCGGTGCAAGCGTGGCTGAGCAAAATGCGCTGCATGCCTTGCAACTGACTCGCGGCCGGTGGCAATGCGGCCAGCGCATCGCTCATCGCCTGACGGATCAAACGGATATTGGCGTGAGGATCATCGCCCAGGTGCCCTTCAAGCGCAGCGGCCACTGGCGCGCTCAACTCGACGAAATCCCGGTTGAAGTTCTTGCCGCTGCCCGCCTCGAAACGACCTTGATGGCTGCCTTGCAACAGCTGACCAAGGCCCAGCGGATTGGCCACCGGCACGAGTTCGATCACACCGTTGAGCAAACCTTGGGCTTCGAGCTCGGCCAGGCGCTTTTTCAGCTCCCAGGCCGTGCGCATCCCCGGCAATTCATCGGCGTGGAGGCTGGCCTGGATGTAAGCCTTACGCTCGCCACCACCGAAGCGGAACACCGAAATCTGGCGTTCGCTGCCCAGGTGGTTCCACGGCAATGAATGATCGATGCGTTCCATATCAGTGCTTCCGCGGGGCCAGATAGCCCAGCCAGCGGCGCTCGGCCAGTTTGAACAGCTTCACCAGAATGAAGGTCAGGCACAGGTAAAACACGCCAGCGGTGATGTAGGCTTCGAACGGCAAGTAGAACTGAGCGTTGACCGTGCGCGCGGCGCCGGTGATGTCGATCAGGGTCACGATGGACGCCAGACTGGTGGTCTGCAGCATCATGATCACTTCGTTGCTGTACTGCGGCAACGCCCGGCGCAGGGCCGACGGCAGCAGGATGCGCTTGTACATTTTGTAGCGCGACATGCCCATTGCCTTGGCCGCTTCGATCTCACCGTTCGGCGTGGCGCGCAGGCTGCCGGCGATGATTTCAGCGGTGTAGGCGCTGGTGTTGATCGCAAAGGCCAGACACGCACAGAACGTCGCGCTGGACAGCCACGGCCACAGGAAGCTTTCACGTACGGCTTCGAATTGCGCCAGGCCGTAGTAGATCAAAAACAGCTGCACCAGCATCGGCGTGCCACGAATCACGTAAGTGAAGAGCCAGGCCGACATGTTGACCACGGCATTCTTCGAGACGCGCATCAGCCCCAGCGGCAGGGCCGCCAGCAGACCGAAAAACAGCGACAGCGCGAGCAATTTGAGGGTAGTCACCAAGCCGCCGAAGTACAGCGGCAAGGCCTCCCAAATGACGTTGTAGTCGAAGATCATAGATCAGCCGCCCTTACGCCTACCGAGTAGCGCTTCTCAAGGTGACGCAATGCCAGCAACGAGACACTGGTGATCACCAGGTACATTGCGGCCACTGCGAGGAAGAAGGTGAAAGGCTCGCGGGTGGCATCTGCCGCCTGCTTGGCCTTGAACATCATGTCTTGCAGACCCACCACCGAAATCAGCGCGGTGGCCTTGGTCAGTACCAGCCAGTTATTGGTGAAGCCCGGAATCGCCAGACGAATCATCTGCGGCACCAACACCCGGAAGAACACCTGAAAACTGCTCATGCCGTACGCCATGCCAGCTTCTGCCTGACCTTTGGGGATCGCCATGAACGCGCCGCGGAAGGTTTCCGACAGGTACGCACCGAAGATGAAGCCCAGGGTGCCGATACCAGCAGCCAACGGATTCAGGTCAATGTAGTCGTCAAAACCGAGCATCGGCGCCACGCGGTTGAGCAGGTCCTGACCACCGTAGAAAATCAGCAGGATCAGTACCAGGTCGGGAATACCGCGGATCACCGTGGAATACAGGTCGCCCAGCCAGGCCAGCCAGCGAACCGGCGACAGACGCAATGCCACGCCGATCAGACCCAGAAAGATGGCCAGGACCATGGACGACAAGGCGAGCTGAAGCGTCAGCCATGCGCCATCGAGGATGACAGCCCCGTAGCCTTTCAACATGATTCAGGTCCTCGAATGTGGGGATGAAAAAATGGCGCAAACCTCAGAGATCCTGTTGCTTGCGCCATTTCGGACTTGTTGCCGGACGTATTACTTGCCGTAGATATCGAAGGCGAAGTATTTGTCCTGGATTTGCTTGTACTTGCCGTTCTCGCGAATGGCAGCGATCGCGGTGTTGATCTTGTCTTTCAGCGCGTCGCCTTTGCGAACAGCGATACCCACGCCATCGCCGAAGTACTTGACGTCGGTGAAGGCCGGGCCAACGAAGGCGAAACCTTTGCCGGCGTCGGTTTTCAGGAAACCGTCATCCAGCAGCGTAGCGTCTGCCACGGTGCCGTCGAGGCGGCCAGCGGCCACGTCGAGGTAAATTTCGTTCTGCGAACCGTAAGGCTTGATCTCGGCACCCAGCGGGGCCAGGACTTCGCGGGCGAAACGCTCGTGGATCGAACCACGTTGCACGCCGATGTTCTTGCCCTTCAGTTCAGCCAGGCCTTCGCTGACTTGAGTGCCAGCCTTCATGACCAGGCGAGCCGGGGTGTTGTAGTACTTGTTGGTGAAGTCCACGGATTTCTTGCGGTCTTCAGTGATCGACATGGACGACAGGATCGCGTCGATCTTGCGCACTTTAAGTGCCGGGATCAGACCGTCGAACTCTTGCTCGACCCACACGCACTTGACCTTCATCTCTTCGCACAGGGCGTTGCCGATGTCGTAGTCGAAACCAACGATGCTGCCGTCCGGTGCTTTGGAAGCGAACGGAGGGTAAGCCGCTTCGATACCAATTTTCAGAGGCTTTTCATCGGCGAAGGTTGGCAGGGACAGCACGGACAGTGCCAGGGCGCCGAGCAGCACGAGTTTCTTCATGTTGGGACTCCATCGGTAAAGGGCTAAAACGGCAGAGTGAGCGACAGCCCAATATGCGAGTGAGTGGAACCGCAAAGCGATGCTGCGTCGTAGGAACCGCGCGCTTTTTTCAACGCGAGCAACAACGAGCGAGTGATCGGCATTCTAACGACAGGCCCGAAGCCGATATTTCTTCAATGCGACAACTAATTACAGAAGCACTGAGAAAGCCGTTTGAGCGCGTTGACAGCCTTGCAAATTCATGCAAGAGCAAAAGACAGTTAACCGATCTATGTTGCAAATTGCGGGCCTATTATTGGCAAACCCTTCTAATCCGGCAAGCGCAGCGTTATGTCTTATTTTTTGCGGGGGTCGGAGAGGCCCAGGAATGGAGGTTTTCGTTTCCCAATGCCCCGTATGGGGATGAGCGGTTACACATTCAGTTACTTGAATGGGGGTGGGTAACAGTGGGAATGGGCTGACGGATGAAGCCGATAATTATTGGCCGTTGTTTATGCGGTGTCGGACCGGGCCTCATCGCGGGCAAGCCCGCTCCCACAGGTTTTGGGGTGTGGTTCAGATTGCAGGCACACCACAAATCCCTGTGGGAGCGGGCTTGCCCGCGAAGAGGCCCGAACTACCAACACAAAAACACCAGACATGAAAAAGCCCCACCCGGCGCAATGCCGGGCGGGGCTTCGATGACTCAGGAACGGCGAATCAAGCGACGTTCATGATCTTGTGTTCATCAATCAAATGCTGCACCACACCCGGATCCGCCAGGGTAGAGATATCCCCCAACCCATCGTATTCCGCCGTCGCAATCTTGCGCAAAATCCGGCGCATGATCTTGCCCGAACGGGTTTTCGGCAAGCCCGGCGCCCACTGGATGACATCCGGCGAGGCAATCGGGCCTATCTCTTTACGCACCCAGTTTTTCAGCTCAAGGCGTAGTTGCTCGCTCGGCTCTTCGCCACCGATCAACGTGACGTAGACGTAGATGCCCTGCCCCTTGATGTCGTGCGGCACGCCAACCACGGCAGCCTCGGCGACTTTCGGGTGAGCGACCATCGCGCTTTCAATCTCGGCGGTGCCCATGCGGTGGCCGGACACGTTGAGCACGTCATCCACACGCCCGGTGATCCAGTAGTAACCGTCTTCGTCGCGACGTGCGCCGTCGCCAGTGAAGTACATGCCACGGAACGTCTTGAAGTAGGTGTCGACGAAGCGGTCATGGTCACCGTACAGCGTGCGCGCCTGGCCTGGCCACGAATCCAGAATCACCAGGTTGCCTTCAGCGACGCCTTCGAGGATGTTGCCCAGGTTGTCCACCAGTGCCGGCACCACGCCGAAGAACGGACGTGCCGCCGAACCCGGTTTGAGACCGTGAGCGCCCGGCAGCGGGCTCATCATGTTGCCGCCGGTTTCGGTCTGCCACCAGGTGTCGACGATCGGGCAACGGGATTGGCCGACGTTCTTGTAGTACCAATCCCACGCTTCCGGGTTGATCGGCTCACCGACCGACCCCAACAGACGCAGGCTGCTGCCATCAGCGCCTTCAACAGCGGCTTTACCCGACGCCATCATCGCGCGGATAGCGGTGGGCGCGGTGTAGAGGATATTGACCTTGTGCTTGTCGACGATCTTCGCCACCCGGGTGATGTCCGGATAGTTCGGCACGCCTTCGAACAGCACGGTGGTCGCGCCGTTGGCCAACGGACCGTAAACGATATAAGTGTGGCCGGTGACCCAGCCGACGTCAGCGGTGCACCAGTAGATTTCGCCCGGGCGGTAGTCGAATACGCGCTCGTGAGTCATGGCGGCGTAAAGCAGATAACCGCCGGTGGTGTGCTGCACGCCTTTAGGCTTGCCGGTGGAACCGGAGGTGTAAAGGATGAACAGCGCTTCTTCGGCGCCCATCTCTTTCGGCGCGCAGACGCTGCCCGCCACGTTCATCAGGTCTTCGTACCAGATGTCGCGATGCTGGTTCCACTTGATGTTGCCACCGGTGCGCTTGCACACGATGACTTTCTGGATGCTGCTGGTTTCCGGGTTCGTCAGCGCGTCGTCGACGTTGGTCTTGAGCGGGATCTTCTTGCCGGCACGAATGCCTTCGTCAGCGGTGATCACCACTTTGGATTTGCAGTCGATGATGCGACCGGCCAGGGCTTCTGGCGAGAAACCACCGAACACGACCGAGTGAATCGCGCCGATCCGGGTGCAAGCCAACATGGCGACCACGGCTTCGGGGATCATCGGCATATAGATAGTCACCACGTCGCCGCGGTGTACATCCTGGCCGCGCAAGGCGTTGGCGAACTTGCAGACTTGTTCGTGCAGCTCGCGGTAGGTGATGTTGCGGCTTTCGGCAGGATCATCCCCCTCCCAAATGATCGCGACTTGATCGCCGCGCTCCGCCAGATGACGGTCGAGGCAGTTGTAGGAAACGTTCAGGGTGCCGTCGGCGAACCATTTGATGTCGACATGGTGATCGTCGAAAGACGTCTGTTTCACCGTGGTGAAAGGCTTGATCCAGTCGAGGCGCTTGGCTTGCTCGCGCCAGAAGCCGTCAGGGTTGACGACCGACTGCTGGTACATGGCTTTGTAGGTTGCCTCGTCGGTCAGCGTGTTGGCTGCTACCTCGGGACGAACGGGATACAGAGAAGCCGCACTCATCTTTCTTACCTCGGTGGAATAGTTGTTTTTGTATGACCCCAGTTGTAGCCGGGCCGGGCCTATAGAACCATTCGACGATGGTAGTAACAAGCCCCTACAAAATGTGGCTATACCTCGCCGATGCGCTCAAGAGCGGTGATTTCAGAGGCTTGATCGTTCCCACGCTCTGCGTGGGAACGATCATTGGCTTCATCAGCGAGCCAAAGGCCGCTTTTCGAGGATTGTTACGAAATCCGCCAAAGGTGTTTATCAAAACCCCACCTATATGAATCCACCCTCCACGCCTAAAATCCGCCTCGCCAACAAGGCACTGTGATTAACCAAGTTACAGCCCCCACGAAGGCAGTTAATCCAAAACTCTTTCATCAAGCTCCACACGCAACCCGAAAAGGTTGCGTGACCCCATTCGACCTCTAAAAGGTAAATCTGAAATGAAAGCTTTATTAGTTCTGGCCCTCTCCAGCCTGTGCGCAACCGCCATGGCAGACGAGGTCCCGACTGATGTCGCACAGCAGAAACCAGCCATCGAGGAATACACTTACTCGACTCACCTGGACATCGCCAAAGTTATCTCCATGAGCGAAGTCCCCAATGTGTGCGAAGTTGTTCCGGTGAAAATGGAATACGACGACTCCCAAGGTCAACGCCACATCCTGCGCTACAGCATCATGGGTAACGGCTGCACCAACGGATGATCGTGACTGCACCGAATCGGACCCTTTCAGCTGATCGCTGACGGTCGATTCCAGCCCGGCTTCGGCCGGGCTCAGTTGTGTTTTGAAGCGGCCAAACCCCTTGCAAACCACAAGATGTAGTGAAAAACGCCGTTTTTGGCTGTTTTTTGAACAAATTCGATTCAGCGTCAAAATTAACGAAAAAAAATCTGCACCGGCCAAAGCCCTGTAATCCCTCGGTTTGCTCCAAAAACCGTCCCTTTCGGCCCCTCCATGAGCCGATTCGCCGCACCACGCCGGCAAAAATTTCCTTATAATGCGGCCTTAAACGGGCCTGCAATATTCCCTTACAGGGACGAAAGCCAGTCTGAAGCCCCGCAGAAGCGTTTGTCGCTCACTGCGCCCATCAGTGGCTCTCAGAACCCCGTACAAAATTATGTTTATTTGCCTGCGTGTACCGCTGCAAAAAACGCTATCCAACGCGGCCAGTACGGCCGTGTGAAAAACAACCAATCAGTTTTCACACGGGCATCTGGCCCTCACGCAGGAGACGACACGTCATGCTGAGCTGGGACGAATTCGACAAAGAAGACAGCGGCGAGACCGTGGTAAAAGGCGCCAACGCCGGCCACGCGACTGAAGCCAACATGGACCGACTCGACACCGCTGGTGGTGTCGCCGCTCAAGAAGCTCGCGCCGTTACCGCGAACGACTCTGCCGCTATCGCCCGTGCCAAAGCTGCCCTGGACAACCTCGACATCGCCGAAGGCCTCGCCGAACTCGAAGGCGCCTCCGCCCGCGTCGCTGTCGACGAAAAGCGCATGATCAACTGCCGCGCCGACCTCAACCAACTCGTACCTTTCAAGTACGACTGGGCCTGGCAGAAATACCTGGACGGCTGCGCAAACCACTGGATGCCGCAAGAAGTCAACATGACCGCCGACATCGCCCTCTGGAAAGACCCGGAAGGCCTGACCGACGACGAGCGCCGCATCGTGATGCGCAACCTCGGCTTCTTCTCCACCGCCGACTCCCTGGTTGCCAACAACCTGGTCCTGGCCGTGTACCGCCTGATCACCAACCCGGAATGCCGCCAGTACATCCTGCGCCAGGCTTTCGAAGAGGCGATCCACACCCACGCCTACCAGTACTGCATCGAATCGTTGGCCATGGATGAAGGCGAGATCTTCAACATGTACCACGAGATCCCATCGGTCGCGAAAAAAGCCACCTGGGGCCTCAAATACACCCGCTCGATCTCCGATCCGAAGTTCGAAACCGGCACCGTCGAAACCGACAAAGAACTGCTGCGCAACCTGATCGCCTACTACTGCGTTCTGGAAGGCATCTTCTTCTACTGCGGCTTCACCCAAATCCTCTCCATGGGCCGCCGCAACAAAATGACCGGCGTCGCCGAGCAGTTCCAATACATCCTGCGCGACGAATCCATGCACCTGAACTTCGGCATCGACGTGATCAACCAGATCAAAATCGAAAACCCGCACTTGTGGGATGCTGAGATGAAGGAAGAGGCTTCGCAGATGATTCTGCAGGGGACTCAGCTGGAGATCGAATATGCGCGGGATACCATGCCTCGTGGCGTACTCGGCATGAATGCGGCGATGATGGAGGACTATCTGAAGTTCATCGCTAACCGTCGTTTGTCGCAGATCGGTCTTAAAGAAGAGTATCCAGGGACGACTAACCCGTTCCCTTGGATGAGCGAGATTATGGACTTGAAGAAAGAGAAGAATTTCTTTGAGACTCGGGTTATTGAGTATCAGACTGGTGGGGCTTTGAGCTGGGATTGATTCCTGGCGCTAGCCGCAATTTGCCGATTACGAGTTAGAAATCGACAAATCGAAAACCTGAAAGCCCCGATTTTTCGGGGCTTTTTATTGCCTGGAATAATCCTTAACCGCCCCTACGCCACTTTGTTAAAACTCCTACAGCCCCCCATATCCCTTTCCTGATTGATGCCCGGTTCATGCACCTCTAAGCTCAATGCAGGTGCCTAAGAAACGCCCAACGTAGAAGCAGAATTGTTCGCACAGACCCTCGGGATGTCGTTAAGACAAATCCTCGGTCCTGTGCAAATAAACTGCTCGTTGGGATTTCTTACATCCTCTACGTCGGGTTAAGGCATTCCCATTTATTCGTAGAGGTAATCGATATGCGCACACAAAAATCGCTCAGATCCTCCGTATCTGCGGAGCGCGATCATGCTTGATCCTTTCATTCCCACGGTCTTCATCCGTCATAACCTCCACCTCAACGCCCTGCTCTTGGAAAACCAACCGTGGTTTTGCGCCCGTGATCTAGGTCGCTTAATGGGTTTCCATTTGAGTGATCGGGTGGTTAGCAAACTGGACGAGGATCAGCGGCATACGCTGTTGATTGAGTATCACGGCCAACCTGAGAAGCGGTTGATGCTCAGCGAGTCCGGCGTGTACGCGTTGCTCGTCTATCACTACGTTCCGGGGAATCGGCTGTTACGCGAGTGGCTGACCCATCAAGTGGTGCCAGCCCTGCGCGATGCAGGGCAGTCAAAGAACTCTGAACAACCAATGTTGAGTTTGCTGGATTGGCCGGAGATGTCGTTGAGCCTGTTGCATTGGCAGGATGAAGGCTGGATTCGGCTGCGTGATATGCCTTATCTGTTGCTCAACCGTACGCGGCGGCGGGTCACGGTGGTTAAGCCTTGGTGGCGGAAGGTTGTGGAGGTGTTTCAGTCTTCGAAGCAGCAGGTGGGATAGGTGACGCGCCTGTAGGATCAATCGCAAGACTCGTCGCTATTGTTTGTAGGAATTTTCGTAGACGTCGTAATGGCCACTCAGTATCGTCCGAGGGTTTTCAACCCTCGGCGACTGTATGGACACTCCAAAAGAAAGAACTGGCTGGGATGACCGAGAGCTAGAGGCTTCGGTTGATGCTTACCTAAAGATGCTGAGTCTCGAATTGAGCAATCAACCGATAAAAAAGGCTGACGAGAATCGTCTTTTGCGCGAAGGACCGTTGAGCAAGCGCAGTGCTTCATCGGTTGAGTACCGCATGCAAAACATTTCGGCCGTAATGGCGCAAATGGGTCTGAGATACATTGTTGGCTATGTACCTGCAAAGAACGTCGGCAGCGGAATCAGCAGCCGGGTTCGAAAAATACTTGCCGAGAAAAATATCGACCGCTTCCGTCTTACACCCGAGCCAGCGAACCAGCAGGTTACTTATCGGCTGTTAGTGGCTGCCCCACCCCATGCTGACGACGTACCGGAAGGAATTCTGAATCCCACACAGATCAGCACCGCAACGATTAGGTATGCACGGGCGAAGAAGATTTCCGATTGGATATTGAAACAATCCGAAGGCCGCTGCGAAGGATGCAAGCAAAAAGCTCCTTTTCTGCGTTCTGACGGATTGCCTTACCTTGAAGTCCATCATGTTAAGCATTTGGCCAAGAAAGGCTCGGATCGTCCGAAGAACGCCGTGGTGTTATGCCCTAATTGTCATAGACGTTGTCACTACTCAAGCGATAGGGATGAGTTTACTGCTTGGCTTTATGACAACGTCGCACGGCTGAGACGTGAGTAATCGAGCTGAATGCAATTCGTGACGAAGGAGCTTGCTCCCGTTCGGCTGCGAAGCAGTCGCCATGCAAACAACTCGATCTGCCTGATGCACCGCGTTTACCGATTTGGGTCTGCTGCGCAGCCCAGCGGAAGCAAGCTTCCTCGCCACAGTGTGTTGCGTTGCTGCAGAGTTAGCGCTCGATAGATCGGCCGAGTTGCTGCCGAAACTCGCGAGCAGGCTCGCTCCCACAGGTTTGGTGTGTTGCCGCAGATTTTGCGGGGTGTTGAAAACAGTGAGTGCAACCCGCCCCGCCTCCCGCTATTAATACCCTTCCCCCCTCAAGGACCCGAGCCCGCCATGAAATTCGACCTCGCCTACTGCCTCAGTCTCGACGACAAGCTGTCGATCTATGACGTGCGCGATCTCAATTTCGACGAGACCATGGAGTTCGATTCCGCCAAAGAACACTTCCAATGTCCCAATGACGCATGCAGAGCGGCCTTCGATGCAGCGAATGTGTTGACGACGTTCAACGCCAAGAACGTGAATTACGTTCGCACCCCGCACTTCAAGAACACGCCCAGCACCCGGCATGTGGCGGATTGTCCTTATGTCAGTCTCAAGGCGTCGGCGTCCGGTGTGGACGCGGACGGTGCAGAAACGGATGACAGTCGTGAGGAGCATTTTCCGTCGGAGTTGTTGCTGACTCGGCGTGAGTATGTGCGTAAGCCGTCGAACCCTGCGGTGACATTGGATGTTGTGCGGGACGATCCGAAGCCAACCTCTACGGCTAGCAACACAGAGCACCCGACCCGCGAAACGGCGCCGGACAAGACCAGTGTCTTCGCCCACCCGGTGGAGTGTTTTGTGTCGAACTTCGAGGACAAGGACCTGCTCAAGCGCATGCCGCTGAAGATTGGCGAGCACACGGCGCCTTACGGGTCGTTCTTCAAGAAGATCGAATACCTGACGGACAACAAGGGGCTGATTTACTGGGGCAAGATCAAGGAGATCAAGGATTACACTCAGAGCTTTCGGATCGATTTCGAACAGAAGGTCTGGTTCAAGCAGGCGGACGAGGCGAAGAAGAAGCCGTATTCAGTCAACGTTTACCTGAGCAAGAAGTTGGTCGAGAACTACCGCAAGCGCAAAGCGTTTCTGGAAGAGATCAAGCATGCCGTCGACAGTGAGGCGCAGTTGTATTGCTTCTTTTATGGCGTGACGCCGGAGTTGAAGCAGGTGCCGAGCAAGAAAAACCCCGAGCAGACGTTCGGGGTGTTCAGTGCGAATATTGAGAACCTGGATCACTTTGTTATTCGTGAGGCGCCGGGATTGCAAGGTTAGTTGGCCGGACTACGACGATATCGCGACGGCTCATGGCGCTTCTTGAGCCAACTGCGTTTCGAGCGCCCATATCTCCCGCTTCACTTCCATACGTCGCTCACGGGCTGCGTGAATACTCGGCTCATCGAGGCCGCCGTAACGGCGTAACCAGTGAGCCATCATTTCTTCTTCCGGGTAGAAGTAATCCTTATGCCCTTTACCACCTCTGAGGTACTTATTCATATCGCCATCGAAGCGGCCAGCCGAGAATTCGTCTGAGGGTAAAGAGCCCCATTCGGCGGCGCAGTCCTCAAATACCCATGCGATTTCATTGATGTGCTTTTGCGCACCGCGATGACCGCGTTTGTAAAACACGTACTCACCGCAACTCTCCAGGAAACGCTCCATCATCGGCTCGTCATCGATCCAGCGAAGGATGTCGTGCTGCCCCGCATGGCGCATCAAGCCGTTTATCCAACGCTCGGCAAAACGGTGAACAAATCCTTCGATATCCGCTTTTTTCGCGTCCGCGAAAATCATGCAATAACGGGTTTGCACATGGATGACGAACAACACGTGCTTGCGTTGGACGGTGATGGCGTGGACCAGCCACTGTTCGGCGGAGTCAACCGGCTCATCGTCCTCGATAACGGGCGATGGCGGTTTCTCCACAGGTGAGATTTTCTTGCCCTTGTGGACCCGACTGAAAAAACTGCTGGCAGCTTCGGTGCAATTGAAGATCAACATCCTTGGTCCTTTAATTCGTCTGTACGGGTGTCAGTCCTGTCGCACAATTTCGTCGACCCATTCAAGTTCATAAGGCTGGCGAACAACATCCGAGATGTAATCCAGCGCCTCTTCGCTCAGAACTGATAACTCTGCGTCGGTCAGCAAGTCATGCATGACAAACAACCTCAAAGCGGTGAAAGCACTTGAACGGGATTGGCTGTATCGGTCAAAAACGAGGGCCATGTCCTTGTTCCGATTGTGGATCAAGCCGTAAAGCATTCCGTACCGAGCGTGAGCAGACAGCGCCCCGTGCTGGGTAATGGCTTTCGCATCGGCAAGAACACCTTGGCAAAATCGGTCTAGCGCGATTTTGCGCAGTTCCTTGAATTTCTTCCAGTCGCTTTCGAGGATCGACATTACATTCTCCTGCGTGAAATCTTGAACAATGCGAAGGGCATTTTCTTGAGAATTGGCCTGCTGATTCCAACCCTAGTTGGCACACATACTCAGCATCACCAAAACTAGCAAACCTACATACACCCGCGCATGCATTCGGTCCGGAATCCGACCGATCCAAGGCGTGGCCAACCGAATCCCCACCAACGATCCCATCGTCAAAGCCGCAAACGCCAGCAGATCCACGTAGCCGATAAACCACGACCCCAGATCAAACCCGGTGAACCCCGCCATCGCCATGTGCGTCGCCGTCCCGGCCAATGCCACGGGCAGGCTTAGCGGATTTGCCATCGACGTTGCCTGAGACATGCTCAACCCACAACGTCGTAACAACGGCACGGTCATGACGCTGCCGCCCACGCCGAGAAACGTCGCGATCGCGCCGATTCCTACGCCACCACAAGACACTTCTGCCCTACCCAATCGCCGTGGGATTGCGGTGTCGGACGCTGTCAGAAAACCACGTCGGAACAGGCAATCCACATTGGTCACGCCCAGGTACGCGATGAAGGCATAACGAATCACCTCTCCACTCACCCACATCGCGGCGGCTGCTCCGACGATTGCGCCCAATCCGATGAACCCACCCAACGGCCACAGGTAATGGCGAATGAGATTACCGGCGCGGTGATGTTTTCCCGTGGCGACCAATGCGTTAACGATCATCACACACGTCGAAGTCGCCACAGCAATGTGCATCGCCGACTGGCCAACAGGGTCATCGGCACCATGGCTGGCCATGAGCATGCGATAAAGCAATGGCACCACAACAAACCCGCCTCCAAAGCCAAACAACACCGCAGTAACGCCAGTCGTGCACCCAAAGAACCCCAGCAAAAGATAAAACATCACACGTCGTCCATTGATTGAGAGCCGCCGACAATAGAGCGATGCGCCTTGGCCTGCTTCAGCAACTCAGCCAATAATGTTCGCGTTTACGCCAACTGCTGGAAGCCGCTCAATGCGCAACATTTCGATCAATCTGCTGGATGACACCCCGCGCTCGGTGGTGGCGATCGGTACGGATTATTCCCACGGCCATGTGTTGCCCCGTCATACACATCGGCGGGCACAACTCCTGTACGGCGCCACGGGGGTGATGCAGGTCAGTACGCACGACGGCAATTGGGTGGTGCCGCCACAACGGGCGGTGTGGATTCCGGCGGGGGTGGCACATGAGGTTCTGATGCTGGGGGTGAGCACGCGCAGTTTGTACATCGAACCCGGGAGGGTCGATCTGGGGGCTCGTTGTCAGGTGATCAGTGTGTCGCCGTTGATGCGGCACTTGTTGATGGAGGCGGTGGAGGTCCCGCTGGCGTATGACGAGGCCGGGCGCGATGGCGCGCTGATCGACTTGCTGCTGCATGAACTGGCGCGCAGTGCTCATTTGCCGTTGCACATTCCTTTACCGGTCGATGTGCGGTTGCTGGGGTTGTGCCAAGGCTTTTTGCAGCGGCCCGACGCGCATCAATCGCCACAGCAATGGGCTGATCAATTGCACATCAGCCTGCGTACGTTTAATCGGCTGTTCAGTCAGCAGACTGGCCTGAGTTTCAGCCAATGGCGCCAGCGGGCCTGCGTGGTGCTGGCTCTGGCCCGGTTGGCGGCGGGTACGCCGGTGACGCGTATTGCGCTGGATTTCGGCTATGAGAGCCCGGCGGCATTCTCGACCATGTTTCGCCGCGTATTGGGGCAGGCACCGTCCGTCTGGATGGAGGGGGCGACATAGCAAAAATCAAAAAATGAGTTTGATCCGGGCGCAAAACAACTGTACAAAACAACAGTACTTTTTGGATTAGCACTCTCGAGCCCGGAGAACACCATGGCCTCTCTTGCGATGAAAATCACCCTGGAACGTATCGCCCTTTTCCAATTCACCCCGGCCCACTGCGCCCAGGCCCGAGCGATGCTGGGATGGAGTGTGGAAGAGCTCTCGGAGGAATCCGGGGTCTCCGTGGACGCCATTCTGCGTTTTGAGGACGAGCGCGATGTACTGGATGTCACCCGCCTGGCGTTGGCGTATCGGTTTGAATCGGAGGGGTTGGTGTTCTTCCCGGGATTTGCGCCGGGTCGAGGGATGAACATTAAAGGATCGACGCCTGATCCGGTGGGTCGGGCGGACTATGCGATGGTTGAGTGAGGGGTCAGCGGATGAATGGAATCGATGAATGCGACAGGCGCGGCAATCCGTCTTCGGGTGCCGATGCGAGGGAGATGAGGGCCAAAGCCGAATACCTCATGAAGATCGGGATGCTCCTCGATACCGGTCAGTTGGGTAAGGCGGAAGCGGCGCAAAGGCTTGGGCTGACAGCGGGGGAACTGGATGAAATTCTCGACGGGAATGTTTGCGATCTAACCGTGGCGAAAATCGCGGGCCGCTCCATGGCGAGCGGCCCGACGGCAGAGGATCAAGCGTTCTGAGTGGCGACCTGAGCGTTTTCGTTTTCCAGTCCGGACCACCAGGTATTTCCGCGCTGTGGGTACATGACGTTGAACGCCTCACCCATTTGCGGTGTGGTGATCGACACATTGCGCTCCCAGGCCAATGCGAGGATCCGATCGAAGGGCTCGAACCAGGCGTGCATCGACAAATCAAAGGTGCCGTTGTGAATCGGCAATAACCAGCGCCCTTTGAGGTCGATGTGCGCTTGCAGGGTTTCCTCAGGCTGCATGTGAACGTGAGGCCACTCGACGTTGTAGGCACCGGTTTCCATGAGGGTCAGGTCGAACGGGCCGTACTGTTCGCCGATGCGTTTGAAGCCATCGAAATAACCGCTGTCGCCGCTGAAGAAGATGCGCGTGTCGCCGTCGATCATCACCCACGAGGCCCAGAGCGTGCTGTTGCCATCGAACAGGCCACGGCCGGAGAAGTGCTGCGACGGTGTGGCGATAAACTGCATGCCGTCGACTTCCGTGCCCTGCCACCAATCCAGTTGGCGCACTTTGCTGGCATCGACGCCCCACTTGATCAGGGTGTCGCCCACGCCCAGCGGCGTCAGGAAGTACTTGGCCTTGTCCGCCAGTTTGAGCACGGCTTGATAATCGAGGTGGTCGTAGTGGTCGTGCGACAGGATCACCGCTTCAATCGGCGGCAGTTCTTCGAGGCTGATTGGCGACTGGTGAAAACGCTTGGGACCGGCCCACTGCACCGGCGAAGCGCGTTCGGCGAAGACCGGGTCGGTGATCCAGAATTTGTCCCGCAGTTTCAGCAGTACGGTGGAGTGGCCGAGGCGATAGACGCTGTGGTTGGGTGCAGCGATCAGCGCTGCCTGAGTCAGGGTTTGTACCGGGACGGGCGCTGTCGGGCGGGTGTTGCGCGGTTTGTGGAAGATCATGCTCCACATGATGCGCACCATTTTCCGAAAACCTTCACGTTGCACGGGCGCATGATTTCGGAAAAGCCCTTCTGCCTGACGGGAGGCTTCAGGCGTGGAGGCGTTGTCCGCAGGGGAAATTGAGTTGGCCATGACTGAGTAACTCCAGAAAAACTGCACTGAGCGGTTCTTCACGGTGGGACGATTAATGGCCAAAGCACGCACGCATCAGCCGGAGATTCTATTTTTCGCTGCGCAGGATTAACAAAACATTACACTGCACAGTGTAGTTTCTAGGTTGCATCAAACCCGATCACAAGTAAACTGCCGAGTGTAATTCTCTTTATCTTCCTGCCGAAGCGTACTTATGACAGCTCCACAGCGCCTCACTGACCGTAAACGCGAAGCCATCATTCAGGCGGCGATCGCCGAATTCCGTGCCAACGGTTTCGACATCACCAGCATGGACAAGATCGCTGCCACTGCTGGCGTGTCGAAGCGCACGGTGTACAACCACTTCCCCAGCAAGGAAGAATTGTTCGCCGAAATCCTCAATCAACTGTGGGCGCGGGTGACCGCAGAGCAGGACACGTCCTACCGCCCTGACCTGCCGCTGCGCGATCAAATGCGCCTGATGTTGAAGGCGAAATTGCAGATGCTGGGCGATGACAATTTTCTCGACCTGGCGCGGGTGGCGATCGCCGCCACCATTCATTCTCCCGAGCGCGCGCAAAACATGGTTGCCCGAATGGGTGAGCGTGAAGAAGGCCTGACCGTGTGGATCCGCGCAGCCCAGGCGGACGGTCGATTGAAACCGGTCGACCCTGAATTTGCCGCACAGCAGATTCAGGGAATGCTCAAATCCTTTGCGTTCTGGCCGCAGATTTCCATGGGGCTCCCGGCGCTGTCAGACGAGATGCAGAGCACCGTGGTGGAGTCGGCACTGGACATGTTTCTGGCCTGTTATCAGCGCTGAATCGAGCTGCAACAAATGACAATGTCGGCCGATTGACCGGTCATGGGTCGCGCTGAATACATCGCTGCAATGTGTTTCAGAATGAAACTGGCGCTGGGGCTATAGTGAGCCTCAGTCCCAGCGCCCTGCAGAGAGCATCATGACCACCAACACCAACGAAACCGCCCCCGCCGCTCCCGTCGATCACCTGCGTTTTCACCGCGCTCACGCTCACCTGGCGCCGACGTTCGGCAACGACAAGTTTGCCCTGCGCGCCGAGGCCTTTGCGCGGTTCTTCGGCACGCCGACCTTTCTGGGTGCCCAGACGCTGATTGTGGTGCTCTGGGTGTGTCTCAACATTTTTGGCGTGACCCACTTCGACGTCTATCCGTTCATCCTGCTCAACCTGGCCTTCAGCCTGCAATCGGCTTACGCCGCCCCGCTGATTCTGTTGGCCCAAACCCGTCAGGCAGCGCGGGACAAAGCCCAGTCCGACGCCGACGCCCTGCACCGGGAATCCCTCGCAGTCGCCAACAGCGAACGTCAGGCACAAGCGGCGCAGAACACCGCGCAGCTGATGACCTTGCTCGAGCAGAACACCCGGCTGACGGAATTGACCAAGACCCTGACCGAACGCATCGAAAACCTGACCTCGGAAATGCATCAGCATTTCGTGCTCAAGGATCAGCCAAAGGTTTAGCGCCCGGTCACGGCAATCGAAGCGCCCGCCCCAGCTCATCGAACAACGTCACCACCGAGCGCAACGCTCGACAGTCCGGACGGGTGAGCAACCAGAGCGCGGTGTCGTAGCCGTGCAACGGGCCGGTCAACGGTTGCAGTTCGTCACCGATCAAGAAGTCCGGCAACGCCGCGACGCCCAGCCCGGCCCTCACCAACTCGGTCACCGACAACATACTGTTGCAGCGATAACCGGGCGTCACGCCGGGCAATTGCTGGCGCCGCCAGGCAACGGTGGGATGGTCGGGAAGAAAGTCATCCGGCGCGATCCAGGTCAGTGAGGCCAGGTCTTCAGGATCGACCGATTTCAAGTACGCCGCGCTGGCACAGACCCGATAGGAAATATCCGCCAGACATCGACCGACCAAGTGTTCGGGCGGCGTGCGGGTGAGGCGCAAGGCGATGTCGGCATCGCGGCGGCTGAGGTTGGCGAAGTCGTTTGAGGTGCTCAGCTCGAGGGTCAGTGCCGGGTAGGACGGCATGAACTGCGCCAGTGCCGGCAGCAGCAACCCTTGCAGAACAGAATCGGTACAGGTCAACCGCACCGTGCCGCTCACAACTTCACCGCCCTGCTCCACGCCGATGCGCGCCGCTTCCAGCGCCTGTTCCGCTCGTTCAGCTTGCTCGGCGAGGGTTTGCGCAAGCGTGGTTGTCAGGTATCCGGCGCGGCTCTTTTCGAACAGTTGCTGGCCCAGCGCGGCTTCGAGTCGGCGAACGGCGCGAAACACCGTCGAGACGTCGACCTTCAACAACGCCGAGGCCCGGGCCAGAGAGCCGCCGCGCACCAAGGCGAGAATCAGCGCCAGGTCTGGATAGTCGAGCCGATAGTGCGTCGCTGCATTGATCACTTGGGATAACGCCAATATTGAATGCGTGAACGCCAATCTATAGTGGGTGCCAGGAATCAACAAGCGTCGAGATCACTCATGGAAACCACCGCAATCCGCATTGCCCTGATCGGTGATTACGATCCACAGGTCACCGCCCACCAAGCCATTCCCGTGGCCCTCGGTATGGCTGCCAAACAGCTGAAGCTGGACGTGCAACTTCAGTGGCTGGCCACCGATCACATAAACGTCGCCACTCCTTTACAAAACTTCGACGGTTTCTGGTGCGTGCCCGCCAGCCCTTACCGCGACATGGACGGCGCATTACGGGCGATTCGTTTTGCTCGTGAACAACAGCGACCGTTCCTCGGCACCTGCGGCGGGTTTCAACACGCCGTGCTTGAGTTCGCGAGAAACGTGTTGGCTTGGGAAGACGCCGAACACGGCGAAACCCATCCCGACGCAACGCGTGCGTTACTCACGCCGTTGGCCTGTTCACTGGTGGAAGCCACGGACAGCATTCACCTGGTTGAAGGCTCGTTGATCGCCAAGGCGTACGAAAGCGCTGAGATCGTCGAGGGATATCGCTGCCGCTATGGCGTGAATCCGGAGTTCGAACGTGAGTTATTGACGCAACAGCTGTGCGCCGTTGGACATGATTCAACCGGGGACTTGCGGGCGGTGGAGCTCAAAGGTCATCCGTTTTTCGTCGCCACCCTGTTCCAGCCTGAACGCGCCGCGCTCAAAGGCACGCTCCCGCCGCTGGTTCGCGCCTTGATCGAGGCCTGCAAAAGGCAAAAATCATGATTACCGATACGCCATCGGCGCCTTACTTCGCGGTGATTTTTACTTCGCTGCGCACCGACGGCGATCATGGTTACGCCGAGGCCGCCGAGCGCATGGTGGAACTGGCCCGTGAGCAACCGGGGTTTCTGGGTGTGGAATCCGCTCGGGGCGAGGATGGGCTGGGGATTAAGGTGAGTTACTGGGCCAGCGAGGCGGCGATATTGGCGTGGAAGCATCATCCTGAGCACCGTGAGATTCGCGAGCGTGGGCGGTCGACCTGGTATTCGGCGTGTCATACGCGGGTGTGCAAAGTTGAACGGGCGTATGCGTTCAAGGCAGTCAAATGATTCAGCGTTCTTTTGGCCGCCATCGCTAGCAGGCTAGCTCCCACAGGGGATATATGTCGTACACAACACCAATGTGGGAGCTAGCCTGCTAGCGATGAGACCAGCACAAACACTGCAAAAACCTCAGCCCTGCACAAGACTCCGCACCGCCGAAATCTCCGGCACTTCCCGCCGATTCATGTACACCCGCAACGGCTCGGTCACATTAATCCGGTCATCAATATTCTGGTCCAGCAGCAACTGAATCAGCTCACGCTTGAGCGTCATGGCCTGCGCCGGCCCCGGCGCCCAAACAAATTCACTCGTAGGAATAATCCCGTCATCAGCCACGTCCATACCAAACGAGTCTTCGCTGAAACGCACGATGTAGTGGCCGGTCTTGCGATTGAGGCCGACGAAGCCTTTGAGTTGGTCGGCGGCCTGGCAGATAAGCTCGGAAGTGATGCGCATATAAACCTCACAAAAGGTCGTTAACGACCGGTGAACGATGGTTTACACGCAAGGTTTAGCAATCGGATTTCCCTCTGCCGGGGAAACGCCAGGGCCAAGAGTACTGCAAAGAACTGCACAAAAGCGCTGAAAAAATCAGCTTTAAACACGTTTATGTCGGTCTGGCGATAGCGCTGGCGGCGTTCAGTTGTTAAAAGAGACGTCTTTGAAAACTCAACGCGAAAGGACCTCGACCATGCCTGTTACCTTCACCAAAAGCGCCCTGCTGCTGAGCATGCTGCTCGGCCTCGGCCAGGCACAGGCCGCCAACGAGCCCAGCCCGACCGCTCTGGCGACCCGTGTGGGCATCCCGCATCCTGCAGTGATCGCCCACCGTGGCGCGTCTTTCGATGCACCGGAATCCACCGCCGCCGCCTACAAACTGGCCCGTGATCTGGGCGCCGACTACCTGGAAATGGACCTGCAACGCAGCAAGGACGGCATGCTGTTCGCCCTGCACGACAACAACCTGCAACGCACCACCGACGTTGCCACAAAATTCCCCGACCGCAAGGACAGCCCGGCCAACGCGTTCACCCTCGCCGAACTGAAAACCCTGGATGCCGGCAGCTGGTTCAACACCGCGTACCCGGATCGCGCACGTCCTTCCTACGTCGGCCTGAAAATTCTGACCCTCGACGAAATCATCGACATCGCCCAGGGCAATCCGCTGCACAAGCCCGGCCTGTACATCGAGACCAAAGAGCCGAAGCAATTCCCCGGTATCGAAAGCGACCTCAAGGATAAATTGCAGGATCGCGGTTGGCTGAGCCCGGCCGGTTCCAAACTGGCGAAAAGCAATCTGGCGGTCGGTCAGGGCAAAGGCAAAGTCGTGCTGCAAACCTTCGAGAAGAGCAGCCTCGAACTGCTCGAGAAGGAAATGCCGCAAGTGCCGAAAATCCTGTTGCTGTGGGTCGGCGAAGGCAGTATCGAGCCGAAATCCAAAGTGACGTTTGCCGAGTCCGGCGACAAGGACAAAGCGACGTACTACGCCAAGCAGGAACCGAAAGACAAAGCCGAATTCCAGCAATGGGTCGAGTACGCCAAGGCCCAGGGCGCAATCGGCACCGGCCCTTCGGCCGCGTTGACCAAGGGCGGCGATCAGAGCTACTCGGACCTGGTGAAACCGTGGATGAATCAGTACACCCACGATCAAGGCCTGCTGGTGCACGTCTACACCATCGACGAAGCGGTCGATTACCAGAAAGTCATGGAGGCCGGCGTTGATGGCATCTTCACCAACCGCGCCAGCGAATTGCTGAAGTTCTACAAACGCCCGGCCGCCGGGACGGTTGCACAGTTGCTGCAGAACAACGGCTACTGAGTGACGCAAAACACCGAGTGGACGGGCCGTCTGTGGTTGGGACGCGATTATGGCCTGATCCACGGTGAGCTGGGGCGCACGACGCCCCATGCTCATTACGCTCATCAGCTGATCCTCGCGCCGGATCGACCGGTCACCGTCAGTCTCGACGGCGTACCGCAAACGGCTCATCGTCTGTTCATCCCCTCTCAACTCAGCCACAGCATTGTCGAAGCGCAGGATGCGGTGTTCACCGTGTATGCCGAGCCGCTGATGTTCGATGGCCAGACATTGCGTGATTGCGTGTTCAATTCCGAGCTGTCTCTGGAAAGCCTCGATAACGCCGTTCGCCATTGCCCGCAAAGAGCGTTGAATGATCCGCGAATCGAACGTGCATTGGCCACCCTCGATGGCTTGCTGACCAGCAAAGTCCCGGCCAGCGCCTTGGCCGCTGAAGCGCACCTGTCGTTGAGTCAGTTGCAACGGCTGTTCGCCAGCCAGCTCGGGCTGCCGATACGCCGGCTGGTGGTGTGGCGGCGATTGCGGTTGGCGGTGGTGCTGATCCTCAACGGCAGCACGGTGACCGAAGCCGCGCACGAAGCCGGGTTTGCCGATTCAGCGCATTTCTCCAGAAGCCTGAAAAAACTCTTCGGCGTGACCGCGCGCCAGGCGCTGCATCGCATCGACTTGCGCTTGCTCGACTAGCGCCGCAACGGCTCAGGCACCGTAGGCTCTTCGCTCAACTTCACCGACGTAAACGGATCGCGCAATTGCGCGACATAACCCCGAGGAAAGTCCGGACGACTGCCTATGCCCAGATCACCGTGACGAATTTCATGGTCTGTGGTGTAAAACCCGGTGCCCAGTAGCAGGTCCCAACAGTTGAAGAACAAGCCGAAATTCACATCACCGGCCCGTCCATATTTCATGTGATGGAAGCGGTGGACCGGCGCCCAGGCGAACACCCGACGCAACGGCCCCAGTTGCATATCGACATTGGAATGCTGCAGCAGCAACTGGATGGCGATGGCGAATACCAGCAGTGCCGCCACGTCCAGCGGGATACCGAGCAGCAACAACGGCAAGAGTCCGGCCGAAGCTTCCAGCACTTGATGCAACGGATGCTTCATCAAACCGTTGAAGCCGTACAGCCGTTCCACGCTGTGATGCACCGCGTGCAAACGCCACAATCCCTTTACGCGATGGCTGGCGTAATGCATCAGGCTGAGTCCGCCATCGGCGATAAAGATCGCCAGCGCCAGTTGCAGCCACAGCGGCCACTCCCTCGGCCACGCGCCATCGAACGACAGCAGCGCCACCAGCCCGGGTAACGCCAGCAAACCGAGCGTATTCAGCGTCTCATTGACCAACGCGTGGACGATGTCACGGGCGCGATCACCGGCTGAATGATTCCAACGCGCTTCGTAGGGCAACGCCCACTCGGCCAGGAATGACACTGCCAAGGCGATAAGAAATAACGGCAACAACCAGCCTGGCGATAACCCGATACCGCCCACCAACCAAACCCCTGCACCGATGAACCCACCCCAGAACACTGGCGCGTAAATCTGCGCGACGATTCGTTTCATAAGCACCTCCATTGATTGAGGTCACAGCATGAAACGTCGCCCGGTGGCGCAATTGAACAAACGGCGCAATCGAACTCCGCTGCGTTTTTAAGGGTCAGTTAAGGTCTGGAAGCTAATCTGATCCCACTTAAACAGATCACCCCAAGGAAAGAACCCCATGAAAACCCTGACTGCCCTGTTCACTGCCGCTGCCCTGACCCTCACCGCTGGCCTGGCGCAAGCCGACGTTCGCGTCGACCAGATCCCTGAGCTGGTCAAGAGCGGCAAGATCAAGCCACTGGAAGAAATGAACCAGGCGGCGCTGAAACTGCACCCGGGTGCGACCATCACCGACACCGACCTGGACAACCACTTCAATAACTACGAGTACGAAGTGGAACTGAAAACTGCTGACGGCAAAGAGTGGGATGTGGACTTCGATGCCACCACTGGCAAAGTCCTGAGCGACAAACAAGACACCTGATACGCCCATGGAAAAAGCCGCACGATCTTCGGATCGTGCGGCTTTTTCGCATGTCGGATTCACACAATGAAGGCGCGCCAACGCGACGTCAGCCCGCTAGACTCCCTCAACGGCGTTCACGCAGAGATTGATTGATATGGGGCAAACAGCGGCAGCAGACATTGCCACGATCGGTCGGATCAGCGCGGTGCCGGCGATTCTCCAGGTGATCCGTGAGCTGACGGGGCTACGCTTCGCCGCTGTCGCGCGTGTTACGAAAGACTCGTGGACCGCATGCGCTGTGCTTGATCAGCTGAATTTCGGTTTGCAGGTCGGCGGCGAGCTGGATGTGGTCACGACCCTGTGCCACGAAATTCGCCAGGCGCATCATTCGGTGGTGATCGACAACGCCAGTGAAGACCCGCTCTACCGCGATCACCACACGCCTCGTATCTATCAATTCGAAAGCTACATCGCCGTGCCGATCTTCCGCACCGATGGACGCTTTTTCGGCACCATCTGCGCCCTTGACCCCAACCCCGCGCCACTCACGTCCAGCACGATCCAGAGCACCATGGAATCCTTTGCGCGGATGCTGGCGCTGCAGATCGAGGCCGAAGAAAACCTGCAAAAAACCGAAGCGGCATTGAGGGCGGAACGCAAAACCGCAGAGCTACGCGAACAGTTCATCGCCGTGCTCGGCCATGACCTGCGCAACCCCTTGTTCGCCATCAGCGCCGGCGCCGAAATGCTCCTGCGCAAACTCCCCGACCCGGCGAATCAGCAACGGGCCCGGCACATTCTCACCAGCGCCCGGCGCGCGACCAGACTGGTCGATGACGTACTGGATTTCGCCCGTGGCTCCTTGGGCACTGGCATTCCCGTGAACATCGAGCCGTGCCCGGACCTGGAAGTTGCGCTGCGGCATGTGATTTCCGAAGTCCAGAGTGTGCACCCCGAACGCACCCTTCGCGCCTCCATTGGCGACCTGCACAGCATTGCGTGCGATCGCGAGCGGGTCGCGCAATTGCTCTCCAATCTGGTGGCGAACGCCGTTGCCCACGGCGATCCCGACGGCGCGGTAGACGTCAGCGCGCAGATCAAGGACGGGCAGTTCGTGTTGAGCGTTAAAAATCAGGGGCAGATTGCCGAAGACGCGCTACCGCATCTGTTCCGCCCCTACTCGCGACCGGCCAGCGGGACACCGCAGACCGGCCTCGGGTTGGGGTTGTACATTGCCAGTCAGATTGCGCAGTCCCATGGTGGGAAGCTGGAAGTACGCTCGACGGCGCAGGATGGCACGCTGTTTATTTTCAGCTTTCCGGTGCAGGCAGCAAAAGAAAGTCTTAACGGGCAGGGTTGACCTTCAATTTTAAAGGGGGAGAGATAGCAGTATTTCCGCTGTTGTCGGTCAGCGTGTAATGAGCTGCCACATCACCGGGCGTGATGAAATTTTTCCCAACATAAAAGGCGACGCCTGCGGCCTCTTCAACAGCCGTAATTGTGTGCTTAAGCACTAGTACGTCATTCCAGAATACCTCGAGCTTATCCCCTACGTTGTAGTTCTGGTGGCCTACGACTTGCGCCCTCAGGCCCACTCCTTCCACAGGTTCGGTGACTTGGCCGTCATATCCTTCCAAGGGAGTCATCCCCGGAATATTCAACTTGCTCAATGGCTGTTCACTAGACATAAAAACGCTCCTTGTAGTTAAAGCAGCGCCACTGCGCTGACAGCGCTATCAAACCCTCGCGCACTGCTATCGTCTACTGTCAGAACTAACAGGTACCCGGTAAATACCGCACCAAAATGCCAAGCGTCCGACCAACGGCGCAACCCTTCCGGATCTGAGATAGATGGGTGTACCGACTCGGTAACCGACCCGGCACACAGCCCTTTCCATTACGCGCTCAAACGCGCCGTGACTTCATTCAACTGCCCCGACAACCCGTGCAAATTGCGGCCGGCCGCTTCTGTGCGCTGCACGTTGTCCAGGTTGGTACTGGCGATGCTGGTGATTTCGGTGAGGTTGCGCGAGATGTCCTCGGCCACTGAAGTCTGCTCTTCGGCGGCGGTGGCGATCTGGCGGTTCATGTCGCGAATGGCTTCCACGGCGAGGGTGATCCGCTCCAGCATCGCGCCGGCCTGGGTCACTTGCTCGACGCTTTCTTCACTGCGCGACTGCCCGCTTTCAATCGCCTGAGCCGCGTCCACCGCACCGGTTTGCACGGTCTGGATGATCTGGTTGATCTCGATGATCGACGCCGCCGTGCGCTGGGCCAGGCTGCGCACTTCATCGGCCACCACCGCAAAACCGCGTCCGGCTTCACCGGCACGCGCCGCTTCGATCGCCGCGTTGAGCGCCAGCAGGTTGGTTTGTTCGGCGATGCCGCGAATCACTTCCAGCACCTTGCCAATCCGTCCGCTGTCGGTTTCCAGTTGGCGGATGACCGTGGCGGTGTTGGCGATTTCGCCGCGCATCCGGGTGATGGTGTGAATGGTGCCCTGCATGACTTTTTCGCCCTGCTGGGCAGACTGGTCGGCATCGTCGGCAGCACGTGCCGCATCGGCGGCGTGACGTGCGACTTCCTGTGCGGTGGCCGACATTTCGTTCATTGCCGTGGCCACCTGATCGGTGCGGTTGAACTGTTCGTTGGTGCCGCTGGCCATGAGGCCGGCGATCGAGTTCAACTCACCGCTGGCGCTGTCCAGATCCTTGGCGCTGCGCTGCAAACGGGTGAAGGTTTCGGCGAGGAAATCACGCAAGGTGTTGGCCGCGACCGCCAGCTTGCCCAGCTCGTCCTGACGGGTGCTGGCCACGCGCTCGGCAAACTTGCCCTGGCTGAGTTGCGCCACGTATTCGATCAGTTTGCGAATCGGTTCGACCAGGTTGCGGTTGACCAGCCACAGGCTCAACAGCCCGATCAACAGACCCGAGGCGAGCATCACGATGAGCCCCAGCAATACCGTGCGATCGGCGTCGGCGCTGATCAGCGTCGATTGCTCGGTACCCTGCTTGCGCAATTCGCTGACCAGTTCGCTCATCTGATCGCTGGTTGCACGGTCCACCCCTTTGACCGCCGTGTCGCCCGCCGTTGGGTCGGCACCGGCCGCCACGTACGCATCACGGCCCTTCTGATAGGCGGCGCCCAGCTGACGGTGTTCGTCACGCAGGCGTTCGATGCGGGTCTTGAGTTGCGGCTCGATGCCCTTCTGCCCGGCCAGTTCACCGAGAATGCTTTGCACATCGCGCTGACGGTCTTCGAATTGCTTCCAGTATTTGTTTAGGTCCGCGGGTTGCTTGCCACGCAGCAGGACGTTTTTCCATTCCTGCACCTGCACCTTGAATTGCAGGTTGGCTTCATCGATCAACTGCGAGGTGTGCAACGGGCCTTCGATCAGATTCGCATAGCTTTGAACGCCGCTGGACAGAAAGTGAAAGCAAGCCAGGGCGATCAACAGCATCGCCAACAGGCTGCCGCTCAACAAGGCGAGGATTTGTGCTCTCAGGGATTTTTGCAGCATCGAGTGATACTCATGACAAGGGTGAGACACGCAGCAAACACGGCGTGAAAGGTGTCCGGACATCCCTGTCTGTGACCTTGACCAATGGTCAGGGCCGCGCAACTTAACGTAAGCAAGATCGGCGTGCTAGAGCGGTTCTTGAATCTTTTCCGACCGTCGGTAGTGCCACTATTTCGCCGCCATTGTTCTGTCATAAAACTGTTAAAACTCCTTGCGATGATGCGGCTCAGGTGAACCTGTGAAACCCGCCGTAACGCGACCTTGTAGCAGCTGGCGAAGCCTGCGTTCGGCTGCGAAGCAGTCGCGAAATCGGGCAATGCGTTGTGTCAGGTAGATCGCGTGTTCAGGTTTGACGACTGCTGCGCAGCCGAACGCAGGCTTCGCCAGCTGCTACATAAAGCGACCGAAAGTACCTTCTTCAGCGAGCCACAAAGCGAGCGACAGTGCCTCCTTCCGCGAGCCACAAAGCGACCGACCGCGCCTCCTTCAGCGAGCCCTAATGAACCACAGCATCGACCAAAGCCATCGCGACCCGGACCTCTTCGGTCTGCTCTACGGTTTCAGTTTTCGCCCCGGCGAGCGTGGTCGGGAGATCGATTCGGCCAAGGCGTTGCAATGCCTGCAACAGCCGGACGA
Source organism: Pseudomonas sp. LB3P93 (assembly GCF_054898025.1). Classification (NCBI taxonomy): domain Bacteria; kingdom Pseudomonadati; phylum Pseudomonadota; class Gammaproteobacteria; order Pseudomonadales; family Pseudomonadaceae; genus Pseudomonas; species Pseudomonas sp. LB3P93. The sequence goes on from NZ_CM142713.1 coordinate 4,954,450, forward strand.
GAGTGACGAGTTTCTGTGGCTGCACCTGAACCTCGCGCATGCCGCGTGCGAGCGCTGGATGAAAAGTCATCTGGAATTGCCGGACGAGTTTTTCGAAGCCTTGCACGAAGGGTCTCGATCCACGCGTATCGAGCATGTCGATTCGGCGTTGCTGGCGGTGGTCAACGACGTGGTGTTCAACCTCAGCAGCATGGTGTCGTCCGATGTGTCGACGCTGTGGGTCTGTGCCCGCAGTCGACTGATCATCAGCGCTCGCCTGCAACCGCTGCACTCGGTGGACAAGCTGCGTTCGTCGGTGAAGGCCGGCGAGTGCTTTCGTTCTCCGCTGGAATTGCTGGTGCATTTACTGCGCGATCAGGGCGAAGTGCTGACCCAGATCGTGCGCAAGACCAGCCTCAGTGTCGATCAGATCGAAGATGAGTTGCTGTCTTCACGGCTGTCGACCAACCGTGCTGAACTCGGTGCCAATCGCCGGGTGCTGGTGCGCCTGCAACGCTTGTTGGCGCTGGAGCCGGGCTCGTTGTTGCGATTGCTCAACCGGCCGCCGCAATGGTTGCAGAAGGAGGACGTCAAGGAGTTGCGCAAGTCCACCGAGGAGTTTGCGCTGATCATCAACGACCTCACGGCGCTCGGTGAGCGGATCAAACTGTTGCAGGAAGAAATTGCGGCCAACCTCAATGAGCAAAGCAACCGCACGCTGTTCACCCTGACCGTGGTCACGGTGCTGGCGCTGCCGATCAACATCATTGCCGGTTTCTTTGGCATGAACGTGGGTGGGGTGCCGCTTTCGGGGGATCCGGAGGGGTTCTGGATTCTGGTGGCGCTGGTCGCGACGTTTACCGTTATTGCCGGGCGTTGGGCGTTTCGTAAGCGCCAGGATTATTGAGCCTCCCCCGCTGATCGTTCCCACGCTCCGCGTGGGAATGCATCCATTGATGCTCCGCGTCAATGCTGGACGCAGAGCATCCGGGGCGGCATTCCCACGCAGAGCGTGGGAACGATCATGGCCGGGAACGTGGTGAATTCTGATTAACGGATCAGCAAATAACCCAAACCCTGACGCAGGGCAGTCTCTCTGTAACATTCTGCAACGATCATGACGGACACTCCTACCCTCCTCAGGATTGTCCGTCATGGCTACGCCTTCCTATACAGCCGAAACGCAGGCTCCCGCCGGTAGCGCCAGACCGCAACTCGATAAAAAACCCAGCCTGTTCACCCTCGTGGTGTTTTTCGGCGTGCTGGCCAGCGGGCTGTTGTTCACTGCTTACAGCCTGATGCACGACATGAGCGAACTCGGCACGGTGGTCACCACCTGGACGCCATTTCTGCTGCTGGGCGTTGCATTGCTGATCGCCCTGGGCTTTGAGTTCGTCAACGGTTTCCACGACACCGCCAACGCCGTGGCCACGGTGATTTACACCAACTCTCTGCCGCCGAATTTCGCCGTGGCCTGGTCCGGGTTCTTCAACTTCCTGGGGGTGCTGCTGTCGAGTGGCGCGGTGGCGTTCGGCATCATCGCCCTGCTGCCGGTGGAGCTGATTCTGCAAGTCGGTTCCTCCGCCGGTTTCGCGATGATCTTCGCCCTGTTGATCGCTGCGATCCTGTGGAACCTCGGCACGTGGTGGCTGGGCTTGCCGGCCTCCTCGTCGCACACCTTGATCGGTTCGATCATCGGTGTCGGCGTGGCCAATGCCCTGATGCATGGCCATGACGGCACCAGCGGCGTGGACTGGGCGCAAGCAACCAAGATCGGTTATGCGTTGCTGCTGTCACCGCTGGTCGGCTTCGGCTTCGCCGCGTTGTTGCTGCTGGCCCTGCGTGCGTTCGTCAAGAATCGCGCGCTGTACAAGGCACCAGTCGGCAACACCCCACCACCGTGGTGGATTCGCGGCATGTTGATTGTGACCTGCACCGGCGTCTCGTTCGCCCACGGTTCCAACGACGGCCAGAAAGGCATGGGCCTGATCATGCTGATTCTGGTCGGCACGCTGCCGATGGCTTATGCGCTGAACCGCACCATGCCGGCCGACCAGGCGCTGCAGTTCGCCGCCGTCGCCGAAGTCACCCAGCAAGCGCTGTTGAAAAGCGCACCGATGCCGGCCCCGGCCGATCCGCGTCCGGTGCTCTCCGAATACGTCCGCAGCAAGGAAGCCACGCCACAACTGATCCCGGCCCTCGCCGCCCTGACTGGCAGCATCGGCGCGCAGGTCAAGGGTTACGGCTCGCTGTCCAAAGTGCCCGCCGAGGCCGTGGGCAACGTGCGTAACGACATGTACCTGACCAGCGAAACCATTCGCCTGATGGACAAGAACAAGGTCGGTAACTTCGACGCCGACACCACCGGCAAACTGCAACTATTCAAGCAACAGATCGACAACTCGACGCGTTTCATCCCGCTGTGGGTGAAGATCGCCGTGGCGATTGCGCTCGGGCTGGGCACCATGGTCGGCTGGAAGCGCATCGTGGTGACCGTCGGCGAGAAGATCGGCAAGACCCATCTGACCTACGCCCAAGGCGCCTCGGCGGAAACCGTGGCGATGCTGACCATCGGCGCGGCCGACATGTTCGGCTTGCCGGTGTCGACCACGCACGTGCTGTCCTCGGGGGTGGCTGGGAGCATGGTCGCCAACGGCGGCGGCTTGCAGATGAAGACCATCCGCAACCTGCTGATGGCTTGGGTGCTGACCTTGCCGGCGGCGATTCTGTTGTCGGGCAGCCTGTACTGGCTGTTCACCCAAATCTTCTAGCCTCAACACATAACCCTGTAGCAGCTGGCGAAGCCTGCGTCCGGCTGCGCAGCAGTCGTAAAACCATGACACGCGGTACATCAGACAGACCGCGTGTGTCGGATTTACGACTGTTGCGCAGCCGGACGCAGGCTTCGCCAGCTGCTACAGGGATTTTTTTGCCCGGGACAACGCATTTCGTCGCAAATTCAGGCGTTTGCGTTTTTATTGATCCACCACCCGCCGGATTGCACTTCAGTTTGCTAACGTGTGGCCGACTCTTAAGAGACTCGATGCATTCAGGAGTGGAATCGTGAATCTGTACATCAATCAGCTTCAACAGAAAGCTGACTTCAAAGAAGCCATCTACGCCGGCGACATCTTCCTGAACACTCAACTGCGCGCGGCCAAAGAGCTGTGTGCGTTCGCCCAGGAAAGCATCACCGCCGCCTTCGACGGCGAGACTAATCACCAGGCGCTGCACACGCTGATGCCGGTGGAAGAATTCGTGGTACTGGTGACGCGCCTCAAGGGCCAGTTCACCAACAGCCAGCGCGCCAAGGACCTGATCCTGTCGTTTATCGACGAGATCGGCGTCGACCCGCGCGAGTACATCTTCGACGTGCCGCGCATTCGCGTGGTGCCGAACTATGACTACCTGCACGCCGGTGTCAGCTATGCCTACAAACCGCATCGCGACACGTGGTACGGCAGCGTCGATTGTCAGATCAACACCTGGATGCCGGTGCACACCATCCGTCCCGACCAGACCATGATGATCAACGGCGGCTACTTCGACGTGCCGGTGAAGAACACCTCCAGCGAATGGAGCCTCAACGACTGGATCAGCAACCAGCGGCACAAGGCCAAGGACAACCTCAAAGAGGAAGTCCGTGTGCACCCGGTGCCACTGGAAGAAATCAACACCGCGTCTGAAGTGCGCATCGCCGGCAACACCGGTGAGATGCTGATCTTCTCTGGCTCGCACCTGCATGGCACGGTCGCCAACCACACCGATCAAACCCGCTTCAGCGTGGACTTCCGCCTGATGCACCTTGACGACCTCAAGCACAAGCGTGGCGCGATCAACGTCGACAGCGCCTGCCCTGATGTCGGCGCCGGTTTCAAAGACTATTTTCACGCCCACGACTTCTCGAATTTCCAAGGAATCCAGCAATGACCAAGCGTCGCATCACGCCTGCCGAGGCCCAGTACAACGAAACCCGTGCCAACGTTCTGAAACGGGTCGATGCCGAGTACGTGGCCGACGCGCCGTTCGTCTTCGCCAACCGCATCGGCGTCACCGCTGCGCTCTCGCGTATGGAACTGTTCAAGAAAGTCGCTGAAGTACCGGGCGCGATCATCGAGTGCGGCGTGTACAAGGGCAACTCGCTGATGTTGTACATGCACTTGTCGATGATTCTCGAGCCGTACGCGATCAACCGTTCGATCGTTGGCTTCGACACGTTCGAAGGCTTCCAGAGCATCGACAAGAAAGAAGACCCGGCCGACGTCAACGAGACCATGTTCTCCGACACCGACCAGTCGCTGATCCAGGACATGATCGACGCCAACGACCTGCTGCGCCCGGTCAACCGTATCCCGCGCTGCGAGCTGGTCAAAGGCGACATCGTCAAAACCGTACCTGAGTGGGTCAAGACCCGTCCGGACCTGGTCGTGGCCATGCTGATCCTCGACACCGACCTGTACGAATCGACCAAAGTCGCGCTGGAAACCTTCCTGCCGTACATGCCAAAAGGCGCGATCGTGGTCTTGGACGAAGTCGCTTACCGCAACTTCCCGGGCGAAACCAAAGCCCTGCGTGAAGTGCTGGACCTGAACAAGATCGAACTCAAACGCCTGCCGTTTGATAGCTGCGTAGGCTATTTCCACGTCTGACCCAAAACCCTGTGGGAGCGGGCTTGCCCGCGATGGGGTCTTCACATTCAACATCATCATTGAATTTGAGACCGCTATCGCGGGCAAGCCCGCTCCCACAGGTTATGTGTTGTTTTTAAGGTTCGTGGGTTGTGCTTCAGGTTGTGGACTGAATGACATTGGCCAGCCAGTCCATAAACGCTCGCACCCGCAGCGGCAAATGCCGTTGCCGGGCGTAGAGCAGCGAGACCTCCATCGACCGTGCGCTGAACTGCGGCAACACCGCCACCAGATCACCGCTATCCAAATGCGATTGCATGCCCTTGATTGGCGCCTGAATCAGACCGAATCCCCCCAGGCACGCCGCTTCATAAGCGTCGGTGCTGTTCACCGTGACACTGCCCGCAATCGGCAATCGATGCTCTGCGCCGTCCACCTCGTACAAAAAACCCTCCGAGCGCGAACCCAGTACGCCGACGTAATGGACCATTCGATGCTGTGCCAGATCTTCAAGACTTTCCGGCATTCCATAGCGCTGCAAGTAAGCGGGACTGGCGCAATTGACCATCGCAAAATCACACACGTGACGTGCGACCACTGATTGATCCGGCTGCGCACCGACCCGCACCACGCAATCAAAACCTTCCCTCTGCAAATCAACCCGGCGATCCGTGGTGCTGATTTCCAGTTCCAGATTGGGGTGCAGCGCCATGAATTCAGGCAAGCGCGGCAATACCATTTGCCGGCCCAGGAAGTTCGGCATGTCAAAGCGAATCCGCCCGGTGAGCGAGGCCGCGTCCTGACGAAACAGCCCTTCGATTTCATCCATGTTCGACAACAAGTCCCGACTGCGCTCGTACAGCACCAGGCCGTCCTGCGTCGCCTGAACCCGGCGCGTCGTGCGTTGCAACAGGCGCGTCCCCAACAAGGCTTCCAACGCCTGAACGTGCTCCGAAACGGTCGACTTGGGCACGCCAAGACTTTCGCCCGCCAGGGTAAAACTCGACATCTCGCTGACACGCACGAAGGAGCGCAGCAGTTCCAGTTTGTTCATGGGCCGACTCTCTATTGTTCGGATTAACCGACCAGTGATTCCAGTTTCAGTCTGTTTATCACCCTTGGCCGGATAAATAAACTTCCTCAACACCGTTACTCACCACCCTTGAGGAAGTCCCATGAACCGTAAAATCGCACTGATCACTGGCGCCAGCCGCGGCCTCGGCAAAAACGCAGCCCTGCATCTGGCCGCTCAAGGCGTCGACATTATCGGCACCTACAACAGCAAGGCCGATGAGGCGCAGGCACTGGTCGCAGAAATCGAAGGCCTCGGCGCTCGGGCGGTGATGCTGCAACTCGATGTGAGCCAAAGCGAACGCTTCGAAGCGTTCGCCACCCAGGTCGCCGAGGTGTTGAGCAGCCGGTTTGATCGCCAGCACTTCGACTTCTTGCTCAACAACGCAGGCATCGGCCTGACGGCTAGTTTCGTCGACACCACCGTCGCCCAATTCGACTTGCTGATGAACATTCATCTGAAGGGGCCCTTCTTCCTCACCCAGAACCTGCTGCCGCTGATGGCTGACGGTGGGCGCATTCTTAACGTGTCCAGCGGTCTGACCCGCTTCAGCTTGCCGGGTTACGGCGCTTACGCAGCGATGAAAGGCGCGATGGAAGTGCTGACACGCTACCAGGCCAAGGAACTCGGTGCCCGCGGCATTTCCGTGAACACCCTGGCGCCGGGCGCCATCGAGACCGACTTCGGCGGCGGCACGGTGCGCGATAACGGCGATGTGAACAGCTATGTCGCCGGCAATACCGCGTTGGGTCGAGTGGGTCAGCCGGATGACATTGGTGCCGCAATTGCATTGTTGTTGGCGCCGGGTAGCCAGTGGATCAATGGCCAGCGTGTCGAGGCGTCGGGCGGGATGTTTTTGTAACCACTAAACCTGTGGCGAGGGAGCTTGCTCCCGCCGGGTTGCGAAGCAGCCCCAAAATCTCGGTAACTGTCGAAGATTTTGCGAGCGCTTCGCACTCGAGCGGGACGGTGCGGCGATCCGACAAGCTCCCTCGCCACAAAAACTGTTCACTCTGGATTAGCGAGCAGTAGACACCATCAACATGCGCTCCCGCACCACGTCATACGCCCAGTGATAAACGTAGGTGTACGGCAGGAAAAACAGCAACACGCCGATGTCCAGCAGGAACGCCTGCCACAGGCTGACGTCCAGCCACCACGCAATCAGTGGCACACCCATCGCAACCAGCCCGCCTTCGAACATCAACGCATGGACCACACGTACCCAAGCGTTGTGCACGATGGCGAAGCGTTTGAGCAAACGGTCGAACAGGCCGTTGAAGACCACGTTCCAACCCAGAGCAAGCGCCGCAATCACAACGGTGACAGCGCCCATTTCAATCATCGGTTTGTCCATGATCCACGCCAGTAGCGGCGTACAGATCAGGATGGCCAGCACTTCGAAACCGATGGCCTGGAAAATACGTTCGGTGATGGATTTGTTGACGTTCATGATCAGGACTCCCTGAGTGACTGTGGTTGCCATGATCCTGCCTCGCGACGATACTTCATAACCAATAACCATCGATCAAGGCGATAGTTCATGGCTTCTCAGGAAGTGTTGCAGGCGTTTGTGCAGGCGGCGACGCAAGGTTCGTTTTCCGCGGCAGCGCGCAAACTGGGGCGCAGTCAGTCAACCATCAGTGCTGCGGTGGCCAGTCTTGAAATCGATTTGAACCTGACCCTCTTTGACCGCAGCAGCCGCAAGCCGAGCCTGACGCCGGCCGGGCATGTGATGTTGCAACGGGCCGAGGAGATTCTGGCGGCCACCAGCCGCCTGGAAATGACCGCCAGCCAACTGTCCCAAGGTGTAGAGCCGAAGCTGACCGTGGCGATTTCCGACACCTATCAGTCCGACCGCTTCGAAGCGGCGCTGAGTGCTTTCGAGCAGCGTTATCCAGACCTCGAGCTCGAATGCCTGATTGCTGAATGCGATGACTTGGTGGCATTGGTGCAAAGCGGTCGGGCGCATGTGGCCTTTGCGGAAAAACAAGACAGTTACCCGCCGGATCTGGTCAGCTCGACCGTGGAGGAGCGGACTGAGATTGCCCTGTTTGTGTCCCGTGAGCATCCGTTGGCGGCGCTGAACCTCGTCGATCAAGACGTGCTGCAACAGCATCGGGAGTTGCGCCTGGCGACGATCGTCAACCCGTATGAAAGCCGTGCGAAGGGACGCGTCTGGTCGGCGCCGAGTTACCTGATGCTGCTGGAAATGGCCCAAGGCGGGTTCGGCTGGGCGCCGTTGCCGCGTTGGTTGGTGGGGCGGTTTGGGGCGGGGACGCTGGTTGAACTGGACGTGCGCGGCTGGCCGAAACCGGTGTTTGTCGATGCCTTGTGGTCACGGCTGCATCCGCCGGGGCCGGCGGGGAGTTGGTTGCTCGGCAAGATGCTGGAATGAAGGTCCTTCGGCCCTTATCGCCAGCAAGCCGGCTCCTACAGGAGATCGCGCCGGTCACAAAATGTGTGGACGCCACCAATCCCTGTAGGAGCCGGCTTGCTGGCGATGGCGCCCGATAAATCACATCACTTCAAGGCCTTGATCCGCGCCTCAATAAACCGCCGCTCCGGCACTTGCTGCGTCAATTCCAGTGCCCGCTCATACGCCGCCCGCGCCTCATCAACCCGCCCCAACTGCCGACAAAAATCCGCGCGCGCCGAATGCGCCAAGTGGTAATCCTGCAAATCCCCCCGATCCAGAATTCCTTCCACCAACACCAGCCCCGCCAACGGTCCATCCCGCCTGGAGATCGCCGCTGCACGGTTCAACTCGATGACCGGCGAAGGCACCGCCGCCAACAGCACGTCATACAGACCCACAATCTGCTGCCAGTCCGTCTCCCCCGCCGTGAGCGCTTCAGCATGCACCGCCGCAATCGCTGCTTGCAGGCAATAAGGCCCGAACTGTCCAGTGGTCAGCGCCGCTTCCACCAGCACGCAACCTTCGGCAATCATCCCGGCATCCCACAACGAACGATCCTGCTCATCCAGCAAAATCAACTCACCGCTCGCCGACATCCGGGCCGGGCGTCGTGATTCATGCAACAGCATCAAGGCCAGCAGCCCCATCACTTCCGATTCCGGCAGCAACTCCATCAGCAAACGCCCGAGCCGAATCGCCTCGCGCGTCAGGTCCTCGCGGGTCAGCTCGGCGCCGACGGACGCCGAGTAACCTTCGTTGAACACCAGGTAAATGACCCTGAGCACACTGTCGAGACGCTCGGGCAGTTCCGCCAGCGTCGGCACTTGATAAGGGATTTTGGCGTCACGGATTTTCGCTTTGGCGCGCACGATGCGCTGGGCGATGGTTGCCGGCGCCGAGAGAAAGGCGCGGGCGATTTCCTCTGTGGTCAGGTCGCACACTTCACGCAAGGTCAACGGCACCTGGGCGTCCGACGCGAGGGCCGGGTGACAACAGGTGAAGATCAGGCGCAAGCGATCATCTTCCACGTCTTCATCACTCCAGTCGGCCTGCTCCAGCTCCTCCAGTTGAGCAATCAACATTGGCCTGGACGCCGCAAAACGCGCGCGCCGACGCAACACATCGATGGCTTTGAAGCGCCCGGTGGACACCAGCCAGGTGCGTGGATTGTCCGGCACGCCGTCACGCTGCCACCGCTCGACCGCGACGAAAAACGCCTCGTGCAGGGCCTCTTCGGCGAGGTCGAAATCGCCGAGCAAACGGATCAGCGTCGCCAGAATCCGCCGTGAGTCTTCGCGGTAAACCTGCTCGACCCGCGCCGTGACCGAAACCTCAGGCATCAGTCCGGCATGCCTTCAGTCACCAGCGTCACCCATCGATCGTCGAATTCGCCAGGCTGCTTCTTGTAGGGCTGTGGACTCATGGGGCTCTCCTGTCTTGTGCTTGTTATTCAGGGATTCAACTGGCGAACGGGACGCACCTCTACACTGCCGACCCGGGCCGCCGGGATATTGCCGGCGACCTGAATGGCTTCATTGAGGTCCTTGGCATCGATCAGGTAGAAGCCGGCCAACTGCTCCTTGGTTTCGGCGAACGGGCCGTCGGTGATCGACATCTTGCCGTTGCGCATGCGCACGGTGGTCGCGGTTTGCACCGACTCCAGCGCCTCGGCCGCGATCATCCGGCCGCTGCCCTCGATCGACTCGGCATAGGCCATGCACTCGGCGTCATGGGGACTGTCAGGCAGCGAGTGCAACGCCTGTTCGTTGCTGTAGACCAGGCATAAATACTTCATGTGGGCTCTCCCGGATCGAACTGATCAACTATGGCTGCAGATGGGCGCCTTCGCGACATTCCCGACGAAGCAACCCGATGTTCAGGGTTCAAGGTTGAACAGCGTCGTGCCGCTCGTCATGTCGAACGGGGCCGACCAGTGTTCGTGGACGATGCGCCATTGCCCTGCCTCTCGCCGATAGCAGGCGGTCACGCGCATCCAGCAGGCCTGGGTTTCACCCTTCTCGTTGGTGCCGCCGCAATGGGCCAGCCAGTGGGCGAAGGCGATGTGCTCGTCCGCGACGATGTTCATATGGTCGAAGTCGAACTTGTGCGCACCCTGGCACATTTCCATGCACTCCTCCCAATGCGCGCGGTAAGCCGCCTTGCCCCGGAATTGCAGGGCCTTGACCGCGTCGTAGGAGACGATGTCGTCACCGTAAAAGGACATGAGCTTCTCGACATCCTTCGCGATCACCGCTTGGCGATAAGTGTCGATCAGGGCCTGGATTTCAGCAGTAGCGATCATGTTGGTTCTCCGTGGTTTTTGTTGTGAAGACACCCTTAGTCGTCTGGCGAACAGCCAAATCGACAGTCGAAATAAAAATAATCCATGCACGCAAACTCGTTAGAATCCGAAACATCTTTTGTTGGAAAAAGGACACTCCAGTGACAGCCCGACTCGTGCCTTACGAAAACCTCAACGCGCGCCAGCGCCAGCAGGTCGAGGCCATCGAAGTTCATAAAGAACAGATCAAGTTCTCCGGCGACATCCATGGTGCGTTGCACACCTTGCTGTCCAAACCCGGCCCCGGCGTCCAGGGATTTGCGCTGCTGGTCGAGGAGAATCCCGTGGCGTTCCTGCTGCTGAAACGCCCGCCTGTGTTGCCGGCGTGGGCCGACGAACACAGCGCGACCTTGCATGCCTTGCAAGTCGATCACCGTGCTCAAGGCAAAGGTTATGGCAAAGCCTGCCTGCAAGCCCTGCCTGATGTGGCTCGGCAGGCGTTTCCGGAGATCAAGGCGCTGGAGCTCTCGGTGGATGCGGACAACGAAGCCGCCATCGCGCTCTATGCGAAATTCGGCTGGGTCGACAGCGGCGAGGCGTACCGGGGCCGGATCGGTTATGAACGGCGCATGAGTCTGATTTTCTGAGGTGGTTATGCTCGACAGCATCGAAGCATTGGAAGCGATCTACGGCCAACCCCACGACCGCGCCGTGCGCAAGCAGATTCCCTTTCTGAACGAGGACTATCAGGCGATGGTTCGCGCCTCGCCGCTGGTGATTATCAGCTCGGTCGGCCCTGATGGCATGGACGGTTCGCCCCGGGGTGATACGCCGGATTTTGTGCGGATCATCGACCCGCAGACCCTGGCGATCCCGGATCGTCCGGGCAACAACCGCATCGATACGTTGCGCAATGTGGTGCTGGATTCACGGGTGTCGTTGCTGTTCATCATTCCCGGAATCGGCGAGACGTTGCGGGTCAACGGCACGGCGAAAATCAGTGCGGAACCGGCGTTGCTTGAAAGCTTTTCGGTAAACGGCAAACCGGCGCGCACGGTGATGCTGGTGACGGTAGAAGCGGCGTACTTTCACTGCTCGAAAGCGATTGTGCGTTCGGATTTGTGGAATCCGGAGAAGCATCTGGAACGCTCAGCGCTGCCGACGGCGGGGGCGTTTCACAAGCGGCTGAATGACGGGCAGTTCGATGCCGAAACGTACGACCGGGAAGCGCCGGCCCGAGTGCGTGACAGTCTCTACTGACACGACACAAATCACTGTGGGAGCGAGCCTGCTCGCGATGACGGTCTGACAGTCGACATTTCTGTTGAATGTTATGCCGTCATCGCGAGCAGGCTCGCTCCCACAGTGGATCTTCGGTGTTTGATAGATTGGTTACAGGGTCAGGGTCATCTCATGCCACGCCATGCCGCCGTGGTCCGAAGCTGAAGGCTTGATGTAGGCAAACCCAAACCCGGCATACAGCGGAATGTGCCGCTCCTTGCACATCAGGTGGATGGTGGTCTTGCCCATCGCCCGCATCCGCTCGATGAACTCGCCCATCAAACGCTTCGCCAACCCCTGCCCCTGATAATCCGGGTGCACCACCACCGACATGATCACCACCTGCGGGCCGGCCGGGTCGTGGCCGATCAGTTCCTTGAACGCCTCGTCTGACATTTCCACCTCAAATGCCGCTCCGGAATTAATGAAACCGGCTACCACTCCGTCCACTTCCGCGACGATGAAACCCTCAGGCCAGGTGGCAATGCGGGTGGCGATTTTTTCCCGGGTGGCGGCTTCGTCGCCTTCGTAGGCAACGGTTTCGATGGCGAAGCAGCGGTCCAGGTCAGCAGGCAGGACGTTTCGGATGACAGGGTTCGACGAGTTCATGGCGCAACAGCAACCTTGGGGCAAGTGAGAAGACAGAGTATCGCTCGCCGATTCTAACAATACTTGCGGGTCCTCGAACGCCCGATATCTGGCACTCGTATAAAGCGCATAGGGTTAAAGAACGGCACCGTAAAGCTTTCATATAACCGCTACCCAATGCCTCGGGTTCGTATTATTTATCTGTGCCTCGACGATTGAAGACGCCCAGCCATGGCAGGTTGAGCCCTCCTCGTCCCACTCACAGGACTGTGATCATGAGCACGACTCAAATCGGCCTACTCGTGTTGTTCAGCATTAGCTCGTTCGGTTTCATCACGCTGTACATCGATTTCCTGCGCGAGCGCCGAATCAAGAAAGACAAGTGAACGACACAAGGCCGGGCGCTGCAACCAGCGCCATCCTTGCTCTACAGCCCCACCAAGCGATAACCCACCTGCAATTCGGTGATGAAATGCTGCGGCTGGGCCGCATCGGCCTCCAGTTTTTGCCGCAGGTGCGCCATGTGCACTCGCAGGTAATGAGCACGATCGACGTAATCCAGCCCCCACACTTCCAGCAATAACTGGCGATGGGTCATGACCCGTCCTTGTCCGCGAATCAACGCACAAAGCAGGCGATACTCGATGGGCGTCAGATGGACCGATTGGCCCTCGCGCCGGACCTCGTGTGTGGCCAGGTCCACTTCGATCACGCCGAAAGTCACCTTGCTGGTGACGGCGGCGGTTCCGTTCTGCACATGTCGACGCAACTGGGCGCGGATACGCGCGAGCAACTCGGGCACGCCGAAGGGTTTGACCAGGTAATCGTCGGCGCCCGCATCCAGTGCCGCCACTTTTTCCTCTTCACGATCACGGGCCGACAGCACCAGAATCGGCACCGTCATCCAGCCACGCAGCTCGCTGATCAATTGTTTGCCGTCACCGTCGGGCAAACCCAGATCGACAATCACCAGATCCGGTTGACGGCTGGCGGCGTGGATCAGGGCGCGTTTGACGTTGTCGGCTTCGAACACCTGGAAACCTTCATCCTGCAGCGCGATGCCGATGAAACGGCGGATGTTGGCCTCGTCCTCGACAATGAGGATGCGTGCACTGGTTGCACTGGTCATAGCGATTCCATGGAAGGCGGGTGACCCGCCGGTAGTGTGATGACAAAGCGGATACCCGAGGTGGCCTGGGGTTGGGCCTCGATCGTTGCACCATGGGCCTGGACAATGCGTTTTGCCAACGCCAGCCCAAGGCCGATGCCGGCCACGGCCGACTCCTGCTGGCCACGGGTGAACGGCTCGAACAGGCTCTGAGGTGTGCTGCCCTGAGGACAACCGGGACCGGCGTCGATCACCTCCAGCACAATGTTGTCCTCCTCTTGCCGGGCCGCCACCTGCACCAGCGTTCCGGCCGGGGTGTACTTGGCGGCGTTGTCCAGAAGGTTGACCAGCACGCGCTCGATCAACAGCGCATCGACTTCCACCAACGGCAACTGCGGCGACAGCGCGGTGCGCACGACGTGCCGCGCCAATGGCTCGCGCAGTTGACGCAAAGCGCTGCCGACGATTTCCTCCAGTGAGTGCCATTGCCGATTCAGGCGCACACCGCGTTCCTGCATCCGGGCCATGTCCAACAGGTTTTCGATCAATCGCTGCATGGAGCTGGCCTGATCGCGGATACCGCCCAGCAACTGCGTCAGCGGTCCGGGCGGCGCGTGAGGTGCCGCCGCATCTGCCGCGCCGATAATGGTGGTCAGCGGCGTGCGCAAGTCATGAGAGATCGCGGCCAGCAGCGTATTGCGCATGCGCTCGCCCTCCATCTGCACCAGGGTGCTCTGCGCCACTTCGACGAAATGCACCCGCTCCAGCGCAATCGCCAGTTGGCTCATGCACGCTTCGAGCAAACGCTGTTCTTCAGGCTCGCTCAATCGCTCGGGTTCAGCCAGTTCGAGCACCAACACGCCGCGTACGCGCATGGGCGCCTTCAACGGCAAATAGCGGCCTTGAGCGGCCGCCAGTGTATCGGTGCCCTGACCCGCGGGTTGGCCGTGGTCGTAAACCCATTGGGCAATGCTTTCATCGATCGGGAACGTGCCGGCGCCACTGGAATGGACACTGTCTATAGCGTCCGGAAGTGCCAGCCCGCCCCGCGCTTCAAACACGCCACTGAAGGTGCGCAGCGCCACCTCCGTAATCTGCTCCACCGTCAGCGCCGCCGACAGGTCGCGAGCCAGCCTCGCCAATGACGTCGCGCGCCGCTCACGGCCAGCAGCGGTGCGAGCCTCATGACGCAAGCGGGCCGTCAGTTGACCGGTGATCAACGCAATACCCAGCATCAGGGCGAAGGTAAAGAAATACTGGGTGTCATTGACCGTGAACGACCAGCGGGGCTGGACGAAGAAGAAATCAAAACACAGCACCGCCAGCATCGCCGCCCAGACACCCGGCCCGCGCCCGTAACGCAGAGAGACCAACACCACCGTGAGCAAAAACAGCATGACCACGTTGGCCAGATCAAACACCTGCAACAACAAGGCCGCCACAGCCGTGGCGGCAAAACAGGCAAGGCTGGCCCACAGGTATGCCGCAGTCCTGCTCGGCGGCAACGCGGCATCCGTGTTCACCGCCACCGCAACCACGACGGGCAACGGGCCATGAGCGATGACAATCTGATCGATCTCGGGGTGACGACGGCTGATACGGTCACTGATCGACTGATGCCAGAACTGCCAGACCTTGCGCGGGTAATGCCCGAGCACCAGGCGATTGGCGTTATGTTCACGGGCAAACGCCACCAGCGTCTCGGCCACGTCCATGCCTGACAGCGTGGCCGTGTCGGCACCGAACTCAGCGGCCAGCGCCAGGGTTTTCATGGCGGCGGCATAGCGGTTCTCGCCGCCTTCACGGCGATGGACCGAAGGCACATGGACGACAATCCAGTCCGCCTCGAGTTTTTGTGCCAGACGCGCCGCTTCACGAACCAGACGTTCATCCGACGGGTAGCCTGCCACGCCGACCAGAAGACGCTCGCGCGCGGGCCAAAGGGTGTTGATGGACCGCTCGCGGCGATAGTCGCGCATCTGTGCATCGACTCGATCGGCCGTACGCCGCAGCGCCAGCTCGCGCAAGGCCAGCAAGTTGCCTTTGCGAAAGAAATGCCGGGACGCGCGCTCGGCCTGGGGCGGCAGGTAGACCTTGCCTTCCTTGAGACGGCGTAGCAAGTCATCGGGTGGCAGGTCGATCACCACCACTTCATGGGCAGCGTCGAACAGATGATCGGGCACGGTCTCGCGCACCCGGATGCCGATGATCCCGCTGACGATATCGTTGAGACTTTCCAGGTGCTGGACATTGAGGGTGGTCCAGACGTCGATGCCGGCGCGCAGCAGTTCTTCGACATCCTGCCAGCGTTTGGGGTGACGCGAGCCGGGAACGTTGCTGTGGGCCAGCTCATCCACCAGCAGCACCGCCGGACGTCGCGCCAGCGCGGCATCCAGATCGAACTCGCTGAGGGCACACTCGCGATGCATCACGCTGTAGCGCGGCAGCAGCTCCAGACCCGTGAGCAGTTCAGCGGTTTCCCGGCGGCCATGGGTTTCGACCACGCCAGCCACCAGGTCACGGCCCTGGGTCACTTCGCGTTGGGCCGCGATGAGCATGGCACAGGTTTTCCCCACTCCGGCATTGGAGCCGAAATAGATGCGCAATTTGCCACGCAGGGCGGCCTGTTCGTCTTGTTGCAACTTCTCCAGCAGCGCGTCGGGATCAGGGCGGCCGTCACGTGAAGCGGTGAACGTATCAGTTACGAGCATGGCAATCCTTTTGAACTGCACAGCGCCACACAGGGCGCCGCGCAGTCAGTCCTTTCAAACCAGGCCAAGCCCGGCCAACAGCATGTCGATCACCTTGATCCCCGCGAACGGCACCAGCACGCCACCCAGCCCATAGATCAGCAGGTTGCGATTGAGTAACGCAGCGGCGCCGATGGCTCGGTAGGTCACACCCTTCAGCGCCAGCGGGATCAAAAACACGATGATCAGGGCATTGAAGATCACCGCGCTGAGGATCGCCGAGTTCGGGCTGCTCAGGTGCATCACGTTCAGGGCACCCAGTTGCGGATAGGTCGCGACGAATGCGGCCGGTACGATAGCAAAATACTTGGCCACATCGTTGGCCACGCTGAAGGTGGTTAACGCGCCGCGCGTCATGAGCATCTGCTTGCCGACTTCAACCACCTCGATCAGCTTGGTCGGGTTGCTGTCCAGATCGACCATGTTGCCCGCTTCCTTGGCGGCCTGAGTACCGCTGTTCATGGCCACGGCCACGTCCGCCTGGGCCAGTGCCGGCGCATCGTTGGTGCCATCTCCCGTCATCGCCACCAGCTTGCCCTGCGCCTGGTAGTCGCGGATCAGTTGCAGCTTGTCTTCCGGCCGGGCCTCGGCCAGAAAGTCGTCGACACCGGCCTCCACGGCAATCGCCGCCGCCGTCAGGCGGTTGTCGCCGGTGATCATGACCGTCTTGATCCCCATGCGCCGCAGTTCGGCAAAGCGCTCCTTGATACCGCCCTTGACCACGTCCTTGAGCTCGACCACGCCCAATGCCTTTTCACCCTCGCACACGACCAGCGGCGTACTGCCACGGCGCGAGACTTCATCGACCTTGCTCTGCAATGCCGACGGGAAGCTGCCGCCCAGCGCCTCGATGTGCTGGCGAATGGCATCTGCCGCGCCCTTGCGGATGCTCCGGCCACCGGCCAGATCGACGCCGCTCATGCGGGTTTGCGCCGTGAAATGCACGAAGCTCGCCCCCAGGGCATTGAGGTCCCGCGCCCGCAGGTCGAACTTCTGCTTGGCGAGCACCACAATACTGCGTCCTTCCGGCGTTTCGTCGGCCAGCGAGGCCAACTGCGCGGCGTCCGCCAGTTCCGACTCCTTGACTCCGGGCGCTGGCAGGAAACTGCTGGCCTGGCGATTACCCAAGGTAATGGTGCCGGTTTTGTCCAACAGCAGGACATCCACGTCACCCGCCGCTTCTACGGCCCGCCCGGAGGTGGCAATGACGTTGGCCGACATCATCCGGCTCATGCCCGCCACACCAATCGCCGACAGCAGGCCGCCAATGGTCGTGGGGATCAGACAGACCAGCAGCGCCACCAGCACCGTTGCGCTGACCACGTCGCCGCCGCTCATGGTCACCGCCATCATCGAATACGGGCCCAGCGTCACGATCACCAACAGAAACAGAAACGTCAGCCCCACCAGCAGAATGGTCAGCGCCACTTCGTTAGGCGTCTTCTGGCGCTTCGCGGATTCGACCATTGAGATCATGCGATCCAGAAACGACTCGCCGGGATTGACGCTGATACGCACCACCAGCCAGTCCGACAGCACTTTTGTGCCCCCGGTGACCGATGAAAAGTCGCCGCCCGCCTCGCGAATCACCGGTGCCGACTCCCCGGTGATCGCGCTTTCATCCACCGACGCCACACCTTCGATCACCACACCATCGAGGGGCACCAGATCGCCCGCCTCGATCAACACCACAGCGTCCTTGAGCAGTTCGCTGGAAGGCACTGGCCTCCAGGCGGAACCGTGCCGGGGTTGCTGCAACAGCTTGGCCAGGGTCTGGCGCTTCATCCCGCGCAGGCTGGCCGCCTGGGCCCGACTGCGCCCCTCGGCCAGGGCTTCGGCGAAGTTGGCAAACAGCACGGTGAACCACAGCCACAGCGTGATGCTGAGAATGAAACCACTGGGGGCTTCCCCTTTGCCGACCAGTGATTGAACCCACAACAGCGTGGTGAGAATACTGCCCAGGTACACCACAAACATTACCGGGTTCTTCCACTGCGCCTGGGGCAGCAGTTTCTTGAAGGCATCCAGGCACGCCGTGAGCAACAATCCACGGTCGAACAAAGGCAAACGAACTTGCTTACTCATGGTTGTTTCTCTTGTTCACTGGCCGCAAGGGATGGCTGATGCGCAGGCGTCAGAGCGTCCAGTGCGAGGTTGAGTTGCAGCACATTGACCCGGGGCTCGCCGAGCAAACCAAAGGTGCGTTGCTCAGTGTGGGCATTCACCAGCTTCAACAGATCGGCTTGCGGCAGGTGACGCAGGCGAGCGACGCGCGAAGCCTGAATCTGTGCGTTGGCCACCGAGATGTGCGGGTCCAGACCTGACGCCGACGAGGTGACCGCATCCACCGGCACCTGGGCATCGGCTGCCAGACCGTTCTGCCGGCGGTAGGCTTCGACGCGCAAAGCCACGGTGTCGATCAACTTCTGGCTGGTCGGGCCAAGGTTGCTGGCACCACTGGAACCTGCGTTGTACGGCTGGGCCACGCTCTTGCTCGGATCCAGCGGGTCAGCGCCGAGGGTCATGCTCGGCCGCCCCTGAAAATACTCGGGGCGAGTGAAATGCTGGCCGATCATCGCCGAACCGATCACCAACCCGTCCCGTTCAACCAGACTGCCCCGGGCCTGATAGGGGAACAGCACGTTAGCCACCAGCGTGGTGAACAACGGATACACCAGCCCGGTCAGCAACATGAAGAACGCCGCCGAAATCAGCACCGGGCGCAACAGGCCGACAAACAGAAATTGCACCTTGGTTTGTGTTTGTACTTGAGTCATCACATCCCCCTCACTTGTAGGTCTGGCCGGACAGCAACTGCAGTTGCTCGACCAGCGGGCCGAGCGCGAGCGCCGGCAGGAAAGTCAGGCCGCCCACCACCAACACCACGAACACCACCAGAAACATGAATAGCGGCGTGGCGGTCGGGATGGTGCCGGCACCGGCCGGGATGTTCTTTTTCATCGCCAGGGAACCGGCGACCGCAAGCATCGGCAGCATCGTGAAGAAGCGTCCGAGCAACATGGCAAGACCGATGGTGGTGTTAAAGAACGGCGTATTGGCATTCAGCCCGGCGAACGCCGAACCGTTGTTGGCAGTGCCCGAGGTGTAGGCATACAGCACCTCGCTGAAGCCATGAGGCCCCTGGTTGTTGAGGCTATTGAGAGTATCGGGCCAGAGTGCCGCCAGGGCGGTGAAGCCGAGAATGCAGATGGGGTGGGCCAGCACCGAGAGCATGACCAGCTTGATCTCCCGCGCCTCTATCTTCTTGCCGAGGAATTCGGGGCTGCGACCGATCATCATGCCCACCAGAAACACCGTCAGCAGCGCGTACTGGATCAGGTTGATAAAGCCCACGCCGTCGCCACCGAACACGCAGTTGAGCATCATCTGCGCCAGCGGTACGAAGCCGCCCATGGGCGTCAGCGAGTCATGCATGGCGTTCACCGAGCCGGTGGTTGCGCCGGTGGTGGTGGTCACGAACAGGCTGGTGTCGGCAATCCCGAAGCGCAACTCCTTGCCCTCCATGTTGCCGCCACTCTGGGTCGCTGACAGCACCTGATCCGCGCCCACTCGGGTCAACAGCGGGTTGCCACTTTGTTCGGCGGTGTAAACGATGCTCAGAAAGCCGACGAACATCACCAGGAACGTGCCAAAGAACACCCAGCCCTGACGCCGACGCATCAGCATGCTGCCGAAGGTGTACGTCAGCGCTGACGGGATCAGCAACATGCTGAGGATATGCAGCATGTTCGTCAGCGGGGTCGGGTTCTCGAACGGGTGCGCGGCGTTCATGCTGAAAAAACCGCCACCGTTGGTGCCGATGTGCTTGATGGACTCGAAGCTCGCCACCGCACCGACGATCAATTGTTGCTGCGCGCCTTCCAGCGTAGTGGCAAGTGCCTGGGAGTTCAGGGTTTGTGGCATGCCTTGCCAGACATAAACCAGCGCCATGCCAAAACACAGTGGCAGCATCACCCGGTACAGCGTGCGAGTGAAGTCCACCCAGTAGTTGCCGATGTCAGCGGAGTTCGACCGACTGAGGCCGCGAATGAAACCCGCGGCGGCCACAACGCCCGCTGTTGCGCCGACGAACATCAGGAAGGTGATAACCGCCATCTGGCTGAAGTTGGACAGGCTGGTCTCACCTGAATAAGCCTGCCAGTTGGTGTTGGTGATAAAAGACGCCGCGGTATTGAACGCCAGATCCGGCGTTTGCGCGCTCAGCCCCAAGGGATTGAGTGGCATGAAACCTTGCAGACGCAACACGATGTAACCCAGCAACATCATGGCCGCGTTCGACAGCAACAGGGCCGAGCCATAACGTGCCCAGCCCATGGTTTCGGTCGAATCGATCCCCAGCAAACGATACGTGGCGCGCTCCGCCAAGGCATGGTTTCGCCCGGTGAATACCAGCGTCAGCCACTTCCCCATCAAAACGGCGAGCCCGGTCATCAACCCGAGAATCACCGCAAATTCCAGCATAGTGCTCAACATGTCGATGCTCCGTTCAAATCTTGCCCATGGCGACGATGACCATGGCTGTCGCAGCAAAAAACACCACGCTAACCCCCATGAAAATCAGGTCGTACATTGCCGTTTTCCTTTCTCAAGACCGCCCTGGCGGACGAATAAAAACGCCTGTGCCGCAATGACTGCGGCCATCAGAACTTTTCTGCACGGATAAGGGCGTAACCCAGGTAGGCGAACAACAGGGCGGCGCACAGGCCGCTGGCGATGTAAATGAACTCGAGTGTTAACAAGACAGCTCCCCCTGACTTAACGAATGGGCACCCGCAATCGGGCCCCGGTAGAGCGCGTCAGAGCACAAAACGCACTGAATACGCGCTCTTATCTGCGCAGTGCAGGTTATGTGAGGGGGTATCAAGGACGGACACTGATTGGGGGTCGCGGTATTAAGACGGCGTATAGATCGAGCGAAACGGGTGATAGGCGGGAGGTAGTGCGAGGGGCCAACGACAGTCACGAACGGGCACTGTGAAGTGCCCGTTCCAGGCTTGGTTCATTACGACTTGAGCGGCAACCAGATTTCCAGCACGCCAGTATTGAGCTTCGGGTTGAAGTCTTCGCTGTAGCGTTCGAACTCCGGGGCGTCCGCCGCTTCTTTACCGGACTGCGGCAGCCAGGTTTTCCAGATGTACTGAAAGGTCGCGGGCAACTGGTCCAGGGTGCCTTTGTGCTCGAACACTGCGTAATGCTGGGGCTGAACTTCGACCCAGCGGTACTTTTCAGGCAGATCGTCGAGTTTGTCGATCTCGACGCCGGCGATGTATTCGAAACCACCTTTGCCATCGGGATTGCAGCAGATGCCGTAGGTCACTTCACCTTTTTGACCGGGAATTTTGCCAATCTCGGGAACGAACTTCTCCCAAAGGTCGGGGATGCCTTGCGTGGTCTGCTGGGTAAATCGGCCACCAAACCCTGCAATAAGCAGGAAGTGCCCGTGTTCGAAGCGGGGCTCGGCCGGTTTTACGCCTGTTTGCTCATCCATGACTCAACTCCTGGAACAAAAAAGTGGGTTCGGCTGGGAGTATAGAAGCCAAACCCGATTCGCCCAATTACAGGGTATGCAACTGTTCGACGGCGCCTGCGCCAACGAACTCGTTATAACCCGATAGGATCACGTAGACCGCGAAATAGCAGAAGATCGCCGCTGATGCCATATAGGAGTAACGCAGCAATTTGTCACCCAGCAACTTGCCGCCATGGCTGGCCGCAAAGCACAGTCCGGCGGACCACAACAGGCCCGCGCAGAGAAAACCGCCGAGGAACAACGCCGAGCTGAGCGCCCCGCCACCACCGGAACGCGCGATCAGCGTGCCGCCCACCGCAGCAAACCAAAGGATGGCGCTCGGTGACGACATGGCCAGGAAGATCCCGCGGAAAAACTCCTTACGATGGGAGTTCTGCCCCACCTCCGCGGACTGCGCCAGCACCGTCTCATGGTGTATCGCCGAATAGATCATCTTCGCTGCGAAATAAATCAACAACGCCGAACCACCGATCCACAGCACCCAGCGCACGGTTTCGTATTGCAGCAAAACGGTCATACCCGCCAACGCCAGCACTGCGTAAATCAGGTCGCCGACACACGTCCCCAACCCCAGGGCAAAGCCCTGAAAATAGCCGCGTTGCATGGCCAAAGTGATCATCGCGATATTGGCCACGCCGATATCCAGGCACAGCGAAAGGCTCAGCAGAAAGCCGCTGGTAAATTCCATCAACCGGGTTCCTTCGGACAAATTTGTTTACATAGTGGCTGGACAGTGTGCCACAACAGCCCTTACATTCCGCCACAGGCCACCGCAGTGGCCAGCGTCGCTCGGACGGTTCCGGGCGCTCACGTTACCGAGGCAACAATGGCTAACCCAGGTTCGCCGCGCCGCTTTGCGCGCATAGATCGACTCCCCCCTTACGTATTCAACATCACTGCCGAGCTGAAGATGGCCGCCCGTCGTCGTGGCGAAGACATCATCGACTTCAGCATGGGCAACCCTGACGGCCCGACTCCGCCGCACATCGTGGAAAAACTGGTCACCGTCGCCCAGCGCGAAGACACCCACGGCTACTCGACGTCCAAGGGCATTCCGCGTCTGCGCCGGGCCATTTCCAATTGGTACAAGGAGCGCTACGAGGTCGACATCGACCCCGAAAGCGAAGCCATTGTCACCATCGGTTCCAAGGAAGGCCTGGCGCATTTGATGCTGGCTACCCTCGACCAGGGCGACACCGTGCTGGTGCCGAACCCGAGCTACCCGATTCACATCTACGGTGCCGTGATTGCCGGCGCCCAGGTGCGGTCGGTGCCGCTGATCCCCGGCGTGGACTTCTTCGCCGAACTGGAAAGCGCCATTCGCGGCTCGATCCCGAAACCGAAAATGATGATCCTCGGCTTCCCGTCGAATCCCACCGCCCAGTGCGTGGAGCTGGATTTCTTCGAACGGGTGATCGCCCTCGCCAAGCAGTACGACGTTTTGGTGGTGCACGACCTGGCTTACGCCGACATCGTCTACGACGGCTGGAAAGCCCCGTCGATCATGCAAGTGCCGGGCGCCAAGGACATCGCGGTGGAGTTTTTCACCCTGTCCAAGAGCTACAACATGGCGGGCTGGCGGATCGGTTTCATGGTCGGCAACGCTGAGCTGGTCAACGCCCTGGCGCGGATCAAGAGTTACCACGACTACGGCACGTTCACCCCGCTGCAAGTCGCGGCCATTGCGGCGCTGGAAGGCGATCAGCAGTGCGTCAAGGACATCGCCGAGCAATATCGGCAGCGCCGCAACGTGCTGGTCAAAGGCCTGCACGAACTGGGCTGGATGGTCGAAAACCCGAAAGCGTCGATGTACGTCTGGGCCAAGATTCCCGAAGCGTACGCACACATGGGCTCGCTGGAATTCGCCAAGAAAATGCTCGCCGAGGCCAAGGTCTGCGTCTCGCCGGGTGTCGGGTTTGGTGAGTATGGGGATGATCATGTGCGCTTCGCGCTGATCGAAAACCAGGACCGGATTCGTCAGGCTGTGCGCGGGATACGCGGGATGTTTCGCGCGGATGGGTTAGTCAGCAAATCTTGACGCCCTACCCATAACACTGTGGGAGCGAGCCTGCTCGCGATAGCGGACTTACATTCAACATCTTCGCTGAATGTAAGGCCCTCATCGCGAGCAGGCTCGCTCCCACATTTGGTTTTGCGGTGTTGCTTAGACGAACATCGACAGCAGCAGGATAAAGCCCAGCGCAACGATGGACAGGATGGTTTCCATCGCGGTCCAGGTCTTGAAGGTTTCAGCCACGGTCATGTTGAAGTACTGCTTCACCAGCCAGAAACCCGCGTCGTTGACGTGAGACAGGATCAACGAACCGGCACCGGTGGCCAGCACCAGCAGCTCACGGTTCACACCCGGAATCATCCCCACCACTGGCACCACAATGCCCGCGCCGGTAATGGTCGCCACGGTCGCCGAACCGGTCGCGATACGGATCACCGCCGCCACCAGCCACGCCAGAAGGATTGGCGAGATCTGCGCGGCCACCGCCATGTTGCCGATGACATTACCCACACCGCTGGTGACCAGCATCTGCTTGAAGCCACCGCCGGCACCAATGATCAGGATGATCGCGGCGGTTGGCGCGAGGCTCGCGTCCAGCCATTTGAGCATCTGGTTGGAGCCAATGCCCTGCTTGTAACCGAAGGTGTACAGCGACAGCAGCAACGCCAGCAGCAGGGCCGAGATAGGGTGACCGATCAGGTCCATGAAGGTGCGGAAGAAGTTGCCGTCCGGCAGCACCACATCGGCAAAGGTCTTGAGCAACATCAGGAAAACCGGCGACAGCACGGTGATCAAGGTGATGGAGAAACTCGGGAGATCGGCAGATTCGTTTTCACGCGCCAGTTGATCCACCAGTTCCTGGTTAGGATGGCCTGGGATGTATTTGGCAATGAACGTGCCGTAGATCGGGCCGGCAATGATCGCCGTCGGCAGCGCAACGATCAGACCGTAGAGAATGGTTTTACCGATGTCGGCGCCGAACACGCCAATGGCCAGCAACGGACCCGGGTGCGGCGGAACCAGACCGTGCACCGCGGACAGACCGGCCAGCAGCGGGATGCCGATCTTGATGATCGACACGCCGGTACGCCGGGCGACGATGAACACCAGCGGGATCAGCAGCACGAAGCCGATTTCGAAGAACAGCGGAATGCCGACCAGGAACGCGGCGAACATCATCGCCCACTGCACCTTGTCCTTGCCGAACGCACGAATCAGCGTCTGGGCAATCTGATCCGCCCCGCCCGACTCGGCCATCATTTTGCCAAGCATGGTGCCCAGCGCCAGGATGATCCCGACGAAACCGAGCACCCCGCCAAAGCCGTCCTGGAACGCCTTGATGATGGTGCCGATCGGCATGCCGGAGGTCAGCCCGAGAAAGGCTGCGGCAATGATCAGGGCAATAAAGGGGTGGAACTTGAACTTGGTGATCAGGACGATAAGCCCGATCACCGTGACCACTGCATCGAGCAGCAGGAACGTCTCGTGGGACATGCCAAACATTAGGGGTGTCTCCTGGTTGTTGTTGTTATTAATGCGGGTAATTCGCAAGCCATAAGGACAGCGCTGTCTCTCGGGGCAAAAATCATGACGCGCGTTTCAGGCCATGTTCCAGCCACCAGACATGAGCCTGCTTCGCCAGTTGCTCGACACTGTGGTTCGAAGCGTCCAGCGCCAGGGTCGAGGGCTCGCCAACGGGCGATTCAAGCGTGGCGAACTGGCTGTCGATCAGGGTCGACGGCATGAAGTGGCCCGGCCGATGGGAGACACGATCGGCGGCAACTTCAGGGGTCAGTTCCAGGAACACGAAGCCCAGGCCCGGCAAGGCGCTGCGCAGGCGTTCGCGATAAACGTGTTTGAGGGCCGAGCAGGTCAGCACCGGGCGTTCGCCCTTGGCGTCAATGCGGCGCAGTTCATCGCACAGGCTGTCGAGCCAGCCGGCACGGTCTTCGTCGTTCAGGGGGATCCCCGCGCTCATCTTTTCGATATTGGCGGCAGGGTGGAAAGTGTCGCCTTCAATGGCGGTCGCGCCGCTGAGTTGGCACAAGGCCTCGCTGACGCAAGTCTTGCCGCAACCGGCAACGCCCATGATGACCAGGGCGGTGATGGGATGATTCATGTAACACCTCAGCGCGCAGACAGCGCTACCTTTGAAAGCTCTGACACTCGTTCAAAAGCAGAAGTTGCCGACGCCTTCTTGTCATTTTTGTGGGTTGCAGCATGTTCGTTCCCAATGCCAAAAAGCGGGGATCAGGCAAACCCCGCTCACGCATTTGCAGCTGCATCGAGACAGCGCTACCTTAGTGCCTCGAATTTTGTTTGGCAAGCCGTCCGATGATCTCCTCTAAAAACGATAAAAATACGCGCACCACTGGCCGCCCTACCCTGAACGAAGTGGCACGCCTGGCCGGTGTCAGCCCGATCACCGCCTCCCGCGCCTTGCGCGGCGTCAGCACGGTGGCCACCGAACTGGTGGAAAAAGTGCAGAAAGCGGCCCTTGAACTGAACTACGTGGTCAACCCTGCCGCCCGCGCGTTAGCCTCGGCCCAGAGCCATTCAGTGGTGGTTCTGGTGCCTTCGCTGTCCAACCTGCTGTTCATCGATACGCTGGAAGCCATTCATCAGGTTTTGCGCCCCAAGGGCTTCGAAGTGCTCATCGGCAACTTCCATTACTCGCGCGATGAAGAAGAAAACCTGCTGCGCAATTACATGGCCTATCAGCCCCGTGGCTTGCTGCTGACCGGTTTCGACCGTACTGAGAGTTCGCGCCGGATGATCGAGGCGAGCAACATTCCTTGCGTGTACATGATGGAACTGGACAGCGCGGCCGGGCTCAATTGCGTGGGTTTTTCGCAACTCGCGGCGGGTGAAACGGCGGCGCAACATTTGCTGTCCCGTGGGCGTAAACGCCTGGCCTACATTGGTGCGCAACTGGATCAACGCACTTTGCTGCGCGGCGAAGGTTTCCGCAAAGCCCTGCAAAAGGCCGGCCTGTATGACCCGGACCTGGAAGTGCTGACGCCACGCGCGTCGTCCGTCGGCTTGGGTGGCGAGCTGTTTCTGCAACTGTTGGCCAGTCATCCCGACGTGGACGCGATCTTCTTCGGCAACGACGACCTGGCCCAGGGCGCACTGCTTGAAGCCATGCGCTGCGGGATCAAAATCCCCGAACGTGTAGCGATCCTCGGTTTCAACGACCTGCCCGCCTCGGCCCATATGGTGCCGCGTTTGAGCAGCATCAGCACCCCGCGTGAGGCCATTGGCCGGCGTTCGGCGGAGTTGATGTTGACGTTGCTGGCCGGGAATTCGGTGGCCAAACCGGTTCAGGACATGGGGTTTGAGTTGAAGGTGCGTGAGAGCACATAACCTGTGGTGGGATTTCAACTAACCTTGATAGTGTTTCTCATCCTGCTTATCGCCTGCCGGATCCGGTTTGAAAAAGCGCGATGCCTGTCAGATTCCTGAAGCGTCGAATCGCTAACGGAGTAGCTCAATGGAACATGCACTGAAGATTCTGGGTAAAGCATCGTCCATCAACGTCAGAAAGGTCCTGTGGACCTGTGAGGAACTGGCTGTTGCCTATGAACGTGAGGACTGGGGCGGCGGTTATGCGTCCACCCACACGCCGGAGTTTCTCCGGCTCAATCCCAACGCGCTGGTGCCGGTGATCATCGACGAGGCCGGCGTGCTGTGGGAGTCCAACACCATCTGCCGTTATCTGGCCGGCAAACACCAAAACACCGATCTGTTACCCCACGAACCGGCCGCTCGCGCTAGGGTGGAGCAGTGGATGGATTGGCAAGCCACCGAACTCAATGCCTCATGGAGCTATGCATTCACGGCGTTGGTCCGCAAGGATCCGGAGTTCCAGGACCCGCATCACATCGCTACCGGTGTACGCACCTGGAACCAGAAGATGGGCATCCTCGAACACCAGCTCGCGATGACCAAAGCTTACGTTGCCGGGCCACGGTTCACCCTGGCCGACATTGTCATCGGGCTGTCAGTCAACCGCTGGCTGATGACGCCGATGGAGCGGCCCGACTACCCGGCCATCGACGAGTATTTTCAGCGATTGGCACAACGCTCGGGCTTCCTGAAACACGGCTGCAACGGCTTGCCTTGATGCCATGCCTTTGCTTGCCGCCAAGCGGCAAAGGTTCACCGCAAAACCTGCATTGAGCGCCTGCCAAAAAGACCATAACCAACTGATATATAGAGAATTTTCTATATAGGCATACTATTTGCTGAAAGCACTGCACCACAAACACCTACAAGGTCTACTCATCATGTTGGTCAGTGCAAAACAACACATGCAAAACCTTCCCTTGCCCAAGCAGTGGGGCAAGGATCCGCTCGCCGAAGCCGCGGCCGGAACCGACCTTCAGGGCTCGATGATGCAAGCCCTGCAAACCAATGTGCAGGCGCAGGTTCAGGCATCCGCGACCCAGCAAGCCACGCAACAAGTCAGTGAGGCGAGCAAGATCAGTGACAACGTTGATGAAGCGTTCGCGAGAACCCGCGTGGCGTTGCAAGCTACCGAGTCATCCAAACTGCCCGCCGATGCCCAATTCAGGACCAGTGACAGCCCGGCCGGAGACGCCTTCAAGGAATACATGAGCAAAACGCCGGAACAGCGCATTCAAGATGCCATTCTGGAAGAGATGGGTTTGACGAAAGAAGAAGTCGAGCAAATGCCGCCGGAAAAACAGCAGGCGATCGCTAAAGAGATCGCCGAGCGCATGGAGGACAAGATCAAAATCGCGCAGGCGGAGAAAGAAAACGTCAGCACTGAGAAAGGCAGTAGCCAGGTGGTCGACAAGTTCCTCGCTTCGCTTTGACAGCACGCAACAACGCGCTCTATGTAGCAGCTGGCGCAGCCCTGTGGGAGCGAGCTTGCTCGCGATAGCGGTGTATCAGGCAACAATTATGTCGGCTGAAACTCCGTCATCGCGAGCAAGCTCGCTCCCACAGGGCTGCGCCAGCTGCTACACAGGTCCGTCGTGATCTGGTCAGTTCAGCTGCAACGTCTCGCTGAACTGACTGATCGCATCCACCACATGCCGTGACCCTTGCTGAATCTCCAGAATCACCTCCCCCGCCTCGTTCGCCAGTTCCACCCCAAGCCCGGTTCGGCTCAAGCTCGACTGCATGCTCGACACCGCACTTAACGATAGGTCATGGTTCTTGCGCACCACGTCGACAATCTCCAGCGTCGCCTGGCTCGTGCGTGCCGCAAGGCTGCGCACTTCATCGGCCACGACGGCAAACCCTCGCCCGTGTTCCCCCGCCCGCGCCGCTTCGATGGCCGCGTTCAGCGCCAGCAAGTTGGTCTGGTCGGCAATGCCGCGAATGGTCTGAACGATGGTGCCGATGATGTCGGACTGTTTGCTGACCGCATCGATACTGAGCGCGGCTTCGTTCAAGTCCCGAGAGATGTCCTGAATGATTTGCACCGTTTGCTGCACCACCTGAGAACCTTTTTGCGCACAGGCATCGTTTTGCACCGAGGTGCTGTGAGCCGATTCAGCAGCGGTTTGCAAAGTGCTGACTTGCTGGGTGATGTCGCTGGCAAACTTCACCACTTTGTACAGGCGCCCCTTGGCGTCGAACAATGGGTTGTAGGAGGCTTCGAGAAATACGGTATGGCCGTGTTTGTCTTTGCGTTCGAAACGATGGGAGTGATATTCGCCGCGATTGAGTGAAGCCCAGAACGCTTTGTAAGCCTGCGACTCGGCCTCGGCGCGGTGGCAAAACAGGCTGTGGTGCTGACCCACTACTTCGTTGAGCGAGTAATGCATGGTCTTCAGGAAGTTGTCATTGGCGGTGATGACTTTGCCGTCGGGGGTGAATTCGATCACGGCCATGGAGCGGCCGATCGCGGCGAGCAGGCTTTCTTCTTCGTGTTGCTTGTAAACCCTGGCGGAGATGTCAGTGGCGACCTTAATCACGCTTTTAACCTGACGGTCGGGACCGAGCACCGGCATGTAACTGGCTTCGAGCCAGATCTCTTTGCCTTTCTTGTTGATCCGCAAAAAAGTGCCGCTGACCGGTTCGCCACGGGCCAGGTCCCGCCACAACTTCGCGTACGACTCGCTGCGGTAGAACCCTTCTTCACAAAAGATCCGGTGATGTTTGCCGCGCACCTCGTCGGCGCTGTAACCCATGACACTGCAAAAGTTGTCGTTGGCATCAAGCACGATGCCCTCCGGGGTGAACTCGATCATCGCCATCGATCGACTGACAGCCGCCAACTTGGCGTTGGCCTCGGTCAGCGCACAGCTGAATCGTTGGATTTCCAGCAGGTCAGCCTTGTGATGTAGGTTAAACATGGTCGTATCACCTTCAGCGCGTTCTTTGATTGATGAAAGTTCTTTGGTCTTTCAACGGATCCACCACATCGTTCTATGGAACAGGCACACGCGTTCCTCCAGGGGAGGAATTGTCAGGTGATCAATGATGTTCAATCGGAGAGTCCATGCAGCAACGCTCTTATCAAGACATCCTTCTCTTGATAGCCCGTGACCGGGCTTGCCCTAACGTTTTCATAAGTAACTCCCTTTACTGTCCAACTCCTTTATTGCTCCGTGTCGGTGCCTTGGGTTGGGCACTCTTGCGCTGCAATTTTCAAATTGCGAGCGACATCGTTAGCTACGAGTCAGCTTAGACAGCCACTTGAGGGAAGCAAGGCCACTAGTCGGCCAGTATTGAGGACAAAATCGGTTCAGCGAGCATTTCCAGCAACGCCAGTACGGCCGCAGAAGGTTTCTTGTTCGATGCGGCCAGGGCAAACTCACGATCGATCCGCGGATGGACCGGCACCACGCGCAAGCCTTGTCGATTACTTGGCAGCGTCATCTCGGGCACCAGCGTCACGCCGATGTTTTCCCGCACCAGCGTGAACGCACTGCTCCATTCCCGGACCTCGACCCGAACGTCACGCAAGTGCAGCCCGGCATCGGCGGCGAGGCTGCGGGCATTGGTCGAGCAACCACCGGTG
Organism: Pseudomonas sp. LB3P93; assembly: GCF_054898025.1. NCBI lineage: Bacteria > Pseudomonadati > Pseudomonadota > Gammaproteobacteria > Pseudomonadales > Pseudomonadaceae > Pseudomonas > Pseudomonas sp. LB3P93. Next base: position 4,985,121 of record NZ_CM142713.1, read on the forward strand.
GCCAGCACAAAAGGTTGCTCCGCCAACTCCGCGAGGGTGATGCCTTCTTCATTCGAACGGCGCGCCAAAGGATGGCCACCCGGCAAAACCGCCATCCAGGAATCACGCCCCAAATGACCGGCATTGCGCTCAGGTGTCGGGTTTAACACCACGCCGACATCCACCAGCCCGGCAGCGAGCAGCGTTTCGACTTCATCGTCGCTGACTTCCAGCGCCACCACTTGAATACCGGGATACAGCCGATTGAACTGGCGCAGCAGCGGCGGCAGGAACGTTGCCAGCACCATGGGAAAACTGGCCAGGCGAATAGTGCCGCGTTGAATGCCTTTGGCGGCATCGACGGTGCTGCGAATCGATTCCAGAGCATCGAGCATGGTCCGCGCATGCTCGATCACAGGAAGGCCGATGGCCGTCGGCAGGGTCTGGCGATTCTCTCGACTGAACAGCTGAACACCCAGGGTGTCTTCGATCAGGGCCAACGCCTGGCTGGCCCCTGACTGGGTCATGCCGACGCGCTCCGCAGCCCGGGTGATGTTGCCGGTATCGGCCACCGCCACCACCATTCGCCAGTGCATCAGATTCATCATGGCAGTAGCTTTCCTTATGGCAGGGCTCTGAAAGATTAATTTTACCGAGGGTGGCGCGCACTATGACACTGGCGCAAATCCCCAACCAGAGCCCTGCCGATGAAGTTGTATTACGCCCCACACGCCTGCTCGCTGGCGCCGCACATTGTGCTGCGTGAACTGGATTTGCCCTTCGAACTGGTACGTGTCGATAACAGGACCAAGAAAACCGAGACCGGCGCTGACTTCCTCGCGATCAACCCAAAAGGTTATGTCGCGGCCTTGCAATTGGATAACGGCGAGGTGCTGACTGAAGGACCGGCACTCCTGCAATACCTGGCGGATCTGCGACCCGATTCGAACCTTGCTCCGGCGAACGGGACGTTCGAGCGGGTACGGATGCAGGAGTGGTTGAATTTTGTCTCGACGGAGATTCATGGAGGGTTGGGTTGGCTGTTCAATTCGCAATTTGCGGATGAAGTGAAGGCGCAGATCAAAGAGAAGCTGTTCAAGCGGTTTGCGGTGCTGAGCCAGACGCTGGAGCGGCAAGATTATTTGATGGGCGAGTTCCGCGTGGTTGATGCGTATTTGTTTACGGTGCTGCGTTGGGTGCCGCTGTTTGCGATTGATTTGGGTCAGTGGCCGGCGTTGGTGCGATTTCAGGCCAGAATTGACCAGAGGCCAGCCGTTAAGGCAGCGTTGGCTGCTGAATCTTTGTGAGTCTTGAGACCATCGCGAGCAGGCTCGCTCCCACAGGGATCGTCTGTGAACACACTATTTGTGTGCACCCGAGATCCACTGTAGGAGTGACGGTGCGACCTGCTCATGATGGCGGTGGCTCATGCACCGCAAAAACATCAGGAAAAAACTACAAACTCGCACTCACCTTGGTCGCCACCTCCCCCGGCACCCATGTTTTCCAGATCTGCGGCTGATCGCGCAGAAACGCTTCGGCGACCTGACGCGGTTGCTGGCGTTTTTCGCTCATCTGCCCCAGCGTCTGGTTCAGCAAATCGATTGGAAAATCGACCTTTTCAAAGAACGCCACCAGGTCCGGGTACTGCGCCTTGAACGGCGCGGACACGCCAATCGCCAGGCTTGCCGGCATCGAGCGCGTGCCTTTGGGATTCGGGTTTTTGGCATCGGCCAGGGTCTTCCAGGCTTCGGCATCGAATGGCGGCTCGTCGAGTTTCACCAGTTTGAATCGCCCCAACAGCGGTGTTGGCGACCAGTAGTAAAACAGCACCGGTTTGCCGCGGCGGATCGATGATGCGACTTCGGCATCCAGCGCCGCACCGGAGCCGGTGCGGAAGTTGACGTAGCTGGCAGTCAGGTCATAGGCCTTGAGTTTCTGGCTGTTGACGATCTCCGAGGTCCAGCCGGTCGGGCTGTTGAGGAAACGTCCGCGGCTTGGGTCTTCCGGATCACGGAACACGTCTTTGTAACGCGCCAGGTCGGCAACGGATTTCAGCTCCGGGGCCAGTGGTTTGATGCCGCGCTCCGGGTCGCCCTTGATCACGTATTCGGGCACCCACCAACCTTCGGTGGCGCCTTTGACCGTGTCGCCCAAACCAAACACCTTGCCCTCGGCGGATGCCTTGACCCACGCCGGACTGCGCCCGGCCCACTCTTCGCCGATCACCTGAATGTCGTTCTTGGCCAACGCGGCTTCGAGGCTGACGGTGCTGCCTGGCAAGGTGTCGGTCGGGTAGCCGTAACCTTTCTCGACGATCATTCGCAGGATTTCCGTGATCAGGCTCCCGCTCTCCCAAGTGATGTCACCGAAGTGAATCGGTGCGGTTTTTTCGGCGGCCGGAACCTGGGAAACCACAAGGCTCAGGGCCAACAGCGAACTGCCGAGCAGGGTTTTGATCGATCTCATGCGGACCTCTGGGTCAGGGATTGGTTGGCGCTGTGCTGGGTGCACAGGGCCTGGGAGCGGGTCATGTAGACGCTGACCGAGCGCTGGGAAATGCCCAGTTCGGCGGCGATTTGCGGGTAGGTCAGGCCGTCGACTCGCGCCAACAGGAACGTCGCCCTGACCTTGCCGGGCAAGCGTTCAAGTGTGCGATCCAAGCCATGCAATGACTGGCTGAGTTGCACCAGTTCCTCGGGGGATTTCACATCGATATGTTGCAACTGATTGAGGTGTTGGTGCTCCAGATCCCGGTGGCGCCATAGCTGATAAATCAACCGGTGGGCGATGGTGGTGAGCAAGGCGCGAGGCTCGCGGATCGGCGTAAGGCCTGGGGATTCGAGCAGTTGCACGAAGGTTTCGGCGGCGATGTCTTCAACGCTGGAACTGCTCCCCAGATGCCGGCGCAGGCGTGTGCAAAGCCAGGGGTAATGAGCGCGGAACAATCCGCCCACATAATTGGAATGGGAGATATCGGTGCCGGACATAGAGGCTCCAAGGGTTAGGGGTCGCTGAATGTCCGGTGATCCGGTGGCGCGATCCTAGCAAGGAGCCTTATTCTTTAATAATACTTAAAAAGCATTTTTATATTCTTTAGAGGAATTTAGATTAATGGCGTCTGATCAATCGCTATCGCGGGCAAGCCACGCTCCCACAGGTCCACCGACATCCTGTGGGAGCGTGGCTTGCCCGCGAAAAATCTATCGGTCAACGCAACCGCCCATACCCCAGCGCCTCAGCCTCCTGCTGATAATCGAGAATGACTTGATAGTCGCTCTCGCTGGCCGGCAGCACTTCCTGCAGGCCGAGGATTTCCGCGACATCGGGCAACTCATGCAATGAGGCGTTCATCGCCTGCCGAAGCACTTCAACCTGCTCATCGGTCAGCGTCGCAGCCGTAATGAACGGCAAGGTCGGACTGAATGCACTTCGGGCCACGACGTGCAGACCTGCGACCTCGTTGTCGGCATGCCGCGCCAGATAGGCGAAGGTCACGCTGTCGATGGCTGCCAAGTCTGCAAGTTCTTTGCGCAGCCAGCGCAGGCTCTCGCGGTGACTCCCACTGATAGCGACACTGGAAAAAAACTGCCCGTCGCGGTGCAGTGACGCCAGTCGATGCCGCAAGAGATTCATGCCGCTGTTAGAGTCTTCGCCATTGATCACCCCGCGACTGTCGCGAAAGGCCGGCAAGGTTCGCCGTGGATCATCGGCACGGCTCAGCAGCAGGCTGCAATGGTTGCCACCGTTGCTGTCGGGGAGTTCATAACGAGGCCGGCCGACGACCCGGACTTTGCCGCGCAATGCGGTCATCAGCGGGTAGCCGCAGGTTTGGGTCAGCAGCAGATCCGGCGAGAGGCAGAGTTCGGGTAGCGACAGGCCATTGGCACTCAAACGGGCATGGCCCAGGTGTTCGAGGATGCGCGAAAGCCAGCGTTCGTTCGCCGCGCGGATTGGCTCGGGGGCGACGTACATCAAGAGTTCGGCGATGTGTTCAGTCATCAAAAATCTCCCGGACAACAAGTAACCCTGTGGGAGCGGGCTTGCCCGCGATAGCGTTGGATCAGTCACCAAATGTGTTGAATGTTAAATAGTCATCGCGGGCAAGCCCGCTCCCACAGGGTTCAGTGGTGTTCATGGATTAGTGGAATGGATGCCTCGGGCTATCAATGGCCTTCACTCCATTCTCCCGCCACAACTGCGCATAACCCTGCACCAGAAACCCGCCGCTGCGCGCCAGCCATTGCTCGCGGCGCGTGTGGTAGGCGCGTGGCAAGTCGTACCAGGGCAAGCCCGGCAAGTCGTGATGCACCAGGTGAAAATTGAGGTTCAGGAACAGCCAGCGCCACGGCCAGGCCGCTTCGTTGAGCACGGTGCGCTGCTCGGGTTCGACGTGCGGGCGGTGTTCATAGTAGGAGCGAATCATGGCAATCGAAAGCGCCGGCACGCTGATCAGCAACAGGTAATGCCAGACCGGCAGCACACTGTAGCGCGCGATGAACACCAGCATCAGCAGGGTCAGCGCACCGTGGGTCAGCCACATCAACCATGCTTGTCGCTCACCGTTAATCAACCGCTGCAATTCCTCCTTCGCCAGTGCCAGCAGAGCCAGCGGCGCGCCGAGCATGAAGCGACCGAGCACGGTTTTGTTCAGCCAGTGCAGGCCTTGTTCGAAGAGCGAACTGCCCTGCCACTGCTCGGCCGTCAGGTAACGGCTTTCCGGATCGATTCCGGGGAGGGTCAGGTCTTCGTCGCGGTGATGCAGCAAATGGCTGTCGCGATACAGGGTGTAGGGATACCAGACGGCAAACGGTGCATAACCGAGGACTTTGTTCAGCGACGTCCAACGAGTGGGATGCCCGTGAAGCAATTCGTGCTGTACCGACAACCAGAGCACCACCAGCGGAATCAGCAGAAAAGTGCTCCACCACAGCCCCAGCCGATCACTTGTCAGGACAATGCTGAACCAACCGACATACACGCCGATCAGCAACAGCCAGGTCGGCCACTCGGTGCGAGCGGTCAGGCGTTGACGCAGGGTTTCGATTTCTTCTCGGTGGGCAGCATCGAAGTAATGGGGCATGGCGTTGCTCAGATCGGGGACCAGTCCCCCTCTGTGCAATGGCGCAGGGAAATCTTGCAGATTATTTGGTGATCGTTCCCACGCTTTGCGTGGGAACGATCGATTAACGCGGGATCAATGACCGAACACATCCACCTTCTTGGCCTTCTTGTCTGCGCGCTTTTCATCGGCGGTTTTCGCCGGCTTCTTCTTTGCTGCTTTTTTTGAATCCATGCCTTTGGCCATGATACGTACTCCACTCATACGGGATGTGAGATCAGGTATACACCTATCCCCGGCCGCGCGTTCTTTTATAATCCCCCGCTTTGCGCACCGACAGACCCAACCCATGCCCGACACCCAGTACACCCTGCTCGCCGAGCCGTTATGGCCGTTGATGAACAAGTTTTATCGCGCCCACCAATCGCCGATGAAAGCGGTCCGCGACGCTCAGCTGTGGGTCGCCAGGCGCGATGGGATCATCGGCGCGCTGTGTTTGCGGCCGGTCTCGGGCGGGCATTGGTTGACGGGATTGTTCGTCGATCCGGCCTGTCGGCAACAAGGGATCGCGGCGGCGTTGATGGCCGAAGCGGTGAGCGGTCTCGAACAACCGGTCTGGCTGTTCTGCCATCCCGACTTGCGTGGCTTTTATGAACGCCAAGGGTTTTCCTTCGATCCGCACATGCCTTACGCCATGACCGAGCGCTTGAGCCGTTACGCGCGCAGCAAACCGATGATCGCCATGGGCCTGGCTAAACAGCACACTTCAGACTGATGGAGCCCCCTGTAGGAGCGAGCCTGCTCGCGAAATCGGAGTGTCAGACGACATCAATGTTGAATGACAAATTGCTTTCGCGAGCAGGCTCGCTCCCACAGGGGGTTGTGGTGTTCTCGCATCAGTCGTCGGCGTTGGGATCGAGATCCGGGAACATCACTTCGGTAAACCCGAATTTGCTGAAATCGGTAATCCGCGATGGGTACAACCGGCCGATCAGGTGATCGCACTCATGCTGCACCACCCGCGCGTGAAAGCCTGAAGCAATACGCACGATCGGCTGCCCCTTGGGATCAAACCCTTCGTAGCGAATCTCTTGATAACGATCCACCGCGCCACGCAGGCCAGGCACTGACAGGCACCCTTCAAAGCCCTCTTCCATCACCGGGCTCAACGGCGTGATCAGCGGATTGATCAGAATGGTCTGCGGCACCGCTTCAGCGTCCGGATAGCGTTCGCTGTGCTCGAAACCGAAGATCACCAATTGCAGATCGACACCGATCTGCGGCGCGGCCAAGCCAACGCCGCCGACGCTTTCCATGGTCTGGAACATGTCGTCGATCAATTGCCACAGTTCAGGGCTGTCGAACATTTCTGCCGGGACCGGCGGGGCAATGCGCAGCAGGCGCTCATCGCCCATTTTCAGAATTTCACGGATCATTTGATGACTTCGTCAGTGGTGGGCTTGATCGAGTGATCCCGACCCAGTCCCGAAACGTGGTGTTTGTGTTCGTGGTCGTTCTCGCCCGGGACTTTTTCGCCATCATTCTTGCCTTCGGTCGACATGTGCTCGATCACCGCATTCATCTCCGCGCCCAGCAACAGTACCGCGGCGGAAATGTAGAAGTAGAGCAACAGCACGATGATCGCGCCGATACTGCCATACATGGCGTTGTAGTTGGCGAACTCCTTGACGTACAGACCAAAGCCCACGGAAGCGAGGATCCACACCACCACCGCCAGCACCGAGCCTGGGGTGATAAAACGAAACTCCTGTTTGACGTCGGGCATGACGTAATAAATCAGCGCCACGGCCACCATCAGCAAAATCACCACCACTGGCCAGCGCACGATGGTCCACAAGGTGACGATGAAGTCTTCCATGCCGACTTGCGCGGCAATCCAGCCCATCAATTGCGGCCCGAGCACCATCAGCGCGGCGGCGATCAGCAGCATGCCGGCAATGCCGACCGTATAGATAATCGACAGCGGAAAACGCTTCCACGCAGGCCGGCCTTCGACCACGTCGTAGGCGGCGTTCATCGCGCTCATCATCAGCCGCACACCGGCGGACGCAGTCCACAGGGCAATCACGATACCAATCGACAGCAAGCCACCCTTGGACTGCTGGAGCTGGTCGATCACCGGGTTCACCTGTTCCAGCGCTTGCGGCGGCAGGACCAGCTCGGATTGCAGGCGCAGCCACGAGAAGAAGTCCGGCAGGTGCAGGAAACCTATCAGCGCGATAAGAAAAAGAATAAAGGGAAACAGCGAAAACAGCATTTGATAGGCCAATGCCGAGGCATAGGTCGACATCTCGTCGTCGACGAACTCGGTGACCGTGCGCACCATGACACGGTGCAGGCGCAGACCTTTCATGTGTGGGAAAAACATTAGCGTCTCCTTTCGCCGCAAGATGGGTAGAAGTCGAGGCGACTCAGGGGCCGTTTTCTACATCAAAGTAGCCTACTTGGCGACTTTGAAACAATTTCCGTGCGCAAGTTCAGGCTGACACAAAAACGGCCATCCGTGGATGGCCGCTCATGTTGCTCATCAAAGGCCGATTCAAGCCTTGTCGACGCCTTTCTTGATGGCGTCCTTGGCTTTGCCGACCGCTTGTTGGGCCTCACCTTTCTTTTCCTGGATTTTGCCTTCGGCTTGCAGCTTGGTGTTGTCAGTTGCCTTGCCGACACCTTGCTTGACGTTGCCGACGGCTTCGTTGGCCATGCCTTTCACTTTATCGCCAGTGCTGCTCATGGTGTTTCTCCTGTGAACAAATCAATGAGAAAAGTCGTTACACAAAGATTGACCGGAGGCGTTTGCACGGAGTTTCATTTATTTTCAGCCACACATTTCATCGTTCAGCGCAGATCAGGCTTTATGTTTGCCAGCCAACCCCCGAGAATGCGCAACGTATTCAGGCCATGCGCTGAAGATCCAATCCCGTAGGAATGTTATGAAACTCGATAAAAAGCAGGCCATTGCCCGCAGAAACCAGGAACTCGGCGGTGCTGTGCTTGGCGTCAACAACTGCCATTTCACCGAACTGAACCGCAACCGCAACATTTGGTGGTTCGATATCCCGGTGGCGCGCCTGGCCATTGGTCAGTACGAATGGGTTCACCTGCTGATGCACACGCCGGACACCGACGAACTGCTGCACCTGAAAGTGCCGACGGTGTTCCTGCGCGAGAAGCTTGAAGGCCTGGTGGTGCGCAACGAAGGCAAACGCAAAGCCGCTTTGAGCCTGGAACTGAGCGCGGACAAGGATTCGTACCTGCAGGACATGCGACCGGCGGGCACCAACGTCAATTTCGCGCCGTTCCGCCTGTAACACCGACTTCCTGTGCCGATCGTTCCCACGCTCTGCGTGGGAATGCCTCAATGGACGCTCTGCGTCCGCTGTTGGGACGCGGAGCGTCCCGGGCTGCATTCCCACGCAGAGCGTGGGAACGATCAGGTAGAAAAAAGCCCCGCATCTGCGGGGCTTTTTGTGGGTTACGCGCCTACTTTCTTCGCGTTCAGCTTCTTCAGCTCTTCGTCGCGCAATTCACGACGCAGGATCTTGCCGACGTTGGTGGTCGGCAGCGCATCGCGGAATTCCACGGAGCGCGGGACCTTGTAGCCGGTCACGTTCGCACGCATGTGCTCCATCACCTGTTCCTTGGTCAACGTCACGCCTGGTTTGGCAACGATGAAGATCTTGATCGCCTCGCCCGACTTCTCGTCCGGCACACCGATGGCCGCGCATTGCAGCACGCCCGGCAGGGTCGCCAGCACATCTTCGAGTTCGTTCGGGTAAACGTTGAAACCGGAGACCAGGATCATGTCTTTCTTGCGATCGACGATGCGCATGTAGCCGTCAGGCTGGATCACCGCGATGTCACCGGTCTTCAACCAGCCTTCGCTGTCGAGCATTTCATCGGTGGCGTCCTGACGCTGCCAATAGCCCTTCATCACTTGCGGACCTTTCACACACAGTTCGCCGATTTCGCCCAATGGCTGCTCAACACCGGCATCGTCGATGACTTTGCACACGGTCGACGGAACCGGAATACCGATGGTGCCGATCTGAATGTGCTGAATCGGGTTCACGGTGGCCACCGGGCTGGTTTCGGTCATGCCGTAACCTTCGCAGATGGCGCAACCGGTGACCGCTTTCCAACGCTCGGCCGCGGCCAGTTGCAGGGCCATGCCGCCGGACAGGGTGACTTTCAGTGCGGAGAAATCCAGCTTGCGGAAGCCTTCGTTGTTGCACAGCGCCACGAACAAGGTGTTAAGGCCGACAAATCCGCTGAACTTCCACTTCGACAGTTCCTTGACCATCGCCGTCAAATCGCGCGGGTTGCTGATCAGGATGTTGTGGTTGCCGATCAGCATCATCGCCATGCAATGAAAGGTGAAGGCATAGATGTGGTAAAGCGGCAGCGGCGTGATCAGGATCTCGCAGCCTTCGTTGAGGTTGGAGCCCATCAGCGCCTTGCACTGCAGCATGTTCGCGACGAGGTTGCGATGGGTCAGCATCGCGCCCTTGGCCACGCCGGTGGTACCACCGGTGTATTGCAGCACGGCAACGTCGCTGCTGGCCGGATTGGCTTCCGCCACTGGCTGGCCGTGGCCCTTGCTCAGCACGTCGTTGAACTTGATGGCCTTGGGCAAGTGATACGCCGGGACCATCTTCTTCACGTACTTGATGACGCTGTTGACCAGCAGGCGCTTGAGCGGTGGCAGCAGGTCGGCCACTTCGGTGACGATCACGTGCTTGACGCCGGTTTTCGGCACCACGGTCTCGGCCAGATGCGCCATGTTGGCCAGGCAGACCAGGGCTTTGGCACCGGAGTCGTTGAATTGATGTTCCATTTCCCGCGCGGTGTACAGCGGGTTGGTGTTGACCACGATCAGCCCGGCGCGGATGGCACCGAACACAGCGACCGGGTACTGCAACACGTTGGGCAGTTGCACGGCGATTCGATCGCCCGGCTGCAAGTCGGTATGCTGTTGCAGGTAAGCGGCAAAGGCACCGGACAATTCGTACAGTTCACCGTAGGTGATTGTCTTGCCCAGGTTGCTGAATGCCGGTTTGTCGGCGAAGCGCTGGCAGGATTGTTTCAACACTGCCTGAATATTCGGATACTCGTCAGGATTGATCTCGGCAGCAATCCCGGCAGGGTACTTATCCTTCCAAAAGTCTTCGTTCATGGAAGCCCACTCCTCAGCAACGCGAATTCAGCACCGCATTTGATGCGATTATTATTGGTGTGTGTTTGTAGGTGAATCTAGCGCTTTTACAAGCCCGAGAAGTCACAAAGCGCGCCGAGAGTAGCAGCTTTGCCAAGGGTCGACCAGAGCCAAAAGCGGCCTCTATGGTCACAATAGTGACTCAAGAATTACTAGCGGTCATTTTAGAGCAAAAATTCTATACCACCCTGAAAGCCCCGTATTTTGGGGCTTCCCTTAAAAGCATCGCGGGCAAGCCCGCTCCCACAGGTTCCGTGCTGTCCACAAAATTGGTGAACGACGCGAAACCTGTGGGAGCGTGCGGTGCGGCGATCCGACTTGCCCGCGATCCGCGCAAAGCGCGGCCATTCAACGCCTACGCGATATCACGCAGTTCCCGTCGCAGAATTTTCCCGACCGGCGTCATCGGCAACGACTCACGCAGCACAATGTGCTTGGGCACTTTGTACGCCGTGAAGTTTTCCTTGCAGTACGCCTTCAGCTCTTCAAGGCTGACCCCCGCTTCGCGAGCCACCACAAACAACTTCACCGCCTCCCCCGAACGCTCGTCTGGTACGCCGATCACCGCGCAGTTGGCGACTTTCGGGTGAGCCATCACGATGTCTTCGATCTCGTTCGGGTACACGTTGAAACCCGAGACGATGATCATGTCTTTCTTGCGATCAACGATGCGCACGAAACCGTCGGGGTCGATCACCGCGATATCACCGGACTTGAACCAGCCCTCGGCATCCAGCACTTCGGCGGTGGCCTCCGGTTTCTGCCAATAGCCCTTCATGATCTGCGGGCCCTTGATGCAGAGTTCGCCGCGTTCGCCCAAGGCCTGCTCGACGCCTTCATCGTTGATCACTTTCAACGTGGTGCCCGGCACTGGCAGGCCAACCGTGCCGATACGCGATTTCTCGCCGTACGGGTTGGTGCAAGCCACCGGGGAGGTTTCGGTCAGGCCGTAACCTTCGGTGATGCGGCAACCGGTGAGCTGCTCCCAGCGTTCGGCGGTGGCCTTGACCAGCGCGGTGCCGCCGGAGTTGGTGAGTTTGAGGCTGGAGAAATCCAGGGTCTTGAAGTCCGGGTGATCCATCAGCGCGACAAACAGCGTGTTCAGCCCCAGCAGCGCCGAGAACCGCCAGTTCTTCAGCTCCTTGATGAAGCCGCCGATGTCGCGAGGATTGGTGATCAGCACGTTGTGGTTGCCGGTCACCATCATGCACATGCAGTTCGCCGTGAACGCATAGATGTGGTACAGCGGCAGCGGCGCGATCATCACTTCCTGACCTTCGCGCAGCAGTGGCTGACCGTCGCTGCCGAACTGCCCGAGACAGGCCCGCGCCTGCTGCATGTTCGCCACCAGGTTGCCGTGGGTCAGCATCGCGCCCTTGGCCAGGCCGGTGGTGCCGCCGGTGTATTGCAACACCGCGATGTCGTCGAGGCTGACTTTCAGTGGCTTGATGCCCAGGCCCCGGCCCAGACGCAGCGCGCTCTTGAAGGAAATCGCCTGCGGCAAGGAATACGCCGGGACCATTTTCTTGACCTTGCTGACCATGGTGTTGACCAGCCAACCCTTGGCACTGGGCATCAGGTCGCCCATCTTTGCTTCGATCAGGTACTGGATATCGGTGTCGGGCAGCACTTCCTGGACCTTCTGCCCGAACATGTTCAGGTACACCAGCGCCCGGGCGCCGGAGTCCTTGAACTGATGACGCATCTCCCGCGCGGTGTACAGCGGGTTGGTATTGACTACGATCAGCCCGGCGCGCAAGGCACCGAACACGGCAATCGGGTAATGCAGGACGTTGGGCATCTGCACCGCAATGCGATCCCCCGGCACCAGGTCGGTGTGGGCTTGCAGGTAACCGGCGAACGCCAGGCTGTAGCGTTCCAGTTCGGCGTAGGTCAGGGTCACGCCCATGTTGCTGAAGGCGGGGCGATCAGCGAATTTCTTGCAGGAACGCTCGAACACCTCAAGCACCGACTTATAGGCCCCAAGGTCAATATCCAGGGGCACGCCGGCCGGGCGTTTGTCATTCCAGAAATCAGGTTGCATTGTTCTTGTCCTCTTTACCTGAGCCTATCCGGGCCGCTTTTCTGTCACTTTTGAACAAAGCGGGGCTTCACGGACACTAGCAGCTATGGCGAATCAGGCAAATATGCCAACGGGCGTCATTGACCGTGTGAATCTTGCTGCAACGGCGTGGCCTGATCAGACGGCAAGCGCAGGATGCGCTATAAACTGCATCGAGGCTGTTTTCCCACCCGGCAGCCCCATGCAAAGGAATCGCCATGATCCACGACACTTTCTGGCTGACCGCGAGTGACCGCAGCCGCCTCTACGTCAACCAGTGGCTGCCCGATCCGCCTTTAAAAGCCGTGATACTGCTGGCCCATGGCATGGCGGAACACAGTGGTCGCTACGCCCGCCTCGCGGAAAAACTCTGCGAGCAGGGCTACGGCATTTACGCACCGGACCTGCGGGGACATGGCAAAACTGCCGAAAACGGGACACTCGGCCATTTCGCCGACGACGATGGCTGGTGCAAAGTGGTCGGCGACCTGGCCAGCCTCAACCAGCACATCGGCCAGCAACATCCCGGTACACCGATCGTGCTGCTCGGCCACAGCATGGGCAGCTACATCGCCCAGGCCTATCTGCTGCATCACAGCGCCAGCCTGCACGGCGCGGTACTCAGCGGTTCGAACTTCCAGCCGATCGCGCTTTATCGCGCGGCGCGACAAATCGCCCGGCTCGAACGTCTGCGCCAGGGCCCCACAGGTCGAAGTGCGCTGATCGAGTGGTTGTCGTTTGGCTCGTTCAACAAAAAATTCAAACCGGCGCGCACGCGGTTCGACTGGCTCAGTCGTGACCCGACGGAAGTTGATCTGTACGCCAACGACCCGCTCTGCGGCTTTCGTTGCACCAATCAGCTGTGGATCGATTTGCTCGGCGGGTTGCAGCAAATCAGCAAAGCGTCCAATCTCGCTCAGATTGATCCGGGCCTGCCGTTGCTGGTGATTGGCGGTGAATGTGATCCGGTGAGCGAAGGCAAACGTCTGAACGATCTGGCCCATGCGCTGCGCGCGGCCGGCAGCCAGAACCTGCAACTGACTATTTACCCGCAGGCACGGCATGAACTGTTCAACGAGAGCAACCGCGAAGAAGTGATCAATGACGTGCTGAACTGGATCGCCCAGGCGCTGAGCCACCGCCGGCCACACAGATCGGAATAGTTTTTTTGTGGATTTTTTATTTGTCACAGGAATTGAAACAGATGACCCAGGTTACCAACACCCCTTACGAAGCCCTCGAAGTCGGCCAGACCGCCAGCTACAGCAAGACGGTCGAAGAGCGCGACATTCAGTTGTTCGCCGCGATGTCCGGTGATCACAACCCGGTGCACCTGGACGCCGAATTCGCCGCTGGCACCATGTTCAAGGAGCGCATCGCTCACGGCATGTTCAGCGGTGCGCTGATCAGTGCCGCCGTGGCCTGCGAGTTGCCTGGGCCGGGCACTATTTACATCGGTCAGCAGATGAGCTTTCAGAAGCCGGTGAAGATTGGCGACACCCTGACCGTGCGCCTGGAAATCCTGGAGAAACTGCCGAAGTTTCGTGTGCGGATTGCGACGCGGGTGTTTAACCAGCGCGATGAATTGGTGGTGGATGGCGAGGCCGAGATTCTGGCACCCCGCAAGCAGCAGACGGTGACGTTGCCGACTTTGCCGGCGATCAGCATCGGCTGAACTGCGTGATCGTTCCCACGCTCTGCGTGGGAATGCATCCAGTGACGCTCCGCGTCACACAACGGCTGGACGCAGAGCGTCCGGGGCGGCATTCCCACGCGGACGGTTCGACGGTTCGACGCCTCGACGTGGGAACGATCAGCGGTTACCCTCCTGCACCTGCACACTCGCCGTCATCCCCGAACTCAAGTTCATCCCCTCCGGCAACTGATCAATCTTGATTCGTACCGGAATCCGCTGCGCCAGCCTCACCCAGTTAAACGTCGGTTCGACCTCCGCCAACAACTGCCCATCCGGCGTGGTATTGCGATCGGTAATTCCGCGGCTGATGCTTTCCACATGCCCGTCCAGCGCTTCCCCCGCGCTCATCAACCAGACCTTCACCGGATCGCCAACACGAATCCGCGGCAGCTTGGTTTCCTCGAAATATGCCTGCACATAGAAAGTCGAATCATCGATCAACGCCATCACCGGTTGCCCGGCATTCACGTAATTGCCTTGGGCCAGACGCAGGTTGGTGATGTGGCCGCTGCGCGGCGCATGAACCTGGCTGCGGGCGAGATTGAGTTCCGCGACCTTGGCTTCCGCCTGAGCTTCACGCAGTTCACCACGGGCGATGCCGGCGTTGATCTGTGCGTTCTCGCGCAGTTCGGCGCTGATCGCTTGCGGCCCGAGACTGGCGCGGCGACTGGCTTCGCGTTCGCGCAGATTGAGTTGTTGCTGACGGGTCTGCACCACCGCTTGGGCCTTCTCCAGCGCCGCCTCGAAACGATCTCGATCGATGCTCAGCAACAGATCGCCGGCCTTGACCTGCTGGTTATCGAACGCCTTGAGCTCACGCACCCAACCCGAGACGTCCGGGGCGATGACCACCACGTCGGCGCGGATTCGCGCGTCCCGGGTCCAGGGCGTGAGCATGTAGTACTGCCACAAATGGAAGCCGGCAAATATCGCCACCGCCACCAGGCACAGGGTTACCGCGACACGTACGGGGGTACGCATTTTCAACTCCTTATAAAGGTCCGAGGACGACGGTGATCAGGGTCAATACACAGACGTACAAGGCGCAATCAAACAATGCTTCGTGCCAGATCCAGCGGCCGACCGGGGTCAGGCGCAACAGCATGCGCAAGGCTCCGGTGACGAGCAGTGCCAGCAGCACATAAATCAGAAACGGACTGAGCAGCACACCGCCCACCGCCCACTCACGCAAGCCCATGGCTTTGCTCCTGTTGACGACACCAGGCGCGCCAGCTGCTTTGCAATTGCAGCACCGCACCCTGGGCCAGTTTCACCGCATCACTGGGCGGCAACGCGTACAAGGTTTTCAAGAATGCTTCGCTGGGTTGTTCCAGTGCATCGGCGCAGTTGCCCGCCGGGCCTTGCTCGAGGATTTTTTCCAGCTGTTCAAGATAACGCCGTTGAGGCGCACTGACCGGCGCCTGCGCCACTGCAAGACTCAAACGCAGATGCAGCAATTCATCGCCAATGTCGAGACCGAGCAAGCCGTCATCCCAGCGACTGCGCGCCGGTTCTGGCAGTTCCGGATAGTGCCTCGCCAATTGCAACAAGCGGTCGGCCATGCGCCCGCCGAACCAGCTTTCGGCACCGCGCAGGTTGCGTCGGGTCAGGCGTACCAGATCATCGAGCGTCGCCGCCAGCAAGCGGCGGCCATGCCACACCGGGTTACGCAGGATCAGCAAATGAAACGCCAGCACCGCTGCGCCGACACCGACCACCATCGCTTGTGCGCTATTGAAGAACGTGGCGACGTCGAATTTCATCGCGTTCAGCGGCGCGACAAGCACGATGAAGTGCAGACAGAACGAAGTGGCCGTGGCGCCAATCTGCGGCTTGGCCATGCCCAGCGCACCGAGAAACAACGGCACGCCCATGCCCATACACAGCAACGCAAATCCACTCCATTGCGGCAGCAGAATCTGCCCGACGAAGAACGCCGCTGGAATCGCCAGAAAAATCCCCCGCATAAAACTCATGCCAATCTGCGCACCGTTCTCGCGACTGGCAAACAGGCTGCACACCACGCAGGTCAGCACCAACGCTCCCGCTGCGGCGGGCCAGGCTGTCGCCAGCCAGAAGCACGACACCACCAGAAACGCCAAGGCACTGCGCGCGCCGAAAACCAGCGCCAATGACAGGTCGCGGTGCGGTGTCAGGGTACGTGGCGGATCGACCGTTTCGCGGCCCTCCTCCACCGCTTTCAGCGCCGCAGTCGCCGCCATCGCGGTATCGAGCAGCAAAGTGAATCGGGCCAGGCAATAACTCTGCGCGGAGCTGATGAGCGGATCATGGCAAGCATCGAGCAACCTCGGCCGCAACGCTTGCAGGGTCGCGGTATCGCAACCGCTGAGCGCGGCTTGAACCTCGGACATCCAAGGCAACAGTTGCTCGGCTTCCTGTGGTTCCAATTGCTTCCACTGCCGACGCACTGAACGGGCGATACGCAGCAGCATCAACAGCTTCTGACTCAAACCGCTGATGGCGCGTGCGCGTTGCCGACCGAGGCCACCTTCAAACCAGGCATGTTCTCGCTGGGCATCGACAGCGACAATTCGCCCGAGAATTTCCAGCAAGCCTTTACGCGCCTGAGCATCGCCGGCCAGGGTGGCACGCGCAGCATTCATCCCGCTGTTCCAGGCCGCTCGTGCCTGATCCGCCAGTTGCCGCTCAACCCGCATCGGCCAGAGCAACGCGCTGGCGGCCGTAGCGCAAAGGATGCCCAGACAGATTTCCGTACAGCGCGCCACGGCTTGGTCGAACACTGTCAGCGGATGAGCAATCGCTGGCAACGCAATGATCGCCACCGTGTAACCGGCCAGCACAAATGAGTAGGACCAGGCACTGCGCAACAGCGTCGAACTCGCCGTACACAGCCCGAGCCACAACGCCAACGCCAGTAAAAACAGCCAGGGCGTCTGGGCGAACAAGCCCATGAACACGACCGACATGATCGTTCCGACCAGCGTGCCCAGCAATCTCGCCAAACCTTTCTGCACCACCATTCCGGACAGTGGCTGAGCAACGATGAACGCCGTCATCAGCGCCCAGGCAGGTTGCTCCAGACCCCAGCGTAATGCCAGCCACAGTGCCAGGCCGCCGCCGATCAAGGTCTTGATCGCGAACTGCAGCGCGCGGCGGTCTGGCGCGAATAACGCCTGCAAAGTGATCAGCACGAAAAACACTCTTGAATGGACGATTTAACGATAGTCGGGTTCGGCGAGAATCCATCAACAACGCACAGTTTATGTAGCAGCTGTCGAGTGAAACGAGGCTGCGATCTTTTGATCTTGTTTCTTGAAAGCAAATCAAAAGATCGCAGCCTCGTTTCACTCGACAGCTGCTACAAGGGATGATTCAGGATTAACCGCCAGGCATAAAAAAACGCCAGACTGGCTGGCGTTTTTGACAGATTACGAACGCTTAAGAGCGTGCGCGAGCCTGATTACGCAGGGCTTTCACCTGATCGTGATTACGTTGCACGCCGTGGTACTGACGCTCAACCAGGTCACGAATGCCCACCAGGTTGTGCTTGTTGATTTTTTCCATGGCTTCTTTGTAAGCCTTCAGCGCGTGGTCTTCACCGCGTTCGGCTTCGTTCAGCACGGCTTCTTCATCCTTGCCGGTGAACATCGCTTTCACGTCGACCCAACGACGGTGCAGGTCGCCGCTGACGCTGGTGGAAGTTTCCGGATCGCCACCCATCGAACGCACGGCGCTCTGAAGTTCGGCAGCAGCAGTTGCGCAGTCAGCGGAGCGTTGCACGAACAGGGTTTTGAGTTCAGGGTGTTTGATGTCTTCAGCGCAAGTCTTGAACCCTTCCTGACCGTCTTTGCTGGTTTCAATCAGGTCATTGAGTACAGAGATCGCTTCTTTATTCATGTCGGTCATTTTTCAATTCCTTGCGGGTTGATGAAAGATGCAATAGCTATTGCACCCTGCATGCCAGCTTCGAATTGATAATTTATCTGTTATTTTTCAATGCCTTAGTAATAGCGACAAAATCTGTCTCCGCTTTTTTTGCATGATCTGTCAATTGGCCTGCATGCAGAATGCCTGTATTTTCCAGATCGAATGAATTCAGACGACCTATGATGAACCCAGAAAAACTCGAACTGTTGATCACCCGTGAAATGCCCTTCGGCAAATACAAGGGTCGAATCATTGCCGACCTGCCCGGCCAATACCTGAACTGGTTCGCCCGGGAAGGTTTCCCCCATGGCGAATTGGGGGGTTTGTTGGCCCTGATGCAGGAGATCGATCACAACGGTCTGTCCGAACTGCTCGAACCGCTGCGCGCCAAACATGGCAAACCTGCCCCGCGCCACTGAGATTGCCGAAACCGAGTAGCCCATGCCCGATAACACCCGTCGCGCCCGTGATGAACAATTCTGGAAGACCTTCGCCGACCGTTACGCTGTCGAACCCGGGCCCATCAACCTGGAAAACGGTTACTTCGGACGAATGTCGCGCACCGTGGTCGAGGAGTACCAGCGCAATATCGAGCTGATCAACCGCAGTAACTCGGTACACGTGCGCCAGCGTTTCGAACAGGTCGAAAGCCTTGAGATCCGGGCGCAGCTTGCCGGGATGATGGGCGTTCCCGCCGACACCGTGGCCCTCACCCGCAACGCCTCGGACGGTCTGCAATCGCTGATCCGTAATTACAATCGCTTGCAGCCAGGCGATCAGGTGCTGATCTGCGATCTGGAGTACGACACGGTCAAAGGCGCAATGCGTTGGCTGGCCCGGCATCGCGGCGTGGAAGTGATCGAGATCGACCACGCGCATCCCGCAACTTTCGACAGCTTGCTGACCACCTATCGCGACGCCTTCGTGCGTTATCCAAAGCTCAAATTAATGGCCCTGACCCACGTCACCCATCGCACCGGACTGGTCATGCCGGTGCAGGCTATCGCGGCCGCTGCAAAGGAACACGGCATCGACGTGATCCTCGACGGCGCGCATGCCTTGGGCCAGATCGAGTTCAATCTGGATGAACTGGGCGTTTCCTTCGCCGGCTTCAACCTGCACAAGTGGATCGGCGCGCCCCTGACACTGGGCTTCATTTACATCGCCCCTGAGCGCCTGGCCGACATCGACCCGGACATGGGCGAGATGCATTTCCCGGTCACCGATATTCGCGCCCGCACGCCGTACAGCACGCCGAACATCCCGGCGCTGCTGACGCTGCCGCTGGTGTTCGAGGAGCATATCGCCATGGGCGGCGCTGCTGCCAAGAGCACACGGCTCAACTACTTGCGCAACCGGTGGGTCAGCGCGGTTCGCGAGCTGCCGGGGATTGATGTCATGACACCCGATGACCCGCGACTGTATTGCGGCATTACCTCGATGCGCTTTACCCGTCATGCCGATCAACAGGTGATGGTCGAGCGGCTGCTCAGCGACTACAACCTGTTCACCGTGGCCCGCAGCGGCGCCGCGAGCGGGCCATGCATTCGCATTACGCCGGGGCTCACCACAACCGCTGCCAACATGGATCTGCTGGCCCGGGCGCTGACGGAACTGCGCTGACGTCATACCGTGTACTTGTCGAAGTCCTCCGGTTTGATTTGCGTCGAAGCGGCGAACGTGTCGATACCGATGGTGGTGTGGCCGAAAAAGCCATCCTCGTTCGAGTCCCGACCGAGGGTGTGGACCGTTAATGTCGAAGCCTCGCCACCCTGATGCCGGTAGTGAAAGTCTTCATTGTTGATCAGCGGCGAGATGGATCGGCCGCTGTACTCCCGGGCATTGAGCACCGAACGCGAGGCAGGTTCGGGAAAGTACAGCTGACCGACCCAGGCGACATGTCGCTCGTCGAGGAAATTGTTGCCGGACGTGATGCGAACGGCGACGTGGATGTGCAAGGCACGACCGGCATAGAACCCCGGGTAGATGGTGGTAAACCGCACCACACCTTTTTTGTCGGTGAACTGCCCGCCACGCAGATAGGTGTCGTCGTCAGTGCGCGGGACCGAGCCGATGTCACCGACATCGACTTCCTTGTCCGGGTTGATCTTGCTCCAGCCCGAATACGCACCGCGCGCATTGCAATGCCAGATATCGACCAAGGCCCCGGTCACAGGCTGGCCGGTCATGGCATCGACAATCGCCAGTCGCAACACCAAGGGAATGCCGTCGGCGCTTTCGCTGATGTTGCGGCGGATCAGTTTCGGATTGCGGAAATACGGGCCGGCGATTTGCTCGGGAGACAGCAGGTAAACCGGGGGTGGAGGTGCAACTGAGGTGTTGTCGTCCATGACGTTCTCTCTTCCTTAAGATGAACGCAGGTTAACGCTGGTCGAGCGGCGAGATGCGGTAACTATGTATCGCTTGATGTCCCCTGTGGGAGCTAGCCTGCTAGCGATAGCGGCATGACAGACACCCAATTAGTGAATGTCAGACCGTTATCGCCAGCAGGCTAGCTCCCACATTTTTGCGGGCAAAAAAAAACGGTGCACCGACCAAGCGCACCGTAAAGCCGTAGAACACACAACGAAGTGTCGGGTAAAAGCCGATCAGTCCAGCAGCGCCAGTGCCTCGGCGGTGCATTCCTGAATGCGGGCCCAGTCGCCGTTCTTGATCCACTCCGGATCAAGCATCCAGCTACCGCCCACGCACATCACGTTTTTCAACGCCATGTAGCTCTTGATGTTGGCCGGGCTGACGCCGCCAGTCGGGCAGAATTTCACTTCACCGAACGGGCCGCCGAGGGCCTTGATGGCCGCAACGCCACCGCTGACTTCCGCCGGGAACAGCTTGAAGCGGCGATAACCCAGGCCATAGCCTTCCATGATGCCGGACGCGTTGCTGATGCCTGGCAACAGCGGGATCGGGCTGTCGACACTGGCTTCGAGCAGGTCACGGGTAATGCCCGGCGTGACGATGAACTGCGAGCCGGCGGCTTCGGCCGCGGCGAGCATATTGCGATCCAGCACCGTACCGGCGCCGGTCACCAGCTCCGGACGCTGCTCACGCAGAATCTGGATGGCCTTGAGACCGAACTGCGAACGCAGCGTCACTTCCAGGGCTGTCAGGCCACCGGCGGCCAGAGCGTCGGCCAGTGGCAAAACGTCCTGTTCGCGCGCGATGGTGATAACCGGCAGGATCCGCGCCTTGGCGCAGAGGCTGTCGATCAGGGCAACTTTGTCCGCCATGGAAACGGTCGGGGATGGGGTTGTCATAGCGGCTGTTCCTTGGCTCATGGGCACCAGTAAATCTCTAACGTAGGTTGCAGAAACGCGCGAATCGGCATGGCGGCGACATCGTCACCGGCCAATGCGGCACTCAGGGTGGTCAGCTTGGACTGACCGGAAATCGATAGAACGGTGGTCTTGGCCGAGGCCAGTAGCGCGCGACTCATGGTCAGGCGCTGATGCGGCACGGTCGGCGCCAGCATCGGATAGCAACGACGTGTGCCGTCGACTTTCAAGGCGTCAGCCAGGTTTGGGCTGTTGGGGAACAACGAGGCGGTGTGACCGTCATCGCCCATGCCGAGGATCAGCACATCGATCGGCGGCAACTCGGCGAGCAAGCGGTCGGCCTGCTCGGCTGCCAGCTCAAGGTTCGCGGTGGCGCTGTACAGGCTCAGAAACTGAGCCTTGGCCGCCGGGCCTTGCAGCAGATAACGCTTTAGCAGGCCGGCATTGCTGTCGGCGTGCTCGACCGGCACCCAGCGCTCGTCGGCCAGGGTGATGACCACCTTGGACCAGTCCAGTTTCTGCTTGGCCAGGTTCTGGAAAAACGCCACTGGGCTACGGCCACCGGACACCACCAGCGTCGCAGTGCCACGAGCATCGATGGCGTCACTCAGGTGCTTGGCCACATTCAGCGCCAAACCATCGGCCAGCAGCACCGGGCTCTTGAACTCATGGGCGCTGACGCCCTGAGGCAGTTGCAAATTAGATATCGCCATACCACGACCTCCCGTCCCGCGTGATCAGAGCAATGGAGCTCATCGGTCCCCAGGACCCGGCCGCGTACGGCTTGGGCGCATCACCGGATTTTTTCCACCCGGCGATCAACTGGTCACACCACTTCCACGCGGCTTCGATTTCATCTTTACGGACAAACAGGTTCTGATTGCCGCGCATTACTTCCAGCAGTAACCGCTCGTAGGCATCGGGAATCCGTGCGCTGCGATAGGTGTCGGAAAAATTCAGCTGCAACGGACCGCTGCGCAGCTGCATGCCCTTGTCCAGGCCTTGTTCTTTGGTCATCACGCGCAAGGAAATGCCTTCGTCCGGTTGCAGGCGGATAATCAGCTTGTTGCTGATTTGCAGTCGCTGCTCGGGGGCGAAGATGTAGTGCGACGGTTCCTTGAAATGGATGACGATCTGCGACAGTTTCTGCGGCATGCGCTTGCCGGTACGAAGGTAAAACGGCACGCCGGCCCAGCGCCAGTTGCGGATGTCGGCACGTAGGGCGACGAAGGTTTCGGTGTCGCTCTGGGTGTTGGAATTAGGTTCTTCCAGATACCCCGGTACTGATTTTCCTTCGCTGTACCCGGCGATGTACTGGCCGCGCACCACTTGCGTGGTCAGGCCTTCCGGGCTGATCGGCGCCAGGGCCTTGAGCACTTTGACTTTCTCGTCACGGATGCTGTCGGCGGACAGGTCGGCCGGCGGGTCCATGGCAATCAGGCAGAGCAGTTGCAGCAGGTGATTCTGGATCATGTCCCGCAGCTGACCGGCCTTGTCGAAGTAACCCCAGCGGCCTTCGATACCGACCTTCTCGGCCACGGTGATTTCCACGTGGGAGATGTAATTCTGGTTCCACTGGGTTTCGAACAGGCTGTTGGCGAAACGCAGGGCAATCAGGTTCTGGACGGTCTCTTTGCCCAGGTAGTGGTCGATGCGGTAGGTGCGGTTCTCCGGGAAGAACTGCGCCACGGCGTCGTTGACCTTGCGCGAGGATTCCAGGTCCGAACCGATGGGTTTTTCCAGCACGACGCGGGTGTTTTCGGTCAGGCCGACCTTCGCCAGGTTCTCGCAGATCGCACCGTAAACAGCAGCCGGTGTGGCGAAGTAAGCAATCACACGCTGAGCGCTGCCGGCCATTTCGGCCAGGGCGACGTAATCGTCAGCCTTGAGAAAGTCGACATGCAGGTAGCTCAAGCGGGCCAGGAAGCGTTCGACCACAGCTTCGTCCAGCTCTTTGGCACCCACGTAACGGCGCAGTTCGGAGGCGATGAACGCCAGGTGTTCCTGCTCGCTGCCAGGCTCACGGGCCAGCGCGATAATGCGCGTATCCTCGTGCAAGAGGCCTGCGCCATCGAGTTGATAGAGGGCAGGAAACAGTTTGCGCAGGGCCAGATCGCCAAGGGCGCCGAACAAGGCAAAGGTGCACGGTTCAACCGTAATCGAAGGCATGATGTTTGTTCTTTTATCAAGTTAAGCTACAAATACCTTTTTTCAAGGCATCACTCAAGGGAAAATGTAGTAATAACCACAACATTTTCGCAAAATACAGATTCCGAGTGGTGGTCGGTCGGAGCCATCAGTAGGATAGGCCACCGTTACGGGCCGCACCAAAGGCCCAATTTGCATTAGCCGAACGCTTATTTGCGCTGCTGACCTAAGGAACATGAAATGGACCGCGTGCGAAATCTACTGGAACAGATCCAGAATCGCCTTGAAGACCTGAACAAGGCTGAACGCAAAGTCGCCGAAGTGATCCTGCTCAACCCACAGCAGGCCACCCGGTTCAGCATCGCCGCCCTCGCCCAGGCCTCAAAGGTCAGCGAGCCGACGGTCAACCGTTTCTGCCGTTCATTCGGCGTCAGCGGTTACCCGGAACTCAAACTTCAGTTGGCCCAGAGCCTGGCCAGCGGCGCGGCGTATGTCAGCCGTGCGGTCGAGGCCGATGACAATCCTGAAGCGTATACGAAGAAGATTTTCGGCAGCGCCATCGCCTCTTTGGACAGTGCCTTGCAGGCGCTGGACCCGAACCTGATCAGCCGCGCCGTCGACCTGTTGATCCAGGCCCGGCAAATTCACTTCTTCGGCCTCGGCGCCTCGGCCCCGGTGGCGCTGGATGCACAGCACAAGTTCTTCCGCTTCAACCTGGCCGTCACTGCCCATGCCGACGTGCTGATGCAACGCATGATTGCCTCGGTGGCGCATACCGGCGAGTTGTTCGTGATCATTTCCTACACCGGCCGCACCCGCGAATTGGTGGAAGTAGCGCGTATCGCCCGGGAGAATGGCGCTTCGGTGCTCGGTTTGACCGCGGAGAACTCGCCACTGGCCAAGGCCAGTACGTTGAGCCTGAACATTCCGCTGCCGGAAGACACCGACATCTATATGCCGATGACGTCGCGGATCATTCAATTGACCGTGCTGGATGTACTGGCGACCGGCATGACCTTGCGCCGGGGCGTGGATTTCCAGCCGCATTTGCGCAAGATCAAAGAGAGCCTGAATGCGAGTCGGTATCCGGTTGGGGATGAGTTTAACTAGGCCAGCATCTTCATTTCCTGACCTGGCCTCTTCGCGGGCAAGCCCGCTCCCACAGGGATCTTCAGTGAACATAAACTTGTGTGCACCGCAAATTCCTGTGGGAGCGGGCTTGCCCGCGAAGAGGCCCAGCGCCACACCGTAGATTTTGGACTAAAGCCCCACCCTTGCCTGCAAACTCAAATGCGCCTTCTGCCCCGGCGCCAGGCTCAAACTGTCCGTCCCGCCACTCGCCGCCTCAACACAAACAAACTCCGAAATCTCGTTCCAACTCACCCCAAGCAACGGCCGCGAGCCGGGATGCCAGACCACCGTGTCCGCATGGTCACCGGTGTCGATACACAATTCCCGCTGCCAGGCGTGGTCCTTGAGCTGCAATTCACCGTCATGCTGGAACACCCGCTGACATCCACCGTCGACCCTCAACTCGCCCTCCTGCTGGCAAACCTGGCGGTTCAACTGGTCGTAACCCTGCGCTCCGTCGAGACCAGACAGCGCTATCTCGCCGACATCACCAATACGCCAATAGGCATGCAACGCCTGGCTCAATTGGCACGGCAGGCTGTCCTGATGCTCGGTGCTCAGGCGCAGATCCAGGCGTTCGCCAAGGTGTGCATGCAGGTCCACTTGCCAGTCGCACAGTTGAAGCTGCCAGTGCAGCCGCACGCCATCGTCGTCATGGCTGCTGTCGAGCAGCTTCCAGTCGATCAACCGCGCCCAGCCATGGGAAGGCCAGGCGTTTTCGCTCGGATGACGGCCATACCACGGCCAGCACACCGGCACGCCGCCACGAATCGCACCGACTTGCGGCCACTTCGCCGCGCACCAGAGCCAGGGTTTCTGGCCCTTTGGCTGGAAGTGCAGCAACTGCGCGCCCTGACGACTGAACACCGCCTGACACAGCGGATGGTCGATCACCAGCACGTCGCGCTTCTGATAGCGCTCCCACGCAAACACCGGACGTTCGCGCAAGGATTTGAAGAAGCGTTGTAGCGGATGCTCATGCATGTGCCACGGTCCTGAAAATCACTCGGGGTGCGCCGCCCCAAAAAAAAGCGGACAGCCAAGGCTGTCCGCAAAAATGCGCACATAGAGAGGAGCTTATCGCAACAGCGTTAGAACACCGACTGAATTTTCAGGCCGGCCACCAACGCGTTATCGACTTCATCCACACCGCCCGGGTGAGTGATGTATTGCAGGTTAGGACGCACGGTCAGCCAGTTGGTAACGTGGAAGCCGTAGTTGATCTCGTAGTTGTACTCAGTGTTACGCAGCGGCGCGAACAGCGGGTCCTGATAGTCAGTGACATTGTTGGAGGCATTGACCAGTTCAGAGTTTTTCTTCACGTCATCGTTGACATGGATACGCGCGGCACCGATACCGAAGTCATCCTTCGGACGTGCATCGAACGGCCCCTTGTACACCAACATCAGCGACTGGTAGTTGTCGACGAAGTTGGTGTCCTTGTCGTGGAACGTGGCGTTGGCAGCAATGTTCAGGCCGCGAGATTTGTCACCGTTGTGACTGGTGAGTTGTTGTTGCGCCACGAACCAGTAGCCGGACTTGCTATCGTGACTGCGATAGGCGTTGCCGCTGGTGGCCGCATCATTGCCGTTGGCATCTTCGCGGACGTCATCGGCATTGGCCGTGCTTTTGTAGTAACCGACACGGTATTCGCCCGGCAGGTTGCCAGGGTTAGGCAGCCAGACCAGTTCGACCGGCAACACGGTGCCTTTGGTACCACTGCCGCTGAGCTTGAAGCCGTTACCGTGCTCCAGTTGCGACGGGTTCTGGTTGTACGCGCCGATCTGCGCATACCACTCAGGCGAGATGTTGTACTTCACGCGGATCGCGGCCTGGCTGATCGGCCAGTTGTACCAGATGTTGGTCGCCCAGTTACCCACTTGGGAGCCGCAGAACGCCAGGTTCTGGAACTCGCAAGGGAAGGTGTTGAAGTCTTCGCCTTCGCCGAAGTAACCGGCCTTGACGTCCAGTTTGCCGTCGAGGAACTGATGCTTGATCCACAACTGGGTCAGACGGACCATGTGGCCACGGCCGTAGACTTCCTGGGAGGAACTCAAGGTGCCGGCACGCGGATCGCCAACACGGTCATTGGAGATGTTTTCGCCGTTACGGTTGGTGAACTGGACCTTGGCCTGGGTGTTATCCCAGCCCCAGAGTTTTTGCAGGTCCAGCGCCACGCCCAGGCCAAACTGGTCAGCGTAACGCGCGGTCTTGTCGTTGTTGTAGCCACCGTGGAGGTTGCCGCCGACTTCACCGACATAGTCCATCTTGATGTCGATACCTTGCTCGATCAGCTTGGTCCGCTCGCCACCCCAATCACCGGTCATCCATTCGGAATCGGCGCTGAACGCGTCAGCTGCATGCACACTGCCGGCCAGCATCATTGCCGCTACTGCTGACAACTGGCAGATAAGCTGAGCGTTGTTCTTCTTCTTCATCCCTACATCCTCGTTTTATTGTTATTAACTGTTTTTATTTAACGCGGTTACATCAGGTGCGGAGAGCGACAGGCCGCTCACCGCATATCCCCCTGTAGGAGCGGCTTTTGTGGGAGCTGGCTTGCCTGCGATGGCATCAGCTCGGTTCGACGTTGAACCGAGTCGCTTGCATCGCGGGCAAGCCAGCTCCCACAGAATCCCACTCCTACAACTATCTTCAGCGGCCTTTGAATTGTGTGACGTTGGCGCTGTGGCTCTCGGCTTTTGGCAGGCCGGCCACCCCCAGGCGCTCCCCGGTCTTGGCATCGAACAACAGCACTTTCGATGGATCGAATTGCAGGGTCAGGGTCTCGCCCACGTTCGGCGCGACGTCCGGCGCCAGGCGGCAGCAGACCTTGGTTTCGTTGAGATTGACGAACACCAGGGTGTCGGGACCGGTCGGTTCGGTGACCTGGACTTCGGCGCGAATGGTCGGCAAACCATTGGGCTCGCCGTTCGCCAGCACGATCTGTTCCGGGCGCAGGCCGAGGATCACTTCGCGATCTTCGAGGCCGGCGTCCTGCATGCCCATTGGCAATTCGCAACGCGCCTGGCCACTGTCGAGCAGCGCCACCAGACGGCCGTCCTTGCGCTGCAAACGCAGCGGGATGAAGTTCATCGGCGGCGAGCCGATGAAGCTCGCGACGAACAGGTTGGCCGGGTTGTTGTAGATGTCTTTCGGCGTGCCGAACTGCTGGATGATCCCGTCCTTCATCACCGCCACTTTGTCGCCCAGGGTCATCGCTTCGATCTGGTCGTGAGTCACATAAACCGTGGTGGTTTTCAGGCGCTGGTGCATCAGTTTCATTTCGGTACGCATCTCGACCCGCAGCTTGGCGTCGAGGTTGGACAGCGGTTCGTCGAACAGGTAAATCTTCGGCCGACGCGCCAGGGCACGGCCCATGGCCACGCGCTGTTGCTGACCACCAGAGAGCTGGCCGGGTTTGCGGTTGAGCAGGTGTTCGATCTGCAGCAGTTTGGCCACCCGCGCCACTTCCGCTTCGATGTCGGCGGCGGGCATTTTGCGGATCTTCAAGCCAAAGGCGATGTTTTCGCGCACGCTCATGGTCGGGTACAGCGCGTAGGACTGGAACACCATGGCGATGTCGCGGTCTTTCGGGCTCATGCCACTGACGTCCTGATCACCGATCATGATCGCGCCGCCGGTGATGGTCTCAAGGCCGGCGATGCAATTCATCAGGGTCGACTTGCCGCAACCCGAAGGTCCGACAAGGATCAGGAACTCACCGTCCTTGATCGACAGTTCGATGTTCTTGAGGGTGTCCGGCAGGCCGGGGCCATAAGTCTTGTTTACATTGCGAAGTTCGAGCGTAGCCATGATTACCCCTTGACTGCGCCGGCCGTCAGCCCGCGCACGAAATACTTGCCTGCGACCACATAGACCAGCAGGGTCGGCAGCCCGGCGATCATCGCCGCCGCCATATCAACGTTGTATTCCTTGGCCCCGGTACTGGTGTTGACCAAGTTGTTCAACGCCACCGTAATGGGTTGCGAGTCACCGCTGGAGAACACCACACCGAACAGGAAGTCGTTCCAGATCTGGGTGAACTGCCAGATCAGGCAGACCATGATGATCGGGGTGGACATCGGCAGGATGATCAAGCGGAAGATGGTGAAGAAACCCGCACCATCGAGCCGCGCCGCCTTCACCAGCGCATCGGGAACGCTGACGTAGTAGTTACGGAAGAACAGTGTGGTGAACGCCAGGCCGTAGACCACATGCACGAACACCAGGCCCGTCGTGGTGCTGGCCAGGCCCATCTTGCCGAGAGTGAATGAGGCCGGCAGCAGGACGGTCTGGAACGGCAGGAAGCAACCGAACAGCAACAAACCGAAGAACAACTGCGAGCCACGGAAGCGCCACATCGACAGCACATAGCCGTTCAGCGCACCGATGGCGGTGGAGATCATTACCGCCGGGACGGTGATCTTGATCGAGTTCCAGAAGTACCCGTCAACCGTGCCCCAGGCCTTGACCCAGCCAATGCCGCTGACCACGGTCGGCCAGCTCAGCAGGTTGCCGGAGTTGATGTCTTCCGGGGTCTTGAAACTGGTCAACAGCATGACCACCAGCGGAATCAGGTACAGGAATACCGCAAGGATCAACACGCCGTAGATCGCGATGCGACTCAGGCTGATGGAAGGTTTGGCAGCGAAACTAGTCATGGCGCTTGGTCCTCAGCTCGGAGTACAGGTAAGGCACGATGATTGCGAGAATCGCACCGAGCATCAGAATTGCACTGGCCGAACCCATGCCCATCTGGCCGCGACTGAACGTGAAGGAATACATGAACATCGCAGGCAGGTCGGAGGAGTAACCCGGACCACCGGCGGTCATTGCCGCCACCAGGTCGAAACTCTTGATCGCGATGTGAGCCAGGATCATGACTGCGCTGAAGAACACCGGGCGCAGGCTCGGCAACACCACTTTCAGGTAGATGCGCGGCATGCTCGCGCCGTCGATCTGGGCGGCACGGATGATCGATTGATCAACGCCACGCAGGCCGGCGAGGAACATCGCCATGATGAAGCCCGAGGCTTGCCATACCGCAGCAATCACCAGGCAATACACGACGCGATCCGGGTCAATCAGCCAGTCCAGGCGAAAGCCTTCCCAGCCCCAGTCCCGCAGCAATTTGTCCAGGCCCATGCCCGGGTTGAGCAACCATTTCCAGGCGGTACCGGTGACGATCATCGAGAGCGCCATCGGGTACAGGTAAATGGTGCGAATGAAGCCTTCGCGACGAATGCGCTGATCAAGAAACACCGCCAGCAACACGCCGATCACCAGGGTGATGCCGATGAACATGCCGCCGAACACTGCGAGGTTCTTGCTCGCTACCCACCAGCGGTCGTTGTCGAACAGCCGTTGGTATTGCGCCAGTCCCGCCCATTTGTAAGTCGGCAGGAAAGTCGACGTAGTGAACGACAGGATGAACGTCCACAGGATATAGCCATAGAAGCCCACCAGGACGATGAACATGCTCGGCGCCAGCACCAGTTTGGGGAGCCAGCGCTGCAGTGCATCGAACGGCGAGGCCTTGCTGAACACAGCAACAGAACTCATGGGAAGATCCCGTACGTAGAAAAAGGATTACATGCAGGCCCTTTGTAGGAGCCGGCTTGCTGCGGGCTCCTACAGGCCAAGCATTACTTGGCAGCTTTAACGGCAGTGCCCAGTTGTTTGGCGGCAGTGGCCGGATCGGCTTTCGGATCGTTGATGAAGTTGGTCACGACATCAAAGAACGCGCCTTGTACTGCCAGCGTGGTCGCCATGTTGTGCGCCATGCTCGGCTGCAGGCCGCCGGACTTGGCGTCCGCCAGGAAATCCTTGGCAGCGGTCTGGGCGCAGGAGTCGAAACCGTACTTGCCCATGTCGTTCAGCATGTCGATTCGAACCGGGATCGAGCCCTTGTTGATGCTGAACACTTTCTGGAAGTTCTCACCCAGCACGACCTTGGCAATGTCCTGCTGAGCGGCAGCAGTGCCTTTGTCTTTCTGCTTGAACACGGCCAGGGAGTCGATGTTGTAAGTGAAGGCCTTGTCGGTACCCGGGAACGCTACGCACTCGTAGTCCTTGCCGGCGACTTTCTTGGCCGCTGTCCACTCGCTCTTGGCCCAGTCACCCATGATCTGCATGCCGGCCTTGCCGTTGATGACCTTGGCCGCTTCCAGGTTCCAGTCCTGGCCTTTGCCGTCGGCGTCCATGTAGGTCGCGACTTTCTTCAGCTCGGTCAGCGCCTTGACCATTTCAGGACCGGTCAGTGCAGCGTTATCCAGGTCTACCAGGGCTTTCTTGTAGCCGTCGACGCCCATGACCGAAAGGACCACCGCTTCGAACACGGTGCTGTCCTGCCAAGGCTGGCCGCCGTGAGCAAGGGCAATGAAGCCCGCTGCCTTGAGCTTGTCACCGGCCGCGTAGAATTCTTCGAGGGTGGTTGGCGCTTTTTCGATGCCGGCTTTCTTGAAGACTTCCGGGTTGATCCACAGCCAGTTGACGCGGTGAATGTTCACCGGCACGGCCACGTAGTCACCCTCGTACTTCACGGTATCGGAGACTTTCTTGTCGAGCAGGCTGTCCCACTTCTCGGTCTTGGCAGCGTCTTTCAAGACGTCGGTGTCGAGCAGACCGGTCGACGCCCATTCCTGGATGTCCGGGCCTTTGATCTGCGCTACGCCCGGCGGGTTACCGGCAACGGCGCGGCTTTTGAGTACGGTCATGGCCGTAGCACCGCCACCACCGGCGACTGCGCCGTCCTTCCAGGTGAAACCGTCTTTTTCGACTTGGGCCTTGAGCACATCAACGGCCGCTTTTTCGCCACCGGACGTCCACCAGTGAACGACTTCTACCGATCCTTTGGAATCGGCGGCAAGTGCACTGACAGGGAATGCAGAGATAGGAAGCAATGAGGCAAGAGAAATGACAGTAGCGAGGCGAGAAATCGCATTCATCTAGAATTACCTTTCTTGTTGTTATGCATGCAAGTCTGGTGCTTGCGCTGCATACGATTTTAAACAGGAGTTATCCCCTCGCAGGTAACGAAGGGACGCTTGAATGTCACCACATGGTTACACAGGAGCGCTCTGGGACAACTGCCCCAAGGCAGTCGCCATGCTCGGCGCCAACGGCAGGCGCGGAATCAGAACGGCTTGCCAGGCGTGATACAGATCGGGTTTGCCGGCCCAGATATCGGCGCTCGGGCTGTTTTGCGGATCGAGCTCATGGTGCCAACTGCCATCGCAGCGGTCGATGAAATGACTGTCACAGAATTCCCAGAACAGTCGGTACCAGCGCTCGTATTGTTCGTCGCCGGTGCGTTTGAGTAGCGCGCTGGCGGCAGCGCTGGCTTCGCAATGGGTCCAGTGCAAACGATGGCGAACCACCGCGCGATTGTCCCAGTCGAGGGTGTAGACAATCCCGGGCAGCCCGTCGACATCCCAGCCGTGACGGCAATTGTTATCAAAGAGTTTTTGCGCGTCCGTCGCCAGCCAACCCGGCGTGAGCATCCCGGCCTGCCCCCGCGCGGCTTCGAGGTGCAGCAACAGCCGCGCCCACTCGAACCCGTGGCCCGGCGTGGTGCCGTAGGGTCGAAAACCGTCGGCTGGATTGTCGTGGTTGTACTCGCGCAGCGGCTGCCAGTCGCGATTGAAATGCTCGACCACCAGGTAATCGTTGGCCGCGGCGTGACCATGAATGACTCGCTCGACGATGCGTTGAGCGCGGCATAGCCAGCGGTTGTCTTCGGTGACATCGGCCAAGGCGAGAAAGGCTTCGGTGGCGTGCATGTTGCTGTTGGCGCCGCGGTAGGCTTCTTCAGCGCTCCAGTCGCGATCAAAGGATTCGCGCATGGCACCCTCCTCTTCGCTCCAGAAATGCGTGTCGATGATGTTGATCGCGTCATCGAGCAAGGCTTGTGCGCCGGGGCGTTGCGCGACCACTGCGGAACTGGCGGCGAGGGCCACGAAGGCGTGCAGGTAAGCGGCCTTGCCGGTGTTGCCATCGCGATGATGGGCAACGGCAAACCAGCCGCCGTGCTCGGCATCTCGCAACGGGCCGCTGAGCGCCTTGATGCCGTGATCGACCAGCTCGGCAAAACCCGGCAAGCCCTGGATGTGTGCCATGGCGAAGCTGTGGGTCATGCGTGCGGTGTTCATGGTTTCGGCTTCGGCGTTGGCCGGGAGCCGGCCCTTTTCATCCAGATTGCCGAAGCCTTCGGCAAGCTTTGAAGCCTTGGCAAATGCGAGCAGGCGCAGGCCTTCGGCAGCGAGCCATTGCTGATGGGCAGGTGCGTTGAGCCAACTGCTGAAAGCAGGTTGGAAGGTGTCCATGGGGTGCCTTTTTTGTTGTTTTGACTGGGGGCAGTCTAAACAACGGGCGGGGGCGGGCTTGTAACGAAGGGGGCGAGTTATGTCACTGGGTTGTGACATTCAGATTTTGTGCGGGGTGATTATTTGTGGCGAGGGAGCTTGCTCCCGCTGGACTGCGCAGCAGTCCTTCTTTTAGGGGCCGCTTCGCGCCCCAGCGGGAGCAAGCTCCCTCGCCACAGGGTCAGTGTTAATCGATCGAACGAGGCAACTGCAACGTCACCCGCAACCCGCCTTCACGCAGGTTTTGCAGGCTGACCTCACCGCCATGACTATGCGCAATGTTTCGCGCAATGCCCAAGCCCAACCCATATCCCTGCTGCTGCCCGCTCAGGCGGAAGTGCGGTTCGAACACCTGCTCCATCCGCTGCTCCGGCACACCCGGCCCTTCGTCATCGACATGCAGGATGAAGGCGCTCTCGTCGTCATCGATATGCAAATGCGCGTTCTGCCCATACTTCAACGCGTTGTCGATCAGGTTGCCGATGCAGCGCTTGAGCGCCAGCGGTTTGCCCGGATACGCCGCCAGCGCCCGGCCCTGCTGAGTCACGCGACCATTGCCGTTGGGCGCCAGGTACGGCTCCACCAAACAATCGAGCACATGATTGAGGTCCACCGGTTCGATGTTTTCGTGAATGTCGGTGTCTTTCACGCATTGCAGCGCGCCCTTGACCAGCAGCTCCAACTCATCGAGATCGCGACCGAATTTGGCTTGCAGCGTTTCGTCTTCGAGCAATTCGACCCGCAACCGCAAGCGAGTGATTGGCGTGCGCAAGTCGTGGGAGATGGCGCTGAACAATTGGCTGCGTTCGGTCAGGTAACGGCTGATGCGTTCGCGCATCGCATTGAAAGCGCGGCCCACTTCGACCACTTCACTGCCGCCGCCTTCGGCCACCGGCTCGACTTCGGCACCGAGGGACATGTCCCGCGCCGCCCGCGCCAGGCGTTTAAGCGGACGACTCTGCCAGTGCACCAGCAGGCCAATGAACAACAGCAAGAAGCCGCTGGTGAGCACGATGAACCAGACTTGCTGCGCCGGCAGGCCTTGCTCCTCAAGACTGGTGTAAGGCTCGGGCAAGAGTGAGGCGATGTACAGCCACTCACCCGGGGCCATCTGGATTTGCGTGACCAGCACGGGCGGGTTCACCGGCTCCAGCGTGAGCGCGTAATGCGCCCATGAGCGCGGCAATTCATCGAGTTTCAGCCCGCTGTTGAAGATCCGCAGGTCTTCGGGGCTGACGAAGGTCACCGAAATATCCGTGTCTTGGCCGAGAGACTCGCGCAACACCTGGTCCACCGCCTTGAGCACGGCTTCCTTGCGCGGGGTGATCGGCAGCACTTCCATGCCCAAGGGTTTGTCGTTGAGCGTCACCACGAAACGGGTGCCGCCCATGCTGCGCAATTGGTCGAGCACCAAGGGACGAAACGCCACCGGCAGCGAGCGAAAGTAACTGACGCTGGCCGTCATCGAATGGGCAAGGCTGCGGGCGCTGGTCACCAGGCCTTCGAGCTGGGTGGCGCGCAGTTGCGACACCCAGATCACGCTCGACAAGGTCTGCGCGAACAACACGGCCAGCAAGGTCAGCAGCAACATGCGCCCGAGCAGCGAACGCGGCACCGGCACGCGGGCGGCGAGCTTGCGGAGAAACTCAGTGGCCATTACTGGCAACCACATTGGCTGCCAGTTGGTAGCCGCTG
This sequence comes from Pseudomonas sp. LB3P93, assembly GCF_054898025.1. NCBI lineage: Bacteria > Pseudomonadati > Pseudomonadota > Gammaproteobacteria > Pseudomonadales > Pseudomonadaceae > Pseudomonas > Pseudomonas sp. LB3P93. The sequence continues at coordinate 5,019,695 of NZ_CM142713.1, forward strand.
CCGCGCACGGTACGGATCAGCCGCGGCGGTTTTTCGGTATCGCGCAGACGCTGGCGCAAACGGCTGACCGCCATATCAACAATGCGATCCAGCGGCATCAGATCGCGGCCTCGGGTGGCGTTGCCGATGGTGTCGCGATCGAGGATTTCCTGAGGGTGATCGAGGAACAGTTTCAGCAGCGCAAAATCGGCGCCGGAGAGAATCACTTCTTCGCCGTCGATGTGGAACAACCGGTGACTGACCATGTCCAGCCGCCAGTCGTCGAACGCCAGCACTTCACCGCCGGAGCGCTCCTGACCGAACTGCGCGCGGCGCAACAAGGCCTTGATGCGTGCCTGCAATTCGCGGGGGCTGAAAGGTTTGCCGAGGTAGTCGTCGGCGCCCAGTTCCAGACCGATGACGCGGTCGGCCTCGTCGGAGCTGGCGGTGAGCATGATGATCGGCACCTGCGCCTGACGCGGGTGCTGGCGAATCCAGCGGCAGAGGCTGAAACCGTCTTCGTCCGGCAGCATCACGTCGAGGATCACCAGGTCGCTCGGCGCTTCGTTCATCGCTTGGCGAAAGCCTGCACCATCGGGCGTGGTACGGACCTGGAAACCGGCGCGGGTCAGGTAGGTGTCCAGCAACTCGCGTATCTCTTGATCGTCATCGACCAACAAAATCGACCTGACTGAGCTCACGGGGCGGCTTCCTTGTTGTTTGAATTGGGCGGATTATGCCTGATCGATCATAAATCTATGTGTCTGTGAGGGCCCCATCGCTGGCAAGTCGAATCGTCGCACCGCAGCTCCCACAGGTCATGTGCACATTTTGAAAGTGTCACCAATCCTGTGGGAGCTGGCTTGCCAGCGATGGGGGCTCCGCAGTGTCAGGTCTGATCGAGCGCCACACCCGCACCCATCAGGCCAGAATACGGCGCCGTCACCAGCCACACCGGGATGCCTTTGAAGTAATCGCTCATGCAGCCCTTGTCGGCGAAGCATCGGGCGAAACCGCTTTCGACGAAGAAATCGGCGAACCGTGGAATCACCCCGCCTACGATATACACGCCACCGCGTCCACCCGTGGTCAGCACGTTATTGCCGGCCACTCGGCCGAGCCAGCAGCAGAACTGCTCCAGCACTTCCAGCGCAATAGGGTCACCCGCCAGACCAGCCGCGGTAATCGATTCCGGGGTGTCGAGCACCGGTTCGTGACCGTCCACCGCACAAATCGCCCGATAAACCCGAGGCAAACCGCTGCCGCTCAACGCGGTTTCAGCGCTGACATGCCCGATCTCATTGAAGATGTGTTGCCACAGTTGCGTTTCACGCGGGCTGCTCAAGGGCAGATCGACGTGACCGCCCTCCCCCGGCAACGCGGCGAAACGGCCTTCGCCCAGATCCAGCAAGGTGCCAACACCCAGGCCCGTGCCAGGACCGATTACCACGGCAGGGCGCAACGGTTCCGGCGTGCCTTCGCAGACCACCCGAAACTCGTCCGGCTGCAAGCGGGTCATGCCCAGCGCCATCGCCGAGAAATCATTGACCAGCAACAATTGATCGACCTGCAAGGTCGTGCAGAAACCCTTGCGACTGAGCCGCCAGTGGTTGTTGGTGAACTTGAATTCGTCACCGCTCACCGGGCCGGCCACCGACAGGCACACCGAGCCGATCGAACCCAACGCCAGGCCAAGCCCGCTCAGGTAGAGGGCAATCGCCTCTTCCGGGCTGGCGTGGTCGGCCGTCGCCAGCACCTGGATCGCTTCCAGTTGCTGGTTTTTCCACAACGCGAAACGTGCGTTGGTCCCACCGATGTCACCGACCAAAGCCAGTTTCAATTAAGCGTCTCCAGGGCAGAAGTAAAGGCGCTGGCGCCCTGCTCTGCGGAGCTGAAGGCCATGCGCATGAAACCAAACAGTTCGCGACCGCTGCCAATGTTATTGCCCAACAGGCCCTTGGCCGGCGTGCGCGCTGCGAATTCTTCGGCGTCCACCTTAAGCTCCAGGGTGCCTTTGACGCCATCGACGCGGATGATATCGCCCTCTTGCACCCGCGCAAGAGCACCGCCGACATAAGCTTCGGGACTGACATGAATCGCCGCCGGGATTTTCCCCGACGCGCCGGACATCCGCCCGTCAGTCACCAGCGCCACTTTGAAACCGCGATCCTGCAGCACGCCGAGGAACGGCGTCATCTTGTGCAGTTCCGGCATGCCATTGGAGCGCGGGCCCTGGAAGCGCATCACCGCGACAAAATCCTTCTCCAGCAAACCGGCCTTGAACGCATCGGCCAAATCCTGCTGATCCTGAAACACCATCGCCGGTGCTTCGACGATCTGGTTTTCCAATGCCACGGCCGAGACTTTCATCACGCCGCGACCGAGGTTGCCTTCCATTACCCGCAAGCCGCCCTCTGGCGAAAACGCACGTGAAACCGGGCGCAGGATGGTTTCATCGAGGCTGTCGGTCACGCCTTCGCGCCAGACCAGTTCGCCGTTATCGAGGAACGGTTCCTGGGTGTAGCGGCTCAGGCCATGGCCCAGCACGGTGTTGACGTTTTCGTGCAGCAAGCCGGCTTCCAGCAGTTCGCGGATCAGGAACGACATGCCGCCCGCCGCCTGGAAGTGGTTGATGTCGGCTTTGCCGTTCGGGTAGACGTGGCTCAGGGTCGGCACGACTTCGGAGAGGTCGGCCATGTCCTGCCAGGTCAATTGAATACCGGCAGCCATCGCGATGGCCGGCATGTGCAGGGTGTGGTTGGTCGAGCCGCCAGTCGCGTTCAGCGCCACGATGGAGTTGACCAGCGAACGTTCATCGACGATTTCACCGATCGGCATGAAGTTGCCATTTTGCTTGGTCAGACGAGTGACCTGATGCGCCGCTTCGCGGGTCAGGGCATCGCGCAATGGCGTGTTCGGGTTGACGAAAGAAGAGCCCGGCAAGTGCAGGCCCATGACTTCCATCAGCAGCTGGTTGGTGTTGGCGGTGCCGTAAAAAGTACAGGTGCCGGGGCTGTGGTAGGAATTCATTTCCGATTCCAGCAGCTCTTCGCGCGAGGCTTTGCCTTCGGCATAGCGCTGGCGCACATCGGCTTTCTGCTTGTTGGAAATGCCCGAGACCATCGGCCCGCCCGGGACGAAGATCATCGGCAGATGACCGAAGCGCAACGCGCCCATCATCAGGCCCGGCACGATCTTGTCGCAGATGCCGAGCATCAGCGCGCCATCGAACATGTTGTGGGACAGCGCCACGGCGGTGGACAGCGCGATCACTTCGCGGCTTGGCAGGCTCAGTTCCATGCCCGGCTCGCCCTGGGTCACGCCATCGCACATCGCTGGAGTGCCGCCGGCGAACTGGCCGACAGAGCCGATCTCGCGCAGGGCTTTTTTGATCTGTTCAGGGAAGACTTCGTACGGCTGGTGCGCCGAGAGCATGTCGTTATATGACGAAACAATCGCAATGTTGGCGGAGTTCATCATCCGCAGACTGTTTTTGTCTTCGGTGCCGCAACCGGCCACGCCGTGGGCGAAGTTGGCGCATTGCAGCTTGCCGCGCATCGGACCGTCGGTGGCCGCACCGCGAATGAGCGCAAGGTAAGCCTCACGGGTTGCACGGCTGCGGGCGATAAGCCGTTCGGTGACCTCAATTACGCGGGGATGCATGTGTAGAACTCCAGGCTAACGGATGTGGCGACCTGATTGTCTATGCTGAGCAAGAGCCGGTGTCGATGGGATGACAGACGGTTTTCTTGATCGGTCGGACCAGTTGATTCAGGCCACTCGTTGTAGATTGAACAAAATATTGCCATTAAAAAGGCTTGTTTTCTATTTTTATGCGAATAATCTTGTAATTCCAACAACAAAACGACGGCGGCCCTGTTAAATGACTCTTCGAATCGCAATCAATGGTTTTGGCCGAATTGGCCGTAACGTCCTCCGCGCACTGTATACCCAAGGCTATCGCCAAGACTTGCAGATCGTTGCCATCAATGACTTGGGCGACAGCGCGATGAACGCTCATCTGCTCAAGTACGACACTGTTCACGGCACGTTCGACGCCGATGTTCAGCACGATCAGGAAAGCCTGACCGTAAACGGCGACCGCATTGCAGTCAGCGCCATTCGCAACCCGGCCGACCTGCCCTGGGCCGCGGAAAAAATTGATGTCGTGTTCGAATGCACCGGTCTGTTCACCGACCGTGCCAAAGCCGCCGCGCATATTACGGCCGGCGCGCGCAAAGTGATCATCTCGGCACCCGCCAAAGGCGCCGACGCCACCGTGGTTTACGGGGTCAACCACGACATTCTGCGCCAGTCGCACCAGATCATTTCCAACGCGTCGTGCACCACCAACTGCCTGGCCCCGGTGGCTCAGGTGCTGCACCGCGAACTGGGTATCGAAAGCGGTCTGATGACCACGATCCACGCCTACACCAACGACCAGAACCTGACCGACGTCTACCATACCGACCCGTACCGCGCCCGTTCGGCCACCCAGAACATGATCCCGAGCAAGACCGGCGCCGCTGAAGCGGTCGGCCTGGTGCTGCCGGAACTGGCAGGCAAGCTGACCGGCATGGCGGTGCGTGTTCCAGTGATCAACGTGTCGCTGGTGGACTTGACCGTGCAGCTCAAGCGCGAAGCGTCGGCCGATGAAGTGAATGCGCTGCTGAAAGAAGCCAGCCAGCACTCGAAGATTCTCGGCTACAACACCCTGCCGCTGGTCTCCAGCGACTTCAATCACAACCCGCTGTCGTCGATCTTCGATGCCAACCACACCAAGTCCAGCGGCAAGCTGCTCAAGGTACTGGCCTGGTACGACAACGAGTGGGGCTTCTCCAACCGCATGCTCGATAACTGCCTGGCGCTGTGCAACGCAGAGTGACCCGAGACCGTGTGGCACATTCCCTGTGGGAGCGAGCTTGCTCGCGATGAGGGCGTGTCAGTCGACATTGATGTTTGCTGATACACCGCTATCGTCGGAACGCCGCCCGGAGCAAGCTCGCTCCCACAGGGTTTGCTGTGCATTACAGGTAACTCACAAATCAGCACTTGACCACTCGAGCGGATGATAAGCATTATCATTCGCTCGAAATGGATCAGGTCCTCCCGTGAGTCAATCTCGCTTCAATCACGTCTTCATCGCCCAGCGAGTCTCTCTGCTGCGCACGCTGGAGCGGATGGTCAACAATCACAGCACCGCCGAAGACCTCTTGCAGGAGACCTACCTGCGAGTGACCCGGGCGCTCAGTGAACGGGCCATCGATCACCTTGAACCCTTCGTTTTCCAGACCGCCCGCAACCTGGCGCTGGACCATTTGCGTGCGCGGCGCATTCAGTCGCGCACGATGCTCGACGACGTGCCACTGGACGTGGTTGAAAGCGTTGCCGCCCCCGTCAGCAGTGCCGAGGATGCAGCCCATGCCGAACAATTGCTGGAGCGTTTGAACGTGAGCCTCAGTGAACTCAGCCATCGGCAACAGCAGATTTTCATCCTCAGCCGGCTGCACGGTCACAGTTATCTGGAGATCGCCGAAAAGCTCAACGTCTCATTGAGCACCGTGCAGAAAGAGCTGAAGCTGATCATGGCGATCTGCATCGGTGTTGCCGAACGGTTAAACGGCGACTGAGTCTGTAGGTTTATTCTCAACCTGCCGGGATCGCCTGCGCTGACCCTCGGGCTTTGCTACCCTTGCCCACTTTCAAGCTTCACTCATAAAACAGCCGTGCACAGACACTGCCGAGGAAACACCGTGACGGACACCCCCCGTTCCCCTCCGCCCTCCCCGGCGCGGGATGCCGCAAGCGCGATGGACCAGGCCTTGGACTGGCTGATCGTGCTGGGCAGTCCGAGCGAGGAACAGACCCGACAGTTCCATGACTGGCTGGCCGCCGATCCGTTGCATGCCGAAGCGTTCGCCAAGGCTCAGGCGATCTGGGATGGCCCGCAAGTGGTGCAATGCGCACAAAGCCTGGCCGCCCGGCCGCCGAAAGTGACGGTGCTGTCGCGTTTGCGTCCGCACTGGAAACCGCTGGCCACGGCTGCCGTGCTGATTCTCGGTTTGTTCAGTTTCAGCAACCTGCCGATGCGCCTCCAGGCCGATCACTTGACCGTGGTCGGTGAACGCCAGCGTCTGCAACTGGAGGACGGCTCGAAAGTCCTGCTCAATACCAACTCGGCATTCTCCAGCACCATCAACGATCAACAGCGCGTGGCCCGGTTGTATCAGGGCGAGGCGTTTTTCGAGGTACCGGCCAATCGCGGCCAGCCACTGGAAATCGATGCTGGCCCGGTCAAGGCCAGCGTGCGCGATACCGCGTTTGCCGTGCGTTACCTGGATGGCGTGGCGCAGGTTCGGGTGCAGCGTGGCGATGTCGATCTGCGGGCCACCCGCGACGATGCCCGGGTGCGACTGTCTGCCGGCGAAAGCATCCGCATCGGCCCCAACGGTTTCGACCGCCCGGCCAAGCTCGATGCCGCCACGGACCTGGCCTGGGTCCAGGGCCGACTGGTGTTCGAGAACTGCCCGCTGAGCCAGGTGCTGGCGGAGCTGCGACGCTATTATCCGGGCTGGATTATCAACAACAACGAACAGTTGGCTGACGTCGCCGTGACCGGCAATTACCGTCTCGACCAGCCGCTGGACGTGGTCCGCTCCCTCGCTCACATCACCTCCGCACGCCTTCAGGAATTCCCCGCGCTGGTGATCCTGAACTAAATGAGAATTATTTTTACTCGATAGCTGAAGCTCGTTCGTCTCGTTATAGCCAATGCAATTGATTCGCATCTCTACATGCCAATCAGCACCTATAAAGATTCGTGCGACACGGAGCGCTATCGATGTCCTCTCGCCATACCCGCCAGTCCTCTTCACCTTCCCGCGTGCTATCGCTGCTGACTGCCGCCATCCTGATGGCCGGCAGCGCGCCGCTGATGGCCGCCACTGCCGCCGGGCAGCCGACCCGCAACATGGGCGATTACTCGTTTGCCATTGCGCAGCAGTCGCTGGTCTCGGCACTGAATGCCTTTACGGCGGTGACAGGCTGGCAAGTCGGCTTGCCCGCCGAACTTGCAGACGGTGTGGCCTCGCCGGGTGTGCGCGGTTCGTTGCCGCCGGAAAAAGCCCTCGATCGCCTGTTGGTGGGGACCAACCTGAGCTATCGCAAACTGGGCAGTAACAACATCGTGCTGGAAAAGCGCAGCAACAGTAACGCGCTCAACCTCGATCAGGTGACCATCAGCGCCACCCGTAATGAACAGGACGTGAGCAGCGTGCCGAGCACGGTGACGGTCCAGACCCGCGAAGACCTGGACCGCAACAACGTCAATAACATCAAGGATCTGGTGCGCTACGAACCGGGCGTATCGGTCGGCGGGGCTGGCCAGCGTGCCGGTCTCACCGGCTACAACATCCGTGGCATCGACGGCGACCGCGTCCTGACGCAGATCGACGGCGTGCAAGTGCCCGACAGTTTCTTCAACGGCCCTTACGCCCAGACCAACCGCAACTACGTCGACCCCGAGATCGTCAAACGCGTGGAAATCCTGCGCGGCCCGGCGTCGGTGCTTTACGGCAGCAACGCCATCGGCGGCGCGGTCAGCTACTACACGCTGGATCCGGACGACATCATCAAACCGGGCAAGGATGTCGGCGCACGTCTGAAAACCGGTTACAGCTCGGCGGATGACAGCTGGCTGACCTCCGGCACGGTCGCCGGTCGCACTGGCGACTTCGACGGCTTGCTGCACCTGAGCCAACGCAACGGTCATGAAACCGAATCCTACGGCGAGACCGGTGGCATCGGCCTGAACCGCACCGAAGCCAACCCCGAAGACGTGCGCACCACCAACGTGCTGGCCAAACTGGGCTGGAACTATGCCGACGACGCGCGCTTCGGCCTGACCTACGAGCACTACAAGGACGACCGCGACACCAATCAGCTGAGCGCAGTCGGCGGCCCGTTCAACGCGGGACGCGGTTTCGGCTTCTATAAATCTCGCACCGGTAATGACACGGTCACCCGCGAACGCTTCGGCCTGGAGCACAGCTTCGGCCTGGACAGTCTGCTGGCCGACAACATCAAGTGGTCGCTGAATTACCAAATTGCCAAGACCGATCAGAGCACCGAAGAAATCTACGCGCCGTCGCGGACCGTGCTGCGTAACCGTGATACCAACTACAAAGATCGCCAATGGGTGTTCGATGCCCAGGCTGACAAGTCGTTTGCCATCGCCGACACCGATCACCTGGTCACCTATGGCACGACCATCAAGCAGGACAAAGTCACCGGCCTGCGTACCGGCAGCGGCACTTGCCTGACCGTGTCCGGTGCCTGCCGGGTCATTGGTGCGCCGAGTGCCGCCGACACCCTGAAACCGGCCAGCGACTTCCCGGACCCGACCATCAACAGCTACAGCCTGTTCGCCCAGGATCAGATCAGCTGGGGCAACTGGACTTTCCTGCCCGGCGCACGCTACGACTACACCGAACTCAAGCCGCACATCACCGACGAGTTCCTGGCCACCGCCGACCAGAGCGGCAACGGCGTGGTGAGCGACAGCACTAAAACCTGGCATCGTCTGTCGCCGAAATTCGGCACCACTTACAGCTTCAACGACAATTACACTTGGTACGGCCAATACGCCGAAGGCTTCCGCACGCCGACCGCCAAGGCCTTGTATGGTCGTTTCGAAAACCTGGCCGGCGGTTATCAGGTCGCGCCCAACCCGGACCTGGAACCGGAAAAGAGCAAGAGCTATGAAACCGGACTGCGCGGCCAGTTCGACGCAGGCACGTTCGATGTGGCGGTGTTCTATAACAAATACCGCGACTTCATCGATGAAAACGCCATCACCCCCGGCTACACCGAGACCACGTTCCAGAGCAATAACATTGCCCACGCCACCATCAAGGGCGTGGAGCTCAAGGGCCGCCTGAACCTCGACAATTTCGGTGCCCCGACCGGCCTTTATACCCAAGGCTCGGTGGCTTACCTGTACGGCCGCAACGACGACAACGGTCAGCCGCTGAACAGCATCAACCCGCTGACCGGCGTGTTCGGCCTCGGCTACGACCAGGATAACTACGGCGCGCTGTTGAGCTGGACTCTGGTCAAACGCAAGACCCGGGTCGACAGCACCAGCTTCAAAACCCCGGACGGCACCAGCACCCAGTTCAAGACCCCGGGATATGGCGTGCTCGACCTGGCCGGGTTCTACAAGGTGACCGACGACGTGACCGTCAACGCCGGCCTGTACAACCTGACCAACAAGAAATACTGGCAGTGGGATGACGTGCGCGGTTACGACAGCGTCGGCGAGGCCTCGGTGACGCAACCGGCCAACCTTGATCGACTGACCCAACCGGGCCGCAACTTCGCGATCAATCTGGTCTGGGACATCTGAGGTTAATCACCTCACTGCGCCGCTTTTATAAAAACGCTGCAGTGAGGTTTTTTTACTGTCCTGCCCCTTCTTATTCGTCTCGTTACCAAGCGCCTCTTTTTCTCAAGGATTTCTCATGATTCAGGACACTGCTCAACGCCCTGCACTTCGTTCGCAACGCTTGAACCAGATCACCCACGAGCCTCACACCAAACTCGATGCCTTGGTCAAAGCCCACGCACCGTTTGAAACCCAGGCCAACTTTGCCCGTTTTGTGGTGGCGCAGTATCTGTTCCAGTCGGAACTGGTGTCGCTGTACAACGATGCAGATCTGACGGCCATCGTTGCGGACTTGCCCGCGCGTTGCCGTGCTGAAGCGGCCAAGGCTGACCTGGCGGATCTGGACACTGAAGTGCCGGCACCGGTGGCTGGCGCGGTGAAGAACCCGAGCAAGGCCGAAGCGCTGGGTTGGCTGTTCGTTTCCGAAGGTTCGAAGCTGGGCGCAGCGTTTCTGATCAAGCGTGCTGTCGGTCTCGGTTTGAGCGAAACGTTCGGCGCCCGTCATCTCGGGGAACCGGCCGGCGGCCGCGCTGAAGGCTGGAAAAGCTTCGTCAAAACTCTCGACTCGTTGGCGTTCAGCGCTCAGGAAGAAGCTGAAATCGAGCAAGCCGCTGTTGATGCATTCAACCGCTTCACCGTGCTACTGGAACAGGCTTACACCACCACCCCCGAACTCGCCTGACACAACACCCTCCCTGTGGGAGCGGGCTTGCCCGCGATGACGGCTTACTATTCAACAGAGATGCTGAATGTTGTATCGCCATCGCGGGCAAGCCCGCTCCCACAGGGGACGGAGCAAGTCTGCAAGATTCCGATCCGCCGAGTACCCGCTCCCTTAAGCACATGCCTCAACCAGCCTCCTCAAAACTCGCCCGCATTCTGTTCGGCCTTCTGGCCTACCTCAGCCTGGGCATCGGCCTGATCGCCATCGTCATCCCCGGCCTGCCGACCACCGAGTTCATCCTGCTCGCCGCCTGGGCCGCGACCAAGAGTTCGCCGCGCCTGAGTGCCTGGCTGGAAAACCATCGGCTGTTCGGGCCGATCCTCTGCAACTGGCGCAACGGCAAAATCATCGCGCGTCGAGCCAAAGTCAGCGCCACCGTGAGCATGCTGCTGTGCGCCGGGTTGATGCTGGTCATGCTCGATCACGGCTGGGCGATTTACCTGGCCATTGCAGGCATGAGCCTGGGCAATCTGTGGATCTGGTCACGACCGGAATCACTACCGAAAATCTCCTGATTTTTTGTCCTTTTCAGGGAGTTTTCCTGCGCAAACGTTCAACCATGACCGTTCGTCGGAGCCACCATCATGCATGCTCGCCCCACGCCGATGTGCATTAAATGGCGCTGAATGGATTTGGCGACCGGGTCGACCTCGACTCACAGTCAACACTTCATCCCTTCGCGAGTTCGCCCTATGTTTGACTCTCTCTCTATCCGCCTGAAAATCGTCATGCTGTCCGGCCTGTGCCTGCTGGGCGTGGTCGCGTTGATCGTCAGCATGAACTTCTACCAGACCAATCAGAACGATGAGCTGGTCAGCGCCTCGAGCAGCAAGATGCTCACCGCCAGCGTGCAGGACCTGCTCCAGGCCAAGGCTGCCGAGCAAGCGGTGCGGGTGCAGAAGACCTTCGGCGAAAGTCTGCTGGTGGTGACCGCCCTGGCCGATCAGATCAAAGACATGCGGACAATGGCCGCCAAGCGCTCGCTTGAGGCCGGTGCCCTGCGTGAAGAGTTGAACCAGAGCCTGAAAACCGCGTTCGAGCGCAACAACAAAGTGCTGGGGATCTGGCTGGCGTTCGAACCAAACGGGCTGGACGGCAAGGACAGCGAGTTCGCCAACGATGCGGCCCGCCAGTCCAACGAAATCGGACGTTTCGCCAGTTACTGGAGCCGTGCCGGTGGCCCCGGGATCAACACGGTCATGGTCGAAGACGACATGACCAAAACCACCTTGAGCCTCAGCGGCACGCCTTACAACAGCTGGTACACCTGCCCTCGTGACAGCAAGCGCACCTGCCTGCTGGACCCGTATGCCGACACCGTTGGCGGCAAGGAAATGCTGATGACCACGATTTCCGTACCGCTGCTGGTGGACGGCAAATCCATCGGCGTGGTCGGTATCGACATTGCCCTCGACGCCCTGCAAGCCGCCGCGGTCGATTCCCAACGCGACCTGTTCAACAGCGCCGGGCACATGCTGATCGTCTCCGGCAGCGGTGTATTGGCCGGTTACAGTATCGACGCGAGCAAGGTCGGGAAAAACATCGGTGAAACCCTGGGTGCGGAAGGCAAAGACGTCCTGCAACTGCTCAGCGGCGGCGCCCCGAAGATTCTCGAACAAGGCGAGTTGATTCGCGCGGTGTACCCGGTCAGCCCGATTGCCGACTCCAAAGCCTGGGGCGTGGTGATCGACCTGCCGAAACAAGTGCTGCTGGCCGATTCGGTCAAGCTGCAAGCGGTGCTCGATGACGCCCAGCAAAGCGGCACGATCAAAGCGGTGCTGGTGGCTGTCGCAGCCGGCCTGGTCGGTCTGTTGCTGATCTGGCTCACCGCCTCGGGCGTGACCCGGCCGATCAACAGCGTTGCCGAGATGCTCAAGGCGATTGCCAGCGGCGACGGCGACCTGACGCAGCGTCTGCACTACAGCAAGAAGGATGAACTGGGCGAACTGGTCAGCTGGTTCAACCGTTTCCTCGACAAGCTGCAACCGACCATTGCGCAGATCAAACAAAGCATCACCGACGCCCGTGGCACCGCCGACCAGTCCTCGGAAATCGCCCGCCAGACCAGCGAAGGCATGCAGGTGCAGTTCCGCGAAATCGACCAGGTCGCCACCGCCTCCAACGAAATGAGCGCCACCGCCCACGACGTCGCCAACAGCGCGTCGAACGCGGCCAATGCCGCTAAAGGTGCCGATCAATCGGCTCGCGACGGCATGTCGATCATCGAACGCAGCACCCGCGACATCAATCAACTGGCCGACGAAGTCAGCAAGGCCGTGACCGAAGTCGAGGCGCTGGCGGTCAACAGCGAGCAAATCGGTTCGGTGCTGGAGGTGATCCGCAGCATCGCCGAGCAGACCAATCTGCTGGCCCTGAACGCGGCCATCGAAGCGGCGCGTGCCGGCGAGAGCGGGCGTGGTTTTGCGGTGGTGGCTGACGAAGTCCGTAACCTGGCCAAACGCACCCAGGATTCGGTGGAAGAAATCCGCATCGTGATCGAGCGCATCCAGACCGGCACGCGCGGCGTGGTCGCCACCATGCATTCGAGCCAGACCCAGGCCCACAGCAACGCCGGGCAGATCCAGCAAGCGGTGCAGGCGTTGAGCAAAATCAGCGACGCGGTCACCGTGATCAGCGACATGAACCTGCAAATCGCCAGCGCCGCCGAACAGCAAAGCGCCGTGGCCGAAGAGGTCAACCGCAACGTCTCGGCGATCCGTACCGTCACCGAAACCCTGACCGGGCAAGCCACCGAATCGGCGCAGATCAGCAGCCAGCTCAACTCCCTGACCACCCACCAGATGAAATTGATGGACCAGTTCCGGGTGTAGCAAACAAACACAAATCCCTGTGGGAGCTGGCTTGCCGGCTCCCACAGGGTCAGATGTTCGTCAGGCAATCGGCGTTTTCATCTAACCGACCAGATTTTTGATCTATGCTCGGGCTCTCGTTCCGGAGGGCCTTCGATGACTGGTTTACTCTCGTCCATTCAAGCCGCACTCGGCTTGCCTCACACGCCGATTCCTTTTACGTCGAGCGGCGCCCTGCCCTCGGCGTTTGCCGTAACTGACCTGGCCTGTGCCAGCATCGCTGTCGCAGGCCAGGCGGTCGGCGAATTACTGCAGCAACACACCGGTCGTTTGCCCAGCCTTGAAGTCGACCGACGCCTGGCCTCCTTCTGGTTTGCCACCTCGATTCGTCCCGTGGGCTGGAGCGTTCCACCGCTGTGGGACCCGGTGGCCGGTGACTACGCGACCAAGGATGGCTGGATCCGCTTGCACACCAACGCGCCGCATCACCGCGCCGCCGCTGAAAGCGTGCTCGGCGCCTGTGCCGACCGTACGGCGATGGCGAGCAAGGTTGCGCAATGGGCCAAAACTGATCTGGAACAGGCCGTGGTCGAGGCCGGTGGGTGCGCCGCCGAGATGCGTAACTGGGCGCAATGGCAGGCGCATCCCCAAGGGTTGGCGGTGAACGCCGAACCGTTGATTCAGTTCAGCGCCGCTTCCTCTCAACAGCCGAAATCGTGGCAGGGTTCTGTGGCGCAACCCTTGGCCGGGATCAAGGTGCTGGACCTCACGCGCGTGCTCGCCGGCCCCGTCGCCAGTCGTTTTCTCGCGGGCCTCGGCGCCGATGTGTTGCGCATCGATCCACCGACCTGGAACGAACCGGGCGTGGTGCCGGAAGTCACGTTGGGCAAACGCTGCGCGCGGCTGGACTTGCACAACAACGACGACCGAGCGGTGTTCGAAAGCTTGCTCAAGGATGCTGATATCGTGCTCCACGGCTACCGCGCCGATGCCCTGGAAAAGTTGGGCTATGGTGTCGCCGAGCGTCAAAAACTGGCGCCGGGCCTGATTGACGTGTGCCTCAACGCCTACGGCTGGAGCGGCCCGTGGCAGAACCGTCGCGGCTTCGACAGCCTGGTGCAGATGAGCAGCGGCATTGCCGACGCGGGCAGACAGTGGAAGAAAGCAGACAAGCCGACGCCGCTGCCAGTGCAGGCGCTTGATCATGCAACCGGGTATTTGATGGCGGCTGCGGCGATCACCTTGTTGGGACGGGGTGGGTCGACCCGGTTGTCGTTGGCGCGCACGGCGAAGTTGTTGATTGAAAACGGCGTGGGAACCGATGAGGCGCTGCGAGCAGAAGATGAAAACGATCAAGGCATGCTGGTTGAGCAGACACCTTGGGGGCCGGCGCATCGGCTTCATGTGCCGCTGAAAATCACCGGGACGCCGTTGCAATGGGCGCTTCCGGCCTCGGAATTGGGTTCCCATCGCGCGCAATGGTGGTGACCGTTCTGGCCCCATCGCCAGCAGGCTGGCTCCCACAGTGAATTTGTATCGTTCACAAAACCTGTGGAAGCCAGCCAAACCAAATCATCAAAATCAAGACAGTTGCCCACAGCGGATTTATGTCGATCACAAAATCTGTGGGAGCCAGCCTGCTGGCGATGAGGCCGGAACAAACAACTCAATCCATCCGGCTCAGCGATGTCCAAAGCACCTGCGCCGCATAACCTCGCCAAGGTCGCCAAGCTTCAGCCCGCCTCAACAAATCCCGCGCTGTAACCGGCCCACCCTCAAGCGCCGCCAGCGCATTGATCAACCCCACATCCCCACTGGGAAACGCATCCATCTCCCGCAACTGGCGCAACGCAATGTACTGCGCCGTCCAGTCGCCAATCCCGTGCAACGCCAGCAACCGCGCCACCCCGCCCTCTCGTTCTGGCTCAAACAGCAAGGGATCGTCCAGCACCGCCTGAGCCACGCCGGACAAGGTCCGACCGCGACTTTTCGGCATCCGCAACGTCGCCAGATCCGCTATCGCCAACACCGCAGCATCAGGAAACACATGGGTCAATCCCGGCATCGGCACCTGCAAGGGCTGCCCATATTGCGCCACCAGTTTCCCCGCCAGCCTGATAGCTGCGCCCACGGGAATCTGCTGGCCAAGCACCGCACGAATGGCCAACTCCAGCCCATCCCACGCGCCCGGCACCCGCATCCCTGGGCGTTCGGCCATCAACCGTTCCATCAACGAATCACCCGCTAACTGGCGATGGATCGCAGGCAAATCCGCATCCAGATCAAACATCCGCCGCAGCCGCGTGACGATCTGCGGCACGGCCGTCGGATCAGGAAAATCCAGCGTCACTTCCAGCGCATCGTCTGCCACGGGCCTGATCGAAAACCTGCCGTGTACACCGTTCAACCCGATGCTGCGCGAGTAAACGCCATCGACCACCGCTTCCATTCCGGCCACAGCCCGCGCCGACAAAAATCCCAGCATCGCCGGCCAGTCGTAAGGCGGTTGATACGTCAGCAACAACCTCAAAACGACAACAATCCGCTGTACAACCCGTAGGCCGCCAGCCCAGCGCCGCTGATCACGCAGGTGAAAATGCCTTTCTCGATATGAGTAAACAGAGGCTCCCCCTGTTCGTGTTTGGCCTTGGCAAACAAGATCACCCCCGGCGCATACAACAGCGCCGACAGCAGCAAATACTTCACCCCGCCTGCATACAACAACCACACCGCGTAACCCAGGGCGATGCCGCCGATCATCAGGTCCTTGGTGCGTTCGGCCGACGCGTGTTCGTAGGTTTCGCCGCGTCCGCTCAACAGCACTGCATACGCCGCCGACCACAGGTAAGGCACCAGAATCATCGACGACGCGAGGTAGATCAGGCTGGTGTAAGTGCCGGCGGAAAACAGCGTGATCAACAGGAAAATCTGGATCATCACGTTGGTCAGCCACAGCGCATTGACCGGCACGTGGTTGGCGTTTTCCTTGGTCAGGAAGGCCGGCATGGTCTTGTCTTTAGCCGTGGCGAACAGGATTTCAGCGCAGAGCAGCGCCCAGGACAACAACGCACCGAGCAGCGAAATCGCCAGGCCGATGCTGATCAGCAGCGCGCCCCAAGGGCCGACGATGTGCTCCAGTACCGCCGCCAGTGACGGGTTTTGCAAGTTGGCTAATTCGGGCTGGCTCATGATCCCCAGGGACAACACGTTCACCAGCACCAGCAGGGCCAACACGCCGAGAAAACCGATGACCGTCGCCCGACCGACATCCGAGCGTTTCTCCGCCCTTGCCGAATACACACTGGCGCCTTCAATACCGATGAACACGAACACGGTGACGAGCATCATGTTGCGCACCTGGTCCATCACGCCGCCAAAATTCGGGTTGCTGTGGCCCCAGATGTCCCGGGTGAAGATGTCCGCCTTGAAGGCCACAGCGGCGATCACGATGAACATGATCAGCGGCACGATCTTGGCCACGGTGGTCAGCTGGTTGATGAAGGTTGCCTCCTTGATCCCGCGCATCACCAGAAAATGCACGGCCCACAGAAGCACCGAGGCGCAGCCGATGGCGATCGGCGTGTTGCCCTGGCCAAATACCGGAAAGAAATAACCGAGGGTGCTGAACAGCAACACGAAGTAACCGACGTTGCCCAGCCAGGCGCTGATCCAGTAACCCCAGGCGGACGAGAACCCCATGTAATCGCCGAAACCGGCCTTGGCGTAGGCGTACACCCCGGAGTCCAGTTCAGGTTTGCGATTGGCCAGGGTCTGGAACACGAAGGCCAGGGTCAGCATGCCCACGGCGGTGATCGCCCAACCAATCAAGATCGCCCCGGCATCGGCACGGGCGGCCATGTTTTGCGGCAGGGAAAAAATCCCGCCGCCGATCATTGATCCCACCACCAGTGCAATCAGCGCACTCAAGCGAAGTTTTTGCGTCGGTTGCGACATCCTGCATCCCCTTTTCACTGCATCGCCACTATGGATAACTTCAACTAAACAGGTAACGGTTTTTAGCGTTTATTAGATAAGGGTGAATAACGTCTTTTATTTATAGCCGATGATTCTATCGCAATCGGTGTTTAACAGTTTTGTGTGTCAAATCTAATAAATCAATTCTGCACTGAAAACAGTTGGCAAAATTTGCGGAAAACGGAAAACGGACTAGCTTAAAAGCTGCGAACACTACACGTTATTCCTGCTTGATCTGGCCGAGCCTCTGGACAGGGCTTTTCCGGCGATATCGTTATGCCCGGGAAAGATTCTTAAGTCTTTCATTATCAATGGAATGTGCCCATGCACTGATCTAAGTCAGCTGACTGAATAGCTAACAGAATTAATCTGTTGTCTCTCTTCTCCTGCATTGGAGTCATGCAATGTCTGAATCCCCCGGAAAACTAAAGCTGGGCGCACTGGTTGCGTTGGTTGTCGGCTCAATGATTGGCGGCGGGATTTTTTCCCTGCCGCAAAACATGGCCGCCAGCGCCGACGTCGGCGCCGTACTGATCGGTTGGGCCATTACCGCGGTCGGCATGCTGACCCTGGCCTTCGTCTTCCAGACCCTTGCCAACCGAAAACCCGATCTGGATGGCGGTGTCTACGCCTACGCCAAGGCCGGGTTCGGCGACTACATGGGTTTCTCGTCCGCCTGGGGTTACTGGATCAGTGCCTGGCTGGGCAACGTCGGCTACTTCGTTCTGCTGTTCAGCACCCTCGGCTACTTCTTTCCCATTTTTGGTGAGGGGAATACGGTTGCTGCGGTGATCGGTGCGTCGGTGCTGCTCTGGGGTGTGCATTTCCTCGTGCTGCGGGGGATCAAGGAAGCGGCGTTCATCAACCTGGTGACCACCGTCGCCAAGATCGTGCCGCTGCTGCTGTTTGTGCTGATCGCGATATTCGCCTTCAAACTGGACATCTTCACTGCTGACATCTGGGGTGTGAAAAACCCGGACCTGGGCAGCGTGATGAACCAGGTGCGCAAGATGATGCTGGTCACCGTCTGGGTGTTCATCGGCATTGAAGGCGCGAGCATTTTTTCGGCCCGCGCGGAAAAACGCAGCGACGTCGGCAAGGCCACAGTGATCGGTTTCATCACCGTGTTGCTGTTTCTGGTGCTGGTGAACGTGCTGTCGCTGGGCATCATGACCCAACCGGAACTGGCCAAACTGCAGAACCCGTCGATGGCCGCGGTGCTGGAACATATCGTCGGTCCGTGGGGCGCGGCGCTGATCAGCGTCGGTCTGATCATTTCCCTGCTCGGTGCGTTGCTGTCGTGGGTGCTGTTGTGTGCGGAGATCATGTTCGCCGCAGCCAAGGACCACACCATGCCGGAATTCCTGCGCAAGGAGAACGCCAACCATGTGCCGGTCAACGCCTTGTGGCTGACCAACGCGATGGTGCAGCTGTTCCTGATCATCACTTTGTTTTCGGCCAGTACTTACCTGTCGCTGATCTACCTCGCCACTTCAATGATTCTGGTGCCGTATCTGTGGTCCGCGGCTTATGCGCTGCTGCTGGCGGTGCGCGGCGAGAGTTATGAGAACGACCCGGGCGAACGCTCGAAGGATTTGCTCATCGGCGCCATTGCGGTGATCTACGCAGTCTGGCTGGTCTACGCAGGCGGAACCAAATACTTGCTGTTGTCTGCCCTGCTCTATGCGCCCGGGGTCATCCTGTTCGCCAAGGCCAAGCGAGAACTCGGAAAACCGGTTTTCACCAACGTCGAGAAGCTGATTTTCGCCGCAGTCGTCGTGGGCGCCCTGGTGGCGGCTTACGGGCTGTATGACGGCTTCCTGACCCTGTAACACACGACTTGTTTTGTCATCTGGAGGATCACTGTAATGACCACGGAAAAAGTTAAGTACGGCGTACATTCCGAAGCCGGCAAACTGCGCAAAGTCATGGTTTGCTCTCCAGGCCTGGCCCATCAGAGGCTGACCCCGAACAACTGCGACGAACTGCTTTTCGATGATGTGCTATGGGTCGCCCAGGCCAAGCGTGACCACTTCGACTTCGTCACCAAGATGCGTGAACGCGGAGTCGACGTGCTGGAAATGCACAACCTGCTGACCGACATCGTCGCCATCCCTGAAGCCCTCGACTGGATTCTGGAACGCAAGGTCACCGCCAACTCGGTGGGCCTGGGTTTGATCAACGAAGTGGGTTCGTGGTTGCGCAGCCTGGAGCCGCGCAAGATCGCCGAGTTTCTGATTGGCGGTGTTTCCGCTGACGACTTGCCGGACAGTTTCGGCGGCAAGACCATCCAGATGTTCCGCGACTTCCTCGGCCACTCCAGCTTCATTCTGCCGCCGCTGCCCAACACCCAGTTCACCCGCGACACCACCTGCTGGATCTACGGCGGCGTGACGCTGAACCCGATGTACTGGCCGGCGCGCCGTCAGGAAACCCTGCTGGCCACCGCCATCTATAAATTCCACCCACAGTTCACCAACGCCGACTTCGAAATCTGGTACGGCGACCCGGACAAGGAACATGGCAGCTCCACCCTTGAAGGCGGCGACGTGATGCCGATCGGCAACGGTGTGGTGTTGATTGGCATGGGCGAACGCTCGTCCCGCCAGGCCATCGGCCTACTGGCGGTGAACCTGTTCAAGAACAAAGCCGTGGAGAAAATCATTGTTGCCGGCCTGCCGAAATCCCGCGCGGCGATGCACCTGGACACGGTGTTCAGCTTCTGCGACCGCGACCTGGTGACGATCTTCCCGGAAGTGGTGAACCAGATAGTCGCCTTCACCCTGCGCCCTGATGAAGGCAAACCGGGCGGCATCGACATTCGCCGCGAAGAAACCAACTTCCTCGACACCGTGGCCAAGGCCCTGAATCTCAAAGCGCTGCGCGTGGTGGAAACCGGCGGCAACAGCTTCGCCGCCGAACGCGAGCAATGGGACGACGGCAACAACGTGGTGGCCGTGGAGCCGGGCGTGGTGATCGGTTATGACCGCAACACCTACACCAACACCCTGCTGCGCAAGGCCGGTGTGGAAGTCATCACCATCAGCGCCGGCGAACTCGGACGCGGCCGTGGCGGCGGCCACTGCATGACCTGCCCGATCATCCGCGACCCTATCGATTACTAAACGACCATCTCCCCGGCCGCACTAACCCCGTAGCGGTCGGGCCGATTACCGAATCCAAGGAGAATCATCATGGCGTTCAACATCCACAATCGTAATTTGCTGAGCCTGGAGCACCACACCCCTCGCGAATTGCGCTACCTGCTCGATCTGTCCCGCGACCTCAAGCGCGCCAAGTACACCGGCACCGAGCAGCAACACCTCAAGGGCAACAATATCGCGCTGATCTTCGAAAAAACCTCGACCCGCACCCGTTGCGCCTTCGAAGTCGCGGCCTATGACCAGGGTGCCAACGTCACCTACATCGACCCGAATTCCTCGCAAATCGGCCACAAGGAAAGCATGAAGGACACCGCCCGCGTTCTGGGGCGCATGTACGACGCCATCGAATACCGTGGCTTCAAGCAGGAAATCGTCGAGGAACTGGCCAAGTTCGCCGGTGTGCCAGTGTTCAACGGCCTGACCGATGAGTACCACCCGACGCAAATGATCGCCGACGTGCTGACCATGCGCGAAAACGCGGACAAACCTATCCACGAAATCAGCTACGCCTACCTGGGCGATGCCCGCAACAACATGGGCAACTCGCTGCTGCTGGTCGGCGCCAAGCTGGGCATGGACGTGCGCATCTGCGCGCCCAAAGCCCTGTGGCCAACAGATGATCTGGTGGCTCGCTGCAAAAAATACGGTGAAGAAAGCGGCGCCCGCATCACGCTGACCGAGGACCCGAAAGCCGCGGTCAAAGGCGTGGACTTCATCCACACCGACGTGTGGGTGTCGATGGGCGAGCCGGTCGAAGCCTGGGCCGAACGCATTCAGCAACTGCTGCCGTACCAGGTCAACGCAGAACTGATGAAAGCAACCGGCAACCCGCGCACCAAGTTCATGCACTGTCTGCCGGCGTTCCATAACAGCGACACCAAGATCGGCAAACAGATTGCCGAGCAGTACCCGAATTTGAGCAACGGCATCGAAGTCACCGATGACGTGTTCGAGTCGCCGGCCTGCATCGCCTTCGAGCAAGCGGAAAACCGCATGCACACGATCAAGGCGATTCTGGTGTCGACGTTGGCCGATCTCTAACGGCCCACTCGGCTCTCACTGACGGAACATGGTCAATGTGGGAGCTGGCCTGCCAGCGATGGCAACGCCGCGGTGCATCTGACAGACCGCGGCGATTCCATCGCGAGCAGGCTCGCTCCCACAGGGTCAGGGTTCCATCGACAGACCGAGTTGCCCGCTTACTGCTCTTTTAGAAGGAATGCATTATGCGTATCGTCGTTGCTCTGGGCGGTAACGCCCTGCTCCGCCGTGGTGAACCCATGACCGCGGACAATCAACGCGCCAACATCCGGATCGCCACCGAACAAATCGCCAAGATCCATGCCGGCAATGAACTGGTGATCGCCCACGGTAATGGTCCGCAGGTGGGCCTGCTGTCGCTGCAAGCCGCCGCCTACACCTCGGTTTCACCATATCCGCTGGACGTGCTCGGTGCCGAAACCGAAGGCATGATCGGCTACATCATCGAACAGGAACTGGGCAACCTGCTGGACTTCGAAGTGCCGTTCGCGACCCTGTTGACCCAGGTTGAAGTCGACGCCAACGACCCGGCCTTCCAGAACCCCACCAAACCCATCGGCCCGGTCTACGCCAAGGCCGAAGCGGAAAAACTCGCCGCCGAGAAAGGCTGGGCGATTGCCCCGGACGGCGACAAGTACCGCCGCGTGGTGGCCAGCCCGAGACCGAAACGCATCTTTGAAATCCGTCCGATCAAATGGCTGCTGGAAAAAGGCAGCATCGTGATCTGCGCCGGCGGTGGCGGCATTCCGACGATGTACGGCGCCCACGGCAAGCTGCAAGGCGTGGAAGCGGTAATCGACAAGGACCTGTGCTCGGCGCTGCTGGCCGAACAGCTGGAAAGCGATCTGCTGGTGATCGCCACCGACGTCAACGCGGCGTTCATCGATTACGGCAAACCGACCCAGAAAGCCATCGCCCAGGCCCACCCCGACGAAATGGAAAGACTCGGCTTCGCGGCCGGCTCCATGGGACCGAAGGTGCAGGCTGCCTGCGAGTTTGCCCGCCATACTGGAAAAACCGCGGTGATCGGTTCACTCTCGGACATCGAAGCGATCGTCCAGGGCAAGGCCGGCACCCGCATCAGCACGGCGACACCTGGCATAACTTACTTGTAAGGAGAAACGTCAATGGCAACGTTTGAGCCCGGTCACTTGCACATCGAGCGCCACGCGCTGACCCCGGATGATGTCAACTACAACGTGCACCTCGACTATGAGGTCAGCAAGAACGACAAAGGGGAAAAAGGCATCCAGTTCACCATGCATGGCAGCATTCAGGGCAAGGACATGTCAGAGCCCTTCTTTTTGCCCAAGGCGGAGGCTTACAACTTCGCCAACAACGTGACAAAAATCGCCGAGAAATACGGAATCCCGAAGTCACATAGCCAGATCGGCTCGGTTCACAAGCATTACGATTTAATGTTTGAAGACATCCGCAAGCAGCTGGATATGAAATCCGGAGACCCGGTAAACCTCGAGAACTTCGAGTAACCCGATTCCCCTGGATGAACGCTGTACCTGTGGGAGCGAGCCTGCTCGCGATGGCGGAGTATCAGTCGACATTGATGGTGACTGATACTCCGCCATCGCCGGCAAGCCGGTCTCGCTCCTACATTGAGTTCGGTGTCGTCCTGAAGACCTGCGCAGGATTTCACCATTCGCCCGCCCCAAGGCATACTTGCCACCCTCCGCACGTCAGATTAAAAAACCGCCCCATGCGTATCCACGTCAGCTTCATCGACCGCGTCGGCATTACCCAGGAAGTCCTGGCCCTGCTCGGTGGGCGTAATCTCAATCTGGATGCGGTGGAAATGGTCCCGCCCAACGTTTACATCGACGCCCCGACCCTGAGCCCGCAAGTGCTCGAAGAGCTGCGCGATGCGTTGCTCAGCGTGCGTGGCGTGCAAGCGATGACGGTGGTCGATATCCTGCCCGGCCAGCGTCGGCACTTGCAGCTCGATGCGCTGCTCGCCGCCATGACCGACCCGGTGCTGGCCCTGGACAGCGCCGGCAAGGTGTTGCTGGCCAACCCGGCGTTGATCGCTTTGTATGGTCGTGAACCGGCCGGTGAAAGCGTCGCCGACCTGTTTGCCGACCCGGCGTTGCTCGGCGCACTGCTGGAACACGGCTTTCGCCTGCCGCTGCGCGAGATCACCGTCAACGGCCAGACCCTGCTGCTGGACGCGACGCCGATCACCGACGCCGGCGCCCTGCTGACCCTGTATCAACCGAACCGCATCGGCGAACGCCTCTCGGCGCTGCACCACGACCATGCCGAAGGGTTCGACGCGCTGCTGGGCGAGTCCCCGGCGATACGTACACTCAAGGCACGCGCCCAACGTGTGGCGGCACTGGATGCACCATTGTTGATCCAGGGCGAAACCGGCACTGGCAAGGAACTCGTTGCCCGCGCCTGCCACGCCATCAGCGCCCGGCACAGTTCGCCGTTCCTGGCGCTGAACTGCGCGGCATTGCCGGAGAACCTCGCCGAAAGCGAGCTGTTCGGCTATGCCCCCGGCGCCTTCACCGGTGCGCAACGGGGTGGCAAACCGGGGCTAATGGAACTGGCGAACCAGGGCACGGTGTTTCTTGATGAGATCGGCGAGATGTCGCCGTACTTGCAGGCGAAGTTGCTGAGGTTTCTCAACGACGGCAGCTTCCGTCGGGTCGGGGGTGATCGCGAAGTGAAGGTCAACGTACGGATCCTCAGCGCGACTCACCGCAACCTGGAAAAAATGGTCAGCGAAGGCGCGTTCCGCGAAGACCTGTTCTATCGCCTCAACGTCCTGAATGTCGAAGTCCCGCCCCTGCGCGAACGCGGCCAGGACATCCTGTTGCTGGCGCGCTATTTCATGCAGCAAGCTTGCGCACAGATCCAACGCCCGGTCTGTCGCCTGGCGCCGGGCACCTATCCTGCGTTGCTGGGTAACCGCTGGCCGGGCAACGTGCGGCAATTGCAGAACGTGATCTTCCGCGCGGCGGCGATCTGCGAAAGCAGCCTGGTCGACATCGGCGACCTCGACATCGCCGGCACTTCCGTGGCGCGCCAGAGTGACAGCGACGTCGACAGCCTGGAGCAGGCGATGGAAGAGTTTGAGAAGACCTTGCTGGAAAAGCTGTATGTCAGCTATCCCTCGACACGGCAACTGGCCAGTCGCTTGCAAACTTCCCACACCGCGATTGCCCATCGGTTGCGCAAGTACGGCATTCCCAACAAGCCCTGAAATCGCCCAAACCCACCGTGCCCCCCTGTGGGAGCCAGCCTGCTGGCGATTGCGGTGTGGCAGGCAAAAAAGATGTCGACTGACTGAACCTAATCGCCAGCAGGGCTGGCTCCCACAGGTTTTGTGTTTTGTCAGGAAATTCTCTTCAAAAACGACCTCCATCTGTACTGAAAGCGCTACAGCGGAACGATATCGCTACACCCTCCCCCGATCTCCGCTGTGCAAGGCTTTGATCCTCCTAGGCTTTTTTCTTTGCTTTCGACTGTAGCGATTTCGCTACACTCATCAATTCTCTACCCGCCGCAAAACAACTTAAATAGTTGATTTATAACGATAAAAAAACATTGGCCGCGATTTTGCTTAGTAACCCGCCATAAAGCAGGGCTTTTGCCCAAGCATTCAATCGCGTCCACCAGACGAGTCTGGCCCCCTTAGGAGTTTCCATGAGCGAATTGCGTTTTACTGAAGATCACGAATGGCTGCGCACCGAAGCTGACGGCAGCGTTACTGTCGGCATCACGGCTTTCGCACAGAACGCCCTGGGCGACGTGGTTTTCGTACAACTGCCTGAGCTGCAGTCCTACGACAAAGGCGCCGAAGCCGCCACCGTGGAATCGGTAAAAGCCGCCAGTGGCGTGTACATGCCACTCGACGGTGAAGTGCTGGAAGTGAACCCGGCACTCGACAGCAGCCCTGAACTGGTCAACGAAGACCCGATGGGTGAAGGCTGGTTCTTCCGCTTCCAGCCAACCGACGCCTCGGCTGTCGCCAAACTGCTGGATCAGGACGCCTACGACCGTCTGATCAAAGCCAACGCTGAAGCCTGAGGAGCGATCAAAATGACTCAAGTAAACCTGACCACCGCCAACGAATTCATCGCCCGCCACATCGGCCCGCGCTCCGGCGACGAGCAAGCCATGCTCAACAGCCTCGGCTTTGATTCGCTGGAAGCCCTGAGCGCCAGCGTCATTCCCGACAGCATCAAAGGCACCAGCGTGCTCGGCCTCGAAGACGGCCTGAGCGAAGCTGATGCCCTGGCCTTGATCAAATCCATCGCCGGCAAAAATCAGCTGTTCAAGACTTACATCGGCCAGGGCTACTACGGCACCCACACGCCGTCGCCGATTCTGCGCAACCTGCTGGAAAACCCGGCCTGGTACACCGCTTACACCCCTTACCAGCCGGAAATTTCCCAGGGCCGTCTTGAAGCGCTGCTGAACTTCCAGACCCTGATCAGCGACCTGACCGGTCTGCCGATTGCCAACGCGTCGCTGCTCGACGAAGCCACCGCCGCTGCCGAAGCCATGACCTTCTGCAAACGCCTGAGCAAGAACAAGGGCAGCCACGCCTTCTTCGCGTCCGAGCATTGCCACCCGCAAACCCTCGACGTGCTGCGCACCCGTGCCGAGCCGTTGGGCATCGACGTGGTCGTCGGTGATGAGCTTGAACTGACTGACGTGACGCCGTTCTTCGGCGCCCTGCTGCAATACCCGGCAAGCAACGGCGACGTGTTCGACTACCGCGCCCTGACCGAACGCTTCCACGCCGCCAACGCGCTGGTCGCAGTTGCTGCGGACCTGCTGGCCCTGACCGTGCTGACCCCACCGGGTGAGTTCGGCGCCGACGTCGCCATCGGCAGCGCGCAACGTTTCGGTGTGCCGCTGGGCTTCGGTGGCCCGCACGCGGCCTACTTCTCCACTAAAGATGCGTTCAAGCGCGACATGCCAGGCCGTCTGGTCGGCGTCTCCGTGGACCGTTTCGGCAAGCCG
The DNA here is from genome assembly GCF_054898025.1 of Pseudomonas sp. LB3P93. Classification (NCBI taxonomy): domain Bacteria; kingdom Pseudomonadati; phylum Pseudomonadota; class Gammaproteobacteria; order Pseudomonadales; family Pseudomonadaceae; genus Pseudomonas; species Pseudomonas sp. LB3P93. The sequence goes on from NZ_CM142713.1 coordinate 5,045,825, forward strand.
GCCCTGCGCCTGGCCATGCAGACCCGCGAGCAACACATCCGCCGCGAGAAGGCCACCAGCAACATCTGCACCGCCCAAGTGCTGCTGGCTAACATCGCAAGCATGTACGCTGTGTATCACGGTCCGAAAGGCCTGACGCAGATCGCCAACCGCGTGCATCACCTGACTGCGATTCTGGCTCAAGGCCTGAAAGCAATCGGTCTGAACGTCGAGCAGGAAAGCTTCTTCGACACCCTGACGATCAAGACCGGCGCTAACACCGCCAAGCTGCACGACCAGGCTCGCGCCCAGCAGATCAACCTGCGCGTCGTCGATGCTGAACGTCTGGGCCTGTCCCTCGACGAAACCACATCGCAAGCTGACGTGGAAAACCTGTGGGCTCTGCTGGCCGACGGCAAGTCGCTGCCGGACTTCGCCGCCCTCGCCGCTTCCGTGGTCAGCACCCTCCCGGCCGCGCTGGTTCGCCAGTCGCCAATCCTCAGCCACCCGGTGTTCAACCGTTATCACTCGGAAACCGAGCTGATGCGCTACCTGCGCAAGCTCGCCGACAAGGACCTGGCGCTGGATCGCACCATGATCCCACTGGGTTCGTGCACCATGAAACTCAACGCCGCCAGCGAAATGATCCCGGTGACCTGGGCTGAATTCGGTGCCCTGCACCCGTTCGCCCCGACCGAGCAAAGCGCCGGCTACCAGCAACTGACCGACGAACTGGAAGCGATGCTCTGCGCCGCGACCGGTTACGACGCGATCTCGCTGCAGCCGAACGCCGGTTCCCAAGGCGAATACGCAGGCCTGTTGGCCATTCGCGCCTATCACCAGAGCCGTGGCGAAGACCGTCGCGACATCTGCCTGATCCCGTCCTCCGCCCACGGCACCAACCCGGCCACCGCCAACATGGCCGGCATGCGTGTGGTCGTAACGGCTTGCGATGCCCGCGGCAACGTTGACATCGAAGACCTGCGCGCCAAGGCCATCGAGCACCGCGAACACCTCGCGGCGCTGATGATCACCTACCCGTCGACCCACGGCGTGTTCGAAGAAGGCATCCGCGAAATCTGCGGCATCATTCATGACCACGGCGGCCAGGTGTACATCGACGGCGCGAACATGAACGCGATGGTCGGCCTCTGCGCGCCGGGCAAGTTTGGCGGCGACGTGTCGCACCTGAACCTGCACAAAACTTTCTGCATTCCGCACGGCGGTGGCGGCCCGGGCGTCGGCCCGATTGGCGTGAAATCGCACCTGACCCCGTTCCTGCCGGGCCACGCCCAGATGGAACGCAAGGAAGGCGCGGTCTGCGCAGCACCGTTCGGCAGCGCGAGCATTTTGCCGATCACCTGGATGTACATTCGGATGATGGGCGGCGCGGGTCTCAAGCGCGCTTCGCAACTGGCGATCCTCAATGCCAACTACATTTCCCGTCGCCTCGAAGAGCATTACCCAGTGCTCTACACCGGCAGCAACGGTCTTGTGGCACACGAGTGCATTCTCGACCTGCGCCCATTGAAAGACAGCAGCGGCATCAGCGTCGATGACGTCGCCAAGCGCCTGATCGACTTCGGTTTCCATGCGCCGACCATGTCCTTCCCGGTGGCCGGCACGCTGATGATCGAGCCGACCGAAAGCGAATCTAAGGAAGAACTGGACCGCTTCTGCGATGCCATGATCCGCATCCGCGAAGAAATCCGCGCGGTGGAAAACGGCACCCTGGACAAGGACGACAACCCACTGAAGAACGCTCCGCACACCGCGGCGGAAATCGTTGGCGAGTGGACGCATCCGTATAGCCGTGAGCAAGCGGTGTACCCGGTTGCGTCGTTGATAGAAGGCAAATACTGGCCACCGGTCGGTCGTGTCGACAACGTCTTCGGCGATCGCAACCTGGTTTGCGCTTGCCCGTCGATCGAAAGCTACGCTTAAAGGGATGAGGGGCGGGTTTACCTGCCCCTTTTTCCAGAACACCACAAAACCCTGTGGGAGCTGGCCTGCCAGCGATAGCGGTGGATCAATCTCCATTTCTGTTGCCTGACACACTGCCATCGCTGGCAGGCCAGCTCCCACAGGGGAATACACCAAGCCTGATATTCCGCCATTCCTATAACAAGAAACCGGAGAACAACCATGTCGTTAAGCGTGTTCGACCTGTTCAAGATTGGCATCGGCCCCTCCAGTTCTCACACCGTCGGCCCGATGCGCGCAGCCGCGCGTTTCGCCGAAGGCTTGCGCCGTGAAGGGCTGTTGGCGGCCACCACCTGCGTCAAAGTCGAGCTCTACGGCTCACTCGGCGCCACCGGCAAAGGCCACGGCAGCGACAAAGCCGTGTTGCTCGGCCTGGAAGGCGAACACCCGGACACCGTGAACACCGAAACCGTCGCCGCCCGTCTCTTGGAGATTCGCGGCAATGGTCGCTTGAACCTGCTCGGCGAACACAGCATTGCGTTCAACGAGAAAGAACACCTGGCGATGATCCGCAAACCATTGCCCTATCACCCCAACGGCATGATCTTCCGCGCGTTCGATGCTGCCGGCCTGCAGGTTCGCAGCCGCGAGTACTATTCGGTCGGCGGCGGATTCGTGGTCGATGAAGACGCCGCCGGCGCCGACCGCATTGTCGAAGACGCCACGCCGCTGACCTTCCCGTTCAAAAGCGCCAAGGACCTTCTCGGTCATTGCGCCACTTACGGCTTGTCCATCAGCCAGGTGATGCTGACCAACGAAAGCGCCTGGCGCCCGGAAGCGGAAACCCGCGCCGGCCTGCTGAACATCTGGCAAGTGATGCAGGACTGCGTCGCCGCCGGTTGCCGCAATGAAGGGATCCTTCCTGGCGGCCTGAAGGTCAAACGTCGGGCCGCCGCGTTGCATCGGCAACTGTGCAAAAACCCGGAATCGTCATTGCGCGATCCGCTGTCGGTGCTGGACTGGGTCAACCTGTACGCCCTGGCGGTCAACGAAGAAAACGCCAACGGCGGACGCGTGGTCACTGCGCCCACCAACGGTGCCGCGGGCATCGTCCCGGCGGTGCTGCATTACTACATGCGCTTCATCCCCGGCGCCAACGAAGACGGCGTCGTCCGCTTTCTCCTGACCGCCGCCGCGATCGGCATTCTCTACAAGGAAAACGCCTCGATCTCCGGCGCCGAAGTTGGCTGTCAGGGTGAAGTCGGCGTGGCCTGCTCCATGGCGGCCGGTGCCTTGTGTGAGGTACTCGGCGGCACGGTGCAGCAAGTGGAAAACGCTGCAGAAATCGGCATGGAACACAACCTCGGCCTGACCTGCGACCCGATTGGCGGGCTGGTGCAAGTGCCTTGCATCGAGCGCAACGCCATGGGCTCGGTGAAAGCCATCAATGCGGTACGCATGGCCCTGCGCGGCGACGGTCAGCACTTCGTCTCCCTCGACAAGGTCATCCGCACCATGCGCCAGACCGGCGCCGACATGAAAAGCAAATACAAGGAAACCGCCCGTGGCGGTTTGGCGGTCAACATTATCGAGTGCTGATGCTCACGCGCATCCGCACACTTTTCAGGAGCTGAATATGTCCACCGAACAATTGCTGAAAACCCCGCTGCACGCACTGCACATCGAACTCGGTGCGCGCATGGTGCCGTTCGCCGGCTACGACATGCCGGTGCAATACCCGCTGGGCGTGATGAAAGAGCACCAGCACACCCGTGATCAGGCCGGGCTGTTCGATGTCTCGCACATGGGCCAGATCCGCCTGACCGGCGCCAATGCCGCCAAGGCCCTGGAGACATTGGTACCGGTGGACATCATCGACCTGCCGGTGGGCATGCAGCGCTATGCGATGTTCACCAACGAAACCGGTGGCATCCTTGACGACCTGATGGTCGCGAACCTGGGTAACGACGAACTGTTCCTGGTGGTCAACGCCGCCTGCAAGGATCAAGACCTGGCGCACCTGCAAAAGCACATCGGCGACCAGTGCACCATCGAGCCGCTGTTCGAAGAACGTGCGCTGCTGGCCCTGCAAGGTCCGGCCGCGGTCACCGTGCTCGCGCGCCTGGCGCCTGAAGTGGCGAAGATGACCTTCATGCAGTTCACCCGCGTGAAACTGGTGGGTGTCGAGTGCTTTGTCAGCCGTTCGGGCTACACCGGTGAAGACGGTTTCGAAATCTCCGTACCGGCTGCCAACGCCGAAGCCCTGGCTCGCGCCTTGCTGGCCGAACCTGAAGTGGCGGCCATCGGCCTTGGCGCTCGCGATTCGCTGCGCCTTGAAGCCGGCCTGTGCCTCTATGGCCACGACATGAACACCGAGACCACCCCGATCGAAGCCAGCCTGCTGTGGGCCATCTCCAAGCCACGTCGTGCCGATGGCGCACGGGCCGGTGGTTTCCCTGGCGCCGAGACTGTGTTCGCTCAGCAACAAGCCGGTGTCAGCCGCAAGCGTGTGGGCCTGCTGCCTCAGGAACGTACGCCAGTGCGTGAAGGCGCAGAAATCGTCAACGAAGCGGGCGACATCATCGGTGCCGTGTGCAGCGGTGGTTTCGGCCCAACCCTCGGCGCTCCATTGGCCATGGGTTACCTCGACAGCGCTTACATCGCGATCGACACCCCCGTATGGGCGATTGTTCGTGGGAAAAAGGTGCCTTTGCTTGTAAGCAAAATGCCATTTGTTGCACAACGCTACTATCGCGGTTGATTGACTGTTTCTATAAGTAACGCGGTTGCGTTAACAGTGCACTAATGTGTAACGCAACCGCCATAAAATAGTGCATACCTTATCGGCAAGCTTCGATTATGAACGTTGCTTATAACGTTCGAAAACAATTGAACAACCCTATCGAATAAGCCAGCACTAGTGGACACACTACTGCCATCAACCTGAGCAAAACCGGGCCTCTCACAGGGCTTGTTTTTTCTCCCGTAGTTGGCGTAGAGTTTGTTCACTGTGTTTGCATGGGTCGCTTGGAATCGTGACCTGGGCAGTAGCCTACAAGTTAGCTACATCCCGTTCGACGTCTTCTTACTCTCCTGCAACCAGCCCCAGTACTCTTTCACAAGAAGGAGGCTGTCATTAATTTTGCGTCATAGGAAATAAGAAATGTCCCAACGTCAGAGCGGTACCGTCAAGTGGTTTAACGACGAGAAAGGTTTTGGTTTTATCACTCCAGAAAGCGGTCCGGATCTGTTCGTGCATTTCCGCGCTATTCAGGGCAACGGCTTCAAGAGCCTGAAAGAAGGCCAGAAAGTGACGTTCGTTGCTGTGCAAGGCCAGAAAGGCATGCAGGCTGACGAAGTACAAGCAGAAGGCTAATCTTCTGTAACGAAAAAGCCCCTGATGCTGACATCAGGGGCTTTTTTGTGTGCGTAAATCCGTAAAATGGCTTCTTTTTCCGCCCAGAGGCTGCCATGTCGAAACACCTGCTCAAACCCGAGGGCGAGTTCCCCGCCGCCACCCTGGGTCGTCGTCTGGCAGCGATGTTCTATGACTTCCTGTTGTGTACCGCCCTGCTGATCGTCACCAGCGGCGTTTACAAGATGATCCAGATGGCGATCATCGGCGAAGACAAAATGCGCACCCTGACCGAAGCCGGTGCACTGGATGGTGATCCGTTGCTGTCGACGGTGCTGTTATTTGTGCTGTTTGGTTTCTTCGCCAAATTCTGGACCTGGTCCGGTCAGACCCTGGGCATGCAGGTGTGGTGCATTCGCGTGCAGAACGCTGATGGCTCGTCGATCAGCTTGTGGCAGGCGTTGCTGCGCTTTGTGGTGTCGATCGCTTCGCTGTTGTGTGTTGGGCTTGGGTTCTTCTGGTCGCTGTTCGACAAACAGAAACGCAGCTGGCATGACATGTACTCGAATACCCAGCTTGTCCGCATCCCGAAGAAGACCAAATAACACAGGCTATGCAAATCACTGTGGCGAGGGAGCTTGCTCCCGCTGGGGTGCGAAGCGCCCCCAAATACGGCTGCTGCGCAACCGAACGGGAGCAAGCTCCCTCGCCACAACAGCTCTCGCCACTGTAAGTATCAGGCGTTCCCGGCCAACTTCATCCGCGCAGCCTGAGTGAAATCAAGCATCCGCTTCAACGGCCGAATAGCCTGCGGAATCAGCGCCGGATCCACAAAGATCTCGTTCGTCCCTTCCTTCAAGCACTTCAGCGTGCGCTCAAGGGTATTCATCGCCATCCACGGGCAATGTGCGCAACTGCGGCACGCTGCGCCGTTACCGGCCGTTGGGGCTTCGATGAAGACCTTGTCCGGGCACAGCTGCTGCATCTTGTAGAAAATGCCGCGATCGGTGGCCACGATCAGGGTTTTGTTCGGCAGGCTCTGCGCCGCCGCAATCAACTGACTGGTGGAACCCACGGCATCCGCCAGCTCGATCACCGAGGTCGGCGACTCCGGGTGCACCAGAATGGCTGCGTCCGGGTACAGCGCCTTCATGTCTTCGAGCTGCTTGGACTTGAACTCCTCGTGAACGATGCAGGCACCGTCCCACAGCAGCATGTCCGCGCCCGTCTGGCGCTGGATGTAGGTGCCCAGGTGTTTGTCCGGACCCCAGATGATGGTCTCGCCGTTATCCATCAGGCTTTCGACGATCTCCAGCGCGCAGCTGGACGTCACTACCCAATCCGCACGGGCTTTGACCGCCGCCGAGGTGTTGGCATACACCACCACCGTACGCTCCGGATGCTGATCGCAGAACGCCGAGAACTCATCCACCGGGCACCCCAGGTCCAGCGAGCAAGTCGCTTCCAGGGTCGGCATCAGAATGCGTTTTTCAGGATTGAGGATTTTGGCGGTTTCGCCCATGAACTTCACACCGGCGACCAGAACGGTCTTGGCCGGGTGAGCACTGCCGAAGCGGGCCATCTCCAGCGAGTCGGAGACGCATCCACCGGTTTCTTCGGCCAAGGCCTGAATCACCGGATCGCAATAGAAGTGAGCAACCAGCACCGCGTCATGAGCCTTGAGCTCGGCAGCGATGGCGGTACGGTAAAAAGCTTCCTCCTCGACAGTCAGCGGCTTGGGCTGCTTGGCGTCGAGGTGGGCTTGAACCAGAAGGCGTTCGGAAATCTGCGTCATGTTCGCAAGACCTGCAGGCGCTTTCGCGCGAAAGTCGAGTATACACCCGGCTCCGGACCCTTCAGGGTACCGCCGGGAGAGTGAGTATCATCAGGCACGGACAGCGTTGAAGATGCGCAAGGCTACAGAATATCCGAGGGATGCAAAAGATGATTCTGACCTGCGTCACGCGGTGCAACCCCGCGCTGAGCCGAGCTCAAATCGCGGGCAAAAAAAAATCCGGAAATCCTCACTTGCGTGGGCCTTCCAGACTTTTAAAACTGCTACAAAAATGGTGGGTCGTGTGGGATTCGAACCTACGACCAATTGGTTAAAAGCCAACTGCTCTACCAACTGAGCTAACGACCCGCTGTGTGGTGGCGCGTATAATACTGATTTTTAAGGACTATTCAACACCTAATTTGAAATAAATCAAAAATAAGGGGTTGGGTCGCTCACTCCGGCCGCTGCAAAGCCTTCTGCACGCAGTCGGCAGCTGTCGCATTTGCCGCATGCGTAGCCTTTATCGTCGGCCTGATAGCAGGAAACGGTCAGTCCATAATCGACCCCCAGCTTCACCCCTGCCTGGACAATCTGCGCCTTGCTGAGGTTCTGCAATGGCGCCTGGATACGGAAGCCATTACCCTCTACACCGGCCTTTGTCGCCAGATTGGCCATGCGCTCGAAGGACTCGATGAACTCGGGACGGCAGTCCGGGTAACCGGAATAATCCACTGCGTTAACGCCGATAAAGATGTCACGCGCGCCGAGCACTTCAGCCCAACCCAGCGCCAGGGACAGAAACACCGTGTTGCGCGCCGGCACGTAAGTCACTGGAATACCTTCGCCCGCCACTTCCGGCACGTCGATGCTGGTGTCGGTCAGTGCCGAACCGCCGATACCGTTCAGGTTCAGGCCGATCACCTTGTGTTCCACCACACCCAAATCCCGGGCAACACGTTCGGCGGCGTGCAACTCGGCGTGTGAGCGTTGGCCGTAATCGAAGCTCATGGTGTAGCAGCTGTAGCCTTCTGCGCGGGCCATCGCCACGACCGTCGCGGAGTCGAGACCGCCGGACAGCAGGATGACCGCACGTTTTTCAGCAGTGTTCAGTTGTTCAGTCATCTCAGCGCCCCGGCTCGTCATTCCAAAGATATTTATGCAGCTGCAATTGCAGACGCACTGGCAGGTTATCCGCCACCACCCAGTCAGCCAGGTCCCGCGCATTCAGGTCATGGTGGCTTGGCGAGAACAGCACTTCGCCGGCACGCTTGTCGAGGCCGTACTGAATCAGCTTGGACACGGCCCAGTCGTAGTCTTCCCGCGAGCAGATGACAAACTTCACCTGGTCGTTTGGCGTAAGCAGTTCGATGTTCTCGTAGCGGTTGCGGTGGGATTCTTTCGAACCCGGGGTTTTCAGATCGACGACGCGACTGACCCGGGAATCTACCGCCGAGATGTCGAGAGCACCACTGGTTTCCAGTGACACTTCGTAACCGGCGTCACACAACTGCTTAAGCAATGGGATGGCGTTGGGTTGTGCCAGCGGCTCGCCGCCGGTAACACACACGTAACGCGGACGGAAACCGGCCACTTGCTCGAGGATGTCGTCGAGTGGGCGAATGGTGCCGCCGGTGAACGCGTAGGCGCTGTCGCAATATTGGCAACGCAACGGGCAACCGGTCAGGCGCACAAAAACAGTGGGCAGCCCGGCAGTCCGCGTTTCACCCTGCAACGAGTAGAAAACTTCGGTGATTCTCAATGTGTCTTGCATAGTCGCCACGGGCATAACAGCTAAACAGGCTGTCCGCCTCCGTCAGGCACTTCAAGGAACCCCGCCACCGCGTAGATCCCAAAAAGCGTGTTTCATAAAAAGGGCGTGAATTCTAACGAAAAAACCCGCGACTAGCGCGGGTTTCTTCGAAACAGGTCAAGCAACCTTACATTTTCTGCAGGTCACGCTGAGCCAGCTGAGCAGCGGAGGTACCCGGATATTGGGACACGACCTGTTGCAGAATGCCTTTGACCTTGTCGGTGTGACCGAGGCGGCGCTCTACGTCAGCCAGTTTGTACAGCGAGTCAGGCACTTTGGGATGCTTGGGGTACAGCTGCGAAACCTTGGCAAAAGCCTGACCTGCACCTTGCAGATCGCCTTTGGCCAGATTCACTTCGCCCAACCAGTACTGGGCATTGCCCGCGTATTGGCTGTTCGGGTACTTGCGCAGAAAAGCGGCAAAAGCCTGGCTGGCCTTGTCGAAATCCTTGGCCTTGATCAGGTCGAAGGCTGCATCGTAATACAGTTTTTCCTTCGCCGGATCAGCCGGCTCACTACCCGCGGCAGGCGCTTGAGCGGCAGCCGCTCCTGCACCAGCTGCTGCACCGGGGGCATTCAAACTGCCACCGGCGGAAGAATTATCAGGAGTCGCGGCTGGTGCAACGCCGGTTCCTATGCGCCGATCAAGATCCTGATATCGCTCCAGGCTCTCTTGCTTCATGCGCGATACATCATTTTGCAGTTCTTCGATCACGCCCTGTTGGCGCGAGATCTGATCCTGCATGGATTGCAATTGGTTGAACAGCTGGCCCTGTGCCGAGACAGGGGTCGAAACCCCTCCCCCGGCATAGGCGCCGTTCGTACCGTAACCCGCAGGCGGACTACTAGTCCCGCTATTGTTATAGCCGGAGTCGTTATCGACCACAGGAACCGCAGCCCACACCGCAAGCGGTGCGAGGCTGAGAGCCAAAACAGTTACAGCACGACGGCACGTTCGCATGACGAATTACTTACGCAGTTCGACGCGACGGTTTTGAGCCCAGGACTGCTCGTCGTTGCCGGTAGCAACTGGACGCTCTTCGCCGTAGGAAACCAGTTCCAGCTGAGCTGGGGAAACACCTTGCAGTACCAGGTAGCGCTGAACGGCTTTCGCACGACGCTCGCCCAGTGCCATGTTGTACTCACGAGTACCACGTTCGTCGGTGTTGCCTTCCAGAACAACGCGAGCGCCGTTTGCTTTCAGGTCTTTGGCGTGAACGTCCAGAGCGCGCATGGCTTCTGGCTTCAGGTCCGAGCTGTCGTATTCGAAGTAGAAGGTGGTGATTGCGCGCAGAGCAGCTTCTTCGCTCAGGGAGCCATCAACGGCACCAGTGTTAGCGCCGTAACCAGCGTTTGGATCAACAGCGCCTTCACCGGCATTGTCGCCGCCTTTGGACGAGCAACCTACAGCTACAGCCATGGCCAGAGCCAGCGCAGCAAATTTACCAAACTTCAGCATTTCCATCTTGAAACTCCTAATGAACCCCAGTGTGTTAAGTACAACGTGTAGCGCCGCGTCAGTTCAGGTAAGGGGACCAGGAAGGTTCTCTGACTTCGCCTTGTGCGGTAGGAAGCGGGAGCCTTACGCGTCCATTAATGGACACGAGCATCAAGACTCCCCGGCCCTGCTGGCGGGTGGCGTAGATTACCATGGTGCCGTTGGGCGCAACAGTAGGTGACTCGTCCAGAGTGCTATCAGTGAGGATCTTTACACTACCTCGCTGCAAATCCTGGGCCGCCACTTTGAAATTAGTGAAGCCATCCTGGCGGTGGATCATCACCAGGGTCTTTTCATCAGCCGACAGTTTAGGGTTGGCGTTGTAGTTACCAATGAAGGTCACACGTTCCGCACCGCCACCACCGACGCTGGTTTTATAGATCTGTGGCTTGCCGCCACGGTCAGAGGTGAAATAGATGGTCGAACCATCCTTACCCCAGAACGGTTCGGTATTGATGCCGGGACCGTTGGTGACGCGAGTGATCTGACGCGAACCCAGGTTCATCACGTAGATGTCCGGGTTACCGTCTTTCGACAGTACAAATGCCAGGCGATTGCCATCCGGCGACCAGGCTGGTGCGCCATTCAGGCCTTCGAAGTTGGTGATTTGCTCACGGCGACCGGTGTCGATGTTCTGCATGAAAATACGCGGACGTTTCTGCTCGAACGACACGTAAGCGATGCGCTTGCCATCCGGTGCGAAACGCGGCGACAGGATCGGCTCGCGCGATTGCAGCAGGGTCACGGCGCGGGCACCGTCATAGTCCGAACGTTGCAGCGTGTAGCGCGTGTTCTTCTCGGAGAAACGCTCAGCCGTCACGTACAGCAGACGTGTCGAGAACGCACCTTTAATGCCGGTGAGTTTTTCGAACGACTGGTCGGCGATGTAGTGCGACATGTCGCGCAGTTGATCGACGCTGCCCGACACGCTGCCGGTCAGCACTTGCTGCTCGGTGGCGACGTTGAACAGAGCGTATTGAACCTGCAGGCGACCGCCCGCTGGCACGATGCTGCCGACCATAATGTACTGGGCGTTGATCGCCTTCCAGTCACGGAAAATGATTTCGCTGGCCTGGCTCGGCTGGCTGATCATGTTCTGCTTTGGAATCGGCGCGTAGTAACCCGAGTTGCGCAGGTCGTTGCCGATGATCTCGGCCATGTCGTCCGGCAGCACGGTGCCGCCCTGGAAACCGAATGGCACTACGGCAATTGGAGTTGCCTGGGAGCTACCACTGCTGACCAGGATATTTTTTTCATCTGCGGTGGCCAGTCCTGCAAAGCAGAACATGACTACAAGCAGTCCTCGAAGAAGGTTTCTCACAAGGCTAGATCCTCAGGTGTGAATGTCATCTTGAATGAACGATAGGGTGCGAAATCAGCTGGCTTCAGACCCTGCATTTCGGTCAATCGACCAATGTTTTTTACCGCCGCTACCGCTGAACTGTCGAACGGTACATCACCGCTGGACTTGGCAACCGATACGCCGGAGATTGTGCCGTCAGGCAGCATGTTGATTTGCAGGATCACCTTCATGCCCTTGCGGGCCGACGGTGGCTGCGCCCAACCTTCAGAAGCACGCGAGCGAATCAGATCGTCGAAGTTACCCGCGACTTCATCACCCTGTTCATCCGCCAAGGCCTGCTGACGCTCCGTCGTGTCCGAAAGCAAATCTGCCAGGGCCTGAGCCTTTTTCTCATCGACGGATTTACGTGCCGCTTCCTGCGATTTCTTCTTCGCAGCATCGGCAGCAGCTTTCTTCTTCGCGTCTTCGGCGACTTTCTTCTTCGCCTCTTCAGCTTCAGATTTCTTCTTGGCGTCTTCCGCGGCTTTCTTCTTCGCGTCTTCGACAATCTTTTTCTTTGCTTCTTCAGCGGCCGCTTTCTTGGCCTCTTCTTCAGCAGCTTTCTTGGCTTCTTCTTCAGATTTCTTCTTGGCTATATCAGCCAATTGTTTCTCTTCGACCTTTTTGGCTTCGGCGGTCTTCTTCGCTTCATCGGCTTTCTTGGCTTCATCAGCCTTTTTTGCCTCATCCGCTTTCTTGGTCTCGTCGGCCTTCTTGGATTCTTCGGCTTTTTGAGCCGCATCTTCCTTCTTTTGTTCCGCGGCCTTGATCGCTTCCTGTTCGATCTTTTTCTGTTCCATCTGTTCGACTTCGGTCTGACGCGCGGCAGATTTCTTCGCTTCACCCGCAATCTTCTGATTGGTCTGGGTGGTCGCCTGACTTTTCGATTTCAGTTGGTACAAGGTCGCCTGGACAATCGGCTTGGCCGGCGGCAGCTCCGGTGTGAAGGCGAAACTGACGAACAGCATGCCGAACACCAGCACGTGCAAGACAATCGCCAGAACACTAGGCCAGAAGTAGCTTTCCGAGGCGGACGGCTCTCGCATTTGCTGCATCAGGGTGCCTCGGTAATCAAGCCAACATTACCGACCCCGGCTTTCTGCAACCCACCCATGGCGCCCATCACGGAACCGTAATCGACGGTCTTGTCGCCGCGAATGAACACCTGGGTGCGCTTGCCGCCTTCAGTACCGGCGCGAATGATCTTGGTCACCGCGTCAGTCATCTGCGGCAAGGTCATGGCCTTGTCCTGTTGCTTTTCAGTGTCGACTTCGCTGCCAAGGTTCCAGTAGTAGGTCTTGTCAGACTTGATCGAAATGGTCAGGACCTGGGTGTTGTTGTCCTGCGGCAAGGCTTCGCTGGAAACCTTGGGCAGATCAACTTTCACGCCCTGATTGAGCATCGGAGCGGTCACCATGAAGATGACCAGCAGCACCAGCATCACGTCGATGTAAGGCACCACGTTCATCTCGGCAACCGGCTTGCGCTTTTTGCGAGCTCGAGCGATTAAAGCCATTGGAAATTACCTGCTTATTCTTCGCTGGTGTGCACTTTGCGGTGCAGGATCGCCTGGAATTCATCGGCGAAGGTGTAGTAACGGCCCAGCAGGGTTTCACTGCGAGCAGCAAAACGGTTGTAAGCGATAACGGCCGGGATGGCCGCGAACAGGCCGATCGCGGTGGCGATCAGTGCTTCGGCGATACCCGGGGCCACGGTGGCCAGGGTCGCTTGCTGGGCAGTGGCCAGGCCACGGAAGGAGTTCATGATCCCCCAGACGGTACCGAACAGACCGATGTACGGGCTGACGGAACCTACGGTGGCGAGGAACGGCAGGCTCTGTTCGAGCTTTTCTTCTTCGCGGGAAATGGCGACGCGCATGGCACGGGCCACGCCTTCCATGACCGCTTCCGGGTCAACGCCTGGCTGCTGACGCAGACGGGAGAATTCCTTGAAACCGGCACGGAAGATCTGCTCGACGCCCGAATCCGGATCAGGGTTGCTGCCAGCCTGACGGTAGAGTTTGGACAGGTCGATGCCGGACCAGAAGCGCTCTTCAAAGCTCTCCAGGGCACGTCGACCGGCACGCAGCAGGTTGCTGCGCTGAAAGATCATGATCCATGAGGTCACCGATGCGGCTACCAGGATCAGCATTACCAGTTGCACCACGATACTGGCATTGCTGACCAGGCTCCACATGGAGGAATGGTCGACGACGTTAGCTTCCACGCTTTATCTCCTGCTTTGAGTGTGTACCCGCGCCGCTCACGTCGGCGAAGGCCGCTCGTAGAGCTTCGGGAATGGCCCGGGGTTTTAAACTTTCAGTGCGCACACAGGCCACCAGAAACTGCCCTTCGCAGAGCAGCACATTATCCGTGGCTCGCCTGACCTGCTGTTTAAAGCGCAGGCTGACACGGTTCAATTCGATTACTTCAGCGCTTACCAGAAGCTCGTCGTCCAGTCGCGCCGGCGCGTGATAACGCGCTTCGCTGGAATGCACGACAAACAACAGGTCCTCACCTGCCAGCGCCGACTGGGCAAAACCCAGATCCCGGAGCCGCTCGGTTCGAGCCCGTTCCATAAACTTGAGGTAATTGACGTAATACACGATGCCGCCCGCATCGGTGTCCTCGTAATAAACGCGACAACGAAGTGCGAACGGCTCAAGCCCGTTTTGCGCGCGCATACTCTAGTGCTTACTCCTCAGGTTGCCAATCCGGCCAGGCAACTGTTTTTCATTGATTCGCGGCTTTCTGGTGAAATACGGTCCTCAGACCGCACAAACTCCGAATAAATCAGCGCGCAAAGGTGATTAATCGTCCACGGCATCGAGGAACTCGTCTACCACGGGCATCTCGCCCAATCGTGACGGAATGTTTAAACCGAAATGCAAATACGCGTGCCGGGTGACCACTCGCCCCCGCGGCGTGCGCATGATGTAGCCCTGCTGGATCAGATACGGCTCCAGCACGTCTTCAATAGTGTGGCGCTCTTCGCTGATCGCAGCGGCCAGGCTGTCCACGCCAACCGGCCCACCGTCAAACTTCTCGATCATGGTCAACAGCAGACGCCGGTCCTGGTGATCGAAGCCACGCTCGTCGACATCCAGCAGGTTCAAGGCCAGGTCGGCGATCGGTTTGGTGATGTGGCCTTTGGCACGAACTTCGGCGAAATCCCGAACCCGGCGCAACAAGCGGTTGGCAATCCGCGGGGTGCCGCGGGCACGACGGGCGATCTCAAAGGCGCCTTCCGGGTCCAGCGGCAAGCCGAGGATGTTCGCCGAACGGCTGACAATCGTTGCCAGGTCGGCAGTGTTGTAGAACTCCAGGCGCTGGACAATGCCGAACCGGTCGCGCAGCGGGTTGGTCAGCATGCCGGCACGCGTTGTCGCGCCGACCAGGGTGAACGGCGGCAGATCCAGCTTGATCGAGCGCGCAGCCGGCCCTTCACCAATCATGATGTCGAGCTGGAAATCTTCCATGGCCGGGTACAGCACTTCTTCGACGATTGGCGACAGCCGATGGATCTCGTCGATGAACAGCACGTCGTGAGGCTCAAGATTGGTCAACAGGGCAGCCAGATCGCCCGGACGCTCAAGCACCGGGCCCGAGGTGCTTTTGATCGACACGCCCATTTCCTGGGCAATGATGTTGGCCAGGGTGGTCTTGCCCAGACCTGGCGGGCCGAAAATCAGAGTGTGGTCCAGGGATTCGTTACGCCCGCGAGCCGCCTGGATGAACAACTCCATTTGCTCGCGAACGGTCGGCTGACCAATGTATTCGGCCAGGCTGACAGGGCGAATCGCCCGGTCCTGGACTTCCTCGCGGTCGCGAGGGCCAGGCGTGGCGGCAATCAGACGATCAGCTTCAATCACTTAGATCATTCCCTTCAGGGCACGACGAATCATGTCTTCACTGCTCAAACCTTTCTCCTTGATCGCGGAAATCGCCTTACTGGCTTCCTGCGGCTTGTAGCCCAGGGAAATCAGCGCGCTGACCGCATCATTTTCGGCGGTAGCGACCGGAGCCGCATCCGGCCCACCCGGCTGGTTCGGTACCAGGGCGAACATCGCCGGCACGGTTTCCCAAGCCTTGAAGCGGTCCTTGAGTTCCACCAGCAAACGCTCGGCCGTCTTTTTGCCCACGCCCGGCACCTTGGTCAGCGCCGAAGTGTCCTGGGATTGCACGCAACGTACCAGTTCATCGACTTCCAGGCTCGACATCAAGGCCAGGGCCAATTTCGGCCCTACACCATTGAGACGGATCAACTCGCGAAAAAAGTCTCGCTCACGCTTGCCGAAGAAGCCATAGAGTAACTGCGCGTCTTCGCGTACGACCAAATGGGTGTGCAAGGTCAGCGGTTCACCGACCGACGGCAAGCGATACAGCGTGGTCATGGGCACTTCCAGTTCATACCCCAGACCGTTTACATCCAGAATCAGGTGCGGCGGCTGTTTCTCAGCCAGTGTGCCGCGCAAGCGTCCAATCACGTTTCAGATCCTTGAGCGTTGGCCAGATCAATGACTGGCGACTGACAGAACAAGGGTTTTGCGCCGGCAACACAGGCGCAAAACCCTCATTCCCTAAAAATGACTGCTGATGCTATCAGAGACGCAGGCGCCCGCCACGACTGCGTGCCGTTCCCAGGCCATGGGGCAACAGGCTGGAACGGGTATGTGCATGACAAATGGCGATGGCCAGGGCATCCGAAGCATCGATTTGCGGCTTGCTGGTCAATTTCAGCATGTGCATGACCATCATCTGCACCTGCTCTTTATTCGCCGCGCCGGTGCCGGTAACCGCTTGCTTGACCTGGGTCGCGGTGTACTCGGCGATCTCCAGGCTTTCTTCGGCACCCGCGACAATCGCAGCGCCCCGGGCCTGACCGAGCTTGAGGGCAGAGTCGGCATTGCGCGCCATAAAGACTTTTTCAATGCCCATGGTCACCGGGCCGTAAGTCTGGATGACTTCGCGCACACCGCGATAGACGATTTGCAGACGCTCATGCAACTCGCCGGACCCTGTGCGAATGCAGCCCGACGCCACGTACACGCAGCCATGTCCGGTATCACGCACTACGCCATAACCGGTGATGCGCGAACCGGGGTCGATACCAAGAATTAAAGTCATAACGCCTGCGGTTTAGGGAAGAACACTATTTTCAATCCAGCAAATAACAAATGTGGGAGCTGGCTTGCCTGCGATGGCGTAGGCACATCAATCAATGATGTCGCCTGACACGACGCCATCGCAGGCAAGCCAGCTCCCACATTAGATCTTAGTCGTGCCTGTCAAAGCTGTGCGGCGACTGACTCTGGAATGTCCGCATTGGAGTAGACGTTCTGCACGTCATCCAGGTCTTCGAGCATGTCGATCAGCTTGAGCACCTTCTCGGCGCCTTCCAGGTCCAGTTCGGCACTGGTGGTCGGCAG
The DNA here is from genome assembly GCF_054898025.1 of Pseudomonas sp. LB3P93. NCBI lineage: Bacteria > Pseudomonadati > Pseudomonadota > Gammaproteobacteria > Pseudomonadales > Pseudomonadaceae > Pseudomonas > Pseudomonas sp. LB3P93. The sequence goes on from NZ_CM142713.1 coordinate 5,062,937, forward strand.
CATCACGATTTCCGCGTCATCGCCTTTGAAACCGGCCGCTTCCAGCGCGTTACGCACGGAGTAGAAGCCGGCGAACGAGGTGAACACGTCAATCGAGCCGTCTTCATGGGTGACCACGTCATCGGCGTCGGCTTCCATGGCCGCTTCCATCAGCGCGTCTTCATCAATGCCCGGCGCGAAGGAAATCTGCCCCTTGCGCTCGAACAGATACGCCACCGAACCGTCGGTGCCGAGGTTGCCGCCGCACTTGCTGAACGCATGGCGAACAGCCGCTGCGGTGCGGTTACGGTTGTCGGTCATGCACTCGACCATCACCGCCACGCCGCCCGGGCCGTAGCCTTCGTAGCTCAGCTCGACCATGTCGTCGGTATCGGCAGCACCGGCACCGCGGGCGACTGCGCGATCAATGATGTCGCGGCTCATGTTCGCGCCAAGGGCCTTGTCCAGCGCCAGACGCAAGCGCGGGTTGGAGCCCGGATCACCGCCACCCTGACGGGCAGCAACGGTCAGTTCACGAATCCACTTGGTGAAAATCTTGCCCTTCTTGGCATCCTGACGTTCTTTGCGGTGCTTGATGTTCGCCCACTTGGAATGACCCGCCATAACTCGCTCCGAATTCTCTTTGAAACATTGCCCGCCGCGCACGCTGTGTCGGCCAGCAAGAAAAAATCTCGACCTAAAGAAAAGGCGCATCCCAAAAGGATGCGCCTTTGCGGTCAGCCTTACTCAGCCTTTGGCGTTTCGCGCAGACGAATGTGCAGCTCGCGCAATGCCTTGGCATCTACCACACCCGGGGCTTGCGTCATCACGTCGGCAGCACTCTGGGTTTTCGGGAAGGCGATCACTTCACGAATCGACTGGGCACCGGTCATCAGCATGACCAGACGGTCCAGACCGAAGGCCAGGCCACCGTGCGGCGGCGCACCATATTTCAGGGCGTCGAGCAGGAAGCCGAATTTCTCTTCCTGTTCTGCTTCATTGATACCCAACAGGCGGAACACCGTTTGCTGCATTTCCTTGCGGTGGATACGGATCGAACCGCCACCCAGCTCGGTGCCGTTCAGAACCATGTCGTAGGCACGGGAGAGAGCGGTCGCCGGGTTGGCTTCCAGTTCTTCCGGGGTGCATTTCGGCGCGGTGAACGGGTGGTGCAAGGCGCTGAAGCTGCCGTCGTCGTTCTCTTCGAACATCGGGAAGTCGACGACCCACATTGGCGCCCACTTGCAGGTCAGCAGGTCCAGGTCGTTGCCGACCTTGATCCGCAGCGCGCCCAGGGCTTCGCTGACGATCTTGGCCTTGTCGGCGCCGAAGAACACGATGTCGCCATCGACCGCGCCAACACGATCGAGGATCACGTTGAGGTTGGCTTCAGGGATGTTCTTGACGATTGGCGACTGCAGGCCTTCAACGCCTTTGGCGCGCTCGTTGACCTTGATGTACGCCAGGCCCTTGGCACCGTAGATGCCGACGAACTTGGTGTAGTCGTCGATCTGCTTGCGCGGCATGCTCGCCGCACCGGGTACACGCAAGGCGGCGACACGGCATTTCGGATCGTTGGCAGGACCGCTGAAGACCTTGAAGTCGACTTCTTTCAGCTGGTCGGCCACGTCCACCAGTTCCAGCGGGTTACGCAGGTCTGGCTTGTCGGAACCGTAACGACGCATGGCCTCTTCGAAGGTCATGTGCGGGAACTCACCGAATTCCAGATCCAGCACTTCCTTGAACAGGTTGCGGATCATGCCTTCGGTGAGGCCCATGATGTCTTTTTCATCGAGGAAGCTGGTTTCGATGTCGATCTGGGTGAATTCAGGCTGACGGTCGGCACGCAGGTCTTCGTCGCGGAAGCACTTGGCGATCTGGTAGTAACGGTCGAAGCCGGCCACCATCAGCAGTTGCTTGAACAGCTGCGGCGATTGCGGCAAGGCGAAGAACGAACCGGCGTGAGTACGGCTCGGCACCAGATAATCACGTGCGCCTTCAGGTGTAGCGCGGGTCAGAATCGGCGTCTCGACGTCGAGGAAGCCGTTCTCGTCGAGGTAGCGGCGGATGCTGGTGGTCATGCGCGAACGCAGACGCAGCTTCTCGGCCATTTCCGGGCGACGCAGATCCAGGAAGCGATAACGCAGGCGAGTTTCTTCGCCGACGTCGGAGTACTCGTTCAACGGGAACGGCGGGGTTTCCGATTCGTTCAGCACTTCGAGCTCGTAACCCAGGACTTCGATCATGCCCGACGCCATGTTGGCGTTGGTGGCACCGGCCGGACGCAGGCGAACCTTGCCGGTGATCTTCACGACGTATTCGCTGCGCACGCGATCGGCGGCGGCGAAGCTCTCGGCGCGGTCCGGGTCGAACACCACCTGGGCCAGACCGTCACGATCACGGATATCGAGGAAAATCACCCCACCGTGGTCACGGCGACGGTGAACCCATCCGCAAAGGGTAATTTCCTGGCCTTCCAGGGCTTCGTTCAGTTGGCCGCAATAATGGCTGCGCATCATGGTAGTGGTTTCACTTCTCGTAATCGAAATTCGGTTGGAGGCCTTGCAGAGGTTGCAAGAGCTCGCGCGTAGTCGTTCAACTCAGGTTCCAGACCTTAGTCAGCTTTGTCGCCGCCGGCCAGATTCTTCTTGGAACCGGTCTTGAAATCGGTTTCGTACCAGCCGGTGCCGCTCAGGCGGAAGCCCGGCATGGACAGCATCTTTTTAAGCTCTGGCGCCTGGCAGGCAGGGCAGTCGACCAGCGGTGCTGCGCTGATCTTTTGAATGGCTTCCAACTGATGACCACAGGAAGCACATTGATAGTCGTACATCGGCATGGGGATTGTCTCGGCGATCAGATTGCTACCGCGCACGCTGGGTTTTGCGGCAAAGAGCGGGATTATATCCATTAAATGCGGCCTGTGCAGCCGTAAGACTGCACAGACCGACACTCTGCCCTATCCAGCGCTGTGGCTAGGGCATTGCGGCGCAGCCACCCTCTTTCAGGCTGTGCACGACGCAGACAACCCGCACCAGCCCGGTGAAGTTCTTGACCCCGCCATGACGCAAGTGCACTTCGCGATCCACATGGGACAGCAGCGCGCTGACCGTACAGCAATTGACCTTGGCCATATCGCCCAAAATATCCCAGTACACCTGCTCAAGCCGCAAGCAGGTGGCAAAGCCATTCAACCGTACCGACCGGGATAGAGGCTGGGCCAGCCCCATATCAAATTCACTGACAAATGGATCAATCCTTATGTCCTTGACCGGACCGACCCTCCCCTCGCTTCGCCTGTCTTCGTAATCCATATCGTTGACACTCCTTTGCCATCCTTGCCTTCTGTAAGAGCAATATTCGTTGCCTTATAAAAGCGCAGGCGCAAAGGTATATCCAGATGACTTTATGACCATCGACGTAGGATAAGCCAACAACTGAAGGGCGATCATGGAGACCGTCCTAGGCCGGCCATTTTCCTACATAACCAGACGAATTTTAACGAGCGAAAAAGCGATTATGAGGAAATCAAAGACCGCGAATAACACCCGATGGGCATTATTCGCGCATTGACGAAATTACTTATCCAGCAGAGACCGCAGCATCCACGCGGTTTTTTCGTGGACTTGCATGCGCTGGGTCAACAGATCAGCCGTCGGTTCGTCGCTGACTTTTTCCAGCAACGGAAAGATCCCGCGCGCCGTACGCGTCACTGCCTCTTGCCCCTCGACAAGCTGCTTGATCATGTCTTCGGCGCTGGGTACGCCGGCTTCTTCCTTTATAGAGGACAGCCGCGCATAAATTGAATAGGCGCCTGGCGCAGGAAACCCGAGGGCGCGAATGCGCTCGGCAATCGAATCGACGGCCAGGGCCAACTCGTTATATTGCTCCTCGAACATGAGGTGCAGGGTCCGAAACATGGGACCGGTGACATTCCAATGGAAGTTATGGGTTTTCAAATACAACACATAAGTGTCCGACAGCAGACGCGAAAGCCCGTCGACGATGGACTTGCGGTCTTCTTCACTGATACCGATATCGATTGCCATGTTTTTCCCCTAAAGGTGATTGAGTCATCCAACAGGTGCAGGACCACTCTAGCAAGCCTGCCCACCCATCGCAGCCCGGGATTGCACAATGGCCTGCGACAAAACGCCCCGAGAAGCACCGCCGGACTGCCTGATTTGAGTAGCTGCAGGCTTTGCTGTTAAATAGACAGTGTGTCGCGACCGCCTATTTTCCGGGGGCTGCGCATAGGCTGGTAGCGGGTACGTGTCCAACGCCTCTTATTGTTCTGAAGCGAACCGTGCTCAATCAGCTCTTCCTTGTGATCCGTCTTAACGTGAGTTAATCAAAATGTTGAAAATCGTCCACCTGCTAATGGGCGCAGCAGCCCTGCTGCTGTCCTTCATCCCTAGCCTGCGATCCGAAGCAGTACCTTACCTGCAACAACCCGATGCGCTTTACCTGGCCTTTTTCGGCCTGCTCAACCTCACCCTTGCTCCCGTTATCCCTTACTGGAACAAAGGCCCACGTCATCAACTGCAAAACCTGGTCAGCGCCCTGCTGGTCCTGGCCGTCGTCCTGCAAACCCTGACGTTGATCGCACCAATGCCTGTCATTGCCGGTCAACCTGCCGTTCTGTTCAGCCTGGTAGCTGCCCTGATCGCCGTTTTTCTGCACCTGGCCATCAGCTTCTACAAATCTTCACCGGCCGCCGCCTCGCCAAGCTACGACATGAGCAACCGCGATACCGGCACCGTCAAGTGGTTCAACACTTCCAAAGGCTTCGGCTTCATTTCCCGTGATTCCGGCGATGATATTTTCGTGCATTTCCGGGCCATTCGTGGCGAAGGTCACCGTGTTCTGGTCGAAGGCCAGCGCGTGGAGTTCTCCGTCATGAATCGTGACAAAGGGCTGCAAGCCGAAGACGTGATCGCCGCATTGCCGCGTCGCTGATTCAAGGCTAAAAAAAACCGCGAGCAGCTGAGCTGTTCGCGGTTTTTTTATGCCTGCAGTTTCAATAATGAGGCGGTGGCGCGTCTTCTTCGAAGGTTTCGAACTGGCCAGCCATTTCTTCCTGGCGCTTGAGCAATGCGGCCATTTGCAGTTGCAGGCGCTCAACGGCGCGCTGCTGCGTTGCCAGCACATCGCTCAATGCCTGGATGGTGTCATCCTGAAACGCCAGCTGGCTCTCCAGATCGGTAACGCGGTCTTCCAGGCTCATGACTCAACCCTCCAGAAACGTGAAGTCTTCGGTCAGTACCAGACGCAACTGCTCGCGAATGGCCGCGACCTGCGCTGCACTGTAAGGCACGGCCGGGTGTTTACCCCAGACCGGGGCTGGCCAGGCGGCATCCTCGCGCTTGCGCACAATGACATGCATGTGCAACTGACTGACTACATTACCCAACGCCGCGATATTCAACTTGTCAGCGTCGAACGAGTCCTTGAGCAACTCCGCCAGCGCGGTCGTTTCCTGCCACAACAACTGTTGATCTGCGACACCCAACTGAAATATCTCGCTGATATCGTCGCGGCGAGGCACCAGGATGAACCAGGGATAGTTTGAATCATTGGATAACAGCAACCGGCACAGCGGAAAATCCCCGATCGGTAGCGTGTCTTGTTGAAGTCGTGGATCTAAAGCGAACACTCTGCGCACTCCCGCCTGGTCATCATTTTTTCAGCTTAGCGCCCATCCAGAAGGGCTGCGCACCAAGCGACAGGACGGCAGCATACCCGTGATCACCGCTGGCATCACGCGGAACGAACGCCCCGAGATGGGCCATTTTCGATCGATACGCACCAACACAGAACCGAAGATCGCACCCGAAATGGCGAAATGACTGATATCCAATGAATAGTTTCAGCCGTAGCCATCAGCGCACTGTGTGATTTCAGCACAGTGATTAAGATTTTTTGCACCAAAACCGCACAGTGCGTCTACGCTGAGTGCGTCAGCATCCGTGAATTACTCACCGAAGGGGTGAACCGGTAACATTTTTCGATGTCATGCGATCGGCTTCAGGGTTGCAACACCATGCAATGCACGGCGTCAAGCGTACAAAAAACACGCTCGAAGCCCCCGGTTTTATGAGGTTTTTACAGCGACAGGCAGACTTTCAGAAAAAAACAGCAGCAGAATTCTGGTTTGAGCACGCTTGTTGCATTCACACCCACATCGCCCTGGAAGCCTCCGCTGGAAGTGGAAGCCCCAAGGCAAATAAAAACAGTGGCAGGGTTGCCCAATGGAGATTCAAGCGTTTCACCAGGGACTCTTTTTACCGATGCACAAGCCTTGGAAAACAACACTAAAGTTGCCAGTGCGCTTGCGTCGAGGCTTTAAATTTGCGACATCTACCCAGCTGTTTGCGACAGGGTCGTAAAGAAGCTGCAAGGTTAGATACGCAAGTATCGCCAACATGTTCGGCGTGATATAAGTTTGCGCCGACACAAAAAGAAAGAGCCGCCCAGATAATAAAACAGGTGGGACGGCAGTACTCTTCTAAAAACCAAAGGAGCAAATCACGATGCGCGTGATGAAGTGGAGCATGATCGCAGTTGCTGTTGCAGCAGGCACCTCGCAGTTCGCAATGGCGTCCTCTCAGGACGAGTCCAAAGGCTTCCTGGAAGACCAGAGCCTGAAACTCAAAACCCGTTTTGAATACATGAACCGCGACTTCCGTAATGGCGCCGGTAACATTTCCAACGGTGACGGCACTTTCAAAAGTGGCTATCGCCAGGACAACGGTCTCAGCCAACTGCTGACATACGAATCGGGCTTCACTCAAGGCACCATCGGTTTTGGTATTGATGCCATGGCCATGGGTACCGTTAAACTGGACGGCGGTTCGGGACGTGCCGGTAACGGCCTGTTCGCTACTGACAGCGACGGCAACCCGGAAAAAAGCCAGGGCAAGACTGGCGGAGCCGTTAAGTTCCGTCTTTCCGACACCACTCTGAAGTACGGTCGTCAATTCGTTGCCAGCCCTGTATTCGCTACCGATGACAGCCGTCTGCTGCCAGAAGTCGCCGAAGGCACCTTGCTGACCAGCAAGGAAATCAAAGGCCTGGAACTCAGCGCCGGTCGTTTCACTGCGCTCAGCTCGCAAACCGGCATGGGCAAGGACAGCATCAACGGCAAGCACGCCCCGGGCCTGACCAGCGCCAACATCGCAGGTGCAACCTACCAGTTCACCGATAACTTCGTTGCCGCTATCGCTGCGTCCGATGTTGATGACTACTTCAAGAAGCAATACGTCAACGCCAACTACACCTTCCCGATCGATGACAGCCAGTCGCTGAACATCGACTTCAACGCCTACCGCACCAAAGACCAAGGTCAGGCATTGTACGGCGAGCTCGACAACAAACTGTGGAGCCTTGCAGCTGCCTACAGCCTCGGTGCTCACAAGTTCACCCTTGGTTTCCAACGTTCGTCCGGCGACACCAACTACCTGTACGGCGTGGACGGTAACGGTACGATCTTCGTAGCCAACTCCATCCAGATCTCCGACTTTATCGGGCGCGAAGAAAAATCCTGGCAGGGTCGCTACGACCTGAACATGGCTACCTACGGCGTACCTGGCCTGAGCTTCATGGCTCGTTACGTATACGGTGATAACATCGAAACGACCGAGGGTACCGAAGGTAAGGAACACGAGTTCAACTTCGAAACCAAGTACGTTTTGCAAGAAGGTCCAGCCAAGGATCTGTCGTTCCGCCTGCGTAGTGCAATTTACCGTGCAAACGGCGCTTACAACGCTGATTACACTGCGGACAACAACGACGTGCGTCTGATTGTTGAGTACCCGCTGAGCATCCTGTAATCAGGGTGTAAGACCGGTAGTACTGTAGAGCTTTGCTCTAATCAAAAACCGCTCACCTGACCAGGTGGGCGGTTTTTTTATGTCTGCACAGCACTAATTCGTAAGCAGGCTAATAACGTTCATATCAACAACATTAGCCAGCTAACTTCCCTCAACGGGCAACCACAAAAAAACCCAAGCGTCTTATCGACGCTTGGGTTTCTGCGTTTAACTTGACCGACCAGCCAAGTTAAAACGTTTTTACTGCGCTGTCGCTTCCTGAACCACACGAATAACCCGCTGTGGAAAGGGAATATCTATACCGGCAGTTTTCAGACGATCCCGGGACTGCTCGTTAAACATGAACATCACATCCCAGTAATCGGCTGTTTTTACCCAGACACGCAGCGAAACAGTGATCGAACTGTCGCCCAGCGTAGAAATGACTGCCTGTGGAGCCGGCTCAGTCAGAATACGTTCGTCTTTGGCCAGCTCCAGCAATACTTCACGGGCCTTCTGCAAGTCCGCTTCGTAGTCCACGCCCACATCAAACACTACTTTGCGGGTTGGCTGACGGTTGGTGTTGGTAATGATGCCGTTCGACAGGCTGCCGTTCGGGACAATGATGGTTTTGTTGTCCCCGGTGCGCAGCACGGTGTGGAAAATCTGAATGGCGTCAACCGTACCGGCCACACCTTGCGCTTCGATCCAGTCACCGATGCGGAACGGGCGGAACAGCAGAATCAGCACACCGCCGGCGAAGTTTGTCAGGCTGCCCTGCAACGCCATACCTATGGCGAAGCTCGCCGCAGCGATGGCAGCAACGAACGAGGTGGTTTCAATACCGATCATTGAAGCGACGCTGACAATCAGCAACACCTTGAGAATGATGTTGGCCACGTTACTGATAAAGCTTTGCAGCGCCAAGTCGGCGCTACGCAAGGCCAGCAAACCGCCGAGCTTTTGCGTGACCTTGTTGATCAGCCACCAGCCGATGGCCAGGGTGATCACCGCCAGCAACACGCGGCTGCCGTACTCCATGATCATCGGGATCCAGGCTTCAGACGCCTTGACCAGATTGTCTACTTCAGCATTCAAATCCATCTTTTTTCTCCTGATTCCCGGCTTCCCGGCACGCGAAAAAATGAGCGGCAGAAAGACCAAACCCATATGGGTTCAATCGTTTCTGCCGTCGCTTGGGCCTCGGACGCCGAAAACGCCGAGAGGTTCCCGCTTGAAAGGTCAGTCGCGGAAGTTGTTGAACTGCAGCGGCATATCGAAGGTCTTGGCGCGTAGAGCCGCGATGGCTTCCTGCAAGTCATCACGCTTCTTACCGGTGATGCGCACTTGCTCGCCCTGAATGGAAGCCTGGACCTTGAGCTTGGCGTCCTTGACGTGAGCGACGATTTTCTTCGCCAGCTCTTTGTCGATGCCTTCCTTGAGGACGGCTTCCTGCTTCATCAGCTTGCCCGACGCGTAGGCATCCTTGACCTCAAGGCACTGCACGTCGATCTTGCGCTTGACCAGGGACAGCTTGAGGATCTCGATCATCGCTTCCAGCTGGAAGTCGGCCTCGGCGGTCAAGTTGACGGTCAGGTCCTTTTCCTTGAATTCAAAGGTACCCTTGCCTTTCAGGTCATAACGACGATCGAGTTCCTTGACGGCGTTCTCGACCGCGTTGGTGACTTCGTGTTTGTCCAGTTCGGATACCACGTCGAACGACGGCATGTAATCTCTCCAATAAAAGGCGCGCTCGATAGCGATGGCGCGCGCTTGGCTTGCGGTTAAAATCGGGCTCATTATAACGGGTCTTTTCCAACCGATACTGCGAGCCTCACATGCCTGCGCCAAACCGAGCAAAAAGCTGATGTCCACCACCTGGCATGTATTGGGCGCCGGCAGCCTCGGCACGTTGTGGGCCACCCGCCTGGCGCGGGCCGGCGTGCCGGTCCGGTTGATCGTGCGCGATGAGCAGCGCTTGCAGGCGTATCAGGCGGCTGGCGGGTTGACGCTGGTCGAGCACGGCGTAGCCAACACCTATGAGATCCCCGGTGAAACACCGCACGGCAGCGAGCCGATCCACCGTCTGCTGGTGGCCTGCAAAGCCTACGATGCCGAAAAGGCCGTCGCCCAACTGGCGCCACGTCTGACGCCTGATGCCGAACTGATCCTGTTGCAAAACGGTCTGGGCAGTCAGGACGCTGTCGCCGCGCAGGTGCCCCAGGCGCGTTGCGTATGCGCCTCCAGCACCGAAGGCGCGTTTCGCGATGGCGACTGGCGCGTAGTGTTTGCCGGTCACGGCTACACCTGGCTGGGGGATGCCAGTCATCCGGTGGCACCGATCTGGCTGGACGAGTTGAATGCGGCCGGTATTCCTCACGAGTGGAGCACCGAGATCCTGACAAGGCTGTGGAGAAAACTGGCGCTCAACTGTGCGATCAATCCGTTGACGGTGCTGCACGATTGCCGCAACGGCGGCTTGCAGGAACACCATTGCGAAGTCGCCACCTTGTGCGATGAATTGACTGACTTGCTGGAACGTTGCGGCCAACCGGCAGCGGCCGAGGACCTGCAACAGGAAGTCGAACGGGTGATCCACGCCACGGCGGCCAATTACTCCTCGATGCACCAGGATGTCGCGAGCCAGCGCCGGACCGAAATCAGCTACCTGTTGGGCTATGTCTGTAAAGTGGCCTCGCGACACCGGTTGAACCTGCCCCATCTCAATCAGCTTGAATCGAGGTTGATCGCCCATCTGCACAGCCTTGGATTGCCCAGCGACTGAGCAGCGGCTACGCTGGCCACTTGTTCCTTTTCAGCGATGAACCTGATGCCATTGCGCCAGCGTCTCGAAAACCTTCCCGTCGGCCAGAAACTGCTGGCCGCCCTGCTCGTGCTGTTGATCACCATCCTGCTGGTCGCCAACCTGACTTTTATCAGCGCCGCGTATTACATCTCCCAGGAAAGCATGGCGCCCCAGGCCTTGCAGACCATCGGGCGACTGGTGGCCAACCCGAGCCTGGTGGCCGACGCGTTGACGTCGCCGCAAAGCGCCGAACGCCTGCTCAACGAACTCAACAGTTATTCACCGCTGCGGGCGGCCGCCCTGTATGACGGCAAGGGTGAGCGCCTGGCACAGTTACAGCATGGCGAAAAGCTGCACCTGCCGGATCGTTATCGGCACATCGAATCCTGGCAAGCCACCGAATTTCGCAGCAACCAGGTGATCACCCTGCCCCGCCCCGGCACCGCACCGGGGCATTTGTTGTTGGTGGCCAGCAGCGAATTGCCGGTGGCGTTCTACACCGGGACCCTGACCGCCAGTCTGGGCATTCTGATCTTCAGTGTGCTGTTGTGGCTGGTGATCGCCCGGCAGATCAAACGCCTGATTACCCGGCCGATCCATCAGCTCGAAGAGCTGTCCCGGCAAGTGACCCGCGAAGAGAACTACGCCCTGCGCGCCTCCCGTGGCAACCACGATGAAATCGGCAGTCTCGCCGAGGCGTTCAACACCATGCTCTCGCGGATCGAAGCCCGGGAGCAGCAGCTCAAACGTGCCCGCGATGACTCCCAGGCCGCTTACGATCAGGCGCAAGGTCTGGCCGAAGAAACCCGCCACACCAATCGCAAACTGGAACTCGAAGTTCAGGTGCGCAGCAAGATCGAGAAGAAACTCACCGGCTTCCAGAATTACCTCAACAGCATCATCGACTCCATGCCGTCGGCGCTGATCGCCCTCGACGAGCAGCTCTACGTGACCCAGTGGAATCAGGAAGCCAGCGCCCTGTCCGGCACGCGTCTGGACGAAGCCTTGAACCAGCCGATCTTCCTCGCTTTCGAGCCGCTGAAACCGTTTCTGCCGCAGCTCAAGCAAACCGTCGAGCAGCACACGGTGGCGAAGATCGAGCGCGTCACCTGGTTCAAGGACGACGAACCCAAACACTACGCCCTGACCTTCTACCCGCTGATGGGCGGGGCCGGGCGTGGTGTGGTGATCCGGATCGACGACATCACCCAGCGCCTGTCGCTGGAAGAAATGATGGTGCAATCAGAAAAAATGCTCTCGGTCGGTGGCCTCGCCGCCGGCATGGCCCACGAAATCAACAACCCGTTGGGCGCGATCCTGCACAACGTGCAGAACATTCGACGACGCCTATCGCCTGACCTGCCGAAGAACCTCGAACAGGCCGAGCAAGCCGGCATTTCCCTGGACACGGTCAACAAATACCTGCAAGCACGCGAAGTGCCACAGCTGCTGGATGGTATTCAACAGGCTGGCGCCCGGGCAGCGAAGATTGTGACGCACATGCTCAGCTTCAGCCGCCGCAGCACCCGGCAAATGGCTCCGTGCGACCTGCCGGCGCTGATCGATCAAGCGGTGGAAATCGCCGGTAACGACTTCGACCTGGCCATCGGTTTCGACTTCAAGGGCCAAGCGATCATCCGTCAGTTCGACCCGGCGCTGGGCCCGGTGCCCGGCACGGCCAACGAACTGGAACAAGTGCTGCTCAACTTGCTGAAAAACGCCGCCCAGGCCATTCACCAACGTGAAGACGACCGCGAGCCGGGACGAATCATTCTGCGCACCCGGCTGAACCCGCCGTGGGCGGAGATCCAGGTCGAGGACAACGGCATCGGCATGAGCGAGAACGTGCGCAAACGCACCTTCGAGCCGTTCTTCACCACCAAGGAAATCGGTCAGGGCACGGGCCTTGGGTTGTCGGTCTCGTACTTCATCATCACCAATAACCACAAGGGTCAGATGGAGGTGCAATCCACATTGGGCCAAGGCACCTGTTTCACCCTGCGCCTGCCGCTGGCAGGCAGCCCCGTCATCTCTCAAGAACTCAATCAGCTATCGAGGTAACCCATGGGCTTTCGCTTGTCGAAGATTTACACCCGCACCGGCGACAAAGGCGAAACCGGACTCGGCGATGGCCGCCGCGTGCCCAAGGACCACCCGCGGATCGAAGCCATTGGCGAAGTCGACACGCTGAACAGCCAGGTAGGCGTGCTATTGGCCGGGTTGGCGGCAGAAAGTGCTGCGTATCCGGGATTGAACGAGGTGATTGAGGTTCTTGCGCCCTGCCAGCATCGGTTGTTCGATCTGGGTGGCGAGTTGGCGATGCCGGTGTATCAAGCGCTGAATGCAGCGGAGATCGAACGCCTGGAAGCGGCGATCGATGTGTGGAATGAAGAGCTGGGGCCGCTGGAGAATTTCATTCTGCCGGGTGGTTCAGCGCTGATTGCCCAGGCCCATGTGTGCAGAAGCCTGGCGCGTAGCGCGGAGCGGCGCTGTCAGCATTTGAACGCGATTGAACCGTTGGCCGGGGTTGGGTTGGCGTATATCAATCGGTTGTCGGATGTGTTGTTTGTGGTGGCAAGGGTGATTGCCAAGCGCCAGGGGATTGCCGAGATTCTTTGGCAGCCGGCTGCTAAACCGCAGGAATAATCGGCGCCTGTCAGGCCGCCTTCGCGAGCAAGCCCGCTCCCACATTTGATCGCATTCCATCTGGAAGAACTCGGTCAACTGTGGGAGCGTGGCTTGCCCGCGAAGAGGCCGTCAGCATCACCGGAAATTCAAATCTCTGGCCAGAACGCCCGAATCCCCGCCACACCCTGCGCCCCTGCTTCCCAAGCCTTCTGCTGCTCAGCCGGGCCAACACCACCCAACAAGAACACCGGTTTGCTGAAACCTTCGATCAACGCCGAAGCCTGCTCCCAACCCAGCGGCATTGCATCCGGATGAGTCAGCGTCGGCTGCACCGGCGACAAGGTCACAAAATCCACCCCCATCTGCTCGGCCAGCGCCAACTCTTCAGCATTGTGGCAAGACGCCGCCAACCAGCGCGACGCCGGTAATGGTCGACCCGCTGCTGCGTATTTACGCAACTGCGCCGACGTGATGTGCCAGCCCGCGGACGGGAAGTCGCCCAGCCACTCAAACGGCCCCTTGATCATCAACTGCGCCTTGCCGGCACACAGCCCCGCCGCATCCACCGCCAGATCCCGGTATTTCGGATCGTAGCCGTTGGGCGCACGCAGCTGGATCAACTTGATGCCGCCAGCGATGGCTTTCTGGATACCGCGCAGCAAGGCCGGAGTTTCCAGGTCGTCAGGTGTAATCAAATACTGCGCAGGTAATCGAGCGGCCGAGACGATCGGCTGATTGGCCGCCGGAAATTCGTAGCTCAGCAGATCACGCTGAGCCACCCATTCCAAAGGCTGGCCTTCGGCACCGTGGGGTTCGCCGGTAAAGGCCGTCACTTCCCAAACGTCCAGCAACACTTGCTTGTCCGGATAATCGTGGCGGACTTTGATCAACGGTCGCGCGGCGCTGACCACAATGCCCAATTCTTCCTGGAGCTCGCGAGCCAGGGCGGTTTCGACGGACTCGTCGTCCTCAACCTTGCCCCCGGGAAATTCCCACAAGCCGCCCTGATGCTGGGTATCGGCACGGCGTGCGATAAGGATCTTGCCACTGCTGTCACGGATAACGGCGGCGGCTACGTGTACTCGTTTCACTGCCCTATCTCCTCCAGACCTGCCTTCTGCCAAGCCTTGAACGACGGCCATTGGTAGACGGTTTCGACATAGGCTTCGTCCGCTGCCGGCAACTTCACCTGATAAGTGCGCAAGCGCACGGCGATCGGTGCGAAGAAAGCATCGGCGAGGGTCGCGCCGCCAAACAGGAACGGACCGGTTTCAGTAGCGGCCTCGCGGCACTCGGCCCACAACGCCAGCATGCGCTCAATGTCCGCCTGCACGTCAGGAGGCGTCGGCGACAGCGGTGCATCGCGGCTCAGGTCGAACGGCATGTTGCCGCGCATGGCAAAGAACCCGGCGTGCATTTGCGCACAGGCCGAACGTGCCTGGGCACGGGCGGCGGGGTCTTTGGGCCAGAGGCCGGCGTCGGGGAATTGCTCGGCCAGGTATTCGGCAATCGCCAGGGAGTCGGCGATGGTGCCGTGTTCGGTTTTGAGCAGCGGGACTTTGCCGGTCGGCGAGTGCTTGAGCAGACGTTCGCGGGTGTCCGGCTGATTCAGCTTGATCAGTTCTTCGGTGTACGGGGCGCCGGTGAGGTCAAGGGCCAAAGCGCCACGCAGGGACCATGAGGAAAGCAGTTTGTCGCCGATGATCAGGTGGAGGCTCATATGTTGGTGCCTTCTCGTCAGGGGAACAAGCCAAAATAACTAGCGCGTAATCGTCCGTCATCGCGGGCAAGCCCGCTCCCACAAGGTTCAACGTCGGCCAACAATCGTGTGATCGACTCGGTCGTGTGGGAGCGGGCTTGCCCGCGACGAGGGCGACTCGGTCTTAAGTACGGTATTCGGCGTTGATCTTCACGTATTCGTGGGACAGGTCGGTGGTCCAGATGGTTTCGCTGCAATCGCCGCGACCCAGTTCGATACGGATGGTGATCTCTTCCTGCTGCATCACCGCCGCGCCCTGGGCTTCGGTGTAGGTCGCGGCGCGGGCGCCACGGCTGGCGATGCACACGTCGCCGAGGAACACGTCGATCTTGCTCACGTCCAGGTTCGGCACACCGGCACGCCCGACGGCGGCGAGGATGCGGCCCCAGTTCGGGTCGGAAGCGAACAGCGCGGTCTTGATCAGCGGCGAGTGGGCCACGGTGTAGCCGACGTCCAGGCATTCCTGGTGAGTGCCGCCGCCGTTGACTTCAACAGTCACGAACTTGGTCGCGCCTTCGCCGTCACGCACGATGGCCTGGGCCACGTCCATGCACACTTCGAACACCGCTTGTTTCAGCTTGGCGAACAGTTCACCGCTCGCGGAGGTGATTTCCGGCAGCGCAGCCTGACCGGTGGCGATCAGCATGCAGCAGTCGTTGGTCGACGTGTCGCCGTCGATGGTGATGCGGTTGAACGACTTGTTCGCGCCATCCAGCAGCAGGTTTTGCAGCACGTCGCGGGAGACTTTGGCGTCGGTGGCGATGTAGCCGAGCATGGTCGCCATGTTCGGGCGGATCATGCCCGCGCCTTTGCTGATGCCGGTAACGGTGATGGTCACGCCGTCATGCTGGAACTGGCGGCTGGCACCTTTGGGCAAGGTGTCGGTGGTCATGATGCCGGTAGCGGCAGCTTCCCAGTTGTTGATCGACAGATCATCCAGCGCGGCTTGCAGCGCGCCTTCGATCTTCTCGACCGGCAGCGGCTCACCGATCACGCCGGTGGAGTACGGCAGCACCAGGCTGGCATCAACCCCCGTCAATTCAGCCAGTTTGGCGCAGGTGCGCTCGGCAGCGGCCAGGCCAGGCTCGCCGGTGCCGGCGTTGGCGTTGCCGGTGTTGGTCAGCAGGTAACGCACCGGGCCTTGCACACGTTGCTTGGCCAGAATCACCGGAGCGGCGCAAAAGGCGTTCAGGGTAAACACGCCCGCCACCGTGGAGCCTTCGGCGCAGCGCATGACCACGACATCCTTGCGCCCCGGGCGCTTGATGCCGGCCGAGGCGATACCGAGTTCAAAACCGGCAACCGGGTGCAACGTTGGCAAAGGACCAAGACCAACAGCCATGAATGCGCTCCTTAATAAATGATGTCAGCACCGTTTTCAGGAAGAACGGTGGTGTAAATGGCAAAACGCCGCGACGGCTGATGCCGGTCGCGGCGCGGGTATTTCAGCGTATGAAACGGGTTTTACTGGATCTGCCCGTGGCAATGCTTGAATTTCTTGCCCGAACCGCAGTAGCACAGTTCGTTACGGCCCAGCTTCTGTTCGTTGCGAACCGGTGCGGTGGCGAGGGCTACATCGACCTCTTCACCGAGCAGTTCCGGTTGCTCAAGACCCGGTGCTTCGTCGTGCTGGAACTGCATGCGCGCGGCCAGTGCCTCGGCTTCCTGACGCAGACGTTGCTCTTCTTCGATCGGATCTTCGCGGCGAACCTGAACATGCGACAACACACGGATCGAGTCGCGCTTGATCGAATCCAGCAGCTCGGAGAACAGCGTGAACGACTCGCGCTTGTACTCTTGCTTCGGGTTCTTCTGTGCATAACCACGCAAGTGGATGCCGTGACGCAGGTGATCCATGGTCGACAGGTGGTCTTTCCACAGGTCGTCGAGCACGCGCAGAACGATTTGCTTCTCAAAGGTGCGCAGCGCTTCGGCGCTCGCCTGCTCTTCTTTCTCGTTGTAAGCGGCAAGCAGCTCGGTCATGAGCTTCTCGCGCAGGGTTTCTTCGTACAGGTGGTCGTCTTCGTCGAGCCATTTCTGGATCGGCAGCGCCACACCGAAGTCGCTCTGCAACGCGGCTTCCAGACCGGCCACGTCCCACTGCTCAGGCAGCGATTGCGGTGGAATGTGCGCGCTGACGGTGGCGTTGAGCACGTCCTGACGGAAGTCGGCAATGGTTTCACCGATATTGTCGGCAGCCAGCAACGTGTTACGCATGTGATAAATCACTTTACGCTGTTCGTTGTTGACGTCGTCGAACTCGAGCAGTTGCTTACGGATGTCGAAGTTACGACCTTCAACCTTGCGCTGAGCCTTCTCGATGGCGTTGGTCACCATGCGGTGCTCGATCGCTTCACCGGACTGCATGCCCAGGGCCTTCATGAAGTTCTTCACCCGGTCAGAGGCGAAGATGCGCATCAGGCTGTCTTCCAGCGACAGGTAGAAACGGCTGGAACCGGCGTCACCCTGACGACCGGCACGACCACGCAACTGGTTGTCGATACGGCGCGATTCGTGACGCTCGGAAGCGATCACCTGCAAGCCGCCCGACTCCAGCACTTGCTGGTGACGTTTCTGCCAGTCGGCCTTGATCTGGGCAATTTGCTCAGGGGTCGGGTTTTCCAGGGTCGCGACTTCCACTTCCCAGTTGCCGCCCAACAGAATGTCGGTACCACGACCGGCCATGTTGGTGGCGATGGTCAACGCACCCGGGCGACCGGCCTGGGCAATGATCTCGGCTTCTTTTTCGTGGAACTTGGCGTTCAGTACCTTGTGTTCGATGCCTTCCTTCTGCAGCAGCGCAGACATGTGCTCGGAAGTTTCGATGGTTGCAGTACCCACCAGCACCGGACGGCCCAGGGTCATGCATTCCTTGATGTCATTGATGATCGCCGCGTATTTCTCTTCGGCGGTCAGGAACACCAGGTCGTTGTAGTCTTTACGCGCCAGCGGTTTGTTCGGCGGGATAACCATCACCGACAGACCGTAGATCTGGTGGAATTCGAACGCTTCGGTGTCCGCAGTACCGGTCATGCCGGACAGCTTGTTGTACAGACGGAAGTAGTTCTGGAACGTGGTCGAAGCCAGGGTCTGGCTCTCGGCCTGGATGTTCAGGTTTTCCTTGGCTTCGATGGCCTGGTGCAGGCCTTCGGACAGACGACGACCCGGCATGGTACGACCGGTGTGTTCGTCGACCAGCACGACCTGACCGTCCTGCACGATGTATTCGATGTTGCGGTTGAACAGTTTATGCGCACGCAGACCGGCATACACGTGGGTCAGCAGGCCCAGGTTATGCGCCGAATACAGGCTCTCGCCTTCAGCCAGCAGGCCGACACGGGTCAGCATGTCTTCGATGAACTGGTGACCGGCTTCGTTGAGTTCGACCTGACGGGTCTTCTCGTCGACGGTGTAGTGGCCAGCCTTGGTGACTTCGCCTTCCACTTCTTCGACGTGCAACTCCAGCTGCGGGATCAGTTTGTTGATCTCGATGTACAGCTTGGAGCTGTCCTCGGCCTGACCGGAAATGATCAGTGGGGTACGGGCTTCGTCGATGAGGATGGAGTCGACTTCGTCGATCACGGCAAAATTGAGTTCGCGCTGGAATTTTTCTTCCATGCTGAACGCCATGTTGTCGCGCAGGTAGTCGAAACCGAATTCGTTGTTGGTGCCGTAGGTAATGTCGGCAGCGTAAGCCAGGCGTTTCTCTTCCGGCGGCTGGAACGGCGTGACAACACCGACCGACATGCCGAGGAATTCGTAGAGCGGACGCATCCAGTTGGCGTCACGGCGGGCCAGGTAGTCGTTCACGGTCACAACGTGCACGCCCTTGCCGGACAGCGCATTGAGGTAAACGCCCAGTGTTGCCACCAGGGTCTTGCCTTCACCGGTACGCATTTCCGCGATCTGACCTTCATGCAAGGTCATGCCGCCGATCAGCTGGACATCGAAGTGGCGCATACCCATGACACGCTTGCCGGCTTCGCGGGCGACCGCAAAGGCTTCTGGCAACAGCTTGTCGAGGGTTTCCCCTTTGGCGATGCGGGCCTTGAACTCATCTGTCTTGGCACGCAATTGATCGTCCGAAAGGGCCACCATTTGCTCTTCGAAGGCATTGACGAGTTGCACCGTCTTGAGCATGCGTTTGACTTCACGCTCGTTCTTGCTTCCAAAAAGTTTCTTTAACAAAGGCGCAAACATATCGGCAGGATCTTCCACACTAAAGGGATGGAGGGCGGCCCCGTGAGTCGCCCGTGCAGCCCTCATGGCCGCATGCGAACGAGCATTCTACCCGGAAACGATGGTGAGGAAAGTGGCGTTGTTCCACGATGCATGCACTGCGTTGTAACGGGGCTCACTTAAAATAAGGGCTTTTTGCGCAACTTCAAGCCATTCGTGGCAGAAGTTACTCGTTGATTTAATGGGTAAAGCGCTCGCAAAGCAATGGGTCGGGTGCACGTGGTGCTTTCTGCTACCATGGCGGCTCTGTTACTTCAGGTGTCTGATCATGGCATTTCGCCCTCTCACGGCCAGAGCACCCGCCGTTCTGCTTCGCGAAGCCAAGCCGTTGAAAGCCATTTTCAGCCACGCTCAACGCCTGGGTCATTTACAACGTCTGCTCGAAAGCCAGTTGCAGCCTGCTGCGCGCGAGCATTGCCATGTGGCCTCGTGGCGCGAAGGCAGTTTGTTGCTGATCGTCACCGACGGTCATTGGGCCACCCGCCTGCGTTATCAGCAAAAGCGTCTGCAACGCCAGTTACAAATGTTCGACGAATTCGCCAGCCTGACGCGGATTTTGTTCAAAGTGCAGCCGCCGACCGTCCAGCAAGGGGCGGCGGGCCATACCATCAGTTTGTCGACCGACGCGGGCGCAACCATTCAGGCCACGGCCGACGGGATCAGCGATCCGAATCTGCGGGCGGCGCTGGAACGCCTTGCGGCGCACGCCAAACCCAAAATCTGAAATTGATATTTCACCTGCCGATCGTTCCCACGCTCTGCGTGGGAGTGCCTCTTGTGACGCTCTGCGTCACGCTTTGGGACACGGAGCGTCCCTTGCTGCATTCCCACGCAGAGCGTGGGAACGATCAACTCACTAACGGCGTTTGCTGCCGCCGAGCAGCGAGCCCATCAGACCGCGTACCAGCTGTCGGCCCAATTGATTGGCCGCCTGGCGCATCGCCGATTTCAGCGCCTGCCCCGCCGCTGTGCCGAGGAATTCCCCGGCCTTGTCGGTGAAACTTGGCTCTTCGGCCGCCGGCTTGCCCGGAGCGGCTTCAGGCTCTGGGGCCAACCCTTTGCGGCCCATCAATATTTCATACGCCGATTCCCGATCAACAGGTTTGTCATACCGCCCCTTGAACGGCGACCCGGCGATCAGCATCGTGCGTTCGGTTTCGGTCAACGGCCCGATCCGCGATTGCGGCGGTGCGACCAATACACGCTGGACCATCTCCGGCGTGCCCTTGTCCTGCAAGGTGCCGACCAGCGCCTCGCCGATCCCCAGCTCAGTCAGCACCGACAAGGCGTCGAACGCCGGGTTGGGCCGGAAGCCTTCCGCCACCGCTCGCAGGGATTTCTGCTCCTTGGCGGTGAAGGCGCGCAAACCGTGCTGGATACGCAGGCCGAGCTGAGCCAGCACGTCATCCGGCAAGTCGCCCGGCGATTGCGTGACGAAATACACGCCCACACCTTTGGAACGAATCAGCCGCACCACCTGCTCCAGGCGATCCTGCAAAGCCTTGGGCGTGCCGGCAAACAACAAATGCGCTTCGTCGAAAAACAGCGCCAGCAGCGGTTTGTCCGAATCGCCACGCTCCGGCAGTTGCTCGAACAACTCAGCCAGCAACCACAGCAGGAACGTCGCATACACCTTCGGCGCTTCGTGTACCAGACGACTGGCATCCAGCAAGTGAATACGTCCACGACCATCGGCCGTCGGTTGCAGAATGTCTTCGAGTTGCAGTGCCGGTTCGCCGAACAGCGCTTCGGCGCCTTGTTGTTCCAGGGTCGCCAGACGCCGCAACAGCGCCTGACTGGAACCGGTGGTCATCAACGCCGCGTCGTCCCCCAGCAATTCGGGGTTGTCACGCAGGTGATTGAGCAGCGCCTTCAGATCCTTGAGGTCCAGCAGCAACAGCCCTTCGCGGTCCGCCACCTTGAACGCGGCATACAGCGCCGACTGCTGACTGTCGGTCAACTCCAGCAGGCTGCCGATCAGCAACGGCCCCATTTCACTCAAGGTCGTGCGCAATGGATGACCGGATTGACCGTGGATGTCCCACAAGGTGACCGGATACGCCGCAGGCTTGTGGTTCAGCCATGGCATCCCGGCGATCCGCTCGGCGATTTTGCCTTGAGGATTGCCGGCGGCGCCCAGGCCACACAGGTCGCCCTTGATGTCTGCCGCGAACACCGCCACGCCAGCGTCGCTGAACGCTTCAGCCAGGCGCTGCAACGTGACGGTTTTACCGGTGCCGGTAGCGCCCGCGACAAGACCGTGACGGTTCGCCAGGCGCATGGCCTGAGAGACAGGCTGGCCGGCAAGGTCAGCGCCGATAACGAGTTGCGATGAGTCAGGCATTTTGTCACCCATGGTTAATCTTTGATCCTGCACGGCCGATACAAATAGTTGTAAGACCAATCCGAAAATAGCGTCGGTAATTCCCTAAGGAGAGGATGGAAATATCAGCTTTTTTCAACATTGCCCATTTTGCGTGCCTTTATAAAAGCACGCTCAGGACATTAAGACCTTAGCGGAACCCCAAGCCATGAACAAAAACCTGCGCTTCAGCCATAAAATTTTGCTTGCCGCCGCCCTCATCGTCATTGCCGCCTTCGCCTCGTTCACACTGTACAACGACTACCTGCAGCGCAACGCCATTCGCGAAGACCTGGACAATTACCTCAATGAGATGGGAGACGTCACCGCCAACAACATCCAGACCTGGCTGGCCGGTCGTATCCTGCTGATCGATAACCTTGCTCAAAACATAGCCATCAATCCTGAACAGTCCAACGTCGCCAGTCTGCTTGAGCAGAAAGCCCTGACGTCGACCTTCATGGCGTCCTACCTGGGCGATGCCACCGGCAGCTTCACGATTCGCCCGGACGCAAAAATGCCCGCTGGCTTCGATCCACGGGTGCGCCCTTGGTACAAAGGCGCCGAAAGCAGCAGCACGGCGACCCTGACCGAACCCTATATCGATGCGGCCACCGGCCAGACCATCATCTCCATCGCCAGCGCCTCGAAAAAGGCCGGACAAAGCGTGGGCGTGGTGGGCGGCGACTTGAGCCTGCAAACCCTGATCGACACCCTCAGCGCCCGCGACTTCTCCGGCATGGGCTATGCCTTCCTGGTCAGCGCCGACGGCAAGATCCTGGTGCACCCGGACAAAGCCCTGGTGATGAAGTCCCTGAGCGAGGCGTACCCGAAAAGTACCCCACGTATCAGCAGCGACTTCAGTGAAGTAGAAGTCGACGGCAAGACCCGCATCGTCACCTTTACCGCGATCAAAGGCCTGCCATCGGTCAACTGGTACATCGGCCTGTCGATCGATAAAGACAAAGCCTTCTCGATGCTCAGCGAGTTCCGCGCCTCGGCGGTCGTCGCGACCATTATTGCCGTGGCGATCATCATCGCGCTGCTGGGCATGTTGATCCGCATCCTGATTCAGCCGCTGCACGTCATGACCCGCGCCATGGCGGACATCGCCGACGGCGAAGGCGACCTGACCAAGCGCCTGACCATTGAAAACAACGACGAATTCGGCGTCCTCGGCACCGCGTTCAACCGTTTCGTGGAACGTATTCACGGTTCGATCCGTGAAGTGTCCTCGGCCACCGGCCAGGTCAACGAAGTCGCGCTGCGGGTGGTCGCCGCTTCGAACTCGTCGATGTTCAACTCCGACCAGCAAGCCTCGCGCACCAGCAGCGTGGCCGCAGCGATCAACCAGCTTGGCGCCGCCGCTCAGGAAATCGCCCGCAACGCCGCCCAGGCGTCCAGCCAGGCCAGCGATGCCCGCAGCCTCGCCGAAGACGGCCAGCAAGTGGTGGATCGCAGCATCAAAGCGATGAATCAGCTGTCGAGCATGCTCAGCGCTTCGAGTACCAACATCGAATCGCTGAACAGCAAAACCGTGAACATCGGGCAAATTCTCGAAGTGATCACCAGCATCTCCCAGCAAACCAACCTGCTGGCGCTGAATGCCGCCATCGAAGCGGCCCGTGCCGGTGAAGCCGGACGGGGTTTTGCGGTGGTGGCGGACGAAGTGCGCAACCTGGCGCATCGCACGCAGGAATCGGCGCAGCAAGTGCAGACCATGATCGAGGAGCTGCAAGTCGGCGCCCGTGAATCCGTCAGCACCATGAGCGACAGCCAGCGCCACAGTCAGGACAGCGTGGAAATCGCCAACCTGGCGGGCGAGCGGTTGAACAGCGTGACGTTGCGTATCGGTGAGATTGACGGGATGAACCAGTCGGTGGCGACGGCGACCGAGGAACAGACGGCCGTAGTCGAATCGATCAACGTAGATATCACCGAGATCAACACGCTGAATCAGGAAGGTGTGGAGAACTTGCAGTCGACGTTGCGGGCTTGCTCGGACCTTGAGCAGCAGGCGGCGCGTCTGAAGCAGTTGGTGGGTAGTTTCCGTATCTAGCGTCTGAACTGGCCTCTTCGCGAGCAAGCCCGCTCCCACATTTGACTGCATTCTTTCTGAAAGAACGCGGTTAAATGTTTGAGCGGGCTTGCTCGCGAAGGCGGCTGGTAATACACCGCAAAAACCTCGCTGATCCCCCCGCCACAAAACCCCAACCGAACATCTATCCTTCATAAAGGTCAACCAAGGGAGAACAACGGACCGGAGGAATGCTCATTGTGCATATCGCGGACATAACCATGTTCTACGCCCCTGCCAGCGGAGGCGTGCGCACGTATCTGGATGCCAAGCACCGTCGCCTGAGTATCAAGCCAGGCATTCGCCACAGTTTGCTGATCCCGGGTGCACACCTGAGTGAACAGGATGGCGTTTACACCGTTCCAGCCCCGGCCCTGCCTTTCGGCAAGGGTTATCGTTTCCCCCTCCGCCTGGCTCCATGGCGAAATGTCCTGCAAGACTTACAGCCCGATCTGATCGAAGTCGGCGACCCTTACCTCACCGCATGGGCTGCTCTGGATGCGCGTCGGCAACTGGATGTGCCGGTGATAGGGTTTTATCACTCGGACCTGCCGCTGCTGGTCAGTAACCGAATGGGCAATTGGGTGACCCCGAATGTCGAAGCGTATGTCAGCAAGCTGTATGGCAACTTCGACCGGGTGCTGGCGCCGAGTCAGGTCATGGCCGACAAGTTGATCGGTCTGGGGGTGAAGAATGTGTTTGTGCAGCCGCTGGGCGTCGATCTGCAAATGTTTAATCCCGGCGCAAGGGACAGCGGCTTGCGGGCCGAACTGGGCATCGATGAAAACACCCACCTGCTGATCTTTGCCGGCCGAGGCTCCAAGGAAAAGAACTTGCCGGTCCTGCTCAGCTGCATGAAGCGTCTCGGGCCTCGTTATCACCTGCTGTTGGTCGGTTCGTCGATGCCCGCCGGGTTGCCGGACAACGTTACCGTCATCGAGGAGTTCTGCCCGGCCACGCAGGTCGCGCGGTTGATGGCCAGCGCTGACGCGTTGGTGCATGCCGGCGATCAGGAAACGTTCGGCCTGGTGATCCTCGAAGCGATGGCCAGCGGCATTCCGGTCGTGGCCGTGGCTGCCGGGGCCTTTCAGGAAATCGTGACCGATCAATGTGGTCTGCTCTGCGCGCCGAACAATTCCCTGGCGATGGCCAACGCCGTCCGCGAGTTGTTCAGTCAGGGGAGTGCCGCACTGGGCAAACGAGCCCGCAGTCATGTCGAACAGCATTACGCTTGGGACACCGTGGTCAATAGCCTGCTGGGTCACTATCACGCAGTTCTCGGCAGCCAATGGCCGCTGACCGCCAATGGTTGAGCCCATGTACCCGCCCAGCCTGTTACTCGTGCTACACGACGTTGCGCCGCAAACCTGGGCCGATTACCAGCCTTTTGTCGAAGCCGTGGATGCCTTGGGCGAGGTGCCGATGACCTGGCTGGTGGTGCCGAACTTCCACAAGCACAACGATCTGGATGAGCATCCAGGATTCAGACAATTGCTCACCAGCCGAGTCGCCCGAGGTGACGAACTGGCCTTGCACGGCTACTTTCATTGCGATGAGGCCCCTCCTCCCAACAATCCCAGAGACTGGTTCATGCGCCGGATCTACACCCACGAAGGCGAATTTTACAGCTTGTCGCAAGCCGCCGCCCTCGCCCGCCTGCGGGCCGGAATCGAAGTGTTCCATCGCTATCACTGGCCGCTGGAAGGCTTCGTCGCCCCGGCCTGGCTGATGAGCGAAGGCACTCGCCAGGCGTTGCGCCAGTTACCGCTGAGCTACACCAGCGATCCTCAGCATCTCTATCGACTGCCGGATTTCACGGCCATCGATGCGCCCGGGCTGGTCTGGAGTGCGCGCAGTGCCTGGCGCAGGGGCCTGTCGAAACTGCTCAGCGATCAGCGTGAACAGCGTTGGCGGCAAGCGCCGGTGATTCGTCTCGGTTTGCATCCGGTGGACATGCGCCATGGGTTTTCACGCAATTACTGGCTGCAAACCCTCAAGCGCTTGCTCGATGAAGGTCGCGTGCCGATGACCAAGGCGCAGTGGCTCTCGCTGAGCAGTGACCGTCTCGGTCGCGTCGCATGAGCCGGGGGATTCTGCTGTTTATCGCCCTGCTCGCCGCGGTGCTGATTCCGTTGCTGCTGGGCGGCAACCAGACATGGTCACGGCTGCAAAACTTTCCGTTGAATGAATTGCTGATCATGTTCGGCATGATCTTGCTGTGCTGGGTGGTGAACACCCAGCGCTTGCGCCTGTTACTGGGTGATCAATGCGACAAGGTGGGCCGGGTCAAAAGCCTCGGCGTGGTGATGGCTGCCGAGTTCGCCTACTGCGCCACACCCGGCGGCAGTGGCGGCCCGCTGACCATCATGGCGCTGCTGGCGCGCAATGGCGTACGCCCGGCAAGGGGTAGCGCGGTGTTTGCCATGGACCAACTCAGCGACCTGCTGTTTTTCCTCTGCGCGTTGAGTGGAATTCTGATTTACGCACTGTTCCAGCACCTCAGCGAACGCCTGGAATGGCTGCTGATCGTCAGCGCCATCTCGATGTTCGGCGGGTTGGTCAGTTGCGTGGTGGTGGCCCGCTACCATCGACTGCTGATTCGCCTGAGCGGGCGGTTGCTGGTTCGCCTCAATGTCAAAGGCACCACGCGCCTGCGCTGGGCACGCAAACTCCTGCACTTCCTGGCGGCGTTCACTGACACGCTGAAGTTGCCGGTTCTTACGTTGATCAAGGTGTTCGCCCTGACCTGCGTGCATTGGCTCCTTCGTTATAGCGTGCTGTATCTGGCGTTGCGCGGGCTCGGGGCGGATTTACAGTGGGCCTGGTGTTTCCTGATCCAGATGCTATCGCTGAGTGCCGGGCAATTCAGCCTGTTACCGGGCGGTGCCGGTGCGGCGGAGTTGACGTCGGCGGCGCTGTTGGCGCCCATGGTGGGGAAGTCCACAGCTGCAGCGGCGATTCTGATCTGGCGGGCGGTGACGTATTACTTCTACCTGGTGGTGGGTGGCCCGGTGTTTTTGCTGATGCTGGGGCGGCCACTGCTCAAGAAACTGATGAAGTTCAAGCAGGCTTAGGCTTGTCATCGGGCTCTTGCTGCAACTGCTCCCACAACTCGGCGGCGCCGGGAAACTCAGTGCCATCCTCGGCGTTCATGTCATCCGGGTCGTAGCGACTTAAACAGCCCTCTCCCAACGTGGCGGGGGCCTTGGAGGTGGCTTTGTCGAGTGGATCGGCCATGGTCATGTCCTCTCTTTACCAGATCGTTCCCACGCCCTGCGTGGGAATGAAGCCCGGGACGCTCCGCGTCCCTTTCGCGAGCTGGAACGCGGAGCGCCCCCTGAGGCATTCCCACGCAGAGCGTGGGAACGATCAGCAGCAGGCTATCAGAACACGACGGTCTTGTTGCCGTGCACCAGCACCCGGTCTTCGAGGTGATAACGCAGACCGCGGGCCAACACCATCTTCTCGACGTCACGGCCGAAACGCACCATGTCTTCGATACTGTCACTGTGGCTGACGCGCACCACGTCCTGCTCGATGATCGGACCGGCATCCAGCTCTTCAGTTACGTAGTGACACGTCGCGCCGATCAACTTCACGCCACGCATGGAAGCCTGGTGATACGGTTTGGCGCCGACGAACGACGGCAGGAAGCTGTGGTGAATGTTGATGACCTTGTGCGCATACTCACTGCACAACGCGGGCGGCAGGATTTGCATGTAACGGGCAAGTACCACCACTTCCGCATCGTGCTGTTTGACCAGACGCGAGACTTCGGCGAAGGCCGGCTCTTTGTCCTGTGGATTGACCGGTACGTGGTAATAAGGAATGCCGTGCCACTCGACCATGCTGCGCAAGTCGTCGTGGTTGGAAATCACGCAGGAGATTTCGCAGTCGAGTTCGTCAC
This sequence comes from Pseudomonas sp. LB3P93, assembly GCF_054898025.1. NCBI lineage: Bacteria > Pseudomonadati > Pseudomonadota > Gammaproteobacteria > Pseudomonadales > Pseudomonadaceae > Pseudomonas > Pseudomonas sp. LB3P93. The sequence continues at coordinate 5,090,502 of NZ_CM142713.1, forward strand.
TGTGCCAGCGGTGCAGCAAGTCAGCCAGGCAGTGGGACTCACGACTGGCCATCAACACAACGCGCTTTTTCTGCGCGGTGTCGGTAATGCGCCAGTTCATCGAGAACTCTTCGGCAATCGGTGCAAACGCTTCGCGAAAGGCTTCGATGCCGAAAGGCAGCGAATCAGCACGAATTTCGTGACGCATGAAGAACCAGCCACTCTGATTGTCCGAGTGATGGCTCGCTTCAGTGATCCAGCCGTTATGTGACGCCAGAAAGTTACTGACTTTAGCAACGATGCCGACGCGGTCCGGGCAAGCAATCACCAGCCGAAAAGTGCGCATGAGGGGGAAACTCCAGAACTTCGCAAAGGCCGCCATTCTAGCGATTACGCAGCAAAACTGCAGTATTGATGACGCATTCCCCGGCGCGCAGGTCAGTGGAACAGCTTCCGGCAGCACCTTGCCGCCCGCGCGATGGTGTTCTTGTAGTCAATCTTCAAGCGTTCAATTGTGAATATCTGTGATGACTGCATCACACTTTTAACTCTGCGTTCAATTCGCGCCCTATTCACCGCAACTAATTTAAATAAAACACCGGTTATATGTTTACTTGATGAAACACCCTGACTATTATTGCGGCACTGTCACCCTGCCATCCAGCGCCCAACATAAGGTAGTCCTCATGTCCTTGATCAACGAATATCGTGCCACCGAAGAAGCTATCAAAGAGCTGCAAGCCCGTTTGAAGAACCTGTCCCAAGACGACAAACTGCAAACCGAGCTGGAATTCGAAGGCAAACTGCGCACCCTGATGGGCGAATACTCCAAGTCCCTGCGTGACATCATCGCTTTGCTGGATCCAGAGTCCAAGACCAAAGCACCACGCGGCGGCGCAGTAAAAACTACCGGCACCAAGCGTGCTCGCAAAGTTAAACAATACAAAAACCCGCACAACGGCGAAGTCATCGAAACCAAAGGTGGCAACCACAAGACTCTGAAAGAGTGGAAAGCCAAGTGGGGCGGTGACGTGGTTGAAGGCTGGGCTACCCTGCTGGGCTAATCCCCAGAGGTTGTCAAAGACTTATCCGCGACAAAAAATAACGCCAGCTGATGCTGGCGTTTTTTTATGCCCTGTATAAAGCACCGGGCATTTTTCGTTTTCAAAGATTCAAACGTTTGCGTAATTCCTGGACATAATTCTGCCATTCATTCAGCACCTCTCGCTGAAACGATGTAGCAGTAATGTTCAATTGGGCCGCGGCTTCTACGAAACTTTCAAGCGTATTTGGCGCGCCCCTTTCGGGGTCTGACAAACGTTGCTGACAGAATATTCGCCAGCGCTCTTGCTCCTCGAAACTCAACGTATCGGGAAAGTTGCGTGCTCGATATCGAAACAATAATTCAGGTAAACGTTCATCATCGAAAGGCCATTGCTGTTGTGATAATTGGGCAGGGTCGGCGGCCCTGACTTGCTCACATAGCCGACGATCACGATCACCGATAAAACCATCGTATAACTGTTGCTCGGGGTCCTGGCTCGGGATGAAATCTTCGCCGGCATAAATCGCCAACACTTTATCTCGCCAAACTTGTTGTGCGTCACTTAGCCGCAGTACACGATCCTGATAAAGCGCCATGTCCAGCCCCAGACGTTGCTGATCGTCAGGACGAAGTACCGACAACGGCGCCACCACCGGGCACTTGTTGATATGAATGAGTTTGAGCGGCACCGGCAGTTCGCCGTCGGCGAGGTCATCGCGGCGGGTATACAGCCGCTGACGCAAGGTGTCTGCATCCAGATCGAGCAACCCCTGGGGGTCCAGATGCAGGTCACAGACAATCAAGGCGTTTTTGTTGCGTGGATGCCAGGCCAGTGGCAGCACGACACCCACATAACTGCGAGCCGCCGAAAATCGACCGGAAATATGCACCATCGGCTGTAACAGTCGAATCTGATCCATCACCTTTTGCTTGCCGCGCAACTGAAACAGCCAGTCATACAACTTCGGCTGCTTCTCGCGAATCAGACGAGCGAGCGCGATGGTGGCGCGAACGTCCGACAGCGCCTCGTGGGCATTGCCGTGGTCAATGCCATTGGCAGCGGTCAGCCGTTCGAGCTTGAGCGTCACCCGCCCTTCATCATCGGTTGGCCAGACGAGGCCATCGGGGCGCAAGGCGTAGGCTGCACGCACCACATCAATCAGGTCCCAGCGGCTGTTGCCGCCCTGCCATTCGCGCGCATACGGGTCGAAAAAGTTTCGGTACAGGCTGTAACGGGTCATCTCGTCATCGAAACGCAACGTGTTGTAACCCGCCCCACAAGTACCCGGCGCCGCCAGTTGAGCATGCACCCGGGTCATGAAGTCGGCTTCACTCAATCCGTGTTCGGCCAGTTGGCCGGGGGTAATGCCAGTGATCGCGCAAGCTGCCGGATGCGGCAGGATGTCGTCGCTTGGTTGGCAAAACAGGTTGACCGGCTCGTCTATTTCATTGAGATCGAAGTCGGTGCGAATCCCCGCCACCTGCAGCGGACGGTCGCATCGGGGGTTGATGCCAGTGGTTTCATAGTCGTACCAGAAGATCGAGGTCACGGGCTGTTCCTGAACTGAAGATCGGCAAAGTCTAGGCGTTCACATCCCGCCCCGGCCAGTAATCTGTCATTCAATCACCTCTGGCCACTCACCGTGCAATACATAGTTATGTCGTTTCCCCCCGAGAGGCTGCTAGCATCGGACAGACATCGAATCCCGAACAGGCCACATCAAGGTTGCCCATGCTCGAGACCACAGCACTGCCAAGGAAAGCGACGCTGTCCCCGCCACTGGATACGCGGTATCAAGTCGAAACGCCCGAAGGCATCGACTTGCCACTGCGCCCGGCCGGGTTGATGGTGCGTGCGCTGGCCTTCTCCATCGACCTCGGGTTGCGCGGTCTGATTCTCGGCGTGCTGTTTATCGTTCTGGCGTTTCTCGGAAAACTCGGCGCCGGGCTGGGCTCGATCCTGTTGTTCGGGGTCAGCTGGTGGTACATGGTGCTGTTCGAGGTGCTGAATCAAGGCCGTTCACCGGGCAAACAATGGATGGGGTTGCGCGTTGTGCAGGACGACGGCACGCCGATCGGATGGTCTGCCTCGCTGTTGCGCAATCTGTTGCGATTCGTCGACCTGTTGCCGTTTGGCTACTTCCTGGGTGCCATCAGCTGCCTGCAACACCCCTCCTTCAAACGCCTCGGCGACCTGGCCGCCGGCACGCTGGTCATCTACCGCGAACAACCGCTAACCCGACCACAACTGCCCGACGTCCCGCCTCGACGCGCGGCCTTTGCCCTGACACTACCCGAACAACGGGCCATCCTCGGGTTTGCCGAACGCCAGAGTGAACTCTCCCAGGCGCGGACCCATGAACTCGCGTCCATCCTTGCCCAACCGTTGCAGGTTTCTGAACCACGCGCTGTGGCTGAACTCAACGGCATCGCCCGTGGTTTGTTGGGGCCCGCATGAAGCAAAGCCTTTTCGAAAATCGCCACAAGGCCGAATGGGAGCAGTTTTCCCTGATGCTCGTACAGCTGGAGCGCGGCAAGGAAGCATCCGGAATCGCCGATTTCCCGAAAGACTATCGACGACTATGCCAGCATTTGGCACTGGCTCAGGAGCGCGGTTACAGCAGTTTCCTGATCGACTCATTGCAACAACAAGCGCTACGCGGGCATCAACAGCTTTATCGGCATCGCAGTCGACTGGGCGCCAACATACTGGGCTTCATCCTTGCCGGTTTCCCGCGACTGGTGCGCGAACAATGGCGCTTCGTGCTCGCCGCCGGCCTGATGTTTTTTGGCAGCCTGATCGGCTTCGCGCTGCTGGTGTATCTGTTCCCGGACCTGGTCTACAACCTGATCCCCACCGAGCAGGTCAATGAGCTGCAGAGCATGTACGACCCGGTCGCCGGTCATTTGGGCCGTTCGGCGGAACGCGCCGCCAGTGAAGACTGGGTAATGTTCGGTTACTACATCATGCACAACATCGGCATCGCCTTTCAGACCTTCGCCAGCGGTTTGCTGTTTGGCCTGGGCAGCGCGTTTTTCCTGTTGTTCAATGGTTTGATGATCGGCGCGGTGGCCGGGCACCTGACGCACATCGGCTTCGGGCAAACCTTCTGGTCGTTCGTGATCGGTCACGGCGCGTTCGAACTGAGCGCCATCGCCCTGGCCGGGGCCGCCGGCCTGCAACTGGGCTGGGCGTTGATCGCACCGGGGCGCCTGCCCCGCGCCGAAGCATTGCGACTGGCGGCGCGCAAAAGCGTGTTGCTGATCTGCGGCGTCATGCTGTTTCTGTTGATTGCCGCGTTTATCGAAGCCTATTGGTCGTCGATGACTGCGCCAGCCCCCCTGACCAAATACCTGGTCGGCGCGGCGCTTTGGTTGTTGGTGGCAACTTACCTGCTGTTCGCCGGACGAACCCGCCATGCGCCTGAGTGACGCCACGGTTGTGATCCGCCCGCGCACCACCTGGGAAGCCATGGACCTGGGCGTGCTGTTGAGCCAGCGCCATCGGCGATTGCTGATGACCAGTTGGGCCATCATCACCGTGCCAATCTTCGCCCTGCTTACCTTTTTTCTGTGGGATTCACCCTCCCTCGTCGTGTTCATCTTCTGGTGGTTGAAACCGGCGTTCGAGCGGCTGCCGTTGTACATCCTGTCCAAAGCCATGTTTGGTGAAACACCCACCTTGAAACAGGCGCTGCGCCAATGGCCGAGCCTGCTCAAGCCGCAACTGCTGGCCAGCCTGACCTGGCGACGCCTGAGCCTGAGCCGCAGTTTTCTGATGCCGGTGGTGCAACTCGAAGGCCTGGCGGGTGACGAACGACAACAGCGCTTGCGGGTGCTGCTGCAGCGCAACGCCGGCGCCGCGCAGTGGTTGACCATCATCGGTGTGCATCTGGAAAGCGCACTGTGGATTGGCTTGATGGTGCTGTTCTACATGTTCCTGCCACAGCAGGTCGAACTCGACTGGAGCTGGCAGACCTTGATTACTGCCGCCGTGCAGGACTGGAACTGGCTGGAACACCTGACCAATGCCTTTTACGTGATGGTGCTGATTGTCTGGGAACCGATATACGTGGCCTGCGGCTTCAGCCTTTACCTGAATCGGCGCACGGTACTCGAAGCCTGGGACATCGAACTGGTGTTCCGCCGATTACGCCAACGCCTCAACACTACGGCGATCACTCTGCTGCTGGCGGTTATCCTGCTGGTGCCGACAACGCAAAACATCTGGGCCACCGAGCCGGTCATTACCCCGGACAGCCCCCGCCTGCTGGACCAACCGCTGACCAGCCAGGCCTCCAGAGACAGCATCAAAACCCTCCTCGATCAGCCGCCGTTCAAGAACAAGGAAACGGTGACCCGCTATCGATTTGGCGAAGACAAACCCGACACCAAAACCCCGGACGACGGGAAAACACCTGAATGGCTGAAGGCACTCGCCAGTCTGCTCGACAGTCAGCGGTTCAGCTTTCTCGCCAACTTGATCGAAGTGCTGCTGTGGGGTGCGGTAATCGGTGGCGTCGGCGTGTTGATCTGGCGTTACCGCGATTGGTTGCTGGCGTTCGTCAGCCGTCGGCCGGTGTTAAACCGTAAAGCCGCACGCCCGTTGCCGCAGCAAGCGTTCGGCCTGGACCTGAGCTGCGAAACCCTGCCCGCCGACATTGCCGCCAGCGCCGAAAGCCTGTGGCAAACCAACCCGCGCGCGGCCCTCGGGCTGCTTTATCGCGCCCTGCTCAGCCATTTGCTGCACGACCACAACATGGCGCTCAAACCCGCCGACACCGAAGGCGAAGTGCTGCAACGCGTCGAGCAACTGCACCAACCGGCCTTGCTCGCCTTCAGCAAAACCTTGACCGGGCACTGGCAGAACATGGCCTACGGGCATCGCCTGCCACCCGCGCATTTGCAACAGGAACTGTGTGACGGCTGGCGAACATTGTTCGGCCCGGGAGGGGCCCGTTGAGCCGGCGCTTGTGGCTTTCGGTCGGTGTGTTCTTCACCGTGCTGGTGGGCGCGCTGAGTGTTTATCTGTACCTGAAGGCTACGCCCTATCAGGCAGAAATCGATCACGGCCCCACACCCGAGGCCCAGGCCAATCCCTATCTGGCCGCCGAGCATTTCCTGCGTAAACAGGGCCTGACCGTCGGCCATGCCAACAGCCTCGACGTGCTGCCCACCCTCGATCCGCATCAACACAGCCTGTTGCTGCTCGGCGATCGCTACAACATGACACCGCGCCAGATTGATCAGGTGATGAACTGGACCCGGGCCGGCGGGCGTCTGCTGTTTGTCGCCCAGTCGCTGTGGGATGAAAAGACCGGCCAGAGCAATGACCTGCTGCTCGATCGCGTGCAGCTGCACCAGTCGCTGAGCAAAGACCTCAAGGACCCGCCGCCGGATCCCCTCGACGACCCCTACCCCAAACTGACCAAGTTGTATCTGGAAGATGAGGACGCGCCGGCCTACGCCAGCTTCGATACCGCGTTCCACCTCGAAGACCCGAAAAACCTCGCGCAGGCCTGGGCCAACAGCGGCAAGGCCACGCACATGATGCAGCTGAACCACGGGCTCGGTTCGATCACCGTGGTCACCGACGCCGACCTGTGGAAAACCCCGGATATCGGCGATTACGACAACGCCTGGCTGCTCTGGTACCTGACCGCCGACACGAGCGTGACCCTGCTGTTCAACACCGATCACGACAGCCTGCTGACTTTGCTGCTGCGAAACTTTCCTCAGGCGTTGGTCGCCCTCATCGCCCTGATCGGTCTTGCGCTCTGGCATGTCGCGGTGCGCCATGGCCCGCTACTGGAACCGGCTGCGAAAGGTCGCAGGCAACTTCAGGAACACCTGCGCGCCAGCGCCGATTTCATGTTGCGCCGCAACGGCCAGCAGCACCTGCTGCAAGCTTTGCAACAAGACATTCTGCGGCGTGTGCGGCGCCGTCATCCCGGTTTCGAACAACTCGGCGTTGCCGAGCAATGGCTGGTGCTCGCGCGCCTGACCGGCCAACCCACTCGCGCCATCAGCCAGGCGATGAGCCCGCGACCGAAGCAGCGGCTGTCCAGCGCTGATTTCAGCCGTCAGGTCGCGCACCTGCAAACCTTGAGGAACACGCTATGAGTCAACAGATCGAGCCCGGCAGCGCGACCCACGCCGCCCAGCAACGCCAGCGTGCCAGTCAGTTGGCCCAGGCCGTGCGCAATGAGTTGCAGAAAGCCGTGATCGGCCAGAACAGCGTGATCGACGACGTCCTCACTGCGCTGATCGCGGGCGGCCACGTGTTGCTTGAAGGCGTGCCAGGCTTGGGCAAAACCCTGCTGGTGCGCGCCCTCGCCCGCTGCTTCGGCGGTGAGTTCGCGCGCATCCAGTTCACCCCGGACCTGATGCCCAGCGACGTCACCGGGCACGCGGTCTACGACCTGAACACCGAGCAGTTCAAACTGCGCAAAGGTCCGCTGTTCACCAACCTGCTGCTGGCCGACGAGATCAACCGCGCCCCGGCGAAAACCCAGGCCGCGCTGCTGGAAGCCATGCAGGAACGCCAAGTCACCCTCGAAGGTCGCGCCTTGCCCATCGTGCAACCGTTCATGGTGCTCGCCACGCAAAACCCGATCGAGCAGGAAGGCACGTATCCACTGCCCGAAGCCGAGCTTGATCGCTTCATGCTCAAGGTGCGCATGGATTACCCCGACGCCGAGCAAGAGCTGAACATGGTGCGCCAGGTCAGCCGTTCGACCCGTGCCGACATGCTCGACGTGCAACCGCTGCGAACCGTGTTGCAAGCCAAGGACGTGCTGGCCTTGCAGCGCATTGCCAGCGATCTGCCGCTGGACGACCAAGTCCTCGATTACGCCGTGCGCCTGGCCCGCACCACCCGCACCTGGCCGGGCCTGACCCTCGGCGCCGGGCCACGCGCCTCCATTGCCTTGGTGCGTTGCGCCCGCGCCCGGGCGTTGCTGCGCGGTGGCGAATTCGTGATTCCGGATGACATCAAAGGCTGCGCCCTGGCGGTGCTGCGTCATCGCGTGCGCATTGCACCGGAACTCGACATCGAAGGGCTGGACGTCGATCAAGTGCTCAAGCAGTTGCTCGATCAAGTGCCGGCGCCGCGTTTGTGAAACCGTCACGCCTGTTGCTGATCTGGCTCGCCATCCTGCTGGCCATCGGCATCGTGCTGGGCACATTGCGAGCACTGGAATTCGACGTACCGTCGCGCCTGTTGTCGATCAACTGGGGATTGTTGCTGGCGCTGCTGGCTCTGGCCGTTCTCGACGCCATTCGCCTCAAGCGTTTGCCCTCGCCTCGCGTACACCGGCAAATGCCCGGCAGCCTCGCACTCGGTCGATGGAGTGAAGTGCGACTGGAGGTCGAACATGACTTCAGTCACCTCCTGAACATTCAGATCTTCGACCATGTTCCGCAAAGCCTGAGCTTCGAAAACCTGCCACTGGAGGTCGAACTCCAACCCGGACAACAAAGCCTGGTTGGCTACCGACTGCGCCCCCTCAAGCGCGGCCACTTCACCTTCGAACACTGCGAAATCAACCTGCCGAGCCCCTTGGGTTTATGGTCCGGCAAACGCCTGCTGAACGTGGTCGACAACACCCGCGTCTACCCCGACTTCGCCCGCCTCTACGGCGGTGAACTGCTGGCGGTGGATAACTGGCTCAGCCAACTCGGCGTGCGCCAGCGCCAACGTCGCGGCCTGGGTCTGGAATTCCATCAACTGCGCGAATTCCGCGAAGGCGACAGCCTGCGCCAGATCGACTGGAAAGCCACCGCCCGCCAACGCACACCCATCGCCCGTGAGTATCAGGACGAACGCGACCAGCAGATCATTTTCATGCTCGATTGCGGCCGCCGGATGCGCAGCCAGGACGGCGAACTCGCCCATTTCGATCACGCCCTCAATGCCTGCCTGTTGCTCAGCTACATCGCCCTGCGCCAGGGCGATGCGGTGGGCCTGAGCACCTTCGCCAGCGACCGACCGCATTACCTCGCCCCGGTCAAAGGCACGGGCCAGCTCAACGTATTGCTCAACACTGTCTACGACCTCGACAGCACCCAACGCCCGGCCGACTACCAGGCCGCCGCCACGCAACTCCTGGCCCGACAAAAACGTCGGGCACTGGTGGTGCTGGTCACCAACTTGCGAGATGAAGACGACGAAGAACTGCTGACCGCCGTCAAACGCCTGAGCAAACTGCATCGGGTGCTGGTGGCGAGCCTGCGCGAAGACTTGCTCGACAATTTGCGGCACGCGCCGGTGCAAACCTTGCCGGAAGCGCTGGCCTATTGCGGGACGGTGGATTACCTGAATGACCGGGCGCAACTCCATGAGCGGTTGAGTGCTCATGGAGTGCCGGTGGTGGATGCCCGGCCCTCAGAATTGGGGGCCGAGTTGGTGACGCGGTATTTAGGGTGGAAGAAATCAGGAGCGATGTAATAGCGATAGTCGTGGAAGTAGCCATTCCTTGGTAAAAAAACGTGGCAATGTCAGGTAACGGCGATGTGCAACGCTGCAGTTAATACTTTCAATGATTGTAAAAATCCGAAAAACCAAAGAGCTAGCAAGGAGTAAATCATGGACGATAAATATCTATTCGCCTCTGTACTAACCAAAATCAACCAGAACCTGCTGGCACTGGGGGCGGCTATAGATGAGCTCACTATCTGGGCTGAGCAGAGAGGTGCGATCGAAGTCGCAGGTCACGTAAGAGATGTGCTAGAAACACTGGATCAAAATCAAGAATTTATCTCTTTGGCACTTCTCTCTGTATCAACTGATTTCAAAGGTGAGTAGGCATTCAAGTTTCTAGACCTTTTGCCCAAAGCTAAGAGTGACGCAGTGGAGATAAACGCTTTAGCAGTGGCTTATGGTCATGGTTAAAGTCCGCATTCACTCTGGTCCTACACGTACATTCAAGCAGCGGTACAACGGCTACATAACCAGGCGCATCTGCCTACAACCTGCGATGCCCCCGACTGACTGCGGTCGAGGGTCATCCCGATTTAAGGTTCTCCTATCGCTGCTCATCAGCGATCCAACAAGGAGTAACCCAATGTCGAAGGCTATACCTGACCCTTCCGAGCCTCCGTGCTCACCCTATGCCACTTTCGATCCAAAAAAACTTCATGCGGCCGCCCAAAAAGCTCTGAGCCACTATCTCACTCAAAAAAACACCAAATCGTGCTTTGCTAACGAACGCACCACCGAGGAACGCTCCATGAAAATGTTCACCGTTGTCCACGATGCCAATCCCGAGGCCCTGACCATCGAGACCTACGAAACCTTTTCTACGGTCAGCACGTTGCTACTCGACCTGGCCGACAGCCTGGAAGACAAGCCGCGGCATCTGGCGATGGCGATTTACCGGATGAGTGAGTTGGGGTTGATGCTGGTGGAGCGGTCGCTGGATAACGAGAAGGCGATCAAAGTGACCTGAGCTTTAGATATCAGGCGCCTGATCTGACGCCATCGCGAGCAAGCTCGCTCCCACAGGGTTCTGCGGCGTACACACGTTTTGCGAACGACGCCAGACACTGTGGGAGCGGGCTTGCCCGCGATGGCGGTAGTGAAAGCACCGCAGGGCTCACGCCGAGGCAGGCAACGGCTGAAAACTGAAGTACTGCGTCAACGCCTCCACCAATTGCCCATACTCCGGCGGTGCCCGTTGCAGGCTGAACCCGGCGTCGTAATGGTGGGGGGTTTCGTCTTCGTGGCACCACAGACAACACGCCGTCAGGTCAATGATCTGCTGGCAACCGTCGAGGGTGGGGATTTTCAAACGCAGGTCAAAGTCGACGCCCACCATCATGGGCAACTGGCTGATGAGCATCAGCCCGTCGGCGGACACATTGCCCAGGAAGCCGATGGGTTTGTCGGTGACGCTGTTGAACACTTTCAGAAAATACGGCAGTTGATGCCGCTCGATCCGGCGGTCGGTAAACATGCGCAATGGCCCAGCAAGGCCCTTAAGCAGGGCCGCACTAATGCTTCGGAACGTGCCTGTTATTGCTCTTGTCGAAAAGCCTGGCGCGCTCTCCCCGATCCCGGTGCGTCAGTCCATGAAACCGCTGACGCTTATTGCTGCCGATCACAGGTATGACCTCGGTTTAGAAACAAGGCTCTAAAACCGATCTCTTCGACTATAGCTCACCACCGCAGGGCGGCCAGCCTTTGCATGACAGCTGCAATCAGAACTGCGTCGGGCGCACGGCCGCTGCACTGCGCATCGGGTAATGACCCAGGCTCTGCAAGGTCTCCAGACGCGCACGGGCGCGGTAGGCGTATTCGCTCTGCGGGTAGGACGCGATGATGTACTGGTACGTCTGCGCCGCATCAATGAACAGCTTCTGCCGTTCCAGGCACAGGCCGCGCATCATCGACACTTCCGGCCACACATAAGGCCGCGCACGGCTGGAGCGTTCGACTTTCGACAGTTCGAGCATCACCTGCTCGCAATTGCCGCGATCGTACGCGCTGTAGGCGTTATTCAAATGATGGTTCATCGACCAACGGGTACAGCCCGTGACGCTGAGAACGCTGAGGGCAAGGGCGGCAATGGGCACGAATCGCATGGGGGTTCTCCTGTCTTGAGCTCTGTATCGACCCGTGAGCAAAAATCTTCAGGAATGTTCGGTTAAAGATATAAACGAATAAGTAGTGCAAACGAACAATGACTACATCCCCGGACCATAGTAGCCTCACTCAGCGCTTGAACTCAGGAGTCTTTGCATGTCCGTCCGTCGTACCAAAATCGTCGCTACCCTTGGCCCGGCCAGTAACTCGCCGGAAGTTCTCGAACAGCTGATTCTGGCTGGCCTGGACGTCGCCCGCCTGAACTTCTCCCACGGCACCCCCGACGAGCACAAGGCTCGCGCGAAGCTGGTGCGGGACCTCGCTGCCAAGCACGGCCGCTTCGTTGCCCTGCTGGGTGACCTGCAAGGCCCGAAAATCCGTATTGCCAAATTCGCCAACAAGAAGATCGAGCTGAAGATCGGTGATCAATTCACCTTCTCCACCAGCCACCCTCTGACCGAAGGCAACCAGCAAGTGGTCGGCATCGACTACCCGGACCTGGTCAAGGACTGCGGCGTGGGCGACGAGCTGCTGCTCGACGACGGCCGTGTGGTGATGCGCGTTGATACCGCCACCGCCACCGAACTGAACTGCACCGTGCTGATCGGCGGCCCGCTGTCCGACCATAAAGGCATCAACCGTCGCGGCGGTGGCCTGACGGCGCCGGCCCTGACCGAGAAAGACAAGGCCGACATCAAGCTCGCTGCCGAAATGCAGGTCGACTACCTTGCCGTGTCCTTCCCGCGTGACGCCGCCGACATGGAATACGCCCGTCAACTGCGCGACGAAGCCGGCGGTACCGCCTGGCTGGTGGCGAAGATCGAACGCGCCGAAGCCGTGGCCGACGACGACACCCTCGATGCCCTGATCGAAGCGTCCGACGCGGTGATGGTGGCTCGTGGTGACCTCGGTGTGGAAATCGGCGACGCCGAGCTGGTGGGCATCCAGAAGAAAATCATTCTGCATGCACGCCGCCACAACAAGGCTGTGATCGTCGCGACCCAGATGATGGAGTCGATGATCCAGAACCCGATGCCGACCCGCGCCGAAGTGTCCGACGTGGCCAACGCTGTGCTCGACTACACCGACGCCGTGATGCTCTCCGCGGAAAGTGCTGCCGGCCTGTATCCGCTGGAAGCTGTGCAAGCGATGGCGCGCATCTGCGTCGGCGCTGAAAAGCACCCGACCAGCAAGACCTCCAGCCACCGCATCGGCAAGGTCTTCGAAAGCTGCGACCAGAGCATCGCCCTGGCGGCCATGTACACCGCCAACCACTTCCCGGGCGTGAAGGCGATCATCGCCTTGACCGAAAGTGGCTACACGCCGTTGATCATGTCGCGCATCCGTTCTTCGGTGCCGATCTACGCGTTCTCCCCGCACCGCGAAACACAGGCCCGCGCGGCCATGTTCCGTGGTGTCTACACCGTACCGTTCGACCCGGCATCGTTGCCGCCTGAGCAAGTCAGCCAGGCCGCGATCGACGAGTTGCTCAAGCGCGGCGTAGTCGAGAAAGGCGACTGGGTCATCCTGACCAAGGGCGACAGCTACCACACCATCGGCGGCACCAACGGGATGAAAATCCTGCACGTTGGCGATCCGATGGTCTGAGTGACCGGTTGCTGAAAAACAAAAGCCCTGCCATGTGAATGGCGGGGCTTTTTGGTTTCTGATCCAGAAGATGTATAGCCTGGGCTAACGCCTTCGCGGGCAAGCCCGCTCCCACAGGGAGTGAGGTCGCCCACAAAATCGGAACCCAATGCAAAACCTGTGGGAGCGGGCTTGCCCGCGAAGGGGCCGGCCCAGTCACCGCATTATTCAATGCCGTTTGATAAAGGCTGACAACGCCGCCATCGCCTCAGGCGAGCGCAACCGCTGGGTGAACAACGCGCCCTCTTCCTCTATGACTTTACGCAGCTGTTCCCGGTCCGGGGCTTTCATCAATTGCTTGCTGATCCGCACCGCTTCCGGCGGCAACGATTCGAACCGCAACGCCATCTCCCGCGCCTTGGCCAACGCGTCTTCGCCACTGCCCAGTGCCTCGGTCGCAATGCCCCAAGCAGCGGCTTGTTCACCGCTGAAGCTCTCTCCGAGCAGCAGCAACTCCGCCGCTTTGGCATGCCCGAGCAGTCGCGGCAGGATCAGGCTGGAACCAAACTCAGGGCACAACCCGAGATTCACGAACGGCATGCGCAACCGCGCATCACGACTGACGTACACCAGATCGCAATGCAGCAACATCGTCGTGCCGATCCCCACCGCCGCGCCCGCCACGGCGGCGATCACCGGTTTGCGGCACTCCAGCAAGTTGAGCATGAAGTGGAACACCGGGCTGTCGAGGTTGTTCGGCGGTTGCTGGATGAAGTCGGCGATGTCGTTGCCGGCGGTGAAGCACTCGGCGTTGCCGGTGATCAGCACGGCGTTGATTTCGGGATCGGTGTCGGCCTGTTTCAGCGCTTCGGCCAGGTGGCTGTACATGGCGCGGGTCAGGGCGTTTTTCTTGTCGGGGCGGTTCAGGCGCAGGGTCAGCAGGCCGCGTTCGCGTTCAAGCTGGATGGCATCGGTCATGGCGAGTCCTGATCTGAGAGGTCAACTGTGGCGAGCGAGCTTGCTCGCGCTTGAGTGCGCAGCGCTCACAAAATTTTGGGGCCGCTGCGCAGCCCAACGCGAGCAAGCTCGCTCGCCACAAAATCAGCGCTCAACCACGGGGAACAAAGACATCCGCCAGCAGTTGGTTGCGCGGCAATCCGGCCAGGTACAAACGCCGGGCGAAGGCGTCGACACTGTCGGGGGCTCCGCAGACTAAGGCCAGTGTTTGCCGGGAAACAAGCCGCAGTTGCGCCAACGCCTGCGGCAACTCGGCCGGGGTCCAGCATTCGAGACTGAGGTTTTCACGCACATCGCACATGGCTTGCAGGGGTTTGGACAGGTAGTGCTCGCTGGCATCATGGGCCAGGTGAATGACGCGGATGGCGCCTTGGTGATCCTGACGCAACGCTTCGCGCAGCACACCGAACAACGGCCCCAACCCCGTGCCGGCGGCCATCAGCCACAGTGGCCGGGTGTTCCAGTCCGGGTCGTAGTGCAGCGCCCCGCCGCGCAGTTCGCCGAGGCGGATCGGGTCACCGATTTTCAGCTGTCGGGCCGCGTCGCTGAACTCCCCCGGCTGCCGACAGTCGAGGTGAAACTCCAGAAAGCGGTCTTCTTCCGGCAGGCTGGCCAAGGAGTAAGGCCGTGCGACTTTGCCCGCCCACAACACCAGATGCTGCCCGGCGCTGTAGCGCATCGGTCGCTCAGGAGTCAGACGCAGACGCAACACGCTGGCGCTCAGCCAATCGACGGCGGCGACCTGTGCCGGGCGGCCGTCGACTTGCGGATCGAAGGTATGCACCTGCAGGTCTTCGATGATTTGGCATTGGCACGCCAGTCGCCAGCCTTGCTGACGCTGATCGGCGCTCAAGGCATCGGGACGGCTGTCGCTGGGTAAGCCTTGAACGCATTGCACCAGGCACGCATGGCAACTGCCGGCGCGGCAACTGTAAGGCACGGCCACGCCGTTCTGATTCAGGGCATCGAGCAGGTTGCTGCCCGGCGCCACCAACCAGTGACGCTCGCCGACGCGCAACTCAGGCATCGACGTTCTCCCACGCCGCCGCGCATCGGTTGCGACCGTCACGCTTGGCGCGGTAAAGCGCCTGATCGGCGCGTTGCAAGGCGTCGTCGAGATCATCGCCCAGTTCCAGCAAGGTCATGCCGGCGGACAAGCTGAGGTGGGCGACGTTGAGTCCGATCAGTTCGACATCGGTGAACGCGATGCGCAGCCGCTCACAACAGGACGTCAGGCGTTCGGCATTGCAGTCGGGCAACAGCACCACGAACTCTTCGCCGCCATAACGGGCCAGTACGTCACCCTCGCGCAGGCAGGCCATGGCCACGGCGGCGAAGGCTTGCAGCACTTGATCGCCCGCGGCGTGGCCGTGAACGTCGTTGATGCGTTTGAAGTGGTCGAGGTCGATCAACGCCAGGCCATGCACCACACCGGCGTCCATCGCGTTCAGCTCGCGAGAGGCCAGGCGCAGGAAATGCCGGCGATTGAACAGCCCGGTGAGTTCGTCGGTGGCAACCAGGTCTTCGAGCTGGCGCATCATTCCGCGCAGGGTGTCCTGGTGCGCCTGCAAGGCAAACCGTCGTTGGCGCATACGCTGGCGCGAAGCCTGGACGTAACGGGCATACAGTTCCAGCCAGATCAGCACGATGAACAGCACGCACACCTGCAATGCGGCGAGCGCCGGGTCGGTCAATTCGAAGTGGTAACCCTCCCACAACGTGATCGCGCTGAAACTGAAAAACACCAGCAGCGCGCAGCGCACAAACGCACGACGCGAAAGATGGAACAGCCCGAACAACATGATCAGCAGGTAGAACACCAGGAACGCGCCGCGAGCCTCATCCAGATTGGCAATCAGCCACGTCTGCCAGCCCAGGCCCATCAGGATCTGCGCTTCGGTCAGGCTCGGGTCGGAAAATCGCAGGTTGCAGCCGCTGTAAAACAGCGCGAATAACGTCGCCTGAGTGATCACCACCAGCGCACTGCCGATGGCCACGCTGGCCAGCGGTTCATCGTAATGCCCGGTGAAAAACGCCAGCCACAGCAATACCAAAGCCAGGGCGTAGGTGCCGGCTGCGAGGGCAAAGCGTTTGAGCAAAAGCCGTTGGATGGCGTTATGGGTCAATCGTTGACTCACCGTGCGAAAGGAGGCTGATCGAGTGTCCTACTCTACAGACCGAATGCCACTTTAGTGGGGTGTCTGATAAATGACCATTCAATTTTCGGGGCAGAAAACTGGCGTCAAAAGCATGTCCCGTTTTCGCGTGAATCCTGGTTCCTTACACGGTCCCTGTAGCAGCTGGCGAAGCCTGCGTTCGGCGGCGAAGCCGTCGTAAAACCTGTGGTCATGGTCTGTCTGACACGCCAAGGTGCCCGGTCTCACGACGGCTTCGCCGCCGAACGCAGGCTTCGCCAGCTGCTACAAGGATCGTGGTGTTATGCGACCAACGATTGACTGTCGGCGGGTGTGCCCGGAACCGAGGCGCGGTATACTGCCGCGCCTTTTTAGCGTCGCGCCAGCATGCCCGGCGTGCCTTGAAAGGTGCTTGCGACCGACCGATGCACCCAAGCCGCAGGCACCTTATTGAATGTTCCCGAATTTTAGAGGAGCGCGACTCATGACCGTGATCAAGCAAGACGACCTGATTCAGAGCGTTGCCGACGCCCTGCAGTTCATTTCCTATTACCACCCCGTTGACTTCATCCAGGCGATGCACGAGGCCTACCTGCGCGAAGAATCGCCGGCAGCTCGTGATTCGATGGCACAAATCCTGATCAACTCGCGCATGTGCGCCACCGGCCACCGCCCGATCTGCCAAGACACCGGCATCGTTACCGTGTTCGTGCGCGTAGGCATGGACGTGCGTTGGGATGGCGCCACCATGGGCCTGGACGACATGATCAACGAAGGCGTGCGCCGGGCTTACAACCTGCCGGAAAACGTCCTGCGTGCCTCGATCCTCGCCGACCCGGCGGGCGCTCGCAAAAACACCAAGGACAACACCCCGGCCGTTATCCACTACTCCATCGTTCCGGGTAACACCGTGGAAGTGGACGTGGCGGCCAAGGGCGGCGGTTCCGAAAACAAGTCGAAAATGGCCATGCTCAACCCGTCCGACTCGATCGTCGACTGGGTATTGAAGACCGTTCCGACCATGGGCGCCGGCTGGTGCCCACCGGGCATGCTCGGCATCGGCATCGGCGGCACCGCCGAGAAAGCCGCTGTCATGGCCAAAGAAGTGTTGATGGAATCCATCGACATCCACGAGCTGAAGAAGCGCGGCCCGTCCAACCGTATCGAAGAGATGCGTCTGGAGCTGTTCGAGAAGGTCAACCAACTGGGCATCGGCGCCCAGGGCCTCGGTGGCCTGACCACCGTGCTCGACGTGAAGATCATGGATTACCCGACCCACGCCGCTTCGTTGCCGGTGTGCATGATCCCGAACTGCGCCGCCACCCGTCACGCCCACTTCGTGCTTGACGGTTCCGGCCCGGCTTCGCTGGAAGCGCCACCGTTGGACGCCTATCCGGAAATCGTCTGGGAAGCCGGTCCGTCGGCCCGTCGCGTCAACCTCGACACGCTGACCCCGGAAGACGTGCAGAGCTGGAAGCCGGGCGAAACCGTCCTGCTCAACGGCAAAATGCTCACCGGTCGCGATGCTGCGCACAAGCGCATGGTCGAGATGCTGAACAAGGGTGAAACCTTGCCGGTGGACCTGAAAGGTCGCTTCATCTACTACGTCGGCCCGGTTGATCCGGTGCGCGAAGAAGTGGTTGGCCCTGCCGGTCCGACTACCGCGACGCGGATGGACAAGTTCACCCGTCAGATCCTCGAGCAAACCGGCCTGTTGGGCATGATCGGCAAATCCGAGCGCGGCCCGACCGCGATCGAAGCGATCAAGGACCACAAAGCCGTTTACCTGATGGCAGTGGGCGGCGCGGCTTACCTGGTGGCGCAAGCCATCAAGAAATCCCGCGTGGTGGCTTTCGCCGAACTGGGCATGGAAGCGATCTACGAGTTCGACGTCAAAGACATGCCTGTGACGGTTGCTGTCGACAGCAAAGGCGAGTCGGTACACATCACCGGTCCTGCCATCTGGCAGCAAAAGATCAGTGAAAGCCTGGCGATTGAAGTGCAATAAGCGCTTTGGCTAACTAATAAAAAGGCGGCAGGAGCTATGCTCTTGCCGCCTTTTTTATTTGCCTTGCATATCTATGTCGAAGGTGGTGGATTTCAGCATGGGAATGCTCGACTTCGTCGTGATATGGTTCGCGCCCTCCGCAGACTTGTGTAATCCCCGGCATGTTTGAGTCTTCTCGCTCTTTGCGCATAACTCTATACACAATCTTTATCTTAGCTGGAGCCGCACTGGCTGCCGGTTTTGCCCTGCGTCACACCGAACGCCAAGCGCTGGTCGAAGACGCCGCGCGTGCCAATCAGCAATTGGCGCTCTACGCCAATTCCCTGCACACCCTGATTGATCGCTACCGCGCCCTCCCCGCCGTGCTGGCGCTGGACCCGGAGTTGCGCGGCGCGCTGAACGGTGAAGTGGGCCCCGAACAGCAGCTTGCGCTGAACCGCAAACTGGAAAAAATCAACGGCGCTGCGCAGTCCTCGACCCTGGAACTGCTCGACCGCACCGGCCTGGCCGTGGCCGCCAGCAATTGGCGTTTGCCCAGCAGTTACGTCGGCCACAACTACGGTTTTCGCCCCTATTTCAGCCAGACCCGCACCCAAGGCACCGGGCGCTTTTATGCCGTGGGCGTCACCAGCGGCATTCCGGGGTATTTCCTGTCCAGCGCGGTGACCAGCGACAGCGGCG
The DNA here is from genome assembly GCF_054898025.1 of Pseudomonas sp. LB3P93. Taxonomy (NCBI): domain Bacteria; kingdom Pseudomonadati; phylum Pseudomonadota; class Gammaproteobacteria; order Pseudomonadales; family Pseudomonadaceae; genus Pseudomonas; species Pseudomonas sp. LB3P93. The sequence goes on from NZ_CM142713.1 coordinate 5,109,539, forward strand.
AGTTCCTCGGCGCGATGGTGGTCAAGCTCGAGTTTCCAGAACTGGAACGCGAATGGCGTCAAGGCAGCGACACGCTGCTGGTCAGCGATGCACGTGGAATCATCTTCATCGCCAACCAGCCGGGCTGGCGCTATCGCCTGTTGAAACCCTTGAACGACAGCGATCATGCCGAGCTCAAGGTCACCCGCCAATACGACAAACAACCGCTGACACCGCTGGATTATCAATCGTTGCAGCGCTTCGACGATAACAGTGATCTGACCCGCGTCGTCGGTCCTGACGGCACGGCGAATTACCTGTGGGAATCCCTGCCGCTGACCACGGAAGGCTGGACCTTGCACTTGCTGCGCCGCCCGCAAGTCGCGTTCGAAGACAGCCGCAACGCCGCGCTCGCCGCTGCCGGGCTGTGGCTGGCGCTGGTGTTTCTGTTGCTGTTCCTCAACCAGCGCTGGCGTCTGGCCAAGATGCGCCAGCGCAGCCGTGAAGAACTCGAACAATTGGTGGAAGAGCGCACCCGCGACCTGCGCACCGCTCAGGACGGTCTGGTGCAATCGGCCAAACTCGCGGCCCTCGGCCAGATGTCCGCCGCCCTCGCCCACGAAATCAATCAGCCGCTGACCGCCCAGCGCATGCAACTCGCGACGTTGCGCCTGCTGCTCGATCACGGCCGGGTCGATGATGCTTACAAAGCGCTGAAACCGGTGGACGACATGCTCACGCGCATGGCCGCCCTCACCGGCCACCTGAAAACCTTCGCCCGCAAAAGCCCCAGTGGCTTACGCGAACGACTGGATTTGGCGGCGGTGGTGGACCAATCGCTGCAATTACTCGACGCGCGCTTGCGTGATGAGCAGGTCAGCACCGTGCTGCACCTGACGCGTCCGGCGTGGGTGCGCGGCGACGCGATTCGGCTGGAACAGGTGCTGATCAATCTCCTGCGTAATGCGCTGGACGCGATGCAGGACAAACCCTGCAAACGCCTGGAAATCCGCCTCGAAGCCGACGAGCAACTCTGGCGCCTGACCGTTACCGACAACGGTGGCGGCATCGCCGAAGAGCATCTGCCGAACGTGTTCGATCCGTTCTTCACCACCAAACCGGTGGGTGATGGCCTGGGCCTTGGCTTGGCCGTATCCTTTGCCATCGTTCACGAATCGGGCGGTCGCTTGAGCGCCGACAATCACGACAATGGCGCGGTGTTCACCGTGACCTTGCCCATCGACCTGGAGGCTCCCGGCCCATGCTGAACTCAGTGATGGTGGTCGACGACGAAAGCAGCATTCGCAGCGCCGTTGAACAATGGCTGAGCCTGTCGGGTTTTGAGGTGCAGCTGTTCAGCCGCGCCGATGAGTGCCTGGCGCAATTGCCCAGCCACTTCCCGGGCGTGATCCTCAGCGACGTGCGCATGCCCGGCATGAACGGGCTGGAGCTGCTGGCCGAAGTTCAGCGGCGCGATGCCGACTTGCCAGTGATTCTGCTGACCGGCCACGGTGATGTGCCGATGGCGGTCGAAGCGATGCGCGACGGCGCGTATGACTTTCTCGAAAAACCCTTCAGCCCGGAAACCCTCCTGAGCAGTTTGCGCAGGGCGTTGGACAAGCGTCGGCTGGTGCTGGAAAACCGCGCGCTGCATGAGCTGGCGGACAATCGCGCCAAACTCGACGCGACGCTGCTGGGCGTGTCCCGTGGCTTGCAGACGTTGCGTCGGCAGGTGCTGGACCTGGCGGCGCTGCCGGTCAACGTGGTGATCCGGGGTGAAACCGGCAGCGGCAAAGAGCTGGTCGCCCGCTGCCTGCACGACTTCGGGCCGCGTGCCGACAAGCCGTTTGTGGCGTTGAATTGCGCGGCGATTCCTGAGCAGTTATTCGAGGCTGAGCTGTTTGGCCACGAGAGCGGCGCGTTCACCGGCGCTTCGGGCAAGCGAATCGGCAAGCTCGAATACGCCGACGGCGGCACGCTGTTTCTCGATGAAATCGAAAGCATGCCGCTGGCCCAGCAAGTGAAATTGCTGCGGGTGTTGCAGGAGCAGAAGCTTGAGCGACTGGGTTCCAATCAGAGCATTCGCGTGGATTTGCGCATCATTGCCGCGACCAAACCTGATCTGCTGGATGAGGCGCGGGCCGGGCGGTTTCGTGAAGATTTGGCGTATCGCCTGAACGTGGCTGAATTGCGCCTGCCGCCCTTGCGCGAACGGCGTGAAGACATTCCGTTGTTGTTCGAATCGTTTGCGCAGAATGCCGCCGAGCGTTTGGGGCGGACATTTCCTCCATTGAGTGGCCCGCAGTTGAGCCATCTGCTGAGCCACGACTGGCCGGGCAATGTGCGCGAACTGGCGAACGTTGCTGAGCGGCAGGTGCTGGGGTTGGGTGAGCCGGAACCGGTCGGAATTGATCCCGGGCAGTCGCTGGCGGCGCAGGCGGAAGCGTTTGAAGCGCATTGCCTGCGATCGGCGTTGACCCGGCATAAAGGCGATGTGAAAGCGGTGCTTGAAGAACTGCAACTGCCGCGTCGGACCTTCAATGAAAAGATGCAGCGGCATGGATTGACGCGGGAGATGTTCTTCGGCGAATGATCGTTCCCACGCTCCGCGTGGGAATGCCTCAAGGGACGCTCCGCGTCCAGTGACGCGGAGCGTCACGGGCTGCATTCCCACGCGGAGCGTGGGAACGATCAATAGGCGGAAATCCGCTCATCCGCATATAAACCCTGAGCGACTATCCGCTCAACAAATCGTCCTACCCCCTCTAAACCGGCCCTCCTCCGATTGGCACACCTCCTGCTATAGCCCAGTCAGGCTGCGTTTCAACGCGCTCCACAAAAACAATTAAACGAAGGATCCTTCAATGGATAACTCCAACGCCCTGCCCCTTGGGTCGGCTGCCGTGCCCGCCAAAGAAAGAACCACCGCCAGTCGCATCAAGTCGATCTTCAGCGGCTCGGTCGGCAACATGGTCGAGTGGTACGACTGGTACGTCTACGCTGCCTTCTCCCTGTACTTCGCCAAGGCCTTTTTCCCGAAAGGCGACACCACCGCACAACTGCTGAACACCGCTGCGATCTTCGCCGTGGGCTTCCTGATGCGCCCGATCGGTGGCTGGCTGATGGGTCTGTACGCGGACAAGGCCGGTCGCAAGAAAGCACTGATGGCTTCGGTGTATCTGATGTGTTTCGGCTCGCTGCTGATTGCCCTGAGCCCCGGCTATGAAACCATTGGCATCGGCGCACCGATCCTGCTGATTTTCGCCCGCCTGCTGCAAGGCCTGTCGGTCGGTGGCGAGTACGGCACTTCGGCGACCTACCTCAGCGAAATGGCGACCAAGGAACGTCGCGGCTTCTACTCCAGCTTCCAGTACGTGACCCTGATTTCGGGTCAGCTCATCGCGTTGGCGGTGTTGATCGTGCTGCAACAAGTGCTGACCACCGAAGAGCTGTACGCCTGGGGCTGGCGCATCCCGTTCGCCATCGGCGCGCTGTGTGCCGTGGTCGCGCTGTACCTGCGTCGTGGCATGGAAGAAACCGAGTCGTTCACCAAGAAAGAGAAGGCCAAGGAAAGCGCAATGCGCACCTTGATGCGCCACCCCAAGGAACTGATGACCGTGGTCGGCCTGACCATGGGCGGCACCCTGGCGTTCTACACCTACACCACGTACATGCAGAAATACCTGGTGAACACCGTCGGCATGAGCATCTCCGACTCCACCACCATTTCCGCTGCCACGCTGTTCCTGTTCATGTGCCTGCAACCGATCATTGGCGGGCTGTCGGATAAAGTCGGTCGTCGTCCGATCCTGATTGCCTTCGGTGTACTCGGGACACTGTTCACCGTGCCGATCCTGACCACCCTGCACACGATTCAGAGCTGGTGGGGCGCGTTCTTCCTGATCATGGCGGCGCTGATCATCGTCAGCGGTTACACCTCGATCAACGCGGTGGTCAAAGCCGAACTGTTCCCGACCGAGATTCGTGCGCTGGGTGTTGGTTTGCCGTATGCGCTGACCGTGTCGATCTTCGGCGGCACCGCTGAATACATCGCGCTGTGGTTCAAGAGCATTGGTATGGAAACCGGTTACTACTGGTATGTGACGGCGTGTATTGCCGTGTCGTTGCTGGTGTACATCACCATGAAAGACACCCGCAAGCATTCGCGGATCGAGACGGACTGAGTCAGCCCGCGCAATAAAAACAGGGGCAGACCTTAACGGGTCTGCCCCTTTTCATTGAATAAACACAATCCCTGTAGGAGCCGGCTTGCTGGCGATGGTGTGTCAGCCAACACCCATGTCGCTGACATACCATCGCCAGCAAGCCGGCTCCTACAGGGATTGCGTCCGCTGGAAAATATGGGTTCATCCTTGCACTATGAACGCCATCCGCACAACGCCCAGGAATCCCTTCATGCCCGACGACATCCACTTCTACGAACCCGCCAACGGCCACGGCTTGCCGCATGACCCGTTCAACGCCATCGTCGGCCCACGCCCCATCGGCTGGATTTCCTCCCAGGACGCCAACGGCCGCTTGAACCTGGCGCCTTACAGCTTCTTCAACGCCTTCAACTACATTCCGCCGATCATCGGGTTTTCCAGCGTCGGCCGCAAAGACAGCCTGAACAACATCGAGCAGACCGGTGAATTCGCCTGGAACCTCGCCACCCGCCCGCTGGCCGAGCAGATGAACCAGAGCTGCGCCATGGTCGCGCCCGAGGTCAACGAGTTCGAACTGTCCGGCCTGACCCCGGTCGCCTCGAAAATCATTCAAGTGCCACGGGTAGCCGAAAGCCCGGTGTCCTTCGAGTGCAAGGTCACGCAGATCATTCAGTTGCAGCGGGCGGACGGTAACGTGGTGCCGAGCTGGCTGATTCTGGGCGAAGTGGTCGCCGTGCATATCGCCAAGTGGCTGTTGAAGGACGGGGTGTACGACACCGCCGCGGCAGAACCGATTCTGCGCGGCGGCGGGCCAGCGGATTACTTTCAGCTGGGGCCAGAGGCATTGTTCAAGATGTATCGCCCGGGGGCGGTCAAGTGATTACCAGAGCAGGTCGGCGTCTTCTTTGACGTCTTTGAGGCGGGTCAGCTCTTTGGCGGCGGCCAGATCAGCCTCGTTGGCAGTCTTGAAGATTTGCCCTTCAAGCACTTTGTGAAAACGTGGCGCACCGGTGCCACCGATGGCTTTGACGGCGATCGCGGCGTGGTAACCACCCTCGCCCGGTACTACAGCGGAAACAGCTTCGAAATGATCAAAGGCTTTACGTGCCATGTCGCGGATCCTGGCTGATTGAGAATGGAGCCATTAAACCCTCAACCCGCCATTTTGTGTACCCGTGACCGGGACTGCCACAGCGCCTGGTCGGCCGATACATCCTTGAATGTATGAAAATCCAGGCTGTTAACCACCAGCTCCTGCACCAGCTCGGCGAAAATCTCCATCGCAGGGGTGCCGAAATAAGCGGTCATCGCTTGCTGGTGAGTCCAGAAACCGGACACCAGCCACAACTCCGGATCGCATTGCGAATGCTGCAGGGAAAAGCTCAGGCAACCCGGCGCGTTGCGGGACGGCTCGATCAAGGCGCTCAGGCGCACACCGAGCTCCGCCGAACGCCCGGCGCGGGCACGAACAAACGCCATATGACTGACGGGGATCTGCGTAGACATGTTCAACCCTCCCAGGTACTCGAGTGGCAGCCGTGGGACGGGCTGCGACAGGATCAAAGGTTAAGCGCGCAGGTGGAAGCGCGGTTAGTCGATTCCTGCAGGCTTTTTGCACAATCCTGCGCGGCGTTTCGAATAACCTGTAACAACCTGTAAAAATCTTCATACCGATTAAACAAGGCTATCAAGCAAGTTTCCCTTGGCGGGCGCAGCCATAGAGGCACCGTTAATCCACTCAATGCAGAATCAGGCAAGGTTGAGGCAGGATGTGTCTACCGCTACGTCTTGCACAAACTTAAGCTCGGCTCATTACCCACCCCTCAGCGAGGATGCCCGGCATGTCGTCGTTCGATCACTTTCAAGCCCCGCTGGATGCCGACATGGAGAAACAGCGCGCTGAACTCGCTGCCATCATCCGTCGCAACACTACGGACGATGGCAATTATGCGACTGCCGTCGGCTCGCTGTTCATGTCCAGGCACAGCAAGTCCCATGACTTTGCCCCGGTGCTGGCCCAACCGGCGTTGTGCATCATGGCTCAGGGGCGCAAAGAGGTTCGGCTGGCCGACGAATTCTTCAATTACGACCCACTGAATTACCTGGTGGTCTCGGTCTCGATGCCGTTGAGCGGGCGCGTGGTGAATGTCACGTCTGAAGAGCCGATCCTCGCCGTGCGACTGGACATTGATCCAGCGGAAATCACCGCGCTGATTGCCGATGCCGGCCCCTTGGGCGTGCCCACCCGGCCGACGGGGCGCGGCTTGTATGTCGAACGGATCGATACGGCAATGCTCGACGCAGTGTTGCGTCTGGCCCGGTTGCTGGAAACCCCGAAAGACATCGCCATGCTCGCGCCGCTGATTCGTCGGGAGATTCTTTATCGGTTGTTGCGCAGTCAGCAGGGGCATCGGCTATATGAAATCGCGATCGCCAATAGCCAGAGCCACCGCATCAGCCAGGCAATCAAGTGGCTCAACGGCAACTATGAGCAACCGCTGCGCATCGATGATCTGGCGAAGGAAGTGAACCTGAGCGTGTCGACGTTGCATCACCGGTTCAAGGCGATGACAGCGATGAGTCCGTTGCAGTATCAGAAGCAGTTGCGACTGCAGGAAGCGCGGCGGCTGATGTTGGCTGAAGGGCTGGAAGCTTCGGCGGCGGGGTATCGGGTGGGGTATGAAAGCCCTTCGCAATTCAGCCGGGAGTACAGCCGGTTGTTCGGGGCGCCGCCGCTGCGGGATTTGGCGCGGTTGCGGTTGTCCGTCTGATCCGGATTCCGTGGAGTTGCGGATGACGCCATCGCTGGCAAGCCAGCTCCCACAGGGATTGTGGGTAATCACAAATTACGTGAACACCCATGAACCCTGTGGGAGCTGGCTTGCCAGCGATGAGGCCAGAAAATCCAGCAAGGCTCTAAAGTCAGGCGCCAAGCACGCGGCACGCCTCGGCCGGCAAGGTCACCGACACCGGATTGCCAATGCTCAACCCAAACCCCTGACACGGCGTGCTCAACGCCGTAAACGACACCCCGGAACACTCCACCGTCGTTTCAATCGTCGCGCCGATATCACGCACAAACGTCACCGTACCGAGCAATCGGTTCCCCGCCGTTGCCTGCGGATGCGACAGTTGCAGGTCCTCAGGACGAATCAGCATTTTCACTTTCTCACCGACCACAATGCTGCTGCAGATCGGCACTTCCAGCGCATCGCCACCCGGCAATCCAATCTTGCCGTTGCCCAGCGCAGTGGCCGGGAAGATGTTGCCCGAGCCGATGAAGTCCGCGACAAATTCGTTGGCCGGGTGCCGGTAGATTTCAATCGGCGTGCCCACTTGCTGCACCCGATGCTCACCCAACACCACCACGATATCGGCCATGGTCATCGCCTCGCGCTGATCGTGGGTCACCATGATCGTGGTGATGTTCAGGCGCTGTTGCAGCTGACGGATTTCCACCTGCATCGACTCGCGCAGCTTGGCGTCGAGCGCCGACAGCGGTTCGTCGAGCAGCAGAATTTTCGGGTGATTGGCAATCGCCCGGGCAATCGCCACGCGCTGGCGTTGACCGCCGGAGAGTTTGGCCACCGGGCGATCAATCATTTCCTGCAGCTGAATCAGCTCCAGCAACTCCACCACCCGCGCTTGCTGATCAGCTTTGCTGACGCCACGCAGTTTCAGCGGGTAGGCGATGTTCTCCCCCACCGTCATGTGCGGAAACAGCGCCAACGACTGGAACACCATGCCGAAATTGCGCTGATGCGCCGGCGTATGGCCGATGTCTTCACCGTCCAGGCGAATCTCGCCACCGCTCAGGGTTTCGAGCCCGGCGATCATTCGCAGCAAGGTGGTTTTACCGCAGCCCGACGGGCCGAGAAAACACACCAGTTTGCCTTCCGGCAAATGCAGGTTTACATCCTTTACCGCGCAGGCCGAGCCGTAATGTTTCTCGACGTTTTCCAGAATCAGACCAGACATATGAATCACCTCAAGAAATCAGAACGAAACGCCACCTTCACCGACCAGCTTCTCCAGCGCCCAGATCAGGACGAAGTCGATCAGCACGATCAGCACGGCAAACGAAAATACGGTGGGGTCGAGCGATGACACGGTGCGGCTGTACATCCAGATCGGCACGGTCATGACGTCGATGGTGTAGAGGAAATAGGTCACGGTGAATTCGTTGAACGAAACGATGAACGCCAGCAGCATGCCCGCCAGAATCCCCGACTTCATCAACGGCACCACCACATCAATAATCGCCCGCAGCGGTGAAGCACCGAGCATTTGCGCGGCCTCTTCGACTTCGCTGCCGATGGAGAGCATCGCCGCGGTGCAGTTCTTCACCACGAACGGCAACGCCAGAATCACGTGGGCAATCACCAGCCGCGACGTGGTCATCTGGAACGGCAGGCTGTCGAACACCAGCAGCAATGCCAGGCCCAATACCACCATCGGAAACACCAACGGCAGCGACATCAGTTGCAGCGCCACGGCTTTGCCACGGAACTCGCAACGGGTCAGCGCGTAGGCCGCCGGCACCGCCACAATCGTGGCGAAGACCATGGTCAGGCACGCCACCATCAGGCTGGTGGTCATGGCTTTGCCCAGGCTCAGCACATCACTGGAATCAGGCGACACGAAGGTGTGCCAGGCCGCCTTGTACCATTGCAGGCTGTAGCTGCTCGGCGGGAAGTCGAGGTTCGACGCACCGCTGAACGACATGACGATCATGGTCAGGATCGGCAACACCGCCAGCAGCAGGATGAAGCCTGAGAGGATGCCGGCAAACTTGCCGGTCTCGCCGGGCAGCAGGCCATAACGTTTCTTGGTCAACGTGCTCATTGCGAAGCCTCCAGCATGCGCCGACGACGGCCAGTGATGAATTCGGACAAGGTCATGATCGCGAGGGTGGTGACGATCAGCACCACGCCGGCAGCGGACGCGGCGGGCCAGTTCATCAGCGGGGCGATCTGGTCATGCACCATCACCGCCAGCATCGGCACGCGGCGGCCACCGAGCAGCAACGGCACCACGAAGCTGCTGGCGTTGTAGGCAAACACCAACGTCGCACCGGTGATGATCCCCGGCATGCTCATTGGCAGCACCACCTGGCGGAACACCTGGAAGCGACTCGCGCCCAGGGTAGCGGCGGCTTCTTCATACGTACGCGCAACGCCGCGCATGGCGCTGGCAATCGGCAGCACGGCCAACGGGAACGCTGTTTGCACCAGGCCCATCAATACGCCGTTTTGGTTGTAGAGCAGCATGATCGGGCGCTTGATCAGGCCCAGGCCCATCAGCGCCTGATTGAGCATCCCGCCCGGGCCGAGAATCACCAGCCAGCCGTAGCTTTGCAGCAGCAGGTTGACCAGCAACGGCAGCAGCACCGCCGCGAGGAAGATCCGTCGTACAAACGGTGAGGTCAGCCGCGACATGGTGTAGGCCACCGGGATCGCCAGCACCACCGCGATCACCGCGCTGATCAGCGCCAGGCGCAGGGTCAGCAGCAAGGACTTGAGGTAATAGGGTTCCAGCAATTGGGCGTAACTGGCCAGGCTGAACCCGGTCCATTCCGCGCCTTTGGTGCCGACGCTCATGCGCAGGACCAGCAGACTGGCGGCAATCAGCACGCCCAGAAACAGCATCGACGGCGTGAGGAAAAACCAGGCACGCGCCGTCGGCGAAACACCCCGGTTGGCGCGCGATGGAGCGGCGGCGACCGGATGAGTCAGAGGTTGGTGTTCCATAGCAAGGGTCTCGTCAATGGAAAGCAGCTGGCAAACACAGCCCTCAAAACCACCGAGCTTCCTGTGGGAGCTGGCTTGCCAGCGATGGCGGTCTGTCAGTCACATCTTGTTGACAGGACAGCCCTCATCGCGGGCAAGCCCGCTCCCACAGGGTTTTGCGGTGTTCGCGAGACTTGTGTTCGCCACTCGATCAGGAAGAAAAGATTTCCGTGTAACGACGAATCCATTGGTCATGCACAGAGGCCAGGAAGGCGTTGTCGTGCATGATCGCTTTCTCGGCAATCTGCTCCGGCGTGAGGATGTACGGGCTCTTGCGCGCTTCGGCGGAGATGATCGCCTTGGCGTTGACCGGGCCGTTGTAGATATCCTCAGCCATCTTGCCCTGCACCAGCGGGTCCAGAGAGTGGTTGATGAAGGCGTAGACCAGGTCGGTATCGCCCGGACGATTCTTCGGCATTACCGAGAGCATCAGGTCGGTGTAAAAACCTTCCTTCATGCCGAACGTGGCGCCCAGGCCGTAGGCCGGATCGCGAATCTGTTTCGGGAAGAAGGCCGGCGCGTACAGGCCGCCCATGTCCAGGGAACCGGTGCGGAACAGTTCGGCGATCTGGTTCGGGTTTTCACCCAGGGTCACCACACGATCTTTCAGCTCGGCGAGTTTCTTGAAGCCCGGCTCGATATTGTGCTCGTCACCACCGGCCAGTTTGGCGGCGATGATGATCAGGTCCATCGCTTCGGTCCAGTTCGGCGGCGGCAGGAAGATGTTCGGCGACAGCTCGGCGTCCCACAGGGCGGCGTAACTGTCCGGTGCTTCCTTGATGGTGCGGGTGCTGTAGACGAGGCTGTTGCACCAGAGCAAGTAACCGATGCCGTGGCCATTGGCGCCGGTGCGGTATTTCTCTGGTACGTCGACCAGGTTGGGAATGCGGTTGAGGTCGGGTTTTTCCAGCAGGTTGGCCGCGGCCAGGCCTTCAGCGCCGACGCCAGCCAGGGTGATGATGTCGTACTGCGGACGATCACCAGCTGCCTTGAGTTTCGCAACCATTTCCGACGTACTGCCGGTGCGGTCAGCGATGACCTTGCAGCCGTACTTGTCTTCGAAGGTGGCTGCGATATTTCGCAGTGCAGCGAGGCCGGTGTCATCGGACCAGGTCAGCAAGCGCAGGGTCTTGCCCTGAAAGCGCGTGTCGCTGGCATTGGCCTTTACGAAGGGCAGGCTCATGGCCGCCGCTGCCACCGAGGCCACGCCCACGGTTTTGATGAATTGACGTCTGTTCAGATCATGCTCGCCCATTACGGACTCCCTTTGTTTTTGTAGGTATAAGGCAGGTCGAAACTGTTGCATCCGCGCGCCCGGATCAGCGTTATCCCTCGTATTTTCGGGGGTTTGGCTGAACCAGCGGGTTCATCCTGAAGTCGTGTAAAACACCTGACTATCGATAAAAACTCATTGAAGCCATGACGCCAGCGCATGCCTCATCGCGAGGCATGCGCTGACCCTTTTCGAGCCGTCAGACCGCTCGAATCACGTGTTTGATTTCCTGGAAAGCCTGCAAACCCCACGGCCCCAATTCGCGGCCGATGCTGCTCTGTTTGTAGCCACCCCAGGCGGTCTGCGGAAAGATCACCTGCGGCGCGTTGATCCACACCAGCCCCGCCTGCAAGGCGTTGGCGACCCGATCCGCCGCCTCGGCGTCGCGTGTCACCACGCTGGCCACCAGACCGAACTGGCTGTCGTTGGCCAGGGCAATCGCCTCGGCTTCGGAGGCAAAACTGCGCACGCAGATCACCGGCCCGAAAATCTCTTCACACCACAACGCACTGTCGAGGGGCACTTCGGTGAAAATCGTCGGCTGCAAAAAATAACCGCGCGACAGGTCTGCCGGACGGTTGCCGCCGCAAATCAGCTTGGCGCCCGCGCTCAAACCACGATCGATGTGGCCCAGCACCCGCTGGTATTGCGCCTGATTGACCAGCGCGCCCATTTCCACGTTCGGGTCGAACGGGTCGGCGACGCGAATGGCTTCGGCGCGGGCCTTCAAACGAAGGAGGAATTCATCCGCCAGTTCATCAGCGACCAACACGCGGCTGGTGGCCGAACACATCTGCCCGGCGTTGAAGAAACCGCCGCCACAGGCCACTTCCACGGCCAACCCGATGTCGGCATCAGCCAACACCAGCAGCGAGGATTTGCCGCCCAGCTCCAGGCTCACGCCTTTGACGGTTTCCGCCGCGCGTTGCATGACCTGCACACCGACCGCGTTGCTGCCGGTGAAGGAGATTTTGGCGATGCGCGGGTCAGCCGACAGTGGCGCACCGACGGCCAGGCCCGTGCCACAGACGACGTTGAACACACCGGCGGGCAAGCCAGCCTCGGCAATGATCGTTGCCAGTTCCAGCTCTGGCAGCGGCGTGACTTCGGAAGGCTTGAGCACCACGCAGCAACCGGCTGCCAGGGCCGGGGCAAGTTTCCAGGCGGTGGTGACCATCGGGAAATTCCACGGCACGATCAGGCCGACCACGCCGCACGGTTCACGGCGCAAACGAGCGCTGAAATCGTCGGTCGGCAGCTCGACGTTGCTGTCTTGTCTGGCATCGAGGCCTTCGGCGAGACCTGCGTAATACTCGAACGTGGCGATCACGTCATCGACGTCGATGGCGGCTTCGAACAGCGGCTTGCCGTTGTTGCTCGACTGCAACTGCATCAAGTGGTCACGACCGGCCTGAACACCCGCAGCGATCTGGCGCAGGATCGCGCCGCGCTCGGTGCCGGTGGTTTTCGACCAGTCGCCGAAAGCCTTGGTGGCGGCGGTGACCGCTTGATCGACGGCTTGTCCATCGCCGCCATTCACGGTGGTCAACAGGGCTTCAGTCGCCGGGTTGATCACGCGCAAGTGTTCGTTGCCCGCCGACCATTGGCCATTGATATAAAGGCCGTCCAGAGTCGTCGGAAAGTTCATTTCGACACCGCCTTCATCCACGAAGTCTGATCGATTTCAATCAGGGTCGGGCCCTGACGATCAGCGGCGGTGCGCAAGGCACTGCGCAGTTGCTCGACACCGTTGACCGCTTCGGCAGCACAGCCCAACGCCTTGGCCACACCGATGAAGTCTGGGGTGTAGATGTCCACGCCCACCGGCTCGATGGCGCGGTTGACCATGTACTTCTTGATCTCTTCGTAGCCCTGGTTATTCCACAGCAGAACAATCACCGGGGTGCGCGCTTCAACCGCGCTGGCCAGTTCCGGCAGGGTGAATTGCAGGCCGCCGTCACCGATCAGGCACACCACCGGAGGACGCGCGCCGCCTTCAACGCTGCCACCGAGCCAGGCGCCAATCGCCGCCGGCAAGGCGTAACCGAGGGTGCCGTAACCGGTGGACGAGTTGAACCAGCGACGCGGGCGTTCCGGGTTGAAGGTCAGGTTGCCGGTGTACACCGGTTGGGTCGAGTCGCCGACGAAGACCGCGTCCGGCAATTCGTGCAGGACAGTTTCGAGGAAGCGGGTCTGGGCCAGGGCCGGCGCATCCCAAGTGGCGGCGAGGTCTTCGCGCAGACGGGCAGCACGGACCTGACCCCAATCGTTGCGGCGCTCGGCCAGCGAATGTTTGGACAGCTCGCTGAGCAAGGCTTGCGCGGCGTTGCGCGAGTCAGCCACCAAGGCGACTTTCGGCGGGTAGTTGCGCACGGTCTGGTCAGGGTCGATGTCCACACGCAGCAGCACGCCGGGAATTTCGAAGCCGCCGGCGAACGTGACGTCGTAATCGGTCTCGGCCAGTTCGGTGCCGATGGCCAATACCACATCGGCCTCGGCGACCAAGGCACGGGTGGCGACCAGGCTTTGGGTCGAGCCGATCAGCAACGGGTGATTGGATTCGAGCATGCCTTTGGCATTGATGGTCAGGGCCACTGGCGCGTCCAGCAGCTCGGCCAGTTCCGTCAGCTCCGCGGCCGCATCGATGGCACCGCCACCGGCAAGAATCAGTGGACGTTTGGCACCGGCCAGCAGCGCGGTCATGCGGCTGATCGCACTCGGCGAAGCACCGGCGCGGTCGATGTTCACGGGAAGGCTGGCGAGCAAGTCGTCAGCTTCTTCGACCAGCACGTCCAACGGAATTTCGATGTGCACCGGACGCGGACGACCGGCCTGGAACAGCGCGAAGGCGCGGGCCAACACGGCCGGCAATTCAGCCGCCGACATCAAAGTGTGAGAGAACGCCGCCACGCCGCCGACCAAAGCGCTCTGGTTCGGCAGTTCGTGGAGCTTGCCGCGACCGCCGCCCAACTGGCTGCGCGATTGCACGCTGGAGATCACCAGCATCGGGATCGAATCAGCGTAGGCCTGGCCCATGGCGGTGGTGATGTTGGTCATGCCTGGGCCGGTGATGATGAAGCACACACCCGGTTTGCCGCTGGTGCGCGCATAACCGTCGGCCATGAAACCGGCGCCCTGTTCGTGACGCGGCGTGACGTGGTTGATGCTCGAACGGGCCAGCCCGCGATACAGCTCCACGGTATGAACCCCAGGAATGCCGAACACCTGCTCGACCCCGTAATCTTCGAGTAACTTGACCAATACTTCGCCGCACGTCGCCATGTCTTTGCCCTTTTTGTTCGTTTGAGACGCCGGGCCTGCGCAGTGTTTATGATGCGTGGGCAGGTCCAGGGATGGCCTCATTGGAACGGGCGACACATAGCCGCAACAATGGATAAAAAGTCATACTAGCCATGTCCTCACGTCATACCTTGGATCCCCATGAAACGATTGCCTCCCCTGCCGGCGCTGCACACTTTTCTGATCACCGCGCAGTGCTGCAACTTCACCCGGGCCGCTGAACAGCTGTACATCACCCAGGGCGCGGTGAGTCGGCAGATCGCCGGGCTGGAAGAACATCTGGGTTATGAACTGTTTATCCGCCAGGCCCGCGGCCTCGACCTGACGGCCGAAGGACGCGAATGGCTGCCACGGGTCCAGCAGATTTTCGGCTTGATCGACGAGGCGGTTGAGCAGATCGGCGAGAAACGCAAAACCCTGCAACTCAAGGCGCCGACGTGCGTAATGCGCTGGTTGTTGCCGCGCCTGGTGCAGTGGCAACGGGAGCGTCCGGATGTGCCGGTGGAATTGACCACCACGGTGAAACACGGCGTGGATTTTCATCGCGAGCAGTTCGATGCGGCGGTGATTTATGGCGTACCGCCGGAGACGTCACTGACGTCCCATCGGCTTTTCGATGAGCAACTGACGCCGGTTTGCTCCCGGCCGTATCTCGAAGGGCCGGTGCCGTTGCAGGCGCCGGAGGATCTGGAACAACACATGCTGTTGCATCCGACCCGCGACGAGCGCGACTGGAAAGCCTGGCTGGCCAGCGCCAATATTCGCTTGAGCAATGTCGGCAAGGGTCAGCATTTCGAAACCCTGGACCTGGCGATGTCGATGGCGTCCCAGGGGACCGGTGTGGCGATTGGGGATTGGTCGTTGATCGGCGATGACCTGAGCGCTGGAAGGCTGGTCATGCCGTTTGAATTGAAGGTGAAAACGGGGTTGGCGTATTACCTGGTGTTCCCGGAAAAACCCGGGCCTTCGCCGAAGTTGCGCGAGTTGATGGGGTGGTTGGTGGAGCAGGCTCAGAGTCGCTGAGCCCCGAAAGCCTGACACGCCGATCGTTCCCATGCTCCGCGTGGGAATGCCTCTAGGGACGCTCCGCGTCCAGTGACGCGGAGCGTCACGGGCTGCATTCCCACGCAGAGCGTGGGAACGATCAGTGAGAGGGGATCAATACCCGACGGTGAACCGCTGCCGGGAGTGCTTCGGCGCTTCGACTTCATCAATCAGCGCAATCGCATAATCGGCGAACGTGATCCAGCTCCGCCCTGCACTGCTCACCAGTAAATCATCCTTCCCAACCCGAAACGAACCCGTGCGCTCACCTTCGACAAACTCTGCCGACGGCGACAGAAAGGCCCAGTCCAGATCCTGTTCCTGACGCAGGTTCTCCAGAAACAAAGCCCCGGCACCGGCCTCTGCCTTGTACTCGTCCGGGAAGCCCTTGCTGTCGATGACGCGAGTGCCGTCCGGCAGCAACAACGAACCCGCACCGCCCACCACCAGCAGACGTTTCACCCCGGCCCTTTTCACCGGCCCGACCACGGCGCTGGCGGGAAGGGTCGAAAAGTGCGCCGCGCTGATCACCACGTCATGACCCGCGACGGCCGCTTGCAACGCTTCGGCGTCAAGGGCATCAACGTTCCTGGCGACCACGCCAGCACGCGGGGTGATCTTCGAGGTGTCACGGGCGATGGCCGTGACGCTGTGACCACGACGCAGGGCTTCGTCCAGCAGTTGGCTGCCGGCACGGCCGGTGGCACCGATGATTGCGATTTTGCTCATGACGTTCTCCAGTTGGCTTGGGTATACGTGTATTCGTTTGGCACCCATCATTGTGGCGAGGGAGCTTGCTCCCGCTGGAGCGCGAAGCGCTCCCTGGCGCTGAGTCAGCCACACCGCATTCTCAGATTTTGCGACTGCTTCGCAGCCGAGCGGGAGCAAGCTCCCTCGCCACAGGTATCCTGCGGTTACATCAACTCACTCACCCCACTTCATCTCGCCCTTGGCGACTTTGGCGCTCAGCTCCAGCGAGCTCACTTCGCCCACTGCCGGGAAGCGTTTTTTCATCGCGGCGATCAGCGCGGCGGCGTCTTTGGCCTTGGGGGTTTCTTCGTCGAAGGCCTTGATGTAATCGGCGGTGAACTGCACGGCGGCCAGTGAACGGGCACTCTGACCCAGGTAATGACCCGGCACGATGGTTTTCGGTTTCAGGGTTTCGATGGAGTGCAGCGTAGCCAACCAATCGGCGTGGGATTGCGCGGTTTGGGTATCGGCCATCCACACGTGGATGTTTTCTGCGACGACCACGCCACCGACCACTGCCTTGATCGACGGGATCCATACAAAGGTCCGGTCCGGCTGCTTGCCGTCCAGGCCCACCACCTGCAACTTCTGCCCTTCCAGCATCAGGCTGTCGCCCTTGAGTACGCCTGGCACGATGGTTTTGGCCGGCACGTCGGTACCCATCTTCGGCCCCCAGAACGCCAGTTTGCCGTCGACGGTGTGCTTGATGTGATCAACGGTTGGCTGCGAGGCGAGCACTTTGGCGTCGGGGAACGCAGCGGTCAGGGTGTCGAGGCCGAAGTAGTAATCCGGGTCACCGTGGCTGATGTAGATGGTGGTCAGTTGCTTGCCGCTGGCGCGGATCTTTTCGACCACCTGTTCGGCCTGGGATTTGCCGAATTGCGCGTCCACCAGAATCGCTTCTTTCTCGCCGCTGACCAGCACCGAGGTCACCGGGAAGATCGCTTTGTCGCCCGGGTTGTAAACGTCCAGGGTCAGGGTCGATGCCGCCGCGGCATGGGCTGCGAAGCCGAGGGTGGCGGTGGCCAGCAAAATGCGCTTGAGAGAGGTGAGGCCGATCATCTGTTGCTCCGTGGTCCGAATGCCGTGTTTGGCGATGGGACAGAGCTTAGTTGCCTGACTCAGTACAAAAAATGCGATGCTTGAACATAGTTTGTTTCTGAAAGCGGGCAAATCATGGATCGTCTACAAGCAATGCGGGTGTTCGTCTCAGTGGTCGACCTCGGCAGCCAATCGGCCGCCGCCGATCATCTGGACCTGTCACGGCCGGTGGTTTCGCGTTATCTGGCAGAGCTGGAAGATTGGGTCGGCGCACGCCTGATGCACCGCACCACGCGCAAATTGAGCCTGACCGCCGCCGGCAGCGAAATCCTGCCTCGCTGTCGGCAGATGCTCGACCTGTCCACCGACATGCAAGCCGCCGTCAGCGAGCCGGATGAGGCGCCACGCGGCCTGCTGCGCATCAGCGTCAGCACCTCGTTCGGCCAGGCGCAACTGGCGGATGCCATGGCGGCTTACGTCAAACGCTATCCCGGTGTCAGCATCGACATGCAGATGCTCGACCGCACGGTGAACCTGGTGGATGAACGCATCGACCTGGCGATCCGCACCAGCAACGACCTGGACCCGAACCTGATCGCCCGGCGGCTGACGGTCTGCCGCTCGGTGATCTGCGCCTCCCCCGCTTACCTGCGCGAACACCCGACGCCGCAACGGGTCGAGGACCTGAGCCAGCACAACTGCCTGACCCATTCCTACTTCGGTAAAAGTCTCTGGCATTTCGAGGAAGACGGCGAGCCGGTGTCGGTGCCGGTGCAGGGCAACATCAGCGCCAACGAGGCCAGTACGCTGCTGCGCGCAACCATCGCCGGGGCCGGCGTGGCGATGCTGCCCAGTTATCAGGCGGGTGTGCATATCCACAACGGTGAGCTGATTCGCCTGCTGCCCCAGGCCGAGCCACGGCAGATGAGCGTGTACGCGGTGTACGCCTCACGCAAACACATGCCGGCGGCGCTGCGCAGCATGCTGGATTTTCTGGTGCTCAGATTCCCCGAAGAACCGACGTGGGATATCGGCTTGTAAACACTTCCCCTGTGGGAGCTGGCTTGCCTGCGATGGCGTCGTCACATCCAACAATGATGCCGACTGACAGCCCGCTATCGCGAGCAAGCTCGCTCCCACAGGGTTCATCAGTGTTCTGAATGGCGGGTTACATGCGCTGGACGTGTGACTGGCATCTCACCCGCGCTGACCTATGCTGAAAGGAGTACCTAAGGGTATTCGTTCAGAGGTCAACGCCATGAACATCAAAACAAGAAGATACCTCGCCATTTTCATCACCTGCGCGGCGACGTTGGCGCTGTATGGCACCGCCGCCTGGCGTGTCGAGCAGTTGCGACAACTGCCCCGTGAAACCGCGAGTTGTAATTACGAGCATTGCATTCCCCACAACGCGACCCTCAACGCCCTTCGGTAACGAAGGCGGTCAGGCCTCGTTGTCCTGATCGGCCTTCAAGCGGTCGCGAAACGCCTTGGGCGAGATCCCCACCCGGCGTCGGAACAGGCGCGTGAAGTTGGTCGGATCGGAAAACCCCAACACGTCAGACATTTCGTAAATGGTCATGCTGGTATAGGTCAGCAAGCGCTTGGCCTCCAGCAACTGACGCTCGTGCATGATCTGCAACGCCGGTTGCCCCGCCAGCTCACGGCAGGTGCCATTGAGGTGGGACACGGAAATCCCCAGCCGATGCGCCAGATCCTCGACCTTGACGTGCTGACGATACGTCTCCTCCACCAACTGGATAAATCCGTTGAGGTATTCCCGGGCCCGTTGCGGACGCTGACTGGCAGCGCGGCGCGAAATCACCTGACGGCTGACCCACACCATGATCACGCTGACCAGCGAATGCATGAGCATCTCGCGCGCGGGCTGGTGGCCGGTGTATTCGTCTTGCAGCGCCGAAAACAGGCTATTGAGGTAGTCGCTTTCCTTGCCCGCCGGGTAACTTTCGGCCTGGGCCAGTGCGCTAACCGAGTTGCCCAGTTGCGCCTGGAGATGGGCAACCAGCGGCGCGGCGAGGGTCACGACGAACCCTTCGACGTCCTCGGAAAACCGATAACCATGCACCGATAACGGCGGCAGGATCAGGATGGCCGGCTCAGTCAGTTGCGTCTGTTTGCCTTCGATTTCAAGCTCTGCCTGACCTTTGAAAACGAAGAGCAACTGGCATAAATCAGCATGACGGTGGGGTTTGATTTCCCATTGGTGTTCGCGGCTGCGTTTGGAAATGGTTTCACAGTGCAGCAAGTCGGGGGTCGGCCAGTCCAGGCTTTCACCGTAGAGCTTGAACACTGGAATCGAAGGCAGGTCAGGCTTGTTCATCACTTCAATCCAGGCCTCAAAGGGTTACGGGCGATAATCGCACCGATTGGCAGAATGTACAGGTATCGGCTCAGTTTTCACCTTCAATTGACAGACCCGCAAGAGAAAAATGCAAGCACTCGATCCATAAAAATCATTCACCGGCCGTGGTCGCGTGAAGCTTGCGAGTCATAAAAACAATGAAAATGCTGAAAACCCAAATCGCCATCATTGGCGCCGGTCCCGCTGGTTTGCTGCTCGGCCAGTTGCTGCATAACGCCGGAATCGACACCCTGATCCTCGAACGCCAGGCCCCCGACTATGTGCTCGGGCGTATCCGCGCCGGTGTCCTCGAACAAGGCATGGTAGAGCTGTTGCGCCAGGCCGGGGTGGGTCAACGCATGGACGCCGAAGGACTGGTCCATGGCGGTTTCGAACTGGCCCTAGACGGGCGTCGGGTGCACATCGATCTGCAAGCACTGACCGGTGGCAAAACCGTGATGATCTACGGCCAGACCGAAGTCACCCGCGACCTGATGGCCGCTCGTCGGGAGGCTGGCGCGCAGACCATTTACCAGGCCGCCAACGTCGTGCCGCATGGGATGAAAACCGCAGAACCGTTCGTGACGTTCGAGAAGGATGGCGAGACGTATCGCCTCGATTGCGACTACATCGCCGGGTGCGACGGCTTCCATGGTGTGGCGCGGCAGTCGATTCCCACGGAATGCCTGAAGGTCTTCGAGCGGGTCTATCCGTTTGGCTGGCTCGGCATTCTCGCCGATACGCCGCCGGTCCACGCGGAGTTGGTCTACGCCCGCCACGAGCGCGGTTTTGCCCTGTGCAGCATGCGTTCGGCGACCCGCACGCGGTACTACCTGCAGGTGCCGGCGGATGAGAAAGTTGAGGACTGGTCAGATCAGCGCTTCTGGGACGAGCTCAAATTGCGTCTGCCCTCTGCGTTAGCCGAATCGCTGGTGACCGGGCCGTCTATCGAAAAAAGCATCGCGCCGCTGCGCAGTTTTGTGGTCGAACCGATGCAGTACGGGCGCATGTTTCTGGTCGGCGACGCCGCGCACATCGTCCCGCCCACCGGTGCCAAAGGCCTGAACCTGGCGGCCAGCGACGTCAGCACCTTGTTCACGATTTTGCTGAAGGTTTACCGTGAGGGGCGTCTGGATTTTCTGGAAAAGTACTCCGAAATCTGCCTGCGCCGGGTCTGGAAAGCCGAACGGTTTTCCTGGTGGATGACTTCGATGCTGCACCGTTTCGATGATCACGACGCCTTTAGTCAGCGCATCTGCGATTCGGAGCTGGACTACTTCGTGCACTCCGAGGCGGGTCGAAAAACTATTGCAGAAAATTACGTCGGGCTTCCTTACGAGGCTATCGAATAGCCTGCTACCGACTTACACTGGCGAGCATACCCGCTCGCCTTGCCCTTGCGGGTCAATCATTGCCCGCAGGTTTTTACCCGTGACCAATCTCAACCAGCCTGAAACGCCTAAACCGGCCATTCGCAGCGTGTTGATCGCCCTGATGCTGGCGATTTTTCTCGGTGCACTGGACCAAACCATCGTCGCCGTCTCAATGCCGGCCATCTCCGCGCAATTCAAGGACGTCAGCCTGCTGGCCTGGGTGATTTCCGGCTACATGGTGGCGATGACCGTGGCGGTGCCGATCTACGGCAAGCTCGGCGATCTGTACGGCCGGCGCAAGTTGATGCTGTTCGGCATGGGGCTGTTCACCCTCGCCTCGTTGTTCTGCGGCATGGCCCAGAGCATGGAGCAATTGGTGCTGGCGCGGATCATTCAAGGCATCGGTGCGGGCGGGATGATTTCTGTCAGCCAGGCGATCATCGGCGACATCGTCCCGCCCCGGGAGCGCGGTCGCTACCAGGGTTATTTCAGCAGCATGTACGCCGTGGCCAGTGTCGCTGGTCCGGTGCTCGGCGGCTACATGACTGAATACCTGTCCTGGCGCTGGGTGTTTCTGATCAATCTGCCGCTGGGGCTGGGCGCCTGGCTGGTGGCCAATCGCACGCTGGTGGGGTTGCCCGTGCCGCAACGCAAACCGATCATCGATTACCTCGGCACCTTGCTGATGATCATCGGTTTGACCGCTTTGCTGCTGGGCATCACCCAAGTCGGTCAGGGCCACTCGTGGCGCAGCGCCGAAGTGCTGGGCCTGCTCGGGTGTGCGGTGTTGGTGCTGGCGCTGTTCGTCTGGCATGAACGCCGGGCGCGGGAGCCGTTGCTGCCGATGCACCTGTTCGCCAACCGCAACGCGATCCTGTGCTGGTGCACGATTTTCTTCACCAGTTTCCAGGCCATCTCGCTGATCGTGCTGATGCCGCTGCGCTTCCAGAGCGTCACCGGTGCCGGGGCCGACAGCGCCGCGCTGCACCTGTTGCCGCTGGCCATGGGCTTGCCGATCGGGGCTTATTTCGCCGGACGCCGCACGTCAGTGACCGGGCGCTATAAACCGATGATCCTGGCCGGCGCCCTCCTCATGCCGATCTCGATTCTCGGCATGGCGTTCAGTCCGCCCCAGGCTTTCGTGCTCAGCAGTCTGTTTATGTTGCTCAGCGGGATCGCCAGCGGCATGCAGTTCCCGACATCCCTGGTCGGGACGCAGAACTCGGTGGAACAACGAGATATCGGCGTCGCCACCAGCACCACCAACCTGTTCCGCTCGCTGGGCGGCGCGGTGGGTGTGGCGTTGATGTCGGCGCTGCTGCTGGCGTTGCTGCAGGATTCGAGCTTCGCCCACCTGGCCGGTTCGTCGATGATTGCCGAGGGCAGTTCGGGGAATGTTCTGCTGGATGGGTTGAATGCTGCGCCGGGAGATGCGCAGAACGCCTTGCGCGCCGAGTTGCTGCTGACCTTTCGGCATTTGTTGATGGTCAGTGCGGCGGTGTCGCTGCTGGGGTTGGCGGCGGCGGTGGCGATGCCGAATATGGTGTTGCGGGGCAGGGAGGATAAAGTCCGCTGATTCCTCCGACTGATCGTTCCCACGCTCCGCGTGGGAATGCAGCCCGGGACGCTCTGCGTCCCAAAGAGCCGAACGCAGAGCGTCCGTTGAGGCATTCCCACGCGGAGCGTGGGAACGATCACCAAAAACTCAAGGGCTGTAATACCCGACCGCCACCAGAAAATGCCCAACCTTTTTCAGGTAGGCATGCTTGTCCTCAACCTTGCCGGTCACCGGGTTTTTCCAGCGGTATGCGTATTCGCCGTCATCCTGTTTGGCAATCAGTGCCAGGATCGGCTCGCCCACCGGTTTGCCTTCCGGGTCCTTGATCTTGCCGAAGTCGGTGTTGATCAGCCGCAGGTTGGTGCCGTGAGCCACGTAACGTTGGGTGTTCAGGTCGACCACGAATACGTACAGGTCATCCTGCAAGTAACCGCCCTTCAGGGAGTTGATCGCGGTCAGCGTGCCCTTCTCGTCCTTGTCCAGATCGGTCGACGCTTTGTTCAGCAAGGCCATCGCCTGTTCCGCCGACGCCCGTGGCAGGTAATAACCCACGGCGATAATCCGCTGGCCTACGCGCTGGTAGAACACATGCTTGCGCTCGACCTTGCCGTCGGACCAGTTCTGCCAGCGATATTCGGCCTGCTGAATGCCATTGCCCTCGGGCACGTTCAAGGCGTCCTTGAAGGCTTTCTGCAAATCCGGCCCGAGGGTTTCAGACACATCACGCCCGATCAACGCCGAAGATGGTCCCCCGCTGGCGAGCATCACACCCTTGGTATCGACCACGAAGACGTAACGATCCTTGTCGACAAACTCGCCTTGGCGGCTGAACGCCGCGAAGGCCTTGTCGCCGTTGTCGTGGTAATAGGCTAAAGCTTTTTCCAGCAAGGCTTTGGCGGCCTGACTGTCATCCTTTTCCACCGTGGCGGCTTGAACCGGCCCCAGGCACAGCAAAAGCATCCCGCCGAGCACGGCTAACTTGTGCAGCCCCCCCATAATGCATCCCTCGTTCTTTTCGGTGTTTCAAGAGCGTAGACGGGTTGGGGATATGTACGAATATTCAGGAAAGCGCAGGCCATTGCGGCAGACGGGGGTTGTGTGGCGAGGGAGCTTGCTCCCGCTGGGGCGCGAAGCGGCCCCAAAACCATTCACCGCCGATATTCAGTTAGATCGGTGGTGCCTCGTTGACGACTGCTTCGCAGCCGAGCGGGAGCAAGCTCCCTCGCCACAGGTGTGCAGCGAACGGGCTATTGCGCCCGGGCGCGCAGTTGTTGCTGCAAATTCTGGATCTGCGCCTGAAGGGTGTTGATGTTGCGGGTGGTTTGCCCGCGGAAAGCGTCGAACTCCGCAATATTGGTGGCGCCTTGCGCAGGCGCCGGACGGTTGTCCTGCTCGCTTTTGAGAACAATCATGTCTTGTTCCAGACGCTCGATGGCGGCGCTCGGGTTGCCTTGTTTCTTCAGCGCGACGATGTCGGCGCCGAGGCTTTTGAGCTGGGCGTCGAATTTGCTGCTGTCGTCCGGGGCGCTTTTCAGCGCGGCCAGCTCGGTGCTCAAGGCTTTGACCTGAGCCTGCAATTGCGTGTTGGCGGTCTGGTGTTCGGTGCTCTGGGCGGTGATCTGCGCCAGACGCTTGTCCAGATCGGTGGTTTGCGCGGTCATCTGTGCCAGACGCTTGTCCAGATCGGTGGTCTGACCGACAACACCCTGCTGCTGCTTGCCCTGATCCTGCAGTTGGGTTTCCAACTGCTTGATTTGCAGCTTCAAGGCTTCGCTGTCGCTGGTGACGTTGGTCTGGCTGGCGACCACCTTGCCGGAAATGTCCTGCAAGCGCCCCGCCGCATCCTCACTGATGCGCGCGAAACTTTCCTGGGTGGCCACGAGTTGCTGTTCCATCAGCGAAATCTGCTGAAAGCTCCACCAGGCAAGGCCGGCGAAGGCAAAGAACAAGGCGCCGACCAAGGCCCACAGAGGGCCGGTGCTGGCACTTTTGACTTTGACCACCGGCGCCGTCCGCGAATGCACGGAGGTGCGAGTAGAGGTCGGAAAATCATCGTCATCGGGGACGTCTGCGCGCAGGCTCGGTAAATCGAAATCGTCGTTGGCATCGTTACGCATGGACATTGAGTCAACCTTTGTGGAACGCGGTGATCGCTATATGCGGCGAGTATAAACCCCACTGCCGCACCGATTGACCCTCAACGCTAAACTCGGTTCAGTGCTGGCGGATGGGTGACTCGAAAGTCAGCGAATGTCCTGGGCCTTCCACCAGCCACAGAATTCATCAAGGGCCGTCCAGAGACTGACTTTCGGATCGTAATCCAGATAATGCCGGGCGCGGCTGATGTCCAGGGTGAAATTTTTGTTCATGACCTGCATGCCCAGTCGCGACAGCGTCGGCTCGGGACGCCCCGGCCACAACTTGCACACCCCTTCGTTGAGCGCGGCAACGCTGTAGGCCAGACCGTAGGAACGGTAGCGCGTCACTTGTGGGACTTCCATCTTGCGCATGACGTAATTGACCACGTCCCACAACGGCACCGGTGTACCGTTACTGATGTTGTAGGCCTTGCCCAGTGCCGAACCGCTGGCCAGCAAGCTGCTCAGTAACGCTTCATTGAGGTTTTGCATGCTGGTGAAATCGACCTTGTTCAGGCCGTTGCCGATGATCGCCAGGCGTCCCTTGCGCTGCATCTTCAGCAGGCGCGGGAAGATGCTCATGTCACCCGCCCCGGTCACGAAACGCGGGCGCAGGGCCAGGGTTTCGAGACCGAATTCCTGTGCGCCAAAGACTTTTTGCTCGGCGAGGAACTTAGTGGCGGCGTAGGGATGCTTGAAACGTTTAGGCACCTGTTCTTCGGTCAGCCCCAGATGATCACGGCCATCGAAGTAGATCGACGGCGACGACAAATGCACCAGACGCCTAACCCGCTGCTTCAGGCAGGCCTCGACCACGTTTTCGGTGACTTGCACGTTGCCTTGATGAAAGTCCTGATAACGCCCCCATAACCCGACCGCGCCGGCGCAATGCACCACGGCTTCGACATCGGAACACAGCTCGCGCGCCAGTTCCGGGTCGCTCAAGTCGCCCGGGATAAAATCGGCGCCACGGCGCACCAGGTGTTCGACGCTTTCGGCCCGGCGACCGTTGACCCGCACGTCCAGGCCTTGCTCCAGGGCGAAACGCGCAAAGCGTCCGCCAATGAAGCCGCTTGCGCCGGTGACCAGAATTTTCATGTAGAGCTCCGATGTGTTTCGTTTTGCGTAATGCGTGAGTCTTGACGCTGCCCGTCAGTCCAACGGCACCAGCCATTGTTTCGACGAGCGCACCAATTGATCGGTCAACAACCCCAGAAGCTGACCGCCGTTGCGCCAATGATGCCAGTACAGCGGCACATCGATGGGCTTATCTGGCAAAAGCTCCAGCAAAACACCGCGTTCCAGTTGCTCGCGCACCTGCAATTCCGGCACCAGGCCCCAGCCCAGTCCGGCCTCGGTCAAGCGAATGAAGCCTTCAGACGATGGGCATAAATGGTGCTCGAAACCGCCATCGACACCGAGGGACGCGAGGTAGCGATGCTGTAGGAAATCGTCCGGGCCAAACACCAGCGCCGGGGTTTTGGCCAGCAGATCAGCCCGCACGCCTTCAGGAAAATGTCGGGCGATAAATGCTGGACTTGCCAGCGCTCGATAACGCATGGCGCCCAATAACACGCTGCGCGCGCCAGCCACCGGACGCTCGCTGGCGCAGATGCACGCGGCCACTTCGCCAGCGCGCATGCGTTTAAGGCCGACCGTCTGGTCTTCGACGACCAGATCCAGCAGCAGGTGTTGCTCGGCGCAGAAATCACTGACGGCTGCGGCCCACCACGTGGCAAGGCTGTCGGCATTCAGGGCGATGCGCAGACGCTCCGGCTGGCCTTCTTCATCCAGCGCCGGGACCAGCGTCTGTAGATCGCGCTCAAGCAAACGCACCTGCTGGACATGGTTGAGTAAGCGCCGCCCAATCTCGGTGGGCGCCGGCGGTGTGACCCGCACCAACACCGGCTGGCCGACCCGCGCTTCCAGCAGTTTGATGCGCTGGGAGATCGCCGATTGCGACAAACCCAGCACCTGCGCGGCGCGTTCAAATCCGGCCTGCTCGACCACTGCGGCCAAGGCAGAAAGCAATTTATAGTCGAACATCAGTTTTCCTAATGAGCGATCAGCATGATTGGTTTTTCTTATACCGCGTTGCACCGGAGAATGGCCAGCAAGAACTCTTGAACAAGGATCACCGACATGGCTGGCGAAACTTCATTGGCAACGCTGCTGCGCAGCATGAGCCCGCAGCTCAACGACGGCGAATACGTGTTCTGCACGCTGCGCGACGGCCAGTTGCCCGCCGGTCTCGAGATCGTCGGCAGCTTTCGCGAGCAGGAAGGCCTGACAGTGATCCTGGAACGTTCCCACGCCGAACAGGCCGGTTTCAGCTTCGACTACGTCGCGGCCTGGATCACCTTGAACGTGCATTCGGCCCTCGAAGCCGTCGGCCTGACCGCCGCCTTCGCCACGGCACTGGGCCAGGCCGGCATCAGTTGCAACGTGATTGCCGGTTACTACCACGACCATTTATTCGTCGGTCAAACCGATGCCCAACGCGCCCTGCAAGTACTGCGGGATCTGGCGGCCAACGCGGAGTAAACCTTATGTGGCAAAGCTATGTGAACGGCCTGCTGGTGGCCGCTGGGCTGATCATGGCGATCGGCACGCAGAATGCGTTTGTGCTGGCGCAAAGCCTGCGACGTGAACATCACCTGCCGGTGGCAGCACTGTGCGTGACTTGCGATGCCTTATTGGTCGCCGCTGGAGTGTTCGGACTGGCGACGGTGCTGGCGCAAAACCCGACCCTTTTGGCGGTCGCCCGCTGGGGTGGGGCTGTATTTCTGATTTGGTATGGCAGTCAGGCGCTGCGTCGGGCGTGCTCGAAACAAAGCCTGCAACAAGGTGAAAACCAGACCGTGCGCTCACTGCGCGCAGTGATGCTCAGCGCCTTGGCCGTGACCCTTCTCAACCCGCACGTTTATCTGGATACGGTGTTGTTGATCGGCTCTCTCGGCGCGCAACAAACCGAGCCCGGTGCTTATGTGGTGGGGGCCGCGAGCGCGTCGTTGTTGTGGTTTTTCACCCTGGCACTGGGCGCAGCATGGTTGGCGCCATGGTTGGCCCGGCCGAGCACCTGGCGGATTCTCGATCTGTTGGTGGCGGTGATGATGTTTGCAGTGGCGTTTCAATTAATCGTCGCGCCCTGATTATTCCAAAAGGCTCTGGAACCTCTATTCCACACAGTTGTTGCGTGGTTATGCCGCACCCCCGGTGCTATGATCCGATCCGATGCGCCGCAAAGAGTACAAACTCCCCGGCGCTTGTCTGGCCGCCCGTGATCGGCCTTGCGCTCACCGCAACTGACCTGATTAGGAGAATCATCATGGCTTTCGAATTGCCGCCGCTGCCTTACGCACACGATGCCCTGCAGCCGCACATTTCCAAGGAAACTCTGGAATACCACCACGACAAGCACCACAACACCTACGTCGTGAACCTGAACAACCTGGTGCCAGGCACCGAGTTCGAAGGCAAGACCCTGGAAGAAATCGTCAAATCTTCCTCGGGCGGTATCTTCAACAACGCCGCTCAGGTCTGGAACCACACTTTCTACTGGAACTGCCTGGCGCCAAACGCCGGCGGTCAACCAACCGGCGCGCTGGCTGAAGCCATCAACGCTTCCTTCGGTTCGTTCGACAAGTTCAAAGAAGAATTCAGCAAAACCTCCATCGGCACCTTCGGTTCCGGTTGGGGCTGGCTGGTGAAAAAGGCTGACGGTTCCCTGGCCCTGGCCAGCACCATCGGCGCCGGCAACCCGCTGACCAACGGCGACACCCCGCTGCTGACCTGCGACGTCTGGGAACACGCTTACTACATCGACTACCGCAACGTTCGTCCGAAATACGTCGAAGCGTTCTGGAACCTGGTCAACTGGAAATTCGTGGCTGAGCAATTTGAAGGCAAAACCTTCAAGGCTTAAGATCGACGCCAGACAAAAAACCCGGCTTTTATGCCGGGTTTTTTATGGGCTGGAGAAAAGTCAGAGAGCCCTGAGCGGCCTTGAAAAATGGGTCGGCTGTCCGGCCGCCTCGCGAGCAGGCTCGCTTCTACAGTTAATTTGCGTCGTACGCAGAATTCGCGAACGACAACGCCCTCTGTGCGATTGAGCCTGCTCGCGATGAACGATTACGCGGTCCTTGAAACGCTACGCCGGATCGACGTTATCCAAGGCCCGGTTCACCGCCAACTCCGCCAGCATGATGACCTGCTGAATCGCCAGCACCGTGTGGCGCTGCGGGCCGATCAGATTCGCGGCGAAATCACTGGCCATGACGCTGGCCGAGGCCAGGGACTCACAGGCTTGGGCCAGGAGACTTTCGGTGTCCATGTCGGGGGCGATCATGAACATCGTGCTGGGGCGACGGGGTTTTTCCGTGTATTGGTCTGGCGGGTCGAGGTAGTAATCGAGGGCGCGTTTTATGGCTTCGCGGTCTTTGATGAGCGCTTCGGCTTCGGGGGTGGGGGGGGTGATATTGAACGGTGGATCGGGAATTAATTTGTCCATTGAATTTCTCCAGCGTTGGAGCCTCCACTTGCCGCTTCTCACACGGCGAAGAGGTGGCAGCTATGTGCGAGGTGAGAAGACCGGTTATGGACACCCGGCCGGACCGAAGTCCGCCCGCACACAGCCGCCATAACGCAATTACTGGCAGCGAGTAAGCTGGCGGCGATTATGCGTGTACAGACACTGGATGACCATAAGTTGCCGGGCTCTCACACCCGGTCGCTGAGTTTTCAGCGACACCCAGAGGTTAGAGAGACTGCTTCCTACCCGGCAACCTGAAAAATGCGTGGGAAATCGCTGTGTTTCTTACACATCTTTCAACACACAAAAATGGAACGCGGAGCGTCCCGGGCTGCATTCCCACGCAGAGCGTAGGGAACGATCAATCGGGGAATGCAGGAAAGAGAATGGTCGGCTGTCAGGCCGCCATCGCGGGCAGGCCAGCTCCCACAATGGATCTGCGCACACACTTCGCTCTTCACCACTCAATAGGCCGAGCGTTAGCTCGCCTGCTTTTGATTTTGATCTGCCCGCCCCGTCGGGAGGCTGAGTGGAGGTGTTCATCCGGGGAGTGGCGCGCAGCGCCGTTCGACGCAGTCGAACACGCTGCATGTAGGTCGTCGCGAAGCAGACCGGAGGGCAGTGTCCCCGGATGGATACCGGAGCGAAGGAACGCCGAGCCTAGGCGAGGGGCCGGACGTTGGGGCGAAGACCTTTGCTTCCTTTGGGGCGTTTGCCAAAGGGAGTCGCCGTAAGGGCGAAACCATAAGTGGCCGTTACCGCAGCAATGGATATGTACACAACCCACAAGAACATGGTCGGCTATAAGGCCGCCAAGCAACCAAGCCAATCTCCGACAATGAAACCAGCGTTCAGCCCCTTGCCCCCACGCCACAGCAGGCTACCATCAACAAACGGAAAAATAGTCCCAATCCCGCTCAAGTTGAAGGACCCAACAACCGACACAGTACTAATAGGCCAAATACTCAAAACAACAGCATTTCTGCCAAGCTACCGGCAAAAAACCCTGAGATTGATTGTCCCTTTGACTGCCAACACGGGATTGCCAATACTCATGGCAACTTGATGCTACCCGCACGGAACAAGGAATCCCCCTTTGAAGCTGGAACTCAAGAACAGCTTGTCGGTGAAGTTGCTCCGGGTCGTGCTCCTGTCGGCATTGATCGTCGGCGTAGTCTTGAGCTGCGCGCAGATCGTTTTCGATGCCTATAAAACACGCCAGGCCGTGGCCAACGATGCCGAACGCATCCTCGACATGTTCCGCGACCCCTCCACTCAGGCCGTCTACAGCCTGGACCGGGAAATGGGCATGCAGGTCATCGAAGGCCTGTTCCAGGACGACGCCGTGCGCCAGGCCTCCATCGGCCATCCCAACGAAGCCATGCTCGCGCAAAAATCCCGAGAGTTGCAGCATTCAAACAGCCGCTGGCTGACCGACCTGATCCTCGGCAAAGAGCGCACCTTCACCACCCAACTGGTAGGGCGCGGCCCCTACAGCGAGTATTACGGCGACCTGAGCATCACCCTCGACACCGCCACCTACGGGCAGGGTTTCATCGTCAGCTCGGTGATCATCTTCATCTCAGGCGTGTTACGCGCCCTGGCCATGGGCCTGGTGCTGTACCTGGTCTACCACTGGCTGCTGACCAAACCGCTGTCGCGAATCATCGAACACCTGACCGAAATCAATCCGGACCGCCCCAGCGCACACAAGATTCCGCAGCTCAAAGGCCACGAAAAGAACGAACTGGGTATCTGGATCAACACCGCCAACCAGTTGCTCGAATCCATCGAACGCAACACCCACCTGCGCCACGAAGCGGAAAACAGCCTGCTGCGCATGGCCCAGTACGACTTCCTCACCGGACTGCCGAACCGTCAGCAATTGCAGCAGCAACTGGACAAGATCCTGGTCGACGCTGGCAAATTGCAACGTCGGGTTGCGGTGCTGGTGGTGGGCCTGGACGACTTCAAAGGGATCAACGAACAGTTCAGCTATCAGACCGGCGACCAGCTGCTGCTGGCCCTGGCCGACCGACTGCGCGCTCACAGTGGTCGCCTCGGCGCCCTCGCCCGTCTCGGTGGCGACCAATTCGCCCTGGTCCAGGCCGATATCGAACAACCTTATGAAGCCGCTGAACTGGCGCAAAGCATTCTCGATGATCTGGAAGCGGCGTTTGCCCTCGACCATCAGGAAATCCGCCTGCGCGCGACCATCGGCATCACCCTGTTTCCCGAGGACGGCGACAGCACCGAGAAACTGCTGCAAAAAGCCGAGCAGACCATGACGCTGGCGAAAACCCGCTCGCGCAACCGTTATCAGTTCTACATCGCCAGCGTCGACACCGAAATGCGCCGCCGCCGCGAGCTGGAAAAAGACCTGCGCGACGCCCTGCGCCGGGACCAGTTCTACCTCGTCTACCAACCGCAGATCAGCTACCGCGATCACCGGGTGGTGGGCGTCGAGGCGCTGATTCGCTGGCAGCATCCCGAGCATGGCCTGGTGCCGCCCGACCTGTTCATCCCGTTGGCCGAGCAGAACGGCACCATCATCGCCATCGGCGAATGGGTGCTGGATCAGGCCTGCAAACAACTGCGCGAATGGCATGACCAGGGGTTCATCGACCTGCGCATGGCGGTGAACCTGTCCACGGTGCAACTGCACCACGCCGAGCTGCCGCGGGTGGTCAACAACCTGCTGCAGATGTACCGCCTTCCTCCTCGCAGCCTGGAGCTGGAAGTCACCGAAACCGGCCTGATGGAAGACATCAGCACCGCCGCCCAGCATCTGTTGAGCCTGCGTCGCTCCGGCGCATTGATTGCGATCGACGATTTCGGCACCGGTTATTCGTCCTTGAGCTATCTGAAAAGCCTGCCGCTGGACAAGATCAAGATCGACAAGAGCTTCGTGCAGGATCTGCTCGATGACGACGACGATGCCACCATCGTTCGGGCGATCATCCAGTTGGGCAAGAGCCTGGGCATGCAGGTGATTGCCGAAGGCGTGGAAACCGCCGAGCAAGAGGCCTACATCATCTCCGAAGGCTGCCACGAAGGTCAGGGTTACCACTACAGCAAACCGCTGCCGGCGCGGGAATTGAGTGCCTACCTGAAACAGGCACAGCGCACTAACGCGGCGATCCTCTAAAAAACGCCCCCTTTGTAGCGCTGGCGCAGCTCTTGTGGCGAGGGAGCTTGCTCCCGTTGGGTGGCGAAGCCGCCCCAAACCCTGCACCCACGGTTCTGACAGAAAACCCAGTCAATCTGATGCGACTGCTGCGCAGCCGAGCGGGAGCAAGCTCCCTCGCCACAAGGCTGTGCCAGCCAGCCATCGTGTGAATAAGAAATATTTCCAGCTACAACCCTTTACACATAATGCGAAAGATTTGCATTATGTCGCAGTTTTGCGCACTCGCTGCGCCATACCACCCCCTCTCGAAGCAGGATGTTCGCCATGATTCGTATGCCTCTGGCTACCGCCAGTCTGTTGGCCATCGCTATTTCCCTCGCCGGTTGTGGCGAAGGCAAAGACAAAGCTGCAGCTCCAGCGCCTACGCCGGCCGCCAGCACGACCGCGCCGGCTCCAGCCACCGCACCTGCCGCTACCAGCAAAGTCGACGAAGCCGCCGCCAAAGCCGTTGTCGCGCATTACGCCGACATCGTCTTCGCCGTTTACAGCGATGCCGAATCCACCGCGAAGACCCTGCAAACCGCCGTCGACGCCTTCCTCGCCAAGCCGAACGCCGACACCCTGAAAGCCGCCAAGGCTGCCTGGGTTGCTGCCCGCGTTCCTTACCTGCAGAGCGAAGTGTTCCGTTTCGGCAACACCATCATCGACGACTGGGAAGGTCAGGTGAACGCCTGGCCACTGGACGAAGGCCTGATCGACTATGTCGACAAATCCTACGAGCACGCACTGGGTAACCCGGGCGCCACGGCCAACATCATCGCCAACGTCCAGGTTCAGGTCGGCGAAGACAAGATCGACGTCAAAGACATCACCCCGGAAAAACTCGCCAGCCTGAACGAGCTGGGCGGTTCCGAGGCCAACGTCGCCACCGGCTACCACGCCATCGAATTCCTGCTCTGGGGCCAGGACCTGAACGGCACCGGCCCTGGCGCCGGCAAACGTCCAGCCTCCGACTACCTGGAAGGCAAAGGCGCCACTGGCGGTCACAACGATCGTCGCCGCGCTTACCTGAAATCCGTGACCCAGCTGCTGGTCAGCGACCTGGAAGAAATGGTCGGTAACTGGAAGCCGAACGTGGCCGACAACTACCGCGCCACCCTGGAAGCCGAACCGGTTGATACCGGCCTGCGCAAAATGCTGTTCGGCATGGGCAGCCTGTCCCTGGGCGAACTGGCGGGCGAGCGCATGAAGGTTTCCCTGGAAGCCAACTCCCCTGAAGACGAACACGATTGCTTCAGCGACAACACCCATAACTCGCAGTTCTACGATGCCAAGGGTGTGCGTAACGTCTACCTGGGTGAATACACCCGTGTCGACGGCACCAAAATGACCGGCGCCAGCCTGTCGTCCCTGGTGGCCAAAGCCGACCCGGCTGCCGACACCGCACTGAAAGCCGATCTGGCCGCCACTGAAGCCAAGATGCAGGTCATCGTCGATCGCGCCAACAAAGGTGAGCACTACGACCAGTTGATCGCCGCCGGCAACACCGCTGGCAACCAGATCGTCCGTGACGCTATCGCATCCCTGGTCAAGCAGACCGGCTCGATCGAAGCCGCCGCTGGCAAACTGGGCATCAGCGACCTGAACCCGGACAACGCTGATCACGAGTTCTGATCAACGCTGGCTGAGTAAAAAAGGCGACCTTCGGGTCGCCTTTTTCATACCCCGCGCCGATCGTTCCCACGCTCTGCGTGGGAATGCCTCAACGGACGCTCCGCGTTCGGCTGTTGATGTGACGCAGAGCGTCACGGGCTGCATTCCCACGCAGAGCGTGGGAACGATCAGCTGATGCACATCAACCAAACGATAATTCCTCTTATTCAATCCCCCCTGCCCTGTTAGACTTTGCGCCCTTGTTTTGCTCGTCTTGCAGGATGTCTGATGCCCTCGCTGCTTCTTCGCTTGTCCGCACTGTTTCTGGCCCTGGGCCTGAGTGCCTGCGATGACGCCCCGCGTTTTACCAAGGCCGAACCCGGTGAAGCCCGGTCCGGTGGCGCAGCGACCGTGCGCAAGACCGATCAGAATTCCTTCTCACTGCCCTCCGCTAACCTGTCGCCATCACGGCGCGTGGATTTCAGCGTCGGCAACAGCTTCTTCCGCAACCCCTGGGTAATCGCCCCCTCGACCACCACCGCCCGGGACGGCCTCGGTCCGCTGTTCAACACCAACGCCTGTCAGGGCTGCCACATCAAGGACGGTCGCGGTCATCCGCCGACGCCCGATGCGGCGAACGCAGTATCGATGCTGGTGCGCCTGTCGATCCCGGACGCGCCTGCCTATGCCAAAGTCATTGAGCAAATCGGCGTGGTCCCCGAGCCAGTCTACGGCGGCCAGTTCCAGGACATGGCCGTGCCCGGCGTGACCCCGGAAGGCAAAGTGCGTGTCGATTACACGCCCGTTCCGGTCCGTTTCAAGGACGGCACCGAAATCGAGCTGCGCAAGCCAAGCCTGAATATTACCCAGCTGGGTTACGGCCCGATGCACCCCGACACCCGTTTCTCGGCGCGTGTTGCCCCGCCGATGATTGGTCTGGGTTTGCTCGAAGCCATCCCCGACGAGGCGATCCTGGCCAACGCCGAGGCTCAGGCCAAGGACAAAAACGGCATCGCCGGACGTCCGAACCGGGTCTGGGACGACGTGCAGCAGAAGACTGTCCTTGGACGCTTCGGCTGGAAAGCCGGGCAACCGAACCTCAATCAGCAGAACGTTCACGCGTTCTCCGGCGACATGGGCCTGACCACCAGCCTGAGGCCGTTCGATGACTGCACTGAGGCACAAACCGCGTGCAAGCAGGCCCCCAACGGCAACGGCCCGAATGGCGAGCCGGAAGTCAGCGATAACATCCTGCGCCTGGTGCTGTTCTACAGCCGCAACCTCGCCGTACCGGCCCGTCGCGACGTCAACGCGCCTGAAGTGCTGGCCGGCAAGAACCTGTTTTTCCAGGCCGGCTGCCAGTCCTGTCACACGCCGAAATACACCACCGCCGCCAACGCTGCCGAACCTGAATTGGCCAATCAAGTGATTCGCCCTTACAGCGATCTGCTGCTGCACGACATGGGCGACGGCCTGGCCGACAACCGTAGCGAATTCCAGGCCAGTGGCAGCGACTGGCGCACCCCGCCGTTGTGGGGCATCGGCCTGACGCAGGCGGTCAGTGGCCACACCCAGTTCTTGCATGACGGTCGCGCGCGCAATCTGCTTGAAGCCGTGCTCTGGCATGGCGGCGAAGCGCAAGCGGCCCAGCAACAGGTTTTGTCTTTCAATGCCGAGCAGCGCGCTGCGTTGCTGGCGTTTTTGAATTCCCTTTAAACCGTATTCCATAGCGGGAGCCCGACATGTTCCGTCCCAAATTGTTGTTCACCAGCCTTGCCGCACTCGCCCTCGGCGCTTGCTCGCCACAGGACCCGCAAGCCGTCACCTCGGCCGCCATCGCCAAATCGGTGATCCTGCCGACGTACACCCGCTGGGTTGAAGCCGACCGCCAATTGGCCGTCAGTGCGCTCGCCTACTGCGAAGGCAAGGAAAACCTCGACACCGCCCGCGTCGATTTCCTGCACGCGCAGAAAGCCTGGGCCGAGCTGCAACCGTTGCTGATCGGGCCGCTGGCTGAAGGCAACCGCGCCTGGCAGGTGCAGTTCTGGCCGGACAAGAAAAACCTGGTCGGCCGTCAGGTCGAGCAACTGGTCACCGCGCAGCCGCAGATCGATGCCGCGGCCCTGGCCAAGTCCAGCGTCGTGGTGCAAGGCCTCTCGGCCTATGAGTACATTCTGTTCGACAGCAAACCGGACGTGGCCAACGACGCGCAAAAAGCTAAATACTGCCCACTGCTGAAGGCGATTGGCGAGCGTCAGAAACTGCTGGCCGAAGAGATTCTGCAGAGCTGGAACAACACTGACGGCATGCTCGCGCAGATGAGCAAATTCCCCAACCAGCGCTACGCCGACTCCCACGAGGCCATCGCCGATCTGCTGCGTGTCCAGGTCACCGCTCTCGACAGTCTGAAGAAAAAACTCGGCACGCCGATGGGCCGTCAGACCAAGGGCGTGCCGCAACCATTCCAGGCGGACCTGTGGCGCAGCCAGTCGTCCCTGACGAGTATGGAAGCGAGCCTTGCCGCCGCCAAAACCGTGTGGGAAGGCGTCGACAACAAAGGCCTGCGCGGACTGTTGCCGAGCGAGCAGAAACCGTTGGCCGACAAGATCGATGCCGCTTACGCCGCGTCCCTGAAACTGTTCGCAAGCAATCAGCGCCCGCTGACCGAGATGCTCAACGACGATGCCGGTCGCCAGCAACTCAACGATATCTACGACAGCCTCAACGTCGTCCATCGCCTGCACGAAGGCGAACTGGCCAAGGCGCTGGGCATCCAACTGGGCTTCAATGCCAACGACGGTGACTGATGAGGGCGAGTGCCATGCTGCGACGTCAGGCTCTGACTTTAGGTAGTTTGCTGCTGGGAGCAGTGACACTGGGCGGCTGGACGCTGTTCAAGCAAAAGGACAAAAGCCCGCTGCTGCTTTCGGCACGGGACGATGGCGACGGCAAGCATTACGCCGTCGGTTATCGGCTGGACGGCACCCGGGTGTTCGTCACCCAGGTCGGCCAGCGTTGCCACGACATCATCAACCACCCGACGCTGCCGATCGCGCTGTTTGTCGCCCGACGCCCAGGCACCGAGAGTTACCTGATCGACCTGCGCGACGGCACGCTGTTGCAAACCGTGGTCTCGTTGCCGAACCGGCATTTCTACGGTCACGCGGTTATTCACAAGAGCGGCGACTGGCTGTACGCCACCGAAAACGACACCTCCGATCCGGGTCGCGGCCTGTTGGGTGTGTATAAGTTCGAAGGTGAGCGGCTGGTGCACAGCGGCGAGATTTCCACCCATGGCATCGGCCCGCATCAGGTGTCGTGGATGCCGGACGGCGAGACGCTGGTGGTGGCCAACGGCGGCATTCGCACCGAGGCTGAAAGCCGGGTCGAGATGAACCTCAACGCCATGGAGCCGAGCCTGGTGTTGATGCAACGGGACGGCACCCTGCTGAGCAAGGAAACCCTTGCCCAGCAGATGAACAGCGTGCGGCATTTGGGGATCGCCAGCGACGGCACCATCGTCGCCGGGCAGCAATTCATGGGGCCGTCCCACGAGTCTTCGGAGCTGCTAGCAATCAAGCGACCCGGGCAACCGTTCGTGGCGTTCCCGGTGCCGGAGCATCAGTTGCAGGCGATGGGGCATTACACCGCCAGCGTTGCGGTCCACAGTGACTTGCGCCTGATTGCGTTGACCGCCCCGCGCGGCAACCGCTTTTTTATCTGGGACATGGACAGCGGCGAAGTGCGCCTGGATGCACCACTTCCCGATTGCGCCGGGGTTGGCGCGGTGGCGGATGGTTTTGTCGTGACCTCGGGTCAGGGACGCTGCCGGTACTACGATTGCCGCCAGACAACTCTGGTTGCAAAACCGCTGGAGCTTCCCGCAGGGCTCTGGGACAACCACCTCCACCTCATCTAAACACGGTCCTTGTAGCAGCTGGCGAAGCCTGCGTTCGGCGGCGAAGCCGTCGTTAATCCTTGCACCTCGGTTTGCCTGACACACCGCAGTGCCTGATTTCACGACGGCTTCGCCGCCGAACGCAGGCTGCGCCAGCTGCTACAGGTCGCGGTGCCGCTCGCCTGTAATATCTGCCAGTTGGAATCCCCCTCCGACTCAGAGTAATGTGCCCCCCTGTCTCACCTGATTTTCTCCAAGGAAGTGGAAATATGCTGCGTCGCCGCATGCTGATCATGTTGGGTGTTGTTCTGCTGATCGTGCTGGTCCTGGCCGGTTATAAAGCCTTCTCCATCTACACGATGATCCAAGGCTTTTCCGCGCCGAAACCGCCGATCAGTGTCGCCGCGACCACTGCCGCCGAACGTCCGTGGCAAGCCCGCCTGCCCTCCGTTGGCACCCTCAAGGCGCTGCAAGGGGTCGACCTGAGCCTGGAGATTGCCGGCACCGTCATGGATGTGCAGTTCGAGTCCGGGCAGAAGGTCAAGGCCGGCCAACCGATCGTGCAGCTCGACAGCGGCGTGGAAAAGGCGTTGCTGGAAACCGCAATGGCGGACCTCGGGCTGTCCACCGTGAATTACAACCGCGGCAGCCAACTGGTGGGTAGCCAGGCGATCTCCAAAGGTGAGTTCGACCGACTCTCGGCGATCATGAAAAAGGATCAGGCCACGGTCAACCAGCTCAAGGCTTCGCTGGCGAAAAAGCGCATTCTCGCCCCGTTCAGCGGCACCATCGGCATTCGCCAGGTGGACGTCGGCGACTACGTGGCCAGCGGCACCATGATTGCCACCCTGCAAGACCTCAGCAGCCTCTATGTCGACTTCTTCGTGCCCGAGCAATCAGTGCCGAAGATCGGCGTCGGCCAGTCGGTGCAGATCATTGTCTCGGCCTACCCGACACAGACCTTCCCCGGCACCATCAGCGCCATCAACCCGAAAGTCGAAAACAGCACCCGCAACGTGCAGGTCCGCGCGACCCTGGCCAACCCGGACGGCAAACTGCTGCCGGGCATGTTCGCCAGCCTGCAAGTGATGCTGCCCGACCCGCAGCCGCGCATCGTCGTGCCGGAAAGCGCGATTACCTACACGCTGTACGGCAACTCGCTCTACGTCGTCGCGCAGAAAAAAGCCGAAGACGGCAGCCTCGAAAAAGACGACAAAGGCCAGCCGATCCTGATCGCCGAACGGCGTTTCATCGAAACCGGCGAGCGCCGCGACGGGCTGGTGATGATTACCAAAGGCGTGCAGAACGGCGAAAAAGTGGTCACGGCCGGTCAGATCAAACTGGACAACGGCGCACACATTGCCATCAGCGACGACAAGACCCTAGCCGAGAAGAGCAGCCAGCCTCGCGTTGACTGATCAAGGAATCCACATGGCTTTTACTGACCCGTTCATCCGCCGCCCGGTGCTCGCCACCGTGGTCAGCCTGTTGATTGTACTGCTGGGCTTTCAGGCCTGGAGCAAGCTGCCGCTGCGCCAATACCCGCAAATGGAAAACGCCCTGATCACGGTGACCACCGCGTACCCCGGAGCCAACGCCGAAACCATTCAGGGCTACATCACCCAACCGATGCAGCAAAGCCTGGCCAGCGCCGAGGGCATCGACTACATGACCTCGGTCAGTCGCCAGAACTTTTCGGTGATCTCGATCTACGCGCGCATTGGCGCTAACAGCGACCGTTTGTTCACCGAGCTGCTGGCCAAGGCCAACGAGGTGAAAAACCAGCTGCCTCAGGACGCCGAAGACCCGGTGCTGAGCAAGGAAGCCGCCGACGCCTCGGCACTCATGTACATCAGTTTCTTCAGCAAGGAGCTGAGCAACCCGCAGATTACCGACTACCTTTCGCGGGTCATCCAGCCAAAACTGGCGACCTTGCCGGGCATGGCTGAAGCCGAGATTCTTGGCAACCAGGTGTTCGCCATGCGCCTGTGGCTGGACCCGGTGAAGCTGGCCGGTTTCGGCCTGAGCGCCAGCGACGTGACTAACGCGGTGCGCCAGTACAACTTCCTCTCCGCCGCCGGTGAAGTGAAAGGCGAGTATGTCGTCACCAGCATCAACGCCAACACCGAGCTCAAATCCGCCGAAGCATTTGCCGCGATTCCACTCAAGGTCGATGGCGACAGTCGCGTGCTGCTCAGCGATGTCGCGCGGGTCGAGATGGGCGCGGAAAACTACGACTCGATCAGTTCCTTCGGTGGCACCCCCTCGGTGTACATCGGCATCAAGGCCACACCGGGCGCCAACCCGCTGGACGTGATCAAGGAAGTACGCAAGATCATGCCGGACCTGGAAGCCCAGCTCCCGCCCAACCTCAAAGGTGAAATCGCCTACGACGCCACACTGTTCATCCAGGCCTCGATCGACGAAGTGGTGAAAACCCTCTTCGAAGCCGTGCTGATCGTGATCGTGGTGGTGTTTCTGTTTCTCGGGGCACTGCGGTCGGTGGTGATTCCGGTGGTGACCATTCCGCTGTCGATGATCGGCGTGATGTTCTTCATGCAGATGATGGGTTACTCGATCAACCTGCTGACCCTGCTGGCGATGGTGTTGGCCATCGGGCTGGTGGTGGACGACGCCATTGTGGTGGTGGAAAACATTCACCGGCACATCGAGGAAGGCAAGACGCCGATGGATGCAGCCCTCGAGGGCGCCCGGGAGATCGCCATGCCGGTGGTCTCGATGACCATCACCCTGGCGGCGGTCTATGCGCCGATCGGCTTCCTGACCGGGCTTACGGGGGCGCTGTTCAAGGAGTTCGCCCTGACGCTGGCCGGGGCGGTGGTGATCTCCGGCGTGGTCGCACTGACCCTGTCGCCGATGATGTGCGCCCTGCTCCTGCGTCACGATGAAAACCCGAGCGGTCTGGCCCATCGTCTGGACATGATTTTCGAAGGCCTCAAGCGCCGATACCAAAGCATGCTGCACGGAACCCTCAACACCCGGCCGGTGGTGCTGGTGTTTGCGGTGATCGTGCTGTGCCTGATTCCGGTGCTGCTCAAGTTCACCAAGTCGGAACTGGCGCCCGACGAGGACCAGGGCATCATTTTCATGCTGGCCAACGCCCCGCAACCGGCCAACCTCGACTACCTGAACACCTACACCGACGAATTCATCACGATCTTCAAGGAGTTTCCCGAGTACTACTCCTCGTTCCAGATCAATGGATTCAACGGCGTGCAATCGGGGATCGGTGGTTTCCTGCTCAAACCGTGGAACGAACGTGATCGCACGCAGATGGCAATCCTGCCCGAGGTCCAGCGCAAACTGGAGAGCATCTCGGGTTTGCAGATCTTCGGCTTCAACCTGCCCTCCCTGCCCGGCACCGGCGAAGGGTTGCCGTTTCAGTTCGTCATCAACACGGCCAACGATTACGAAGCGCTGCTGCAAGTGATGGACCGGGTGAAAAAACGGGCGATGGAGTCCGGCAAGTTCGCCTTCGTCGACGTCGACCTGGCCTTCGATAAACCCGAGGTCGTCGTGGATATCGACCGCGCCAAGGCTGCGCAGATGGGTGTGTCCATGCAGGACCTGGGTGGAACACTGGCGACGTTGCTGGGTCAGGCGGAAATCAACCGTTTCACCATTGAAGGCCGCAGCTACAAGGTCATCGCTCAGGTCGAACGAGCTTTCCGGGACAACCCGGACTGGTTGAACAACTATTACGTGAAGAACACCCAAGGCGAATTGCTGGCCCTGTCGACCCTGATCACTGTCACCGACCGCGCGCGGCCGCGGCAGTTGAACCAGTTCCAGCAACTCAACTCGGCCATCTTGTCGGGGGTTCCGCTGGTCAGCATGGGTGAAGCCATCGACACCGTGCGCCAGATCACGCTAGAAGAAGCGCCGGCTGGTTTCGCCATGGATTACGCCGGCGCGTCGCGGCAATACGTTCAGGAAGGCAGCGCGCTGTGGGTGACCTTCGCCCTGGCGTTGGCGATCATTTTCCTGGTGCTGGCAGCCCAGTTCGAAAGCTTCCGTGATCCGCTGGTGATCCTCGTGACCGTGCCGCTGTCGATCTGCGGCGCGTTGATTCCGTTGTTCCTGGGCTGGTCGAGCATGAACATTTATACCCAGGTGGGGCTAGTGACCTTGATCGGGCTGATCAGTAAGCACGGCATCCTGATCGTCGAATTCGCCAACCAGCTACGCAAAGAGAAAGGCCTGACCCCGCGCGAGGCTGTGGAAGAAGCGGCGGCGATTCGATTGCGTCCGGTGTTGATGACCACGGCGGCGATGGTGTTCGGCATGGTGCCGTTGATCATCGCCACGGGCGCGGGGGCGGTCAGCCGGTTCGATATCGGCATGGTGATCGCCACCGGGATGTCGATCGGGACGTTGTTCACATTGTTCGTGCTGCCCTGCATCTACACCCTGCTGGCCAAGCCCGACTCTAAAGCGAACCCATAACCCCCTGTGGGAGTGAGCCTGCTCGCGATGGCTGTTTAACATTCAACAAATGATCGTTCCCACGCTCTGCGTGGGAATGCAGCCCGGGACGCTCTGCGTCCCATCAACAGCCGAACGCGGAGCGTCCGTTGAGGCATTCCCACGCGGAGCGTGGGAACGATCGGCACATCCGGGCAAAAAAAAAGGCCTCGCATTTTGGCGAGGCCTTTTATGTTGGCTTCAATGTGTTCAACTCTGTGGCCTCATTCCTTGAGAAAGTCCGAACATGAACAGCAATAGATCATGATCGGGTTGTGATGCCACGGCTGCCTTGGCAACCCGTGGCAACGGACAGTGAGCATCAGTGCTCACTGAACTGAGGACTTGCGTGCGGGGCTGCTCCCACGCCGCCACCGCCAATGAAGCAACTGCCAAGGCTCCTATCAAAAAAACACCTCGCGCAATTTCTAGTTTCATTGCTATAAACCTTTGATAGCGCTGCCAAACGCCGTCTCATAAAAATAGACGAGTTTGCGCCAGTCCGTCGTGCTGAACGACGAGTGGCGACGCAGTTGCTTCATGTCATGAGCGGCCGCGCGATAGGCGGTCAAGCGCTGTCGGCACTTCTCCAGATCGATCAAGGCAATCTCGACCTTGGCCGAGTCGTCTTCGCCGGTAACCCGCACGAATACGTGCTTGATATAGATGCAGCTGTGCTGCCAACGGCCCTTGTGCATGCGGGCCAGATTGTCGGCCAGTTCCTTCAAGACGCGATCATGCACCACCTCGCCGTGGCGCTCGCGACCGCCCCCGGCGTACCAATGTTCGAGCTCCTCAAAGCCGTCCAACGACTTGGTCACCAGCAATGCGCGCCATTTGTGCACAGGGTCGCGCTGTGCGCCGCAGAAAACGATTTCCGGAACTCGCACATCAAGCGCGCGCAGGCCAATGAGCGCATCCTGCTCGCGCAACACGGTCGGGCGGCCGAATGGGTGCTGCCAGCTGCGATAGATATGCCCGGTCTGCCGCTTGGCGTAGAGCAGTTGTCCATCGCTGCCCATGACACGCTCCACGCCACTTTCTCCACCGCGACGGACGTTGGGTTCTTCTACCCATTCACCGCGCTGATTCCAGAAGTAGTCGAAGCGGTCCTGAGAAGCGACGTCCGTTTCTGCTGCACATTGCACTGCCATCCTGTTACCTCTTGCGTAATACGTAAACTCGCCACATGGCATAGAGCGGTAAAAAGTCCAGTTGTTCCTGGATACGGAACCCCGCCTGTTCGAACTCCTTCTCTACCGTGGCCGCCGGTAACACAAACCGGTTTTGGTAACCTTCCTGCCCACGCCGCTTCTCTGAACGCTTGCGTTTCCAGGCCTTGAAATTGCCGTCCACCCACAACGAAAGGATCACGCTGTCACGCGTGACTCGTTCAAATTCGCGCAGAATGGCCAGTCGATGCTCGGCTTCACCGATGTGATGGAGCAAACGCATGCAGAAAATGCTGTCGACGGCGTTGTCGGGCAAGGCGATGTCGAATGCAGAAGTGTGCAAGGGTTGTACCCGCTTTACCACATCGGCAGGTTGCGCCTGGGT
The DNA here is from genome assembly GCF_054898025.1 of Pseudomonas sp. LB3P93. Lineage (NCBI taxonomy): Bacteria > Pseudomonadati > Pseudomonadota > Gammaproteobacteria > Pseudomonadales > Pseudomonadaceae > Pseudomonas > Pseudomonas sp. LB3P93. Next base: position 5,153,566 of record NZ_CM142713.1, read on the forward strand.
GGCAATCTTCAGCATTGACTCGGAGTTGTCGGCCCCGATGATCGCGCGATTGGCCTTTTCAGCCAGCAATGGCCAGAAACGCCCCGCACCACAAGGCAAATCAAGGACCAGCCCAGGCTCGCCGACCAGCGCCAGCGCCTTTCGCGCCAGCTGCTCGTCACGCCAGTGGGACAGTCGACGACCGAGGCCATCCTGATGCTTTCGCAAGTATCGTTGAGCGTGCTGATCGTCGTATTTTTCGGAAAAATCTAGTTTGATCGGGCCGTCCATCATTAAGGTCTCCTGAACTTCTGATGACATCTACCTTAGGTAGCGTAGTGTCAGCGTCAGGTCATGCCTTTGTGAAAAAATTGTTATGTAAACGCGCAATCATTTCAAGGTTTTTCAGAGTGACAGTCATGGCTCGGGACGGCTCGATTTCTAAGCACCGCTATCCTTGACTCAACGCCACTTCAAAACGACAGCCATTGGGCTCCATGTTGGTCAGGCTGACGGTCCAGCCCTGGTTCTCGCAGATCCGCTGCACCAGTGACAGCCCAAGTCCCAGGCCTTCGCCGCGCTTTTCGCTGCCGCGCACGAAAGGTTCGAACATCGCCTCGCGTTTTTCCTCGGGAATGCCCACGCCGCTGTCCTCGACCGTGAAACCGGTGGCCGTGAGGGTCAAGCGGATGAACCCGCGTTCGGTGTAATGCAGTGCGTTACGCAACAGGTTGCCCATGACGGCGTGCAAGAGGGTTGCGTTGTAGCAGGTGCCGGGCGGACTGCCCGGCTCAAAGATCAGATTCAACCCCTTGGCTTCAATCGGTTCGCGCCATTGGTTGAGCAGCCCATCGGCGACCTGACTCAGCGACTGCTGCGGCGCGATGCTGGCGTCTTCTCGCTGGGTCCGGGCCAACATCAGAAACGTCTGCACCAACTCGCGCATCTCTGCGCACGCGCGGGCAATTCGTTCGACCTGGGCACGGCCGCGCTGGTCGATACCGGGGTTTTCCAACAGCAGCTCACAGGAGCTGGCCAGCACCATCAACGGCGTGCGCAGTTCGTGGCTGACGTCGCTGGTAAACAATCGTTCACGGGTCAACGCCTGGCGCAAACGCCCAAGGGTGGCGTCGAACGCAACGGCCAGCTCGCCCACTTCGTCGGCGGCATAATCCGGTGCCAGAGGAGGCGCCAGCCCCAGCAGTTGATCGCGATGACGCACCTGACGGGCCAGGCGCACCACCGGCGCCATCACTTTGCGCGCCAGCACCCAGCCGAGAAAGACCGCCAGCGCCAGGCTCAGCACGAAGCCCACCAGCACTACGGCAAACAGCACCCGCTCACGCTCTTCAAAATCGCTTTGGTCCTGAAGCAATACGTAACGCCGTCCATCGACGATTTCGACCATCGCGTGATACGACAGTTGCTCGCGAAAAACCTCGTGGAAACCGGAGTCCAGGTGCCGCAGATCCTTGGGCAACTCGAAATCCCCCGGCCCGCCGCTGAAATAGAACAGCTGATCCGGCTCGGGACGGTGGCTCCAGTCCGAGACGCTGTCCATCAGCAACAGCCGTTGCAGATCGCCGCCCAGCCCGGCCGAAATCAACTTCTCTTCGACCAGGTGCACGGTCGCCACGATGCCCATGGCGAAGGCGCCTGCCACCAGTGCGCTCATCAGCGCAAAGGCGATGATGATCCGCTGGGCAAGGCTCTGCTTAAACTCCATCACGGCCCTCGGCCAAGCGATAACCCACACCGTGCACGGTTTGCAGCAAGGGCTTGGCGAATGGCTTGTCGATCACCTGACGCAGTTGATGGACGTGACTGCGCAAGCTGTCGCTGTCCGGGCAGTCATCGCCCCACAGGGCTTCTTCGAGAATTTCGCGGCGCAATACATGCGGGCTTTTCTGCATCAGCACGGCCAGCAACTTCAGGCCCACCGGGTTGAGTTTCAGCAGACGACCTTCGCGCGTCACCTCCAGGGTGTCGAGGTCGTAGCTCAAATCGCCCACCTGCAAGGTTCGACGACCGCCGCCTTGGGCACGACGCATGACCGCCTCGATGCGGGCCGCCAGTTCAGACAGGGCGAACGGCTTGATCAGGTAGTCATCGGCACCGGACTTGAAACCTTGCAGCCGGTCATCCAGCTGATCGCGCGCGGTGAGCATGATCACCGGCGTGTCACGGCGGGCGTCTTCGCGCAGGCGTTTGCACAGGGTGTAGCCGTCGATGCCGGGCAACATGATGTCGAGCACGATCAAGTCGTAATGCTCGGTAGCCGCCAGGTGCAGGCCCGACAAACCGTCCTGCGCGCAATCCACGGTGTAGCCCTTGAGCCCCAGGTAATCGGCCAGATTGGCCAGGATATCGCGGTTGTCTTCAACCAATAGAATTCGCATGGGCACCTCCTCCGTACACAGTAACGGCCGTCGTGGCCCGCGCAGCTTAAGGCCAAGTGTGGCTCAGGGCTAGGACTGCGTGCAGTTGTAAATCCGATAGAAAAAGCCGATGACGGCTTAACAAGTTTTTCACTATCGATTCACACGCCGACGACAGTACGAGGTTCAGACTCCGCGCGGATGCGCTCTCCAGAACCCTTCACCGACCAAGGAATTGCCATGGCTTCGACCGCTGCCCGCCCCGCTTCCAGACCGCTCAATTTTTGGGTGTGCCTGGGTGTGCCCGCTATCACGGCGATCATATTGGTGCTGCTTGAACTGACGTCGCTGGACATGGACCTGGCCAAATTGTTCTACGACCCGGTCGCCGGGGATTTCATCGGGCGCCACAGTTACTTCCTTGAAAACATTCTGCATGACCGCGCCAAGCAAGTGGTCATCGCGTTTTCGGTGTTTGCCATCTTCGGCTTCATTGGCGCCTTTTTCGTGGACCGGCTCAAACCGTTCAAACGTGAACTGGGCTGCCTGGTGTTGTCTCTGGCGCTGGCGACCTCGTTTGTGACACCGGTCAAAGCGGTGACGGCGGTGCAATGTCCGTGGAGTCTGGAGGAATTCGGCGGCCACGAAACCTACAGCGAATTGCTTAGCCCGCGCCCGCCCACCGACAAGCCTGGCCGTTGCTGGCCGGGCGGTCATGCGGCAACCGGGTTTACGCTGTTTGCGCTGTTCTTTGTACTGCGTGACCGGCGTCCGCGCCTGGCGCGCCAGGCGTTTGTGTTTGCGTTTGCACTGGGGACGGTGTTTTCGGTGAGCCGGATGATGCAGGGAGCGCACTTCTTTTCGCACAACGTGTGGACGGCGATTTTTTGCTGGTTGATTTGCTTGGGGTCGTATTACTACATCTTGTACCGACCGGCGACCAGGATTGAGGCGATGGCCAAGACCAATCCGGTTAACGCCTAAAATACAAACCAATGTGGGAGCGAGCCTGCTCGCGATAGCGGTGTGTCAGCCACATCCATGTTGACTGATCCACCGCTATCGCGAGCAGGCTCGCTCCTACAGGGGTCTGGTGTGGTCTCAGAATCCGGGCAATAAAAAACCCCGCCTGCTTTCGCAGGCGGGGTTTTTATGTACGGGGTAAGGCTGGCTTACATCATGCCGCCCATGCCGCCCATACCACCCATGTCTGGCATACCGCCGCCAGCTGGGCCGTCTTCCTTGATCTCGGCGATCATGGCTTCGGTGGTGATCATCAGGCTGGCAATCGACGAAGCCGCTTGCAGAGCCGAACGAGTCACTTTAGCCGGGTCCAGGATACCCATTTCGATCATGTCGCCGTATTCGCCGGTTGCAGCGTTGTAACCGTAGTTACCCGAACCCTGCTTGACCTTGTCGACCACTACGCTTGGCTCGTCGCCGGAGTTGGCAACGATCTGGCGCAGTGGCGCTTCAACAGCGCGACGCAGCAACTGGATGCCAACGTTCTGGTCATCGTTGTCGCCTTTGAGCTCGGAGATAGCCTGCAGAGCGCGAACCAGTGCCACGCCGCCGCCAGGTACCACGCCTTCTTCAACGGCTGCACGGGTAGCGTGCAGGGCGTCTTCAACGCGGGCTTTCTTCTCTTTCATTTCAACTTCGGAACCCGCGCCAACCTTGATCACTGCAACGCCGCCGGACAGCTTGGCCAGACGCTCTTGCAGTTTTTCACGGTCGTAGTCGGACGAAGTGTCAGCCACTTGCTGACGGATTTGCAGAACGCGAGCCTGGATATCAGCTTCAACGCCGGCGCCGTCGATCACGGTGGTGTTTTCTTTGGACAGGATCACGCGCTTGGCATTACCCAGGTGTTCCAGGGTAGTGCTTTCCAGGCTCAGACCGATCTCTTCGGAAATAACGGTACCGCCAGTCAGGACAGCGATGTCCTGCAGCATGGCCTTGCGACGGTCGCCGAAGCCTGGAGCCTTGACGGCTGCGACTTTAACGATGCCACGCATGTTGTTCACAACCAGAGTCGCCAGGGCTTCGCCTTCAACGTCTTCGGCCACGATCAGCAGTGGACGGCCGGCTTTGGCAACGGCTTCCAGTACTGGCAGCATTTCGCGGATGTTCGAGATCTTTTTGTCGACCAGCAGGATCAGCGGACCGTCCAGCTCGGCAGTCATGGTCTCTGGCTTGTTGACGAAGTACGGGGACAGGTAGCCACGGTCGAACTGCATGCCTTCAACAACCGACAGTTCGTTTTCCAGGCCCGAGCCTTCTTCAACGGTGATCACGCCTTCTTTACCGACTTTTTCCATGGCTTCGGCAATGATGTCGCCGATGGAGCTGTCGGAGTTGGCCGAGATGGTGCCGACCTGAGCGATGGCCTTGGTGTCAGCGCAAGGCTTGGACAGGGCTTTGAGCTCTTTGACGATCGCGATGGTCGCTTTGTCGATACCGCGTTTCAGGTCCATCGGGTTCATGCCGGCAGCGACGGCTTTCAGGCCTTCGTTGACGATCGATTGAGCCAGAACGGTAGCGGTGGTGGTGCCGTCGCCTGCGTCATCGTTGGCACGGGAGGCAACGTCTTTGACCAGCTGCGCGCCCATGTTTTCGAAGCGATCTTTCAGCTCGATTTCTTTGGCAACGGACACGCCGTCCTTGGTGATGGTCGGAGCGCCGAAGCTCTTCTCGATGATCACGTTACGGCCTTTAGGGCCCAGGGTCGCTTTTACTGCGTCAGCCAGGACGTTGACACCGGCGAGCATTTTTTTACGGGCGGAATCGCCGAATTTAACTTCTTTAGCAGCCATGATCGATATTCCTTAAATACTTTGTAGTAGCGGGAAAATGAGCGGGGAATCAGCCTTCGATAACAGCGAGGATTTCGTTCTCGCTCATTACCAGCAGGTCTTCGCCGTCGACTTTCACGGTGTTGCTGCCGGAGTAAGGACCGAACACAACCTTGTCGCCGACCTTGACGGCCAGTGCACGCACTTCACCGCTATCCAGCACTTTGCCGGTACCGACAGCGAGGATTTCACCGCTGTTGGCTTTCTCGGCAGCCGAACCTGGCAGGACGATACCGCCAGCGGTTTTCTTTTCTTCTTCGCTGCGACGGATGACGACGCGGTCATGCAGAGGACGAAGCTTCATTGTCGATCTCTCCTAATTGTGGTTTTCATCGGCCGGTGTATTCCCGGCGGGTTTAACAAATCCGGCGGTGCCGGGTGCGGTTCGTCAAGCGAACCGCGGAAGTCTGTCTGGCGTGATCGCCAGAAACCTTGCGGTGACCGTTACATAAGGGCGCATAAGCTTATTACAAGGGCGGGGATCGAAATTTTTTGCATCAATGCCCTGAAAACGAACACGGCACCCGAAGGTGCCGTGCAGCTGAAACGCTTTACTTGGAATCGCGATGTTCGAACTCGCCTTCGATCACGTTGGGCTCACGGCCCAGCGGCTGCTGAGGAGCAGGACCGCCACGTGGTTGAAGATCGTCGGCGAACGCACGCTGACGGATCGCCGCCTCTTCGGCGCGCTGGCGCATTTTATTGGCCAGCAATCGACGGGAGATCGGCAGCAGCATGATCAGACCCAGCACGTCAGTGACGAAGCCCGGCAGGATCAACAGACCGCCCGCCAGGGCCAGCATCAAACCTTCCAGCATGGTCTGGGCCGGCAGCTCGCCGCGGTTCAGGCTTTCACGAGCACGCAGCGCGGTGGCCAGTCCGGCGATACGCAGCACGAACACGCCGAGCATCGAGCCGAGAATGATCAGCAGCAGGGCCGGGAAAAACCCGATGGCCCCGCTGACCTTGACGAATACGAACAGCTCCAACACCGGAAACAGTACAAAGAGCAATAAAAAAGGGCGCATCAAATGGTTCCTCAACGCAAGAATGCCTTGCCAGTCTTCCCTAGATGACGTCGCCGTTTCGTGAATTCAAGCGTCGGCCACTTCATTTTTCGGCCAATGCTCGGCGTGAGCCAGGAAAACCAAGGCTTCCCGCACTTGTGTCGGCGTATTACAAGGCGCTTGAAACGGTAGCCAGTACAGGGCCTGACCGATGCGCAGGTGCATGCCTTCGCTGTCGATACCCGCCAGTTGCGCCGGCTCGGTTTTCGGCAGGCCTGCCAACTCGACGTAATGGGCGATGGCTTTGGCGTGATCGGCATTCATGTGCTCGACCATGCTCAGTTCGGCCTTGCCGGCGAACGGGTTGGCCAGGGTCAGATGATCGACCCAGTGAATCGCACCGAAACCGCCAATGTAGCGGTGACGCACAGGCTTGAGCACCCAGAAATCGAAATCGTGGGCCTTGTGGTAGCTCTGCGAATCCGGGAAAAAACGGTAGTAACGCTCGGCTGCCGCTTCGATCGCGACCTCGTCTTCGAGCTTTTCCGCTTCAGCCAGGTAAGTCAGACGACCAACGGCTTGTACGTCGTCGGCCTCACGCTCACCCACAAACAGCGAGCATTTCGGATCTTTCTGCAGGTTGTGGGTGTGCTGGGCGATGCGGCTGATCAGGATCAGCGGCCGGCCCTGCTCGTCGAGGCAATAGGGAACCACGGAGCCAAACGGGAAACCGGGCATCGACTTGGAGTGCGTCGACAGCACCCCGCGGTATTCCTTGAGAAGCAATTCTCGGGCATTCTTGGCCGCTTCAACGCTCAATTTATGACTCCTTATATAGAATCCGTCAAAAAAACGGACAGGCGCCTGGGGATAAGTTCCAGTACGCCATCGGGGCAGTTCTCATGTGCAACCAGGCCACATCAGGTGCAGATCGAGAGGCCCTCTAGGAAGGAAACCACTCTGAACCTGCTATTGGGGCATGCGAATGCAACTCACTGACAAAGTAATCATTATCACTGGCGGTTGCCAGGGTTTAGGCCGTTCCATGGCCGAGTATTTCGCAGGTAAAGGCGCGAAGCTGGCATTGGTGGACCTGAACCAGGAAAAGCTCGACGACACCGTCGCGGCCTGCAAAGCCAAGGGCGTCGAAGCTCGGGCTTATCTGTGCAACGTTGCCAATGAAGAGCAAGTGACGCACATGGTCGCCCAGGTGGCCGAAGATTTCGGCGCGATTCATGGCCTGATCAACAACGCCGGGATCCTGCGTGACGGCCTGCTGCTGAAGGTCAAGGATGGCGAAATGACCAAGATGAGCCTGGCCCAATGGCAGGCCGTCATCGACGTCAACCTGACCGGCGTGTTTCTGTGCACCCGTGAAGTCGCGGCGAAAATGGTCGAGCTGAACAACAGCGGTGCGATCATCAATATCTCCTCGATCTCCCGTGCCGGCAACGTTGGCCAGACCAACTACTCCGCCGCCAAGGCTGGCGTGGCTGCGGCGACCGTGACCTGGGCCAAGGAACTGGCGCGTTATGGCATTCGCGTGGCGGGCATTGCGCCGGGCTTTATCGAAACCGAGATGACGTTGGGCATGAAGCCTGAAGCGTTGGAGAAGATGACGGCCGGGATTCCGCTCAAGCGCATGGGCAAACCGGAAGAGATCGCCCATTCGGCGGCGTACATTTTCGAGAACGACTACTACACCGGCCGGATCCTGGAAATGGATGGCGGGTTGCGGATCTAAGGCCCCCATAGATCAATGTGGGAGCTAGCCTGCTAGCGATTGCGGTGGTTCAGCCAACATATTTGTTGAATGCGAATCCGCTATCGCTAGCAGGCTAGCTCCCACAGTTGATTGTGTTTCAGATCATCAATCGTCGCTGATGGTGATGTTCGGCATCGCCGGTGTCGCCGCTTCCTGCAACACAATCCGCGCGCCAACGTGGCGGGCGAGTTCCTGGTACACCAGCGCAATCGGGCTGTCCGGCTCGGCGATCACCGTTGGCTTGCCGCCATCTGCTTGCTCGCGGATTGCCATTGCCAGCGGCAACGACGCCAGCAGTTCGACGCCATATTGATTGGCCAGCTTCACCCCGCCACCTTCACCGAACAGATGCTCGGCATGCCCGCAGTTGGAGCAGATGTGCACGGCCATGTTTTCCACCACGCCCAGCACCGGGATGTTGACCTTGCGGAACATCTCCACGCCTTTGCGTGCGTCCAGCAGCGCCAGGTCCTGCGGCGTGGTGACGATGACGGCCCCGGCCACCGGGACTTTCTGCGCCAGGGTCAACTGGATGTCACCGGTGCCTGGCGGCATGTCGATGACCAGGTAATCCAGATCGCCCCAGGCGGTTTGCGTGACCAGTTGCAACAGCGCGCCGGAGACCATCGGCCCGCGCCAGACCATCGGGGTGTTGTCGTCGGTCAGGAAGGCCATGGACATCACTTCGACGCCATGGGATTCGATCGGTACGAACCACTTCTGATCCTTGACCTTTGGTCGGGTGCCTTCAGGAATGCCAAACATGATGCCTTGGCTCGGACCGTAGATGTCCGCGTCGAGAATCCCGACTTTGGCGCCTTCACGGGCCAGGGCCAGGGCGAGGTTGGCGGCGGTGGTGGATTTGCCTACACCGCCCTTGCCGGAAGCCACGGCCACCACGTTCTTGACGTTGGCCAGGCCCGGAATCTGCGCCTGGGCCTTGTGCGCGGCGATCACACTGGTGATGTCAACGCGAGCGCTGGTCACGCCGTCGAGGCCTTCGATCGCCATTTGCAGCATCTGCGACCAGCCACTTTTGAACAGACCGGCGGCATAACCCAGCTCCAACTGAACGCTGACGCGATCGCCCTGGATGTCGATGCCGCGCACGCACCCGGCGCTGACCGGGTCCTGGTTCAGGTAAGGGTCGGTGTATTGGCGAAGGACGGCTTCCACCGCTGCGCGATTGACGACGCTCATGGGCAACTCCGATAGCAAGACTGGAAAATCAGGCGGGTATCCTACGCCGGAGACTCATTTGTGGCGAGGGAGCTTGCTCCCGCTCGGCTGCGAAGCAGTCGCAATCAGGTTGACGCGATCCTTCTGACAGAGCCGGGTTGTAGGTTTTGGGGCGGCTTCGCCACCCAGCGGGAGCAAGCTCCCTCGCCACAAAAGCTCCCCCCCACCAAACTAATCCATAACTGCAGTTTTTTGCGATCGCCGCATCTGGATACAGGCACACGGGGTGAAAAATATGCGCCGGCGCTTTATAGTGGCCGACCTCCGTTTCATCAAGTAGCCGAGCCCCATGTCCGAGCCACGCAAGATCCTCGTCACCAGCGCCCTGCCCTATGCCAATGGTTCGATCCATCTTGGCCACATGCTGGAATACATCCAGACCGATATGTGGGTGCGCTTCCAGAAGCACCGCGGCAATCAATGCATTTATGTCTGCGCCGACGACGCCCACGGTTCGGCCATCATGCTGCGCGCGGAAAAGGAAGGCATCACCCCGGAACAACTGATCGCCAACGTCCAGGCTGAACACAGCGCCGACTTTGCCGAGTTCCTGGTGGACTTCGACAACTTCCACTCCACTCACGCCGAAGAAAACCGTGAGCTGTCGAGCCAGATCTACCTGAAGCTGCGTGACGCCGGGCACATCGCCCAGCGATCGATAACCCAGTATTTCGACCCGGAAAAGAAAATGTTCCTGGCCGACCGCTTCATCAAGGGCACCTGCCCGAAATGCGGCACTGAAGACCAGTACGGCGACAACTGCGAAAAATGCGGTGCAACCTACGCACCGACCGACCTGAAGGATCCGAAGTCGGCGATCTCTGGCGCCACCCCGGTGCTCAAGGATTCCCAGCACTTCTTCTTCAAGCTGCCGGACTTCCAGGAAATGCTGCAAGCCTGGACCCGCAGCGGCACGTTGCAAGAAGCCGTCGCCAACAAGATCGCCGAATGGCTGGATGCCGGCCTGCAACAGTGGGACATCTCCCGCGATGCGCCGTACTTCGGTTTCGAGATCCCCGACGAGCCAGGCAAGTACTTCTACGTCTGGCTGGACGCGCCGATCGGCTACATGGCGAGCTTCAAGAACCTCTGCGATCGTACGCCGGAGCTGGACTTCGACGCGTTTTGGGGCAAGGACTCCACCGCCGAGCTGTACCATTTCATCGGCAAGGACATCGTTAACTTCCACGCCCTGTTCTGGCCTGCAATGCTCGAAGGCGCCGGTTTCCGCAAGCCTACCGGCATCAACGTGCACGGCTACCTGACCGTCAACGGTCAAAAAATGTCCAAGTCCCGTGGCACCTTCATCAAGGCCCGGACCTACCTGGACCACCTGTCGCCGGAATACCTGCGCTACTACTACGCGGCCAAGCTGAGCCGTGGCGTCGATGACCTCGACCTGAACCTCGAAGACTTCGTGCAGAAGGTCAACTCCGACCTGGTCGGTAAAGTCGTCAACATCGCCAGCCGTTGCGCCGGCTTCATCCAAAAGGGTAACGGCGGTTTGCTGGTGGCCGGCAACGCAGCGCCAGAATTGACCGAAGCGTTCCTCGCTGCAGCACCGAGCATTGCCGAGGCCTACGAGGCTCGTGACTTCGCCCGTGCCATGCGCGAGATCATGGGCCTGGCCGACCGTGCCAACGCCTGGATCGCCGACAAGGCGCCGTGGTCGCTGAACAAACAGGAAGGCAAGCAGGACGAAGTCCAGGCCATCTGCGCCCTGGGCGTCAACCTGTTCCGCCAACTGGTGATCTTCCTCAAACCGGTTCTGCCGTTGCTGGCCGCCGATGCCGAGGCGTTCTTGAACGTCGCGCCGCTGACCTGGGACGACCACGCCACCCTGCTCAGCAACCATCAGCTGAACGAGTTCAAGCCGTTGATGACCCGTATCGACCCGGTAAAAGTGCAAGCCATGAGCGACGCCTCGAAAGAAGACCTGACCGCCAGCCAGACCGACACCGGTGATGCTGCGCCTGCCGGCAACGGCGAACTAGCCAAGGATCCGCTGTCGCCGGAAATCGAGTTCGACGCCTTTGCTGCGGTCGATCTGCGCGTTGCGTTGATCGTCAAGGCCGAACACGTGGAAGGGGCCGACAAACTGCTGCGCCTGACCCTGGATATCGGTGACGAGCAACGCAACGTGTTCTCCGGGATCAAGAGTGCTTATCCGGACCCGTCCAAGCTCGATGGCCGCCTGACCATGATGATCGCCAACCTCAAGCCGCGCAAAATGAAGTTCGGTATCTCTGAAGGCATGGTGATGGCAGCCGGCCCTGGCGGTGAAGAAATCTACCTGCTCAGCCCCGACAGCGGCGCCAAGCCGGGTCAGCGCATCAAGTAAGGTTCTGCGGTAAATCGATCCCACAGTCGTGCCTGGCGCGACTGTGGGATTTTCATATCTGGCCCCACCCTCCGTCCTTGCCGGATAATGCCTAAGCTTTTTAGACCGCTCTGTTAAAAAGCCCTATTTCTACCGGCACGATCATGACCGAGATGCTTCTTACGCTTATCAGCGCTGCCCTGATCAACAACCTCGTGTTGCACTGGCCGCTGGGCGTCGATCCGTTGCTGGGCAGCGAGCGCGATCAGGTTCATGCCCTGGGCATAGCGACGACGTGCCTGATGCTGGTTGTCGGCCTGTTGAGCTACTCGGCCTGGCACTGGCTGCTAGTGCCGCTGGAACTGACTTCGCTGCGTCTTTTCGTGTTCCTGCCATTGAGCGTTCTGCTGATTGGCCCACTGCTGAAGCTGCTGTCGCGGTTACTTCCCAGACTTGCGTTCGATGGCCTCTGGCCTCTGCTGCTGGGCAACGCGGGTGTTCTTGGGCTGACATTGCTCAACGCCCGGGACGACCAAGGATTTTTTCACGCCACTGCCCTGTGCCTCGGCGCCGGGCTGGGGTTCTGGCTGGTGCTGAGTCTTTTCAGCGACCTGCGCCAGCGCACTCTCGATAACGATGTTCCCCTGCCCTTTCGTGGCCTGCCGATCGAGTTGATCGGTGCCGGATTGATCGCAGTGGCTTTTCTCGGATTCAGCGGGCTGATCAAAACATGAGTCTGATTCAACGCATCGACGCCCTCTTGCCGCAGACCCAATGCGGCAAGTGCGGCCACCCCGGATGCAAGCCGTACGCCGAAGGCATCGCCAGCGGCGAGCCGATCAACAAGTGCCCGCCAGGGGGCAGCGAAACCATCTCGGCGCTGGCTGGCTTGCTGAAAGTGCCGGTGCTGGAACTGGACGTCAGTCGCGGTTCGGCACCGGCGCAGATCGCCTATATTCGTGAAGCGGAGTGTATTGGCTGCACCAAGTGCATCCAGGCGTGCCCGGTGGATGCGATCGTCGGCGCGGCCAAATTGATGCACACGGTGATCGTCGACGAATGCACCGGTTGCGACCTGTGTGTCGCGCCCTGCCCGGTGGACTGCATCGAGATGCGGCCGCTGCCCTTGGCCACGGTGCTGCCGATTGTCGGTGGCCTGGCGTTCAGCCTTGAAGAACAACGCGCCCGGACGGCCAAACGCAATCATGCGCGGCGCCGCTTCGAACAGCGCAACGCCCGATTGCAGCGTGAAGAAGAACAGAAACTCGCCGAACGTCACGCCCGCGCCCAGCGCGCCGTGCCGCACAAGGATGTGACGACGCTCGACCCGGTTCAGGCTGCGCTTGAGCGGGTGCGCGCGCAGAAAGCGGCAAACGCCGATGCGGCGTTGAAAAAAGCCAAGATCGATGTGGCGATGAGTCGCGCACAACTGAACAAGTCGCTCAAGGCTTTCGGGCATCCGCCGACCTTCGAGCAGCAGTCGCAACTGATCGTGCTGCAACAGCAGTTCGAAGCGGCGGAGCAAGCCTTGGCGCAGTTGGAAAGTAGCGCGCCGCCAACACCGGCGCCGGTCGCTCCAGCGAAGGACGCCGAGCTGAAACGGGCGAAGATCCAGCTGGCCATGCGCCGCGCCGAACTCAATAAAGCGCGAGCCAGCGAAGCCGCGGTCGAACAGATTGCAGCGCTGGAGCTCGCGGTGAAGGACGCCGAGCGCCAGGTGGATGCTTATGTCGCCCCTTGAATCGGTGGACGAACGCCTTCAGCAGGCCATGAAGCTGGTGTTGCTGGCCACCGTGCCGGGCATGCTGGTGTTGTTTTGGTTGTATGGCTGGGGCGTGTTGATCAACCTGATTCTGGCGACCGTCACCGCATTGGCCGTTGAAGCAGCGGTGTTGCAGCTGCGCAAGCGATCGATCAAACCAACCTTGAGCGATGGCAGCGCCCTGGTCAGCGCGACGTTGCTGGCGTTGGCCTTGCCGCCTTATTGCCCGTGGTGGCTGACGGTCAGTGCGGCGGCGTTCGCGATGCTTGGCAAACACCTCTACGGCGGCGTCGGCAAGAATCCGTTCAACCCGGCGATGCTCGGTTTTGCCCTGGTGCTGGTGACCTTCCCCCAACAGATGACCCTTTGGCCGTCATCTCACGGCATGAATCTGCTCGGTGGTTTGCAGCAGGTCTTCGGCTTCGGCCAGACGCCGGATGCCTGGGTCCAGGCCACGGCGCTGGACAGCCTGCGGATCAACAAAAGCCTGACCATGGACGAACTCTTCGCCGGCAACCCGGCGTTCGGCCGCCTCGGCGGACGCGGCGTGGAATGGGTCAACCTGGCCTTTCTCGCTGGTGGCGCGTTTCTTCTGCAACGGCGGGTGTTCACTTGGCACGCACCGGTCGGCATGCTCGCCAGCCTGTTCATCATCAGCCTGCTGTGCTGGAACGGGTCGGGCTCGGACTCCCATGGCTCGCCGCTGTTTCACCTGCTCACCGGCGCGACCATGCTGGGTGCATTCTTTATTGCCACTGAGCCGGTGTCCGGCGCGAAAAGTCCCGGTGCCCGACTCCTGTTCGGTGCCGGCGTGGGATTGCTGACCTACCTGATTCGAACCTGGGGCGGTTACCCGGACGGCGTGGCGTTTGCCGTGTTGCTGATGAACCTTTGTGTCCCGGCGCTGGAGCGGTTTGTCGCGTCCAGGCAGGAGCAGGTTGCCCCATGAACCGAGCGACGAGCGTTGTGATGCTGGTGCTGCTGGCCGGGCTGGGGATTGGCGCGACGTACTTCGTGCAACACACCAGCGAACCGCGCATCAGCGCGCAACAGCGCTTGATCGACAGCCGCAACCTGCTGGACCTGCTTGCGCCCGACAGCTACGACAATCAACCGCTGGACCAGCCGCTCGCCCTCGAAGACATCCGCTTGGCTAACAGTATGCTGCTGGGTGGCTATCTGGCGACCAAGACCGGCCAACCTCGTGCGGTGTTACTGCGCAGTCAGACGCTGGGCTACGAGGGCTCCATCGAGCTGCTGATCGCCATCGGCGCAAACGGCAAGTTAATCGGGGTCAAAACCCTCAAGCAATCGGAAACCCCTGCACTGGGCGGCAAGATCGCAGACTGGCCCAATGCCTGGCTTCAGTCATTTATCGGCAAGTCTCGAGCCGACCCCGGCGACATGGGCTGGGCCTTGAAAAAAGACCAGGGCCAATTTGATCAGATAGCGGGCGCGACCATTACTTCAAGAGCAGTGATCAGCGCCGTCCATGACGCGTTGCGCTACTTCGATGAACATCCGCAGCAGCTGATCGGGAGCAGTGTTCATGAGTAAGTCAGCAACGCTGCGCAACTCACTGATGCTTGCGCCTTTGATCGGCGCTACGGATGCCTGGCTGACGGCTCTGGGCCTGTGGGTGATGTTCTTCGTGGTGATCAATGCTTATGACATCAGCATGGGCGTCTTGCGATCACGGCTGGTCCCGTCCACCCGCTTGCTTGCCAGCATCCTTTTGGCTGCCACGTTGACCAGTTGTGCGGAGCTTGCCGCGCAGGTCGGGTCACTTCAATGGCATCAGCACGTGGGGATCTATGCAGGATTGATCGCCGTGCAATGCGTGGTGCTGGAACACAATGGCTTTTTTCAGGGATCGCGACTTGATCGACTGCGCTTGTGTAGCCTGTTTGGCGCGCTGATAGTCGGCATTGGTCTGCTGCGCGAACTTATCGGCACCGGCGGCCTGCACTTGGCCACGCTGGTCCCTGGCGGATTCATTCTCCTGGGACTGCTGATTGCCGCCTGGCAAGCCTGGAACCGCCCGACTCCCTCACACTGACTGATTTCGAGGAAACGCACTGCCCATGAATGCCGCAAAACGTCTGGAAATTTTCCGCAGGTTTCACGAAGACAACCCGGAACCGAAGACCGAACTGGCCTATTCCTCGCCGTTCGAATTGCTGATTGCCGTCATTCTCTCCGCCCAGTCAACCGATGTCGGCGTGAACAAGGCCACCGCCAAACTCTACCCGGTGGCCAATACACCGGCGGCGATTCATGCCTTGGGGGTTGAAGGGCTGTCTGAATACATCAAGACCATCGGCTTGTTTAACAGCAAAGCAAAAAACGTGATCGAAACCTGTCGCTTGCTGGTGGAGCGCCATGGCGGCGAAGTACCGCAGACCCGAGAAGAGCTGGAAGCGCTGCCCGGCGTCGGCCGCAAGACCGCCAACGTGGTGCTCAATACCGCTTTCCGCCAACTGACCATGGCCGTAGACACCCACATCTTCCGGGTCAGCAACCGTACAGGCATTGCGCCAGGCAAGAACGTGGTCGAGGTGGAGATGAAGCTGATGAAGTTTGTCCCCAGGCAATACCTGCTCGATTCCCACCATTGGCTGATCCTTCATGGACGCTACGTTTGCCTGGCCCGCAAGCCTCGTTGCGGTAGCTGCCGGATCGAAGACCTGTGCGAATACAAGCAAAAGACCTCGGACGATTGAGGCGCTATTAGATTTATTGATGCATCGATTGAAAAAATCTTTTTTACCCGCCGGGAGATTGTCGATATAAGGGGCGCCAAAGGCAGTCTTAGCCTGGAGTTAACCTTATGAGCACTGGCAAAGAGCAATTGGACGTAGAAGACGACTTCACACCCGTTGAGGCCGATGACGCTGAACCGGTGGTTGAAGTGGCGAAGACCAACCTGAGCAAACGCCGCACCATCGACAATCTACTGGAGGAGCGCCGACTGCAAAAGCAATTGGCCGATTACGATTTTGACTTGTGACACCTAAAAGCCTCCCGAAACGGAGGCTTTTTACTAAGTGCCAATCCCTCAATCACCCGTGCACTCATACCAGCCCATTGCGTTGAGCCAGCTCAATCAGGTCGACCAGGGAGCGAGCATTGAGTTTCAACAACAGGCGGGTCTTGTAAGTACTGACGGTTTTATTGCTGAGAAACATTCCATCGGCAATCTCCTTGTTTGTCTTTCCTCGGGCCAATTGTTGCAGCACCATCATTTCGCGCCCGGACAGACGATCAACCATATCGGCTTCACTGGCATTCCCAAGACTTGAGCGCACCGTATGCAGTGCTTGATTCGGGAAGTAACTGTAGCCAGACAGTACGGCCTTTATCGCACTGAGCAATTCAGTGAGATCCTGCTGTTTGCAGACATATCCCGCGGCACCGGATTGCATGCAACGCATGGAAAAATGTCCGGGTGCCTGAGAGGTCAATATCAGAACTTTAAGAGGCATGGCCGTCGATGTCAGGCGCGCTATGACTTCCAGCCCATCCAGCTTGGGAATTCCAATATCCAGAATGACAATATCCGGCATCAGTTCGCGGGCTAGTTGTAACGCATCCACACCGTTATCTGTTTCTGCAATGACTTCGTAGCCATGACGCTCCATCAGCATACGTACCGCAAGACGAATGACGGGGTGATCATCCACGATCAGCACTTTATTCATGGGCAAGTCCAATTTCGCTGTTCGAATTTTTAGAGCCCGCACAATAGCCTAGTCGTTTCATCCGTGGCATGCCGCCCCCCTCGGCCACCTGCAGCGAGAGACATTCCCTACAAACAAGAAGGATAAGTCTTACAAAAATCCGAGGAATACTGTGTGTCTTAAATTTTACCGCCCACTCGAGGCTCAGCCTTTTAGAATATTTTTTTATCGATTTACATCAGGAAATCAAAGAAACGGGATTCTATCCGAACGACCCTGCAAGTACTGACGATTGAGCTACGCTTAAAAAGCAACCGATTTTGTCAAATCAAGATTCACGCTAGATAGTTAAAACCTCAGTTTCCACTCAGTCCTGCACAACAAACTCAATATCAAGCAACACTTCAAAAACAGAAACCAACACACTTATTAAAACAAGCACAACAACAGTACCCAGCTCGCAAACAATACAGCTATTATGGCACCCATTAAAAAACCAACTAACAGGAAAACCAAAAAAACAGTATAAGCCCTTCCCCGCCACACCTTAACTTACCAATAACCGAAGCCTCTCCATAAATCTATCGAGAAAAGACAATCTTTCATGAGCAAAAAACATGATCAAATTCAAAACCAGAATTACCAACCCCATGACAATCATTGCTATATTTGCAACCTTATCTGAGACATCGGCCGCTATTTCTCTTCCCTTTCTTGGCAATGAGGAACGAGAGATCTATATCTGGTTCCTGATCAGCTTCCCCTTTTATTTGCTTTTTCTATTCTTCGCCACACTCAACTTCAACTATCGATCACTTTACGCACCCTCTGATTTTGAGAAAGGAAAGCATTTCATAAAGGCCATGACCGATGCCGATCACTCGCAAAGCAACACACCCGAGCATTTAGTGGAGCATCACATACGCTCAACGGTGTCGCTAAAGGATCTGCATATCATCGACGCACGGTGGATGAGTAACAAAGTGGATTTCAACACCTTGATGGAGAAGGTCCAGCAACCACAGGAAAACCCTGCACGCGTGATCGTGTTTCTCACGTGTACCGATTCAGAGGCATTGCTGATGGATGGCGCGCACAAGCATTCGAAACAAACCAGGAAACGCAACAGCACTACGTTCTGGATTGCTTACAATCTGAGCTCACATGGCATGACGACTATGGCTTGAAAACCGATTGCAGAAGATCGCTCTCGAAGGACGATCAGAGAGCAAAGGCAGACGAAATCAAAACAACAAGAAAGTTGAAACATAATGCCCGGCAGGAATACTCCCTTCTTCAGATATGTGGCCTTGTCATCGACAAGGCCACATTTCCATTACCGTCGTTACAGCTTCAAAGGTCTCAGAAAAGCTTCCGGCCTTTGTTTGCAGCAATGCGCATACGCAAGGCGTTGAGCTTGATAAAGCCCGCCGCGTCGGCCTGGTTGTAGGCGCCGCCGTCTTCTTCGAAGGTCGCGATGTTGGCATCGAACAACGATTCGTCGGACTTGCGACCGGTGACGATCACATTGCCCTTGTACAGCTTCAGGCGCACAACGCCATTCACGTGTGCCTGGGAAGCATCGATCATCTGTTGCAGCATCAGACGCTCAGGGCTCCACCAGTAACCGGTGTAGATCAGGCTGGCGTATTTAGGCATCAGCTCGTCTTTGAGGTGAGCCACTTCGCGGTCCAGGGTGATCGATTCGATCGCACGGTGAGCGCGCAGCATGATCGTGCCGCCAGGGGTTTCGTAGCAGCCACGGGACTTCATGCCCACGTAACGGTTCTCGACGATGTCGAGACGGCCGATACCGTGTTCGCCACCGATACGGTTCAGGGTCGCCAGCACGGTGGCCGGGGTCATTTCGACGCCGTCCAGTGCAACGATGTCGCCGTTGCGGTAGGTCAGTTCCAGGTATTGCGCCTTGTCTGGAGCCTTCTCCGGGGAGACGGTCCATTTCCACATGTCTTCTTCGTGCTCGGTCCAGGTGTCTTCCAGCACGCCGCCTTCATAGGAGATGTGGAGCAGGTTGGCATCCATCGAGTACGGGGATTTTTTCTTGCCGTGGCGCTCGATCGGGATGTTGTGCTTTTCAGCGTAATCCATCAGCTTTTCACGGGAGAGCAGGTCCCATTCGCGCCACGGAGCGATCACTTTCACCCCTGGCTTCAAGGCGTAGGCGCCCAGTTCGAAACGAACCTGGTCGTTACCCTTGCCGGTGGCGCCGTGGGAAATGGCGTCAGCGCCGGTTTCGTTGGCGATTTCGATCAGGCGTTTGGCGATCAACGGACGAGCGATGGAAGTACCCAGCAGGTACTCGCCTTCGTAAACGGTGTTGGCGCGGAACATCGGGAAAACGAAATCGCGCACGAACTCTTCGCGCAGATCGTCGATGTAGATCTCTTTCACGCCCATGGCCTGTGCCTTGGCGCGTGCAGGTTCGACCTCTTCACCCTGACCCAGGTCAGCGGTAAAGGTCACCACTTCACAGTTATAAGTATCCTGCAGCCACTTGAGGATCACCGAAGTGTCCAGGCCGCCGGAATACGCCAGAACGACCTTGTTTACGTCCGCCATGCCATCACTCCACGGGGTTCTACGGAAAGCCGTGAAGTCTACCGGTCATACGGAATAATTTACAGAGGCGCGACAGCTTATGACGACGAAGCGACAGATTCTGTCGAGCGAGCGACGATTTCGTCGGGTTCAGGAAGTCGCCGGGGCGCTTCCCGGTGTCGTGGTTTGCGGCGCAACTTTCTCGGTCGGTGCTACCCGCTCCAGGCGCACTGCAACCCGGCGATTCTTCGCGCGATTGCTGGCATTGGTGTTTGGCGCCACAGGGTATCGCTCACCGTGGAAACGCATGGTGATCTGCGATTCCTGAATGCCATTGGCCTTGAAATAGTCCATCACCGCCAGCGCCCGGCGGCGTGACAGCTCGCGATTGGTCAGGCGATTGCCGCTGTTGTCGGAGTGCCCGTCGAGCTCGATGTGATTGACCGTCGGATCAGCCTTCATGAACTCCAGCATCACCTGCAACTGAGACTTGGCTTGCGGATCGAGATCGACGCCTTCACCCGGGAAGCCAATCTCGGACTGTTTGACCTGCTCGAAATTCTTCGGCAGCAGTTTCGCCACGCACACCTGATAGTCGTTGAAGGCCTTGCTGAACTTGACCGGCAACAGGCGCACTTCAGACACCCGGCCATCGCCTGAGGAATGCCGAATGACCGGACTGCGGCCGTCCATCAACCCGCTGATCAGGCGCCCGGCCTGCACTTGCGAACTGTTGAACAACACGTTGCCGCTGCCGATTCTCACCGAACCCAGGTTGATATCGCCACGTCCCGGCTGCCACGGCGCGGCGGCCGCCAGCAAGGTCGCGGAACCACCGCCGATCATCGCGTTGTAGGCTTTCAGACGAAACGTCGCCTGCTCGCCGGCACGGCGCACGAATTCACCCGAACCAAAATCGGTAATCGGTTGAGTCAGGCGGCATTCGAACTTGTCACCTTCGACCGTCCACTCGATGCTCTCCAGACGGGTCTGGAAAGTGAGCGCCATCGCAGGGAGGCTGGCAAACACACTGAGCAAGGCTAAATAACGCTGGCGCACGGGAGGCTCCACTGGCTTCTACAACAAAAAGACCGACACACATATTTACGGCATACCTGTTGGATATCGGAAGGTTCCTGCAAAACTTGATAGCGAGTGCCTGAGAGAGTCTTTTCCGGTAGCATTCCCCTCAGTTTGACCCGCCTGGAATCCCCTCATGTCCGACCGCCTGACCCTGCTGCGTCCCGACGACTGGCATATTCATCTTCGCGATGGTGCTGTGTTGACCAATACCGTTGCGGATGTCGCGCGCACCTTTGGTCGCGCCATCATCATGCCCAACCTCGTACCTCCGGTGCGTAACGCCGCTGAAGCCGACGGCTATCGCCAGCGGATTCTCGCTGCACGCCCGGCCGGCAGTCGTTTCGAACCGTTGATGGTGCTGTACCTGACCGACCGTACCCAGCCCGAAGAAATTCGCGAGGCCAAGGCCAGCGGTTTCGTTTACGCCGCCAAGCTGTACCCGGCCGGCGCGACCACCAACTCGGACTCTGGTGTCACCAGCATCGACAAGATTTTCCCTGCACTTGAGGCCATGGCCGAAGTCGGGATGCCTTTGTTGATTCACGGTGAAGTCACCCGTGGCGATGTCGATGTGTTCGACCGCGAAAAAATCTTCATCGATGAGCACATGCGTCGTGTGGTCGAGCGTTTCCCGACGCTCAAAGTGGTGTTCGAACACATCACCACCGCGGACGCCGTGCAGTTCGTCAACGAGGCTTCGGCCAACGTTGGCGCGACCATCACTGCGCATCACCTGCTGTACAACCGCAACCACATGCTGGTGGGCGGGATTCGGCCGCACTTCTATTGCCTGCCGATCCTCAAGCGCAATACCCACCAGGAAGCCCTGCTCGATGCCGCCACCAGCGGCAGCGACAAGTTCTTCCTCGGCACCGACTCGGCGCCCCACGCCCAGCACGCCAAAGAAGCGGCCTGCGGCTGCGCCGGCTGCTACACCGCTTATGCGGCGATCGAGATGTATGCCGAAGCGTTCGAACAACGCAACGCGCTGGACAAGCTCGAAGCCTTCGCCAGCCTCAACGGCCCGCGTTTCTACGGCCTGCCGGTGAACACCGATCACATCACCCTGGTCCGCGATGAGTGGACCGCCCCAACCAGCCTGCCATTTGGCGAGCTGACCGTAATCCCGCTGCGCGCCGGTGAAAAACTGCGCTGGCGCCTGCTGGAGGAACACGCGTGAGTGAAGACCATTTCGACGACGAACAGGACGGTCAAGGCGGCGGAGGTGGTTCGCGCCACCCGATGGCTGCTCGCTTCCGTGGGTACCTGCCAGTTGTTGTCGACGTTGAAACCGGTGGTTTCAACTCTGCCACTGACGCCTTGCTGGAAATCGCCGCGACCACCATCGCCATGGATGAAAAAGGGTTTGTGTTCCCCGATCACACCTATTTCTTCCGCGTCGAGCCTTTTGAAGGCGCGAACATTGAAGCGGCCGCGCTGGAATTCACCGGGATCAAACTCGATCATCCGCTGCGTATGGCTGTGAGCGAAGAAGCGGCCCTGACCGATATCTTCCGCGGCATCCGTAAGGCCCTGAAAGCCAACGGCTGCAAACGGGCGATTCTGGTCGGGCACAACAGCAGCTTCGATCTGGGTTTCCTCAACGCAGCTGTCGCGCGTCTGGACATGAAACGTAACCCGTTTCATCCGTTCTCCAGCTTCGATACCGCGACCCTCGCCGGTTTGGCCTACGGTCAAACCGTACTGGCCAAGGCTTGCCAGGCGGCGGACATCGACTTTGATGGTCGCGAGGCTCATTCGGCACGCTACGACACCGAGAAGACGGCCGAGCTGTTCTGCGGCATTGTCAATCGCTGGAAACAAATGGGTGGCTGGGAAGACTTCAACGACTGATCACGGTCGCTGGATTTATCCCGCCCATAAAAAAACCGGCCTCAGCGGCCGGTTTTTTTATGCCTGACGCTTGGGCTTACAGCGCCGCAGCGTGCTCGGTCAGGTAAGCCGAGACGCCTTCTGGCGAAGCGTTCATGCCTTTGTCGCCTTTTTTCCAGTTGGCAGGGCAAACTTCGCCGTGCTCTTCGTGGAATTGCAGCGCGTCGACCAGACGGATCAGCTCTTCCATGTTACGGCCCAGCGGCAGGTCGTTGATGATCTGTGAACGGACAACGCCTTTGTCGTCGATCAGGAACGCGCCACGGAAAGCCACGCCGCCTTCGGACTCAACGTCGTAGGCCTTGGCGATTTCGTGCTTCATGTCGGCAGCCATGGTGTAACGAACCTGGCCGATACCGCCATTGTTCACCGGGGTGTTGCGCCATGCGTTGTGGGTAAAGTGCGAATCGATCGATACCGCGACCACTTCAACGTTACGAGCCTTGAAGTCAGCCATGCGGTTGTCCAGAGCGATCAGCTCGGACGGGCAAACGAAGGTGAAGTCCAGTGGGTAGAAGAACACCAGGCCATATTTGCCTTTGATGGCCGAGGACAGGGTGTAGCTGTCTACAATTTCGCCATTGCCGAGAACGGCAGGTACGGTGAAGTCCGGGGCTTGTTTGCCTACGAGTACGCTCATTGAATATCTCCTGGTCTATTAACGTGAAGAACTGGGTTCGCGTCAGCCTGCCACCCTCAGGCGACAGCCCTGTGACACGACCCCCTTCGCAAGGACCGACCATCATACACGGCGTTTTTGAGCTGTCCTCAACGGTTTTTCACCGGTGCATCAAATTGACCGTCGCGGCAGCTAATGGCAGATCGCCTGGCGGAAAACCGTTCGTCAGTCTCATGCGCTTATAACGCAAAGCTTTCAGAAACCACTTTGACAATCATTCTCGTTAACATTAAGATCCATCGCAATTGAGTCACAACCAGCGACGGTTCTCACTTATGTATGTCTGCCTCTGCACTGGCGTCACCGACGGTCAAATCCGCGATGCAATCTATGAAGGTTGCTGCAGCTATAAAGAGGTCCGTCAGGCTACCGGCGTAGCCAGCCAATGTGGTAAATGCGCCTGCCTTGCCAAGGAAGTGGTGCGTGAAACCCTGACCAAATTACAATCGGCCCAGGCTGCGATTCCTTTCCCTGTAGAATTTACTGCCGCGTAAATACCGTATTCCAAAGAACCGGACTTGATGTCCGGTTTTTTTATGTCTGGAAATCAACTGCTTACGCTCTAGACGCGGAACACAAACATTCTTATTCCGATTAATTTTCACTTAAGTTTCAATAACTTAGGTTTGACACTCTTAGTTGTGCGGCTCAAACTCAGCCGTATAGACAGCTAATACAGGGCAGGACCCCATCATGAAAGGCGACATTACAGTCATCCAGCATCTCAACAAGATCCTTGCCAATGAGCTGGTCGCGATCAATCAATACTTTCTGCATGCGCGCATGTACGAAGATTGGGGTCTGAACAAGCTCGGCAAGCACGAATACCACGAATCCATCGACGAGATGAAGCATGCGGACAAGCTGATCAAGCGCATCTTGTTCCTTGAAGGCCTGCCGAACGTCCAGGACCTGGGCAAGCTGCAGATCGGCGAACACACCCAGGAAATGCTTGAGTGTGACCTGCGTATCGAAAAAACCGGTCACGCCGACCTCAAGGTCGCCATCGCTCATTGCGAAACCGTTGGTGACTTCGGTAGCCGCGAACTGCTCGAAGACATTCTTGAATCCGAAGAAGAACATATCGACTGGCTGGAAACCCAACTAGGCCTGATCGATAAAATCGGTCTTGAGAACTATCTGCAATCGCAGATGGGCGAAGACGAGTAAGTTAGCACCCGCTAAATTCGAGACAATAAAAAGCCCCGCACTCTTTAAGAGGCGGGGCTTTTTTATGCCTTTGCTCTTGTAGGAGCGAAGCTTGCTTCGCTCCTACAAGTATCGGATCAGGCTTCGGTCTTGTTTGCAGCAGCCGCTTCAACAGCCGCCTTGATCGTGGTCTGCAACGAACCGTCAGCAGCCATCTCGGTCATGATGTCGCTACCGCCGACCAGCTCACCACCGACCCACAGTTGCGGGAAGGTTGGCCAGTTGGCGTATTTTGGCAGGTTGGCGCGGATTTCCGGGTTCTGCAGGATGTCCACGTACGCAAACTTTTCACCACATGCCATCACGGCCTGCGCGGCTTTCGCGGAGAAGCCACACTGCGGGGCATTCGGCGAACCTTTCATGTAAAGCAGAATGGTGTTGTTAGCAATCTGCTCTTTAATCGTTTCGATGATATCCATGAAGCACCTCGGCTGAACTTTCCGACTCAAGGGTCGGCACGGTGGCGCATTGTAACGGAAAGCCGAGCGCCATGCTCGGTCTCCCCGACAGACACGATCAAGCCGCCGCCACGGTCACCGGAACACCGTTCAACGCCGCATTCCCCGACAACTCGTCGAGCTGACACTCATCGGTCAGGTCATTGGCGCTAGAACCGGGTTGACCACTGGCAATTGTCATCTGCACGCCAGGGCGGGCATGGCCCCACCCGTGAGGAAGGCTGACCACGCCTTTCATCATATCCAGGCTGGCGACCACTTCAACTTCGATCACGCCGACCCGCGAACTGACCCGTACACGCTGCCCATCGCTGAGTCCCCGACTGCCCAGGTCGTCCGGGTGCATCAACAATTGATGACGCGGCTTGCCCTTCACCAGACGGTGGTAGTTGTGCATCCACGAGTTGTTGCTGCGCACATGGCGGCGGCCAATCATCAACAATTCATCAGCAACTGGTGCTTGCAGCGCGGCGAACCGGGCCAGGTCAGCGAGGATCACGGCCGGCGCGGCCTGGACTCGCTGATTCGCTGTTTTCAGGCGCGGTGCCAGGTTGGATTTAAGCGCGCCCAGATCGACGCCATGCGGGTGATCGAACAGCGTCGCCAGCGAAAGCTTATGTGCCGAGGCATCGCCATAAAACCCCATCCGCAGACCACGATCAATCATCTGCGCGGGAGGAATGGTCGGTTTCAGTTCCTTGCCGGTCTTCGCGGCAAAAGCCTGGGCCAGGCCGACAAAGATCTCCCAGTCATGTAACGCACCTTCGGGTTTGCCCAGGATCGCCCGGTTGAAACGGGTCACGTTGCGCACCGCGAACATGTTGAACGTGGTGTCGTAGTGATCGTTTTCCAGTGCCGAGGTCGATGGCAGGATCAGGTCGGCATAGCGCGTGGTTTCATTGATGTACAGGTCGATACTGACCATGAACTCCAGCCCGTCCAGCGCCTGTTCCAACTGTCGGCCATTGGGTGTGGACAGCACCGGATTGCCGGCCACGGTGATCAGCGCACGAACCTGCCCTTCCCCACCCGTCAGCATCTCTTCCGCCAGGGCCGACACCGGCAACTCGCCGCCGTACTCGGGACGCCCGGACACGCGGCTCTGCCACAGATTGAAATGTCCGCCCGATGTCGAGGCCACCAGATCCACCGCCGGTTCGGTGCACAACGCACCTCCGACACGGTCGAGGTTGCCGGTGACCAGGTTGATCAGTTGCACCAGCCAATGACACAACGTGCCGAAGGCCTGGGTCGAGACGCCCATCCGGCCATAGCAGACCGCTGTCGGGGCCGCCGCGAAATCCCGGGCCAGTTGGCGAATCTGTTCTGCCGGCACCGCGCACAAGGGGCTCATGGTTTCAGCGGTAAAGGTTGCGATCGCCTGACGCACCTCTTCCAGACCATCCACCGGTAAATGGCTGTCGCGGGTCAGGCCTTCGGTGAACAAGGTGTTGAGCAACCCGAACAACAGCGCCGCATCGCCACCGGGGCGCACGAACAGATGCTGATCGGCCATCGCCGCCGTTTCGCTGCGACGCGGATCAACCACCACCACTTTACCGCCCCGGGCCTGAATCGCCTTCAGGCGCTTCTCCACGTCCGGCACGGTCATGATGCTGCCGTTGGAGGCCAGCGGATTACCGCCCAGGATCAGCATGAAATCGGTATGGTCGATGTCCGGAATCGGCAACAGCAAGCCGTGGCCGTACATTAAATGGCTGGTCAGGTGATGAGGCAACTGATCGACCGAGGTCGCGGAAAACCGGTTGCGGGTTTTCAGCAGGCCCAGGAAGTAATTGCTGTGGGTCATCAAGCCATAGTTGTGCACGCTGGGGTTGCCTTGATAAACCGCCACTGCGTTCTGCCCGTGACGCTCCTGAATCGCGGCCAGGCGCTCAGCGACAAGGCTGAACGCGTCTTCCCACTCAATAGGCTGCCATTCGCTGCCCACTCGCAGCATCGGCTGCCGCAGGCGATCCGGATCATTCTGAATGTCTTGCAGGGCAACCGCTTTGGGGCAGATGTGCCCGCGGCTGAACGTATCCAGCGGGTCGCCTTTGATTGAGGTGATTTGCACGCCATTGCCTTCGACCTCAGAGGTCTCGATGGTCAGGCCGCAGATGGCTTCACACAGGTGGCAGGCACGGTGATGGAGAGTCTTGGTCATGGCCAGTCTCTGTTTTATTCTGGGCGGGCAATATCGACCGCGGGAACAAAACTATGGCGCGTGACCCGCGACTGCGCCAGCGACGTTCGTCTTGTGAATCGGCCACCATCAGGCCAGCCGATGGCCGCGCACAATCAGTTCGGCGGCAACCGGGGCGGCGCCTGCAACTGGATCTCCTGAACGGTTTCGATCTGTTCCTGGGCGACATGTACGCCGGTGAGCTCGCCGATCAGTCGCCAGTGCTCGTCGAGCCCGGTGCTGATGGTGGCCATGCGGTCGATCATGCGTCGACCGGCCGCCTTGGTCACTTCGTCTTCACTGCGCATCAACTCGAAGGACATCGACGTCATGGAAGCAGTGAGGTGGGTCAAGGAACGGGCCGTGAGGCCGAGTAAATCCATTAACAGCTGTTCTTTCGATTCCATTCCGAAGGCTTCCTGCGTCACTCGTGAGTTAGTTATAACCCAGCACTTTGCATAAGCAAATGTTTCAGGCCAGACACAGGGACGGCCGGCGCCATGAAGACTTGTCAAAACATGATTACGACCGCACGGAGACTCTCTGAAACCTCACTGCGGCTGAGAAATCTTCAATGCCTTCTTTTTAAGTGGTGAGGTCAATGCCGTCCATATTCCGCCGACAGCCAGCCAAAGCATGACGCCGGACCCGATCAGGATGATCGCTTTCTGGTTTGCCAGGATGCCCAGCTGATGAGGCTCGGCTTGATAAACCTGCAAAGCAATATCAATGACGCTCACCACGGTGAACCACGCGACCACCAAGGCAGCGCCATGCTTCAGGTCGGGCGTCGATCGGGCGAGTAGCGAAGCCCCCAGA
Organism: Pseudomonas sp. LB3P93; assembly: GCF_054898025.1. Taxonomy (NCBI): domain Bacteria; kingdom Pseudomonadati; phylum Pseudomonadota; class Gammaproteobacteria; order Pseudomonadales; family Pseudomonadaceae; genus Pseudomonas; species Pseudomonas sp. LB3P93. The sequence goes on from NZ_CM142713.1 coordinate 5,181,436, forward strand.
TAGATTCCAATTGCGATCAATCCCCCCATTACCAAAAACTGGGTCGAATCAATCTGCAATCGCGTCATCCTTGAAATTCTTCACACCGATAAAAGCGCCAACGATGGCGCCGACCACTGCGCTCGGGACGCCCGGGTAAATCGTGCTGGCGATAATCGCGAAGCCCATGACCGTGGAAATCACCGCCATATCGAATGCCGGGGAAACACGACGAAGTCGTGTAAGGCCAGTGTGTCCGGTTCTATTGATCGCCATACAGCGCTCCCTCCCTGGGAGTGTTTGACTTTACGCAGTCGAGAATCCGCAATGGGGCGGATAATACCCGAGCGCAGCCCGATACCCGGCACCTGAAAACGTAACAGCAAACGACTCCGCCACGCTGAAACGGCCCATTAACGCAGCGCTGCTCAAAGGCAAAGAGCTGTGCACAACGGGCCACTTACTCTTCGCCGGATGGCGGCATTTATTGCATTCCAGCTTCGGCAACGTGTACAAATGTTGCTCTGGGCCTGCGCAACCTGGATCAATGCCACGGTGCACAGCTCAAACGGTTGTAAAGCTTGAAACATGTTGGAAGCTGTAAAAACAGCCCCTATTGGAAAAACGCGACATTTAATGTCAATATCGCGCCTCCCCCTATTTCGTCGCCCCGTGCGGCTTACGCCGCAGGTCTCGCCCGTTTTTCAGTTAAACAAGGCTTTGAGTATCTGCGGTCTGTTGCAAAAAGGTAGTCAATGATGAGCGCAAGGCACTTTCTCTCCCTGATGGATTGCACGCCCGAAGAGCTGGTCAGCGTGATCCGTCGAGGCGTTGAGCTCAAGGACCTGCGTAACCGCGGCGTACTGTTCGAGCCTCTGAAAAACCGCGTGCTCGGGATGATTTTCGAGAAGTCCTCGACCCGTACCCGGATCTCGTTCGAAGCCGGCATGATCCAGCTCGGCGGTCAGGCGATCTTCCTGTCGCCGCGCGACACTCAGCTGGGCCGTGGCGAACCGATCGGCGACGCCGCCATTGTCATGTCGAGCATGCTCGATGCGGTGATGATTCGTACGTTTTCCCACAGCACATTGACCGAATTCGCCGCCAATTCGCGCGTCCCGCTGATCAACGGCCTGTCCGATGATCTGCACCCGTGCCAATTGCTCGCCGATATGCAGACCTTCCTCGAACATCGCGGCCCGATTCAGGGCAAGACCGTGGCCTGGATCGGCGACGGCAACAACATGTGCAACAGCTATATAGAAGCGGCGATCCAGTTCGACTTCCAGTTGCGCATTGCCTGCCCTGAAGGTTTTGAACCCAACCCGCAATTCGTGGCCACGGCCGGTGATCGCGTGACTATCGTTCGCGATCCGAAGGAGGCCGTGCGTGGCGCTCATCTGGTGAGCACCGACGTCTGGACGTCCATGGGCCAGGAAGAAGAAACCGCCAAGCGCCTGAAGCTGTTCGCACCGTACCAGGTGACTCGCGCCCTGCTCGACCTGGCTGCCGAGGATGTGCTGTTCATGCACTGCCTGCCAGCCCACCGGGGTGAGGAAATCAGCCTCGACGTGCTCGATGACAAGCGCTCTGTGGCCTGGGATCAAGCGGAAAACCGTCTTCACGCACAAAAGGCCCTGCTCGAGTTTCTCGTCCCGCCTTCGTACCACCACGCATGAGCCATCCACTACTGCTTAACCTGCGCAACCTCGCCTGCGGCTATCAGGACCAGCGAGTCGTGCAGAACCTCAACCTGCATTTGAATGCCGGCGATATCGGTTGCCTGCTAGGGTCTTCAGGTTGCGGCAAGACCACTACGTTACGGGCGATTGCCGGTTTCGAACCGGTGCACGAAGGTGAAATCACGCTGGCGGGCGAGACCATCTCCCGCGCCGGTTTTACCCTCGCCCCGGAGAAACGCCGGATCGGCATGGTGTTCCAGGACTACGCGCTGTTTCCACATTTGAGCGTGGCCGAAAACATCGCCTTCGGAATCCGCAAGCATCCACAAAAGGATCGCGTCACCGAAGAACTACTGGAACTGGTCAACCTGAAAAACCTGGGTAAGCGCTTCCCGCATGAGTTGTCCGGTGGCCAGCAACAGCGTGTCGCACTCGCCCGCGCACTGGCACCGGAACCGCAATTGCTGTTGCTCGACGAACCGTTCTCCAACCTCGATGGCGAACTGCGGCGCAAACTCAGCCATGAGGTGCGCGATATTCTCAAGGCCCGCGGCACCAGCGCTATTCTGGTGACCCACGACCAGGAAGAAGCCTTCGCAGTGAGCGATCACGTGGGGGTGTTCAAGGAAGGTCGGCTGGAGCAGTGGGACACGCCCTACAACCTGTATCACGAACCGCTGACGCCGTTTGTGGCCAGTTTCATTGGCCAGGGTTATTTCATTCGTGGCCAGTTGAGCAGCCCGGAGTCGGTGCTGACCGAGTTGGGTGAACTGCGCGGCAATCGTGCTTATACCTGGCCGACTGGCAGCGCGGTGGACGTGTTATTGCGCCCGGACGATATCGTTTACGCACCCGACAGTAGTTTGAAGGCGCGGATTGTCGGCAAGTCTTTCCAGGGTGCGTCCACGTTGTACCGTTTGCAGATGCCAACCGGTGCACAACTGGAGTCGATTTTCCCGAGCCATGCTGATCATCAAGTCGGTGCCGAGGTCGGTATTCGCGTCGAGGCTGAACACCTTGTGTTATTCCAGGCGTCGGGCAGCACGGCGGCGCAGATTCCGGTAGTAGAGTCCGGTGTCCGCCGCTACAGCACCGCCAGCTGAAGCATAAAGACTAAATGTGGGAGCTTGCTCGCGATGGGTGCGTGTCAGTCAACGATGATGCTGACTGATACACCGCTATCGCGAGCAAGCTCTCTCCCACATTGGATTTTGTGGTTAACCGAGGATGAGGATTCCACTCGCCACCAACGTCGTATTCCCACCAATCGTCACCCAATCCCCTTCCAGCCGGCAGAACAACTCCCCCGCCTCGCCTCGAGCACTCACAAGCGTTGAGGCTCAACTTACCCCTGCCAGATTCAACTGCGACCTATGTCGGCAAACTTTGCCTGAGTGTGTTCGGCTAACACGGCCGGCGCCAATTCAACTTCCAGACCGCGCCGACCGGCACTGACAAAAATGCTGGCAAAGGGCTGTGCCGAATTGTCGATGAAGGTGCGCAAACGCTTTTTCTGCCCCAACGGACTGATACCGCCCAACAGGTAACCCGTCGCGCGTTGCGCAGCGGCAGGATCGGCCATTTCGACTTTTTTCACGCCCGCAGCGTGAGCCAGATGCTTCAAGTCCAGACTTCCGACGACCGGCACCACCGCCACCAGCAATTCACCTTTCTCACTGGCTGCCAGCAGGGTCTTGAACACTTGCGCCGGGTCCAGTCCCAGTTTCTCTGCAGCCTCCAGCCCATAGGACGCAGCCTTCGGATCATGTTCATAACTGTGCACGCGATGTTCGGCTCGAACTTTTTTCAACAAATCCAATGCGGGGGTCATGGCAGCTCCAGACTGGGCGGCAGTAGAAAAATCCTGCGCTGGATTCTAGGACATTGATCGGCAAAAGGCTCTATTACGTCACTGTTTCAAAGGCTTGGCAGCGCCTTGCGCCGTTCGTCCAGGTTGAGGCTGCTGCGTGAACGATACGATCATTCACGTGACTAATAGTTGAAATGTGACTGACGGTTCACTTTCGACCTTTGACAGCGGCGTTTCTTGTCTATATTTTTTCGAATCTGAATACTGTACGAATGTGTCATCGTAGCACCCAGCAGCAGGCCGAGAGCAGAATGGGGATTCTGCCTCGGTGGAAAACGCGCTTTGGCCATGATGAAAGAAGCGCCAGACAACAACAAAAACGAGGTTTTCAATGACAACTGCTTTACAACAACCGTCGCTCTCAAGCCAATGCATGGCCGAGTTTCTGGGCACTGCACTGCTTATCTTTTTCGGCACCGGTTGCGTTGCTGCGCTCAAGGTCGCGGGTGCCAGCTTTGGCTTGTGGGAAATCAGCATCATCTGGGGCGTCGGCGTGAGCATGGCGATCTACCTGACCGCCGGGGTTTCCGGGGCTCACCTCAATCCTGCCGTGAGCATTGCCCTGAGCATTTTTGCCGACTTCGAAAAGCGCAAACTGCCGTTTTATATCCTCGCTCAAATTGCCGGCGCGTTCTGTGGGGCATTTTTGGTCTACACGCTGTACAGCAATTTATTCTTCGATTTCGAACAAACTCACCATATGGTTCGTGGCACCCAGGCCAGCCTCGAACTGGCGTCGGTGTTCTCCACCTTCCCCAACCCGGCCCTCTCCACCGCCCAGGCTTTCCTGGTTGAAGTGATCATCACCGCTATCCTGATGAGCGTGATCATGTCCCTGACCGACGACAACAATGGTCTGCCAAAGGGGCCTCTGGCACCGTTGCTGATCGGCCTGCTGATAGCAGTGATTGGCAGCTCGATGGGCCCGCTGACCGGTTTTGCGATGAACCCGGCGCGTGATTTCGGTCCGAAGCTGATGACTTTTTTCACAGGCTGGGGTGAAATTTCCCTCACTGGCGGCCGTGATATCCCGTATTTCCTGATTCCGATTTTTGCACCGATTGTCGGTGCCTGCCTCGGCGCTGCCGCGTATCGCGGGCTGATTGCCCGTCATCTGCCCAACGCCACAGCTGCTACAAAGGACGCAACACCGGCCATTGACGGCAAACCAAGAACTTCTTGATACCGTAGGCGCGTGATCCTGCCCATAAGATCGCGCGCCGGACCTCTCTCCCTTTTTTCGTCCAAGGCAATCGACATGACCGACATTCAGAATAAGAACTACATCATTGCCCTCGATCAGGGTACGACCAGCTCCCGCGCGATCATTTTTGATCGTGACGCGAACGTGGTCTGCACCGCCCAGCGCGAATTCGCCCAGCATTACCCGCAAGCCGGTTGGGTCGAACACGACCCGATGGAAATCTTCGCCACCCAAAGCGCCGTGATGGTCGAGGCCCTGGCGCAAGCCGGCCTGCATCACGACCAGGTCGCGGCCATCGGCATCACCAATCAGCGCGAAACCACCGTGGTCTGGGACAAGACCACCGGCCGCCCGATCTATAACGCGATCGTCTGGCAGTGCCGCCGCAGCACCGAGATCTGCCAGCAGCTCAAGCGCGATGGCCACGAGCAATACATCAGCGACACCACTGGCCTGGTCACCGACCCGTACTTCTCCGGCACCAAACTCAAGTGGATCCTCGACAACGTCGAAGGCAGCCGCGAGCGTGCACGCAAAGGCGAACTGCTGTTCGGCACCGTCGACAGCTGGCTGATCTGGAAATTTACCGGCGGCAAGGTTCACGTTACCGACTACACCAACGCCTCGCGCACCATGCTCTTCAACATCCACACGCTTGAGTGGGACGCGAAGATGCTGGAGGTGCTGGATATTCCGCGCGAGATGCTGCCGGAAGTTAAGTCCTCGTCCGAAATCTATGGCCATACCAAAAGCGGCATCGCCATCGGCGGTATCGCCGGCGACCAGCAAGCGGCTCTCTTCGGCCAGATGTGCGTCGAGCCTGGCCAGGCGAAAAACACCTACGGCACCGGCTGTTTCCTGCTGATGAACACCGGCGACAAAGCCGTGAAGTCCAAGCACGGCATGCTCACCACCATCGCTTGCGGCCCGCGTGGCGAAGTGGCTTACGCGCTGGAAGGCGCGGTATTCAACGGTGGTTCGACCGTTCAGTGGCTGCGTGACGAACTGAAGATCATCAACGACGCCCACGACACCGAATACTTCGCCAACAAGGTCAAGGACAGCAACGGCGTGTACCTGGTGCCAGCCTTTACCGGTCTCGGCGCACCGTACTGGGACCCGTATGCCCGTGGCGCCCTGTTCGGCCTGACCCGCGGCGTACGCGTGGATCACATTATTCGTGCAGCGCTGGAGTCGATCGCCTACCAGACCCGTGACGTTCTGGACGCCATGCAACAGGATTCCGGCGAACGCTTGAAATCCCTGCGCGTGGACGGCGGCGCGGTCGCGAACAACTTCCTGATGCAGTTCCAGGCCGACATCCTCGGTACCCAGGTCGAGCGTCCGCAAATGCGCGAAACCACCGCATTGGGCGCGGCTTACCTGGCCGGCCTGGCGTGCGGCTTCTGGGGCAGCCTGGATGAGTTGCGCGGCAAGGCGGTGATCGAACGCGAATTCGAACCGACCCTGGACGAAACCGCCAAGGAAAAACTCTACGCCGGCTGGAAAAAAGCCGTCAGCCGCACCCGCGACTGGGAACCGCATGAAGGCGCTGAATAAGCTAACAGCAGGGTTGTAACTGGTAGGGAGCGGATTCCTGCGGCATCATGGGCAAATTTTGCACGGCAGCCAAAGGAAGCCCCATGAATCTGCCTCCCCGTCAGCAGCAAATCCTCGAACTGGTTCGCGAACGCGGCTACGTCAGCATCGAGGAAATGGCCACGCTGTTCGTCGTTACACCGCAGACCATCCGCCGCGATATCAATCAGCTCGCGGAAGCCAATTTGTTGCGTCGCTACCATGGCGGCGCGGCCTACGATTCCAGTGTCGAAAACACCGCTTACGCCATGCGCGCCGACCAGATGCGCGATGAAAAGCAGCGTATCGGTGAAGCCATTGCGGCGCAGATCCCGGATCACGCCTCGCTGTTCATTAATATCGGCACCACCACCGAATCGATCGCCCGGGCGCTGCTCAACCACAATCACCTGAAAATCATCACCAACAACCTGCACGTGGCCTCGATGCTCAGCGCCAAGGACGACTTCGACGTTCTGCTGACCGGTGGCAATGTGCGGCGCGACGGCGGTGTGGTCGGCCAGGCGAGTGTCGACTTCATTAACCAGTTCAAGGTCGACTTTGCCCTGGTCGGCATCAGCGGTATTGATGAAGACGGCAGCTTGCTGGACTTCGATTATCAGGAAGTGCGGGTATCACAGGCGATCATCGCCAATGCTCGGCAGGTGATTCTGGCGGCTGACTCCAGCAAATTCGGGCGCAACGCCATGATTCGCCTGGGGCCGATCAGCCTGATTGATTGCCTGGTCACCGATCAGCAGCCTGTGCCGGCGTTGGCGCAGTTGTTGAGTCAGCACAAGATTCGACTGGAAGTCGTTTAACCTCCCCTCGCATCTTAGTCGTCAGTACCGACGCCATCGCGGGCAAGCCCGCTCCCACAGGTTATGTGCAAACCCTGTGGGAGCGGGCTTGCCCGCGATGGCGATCATTCAAGCAATACACCTTTTGCGCTCTATCGCGCCTTTAAATGTTCGTAAATTTTCCTTTCGCGGCCCTTCGATCAGTATTTTCAATCGAAGTTGACTGGCTGTGGGCGGTTTAATGGGCTACTATTTTCGCAAATGAACATTAATGTTCGTATTCCAATACAGAAAATCAAAAGAGCCCGAGGCCAGCCGATGCCCACTTCTACCTTGCCTACGCCCCCTCTCGCTGAGGTCTACGACATCGCCGTCATCGGTGGCGGGATCAATGGCGTGGGGATCGCAGCGGATGCCGCCGGCCGCGGTCTTTCGGTGTTCCTTTGCGAAAAGGATGACCTGGCCAGCCACACCTCGTCGGCCAGCAGCAAGCTGATCCACGGGGGCCTGCGCTACCTCGAACATTACGAATTCCGCCTGGTGCGCGAAGCCCTCGCCGAACGCGAAGTGCTGTTGGCCAAGGCGCCACACATCGTCAAGCAAATGCGCTTCGTGTTGCCGCACCGTCCGCACCTGCGTCCGGCCTGGATGATTCGCGCCGGCCTGTTCCTGTATGACAACCTCGGCAAGCGGGAAAAACTCGAAGGTTCGAAAAGCCTGAAGTTCGGTCCGGCCAGCCCGCTGAAAAGCGAAATCACCAAAGGCTTCGAATACTCCGATTGCTGGGTCGACGATGCGCGCCTGGTGGTGCTGAACGCCATGGCCGCCCGCGAGAAAGGCGCCCACGTTCACACCCAGACCCGTTGCGTCAGCGCCCGTCGCACCCAGGGCCTGTGGCATCTGCACCTGGAACGCGCCGATGGCAGCCTGTTTTCGATTCGCGCCAAGGCCCTGGTAAACGCCGCCGGCCCGTGGGTTGCCAAGTTCATCCGCGATGACCTGAAGATGGAATCGCCGTACGGCATCCGTCTGATCCAGGGCAGCCACCTGATCGTGCCGAAACTGTACGATGGCGAAAACGCGCACATTCTGCAAAACGAAGATCAGCGCATCGTGTTCACCATTCCGTACCTGAACCACTTCACCCTGATCGGCACCACCGACCGCGAATACACCGGTGATCCGGCAAAAGTAGCGATCACCGAAGGTGAAACCGATTACCTGCTCAAAGTGGTCAACGCCCACTTCAAGAAGCAGATCAGCCGCGACGATATCCTGCACAGCTATTCCGGCGTTCGTCCGCTGTGCAACGACGAATCCGACAACCCGTCGGCCGTCACCCGCGACTACACCCTGGCGCTATCGGGCACTGGCGAAGAAGCGCCGTTGTTGTCGGTGTTCGGCGGCAAGCTGACCACCTACCGCAAACTGGCCGAGTCGGCACTGGCACAACTGGCGCCGTACTTCACGCACATCAAGCCAACCTGGACCGTCAGCGCGACACTGCCAGGCGGCGAAGACATGACCACCCCGCAGGCGTTGAGCTCGCTGATTCGCGACAAGTACGACTGGGTCCCGACTGAAATTTCACGCCGCTGGGCGACCACTTATGGCAGCCGCACCTGGCGCATGATGGAAGGCGTGCAGAACCTCAGCGACCTGGGCGAACACATCGGCGGCGGTCTCTACACCCGCGAAGTCGACTACCTGTGCAGCGAAGAGTGGGCGACCACCGCGCATGACATTCTGTGGCGTCGCAGCAAGCTGGGTTTGTTCACCACCACTGCCGAACAGCAGAAACTGGCGGATTACCTGAGCAAGGTCGAGCAGAACCGCAGCAAGATCGAAGCGGCCTGATCGCCGATCCGCTTGAACGAAAGCCCCTGAATCTCACGATTCAGGGGCTTTTTTGCAGGGGCTCATTGCGCCAGATGCAACAGCAGGAAATCAATGAACGCCCGCGATTTGTGGGGCAGATGCGGACTGTTGGGGAACACCACGTTGACGGACTGCGAGGGCAGCGAATAGTCGGGCAACAGGCGGATCAGCCGCTCGCTGGCGATGTCATCCTTGACCACCCACGCGGGCAGCACTGAGACGCCTAGCGACGACAACGTCATGGAGCGGATGGCCGTGGAAGAGTTGGATTCATATTGATTGATCCCGTTAATCTCGACAGTCCCCAATTGTGGATGGCGCAACCTCCACTGGGTCGGTGCCTGCAAGTTGCTGTTGGCAATCCACGGCAGCGAATTCAGGTCCTGAGGACTTTGCACCGGGTGACGCGCAAGAAACGCCTCGGTAGCCACCAGGACAATTTCATAATCCGCCAGTTTACGGCTCTTGAATGCCGAGTCCGCCAAGTTGCCTAAACGGATAACCAGGTCTAACTTTTCCGCCACCAGGTCATTGAGTGACGAGTTAAAGTTATAACAGAGTTTTATCTCCGGGTAGCGTTCTATGAATTGTGGTATCAACGGCAGAATATAAGCCTCTCCGTATTCACTGGTGGAACTGAAGCGCAACTTTCCGGAGACTCGGTTATGCCCTTTTAATACATTATCAAAGGCGTTATCGATATCCGCGACAATACCTTTGAATTCTTCATAAAAATCCTGACCGATTTCGGTTAGGGATATATTTCGGGTATTTCTAATCAACAGCGTCGCTGACAGCACGTCCTCCAGCGCCTTGACATGCAGGCTGGCCATGGCTTTGCTGATGCTCAGGTAATTGGCCGCCTTGGTGTAAGAACCAAAATCAACCACAGCCAGAAATGTCTGGACCCGATTAAGATGAGTGTGCATAGCAATATGGCTCACTGTTAAATCCTGTCAAACATTGTTTCAAGGATAGTCGTATCGACAGTTCAAGTCCACCGCCCCTATGCTTTGCGGCAAAGGGGAAACACCATGACCTATCGCTACAAAGTTGCACTGATATTCCTGATCGGCTTTTTTATAGACTGCATTAACATCTTTATGTCGGCGGTCGCATTACCGAGTATATCGGCGGCGCTACACGTAAGTACTTCAGACGTTGCCTGGGTGGCCAATGCTTATATTCTGGGGCTGACGCTGATCATTCCGGTCAGCACCTGGCTGGCCGGTCGTTTTGGCAGCCGGGAAATCCTCACCGCCTCGATGCTCGTGTTCACAGGCTCCGTGTGGATGTGCGGGCTGGCCAACAGTTTCAACGAGCTGGTGATCTGGCGCTTCGTCCAGGGGATTGGCGGTGGCCTGTTGATTCCAGTCGGCCAAGCGCTGACGTTCAACCTGTTCAAGGGTGAGCAGCGGGCGAAAATATCCACTTTGGTCATGGCCGTTGCCCTGATAGCCCCCGCTATTTCACCGACCATCGGCGGTGTCATCGTCGACAGCAGCTCCTGGCGCTGGGTGTTCTACAGCAACATCCCGTTCTCGCTGATCGCGGCATTGCTGTCCTGGTTCTGGATCAATGAAGCGCGGCCAACGAGTTTGCCCCGGCCCGACATCAAGGGCTTGCTGCTGGTCAGCGCGGCACTCGGCAGCCTGCTGATGGGTATGTCGTTGTACGGCGGCGACGCTCCGGCATGGGTGGCCGCCCTCTTCGTCATGGCCGGCGTTGCTTTCGTCGTGCTGTACGGGCTGCATTACCGCACCTGCAAAAACCCGATCATTGAACTGAGCCTGCTCAAAAGTAAAAAACTCAGCACCTCCATCTTTATCTATTACGCGATACCCGGTGTGTTCACGGGGGTCAACTTGATGAGCATCTTCTTCCTGCAAAACACCCTGCACTTCAGCGCCCGCCTGACAGGGATGTTCATGATCCTCTACGCCATCGGCGCGTTCATCGCGATGCTGATCTGTGGCCGGGTCTACAACCGGATGGGCGCAAAGCGCCTGTTTGCCCTCGGCATGCTGTTGCACAGCGCCGGCATCGCCACCCTGCTACTGGTGAACAATCCCTCAGATCTTCTGGTGATTGTCATCGCCTACAGCTTGATGGGGATCGGCGGCGGCATCGGAGCCAACACAGCACAAACCACGTCATTGATGGACTTCGAGGGCGGTGAAACCCACAAGGCCAGTGTCATCTGGAACATCAACCGACAGATGTCATTCAGCATCGGCGCCGCCCTCTTCCTGATGGTTTTCAACCTGCTCCTGAAGCATTTCGATACCACCCAGGCCTACCACGTGACGTTCGCCATTGCCGCGCTGGTGGGCCTGTTCCCACTCTTTCAACTGAGTCAGTTGAACACTCAAAAGGACTGTCATGCACAACAAAATAGTTGAACAGGCGCACCACAGCATTCATCACGTGCACGAGCTGATCCACACCCTGTTCACCGATGCCAACGGTAAGGGGCAGGCCGCGCTCGAACCGCTGATGTCGGCATTCGCCGAACACTTCACCATGGTCACCACCTCGGCCGCCATCGTCAGCCGCGCGACGGTCGAACAGATGTTCAAGGGCGCGGTCGGCGCCAAACCTGGCCTGGAAATCGTCATCAGCGACCTGCAGACGGTGTGGCAAGAAGGCGCCAGCGTGGCGATCCGCTACAAGGAAACCCATCGCCTCGACCAGCGCGAAAGCTCACGGATTTCGGTGGCGATCATTGGCCTGCATCACCACAACGCCCAATGGATCTACCTGCATGAAACGCCGCTAAGCCAGGAAAGCTGATTTTCGTATGAACTACACAATCACTGATTGCCGAATGCTCTCGGCCTCTATCAAAGAAATCACCGTCAGCCCGCAAACACCAGGGTGTGCAGCGCTGGACGCGGGCGCGCATTTCAAATGGTTCATCCCCGAACTGAATGAATGGCGGCACTACTCGGCGGTACAACTGGCGGACCGCATGACGCCGCATGGCAGCGTCGTCTTTGCCATCCGGCTCTCGGCCGACTCGGCCAGCAGTCGCTACATTCGTTCGCTGGCAGTCAACGACACGGTGCAGCTCGATGGCCCGTTCAATACGTTCACCTTCCCGCTCATTGAAGGCCTCGGCAGGGACATTGCGATTGCCGGCGGCATCGGTATTACGCCACTGACCGGGATCCTTCTTCACCTGACGTCATTGAATCGAAGCGCACACCTGCACTACTTCGCCAGGAGCGACGACGACGCGGCCTATGCCTTGCCCATGCAGGCACTGTTGCAGGAACGCCTGCACTTGCACTTCTCTGGCCAGCCCGATGGTCGCCCCTCTGTCAGCCAGGTGCTGGCAGATCTGGCACCACACGACCGGCTCTACGTCTGCGGTCCACAGGAGATGCTCAACGACGTGTTTTGCCATGCCGAGGCCAATGGCCTGGCGCGCGAGCGCATCCACTTCGAAATCTTCAACGTGGTTCGGGAAGACGATGCGTCAGCCTTTGTGATTGATGCCGTCGAGTCGGGTATCAGCGTCAACGTCAATCAAGACCAAACCTTGCTGGAGGCGCTGGAGGCTGCCGGCCTGGATCCGCTCTACGACTGCCGGCGCGGTGAGTGCGGTGTCTGCGCGCTGGAGGTCCTTGAGGGTGAAGTCGACCATCGCGATTTCATCATGAGCGAAAAAGAAGCTGCCTGTAGCGCAAGGATTTATCCCTGCGTCTCCCGGGCCAAAAGCCAACGCCTGAAGCTGGCGATCTAACGAGGAACACCGTTTGGACAATTACTTCAACGGCAGAGAAGTGCATAAATCGCTCTTCCTTGATCAACAGCTCTTCGACCAGGAACAACACAGCGTCTTCGCCGCCAGCTGGTGTTACGTGGGGCACGACAGCCTGATCCCACAGCCCGGCGACTTTTTCACCACCGACATTGCACAGCAACCCTTGGCAATGGTCCGGCAAAAAAATGGCGAGATAGTTGTTCTGCATAACCGCTGCCCGCACAAAGGCGTAAAAGTGCTGGCCGAGCCTCGCGGCAATGTCGGTCGGTTTATCCGCTGCCCTTACCATGCGTGGACATTCAAGACCGATGGCGAACTGTTGAGTATTCCAGTGAAAAAGGAATACGACGATTGCGACCTCAGCGCCTGCTCCGCCCACAAAGGCATGCAAGCCGTCGCGGCGGTGGAGAATTATCGCGGTTTTGTGTTTGTCCGCCTCCAGGCGGAAGGCATCGACTTCAACACCTTTTTCGGCGAGTCGTTATCGACGCTGGACAACATGGTGCTGCGCTCGCCCCTGGGCCAGTTGCGCGTCGTTGGCCAGCCGCTCCTGCACCGCCATCGCTGCAACTGGAAAATGGTTGTCGATAACCAGACCGACACCTGTCACCCGATGATTGCCCATGAGTCCTCGGCGGGCGAAGCGATTCGCTTGTGGAAGGAAACGAGCGACCAGACCAGCCCTTCGCCCATGGCGGTCGAGCTGTTTTCACCGTTCATGGCGTCCTACGAGTTCTTCGCCAACATGGGTATTCGCATCTGGCCCAACGGCCATGGGCATACCGGCGTCAGCAACTCAATCCATAAAGCCTATGCCGATATTCCGGGCTATTGGGACTTGATGGTCCAGAGCTATGGCGAACGCCAGGCCACCGAGATTCTCGAAGACACCCGACACAACACCGTCTATTTCCCCAACCTGATGGTCAAGGGACCGATCCAGACGTTACGGGTGATCAAGCCGATCAGCGCCGAGGAGACGGTGGTCGAGTCGTGGATCTTTGAATTGGTGGGCGCCCCCATCCAGTTGCTGGAACGAACCGTCCAGTACAACAACCTGATCAATTCCCCCTGCTCGATGGTTGCCCACGACGATGTGGAAATGTACGAGCGGGCAACGCAAGGGCTACGCAGTGATTCCAACGAGTGGGTCAACGTGGCGCGACTCTTTGAATCGAACGAATCCTATGAGCGGACCCAAGTGGTTTCGGGCACCAGCGAAATGGCGATGCGCAACTTTTACAACAGCTGGCAGCACTTGATGCGGGATAACCATGCAACTCGATCAGAACAATAAACACGCCATCGAACAGTTGATCGCCAGCGAAATCCATCTGTTGGACCAACAAGACTTCAGTGCCTGGCAACAACTGCTAACCCCCGAATACACCTACTGGATACCGTTGAGACGAGAACAGACCAGTCCTCTTCATGAGTCCTCTCTGCTGTATGAAGACCGGTTTCTGACCACGTTGCGCATCAACCGATTGGCCAACGCGCGTAACTACTCGCAACAGCCCAAGAGTCGCAGTTTGCATATTGCCCAGTGTTCGTCGATCCGCATGGAAGACAACGAAATGAGCGCATCGAGCAGCACCAACATGCTCTATTGCGAAGCCCGAGGGGACAGCGAATGGCATTACCCGGTCACCGTCGAGCATCAACTGATTAACGTCGAAGGCACCTGGAAAATCCAAGGCAAAAAAGTACTTCTGCTCAATCCCTCCCGAGCGATTGAAAGCCTGCAGTTAATCATCTGATTTATCGAGAACCCCACGTGAACGTAATGAGTAACGGCTTCGACGAAGCCACATTTCCCTGTTCTTTTCCGTATGTCGACTTGCTGTACGACTACGGCCAGTTTTTGCGCAATGCCATCGATGCAATTGGTTACTTGCCACCCGAAGTGGCCAGCAAACACATTGGCATCGTCGGCGCCGGGCTGACCGGGCTGGTCGCCGCCTACGAACTGCTCCGTGCCGGTGCCCAGCGAGTCACGCTGTTCGAGGCCGCCGAAGAACACTTGGGCGGTCGCTTGCTGACCCAGCGCTTTGACGATGACCACCCGCAATTCATCGCCGAAATGGGCGCGATGCGCTTTCCTCCCAGCGAGGTCGGGTTGTTTCACTACCTGAACCGTTTCGGCATCGAAACCACCGAAGCGTTTCCTGACCCCGGTGTCGTGGACACCGAAATCCACTACCGCGGCGAGACTCATCACTGGGCGGCCATGCAACCGCCACCGGCCATTTTCAGCACGGTCCATCGGGGCTGGAGTGCGTTTTTGAAAGAGGGCGTGACCTTCGATGACGGCACCTGCCTGGCGCCACCGTTATTACTGACCGAGTTACTCAAGCAACACAACTACGCGGAAGTGCAGCCGGAATGGCAGCGCTATCTGGATTACTTCGGCGACAGCTCGTTCTATTCGGCCATGGTGCAGATTTTCACCGGCAGCAACCCGCCCGGTGGACAACCGTGGCGCAAACCCGAAGATTTTCATCTATTCGGTTCGCTGGGGATTGGCTCGGGCGGTTTCCAATCGGTATACCGCGCCTCCTTTACCGAGATTCTGCGGCTCGTGGTCAATGGCCTCGAAGTCAATCAACGGCTGGTGCCGATGGGCATCTCATCGCTGTCGGAGTTGATTGCCGATACGTCATTCAACGGCATGCCCCTGCGCGACCGAATCTGCCGCACCCGCATCGAGTCCATCAACAAGGGCAAAAACGGTGAAATCCTGCTGGCCGGCAGCAATGGCGAAACCTATGCCTGCGACCGGGTGATTACCACGACCACCACCCGGGCGCTGCAAGTGAACATGAAGCTCACGCAGAACCAGGCCTTCGTGAATCGTGACGTGGCCCGGGCGATCAACGAAACCCACATGGTCGGTTCGTCCAAGCTGTTCATCCTGACCAAAGACAAGTTCTGGTTGAAACACGGTCTGCCACAAAACATTCAGACAGACACCTTGGTGAAGGGCGTGTATTGCCTCGATTACGCACCGCAGGACCCCGAGTCCTGGGGCGTGGTATTGATCAGTTACACCTGGGAAGACGACTCCCACAAGATGGTTTCAATGACCGACAAAGTTCAACGCTGCTTGCGCCTTGTCGATGAACTGGCCATGAGCGCACCTGAGTTTGCCAGCCACCTTCTACCGCTCAATGGCAACTACCAGCGCTATGTCCTGGAGTATGACTGGCTGACCGACAAGCATTCGCTGGGGGCCTTCAAACTCAACTTTCCGGGTGACGATATCTACTCGGAGCGCTTGTTCTACCAATTCAAAACAGCCCTCGATCCACAACAGGACACGGGATTGTACCTCGCCGGGTGCGGCTGCTCTTTCACCGGTGGCTGGGCGGAAGGCGCCATTCAAACAGCGCTCAACGGTGCCTGTGCGGTGATCAGCAGTCTGGGTGGCGACTTGATTGCCGACAATCCGCTGGACGGACTGCACGCTCAATACCGTTATTGCTGATGCCTTCATCGCAAGCCTCCCTCTCTATCGCCGAGACCGTTTTATGTACAGCCAGCTTTCAATTGAAGAACTTGTCAGCGGATTTCGCAGTGGTCGCCACTGCCTGGACACCTGGCACCAATCCCTGCGCGACAAACAGCTTGATCATCAACACCTGAACAGCTTCATCACCTTCGTCCCGGCGGCGTTCGAAGGCGCCCCGGGCGCCGACCGAGACGCTGGCCTGTATGGCATTCCCGTTTCCTTCAAGGACAACATCAATGTCAGCGGCATGCCGACCACCGCAGGAACGCCAGGCCTGGCCGCTTACTACCCGTTGTCCGATGCCGGGATTGTCGAGCGTTTCAAGACCCTGGGCGCGAGGGTCGTTGGTAAAAACAACATGCATGAACTGTCGTTCGGGGTGACGTCGGCCAATCAAACCCACGGCGCCGTGGTCAACCCGGCCGACGAACGCTACAGCGCGGGCGGTAGCAGCGGCGGATGTGCCGCAGCCGTGGCCGCCGGTCTGGTGCCCTGCGCCGTGGGTACCGACACCGGCGGGTCGGTGCGCATACCCGCGGCGTTCTGCGGGATCGTCGGGTTTCGTCCCACCACGGGGTGTTACCCGGTGGACGGCATCGTGCCCGTCTCCCAGACCAAGGACACGCCGGGGCTATTGACCCGCACACTGCAAGACTGTCAGTACATCCACCGTCACCTGACCGGGAACCACCCCGCGCCCCCGGACGACAACAGACCGCTACGGGTGGGCATACCGGAAAAATTCTTCTGGGCCGACCTCGACGAAAAAGTCCGACGCGATTGCTTTGCGGCTATCGAGTTGTTGGCAGATCGGGGCGTGGAGCTGGTTCCGATCGATGACCTGTTGATCGGGGAAATCAATGAGAGCATTCAGTTCCCATTGCCGATTTATGAGTTCTTTATCGACTTCCCGCGCTTCTTGATGAAAGAAGGCTGGGGCGACCAATTCCTCAGCATCCTGGCGCAGATCCAGGACCCGGGCATCAAGAAAATACTGACGGCGCAACTCGAGAGCCCGGCGATTTCGTACACCGACTATGTACAGGCATTGATGAGCAAACTGCAGCTGGGTCGTGAATACAACCGTCTGTTCAACGCCCATCAACTGGATGTGATTGCCTACCCCACCGTCAGTTGCACGGCACCGTTACTCACGGAGTGCGAGGCAGAAAGCAACTTCGAGACCTTCGTGCGCAACACTGACCCGGCGAGCAACCTTGCGGCCCCCAGTGTCACCCTTCCGGTAGCGGAAAAACACTCGCTGCCGGTGGGTCTCTCGTTCGACGCGTTGCCCGGGCAGGACAGTCTGCTGTTGGAAAGAGCCCGTCAGTTATCACGCTTGCTGGCCATGCGCTAACGCGCTGTCGGCGCCATTCACTGAATGGCGCTGATCCTTTCTCACGCGCGCCTGCCTCTTGGCCCGCCGAAAGAACAGCCCTCTAATAATTCAGATGCAGGCCTTGCCATGCGCAGCACTTCTACGTCCACTTCCACTCCCCCCGTCGCACTCGAACGGTCGCCCTCGGTGCTCGGCGGCGCCATGATGATCGGTGGCACCATCGTCGGCGCCGGCATGTTCTCGCTACCGGTCGTCATGTCCGGCCTGTGGTTTTATGGCTCCGTCGCGGTCTTGTTGTTTGCCTGGTTCTGCACCTTGCATTCCGGACTGATGATTCTTGAGGCCAACCTTAACTATCGCCCCGGTGCCAGTTTTTCAACGATCACCAAAGACCTGCTGGGTCGTCGCTGGAATGTGTTGAACGGCTTGAGCATCGTCTTTGTCCTGTACACGCTGACCTACGCTTACATCTCGGCCAGCGGTTCGGTGATTCATC
The DNA here is from genome assembly GCF_054898025.1 of Pseudomonas sp. LB3P93. Classification (NCBI taxonomy): domain Bacteria; kingdom Pseudomonadati; phylum Pseudomonadota; class Gammaproteobacteria; order Pseudomonadales; family Pseudomonadaceae; genus Pseudomonas; species Pseudomonas sp. LB3P93. The sequence continues at coordinate 5,199,542 of NZ_CM142713.1, forward strand.
ACAGCGCCCAATCATTGGGAGTGAATCTGTCGGCACGCGCCGGGGGCTTGTATTTCACCCTGACGGTCGCGCTCATCGTGTGGCTGAGCACGGCAGCGGTGAGCCGGGTGACCACAGTGATCTTCGGTGCAAAGATCATCGCGTTCTTCCTGACCTTCGGCGGGCTGCTCGATCACGTGCAACCGGCGACACTGCTCAATCGAAACGCCACGGATAGCCACTACCTTCCTTACCTGCTGATGACCCTGCCCTTCTGCCTGACCTCCTTCGGTTTTCACGGCAACGTTCCCAGCCTGATGAAACACTTCGGCAAAGACCCGCAGCGTATCCGTGCCTGCCTGGTCAGCGGCACCCTCATCGCGCTTGGGCTGTACGTCGTCTGGATGGTTTGCAGCATGGGCAACATTCCCCGGGACGGGTTCAAAGACATCGCTCAGCGTGGCGGCAATATCGACGTGCTGATCAGCGCGTTGGGGACGATGCTCAACAGCGCGAAAATCGACGTATTCCTCAGCCTTTTTTCCAACTTCGCCGTTGCCTGCTCCTTTCTCGGCGTGACCCTGGGGCTCTTCGATTATCTGGCCGATGTGCTGGGGTTTGACGACAGCTCGCGAGGTCGCCTGAAAACCGCAGCCACCACCTTCTTACCACCCATGCTCTGTGGACTGTTGTGGCCCGAAGGGTTTATTCATGCCATCGGTTTCGCCGGTCTGGCGGCGACCCTCTGGGCCGTCATTACCCCGGCATTGCTGGCCCGCGCATCACGCAAACGCTTTGGCAGCCAGCGGTATCGCGTCTGGGGAGGCCAGCCCATGATTGCCCTGGTGTTGTTTTTCGGCATGATCAGCGCGATTTCCCATGTGCTGTTTTCACTGGGTTTGTTGCCGGTGTGGCGTTAGCGGTCTCGAACACCATTCGGTTTTCCGAACGCGACTTGCCGGTCGATTCGGTTAACCGGATTATCCTGCGCGAAAATTAACGCCACAAATATTTAATACCCTTATAAATCAATAACTTAATCTATATCGCCTGGCCTGGCACGAGTCATGCTCTACACTCTTGGACGAATGCCTGTTGCACCCCACTTCAGGAGCCGTCAGGCATTCGAAGCACAAAAGGGCCGATGAACTGGCTCCATAAAAAAAACAATGTCGAGGAAAATTTGATGCGCATCGTTCCCCATATCCTGGGCGCAGCCATTGCTGCCGCTCTGATTAGCACTCCAGTTTTCGCTGCCGAGCTCACCGGCACACTGAAGAAGATCAAAGAGTCCGGCACCATCACCCTCGGGCATCGTGACGCTTCCATTCCGTTTTCCTATATCGCGGACGCTTCCGGCAAACCGGTCGGCTACTCCCACGATATCCAGCTGAAAATCGTCGAAGCCATCAAGAAAGACCTGGACATGCCGAACCTCCAGGTCAAATACAACCTGGTCACCTCGCAAACCCGTATCCCGCTGGTGCAGAACGGCACCGTGGACGTCGAGTGCGGCTCCACCACCAACAACGTAGAACGTCAGCAACAAGTTGATTTCTCCGTCGGTATCTTCGAAATCGGTACGCGTCTTCTCTCCAAGAAAGACTCCGCGTACAAGGACTTCGACGACCTGAAAGGCAAGAACGTCGTGACCACCGCGGGCACCACGTCGGAGCGCATCCTCAAGTCGATGAATGCCGACAAGCAGATGGGCATGAACGTCATCTCCGCCAAAGACCACGGCGAATCCTTCCAGATGCTGGAATCGGGCCGTGCCGTCGCGTTCATGATGGACGACGCCCTGCTGGCCGGTGAAGCAGCCAAAGCCAAGAAGGCGGATGACTGGGCCGTGACCGGTACTCCACAGTCCTACGAAATCTATGGCTGCATGGTGCGTAAGGGCGACGAGCCGTTCAAAAAGGCTGTGGATGACGCCATCAAGGCCACCTACGCTTCGGGCGAGATCAACAAGATCTACGAAAAATGGTTCATGTCGCCAATCCCGCCAAAAGGCCTGAACCTGAACTTCCCGATGAGCGACGAGCTCAAGAAACTGATCGCCAGCCCGACCGATAAAGCGGCTGACGACAAGAAATCCTGATTTCTGACTAACCTTACCTCCTGAGAGGGCTACTGCTCTTTCAGGAGGTTGTCACTCCCTGCTGGCATTTTTGGAAACACTCGAACCGGTGGCTGTCGAGCCGCTCGTGTGTGCCTGACTACTATGGTTGGGCGGGAACGGAGCTTCCCCAGGCGGGCACTTGTACATCGATCGATCTGAGGGGAGACCCTAATGAATTACAACTGGGACTGGGGCGTGTTCTTCAAGTCCACCGGCGTGGGCAGCGAGATTTACCTCGACTGGTACCTCACCGGTTTGGGCTGGACCATTGCCATCGCCATCGTGGCCTGGATCATCGCCTTGACGCTGGGCTCGATTCTGGGCGTCATGCGCACCGTACCGAATCGCATCGTGTCGGGCATCGCGACCTGCTACGTCGAACTGTTTCGTAACGTACCGCTGCTGGTGCAGCTGTTCATCTGGTACTTCCTGGTACCCGATCTGCTGCCGCAAAACCTGCAGGACTGGTACAAACAGGACCTGAACCCGACCACCTCGGCGTTCCTCAGCGTTGTTGTCTGCCTGGGCCTGTTCACCACCGCCCGCGTTTGCGAACAAGTGCGCACCGGCATCCAGGCGCTGCCCAAAGGCCAGGAAGCTGCCGCTCGCGCCATGGGCTTCAAGCTGCCACAGATCTACTGGAACGTGCTGCTGCCCCAGGCCTATCGCATCATCATTCCGCCGCTTACCTCGGAATTCTTGAACGTGTTCAAGAACACCTCCGTCGCCTCGCTGATCGGCCTGATGGAATTGCTCGCACAGACCAAACAGACCGCCGAGTTCTCCGCGAACCTGTTTGAAGCTTTCACCCTGGCGACGCTGATCTACTTCACCCTGAACATGAGCCTGATGCTGCTGATGCGCATGGTCGAGAAGAAAGTTGCCGTACCGGGCCTGATCTCCGTAGGGGGTAAATGATGGAATTCGACTTCTCGGGCATCATCCCGTCCCTGCCGGGTTTGTGGAACGGCATGGTCATGACCCTGCAACTGATGGCGCTGGGCGTCGTCGGCGGGATCATCCTCGGCACAATCCTGGCGCTGATGCGCCTGTCCCACAGCAAGGTGCTGTCGAACATTGCCGGCGCCTACGTTAACTACTTCCGTTCGATCCCGTTGCTGCTGGTCATCACCTGGTTCTACCTGGCGGTACCGTTCGTGCTGCGCTGGATCACCGGCGAAGACACCCCGATCGGCGCGTTCGCCTCCTGCATCGTGGCCTTCATGATGTTCGAAGCGGCGTACTTCTGCGAAATCGTCCGGGCCGGCGTGCAGTCGATCCCCAAGGGCCAGATGGGTGCTGCCCAGGCACTGGGCATGACGTACGGCCAGATGATGCGTTTGATCATCCTGCCGCAAGCGTTCCGCAAGATGACCCCGCTGCTGCTGCAACAGAGCATCATCCTGTTCCAGGACACCTCGCTGGTCTATGCGGTCGGCCTGGTGGACTTCCTCAATGCCTCGCGTGCCAGTGGCGACATCATCGGTCGCTCCAATGAGTTCCTGATCTTCGCGGGTCTCACGTACTTCACAATCAGCTTTGCCGCCTCGCTGCTGGTCAAGCGTCTGCAAAAAAGGTTTGCCGTATGATCTCTATCAAGAATGTCAACAAGTGGTATGGCGACTTCCAGGTACTGACTGACTGCAGCACCGAGGTCAAAAAAGGCGAAGTGATCGTGGTGTGCGGGCCGTCCGGCTCCGGCAAATCCACCCTGATCAAATGCGTCAACGCCCTGGAACCGTTCCAGAAAGGCGACGTGGTGGTCGATGGCACGTCCATCGCCGACCCGAAGACCAATCTGCCGAAACTGCGCTCGCGCGTCGGCATGGTGTTCCAGCATTTCGAACTGTTCCCGCACCTGACCATCACCGAAAACCTGACCATCGCGCAGATCAAGGTGCTCGGCCGCAGCAAGGAAGAAGCCACCAAGAAAGGCCTGCAACTGCTTGAGCGCGTCGGCCTCTCGGCTCATGCCCACAAGCACCCGGGCCAGCTCTCCGGTGGCCAGCAACAGCGTGTGGCAATTGCCCGGGCGCTGGCGATGGACCCGATCGTCATGCTGTTCGACGAACCGACCTCGGCGCTGGACCCTGAAATGGTCAACGAAGTGCTCGACGTGATGGTGCAACTGGCCCACGAAGGCATGACCATGATGTGCGTGACCCACGAAATGGGCTTCGCCCGCAAAGTGGCGGATCGCGTGATCTTCATGGACCAGGGCAAAATCATCGAAGACTGCAAGAAAGAAGAGTTCTTCGGCGACATCAGCCTCCGCGCCGAACGTACACAGCATTTCCTTAACAAGATTCTGCAGCACTAAGAAAAACACCGCTCCCCTTGTAGGAGCCGGCTTGCTGGCGATCAACTATAACGCGGTGTTTCAGGTTAACCGCGGTGATGCGATCGCCAGCAAGCCGGCTCCTACAGGGGGCGGTGGTGGTCTTGAGATTTGTGTTGTGGTTGACCCAAGGCATCTGTGATGAAATGCGACCCCACTCTCTATCGCGCCGCGCCGCCATCACTCGCCGTGAAACCCCGTCTGATTCGCCATCTGTTCCTGCCACCGCTGGTCATCGCCCTGATGATCGGATTGGGTTACCTCGGCTTCTGGGTCAGTGAACACTACGGGATTCGCAGCCTCAGCGAGAACGGCCAGCGTCAGCTAGAACTGCACGCCCGCGCCGTCGAGAGCGAGATCAGCAAGTACACCTACCTCCCCAGCCTGCTGGAACTTGAATCCAGTGTTTCAAAACTGCTGGCCGACCCGTCACCGGAACACCGGCAGACCGTCAACGACTACCTCGAAGGCCTGAACCGGCGAAGCCGCAGTCGGGCTATCTACGTGATGGACACCACCGGCCGCGTCATGGCCAGCAGCAACTGGCGTGATGTTGACAGTTACCTGGGTGAAGACCTGTCCTTTCGCGCCTATTTCCAGAACGCCGTGCGCGGTCAGCCGGGGCGCTTCTACGGCATCGGCAGCACCAGCGGCGAACCCGGTTACTACCTGGCCCACGGCTTGGAAGAACACGGCAAGATCATCGGCGTCGCGGTGGTCAAGGTGCGCCTCGAAGCCATGGAAGAACGCTGGCAGCGCGCACGCCTCGAAGCCTTCGTCAGCGACGAGAACGGCATCATCATTCTCTCCAGCGATCCGGCGCGACGACTCAAGTCGGTTGTGCCATTGAGCGACGAAACCAAGGAAAAACTGGCTCGCAGTCTTCAGTACTACTGGTTCCCGCTGAACGAATTGCAGCCGCTGGCCCGGGAAAAACTGGCCGAAGGCGAGGAAAAACTGACCTTCCCCGCCAATAGCGAAGTGGAATCAGATGAAGAGGACATCAGCTACCTCTCGCAAACCCGCCCCTTGAGCGACACCCCGTGGAACTTCACCTTGCTCACGCCGCTCCAGGATTTACGCCGTGAAGCGATCAATCAGGGGATTCTGGTGGCGGTGGCGTTTGCCCTCGTGGCGTTCCTGCTGATCGCCTGGAACGAGCGGCGCAAAGTGATCGCCACCCGCCTCGCCGCCCGTGAAGCCCTGCAGGAAGCCAACAATCAACTGGAGCGTCGGATTACCGAACGCACCACCGACCTGCGTGCCAGCAACGAACGCCTCAAAGGCCAGATCCGCGAACGGCGTCAGGCCGAAGAGACGTTGCGCCGCGCCCAGGATGAACTGGTGCAGGCCGGTAAACTCGCGGCCATCGGTCAGATGTCCACCAGCATTGCCCACGAACTGAACCAGCCGCTGGCGGCGCTGCGCACCTTGTCCGGCAACACCGTGCGCTTTCTCGAACGCGGTCAACTGGACGTCGCCAGCACCAACCTCAAGACCATCAACGAATTGATCGACCGCATGGGCCGGATCACCGCCAGCCTGCGTTCCTTCGCCCGTCGCGGTGACGACAAAGGCCGGGCCAGCCTCGGCAAAGCGATGGATGCTGCCTTGCAACTGCTGGGCGGTCGCGTGGAGAGCGCGCATCTGCAAGTGCATCGTGACTTTAATGATGTGCAGGTGCAGATCGACCAGACCCGCCTCGAGCAGATTCTGGTCAACCTGATCGGCAACGCCCTCGACGCCATGCAGGCTCAACCTTTGCCCGAGCTGTGGCTGGAAGGCGAGGAGTTCGATGGCAAATATCGCCTGCGGGTACGCGACAACGGCCACGGAATCGACGCCGAAGCGCGCAAGCACTTGTTCGAACCCTTCTTCACCACCAAACCCGGCGAACAGGGCCTGGGCCTCGGCCTGACCCTTTCCGCCAGCCTGGCCGCCGCCACCGGCGGGCATCTGGGTGTCGAACACCCGGCCAGCGGTGGCACCACCTTCGTCCTCAGTTTACCGTTGGTAAGCCCCACTCACGCCGAGCCAATATGAACAACGACCTTAGTGTGCTGATCGTCGAAGACGACCCCCATGTGCTGCTCGGCTGCCAACAGGCGCTGACCCTGGAAGACATTCCCTGCGTGGGCGTGGGCAGCGCCGAAGAAGCGCTGGAACGGGTGGGCGACAACTTTGCCGGCATCGTCATCAGCGACATTCGCCTGCCGGGCATCGATGGCCTGGAATTGCTGACCCGGCTCAAGGCCCGCGACCGCAGCCTGCCGGTGGTGCTGATCACCGGTCACGGCGACATCTCCATGGCCGTCGGCGCGATGCAGAAAGGCGCCTATGACTTCATGGAGAAACCCTTCTCCCCGGAACGCCTGGTGGATGTCGCCCGTCGCGCGCTGGAGCAACGCAGCCTGGCCCGGGAAGTCTCTTCGTTGCGCCGGCAACTGGCGGAGCGGGACTCCCTTGAAGGCCGGATCATCGGTCGCTCGCCAGCCATGCAGAATCTGCGCGAACTGATTGCCAACGTCGCCGATACGTCGGCCAACGTGCTGATCGAGGGCGAAACCGGCACCGGCAAGGAATTGGTTGCACGCTGCCTGCACGACTTCAGCCGTCGGCACACCAAACAGTTCGTCGCGCTGAACTGCGGCGGCCTGCCGGAGAACCTGTTCGAAAGCGAGATCTTCGGCCACGAGGCCAATGCCTTCACCGGTGCTGGCAAACGGCGCATCGGCAAGATCGAACACGCCGACGGCGGCACGCTGTTCCTCGACGAAGTCGAAAGCATGCCCCTGCCCTTGCAGATCAAACTGCTGCGGGTGTTGCAGGAACGCACCCTTGAACGCCTGGGTTCGAACCAGAGCGTGGCCGTGGATTGTCGGGTGATTGCCGCGACCAAGTCCGACCTCGACGAGTCGAGCAAGGCCGGCGAGTTTCGCAGCGACCTGTATTACCGCTTGAACGTGGTGACCCTCGAATTGCCACCGCTACGCGAACGTCGCGAAGACATCCTGCAACTGTTTGAACATTTCCTGCAGCAGTCGTCCCTGCGCTTCGACCGCGCAGTGCCGGACCTGGACAACCAGACCCTGTCGAACCTGATGAGCCACGACTGGCCGGGCAACGTGCGCGAACTGCGTAACGTTGCCGAACGTTTTGCCCTCGGCCTGCCGGCGTTCAAGAAGTCCGGCGCCAGCGGCAGCAATCAGGGCCTGGCCTTCGCCGAAGCGGTGGAAGCGTTCGAACGCAATTTGCTCAGCGACGCGTTGCAACGCAGCGGCGGCAACCTGACCCAGGCCAGCCTGGAACTGGGGATGGCCAAGACCACGCTGTTCGACAAAGTCAAAAAGTATGGGTTGAGCCACTGATGGACCTGATGCTGAAAGCGGCGCTGGGTGCGGCTGTCGTGGTGATTCTGGCTGCACTGGCCAAGACCAAAAACTATTACATCGCAGGCCTGGTGCCGCTGTTTCCGACCTTTGCGCTGATTGCGCATTACATCGTCGGCAAAGGACGTTCGCTGGATGATTTGAAGACCACCATCGTGTTCGGGATGTGGTCGATCATTCCGTACTTCGTCTATCTGGCGACGTTGTATGTGATGGTCGACCGGATGCGGTTGGAAGCTTCGTTGGCAGTCGCGGCCGTCGCATGGCTGATGGCGGCCACCATCCTCGTCACCGTCTGGGTCCGCCTCCACGCCTGAGGCGCGCTGGGTTGTGTGATCGTTCCCACGCTCTGCGTGGGAATGCAGCCCGTGACGCTCCGCGTCACTGGACGCGGAGCGTCCCTTGAGGCATTCCCACGCGGAGCGTGGGAACGATCATCATCCCAGCGTTTCGTGGCTGGCCCGTCCCTTGCATTTACCCCCGAAAGCCCCCTCGGCCGGCCTTCATGATCGATGAAGCCGGTGTCTGGGAGGGTCTGCCAAGGGTGAATTGCGACCTTGAACATTTTAGATCTCGACCACAGCCTGACGGCCCAGGCGCCCATCAAGTGGCTGCTGGAAAGCGGCCGTGCGAAACGCCTCGACTTGCTCGACCTCGGCCCGAAACTGCGCCTGTGGTCCAGCGAACGGACCTGGCGGCGCTTCGCCGAACGCTTGCAGCAACGGCCACGCCACAGTGGCCCGCAACCGGAAATCTTCTTCGTCGGCTCCGGCGATTACCACCACCTGACCCCGGCCTTCCTGACTGATTTGCCGGAACCGGTGAGCCTGATCCATTTCGATAACCATCCCGACTGGGTCCGCTTCGCGCCGCGCCGGCATTGCGGTTCGTGGGTCAATCAGGCGCTGAAACTGCCGAAAGTCCAACGCATCGTCACCCTCGGCCCGTGCAGCGACGACCTGCAAAATCCGCAGCTCAAGGGCGGCAATGTAAAAGCGCTCAAGCGCGGCGTGTTGCAGCTGTTTCCGTGGCAGCACGCTCCCTCGAAAGTGTGGGGGCGGGTCGGTGACGGCGCCGGCCATCAACAGCAGGAAAACCTGCTGCACTGGCGCAATCTGGCGGAGCTTGACTGGCCAGTGTTTCTTGAACAGATGATCGCCAGCCTGCCCACTCGCGCGGTGTGGATCACCCTCGACAAGGATGTGTTGTCCAGCGAGGACGCGGCAACCAATTGGGATCAGGGCGGCATGCGCCTGAGCCATTTGTTGCAAGCCATCAGGGCCTTGGCCGCCAGCAAGCGAATCATCGGCATCGACATCTGCGGCGAGTACGCCCACCCGGCCTTCAGCAACGCACTAAAACGCTGGGAAGCCAAGTCCGACCAGCCCCCGGCCGAACGCTGGAGCGAAGCGGATCTGCTGCGCAATTCGGCGACCAATCAAGCGTTGATCGATCTGTTCGAGGAGTTGTTTCCATGACCTACACCGTGATTGTGCTGGTGGCGTTTTCCATTGTGCTGGACGTCATCGGCCAGCTCTGTTTCAAGCTCGGCCTGGACCGTTTGCCGGAACTCGAAGGCGGCTTTCGCCTGAATGCGTTCTGGGGCCAGGTGTTCAACGCGCCGCTGTTGTGGTGCGGGATCGGCGCTTACGTGATCGAATTTTTCGTCTGGCTCGAAGCCCTGTCCCGGGCGCCTCTGAGTCTGTTATTTCCGGCGGCGGCGCTGGCGTACTGCGGCGTGGTGCTGGCCGGCAAGCTGATCCTCGGCGAGACCGTCAGCCATCGGCGCTGGCTCGGCACCCTAGTGATTACGGCGGGCGTGATGCTCGTGTGTGTCACCCATGCATGAGGTTCAATCGATGATCAGAGGGAAGACCGACTGGCTGCAAGAGCGCCTCGGTACGGTGGTGCTGTGGGCGTTGTTGATCGGCTTTGAAAGCGCCGGCCAGATCGCCACCAAGGTCGGTGGTGATCAGCTGGGACAGATGGATTTCAACCTGCAATGGCTGCTGGCCGTGGCGGTTAATCCGGGGGTGTGGTTCGCGATTGCCTGCTACATCGGCGCGTTTTTCGTGTGGATGCTGATCTTGCGACGCAGCAGTTTGTCCCTGGCGTTTCCGCTGAGTTCGCTGGTGTTTGTCGGGGTTTTGCTCGGGTCGTGGCTGGGGTTGGGGGAGCAGATCAGTGTGCTGCACTGGGTGGGGGTGGCGGTGATTATGGGCGGGATTGCGTTGCTGGCCGAAGGCGAAGAAACCTGAAAATCACCTCAACTCCTGTGGCGAGGGAGCTTGCTCCCGCTCGGCTGCGCAGCAGTCGTAAAACAGGCTAACGCGGTACTCCTGGAGGAACGAGTTATCAGGTTTCGGGGCCGCTTCGCAGCCCAGCGGGAGCAAGCTCCCTCGCCACAAGTGCTCAGTTGAATTTGTAGGCCAGTGCCGCCTGCACTTCACCCTGGTTGGTATCCCCGACCTCTTTGACAATGCTGCTGTCCGCCGCAGACCCCGTCAGGTGAATCCAGCTCGCGCTCGTCAGCAACGACCACTGCGGCGCCAGCGGGAACTCAAAACTCTGGGTCAACGCCACATTCTGCAATCCACCACCGGCGTTATACGGGCGTATCCCTGAAGCCTGAGACTCTTCGCCACTCACTCCAAAAAACGTCTGATTCTGCCGGGCATCCGCAAAATGCGCGGTCAGATTGGAGCTGCCAATCACCCCGCCACCCAGTGGATAACCCACCTCCCCGCCGACGCGCCCCAGCACCCCGCCCTGGCCGCCGCGCCCGCCCACCGCTTGCCCGACCGACGCAAACACCCGCCAGAAATCAGCCGGCGCGTACTGCACGTAGCCGCCCACTTCGCCCATGTCCGGTACGTCGCGCAAGCCATGCAGCTCGCCGTTGGAGGTGCGCCCCGGCAGGTAATTCACGAACGGTCCGGCGCTAAAACCCTTGGCGTTCAACGCGTCCCAGGTCAGCCCGTCATCGGTACTGAGACTGACATCGCCCCAATCGAGATCGAGGTACGGCACCGGTCGGGTTTCGTAGCGGCTGCCGGTCGGATCGTGTGGCTGATAGCTGAGGCCAACCCCTGCCTCACCGGTAATGCCGTCCGCTGAAACGTTGGCCGAGAGGCACGTCAGCGCGGCGAATAGAGCAACAGTAATCCTCGACATGAGGCAATTCCTTGAGCTGGATATGCGCGCATCAATCCCCGAATCTCACTTCCCACGCAAGCACTCATGTTGTTTGTAGCGACCTACAAAAATTGTAGCTTCGCCGACACCCACACACGCAAAAACCCCAGCCCCACTGGGCCAAACCCGGTTGGCACAGTCCCTGCTCTACCCCCTTGGCAAGCGCAAACAGCGCATTCTGCCCAATAGGTACCGAGATGAATGACTGGCATATCGTGTGTGATTTCGACGGGACCATCACCCGCACCGACGTGATCGACAGCATCCTCCAACGGTTCGCCGACCCGAGCTGGGAAGCGATCGAAAACGAGTGGCGGGCGGGCGACATTGGTTCCCGTGAATGCCTCAGCCGCCAGCTCTCGCTGGTCAAGGCCACACCTTCCGAGCTGCTCGGATTCTTCGACACCATCGAGATCGATCCGGACTTCCCCGACTTCGTCGACCACGTCATCGGCCTCGGCGCGTCCCTTGAAGTGGTCAGCGACGGCATCGAGCAAGGCATCGCACGGATCCTGGCGCGCAACTACGTCAGCCTCTTGCCGATCCTCGCCAACCGCTTGCGCCAACTCGACCACCAGAGCTGGCGCATCGACTTCCCGCATGCCAGCGACGCCTGCCGCGCCGCCTCCGGCAACTGCAAATGCAAATCCACCCCCAGCACCAAACGGGTGCTGGTGATCGGCGACGGCCAGTCCGACATGTGCGTGGCGTCCACCGCCGATTTCGTGTTCGCCAAGGATCGCCTGGCCGAGCACTGCGAGCGCAACGGCATCGCCTACGCACGCTTCGACAGCTTCGCCGAACTGCCTGCGTTGCTGGCCCTGCTGCCAAGCGCCAACGCCGCCAACGCCACCTCTTTCAATGTAGAAACACAGGAACTCTTCCACCATGTCTGATATTCGAATCGCCACCGCAGAAGACCAGGTCCTTCTGGATAAAGAAGCCAAATACTGCTCCTACGGCGACACCGTTCACTACATCGATCCGCCACGCATCTTCAGCCGTTGCGAAGGTTCCTACGTCTGGGACACCGAAGACCAGGCCTACCTCGACCTGCAAATGTGGTACTCGGCGGTCAACTTCGGTTACGCCAACCCGCGCCTCAACAACGCGCTGAAACAGCAGATCGACACCCTGCCGCAGATCGCCAGCCAGTACCTGCACAAAGGCAAGATCGAGCTTTCGGAAATGATCGCCGTGGATGCGAAGAAGAAATTCGGCCTCGACGGTCGCGTGCACTTCAACGTCGGCGGTTCGCAGTCCATCGAGGACTCGCTGAAAGTCGTGCGTAACGCCACCAACGGCAAAAGCCTGATGTTCGCCTTCGAGGGCGGCTACCACGGTCGCACCCTCGGCGCCTCGTCGATCACTTCCAGCTACCGCTACCGCCGCCGCTACGGCCACTTCGGCGAGCGCGCCAATTTCATCCCGTTCCCGTACCACTTCCGTGGCCCGAAAGGCATGACCAAGGAAGAGTACGGCAGCCATTGCGTGCAGCAATTCGCCCGCCTGTTCGAGACCGAATACAACGGTGTCTGGGACCCGAAAGTCGGCCAGAGTGAATACGCCGCGTTCTACGTCGAGCCGATCCAGGGCACCGGAGGCTACGTGATTCCGCCGATGAACTTCTACAGCGAACTCAAGCATGTGCTGGATCAGCACGGCATTTTGATGGTGGTTGATGAAATCCAGATGGGCTTCTACCGCACCGGCAAACTGTGGTCGATCGAGCACTTCGACGTCAAACCGGACGTCATCGTTTTCGGCAAAGCGCTGACCAATGGCCTCAATCCATTGGGCGGTATCTGGGCCAAGGAAGAGCTGATCAACCCGAAAATCTTCCCGCCGGGTTCGACCCATTCGACCTTCGCCTCCAACCCGTTGGGCACGGCGGTGGGCCTGGAAATGTTCAAGATGACCAGCGAAGTCGACTACGGCGCAATGGTGATGAACAAGGGCAAATACTTCCTCGAAGGCCTGAAAGACTTGCAGAAACGCTACCCGATCATCGGCGACGTCGACGGTCTGGGCCTGGCCCTGCGCTGTGAAATCTGCGGGCCGGACGGTTTTACGCCGGACAAGGCAACACTGGATTTCATGGTCGAAGAAGGCATGAAGGGCGACATCGAAATCGACGGCAAACGCCTGGGCCTGATCCTCGATGTGGGCGGTTACTACAAGAACGTGATCACCCTCGCGCCGTCGCTGGAAATCAGCTACCCGGAAATCGACTTGGGCATCGCACTCCTCGACCGTTTGCTGCACCGGGCGATGAAAAGATGAGCCAGCCTGAGATCGACATGGGCGAAGGCAGCGCCGGTTTCGTTCTCGGCAACGGGGAGGTCGCGGTGTTGTTGATCCACGGCCTCACCGGCACGCCGACCGAACTGCGTCGGGTGGCCATGGGCCTGGCGAAGGCCGGTTGCACGGTCTACGTGCCGACACTCGCCGGCCACTGCGGGGACAACGCCGACCTGCAAGCTACCGGGTGGCGCGACTGGTACGAGAGCGCGCGCAACACCTTCATCGGTGTTCGGCGCAAACACCAGCATGTGTTCGTCGGCGGCTTGTCGATGGGCGCGGTGCTGTCGATGTACCTGGCCGCCGAGCATCCGGGGCAGATCGAAGGCTTGCTGCTGTACTCGACCACCCTGCGCTACGACGGCTGGAACATGCCCAAAGTCGCCGTGCTCACGCCGTTGCTGATGGCGATTCCGTATGGCGTGCACCTGTGTCGCTTCAACGAAAAATCACCGTTCGGCATCAAGGACGAACGCTTGCGCGCCATTGTCGAACGGCAGATGAAGGCCGGTGAAAGCAGCAATGCCGGGCTGCTGACCATGTCCGGGGTGAGTGTCCGGGAACTGCATCGGCTGGTGGCCGCGGTGAAAAAACGCATGCCGCAGATCACCACTCAAGCGCTGGTTTTGCACTCACGGGAAGACGACATCACCAGCCGCTGGAACGCTGACTATGTGGAACGCAAACTCGGCGGCCCGGTGGTGAAGATTCTGCTCGACGACTGCTACCACATGATCACCGTCGACCTGCAATACCGCCGTGTCGTGGAGCTGAGCGCGGACTTTATCCAGCACCGTTTCATGCAACAGGTATCCGCCCCGCAACCCGTGCGCCAGGACTACCGACAGCTGGCCTGACAGACGAACCTCACACGATCCCTGTAGCAGCTGGCGAAGCCCGCGTTCGGCTGCGCAGCAGCCGTAAAATCATGCGCTGCGGTGTATCAGACAAACCGAGTTGTCAGGGTTTACGACTGCTTCGCAGCCGAACGCAGGCTTCGCCAGCTGCTACATGAATTGCGTAACGACGCAACGTTGTGGGAGTCGGGCGATGGAGAAAACCGTGGGTAAATTTTAAGGAAACGATGTGATCACTGCCCTTGCCTTTTCGACGATCGAAGCCATCGACCGCGGTGCCTGGAATGACTGTTTCCCTGCTGAACTGGAGGACTGGGATTATTACCGGGCCGTTGAACAGGCGGGCATTGCTGATTTTCAGTGGCGTTATCTGGCGCTGTACGAAGACGAGGTGTTGGTCGCCGCCGCGGTAGCGTTCACCACTTCGTATTCGCTGGACACCACGGTTCAGGGTCCCGGCAAACGCGTCACCGAACAATTGCGTCGCTGGTGGCCGGGGCTGTTCGACGTACGCCTGTACGCCCTCGGTTCGCCGGTGGCCGAACAATGCCATGTCGGGACCGCACGCCAGATCGACCCCGCCCGGCGACCCACCTTGCTTGAGCAATTATTGACGCTGGCCCGCAACGACGCCGATCAGGCGGGCATCGGTCTGCTGGCGGTCAAGGATGCGTCCCACCGGGACCCGCAGTGGTTGCAGGTGTGCCAGGAGGCCGGCCTGCAAAGCATGCCCGGTCTGCCCAGCGCCGAACTGCCGATCCGTTTTGGCTCCGTGGACGCGTACCTCGGCACCCTCGGCAAATCCACGCGTAAAGACCTGCGCCGTACCTTGCGCGGGCAAGGTCCGCGCATCGAATGGCGGCGTTCTGTCGAAGACCTGCTGCCGCGAATGATGGCGCTGTACGAAGCCACCCTTGAGCGCAGCGACCTGACCTTCGAACGTCTGCCGCCGGGCTACTTTCGCCAGGTCCTTGAACACCTCGATCAACGCGCCGCGTGCGTGCTCTACTGGGTCGGCGAAGAGCTGGTCGCGTTCAACCTGGTGCTGCTGGACGAGCAACGCCTGGTCGATAAATTCTTCGCCCATGACCTGAGCCGAACCCGCGATCACAACCTGTACGTGCGCAGCTGGCTGGCCAATGTCGACTACTGTATTGAACACGGCATCCCGATCTACGCGTGCGGTCAGGCCGGCTATGCCAGTAAGCTGCGCCTGGGTTGCTCGTTTACCGGCAACACCGTGTTTTTCCGCCACCGCAACCGAGTGCTCGACGGCCTGCTGCGATGGGTGAAAATGTTCATTCGACCGGACCGTTCCGATTCCGCCATGGCTGCTGCGATAAGCGAAGCACGATGACCAAAGACCCACGCGCCACCACCCGACCTTTCGCCCTCTCCGGCTGGAGCCTGCAGCGCAAGCTGGTGCTCGCGTTCTGGCTGGTCAGCGTGATCCCGACCATGATCGCGGCTGAACTGGCGGCCACCACCCTGTCGCAGATTTTCGACAGCAACGTGCGGATCTGGCTGCAGGAATCGACCAAGATCGTCGAGGACGAGATCA
Organism: Pseudomonas sp. LB3P93; assembly: GCF_054898025.1. NCBI lineage: Bacteria > Pseudomonadati > Pseudomonadota > Gammaproteobacteria > Pseudomonadales > Pseudomonadaceae > Pseudomonas > Pseudomonas sp. LB3P93. Next base: position 5,215,284 of record NZ_CM142713.1, read on the forward strand.
GCGAGATCCTGCGGGATAACGCGCGGGCCGCGCAGTTGTTCCTGCGCTACACGCGCCCGCCCACAGATCGGTTGTCGAGCAAACACGACAAATTGACCAGCGACATCGCCGACTCCATGGGCATCGATGTCGTGGCGCTGGTGCGCAACAGCGATCACAAAGTGGTGTTCAGCACCGCCGCCGATGACATCGTCCGGCAAATCAGCACCGAGCCGAAAGCGGTGTTGCAGACCCTGCAAGTCGGCGGCGTCGCAACCGGCACCGTGGTGTCGACCTTCGAGACCGATCAGGACGGCGTCGATTACAAATTGGTGATCGCCACTTACCTGGACAGCAGTTTTCTCACCAGCGTCGCCGATGTGCATTCCCTCGACCTGCGCCTGTACCTGGCCAAGGCCAATGACTTCTCGGAGATCTTCTCCACCCAGCGCTTCGAAGATCACCCGGCCGCCGTGCCGGAAAAAATCGAACAGATCCTGCGCAACACCAAACAACCCATAGAACAATTCACCAATCGCTACAGCGGCATCTACCGGCCGATCCTCAACGAAAGCGGTGAACTGCAAGGCGTGATCTTCAGCGGTCTGTTGCGCCACACCAGCCTGGTCGGGCTGGTGAACCAGAGCAACCTGTTCATCCTGATTTTCCTGCTCAGTTCCGCGGCGTCCCTGGCGGTCGGCTGGTTTGTCTCGCAGCGCCTGACCAAGCCGTTGCGCGGGCTGTCCAAAGGCGTGCAAGCAGTGATTGCCGGGGATTACCGCCAGCGCCTGCCGGTCACCGGCGGCGACGAACTGGCGGAACTGAGCAGCACCTTCAACCACATGAGCGAACGCCTCGCCGAGTTGCAGCACCTGGAATCGCAACTGCGCCGCCGCGACCGACTGCATGCGCTGGGCGAAGTCGCCATGGGCCTGGCCCATGAAATCCGCAATCCGCTGGGCATCATCAAAACCGCCACGCAATTGCTGCACCGGCGAGCCGATTTGCCCGAGACCGACAAGCGTCACCTGGAATACGTGGTCAGTGAAGTCAGCCGCATCAACGACCTGATCACCGATTTCCTCGACTTCGCCAAGCCCAGCGCGCCGATGCGTTCGACCCAAGCGGCGCGACCGCTGGTGGATGAACTGATCGGCTTCTGCGCCCCGGAACTGGCCAGCCACAACATCGATGTGCGCATCGACGATCAGACCCCCGGCGCAACCCTTCACGCCGATGCGCGACAACTCAAGCAGGCCGGCCTGAACCTGATCGTCAACGCCATCGACGCCATGCCCGACGGCGGGCGGCTGACGGTCGGCATCAGTAGCGACGAGCACTACACCGTGATCAGTGTCTGCGACACCGGCCAGGGCATTGAACCGGACATGCTCGAACGGATCTTCACACCGTTCGTCACCACCAAGGCCTCGGGCACTGGCCTGGGGCTGGCCAAGGTATTCTCGATCATGGAAAGTCATGACGGGCGCATCGAATGCGTCAGTGAAAAAGATGCCGGGACCACCTTCACGCTGTACATTCCGGCCAACGGTGAAGACTTCGACGAGGGCAGCGATGACACATAACGTACTGGTGGTCGACGACGAGCCCAAGCTCTGCGACTTGCTGGCATCGGCCTTGGGTCAGAACGGCATTGTGGTGTTCACCGCCGGCAATGGCCTGCACGCACTCAAGGTGCTGGAGTGCGAGGACATCGACCTGGTGATCAGCGATTGGCGCATGCCCGGCATGGACGGCCCGCAATTGCTGGCGGAAATCAAAAGCCGTTTTCCGCAGCTGCCAGTGATCGTCATGACCGCCTACAGCACGGTGAAAAACGCCGTACAGTCGATGCGCAACGGCGCCTTCGACTACATCGCCAAGCCGTTCGACATCGACGAACTGGACATCACCGTCAGCAAGGCCCTGCAATTTCGCGACATCCTCAAAGACAACCAGCGCATGCGCGCCGAGCTCGATGAGCATCAGCAGATCGACAGCCTGATCGGCGACAGCCCGAGCTTCCGCCGGGTGCTGCACGCCATCGATTCGGTGCGCGAAAGCAACGCGACGATTCTGCTGACCGGCGAGAGCGGCACCGGCAAGGAAATGGTCGCCCGGGCGATCCACAAACATGGCAACCGCGCCGACAAACCCTTCGTCGCGGTCAACTGTGCGGCGATCCCGGAAGGGTTGCTGGAAAGTGAAATGTTCGGCCACCGCAAAGGCGCGTTCACTGGCGCAGTGGCGGATCGGGTCGGGCGTTTCATGCAGGCTGACAAGGGCACATTGTTTCTCGATGAAATCGGCGAAATGCCGCTGGCCTTGCAGGCGAAAATCCTCCGGGCGTTGCAGGAACGGGTGATCGAACCGGTGGGCGATCCGCGCGAGCGTAAAGTGGATGTGCGGGTGATTGCCGCGACCAACAAGAACCTGCTGGACGCGGTGGCGAACAAGGAGTTTCGCGAAGACCTTTATTACCGCCTCAACGTGTTCCCGATCCCCCTGCCGGCCCTGCGCGAACGGGCGGAAGACATCGCGCCGCTGGCCCGGCATTTTGCTCACACCCTGGGCGGTGCAGCGGGCAAGCGTTTTACCGGGTTCAGCCCGGAAGCCTTGCAGGCGATGGCCAATTACTCGTGGCCGGGGAATATTCGCGAACTGCAAAACTGCGTGGAGCGAGCGACGATTGTGGCGTCGGGGGCGGTGATTGAAGAGGAAGATTTGCCGGCTTATCTGTTTGCCTCAAACGCTGGCAGCAGCGGTGCCCTGATCACCGAAGGCAACGTGCCGGCGGATCTGGAAGCGGCGTTGGCCGAGGTCGAAAAGGCCTACATTCTCGCGGCGCTTGCACAGAGCAATGGCGTGCAGGCCGCAGCGGCGCAGTTGATCGGGATCTCCGAGCGCAGCTTCTGGTATCGCCTGAAAAAACTGGGCATCCACGTAGACAAAATCGTCAGGTAACCGCCCCCCTGTGGCGAGGGAGCTTGCTCCCGCTCGGCTGCGCAGCAGTCGTAAATCCAGCGAATGCGGTCTGCCTGGCTACAACGGTGCTGACATTGGGGCCGCTTCGCAGCCCAGCGGGAGCAAGCTCCCTCGCCACAGAAGCATTCCCGGTAATTAGCTCACGGTCCCGCCTTTTGATTCGCTCATGATCTGCCGAATCGCTCCGACGAATGTCTCAACCGGCTGCCCGCCACTGACCGCATACTGCCCGTTAAACACCACCGTCGGCACCGAACTCACCCCACGCGACAGCCAAAGCTGCTCTTCTTCGAGCACCTCTTTGGCAAACTCATCGGACGCCAGAATCGTCGCCGCCCGCTGCCGCTCCAGCCCGACGCTTTCAGCAATCTGCGCCAACTGCTGGTGATCGGACGGATTACCGCCATCGGTGAAATACGCCTTGAACAGCGCTTCTTTCAAATTGAACTGCAACCCTTCCAGCCCCGCCCAAAACAGCAACCGATGGGCATCAAAGGTGTTGTAGATACGGCTGTTGCCATCGGTGCGAAACGCAAACCCGACCTCGGCGCCACGGGCGCGGATCATCTCGCGGTTCTTCTGCGATTGCTCAGGGGTCGAGCCGTACTTTTCGCTGATGTGTTCGGTGATGTTCTGCCCTTCCGGCCCCATCTTCGGGTTCAGCTCGAACGGCTGAAAACGGATCTCGGCCTGGACCTCATCACGCAGCACTTCCAGCGCCCGGGTCAGGCCATACAGGCCAACCACGCACCACGGGCAAGACACGTCGCTGACGAAATCGATTTTCAAAGGGGTACTCATCATTCACCTCGCAGGCTGGAAAGACGGCGGAAAGTTTGAACGATACACCTGACAGCACTGAGGTGGGAGCCGTTGCTGCATTCCCTGTGGGACAGAGGTTTCAGCCATTCCACTATTCCTGTGGGAGCGGGCTTGCCTGCGATGGCGGTGTATCAGAAAAGTAGATAGCGACTGACACGCCGCCATCGCGGGCAAGCCCGCTCCCACAGGGTTTAGTGGTGTTTTGGAGGGTGTGTTTAGTTCTGTTTAAGGTTACTTCCTGAAAGCTACAGCGCCTTGCGCCGTCGCCTACAACCACGTCAGAATCCGCCGGCTTGTGCGCCTTGGGGGCCGTCGGTAACTTGGTTCGTGTCACTGATTCCCAGTGATCGGGTTTAGTAGCCCGGGTAGGTTTTGACGGCTGCACAAGTGTCATTCAGTCAGGTTTGTGCCTGCATTCGATGGCGGCTGTGCGCTTGGCGCCCTCGGGCGCGCCGGTTTTGAATCCTCCCGGTCTACTAACTTGCGCACAGCTGCCTCCCTCTTCGTTTAGTAGCGAGATGAATGCGGCTCAACCTGAGGATTTACTTATGTTCAAACTTACTCCGAACCCACCGGAAACCGACGACGTTTCGCCTTACGAAGCCCCGGACTCCAAAAAACTCAACGAAGCCGCCGACCGCGCCCTCGATTACTACCTCAAACCGGTCATCCCCAAAGACACTCCACGCCGGCCCAGCACCATCTACACCATCGCCCCCGACATCGATCACGAAACCCTGCTGGCCAACGCCTGTGAATCACTGGCGTCAGCCAGCGTCATGCTCAGTGATTTCGCCGGGTTGCTGGAAGGCCCGCAGCGCAACACTGTGCTTGGCATTCAGCAGTCGGTGATGCTGGGTGAACTGGCGGTGAACCGGATGCTGGATAACTTCGTTCCATCGACATAACCAAACTCCACGGTGAGTGAGGAGCTTTTGTGGCGAGGGAGCTTGCTCCCGCTCGGCTGCGCAGCAGTCGTAAAATCAGCCAATGTGGTTTGCCTGATACACCGCATGCGCAGGATTGGGGCCGCTTCGCAGCCCAGCGGGAGCAAGCTCCCTCGCCACAGGGTTTTGTCCACAGGTTTGATTGGGGGTTACAGGAGATTTGGGGTGGCTACCGGATCAATCTGCGCCCAATGCGAAGTGTCTTCGCGATGGGCCTGCAAGTACGGCAACACCGCCGCCAGCAACGGTGCCTTGAACGCTTCCTGGAATCGATGCGCCAACCCCGGAATCAGCTTCAACTGACTGCCGCGAATATGTGCGGCAAGGTGCACGCCATGCATCACCGGCAACAGCGGATCGGCAGTGCCGTGAACCACCAGCGTCGGAACGCGCAATTGGTTGAGTAATGCCACACGACTGCGCTCAGCCAGGATCGCCATGATCTGGCGCTTCACGCCTTCCGGGTTGAACGCACGGTCATAAGACAGCGCCGCCTGATGCAGCAACGCCTGCCGATCATCGCTCACGGTCGGGCTACCCAACGCCGCCAGCAAATCCGCCTGCTGTTCCAGCGCCACTTCGCGATTCGGTGCGCCACGACGGGACAACAACTGCACCAACGCCGCACTCGGCGCCGGCAAGCCTTCGGCCCCGGAGCTGGTCATGATCAGGGTCAGGCTCTCGACCCGCTGCGGCGCCATTGCCGCCATGTGCTGGGCAATCATCCCGCCCATGCTCGCGCCCAAGACGTGGAATTGCTCAACGTGCAACGCATCCATCAGACCAAAGGCATCGTCTGCCATGTCCGTCAGGGTGTACGGCGCCGACACCGGCAGACCGAGTTTGTAGCGCAGCACTTCGAAGGTCAGGTTGGCGTCAACGGGCGCTTGCCGCCAGGTCGACAGGCCGACGTCACGATTGTCATAACGAATCACCCGAAAACCCTGCTGACACAGCGCGACCACCACCTCGTCAGGCCAGTGAATCAACTGCCCGCCCAGGCCCATTACCAGCAGCAACGCCGGGTCGGACGCACGGCCGATGCTCTGGTACGCCAGGCTCACCTGCGCCAGATCGGCCTGTTGGGTGGGAACGTTGACATCGCAACGCGAAGCCGCCAAGGACGGCAGGCTGAATAACGCGGTCAGAAGAATGGCCGCCGATAAAAACAAAGCACGCATGAAAAACACCGAAACGCAGAACCCCAGTAGAGCGCGAGTTTGATGATGTTTGATCAAGCGCGCTGCCACAGTTACGTGACAGTTTGATGAAGATTGCCGAGCGGTCGTATTCGGACAGAAGATCGTTCCCACGCTCTGCGTGGGAATGCCTCAATGGACGCTCCGCGTCCGCTTCGGCAGGGACGCGGAGCGTCCCGGGCTGCATTCCCACGCAGAGCGTGGGAACGATCAGATCAAATCAGGCCAACTGACTGCGCAACTGCCGCGCCGCCGCCACCATGTTGACCAACGCCGCCTCAGTCTCCGGCCACGCCCGGGTCTTCAACCCGCAATCCGGGTTCACCCACAACCGCTCGGCCGGAATGCGTTTAACGGCTTTGCTCATCAACTTGACCATCTCCGCCGTGTCCGGCACCCGTGGCGAGTGGATGTCATAGACCCCCGGCCCGATGTCGTTCGGGTAGTCGAACGCTTCAAAGGCTTCCAGCAATTCCATGTCCGAACGCGAGGTTTCGATGGTGATCACGTCGGCGTCCATCGCCGCGATGGACTCGATCACGTCGTTGAATTCGCTGTAGCACATGTGGGTGTGGATCTGGGTTTCGTCCCGCACGCCGGAGGCGCTCAAGCGGAAGGCCTCCACCGCCCAGTCCAGATACTCCTGCCACTGCGCCCGGCGCAGCGGCAAGCCTTCGCGGAACGCGGCTTCGTCGATTTGCACGATCTTGATGCCGGCGTTTTCCAGGTCGACCACTTCGTCACGCAGGGCCAACGCCAATTGCTGCGCCTGGATTTTGCGCGAGACGTCTTCGCGGGGGAACGACCACATCAGCATGGTCACGGGACCGGTGAGCATGCCTTTCATGACCTTGTCGGTCAGGCTCTGTGCATACGTGATCCAGTCAACGGTCATGGCGTTCGGACGGCTCAGGTCGCCGTAGATGATTGCCGGTTTGACGCAGCGCGAACCGTAGCTCTGCACCCAACCGAAACGGGTGAACAGGTAGCCATCCAGTTGCTCGGCGAAGTACTCGACCATGTCGTTGCGTTCGGCTTCGCCGTGCACCAGCACGTCCAGGCCCAGGCGTTCCTGAACTTGCACCGCGTGGCGGATTTCACTGTGCATGGCGTCGGTGTAATCGTTGGCCGACAGCTTGCCTTGCTTGAAGGCCTGGCGTGCCAGACGGATCGAACCGGTTTGCGGAAACGAGCCGATGGTGGTGGTCGGGAACGCCGGCAGTTTCAAGCGCGCACGTTGCTGCTCGATGCGTTTGGCAAACGGCGAATGACGTTGGCTGTCCTTCTCAATGATGGCGTTTATCCGTGCCTGCACTTGGGCTTTGTGGATACGCGGTGACTCGGCGCGGCTGGCCTGGATCGCACGGCTCTCGGCAAGGGCGGTTTGCACCTTGGGCGATTGCGGATCGTTGAGCGCATCACGCAGCACGGCGATTTCCCCGCACTTCTGCACCGCAAAGGCCAGCCAGCTTTTCAACTCTGGGTCGAGTTTGTCTTCGCGTTCCAGGTCCACCGGGCTGTGCAGCAGCGAGCAGGAACTGCTCACCCACAGGTTGTCGCCAAAACGCTCTTGCGCCGGTTGCAGTTGCGCGAGGACTTGCTCCAGTTCGCAGCGCCAGACGTTGCGGCCGTTGACCAGGCCCACCGAGAGAATTTTGTATGTCGGCAGACGATCCAGCACCTGGCCGAGTTGATCCGGCGCACGCACGGCGTCGATGTGCAGGCCTTGCACCGGCAGGCCGACCGCCAGGCCGAGGTTGTCTTCCAGGCCACTGAAGTAGGTCGCCACGAGCTTTTTCAGCGGCGAGTATTGAAGGATGTGGTAAGCGCGTTCGAAGGCGTTTTTCCATTCTTGCGGCAGGTCGAGGGTCAGGATCGGTTCGTCGATCTGCACCCATTCCACGCCTTGAGCGGCGAGGCGGCCGAGGATTTCACCGTAGATCGGCAGCAGTCGTTCCAGCAGGTCGAGCTTGTCGAACTCGTTGCCTTTGGCCTTGCCCAGCCACAGGTACGTCAGCGGGCCGATGATCACCGGCTTGACGTTGTGGCCCAGCGCCTTGGCTTCGTCGACTTCGTCGAACAGCTGTTCCCAGCTCAGTTTGAATTGCTGGTCAGCGGTGAATTCCGGGACCAGGTAGTGGTAGTTGGTATCGAACCACTTGGTCAGCTCCTGGGCGTATTGCGCTTTGCTGTGTTCACCGCCGCAACAGGCAGCCGTGGCGCCTCGGGCCATGGCGAACAGGGTGTCGAGGGTCGGCAGGCCGCGCGAGTCCTTGGCACCGTCGAAACGCTCGGGGATCACACCGAAAGTCAGGGAATGGGTCAGCACCTGGTCGTACCAGGCGAAGTCGCCGACGGGCAGCAGGTCGATGCCGGCGTCTTTCTGCAATTGCCAGTGGGTGGCGCGCAGTTGGCGGCCGACGCTTTTCAGCGCGTCCTGGTCGAGGTCGCCCTTCCAGTAGGATTCGAGGGCTTTTTTCAGTTCGCGGTCAGCGCCGATGCGCGGAAAACCAAGTGTGTGGGCCAGAGCCATGGTGAATTTCTCCCTGTAAAAGATGGCGCTATTGTCGACAGCCAACCCAACATGAGACAAACTCAACCTTTTCGTGTTGATCACAAGTTTTCCTCATGGAGCCATCCGGTGCTTGAAATCCGTCACCTGAAGACCCTGCACGCCTTGCGCGAAGCGGACAGCCTGGTCGATGCCGCCGACCGCCTGCACCTGACCCAGTCCGCCCTGTCCCACCAGTTCAAGGAGCTTGAGGAACGGCTGGGGATGCCGCTGTTCGTGCGCAAGACCAAACCGGTGCGGTTCACCAGCGCCGGTTTGCGCCTGCTGCAACTGGCCGACGCCACCCTGCCGCTGCTGCGCGGCGCCGAGCGTGATATCGCGCGCCTGGCGGGCGGCACGGCGGGCCGATTGCACATGGCCATCGAGTGCCACAGTTGCTTCCAGTGGCTGATGCCGACCATCGATCAATTCCGCGATGCCTGGCCGGAAGTCGAGCTGGACCTGGCGTCGGGCTTCTCCTTCGCCCCGCTGCCGGCCCTGGCCCGTGGTGATCTGGATTTGGTGGTGACCTCCGATCCGCTGGAACTGGCGGGCATCACGTACGTGCCGTTGTTCACTTATGAAGCAATGCTCGCGGTGGCCAACCAGCACCGTCTAGCGAGCAAGGCCTACATCGTTCCGGAAGATTTGCTCACGGAAACGCTGATCACCTACCCGGTGGAACGCGATCGACTGGACATCTTCACCCGCTTCCTCGAACCGGCCGACATCGAACCGGCACAAGTCCGCACCTCGGAACTGACGGTGATGATGATGCAATTGGTGGCCAGCGGACGCGGCGTGTGCGGCATGCCCCATTGGGCGCTGCATGAATACAGCTCACGGGGTTACGTGAAGGCCAAGCGGCTGGGCGAGAAAGGATTGTTTGCGACGCTGTATGCGGGGATTCGCGCGGACATGCTGGATGCGCCGTACATGCGCGACTTTTTGCTGACGGCCAAGGACACATCGTTCTCGACACTCGACGGGGTCAGCGCCGTCCGTTAATACACTACATACCCCTGTGGGAGCGAGCTTGCTCGCGATGGCGTCGTGTCAGTTGATATCTGTATTGGCTGATACACCGCTATCGCGAGCAAGCTCGCTCCCACAGGGATTTCGTGATCCTCAGAGTTCACGCCACATGTGGATTTTGTCGAAGTAGTCTTCGCCGACGCGTACCGCCATGGGTTCTAGGCCGTACTGGATGAAGCCGCATCGCTGGTACAGGTTGAACGCGGCTTCGTTGCCGGCGGTGACGGTCAGCTGGATCAACTGCAGGCCTGTATGGTTCTGCGCTTCAGCCAGCGCCGCTTGCACCAGTTGCTGACCCAACCCTCGCTGCCGGACCTTTCCAGACACGTACATGCCAAACAGCGTTGCCTTGTGCCGGGCCTTTTCCCGGGGTTCCAAGGCCAGACCGACGATGCCTGCCAACTTGCCCTCGTCAAACGCCCCAAGCACCACATCAAGCTTGCTGGTCAGGCGCGACTCCCACCAACTCAGCGGCATCGCGGCGCGCTCGCGCACACTCGAGGTGAAAGCCTGCGGATGCAGGTCGTAGGCTTCCAGCATCAGTGCCCGATAGTCCAGGGCATGGCTGGCATCCAGTCGTTCAATCCACATGATCAAGCCGTCCGTCGTTGCTCAAGCATCAGTCGCACCGCCAGCGCTGACAGGACAAAGCCCATGAAATAACGCTGCACCGCCAGCCAGGTCGGGTTGTTGACGAACCATGACGCGATGCCCGCAGCGAAAATCGCGATCAGCAGATTGACGCAGAAACTGACGCTGATCTGGGTCAGGCCCAGCACAATGCTTTGGGTAAACACCGAGCCATGTTCAGGTGAGATGAATTGCGGAAACACCGACAGGTAAAACACCGCAATCTTCGGGTTCAGGGCGCTGGTGAGAAACCCCATGGTGATCAGTTTGCGCGACGAGTCCGGCGGCAACTGCTGCGCTTCGAACGGTGAACGCGCCCCGGGTTTGACTGCCTGCCAGGCCAGCCACACCAGGTACAGCGCACCGGCCCACTTCAACACTTCGTAGGCCATCGGCACAGCCAGAAACACCGCGGTCAAACCGGCCGCGGCGGCGAACAAATGCACAAAAAAACCCGCTACCACACCAAGCAACGACGTCACGCCGGCCTTGCGCCCCTGGCAGATCGAACGGGAGATCAGGTAAATCATGTTCGGCCCCGGCGTCAACACCATCAGCAACGCGGCAGCGGCGAATATCAGCAAATCTTGAAGCGGGATCATGGGGGCAATCCTAGTCCGTGAATGATCAGGCGATCGCAGTCAGCGAAGCTCGATAAAACGGCAGGATCAGGTCCCGTGTCAATGGCGCCAGCGTGAGATCGCCGTCGGTGGCCGGATCGATCCAGCACACTTCTTCGATCTCCGCGGCAGGCGATACGTCGGAATCGATGGTCAGCTGAAAGAGTTCGGCCTGTACGACAAAACCCGGCTCGTTGGCGGCCGGTGCCGAGAAAGGTCCCAGGTAGGTGGCGTGAGCGGGGTCGATGACCAGTCCAAGCTCTTCTTCCAGTTCACGGGCCAGGGCATGAACCGGTTGCTCGTGGGCCTCGATCTTGCCGCCGGGTTGCATGAAGGCCTCTGTGCCGCGCTTGCGGACCAACAGCGTGCGCCCGTCGGGGCCGATCAGCAGGGCGGCGGCAATGCGGATGATGCGGGGGGAAGTTGCGGTGGGAAGGGTCATGGATCGGAAAGGGCCTTGGGTGAAAGGCGCGAAGGATCACATGGGTATGGGTTCTGCGTCACCCCGAAAAAATCTCTGCACGGCACTGACCCCTCTGTGGGAGCGTGGCTTGCCCGCGATTCAGGCGCCGCGGTCTATCACGCACACCGCGTCATCGTTCATCGCGGGCAAGCCACGCTCCCACAGAGGATCAGTGCGGCTGAACGACCTCTGGCGCTTCGAGAATCGAAGCCGCAGGCTCCTCCGGCACTTTCACAAAAACACTGTACTTCGCCCCTTCCATCGCCTCGAAAGCGATCAGTTTCTCCACCAGCGGTCCGCTCAGCACCTTGCCTGCATTGAGCAGCAACATGCCGTTATCGGCATTGAGGTTGTGCGCCAGGATCATGCCGGCCACCAGGTCCCGGGTAGCCAAGACCTTGACCGTCGGATCGGCCAGCGACACATCGCTCAGGTAGGCGGCACAAACCTTAATGAAGTCCTCGACCAGATCAGGATCGTAGAGACGACCGGCGTACTGGCGGATATAAACCAAGGCTTCATCGCTGTTCATCTGGCGTTCAAGGATCAGCCCACGCTGCAACTCGATGAAATCCACCGCCAGTTTCAGCCACCGCGAACCGAGCGGAATCGCCTCGCCCTTGAGCCGGTCGGGGAAACCAGTGCCGTCCCAGCGCTCCTGATGGTGAAGGATCAGGCGCGCGGCATCTTTCATCGGGTCGAGGGTCATCAACAGCGATTCACTCTGCTTCGGATAACCGCGATAGCGCTCTTGATCGCTGTGGTGCAGCAGGTCCGCAGGCGTGGTCATCATGCTGTCGGTCCAACTGAGCTTACCGATGTTGTAGAGCGCCGCGGCCATGGTCAGGTCGCGGGTGCTGCCCTCGTCCAGGCCATGGCGTTTGCAGTACACCCGCACCAGTTCGATGATCTGCCGGTTCGTCTGCTTGGCCGGCGGTAAACGCAGGTTGGCCAGCAACGAAAACACCTCAGTGCCGGTGACATAACTGTGTTTGAGTTCTTCGTAGGCCAGGTCGAGCATGTCGGCGGTCTGCTGCAGCTCGGAGGTGCGGGACGCGACGTGTTTTTCCAGGGTCGCGTTGAGTAACTTCAATTCCTCGTTCCGATCCCACGTCTCCTGCACCAGGCGCAACCGTTCGCGCTCGGAATGCTGGTAGGCGAGGGATTGTCGCAACGTCAGCAGCAACTCCTCATCGTGCCAGGGTTTGCTGATGTAACGGTCAATCTGCCCCTCGTTGATCGCTTTGACGATCATCGTCAGGTCGGCATAACCGGTCAGCAAAATGCGCAGGGTGTCGGGATGGCGCTGGTGGATGTGCGCCAGCAGCGTCGCGCCATCCATATTGGGCATGCGCGCATCGCTCATCACCAGGTCGACGGGCTGTTTGCCCATGATGTCGAGGGCCTGGGCTCCGCTGGTGGCCAGCAGCACCTCGTAGGGTTGGCCGCGCAGGAGCCGGCGCAGACTATTGAGGATCGATTCCTCATCGTCGACCAGCAGAATGGTAGGTTTATAGGTGACAGTCGTGGGGAGTTGCTCTTCCATGGCATTACCTCAAGCGAAACGGGCGTTGTTGCGTCAGTCATCAGCCAAAACACTCCGTTTCTGGCCGTGCCTGAGCTACAGGCTAGATGATTTCCAGCAAGCCCCTGGAAATGATTCGTTTCAGTCACCCGGGCGAAGTGCTGCACGGGCGACTATGCTCTGCTAACTCGGATCCATTATCTGTACCGTTGCCACGTGATCAGGGAAAGGATGCCCCTATGAGCACACCGCTCCACACTGCCACCGCTCCCGGCGTATGCCTATGAATACGCTGCTGGCGCGTACCAACCGTCGGATTCTTATCGTCGATGACACCGCGTCGATCCATGCGGACTTCATCAAGATCCTCAGCCCGCCATCGATCGATGACGACGACTTGATCAGCGCTGAAAACGCCCTGTTCGGGACTCAAGCGACGGCCACACTGCAAAGCTTCATCCTCGATTCGGCGTATCAGGGCCTCGAAGCACTGGACAAGGTCGAGCGAGCGCTGGCCAACGACCTGCCCTACGCAATGGCCTTCATCGACATGCGCATGCCGCCGGGCTGGGACGGTCTGCAAACCATCGAACGGCTGTGGCAGGTCGATCCCAAGCTGCAAGTGGCACTGTGCACCGCCTATTCCGACTATTCCTGGGAAGACATCGATGAACGCCTGGAGCTGGGCGATCGTCTGCTGATCCTGAAAAAACCCTTCGATGCCATCGAAATCCGGCAGATGGCCAGCGCATTGACCGCCAAATGGCAGATGACCGAAGACGCAGCGCTGAAGATGTCGCTGCTGGAACAGGCCGTCGAAGAGCGCACCCGGGAGCTGTCCGATGCCAACATCATCGTGCAGAACAGCCCGACCATCCTGTATCGCCTGCGGGGCGAACCGTTGTTTCCGCTGATGTACATCTCCCACAACATCACCAAGTACGGTCACGTCGCGGCGAACCTGGTCGCCTCGGCCAATTGGGCCCAGGAGCTGATCCACCCGGACGACCAATCGAAGGTCGACACGGCCATGGCCCGGGTGCTGGACCGCCATGCGGCAGGCGCTTCCATCGAATTCCGGATGCGCACCGGCGACGGTGCCTGGCGCTGGGTCGAAAACCGCTATATCCCGGTGCGTGACGCCGAAGGACGTTTGCTGGAAGTCGAAGGCATCATCATCGACATCACTGAACGCAAGGTCGCCGAGGAGAAAATCGCCCTGCTGGCCCGCACCGACGGGCTCACGGGGCTGGCCAACCGGGCCACCCTGATCGAGCGCCTGCACCAGGCGTTCGCCGCGGCGCGTCGGGGCGCGACACCGTTCGCGATGTTCTACCTCGATCTGGATCACTTCAAACGAATCAACGATACCCTCGGTCATCCGGTGGGCGACCTGTTGCTGCAGGAAGTCGCCCGGCGCATCAAGGCCTGTGTGCGCGAAAACGATGTGGTCGCCCGCCTCGGCGGCGACGAGTTCGCCATCCTGCAACTGGACGTCGGCGACCCGACACAATCTGCATCTTTAGCCGCCAAGGTCCGCGATGCGCTGGTGCTGCCCTACTCCCTGGCCGGCAATGACGTACGCGTTTCGGTCAGCATCGGCATCAGCAGCTATTCACCGCTCATCACCAGCGCCGAAGGCCTGCTGAACCAGGCCGACATGGCGCTCTATCGCTCCAAGGAAAAGGGCCGCAACCAGTATCACTTCCACTCCGAGGAGATCAATCAGGAGGTGGTCGAGCGCATGACCATCGCCAACGATCTGAAAACCGCCATTGAACATGAAGAACTCGAACTCAATTACTGGCCGGAAGTCGACCTGAGCAGCGGCAGGATCCTCGGCATGGAAGCCCAGGTCAGCTGGAACCACCCCGAGCGTGGGTTGCTGGAAGCGCCGGCGTTCCTGCCGGCCGCGGAAAAAACCGGCACCATCATCGCCCTCGGTCACTGGGTGCTGGATCGCGCCTGCCAGCAAATGCGCCAGTGGCGCGACGAAGGCATGGCCCCGCCGGTCATTGCCATCAAGCTGTCCCTGGCCCAGCTGAAAAGCGGGCCCGAGCTGATCTATGACGTGCTGCGCACCACCGCGCGCTGGGAACTGTGCGCTTGGGACCTGCGCTTCGATGTCACCGAAGCGACCCTGGCCCAGACCAAATGGACCCACAACGATGTGCTGCCGCGCCTGCGGGAGCTGGGGGTGAAGATCGCCATCGATGACTTCGGCACCGAATATTCCTCGTTCGACTACCTCAAGACTTACCAGGTCAATCACCTGAAACTCGCCCAGGCCTTCATCGACACGGCGGCCCGCGACCCGGCGAGCGCCAATACTTTGCGTGCGATTATCAATTTCGCTCGCGATGTAGGGATCGGAATCATCGCTGAAGGTGTCGAAACCCAGGAACAGCGCAGTTCGCTGATGGCCACAGGCTCACCAATGAACGCTCAGGGTTACTTCTTCAGTAAAGCGGTCAGCAGCCAACAGGCCGCTAAATTGCTCAAAGCCGGCAGCATCATGCCCGCAAGCAACTACACCGGACCGATCCTGGACAACCCGCACGCCACGGAGGACAAGGAATGAAATCTCCGTCCGTCCAGACCAACCGGCGCATCCTGATCATCGATGACACGCCGTCGATCCATCAGGACTTTCGCAAGATCCTCGGCCCCGATTCCGAAGATGAGCGGACCCTGGCCGGTACCGAAGAAGCGTTGTTCGGCACGCAACAACGGGCTCGACTCGCCTTCCAGCTCGATTCCGCCTATCAGGGTCAGGAAGCCCTCGAACTGGTCAAGCGTGCCCAGGCCGAAGGGCGCCCCTACGCCATGGCGTTCACCGACATGCGCATGCCGCCGGGTTGGGACGGGCTGGAAACCATCGAACAACTCTGGAAGATTGACCCGCATCTGCAAATCGCGTTGTGCACCGCCTTTTCGGATTACAGCTGGGAAGACATGGCTGAACGGCTGGAGTTCGGCGACCAGTTGCTGGTGTTGAAAAAGCCCTTCGACAGTCTGGAAATCCGCCAGATGGCCAGCGCCCTGACCTGGAAATGGCAGATGACGCACGACGCGGAGACGAAAGTGCAAAGCCTGGAGCAAACCATCGAGGCGCGGGTCCACGAACTGCTGAAGGTATCCCACTTACTGCAATATGACGTATTGACCGAACTGCCCAACAGCACGCTTCTCGGTGATCGATTGAACCAGTCGCTGGCGTTGTCCCGCCGCCATGACAAGCAACTGGCGGTGATGTTTCTGGGCCTTGATCGCTTCAAGCGCATCAATAATGCCTTGGGCCATCCGGCCGGTGACGAGATGCTCAAACGGGTCGGGCATAGCCTGGTGTCCACGGTGCGCGAGTCAGATTCGGTGTTTCGCTACGGCGCTGACGAATTCGTGGTAATCCTCGCCGATATCCGCCATCCCCAACAGACCAAAGGCATCGCCGAAAAACTCTTGAACGCCATCTGCACGCCCCAGCACATCGCCGGCCATGACCTGAGCGTGACCGCCAGCCTGGGCATCAGCATCTACCCCGATGACGGCTTCGATGCCATCGCACTGATCAAGAAAGCCGAAACCGCGATGCGCAACGTCAAGGAAAGCGGCCCCAACGACTTCCGATTTTTCATCGACGAGATGAACCAGCGCGCCCGGGATCAGCAGAGCATCGAGTCGGGTATTCGCCTGGCATTGGAGCGGGACGAATTTGTCCTGCATTACCAGCCAAAACTGGACCTGAGCAACGGTGAGGTGGTCGGTGCAGAGGCCCTGATTCGCTGGCAGAAACCGGGGCATGGCCTGGTCTATCCGTCGGATTTCATTGGGGTGGCCGAAGACAGCGGATTGATCGTGCCGTTGAGCAAATGGGTGCTGGCCCAGGCCTGTCGACAAGCCTGCGCCTGGCAGGCAGCCGGCCTGCCGAAGCTGTGCATGTCGGTGAATGTGTCGGCCATCGATTTTCGCCAGCGAGGCTTTGTCGAAGGCATTGAACAGGTCCTCGAACAGACCGGCCTGGACCCGTCATTGCTGGAGCTGGAAATTACCGAAGGCGTGCTGATGCAGAACATCGATGCCACGGTCACCGCCCTGAACCGGATCAAGGCAATGGGGGTGCGGCTGGCCATTGACGACTTCGGCACCGGTTATTCCAGCCTGAGTTACCTGCGGCGTTTTCCCATCGACGTGCTGAAAATCGATCAGTCGTTCATTCGCGGCCTGAGCCGTGACAGCAACGACGCGGCACTGGTAAGCGCCATCATCAGCCTGGGCAAGAGCCTCAAGCTGACCATCATCGCCGAAGGGGTGGAAACCCTCGAACAGCTGGATTTCCTCAAGGCCCATCAGTGCGAGGAAGGCCAGGGTTATTACTTCAGCAAAGCCGTGGCGCCGGATGCGTTCGTGCAATACCTGACGTCGGTGAAATCCCCTCCTCCTGCCGCCACATGAACGATAAGCAGCGACACACAGGCCATCAGCCAAGGAATCATCAGATGTCGCCATCCTTCCATCGTCTTCTTCTGCTGCCCTTGCTCGGGTTTTGTTTGATCGCCAGCGGTGCGCCACTGAACGAGCCGCTCAAACCGCTGCCGGCCGTCCCACAGCAAAATCCTCTGCGGGTCGAATTGGGTCGCCAGTTGTTCAATGAGCCACGTTTGTCGGTCAACAGCAGCATTTCCTGCGCCAGTTGCCACCGCCTGGAAAGCGGCGGTGCCGACAACAAGGCGTTTTCCATCGGCTTCAACGGCCTTCCAGTCGCCATCAACACCCCCAGCGTATTCAACGCCAGCCTGAACTTCCGGCAGTTCTGGAACGGTCGCGCCGACACCCTGGAAACCCAAATCCACACCGTGGTGCAGAGCCCCAGTGAAATGGGCAGCAACTGGGAACACGTGGTGCAAACGCTGTCCGCCGATCCGGCTTATCAAACCGCGTTCGGCGACGCCTACCCGGACGGCGTGACCATGAACAATGTGCAAAACGCCCTGGCCACCTACGAGCGCACGCTGATCAGCGCCAACTCGCGTTTCGACCAATACCTGCTGGGTGACACCGACATTCTCACCCGCGAGGAGAAATACGGTTACCAACGCTTCAAGGACTACGGCTGCATCACCTGCCATCAAGGGGTCAACATCGGCGGCAACATGTTCCAGAAGTTCGGGGTGATGGGCGATTACTTCAAGACCCGAGGCAACTCGACCGAAACCGACCTGGGTCGCTACCTGGTGACCAAGGACGAGGAGGACCGCAACGTGTTCAAGGTCCCGAGCCTGCGCAACGTTGCGGTGACCGCGCCGTACTTTCACGACGGTTCGGCCAAAACCCTCGAAGACGCTGTGGACGTGATGTTCACGTTCCAGCTGGGGCGCATCCCCTCCGCCGAGGACAAGGTGCTGATCATCAAATTCCTCAAGACCCTGACCGGTGAATGGGAGGGCAAGCCGTTATGAAAATGTCCCGCCGACGCAGCCTGGCACTCCTCGGTGTCGTGGCCCTGATACTCGCCTCGATACTGCTGTTTCTGTACCTCAAATCCAGTTCGGACCAGACGTCGACCTACACCGAGTCCCGGGATCTGGTTTCCCGGATGAAACAGCTGAACGCGCAATGGGAAACGGAAATCCTCAAGGCCCGGATTGCCATCAACCATAACTACGATCCGCTGGTCGCACCGCTGACCGAGATGACGAAGCTGTGGCAACGGTTCGACACGATGGAATCGAATCACGGCCGCAACGACTCGCCCGTGTGGCTCACCAGCCATGATGCGTACCTGAGCGCCATCGAGGAAAAGACCCGGCTGGTGGAACAGTTCAAGTCCCACAATGCTGTGTTGCGCAACTCACTGGCGTTTCTGCCGACCGCCGAAGACGACATTCAGGAACCCCTCGCCCAGTTGCAGGACGGAGACAAACTGCAACTGCAAAACATCGCCAACGACACGTATGACCTGGTACTGAGCACCATGGAATTCGCCATGGTCACCTCTGACGGCAAGGCCGCCGAAATTCTGGTGGGCCTGAGCAAACTGAAAGTGAACAAACTGCGACTGCCGGAGCAATTCCACAGTCCGCTGGATATTCTCGACAGCCACATCCAGCTGATCCTGCGTGAACAACCGGTGGTCAACCGCTTGCTGGAAAACATCGAGGCCATTCCCGTGGCCGAAAGGCTGGACGACATCACCGATCTGCTGAACAACGATCAGCAGCGCACCGATGCCATCGACCAGCGTTATCACTTTTACATGCTGGTGTTTTCAGTGCTGCTGGTGCTGTTGCTGGTGTACCTGGCGATTCACCTGATGCGCAGTTTCACGGTGATCAATCGCGTCAACAAAGCCCTGAAAACCGCCAATGATGACCTCGAAAAACGGGTCGAGGAGCGCACACGCGAGCTCAAGGATACCCAGAGTGAACTGCTGGACACCGCGCGCCAGGCCGGCATGGCCGAAATCGCCACCAATGTGTTGCACAACGTTGGCAACGTGCTTAACAGCGTGAATATTTCCGCCGACCTGGTCAGTCGCAAACTGCGCAGCAGCAAGGCCCAGGGGCTGGGCAAGGCGATGCAGCTGGTCAACGAACATCAAGGCGATCTTGGCGCCTTTTTGACCCAGGACGAGAAAGGCAAGTTGCTGCCCGGCTACCTGAATCAACTGGTCGACGCCATTGCACTCGAACAACAAAGCATGACCGAAGAACTGGCCCAACTGACCAAAAGCGTCGACCACATCAAGGACATCGTCGCCACCCAACAATCCTATGCCGGCGCCAACAGCCTGATGGAACCGCTGCACATCAGCGAACTGCTGGAAGACGCTTTGCGCATGAACTCCGGCGCCCTGACCCGGCATCACGTCACGGTGGTCAAGGAATACACCGATGTGCCGCAGGTCATGGGTGACAAGCACCGGCTGCTGCTGATCCTGATCAACCTCATCAGCAATGCAAAATACGCCATGTCCGACCTCAGTAATCGTCCGCGACAAATGACCCTGGGGGTGAAAATCGTCGAAGACGCCACCCTGCAAATCAGCGTCAAGGATGATGGCGAAGGCATCGCGCCGGAGAACATGACGCGAATCTTTGCCCACGGTTTTACCACCCGCAAGGAAGGCCACGGCTTTGGCCTGCACAGCTGCGCACTGGCGGCTATCGAGATGAACGGCCATCTCAGCGCCCACAGCGACGGGCCTGGCAAGGGTGCGCAGTTCACCCTGCAGATCCCGCTGAAAACCGTTACGGAGGAGGCATGAGTGAACTTTCGAACCGGCGCATTCTGCTGATCGACGACACGCCGTCGATTCATGATGACTTTCGCAAGATCCTCACACCGGTTTCGGTGCAGCACGTCGAACTGGACGAGATGGAAGCCACGCTGTTTGGCAGTGAAGTCAAACCCGCTACCGCCCTGTTCGAACTCGATTCGGCCTATGGCGGGCAGGAAGGCCTGGGCAAACTCACCCAGGCCTTGCAGGAAAGTCGCCCCTACGCCCTCGCGTTCGTGGACATGCGCATGCCTGAGGGTTGGGACGGCGCGCAGACCATCGAACATCTGTGGCAGCAAGACCCGCGCCTGCAAGTGGTGGTGTGTACCGCGTACTCTGACTATTCCTGGGATGAACTGCTCGACCGGCTACAGGCCCATGACCGTTTGCTGATCCTGAAAAAACCCTTCGACAACATCGAAGTCCAGCAGATGGCCAACACCCTGCTGAACAAATGGGAAATGACCGAACGCGCCTATGTGCAGATGAGCCACCTGGAGCATCTGGTAGATCAGCGCACCACCGAGTTCAAACAGGCCAGCGAGGCGTTGCAGCGGGAAATCGACGAACGCAAACAGCTTGAATCGCAACTGGTGCAATCGGAAAAACTCGCCTCCCTGGGGCAATTGGCCGCCGGCGTCGCCCATGAAATCAACAACCCCATCGGCTTCATCTCCTCCAACCTCGGCAGCCTTGATGGCTACTTCAAGCAATTGCAGGAAATGCTCGATGCCTATCGCGAGGCCGAAGAAGCGATTGCTTCAAACGAGGTCATCGAACGGCTTGGGCAGTTACGTGAGCGGATCGAACTGGAATTTCTGCGCGACGACATCCCGTTGCTGATCAAGGAATCCAAGGAAGGCATCATCCGCGTCGGGCAGATCGTCAAAGACCTGAAGGACTTCTCCCGCGTGGACTCCAACCAGGAATGGCAGTGGACCAATCTGCAACAGGGCATCGAATCGACCCTGAACATCGTCGCCAATGAGCTCAAGTACAAGGCCGACGTGGTGAAGGCGTATCAGCCGCTGCCCGATATCGAATGCCTGCCGTCGCAAATCAATCAGGTGATCATGAACCTGATCGTCAACGCGTCCCAGGCGATGGGCCCGCAGCGCGGCACCATCACCCTGCGCACCGGGGTTGAAGGTGAACGGGTGTGGATTGAAGTGGCAGATACCGGGTCGGGTATTGCGCCGGACAGCCTGCAGAAAATCTTCGACCCGTTCTTCACCACCAAACCGGTGGGCCAGGGGACAGGGCTTGGGTTATCTCTGTCTTATGGGATTGTGAAGAAGCATCAGGGGGATATTTCGGTACGTAGCGAGGTGGGCGTGGGCAGCACGTTCCGCGTCGAGTTGCCCGTGCATCAAACAAATTCAGCGGCCTGAACACAATCCAAACTGTGGGAGCGAGCCTGCTCGCGATGGCTGCGTGTCAGTCACTATTAATGTTGTCTGACACGGCCTCATCGCGAGCAGGCTCGCTCCCACAGGGTTTCTCGGTGTCGGCGGGTTATGTGGCCTCCTGGAAATCCATCTCCGGTGGCTGGCGGCGGAAACCTCCGGTCAGCACCGCCAGGTACACCATGCCAATCGCCAGCCAGCTCAGGCCCAGGTAAATCGCCAGGTGATCGAGGCTGACCATCAGCCACAAATCTGCCGCCAGGCCAATGAAAGGGAACAACAGGAACAGCACGAATTCGCGCAGGCCTTTGTTCTCACCGCCGATCCAGTAGTGAAAGATCACCGACAGGTTCACCAGACTGAACGCCAGGAACGCGCCGAAGTTTATGAACGAGGTCGAGGTGGTGACGTCCAGTTTCAGTGCCAGCAAAGCCACCACCGCGCACAAGAGGATGCTGTTGACCGGGGTGCCAAAGCGTTCGTGCAAGGTGCCGAAGAACGATTTGGGCAGCACACCGTCGCGGCCCATGGCAAACAACAGGCGCGAACCGCTGGCCTGAGCCGACAAGCCCGACGCGAACTGGCCGACGATCAGGCCGATCAGGAAGATCGACACGAACAGGTCACCACCGATGTTGCGGGCGATTTCATAAGCCGCCGAGTCGACGCTGTCGAACTGGAACGATGGGTGCGCGATCTGCACGAAGTACGAGACGCTGACGAAGATCAGCCCGCCGATCAGGGTAATCAACATGATCGCCCGCGGGATGGTGCGGCGCGGGTCGCGGGTTTCTTCAGTCAGGGTGCTGACTGCGTCGAAACCGAGGAATGAGTAACAGGCGATGGCCGCGCCGCTCATGATCAGCGGCATCTGCATGTCGCCGTTGAAAAACGGTTTGATCGACCACAACGGCGTGCTGGCATCGCCACCGACGTAGTGGATGCACAACGCGACGAAGGCAATCAGCACCAGGAACTGCACCAGCATCAGCAAGGCGTTGATGCCGTTGGCCAGTTTCAGCCCGACGATGTTGATCGCGCTGGTGATGCCGATAAACGCCAGCACCCAGATCCACTGCGGCACGGCCGGGAACGCGGAGTTGAGGTAGGCGGCGCCGATCAGCCAGATCGCCATCGGCAGGAACAGGTAATCGAGCAGCACTGCCCAACCGGCGATGAAGCCCAGTTTCGGGCTGATGGCCTTGCGTACATAGCTGTAGGCCGAGCCTGCGACGGGGAACGCCGAGGCCATTCGGCCGTAGCTCATGGCGGTGAAAAACATCGCCACCAGTGCCGCCAAATACGCGGCGGGGACCATGCCGGTGGTGGATTGAGCGAGGATGCCAAACGTGCCGAGCACAATGATCGGCGTCATGTAGGCGATGCCGAACAGCACCACCGAACCCAACGACAGGGTGCGTTGCAAACGAGCCATGAGCGACTACTCCGAATTTATTAGATTTATGGGCAGAGCCGAGTTCGGCGCAAAATGATCGTTCCCACGCTCCGCGTGGGAATGCAGCCGGGGACGCTCCGCGTCCCAAAAGCGGACGCGGAGCGTCAGTTGATGCATTCCCACGCAGAGCGTGGGAACGATCGGTCATCTTCAGTTTTTAGGAATCAGCAACTCCCACACGCCACTAGCCCGCTCGACAATCTCACCCGGCAACTTCAACCGTTGATCATCCAGATACCGATAATCCTTGCGTGCCGCCTCCAACCGGCTGAAATCCAGCTCAACCGCAAACTGCCCTTCCTCCCGCCCGGCCTCGAACAACAAGGTGCCCAGCGGATCGACCAGCGCACTGCCACCGGCAAACACCAACCCGTCGTCGCTCTCTTCCACCCGGTTGACCATCAGCGCAAATGCCTGGTTTTCCTGGGCGCGAGCCATGATCGCGGTGCGGTGAGTCGGGCCGTATGGGTCCATGTTGCCGTTGGTGACGATCAGCAATTCGGCGCCCAGTTGCGCCAGGGCGCGGGCGGTTTCCGGGAACTCGATGTCGTAGCAGATCAACAGGCCGACCCGCACGCCGTTCCACTCGCAGGTGGCGTAACGGTCGCCCGCCTCGAACACGCCGCGATCCGACGCCCACAGGTGGGTCTTGCGGTATTTCAGGGCGATGCCTTCAGGGGTAATCAGCAGCGTGGTGTTGTAGAAGCGTCCGTTGTCGTTCTCGGCCATGCCGATCACCACGGCGATGTTGCGCTCGCGGGCAGCCGCTACGACGGCGCTGACCGTCGGTCCGTCCAGCGGTTCGGCGGTTTGGGCCACGGTGGTGGCGGACGGAAAGCCCATCAGGTGGGTTTCCGGGAAGACGATCAGTTGCGTGTCCGCATTGCAGGCAGCGATGGCCGCCAAGGCCCGTTCGAGGTTGTACGCTGTGCCGTTGTCACGGCCCGCCAACTGGGCGAGTTCGACTTTCATGGGTAGTCCTTGTTATGGGCCGGGCGGCAGAAAGATTGCCCGGTCTGTGTCTGTGCGCCAGTATGCGCAGCAAGCCACCGGCCGGGGAATCACGCCGCTGGGGTAACCCGATAGGGGTAGAGGCATGACACTTTCATTAGACGATATCGCTTGGCACCGCTCGGTCGGGCAACTGATCGACGCCCTGGACAAGCCCAATTTCTGGACGCAGCTGGTGCGCCTGCTGGATCAGTACGTGACCTTCGACAGCTGGGTTGCCCTGCTTTTCAGCGCTGACCAGCACCCGCAAGTGTTCGCCGAATGCCCGGGCGAGGACGGCAGCCCTGATCAGTTGTTCCAGGATTACCTGCGCGGCCTGTACCTGCTCGACCCGTTCTACATCGCTTGCCGCGAGCAGTCGCGCACCGGGCTTTATCGCCTGTCGGAAGTGGCGCCGGAGCATTTCGAGCTGACCGAGTATTACCAACGCTACTTTCGTCTGAATGTGGTGGCCGATGAAATCCAGTTCAATTGCCAGCTCGAAGGCGACCGCACGCTGTGCCTGTCGTTGGGCAGCAAGCAGCGTTTCAGCGGCCAGCAGATTGCCTTGTTGTCGCTGATCCAGCCTTGGGTACTCGGCCTGTTGCGCCAGCGCCTGCCCTACGAAATCAACGAAGCCGTGGCCCTCGCGCCAGCGCCGGTCCAGGGCGACTGGCGCGTTCAGCTGGAGGCTTCGGTGCAACAACTCAAAGGCGCGCAATTGACCGCCCGGGAGCTGGATGTCGGGCGATTGATGCTCAGCGGTTGCTCCAGTAAAGAAATCGCCCGTAAGCTGGAAATCTCTGCTGAAACCGTGAAAGTCCATAAAAAACACATGTACAGCAAGCTGGGGATCAAATCCCAGTCCGAGCTGTTTTCGATATTCCTCCAGGCGCAGAATGCCTGAGTGCGCAGTGGAGCGCTTTCGCTTTACTGTGGGAGCGGGCTTGCCCGCGATGAGGCCATCACATTCAACATTGATGTTGGCTGATAGACCGCCATCGCGGGCAAGCCCGCTCCCACAGGGATCTTCGAATCCGCTACACCTTGTGCGCTACACATGACCGAGTCCGAACCCAAGGAACCCGTATGAGCCTGTCACTCCTGAGCCGCTACGCCTTCTTTGCCGCTTGCGTGATATTCACCCTCGCCAGCCTGCCCTTCCTGGAACACGACTGGCTGTGGCCGATCACCGCCGTGACCGGCGTCTTGAGCCTCGTGGGCCTGTTCGATCTGCTGCAAAGCCCTCACGCGGTGCGGCGCAACTACCCGATCCTGGGCAATATTCGCTATCTGGTGGAGGGCATTCGCCCGGAGATCCGCCAATACCTGCTCG
Organism: Pseudomonas sp. LB3P93; assembly: GCF_054898025.1. NCBI lineage: Bacteria > Pseudomonadati > Pseudomonadota > Gammaproteobacteria > Pseudomonadales > Pseudomonadaceae > Pseudomonas > Pseudomonas sp. LB3P93. The sequence goes on from NZ_CM142713.1 coordinate 5,240,504, forward strand.
AATCCGACAGCGACGCCCTGCCCTTCTCCCGGGCCCAGCGCTCGCTGGTCTATTCGCGGGCCAAGAATGAAAGTGCCGACAAACCCTTCGGCACGCTGATCGATGTGTACCAATCGGGTTTCGAATTCATCGGCCACTCGATGCGCCCGGCACCGTTGAGCGATCCGAGTGCCTTTCGCGTCATCGTTGGCGGACCGCAATGCACCCAGCCGTACTCAGCCTCGGTGTTCAACATCTCGGCCATGAGCTTCGGCTCGCTCAGCGCCAACGCCATTCGCGCGTTGAACCAGGGCGCCAAACTCGGCAACTTCGCCCACGACACCGGCGAAGGCAGCATCAGCGCTTATCACCGGGAAAACGGCGGCGACCTGACCTGGGAACTCGGCAGTGGCTACTTCGGTTGCCGCACCCCTGACGGCCGTTTCGACCCGGAGCGCTTCGCCGCCCAAGCGCAAACGCCGCAAGTGCGGATGATCGAAATCAAAATGAGCCAGGGCGCCAAACCCGGTCACGGCGGCATTTTGCCCAAGCACAAGGTCACCAAAGAGATCGCTGAAACCCGTGGCATCCTGATGGGCGAAGACTGCATCTCGCCGTCGCGGCACAGCGCGTTTTCCACGCCGATCGAACTGATGCACTTCATCCAGCAATTGCGCGAACTGTCCGGCGGTAAACCGGTGGGCTTCAAGTTCTGCCTCGGTCACCCGTGGGAATTCATGGGCATCGCCAAGGCCATGCTGGAAACCGGCATTCTCCCGGACTTCATCGTGGTCGACGGCAAGGAAGGCGGGACCGGCGCGGCCCCCGTGGAGTTCACCGACCACATCGGCGTACCCATGCGCGAAGGTCTGTTGTTCGTGCACAACACGCTGGTGGGCCTGAATCTGCGCGACAAAATCAAACTCGGCGCCAGCGGCAAGATCGTCAGCGCCTTCGACATTGCCAGCGTCCTGGCCATCGGCGCCGACTGGGCCAACTCGGCGCGCGGCTTCATGTTTGCCATCGGTTGCATCCAGTCACAAAGCTGCCACACCAACAAATGCCCGACCGGCGTCGCCACTCAAGACACCCTGCGCCAGCGTGCGCTGGTGGTCCCGGACAAGGCCCAGCGCGTCTTCAACTTTCACCGCAACACGCTCAAGGCCCTCGCGAAAATGCTCGCGGCCGCCGGCCTCGACCATCCTTCGCAACTGTCGGCCAAGCATCTGGTGCGGCGCATGTCGGCAACCGAGATCAAGTTGTTCTCGCAGTTGCATGTGTTCTTGAAACCGGGGGAATTGCTCACCGGGGAAGTGAATGGCGAGTTTTACTCGCGGATGTGGCAGATGGCACGAGCGGACAGTTTTGAACCTAATGAGGTGATTGCTGCGTAAGGATCGACCTGCATGCCAGCCTTATGGGCAAGGCTGGCATCAGCGACACCTTCACGCTTCGCGCTCGCCATACAGGACAAATCTGGAAAAGAAGAACCCGCAGATCAGACTCAACAGCGAGAACGACGCGACGGTCACCAGCCCGTGGATTTTCCAGACATCGGCGTAATGTCCGACCACGAAACTCATTACTCCCATAAAGAACACATAGATCAGATAACGAACCACCGACGCCCCGGCCTCAAACGTGTAAAGCGCATGCACATAAAATGAAAACGTCGCTGCCACACAAAACGCCGAAAAATTGCTGGAGGCCTGGCTAAACTCGGCCGCTGTAGTCAGTACGTAAAATATCTGCCAATGAATCAGCGTATTGGCCACGCCAACAATCGCGTAAGTGGAAAACTCTTTCCATAAGGCTTTCATGTTCGTTCCTTGAACTCATTCCCGTTTCAGGTGGGTTTCAACCTAAAGACCGGGCCGGTGCGCGTCTACTGTTAGAACTAACAGGTAGCGCGGCATTCCAGACCAATGGTCACAGGGTTCACCACTGGAGAGAGGGGATCCGGGCGGGTTCTTTCATGACGATAAAACCGTAATCCCCCAACAGATAAATGCGATAGAACAGGCTGTCCACCAGCGGTGGATAACCCTGATACCCCACCAGCGTGGCGTTGCGCCGCTCCTTTTCCCTGACCACATTGGCGATGCCTGCCTTGGGCAGGTTTTCCGCGAGCATGAAAAAGTCGTTGTTCAGCAGGTAATGCAAAACCGGCATCTGCCTGAACGACCCGGCAGCCCCAATCAGCCAGTGATCGGAGTAAGTCACCGACATGTAAATACGCTTGGCTTCGCGCAACGCCGGACGAGATGCAATGTCGGCACTCAAGGTATACAGCGCCTGGCTCGCGAACGTCTTTTGTAACGTCAGCACCCGTCCATAAGCGAAGGCAAGCGAGAGCATCGCAATGAGCGGAACCAGCAACAGCAACGGCAGTTTTTCATGCACCGGCGCCAGCGCCCGATGACTCAGGTAGAACAGCAATACCAGCACGACAGCAAAGCCCATCAAGGTGCGGGCGCCTTCGTTGAAGTCACGGAAAAATAGCGAGGCCCCAGGCACCAGCAACATCAGGACGGGCAAGATCAACAGGCACAGCAAGCCGATCACGGTTTTTGTCAGCCCCGTATCCTCTCGCTCCAGTACACGTTGTCCTACGTGCACGGCACCGACGATGGCGCACAGCAACAACGCGGCGAACACCCAGGTAAAGCCGCCATGGAACAACAGCACGATTTTTTCCAGCACCCTCCCCGCATTGGTTTCAATTTGCTGCAACGGAGCCGCTGCCCCGTTCAACAACGCAGTACGGCCTTGAGTCATGAAGGAATAGGCGGTGGCGTAATAGATCAACCCGGCCAGCCCCACTTGTGCGACTTTGCTGCCGATCAATCGGTAGCACGCAGGCCATGCCAATTTGTCGTTCACCCCCCGCAACCACTCCAGGCAACAGAGCCCGAGAAACACATTGAAGCTGACCTGATAAAGCCCGATGGCCAATGCAATCAACGTGGCGGGGATCAGCAGTTGCTGGATGCGCGAAGGGCTTCGAAACGTGATCGCATAGATGACCGCCACCAGGCTCAGCGCCATGGTCGGCCCGTCGTATTGATACGACAGGTTTTGCAGGAAAAACGGGTTGTACCAAAGCGGCAGCAGCACCAGGCAATGGGCAAACGTGGGTTCGGGGAAGTAGTGGAACGTCAGCCGGGTCAGGGCCGTGCTCATCGCCAGCGTGGCGATCAACAGCGGTAACGGGAAAATATTCGGCGCGGCGCCGCTGAAGGTCAGCAGGTTGTAGAACCACTGCGCGAACAACCGGCCCTCCTGCGCCCAGCCAGTGCCGGCGGCCAAGGCACGCCAGTTGTCATCGATGTAGGGAAAATCTGCGAGGATCAACGGCAGGATGTAAATCAGCGTCGCAAAAACAAACATCAACCAGACCTGACGGCCTGTGAGCTCTTTGTCGAGCCATTCGCTGATCCGCATGCCGGCGCCTCTTGGGAATTCCGCCTTCAATCGATAAAGCTTTGAATCTCGACGGTAGTCAGAGATCGCCGACCTGCGCAGCTTTTAGACAAGCGGTTGCTCCCTCGGCGATGCACTGAGACATTCCGTAATATCCGCACTTTGCAATTGCCGGCGAATCCCTTCACCCTGCGCGCCGCCAATGTGCGGTGCGCAACCTTTTGTATCGCCGGCGTTCCTACTTCAACATCCGTTCAAGAGCCCGCAGCCATGACGAATGAACGCGATCACCGGATCGACTTTTTCCGTGGCCTGGCACTGATCTTCATTTTCTGGGATCACGTGCCCCACAACCCGCTGGGTCAGATCACCCTGCGTAACTTCGGCTTCAGTGATGCCGCCGAAATCTTCGTGTTCCTCGCCGGCTACGCCGCCGTTCTGGCCTACGGCAAGATCCTGGCCCGCGACGGTTACCTGATTGCCTGCGTAAAAATCCTGCGTCGTGCCTGGGTCCTGTATGTGGTGCATATTTTCCTGCTGGCAATGCTGATGGGCATCGTGTTCTTCGCCAACAGCCACGTGGAAACCCGCGATCTGGTCGAGGAAATGGGCATGCACCACTTCATCAGCAATCCGCAGCAAGCCTTGATCGATGAGTTGCTGTTGCGCTTCAAACCGAACCTGATGGATCCGTTGCCGCTCTACATCGTGCTGCTGGCAGGCTTGCCGCTGGTGCTGCCGATATTTGTGCGCAAGCCATGGATGGTGGTGGCGATGTCGTTCGCGGTGTACCTGACGGTGCCGTTGTTCGGCTGGAATCTGGCTGCCATCAAGGACGGCGTGTGGTACTTCAACCCCGTCGCCTGGCAACTTTTGTTCGTCCTCGGTGGTGCCGCTGCGATTCACGCGCAGCGCCCAGGCTTGCCCGACAGGCGCCCCTTACTGCGCCAGCCTCTGTTTTTGAGTGCGGCGTTGTACGCCGGCGTTGCCGCGGTGCTGACCGTATTATGGCGGTGGCCACAACTGCATGATTCGATGGTACCGGCCAGCCTGAGCAACTGGCTGTACCCGATCAGCAAGACCGACCTGTCGCCGGTGCGCCTGCTGCACTTTCTGGCGCTGGCGTATGTCACGGCGAAATTGTTGCCGGACACTGGCTGGACGCAGAACTGGCTGGCACAGCAATGCAGTCGCATGGGGCGTTACTCGCTGGAAGTGTTCTGCCTCGGGGTGTTGCTCGCGCCGCTGGCCGACATGGTCAATGCCCTGACCGACGATGCGTTTGCCATGCAGATCTTCACTGCGTTGGTGGGTGCGGGGTTGATGGGGTTGCTGGGTGTCTGGCTCGACTTCAACAAGCGGTTGAATACGCGAATTTCGGTGGTAGCCGCTTAAAGTCAAAACGTAAAAAGCCCCGCCTCTTTAAAGAGCGCGGGGCTTTTGCGTTTCAGGCGTTTCGACTTATGAAGCCGAGCGCACCGCACCTTGCGACACATTGGTCGGTTGCAACTTGAACACGTAGAACAACACCGTCAGCAATACCAGGAACGCCGGGCCGACATACAGCGCCACGCGGGTGTCCGGGAAGTACGCCATCAGGCCGACCACCAGCACCAGGAACGCCAGCGCCAGATACGAACTGACCGGGTACAGCCACATACGGTATTTGAGGCCGGCACGTTCGCTGGCACTCAGGCCTTGGCGGAATTTGAGCTGGGCCAGCAGGATCATTACCCAGGTCCAGATCGCGCCGAAAGTGGCAATCGCCGTCACCCAGACGAAGACCTTCTCAGGCACCAGGTAGTTGAGCAACACGCCCAACAACAACGCGCCTATCGACAGCAGCAGCGCACGACGTGGCACGCCGTTGTTCGAGGTCTTGGCGAAACCGGCCGGGGCCTGGCCATTCTGCGCCAGGCTGTAGAGCATGCGCCCGGTGCTGAAGATGCCGCCGTTGCACGACGACAACGCAGCAGTGATCACCACGAAGTTGATGATGCCGGCCGCGGTCTTGATGCCCAGGCGTTCGAACGTCATCACGAACGGACTGCCCTGAGTGCCGATTTCGTTCCACGGGTAGATCGACAGGATCACGAACAACGCACCGACGTAGAACAGCAGAATCCGCCAGAACACCGAGCCGATGGCATTAGGAATGGTCTTCTGCGGGTTCTTTGCTTCACCGGCAGTCAGGCCGATCATCTCGACGCCGAGGTAGGCGAACATCACCATTTGCAGGGACATCAACACGCCTTGCACGCCGTTGGGCATGAAGCCGCCGTGGGCCCAGAGATTGGAAATCCCCAGCGCCACGCCGTCGTTGCCGAAGCCGAACGCGATTACGCCGATGCCACCGATCACCATCGCGATGATGGTGACGATCTTGATCAGGGCGAACCAGAACTCGAATTCACCGAAGGCTTTTACTGCGATCAGGTTGATCGAACCCATGCTGATCAACGCGGCGAGCGCCCAGATCCAGCGCGGCACATCGGGGAACCAGACGCCCATGTACACCGCCACGGCGGTGATTTCCGCGACGCAGGTCACCAGCCACAGGAACCAGTAATTCCAGCCGGTCAGGAAGCCCGCCAAGGGGCCGAGGTAGTCTTGGGCGTAACGGCTGAAGGAGCCGGCAACCGGGTTGTGCACGGCCATCTCGCCGAGGGCGCGCATGATCACCAGGATCGCCAGACCGCCGATGATGTAGGACAGCATGATGGCGGGGCCGGCCATTTCGATGGCCTTGGCCGAACCGAGGAACAGACCGACACCGATACAGGCGCCGAGCGCCATCAAGCGAATATGCCGTTCGCCGAGTTCACGTTTAAGCGGGCCGCCCTGAGCGGTCTCGCCGTGGGGCAGGTGATTGCCGACTGGCATAGGGGTACAACCTCGTCTTGTTATTGGATATGACCACCGAGTGTCGAAGCGCTGACCGGTAAGTCATTGCTTCTGAGAAACCGGGCCTGCTTCGTGAGCAAACCCGTCCTGCAGGGACAAAACCTGCAAGATCAGCGGGGCGTGCAGTATAAAAAGCTTCCTACAGGGTTTTTCACTCTATAAACCACAACATTCAGCCGGAACTCTCGGGAAAAGCCCGGTTTGCGGAGGGGCATTACCTGGCTTTGTAAGATTTTTCACCGGCTGGAACGGCGCAGAGTATTGCACAGCATTGGTGCATCGTCATGTCCCTGCTCTGGCCTTACTTACCGCTCGACATGTCTAGCAAAGGCATTACAGACAGACTCGCACCTGTGGCGAGGGAGCTTGCTCCCGCTCGACTGCGCAGCAGTCGCAAAACCCGTGATCGCGGTTCTACTGAAACACCGCGTTGGCAAAATCCGGGTCTGCTTCGCAGCCCAGCGGGAGCAAGCTCCCTCGCCACAAATGCAACGTTTACGATTGAATCCTGCAGAAGTTTCGGAAATTTCAGTCAGCAAATACCGCTTCGTGTAGGCAGATTGGGAATTAGGGTTAGTGGCATTCACTGCACAAGGAAGCAACGGAATGCGTCCACACCCAAACTCACATCGCCTACGGCATGGGCGCTTTTCAGAACGAGGTCGGGCCTACCTCATCACTGCGGTTGTGCATCAACGACGCCCTCTTTTCACTGATTGGCAGTTGGGACGCTTGCTAGTAGCCGAGTTCAGGCGGGCTCATGACCAGGAATGGGTCAATTCTATTGCCTGGGTGATCATGCCTGACCATTTTCACTGGCTGGTGCAGCTGGAACAACGCTCTCTGACGCGACTCATGCAAGCCATCAAATCCCGCAGCACGCTCACTATTAACAAAGCATCAAACCGTCGAGGGGCTTTCTGGCAAATCGGCTATCACGACCGCGCAATCCGCGATGGAGAAGAACTTCTTCCGTTCGCTCGCTACATCGTTGCAAACCCTTTGCGCGCAGGGCTTGTGGATAAAATCGGTGACTATCCTTTATGGGACGCCTGCTGGCTTTGAAAACACGGTCTTAAAACTACATATCTCATTGTGGCGAGGGAGCTTGCTCCCGTTCGGCTGCGCAGCAGACGCAAACCTGCCATCTATTTTTATCAGACGAACCGCGATGGCCGGGTTCAGGGCCGCTTCGCAGCCCAGCGGGAGCAAGCTCCCTCGCCACAGGAGAGTGGGGATTATTTGAGATCTGTGTATCCACAATTTTTTCACCATCGCCAACCACCGACTAAGCTTCAGACAAGTCCGATCAATCTGCGTGAATGGATCAATCGACTATGGGCGCGTTATGGCAAACCGATACGAGTAAAACTGTGGTTCCGACTGAACGTGTGGATGAAGCGCCTATACCTGAAAAACCCCCTCGCAGTCGTACGAAACACGGCTGGGGGGCTTTCTGGTTGTTGCTGTTGATTATCCTGATTGTCCTGGGGCTCGCTGCCGCCAAGGAAATGCGCACCTCGAAGTTTCAATCCCGAGAGGTGAGCAAATTTGCTGCGTCTCTGAGTTATGAAATGAAACCCGGCCCCAGCGACGCGATTCGCTATCCAGGCGCGGGTCCTTTCGATTTGCGTCTGGGCTACAGCTCCCTGGGTGAATTCCTGCCGCGTTTAATCAAGCGTGACTACGTCATCGCGTCACAAACCCGCTTTTCTCAAAAGCTGATGGACTACACAGACAACGGCTTTTTCGTGCCCTACGCGGAGAAAATACAGACGGGATTGTCGATTACCGATTGCCAGGCGGCACCGCTGTACCAATACAAATACCCACAACAACTCTATTCAAGCTTCGACGCGATCCCGCCGGTGGTGGTCAGCAGCCTGCTGTTTATCGAAAACCGATTTTTGCTCGACCCCAAACAGCCCTTGGCCAACCCCGCCGTGGACTGGCCGCGGTTCGGCATGGCGATTTGGTCGCAAGTTGCCAAGCTGATACACCTGCCGGGCCAGTCGGCGGGCGGCAGTACGCTGGCGACGCAACTTGAGAAATACCGGCACTCGCCCGACGGCCTGACGGTGTCGGGCGCGGAAAAGATCCGGCAGATGATTTCCGCCACCGTGCGGGCCTATCAAGCGGGACCGGAAACCTTGCAGGCCCGGCAAAATGTGGTTCGCGATTACCTCAACAGCGTGCCGCTGTCGGCAGTACCGGGCCACGGTGAAGTGCATGGCATGGCCGAAGGTTTGCGCGTCTGGTACGGCGCCGATTTCAACCAGGCCAATGAACGGCTGGCCAGCACTGACACGGATCCCAAGAGCATGGCCGAAAAAGGCCTGGCCCTGCGTGAAATGCTCTCGCTGATGATCGCCCAGCGCCGCCCTTCTCACTACCTGACCAAGGGTCACGATGAACTGGCCGACCTCACCGACAGCCATATCCGCCTGCTGGCGGCGAATGGTGTGATCGATGCGCCCTTCGCAGCGGCAGCGCTGGCTAGCAAGGTGACGTACCGCGACTGGCAAACCCAGCCGACCATTCAGCCGATTGAAACCAACAAAGGCATCAGTGTGGCGCGCAGCCGCCTGGGCGGGCTGCTCAATCGTCCCCTGTACGATCTCGACCGCCTCGACCTGTCCGCCACCAGTACCCTGCAAGGCAATTTGCAAACCCAGACCACCGAGTACCTCAAGCACTTGGCCGACCCGGCGTTTGCGACACAAATCGGTCTGATGGGCGAACGCTTGCTCACCCCCACCAGCACCACCCAGGTGCGTTACAGCTTCACGTTGTTTGAACTGACACCGGACGGTGCGCGCGTGCGGGTGCAGACCGATAGCACCGACCAGCCGTTCGACATCAACGAAGGCAGCAAGCTGGAACTGGGCTCTACCGCGAAAATGCGCGTGCTCACCACCTACCTGCAAATCATGGCCGAGCTGCACGATAAGTACGCCGAAATGACGGTTCCGGAATTGAAGAAAGTCGACGTCCCGGATCAGGACCGCCTGAGCCGCTGGGCCGTCGATTACCTGATTCAGAACAAGGACCGCAATCTGTCGACCATGCTGGGCGCCGCGCTGGACCGCAAATATTCCGCCAGTCCCGGCGAAGCCTTTTTTACCGGCGGCGGGCTGCACACCTTCGTCAACTTCCGCAAGGAAGACAACGGCCGCATTCCGACCTTGCGCGATGCCTTGCGTGAGTCGATCAACCTGCCGTTCATTCGGTTGATGCGTGACCTGGTGCGCTACACCACGTATTCGGGCCCCAACAACAGCGCCGAATTGCTCAAGGATGATCGTGACCCGCGGCGTCAGGAATACCTGGCCAATTTCGCCGACCGCGAAGGCACCTCGTTCCTGCTCAAATTCTGGAAGAAGTACAAAAACAAGGACACCCAGGCGCGGCTCGATACCTTCCTCGACAGCATGCGCCCGACCCCGATTCGCATGGCGGCGGTGCACCGTTACCTGCTGCCGCAGGCCAGCCAGGAAAGCTTCAACACCTTCGTGCGCTCGCACCTCAAAGGCGCCAAGCTCACCGAAAAACTCACCGACGAACGCCTGCAACGGCTCTACGAGAATTACAGCCCCGGCGCCTACGACCTGCCGGATCAGGGCTTCATCGCCAAGGTTCACCCGCTGGACCTGTGGCTGATGGGCTACCTGCTGAACAACCCGGATGCGAAGTGGAGCCAGATCGTCAAGGCCAGCCAGTTCGAGCGTCAGGAAGTCTATAGCTGGCTGTTCAAGAGTCGTCACAAGGGCGCCCGCGACAGCCGTATTCGCACCATGCTGGAGATCGAAGCCTTCCTCGACATTCATCAGCGCTGGCAGAAAGTCGGTTACCCGTTCGATCACCTGGTGCCGTCGCTGGCCACCGCCATCGGCAGCTCCGGCGACCGTCCGGCGGCGCTGGGCGAGCTGATCGGCACCATCCTCAACGACGGTGTGCGCATGCCGACATTGCGCATCGACACCCTGCACTTCGCGGCGAATACGCCGTACGAAACCAAACTGATCAACGACCCGGACGCCGGCAAACGGGTAATGCCGTCCGAAGTCGCCACGGCCATGCGCGAGGCCCTGTCGCAAGTGGTGGATGCCGGTACCGCCAAACGTGTTTCCGGCAGTTTCATTACACCCGATGGCAAACCATTGGCCATGGGCGGCAAGACCGGGACCGGGGATAACCGCATCGAAGCCATTGGTTCCGGCGGGCGGATCCTGAGTTCGAAGTCGATCAACCGCACGGCCACCTTCGTGTTTTTTATCGGGGATAACCACTTCGGTACGCTGACCGCCTTCGTACCGGGGCGCACCGCCGAAGCCTTCAAGTTCACCTCGGCGCTGCCCGTGCAAGTGCTCAAGGGCATGGCGCCGATTCTCACGCCGTATCTGCAACCGGGTACGCATACACAATGCCTGCCGGTGGAGGTGGCACGACGCTGAGAAACGAGGGCGGTAATTAATTGTTTTCGGCATTGATAATTCCAATGCTTTACGAGGACGAACACTTATTAAGCAGCTGTAATTGAGACTTTTACTTTGAGCCTCGGGCGTTAGGCTGGTCACTCCACTTAACGCTCAAGGTTCATTAAAAGCATGACTGACTTACACGGACGTATATCAGCGCTACCGGCACCCGGGGCCGACAACAATAAGGGTCGCCACTACGGGTTCATCAATAGCCGAATCCACCCAACGTTCAAAGGCGCTTCACTGCAACGGATTCGGGAACTGAGCCTCACACAAACGGCTTCAGGGCATTGGGTACAAACCACCAAAGATTTCGATCACACGCCGTTACAAGACGCCAACCTTGAACTCTGGTCCGCTCAAAACACAGTCGACCGGGTAATGGATAAGGTACAAAGCGTCTATGAGTTCGCCGAACCGTTACTGACCGAGGCGTTACTGAAACAGTTCGGGGTCGACGTCGATGTAACGACAACGTGTTTGTATCTCTATCTACCGAAAAAGCTGCCCTGGTATGCCAGCGATCTCGGCGGTGTCGTTACCCGAACCGTTTCACTGCTGGACGCCGCCCTGCACAACTTCGCGAGCACAGAAACCTGTGAGGCAGACTCGAACTTCATCAGCCAGCCCGATGCGCGCGGGCACTTCGATATCCTGCCGATCAAACGCAAAATGTCCATCGCCCAGTTCCAGTCCCTGTGTCGCCAACTGGACATTGGCGCGCGCTACACGAAATACCTCGAGGAACAATTGCTGCCCAGTGACGGCCTCGCCCAGGGTTACCTGAAGCTCAAAATCGTCGAGAGCGAAAAAGCCGCATTCAAAGCGGCGGCTCAACTGGCCGTTCTGACGGGCGACATCGATGCCGATGCCAGTGACCTGGTCCTGAAGATGCTCGAAGGCCAGCGCAACCTCACCCGCAAAGGCCGGGTGATGCAATTCGCAGAATTGTCCATCCTTGACAGCCTGCTGACCGGCATCGTGTTGATCACACCGAGGCCGGAACAACGCATCAGGGACGTGACACCGGTGATTGTTTACGTCCCGCAAGACCCTGAGCACCCACTGAAAGAGTACCCCTCGACCGTCGCCTTCATGGATGAACTGACGCGTCAGCTGCGCGACAACGACGTCGTGTCGTCCACCGGCATGACCTACCAGCAATTCTTCAGTCGGTTCGTCGATCAATCAGACCGAGGGCATTTTTTCGGCGGGCTGCAACAACGCCTGTTCGAAGTGAAATGGCATCAGAAAGAGCCATTGGAGCAAGGGCCGAGCTGGCGGGAAGTTGCCGTCACCCATCCCAGCCTGCATTTCAAAGCCGCACCGATCCCCGACGAACTCTGGGAGTACCTCTTTCAGCAAAAGCTCAACAAGGTGCTCAATGACGCCCGACACATCGCCGTATCCACCGCCGATGCCGATACCGATGCCCGATGGGCCTGGTGGGAGAACTTCAAGAAAATAGCCTCGGACCTCTTCAACATCGCCCTGATGGTCGTCACGCCGTTCGTTCCGGGGCTGGGTGAATTGATGATGATCTACTCCGTGTATCAGATGACCAGCGACGTCATCGAAGGCATCGTCGACATGGCAATGGGGCTGTGGACCGAAGCCGCCGAGCATATTACCGGTGCAGTCACAGACTTTCTTTCTCTGGTGGCGTTTGCCGCCGGCGCGAAGATCGGTGAGCTTGCACGCCTGAAACTGTCGCCGCTGATCGAAGGCATGAAACCGGTGACACTGCCCAATGGCGAACCTCGTCTGTGGAATCCTGACCTCAAACCTTACGAGCTACCCGAAGTGAAGCTACCGGCGGATTCCAGCCCTGACGCGCAGGGGCTTCACGCTCACGAAGGCCAGGACATTCTGCCGCTGGATGACAAACACTATGCCGTGCAAAAGGACCCGCGAACCGGCAACTACCGCATCAAACACCCGCACCGCGACAACGCTTATTTACCCGAGTTGAAACACAACCGCCGCGGCGCCTGGACTCACGAAGGCGAAAACCCGCGAGCATGGGAGCGCCCGACATTGATGCGGCGTCTGGGCCACTCCGTGGACGGTTTCAGCGATGCAGAACTTGAGGACGTTCGTATCGCCAGCGGCACCGACGACGCTGCGTTGCGCCGGATGCACGTCGACAACACGGCCCCGCCACCGTTACTGGACGACAGCCTCACCCGCTTGAAAATTCAGCGCCAGACCCGCCAGGCCATTGAAAAAATTCGATCGGGACAGCCCCTGGATCCGTCCTCCTACTGGTTTGAACCGCTGGCGACTTACCTGGACGGCTGGCCCGCGGACAAAGCCCTGAAGGTCTACGAAAACACCGACAGGACCGGCCGGTTCCGCCAGTATGGCAATGCCGATGCAACCGACGAGCAGACGCTGTCCACCAGTTTGTCCAACCTGATGAGCGAGCAATTTGCGCCCAACCTTGTCGAGTTTCTCAGCGAAGACGAGCTGCAAACCCTGCTCGGTCGGTCAACCGCCAAAAGTGAACGGGTGCAAGCATTGCGCAATCGACTGGCGGATGAAGCCAGTCGACTGGACGCTGATATCGTCAATCAGCTTTACCAAGGAGCAGAAGCGTCCGACGATCCGCAGATCCGACTCATCCGTCAGACATTTCCCGAGCTGCCAACCCGTGCTGCAGAGACGCTGCTCAACAATGCCGACGCTGCCGACCTCAAGCGCATGAACCAGGAGCAGCGCCTACCGTTGAGCCTCAAAAGCCGTGCGCGTGAAGCCGCCTTCGAAGCCCGGACCAACCATGCCTATGAAGGTTTTCACGACGGCGCGCAGTGGGTGGCGGAAACCGAACGCCTGGTATTGAACGCACTGAGAATTCATACCGACACGTTCGCGCAATTGCGCATCGAGGTTCGCGAAGGCAGCGATGCTGGCCCCTTGCGCAGCAGTGTGGGTGCGCAGGACGCGTCGACGGTCCGGATGCTGGTCAAGGATGAGGGGAATCTGTTTGAAGTCTGGGACGCCGACAACCACAAGCTGCATGACGCCGCTGATTTTTACGAAGCCGTCCTCAACGCCTTGCCGAAAAACAAACGAGCGCAGATGGGTTATCGGCCGGGCCAGGGTGAATTTTTCAAGCAATGGGTGATGGCAAAGACCGAGACACCCGCGCAGCGCCGCACCGCGCTCGCCTCACCGCCGATCCGTCCGATGGCGGACCATGAAGACATGATGCTGTTGCGCGGCCCCCGCTTATCGACCACCGCCGCCACACTCACCCATCGGGTGGAAGATTTGTACCCTCACTTCAACGAACGAGAGGTCAATACCTTCGTTCGATCCCTGGGTTCGCCAGAGCAAGGGCGTCAAACACTGGAGAGACTGGACCGAGAGCTGTATGACCTTCAAAAGCTGCTCCATCGGTGGCAAACCCAGCAACCTGATGCGTGGGGGCCTGATCGAGAAGGGTTCGTGCGCGGTGGCGGGCTGCATATTGCCGATCGACTCATCGACTGTTTCTCAAGAAAACCCACTGTATTTGGTGAACGCAGTATCACGGCCGACGGCGGTTATGCGCTGGACCTGTCCGTAGAGTTCGATACGCCCGATCTCGAACGCTGGTGGAAGGAGCTGCCGGATATCAAGCGCTACCTCGATCAGATCAGCACCTTGAATCTGGACCGCACGGGCTTTTCCGAAACAGCCTCCGGCCTGTTGAGCGACTTCCCTCATCTTCGGCAATTGAGCGCACGCAGTTGCGGGTTGACGCGACTCCCCGAAACCATCGGCAAGATGCACTACTTGCGAACGTTGCGGCTGATGAACAACGACATCAGGTTGACGCCATCAGCCGTCGAGCAACTGCGAAACCTGACCCACATGGAAACACTCAGGCTCGATGACAACACGCAACTGGGCAGGCTCCCGAACGTCGGGCGCATGCCCAAACTGAGGATCCTGAGTTTGAGCAACACCGGGGCAACCACCTGGCCCGATGGTCTTCTCGGGCCCTCCAGCAAGCGCCGACCGCGTGGCTTCTTTCTGGATTTGCAGGAGAACCCGATCAGCGTTATTCCGACCGTCGTGCCCGGCTCGGAGGATGCCTTCCTTGTGGCGCGAACCCGCTTGTACGAAAAGCATCTCTCGGACGCAAACCTGGTCATTTTCAAGGCGTATCGACGGTCAGTCGGCATCGCTCCCAACCAGGTCTACGCCGATGCTGCAAGAGACGCGATGAACCTGTGGCCGATGAAAGACGACTCTGTCTGGTGGAGTGCCGAGGTCTCGGGGCTGGGCACTTTCCGGGAAGAAGCCTGGCACGAGTTGATGACCGAGCCTGGCTCCGAAGATTTTTTTGCCTTGATCCAGAAACAGACACGCTCGGCCGATTACCAGGCCGGTGGTGATTTGCGTCAACAGCTCAGCAGCCGGGTATGGCGCATGATCGAAGCCATCGACCTGGACACCGGGTTGCGCAAGGAGCTTTTCGAAATGGCCAAGGCGCCCACTACGTGCGCCGATGCCGGGGCTCAGGTGTTCAACCACATGGGCATCAAGGTGCTCGCCTCCGAAGCCTATGCCTTATCGACGTCCAACGCCGTCCTGGAGAGCAAATTGGTGAACCTGGCAAAAGGTGCCGCACGCCTGGCGCGCGTGGATGACATTGCCCGCGCTGATTTCGGCAGCCGTGAGGGCAATCCCGATGAGGTGGAGGTGTACCTCGCTTACGAAACCGGCCTGGCTCAACGCCTCGGTTTGCCGTGGCAATCGGAGTCGATGATGTTTCGCCCCCTGGCCAAAGTGAGCGCCAAAACCCTCGACACCGCCTTCGATACGGTGATGTCGATGGAAGCAGGCGACGGGTTGATCAACGACATGATCGAACAGCCGTTCTGGCAGAAATACTTGCATGACACGTACCCGAACGAGTTCAGTCGCAGTACCCGGTTTTACGAAACCAAGAGTGACTTGCTGGAGGAGTTGCGCGAAGCACAACAGGCCTGGGCCAGATCCAAGGGTCAACAAATTGCGCAGCGACGAGCCCTCAAACAGCGCGTGCTGGACCTCGCACGGCGACTGAATGTCGACGAAAGCGTGGTGCTGACCGATCAAGACATGACCGACGAGGTCTACGGCCGATTGCTTCACGACATGGGCTACGAAGAAAAAGAGCTCAGCAGAAAGCTGACCCGCGCAGCGCTGCAAAAAGACGCACAGCAGTAATCGGTAAACCCTGATGCATCGGGTGATGCATCAGGCTTCAACCCTTAACCCACTTGCGAATCCCAGATCACCGTTACATTGCCCGAGTAAGACCTGGCGACACCAGGCTTGAGCATTTCCTCGACCTCATCCTGCGCAATCTCGAAGTGCAGCGTTCCCGGTTTGCGATCGACATAAAAGCGCGGCTGGAACAGCTCAGTACCACTGCCGTCGCGCCGCAACGGTCGGCGACTGACCGGTTGCGCGGCGGCATCCACCAGGCCATTGGGCAGGGTCAGGCTGACGTCGAGCGGCACGACATGACCTGAAACCGGGTCGCGCACCGAGCAGCGGTTGCCATCCAGGCTGTACTGGCAGTCCAGGCTCATCTTGAAGCGACTCGACGAAGACAGATTGAACGTCTGATCCCGAAACAGCCGTGTCGGCTTGCGCCCCTGCGTCAGCCAGGCTTGCCAACCGCCCTGAGGGACCAGTTCAACGCGATTGCCGCCCGGCGGTATCTCGACCTTGAGGGTGTGCCGCACATCCAGAGAGAAGTTGAGGGTCAGTTGGTTATCACTGGGAATCATGACATCGCCCATGTCGAAGTCCTGATGCGGACCGACCGTATAGGGCATGGTGCCGGTGTATTTGCCCGACTTCATGGCCAGTGGATCAGGTGTTCGCAGCTCATAGGCAAAGACGAAGTACAGGTAGCGAAAAGAAAGCGGTATGTCGAACTTTGCCTTTTTGCTGCACACCCCTGCGCCTCTGGCGACTCTCCAAAAACTGTTGTAACCAGAGGGCCCCGCCGAGTACCAGCCAACACTCGAACAGGGTGCGGGCGCATGTGCCCAACCACCACCTACCCACAAGTCGTCCCACCATCCTCCCCCGGTCAACTCATTGACGGGACTGGGTGTTGCGGCTTCGTGCCCAATCCCGCCGATGCGTATGGAAAGGATTTGCGAATCACCCGATTCATGGGTGACCACGACGTCTCTCCAGTTCGAGGGCACGCGGGCCATCCCTCCTTGCCGCGGGTCCGTATGGTTGGCCAGGATTGGCGCATTCGCCGTGAATGAAATCGGCGCGCCAAGACTGAACAGGTTATAGGGCGCACAGGCTTGCGGTATCTGCCGGCAAAAACCCTCGGAGGGCGTCATGTTGACGAATACGTTTTTATTCGGCTTCGATGAGTCGGGCTCGAACACCGCTTCGATCTCGATAACGGCTGCCTGCACAGGCAGCGCAAACATGGTGCAAATCAGACTGGCCAACACGCAGCGGCGCCCTGCTGAAAATGATTGTCTACGTGAAAAATTCATCATCGTTCCTTCAAAACCGTGAACGGATTAAATCCAGGAAAACGTGTGCTCCGAACGCCCCAATGGCCGATCTCGCCTGGCATCACTCACCCGGCAACACCGCGTTGAAAACCATGTTGACGCTGCCAAAATAGTTGCCGGGCTTATAAACCCCATCGACAGGTGGCACGGGCACGATTTGCAGTAAAACCCGCTTGCCCTGCGCCGCTTCGCTCAGCGAAACCACCTCGCTGCTTTCCCCCTCGCTCAACAACTTGTCGTTGAACAGGACACGCAAACCAATGTCATGGGCGTCAGTCCCGTTGGACAAGTAGGGCCTGCCTTCAAGGCGGGCTTCGATGGAACCGGCTTCGTTCTTCACATCGAAATACTTGCGCAAGCCGCCCAAAGTCGAGGTCGCCAGATTCCACGGTAATGACTGTTCGCGGTGAATCCAGTCGGGGTCTGCGGGAATGACGTAGAACGCCTGGCTCGGGATCGTCACGAACACCTCGAAGTGCTGCACTTCGCGGGCGGCAAATGCTGAATCGCAGGCCATTGCCGACACCATCAGAACCGTGAGTTTTCTGAACATGGTCATCAGCCTTTCACATCGAGTTTCTTGCTGCTCTCGCCTTCAACCAAGGTGAAGCGATACTCGCGACCGGCCTGTTTCTCGAACTCGAAACTGCGCCCGGCCAGAATGTGATGCTTGGTGGTTGGCTGGCAGTCTTGCTCGTTCTTGACCGAGCAATCCTTGAATTCATCGATCACCACCACGGTGTTGCCGTTGTTACGGATCCGGTACCTGGCCGCCTCGTTTTCGATCACGCTGGCGTAACGCGTGTCCTTGGGACGGACAAAAAACACCGCGCCATACCCGGCCAGCACCGTAACCCCGGCGGAGAGGGTTTTCTTGTACGCCTCACGGTCTTCAACGGAGACCGCGAATTCGTCTTCTTTCTCGGGCACCACCGGCACGAAACGCACGCGGAAATAGCGCTCTTTGTCGCGTTCGCCCATGTACAGCAAGCGCGTGCCCTGCATGCCACTGGCGGGCACGATCAGCCGCGCCGGGCTGGCCATCAAGCCATCCCGGGCGGTGCCGTCGGCACTGGATTTGAGCGGCACCTCCCGGGATTTGCCCTCGGCGTCGTAGAGGATTTCAAGGATGTTGACCTTGACGAATGCAGTGCTGTCACCACCGTTGAAGACGCGTTTCAAGAACGTACTTTTGTCGCCGTCCAGGTAGTCGTAAACCGAGCCGATATTGATGCTCGGTCCGGCGTGCGCCGTCTGGGTGAACAAACAAAAACCAATCAGAACCAACCGACGTTTCATCGTCATTTACCTCATAAAAAAGTGCGTTTCGCCGGGCATCAGCCTGCCGTCGGCGTCTCAAGCGTCAGGTCCGCCAATGTGTCCGGCGTGCAACGCAGATCGCCAATCATCAGCACATTGTTTTCCGTGCGACCGCTGCTCGGATCGAGTCGGAACTGGCACAGCAACTGATTGCCATAGCGCACTTCCAGGGTCGGTGAACCGGCGTTCATTTCCATGGAGAAGAAGCCGTCCACCTCACTCACCCCGCGACTGGCGTGGTTGATGATGTGATGGCCCTTGAGCGGGTTGCCCTGGGGGTCGATCAAGCGGCCGAGTACGGTGAGGGTTCGCATCACGCGAATCTGCCGATAATCCACGCCACCCTTGTTCAGGTGATAGCTGGAACGGGCCGGTTGGATGGTCGCGGCAGGCACGTCATTGCCTTCGAAATCGAAACTGACCGAGCTGCTTTTGTAAGCCGTGATCGGCACGAAATTGCGCCCGGGCTTAAGGACCGCGCTGCCGCCGCTCAAATCGTCGGCGCGCAACGTGATGTCGTCGATATCCGATTCGACATCGATGATCATGCCCGCACCGTTGCGGTGGTATTGGCTGGTCATGATTATTTTTTGCCCGCCAACCGCCACGGTGCTATCGAGGTTCAGGCCGCCGGTGAGATCGTTGTTGAAGGACGAGCGCTGGATAAAGCCGTCGCCGTTGACCAGGTCCGATTGCATCGTCGCCAGCGCGTTCAAACCGATGCCATAGGTGTCGGTGATGGCCGTGGCGGAAACGCTTTGCAGCAAGTGATCCTGCAAGCTTTTTCGGTAAGTTATCGAGGCATTGTTATCGCGCCCGCCGTCACGATCGGTACGGGTGCCGATGCTGCCGGACAGTTGTTCTCCCGGGCCACCAAGGGCGATGTTCACGCTCAAATCCAGGCCACGATTTCGATCATCTCCCGAGCTGAAACTGCCCGGCCTTTCGAACAGCGACAGGCGCCAATTGGCGTCGCTGCCGAACAGTTGCGTGCGTTGGGTCCAGCCCAGATCAACGCCGACGCCTTCGGTGTTGCCTTCGCTGTGGGACACCCGGGCATTGACCGAACTTTTGCTGGTGAGTCGATGATTCACCGACAACGACGAGTTGCTGGTCTGGCCGATAAACACGTTACGCTGCCGCACTCGCGTGCCATCGGGCAGGGTGTCGTAGAGCCTCGTGGTGTCGAGCCAACTGCGGTTATGGCTGGCGACGATGCTGCCGCTACCGTAGGAATAAAGCCCCTGCACGTCGAGGCCAGTGCCGTAGTCCTGAGTTTGATAAATGTTGGCATAGACGCTGGCGTTGTTGACGATGGCCCAGTCGACCGACGTGCCGTATTGCAGGGTGTCTTTCACCTGTCGACCCGACAGGCCGAGGATCACCCGTGGGTGTAACAGGAAGTTGAAGGCGGCGCCGGCGGTCATGTCGCCGTCGGCCTGCTCATCCCAGTTACTGAGCATTTTCGATTCACGGCCGGCGAACAGGTTGTAGCGCCAGCGCTCGTCATGATTGCGCCAGTTGTTGGGTTTGTAGACCAGTTCCTGAGTGCTGGAGGTGATCTGGCCGTCTTCGATCAGGCGCACTTCCACTTCATAGGTGCCGCCGGGCAATGGCCGCGTATCGAGAGTCTGCAAACCGGCCGGCATGGCCTGTGTGTTGATCAACAAACCGTCTCGATAGATTTCCACCGAGCCCTGGCGATTGGCCGTGACGTAGATCGGGTAGACCGCCGGTTTCGGGTTGTTGATGGCCAGGCTGTCGGAGCTGCCGTACATGACGCCCACCGCGGTGTCGGGGCTGGCGCCAAAGGAGCGCGGCTGACGGGTCAGGCCTTCCGAGGAGGGTGTGAATAAGCCCAGCCGCACAAAGCTGCCTTGCAGTTCGCGCTGGGTGAAGAGCTCATGCACGGCGTGATAGGTCTGGTTGTCCACACCGCCCAGGCGGGACAGCTGCAAATTGACCGCTTGGGTCCAGTTGCCCAGGCTGCTACTGGCTTCCAGGCCGTATCGACCACCGAGGTCCTGGTTCTGGCCGCCATTGAGGTTCAGCTGGTTGCGCACGATCAACCCGGTGCTGCCACCTTCGGGCTGGTTGTAATACAGCTGCACCTGTTCGTCGCGCTCGGCGTTTTCCGTGAGGATCGACACCAGAGAGTTTTCCAGGCTGTAGTGAATGGCCAGCAGTTGATCGGGGCAGTTGGCCTGGCAAGCACCCAGCACCACGCCTTGTTTCAGGTAGGTGGCCCAGATATCGCGCTCACTGGGCTTGATCGTGCTGTCGCTGACATCGGAGAAGTCAACGAGGGTGATGCGATCGTCGCGGGTCAGCACGACCATCGCCTCACCGAGAAACTGTTGATCAAGTTCCACGCGCACCGCCAGCGGCACATCAAAGAAATGCTCTTCGAACTCGCTCGGTAAACCCTTGGCTTGCGCAAGCAAACTTCGAGGTGTGTGACCGTTGTCCGTTGGCGCGGCCAAGGCAGTTGCACAAAAACACAAGGCAAGTGCCGTCGCGATGGGAGTCATCGGGAACATGAAAGAAATACTCTATGGATAAAGACGGTGGAGCCCGATCGGCAGGGAGACGGCCCTGTCGATCGGTGAACGTTGCCAAGTAAGACAGAACTTACTTACAGAACGCGCTTTGGTTTAGATGCGCGGAATGGCATCAAATATGACGACCGGATTGGCGGTGTAGATCCCCACCTGATTGTTGCCAGGTTTAGCGGCAGTAATGACCAGGTCTGCGCGCATGCCACCATTGGACTCTATGTCACCGACCACTTCCTGAGAATCGGCGGTCAATTCCTTGCCATTGAAGGTGTAAGTCAGAGGAATGTTCAAGGTCGCATTGCCGTTGAACAGCGGCGTAGGACCGCCGACGACATAAGCGCCTACCGAGCCATTGGTGTGTTGAATATCAAAGGTTCCACGGACCTCCGACAGGACGCCGGTACCGACGACGTACTGCATTTTCTCGTCCTTACCGAAGTCTTTGTCTACAGGCTGAGCGTGGAAAACCTTGCTCGGGATGTCAGCGGTAATGTTGATGGAGGTGCGCGATTCTTCCGCAGCGAACGCCATCGAAGCGCTCAGGGCCAGGAGGGTCATCGGAACGGCGATTGCAAGCTTCTTGAACATTATTGAGTACCTGTCTTTTTCAAAGGATTGGGCCGAGGAAAGTTTGAACAAGCCATCGCCATTCACTCCTGTGTTGGCGATTTCGCTTAACTTTCGACGCCGGAGAATGATCGTCCAATCCTTTGAGAAAGTAAGTACGCAACTTCCGAAGAACATGTAGTAACAATGGCTTTCGAACAGCAGGAAAAAAGTTAAAAAAACACCAACTTGATTGTTTGACCCTCAGAGAAATACTACACACAGTTTTAACTGAAAAAGCACACAGACAAGAACTAATTAAACTTCCGTAAGATCGGGACTACTTCTCTCACGACAATGTAATAAATATAACCAGCGAACTTCTATGATTAGTTCAATTACTCTAAAAGAGCAACAGATGCTTCATCCCTGGTCGCTCATTGGGCCTGGCACCGAAGCGGTGACCGGGGCAGACAGGATTTCCGACCGTTGGTCCAGAACGCTTGCACAAGCCTAAAGATATATCTTAAGTTGTATCTAAACACGACGAGAGAAGACGAAAAATGAGAGACCATCATTCCCATCGAGACCACAGCGACAGCCGCGACGGCTTCGAAAAACGCCCGGGCCCCGGCCGTGAACGCGGCGGACGCGGACCCCGGGTGTTCGCCCCCGGCGACCTGAAACTGCTGCTGTTGGCACTGATCGCCGAGCAGCCCTGCCACGGCTACGACCTCATCCGCCAGATCGAAAGCATGTTCGACGGCGCCTACAGCCCCAGCCCCGGGGTGATCTACCCGACGCTGACCTTTCTTGAAGAAAGCGAGATGATTCTGGGCGACGCCGAGGGCGGCAAAAAACGCTACAGCATCACCGACGCCGGACGCCTGTCGTTGACCGAGCAAGCCATTGCGCTGGACGGCGTGCGGATGCGCATCGAGGTCAGCAAGCGCTCATTGCGCGGCCATGATCGTCCGGCGGAGATCCACGAGGCTGTGCACAACTTGCGTCACGCCTTGCAAATGCACCACGGCCGCTGGAGCCCGGAAGAAATCCTGCGGGTTCGCGACCTGCTCAACAACACCGCCAAAGCCATCGTCGATGGCCCTGCCGTTCAACCCGTTCCGGAGAAAGCCGAATGACTGAAGTGATCGAGCAATCCATTCACCGTGTCATGCATGAGATCAAACGCCGTCGTCTGCAAGTGCTGCGGGTGGTCGACCTGACCCCGCGGATGCGCCGGATTACCCTCGGTGGCGCGGAACTGGCCGGTTTCGTCAGCCTCGGCACGGACGACCACGTCAAACTGCTGTTCCCGCAAAACGCGGCGGAACACGCGGCACTGGAAACCCTGGTGCTCGGCGCCGGTAAAGACAACGGGCCGATGCCGGCGATGCGCGACTACACGCCTCGTCGCTACGACCTCGATACCCTGGAACTGGACATCGATTTCGTCCTGCACGGCGACGGCCCCGCCGCGACTTGGGCCGAGCAGGCCACACCCGGCCAGTTCCTGCACATCGGTGGGCCACGCGGCTCGATGATCGTGCCCGACATGTTCGACAGCTACCTGCTGATCGGCGACGAAACCGCCCTGCCCGCCATCGCCCGCCGGCTCGAAGGTCTGGCCGCCAATCGGCGTGCGCTGGTGATTGTGGAAGTGGAGAACGGCGCCGAGCAGCAGCGCCTGGAAAGCGCTGCACAGGTCAATGTGATCTGGGTCTTGCGCGAGGGTGGCAAAGACAATTTGCTGACCACCGTGAAGCAACTGCAAGTGCCGGGCGGCAATCTGTATGCGTGGGTGGCGACCGAGACCAAGGTGTCACGGCAGATTCGTCGGGTGCTGCTGGATGAGCATGGTTTGAATGAGCAGTTTGTCAAAGCCGTGGGTTACTGGCGCCTGGATGACAGCGACGAAGAGTGACCGCGACTCAGTATTGTGGCGAGGGAGCTTGCTCCCGTTGCGCTGCGCAGCAGTGCTAAAACCAGCAACCGAATTTTACCTGAAACGCCGCGTATGCTGATTTTACGACTGCTTCGCAGCCGAACGGGAGCAAGCTCCCTCGCCACAAAAGCGCTCTAAATAACCATCAGTGTTCTTCGGCCACGCCACCTATCCAACGCGATAATAATTAGGGCGATCACCACAAACCCCGCCAACAATCCCCCCGCATTCACAAACACCTGTGGATAACCCAGCGTGCCGACGTCAATGAACGGATAGGGGTAAACCGCCAACTCGTGCCCTCGCAGCAGCGAATAGGCAAAGTACACCAGCGGATAAATCACCCACAGGCCGATATGCCGCAGCCGCAACGTGCCTTTGGGCACACACAACCACCAATACGCCAGAAACAGCAGCGGCATGACGTCATGCATCAGCTCGTCGGCCAAAAACTGCCAGCCTTCGGGATGCCACAAGTGGCGCAACAGCAGGCTGTAGGCCAGACCGACGACAACGATGCTCACGGCAATCGCGCTACTGACCCACGGTTGCAAAAACCAGCGTCGCGCCGCCGACTCACGAGGCGTCCACTCACAGGTCAGCACCACCGCCACCAACGTATTGGTCAGCACGGTGAAGTAGCTGAAAAAGCTTAGCAGCCCACCCAGCAAACTGGCTTCCAGCGTCCACCGTGAGTAGAGAATCAGGTACAGCTGAATGGCCAGTCCCGACCAGCCCAGCACCGCGCCCACCGCAACAAAACGACGCCTCGCGGCAGAACCTGGCGTCGAGAGGATGACCATATTCAGAGCGGGCGCTTGGTGCGCATCAGCTTCACGTACAAATGTTCGACCTTCTCCCGGGCCCACGGGGTTTTGCGCAGGAACGTCAGGCTTGACTTGATGCTCGGGTCACTCTTGAAACAGCGGATATCGATGCGCTCGGCCAGCCCCGACCATTCGTAATGTTCAACCAGGGCATTGAGGATTTGCTCCAGCGTCACGCCGTGCAGCGGGTTGTTGTTCTGTTCGGTCATGCCGGGCCTTCGAGCGATGTAAGGATGGGAAGCCGCGCACCTTAGCCGAGGGTGTGGTCGGGTGGAAGCGCTCTGTGCGCTATCCGGTAAATGTAGGTGACCTTGAACAGATCGCTGCCCTGCACTGTTACCAAATACGAAATAAATCATGTCACTAAAAGCGCTTTCTCTATTTGTAACAGGACATTATCCTTGCGCCCGTCAAGCTGAAACGCTTCATCTGCCCGCGTCATAGTGCCGCTTTCGATTAACTCCCCCAGAAAAAGATCAAGAATTCCTTCTCTATGCCTGATTTTCCAACTCCGCGAGACAGCGCTGTCTGCACCGCTATTGCCAGCCGAAAAACCCTGACCCTGATCGCTGGGTTCAGCGCTTTTGGCCTCGCTACCTGCACCCAGGCCGCCCCCGCTTTCGATAGCGAATCCCCCTGGATGCTCGGTGACTGGAACGGCACGCGCACCGAACTTTCGGAAAAAGGCTACGACTTCAAAGTCGATTACACCGGCGAAATGGGCAGCAATCTGCACGGCGGCTACGATCACGATCGCACCGCGCGTTACAGCGACCAGTTTGGTTTCGGCACGCATCTGGACTTGCAGAAAATCCTCGGCTGGGACGACGCTGAGTTTCAACTGACCATCACCGAGCGCAACGGCAACAACATCAGCAACGACCGGATAAACGACCCGCGCGTCGGTGGTTTTACTTCGGCTCAGGAAGTCTGGGGCCGTGGGCAAACCTGGCGCCTGACGCAGATGTGGTATCAGCAGAAATTCTTCGACCAGAAGCTCGACATCAAGGTCGGCCGTTTCGGCGAAGGTGAGGACTTCAATAGCTTCCCCTGCGACTTCCAGAACCTGGCGTTTTGCGGTTCGCAGGTCGGCAACTGGGTGGGTGGCATCTGGTACAACTGGCCGGTCAGCCAGTGGGCGATGCGCGTCAAATATCACCTGACGCCGGAGCTGTATGCGCAAGTCGGCGCATATGAGCAGAACCCGTCGAACCTCGATCGCGACAACGGTTTCAAGCTCAGCGGCAGTGGTACCCAAGGCGCGATTTTGCCGGTCGAACTGGTGTGGTCGCCGAAGCTCAACGGCCTGCCGGGCGAATACCGCGCCGGTTACTACTACAGCAACGCCAAGGCCACGGATGCCTACAAGGACAGCAACGGTCAGCCGGCAGCCCTGAGTGGTGAGGCCTACCGCAGCGCTTCGAGCAAGCACGGTGTTTGGCTGGGTGTGCAACAGCAAATCACCAGCCGTGCCAGCGACAACTCTCGCGGCTTGAGCGTGTTCGCCAACGGCACGATGCACGACAAGAAGACCAACGCGATCGACAACTACGTCCAGGCCGGCGTCGTCTATAAAGGCCTGTTCGATGCTCGCACCAAGGACGACATCGGTTTTGCCCTCGCCCGGGTGCACGTCAACCCGGCCTATCGCAAGAACGCCGAAGCGACCAATCAGGCCCGTGCCGTCTTTGACTACGACGACCCCTCGTTCCTGCCGCCCCAGGACACCGAATATAGCGCCGAACTCTATTACGGCGTGCACGTCACCAATTGGCTGACCGTGCGCCCGAACCTGCAATACATCCGTCACCCCGGTGGCGTGGACAAGGTCGATGACGCGCTGATTGGCGGGATCAAGATCACCTCGTCCTTCTGACCAACACCACAAAACCCTGTGGGAGCTGGCTTGCCTGCGATTGCAGTGTGTCAGTCAGTGCAGATGTCGACTGGCTCACCGCTATCGCAGGCAAGCCAGCTCCCACAGGGATTGCGTCAACCCAACACTTTCAACTGAACCATGCCCACGCGGGATCGTCATCTACAGTGAACTTGCGCGGGACTACTTAAAACGTCACGGAGAATCACACTATGAGCACTGATGGTGCTTTGAGTCGAAGCCGTCTGTTGCCGACGCTGCTCGGTATTCTGCTTCTGCTAATGGGCCTGGCCATGCTGGCCGGCGGGATCAAGCTGAGCATGCTCGGCGGCTCGCTGTATTACCTGCTGGCCGGTATCGGCCTGACGCTGACCGGCGTGCTGCTGATCCTGGCCCGCCGCGCCGCGCTGGGCCTCTACGCGCTGGTGCTGTTCGCCAGTACCGTTTGGGCCCTGTGGGAAGTCGGCCTCGATTGGTGGCAACTGGTGCCGCGTCTGGCGATGTTGTTTGCGCTGGGCCTCGTCATGTTGCTGCCGTGGTTCCGCCGTCCGCTGCTGATCACCGGCCCTGCGCCGATGGGCACTGGCGCACTGAGCGTGGCGGTGGTGCTCGCTGGCGTTGCTGCCCTGGCCAGCCAGTTCACCAACCCCGGTGAAATCAAAGGCGAACTCGACCGCGACAGCGTGCCAGGCATGACCAACACCGCCCCGGCCATGCCCGACGGTGACTGGAATTCCTACGGCCGCAGCGCCCATGGCGATCGTTACTCGCCACTGGCGCAGATCACGCCGCAAAACGTGAACAAACTGGTGCCGGCCTGGACCTATCGCACCGGCGACCTGCCAGGGCCGAACGATCCGGGCGAAACCACGGCCGAAAACACCCCGCTGAAAGTCAACGGCATGCTGTACGTGTGCACGCCGCACAGTCAGGTGATCGCCCTTGACCCGGACACTGGCAAGGAAATCTGGCGTTTCGATCCGAAGCTCTCCACGCAAAACGCGGCGAACTTCAAGGGTTGGGCGCACATGACCTGCCGTGGCGTGACCTATCACGATGACGCCGCTTACGCGTCCGAGCAGAGCCCGACGGGCGCCGCCAGCCCTGCGCCAGTCAGCACCGTCTGCCCACGCCGGATCTTCCTGCCGACCGCCGACACCCGCCTGATCGCCCTCGACGCCGACACCGGCAAGATGTGCGAAGACTTCGGTAACGGCGGCCAGGTCGACCTGAGCGCCAACATCGGCGGCTTCAACGCCGGTGGTTACTACTCCACCTCACCTCCAGCGGTCACTAAAGACCTGGTGGTGATTGGCGGCCACGTCACCGACAACGTTTCCATCGACGAGCCAAGCGGCGTGATCCGCGCGTTCGACGTGCACACCGGCAAACTGGTGTGGAACTGGGACAGCGGCAACCCGGACGACACCACGCCGATTGCCGAAGGCAAGGTCTACACCCGTAACTCGCCGAACATGTGGTCCATGTTCGCCGTCGACGAAAAACTCGGCATGCTCTACCTGCCGATGGGCAACCAGACCCCGGACCAGTTCGGTGGCGCGCGCACCCCTGAGTCGGAACTGCACGCCGCCGGCCTGACCGCACTGGACATTGCCACCGGTAAAGTGCGCTGGCACATGCAGTTGACCCACCATGACCTGTGGGACATGGACGTCGGTGGCCAGCCAACCCTGATGGACCTGAAAACCGCTGACGGCGTGAAGCCAGCGGTACTCGTGTCCACCAAGCAAGGCAGCATCTACGTGCTGGACCGCAGCACCGGCAAGCCGATCGTGCCGATCAATGAAGTGCCGGTTCCGCAAGGCGCTGTCGAAGGTGATCGCACCTCGCCGACCCAACCGAAATCCGACCTCAACCTGATGCCACCGCCGCTGCAAGAGCGCGACATGTGGGGCGTGACCCCGTTCGACCAACTGATCTGCCGGATCGACTTCAAATCCATGCGCTACGACGGCCCGTTCACGCCGCCATCGCTGCAGGGTTCGATCGTTTACCCAGGTAACTTCGGCGTGTTCGACTGGGGCGGCATCTCGGTTGACCCGGTGCGTCAGATCGCTTTCGTGAACCCGAGCTACATGGCGTTCAAATCGAAAATGATCCCGGCCGCCGAAATCGCTGCCCAAGGCCCGCGCAAAAGTGAAACCGAAGGCGTGCAGCCGAACAAAGGCGCGCCGTACGGCGTCGTCCTAGAAGCCCTGCTCTCGCCAATGGGCCTGCCGTGTCAGGCACCTGCCTGGGGCTACGTGGCGGCAATCGACCTGACCACGTCGAAAGTCCTGTGGAAGCACAAGAACGGCACCGTGCGCGACAGCTCGCCGGTTCCGATCCCGCTGAGCATGGGCGTGCCTAGCCTGGGCGGCACCTTCACCACCGCCGGTGGCGTCGGCTTCCTCAGCGGCACCCTCGACCAATACCTGCGCGCCTACGACGTGAAAAACGGCAAGCAACTGTGGGAAGGCCGCCTGCCAGCCGGCGCGCAAACCACACCAATGACCTACACCGGCAAGGACGGCAAGCAATACGTGCTCGTTGTGGCTGGCGGTCATGGCTCGCTTGGTACTAAGAAGGGTGACTATGTGATTGCGTACAAACTGTCGGAATAAGTTATAGCGGCAGTTAAAGGAAAGGCGACTCCTGCGAGGGGGTCGCCTTTTTTGTGGCCGCCAATTTTGTTGCCACACCACTGAACAAATGTGGGAGCGAGCCTGCTCGCGATGGCGGACTGTCAGCCGCCCTGGATGTTGAATGTTAAACAGCCATCGCGAGCAGGCTCGCTCCCACTTTTGGCCGAGTTTGGCCTGAGAAATACTGCGAACGTCCTACAGCCGTTGCTGTTCTAGAGGACGATTCCGACAGGTTCTATCGGTTGTCGTGTCAGAAGCCCGGACGATAGGCTTTCGAGGTCGCTGCAAATTCAGCGGCCGGGTTTGGTCGCCCAGGTTTAGAATGGCGCACTTTTCGTGCTTGCTTTATGGCGAGCTGTGCGTGGGAGGGCTTCGGCCCTGCCGGGTTCCATTCCCTGGTCGACCAACCTGCGTACGGTTCGCCACCCAACTGCTTGGTCGCAGTCGTGGCGAACTCCCTGTCCCCGAATGGAGCTTCACCATGTTCAAAGAAACCCCGAATCCCCCGCATACCGACGACGTTTCCCCCTACGAATCCCTCGATTCCAAAAAACTCAACGACGCCGCCGAACGCGCGCTGGATCACTACCTCAATCCCGCCGCCCTCAAATCCCCTGCCACCCGCAAACCCAGCACGATGTTTGTGATTGCCCCGGATATCAAAGACGAAGACCTGTTGGCCCACACCTGCGAATCATTGGCCCAGGCCAGTGTCATGGCGAGCGATTTCGCGGACTATCTGGAAGGCCCGCACCGGCACAAGGCGATGGCGATTCAACAGATCGTCATGCTGGCGGAACTGGCGGTGAACCGGATGCTGGATAACGTCGCCGTACCAAAACCTCAGCCGCACAGCTAATCCCCTGTAGGAGCGAGCCTACTCGCGATTGCAGTCTGACATCCGGCATTGAAGTCGTCTGACACTCCGCCATCGCGAGCAGGCTCACTCCCACATTGGGACGGTGTACAGCCTTTGATTCTCACCACTCAACAGGCCGAGCGTTAGCTCGCCTGCAGCTTTTGATCTTGATCCACCCGCCCCTTCGGGAGGCTGAGTGGAGGTGTTCATCCGGGGAGTGGCGCGCAGCGCCGTTCGACGCAGTCGAACACGCTGCATGTAGGTCGTCGCGAAGCAGACCGGAGGGCAGTGTCCCCGGATGGATACCGGAGCGAAGGAACGCCGAGCCTAAGCGAGGGGCCGGACGCTCGGGGCGAGCCTTTTTTTGCTTACTTTTTTTTGGCGTTTGAAAAAAAAGTTAGTCGCCGTAAGGGCGAAACCGCCAGCCGCCGTTACCGCAGAAATGGATATATACCCGGTCAACCACAACATGGTCGGCCCAAAGGCCGCCAAGTCAAAAGCACCTGTCCAAACCCTGAACACACACCCAGAAATATCCCGCCCCATTGAAACCACCCCCCACCTGCCCCATCTAAGACCCATACCCCATTGCGCAGGTGCCCCATGAGCGACCAGCAAGAATTCCCCGAAGACCCGAGCGACTACGCCGACCCAGAGAACGCCGAACACCACTCCACCGGCAAAGGCCTGGCCCTGCCCGGCCAGAACCTGCCGGACAAGGTCTACATCATCCCGATCCACAACCGCCCGTTCTTCCCGGCCCAAGTGCTGCCGGTCATCGTCAATGAAGAACCCTGGGCCGAAACCCTCGACCTGGTCAGCAAATCCGACCACCACTCCCTGGCCCTGTTCTACATGGACACGCCCCCGGAAGACCCGCGCCATTTCGACACCTCCGCCCTGCCGCTCTACGGCACGCTGGTCAAGGTGCACCACGCCAGTCGCGAAAACGGCAAACTGCAATTCGTCGCCCAAGGCCTGACACGCGTGCGCATCCGCACCTGGCTCAAGCACCATCGCCCGCCGTACCTGGTGGAAGTCGAATACCCGCACCAGCCCACCGAGCCGACCGACGAGGTCAAGGCCTACGGCATGGCGCTGATCAACGCGATCAAGGAACTGCTGCCGCTCAACCCGCTGTACAGCGAAGAGCTGAAAAACTACCTCAACCGCTTCAGCCCCAACGATCCATCACCCCTGACCGACTTCGCCGCCGCCCTGACCTCTGCCACCGGCAACGAGCTGCAAGAAGTGCTCGATTGCGTGCCCATGCTCAAGCGCATGGAAAAAGTCCTGCCGATGCTGCGCAAGGAAGTCGAAGTTGCGCGCTTGCAGAAAGAGATTTCCGCCGAAGTTAACCGCAAGATCGGCGAGCATCAGCGCGAGTTCTTCCTCAAGGAGCAACTCAAGGTCATCCAGCAAGAGCTGGGGCTGACCAAAGATGACCGCAGCGCCGACATCGAACAGTTCGAGCAACGCCTCACGGGCAAAGTGCTGCCGCCCCAGGCGCAAAAACGCATCGAAGAAGAAATGAACAAGCTGTCGATCCTCGAGACCGGCTCACCGGAGTACGCGGTCACCCGCAACTACCTCGACTGGGCGACCTCGGTGCCGTGGGGCGTGTTCGGCGAGGACAAACTCGACCTCAAACACGCGCGCAAGGTGCTCGACAAACACCACGCCGGCCTCGACGACATCAAGGACCGCATCCTCGAATTCCTCGCGGTCGGTGCCTATAAAGGCGAGATCAGCGGCTCCATCGTCTTGCTGGTCGGCCCACCGGGCGTGGGTAAAACCAGCGTCGGCAAGTCCATCGCCGAATCCCTCGGCCGGCCGTTCTACCGCTTCAGCCTCGGCGGCATGCGCGACGAAGCCGAGATCAAGGGCCATCGCCGCACCTACATCGGCGCGCAGCCGGGCAAACTCGTGCAGGCGTTGAAAGACGTCGAAGTGATGAACCCGGTAATCATGCTCGACGAGATCGACAAGATGGGCCAAAGCTACCAGGGCGACCCGGCCTCGGCGCTGCTGGAAACACTCGACCCGGAACAGAACGTCGAATTCCTCGACCACTACCTGGACCTGCGTCTGGATTTGTCGAAAGTGCTGTTCGTCTGCACCGCCAACACCCTGGACTCGATCCCCGGCCCATTACTGGACCGGATGGAAGTGATTCGCCTGTCGGGTTACATCACCGAAGAAAAAATCGCCATCGCCAAGCGTCACCTGTGGCCCAAGCAGCTGGAAAAGGCCGGCGTGTCCAAGGGCAGCTTGAGCATCAGCGACAGCGCGTTGAAAGCCTTGATCGACGGTTATGCCCGTGAAGCCGGGGTGCGCCACCTGGAAAAAGAACTGGGCAAACTGGTGCGCAAGGCCGTGGTGAAATTGATCGACGAGCCGAAAGCGGTGATCAAAATCGGCCCGAAAGACCTCGAAGCCTCACTCGGCCATCCCGTGTTCCGCAACGAACAAGTGCTGTCCGGCACCGGGGTTATTACCGGGTTGGCCTGGACCAGCATGGGCGGCGCAACCTTGCCGATCGAAGCCACACGCATCCACACACTCAACCGTGGCTTCAAACTCACCGGGCAACTGGGCGACGTGATGAAAGAGTCAGCGGAAATCGCCTACAGCTACGTCAGCTCCAACCTGAAGTCGTTTGGCGGTGATCCGAAATTCTTCGACGAGGCCTTCGTCCACCTGCACGTCCCGGAAGGCGCCACCCCGAAAGACGGCCCGAGCGCCGGCGTGACCATGGCCAGCGCCCTGCTCTCGCTCGCCCGCAACCAGCCGCCGAAAAAAGGCGTGGCCATGACCGGCGAACTGACACTGACCGGGCATGTACTGCCGATTGGCGGGGTTCGTGAAAAAGTGATCGCGGCGCGGCGGCAGAAGATCTTTGAATTGATTTTGCCGGAGCCTAACCGCGGAAGCTTTGACGAACTGCCGGATTACCTGAAGGAAGGGATTACCGTGCACTTTGCCAAGCGCTTTGCGGATGTGGCGAAGATTTTGTTTTGATCATTCGCTTTATGTACAACGACCGCCTGTCGGAACTGTTATTTCTAACAGGTGGGATTCTTTCCCCGTTTTGATAGAACGGTTGCTCATCCCATTTAAGTGTGAGCAATCATGGAAGAAAAAACGCAATTAGCCCCTCCAGCTATCTCGAGTCCAGAAGAGGGAGAGGACGTGGAATATCTGCTAGTGAAAGGGATTGGTGTACCCGGGGCTTCTATTTTCTTTAGCGCATCTCAGGATGGAGCCTGGACTTTCGGGACTGACGTAAAGCAGGACACCAACTGGAGTTTCAATCCCCACGGAGAATCATTTAAAGAACCTGGGGATCAGTGGATTCGTGTTAGGCAAGAACGGCATTGGCCTCCCGAAACGTCTGAGCCAAGCGAAAAAAGATTCTACAAAAAACTGCTGGAACGACCAGTAATAGTAGAGCCCGCCAGGGGTGGGTCACTTCCTCCGATCAAACAGACTATCAGTGGGCGGGGATACCCCATCCCTTACAAAAACGTGATCGAAATTGAGCTAATAAAGATAAGCCCCCTACCCAGCTGCACTTACACGACTAGCATTGAAACTGATACCGCCGGTTCGTGGAGGGCAACACCGGACTGGGTAGTGATCCCCGGCGAATATGTACTGAAGGCCAGGGAAGTATTTACGGACTTTTGGGGAAAAGAACACCTATCAAAATGGACTGAAGACTTGGAGATAACCGTACAAAGTGACTTTATCCATGCTCCGTAAAATACAGACCAGTGCATAGCGCATATAGCGAAACATCTTTACTTGATAGTCAGGCAGGCGAACCTCGCACCGAAAGGCGCTACACCGAAGGTTGGCCCATGAGCGAGTGTGAAAATGGCCAGCGCCCCAAGCCCGCTCCCACAGGGAAAGTGAAAAACCTGTGGGAGCGGGCTTGCCCGCGAAGACGTCGGCACTGACAACGCCACCTCAGGTATGGCTGTCACACTTTGTCTCATCTTAAGTTATGCTCGCCGTTCGTCGTGAACGCCGGAGCCACAGACCTTATGTCCCCCACTCGCCTGTTTGTCCCTCTCACCCTCTCCCTGCTGGCCGCTTGCTCCACGCAACCCAAACAGAACCTGACCGTGGAAAAACAAAGCGAATGCCCGGTGCAAATGCGCAACGGACAGAACCTGATCGTGACCTTGCCGAGCAACCCGACCACGGGTTATCGCTGGGCGATCCAGGATTCGGCCGGTGGCGTGCTGCATGCGCTGAGCCCCGAGGTGTACAGCAATCCGGAAGACGCCGGGATTGTCGGCAGTGCCGGGATTTCGACCTGGCGTTTTCAGGCATTTGCCGCCGGTACAGGCCGGTTGCGTTTGACCTATTCACAGCCATGGGCGCCGGAAGTGCCGGCCGTGAAAACCTTCGACTGCGCGATCGCGGTTAACTGATCGTGGGCTGGCTGATTCTGGCGCTGATGGGCGCGGTGACCTTTCTGTATGGCTTGAGCGTGCATGCCGCGCTGCTCTGCCTGTTGGTCAAACCGTTGCCGGTGTTGGCCTTGCTCGGCTGGTTGCACGACGCACCGCCCAGTGAGTACCGGCGCTGGATCAGCCTGGGATTGATCTTCTCCCTGCTCGGCGATGTGTTGCTGGCATGGCCGGGGGATTTGTTTGTGTTTGGTCTGGGGGCTTTTTTGGTCGCCCACTTGGCGTATCTGAAGGCTTACCTGAGCGATTGCCGGCGGTTGGCGTTGTTGCCATTGCTGATAGCCTTGGGTGTTGGCGCGGTGCTGTTGGGGATTTTGATTTCCCACGGACTGGGCCCATTGCTGATTCCGGTAATTATTTACGGCTTGGCCATCAGCGCAATGCTCTGGCGGGCGCTCGCCCGGCTCGGGACCGAAGTGCCCAAACGCTCGGCGCTGCTGGCGGCGGCCGGTGCGGTGGCGTTTGTGTTTTCTGATAGCGTGATTGGCATCAGTCGCTTTGTGGTGCCGTTCGATGCGGCGCCTTATGTGATCATCCTCAGCTATTGGTTTGGACAGTGGGGGATTACAGCCTCGGCGTTTTCCCGAGAAGCTGCGCCTTTATCGAGTACAGAAAACAAGTATTAATCGAATGCGTTATATCCAACAAATATAGACACCTGTCAGTTCTGACAGTAGGCGCTCCCCCAAACACGTTTGTATTCTCCATGGGTTGAATTTAATTTTTCACTCAAGGAAAGACTCATGACTCAGCAACTAAACTCAAACGATACTGTAGACACAAGCACGTTCATCAGTGGAGAAACAGAAGCCACAATCCTTGGCCGGGTAAAGTTCTATGGCCAAGAGATGGAGTACGTGACAGATGGAAAATTATTTTTATTAACGACCCATGCAAACTGGCGAACCCGTAAAAACGCCAAGTCCTTCAGGTTTCTGTTGGATTGCAACATCCAGACAGGAAGCTACGCGCTTGATGGCACATCCCCACTTGTCCATGAAGTATCCTACGAAGAGCACACCACGCGAGGAACCTTAACTTTCAGGGCGGAACTCGGCACCATGAATATAATCGTCGACCCCGACAATCGGCATTACGTGGCCACGTTCGATTTCAAAGGAAAATCCCAAAAAGGGTCACAACTTAAAATTGCGGGGTCGTTCGATAGCCGCATTTTTATCGATTAACCATAAACTTTTTATATATGCCGACAGTGTATGGCTTATCCCCAAATCTAAGGGCTGAGCCATCCAACATGCTTTATACGCACGCGGTTCCAGACTAGACGATGCATTGTCGTCAGCCAGGCCCTCCTGCCCTGCGTTCACTCCAGACACGGTTTATCAGACAACCCGCGCATCCCCCCGTCAATTTGGCTAAAATGCCGGCCTTTTCCACCAATGCCGCCGGAACCGCCGTGAGCAAAGACCCCGATCGCCTTTTCGCCCAGCCTTTGGCCCAGGTGCCTGACTTCGCCTTTAACGAGGACGTGGTGCGGGTGTTCCCGGACATGATCAAGCGCTCGGTGCCGGGTTATCCGACCATCGTTGAGAACCTCGGCGTGCTCGCCGCGCAATTCGCTCAGCCCAACAGCGTGCTCTACGACCTCGGCTCGTCCCTGGGCGCCGTGACGCAAGCGTTGCGCCGTCACGTGCGCACCGACGGTTGCCGCGTCATCGCCGTGGATAACTCCGCGGCGATGGTCGAACGCTGCCGCGAATACCTCAACGGTCAGGACTCAATGTTCCAGGAGTTGCTGCCTGTAGAGGTGATCGAAGGCGACATCCTCGCCCTCGACTTCCAGCCAGCCTCGGTGGTGGCGCTGAACTTCACCCTGCAATTCATCGCCCCGGACCAGCGCACCGCGTTGCTCTCGCGTATCCGCCAATCGCTGCTGCCCGGCGGCGCGTTGATCCTTTCGGAGAAGCTGCGCTTCAACGACCTCGAAGAACACGCGCTGCTCACTGACTTGCATGTCGCGTTCAAACGCGCCAACGGTTACAGCGAACTGGAAATCGCCCAGAAGCGCAGCGCCATCGAAAACGTCATGAAGCCCGACAGCCTCGAAGAACACCGCGAGCGCCTGTTGGCTGCCGGGTTCTCGAAAGTCGTGCCGTGGTTCCAGTGTCTTAACTTCGCCTCGTTGATTGCCTTGCCATGATTGATCTGTCCCCCCTCGCCCGCCGTCTGGCTGGCACCCCGCTGGCCGAATGGGCCAACACCCTGCAAGCACAACTCGACAAGAAAATGGAAAAGGGTCATGGCGACCTGGAACGCTGGCAAAGTGCGCTGGACGCTTTGCCGAAGATACAACCGAGCGAAATCGATTTGCTCAATGGTCTGATGCTGGACACCGATTGCGACGTTGAGACCCGTGCGCAAATGCGTACCGCGCTGATGGGTTTGTCGCCGTGGCGCAAAGGGCCGTTTGATCTGTTTGGTGTGCATGTCGACACGGAATGGCGCTCGGACTGGAAGTGGTCGCGGGTGGCTCCGCACCTTGATCTGAAGGGTAAACGCATCCTCGATGTCGGTTGCGGCAACGGTTACTACATGTGGCGCATGCTCGGTGCCGGCGCGGACAGCGTGATCGGAGTCGATCCGAACTGGCTGTTCTTCTGCCAGTTCCAGGCGGTGCAGCGTTACTTGTCAGAACCCAACGCCTGGCACCTGCCCTTCCCTTTCGAAGACCTGCCGCCGAACATGGAAGGCTTCGATACGGTGTTTTCCATGGGCGTGTTCTACCACCGTCGTTCGCCGATCGAGCATTTGCTGGCGCTGAAGGATTGCCTGGTCAAGGGCGGTGAACTGGTGCTGGAGACGCTGGTGATCGAAGGCGATCAGCAACAGGTGCTGGTACCGGAAGACCGCTATGCGCAGATGCGTAACGTGTGGTTCTTGCCATCGGTGCCGGCGCTGGAGTTGTGGTTACGGCGTGCCGGGTTCACGGATGTTCGTTGTGTCGACGTGAGCGTGACCACGGTCGAGGAACAGCGCGGGACGGAGTGGATGAAGTTTCAGTCGCTCAGCGATTTCCTGGATCCCGAGGATCACAGCAAGACAGTTGAAGGGCTGCCGGCGCCGATGCGGGCCGTCATCGTTGCCCGTAAATAAACACAAAAGTTTCCAGACACCAGAAAAACCTGTGGGAGCGAGCTTGCTCGCGATGAGGCCTTTTCAGTCAACGAAGATGTTGAATGTCAGTCCGCCATCGCGAGCAAGCTCGCTCCCACATTGGGACGGTGTTCAGTCTGTTGGTTTCGCGCGGCGGGCCTTGAAGAACTCACTGAGCACCGCGCCGCACTCCTCCGCCAACACCCCGCCCTCATAAAGCACCCGGTGATTCAAAAAGCCCTGGGTAAAAAACTGCCCCTGACTCTGCACGATCCCCGCTTTCGGCTCCAATGCGCCATACACCACCCGCGCAATCCGCGAATGCACGATCAGCCCGGCGCACATGCTGCACGGCTCAAGGGTCACGTACAGCGTGCTCCCCGGCAGGCGATAGTTGCTGGCCGCCAACGCCGCAGCGCGGATCGCGACCATCTCGGCATGAGCACTCGGGTCGTGGCCGCTGATCGGGCAGTTGAAGCCTCGACCGATGATCTCGCCGTCTTGCACCAGCACCGCGCCCACGGGCACTTCACCCAGCGCCGCGCCTTGTGCGGCCAGGGCCAGTGCTTCGCGCATGAAGTCGCGGTCGCGGCTGCGGTCGATGATCGCGGCGGGACGTATCTGACGCATCAGGCCACCTCGATGGCGGCCATCAGGCCGGTTTCCATGTGGTCGATCACATGGCAATGGAACATCCACACGCCGGGGTTATCCGCCACCAACGCGACTTGCGCGCGCTCGTTCTTGCCCAACAGGTAGGTGTCGGTGAAGTACGGGATGACCTTGTGCCGGTTCGAGGCGATGACCTTGAAACTCATGCCGTGCAGATGAATCGGGTGCTGATACTGAGTCATGTTCTTCAATTCGAAAATGTAGCTCTTGCCCTTCTCGAGCTTGGCAATCGGGCGGTCGGCGCAGGTCTTGTCCGTGATGTCCCAGGCCTTGCCGTTAATCTGCCACAGGCTGGGCGGCTTGCCGTTGTCGACGTTGACTGACACCGAGCCCACCCATTCGAAATTGAAGTTGAGTTTCTCGGCATTGGCCAGGTCCGGCTCGGCCACCGGGTTGGCCGGCAGCGCGGGCGGCCATACGGTGGGGGCCTCAGT
This sequence comes from Pseudomonas sp. LB3P93, assembly GCF_054898025.1. NCBI lineage: Bacteria > Pseudomonadati > Pseudomonadota > Gammaproteobacteria > Pseudomonadales > Pseudomonadaceae > Pseudomonas > Pseudomonas sp. LB3P93. The sequence goes on from NZ_CM142713.1 coordinate 5,279,098, forward strand.
GTTCGCCACCGAGCGGAACGTGCCCAGGCGAACCGGGCCGTTGCGCAGGGCCAATTCTTCGCCGGCGGGCGGCGCCTTGATCGCCAGGCAAATGCGCATGCCCGGGCCGAGCCAGTATTCCTTGCCCATTGGGCGCGGCGCCACGGGATTGCCGTCCAGCGCGTAGATCTGCGCTTCGACGCCGGGAATGTTGAGGCGATACGTCAGCGTGTTGTCGAGGTTGAGCAAGCGTACGCGGGTGATTTGCCCAGCGGGCAAGTCGATCACCGCTTGCGAGACACCGTTGATGGTCGACAGACGCCCCGCAGTGCCACCACGGGCGGCTTCGCGAGGAATGCTGAAGGCTACGAAAGCGCCCTCTTCATCGACGTGCCAGCTCTTGAGGCTCAGGGTTTTCTCGTACTTGAAACCGGTGGGCTCGCGCTCTTCGATGATCAGCGGGCCGACAAGGCCGCGACCGAGTTCTTCGCTGCTGTTCACGTGCGGGTGATACCAGTAGCTGCCGGCGTCCGGCACGCGGAATTTGTAGTCGAAGTATTCGCCCGGCAATACCGGTAGCTGCGATACGTAGGGCACGCCGTCCATTTCCAGTGGCAGGCGGATGCCGTGCCAGTGAATAGTGGTCGCCACCGGCAGATGATTGATGAAGCGCACCCGCAGCCATTCGCCCTGACGAACCCGCAGTTCAGTGCCCGGCGCTGACGGACCGAACGCCCAGGCCTCGGTCTTGTGCCCGGCGACCAGCTCGACGTCCAGCGGTGCCGCGATCAGCTCATAGTCATGGCCGGCGTCAGCGTCGGCCATCTTGCCCAGCCAGTACCTCGACGCGCCCCCCGCTCCGACTCCAACGACAACAAGACCGGCCAGGCCACCGAGAATTTGGCGACGGGTAAAGGACATGAACTCAACTACCTCACGTATCAGCGACAGGCCCGAGGGCCTGTAAAAGGCGAATACGATACACCTGCGGTTGAGAAACAGTAAGGGTGGGGCGGCAATGGGACACAGGGATATCCGTGCTGGCAAAGCACCTGTGGCGAGGGAGCTTGCTCCCGCTCGGCTGCGAAGCAGTCGTAAACCATTCATCGCGGAGTGTCAGATGGAATGCGATTACAGGTTTTGGGGCCGCTTCGCGACCCAGCGGGAGCAAGCTCCCTCGCCACAGGGTTCCGGTTATGGCTGGAGGCCGGTGATCAAATGCACCACTCCGTCATCCAGCATCATCACGCCCGGCACACCGGTCACACTCAAAGCCTGCCGATCTATCCGCGCCACATCCCGCAACTCAACGCGAACCCGGGTCAGCGCCACAGGCTGCTGCGACTTGAGGTTATCCACACCACCCAGCGCGGCGACAACATCCGGAGCCAGCCCGGAAACAGGTTGAGCAACCACCTTCGGCTCATCCACCACCAGATCCGGCGTCAACGCTTTCCAGAACGCTCGCTGCATTTTCTCGAACATGTTCAGTTCTCCAGAACCAGTGAAGTATTGACCGTCGCCTCGTGATACAGCCGCAACGCCTCGCGCACCTGTCCGGCACTTTCCAGGCCCAGCACTTGCTGGGCGATGGCCTGGCAGTCCACCAGGTCCACTTCGCGAACGGCCGACTTGATGGCCGGAATCAACGGCACACTCACTGACAGCTCATCCACTCCAAGCCCCAGCAATAGCGGCACGGCCAGTGTCTCGGAGGCCATGGCGCCACACACCCCGACCCATTTGCCATGGGCGTGCGCGGCCTTCACGGTGCTGGCAATCAACCGCAGAACCGCCGGATGAAAGCTGTCGGCCTGACTGGCCAGACGCGGGTGATCGCGGTCCATGGCCAGGGTGTATTGGGTGAGGTCGTTAGTGCCAATGGAGAAGAAATCCACCTCGGGCGCAAACAGGTCAGCCATCAGCGCCGCGGCCGGCACTTCAATCATGATCCCCAGTTTCGGCAACTCGGTGAGCCCCAACGCAAGCGCCTCTTCTTCCAGCAGTTGCCGGGCCAGACGCAACTCCGAAAGTTGCGTGACCATCGGCAGCATGATGTGCAGCCGGACCAACCCGGCGCTGCTCAGGATGGCCTTGAACTGATCGCGCAACAGCTGCGGACGCTCCAGGCACAAACGAATCCCGCGCAGCCCCAGGAATGGATTGGTTTCGCTGTCCATCGGCACGTAGGCCAGCGGTTTGTCGCCGCCGACGTCCAGCGTGCGCACCACCAGATTACGCATCGGCCCGAGCGCCCTGGCGATGGCGCTGTAGGTGGACGCCTGCTCGTCGTGGCTCGGCGCATGATTGCGATCCAGATAAAGAAACTCCGAGCGCAACAACCCGACGCCCTCGCCTCCCAGCGCCATGGCCTGTTCGGCTTCAGCCAACGACGCGATGTTGGCCGTCACTTCAAAATGATGACCATCGCGGGTACAGGCGGCCAACGTTGCGTGCGCCAACTCATGCTGCTGGCGTTGCTGTTGAAGCTGCCGCCTGGCTTGCAGCTGTTCGATGGCCTGCAGATCCGGATCCAGTTGCAACTCGCCCTTGTCGGCGTCTAGCAACACCTGGGTTCCGTTGACCAGCGCCAGCACTTGCACAGGCAGCCCGCAGATGGCCGGCAAACCGAACGCCCGGGCGAGGATCGCGACGTGGCTGGTGGCGCCGCCGCCGACCGTGGCGAAACCCAGCACCTTGCGGGTATCAAGCCCGGCGGTTTGTGACGGCGTCAGTTGTTCGGCAATCAGGATCGCCCCTTCAGGTAGCTCCATCGCCTGATCCCGTACGCCGAGGATCAGCTTGAGCACCCGCTGGCCCACATCGGCCAAGTCCGCTGCCCGCTCCGCGAGCAAGGCATTACCAAGGTTTTTGAACAAAGTGGCTGTCGACTCGGTGGCCGCGCGCCAGGCAAACCCGGCGCTTTTGCCTTCGTGGATCAGCACGTGAGCCATGTCCAGCAAACCCGGGTCTTCGAGCAGTTCCTGATGTGCCTTGAAGATGTCTGCCTGCGCGTCACCAATGGCGTTGTCGCGCAATTGTTGCAAGGCCACCAGCGCCTCGGCCAGGGCGCGGGACAGATGATCGCGTTCAACCTGCGGTGTGGCGCCCAGTTCATTCACTTCCAGGTTTTGCTCGGCTATCTGCACCACGTGACCAAACGCCGATCCGGGCGATGCGCAAACCCCGCGCAGCACCGGCAGCGATGAAGCCTCGATCACATTCACCTCGACCTGCGCCGAGGCCACCACCGTTTCACCGCATCCACTCACCAAAAGATCGGCCAGCGACTTGATCGCCGCTTCAGCGTCCGGGCCCGCCGCGCTGACTTGCAAAACGTCACCGTGAGCCGTCTGCAACGCCATGATCGCCACCAAGGATTTCGCGTTCGCGCTCTCCTGCTTTTTATGCAGGTAAATGCTCGCCGAAAAACCTTTCGCCGCTTGTGCGAACACCGCTGCCGGACGGGCGTGCAATCCGTTCGGGTTGGCCAGTGTCAGCGGTTTGGAAAACAGTGCCTCATCCTCCGGTACCGGCGCATCCGCTGTTTGCTCGACAGGGTTCAAACTCAGTAGCGGCTGGCCACTGTCTACCAGACCCGTTTCCGGCGTCAGCCAGGTGAACGGCTCCCCGCTGACCACCAGCATCAACGTCAGCAGGCTGCGGGCATTTAATGCAACAAAATCGGCATCGAACTCGATCAACGACTGCCCAACGTCAACCTGCTGGCCCTCCTCCACCAGCTGCGTAAACCCCTTCCCTGCCAGGTTCACCGTGTCGAGGCCGATGTGCAGCAACACCTGCACGCCATTTTCGCCGGTGATGCTGACCGCATGCCCACTTGCCTGCACATTGCTGACAACCCCTGCCAGCGGCGCGCACAAGGTCGTTGAGGTCGGATCGATGCACAGGCCATCGCCGATGACCCGGCTGGAAAACACCGGATCAGGTACGAGGTCCAGTGGCATCAATACGCCGGACAGGGGGGCGTGCAGTTGCAATTGTTGGGATGTGGCCATGACGTCACCTGCTGTTTTGTTCTTTGAAGTGCCGATGGAGCGCGAGGCCCCGACAGCATCGCTTATTTCCACCAATACTCGACCTGCAATCCGACATTCGCACCGTGCCGAGCCGTGCCGAAGGCGCCGGTATCGGACAACGCCGAACCCGCCGCCAGCTCATTGGCCGCCCGTTTCGCCGCCTCGTTCCAGCTGGCATAGGTGTAATACAGACGCACCTCGGGCCGAGCCCAGAATTCCGGGCCTTTGGGCGACCACGTCGGGGCGAAGGTGAACTTGCTCAGCTTGCGTGTGCCGCCCGTGGCGTCGACCTGATCGTGACCCAGTTCGGTCACCAGTTTGAACTGCTCGGAGATCGCGTACGCCGGGCGAATCCCCAAGGACATCCAGTTCTGATCGGCACCGTCCGGACGAATGTCTTTCTGGTAAACCGCCTCGACTTGCCCGCCAAATCGTGGCGTCACTTGCCAGTCGAAGAACTCCACCACCCGGTAACTTTTGTTGCTGTCATCCAGCTTTACGTTACCGGTATAACCCAATCCGGTGCCGGGGCCTTCGCCGTACTGGAAGGCCAGTTTGTTCTTGCCGCCCAGAAAGCCTTTTTGCACATGCTGAGCGGTGATTGCCCAGCCGTGCTGTGCATTGCGGCTGTCGGGTTTGTCGATGTAGCTCAGCCCGAGTTCCAGCTCACCACCGGGGTTTGTGTGGAAACCGGCGACGTTGAAATCGTGCCGATTGATGTAGTCCTTCTGGTACAGGTTGTCCTTGCGCGAAAAGGCGTAGCTGTACTTCAGATCGCCGATCAGCACATCCTCGATACCACCGCCCGTGGCGCTCTGGTTCCAGTAGTAGAAGTCGGAAATGTGGATGTCGTTCCGTTTGTAGTAACGCCGGCCGGCCCACAGTGAACCGCCGTTGAGGCGGGGCATGTTCGACCACTGCGCGTACATCTGCGGCATGCGCACCGAGCCGTTATCGCCGTTGAACGTCAGGTCCTTGTCGTACTGGTTATACAGCGAAGCCATGCCGTCGACGCTCAGCACCGAACCGTCGTCCAGAGTGTACAAATCCTGGCGTAGTTCGAGTTCGGCGTACTGCTCACATTCGTTGCCCAAGCGGTATTTGGTCTGCGCTCCGGGCAGTTGGAAACACTGCTGTTTACCACTGTTGACCGATGTCCCGACGCCGCTGCGCAAGTACCCACCGAATTCCATGGCCTGCGCCGACAACGGCAACGCCAGGCAAACGCTCGCAGCGACAAGGCTGCGATTTATTGTTGTTTTCAAGAACCACCCCATTATTTTTATTGTGTTGTTCCGCAAAATCGACGCGCAAAACTCCCCCGCGCAGCGTTCTGCGTGTTTTTTTGAATCGTTGTTTTTTTAGTGGCTGGTCAGTCGGTCAGGTGCACAACGAATGACTCATACGGCCTTAAAAGAATCTGCCGGTTTCGCGGCGGACAGTCCGGGTAGTTGCTGATGACCAAGCGTTGAGCCATCTCGTCACTGATCACTTCATCCGGCAGTTCCACTTCGCACGGCATGCCATAGAAGTTACTCAGAACCAGCAAACGCTCACCGTCACCTTCACGCACATACGCCCAGAGTTGCGTGTGCTCCGGCAACAATTGCCGGTAGACGCCATCAGACATCAGCGCTTCGCTGCGGCGCAGGGCAATTAGCTGACGGTAGTGATGCAGCACGGAGTCCGGGTCTTCGAACTGAGTGGCGACGTTGATCTGCGCAGCGTTGGCCGGCACGCCAATCCAGGGTTCTGCGGCGCTGAATCCTGCGTTCGGCTCGGCGTTCCAGTGCATCGGCGTACGGCCGTTGTCCCGAGACTTCTGCATGATCGCCGCCATGTTCTCGGCATCATTGGCTCCCGCCTCGCGCTTGAGCCGGAAGATGTTCAACGTCTCGACATCACGGTACTGATCGATGTGATCAAACCCCGGATTGGTCATGCCCAGTTCTTCGCCCTGGTACACAAACGGCGTGCCCTGAAGGAAGTGCAGCGCGGTGCCAAGCATCTTCGCCGAGATCACCCGATATTCACCGTCGTTGCCGAAACGCGAGACCACTCGTGGCTGGTCGTGGTTACACCAGAACAGCGCATTCCAGCCACCGCCAGCCTGCATGCCGGTCTGCCAGTCGGACAGAATGCGCTTGAGCTGGAGGAAGTCGAAGTCAGCGCGAATCCACTTCTGCAGGTTCGGGTAATCGACCTTCAGGTGATGGAAGTTGAAGGTCATCGACAGTTCTTTCGAATCCGGTTTCGAGTAGCGAATGCAGTGTTCCAGGCTGGTGGAGGACATCTCGCCGACGTTGATCAGGTCGTGACCTTCGAAGACTTCGCGGTGCATTTGCTGCAAGTACTCATGCACGTTCGGGCCGTCGGTGTAGAAGCGTCGACCGTCGGAGTTGTCCTCGGGGAAATCCGCCGGTTTGGAGATCAGGTTGATCACATCCAGACGGAAACCGCCCACGCCTTTATCGCGCCAGAAACGCATCATTTTGAAGACTTCGGCGCGGACCTTCGGGTTGTCCCAATTCAGGTCGGCCTGGGTGTGATCGAACAGGTGCAGGAAGTACTGACCAGTCTGCGCCTCGTATTCCCACGCCGAACCGCCGAACTTGGATTCCCAGTTGTTTGGATGATCGCGCCAGATGTAGAAGTCTCGGTACGGGTTGTCGAGGCTGCTGCGAGCCTGCTGGAACCAGGTGTGTTCGATCGAGGTGTGGTTGACCACGATGTCGAGCATCAGCTTGATCCCGCGCTTGCCGGCCTCGGCGATCAGCAATTCGCAATCGGCCATGGTCCCGTAGCTCGGGTCGATGGCGTAGTAATCGCTGATGTCGTAACCGTTGTCGCGCTGGGGTGAACGCAGGAACGGCGTGATCCACAGGCAATCGACACCCAGCCAGTGCAGGTAATCGAGCTTGGCCACGACGCCGAGCAAATCACCCGTGGGGTTGCCGGCGTGGCTGTGAAAACTCTTCGGGTAGATCTGGTAGATCACCGAACGTTGCCAGTCTTGCATGGCGCTATTCCTTCAATAATTTTGGTACCGGCCCTAAGGGCCTGATCGCGGTAGCGATCTGTCAGGCAACCCGATATCCAGGCCGGACAATCTTCATGCTCAACCCGCAGGTCAGAACAAACGGCACAACCATGGCGATGACCATCCCGATCACGAACATCGGGATGAACTGCGGAATGATCGAGATGAAACCGGGCAAGCCACCGACACCGATGGCCGAGGCCTGGACCTTGTTCAGCGACAGGAAGATGCACCCGAGGGCTGAGCCGGTCAGGGCCGCATAGAACGGAAACTTGTAGCGCAGGTTGACCCCGAACATCGCCGGCTCGGTGATGCCGAAATAAGCAGAAATCGCCGAGGTCGAGGCCATGCTTTTGTCGCGCACATTGCGGGTCATGTAGAACACCGCCAATGCCGCGCTGCCCTGAGCGAGGTTGGACATGACGATCATCGGCCAGATGAACGTGCCGCCCTGGGTGGAGATCAGTTGCAAGTCGACCGCGAGGAACATGTGGTGCATGCCGGTGATCACCAGCGGCGCGTAGAGCAAACCGAAAATCGCGCCACCGACCATCGGTGCCAAGTCAAACAGGGTCACCACGCCTTCGGTGATGAGAATGCCCAGATGCCGGGTCACCGGGCCAATCACGGCCAGTGCCAGCACGCCGGTGACCACGATGGTGGTAATCGGCACCACCAGCAATTGCACCGCGTTCGGCACCCGAGCCCGCAGCCATTTCTCGATGACGCTCATGACGTAGGCCGCCAGCAGGATCGGCAAAATCTGGCCCTGATAACCGACCTTTTCAATCTGGAACAAACCGAGGATGTCGAAGTACGGAAGGCTCTGGCCGTCGAGACCCGCGACTGCCTTGCCGTAGTTCCAGGCGTTGAGCAGATCGGGATGCACCAGCATAAGGCCCAACACGATGCCGAGGATTTCGCTGCCGCCAAACCGCTTGGCCGCCGACCAGCCCACCAGCGCCGGCAGGAACACAAACGAGGTGTTGGCCATGAGGTTGATCAGGCTCCAGAGCCCGTCAAGTTTAGGGTAGGCGTCCAGCAGGGTCTGGCCCTCGATGAACATGCCTTTCGCGCCGATCAGGTTGTTGATGCCCATCAACAGCCCCGCAATGATCAACGCCGGCAGGATCGGCATGAACACATCGGAAAACACCCGCACCAGACGCTGCATGGCGTTTATCTTGTCGGCGCTTTTTTGTTTAACGTCGGCGATGGTTGAAGCGGCCAAACCGGTTTGACGGCGCAGTTCGGCGTAGACCTTTTCAACCTCGCCGGGGCCGATGACCACCTGGAACAAGCCACCGGTGAAGAACGAACCTTTCACGAGATCAATCTGATTCAGCGTGGCGCTGTTGACCAGGCTCGGGTCCTTGAGGGCCAGGCGCAGACGTGTGACGCAGTGCGCGGCCTGCTCAAGGTTGTCGCTGCCACCGAGGCTTTGCAGCAGCTCGCTGGCGATGTTCGAATAATCGTGGCTCATGCTTTTCTTCCGCTGTAGTTTTTTGTTTTTGGCAGCACGCCGAAGCGAAAAGTACTCGTCTGTACGAGTTAAAGCAACAACTCGTACAGACGAGTTTGATTTTGTTTACCTCCAACCCGACAGTCGGCGATTTTTCCTACCTCCCGGAACGATGAAACCTAAACCCGCATGGACAAACCCCTACCCTGCCCTTAAGGTTCGAAACCTTGAGTACATCGCGGCACAGAGCCATCCCCATGAGTAAATACAACCAGATCTACAGCGATCTGCTTGCCAGCATCACCACCGAACGTCTGGAACAAGGCGCCCGGTTGCCTTCCGAAACCGAATTGATGGACAGCTATCAAGCCAGCCGCGGCACCGTGCGCAAGGCCATCGAGCAATTGCAGGAGCGCGGTTTCGCCCAGAAAGTCCACGGTAAAGGCACCTTCGTGCTGTCGACCAACCCGATCGAATTCCAGTTGGGCGGCATCGTCAGCTTCCAGGAGACGTATCCGCGACTGGGCAATGACGTCAGCACCGAGGTGGTCGAATTCACCCAGATCCCCCTCGAAGGCGCCCTGCTCGAACACATCAAGGCTGAAGAAGGCAGCCTGATCACGCGGATCAAGCGAGTGCGGCGGATCGATGGGAAACGCGTGATCCTCGACATCAACCATTTCGTCAGCGACGTGATTCCCGGCCTGTCCCGCGACATCGCCGAGCAGTCGATCTACGCCTTCATCGAACAGACTCTGCAACTGCAAATCGCCTACGCCCAGCGCACCATCGAAGCGGTGCCTCGGAGCAAGGACGACCAGCACCACCTGGACCTCGACGGCCAGAGCCATGTGATCGTGGTCAGCAACCAGACCTTCCTGCAGGACGGTCGCCAGTTCGAGTACACCGAATCACGGCACACCCTCGACAAATTCTACTTTTCGGATGTGGCACGGCGCTGACCCTACACGGTCACGAAATGCATGTGGGCATAACTATGTAGTGCACTTGCCTTGAGCAAATGGGTAATCCTCACGGCCCATTTCTCAAGGAGCGAGAGCATGCCTGTTGATCAGAATACTGAAACGTTACCCAATGCGGCCGACAAGGAGCAGCTGAAAACAATTGCCCCCGTCGTCGTGACAGCCTGCCCGGGCTTGAAAGAAGAAGCCCATGGGGTGGCCAGCGAAATCCTGAAAAAATACGGTATCACCGACATGGACCCGGATCAGGTCTGGTGGCATCGGTTCGACAACGTTTCGGCCAGCAGCACCAAGACCTTCCTGAGTTGGGAGCACGCCCCAAAACCCTGCGAATCATTGACCCTGACGCAACTGGTCATCCATGGCTACCGCGTGACCGATCAAGACGACGCCCTCGAACTGAACAGTAATGGCGGGTTTTACACTGCGGATGCAAACGCCAGTATTTTCAATGAAACAAACGAAGTGCGGATGTACCCCAGCAAGGTCCTGACGGATCTGTGGGAGATGAACCTCAGTGAACGTTATCTGAACAAACTGAACGCTTTCTGGACGACTCATTTCGATGACTTCCGGGCCCTGGCCAAATGTAACTACTTCAGCAAAGCCGTCGAGGCGAGGCAAAACGGTCAACTTGAAGAGGAGGATTTCCAGACCGTCGTAAGGGCCGTCGTCGGTGGCGCAGTATGGCCAATCACCTTGGCGAGCCTGCAGTCGCAAACCTCCTCGCCTTCGGATCTTCGTGTCTGCGCCCTGGATGTCGCAGGGCATGCCGCCACCGATATTCTGCGCATCGTTGACCAAAAGGGTCGGCAGATCACCTACGTCCCCGGCGCCGCGCAGCCCTTCCACGTGCATCCGACACTGACGGACATGCACTGGTGGATCCTGCTGCAAATGAATGAGGAGCAGCCACGCACCGAGTTCATGACCCATTTCCCGCTGTCGGTCCGTAAAGAAGTCCACGACACCATCACCCCGCTGATGAACCAGCTGGTCGGCACCTGGGGCAAGTACGACCACCACTTGATCAATCAAAAAGACATCACCATCGACGGCGATGCCTTCACCTGGCAGAGCCGGGCGGTCCAGAGCACGATGCTGGAAGAGGCTGACCTGACACTGGTGACCCATGGGCAGATGCGCAAACAGCTTTGGCTGGGCTACCTGACTGCCGGCCTGCATGTGTTTGGGCCATTGACCGTTCTGGGCTGGCCAATCGCGTTGCCGGTGATCGGGGCCAGCATCGCCGCGATGGGTTTGAACATCGACAAAGCGGTCAATGGCAAAACGGCGGAGGAACGCAAGGCCGGCGTCATTGGCGCGGTGCTCGACGGCATCAATGCCCTTTTCAACATTCCGCTGCTCAAGGAAGTCCGTGTATTGGAGGACGTGGGAGCTTCGGTCGATGCAGCCGAAGCGGCTGAGATGGCAGATCTGAGGGCGGCCGGACATCCGGATGAACCTGTCGGCACACAAGCGTCCGATGATGCTCAGGGAGTAATCCGTCAGCTTGAGGAGTTCACTCCCCTGCCCAAAGATTCCGGGCAAGCGTTAGAAGTGCCCGAGCATTGGCAGAGCAATGAAATCCTGGAAAGCCAGACGCCTCTGGCCACGAGTGGAAAATTCCAGGGCATCTACTCGCTGGACTCAAACCCTTCCACCGCCATCCTGATGAAAGACCAGGCTTACTACGTGCGTTATGAAGCCGACATCAACGGTGGCGGCACGTGGGCGATCATTGATCCGGAAAAGCCTCTCGCGTCTTCAGGTTCCATGCCTGTACGCCTGAATGCCGAGGGTGAATGGGAACTGGTGCCGAAAAGCGGGCTAAAGGGCGGCGGCAAGGACCTCGTCGACCCCGTTCCCGGATCCTCCACGGGAACCACCCAAGCCCGGCCACCGGCTGAGTTGTTCCGACACCTGACGAAATACGATGCTCCTAACGGACGTTCAATGACCCAAATTGCACTGGGCGAAAAAGAAACGCACGTCAAACTCGTCACCCTTCCCGATGGGACCTTGAAAGGGGTGACTTCGTACGAAGAATACATCGCCGCACGGCGCACGGCCCTGATAAGAGATGCGCGCACATTCCACTCTCCAAGAAACTTTTTCGCCTCATTGCCAGCACGGCCGGTACAGCCCGTCATCACCCCAGCCACGACTGTCCCGGAACTCATTGAGAAAATATTCGATACCGCGCCCGGGTTAGTAGTCGGTGAAAGTCAGGATCGCATTGCGAGTATGCGGTTCCTTATCGAAAACATGCCGATACTGGCGAAACAAGGCGTCAAGACGATCTACATGCACCGTTTGCTTAACGACTTCAGTCAAGTCGACCTGAACAATTTCGCAGAAACCGGGAAAATGGAAGGCATGCTGGGACTGTATTTGAAACAACTTAAGAGCGATCCTGCCGGGCAGTTCACACCACTGGAAGTTGTCCGTACGGCCCAACAGTACGGCATTCGAATCCAGGCCACTGATTGCCTGGCAAGCTATCGTTACGAAGGCGCATCCTTTGGCACCCTGTCGCAACAATCTATCAAAAACTACCTCACTCACACGATCATCCAGGCCAACGAAGCCTACAGCCCAGGAAAATGGATGGTGCTGACCGACCAGGAAAACACCAACACGTTCAGGGGCATTGCTGGCATCAGCGAAATGGAGGGGGGTATCGGTTTGCGGATCGAAGAGGTCAGTCCTGACCAGAGTCTGCACATCGAGATAGACCATGGCATCGAGGTGGGCCGTGACGTTCAGCCGCCACCACCGCCGATGCGTGGAGACTTTGACACCTTGTATGCCGACATCAGCCTGGAAATACCCACTCCAGTCATTCAGAGAACACAGGAATCACTCCTCCGGCACCTGTACCGCCCAGGCATGTTCACCATCGAGAAATCAGAGGGCTTCTGGATGTTGATCCATCGAAGCAGAACCGGCGAGCTTGTGCGTACGATGATTGAGCGAACGGAAGGTGGCGGCTTTCTGATCAACCGTCCCGCCTGGACCGATTTACATCAGGTCAACTACCAGAATATTGGCCTCCTTGTACGAGCACTCAACCGCATGGGCATGACACTCGAAGGGCGTCTGCCGATGTAACCCAGTAGACTCTGATACGCAAAAGGCCCCGTGAACTCACGCTCACGGGGCCTTTCAGGTGTTACGGACGATCAGTCAGACCGGGATCACTCCCACTCGATCGTCGCTGGCGGCTTGCTCGACACGTCGTAGGTGACGCGGGAGATGCCTTCGATTTCGTTGATGATCCGGCCGCTGACGGTTTCCAGAAGTTCGTAAGGCAGGTGTGCCCAACGCGCGGTCATGAAGTCGATGGTTTCCACGGCACGCAGGGCAACGACCCAGGCGTAACGACGGCCATCACCGACCACGCCAACCGATTTCACCGGCTGGAACACCACGAAGGCCTGGCTGACCTTGTGGTACCAGTCGGCCTTGCGCAGTTCTTCGATGAAGATGTGGTCGGCGCGACGCAGCAGGTCGGCGTATTCCTTCTTCACTTCACCGAGGATCCGCACGCCCAGGCCCGGGCCCGGGAACGGGTGACGGTAGACCATGTCGTACGGCAGGCCGAGTTCCAGACCCAGACGACGGACTTCGTCCTTGAACAGCTCGCGCAGGGGTTCAACCAGCTTGAGGTTCATTTCTTCTGGCAGGCCACCCACGTTGTGGTGCGACTTGATCACGTGAGCCTTGCCGCTTTTCGCGCCAGCCGACTCGATCACGTCCGGGTAAATGGTGCCTTGGGCGAGGTACTTGATGTTGTCCAGTTTGTTGGACTGGGCATCGAAGACGTCGATGAAGGTACGGCCAATGATCTTGCGTTTTTTCTCTGGGTCGGACTCGCCGGCCAGGTTGTTCAGGAACTGATCTTCAGCGTTGGCGCGGATTACCTTGACGCCCATGTTCTCGGCGAACATGGCCATCACTTGCTCGCCTTCGTGCAGACGCAGCAGGCCGTTGTCGACGAAGACGCAGGTCAGCTGGTCGCCGATGGCTTTGTGCAACAGCGCGGCAACCACCGAGGAGTCAACGCCGCCGGACAGACCGAGCAATACGTTGTCGGTGCCGACCTGAGCGCGAATGTTGGCGATGGCGTCCTCAGCAATCTTCGACGGTGTCCACAGCGCTTCACAGCCGCAGATGTCGAGGATGAAGCGCGACAGGATACGACCGCCCTGCTTGGTGTGGGTCACTTCCGGGTGGAACTGCACGCCGTAGTAGCCGCGAGCATCGTCGAACATGCCGGCAATCGGGCAGCTCGGGGTGCTGGCCAGGATGTGGAATTCCTGCGGCATCTTGGTGACTTTGTCACCGTGGCTCATCCACACGTCGAGGCCGAACAGGCCGTCGGCGTCGATGTGGTCTTCGATGCCGTCGAGCAGGCGGCTCTTGCCGACCACGTCGACACGGGCGTAACCGAACTCACGCAGCTCGGAACCTTCAACCTTGCCACCCAGCTGTTCAGCCATGGTCTGCATGCCGTAGCAGATGCCGAAGACCGGCACGCCCAGGTCAAACACCGCTTGCGGGCAGCGAGGGCTGTTGGCTTCGTGCACGGACTCGGGGCCGCCGGCGAGAATGACGCCTTTTGGAGCGAATTCGCGAATCGCGTCTTCATCCATATCGAACGGATGCAGTTCGCAGTACACGCCGATTTCACGCACGCGGCGGGCAATCAGCTGGGTGTACTGGGAACCGAAATCGAGGATCAGGATGCGGTGGGCGTGAATGTCGAGGGCCATGGAGTCAGTCTCGTCTATGGAATTCAGAAACAACTCGGGGCTGAATCAAACAGCCCCGGTTACTTAACTTTTTGCTGGAAGCCTCAACCTACGCGGTAGTTTGGCGCTTCTTTGGTGATCTGTACGTCGTGGACGTGGGACTCGGCCATGCCGGCGCCGGTGATCCGCACGAACTCAGGCTTGGTGCGCATTTCTTCGATGTCGGCACTGCCGGTGTAGCCCATCGAGGAACGCAGGCCGCCCATCAGTTGGTGGATGATGGCGCTCAGGCTCCCCTTGTAAGGAACACGCCCTTCGATGCCTTCCGGAACCAGTTTCTCGGCGCCTGCCGAGGAGTCCTGGAAGTAACGGTCGGAGGAACCTTGAGCCTGGGACATGGCGCCCAGCGAACCCATGCCGCGGTAAGCCTTGTACGAACGACCCTGGAACAGTTCGATCTCGCCTGGCGCTTCTTCAGTACCGGCGAACATCGAGCCCATCATCACGCAGGAAGCACCGGCCACGATGGCCTTGGACAGGTCACCGGAGAAACGGATGCCGCCGTCGGCGATCAACGGAACACCTGTGCCTTCAAGGGCAGCGGCGACGTTGGCGATGGCACTGATTTGCGGGACGCCGACACCGGCGACGATACGGGTGGTGCAGATCGAGCCAGGGCCGATACCGACCTTGACCGCATCGGCGCCAGCTTCGGCCAAGGCCTTGGCGGCAGCGCCGGTGGCGATGTTGCCGCCGATGACCTGCACTTCAGGGAAATTCTGTTTGACCCAGCGAACGCGGTCGATCACGCCTTTGGAGTGACCGTGTGCGGTGTCGACCACCACCACGTCAACGCCGGCATTGACCAGGGCGGCTACGCGGTCACCGGTGTCTTTACCGGTACCGACTGCAGCGCCAACGCGCAGACGACCTTGATCGTCCTTGCTGGCCAGCGGGTAAGCCTTGGCTTTTTCGATGTCGTTGACGGTCATCATGCCTTTGAGGGCAAATTTGTCGTCGACGATCAGGACACGTTCGATGCGGTGCTTGTGCAGCAACTCGCGAACGTCGTTCTTGTCCGCGCCTTCCTTGACCGTGACCAGACGCTCTTTAGGCGTCATCACTTCGCGGACAGTGGCTTCCAGACGATTTTCGAAACGCACGTCACGGGAAGTGACGATGCCGACCAGGTCGCCATTGTGCAAAACCGGAACGCCGGAGATGTTGTGCTGGCGGGTCAGTTCGAACAGTTCACGAACCGTGGCGTCGGCCTCGATAGTGATCGGGTCCTTGACCACACCGGCTTCGTAACGCTTGACCTTGCGAACTTCGGCAGCTTGCTGCTCGATGGTCATGTTCTTGTGGATGATGCCGATGCCACCTTCCTGAGCCATGGCAATTGCCAGACGGGCTTCAGTAACGGTGTCCATGGCGGCAGAAACCAGAGGAATATTCAGCTCGATGCCACGGGTTAGGCGGGTCTTGAGACTGACTTCGTTAGGAAGCACCTCGGAATAACCAGGCACTAGGAGAATGTCGTCGAATGTCAGAGCTTCTTGGCTGATACGCAGCATCGCGGGGGCTCCCGAGCGGGAAAATGGAAGCGCGCCATTATAGTCAGACACCCCCTCGGGTTCAATGTAAAACTCTGTCTATTATCAGCATTACTGATATACGGGGATTGTCGCTTCCTACAACTCGACTTTCACCCAACTGACAGGCTGATCGAGCCAATCGGCAAACTCGTCGATAAAACTCTGCTTGAACCCGGCCTCGGCCCAATTATTAAAGATGAACCCCAGGTTGGAAAAACCGCATTCCTGCAGGAAAAGAAACCCGTTGATGTCGTCTTCATGCCCGCATTCCGGACAGGTGAAGTTATCGGTGCGCCCTGGCATCCAGTCCTCCAGGCTATCGAATAGTGCTTCGCCGACTTCCTTGCGGCATTCGGCGCAGCCCGCCTCCTCCAGGAATCCCTTGGCCGGTGTATAGATGCAACGCTTGGTGATGATCTCCAGGCCATTGATCGGCTCGCCGAACGGCAGCGCTTCAGGATGCAGCACCACCGCGCGGGCACCGTCGCCGATGGCGTGGGCCATGCGGTTGCCGGTACGACCACAGGTGGTCAGCTCTTCCTGGATGATGTTCTTGCGCACCAGCCAGCGCACGACCGCACGGGCCCGGGGTTCGTGCACCGGCAGCGTGGAGATTTTCGGGACGATGATGCTTTGCGAATTCATGGTGCAAGCCTACTGCGTCAAATGGATGTTCTGCGGTGTTCGTACTGACGCCTTCGCGGGCAAGCCCGCTCCCACAGGGGTTAGGGGTGTACATAAAAATAATGTTCACCTCGGTCACTGTGGGAGCGGGCTTGCCCGCGAAGGCGTCCGAGCGGCCGGCAGCTTAATCCCTGACGAAATCCGGTCAAGTACTCAAATAACGCCCGATCAAGGCAATCCCGCTCGCCAGCACCAACCACGTCACCAGCCGGACGAACGCCTCGCGGGACAATCTCATGGTCAACCGCCGGCCGATCCACAGCCCCAAGGCCATGGCCGGCAACAAACACAGCGCCAGTACCAACAAGGGTAGCTCGGCATAGACACCTGCGACGGCAAACAGGCTCAAGCGCACCACTGTGCTGCAACTGATCAGCGCACTCTGGGTCGCCCGCGCCGCCTCTTTCGGTAATCGACTGTTCAAATAGATTGCATATAAAAAGCCGCCACTGCCAAACAACGCCCCGAACATCCCGCCCACGGTGCCCATCGGCACGGCCCAACCGGCGGACAATTGCGTCGGCCGGGTTTTGACCCACAAGCTGTAAACCGCATAGGCGCTGATAAACAGCCCCATCAGCAGCAGCAAAACATCGGATTTGAGGTTCAACAGGAAGATTACCCCCAGCGTGCAGCCCACCGACATGCAGGGCAGCAGCCGCAGCAACTCGGGTTTCGCCACCTCCCGCCGCGAAGGCAACAGATTGCCGAACGCTGCGACGAAATCCAGCAGCACCAGCAATGGCACAATTTTCGACAGCGGCAGGAACAGAATCAGAATAGGCCCCGCCACCAACGCGGTGCCAAACCCGGCGATGCCAAACACGATGTAAGCCAAGGCAATGCCCAATCCGATCACCAGCCAATCCGTGGCGCCGAATGGCCATTGGCTCAACAACTCAAACACATTCATCTGCACAACTTCCTTGAATACCAAGGATGACTTTAGCCAGCGCCGAGTCTTGCGACTAATATCTTCAAAGCCACCCACCCATCTCAAAAAGGCATGACTGGTGCTTTCAACCCGCCAATTGCGTTACTTCGTGGAAATAGCCGACTGCGGGAGTTTCAGCGCGGCCGCAGAACGACTGTTCATTGCCCAGTCGGCCCTGAGCCGACAAATAAAGGACATGGAAACCCGCCTGCAAACGCCATTGTTCGAGCGCACCGCACGCCAGCCCCGTCTGACGGCGGCCGGTGAAGCCTTCCTGCCCCGGGCCAGAAACCTGCTGAACGAACTGACCAAAGCCAGCGAGATGGCCACTCAGGTCGGCAATGGAGAACTCGGCACCTTGCGCCTCAGCCACTCCAGCACCGTGCCTATGTGTGGCCGCCTGCTGCGAGGCATCAGTGACTATCTGGTTCAGCATGTCGGAGTGTCCATGGACATCGCCAAGCTGTCTTCCGAAGTGCAACTTGAAGCGTTGGCCGACGGTCGGCTGGATGTCGGACTGCTGCGCCTGCCGGTCTTGCGCCAACGTGAAGGCGTGCAGATTATTCCTTTGTACAGCGAACGATTGCTGCTGGCTGTTCCGCCCAATCATCGGCTGGCTGTGGATAAGTCCGCTCAGGGCATCGATCTGGCGCAACTGAAGGATGAAGCGTTTATCTCCATTCCTCATCCCCAGCGCGGCGGGTTGAGTTATCTGTCCGCCGAGCTGTGCATGCGTCAAGGATTCTTCCCGAAAGCGGCGCGGGTGGTGTCGCGCAAAACCACGCAACTGCAATTGATTCAGGCCGGTTTCGGCATCGCCCTGCTGCCGGAATCGATGCGGGACATTGCGCCGCCCGATATCCACTTCCTGCCGCTGGCCCACCCGGATTGCCACAGCACCGTCGCCCTCGCCTGCAAGCAAAATCCCACGGCGCTGGTTCAACACTTCATCAACACCTGCACATAGCTCGCTACCACAGGGGATTTTTGTTGGCTCATGGAGATTGTTAGCCGAATGCCTTTAAACTGCGCCCCATGATTAAAGATCCCTTTGCAAGACTCGGCCTGGACCGTGAAGTCCTGACTGTCAGCCAGCTCAACGGCCGCGCGCGGGTGTTGCTCGAAGACGTGTTCAGCAACATCTGGGTCGAAGGCGAAATCTCCAACCTCGCCCGGCCAGCGTCCGGCCACGTGTATTTCACCCTCAAGGACAGCGGCGCCCAGGTGCGTTGCGCGTTGTTCCGGCAGAACGCGGCGCGGGTTCGTCAGGCGTTGAAAGACGGTTTGGCGGTCAAAGTGCGCGGCAAGGTTTCGCTGTTCGAGGGTCGTGGCGACTATCAGTTGATCCTCGACACCGTGGAGCCGGCCGGTGACGGTGCCCTGCGGCTGGCCTTCGATGCATTGAAGGAAAAACTCAGCGCCGAAGGCCTGTTCAGCGCCGAGCGCAAAGTGCCGTTGCCGGCGCATCCGCAACGCATCGGCATTATCAGTTCGCCAACTGGCGCGGTGATTCGCGACATCATCAGCGTATTTCGCCGCCGTGCTCCGCAGATCCAGCTGACGTTGATCCCGACCGCCGTGCAGGGCCGCGAGGCGACTGCGCAGATCGTCCGCGCACTGAAACTGGCGGACGCTCGCGGATTCGATGCGCTGATCCTCGCCCGTGGCGGCGGTTCGCTGGAAGACCTCTGGTGTTTCAACGAAGAAGCCGTGGCCCGCGCCGTGGATGCCTGCGTAACGCCGATTGTCAGCGCCGTCGGCCATGAAACCGACGTCTCGATCAGTGACTTCGTCGCCGACGTCCGCGCCCCGACGCCGTCCGCTGCCGCCGAATTGCTTGCACCGGATTCCAGCGACCTGGTGCGCCGGGTCGAGAGCCTGCATC
Organism: Pseudomonas sp. LB3P93; assembly: GCF_054898025.1. Classification (NCBI taxonomy): domain Bacteria; kingdom Pseudomonadati; phylum Pseudomonadota; class Gammaproteobacteria; order Pseudomonadales; family Pseudomonadaceae; genus Pseudomonas; species Pseudomonas sp. LB3P93. The sequence continues at coordinate 5,298,457 of NZ_CM142713.1, forward strand.
GTCGCCTGGTGATGCGCATCCGCGACCGTTTGATGCGTGACCGCCTGCGCCTGGAAGGCATGTCCCGTCGCCTGCGCCATCCCGGCGAACGCCTGCGCCAACAAGCGCAACGTCTGGATGACCTGGACATGCGCATGCGCCGCGCTTTCGAACGCCACCTCAACACCCGCCGCGAACGGCTGATTCGTCTGGAAACCCGCCTCGCCGGGCAACATCCCGGACGGCAACTGGCGATGCTGCGTCAGCACCTCGACAGTTTCGCCGAGCGCCTGCCGCGAGCCATGCGCGAAGGGCTCAAGTCCCGTCGTCTGCAACTGCAAAGTCAGGTGCAGACGCTGCAGGTGGTCAGCCCGCTCGCGACGCTGGCCCGTGGCTACAGCATTTTGCTGGACGAACGCGGCAACGCGATTCGCAGCGCCGAGCAAACCCACACCGGTCAACGCCTGAAAGCCAAACTGGGCGACGGCGAACTGCAGGTCCGGGTCGAAGACAATCACCTGACACCTGTCACCCTTTCTTTACTGGATTGATCCATGCCGCGTTTTTTAGCTCCGCTGCTGTTGTTGTGCCTGACCTTCAATGCCCACGCCGACAGTTACATCACCCGCCTGTTGAACAAACCGGTGCCGGGTGGCGTGGCCGTGGTGGATCTGGGCACTTCTGCCCAGGCGCCAAAAGCCAGCTATCAAGGCAAACCGGTGCTGGTGGTCAAGGAACAGAACAATTGGCTGGCGATTGTCGGTGTGCCGTTGACGGTTAAACCGGGCACGCAGCAGGTCAGCAGCGGCGGGCGTAATCTGAGTTTCACGGTCGGCAGCAAGAAGTACCCGGAACAGCACATCACCCTGAAGAACACGCAGCAGGTCAATCCGAACCCGGAGAATCTGAAGCGCATCGAAGGCGAACTGGCCGAGCAGATCGCTGCCTACCGCACTTTCAGCCCGAACACGCCAAGCAACCTGCTGCTGGACAAACCGGTCAACGGGCCGCTGTCGAGCAAGTTCGGCGTACGCCGGTTCTTCAATGGTGAGGAGCGCAATCCCCACTCAGGCCTGGATTTCGCCGTGGGTGCCGGCACACCGATCAAGACACCGGCCGCGGGCAAGGTGATTTTGATCGGCAACTACTTTTTCAACGGCAATACAGTGTTTGTCGACCATGGGCAGGGCTTTATCAGCATGTTCTGCCATATGTCGAAGATTGACGTGAAGGTGGGACAGCAGCTGGCACGGGGTGGAGTGGTCGGGAAGGTTGGCGCCACCGGGAGAGCGACCGGGCCGCATATGCACTGGAATGTCAGCCTGAATGATGCGCGGGTGGATCCGGCGATTTTTATTGGGGCATTTCAGCCTTAACTAGTCGGTGAGGCTGCCGGCCCCTTCGCGGGCAAGCCCGCTCCCACAGGGTGATCGTTGTAAACACAAATTTTGTGTACCCCAATGTCCACTGTGGGAGCGGGCTTGCCCGCGAAGGAGGCAGCACTGACACCGCCTATTCCGCCTCAAGGTCCTCAATCCCATGGGCTTCCCGGTCCGCCAGGCAATGCTTGATCCACTCCTGTGTCTCCACCGAGAAACCCGCCAATTCTTCAGACGTGATCAACTCCCGGGCACACAGCCCGAGCAAATGCGACCGAGCCTCATGCCGTGAGAACCTGAACACACCAAACGCCCAATACAGCTCCTTTTGCCTGGACTGAAGCAGCTCTTCAGTGGCTTCAATCCGCTCGTAAGGCGAGAGGCTTTTATCCAGCACTGTGCGCTCGACCTCCTCCATGATCCGGATACACATCCGCTCATGAGCCATCGGCCGCAACGCGCTATACCGCTTCCAGTCCGACTCGTTCATGTCCGACTCCTGCCTTGTTCAGGCTTTAAGCATAGCTGTGCTCGAAGGGCCATCGGCGCAATTCTCCAATTGCGCAGTGCTCAAACCTCGCGCAAACATAAAAACGATCACGATCATTCGAAGCAATAAAATCGCGGCATAAGCACTTTTTCGAGTATTCCTCTCAATTTTTTTCGACTGCTTGCCATCCTCAACCACGGCGGTTAGGGTTGAAGGCATGAAAACCTCGCACACCCTCATTCAGCTTCGCCAGCACCGCAGCCTGTGCCTCGTCAGCGCACGACTGCCAGGTTGAATTGCGGTGCCTCGCCCCATGCCTTTCCCCAAGAACAGTTGATCCACCGGCAGGCCGCCTTTTTTCGGCCCACACAATAAGGATTTCCCGATGAGCATGCTCAAAGACCCGTCTTCGAAATACCGCGCGTTCCCGACCATCGACATCCCGGACCGCACCTGGCCGTCGAAGACCATCACCGCAGCGCCGATCTGGTGCAGTTCCGACCTTCGTGACGGCAACCAGTCGCTGATCGAGCCAATGGACGCGGTCAAGAAGCTGCGCTTCTGGAAAACCCTGGTGCAGGTCGGCGTGAAAGAGATCGAAGCCTCGTTCCCGGCCGCTTCGCAAACCGACTTCGACTTCGTGCGCACCTTGATCGAAGGCAATCACATCCCGGACGACACCACCATTCAGGTGCTGACCCAGGGCCGTGAAGACTTGATCGAGCGCACCTTCGAATCCCTGCGCGGAGCGAAGAAAGCCATCGTTCACCTGTATAACGCGACCTCCCCTTCTTTCCGCCGCATTGTCTTTAACCAGGACAAGGAAGGCGTCAAGGCTATCGCCGTGAACGCGGCCAAGCTGTTCGTCAAATACGCGGCCCAGCAGCCAAATACCGAATGGACCTTCGAGTACTCGCCGGAAACCTTCAGTGCGACCGAACTGGAATTCGCCAAGGAAGTCTGCGACGCGGTGATCGAGGTCTGGAACCCGACGCCTGAGCACAAGATGATTCTCAACCTGCCAGCCACCGTCGAATGCGCGACCCCGAATATCTACGCCGACCAGATCGAATGGTTCGGCCGTCACATCAACCGTCGTGACAGCGTGATCATCAGCCTGCACACCCACAACGACCGTGGCACCGGCGTTGCGGCCACCGAACTGGGCTTGATGGCCGGCGCCGATCGTGTCGAAGGCTGCCTGTTCGGCAACGGCGAGCGTACCGGTAACGTCGACCTCGTGACCGTGGCGCTGAACCTCTACACCCAGGGCATTCACCCTGAGCTGGACTTCTCCGATATCGACGGCGTGCGCAAAGTCGTCGAAGAGTGCAACCAGATCCAGGTGCACCCGCGTCACCCGTACGTCGGCGACCTGGTTCACACCGCGTTCTCCGGCTCGCACCAGGATGCGATCCGCAAGGGCTTCGCCCAGCAGAAACCGGATGAGCTGTGGGAAGTGCCGTACTTGCCGATCGACCCGGCCGACATCGGCCGCAGCTACGAGGCGGTGATCCGCGTCAACAGCCAGTCGGGCAAGGGCGGGATCGCCTACCTGCTGGAACAGGAATACGGCATCAGCTTGCCGCGTCGCATGCAGATCGAATTCAGCCAGGTCGTGCAGCGTGAAACCGATCGCCTGGGCCTTGAGATGACGGCCCAACAGATCCACGCCTTGCTGCACAGCGAGTATCTGCAGGCCAACACCCCGTATGCGCTGGTCAGCCATCGCCTGCAGGAAGAGAACGGTCACAGCGCCGTGGAAGTGGAAGTCTCGGGCAAAGGTCAGGGCGAAACCAACCTGCACTGGCGCGGCAAGGGCAACGGCGCGCTGGAAGCCTTGGTGGCCGGCCTGCCGATTCCGGTGGAGATCATGGACTACAACGAACACGCGATCGGCGCGGGCACCAATGCCAAGGCGGCGGCCTACATTGAACTGCGCGTGAACGGTGAGCGTGCGGTGCACGGCGTCGGCATCGATGAAAACATCACCACCGCGAGCTTCAAGGCCCTGTTCAGCGCGCTGAACCGCTCCCTGAGCCAGCCGGAAGCGAAAGCGGCGTAAGCGTTCGCTGCAATGCAAAAGGCCCCTAGGTGAGAACCTTGGGGCCTTTTTGTTTGCCTGCCGTTTGATCGTTCCCACGCTCTGCGTGGGAATGCAGCCCGGGACGCTCCGCGTCCCATCTCAAGCCGAACGCAGAGCGTCCGTAGAGGCATTCCCACGCAGAGCGTGGGGACGATCGATTTCAGGTGAACTCGAAGGTATCGGCATCCAGATTGGCCGGGAAGCGCGTGCGGTAGGCTTGCAGGTCCGCCGCATTCAGCACGACCTGAAACACGCCATCGGCTTCACCGGCACTGAGCAATGTCTCACCCTGGAAATCCAGCACCTGGCTGTCACCGGTATACGCGAAGCCTTTGCCATCGGTGCCGATGCGATTCACCGCGGCCACGTAGCAGAGGTTTTCAATCGCCCGCGCCGGCAGCAAACGGTTCCAGTGCTGGCGGCGTGCGCCGGGCCAGTTGGCGGTGTAGAGCAGCAAGTCGGTGTCCTGGGCATCGCGGCTCCAGACCGGGAAACGCAGGTCGTAGCAAATCAGTGGCCGCACTCGCCAGCCCTTGAGCTCGAACTGCACCTGGCGCTCGCCCGGCGTGTAGTGGTTGTGCTCGCCGGCCATGCGGAACAGATGACGCTTGTCGTAGTGCCAGACCTCCCCGTCCGGCCGCGCCCACAGCAGTCGATTGCGATGGCTGCCATCAGCGGCCTGGACGATGACGCTACCGGTAATCACCGCGTCGAGTTTTGCCGCCTGGACGCGCAGCCATTTGCTGGTCGGGCCGTTTTCCGCTTCGGCGAGGGTTTCCGATTCCATGGAGAAACCGGTGGTGAACATCTCCGGCAGGATAATCAGATCCGCCCCACGCGCCTGCTCAAGCAATTGCTCGAAATGCTCCAGGTTGGCCTGACGGTCGTGCCAGGCCAGGGTGGTCTGGATCAGCGCGACATTCAGATTGGGGAGCGCACTCAGATCACGCATAGTTTTGCCGCTGCTTCACGCAACGTCTCCTCGCGTTTGGCGAAGCACAAGCGCACCAGGCGCTGGCCCTCGGGTGGCGTCTGGTAGAACACCGAGATCGGTATGCTCGCCACGCCATGTTCACGGGTCATCCACAGCGCCATCTCGACGTCATTGAGGTCCGGGCGAATCTGCGAATAATCGACCAACTGGAAATACGTGCCGGTCACCCGCTTGAAGCTGAAACGCGACGGCGCCAGCAGATCGCAGAACAGATCGCGCTTGGTCTGGTAAAAACCGGGCAATTCTTCGACGTGTTCAGGGTGTTCGGCCATGAAGTCGGCCAAGGCGTATTGCAGCGGGGTCACGCCGCAGAAACTGACGTACTGGTGCACTTTGCGCAGCTCGGCGGTGAGCGCCGGCGGGGCAACCACGTAGCCGGTTTTCCAGCCGGTGACGTGGTAGGTCTTGCCGAAGGAACTGACTACGAAGGCGCGTTGATACAGCTCTTCGTGATTCAGCACGCTGACGTGAGGCACGCCGTCGAAAACCAGGTGTTCGTAGACTTCGTCGCTGACGATGTAGATGTCGCGATCCCGAATCAACGTCGCCAACTGATCCAGTTCGGCACGACTGATCAGTGCGCCACTCGGGTTATGCGGGGCGTTGAGAACGATCATCCGGGTGCGCGGCGTAATCGCTTCGGCAAGCTTCTCGAAGTCGATGGCAAAGTCATTCAGACCGAGTTGCACATGCACGCAACGACCACCCGCCAGTTCGACCGACGGCTCGTAACTGTCGTAGCACGGATCGAACACGATCACTTCGTCGCCGCTGTGGATAACCGCCTGAATCGCACAGAAAATCGCTTGAGTGGCGCCGGGAGTGACCGTCACCTCATGGTCGGCATCCACATTAACGCCGTAGCTGCGGGCGATTTTCGCCGAAATCTGCTGGCGCAGCGCCGGCAGGCCGGTCATCGGTGAATATTGGTTGTGGCCACTGGCGATGTGCCGACCGACCGCATCGCACAGGGCTTGCGGGGCATCGAAATCGGGAAAACCCTGGGACAGGTTGATCGCCCCGGTTTGCGCCGCGAGCTGAGACATCTGAGTGAAGATAGTGATGCCGACATTCGGCAGCTTACTGGTGATCATCGGTGATTCCCTGCTCTACACCCGGCTCTAACGGCGGCGCGGGAGAGCCCGAGGATAGCCCATCCGGCGCCCATAAAAAAAGGGCGCCAACCGGCGCCCTTCTTCTAATACATTCACCACACACCTGTGGCGAGGGAGCTTGCTCCCGCTGGACCGCGAAGCGGTCCCAATATCTGCAACCGAGATCGTTCAGATAGAACGCGTCGGCTGGTTTTGCGACTGCTGCGCAGTCGAGCGGGAGCAAGCTCCCTCGCCACAAAAGCCCACCTCATGAAGTGGACAGTTGTGAATCAGCGCTTGTCGCGGCGCTTTTTGTCGGCCTTCTTGTGGTGCGACATCATGCGGCGCTTCTTGTTGACTTGACGGTCGGTCAGCGAGGTCTTGTTGCCTTCGTACGGGTTCTCGCCGCCCTTGAACTCGATACGGATCGGCGTACCGACCAGTTTGAGTACACGACGGTAAGTGTTTTCCAAGTAACGAACGTAGGACTTCGGTACTTTCTCGATCTGGTTACCGTGGATCACGATAATCGGCGGGTTTGCACCACCCAAGTGGGCATAACGCAGCTTGATCCGGCGGTTGTTGACCATCGGTGGCGCGTGCTCACCCACCGCATCTTCCAGAATGGTAGTCAGGCGGTTGGTCGGCCAGCGGGTGACCGCAGACTTGAACGAGTTCTGTACGGAGGCGTAGAGGTTGCCCACGCCCGTACCGTGCAGGGCCGAGATGAAGTGAATGTCGGCGTAGTCAACGAAGAACAGTCGACGTTGCAGCTCGACCTTCACGAAGTCGCGCTCGCTCGGCGTCATGCCGTCCCACTTGTTGATCGCGATAACCAGCGCACGACCCGACTCAATGGCGAAGCCCAGCAGGTTGAGATCGTGATCGACCACGCCTTCACGGGCGTCCATCACAAAGATCACCACGTTGGCGTCTTTGATCGCTTGCAGGGTTTTGACCACGGAGAATTTTTCGACTTCTTCGTGGATCTTGCCGCGCTTGCGCACACCGGCGGTGTCGATCAGCGTGTACTTCTCGTCGTTACGCTCGAACGGGATGTAGATACTGTCGCGGGTGGTGCCAGGCTCGTCATAGACGATGACCCGGTCTTCACCGAGCATGCGGTTGACCAGGGTCGACTTGCCCACGTTCGGGCGGCCGATGATGGCGATCTTGATCCCGTCTTTTTCGCTAGGGCCAGGAATGCGTTTGGCTTCCTCGCCTTCGGCAACGATCTCTTCCTCGCCTTCTTCCAGCCCGTCATCGTCTTTCGGGAAGTCGCTGAGGGCGATTTCCAGCATCTGAGTGATGCCACGACCATGAGCACCGGCGATCGGGATCGCGTGGCCCATGCCCAACGGGGCGAATTCGGCGCGGGCCATTTCAGGGTCGATGTTGTCGACCTTGTTGGCAACCACGTAAGAACGCTTGTTACGTTTGCGCAAATGCTCGGCGATCATCTGGTCGGCGGCAGTGAAACCGGCCTTGGCATCTACCAGGAACAGAACGACATCGGCTTCTTCAATGGCCAGCAGCGACTGCTCGGCCATTTTTTCGTCCATACCGTGCTCGTCACCGGAGATACCGCCGGTGTCGACCAGAATGTAGGAACGCCCTTGCCACTTGGCCTCACCGTATTGGCGATCACGGGTCAGACCGGACAAGTCGCCGACAATGGCGTCGCGAGTCCTGGTCAGGCGGTTGAACAAGGTGGACTTGCCGACGTTCGGTCGGCCCACCAGGGCGATTACGGGAACCATGCGGCTCTCCACTTCGTTATTTCAGAAAATACAAAAGCCGCTGCGAGGCAGCGGCTGGTGCTCGGGGCAGCACTTGGGAGTGCTGCGAACCCCTTGAACGGGGCTGCCTGGGGTTTAACCCCAAGCATAGTCAAATCTTTACTTGATGGTCAGGGCTTCCAGTTTGCCGCTGTTGCCATACAGATAAATCGTGTCACCCACCACCAGCGGACGGGCACGCAGGCCGTCGCTGTCGATGCGCTCGCGGCCGACGAAACGACCGTCCACCTGACTCAGCAGGTGCAGGTAGCCTTCCATATCACCGACTGCAACATAGCTGGAGAACACTTCCGGAGCCGACAGTTGACGACGGGCCAGCGAATCGTTGCTCCACAAAGCTGTGGTGGAACGTTCGTCGACGCCTTCAACGGTGCCCGAAGACAGGCTCACGTAAACGCTGCCGAAACCCTGAGCGACGCCGGCATAGCTGGAAGCATCACGCTGCCAGAGCTGACGGCCGCTTTCCAGGTCCAGTGCCGCAACGCGACCCTGATAGCTGGCGACATACAGAGTACCGCCGGACAGCAGCAAGCCGCCGTCGATATCGACCACACGTTCCAGTTCCGAACGGCCTTGTGGAATCGCAACCCGTTGTTCCCACACCGGCACGCCGTTGGAAATATCGAGAGCGACCACTTTACCGGTCGACAGGCCAGCCACCGCGAGGCGGTTGGTGACGATCGGTGCGCTGGTGCCGCGCAGGGTCAGGACCGCAGGGGTGCTGTCATACAACCAGCGCTGGTTGCCGGTGGCGGCATCCAGACCGATCAGACGGTCATCCTGAGTCTGAACCACTACTACGTCACCGTTGTTGGCCGGCGGTGCGAGAACTTCACTGGACACGCGAGCGCGCCATTTCTCTTCACCGTTGATCGCGTCCAGAGCAACGATTTCGCCCTTGATGGTACCGATCGTGAGCAGACCGTAACCCACGCCAACGGCGCCGGAAACAGGCAGGTCGAGATCTTTCTTCCATTTGACGTCGCCATTGCTGCGATCCATCGCCACGACTTCACCCGTGACGTCGGCGGCATAGATGGTATCGCCATCGATCGCCGGCACCAGCATGTTGTAGGTTTCGCCCTGACCGTCACCGATAGAACGACTCCACTGCTTTTGCAGAACCACTTCTTCTTTGAAGTCGGTCAACTCGGCCGGCGGCAGTTCTTTTTTGCTGTTGCTGCTGCAACCCGCGGCCAAAACGGCCAGAGCCAGCAATGCTGCATGTTTCCAACGGATCACGTCACGCATCCCCTTTGGCCAGGTCGTCCAGCTTGATTTGTAGGCCACCGACCGCCGCTTCATCCGACAGTGCCGCCTTGGCTTTTTGATACGCCGCGTTCGCTTCGTCGGTACGACCCAACTGCACCAGCAGGTCACCTTTCAGCTCTTCACGAGTGGCCAGGAATGCCTTGTCGGCATCACCTTCGAGCAGCTTCAGGGCTTCTTCGACCTTGTTCTGCGCGGCCAGTACCTGCGCCAGACGCTGACGGGCGATTTCGCCCAGCGCCGGGTTGGCCGGTTTGTCATTAATAGCTTTCAGCTCGCTGGCTGCGTCGTCCAGCTTGCCGCTGTCGACCGCGACTTTCGCCACGAACAGGCTGCCGTACTGCGCATAAGCGCTACCGCCGAACTCGCTGTTGAGCTTGCCGGCCAGCTCCGAAACACGGGCGGCATCAGGCTTGCCGTCAGGCGTCAGCGTGGTTTCCAGCAGTTGCTGATAGAGAATCGAGGCGCCTTGCGACTGATTGCTCTGATACTTTTGAAAGGCCTGCCAGCCGAACACGATGACCAGCGCCAACAGGCCGCCAGTGACCAGGGGCTTGCCGTTGCGTGTCCACCAGTCCTTCAAATCCGCCAGGTTTTCGTCTTCGGTACTCGACACCCCAATACTCCTTAATCGCTAAATCGGCTGTTTATGACAGCTTCAACCCTGCACGACGCAGGTGGCCAGGTGTGCAGCAAGCGCATCCCAGGCAATGCTTTGTTGTTCGCCCTGGCCACGCAGGGGTTTGAAACCTACCACTTGCTGGGCCATTTCATCGTCACCGAGGATCAGCGCATACAGCGCACCGCTCTTGTCGGCCTTCTTGAACTGGCTTTTAAAGCTGCCGGCGCCGGCATTGACTTGCAGGCGCAGGTTGGGCAATTGATCACGAACCTTCTCACTCAATGTCAGGGCAGCCAGTTCGGCAGCCTCGCCGAATGCGCAGAGATAGACGTCGACCTGACGGGAGATCTCTTCCGGGATTTGCTCCAGAGTTTCCAGGAGCAGCACCAGACGCTCGATGCCCATGGCGAAACCAACGCCCGTGGTCGGCTTGCCGCCCATCTGCTCCACCAGACCGTCGTAGCGACCGCCGGCACATACGGTACCTTGAGCGCCCAACTTGTCGGTGACCCATTCGAAAACAGTCTTGCTGTAGTAATCCAGACCGCGGACCAGCTTCGGGTTGATCACATAAGGAATGCCGGCCGCGTCCAAACGAGCCTTCAGGCCCTCGAAGTGCACGCGGGATTCGTCGTCGAGGTAGTCGGCCATTTTCGGCGCGTCGACCAGGATCGCTTGAGTGTCGGCGTTCTTGGTGTCCAGAACGCGCAACGGGTTGGTCTTCAGACGGCGTTGGCTGTCTTCGTCGAGCTTGTCCAGGTGAGCGGACAGGAATTCGACCAGCGCTTCGCGATAACGACCACGGGACTCGGCGGTGCCCAGGCTATTGAGCTCGAGCTTGACCGCATCACGGATGCCCAGTTCGCCCCACAGGCGCCAGGTCAGCACGATCAGTTCGGCGTCAATGTCCGGACCATCGAGGTTGAACACCTCGACACCGATCTGGTGGAACTGGCGATAACGGCCTTTCTGCGGACGCTCGTGGCGGAACATCGGGCCGATGTACCAGAGTTTCTGCACCTGGCCACCGCCGGTGATGCCGTGCTCGAGCACCGCACGCACGCAGGCCGCTGTGCCTTCAGGGCGCAGGGTCAGGGAGTCGCCGTTGCGGTCGTCGAAGGTGTACATCTCTTTTTCGACGATGTCGGTCACTTCACCGATGGAGCGCTTGAACAGCTCGGTGAACTCGACGATCGGCATGCGGATCTGCTTGTAACCGTAGTTATCCAGCAGACGCGAGACGGTGCCCTCGAAATGACGCCACAGGGGAGTCTGCTCGGGCAGGATGTCGTTCATGCCACGTATGGCTTGCAGAGACTTGCTCACTATAAATCCTTAAATTCGTTCGATCAGCCGCGCGCGATAACAGCTGCGTCAGCTTCGACCTTTTCGGCCGCTTTCTGGCGGATCAAGCGTTCAAGCTCATCCACCAGATTGTCATTCGTCAGTTTCTGCGCCGGCTTGCCGTCGATGTAAATCAGGTTTGGCGTGCCACCGGTCAAGCCGATATGGGCTTCCTTGGCTTCGCCCGGCCCGTTGACCACGCAACCGATGACCGCGACATCCAGCGGCACCAGCAGATCTTCGAGGCGCCCTTCCAGCTCGTTCATGGTCTTGACCACATCGAAGTTCTGCCGCGAGCAGCTCGGGCAGGCGATGAAGTTGATGCCACGGGAACGCAGGTGCAGGGATTTGAGAATGTCGTAGCCGACTTTCACTTCCTCGACCGGGTCAGCCGCCAACGAGATGCGGATAGTATCGCCAATCCCTTCGGCGAGCAGCATACCGAGGCCCACGGCGGATTTCACTGTGCCTGAACGCAAACCACCAGCTTCGGTAATGCCCAGGTGCAGCGGCTGGACGATTTCCTTGGCCAGCAGGCGGTAGGCAGCGACGGCCATGAACACGTCTGAGGCCTTCACACTGACCTTGAAGTCCTGGAAATTCAGGCGCTCGAGGTGCTCGACATGACGCAAGGCAGACTCGACCAGCGCTGCCGGGGTCGGCTCGCCGTATTTCTTTTGCAGGTCTTTTTCCAGGGAACCGGCGTTGACGCCGATGCGGATCGGGATCCCGCGATCGCGGGCGGCATCGACCACCGCGCGCACGCGGTCTTCGCGACCGATGTTGCCCGGGTTGATCCGCAGGCAGTCAACGCCCAGTTCGGCGACGCGCAGCGCAATTTTGTAGTCGAAGTGGATGTCGGCCACCAACGGCACTTTGACCAGTTTCTTGATCTTGCCGAAGGCTTCGGCGGCGTCCATGTCCGGCACGGAAATGCGCACGATATCGACGCCAGCCGCTTCCAGACGGTTGATCTGGGCCACGGTGGCGGCCACGTCATTGGTGTCGCTGTTGGTCATGCTCTGGACAGCGATGGGCGCATCGCCGCCAACAGGCACGTTACCGACCCAGATCTTGCGGGATTCGCGACGTTTGATTGGAGATTCGCCGTGCATGACTTATTGACCCAACTTCAGGCGAGCAGTCTCGCCACTGGTGAACGGAGCGACATCGACCGCCTGCCCGTTGTAGCTGACCTGCGCGCCACGGGCGAAGCCCAGACGCACGGAAAATGGCGGCTTGCCGCTGACGGAAACATTTTCACCTTTACGCTTGAGGCCGCTCAACAGCACCTTGCCGGTGCCATCGGTGACCTGGGTCCAGCAATCGGCGGTGAACTGCAGTTGAACCTGGCCTTGGCCGGCAACCGGAGCAACTGCGGCTGGAGCGGGAATGGTTGGAGTGACCGAAGCGCTTGCAGGCGGGGTCGATACAACCGGAGCCGTCGGGCTTGGCGCGACCGGTGTTGCGACAACAGGAGCGGTGCTGTGCGCCGGTGCAACTGGGGCTGGAGAAGCAGGTGCTGGTGCAGTAGAAGCCGCAGGCGCGGTCACTTCAGTTTCAGCCGGTGCCTCAGCCGAAGTCTCGGCTTGCGGCAACGCAAGCGCGGTTGTGCCTTCAGCCTGACCTTCCGCGACGGCCTGGTCTTCCGGCTCGTCCAGCGGATGGATCTGGGTGGTGCCATCGGCGCCTTCGACTTCAACGTGTTCCGGGGTGAGGCCGATCAGGTCCTTGGTGCGCAAGGAGGTTTGATCCTGCCACCAGATAAAACCGCCGCCGATCACTGCGATCAGCAACAGCAGGCTGACAATGCGCAAAATAGTGTGGGAAACCCGAACCGGTTCTTCGATACGACCCAGGCTGTGGACGTTGCTGCCCTGGGAGTCGGTGCCGGTGGATTGGTCGAACTGCTGGACCAGAACGGTCTGGTCCATGCCCAACAACTTGGCGTACGCGCGGATATAACCCCGAGCAAAGGTGTGCCCTGGAAGCTTGTCGAACGCGCCGGCTTCCAGATTGCTCAAGGAATTAACGGTGAGGTTGAGCTTGAGGGCCACTTCGGCCAGCGACCAGCCATTGCTTTCGCGGGCCTGGCGCAAAGTCTCACCGGGGTTAACGCGATTCGCTGCTACAACTTCGGGATGCGCCGCTTTCATCATTGCTCCGACAGGTATTGCTGATATTCCGGCGTACCGGGATAGAGTCGTTTTAGTTGCAGGCCAAAACTGGCGGCCTTGTCGCGATCTTCAAACACTTTTGCCAGCCGAACGCCGAGCAATAGACTACGTGCATTTTGCTCGGTGAGCAGGCTAAAACGGTCGTAATAGTCACGTGCGGGCACATAATGCCTGTCTTCGAAGGACAACTCAGCCATTTCCAGTAATGCACGCGGTTGTTGGCGGTTCAAACGCAGGGCTTTTTCCAGTTGCTGCTGCGCCAGATCACGCTGGCCCAGCTTCGAAGCGGTCATGCCCAGGTTCTCGAACACCCGCGAACGCTCAGGATACAGGGTATCGGCGGCCGCCTGTTCAAAGCGTTCGTAGGCCTCTTTGTAACGTTTTTCTTCGAAAAGAAAGCTGCCGTAGTTATTCAAGATTCGTGCATCGTTGGGACGGGAAGACAGCGCCTTGCGAAAGTGCTGGTCTGCGAGCTCAGGTTCCATTTCAGCCTGAAACACCAGCCCGAGCGCCGCATTGGCATCCGGATCCGAGTCATCCAGATCCAGGGCTTTCTTCAACGGCACTTTTGCCCGTTCGGTCATGCCTTGCTGCAAGTATCCCAAGCCCAGTTGCACGTAGGCCGTACGCGCTTCATCGCGCCCTTTGCTGGTTTTCATCGGGTTGAAATCGCCCGACAGAACGCAACCAGCACACAGGCTGGCCAATAGCAAAAGCAGCGCGAAGCGCAGGGACATAGAGATCCTCTCTTGATTTATTTCGCGGCGTTTTGCGCCATATCGTTCTCGGCGCTCAATTCGCGCACGGCGATATAACGTTCGCTGCGACGGGTGCGATCCAGCACCTGCCCTACCAATTGGCCACACGCGGCATCGATGTCTTCACCGCGGGTGGTGCGTACGGTGACATTGAAGCCTGCATGGTGAAGCTGATCCTGGAACCGGCGAATCGCGTTGTTGCTAGGACGCTCATAACCGGAATGCGGGAACGGGTTAAACGGAATCAGGTTGATCTTGCACGGGATGTTCTTGAGCAACTCGATCATTTCAACGGCATGTTCAACCTTGTCGTTGATGTCCTTGAGCAAGGTGTACTCGATGGTCAGCACGCGCTTTTCGCCCAGGGACGACATGTAGCGCTGGCACGACTCGAGCAGCATCTTAAGCGGATATTTCTTGTTGATCGGCACCAATTGGTTACGCAATGCGTCGTTTGGTGCGTGCAGGGACAACGCCAGGGAGACGTCGATGTGCTTGGACAGCTCATCGATCATCGGCACCACGCCCGAAGTGGACAGGGTCACGCGGCGCTTGGAGATCCCGTAGCCCAGGTCATCCATCATCAGATGCATGGCGGCCACGACGTTGTCGAAGTTCAGCAGCGGCTCACCCATGCCCATCATCACCACGTTGGTGATTGCACGGTCGGCGGTCGCCGGGATGCTGCCGAACGATTTATTGGCAATCCACACCTGGCCGATGACTTCGGCGGCGGTGAGGTTGCTGTTGAAACCTTGCTTGCCGGTGGAGCAGAAACTGCAATCCAGGGCACAGCCTGCCTGGGACGAAACGCACAGAGTGCCGCGTTTGCCCTGGGGAATGTACACGGTCTCGACGCAGCTGCCGGACGCCACACGCACCACCCACTTACGGGTGCCGTCGGTGGAAATGTCCTCGCTGACCACTTCAGGACCGCGAACTTCAGCAATGACCTTGAGCTTGTCGCGCAAGGCTTTGCTGACGTTCGTCATGGCGTCGAAATCATCGACGCCAAGGTGGTGAATCCATTTCATTACCTGACCGGCACGGAAACGCTTCTCCCCGATTGAGTCGAAGAATTTTTCCATTTCCAGCTGAGTCAGACCCAGCAGGTTAGTTTTAACAGTCGATGTAGTCATGGATTCACCTTCACTCATAAGCCAATGCTTAGCGAGTGGTTACTTCAGTAGCTGCGAAGAAGTACGAGATTTCGCGAGCAGCAGCGGCTTCGGAGTCCGAACCGTGTACAGCGTTGGCGTCGATCGAATCAGCGAAGTCAGCACGGATGGTGCCGGCAGCAGCTTCTTTAGGGTTGGTAGCGCCCATCAGCTCACGGTTCAGAGCGATAGCGTTTTCGCCTTCCAGAACCTGAACGACAACCGGGCCGGAGATCATGAAAGCAACCAGGTCGCCGAAGAAACCACGAGCGCTGTGCTCAGCGTAGAAGCCTTCAGCTTCAGCTTTGGACAGTTGCTTCAGTTTCGAAGCTACAACGCGCAGGCCTGCTTTTTCGAAACGAGTGGTGATCTCGCCGATGACGTTTTTTGCAACAGCGTCAGGCTTGATGATGGAGAAAGTACGTTGAACAGCCATGGTGTAACTCCAGAAACGGTAATTTGCGAAAAATTAAACCCGCGAATTATACGCGGGTTCTTTGGTATTGCCTAACTGCGTACGGCGCAGACTCAGTCTGCTTCTTCGATCCAGGCGGCCTGAATGGCTTCAAGCACCTTCTCGCCACCGCGGGTCGGATCATCACTGAACTCCGGCAATGCCAGCACCCATTTGTGCAGATCGACGAAGTTCACGTAACGCGGGTCCACATCCGGCTTGGATTCAGCCAGTTGGATCGCGATTTCCAGCACATCAACCCATTTCAGACTCATGACGCTTCCTTGAATCAGTGCGGCGCTTCGGCCGCATGGTTGAGCGAGTATTTCGGAATTTCGACGGTCAGGTCTTCGGTCCCGACTTTTGCCTGACAGGCCAGGCGCGACTGGGCTTCCAGCCCCCAAGCCTTATCAAGATAGTCTTCTTCCAGCTCATCAGCCTCTTCCAGCGAGTCAAAGCCCTCACGAATCAGGCAATGGCAGGTGGTGCAGGCGCAGACGCCGCCACAGGCACTTTCCATCTCGATATGGTGCTCATGCGCCAGTTCGAGGATGGACGTGCCGGTCTCAGCCTCCACGACCATGCCGTCCGGGCAAAACTTTTCGTGTGGCAGAAAAATGACCTGCGGCATCGTTATTCCTCAATCTCATTCAGGTTGCGCCCCGCCAGCGCGGCTTTCACCGTCGAATCCAGGCGGCGGGCAGCAAAAGCATCGGTCACTTGCGACAGACGCTTGGTCTGCTGCTCGATGGCGTAACCATCAGTACCTTTCATCAGTTCGGTCAGTTCCTGCATCTGCAGCTCGATCACCATGCGCTCATCGGCGTCGAGCAAGCGCTCACCGTCGACATCAAGGGCGGCCTGCACCGCTTCGATCAGGCGCTGGGCATCGACTTGCTGCTCACGCAGCACCCTGGCAACTTTGTCGTCGTTGGCGTGCTGGAACGAATCCTTGAGCATTTTGGCGATTTCGCCGTCGGTCAGGCCGTAGGATGGCTTGACCTGAATGCTGGCCTCGACACCCGAACCCAATTCGCGAGCGGAGACGCTGAGCAGACCGTCGGCATCGACCTGGAACGTCACGCGGATTTTCGCGGCACCGGCGACCATTGCCGGAATGCCACGCAATTCAAAGCGCGCCAGGGAACGGCAGTCACTGATCAGTTCACGCTCGCCCTGCAACACGTGAATCGCCATGGCCGACTGGCCGTCTTTGTAAGTGGTGAAGTCCTGGGCACGGGCAACGGGGATGGTGGTGTTGCGCGGAATCACCTTCTCCATCAGGCCGCCCATGGTTTCCAGCCCCAGGGACAACGGAATGACGTCGAGCAAGAGCAATTCGCCGCCATCGCGCTTGTTGCCAGCCAATGTATCGGCCTGGATCGCAGCACCAATGGCCACCACTTGATCCGGATCGATTTCAGTCAGCGGCTGACGACCGAAGGCTTCAGCGACGGCTTCACGAACGCGAGGTACGCGCGTCGAGCCGCCGACCATAACCACGGCGTGCACTTCGTCCAGTTCGATGCCGGAATCACGCACTGCACGACGGCAGGCCTTCAGGCTGCGAGCAACCATTGGTTCGATCAGCGCATCGAAGGCTTCGCGAGTCAGTTGCGCTTTCCAGTCACCGCAAGCGACTTCAACAGTCGCGACATTGGTCAGGGCTTCTTTGGCTGCGCAAGCGGTTTGCAGCAGATGACGCTGCGCGCCCGGGTCGAGGTCAGCCGACAAACCGGCGCTCTCGATGATCCAGCCAGCGATGGCATGGTCGAAGTCATCGCCACCCAGGGCGCTGTCGCCGCCGGTGGCCAGCACTTCGAACACACCGCCGGTCAGGCGCAGGATCGAAATATCAAATGTACCGCCGCCCAGGTCGTAAATCGCGACCAGGCCTTCGGCGTGCTGATCCAGACCGTATGCCACAGCGGCAGCGGTAGGCTCATTGAGCAAACGCAGCACATTCAGACCGGCCAGCTTGGCCGCATCCTTGGTCGCTTGACGCTGAGCATCGTCGAAATAGGCCGGAACGGTGATCACCGCACCCACCAGCTCGCCGCCCAATGCCTCTTCGGCGCGCTGACGCAGCACTTTCAGGATATCGGCAGAGACTTCCACCGGGCTTTTCGGCCCCTGAATGGTGTCGATGAACGGCATGTGCGACTCGCCGCCGACGAAGCGGTACGGCAGTTGATCGCCCAATTGCTTGACGTCGGACAAACCACGACCCATCAAGCGCTTGACCGACAGCACGGTGTTCAAAGGATCGGTAGCGGCCGCCAGCTTGGCCGACTCGCCGACTTCGACGCGATCGGCGTGGTAGCGCACGGCAGACGGCAGAATGACCTGCCCGTCAGCGTCGGCCAGAGGCTCGGAAAGACCACTGCGCAATGCAGCGACCAGCGAATTGGTAGTGCCCAAGTCAATCCCCACAGCCAGACGACGCTGGTGCGGTTGAGGACTTTGGCCGGGTTCGGCGATCTGCAGTAGGGCCATCGTTATCAGGACTTATCTGTATATCAGGCGTGCGACCGGAGCGGCACTGGGTTAATCGTCGAGGCGCTCTTCTAACTGGCGCACTTCGTAGGTGAGCTTGTCGAGGAACTGCATGCGCCGCATCAGGCGTTCGGCCTGTTCACGTTGCGCTGCATCATCCCAACAGGCTGCGAAGCTTTCGTTCAGTTCATCCTGAGCCGTCTTCAGGCGACGCTTGAACACTGCAACACCCGCCAGGTCGGCGCTGTCTTGCAGGTCTTCGAGCTCTTCACGCAGCTCCATCTGCTGCAGAAGAAACTCCGGATCATGCACCGTGACCTCCAGCGGCAGCTCGCGACCACCCATGGCGAGCAGGTATCGCGCGCGCTTTGGGGGACTTTTGAGCGTCTGGTAGGCCTCGTTGAGGCTCGCGGATTGCTCTAGCGCCAGCCGTTGCTCACGCTCGGAAGCGTCTGCAAAACGGTCTGGATGAACACCCCGCGCCAACTCACGATAGCGCGTGGCCAACTGATCGAGATCCAGGCGGAAGCTCGGTTGCAGTTCAAATAAAGCGTAATGACAAGGAGTACCCACGAGCAGCCTCAGATGTTGAAGCTTTCGCCGCAGCCACACTCACCGCGTACGTTGGGGTTGTTGAACTTGAAGCCTTCGTTCAACCCTTCCTTGACGAAATCGAGTTCGGTGCCGTCCAGGTAGGACAGGCTTTTCGGGTCGATGATCACTTTCTCGCCGTGACTTTCGAACACCTGATCCTCTGCAACCACCTCGTCGACAAACTCCAGCACGTAGGCAAGGCCGGAACAGCCCGTGGTGCGAACACCCAGACGAATCCCCTCACCTTTGCCGCGCCCGTCAAGGGAGCGTCGCACGTGTCGAGCAGCCGCTTCTGTCATGCTGATAGCCATCGTTGACTCCTTACTCGTCGCTTAATGCTTAGATCAAGCCTTTCTTCTGCTTGTAGTCGCGAACGGCCGCTTTGATAGCGTCTTCAGCAAGTACGGAGCAGTGAATTTTTACTGGCGGCAGGGCCAGTTCTTCGGCCAGCTGAGTGTTCTTGATGGTCTCTGCTTCATCCAGAGTCTTGCCTTTCATCCACTCGGTCGCCAGAGAGCTGGAGGCGATTGCCGAACCGCAACCGTAAGTCTTGAACTTGGCGTCTTCGATGATGCCTTGCTCGTTGACCTTGATCTGCAGACGCATCACGTCGCCGCACGCCGGAGCACCGACCATGCCGGTGCCGACATCAGGGTCTTCCGCGTCCATCTTGCCGACGTTGCGCGGGTTTTCGTAGTGGTCGATGACCTTTTCGCTGTAAGCCATGATTCTTAATCCTCACTCATCAGAGAGTCGCTCTTGAGCCCTGCGAACCGAAATCCTGCAGGGCCGGTTTGCGGCGACTTGAAATCAGTGTGCCGCCCACTCGATTTTCGAAATGTCGACACCGTCTTTGTACATGTCCCACAGCGGCGACAAGGTGCGCAGCTTGGTAACGGCCTCGCAGACTTTCTGCGCGGCGTAGTCGATTTCTTCTTCGGTGGTGAAACGGCCGAAGGTGAAGCGGATCGAGCTGTGTGCCAGTTCGTCGTTGCGGCCCAGGGCGCGCAGAACGTACGAAGGCTCAAGCGATGCCGAGGTGCAGGCCGAACCGGACGAAACCGCCAGATCCTTGAGCGCCATGATCAGCGACTCGCCTTCAACGTAGTTGAAGCTCAGGTTCAGGTTGTGCGGAACGCGGGCGGTCATGCTGCCGTTGATGTACAGCTCTTCCAGGTCTTCGACCTGCTTGAAGAAACGGTCGCTCAGGGCTTTGATGCGGATGTTCTCGACCGCCATGTCTTCCTTGGCTACGCGGAACGCTTCGCCCATGCCAACGATCTGGTGGGTCGCCAGGGTGCCGGAACGCATGCCACGCTCGTGACCGCCGCCGTGCATGGTCGCTTCGATGCGAACACGCGGCTTGCGGCTGACGTACAGCGCGCCGATGCCTTTTGGGCCGTAGGTTTTGTGGGCGGAGAACGACATCAGGTCGACTTTCAGCTTCGACAGGTCGATCTCGACCTTGCCGGTGGACTGAGCGGCGTCAACGTGGAACAGAATGCCCTTGGAGCGGGTCAGTTCGCCGATGGCTTCGATGTCGTTGATGGTGCCGATTTCGTTGTTCACATGCATGACGGAGACCAGGATGGTGTCGTCGCGCAGGGCGGCTTCGATCATCGCCGGGGTCACCAGACCATCGGTCTGAGGCTCGAGGTAGGTCACTTCGAAGCCTTCACGCTCCAGTTGGCGCATGGTGTCGAGGACAGCCTTGTGCTCAATCTTGGTGGTGATCAGGTGTTTGCCTTTAGTGGCGTAGAAATGCGCCGCACCCTTGATTGCCAGGTTGTCGGACTCGGTGGCACCGGAGGTCCAGACGATTTCACGCGGATCGGCGTTGACCAGGTCAGCGACCTGACGGCGAGCGTTTTCGACGGACTCTTCAGCTTTCCAGCCAAACACGTGGGAACGGGACGCCGGGTTACCGAAGTTTCCGTCGACCAGCAGGCATTCACTCATTTTTTGCGCAACACGCGGATCAACCGGGGTGGTCGCAGAGTAATCAAGGTAAATCGGCAATTTCATGGACTATCTCCTAAATCAGGCTGGCTGGCGTGCCGCTAGCTCTTTGGCTGTCATTCGACGGCGGACGCTTCAATCTTGTCCAGGCGTGGCGTCTTGCTGTTGCAACGACGCTGGTCCTGACGCTGGGCTACTTCTTGTACCTCACGGCGAGTGACAAGATCAGCCAAGCTGATACCGCTCAGAAATTCGTGAATCTGCAGGCTCAGATCGCACCACAAGTGGTGGGTCAGGCAGGTATCGCCTTGATGGCAATCACCTTGACCCTGGCATTTGGTGGCATCAACCGATTCGTTTACCGCATCGATCACCTGGGCGACCTGGATGCCCTGCATGTCGCGGGACAATTGGTAGCCGCCACCTGGACCACGAACACTGGAGACCAAATTGCTGCGGCGCAATTTGGCGAAAAGCTGTTCGAGGTAGGACAGGGAGATGCCTTGGCGCTCGGAGATATCGGCCAGGGACACCGGCCCGTGCTGCGCGTGCAACGCCAGGTCGAGCATGGCGGTTACGGCGTATCGGCCTTTTGTAGTCAGTCGCATGGACAATTACCACGGAGTTCGGAATGGGGCGAGTATGCAATTCCCGAGTATTTAAGTCAACTATAAGACCTAGTACTTTAGTCAGGATTACCCGCAAAAGAGCGGGCGCATCATAGCAAAGGCTGGCCCGTTACAGCCAGCAATTGCGCGTTATCGTTCATCGCGGGCAAGCCCGCTCCCACAGGGGCCTTTGTCTGCCTTCGATGGCATGCATGGCGCAATTCATGTGGGAGCGGGCTTGCCCGCGATTGAAGTCGACTCGATCTAGCTGGCCTGACTCTGATCCTTGTCCTTCACACACGCAAAGTCTTCTTCGCGCAGCTCAGGCAGATCTTTCGCACAGTAATTACTGCCCAGATCCTTCAACGCCCCGCACATCCCCTCCAGACGACCATCAACGGCCTGCAGGTGATCAAGCAACTGGTTAATAGCGCGCGCCACCGGGTCAGGCATGTCTTCGCCAACACCGTAGGCATCGAAGCCGATCTTCTCGGCCATAGCCTTGCGCTTGGCGTCCTGCTCTTCATCGGATTTGACGATGATCCGCCCTGGAATCCCGACCACGGTCGCGCCGGCAGGCACAGCCTTGGTCACCACGGCATTGGAACCGACCTTGGCACCCGCACCCACCGTGAAAGGACCGAGCACCTTGGCGCCCGCCCCTACCACCACGCCATCTTCCAGCGTCGGGTGGCGCTTGCCCTTGTTCCAGCTGGTACCGCCAAGGGTCACGCCCTGATAAAGGGTGACGTCGTTGCCAATCTCGGCGGTCTCGCCGATGACGATGCCCATGCCATGGTCAATAAAGAAGCGACGACCGACCTTGGCACCCGGATGGATTTCGATCCCGGTCAACCAGCGACCGAAGTTCGACACCAGCCGCGCCAGCCATTTCCAGCCCATGCCCCACAGGGCCGACGAGAGGCGATGGATCCAGATGGCGTGCATGCCCGGGTAGCAGGTCAGAACTTCAAAGGCGTTGCGCGCAGCCGGGTCACGATGGAAAACACTCTGGATATCTTCACGCAAACGCTCGAACATTTTTAATCCTTCCGCTTTAGAAGCTCGCCACGGGCCGCTTTCTGGGTTTCCGTGAGGATGCCACGCAATATATTCATTTCCGCCCGGCTGACCGAGCTGCGACCGTACAACCGGCGCAGGCGCGCCATCAAGTGCCGAGGTTTTTCCGGATCGAGGAATTCGATGGCCACCAGGGTTTGCTCCAGGTGCTCATAGAATCGCTCCAGCTCATCCATGGTCGCCAGCTCACCACTTTTGGTGGACGCCACTTCATCCTTCTCGACCTTGCTCGGCTGGCCTTGGGCCGCGAGCCAGGACATCCGCACTTCATAGCTCAACACCTGCACCGCTGCCCCAAGGTTCAGCGAACTGAACTCAGGGTCTGATGGGATGTGCACGTGATAATGACATCGCTGCAGCTCTTCATTGGTCAGGCCGGAATCCTCACGACCAAAGACCAAGGCAATCTCGGCACCCGACGCCGCTTCCTCGACCACTTTCACACCGCACTCGCGGGGATCGAGCAATGGCCAGGGAATACGACGGTCACGGGCGCTGGTGCCGAGCACCAGATTGCAGCCGACCAAGGCATCTTCCAAGGTGGCGACGACTTGCGCGTTTTCAAGGATGTCCCCGGCGCCGGAAGCACGAGCATCGGCCTCGTGGTGCGGGAACAGCCGCGGTTCGACCAGCACCAGCCGCGACAGGCCCATGTTCTTCATGGCACGCGCAGCCCCGCCGATGTTGCCGGGGTGGCTGGTATTGACCAGGACGACACGAATGTTATGCAGCAAGGTAGGCGCTCTCGAACACTTTAATGGGGAGCAGAATCTTACAGCTCAACAGGGTGCCCCGCCTCAAAAATAACGATTCACTTTTGACGGCGCTCAATGTCGGCATGCTGCGTTGCCGCTTCTCCCCATAGCGAGCTATGAGTCGGCGCGGCGCCTTGCCCGCCAACATTGATCACTCGTCAAAAGTGACCGTATTTCTGAGGCGGGGCACACCGTTCAGCTATGAAAGCGAACACCAACCTTCACCTGTAGAAAAGTTCTGATAGAATGCCCGGCTTTCTTTAACAACCTTAGGTGACACATCCATGCAGCCCATGCTGAATATCGCGCTGCGCGCCGCCCGCAGCGCCAGTGAATTGATCTTCCGCTCCATCGAGCGCCTGGATACCATCAAGGTCGACGAAAAAGACGCCAAGGATTACGTATCCGAGGTTGATCGCGCTGCCGAACAGAAAATCATCGACGCGCTGCGCAAGGCCTACCCGAACCACTCGATCATGGGTGAAGAAACCGGCATGCACGCCGGCACCGGGATCGAAGGCGAAGAATACCTGTGGATCATCGATCCGCTGGACGGCACCACCAACTTCCTGCGCGGCATTCCTCACTTCGCCGTCAGCATCGCCTGCAAATACCGCGGTCGCCTGGAGCACGCTGTTGTTCTGGACCCGGTTCGCCAGGAAGAATTCACCGCCAGCCGTGGTCGCGGCGCTCAACTGAACGGTCGTCGTCTGCGCGTCAGCGGTCGCACCAGCCTGGACGGCGCCCTGCTGGGTACCGGCTTCCCGTTCCGTGACGACCAGATGGACAACCTCGACAACTACCTGGGCATGTTCCGCGCCCTGGTGGGCCAGACCGCCGGCATCCGCCGCGCTGGTTCGGCGAGCCTGGACCTGGCCTACGTGGCTGCCGGCCGTTTCGACGCTTTCTGGGAGTCGGGCCTGTCCGAGTGGGACATGGCTGCAGGCGCCCTGCTGATCCAGGAAGCTGGCGGCTTGGTGAGCGACTTCACCGGCGGTCACGACTTCCTTGAGAAAGGCCACATCGTTGCCGGTAACACCAAGTGCTTCAAAGCAGTATTGACGGCCATCCAGCCGCACCTGCCAGCTTCGCTGAAACGCTAAGCGACCGGCCCAAGAAAGCACCCTTCGGGGTGCTTTTTTATGCCTGGAATTTGCCCCTGCCCCACCACTGATCCATGTGGGAGCGGGCTTGCCCGCGATGGCGGCATTACCTGCACCATCATTGTTGCCTGACACACTGCTATCGCGGGCAAGCCCGCTCCCACAGGGTCTTGTGGTGGCTTCGAACCTGCATTGCGGGCACAAAAAAAGCACCCCGCAGGGTGCTTCTTTTTAAACCTGAGCTACTTAATGAGCCTGCTCGTTCTGCGACAGAACCAGCTTGCCTTCCTTGTCGACCGGAATCTGGTTGCCCGGATCGCGATCCATCCGCACCTTGCCTTCCTTGCCATCCAGCGAATAACGAACGTCGTAACCTACGACCTTGTCGCTGATGTCATTCACCGTATTACAACGGGTTTGAGTCGTGGTGTAGGTGTCACGCTCCTGCATGCCCTCCTGAACCTTGTTGCCGGCATATCCGCCGCCAACCGCGCCCGCAACCGTGGCAATTTTCTTGCCGGTGCCGCCGCCGATCTGGTTACCCAGCAGACCGCCTGCCAGTGCACCCACCACCGTACCGGCGATCTGGTGTTGATCTTTCACCGGCGCCTGCCGGGTCACTGCTACATCCTTGCACACTTCACGTGGCGTCTTGATTTGTGTCTTGACCGGTTCAACGGCTAGCACTTGCGCATACTCAGGGCCGCTTTTAACCAGGCTGTAGGTGGCAACAGCACCCCCGGCAGTTACACCGACAGCACCCAATACCGCACCAACCAGCAACGACTTGTTCACATGAACCTCCTGACCATCACCCGCGGAACATGTCCGCGCTTCTCCCAGCCTTGGAGCATAAAAAAAGGCGCGAGTTCAACTCGCGCCTTTTTCGGCTGACAGCTGGAAAAGCGATGGCCGTTATGGACGGTCGTCGACTTCCTTATCGGTAGCCACTGTAGGAATCAGATCCTCAGTGCTCAGGTTCAGCCAGATCAGCACGACGTTGGCGATGTAGATCGACGAGTAGGTACCTGCCAACACACCGATAAACAGCGCGATGGAGAAACCGAACAGGTTGTCGCCACCGAAGAACAACAGGGCAGCAATCGCCAGCAAGGTGGAGATCGACGTCGCCATGGTCCGCAACAGGGTTTGCGTGGTCGAGATGTTGATGTTCTCGATCAGGCTGGCCTTACGCAGCACACGGAAGTTCTCACGAACCCGATCGAATACCACGATGGTGTCGTTGAGCGAGTAACCGATGATCGCCAATACCGCCGCCAACACCGTCAGGTCGAAGGTGATCTGGAAGAACGACAGAATACCGATGGTCACGATCACATCGTGGATCAGCGAAACGATGGCACCGACCGCGAACTTCCACTGAAAGCGGAAAGCCAGGTAGATCAGGATGCCGCCCAGCGCCATCAGCATGCCGAGGCCGCCCTGGTCGCGCAGCTCTTCACCCACCTGCGGGCCGACGAACTCGACGCGCTTGACCGTCGCCGGGTTGTCGCCGCCGACTTTCAGCAGCGCTTCTGCCACTTGATGACCCAGCTGCGGGTCTTCACCCGGCATGCGCACCAGCAAATCGGTAGTCGCACCGAAGCTCTGCACGATTGCCTCGTGATAACCCGAAGTGGTCAGTTGCTCACGCACCTTGGTGACATCGGCCGGACGCTCGTAGGTCAGCTCGATGAGCGTACCGCCGGTGAAGTCCAGACCCCAGTTCATGCCCTTGGTGGCGACACTGAACAAAGCCAGCACGGTAAGGAACAATGTGACGCCGAACGCAAAGTTGCGAACGCCCATGAAGTTGATTGTACGTAACATGGCAGCCCCTTAAATCCACAACTTCTTGAAGTCACGACCGCCGAAGATCAGGTTGACCATCGCGCGGGTCACCATGATGGCCGTGAACATCGAGGTAAAGATCCCGAGGGACATGGTCACTGCGAAACCTTTGACCGGGCCTGTGCCCATTGCAAAGAGAATCCCGCCGACCAACAGTGTTGTCAGGTTGGCGTCGAGAATCGCGGTGAATGCCCGGCCGAAGCCTTCGTTGATTGCCCGCTGTACGGTCATGCCCGCCGCGATCTCTTCACGAATCCGCGAGAAGATCAGTACGTTGGCGTCGACCGCCATACCCATGGTCAATACGATACCGGCGATACCCGGCAGTGTCAGCGTTGCACCCAGCAGCGACATCAGGGCCAGCAGCAGCACCATGTTCACTGCCAGCGCGACGGTGGCAATGATGCCGAAGAAGCGGTAGATGGCGATGATGAACAGCGAGACAAACAGCATGCCCCACAGCGATGCATCGATACCTTTGACGATGTTGTCCGCACCCAGGCTCGGGCCAATGGTGCGCTCTTCAGCGAAGTACATCGGAGCCGCCAGACCACCGGCACGCAACAGCAGCGCCAGTTCGGACGACTCGCCCTGACCGTTCAGGCCAGTGATGCGGAATTGAGCACCCAGCGGCGACTGAATGGTCGCCAGGCTGATGATCTTCTTCTCTTCTTTGAAGGTTTGAACCGCTACGTCTTTCTCGACGCCGTTAACCATTTGCTTGACGTAAGTGGTAACCGGACGCTGCTCGATGAAGATCACCGCCATGCTGCGACCGACGTTGCTGCGCGTCGCACGACTCATCAGCTCGCCACCGTGGCCATCCAGACGGATGTTCACTTCTGGCGTACCGTGCTCGCCGAAGCCAGCCTTGGCGTCAGTCACCTGGTCACCGGTGATGATCAGGCCACGCTCGATCTGTGCCGACGGACGATTGCCTTCACGGAACTCGAAGCTTTCGGAAGTGGCTTTCGAAGCACCCGGCTCTGCAGCCAGACGGAACTCAAGGTTGGCCGTCTTGCCGAGGATACGCTTGGCTTCTGCGGTGTCCTGCACACCCGGCAGCTCAACCACGATGCGGTTGGCGCCCTGACGCTGAACGATCGGTTCGGCAACACCCAGCTCGTTGACGCGGTTACGTACCGTGGTCAAGTTCTGCTTGATGGAGTATTCGCGGATTTCCGCCAGCTTGGCCGGGGTCATCGCCAGACGAAGCACCGGTTGACCATTGAGGTCGGCCGGAACAATGTCGAAATCGTTGAAGTTCTTGCGGATCAGCGTGCGGGCTTGCTCGCGAGCGGCTTCATCGGTGAAGCCCAACTGAATGGCACCGTCGATTTGCGGCAGGCTGCGATAGCGCAGTTTCTCTTTACGCAACAGGCTCTTCACATCGCCTTCGTACACTTTCAAGCGTGCGTCGAGGGCTTTGTCCATGTCCACTTCGAGCAGGAAGTGCACACCACCGGACAAGTCCAGACCCAGCTTCATCGGGTGCGCGGCGAGGCTGCGCAGCCATTGCGGGGTGGTTTGCGCCAGGTTCAGTGCAACGACGTAGTCATCACCCAATGCCTTGCGCACGACGTCTTTGGCCGGCAGCTGGTCTTCAGCCTTGGTCAGACGAATCAGACCGCCCTTGCCATTCGCAGCCAGAGTGGCCGCCTTGACGTTGATCCCGGATTCCTTGAGCGCAGCGCTCACACGATCCAGATCAGCCTGATTGACTTGCAGTGCAGTGCTTGCACCGCTGACCTGAATGGCCGGGTCATCAGGATATAAATTGGGAGCGGAATAAATCAGACCGACCGCCAGCACCGCCAGGATCAGAATGTATTTCCACAGAGGGTATTTGTTCAGCATCACGCCGCCCGCTTATGACGCGGGGCGCCTTGCGCGCCCCGTCGATTGAGTAGAAGTTGAAACTTAGATCGCTTTCAGCGTGCCTTTTGGCAGCGTGGCGGCAATGGCGCCTTTCTGGAACTTCATTTCGACGGTGTCGGAAACTTCCAGAACAACGAAGTCGTCGGACACTTTGGTGATCTTGCCGGCGATACCACCGGTGGTCACAACTTCGTCACCTTTTTGCAGGCTGCCCAGCAGGGTTTTCTGCTCTTTGGCGCGCTTGGCCTGTGGACGCCAGATCATCAGGTAGAAGATGACCAGGAAACCGACCAGGAAAATCCACTCAAAACCGCCACCCATTGGGCCGGCAGCAGCCGGTGCAGCAGCGTCAGCCATGGCATTAGAGATAAAAAAGCTCATTTAGCACTCCAGTTGCAAATGTTGAATCTTGGGGTCAGAAAACTCAGTCCAAAGGCGGAACAGGCAACCCGCGTTTGGCGTAGAAGGCATCGACAAAGGCGGCCAATGTACCCTGTTGAATAGCCTCGCGCAAACCAGCCATAAGCACTTGATAATGACGCAAGTTATGGATGGTATTGAGCATACTCCCCAGCATTTCGCCGCACTTGTCCAGGTGATGCAGATAAGCGCGGGAGAAGTTCTGGCAGGTATAGCAATCGCAGGTCGGATCGAGCGGCGAATCATCATGGCGATGGAACGCGTTACGGATCTTCAGCACGCCTGTATCAATGAACAGATGCCCATTGCGGGCATTACGGGTTGGCATCACGCAATCGAACATGTCCACACCGCGGCGCACACCCTCAACCAGATCTTCCGGTTTGCCAACGCCCATAAGGTAACGAGGTTTGTCAGCCGGCATCTGGCCCGGCAGGTAATCCAGCACCTTGATCATCTCGTGCTTGGGCTCGCCCACCGACAGACCACCGATGGCCAGGCCATCGAAGCCGATCTTGTCGAGGCCTTCGAGGGAGCGCATGCGCAGGTCCTGGTGCATGCCGCCCTGAACGATGCCGAACAGCGCAGCGGTGTTGTCGCCATGGGCTTCTTTCGAACGCTTGGCCCAACGCAACGACAGCTCCATGGAAATGCGCGCGACGTCTTCATCAGCCGGGTACGGCGTGCATTCGTCGAAAATCATCACGATGTCCGAGCCCAGGTCACGCTGGACCTGCATCGACTCTTCCGGGCCCATGAACACTTTGGCGCCATCAACCGGAGAGGCGAAGGTCACGCCCTCCTCCTTGATCTTGCGCATCGCGCCCAGGCTGAACACCTGAAAACCGCCGGAGTCGGTCAGAATCGGGCCTTTCCACTGCATGAAATCGTGCAGGTCGCCGTGCTTCTTGATCACTTCAGTGCCAGGACGCAGCCACAAGTGGAAGGTGTTGCCCAGAATGATTTCCGCGCCGGTCGCGGTGATGTCCCGCGGCAGCATGCCCTTCACGGTGCCGTACGTGCCCACCGGCATGAAGGCCGGGGTCTCGACGGTACCGCGCGGGAAGGTCAAACGACCGCGACGAGCCTTGCCGTCAGTAGCAAGCAACTCAAACGACATACGACTTTGGCGACTCATTCTTTGTCCTCAGGGCCACGTGGTGCGGGATTACGGGTGATAAACATCGCATCACCGTAGCTGAAAAAGCGGTATTGATGCTCGACGGCGGCTTTATAAGCAGCCATGGCTTCGGGATAACCGGCGAACGCCGAAACCAGCATCAACAGCGTGGATTCGGGCAAATGAAAGTTGGTGACCAAGGCATCGACCACATGAAACGGCCGGCCCGGGTAGATAAAGATGTCTGTATCGCCACTGAACGGCTTGAGCACGCCATCGCGCGCGGCGCTTTCCAGGGAACGCACACTGGTGGTCCCCACCGCGATCACCCGACCACCGCGAGCACGGCAAGCCGCGACGGCATCGACCACGTCCTGGCCGACTTCCAGCCATTCGCTGTGCATGTGGTGATCTTCGATCTTCTCGACGCGCACCGGCTGGAACGTGCCAGCGCCGACGTGCAAGGTCACGAATGCCGTCTCGACGCCCTTGGCGGCAATCGCCTCCATCAGCGGCTGATCGAAATGCAGCCCCGCCGTCGGCGCCGCCACCGCGCCCAGGCGCTCGGCGTACACCGTCTGATATCGCTCGCGGTCCGAGCCTTCATCCGGGCGGTCTATATAAGGAGGCAACGGCATGTGCCCGACGCGGTCGAGCAGCGGCAACACCTCTTCGGCAAACCCCAGCTCGAACAGCGCATCGTGACGCGCCAGCATTTCAGCTTCGCCACCGCCATCGATCAGGATCTTCGAACCCGGCTTCGGCGACTTGCTGGACCGCACATGGGCCAGCACGCGATGACTGTCGAGCACCCGCTCCACCAGAATTTCCAGCTTGCCGCCGGAAGCCTTCTGGCCAAACAGCCGCGCCGGAATCACCCGGGTATTGTTGAACACCATCAAATCGCCGGGGCGCAAATGCTCCAGCAAATCAGTGAATTGACGGTGCGCCAGGGCGCCGCTGACCCCATCAAGGGTCAACAGGCGACTGTTGCGACGCTCGGCCAAAGGATGGCGAGCGATCAGCGAATCAGGGAGTTCGAATGTAAAGTCAGCAACGCGCATGATGGGGTTCGTCTAGCAGGGGCCGGAAGTCTAGCCGAAATAGTGAAAATTCTCTATGTACCTGATTGACCGACGGTAATCTCATCTCTATACTTCGCCGCCATTGAGCCCTGATGGCGGAATTGGTAGACGCGGCGGATTCAAAATCCGTTTTCGCAAGAAGTGGGAGTTCGAGTCTCCCTCGGGGCACCAAAATTAAGAAAGGTCTTGCTTTGGCAAGGCCTTTTTTTTCGCCTGCGATAAAGTGGCTGACAACCCGCCGACCTGTAGGAGCCGGCTTGCTGGCGATGCTTTTGATCCTCTCGCTTGTTTCGGCGGGTACGACAATTCTCAAGGATTCATCCCATGGAACTGCTGCTGGAAACTGTTGCTCTGTTCTGTCTCAAGCTTGCTTATGAGACGGAGGATTCGAGTCCGATTCTTCGGGATGATTTGATGATGAGTGATTATGAGCGGGAGGTTTTTGGGTTGTTGGTGCGGCGGGGGGATGTTGAGGGGGTTCAGCTTAAAGTAGCGCACTGCGTAGATTTGGCGCTGAACGCTATTGGCGGTGCTGATACGCCGCTAGGGCGTGAGCTGCATCGATTGTCAGCTGATTTCAGCAAGGCGCAGACAATGGAGCAGCTTGATGTTCCGCTCATCGCACTGAAGAGCTATCTGAAAGATATTCAATGAATGAGGAGCGCACGGCCAAAAAAGTGGGTCTACCCGATAGGTTGAACCCTAGCTGCCGGAAGTTCAGTCATACCTGGTCGCAAGCTTCAATTACCGAGCTACACTCCAACGACTTGGATTGCGATGGTTTACTTGTCCAGCTCCAGCTAGGACAGCATACCCCCAACGGTTGAAATACCTAATAAGGAACGCAGGATGTCTGATGAGAAAGGACGGAACTTACAAGTGCCCGGGCAAGGTGCCGAGGTGCCGACAGATAAGTCCCTAAAGCTAACGCAGAACGATGTAATCGACTTGAGCGGTCTAAGCGACAATCAGGTTTCTGAGCTACGTCTTCAGCACGCCAAAGGCTTGCTTTCGCTTCAACAGAAAGCACAGGAGATGAAGATAGACGTCGCGGCTCTAGATGCGTCGTTAAACTCTTTCAACGATCAAACTGCGAAGGCCACTCAAACTGGTACTTCAGCAACTATTCAGCACTCGCAGACCACGTCGATTGGGCGCACTGAGGTGATCATCGGGAATACCGACCGCGCTGCTGCAGGAAAATTGTCGCGCTCTGCGGCAGGTGAAAAGGATCGCACACTGATGATTATCGGCATAATCGCCGTGGCTGTGGTGCTTGTCGCGATGTTCATAGGAGGGAAGTAATGTTTCGGAGCAGCATTACAATCCGCGAACCCGACGATGCTGTAACTGAGCTGGAGCGATTCCAGATCGCTCTTAACAAATCAGGTTTGTCAGAAACGACTTCCATGTTTTTGTGGGATCAGGTCAAGATGGCACTTCAACAGTTCAAAGATCAGATGGCGCTTCGTCACATGCAAATGATTACTGCCGACAGGGTCTTCGAGGGGGACGACTACCGTGTCTCAATTGCCGTTCGCCAGGGACAAGAAAGCCTGTTCTCGAAGTTCATTCGCTTGATCAAGGGGTAAGCCATGGGTCGTTATCACCATGGTTCTCGCAGGGGCACCAAATATCGCCACAGTGCCGGCTCGGAAGCAGCCCGACGTCACATTCAGGAAGCGCAAGCGTTTTCGCAGGAGATTGGCGGAAATGATACAGATGTGAAGTCATATTTCTTCAGCTTATCGGGTACCGAATTTGAATCCATCCTTACGGAATACGGCGAGACGTACGGCCCTGAAGCGGAGAGTTATGCACGAAATACCATGTATAAATGGCGTTCGGGCGTGACGAAAATGTCGGGCATGGTCGCGAAGCGGTTGTTCGACCTACTGCCGCCCCGAATGCCCGAGAGAAAGAAATACGAACTAGCAGAAAGTGTGTGGTTGCACTTCGGCCCTTCTTCGCGCCACGCTTATACAGTTGGGCCACAAGCCGATGTTGCCGCCCTTGCGCATGTAGTAGTGGAAAAGTTGGATCAGGTCGTGCTTTCTTACGGGCTCCCCGAGAACGTCAAGGCCCGCTTCGCCTGGTTGGCTTCGGGAGACGTGGCAATTAAGGAGCAGCTCCTGAACCACTTCAGACAATTGCAGAAATCCATAGCGGCTGAGAAAGTCAATCTTGAAATCCCCGTCTTGCAAAAGCAGGTTCTTGATCACCCGGACACTACTGGATTGGTTCGCTCTCACATTGAAATTCATAAGCATGTGGTGAGCATTACGGTGGATAAGCGTCTGACAATAGAGGTCAACGAAGGTGACCCTGAACCGTTGAAGAGTACGGCGAGCGGAAGTCTGTGGTGGCTATGGGTTGTCGGTGCCGTGATCGTTTTGTTTCTTTTGTCTAGGCGGTAATACCGAGAAAAAAGGGGATACAGATTTATCTCCATTTACTCTGCTAAAAATTTCAAGCCCAAACGATTTTGAGCAAGTCACTTACTTCACGCAAGCAACACGAACCTCGCATCAAGCCTATGCAACAACTCAAACGTATTCAAAAAAGGAACGTTAAGCTCCTGACAGACATTAGGAATAATAAACTTCCGTTTAGTTTTGAGATCCAGTACTTCCTGAGTAACAACTGTAGCCCCCGTAGTCATCGCTTTCGCAATCAACCACGGATCAGCACCCGCTAAAAACTCCTCCATAGCGCCTATTCTCATTCTCGGCGCCTGATCAGCCACAAGCCCCACAACCTGCGCAAATGCCAGTTGCGTCTCCTGATCGGTGGTGGCGTGAAAAAAACCAGAATTGTCCTTCACCCAACCAGCCAGATCATCATTCCCTTTTGTCAGTTCATCCATTACAGGTTCAATGCTTGCTAGAGCGAACGATTTATTTTTCAGCAACAACCATTGCCAAAACCCAGGACAGATAATCATCCCGTAGTAACGATTTTTTGCCTCGATCAGTGTGTTAGCGTCGAGCAAATGATTCATTCCGTGATCCTGCTGGCGAAAGTCCTTAATTTGGCAGGCTGCACGCCGAGCAATTTTCCCGCCTCGCGTAGCAACATCCGGCCACTCATTGCTTCAGTCAGCACCGCCTTGCTTAGACGAGGGCTGTTTTTTGCGGTGGCATTGCGGTAGTAGTCACCCGCTCCACCTTCTTTATCCTGAAAGGCCCTGAGGATCATTCGATAGTAAGCGCTGTATTGCGCCTGGCTTAAATATCCAAGATCCAATGCGCGGCGACCGATCGCCAATTTACTGATGTGAAACCGAGCGGCCAGCGGGGCCAGGTTGTCTTCCCATTTCACGTCGGCGTTCCACAGTGCACGGAATTTGGCTTCGGGAGCCAGAAACTCACCTGCAACTGCATTGCAGAATCGTTCCTCGTCTCGACCATTCGCGGTGTTCCCGTCAGAAACTCCACTGCTACCAATCCAGATATGGGCCAGTTCGTGGAGCAAAGTGAACAACCGGGCGGTGGGGGCGTCGGAGCTGTTGACGAATACAACGGGGGCATAGGCATTACTGATGGCAAAACCCCGAAACTCGCTAACTTCAAGTTTTCGATGGGTGTTCCCTAGAGCAATGCCACTGCGCATAACCAAAATTCCAGCCGCTTCTGCAGCCTCTATCAAGGCACGGCTGTACTTGTCGTAATCCAAGCGAGCAATTTCAGCGTTTACGCCGAGAGTCCGGCGGATGTCGTCCACTACCTCGGTGACTTGAGATCGGCTATTGAAGCGAGCGACAAATGCCAACGGCTGATGCTCTTGGTTTTGCAGATACTCCAGGTACCAATCCTGCTTACGTATGGAATCCCTGACAGTGTCCAACAATTCCAGGCTGGGACGTTGGGGAGCAATCCCACCGACGGTCCGCAGATCAGGTAAAGGCAGTTGTTCGACGGGGGGCTGCTGAAGGAACAGAAAGCCGAAAGGGACGTGAGCGAGACTCGCCCACTTTTGAGCCTGAAGGAATGTTGGTTTGGTCTGGCCTGCCTCCCATTCCTCTACTCGATCAGGCTTCACTGGCAGCTTTTTAGCAACCTGCTCAGTGGAGAGGCCTGCACGTTCACGAGACCATGTGAGCAGACTGGGATTGACTAAGGCGGCTTGGCTCATAGGGTCGCAGGCAAATCAGATGGGGCCGGCCAACGTTCGAGAGCATCCTTGGCAGATGCATCCGACTGACGCTGGTTCCAGTGATCTGGCATTGCCTTTCTCCTTGGCTATTAAAAAGTCTGGTGGCAGCGACTACAGGTTAGTAGAGAAACAGAGCTACCGACGGTGGAAGCGCGCGAGTATGAGGTAAATACTCAACGATCCGAAGCGCAAATATGTAACCCGCAGACGGATGGCATTGCCAAGTTTCAATGTTCTTCATAACGTGATAGCCGGCACACGATCCGGGGAGTGAACTGCTTGCGATTCGGCATTGATGTTGGCTGGGCTGGCGCTTTCGCGAGCAGGCTAGCTCCCACAGGGGTTTTGTGGGCTGATTGGGATTTGGGATTGTCCTTGAGATTTTTCGGGGCTTTTTATTGTTTGGCTCAGGGTGGATGGCTTTTGGTTTACAGCGGGATAGATGAACGCATCTGCTCCCTGAATTGCCCACAGATCTGATGCTGTTTCTCACCTGCAATGCTTGCTATACATCCCCCATCGACAAGCCCTCAGGGCATTAGGCCGGTGAGTGAACACCCCACACCACACTCATCTAGACTTAATGGATAGTCGTAGGCAGAACCGAACACGTCGCTTTGGTGCAGTTCAATCAAAAGCGGCGTGGCAAGCTGCTCTTTATGCCCAGTAGAGGTGCGGCGAAGACCGTGCCGGGCACAACAAGATGCCCGCTCAGGGTGCCCTGGCCACCGGCCTGAAATTGCCACGATTCCGTGACGTGGTGTGAGGGCCGCAGCCGACACTTTCGGACGACCGACGACCATCTGGTTTGTCCGTGACCGTGAGGATTGCTGAATGCCTGATGAGAGTTTGCACCTGCCTGTGGTCAACACCCTGCTGGAGCGCCACAAGGGCTCTGCGGGTGCACTGTTGCCCATTCTTCATGATATTCAGGAACGCATCGGTTACATCCCCGATGCGGCCATCCCCGAGATTGCCCACGCCCTCAATCAGAGTCAGGCGGAGGTTCGCGGGGTGATCAGCTTTTACCATGACTTCCGTACCGCGCCGCCGGCCAAGCATATCCTGCGGCTGTGCCGGGCTGAGTCCTGCAAGAGCCGTGGTGCCGAAGCGCTTGCTGCGCAGTTGCGCGAACGTCTGCAACTGGATGACCACGGCAGCAGCGCCGATGGCAGCATCAGTTTGCGTCCGGTGTATTGCCTCGGTGCTTGTGCCTGCTCGCCGGCTCTGGAGCTGGATGGCCAGGTGCATGCGCGGCTCAGCGCTGAGCGGCTGGATGCCTTGCTCGACGCTTGCCGGGAGGACGCATGATGCCGACTCTTTATCTGCCCACTGATTCGCTGGCCCGCGCAGTGGGTGCCGATGAGGTCTCCACAGCGCTAATCACTCGGGCCAAGGAACGCAATCTGCCCCTGGAGTTGCAGCGCACCAGCTCGCGCGGTCTGTATTGGCTGGAACCGTTGCTGGAAGTGGACAGCCCGCAAGGCCGGATCGGCTTCGGCCCGTTGACCGCTGCCGATGTGCCGTCCGTGCTCGAAGCCTTGCAAGGCGAGCCGTCCGCGCATCCACTGGCCTTGGGCCTGGTGGAAGAATTGCCTTATCTGAAGACTCAACAGCGCCTGCTGTTTGCCCGCGCCGGTATTACCCAGCCGCTGTCGCTGGATGATTACCGGGCCCATGGCGGTTTCGAGGGTTTAACGAGGGCCGTGGCCGTTGGCGGTGAGCAAACCGCGACGGAAGTGTTCGATTCAGGTCTGCGTGGCCGTGGCGGCGCGGCCTTCCCCGCCGGGATCAAATGGCGGACGGTGCGCGCCACTCAGGCTGCGCAGAAATACATTGTGTGCAACGCCGACGAAGGCGACTCCGGCACCTTCGCCGATCGCATGTTGATGGAAGGCGACCCCTTCCTGCTGATCGAAGGCATGGCCATTGCCGGCATCACCGTCGGCGCCACTTACGGCTACATCTATGTGCGCTCGGAATATCCAGACGCTGTTGCAATCCTGCGCCAGGCGCTGGACATCGCCCGGACCGCCGGTTACCTCGGTGCCAATGTCGGCGGCAGCGGTCAGGCTTACGATATGGAAGTGCGGGTCGGTGCCGGCGCTTATATCTGCGGTGAGGAAACTGCGCTGCTGGACTCTCTCGAAGGCAAGCGTGGGATTGTCCGCGCCAAGCCGCCGATCCCTGCGTTGAAGGGGTTGTTCGGTCTGCCGACGCTGGTGCATAACGTGCTGACCCTGGCCTCGGTGCCGTTGATTCTGGCCAAGGGCGCGCAGTTCTATCGCGATTACGGCATGGGCCGTTCCCTCGGCACCATGCCCTTCCAGTTGGCGGGCAACATTCGTCATGGTGGTCTGGTGGAGCGGGCCTTCGGCTTGACCCTGCGGGAACTGGTGGAAGACTACGGCGGCGGCACCGCCAGTGGCCGGCCGCTGAAGGCTGCGCAGGTGGGCGGCCCGCTCGGCGCCTGGGTGCCTCCGTCGCAATTCGACACGCCGCTGGATTACGAAGCCTTCGCCGCCATCGGCGCGATGCTCGGTCACGGTGGTGTGGTGGTGGCGGATGACAGCCTGGACATGGCCCACATGGCGCGTTTCGCCATGCAGTTCTGCGCTGAAGAATCCTGTGGAAAATGCACGCCGTGCCGCATCGGCTCGACACGGGGCGTGGAGGTGATCGACCGCTTGCTGGCCGCGCCGGACCAGAACGATCGCGATGCGCAAGTGATCATCCTCAAAGACCTGTGCGACACGATGCAATACGGTTCGCTCTGCGCCTTGGGCGGCATGGCCCCCTTTCCGGTCACCAGCGCCCTCAAGTACTTCCCCGCCGACTTCGGTCTGCAAGCCTCGGAGGCCGAGCAATGATTACTCTCTTCGACCCGAAAACCGATATCGATCTGGGCACCCCGGCCCGCGACAGCGACGTGCAAGTCACGCTGAACATCGACGGTCGCAGCATCAGCGTGCCCGAAGGCACCTCGGTGATGCGCGCCGCCGCGCTGCTGGGCACCACCATTCCGAAGCTGTGCGCCACCGACAGCCTGGAAGCCTTCGGCTCCTGCCGCATGTGTCTGGTGGAGATCGACGGCATGCGCGGCTATCCCGCGTCCTGCACCACACCGGTCACTGAAGGCATGACCGTGCACACCCAGACGCCGAAACTCGCGACCCTGCGGCGCAACGTCATGGAGTTGTACATCTCCGATCACCCGCTGGATTGCCTGACCTGCTCGGCCAACGGCAACTGCGAGCTGCAAACCGTCGCCGGTCAGGTCGGTCTGCGGGAGGTGCGTTATGGCTATGAAGGCGAGAACCATCTGGCCGACGTGAAGGACACGTCCAACCCCTATTTCGATTACGACCCGAGCAAGTGCATCGTCTGCAACCGCTGCGTGCGCGCCTGCGAAGAAACCCAGGGCACCTTTGCGCTGACCATTACCGGGCGCGGTTTTGAATCCCGGGTTGCGGCGGCGGGTGGCGAGAATTTCCTCGACTCGGAATGCGTGTCTTGCGGCGCGTGTGTGCAAGCCTGCCCGACCGCGACGCTGATGGAAAAAAGCGTGGTCGAACTGGGTCAGCCCGAGCGCAGCGTGATCACCACCTGTGCCTATTGCGGCGTGGGCTGCTCGTTCCGCGCCGAGATGAAAGGCGACCAACTGGTGCGCATGGTTCCGGACAAAAACGGCCAAGCCAACCACGGCCATTCCTGCGTCAAAGGGCGCTTTGCCTGGGGCTACGCGACTCACCCGGATCGCATCACCAAGCCGATGATCCGTAAGCACATCAACGACCCGTGGCAGGAAGTCAGCTGGGATGAGGCGGTGACCTACGCCGCTAGCGAATTCCGTCGGTTGCAGCAAAAATATGGCCGCGATTCCATTGGGGGAATCACTTCCAGCCGCTGCACCAACGAAGAAACCTATCTGGTGCAGAAACTGGTGCGCGCCGCGTTCGGCAACAACAACGTCGACACCTGTGCGCGGGTCTGCCATTCGCCGACCGGGTATGGCTTGAAACAAACCCTGGGCGAGTCCGCCGGCACTCAGAGTTTCGACTCGGTGATGCAGGCCGACGTGATCCTGGTGATGGGCGCCAACCCCAGCGACGCCCACCCGGTGTTCGCCTCGCAACTCAAACGCCGCCTGCGCGAAGGCGCGCGGCTGATCGTCATCGATCCACGACGCATTGATCTGGTGGACTCGGTGCATGCCCGCGCAGAACTGCACCTTGCCCTGCGGCCGGGCACCAACGTCGCCATGCTCAATGCGTTGGCCCATGTGATCATTACCGAAGGCCTGCAAGACCAGGCCTTTATCGACGCCCGTTGCGAGGGCAGTGATTTCGCCCGCTGGAGCGAGTTCGTCAGCCGCGCGGAAAACTCGCCGGAAGTGCTTGGCGACATTTGCGGCGTAGACGCTGCCGACATCCGTGCCGCCGCCCGTCTGTACGCGGGCGCTGGCAATGCGGCGATCTATTACGGCCTGGGCATCACCGAGCACAGCCAGGGCAGCACCGCGGTCATGGGCATCGCCAACCTCGCCATGGCCACGGGCAACATCGGTCGCGAAGGCGTCGGCGTGAACCCGCTGCGTGGACAGAACAACGTCCAGGGCTCTTGCGACATGGGCTCCTTCCCCCACGAACTGCCCGGCTACCGGCACATCTCCAACGAGGTGGTAAGGACGCAGTTCGAACAGGCTTGGAACGTCACCTTGCAACCTGACCCGGGCCTGCGCATTCCCAATATGTTTGAGTCGGCCTTGGCCGGCACCTTCAAGGGTTTGTATTGCCAGGGCGAAGACATCGCCCAGAGCGATCCGAATACCCAGCACGTCACCGCAGCCCTGTCGGCCATGGAGTGCGTGGTGGTGCAGGACATTTTCCTCAACGAAACCGCCAGGTTCGCCCACGTGTTCCTGCCGGGCAGTTCGTTCCTGGAAAAAGACGGCACCTTCACCAACGCCGAGCGCCGAATTTCGCGGGTACGTAAAGTCATGGAACCGCTGGGCGGCAAGGCTGACTGGGAAGGCACCGTGGCGTTGGCCAACGCCTTGGGCTACCCGATGAACTACAAACATCCATCGGAAATCATGGATGAAATCGCCAGCCTGACGCCGACTTTCACCAACGTCAGCTACGCCGCACTGGACAGCCACGGCAGCCTGCAATGGCCGTGCAACGCCGCCGCGCCGGACGGCACGCCAACCATGCACATCGATGAATTCGTGCGCGGCAAGGGGCGCTTCATGCTCACCGGCTACGTGCCCACCGAGGAGAAGGTCAACAATCGCTATCCGCTGCTGCTGACCACCGGGCGCATCCTCAGCCAGTACAACGTCGGCGCCCAGACACGGCGTACCGAAAACGTCGCCTGGCACGATGAAGACCGCCTGGAAATCCACCCGACCGACGCCGAAAGCCGTGGCATCAACGAAGGTGACTGGGTCGGCATCGGCAGCCGCGCCGGCCAGACCGTACTGCGTGCGCGGGTCACCGAACGGGTCGCCCCGGGCGTGGTGTACACCACGTTCCACTTCCCTGAATCGGGGGCCAACGTCATCACCACCGACAACTCCGACTGGGCCACCAACTGTCCGGAGTACAAGGTCACCGCCGTGGAAGTCAGTCGCGTCTACCACCCTTCGGAGTGGCAAAAACGCTACCAGGAATTCAGCGACGAACAGGACCGTTTGCTCAAGGATCGCCGTCAGGCCCGTGGCGCTAAAGCGGAGGTACGCCGATGAGTACGGAGAACCTGATCAAGATGGTCAACCAGATCGCCCTGTATTTCGCCACCGAACCCGACCAGCAAGCGGCCGTGCTCGGTGTGCGTAATCATTTGCAGATGTACTGGACGCCGGGCATGCGCAAGGAATTGCTGGCGTGGCAGACGGAGCATCAGGGGGCGGATTTGCATCCTCTGGCGCGAGCGGCGGTCAGTGGGGCGGGTTGGGAGGCTTAGGTTCACACGAACTTGAGACTAGCTAAAAACCTGTGGGAGCGAGCCTGCTCGCGATGAGGCCAGTACATTCAGCATTGATGTTGACGGTACGGACGCTATCGCCGGCAAGCCGGTCTCGCTCCCACAGGGGTTGTGTGTTCAGAGCAGATGTTGAGAGATCAGCTTTGAAATTTCCACCATCGATGTCTTCCCGGTGAACTCGAACTTCACCTTCCCCAACGACGAAAAATAAATCTCCAACTCGGAATCCAGATCAAACGTCCCGGACGTTTCCACCGAATACGCCACGATGTTTTTGTACGGCAACGAGGTGAAGTCTTTCTTGCTGCCAGTGAGGCCCTGCACGTTCACCGCGATGATCCGCTTGTTGGTAAACACCACGCCATCGCGCATGGATTTGTAGGAGTCGATCACCTGTTCCCCATCCAATAACAGCGAAGTAACGCGTTCGGCGTATTCGTCGTTTTGCTTGAGTTTGAAGAAGCCTTTGTTGTTGAAATCAATCATCTGCCAATCCCTGTTTTCAAATGAACCTCTAAGCCGGATGCACGGGCAACACCACCAACGCCTCCAACCCGCCCTTCGACCGATTACGCAGCTTCAGTTCGCCGCCATGCTCCAACACAATAGCCCGCGCCGCCGATAATCCTAACCCGACTCCCCCGGTACTTTTGTTACGCGATCCTTCCAGGCGAAAGAACGGCGTGAATACCTGTTCATGACTCGACTCGGGAATCCCCGGCCCACGATCCAGTACTTTGATCCGCACTTCCCCACTATCCGGAATCAGTTCAATCGCCGGCTCACTGGCGTACTTGATCGCGTTATCGAGCAAGTTGGTCATCACCCGCTTAAGCCCCAACGGTCGCCCGAAATACACCAGCCGCAGCGGCCCGTTGAACGCAATGTCGACGCCCTGATCCCGATAATCATCCAGCAACGTTTGCAGCAACTCCGCCAGATCAAACTGGGTCGCCGGCTCAAGCCGGGCATCATCCCGGAAGAACTCCAGCGCCGAGTTGATCATCGCCTGCATTTCATCCACATCTCGAAACAGCCGCTGCTGTTGCTCGCTGTCTTCGATGAATTCACCGCGCAAGCGCATCCGCGTCAGGGGCGCGCGCAGATCGTGGGAGATCGCGGCGAGCATTTGGGTGCGGTCGCGGATGAAGTGTTGCAACTGGGCCTGCATGGCGTTGAAGGCGAGAATCGCCTGACGAATTTCCTGTGGGCCGACGGGCTCGATGGGCGGGGCGCGGAAGTCCACGCCGAAACGCCGGGCGCCGTCGGCGAAGTGTTGCAAGGGTGTGGCGAGGCGGCGGGTGGCGATCAGTGTGACCAGGGCGGTGGAGATGAGTACCAGAAAGATGACGATCAGGTAGCGTGGCGTATCGTCGAGGCCCCAATTGCGCGAGTGCGCGGCGAACATAATCCAGGAGGCGTCCGGTAACTCGATCAGCAGCGCGTAATGCGCGTCCGCCGAGTTTTCCGTCCAGTCGGCCGGCTCATAGACCAGGATTCGACCGGCGAATTTGAGCAACGGCTGCAGAACGGTCGAGCCGACTTCAGAATCCAGATCTTCCACTGTTGGCAGGTTGAGCTCGCGCCGATCAAGGTGCCAACTGACGGTGAAGCCTTCATCACTGACGGATTGTGCCAGTTGGCTGCGCAGTGGTGCCGGGGCGGCCTGGATGATGCGGGTGATGGCGGCCATTTTATCCAGCAACCCGGTTTCGGTCAGCGGCGGGCGCGCCCACACGCCGGCCAGTTGGATAAACAGTCCGTTGAGCGCCAGGGAAATGAGCATCGCCAGAATGATCGTCAAGGCGATCCAGCGCGCCACCGTGTCCCGGCGAATCCTCTTCAGCCAGCTCATCGCCGGGTCACGCTTGGGGTGAACAGGTAACCGCCATTGCGCACGGTGCGAATCATCGCCGGGCGTTTGCTGTCGGATTCGAGTTTGCGTCGCAGACGACTGACTTGCACATCGATGCTGCGATCGAACGCGTCATGGCAATGACCTCGCGCCAGGTCCAGCAACTGTTCTCGTGTGAGGATGCGCTGGGGGTGTTCGACGAAGACCAGCAGCAAGTCGAACTCGCCGGCCGAGAGCGGGATCATCACGTTGTCCGGCGAGCGCAGTTCACGGCGTGTGACGTCGAGGTGCCAGTCGGCGAAGTCGATCAGCGGCCGTGGACGCTCCTGCACTACCGGGCGGCGCTCGTCCACGCGGCGCAACACGGCGCGCACTCGGGCCAGCAGCTCACGGGCGTCGAAAGGTTTGGTCAGGTAATCATCGGCACCCAGTTCGAGTCCGACGACGCGGTCACTGAGTTCGCCCATGGCGGTCAGCATTATCACTGGCATTGTGTAGCGAATCCGCAATTGCTGACACAGGATCAATCCACTGTCCCCCGGCAACATCACGTCCAGAATGATCAGGTCCGGCGGCTGTCGCTCGATGGCCGCCCACAGCGACGCGCCGTCGGTGGCGACCTCGACGCTGTAGCCGTGCTGCACGAAGAATTTTTTCAGCAGATCGAGGACTTCAAGGTCGTCGTCCACAATTAAAAGGCTGTTCACCGAGGGTCACTTGAGGGGGCGAATGGAACCGTCATCTAAAACCATTCAGGGCAGCGCGTCATATATTTCAATCCTGCAATAAAACGTCAGCGCCGCAATAAACCAGACATCTTTGCGCAAGGCGCGGGGTTCAGCATCTCGGCGAATTCCTACCCGAGACTCGCGTCCATGTTGCCTTTCCAATGTGCTCCCTGGCTGGCCCGCAACACTTCGATCGCCGTGTTCGCCGCAGGGCTGGCCGGTTGCAGCAGCCAACCGCCCTCGCCCACCACCGTGACCTGCGCCGAAATCAGCCATTCGGTGTACGACCCGGCGGAACCGTTCAACCGCGGCATCTTCGCGTTCAATCGGGTGGTCGACGACTACGCCCTGGCGCCGGTCGCTCGCGGCTATCGCTACTTGCCGGAC
The DNA here is from genome assembly GCF_054898025.1 of Pseudomonas sp. LB3P93. Taxonomy (NCBI): domain Bacteria; kingdom Pseudomonadati; phylum Pseudomonadota; class Gammaproteobacteria; order Pseudomonadales; family Pseudomonadaceae; genus Pseudomonas; species Pseudomonas sp. LB3P93. The sequence continues at coordinate 5,342,121 of NZ_CM142713.1, forward strand.
TTTTTCCAGACGGGTGTGCATAACTTCGTGGCGAACTTTGGCGAGCCGAAGGTCTTTATCAATGACCTGCTGCAAGGCAACCCGATGCGCTCGGTCAACACTTTGGGGCGTTTCGCACTCAACACCACGGTCGGTGTGGTGGGCTTGATCGACGTCTCCGGCATGGCCGGCATCCCGCGTCACGACGCGGACTTTGGCCAGACGTTTGGCGTGTGGGGCATTGGCAACGGTCCGATCGTCGAACTGCCATTGCTCGGCACCTCCAACAGCCGCGACGCCGCTGGCCGCGTACTCAGCTTTGTGGTTAACCCGTTCGGCAGCAACAGCGATACCGTCGATACGCTGTCCACCATCAACACAGTCGGGGGCATCGTCGATGGTCGCGCAGAAGCGTTACCGCTGACCGACAGCCTGCAAAAACTGCCGGATTATTACAGCGCCTTGCGCAACGTGGTCGCCGAGCATCGAGCCGCTTACGTGGTTGATGGCAAACAAGGCTCGCCGCAGAACACCAAACCTCAATGCACAGGAGCACCGGCCGATGGTTTCTGAAGGCAACAACCTGATTCTGCAACAACGGATGATCCGGGACGACGCAGCCAATCTGCACTGCCGGGAAATCACCCTGCGCCTGTCACCGGACTGTCGCCAACTGGTACTCAGCCGCTACGCAGAAAACTATGGTCCGGCGGTGGTGCGCTGGATAGAGCGCAGTCATACGGTGTCGGTGAGCGACTTGTTTCGCTGGCTCGTGGCCAATGGGGAAACGAGTGTCACGAGAGCGGACAGCCTTTCGCTGCCTTGATGAAGCGCCATCAATCCTTTTATGGGTGTGGGTGATGCCGAATCGATCATCGCTTGTTACAGATTCAGCAGAAAGCCATTGGCCATCAGATAAACCTGGGCGCTGGCTGCGCTATCATCGCGCGCTCTGTGCGCCAAGAGTCTTGAACCTGCATGCCCATGTCTTCGCCATTCCCCGACGGCCATCGCTCCCTGCCACCGGTCCTCGCCGGCCCGCTGTTGCGGCGCCTGGAGCCCACGCGCCTGGTGCTCTGGCTGGTGGGGACCCGGGCCTTGTCGCTGACCTTGCGCCTGCACGGTGTCGGCGACATTCGCCTCGATGCCGGGCAGTGCACGGTCATCCCGGTTGGCAAGCATGCCTTCGTTCATCTGATCGATGTGCCGCTGACGACCGCCCTGCCCTGCGACACCCAGATCGACTATGACCTGCTGATTGATGACGCCGCGACCGGTATTGCCGACTGGGCGCCACATCTGCTGTACGGCGAAGCCCGTTGCCCGAACTTTGTCTTGCGGTCGCGCATCGATCAGTTGATGCACGGTTCCTGCCGTAAACCGCATTATCCGGCAGCCGACGGTTTGCTGTGCGTCGATCGTTTTCTGGCGACAGCGCCTGCCGCGACAGAGCGCCCGGCCCTGCTGATGATGAGCGGCGATCAGGTGTACGCCGACGATGTCGCCGGCCCGATGTTGCGCGCGATTCATGCCCTGATCGCGCAACTGGGGCTGTTCGAAGAACACCTCGAAGGTGCGGTGGTCAGCGACAGCGCCAAGCTCTACGAGCACCCGGCCAGTTACTACCATCGTGCGGATTTGTTACCGGCGCTTGAGAGCAACAAAACCTTGCGCGAGCGATTTTTCGGCGGCGCACGTAAGCCGATTTTCACCAGCAGCAGTGCCGACAATCATCTGGTGACGTTCGCCGAAGTCATGGCCATGTACCTGCTGGTCTGGTCGCCGACACCCTGGACACTGATCGCGCCACAACCACCGGTGCTGACGCCCGAAAGACGCAAACGTTATGCCCTTGAACAAACGCGCATCGATGACTTCAAGGCCGGTCTGGGGGGTGTCGGACGGGCGATGGCGCACCTGCCGTGCCTGATGATTTTCGACGACCATGACATCACCGATGACTGGAATCTTTCTGCGCAATGGGAGGAAACGGCCTACGGCCATCCGTTCTCCAAGCGCATCATCGGCAACGCGCTGCTCGCCTACATGCTGTGCCAGGGCTGGGGCAACAACCCGGATGCGTTCGTCGGTGTCGTGGAAAAAACCCGTTTGTTGAGTGCCACGGGGCACGACCATTATCTCGACCGCGACGTCCAGGACGAGCTGATCGATGAGCTGCTCGGTTTTCAACACTGGCATTACGTGCTGCCCACGACACCGGCGCTGGTCGTCATCGACACCCGCACCCGACGCTGGCGCAGCGAGATGAACCTCAAGCAACCCTCGGGTCTGCTGGACTGGGAAGCGCTCAGCGAACTGCAACAGGAACTGCTGGATCATCCGTCGGCGATCATCGTTTCGCCGGCACCGATCTTCGGCGTCAAACTGATCGAAACCGTACAAAAAGTGTTCAGCTGGTGCGGTTATCCGCTGCTGGTCGACGCGGAAAACTGGATGGCCCATCGCGGCGCGGCCCAAGTCATCCTGAATATTTTCCGACACTCGCGTACCCCCGGTAACTACGTGGTGCTGTCAGGTGATGTGCATTATTCCTTCGTCTACGAAGTCCTGATCCGACACCGCAAGGCCGGTCCGCGAATCTGGCAAATCACCAGCAGCGGCATCAAAAACGAATTCCCACCCGCGCTGCTCGAGTGGTTCGATCGCCTCAACCGCTGGCTCTACTCACCGCGCTCGCCGTTGAACTGGCTGACCAAACGCCGACGGATGCGCATCATCCCGCACATCCCTGAACATGCTGAAGCAGGTGAACGGCTGTGGAATTCGGCGGGGATCGGCCAGGTGTTCTTCAATGAGAAAGGACAACCCCAGGAAATTTATCAGCACAACTCGAATGGTGCGCCGAAGACACGGATGGTTGCGCCTGAGAATGACGACTGAAAGTGTGAGTCACCATGAACCTCACCCGAACCCTGATCATCGGCAACTCTGGCTCAGGCAAAAGCTGGCTGGCTGAACGATTGGCCGAGCAACTTCACGTGCCGTGGACCGATCTCGATCAGGTTCACTGGACGTCAGACGAACGCAGCATCGCCCGCCCTCGCCCCGAAGCATTGGGCATGGCGCGAGTGCTGGCCGATGAAGAGTGCTGGGTGATCGAGGGGGTTTATGGCTGGATCGTCAGCGAAGTTATCCACAGAGCAACAGCGCTTGTCTGGCTGTGTGTTGACGACGAAATCTGCGTTGCCAACATTCGCCAGCGGGAAAACAGACCAGACAACGACGGGTTGTTGATGGTGTTGCTGGAATGGGCTGGCAGTTATCGGGTTCGCGAGGACTCCAGTGGGTTTTCTGCACACCGGGGCCTGTTCGAAGCGTTCAGTGGTTCAAAGATCAAACTTATGGCTCGAAGTGAAATCACGGCCTTCGTGCCCCCCCTTTTCGACTCATCTCACAGCGTTTAACAAGGATTTGTATGTTTGCACGGAGCAAGTTGGTGCCCGAACTGATGGTCACCGACATCAAGAGAAGCCTGTATTTCTGGACTTCATTAGTCGGTTTCAAGATCGCCTACGAGCGTCCGGAAGCGGGTTTCGCCTACCTCGATAAAAACGGCGTGCAAATCATGCTGGAGCAATACGCTCCGGACGAAGGCCCGTGGATGACTGGTGCATTGGAAGCGCCGTTTGGTCGGGGCATTAACTTTCAGATCACTGTTGATCTCGTCGAACCGATACTCAAGCGATTGGCAGAAGTTGAATGGCCCTTGTTCCGTCCCTGCGCCGAGGTCTGGTATCGCGCCGATGCGGTGGAAATCGGGCAACGTGAGTTTCTGGTACAGGATCTGGATGGGTATCTGGTTCGGTTGGTGGAGAGTTTGGGGGAGCGGGCGTGTTTGTAGGGCTCTGGAGGTCATAACGCACAAGATCTGTGGAGGCGACGAGTGATCGTTCCCACGCTCTGGTCTGCCCCCCAAAAGCGGACGCAGAGCGTCCATTGAGGCATTCCCACGCAGAGCGTGGGAACGATCAACACGATCTCAGGATGTTCTCACCGCCCGACAAACCCCTCTGACAATCATCTCCACTTCCCGCTCATCAATCGTCAACGGTGGCAGCAGGCGAATGGTTTTGCCCCGTGTCACATTGATCAGCAAGCCATGATCCCGTGCGGCGATCAGGGTCAGGTCGCGGATCGGCTGTTTGAGTTCGATGCCGATCATCAAGCCTTGGCCACGAATCGCCAGGACGTTCGGGTCGTCTGACAGTTCGGTGTTCAGCCTGGCCAGCAGGTGCTCGCCCTGGAGTCTGGCGTTTTCCAGCAGGCCCTGTTCTTCGATGATGTCCAGCACCGTGCAGCCGACCCGGCATGCCAGCGGATTGCCGCCGAAGGTGCTGCCATGGCTGCCCGGTGTGAACAGCTCGGCGGCTTTGCCCCGGGCCAGGCAGGCGCCGATGGGAATGCCGTTGCCGAGACCTTTGGCCAAGGTCATAACGTCCGGGACGATGCCTTCATGCTGGAAAGCGAACCACCGGCCGGTTCGACCGATGCCGGTCTGGATTTCGTCGAGCATCATCAGCCAGCCGCGCCGGTTGCACAGGTCGCGCACGGCTTTCAGGTAACCGGCAGGCGCCAACTGGACACCGCTTTCACCCTGAATCGGCTCCATCAGAATCGCCACGATGCGCGGACCATGGGCTTGCTGCACCTTTTCCAGCGCGTTGAGATCGCCGAAGGGCACTTTGACAAAGTCGCCGGGCAACTCGTTGAATCCCAAACGCACGGCCGGGCCGTCGCTGGCGGATAAAGTGCCCAACGTCCGGCCATGGAAGGCGTTTTCCATGACCACCACCAGCGGCTGCTCGACGCCTTTGTGCCAGCCGTAAAGCCGCGCGAGTTTCAGCGCGGTTTCATTGGCTTCGGCACCGGAGTTGTTGAAGAACGCCCGCTCCATACCCGACAACTTCGACAGTTTCTGCGCCAGCCTCTGTTGCCAGTCGATGCTGTAGAGGTTGGAGGTGTGCAGCAGCAGCCCGGCCTGCTCGCTGATCGCCGACACGATTTTGGGATGTGAGTGGCCGACGTTGGTCACCGCCACGCCCGCCACCGCATCCAGATACTCACGACCTGCCTGATCCCAAAGTCGGGTACCCAGGCCTTTGCTGAAACTCAGGGCCAGAGGTTGGTAAGTGGTCATCAGGCAGGCGGCGGTCATGACATCAAGCTCCATCAATTGTCGGTGTTTTTGCAGTATGGTTAGCCACCTGAGTTGGATAAACACTGCAACACTTCAATCATCTTAAAGCTGAGCTTGATAATGGATTTATTTCAGGCAATGACGGTTTACGTCAGAGTGGTAGAGGCCGGCAGCATGACGGCCGCCGCCCAACAGTGCGAAATGTCCACCACCATGGTCGGCAACCACCTTCGCGCGCTGGAGCAACGTCTGGGTGTGCGCTTGTTGAACCGAACGACTCGGCGCCAGCGACTGACGGAATTCGGCTCCGCTTATTACCAGCGCTGTCTGGAGGTGCTGGGATTGGTCGCCGATTCCGAACGCTTGGCCGAACAGAGCCACGACACGCCGAGCGGCACCTTGCACATTACGGCACCGCTGACCTTCGGCACTGAAAAGCTTGCGCCGGCGCTCAGCGAGTTCACCCTGCGTTACCCGCAAGTCAAACTGGACGTGGTGCTCACCAACGGGCGACCCGACCTTCTCGAGAACGGCCTCGATGTGGCGTTTCGCTTGGGAGCGATCGAACCGTCCAACCTGATCGCCCGTCCGCTCATCGACTACACGCTGACCATGTGCGCCTCGAAGGCCTATCTGGCACGCCGAGGAACACCGGAAAAACCCGAAGACCTGCAACATCACGACTGCTTGTCCTTTGCCTATCCGGTCGGCGATGACTGGCAATCCGTGGAAAAACAATGGCGCCTGAGCGGGCCGGAAGGCGAAGTGATGGTGGCCGTCAGAGGCCCGATGCTGATCAACAGTTCGGCCGGGCTGCATCAGGCCGCTCGAACCGGGATGGGCGTCGTGATGTTGCCCGATGCGCTGGTCGAGCAGGATTTGCTGGACGGAAAACTGGTGGCGTTGATGCAGAACTACCAACTGCCGAGCAGGCCGATGCACCTGGTGTACGCCCAGGATCGCTACCGCTTGCCGAAATTACGTCGCTTCGTCGACTTCGCCATGCAGTTGTGGGCCAAACACTAGCCGGGGCATTACGCCATGCACTAATCTCCCCAACTGACGGGTCACTTTGATATCAGTGCAGGGAGAGCGGTGATGGGTGAAGCATCGAATATCGAGCCGTTGAAATTCAATGTGTCGGATTTGAACGAGGACATGCTGCACACCATTCTGGAACTGGTCAGTGACGGCATTTGGGACTGGAACGCCAACACCGGGTTCGTCTACCGTAATCCTGGGTGGTACGAAATGCTCGGCTACGAAGTCCACTCCCTGGACAACACCGTGTTTACCTGGGAAAACGTGATTCACCCCGACGATTACCCGCGGGTGATGACGGTGTTTGATGATTACCTGAATCAACGGGTGCCGGGCTATCAAGCCGAGTATCGCTGCCGCAAGAAGGACGGCAGTTATATCTGGATTGAAGATCGCGGTTACATACTGGCACGCAATGTCGACAGATCGGTGGCGCGGATGGTCGGCGCGCACCGCAGTATCGAAGACAAGAAACGCCTCTTCGAGGAGATGGAACGGCGCAATCAATCCCTCGAAGCCATCGTCGAAGAACGTACCCGGGAGTTGTCGCGGGTCAATCAGCAGCTGCACATTCAACTTGAAGAAAACCGCAAACTGGCGGAAACCGATGCGCTGACATCGATCGCCAATCGCTATCGCCTGGAAAAGGCCCTGCCCCAGGAATGCGATCGTGCCCAGCGCTTTCGGCAGCCGCTGTCACTGATCGCCATGGACATCGATGACTTCAAGAACATCAACGATTACTACGGCCATGCGCTGGGAGATGCGGCGTTGATTCAGGTCGTCGAGAGCGTGGAACGTTGCGTGCGCGAAGGCGATCTATTGGCGCGTTGGGGCGGCGACGAGTTCATCCTCATCCTGCCCAATACCTCGCTGGCCGACGCCAGATCCATCGCCGAAAAAATCCGTCATGGCCTGTCGAGTCTGCCACCTGTGGGAGAGTTTCAGGTGACCATGAGTTTTGGCGTGGTCCAGCGCTTTGAAGAAGAGCAACAGACAGGTCTTCTGGCCAGGGCGGATCAGGCGTTGTATCGGTCGAAGATCGCGGGCAAGAATGTGATTTCGGGATGAGTGCCCTCCTGCATGTCCGCGATGTACTGGCCTCGGAAGTGGAATCCGTACGGCTTTTTCTTGAGCAGAACGGATGGGCTCACCGCCTGGGATCAACTGAACATTTTGCGCAGTTGATCGGCAACTCTCAACGTACCGCGCTTGCCGTGAAGGACGCCCACATTGTCGGGTTTGCCCGTGGCATCACCGACGGTCTGTCCAACGGTTACCTGTCGATGGTTGTCGTGTCCGGACAGCATCGACGTGAAGGTATTGGCCGAGCGCTGGTCGAGCATGTCATGGGCGAGAGCACTGACATCACCTGGGTTCTGCGCGCGGGCCGCGAGGGCGCTTCGGAATTCTTTTCGCACCTGGGCTTTGAACCGTCGAGCATCGCAATGGAGCGCCCACGCAGTCGTTAGACAAACCGCCTTTCACATCCCCGCCTTCACCAGCACCGGTTTCTCCTGATACCGGTCCGGGTAGAGCTGCTTGAGCGCCGCTACTTTCGGCAGGTCGTTGATCACGATGTACGGATACGTCGGGTGCTCGGTCAGGAAGTCCTGATGTTCCTCCTCCGCCGGGTAGAAACCGTTATAGGTTTCCAGCTTGGTCACGATGGGCTTGTTGAACGAACGGGCGGCGTCGAGCTGGGCAATGTAGGCCTGGGCGACGCGCTGCTGTTCAGTGTTCGCCGGGAAAATCGCCGACCGATACTGCGTGCCGCTGTCGGGACCCTGGCGGTTCAACTCTGTGGGGTTGTGCGCCACTGAGAAATAGATCTGCAGCAAGGTGCCGTAACTGACCTGCGACGGATCGAAGGTGACCTCGACCGACTCCGCATGACCGGTATCGCCATCGCTGACGCGCTCATACCGGGCAGTGTTCGCTTCACCGCCTGCGTAACCGGAGACGGCTTTTTTCACGCCTTTAACGTGCTGGAACACCCCTTGGACGCCCCAGAAGCAACCGCCAGCGAAGACTGCAGTTTCGCTGTGGGCCTGAGTGGTTTCATCCAGGGCAGGCGGCGGGATGATGACCGCCTCATCAGCGGCACCGAAAGAGAACGCCGAGCATTGGCTGATGACGCCGGCAGCCGCCAAACCCAACAAGGTGCGGCGCCAGGTAAAAGTGGTTTTCATGAGTCTGACTCCTGAACAAATGAAAGGGCTATCAACCGAACGTAAAGGCATATGCCGACACACCCGGATCGAGAAACTCGATGCTGAAGGTCCGGTCTGTCACGCCGCCGTTCTGGCGCACTAATTGATAAAGTCGTTGCTCGCTGACACTGCCGCTGCCGTCGGGCGCCACGTCGGTACCGTGGGCATCGCCGGGGGCTTTTCCGTCAATCAGCACTTTGAAGCGCACCGGTTTGCCGTCTGCGCCGGGGCCCAGTACCAAGTGCAAATCGCGAGCGTGGAAGCGGTAAACAATGCGGCTGGCGGGCGCAGTTGAGGTCGCGCGTTCAGAACCGACGTTCCATTGACCGTCCAGGCCCCAATCGTTGAGTGCCAGTTGCGGTGGAGTGCTGTACGCCGACACCTTGTCTGGCACCAGACCGGTTTCCGGTACGAAGTGCTCCGCACGCTGGTAGCCCACGTACGTTTCCGGCGACTGGACTTCATTCATGTCGGGGGCAAGTTGAACCCCGGTGGCGTCGGCCTTGATTAGCCCGTCGGCGACCTTTGTGGCTCCCGCCTCTCGCAGCAACTGCTGGATAACGCGCTCCGATTCGGCGTACTCGCCTTCACCGAAGTGGTGATAACGAATGCGCCCCTGCGCGTCGGCAAAATAGTGGGCCGGCCAGTACTCGTTGTTGAAAGCTCGCCAGATCTTGTAGTCGTTATCGATCGCCACCGGATAGGTGATGCCAAGGTCTTTCATGGCTTTGGTGACATTGCCCACATCACGCTCGAAGGCGAATTCGGGCGCATGAACACCGATCACCACCAAGCCCTGATCGCGGTACTTCTCGGCCCAGGCTTTCACATACGGCAAGGTGCGCAGGCAGTTGATGCAGGAGTAAGTCCAGAAATCCACCAGCACGACTTTGCCCTTCAATGCCTGTGCGGACAGAGGGGGTGAATTGAGCCACTGCACGGCGCCGTCCAGCGACGGGAGGTTGCCTTCAATCGGCAATGCGCCCGGCGCTTTCGCCGACATTTTCATCGCCCCGCCAGCGGCCATCATCGCCCCGCTGTTATTCGGCGACTTACCGGCCAACCGGCCTACCAACGCCTGCTCGATGCCGCCCGTGGAAGCTGTCGAAACCCGCGCCAGAATCCCGGTGTCCAGCCCGAGGGCAATGGCCGCCACACCAGCCAACATCGCCGCGCCCAAACCTCGACGTACCCATTCACCCGCGCCAATCGAGCGCTTCATCGCCGCAAAGACTTTACCGCCCAGCAACAACGCCACGGCGAGCGAAGTTGCGGCACCCGCGGCGTAAGCCAGCAACAGCAACGTGGTGGTGATGCTCGCCCCTTGCAGCGCCGCCCCGGTCAGCAACAGCCCCAGAATCGGTCCGGCACACGGCGCCCAAAGCAGGCCCGTGGCGACGCCGATCAGGAACGAAGCGCCGGGACGCGGACGAGCATCGGCGCCCGCGGCTTCCGACAGTCGGCTGCCGGCCGCCACCAGCGGACGAGTCAGGCGCTCGGCCAATCGAGGCAGCAGCAACGTCAGCCCGAACAGTGCCACGAACAGCAACGCGAGCCAGCGACCGTACTGATTGACTTGCACCACCCAGCCGCCGCCCACCGCCGCCAATGAGGCGACGAGCGCGAAGGTCAGCGCCATCCCCGCCAGCAGCGGCAAGCCACTTTTCATAAACGGCTGCCCGGTGCGAGCGAAGACAAACGGCAATACCGGCAGAATGCACGGGCTGACAATCGTCAGCACACCACCGAGATAAGCGAGAACCAGAAGCCACATAGCATCGACCTGCATTAAATGAGTGAAAGGAAGTGCCCATGGGTCACGCCGCCTGGGGCTCGAAGGTCATCGCCAGACCGTTCATGCAGTAACGCAGGCCGGTGGGCTTGGGCCCGTCGTCGAAGACATGGCCCAGATGACCACCGCATCGGCGGCAGTGGACTTCTTCGCGCAGCACGCCGAAGGATCGGTCTTGGCGAGTCGCCACCGCCTTCTCCAGTGGCGCCCAGAAACTGGGCCAACCGGTGCGGCTGTCGAACTTGGTGTCGGAAGAGAACAGCGGTAGATCACAACCGGCACAGGCGAAGGTCCCTTCGCGATGCTCGTTGTTCAGCGGGCTGCTGTAGGCCCGCTCGGTGCCCTCTTCCCGCAGGATTTCGTACTGCTCGGCGCTGAGCATGGCGCGCCATTCGCTGTCGCTGTGAGTCACCTCGAACACCTCCGACGCACTGGCGTCGCTGACCAGCGCAGTACGGGCGGCAAATTTTGGCAACACACCGATCACCAGGGCTGCAGCGCCCAGCCCGCCGCTCGCTGCAAGAAACTGTCGCCGTGAAAACATGGCCTTCTCCAAAATTCCAGGTGCCTGATAGGGAACACAGCCTAGGCTTGGGTTGATCGCCAAATCCTCACAGGGAGTTAAACAATTCGTGATAACTCGCCCTGAGGAAAACCCGCACAATGTGCCCATTGCGCTACAAAGGATTGAGCTTTATGGAACAGACCAAACGTGTCCTGGTGGTCGAGGACGACCTGCACATCGCCGACCTTATCTGCCTGCATCTACGCGATGAGCAGTTCGAGGTGGTGCACTGCGCCGACGGTGATGAAGGCATGCGACTGCTACAGCAAGGAAGCTGGGACGCACTGATCCTCGACCTGATGCTGCCCGGTGTCGACGGCCTGGAAATCTGCCGTCGAGCACGAGCGATGGCTCGCTACACACCGATCATCATCACCAGCGCCCGCTCCAGCGAAATGCACCGGATCCTGGGGCTGGAACTCGGAGCAGACGATTACCTCGCCAAGCCTTTTTCCATGCTTGAACTGGTCGCCCGGGTCAAAGCCCTGCTGCGACGCGTCGACGCCATGGCCCGCAACCTGAAAATGGACGCTGGGAGCCTGACCACAGATGGCCTGACCATCGACCCGATCACCCGCGACGTCTCTCTTGACGGTCGTCGCCTGGACCTGACGCCGCGGGAGTTCGACCTGCTGTATTTCTTCGTCCGACAGCCTGGCAAGGTGTTCTCGCGGATTGACCTGCTCAACGCGGTCTGGGGCTACAGCCACGAAGGCTACGAACACACGGTCAACACCCATATCAACCGCCTGCGGGCCAAGATCGAAGCCGATCCGGCACAACCCGCGCGCATCCTCACGGTGTGGGGTCGTGGCTACAAGTTCGCGGCCAAGGAGGAGCAGCCATGAGGCTGACCCTGACACAACGCCTGTCCCTGGTGTTCGCCCTCCTGTTGCTGGTGTGTTGTGGCACGTCGGCCTGGATGCAAGTGCGCTCCAACAAGATGCATGAACTGGAAGTGGTACAAGGACTGTCGCGCGATCTTGCCCAGCACATCGCCCGCGACACCGTGCTGATGGACACCAACGGCCTGATGCCCAATGCCGTGCGCGAATTGTTCAGCAAACTCATGCTGGTCAATCCCAGCGTCGAGGTCTATCTGCTCAACACCGAAGGGCAAATTGTCGGCAGCGCCGCCCCCGAAGGCCGGATACACCGGGAGCGGATCGATCTGGCACCCATCCAGCGTTTGCTCAAAGGCGATGCGCTGCCGATTCTCGGCGACGACCCACGCAGCGCCGACGGTCGCAAGGTGTTCAGTGCCGCGCCGCTGAAGGTCAACGGCAAACCGGCAGGTTATCTTTATGTGGTGTTGCTCAGTGAAGAGCACGACCGCTTTGCCGAACGCGGTGCCACCAGCGCCGCGCTCAATACCGCGCTGCTGTCCATCGGTTTGGTAGCGTTGTTGTGCCTGATCGCCGGCCTCACCGCATTTGCCCTGATCACCCGACCGTTGCGTCGATTGACCGAAAGGGTCAGCCAGTTCGACATCGACGGCGTCCCATCCACACCCCCCGCATCGGACCCGGTGGAAAAAGCGTCGAACCACGATGAAATAGCCGTACTGGACGCCGCTTTCCGCCAGATGCAAACCCGCCTTAGCGAACAATGGCGCTCGTTGACTCGCCAGGATCAGGAACGCCGCGAACTGGTGGCAAACATCTCCCACGACCTGCGCACACCGCTGGCTTCGCTGCACGGTTATCTGGAAACGCTATCGTTCAAAGACGCCACGCTGTCCCCCGCCGACCGTCGTCGCTATTTGGGCATCGCCCTGGATCAAAGCCGCAAGGTGGGCGGTCTGGCGCAATCGCTGCTCGAACTGGTGCGACTGGAACACGGTTTCGTGCAACCGGTGCTGGAGCGTTTTTCCCTGACCGATCTGGTGCAGGACATCTTCCAGAAATTCGAACTCACCGCCGAAGCGCGCCAGATCGAACTCAAAGCGACCTTCGCGCCTAACGTTTCAGCCGCCTGCGCCGACCTGGGGCTGATCGAGCGTGTGCTGACCAACCTGTTCGACAACGCCCTGCGCGATACCCCTCAGGGGGGCGAAATCGAACTGAGCCTGCGCCCTCAAGGGCCTTTTATCGAAGTTACCGTCAGCGACACCGGCCCCGGCATCGCTCCCCAATTGCGCGAAGGTTTGTTCTTGCGTCCGTTCAACATTGGCGGTGCCCGGCGCGATGGCGGGCTGGGGCTGCGGATCGTACATCGGATCCTGCAACTGCACGGCCGCGAGATCCAGTTGATCGACGTTCCGGGACGCGGTGCGACCTTCCGCTTCTCCTTGCCGGTGGATGAACAAACGGCAGAACAATGGGCCGTTCGCTCGATGAACCTGAATTCGATGGGGAAATAGCCCGGATTCGGTGGTCACAGCTTTGAACCTGATGCTGAGGCGAGAAAACGCTAATGACTGCCACGACACCCCTGTATATCGGCTGCGCCGGATGGAGCCTGCCCCGCGAACAGTGGAAGGCATTTCCCGCCGCAGGCACTCACCTGCAACGGTATGCGGCACAGTTGACTTGCGCGGAAATCAACAGCTCGTTTTATCGGCCTCACCGCCCGGCAACCTATGCACGATGGGCCGAGAGTGTGCCGGAGGGCTTTCGGTTTTCAGTCAAAGTCCCGAAGCAGATCACCCACGAAGCTCGCTTGCTGAACTGTGAAACGTTGATCGATGACTTTATCGAGCAATGCTCCCATCTGGGCCAGAAGCTTGGGTGCCTGCTGATCCAGATCCCGCCCTCCTTTTCATTCGAAGTCAAAACTGCCGAAACCTTCTTCACCACATTTCGTTCGCACTACAGAGGCTATGCGGTGCTTGAACCGAGGCATGTCAGTTGGCAAGCCTCTGAGGTGCAAGCGTTACTGATTGAGCATCGAATTGGCCAAGTAGCTGCCGATCCTTCGCCGCTACCCAATGGCGATTTACCAGGTGCCTGGCAGGGCATCCACTACTACCGACTGCACGGATCACCGCGAATCTACTACTCAAGTTACGAAATGCCATGGCTTGGGGAACTGGTTCAAAAGTTACAGACCCACGCCGATGACGCTCCCACCTGGTGCATCTTCGACAACACCGCCAGTGGCGCGGCGGCGACCAACGCGCTGGAACTTCAGCGAATGACATCTCCACGCCAAAAATGATGACCAACCGCCTGTTCATCCGTGACAACTCAGGTCAGGTCCAATAGATTAGGCGGCCTGAAAAGGCTCCGTGCTTTCTCGCCTAAACCCAAGTTAAAAGAAGTAGTGAAATTTCAATGTCCGATTCCAATACCGCTGAATCCGTAGTCACCTTGTCGTCCAAAGCGGAATACGAAAACTCCATCAATCTTTCACAGCATGTGCCGCAGGCCAAGACCATCAGCGAGATGGTCCTGGACGCTTTTCAATCCACCCGGGAAAGCGACCAGATCCGCGAACTGCGCATCGCGATTCGCCAGGCTCACGACAGCTTCGACGACGATAAAGCCTATGAACTGATGGGCGAACTCAAGCAACTGAAAGACGCCGAAGCGTCCGACATTGCCGCGCTGGAAGACCTGAGCAGCAAGTTCCCGATCAGCCGCATTCTTTCCAGCTTCAAGGACGATCCGGCCTTTCAGGAAATCGTCTACGGCCTGGCATTGAAGGTGCTGAACCAGACTCATCAGGCCATCAGCAACCCGAGCACCGGCAAGAGTAAAGTGGCTCGCGCCAAGAAAGACCTCGAAGTGTTCACCATCAGCAAGGACGGCATAAGCGTCACGCTGCCGCTGCGCACGCCACGTTCGAGCCTGAACGTAGATCGCGAAGCCCTGGAATTCCTGGGCTTGACCTTCGTCGGCGAAGGCGATGACGCGGTAATTGAAAGCGAGACGTTCCTGGACAACACCGGGGCCGAACAAGCGGTCAACCGCAAGAACATCATCACCGCACTTCAGCAGCAAACCGCGTTCGACGGCTACAGCATCGCCGCGCAGTAACACGATCGACCTGAAAGCCCCGCCTCTGAAGGGTAATGCTGTTCACTTAAGACAATCTTCGGGCGAGCAAAAAACCTGTGGCGAGGGGATTTATCCCCGTTGGGTTGCGAAGCAGCCCCCGGCGCCCGTTCAGACAGACCGAGTTGTCCGGATTTACGACTGCTTCGCAACCCAACGGGGATAAATCCCCTCGCCACAAATGTGAACGCCCGTGAACAGCATTACGCCCCCAAGCGGGGCTTTTTATTGCCCGAAAGATTTACCGCGCCAACGGATACAGGGCCGCGATCATATCCACTTCTATCGGGGCGTTTTTTGGCAGCTGGTAAACACCGACGGTCGTTCGAGTGTGTTTGCCGGCGTCACCCAACACCCGCGTGAAGACGTCAGACGCGCCGTTGGCCACGTCACTGAGGTCCACAAAATCGAACGTGGATTTCACATAGACCGTGATGCGCAGCAGTGCCTTGACGTTATCCAGCGACCCGATGGCCTCTCGGATCAGTGCAAGCCCGCGTATCGCGCTGATGCCAGCCGCCTCTTGAGCATCGGCCAGGTTGAGTTCCAGTCCCACCCGGCCGGGGTACTGGATTTTGCCATTCATCCGCGGCACCAGCCCGCTGACATACAGTTCATCATCGTGCCGAATCAGCGGCGCGTAACGCCCGCCTGCAGAGTTCTCGTCGTAGATATCAAAGCCGAGTTCTTTAGCCATCGCGAGGAAGCGTTCGTCGCGACTCATTTGATTACTCATTAACTGAACCCCTCTTAATCAATCATGCACACGCGAAGGTGATGGTAGAGAGAGATGCGTGTCTTGATCAGGGCAACTTCGTATAAGATCCAACAAACTTTACTGCCAGGGAGACCAGTAAAATGCAGCGCGCCGTCATCGCCGCCATCGAGTTCCAGCCGGGAGTGCCGCTGGTGCAGCAGATCGTCGATCAGTTGTCTGTGGCAATCAGCCAGGGTGGCTTGCCTCACGGGGCCAAGTTGCCACCGATTCGCGAACTCTCCGAGTTGATGAACGTGGGTAAATCTACGGTGGTCGACGCCCTGGACCGATTGCGGGCCCAGGGACTGGTGGTCTCACGCCAAGGCTCGGGGCATTACATTCACCGCCCAAGCAGCCAACCCCACAGTGCGACTGGCCCCGACCTGCAACCCCAAGACACCCTCAGCCGGGTCCGCCGCGCCTTGCTGCTGAACAATGGCGCGCTGCGCCCCGGCTGCGGGTTTCTGCCCGCCTCGTGGTTGCCCGCTGACGAATTGCTCAAAGCCGTGCGCAACACTCTTCGCGCGACCGCGCTGCGCATGGGCGAATACGGTGAAGTCGGTGGTTACCGACCGTTGCGCGAGGCGTTGCGAGTCAAGCTGTCGACCGTCGGCATCGAAGTGCCGGTCGAGCAGATCATCACCACCGCCAACACCGTGCAGGCCATCGACCTGCTGATGCGCCTGTTGATAAAACCTGGCGACACGGTGCTGCTCGACGATCCGTGTTACTTCAACATGCACACCAATCTGGCGCTGCACGGCGCCAAGGTCATCACCATTGCCCGCGATTGCAACGGCCTGGATCTGGACACCTTCGAGCAATTGCTGATTGCCCATCGCCCCGTGATGTATATGACCAACAGCACCCTGCACAACCCGACCGGGCACTCGTTCTCCGCAGCCCAGGTTTATCGCCTGCTCGAACTGAGCCACCGTTACGGCGTGCACATCCTCGAAGATGACTTGTACGGCGACATCCAGCAAAGGCGCACCCCGCGCCTGGCCGCGAGCGGTCTGGACAATGTCAGTTACGTATCTGGTTTCTCCAAGACCCTGACCGCCAACAGCCGGGTCAGCTATACCGCGCTATCGCCGCAACTGGCCGCACGATTGATCAACTTGAAGATGAGCTGCGGCGGCGTGACGTCGGAACTGGCGGAGCAGATCACCTGCACCATGCTGAGCAACGGCAGCTACGCCAAACACACCCGGCGCACCGTAGATCGTCTGTATGAATCGAGCAGTCGCGTGACGAGATGGCTGGTAGAGGCCGGATGCTCAGTGTCATCGATGCCGGGTGAAGGGCTGTTCATCTGGACACGATTGCCCGAAGGGCTGCATGCCGAAACGCTGGCCAGCAAAGGCCTCGAAAACGACCTCGTCCTCGCCCCCGGCACCTTGCTGAGTAAAGCCGCCGAAGCCAACAGCTTCCTGCGTTTCAACGTTGCGCATAGCGATAGCCCGCAGGTGCGCGAGCAGTTCTTTAGATTGCTCGACTATTACAAAGCGTAACCACCCACCGTCTCTGTGGCGAGGGAGCTCGCTCCCGCTGGAGCGCGAAGCGTTCCCCTGCACTTCATGAGAAATGCAGCACTGGCAGGCTTTACGACTGCTACGCAGCCGAACGGGAGCAAGCTCCCTCGCCACAAACATGCGTTCAACGAAACGTTTTCTGGCGGCATGACATTCCCAGCCACCAGATCGCTACGATTGCGGCACCTGACACCGCACGCTAACTTCAGATCGTCGCTGCCAACTCAGCGACCGGGCCTGATAACCCGGTATCATGCGCGCGTACCAGCGCCCCAGATCATGATTGCAGGCTTTTTTTGTGCCTGCAAAATCGTGCAATGGCGGCTGTGCGTGGGAGACCTTCGGGTCTGCCGGGTCGTGCATACCGGTTTATCAGCCTGCGCATAGCTGCCACCCATTCGCCTGATAACGGACGTGGCAGCTCTACTTTGATTCTGGAGTTTTTGCTCATGCACGTTATTGATCCGTCCAAAATTTGCACCCCTGCTGCACCGATCATCCCCCACCTCCACCCAACCACCGGAGGTGACACTCAATGACCAACCCTCAAGACCTTAAAACCATCGGTCTCACCCACTTCTCCTTCCACGCCAACCAATCTTTGTTCCGCATCAACGCCGGCGTCCCAGTGATCGAAGCCCTCTCTCACGCCTCCGACCTGCTCCATATCTCCAAACTCCTCGCCTCCGATGCTGCCATGGTCCGCGACACCGACAGACATGCCTGGGCGTCGCATTACTTGCAGGACATGAGCAAGGCGATTATCGATGACGTGATGAAGGTGCTTGGCGCACCGTGTAACAACCGCGCGTAAACGAAAAAGCCCCGCTCTTCGATCAGAGGCGGGGCTTTTCAATCCGATCTGCGTCGGTTTCCTGTAATTCAGCTCAAACTCAGGAAAACGTTGCGCGTTGCTCAGCCTCGTAATGTCGAGTCTGAAAAGGCATGAGGGCCTGAGCCTTTAGGCCCAGCCCTTCACTCAACCCCCAAGAGGCAGCGAGCTCATCACGGCGACGGCGAAGCGGTGCGGCTGCTTGTGGCTTTACGTCTGGCTTTAAGGTCGAGTATGCAAAAAGCTCAAGGGCATTGAAGGTTTCCAACACGCGGCTATCAGACACGCATGCAAAACGGGTGAAGCGCTCGAGCAAGTAGCCTGCACGACGAACCTCGACCTCATCTGAATGACTATTCAGAAAAGCCGAGACTTCACTTTCAAGGTTCGAGTCCGAATACCAGACAGCTTTGGCAGCGCTCACAAGCGCAACGTCATCTGCTTGATTCAAAGGGCTTTTGACCAGAGTGTCCAAAGCGGATGAGAGGACGTGGCCGCTAAGGGGCTTCGTCATCTGTATTCTCCAGATAGTTTTGCAAAATATTGTAGAGAACGGAGGTTGGTGGCTCTTTATTGCCAACATATACATCAATTGCCTGCAACGCCAGTCGGCGGAGCTCAGTGGTGAGTATGAAACCACTTCTGAGAAGCGCCATGATATCGCCAATGTCCTGATCTGTAGCTCTGCCTAGTTTAGAAATGGCAATGTCGATTGGCGATGCAATGTGAACGTGCAGAGGGGACTCAATCGGAAACTCGGCAAGTGGAAGACTTCGCTCCCAGTAGTCCTCGTGAACTGGCCCAAAGCTTGTGTTGTATTGAAGGTCGTAGTTCAGCTCCATCAATCGACCGGATCGCTCATCGACAAATTGTTCGGGAACCTCTGCGAGCATGGTTTGAAGGTGGAGACCTTTGGGGACATTTGCCTCGTAAATCTCGGCATCGACGTCCGTGGAAACACGGTGATTTGTATAGAGGTGAACTGCGCACCCACCGAACACGATAATTTTGACCGCCCCATTCTCTGCGGACTCAAGCAGCAGCTCCGCTTCAACAGACTTGAACATTGAAATCAAAGCCTGCCCTAGCGCCGTGCTCGTATTAACACGGGGAATGATTACGTCCGGCAAATCCATATGCAAACCTCTAACAACAAAACGCCAGGCAGCTATTGCAGCTGATTTGGCAGAGTCCCGAGGTTAGGAAGGCGACTTCCGACCGACAACCTGAAAGGTTTGTAGGAAGGTTCTGCAGCATGGGTAGGCTAAGCATAAACACTGGACTTCGCTTGTTCTTGCGCGCCTGTTTCGAGACCGGGCGTGCTGAACCGACTGAATCCCCCCCCAACAAAAAGCCCCGCCTCTTCTCTCGAAGGGCGGGGCTTTTCTTTACAGCATCCGACGCTTAAGGCGCGTACGTCAGCAACAACTCGCTCGGCACTTTGAAGTCCAAAGACATCATCACGCTCAACGCGGTAATGGTGAAGATCGAGAACACGAACAGCTTGCGTGCCCAGACCGTGTCATCCACTGCCTTGTAGCCGGTCCAGGCCATGTACAACCAGTACATGCCCATGGCCGCGGCGACAGCGAGGTAGCTCATGCCGGCGTAGCCGCTGAAGGTCAGCATCAAGGTCGCCACGAGGAACGCCAGGATGTAGAGCAGGATGTGCTTCTTGGCCACTTGAATCCCGCGCTTCACCGGCAGCACTGGAATCGATGCGGCCAGGTAATCGTTGAAGCGGAAGATTGCGATGGCGTAGGAATGCGGCATCTGCCACAGGCTGAACATCACCAGCAACGTCAGTGCGGCCATGTCGAAGCTGTTCGTCACAGCGACGTAGCCAATCACCGGCGGCATGGCGCCCGACAGACTGCCCACCAGCGTGCCGTGAACCGACTTGCGCTTGAGGTACAGGCTGTAGAAGCCGACGTAGATGACGAAACCGATCACCGCGAACATCGCGGCCAACGGGTTCGCCACTTTGTACAACAACGCAACGCCGACAACACCGAGGACGGTCGCGAAAATCAGTGCCAGTTTCAGGGAGATCAAGCCCTGGACCAGCACACGATTCTTGGTGCGTTCCATCTTCAAGTCGATGTCACGATCGATGCAGTTGTTGAACACGCAACCGGAAGCCACTACCAGGGAGGTGCCGATCATTGCTGCCAGGAAAATGGCCAGATCGACATGCCCTTTCGAGGCCAGGAAAAATCCGCCTGCCACAGAAAGCACGTTACCGAAAATGATCCCCGGTTTGGTGATTTGGATAAAGTGCTTCAAGGACATCCGGATTTACCTCAGTGCGCCATCATGTTGGTGTGGATGCTGAACATGATCCACAGCGACAGGCCAACCAGCAGGACAATCACGATGGCGGCGAAAACAAACGCAATCACGTTGTTACGCTGCGCGGCCGAACGGTCCAGGTGGAGGAAGTACACCAGGTGCACCAGCACCTGGATCACTGC
The DNA here is from genome assembly GCF_054898025.1 of Pseudomonas sp. LB3P93. Classification (NCBI taxonomy): domain Bacteria; kingdom Pseudomonadati; phylum Pseudomonadota; class Gammaproteobacteria; order Pseudomonadales; family Pseudomonadaceae; genus Pseudomonas; species Pseudomonas sp. LB3P93. Next base: position 5,362,465 of record NZ_CM142713.1, read on the forward strand.
GAAGGCCAGTACGATCCACAGGGTCATGGCTTTCGGCAGCGACGGGTACATCACCAGGCCGAAAGGAATGACGGTCAGGATCACCGACAGAATGAAACCGATAGCGTAAGACTTGACGCTGCCGTGGCCGGCGTCGTGGCTATCGTGGGAATGAGCGTTAGCCATTTACATAGTCCCCATCAGATAAACAACGGTGAATACGCAGATCCACACCACGTCCAGGAAGTGCCAGAACAGGCTCAGGCAGCTCAGACGGGTCTTGTTGGTCGCCGTCAGGCCGTTTTTCTGCACCTGATACATCATGATCGCCATCCAGATCAGACCGCTGGTCACGTGCAGACCGTGGGTGCCGACCAAGGTGAAGAACCCGGACAGGAAGCCGCTGCGGCTAGGGCCGTAGCCCTCGGAGATCAGTACATGGAACTCGTTGATCTCCATGCCGATGAAGCCGGCGCCGAACAGGAAGGTCATGCCCAGCCAACCCAGCACCTGGTTCTTCTTGCCCTTGAACAACGCCAGCATGGCGAAGCCGTAGGTGATCGAACTGAACAACAGCAGAGCGGTTTCGCCCAGCACGTAGGGCAGCTCGAAGATGTCGTGGCCCGACGGGCCACCCGCTACGTTGTTAACCAGTACCGCGTACACCGCGAAGATCGACGCAAACAGGATGCAGTCGGTCATCAGGTAGAGCCAGAAACCGAATACGGTCATCTCGCCCGAGTCGTGGTGATGGTCATCGTGCCCATGTCCATCGACATGGGTGTGTCCAGCATTGGTCACTAAGTTCGACATGGTTTAAGCCTGTTCCAACGAGGTTTCAACACGGGTGGCGGTGGCTGGGACTTTCCCGGCCGCTACCAGACGCTTGTGCTGCTCGGCTTCGATGCGTTCGATTGTCTCGACCGGCACCATGTAGCCTTGGTCATCACGTGCAGCGTGGATCACGAAGTAGACCACGGTGCCAACCAGGCCAACGATGGCCAGCCACCAGATGTGCCAGATCATTGCGAAACCGAACACGGTCAACAGAGCCCCCATGACCACACCGGTCGCGGTGTTGTTTGGCATGTGGATCGGTTCGTACCGGCTAGGCGCCTGATAGGCGGTACCGTTTTCCTTGGCTTCAGTGAACGGGTCGATGGATTCGGCTTTTGGCAGCACAGCGAAGTTGTAGAACGGTGGCGGCGACGAGGTCGACCATTCCAGCGTGTGGGCATTCCACGGGTCGCCGTGTTCGCACATGTTTTCTGGCTTGTTGCGATCACGCACGCTCACGTAGAGCTGGATCAGCTGGCAAGCGATACCCACAGCGATCATCACCGCACCGAACAGGGCCACGTACAGGTAAGGCACCCACTCAGGGTTGGTAGAGGCGTTCAGACGACGGGTCATGCCCATGAAGCCCAGTGCATAGAGCGGCATGAACGCGACGAAGAAGCCCGAGATCCAGAACCAGAACGCTGCCTTGCCCCAACCTTCGTGCAGCTTGAAGCCGAACGCTTTCGGGAAGTAGAAGGCAAAGCCTGCGATGTAACCAAATACCGCGCCGCCGATGATCACGTTGTGGAAGTGAGCGATCACGAACAGGCTGTTGTGCAGAACGAAGTCAGCACCCGGGATGGCCAGCAATACGCCGGTCATGCCGCCGATGGCGAAGGTCACCATGAAGCCCAGGGTCCACAGAACCTGGCTGGTGAAACGCAGACGGCCTTGGTAAATGGTGAACAGCCAGTTGAATAGCTTCACCCCCGTCGGGATCGAAATCAGCATCGTCGCCAGACCGAAGAAGGCGTTGACGCTGGCACCCGAACCCATGGTGAAGAAGTGGTGCAGCCAGACCATGAAGCCCAGGATCGAGATCGCACCCGATGCGTAGACCATCGAGTGGTGGCCGAACAGACGCTTGCCAGTGAAGGTCGAGATGACTTCGGAGAAGATCCCGAATGCCGGCAGAATCAGGATGTACACCTCGGGGTGACCCCAGGCCCAGAACAGGTTGACGTACATCATCGGATTGCCACCAAGTTCATTGGTGAAAATGTGGAAATCCATGTAACGGTCAAGCGTCAGCAGTGCCAGGGTAGCGGTCAGGATCGGGAACGAAGCGACGATCAAAACGTTGGCCCAGGTGCAGGTCCAGGTGAAGATCGGCATGTCCATCAGCTTCATGCCAGGGGTACGCATTTTCAGCACGGTGGCCAGGAAGTTGACCCCCGTCAGCGTCGTACCCAACCCGGATAGCTGTAGCGCCCAGATGTAGTAGTCCATCCCTACGCCAGGACTGTATTGCAGGCCCGACAGCGGCGGATAGGCAACCCAACCGGTCTTGGCGAATTCGCCGACGCCCAGGGACAGGTTGATCAGCACCACGCCCGATACCAGCAACCAGAAGCTCAGGGAGTTCAGGAACGGGTAAGCAACGTCACGCGCGCCGATCTGCAGCGGCACTGCAAGGTTCATCAGGCCGGTGAAGAATGGCATCGCCATGAAGATGATCATGATCACACCGTGAGCGGTGAAGATCTGGTCATAGTGTTCAGGTGGCAGGTAGCCAGGCGAACCCTCGGTGGCCATGGCCAACTGGGTACGCATCATGATGGCGTCGGCAAAACCGCGCAGCAGCATGACCATGGCGACGATGATGTACATCACGCCGATTTTCTTGTGGTCGACCGAGGTCAGCCATTCGGTCCACAGGTAGGTCCACTTCTTGAAGTAAGTGATCCCCGCGAACAACGCCAGACCACCGAGCGCGATCATGGCGATGGTTATCATCACGATCGGTTCGTGGAACGGGACCGCTTCCCAACTTAATTTACCAAACATCGTTTACTCCTCTGCCCCGGCAGCTGAATGCGAGTTCATGTCCATTCCTTGCGTAGCGGCCACTTCTTTCTCTTTCTTCTCGTGCTTGACCTTCGGACCCGGTTTCATGCCTTCGTACTTGTCGACGATGATCTGGAACAGGTTCGGAGTGACCGAGGAGTAGAGCTCGACTGGGTTGTTCTGGCTCGGCTTGGAAAGGGCTGCGTATTCAGCTTCTTCAAGCTGTTTAGGTGCCTTTTTGACTTCACTTACCCAGGCGTCGAAATCTTCCTGGGAAGTTGCGATAGCCTTGAATTTCATGCCAGTGAAACCAGCGCCGCTGTAGTTGGCGGAGATACCGTCCATTTCAGCGTTCTGGTTGGCGATCAGGTGCAGTTTGGTCTGCATGCCGGCCATCGCGTAGATCTGGCCGCCCAGGGCCGGGATGAAGAACGAGTTCATCACGGAGTCCGAAGTCACCTTGAAGTTGATCGGCGTGTGCGCCGGGAACACGATCTTGTTGACGGTGGCGATGCCTTGTTCCGGATAGATGAACATCCACTTCCAGTCCAGCGCGACCACTTCAATGGTGATTGGCTTGACGTCGGACTCCAGCGGCTTGTAAGGATCCAGCGCGTGGGTCGACTTGTAGGTGATGTAACCCAGGGCAATGATGATCAGTACCGGGATCGTCCACACCGCGATTTCGATCTTGGTGGAGTGCGACCACTTCGGCGTGTAGACGGCGTCCTGGTTGGACGCGCGGTATTTCCAGGCGAACAGGAAGGTCATGACGATGACCGGTACCACGACCAGAAGCATCAGCAGCGTTGCGGTGATGATCAGGTTTCGCTCATCCAGGCCAACCTGGCCCTTGGGATCGAGCAAGGTCATGTTGCAGCCTGACAGCAACAACGTGCCGAGCAGCGGCAATAAGCCTAGTAGTCTGGGGTACCTGTTTTTACTCATCTCACGACCTCTAAAGCAGCTTGCGCAATGCAGTTGGGTTTTGATCGCCAACACTTCACCCTGCCAAGGGTTGGCATTTTTCTTGGATTGAATAAGGGCTGCCCGTCGCGCGTCAGACGCTGTTCGACAAATCCTGGGCTAGCGGTAAGTTCTTATTCGAATTCGTGGTCAAAGGCCTTGTTACAGACCAATTCCATTTGGTGCGGGTAGTTGGAAGGCTCCGACACCCGGGAGTCGCACGAAGTGTTCAAGCTCCTCGACGCCCTGTTTTCCTGCTCATGGTGAGCAGTGCCGGAATTCAGTGCGGGCGATTGTAGATACGTAACGATTCATAAACCATGTCTCATCCCGAAATAATTTTTATCCATTCCAGCAACAATCATTAACGGTTTTTGCAAAAGTGCGGCATCTTATCGAAATTCATTCTCAACAAAAACACCAAAATTTGTAGGTCTACCGAGCGCAGTTCAGACAGCTATTAGAGCTCAAGCAGGCACTTCGACGATGCCCTAGCCCCTGTGACGCAAGGGCTCTGGCGATTCGCCAGCCCCTGTTAAAACTGCCTGTTTGCGTGCGATAGCCATTAAATCGGCAGACGCCTGAGTAGACCAATTTCGTTGCCAGGCTATGCACCGATCCAGCCCCGTGAAATGCCTTGCGACAGTCCCGCTGTGACAACATGTCGCACATGTGTCGCAGCCATTCTTGTCGGGCATCAAGGTCTTTTACCTGTGGACTGAAATGCAAAACGCCCCGACCTTCTCAACGAAGGCCGGGGCGTTTCAGGTTTCACTCAACGGTACGGCGAATAGCCTCAGCGCAGCGCCTTGCGGTTACGCGAAATGAGCAGCGGCACCAGCACCACGATCAGCACGAACGCCACCAGCGCCCACTGTGCCAGCGACAAACCGAGGATCGGCGGGTACGGCGTGGAGCAGAAGCCATCGACCTGGAAGCCCAACGGAAAGATCTTCGCCAGCGGCAGGCCGTCGACAATCGGTTGCAGCACATCAATGCCACAGCTGACCGCCGGGTAGAACTGGGTGTAGACGTGATGCCCGGCCACCGCGACGCCTGCGATGGCGCAAATCACCACCAGGGTTTCAAACACCGTGATGCTGCGACGGGTGCGCATCGCCGCGCCAATGAACGCAAACAGCGCAACCAACAGCAACGCATAACGTTGCAGGATGCACAGAGGGCACGGGGCCTCGCCCAGCACAATTTGCATGTACAGCGCGCCGCCGATCAGCGCCAGGCAGATGATGCCCAGCAACACCAGATAGCGCCGTTCACGTCCCAACCGCATCGTTTCCTCGCTCATCGCGTTTCCCTTGTAAAGATCGATTGCCCGGAAGTCTACACGCAGGCTCGAAGCTTTGAGAGCCTGGCGCGCTCCGCTGGTGATCGGGGAATAGACGATAAACCCGTTAAGGAGGGATTAACTTTCGAAGGATTTTTACGAATGAAGGCCGTGGTGCGGCTAATCGCGGGCAAGCCCGCTCCCACAGGTTTTGTGTTGTTCGCGCGATTGCGGGCAAACATAAAACCTGTGGGAGCGGGCTTGCCCGCGATTGAGGCGACTCGGTCTCCCGAGCCGCCACACAGCTTATTCCAACGCCGAAGCCGGGCCAAAAAACTCGTAACGGCTCTGCTTCTCCGGCACACCCAAGGCTTTGAGGTGACGTTTGATCGCCGCCATAAACCCTTTCGGCCCCAGGAAGTAAGCATCCAGGTCGCGCTGCTCTGGCAACCATTCACCCAACTGCTCGCGGCTCAACAAACCGACCTGATCCGCTGCCGGGCTCACGCCGTCATCTTCGGCGTAGCAATAGAAGCGTTTGAGTTGCGGGTGACGCTCGGCCAAACCATCGATCCAGTCGCGGAAGGCGTGAACGCTGCCGTTGCGTGCGCAGTGGATGAAGTGCACCGGCCGCTCGGTCGCCAACGCCGCTTCCAGCATCGCCAGCGTCGGGGTGATGCCCACGCCGCCACTGATCAGTACCAGCGGTTTGTCGCTGGCAGTCAGGGTGAACTCGCCCGAAGGCGGGAACAGCTCAATACTTGAGCCGACATGCAGCTGATCGTGCAAGTGGTTAGACGCGCGGCCACCGGTTTCACGTTTGACGCTGATGCGGTACTGGCCCTTGTTGGCCAACGCCGACAACGAGTAGTTACGACGAATCTCTTCACCATCGAGGATCAGTTTCATGCCGATGTACTGGCCCGGTTCAGCGGCCAGAATCGCGCCTTTGTCGGCAGGTCCGAAGTAGAACGAAGTGATTTCCGCGCTTTCCTCGACCTTGGCCGCGACGATGAATTCCCGCGCCCCGCGCCAGCCGCCGACGGCCTGTTCCTTTTGATCGTAGATGGTGGTTTCGGCACCGATCAGGATCTCGGCCAATTGACCGTAGGCCGCGCCCCAGGCGCTCATCACTTCAGGGGTGGCGATTTCTTCGCCCAGCACTTCGGAGATCGCACGCAGCAAGCAGCTGCCAACGATCGGGTAGTGCTCAGGCAGGATTTGCAGGGCCACGTGTTTGTTGATGATCTTGGCCACCAGGTCGCCCAACTGGTCGAGCTGATCGATGTGGCGCGCGTACATCAAAACGCCGTTGGCCAAGGCGCGTGGCTGATCACCGCTGGCCTGGTGGGCCTGATTGAACAGAGGGCGGACTTCCGGGTACTCGGAGAGCATCATGCGGTAGAAATGAGTGATCAGCGCTTCGCCACCGCTTTCCAGCAGCGGCACGGTGGATTTGACGATGGCACGGTCTTGAACGCTAAGCATAAAGTGACTCCTGGGCTACTTTGATTACTAACTGATAGCTCTATGCATATCACTTTCCATGCCAATAATTTAAATGTTTAAAATCAATAGCTTATAAACAGAGTAGTCATATCGACACAGACTGACTTATAGTCATACCGACTACACGGAGTCACTATGACTGCAAAATCATTGCTCACCGCCCTACTGCCGCTGGTCTCCGACCTTTCCCGCGAACTGCCCGAAGGCGAGCGCTATCGACGCCTGCTCGAAGCCATGCGCGCCCTGCTCCCTTGCGATGCCGCCGCCCTCTTGCGCCTTGATGGCGAATGGCTGGTGCCGCTGGCCGTCGACGGGTTGAGCACCGACACCCTCGGCCGACGCTTCAAAGTCAGCGAACACCCGCGCTTCGAAGCCTTGCTCAGCAGCCACGGCCCGACACGGTTCGCTGCCGACAGCGACTTGCCCGACCCTTACGACGGTTTGGTCGATGGCCTCGACGAGCATCTGGAAGTCCACGATTGCATGGGCTGCCCGTTGTTTATCGACGAGCGTCCGTGGGGTCTGCTGACCCTCGACGCCCTCGACCCGGGACAGTTTGAACCCATCGAACTGGACGCACTGGAAGCCTTCGCCAGCCTCGCCGCCGCCACCGTCAACGCTGCCGAGCGCATCGAACGCCTGGCCAATCGCGTTGAAGACGAGCATCAGCGCGCCGAGGTGTACCGTCAGGCCAGCGGCCAGCAGAACCGCGAGATGATCGGCCAGAGCAAAGCCCATAAACGCTTGGTGGAAGAGATCAGCCTGGTGGGCGGCAGCGACCTGACCGTGCTGATCACCGGTGAAACCGGGGTTGGCAAGGAACTGGTGGCGCAAGCGATTCACGCGGCATCGCTCCGGGCGGATAAACCGATCATCAGCCTCAACTGCGCGGCCCTGCCGGACACGCTGGTGGAAAGTGAATTGTTCGGCCATGTGCGCGGCGCGTTCACTGGCGCGATGAATGATCGGCGCGGCAAGTTCGAACTGGCCAATGGCGGCACGCTGTTTCTCGATGAAGTCGGTGAATTGTCGCTGACCGTGCAAGCCAAGTTGTTGCGGGTGCTGCAAAGCGGTCAGTTGCAGCGCTTGGGGTCGGATAAAGAACACCAGGTGGACGTGCGCCTGATCGCGGCGACCAACCGCGACCTGGCCGAAGAAGTGCGCAGCGGCCGCTACCGCGCCGACTTCTATCATAGGCTGAGTGTTTACCCGCTGCTGGTGCCGGCCCTGCGGGATCGCGGGCGGGATGTGTTGCTGCTCAGCGGTTACTTCCTGGAACAGAACCGTTCGCGGATGGGCCTGAACAGCCTGCGACTGAACAGCGACGCACAGGCGGCATTGCTGGCGTATGGTTGGCCGGGGAACGTGCGGGAACTGGAGCATTTGATCGGTCGCAGCGCGTTAAAAGCGCTGGGTAACTGCAAGGAACGGCCGAAGATTCTCAGTTTGGGTGCAGCGGATCTGGACTTGCTCAATGGCAGCGTTGAAATCGCCGCCCCCGAGCAACCGGTTGCGGCCCCGGTGGCGCTGGTGTCGGGGGATTTGCGTGAGGCGACCGAGAATTATCAGCGACAATTGATCAGCGCTTGCCTGGAACGGCATCACGACAACTGGGCGAGCGCGGCACGTGAGCTAGGCCTGGACCGGGCGAATCTGGGGCGGATGGCCAAGCGGTTGGGCATGAAGTGACGCAACCTATTGTGGCGAGGGAGCTTGCTCCCGCTCGGCTGCGCAGCAGTCGCAAAACCTGTAAATGCGGATAGCCTGATAGCACACAGGTCTGATTTGGGAGCGCTTCGCACTCCAGCGGGAGCAAGCTCCCTCGCCACAGGGGTTCGCCGTTGGGCCGGTAATGGGTATTTAGCCTAAAGCCTGCCCCCAACAAGTCGATAACCCGGCATCAATAGCTTTTGGCGACTTTTTACTCGCCCATCACCTTTTTCCACAGAAGGTTTTTATGTCCTCCACCAAAGCCCGCGCAGACTCACTTTCGCTTCTGCTGTTTACCTTGCGCAGTGGCAAGCTGATGGCAATCAACCTGCTGAAAGTCAGCGAAATCATCCCCTGCCCGCCGCTGACCAAGCTGCCGGAGTCGCACCCCCACGTCAAAGGCATCGCCACCCTGCGCGGCGCGTCGTTGTCAGTGATCGACCTCAGCCGTGCCATCGGCGAGCGGCCGCTGGAAGACCCGAACGGTGGCTGCCTGATCGTCACCGACGTCAGCCGCTCCAAGCAGGGCCTTCACGTTCAGGCCGTCAGCAAGATCGTCCACTGCCTGACCACCGACATCCGCCCGCCGCCCTTCGGCTCTGGCGGCGTGCGCTCGTACATCACCGGCGTGACCTCGGTCGACGGCACCCTGGTGCAAGTGCTGGACATCGAAAAGGTCATCCACGGCATCGCCCCGGCGCAGATCGAAACGGCCCCGACCGAACTGAGCATGGAAGACGCCGAAGTGCTGGGCAACGCGCGGATTCTGGTGGTCGACGACAGCCAGGTCGCACTGCAGCAATCGGTGCACACCCTGCGCAACCTCGGCCTGCAATGCCACACCGCCCGCAGCGCCAAGGAGGCCATCGACTGCCTGCTGGACCTGCAAGGCACGGCGCAGCAGATCAACCTGATCGTCTCGGACATCGAAATGTCGGAGATGGACGGCTATGCCTTCACCCGCACCCTGCGCGAGACGCCAGACTTCTCGCACCTTTATGTGCTGCTGCACACCTCTCTGGACAGTGCGATGAACAGCGAGAAAGCACGCCTGGCCGGGGCCAACGCGGTGTTGACCAAGTTCTCTTCGCCAGAACTGACCCGGTGCCTGATCGAGGCGGCCAAAGCCGTCGCCGAACAAGGTCACTGAGTCTTGGCCGAGGCATTTTGCTTTTTGATGCGGCGCAACCTCGCCGAGGCTGTGCCTGCGATCACTTGGCCTCACGGGATAGACATCGTCGAATACCGCCCCGAACTGGCCGAAGCTGTTCATCGTTTGATGGAGCTCGGTTATCAGGAAGGTGGCGGTCGTGTGCCGGCACTGGATGCCTGGCAACAGCGGTTTGAGACCGATCCTGAATACGATCCGAGCCTGTGTTTTATTGCGCTGGATGCCGAGGGTATTGTGGGTGTATGCCAGTGCTGGACCAGCGCGTATATCAAGAACCTGGTGGTGCATCCTCGGGCTCAGGGCCTTGGGCTTGGTCGTGCGCTGCTGCTGCATGCGTTCGAAGTGTTTCGGGATCGCCGGGAAGGTTTTGTGGATTTGAAGGTATTGGAAGACAACCTTCGGGCGCAGCGGTTGTATGACAGTGCCGGGATGTATGTCGTCCGCCGGGAACCGGTTCCGGCCTGACCCACCGCCATCGTCGGAACGCCGCCCGGAGCAAGCTCGCTCCCACAATGGATCTTCGTCGAACACAAAATCTGTGCCCTGTGCAGAACCAATGTGGGGCCCAGCCTGCTGGCGATGAGGCCGACACATTCAACCCAAAACCATCAGGCATACTCCTCCCCTCGGCCAACTCAATGCCCAAGGATGCCCGACCCATGAAAGCCACAACCCTGACCTTCCTCTGCCTCTCCGCCCTCGCCACCCAGGCCCACGCCTCCAGCCCCGACGCCTGGGCCGCCTACGACAAAGCCGTGCTCGCCAGCTGCACCAAAGCCAGCGGCCTGAAAAACGCCAAACCCGTCGGCAAAGCCGCGCAGTTCGACGACCGCGTCGACTACACCGCACTCCTGCTGCAAGGCCAATACCCGCAAAAACACATGAAAGGCCAGCAAGGCACCGAGTTGTGTCTCTACAACAAAAAGACCAAAACCGCCTACGTCACCGAATGGGACTCCATCCGCCCCACTGCCAAAGCCCAGTGACTGGCGCATAACTTGCTTCGAATCGCGCCTTTGCGGTGTCTTTCTGGCGCCGTTTCACGCCCTCGGAAGCGACCGATCGCTCAATGAATACGACTTTTTCCTGCGTAGGTTGCGGCAAATGCTGCAACGATCACCACGTGCCCCTGACCCTGGCCGAAGCCCGCATGTGGGCCGCCGACGGCGGTCAGGTGATCGTGCTGGTGGAAGGTTTTCTGGGCAATGGCTTGGGCCTGCCGGTGCAGCAACGCGAACACGCCGAACGCCGTTCAGTGGTGGTTCGAAGCGGCACGTCCGAGGCTTACGTGGCGATCACTTTTGCCGCCTACAACGTCGGTCCCTGCCGGAATCTTGACGAAGACAACCTCTGCCGCATCTACGAACGCCGACCACTGGTGTGCCGCATCTACCCGATGGAAATCAACCCGCACATCTCACTGAACACTGCGGTGAAGGAATGCCCGCCCGAGTCATGGGAAAAGGGCCCTGACTTGATCATCGGTGGTGAGCTGGTGGATCAGGAACTGGCAGGATTGATCCAGCGCTCACGTCAAGCGGATCGCGATGACATTCAGACCAAGGATGCGATTTGCGGGTTGCTGGGGATTCGGACGACAGCGTTGAAGGGCGATGGGTTTACGGCTTATCTGCCGGATATGAATGCGTTTGCCACGGTCATTGATCAGCTTGCCGGGAAACCGCTGGCGGGCGCAGGCAGTGATTGGCAGTTTCATGTGTCTGGCGACGATATCGCCGGGCAAGTGCAGGCGGCTGGGGCGCAAGTGGCGACTGAAGCGCCGGTGAACTATGCGTTTATATCGTTGCGGGCGGCTTGATCCAGAAGATATGTCGCCTGTTATGGCCCCATCGCGGGCAAGCCCGCTCCCACAGGTGATCTCTATAGGACACAGATTTTGTGTACGACGAACATCCACTGTGGGAGCGGGCTTGCCCGCGATGAGGCCATTACAGGCACCGCAGAAGCTGAGACTCAGCGCTTACCCATCGAACGACGAGTGCCCGGAGGCGCAGCCCCCGGCGTCTTGGTATGGCCATTCTTCGCGCCATTCTTGTACCAAGGCTGGCTGGCGTTCTTCGCGGCGGCCAAATCACCCGGTTTGAACGGGAACTTGAACGCCGGGATCGCGGCTTTGGCTTCGCTGTCTGCGCTGGAGTCGACGCTGTCTGGCAGGTCTGCCTGGTCGTCGCTCAAAGCGTCGGCAACCGGCGGTTGTGTCGGGGAAGTCATGAAAGCTCCGGGTGATGCAAAAGAGTCGGGCCCGGTCAGCGAGCCGCGAAAGGCGGCAGTATACCTGTCTCGAGAGCAGCAAGCTTCACGCCGCAAGCGAGTCCGTCGGGTTTTGTGCAACGGACACACCGTAAATCGCGAGCAACCCCCGCACCCGTAGGAGCGAGGCTTGCCCGCGAAGAACGATTACGCGGTCAACCTGACCGAACGCCATCTACGCCGGAAGCTCAACCCTATCCAACACCCGATTCACCGCCAACTCCGCCAGCATGATGACCTGCTGAATCGCCAACACCGTATGGCGCTGCGGCCCCACCAGATTCGCCGCAAAATCACTGCTCATCACACTCGCCGACGCCAAAGACTCACAGGCATGGGCCAACAGGCTTTCTGAATCAATATCGGGAACCACCATAAACATGGTGCTGGGGCAGCGGGGTTTTGCGGCGTATTGCTCGGGTGGATCGAGGTAGTAATCGAGAGCGCGTTTTATGGCTTCGCGGTCTTTGATGAGCGCTTCGGTGTGGGTGGACTCGTCGCTGGGAGTGGTGGTGTCGATGGGTGGATCGGGGATTAACTTATCCATACAAACTCCTACTGAAATGGGTGCCACCATTCGCCGGATCTCACGCGGCGAATAGGAGGCAGCTATGTGCAGTGTGAGATCACCGGTAGTAGGCACCCGGCCAGACCGAAGTCTGCCCGCACACAGCCGCCATAACGCATTTGCAGGCAGCGGATAAGCTGGCGCCAATTATGGTGGCATTGGCGCTAGATGCATACTAATAGCCGGGGATCTCACGCCCGGTCGCTGAATTTGCAGCGACAGCCAAAGGTTAGAGAACACGCTTCCTACCCGGCAACCTGAAAAATGCGTGGGAAAACGCTGTGTTTTTTACACATCTTTCAACACACAAAAATGGAACGCGGAGCGTCCCGGGCGGCATTCCCACGCGGAGCGTAGGGAACGATCAATCGGGGACAGCAGAAAGAAATTGGTCGGCTGTCAGGCCGCCATCGCTGGCAGGCCAGCTCCCACAATGGATCGGCGTACACCGGTCGCTTTTCACCACTCAATAGGCCGAGCGTTAGCTCGCCTGCAGCTCTTGATCTTGATCTACCCGCCCCTTTCGGGAGGCTGAGTGGAGGTGTTCATCCGGGGAGTGGCGCGCAGCGCCGTTCGACGCAGTCGAACACGCTGCATGTAGGTGCAGCGAAGCCAACCGGAGGGCAGTGTCCCCGGATGGATACCGGAGCGAAGGTACGCCGAGCCTTAGCGAGGGGCCGGACGCTTGGGGCGAGCGTTTTTTTGCTTACTTTTTTTAGGCGTTTGTAAAAAAAGTGAGTCGCCGTAAGGGCGAAACCATAAGCGGCCGTTACCGCAGAAATGGATATGTACACCCGAAAGAGCCTGGTCGGCTGTCAGGCCGCCAAGGTCAAAAACATCACAGACTAAAGCCCCAAACTGTCAGCGCCGTCAGTTAGCAGTCACCTTCCTGACCAGCGAACAGGTTTATAAAGGAAGGTACAAACCTGACCCCACTCCCGACCACCCAGCCCGGCGCCCCACTCGCATGCGAATTCAGAAAAAAACCGCCTTCATCGCAGGTCTGCTGATCGCCTTGGCAGCGCTGGGCACCTGGTACCTCACCAAACCCGCCACCGCCAAACTCGCCGCGCCCACAGCAATCCCGGTCCGAGTGGTCAGCGTCACCGAAAAAGACGTCCCCCGCTACGTCAGCGGCATCGGCTCAGTCCTGTCCCTGCACAGCGTAGTGGTCCGCCCGCAAATCGACGGCATCCTCACCAAAATCCTGGTCAAAGAAGGCCAACTGGTGAAACAAGGCGACCTGCTCGCCACCATCGACGACCGCTCGATCCGCGCCAGCCTCGACCAGACCCGGGCACAACTCGGCGAAAGCCAGGCACAACTGCAAGTCGCGCTGGTCAACCTCAAGCGCTACAAACTGCTGAGCGTCGACGACGGCGTATCCAAACAGACCTACGACCAGCAACAAGCCCTGGTCAACCAACTCAAAGCCACCGCCCAAGGCAATCAGGCGTCAATCGACGCTGCCCAGGTGCAACTCTCCTACACACAGATTCGCTCCCCGGTCACCGGTCGCGTCGGTATTCGTACAGTCGACGAAGGCAACTTCCTGCGCATGACCGACACCCAGGGTTTGTTCACCGTGACCCAGATCGACCCGATCGCCGTGGAGTTCTCCCTGCCGCAGCAAATGCTGCCGACCCTGCAAGGCCTGATCGGCGACCCCGAGCGCGCACAAGTGAAGGCCTACATCGGCGCCGACACCGACGGCGAAACCGGCAACCTGCTGGGCGAAGGGCACCTGACCCTGATCGACAACCAGATCAATGCCAACACCGGGACCATCCGCGCCAAGGCTGAATTCAATAATGCCGGGCAGAAACTCTGGCCGGGCCTGCTGGTGACGGTAAAAATTCAGACAGCGTTGGATAAAGATGCACTGGTGGTCCCGCCCACCGTCGTTCAGCGTGGCCTCGATCAACATTTTGTGTACCGGGTCAACGGCGACAAAGTTGAAACCGTCACTGTACAAATGGTTTACCAAGGCAGCGGTCAGGACATCATCAAAGGCGTCAAACCGGGCGACGTGCTGGTCAGTGACGGCCAATCGCGGCTCAAACCCGGTTCGACCGTGCAGGTGCTGACCGAACCGCCGCAAGTGGTGCAATCGGAGTCGAAGCCATGAAGGGCCACGGTTCTGTCTCGGCCTGGTGCATCGATCATCCGGTAGCGACGATCCTGCTGACCTTTGCCCTGGTATTGCTCGGCGTCATCGCCTTCCCGCGCCTGCCGATTGCGCCGTTGCCGGAAGCTGAGTTCCCGACTATCCAGGTCGCCGCGCAATTGCCCGGCGCCAGCCCCGAAACCATGGCGTCATCGGTGGCCACGCCGCTTGAAGTGCAATTCAGCGCCATCCCCGGCGTGACCCAGATGACCTCGAGCAGCGCCCTCGGCTCGACCAACCTGACCCTGCAATTCACCCTCGACAAAAGCATCGACACCGCCGCCCAGGAAGTGCAGGCCGCGATCAACACCGCCGCCGGCAAACTGCCGAAAGACATGCCGAACCTGCCGACATGGCGCAAGGTCAACCCGGCCGACAGCCCGGTGCTGATTCTCAGCATCAACTCGACGCAAATGCCCGGCACTGAACTCAGCGATCTGGTGGAAACCCTGCTCTCGCGTCAGATCAGTCAGATCGACGGCGTAGGCCAAATCAACATCACCGGTCAGCAACGTCCGGCGATCCGTGTTCAAGCCTCCGCTGACAAACTCGCGGCCATCGGCCTGACCCTGGCGGACATTCGTCTGGCGATCCAGAACACCAGCCTCAACCTGGCCAAAGGTGCGTTGTACGGTGAGTCGAGCATTTCGACACTGTCGACCAACGACCAGCTGTTCCACCCCGAGGAATACAGCCAACTCATCGTTTCCTACAAGGACGGTGCGCCGGTTCATCTCAAGGATGTCGCCAAAGTCGTCAACGGTTCGGAAGATGCCTACGTGCAAGCCTGGGCCGGTGATAAACCGGGGGTGAACCTGGTGATTTCCCGGCAACCGGGGGCCAACATCGTCGAAACCGTGGACCGGATTCAAGCCGCCCTGCCCGGCCTCGAAGCCATGCTGCCGGCCTCGGTGCAGGTCAAGGTGCTGGTCGACCGCACCCAGACCATCCGTGCCTCGCTGCATGAAGTGGAAATCACCCTGCTGATAGCGATCATGTTGGTGGTGGCGGTGATGGCGCTGTTCCTGCGCCAGTGGTCGGCGACGCTGATTGTTTCCGCCGTGCTGGGTGTTTCGCTGGTCGCCAGTTTTGCCCTGATGTACATCATGGGCTTCAGCCTGAACAACCTGACGCTGGTGGCGATCGTGGTGGCCGTGGGGTTTGTGGTCGACGATGCGATTGTGGTGGTGGAGAACATTCACCGTCACCTGGAGGCCGGCGACGGCATGCGCGAGGCGGCGATCAAAGGCGCCGGCGAGATTGGTTTTACCGTGGTCTCGATCAGTTTTTCGCTGGTGGCGGCGTTCATTCCGCTGCTGTTCATGGGCGGCGTGGTCGGGCGGCTGTTCAAGGAATTCGCCCTGACCGCGACGTCGACGATCATGATTTCGGTGGTGGTGTCGCTGACGTTGGCGCCAACCCTGGCCGCGCTGTTCATGCGTGCGCCAGTGCATCACGCCCACAGCAAACCCACGTTCGGCGAACGCTTGCTGGCCGGCTATGAAAAACTGCTGCGCCGCGCCCTCGCCCACCAGAAATTGATGATCGGCGTGTTCTGCCTGTCCCTGGGCCTGGCGATTGCCGGTTACATCTTTATCCCCAAGGGTTTCTTCCCGGTGCAGGACACCGGTTTTGTCCTCGGCACCACCGAAGCCGCTGCTGATATTTCCTACGGCGACATGGTGAAAAAACACTTGGCGATGGCCGAAATCGTCGCCGCAGATCCAGCGGTCGCGGCGTTTTCCCACTCGGTCGGCGTGTCGGGCAGTAACCAGACCATCGCCAACGGCCGCTTCTGGATTTCCCTGAAAAAACGCGGCGACCGCGACGTCTCGGCCAGCCAGTTCATCGACCGGATCCGTCCGCAACTGATGAAAGTCCCGGGCATCGTGCTCTACCTGCGCGCAGGCCAGGACATCAACCTCAGCTCTGGCCCGAGCCGCGCGCAGTACCAATACGTGCTCAAGAGCAACGACGGTGCGACGCTCAGCACCTGGACCCAGCGCCTGACGGAAAAACTGCGCGCCAACCCTGCATTCCGCGACATTTCCAACGACCTGCAACTGGGCGGCAGCATCACCCACATCAGCATCGACCGCAGCGCCGCCGCGCGTTTCGGCCTGACGGCCAGTGATGTCGATGAAGCGCTGTACGACGCCTTCGGCCAACGCCAGATCAATGAATTCCAGACCCAAATCAACCAGTACAACGTGATTCTGGAACTGGACACCAAGCAACGCGGCAAAGCCGAAAGCCTCAATTATTTCTACCTGCGCTCACCGCTGAGCGGGGAAATGGTGCCGCTGTCGGCGCTGGCCAAGTTCGATGCGCCAACGGTCGGCCCGCTGTCCATTGCCCATGACGGCATGTTCCCGGCCGCCAACTTGTCGTTCAACCTGGCGCCCGGCGTCGCGTTGGGTGATGCGGTGATCATGCTCAACCAGGCCAAGGTCGATATCGGCATGCCGGCGGCCATGAGCGGCAACTTCCAGGGGGCGGCGCAAGCGTTCCAGAGTTCGCTGGCCAGTCAGCCGTGGCTGATTCTGGCGGCGCTGGTGGCGGTGTACATCATTCTCGGCGTGCTCTACGAGAGCTTCGTCCATCCGCTGACCATCATCTCGACCCTGCCCTCGGCGGGGCTCGGGGCGGTGATCATGCTGTGGATTTGCGGCCAGGATTTTTCAATCATGGCGCTGATCGGGCTGGTGTTGCTGATCGGCATCGTCAAGAAAAACGGCATTCTGATGATCGACTTCGCCCTCGACGCCCAGCGCAATCGTGGCCTGCCGCCGGAAGAGGCGATTTACCAGGCCTGTATCACGCGGTTCCGACCAATCATCATGACCACCCTCGCCGCCCTGCTCGGCGCGCTGCCGCTGATGCTCGGTTACGGCACCGGCGCCGAATTGCGCCAACCACTGGGGATCGCAGTGGTCGGCGGCTTGCTGGTGAGCCAGGCGCTGACGCTATTCACCACTCCGGTCATATACTTGTGGCTTGAGCGGCTGTTCCATAAGCCCAAACCCGCACCGATGCCGGCGCTGGCAACCACAGACTGAGGCGGGGTCATGCGCGTTCTGATTATCGAAGACGAAGAAAAAACCGCGGACTATTTGCACCGCGGCCTGACGGAACAGGGTTACACCGTGGACCTCGCGCGCGACGGCGTCGAAGGCCTGCACCTGGCGCTGGAAAGCGACTACGCGGTGATCGTCCTCGACGTAATGCTGCCGGGCCTCGACGGCTTCGGCGTACTGCGCGCCTTGCGTGCGCGCAAGCAAACCCCGGTGATCATGCTCACTGCCCGCGAGCGTGTCGAAGACCGCATCAAAGGCCTGCGTGACGGCGCCGACGATTACCTCGGCAAACCGTTTTCGTTCCTCGAACTGGTGGCGCGCCTGCAAGCGCTGACCCGGCGCAGCGGCGGCCATGAACCGGTGCAAGTCAGCATCGCCGACCTGTGGATCGATTTGATCAGCCGCAAGGCCACCCGCGCCGGCACCCGGCTGGACCTGACCGCGAAGGAGTTCTCGCTGCTCAGCGTACTGGCCCGTCGGCAGGGTGAAATCCTTTCGAAAACGGCGATTGCCGAGATGGTCTGGGACATCAATTTCGACAGCGACGCCAACGTCGTCGAAGTCGCGATCAAACGCCTGCGGGCCAAACTCGACGGGCCGTTCGACGAAAAACTGCTGCACACGATTCGTGGCATGGGTTATGTGCTGGAGAGCCGCGGTGTCCAGTAATTCGATTGCCCTGCGCCTCAGTGGAATGTTCACGCTGGTGGCGCTGCTGGTGTTTCTGTTGATCGGCTGGGCCTTGTACCAGCAGGTCGATAAAGGCCTGGGTCTGTTGCCCGAGGCTGAGCTGGACGCGCGTTACAGCGTGCTCGAATCCACGGTCGGGCGTTACGGCACGCCTGAGCATTGGGTGAAGATCAACAACAAACTCAAGCTGCTGGGTGAAGAAGACAAGCGCATCAGTTTCTGGATCATCAGCGGCGATCCGCACTACGAATACGGCAACCTGACGCCGCAGATCCGCGCCTTTGCCGAAGGGCCGCTGGGCATGCGCGACATGACGTTGCCGGACCAGCCTTATCCGCTGAAAGTGCTGGTCAGCCAGTTCCCGGCCAAGGATCAACGACCGCCGCTGCGCTTCATGATCGGCATCGACACCGAGACGTTTTTACAGACGCAGCATCATTTGCTGATCGCGCTGATCAGCCTGGCGATTGTCGGTGTGCTGCTGGCGTCGGCGCTGGGTTATTGGGTGGCGCGGATTGGTCTCAAACCCTTGATCAAGTTGTCGCAGGAAGCCCAGCGACTGGCGCCGCCCTTGCGTTCCGGGCGCTTGCGCTTATCGCCGTTGCCGCCGGAGCTCAATCAGTTCGTCAATTCGTTCAACTCGACGCTGGAGCGGGTCGAGCAGGCCTATTCGCGCCTTGAGTCGTTCAACGCCGACGTCGCCCACGAACTGCGCTCACCCCTGACCAACCTGATCGGCCAGACCCAGGTCGCGCTGACCCGCGGACGCTCGGCGGAACACTACTTCGAAGTGCTGCAATCGAACCTCGAAGAGCTGGAGCGGCTGCGTTCGATCATCAATGACATGCTGTTTCTTGCCAGTGCGGATCAGGGCAGCAAGGCGACCAAACTGACTTCCACCTCGCTGGCCGATGAAGTGGCAACGACTCTGGAATATCTGGATTTCATTCTTGAAGATGCGCAGGTTCAGGTGCAAGTCAGTGGTGATGCGCAGGTGCGCATCGAGATTGCTCATCTGCGCCGGGCGTTGATCAATTTGCTGAGTAACGCGGTGCAGCACACCGAGCCCGGGCAAGTGATTGAGGTGCGGATCGAGGTTGAGGAGCATCAGGTGAGCATCGGGGTTGCGAACCCTGGATCGCCGATTGCCAGCGAGCATTTGTCGCGGTTGTTCGAGCGGTTTTATCGGGTGGATGCGTCGCGCAGCAACAGCGGGAACAACCATGGGCTGGGGCTGGCAATCGTCAAGGCGATTGCGTTGATGCATGGCGGGGATGTGTTTGTACGCAGCGACCACGGCATGAACACTTTCGGCATCCACCTCCCCGTTTAACCCTTTCCCTGTGGCGAAAGGGCTTTAGATCGTTCCCACGCTCCGCGTGGGAATGCCTCAACGGACGCTCCGCGTTCGGCTTTGGATGGGACGCGGAGCGTCCCGGACTGCATTCCCACGCGGAGCGTGGGAACGATCAGTGCGCAACTGTTGCTTTTAGCGCAACAGTCCTTTCATGAATCCGCTCTTTTTCCCCTCTCCAATCCCCCTTATCTTTGCCCGCACCAAACAGCACTTGCCAAGCAAGAAGGTTTTAAAGATGTCCAACACTATGGGTATTGCCAGCGCTTTCGTTTTGTCCTCTTTGTTCCTGTCTCCGTTCGCCGTGGCTGAAGAGTCGCCGGCCTTCGTCGCGCAAAATGCCGCACGCGCCGCCGCATACGAACAGTATCAGAGCGAAATGACGGCCAAGGCCCAGGATGCTGCGCAAACCCCTCAAGCGTCCACGTCTGCAACCCAGCCTCGGGTTGAGAAAGACAGCTGATTCCTCGTATCCGCTCCGTTTCCCTCGACACTTTTCATCGGCTCTTTCCTTTGAAAAGTTGTCTTCAAAGCCGCTGCTATCAGCGGCTTTTTTTCGTTGTGGTTTAAACAACGTCCGGTTCGTCTTCCCTAACAAGAAACATTTTGTGCTTCAGGACTATGAAGTGCTTAGTTGACCCAAGGAGCTTTACCGCAAGTGCGTTTCCCTCTCAGATTCAGCCCGCTGTTCATTGCAATCGCTGCAACGATGCCCCCCGCCGCCCACGCCGACGACGAATCCAGCCACGAAGGTTTTGTGGAAGGTTCTAGCCTCAACCTTAATGCCCGCAACTACTACATGAACCGTAACCGTCTGCAGCAGACGGATGACAACATCGAATGGGGTCAGGGTTTCCTTGGCATTTTCGAATCGGGATTCACCCAGGGCACCGTCGGGTTCGGCGTTGATGCCCACGCCATGCTCGGGCTCAAGCTCGATGGCGGTGGCGGCACGGACGGCTCAAGCATCCTGCCGATCAGCGATGGCAACGGCAAAGCGCCGGGCTCGTTCTCGACGGCGGGCGGCACACTGAAAATGCGCGCCTTTGATACCGAGTTGAAGGCCGGCGACCTGTTTCTCGCCAACCCGGTGATTGCGGGCGGCGAGACCCGCATGCTGCCGCAGACTTTTCGTGGCGTCAGCCTGACCAACCACAGCTTCGACGGCTTCCTGATCGAGGGTGGCCAGGCGAGTTTCACCAAGCCTTACAACCAGAGCGGTCACACCCGCATCGGCACCTCCTACGGCAGCCTGGCAGACGGTGACGACAGTCAGCACCTGAACTGGGCCGGCGTGGCCTGGAGCGGTCTGCCAGGGCTGACCAGCAGCCTGTACGCGTCCGAACTCAAGGACATCTGGAACCAGTACTACTACGACCTGGATTACACCTACGCGCTGAACGACCTGGTCAGCCTCAACCCGGGCCTGCACTTCTATCACACGCAAGACACCGGCGATGCGCTGCTGGGCAACATCGACAACAACACGTACAGCCTGCATTTCACTGTCGGCGTGGGCAATCACAGCGTTACCGCGGCGTATCAACGGGTCAACGGCAACACGCCGTTCGACTACATCAGCCAGGGCGACAGCGTCTTCCTCGACAACTCCCAGCAGTATTCGGACTTCAACGGCCCGAACGAGCGCTCGTGGAAACTCAAGTACGCCTACGACTTTGCCGGCCTCGGCCTGCCCGGCCTGACCTCGGCGCTGTCCTACTCCCGGGGTGAACTGGACCTGACCAAGGTCGATCCGGACAGCCGCGGTTATGCCTCGTGGTACAGCGCCGACGGCAAAAACGCCAAGCACTGGGAACGTGACATCGATCTTAAGTACGTGGTGCAGGGCGGCAAGGCCAAGGATCTGGCAATACGCCTGCAATGGGCCACCAACCGTGGCGGCAATGGCTACGGGGCGCTGGACCAAGACACCGATGAATACCGGGTCATCGTCGACTACCCGCTCAATGTCTTCTAAGCTTGAAATAGACATAAGGCCAGCACGTTTTGCTGGCCTTTTGTTTATCAGGGACTTATACAAGCGCTCTGAACGCAAACGGCTCCCGGAATTCTGCCCGATGCTTGCAACCGTACTTTCATAACGCCTTATCAGCAGAAGCCAGAGCCATGAGTGTGAGCAACACAAAACCTCACGATCCGATCCGTTCGACCCGGTCGGAGCGGCTTCTGGTTCTCGGCAGTTTGCTGCTGGTGATCGCGATTCTGAGCATCGTCGCGTTCCTGCTGGTCCGTGAGCGTGCCAACGCTGAATTGTCTGCCACGCGCTCGGCGACCAACATCGTGCAATTGATCGAAGCCGACGTGCTGCGCAATGTCGAACTCTATGACCTGTCCTTGCTCGGCTTGATCGCGGCCTCGCAGCGAGAAGACCTCAAGCTCGTTTCCCCCGCCATCCGCCATCTGGCCTTGTTTGACCGCGCCACTGCCGCCCCGTACAAGGGCGACATTTTGTTGCTGGACAACAAGGGCGACGTGATCGCCGACTCGGCCTCGGTGGAGCCCAGAAAGGGCAATTATGCCGACCGTGAATACTTTCAGTCCCACGTAAACAATCGCGACCCGAACATGTTCATCAGCCGTCCCTTCCGCTCCAGGCTGGCTGAACATGAATGGCGCATCAGCTTCAGTCGCCGGGTCAGCGGCTCACAGGGCGAATTCCTCGGCGTGGCCGAAGCCGCCATGCGCTTGAGTTACTTCGATCAATTGTTCAACAGCTTGAGTATCGGTCGTGACAGTTCGGTCAACCTGATCAGCTCGGACGGTATTCTCCTGGCCCAGGAACCCCGTCTGGCCGAAGAACTGGTCGGCAAGGACTTCAGCAACCGGCCTAACTTCCAGCGCATCGTCAAAGAAGGCAACGGCAGCTTCACCGGTATTTCAAGCAGCTACAAAGACGAACGTCTGTACACGTTCTCCAAGGTGGGCAACTTGCCGCTGATCGTCATCGTTGCCCTTTCCAGTGATGAAGTGTTCGCGTCGTGGAAGCGTACGGCGGTGGTGGTCAGCGTTGCGACCATTGCGCTGTGCATCAGCCTGCTTTGGCTGACCTGGCTGTTCTGCCGTGAACTGCGCCTGCGCCACAACGCCGAGCAGGAACTGGCGCAACTGGCGGCCACCGATGCCTTGACCGGCCTGGCCAACCGCCGAACGCTGGATCAGGCCCTGCGCCATGAATGGTTTCGAGCGCAACGGTCGGGCCAGCCGTTGTCGCTGCTGATGATCGACGCCGATCACTTCAAGGCGTTCAACGACCGCCATGGCCATCAGGCGGGTGACGAAGCGCTGCGCTCGTTGGCCAATGTCATCACCGCTCACGTCCGACGACCGGCGGACCTGGCTGCTCGTTATGGTGGTGAGGAGTTTTCGGTAATCCTGGCGGAAACCGATAGCGCGGGTGCGCGGCAGATTGCCGAAAAAATCCGCGAGGCTGTCGAGGAGTTGCCTTTGGTCGAGGGTGCCGATTTGCCGATGACTGTCAGTATCGGGATCAGCACCTGGACGACAGCGACGGATATCAGCCTGGAGAGTTTGCTGTTTGCGGCGGATAAAGCGTTGTATCAGGCGAAGGAAGGTGGGCGCAATCGTGTGGTTGCTTCTGCCTGACGTTGATCGTTCCCACGCTCTGCGTGGGAATGCAGCCCGGGACGCTCCGCGTCCCATCCAGAGCCGAACGCAGAGCGTCCGTTGAGGCATTCCCACGCAGAGCGTGGGAACGATCGAGCATAAAAAAAGGCCACCCGAAGGCAGCCTTTAAAAACTAGAGAGGTTTTTTTACTTACACGGCCGCAACGGGACGCATGTAAGAGATCGGTGCAGTGCTGGCGTCTTCGAAAGTCACGACTTCCCAAGCATCTGTCTGCTCAATCAACTTGCGCAGCAGCTGGTTGTTCAATGCATGTCCGGACTTGAAGCCCTTGAACTCACCAATCAGGCTATTGCCCAGCAGGTAGAGGTCACCAATTGCATCGAGGATCTTGTGCTTCACGAATTCGTCTTCATAGCGAAGGCCGTCTTCGTTCAGTACACCATCCGCGTCGACCACAATTGCGTTTTCAACGCTGCCGCCGAGTGCGAGGTTGTGCTTGCGCAGGTACTCGATGTCACTCATGAAACCAAAGGTACGGGCGCGGCTGACTTCTTTTACGAACGAAGTGCTGGAAAAATCCACGCTTGCACTTTGTGTGCGGTTACGGAAAACCGGGTGATCGAAATCGATCTCGAAGCTCACCTTGAAGCCTTCGAAAGGGACGAAAGTGGCGCGCTTGTCGCCATCTTCCACTGTCACTTCCCGCAGGATCCGGATGAACTTCTTCGGTGCGTCCTGTTCTTCCAGGCCGGCCGATTGAATCAGGAATACGAAAGGTCCAGCGCTACCATCCATGATCGGGACTTCGGACGCGGAGAGCTCGACGTAGGCGTTATCGATGCCCAGGCCAGCCATGGCCGAGAGCAAGTGCTCTACCGTGTCCACTTTTACGTCACCGTTAACCAGCGTGGTGGACATAGTGGTTTCGCCGACGTTTTCCGCACGGGCAGGAATCTGCACCACAGGGTCGAGGTCAGCGCGACAAAACACAATGCCAGTGTCGACAGGCGCAGGCTTGAGGGTCAGGTAGACCTTCTCACCGGAGTGCAGGCCTACACCTGTGGCACGGATAATATTTTTCAGTGTGCGTTGTTTAATCATGGCTTGGGCCGCTTCAGCGCAAATTGCGAACTGGTATCAACAAAGGCTGGCGATGATAGCAGACCACGCCTTTGCTGAACACCAATCACCTTCATAGCCCTTATACATTCCATCAATCAGCCTGACGACGCAGGAAAGCCGGGATGTCCAGGTAATCCAGATCATCTTGCGGATTCATCTTCGCGGCAGTCGCAGCACCGGCCTGAGCCTGGTTGCGCATGACGGTCGGACGGTCCAGGTCACGGTAGTTTACCGCCGGTTGTTCCTGACGAGCGGGCGCCGATTGTTGCGGCTGGGAGGCCATGGACGTGTGAACGGTGTTGTCGATGACCTTCACAGGCTTCTCGATTTTCGCGCCCAGACCGGTGGCAACCACAGTCACGTGCAGCTCGTCGCGCATGTCCGGATCGATAACGGTACCGACCTTGACCATCGCGTGCTCGGAAGCGAAGGCTTCGATGATGCTACCCACGTCGGAGTACTCACCCAGGGACAGGTCAGGACCGGCGGTGATGTTCACCAGGATGCCGCGTGCACCTTGCAGGTTCACGTCTTCGAGCAACGGGTTGCGAATGGCCGCTTCGGTGGCCTCACGTGCACGGTTCGGACCGCTGGCGCAGCCAGTGCCCATCATCGCCATGCCCATTTCGCTCATCACGGTCCGTACGTCGGCAAAGTCGACGTTGATCATGCCCGGACGCTTGATGATGTCGGAGATACCGCGAACGGCACCGGCCAGTACATCGTCGGCCTTGGCGAAAGCCGACAGCAGGCTGGCGTCTTTACCGAGGATGGTCAGCAGCTTCTCGTTGGGAATGGTGATCAACGAGTCAACGCTTTCAGACAGCAGACGGATACCTTCGTCGGCGATCTGCATGCGCTTGCGGCCTTCGAACGGGAACGGACGAGTCACCACCGCAACGGTGAGGATCCCCATTTCCTTGGCCACTTCGGCAATGATTGGCGCAGCACCGGTACCGGTACCACCGCCCATGCCAGTGGTGATGAACACCATATTGGTGCCCTGCAGGACTTCGGCAATGCGCTCACGGTCTTCGAGAGCGGCCTGACGACCTACTTCAGGGTTGGCGCCGGCGCCCAGACCTTTGGTCACGCCGGTGCCCAGTTGCAGGATGGTCCGCGCGCCGATGGATTTCAGCGCCTGGGCATCAGTGTTGGCGCAGATGAATTCAACGCCTTCAATGTTGCTCTTGACCATGTGGTTGACGGCGTTGCCGCCGCCTCCGCCAACACCGATAACTTTAATTACCGGGCTTGCGGGGATGTTGTCTACGAGTTCGAACATTTTCCCTCTCCTTTACGTTCTCTAGTTTTTTCGCCTACTGCGTGTATCTACAACGGTGCTGCGGTAAATCTTTAGAAGTTGCCTTGTACCCAGCTCTTGAAGCGATCGAGCAAGGCGACTTTCGGTTCTTCATTGCTGTAGCTGTCGCGGCTGCTGATGCCCGAGAACGAAATCCCGTCGGACTGCTTCTGCAGGCCGTACATCAACAAGCCAACGCCGGTGGAATAAATCGGGTTGCGCACCACGTCATCCAGGCCCTTGACGCCATGGGGCACGCCCAGGCGGACCGGCATGTGGAAGATCTCTTCGGCCAGTTCGACCGCGCCTTCCATTTTCGAAGTACCGCCGGTCAGCACGATGCCGGCCGGGATCAGGTCTTCGTAGCCACTGCGACGCAGTTCGGCCTGGATCAGCGTGAACAGCTCGTCGTAACGCGGCTCGACCACTTCGGCCAGGGCCTGGCGGGACAGCTCGCGCGGTGGACGGTCGCCAACGCTTGGCACTTTGATGGTTTCACCGGCACCGGCCAGTTTGGCCAGGGCGCAGGCGTAGCGAATCTTGATTTCTTCGGCGTACTGGGTCGGGGTGCGCAACGCCATGGCGATGTCGTTGGTCACCTGATCACCCGCAATCGGGATCACCGCGGTGTGACGGATCGCACCTTCAGTGAAGATCGCGATGTCGGTGGTGCCGCCGCCGATGTCCACCAGGCACACGCCCAGTTCTTTCTCGTCGTCGGTCAGGACCGAATACGCGGACGCCAGCTGCTCGAGAATGATGTCGTCGATTTCCAGACCGCAGCGACGCACGCATTTTTCAATGTTCTGTGCGGCGTTGACGGCGCAGGTCACTACGTGAACCTTGGCTTCCAGACGTACGCCCGACATGCCCAGCGGCTCACGCACGCCTTCCTGGTTATCGATCACGTAATCCTGCGGCAAGGTGTGCAGCACGCGCTGGTCAGCCGGGATCGCCACGGCCTGGGCGGCGTCGAGGACGCGCTCAAGGTCGGCGGCGCTGACTTCGCGATCACGAATTGCCACGATGCCGTGGGAGTTCAGGCTGCGGATGTGATTGCCGGCCACGCCGACAAATGCCGAGTGGATCCGGCAACCGGCCATCAGCTGCGCTTCTTCGATCGCGCGCTGGATCGATTGCACGGTGGACTCGATGTTCACCACCACGCCTTTCTTCAGGCCACGGGACGGATGAGTGCCGATCCCGACGATTTCCAGCGTGCCGTCGTCCGAGACCTCGCCGACCAGCGCCACCACCTTGGAGGTGCCGATATCGAGACCGACGATCATTTTGCCGCTTTGCACGTTTGCCATGGGTCCTGCCTCTTCTTAATTCTTCGCGACAGCGGGTTGGGCTGTCGTGGGCGCTACAGGTTCCCGCCAGCCAACAGCGAGGCCGTTGGCGTAACGCAGATCGATGCGCGCAATGTTCGTAATCTGTTCTTTAAGCGTCTTGTCGTAGATGGCAATGAAGCGGCGCATCTTTTCCACCAGGTTGCCGCGTCCCAGCAGCAGTTCGATCCCCGGGCCCGCGCTGCCGGCGCCGGTGGTCAGGAACCAGCTGCCTCGTTCACGCAATTCCAGGCGTGCAATCGAGAAGCCCATCGGCCTGAGCATCTGGCTCAGCACCTGGTATTGCTGCATCACTTGCTGTTGAGCCCGTTGTGGGCCGAACAGCTGTGGCAAGTGTTCGTAGTTCGCCAGCTCACGCGGGGTGAACGCCTGACCCTGGTTGTTCAACAGCGATTCATCGCCCCAACGGGCCACCGGCAGTTGTTCTTCCAGGCGGATCACCACTTGATCCGGCCATACCCTGCGCACTTCGGCGTGGGCAATCCATGGCATCGTTTCAAGCTCGGTACGCATGCTCTCCAGGTCGATGGTGAAGAAGCTCGACGCCACGTACGGGGCGATGCGCTGCTGTACCGCTTGCTGACTGATGTAACTCAAGTCGCCCTGCACGTTGATCTTGGTGATCGGCCGGTCAGCGTACGGCAGCAAACGCTGTGCGCCTTCGTAGGTACCGAAGCCCAACGCAACCAACAGCACCGGCCAGAACAGACTTTTCAGAAAGCCAAAATTGGCTTTCGGCAGGCGCGCAGACATCGGCTCTTTGGCCACCATTCGGCTGGCACCCCGTGGCACCGGCTTGCGGCCGGGTGCTGGAGGGGGCTGATGTCTCAGCTGTGCGCCTTGCATGCTCTTAACCCCGCGCCTCGATACTTGCGGCCAGAATCGCCAGAACCAGTTGCTGGAAATCCAGACCGGCAGCACGGGCCGCCATCGGCACCAGGCTGTGATCGGTCATGCCCGGTGCGGTGTTGACTTCGAGGAACCAGAACTGCCCGTCGGCGTCCTGCATCACGTCTGCCCTGCCCCAACCGGCGATACCCAGCGCCTCACAGGCTTTCGCCGTGAGGTCCATCAGTTCTTTTTCTTTGTTGCTGTCCAGGCCACACGGGATCCGGTACTGGGTATCGGAAGCCACGTACTTGGCGTCGTAGTCGTAGAAGCTGTGCGTGGTGCCCAGGGCAATCGGTGGCAACACCTGGTCACGCAGGGTGGCGATGGTGAACTCCGGACCTTGAATCCATTGCTCGACCAACACTTGCGAATCGTAGGTACTGGCCGCTTTCCAGGCGTCGATCAACTCCGACGCGGAACTCACTTTGGCCATACCGATACTTGAACCTTCATGGGCCGGTTTGACGATCAAAGGGAAGCCCAGTTCCGTCGCTGCCGAAATACAATCGGCCTCTGAGGTCAGTACCGCGTGGCGTGGCGTCGGGATGCCGAGGCTGTGCCAGACCTGTTTGGTCCGCAGCTTGTCCATGGCCAGTGCCGAAGCCAGAATGCCGCTGCCGGTGTACGGAATGCCGAGGCATTCCAGCAGGCCCTGCATGCTGCCGTCTTCACCGCCACGACCGTGGAGGATGACGAAGGCACGGTCGATCTTTTCGTTCAGCAAACGCTGCAGAAGGTCATCGCCCACATCGAGGCCGAACGCATCCACACCGGCACTTTGCAGCGCGTCGAGAACAGCGCGACCCGACTTCAGGGAAACCTCACGCTCGGCACTCTTGCCGCCGAACAGCACGGAGACGCGGCCGAAGTCTTTCGGCGCGACAGTGGAGACGAGGTTGGCGTAAGCAGCAGTCATTTCAATTTCCCCACAGTCGGCGCGGCAACAGCACCCGCGAATAGCGGACTGGCCAACAGTTTCGGGGCGAGACCACCGATATCACCGGCGCCCTGGCACAGCAGAATGTCGCCGGCACGCAGCAGCGGCTTGACCAGCGGCGCGAGATCGACGCCACGCTCGATGTAGATCGGGTCGAGCTGACCACGCTGGCGAATGCTGTTGCACAACTTGCGGCTGTCGGCGCCCGGGATCGGCTCTTCACCGGCCGGGTAGACTTCCATCAGCAGCAGGACGTTGGCATCGGCCAGTACATTGACGAAATCGTCGTACAGGTCGCGGGTGCGGCTGTAACGGTGCGGCTGGTAAACCATCACCAGACGGCGCTCCGGCCAGCCACCGCGTACGGCCTTGATCACGGCTGCGACTTCGGTCGGGTGGTGACCGTAGTCGTCGACCAGCATCACGTTGCCGCCGTCTACCGGCAGTTCGCCGTAGACCTGGAAGCGACGGCCGACACCCTGGAACCCGGACAGGCCCTGGACGATGGCTTCATCGCTGACGCCTTCGTCGCTGGCGATGCAGATCGTCGCCAGCGCATTCAAGACGTTGTGGTTGCCCGGCATGTTCACCGAGACATCCAGCGGCTCGCGTTCAGGACGCAGCACGGTGAAGAAGGTCTGCATGCCTTGCTGGCGTACATTGATGGCGCGCACGTCGCAGTCATCGCCGAAGCCATAAGTGACCGTCGGGCGTTTCACCAGCGGCAGGATTTCACGCACCACCGGGTCGTCCAGGCACACCACCGCCAGACCGTAGAACGGCAGGTTGTGGAGGAACTCGACGAAGGTTTTCTTCAGTTTGTTGAAGTCACCGTCGTAGGTCGCCATGTGGTCGGCGTCGATGTTGGTGACCACAGCCACCAGCGGCTGCAAGTGCAGGAAACTGGCGTCGCTTTCGTCGGCTTCGGCAATCAGGTAGCGGCTGGTGCCGAGCTGGGCATTGGTGCCCGCGGCATTCAGTCGGCCACCGATGACGAACGTCGGGTCCAGGCCACCGGCCGCGAACACCGAAGCGATCAGGCTGGTGGTGGTGGTTTTGCCGTGCGTACCGGCGACGGCGATGCCGTGGCGATAGCGCATCAGCTCGGCCAGCATTTCTGCGCGAGGCACCACCGGAATGCGGCGTTCCAGCGCGGTGGCGACTTCCGGGTTGGACGTGTTCACGGCGCTCGACACTACCAGCACGTCGGCGGCAGCGGCGTTCTCGGCACGGTGGCCGATAAAGATCTGCGCGCCAAAGGACTCGAGACGCTCGGTCACCGGCGATGCTTTCAGGTCGGAACCGGACACTTCATAGCCCAGGTTCAACAACACCTCGGCGATGCCGCACATGCCCACGCCGCCGATACCGACGAAGTGGATGCGACGGATGCGGCGCATTTCCGGTTGCGGCATGGCTTTCTGTTTCTCAACCATGGGCCACCTCCAGACAGGTATCGACCACGTTACGGGTTGCATCGGGTTTGGCCAGGCGGCGTGCTGCGGTGGCCATGTCGTTGAGTCGTTGTGGTTGCATCAGGACCTCGGTCAGGCGTGCGGCAAGATCCGCTGCGCCAGTCGTTCTTTGCGGCATCAGGAAGGCAGCGCCTTCACGGGCCAAATAATCGGCGTTGCGGGTCTGGTGATCGTCAATCGCGTGGGGCAAAGGCACCAGCATCGAGGGCAGACCGGCGGCAGCCAGTTCACTGATGGTCAATGCGCCTGCGCGGCACACCACCAGGTCGGCCCAGCCATAGGCTTGGGCCATGTCTTTGATGAAAGGCTGCACTTGCGCCTCGACGCCAGCCGCGCGATAGCGCTCTGCAGTCACTTCATCGTGGTTTTTGCCGGCCTGATGAAACACTTCCGGGCGCAGGTCGGGGGCGACTTGCGACAGGGCTTCAGGCAGCAACTTGTTCAACGGCTCTGCGCCCAGGCTTCCGCCCAGGATCAGCAAACGCGCCTTGCGACCCGCCAGGGCGGGGCGCTGTGTTTCGAGGAACAGCTCGGTGCGCACCGGGTTACCGGTGGTCCGACGGCTGTCCGACAGGGTAAAGGTGTCGGGGAACGCTTCACAGACGCGGGCGGCCAACGGCACCAGCAACCGATTGGCGGTACCGGCCACGGCGTTCTGCTCATGAACGATCACCGGCACGCCGGCCAGTTTGGCTGCAACGCCACCAGGGCCGGTCACATAACCACCGAAGCCGACCACACACACCGGCCGCAGCTGACGAATGATCGCTCGCGCCTGCCAGACGGATTTGAGCAACATGAACGGGGCCTTGAGCAGGGACAACTTGCCCTTGCCGCGCAACCCGCTGGCATTGATCCGGTGCAGCTCGATCCCAGCCATCGGCACCAGTTCGTTCTCGATCCCGCGCGGCGTTCCGAGCCAGTGCACGGTGTAACCGCGGGCCTGGAATTCGCGGGCGCAAGCCAGCGCCGGGAACACGTGGCCACCGGTGCCGCCCGCCATGATCAAAACGTTAGCGCCCATGGGTCGGCTCCTCGGCGAAGTCGCTCTCATGGAACTCCATCTCCTCGCTGCCCAGGTGGGTTCGACTCTCCCACTCGATGCGCAACAACAAGCCGAGACAGGCCCCGCAGATCACCAACGAACTGCCGCCATAACTGAGGAACGGCAGGGTCAGGCCTTTGGTCGGCAGCAGGCCGACGTTCACCCCGATGTTGATCAGGAACTGGCCGATCCACAGGAACGACAAGCCGTACGCGATGTAGGCGGCGAAGAACTGCTTGGCCTTCTCGGCCCAATAACCGATGTACATGCCACGCACACACACGAAGACGAAGAGCGCGACCGTGCACAAGGAACCCACCGCACCCAGCTCTTCGGCCAATACCGAGAACACGAAGTCAGTGTGGGCTTCCGGCAGGTAGAACTGTTTCTGCACGCTGTTGCCCAGGCCAACGCCCAGCCATTCACCGCGACCAAAAGCGATCAATGCCTGGGACAACTGATAGCCGGCACCGAACTGGTCGGCCCACGGATCGGCAAAGTTGGTCAGGCGCGCCATTCGATACGGCTGCACTTGAATCAACAGCACCACCGCCCCGACCGCGAGGACCACCATCAAGGAAAAACGGAACAGCCCCACCCCGCCGAGGAACAGCATCGCCGCCGCCGCGCCCATCATGACAACGGTGGCGCCGAAGTCCGGCTCCATCAGCAACAGACCGGCCATGGGCAGCAGCACGATGAACGGCTTGAAGAAGCCCATCCAGCTTTCGCGCACTTCTTTCTGGCGACGTACCAGATAACCGGCGAGGTAAATCACCACGAACACCTTGGCGATCTCGGAAGGCTGGACGTTGAAGAAACTGAAGCCGATCCAGCGCATCGAACCGTTCACTTCACGGCCGATCCCCGGGATGATCACCATCACCAGCAAGCCGAAGGCACCAATCAGCATCAGCCAGCCCAGGCGTTGCCAGGTGGCGATCGGAATCATCATGGTGACGATGCAGGCACCCAGGCCCAGCACGATGTAGATCAGGTGGCGAATCATGTAGTACAGGGCACTGCCCGACTGCACCGCCCCCACTTCGGTCGAGGCCGAGGCAATCATGACCAGCCCGAGGCCGATCAAGGCCAGGCAACCGGCGAGCATCGGGAAGTCGAGGTCGATCCCGCGCCCGGTGATGATCGGCGACGGATAAGGCTTGATGATATTGAGCAGGCTCATGCCAGTTCCTCCACGACGCGGACGAACTGATGACCACGGTCTTCGTAATTCTTGAACATGTCGAAACTGGCGCAGGCTGGCGACAGCAGCACGACGTCGCCCGGTTGCGCAGCGGCGCGGCACTGCTCGACGGCTTCGATCAGCGAAGCAGCGCGGATCAGCGGCACGGCGTCGCCGATGGCCTCACCGATCTTGTCGGAGTCACGGCCCATCAGGATCACGGCGCGGCAGTTGGCCGCCACCGGATCACGCAGATCATTGAACTCGGCGCCCTTGCCGTCGCCACCGGCGATCAGCACGACCTTGCCGTCGATATCCGCGCCCAGCCCTTCGATGGCCGCCAGTGCAGCACCGACGTTGGTGGCTTTGGAATCGTTGTAGTAGCCCACGCCATCCAGGTCACGGACCCATTGGCAGCGATGCTCGAGGCCAGCGAAGGTGCGCAGGCTCGAGAGCATGGCGTCGAACGGCAGGCCGACGGCGTGGCCCAGCGCCAATGCCGCCAAGGCGTTGGACTGGTTGTGGGCGCCACGAATTTTCAACTCGCGCACCGGCATCAGGTTCTGGAATTCGAAGGCGAGGTATTTCTCGCCGTCTTCTTCACGGATACCGAAGGCCTTGAAATCGGGTTTGCTCAAACCGAAGGTCCAGCACGGCTGGCCCTCGCCCATCAGCGGACGACTCAGAGCGTCCTGACGGTTGACCACAAACTGCTTCGCACCACGGAAGATCCGGTGCTTGGCCAGGTGATAGGCCGGCAGACCGCTGTAACGGTCCATGTGGTCTTCACTGACGTTGAGCACGGTCGCCACTTCGGCGTTGAGTTGATCGGTGGTTTCGAGCTGGAAGCTCGACAGCTCCATCACGTACAGCTCGACGTCGTCGCGAAGCAGATCCAGCGCCGGCGTACCGAGGTTGCCGCCGACCGCGACACGCTTGCCGGCCGCCGCAGCCATCTCGCCGACCAGGGTGGTGACGGTGCTTTTTGCGTTGGAACCGCTGATGGCGACAATCGGCGCCTTCGCGTTACGCGCGAACAGCTCGATGTCACCGGACAATTTCACACCACGGGCGGCAGCAGCCTGCAGGGCCGGGGTCGCCAGCGCCAGGCCGGGGCTCACGTAGAGTTCGTCGGCACGGCACAGGAATTCGACGTCCAGCTCGCCACAACGCACTTCCACGTGCGGATAGTCACGCTTGAGCGTGGCCAGTTCCGGTGGATTTTCCCGCGTATCGGCCACAGCAAACGACGTGCCCCGGTTCGCCAGGAAGCGAACCAGGGACATGCCGCTCTTGCCGAGGCCGACAACGATGCGGAAGTGGTCAGAAGCGATCAGAGACACTCGTTCTACCTCAGCTTCAGGGTGGCAAGGCCGACCAATACGAGAATCACGGTGATGATCCAGAAACGGACGATCACGCGCGGCTCGGGCCAGCCCTTGAGTTCAAAGTGGTGGTGAATCGGTGCCATGCGGAACACGCGGCGACCGGTCAGCTTGAAAGACGCAACCTGGATAACGACGGACAGGGTCTCCATCACGAACACGCCGCCCATGATGAACAGGACGATTTCCTGACGGACGATCACCGCGATGGTGCCCAGGGCCGCGCCCAGCGCCAGTGCGCCGACGTCGCCCATGAAGACTTGCGCCGGGTAGGTGTTGAACCAGAGGAAACCCAGGCCCGCACCGATCAAGGCACCGCAGAACACGATCAATTCACCGGCGCCCGGTACGTAGGGGATCAGCAGGTATTCGGCAAATTTCACGTTACCCGACAGGTAGCAGAAGATCCCCAGCCCGCCGCCGACCATTACGGTCGGCATGATTGCCAGACCGTCGAGACCGTCAGTCAGGTTCACCGCGTTGCTCGAGCCGACAATCACGAAATAGGTCAGAACGACGAAGCCTATGCCCAGCGGAATGCTGTAGTCCTTGAGCATCGGCAGGATCAGGGTGGTTTCCACCGGGGTGGCGGCGGTCATGTAAAGGAAGATCGCCGCGCCGAGGCCGAACACCGACTGCCAGAAATACTTCCAGCGGCTCGGCAAGCCACGGGAGTTCTTCTCGATGACTTTGCGGTAGTCGTCGACCCAGCCAATAGCGCCGAACAACAACGTCACCAGCAACACGGTCCAGACATAGCGGTTGCTCAGGTCGGCCCAAAGCAAGGTGCTGACACCGATGGACGACAGAATCAGGGCGCCGCCCATGGTCGGGGTGCCCGACTTGGACAGGTGCGATTGTGGACCGTCATTACGAACGGATTGACCGATCTGACGGTTCTGCAAAGTGCGGATCATCCACGGGCCAAAGCACAGCGACAAAACCAGCGCGGTCAGCACACCGAGGATCCCGCGCAGGGTCAGGTACTGAAAGACCGCGAAGCCTTTGTAGAACTGTTGCAGATACTCCGCTAGCAGCAGCAGCATTAATGTTTCTCCAGGCTGGACCCGCACAAAGCGGCGACGATGTTTTCCATCGCAGCGCTGCGCGAGCCCTTGATCAAAATGGTGGTGTTTGTGTCTTGCTCGGCGCCCAGGGCCTTGATCAGCTCAGCCTGTGTGCTGAAGTGAAAGGCCTGGGGACCGAATGCGTTCACGGCGTGAGCCATCAATGGCCCGACGGCGTAAAGCGCGGAAACCTTGCCACGGGCGTACTCGCCCACATCGCGGTGGCCCTGCTCCGCCCAATCGCCCAGTTCGCCGATATCTCCGAGCACCAGAACGGTGCGGCCGGAAAAGCCGGCGAGTATATCAACGGCGGCGCACATGGAGGTGGGGTTCGCGTTGTACGTGTCATCGATCACGCGCATGCCATTGGTGGCCAGTTGCGCGACGGTGCGACCCTTGACCGGTTGCACCGCGCCGAGACCGGTGGCGATGCCGAACAGCGACACGCCCAAAGCATGGGCGGCAGCGGCGGCGGCCATGGCATTGGCGACGTTATGGGTGCCGAGCAGGTTCAGTTGAACGCGCTCCACACCTTCAGGACTGTGCAGGTTGAAGGCCGGGCAACCGCGCGCATCGCGATCCAGGTCGCTGGCGTAGAAGTCGGCGCTGACATTGCTCAAGGCGAACGTCAGGACTTTGCGACCGGCAGCGCGGGTCTTCCAGATACCGAACGCCTTGTCGTCAAGATTCAGAACGGCGACGCCATCGGCATCCAGCCCTTCAATGATCTCGCCCTTGGCTTCAACGATTTTTTCCGGCCCGCCGAACTCGCCGACATGGGCGGTCCCGGCGTTATTGAGTACGGCCACATGCGGCTTGGTCATGCCGACGGTGTAGGCAATTTCGCCCAGACGCGAAGCACCGAGTTCGATCACGGCGGCGGAGTGTTCCGGCGCAAGTTCGAGCAGGGTCAGCGGCACGCCGAGGTCATTATTCAGGTTGCCACGGGTCGCCAGGACCGGACCGCGCGTGCGCAGTATGCTGGCGAGCATTTCCTTGACCGTGGTTTTACCGCTGGAACCGGTGATCGCCGCGACAGGGTTGGTAAACGCCGCACGGTTCATCGCGCCCAGCTGGCCCAACGCCTCGCGGGTATCTTTGACCAGCAATTGCGGCAGCGCGCTGTCGGCGACTTCGCGCTCGACCAGTGCGGCGACCGCGCCTTTGCTGGCAACGTCGTTCAAATAGTCATGACCGTCGAATCGCGGACCGGTCAGGGCAATAAACAGCTGGCCTGGCTTGATTGCGCGGCTGTCGATGCTGACACCCTCGAACGTGGCATCGGCCGCGATCAACTGTGCTTTCAGTGCGCCAGTCAGTTCGCTCAGTTTCAAGGCTTTAAGCATGGGCCACCTCCCACGCGGTCAAGGCGTGATCGGCCTCGACCAGATCGGAGAAGTCGTGGCGTTCGCCGTTGATTTCCTGATAGTCCTCGTGACCTTTACCGGCCAGGACAATCACGTCATCTGCCGAAGCGCTGGCGATCAACTGGGCAATCGCCTGACCACGGCCAGCGACGAAAGTAACTTTATCCACAGCCGTGAAGCCGGCGCGGATGTCATCGAAAATAACTGCCGGGTCTTCGGTACGCGGATTGTCATCGGTCACCAGCACACCGTCGGCCAGACGCTCGACCACTTCCGCCATCAACGGACGCTTGCCGCGATCACGATCACCGCCGCAGCCGAACAGGCACAACAAACGGCCTTTGGCGTGTGGACGCAGGGCCATCAATACTTTTTCCAGCGCATCCGGGGTGTGGGCGTAATCGACCACCACCAGTGGCTGGGTGCCGCCGCCAAGACGCTGCATGCGACCGGCCGGGCCTTCGAGTTTCGGCAGGACCTTGAGAATTTCGTCCAGCGCGTAGTCCAGGCCAAGCAAGGCGCCGACCGCGGCCAGCACGTTGCTCAGGTTGAAACGACCGAGCAGGGTGCTGCGCAAATGATGCTCGCCCTGGGGTGTGACCAGCGTGGCGCGTACGCCTTCGTCGTTGAACTGCGCTTCACGGCAATAGAGGTAGGCACTTGAGTCTTCAAGGCTGTAGGTGATCAGGCGCGACTCACGTTTGTCCGCAGCCAGTTGGCGGCCGAATTCGTCGTCGAGATTGATCACCCGGCACTTCAAATCGTTCCAGGCAAACAGCTTGGCCTTGGCTTCGCCGTAGGCTTGCATGGTGCCGTGGTAATCCAGGTGATCGCGGGACAGGTTGGTCATCACTGCCACATCGAACGCCAACGCCGTCACGCGGCCCTGATCCAGGCCGTGGGAAGACACTTCCATGGCGACTGCTTTGGCGCCGGCCTTTTTCAGGTCAGCCAAGGTCGCTTGTACGGCAATCGGGTTCGGCGTGGTGTGCAGGCCGCTTTCCAGCGCGCCGTAGAAACCGGTGCCCAGGGTGCCGACAATGCCGCAGTGTTGGCCGAGCAAGTCCAAGGCTTGCGCGACCAATTGCGTCACGCTGGTTTTGCCATTGGTGCCGGTTACGCCAACCAGGTTCAGGTGCCGGCTCGGGTCGCCATAAAAGCGACCGGCGATGTCCGACAGCTGCGCCGCCAGGCCTTTGACCGGAATCAGCGGCGCATCAGTGATCGGCAATACCGTTGCGCCTTCAACCTCATAAGCCACGGCAGCAGCGCCGCGTTGCAAGGCATCGGCGATGTGCGCGCGACCGTCGTACTTGCCGCCAGGGACAGCGAGAAACAGATCGCCAGCCCGCACGTTGCGGCTGTCCAGGGTCAGTTCGCGGATCAACAGATCGCGGCCGGCGTGGGCAAAAATCTTGTTCAGGCTCAGAGACATTAGCCGCGCCCTCCATTGGCTTTCAGCGGAACGACCGGTGTGGCGTTAGCGGTTTGGGTCGGTGGCAGGTTGTCCGGCGTGATGTTCATCAGGCGCAGTGTCCCGGACATCACTTTGCTGAACACCGGAGCCGATACCAGACCACCGAAGTAACCGGCCTTGGTTGGCTCATCGATCACCACGACGATGGCGTAGCGCGGATCGCTCATCGGGCCGAAGCCTGCGAACAGCGAGCGGTAGGAATTCTCGGCGTAGCCTTTAGTGCCTACCGACGTTTTACGCGCGGTACCCGACTTTCCGCCCACGTGATACGCCGGCACTTGGGCACGGAATACACCGCGCGGGGCTTCGATCACTTGTTGCAGCATGGTTTGCATGGTTTTCGCGACAGCTTCCGGCAATACCTGTGTGGTTTGCGGCGCCTTGTCGGTTTTGATCAGGGTCAGCGGCGCGAGGCGACCATTGTTGGCCAGGGCCGAGAAGGCGTGGACCAACTGGATCGCGGTGACGGAAATACCGTAGCCGTAGGACAGCGTGGCGGTTTCAGCCTTGCGCCATTCGCGGTAGTTCGGCAGGTTGCCGACGCGCTCGCCCGGGAAGCCGAGACCGGTGTCCTGGCCGAGGCCGACTTTCTGCGCCAGACGGAAAATCGTTTCGCCGCCGATATCGAACGCGACCTTGCTCATGCCGACGTTACTGGAATTGATCAGAATGCCAGTCAGGTCGAGTACCGGACCTTCGCTCTTGGATACGTCCTTGATGGTGTATTTACCAATCTGCAAGGTGCCCGGGTACACCTCGACGGTATCGGTCGGCTTCCAGCGCCCGGTTTCAATCGCGGCACTCATGGAAATCGCTTTCATGGTCGAACCCGGCTCGAACACGTCGATCATTGCGCGGTTGCGCATCATCGCCGGTTGCAGGTTGCGACGGTTGTTCGGGTTGTAGGTCGGCTGGTTGACCATCGCGAGGATCTCGCCGGTCTTCACGTCCATGATCACCAGGCTGCCGGCCTTGGCGCCGTTCTCGATGATCGCGTTACGCAGCTCGCGGTTGGCCAGGTATTGCAGACGCAGGTCAATGGACAACGCCAAGGGCTTTCCGGCCTTGGCGTTTTTGGTGACCTGGACATCCTTGATCAGCCGGCCACGCCGGTCCTTGATCACCTGTCGCTTGCCGGGGACCCCGGCCAGCCATTCGTCGTAGGCCAGTTCGACCCCTTCACGACCGTGGTCATCGATGTCGGTAAAACCGACCATGTGCGCGGTGACTTCACCGGCCGGGTAGAAGCGGCGGAATTCTTCGATGCCGTAAACACCCGGCACTTTCAGGTCGAGCACAGACTGGCCCTGCTCGGGGGTGAGCCCACGCACGAGATAGATGAATTCTTTGTTGGCCTGAGCTTCGAGACGTTCGGCCAGGGCTTTCGGGTCCTGCCCCAAGGCAGCCGCCAGTGCAGGCCACTTCTCTTTGGCCGTTTGCATTTCCTTGGCATTGGCCCAAAGGGTGGTGACTGGGGTACTCACAGCCAAAGGCTCGCCGTTACGGTCGGTGATCAGACCACGGTGAGCCGGAATCGGGATATGACGAACGCTGCGCGCATCGCCCTGACCTTTAAGAAAGGCACGGTCAACTACTTGCAGATCGATAATGCGCCAGGCAATCGCCGCGACCATGACGCCGAGCAAACCCAGCACCAGGCGGAAACGCCATGGGAACAGCGCGCCTTCGAGTTTCATCATGGCGCCACCATCTGCACTTCAGCGGCGCCGGGAATGCGCATCTTCAGTTGCTCGGAGGCCAGGACTTCGATACGGCTGTGCGCGGTCCAGGTGCTCTGCTCGAGAATCAACCGGCCCCACTCCGCCTGCGCCTTGTCGCGTACGCTCAACTCGGCGTAGAGCGAGTTCAGCAACTGGCGGTTCCAGTGGGCGCTATACGACACGCCAATGGCCGACACGAGCACGCCGATAAACAGCAGCAGCATGAAAAAGCTGCCGCCGGGCAGTGGCTTGGCGAAGAGCTTGCTCACCGCAGCTTCTCCGCGACGCGCATGACGGCGCTGCGGGAACGTGGGTTGGCTTTGAGTTCGGCGTCGGAGGCCGTCTGCGCTTTGCCATGGACTTTGACTTTCGGTTCGAAGGCTACATGCCGAACCGGCAGGTTGCGCGGCAGGTTGTCGGCTTCGCCTTTCACCAGTTTGCGCATGAACAGTTTGACGATACGGTCTTCCAGCGAGTGGAAGCTGATCACGACCAGACGACCACCGATTTCCAGGCAGTCCAGCGCGGCTTCGAGGCCGGCTTCCAGATCGCCCAGTTCATTGTTGACGTGAATACGCAGGCCCTGGAACGCACGGGTGGCAGGGTTTTTGCCCTTTTCCCATGCCGGGTTGGCGACTTTCAGGACTTCAGCCAGATCGGCCGTACGCTCGAACGGCTTGATGTCGCGGCGCTCGGCCACGGCACGGGCCATGCGGCCGGAGAAACGCTCTTCGCCGTATTCCTTGAACACCCGGGCGATTTCTTCCGCCGGTGCGGTGTTGACGAATTCGGCAGCGCTGATCCCGCGGGACGGGTCCATGCGCATGTCCAGCGGGCCATCGTTGAGGAAACTGAAGCCGCGCTCAGGGTCGTCGAGTTGCGGCGAAGACACGCCCAGGTCGAGCAAAACACCGCTGACCTTGCCGTGCAGACCGCGTTCGGCCACTTCCGAACCGAGCTCGGCAAAGCTGCGTTGCACAACGACAAAGCGGCCGTCTTCGGCCGCTAGCGTTTGCCCGGTGGCAATCGCTTGAGGATCTTTGTCGAATCCGAGGACCCGACCATCGGGACCGAGTTGGCTCAAGATCAACCGACTGTGCCCGCCGCGCCCGAACGTACCGTCCAGATAGCAGCCATCAGGACGTACGGCGAGAGCCTCCACGGCTTCGTCAAGCAGTACGGTGATGTGGTTAAAGCCGCTATCAATAGTCACAGGATCAAATCACGCAGTTCATCAGGCATGGCGCCCGGTTGTTGAATAGCAGCCAGGTCAGCGGCAGAAACCGCATCCCAGGCATCCTCGTCCCACAATTGGAACTTGTTCAGTTGGCCTACCAACATCGCGCGCTTATCCAACTTGGCATATTCACGAAGACGCGGTGGAACCAGAAAACGACCACTGCCATCGAGCTCGAGGTCGACGGCATTACCAATCAGTAAACGTTGCAGGCGGCGGTTCTCTTCGCGAAGCGAAGGCAGTGCGCGCAGTTTGGTTTCGATAATTTCCCACTCATCGAGGGGGTAAACACACAAACACGGATCAACGGCATCAATTGTGACGATCAACTGACCGGAACTACGCGAAACGAGCTCGTCACGGTACCGGCTCGGCATGGCGAGACGGCCCTTTGCGTCGAGACTGATAGCGTTAGCTCCGCGAAACACGTCAGCGTTTCTCCAAATATTAGCGTTTTACGTTCAAAAAACCCACTTCATGCCACTTTCCGCCACTTGCGCACACTATAGGAATGCGGCCACCGCACCGTCAAGGCGCGGATTAAAGGAAAACCCTTACAGAACTGAGATTTAGGAGCGTAGGAGGAGGTGTTGCGAGAATCTGACGCGTCAATCGACTCAATAACTTGATTCAGCACTGAAGGCTGCGATCGAAAGTTAAAGTAGTTTGTTAAGAGTAAGATTTTTTCGGTATTACGAAAGTGTTCTGGCAATGATTCTGGAAGGAGGGAAAAGGCTACTACCAGCGCCCTGCTCAATGATTAAAGCAGGGAGAAAAAAAAGGTGGAGAGTCGATCTGTAAGCCGGGTTCTGTCTTGAACAGTCATTCGTCTACGATGGCCATCACTGGACATCTTTAGCAACCTACCCGGTCCCAGCGCGGGCTACGCCTTGGGACCCTATTTGGTCTTGCTCCAAGTGGGGTTTACCTAGCCACGAACTGTTGCCAGACGTGCGGTGCGCTCTTACCGCACCTTTTCACCCTTACCGGCGCCGAAGCGCTTAGGCGGTTATTTTCTGTGGCACTTTCCGTAGGCTCACGCCTCCCAGGCATTACCTGGCACTTCGCCCTATGGAGCCCGGACTTTCCTCCCCCCCCTAATTTTCATAGAGGGCAGCGACTGTCCGATCGACTCTCCGCCGCGAAGGTTAACGGCAGAGCGGCCGAAGAACAAGCGATAAACGCCTATGGCCGCTCCTGCACGTCGGGTTTTTACTCGCCCTTCTGTTTATCCAGCGCCACCTGATAGAGCACGTTCTTGCGTTCACCGGTAATTTGCGCCGCCAATGCCGCCGCACGCTTGAGCGGCATCTCTTCGAGCAACAGATTGAGGATGCGCATGGCTTCGCTGCTGACCGCGTCCTCGGTCTCGGGTGCCGACCAGCCTGCCACCAGCACCACGCACTCGCCGCGCTGCTGATTGCTGTCCGACTCGACGAACTCACGCAACTCGGCCAACGGCAAACCTTTAAGGGTTTCGAAGGTTTTGGTCAGTTCACGCGCCAGCAACGCCGGACGCTCGGGGCCGAACACCAACTCCATGTCTTGCAGGCATTCAAGGATGCGATGTGGCGCTTCATAGAAAATCAGCGTGCGCGGCTCTTCCTTCACCAACTCCAGACGAGCGCGCCGGCCGACGGCCTTGGCCGGCAGGAAGCCCTCAAATATGAAGCGGTCCGACGGCAGACCCGCCGCCGATAACGCCGCGATCAATGCGCAGGCCCCAGGAACCGGCACCACGTTGATCCCGGCGGCACGAGCCTGACGGACCAGGTGATAACCCGGATCGGAAATCAACGGCGTGCCCGCATCGGAGATCAGCGCCACGTCATCGCCCGCCAACAAACGGGTGATAAAGCGGCTGCCTTCATCTCGCTCGTTATGCTCATGACAGGCTGCCAGCGGCGTGGGAATGCCAAAATGCTGCATCAAGCGCTGGGAGTGACGGGTGTCTTCGGCGGCGATCAACGCGACGTCACGAAGGATTTTCAGCGCACGGGCACTGATGTCGTCCAGGTTGCCGATGGGCGTCGCCACCACATAAAGCGAGCCAGCAGCGGAATTCAAAGCACCTGGAGCAGTCAAAGCGCACACCTCATGATCGGTAAAAGGCGACATTGTAGCGCGTAGCGGCGCTTGCGATCGCCCCGCCCTCCTCGGGTTTTCAGGCGTTTGTGCAGCGCTGCAACATTTGCACGAGCTAAATTGATCGATTCACGCCAGTAACATCGCGCCCCGGCCAGCGCTTGGGTACAATTCCACGCTAATTTGATCGAGTATCAGGAACACTACATGATCGCTTGCCTGCGGCTGTTCACTGCCCTCTGCCTCGCTGCCTTGCTGGCGGCTTGCGCCAGCTCGCCCTCTTCCAGCCTTGGCGAACTTCCACGGACCCCGGACGCCAGTATCGAGCAGTTGCTCGAACAGGCCGCTCAAAGCAAGGACCCGGAAAAAGCCTCGCTGTTGCGCCTGAGCGCGGCAGACCTGGCCTATCGTCAGGGTAATGCCGGCCAGTCCGCGCAAATCCTGCAACAGGTTCCGGTGGAGCAACTCAAGCCCGGCCAACAAGTCTTCGCCAGCACCCTGGCGGCTGAACTGGCCATGGTGCGCAACCAGCCCAAGGCAGCGTTGACTGCCTTAAGCCATCCGAGCCTGCAACGCCTGAGCGAGTTGCCAGTCGAGCAACAGGTTCGCACTGGCACTGTCCATGCTCGCGCCCTTGAAGCCGACGGACAGACGCTGGCCGCCGCACGGGAGCGTATCTTCATCGCGCCAATGCTCGAAGGTGAAGCGGCCGCCAAAAACCACGAGGCGATCTGGACCCTGGTCGCCTCGCTGCCGACCGACCAATTGCAGCCAACCACCACCGACGACCTCGGCGGCTGGATGGCTCTGGCGTTGGCCGTGAAAACCGCCGGCACCCTGGAACAGCAGCAGGCCGCTATCGACGCCTGGCGCGCCCAGAATCCTAAGCACCCGGCCGCCATTCAGCTGCCGCTGCCACTGACCAAACTCAAGGAACTGGCCAGCCAACCCCTGAGCAAGATCGCCCTGCTGCTGCCCCAAGACGGCCCACTGGCCTCGGTCGGCAAAGCACTGCGGGAAGGCTTCATGGCCGCTCACTACCAGGCTCAACAAGCCGGGCAGAAGCCGCCAGCCATTGAGTTCTATGACAGCTCGAAACTGACTACTCTGGACGAGTTCTACCGCAAGGCCCAGGCCGACGGCGTGCAACTGGTGGTTGGCCCGCTGGAAAAACCGCTGGTCAAACAGCTGAGTGCTCGCCCGCAACTGCCAATCACTACCCTGGCCCTGAACTACAGCGAAGGCGAACAAGGTCCGGCTCAGCTGTTCCAGTTTGGACTGGCCGCTGAAGATGAAGCCCGCGAAGTGTCTCGTCGTGCTCGCGCCGACGGCCTGCATCGCGCCGCCATCATGGTGCCGAAAGGCGAATGGGGCGATCGCGTGATGCGAGCGTTCAGCCAGGACTGGCAAGCCAACGGCGGCAGCATCGTCGCCACCGAACGCGTTGACCAACCGGTTCAACTGGCCCAGCAGATTGCCGACATGTTCCAGCTGCGTCAGAGCGAAGGTCGCGCCAAGAGCCTGCAAAGCACCGTTGGCTCGCAGGTAGCGGCCCAGCCTTCGCGTCGTCAGGACATCGAGTTCATTTTCCTGGCCGCCACTCCGCAACAGGCCCAGCAGATCAAACCGACCCTGAACTTCCAGTACGCGGGCGATGTGCCGGTTTACGCCACGTCCCACGTATTCAGTGCCAGCGGCGACGT
The DNA here is from genome assembly GCF_054898025.1 of Pseudomonas sp. LB3P93. Classification (NCBI taxonomy): domain Bacteria; kingdom Pseudomonadati; phylum Pseudomonadota; class Gammaproteobacteria; order Pseudomonadales; family Pseudomonadaceae; genus Pseudomonas; species Pseudomonas sp. LB3P93. The sequence goes on from NZ_CM142713.1 coordinate 5,407,019, forward strand.
GAACCAGTACAACGACATGAATGGCATCCGCTTCTGCGAGACCCCATGGTTGCTGGACGCCAATGATCCGCTGCGCAAGCAGGTCACCGCACAATGGCCACAAGCCGCAGGCAGCCTGGGCCGCCTGTACGCGATGGGCGTGGATGCGTATCGCCTGGCGCCGCGCCTGGGGCAACTCAAGGCGCTGCCGGACAGCCGCATTGAAGGCCAGTCGGGCAGCCTGGGCATGACTCAAAACCAGCGTGTGGTGCGCCAGTTGCCGTGGGCGCAGTTCGTCAGCGGTCAGGTTCAACGCCTGCCGGATACCCCGCGCTGATGCCTGACAGGTCACGCCATCAAAGCGGTAAAGATGCCGAGCGCCATGCGCTCGAGCATCTTCAACAACAAGGTCTGCGCCTGCTGGCGCAGAACTGGTTGTGTAAACGCGGCGAGCTTGATCTGGTCATGCTTGATGGCGATACAGTAGTATTCGTTGAAGTCCGCTACAGAAAAAACACCCAGTGGGGTGGAGCGCTCGACAGCATCGATGGGCGCAAACGGCAGAAACTGATTTTCGCCGCGCAGTATTTTCTTCAGCGCGAGTCGCGTTGGGCCAATTCCCCCTGCCGCTTCGACGTGGTTGCCATCGACAGCAGCCTCGATCAGTTGAACTGGTTACAGAATGCCTTTGACAGCTGATTGCGTGCACCCCGAAGCGGACACCTTTACCCAACACTTTTGCTCTTTGCTTTGCGGGCTGCACATTCATGTGCCGAGTAGCCGCGCTAATTAAGGTCACACAGATGGACATGCAATCCCGAATTCGCCAGCTTTTTCAGGCCAGTATCGACACCAAGCAAATGGCGATGGACGTACTTGCACCGCACATCGAGCAAGCCAGCCAGGTGATGGTCAACGCCCTGCTCAACGAGGGCAAAATGCTTTCCTGCGGCAACGGCGGTTCCGCCGGTGACGCCCAGCATTTTTCGTCCGAGCTGCTCAACCGCTTCGAGCGCGAACGTCCGAGCCTGCCAGCCATTGCGCTGACCACCGACAGCTCGACGATCACCTCGATCGCCAACGACTACAGCTACAACGAAATTTTCTCAAAACAGATCCGCGCCCTCGGCCAGCCGGGCGACGTATTGCTGGCGATTTCCACCAGCGGCAACTCGGCAAACATAATTCAAGCGATCCAGGCCGCACATGATCGCGAAATGATTGTCGTAGCATTGACTGGTCGCGATGGCGGCGGCATGGCGTCGCTGCTATTGCCTGAGGACGTCGAGATTCGCGTACCGGCCAACGTCACCGCACGTATTCAGGAAGTCCACCTGCTGGCGATCCATTGCCTTTGCGATTTGATCGACAGCCAACTGTTCGGGAGTGAAGAATGACCCCTAATCGCCTAGGCCTTCTGGCCTTGACCCTGTGCCTCGGCATCAGCGGCTGCACCTCGGTGGTGAACGCCAGCCGTGAAGCGCCGATTGAAGATGACCGCGGTACGCGCACCTTCGGCAGCAAGATCGACGACTCCCTGATCGACACCAAGGTCGGCGTGAACGTCGCCAAGGCCGACCCTGCCCTGGACAATGACTCACACATCGTCGTCACCAGCTTCAACGGTGTCGTGCTGCTTGCCGGGCAAACGCCGACCGCAGACCTCAAGGCCAAGGCCGAGCAGGCTGCTTCCGCCGTCCAGCGCGTGAAGAAGGTTCATAACGAGCTGCAGGTCCTGCCACCTTCAGGCTTCCTTGCTCGCCAGAACGACACCTGGCTGACCTCCAAGATCAAGACCCAGATGCTCACCGACCCGAACATCCCGGGCTCGCGCATCAAGGTCGTGACCGAGAATGGCATCGTCTATTTGCTGGGCCTGCTGACCAAGCAGGAAGCCGCTCAAGCCACCAATCTGGTGCAGAGCGTTTCTGGCGTGCAGAAGATTGTGAAGTTGTTTGAGTACATTGACTGATATCTGCTGACCGACGATGGCATCTTTGAGATTGCCATCGACCTGTAGGAGCCGGCTTGCTGGCGATGGCGATTTCCAAGACGCCATCACCAACAAGCCGGCTCCTACAGTAATAAAAAAGGCGATCCTTGCGGATCGCCTTTTTTATTACTTCACCACTTTCAAACTGGGTCGACCGCTGGGACGCGGCGGTTCGCTGTCGGGTGGCGGAATATCATCATCCGGCTCGATCTCTTCCTCGTCTTCCATAGGCGATTCCAGATCGAACACCATGCCCTGACCATTCTCCCGGGCGTAAATACCCAGGATCGATGCAATAGGCACGTACAGGGTGTGTGGTACGCCACCGAAGCGCCCTTCGAAGCTGACCGCCTCGTTGTCCATGTGCAGATGACGCACAGCAGCCGGTGATACGTTCAGGACAATCTGTCCGTCACTGGCAAAACCCTGAGGCACCTGCACCGACGGATACTCGGAATTGACCAGCATGTGCGGGGTGCAATCGTTGTCCACAATCCACTCGTAGAGCGCGCGGACCAGATAAGGTCGACTGGAGTTCATAGCGGCTCCTTAAGCCTTAGCGCATATCGCGTTCGACACCAGACAGACTCGCCTGGAAAGCCTCACGCGCAAACGAGCGCTCCATGTAATCAAGCAGCGGCTTGGCAGGCCGCGGCAGTTCAATACCCAAAATCGGCAAACGCCAGAGTATTGGCAATAGGCAGCAATCCACCAGACTTTGTTCCTCACTGAGGAAAAACGGCTTGTCGGCGAACAGCGGCGACACGCCAGTCAGGCTTTCACGCAACTCTTTACGAGCCACGACGCGGGCGGCTTCCTTGGTCTTCGAATCCAGGATCAGATCCACCAGACCACACCAGTCACGCTGAATACGATGAATCAGCAGACGGCTGTTGGCACGCGCCACAGGATAAACCGGCAGCAAGGGCGGGTGCGGGTAACGCTCATCCAGATATTCCATCACCACGGTCGACTCCCACAACGCCAGGTCACGATCGACCAGGGTGGGCAGGCTTCCATAAGGGTTCACTTCAATCAGTTTAGGCGGCTGGCGACCAGCTTCCACGTAAATGATCTCTGCGCTGACACCCTTCTCTGCAAGTACGATACGCACTCGGTGGGAATAGTGGTCGGCGGGGTCGGAGTAACAGGCCAACCGATTGGTCACGCCCATGGCGGTCCTCCTCGCTTGTTGAAATTATCGGAAACGGAAAAACGCACACGCCCAGAGGACGCCTCCCGTAACGCCTGGCTTGCCAGACTCGTTACACCTTCAGAGACGCCCCTGGGCGCGTGCGATTAACAGCAATTGCTTACAGCTTTATCAATGGACGTCTTTCCAGTATTCACGCTTGAGCAAGTAAGCGAATACGAAGAAGAACGCCAGGTACAGCAACACATAGGTACCGATGCGCTGATGCTGCAGCTTCACCGGGTTGGCCGAGTAGGCCAGGAAGGTCACCAGATTCTTGACCTTCTCGTCGAACTGCTCTGCGTTCAGCGTGCCGGTTTTTGGCACCACGGTCAGCTGGTCACACGCCTCATGAGTCAGAGCCGTACCGGTCAGCGGATCGTATTGCTTCTTGCCGTCTTCGACGATTTGAACTTGTTTGCAGCCTACCACCTGACGACCCTGCAGGCCGACCAGAACGTTAGGCATCCCGACGTTCGGGAAGACCTTGTTGTTCACGCCCCAAGGACGCGATGGGTCTTCGTAGAAAGATTTCAGGTAACCGTAGAGCCAGTCAGTACCACGAACGCGAGCGACCAGGGTCAGGTCGGGCGGCGCCGCACCGAACCAGGTCTTGGCGTCAGCCGGCTGCATGCCGATGCTCATGTGGTCGCCGATCTTGGCGCCGGTGAACACCAGCTTCTCAAGCATCAGCTCATGAGGAATGCCCAGATCATCGGCGACACGCTCGTAACGCTGGAACTTGGCGCTGTGACAGCCCATGCAGTAGTTGGCAAAAGTACGTGCGCCATCCTGCATTGCAGCCTTGTCGGAAACGTCGATGTCGACCTTTTCCAACTCGGGAGCGCCAGCTGTCGAGGCGAACGAGAACACAGGCATCGCCGCAAGAATCAGTACAGCAAATAGCTTTTTCATCAGCCAGTCACCCTTTCCGGAACCGGTTTGGTCTTCTCGAGCCTGGTGTAGAACGGCATCAGAATGAAGTAGGCGAAGTACAGGAAGGTACATACCTGCGACAGCAACGTACGACCTGGCGTCGGGGCCAGAACACCTAGAATGCCGAGGATCACGAACGAAACGCAGAACACCACCAGCCAGATTTTGCTCAGCCAGCCTTTGTAGCGCATCGACTTGACCGGGCTTCGGTCCAGCCATGGCAGGACGAACAGCACCGCGATGGCGGCGCCCATGGCAATAACGCCCAGAAGCTTGTCCGGAACCGCCCGCAAAATCGCGTAGAACGGCGTGAAGTACCAAACCGGAGCGATGTGCTCTGGCGTCTTGAAGGCGTTCGCCACTTCAAAGTTCGGCTTCTCGAGGAAGTAGCCGCCCATTTCCGGGAAGAAGAACACGATCGAGCAGAAGATGAACAGGAACACCACCACGCCGACGATATCTTTCACGGTGTAGTACGGGTGGAAGGCAATGCCGTCCAGCGGTACGCCGTTTTCGTCTTTGTGTTTCTTGATGTCCACGCCGTCCGGGTTGTTCGAACCGACTTCGTGCAGCGCCAGAACGTGCAGCACCACCAGACCGAGAATCACGATCGGCAAGGCCACAACATGCAGGGCGAAGAAGCGGTTCAGGGTGATACCGGAAATCAGGTAGTCACCACGGATCCATTGGGTCAGGTCGTTACCGATGACCGGAATCGCACCGAACAGCGAGATGATTACCTGGGCACCCCAGTAGGACATCTGGCCCCACGGCAGCAGGTAACCCATGAAGGCTTCAGCCATCAGCGCCAGGTAGATCAGCATCCCGAAGACCCACACCAGCTCACGCGGCTTCTGGTACGAACCGTAGAGCAAGCCACGGAACATGTGCAGATAAACCACGATGAAGAACATCGAAGCGCCGACCGCGTGCAACATACGCAGGATCGAGCCGTACTCGACGTCGCGCATGATGTATTCGACGGAGGCAAATGCTTCTTCCGCCGACGGGGTGTAGCTCATGGTCAGCCAGACACCGGTAACGATCTGGTTGACCAGAACGAGCAGCGCGAGGGAGCCAAAGAAATAGAAGAAGTTGAAGTTCTTCGGGGCGTAGTACTTGCTGAGATGGTCTTCCCACATTTTGGTGGCGGGAAAGCGCGCATCAACCCAATCCATGAACTTGCTCATCACGCTTTCTCCGTATCGACGCCAATGACAATGATGTCATCGGTCTCATAGGAATGCGGGGGAACTGGCAGGTTCAAAGGCGCAGGTTGCGACTTGTAGACGCGGCCAGCCAGATCGTAGTGGGAACCGTGGCAAGGGCAGAAATACCCACCTACCCAGTCCTTGCCCAGATCCGCAGGTGCCACTTCTGGACGGAAGGTCGGCGAGCAACCCAGGTGCGTGCAAATACCGATCAGCAGCAGAACCTCTGGCTTGATCGAACGCGTTTCCGGGTCGACATAGGTCGGTTGTGTCGAGTTCTTGGAGGTCGGGTCAGACAGCTGGCCCTCGATCTTTTTCAGATTCCCCAGGATTTCCTCGGTACGGCGGACAATGAACACCGGCTGACCGCGCCACTCAGCAATCATCTGCTGACCTGGTTCGATTTTGCTGACATTCACTTTCACCGGTGCACCTGCGGCTTTCGCCTTGGCACTGGGAAACCATGACCCCACGAACGGGACCGCAGCCCCCACCGCTCCTGCAGCACCCACCACGGATGTGGCTGCTACCAAGAAGCGACGCCGGCCTGCATTCACGCCGTCATTGCTCATTCAGTCCTCTCCCATCAGCTTTGTGGCCTGTTAAATCAGGCGTCTACTAAGTAAAAATCTGAACTTATAAAAATTTTGCCGAATGGTAATGAAAAGCCCCAATTCTGACAAGGTAATTACCGAGGGGCTCCACTGCCAAGCCTTGCAGTATAGGGCCTCTACGGCTGTGGCAAGTTGTCACAGAGCAATTCTTTGATAAATCGCGCCCATAAAAAAACGCCCAGCTTCGCGAGGAAACTGGGCGTTCTTTTTGAACGCGAAAGCGAATTAACGCTTCGAGTACTGCGGACGCTTACGCGCTTTACGCAGACCAACTTTCTTACGTTCAACTTCACGAGCATCGCGAGTAACGAAGCCAGCTTTGCGCAGAGCGCCACGCAGGGTTTCGTCGTACTGCATCAGTGCGCGAGTGATACCGTGGCGGATTGCGCCAGCTTGACCACTTACACCACCGCCGATCACGGTGACGTAGATGTCGAACTTCTCGACAGTCTCAGTCAATTCCAGCGGCTGACGAACTACCATGCGGGCAGTTTCGCGGCCGAAGAAATTTTCCAGGGTGCGGTTGTTGATGGAGATGTTACCAGTACCCGGACGCAGGAAAACGCGTGCGGTTGCGGTCTTGCGACGGCCAGTGCCGTAATTTTGAGTCGCCGACATAATGAACTATTCCGTTAAAACTTCAGTTCTTGGGGCTGCTGAGCAGTATGAGGGTGTACAGCGCCCGCATAGACTTTCAGCTTACGATACATGTCGCGACCCAGCGGGTTCTTAGGCAGCATGCCTTTGACCGCGGTCTCGATCACGCGCTCAGGGGCTTTAGCGATCAGCTTTTCAAAGTTGATCGACTTGATGCCGCCCGGGAAACCGGAGTGGGAGTAGTAGATTTTGTCGGTGGTTTTAGCACCGGTTACACGAATCTGCTCGGCATTGATAACGACGATGTAATCGCCAGTGTCAACGTGAGGAGTGTACTCAGCTTTATGCTTGCCACGCAGACGGCTCGCGATTTCGGTGGCCAGACGACCCAGGGTCTGACCTGCAGCGTCGACGACAAACCAGTCGCGCTGTACTGTTTCCGGTTTAGCAGTAAAAGTTTTCATTCTTTATAGCCTCAGGGGCCGCCCTGTAAATTAGACGGCGGATCTTACTGAATAGTGCGTACTTTGACAAGTCAAAGGCAGCCGGATACAGACGCTTTCGGGGGCTCGGGTCGGCGCGTCCGTTCAACGGCAAGATTCTTCGGCGGCGGCGCATCACTTCCACTGCAGAAAGAGGTGCGCAATTATGCAGATTGCGAAAAATATTTCAACCTGCTTTTATGATTGTTTTGCCCAAGGAGCACCCGATGGACTATCGCCAGCTAGGCCGAACCAATCTGAACGTGAGTGCCCTCTGCCTCGGAACCATGACCTGGGGCGAGCAAAACACTGAATCTGAAGCCTTCGCGCAGATCGAACGGGCCAAAGGCGCCGGGATCAATTTCATGGACACCGCCGAGATGTACCCGGTACCGCCGAAGGCCGAAACCTACGCCACCACCGAACGTTACATCGGCAATTACTTCAAAAGTCGCGGTGATCGCGCCGACTGGATCCTGGCGAGCAAGATCGCCGGCCCCGGCAATACCATCGACTACATCCGCGACAAAAACCTGCGGCACAACCGTCAGCACATCACCGAAGCCGTGGACGCGAGCCTCAAGCGCCTGCAAACCGACTACATCGACCTCTATCAACTGCACTGGCCGGAACGCAGCACCAATTTCTTCGGCCAGTTGGGCTACAAACACAAGATCGAAGCCAACCTGACGCCGCTGGAGGACACCCTCGAAGCGCTGGACGAACAGGTCAAGGCCGGCAAGATCCGCCACATCGGCCTGTCCAATGAAACGCCGTGGGGCACCATGCGCTTCCTCGCCCTGGCCGAAGCCCGTGGCTGGCCGCGCGCGGTGTCGATCCAGAACCCGTACAATCTGCTCAACCGCAGCTTCGAAGTCGGCCTGGCGGAAATCGCCATCCGCGAACAATGCGGCCTGCTCGCCTATTCGCCGCTGGCGTTCGGTTTCCTGTCGGGCAAGTACGAAGGTGGCGCTCGCCCGCCCAAAGGCCGCCTGAGCCTCTACAGCCGCTTCAGTCGCTATTTCAACCCGCAGTCGGAAGCAGCGTGCAGTCGTTATGTAGCACTGGCCCGGGAACACGGCGTGGATCCGGCGCAGATGGCGTTGGCGTTTGTCACTCAGCAACCGTTCGTGACCAGCAACATCATCGGCGCTACAACCATGGAGCAGCTTGAAAGCAATTTAGCGAGTTTCGAGCTGAAACTTTCCGATGAAGTGTTGGCGGGGATCGAGGCGATTCACAAGGATCACCCGAATCCGGCTCCTTGATTGATTTTTAGATGATGATCGTTCCCACGCTCTGCGTGGGAATGCATCCCGTGACGCTCTGCGTCACATTTCAGAAGCGGAACGCAGAGCGTCCCTGGCGGCATTCCCACGCAGAGCGTGGGAACGATCACGCTGCATTACAGCGACCGCGCAATAATCTCCTTCATGATTTCATTGGTCCCCGCATAAATCCGTTGCACCCGCGCATCCGCCCACGCCCGGGCGATCGGGTATTCCCACATGAACCCGTAACCGCCATGCAGCTGCACGCATTCGTCGAGCACCTTGCATTGCAAGTCAGTGCCCCAGTACTTGGCCATCGCTGCCGTCGGCACATCCAGCTTGCCTTGCAGGTGCAGTTCCAGGCAGCGATCAACAAAGACCCGGCCGATCTGGATTTCAGTCGCCATTTCCGCCAACTTGAAACGAGTGTTCTGGAAGTCGGCGATCGCCTTACCGAACGCCTTGCGCTCACGGGTGTAATCCAGCGTCCACTTCAACGCGGCTTCGGCCGAAGCAAGCCCGCCGATGGCAACAGTCAGGCGCTCTTGAGGCAATTCCTGCATCAGGTAAGCGAAGCCCATTCCGGCTTGCCCCAACAGGTTTTCCTTCGGTACCCGCACGTCCTGGAAGAACAGCTCCGAAGTGTCCTGAGCCTTCATGCCGACTTTTTCCAGGCGCTTGCCCTTGTCGAAGCCCGGCGTATTGGCCTCGACCAGAAACAGACTGGTGCCCTTCGCGCCCGCCTTCGGATCCGTCTTGGCCACGACAATCACCAGATCAGCCAGATAGCCGTTGGTGATGAACGTCTTGGACCCGTTGATCACGTACTCGTCGCCATCCAGCACGGCGGTGGTTTTCACCCCTTGCAGGTCAGAACCGGCGCCCGGCTCGGTCATGGCAATGGCCGTCACCATCTCACCCGACACCAGTTTCGGCAGGTATTTGTGCTTCAGCGCTTCACTGCCGTAGTGCAGGATGTACGGCGCCACAATGTCCGAATGCAGGGAAAAACCGATCCCGGTGAGACCCAGTCGCCCCACCTCTTCGATCACCACCGCGCTGTAGAGAAAGTCCGCCCCCAGCCCGCCGTACTCCTCCGGGAGGTGCGAGCAGAGCATCCCCGCCTCCCCTGCCTTGTTCCAGAGTTTACGGTCGATGTAGCCTTGTTTTTCCCATTGTCCATGGAACGGCACGGCCTCTTTTTCGAGGAACGTTCGCACGCTGTCGCGAAACAATTCGTGCTCGGAACTGAACAAGGTTCTGGGGATCATGGGGCACCTGTCGTTAATTGTTAGAAGAGGTTGACCTTCAGAGACTAAGCCTCGCATCCGATACAGGACACTGGACACATCAGACAAAAAATAAGACGATCCAGCCGTCTGGTGACCACTTTCCCCTATAAGAATAAAGTTGAATTATGTCTAACCAAGTCTCCACGCCCTTGCGGCGCGTCAGCATCCTGGCTATCGACCGGGTTTTCGCTTCCACCCTCATGCAAGCCAAGGATTTCTTCCACCTGGCCAGTCTGCGCTACGGCAAACAGCTGGGTCAGGGCCTGACTCCAGCGTTCGAAACCCGACTGGTCAGCCCCGACGGCAAACCGGTGAACAGCTTCAGCGATGTGATCATGCCGGTGGACGGCGGCCTGGAAAACGCCGACATCATTGTCCTTCCAGCCTTCTGGGACGATTTCGACACCCTTTGCCAGCGTTATCCACAGGTGCTGCCATGGCTGCGTCAGCAACACGCTCGCGGCGCCGTGCTTTGCGGCGAGGCGACCGGGGTGTTCTGGCTGGCCGAGGCCGGACTGCTTAACGGCAAGGAAGCGACCACGTACTGGCGCTTCTTCAATGCCTTTGCCGAGCGCTTCCCACAGGTTCAGCTCAATCAGGACAAGCACCTGACCGACGCCGACAACCTGTATTGCGCGGGCGGCACCACCTCGGCGTGTGATCTCTACATCTACCTGATCGAACGCTTCTGCGGCGCCAACGTATCTCAGGCTGTGGCCCGGGACATTCTCTACGAAGTGCAGCGCAGCTATTCGCCGGGACGCATCGGTTTCGGCGGGCAGAAGTTGCATCAGGATGTGATCATCCTGCAGATCCAGCACTGGCTCGAAGAACACTTCGCCGACAAATTCCGCTTCGAAGACGTCGCCCGCGAACACGGCATGAGCATCCGCAACTTCATGCGCCGTTTCCAGACTGCCACCGGCGACAAGCCGCTGCATTACCTGCAACGCCTGCGCATCGAGACGGCCAAGGGTTTGTTGTCGGGTAGCCGCAAGAGCATCAAGACCATCAGTTATGAAGTCGGCTACGACGACGCGAGCTTCTTTGCGCGACTGTTCCGCCAGCACACCGAATTGTCGCCGAACCAGTATCGGCAGCAGTTTCAGCAAGCGGCATAACCCTCCCCTAATGATCGTTCCCACGCTCCGCGTGGGAATTCCGCCATGGACGCTCTGCGTCTGCTTCGAAATGTGACGCGGAGCGTCACGGGATGCATTCCCACGCGGAGCGTGGGAACGATCAGCATAAAAAAGGCCTGCAATGCAGGCCTTTTTTATTTTCCGAAATGTCCTACGGCTTATGCGCCCGAGACAGGAATTCGTGCGACTGCATTTCCAGCAAACGACTGAGGGTGCGCTGGAACTCGAAGTTCAAGCGACCGCCGGTGTAGAGGTCCTTGAGTTCGACTTCTGCGGAAATAATCAGCTTGACGTTACGGTCGTAGAACTCGTCGACCATGTTGATAAAGCGGCGGGCAATGTCGTCGGTAGTGACGCTCATCTGCTCGACACCGCTGAGCAACACGGCGTGGAAGATCTTGCCCAGTTCGATGTAATCGTTCTGGCTACGCGGGCCGTCGCACAGTTCGCGGAAGTCGAACCAGGCCACGTCATCGCAGGTACGCAGCGCGCGAATCTCACGATTCTCGATCATCAGCACGTCATTCTCGATGGCGGCCGTGCATTCCGGCGTCAGGGCGCGGAAGCTCTTGCGCAGGCTTTCATGTGCGGCTTCGTCCAGCGGGAAGTGGAACAGCTCGGCTTGCTCGAGGTGACGCAGACGATAATCGACGCCGCTGTCGACGTTGACGATGTCAGTGTTCTGCTTGATCAACGCAATGGCCGGCAGGAAACGCGCACGTTGCAGGCCATCCTTGTACAGACCGTCCGGCACGATGTTCGAGGTCGCGACCAGGGTCACGCCGTTCTTGAACAACTCTTCCATCAGCGTGCCGAGGATCATCGCATCGGTGATGTCGGACACGAAGAATTCATCGAAACAGATCACCCGGGCTTCGTCAGAGAAGCGCTTGGCGATGATGGTCAGCGGGTTCTTCTCGCCGCCGAGGGTCTTCATCTCTTCGTGCACACGCTTCATGAAGCGGTGGAAGTGCGTACGGACCTTTTCCTTGAACGGCAGCGCTTCGAAGAAGGTGTCGACCAGGTAAGTCTTGCCGCGGCCAACGCCGCCCCAGAAATACAGACCCTTGACCGGTGCCTGGTCTTTCTTGCCAAACAGTTTGCCGAGCAGGCCCGGTTTGTTGTTCGACGCCGCGACCAGATCGTCGTACAGGCGCTGCAAATGGCGCACCGCAGTTTCCTGCGAGGCGTCATGGAAGAATTCCGGGCGTTTCAGATCAGCTTGATATCGTTCTAGGGGCGTCATAATTCGTTAGCAAGGCAACAAAAACGGGCCGTCACTGTAGCGACGGCCCGTGGGAATGGCAATCGGCCCTTGGTCGGACCGAGCCGCTGATTATTCCTGAACCGGCGTCAGAGCAACCCGCAAGGCGTCGATGGCGAGGTCGCGAGCCGTGTCGTCAGCAAACGTCGGGCTGTCGGCCACGCACTCGCCTTCCAGCCAGACACTGAAGCTGCGGTCTTCACTGCGCACATCCAACGGCTGACCCGATTGCAATTGCTTGGTCACCTGACCTGCGGTTTTGCCGTCGGCGAAGTTGCGCGACAGCAGCAATTGCTCGCCATCGGCCGCCAGCAGACGGAAACGGAAACTGCTGTCTTCTTCACGGAAGCTGACAAAACGCGCGGCTTTCGCGGCTTTCTTCTTGGTGGTGGCAGCGACTTGGGTCTGGGCCACAAAAGAACGCAGGCCGACCGCTTCGCGCAGTTCGTGGAGGAACGGCGTCGCTACGGCACGGGCCTTTTTCGCGCCGATTTGCAGGATGTCTTCCAGATCAGCCGGACGCTCAATCAGCTGGTAATAACGCTCACGGGATTCGCCCAGTTCGCTGTCCAGCAGCTGGAACAGACGATTCTTGGCCTCGCCCCAACCCAAGCCCTGCAACAGTTCGCTGCGGAACTCGTCGGACTGCGCCGGCGTAGCGAAGGCCTGGAACAAGGTGAATAGGTGCGAGTTGTCCGGATCTTTCGCTTCACCCGGCGCGCGGGAGTCGGTGACGATCCGCGAGATAGCGTCCTTCATTTCCTTGGCGCTGCTGAACAACGGGATGGTGTTGTCGTAGCTCTTCGACATCTTGCGACCGTCGAGGCCTGGCAGTGTGGCGACGCTTTCTTCGATCAGCGCCTCGGGCATGGTGAAGAACTCTTTGCCCTGGCCAAACAGGTGGTTGAAACGCTGGCCGATGTCACGGGCCATTTCCACGTGCTGGATCTGGTCACGACCGACCGGCACCTTGTGAGCGTTGAACATCAGAATGTCCGCGGCCATCAGCACCGGGTAGCTGTACAAGCCCATGGTGATGCCGGCGTCCGGGTCTTCGCCGGTTTCGACGTTCTTGTCCACCGAGGCCTTGTAGGCATGGGCGCGGTTGAGCAGGCCCTTGGCGGCAACGCAGGTCAGCAGCCAGGTCAGCTCGGGGATTTCCGGGATGTCGGACTGGCGATAGAACGTTACGCGGTCAACATCCAGGCCACCGGCCAGCCAGGTCGCGGCGATTTCCAGACGCGAGCGCTGGATGCGCAGCGGGTCATCGCATTTGATCAGGGCGTGGTAGTCGGCCAGGAAGTAGAACGAATCGGCATTGCTGTCACGGCTGGCGACGATCGCCGGGCGGATGGCACCGGCGTAGTTGCCCAGGTGCGGCGTGCCGGTAGTGGTGATGCCGGTGAGGATACGGGTACGAGTCGTCATGGGTAATCGCTTGTCAGACTGCAATCAATTCGAAAGGCGCGGCAGAATCAGATCCTTGAGATCGGTCAGCTTGCCATGAAAAAAGTGTCCGCATTCTGCCACTTTCAGCAGCTCATGGGGACGTTCGAGTGTCGAGGACCAATCGTAGACGGCTTGCGGATCGATGACTTCGTCGGTTTCCGGCTGGATCAGGGTCAGCTCGCCGTGTTGCGGCAGTTGATCTTGATCGCCGAGGCGCATGACAGCGGGCGCGACCATGAACAGATGCTTGAGCTGCTCGCCCTTGGCTTCCAGGCGCCCGCCGAGACTTGCTGCAACAAAACCGCCGAAGGAGAATCCGAACAGGGTCAGCGGCAAATCCGGGTGTTTGGCCCGCAGCCATTCGGCAACTGCCTGGGCATCATCGACTTCGCCGGTACCCATGTCGTGGCTGCCTTCGCTGGCACCGACGCCACGGTAGTTGAAACGCAAAGTAATCAAACCGGCGTCGCGCGCGGTGCGCTGCAGGGTCGAGACCACTTTGTTGAGCATGGTGCCGCCCTGCACCGGGTTCGGATGACAGATCAGCGCGATGCCGCGCGGCTGCTCGTTGTCGAGGTAAAGGGCTTCCAATTGGCCGACCGGGCCATCAATCACTACAGGGGTTTCGCGCATAAGCAAGGAAGGAACTCCGTGACCTCAAATCGGGTCGACTCGTCTAGCAAATTGTCTGTGCCAATCTATTGCGAGTGAATCGCGGTATACAGCGCAGGTTCGAGCCGTTAACGTAAAGCAAAGCCGTTTATAGAGGAAGGACTCGTGGAACACTCGCTCTTAGTTTGGTTGTTGCCGACTCTTGCCCTGGTTGTGGGTGTCGCCATTGGTTTCCTGATCGCTCGCCTGGTGCCGAATGCCGCGCCTAGCAGCACTCAACGTCAGCTGGATGACATTCAGGAACGTTTCGACAGTTATCAGAACGAGGTGGTCACCCACTTCAACAGCACTGCAACACTGGTCAAGAAACTCACTGCGAGCTATCAGGAGGTGCAGGATCACCTCGCCGAGGGTGCCAACCGCCTGGCCCTGGACGAGCAGACTCGTCAACGCTTGCTGGCCGCCCTGCACGCTGACGCTGCCGTGGCACCACGGGAACGCCTGACGCCACCGCGCAATCAGGAGCCGCCTCGCGACTACGCCCCCAAAGCCCCGAACGCGCCGGGCATGCTCGATGAGCATTACGGCCTGAAAAAGTAATCAGGTTTCGCGCGACACAAAAAAGCCCTTGGACGAGTGATTGTCCGGGGGCTTTTTTAATTATGAAGTTTTCATCGCTTGCTCGGCCCCCATCGCGAGCAGGCTCGCTCCCACAGGTGACCGCGTACTGATCCAACACTCGGTCCACTGTGGGAGCGAGCTTGCTCGCGATGGGGCCAGAACTGGCGACACAAAAAAACCCGCCCGATCTGCTGAGGATCGGGCGGGCTTTTTTACGCCTGGGGTTCAGTCAGGCTTTTGCTGTCACTACTGGGTCGGTTGCGAATACTGCTGGCCCGGAATCGCCTTCAGGTTGACCTCGACCCGACGGTTCTGCGCCCGGCCATTGGCGTCGCCGTTGCTGGCAATCGGGTTATCCGGCCCGGCACCGCGAGCCGACAGGTTGGCACCGCTGACACCTTGCGAGGTCAGGTAAGTCGCCACGCTCTGGGCACGACGCTGGGACAGGTCCATGTTGTGCTGACGGGCACCCGTGCTGTCGGTGTAGCCGACGATTTCGATCTGGTTCTGGCTGAACTCCTTGAGCGAGCCTGCCAGATTGTTTAGCGGTTGATAGAAGCTGGAGGCGATATTCGCCGAATCTGTGGCGAACGTGATGTTACCCGGCATGATCAGCTTGATCTGATCGCCCTGACGCTGCACTTCGACACCGGTGTTGGCCATGCTGGCGCGCAGCTTTTTCTCTTGCTGGTCGGCGTAATAACCGTAACCGGCAGCGGAAGCACCTACCACGGCGGCGCCAATCAGCGCGCCCTTGCCACGGTTATCGTGACTGATGGCGGCACCGGCCAAAGCACCGGCCAGAGCGCCGAGGCCACCGTATTTAGCGGTTTTGCTCATGCCCGTGGAGCCACCGTCGGCCTGGCCCTGGTTGTCGTAAGGATTAGGCGAGGCGCAGCCAGACAGCAAGGCCACAGCCGTAGCGACAATAATCAAACGCTGCTTGGTGAACATGAAGAGCTCCTACTTTTTTGCATTCTGGGGTGCAACGGACTAAGGCATTGAACCTTTGCGGGCGTTGGATCATTTTGGCCGGCGAAAATTCCGTCGGTCACATTTATGCCCGCACAAACGGGTTCTCGCGCATTTCATCGCCCAGCCGTGTGTCCGGACCATGCCCGGTCACGACCGTCGCTTCTTCATCGAGCGTATAGAGCCGCTGCTTGATTGACCGCACGATGGTCGCCTGATCGCCGCCCCACAAATCCGTGCGCCCTACCCCGCGACGAAACAACGTGTCACCGGCAATCAGCAGCTTAGCCTCGGAAAACCAAAAGCTCATGGAACCCGGCGTATGACCCGGCGTGTGCAACGCCACGCCACAACCGCAGGCCAGTTCTTCATCGTCGGCCAGCCAGCGATCCGGCGACGGCACCGGCGTGTAAGGCACACCGAACATCTGGCACTGCATCTCCAGATTGTCCCAAAGAAACTGATCTTCTTTATGCAGATGCAGGGTCGCGCCGGTTTTCTCCTTGAGCTGACCGGAGGCCAGGAAGTGATCCAGGTGCGCATGGGTGTGGATGATGCTGACCACCTTCAAGCCCAAGGCATCGAGGCGCGCGAGGATCAGTTCGTGATTGCCGCCCGGGTCGACCACGATGGCTTTTTTGGTGATCGGATCGCCGATGATTGTGCAGTTGCACTGCAAGGGGCCGACGGGGAAGGTTTCGCGGATCAGTTTGGGCTGCTGGGACATCTGGGCATGCTCGGAAAACAGGGATGGGCAATTTTGGCACAAAACCGTATCAAGTCTTTTTGTGGACCCGGTGGATCTCGAAAATGCGCTATTTCAGCAGTCCAAACTCTTTGGCCCGAGCCACCGCTTGTGTACGCCGCTCAACCCCAAGCTTGCTGTTGATATGGCTGGCGTGGGTCTTGACCGTGTGCAGCGAGATGAACAGCTGATCGCTGATCTCCTGGTTAGAGCAACCTTGGGCAATCAGTTGCAGGACGGCCAGCTCACGAGTACTGAGCGTTTCCGCGCCTGGGGATAACTCCAATGCCGGACGCGAAGTTGCGGCAGGCAGTTTTTCTACAAGGTTTTGCGAAACAGCTGTTTGGGTACAGAGTTGCAGTTGCCCGCGCAGCCAGTCCGGGTGTTCAGCCAGCAACCCGTCGAACGGTTGCAGGACACCACCGGTTGCCGCTTCCAGCGCCTGGACCAGCGCCTTGCGGGCCTCGGGTTCACGGCCGCCCGCCAGCAACAAGGCAATTTTCTGCGTCAACGCCATCACGCTGAGCATTTGCCGTCCCGATTTCTGCCCATGCTCAAGCAACGCGTTCAAACGCCCCTCTGCCAGCATCGGCTGCCCCTGGATCACCTCGAGCATGGCTTGCTGCAATTCGATATGCAGCGGCAGCTGTGGATGGAATTCCGGCGGCGCTGCCGCGTGGTCGCCGTTGTAGGTCTGGCCCAGTCGCGCCAGCCAGGCTTCGGCCAGATCGGTACGCCCCTGAGCCAGCCAGAGTTCGCATTTGACCAGGGTGATCATCGCCAAGTAATAGATCGGCGGCACGTCCCAGATGTGCATCAGGCGTTCGGCTTCGGCGAGTTCGGCGAAGGCTTTGGCGAACTCGCCGCTGCTGCCCTCAAGCCGGGCAATCACACAGTGGCCGATCAATACACTGATATCGCGACAGGCTCGGGCTTCACTCAGCCCGGCCTGTAAACGCGCTCGCGCAGCTTGCGGTTGCAAGCGCACGGC
This sequence comes from Pseudomonas sp. LB3P93, assembly GCF_054898025.1. Lineage (NCBI taxonomy): Bacteria > Pseudomonadati > Pseudomonadota > Gammaproteobacteria > Pseudomonadales > Pseudomonadaceae > Pseudomonas > Pseudomonas sp. LB3P93. The sequence goes on from NZ_CM142713.1 coordinate 5,424,382, forward strand.
CAGTAAAAAGCCTTCGTACAAGGTCAGGCGTGCACGCACGGCGTAAAGCCGTTGCGGGGATAACCCTTGCAGACGTTGCAAGCCCTGACGGACTTCTTGCAGCGAGCGCATGATTTCCCCCCGCGCTTGCAGCACCCGCGCGCGGTCGTAATGGGCCAGCGCCTCGAAGAGCGGGTTGCCGACCCGCTGCGCCAACTCCAGCGATTCGCGGTTCAAGCTGCGTGCGCGCCACAAGTCGCCGTCGGCTATCGCCAGGTTGGACAGGGTCGAAAGGCACATCAGCCGTTGCCCGTAGCGCTTGGCCGGCAGGCTCTCCAACGCTTCGGTGCAGTAGAGTTGCGTGAGCGCGCGATTGCCACGCCCCCGGGCGATAATGCCGCTCAGCGCTAGCCATTGCGCCAGCATGGATTTCTGCGCGGTGGCCGACGGGGCTGGCAGGAAGCGGCTCAAGTGGGCCGCCAGCTCCTCGGCAGCGTCCAACTGACAAGCCAGCCCCAAGGCCCAGCTGTAGAGCACGATCAGTCGCGGCGTGCTGATCAGCAGGCTGTCGGGCAAATCCATTTTCCAGCGCAGCAGCATGCCGACGTTCTGTTCGGCGAGCAGTTGTTCTTCAGAGAGGTTTTGCACCAGGTTCGCCGCAACGTCCAGGTGCCCGGCGCGCAACGCCTGCTCCACCGCCTCGTCGAGCAGCCCTTGTGCATTGAACCAGCGACAGGCGCGCAGATGCAGGCTTGCGGCCGGCACTATCGACTGAGCGGTGGGCCGGGTACGCAGCAGGTCGGAAAACAGGTGGTGATAGCGATACCAGTGGCCGTGCTCGTCCAGCGGCACCAGGAAAACCTGGTGCGCCTGAAGGAAACGCAGAATTTCGGCACTGTCATGGGCCTCGCGAACGGCATCGCAGAGCTCGCTGCAAAAACGCTCTTGAGGCGCGGTGTCGTAAAGGAATGACTGCACTTCGGCGGGCAGGCAGTCGATGACTTCTTCGAGCAGGTAATCACGAATCAGCCCTTCCCCGCCATGCAGCGACTGCGGCAACGCACCGTTGGTGCCCGCCTCGGAGGCCGCCAGCAGCCAGAAGCGCAGGCCGGCGACCCAGCCTTCACTGCGCTGGATCAGGTTTTCCAGTGCCTCGCCACGCAAGGAGCTGCTATGCCGATCGAGCAACGTGAGCGCTTCGTCGTGAGTCAGTCGAAGGTCCTGCTCATGCAACTCGAGCAGTTGCCGCGACAGGCGCAAACGCGCCAGGTGCCAATCCGGACGCTGTCGACTGGTCACCATGACCAGCAAGCCATCGGGTAGGTGATTGAGGAAAAACTGCAGGCAGCGATCGAGCACCGGGCCCTGGGCCAGATGATAGTCATCCAGCACCAGCAGCAAAGGAGTCATCGGCGAAAGGTGAATGGCCAGCTCATCAAGCAAACCATCGAGCCACTCTTCGAAGGCGAATGGTTGATGGCGTTGGCGCATTTTCAGCAGGCCCAGGGCCTGGCTGCCAAGCTTCGGAAAGTAATCCTGAAGACCTTCGAGCAACCGCTCGAGGAAACGCCCCGGATCGCTGTCCCGAGGACTCAACCCCAGCCACAGACTGTGCCAATGGGCCGGCAGCCCTTGGCAGAACTCCACCGCCAATGAACTCTTGCCGAAGCCGGCGGGTGCACTGACCAGCAACAGCCTGCCACCGAGGCCGGCACTCAGGCGCTCGCACAGACGAGGCCGCAGCACATGGCCGTCGGGCAACGGGGGCCGAAAAAAGCGCCCGTCCAGTGCCGCGACGGCAACGCTTGCAGGGCCCGGGAGTGGGGACAGATCAGTCATGGCCGGCTCTTGTTTGAATTGCGGGTGGCGGCGTTGCAGATGTCCGCAGACTATCGGTAAACGAAGAGGGAATGAAGGTTATTGCTACAAATGGCTACAAAAAGAATACAAGCAAAGGTGTCGGCCAAACCCGACAGCCACACAGGTCTCGTAGCAGCTGTCGAGCTTGCGAGGCTGCGTTCGGCTGCGAAGCAGTCGTGAAGTCAGGCGATTACCTATTTCAGGAAGACCGAGGATTGCGGTTTAGCGACTGCTGCGCAGCCGAACGCAGCCTCGCAGGCTCGACAGCTGGTACAGCGACTTGGTGTGAACGGCAAAAAAAACGCCCCGAACCAGTCGGGGCGTTTTTCGAGGGTGCGGCCTCTGTTCAGTGCAGGTTAACGAACCCCGTCCTGACGCAGTGCAGCGGGTGTGAAATCGCTGGTGGTCGCGGTGAAGCCGAAGTCATAAGCCGACTTCTCTTCGTTCTTCATGCCCAGCGCCAGGTAACGGCCCGATTGCAGGTCGTACAAGGTTTCCAGGGTGTACCAAGGCACTTGAACGTTGTAGTAGTTCTGGGAGTGAGCTTCCGCCACACGCCACAGTTGATTGCGGCCGTCGTAGTGATCGATCACCGCAGCTTGCCAAGTGTCTTCGTCGATGTAGAAGTCACGTTTGGCGTAGATGTGACGCTGACCTTCCTTCAGGGTGGCGACCACATGCCAGACCCGGCGCAGCTCGTAGCGAGCCAGGTCCTGGTTGATGTGACCGGCCTTGATGATGTCGTCGTACTTGAGTTGAGGCGAGTCGAGCTTGTAGCTGTCGGAGGCAATGTACATCTCTTTCTTGCCTTCGAGTTTCCAGTCGTAGCGATCCGGCGCGCCGTTGTACATGTCCAGGTTGTCGGAGGTCCGCAGGCCATCCGCCGCAGTACCCGGCCCGTCATAGGACACTTGTGGCGCACGACGCACACGACGTTGACCGGCGTTGTAGACCCACGCCGAACGCGGTTCCTTAACCTGGTCGAGGGTTTCGTGCACCAGCAGCACACCACCAGCCAGACGTGCCGGCGCGGTCACTTTCTGCTTGAAGTAGAACAGGATGTTGCCCGGGTTCGCCGGATCGTAATCCTTCATCTTGTCGCGGAACACGAACTGGTCCTGGAAGTACACCAGGCTGTACGAGCCGTTCGGCTGCGGCGTGGCCTGGGTCACCAGACGGGTCACGCTGCCACCGCGATAGCGGGTGATGTGGTTCCAGATGACTTCAACGCCGGTCTTCGGAATCGGGAACGGCACGGCCGTTTCGAAGTTCTCCAGACCGTTGCCGCCGGACACCAGGTTGGTGCTGGTGGCGTTTTTCTTGATCGAGGCAAACACAGCGTCCGGCACGGTCGCGCCGCGATGGGACGGGTAAACCGGCATCTTGAAGGTTTCCGGGTAGCGCTTGAACATCGCGTACTGGCCCGGAGCGAGTTTGTCCTTGTACTGGTCGACGTTCTGCGCCGTGATGGTGAACAGCGGTTTTTCACTGGCGAACGGGTCAGACAGGAAGCCTTTGCCGTCGACGGTGCCGGCGTTCTTCGCCATCGGTTTCCAGGCTGGGATCGAACCGTCGGCGTTACCCGCCATCTCGGCGCCCATCGGTGTCAGGCTCTTGCCCAGTTTGTCCGCTTCGGCGGCAGGCACGGCTGCCATGACGCTGGTCGCCAGCAGCGAAAGCCCCAGAACACCAGCGTGGAACAGACTCTTTGTTATTTTCATATGTGCGTTCGTCCTGAAAAAACAGTGCTTAGAAGTTCACGCCGAAGCTGAGCGCAACGAAGTCGCGGTCATCGACGGTGGTGTACTTGCCATCAAAGAAGTTGGTGTAGGCCAGGCTCGCGGTGTAGGTGTTCTGGTACTCGGCATCGACGCCCAGGCTCACTGCTTTGCGACCTTCCTCGAAGTTGCCGCCAGGGCCAGGCGAGTAACCGCTGACGTCGTGGGACCAGGCCACGTTCGGCTTGAGGTTCACACCGGCGAACACGTCGTTGTATTCCCAGATGGCCCGACCGCGATAACCCCACGAAGTGGACGTGGTGAAACCTTCGTCGTTGCAGTTGCGGCTGCGGTTGTTGGTCGGAGTACCCGGGCCGGCACCGTTGATGGTGCTGGTGTTGAGTGCCACGCACGTATTCACCGTGCCAGTGGCTGGCAACTCACCCGGGCCGTAGACCGGATCGCGGCCATAACGGACGTCGGAGGTGCTTTCCAGGCCGCCGACGTGAGTCACGCCCACTTCGCCCACCAGGGTCAAACGGCTCGCGCCCATGACTTGGTCAAAGAAGTGCGTCAGGGTGGTCTGGAACTGGGTGATTTCTTTACGACGATAGCCGTGCAGGTCTTGACCCGGGGGGGCCGAGAGCAGCGAAGCGTTACCCAGGGCGCCGCCCAAGGGACGTACACCGGCGAACAGGATGTCGGTGGAGTTGAGCTGCACCGGCGCGTTCGGACGGTAGCTCAGTTCACCGCTCCACGCCGTACCGGTAGGCAGGGTGGTGGAGAAGCTCAGGCCGTAGAGGCGAATGTCTTCCGGGTATTCGATGAAGTATTTCGAGTTACCCGCCACCAGCAACGGTGCGAGTGCCGCGAAAGGACCTGGCAGCGCAGCCGCCGTGTTATAGACCGACTGTGGCGCGCCCGTGGCGCTGAAGATCGGTGCACGGCTGTGGTAGTTCATGAAGTAGGCACCGAACTCGGTGTCCAGCGGCTCGAACATGTACTTGAGGGACGCGCCCCACTGGCCGCTGTCTCGTGCATCGCGGTCCGGGCCGCGACGGACCAGTACGCCTTCTTGGTTGACATCAACGCCGTTGGCGGCCAATGGCCCCAGCGCAACGGCTGGAATCTGCGAGCGCTTGTTCAGCACACGCAGGTTGGTGTCGCAACCATCGGCAACGATGTCCGGCTGCGAGAAGAACGTACCGCAGTTATCGACAACGGTCTGGTCCCATTCCAGCTGATAGAACGCTTCAGCCGACAGGTTTTCAGTCAGGCTCTGGGACACATAGAACATGTTGACCGGGATCAGGCCTTCCTTGATCTCGGCACCCGGACGACGGAACGCGGACACGTCGATCGGGTTGATCGAGTTGATGCCGCCGCCGATGAAGGTACTTTCACCCCAGCTCACTACCTGCTTGCCCAGACGCACGGAACCCGGCTGATCGGCAACGGAGTAGTTGTGGTAGACGAAGGCGTCGAGGATCTGACCGCCGGCGGACTTGGCGCCTTCCTTGCGGTTGCTGTCGCTGATGTCCTTGAACGGACGGCTTTCGTCCTTCAGTTCAAAGTCGTACCAGTATTTGCCACGGACGAAAACGCCGGTGTCGCCATATTTCAATTCAAGGTCATGGATGCCCTTGAAGATCTTCGAGAAGGTTTTACCGCTCTCGAAGTTCAAGTGACCGTCATCGGAGGTCTGGGACAGACCGCGGCCACCGTTGTTGACGCCGATGAGGTTCTTGTTGGCGCTCTCGGTCGACCAACTGGCACCGATCGACAGGGAAGAGTCGAACTGACCTTCGATTTCACCGACGTTGAAACTGACGCCGAATGCAGGCCCGGCGAGCGAAGAGGCGAGACTGACCGCCAGGGGCAATTTCGCCCGGCGCCAGAACTTGTTTACTGATGTCATCGACGCTACTCCATGTGCATTATTGTTATGGCAGTTAGCACTTCTAAAAACGTTGTGGGTGACGGGGAGCCAAGGCGTCCCGAAGTCACTCCAAAATTGCATCGCCCCGTTTTGTGCGTTTGCTCCGTTCTTAAAAATCCTTGAGCGGACTATAGCCAGCAGGTAGTAGAGCTTGATCCCTCTAAAGTGTGATTTGCACCTGCCGGCCACTCTGGAACAGTCCTTTCGCCAGTCCGACGCATGTCGGCACCGCAAGGATGGCTGAAAATTCGGATTTCACAAGCCAAGCGCTTGCTTGGTGGGGCTGGCGTGCCCTTTTGGGCACGCCAGAAGGCGCTTAAAGCGTCGAGAGGAAGGTGCTGTTGTTAGCCTGCCATTCAGTGATGTCGAGGCGGATACGCTTTTTGTCGAGCTTGCCGACACTGGTCTTGGGAATTTCAGTAACAAGGGCGATCTGACTCGGAATCGCCCACTTGCTCAGGTGCCCCAATTCCACGAATGGCTTGAGATGCTCCTTGAGCTCTTTAGCCCCGATCTCATGCCCTTCGCGGATCACCAGCAGCGCAAACGGGCGCTCGCCCCACTGCGGATCGGCGATGCCCACCACTGCTACTTCGCGTACCGCCACGTGACGGCTGATCAAATCTTCGAGGTCCAGGGAGGAGATCCACTCGCCGCCGGTCTTGATCACGTCTTTGATCCGGTCGCGGATGTCGATCACGCCCATGCTGTCCAGCGTCGCCACGTCGCCGGTGTGCAGCCAGCCCCCGGCCCAGAGCTCGGCGCCCTTCTGCGGCTCGTTGAAGTAGCCCTCGGTGAGCCACGGCGCACGCAGCACCAGCTCGCCCTGAGTCTCGCCATCGGCGGGCAGGAAGTTGCCGTCGGTGTCGACGATCGCTGCCTCCACCAAAGGCCCCGGTACGCCGGCCTTGATGCGATACGTGGTGCGTTCGTCTTCGGTGCCGGCCATCAGCTCATCGTTGAGGTGAGCACAGGACACCAATGGCCCGGTTTCCGACATGCCGTAAGCCGCGGTCAACTGAATGCCCTTGGCCTTGGCCGCTTCGTACAGCGCACGGTTCAGCGCACTGCCGCCGATGACGATTTTCCAGCCACCAAAGTCGGTGGTTTGCGCGGCTTTGGAGTTAAGGACCATTTGCAGAATGGTGGGTACGCAATGGGAAAAGGTGACCTTCTCCTTGCGCCACAGCTCCACCAGGTATTCCGGGTCGTAACGACCGGGATAAACCTGCTTGAGCCCGAGCATGGTCGCCACATATGGCAAACCCCAGGCATGCACGTGGAACATCGGCGTGATCGGCATGTACACGTCGTTGGTGCCCAGCAGGCGCACGCTGTCGATGGCGCCCATGATGGTCGACACGCCCATGGTGTGCAGCACCAGTTGCCGATGGGTGAAATACACACCTTTAGGGTTACCGGTGGTGCCCGTGGTGTAGAACGTGGTCGCGACCGAGTTTTCGTCGAAATCCTGGAAGTCGTAGTGCGTGCTCGCGGCCGCCAGCAACTGCTCATACTCGCCCACCAGATTCGGCAGGTCGGCGGTTTTTTCCGGCAGGTCGGTCAACAGCAGGGTTTTCTCGACCGTGGTCAGGTGTCCGGCAATCGCCTGGTACAGCCCGACGAACTCGCTGTTGACCAGCACGAAGCGGTCCTCGGCGTGGTTCATGGTGTAGAGGATCTGTTCCGGTGACAGGCGCACGTTGATGGTGTGAATCACCGCGCCGATCATCGGGATGGCGAACATGCACTCCAGATACCGATGGCTATCCCAGTCCATCACCGCCACGGTATCACCGGCCTTGACCCCGGCTTCCGTGAGCACGTTGGCCAGCCGCGCAACCCGCTCGATCAGGGTCGGATAGCTGTAGCGCAACTGGTCGCGGTAAATAATCTCGCGGGTTTTCTCGTAACGAGCGCCGGACATCAGCAGCCGTTTGATCAGCAGCGGATACTGGTAAGCGCCTTCGGCTGGGGGGATAACGCGAGTCTGCAACATAAGAATCCCTTTTCTGACTGCACGGTGTTGGCTTTAGAGGTAAACACTCTAGAACCCTTGTACGCCGGCCAAATCAGCCAAAGGAATGATTTGCAGAGCCATACAAATGCTAGCTTTGCGCCAGCACTTGCGGGATTTCGTTATCCGAAAGGCGCTTCGCGATCAATGCGCCTCGGTGAAGGCGAGTTTCACGCCGATGGCGATCAGCACCACGCCCATGGTCCGGTCGAACCAGTGGCCCATCCGGGCGAAACCGGCGCGCACGCGTTGCTGGCTGAACAGCCGCGCCACCAGGCAAAACCACACCGCCGTTGCCGCCGCGAGATAGATCCCGTAGCCAGCCTGCACCGCCAGTGGCGTGTGCGGGTTGATGACCACGGTGAATAACGACAGGAAGAACAGCGTGGCTTTCGGGTTCAGGCCGTTGGTCACGAAACCTGAGGTGAAGGCACCGCGAGGCGTGCGTTCACCGGCTTCTTTGTGCAGATCGTCGGCAACCGGTTTGGCCGGTTGCGCGCGCAAGGCCTTGTAGCCGATGTACAGCAGATACGCGGCAGCCGCCCATTTCAAGGCGTTGAACAGCACGATCGACTGCGACACGATCAGGCCGATGCCGAGCAGCGAATAACCGACGTGCAGGAAAATCGCCGTACCGACGCCCAGCGCGGTCCAGGTCCCGGCGCGACGGCCGTGAGTCACGCTCTCACGTACTACCACGGCGAAATCCGGGCCGGGGCTGGCGACGGCGAGCAAGTGAATCAGGGCAACGGTCAAGAACTCTGTCCAGTACATGGGGGCTCCTCTAAGGCAGATCGGTCAAATAAAAAAACAGGCAACAACATCATCTGTAGCAGCTGGCGAAGCCTGCGTTCGGCTGCGAAGCAGTCGTAAACCCTGAGAATGCGGTCTATCTGTTAGACCGCATAGCCTGATTTCACGACTGCTGCGCAGCCGAACGCAGGCTTCGCCAGCTGCTACAGGGGCGTCGTTGCTTCATCAACTCGCGAACGATTTTGTGCAATGGGTAACCATTTGTTTCATCTGGTAGGCTCGGCAGATTACGCCTTCAGTTCACTGCACAAAAGGTACAGTTGATGACGAACTCTCGCCGCGCCGTTTTCCTCGACCATCCTTCCCTGGACCTGGGCGATCTCGACCTCAGCCCGTTGCGCGACTGCTTCGACGACTTGCAGCTGTTCGCACAAACCGCGCCGGATCAGGTGATCGAACGCCTCAAGGGCGCCACCGTGGCCATCAGCAACAAGATCCTGATCGACGCCGCCGCCATCGCCGCGAGCCCTGATCTGAAGCTGATTTTGATCACTGCCACCGGCACCAACAACGTCGACCTCGCGGCCGCCCGTGCCCACGGCATCACGGTCTGCAACTGCCAGGGTTACGGCACGCCGTCAGTGGCGCAGCACACGATCATGTTGCTGCTCAACCTGGCCACGCGCCTGGCCGATTATCAGAAAGCCGTCGGTGAAGGCCGCTGGCAGCAAGCGAAACAGTTTTGCCTGCTGGATTACCCGATTGTCGAACTCGAGGGCAAAACCCTCGGGCTGCTCGGCCATGGAGAACTGGGTGGCGCGGTCGCGCGGCTGGCCGAAGCTTTCGGCATGCGCGTGCTGTTGGGCCAGATCCCGGGGCGCCCTGCCCGGCCGGATCGCTTGCCGCTGGATCAACTGCTACCGCAAATCGACGCCCTCACCCTGCATTGCCCACTCAACGAACACACCCGGCACTTCATCGGTGCCCGAGAACTGGCCTCGATGAAACCCGGTGCTTTCGTGGTCAACACCGCGCGCGGTGGCTTGATCGATGAACAGGCGTTGGCCGATGCCTTGCGCAACGGACATCTGGGCGGCGCGGCCACCGATGTGCTGAGCGTCGAGCCACCGACTGCCGGCAACCCCTTGCTGGCCCATGACATCCCGCGGCTGATCGTCACGCCGCACAACGCCTGGGGCAGTCGCGAGGCACGCCAGCGGATCGTCGGTCAATTGACCGAAAACGCGCTGGGCTACTTCAGCGGTAAAGCGCTGCGGGTCGTCAGTTGATAGACTGCGGCACTTTTTTTCACAGGAGCAGTTATGGATCCGCGCAGTGAAGTACTGCTTCGTCAGGCCGAGTTATTCCAGGGGTCGGTGCTGCTGGCCGGTTTGCCCGCCGACGATTTGCTGGGCCGACTGCCCGATGCCCACGGTTGGTGCTGGCACGCCGGCGATCAAGCGGCACTGGACGCGCGCTTCCCCGAGCGCAGCCATTTTGGTGTGAACGCACCCCAGCGTGAGTTCGAGACGGCCGTGGTGTTTTTGCCCAAGTCCAAGGACCTGACCGACTACATCCTCAACGCCCTCGCCTCGCGCCTGGCCGGTCGCGAGTTGTACCTGGTGGGTGAAAAACGCAGCGGCATCGAAGGCGCGGCCAAGCAACTGAACCCGTTCGGCAAGCCACGCAAGCTCGACAGCGCGCGGCATTGCCAACTCTGGCTGGTCACCGTAGCCAACGCGCCAGAAGCCAAATCGCTGGAAAGCCTGGCCGAGACTTACGAGTTGCCGCTGGCCGAAGGCCCGCTGAAAGTCATCAGCCTGCCGGGCGTGTTCAGTCACGGTCGGCTGGATCGTGGCAGCGCGTTGCTGCTGGAGCATCTGGACAAGTTGCCGAGCGGCCACTTGCTCGACTTCGGTTGCGGCGCGGGTGTGTTGGGCGCCGCGGTGAAACGTCGTTATCCGCACAATCAGGTCACCTTGCTCGACGTCGACGCATTCGCTGCCGCCAGCAGCCGCCTGACACTGGCCGCCAACGGTCTGGAAGCCGACGTGATTACCGGTGACGGCATCGACGCGGCACCGATGGGTTTGAGTGCAATTCTGAGCAATCCTCCGTTCCATGTCGGCGTCCACACCGATTACTTCGCCACCGAAAACTTGCTGCGAAAAGCGGCCAAACATCTGAAAAACGGTGGCGAACTGCGCTTGGTCGCGAACAGCTTCCTGAAGTATCAACCACTGATCGAGGAGCACCTGGGCGTGTGTGCGATCAAGGCTGAAGGACAGGGTTTCAGGATTTACCGGGCCAAGCGCGGATAAAACTTCTGCTTGCCCAATCGGATTTGCCTAGGCAGAATCCGCTCCGTCCTAGGGGAGTAGTCTCCCACGAGCGCCATGCTCGTCCGGCATACGTCAACATACTTGGTCAACAGACCATGGCGTATGCGACCCAAGCGTCCGCATCAGACGGATCGCAGGGTTTGACAAGACCTATGACACGAACACCTTACCCGGGGCGGGAAGGCTGTACGTGTCATAGCCGTGTCGACCCGCCCCTTAGGAAAACCCCTGATGCTGGATTCTCTGCTCGTTCCCACCGCTATCGTTGCCTTGGCCGAAATCGGCGACAAGACGCAACTGCTCGCGCTCATTCTCGCTGCACGCTTTCGCAAACCCTGGCCGATCATCGCCGGCATCGTCGCCGCAACCCTGGCCAACCACGCGGCAGCCGGTGCGGTAGGTGCCTGGTTCGGCAGTTTCTTCTCGGATGCGGTGTTGCACTGGATCCTCGCAGCGAGCTTCGCAGCGACTGCGCTGTGGACCCTGGTGCCGGACAAGATGGACGACGATGAAGCCAGCACCGCCCGCAAGTTCGGGCCGTTCCTGACCACGCTGATTGCATTTTTCCTGGCCGAAATGGGCGACAAAACCCAGGTCGCCACGGTGATGCTCGCCGCGCAATACCCGGAGCTGTGGCTGGTGATCATCGGCACCACCGCAGGGATGTTGATTGCCAACGTGCCTGTGGTGTTGGCGGGTAACTTTGCTGCAGACAAATTGCCGCTTACCCTGATCCGTCGACTGGCGGCTTCGGCGTTCTTTATCCTGGCGATTGTGGCGGTGTACAAGGCGATGCAGAGCAGCGGGTGGGTTTGACGCGGTAGGTCGTTAGACCGCGTTATCGTTCTTCGCGGGCAAGCCACGCTCCCACAGGTTTTGTGTCGTACACACATTATGTAATCGACCAAAAGCTTGTAGGAGCGAGGCTTGCCCGCGAAGGCGTCAGCAGCCTCACTGCATGACTATCAGGATTTAGGCGCTTTCTCGTACAACGGCATCACCTTCGGAATCGCTGCCTGCAACGAGGCAATCCGACTGGACGACGCCGGGTGAGTGCTCAAAAACTCTGGCGGCGCGCCTTCCGAGGCTTTGCTCATTTTGTTCCACAACGTGATCGCCGCGTTCGGATTGAATCCGGCACGGGCTGCCAGTTCGAGGCCAATCAAGTCCGCCTCGTTTTCATTGCCACGGCTGTTGGGCAAGGTCATGCCGTATTTCGCCACGGTGTCCGCCAGGGCCAGGCTGTCCTGACCCAGCCCCAGCAGCGCACCTGCGCCCTGCTTGGCCATCTCGACGCCGTACGCCTTGGACATCGCTTCACGACCATGCTCGCGCAGGGCATGAGCGATTTCATGACCCATGATCGCGGCGATTTCATCGTCGGTGAGTTGCAGTTTATCGATCAGTCCCGTGTAGAAAATGATCTTGCCGCCAGGCCCGCAGTTGGCGTTGAGCTCGTCGCTCTTGATCAGATTGACCTCCCATTTCCACTGGGCCGAATCCGGGCGGAAAACCGGCGCCTGGGCAATCAGTCGATCGGCAATCAACTGAACGCGCTTGGCGTCGTTACTGGTCTTGTCCAGCACGCCTTTGGTGTTCGCCTCTCCGACAGTCTTTTGATACGACTGAGCGTACATCTGGTTGACTTCGTCGGTGGACAACATGCTGAACATGTACTGCTTGCGCTCAACACCCACGGCGCCACCGCTGGTGGTATTGACCGACTGACAACCGGCAAGCAGCAAACCTGCACTCAGCGCACACACAACCAATGTCTTGTTCATCAAAAAACTCCCTGGAAACATGGCGCGTATCCTGGGCGGGAATGGTATCGACGCCAGTTACGCAAATGAGTAGACGCACATTTCAGCCAAAACTCTCATGGCCGTAGGAAAAAATTCACATACCGACGCCCGCCACGGCCGACAACGGCCCGCAATGATTCATTTGCGACATCCAGCACTCCAAAACAGCCATTTCGCCCGACCCCGCTCATGGCCCTCCGGGCTCCTGCCGATACACCACCGCAGACGTCCTCTTGCGTGCGGAGCACCCATGAAATTCAAGTCGATCCAGTTTTCCGTGGCCGCCCTCGCCGGCGCCATCGTTCTTAGCGTAGTCGCCGCGCTGGTGCTGTACGCACTGTTTTCCGGTGCCCGGACGCAGGACATGGTCCAGGAGCGGACCCAGGCGCAATTCGAGCAAGTGATCGAGCAACGCCTGACCTCTCTGGCGCAAACCCAGGTCAGCCAGATCCAGCGCGAACTCGAAGCGCCGCTGCTGATCGCCGGCGGCCTGGTGCGGGTCAACGCGCTGATCGGCACACCGGGCGCCGATGGCCAGCCGCAACTGAGCCTGAGCCGCGAGCAATTGATCAGCCTGATCAAGGAAAACGTGGCCAGGAACCCGAAGATTCTCGGCACTTATATAGGATGGGAAAAAAACGCGCTCGACCACAACGACGCCGCCTACGTCGACACCAAGGTGGTTGGCATCGACGCCAGCAACGGGCGCTTCCTGCCGTGGTGGTTCCGCAACGAGGACGGCACCCTGGGCCTGGACAAACTGGTGGACGTTGATGATCAGAAAACCTTGTCCACCGGGGTTCGCGCCAGCGAGTACTACCTGTGTTCGAAAGAAACCAAAAAATCCTGTGTGATCGATCCGGCGCCCTACAAGGTCGGCGACAAGATCGTCATGCTCGCTTCCTTCATTGAACCGATCATGCTCAACGGCGCCTTCCAGGGCATTGTCGGTGCCGACCTGTCGGTGAACTTCATCCAGGAAATGTTGCTCGGCGCGAATCAGAAACTGTACAGCGGCGCAGGGGAAATGGCGCTGATCGGCGGTAATGGCCGGATCGTTGCCTACACCAAAGACCCGAGCAAATTCGGTGAGAAGGTCAGCGACATCCTCGACAGCAAACAGATCGCCAACATGGCCAACCTCAAGCGCGGCGAAGTGACTTACACCGTCGACAAGACTCAGGGCCGGATCGAGTTGTACCTGCCGTTTGGCATCGGCCAGACCGATGCGCGCTGGACCTTGATGCTGCAACTGCCGCTGAACGCAGTGATGGCCGACCTGCAAAAACTTCAGGGCGACCTGGACGCCCAGCGCAAGTCCGACACCTTCGGCATGGCCATGGTCGGTTTGTTGATCGCTGGCATCGGTTTGCTGGTGATCTGGCTGGTGGGCCATGGCATTGCCCGCCCGCTCAAGCAAATGGTCGCGATGCTCGACGATATTGCCAAAGGTGAAGGCGACCTGACGCGCCGCCTGACCAGCGACCGCGCCGACGAACTGGGTTCGATCGCCAAAGGCTTCAACACGTTCCTGGCCAAGTTGCAGGCGATGATCACCCAGGTCGTGACCTCGGTGCTGAGCGTCAGCGATTCGTCTGAACACACCGCCGATATCGCCATCCGCACCAACATCGGTGTGCAGAAACAAATGGCCGAGATCGATCAAGTGGCCACCGCCGTGCATGAAATGACCGCAACCGCGCAAGACGTGGCGCGCAACGCGACCCAGGCTGCGCAAGCCGCCAGCCATGCCGATCAGGCCGCGGCCCAGGGCATGCAGATCGTGCGCGATACGTCGAACTCGATTGGCGTGCTGGCCGTGGAAATCGGCAAGGCTGTTGGCGTCGTGCAGACCCTGGCCAAGGACAGCGAGAACATCAACGCGATCCTGACCGCCATTCGCGGGATCGCCGAACAAACCAATTTGCTGGCCTTGAACGCGGCCATTGAAGCCGCCCGCGCTGGCGAACAGGGCCGTGGTTTTGCGGTGGTGGCCGATGAAGTGCGCAACCTGGCGCAGAAAACCCAGAAGGCTACCGAAGAAATCCAGACCATGATCCAGCAGTTGCAACAAGGCACCCGCGACGTGGTGCGGGTGATGGAGGACAGCCAGAACCGCACTGACGAAAGCGTGCAGCATGCGGCGAAAGCGGCTGAAGCACTGGAGACGATTACTCAGGCGGTGTCGGTGATCAATGACATGAACACGCAGATTGCCAGCGCGGCCGAGGAACAGAGCGCGGTGGCGGATGACATCAACCGCAACGTGATCAACATCGGGCAAGTGGCCAATGAAGTGGCTGGCGGGGCGGATGAATCGAGTGTGGCGAGTGCGGATTTGACCAAGCTGGCCGAGCAGCAGCGGCGGTTGATCAATCAGTTCAAGGTTTGAGTTTCAATGATCGTTCCCACGCTCTGCGTGGGAATGCAGCCATGGACGCTCCGCGTCCACTGTGACGCAGAGCGTCACGGGATTCATTCCCACGCGGAGCGTGGGAACGCTCAATACGTCAGCCCGGGGTAAGACACTCCGGCCCATTGAGCTTCGGATCATTCACCAGATTCGCCAACACCCGCTCGCGCAACGCCGCGGGCTCACTGGCGAGCAACGCCTGCAACGCATGCAAGGGTGTTTCAGGATTCAGCCACGTCTCCTGCCCCGCCGCATTCAGAATCAACGGTCGACGTTGACTCGCCGCCGGCTGGGTGATCACTGCCGTGCTCAACCACACCTGTTCCTGCACCGGATACGCTTCCCAGATCGCAGCGAAAAACAACGTCGAGCCCTCCCCCGGCGTCAGCCAATAGGGCCGCTTGCGGGTCGTGCCACGCCATTCGTAAAAACCATTGGCCGGCAGCAGGCAACGGCGTTCGCGCAAGGCCTGGCGAAACATCGGTTGTTCAGCGACCGTTTCGGCCCGGGCATGGGCCGGGGTACGGGAAAGATCGGTCAGCCACGGCGGCGTTAAACCCCAGCGCGCTCGAGCCAGCTCACGCTGACCGTCGACGCCTGCACGCAGCATCAACACCGAATCGTTGGGGGAAATATTCCACTGGGCCTGCTGATCGGCGGGGAAGCCAGGCAGGGCCGCGAAGGCGGGGTTCCAGCGAAACAGGGCATAACGTCCACACATGGGGCAACACGACTCTCAATAAAACGAACGCCAGCCTAACAGACCAGCGTGCCGGGAAAACTGTCTGGTTCATCACCGGGCAGTGGCAGCGCGGCATTGTACGCAGTGATCAGCTCGCGGGCGTATTCGGCCTGGTCGTTATCCACCGACAAGCCCAGCAGGCCATAGACCGGCAATTCGCCGGTCCCGCCAAGCAAGTCGCGCCCCACCAGATGCGCCTCGATGCCCTCGCTGGCCAGCATGCCTTGCAGCAACTCACCTTCCATCAGGTTTTCCGGCTCATAGATTCGCTGCATAGACGCCCCTCACTCATTTTCGCTGAACACTTCGAGATGCCATTCCGCTCCGTCAACCTGCAACACAAACGTGATCGGCCGACAGCACACCTGGCAGTCCTCGATATAGGTCTGATCGCCCCCGGACAGATCCACGGTCGTCTCAACCTCTTCACCACAATACGGACATTCATACAGCGCAGTTTCCAGCATCGCGGTCTCCCAGGTGACTTGTGCGTATAATCGCCGGTCTATTTGCAGGGCTATTTTTGTCTGGCTACCTTTTCAGACCGTGCCCCGTTGGTTTTCGAGCAAAACCTTTACTTACCCTAGCCGTTTCTAACAAGAGAGCATGATGGGCGAATTCGATGCCATCCGACCGTACGACGATAGCGAAGTCCCAGCGGTGCTGGACCGGCTGCTCGGCGACAAGGCGTTTCTAGACATCCTCATCCACTTCCGCTTCCCGCGTTTTGCCGGAGCTTTCGGCTGGGCGCTCAAACCTCTTATAGCTCATCGGCTGCGCCGTGAGTTCGCCGGCGTCACGTCGGTGGCCACGTTGCAGGATAAAGTCGAGATGTACGTCGACCACACCATCGAGCGAGCCACGGACGGTGTGACGTACACCGGCGTCGAGCAGTTCAAGTCCGGCAGCGCGTACCTGTTCATCGCCAACCACCGCGACATCGTGATGGACCCGGCCTTCGTCAACTACGCCGTGTACCACGCCGGCCTGCCGACACCGCGCATCGCGATCGGCGACAACCTGCTGCAAAAGCCCTTCGTCAGCGATTTGATGCGCCTGAACAAGAGCTTCATCGTGCACCGTTCGATCACCGGTCGTCGCGAGAAGATGGCGGCGTATCAGCTGCTGTCGGCCTACATCAACCACTCGATCCGCAACGATTGCGCCTCTATCTGGATCGCCCAGGCCGAAGGTCGGGCCAAGGACGGCGATGACCGCACCGAGTCGGCGATCCTGAAAATGTTCCACATGAGCCGCAAGGACGAGCCGTTCGGCGAAGTCATCCGCTCGCTGAACGTCAGCCCGGTGTCGATCAGCTACGAATACGACCCGTGCGACCAGGCCAAGGCTCGCGAGCTGTTCATCCGCGCCACCACCGGCAGCTACACCAAAGTCCCGGGTGAGGACGACGTCAGCATCGCCAAGGGCATCACCGGCTACAAGGGCCGGGTGCATGTGAACTTCGCCGCGCCGATCACCGAACTGTTCGACGACACCAAGCAATTGGCGATCGAAATGGACCGGCAGATCCTCGGCGGCTACCGGTTGTTCCCGGTGCACTACCTGGCCTACGCCCAGTGGAAAGACGCCGATCCGCAATTGCAGGTGCCGAAAGCCGCCGAAGTGTTTGCGGCCGACGAACTGGCCAAGGCCCAGGAGGAATGGCAACGCCGACTGGAAGCCTGCCCTGAGGAACATCGCCCGTTCATGGTGCTGCAATACGCCACGCCAGTGCGCAATCAGTACCGTGTGAAAGCGGGATTGCCGCTGTAAGGTTTTGGGCTGGATACGACAACGGCGCCCTTGGGCGCCGTTTTTGTTTGTCTGGCCGATTCAGACCCGTGTGCTGATCCACGACACCAGCAACGCCAACCCCAGGCAGGCGAAACCGAAACGGTAGAAGAACCGGTTCATACGCAAGGTCGCCCAATCCAGAGTGGGCTCTTCGCTCGGGCGGCTCTGGCGCTGTGCTACCAGGCTGGCCATGGCGCGCTGTTCGCGGCGACGAGTGGCGTGCAGCAGCCAACCGCCCGGGAAGGCCAACAGCAAGGCCAGCAGGTTGATCAACTTGGCGGGATGGTTGGTGAACAGCGAAATCAAATGCAACGACATCACGGACCTCGGCAAAACAGGTGTGGCAGACGCCGAACCGACGACTGCGGCGCGGATTCTACCGAAAGCCTGTCCACCTGCCCTGCCTTTCCGATAAATAACGAAACATCTGACCAAATGCTGCCCTGTGTCACGGCTCCGTCATCTGAATACGCCAGTCTGGCGGCCCTCGAAACCGACACGGAAACCGTCATGCTTCACGCCGAAAACCAGGACCGCCTCTATCTCATCGCCCAGAGTGACGAACAGCAAAACCTCGTAGGAAGCCTCGCCTTTAACGTTCAGGACCGCCACTGGCTGGTTTATTGCGCGCTGGGCGGGCATCAACATGCGGATTTGCCAGAGACGGATTTGCTGACAGGTGTGAGCGTGCTGGATTTTTATTCACAAGCGGCCTGACCAACGATGTTCCCCTTGTGGGAGCGAGCCTGCTCGCGAAGGCGGTGTGTCAGCTGCATTGATGTTGACTGACACTCCGTCATCGCGAGCAGGCTCGCTCCCACAGTTGTTCGATGTAATGCCTGAATAATCAGTGGGCATGAAAAAGCCCGGGGCCATTGCTGGCACCGGGCTTTTTTGAATCTCGCGAACGTTACTCGCTGAGAATCTGACCAATCGTCGGGTCCTTGAACAGACGCGTCAGCGCATCGCTCAACACATCACTGACCAGCTTGGTGTTGGTTTCCTGATTCGGCGCCATACCAAAACGCTGATCAAGGGACGCACCGTAACGACCGCTGTAACGACGATTGGCGTTCTGCACATCAGAGCGGAACGTCGCGCCGATGGTCGCCTCGGTCACGTACATGCCTTCTTTGGGCGACTGATATTTCAGCTCGGCCAGGGTCACCGTCAACTGCGGAGCATTCGGCGCATTCGACGTCGGGGTAAAGCCCAGCAGCCGCACGGCCGCCTCGGCCTGAGCCTGCAACTTCGGCAGGATCTGCGCGCCCTGCACGGTGATTGCGCTGGTCTCAGGGTACAAGCCACCACGGGTGCCCAGGGTTGGCGACGGACGACCGTCCACCACACGCACCACCACTGGCTGACCATGGCCGACCGGCGCCAGCTGAGTGGTGAGCTTGGGTTCAGGGTTCAGTTGTTGCGGGCTGTGGGCGCAGCCGACGAGGGTCAAACTGGTCACAGTGATCAAACCGAACAACAGGCGTTGCAACATGCTCTTCTCTCCAGAATCAGGCACAAACAGGCCCGCAGTATAGCTGTGCGCCACTGCCGCTAACTAGGGCAGTGCAATGATTGAAGTAATTTCCTACAAACCCACCAGAAACCGCCTCGTGTCACACATCTGTCATCGCCCATACACTTTCACGTCACGGCTCGCTGGCAACCTTCACAGCAGGTCACCCACAAGGTACTTCCCCATGCGTTATCTGATCTCGCTGTTCGCGCCACGTCCGTTGCACCGCAGCTTTGCCCTGCTCGACCGCAATGGCCACTGCCAGGCGTTCAAGCAGTGCAGCCTCCAGCCGATGGGCGATGGCTGGGTCGAAATCGAAGAAATCCGCCTCAACTGGTTGCACCATCCCCTGCCTCCAAGCGCCCGTGTCAGCCAGCGCCAGCCACGTGCACGGGTGCAACATCTGTTGACCACCTGACCAGACGCCTAATAAAAGTCATTAAACACGTCCATTTCCCCGCGTTTCTTAGATACAATCTCCCCCCGATTATAAGGACGTCTCCTGATCGGGCCTCGCAGCATCGTCAATGCTTCGGTATTGGCACCCCGCACCGCCCACAGAGAGCCGCCCACACAGATCGAGTGAAGCTGGCGCGCTTGCTGTTCCTTGAGCAAAAACCCCACTTTTCGCGAATCTGCAGAGCTGTCATTACGCTCGGTCACTGAGCTGTTTGCCCGTTTTGCCTGTCATGTACCCCATGGCGGCAATCCATCCGGGCACGGTGCCAGGCTGGGACAGCCCTTTTTTGAGGTTCACGTCTTCAAAAGAGCGTGAAAAAAACGGGTTTTCACAACTTCACAAGAGTGTGGCGAGCAAATGAATAGTTTTGCGTCTGAACATGCACCATTAGCGTCTGAAACAGCCCAACGACACAGGACCGAGTACTCCTCGAACACCGGAGCCTGAAGCCTGTCCGCTACGGATTTGGTTGCACAAACGGATGTCTCGACCATAAGTCGAATTGCCAGTCGCGCGTTGAAATGAGTTCATAGACCTCATTGACCCGGCCGGTAGCGTCCGTCGAAGTTGCGAAAAATTGCGAAGATTCGGACATGGCAACACTGACCATGGATAGCTGGGGCATCACTGACACGCCCCTGAACGCCTGGCAGCCATGCCGACAATTTGGTGCTGCAGATTTTGGAGACGCGTTAAATGGCGCATAACGAAGCAGTCGACGTAGTACTGGTTGGGGCCGGCATCATGAGTGCCACCCTCGCCGTACTGCTCAAAGAACTCGACCCCGCGATCAAGCTGGAAGTCGTCGAGCTGATGGATTCCGGTGCCGCGGAGAGTTCGAACCCGTGGAACAACGCCGGTACCGGTCACGCCGGGCTGTGTGAACTCAATTACACGCCGCAGGCCGCCGACGGCAACGTCGACATCAAGAAAGCCGTGCACATCAACACTCAGTTTGAAGTGTCGAAGCAGTTCTGGTCCTACCTGACCAAAAAAGGCACGTTCGGCTCGTGCAAGACGTTCATCAGCCCGGTGCCGCACCTGAGCTTCGTGCAAGGCAATGATGGTGTTTCCTTCCTCAAGGAACGCTTCAAGACCCTGAGTAAGCACCACGCGTTCTCGGACATGGAATACACCGAAGACAAGGCCACCATGGCCGAGTGGATGCCGTTGATGATGCCGGGCCGTCCAGCCGACGAAGTCGTCGCGGCCACCCGCGTGATGAACGGCACCGACGTCAACTTCGGCGCCCTGACCAACCAACTGCTCAAGCACCTGACCAGCGCACCCGATGCCCAGGTCAAGTACTGCAAGCGCGTGACCGGCCTCAAGCGTAACGGCAGCGGCTGGACCGTCAGCATCAAGGACGTCAACAGCGGCAACTCCCGTGAAGTCGACGCCAGGTTCGTCTTCCTCGGCGCGGGCGGCGCGGCACTGCCGCTGTTGCAGGCGTCGGGCATCGAAGAAAGCAAAGGCTTCGGCGGCTTCCCGATCAGTGGCCAGTGGCTGCGTTGCGACAACCCGGAAGTGGTCAAGCATCACCAGGCCAAGGTCTACAGCCAGGCAGCCGTGGGTTCGCCACCGATGTCGGTGCCGCACCTGGACACCCGTGTGGTCGATGGCAAGAAATCTCTGCTGTTCGGACCTTACGCCGGTTTCACCACCAAGTTCCTCAAGCACGGCTCCTTCATGGACCTGCCAATGTCGGTTCGCGCCGGCAACATCGGCCCGATGCTGGCCGTGGCAAAAAACAACATGGACCTGACCAAGTACCTGGTCAGCGAAGTGATGCAGTCGATGGAACAGCGTCTCGATTCCCTGCGTCGTTTCTACCCTGAAGCGAAAGCCGAAGACTGGCGCCTGGAAGTGGCTGGCCAACGGGTGCAGATCATCAAGAAAGACCCGAAAAAGGGCGGCGTTCTGCAGTTCGGTACCGAGCTGGTCGCGGCCAAGGACGGTTCCCTTGCCGCCCTGCTGGGCGCGTCCCCGGGCGCTTCGGTGACCGTTTCGATCATGCTTGAGCTGATCGAAAAATGCTTCCCGAACAAGGCGTCCGGTGAGTGGGCTGCCAAACTGGCGGAAATCTTCCCGGCTCGGGAAAAGGTTCTGGAAACCGACGCTGCGCTGTATCGCAAGATCAATGCGCACAACAACGTCGCGCTGGAACTGGTTGAAGCCAGTAACGAGACCGAAAGCTACGCTTGATTCGGCTGCATAAAAAACGCCCCGTTCTCAGTGAGAGCGGGGCGTTTTTTTATGGGCACTGAAATCATCTTTGTGGCGAGGGAGCTTGTCGGATCGCCGCACCGTCCCGCTTGAGTGCGCAGCACTCACAAAATCTCCGCCGTTCGCAGAATTTTGGGGCCGCTCCGCAGCCCAGCGGGAGCAAGCTCCCTCGCCACAAATGACGGTGTGTCTGAGGTTAACCGCGAGCCTTGGCGATCAACTCGATGTACTCGGCCGCATTGCGCTGATCCTTGATCAGGGCGACGAAGTCATTGCCGTGCTCATCCTTGCCATCCAGGTCCAGGCCGGCTTCGACGAAGAACGTCAGAAAACGCTCGAAGTCATCGATGCGCAGGCCACGGTAGGCCTTGATCAGTTTGTGCAGGGACGGCGAAGTGGCGTCGACCGGCTCGAAATCGAGAAACAACTTGATCTGCTCATCGCCGATCTCGTCACCAATCACTTGTTTCTTATCTTTACGCATTGCCGTCTCCAGCTCGCAGACATTTCACGGGGCGGGCAGTTTACCCCTGCCCGGGCACAAGGCTCAACGCGGACGAACAGCCCCGGTGTGCAGATCGGCCCAGACATGGCCGTTGGCGTAGCTGAGGAACTGGCAATACACCGTGTCATTGCGCAGCAAGTCGATCACCACCCGGTACTGCGCCATCGGGTAAAACAGCGTCAGTGTCTTGTTCTTTTCGTCGTAGATCGGCTTTTTCAGGCTTTTGCTTTCGCCATCGAAGTTGACCAGCACCTGGTTGATGGTCGCGCCCTTGTTCAAGGATTTACCCTTGAGGCGGATCAGCAAAGGTGAAGTGACCGGAATCGGCTGTTGATTGGACTGACGCTGGCTGCCGACCACCACCGAATACTCGGTGACCTGCAACAGCTGTTGCTGCTCGGGCTCCGCGTCACGCAGGGTCAGGTCGTCAGGCGGCAGGAACTGCGCGTGCATCGGCACCGGGGCGGCCGCCAGAGGCAGGCTGAGGGTCAGCAACAGGGCGGCGCAGCTGCGGATCAAAAGGCTCATGACGGGCTCCCAAGGCGAAGTTGGGCACTGTAATTGGATGGACTCGCCCAAGTCGAGGCGTCAATGCGCCACGATGGCAGTCTAAACAGCCAACGACAGCGAGGGCGAGTCCATGAAAAAGCATACTTCGGTTGATCAATCCCTGTCTTCTTCCGATTTGTCGGCCTGCACAACCGTAGCGGTCGATTTGGCCAAGCAGGTCTTTCAGGTCGCCGGGGAAGATGTCCTCGGCCAGGTGCACTACGAGCAGCGGATCAAGTCGCGCGAGGCGTTTTATGAGTTTCTACGCCAGTTGCCGCCTCATGTCGTGGTTCTGATGGAGACCGGTCCGGGTGCTCAAGCCTGGGCCCGGCAGCTGCAAGACCAAGGCAATCTGGCGCGGATTCTTCCAGCCCGTTTGGTGGCCACACATCGTAGCGGGCCTAAAAATGATCGCAACGATGCGCTGGCGATTCTGCGGGCTGGTCGCGATGAAAAGATCTACGCAGTGCCGGTCAAAAGCGTTGCGGCGCTGGCAATGCAGGCGTTGCATCGGGCCCGCCAAGGCTATGTGCGTCGACGCACGGCGGTGAGCAATCAGATGCGCGGCCTGCTGCTCGAGCATGGCGTGGCCTTGGCGCAGGGCGATGTTGCGATCAGCCAGAAAATTCCGCGGGTACTGGAAGATGCCACCCAGCCGGTGCCGGGCCTGCTGCGTGAACTGATCGACGAACTGTTGGCCGAGTGGCGCCATTTGGGCGAACGCATCAGCGTGCTGACGGGGCGCCTGGAAGTGGCCGCCAACGCCGACATGACGGCGAAGCGACTGATGACTGTGCGCGGCATCGGCCCAGTCACTGCCACGGCACTGGTGGCCAAGGAAACCAAGCCTGAGCGATTTCCCAATGCCCGCAAGTTTGCCGCGTACTTTGGCATGGTGCCAGACCAGCACAGCAGCGGGCAGACGGTCCGGCTGGGGGACATGACCAAGCGAGGCGATGTTTATTTACGCAGCCTGATGATCCAGGGAGCCCACGCGGTACTGCAACAACTACGACCTGATTCCCAGCAACCCGATGACCGCCGCTTGTTGCGCTGGATGAGCCGGCTGGGTCGTAAGGAGGCTGCGATCAGGTTGGCCAACCGCAACCTGCGAATCGTCTGGGTGCTTCTACAGAATGACCAGACTTATCGTCGCCAGGCGGGTGATGGCCAGCAAGCGACGATGAGCCACTGAGCGACAGAGTTCTGCCACCGAGGTACCAACTGTCCGACCCTTTGCTGAAAAACATTGACCCCAGGTAAGACCGGCGTGGATTGATGCCTTAGCTGCTACTGGCCTTCGAGGCCTGACTGTAATCGGCATACCACGAGCTCTTCCAATTTTGGCCAGAAGCCGAAGACGGCTTCCTCGAATAGGCCTAATACATAGATGCAACGGGGCGGCGGTTTTTCAAAAGCGGGTAGACAGTGGGGGCGAGTCCATACATAGCAGCTGGCGCAGCCTGCGTCCGGCTCGGGCCGCGTTCGGACGCAGCAGTCGTAAAACAGGCAACGCGGTTTTTCAGTTAAACCGTAGGCTCAGGGTCTGCGTCTGCTGCGCAGCCGAACGCAGGCTGCGCCAGCTGCTACAGAAATCTGTGGCGGACTGAAGATCAATCAAACTGCGCGCGCATCCACGCCTGATACTCGGCCACACCCGGCTCGCCTTCGCGCGGAGCCCAGTGCGCCAGCTCACCCTCGCCGACCGGGCGATAAGGGCCGGCCTTGCACTCGAACATCAGGCTGTCGGCTTCCAGGACTACCAGGCCATGGAACACACCGGTTGGCAGGTCCACGCCGACACAATCACCACCCGCCACGAGGATTTGTTTCTTCACGACCACGCCGGACTCATCGAAGATCAGCAAACCGAGCCGGCCTTTGAGGACCAACAAGGTTTCGGCCTTGTTATCGCCCAAGTGTCGGTGAGGCGGAATATACGTGTTTGGCTGCAAGCCCACCGCCATGCGATGGCACGACTCTTCCATCTGATGGAAGTTGTGATGCTGACGCCCGCGAGGATTCGCCGCCGCTTTCTCGGCCAACCCGGCGAACAGTGTTTGATCAAGAAAGCTTGGCGCGCTCATGTTCTTACATTCCTTTAACAGCAAAAATCCCGTTTGCGTTACGCCAGTAGCCTTTGTAGTCCATGCCGTAACCGAAGATGTAACGGTCGATGCATGGCAGGCCGACGAAATCGGCTTTCAGGTCCGGGCGAGCCTTGCGGTCGTGGTCCTTGTCGATCAGCACGGCGGTGTGCACTTTACGCGCACCGGCGTGTTTGCAGAAGTCGATGATCGCGCCCAGGGTGTGACCTTCGTCGAGGATGTCGTCGATGATCAGCACGTCACGGTCGATGAACGAGACTTCCGGCTTGGCTTTCCAGAACAGGTCGCCCCCGCTGGTTTCGTTGCGATAACGGGTGGCGTGCAGGTAGGACGCTTCCAGCGGGAATTGCAGATGGGTGAGCAGCTTGCCGGCGAAAATCAGCCCGCCGTTCATCACACAGAACACCACCGGGTTAGTGTCAGCCATCTGTTCGTTGATGTGTGCACCGACGCGGGCGATGGCCGCCTCGACTTCAGCTTCGGTGTACAGGCAGTCAGCCTCTCGCATGATTTGACGGATATGCTCGAGATCAGCGGACATGGCGCTCTCCAAGGGGTTTGGGGGGAGGGACGGATTCGGAAAAGCGGGCAAAGGTACGCATCAAGCGAGGCCAGATCAAGCGTTTGTGGACTAACGTACTCTATTGTCTATAGGACAACACCCTCGGATAGATTAATCTAGGCCGGTTTTTTTGCCCGCCGCCGGAGCCTTTCCCCATGCCCATCCTCGAGATCCGCCATCCGCTGATCCGTCACAAACTCGGCCTGATGCGCCGCGCCGACATCAGCACCAAGAATTTCCGTGAGCTCGCTCAGGAAGTCGGTGCCCTTTTGACCTATGAAGCCACCAAAGACCTGCCGCTGGAATCCTACGACATCGAAGGCTGGTGCGGCACGGTGTCGGTGGAGAAAATCGCCGGCAAAAAAATCACCGTGGTGCCGATCCTGCGCGCCGGTATCGGCATGCTCGAAGGTGTGCTGAGCCTGATCCCGGGCGCCAAAGTCAGCGCCGTCGGCGTTGCCCGCAACGAACAGACCCTGCAGGCCCACACCTATCTGGAAAAACTGGTTCCGGAAATCGACGAACGCCTGGCGATGATCATCGACCCGATGCTCGCCACCGGCAGCTCCATGGTCGCGACCATCGACCTGCTGAAAAAGGCCGGTTGCCGCGACATCCGCGCCATGGTGCTGGTGGCCGCGCCCGAAGGCATCGCTGCTGTAGGGAAAGCTCACCCGGACGTGATGATCTACACCGCCTCGATTGACGAAAAACTCAACGAGCACGGTTACATCATCCCAGGCCTGGGCGATGCCGGTGACAAGATCTTCGGTACCAAGCAGAAGGACGCTTGAGCATGCAGCAAGAGTTCAACGATCCGCTCTGGCGCACGGTGCTGTCTGGCGCACAGATGCTGTTCGTGGCCTTCGGCGCTCTGGTATTGATGCCGCTGATTACCGGCCTCGACCCGAACGTGGCGCTGTTCACCGCGGGTCTGGGGACGATTCTGTTCCAGATCGTCACCGGGCGTCAGGTGCCGGTATTCCTGGCGTCGAGCTTCGCCTTCATCACCCCGATCATTCTCGCCAAGGGCCAGTTCGGCCTCGCGGCGACCATGGGCGGCGTGATGGCGGCGGGTTTCGTCTACACCTTCCTCGGCCTTGCCGTGAAGATCAAAGGCACCGGTTTTATCGACCGCCTGCTGCCACCGGTGGTGATTGGTCCGGTGATCATTTCGATCGGCCTGGCCATGGCGCCGATTGCCGCCAACATGGCGATGGGCAAGGCGGGCGACGGCACCGAGCTGATTCACTACCAGACCGCCATGCTGATCTCGATGCCGGCGCTGCTCACCACCCTGATCGTCGCGGTGTTCGGTAAGGGCATCTTCCGCCTGGTGCCGATCATTTCCGGCGTGCTGGTCGGTTTTGCCATGGCCTTCTATTTCGGCGTGGTTGATACCGCGAAGATTGCCGCGGCACCTTGGTTCGCGATTCCGCACTTCACCGCGCCGGAATTCAACTGGCAGGCGATTCTGTTCATCGTTCCGGTGGCCCTGGCGCCGGCCATCGAGCATATCGGCGGCGTGATCGCCGTCGGCAGCGTGACCGGCCGCGATTACCTGAAGAAACCCGGCCTGCACCGGACCCTGCTCGGCGATGGCATTGCCACCACCGCGGCGGGCCTGTTCGGCGGTCCGCCCAACACCACGTACGCCGAAGTGACGGGCGCGGTGATGCTGACCAAGAACTACAACCCGAAAATCATGACCTGGGCGGCGATTTTCGCCATCAGCCTGGCGTTCGTCGGCAAGTTCGGCGCGCTGCTGCAAAGCATTCCTGTGCCAGTGATGGGCGGGATTCTGTGCCTGTTGTTTGGTTCGATTGCTGCGGTGGGGATGAACACGCTGATTCGCCACAAGATCGACCTGGGCGAGGCGCGCAATCTGGTGATTGTGTCGGTGACGCTGGTGTTCGGGATTGGCGGTGTGCTGGTCGGCACCGGGACTGGCCCGGACGACTTCGGCCTAAAAGGCATCGCGCTGTGCGCGGTGGTGGCAATCGGGCTGAATCTGCTGCTGCCGGGCAATGACAGCTGGAAGCACAAGAAGGCGGATGAGCCGTTGTTGTAACAGACGACTCGATGATCGTTCCCACGCTCTGCGTGGGAATGCAGCCCGTGACGCTCCGCGTCACTGGACGCGGAGCGTCCCTAGAGGCATTCCCACGCAGAGCGTGGGAACGATCATCAGAGGGCCAACGGTGCTCGTTCACATAGAGTATTCAACGCCCGCGCCCACTGCGGATCATCGTTGAGGCACGGCACCAGCACCAGCTCCTCTCCTCCCGCCTCGCGGAACAGTTCCTTCCCGCGATCACCGATCTCTTCCAGCGTCTCGATGCAATCGGCAACAAACGCCGGGCACATGACCAGGACTTTCTTCACGCCCATTCCGGCCAATTCATCGAGGCGCGCCTCGGTATAGGGTTCAATCCATTTCGCACGACCCAGACGCGACTGGAATGACACCGACCACGTACCATTCGCCAGCCCCATGCGCTTGGCGAACTCCGACGCCGTGCGCAGGCATTGCGCGCGATAGCAGGTGGCCAAGACCTCTGGTGAAGCGTTCTTGCAGCAATCCTCATTCTTGAAGCAATGCTTCCCCGTGGGATCGAGCTTGGTGAGGTGGCGCTCCGGCAACCCATGGAAGCTCAGCAGCAAGTGATCGTAATCCTGCTGCAAATGCGGCTTGGCACTGGCTACCAAGGCATCGAGGTATTCCGGCTGATCGTAGAACGGCTGGAGAATCGAAAGCTGCACATTGAGATTCTTCTCGCGCAACACCCGCTTGGCTTCTTCGACCACGGTGGTCACGGTGCTGTCGGCGAACTGTGGATAAAGCGGCGCGAGGGTGACTCTTTTGTGGCCCTGGGCCGCCAGCTGAACCAGTTTCGTCTCAATCGACGGTTCGCCGTAACGCATAGCCAGCTCTACCGGACCGTGGGTCCACTGGGCGGTCATGGCCTGTTGCAGGCGACGGCTGAGCACCACCAACGGCGAGCCCTCCTTCCACCAGATCGAGGCGTAGGCGTGGGCCGACTGCTCCGGACGCTTGATCAGAATCAGCGACACCAGCAAGCGTCGCACTGGCCATGGCAGATCGATCACGTACGGATCCATCAGAAATTGATTGAGGTAGCTGCGCACATCCGCCACCGAGGTGGAAGCAGGTGAACCCAGGTTAACCAGAAGCAATGCGTGATCGGTCATGCAACGTCCTATTTCAAAGGCGGCTGGACAGATCGTCCAGGGCCGCGCGCAAATCAGTGAACTGGAAAGTGAAACCCGCTTCCAGCAACCGCGCCGGTACGGCCTTCTGGCCGCCCAGCAACAGCAGTGACAACTCGCCCAGGCACACTTTCAGGGCCAGGGCCGGCATCGGCATGAACGCCGGACGGTGCAGCACGCTTCCCAACGTTTTGGCGAACTCGCTGTTGCGCACCGGTTTCGGCGCGCAGGCATTATAAGGACCGCTGGCGTCGTTGCGATGCAGAAGAAAATCAATCAGGGCGATTTGATCGTTGATATGAATCCATGGCATCCACTGCCGACCACTGCCCAGAGGCCCACCCAGCCCCAACTTGAACGGCAGCAACAACCGCGACAAAAAGCCGCCCTCGGCGGACAACACCAACCCGGTTCGAATCAGAATCACCCGAACGCCCAAGGCCTCGGCGCGCTGGGCGGTTTCTTCCCAGGCGATGCACAACTGACTGGCGAAATCATCGATGACGGGTGGAGACGCTTCAGTCAGCTCCCGCTCGCCACTGTCGCCGTACCAGCCAATGGCGGATCCCGAGATCAGTACCTGCGGTTTCTGCTCACGGGTTTCGAGCCAGGCCAACAAGGTTTCGGTCAGGGTGATGCGACTGCTCCAGAGCAAGGCTTTACGCCTGGAGGTCCATGGTCGGTCAGCAATGGGCGCGCCCGCCAGGTTGATAATTGCGTCCACCGGTTCTTGCCCGAGGTCTTCGAGCGATGCGATGCCGCGAACTTGGGCACCGCAGATTTTTGCGACTTTTTCCGGCGTGCGACTCAAGACTGTCAGTCGATGTCCCTGGCTCAACCAGTGCCGGCAGAGTTGACGTCCTATCAAACCAGTACCGCCGGTCAGCAATATGTGCATGACTTCTTCCTCGCGTGGCGTTTTACCCTGTTCACTAGTCTATTTTTATAAGCAGGGATCTTTGATATCGGGCAGTGTCTGTGTTTAACAATAGGCCAAGCTGTCAGATCGAGAACGCTAAAAGTTATACCGAAAAACAATATTGTACAGGTTTAATCCACGGCGTAGTCTGTACAGAAAGGTAAACGAGGCCCCTATGACTGTACCTATCGCAATCATCGGCACCGGCATCGCCGGGCTCTCAGCCGCCCAGGCCCTGACAGACGTAGGGCACATCGTTCAACTTTTCGATAAAAGTCGCGGCAGTGGCGGACGCATGTCGAGCAAGCGCAGCGATGCGGGTGCCCTGGACATGGGCGCCCAGTATTTCACTGCCCGCGACCGTCGTTTTGTCACCGAAGTCCAGCGCTGGCAATCCAACGGCTGGGTCGCCGAATGGACGCCGCAGCTCTACACCTTCCATGGCGGCCAGCTCAACCTGTCGCCGGACGAACAGACGCGCTGGGTCGGTACGCCACGCATGAGCGCCATCACTCGAGGACTGCTCGGCGATCTGGAAGTGCATTTCGCCTGCCGGATTACCGAGGTGTATCGCGGTGAAGAACACTGGCACCTGCAAGACGCCGAAGGCTTCACCCACGGTCCGTTCAGCCACGTGGTGATCGCCACGCCAGCGCCTCAAGCCACTGCACTTCTGGCCTCCGCGCCGAAACTCGCCGGAGCCGCCGCCGGGGTAAAAATGGAGCCGACCTGGGCCGTAGCGCTGGCATTCGATATACCGCTGGACACCCCCATGGAAGGTTGCTTCGTGCAGGACAGCCCGCTCGACTGGCTCGCGCGCAACCGCAGCAAACCCGG
Organism: Pseudomonas sp. LB3P93; assembly: GCF_054898025.1. Lineage (NCBI taxonomy): Bacteria > Pseudomonadati > Pseudomonadota > Gammaproteobacteria > Pseudomonadales > Pseudomonadaceae > Pseudomonas > Pseudomonas sp. LB3P93. The sequence goes on from NZ_CM142713.1 coordinate 5,454,657, forward strand.
GCGCGACAACACCCTCGACACCTGGGTGCTGCATGCGACCAGTGCCTGGAGCCGGCAGCATATCGACCTGCCCAAGGAAGCAGTGATCGAGCAATTGCACGGTGCGTTTGCCGAGCTGTTGCACAGCGCCATGCCCGCCCCGACCTTCAGCCTCGCACACCGCTGGCTTTATGCGCGCCCTGCCAACAGTCACGAATGGGGTGCCTTGGCCGATGCCGACCTGGGCCTCTATGTGTGTGGCGACTGGTGCTTGACCGGGCGTGTCGAAGGCGCCTGGCTCAGCGGCCAGGAAGCTGCGCGCCGCTTGCATGAGCACTTGCAGTGAATCGCATTACGCCGAGTAAATTGCTGCTGTCGAAATGGACAGCAGCCCATCCGCAAAACCGCGAAAAACATTTCCTGGTGACCGAGTTGTTCCGCGATGAGGAAGGCACGGTGCTGGACGTCGAGTTGCAGGCGGTGCTGACCCAACGCAATCAGCGTTTCGCCTGGCAGATTCTGAAAGATAGCGACGCTTGGGTGTTGGGCTGGAAATAAGTCGCTCCCACAAGGGAATGGATTCCCTCTCGAAAACTTATACAAATAATTTGACTTGTACACCTTTGAATCTATGATGAAGAACATGTTGTACAGAATTATCACTCTGTACAGGTTTAGATTCGAGGTGCTCCGATGCGCGAACAGCCAACGACCCGTCCGAAAATCGCCATCAGCGCCTGCTTGATGGGGGCCGAGGTGCGTTACAACGGCGGGCACAAGGAATCACGGCTGTGCAGTCGAACCTTCACTGACTATTTCGACTTCGTCCCGGTGTGCCCGGAAGTCGCCATTGGCCTGGGTATTCCTCGCGAACCGATCCGCCTGATCGGCGACCCCGAACACCCCGAGGCGGTCGGCACCGTCAACCCTGAGATCAACGTCACCCGGCCGCTCGCCGAGTACGGTCAGAAAATGGCCGCGGAACTGGGCGATATCTGCGGCTACATCTTCATGCAGAAATCCCCTTCCTGCGGCCTCGACCGGGTCAAGGTCTACCACGCCAACGGCGCGCCGGTGGACGGTGGTGGACGCGGCATCTACGCCCAGGCGTTCTGCGCCTTGCACCCGGACTTGCCGGTGGAAGAAGCTGGCCGTCTCAACGACCCGGTGCTGTGCGAAAATTTCCTCACCCGCGTGTTCGCCTACAGCGCTTGGCAGCAGTTGCTGCAAGAAGGCCTGACCCGACGCGGCCTCACGGACTTCCACTCGCGCTATAAATACCTGCTGATGGCCCACAACCCGGTGCAATACAAAACCCTGGGCAACCTGCTGGGCAACATGGGCCAGACCGATCCAGGCGAACTCGGCCCGCGCTATTTCAGTGAGCTGATGGTGGCATTGAAAAAATGTGCCACGCGCCGCACTCACACCAATGTGCTGCAACACATCAGTGGTTACCTCAAACAGGTCATCAGCCCTGAAGACAAACAGGAAGTGCAGCACGTCATCGGCCAGTACCGACACGGCATCGTGCCGCTGGTCGTGCCAATGACGCTGCTCAAACATTACTTCCGTCAACACCCGGATCCGTATATTGCGCAGCAGGTTTACCTTCAGCCGCACCCGGAAAACCTCAGCCTGCGAAACGCAATCTAATGAAAATCCCAATCGACACCAGCGCCCAGGAAGACCTCGGCGATGACTTCAAGAAAGCCCTGGACGAAGGCTGGCTGCCGATCCGCGAAGTGGCGCGGCAGACCGGCGTGAACGCCGTGACCCTGCGTGCCTGGGAGCGACGTTATGGGCTGATCGTGCCTCAGCGCACGCCCAAGGGGCATCGCCTGTTCTCTGCCGAGCATGTGCAACGAATCTTGACGATCCTCACCTGGCTCAATCGCGGCGTGGCCGTCAGCCAGGTCAAGCAACTGCTCGACACGCCTCAGGCCTTTACCGAAACCCTCTCAAACGATTGGCAGGTGCTGGGCCAGACGTTGCTGCAAGCGGTGACCCAACTCAATGAACGCACGCTGGATGACACCGTCAATCAAGCCATGGCGCTGTATCCGCCACGCACCTTGTGCGAACAACTGCTGATGCCGTTGCTGGCGGAACTGGAACAACGCTGGCAAGGCCAGTTCGGCGCGCAGATGGAGCGGGTGTTTTTCTACTCCTGGCTGCGCAGCAAATTCGGCGCACGCATCTACCATAACAACCGTCAGTTACGCACCGCGCCGTTGTTGTTGATCAATCACTCGGACCTGCCACTGGAACCTCACCTGTGGCTGACCGCGTGGCTGATCAGCAGCGCCGATTGCCCGGTGGAAGTTTTCGACTGGCCGCTGCCGGCGGGCGAACTCGCGCTGGCGGTCGATCACCTGCAAGCCCGCGGCGTACTGCTTTATTCCAGCAAAGCCATGAATCTTTCGCAGCTGCCGAAACTTTTGAATGGCGTCAGTTGCCCAAAAATAATTGCCGGACCAACGGTATGCATCCACCACGCCGAACTGTCCGTAAGAACTTCCGAGATTGCTGATTTGTTCCTGGCTGAAGACCCGCTTTCGGCACATCAGGAACTGGTCGAGCGTGGGCTTATTTAATGAAACGTACGGACACCACCATGCAACTGATCTGGCTGCGCAGTGACTTGCGCCAACACGACAATACCGCCCTCTCGGCTGCCGCAGCGCGCGGCCCGACGGTGGCGGTCTACCTGTTGAGCCCGGAGCAATGGCTGGAACACGATGACGCGCCGTGCAAAGTGGATTTCTGGCTGCGCAATCTGGGTGAACTGAGCCGCGCGCTGGGCGAACTGAACATCCCCCTGCTGATCCGCCAGGCCTCTCGCTGGGATGAAGCGCCGAACGTTGTGCTCGATCTTTGTCAGCAATTGAACATTGAAGCAGTGCACGTCAACGAGGAGTACGGCATTCATGAAAGCCGTCGTGATACGGCGGTAGCCGAAACACTGAAGGGCAACGGCATCGATTTCTTTAGCTACCTCGATCAACTGCTGTTCAAACCGGGCACCGTGCTGACCAGGACCGGCACTTACTTTCAGGTCTTCAGCCAGTTCCGCAAAGTCTGTTACGAACGCCTGCACCGCTCTCTTCCGGGACGGGTTGCTGCACCGGCCGTCCAGGATCCTTTGAACATCAGCAGCGACGACATCCCGTCGAGCATTGAAGGTTTCGAAATGCCGAGCGACAGCTTGCGCAAGCTCTGGCCGGCCGGTGAAGCCGAAGCTCGGCGCCGCCTCGACACCTTCGCCGACGCACAAATCGACTACTACAAAAACGAGCGCGACTTCCCGGCCAAACCCGGCACCAGCCAGCTCTCCGCCTATCTCGCCGCCGGGGTGATCTCCCCACGCCAGTGTTTGCACGCGGCCCTGCAAAGTAATCAAGGCGAGTTCGAAAGCGGCAAGGTGGGCGCGGTCACCTGGATCAACGAGCTGCTGTGGCGCGAGTTCTATAAACACGTTCTGGTGGGCTACCCACGGGTCTCGCGTCATCGCGCCTTCCGCCCGGAAACCGAAGCGCTGGCCTGGCGCGACGCCCCGGAAGAACTGTTGGCCTGGCAGCAAGCCCGTACCGGCCTGCCGATCATCGACGCGGCCATGCGCCAACTGCTCGAAACCGGCTGGATGCATAACCGCTTGCGCATGGTGGTGGCGATGTTCCTGACCAAGAACCTGCTGATCGACTGGCGCGAAGGCGAACGCTTTTTCATGCGCCACTTGATCGACGGTGACCTGGCGGCGAACAACGGCGGCTGGCAGTGGAGCGCTTCCACGGGCACTGATTCGGCTCCTTATTTCCGCATTTTCAACCCGTTGAGCCAGTCGGAAAAATTCGACGCCGAAGGCGTGTTCATCAAGCACTGGCTGCCGGAACTGGCCGGGCTGAACAAGAAAGAAGTGCACAACCCGGCGAACCTCGGCGGCTTGTTCGGGGTTGCGGATTATCCATCGCCAATCGTCAACCTGAGTACCAGTCGCGCACGTGCCCTGGCTGCGTTCAAGGACCTGCCCTCGCGACAGAGCGCAGGAGGTGCTTATGAGTGATTTCCTGCGGCATTTTGCCCGGCAGTTCGCGCAGCTGGACAAAGACAATTTGCAACGCCTCGGTGAGCTCTACACCGAAGACGTGCGATTCACCGATCCGCTGCACGAAGTGCAAGGACTCGGACAGTTGCGCAATTACTTCGCCGAGCTCTACGCCAACGTCAGTGAACTGCGCTTCGATTTTCATGGCTTCGACCAGACCGGCGAAGGCGAAGGGTATCTGCGCTGGGTCATGAGTTACCGCCATCCGCGCCTGAGCGGTGGCCAGTTGATTCGCGTTGACGGGTGCTCGCACCTGCGCTGGCGCGACAAGGTTTATTGCCACCGGGATTACTTCGATGCCGGGGCACTGCTTTACGAACATTTACCCGTATTGGGCCGGGCGATTGCCTGGTTGAAAAGGAGAATGGGATGAGCCTTACACCTCCACGTCGATACTGGTTGACGGGCGCCAGTAGCGGCATTGGCGCTTCGCTGGCCGAAGAAATACTGAAAACCGGCGCACATCTGGCCGTGAGTTCGCGCTCCACAGCGGCACTGAAAGTCTTGTCCCTGCGTTATCCCGGGCAAGTGCTGGTCGTGCCGGGCGATCTCACCGACAGTCAGACAGTGCGCGAAATCGGTGAACAAATTGCTTATGCCTGGGGCTCTCTGGACACGGTCATCCTCAACGCCGGCACCTGCGAATACGTCGACGTCAAGCAGTTCGACTCGTCGATCGTCGAGCACGTGGTGCGCACCAATTTGCTCGCGAGCGCCTATTGCATCGAGGCCGCGTTGCCCCTGTTGCGCAAGGGCACCGCGCCGCATCTGGTGGGCGTGGCCAGTTCGGTGACCTACCTGCCGCTACCCAGGGCCGAAGCCTATGGCGCGTCGAAGGCCGGGTTGCGTTACCTGTTTGAATCCCTGCGCATTGATCTTGCGCCGGAAGGCATCGAAGTCACGGTGGTCAGCCCGGGCTTTGTCGAGACACCGCTGACAGCAAAAAACGATTTCCCGATGCCGCTCAGTTGGCCAGTGGCCAAAGCCGCCCGGCACATCTTCGCCAAGCTCAAGAACCGTCCACTGGAAATCGCCTTCCCAGGGCTGTTCATGGCGGCTCTCTGGCCGCTGTCGAAAATGCCCAACTGCGTGAAACTGGCCATCGGCAAACGCATGGTGCGCAGCAGTCCGCCGATCCGGGATGTGCCATGAACATCGCCATCATCGGCAGCGGGATCTCGGGGCTGACCAGCGCCTACCTGCTCAATCGCAGGCATGAGATCACCCTGTTCGAGGTCAGCGACTGGATCGGCGGTCACACCCACACCGTGGACGTGACCGTCGATGACCAGCGCTATGCCGTGGACACCGGTTTCATTGTGTTCAACGACTGGACCTACCCGAATTTCATACGCCTGCTGGGCCAGATCGGCGTGGGGTTCAAACCGACTGAAATGAGTTTCTCAGTGACGGATCCGGACTCGGGCCTGGAGTACAACGGCAATAACCTCAACAGCCTGTTCGCCCAACGTCGAAATCTGTTGTCGTCAGGTTTCTGGGGCATGTTGCGCGACATCCAGCGCTTCAATAAAGAGGCTCAGCGCGACCTGGTCGAGGGGCGGATCGACGCCGACACCACGCTGGACGAGTACCTGAAAAACGGCCGCTACGGCGAGCGCTTCGTCCTGCATTACATCGTCCCGATGGGGTCGGCGATCTGGTCAATGTCCATGGCCGACATGCTCAGCTTCCCGCTCCAGTTCTTTGTCAGGTTTTTCAAGAATCACGGCCTGTTGTCCGTCAGCAATCGCCCGCAATGGCGTGTAATCGAAGGGGGCTCGAGTGCTTACATCGGGCCATTGACGGCGACCTTTAAAGAGAAGATCCGTCTCAGCTGCCCAGTGACCCAGGTCGAACGCGATGCGGATGGCGTCATTGTCCACAGCGCCGCCGGCAGCGAACGATTCGACAAAGTGGTGTTTGCCTGCCACAGCGATCAGGCCCTGAAGCTGCTCGCCAAGCCGAGCGATGCCGAACACTCAATCCTCAGCGCCCTGCCCTACGCCGACAACGAAGTGGTGCTGCACACCGACACACGCCTTCTGCCCACCCGAAAACTCGCTTGGGCCAGCTGGAATTATCGCCTCGGTGGCCCGGGCCACACACGAGCCGCCGTCACCTACGACATGAACATCCTGCAAGGCATCCAGAGCGATACCACGTTCTGCGTCAGCCTCAACCAAAGTGCAGGCATTGAGCCGAGCAAAGTGCTCGCCAAATACACATATGCCCATCCGCAATTCAGCCTGGCGGCCGTCGCCGCACAAAACCGTTGGGAAGAACTGGACGGCGCACAACATTCCTACTATTGCGGTGCCTATTGGGCCAACGGTTTCCATGAAGACGGCGTGGTCAGCGCGTTGCGCGTCGCTCGCTCGTTTGGCGAAGTGTTATGAACAGCGCCCTTTACAGCGGCTGGATCGCCCATCGACGGTTCGCCCCCAAGCCTCATGCATTCCGCTACCGGATCGGCCTGTTGTACCTGGACCTCGACGAACAGGACGCCGTGCTCGGTTTGTCGCCGCTCTCAGGCGCCAGTCGCTTCGCCCCGTTTTCGTTTCGCGAGAGCGATTACCTCAAAGCCTATACCGGCAACGGCACGCGCCTGATTGATGCGGTGCGCCAACTCGTCAGTCAGGCCATCGGCCATGCACCGCAAGGTTCGATCTGCCTGCTGACCCAGGCCCGCAGTTGGGGCCTGTCGTTCAACCCGGTGAGTTTTTTCTACTGCCATGAGGCTGACGGACAACTGGCGGCGATTCTTTGCGAAGTCACTAACACCCCGTGGCGCGAGCGTTATTACTACGTATTACCCGCCAAGGCCCCGGTGAATCTGTCTGATTTCCATCAACACTTCGCCGTGGCAAAGGCGTTCTACGTATCGCCGTTTTTACCGCCAGACCTGGAGTACCGCATGAGTTTCAGTCCTGCGGCGCAAAAGCTCGGCGTGCACATGGCGGACTGGCAAGGCGAACTGAAATTGTTCGACGCCACGCTCAACCTGGAACGCGAAGCTCTGGATCGCGCCAGCCTGCACCGTTACTTGCGGCGCTTTCCATGGATGACGGCGAAAACCTGCCTGGCGATCTATTGGCAGGCCCTGCGCTTGCTGCTCAAACGTGCACCGCTATTCGCTCATCAGGCTGCCGATGGCAGCTTTCAAAAAGCCATGGTTCCGCCCAAGGATCGCCGTCATGAAATCCACTAGTGCTTCGGCCAAAGTCAATCTGCTCAGCACCCATGGCCTGACCGGATCGTTGCTGCGCCGTGGCGTGCTGCGGCAACTGACGCAACTCAAACATGGGCAATTGGTGGTCATCGAAAACGGCGAACGGCATGTCTTCGGTACTGCTGGCAGCCAACTGATCGGCGAGATCCATATCCTCGACGCTGCTGCCTGGGGATTGGTGGCGGGTAACGGGTCGATCGGCGCTGGCGAAGCGTTTATCCACGGCTATTGGAGCTCACCGGACCTGACCGCGGTGGTTCGCGTGTTCGTCAGCAACCTGGAGGTGCTGGATGCGCTGGAGGGTGGCCTGGCGAAACTCGGCCGCCCCTTCGTTCAAGGGCTGCACTGGCTCAATCGCAATACGCGCAAGGGCTCGCAGAAAAACATCGCGGCCCACTACGACCTGGGCAACGACTTGTTCGAACAGTTTCTCGACCCGACCATGATGTATTCCGCCGCGCAGTTCCTGACGGACGAAGACACACTGGAACAGGCGCAGTTGAACAAGCTGGAACGGATCTGCCAGAAGCTCGCGCTGAAACCGAGTGATCATTTGCTGGAAATCGGCACCGGCTGGGGCAGCATGGCGCTTTACGCGGCACAGCATTACGGCTGCAAGGTCACCACCACCACGCTGTCAAAAGAACAGTACGCCTTTACCGCACAACGCATCGAAGCCCTCGGCCTGCAAGACCAGGTCACGCTGCTGCTCAAGGATTACCGCGACCTCACCGGGCAGTACGACAAACTGGTGTCGATCGAGATGATCGAAGCCGTCGGCCATCGCTTCCTGCCGGTCTATTTCAAACAATGCGCGCAGCTGCTCAAAAGCAACGGTTTGATGCTGTTGCAGGCGATCACCATCCGCGAACAGCGCTACGAACAGGCCAAGGGCAGTGTCGATTTCATTCAGCGTTACATCTTCCCCGGCGGCGCCCTGCCCTGTGTGCAGAAGATGCTGGAAGTCATCAGCCGCGACACCGACATGAACCTGCTGCACATGGAGGACTTCGGCCTGCACTACGCCCGAACCTTGCGTCTGTGGCATGAGAATTTTCGCCGAGCCCAGGGGCGCTTGAGCGAACTGGGTTACGACGATTATTTCCTGCGGTTGTGGGAATTTTATCTGTGCTACTGCGAAGGGGGATTCCTGGAGCGCACCATCGGCACCGCGCAAATGCTGCTGGCCAAACCGTCGGCGATGCCGGCGCCGCTACTGGGTCGCTTTGATGCTTGAGCGCGTGGCCAATGCCGCGCTGTTTCAGCTCGGCTGGTTTGCCTGTGTGGCGGGCGGCAACAGTTTGTGGCTGTTAGTGCCGCTGGCGGTGCTGGTCATTCATCTGCTGTGGATAAGTCGCTGGGCCGATGAAGGCCGGCTGATCCTCAGTGTTGTGCTGCTGGGCACCACCGTCGACAGTTCGATGCGCTGGCTGGGGGTGTTCGACTTCGCCGAGGTCGCGCCATTGATTCCGCTGTGGCTGATGCTGTTGTGGGCGTTGCTGGCAACGACCTTGCGCCATTGCCTGCAATGGACCGCGAACCCTTGGTGGCTCGGCAGCCTGCTGGGCGCGGTGGGTGGACCGGTGTCGTATTTCGCGGGAGGGAAACTGGCAGACGTGCAGTTTCCTTACGGTCAGGTGCCCACGCTGGTGGGCATCGGGCTGCTCTGGGCCTTGCTGTTTCCCGCGCTGCATTTCATGGCTCAACGACTGGCGACGGACACCCGCCGCTAAGCGTCCGTCAGGCCTTTCACACAGCTTCGGCCCACTGCCTTACACTGCGCGCCATGAAAACCATTCCCCACACGCAAATCACCGAGCCGGCCGTCACGTGCTCGACCTGCGCAGCCTGCTGCTGTCAGCTCGAAGTCATGCTGATCACCGACACGGGCGTGCCCGAGCGTTTTATCGATACCGATGATTGGGGCGGGGAAGTCATGCTGCGCCTGGATGACGGCTGGTGCGCCGCGCTGGATCGCAACAGCATGATGTGCACCATCTACGAAAAACGCCCGCTGATCTGCCGGGAGTTCGAGATGGGGGCACCGGAATGCATCGAAGAGCGCCAGGGGATTACTACGGCGTATCGGTGAATTCAGATCATTGAAGATCCATTGTGGGAGCGGGCTTGCTCGCGAAAGCGGATTGTCAGTCAACATCAAAGTTGAATGTTAAACCGCATTCGCGAGCAAGCCCGCTCCCACATTTAGATCACCTAGTCTTACAACGGCATCGTGTAGTGCAGGGCGTAGCTTTCTACACCGTTGTTCGGGCTACTGAGCCCGGCATTGGAATAGTGCGTCGCACGAATCCCGACTTCATGTCCGCCCGCAAAGCGCAGGCCGAAGCCGAAGCGGTCTTCAAACTGGAAGGAACTGCCGAGCTGATTGTTTTCGACTTCGGTATTGGCGAACACCGCGACGCCGACGCCCAACTCCACGTAGGGCTTGACCGTCTGGCCGGCAAACTCGTAAACCAACACCGGCGAGAACGAAAGGCTGTGGTTACTGGAGGTCTTGTCACCATCCCAGTAGGTGTAGGCGCCGCTCCAGTACCCGGTCAAACGACCGACATCACTCTGCAACCAACTCTTGTCCCAATCGAATTGCATGCCCAGTCGGTAGGTCATGGTCGACTCGCTGGTCTGCCCGACTGCGAACTCCACGCCTGCCGCCTGTGCGGTAATACTTTGCCCCATCAGTGCGGCCGCAATCGCGGCCAAGCAGAATAGTCGCTTCATTAGAAACATCCTTTTCCGAATAATTTCGTAAGGTTTTTTTTGTTGCTCACCGCTATAGAAGTCGACGCTTAATCAGAAGTTCACCCCAATTATTCGTGTGCCCCAGGATTTGGTTTACTTCTTGAAGCTTTGCACAACGCCAGCGGTATTCCACAAGGTCGGCAAGATATTTCTGAAATGCTCCGGATCGGCACTCGTCCAGAACAGCGCAGCACGTGCAGGCCCCTCGGCGAGCAATTCACGCTCAGCCAACAGACGCTGAAGTTGCCGCGCTACAGCGGCGCCCGTGTCGATCAAGCTGATGTCATCCGGGATCATCTGCTTAAGCAAAGGCTTTAGGAAGGGATAATGCGTGCAGCCGAGAATTATCGTATCGCACCCGGCGCCGAGCAGCGGCCCGACATACCCGGCCAGTAACTGACGCAATGCCTCGCTGTGCAGATCGCCGTTTTCAATCAGCTCCACCAGGCCGGGGCACGGCTGAGTAATGACGCGCACATCGGTGGCGAAACGGTCGAGCAAGGCAGCAAACTTGGCGCTCTGCAGCGTACCGGTGGTGGCGAGCACGCCAACCACGCCACTGCGGGTCGCGGCAGCGGCGGGTTTGACGGCGGGTTCCATGCCGACGATGGGCCACTCAGGGAAATCGCGGCGCAGATCCGCAACACCGGATACGGTCGCCGTGTTGCAGGCTAGCACCAAGGCCTTGGCGCCCTGCTGCTGAAAAAATTCAGCCATCACGCTGCAACGCTGCTGGATGAATTCCGGGGTTTTCTCACCGTAGGGAATATTGCCGCAATCGGCGACGTACAGCAGAGACTCGTTGGGCAGCAAACGCTGGATCTCGGCCAGCACCGAAAGCCCACCGACACCGGAGTCGAACACGCCGATAGGCGCTTCACGCATGTTTCGAACCACAGACGCTGCAGCCCGGATCACGCTTGACCCGCAACTCACGGAAGCGCGAGCCCAAGGCATCGATCAACAACAGGCGCCCTACCAGCGGCTCGCCGAAACCCACCAGCAGTTTCAAGGCTTCCAGCGCCTGGAGGCTGCCAACCAGCCCAACCAATGGACCGACGACGCCAGCTTCACTGCAGGTCAACTCGGTTTCGCTGCCGTGACCGTATAAACAGTGGTAACACGGACTCTCTGGGCGACGCGGGTCGAACACCGACAATTGCCCTTCGAGGCGAATCGCCGCACCGCTGACCAGCGGCTTACCGGCGGCAACGCACGCAGCGTTGACCGCTTCACGGGTAGAAAAATTGTCGGAGCAGTCCAGCACCAGATCCACCGCAGCCACGGCGGCGGCCAGGGAATCTTCGTCCAGCGCGGTGCGATGGGCGATCAACTGGATCTCGGGATTGATCGCGCTCAGACGGCGAATCGCCGAATCGACTTTGCTCAGGCCAACGCTGTCAGTGTCGTGAACGATCTGGCGTTGCAGGTTGGTCAGGTCAACGGTGTCGAAGTCCGCCAGGTGCAGCTCGCCGACACCGGCTGCTGCCAGATAAAGCGCAACCGGTGAGCCGAGACCGCCGAGGCCGACGATCAACACGCGGCTTTCCTTCAGTCGCAACTGGCCGTCGATGTCGACGTGTTGCAACAGAATCTGTCGGCTATAGCGCAACAATTCCTGATCATTCAGCACGGCAGGCGCCCCAGGCTGATACGTTCGTGGCCGCCCAGATCGGTGCGACTGTGGACTTCTTCAAAGCCGCGGGTCAGCAGCAATTCGCGTACTGCCACCGCTTGATCGTAGCCGTGTTCGAGCATCAGCCAGCCACCGGCCTCCAGATAATCCGGCGCCTGGGCCACGATCAGACGCAGATCTTCGAGCCCGTCGACACCAGCCACCAAGGCACTGGCCGGTTCGAAGCGCACATCGCCTTCCACCAGATGCGGATCGGCGGAGGCAATGTAAGGCGGATTGCTGATGATCAGTTGAAAACGCTGACCTTCCAGAGCGCTGAACCAATGGCTGCTCAACACCGTGGCATTGTTCAAGTGCAGGCGCTGACGATTGCGCTCGGCCAGGGCCACGGCTTCGAGCACGCGATCCACGGCAGTCACTTTCCATGCCGGACGTTCGCTTGCCAGGGCCAACGCAATGGCGCCGCTGCCGGTGCCGAGGTCGAGCACGTTGGCCGGCGTGGCGGGCAACAATTCCAGTGCGGCTTCCACCAGTAATTCGGTGTCCGGGCGCGGGATCAGCGTGTGCGGCGCGACTTCCAGATCAAGCTTCCAGAACCCTTGCTGACCCAGAATGTACGCCACCGGCTCACCGCCACGACGACGTTGCAGGTACTCGGAGAATTTCAGTGCCGCGTCGCTCGGCACAATGCGTTCCGGCCAAGTGTGCAGAAAACTGCGGGACTTGCCCAACGCAGCGGCCAGCAATAATTCTGCATCCAGACGCGCCGTGGGCGAGTCAGGCAAATCGGCTGCGCGCAACAAACTGGCAATGATCGTCATTTACTCACCTATCGCTGCCAATTGATCGGCCTGGAACTCGGCCAGTAAGGGTTCGATCACCGCCTCGACGCCGCCGGCGAGGATTTCGTCGAGGGAATACAGCGTCAGGTTGACCCGGTGATCGGTCACCCGGCCCTGGGCAAAGTTGTAGGTGCGGATCCGTTCGGAGCGATCGCCCGAACCGACCAGCAACTTACGCTCGCTGGCGATGGCGTTCGCGGCGGCGCTGGTTTGCTGATCGTTTAGTTTGGCCGACAGCCAGGACATCGCCCGGGCGCGGTTCTTGTGCTGGGAACGTTCTTCCTGGCACTCCACGACAATGCCGGACGGCAAGTGCGTGATGCGGATTGCCGAGTCGGTCTTGTTGACGTGCTGACCACCGGCACCGGAGGAGCGATACGTATCGACCCGCAGATCTGCCGGGTTGATCTCGATTGTTTCCTGCTCGTCTGGCTCGGGCAACACGGCCACGGTACAGGCCGAGGTATGGATGCGACCCTGGGATTCGGTGGCCGGCACCCGTTGCACGCGGTGCGCGCCGGATTCGAATTTCAGTTTGCCGTAGACGTTTTCGCCTTCAACCCGGGCGATAACCTCTTTATAGCCGCCGTGCTCGCCGATGTTCTCAGAGAGGATTTCCACTCGCCACCCACGCCGCTCGGCGTAACGCGAGTACATGCGGAACAGGTCGCCGGAGAAAATCGCCGCCTCGTCACCGCCGGTGCCGGCACGGATTTCGAGGAACACGTTGCGCCCGTCATTCGGGTCCTTGGGCAGCAGCATGCGTTGCAGGCTGGCTTCGATGTCGATCAGTTGCTCTTTGGCTTCGCGAACTTCTTCCACGGCCATTTCACGCATGTCCGGGTCGCTGTCCTTGAGCAGTGCCTGGGCGCCTTCGAGGTCGCCTTGCACTTTGAGCAGCTGTTTATAGGTGGAGACAATCGGTTCGACTTCCGCGTATTCCTTGGAATAGGTGCGGAATTTGGCCTGATCGGAAATGACTTCGCCATCGCCAAGCAAGGCGGTCAATTCCTCGAAACGGTCCTGGAGGATGTCCAGCTTATTGAGCAGTGACGCTTTCATTGCGGTTTTTTATCCGAAAAGCTATCCGATGAGCCCTCATTCAGGGCAAAGAGTTCCTGGGCCATGGCCAGCGCATCGAGGCGGCCTTCGGCAGAAAGCTTTTTCAACTGCACGCTTGGTGCATGCAAGAGTTTGTTGGTCAGGCCGCGCGCCAGTTGCACCAGCACCTCTTCGGCGCTGCTGCCGTTGGCCAGCATGCGCTGGGCCTTTTGCAGTTCTTCGTCGCGCATGCGCTCGCTTTGTTGGCGATAGGCCTTGAGCACATCCACCGCCGCCAGTTCACGCAGGCGGACCATGAAATCTTCGGCACCGACCGAGACCATCTCTTCGGCCGCCTGGGCTGCACCCTGGCGACTCTTGAGGTTCTCGGCGACCACTTCGTGGAGATCGTCGACGCTATACAGGTAAACGTCGTCCAGTTCGCCGACTTCCGGCTCGATATCCCGAGGGACGGCGATGTCCACCATGAAAATCGGTTTGTGCTTGCGCAGTTTCAAGGCGCTTTCCACGGCGCCCTTGCCGAGGATCGGCAACTGGCTGGCGGTGGAGCTGATAACGATGTCGCTGCGCACCAGTTCCGCCGGAATGTCCGAGAGCAATACGGCGTGAGCACCAAACTGCTCGGCGAGGATGCTCGCGCGTTCCAGGGTACGGTTGGCGACGACGATGCGCTTCACACCCAGTTCATGCAGATGGCGGGCGACCAGGGTGATGGTCTCGCCGGCGCCGATCAGCAAGGCCTGGCTGCGTTGCAAGTCACTGAAAATCTGTTTCGCCAGGCTGACTGCGGCAAACGCCACGGACACCGGGTTTTCGCCGATGGCCGTGTCGGTGCGCACTTGCTTGGCGGCATTGAACGTCGCTTGAAACAAACGCCCGAGCAGCGGACCGATGGTGCCGGCCTCACGTGCTACGGCGTAGGCCGATTTCATCTGACCGAGAATCTGCGGTTCGCCCAACACCAGCGAGTCGAGCCCAGAGGCAACCCGCATCATGTGACGAACTGCCGCATCATCTTCGTGCACATAAGCGCTCGCGCGCAGCTCTTCGAGGCTCAAATGATGATAATCGGCCAGCCAGCGCAGCACGATGTCAGCCGAAAGGTGATCCTGTTCTATATACAGTTCACTGCGATTGCAGGTGGAGAGGATCGCAGCTTCGCGGCTGTCGGTGAGTCGGCAGAGCTGCTGCAAGGCCTCCACCAGTTGCTCAGGGGTAAAGGCCACGCGCTCGCGGACGTCTACTGACGCAGTCTTGTGGTTGATACCGAGTGCAAGGAAGGCCATTCAAGGTCGCTGATGGTGACGTGAAGCCGGCAATTGTCCTACTTCGACAGAGCCAGAACAACTACCGCTGACTATTGTCCCAATGACCTGCCTCTATAAAGGCATCAATCGAGACTCGGTTATGTTTGGCCGAAGGCTTGTGTCATGATGATCCGACCGCAGGTTAGTCGTCCTCTTCCTATATGAATAGATCTTCCGCGTTGCTCCTCGCTTTTGTCTTCCTCAGCGGCTGCCAGGCCTTGGCACCCGTCTCGTCGGACGGTACGCCGCCGGTCGAAGACAGCACTCCGGCCCCTGAAAAGCCCAAGGTTTACAGCTCATTCAGTGAAGAAACCGTCTTCAGCCTGTTGAGCGCCGAACTGGCTGGCCAGCGCAATCGCTTCGACATTGCCCTGGACAATTACGTGACCCAGGCCATCAATACCCAGGATCCGGGCATCTCCGAGCGGGCTTTCCGCATCGCCGAGTACCTGGGCGCCGATCAGGCCGCCCTGGATACCGCGTTGATCTGGGCGAAAAACGCCCCGGACGATCTCGAGGCGCAACGTGCGGCGGCCGTGCAGCTGGCTCGCGCCGGGCGTTATGACGACTCCATGGCCTATATGGAGAAAGTCCTGCTCGGCAAGGGCGACACGCATTTCGACTTCCTCGCCCTGTCCGCGGCCGATACCGACCAGGACACGCGCAACGGCTTGATGAAAAGTTTTGACCGTTTACTGCTGCGCCACCCGAACAACAGCCAGTTGATTTTCGGCAAGGCCTTGCTACTGCAACAGGACGGCGACACCAAAGGCGCGCTGACCCTGCTGGAAGACAATCCACCGGACGACGGCGAAATTGCCCCGATCCTGCTGCGTGCGCGCCTGCTGCAAGGGCTCAACCGTGGCGACGAAGCCTTGCCGCTGCTGCAAAAGAGCATCAAGAAATACCCGGACGACAAACGCCTGCGCCTGACCTATGCGCGCATGCTGGTTGAACAGGACCGCATGGACGACGCCAAAGTCGAGTTCTCAAGCCTGGTTCAGCAATACCCGGAAGACGACGAACTGCGTTATTCCCTGGCGCTGGTGTGCCTGGAAGCCAAGGCCTGGAACGAGGCCAAGGGTTACCTGGAAGATTTGATTGCCCGGGAAAGCCACGTCGATTCGGCGCACCTGAACCTCGGCCGTATCGCTGAAGAACGCAACGATCCACAAGGCGCGCTGATCGAGTACGCCCAGGTCGGCCCGGGCAATGACTACCTGCCCGCACAACTGCGCCAGACCGACATCCTGATCAACAACGGCAAGACCGCCGAAGCCCAAAGCCGTCTGGCCACGGAACGCGATGAGCAACCCGATTACGCGATTCAGTTGTACCTGATCGAAGCCGAGACCTTGTCTGCCAATAATCAGCCCGACAAGGCCTGGAAGGTTCTGCAAACCGCATTGCAAAAATACCCGGACGATCTGAACCTGCTTTACACCCGCGCCATGCAGGCGGAAAAACGCAATGACCTGGCGCAGATGGAAAAAGACCTGCGCCTGATCATCAAGCGCGACCCGGACAATGCGATGGCGTTGAACGCCCTCGGCTATACCCTGTCCGACCGCACGACGCGTTACGCCGAAGCCAAGGCCCTGATCGAACAAGCGCACCAGATCAACCCGGAAGACCCGGCGGTACTCGACAGCCTCGGCTGGGTGCACTTCCGCCTGGGCAACCTCGATGAAGCCGAGCGCTACCTGCGTCAGGCCCTGGAGCGTTTCCCCGATCAGGAAGTTGCCGCTCACCTGGGTGAAGTCCTGTGGGCCAATGGCAAGCAACGCGAAGCCAAGCAAATCTGGGGCAAGTTCCTCAAGGAACAACCCGACAGCCCCATCCTGCGCAGCACCATCAAGCGCCTGACCGGATCAGAGACTCTTTAAGATTATGTTTTTGCGCCACCTCATTGTTTTCAGCTTCATCGCCCTGCTCGCCGGTTGCGCGGGCTTCGGCGCTCGCGAATCGGTCCAGGGTCAAGGCAACCCGGCCCAATGGCGCGAGTACAAGCAACAGCTGGCAGGGCTCGATGGCTGGCAGATCAACGGCAAGATCGGTATTCGTGCGCCAAAGGATTCGGGCAGCGGCACGCTGTACTGGCTGCAACGACAGGACTACTACGACATTCGCCTTTCCGGCCCGCTGGGACGCGGTGCTGCTCGCTTGACCGGTCGCCCCGGCAAAGTCTCGCTGGAAGTGGCCAATCAGGGCCGCTATGACGCAACGACTCCCGAAGCGCTGGTCGAAGAACAGCTCGGCTGGAAGCTGCCGGTGTCCAATCTGGCCTGGTGGGTTCGCGGGCTCCCGGCGCCGGACAGCAAAAGTCGCCTGACCCTGGATGCCGACAGCCGCCTGGCCAATCTCGAACAGGATGGCTGGCAAGTGGAATACCTCAGTTACGCCGAGCAAAACGGCTATTGGCTGCCCGAGCGGATCAAACTGCACGGCACCGACCTTGATGTCACGTTGGTGATCAAGGAATGGCAACCACGCAAACTGGGGCAGTGAACATGACTGCTCCGCGCTTGACGCTGCCCTCCCCGGCCAAACTCAATTTGATGCTGCACATCCTCGGTCGCCGTGAAGACGGTTATCACGAGTTGCAGACAATTTTTCAGTTTCTCGATTACGGCGATGAAATCACTTTCGCCGTGCGCGACGACGGCGTGATTCAACTGCACACCGAATTCGACGGCGTTCCTCACGACAGCAACCTCATCGTCAAAGCCGCGAAAAAACTTCAGGAGCAATCCGGTTGTTCGCTCGGCATCGACATCTGGATCGAAAAAATTCTGCCCATGGGCGGTGGAATCGGTGGCGGCAGCTCAAATGCCGCGACGACTTTGCTCGGTCTGAACCATCTCTGGCAACTGGATTGGGATGAGGATCGACTGGCCGCGCTGGGCCTGACACTGGGGGCCGACGTCCCGGTTTTCGTGCGTGGCCACGCGGCTTTTGCCGAAGGCGTAGGGGAGAAACTCACCCCTGTAGACCCCGAAGAACCGTGGTATGTCGTGCTCGTGCCGCAAGTCTCTGTAAGTACAGCAGAAATTTTTTCAGATCCGTTGTTGACACGTAACTCTTCTCCCATTAAAGTGCGCCCCGTTCCCAAGGGAAACAGTCGAAATGACTGCTTACCGGTGGTAGCAAGGCGTTATCCAGATGTACGTAACGCATTGAATTTGTTAGGTAAATTTACCGAAGCAAAACTCACCGGAACTGGAAGTTGTGTGTTTGGGGGCTTCCCAAGCAAAGCTGAAGCTGATAAAGTCTCGGCCCTTCTTACAGAGACCCTTACAGGGTTTGTAGCAAAAGGAAGCAACGTTTCGATGTTGCATCGCAAGCTACAAAGTCTGCTCTAAAGGAACCGATTACTGGGTAATCGTTGCAACAGATACAGGGGCGTCGCCAAGCGGTAAGGCAGCAGGTTTTGATCCTGCCATGCGTTGGTTCGAATCCAGCCGCCCCTGCCATTTTCTATACTCATCCAGGTTACCCTCAGCCTCTAGGTACTGCGCGTGTCCAAGATGATGGTCTTTACGGGGAATGCTAACCCCGATCTGGCTCGGCGTGTCGTACGTCAGCTGCATATCCCTCTCGGTGACATCTCTGTCGGTAAGTTCTCCGACGGCGAAATTACTGCCGAGATCAATGAAAACGTCCGCGGTAAAGATGTCTTCATTATTCAGCCGACTTGCGCTCCGACCAACGATAACCTGATGGAACTGGTAGTGATGGCTGATGCCTTCCGCCGCTCCTCGGCTACTCGTATTACTGCTGTTATTCCTTACTTTGGTTATGCCCGTCAGGATCGCCGTCCGCGTTCCGCACGTGTGGCTATCAGCGCGAAAGTCGTTGCTGACATGCTTACCGTAGTCGGCATCGACCGTGTTCTCACGGTTGATCTGCATGCTGACCAAATCCAGGGTTTCTTCGATATTCCGGTAGATAACATCTACGGCTCCCCGGTTCTGGTGGATGACATTGAAGATCAGCGCTTCGAAAACCTGATGATCGTGTCCCCGGACATTGGCGGCGTCGTGCGTGCACGTGCTGTTGCCAAATCCCTGGGCGTGGATCTCGGGATCATCGACAAACGCCGTGAGAAAGCCAATCACTCTGAAGTGATGCATATCATCGGTGATGTCGAAGGGCGTACCTGTATTCTGGTCGATGACATGGTCGATACCGCCGGCACTCTGTGCCACGCGGCAAAGGCCCTGAAAGAGCATGGCGCTGCCAAGGTTTTCGCCTACTGCACACACCCTGTGCTGTCCGGTCGGGCGATCGAAAACATTGAAAATTCCATGCTGGACGAACTGGTGGTGACTAACACCATCCCGTTGTCCGCTGCTGCTCAAGCCTGTTCGCGTATCCGTCAACTGGATATCGCGCCGGTAGTTGCCGAAGCGGTCCGCCGCATCAGCAACGAAGAATCGATCAGCGCGATGTTCCGTTAAGGGCCCTGCCCTTCTCGACTGTCTCGTTGACGAAAAGCGCCCCGCCCCGGCATTCCTGTCGGGGCGGGGCTTTTTTGCCCATATCGCCTTTAGCGCTGGTCGCAACCGCTGGGGCGAATGTGGTTATTTTGGAGATACAACATGAACGATTTTACTCTGAATGCTGAAGTGCGTTCCGACCTGGGGAAAGGTGCGAGCCGCCGCCTGCGTCGTCTCGCAAGCCTGGTACCAGCTGTAGTTTACGGTGGCGAAAAAGCCCCTGAATCCATCAGCATGCTGGCTAAAGAAGTTGCCAAACTGCTCGAAAACGAAGCGGCTTACAGCCACATCATCGAGCTGAACGTTGGCGGCACCAAGCAAAACGTAATCATCAAAGCTCTGCAACGTCACCCGGCCAAAGGCCACGTGATGCACGCTGACTTCGTACGCGTTGTAGCTGGCCAGAAACTGACCGCTATCGTGCCTGTACACTTTGTTGGTGAAGAAGCTCCGATCAAGAAAGGCGGCGAAGTTTCGCACGTTGTTTCGGAAATCGAAGTGACCTGCCTGCCAAAAGACCTGCCTGAATTCATCGAAGTCGACCTGGCTAACGCCGAAATCGGCTCGATCATTCACCTGTCCGACCTCAAAGCCCCTAAAGGCGTTGAGTTTGTTGCTCTGGCACACGGCGATGACAAGGCTGTTGCCAACGTCCACGCTCCACGTGTTGCTCCAGAAGCTACTGAAGAAGGCGCAGCAGAGTAATTCACTCTGTCATGCCGGAGTGACCCGGTAACATCGCGGACTGGAACGTAGCGAGAAAGCGGGCGAGAACGCGGAGTTTACATAATGGTAAATGAGCACTTGTCGTCCACTTTCGCCGCACACACTGATTTCGGCGATGTTATCCACCACTCCAAGGAAGGGCCCCTATCGTGACTGCCATCAAACTGATCGTTGGCCTGGGAAATCCAGGCGCCGAATACGAACAGACCCGGCATAACGCAGGGGCCCTTTTTGTTGAGCGCATCGCGAACGCACAGGGCGTAAACCTTGTGGCCGATCGCAAATATTTCGGCCTGACCGGGCGCTATTCGCATCAGGGTCAGGATGTTCGTCTGCTGATTCCCACCACGTACATGAACCGCAGCGGCCAGGCCGTCGCGGCACTCGCCGGCTTCTTCCGCATTACGCCTGAAGAAATCCTCGTGGCGCATGACGAACTCGACCTGCCACCGGGCGTTGCCAAACTCAAACAGGGCGGCGGCCACGGCGGTCACAACGGGTTGCGCGACATCATTGCGCAACTGGGCAATCAGAATACCTTTCACCGCTTGCGGCTTGGCATTGGCCACCCGGGCGTTGCCAGTATGGTTTCAAATTTCGTCCTGGGTCGTGCGCCACGCGCCGAACAGGAAAAACTCGATGCCAGCATCGACTTTGCCCTCGGCGTGCTGCCGGATATCCTCGCCGGTGAATGGAACCGTGCGATGAAAAACCTGCACAGCCAGAAGGCCTGACTCTAATCCGAGGGGAAACACCATGGGATTCAATTGCGGCATCGTCGGCCTGCCTAACGTCGGCAAGTCCACCCTGTTCAACGCCCTGACCAAATCCGGGATCGCGGCCGAGAACTTCCCCTTCTGCACCATCGAGCCGAACACCGGTATCGTGCCGATGCCGGATTCGCGTCTGGAAGCCCTGGCGGCCATCGTCAATCCAAAGCGCATCTTGCCGACCACCATGGAATTCGTCGACATCGCAGGCCTTGTTGCCGGCGCCTCGAAAGGTGAAGGCCTGGGCAACAAATTCCTCGCCAACATCCGCGAGACCGATGCCATCGCTCACGTGGTCCGCTGCTTCGAAGACGAGAACGTGATTCACGTCTCCAACAGCGTCGACCCGAAACGCGACATCGAAATCATCGATCTGGAACTGATTTTCGCCGACCTCGACAGCTGCGAGAAGCAACTGCAGAAAGTCGCACGCAACGCCAAGGGTGGTGACAAGGACGCCGTGGTCCAGAAAGGCCTGCTGGAGCAATTGATCGCTCACTTCACCCTCGGCAAGCCAGCGCGCACCCTGATGAAGACCATGGGCGCCGACGATAAAGCGGTGATTCGTGGTTTCCACCTGCTGACCACAAAGCCGGTCATGTACATCGCCAACGTCGCTGAAGACGGTTTCGAGAACAACCCGCTGCTGGACATCGTCAAGGCCATTGCCGAAGAAGAAGGCGCCATGGTGGTTCCGGTCTGCAACAAGATCGAAGCCGAAATCGCCGAGCTGGAAGACGGCGAAGAGAAAGACATGTTCCTCGAAGCGCTGGGCCTCGAAGAGCCAGGTCTGAACCGCGTGATTCGCGCCGGCTACGAAATGCTGCACTTGCAGACCTACTTCACCGCCGGTGTCGAAGAAGTCCGCGCCTGGACCGTCCGCGTCGGTGCCACCGCACCACAAGCCGCTGGCGTGATCCACACCGACTTCGAAAAAGGCTTCATCCGCGCCGAAGTCATCGCGTATGACGACTTCATCCAGTACAAGGGCGAAGCCGGCACCAAAGAAGCCGGTAAATGGCGTCTGGAAGGCAAGGACTACATCGTTAAAGACGGCGACGTGATGCACTTCCGTTTCAACGTCTGAGTTTTTCAAGACGAAGCAGCCGCACAAGAAAAAGCCGCGTTTGATACGCGGCTTTTTTGTGCCTGCAATCCGGGCAACACCCCATCCGGTAGGAGCGAGCGGTGCTAGGGCTTTTTGGTTCTCGGCAGGAAGATCGCCAACACACCAAACAACGGCAGGAACGAGCACAGAAAGTACACGTATTCGATGCCGTGAACATCCGCCAGATGCCCGAGCAACGCCGCGCCAATCCCGCCAAAACCGAACATCAAGCCGAAGAACACCCCGGCAATCATCCCGACATTGCCCGGCACCAGTTCCTGGGCGTAAACCACGATGGCCGAGAACGCCGACGCGAGGATGAAGCCGATTACCACACTGAGAATGCTGGTCCAGAACAGGTCAACGTGAGGCAGGATCAGCGTGAACGGCGCAACGCCGAGGATCGAGAACCAGATCACCGCCTTACGCCCGATCCTGTCGCCGATCGGCCCACCGAAGAACGTCCCCGCCGCCACTGCGCCCAGGAACAGGAACAGATGCAGCTGCGAACTGGCCACAGACAGGTCGAACTTCTCGATCAGGTAAAAGGTGAAGTAGCTGGTGAAGCTCGCCATGTAGAAATACTTGGAGAACACCAGCAGCCCGAGCACCACCAGCGCACTGATGACTCGGCGTTTTGACAGGCCGTGGGTCGCCGCCTGACCTTGCTTGAGCTTGAACAGGTTCAAGTGGTTGGCGTACCAGCGGCTGATCCGATAGAGCACGAACAGCGCAAACACGGCGAACAAGCCGAACCAGGCTACGTGGCCTTGACCGAAGGGAATAATGATCGCCGCCGCCAGCAACGGACCAAAGGCTGAACCGGCATTACCGCCGACCTGAAAGGTTGATTGCGCCAGACCGAATCGCCCACCCGAGGCCAACCGCGCAATACGAGAGGCTTCCGGGTGAAAGGTCGAGGAGCCGATACCGATCAACCCCGCCGCCAGCAGAATCATCGGGAAGCTGCCGACCACCGACATCATCAAAATGCCGATCAGCGTGCAGACCGTCCCCGCCGGCAGCAGCCAGGGTTTGGGATGGCGATCGGTGTGGTAACCGACCCATGGCTGCAACAGCGAAGCCGTTAGCTGGAACGTCAAAGTGATCAAGCCAACCTGGGTGAAGGTCAGCCCATAGTTGGCCTTGAGCATCGGATAAATCGACGGCAGCACTGACTGAATCAGGTCGTTGATCAAATGCGCCAGCGCCACGGCGCCGATGATGCGCATGACCAGCGGGCTGGTTTGCGGAGTCGCGGGTGCCGACGTCGCGCCGGTCTGAGCATTCGTAATAGCCATGAGAATTTCCGTACAACAGATGGTGCACACGGGCAGGTGCGTCAATGTGCCATTTTTCAGTGCAGCAGCGCCATCCCCTTAGCCAGCTAACGAACTAAATTCAGTCGCTGATAGCTCAACGCCATGGTCTGAATCTTGCCTTGTTTATCACCTTCAACGCGGCCCCTTACAAAGGGGACCGAGAATGGGAAGTTTCGCCACAGAGTCGGCCTACAGAGCTGACAAGGGTGAACTTTCGAGGCCTTTTAAAGGGGCACAAGTCGCGGTCGCAACGGCCTCGACGCACGCCAATGGTGCGTGGTGTCCAGAGGAGTCATGGGGCATGCAGGCTTTTTTATCACCGGGGATCGGATTGCTGGGGCGTTTTGGCTTCGCACGCAAATTTCAGTTGTTGTTTCTGCTGTTTATCCTGCCGCTGGCAGGCAGCCTGTTGATGATCGGTCAGGACTATCGCGCCAAGCTGAACCTGATCTCCGGCGAACGTGCCGGCGTTCGTCAACTGCTGGCCCTGGATGCGCTCGATAACTTGCTCGCCGCCCAACGTGACCGCGCCGCCCGCTGGCGTGCGACGGAAACCAATCGCCAGCCAACACCGGCGACTCTTGCCGCGATGGCCGCGTTCGATGCGGTTCAACCCGCCGTCGCCCAAGCCACCTCAGACCTCGGTAACGCGCTGAAAACCGAAGGCGCCGAGGGCGAAACCCTGAGCCGTTACCAGGCCCTGCAAACCGCTCTCAACGGCCTCGACTCGAAAAGCCTGAGCAGTGTCGGTTGGTGGCCGGATGGCTACGATCGTTTCACCAACGCCTTGAGTGCGCTGCAAGCCTTGCGCGAGCAGATCGCCATGGACAATCGCCTGACGCTCGCGCCCTGGCTGGAAACGTACCTGCTGACGCAGATTTCCACGCAACACGCGCCGGACCTGATTGAACGAGTCGGCCGTCTGGCCAGTGTCGGTCAGGCGTCGGTGGTGTCCGGGCAATTCACCCTGCAAAGCCGCCTGCAATTGCGCGACTTGCGCAGCCGTATCGGCGATGCCCGGGAACAGTTGGCGAAAACCGCGAGCCTCCTGGAAGCACGCCTGCCCAGCGCCTTGCAAAGCTGGGCCGGGCAATACCACGACAGCCTCAAGCATTTGGACGCCGAACTGAAAGTCCTCGACGACGGTGTTTTCGGCGGCAGCATCAAGCTCAAACCGGAAGAGTTCGAACGCAGCCTCGACGCCCTGCTCACCGACCTTGCCTCGCTGCGCCAGCAGTCGCTGGTGTCGCTGGATCAGCGTCTGGATTACTACCATGGATCGGCGATCCGTCAGTTCATTCTGGTGGCGACGATCTTTGGCTGCCTGCTGTTGGCCGCGCTGTACCTGTTCATCTGCTTGCAGGCTTCGATTCGTCGCAGCGCCAGCGGCATCACCTTGCTGGCTGAAGCCTTGCGCGACGGCAACCTCAGCCTGCAAGTGCCGGTACAGGGGCGCGACGAACTGGCGGCCATCAGCACCGCCCTGAACGTCGCGGTGGTGCAACTGCGCAACAGCTTGCTGGGGGTCGACCACGAAACCTTGCAGGTGAGCAATGCGGTGCGCACCCTCAACCATCACTCCAGCGGCGCCCTCGGCGAAGTTGAAGCGCAGCAATTGCAGATCAGTCAGATCGCCGCAGCGGCCACGCAATTGGCGGCGACCTCTCAAGGGGTCGCCCAGAGTTGTGAACAGGCGTCCGGTAGCGCTCAGCACACCCAAAGGATTGCGGCCGACAGCAGCCGCGACAGTCAGCGCACCACGGCGAGCATTCAGCAGCTCAATCAGCGTTTGAACGACACGGCGGCGGCACTCGGGCGGGTCAGCGAACAAGGGCAGCAGATTCAATTGGTGGTCGACACCATTCGCGGCGTGGCCGAGCAGACCAACTTACTGGCGCTCAACGCGGCGATCGAGGCGGCTCGCGCTGGCGAACAGGGTCGTGGGTTTGCGGTCGTGGCGGATGAAGTGCGCAGCCTCTCGCAACGCACGCAGTCCTCCACGGCGCAGATCGCCGGCACTGTCGACAGCCTGCGCAGCACGGTGAATGAAGCGGTCAGCCTGATGGAAGCGGCCTGTAGCCAGGCACAAAGTGATGCCCAGTCAGTCACCGGCCTGGGTGAACGCCTGGGCGAAATTGCCCACGCGGTACAAGGCGTGACCGACACCCTGGCGCAAATCGCCACGGCAGTAGAGGAACAGGCCAGTACTGCCGATGAAGTCAGCGGCAACATCCAGCAGGTCGATCAGGCAGCGGTAAGATTGCTGGAAGGCGCACGGGCGGTGAACCTGGCGGCGGACACCTTGAGCCAGGGCAGCAAGGCATTGAGTGCCAATACCGGGAGATTTCAGCTCAGTTGAAGCCCTCCCCTGGTCCGATTTTTCGGCTCAGGTGGATAAGCGGTTGAAAGCGTAGAGAAATATTTTAGATTTACGCTTGACGCATCTGCATTACCGGTGAATAATGCGCGCCACTTGGCTACATAGCTCAGTTGGTTAGAGCATAGCATTCATAATGCTGGGGTCCGGGGTTCAAGTCCCTGTGTAGCCACCAAGTACTAAAAACGGCTTACCGAAAGGTAGGCCGTTTTTTTATGCCTCGAGAAAAGTACCTCGAAAATCACATCAGGAACGAACCGTCGGCAACGCCGACAACGCGCGCTCCCAGATCTGCCAGGTCCGCAGCCAGACCATCGCCTGCCAGTCGCTGTCGGCAGGATAGAACTGCTCCAGCAGGTTCAGTTTGATCTCACGCCCCACTGCATCACTCGGATTACCGTGCAGGTGCAGCCAGTGGTCATCGCGCAAATGACGATGAACGTCCGGCCCCGGGTAAGTCCCGCACTCGATCACAAACGGCATCAGTTTTACCTGCGGCAATGCATTGACCAGTGCCTGCGAGGTGTAGCCCGTAGCGGTGGCTGCCACACCGGTTTCACTCAAGGTATCGGCACCGGTCAGCAACGTGTAGAGCCACGGACCGTAAATGGCCTGCGCCTCGGGAAGCGCGGGATAAGCCGCCTCGGTGATGGTCAGCAACATCGGATGACCGTACTCGCCAGCACCGGTGTGCAAGTCAAAACACATCGCGACCTCGGCGTAGGCAATATGCTTTTGCATGATTTCGTGCAGCGTGCGGTTCGACCAGCTCGGCGCCAGCCCGCCATAAAACAGGCCATCGGGATGACTGTGCTGGCCGCCCTCGACAATCGACATCACCGCCGGCCAGCCGTGCTCGCGAATCTTCCCGTCGAGCAAGGCATCGGCGCGATCACGCTCGGGACCTCGCAACTCGGTGAAGGCATAGATGTCATGCAGCGCTGCGTAGGCTTGATTGTCCGGCAGCGGGCGTTCGAAGTTCAGGTGATTGCGGTTCAGGTCGATGTTGTCTTCGTTGACTCGGCGCAGCCACGCGGTGCCCCAGGGATTGATCAGGTGAATCATCACCACCGCGACATCGGCCGGCAGTGAACGCTTGCCCAACTCCTGCATCCACTTGATCTGGCATCCTGAGCCATAGAAACCTTCCACCCCATGGGTACCGCTCAAGACGATCAGCAGTCGCTTGGCGCCCGGATCGCCCAACACCGCCACATCGGTGCTCAGCGACTCGCCAAAAGGCCCTTTGAGTGGATGCGGATACGTGGTCAGTGTCGCTCCGGCCGCCGTCGCTGCCGCGAGGAATTGTTCACGTTGTGCGCGGTAACTCGGCTGGGTAGGAAACTCCGTCTGCATGGCTGCCTCTTGTTGGTTTTCTGGCTCGTCTGTTCTCTAGACCCTACAGAAAACCCGTTGACTCATGAAGGACAAAAGCGTCTTTGCTGTAGTCCGTGGTTTGCACCTCGCCCTGTCGGTCGATAAAGTCCCCTGATCTTTTCCCACGGACGGAGTGCCCCACGTGTTCTCAGCCTTCCACTTGAGCCGCTATCGCCTGTCAGCCTTGTCGCTGATCGCCACCGCGCTGACCCTCGCTGCCTGCAACGCCCCGCCGACTTCAACGTTGCCAGTCGCACCGGAAGTCGCCTCGGGTTATCGCACCGACCTGCAAACCCGCCACGCCTCGAAACACATGGCCGCAGCGGCCAACCCTCTGGCAGCCGAAGCCGGGCGGGAGATGCTGCGCCAGGGCGGTTCGGCGATAGATGCCGCCATCGCCATGCAAGCGGTGCTGACGTTAGTGGAACCCCAATCCTCGGGCATTGGCGGCGGCGCGTTGATTGTGTTGTGGGATGGCAAGAACGTGCGTACTTATGACGGTCGCGAAACCGCACCGGCCGGCGCTACAGAGAAGCTTTTCCTTCAGGCCGACGGCAAACCGATGACCTTCACCCAGGCGCAGATTGGTGGTCGCTCAGTGGGAACACCCGGCGTGTTGCGAGCGCTTGAGCTGGCTCATCAGAAACACGGTCGCCTGCCGTGGGCGCAATTATTCGAACCGGCCATCAGACTCGCGGAGCAAGGCTTCGCCATCTCACCGCGCCTGCATCAGCTGATCGCTTCAGACTCCTCCATGCGACGCTCGCCGGACATGGTGGCGTACTTCCTCAATGCTGATGGCAGCCCGAAAGCGGCCGGTACGCAGTTGAAAAACTTGGCACTGGCTGCAGCATTCATACGCATCGCCAAAGAAGGGCCGGATGCGCTGTACAAAGGGCCGATTGCGCAAGAAATCGTGGCCAAGGTCCAGGGCCACGCCAACCCTGGCAGCCTGTCGCTGAACGATCTCCAAGGTTACAAGGCCAAGGAACGCGCGCCGCTGTGCACCGACTATAAACGTTGGCAGGTCTGCGGCATGCCGCCGCCATCATCGGGCGGGATCGCCGTGGCGCAGATCCTCGGCACACTCCAGGCGTTGGAGGCTCGCGATCCGCGCTTTGCCTTGGCCTCAATGAAACCGCTCAAGACTGAAAAAGCCGCCGGCATCGAGCCGACGCCTGAAGCCGTTCACCTGATCTCCGAAGCCGAGCGCCTGGCCTACGCGGATCGCGCGCTCTATCTGGCCGACGCCGACTTCGTTCCCGTCCCTGTCAAAGGTCTGGTGGACCCGACGTATCTGACCAGCCGCGCCGCCCTGATCGGCGATCGCAGCATGGGCACGGCCAAACCCGGCACCCCTCCGGGCATCAAGGTCGCCTACGCACCGGACCGTTCGCCGCTGCGCATCTCCACCTCGCAAGTGGTGGCGGTCGATGACGAAGGGAGCGCGGTGTCCATGACCACCACCGTCGAATCTGCATTCGGCTCGCACGTGATGGTGCAAGGTTTCCTGCTCAACAATCAGATGACCGACTTCTCGTTCATCCCCGAAGAAAACGGCCAGAAAGTCGCCAACCGCGTCGAACCCGGCAAACGCCCCCGCTCGTCCATGGCACCGACGCTGATCTTCGATCGCCAGAGCGGCGAATTCCTCGCCACCCTCGGTTCGCCCGGCGGCTCGCAGATCATCGAATACGTCGCCAAATCCACCATCGGCCTGCTCGACTGGAACCTCGACCCGCAAGCGGCCATCGGCCTGCCCAACTTCGGCAGCCGCAACGGCCCGACGGAACTGGAAGAAGGCCAGTTCAGCGCCGGGCTGATTCAGGCGTTGAAGGACAAAGGGCACAGCGTGAACGAGATCGACATGACCAGCGGCACCCAGGCGATTGTTCGGGTGAAGGATGCGCAGGGGAAGGCTTCGTTGGCGGGCGGGGCCGATCCTCGGCGTGAGGGGGCGGCGTTGGGGGATTGAGTCCTACGAGTGAATGAGCAAGGGCTTACCGGAAGGTAGGCCCTTTTTTACATGTAATGAGTCCTGATCGGCTTTCTCGCGCCGCCCTTTCCTATCCGCAAAAAGCTGCCTTTTCGATAGAGTTGGGAAACTGTCAATCCTCACAAACAAGTGCGAAGCGATCGACGCCGATACCGTCGAGATGGAGTAATCAATGAGCATTCAAACCGACGAGGACTATCACGTGGCCCTCAGGAATGTATCTGCGCTATTCGACAATGAGCCAGAGCCAGGCACCCCTGAAGGGGACTATTTCGACATCATGATCACGCTTATCGAAGCTTATGAATCGAAACAATTTCTGGTCGAAGAGATTCCTGTAGAAGCGTCAAAAAATTCATCCGGCTGACGCCGAAATATCCTCTCCGACTAATCTGATATCAAGCCGGCACAACGGCGTGTTGCGCAACTACACGCTCACATACACCCACGCTTCAATCCCGGATTGAAGGATCACGCTGACACGCTTGTAATCCGCTACTTCATAGCTGTCGGCGGCCGCCAACTCCTCGGGGGTGATCTGGAACACCATCCCCGGAATCGGCGCGCTGCTGTCCCTGCCCGGGCGAAGAATCGGATGGTGGGTCTTGCCGCTGGTGGCCAACACCTCAGGGTCGGTTATTTCCACCCAGGACTGCTCGTAACCCAACATCGCGTCGGCACTGCCGGTCAGCTCGCGCCCGAAGTTGGCCAGTTGCACGGCTTTGTCCTGCAGGGTGCCGTAGGAAAACAGGTACACCGTTGAATCGCTCATCCATACATCCTTGATTGAATAGTCGCGCGCCACTCAGCGAGTAATCTTCAACGCTTGCCGGGCCTTGTGCTTTTCCAGCGCCAGATCGATCAAGCGGCTGACCAGCTCGCTGTAGGTCATGCCAGTGGCCTGCCAGAGTTTTGGATACATGCTGATTCGGGTGAAGCCGGGCAACGAGTTGATTTCGTTGATCAGCACTTCGCCGCTGTCAGTCAGGAACACATCGACCCGCGCCAGCCCGGAACAGCCCAGCACTTGAAACGCCTCGACCGCCAAGGCACGGATGCGCTCACTGGCCTCGATGCTGATGTTGGCCGGCACCACGACCTCTGCGGCCTGAGCGTCGATGTATTTACTGTCGTAGGAATAGAAACCGCTGCGCACCACGATCTCGCCACACCCGCTGGCGATGGCGTCCTCGTTGCCGAGTACGGCGCACTCGATCTCGCGGCCGCTGACGGCGGACTCGATCAATACTTTTTCATCGAAACCCAGGGCCAGTTCCACTGCCGCCGTGTACTCGGCTTCGTCGCTGACCTTGCTCACGCCCACCGACGACCCCTGATTCGCCGGTTTGACGAACAGCGGCAGGCCGAGTTTGCCCTGGACCTCGGCGAACCCGGTGCGTGCGGCGCTGGCACGTGTCAGGGTCACGAACGGCGTGACCGCCAACCCGGCGTCACGTAGCAGGCGCTTGCTGATGTCCTTGTCCATGCAGACTGCAGAGCCGAGCACGTCGGAGCCGACAAAGGGCAAGTCCGCCATGCGCAGCAAGCCTTGCAGGCAGCCGTCTTCACCCAGCGTGCCGTGCACGATCGGGAAGATTACGTCGACGTGGCCCAGCAGTTCCTGGCCGGATGTTTCGATCAATTGCTGACTGGCCTTGCCCGGCACCACGGCCAGTTCGAGGTTGGACTGGTTGAGGGCGATCAGTGCCGGATTTTCCTGGTTGAGCAGGAAGTTCGAAGGGTCGTTGAGGTGCCAATGGCCTTGCTTGTCGATACCGATCAGCACCGGTTCGAAGCGCGACCGGTCCAGCGCATCGACAATGTTTTTCGCCGACTGCAGCGACACTTCATGCTCCGCCGAACGGCCACCAAAAATAATGCCTACCCGCAGTTTGCTCATTCCATACACCTCAACGATTGGCCACCAGATGCGCGCCGAACAGCAGATAGCAACTGCCGGCGAAGCGATCCAGCCATTTGCGCGAACGCTCATAGGCGCCCGCGACCCGACGGCTGGCAAACAGCAGTGCGACGCTGCAATACCAACTGAACGACAAGGTCGCCATCGTCAGCACGGCCAGCGCGAGCAACATCGGCGGCGGAGAGGCAGGCATGGCCGTGGCGAAAATCGTCGCGA
This sequence comes from Pseudomonas sp. LB3P93, assembly GCF_054898025.1. NCBI lineage: Bacteria > Pseudomonadati > Pseudomonadota > Gammaproteobacteria > Pseudomonadales > Pseudomonadaceae > Pseudomonas > Pseudomonas sp. LB3P93. The sequence continues at coordinate 5,485,889 of NZ_CM142713.1, forward strand.
CGAACAGCGCTGCCTTGGGATTGGTCATATTGCCGACAAAGCCCCTACCATAAGCCGAGAGCAGCGTGCGTCCCGCCCCGTTCAACGAGACGCTATCGCCCGGCATCACCGCCGGAGTGCGCTTGAACTGCTTCAAGCCCAGATAGATCAGGTAACAACCACCGGCAATCTTGAAGCTTAAGTACAGCGTCGGCGCCGCACTGAACAGGGACTTGATGCCCAAGCCTCCCGCCAGTCCCCAGAGCACGGTGCCAGTCGCCACGCCCAATGCGGCCACCACGCCATGACGGCGGGAGCAACTGGCGGCCAATTGCGCGGTATTGAAGAAGTTGGGGCCCGGCGTCACTACCGCGACCGTCCATAACAGCGCCAGAGACAACAGCGGTGCAGCGTAGCTCAGAGGATTCATTTCCATGGTGTGAGGCGCCTTCTTGGCTTTAGTGAGTGCTCGATACCTTGCAACATTTACACGTTGTTTTCTACCAGCCTCATGGGTTTTATCGGCCCGCAGACAGGTGGCCGGTCACTGGGTTACCGTGTTCTGCATTGAGTTCAAGACAACGACGCTATGGCCAAGCACACGCCTCCCATCGACTGGTTCCACCGCGCGCCCAATATCGGCGGGCTGGAGCGTATCGAGGCGTTTTTTGCCGGTCACGGCTACGACCTTCATCGCCACGACACCTATGCCATCGGCCGCACGCTGGCCGGGGTGCAGAGCTTTCAGTACCGCGGCGGTTGGCGTCACAGCCTGCCGGGCGGCACCCTGGTGCTGCACCCGGATGAACTGCACAATGGCGAGGCCGGCACCGACAGCGGTTTCCACTACCGAATGATGTACATCGAGCCGGCGCTGATCCAACAGATACTCGGCGGCCAGCCATTGCCGTTTATCAAGACAGGCCTGTCCACCGATCCACGCTTGTTCGCCGCCACCGATGTGCTGATGCGAAGCCTGGACGACCCACTCGACCCGCTGGAAGAACAGGACGCGTTGTTCGATCTGGCACACGCCTTGAGCACCGTCTCCGGCGCGCCCGGTAAACGCAAAAGCTTCGACTACGTGGCGGCGGAGCGCGCGCGGGAGTTCATCCACAGCGCCCTGGATCGCACCGTGACCCTGGAGGAACTGGCGCAACACAGCGGCCGGGATCGCTGGGGTCTGTCGAGGGATTTTCGCCTGTTGTTCGGCACCAGCCCTTATCGATACCTGACGATGCGCCGCCTGGACCTGGTCCGCGCCCTGCTGATCCAGGGCCAGTCACTGGTCAGTGCCGCGCTGATCGCCGGCTTCACCGACCAGAGCCACATGACCCGGCAATTCAGCAAGACCTACGGCCTGTCGCCGGCACGGTGGATGAAAATGCACCGCCGCTGAGCCACGCACAATCGTACAAGAAACCTGCTGTCGCGCTGACTATCGTGGAGTCACGATCAACCACGAGAGCTTGCGTCATGACCGCTTATCAAAGCCTGAACTTCGCTGAAAAAATCGCCCGGATCGACTCGCACTGGAGCCCTCGAGTCATCGCCGAGATGAACGACTATCAGTTCAAGGTTGTGAAATTGCTCGGGGATTTCATCTGGCACGATCACCTGGATACCGACGAAACCTTCATCGTTCTTGAAGGGCAATTGCGCATCGACTTTCGCGATGGCCACGTTTTGCTGAACGCGGGTGAAATGTATGTGGTGCCGAAGGGAGTCGAGCACAAACCCTGCGCCGTGCAAGAGGTGAAACTGCTGTTGATCGAACCCAAGGGTGTACTGAACACGGGCAGCGAAGGCGGCGAACGCACGGCGCAGAATGACGTGTGGGTGTGAAAGGCAAGTGGCTTACGGCTGCAGGTTCTTGCCGTCCACCGGGTCGCCGATCGTCAGGAAATGCCCGCCAGCCACATGGTGCAAGGTGCGTAATGCATCGTGCCCTTCGAAGTGCCAACGGCCCTCGCTGAACACACGCTCATCGGCCTGAGCGGCAATCACCTCGGCCACGAACAGGTCATATTGCTGGTGATTATTGGGCTCTGGCAGCAGTCGGCATTCGAGCCATGCGACGCATCCTTCAAGCATCGGAGCGTCGATCAACTCACCGCTGAACGTCTGCAGGCCGTACACCTGAAACTTGTCCAGACCCTGGCCCTGGGTCAGTTCCAGGCCCGACGTCGAGCCAACGGTCTGTGCGATATCGGCCTGGGCGGCGCAGGGAACGTTCAACACGAAGGTTCCCGACGCTTCCAGCAGTTGTCGGGTCCAGGTGGACTTGTCCAGCACCACGGCGATTTTCGGCGGCTCGAAGTCCAGCGGCATGGCCCAGGCGGCGGCCATGATATTGCGTTGGCCGTCATGCGCTGCGCTGACCAGCACGGTCGGCCCGTGATTGAGCAAGCGATAAGCCTTGGACAAAGGAACCGGACGGCGATGGGAAACGCTCATGAGGGCTGCTCCTGGGGAAAACGCCGATTGTAGCGATTTCCACCAGGAGGTCAGGTATCAAGTCGACAACTGATTGGCAAACTGCCCAACCGCGTTCACCACTTTCTGTGCACCGTCCTGGATCTCGACGATCACCGTGCCCGCCTCCGCCGCCAGCGCCAGGCCTTGCTCTGCCTGGAGTTGACCGTCGGTCATCAGGGCCACGGCATTGCGCGCCATGTCCTGGTTCTGGCGCACCACGCCAACGATTTCATCGGTGGCCTGGCTGGTGCGCGAAGCCAGCTGCCGGACTTCGTCCGCGACTACGGCAAAACCTCGGCCCTGTTCACCGGCACGCGCCGCTTCGATGGCCGCGTTAAGCGCCAGCAGGTTGGTCTGTTCGGCAATGCCGCTGATGGTTTTGACGATGGTGCCAATCACCAGCGATTGCTCGTTCAGCGCTTCGATGCCTTCGCCGGCGGTTTGCATGTGTCTGGCCAGGTCGCGCATCACGTCCACCGCCTGAGTCACCACGGCGGTGCCGCGCTGGGCGCTTTGATCGGTTTGCTGGGAGGTGCTGTAAGCGATGTTGGCCGCTTCGGCGACCGCCTGCTCCTGATTGACCTGATCGGTAATCACCGTGGCGAACTTCACCACTTTGTAGAGCGTGTTGTTGGCGTCGACCACCGGGTTGTAGGACGCCTCCAGCCAGACCACACGACCGTGGCTGTCCACACGCTTGAAACGGCCCGCGACGAATTCGCCAGCGTTCAGGCGGCGCCAGAAATTCTGGTATTCAGCGCTGTTGTAATCCTCCGGCTCGCAGAACGCACGGTGATGTTTGCCTTTGATCTGCGCCAGGCTGTAACCCATGCCGCTGAGGAACCGCTCGTTGGCCGCCAGCACGTTGCCACTGAGATCGAACTCGATGACCGCCGTCGAACGCACCAGCGCGCCGATCAGGTTTTCATGTTCGCGGGACGCTTCGATGGTGCGGGTCAGGTCGCTGGAGTAAATCGAGAAGTGCTTGATGCGACCTTCCGAAGAGCGCACCGGTTGTGCTATCGAGCGCAGCCAAGCTTCCTGGCCATTGCCACGCAACAAACGCACGGCGCCGGCGAAGTGCTCGCCACGGGTCAGCGCGGCCCTGAAGCGGTGGTGGAATTCGTCCGATTTCACATGGGCCGGGACGATGTCTTCGAGGTGCCGGCCAATCAGGTCGCTGCTCTTGTAGAGCATCTCGCCGAGGAAGTTCTGGTTGACCGATTGAATCCGTCCATCAGGATCCAGGGTCAGGACCAGCATCTCGCTTTCCAGACTTTCCTTCACTTGCTGAAGGCTGGAGAGTTCTTCGCGAAGAGCCGACAGCTCCTGCTTCAAGCGTTTGTTGAACATGGAAAGCACCGATGGACAGGGATAGAAAGCGGCATGCAGCCTAGCCATCGGCCTTGCGGATGTTTTCTGAAGAGTGTTTCAGGGTTGTCCTACAAAAATAGTTACGGCACGCCTGCCGGACTTTTCATTCATGCCGCGCCGGCGGCCGTGCAGCGTTCGATCCGTGGCATCCGCGCACCGAAGTACGCCGCGCTGCTCACGCCCACCGCCCCCATCACCGCGCTGAAGATCACGCAAATCCACGGACTCCACGGCATCAGACCGATCAGCAACAACGGTGTGATACTTGCCCATGCCGCGTAGGCAATGTTGTAGGTGAAGGAAATCCCCGAGACGCGAATCCGCGCCGGAAACAGGCTGACCATCACCGACGGCACCGCGCCGACCACCCCGCAACCGAGCCCGGCAATCGCGTACGCCAAGCCAATCCACTGACCGCCGGTGATCAGGCACGTGTAGAGCACGCCGATGCCCAGCGGTAGCAGCAAGCTATAGAGCATGACCGTGCGCCAGGCACCGATGCGATCGACGAGCAGCCCGGCGAGTACGCAGCCGATGTTCAGGAACACAATGCCCAAGGCACTCAAGGCGAAGGTATGGCTGGCGGTCATGCCGAAAGTCTTCTGCATCATGGTCGGGGTGATGACCACGAACACCACCACCGCCGATGTCAGCACGCAGGTGAGGATCATCGCCGGCAATATCGCCAGACGATGTTCACGCAAGACGGTGCGCAGCGGCAGCTCGACGGCGGCATCGCGCTGCGCCTGCATGGCCATGAACACCGGGGTTTCGCTGAGCCAGCGGCGCAGCCAGACACCAATCACCCCGAACACGCCGCCCAACAGGAATGGGTAACGCCAGGCGTAATCGAGGATTTCCGTCGGGGTGAACGCCTGCGCCAGAAAGGTCGCCGTCAGGGCGCCGATCAGGTAGCCAAAGGTCAGCCCGGCCTGCAGGAAGCCAAGGGCATAACCGCGATGCCCCACCGGCGCGTGCTCGGCGACGAACACCCAGGCACTCGGTACTTCACCGCCGACCGCCGCGCCCTGCAGCACGCGCAGGAACAACAACAGTAGCGGGGCGAAATAACCGATCTGGGCGTAGGTCGGCATGATCCCGATCAGCAGGCACGGCAGCGCCATCATCAGGATGCTCAGGCTAAAGACCTTCTTGCGCCCCAGCCTGTCGGCGAAATGCGCCATCAGAATGCCGCCCAATGGGCGCGCCAGATAACCGGTGACGAAGATGCCGAAGCTTTGCAGCAAGCGCAGCCACTCGGGCATGTCCGGCGGGAAGAACAGCTGGCTGAGGGTCAGCGCGAAAAATACGAAAATGATGAAGTCGTAAATTTCCAGCGCCCCGCCAAGGGCCGCCAGGCCAAGGGTCTTGTAGTCCGAGCGGCTGAACGGCGCCGGGCGCGAGTGGGTGTCGGCAGTCATGAAAGAACTCTGGCATGGGCAAAAAACCAAGGCGCCCATGGTCTACGCAAACGCGCCCACGGACAACCCGTTAGACCAAAGTCTCGGACTGGTTAATCTTCGTCACAAAATATGACCGATTGATTTACTGTTGGCACCTGTCCAGACGGGCCTTTGCGGCCCCAAAGACCACAATAAACATAAAAATTCGAGGTACTCCCGTGGCCGCTGATATCGAAGATACCCGCTCCGCCCGCTTTGCCCTGCGCTGTTCAAGTTTTGCCGAACGCTGGTTCCCCGACTCCTGGGTATTTGCCGCGCTGGCGGTGATCATCGTTGCCGTGGCCACCATGGCCATGGGTGCCAAACCTACCGATGCTGCGATGGCTTTCGGTGACGGTTTCTGGAGTCTGATCCCGTTCACCATGCAGATGGCGTTCGTGGTGATCGGCGGTTATGTGGTTGCGAGCTCTCCGCCTGCGGTGAAACTCATCGACCGTTTGGCGCGGATCCCGAAAAACGGCCGCTCGGCCGTGGCCTGGGTCGCGCTGATTTCCATGGTCGCGTCACTGCTGAACTGGGGCCTGTCGCTGGTATTCGGCGGCCTGCTGGTGCGCGCCCTCGCCCGCCGCACCGATCTGAAAATGGACTACCGCGCCGCCGGTGCTGCGGCCTATCTGGGCCTTGGCGCGGTGTGGGCATTGGGCTTGTCGTCGTCCGCCGCGCAATTGCAGGCCAACCCGGCCAGCCTGCCGCCGTCGATTCTGTCGATCACCGGTGTCATTCCGTTCACTCAAACGATCTTTCTGTGGCAGTCAGGTGTCATGTTGCTGGCACTGATCGTGATCTCGCTGATCATCGCCTACGCCACCGCTCCGGGTCCGAACACGGCCCGCGACGCCGAAGCCTGCGGCATCGACCCGAGTTTCAACCTGCCACCGCTGCAACCGCGCACCCGTCCCGGCGAATGGCTGGAACACAGTCCACTGCTGACAATTCTGCTGGTGCTGCTGGCGGCGGGATGGTTGTTCCACGAGTTTTCGACCAAACCTGCAATCAGCGCGATCTCGGGCCTGAACACTTACAACTTCCTGTTCATCATGCTCGGCGCGCTGCTGCACTGGCGCCCGCGCAGCTTCCTCGATGCCGTGTCCCGCGCGGTGCCGACCACCACCGGCGTGCTGATCCAGTTTCCGCTCTATGGCTCGATCGCCGCGCTGATGACCACCGTCAAAGGCTCCGACGCTCAGACTCTGGCGCACCACATCTCGACCTTTTTCGTCAGCATTGCGTCCCACGACACCTATGCGGTGCTGATGGGCGTTTACTCGGCGATCCTCGGTTTCTTCATCCCGTCCGGCGGCGGCAAATGGATCATCGAAGCGCCGTACGTCATGCAAGTGGCCACCGACCTGAACTACCACCTGGGTTGGGCCGTACAGATCTACAACGCGGCTGAAGCCCTGCCGAACCTGATCAACCCGTTCTACATGCTGCCGCTGCTGGGCGTGCTCGGGCTGAAAGCGCGGGACTTGATCGGCTTCTCGTTCGTGCAACTGCTGGTGCACACGCCGCTTGTGCTGTTTCTGCTGTGGGCGTTGGGGACGACACTGACGTATACGCCGCCGGTGATGCCGTAAACGAAATTGATTGCACCTGCTGGGGCAGGTGCAATCAGGTTTGATCGATGGGTAAAACCTTCAACAACTCAGGCAACGCCGTCTGAACGGTATCCCACACCACTTCAAGATTGATATCGAAGTAGCCGTGAGCAATACGGTTGCGCATACCTCGCATGCTGCGCCACGGCACCTGTGAGTTTTCACTCGCAAAATCCGAATAGCCATCCATTACTTTGGTAGCTGCTTCACCAATAATGATGAGGCTCATGATCACCGCTTGCTGGGTACGTTTGTCTTCGAAAAACTCTTCTTTACTCAAGCCCTCGACAAAAACCAGCGCATCGCCCGCGGCTTGCCGCATATGGTCAAGGTAATCTCCAAGACGGTTAACAGTCATACGGGACGAGCCTGCTCGAGTACCTGTTGACGGAATTTCAACGGGAGATCTCCCGGCGTCAGCAGATCAACACTGACCCCCAACAAATCCTCGAGCTCGACTTGAAGCCCTCCGAGATCGAAAAGCGTGGCCCCGGGGAGAGCGTCCACCAGCAAATCAAGGTCACTCCCCTCTTTATCTGTTCCGAGTAACGCGGAACCAAATACACGAGGGTTGGACGTAGGAAATCGACCAACGGCCTCGCGGACGGCTGCTCGTTTTAGATCCAGTGCAGTAGAAGGTTTCATGGTTGACCTTTGCCAAGTCCAGTAATGTGCCAGTCTAGCAGTGCTCGGAAACGGTAGACACTGCACCTCTTGTAACCCTCTGTCACACCCCACGCCATCCGGGCCAAACCACGCCCCGTCGCAAATAATAGCTCAGTGCCACTACTTTCCTTTACCGCCCCGCTGCTCCGGTAATATCCTTGCGCGAATATTATCTGTTTCAACTTTTTGCGGGCCGGAAAGGGAGTTCATCGCAATGATCGTAGGGATTGACCTGGGGACCACCAACAGCCTCGTCGCCGTCTGGCGTGGGGAGTCCAGCGAGTTGGTGCCCAATGCCCTCGGCCAGTTCCTCACTCCGAGCGTGGTCGGTCTCGACGATCAGGGCCGCGTTTTGGTCGGCCAAGCCGCTCGCGAACGTCTGCACACCCACCCGCGCCAGACCGCTTCGCTGTTCAAGCGGCACATGGGCAGCGCCACGGAAGTACGACTCGGAGACAGGTCATTCCGTCCTGAGGAGCTTTCAGCGCTGGTACTCAAAAGCCTGAAGGAAGACGTCGAACGGGCCTTCGGTGAAACCGTGCATGAAGCGGTGATCAGCGTGCCGGCCTACTTCAGCGACGCCCAGCGCAAGGCCACGCGCATTGCCGGTGAACTGGCGGGTTTGAAGGTTGAAAAGCTGATCAACGAGCCGACCGCGGCGGCGCTGGCGTATGGGCTGCACCAACGGGACAAGGAAACCTCGTTCCTGGTTTTCGACCTCGGTGGCGGCACCTTCGACGTGTCGATCCTGGAACTCTTCGACGGGGTCATGGAAGTGCGCGCCAGCGCGGGCGACAACTTCCTGGGCGGTGAAGATTTCGACAGCGTGCTGCTGGAACACTTTCTCGAGCACCATCGCAACACCGATAACTTTCCTGACCGCGCCAGCATCACCCAGCCGTTGCGTCGCGAGGCCGAGCGCGTGCGCAAAGCCCTGGGCCAGAACAGCAGCGCTGAATTCAGCCTGCGGGTCGACGGCCAGCAATGGACGCAAACCATCACCCAATCTCAACTGGCGACGCTCTACACGCCGTTGCTCGAACGCCTGCGCACACCGATCGAGCGGGCCCTGAGAGACGCGCGCATTCGGGTCAGCGATCTCGATGAAATCCTGTTGGTGGGCGGTACGACGCGCATGCCACTGGTTCGCAAACTGGCGGCGGGCCTGTTTGGGCGTTTCCCTTCGATCAGCCTCGACCCGGACGAAGTGGTGGCCCACGGTGCGGCGATCCAGGCGGCTTTGAAAGCACGCTCCGCAGCGCTGGAAGAAGTGGTGCTGACGGACGTCTGTTCCTACACATTGGGGATCGAGACTTCGACCCAAATCGGCCAGCAATACGAAAGCGGGCATTACCTGCCGATCATCGAGCGCAACAGCATCGTGCCGGTGAGCCGGGTCAAGACGGTGTACACGCTGCAAGATAATCAGGATCACGTGCTGCTGAAGATCTTTCAGGGCGAAAGTCGCCTGGTCAAAGACAACGTGGCGCTGGGCGAACTGGACATCAAGGTACCGAAACGCAAGGCCGGTGAAGTTGCCCTCGACGTGCGTTTCACCTACGACAACAACGGTTTGCTCGAAGCCCAGGTGGTCATCCCGCTGACGGGCGACAAGCATTCACTGGTCATCGAAAACAATCCCGGCGTGCTCACACCCGAGGAGATTCAGCAGCGACTGGAGGGCCTGGCGCTGTTGAAGATTCATCCTCGCGATCAGCAGGTCAACACGGTGTTGACCGCACGTCTTGAGCGTCTCTATCAGGAAAGCCTGGGGCAGATGCGTGAACAGATCGGTCATTGGGCCAAACAGTTTCAGCACGTGCTTGATTCCCAGGACGAGCGCCGGATCCGTGAAGCGCGCAGCGAACTGACCCAGCAACTGGGCACGCTGGACAACGGTCTCTGGCAGTAAGGAGCGGCAACATGGATTGCTGGTCTGTGCTGGAACTGCCCGAAGACGCCGACGCGCGCACCATCAAGCGAAGCTATGCGCGACTGCTGAAAACCTTCCGGCCCGATGAAGATCCGGAAGGCTTTCAACGCTTGCGCGAAGCTTATGAGCAAGCGCTGGATGTTGCTCAATGGCGGGCCGAATACGCCGCCGAAGAACTTGAAGTCGCAACGGCCGAAGTTGGCGAGCAGACGAATCACACTGACCTTCAGGCGTGGTCCGATGTGCTCGACGTGCGTCCGTTGAGTCTTCAAAGTCCGCCACCACTTCGCCCCTTGAACCTTGAAAGTCCGCCCCCTCTTCGCTCGCTGAACCTTGCACCGCCCCACTCCCTGCACGAACCGGTCTTCGCGCCGGACGAACTGGCAGCGCGTGCACTGCTCGACGGGCTTTCGGAGCAAAATCTGACCGAGCGCTGGGCGCAAGCGCAACAACAGCACTGTGCCCAGGCGTTTGAAAAATTGCTGCTGGAGTTGTGCTTCGATCACCCGGGCCTGCGCAATTCGGTTGCCGCCTGGGCGGTCCAGCACCTCGATTGGCTCGCGCCCTGGCAAAACGTCAAAATGACCGATTGGCAGCGAGACGCCCTCGCCAGCGGTTTGCTGCAGGATTATCGGCAGGCGTTGCAGGAATTGCTCGAAGACAAAAAAGAGCGTGAGTTTCTGACCCTGCTCAAACGTTACACCGCACAACCCTGGCTGCAGGTGTTCGATCGACGCCAGGAATGGCAGCGAATCCTCCTGCAACTGTTCAACGACACCGAATGGAGCCTGCCGCTGTTCGACCGCGTCGGGCAGGTGTTTGGCTGGGACGATAAAAAAGGCATTCATCCAGAACCGGCGTCGACGTGGGGGGCATTGATCGCGCGCTGCAATCAGGAAAGCTTCTACGAAAACCTGCAGGCCAAGGCGCAAGACAGCCGGACATGGGCCGCGGACGTTCAGGCCGCCCATTTGCTGATGAACCCGATGAAGCCCGGGCAACAGAAGAAAATGATCGACGGCTTTGGCCGAAACGAATGGCAGGCCTGTCATGACCTCGCGCAAACCCTTAAGTGGCGTTACCCGGAATTGCGCTTACGGTTGCCACACGCCGATGTTTTTCACTGGCGACGTTATCTGCCGCGCCCCATCACCGATGAAACCTGGGTGCGTGTCTGGGCCGGCATCGCAATGGCGCTGTTTTTGTTTTGTTTCCCGGCCCAGTACAAATCCCATGGCTACAGCATCAGCATCCCAATGATATTCACCTCTTTGGTATTCGCCTGCGTTCCGGTCTGGTTCCTCCGTTTCGCCATGAGCTGGTGGGTGCCGATCATCTCGCATGCCATTGTCCAGGACCTGTGGCTGACCGAAGGCCTGGTTCCCCGCCACTGGAACCCCGATACCCGCTGGCTGGTGATGCGACACGGTGTTCCACAAGCCGTCCTCACGCTGCTGTTCGGGCTTCTGTTGGGTTGGCCGGGCATGGCGACTTATGTCGGTTTTATGCTGATCGGTCTCTTGCACAAGCGCCGTATCGGTCAGCTTGATCCTGAACTGGCCGCTCGGCGCCCATGGTTGACCGCGTTGCATTGGGCGCATTTCAGTCCGTTGCAGTTAGGGTTTTTGCTGGTGATGGTCGGCTTCATCTTCGTGTGCCGGATGTATTTCCCGGATTATCACCTGACTCATTTGATGTTCAGCTGAGCGATTCTCGGCCGATCTGCTTAAGTAGCTATTGCCCGCGATCAACGCGGACCCACGCTGAAAAGGATCTGAGCATGTTCAAACTGACAGGACTTACCCTTGCGGCCCTCACCCTGAGCGCCGCCGCCCACGCCAATGTCGATCTGAAACTGGGCAGCACCGAACGCGTCACCCGGCTGTTCGCCTACCCCAACAACTGCAACGTGATCTGCTTCCGTAACTGGACGCTTGAGCAAACCGTCGAGCACTACCTGACCCAAAGCGTGCAACGCGATGGTTACAGCGCCGCGAAAGTGCGGGTCAAAACCGATAACGATCAGCTTTACGCCGACATCAGCGGCGTGCCAAAGGGCTATGAAAAACCGTTGGCCGCGCTGCTCAATGCCGGTGATCTGGCCTACACCGGCGCCAAAAAACTCAACGTTGATGGCAAGTGGGCTTACAGCTGGAATCTGTTCCTGCCGTTGGGCATGGCCCTGGAAAACCGCAAGAGTGTCGAATTGCTGCATTTCCCGCCGGATTACTCCCTGACCCAAGCCCAGGATTACCTGCGCTCCGCCACCACTGATCGCTGGGCCACGCTGCTGACGGACAACGGTATCCCCGCCGATCAGACGCCGGGCTATCAGACCATCATCGACATTGCGCCGATTGCGGCGCCGGCCAGTGCAGGCAAGGATCTGGAAGGCGTCTACGACTACTTCAAGGACTACCAGACCACCATGGTCAAGGAAGTCAGCCAGAACGCCCGCGGTGCTGCGTTGCCGATGGTCGCGTTCGGCGCGCCGGTGCGTAACTGGATCAAGCAGCAATACGGGCCGACCGTTGGTGTGCTGGGTCTGGCCACGATCAGCCCGAGCGCCGGGTTGAAAGTGCCGGTGCTGGGTTCCAACCACCCAAGCTACATCTGGTACGCCGCCAACCCGGACAGCTACACCGGCGACGATGCTCAGGCCCAAGCCGACGCTACGGGCCTGAAAGTCATGGGCCAGGACTTGAGTGCCGCCTGCTGGCAGGCCGGCATGGGCAGCAAACCGGGGACCGACCCTGCCGTTCAGCTGAAAAGCTGCACGCAGACGTGGCAAGTGACCAAAAAAGAAAAAACCTGCGAGCTGTTCTACACCTCGATTCGCAACCTGACGCCTGAACAAGCCGTGGCCAAGTGCGCGACAACGCCAATCCAGTCGCAGCTTAAACAGCTGCAAGCCCCGGCGCCTGCGACGGCATCTACCGTGCCAGCGCTGTAATCGCCCCTGCACCTTTGCGCGTGAGCGAATGCTTACGCGCAAACGCGCACTTTCCTCCTGTCAGTTCTGACAGTAGACCCGTCGTTTCAATTGCGAGAATCTTGAGGCATACCCCTGTGTTGCAGGGCTGACAGGATCGTCAGTTTTGGAAGTCGCAACGCGCTGCCGACAAGGATCGTTATGAAACCTCACCCCCTGCACGGGACCGTTACGCAACCTCCAGATGGAATCTATCCCTTCGCAGAGCTTGCGCTGAGCCTCGGATTTCCCTCCCGGGCAGACTTCGAAATCATCTACAACGCCGATGGGGCGACGGTGGCCGTTGCGGCCCTGCGCGATTTCCCGCGGATCAGCCGAATCTGCCGCGTGTCGGGACATCTCCTGCCTTATCGCCATCGACATACCCGGCAACTGGCGCCTGGCATCCACGTCTATGACCCACACTTCAGCGGGCTGCTGAGGCACTCCTGCGACCCCAATGTCTTTTTCGACATGAGCGAACTGTCATTGTGGGCACTGAAGGACATTAAGAAAGGCGACAACCTGACGATGGATTACGCCGCGACCGAAGACAAACTGCTGCGCCAGTTCGCCTGTCAGTGCGGGTCACCGGAGTGCCGAGGCTGGATCACCGGATACGATGAACCGCCGAACGCCGACGGCCAGTTGTATTACCACCACTGGCGTCGGCGCAGTCTCTGTTGAACGGCCTTACAGCGTCTCGACCGGACGCAGTCGGTACTGCGGCGGCAATTGCTCAAAACCACTGATGGTCGTGTTCAGGCTTTTCCAGCGACCGTCCTTGATGCCGTAGATGCAACCGTGGATCGACAGGTTCTGCCCGCGATGCCAGGCGTTTTGCACAATGCTGGTGTGGCCGACGTTGGCCACTTGCTGGATCACGTTGAGCTCGCAGAGACGGTCGACCCGTTCTTCTTCGGTCGGCAACTCGGCCAGTTCTTCACGTTTTTCGTAGTACAGGTCACGAATCGAGCGCAGCCATCCGTCGATCAGGCCCAGCTGGCGATCCTGCATCGAGGCGCGCACACCGCCGCAGCCGTAGTGGCCAGTGACGAGGATGTGTTTGACCTTGAGCACGTCGACCGCGTACTGGATCACCGACAGGCAATTGAGGTCGGTGTGCAGCACCACGTTGGCCACGTTGCGGTGGACGAACAGGTCGCCGGGCAGCATGCCGACGATCTCGTTGGCCGGCACCCGGGCGTCGGAGCAGCCTATCCACAAGTATTCCGGCGTCTGTTGGCGGGCCAGCTTGGAGAAGAAGTCCGGATCTTCCTGTTTGATCGCTTCGGCCCAGCGTTCGTTGTTATCAATCAGATCTTGTAATTCGTTCATGCTGTAAAGCCTCAAGAATGATGCGCTGGTTTGACAGACAACCGCCCGTCGGGGTCACGCGCTTGATGCAAGTATGACCGGTGGAATTCTCGGGAGCCCAGTGGGTCCACCCTAGTAAGGCCCACAGTATGAGGAATTGCCATGACTGATTCACGACGTCCGTACGATGCGGTGCAACCCGAGCCCATCGACGACAACGAAGACCGCATGGGATCTATAAATGAGCTGGATTTCGACGAGGAAGAACCCAGCGCGAAAATCGGCGACGAACTGCCGGAAAACGAGCGCGAACGGCTGATGCCTCGTGAGCGTGTGCGTGAAGCAGGCATGACGGGCGCCTCGACCGATGACCATGAATCTACCGATGATGACATGAGCCCGGAAACATTGATCCGTGAAGACGGCGCGCGGGATGCTCACGAGGCAGGTGAAGGCAATCAGGCGGATTGGGATTTGAGCATTGTCGATGAGGACGATATTGGCGGGGGCAATGGCCTGGATGAAGAGGAACTGGCGCGGCAGGATCCGATGGATGGTAATCGTTGATTTGTAGTGCCTGACAGGACGTCATCGCCGGCAAGCCGGTCTCACTCCCACAGTTGATCTATGTTGGTCACAGAATTTGTGTACTACACAGATCTACTGTGGGAGTGAGCCTGCTCGCGATGCTTTTGAGAAGGGTCAGTCAACCAAGGTGCAGGCCATGACCACGGCATCTTCCCGGCCGCCAACGGCAGGGTAATAATCCCGACGTCGCCCGATCTCGTTAAACCCGTACCGCTCATACAGCCTAAACGCGCCACGGTTGCTGTCGCGCACTTCAAGGAAACACTCCCGCGCCTTGGCGTCATAAGCCCGGGACATCAAATGCTCCAGCAGCGTCAAACCGAGGCCACGGCCCTGATTCTCCGGCTTGACGGTGATGTTCAGCAGGTGCGCCTCATCCAGAATGATCTGCACCACACCATGACCGACCTGCTGCGAACCTTCGAACATCAGCCAGATCTGGTACTTGCCCAGCCCATCGAGAAAGATCCCGCGGGTCCAGGGATGACTGTACGCCGCGTATTCGATTTTCAGTACAGCGTCGAGGTCCGCCTCGGTCATCGGGCGGAACGATACAGCGTCACTCATTCGATTCTTTCCAGCGCGCCATCAGCCGACGCATGGCTTGCCAGACATCAGCCTTACGCTGTGGCTCTTCCATTAATAATTCCAGACCCGGCAGGGCCCAGACCGGGCCCAGGCCTTCGACCTGGAGTTCACGGTTGAAGGATTCGGCATTCGCCTCACCGGCGAAACGCACGGCTGGCAGGCCGATCAGCCATACGCAGACGCACGGGGCGTCTTCCAATCGGGCCGAGAGGAACCCTTGCACGAAGTCCCGAGCCGCTTCCGGACCTTGATCCATGTTGCCCCGGACCAGCAGCGGCCAGCGCACCGGCTCGCCGATGATCTGCGGGCTGTCCGGCAGACCGGCGGCACGCAGCATGTCCTTAAGCAACAGATAGGCCGGATCGCGGGTCTGGAACGCTTCGCCTGTGGGTAACTCGACCAACAGCAGGCAACGACCGGCGCGCAGCAATTGCAGGGAGAAACGCGGTGGCGGCACGACTGGTGCCTTGGCGACGACCGGCGCGGCCTCTTCTTCGACCTTGGCGTTCGTGCGCGAGCTGGCCAACGATGGACGCGGCACCTCGATCTTGACCCGCTCCGTCGGTGTCACTACCGGTTCAGCGACGGCTTTGGCGGCAGGTACGGGCGCAGAGGAAGGCACCACCGGCGCGACGACCAGCGGCTCCGGCAGCTCCAGCAACTCGGGACGCGAGGGCGCGGCAAAGGGCAATTCGGTGCGCGGCAGCCAGTTGACCACCTGCATGGCGGTCAAATAGGCGCGGCGACGGGACTCGATTAGCAAAGGTCGGCCACTTGTGGATAACTAAAGTGCGATGATTCTACCGCCCTTCGCTCAAGATCGCCCGCGCTTGATCGATACTCTTTCCCTTAGAAACAGCTACAGCCCGTCCCGAGAGTGAATCGCATCGGTCCCGATGCAGTACAATCGCGGCTTTTAATCGCCAACCAGCCGGCCATTCCGATGATCGAACCCAAGCGCGTCTTGCGCGCCCTCGCTGAACACTGGGCACTTCTGGAGCCACTGTGCGAGCATTTCGACCAGGGCACCTTGAGCCTCAACGAACTGCGCACGCAACTGGCCGCCCAGCAACTGGACAGTACGCCGCAGGACATCACCAGCCTGCTGGACGTGTGGATCCGCCTCGACATTCTGGTTCCCGTGGCGAAAAGCCCGAACCGTTTCGAGCTCAACGCGCAGATCCACGACTTCCTCGCCTACCTGCGCCGTGAGCACCGTCTGGGCTTGTGCCTGGAGATCGAAGCCTATTTGCGCCACCTCGAACGCCTGGCCGGTTACATCCAGGACGCCTTCGACATCCGCGACGGCCACGATCTGGCGCGTCAATTGCGCCTGCTCGACATGCGCGTGCGCGACGTTCTGAAGAAACTCGCCAACGACGAACAGGCCCTGGTGGCCGTCGCCGAACGCGCCAAGACCAGCGACCGGCAGATCCCGCTGCGTCAGCGTTACGCCGAAGTGCTGGCGACCTGGGACGAATACGTCGAACCGATGATCCAGTTGGTGAACGCCGACGGCGCCTTCGAGCAAGGCGTGCGCAAGGTCGAAAACGTTCTGCTGCGCATGCTCACCGAGCAGCAGCGCCTTGGCCATCTGGTCGACGACGACATGCTGCTGCGCACCCACGCGCGCATCCTCGAGATGCAGACCAGCGCCCAGTTGACACTGCGTCATGCCCGCGAACTGCTGCTGCCGCTGCGTGAAGAAGCCCGCCGTCACAACGCCGTGACCCGTGGCGCTGCGCTGGCCTTGTCGGCCATCCGTCGCAAAGGCATCGATGCGGTGCCCCAGGCCGCGATGCCGATGTTCACCCGGCCGCAAAGCACCTTCCTCGGCAGCGCCAGTCAGGTCGAAGCCTATGTGTACGCGCTGGCCCGATTCGAGCCGAAACCGGCGCGCTTCCCCAAGGCCCACAAGACGCAGAAAGGCGAAGCACCGCGCGCGCCACGCACCGTTCGCGAAATGCTCGAACGCTGCGAAGACGCCCTGCCAATGCCGGACCTGATGACCTGGCTGCTGGAGCAGGAACCGGACGGCGCCACTGACGAATTGCTTTACTGGTTCTCGCGCCTGTCGCGGGAAAAACGCTTCAAACGCGAGCGTCTGGAACGCCGCGATTACCACACTCATGAGCATCAGGTCAGCCTACGCTCCTTCGCCCTGCTCTCGGCCCGCGACACCGCCGCCGAGGATTCTGCGAGCATCCCCCATGCATCTTGATCTATCCGAACTGTCCCAACTGGCGCCGATCTTTCGTGAGCTGTTCAAGGGCTACCACGTCAGCCGCCGCGATCCGGAGCTGTACGCGCAACTGTCGAACTTCCAGGACCAGTACCGCACGCTGTTCAGGGCGCTGGGCTATGAGTTGGTCTGCGACACCCGTGGTTTCTATTACTTTGTGCCGGACCTCGCGGCGGCGGCGGTGAACAAGACTGCACAACGCCTGGCGCTGTTCACCTTCATCCTCGTCGAACATCTGGCCGACCAGGGCCGCGACCCGGTCGCCGTGCTCGACGGTGGCAGCCTCGGCCGTGATGAGCTGCCGTCCTTGCTGGAAAAGTACCGCGACCTGTTCATTCAGGCCGAAGTGCAGACCGTCGAAGAGCTCGAAGAAAAAATCATGCGCCGCATGACTCAACTCGGTTTCGCTGGCGAAGAAAACGGCATCTACCGTTTCCTGCCGCCGATGCACCGTTTCCTTGACGTTTGCCTGTCAGTTCAGCAGGACCGCGATCTGGCCGCCAGCCTGCACAGCGTCTTGCCGCTGCCGGTTCCGGTGCTGATCGATGACGACAGCGATGAAAAACTGCTGCAAACCGATGACCCGCTGGATCTGAGCGACTTCGAAGAAGAAAGCGAAGAAGACGCCATGGCCCGCGCCATTGCCGAAGAACAGGAGACCGACGCATGAGCAAGGAACGCTACGGCATTCGCCGCTTTGCCCTTTTGAACACCGCCGGTTACAGCCTCGGCCTGTTTCCGCTGGAAGAACCGTTGTCGGTTTACGGCGCGAACAACCTCGGTAAATCCGCGTCGATCAACGCGCTGCAGTTCCCGATTCTGGCGCGCATGTCGGACATGAGTTTCGGCAAGTACAGCCTGGAACAATCCCGGCGTTTCTACTTCGCCTCGGACACCAGTTACATCCTGGTCGAAGTCTCGCTGCCACACGGTCCGCACGTGATCGGCGTGGTCGGTCGCGGCCCCGGCGGTGGTTTCGGTCACCAGTTCTTTGCCTATGCCGGCAAACTGGACCTGGCGCATTACCAGAAGAACGACACCTGCCTGCGCCAGAAAGAGCTGTTCACCAACCTTGAGCGCGAAGGCCTGAAAGCCTACGAACTGAAACCGGATGAACTGCGTCGTTTGCTGGTCGGCGGTCACACCTCGATCCCGCTGGACCTGACGCTGATCCCGCTACGTTCCACCAGCGAGCAGAGCCTGAAGACCTTCCGCGCGCTGTTCATCAACCTGCTGCACATGCGCGAAATCACTGCGGCCAAGCTCAAGCAGTTGTTCCTCGATGCTTTCGAACACAGCCTGCGTTCCGGCAGCGTCGATTACATCGCTGCGTGCGAAGAAGCGTTCCGCGATGTACGTCGCATGGAGCAGGACTACAACTCGCTGGTCACCGCCGGCCCGTTGGTTGAAGCCCTCGCGGCAGGCGTGACCCAGCGCAATATCCTGCGCGGCAAACTGCACCGGATCTCTCCGCTGCTCGATTCGTTGCTCGGCACCTGGTCGGACTACGCCAGTGCGCGCAAGGAAGAGCTGACGATTCAGGCCGAGCACTACCGCAACGAGCAGGACGCGCTGCAAAACGATCAGCGCGGCGGCACTCAGGAGCTGATGCGTCTGGAGCGGGAAATCACCGGCATCCAGCGCTGGCTCGGCGAGTTGTCGGTGCTCAAGCATCGCTTTGCGTTGGTCACCGACGTCAAAGTCCTGGAGCAGCAACTGCTGGCGGCCAAGGACGCTCACGATGAACTGGCCGGTGCACTGGCCCAGTCGCGACAGTTCAGTGCCGAAGACCTGGAAGAGCGTCTGCGGGATCTGGAAAAACGCCTGAAGTCGGTGAAGCAGCAACTCGATCACGCCGACAACAACAGCTACGCCCGCCTGCGCGAAGAGTTCTCGCAACAGGACGTCGAGCGCCTGATGCGCCTGTTCAACAGCGCGCTGTTCAGTCTGCCGCTGGGTGAGCACGGCATTACGCTGGACGAGGACGGCAAGTGGGTCAAATCTTTGGAGCTGATCCTCGATGGCTTCAAAGGTGAGCGTTTCGACGTGCCGGGCCTGTCCATCGACATCTCGCACATCGAGCCTCCAGCGCTGCAAGCCCTGGCTGACCGCGCCGCATTGCGCGATCAGAAAGAGCGTCTGGAAAAAGAACTCAAGCAACTGAAAACCCAAGCGGCCGTGGTCGCCGACCGCGCCGCGAGCAAGACCCAGACCGAAGCGCTGTATCAGCAAGTACTGGATGCGCAGAAAGCCCTGGAAGATTTCCGTCGCGCGCAAACCCTGAGCGCCGAGGAGGACGACAAGCTTGAGCAATTGGCGCAGATGGAAGCGGCTCAGGAAGAATTGAAGCGTTCCAGCGACGCCTTCACCGAGCGCGTCCAGCAGCTGTCGGCCAAGCTGCAACTGGTTGGGCGGCAGATCGGCGACATGGAAGCCAAGCAACGCACCCTCGACGACGCCCTGCGCCGCCGCCAGTTGCTGCCGGCTGACATGCCGTTCGGCACGCCATTCATGGACCCGATCGACGATTCCATGGACAACCTCCTGCCGCTGCTCAACGACTATCAGGACAGCTGGCAGGGCTTGCAGCGCAGCGATGGCCAGATCGAGGCGCTGTACGCTCAGGTCCGCCTCAAAGGCGTGGCCAAGTTCGACAGCGAAGACGATATGGAACGTCGCCTGCAACTGCTGATCAACGCGTATGCGCACCGCACCGACGAAGCCCTGACCCTTGGCAAGGCGCGTCGTGCGGCGGTGACCGACATCGCCCGGACCCTGCGTAACATCCGCAGCGACTACGACAGCCTTGAGCATCAATTGGCGCTGTTCAACCGTGAGATCAACAAGCGTCAGGTCTCCAACCTGCAGAGCTTCCGCATCGTGCTCGCGCCGAACAAGGAAGCGCTCAAGCACATCGACCAGATCATCCACAGCGCCGGCCAGTACGAAGAAGGCGAAACCCTCTCTGTCTTCGACCTGAGCCAAAGCGCCGATCAGGACAACAAGAACGAAGAAGCCAAGGAATACCTGGCGCGGCTGGTGGCGGCGAACCACAACCAGCTGGGTCTCAAGGATTTGTTCGAGCTGGCGTTCGAGATCACCAAGGTCAATGGTCAACCGGTGATCCACACCGACATCGACGGCGCGGCCTCCAACGGCACGACGATGACCATCAAGGCGCTGACCAACATGTACTTGTTGCTGCACTTGATGGACCGCGACCAGGCCGGTCGCGTGCGCCTGCCGTATTACCTCGACGAGGCGGCGGACATCGACGAGAAGAACCAGGCAGCGTTGCTGGAAACCAGCCTGCAACTGGGCTTCGTGCCGATCCTGGCGAGTGTGAAGCCTCAGGTCTGCGCCAGTGTGGCGATTGACTTGGAAGGTGGCAGCGGACCGAACGGGATTTACATCGATGAGGCGGACTGGAAGTACATTCGTCGTCACGATGAGGTGAAGGCTGTGGTTAACGTTGAAGCGGATGAGCCGGAGCTGGATGCGGTTTGATTTGACTTAATTCAGAGCAATAAAAAAGGCCGCGATCCAAATGGATCGCGGCCTTTTTCATAGTCATGTCTTTTAGGCTTTCAGTGCATTTTAGGGCCTCTTCGCGGGCAAGCCCGCTCCCACAGGGTTCTAGGTTGAGCACAGATTCCATGTACACCGCCACTTCCTGTGGGAGCGGGCTTGCCCGCGAAGGCGTCATCACGGACGCCCAATCAGTTTCCTGCTTACTTGCCTATTGCGATTTTCGGCGCCCAAGTCAGCCACTCATCCTCAAACTTGTCGAACAGCGGGAACGTCTGCTCAGGCCGCGCCGGGCTGCCCATGCGATCACCATCCGGCGTGGCGAAGGCGATGCCGCCCTGAATCAATGTTTCCAGGGATTCAGTGCGTACCGTCGCGCCTTTGAACAAACCGTAGTCAAAACCAAAACCGCTGGTGTTCCAGAAACGCGTGCCGCTGCGCACCAATGGCGCGTACTTCGGCTCGATCAGGATGTGTACCAACACACGATCAGCGGTCTGGCCCAATTCATAACCCGTCACTTTGCCCACGGTGACCTCGCGATACGTCACCGGAACTCCGGTCTTCAGCGAACCACGGCGTGCGGCGCTCAGGACCAGACTCAAGCCGGCTTCTTGCTTGGCCGACTCCGGTGGAGTGGCCAGGGCGACGAAGTTCTTCTGCGGACCGAGGTTTTTTGGCGCCGGCTGCACCTCGATATATTGGCCGGTGACCAGCGTTTCGAGGTTCGAGGTCTTGATCAAACCCAGCTCCGGCTTGACCACCCAGAACTGACTGCCGACCCGGGCAATGCGCTCCGGCACTTCGGTGATTCGTGCGGTGAGCATCACCGATTGCAGGTCATCACTGAGGTCGACATCTTCGATCTTTCCGACGTCGAGGCCTTTGAATCTCACGGGGGTGCCGCTGCGCAAGCCATCGGCACGGTCGACCTTGATCGTGACCACGGTGCCTTTCTGATTGGCCTCCTCATGGTTGGCGAACAGACGGAACCGCGGAATGCGCTTCTGCAACGGCGCTTTGGCTTCCGGGGTTTCAAAAGCGATACCGCCGGCCATCAGGCTTTGCAACGACTCGCTTTTGACCTGGATTCCGCCGGTCAATCCGCCCGTGAGCGTGATGCCGCTGGCATTCCAGAAGCGTGTCGACGCATTGACCAGCCCCTCGTATTCCTTCTCGATGTGGACACCGATCACCAGTTGCTTCTTCTTCTTGGAGAACTGATAGCTCTGCACCGAACCGACCTTGACCTGTTTGTAGAGAATCGGACTGCCGACTTCCAGTGAACCCAGGTTTTCGGTGAAAAGCACCAGGTGCAGGCCGGGCGAACGCAGGTCCAGCGGCGGCGCCTTGGGCCTGGCCACGAACTCACGTTGTGGTGCAGCCCCTTTGTCGCCCGGTCGCACGGCGATGTAGTTACCTTTTACCAAGGCTTCCAGTCCGGTGATGCCTGCAAGTGAAATCGATGGCTTGACCACCCAGAACTGAGTGCCTTCGACCAGATAATCCTCGGCCAGTGGATCAAGGGTCAATTCGGCAGTGGCGGCATTCAGGTCCGGATCGACCTTCAGGGCTTTCAGGTTGCCGACCTGGATGCCTTTGTACATGACCGGCGTACGGCCGGCTTGCAAGCCTTCGAAATCGCTCAGTTTGACCTTGACCCGAATACCGGCGGCAGCGGCATCGAAGTCTTCGTAGAGACGGAACGGCAGGCTCGGATCGGTGGGCGGACTGTCCTTGCGGTTCTCCGGCGTGGCGAACGCGATACCACCGGCGACGATGCTGGCAAGCGATTCGCTGCGCACTTTCACGCCGGACAGGTTGGCGTCGATGCTGATGCCACTGGCGTTCCAGAAACGTGTGTGTTTGCGCACCAGATTGGCGTAGGTGGGCTCGATGAAGACTTTGAGTTCGACAGTGCTTTGGTCTTGCGACAGCAAGTAGCTTTTAACCTGCCCGACTTTGATCTGCTTATAGAACACCGGACTGCCGCGATTCAGCGACCCGAGTCGATCAGCCTTTATCGTCAGGTGCAGACCGGGTTGAGCGTCCGACAGCGGGGGTTCTTCGGCCAGTGCCTTGAACTTGCGAACGGGTTCGCCTTCACCGGGACTGACGGCGACATAGTTACCCGACACGAGGGTTTCCAGCCCGGTGATACCGGCCAGGGTCACGCTCGGTTTGACCAGCCAGAAGCGCGTGCTGGTCTTGAGGTACTGCTCAACGTCCTTGTTCATCTCAATGGTGGCGATCACGCCTTTGGAGCTGCCTTCATCATCGAGCTTGAGGGTTTTTACCTTGCCGACAGACATGCCTTTGTAGACGACTTCAGTTTTGTTGGCCTGAATGCCTTCACCGCTTTCGAAACGCACTTGAATCTCGATGCCGGTTTCGCTGTAGGCACGCCAGCCGAGCCAGCCGCCGATGATCAAGGCGATCAGGGGCAACACCCAGATGGCAGACCAGTTCGAGGCCGGTCGGGTTTTAGCTGTAGGCAAATCAGTCATGGTCGTCGTCCGACTCCGTGTTATCCCAAATCAGTCGGGGATCGAAAGTAACTGCGGCAAGCATCGTCAGAATCACCACACTGGCGAAGGCGATGGCGCCAAGATTGGCTTCGACGCTGGCAAGCCGTCCAAAATTCACAACCGCCACCAGGATAGCGATCACAAAGATGTCCAGCATCGACCAGCGGCCGATGAACTCGATAAAGCGATACATCCAGATTCGTTGACGTGCCGAGAGCGGCTGGCGGCGTTGTACTGAAAACAGCAGCAGCGCGATGCCCACGAGCTTGAACGTCGGTACCAGAATACTGGCAATAAAAACCACGGCGGCGATGGGAATCATGCCGTGCTGAACCAATTGGATGACACCGGACATGATGGTGCTGGGATCGCCCTGCCCCAGCGAGCTGACGGTCATGATTGGCAGTACGTTGGCCGGGATGTACAGAATCGCTGCGGTGATCAGCAACGCCCAGGTACGCACCAGACTGTTCGGGCGACGGGCGTGCACCAGCGCACCGCAACGGGTGCAGGTCTGCTCGTCGGTGTCAGCTTCCTGCTTGTTCAATTCATGGCATTCGGCGCAAATCAGAATGCCTGCATCAATCGCCCGCATGGGCATCCTCTCCTGACAAAGCCTGCCAGATCTGATGAGGTGACATCACAACCTCCAGCCAGACCTGGACCAACAACAAACTTATAAAGCATGCCAAACCAAGACCTACGGTAATGGCTGCCATATCTGCCAGTTTTACGATCGCCACCAGTACGCCCATGAGGTAAACCTCGAGCATTCCCCAGTCTCGTAGATGGTGATAAATACGGTAGAGCAGCAAGCCATAGCTACGTCCGATATCAAAGCGGATGCTCAACAACACGGCCAACTGGCAGAGCAGTTTGAGCAGCGGGATTCCCATACTGCACAGGAACACAATCACCGAGACGCCTTGCATGCCGGTATCGAACAGACCGACAACGCCGGTCCAGACAGTGTCTTGCGACGACTGCCCGAGTAGATTGAGCTGCATGATGGGTAAAAAGTTCGCCGGGATATACAACAATAGAGCGGCGATGACCAAAGCGAGACTGCGCTGCACCACGTTGTGCCGATGGGCGTAGAGCTCGTAACCGCAACGCGGACACAGGGCTTTCTCGCCATGGGCGAGCTCGGGTTTGCGCATCAGCAAGTCACACTCATGGCACGCCACCAAATCGTCCAGCGGTAATTCTGACAGCCCAGGGGTGTCAACCGGATCTGGCATAAGGGATCTGGCTCCGAAAAAGTTGGGCCTATTCTAGTGTTATGAGTCGAAAATAACTGTGCAAATTTGTGTGGTAACTGTAGGAGTACTTTCCTGCGGACAAAACAAAACCCCAACTGCTTGCGCAATTGGGGTTTCGGAATTTAATCTTGACGATGACCTACTCTCACATGGGGAAACCCCACACTACCATCGGCGATGCATCGTTTCACTGCTGAGTTCGGGATGGGATCAGGTGGTTCCAATGCTCTATGGTCGTCAAGAAATTCGGGTACTGAGTCGTGACCTGTTGGTCTCGCTTCAGCAAATTGGGTATGTGACAGCTTTCGGTGTTTTGCGAGTATCTCGAACTTTCGGTTCGTTTCGTCTTCACACACCGCAATCTGATGCTCTTTCGAGTAGTCAAATTGCTTGGGTGTTATATGGTCAAGCCTCACGGGCAATTAGTATTGGTTAGCTCAACGCCTCACAGCGCTTACACACCCAACCTATCAACGTCGTAGTCTTCGACGGCCCTTCAGGGGACTCAAGGTCCCAGTGAGATCTCATCTTGAGGCTAGTTTCCCGCTTAGATGCTTTCAGCGGTTATCTATTCCGAACATAGCTACCCGGCAATGCCACTGGCGTGACAACCGGAACACCAGAGGTTCGTCCACTCCGGTCCTCTCGTACTAGGAGCAGCCCCTCTCAAATCTCAAACGTCCACGGCAGATAGGGACCGAACTGTCTCACGACGTTCTAAACCCAGCTCGCGTACCACTTTAAATGGCGAACAGCCATACCCTTGGGACCGGCTTCAGCCCCAGGATGTGATGAGCCGACATCGAGGTGCCAAACACCGCCGTCGATATGAACTCTTGGGCGGTATCAGCCTGTTATCCCCGGAGTACCTTTTATCCGTTGAGCGATGGCCCTTCCATACAGAACCACCGGATCACTAAGACCTACTTTCGTACCTGCTCGACGTGTCTGTCTCGCAGTCAAGCGCGCTTTTGCCTTTATACTCTACGACCGATTTCCGACCGGTCTGAGCGCACCTTCGTACTCCTCCGTTACTCTTTAGGAGGAGACCGCCCCAGTCAAACTACCCACCATACACTGTCCTCGATCCGGATAACGGACCTGAGTTAGAACCTCAAAGTTGCCAGGGTGGTATTTCAAGGTTGGCTCCACGCGAACTGGCGTCCACGCTTCAAAGCCTCCCACCTATCCTACACAAGCAAATTCAAAGTCCAGTGCAAAGCTATAGTAAAGGTTCACGGGGTCTTTCCGTCTAGCCGCGGATACACTGCATCTTCACAGCGATTTCAATTTCACTGAGTCTCGGGTGGAGACAGCGCCGCCATCGTTACGCCATTCGTGCAGGTCGGAACTTACCCGACAAGGAATTTCGCTACCTTAGGACCGTTATAGTTACGGCCGCCGTTTACCGGGGCTTCGATCAAGAGCTTCGCGTTAGCTAACCCCATCAATTAACCTTCCGGCACCGGGCAGGCGTCACACCCTATACGTCCACTTTCGTGTTTGCAGAGTGCTGTGTTTTTAATAAACAGTCGCAGCGGCCTGGTATCTTCGACCGGCATGGGCTTACGCAGTAAATGCTTCACCCTCACCGGCGCACCTTCTCCCGAAGTTACGGTGCCATTTTGCCTAGTTCCTTCACCCGAGTTCTCTCAAGCGCCTTGGTATTCTCTACCCAACCACCTGTGTCGGTTTGGGGTACGGTTCCTGGTTACCTGAAGCTTAGAAGCTTTTCTTGGAAGCATGGCATCAACCACTTCGTGTTCTAAAAGAACACTCGTCATCAGCTCTCGGCCTTAGAATCCCGGATTTACCTAAGATTCCAGCCTACCACCTTAAACTTGGACAACCAACGCCAAGCTGGCCTAGCCTTCTCCGTCCCTCCATCGCAATAACCAGAAGTACAGGAATATTAACCTGTTTTCCATCGACTACGCTTTTCAGCCTCGCCTTAGGGACCGACTAACCCTGCGTCGATTAACGTTGCGCAGGAAACCTTGGTCTTTCGGCGTGGGTGTTTTTCACACCCATTGTCGTTACTCATGTCAGCATTCGCACTTCTGATACCTCCAGCAAGCTTCTCAACTCACCTTCACAGGCTTACAGAACGCTCCTCTACCGCATCACCTAAGTGATACCCGTAGCTTCGGTGTATGGTTTGAGCCCCGTTACATCTTCCGCGCAGGCCGACTCGACTAGTGAGCTATTACGCTTTCTTTAAAGG
Source organism: Pseudomonas sp. LB3P93 (assembly GCF_054898025.1). Taxonomy (NCBI): domain Bacteria; kingdom Pseudomonadati; phylum Pseudomonadota; class Gammaproteobacteria; order Pseudomonadales; family Pseudomonadaceae; genus Pseudomonas; species Pseudomonas sp. LB3P93. The sequence continues at coordinate 5,512,628 of NZ_CM142713.1, forward strand.
GTGGCTGCTTCTAAGCCAACCTCCTAGCTGTCTAAGCCTTCCCACATCGTTTCCCACTTAACCATAACTTTGGGACCTTAGCTGACGGTCTGGGTTGTTTCCCTTTTCACGACGGACGTTAGCACCCGCCGTGTGTCTCCCATGCTCGGCACTTGTAGGTATTCGGAGTTTGCATCGGTTTGGTAAGTCGGGATGACCCCCTAGCCGAAACAGTGCTCTACCCCCTACAGTGATACATGAGGCGCTACCTAAATAGCTTTCGAGGAGAACCAGCTATCTCCGAGCTTGATTAGCCTTTCACTCCGATCCACAGGTCATCCGCTAACTTTTCAACGGTAGTCGGTTCGGTCCTCCAGTTAGTGTTACCCAACCTTCAACCTGCCCATGGATAGATCGCCCGGTTTCGGGTCTATTCCCAGCGACTAGACGCCCTATTAAGACTCGCTTTCGCTACGCCTCCCCTATTCGGTTAAGCTCGCCACTGAAAATAAGTCGCTGACCCATTATACAAAAGGTACGCAGTCACCCAACAAAGTGGGCTCCCACTGCTTGTACGCATACGGTTTCAGGATCTATTTCACTCCCCTCTCCGGGGTTCTTTTCGCCTTTCCCTCACGGTACTAGTTCACTATCGGTCAGTCAGTAGTATTTAGCCTTGGAGGATGGTCCCCCCATATTCAGACAAAGTTTCTCGTGCTCCGTCCTACTCGATTTCATGACTAAGAGATTTTCGCGTACAGGGCTATCACCCACTATGGCCGCACTTTCCAGAGCGTTCCGCTAATCTCAAAGCCACTTAAGGGCTAGTCCCCGTTCGCTCGCCACTACTAAGGGAATCTCGGTTGATTTCTTTTCCTCAGGGTACTTAGATGTTTCAGTTCCCCTGGTTCGCCTCTTAAGCCTATGTATTCAGCTTAAGATAACCATCTTATGATGGCTGGGTTCCCCCATTCAGACATCTCCGGATCAAAGTCTGTTTGCCGACTCCCCGAAGCTTTTCGCAGGCTACCACGTCTTTCATCGCCTCTGACTGCCAAGGCATCCACCGTATGCGCTTCTTCACTTGACCATATAACCCCAAGCAATCTGGTTATACTGTGAAGACGACATTCGCCGAAAATTCGATAATACTCAATTAAGAGCAACTCACAAATTTTACCTTAGCCTGAGCCGTTACCAGTGAAAGTAACGTTCAGTCTATCTTTCTATCACATACCCAAATTTTTAAAGAACGATCTAGCCAAAGACTAGAAATCAACATTCACCATGTCACCATGGAATGCTCATTTCTAAGCTTTCAACAACAGAAGCAGTTAGTGGTGGAGCCAAACGGGATCGAACCGTTGACCTCCTGCGTGCAAGGCAGGCGCTCTCCCAGCTGAGCTATGGCCCCGTATTTCTACAGGCGTTTCCCACACAAAATTGGTGGGTCTGGGCAGATTCGAACTGCCGACCTCACCCTTATCAGGGGTGCGCTCTAACCAACTGAGCTACAGACCCAATTTCGAGCTATAAGGCCGACCTCACCCTGCTCTTTACCACAAAGCATGGGGTGCGCTCTAACCAACCAAGCTACAACCCTTAGGGCTGCTTCTTATCGTCTTCTTCAATGAATCAAGCAATTCGTGTGGGAACTTATGGAGCAGCTGATGTCGTCGATTAAGGAGGTGATCCAGCCGCAGGTTCCCCTACGGCTACCTTGTTACGACTTCACCCCAGTCATGAATCACACCGTGGTAACCGTCCTCCCGAAGGTTAGACTAGCTACTTCTGGTGCAACCCACTCCCATGGTGTGACGGGCGGTGTGTACAAGGCCCGGGAACGTATTCACCGCGACATTCTGATTCGCGATTACTAGCGATTCCGACTTCACGCAGTCGAGTTGCAGACTGCGATCCGGACTACGATCGGTTTTCTGGGATTAGCTCCACCTCGCGGCTTGGCAACCCTCTGTACCGACCATTGTAGCACGTGTGTAGCCCAGGCCGTAAGGGCCATGATGACTTGACGTCATCCCCACCTTCCTCCGGTTTGTCACCGGCAGTCTCCTTAGAGTGCCCACCATGACGTGCTGGTAACTAAGGACAAGGGTTGCGCTCGTTACGGGACTTAACCCAACATCTCACGACACGAGCTGACGACAGCCATGCAGCACCTGTCTCAATGTTCCCGAAGGCACCAATCCATCTCTGGAAAGTTCATTGGATGTCAAGGCCTGGTAAGGTTCTTCGCGTTGCTTCGAATTAAACCACATGCTCCACCGCTTGTGCGGGCCCCCGTCAATTCATTTGAGTTTTAACCTTGCGGCCGTACTCCCCAGGCGGTCAACTTAATGCGTTAGCTGCGCCACTAAGAGCTCAAGGCTCCCAACGGCTAGTTGACATCGTTTACGGCGTGGACTACCAGGGTATCTAATCCTGTTTGCTCCCCACGCTTTCGCACCTCAGTGTCAGTATCAGTCCAGGTGGTCGCCTTCGCCACTGGTGTTCCTTCCTATATCTACGCATTTCACCGCTACACAGGAAATTCCACCACCCTCTACCATACTCTAGCTTGTCAGTTTTGAATGCAGTTCCCAGGTTGAGCCCGGGGATTTCACATCCAACTTAACAAACCACCTACGCGCGCTTTACGCCCAGTAATTCCGATTAACGCTTGCACCCTCTGTATTACCGCGGCTGCTGGCACAGAGTTAGCCGGTGCTTATTCTGTCGGTAACGTCAAAGCAGCAAAGTATTAATTTACTGCCCTTCCTCCCAACTTAAAGTGCTTTACAATCCGAAGACCTTCTTCACACACGCGGCATGGCTGGATCAGGCTTTCGCCCATTGTCCAATATTCCCCACTGCTGCCTCCCGTAGGAGTCTGGACCGTGTCTCAGTTCCAGTGTGACTGATCATCCTCTCAGACCAGTTACGGATCGTCGCCTTGGTGAGCCATTACCTCACCAACTAGCTAATCCGACCTAGGCTCATCTGATAGCGCAAGGCCCGAAGGTCCCCTGCTTTCTCCCGTAGGACGTATGCGGTATTAGCGTCCGTTTCCGAGCGTTATCCCCCACTACCAGGCAGATTCCTAGGCATTACTCACCCGTCCGCCGCTCGCCACCAGGTACAAGTACCCGTGCTGCCGCTCGACTTGCATGTGTTAGGCCTGCCGCCAGCGTTCAATCTGAGCCATGATCAAACTCTTCAGTTCAAACATCTTTGGGTTTTTAAGAAACCCTAAACTTGGCTCAGCAATCGTTGGTTACATCTTTGATTTCTCGCGGAGTAACTTGTGATGCTGATAATCTTGTTGACTATCAGTCTGACTCCACAAGCACCCACACGAATTGCTTGATTCAGTTGTTAAAGAGCGGTTGGTTAAGATCTTTCGTCTCAACCGAGGCGCGCATTCTACAGCAGCCTCTGTTGCTGTCAAGCGGTTATTTTCAGAAGTTTTCAAAGTTTCCTTTGCAACTTCAACCACTTGCGCTTCCGATCTCTCGTTAGCGGGAGGCGAATTCTACAGCGTTACTCGCTGCTGTCAACACCTCTTTTTCTCCGCTTTCGACCGAGAAGATCGAACCGTCAATCAAGCCCTACAACCCTGCTTGATCAACTCCTTCTGGACTTCGATGACCTGAAGCAACTCGCTGCCGAAAACTGCGTAACTCTTTGTTTACCAAGGAGTTTTCCGTTTCGACTGCGCCGGAAGTGGGGCGAATTATAGACTTCCAGAATCTGCCGTCAACCCCTAATTACGCCTTTCTTGCAGAAGGTGCCTTTTTAGCTATTAAACGCGGGATTCGACGGGCAATCGGGGGAACGCGCAGCACTAATAGGAACGCCCCGATAGAGGCATAGATAGCCCACTCCTTCAGATCGGCACGAACGATCCACAACATATGCAGCAATCCAAGCCCGAGAATGACATACACCAGACGATGCAGCTTCTTCCAGCGAACACCCAGGCGTCGCTGACTATAACGATTGGAGGTCACCGCCAATGCCAGCAAACAGAGAAACCCCAACGCCCCGACAATAATGTACGGCCGCTTGCGCAACTCGACACCCAGCTGCGACCAATCAAACCCAAGAATGAACGCCGTATAGCCGCTCAAATGCAGAACCACATAAGCGAAACACCACAAACCCAGCTGTCGCCGTACGGCAATCCACCCCGCCCAACCGGTGAGTTTCTGCAAAGGCGTCATGCTTAACGTTATTAGTAGCAGGACAAGCGTCCCCAGCCCTAGCCGATCAACCAGCACCTTGCCCGGATCTGGACCCAACACATCCTGCCAGGCCTGATACAACCAAAACAGCGGCCAGACCGCTGCAGCTATAAAGACGCCAATTCGCCAAAACGGATAACGCATCAGTAGTTCTTCCGCAGATCGAGCCCTGTATAGAGAGAGGCGACTTCACCCGAGTAGCCGTTGAACATTTGCGTGTCCCGAACATTGGGCTTGAACAGACCGCTCGGCAAACGACGCTCCCGCGCTTGAGTCCAGCGCGGATGATCAACCGTAGGATTCACATTCGCATAGAAACCATACTCATCCGCGGCAATGCTCTGCCAGGTGGTTTTCGGCTGTTCGCTGACCAGGCTGATCCGCACGATGGATTTGACGCTCTTGAAGCCGTACTTCCAAGGCACCACCAAACGCAGCGGCGCTCCGTTCTGATTCGGCAGTTCGCGCCCATACATGCCCACCGCAAGAATGGCCAACGGATTCATCGCTTCGTCCAGGCGCAAACCCTCTACATAGGGCCACTCGATCAAGGCAAAACCGGATCGCTGTCCCGGCATGCTTTTCGGATCCTGCAGCGTTTCGAAGCGGATGAACTTAGCCTTCGACGTCGGCTCGACCTCCTTCAGCAAAGCCGAAAGGGGAAAACCGATCCAGGGAATGACCATCGACCAGGCCTCAACACAGCGAAGACGGTAGATCCGCTCCTCCAACTGATAAGGCTTCATGAAGTCTTCCAGCGCATACCGCCCCGGCTTGCCCACCTCCCCGTCCACCACCACAGTCCAAGGCTCAGTCTTCAACGAACCAGCATTGGCAGCAGGGTCGCCTTTATCAGTGCCGAACTCATAGAAGTTGTTGTAGTGGGTCGCATCCTTGAAAGGCGTGATCGCCTCATCCTTGACGTTGACCGCCCCCCACTTAGTAGAAGGAAGCTTTTCGGCAAACCATGAAGGCGCCTTGCCCGGTTCGACATCGGCGTAACGAGCGGCTTCATCAGCACTGACCCAACGCGGCAGACTGCTCACAGCCAGACCGGCAGCGGCTGCACCCAATAGATTGCGTCGAGACAGATAGAAGGATTCAGGCGTGACGTCCGACTCATGACAGTCAGACGCGTTGGAGACTTTGATCAGCATGGCAACTCCGCAGCATTGGAGGACAGATGCACCAATAGACTGCGGAGTATGAGGGAAATTACATCACTCGGCGTTTTTGTGCCGACGAAGATGCAACAGATATTGCACCGGACCAGACGCCGCGTAAGCGAGGAAAACCAGCAGCAGAATACGCGGTGGATCACTGAAGACCACGGCAAACACCAGCACCACCGCGAGGATCGCGACAAAGGGTACTCGCCCCTTCAAATCCAGCTCCTTGAAGCTGTTGTATTTGATGTTGCTGACCATCAGCATGCCGGCGGCGGCAACCATCAGCGCAACCAGGAACGACATCTTCGACCCCTGAATGCCGTAATCGCTGAACGCCCAGACAATCCCCGCCACCACACCAGCAGCAGCCGGACTGGCCAGACCGATGAAGTAGCGCTTGTCCGCGGTGCCGACTTGAGTATTGAAGCGCGCCAGACGCAGCGCCGCACCCGCGACATAGATGAAGGCAACCATCCAGCCGACCTTGCCCATGTCGCCCAAGGCCCAGCCAAACGCCAGCAATGCCGGCGCAACACCAAAGGCGACCATGTCCGACAACGAATCGTACTCGGCACCGAACGCACTCTGGGTATTGGTCATGCGGGCAACGCGACCATCAAGGCCGTCGAGCACCATGGCGACGAAAATCGCGATCGCGGCAAACGCGAAATACTTGCTCGCGCCAATCGAATCACCGGCACTCAAGGCACTCTGGGCGCTCATCGAGCTGATGATGGAATAAAACCCTGCGAACAGGTTCGCAGTGGTGAACAGATTCGGCAGAAGATAGATACCACGATGCCGGACTTTACGGCCTTCAGCGTCATGCCCTTCCTCGATGTGCTCATCGATGGGCAGCAGGCTTTCGGCGTCAGAAGCCTTGTTTGGCTCTTCGGGACGTTCGCTCATGGACAATACCTTGCAACGGGGTGGAAAGTTTCGACAGGTGTCTGGGACGACGGTTCGGCCGCAAACGATGCAGCTTTATACCAGAACCGGCTACCCAAACGAAAAAACGCGGCCTAAGCCGCGTTTTTCGTACAAGTGCGCGACTTAGTTTTTAGCTTTGTCGACGATCTTGTTGGCACCGATCCACGGCATCATGGAGCGCAGTTGCTCGCCGATGATCTCGATACCGTGAGCGGCGTTGTTGCGACGCTTGGCGGTCATCGAAGGGTAGCCGGTTGCACCTTCGCTGATGAACATTTTGGCGTATTCGCCGTCCTGAATACGTTTCAGGGCGTTGCGCATGGCCTGACGGGACTCGGCGTTGATCACTTCCGGACCGGTCACGTACTCGCCGTATTCGGCGTTGTTGGAGATCGAGTAGTTCATGTTGGCGATACCGCCTTCGTACATGAGGTCAACGATCAGCTTCAGTTCGTGCAGGCATTCGAAGTAGGCCATTTCCGGCGCGTAGCCAGCTTCAACCAGGGTTTCGAAACCGGCTTTGACCAGTTCAACGGTACCGCCGCACAGAACAGCTTGTTCGCCGAACAGGTCGGTTTCGGTCTCGTCCTTGAAGGTGGTTTCGATGATGCCGGTACGACCGCCACCAACGCCAGCGGCGTAGGACAGTGCAACGTTCTTGGCGTTGCCCGAAGCATCCTGATAGATAGCGATCAGGTCAGGGATACCGCCGCCTTTGACGAATTCGGAACGCACGGTGTGGCCCGGTGCTTTCGGCGCGATCATGATCACGTCGAGGTCAGCGCGCGGAACAACCTGGTTGTAGTGGATCGCGAAGCCGTGGGAGAAGGCCAGGGTGGCGCCTTTCTTGATGTTCGGCTCGATTTCGTTCTTGTACAGGGCAGACTGGAACTCGTCCGGGGTCAGGATCATGACCAGGTCGGCAGCCGCAACAGCGGAAGCAACGTCGGTCACTTTCAGGCCATGAGCTTCGGCTTTGGCAACAGTGGCCGAACCTTTGCGCAGACCGACAGTAACGTCAACGCCGGAGTCTTTCAGGTTGCACGCTTGAGCGTGACCCTGGGAGCCGTAACCGATGATGGCAACTTTCTTGCCCTGGATGATCGACAGGTCGCAGTCTTTTTCGTAATAAACTTTCATGAAATTCCCCTATATATCCAGGCCGTTCAGGCCGTTCGCTAATTTGGTTTAGATGCTGAGTACTTTGTCGCCGCGAGCGATACCGGTGACGCCGCTACGGACGGTTTCCAGGATCGAGGCGGTGCCAATGGACTGAATGAAGCTGTCGAGCTTGTCGCTGGTACCGGTCAATTGAACGGTATACACGCTAGCGCTGACATCGACGATCTGCCCACGGTAAATATCGGTGGTGCGCTTGATCTCGGCGCGCTGGGCGCCGGTGGCCTTGACCTTGACCAGCATCAGTTCGCGCTCGATGTGAGCACTCTCCGACAGGTCGACCAGTTTGACCACTTCGATCAGCTTGTTCAGGTTCTTGGTGATCTGCTCGATGATTTCATCGTGGCCGACAGTGGTCAGCGTCAGACGCGACAAGGTCGGGTCTTCCGTGGGTGCCACAGTCAGGCTTTCAATGTTGTAGTTGCGCTGCGAGAACAGGCCGACTACACGAGACAGAGCGCCGGGTTCGTTTTCCAGAAGCAGGGAAATAATATGTCGCATGATTAAGTACGCTCCGTCTTGCTCAGCCACATATCACGCATGGAGCCGTCTTTGATCTGCATCGGGTAGACGTGTTCGCCGGCGTCGACCTTGATGTCGATGAACACCAGACGATCCTTCATCGCGAATGCCTGCTCCATCATCGGCTTCAAATCCTTCAAGTCCGTGATGCGCATACCGACGTGACCGTAGGCTTCGGCCAACTTGACGAAGTCCGGCAACGATTCCATGTAGGAGTGCGAGTGACGTGCGCCGTAGCTCATGTCCTGCCACTGACGGACCATGCCGAGCACGCCGTTGTTGAGCAGGATGATCTTCACCGGCAGGTCATGTTGCAGGCAAGTGGACAGCTCCTGGATGTTCATCTGGATGCTGCCTTCACCGGTCACGCAAGCCACATCGGCTTCCGGGAAGCTCAGTTTCACGCCCATTGCTGCCGGGAAACCGAAGCCCATCGTGCCCAGGCCGCCGGAGTTGATCCAGCGATTAGGCTTGTTGAAGCGGTAGTACTGGGCCGCGAACATCTGGTGCTGACCCACGTCCGAAGCAATGTAGGCGTCGCCCTTGGTCACTTCGTGCAGGGTTTCGATAACGGTCTGCGGCTTGATGATGCTGCCGTCCCCTTTGTTGTAAGGGAACATGTCGCGATCACCGCGCCACTCTTCAACCTGCTTCCACCAGGCAGCAACCGAATCCTTGTTAGGGGTTTCGCCGATTTCCTTGAAGGTAGCGACCATTTCGGTCAATACGCTTTCCACCGGACCAACGATAGGAACGTCGGCCTTGATGGTTTTGGAGATCGAAGCCGGGTCGATATCGATGTGGATGATCTTGGCGCTTGGGCAGAATTTCGATGCACCGTTGATAACACGGTCATCGAAACGCGCGCCCACGGCCATGATCACGTCCGCATGGTGCATCGCCAGGTTGGCGGTGTAGCTGCCGTGCATACCGAGCATGCCGAGGAACTGACGGTCGCTGCCCGGATAGGCGCCGAGGCCCATCAAGGTATTGGTGACCGGCACGTTCAACAGTTGAGCCAGTTCGGTCAATGGCGCGGAGCCGTTGCCCAGAATGACGCCGCCGCCGGCATAGATGATCGGCCGCTTGGCCGCCAACAGCATTTCCACCGCTTTGCGGATCTGGCCCGAGTGGCCACGAACCGCCGGGCTGTAGGAACGCAGCTTGGCTTTTTTCGGGAAGATGTATTCGAACTTCTCGGCCGGGTTGGTCATGTCTTTCGGGATGTCGACAACGACAGGACCAGGACGACCGGATTGCGCCAGGTAGAACGCCTTTTTCATGACTTCCGGGATTTCCGAAGCATGCTTGATCATGAAACTGTGTTTCACGATCGGCCGGGAGATACCGATCATGTCGGTTTCCTGGAAGGCATCGGTACCGACCATGGTGCTAGGCACCTGGGCGGTCAGGATCACCATCGGGATCGAGTCCATGTACGCAGTGGCAATACCGGTAATGACGTTGGTCGCGCCGGGACCGGAGGTCACCAGTACGACGCCGGCCTTGCCAGTGGCGCGCGCATAGCCGTCAGCCATGTGCGTGGCAGCCTGCTCATGACGAACGAGAATATGTTGAACGGCTGGTTCTTTGAACAGTGCGTCGTAGATATGCAATGCGGCACCACCAGGGTACCCATAGATATATTTAACGCCTTCGTCACGCAAAAAGCGGACGAGCATCTCACCGCCAGATAAAAGCTCCACGTTGTTCACCTCTAAAACGCCAGAATACCGCCCACATAAAAGGGGACGGGTCTTAATAGGTTTACTTCTCAGCAGAGCATGAGCGACGGTGGTCGCCGACTACGTCAGCACTGACTGAGCAAGTATTGGGATCGTCCCAAGTGTTGCGGGCCTTTCCCACCCAGCGCGAGGTAACGCGTTGCGGGTGTAACAGGTCGGCGCGGATGTGCGCCTCATGATCTGCTGAGTGGGTCTGCTTCTGGCAGTCCCTCTACAGCGGACTTTGGATTCTTCTGTTTCGTCCCCTGCAAGTCAAGCCGTCTATGTGCTTTATTGAAGTAAGCACATGAGAAAGCAAGAAAAAACCGCTAAACAGCAACTGTGTTAGCTTCAATTGCGCAACTCTGGCAAGGAAATGGCATGCGAACGTTCTTCATCGTCACTTTGCTGATCAGCCCTTTGTGTATGGCCGGTCAGATCTACAAATGGGTCGACGCCCAAGGCGTTACTCACTTCGACGCGCAACCGCCGCAAGGCCAGGAGGCCGCCACGGTGGTGACGCCCTCCCCGTCTGCCGGCAAACCCGCCGTGCCAACGCGTAGCACAGCGATTGGCGATCAACAGGCCATCGACAACACAGTAAAAAAACAGGTCGCCGAGCAGCAGGCCCAGCTGAAGGTGTTTTGCGAGCAGGCGCGAACGAACCTGGCCCAGCTGCAAAACAATCCGCGATTGCGGGAGGATGTCGACGGTGAGCTGCGCCGCCTGACCGACGAGCAACGTCAGGAACGCACAACCGAAGCTCAGAAACAGATTGGGGAAAACTGCCAATAGGCATCTGTAGGCGCTGTCGAGTGAAACGAGTCTGCGATCTTTTGATTTTGTTTGTAAAAAAGCAAAGTCAAAAGATCGCAGCCTCGTTTCACTCGACAGCTGCTACAAAACGCCTACAACGGAAGATGGGAGTCAGCGAGAGGCGGTGATCAGCAGATCGAATTCTTTGAGCAGGACCTGCAACTGCCGATCCTTACCCTGGACATTGCGGGAGGCGAAGACCATTTCGGCCATCTCCTGAATCCCCGACGCGTTGGGCAGCGGCAGATCCTGTTCGAGGATGATCTTCATCCGCGGCAAGAAGATCCATTGCAGCCACTGCTCGAAATCCAGCGTATCGACCGAAAACGGTTCGACGCTGGATAACGCCTCAGCGGATGGCGAAACGTCGTCCCACCAACCCTGAACCCGCAATTCACGCTCGATCAACAATAGCTGCTCGGCAATCTTGGGGAAGCGTGCGTCCATCACAGCGAAACCTTGGCCTTCTGACGGGCCAGTGCAGCACCGGAGGAATCACCCTGCTTCTCACGCGCCTGGGCGATCAAATCCCACAGGCTGGCCTGAAGCGCCGGACGACCATTGGCGAACGTCAGACCACGACGAGCGAACTGTTCAGCCTGAGGTGCATCGCCTTGGGCCATGCGCACCTGAGCCAATCGATAAAGCACTTGCGGCTCACGCGGTGCAACACGCTGGGCGCGCTCGAGACTGGAGGACGCACCGTTGAGGTCACCGCCGGCCTGTTGCTGCTGAGCAGTGGTCAACAACGCCAGAACTGGACCGTCCAGTTGCTCATCGGCAGACAAGCCACCGGAGCTCGACGAAGGAATCCCGCTCGGCGTCGACGGCATGCTGTAGCTGCCCTGATTGATCGGTGCCGATTGCACCGGCGAGGTGTCGATCGGCCCTGGGGTAATCGGGCCCGGCGTGATCGGCCCGGTGCTGATCGGTGCCGACGCCACTGCGCCGCCACCTGGGACCATCACGACGACACCGGTGTCACCTTGTGGAATCGCCTGAGTCTGGGCTTGCACAGGGCGTTTTGACGTCGTCTGACGGAAACCGCCATTGGCCGACACTCGCTCACTGTTGGAGACCGCGCTGCCAGAATCCACAACCGGGATCGAACCGCGCTGTACGGAGGAACAACCGCTGAGCAAAGCCACGGCGGTAACCGCTGGAATCAACCACTTGTTCACTTGAAACCCTCTTTGCTTAATTCATCCAGCCCTTGACCCAATCCATCACCGTTTCGCCGGATGCAGGGCTTTCGCCACCGCACGCAGCGCCGGGAGGCGGTTCGCTGCCGCGAATATACGGCATCTGCACAGCACCTGGGCAGCTGCCTTCGGAACCTTGCCCGGTACGCGAATCGACCCAGGCCTGAACAATGTTATCCGGCTGCGGCATGTCCAGCGGCAGCGGATCGGCCTTGCGCATGAAACTGGTCCAGACCTGCAACGCACCGGTGGCACCGGTGAACGGCGTCTTGCCGTTGTCATCGCGTCCCAACCAGACTACTGCCAGCAAGTCCTGGCTGAAACCGGCGAACCAGCTGTCCCGCGAGTCGTTACTGGTACCGGTTTTACCCGCCAGGGTCAGGGTTTTCGGCAGCACGTTATAAACCGAACTGCCGGTACCTTCACGCATGACCCGCTGCATGGCGCTCTGGATCAGGTAAATGGAGGCCGGGTCGAAACGCTGCTCAATCTGGAACGGATAACGCTTGAGCGGCTCGCCTTCGGCGGTCAGTACACTACGAATCCCGCGCATCGGCGTATTGAAACCACCGTTGGCCAGCGTCTGATACATGGTCGCCACTTCGATCGGCGTCAAACCACCCGCCCCCAGCAACATCGAAGGGAACGCCGGAAACTCGCGACTGACACCCAGGCGCGCCAGTGTCTTCAGAACATTCGGTACACCCACCGCCAACCCGAGACGCGCCGTCGACAGGTTGTAGGAATGGGCCAGGCCCTGGTACAGGAACACCGTACCGTGGGAGCGGCGATCGTAGTTCTGGGGTTTCCAGACCTGACCATCCGCGCCTTTGATCGAGAAGGATTCGTCCGACAGCCAACTGGTCAGCGTGTACTGGCTCGGTTTCTCAAGGGCTGTCAGATACACCGCGGGCTTGATCAACGAACCGATCGGTCGCACCGCATCCAGCGCACGGTTGAAGCCGGCGAAACTCGCCTGACGGCTGCCAATCATGGCCTGGACTTCACCGGTTTCCGGGTTGGTCACGACCATCGCCGCTTCAACCTCATCGGAACCCTTGCGCCCGGCGAGGCGTTTAAAGGTGTCGTTGACCGACGCCTCGGCTTTCATCTGCAGGATCGGGTCGAAACTGGTGAAGATCCGCAGGCCCTCTTCGGTCAAGTCTTCGTCGCGGTAGTCTTCGCGCAACTGACGTTTAACCAGGTCGAGGAAGCCCGGAAAAGAACTGTCCGCCAGCTTGCCGCGAGTTGTCACACCCAGTGGCATGTTCTTCGCGGCGGCGACCTGTTCGGCGGTGGCGACGCCCTGCTGCTCAAGCACATCGAGCACCAGATTGCGTCGCTCCAGTGCCCGCTCCGGGTTGCGGCGCGGGTTGTAATAAGACGGCCCCTTGACCATCCCCACCAGCATGGCGACTTGATGCAGTTTCAGCTCGGACAATGGCTGCCCAAAGAAGAACTGGCTGGCCAGGCCGAAACCGTGCACCGCGCGCTGTCCATCCTGACCGACGAACACTTCATTGAGGTACGCCTCAAGAATCTCCCGTTTGTCGTAATGCAGCTCAAGCAGCATCGCCATCATGGCTTCGGTGAGCTTGCGGGTCAGGCTGCGTTCGCTGGTCAGGTAGAAATTCTTCACCAACTGCTGGGTCAGCGTACTACCGCCCTGGGTCATCTTGCCGCCAGAGGTGTTGACCCACACGGCGCGGGCAATCGATTTGGGCGACACGCCCCAGTGGCTATAGAAATCCCGGTCTTCGACAGCCACCAGGGTTTCCAGCAGATACGGCGGGACCTGATCGATTTTGATCAGAATGCGATCTTCGAGGTTTTTCGGGTAAATCCCGCCGATCAGCAGCGGCTCCAACCGCACGACCGAAAGCTTAGAACCGTTGGTCGCCGAAAGTTCGGCCACATAGTCGCCGGAGAAGCGCACGCGCACCGGTTGAGCCGTTTCCAGGCCTTCATAGAACTGGAAGCCACGGGTATTCAAGTCGACGGTGTTGCCGGTGACCGCCGCAGCGCCGGGGCCGTTGCTCACGGCCTCACGGCGATAGCCCAAGGCATCGAGTTCGGTAAGGAAGTCTTCCTTGCTCAGCTTTTGGCCGGTGAACAGCTCAAGCGGGCGCGCGTACACCTTGGCCGGGATGGTCCAGCGCTTGCCGGAGAACTTCTCCTGGACCACGGCGTCGAGATAAACCGCGAACCCGGCGAGCACCACGAGGCCGACCAGGCTGAGTTTAAGGGCCCAGCCCAGCCAGGGGCTCAAGCCCTTGGAAGGTGGTTTTTTGGGGGTACGGGGGGATCGAGTACGAGTCATGGCGGCGGATTATACGCACTTTATTCATACTCAACAGGAGCCCTCCGAGGTTTGCGTCAGGCGGACTTGCAGCCATAATGGCGGCCGTGAATTTTCCCAAGACTTTGAAGGATCGCCTGTGAGCCAGTCCCTGATCGCCGCCCTGCAAAACCCGGCCCTCTACCCGCATCCGGTAGACGGGTTCCAGGTCATCGAGACCCATATCTCCTGGGTCATTCTCACTGGCCCCTTTGCTTATAAAGTGAAGAAGCCAGTAAATTTCGGCTTCCTCGACTTCACCACCCTCGACGCTCGCGAGCATTTCTGCGGCGAAGAACTGCGCCTCAACCAGCGCCTGACCAACGATTTGTATCTGGAAGTGTTGCCGATTACCGGCAGCGAAGAAGCACCGCAACTGGGCGGCGAAGGTCCGGTTGTCGATTTCGCGCTGAAAATGCGTCAATTCCCACAGAGCCAGTTGCTCAGCACCCTGCAAGCCAACGGCGAGTTGACTACCGCGCACATCGACGAGATGGCCGCGCAGATTGCCCAATTCCACCTCACTGCACCGAAAGTGCCTGGCGAACACGAAGCCGGCACCCCCGATAGCGTAATGGCGCCGGTACGCCAGAACTTCGAACAGATCCGTCCGTTCCTCAGCGACAAGGCCGATCTGCTGCAACTCGATGCTTTGCAAGCCTGGGCCGAAAGCAGCTTCGAACGCCTCAAGCCGCTGTTTGCCCAGCGCAAGACTGAAGGCTTCATCCGCGAATGCCACGGTGATATCCACCTGGGCAACGCCACCGTGATCGACGGCAAAGTCGTGATCTTCGACTGCATAGAGTTCAACGAACCGTTCCGCTTCACCGACGTTTATGCGGACACCGGTTTCCTGGCCATGGACCTGGAAGACCGCGGCCTGAAAAGCCTGGCACGTCGCTTCATCAGCCAGTACCTGGAACTGACCGGCGACTATCAGGGCCTTGAACTGCTGAACTTCTATAAAGCCTACCGCGCCCTGGTTCGCGCCAAGGTCAGCCTGTTCAGCATGCCGGCCGAGGCCGACCCGGTGCAACGCGCCACCACCCTGCGCCAGTACCGCAACTACGCCAACCTGGCGGAAAGCTACAGCACCATTCCTTCGCGCTTCATGGCGATTACCCACGGCGTTTCTGCCGTCGGCAAGAGCCACGTGGCCATGCGTCTGGTGGAAGCGCTGGGCGCCATTCGCCTGCGTTCGGATGTTGAACGCAAGCGCCTGTTCGGCGAGCAAACCGTAGCGAATGACCCGCAGGCCGGCATTTATAGTGCCGACGCCAGCGCCGCCACTTACAGCCGCTTGCATGAGATTGCCGCAGTCATCCTGCGCGCCGGTTTCCCGGTGGTCATTGATGCGACGTACCTCAAACGCGACCAGCGCGACGGCGCGGCGAAAATCGCCGAGGCCACCGGCGCACCGTTCCTGATCCTCGATTGCAATGCACCACAAGCCGTCATCGAAAGCTGGCTGGCCTTGCGTCAGGCAGACAAAAAGGATCCGTCCGACGCCAACCTGGCTGTCATCGCCGCGCAGCAAGCCAGTCGCGAAGCCCTGACGCCTGCCGAGATTCTGTGCAGCAAACGTGTCCAGACCAATGAAAGTGGAACGCTCGATACCGTCGTTGCGCAGATTCGCCAGCGCATGCCAGGCCTGTAAAAAACTATTTCAGCCGTGGAGCCCTCGCCGGCTTCACGGCTGCCAAATAGTGGCACTATACTGGCGTCATAAAACCATCAGGTGATGCGACATGAGCCAGCCGAAACTTCTCGACACCCCGCTTTATGCCTTGCTGCACAAAGACGACATCGCAGGCTTCAATGCCGAACGTGCCGGTCACGCCTCTGTCGACATGGTCGGCGGCGATTTTCGTGGCCTCGATCTGCGTGAGTTGAATGCCGATGGCGTCGACTTTACCGATGCCTATTTCCGCTCCGCCGATTTGCGCGGTATCGACTTCCGCAACGCATGCCTGGAAGGCGCAAGCCTGGCTCACGCACAGATCTCCGGCGCTTACTTTCCGCCAGAACTGAGCGCTGACGAGATCCTGATGTCGATGAATTTCGGTACTCGCCTGCGTTATCGCACCCGCTAAAAACGACGTTCTTCCTGACAAGTCCAGCGCCCCCGCTTTGCGCTGGACGCTGGATTTTTTGTCGCGAAAGTTGATTCCTGCGCTTCCCCCTACTGCTCCCGCAGACCGTTACGCGGCTCTTTGAGTATTGCTCTTAGAAGCTTTTGCGTCGAAACCGACCAAACAATCACGCTTTTCCTACTGATGGCTACACTCCTGAGAGGCTCGCCCACGCACCGATCGGCCGTCGCAAGGAGGCTTGATGAATGATGAACTGCAACACCTGAAGAATCTTGGCAAGACGTCGGCGCAGTGGCTGCATGCCGTGGGCATCCACAGCGCCTCGGACTTGCGTCGCCTCGGGGCGGTGGATGCTTATCGGGCCGTGCGTACGCGCGGGTTCCGGGCGTCCAAGGTGTTGTTGTATGCGATCGAAGGCGCACTGATGGACGTGCACTGGAATGACATTCCGGCTGATCGCAAAGAAGCCTTGAACAAACAACTGGAAGCCATCTCGTCACGTCACAAGAATTGAACAGGCAGATTTCGCCTCAGGATTACCGCCTGAAGCGCAATGATTTCGGGGCTATTCAGCAAGAGGATGGAGGATTTCAAAGAAATCAAAAAACAGCGGTTGACTTGGTAATGAGAATCGCTATGATTATCACAACTGGTCGCGAGACTGGTCGATATTTGAAAAGCCCTTGGTTCGGACTCTCAGATATCTCCTCATCAGGCTAATCACGGTTATTTGACCCGACTCTTGTCGGGTCTTTTTTTGCCTGTGAAAAAGTGGTCGTTTACTGACCGAACTGCTTACGCATTTCTGCACAGTAATCCTGAGCCGGCGTGGCGGGCGTATACCAGACGTAATCAGCCATGGCCGGTGTTACCTCACCGCCCTGCTTCGCCAGCATCAAAACCGTCGGTGATTGCGGCTCTCCAAGATCAAGCACGTGGATCGGCACGCCAACATCCTTGCGCGCATGATAGGCGCCGGCAAACAGCAGCGAAGGCGTCGGTGCCGACAGCAAACGCTCAGCCATCCGCCGATCACGTTGCTGCTGGACCGCCAGCATCGCGGGCATTTGTGAGGTGGGCAGCAAGCCGCAATGGGAGTCGTTGATCTGTGCCAGCAACTCATCCTTGACCGAAGCAGCGTTGGAACGCGAACCGCTCAATGTCGGTGGCTTGGCATAGACGGTACGGATTTCAAGATTATCCAGATTGGCCGCCAGCAGCGGGTACGGTTGAGTCAGCGCAAAACCCACGATCGGTCCGTACAGATTCCAGTCCCACCCCGACTGCCAGTTCAACGCGCCAGGCAAATCTGCGGGCAGCGTAGAGGCGCGGCGAACTTCATCAATGCGCGGTTGTTGATCCGGCGTAAGCATTTCCAGCAACAGGCTGCCCTGGGGTCGACGTTCGCCCAGCGCCTGCAACAACCACAATTGCAGTTGATGGTGATCACGATTGTCATGCTGCTCGCCGACGATCAACCGCGAAGGCTCGGCCAGCCGTGCGACCAGCTCCCGAGGTGTCAGGACCTGACCGCTGCGCAGGTCACGAATCTCACCGGTGACCGGCGGCGGGTTCGAGAGGTGCTGACAGCCACCCAGGACCAGCACCGCCAACAGCAAAATCACACGCATGTTCTCACCTCGATGAAATGCTCAGCGGGCGATGATCAGCGGATGCCCACGTTCCGGGTGCTGCTGCACCAATACTTCCAGCCCGAACACAGCTTTGAGTGGTCCCGGACGCAATACCTGCTCCGGTGTATCAAGCGCCACCGGTCGCCCACCTTCGAGCAGCAACAGGCGATCACAATAGCGTGCCGCCAGATTCAGATCATGCAGGATCACCAGCACCGCAGCGCCGTGATCGGCGAATTCGCGCACCGCTTGCAGGGTGGTGTGCTGGTGCAGCGGATCGAGCATCGAGGTCGGCTCATCGAGCAACAGCGTTTGCCCCGCTTCGCCTGGCCAGAGCTGCGCCAGCACCCGCGCCAAATGCACCCGCTGACGCTCGCCGCCGGACAGGGCCAGATAGCTGCGACCACTCAAGTGCTCCGCATCGGCTGCGTGCAAGGCGGCGGCGACGATCTCGTCATCCCGGACCCGCCCGCTTTGGTAAGGCAACCGCCCCATGCCGACCACTTCTTCGACACGAAAGGCGAAGTCCAAGGTCGATACTTGCGGCAGTACCGCCAGTCGCTGGGCTCGCTGCGCGCCGGTCCAATGACTCAACTCGCGATCATCGAGCCAGACGCTGCCGTGATCAGCCTTCAATTCACCGCACAAGGCGCCGAGCAAGGTACTTTTGCCGGCACCGTTTGGGCCCAAGACGCCAAGCACTTCGCCTGGCTTGAGCTCAAGTGTGATGTCCGTCAAAACGATCTTGGTGCCTCGACGGATTTGCAGGTGCTGGGTTCGCAACATCAGGCACGCCCTCTGAGCAATAAATACAGAAAGAACGGCGCACCGATGAAGGCCGTGACAATCCCGATCGGCAATTCCGCCGGTGCCAAAGCAAGCCGCGCCACCAGATCGGCAAACAGCAGGAGACTGGCACCCGCCAGCACCGAGGCCGGTAACAACACCCGATGATCAGGACCGGCGAGCAGTCGCACCAGATGCGGCACCACCAGGCCGACAAAGCCGATCATGCCCGCTGCCGCCACTGCCGCACCAACGCCCAGCGCAGTGCAGAACACCAATTCGCGCTTGAGCCCTTCGACGTCGATGCCCAAATGACCAGCCTCGGATTCGCCGAGCAACAGCGCATTCAGGGCCTTGGCCCGGCGCGGCAACCACAGCGCCACACCGGCGCTCACCAGCAGTAACGGCCAGAGCCGCGAATAGCTGGCGCCGTTGAGGCTGCCCAGGTTCCAGAAGGTCAGTGTGCGCAAGGTCGCATCGTCGGCCAGATAAGTGAACAGTCCCACTGCCGAGCCGGCCAGCGCAGTCAATGCGATACCGGCCAACAACATGGTTGCGACATTGGTCTGTCCATTGCGCCGACCCAGCCGATACACCAGCGCCGTCACGCCCAAGCCGCCGAGAAATGCGCACGCCGATAATAAATAAGGTCCGAACGATTCAGGCAGACCGCCAAACATTGAACCACCGACAATCGCGATTGCAGCGCCCAGTGCAGCACCGCTGGACACGCCTACCAACCCAGGATCAGCCAGAGGGTTACGAAACAAGCCCTGCATCGCCACGCCGGAAAGCGCCAGCACGCCACCCACCGCCAGGCCCAACAAGGTTCGAGGCAGGCGAATTTGCCCGAGGATCAGCTCGGCCTGCTCCAGCCCGTCAGGTGCAATGGGCAAGCCGATCAGGCGCAACGCCGCGCGCAAGGTATCGAATAAAGGCAGGCTCACCGGTCCGAGCGCCAACGACAACCAGATAGCCACTAAACAAAGCAGGCTTAAACCAATGAACAACGTGCGAGGTTTAACCAGAATGCTCATTGGGCGGCTTTACCGGGAAAGAAACCGTCAGAGAGCTTTTTCAGTTCATCGGGCAACCGTGGACCGAGACCGCCCACCAGTAACGTCGGATCGAGTTCAATGACGCGTCCATCCTTGGCTGCGCGAGTCGAGGACAGAATCGGGTTTTCCTTGAACAACGCCGCACGCGCGGCATCGCCGGTCAGCGCCCGGTCGGCAAACACCAGAACGTCGGGGTCCAGACTGACCAGCGACTCGACAGAAAAGGGTTTGTAGCCGGTATGCGTTGCCAGATTGTGCCCACCGGCTCGCTGGATCAACCAATCGGCGGCGGTGTCCTTGCCGGCAATAAGCGGTTTTCCGCCCGCATGACCCAGCAACAACAGCACCCCCGGCGATTTTTCCTTCAACTGTGCGCGAGTGACCCGAACCTTCTGTTGCTCGAGTTGCTGCTGATAAGACTGGATCAATTGCGCAGCCTGGTCTTCAGCACCGAGCAACTCGCCCAGATGCGTCAGGTTGCCCTGCAACGTCGGCAGATCTGGCTGAGCCGAGAACAACTCGACCTGCACGCCCGCGCTACGAATCTGCGACAGCACCGGCGGCGGCCCCATTTCTTCGGTGCCGACCAGAATCTGCGGGCGTAAGCTCAAGATGCCCTCTGCCGACAGTTGTCGTTGATAACCGATGCTCGGCAGCGCCTTCAACGACTCCGGATGCTGACTGGTGGTATCGACACCGACCAGTTTCGACTCACCGCCCAGCGCGCTCACCCACTCGGACAGGGCGCCGCCGGCACTGACCCAACGCTGTGGCAACTCGGCCGCTGCGGCGTGATGGCTGACGAGGAGTCCGACACACAGCGCAGCAACGCGGGTACTCAGGCGCATAAACAGCTTCCTTTTAAGTTTTCCCAGGCATCGAGATGTCAGGCCAAGTATCCTCGGCATCCGGCACCTGCACCCGACGGGCGAAGCGGCCATTTGATAATTGTTTGCATTTGAACGTCAAGCTCGGACACATCCGGTCACGAGCCGCAGGAGTTGAGGATAGACATGAAGTTGCTTTGCACAGGTGCCGAACTGGCTGACAACAGCAGTCGCGGATTCGAAGTCGACGGTCAGAAACTTTTTGCCGTGCGCCGGGGCGGCCAAGTGTACGTTTACATCAATCGCTGCCCGCACCGGGGCGTCGGGCTGGAATGGAAACCCGACCAGTTCCTCGACCCCAGCAACAGCCTGATCCAGTGCGCCACCCACGGCGCACTGTTCCTGATCGAAGACGGCGAATGCGTCGCCGGCCCGTGCGCCGGGCAATCCCTCACCACCATTGCCTGCCGCGAAGACGCGCAAGGGATCTGGATCAGCCTTTAGCCGTTCAGCAGCACATCCAGACGCCGCTCGACCACCATTTCTTCGTACGTCAATCGCACGCCATAGGCCAGCACCTCGACTCCGCACGCCACCGCCTCACGCAAGGCCGCCGCGTAGGCGGAATCGATTTCTTCTGCCGGACGCACGGCGTCAATCCCCGTGAGGTTTACGCAATACAACTGCACAGCGCGAATGCCGTCCCGAGCCAGATGTGCCAGCTCCCGCAAATGCTTGGCGCCCCGCTGCGTCACTGCATCGGGAAACGCCGCCACTGATGTACCGTCGAAGCCCAGGGTCACGCTTTTGACTTCTACATACGCCGGCCCGCTCGGGTATTCGAGACGGAAATCGATGCGGCTGCTTTCCTGCCCGTAGGCCACTTCGCGTTTCAACTCGGTGAAGCCGTTCAGCTCGGTAATCACGCCCGCCCGCAACGCCTCTTCGATCAACCCGTTGGCGCGCCCGGTGTTCACGCAAAACAGCCGGCCCTGTGGGGTTTCGCCGATTTCCCAGGTGCCTGGCAATTTGCGTTTCGGGTCGTTGGAGCGGCTGAACCACACCTGCCCGCCTTCCACCTGGCAATTGAGCATCGAACCCGTGTTCGGACAATGGATGGTCAGCAATTCGCCGCCAACGGTTTCGATATCGGCGAGAAAACGCTTGTAGCGGCGGATCAGGCGACCTTCTTCGAGGGGAGGATGAAAACGCATCAGCCTTGCCAGCTCCGCAAACCACGAGCGATCCGCTCGACCGCTTCTTCCAGGCGCGGCAGGCTTTGGGTGTACGCAAAACGCACGTGATGCCCGGCCTGATAGCGCCCGAAGTCCAGGCCCGGGGTAATTGCCACGTACTCGGTTTCGAGAAAATGTCGGCAGAACGCGAAGGCATCGCCGCCGAACTTGCTGATATCGGCGTACAAATAGAATGCGCCTTCCGGTTCGACGGCGATGCCGAAACCCAGTTCTCGCAGGGCCGGCAACAGGAAATCCCGACGACGCCCGAATTCGGCGCGACGTTCTTCCAGGATGCTGATCGTGGCCGGTTCGAAGCAGGCCAGTGCGGCGTGCTGGGCCATGCTCGGGGCGCTGATGTAGAGATTTTGCGCGAGTTTTTCCAGTTCGCCGACGGCTGCTTCAGGCGCGACCAGCCAACCCAGGCGCCAACCGGTCATGCCGAAATACTTGGAAAAACTATTCAGGACAAAGGCGCCGTCATCGACTTCCAGAACACTGGCGGCATCAGTGCCATAAGTCAGGCCATGGTAGATCTCGTCCACCACCAGATGACCTTGGCGCTCCTTGATCGCAGCCGACAAACCTGCCAGTTCATCGCGAGTCAGGATGGTCCCGGTAGGGTTGGCAGGCGAGGCCACCAAGGCGCCGACGCTGTCCTGATCCCAATGACGCGCCACCAGATCCGGCGTCAGTTGATAACGCACGTCCGGGCCGACCGGCACCAGTTGCGCGGCGCCTTCGACCAACCGCAGAAAATGCCGGTTGCAGGGGTAACCCGGGTCCGCCAGCAGCCAGTGTTTGCCCGGATCCACCAGCAAGGCACTGGCCAGCAACAGCGCACCGGAACCGCCGGGCGTGATGAGGATTCGCTGCGGATCAATGTTCAAACTGTAACGTTGTTGATAGAAATTCGAGATCGCTTCGCGTAACTCGGGGATGCCGCGCGCTGCCGTATAACGAGTCTTCCCTGCCGTCAGTGCCGCCTGGCCGGCCTGGATGATCGGCTCGGCGGTGGTGAAGTCCGGCTCGCCGATTTCCAGGTGGATCACATCGTGACCCGCTGCCTGCAATTCATTGGCCCGCGCCAGCAGCGCCATGACATGGAAAGGTTCGATCGCGCGACTGCGGGCACTGTAGGACTGAGCCATTAGCCTTCCTTACAACGGAGAAAAGAATCGATTCTACCCAAGCGCCGGAACGAGCGAGAACCTAAAGCGGTCAGAGGCGTTATAACCCTGACCGTAAACGACTTAAGCGTGTACCCCAGGTTTGACTAAAATCAATAATTGATCAGGTCTCCAACGCCGCCAGACAAGGCTTTGCAATCATTTGCAAGCCCTTGGGGCCACTACCTCGACATCCGGGAGTAGCGCGCCCCGATTTGATCTGGTAAGTTCGCCCGCTTGCAGCCGCAGGGCCGGCAGGTGTCGGTGATGGAGCAATCCTGCGCAATGGATTACAAGAGTAGAGGCGGTCCATTTCATGCCCACCCAAGCAAAGCAGCAAAATACGTCGATCAGCGGCTTCGAACCCTACAAAGAAGTAAAGGGCGAGGAGTACATGGGCAAGCCCATGCGCGCTCACTTCACCAAGATCCTGAATAAGTGGAAACAGGACTTGATGCAGGAAGTCGACCGTACGGTTGATCACATGAAGGACGAAGCGGCCAACTTCCCTGACCCGGCAGACCGTGCCAGCCAGGAAGAAGAGTTCAGCCTTGAACTGCGAGCCCGTGACCGCGAGCGCAAGTTGATCAAAAAGATCGACAAGACGCTGCAGCTGATCGAAGACGAAGAATATGGCTGGTGCGAGTCCTGCGGCGTCGAGATCGGCGTCAAGCGACTGGAAGCCCGCCCTACCGCCGACATGTGCGTTGACTGCAAGACCCTGGCGGAAATCAAGGAAAAGCAAGTCGGCAAGTAATGTCGCCTTGAACGAAGAACGGAGCGTGCGAACGCTCCGTTTTTGTTTCTGATATTTGCTGATAACTGTTGTGTCTTAAAATCGCCATCGCGAGCAAGCTCGCTCCCACATTGGATCTGTGGCGTAAACAAATCCAGTGTGGGAGCGAGCTTGCTCGCGATGGCGGCATCAAGCCGTGCGCTTAACAGGCGCCACAAAGTAATATTCCAGCCATGACTGCCACCGCCTCTCCCTATATCGGGCGCTTCGCCCCCACGCCCAGTGGCCATCTGCATTTCGGTTCGCTGGTCGCAGCGCTGGCCTCGTACCTCGACGCGCGTGCGGTGGGCGGTCGCTGGTTGATGCGCATGGAGGATCTCGATCCGCCACGGGAAGAACCCGGCGCTCAGGCAGCCATCTTGAATGCCCTGGAAAGTTACGGTTTCGAGTGGGACGGCGAAATGGTCCGCCAGAGCGACCGGCACGAGGCTTACGCCGAGGTCCTCAATCGCCTGTTCAATCACGGCCTCGCTTACGCCTGCACCTGTTCGCGCAAACAATTGGAGCCGTATCACGGCATTTACCCGGGCCTGTGCCGAAATGCCGGCCATGGCACTGAAGACGCCGCGATTCGACTGCGCGTGCCCGAACTGGACTACCACTTCATCGACCGCGTGCAAGGCGAGTTCCGCCAGCATCTGGGTCGGGAAGTCGGCGATTTCGTGATCCGCCGCCGCGACGGGCTCTACGCCTATCAACTGGCGGTGGTGCTGGACGATGCCTGGCAAGGCATCACCGATATCGTGCGTGGCGCTGATCTGCTGGATTCCACGCCGCGCCAGCTCTATCTGCAAGAACTGCTTGGCCTGCGGCAACCGCGCTACCTGCACATCCCGCTGATTACCCAGCCCGATGGCAACAAACTGGGTAAATCCTACCGCTCACCGCCGCTGACCGAAGACCAGGCCACGCCTTTGTTGCTGCGTGCGTTGCGCGCACTCGGGCAAAACCCGGGCAACGAACTGGCCTATGCCACACCACGGGAAGTGCTGGATTGGGGTATCGCCCACTGGGATGCGTTATTAATCCCGCGCACACTGACCCTGCCCGAAGCGCAACTACAGTGATCACACTTGCAGTGGCGCGCCCATCCGTTACCATCGCCGCACGTTTTCGGGCACGCGCATAAAAAAGAGAGGCCGGGATGTACATCTATCGCTTGGTCCTGCTCCTGGTAGTGGGGATTTATCTGTTCTCCCCGGCCATCATGGATTGGTGGATCGACGCCACTGGCGCCTGGTATCGCCCTTATCTGCTCTGGCTGATTCTGATCGTCGTGACCTTCATCCTGCAGAGCCAAAAAGATGCCGATGAGCTTTAGCCTGACCCAGATGATCCTGATCAGCGCCGCGTACCTGGCAGTGCTGTTCGGCGTCGCCTGGATCAGCGAACGGGGCATGATCCCCCGGGCGATCATTCGCCACCCGCTGACGTACACCCTGTCGCTGGGGGTTTATGCCAGTGCCTGGGCGTTTTACGGCACAGTGGGCCTGGCCTATCAGTACGGCTACGGGTTTCTGTCCAGTTACCTCGGGGTCTCCGGGGCGTTTTTGCTGGCGCCGGTATTGCTGTACCCGATCCTGAAAATTACCCGCACGTATCAACTGTCGTCCCTTGCCGACCTGTTTGCCTTCCGTTTCCGCAGTACATGGGCCGGGGCGCTGACCACGATTTTCATGCTGATCGGTGTGCTGCCTTTGCTGGCGTTGCAGATTCAGGCGGTGGCCGACTCCATAGGCATCCTGACCCGCGAGCCGGTGCAACATCGCGTGGCCCTGAGCTTCTGCGCACTGATTACCCTGTTCACGATTTTCTTCGGATCGCGCCACATCGCCACCCGCGAAAAACATGAAGGCCTGGTGTTCGCGATTGCCTTCGAGTCGGTGATCAAGCTGATAGCCATTGGCGGCGTCGGCCTCTATGCCCTCTATGGCGTGTTCGACGGTCCGCAACAGCTGGAACTGTGGCTGCTGCAAAACCAGACCGCCCTCGCCGCGTTGCACACGCCGTTGCAGGAAGGCCCGTGGCGGACGCTGCTACTGGTGTTCTTCGCCTCGGCGATCGTAATGCCGCACATGTACCACATGACCTTTACCGAAAACCTCAACCCGCGCTCGCTGGTCAGTGCGAGCTGGGGCTTACCGTTATTCCTGCTGCTGATGAGCCTGGCAGTGCCGCTGATTCTCTGGGCCGGCCTGAAACTCGGCGCCACGACCAATCCTGAATACTTCACGCTCGGCATCGGCATCGCCGCCAACAGTAAAGCCTTGGCGCTGCTGGCGTATGTCGGCGGCTTGTCGGCAGCCAGCGGTCTGATCATCGTTACGACCCTGGCGCTGTCCGGGATGGCGCTGAACCATTTGGTGCTGCCGCTCTATCAACCACCGGCCGAAGGCAACATCTATCGCTGGCTGAAGTGGACCCGCCGGGCGCTGATCGTTGCGATCATCATGGCCGGTTACGGTTTCTACCTGTTGCTGGGCGCCGAACAGGATCTGGCCAACCTCGGCATCGTCGCGTTTGTTGCCACACTGCAATTCCTTCCGGGCGTGCTGTCGGTCCTGTATTGGCCGACCGCCAACCGTCGCGGCTTCATCGCGGGTTTGCTGGCGGGGATTCTGGTGTGGCTGGTGACCATGCTGTTGCCGCTGGTCGGCAATCTGCAGGGCTTCTACATTCCGCTGCTGAACATGATCTACGTGCTGGACGACACCAGTTGGCACATGGCCGCGATCGCGTCCCTGGCCGCCAACGTGCTGATGTTCACCCTGATCTCGCTGTTCACCAACGCCAGCCCCGAAGAGGCCAGCGCCGCCGAAGCCTGTGCCGTGGACAACGTGCGCCGGCCGCAACGCCGGGAATTGCACGCCGCCTCACCCCAGGAATTCGCCACGCAGCTTGCAAAACCATTGGGTGCCAAGGCCGCTCAGAAAGAGGTCGAGCAAGCCCTGCGCGATCTCTATCTGCCGTTCGACGAGCGCCGGCCTTATGCCTTGCGCCGTCTGCGTGACCGGATCGAAGCCAACCTCTCCGGCCTGATGGGGCCAAGCGTGGCTCAGGACATGGTCGAGACTTTCCTGCCCTATAAGGCTGGCGGCGAAAACTACGTTACCGAAGACATCCACTTCATCGAAAGCCGCCTCGAGGACTACCACTCGCGCCTCACCGGTCTTGCCGCCGAACTCGATGCCCTGCGCCGTTATCACCGCCAGACCTTGCAGGAATTGCCGATGGGCGTTTGCTCGCTGGCCAAGGATCAGGAAATCCTCATGTGGAATAAAGCCATGGAGGAGCTGACCGGGATTGCCGCGCAACGCGTGGTCGGCTCGCGCCTGAGCACTATTGCCGATCCGTGGAAAGAACTGCTGCAAGGCTTCATTAATCTGCCGGACGAGCATTTGCACAAACAACACCTGGCCCTCGATGGCCAGACTCGCTGGCTGAACCTGCACAAAGCAGCGATCGATGAACCGCTCGCGCCGGGCAATAGCGGCCTGGTTTTGTTGGTGGAAGATCTGACCGAAACGCAGATGCTCGAAGACAAGCTGGTGCACTCCGAGCGTCTGGCCAGCATCGGTCGACTCGCCGCCGGCGTGGCCCATGAAATCGGCAACCCGATCACCGGCATCGCGTGCCTGGCGCAGAACCTGCGCGAAGAGCGTGAAGACGATGGCGAGCTGAAGGAAATCAGCGGGCAGATCCTTGAGCAGACCAAACGCGTGTCACGCATCGTGCAGTCGCTGATGAGTTTCGCCCACGCCGGCAGTCATCAGCACAGCGACGAGCCCGTCTGTCTGGCCGAAGTGGCTCAGGATGCCATTGGTTTGCTGGCCCTGAACCGACGCAATTTCGAAGTGCAGTTCTATAATCTGTGTGACCCCGATCACTGGGTCGAAGGCGACCCGCAGCGCCTCGCCCAGGTGTTGATCAACTTGCTCTCAAACGCCCGTGACGCCTCGCCTCCCGGCAGTGCGGTGCGGGTCAAAAGCGAAGCCGGCGAACACACGGTCGACTTGATCGTGGAAGACGAAGGCAGCGGAATTCCGAAGAACATCATGGACAGATTGTTCGAACCTTTCTTCACCACCAAGGATCCTGGCGAAGGCACCGGTCTGGGCCTTGCACTGGTCTATTCCATCGTTGAAGAGCATTATGGACAAATCACCATCGACAGCCCGGCTGATGTACAAAGCCAACGCGGCACCCGTATCCGGGTGACCTTGCCGCGTCATGTCGAAGCGACGTCCGCTGTGAACTGAGACCGTCGAGAGTATCGAATCAATGCCGCACATTTTGATCGTCGAAGACGAAACAATTATCCGCTCCGCCTTGCGCCGCCTGCTGGAACGTAACCAGTACCAGGTCAGCGAAGCCGGTTCAGTGCAGGAAGCACAAGAACGCTTCACTATTCCCACGTTCGACCTGATCGTCAGCGACTTGCGTCTGCCGGGCGCTCCGGGCACCGAGTTGATCAAACTCGGCCAGGGCACTCCGGTGCTGATCATGACCAGCTACGCCAGCCTGCGTTCAGCTGTCGACTCGATGAAGATGGGCGCGGTGGATTACATCGCCAAGCCTTTCGATCACGACGAAATGCTCCAGGCCGTCGCCCGTATCCTGCGGGACCGCCAATCGCTGCCGGCCGGCGGCGAACCGGTTACCGGCAAAGCCGGCAATGGCGCGGCGAAACCGGGGGTCGATAACAGCAACGGCGAAATCGGCATCATTGGTTCGTGCCCGCCGATGCAGGACCTGTACAGCAAGATCCGCAAAGTCGCGCCGACCGATTCCAATGTCCTGATCCAGGGCGAATCAGGTACCGGTAAAGAACTGGTGGCCCGCGCCCTGCACAACCTGTCCAAACGCGCCAAGGCACCGATGATTTCGGTGAACTGCGCAGCCATTCCGGAAAGCCTGATCGAGTCCGAACTGTTCGGCCACGAAAAAGGCGCGTTCACCGGCGCCAGCGCCGGGCGTGCCGGTCTGGTGGAAGCGGCGGATGGCGGCACCTTGTTCCTTGATGAAATCGGCGAACTGCCGCTGGAAGCCCAGGCCCGCTTGCTGCGCGTGTTGCAGGAAGGCGAAATTCGCCGGGTCGGTTCGGTGCAGTCGCAGAAGGTCGATGTGCGTTTGATCGCCGCGACTCACCGGGACCTCAAGAGCCTGGCGAAGATCGGCCAGTTCCGTGAAGACTTGTATTACCGCCTCCACGTGATCGCCCTGAAACTGCCGGCCCTGCGTGAGCGCGGTGCTGACGTCAACGAAATCGCCAATGCCTTCCTGGCGCGCCAGAGCGCGCGGGTCAACCGCACCGACTTGAAGTTCGCCGCGGACGCCGAACAGGCGATTCGTCATTACTCCTGGCCGGGTAATGTGCGTGAACTGGAAAACGCAGTAGAGCGCGCCGTCATTCTGTGCGAGAGCCCGGAGATTTCCGCCGAGCTGCTGGGGATCGACATCGAACTGAGCGATCTGGAAGACGACGACTTCATCGGCCTGCCCCCGCAACAGGGCAACAACGCCAGCAATAACAGCCACGAGCCGACCGAAGACCTGTCACTGGAAGACTACTTCCAGCACTTCGTGCTTGAGCATCAGGACCACATGACGGAAACCGAACTGGCCCGCAAACTCGGGGTGAGTCGCAAATGCCTGTGGGAACGTCGTCAGCGCCTGGGTATCCCGCGGCGCAAGACCGGGGTGGCCAGCGAGAGCTGAACCGCACCTGTCTGATGTGGGGGTAACACGTGACTTTGTGAAAAAACTGTTACCTCACGTATTTCACGTAACAGAAGCCGGGGCTTACGGTAACGAAGCCCCGGTTTTTTTGGGCCTCGAATAACCCCACCAACCTGCCTAACCCCTTGTTTTACTGGGCCTCGCAAAAGTTGGCACGCACCCTGCTATATGTTCAGTACAAGAACAATAACAAGCAATGCACAAGACAATAAAAATAAGACGAATCGACTCACGCACAATAAAAACAAGACGGCGAGAGGCGCAGCTAACTGATTCTTTTGGAGAGGCGTTGTATTTGGGGCTTGCCCCACGACCAGGCCGAGAATAATAAAAAACTGTCATAAGACAGTGCCTGAACTGGTTGGATCGAAAGATCACTGCAGCACAGCGACCAAAGCAATCCGTTTGCTCTTGGCTCCCGATTGGGAGGGTCATGAAGGAAAAACTTCATGGCGAGGGCACTTAACAAAAACAAAAAGCCCGAATCAAAAATAAAAATAGAGCATGCAACTACTTTCTTGGGGAGCTTCGGCTCCCCTTGTAGTTTCTGGTGTTTGAGTCCCTGTAGCAGCTGTCGAGCAGCGCGAGGCAGCGTTCGGTTGCGTAGCAGCCGCAATACAGACAGCCGGTTTCTTCTGACACACCGCAATCTCTGATTTACGACGGCTTCGCCGCCGAACGCTGCCTCGCGCTGCTCGACAGCTGCTACAGCGGTACCTTCCGGACATGCCCTTCAAGCGCTTGCGCAGCTTCCTACACCATCCCCCGACTAAATGCTAGAATCCCCGCCCATCATGCGGTCATTCTTCGTTATGGCCGAACATTCCTTCAAACAGTGCATCCCATGCTGAAGAAGTTGTTCCAGTCATTCCGTTCTCCCAAGCGTCATACGCAACACATTCGCAGTACGCCTGAAGTGCTCAACAGCGGCCAACATTCGCTGCAAAAGGCCCAATTCAGCCGTTATGCGGTGAACATCGTCGAACGCCTGCAGAACGCCGGGTACCAGGCTTATCTGGTTGGCGGCTGTGTGCGTGACATGCTCCTGGGCATCACGCCCAAGGATTTCGACGTCGCCACCAGCGCCACGCCTGAACAGGTTCGAGCCGAATTCCGCAACGCGCGGATCATCGGTCGTCGCTTCAAACTGGTGCATATCCACTTCGGCCGCGAAATCATCGAAGTCGCGACCTTCCGCGCCAATCACCCGCAAAACGACGAGGAGGAAGACAGCAACCAGTCTTCCCGTAACGAGAGCGGGCGCATCCTGCGCGACAACGTCTACGGTACGCTGGAAGAAGACGCGCAACGCCGCGATTTCACCATCAACGCCCTGTATTACGATCCGGTCAGCGAACGCATTCTCGATTATGCCAACGGCGTACACGACATCCGCAATCACCTGATCCGCCTGATCGGCGATCCGAAACAGCGCTACCAGGAAGACCCGGTACGGATGCTGCGCGCCGTGCGCTTCGCCGCCAAGCTGAATTTCGGCATTGAAAAGCACAGCGCCGCGCCAATCCGCGACCTGGCGCCGATGCTGCGCGAGATCCCGTCAGCCCGTCTGTTCGAAGAAGTGCTCAAGCTGTTCCTCTCCGGCCATGCCGCGGACACCTTCGAGATGCTGGTCGACCTGCAGTTGTTCGACCCGCTGTTCCCAGCCAGTGCCGAGGCGCTGGAATACAACCCGACGTACACCCACACCTTGATCAGCGAAGCGCTGATCAACACCGACCTGCGGATCAAACAGAACAAACCGGTGACCCCGGCGTTCCTGTTTGCAGCCCTGCTGTGGCCTGCCCTGCCGGCCCGTGTACTGCGTCTGCAAGAACGTGGCATGCCGCCGATTCCGGCGATGCAGGAAGCGGCTCACGAGCTGATTGCCGAACAGTGCCAGCGGATCGCGATTCCAAAACGTTTCACCATGCCGATCCGCGAG
Source organism: Pseudomonas sp. LB3P93 (assembly GCF_054898025.1). Lineage (NCBI taxonomy): Bacteria > Pseudomonadati > Pseudomonadota > Gammaproteobacteria > Pseudomonadales > Pseudomonadaceae > Pseudomonas > Pseudomonas sp. LB3P93. The sequence continues at coordinate 5,544,007 of NZ_CM142713.1, forward strand.
ATCTGGGACATGCAGGAGCGTCTGCCACGGCGCAGCGGCAAACGTGCCGACCTGCTGCTGGACAACCCGCGGTTCCGTGCCGGTTACGACTTCCTGCTGCTGCGTGAAAGCGCTGGCGAGCAGACCGATGGCCTGGGCGAATGGTGGACAGACTATCAGGACGCCAACGACAGCGAACGTCGCGACATGATCCGCGACCTCAGCGGCAAGGATGAAGGCACCGGCGCTCCACGCAAACGTCGTCGCAGCGGTGGCGCCAAGCGTAAACGCGCAGCTGGCGCACCGAGTGCCACGGGCGAGTAATCCATGGAACGCATCTACATCGGCATGGGCAGCAATCTGGCTGACCCCGCCGAACAATTGCGCAGCGCCGTCGAGGCGCTGGCGCAGTTACCGCAGACCGAAATGGTCGGGGTGTCCGGGTTTTATCAAAGCGACTCACTCCTGCCTGGCCAACCGCGTTACACCAACGCGGTCGCCGCCCTCGACAGCACGCTCCCACCGCTGGACCTGCTTGATGCGCTGCAAGCCATCGAGAACGAACAAGGCCGCGAGCGTCTTGAGCGTTGGGGCCCACGCACACTGGACCTCGACATCGTGCTGTTTGGCGATCGGCTGATCGACGAGCCGCGCCTCAAGGTGCCGCACTATCATATGCAGGAGCGGGCCTTCGTTCTGTATCCGCTGGCCGAACTGGCACCTGCGGATTTGCGTCTGGCCGATGGCCGCAGCCTGAGTGACCTGCTCGCCGCGTGCCCGTTCGTCGGTCTGGAAAGACTTCCTCACCCTAAATGCTAATCCCTGTGGGAGCGGGCTTGCCCGCGATGGCCAACTACCAGTCAACATTGATGTTGAGTATAAAGTCGCTATCGCGGGCAAGCCCGCTCCCACAGTGTTTTGTATCGGTCTCAAGATCGACGAAAAACCTGCTGAAACGCATCAGTTACCCCGGTAACACCCCACGCGTAACAATGCGGTAACACATGCAATTGACTTCCCGAGTTCTCCTCACGACTATAGGCGTCCCGCTGCCGCCAACACGGCGTTGAAGGGCGCAATCCAGGCCTTAAAAGCACGACAACAGAGCGTGCGCCTGTATTTAACGAAGAATCACGCGCGTTACTCGCAGTAGTTTCCAAGCGCCTGAATGAGGAACTTTTCATGCCAGCCATCACCCTGACCACTCTGCAAGGTCTCAAGCAAAAAGGTGAAAAAATCACCATGCTGACCTGCTATGACGCGACCTTCGCCCACGCCTGCAATGAGGCTGGCGTCGAAGTGCTGCTGGTGGGCGACTCCCTCGGCATGGTGTTGCAAGGTCACGACAGCACCCTGCCGGTAACCACCGCGGAAATGGCTTACCACGTGGCAGCCGTCAAACGCGGCAACGCCGATGCGCTGATCCTCGCCGACCTGCCGTTCATGGCCTACGCCACCACCGAACAAGCCATGACCAACAGTGCCCTGTTGATGCAGGCCGGTGCGCACATGGTCAAGGTTGAAGGGGCATTGTGGCTCGCCGACTCGATCCGTCTGCTGGCCGAACGTGGCGTACCTGTATGCGCACACATGGGGCTGACGCCGCAATCGGTGAACATTCTGGGCGGTTACAAAGTCCAGGGCCGCAGCGAGAACCAGGCGCGACAGATGCGTGCCGACGCCATAGCGCTGGAACAGGCCGGTGCCTCCATGTTGCTGCTCGAGTGCGTACCGAGCGAACTGGCCCAGGAAATTACCCAGGCAGTGGGCATTCCGGTGATCGGCATCGGCGCTGGCAGTGACACCGATGGCCAGGTCCTGGTTCTGCACGACATGCTCGGTCTGTCCATTACCGGCCGCGTGCCAAAATTCGTAAAGAACTTCATGAACGGCCAGACCAGCATTCACGCCGCACTCAGCGCCTATGTCACTGAAGTCAAAGCAGCAACTTTCCCTGGGATCGAACACGGATTCTCTGCATGAACACCGTAAAAACCGTACGCGAACTGCGGGCCGCCGTGGCCCGTGCCCGCAACGAAGGCAAGCGCATCGCCTTCGTGCCGACCATGGGCAACCTGCACAGCGGCCACGTTGCACTGATTACCAAAGCTTCCCAGCGGGCGGATTTCGTGGTCGCGAGCATTTTCGTCAACCCGCTGCAATTCGGCGCTGGCGAAGACCTCGACAAGTACCCGCGCACCCTCGCCGCTGACCAGGAGAAACTGCTCCAGGCCGGTTGCCACTTGCTGTTCGCGCCAACCGTCGAGGAAATGTACCCCGACGGCATGGCCGGCCAGACCCGCGTCAGCGTCCCGCAACTCTCCGAAGGCTTGTGCGGCGCCAGCCGTCCCGGGCATTTCGAAGGGGTTGCGACGGTGGTCAGCAAGCTGTTCAACATGGTCCAGCCGGACCTGGCGATCTTCGGCCAGAAAGACTTCCAGCAACTGGCGGTGATCAAATCCCTGGTCCATGACTTGAACATGCCGGTCCAGATCATTGGCGAACCGACCGTACGTGCGGCCGATGGCCTGGCGCTGTCGTCGCGCAACGGTTTCCTCAGCGAAGAGCAACGGGCCGTGGCGCCCGTGGTGTATCGCGTCCTGAGCCAGATGGCCGAGGCGATCAAACAGGGTCAGCGAGATTTCCCGGCGTTGATCGACGCACAGATCAAACAGCTCGAAGCGGCGGGTTTGCGCACCGATTACCTGGAGATTCGTCACGCGCAAACCTTGCGCCCGGCGACCCCGGAGGATCGGGATCTGGTGATTCTGGTAGCGGCATTCCTGGGCACCACGCGGTTGATCGACAACCTGCACCTGAACCTCGACGCTCTCGCCTGAACACAAATCCCCTGTAGGAGCCGGCTTGCTGGCGATGGCCTCACCGCGGTGCATCTGCCGGACCGAGGTGATGCCATCGCCAGCAAGCCGGCTCCTACAGGGGGCTGCTCCCTCGCGCCTTGTATTGCCGCCCCCAAAGCCTTCGGGCAAACTGCCCGCCGTTCGATTCCGACCTGGGAAAACACTCATGCACGCCATCATGCTCAAAGCCAAGCTGCATCGCGCCGAAGTCACTCATGCAGTACTCGATTACGAAGGTTCTTGCGCCATCGACGGCGAATGGCTGGACCTGTCCGGCATCCGTGAATACGAACAGATCCAGATTTATAACGTCGACAATGGCGAACGCTTCACCACCTACGCGATTCGTGGCGAAGAAGGCTCGCGCATGATTTCGGTCAACGGCGCTGCCGCGCACAAGGCCAAGGTCGGTGATCGGGTGATCATCTGCGCTTACGCACATTACAGCGAAGCCGAGCTGCTCAACTTCAAGCCGCGCATGCTTTACATGGCGCCGGGCAATGAACTGAGCCACACCAGTAATGCCATTCCGGTTCAGGTCGCCTGATCGAACCGACGCCCCTCCCGCTTGTCGAAACGTTCCCTGCTGTGTGTATAAAAAAGTACCGGGAACGTGTTAGACAAAGTCAAGACAGATCGCAGCGCGAGGTTTACTGTATTCGCCCTGTGTCTTTGAATTCGAGTCGACGCAGTTGACCGGATGCCTGCCCACGGCGCTCCGGGATTTTCAGTGTTCAAAAAAGCCGTTCAAGTAAAAAGGAAACCCGCAGCGATGGCGTACTACCGCACTCCTCAAGACGTTACCGCTCTGCCCGCCTGGCAAGCGCTGAATGACCACCGCCAAGCCATGCAGGATTTCAGCATGCGCGAGGCCTTCAATGCCGATCCGCAGCGCTTTACTCAATTCACCCTCAGCAGCTGCGGCCTGTTTCTCGACTACTCGAAGAACCTGATCAACGCCGAGACCCGCAATCTGCTGGTGGGCCTGGCCAACGAAGTCGACCTCAAGGGCGCGATCAAGTCGCTGTTCGAAGGCGAAATCGTCAACGCTTCCGAAGGTCGTCCGGCCCTGCACACCGCTCTGCGCCGCCCGGTAGGCGACAAGCTGTCGGTCAATGGCGTCAACGTGATGCCTGAAGTGCACAAAGTGCTGAACCAGATCACCGACCTCGTTGGCCGCATCCACGACGGTTTGTGGCGCGGTTACACCGAGAAGCCGATCACTGACGTGGTGAACATCGGCATCGGTGGCTCGTTCCTCGGCCCTGAGCTGGTGTCAGAAGCGCTGCTGTCCTATGCCCATAAAGGCGTGCGTTGCCACTACCTGGCGAACATCGATGGCAGTGAGTTCCACGAACTGACCATGAAGCTGCGCGCTGAAACCACGCTGTTCATCGTTTCGTCGAAATCATTCAATACCCTAGAAACCCTGAAAAATGCTCAGGCCGCTCGCGCCTGGTATCTGGCCCAGGGGGGTTCGGAAGCCGAGCTGTATCGTCACTTCATCGCCGTTTCCAGCAACAACGCGGCGGCCGTGGCGTTCGGTATCCGTGAAGAAAACATCTTCCCGATGTGGGACTGGGTCGGCGGTCGTTACTCGCTGTGGTCGGCCATCGGCTTGCCAATCGCCCTGGCCATCGGCATGTCGAACTTCAAGGAACTGCTGTCCGGTGCCTACACCATGGACCAGCACTTCCAGAGCGCGCCATTCGAGCAGAACATGCCGGTGCTGCTGGCCTTGCTCGGCGTCTGGTACGGCAACTTCTGGGGCGCGCAAAGCCACGCGATCCTGCCGTACGACCACTACCTGCGTAACATCACCAAGCACTTGCAACAGCTGGACATGGAATCCAACGGCAAGAGCGTGCGTCAGGACGGCACGCCAGTGTCCACCGACACGGGCCCGGTGATCTGGGGCGGCGTGGGCTGCAATGGTCAGCATGCGTATCACCAGTTGCTGCACCAGGGCACCCAACTGATTCCGGCCGACTTCATCGTGCCGATTGTCAGCTTCAACCCGGTCTCCGACCACCACCAGTGGCTGTACGCCAACTGCTTGTCGCAAAGCCAGGCATTGATGCTCGGCAAGACCCTTGCCGAAGCCGAAGCCGAGCTGCGTGACAAAGGCATGAGCGAAGAAGAGGTGCATAAACTCGCGCCGCACAAGGTGATCCCGGGCAACCGTCCGAGCAACACCCTGGTGGTCGAGCGCATCAGCCCGCGTCGTCTCGGTGCTCTGGTGGCGATGTACGAACACAAAGTCTTCGTGCAAAGCGTGGTTTGGGGCATCAACGCCTTCGACCAGTGGGGCGTGGAGCTGGGCAAAGAACTGGGCAAAGGCGTCTACAACCGCCTGGTCGGCAGCGAAGAAACCCCGGCTGACGATGCTTCCACCCAAGGCCTGATCAACTACTTCCGCGGTCGTCACCGCGGTTGATCTAAACGCCACATTTGCTACCCCTGTGGGAGCGAGCCTGCTCGCGATAGCGGTCTGACAGTCGACATCTCTGTTGAATGTTAAGCCGCCATCGCGAGCAGGCTCGCTCCCACAGTTGTTTTGCGTATGACTTGAACCCGTTAGTCACTCGGCGCATCTTTAGATCTTGTCGCAAAACAAGAATAAGGAACCGTCATGTTCGATATCAGCACTTTCCCCAAAGCCGATGCCGTCCGCCGGGCTGCAAACCTAAGTCAAGACGACTACCACCGCCTCTATCGCCAATCCATCGAACACCCCAGTGAGTTCTGGGCCGAGCAGGCCACCCGCTTTCTCGACTGGAGCACGCCGTGGGAAACCGTCCAGCGCTATAACCTGAAAACCGGCGAGGCCAGCTGGTTTGCCAGTGGCAAACTGAACGTCAGTTACAACTGCATCGACCGTCATCTGGAAACACGCGGCGATCAGATCGCAATCATCTGGGAGGGCGACGACCCCGCCGAATCCGTGCAGATCACCTACAAAAAACTCCATCACAACGTCTGTCGCCTGGCCAACGTGCTCAAAAGCCGTGGCGTGAAAAAAGGCGACCGCGTGTGCATCTACATGCCGATGATTCCCGAAGCGGCTTACGCCATGCTCGCCTGCACGCGGATTGGCGCGGTGCATTCGGTGGTGTTCGGCGGCTTCTCTCCAGACTCTGTGCGCGACCGGATTCTCGACGCCGACTGCCGCACGGTGATCACCGCCGATGAAGGTGTGCGCGGCGGAAAATTCGTACCGCTCAAACAGAAAGTCGACCAAGCGCTGCAAAGTTGCCCGAACGTCAGCACCGTTATCGTCGTCGAACGCACCCAGGGCGAAGTGGACTGGGTTGAAGGTCGCGACCTCTGGTATCACCAGGCGCTGCGCGACGTCAGCGACGATTGCCCGCCGGAACCCATGGACGCCGAAGACCCGTTGTTCATCCTCTACACCTCCGGCAGCACCGGCAAACCCAAAGGCGTGCTGCACACCACCGGCGGCTATTTGCTGCAAGCGGCGATGACCTTCAAGTACGTGCTCGACTACCGCGATGGCGAAGTCTTCTGGTGCACCGCCGACGTCGGCTGGGTCACCGGCCACAGTTACATCGTCTATGGCCCGCTGGCCAACGGCGCGACCACGCTGATCTTCGAAGGCGTGCCGAGTTACCCGAGCAGCTCGCGCTTCTGGCAGGTGATCGACAAACACCACGTCAACATTTTCTACACCGCACCGACTGCGCTGCGCTCGCTGATGCGTGAAGGCCCGGAACCGTTGAAGGAAACGTCGCGCCAGAGCCTCAGATTGCTCGGCAGCGTCGGTGAGCCGATCAACCCGGAAGCGTGGGATTGGTACTTCAACGTCGTCGGCGAGCAGCGTTGCCCAATCGTCGACACCTGGTGGCAGACCGAAACCGGCGGCATCATGCTCAGCCCGCTGGTCAGCGCTCAACGGATCAAACCCGGCTGCGCCACACAACCGATGTTCGGCGTGCAACCGGTGTTGCTGGATGAAACGGGCAAGGAAATCAAAGGCGCCGGCAGCGGCGTGCTGGCGATCAAATCCAGCTGGCCGGCGCAGATCCGCAGCGTCTATGGCGACCCGCAACGCATGGTCGACACCTACTTCAAGCCCTACCCCGGCTACTACTTCACCGGTGACGGCGCGCGGCGCGATGAGGACGGCGATTACTGGATCACCGGACGCATCGACGATGTGATCAACGTCTCGGGGCACCGCATCGGTACTGCGGAAGTAGAAAGCGCGCTGGTGCTGCACAACAGCATCGCCGAAGCGGCCGTGGTCGGTTATCCCCACGACCTCAAGGGCCAAGGCATTTACGCTTTCGTCACACCCATGAACGGCACCGAGCCCAATGACGAACTGAAGAAAGAACTGCTGGCCCATGTCAGCAAAGAAATCGGCAGCTTCGCCAAACCGGACTTGATCCAGTGGGCCCCGGCCTTGCCAAAAACCCGTTCGGGCAAGATCATGCGGCGCATCCTGCGCAAGATCGCCTGCAACGAACTGGACAGTCTGGGTGACACTTCGACCCTTGCTGACCCGAGTGTCGTCCAGGAGTTGGTCGACAAACGCCTGAACCAATAAGCCCCGCGCGGCCAGTAATGGCCGCGTTTTATTTTCGCCACTGAGTTGCCATGGAATTCATCCGTACCCGCATCGAAAGCCAGCTCATGAGCCTGACCGGTCTGTCATTGGGCAAGCTCGACCTGGAAAATCCCAAAGGCGATCCCGGCATGTTCGGGCCCGATTCGGTGAGCTGGCAAGTCCATGGTGATTTCAGCAGCATGCTCATCGGCGGCATTAGCGCGCTGATGCTGCAAGCTCTACATCCACTGGCCCTGGCCGGGGTTTGGGATCACTCGAATTTTCGCGAAGACATGATCGGCCGATTGCGCCGCACCAGTCAGTTCATCTCCGGGACGACGTTCGGTTCGAGCAAGGACGCCGACTGGCTGATCGAGAAGGTTCGCACCATTCACCTGCAAGTGGTCGGCATTGCACCAGACGGCCGGCCTTACGCCGCCAGCGATCCCGACTTGCTGACGTGGGTGCACGTGGCCGAGGTCAGCAACTTCCTCGCCGCGCACCTGCGTTATCGCAATCCGCACCTTTCATTGATTGATCAGGACCGTTACTACGGCGAAATCGCACGGGTGGCCGAACGTCTGGGCGCCCGCGATGTGCCGCGCAGCCGCAAGGAAATCGCTGATTACCTTGAACGAATCCGCCCGCAATTGCTGTGCGACCAACGCAGTCGTGAGGTGCTGCGACTGCTGTTGAATGCGCCCGCCCCCAGTCGCCTGGCCAAACCGTTTGGCGGCTTGATGATGCAGGCCGGGATCGATCTGCTGCCGGATTGGGCCAGTGACATGCTCGGCGTCAATCAGAACCCGTTGCACCGCCAACTGATCCGCGCCAGCGTCAAGCGCAGTGCGCCAATGCTGCGCTGGGCAATGCGTAATGGCTCGGTGCAGCGGGCCAAGCGGCGGATGGGGTTGTTGTAAGTTCGATCGTTCCCACGCTCCGCGTGGGAATGCAGCCCGGGACGCTCTGCGTCCCGATAGCGGACGCGGAGCGTCCATTGAGGCATTCCCACGCAGAGCGTGGGAACGATCAGTGGCTCGGGATCAGGTGCAATGCTGTTAAACTCCCGCGCCAAATTCCCTCCTGCAAGGCGCCCAGCATGTCTTCCTTGAATCAGGCGCTGCGCGCCGCCCTCGATCATCGCCAGGACCTGCTCGCCGAGCTGCATCAGCAAGGCACCGATTGCTATCGCCTGTTCCACGGCAGCCAGGAAGGTGCCGGCGGCCTGACCATCGACCGCTACGGCCCGCAACTGCTGGTGCAAAGCTTCCACCAGTCGCTGGAGCGTGATGCGCTGCTGCAACTGCACGAGACCATCAATCATCATCTGGGCCTCGAAACGCTGCTGGTCTACAACGACCGCTCCCGGGGCAACTCGCGCATCGACCGTGAAGACACCGTCTACCGCGCTGACGAGACGGCCCTGCAGGATCTGGTCGGCCACGAATGGGGCCTCAACTACCGGGTTCGCGGGCGTCACGCCGGTCAGGATCCACTGCTGTTTCTCGACCTGCGTAACACCCGCGGCTGGGTCAAGGAGCACAGCAAAAACAAAAGCGTGCTCAACCTGTTCGCCTACACCTGTGGTGTCGGCCTGAGTGCAGCAGCCGGCGGGGCAAGCGAGGTGTGCAACCTGGATTTCGCCGAAGGCAATCTGGCGGTCGGCCGTGAGAACGGTCTGCTCAATCCGCAGCTGCCAGCGATGGAGTTCATCCAGTCCGATTATTTCCCGGCCATCCGCCAACTGGCGGGGCTGCCAATCAGTCAACGGCGCGGGCAGAAATTGCCGAGTTACCCACGTCTGGAACAGCGTCAATACGACCTGGTGCTGCTCGATCCGCCGGCCTGGGCCAAGAGCGCGTTTGGCACGGTCGACCTGCTGCGCGACTACCAGAGCCTGCTCAAACCCGCGCTGCTGACCACCGCCGACAACGGCGTGCTGATCTGCTGCAACAATCTGGCAAAGGTCAGCATGGACGATTGGCGCGAACAGGTTTTACGTTGTGCTGAGAAGGCCGGGCGTCCGGTGCGTGAGTGGACTGTGATGAAACCGGGTGGCGATTTCCCGTCGATGGATCAACAGCCGCCGTTGAAAACATTGATTCTGCAACTCTGAGCACGCAGGAAATTTCCTACGCTGTTTTCTGAAAAAGCAGAACAGTGCGATCACTTCGGAACCGGAATCGCGTGCCATACTCCAACGCACTCCGATTCAGACAGATGAAGCCGCACATGCCCAAAGGATTGATTCGCGCTATTGGCGCTTTGTTGACTGCTCTGGCCCTTTATAGCCTGCTGGGGTTTCTGATTTTGCCGGGCATCGCGTTGCGGGTTGCCAACCAGCAATTGGCCAATTACGCCACGACGCCCGCGACGATTTCGCGGATTGAACTCAACCCTTTCAGCCTGGAAGTGACCCTTTGGGGCCTGATCATCGGCGAGCCGGGCAAAGAACAGGTCGGTTTTGAACGCCTGTACGCCAACTTGCAGATCGACAGCCTGTGGACCAAGGCGCTGCACCTGTCCGATGTCGAACTGGACAAACCCAAGACCGAAATCCTCTTTGGCAAGGACGGCAAACTCAATCTGCTGGGCCTGTTCAAAATCCCCGTCAGCGAACCGACCCCGGCCGACCCGGACGCCAAGCCGTTTCCATTGCGTATCGAGCGGATCAAACTGGCGGGCGGTAATGTGCATTTCCTGGATGCGCGCCCCAGCGAACCCATTGAATTCCTCTACGACAAGCTCGATTTCGAACTGAAGAACCTCAGCACCCTGCCCGAAGACAGTGCCGACATGACGTTGGTGGCCATCGGCCCGGCAGGCGGGCAGATCGACTGGACCGGTAACTTCAGCCTGATCCCGATTGCCTCCGAAGGTAAGCTGAAGATCACCGACGGCAAGATGAAAGCCTTTTGGCCGTATGTGCGCGACGCGTTGCCACTGGTGCTCAAAGACGGCGTCATCAACCTCAGCACCGACTACAAACTCAACTTATCCAAGGAAACCGAACTGCTGCTGAGCAATGTCGCGGTCAGCATCGCGCCATTCGCCGTCAACGCACCGGACGGTCGTCCACTGGCAAAGCTTGCGCGTCTGGACGTCAGCGAGACCACCGTGGACCTGGCCAAGCAGCAAGTGGTGGTCGGCAAGATCCGCAGCCAGAAGCTCGAAACCTGGGCCGCCCTCGATGCCGATGGGCAACTCGACTGGCAGAAGCTGTTTGCCAGCCAACCGTCCAAAGCAGCCGTGAAGGCAAAAGCCGAACCGACCAGCACACCGGCAGCCGCTGACTCACCGAAACCTGAACCTGCTCCACCCAGCAAACCTTGGCAAGTGCTGCTCAAGGACGTGCAACTGCGCGATTACCAGGTGCATCTGGCCGATCGCAAAGCGCAACCCGTCGTGGCACTGGACATTGGCCCGCTGAACCTCGATTTGCAGAATTTCGATAGTCTCAACGGCTCGCCTTTCAACCTCAAGCTCGACACCGGCGTGGGCAAACAGGGCAAGCTCATGGCGGACGGAGTGGTCAATCTGGCACCGGTCAGCGCCAAACTGAACGTGCAGACCAAGGACATCGACCTGCGTATCGCCCAGTCCTACATCAACCCGTTCATTCGCCTGGAACTGCGCAGCGGCATGCTTGGCAGTGACCTGGCGGTCGATCTGAAAAGCACCGAGCCATTGGCATTCAGCGTCACCGGTAAAGCACAGGTTGATCAGCTGCATACCCTCGACACCCTCAAGACCCGCGACTTCCTCAAGTGGCAGCAGTTGGTGCTCGAAGGCCTGAACTATCAACACGGCGACAGCCTGTCGATCGACAAGGTCAACCTGTTCCAGCCTTACGTGCGTTTCATGATCAACGATGACCGCACCACCAACATCGATGACCTGCTGATCCCGCAACCGACCGATTCCGGCACCAAGACGGCGGCGGCCAAACCCGCCAGCAAGGAAAAACCGCTGGGCATCCACGTTGGCGGCGTTGCCATCAATGACGGTTCGGCGAACTTCGCCGACTTCAGCCTGACCCCGAACTTCGCCACGGCCGTGCAACAGCTCAACGGGCAGATCGGCACCATCGACAGCCGCCAGGCAAAACCGGCCACTGTCGATATCAAAGGCAAGGTCGACCGCTACGCGCCAGTGACCATCAAGGGTTCGGTCAACCCGTTCGACCCGATGGCCAGCCTCGACATCGCCACCAGTTTCAAACGTGTGGAACTGACCACCCTGACGCCCTACTCCGGCAAGTTCGCCGGTTACCGCATCCGCAAGGGCCGGCTCAATCTCGACCTGCATTACATCATCACCAAGGGCCAGCTCAAGGCCGAAAACAAAGTGGTGGTCGAGCAACTGCAACTGGGCGAGAAAGTCGACAGCCCGGACGCCACGAGCCTACCGCTGAAACTGGCAATCGCCCTGCTCAAGGACGTCGACGGCAAGATTTCCATCGAGCTGCCGGTGACCGGCGACCTGAACAACCCGCAGTTCAGCGTCATGCCGATTGTGTGGCAGACACTGCGCAACCTGATCGTCAAAGCCGCCGCAGCACCATTCAAAATGATTGGCGGACTGGTCAGTGGCGGGGGTTCTGAAGATCTGGGCACGGTCTCGTTTGCACCGGGTTCAAGCGAGCTGAGCAAAGACGCCGAAGGTTCGTTGATCAAACTGTCCCAGGCGCTCAAGGAACGTCCTGCCCTGCGTTTGGAAATCGAAGGCACGGCGGCGGCCAGCAGCGACGGCCCGCTGATTGCCGAGCAACGGCTCGAGCGCGAATACCAGTACAACTACTACAAAATGCTTCAGCGACGCGGTGACAAGGTTCCGGCCCAGGCTTCATTGCTGCAAGTACCGGACGGCGAGAAAGGTCCGCTGCTGGAAGGGATCTACCGCACGCGCCTGAAGAACCAGCCACCCGCTGAATGGAAGGATCTGGGCAAGGAAGAACGCACCGCAAAAATGCGCGCAGACGTGATCACGTTCTGGAGTTCCAGCGATGTGCTGCTGCGCCAGCTCGGTCAGGAGCGCGCCAGTAGCATCAAGGACTACTTGGTGGACAAGGCGCAAATGGCCGACGACCGCGTCTACTTCATCGACGCCCAACTGGGCGAGGCGCAAAGTGACGGTCGGGTGGTGACGCCAATGCACCTGGATGCCGAGTGATGATCAGGCGATTACTGATCAGCCTGACCCTGGCACTGGCGGCCAGTCAGGCCTCGGCGGCCGATACCCTGCGTTGCGGCAGCCAATTGGTCAGCGTCGGCGACCGGTCCAGCGAAGTGCTGCAGAAGTGCGGTGAACCGGTCAGCCGCGATCTGTTGGGCTACAAGCGCAGCGCCAACCGACGGGAAGAGTTTCAGGTCGAGGAATGGACCTACGGGCCCAATGGCGGGATGTATCAGTACCTGCGGTTTGAAGGTAATCGGCTGAGACAGATCACCAGCAAGCGCGGTAACTGAACCCACCTCAATCTTATGTGAGCTCACTCCCACATTGGTTTTTGCGGCGCCCACAATAGAACAGGCCCCCGACACGAATGTCGGAGGCCTGTAATGACCACATCCTTGTGGCCTTTCGCATGAACTCTCCAGAGACGACAGGCGTATTGCTTGGCCCGCCTGCCGCGCCTTCTCCCAGTCCAGGCGAGAAGTCTTGCCTTACTCGGCTTTCAGGCCGGCAGCGGATACGTCTTTAACGCCTTTGATTTTCTTGGCGATAGCCACTGCGACGTCTTTCTGAGATTCAGTCACGGCAGTGGTGGAAGACAGGGAAACAACACCTTTGTTGGTTTCAACCTTGATGTCGGTGCCAGGAATGCCTTTCTCGGTCACCAGGTCTGCTTTGACTTTGGTAGTGATCCAGGTATCGGAGACATCTGCTTTTGCTTCGGTGACTTCACCGGCAGCCAGGACCATTGGAGCCTGGGTCGCCTGGGTTTGAGCGAATGCAGCGTTGGCCATGGTCAGGGTCAGCGCGGTAGCAGTAGCGGCAGCGATAGCGAACTTCTTCATACGAGTAACTCCTGTTTTTCTAGAAAGTCTGCTGCGTGTCTTGTCAGCAGGGTTACCAGAGATATTGCGAACGCTGTGCCAACTTTGAGACAGATAATAAATCGTTATAAATCAGCAGCTTAGTAAAAACGTCGATTTTCGGAATCATGCAAAATGCATGACTTGGAATTTATCGACATGCAAGTTGCAGGTTTTACCGTGGGCCTAAGGCCATGAATTGTCGGGGTTTTCTTTCTTTGGCGGGTTTTTCTGTGTAATAGGCAAAAAAACGCCCCGTCTCTGCAGACAGGGCACTCATTAAACCGTCGAGAAACTACGTCCCGGTGGCGTTACAACCTTTCGGCGCGTAATCAGGTGCAACCGTGGTGGCGCATGTCCAGCCAGTCAACGTGCGCGACAGGGTGATTGTTTTACTCAATACCGGACCGGGCGCATTGAGAATCGTGCAACCAATAGAGCCGGTACCATCAGTCGCGGTACCCGATGCTGTGGTTGTGCAGTTGGAGGTTGTGGCGGTTCCGCCGACCTTCGTCAGATCCGGGTTGGTGCCGGAGTTCATAAGGTCCTCAAACGGGACTTTCAACGCCGTGATCTCCGCCAGACCGGCCGTCACCTTGGCCCGCGCCTGATACTTCGAGTAAGCCGGCAACGCAAACGTCGCCAGAATCCCGATGATCGCCACCACGATCAGCAGTTCGATCAGGGTAAAACCTTTTTGAGTATTCATAGACAGGCTCCATGCATGAGTCGAAATCTCATGATCTGAATGAGCTTCAGCACAGCCCGTGCCAAGCGCCCCGCCCCCTGTTCCCGGGGCGCAAAGCCGGAGCAAAGACCTTTCCTACCCCCAGGATCCGCACTATCTGACACTATTTGTCACCTGATGGCCGCTGGTTTGGCTCAGCTCCTTGACTAGGCTATAAGTCATGAACTGTCTGCGTCCGGTATCCCAATGAATGACATCGCCCTTAGCGGTCTGGCCAAGCAATTGGTCCTGGCCGAATTGCTCACTGACCAAAGCGCGCAACAGGCGTATCAGCAAGCCCAACGCACTAAAATCTCCCTGGTCAGTTACCTGGTGCAAAACAAACTGGTGAAGAGCCGACAGGTTGCGGAGATTGCCTCGGAGCATTTCGGCATGGTGCTGCTTGACCTCAATTGCCTGGACAAGGAAACCCAGCCCCGAGAGCTGGTCAGCGAGAAACTGATTCGTCAGCATCACGCCTTGCCCCTCTGGCGACGCGGCAACAAGCTGTTCGTGGGGATTAGCGACCCGACTAATCATCAAGCCATCAACGACATCCAGTTCAGCACCGGGCTGAACACCGAAGCCATTCTGGTGGAGGACGACAAGCTCAGCGACGCCATCGAGAAATTCTTCGACAGCCAATCGACCGGCCTGGAAGACATGGCTGATGTTGACCTTGATGGGCTGGACATCGAGTCGGTCGATGACAACAAAAAGGACTCCATCCCGGGCCAGGATGCCGATGACGCGCCAGTGGTGCGTTTCGTCCACAAGATGTTGCTCGATGCGATCAAGAGCGGATCGTCCGACCTGCATTTCGAGCCCTACGAAAAAACCTACCGGGTGCGGATGCGCACCGACGGCATGCTGCGAGAAGTCGCCAAGCCACCGAGTCAACTGGCCAACCGTATCGCGGCGCGGCTGAAAGTCATGGCCAGCCTCGACATCTCTGAACGGCGCAAACCTCAGGACGGGCGGATCAAGATGCGCCTGTCCAAGACCAAGTCCATCGACTTCCGGGTCAACACCCTGCCGACCCTGTGGGGCGAGAAAGTGGTGATCCGGATCCTCGATCCGTCCAGCGCGCAAATGGGCATCGACGCCCTCGGCTATGAGCCTGAACAGAAAGACTTGTACATGGCTGCGCTGAAGCAGCCACAGGGCATGATCCTGGTCACCGGGCCCACCGGTTCGGGCAAGACCGTGTCGCTCTATACCGGGCTGAATATCCTCAACACCGTGGACATCAACATCTCTACCGCCGAAGACCCGGTGGAAATCAACATGGAAGGCATCAACCAGGTCAACGTCAATCCCAAGCAAGGTCTGGACTTCGCCCAGGCGTTGCGCTCATTTCTGCGTCAGGACCCGGACGTGATCATGGTCGGTGAAATCCGCGACCTCGAAACCGCCGAAATCGCCATAAAGGCTGCCCAGACCGGGCACATGGTGCTGTCCACACTGCACACCAACAGCGCGGCGGAAACTCTGACCCGCTTGCACAACATGGGCATTCAGGGCTTCAACATCGCGACGTCGGTCACCTTGATCATCGCCCAGCGTCTGGCGCGCAAATTGTGCAGCCACTGCAAAAAACCCATCGAGATTCCCCGCGAAGCGCTGATCAAGGAAGGCTTCCCCGAGGAACGCATCGGCTCTTTCACGATCTATGAGCCGGTCGGTTGCGATCAGTGCAACGGCGGTTACAAAGGGCGAGTGGGGATTTATGAAGTGGTGAAGAACACGCCGGACCTGCAACGGCTGATCATGGCCGAAGGCAATTCACTGGAAATCGACATCCAGATGCGCAAGGACGGTTTCAATGACTTGCGCACCTCGGGCTTGATCAAGGCCATGCAAGGCGTCACCAGCCTTGAAGAAATCAACCGGGTTACCAAGGACTGAACATGGCGGTCAAAGCAGCAAAAATCAGCGTCTACGCCTGGGAAGGCACGGACAGGAAAGGCACAAAAATGACCGGCGAATTGAGCGGCCTCAACCCGGCGCTGATCAAGGCCCAGTTGCGCAAGCAGGGGGTCAACCCCGGCAAGGTGCGCAAGAAGTCCGCCTCGATTTTCAGCTTCGGCAAACGTATCAAGGCTCAAGAAATTGCCCTGTTTACCCGGCAGATGGCGACCATGATGAAAGCCGGCGTGCCATTGCTGCAGTCGTTCGACATCATCGGCGAAGGCTTCGATAACCCGGCCATGCGCAAGCTGGTGGACGAGGTGAAGCAGGAAGTCGCGGCGGGTAACAGCTTCGCCGCGTCCCTGCGCAAAAAGCCGCAATATTTCGATGAGCTGTACTGCAACCTCGTAGACGCCGGTGAACAGGCCGGCGCGCTGGACACCCTGCTCGAACGGGTGGCGACCTATAAGGAAAAGAGCGAAAGCCTCAAGGCCAAGATCAAGAAAGCCATGACCTATCCACTGGCAGTGGTTTTCGTGGCGATCATTGTCACCGGGATTCTGCTGGTCAAGGTGGTGCCGCAGTTCGAGTCGGTGTTCAAGGGGTTCGGCGCCGAATTACCGGCCTTTACCGTGATGGTCATCGGCTTGTCGGAGTTCATGCAGGCCTGGTGGTGGATGCTGCTGGGCGTGTTGATCGCGGCCGTCTTCGGCATGCGCCACGCCTTTAAAACCTCCCAGGCCTTTCGAGACTGGATGGACACCTGGCTACTGAAGCTGCCGCTGATCGGCACGTTGATGTACAAGTCCGCCGTGGCCCGTTACGCCCGTACCCTGTCGACCACGTTCGCCGCCGGCGTGCCACTGGTCGAGGCCCTGGAATCGGTGGCGGGCGCAACCGGCAACATCGTGTTCAAGCGTGCGGTGCTGCGCATCAAGCAGGATGTGTCGACCGGTATGCAGTTGAATTTCTCCATGCGCACCTCGGGCATCTTTCCCAGCATGGCGATTCAACTGACGGCCATTGGCGAAGAGTCCGGTGCACTGGATGACATGCTCGATAAGGTCGCGAGCTTCTACGAGGATGAAGTGGACAATATGGTCGACAACCTCACCAGCCTGATGGAGCCGTTCATCATGGTGGTGCTGGGTGTTATTGTCGGTGGCCTGGTGGTTGCGATGTACCTGCCCATCTTCCAACTCGGCGCAGCGATCTGACATGCCCTTGAACGACATCCTGACCCTCTATCCGCTGGTCTTCCTGGTCATCGCATTGGCGCTCGGCCTGCTGATGGGCAGTTTTCTCAACGTGGTGGTCTGGCGCCTGCCGAAAATGCTCCACCGCGAATGGCGGCTGCAAGCCCATGACGTTTTGGGCGTACCGCCCGAAGCGCCGGGCCCGGCCTACAACCTGATGCTGCCTCATTCCCAGTGCCCGCATTGCGACCATCGAATTCGCGCCTGGGAAAACATTCCGCTGCTCAGTTACCTGTTTTTACGCGGTCGATGCTCGAACTGCGCGGCGCCGATCAGCAAGCGCTATCCGCTGACCGAACTGGCCTGCGGCCTGCTCTCGGCATTTATCGCCTGGCATTTCGGTTTCGGCTGGCAAGCCTGCCTGGTGCTGGTGCTGACCTGGGGCTTGCTGGCCATGAGCCTGATCGACGCCGAGCACCAACTGTTGCCGGATGTGCTGGTGCTGCCGCTGCTGTGGCTGGGGTTGATCGTCAACAGTTTCGGGCTGTTCGTGTCATTGCATGACGCACTGTGGGGTGCGGTGGCCGGTTACATGACGTTGTGGTCAGTGTTCTGGCTGTTCAAGCTGCTCACCGGCAAGGACGGCATCGGCCACGGCGATTTCAAGCTGCTAGCCATGCTCGGGGCCTGGGGCGGCTGGCAGATGTTGCCGCTGACCCTCCTTCTGTCATCGCTCGTGGGGGCCATCATCGGGGTGATTTTGCTGCGCCTGCGCAACGCGAAAACCTCGACACCGATCCCCTTTGGACCCTTTCTGGCGATTGCCGGCTGGATTGCCTTGCTCTGGGGTGGTCAAATAACCGGCTTCTATTGGCAGTTTGTCGGTTTGAAATGAATACCCCTGTGGAAAAACCCTGGATTCTCGGCCTGACCGGCGGCATCGGCAGCGGCAAAAGTGCGGCGGCCCAGCACTTCATCGACCTCGGTGTGCACGCAGTGGACGCCGATCATGCGGCGCGCTGGGTGGTGGAACCGGGTCGCCCGGCACTGGCAACGATTGCCGAGCATTTCGGCCCCGGCGTGTTGCAAGCCGACGGGCAACTGGATCGCGCAGCGCTACGCAAGCTGATCTTCGAAGTGCCGGAGGAACGCCGCTGGCTCGAAGCGTTGCTGCATCCGCTGATCGCCAAGGAAATCACCGATCATCTGGCCAAGGCACAATCGCCTTACGCGATTCTGGTTTCGCCGCTGCTGATCGAGTCCGGCCAGTACGCCATGACTCAACGGGTCCTGGTGATCGATGCCCCGGAACAGCTACAGATTGAACGCACCTTGCAGCGTGACCAGACCAGCGAGCAACAGGTCCAGGCGATCCTCAAGGCGCAATCCAGCCGCCAGGACCGCGTGAGCCACGCCGACGATGTGGTGGTCAACGACCGCGACCTCGCCTGGCTGCACAGCGAGGTCGAACGCCTGCATCACTTTTACCTTACTTTGCGTGGAGGCCAGTCATGAGCCAGATCCCAACCGTCGAATGCCCAACTTGCGGCGCCCCCGTTGAATTTAGCCCGGAGAGCACATTCCGGCCGTTCTGTTCGGACCGCTGCAAACTGATCGACCTGGGCGCCTGGGCGTCGGAAGAACACAAGATTCCGGTCAGCCCGGATGCCGAAGACGACCTGTTCAGCGAAGACTTCGAACCGCGCCACTGACACTCAGGGCCGCATAAAGCCGTAGTCCTGGCCTTCATCGAGGTTTTCTGCAAGAAAACGCAACTCGTCGGCCAGGTCTTCGGCACTGCGCACGGCTTTGCTCTGCTGTACCACTGCACTGAGCAAGGCGCGCAAGCTCAATCCCGGATCAAACCCCACTTCCTGCGCCCCATCCAGACTCTGACGCAACTCCTGCCTTGCCCATTCGTAGACACTCATTTCGATGCTCCTGAAGGTTTTGCGGAGCATGGAAGCGTCAGCGGTTTTTGCATTTGATGTGGATCAAGAGTTGGGATCGTCGTCCTTCCAGGGCGCCGAAAGGTAACGTGTGCGATTGAAGGTCTCCAGCCATTCCGGACTGAACACCACCAGCGCGCTGACAATCATGCCGTTGATGAACGCCTCCGGAAAAATGATCAGCCACAGGTAACCGACAAAATCCTCAAGCCAATAGGGCATGGCAAAACGTTCGTCAAACCACAGCAACGTCAGCGCCAACACCAGGCATAACAACGCCGAGAGGGCCGCGGCAAAGAAACCGGAAACAAAGATGTACACGAAGGGATTACGCGGCTGCGCTCGCTCCACCAGGATCGCGCAGCACTCGGTGACCAGCACCGGCAGCAGAATGAACAGCCCGCCGTTAACCCCCATCGCCACCAGGTCCTGGCGCCCGAGCAGCACCAATCCCGCTTGCGCGACCAACCCGCCGACAATCGCCAGGGGCCAGTCAAGCAACAGAGTCACGGCGGTCATGCCGATAAAGTGGTAGGACACGCCGGTATCGAAGTCCCGTCGCACCAACCAGAGCATGAACAGTGCGAACACCGTGCCGAACAACAGATGCTGGCGGCGCCTGTCGCTGAACAGTTCGACCCACGGCGCTCGGGCAACGGCCCAGATCAGCACGGGAACATAGATCAACCAGCCCGCGATGAGGGTTTCAGGTGACAGCAACTCGGCGCCGATCATGGCTGGGCACACTCCCTTGTCTTGCCGAAAGAGAACAGGCCCTCAGTCTACACCGGGCTTTGAGTGCGCTTCGATTTCGGGAGGGGCTCCATGACTGGGAGCGTGTCCGTTTCTGCGGTAACGGCTGCTATGGGTTCCGGCCTTCCGACGGGGCAGATCAAGATCAAAAGCAAGGCTGCCTGATAGCCGAGCTGTTGTCCGTCCCGGTCATCGGCAGTGAACACCCATGTCATGCCCGCCAAAAATCCCCTGTGGGAGCTAGCCTGCTAGCGATGGATGTCCAGACACCGCGTTCATTCAGACCGCACGCATAATCGTTAACGTCCATCGCTAGCAGGCTAGCTCCCACAGGGGAAATGCATACGAACGAAGAGCCAGGTCGGCCCGAAGGCCGCCTCGCGTTGCTGTGGCGGTAGTCGCACCCTCAAGAGGCTTCGTTCCGGTTCTGCGCAGTGGGCAACCCGGCAAGGATGCCGGGTTAGCCGCCCCCGGCCATGGATGGCCGATGGCGGCGGGCCCACGGAGCAGGACCGGAGCGAGGGCATGCCGAGCCTGGGCGAGGCACCGAACGTCAGGGGCAAAGCGCTTTGGTTACTTTGTGCCGGGCCGCGCAGGCTTTTCGAAAGTGACTCGCTGTAAAAGCGAAACCATAAGTCGCCATTACCGCAGAATCGTCTATACCCCCATCAAACATCAGCGATTGTTACGTTCTACGTAAAGCTGAATCAAATCCCGCCCCCTTTATCACTCACTGCCAAAGACTAAACTTCAAACATCAAAATCAACCCCGAGCCCACAAAAATGAAAACCCTGACCAGCCTGTTTCTGACCCTGATCGCAACCTCCGCCATGGCTGCCAGCAACGAGCCGGCCACCACCCCATCACAGTCGATGGACATCGCCGAAGTGGTTTCAGTCACCGATACCGCCACCGCGTGCGACGTCGTGCCAGCCACCATGGTCTACATCGATCACCAGGGCCAGACGCATCAAGTGACCTATCAAGTCATGGGCAACTGCACGAGCAACCTGTAACTAGCGCCTCATAGCAACGTCCACGTATAGCTGAGGATCAAACGGTTCTCGTCGATATCGCTGCGGTAATTGGAGCGTGCCATAACGTTGCGCACGCGAATCCCCAGGCCTTTGAGGCTGCCGCTCTGCAGCACATAGCCGAGATCGAGATCCCGCTCGCGGTCCTTACCCTCGAAACCTTGGCCGGTATCGACATTGTTGCCGCTGATATAACGCACGGTGCTGGTCAGCCCCGGCACGCCGAGGGCGGCGAAATCGTAGTCGTAACGGGCCTGCCAGGAACGCTCGTCGGTGTAGGCAAACTCGTAGGTTGGCACCTCGTTGCCCAGCGGTGAGATGTTGGCAAAGACTCGCGGGAAGGCGCTGTCGCCGAACATGCCCTGATAGCCGAGATAAAACGTGTGCCCGCCGCGCTTGGCCGACAGCAAGGAGAAGAACGCCTGGTTGTCGATATTGCCCAACAGCTTTTTGCCGTCTTCGCGTGAATCGTAATAGCCAAGATTGGCGCCCAGGGTCCAGTTACCCAACGGCTCGCTGTGCTTGAGGCCGAGGAAGCGCTGGTTGTAGATATCTTCCAGTTGCCCGAACCAGGCGCTGACCGAGCTGCGTTTATCGTTGAAGGCGTAATCGGCGCCGGCAAAGTTAAAGCCATCACTGCTGACCTGTCGCTGCGGCACATGGCCGAGCATGGCTTGCATCTTTTCGTCGCCAGCCTCGTTGCGCAGGCTGGTCGAGTTCAAGTGCCCTACTTGCACCGTCAGGCCATTGATCTCGTTCGAGCTGATGCTTGCGCCTTGATAGCTGGGTGGCAGCAAACGGATATCACTGAAGGCGAGCACGGGCAGGTTGGGTTGCAGTTCGCCCAGCTTCAATTCGGTTTTTGAGAACCGCACCTTCAATGCCCCCTCCAGACGGCTGTAATCATTCGCGGCACGACCGTCATCGTGCACCGGCAGCAATCCTGTATTGACCCGGTCCGGGCTGCTGTCGAGTTTGAGGCCGAGCAGGCCAATGACATCCACACCAAAACCGACGGGGCCCTGGGTATAACCGGATTTGACGTTGAGGATGAAGCCCTGTGCCCACTCTTCGGCCTTCGACTGCTTGTTCGCCCCGACGATGTCGGAAAAGTCCCGGCTGAAGTAATAATTGCGCGCTTGCAAGGTCGCCGTGGTGTCCTCGATGAACCCACCCTCGGCCGCCATCGCGCTGGCGGAGAAACTCGAGACGACAGCCAGGGACAACGCTGATCCGGTTGTTGGAAAAATCTGCTTCATGTTTTTTCTCTTATTTTTATTGATCGACAGGTTGAAGTGCTTCAGCCGCAGCGGATTCGCGGCGGGGAACGGGACGGCGGGCGTTTAACAACAGGTGCGTGACCATGCCGAAAATCAGCCCCCAAAAAGCGGCGGACAAACCCAACAACGACAGGCCCGACGCGGTGGTCAGAAAGGTCACCAACGCGGCTTCGCGATCACTCGGCACGGCCATTGCGCCTGCCAATGCCCCGGCAATCGCAGAGAACAGCGCCAGCCCCGCCAGGGCCGCGATCAGTTCTTTGGGGAATGCCGAAAACAGTGAAACGAGGGTGGCACCGAAAATCCCCAGCACCAGGTAGCACAGCCCGCCCACCACCCCGGCCACATAGCGTCTGCCGGGATTTTCATGGGCCTCGCGCCCGGTACAAATCGCCGCGGTGATGGCCGCCAGATTCAGCCCGTGACAACCGAACGGTGCCAGCAGCGCTGTGCCCAACGCACTGCTGGCGATGATCGGGCCGGCCGGCGTGGCGTAACCACTGGCGCGCAGCACCGTCATGCCGGGCACAAACTGGCCGGTCAGCGCCACCATCACCAGCGGCAAGGCGATGTTCAGCGTCGCGCTCAGGCTGAACACGGGCGTGATCCACACCGGCGTGGCCAAACCGATCACCAATGCTTCGCTGTGCAAATCGCCGGAGAAAAAGGCGATGGAACACCCCACCAGCAGCACCATCACCACCGCATAACGCGGCATCAGCCGTTTGCAAATCAGGTATGTTGCGAACATCGCCAGCACCAGCACCGGTTTGCCCTGCAGCGACACAAACAACCCGGTGCCGAAGCTGAACAGAATCCCCGCCAGCATCGCCGCCGCAATGGCCGCTGGCAGTTTTCCGATGATCCGGTCAAAGGCACCCGACACCCCGACCAGGAAAACAATCAGGCTGCTGACCAGATAGGCGCCCACCGCTTCCGGCATGGAGATCCCCGGCAACAACGCCACCAGCAACGCCGAGCCCGGCGCCGACCACGCAATGATCACCGGCACGCGGTAACGCAGGCTCAGACCGATGCCAAGCACGGCGCTGCCGATCGAAATCGCCCAGACCCAGGACGACAACACCTCCCGCGAGAGATGCGCCGCCTCGGCAGCCTGAAAAATGATCACCAACGGCCCGGCGTAGGAAATTACCGTGGCGATAAATCCGGCCACGGCCGCTGACAGGGAAAAGTCCTGGAATAACCTTTTCATGAAGCCTCGCCGACAGCCCCGTCAGGCGATCCGTGCAAGCCCGGTAACGTCCGTTTGACACTGCGTCGACTGCTGATGGCGAACACGGTCATGGCAATCGCGGCCACTGCACCGGGCAAGGCAAAAGCCATGAAGTTCAGTTGCAGCGGCAAGCTGATCCCAAGCAACGCACCGCCCAGCAGCGGGCCGACGATGGCACCGTTGCGCCCGATACCCGAGGCCCAGCCCAGACCGGTGGAGCGAATGGTCATGGAGTAGAACTGCGCGGCGCAGGCGTACAACAGAATCTGCGAGCCAATCGTTGTGGCGCCCGCAATGGCGATCAGCAGATACAACAGCGGCATCGGGCTGTTGAAACCCAGCAAGGTGATCGACACGGCCGCCACGGCGAAGAACACCGCCAACACCCGCGGCAGATTGAGTTTGTCCCCCAGCACACCGCCGCCGACCGCGCCGAAAATGGCACCGAAGTTCAGCACCAGCAGGAACGACAGACTCGAACCCAGGCTGTAACCGGCATTGGCCATCAGTTTTGGCAGCCAGGAACTCAAGGCGTAGACCATCAGCAGGCAGCAGAAGAACGCCAGCCACAGCATCAGCGTGCGCAGCGCACGACCCTCGCGGAACAATTGCAGGACCGGGGTGCCGGTGCCCTTCACTTCGCTCATGTGCAACAGATCGCTGGCGTGGGCGACGTAAGCCGGATCAATCCGTTTCAGAATGTGGCGCGCCTCTTCATTGCGCCCCTGACGCAGCATGAAACCCACCGACTCGGGCAGGAAGTACATGATCAGCGGCAACAACAGCAACGGCAGCACCGCTACGTAAAACACCGATTGCCGGCCAAAACTGGGGATCAGCACGATACCGAGACCCGCCGAGAGCATGCCGCCCACCGAGTAGCCGCTGAACATGATCGCCACCAGCGTGCTGCGAATTTTCTTCGGCGCGTACTCGTTCATCAGCGCCACGACGTTGGGCATCACCCCGCCGATGCCCAGGCCAGCGATGAACCGGCACAGGCCAAACTCGGTGGGGTTACGGGCAAAACCATTGAGCACGGTGAAACCGCTGAACAGAATCACGCAGATCGTGATGGCTTTTTTGCGGCCGATCTTGTCTGACAGCGGCCCGAAGAACAGCGCGCCAAACATCATTCCGAACAGTGCGTAACTGCCCAGTGCGCCCGCTTGCAGGGGACTGAGCCCCCACTCTTTCATCAGCATCGGCAGCACCACGCCGTAGATCACCAAATCGTAACCGTCGAAGATGATGATCAGGGCACACCAGAACAGCACCATCCAGTGAAAGCGATTGAATCGTGCGTTGTCGATAACCTCATGTACGTCGATCTTGCGCATGGCATTTATCTCTTGTTGTTGTTTTTTTAGAACGTCGGTAACGCGGCGAACGTCCGTACAGCCGAGGGTAAAGGCGCCAGGCACGGGGCAATATCCGCTTTGCGCAGATCGCTATCCGTTTTGTGCGTTGCCCTGAACCGGGCGAGGGATGAGAATTGGCGCGGTGATAACGCGCCGCAGATCCGGCAGATCTGACGCTCTCCGATAAACTGACTTCTTTGCGATCGCATTTGAACGCTAAGCTTGGGCCTATGGATGACTCAGATTATTTACGCCTGCTGACCATTGCGGCCGAGCAAGCCAACGCGTTCCTGTCCAATGCCCGCAAATGGGAGCGTGAGCGTTGGGTCTGCCAGCGCCTGCTGCAAGGCCTGAACATTCCCTATCGCGCCGACGAGTTCGCCCCCGCCGGGGAGCCGCCGGACGTGCTGTTCCGTGACGCCAGTTTCGAGGTGTTCTTCGTCCTCGACGAAGGCCGGCGCCTCAACGATGAATGGCGCGATGAGCTGCAACGCCGGCGCAGCGCGTTTTCCCTGAGCCAGCTGGTGCGCCGCGAGGCCAAGCCCCGGCGCATTCCGGCCAATGAGTTTCTGCTGAGACTCGCGCCGACCTTGCGTAAAAAAGCGCACAACTACAAAGAACGCGGCATGGACCTGGGGGAACTGGACATCATCGCGTTCGCCAGCCTCAAGCGTGAAGTGCTGGACCTCAACAGCCATTTCCCGCCGCCGACCGAGTACTTGCGTCAGGGCTGGCGTTCGCTGTCGCTGGTCGGCCCGACGTTCGCCCGGGTGCTGTTCGCTCATCCGGACGCGCCGGATTTCTTGCGCAACAACCTCGGGCGCAGCATCGTCTTCGACGTCGGGATCAGCCTGTGAGTCCGTTGCAGGAATTAATCGCCGAAGTTCCGCAAACGGGCCGCGTGCGCTGGATCGGCGTGCGTCCGGAACCTCACGTGCCGATGATCGAACTTGACGCCGTGGAGGCGCGACTTGAAGCCGGCCTGACCGGCGATCGAGCCCGTCCCGGTATCCGTAATGCGCGCCAGGTGACGTTGATTCAGTGGGAACATCTGGCGGTGATCAGTTCACTGATGGGCCGTGCGGACGATAAGCCGGTATTGCCTAATGATTTGCGGCGCAACCTCGTTATCAGCGGTATCAACCTGTTCAGCCTCAAGGGTCGTCGCTTCCGCATCGGCCAGGCGATTTTCGAAACAACCGGCTGGTGCCAGCCTTGCGCACGTCTACAGAACAACCTCGGCCACGGGACGTTTCAGGCCGTTCGCGGACATGGCGGAATCACGGCCCGGGTGTTACAAGGTGGAATCATTCGCCTGGACGATACGGTGAGCGTCGAGCCTGTTCCAGCCAGCGGCTATGCTCCGTTCAACGTTCGTTAAATCAGCCTGTAGCTTCTACACATTCAGCAACGTCTACCTGACGAGGCCCAATATGACCAGCCGCCTGAACCCCGACGACCAGAAGCATGTCGAAGAGTACCTGCACCTGTCCCAGCACCGAGTCGAGCGCCGGCCTTTCCGGCCGTGGATGCTCCTGGTGGTGGTGTTGGCAGTGACCATTGGTTTAGGCCTGTTGAGCCGCTTTATCAGTTACCTGACGCTATGAGCAGCATTGCGCTCGCGAGGGTAATTGCACCGATTTCTTTTAGCCTTGCGAGATATCCCCATGACTCATCGTATTGTCATCGTTGGCGGCGGCGCCGGCGGTCTGGAGTTGGCTACCCGTCTGGGTAAGACTCTGGGCAAACGTGGCACGGCCAGTGTGATGCTGGTCGACGCGAACCTGACCCACATCTGGAAGCCGTTGTTGCACGAAGTGGCGGCCGGGTCGCTGAACTCTTCCGAAGACGAACTCAACTATGTTGCCCAGGCGAAATGGAACCACTTCGAGTTCCAGCTGGGGCGCATGAGCGGGCTCGATCGCACGCAGAAGAAAATCCAGCTGGCGGCCACCTACGACGAAGCCGGCCTGGAACTGGTCCCGGCGCGTGAAGTGGCTTACGACTCGCTGGTGATTGCCGTCGGCAGCACCACCAACGATTTCGGCACTCAAGGCGCGGCGCAGCATTGCCTGTTCCTCGACACGCGCAAGCAGGCTGAGCGTTTCCATCAGCAACTGCTCAATCACTACCTGCGCGCCCATGCCGGACAGACCGACAAGGTCGAGCAGATCAGCGTCGCCATCGTCGGCGCGGGTGCCACCGGGGTTGAGCTGGCCGCTGAGCTGCACAATGCCGCGCACGAGCTGGCGGCCTATGGTCTGGACCGGATCAAACCGGAAAACATGCACATCACCCTGATCGAAGCCGGACCACGGGTGCTGCCAGCCCTGCCGGAACGCATCGGCGGGCCTGTGCATAAAACCCTGGAGAAACTCGGGGTCAATGTGATGACCAATGCCGCGGTCAGCGAAGTGACCGCCGACAGCTTGATCACTGCCGACGGCAAAGTGATCAACGCGAGCCTGAAAGTCTGGGCCGCCGGCATTCGTGCACCGGGTTTCCTCAAGGACATCGATGGCCTGGAAACCAACCGCATCAACCAGCTGCAAGTGCTGCCGACCCTGCAAACCACCCGCGACGAAAACATCTTCGCCTTCGGTGACTGCGCGGCCTGCCCGCAACCGGGCACCGATCGCAACGTACCGCCCCGCGCCCAGGCCGCGCATCAGCAGGCTTCGTTGCTGGCCAAATCGCTGAAATTGCGGATCGAAGGCAAGACGCTACCGGAGTACAAGTACACCGACTACGGCTCGCTGATCTCGCTGTCGCGTTTTTCGGCTGTGGGTAACTTGATGGGCAACCTGACCGGCAGCGTGATGCTTGAGGGCTGGCTGGCGCGGATGTTTTACGTGTCGCTGTACCGCATGCACCAGATGGCGCTGTATGGCGCGTTTCGCACGGCGATGCTGATGCTGGGCAGCAAGATCGGGCGCGGGACTGAGCCGCGGCTCAAGCTGCATTAAGATCTTCAACGTCCATTAGGGCCTCTTCGCGGGCAAGCCGCGCTCCCACAGGTTATGTGTCGACCATGAAGTCTGAGTCCGGCACATAACCTGTGGGAGCGTGGCTTGCCCGCGATGCAGGCGCCCCGGTCTAACCTGCGGACACTTGTGTGTCTCACTGTATCCCCCCCCGCGAATTCCCCCCTTCGCTTACAAACTCCCCCCTTGCGCGACACAGTAGCGATACACCCCGCCCTTTAAATGGACACATCCGAGCAAGGCAACTCGCCCGCTACGGTTATCGCCGCACTCACGTGGCGTCCTTTATCGAACGGTTGTGTCGTGCAACCCAGGAGTATTGAAATGTCCCGTACTACCAAAAACACTATTGGTCTGCTCGGCGCTGTTCTGGCGGGTGGCATGATGTTGTCCGGTTCCGTATTCGCTGCGCAGCCTCTGACTCAGGGCTACCTGCTGGCGTCGGCTGAACAGGTGGTGAAAACCCCTGAAGGCAAATGTGGCGAAGGCAAGTGTGGCGATGCGTCGATGGCGAAGACCGACACGGATGGCGATGGCAAAGTTTCGCGCGCCGAATTCCTGAAAGTCGCGCCGAAGTCCAATTTCGACAAGATCGACACTAACCATGACGGCTTCATCGACGAGCAAGAAGCATTCGATAACGTGAAAGCCAACTACGAAGCCAACGGCAAGAAAATGCCAAAAGGTCTGTTCGAACACTTGAAAGACCAAGACGGCGCCTAAGCTTCCAAGCGTCAAACCGCGCTTTCCCATTGGGAAGCGCGGTTTTTTTCGTCTGGAGGATTTAAACCTGGAAGCGCTGCACCATGGTTCGCAACGAATTGGCCAGCTGTGAAAGCTCCTGGCTGGAGGCGCTGGTCTGATCCGCGCCAGCAGCGGAGCGCACCGACAAATCGCGGATGTTCACCAGGTTGCGATCGACTTCCCGCGCCACTTGCGCCTGCTCTTCAGCGGCACTGGCGATGACCAGGTTACGTTCGTGAATCTGGTGAACCGACTCAGTGATGGTCTGCAACGCCTCGCCCGCACGCTCGGCCAGGGCCAGCGTGCTGGCCGCACGGGTCGAACTAGCTTGCATGGAGTCCAGCGCCTGGGTTGAGCCGCTGCGCATGCCCTGCACCATTTGCTCGATTTCCTGGGTCGATTGCTGCGTGCGATAGGCCAGCGCACGCACTTCGTCCGCCACCACCGCAAAACCTCGACCGCTTTCCCCGGCCCGCGCCGCTTCGATGGCCGCGTTGAGCGCCAGCAGATTGGTCTGCTCGGCAATCGCCCGAATCACATCCAGCACCTTGCCGATGTCCTGCGACTGGTTGGCCAACGACTGCACCAGCCCGCCGGTAATCTGCACATCGCTGGCGAGTGCGCCGATGGCGGTGACCGTTTCGCTGACGCGCGCCTGGCCAACGTGTGCGGACTCACTGGACTGGCGCGTGGCGTCGGAGGTCGACACCGCGTTGCGCGCAACCTCCTCCACGGCGGTGGTCATTTCAGTGACGGCGGTGGCAGCTTGTTCAATCTCGTTGTTCTGTTGTTGCAGGTTTTGCGTGCTGTCGAGGGTGACGGCGTTCAATTCATCCGCTGCCGTGGCCAATTGCGCCGCCGAACCGCTGATGCCTTGCAGGGTTTCCCGCAGGTTCTGCTGCATGGTCGCGAGTGCTTTGAGCAAGCGGCTCACTTCGTCGTTGCCATGGGTTTCAATCGGGCGAGTCAGATCGCCTCGGGCTACGTTTTCTGCGGCGTGCAACGCTTCGCCCAGCGGTTTGACGATGCTGCGCGTGAGCAGCATCGCGAGGCCAACGGTGGCCAGCGCTGCCAATGCGATGAACAGGCTGACGATCATTCGCGACGTTTCGTAATGCGCTTCGGATTTCTGGCTTTCGGCGGCGACCTGTTTGGCGAAAAGGTCCGCCAGTTCATTGAGCTGTTTACCGGAGCCATCGACCACGGTTTTCATGTCTATCAGCAGCAGCTTGGTCAGTTCGTCACGGCGTCCCTGTTCAGCCAGGGAGAACGATTGGGCAATGCCGGCACGATACGCCGCGAAGGTGGTTTTGAACTGGTCATACAACGCCTTGCCTTCGACGGTGTTGACCAACTGGTCGTAGGCCGCAATCTTCTCGCTCAGTTCTTTGTCGCGGGTATCCATCTGGCCGCGATACACAGGAATGTTCTTCGGGTCCTGATCCAGGGCCATGCGCAGGGAAATGGTGCGGATGCGCAGCATGATCTCCCGGATCTCGTCACCGCCGCGGATACTCGGCAGCCATTGTTTCTCCACGGCCACCTCGCTGTCGCGAATGCTCGACATCTGCCCCAGTGCAAAAATCCCGAGCAAGGCAACCAACACGGCAATCAGGGCAAACCCCAAGGCGGCCCGAGGAGCAATATTCAACTGACGAAGTAACATAACGAACGCCCTATTCTTGTAGTGGCTTGGAAAAGGGGCGTTGTTTCGGCAGTACCCCGTCGCCTCGCTATCGGCAAGTTGTACGATGACTGAAGTGTTGGTTCTCGAAAACAAAAAATCGAAGACAAAAAAAATCCCCGTATCTTTCGATACGAGGATTTTTAATATGGTCGGGGTAAGGGGATTCGAACTCCTGACATCCTGCTCCCAAAGCAGGCGCGCTACCGGACTGCGCTATACCCCGGTAAAAAAAAGGCGACCTTCACAAGTCGCCTTCTTCGATCAGTGCTTTTGGCCTCTGATCTTAAGATCTGATCCCAGCGTTAACTGGTTTCAAAAATGGTGGGTCGTGTGGGATTCGAACCTACGACCAATTGGTTAAAAGCCAACTGCTCTACCAACTGAGCTAACGACCCAAAAATGGTCGGGGTAAGGGGATTCGAACTCCTGACATCCTGCTCCCAAAGCAGGCGCGCTACCGGACTGCGCTATACCCCGGTTTGAAATTGGCTCCGTGACCAGGACTCGAACCTGGGACCCAATGATTAACAGTCATTTGCTCTACCGACTGAGCTATCACGGAACTACATATTTCAATTTACAACTGTGAAGCTTGCTTCACCTCTTCGACCCGTTCGCATCGCTGCGTTCGTGTGTCTGAGGCGCGCTATTCTACAATCTTAAGCACCTCTGTCAACCCCTTAAATTGCATTCAAGTTAATGATTTGCAACTTATTTCAGATTCCTGCTTGGGGAGCAGAAACCCTTCCGGGTGACTTACTGCGGGGCGCACTTTACAAGCCTTTTCCTTTCAGTTCAACAACCTGACGAAAAAAAGGCCTCGCGATGCGAGGCCTTGTTTATTTCACTGCCGTTGCGGGTCAGGCAAATACGATTTCGTCGTTTTCCACCGTACCGACAGCCGTATCGCCGGGCATGAAACGGCCGGACAGAATCAGCTGCGCCAGCGGGTTCTCGATCCAGCGCTGGATCGCTCGTTTGAGCGGTCGCGCGCCGTAGACAGGGTCGTAACCCACCGCGATCAGCTTGTCCATGGCCTCTGGACTCAGCTCCAGTTTCAGCTCGCGCTCAGTCAGACGACTGCGCAGACGACCCAATTGGATCTCGGTAATGCCCGCGATCTGATCCCGTGCCAATGGCTCGAAGATCACCACTTCGTCGACCCGGTTGATGAACTCCGGCCGGAAGTGCGTGGAAATCGCATCCATCACCGCCGCACGCTGCGCCTCGCGATCACCGACCAGTTCCTGGATCTGCACCGAACCCAGGTTGGACGTCATAACGATCACGGTGTTCTTGAAATCCACCGTGCGGCCATGGCTGTCGGTGAGGCGGCCATCTTCCAGCACCTGCAGCAAGATGTTGAACACATCCGGGTGGGCCTTCTCGACCTCGTCCAGGAGGATCACCGAATAAGGCTTGCGACGCACCGCCTCGGTCAGGTAACCGCCCTCTTCATAGCCCACGTAGCCCGGTGGCGCGCCAATCAGTCGGGCCACGGAATGTTTCTCCATGAACTCGGACATGTCGATCCGCACCATCGCCTCTTCGGTATCAAAGAGGAACTCGGCCAGCGCCTTGCACAGCTCGGTTTTACCGACACCGGTCGGGCCGAGGAACATGAACGAACCGCTCGGGCGATTCGGGTCGGACAAACCGGCTCGCGAACGGCGCACCGCGTTGGAAACCGCGATCACCGCTTCGTCCTGACCGATCACGCGCTGGTGCAGCAGGCTTTCCATCTTCATCAGCTTGTCGCGCTCGCCTTCGAGCATTTTCGACACCGGAATGCCGGTCCACTTCGAGACGACTTCGGCGATTTCTTCCTCAGTCACCTTGCTACGCAGTAACTGGTTCTCGCTTTTGCCGTGCTGGTCGACCATTTGCAGGCTGCGCTCCAGGTCCGGGATAACCCCGTACTGCAACTCGGCCATGCGGTTCAGGTCGCCTTTACGGCGCGCGGCTTCCAGTTCCTGGCGGGACTGTTCGATTTTCTGCTGGATCTGCGCAGAACCCTGGACTTCGGCTTTTTCCGAGTTCCAGATTTCTTCGAGGTCCGAATACTCACGCTCAAGACGAACGATTTCTTCCTGGAGTTTTTCCAGGCGCTTGATCGCCGCTTCGTCGCTCTCTTTCTTCAGCGCCTGGGACTCCACCTTCAGCTGAATCAAACGGCGCTCCAGACGATCCAGTACTTCCGGCTTGGAGTCGATCTCCATGCGGATGCGGCTGGCCGCTTCGTCGATCAGGTCGATGGCCTTGTCCGGCAGCTGACGGTCCGTAATGTAGCGATGGCTGAGCTTGGCCGCGGCGATGATCGCTCCGTCGGTGATCGCCACTTTGTGGTGAACCTCGTAACGCTCTTTGAGGCCACGCAGAATCGCGATGGTGTCTTCTTCGCTCGGCTCGTCCACCAGGACTTTCTGGAAGCGCCGTTCGAGGGCCGCATCCTTCTCTATATATTGGCGGTACTCATTGAGCGTGGTCGCGCCGACGCAATGCAGTTCACCACGAGCCAACGCTGGTTTTAGCATATTGCCCGCATCCATCGAGCCTTCGCCTTTACCGGCGCCGACCATGGTGTGCAGTTCGTCGATGAACAGAATGATCTGCCCTTCCTGTTTCGACAGTTCGTTGAGCAAGGATTTGAGGCGTTCTTCGAACTCGCCGCGGTACTTGGCGCCGGCAATCAGCGACCCCATGTCCAGGGACAACAAGCGCTTGCCCTTGAGACCGTCCGGCACTTCACCGTTGATGATGC
Source organism: Pseudomonas sp. LB3P93 (assembly GCF_054898025.1). Lineage (NCBI taxonomy): Bacteria > Pseudomonadati > Pseudomonadota > Gammaproteobacteria > Pseudomonadales > Pseudomonadaceae > Pseudomonas > Pseudomonas sp. LB3P93. The sequence goes on from NZ_CM142713.1 coordinate 5,577,080, forward strand.
GTTGGGCCAGGCCTTCGGCAATGGCGGTTTTACCCACGCCTGGCTCGCCGATCAGCACCGGGTTGTTCTTGGTGCGGCGTTGCAGCACCTGAATGGTCCGGCGAATTTCGTCGTCACGGCCAATCACCGGGTCGAGCTTGCCTTCTTCGGCACGCTTGGTCAGGTCGACGGTGTATTTATCCAGCGCCTGACGCGACTCTTCGTGGTTGGCGTCGTTGACCGCCTCACCGCCGCGCAGGTTGTTGATCGCATTTTCCAGGGCTTTTTTGCTGACGCCCTGGCCGAGCAGCAACTTGCCGAGTTTGCTGTTCTCGTCCATCGCGGCGAGCAGCACCAATTCGCTGGAGATGAACTGATCGCCCTTCTGCTGGGCCAGGCGATCGGCCTGATTGAGCAAGCGCGCCAAGTCCTGCGACATGTTCACGTCGCCGGTCGGGTTCTGGATTTTCGGTAGCTGGTCGAGCTCTTTGGTCAGCTCTTTACGCAAGCTGTTGACGTCGAAACCGACCTGCATCAGCAGGGGTTTGATCGAACCACCCTGCTGTTCAAGCATGGCCTGCATCAAGTGCGCCGGCTCGATACCGGGGTGGTCAAGGCCGACGGCCAGAGATTGGGCGTCGGATAGAGCTAACTGCAATTTGCTGGTTAAACGATCTATACGCATGGGTCACCTTCCTTTTGAGCAGGCCGGACCTATAAAACATCCTGAATGAAGAAACCTGCCAGATACCGTTATAGATGCGGTCGATTCTGGGAGTTTCAAGCGTCGTGACGTTGATGCAGATCAGGCAAGTCTAGTCTTCGAGCCAGATCAGGGAGGCAAACCGACCAGTGCGAGGACTGCGGCGGTAAGAAAAGAAGCGAGGATCGGTCACGGTGCAGAAACCGCCACCATAAACAGCGGTGACACCGCGCACCGCCAGACGCAAACGCGCCAGCTCGTAGATGTCGGCCATGAACTTGCCAGCGTTTTGGCTGGGCACAAAGGCTTTGGCCGCTTCGGGCAGTTGCTGGACGAAGGTTTCGCGCACTTCGGGGCCGACTTCAAAGGCTTGCGGGCCAATGGCCGGACCGAGCCATACCAGCACTTCTTCTGGTGGCACGTCGAGACTGTCGAGGGTGGCTTCGAGCACACCCGCCGCCAATCCACGCCATCCGGCATGAGCCGCCGCAACGCGAGTGCCGGCACGGTCGCAAAACAATGCTGGCAGGCAATCGGCGGTCATTGCCGTGCAGGCAATCCCGGGGGTTGCCGTCCAGCTGGCGTCGGCGGTAGCGACCAGCCTCGGGTCGGCATGAGCCACGACAATGCCGTGAACCTGCTTTAACCAGGCCGGTTGAATAGAAAAGTGATCGGTAAGGCGACGGCGATTCTCGGCAACAGCTTCGGGGCTATCGTCGACGTGATCGCCGAGGTTGAGGCTGTCGAACGGCGTCAGACTGACGCCGCCCGCACGGGTGGTCACACAGGCTTTCACCCCGGCAGGCGCAGGCCAGTCGGGAATCAGCCAGTCACTCATCCGATGAATGCCTCACGGTCTTGCTTGAGCAGGGTCAGCAGCCAGACGAAGTCGTCCGGCAGTGGCGATTCCCAGCTCATGCGTTTACCGGTGGTCGGGTGATCCAGCTCCAGGAACCGCGCATGCAGGGCCTGACGGGGGAACGCCTTCAACGATTCGACCATGGTCACACTGGCTGCCGGCGGAATACGGAAGCGACCGCCGTAGGCAGGATCTCCGACCAGCGGGTAGTTGATGTGGGCCATGTGCACACGAATCTGGTGCGTACGACCAGTTTCCAGCTTAACCCGCACATGCGTGTGGGAGCGGAAACGCTCGAGCACGCGGTAATGGCTGACGGCTTGCTTGCCACCTTCCATCACGGCCATGCGCTGGCGTTGCTGGCCGTGACGACCGATCGGCGCGTTGATCTTGCCGCCGGCAGTCACCACACCGATCACAATGCATTCGTAGATCCGGCTTACGCTGCGGCTCTGCAATTGCGTGACAAGCTGTGTTTGCGCCTGAATGGTCTTGGCCACCACCATCAGACCGGTGGTGTCCTTGTCCAGGCGATGCACGATACCGGCGCGGGGCACATTGATAATGTCCGGCACGTGGTGCAGCAAGGCGTTGAGCAAGGTGCCGTCCGCGTGACCGGCGGCAGGATGCACCACCAGGCCTGCAGGTTTGTTGATCACCAGGATGTCGTCGTCTTCATAGACGATGTCCAGCTCGATGTCCTGAGCGATCCATTCGCCCTGAGCTTCCTGCTCGGCAGTCAGTTCAAGAATGGCGCCACCATGAACGATGTCTCGCGGGCGGATAACCGCCCCATCCACAGTCAGGCGGCCGTCTTTGATCCAGGCGGAAAGGCGCGAGCGCGAGTGCTCAGCGAATAATTGTGCGGCGACTTGATCGAGGCGTTGGCCGCCCAATTCGGACGGCACCTCTGCGCGAAGTTCAATTTTATCGGACATGCTCAGACTAGGCGTCGGCACAGCCTTTGGTTTCGGCTGCGCGCTTGTGGTTAAATACGGCGTCTTTTGCCCCGAGGCTATTCAACGGGGCGCTCATCATAACAGGACGGCCTCGCCCAAGACAGCGGCCGTCATAGGGACGCAAGCCGCCATGCAAGTGAAACACCTGCTGCTGATCGCCATCCTCGCATTGACCGCTGCTTGCTCATCGAAGGAAGTCGTAGACGAAAACCTTAGCGAAGTCGAGCTGTACCAGCAGGCTCAGACCGACCTGGACAACAATAGCTACACCGCCGCCACAGCCAAGCTGAAGGCGCTGGAGTCGCGTTATCCGTTCGGGCGCTACGCCGATCAGGCTCAACTCGAGCTGATCTACGCCAACTACAAGAACGCCGAGCCTGAGGCTGCCAAGTCTGCCGCAGAGCGTTTCATTCGTTTGCACCCACAGCATCCGAACGTGGATTACGCGTATTACCTCAAAGGTCTGACGTCTTTCGACCAGGACGTCGGCCTGTTGTCGCGTTTCCTGCCGCTGGACATGACCAAGCGTGACCCGGGCGCTGCCCGCGACTCCTATAACGAGTTCGCCCAGCTGACCAGCCGCTTCCCGAACAGCCGCTACTCGCCGGACGCCAAGCAGCGCATGATTTACCTGCGCAACCTGCTGGCGGCCTACGAGATTCACGTTGCCGACTATTACCTGACCCGTCAGGCCTATGTCGCTGCCGCGAACCGCGGCCGTTATGTGGTGGAAAACTTCCAGGAAACCCCTTCGGTCGGTGACGGCCTGGCGGTGATGACCGAAGCCTACCAGCGTCTGCACCTGGACGACCTGGCAGCCACCAGCCTCGAAACCCTGAAGCTCAACTACCCGAACCACCCAAGCCTGGTGGACGGTCAGTTCAAGCCTTCGGTCGACGAAGCCGACAACCGTTCGTGGCTGAGCAAAGCTACTTTGGGCATGATCGAATCCCGTCCTCCGCTGCCGCCGGGCGAAACCCGCGCCAACCAGGACGTGCAGAAGCAATTCCAGGATGCCAAGGACGCGATTCCGAACGATCTCAAGCCTAAAGATGCAGATGGCGACGTGATCGAAGAAGAGGAACACGAATCCGAAGCTAACAACGAAGACCGCTCGTGGTTCAGCTACATGACCTTCGGCGTGTTCGACTGACACATCGGGTTATGCAAAAAGGGAGACTCTTGAGTCTCCCTTTTTTATTGCGCTGTGCGCGGGTCAGGTCCTTGGCTAAACTGCCTGTTCATTAGCTAATAAAGCCGCCCACCATGCTTCGTTTATTGTTCTGGATTGCCCTGATTGCCGCTGCGGTATGGTTCTGGCGCAAGTACAAGGCTTCGACTTCCGCTCCAAAATCCTCCGCCGAGCTGGATGCGGCACCCATGGTCCGCTGCGCTCATTGCGGCGTTCACCTGCCCCGCGACCGCGCGCTGAGCCTTCAACAACAGTGGTATTGCAGCCAGGCTCACCTTGAGCAAGGCCCGGGCCCAAGTGGTCGCTGAGACGTCCAGTCCCGGCGGCAAACAGGCCCAGCGACTGCTGCGCCTTTATCATCTCTACCGTTTGAGCGTCGGCATCACCCTGGTGCTGTTGATCTCCAGCAACATGGACAATCAGTTGCTGGCTTTCGCCAAGGACGACCTGCTGCGCAGTGGCAGTTGGTTGTACCTGGTGCTGAATATCTTGCTGGTGGTCTTTTGGGAGAACACCCGACGACCGGCACAGCTTTTCAGCCTCGCATTGATCGACGTCCTGCTGCTGTGCGGCCTGTTCTACGCCGCTGGCGGATTGGCCAGCGCCATCGGCAACCTGCTGATCGTGTCGGTGGCCATCAGCAATACCTTATTGCGCGGGCGTATCGGCCTGCTGATAGCGGCAGTCGCCGCCCTTGGTATCGTCGGCTTCAGTTTTCTCCTGAGCTTAAGTCACCCGATCAGTCCCAGCGAATACCTGCAAGTCGGCACCCTCGGCGCGCTGTGTTTTGCCGCCGCCTTGCTGGTGCAAGGGCTGATCAGACGCCTGGAAGACAGCGAAAGCCTGGCCGAACAGCGGGCCAGTGAAGTTGTTGGCCTGGAAGCGCTCAACGCGTTGATCCTGCATCGCATGCGCACGGGCATTCTGGTGCTGGACGATCAGCGGCGGGTGCAACTGGCCAACCACAGCGCCTTGATTTTGCTGGGGCAGAAAAACCTCGACGGGCGGTTGATCGACGACTATTCGCCGACATTGGTCGAACGCCTTCAACTGTGGTTCAACAATCCGTCGCTGCGCCCGCAAAGCCTGAAGATCGCCAGCAGTGGCCTGGAACTGCAACCCAGCTTCATTGCGCTGGACCAAAGCCCGAATCATCAGACCCTGGTGTTTCTCGAGGACCTGGCCCAGATCGCTCAACAGGCGCAGCAACTGAAACTCGCCGCACTCGGTCGCCTGACGGCCGGTATCGCTCATGAAATCCGCAATCCACTGGGCGCCATTAGTCATGCCGCGCAGCTATTACAGGAATCCGAGGAACTGAACGGCGCGGATCGGCGTCTGACCCAGATTATCCAAGACCACTCTCAGCGAATGAATCGGGTTATCGAAAACGTCCTGCAACTGTCCCGCCGTCAGCAAACCGTGCCGCAAAGGCTCGATCTGAAGCCGTGGCTGGAGCACTTCGTCGCCGAAACCCGCGAAGGGGCGACCGATCGTCAGCTGATTCACCTGCGCATCGGCTCGGGGGACTTCAAAACCCTGATGGACCCCAATCAGCTGACCCAGATTCTCGACAATCTGTTGCGCAATGCCTGGCGCCACAGCGCCCTGAATCACGATCTGGCGCAGGTCTGGCTCGAGTTGTTTGTCGACCCTGACAGCCAGTTGCCGACCCTCGAAGTCCTCGACAACGGCCCTGGCGTGGCGCTGGACCAACAGACGCATTTATTCGAACCCTTCTTCACCACCAGTAGCCAAGGCACAGGCCTGGGGCTTTATCTGTCCCGTGAGCTGTGCGAAAGCAACCAGGCCCGCCTAGACTTCAAACCACGCCAAGGCGGCGGCTGCTTTCGCATCACTTTTGCTCACGGACGGAAACAAAGTTGAACACGAGCCCACGGCCCAAAGTCCTGATCGTCGACGACGAACCGGATATCCGCGAACTCCTGGAAATCACCCTGGGACGGATGAAACTCGATACCTACAGTGCCCGCAACCTGAGCGAAGCCCAGGCCTTGTTGACGCGGGAGACATTCGACCTGTGCCTGACCGACATGCGCCTGCCCGACGGCACCGGCCTTGAGCTGGTGCAGTACATCCAGCAGCGTTACCCACAAGTGCCGGTGGCGATGATCACCGCCTACGGCAACCTCGAAACGGCCATCAATGCCCTCAAGGCAGGCGCCTTCGACTTCCTGACCAAACCGGTCGACCTGACACGGCTGCGCGAACTGGTCACCAGCGCCCTGCGCTTGCCGGCACCGGGCGGCGCCAGTACCGCTATAGATCGCCGGTTATTGGGCGACTCACTGCCCATGCGCAACCTGCGCAAACAAATCGACAAACTCGCCCGCAGCCAGGCGCCGGTGTACATCAGTGGCGAATCCGGCAGCGGCAAGGAATTGGTCGCCCGGCTGATTCACGAGCAAGGTCCGCGGGCGAATCAGCCATTCGTCCCGGTCAACTGCGGGGCAATTCCGTCGGAGTTGATGGAAAGCGAATTCTTCGGTCATCGCAAAGGCAGTTTCAGCGGCGCCATCGAAGACAAACCCGGGCTGTTTCAGGCCGCCCATGGCGGCACCCTGTTTCTCGATGAAGTGGCTGATCTGCCATTGGCGATGCAGGTCAAACTGCTCCGGGCCATACAGGAGAAAGCCGTTCGCAGCGTCGGCGGGCAGCAAGAAATGGTGGTCGACGTCCGCATCCTTTGCGCCACCCACAAAGACCTCGATGCCGAAGTCTCCGCCGAACGCTTTCGCCAGGATTTGTACTACCGGTTGAACGTGATCGAGCTACGCGTTCCCCCTTTGCGTGAGCGCCGCGACGACATCGAACCGCTGGCCAGCCATGTGCTTAAACGTCTGGCAGCCGGCAGCGGCCAACCCGCCGCAAAACTCCACCCACTTGCCCTCGATGCGCTGAAAAGCTACCGCTTTCCAGGCAACGTACGGGAACTGGAGAACGTGCTGGAACGGGCCTACACCCTGTGCGAGAACAAACAGATCGAGGCCAGCGACCTGCGACTGGCCGAAGGGAACTGCACAGCCGAGAACGGCGTGGCGGACCTGACGCAGATCGACAACCTGGAAGACTATCTGGAAAACGTCGAACGCAAACTTATCCTCCAGGCGTTGGAGGAAACCCGCTGGAACCGCACGGCGGCGGCTCAGCGGTTGAATTTGTCGTTCAGGTCGATGCGTTATCGACTCAAGAAATTGGGCCTGGATTGAGGGCCCCATCGCGGGCAAGCCCGCTCCCACAAGGATTGGCGTCGATCACAGGTCCAAGGTGGGAGCGAGCCGGCTCCGGGCGGCGTTCCGACGATGGCTATCTAACCGTCGCCGAAGATCCTGCGACTAGATCCGCCCGGTCGGCGCATACGGCGCCGGATCAATAATCGGCGCCCGCCCCAGCATCACATCCACAAACAACTGACATGACGCTGGTGCCAGCACCAGCCCATTACGGTAATGCCCGCAATTGAGCCAAAGCCCGTCAAACCCTGGCACTCGGCCAATATAGGGAATCCCCTCCGGCGAACCCGGGCGTAATCCGGCCCAATGCCCCACCACTTCGGCATCCGCCAGCGCAGGAATCAACTCCACTGCCGATGCTTTCAGACTCTCCAGCGCCGAGTCGGTCGGCGTCTTGTCGTAGCCTTCATGTTCCAGCGTGCTGCCAATCAGAATGTGCCCGTCGCGCCGGGGAATTGCATAGCGCCCCTTGGCCAGGACCATGCTCGGCAAGAAGTCCGCCGCGCACTTGTACAGAATCATCTGTCCTTTGACCGGTTCGACCGGCAATTCAAGGTCGAGACTTTTGAGCAAGTCGCCACTCCAGGCGCCAGCCGTCAGGACCACCTGATCAGCGTGAACAGGGCCTGTCGAGGTCTGAACGCCGACAACCGTATCGCCTTCACGAATAAACCCGCTGACTTCGCACTGCTCACGGATCGTCACGTTCGGCAGCGCCAGCAACGCAGCCTTGAGGGACTTCACCAGCCGCGGATTGCGCACGTTGGCCACGTCGGCCATGTAGATCGCCCGGGAAAACCCACCACCCAGCACGGGTACGGCGTCGTGTGCCGCCGAGATATCGACAGCCAGTAGCGGACGGTTTTCACGCTCAGCCCAGACCAGCGCCTCGGCCTCGTCATCCAGATCCAGCCAGTACAGGCCGGTGGTGTGCACTTCAGGATCAACCCCGGTCGCGGCGAACAGCCGCTCACCGAGCTGTGGATAAAAATCCTGCGACCAATGCGCCAGCGCAGTGACTGCCGAGCTGTAGCGCCACGGATAGAGCGGCGAAACAATCCCGCCACCGGCCCATGACGATTCCTGACCGACGCTCGAACGATCCAGCAACACAACACTTTGCACTTCGGACGCGAGATTGAACGCCGTCAGCAGCCCAATCACGCCGCCGCCGACAATCACCACTTGCTGTTGCCTGCTCATGTTCTGATCCAACCGATAAATAGACAGAAGGCGCAAAAAGGCGCCCGAAAAAGGAACTCAGCGACCCCAGCAATCTTTGGTGACGAGCCCGGACGTCGCATTGACCATGCTTCTGACGCCCGTATTAGTGAGGGTGAAATCCCCACACTTGTCGGTCGCCATCGCTGCGCCGGTCTTGCGCGTCGCTGTCAGCAAGAAGGTCTGGTCGGTCAGGGTCGGGGTGATGGTGTAAAAGTCATTACCGGCGCTCAGTCCGGTGGCTGCGGTGTAGACATTGTTCTTCGAGTAGAACCGCTCAAGGATCTGCGCCTGCTCGGACAGCAGCCCGGCCACGTCGGTGCGGCGGCCCTTTTTCACGTACTCGGTGAGACTCGGGGCGGCAATGGTCATGACGATCCCGATGATCGCAATCACGATCATGATTTCGATCAGGGTGAAACCTCGGTTGGATCTGTGCATTCCTCAACTCTCACTTACTGTATTTGTCGCCACATGATGCGACGGCTGCCGCCGCCGGATTTTTCCACCAGGGTGCTGATGCCGCCACTGGAATCGTTCACGATTTTGCGGGACGCGCCGTTGACGATGGCGTTCAGGGTCGGGATGCCACCGGTGAAGATCACTCCGCTGGACACCGTGTCCGTGCTGTCGACCGTCCCATCGTTGTTGGTGTCGAGCACCGCGTAGTTGAGCATCTTACCGCTGAACGCATCCAGTTCGACCAGTTTGCCGGTGCCGAAGCTGGCACACGGGTCCGTGGTGTCCACACTCGCCGTGGTAAAGATGATCCGCCCCAGCACCAGATTGGCCTGATTGATCACCCGTTCCCCCGTGAGCACGTTGTTGTACACCAGCGGCAAGTACCAGCCCTTCTCCGCCGGATAGGTCACTTCGTTCTGGCTGGTGGTGATGAATTGCCCGTTGCTGCCCGAGAACACACCGGTCACCGCTTGCGCCTGCAAACTGGACACGGTGATCTGACCGGCTCCGCCTTCCGCATCCCACACGGCGTAGAACGCCTGCAAATCCTTGTTGGTCTTGTCGGCTGTCTCGTTGAATTTGCCGGTACCGAAAAACACTTCCTTACCGCCCAGTGAATTGTCCGCCAGCAATGGCTGCACGGTAATGGGCTGGGTGGCGCCACCCGCGGTGGTAAACAGCGGCTTGCCGGAAAATGCCACGCCCCAGGTGTCGGGGGCGGTAGCGCTCAAATCGAACTTCCATAACCGCCCTTTCAAGTCGCCACCGTAGGCGGCCTGCACCACATTCTGCGAATTGACCCTGAGCTTCACCGACGACAGCCCATTGGTGGTGTCGGTGCTGTCGACCACGATTTTCTTGATCAACGAGCCGTCACGAATGTCCACCACGTACAACGCTGCCACCCCGGAGTTGCTGCCATAACCGTTGGAAATGAACGCGGCCCATCGACCGTCGGCCAAGCGTGCCACTTCCGGTCGTGCATAGGCATAACCCAGATCATTGAAAATGTTCGCGGTACTGGCCGTGGCCGGCGCGCTGATTTCCCACAGCGCCTTGAACACGTTACCCGCAGACGCATCGAACAACTGCAATGCATAAAAAGTCCTGCCGCCCGCCCCTGTTCCGCCAATCGCGACCGTTTTCCAGGCACTGCTGAATTGGGCGTCGAACACTGCGACCTGACCGTCGACCAGAAACTTGTGGCTCACACCATTGATGTAGGTCGGGTCGGCGATGTAGCGCAGCGATGGCAACACGCTGGAAGGCATATAGGCATAACGCCGGACGCCATTGGCCGAGTTGATGACATTCACGAACCCGTCGTTGGCATTCACCACCAGGCTGGAACTCATGGAGGTGGATTTGGTGGTCAGGTAGGCGCTGTAGGTGGTGTCGCCCACCAGATCGGAGGCGGTTTTATCCGTGGGTGACGCCAGTACAAGCGGCGAATTGATGATGTCGCCAAGCAGCACGCTGCGCACCTTGAGCCCGGTTTTGTTGGTGCCTTTGCTCCACTCCACCAGATCGCTGCCGGTGATGCCGGTGGGCAGGCCTTGGCTGAGTGAGGTCTGCTGCGCCGGGGAGAAACTGGCATACGCCAAGGTGACGGCGGCGTTGGCCAGGGTATTCCAGGACTGGTAAGTCGGCGCTGTGGCACCGGGGACGATGGTGGTGTCAGTGGTCCACAGCGCTGCGGCGGTGTTCACGATGCCCGCCGAGGTGAAGCCAAAGGATTTGATCGTGCCGCGCCAGTCCTTCGGGTCATAACTGGTCTGGAAGTAACTTGAATTGCTGGCCAGAGTGGTGCCGCTGGTGACGCCGCTACCACCGGAACCGGCCTTCGAGGTGATGTCGCTCAGCGCCGAGGACAGTGCACTGTTGAGTCCTGCGCTGTCGGTCGCCTGATAGTACTTGCCCTGTCCGTAGCTGGCGGCATCCGACAACATCTGATTCGTGGCGGTAAAACCCACGGTGTAGGTGTTCATGTTCTGTTTCGGGAAGTCCGCGGCGTTCCAGCTTTTGCCGGCCAGATCGGTGCCTGTGGAGCGCATGTCGATGTCGAAGGAAAACTTGGCGATGTCGTCCAGATACAGCGTGTCGCCTTCTCCGTCACCGTTCAGGTTGTCGCCATCGTTATTCACGCCATCCCAGTTGGGCAAGCGAGTACCGCCCAGGGGATCGGTAGTCGGGAAAGTCCGATCATAGGTCGGTAACCCATCGGTTATCACGACGCCATAGTTTTTCTGACAGCGATACTGAATCGGACTGGTGTAACTGGTTGGCGTCGAGTTGTAGTACGGCGCCATGCCGCGCATGTAACGTGTGATCTCGTAATAGGTTTCCGCCAACGGGGTATTGGCGATTGCACTCAAACCATCGATCGATGAAATCAGGTTGTTGAAGTTGGTTTGCGCCTGACTCTGGGTGATGCTCCCGCCAGCAGATAGATCACTGACAGCGCGAGGGATAAACCCGCCGGGGCCGGAATTACTTCCCGCGGGCGGGTTGAATGTCGCAAGCCCGATACGCAGCTCGCGATTACTGGTGACCAGATTAGTAGAAACATCCTTTGCTACGTTCATGCGGAAATCGTTGGGGATGGCACCGGTGCCCGTGGTGAAATCCCTGTTCGAACCATTGGCCAGGCTCACCAGATAAGACAGATAGTTAGCCGTATAACGCGTATTTTCATTACCCACAGGGTCGGGTAGCTTCAGGCATATCGATGACAATCCCAAAAACCCCCGATAAAAACCGTACCAGTTGCCGTTGTTGGAGCAGTTGCCGCGTTTAAGGCTCGATAAGGCGATATTGGTATCGTCCATGTCCAGGTTCTGTCCGTTCACACATGAGCCGTTTGAATTGCAGTTCGCAATTTGCGCGCGGCTGACAGTCGGATCGAAATCCGGCGCCCAGATGATGTTGTTCATGCTCCCCGAGTCATCGATCAGCAACATAACGTTCGGAGCGACGGCCGCAGCGCTCAACAGCGGAGAGTCCGAGGGTGTGAAGGCGTAGACCGGAGCCGACAGGTAAAGCCCCATTACCACGCCGCAAATCAACTGCCACACGCCACTGCGCCTTTCAGTATTTCGCATAAATACTCTCCACGACGCTGCGCGAGTTGCCCGCGATGCCAACGGCGGTCACCCGGTAAAGCGTCGCCGAGGTGTTGCTCGGCACATTCACGGCGTTGACCGTGGTGCCAATGTTCTGCACCCCGTAAAACCCCCTGCCAGAAGCGATCCAGGTCACCCCGGAGGTGGAACTGGCGCCGGCGGCGGTGATCGTCGACGCGTCGGCCGGTGGTGCGCACTGGCTGCAGACCGGCAATGAATAGCTGTCGAGCTGCACCGCACTTTCTCCCACACGTAACGCTGCTTCGGCGCCCTGGAACGATTGGTTGCGCAAGCTCACGCTACCGGCCATTTTCTCCTGCAGGGTGGCGTTCTGCATCGATGAAAGCCCGATCAAGGTCAGCAACAGCAGGAACACCAGGCTGACCAGCAGCGCCATGCCCCGCTGGGCGTGAAAAGTCATGGAAGCCTTCCTCATGGCAACCTGTTGCGCACGGCGGCAACCACGTTGAAGGTTTGATTGCGCACCCGGTTGTTCGGGTCGGTGAGGGTCAAGCTCAGGCGTACGCTGCGAATTCGTGCGGGGTCGGACGGGTTCGTGCTGTAGCTGGTAGCGGCTACGTCAGTGGCGGAGCTGGCGAGGCCGAAGCTCACGCTGAAAGCACTGACGTTATCGACCAGCACGAACTGGGCCGGAGTGCCGGTACCGGAGCCCATCATGATTTTGTTATTGCTGAAGCTGTAGATCAGCCGCCGGATCGGAAACGCCAAAAAGCCCGAGGCCGGTACTCGCGTGCCGGTGTAGGCCGTCGCCGTATTTCGGCAGTCGGAGATCACTGTCCAGGCCGGCACCCCGCCACTGCCCCCGACATCGGCGGTGACCAGCGTCAACTTGAGGTTGGCGTTATCCCAGCTGACGGGCGTTATCTGGCTGGCGTTGAAATCGCCGGCAGTGCTTGAGTCGGTGATCGTCCCCAGGCAGCCAAACATGCCGACCATGCGAATTTCCTGAATCATCTTGCTCAGCACGAAACGCGCATCTTCCTGCATGGCTGCGGCAGTGTTCTGGCTGACGTAGGTGTTCTTGGCGGCGATGAAAATCTGCGCCACGCCCAGCACCACAACCAGGCTCAATGCGAGGGCGATCAACAATTCGATCAGCCCAAAACCGCTGTTGGACCGCCTCATGGTGTTGCCACCGGGTCGACAGCGGCGCGGCTGGTCAAGACAAAGCTGCGGCGTGAATTGGCAGTATTGGCGGCGCGCGAGTCATCCCAGGTGATGGTGATGGTGTACACCCGCTGGTTCAGCGTAACGGTGCCGGTGGCCGTCGCGCCGCCGAAATTGACGATGTTGGTGGTGAAATCGTAGAGGTCCTGATCGCGAGCGACGTTCAGGTTGCCTGACGTCGGCGGCGTCACGGTGTAATCGGCGCCGGAGTTGGCGCGGATGCGGTCCATCATGTCGTAGGCGATAAAACTCGCCTGGCTGGTCATCCGCGAGCTGTCGGTGTATTTCAGCGCGTTGAGCTGGATTGCCGCCGCGCCCAACAGCCCCACGGTCAGAATCACCAACGCGACCAAGACTTCGATCAGCGTCATGCCCTCCTGTGCATGTTTACTCCGTTCCCTCATCCGCAACTTCCACCCAATAGAATTCGTCCGTTCAAACACACATTCAGCGTCCTGCTTTGCGCCCCCAGCACGTAGCTGATCACCACGGGGGTGGATGGCGCCGACAAACCGCCCAGATTGTTGAAATCGATGGCGGTCACTCCTGAGGTTAGCGTCAGAGTCGCCCCGCTGCTCATCGCTGGAACAACCCGCAATACATTGGCCAGATTGCCAGTACCGTCATAGATAGCTAACTCACCGGTCCAGACGCTGCCACCCGCCGTCGGACGAACCCGAGTGGCAACGCCACGATCGATGGCCTCAAGTCGTGCGAAATTGAGTCCGCGTTGCAGGTCGCCGATTTCGGTGTCGGCCCTGGTGCCTTGCACCGACCGGGTAAACGCCGGCACGGCCAGGGTGATCAGGATCAGAAATACCGCGAGCGAGACCAGCAGCTCGATCAGCGTGAAACCTTTTGTACGATGATCCATCGATGCCCTCCGTTGCCGTCGGCTATACCTGCTTCTACACGCTAGAACATTCAACCGACCGGCGTACGGTTGATTTGCCATTACTCGCGCACGGATTGCGCGGGCTACAGCACTCCACGGAGGGAGATGACATGCATCAACGAGGTTTCAGCCTGATCGAACTGCTCATGGGACTGACAATTGCCGGGATTGTTCTGCTGTTGGTCAGTCCGGCATTCGCATCACTGACAGAATCGAATCATCGTGAGGAGGCGGCGAGGTCTCTTGCCAGCGGTATTCGCAGCGCCAGAAGCGAAGCACTTGCGCGTAATCAGACCGTCGTCATTCACGGCATCAACGACGACTGGGGTCAGGGCTGGCGAATTATTCTGGATATCAGCGGCAAAGGGCCGGAGGACAGCAGCAATCCGCTGCTTGTTGAACACGCGAGTAGCGCTGGGGTGCCCGTTGTCGGCAATTGGCCGGTCAAGCGATACGTACGTTTCAGCCGTATCGGAGAACCACAGATGCCTGGGCGGGCCTTTCAAGCGGGGACGCTGCACATTTGCGCAGCCCGCGAACCGGTCAGCCAGCTCCAGGTGGTGCTGGCCGCGACCGGTCGCGTCAGCCTGCGCAGCGATAAGGCTGAGCAGGCGCTGTGTCCCGGAGGGAAAACAGTTAAAGCAGGGAGCGCACGCGCAACTCTTTAGGCATGGAGAATGTGATGTTCTCCTCGCGACCGGCCAATTCATCGGCCCCGGTAGCACCCCACTCCTGCAACTGCTGGATCACGCCACGCACCAGCACTTCCGGAGCAGAGGCGCCAGCGGTGATGCCGATACGCTCGACACCGTCGAACCAGCTCTTTTGCAGGTCTTCGGCGCCGTCGATCAGGTAAGCCGGGGTGGCCATGCGCTCGGCGAGTTCACGCAAGCGGTTTGAGTTGGAGCTGTTAGGGCTGCCGACCACCAATACCACGTCGCATTCGTCGGCCAGTTGCTTCACAGCGTCCTGACGGTTTTGCGTGGCGTAGCAGATGTCGTCCTTGCGCGGACCACCGATCGCCGGGAAACGAGCACGCAGAGCGTCGATCACGCGACTGGTGTCGTCCATGGACAGGGTGGTCTGGGTGACGAACGCCAGTTTTTCGGGGTTGACCACTTGTAACGAGGCGACGTCTTTCTCGTCTTCAACCAGATAGATCGCACCACCATTGCTGCCATCGTACTGGCCCATGGTGCCTTCGACTTCCGGGTGACCGGCGTGGCCAATGAGGATGCATTCACGGCCGTCGCGGCTGTAACGCGCGACTTCGATGTGCACCTTGGTCACCAGCGGGCAGGTCGCGTCGAACACTTTCAGGCCACGGCCAGCGGCTTCGGTACGCACAGCCTGGGAAACGCCGTGGGCACTGAAGATCACGATGACGTCGTCCGGCACCTGATCCAGTTCTTCGACGAAGATCGCCCCGCGAGCACGCAGGTCTTCGACGACGAATTTGTTGTGAACCACTTCGTGGCGCACATAGATCGGCGGCCCGAAGACTTCCAGGGCGCGGTTGACGATTTCGATCGCCCGGTCCACACCGGCGCAGAAGCCACGGGGGTTGGCGAGTTTGATTTGCATGCTGTGCCTCGTGTCTTGCGCGCGAAAACAATGAAAAACAAACTGTGGGAGCGAGCTTGCTCGCGATGGCGGAGTGTCAGACAACATCAATATTGAATGTCAGGCACTCATCGCGAGCAAACTCGCTCCCACAGGGTCCGGTGGCAACAGGAGCTGCCCCGTAATGCCTCAGAGCGATTTGACGCTGAAGATCTCGACGTCAAAGGTCAATGTCTTGCCGGCCAGCGGGTGGTTGAAGTCGATGGTCACTTGCTCGTCATCGAATTCCTTCACCACGCCAGGCAACTCAGTATTGGCCGCATCGTTGAAGATCACCAGCAAACCCGGCGACAGGTCCATGTCCTTGAACTGCGAACGCGGGATGATCTGCACGTTCTGCGGGTTCGGCTGGCCAAACGCGTTTTCCGGTTGAATGGTCAGCGTGCGCTTGTCGCCCGCCTTGAAGCCGAACAGTGCAGCTTCGAAACCTGGCAACAGGTTGCCATCACCGACCTGGAAGGTCGCCGGGGCTTTGTCGAAGGTGCTGTCGACGGTGTCGCCATTCTCCAGGCGCAATGCAAAGTGCAAGGTGACTTCCGTGTTCTGGCGGATGCGTTGCTCAGCCAATACCTGTTCAGTCATGAACGGCTTCTCCGGTTTTTTTACTTTTGAACATATCCAGCGCAAGCATCACGGCACCGACAGTAATTGCGCTGTCGGCAAAGTTGAACGCCGGGAAATACCAGCGGTTCTGCCAATGCACCAGAATGAAATCGATCACATGGCCATAGGCAATGCGGTCATACAGATTGCCCAGCGCGCCGCCGAGCACCAGGGCCAGCGCAACGGCCAGCCAGGTTTCATTGCGCCCCAGGCGCTTGAGCCACACCACCAGCACGGCACTGACCACCACTGCGATCAAGGCAAACAACCAGCGCTGCCAGCCAGAGCTGTCGGCCAGGAAACTGAACGCCGCGCCTGTGTTGTAGGCCAGTGTCCAGCTGAACAGGTCGGGGATCACCACGATCTGCTGGTACATCTCGAGCTTGTCTTCGAAGTAGAACTTGCTGACCTGGTCGATGACCAGGACCAGCAAGCTCAACCAGAGCCAGCTCAGCCGTCCGAAACGGCCAGGAGCATTAGGCATAGTGACGAACCTCGCCCGCGCCGCTGATGTTGTCGACGCAACGACCGCAGATTTCCGGATGCTCCGGGTTCACGCCCACGTCTTCACGGCAGTGCCAGCAACGGGCGCACTTGGCGAAGGCCGACTTGACGATTTTCAGCCTCAGGCCGCTGACTTCGGTAACTACCGCGTCCGCTGGTGCCTGAACAAAAGGCGCAACGCTGGCAGTCGAGGTGATCAGAACGAAGCGCAGTTCGTTGCTCAGCTTGGCCAGGTCGGCGCTCAGCGCCTCTTCGGCGAACAGCGTCACTTCGGCTTGCAGGTTGCCACCGACAGCCTTGGCCGCGCGCTGGATTTCCATTTCCTTGTTGACCGCGACCTTCACCGCCATGATCCGCTCCCAGTAGGCGCGGCCCAGTTCGACGTTTTCCGGCAGTTCGGTCAGGCCTTCGTACCAGGTGTTGAGCATCACCGATTCGTTACGCTCGCCCGGCAGGTATTCCCACAGTTCGTCGGCGGTGAACGCGAGGATCGGCGCGATCCAGCGCACCAGCGCCTCGGAGATGTGGTACAGCGCGGTTTGCGCCGAACGGCGGGCCTTGCTGTTGGCGCCAGTGGTGTACTGACGGTCCTTGATGATGTCGAGGTAGAAACCGCCCAGCTCCTGAACACAGAAGTTGTGGATCTTGGAGTAGACGTTCCAGAAGCGGTATTCGCCGTAGTGCTCTTGCAACTCGCGTTGCAGCAGCAAGGTGCGGTCCACGGCCCAACGGTCCAGCGCGAGCATTTCTTCTGCCGGCAGGATGTCGGTGGCCGGGTTGAAACCGGTCAGGTTGGAGAGCAGGAAGCGCGCGGTGTTACGGATACGCCGGTAGGCGTCCGCACTGCGTTGCAGGATCTGCTCGGAAACCGCCATTTCACCCGAGTAATCGGTGGAAGCCACCCACAGACGCATGATGTCGGCGCCCAAGGTGTCGTTGACTTTTTGCGGCGCGATCACGTTGCCCAGGGATTTGGACATCTTGCGACCGGACTCGTCGACGGTGAAGCCGTGAGTCAGCAGCTCGCGGTACGGCGCGTGATTGTCGATGGCGCAACCGGTCAGCAGCGACGAGTGGAACCAGCCACGGTGTTGGTCCGAGCCTTCCAGGTACAAGTCGGCACGCGGGCCGGTCTCGTGGCCCATCGCGTGCGAACCGCGCAGGACGTGCCAATGCGTGGTGCCCGAATCGAACCAGACGTCGAGGGTGTCGCTGATCTTGTCGTACTGCGGCGCTTCGTCGCCTAGCAGCTCAGCGGCGTCCATCTTGAACCAGGCTTCGATACCTTCGACTTCAACGCGCTTGGCGACTTCTTCCATCAGCTCGGCGGTACGTGGGTGCAGCTCGCCGCTTTCCTTGTTCAGGAAGAACGGGATCGGCACGCCCCAGTTGCGCTGACGGGAGATGCACCAGTCCGGACGGTTGGCGATCATCGAGTGCAGGCGCGCCTGGCCCCAGGCCGGGACGAACTGAGTCTCTTCAATGGCTTTAAGCGCGCGTTTACGCAGGGTGTCACCGTTGACAGGCTCTTTGTCCATGCCGATGAACCACTGCGCGGTAGCGCGGTAGATCAGCGGGGTCTTGTGGCGCCAGCAGTGCATGTAGCTGTGTTCGATGATAGTGGTGTGCAGCAGCGCACCGACTTCGGTCAGCTTGTCGACGATGGCCGGGTTGGCCTTCCAGATGAACTGGCCGCCGAAGAACTCCAGCGACGTCACGTAAACGCCGTTGCTCTGTACCGGGTTGAGGATGTCATCGTTGACCATGCCGTATTTCTTGCAGGTCACGAAGTCGTCCACGCCGTAGGCCGGAGCGGAGTGAACCACACCGGTGCCAGCGCCCAGTTCAACGTAATCGGCCAGGTAAACCGGCGACAGGCGATCGTAGAACGGGTGACGGAAGTTGATCAGCTCCAGCTCTTTACCGGTGGTGGTCGCGATGACCGAACCTTCCAGGCTGTAACGGGCCAGGCACGACTCGACCAGCTCTTCAGCCAGCACCAACAGCTTGTCGCCGACGTCGACCAGGGCGTAGTTGAATTCCGGGTGAACGTTCAGCGCCTGGTTGGCCGGGATGGTCCACGGGGTGGTGGTCCAGATCACGATCGAAGCAGGTTTGCCCAGCGACGACAGACCGAAAGCGGCAGCCAGTCTTGCTTCGTCGGCAATCGGGAAAGCCACGTCGATGGTCGAGGACTTTTTGTTCTCGTACTCGACTTCCGCTTCAGCCAGGGCCGAACCGCAGTCAAAGCACCAGTTCACAGGCTTCAGGCCCTTGAACACGAAACCGCCCTTGACGATTTCGGCGAGAGCACGGATTTCACCGGCCTCGTTCTTGAAGTCCATGGTCTTGTACGGGTTGGCGAAGTCGCCCAACACACCCAGACGGATGAATTCGGACTTCTGGCCTTCGATCTGCTCGGTGGCGTAGGCACGGCACAGTTCGCGGGTCTTGTCCGCGCCCAGGTTTTTGCCGTGGGTCACTTCGACTTTGTGCTCGATCGGCAGACCGTGGCAGTCCCAGCCCGGAACATAAGGCGCGTCGAAACCCGACAGGGTTTTCGAGCGGATGATCATGTCCTTGAGAATCTTGTTCAGCGCATGACCGATGTGAATCGTGCCGTTGGCGTACGGAGGACCGTCGTGCAGGACGAACTTCGGACGATCCTTGCCAATCTCGCGCAACTTACCGTACAGGCCAATGCTGTCCCAGCGCTGCAGAATCTGCGGTTCGCGCTGAGGCAGGCCGGCCTTCATTGGGAAGGCGGTGTCCGGAAGGTTTAGCGTGGCTTTATAGTCGGTCATTTAAGGCTCTTCATTAGCGATTGGCGCTAGGTGCGACAGGGCACGGGCGGCGGCAACATCCGCATTGATCGCCGTCTTAAGCGCCTCCAGAGAGGCGAAACGCTGCTCTTCACGCAGCTTGTGGTGGAAAACCACCGTCAAACGCCGGTCATACAGATCGCCGGCAAAATCTAAAAGGTGTACTTCGAGGTGGGCTTTGCCATCACCTTGTACCGTGGGCCGCACGCCAATGTTGGCGACGCCGGGCCAGGTCTTGCCGTCGATGTCGACGTCGACCAGGTAAACCCC
The DNA here is from genome assembly GCF_054898025.1 of Pseudomonas sp. LB3P93. Taxonomy (NCBI): domain Bacteria; kingdom Pseudomonadati; phylum Pseudomonadota; class Gammaproteobacteria; order Pseudomonadales; family Pseudomonadaceae; genus Pseudomonas; species Pseudomonas sp. LB3P93. The sequence continues at coordinate 5,596,736 of NZ_CM142713.1, forward strand.
GGTCAGCGGCACGCGGCGACGCTTGAGTTGAATGTTGGCAGTTGGTGTACCCAGCTGGCGCGCCAGCTTCTGGCCATGCAGGACCCGCCCGGTGATCTGGAACGGACGACCGAGCAGCCGCTCGGCCAAGGCAAAATCGGCAGCGGCCAGGGCATTGCGGACCTGGGTGCTGCTGACACGAATGCCGTCCAGCTCGACAGTTTGCGCTGCTTCAACGGTAAAGCCCTGAACGATGCCGGCCTGTTGCAGGAAATCGAAATCCCCTACCCGGTCACAGCCGAACCGGAAGTCGTCACCGACCTCCAGGTGCTGGACGCCGAGGCCGTCGACCAGGATGGTGTCGACGAACTCACTGGCGCTGAGCTTGCTCAGACGCTGGTTGAAAGCCAGGCACAGGACCCGGTCGACGCCTTCGTCGGCCAGCAGCTGCAGTTTGTCCCGCAGCCGGGCCAGACGGGCCGGGGCCGTGTCCGGGGCGAAGAATTCTCGCGGCTGCGGCTCGAAAATCACCACGCAGCTGGGCACGCCCAACTCGATAGCGCGCTCACGCAGCCTCGCCAGGATAGCCTGGTGGCCACGGTGAACACCGTCAAAGTTGCCAATAGTGGCGACACAGCCCCGATGCTGGGGGCGCAGGTTGTGGAGGCCTCGAACCAGCTGCATAACGCGCTTCTTGCTCATAAAGTGGTCGATTATAACCACACCCGGCGGCCGACGACAGGCAACACCGTAACCCAAAGTAATCGAGCCGACAAAACTGCCGGTTCGCCCATGTTTATCGAGGCCAAAGCCTCAGCTCAACGCCTTGCGATTGAAGTCGCGCAAACGAAAGCCCATCAACAGCAGCATGCCGAAATAACTGACCACGCCGGCACCGACCAACGCGCCCAGACGCAGGAATCGCTCCAGCATATGCCCTTGATCCCAGGCCGGCATGAAATGCATCCCGGTCAGCAGTACAGCAGACATCACCAACACCGCGATCACAAGCTTGGCGCCGAACTTGGCCCAACCCGGTTGCGGCTGATACATCTGCTGCTTGCGCAGCTGATAGAACAATAGCCCGGCGTTGATGCAGGCACCGACGCTGATGGCCAGGGCCAGGCCGGCGTGAGCCAGCGGGCCGATCAGCACCAGGTTGAACAACTGGGTAACGATCAGGGTGAAAATCGCGATTTTTACCGGGGTACGGATGTTTTGTTGCGCATAAAAGCCCGGCGCCAGCACTTTGATCACGATAATCCCGAGCAACCCGACCGAATAGGCGATCAGCGCCCGTTGGGTCATGGAGGCGTCAAACGCACTGAATTGACCGTACTGGAACAGCGAAACCGTCAGCGGCTCGGCCAGAATCCCCAGCGCCAGCGAACACGGCAACACCAGCATGAAGCACAGGCGCAGACCCCAATCGAGGATGCGCGAGTACTCCTGGCGATCCTTGCTGGCGTAGGTCTTCGCCAGGGTTGGCAGCAGAATCGTGCCCAATGCCACGCCCAGAACGCCAGATGGCAACTCCATCAGGCGGTCGGCGTAATACATCCACGACACGGAGCCGGCGACCAGGAACGAGGCGAAAATGGTGTTGATGATCAGGGAAATCTGGCTCACGGACACGCCGAGAATCGCTGGCAACATCTGCTTCAGGACCCGCCAGACGCCGCTGTCACGCAGATTCAGGCGTGGCAGCACCAGCATGCCGATCTTTTTCAGGTGTGGCAGCTGATAGAGCAATTGCGCCAAACCACCCACCAGCACCGCCCAGCCCAAGGCCATGACGGGAGGATCGAAGTACGGCGTCAGGAACACCGAAAAGATGATCATGCTGACGTTGAGCAAGGTCGGCACGAAAGCCGGCACCGAGAAACGGTTGTACGTATTGAGGATCGCACCGGCCAATGAAGACAGGGAGATCAGCAATATATAGGGGAAGGTCACCCGCAACAGACTGGAGGTCAGCTCGAATTTTTCCGGGGTATCGGTGAAACCCGGCGCTGTCGCCCAGATGACCCACGGCGCGGCGAGCATGCCCAGCGCGGTAACCAGGGCCAGTACCAGCGTCAGCAGCCCGGAAACGTAAGCAATGAAGGTTCGCGTCGCCTCTTCGCCCTTCTGGCTTTTATATTCGGCCAGAATCGGCACGAATGCCTGGGAAAAAGCCCCTTCGGCGAAGATTCGTCGCAACAGATTGGGCAGTTTGAAGGCGATAAAGAAGGCGTCAGTCGCCATCCCGGCGCCAAATGTGCGCGCGATAAGAGTGTCACGAACGAACCCCAAAACGCGGGAAAGCATCGTGATAGAGCTGACGGCGGCCAACGATTTGAGCAGATTCATTGAAAGAGTTTGTGCCTGTCGATAAACAGCAGGCGAACAAAGCGCCTACTTATGCGATACTCCGCGCCGCAGCAGCACAGAGCCAAAGCTCGCGAGTTTACAGGTCAAGCGCCGGAAATAAATATCCCGCCTCTTTATACCTACCACTTAGCGGAACGTCTCAACCGCCCTTGACAAGACATCAACTCATCGGCATGATTCGCGGCCTATTTTGTTTGCTATTTCCTAAAAAGTCTTTCGAGGAGCTCGACGGTGGCCAACACACCTTCCGCCAAAAAACGTGCAAAACAGGCTGAGAAGCGTCGCAGCCACAACGCCAGCCTGCGTTCCATGGTTCGTACCTACATCAAGAATGTAGTTAAGGCCATCGACGCAAAAGACGCTGAAAAAGCTCAAGCAGCTTACGTTCTGGCTGTGCCAGTTATCGACCGTATGGCCGATAAAGGCATCATCCACAAGAACAAGGCAGCTCGTCATAAGAGCCGCCTGAACGGTCACGTCAAGGCTCTGAACCTTGCTGTTGCCGCATAAGCGATAAGCTTGTTAAAAAACCGACCTCAGGGTCGGTTTTTTATTGCCCGCAATTTAACGAACGCCACGCAAAAAAATGTGGGAGCGAGCTTGCTCGCGATAGCGGACTTTCAGCCAACAGAGATGTTGAATGTTAGTCAGTCATCGCGAGCAAGCTCGCTCCCACAATTTGGATCTTCATTTGCTTATTGAGCGTGTGTCCACGGCAAAATCGGGATTGCCGTTACCGCATTCTGCGGGCTGCCTTCAATCAAGCGATCACTGTAGACCAGGTACACCAGCGTATTGCGCTTCTTGTCGAGGAAGCGCACCACCTGCATGGTCTTGAACACCAGCGACGTGCGCTCCTTGAATACCTCATCGCCATCCTTCAGTTCACCCTTGAAGCTGATCGGACCGACCTGACGGCACGCGATAGACGCCTCAGCACGGTCTTCCGCCAACCCCAGCCCACCTTTCACGCCACCGGTTTTGGCCCGGGACAGGTAGCAGGTCACGCCCTCGACCTTCGGATCATCAAATGCCTCGACGACGATACGGTCGTTCGGCCCGACGAATTTGAACACCGTCGACACCTGACCAATTTCCTCGGCCGAGGCCAGCAGCGGCAATGCCAACAACAGCCCCAACAATCCTTTTGCCACACGCATTCAGATATTCCTTCAGACGAGGATCAGGTTATCGCGATGAACCAGTTCCGGCTCAGCCATGTAACCCAACAGACCGACAATCGCCTCAGACGACTGACCGATGATTTTTTGTGCTTCCAGCGCACTGTAGTTGGCCAGGCCACGGGCGATTTCACGACCGTCCGGCGCCACGCACACCACCATTTCGCCACGACGGAAACTGCCCTGGACCAGCTTGACGCCGACCGGCAGCAAACTTTTGTTGCCCTGGGACAGCGCCGCTACTGCGCCCGCGTCCAGCACCAGCGTGCCACGGGTTTGCAGGTGACCGGCCAGCCATTGCTTACGCGCCGCCAGCATGCCGCGCTCAGGCGACAACAGAGTGCCGATGCGCTCGCCCGCCTTCAGACGATCCAGCACACGCTCGATGCGCCCGCCGACGATGATGGTGTGCGCACCAGAACGCGCTGCCAGACGCGCAGCGCGCAACTTGGTCTGCATACCACCACGACCCAACGCACCACCGGTACCGCCAGCGACTGCGTCCAGCGCCGGATCATCGGCGCGCGCTTCGTAAATCAGGTTTGCATTGGGGTTATTGCGCGGGTCAGCGTCGAACATGCCGTCGCGATCAGTAAGGATCACCAGCAAATCAGCCTCAACCAGGTTGGCCACCAGCGCCGCCAGCGTGTCGTTGTCGCCGAAACGGATCTCGTCGGTGACCACGGTGTCGTTTTCGTTGATCACCGGGATCACTTTCAGCTCGACCAGCGCACGCAAGGTGCTACGGGCGTTCAGGTAGCGCTTGCGATCGGACAAGTCATCGTGAGTCAGGAGAATCTGCGCAGTATGCCGGCCATGCTCGGCAAAGCTCGACTCCCAGGCCTGCACCAGACCCATCTGACCGATGGCGGCAGCGGCCTGCAGCTCGTGCATCGCACTGGGTCGTACGGTCCAGCCCAAACGACTCATCCCCGCCGCTACCGCCCCGGAGGACACCAGCACCAGCTCAACGCCAGCCTCATGCAAAGCCACCATCTGCTCGACCCAGACACCCATTGCCGCGCGATCCAGGCCCTTGCCGTCCGCCGTCAGCAAAGCGCTGCCGATCTTCACGACCCAACGCTGCGCACCTGTCACCTTGCTCCGCATCATCTTCAACCTTAGCTTGAGGACAGCGCGACCTGGCACTGCCCGTGACGTTAATCGTGGCTATTACTGACCAACGATCGATTTCCAGATACTAAAACGCCGCTCGATTGAGCGGCGCTTAAGTTTACTGCAACGAATCAGTCACGCACGTAAATGATTTCCGGACCGTCTTCGTCATCCACATCTTCTTCGTCCCAATCATCGTCGCCGATGTCATGGACCGACTTCACGCCGCTGCGACGCAGGGCACGCTGGTCATCCAGCGCTTGCAGCTGAGCACGGGCTTCGTCTTCGATGCGCTGATCGAGCTCGGCCAATTCTTCTTTGTAGACCGGGTCGTTCGCCAGACGGTCTGCACGATCTTCCATGTAACGCATGATGTCGTGACACAGACGCTCGGTACCGAGCTTGGAAATGGCGGAGATCACGTAAACCGGACCGGTCCACTCCAGGCGCTCAACGATTTCCTTGACGCGAGCGTCATGCTCTTCTTCAAGGATCTGGTCGCACTTGTTCAGCACCAGCCAGCGATCACGCTCAGCCAGGGACGGGCTGAACTTGGTCAGCTCGCTGACGATGACTTCAGCGGCATCCGGGGCGCTGGCGTCATCCAGCGGCGCCATGTCGACGAGGTGCAGCAGCAAACGGGTACGCGACAAGTGCTTGAGGAAGCGAATCCCCAGGCCCGCGCCATCGGAAGCGCCTTCAATCAGGCCCGGAATGTCCGCGACCACGAAGCTCTTCCAGCGATCGACGCTGACCACACCCAGGTTCGGCACCAGCGTGGTGAACGGGTAATCGGCAACTTTCGGCTTGGCGGCCGATACCGAGCGAATGAAGGTACTTTTACCGGCATTCGGTAAGCCCAGGAGGCCGACGTCAGCCAACACCTTCATTTCCAGCTTGAGATCACGCGCCTCACCCGGCTTACCCGGAGTGGTCTGACGTGGAGCACGGTTGGTACTGGATTTGAAACGGGTGTTGCCCAGACCGTGCCAGCCGCCATGAGCCACCAGCAGACGCTGACCGGCCTTGGTCAGGTCGCCGATCACTTCCTGGGTCGCGGAATCGATGACGGTGGTGCCGACCGGAACACGCAGTACCAGCTCTTCGCCTTTCTTGCCGGTGCAGTCGGTGCTGCCGCCGTTGGAACCGCGCTCGGCATCGAAGTGCCGGGTGTAACGGTAGTCCACCAGGGTGTTGAGGTTTTCGTCGGCGATCATGTAGACCGAGCCGCCATCACCACCATCACCGCCGTTCGGGCCGCCGTTTTCAATGAATTTCTCGCGACGGAAGCTCATGCAACCGTTGCCGCCGTCACCGGCCTTTACTCGAATCGATACTTCATCAACAAACTTCATAACAAAACGCCTCTCGTCATACGGACGAGCCGAAAAAATCCAGACATAAGACTCTTGCAAAAATGAGCGCAGCGACCTCAATCAACGACCGAAAATCCAGCGCTGGAGCCCATCACAAACAGCTTTGCAAGAGACTCACCCCACAAACGAAAAAGCCCCGTCGCGAGACAGGGCTTTTCCAGCAACTACGTAATTATGCCGCGACGACTTCAGTCTTCGGGACAATGCTCACGTAACGGCGGTTGAAAGCGCCTTTTACTTCGAACTTGATCACGCCGTCGATTTTAGCGAACAGAGTGTGATCTTTACCCATGCCAACACCGTAACCGGCGTGGAATTGGGTGCCGCGCTGACGCACGATGATGTTGCCCGGAATGATAACCTGGCCGCCATACATCTTCACGCCAAGGCGTTTGGCTTCTGAGTCGCGACCGTTACGGGTACTACCACCAGCTTTTTTGTGTGCCATGAGTCAATTCTCCTAGTGAGGAATTAGGCTGAAATTAAGCCTGAATACCGGTGATTTTGATCTCGGTGTACCACTGGCGGTGGCCCATACGCTTCATGTGGTGCTTACGACGACGGAACTTGATGATGCGGACTTTATCGTGACGACCTTGGGAGATCACTTCAGCCACAACGGTAGCGCCGGCAACAACTGGAGCGCCGATGTTCACGTCATCGCCATTGGCGACCAACAGAACGCGATCAAAAGTAACGGATTCGCCGGTAGCGATTTCCAGTTTTTCGATCTTCAGGTATTCACCTGGGGCGACCTTGTATTGCTTGCCACCAGTAACAATTACTGCGTACGACATGGTATTTCTCCGATAATCCTGCTCACCCAGCTCTTTATAAGAAGAGGTATTGGCTGGCATGGCTGCATAAGGCTGGAAGGCCTGTTTGCAATTGCGTAAGGCAGGTGCTGCCCAGGAAGTTCAGGGTGCGCGATTGTACGCAAGCTGCCGGGGCGATGCAAGAGGCCGTCCATCGTGCCTTGACACCCGCCGACGTGGGTCCTAGCATGCCGCGCAACCCTTCTGGAGCAACTGTCGCTGATGCAACCCCAAGCTTTCTACCGCGCGGTGGCGGACGATTTTAGCGCCGTCGACGGCATCATCAAGAAGCAGCTGACTTCCCGAGTGCCGCTGGTATCGAAAATCGGCGACTACATTACCTCGGCTGGCGGTAAACGCCTGCGTCCTCTATTAGTGTTGCTGTGTGGCAAGGCCCTGGGTCGCGAAGGCGATGACCTGCGCCTACTGGCGGCGACCATCGAGTTCCTGCACACCGCCACCCTGCTGCACGACGACGTGGTCGACATGTCCGGCATGCGCCGTGGCCGCTCGACCGCCAACGCCATGTGGGGCAATGCTCCGAGCGTGCTGGTCGGCGACTTCCTGTACTCGCGCTCCTTCGAAATGATGGTCGAACTGGGCTCCATGCCGGTGATGAAAATCCTTTCGCAAGCCACGCGCATCATCGCCGAAGGCGAAGTGCTGCAGCTGTCCAAGGTTCGTGACGCCAGCACTACTGAAGAAACCTACATGGAAGTCATCCGCGGTAAAACCGCGATGCTTTTCGAAGCCTCGACCCACAGTGCGGCAGCCCTGTGTGAAGCGACACCGGAACAGGCCGAAGCCCTGCGCACGTTTGGCGATCACCTCGGTGTAGCCTTCCAGCTGGTCGACGACCTGCTGGACTACAAAGGTGACGCAGAGACCCTGGGCAAGAACGTCGGCGACGATCTGGCCGAAGGCAAACCGACCCTGCCGCTGATCTACACCATGCGCGAAGGCACTCCGGAGCAGGCTGCACTGGTGCGCAAGGCGATCCAGAAAGGCGGTATCGAAGACCTGGAAAGCATTCGCGAAGCCGTGGAAGCGTCCGGATCGCTGGATTACACCGCAAATCTGGCCCGTGATTACGTGGCTCGTGCGATCAAATGCCTCGATGCGCTGCCAGCCAGCGAGTATCGCGATGCATTGGTTGAATTGAGTGAATTTGCAGTAGCCCGCACGCACTGATTCACTGGCTAGAACCCGGCTCCAGTGGGAGCTGGCTTGCCTGCGATGACATCACTGCGGTACTCCTGACACACCGTGGTGTCTGAATCGCGGGCAAGCCCGACTCCCACAGGAATCGCGCAGACCCACCAGCAGCCTAAAACCCTATACAATGTGCGCTTTTTAGCGATCCTGAATCCAAGGAGCTTTAGTGAGCACGTTGCCACCCTGCCCAAAATGCAATTCCGAATACACCTATGAAGACGGCGCTCAGCTGATCTGCCCTGAGTGCGCCCACGAGTGGTCCGCCAGTGGCGAAGCCGAAGCGGCTTCCGATGACACCGTGAAAAAGGATTCGGTCGGCAACGTCCTGCAGGACGGCGACACCATCACCGTGATCAAGGACCTGAAGGTCAAAGGCACATCGCTGGTGGTCAAGGTCGGTACCAAGGTCAAGAACATCCGCCTGTGCGATGGCGATCACGACATCGATTGCAAGATCGACGGCATCGGCCCGATGAAGCTCAAATCCGAGTTCGTCAGAAAAGTCTGAATCTGCTGTCTTCCATCCCGCGCCCTGCGTGGGATGGTGCTTCACCCTCCCTCACTCCGCCCAGCTATCCCTCGCAATAGCCAAACGCCAGCCGTTTTGACCTTACGCAATCTTTACCCGGAAAAAACCACAAACTGCCAATAGGCCCTTGCTATTTGATGAATAAGAATTATTCTCATTGAAACCTATCAATGGAGATGAGACCCATGACTTATTTGATCGATGCCTGGCTGGACCGCCCACACCCGTACCTCAGGATCCTGCATCGGGAAACCGGGGAAGTCTGTGCAGTGCTTGAAGAAGAAGCCTTGAACGAGCTGCAGGATCAGGGTGATCTGGACGTCAACGGCTTGAGTTCCAGCGAGCCGGTGGTGCTCAAGGAACTGGTGCGCAATCTGTTTCTGTTCTGCTATGCCCGGGCGTTGCGCCCGTCGCATGAATTGCAGCACAAGATAGAGATATGAGAATCACAAAACCTGTAGGAGCCGGCTTGCTGGCGATCCAGGCGCCGCGGTGCTTCAGGAACACCGCGGTGATGCTATCGCCAGCAAGCCGGCTCCTACAAGGTAATCAGGCTTACAGAACGTCGAGCAGCTCGACGTCGAACACCAGTACGCTGTGCGGCGGAATGCTGCCAACGCCTTGAGCGCCGTAAGCCAGTTCGCTCGGCACGTACAGACGCCATTTGCTGCCGGCATTCATCAGTTGCAGGGCTTCGGTCCAGCCAGCGATCACGCCGCCGACCGGGAATTCTGCAGGCTGGCCACGATCGTAGGAGCTGTCGAACACAGTGCCGTCGATCAGGGTGCCGTGGTAGTGAGTGCGCACTTGATCTTCACGGGTTGGCTTGGCGCCTTCGCCTTGAGTCAGCACTTCGAATTGCAGGCCGGAAGCCAGGGTGGTGATGCCGTCACGCCTGGCGTTTTCAGCCAGGAAGGCCAGGCCTTCGCCAGCGGCCGCTTCAGCTTTTGCAGCGGCTTCGGCTTGCATGATTTCGCGGATGACCTTGAAGCTTGCGGACATTTCTTCCTGACCCACACGGCTAGGCTTACCGGCGAACGCGTCGGTCAGGCCAGCCAGGATCGCGTCCAGGCTAACGCCCGGTGGCGGGTTGTCGCGCAGTTGGTCGCCCAGCTGACGGCCAATACCGTAGCTGACGCGGGTTTCGTCGGTGGACAGATTTACTTCGGACATGACACTGCTCCGCTGTGCGGACGGCCCTGGAACTTGCCGTGCGTGCACAGCGCGTCCCGGAGCGCCCGGAACCAAAAGGGCCAGCAGACTAGCACAGATGTCGTTGCGCTGATGAGAGGTGTCAGTGGTGCCAGGCTGAACGGAAGGCAATTGGCACCTTGAGGCTTTCCTCTGCACCGGAACCCATCCCGCACATCTCATCATGAACAGACGTGTGGACAAGGTTGAACGACAGGGACGGGAAGTCATGAAGCACTTCGCGCGCATGCTCGACCGAACGCAGGTGAAACATCTCACCGCGAGCATCACTCAAGGGATACGCCGCACCATGCATGCGCGCTTCCAGCAGGTAGATTCCACCTTCCATGGAGATCAGGTTCAGCTCATCGATTTTCCCGGCGATGGCATAAGCACGCAACTCAACGAAGTTCATGAAGGCACCTCATACGGTGTCGAGCCAAGATACTTACAGGCATATGCCTTGATGCATCAAAGTACAAGCCACGAACGACACCGCCCGTCTGGTTTGACGAAGAACCTGTGGCGAGCGAGCTTGCTCGCGCTCGGCTGCGCAGCAGTCGTCAATGCTGCAAGGGAAACCACTGGAGATAAAGCGGGGCCGCTTCGCAGCCCAACGGGAGGAAGCTCCCTCGCCACAGGGAGCGTTCCTGGCAGGATCAGTGCTTCGTGAGTTTGTCCAGATAGCCCATGGCAAACGCCGACACCACAAAGGTCATGTGAATGATCACGTACCACTTCAAATGCTCGGGATCGACGTTCTTGGCGTCCATGAAAACCCGCAGCAGGTGGATCGACGAGATCGCCACGATGGAGGCCGCCACTTTCATCTTCAGCGAAGACGAATCCATGGTGCCCAGCCAGTTGAGCTTTTCCTTGCCGTCGTCGATGTCCAGTTGGGAAACGAAGTTCTCGTAACCGGAAATCATCACCATCACCAGCAAACCACCCACCAGCGCCATGTCGATCAGCGACAGCAGCACCAGGATCAGGTCCGACTCGGCCATCGAGAATACGTTGGGAATGACGTGGAAAACTTCCTGAAAAAATTTCAGCGCCAGCGCCAGCAGACCAAGGGACAGACCGAAGTAGATCGGCGCCAGCAGCCAGCGGGAGGCATACATTGCATTTTCGATAAAGCGTTCCATTGAATCTCACACGTGGGCTGGAAATGGTGGCGAGTATACCAGCCCCCCGTTACAGCCAGAAACCGTCGGGAAATCCGCCACCTGCGCGTGTGTCACAAAGTTTTTCTGCTAGTGTCCAGACTATTGACAGCTCAGCGACATCGGACAGGAAGACTGGAAATGGATGTGCGATTGCCTATAACGAGTGCCGGCATTTGCCTGGCTCTGCTGCTGAGCGGCTGCTCACCCAGCGATGAGAAGCGCCAGACCAGCCTCGAAGAAAAGACCGCGCAGTTCGAGAAGTCTCTGGACGCGATTCAGGACCCGAAACTCAAGGATGCCGTCGCCGAACTCGGCGGTTCGCTGTTGTTGCTCGAGCGTGCGCAACTCAAGCTCGACAGCAAACCCGTGGAAACCGAATACGGCGAAGACGCTCTCGCCGTGCTCAAGCACTACCCCACGCCACAGGCCCTGGTCGAGACCTACATCAACGGTTTGTTCGTGCTGCACAAAGACTCCAGCTCCGACTACCTGACCGATCTGCAACCGGTGTTCCCTTTCAACTTCAACATTCCGGCTGCGTTTCTCTTTCCCCATGGCCTGGAATGGCAATCGGTGACCCTGAGCAACAAGCGCGTCATCGCGTTCCAGCCGGAATGGTCGGAAACCGATCCCGGTATTCAACTGAGCCCGTCGAGTTCCAATTTGACCAACCCGGATGATCTGACGGTGACCTATCCGTTCATCGACGGCCTGGACGTGGACAACAAGAACCAGCCCCAACCCGTAAGCCTGCAAGGCAAGGTCGAGGTCATTGCCCCGCGCAAGCTCTACACCTTCGACCTGACCAAAAAAGACGTTGGCCAGACCCGCACCAACGATAACCTCAGCGTCACCCTGCTGAAACTTGGCAACAATTACGCCGAAATCGAATTCAACAACAGCGCGCCGTTGGCCCCGGAAGTCCGCGAAACACCGTTGAACCCGCTGATCGTCCAGGCCAAAGACTCCACTGGGCAATTCCTCTCGCGCTCGGGCTCGATCAATGAAACCGCCGCGCAAATCACCTTCTATCAAAAACAACTGGCGAAATTGCAGCAACAGAAGGCCTGGAGCGAGACCTTTGGAAATCAGATCGAAGAAGAACAGCGCAGCTTCGAGGAGCAGCAGAAAAATCATTACACCAAAGTGTATTTCAACGGACCGGTCGAAACCGTTGAGGTCAGTGTGCTGGACTTCTCGGCCGCCACGGTGACCCGCAAGGACCTGAACCTGCCGGTGCGCCGCTTCGACTCACACACCACGGAAAAAGCCATCCAGCCACTGACCTTGCCGGTGGTGGTGTATGACGATCACGCCCCGACCTGGCTCAAAGGCGCGACGTTGAGTGAGGAACAACTGAAGAAGGGCATCATCGTCAGTCAGTCGGTGGATGACCCCAGCGCCGCGCGCATCGAGTTCGATCACCCCAGAAGCTTCAATGATGAGCTGCTCGGCACATCGTTCAGCCCCGGCGATAGCCCGGTCACTTTCTTTACAGAGGATGGCAGCGGCAAGCGCGATGAGCCGATCGAGCTGCCAACTGAGGCTTACGAGGTCGATCCCCTACGTGGCGTCATTACCTATGACCTGAACCTGTTTCCGGAAACGCCAGCCTATGCAGTGGGCTCCATGCCGCTGTTCCTGGCGACGGTCGACAAACAAACGCTCGACGCCCATGCCCTACCCAAAGGCCTGGAACTCAAAGGCAATGCGCTGGTGGTTGATTTGAAGCTGTTTCCTGCCCAGGACTGGCGATTTTTCGCCAAGGACGACTCCGGAAACTATCTGAAAGAAATTCTTTCGGTCAGTCACGACGCGAGCGCAGAAGGCCCGGCGTTATTTGGCGTGCATTACTTCTATGGCCAGCCAACACGTCTGGAAAGTTATCAGCGAACCGACCTCACCACGGTGCAATATGGTTTCGAGGTCAAACTGGCCAAGGCTGATCTGACCCACCTTGATCAATAGCCGGTTCAGTGCTCGGGCCGAAACTCAGCCACCGAGGTTGCGGCAACGGCCGCCGTTGATTTCCCGCAGTTGGGCTTGCAGGTGCAGGCACCAGATCTGTGGGTCATCGGCCAGCTCGTAGCCATGCAGCGTCAGGCTTTCAACAATCGTGTCGAGGATGGATTCAGCCACGAAAGGCCCATGAAACGGACCCTGCGCCTTGATGGCGGAAGGTTGTTCGCCGGCCATTCCGGCGGCAAAAAGCAAGGTCCACATGCCCGTATCCCCCGCCAATGGGCGGATAGCACACTCGATACGGGTCACAAGGCCCAAACATTGACGGGTGAGGCAGAGGTTGCGCGACATGGCGGCGACCCTCGGTAGATCCGGTATTCAGCCCCCACGGGAAGGCTGTCTCGATCCAGTGATTACTGTCGATATCCTTGAGCTGAGAATAGAAGAAAAGTCTGACTAGCACGTCAAGTGAGACCAGAAGGCGCCGAATGGTCATTGTGTGAATGTTGACGTCAGACTGATGGCACTGATCGTTCCTCACGCTCTGCGTGGGAATGCAGCCCGGGACGCTCCGCGTCCCTTCAAAGCCGAACGCGGAGTGTCCGAAGAGGCGTTCCCACGCAGAGCGTGGGAACGATCATCACCGTCAGGCCGGTTTGGCCTCGACCAGTGCTTCCAGCGCCGCTTCTTTCTCGGCTTCCTTGAGGTCTTCCTCGCTGATCATTTCCGCGATCACCCGCAAGCGTTCCACCACCCGCGCGTTGACGCTGCCTTCAGGGAACTGGCCATCGGCATCCGGCGCACCGGCCGGCTCGCCGACCAACAGGCTCAACGCCTCGTCAGCCTGGCGCACGGCATAGACATGGAACTGCCCCGCCCGCACCGCCGACAACACCTTCTCGTCGAGCATCAGCGTGGCCACGTTGGCCTGCGGAATGATCGCCCCCTGCTCACCCGTCAGCCCGCGGGCCTCGCAGAGTCGGAAGAAGCCTTCGATCTTCTCGTTGACCCCGCCCACCGCCTGCACTTCACCGAACTGGTTGATCGAGCCGGTGATCGCAAAGCACTGCTTGAGCGGCGTTTTCGACAGCGCCGAGATCAGCGTACACGCCTCGCCCAGCGACGCACTGTCACCATCGACGTAACCGTAGGACTGCTCCAGCGCGATACTCGCGGAAATCGCCAGCGGGAATTCCTGGGCGTAACGGCTGCCCAGATACCCAGTGAGGATCATCACGCCTTTGGAGTGAATCGGCTGGCCGAGGTTGACCTCACGCTCGATGTCGACGATGCCGCTGCCGCCCGGGTAGACCGTGGCGGAAATCCGCGCCGGCACACCGAACGCCGAGTCGCCGACTTCCAGCACGGTCAGCCCGTTGCACTTGCCGACGGCCGCGCCGTCCGTGTCGATCAGGATGATCCCTGCCAGCATGTCATCGAGAATCCGCGCCGAGACGCGCCCGGTGCGCGTGGCCTTGGCCTTGAGCGCACGTTCGATATGCCCGGCATCGGTCATCTCGTCACCCGCCAGGTGACGGATGAAATCCGCCTCGCTGACCAGCTGGAACAGATCACCAATGCGCGCCGACAAACGCCCCTGGTGTTCGGCCAGACGCGCGCTGTAGGTCGCCAAACGCGCCACGGCGTCGGCCGTCAGCGGCGCCATGCCTTCTTCCGAGGTGCGGGTTTTGAGCAACTGGGCGAACTGCTCCAGGCTCTCATCGACCATCGGGATGTCTTCGTCGAAGTCCACCAGGACGCGGAACATCTCCTGGAAGTCCGGATCGAGGTCTTGCAGCGTGTAATACAGCTGACGCGCACCAATGATGACGACTTTGACCTGCAACGGAATGTGCTGTGGCGTCAGCGTCACCGTGGCCAGACGACCCAGTTCGCCCAGCGGCGATTCCATTTTCAGTTTGCGCGATTGCAGGGCGCGTTTGAGCGCATCCCACACGAACGGCTCGCTGAGCATTTTTTCCGCTTCAAGGATCAGGAAGCCGCCGTTGGCGCGGTGCAATGCACCCGGACGCAGCTGCCGATAGGTGGTGTAGAGCGCGCCCTGATCGGTGCTGTATTCAATGCGGCCAAACAGGTTTTCGTAAGTCGGGTGCGGCTCGAAGACCACCGGTGCACCACCGCTGGACGAATGCCCCACCACCAGACTCGGGGCGTATTGTTCTTCCAGCAGCTTGCGGGCGATGGCGTCGGTCTTGCTGTCGTCCACCAGTTGCTCGACCACGGTCTTGAGCAGGTAGACCTGCATGGCTTGCAGGTAACCGCAAACGGCCGCGTTTTCTGCGTACTTCTCCGACAACGGCGACAGCAACGGCTGCAAGGCCAGGGTGATGGTTTCTTCGTTGAGGTGGCGCAGCTGATTGCTCGACTCGCGCTTCCATTGCGGCAGGCTGGCGAGCTCTTCGTTCAGGCGCTCCTCCAGACCGGAAATATCGTCATGGAAACGCTCACGATCGGCTTCGGGTAGCTGGGCAAATTCCGCTTCGTCCAGGGCCTTGCCCTCGGCCATCGGCGTGAACGCGATGTTGCTGGCGTCGCGGTACAGCGCGACTTCCTTCTCCAGCGCCAGGCGCTCGATCACGTCCAGCGCCTTGTCGTAGCGCTGGTTGAAGGCGCGGTCGATGGCGCTTTTCTTCTGCTGGTAGGACGGGTGTTCGAACACCGCCGGAAAGGTCGCCAGCAGGTTGTCGATCAAACCATTGATGTCACCGATGAAGGCGCCGGCGGTGCCCGATGGCAACTCCAGCGCGCGAGGCTCGCGAGGTTCATCGAAATTATTGACGTAGACCCAGTCCGCTGGGGTTTGCAGGCGTTTGCCTTCGGCTTTCAGGTAACGTTTGACGAACGAAAACCGGCCGGTACCGGGCTCACCCATGACAAATACGTTGTAACCGGGGCGCGGCATGGCCACGCCGAACTGCAACGCTTCGACCGCACGTTCCTGGCCAAGCACACCGCGGAAGGGCTCCAGATCATTGGTGGTAGAGAAGCTGAACTGTTCAGCGGAAAACGGACGGGTCAGCGCTTCAGGCGCTAGACGCAAGCTGGCAGCAACAGGATCAGGCATCGGGCTTCCTTACATCAGGCGGGGCAGATAGCGGCATTCTGGCGCTGCCCATACCTCACTTGCAAGGCGCGCCTCCAGCCAAAGCATAGACAAACCGTCATCTCCAGGCCGGCCGGGCGTAAATCAATGATTTCAGCGAATGTTTTGCAAAAAATCACGGAACCCCGGGAACGTGCCTAAACTCCAAACTGCGCGGCTGGATTAATAACTGGCCCACTGGCGTCCAGATGGCGCCAGACTCCCCTTGTCCATTGGTACGCACATAAAAGAGAACATAGCTATGAAACGGATTCTTCTCGGTACTCTCTTCACCGCTGTATCCATCAACGCCATGGCACAGGCGCCAGGCGGCCCGGATTGCGGTTGGGGCAACATGCTGTTCGAAGGTCAGCGTGGCACCCCGGCTCACTTCCTGGCATCCACCACCAACGGCACTTCCGGCAACGCAACCTTCGGTATGACCTCCGGTACCAACGGTTGCTCGACTAATGCGTCGCTGACCTATGGCGGCAAATCCTGGATTGCCATGAATGGCATGATGAACGAGCTGTCCGAAGACATGGCCAAAGGTAACGGCGAAGCGCTGACGACCTACGCTGTGGTACTGGGCGTGGCGCCGGAAGACCGTGCGCACTTCGCTGCCGTGACTCACGAGCACTTCCAGCAGATCTTCAGCAAGGCTGACGTGACCGCCGACGACGTGCATACCAACACCCTGGCCGTTCTGAAGAGCGATCCGCGTCTGGCCAAGTACGCGACTCAAGCTTAAGCTCGACCCGCCCGCTCCTTTTCGGGGGAGCGGGTTTTGTTTTTTTGACCTGCCCCTTTTCGGACATACCGTCCAACTGTAGGAGCCGGCTTGCTGGCGATAGCCGCGCCGCGGTGTATCTGGACAACCGCGTTGATGCCATCGCCAGCAAGCCGGCTCCTACAACGATGTATTTTCCGTACTGGGTCTTTGTTTTTTTTCGACTTAAGTTGCCCACTATGCTCAAACGCCTTGCCTGGCTGGCGCTCTGTGTCTGCGCCCCGCTGTCCGCCGTGCCACATGTCGACAATCAACGTTTGCAGCAACTGGCCAACGACCCCTTCTGGATTTCCCTGGGCCATTACGAAACCGCCAAACTGGGCGGCTGGCGCAGTTATGTCAGCGACAGGAAGTTCTTTCTCGCACCCGACGGCAACGAACACCCCGACCGCGAACTGGCGGCCACCGTGCAGGCGCTGTACGCCCCGGCCAGTGCTGGCGAAAAGCACGCCCAATGCGTCTATCCGGCACGCACCCGCTGGCTGAAAGCACAACTTAATCTGACCGATCTGCCGGCGCTGGACTGCACTGAATTCAAGCAATGGTTCAAGGATGTTTCACCCCACAGTGCGGTGATGATTTTCCCGGCGGCGTATCTGAACAGTCCGTCATCAATGTTCGGCCATACCTTGCTGCGCATCGACCAGGCCAATGTGCAGAGCGATCAAACCGCCCTGCTCAGTTATGCGATCAACTTCGGCGCGTACATCGAAGGCTCGGACAACAGCATCCTCTACGCCTGGAAAGGTTTGATGGGCGGCTATCCGGGACTGTTTGCGCTGGTGCCATATCAGGAAAAACTCTCGGAATACCGCAGCCTCGAGAACCGGGACCTGTGGGAGTACCGGCTGAACCTGACGCAGGCAGAAACCGAGCGCATGGTCGAACATGTCTGGGAGCTTAAGCAGATACAGTTCGACTACTTCTTCTTCGACGAAAACTGCTCCTATCGCCTGCTTGAGCTGCTGCAAGTGGCGCGGCCAAGCCTGCGCCTGACCGAACAGTTCCCGCTGACCGCGATTCCGACCGACACCGTCAAAGCGGTGAAAGAAGCCGGGCTGGTGGAATCCATTCAGTATCGTCCGTCTCGTGAACGAGAGCTGCTGAGCCGCGCCGAGCCGTTGACCAGCGAAGAGCAGGATTGGGTACTGAAAGTCAGCGCCGACCAGAAGCAGTTGCAGGAACCGGCGTTCAAGGCTCAACCCAAGGATCGTCAGGCGCTGATCATCGACGCGGCCTATCGCCTGGAGCGCTACCGAGCCAACGGCCAGGAGCGAGACCCGCAACGAGCGCAACGCAGTTTCGAACTGCTGCGGGCGATCAATCAGAACCCCCCGCCTGAGCTGGACATTGCGCGACCCGGCTTGCCCGAGGACGGACACGAATCCCGCACCTGGCAGGCCGGTGTCGGCATCCGGGGCGACAAGGCATTCGCCGAATACGGCCTGCGCATGGCTTATCACGATCTCAACGATAACGCCGAGAGCTTTCCACTCGGCGCGCAGATCGAAATCCTGCAGATGAAGCTGCGCCAGTACGAAGGCAATCACTGGCAGTTCCAGCAACTGGACCTGGCGACCATTCGCTCCCTGACGCCGCGCAATGAGCTGCTGCAGCCGTTGTCGTGGCAAGTGACCGGCGGTCTGGAACGCGTACCGGGCAAGCATGACGACGAAACGTTGGTCAGCCACGTCAACGGCGGTGGCGGCGGCACCTGGCAACTGGGCGAAGACATGCTCGGCTTCGCACTGGGCACCGTGCGTGTCGAGCACAACAATGACTTCGCGGGGTTTATTGCACCGGCGGCAGGTTTCAACAGTGGCCTGCTGTGGAAAAACCCGCTGGGCAATTTCAGCCTGGAAGCCAAGGGAGATTTCTTCACCAATGGCGAAGTGCGCCGCAGCATGAGCCTGAATCAGCAGTGGGAATTGTCACGCAACCTGGGTCTGCGCCTGAGCGCCCAGCGCGAATTCAGCCACCTCGCCTCGCCCGAGAACGAGGTGATGCTTGAGGTGAAGTGGTATCACTATTGATCCGAACCCACCAAAAAACCCATGTGGGAGCGAGCCTGCTCGCGATAGCGGTGTGTCAGTCGACATCAATGTTGGCTGACACACCGCTATCGCGAGCAGGCTCGCTCCCACACTGGTTCTGTGGTGTTCAATGGATTTTTCACAGCCCTTGCACATCCCCCTCACGATTCCACTCCTAGACTTCACGTATGGCCGTTCAACGGACCGGGAGTCAGAGATGTGGCATTGCGCAGGTGTGTTGGGGTTGTTGATGTTGATCGCGGGTTGCCAGACAACCCACGAGGATTTGATCGCCAAAGGTTATCCCCCGGCGTTCGCCGATGGTTTCGATGACGGTTGCAGCAGTGGCCGGCAAGCAGCAGGCGCAATCACCGGGGAATTTCGCAAGAACGTCCCGCGTTACCTCAAGAACAAACAGTACGCCGAAGGCTGGAGCGACGGGTTTCGCCAGTGCCAGGCCATGCGAGAAAGCGAGGATCGCCAGGACTATCGCAGCCACCATTGGGACGACCGGGATAAAGCCTGGCAGCAACAGAAGGACCAGGACGCAGCCCGCGCCTATCGCTCGCAATGAGTCGCGGGCAGACATCCGTCGAAACTAAAAGCCTGCAACCATGGCCCAAACCCTATAACGGGAGAAAACCATGAGTCGCGCCTTCGTCAATGAAGATAATGCCGCCGCGCAAGCCGATCAGCCAGTCGAACGGCAGGTCAGCGCGCAGCCCAATTACGTCACGCCCGCCGGGCTTGCGCAGCTTCAGGCGAAAGTCGCCGAGGTGCAAAACCTGCTCAATGAACAAAGTGCCAAGGGTGAACTGGCGGACAAACAACGCCAGGCCGACCTTGAGCGTGACTGGCGGTATTTCAATCAACGCCTGCAAAGTGCTCAGCTAGTGGTACCGGCCTCTTCGACCGACAAAGTCCAGATGGGCGCCTGGGTGACCTTTGCGGATGAACAGGGCAACGAACAACGCGTGCAGTTGGTGGGCGAGGATCAGGCGGATGCTGCGAGCGGGTTGATCAACTGGGGCTCGCCGCTGGGGCGGGCGTTGCTGGGCGCGCAGGTGGGTGATGAGATTGTATGGAAGCGGCCGGTGGGGGATTTGGTGATTGAGGTTTTGCACATAGAGATTGGGTGATCTTTAGGCCGCCATCGCTAGCAGGCTAGCTCCCACACGGGATTTGTGTCGATCGCATACCCCCTGTGGGAGCTAGCCTGCTGGCGATGGCCGCACCACGGTGTAACTGACAGCCCATAAAAAAACGGAGCCCTAAGGCTCCGTTTTTTCATGCAACCCACCCGGTATCAGGCCAGTTTCTTGTGCCGTACACGATGCGGCTGGGTAGCGGCTTCGCCGAGGCGCTTGCGGCGATCGGCTTCGTACTCGGTGTAGTTACCTTCGAAGAACACCGCTTGCGAGTCGTCTTCGTACGCCAGGATGTGCGTCGCGACGCGGTCAAGGAACCACCGATCGTGAGAGATCACAATGGCGGCGCCCGGGAAGTCCAGCAGGGCTTCTTCCAGGGAACGCAGGGTTTCAACGTCGAGGTCGTTGGACGGTTCGTCGAGCAGCAATACGTTGCCGCCCTCTTTCAGGGTCAGGGCCAGGTGCAAGCGACCGCGCTCACCACCGGACAGGTCCTTGACGAACTTCTGCTGGTCGCCGCCCTTGAAGTTGAAGCGACCGACGTAGGTGCGCGACGGGATCTCGTAGTTGCCGATGCGGATCTGATCGGAACCGTCGGAGATTTGCTGAAACACAGTCTTGCTGCCATCCAGGTCTTCGCGGCTCTGATCGACGCAGGCCAGTTGCACGGTTTCGCCGACTTCAATAGTGCCCGAATCCGGTGTTTCCTTGCCCATCAGCATACGGAACAGAGTCGATTTACCGGCACCGTTACCGCCGATCACGCCAACGATGGCGCCTTTAGGCATGGAGAACGACAGGTTGTCGATCAACACGCGATCGCCATAGCCTTTGGAGACGTTCTTGAACTCGATGACCTTGTCACCCAGGCGCGGACCGGCCGGAATGTAGATCTCGTTGGTTTCGCTGCGCTTCTGGAATTCCTGCGATTGCATTTCTTCGAAGCGTTGCAGACGAGCCTTGGATTTGGACTGGCGGGCCTTGGCGCCTTTGCGCACCCACTCCAGTTCTTCCTTCATGGCTTTTTCGTGGGCCGACTGCGACTTGGATTCAGCCGCCAGACGATCGGACTTGGCTTCAAGCCAGCCCGAATAGTTGCCCTCGTACGGGATACCGGCGCCGCGGTCGAGCTCGAGGATCCAGCCGGCAACGTTGTCCAGGAAGTACCGGTCGTGCGTGATCGCTACCACGGTGCCCGGGAAGTCGTGCAGGAAGTGTTCCAGCCAGGCGACAGAATCGGCGTCCAGGTGGTTGGTTGGTTCGTCGAGCAGCAGCATGTCGGGGGCGGACAGCAGCAGACGGCACAGGGCCACACGACGCTTTTCACCACCGGAGAGG
Source organism: Pseudomonas sp. LB3P93 (assembly GCF_054898025.1). Taxonomy (NCBI): domain Bacteria; kingdom Pseudomonadati; phylum Pseudomonadota; class Gammaproteobacteria; order Pseudomonadales; family Pseudomonadaceae; genus Pseudomonas; species Pseudomonas sp. LB3P93. Next base: position 5,618,054 of record NZ_CM142713.1, read on the forward strand.
AATTCGACCTTGGCATCCCACGCTGGCAGACGCAGCGCATCGGCGGCGACTTCCAGCTGGCGATCCAGGTTGTGACCGTCGCTGGCTTGCAGGATGGCTTCGAGCTTGGCCTGTTCGGCGGCCAGCTTGTCGAAGTCGGCATCTTCCTCAGCGTAAGCGGCGTAGACCTCATCCAGGCGCGCCTGGGCGTTCTTGATCACGCTGACCGCTTCCTCGACCACTTCACGTACGGTCTTGGTCGGGTCCAGGATCGGTTCCTGTGGCAGGTAGCCGATGTTCAGCTCCGGCATCGGACGGGCTTCGCCCTCGAACTCGGTGTCGACGCCGGCCATGATTTTCAGCAGCGTAGACTTACCCGAACCGTTGAGGCCGAGTACGCCGATCTTGGCGCCGGGGAAGAAGGACAGCGAAATGTTTTTCAGGATTTCCCGCTTCGGCGGAACAACTTTGCCCAGCCGATGCATGGTGAATACGTATTGAGCCATGGAGAACCTTGGGTCAGTGACAGATGAATGATTGGAGCGCAGGCGAAGCCCGGCCAGACTGTGCGCGTCGTCCGATTGATGGTTATCAATACGTGCGCGCTGAAAAAGTCTGATTCTAGGAGCTGGAACGCTCCCGCGTAACCGGCAAAGCTACCTTAATGACAGATGGCAGTCCAGCCGTGAGGGGCTGGCACTTCGCCACAACTCAAGGCATGCTAGCCGCCCTTCGGGCGTCCGGCTTATAGTGCACGTCGCGCCAGTCCAGCCAAACCGCAGGATTACAGTTTGTCTAATGTCCCTCCGCCATCGTCCGTGAGCGCACCCAGTCCTGCGACCGGCTCGCCCCTGCGCGGATCCTTGAAGGGTGCGCTGGCGACACTCGTGCTGTTGCTGCTCGCGCTGCTGTTCTGGCAACTGCTGGATCAACTTCGCGAAACCCAAAAACACCAGCGTCAATACACCATCGACTACACCGCCGACCTGGCCGCGCAAGTCAGCCTGAACATGGCGCTCAACGCCCAGATCGCCCTCAACCTGCTACCCATCGTCGAACAACCGCAAACTGCCGACGAACAGCAAGCCTTGCTGCGCAAGCTGCAACAGTCGCTGCCGGAACTGCGCAGCCTGGCGTTGCTCAGTCCTTCCGGCAAAGTCCTCAGCGACAGCGCCGCCGACAGCCAGGACGCCGACTATCTCAGCGAGCTGGTCCGACGCAGCCGAGCCCAGGCCCACTATTTCAGCAATGCCGATGACGGCTCAGTGGTGCACCTGCTGCTGCATCAGGCCAGCGGCAGCAGCCGCGGTTACTGGGCCCTGCGCCTGACGCCGACATTTTTCTCGTCACTGAGCAAACAAAACGAAGCTGGCATCCGTCCGCTGTGGCTGGTGGAAAACCGGGTCAATCACCAGATCATCAGCCGCGATGAAGCGTCACCTTCGGTCAAACCGAGCGCATTGTCCCCGGATGATATGGCCAACAGCGTGCTGACGGTGCCCCTGAGCAGCAGCGATTGGCAGCTGCGCGGGCTGTTCGATCGCCAGCAAGTGCTCGAACAACTGTTGCCGGCATTCATTGGCAAATGCCTGTTGGGCCTGGCCTTCTCCCTGTTGCCGTTCATCGCGCTGCTGAACATTCGCCGCCGTCAACGCCAGCTGCATGAAGGCCGTCGGCGCTATCACGATATTTTCGAAGGCACTGGCGTCGCCCTGTGCGTACTTGATGTCTCAGGGCTCAAGACCTTTTTCGACAAGGCTCACTTGCACAACAGCGAGCAACTCAAAGCCTGGCTCGAAACACCGGAGCAGCGCAAACAGCTGCTTTCGGAACTGCGCATCACCGAGGTCAACCAGGTCGCCCTGCAACTGTTGAACGTCAACTCCTGCGCTCAAGCCTGGAAACTGCTGATTGAGGGCTGCCCGCTGGACGGCACTGCCATCGGCCATCAAGTGCTCGAAACGGTGCTCAACCAGCAAAAACAGCTTGAGCTGGAAATCCAGCTTAAAGATACCAATGGCCGCGACCAACACCTTTGGCTTGTACTGCGCCTGCCAGAAGACCAGGACGACTACAAAGCGGTGATCCTGAGCATCACCGACATCACCAGCCGCAAACTCATCGAACTGTCGCTGCTCGAACGCGAAGGCTTCTGGTCCGATGTAGTGCGCACCGTGCCAGATCACCTGTACGTGCAGGACGTGATCAGCCAGCGGATGATCTTCAGCAACCATCACTTGGGCCAGACCCTCGGTTACAACCGCACCGAGCTGCACCAGATGGGCGAGTACTTCTGGGAAATCCTCCTGCACCCCGAAGATGCCGATTACTACCACCGCTCGCGCCAGACTCAGCGCCACGCCGGTTACACCCAATTGCTGCAATGCCAGCTGCGTTTCCGTCATCGCGACGGCAAGTGGCGGCGTTTCGACATTCGCGAACAGGCATTGGCGCGGGACAAACATGATCAAGTCACGCGGATCATCGGCGTGGCCAAGGACATCACCGATCAGATCGAAGCCAGTGAGTCCCTGCGCGACAGCGAGCAGCGTTACCGGATGCTCGCCGAAAGCATCAGTGACGTGATTTTCTCCACCGACAGCAAAATGTCGCTCAACTACGTCAGCCCGTCGGTGCAAGCCGTGCTGGGCTACGACGCCGAGTGGATCTTCCAGAACGGCTGGCAATCGACCATCGCCAACCCGCAGCAACTCACTGGCATTTACACCTTGATGGACCGGGTCAGCAAAGCGCTGGATAAACCCGAACAACTGGCGTTGTTGCGCAGCCAGGTGCAGACCCAACTGTTCCTGTTCGATTGCCTGCGGGCCGACGGGCGCAAGATTCCGATTGAGCTGCGCCTGGTGCTGGTCTGGGACGAACACGGTGCGTTCGAAGGCGTGCTGGGCGTCGGTCGCGACATCAGCCAGCAACGCCGGGCCGAGAAAGACCTGCGCATGGCGGCCACGGTATTCGAACATTCGACGTCGGCGATCCTGATCACCGACCCGGCCGGCTACATTGTCCAGGCCAACGAAGCGTTCAGTCGCGTCAGCGGTTATGCCGTGGAGCAAGTGCTGGACCAGTTGCCGAACATGCTGACCGTCGACGAGCAGCAGGAAGCCCACCTGCGTTATGTGCTCAAGCAACTGCATCAGAACAGCACTTGGGAAGGCGAAGTCTGGCTCAAGCGGCGTAACGGCGAGCATTACCCTGCCTGGGTCGGCATCACGGCGGTGCTCGACGATGAAGGTGATCTGGCCAGTTACGTGTGCTTCTTCAGCGACATCAGCGAGCGCAAGGCCAGTGAGCAGCGGATCCACCGCCTCGCCTACTACGACGCCCTGACCCACCTGCCCAACCGCACGCTGTTCCAGGATCGTCTGCACACCGCGCTGCAATCGGCCGAGCGGCAGAAGTCCTGGGTGGTGCTGATGTTCCTCGACCTCGACCGTTTCAAACCGATCAACGACTCCCTCGGCCATGCCGCCGGCGACCGCATGCTCAAGGAAATGGCCACGCGCCTGCTCGGTTGCGTCGACGATGACGACACCGTGGCGCGCATGGGCGGCGATGAATTCACCTTGCTGCTGCAACCGCGGGTCAACCGTGAAATCGCTTTGAACCGGGCGATTCATGTGGCCGAGCAGATCCTCGCCAGCCTGGTAAAACCGTTCGTGCTGGAAGGCCGCGAATTCTTCGTCACCGCCAGTATCGGTATCGCCCTGAGCCCGCAGGATGGCAACGAACTCAGCCAGCTGATGAAGAACGCCGACACCGCGATGTACCACGCCAAGGAGCGCGGCAAGAATAACTTCCAGTTCTATCAGGCGGACATGAACGCCAGCGCCCTGGAGCGCCTGGAACTCGAAAGCGACTTGCGGCATGCCCTGGAGCAGGATGAATTCGTTCTGTACTACCAGCCGCAGTTCAGCGGCGACGGCAAACGTCTGACCGGCGCCGAAGCCTTGCTGCGTTGGCGCCATCCGCGACGCGGGCTGGTGCCGCCCGGGGATTTCATTCCCGTGCTCGAAGAGCTCGGGCTGGTGGTGGATGTCGGTGACTGGGTGATCAGCGAAGCCTGCCGTCAGCTCAAGACCTGGCATCAAGCCAAGGTGCGGGTGCCGAAGGTGTCGGTGAACATCTCGGCCCGGCAGTTCTCCGACGGCCAGCTCGGTACGCGGATCGCCACCATTCTCAAGGAAACCGGCCTGCCGCCGGCGTGCCTGGAGCTGGAGCTGACCGAAAGTATCCTGATGCGCGAAGTCAGCGAAGCGATGCAGATTCTCGCTGGCTTGAAAAACCTCGGCCTGAGCATTGCGGTCGATGACTTTGGCACCGGTTATTCATCGCTCAACTACCTCAAGCAATTCCCCATCGACGTGCTGAAAATCGACCGCACTTTCGTTGATGGCCTGCCGTCGGGTGAACAGGATGCGCAGATTGCCCGGGCGATCATCGCCATGGCCCACAGCCTCAACCTCGCTGTGATTGCAGAGGGCGTGGAAACCCACGAGCAACTCGACTTCCTGCGTGAGCATGGCTGCGATGAGGTTCAGGGGTATCTGTTCGGGCGGCCGATGCCGGCGAGCCGGTTTGAGGCGCAGTTCAGCAATGATGCGCTGTTCATGTTCGACTGAAGCGCGGTCATTGTGGCGAGGGAGCTTGTCGGAACGCCGCACCGTCCCGCTTGAGTGCGCAGCGCTCACAGGATTTTTGGGGCCGCTTCGCAGCCCAGCGGGAGCAAGCTCCCTCGCCACAGGTCAGCATGATCACCGCTGATCCCGACATGAAGCCCACTTGTCTGCGACATGATGTCCTTTCATATGCCATCTAAAACCCATTGGGTTAGAATGCCCCCCTTTTCTGCCCCCGATCCTTGAGGACCGCCATGTTCAGCCGTGATTTGACTATTGCCAAGTACGACGCCGATCTTTTTGCCGCCATGGAGCAAGAAGCTCAGCGCCAGGAAGAACACATCGAGCTGATCGCTTCGGAAAACTACACCAGCCCAGCGGTGATGGAAGCTCAAGGCTCGGTACTGACCAACAAATACGCCGAAGGCTACCCGGGCAAGCGCTACTACGGTGGTTGCGAGTTCGTCGACGTGGTTGAGCAGCTGGCCATCGACCGCGCCAAAGAACTGTTCGGCGCCGATTACGCCAACGTTCAGCCGCACGCCGGTTCGCAAGCCAACAGCGCCGTTTACCTGGCCCTGCTGCAAGCGGGCGACACCATCCTGGGCATGAGCCTGGCCCACGGCGGTCACTTGACCCACGGCGCCAGCGTTTCCTCCTCCGGCAAGCTGTACAACGCCGTTCAATACGGCATCGACGCCAATGGCCTGATCGACTACGACGAAGTCGAGCGCCTCGCCGTTGAACACAAGCCGAAAATGATCGTGGCCGGTTTCTCTGCCTACTCGCAGATCCTCGACTTCCCGCGCTTCCGCGAAATCGCTGACAAGGTTGGCGCCTACCTGTTCGTAGACATGGCCCACGTGGCCGGTCTGGTCGCTGCTGGCGTCTACCCGAACCCGGTTCCATTCGCTGACGTCGTGACCACCACCACGCACAAGACCCTGCGCGGTCCACGTGGCGGCCTGATCCTGGCTCGCGCCAACGCCGACATCGAGAAGAAGCTCAACTCCGCTGTATTCCCGGGCGCCCAGGGTGGCCCGCTGGAGCACGTGATCGCCGCCAAAGCGATCTGCTTCAAGGAAGCGCTGCAGCCTGAGTTCAAGACTTACCAGCAACAAGTGGTGAAGAACGCCAAGGCCATGGCCGGCGTGTTCATCGAGCGCGGTTTCGACGTGGTATCGGGCGGTACTGAAAACCACCTGTTCCTGCTGTCGCTGATCAAGCAGGAAATCTCCGGTAAAGACGCCGACGCCGCTCTGGGCAAAGCGTTCATCACCGTGAACAAGAACTCCGTGCCAAACGATCCACGCTCCCCGTTCGTCACCTCCGGCCTGCGCTTCGGTACTCCGGCTGTGACCACTCGCGGCTTCAAGGAAGCAGAGTGCAAAGAGCTGGCCGGCTGGATCTGCGACATCCTGGCAGACCTGAACAACGAAGCGGTGATCGACGCCGTCCGTGAGAAGGTCAAGGCCATCTGCAAGAAGCTGCCGGTGTACGGCGCTTAATTGCACCGCTGAACCGCAGCAGTAAAAAACCGGCCAGTGATGGCCGGTTTTTTTTCGTCCGCATTTTTTTCAAACCGGCAAAAGGCTCAAGGTCGGGCTATTGCGCTCAACTGGTAAGACCGGTCATGCCAATTACACAATTTCCGCTTGCGAACACTCAAAAACAGCGCCTAGACTGCGCCTGCACTGGACATACCGGTAAGACCACAATAATTAAGTCCTGAATCTGATGCGCCCCCTCAAGCGCACGGCAGCCAGGACACCGACCAGGATTCCTCCCATGCTCAGATGGTGCTCGCGTTCAATCTTCCTCCAAGTGGTTCTCGGACTGGTGCTCGGCATCGTCTGCGGGCTGACCCTTCCTGAATACTCCGCCCAGCTCAAACCGCTCGGCGACGGCTTCATCAAACTGATCAAGATGCTCATCGGCCTGATCGTGTTCTGCGTCGTGGTCAGCGGCATCAGCGGTGCCGGCGACCTGAAGAAAGTCGGCCGCATCGGCCTGAAATCGGTGATCTACTTCGAGATCCTGACCACCATTGCCCTGGTCATTGGCCTGGTGCTCGCCTTCACCACCGGGATCGGCAGCGGCGCGAACATTCATCTGGATCAGCTTTCCGCTGCCGACATGGGCGACATCGCCCAGCGCGGTCAGCACATGCAAACCACCTCCCAATTCCTGATGAACCTGATCCCGACCTCAGTGATCGGCGCCTTCGCGGAGAACAATATTCTGCAAGTGCTGCTGTTTTCGGTACTGTTCGGCAGCGCGCTGAACCTGGTGGGTGAAGCAGCTTCGGGTATTTCCCGGCTGATCAATGAGCTGAGCCACGTGATCTTCCGCATCATGGGCATGATCGTGCGCCTGGCGCCGATCGGCGTGTTCGGTGCCATTGCCTTCACCACCAGCAAATATGGCCTGGATTCGCTGCAGCACCTGGGCAGCCTGGTCGGCCTGTTTTACCTGACCTGTGTGGCGTTTGTGACATTGATTCTCGGCCTGGTGATGCGCCTTTCGGGCCTGAAGATGTGGCCGTTGCTCAAGTACCTGCGCGAAGAACTGCTGATCGTCATGGGCACCGCATCTTCCGACGCTGTGCTGCCACAAATCATGCGCAAGCTTGAGCATCTGGGCATCGGCAGTTCGACGGTCGGGTTGGTGATTCCTACCGGTTACTCGTTCAACCTCGACGGGTTCTCGATCTACCTGACCCTCGCCATCGTCTTCATCGCCAATGCCACCGGCACGCCGCTGGCCATGACTGATTTGCTTACGATTCTGTTGGTCTCGCTGATCACCTCCAAAGGCGCACACGGGATTCCCGGTTCGGCACTGGTGATTCTGGCGGCAACACTCACGGCGATCCCGGCGATTCCGGTGGTGGGCCTGGTGCTAGTGCTGGCGGTGGATTGGTTCATGGGCATCGGCCGGGCGCTGACCAACCTGATCGGCAACTGCGTCGCTACCGTGGCCATCGCCCGCTGGGAGAAGGACATCGATATTCAACGGGCGAACAAAGTGCTTTCCGGCCAGGTGGGTTATACCTTCCAGCCAAGAAAACCGGTTGCCCCGGCGCATCAGCAGGAATTTTGAATAACCGCCGTGCCTGCCGACGGGCAGGCACGGCCATCAATCGTTTTGGATGCTCATGGAGCGAACAGTGATTACCTCGTCGACCGTTGTGAACTCAGTCGTAGAAAAACTCCGGGCCGCTTTGGCCCGTGGTCAGTGGCGCTCCGGCGAAATGCTGCCGGGGCAGCGTGAACTGGCCGAACAACTGGGCATCAGCCGCCCGAGCCTGCGTGAAGCGGTGATCGTGCTGGAAACCCTTGGCCTGGTGCGCTCCATGCCCGGCAAAGGCGTGGTGGTGCTGGACGCGAATCTCAGCGACAGCAAAAGCCACGACAGCGCGGTGGCCGGCGCCAGCCTGGAAGACGTGCTGCAACTGCGCTACACCCTCGAGCCGTTTATCGTCGGCCTGGTCGCGCAATCGATCAGCAGCAAGGAAGTCGGGCAACTGCGCCTGACCCTGATGGACATGCGCGAAGCCCTGGAAGCCAACGACAGCGAAGCCGGGGTCAACGCCTACATCGCGTTCCACGAAGAACTGTTCACGCTGACCTCAAACCCGATTTTCCAGAGCGTGGTGCAACAGACCAGCAACGCCCTCAAGCAAAGCGCCGAGGTGCTGCGCAATTCTCCCGAGCATCTGGCTGAGCGCCTGGAGGAGAACGAAGCCGTGGTGCGCGCGATCCGCAGCAAAAACAGCGCCCAGGCCAGCGCCGAGATGCGTCGGCACATCCTTCGGGAAGGCCAGCGGATGGGCATCGAATTGAATATTCCGGACGACAACTTCGTCAGTTGAACCCTCTTCGAACTGGAGACAGGCCATGAATAGCTTCGCTTCACCGCAGACCCTCACTGCCCTGCCCTTTCCACCGCGGGCGGATGATCTCTATTCGCGGATCTTCGACGCCATTCTCGAACAGCGCCTCAATGCGTCCAGCCGCTTTACCGAAGAAAGCCTGGCGCAGATGTTCAGCGTTCGACGCAGTGAGATTCGTGGCGTACTGACGCGCCTGTCCCATCAGCAGATCATCGTCCTTCGGGCGAACCATCGGCCCCGCGTTGCCGCGCTTGATGCCGAGCAGACCCGGCAAACGTTGCATGCCCGGCGGCTGACCGAGATCACGCTGGTGCGTCTGGCGTGCCGACAACCCCGTGCGCGAGACTTGACTCGCTTGCACGCCCTGATCGATCGCGAGCGCAGCTGTACCGGTCGTGGACCGGCGATTCGGTTGTCAGGGGAGTTTCATTTGCAGTTGGCGGAAATGGCGGGGAATGCACCGTTGGCGCATTTTCTGGGCAGTCTGGTGCCTCTGACATCGCTGGCGATTGCGCAGTTTGATGCGCAGGTGGAGGGTTATTGCGGGTGGCAGGTGCATGAGGAGATTGTGGATGCGGTGGAGCGTGGGGATGCAGTGAGTGCCGAGGCATTGTTGAGCCAGCATCTTGATCTTCTTGAAGAGGCGTTGCTGAACTCTGGATCGAGTTCAGGCCAGAATCGTGTTGCCGGGTAAATCGCCATCGCGGGCAAGCCCGCTCCCACAGTGATCTTTGGAGCTCACTGATTTTTCCCTCACCCGAAAAACCTGTGGGAGCGGGCTTGCCCGCGATGACGGCATGACAGGCGCTGACAATTCTTCAGATAGCCGCCACCCGCGCAAACCCTTCGCGAATCTTCTCTTCCGGCAAATCATCGGCAATAAACACGATCACGCTTTCCCGCGCCTCGCCTTCCGCCCACTCCGTGTCCCAGTCGAAACCGTACAATTTCAGCACCCCTTGAAACACCATCCGCCGTGGCTCGCCAACGATGTTCAACACACCCTTGTAGCGCAGCAATTGCTTGCCATGGTCTTCGAGCAATTCGTTCATGAATTCGCTGAGTTTGTCGATATCCAGCGGCTTGTCGGTGCGCAGCACCAGGCTGGAAATCCGGTCGATGGACGGCGCTTTGCCCACCGGACGCAGGCTGATGCCGCCACCCAGGTCGGCATTGAGATTAAAACCGCGCACGTCGAGCAATTCGGCCAGATCGATCTTGCCGTGTTCGACCACGCGAATCGGCGCGCGACGGTTGATGCGGGTCAGGCGTTCGCTCAGCGCGGTAAACGTCGCTTCATCCACCAGATCGCGCTTGCTCACCAGCAAGCGGTCGGCAAAACCGATCTGTGCCTGGGCGATGGTCTGGGTCAGGTGAGTGTCGGCGTGCGCCGCGTCTACCAGGGTGATGATGCCGTCGAGGATGTAACGCTCGCGCAGCTCTTCATCGATGAAAAAAGTCTGCGCCACTGGCGCCGGGTCGGCCAGGCCAGTGCATTCAATGACCAGACGATCAAAGGCGATTTCGCTGCTGTCCAGGCGTTCGAGCAGCAGGTACAAGGCCTTGGTCAGGTCGGTGTGGATGGTGCAGCAGACGCAGCCGTTGGACAACGTCATCACCTGCACGGGTTCGTCGCCCAACAGCTGGGTGTCGATACCGGCATCACTGAATTCGTTCTCGATCACGGCGATTTTAAGGCCGTGTTCGGCTTTGAGCAGGTGGCGCAGCAGCGTGGTCTTGCCCGCGCCGAGAAAGCCGCTGAGGATCGTGACTGGGATGGGAGAGGACAACTGGAATCTCCTGTTTCACAAAATTAAAGTATCAACACAAAACAACTGTGGGAGCTAGCCTGCTAGCGATGGCGGACTGTCAATCAACAGTGATGTTGAATGTTCAGCCGTCATCGCTAGCAGGCTAGCTCCCACAGGAATTGCTGTTAACCCGACAACCGGGTCAACAGCACTTCGGCCCACCCTTGCCACCGTAACGAGCCTCTTGGCGTTCCCGGAAGAACATCTCGTAGCTCATCACCGGTTTGTCCGGGTGTTTGGTTTGCATATGCTCGACGTAGTTGTCGTAGTCGGGCATGCCGACCATCAGGCGCGCGGCCTGACCGAGGTATTTACCGAGGCGACTCAGGTCATTGAACATCGTGCATTCCTCGATTACGCATCCGGCAGTACCTGGAACGGTGCTTCTTTATCTGTTCGCTCTTTGCTGCCCCAGGCGGAAATACCGACCTTGAGCGCATAGAACAGGATGCTGAAGACCACGAACAGGAACAGTGCGGTGAGCGTTGCGTTGGTGTAAGCGTTGAAGATCACGTGCTGCATCTGCGTGATGTCCTTGGCCGGGGCGAGGATCTGACCGTTGGCCAGGGCATCGCTGTATTTTTTCGCCAGCGACAGGAAGCCAATCGCCGGGTTGGCGTCGAACAGCTTGATGAAGCCTGCGGTGGTGGTGCAAATCAGCAGCCAAACCGCTGGCAGCATGGTCACCCAAACGTAGCGTTGGCGTTTCATTTTGATCAGCACAACGGTGCCGAGCATCAGCGCGATACCGGCCAGCATCTGGTTGGAGATACCGAACAACGGCCACAAGGTGTTGATGCCGCCCAGTGGATCGATCACGCCCTGGTACAACAACCAACCCCACATTGCCACGCAACCGGCGGTTGCGATCAGGTTGGCGGTCCAGGATTCGGTGCGTTTCAGTGCCGGCACGAAGGAACCGAGCAAGTCCTGGAGCATGAATCTGCCTGCACGGGTACCGGCGTCGACTGCGGTCAGGATGAACAGCGCTTCAAACAGAATCGCGAAGTGGTACCAGAACGCCATGGTGTTTTCACCCGGCAGGACACTGTGCAGGATCTGCGCGATACCGACCGCCAGGGTCGGCGCACCACCGGCACGGGCCAGGATGGTGGTTTCACCGATGTCCTTGGCCACCGCTTGCAGCGCTTCCGGGGTGATTGCAAAACCCCAGCTGCTGACAGTTTGGGCCACAGCCACCACGTCACCACCGACAACTGCCGCCGGGCTGTTCATGGCGAAATACACGCCTGGCTCGATCACCGAAGCCGCGACCATCGCCATGATGGCGACGAAGGACTCCATCAGCATGCCGCCGTAACCGATGTAACGGGCGTTGACTTCGTTATCCAGCAGTTTCGGCGTGGTGCCGGAGGAGATCAGCGCGTGGAAACCGGAGACCGCGCCACAAGCGATGGTGATGAACAGGAACGGGAACAGACCGCCCTTCCACACAGGCCCGGTGCCATCAATGAACTGTGTCAGCGCCGGCATTTTCAGCTCGGGCATGGTGATCAGGATGCCGATCGCCAAGGCCACGATGGTGCCGATTTTCAGGAACGTCGACAGGTAGTCACGCGGTGCCAGAATCAGCCAGACCGGTAACGAGGCAGCCACGAAACCGTAACCGACCAGCATCCACGTAATCTGCACGCCAGTGAAGGTAAACGCCTTGGCCCAGACCGGATCGGCAGCAATCTGCCCACCCAGCCAGATCGAACCCAGCAGCAGCAACACGCCGACCACGGAGATTTCACCGATGCGGCCCGGGCGGATGTAGCGCATATAAATGCCCATGAACATCGCGATCGGGATGGTCGCCATCACCGTGAAAATCCCCCACGGGCTCTCGGCCAGGGCTTTCACGACGATCAGCGCCAGCACCGCGAGGATGATGATCATGATCAGGAAGCAGCCAAACAGCGCGATGGTCCCGGGGATGCGGCCCATTTCCTCACGGACCATGTCGCCCAGAGAGCGGCCATTGCGGCGGGTGGACATGAACAGAACCATGAAGTCCTGAACCGCACCGGCCAGCACCACGCCAGCAATCAGCCACAACGTACCGGGCAAATAGCCCATCTGCGCCGCCAATACCGGACCGACCAGCGGCCCCGCGCCTGCGATGGCGGCGAAGTGGTGACCGAAGAGGATGTGTTTGTTGGTGGGGACGTAGTCCAGACCGTCATTGTTGATCACGGCGGGGGTGGCCCGTCGCGGGTCGAGTTGCATCACATTGTTGGCGATGAACAGACTGTAATAGCGGTAGGCAACCAGATAAATGGCCACGGCCGCGACCACAATCCACAAGGCGTTGATCGCCTCACCTCGGCGCAATGCCACGACACCAAGGGCGCACGCTCCTACGATTGCCAGCAGCAGCCAAGGTATATGGCGTAGCAGGCTATTATTATTTTTCATTTTATGATTCCAGCCAGGGTGGACAAGAAAGACAGCCACCCCGAGTTTAGCTCGCCTGACGGCAAAGGCCATACCCCAACATTGGTCTAGAGGCCAGCCTGAGTGGCAGGCTTTCACCATGCGGGTCTATAGTCAGCGAACATCTAGAGGATTGCGCCATGAGCGAACACCCTGCCGATCGCCGCCGCTTCAAACGTATTGCGTTCGATGCCCGAACCGAGCTAAGCCAGGGGGAATTCATCTGGCCGGTGAAGCTGATCGACCTGTCACTCAAGGGGCTGCTGATCGAAAAGCCCGAGCCGTGGCTGGGCAATCCGGATTGGCATTTCCTGGTCGATATTCATCTCAACGAAGAGGTCGAGATCAAGATGGATGTGATGCTGACCCACGATGATCATGGCCAGCTCGGGTTTGTCTGCAAACACATCAGCCTGGAATCCATCGAGCGCCTGCGGCGGTTGATCGAATTCAACCTGGGCGATCCCGAGGAACTGGAGCGCGAATTGGGCGCCCTGATCGAAATCTGAAAACCCGACACTAATCCAATGTGGGAGTGGATCCTGCCAGAATGTTTATTCGAACAACGCGTCGAGGGCCTGTTCCAGTCGGGTTACGGCAATAATCTGCAACCCCGGCGGTGCTTCCTTGGGCGCATTGCCCTTGGGCACGATGGCGCGTTTGAAGCCGTGCTTGGCGGCTTCCTTCAAGCGTTCCTGGCCACTTGGCACCGGGCGCACTTCGCCCGACAGCCCGACTTCACCGAACACCAGCAAATCATGCGGTAGTGGCCGGTTGCGCAAGCTGGACATGACCGCTGCCATCAGCGCCAGGTCGGAGGCCGTTTCCAGAACCTTCACCCCGCCAACCACGTTGAGGAATACGTCCTGATCGTGAGTCGGAATGCCGCCGTGACGATGCAGCACCGCCAGCAACATCGCCAGACGATTCTGATCCAGCCCCAGCGTGACCCGACGCGGGTTCGCCAAGTGGCTGTCATCCACCAGCGCCTGGACTTCCACCAGCATCGGCCGGGTGCCTTCCCACGTCGCCATGACCACGCTGCCCGGCACTTCTTCCTGCGCACGGGTCAGAAAAATCGCCGACGGGTTGGAGACTTCTTTCAGGCCCTTGTCGGTCATGCCGAAAACGCCCAATTCGTTGACGGCTCCGAAACGGTTTTTCACCGCACGTAACAGACGCAGCCTCCCATCGGATTCGCCTTCGAAATACAGCACCGTATCGACCATGTGCTCCAGCACGCGCGGCCCGGCCAATGCGCCTTCTTTCGTCACGTGGCCGACCAGGAAAATCGCAGTGCCACTCTGCTTGGCATAACGCACCAGCAATGCCGCACTTTCCCGAACCTGCGACACGCCGCCCGGTGCCGATTGCAGTTGTTCGGTGAAGATCGTCTGAATGGAGTCGATCACCATGACCTTGGGCTTTTCGACCCGGGCGGTGGCAATGATGGTTTCGATGCAGGTTTCGGTCATCACCCGCAGTTGATCCTGAGGCAAGCCGAGACGGCGGGCGCGCATGGCCACTTGTTGCTGGGATTCTTCGCCGGTGACGTACAGCGCCGGCATGACTTTGGCGAGGTTGCACAAGGTTTGCAGGAGAATGGTCGATTTACCGATACCCGGATCACCGCCGATCAGCACCACCGAACCATCCACCAGGCCGCCGCCCAACACCCGATCGAGTTCGCTGGATGCGGTGGAGAAACGCGGGATCTCTTCGACGCTGACTTCGGCCAGAGTCTTGATCTGTGCCTGTTGGCCGGTCCAACCGGTGCGACCGCTGGGTGCTGCGGCACCGCCGCTCTCGACCATGGTTTCGGTCAGCGTGTTCCAGGCCCCGCACTCGCCGCACTGGCCGGCCCACTTGGGGAAGGTTGAGCCGCACTCGGTGCAGCCGTACATGCGCTTGGCCTTGGCCATCTGAACTCCCGGCAAAAAACCGCGATGATAGCCCAGCTGACGCGGATCAGCGCGGCGAAGTTACCCAGCGGGTATTCAGGAGTAACTTTTCAGGATTGGCCATACATCCCCCATAATGCGATGCACGAGAACCTGTACAACTTTATCCAGCAATAAACTGGACAACAGCCAACGTCTCGAAATCAAAACTGTACAAACCTTTAATATCTCAAACCCAGCTGTACAACTCTAACGCTCATACAAATATTTCAACGTCACCAATAAAACTTCAGCCCTTGCCTATTAACCCACCATTGCTAGCACTACGCAATCACGTAACACCTTAAATAATTCTTTATTGATAACTACGCTTTAAACACATATCCCTTCTATCGAAGGTCAGTGCTCAACAAGCTCTCCCAAAAAATAGAAATGCACAACGGATCGACAGAAAAGAACCGAGACCACAAGCTCAGGGTCTTTCACTTCAATGATGGCATTTTGTAAACTTTTTCCATTGGCCAGGTCGATAGCACCGCAAGCACCGCAGCGGTTGTTTCGAGCAAAATGCGTTTTGCTGATTTACACTGCGCTCACCAACCTCATCTGTAACAAGGAAATAACCTATGGGCGTGATAAGTGAGTTCAAGGCCTTCGCGGTCAAAGGTAATGTGGTCGACATGGCCGTCGGTATCATCATCGGCGCCGCCTTCGGCAAGATCGTTTCATCGTTCGTCGGCGACGTGGTGATGCCGCCAATCGGCCTGCTGATCGGTGGGGTGGACTTCAGTGACCTGGCCGTTACGCTCAAGGCAGCCAACGGGGATGTCCCGGCGGTGGTGCTGGCCTACGGCAAGTTCATTCAGAGCCTGATCGACTTCATCATCGTCGCCTTCGCAATCTTCATGGGCGTCAAGGCCATCAACCGTCTGAAACGCGAAGAGGCCGTTGCGCCAACCCTGCCACCGGTCCCAACCAAGGAAGAAGAGCTGCTGACCGAGATCCGTGATCTGCTTAAAGTCCAGAAGAATCAGCCCTGAAGGCTGATTGCAGGTAGAAACGGCGCCTTCGGGGCGCCGTTTTTTTACCAGAAGTTTTCCACCGCCACTTGGCCGGGTCGTCGGCTGAGGCTCAAGTGCATGTTGCGCTGTTTGAGCAACTTGCGCGTGTCATCGATCATCTGCGGGTTACCGCAGAGCATGACCCGCGAGTGTTCGGCCGTCAGCGCCACCCCTGCCACCCGCTCTAACTCACCATTTTCTATCAGCGTAGTAATTCGCCCGTTCAGGGCACCAGGGTGCTGCTCGCGCGTGACGGTCGCGATGAACTGCAACTTGTGCGCGTACTCGGCCAGATAGTCGCGCTGCGCCAGGCCTGCAATCAGCTCCTGATAAGCCAGCTCCCTGGCCTCGCGCACGCTGTAGACCAGGATGATCCGCTCGAATTTCTCCCACACCTCGAAGTCCTGCAGGATGGACAGAAACGGTGCCACGCCCGTGCCTGTGGATAACAACCAGAGATCTCGACCATCGACGAAACGATCCAGCGTCAGGTAACCAAAGGCCTGACGGTCGACCAGCAGCGTATCGCCGACCTCCAGCCGACTCAGTTCACTAGTGAACTCCCCGCCTGGCACGACGATGGAAAAGAACTCGAGAAACTCGTCATAGGGCGAGGAGACCATCGAATAGGCGCGCCATACCGTGCTGCCGTCGGACCGGGTCACGCCAAGACGGGCGAATTGCCCCGCGCGAAATCGAAAGCCGGAGTCTCTGCCGGCCCGCAACGTGAACAGGTTCGGGGTCAACGGCTGAACATCGGTCAGGGTCTGGCGAGTGAATTTTTCTGCACTGGCAGTCATGAGGTGCTCCATTCAACAGATGACCCAGTGTCCCGCAAAGCAGGCGATGTAAACACCGGTGATTTGTAGTGGCATTAGACAATGCCTCCCTGTCCTGCCGTCATTGCCGGGGTTAAAATGACTCACTTTTCACACTAACCAAAAGGTACAAAATAAAGTTTAAACAATTGCATTGCGCACAACATACAACTTTGTATTTTTCCGGTTAAGAACCAGTTATGTACTTTTCTGCCTTCTCAAGAGCGAAAAAATTGCAGCGCATGCGTAGGAATACTCCTACACTCGTGACGTGCCGGATTTCGGATCCAATATGCACCCTCAAGATGCCTACATGGAGTTACACCGATGGAAATGTGGAAGGAGTCACAATTAAGACAGATATCTAATGCAAGGGATGTTGAGTCTGCATACGAGATCTCACTTAATCTCGTTAAAAACCTTGGCTTTAATTTCTGTGCCTTTTCAATAACATCGTACTCGCGAGGCCCACATTTCAAGAGAGTGAATCTCAATAACTACCCAACCGACTGGAATGCAAAATATGAACAAAACCATTTCGGTGAAACAGATCCGATACTGGCTCATTGCAAGCAATCGAGTTTGCCGATTCTTTGGGTGGATGAGGTTTTCTCAAAGACTCCTGGAATGAGAGAAGCGCAAAAAAAACAAGGCTTGCAGCATGGTTGGTCGCAATCGCTCCACGACGACGGCGGGCTCTGCAGCATGTTGAGCCTGGCCAGAAGCGACTGCCCAATCACGGCCTATGAACTGTATGAAAATCTGGGCTATGCGATGTTCATTAGCCAACAACTGCATGGGCTCGTCGCTCGAAATTTGCCTTCACGCACACCTCATTCGTGCAATCCTGTTTTGTCGGCACGCGAAATTGAAATATTGAAGCTATCGGCCGATGGAAAGACGGCATACGAAATATCCAGAATCCTGAACCTCTCTGAGCGCACCGTAAATTTCCATATACACAATGCGATCCATAAACTGGGCGTCAACAACAAGATCGCCGCCGTCATCGCAGCGGCAAGGGCCTGCATGATCTGAGCATTGCGCCCAGATACCCAAGGACGAAAAACCCGCGAGTATTCCAAAAGAAAAAAACGTACCATTTGCGGTTCCTCCAGAGTGATGACGAGTGAAACATCCGTCGCAGTCCACTCGGACGGCCCCGCCGCTACAACGCTTCAGGCAGCGGGACCCCACACCCGTTGACTACCCAGAGCCCCGCCTCATGCCCCTGCTCGAAACGCCCTTCGCCCAACTCGATCTGATCCGTCAGCCAGAACAGCAGAACGAACCACTGCAAGCGTTCGATGCCGCCGATGAATACCTGCTCAATCATCTGGCCGAGCAGCAGCCGGCCGCGGACACCCGAGTGCTGGTGCTCAACGATAGCTTCGGCGCGTTGGCAGCGAGCCTGGCGGGCAAAGTCCTGGTGACCAGCAGCAGCGATTCGTTCCTGGCTTTCCAGGGCCTGGAAAAAAATCTGATCCGCAACGGCCAGGCATTTGATGCGGTACCGGTTGTTCCGGCGAACGAAGCGTTCACTGGCCCGTTTGACCGCGTGTTGATCCGGGTGCCGAAAACCCTGGCCTTGCTGGAAGAACAGCTTATTCGCCTGCAGGGCCAACTGGCTCCAGGCGCTCAGGTGATTGCTGCCGCGATGGTCAAGCATCTGCCGCGCGCTGCGGGTGATCTGCTGGAACGTTACATCGGCCCGGTGCAAGCCTCGTTGGCGTTGAAAAAGGCCCGGCTGCTGATCGCAACGCCTGAAGCCAAAACCCCTGCCGTGTCCCCCTACCCTTCACGCTATCAACTCGACACACCGGCGATCGAACTGCTGAACCACGCCAATGTGTTCTGCCGCGAAGGGCTGGACATCGGCACACGAGCCTTTCTCCCACATTTGCCACAGAACCTCGGTACAGCGCGAGTCGCCGACCTCGGTTGCGGTAACGGTGTATTGGCAATCGCCAGCGCTCTGCAAAACCCTGATGCCCATTACACGCTGGTGGACGAGTCATTCATGGCAGTGCAATCAGCGGCTGAAAACTGGCGCGCTGCGCTCGGTGATCGTGACGTGATCGTGCGCGCCGGCGATGGCCTGGCCGGGCAAGAACCGCAATCGCTGGACGTGGTGCTGTGCAATCCACCGTTTCACCAGCAACAAGTCGTCGGCGACTTTCTCGCCTGGCGGATGTTCCAGCAGGCGCGCGAGGCCCTGGTGACAGGTGGTGCGCTGTACATCGTCGGCAACCGTCACCTCGGCTACCACAGCAAGCTCGCGCGGCTGTTCCGTGGCGTAGAGCAAGTGGCGGCCACGCCGAAATTCGTCATTCTCAAAGCCCGTAAATAATCGCACGTAAAAAAAACCCTCCGTGACAGGAGGGTTTGAATCCGCGCCACAAGGCAACGGGATGGGAATGCAGGTATTTCAGTGCGTGGACAGACCTGCGGCATTCATGAACATGCGCATCAGGCTGGCCACGATAAACAGGGCCCCCACGCTACCGACCCAGATCAAGGCCAGCCAACCGAGCCGCTGCCAGAGCGGTTTTTGCTCTGCTGCCTTGATTTCCTCCAGGGAATGTTTGCCAGCCATCATCGTGACCTCCTCTGAAACGGCGCAGGAATCGACCCTGCGCCATTGTCGTGCGTTCTAGTGATAACCATCTTCGTGAGTCACCTTGCCGCGGAACACGTAGTAGCTCCAGAAGGTATAACCCAGGATGAACGGGATGATGAACAGCGTACCGACCAGCATGAAGCCCTGGCTTTGCGGCGGTGCAGCGGCGTCCCAGATCGAGATCGAAGGCGGCACGATGTTTGGCCACAGGCTGATGCCCAGTCCGCTGTAACCCAGGAAGATCAGCACCAGGGTCAGCAGAAACGGCGTGTAGTTCGCATTGCGGGCCACGGCACGGATCAGACCGTACATGGTCACCAGCACGAGAATTGGCACCGGCAGGAACCAGAACAGGTTCGGCAGGGTAAACCAGCGAGCCGCGATCTCGGCATGGGTCAGCGGGGTCCAGATACTGACGATACCGATCACCGCCAACACCACGAACGCCAACGGCCGCGCCAGATTATGCATCTGCTCCTGCAACTTGCCTTCGGTCTTCATGATCAGCCAAGTGCAGCCGAGCAGCGCATAAGCCACCACCAACGCGAGGCCGCAGAACAGGGTGAACGGTGTCAGCCAGTCCAGTGAGCCGCCTGCAAACTGGCGATTGACCACCGGCAAGCCATCGATGAATGCACCCAGCGCCACCCCCTGGAAGAAGGTGGCGGCAATCGAACCACCGATGAACGCCTTGTCCCACAGATGGCGCTTGTCATCCTTGGCCTTGAAGCGGAATTCGAACGCGACACCACGGAAAATCAGCCCGATCAGCATGAAAATCAGCGGCAGGTACAGCGCCGAGAGCACCACCGAATAGGCCAGCGGAAACGCGCCGAACAACGCCGCGCCGCCCAGGACCAGCCAGGTTTCGTTGCCGTCCCAGACCGGGGCGACGGTGTTCATCATCACGTCACGGTCGGTCTTGCCCGGGATGAACGGAAAGAGAATCCCGATCCCCAGGTCGAAGCCGTCCATGACCACGTACATCATGATGCCGAAGATGATGATCACGGCCCAGATCAGCGGAAGATCAATACCCATGACTCAAATCTCCTTGGTCAGGCTGGGGCTGTGGTCAGCGTCCGCACCATCGTCGTCGGCGGCGGAAAGCGGACGGGCCGGAGTGCGTTTCTGGCCAGGGCCACCGTCGTTGGTTTCCTTGCCTTCGTCGATCTTCGGCCCTTTGCGCACCAGGCGCATCATGTAGCCCAGACCGGCACCGAACAGCGCGAAATACACCACAACGAACAGGATCAGCGTGATGCTCATCTGCATGAAGCTGTGATTGGAGGACGCGTCCGCCGTACGCATCAAGCCATAGATCACCCACGGCTGACGGCCGATTTCAGTGGTAAACCAACCGGCGAGGATCGCGACCAGGCCGGACGGGCCCATCCACAATGCCAGGTAGAGGAACGGTCGCGAGGTGTATAGCTTGTCGCTTTTGCGAAGCCACAGGCTCCACAGACCGGTGAAGATCATCAGCATGCCCAGACCCACCATGATCCGGAACGACCAGAAAACGATGGTTGAATTCGGCCGGTCTTCAGGGGGAAAGTCCTTGAGCGCCGGCACTTGCTTGTCCAGGGAATGCGTCAGGATCAGGCTACCCAGGTACGGAATTTCTACCGCGTATTTGGTCCGTTCTTCTTTCATGTCCGGCCAGCCGAACAGGATCAGCGGGGTCGGCTCATCGCCGTGATTTTCCCAGTGACCTTCGATCGCGGCGATTTTCGCCGGCTGATGCTTGAGCGTGTTGAGACCGTGAAAATCACCGATGACGGCTTGAATCGGCGCCACGATCAATGCCATCCACATGGCCATCGAAAGCATGGTGCGAATCGCCGGGTTGTCCTTGCCGCGCAACAAGTGCCAGGCCGCCGAGGAGCCGACAAAGAAGGCGGTCGCGACGAACGCGGCCGTTGCCATGTGCATCAGGCGGTAGGGGAATGACGGGTTGAAAATCACTGCAAACCAGTCGGTTGGAATGACCTGGCCATTGATGATTTCGAACCCCTGCGGGGTTTGCATCCAGCTGTTGGAGGCGAGAATCCAGAAGGTCGAGATCAGCGTACCGATGGCGACCATGACCGTGGAGAAGAAGTGCAGGTTGCGCCCGACCTTGTTCCAGCCAAACAGCATGACCCCCAGGAAACCGGCCTCAAGGAAGAACGCTGTCAGGACTTCGTACGTCAGCAACGGCCCGGTCACGGACCCGGCGAAGTCCGAGAAGCGGCTCCAGTTGGTGCCGAACTGATAGGCCATGACCAACCCGGAAACCACGCCCATGCCGAAATTGACGGCAAATATCTTCGACCAGAAATGGTACAGATCGCGGTAAGTGTCGTTGTTCGTCTTCAGCCACAGGCCTTCGAGTACCGCCAGGTAACTCGCCAGGCCAATGGTGATGGCCGGGAACAGGATGTGGAACGAGATGGTGAACGCGAACTGAATTCGGGCGAGATCAAGCGCCTCCAAACCGAACATAAGTCTTCCTCTGTCAGGTAATACCGGCTGAAGGCTTGCGGCCTGCACCCACGGCCCCCACGGATATGGAGTGTGGCGAATTTGAATTCGTTCTTTTTTTACAAACATCACAACGTAGGGAGTCTGGCCATCTGGCCGCCGGATCATTTCCACAAGGGTCTTGATCTGGATCAAGCAATGGTTAAAAGAGTAGTCCCATTTTTGACGATGGACGGTGTGGTCTTTTGACGCGTGACAGGTTGCCTCACAGGTCTGCTCATGAACTGAAACACATTACCTGTGGGAGCGAGCCTGCTCGCGAAGCGGTGTGTCAGACGAAGGGGTATCGACTGATACGCCGCCATCGCGAGCAGGCTCGCTCCCACAGGGTGATGTCAGTGTTTCCGAGATCGGTGTCTAGCTAACTAATTTTTCCAACCCTGCAACTTCTGGTTACAGGTTGGTGATAATCTCGACCCTCCCCTCGCTCAAGACTTTCCCCCAGATGCCCAGCCAAGCGCCCTTGCTGTTACGTCATCACCGTCCTTTTATCGCGTTCTGGTTGGCTCGGGTGTTTACCGCCAGTGGTTTTCAGATGCTCACCGTGGCCATCGGCTGGAATCTGTATCAACTGACCGGCAATGTGCTCGACCTGGGTCTGGTGGGGCTGGTGGAGTTTGCCCCGCGAGTGCTGTTCATGCTGCACACCGGGCACGTCGCGGACCGCTATGACCGGCGCAAAGTCGCGGCGATCTGTCAGTCCCTGCAAGCGCTGATTGCCCTGTCCCTGGCGATCGGAAGCGCGACCGATCATGTCACCCGGGAGATGATCTTCATTCTCGCGTTCCTGCTCGGCGCCGCCCGCTCCTTCGAGATGCCGACCACCCAGGCCTTGCTGCCGAGCATCGTTCCAAGCGCGCTGTTTCCCCGTGCCGTCGCAGCCGCGCAGTCGGCTCAACAATCAGCCACCATCGTTGCCCCGGCCCTTGGCGGTTTGCTCTATGCCTTCGGCAGTGTCTGGGTGTATGGCCCGACGGTGATCCTCTACATCATTGCCTGCTTGCTGATGCTCAACCTGCCGGCCCGGCAAACGCCGCTGAACAAGGGCAAGGCGACCCTCGATTCGTTGCTCGCGGGTATCCGCTTCATCCGCAGTCGCCCGGACATTCTCGGGGCGATCTCTCTGGATCTGTTTGCGGTGCTGCTTGGTGGTGCGACGGCGTTGCTGCCGGTATTCGCCAAGGACATCCTGTTGACCGGCCCATGGGGCCTGGGCCTGTTGCGTTCAGCCCCGGCAGTCGGTGCGCTGCTGATGTCGCTGTACCTCGCTCGATTTGCCGTGGAGCGCAAGGTCGGGCGGGTGATGTTCACGGCCGTCGGTGTGTTCGGCGTCGCGACCATCGCATTCGGCCTCTCGACCTCGTTCTGGTTTTCCCTGGCCGTGCTGGTGGTACTGGGTGCGGCGGACATGATCAGCATGGTGATCCGCGCCTCCTTCGTGCAACTGGAAACCCCGGACGAAATGCGCGGCCGGGTCAGCGCCGTGAACGGTTTGTTCATTGGCGCTTCGAACCAGTTGGGCGAATTCGAATCCGGCCTCACCGCCCATTGGTTCGGCACCGTGCCGGCGGTGGTCATGGGTGGGATTGGCACGTTGGTGGTAACTGGGGCGTGGATCAAACTGTTCCCGACCCTGGCCAACCGCGACCGCATGCATGTGTCGGTGGAAGAAGTGAAGGTCTGAAGCAGGTTCCGTTCACAGTTTTGTCGACCAGGTGCACTACATAAATAGTGCATCAAGTGTAATGTATCGCCTTACACTTTCCCCCATGATCAAATCCTTCCAACACAAAGGCCTTCGTGGCTTCTATGAAACAGGTTCGACTCGCGGGATCCGCGCAGACCATGCGATACCACTGACAGGAGGCAGGACATGCCCATGCACAACCCACCGCACCCTGGCGAAACGCTTTTGATGGATGTATTGCCCGAGCTAGGCATCAGTGTCACAGAGCTGGCCCGCCACTTGGGGTTCGCTCGTCCGCATCTTTCGCGCGTACTGCATGGCCACGCACCGATCAGTCCGGATTTGGCGGTGCGTCTCGAGCGAGCCGGAATTGGCAAGGCGCGGATGTGGTTAGGGGTTCAGGCCGACTACGACCTCTGGCAAGCGGAGCATCGTGAGCAACCGTTTATCGAACCCATTGCCATTCACGCCTGACGCTTTTCAAACCACCAACTCCCCCGCCACAGCAGCCCGCGTGGCTTTACCGCAGAGTTGCTCCACCAGCGTCAGGGCAAACTGCAGTGCCGCACCCGATCCCTGCGCGGTGATGCAGTTGCCATCGACCACCACTGGCTGGTCAACAAAATTGCAGCCAGACAATTGATGGCTGGCCGATGGCAGGCAGGTCATGCGCCGCTGACGTAATACGCCAAAGGCTTGCAGCGCCAACGCCGGGGATTCGCCAATGCCGGCGAACAGACGCCCGGCGGAGGCCTGGTCCTTTATCAACTGTTGCAGGGGTTGATGCGCGGCGAGGTGTTGCGAGCCGACTTCTCCGCCGGGCAAAGCGATCAGGTCGAACGGCTGGGCCAGCAGATCCACCAGCATCGCATCGGCGGTCAAGCGGGAACCACGGGCACAGGTGATCATGCGTCGGCCCTCGATGCTCGCCACTACCACTTCAACCTTGGCGCGGCGCAGCACATCGATCAGGGTGACGGTTTGCAGGTCATCGATGCCCTCGGCGAGGGTAATCAAAGCTCTAAAGGTCATGGGTACGGTCCACAGAATGATCTTTAAAGCGTAGTCAGCTTTCCTGACCCTTGTTCGAGCGCAGGCGTTACTTGATGTAAAGCTGGGTCGACATCTTGTCGCCCGGTGCATTGATCGAGGTGTTGCTGAACGTGAAGATCCCGTCCTGCTTGCCCGCAAGATTGAAGATATACAGATAGCCGACGGTTTTTGCCCCAGGCGTGCACTCGGTCAGGTTGCCGGTTTGAAAGGCACACACCGGCGTCCGGGTGCCGTCCACTTCAAAACCATCCAGCGCGACATGCGGACTGGGACTACCGTAGCCGACTTCCAGTACGTAGACCTTGATGCTCGGACCGCTGTGGTCGCAACTAGTCTCGGTCTGCCCCTCGGCAATGTTTTCAAATCCACAGGCCGGCGATTCAACCTTGACCACTTTCAACTGGCTCAATCGCGGCGCCATCGCCGCCGAGGCAGTTTGCGCCCCCAGCAACAACGCCATCGCGACGCCAATAACCGCAACCCCACACTTTTTAATGCAATCCATAACGCCCCCCAAAACCAGCGCGCAGTATGGCTCACTTCGCTTTACGGCAAAACATCGACGACGATCACAGCCATAAGCAGCCACAACCCCACGCTGCTGGTATGATGCGCGGCTTTTTCCGACCCACAGAAAATTACCAGGCGCCTGCAGTGGTCTGTGCTTTGCTGTTGAGGTCGATACATTCACGGCGCCGGGCGCGCCACGGGGAGCAGACATGCTGGAAAGGCTGTTTCAACTCAAGGCACACAACACCAACGTGCGGACCGAGATTCTGGCGGGCGTCACGACCTTCTTGGCCATGGCCTACATTTTGTTCGTCAACCCGAGCATTCTCGGCGAGACCGGCATGGACAAGGGCGCGGTGTTTGTCGCGACCTGTCTGGCAGCGGCCATCGGTTCCACAGTGATGGGCCTGATCGCCAACTACCCGATCGCGCTCGCGCCGGGCATGGGCCTGAACGCCTTCTTCACCTACACCGTGGTCCTGCACATGGGCCACACCTGGCAAGTGGCGCTGGGGGCGGTGTTCATCTCGGCGGTGCTGTTCTTCCTGCTGTCGATCTTCCGCATCCGCGAATGGATCATCAACAGCATCCCGCTGCCGCTGCGCTCGGCGATTGCCGCCGGTATCGGCCTGTTCCTGGCGCTTATCGCCCTGCACAACGCGGGCATCGTGGTCAGCAACCCGGCCACCATGGTCGGCCTCGGTGACTTGAAGCAACCCGCTCCGATCCTCGCTACCCTCGGCTTTGCCCTGATCGTGGCACTCGAAGCCCTGAAGATTCGTGGTGCGGTACTGATCGGCATCCTGGTCGTGACCATCGCGTCCATCGCATTGGGCTTCACCCCGTTCGGCGGCGTGATGTCGATGCCGCCGTCCCTGGCGCCGACCTTCCTGCAACTGGACATCAAAGGTGCGCTGGACATCGGTCTGGTCAGCGTGATCTTCGCCTTCCTGTTCGTCGACCTGTTCGACAACTCCGGCACCCTGATCGGCGTTGCCAAGCGCGCCGGCCTGATGGGCAAGGACGGCCATATGCCGAAAATGGGTCGCGCCCTGATCGCCGACAGCACCGCGGCCATGGCCGGTTCGCTGCTGGGCACCTCGACCACCACCAGCTACATCGAATCCGCTGCCGGCGTGAGTGCCGGTGGCCGCACCGGCCTGACTGCCGTCGTGGTGGCGATTCTGTTCCTGCTGGCGCTGTTCTTCTCGCCATTGGCCGCCAGCGTTCCGGCGTTCGCCACTGCACCGGCGCTGCTGTTCGTCGCTGTGTTGATGACATCCGGCCTGGCCGAAATAGACTGGGATGACATCACCGTTGCCGCACCGGTCGTGGTCACCGCGCTGGCCATGCCGTTCACGTACTCCATCGCTAACGGCATCGCCTTCGGTTTCATCTCCTGGACCGCGATCAAACTGCTGTCTGGTCGTGGCCGTGAGCTGAATTCAGCGCTGGTGATTCTGTCGATTCTGTTTGTGATCAAGTTGGGTTGGTTCAACGCATGACTTTTGATTCCCAGGCCTACGCCGTCCAGCTCGAAGAAAAGGTCACGCGCCTGCGCGACCTGCTGGCCCCGTTCGATGCACCGGAACCTGCGGTGTTTGACTCGCCGCTGAAAAATTTCCGCCTGCGTGCCGAATTCCGCCTGTGGCGCGAAGGCGGAGAGCGTCACTACGCGATGTTTTCCCAGGAAGACAAACGCACACCGATCCTGATCGAAGAGTTCCCGATCGCCAGCCTGCGCATCAATGAATTGATGCCGCAGCTCAAGGCCGCATGGAAAGCCAGTGCGGCGCTGAGCCACAAGTTGTTTCAGGTGGAGTTCCTGACCACCCTGGCCGGCGATGCGATGATCACCCTGTGCTATCACCGCCCGCTGGACGAACACTGGCACACGGCGGCGTCGAAACTGGCCACCGACCTGAACGTCAGCGTTATCGGTCGCTCGAAAGGCAAACGCGAAGTGATTGGCCATGATTACGTGGTCGAAAAACTGGAAGTCGGTGGCCGCACATTCAGCTACCGCCAGCCCGAAGGCGCATTCACCCAGCCCAACGGCACAGTGAACCAGAAGATGCTCAACTGGGCTTACGACGCCCTCGGTGATCGCCCGGACGATTTGCTGGAGCTGTATTGCGGCAACGGTAACTTCACCCTGCCGCTGGCGACGCGCGTGCGCAAAGTGCTGGCCACCGAAATCAGCAAGACTTCGGTTAATGCCGCACTGAGCAACCTCAGCGAAAACGCTGTGGATAACGTCACCCTGGTGCGTTTATCCGCCGAAGAACTGACCGAAGCCTTGAACGAAGTTCGCCCGTTCCGGCGCCTGCACGGCATTGACCTTAAGAGCTACGAGTTCGGTAGCGTCTTCGTCGACCCGCCTCGTGCCGGCATGGACCCGGACACCTGCGAGTTGACTCGGCGCTTCGACAACATCCTCTATATCTCCTGCAACCCGGAAACCCTGGCGGCCAACATCGCCCAGTTGCATGACACCCATCGCATCACTCAGTGCGCGATGTTCGACCAGTTTCCGTGGACGCACCACATGGAATCCGGGGTGTTGTTGACGCGTCGTTGAATGCAGCCACCCCATACAAAACAGCCGTCAGTACGACGGCTTTTTTGTGGGCGGTCAAAGAGTCGCATCAACCTTGCGTGGGCGGCCGCCCTTTTTGCCATTGGCCCGCGCAGCTTCGGCTTTGGCGGCGCTGCTTTGGCGGCCATTGCGCGAGGCGATGACTGAAGACGCCATGTCCATCAGCGGCTTGCTCGCCGAAATCATTCCGGCTATTGAAACGTGCAGATCCTTGCCTTCATGACAGAGAGCGGTTCCAGAGAAGCCAACCTTCAAATCACTGAAATCGCCTACGTCAAAACCATCAAATTCCGAGTAGTTCCCCACTGGCAGGAACACACCGCTGCCATCCTCGAAACTGACTGCCAGACAAGTCCCTGACAAGGTGACCGCCGTCGCGTTCAACCCGCTACGGCGACTTGCCTCGCCTCGCTCGATGGCCTGGCCCAATGCTTCTTCGGTGACTGGCCGATCCGTCTGCTCTCTTGCCTGTATCGTTTTCATAATTCGATCTCCACTCCCTCCGGTGCCCCCATCAGGGCCAGCAGAGTCTTGTTCGATTCAGGCTCATAACTCGCCGAGCCAATCATGTACGTCGTGCTGGCTACCCTCTTCATAACAACTACCTCATTGCCGTCCCAATCCCACAACTGATTGTCGAGGCAAGCTGTGCGCAATTTGCTCCACCAGATACCACGGGCTCGGCGTAGATGGGCAGGTTGCCGGAGCGCCTGTCGTAATCCCTCCAGTACCGCGGAGGGTGGTCGCTGCGACTGCGGGACGACATCCCAGAGCTCGACGCCGTTGTGCCAGAAACTGAACTTGAACCGTGCGCCCCACGCCCCTGCGTCGACATGTACGTGGGGTGGACAATGTTCATCGCGCAGCATGATGACCAGCGAGAAGCCTTTGTAGCGGCATACATTCATACTAACCCATCCGTTAGGTTATTAATTGCGAAGATTCTCCGTTCCCTGAAGAACCCGATAACTGGTGCTGATTGTTCGATGATCAATCCGTATTTGAGATTAGCGCTTGAGAGCTTTTCGACTCGCTCGTCTCAATGCCAATTAGTAAGCATTCCTTTCAACACGACCACAAAAAAGCCGTCACAAGGACGGCTGTCTTGATTTACACACCATCATCCAGGCTGCTTCCGATACTCAGTGGTGGTGATGCCCGCATAACCCCAGTTATCGGTATCGACTTCCTCGATCACGATGTGGGTCAGCTCCGGTGGCTTACCGAGAACTCGCTTCAAGGTGTCAGTGATTTCGGCGATGACCTGGGCTTTCTGCTCCCGGGTGACGCCGTCACGGGTAATTCGCACGCTGACGAAAGGCATGATGCTGCTCCTGTCGGTTATCAAATGAGATGCCGGCCAAGTAAAGCACTGCTTCACCGATTTCATCTACAGTGGCGAAGTCCCTCATTTGATCCCCGGTGTCATCAATCATGCAGCGCGTATTCGACGATCTTCAGTTGGGCAGCATCGAACTGTTTTGCCTGGCGGCCGAGGCCGGCAGCTTTACGGCGGCCGCATTGGTGGCCGGCGTAACACCGGCAGCCGTGAGTCGTTCGGTGTCGCGCATGGAAGAGCGCCTGGGTGTGCGGCTGTTTGCGCGCACTACCCGCAGCGTCAAGCTGACCGACAGTGGTCGCCGTTATTACGAGGAATGTCGTCAGGCGCTGGCGCAGTTGGTCGAGGCTCAGCGCGAGGTGATGGGCCAGCAACAGCAACCGTCCGGCACACTGCGCATCAGTATTCCCACGACGTATGCGCACCACCGGATCTTGCCGTTGCTGCCGGCATTTCGGGCGCGCTTTCCAGACGTGAAAGTCGAGTCGCACATCAGCAATCGCAACATCGATTTCGTCGGTGAAGGGTATGACATGGCGATCCGCGTGCGGGCGATTCCGGATTCCGGCCTCATCGCCCGTCACCTTGAGGACGCCGCGCTGGTGATGATTGCCAGTCCCGATTACCTGAAGCGCGCAGGTATTCCGCAAAGCCTGGATGACCTTGCGCAGCACGAATGCATTCAGTACGAACTGCCCAGCAGCGGTCGACGCATTGCCTGGCTTTTTAACGACAACGGCGCGCTGCGGGAGATTCTTGCCGAGGGCAGCCTGAGTTGCTCCGACGATGTGCTCGGCGGCGTGACCTTGGCCAAACACGGGGCGGGGTTGTTTCAGACTTACCGGTTTATTGTCGAAAACGAACTGGCCGATGGCTCGTTGGTGGAAGTGCTCAAGCCTTACGGCGGACGCTCCCGGCCATTCACCCTGCTCTATCCACAGAGCCGTCATATGCCGTTGAGACTGCGGGCGTTTATCGATTTTCTGGTCGAGCATCTGCCGCGATAAGCCTCGCGACTGTCCGATCACCGCACACAAAACCTCAATCAAGCCTCTCTTCAATTGACCGAACTAACCAGCTAGTACAATTTATCTCCACAGGCTGAACCCCACAGCCCATTCCAAAAATAATATGTGGAGAGACTTCGATGTCCCCTATCGTTCTGGTGCTCAACGGCCCGAATCTGAACCTGCTCGGCACTCGCGAACCGGCGACTTACGGTCACGAGACCCTGGCAGACATCTCGGCGCTGTGCGGACGCGCCGCCGAAGAATTCGGCCTGACGGTGGAATTTCGCCAGACCAACCACGAAGGCGAATTGCTCGACTGGATTCACGCGGCCCGTGGCCGTTGCGCCGGGATCGTCATCAACCCGGCTGCGTGGACACACACTTCAGTGGCGATCCGCGATGCCTTGATCGCCAGCGAATTGCCGGTAATCGAAGTCCACCTGTCCAACGTTCACGCCCGCGAGCCCTTCCGGCATCACTCCTTCGTTTCGGCCATTGCCACCGCTGTGATGGCCGGTTTCGGCAGCCATGGTTATCGCCTGGCGCTGGATTATTTCAGCCAACGTTTGAAGGGGTGAACGCCGTGACTCAGAACAACGTGGTACTGGCCGGGCTGATCGGCGCCGGCATCCAGGCTTCCCGCACCCCGGCGCTGCACGAGCATGAGGGCGATGCCCAGGGTTTGCGCTACCTCTATCGCTTGATCGACCTCGATCAGTTGAAACTCGACAGCAGCGCGCTGCCCGACTTGCTGATGGCCGCCGAGCGCATGAACTTCACCGGCCTGAATATCACCTTCCCATGCAAGCAAGCGATCATTCCGCTGCTCGACGAATTGTCGGCGGAAGCTCGCGGCATCGGAGCGGTGAACACGGTCGTGCTGAAGGACGGCAAGCGCATCGGCCACAACACCGACTGCCTGGGTTTTGCCGAAGGTTTTCGTCGGGGATTGAAGGATGTTGCCCGTGAGCGTGTGGTCCAGATGGGCGCTGGCGGCGCGGGTGCGGCAGTGGCCCACGCGCTGTTGAGCGAAGGCGTACAACTGCTAAGTATTTTCGACGTGGAGATCAGCCGCGCCCAGGCGCTGGCGGACAATCTCAATCAACACTTTGGCGCTGGCCGGGCCGTGGCCGGGCATGATTTGCCGAGTACGTTGGACCAGGCGGACGGGTTGGTGAACACCACGCCCATGGGCATGAAAAAACTGCCGGGCATGCCCGTGCCGGTGGAGTTGCTTCGATCTGAGTTGTGGGTGGCGGAGATTGTTTATTTTCCACTGGAAACCGAACTGCTACGCAACGCCCGCGTGCTGGGTTGCCGGACGCTGGATGGCGGCAACATGGCGGTGTTTCAGGCAGTGAAGGCGTTTGAGTTGTTTAGCGGCGTGGTGCCGGATGTGAAGCGGATGCTGGCGCATTTTCAGAGCATGAACACATGAAAAGCATCGCGGGCAAGCCCGCTCCCACAAGTGCACTGCTTTTCCTGTGGGAGCGGGCTTGCCCGCGAAGGCGTCAGGCCTGCAAATACCGCAAAACCGACTCGCAGATCATCTCCCGATGACGCTGCTTGATGCTTTCGTCCGGCAAGTCGATCTGAAAGATCTCACCGAAGGTATGGCGGTTCGACACCCGATAAAAGCAAAACGAGCTGATCAGCAGATGCACATCCAGCGGCTCAAGCCCTGTGCGGAACACACCCTCTTCGGCACCGCGACGCAAAATCACGCCCAGTGAATCGAGGATGGTGTTGTTCATCGCCTTGATCGCATCGGAGCGCTTCACGTATTCAGCGTTGTGGATGTTCTCGATGCTGACGATGCGCACGAAATCGACGTTGCGATCATGGTGATCGAAGGTGAACTCCACCAACCGTCGAATCGCCTCCACCGGTGCCAGTTCGGCAAGGTGCAGATGGTTTTCCGTATTGCGGATGTCACCGTAGAGTTTCTCAAGCACCTCGACGTAGAGCTGTTCCTTACTGCCGAAGTAGTAATAGATCATGCGCTTTGAGGTGTGGATGCGCTCGGCGATCGCGTCAACGCGAGCACCGGAAAGCCCCTGCTGGACGAACTCGACAATCGCCTCTTGAAGGATGTTCTCGCGGGTCTTTTCCGGGTTGTTCTTGCGACTCTTGCGCGGCCCTGCGATGGGTTCGGCGGGCGCTGCGGAGAGTTCTGAAGTTATCGTCATTGCGGGCTCACGGCCATCACTGCACAGGCTGGCGATTATGGGCCGCGCCGCACAGTGAAGGAAGCCGCGCGGCAGCGGTTTGTCGCCGTGTTTACGATTTTCCTACAACTTTGCCTGACGTACGGCACCGCTTCGGGATTTGGCCATGGCCGCCAGGCGCACCGCCACGTTGGCCGCGCCGTAACCCGCATAGCCATTTTTGCGCTGGATGATCTCAAAGAAGAACCGCCCTTCAAACGGCTCGGTGTACACATGGAACAGCTCGCCTCCCTGGGCATCACGGTCATAAAGAACGTTGAAGTACGCCAGCTCACTGAGGAATTCATCGTCGAAGTCGAACCGTGCCGCGAGGTCATCGTAGTAATTGAGCGGGATGTCCAGCAGCGGCACGCCCGCCTCCTTGGCACGACTGACTTCGGCAAAGATGTCATCGCAGTCGAACGCGATGTGATGCACGCCGGAGCCGCGATAACTCGACAGCGCATGTGAGATCGCGGTGTTGCGGTTCTCGGAAATATTCAGCGGCAAGCGAATCGAACTGTCACGACTGCGCAAGGCCCGGCTCTTTACCAGGCCGTACGGATCGGGCAACACCACTTCGTCGTCGGCTTCAAAATCCAGCAGGCTTTTGTAGAACAGCACCCAACTGTCGAGGCTGTCGGCCGGCAACGCCATCGCCATGTGATCGATGCGTTTGAGGCCGCCACTGGCCGCGGCGGCCGGTTGCAGATTGAAGTCGGTGCCGTAGACATCGGCGTCTTGATCCACCAGATAGATCAGGCTGCCATCCGGCGCGCGTACGGCAGCGAGTTCCAGCTCGTTGGGGCCAACCAGCCCGCGATACGGTTGACCTTTATAGGCCACGGCCCGGGCCAGCGCACTGGTGCTGTCCTTGACCCGCACGGCGGTGGCGCACAGCGAAGGACCGTGAGCTTCGAAAAAACTGTGGGCAAACGAGTAAGGCTCGGAATTGAGGATCAGGTTGATATCGCCCTGACGCAACAGGCTGACGCTCTTGGAGCGATGTTGCCCGGCCTTGACGAAACCCAGTCGCTCCAACCAATGGGAGAGCTTGGCGCCAAGGCTTTCGTCCACTGCGAACTCGAGAAACTCGATGCCGTTGTATTCGCTGGCCTTGGGCGTCTCGAACAGAATATCGAGGCTGGCTGCCGGTATCGCTTCCTGCGCCAGACGCTGGCGGGTTTTTTCCTCGAGGTACAGCAACGAACGCAAACCGTCGGCGGCGTTGGCCCGAGACGGTGCGGCGCGGAAACCGTCGTTGAAGATTTCCAGCGACAGCGGCCCGGTGTAACCACTCTTGATGATCGGGGCAAGGAAGCCCGGCAAATCGAATTCGCCCTGGCCCGGGAAGCAGCGAAAATGTCGGCTCCACTCCAACACGTCCATGGCCAGAATCGGCGCGTCGGCCATTTGTACGAAGAAGATCTTGTCACCGGGAATCTCGGCGATCGCGCTTGGATCACCCTTGAGCGACAGCGTGTGAAAGCTGTCCAGCAACACGCCAAGGCTTGGATGATCGGCCTGACGGACGATGTTCCACACCTGTTGCCAAGTGTTCACATGCCGGCCCCAGGCCAGTGCTTCGTAGCCGATGCGCAAGCCACGCGCACCCGCGTGTTCGGCCAGCAGGCGCAAGTCATCGACTAAAATCTGCTCATCCCCGATGGAGTCGGCCGAGGCATTGCTGCACACCAGCACCAGGTTGGTGCCCAGTTCCTGCATCAGGTCGAACTTGCGCTCGGCCCGTTCCAGATTGCGCGACAGGCGGTCGCGACGGCAGCCTTCAAAGTCGCGGAACGGTTGAAACAGCGTGATCGCGATCCCGAGATCGGCGCACATCTGTTTGATTTCCCGCGGGCTGCCGTCGTAGTAGAGAAGGTCGTTTTCGAAAATCTCCACCCCGTCGAAACCGGCGGCGGCAATGGCTTCGAGTTTTTCCGGCAGGGTACCGCTCAAGGAAACGGTGGCAATGGAACGCTGCATGTTTCGACTCCCGGTGGAGGCTTCGGCTACAGGGAATTTGCGCCGCTTTTAAAAGAGTGAGCGAATTATTGGGCGAGCTTGTTTAATGAGCAATTCAAAGTGTACTACCCGGTTAGTTTTGCGTGCGATTATCGAACACAATGCCCATTGGTGAATTGACGATTTTTCGTCCACTGCCCAACATCGACGACACATTGAGTCCGGTCGCACACATCGGTCTCGGTGACCAAAGACCCAGAACACCACATAAAAATAATCGGTGGCCTACATGACTCCTTCTCAAAGCTCTCCCGTGGAGCGTTCCTCCATGACTCCTGCCTCCGGCGGCATCGGCGACAAGATTCGCGGCGCCATGGCAGTCGGCAAAACCCGTTGGGGCATGCTGGCGCTGGTGTTTTTCGCCACCACGCTCAATTACATCGACCGCGCCGCACTGGGCGTCATGCAGCCCATCCTCGCCAAGGAAATGAGCTGGACGGCGATGGACTACGCCAACATCAACTTCTGGTTCCAGGTCGGCTACGCCATCGGATTCGTGCTGCAAGGCCGGCTGATCGATCGGGTCGGCGTGAAGCGCGTGTTCTTCTGCGCGGTGTTGCTCTGGAGCCTGGCGACCGGCGCCCACGGCCTGGCCACTTCGGCGGTCGGTTTCATGGTCTGCCGATTTATCCTCGGTCTGACCGAAGCCGCCAACTACCCGGCCTGTGTGAAAACCACGCGATTGTGGTTCCCGGCCGGCGAACGCGCCGTGGCCACCGGCATCTTCAACGCCGGCACCAACGTCGGCGCGATGTTTACCCCAATGTTGTTGCCGCTGATTCTTCACGTGTGGGGCTGGCAGGCCGCGTTCCTGTGCATGGCGTCACTGGGCGGGATCTGGTTGCTGTTCTGGGGTTTGAAGTACTACAACCCGGAAGAGCATCCGAGCGTGAAACAATCGGAACTGGACTACATCCAGAAGGAAGTCGAACCGGAACAGACCCGCGTACCGTTCTCGAAAATCCTGCGCATGCGTGGCACCTGGGCCTTCGCCCTCGCCTACTCCATGACCGCGCCGGTGTTCTGGTTCTACCTGTACTGGCTGCCGCCGTTCCTCAATCAGCAATACAACCTGGGGATTAACGTGACCCAGATGGGTATCCCGCTGATCATTATTTACCTGACTGCTGACTTCGGCAGCGTCGGCGGCGGAATCCTCTCTTCGTTCCTGATCGGCCGCGGCATGAACCCGATCAAGGCGCGACTGTTGTCCATGTTCCTGTTCGCCTGCTGCATCATCGGCGTGGTCATGGCGGCGGGTTCCAGCAGTCTGTGGGTCGCGGTGTTCGCCATCTCCCTGGCCATAGGTGCGCACCAGGCCTGGACCGCGAACATCTGGAGCCTGGTGATGGACTACACGCCTAAACACATGATGAGTACGGTGTTCGGCTTCGGCGGCATGTGCGCCGCGATCGGTGGGATGTTCATGACCCAGTTGGTCGGCCACATCCTGACCATCACCAACAACAACTACACCGTGCTATTCACCATGATTCCGGCGATGTACTTCATTGCCCTGATCTGGATGTACTTCATGGCGCCGCGCAAGATTCCTACCGTTACCGAGTAAAATCCCCTCC
This sequence comes from Pseudomonas sp. LB3P93, assembly GCF_054898025.1. Taxonomy (NCBI): domain Bacteria; kingdom Pseudomonadati; phylum Pseudomonadota; class Gammaproteobacteria; order Pseudomonadales; family Pseudomonadaceae; genus Pseudomonas; species Pseudomonas sp. LB3P93. Next base: position 5,653,751 of record NZ_CM142713.1, read on the forward strand.
CTCGGCAGGCCTGATTCCAGGCCTGCCTTTTTGTTTTTCCTACCGACGACTCTGCTGCCACGCCGCCGCCAACCCGCTGCAGCAAATCACCGCGATCCCGATCACCGTGGTCAAGGTCGGTGTGTGGGAAAACAGCAGCCAGCCCAGCAAACCGGCGAAGACAATCTGGCAATAACCAAACGGCGCCAACAGCGCAGGGGCGGCGTAGCGGAATGCCTGGGTCAGAAACAAGTGCGCCGTCATTCCGCACGCGCCCAGCGCCACCATCATGAAGCCATGCCCAACGCTCGGCACTTGCCAGAAGAACGGCACCAGTGCGCTCATCACCAAGGTGTTGCACAGGCCGGCAAAAAAGTTGCTGGTGGTCGGACTGTCGATGTTGCTGAGCTTGCGAGTCAGCAGCTGGTAGAAGCAGAAAAACAGCGCCGAACAGAGCGGCAGCAGCACCGCTGGCGTGAACAGATCGCCACCGGGATGAACGATGATCAGCACGCCGACGAATCCGCAAATCACTGCAATCCATTGACCACGCGTCACGCGCTCACCCAGCAGCGGCACCGACAGCGCGGTCACCAAAACCGGTGCAAGAAAGTTGACCGCCGTCGCCTCGGCCAACGGGATGTACTGCAAGCCGGTGGTAAAAAACAAACTGGTGCCCAACAGGCACAACGCCCTCACCAACTGCAGCATCGGCCGTTTGGTCCGCAGGACGCGCAGCCCGGATTGCGGCAGAAAAATCCCGGCCATCAACAAGGTGTGAACCACATAGCGGGCCCAGACCACCATTACGATCGGATAGAACCCCGAGAGGTACTTCGAAAAGGCGTCATGACTGGAAAACAGGAAGGTGGCGACGACGATCAGCAAAATCCCTTTGAAGGGTTGGTTTACGCCGGAGAGCGGAGTGCTTGCTGTCATGGGTATCCCTTGCGAAGTGAAACGTGTCGCTGGCGGCGAATTCCAATAATTTAGAACCTGGTTCCATATTCCAATACAAGCATAGGCCGAAAGTGTTCGAATAACGCACGGTTTTCAACACGACCAACGATCAACTGCAGGAGTGAGCCTGTGGACCCCTCACCACAGGCTCACTCCTACAATGGAGTTGTGCTGAATGAATTAACTGAACAACTCCGACGCCAGACTCGCCGCCGACAATTCCTCGGCATACTTCAACAACAGCGGCGCCAACTCATGCAGCCGCGCCCCCGGCATCCGCGCACTCGGCCCGGCGATGCTCAGCACGCCGATCACCCGCCCCTCGCTCGGATGCCGCACCACCGCCGCGATCGCCGATGTGCCCACCGCCGAACTTTCCTCGACCCAGGCATAGCCCTGCTCCCGCGCCAGACGCAGACGTTCCAGCAGTTCAATATTGGAACGTGGAGCATTCGGCCCGAGGTCTTTGGGCCGTTCGCCGCCCTGCCGTTCCACCAGTGACAACGCCTCGGCATCGCTCATGCACGCCAGCCACGCATGGCCCGACGCGGTATAGAACAACGGCGCATCACGGCCCATCTCCGGGTCGTAACGCAGGCCGGAACGAGCCCCCTGGGACTTGGCGATCCAGACCTGCCGCTCGCCTTCAATCACCCCGAGACGCACCAGTTCCCCGGTTTCCTGGGCCAGGCGATCCAGCACGGGCTGAACGATATCGGCGCCACTGCCCGACAGGTAACGGAAACCCATGGCCACCAGTTTGGTGGACAAGTGATAACGCAGGTTCTCCGGATTCTGCCGCACGTAACCCAACCGGATCAGCTCCGCGAGCAAACGGTGGGTTGCGCTTTTAGGGATGTCCAGTTGCTCCGCGAGCATCTGCATCGGCAGACCGCGAGGGTCACTGGTGAGGCTTTCCAGCACGCTGAAGACACGTTCGATCTGACTGCCGGCCATTGGAGGTTCCACATACAATTTGCCTGATTCTAGAAGATGAACCGTGTAATGCGAAATCTGGAACCCGATGCTTAATAGACGCTGAGGCCCGCCTACTTGATAAAAACCCGCCTCCTGACGGAATTCGATGGGATATCCATGTTCCTACAGTCAGCAAAGCCTACCATCCAGTGCGAAAAAGCCGGACAGCCGGACTGGCGCCGCCCCCACACACCAGCAACACTCATCACCACGGACAATCAGAGGATTCCCACATGCTATGGAAAAAAGGCCGACGCAGCGACAACGTGGTCGACGCCCGTGGTGATGATGTCGGCGGCGGTGGCGGCGGGATGCGCTTTGGTGGCGGCAAAGGCCTGAGCCTGACCGCGATCATCCTGATTGTCGGGATCGGCTGGATCACCGGCCAGGACCCGATGCAAATCCTCGGACAACTGACCGGCCAGATGACCGAGCAATCAGCCCCGGCCACCAACCAGAGCCGCAAGGCACCGCCGGCCAACGATGAAGGCGCCGAATTCGTGCGCTCGATCCTCGGCGATACCGAGGACACCTGGGGCCAGATTTTCCAGCAGGCGGGTCGACAGTATAAGAACCCGACGCTGGTGCTGTTCAGCAACCGGGTGAACTCGGCGTGCGGCATGGCGACATCGGCGACCGGGCCGTTCTATTGCCCCGCCGACCAGAAGGTCTACCTGGACACGGCTTTTTTCCAGGAAATGTCGCAACGCTTTTCCGCTGCAGGTGACTTCGCTCAGGCCTACGTCATCGCGCACGAAGTCGGACATCACGTTCAGACGTTGCTCGGCGTTTCCGCAAAAATTCAGGCAGCCCGCCAGCAAGGTCGTCAGATGGAAGGTGATGGCGGTTTGTTGGTGCGTCAGGAGTTGCAGGCCGATTGCCTGGCCGGTGTCTGGGCCAACAATGCACAGCAGCGCCTGAACTGGCTGGAACCGGGTGATATCGAAGAAGCCTTGAACGCGGCCAACGCCATCGGCGATGACCGTTTGCAACAAAAGGGTCAGGGCCGCGTGGTACCGGACTCGTTTACCCATGGCACATCGGCGCAAAGGGTGCGCTGGTTTAAAACCGGATTTGCGCAAGGCCAGGTGGGCCAGTGCGATACCTTTGCGGCGAAAACCCTGTAAATGAAAAATTGGCTGTTGATTGTGTTTTTCACGTGTGCAAGCACCCAGGCTGCGGAGCATGGCGTCAAGGAACTCAGCCCCGGGCGATTATTGTTGAAAGAAGGCGAGATGGCGGTGAGCCTCGGCCCGGCGCCTGCGAAAATCGAACGCGTACTGATCATCATCCATGGTCGTTTACGCAATGCTGAAACCTATCGCCAGAGCGCCGAGCACGCTGCGGAGCTGGCCGGGCAAAGTTCAAGCACCCTGGTGATCGCCCCGCAGTTCCTCAACGAAACCGACATCGCGCTTCATCCGGTGGCGGACACGGTGTTGCGCTGGCAGGGCAATGACTGGATGGCAGGAGGTTTATCCACCGCTCCATTTGCGCTGAGCTCCTACGCGGCCCTTGATCAAATCATCGAGAGAATCAGCGACCGTCGGCAGTTTCCGGATGTGAAGCAAATCATTATCGCCGGGCACTCCGGCGGCGCTCAGGTGGTTCAGCGCTATGCGCTGCTGGCGCGTGAGCAACCGTCCCTGACGGCCGCCGGCGTGAAGCTTCGCTACGTCGTCGCCAACCCTTCGTCCTACGCATACTTCAATGAGCAGCGGCCGGTGGCGTTCAACCATGCGGCGTGTCCCGGATTCAATCGCTGGAAGTACGGGTTGGCGGATTTACCCGTTTATGCCAGTGGGCAAACGGCACCGCAAATTGAAGGCAATTACGTCAAACGGGACGTGACTTATCTGCTTGGGCAGCAAGACACTGACCCGCAGCATCCGGCGCTCGACAAAGGTTGCGAGGCCAAAGCCCAGGGTGCTTATCGTCTGGTTCGCGGGCAGAATTTTTTCAATTACCTGCTGCGTCGCAACCCGAAAGGGGTCAATCAGCGTTTGGTTGAAGTGCCCGGAGTCGGGCATAACGGGGATGGGATGTTGACGTCGCCGGAGGGGCAGAAAGTTTTGTTTGGTCAGTGAGTTCTGTACTGCCTGATCTGACGCCATCGTCGGAACGCCGCCCGGAGCAAGCCCGCTCCCACAGTTATGTGTCAGCCTGAATTATCCGACCGACACACAACCCTGTGGGAGCGGGCTTGCCCGCGAAAGGGCCCTCAAGCGGACAACATATCCCGCAACACCAGGCAATCCGCCGCATGCCAATCCGTCAGCTCAGGCCACGGATTATCCGGCAAATTCACCAACACCGTCCGCGCCCCTGCCGCTCGGCCGCAATCCAGATCAAAGCGGTAATCCCCGACCATCACCATCTCGCTCGCCGACACGTTCCAGGCCTCGGCCAACTTCAGCAAACCACCGGGATGCGGTTTTGGCGGCGCCTCATCACGGCCCAGCACATCCTCCACGGCAAAGCAGTCCGCCAGGCCGATCGCCTCCAGTGTCACGTGCGCCAGTTCCCGGGCATTGCGCGTGAGAATACCCAGGCGATAACCGCGCCCAGCCAACTCACGCACCAGCTCCACTGCACCCGGCGCCGCTTTCGAACCCAGTGCCAGGTCCCGTTCGTGCTCCAGCAGCCACGCATGTTTGGCGGCCGCTTCGTCGGCCGGCAGCGCTGCGAGGTGGGTCAGGATGTCGTCTTCGGCCGGGATCGCCAACGCCACGCGAATCGCCGCAAAGTCATGCACGGCCACCGTCAGGGTGCCGTCCATGTCGAACACCCAGTGCCGCACCTCGGCCAGGCTCATGCCCAATCCTTGCGGTGACGAATCAAGCCTTCCTGAGTCACCGAAGCCACCAGTTGCCCGGCACGATTGAACACGCTGCCACGGGTGAACCCGCGAGAATTGCCGGCCCACGGGCTGTCCATCGCGTACAGCAACCAGTCATCGGCGCGCAGATCAGCATGGAACCACAGCGCGTGATCGAGGCTGGCGACCTGCATGTCTTTCTGCCAGACCGATTTGCCATGGGGCTGCATCGAGGTGGTCAGCAGACCGAAGTCCGACGCGTAGGCCAGCAGGTATTTGTGCAGCGCCGGAGAGTCGGCCAAGGCGCCGTCGGCGCGAAACCAGACGTACTTGACCGGATCGGACGGTTGCGGGTTGTAGGGATCTTTCTCGGTGATCGGTCGGAATTCGATCGGTTTGGGGCACAGAAACTTTTCGCGCATGTGCTCGGGAATCAGGTGCGCACGCTGTTGGGTGAGTTCCAGCTCCGAGGGCAGGTTTTCCGGGCCGACCACGGTTGGCATCTGTGCCTGGTGCTCGAAGCCTTTTTCGTCGTACTGGAACGAGGCGCTGCAAGTGAAGATCGGGTTGCCTTTCTGGATCGCCGTCACCCGACGCGTACTGAAACTGCCGCCATCACGCACCCGGTCAACCTGATACACCACGGGCAACGCAGAATCACCCGGGCGCAGGAAATAGCCGTGCATCGAATGCACATGGCGCGCTTCTTCGACCGTCTGACTGGCCGCCGACAAGGACTGACCGATCACCTGACCGCCGAACAACTGACGAAAACCCAGGTCCTGACTGCGGCCACGGAACAGGTTTTCTTCTATCGGTTCCAGGGTCAGCAAGTCGACCAGATCATCCAACACTTGGCTCATTCAGACTCTCCTCACACAAAGCATGCCGCGCAGTCTTGGCTGCGACGGTCGATTCAGTTTATGGCCAGGGCCCATGGGGGCCATTGTAAACGTCCGCGCCTGCTTATCCATGCAAGGTTTGCAGCCATTGTTCACGGGTGATGCGATACAGCACATGGTGACGCAGGGGATGATCGGCCGCGAGCTTGGGATGTTCAAAATCATCGGCTGAATCATGGTGCATGCCGATTGCCTGCATGACTTTCTGCGACGGCATGTTGGTTTCTGTGGTGAAGGACACGACTTCTTTCAACGGCATCCGGTCAAAGCCGCAGCGCAGAGCGGTCCACGCTGCTTCACTGGCATAACCCAGCCCCCAATGCTCGCGCGCCAGGCGCCAGCCGATTTCTGTGGCCGGGGTAAACGGTGCATCGAAACCGACCACACCCAGGCCGGTGAAACCGATGAATGCCCCGGAGTCCTTGCGCTCCAGCGCCCAGAGGCCAAAGCCATGCTCGGCAAAATGCCCGCGAATCCGTCCGATCAGCGAAGCACTTTCGAGACGACTCAAAGGCGCCGGAAAATAACGCATGACCTGTGGATCGGCGCACATCGCCGCAAACTCCGGCAAATCCTCATCGCGCCACTGCCGCAACAGCAGTCGCGCGCTCTCGAGTTCCAGTATCGGCTCCATCGTGTCCCCCCCTTTCCATGCCTCAAGTCTACAACGCTGGTAGGATCCTTCACTCATTCCTGACTGAATTCGTTATGCCGCTGCCGCTGATCTACCACGAAGACTACAGCCCCGAATTCCCGGTGGATCACCGCTTCCCCATGGACAAGTTTCGCCTGCTGCGCGATCACCTGGTGGACAGCGGCCTGACCCGGGACGCCGACCTGCTGCGCCCGGAACTCTGTCCCCCGGAGATTCTTGCCCTCGCGCATGACGCTGCCTATATCGAACGCTACATGAGTGGCGAGTTGTCTCGCGAAGACCAGCGGCGCCTCGGCCTGCCGTGGAGCGAAGCGCTGGCCCGGCGCACGGTGCGGGCGGTCGGCGGATCGTTGCTGGCGGCGGAACAGGCGCTGGAGCACGGGCTGGCCTGTCATTTGGCCGGTGGCACCCATCACGCGCATTACGACTATCCGGCGGGTTTCTGCATTTTCAATGACTTGGCGGTGATCAGCCATTTCCTGCTGGAAAGCGGTCGTGTGAATCGGGTGCTGATCTTCGATTGCGACGTGCACCAGGGCGACGGGACTGCACGAATTCTGCACAACACCCCGGACGCGATAACCGTGTCCCTGCACTGCGAAAAGAATTTTCCTGCACGCAAGGCTGAAAGTGACTGGGACATCCCGCTGCCCAAAGGCATGGGCGATGCGGATTATTTGAAGGTGGTGGACGATGCGCTGAATTATTTGCTGCCGCTCTACCAACCCGATCTGGTGTTGTATGACGCCGGCGTCGATGTGCATAAGGACGACGCACTCGGTTACCTGAAGCTGACAGACGAAGGCGTTGCCGCTCGGGATGAAAGCGTGATGCGCCATTGCCTGGGGCGGGATATTCCGGTGGTCGGGGTGATTGGCGGCGGCTACAGCAAGGACCGCAAGGCGTTGGCGCGCCGCCACGGAATCCTGCATCACAGTGCGCAACGGGTCTGGCAGTCATCAGGTTGTCATTGAAGCGTGGGTCTTTACCCACAATGCCTGTGGAACTGCCTGTGGATAACCTGAGTGAAAGGGCCTGCGGGCCATACGGCGTATAGCCTACAACTCGGTGGTTGTTTTTTAACCACCCATTTTGAAACCACCAACAAATCCTGTGGGAGCGGGCTTGCCCGCGATGGCGGATTGTAAGCCGACAAAGATGTTGAATGTGCTGACCTCATCGCGGGCAAGCCCGCTCCCACAGGGGTTTGTGCTGATAGAATGCCTGGCTTCATTCCGGCATACCATAGCGCTTCCCATGACCAAAGCCAGTACTTCCCCCTCCCCACACGTCACCATCATCGGCGGCGGCCCCGCCGGTCTGATGGCGGCCGAAGTGTTGAGCCAGGCCGGGATCAAGGTCGACCTGTACGACGGCATGCCATCAGTGGGGCGAAAATTCCTGTTGGCCGGTGTCGGCGGCATGAACATCACCCATTCCGAAGCCTACCCGGCGTTCCTCTCGCGCTACGCCGAACGCGCGCCGCAAATTGCACCGTTGCTTCGCTCATTCGGCGCTGATGCGTTGTGCCAATGGATTCATGACCTGGGCATCGAAACCTTTGTCGGCAGCTCCGGCCGGGTGTTTCCCACCGACATGAAAGCCGCGCCCCTGTTGCGCGCCTGGCTCAAACGCCTGCGAGAGGCCGGCGTGGTTATCCACACCCGCCACCGTTGGCTCGGCTGGGATGACCACGGTGGATTGCGCATCGACAGCCCCGAGGGCGAAAAGATCATCAAGCCCGACGCCACCTTGCTGGCCCTCGGCGGCGGCAGTTGGTCACGCCTCGGATCGGACGGCGCGTGGACGCTGCCACTGGAACAGCGCGGCGTAGGACTGATGCCGCTGCAACCGAGTAATTGCGGCTTCGAGGTGCAGGCCTGGAGCGAATTGATGGTCAGCAAATTCGCCGGTGCGCCGCTGAAAAACATCGCCATTGGCCTCAATGACGACGCGCCGCGCTTGGGCGAATGTGTGGTCACCGCGACCGGCATTGAAGGCAGTCTGATCTACGCGCTGTCAGCGCCGATCCGCGAAGCCATCAATCAGCACGGCTCTGCGACCATTCACCTCGACCTGCTGCCGGGCCGGCCTGTGGATAAAGTTCAGGCTGCGCTGAGCAAACCGCGTGGGTCGCGCTCCATGTCCAAACATTTGCACAGCCAGCTTGGGATTGATGGCGTGAAAGCGGCGTTGCTGCGCGAACTCACGCCGGCCGAACGCTTCGCTGATCCTGCGCTGCTGGCCAAAGCGATCAAGGCGTTGCCCCTGACGTTGGTGAAAACCCGTCCGCTGGACGAGGCCATCAGTAGTGCCGGTGGCGTGATGTTCGAGGCGATGGATGAACGATTGATGCTCAAGCAAATGCCTGGCGTGTTTTGCGCGGGGGAAATGCTGGATTGGGAAGCGCCGACGGGCGGCTATCTGCTGACCGCGTGTTTTGCCAGTGGGCGCGCTGCGGGGATGGGGATGGTGGAGTGGTTGAAGAGAGGCGGCTAATTCAGAACCGCGGCTTCAAGATGATCGTTCCCACGCTCTGCGTGGGAATGCCTCTTCGGACGCTCCGCGTTCGGCTGTGAAGGGACGCGGAGCGTCCCGGGCTGCATTCCCACGCAGAGCGTGGGAACGATCTTTACGAGATCAAGGCTTCTTCTTGCGCGGCCCGGTATTGAACACCGGCACCTTGCGCACAGGCTTGATCGAAGGCTCCGGCGCCGAAGCATCCCCGCTCTCAACCCACTTACCCAGGTTGCGCTTACCACCACCGGAGGTCTTCGGTTTCTTCGGTTTTTTCGGCTTCTTCACCACCTGACCGCTGGCATCGGTATCCGGCACCCGATGCTCAGGCTCGAAGTCGTGTTCCATCTGCCGAGGCAACGTCTGACGGGTCAACGTCTCGATGGCTGACAGCAAATTCACTTCATCGGCGCACACCAGCGAAATGGCCTGCCCGGTGGCACCCGCACGGCCGGTACGACCGATCCGGTGGATGTAGTCCTCAGCCACGATCGGCAGGTCGAAGTTGACCACCAATGGCAAATCTTCAATATCCAGACCACGGGCCGCGACATCGGTGGCGACAAGAATCTGCACTTCACTGGCCTTGAACCGGTCCAGCGCACGCTGACGAGTCGCCTGCGGTTTGTCGCCGTGGATGCCGTCGGCGTTGACGCCCAGGCCTTGGAGTTTTTCCACCAGCGCGTCCACGCCATTGCGGGTCTTGGCGAACACCAACACCTGCTTCCACTTGCCCTTGCGCAGCAGGTGAATGAACAGCTCCGGCTTGCGCTTCTTGTCCACCACCACAACCCATTGCTTGACGGTGCTGGCGGCGACGTTGCGCGGGCTGACTTCGATGCTCAGCGGATCGTTGAGCATCTGCCCGGCCAGCAAACGGATGGCGTCGGAGAAGGTCGCGGAGAACAACAGCGTCTGACGTTGCTTGGGCAGTACGCGGTAAATATTCCCCAGCTCCTCGGAAAAACCCAGATCGAGCATGCGGTCGGCTTCGTCAAGAATCAGGGTTTGCAGCTGATTGAACTTGAGGGCCTTCTGGCGATACAGGTCGAGCAAACGACCCGGAGTCGCCACCAGCACGTCGACACCTTTGCGCAGCTTCATCATTTGCGGGTTGATGCTGACGCCGCCGTACACCGCATAAGTGCTCAACGGCAGGTTCTCGGCGTACTGACGCACGGCTTCGTGAACCTGTTCCGCCAGTTCGCGGGTCGGTACCAGGATCAGGGCGCGCACCGAGTTGGAGGCAACTTTCGGCCCTTCCATGGCCAGCAACTGCAGCAGCGGCAGCGCGAAACCGGCGGTCTTGCCGGTGCCGGTCTGGGCCGCGGCCATCAGGTCGCGACCGGCCAGCACCGCCGGAATGGCTTGCGCCTGAACCGGCGTCGGGGTCTGGTAGCCGAGCGTCTCGAGAGAGCGCAGCAAGGGTTCGATCAGGCCAAGGGTGGCGAAAGTCATGGGATTACCGTAGGAAAATTCAGCGCGGGTGTGCGAAACGAGTGTGCAATGGCGCGCAGTTTACCCTAATTCACGCTCGATTCTGTCTGCACCGCGGCAGCCGGTCGAACCGGCGCCCGTCGCCATTGCGGCAACCCGATCAACACCACGGCGCTGATAATCACCAACATGGCCAGCGCTTCTTCGATCCCGATGGTCTCGCCGACAAACACGATCCCCAGCAACACCGCCACCGCCGGGTTGACATAGGCATAACTGGTGGCCGCCGCCGGACGCACGTTTTTCAACAGATACATGTAAGCGTTGAAGGCGATGATCGAGCCGAAGACCGTCAGGTAGGCCAAGGCTGCCCAACCTTCAATCGGCGGCATGCTTTGCAGATGCTCGCCACTCACGGCGCTGCCGATCAACAACGCCACGCCGCCCACCAGCATTTCCACAGCACTGGCCATCGCGCCCTGGGGCAGCGGCAAGTGTTTGCTCCAGACCGAACCGAAGGCCCAGGAAGCCGCCGCGAATATCAGCAATGCGGCGCCCAGCGGGCTCGATTGCAGGTTGGAACCGAGGTTGAGCATGGCGATACCGATCAGCCCGAGCACAATCCCGGCCCATTCGAGACGGGTATTACGCGCGCCCCAGAAATAGCCGCACAGCAAGGTAAACAACGGCACCGTCGCCACCGCCAACGCAGCCACACCGGAGGCGACGCCCGTGTGTTCAGCCACGCTGACCGCGCCGTTACCGCAGGTCAGCAGCAAGATGCCGATGATCCCGGCGGCTTTCCACTGCGCCCAGGTCGGTGCCGGTGCACCGCGCCAGCGTAGAAACGCATACATCAACGTCCCGGCGATCACGAAACGGATACCGGCGAGCAGCAACGGCGGCCAATACTCCACGCCGATGCGGATCACCAGGTAGGTCGAGCCCCAAATCACGTACAACGCGAAAAAGGCAGCGATCAACGGTAAGGGAAAACGACGTAAGCCAGGCATGGGGTAGCTCGTAGGCAAGACAAGTGAACAGCTATTCTAGAAAGGCCAGCGGCTTAAAATAAGTTACAAAACCTGTTTATAGCGCCGGTACACTTTTCAAAACACGGAGATCAGCGCTATAAGCCGTGTTTTCGTAAGTCAGCCATTTTTCAGGAGTATGACCATGGATAAATACGACCGCATGCTCCTCAGCGCCCTGCTGGAAAACGGTCGTGCGTCCTACGCCGACCTGGCGCGCAAGGTCAACCTGTCCGCCCCGGCCGTGGCCGAGCGCGTGGCCAAACTCGAAGCCTGCGGGGTGATTACCGGTTACCAGGCGAAAGTCGACATGGCCAAGTTGGGGCTACCGATCCAGTGCGTGATCGAACTGCGCTTGAACCAGCATGGCAACCAGAAGGCCTACGACGACCTGATCAAAATCCCACAACTGACGGAGTGCCACCGGGTGACGGGGGATCCGTGCGTGATCATGCAAGCGGCGGTTGGTTCGATGCCGGAGCTGGAAGAGTTGATCAATCGGATTGCCAAGTTCGGGTTCAGCAAGACCTCGATCGTGCTGTCGAGCGCCATCGAGAAGCGCGTGCCGTTGGGGCAGTTGGAAGGAAATGGAAAAGTTTGATTAGATCGTTCCCACGCTCTGCGTGGGAATGCAGCCCGGGACGCTCCGCGTCCCAGAAGCGGACGCAGAGCGTCCATTGAGGCATTCCCACGCGGACGGTTCGACGCCTCGACGTGGGAACGATCACTCTAAAACCCGCGATGGCGCTTGAGATGCTCGTTGATCTTCGCCGCCGGCACTTTCTGCAAGCTGACCAGCAGATCATGGGACAACTCGCGCAACCCGTGTTTCTGCCGCAGCTCTTGCGCCAAATGCGCCGTCAGGTTGGCCGCCATCTCGGCATCGGCCATGGCCCGGTGAGCCTTGCCGGTGTTGGGCAGGCTGGCGAAAGTGGTGAGGGTGCCGAGTTTGTGGTTCGGCGCGGCGGGCATCAGGCGGCGGGCGAGTAGCAGCGAGCAGGCGAAGTTCTGCAAGCGTGTGCGTTTGATGCGCCCCAGTTCAAAGTCCCAGAACTTCTGGTCGAACGCAGCGTTGTGGGCCAGCAGCGGCGTGATGCCGACGAATTCGTTGACCTCGTTCATCACCTGCTCGGCCGATGGTGCGGTGCGCAGCATGGCGTTGCTGATGCCGGTGAGTTGTTCGATGAAGGCCGGGACGCGCACGCCGGCGTTCATCAGGCTCTGGTAACGCTCGACGATGCGCCCCTGTTCAAGGATCACCACGGCAATTTCCGTGGCCCGGCAGCTGCTGCTCGGGGAGATCCCGGTGGTTTCAAAGTCGATGACTGCTATGCGTTCCAAACTTGTTTCAACTCCGTAAAAGTCAATTCTTGAGCAGCAGCGCGCCTTCGATCGGCACGTAGCGGCTGGCGGCACGGATCAGCGAGTTGGCCGTCAGGCCCGGCACGCCGTAGGCCACTGCCTGCACGCCGTGCTTGGTGATGATGCGCTCCAGCAGCATGTCGAAATCACCGTCACCGGACGCCAGCACCACTTCGTCGACATGATCGGCGGCGTCCATGATGTCGAGGGTGATGCCCACGTCCCAGTCGCCTTTGGCCGAGCCGTCGCTGCGCTGGATGTAGGGTTTGAGCTTCACGACGAAGCCGAGGTTGCGCAGGATTTGCTGGAATTGCTGCTGCTTGCTGTCGCCGCGATCGATCGCGTAGGCATAGGCCTCGACGATCTCGCCCTGTTTGCTGATATCAGCCCACAGCGCGGCGTAGTTGAAGTGGCAACCATAGGCCTGACGCACGGTGTAATAGAGGTTCTGGACATCGGCGAACACTGCGATTTTTTTCACCGGGCATCCTCTTTGGCGCAGTTGCGCGCAAGCTGGGTCAGGCACCAGGCCCGAAAAGTGGCCCAGTATGCCAGCCTGAAGGAATGTTCCGCGAATAATCGGCCATGTGGCGAGGGAGTTGCTCCCTCGCCACAGGTGAATCAGACGAAGGAGTCGTCGTCGCCACCAAAGAACGATGAACTGTCATCGCTATAGTCGGCGTCGGTAAAGCCGCCCTGATCGTTGGCGTTGTTGTCCGCCACGCGCTGGTCATCGCCCCAGCCGTTGCCGCTGTCGCTCTGATCGTTGACCTGAGCCGGCTCTTCCTTGATGACTTCCGCCACTTCCGGTTGCTGATTGTGCTGGAACAGGCTGCTGATGCCTTGCGCCAGCATCACGCCACCGGCCACGCCAGCCGCGGTTTTCAGCGCGCCGCCGAGGAACCCGTTGCCAACAGGCTGTTGTTGCGGCGCGTAGTTCTGCTGAGGCGGTGCTGCACCGAAGTTTTGCTGTGGCGGCGGCGAGTTGAACGACGGCCGCCCCGGCTCACGCCATCCACCGTTGGAGGGCGGCGCGCTTTGTGTCGGTGCCGGCTGCTGATCACGGGAACCGCCACCGAAGATGCTCGACAGGAAACCACCGCTGGCGGGCCCGGGTGCCGGCGCCTGTGCCTTGGCCGATTGCAGTTCGGCCTGCAATTGCTGTACTTGCTGGGCGAGTTGCTTGTTCTGCTCGTCGAGGCTTTTGATGGCGGCTTCTTGAACCAGAATCGCCTGGGTCATGAAATAGCCCGCCGCAGGTTGGCGAGTCAGGTGTTCCTTGATCCGCGCCTCAGCCTGGGCGTCGCGTGGGGCTGAATCCGTTTCGGCCTGTTGCAGCCGGGAAAACAGTCCATCGATCAGGGTTTGTTCTTCGCTGTTCATGGCGACCTCGTAGATTGCCGGAGAAATCGTTGACCTTTACCAAAGAGGATAAGGTGCTCGACCTTAATGGAGGCTGAAACAAGTTGTTTCAATGACCTTTACCGAACGTTTACGTTTGCGCCCCAAAGGGCTTCATCGGTTAAAGTGGGCCACTGCTTTCAACCTGCGATACCGACTGATGAATTCGTTCGATGTGCTGCGTGACTCTCTGTATTTCTTCAAGCGCAATCTGGGCCAGATTGTGCGGCTGTGCCTGCCGCTGGTGATCTTCGAAGCGCTGCTGCAACAAGTGGTTGATCGCTCCACCGAGCCGGACAGTTTTCCCGGTATCAGCGTGATGGTTGGCTTACTGGTGTATCCGCTGTACACCGCCGCACTGATCCTGTTTCTCGATGCCCGCAGCCGTGGCGAATCGCCGAGCAACCGCGAGCTGCTGTCGAGGTCGGCTTACTTGTGGCCGCGCTTTGCCTTGCTCACCGCCCTTAACACCTTGCTGATCCTGATCGGCCTGTCGCTGTATTTCCTGCCGGGCATCTGGCTGATGGTGACGCTGGCGTTTGGCGAGTACCTGCTGGTGTTGCGCGGCCTGGCCCCGTTGGCGGCGATGAAGGAAAGCCTGCGCCTGACCCGCGGCCATTTCCTGCGCATCCTGGTGTGCATTTTGTGTGTGATGGGCCCGTTGTGGGTGCTCAAGGGCGCGACCCTGGCGATTTACCCGGAGCCACAGAACCCGGTGATTTCGCTGCTGATCGACAGCGCACACAGCTTTTTGCAACTGTTCACCAGCGTGGTGTTGTTCCGGTTGTTCATGCTCATCAGCGATGTGCCCGAGAAAATTGATGGACCTCTTTGAAGAGCAACGCGGCCCTTTGTAGCAGCTGGCGAAGCCTGCGTTCGGCTGCGAAGCAGTCGTAAAACCGGCACGCGCGGTTTGCCAGATGCACCGTGAGCACTGATTTTACGACTGCTTCGCAGCCGAACGCAGGCTTCGCCAGCTGCTACAGGGTCATGTGGTATGGCTTATTGATGGGCATGCCGTTTATGCTCGGGCTCATCTTTTGTAACGCTATAAGCCGAGCCATGACCCGTCTACTGCGCTACACCCTGCTGGGCCTGCTGATCGCGGCAGGCCTGATTGCGTTGCTGATCTACAACCTGACCTGGCGCCCCGGTGCCAAGGAAGCGTTGCCAGTCAGTTGCAGCACTCAGACACCCACGCTGGTGCCCGGTCAGGCGCTGAAAGTGATGACCTGGAACGTTCAGTACCTCGCAGGTAAACGCTACGTGTTCTGGAATGACCAGGCCGAAGGTGACGACGAAAGCCCCACCCCCGAAGACATGGCCTTCAGCCTCGATGAAGTGGCGCGGGTGATTCGCGACGAGCAACCGGACGTTGTGCTGTTGCAGGAACTGGATGACGGCGCCAAGGCCAGCGATTACCAGAACCAGTTCAAGTTACTCCAGGAACGGCTCGCCGACCTTTACCCGTGCAGTGCTCACGCCTTCGACTGGAAAGCCGATTTCGTGCCGCAGCCGCACATCTTCGGCAGCGTCGGCCGGCAACTGGCAACCCTCAGCCGTTTCCAGATCGAACACGCCGAACGCCTGCAATTGCCGGTCGCCTCGGCCAACATCATCAGCCGTCAATTCAAACCGAAGAACGCCTTGCTGGTGACGTACCTGCCGTTGAGCGACGGTGGCCAGATCGCGGTGCTCAATACCCATCTGGACCGCGTCACTCAACCCGACGAAACCCTGCAAGCCCAGGTTACCGCAGTGGCCAAGGTGCTCGACAAGCTTGAAAGCCGCGGCACCCCGTGGTTGATCGGTGGCGACTTCAACCTGTTGCCGCTGGGCCAGTATCGACGCCTGCCCGACGAACAACGCGCGCCGTACTCCATCGACAGCGCATTGCATGTGCTGTGGGACAAATACCCGATGATCCCCACAAACAACGAAGCCGGCGGGGTCGATCGGGCACGGTGGCTGACCCACTACCCGAACGATCCAGGCTTGAACGGCCCGGACCGGACGGTGGATTACATCTTTTACAGCCCGCGGATAAAACGGGTCGAGGCCATGGTGAGGCAGGACGATACCTTGCGGATCTCCGATCACCTTCCGGTGATTGCGCGGTTCCTGCTGCCTGCGGTGCCCTAACGGCAAATCAGCACAAAACCTGTGGGAGCGGGCTTGCCCGCGATAGCGGTGTGTCAGGCTGCAATTATATCGACTGACAGAATGCAATCGCGGGCAAGCCCGCTCCCACAGGGATTGCGGTGTACTCAATGTTCCTCCAGCTCATCATGCAATAGCCCAAAAATCCTGCGCTTCATATCGATAAACGAGCGCTCCATGACCATGTCCAGGGTCCGTGGGCGTTCGATCGGCACGTCCAGAATCTGCTTGATCCGACCCGGCCTGGCGCCCATCACGTAGACCCGATCCCCCAACAGAATCGCCTCGTCGATATCGTGGGTCACGAACAGCACGGTCTTCTTGCTGTTGCCCCAGACCCGCAACAACAGCTGCTGCATTTGCAGGCGCGTCTGGCTGTCGAGCGCGCCGAAGGGTTCGTCCATCAGCAGGATTTGCGGGTCATTGGCCAGCGCCCGGGCAATCGCCACACGCTGCATCATGCCGCCGGACAACTGCTTGGCGTAGTTGTCGGCGAACCCGGTGAGGCCCACTTCGTTGACGTAGTAGTCGACGATCTCCTTGCGTTGGGCCGCCGCCATGCCGCGCCGCTTGAGGCCGAATTCGACGTTCTGCCGCACGGTCAGCCACGGGAACAATGTGTAGCTCTGGAACACCATGCCGCGATCCGCGCCGGGGCCTTGCACTTGCTGGCCGCCGACGTAGATCTCGCCTTCCGTGGGTTCATTCAGGCCGGCGGTGAGGTACAGCAGACTCGACTTGCCGCAGCCCGACGGCCCGACCAGCACGGCGAATTGTTGATCCGGCACTTCGAACGACACCTGCTCCAACGCGGTGAACATCCCGCCGTCAGGTTTCTGATAACGCAGGCTGACCTTGTCCACTTGCAACCGTGGCGCGGCCTGCACCGGGGCGGCCGTGGGTGTGACGAAACGCGGGTTGACGGCGCTTACTGAGCCCATGCGGCGATCCTCAGACGTAGGAAACGGAACAGTTGATCGGTGACCAGACCCAGCAGGCCGATGATCGCGATTGCCAGGAAAATCACATCCACTTGAAAGCCGCGCATGGCTTTGAGGCTCAAGTAACCCAGACCGCTGGAAGCGGCGACCAGCTCGGCGACGACCAGATAGGTCCAGGCCCAGCCCATGGTCACGCGCAGTGTGTCGAGCACACCCGGCAAAGACGCCGGAGCGATCACATGCAGCACCGCATCGCGGCGAGTGGAGCCCAAGGTGTAGGACGCGTTGATCAGGTCCTTGGAGATGCCTTTGGACACGTCCGCGATCATCACCAGTTGCTGGAAAAACACGCCGAAGATAATCACCGAGACCCGCTGCTCAAGACCGATGCCGATCCACAGAATGAACAGCGGCACGAACGAGGTGACCGGCAGGTAACGGATGAAATTGACCATCGGCTCAAGGAACGCCTGGACGATGCGGAAGCTGCCCATCAGCAGCCCCAACGGCACCGCCACCAACGACGAGATGATGAAACCGACCATCACCACTTCGAGACTGGCCCACACGTGTAAACCGAGGGTGCCGTCGCGGCTCAGGCGTACGGCGGCTTCAACCACCGCGCCCGGTGTCGGCAAGAACATTCCCGGCACCACGCCGCCATACGACAACCCGGCCCACAGGCCGATCAATAACACCCAGGCCAGACCGCTCGCGCTCCAGATCACCTGCACGGGCAGGCCGGTCTTTGGCGTGATGCAGCGGCTCAGCCATGAATTGCGCTTGAACATGCGGACCTCCTACAGCGGGCTGACGAAGCGGTTGTCGATCAGATCGTCATTGCTGACGTTGTAGGGTTTGCCCTGCAATTCGCTGGCGGTTTCGTTGGCCAGTTTGATCAGCCGTTCGCTGTCGCCCGGTTTGCCCGGCGAGCCCAGGAGTTTTTCGCTCATGGCCTGATCGTAGAAGCGCACGCCTTGCGCAGCAGCGGCCAGTTCCTTCGGATCGGCGAGGTAACCGCCGACGCCTTTGGCCATGATTTTGTAGGCTTCTTCCGGATGGTCCTTGGTGTACTGCACCGCTTTGTAGAGACCGGCGACCAATGCCTTGACGTCTTCCGGTTGTTTCTCGATGACCGTGCAGTTGAGCGCAACCACGTCGACAATCACCCCCGGCGTACTGCTGCTGTCGATCAGCACTTTGCCTTGCTGCTTGTTGCGAACCATCGACAGATGCGGTTCCCACGTCACGGCGGCTGGCACACGACCGGCGATGAACGCGGTGGCGGCGTCGTCAGCCGTCATGTTCTGCACGGTGATGTCGCTCATGGTCATGCCGTGTTTTTTCAGCAAGTACGACAACCAGAACTGCGAGGTCGACCCTTCGTTCACCGCCACCGCTTTACCTTTCAGCTCTTGCAGACTCTTGACGTCCTTGCCCACCAGCACGCCGTCGCCACCATGGCTGTCATCGAGTGCAGCTACGGCTTTGAAACAGAATTGCGGACGGTACTTGAGCACTTCGTCGATGGTCGACGCCGAGCCTGACAACTCGCCCGAAGCCTGGGCAGCCATGTACATCGAGGCTTCTTCGACGACGGGCAATTCGACGGTCAAACCGCCTTCCTTGAAGTAGCCCAGGTCCTGGGCCAGGTAGAGCGTGCCGTAACCGACCCACGTGGTGTGACCGATGGACAGGGTGCCGGCCTGGGCGCTGGTGGCGACCGTAGCGGCGATGGCGGTGATCGCCAGTGGATGAGCGACGCGTGTAAGCAAGGACTTGATCATGGAGCACTCCCAAAGCTGTTGATTTAGTTTTGTCATGGGCAGTACGGCCAGCGGCTTTGGAAAAGCGCTGCCACGGGTGGTCTCTGATGGACCTTTTTGTGGGCAGCGTTCGGCTGACTGGCGAGGTCGATGTTGGACCAGGGGCGGGAATAGGAAAATTAGGAAATATGTCGAGGCGAGCGATGAAAAAACTGGGTAGCGTGCGCCGTAAAAGTGCGGTGTGGGCGAGGGTGCACGGGGTGGGTGCAAACAGAGAACAGGAGGTTGTTTTCGCAGGAGTGATCGTTCCCACGCTCTGCGTGGGAATGCCTCAATGGACGCTCTGCGTCCGCTTTGGGACGCGGAGCGTCCCGGGCTGCATTCCCACGCGGAGCGTGGGAACGATCAGTTGGTGTCAGAGTCGGCCGTATTCCTGAGCCGTACGATCAACCGCTTTCAGGGTTTTTCCAACAAGCTCATCAACCTCTTCCCGACTGGCAATCAACGCCGGCGCCATGATCATCCGCCCCAGCGTCGAGCGAATAATCACTCCTTCTTCAAAGCCAATCGTGCGGCAGCGCCAGGCGATGTCATTCTCATTGGCAAAGCGCTTGCGGCTGGTTTTGTCCTCCGCCAATTGCAACGCCGCGACCATGCCGACACCCTGAATATCACCCACCAACGGGTGATTGCCGAACACCTCGCGCAGGCACTGTTGCAGGTACGGCCCGATGTCATCCTTGACCCGCGTCACCACCCCTTCATCGCGCAACGCCTTGAGGTTGGCGATGGCCACCGCCGCTGCCACCGGGTGCCCGGAATAGGTCAGGCCGTGGGCAAACACCCCGCCCTGCTCCACCAGCACCTGGGCCATTTTCTTCGACAGAATCAGCCCGCCCATGGGGATGTAACCGGAGGTCAGCCCCTTGGCGATCGACAGCGTGTCCGGCTCGAAACCGAAGTGTTCGTGAGCGAACCATTCGCCGGTGCGACCGAAGCCGCCGATCACTTCGTCGGCGCACAACAGCACGTCGTACTTACGGCAAATCCGTTGAATTTCCGGCCAGTAACTTTCCGGTGGAAAGATCATCCCGCCCGCGCCCTGGAACGGTTCGGCGATGAAGCCTGCGACTTTGTCCGCGCCCAGTTCAAGAATTTTCGCTTCCAGTTGCTGCGCCGCCCGCAGGCCAAATTCGGCCGGCGTCAGGTTGCCTTCGTGGGCGAAAAAGTACGGCTCATCGATGTGTTCGATGTCGGGCAGCATGCCGCCCATTTCATGCATGAATTTCATGCCGCCGAGCGCCGTCGCCGCCAGGGTCGAGCCGTGGTAACCGTTCCAGCGACCGATCATGATTTTCTTCTCGGGCTTGCCGAGGATCGTCCAGTAACGCCGTACGGTACGGATCAGCACTTCGTTGGCTTCGGAGCCGGAGTTGGTGTAGATCGCGTGGCTGTAGTGGCCCGGCAACAGGCTGAACAGCAGCTCCGAGAGCTCGATCACCTGCGGGTGGGTGGTGTGGAAAAACATGTTGTAGTACGGCAACTGCTCAAGTTGTCGGGTCGCCGCAGCCGCCAGGTCCTTGCGCCCGTATCCGAGGTTGGTGCACCACAAACCGGACATGCCGTCGAGGTAACGCCGACCATCGTTGTCCCACAGGTGCAAGCGCTCGCCACGGACCATCACCCGGGGTCCTTCATCGTTGAGCGCTTTCTGATCGACGAATGCGTGGATGTGGTGCGCAGCGTCGGCGGCCTGGTAGTCGCGGGTTTCACGTGGTGTGGTCATCGCCAGTTCTCCGTTTTGTTGTTAGCGCAGCTGAAACCAGGTGGTCTTCAACTGGGTGTATTTATCGAATGAGTGCAACGACAGGTCGCGACCGAAACCGGACTGCTTGCCGCCGCCGAAAGGCACGGTCACGTCGAGCGCATCGACGCTGTTGACCGACACCGTGCCCGCTCGCAATTGCCGCGCCACACGGTGGGCTCGATTCAGGTCGTCGGTCCACAGCGAGGCCGCCAATCCGTAGACGCTGTCGTTGGCCAGTTGCAAGGCGTGGGCCTCGTCGTCGAACGCCGTGACCGCCAGCACCGGGCCGAACACTTCATCGCGAAACAGCGGCATGTCCGGGCTTACGCCAGTAAAAATCGTCGGCTGAATGAAGTTATCGGAACCGTTGAAAATCGACTGCCGGCCACCGCACACCTTGGTCGCGCCCAGGCGTTCGGCCTGCTGGATGAACTTCATGATGCGTGCAGTCTGACGGCTGTCGACAATCGCCCCGGCGCTGCTCGACGGGTCCAGCGGATCACCCGGCTGCCAGCGCTCGGCCTGCACTTTGAGGCGCTCAACGAATTCATCATGAATCGAGCGCTGCACCAGCAAACGCGAGTTGGCCGAGCAGACTTCGCCCTGATTGAAGAAGATGCCGAACGCCGCTTTCTCGGCGGCCAGATCCAGGTCCTGGCAATCGGCGAACACCAGATTGGCGCTCTTGCCGCCGCACTCCAGCCACACCTGTTTCAGGTTCGATTGCGCCGAATACTGCATGAAATATTTGCCGACTTCGGTAGAGCCGGTGAACACCAGACAATCGACCTCCGGGTGCAAACCGAGGGCTTTGCCGGTCAGATCTCCGAGACCCGGCAGCACGTTCAGCACGCCTGGCGGCAGGCCGGCCTCGAGCGCCAGTTCGGCCAGACGCAGGGCAGAAAACGGTGATTGCTCGGCGGGTTTGAGGATCACCGAATTGCCGGCCGCCAACGCTGGCGCGAGTTTCCACGCGGCCATGTCCAGCGGGAAATTCCACGGCACCACGGCAGCGACCACGCCCAGCGCTTCGCGGGTAATGGTCGCCAGCACGCTTTGCGCACTGGGGGCGATCTGGTCGTAGAGTTTGTCGAGGCTTTCGGCGTACCAGCGAAACACCCCGGCGGCGCCCGGCACGTCGATGTTGTAGGCATCCATGACCGGTTTGCCCATGTTCAACGAGTCGAGCAGCGCCAGTTCTTCGCGGTGGGTCATGATCAGATCGGCCAGACGCAGCAACACTTGCTTGCGCTCACTCGGTGAACGCGCCGACCAGGTGCCAGCCTCGAACACTTGCCGTGCATTGCGAACCGCTGCGTCCACGTCTTCATCAGCGCAAGCGGTCACGTTAGCCAGACGCTGGCCAGTGGCGGGGTTGATCGCCGTGAAGGTCTGCCCCGACTGCGCCGAACGGGGTTTGCCGTCGATCACGGCCTGATCGGGAAACCGCAGCGCGGCAGCTTTGTTTTGCCAATATGCAAGCTCGAACACGTTCAGATGCTCCATGGGCTTTTCTTGTGTTTTGGATGGTGGCCCAGGCCCGAGTCCAGTAAAAATAGTAAAAATGTCTTCGCAGACCATGAAAAAACTGGGCAGCCAATCTCCCCGGTGGCGCGGGATGTGGTTATTGTTCAGGCATAACAACACCGTCGTCAGAACGGATGCAGTCGGCGCAAAAATTGCCTGGATGTCGAGTCCATCCAACCCGAGGTTTGCCGTGGCTGCCTACAACCTGCGTCAATTGAAGTACTTCATCACCACCGTCGAATGCGGCAGCGTCGCCGAGGCCTCGCGCAAGCTGTACATCGCTCAACCGGCGATCTCCACCGCGATCAAAGGCCTGGAGGACAGCTTCGGCGTGCAACTGCTGATCCGTCATCACGCCCAGGGCGTGTCCCTGACGCCGAGCGGTGCGCGCTTCTATCGCAAGGCCCAGGAACTGCTGCGCATGGCCAAGGAGTTCGAACAGAACGCCCTGGCCGACAATGACGTGGTGGCCGGGCAAATCGATATCGGCTGCTTTGAAACGGTTGCGCCGCTGTACCTGCCGCAATTGATTGCAGGGTTTTCGGCGCTGTACCCGGGGGTGAAAATCCGCATCCGCGACGGCGAGCAGCAAGAACTGGTGCAAGGCCTGACGTCGGGCACCTTCGACCTGGCGATCCTCTATGAGCACGACCTCGACGCCACCATCGAAACCGAACCCCTGATGCCGGCGCAGCGGCCTTATGCGTTGTTGCCGGCGGATCATCGTTTTGCCCAGCTCAAGCAAGTATCGCTGCGCGATCTGTGCCTGGAGCCGATGATTCTGCTGGACGTGCAACCGAGCCGGACCTATTTCGTCAGCCTGTTCGAAGAGCTGAACCTGTCGCCGAACATTGCCTTCAGCTCACCGTCGATCGAGATGGTGCGGGGGATGGTCGGGCAAGGGTTCGGATTTTCGATCCTGGTCACTCGGCCGCATTCGGAATGCACCTACGATGGCAAGAAGGTGGTGTGCGTGGACATCATCGAAGACGTCACCGGCTCAGGGCTGGTGGCGGCGTGGTTGAAGCGCGGGCAGCTGACCAAGCCGGCGCAGTTGTTTGCTGATTATTGTAGGGAGCAATTGACCGCCAAGGCTGGGGCCAGGCCTTGAAGTAGATCGATCGTTCCCATGCTCCGCGTGGGAATGCCGCCGGGGACGCTCCGCGTCCCGCTGTTATTGCAAGGCTTAAGTCTTGCGCAATGGTGACGCGGAGCGTCACGGGATGCATTCCCACGCGGAGCGTGGGAACGATCATCACAATTCAGGCGTTACTTGCGGGGCTTGATCCGCGCAGTCGCCTCAGCCACCAACGGATCATCCGGCCAGTAATGCTTCGGATACCGCCCCTTCAAATCCTTCTTCACCTCGGCATACGTGCTGCGCCAGAAGTTCGCCAGATCCTGAGTCACCTGCACCGGCCGCCGTGCCGGGGACAGCAGATGCAGCTTCACCACTTGCCGCCCCCCGGCAATGCGCGGGGTTTCGGCCAGGCCGAACAGCTCCTGTAAACGCACGGCCAGAATCGGTGGCTGCTCGCTGTAATCCAGACGAATCGAAGAACCCGACGGCACGCTCAGATGATGCGGTGCCAGCTCATCCAGGCGTTGCGGCAGCGGCCATGGCAGCAGATTGTGGACGATGCTCGACAGGTCCAGATTGGCGAAATGACTGAGCCGCGAGACTTTACCCAGATACGGCATCAACCAGTGCTCAAGGCTTTTGAGCAGCGCGGCGTCGCTGACATCCGGCCATTCACTTTCGCCGTTGCTGCCAAGGTCCAACTGGCGCAACAACGCCACCCGCGCCTGCCACTGACGCAGCTCCGGGGTCCACGGCAACAGCTCCAGCCCCTTGCGGCGTACCAGATTCACCAGCGCCTGACTGCGCGCGGTTTCGTCGAGGCCCGTCAGCGGTTCACGGCTGAGGATCAATTCACCGACCTTGCGCTGACGCTCGGCACGCAACATGCCTTCACGCTCGTCCCAATCCAGTTGATCGACCACGCGCACTTGCTCGGCCAGCACCGAATCGAACAGCGCCGGATCGAAATCCGTCGCCAGATAAATCCGTTCCTCACGCTGGCCCTGACGGCTGCCCAGATCAGCAATCACCAACCACGATTGCTTCATCAAACTGTCCGCTTCAGCGAACAACGCCGCACGGCCGTTGGCCAGGCGATATTCAGCGCCACCGGCCCGACGTTGCTGGGCGACGCGGTCGGGATAGGCCAATGCGAGTAATGCGCCAAGCCAGCGCGGATGATCCGGATCGCTGACCGGCTCCGACGCTTTACCGCGCAGGTAACCGCGATATTGCCGCGCCAGTTGCCGGGCGCGTTGCACGCCGCCCTGAGCACCGCGAGCGGCCCGCTCTTCGCCGGACAACAACACCAATCGGCTGTGCAGATCCGCTCCGGCGCCACGCAAGATATCCCGTTCGCCAAGCAATGCCGCGACATCGCAAGCCATGTCGGCCAAACCGAGCGCCTGACCACGCAACAACAAATGCGCGATGCGCGGATGGGCCGGCAGTTCGGCCATGGCCTGACCGTGACGGGTCAGCGCTTCGCCGTCCAGCGCGCCCAGGCGATCAAGCAGATCCTGCGCCTGTGCATAAGCCGCCGCGGGCGGTACGTCGAGCCACACCAATTGCGTCGGCGTCACGCCCCAGCGTCCGAGCTGCAAGGCCAGACCCGCGAGATCGGCCGAAAGAATTTCCGCGCTGGCATAGGCCGCCAGTTGCTCGTGCTGATCCTGCGACCACAGCCGATAACACACGCCCGGCTCCAGGCGCCCCGCCCGGCCGGCGCGTTGAGTGGCGCTGGCTTTGGAAATCCGCTGAGTGTCGAGCCGGGTCATGCCGCTGCCCGGATCGAAACGCGGCACCCGCGCCAACCCGGCATCGATCACCACGCGCACGCCATTGATGGTCAGGCTGGTCTCGGCGATGTTGGTCGCCAGCACCACTTTGCGTTTGCCTGCCGGGGGCGGATCGATAGCCGCGCGTTGAGCCGCGAGGTCCAGTTCACCGTGCAACGGGCAAAGCAAAACCTGTGTGCTCTCGCCCAGCGCATCCGCCAGTTGCTGATGAACGCGACGGATTTCCGCCTGCCCCGGCAGGAACACCAGTACGCTGCCGGTCTCATCATTCAAGGCTTCGAGAATCGTCTGCACCAGACGCGGCTCGATGAACTCACCGGGCTGGAACGGCCGGCCCCAGCGCATCGCCACCGGGTACATGCGGCCTTCACTGCGCAGGATCGGCGCATCATCGAGCAACCCGGCCAGGCGTTCGCCCTCCAGAGTTGCCGACATCAAGAGGATTTTCAACGGTTGATCGTCGCGAAACAGCTCCCGGCCATTCAGGCTCAGGGCCAAGGCCAGGTCCGCGTCGAGACTGCGCTCGTGGAATTCGTCGAAGATCAGCAGGCCAACGCCTTCGAGTGCGGGATCATCCTGCAAACGTCGGGTGAGAATGCCTTCGGTGACCACTTCGATACGCGTTTTGGGGCCGACTTTGCTGTCCAGTCGAATGCGATAGCCGACAGTTTCACCGACCTTCTCGCCCAGCTCACTGGCCAGCCGCTCCGCCGCCGCCCGCGCCGCCAGACGGCGCGGTTCAAGCATCAGAATGGTCTGCCCGGCCAGCCACGGCTCGTTGAGCAAGGCCAGCGGAACACGGGTGGTTTTACCGGCACCGGGCGGTGCTTCGAGCACCGCTTCGTGGCGTGTAGCCAAGGCTTCACGCAGAGCGGGTAAAACTTCATCAATCGGCAGAGAAATCATGCTGGCTCCACAGGGCGTGCCCACAGTAAATTGCGAGTCGCGTTGAAGTTGTGGGCGTGCCAGGCAAGGCGCGGGACGCTGGTAAGGGTCGTTTCCTTACCAAGTCTCGCAACGCAGCATGGCGCGTCCACAGCTTCAGCCCGGAGGGCCGAACCCCGATAAAATTTATCAGCCGTTACACGTGGTTGATCTGGAAAAAACAACTTCAGTACTCAACTATTCCAGGAAGGGGTGAGACGCGGCCGCAATTTACTGTGGGCACGCCCTGCCGCCGCGAGTATAACGGCGAACTGCTCGGGGTTTATCACGGTCCTAATTCATATAGACGCCCCTTCGTTTACCAGATGACTCAGGAGATTTCCTATGCGTGTTCCCTCTCGCTTGATTGGCGGTGTTTTGGTCGCCACCCTGCTCACCCAGGTGACCGCTTGCGGATCGATTTTCTACCCCGATCGCCGTGGGCAGATTGACGGCAAGATCGACCCGGCCATCGCCGCTCTGGATGCCGTGGGCCTGCTGTTCTACATCATCCCCGGCCTGATCGCGTTTGCCGTGGACTTCGCCACCGGCGCGATTTACTTCGAGCCTGGCCGCACTGCCCAAGTGGCCCCGGAAAAACTCAAGGAAGCGATCGGCACCGACGGCAAGGTCGATAACCATAAGTTGCAGACCATTCTCGAAACCGAGCTGGGCCGCAGCTTCCCGCTGGATGACCCACGCCTGATCCAGCACAAGGGCAGCGCCCAGCAACTGGCCATGTTCGGCCTGCAACCTGCCGCGTAACCCGTGTATTTAAAGGAATAGCCGCACCTATGATTTCCAGCTCCGAACACGCCCGCCTGCTGCGGCTGGCAACCCGTGCCTCGGTGGCGGTGGCGTGTACGCTGATCGTCGCCAAAGCCATCGCCTGGTGGTTGAGCGGCTCGGTGAGCATGCTCGCCGGGCTGACCGACTCGGCGCTCGACGGCGTCACCTCCTTGCTCAACTTGCTGGCGGTGCATTACGCCTTGCGCCCGGCCGATGCCGACCACCGTTACGGGCATGGCAAAGCCGAGTCACTGGCGGGCATGGCTCAAGCGCTATTCATTGGCGGCAGCGCGGTGCTGATTGCCTTGCAGGCGATCGAGCGACTGAAACATCCGGAACCGGTGGGAGCGCCGTGGATCAGCATCGGGGTGATTGTGTTCTCCCTGGCGCTGACTCTTGCGTTGCTGATGTTGCAACATCGGGTGGTCAAGGCCACCGGCTCGAATGCGGTGCGCGCCGACTCCCTGCACTACCGCTCGGACCTGCTGCTCAATGGCAGCATTCTGGTGGCGCTGGTGTTGGCCGGGTTTGGCTGGCATCAGGTCGACCCTTGGTTCGGACTGGGAATCGCCGGGTACATTTTCTGGAGCGCAATTCAGATCGCCCGGGAAAGTTTTACGGTGCTGATGGATGAGGAGCTGCCGCCGGATGTCAGTCAGCACATGCTCGAACTCGCCTGCGGCGTACCGGGCGTATTGGGAGCGCATGACCTGCGCACGCGGATTTCCGGCAACCAGTGGTTTGTGCAGTTGCACCTGGAATTGCCGGGGGACCTGACCCTGTCAGTCGCCCATGGCATCAGCGATCAAGCCGCCGATGCGATTCACGCCGCTTACCCGCGAGCCGAAGTGCTGGTGCATGCCGACCCGCAAGAAGTGGTAGTGGCCGCCAGGGCTCAGAAAGAAACCTGATAACCGCGACTGCTCAGGCAATTACCCTGGGCCTGTCGGTAAGCTTGCACCACCGAGGGGTCTGGCTGGTAGGTGGCCGTCCGCGGATTGAAGCCACTCTGCTGCACCGCGTATTGATAGCACTCGTAACCGTCCCGAGTGACCTGCTCCGGCGACTGACCGTTAGCCGGATAGGCCTCTACGTCGTAACTATTGCTGACCGGTTGCGGCTGCGGTTGCGACTGCATCGGCGGCTCGACCACCACATAGTCTTGAGTGTTTTCCTGATAGGCGTAATACGAACCCGCCGCCAGGAACAGCAGCGCCCCGCCGATCCACACCTCACGCGCGTAATCGGGCAAATAGCTGACTCGAATCCCGCGAGGCGGTTGCACCACTACATAACGCGGGCCTTGCGGGCGATACCAGTAGCCACCGGAATAGAAATAATCCCGACCACCATAAGGTACGCGGTAGTCACGGTCGGGGAAGCGGTCGATCACATGACCTGGACGATATTGCGGGCCGGGGCCCCAGCCATTACCGTGCCCGTCCGGGCGACCGGCCCAACGGCGATCATCGGGACGTGGACCGTTGTTCTGCCAGTGCTGGTTGTAATCGTTGCGCCGCGGAACGTCCTGATAGTAGCCACGTTGCGGCTCCTGGGTCTGGCGCACGGTGTCGGGGCGACCCTGGATCGGCAGATCATTGGCCGGTAGTTGCGGCGGTGGCGGAGGTGAACGAACAGGATTGTTGTAGTTGGGCTGCTGACGGTTCTGCCACTGGCCGTTGTTCTGATTCTGGTTGTTCTGATTCTGGTTGTTCTGATTCTGGCCGTTGTGCTCGAACTGGCGGCTGTTGTCGCCACGAATGATGTCGTTGTTCTGCGGGCGCGACTGATGATTGCCGCCACGCCCCTGATTGTTGCCCTGATGGCCGTCCGATCCACGCTGCCCGTCATCGGGGCCACGGTTTTGCTGATCATCGGCCAGCGATTGCGCAGTGACACTCACACACAGCAAACCAACACCGGCCAAACGCCAGATGCGCGACTTCATGCTTTTCCTCACTGCGGGTTAGGGCCTGTACGTAAGACTGGGAAAGTACAGGGCGGTTCTGCAACAGGTTATCAGTCGCGCAACTTATTTATTGAGGGCGGCCCACAAATTCCGGGCAAAAGAAAAGGGAGACCCGTCGGCCTCCCTTTGAGAACTTCGTCCGTGCTCGACGCTTATGACGTCGGCTCACCTCACGCCGTCTTCTGGACAGTGTGTAGCTCGGGGGCCGGCACATCCCCTGTGGGGGTGGCGGCCGCCGCTGGCCTGATTGGGCGAGCGGCTGTGGACTGTTTGTCCGAGCAGTGATTCTGGTGATAAGAATAGGCCGGACGCGCCGACAGAGGATTGCGAAGATTGCTCAATTAAACATCACTTGCGCAATTTTTAACCCTGGATAGATAATCTGCCGCAATAGTTATGACAAAGGCCTGACTGATGAGCAAACTCGACCGATACGACTTGAGCATTTTGGCGGAATTGCAGCGTGATGCGCGCATCTCCAACCAGGAGCTGGCCGAACGCATCGGCCTGTCGCCTTCGCCTTGCTCGCGCCGGGTCAAGCAACTGGAAGACGACGGTTACATCACCCGCCAGGTGGCGCTGCTGGATCGCAAGATGCTCGGTTTGAGCCTCACGGCTTACGTGCTGATCGGCATGGACCGACATACGCCGGAGCGTTTCGAGAACTTTGAAGCTGCGATTCGCACCTTGCCGCAAGTGCTGGAATGCAGTTTGGTCACGGGGATGGATGCGGACTATCAGCTTAAAGTCGTCGTGCCTGATATGGATCACTACCAGAAACTGCTGCTGGGACATTTGACCCGGATTGAAGGGGTGACGAGTGTGCGGTCGAGTTTTGTGTTGAACCAAGTGTTAAACAGTACCGAATTGCCGCTGACTCATCTTCGCAGCTAAGGACGCCTTCGCGGGCAAGCCCGCTCCCACAGGTCATGTGTCGCGCCTGAATCCTGAGGCCGACACAAATCCTGTGGGAGCGGGCTTGCCCGCGATGGGGCCGGCACAGGCGACGAATAGCTGCGACACACTGCCGCAGGTCAATCCTCCACCACTCCCCCATGCCGTATACTCCAGCGCCTTTTAGCCTCGCCCGCGCTGGAGATATTCAATGGATCCTGCAGTATTCGAAGAGTGGATGATGACTGGACTGGTCAGCATCCTGATCATTTTCATGGGTTTCATCGTCTGGGATCTGGCGAAGAAATCCAAGGCCGGACGCTTTGGCTCGGTCATCCTGTTCTCCGTACTGGGCTTGGGCGTAGCGGCGTTCGTGATCAAAAGCGTGGTGATCGGCCTGATCGAATCCGGCGCGTTATAAGCGCGCCGGCACTTCCTTCCACTGGCCCTGATCGAGCCCTTCGATCGTCCAGTCGCCTATTCTGACCCGTACCAGACGCAACGTCGGCAAGCCGACCGCCGCCGTCATGCGCCGCACCTGACGGTTTCGCCCCTCGCGAATCACCAATTCCAGCCAGCTGGTCGGCACGCTTTTGCGAAAGCGCACCGGCGGGTTGCGTGGCCACAGCTCGGGTTCATCCAGTTGCCGCGCTTCGGCCGGCAAGGTCATGCCGTCATTGAGCTCGACGCCGTCACGCAATCGCTGCAACTGCTCAGCGCTCGGCTCGCCCTCCACTTGCACCCAATAGGTCTTCGCCAGTTTGTGTTTCGGGTCGGCGATCCGCGCTTGAAGCTGGCCATCGTTGGTCAGCAGCAGCAAACCTTCGCTGTCACGGTCCAGCCGTCCTGCCGGGTAGATCCCCGGAATCTCGATGTAATCCTTGAGCGTCGCCCGCCCTCCTTCGTCGCTGAACTGCGTCAGCACATCGAAGGGTTTGTTGAACAGGATCAGCTTCGGCTCGGCCGGTGGCGCTTTGGCGACACGGCGGGGGGCTGATGGCGGGTTGTTCGGGCCAGGGCGGCGAGAAACGGGACGTGGAGGACGGGGCATGGCGAAAAGAACATCTAGCGGTCAGGGCTGCTAATGCTAGTGCCCTGACCGCCAAATGACCATGACAACTGTCAGCGGAACGGCGGCTCGTCGAAGCTGCGCAGTTTGCGCGAGTGCAGCGAGTTGAGTTCGGTGCGCAACAGATCCACCGCCTCGATACCGATCTTCAAGTGCTGGCTGACCGCACGCTCATAGAAGGCGTTGGCCGAACCCGGCAGCTTGATTTCGCTGTGCAGCGGTTTGTCCGAAACGCAGAGCAACGTGCCGTACGGCACCCGCAAGCGATAGCCTTGCGCTGCGATGGTGCCGCTTTCCATGTCCACCGCCACGGCGCGGGACAAGTTGATCAGCGGACGCTCCTGAGCCCAGCGCAATTCCCAGTTACGGTCGTCGTACGTCAGTACGGTGCCGGTGCGCAGGCGTTTCTTCAGCTCGTCGCCCTTCTCGCCGGTAATGTTGGCGGCCGCTTGCTGCAAGGCCATCTGCACTTCGGCCAGGGCCGGGATCGGAATGTTCGGCGGCACGACCCGGTCGAGAATCCCGTCGCGACGCATGTAGGCGTGAGCCAATACGTAGTCGCCAATGGTCTGCGACTGACGCAAGCCGCCGCAGTGGCCGATCATCAACCAGCAATGTGGACGCAGCACCGCCAAATGGTCGGTGATGTTCTTGGCGTTGGACGGGCCGACGCCGATATTCACCAGGGTCACGCCGTGGCCATCGGTGGCGATCAGGTGATAGGCCGGCATTTGATAGCGGTGCCAGACCACGCCGGCAGCAATCGCCGAGGCTTCGCCGTGATCCATGCTCTTTTCGATGATCACGTTGCCCGGTAGCACCATGCGCACGAAACGCGGATCGCTGCGCAACTGTTCCAGGCCATGGACGATGAACTGGTCGACATAGCGGTGGTAGTTGGTCAACAGAATCCACGGCTGCACATGACGCCAGTCGCTGCCGGTGTAGTGCACCAGACGGCGCAGCGAGAAATCCACCCGCGCGGCGTCGAACAGGGCCAGTGGCAGTGGATCGGTGTTTTCCCAATCGTACAAACCATCGGCGATGCCGTCGGTCGCGGCGGACAGGTCCGTACTCGGGAACACCCGCGCCAGCACGGCAGCGGTGACGCCGGAACCGGCCAGCTCATCGCCCTGCTCGACCACGTATGGATAAGGAATGTTTTGCTGGCTGATGCCGACTTCCACGGTCACGGTGAAGTCGTGCATCAACGGCACGAGTTGTTCCAGCAGATACTTACGAAAGGCCGCCGGATGGGTGACGGTAACGCTGTAAGTTCCGGGCAGTTGAACCTTGGCATAGGCGCGAGTGGTCTGTGGGACTTCGCCCTGGCAGTGGTAGGTCAGACGCAGTTCGGGATAACGAAACATCGCACGCTGTTCAGCGTCCGGTTCAACTCGATCCTTGAGATAACGCTTGAGCGCCTGGTTCAGCGCGGTGGTTGCACGGTTGTGCAAAAGCGCAAGCCGGTCCACGGCTTGCTCGGCGGTTTGAACGACAATAAAAGCTTCGGTCACGATCAGCATCCTGTGTTCTGACTTGCAGAGCTTCATCTTGCCTGCATCGCAAAGCAAAGGCACGAGC
The DNA here is from genome assembly GCF_054898025.1 of Pseudomonas sp. LB3P93. NCBI lineage: Bacteria > Pseudomonadati > Pseudomonadota > Gammaproteobacteria > Pseudomonadales > Pseudomonadaceae > Pseudomonas > Pseudomonas sp. LB3P93. The sequence continues at coordinate 5,686,101 of NZ_CM142713.1, forward strand.
AAGACGTCGATCAAGTGTTCACTCACGCGTCTGATCGTGCCAAACGATTCGAGGACGACACCGGGGACCCAATCACTCCTCATAGGCCCCTTCAATCAATTGAAAGGTATTGATACCTGTCAAAGTTGACAGCTATTCGCACTCTTGGTCCAAGCGTAGATTCTGCGAGCAGAACAAATTTTTATCTGCGCAGATCCGATGCTGTCGCGCACCACAGAAAGGAAAAATCCATGAGTAATATCCTTGGTAGCGGCAGACCTGACCCACACTTCGCAGATAATGGCCTCCTGCGGTTTGCCGTGCCATCAGGTTTCAGAGGTCACTCAAAGGTACTGCCGGACGATACATACATCTCGATCGGTTCTACCACCCCGGACTTAATTGCTGACAGCATCGCAATTCTGAGGCATGACATTGCGGGGAAGCCCATCGGCAACGTGGCCACTTTGCAACTGATCCGGGACACCTCCTTTGTACTTCGAAATTTACTTGTGCAAGCAAACCGGAGCGTTGTGATCTTTGGTGCACTGGAGGGTAACAAGACACTGTTCGCCCGGGTGCTGCCAGACAACACCCTTGATCGGTCATTCGGCACGAATGGTTTCACTATCTTCAGCCTCAAAGATGATTATTCACCGGGTGATCGCCACGACAGGTCAGGCATGGTTGCCCGCAACGATGGCAGCATTGCGGTAGCCATTGAGTTGAAAATTGGCGGGAATAATGACGGCGGCGCTCTATTTTCGATTGATGAAAGTGGAAGACCGGAAAATGATTTTGGTGATGAAGGCGTTACCTACAGTGAAGGGGAATCATCCTTCCAGGGGCTGGCAGCACGACCTGACGGAAAATTGCTCGTCGTAGGGCGACGCGACAAGGGGGGATTGGTTGCACTGTTTACCCGTGATGGCGCACCGGACAAAACCTATGACCAGTATGGCAATGGGTATGTACTTATCGATGGAACAGGAGCCTACCACGTAGAGCTGGTTGCGATTTCAGAGGCGCAAGGCGAGAAAACGCTAGTGTCGGGTTACCTCCTGAAAGGCCAAAACGGCACTCCCGTCTTTCCCTCCATCGCATTGGTAGCTCGACTTGAGTCTGATGGCTCTCTGGACAAAACCTTCAATAACGGACAATCACTCGAAATCAAGAGTGATGTTAGCCAGATTGCCAGAGGACTGGCCGTTCAGTCCGATACAAGCAAGGATTCCTCATCTAGCACCCGCGCTATACGAAAAATCCTGGTATGGATCCCTGAAAACATAGCCTCTACAGGAGCCATATTGAGGCTGGATGATACTGGCAAACCTGACCTTACCTTCGGCCCTGAGGGCATGTTTTATGTCGACACTGGGGATTATCAGAATGGATTTGAGCAGTTGTCGAATACCAAGGCTGCTATTTATGGCTCGTCCACGGAAGGAACGACAGGTGCGATCGCTCGCTTCCTGACTCAATAACTACTGACGATGAAAGGAAGGGTTTACCCCTTCCTTTCCAAAACACTTCAAAAACCCTGCGGAGTCGATCGAGCGACGATCGCTTCCACATCCAGCCCACGCGGCAACGCGCCATACACACGACCGGCCGAACCGAGGCGGCTGGCGATGAAGGCATCGCTGACCGCCGAGTTACCGGCCTCCAGCAGCAGCCTGGCCTGAAGCCCCAACGCAATATCTTCAGTGAGCTGCCGAGCGCGGTATTGAATATCGCCGGTGTCCTTGAACGCCGTCTGCAATTGGCTGATGTGCGCGGCCAGACGTTTATCGCCGTGACCATCACCCAACTCGCTGAACAGCACATCGAGCACACCCGGCTCCTTCGACAACGCTCGCAGCACGTCCAGGCATTGCACGTTGCCGGAGCCTTCCCACGTCGAATTGACCGGCGCCTCACGGTACAGACGCGGCAAGATGCTTTCTTCGACATAACCTGCGCCGCCCATGCATTCGGCGGCTTCGTTGATCATTGCCGGCGCACGTTTGCAGATCCAGTACTTGCCCACCGCTGTAACGAGTCGGGCGAATTTGGCTTCATGACTGTCATCCAGATGATCCAGCGCGTTGCCCATGCGCAAGCTCAAGGCCAGGGCCGCTTCGCTTTCCAGCGCCAGATCGGCCAGCACGTTCTGCATCAACGGCTGTTCGCTGAGCAGCTTGCCGCCGACCATGCGGTGGGCGCAGTGATGGCTGGCCTGGGTCAACGCCTGGCGCATCAAGGCGCTTGAGCCGACCATGCAATCGAAGCGAGTCATGGCGACCATTTCAATGATGGTCGGCACACCGCGCCCTTCTTCGCCGACCATCCACGCCAGCGCACCGCGAAACTCCACCTCGCTGGAGGCATTGGAGCAATTGCCGAGTTTGTTCTTCAGGCGCTGGATGTAGAACTGATTGCGTGTGTCGTCCGGACGATGGCGTGGCAGCAGGAAACAGGTCAAACCCTTGTCCGTCTGCGCCAATGTCAGGAAGGCATCGCACATCGGCGCAGAACAGAACCACTTGTGGCCCACCAACTCATAGGCTTGGCCCGGGCCACTGGCGCCCACCGGATACGCCTTGGTGGTGTTGGCCCGCACGTCGGTGCCGCCCTGTTTCTCGGTCATCGCCATGCCGATGGTGACACCGGCCTTGTGGGCCATGCCAACATTGCGCGAGTCGTATTCGGTCGAGAGGATTTTCGGCAGCCACTGCTCGGCCAGATCCGGTTGCAGGCGCATCGCCGGAACGCTGGCGAAGGTCATGGTCAGCGGGCAACCACTGCCCGCTTCGGCCTGGCTGTGCAGATACGTCATGGATGCGCGAGCCACATGGGCGCCAGACTGCGGATGCGCCCACGGCAACGAGGTCAAACCGTGCTCCACCGCCGTGCGCATCAACTCGTGATACGCCGGGTGAAATTCCACCAGGTCGATGCGATGGCCGTAACGGTCATGACTGACGAACACCGGTTTGTTTTGATTGGCAAGGAACCCTGCTTCCATCAGTGGCCCGCCGGCCAATGCGCCATACGCGTCGATCCGCGACTCGGCCCATCCGGCACCAAAACGCCGCGACCACTCCTGTAAAGGCAGGTCGATGCGATAGAGGTTGGTGCCGTCCAGCGACGGAGGCTGGTTGGTGACTTCGTGGGTTTCGGCGAACTGATGCAGGTTCATGACGGGGCTCCTTTGGTCAGCCAAGGCATTCAGTTAAGCACCGCCCCCTGACCGAACAAAGTGTCATACCCGCCTAAATGTCGGCGCTTTCGCCTTGCCCCGGATTGAGCACACGCCGATAGAGCGCCGCTTGCAAATCCTCGAATTTCACCGGTTTGCTCAGGTAATCGATCAAGGCGCCGGTCGGGCAGCGCTCCCGGTCGGCGCTCACGGCAACCACGAACACCGGCAACTCGGCACAACCCGGCAAGGCGCGGATCTGGCAGCACAGGGAGGTGCCATCCAGGGCCGGGGCCTGACAATCGAGCAGGACCGCATCGAAGGTTTCACGCTGCAAGAGATCGAGCGCGGCAGCGCCGCTGTCGGTAGCGCGCACCCGGAAGCCGAGCTTGAGCAACATGCCACGCATCACCAATTGGTTGATGCTGTTGTCATCCACCAGCAGCACCGTGCAGTCCTGGGGCAATCGAAGACGGGGAAACTCGCGGGTCATCAAGGGCACTGCCGACCGCTCGACCACGGGCAACTCAAACTCGACGTCCAGCTGGAAACGGCTACCGCTGCCGGGTTCGGAGCGATGGGTCAGACGCCCGCCAAGCAATTCGACCAGTTGCCGGCAGATCGCCAGGCCAACCCCCAGACCACCGTGTTCGCGGGTCATGGAACCGTCGAGCTGGAAGAAGCGCTGATACATCGTCGCCTCCCCCAGATCGGTAAAGCCGATACCGGTGTCGATCACCGCAAACGACAACGACACCCGACCGTTCTCCACCGGTTTGCCCGTCACACGCAGTGCCAGCCCGCCGACCCGGGTGAACTTGATGGCGTTATCCAGCAGGCACTCCAGGCATTGCGCCAGCTTGACACTGTCGCCGTTCAAGCGATCCGGCAGACCCGGCATCACTTCGACTTTGAAATCCAGCGACTTGCTTGAAGCATTGCCCTCGAACTGCGCGCGCAAGGTCTCGACCACGCCCCGCAAACTGAACGTTGCGGGACTGGCCTTGAGCTTGCCGGCCTGCAATTCGGTCAGAGTGAGGATGCCGTTGACCATGCGCATCATGTCCCGCGCAGAACCGGCGGCGGTTTGCTGGTATTGCTCCAGTTCCGCGTCCATCTCGACCGTCTGCATCAATTCAAGCGAACCAATCACACCGTTCATGGGCGTGCGCAATTCGTGGGTCAGGGTGGCGAGGAATTCGTCCTTGAGCTTGTTACTGTGAGCCAATTGCTGGTTCAGCACTTCGAGCTTTTGACCGGCATCGAACAGCGTCTGCGCCTGCTGCTCGCGCATGGCGTTGATACGGTCGGCCAAGGCCAGGGACAGCAACGCCACTTCGATGGCCGAACCGATCTGGCTGGAATACATCGTCAGGAACACGTTCGGCAGGTAACCCAGCACCATCATGGTGTTGACGATGCCGCCGAGCAGGAACGCCGACCAGGCGATGATGAAATACCGCGCCACCCGCAGGCCTCGCAACCAGGCGCACAACCCGGCGATGAAAATCACCACGGTGAAGACCAGCGCCAAGGCTGTCGCCAGACGCAAGGCCAGCGCGTAACTGGCCATCAATGACAACCCGATCACCACCGCACTGAACGCAATTAACGCCAACAATAAGCGGTCGAGCCAGCGACCGTGGCTGGCCGTCTGCAAGAAGCTACGGGCGAACTGGCTGCCGAATAGCCCTGCGCAGCCGATGAAAAACGGCGTCGCGGCGTTGGCCCACCACGGATTGTCCGGCCAGAAATACTCCACGGCGGCGCCGTTCACTGACAGCTGATACAGGCCGAATGAAGCGATGTAGAAAATGTAATAGAGGTAGCTGGTGTCGCGAACGCTGAGGTAGATGAACAGGTTGTAGACCAGCATCCCCAGCAACACGCCATAAATCAGCCCCAGCACATAAAGGCGGACCGGCTGCTCTTCGAGATAAGCGGTGCTCGACCACAAGGTGACCGGCGCCTGGATCGACCCTTCGCTTTGCAAGCGCAGGTACACCGTTTGCGCCTGGTCAGGCGTGAAATTCAGATCGAACAGGTAGTTGTTCTGGCGGAACTCGCGACTGGCGAACGGTAACGCATCGCCGGTTTGCCGGGCCAATCGAAAGTCACCGCCAGCATCGGGCAAATAGAGATCGAGGTGATCGAGGGGCGGATAGGCCAGTTCCAGCAGCCAGGTCCGTTGCGCCGCCGGGTTAGTCGGACGGTAATGCAGATCGATTTTCAGCCAGAATACCGAACGCGAATAACCGGCGTTGAGGGTGGCTTTATCGTGGGATTTGAAGTTTCCAGCCGCGGCTTGCGCACGAACATCGGCGATGGTCGCCTGACCGCCCGCGTCTTCGTACACCTGCAGGGCTCGGCCCAAGGGAAGGCTCTGGGTGAACTCATCGAATTCGACGGCGCTCGCCATGAGGGGCAAGCACAACAGCAGTATCAGCAAATAGCGCATTTAAGCCCCAGCGTGGCCTGTCCGGTTATCTCAGGAAGCCCCTCATTCCCTTTGAGTAGACGTAAAACCGGTATTACCTGTTATTGGTTTGGATCCACTCTAGCATAGCCGTTGATGGCCATTGAGCACCATTGAAACTTTTCCTACAAAGGCTCTAGTACGGGCGTTCCAGCGGCATGATTGGAGTAGATCTGTTTGTACGGTCAGCTTGTGACAATGCATCGGCCGTTTCACCCATTCCTGTAGCAGCCGAACGCAGGCTTCACCAGCGGCTACAAGTCCCTCTCATGACTCGTTGGTCGACTGGTGGTAAGCTCGCGCACCATGAATATCTACAGCTCTCGCCCCGTTGTCCTCTGTCTCTCCGGCCACGACCCAAGTGGTGGCGCCGGCTTGCAGGCAGATATCGAAGCCCTGCTCGCCCAGGGTTGTCATGCGGCCCCGGCCGTCACCGCCCTGACCGTGCAAGACACGGTCAACGTCACTGACTTTCGCGTGCTCGACCGCGAGTGGGTGTTGGCCCAGGCCAATGCCGTGCTCAACGACTCCGAAGTCGCTGCCGTGAAACTGGGCATGCTCGGTTCCCTGGAGATGGTCGACACCGTGGTCGAACTGCTCTCGGCGCACCCGCATTTGCCAGTGGTCTGCGACCCGGTGCTGCGCGCCGGTGGCGGCGGACGCCTGGGCAAGGATGAAGTCGGCTACGCCATGCGCGAACGCCTGCTGCCCCTGTCCATCATCGCCACCCCTAACCTTCCCGAAGCCCGCATCCTCGCCGAACTGCCCGAAGGCACCGCGGACGAGTGCGCTGAAAAACTCTTGCCGTTCGTCAAACACCTGCTGATCACCGGCGGCCATGGCGACGAACACGAAATCCACAACCGCCTGTACAGCCGCGACGGCCACCGCGAAACCTATACCTGCCAACGCCTGCCCGGCAGCTATCACGGTTCCGGTTGCACCTTGGCCAGCGCCCTCGCCGGTCGCCTGGCTCAAGGTGAAAACCTCGCCAGCGCCGTGCAGACCGCGCTTAACTACACTTGGCGTACCCTGCGTGATGCAGAGCAGCTGGGCAAAGGCCAGTTCGTGCCGCGTCGCCTGCCGCTGGATTTCTGTTCGTAACTTTCTATTCGCACTGCGGTGAGGCTTGTCCGATGAAACTACGTGGCCTGTACGCCATTACCGACAGCCAGTTACTGGCCGGTAAATTTCTCTCGTACGTGGAGGCGGCGCTGGAAGGCGGCGTCACCTTGCTGCAATACCGTGACAAAAGCAGTGACGAGGCCCGGCGTTTGCGCGAGGCCGAAGCCTTGCGCGATCTGTGCGAACGCTACAAGACACAGCTAATCATCAACGACGATGCCGAACTGGCCGCTCGCTTGAACGTTGGCGTACACCTGGGCCAGACCGATGGCCCGCTGTCACCGACCCGCGCCCTGCTCGGCTCAAAGGCCATTATCGGTTCGACCTGCCATGCGCAGCTTGAACTCGCCGAACAAGCGGCCAAGGAAGGCGCGAGTTATGTCGCCTTCGGCCGTTTCTTCAACTCCAATACCAAACCCGGCGCACCGACTTGCAGTCTCGACCTGCTCGACCAGGCCCGCAGCAAACTGCACCTGCCGATCTGCGCGATTGGCGGCATCACCCTGGACAACGCCGCGCCGCTGGTGGCCCACGGGGTCGACTTGCTGGCGGTGGTGCATGGTCTGTTTGGCGCCGACAGCACGGCTGAAGTGACCCGCCGCGCCCGCGCCTTTAACGAATTACTGAAAATCTGATTTGAGAGCCCGATCATGTCTCGTTCCGAAACCCTGTTTGCCAATGCCCAGAAACACATCCCCGGTGGCGTGAACTCGCCTGTTCGCGCATTCAAAAGCGTGGGCGGCACGCCGTTGTTCTTCAAACACGCCGAAGGCGCCTACGTCACCGACGAAGACGACAAGCGTTACGTTGACTACGTCGGCTCCTGGGGCCCGATGATTCTCGGCCACAGCCACCCGGACGTGCTGGACGCTGTGCGCAAACAACTGGAACACGGTTTGTCCTACGGCGCCCCGACCGCGATGGAAACCGAGATGGCCGATCTGGTCTGCTCGATCGTGCCTTCGATGGAAATGGTGCGCATGGTCAGCTCCGGCACCGAAGCGACCATGAGCGCCATCCGTCTGGCCCGTGGTTTCACCGGCCGCGACAACATCATCAAGTTCGAGGGCTGCTACCACGGTCACTCCGACAGCCTGCTGGTCAAGGCCGGTTCCGGCGCCCTGACCCAGGGCGTGCCAAGCTCGGCCGGTGTGCCGGCGGATTTCGCCAAACACACCCTGACCTTGCCGTTCAACGACATCGACGCGGTAGAAACCATGCTCGCCGACGTCGGCCAGGACGTGGCCTGCATCATCGTCGAGCCGGTGGCTGGCAACATGAACTGCGTACCGCCGGCGCCAGGTTTCCTCGAAGGCCTGCGGACCCTGTGCGACAAGTACGGCGTGGTGCTGATTTTCGACGAAGTGATGACCGGTTTCCGTGTCGCCCTCGGCGGTGCACAAGCGCACTTCGGCGTGACGCCGGACCTGAGTACTTTCGGCAAGATCATCGGTGGCGGCATGCCGGTCGGCTGCTTCGGCGGCAAGCGCGAAATCATGTCGCACATCGCGCCACTGGGTCCGGTCTATCAGGCTGGCACTCTGTCGGGTAACCCTCTGGCGATGGCGGCGGGCCTGACGACGTTGCGTCTGATCAGCCGTCCCGGCTTCCACGACGAACTGGCCGATTACACCAGCCGCCTGCTCGATGGTCTGCAACAGCGCGCCGATGCCGCGGGCATTCCATTCGTGACCACCCAGGCCGGCGGTATGTTTGGTCTGTACTTCAGCGGTGCCGACGACATCGTGACCTTCGATGACGTGATGGCCAGCGATGCAGCACTGTTCGGTCGTTTCTTCCACTTGATGCTCGAAGGCGGCGTGTACCTGGCGCCAAGTGCTTTCGAAGCCGGTTTCACCTCGATCGCTCACGGTGACACCGAGTTGAAATTGACGCTGGATGCCGCCGAGCGTGCATTCGCTGCGTTGAAATAACGTTGTGCCGCTGACGCTGGCGAATGCCAGCGTCAGCTTTCACCTGGATTTGCCCCCTTATTCCTGTGCTTCTGCTAATAATCTCCCGCAAAAGGGGCGATATATTCCCCGCGCAGCAGAAAAACGAGTAAAGACTTTGTAAGGTTGGCCCTGCTTATTTCATAATGCGCGCTTATTGGATCCCCTCGATGGGTCCGCGCGCCCTTCAGAGGTAAGTCGATTCCCATGAACCGCACCGGCCGCGCCCTTTCACTGGGCTGCCTGTTGCTCCTTCAGCCCCTGCTCGCGCTCGCACAAGCAGGCGGCAACTCGTTGTTAATCCCAGCGATGGGTCGCTGCACCCTCAATACTCAGCCGCAAGACCTGACGCAAGCGCTCGCTGCCTGCCAGAAAGCGTCGGATGAAGGGGATGCACAAGCGCAATACGAGTTGGGTGAGTTCTACTACGACGGCAAAAACACCCCGCGCGACCTCAAGATAGCCCTGGGCTATTTCGAAAAAGCCTCGCTGCAAGGCCACGCCCAGGCGCAATTCAAACTCGGCACCATGTTCTTTCACGGCGAAGGCGTGCCGGCCAATAACGTTCAGGCGTATATCGTGCTGAAAATGGCCGCGGTCAACGGCGCTGAAGATGCGCTGGATACGGCCGACGAAGTGGCCGAGAAGATGCCTCGCGAAGATCTCGAAGTCGCTACTCAGGTGCTCGGGCAAATTTTTCGCAAATATTTGATGGAACTGCAAAGCGCCGACGGGCGTACGCCTTTCTCGCCACTCCCCTGAAGCAAACACAGCCCCCTGTGGCGAGGGAGCTTGCTCCCGCTGGAGCGCGAAGCGGCCCTAAGTCCTGCAACTACTACCTTTCCGACACACCACACTCACAGGTTTTACGACTGCTGCGCCCGGGCGCGGATCGGCCGGCGGGAGCAAGCTCCCTCGCCACAGGAGCAACTTGCTTACTTCTCAGGCATCGGCATCGGAAACGGCATGACATTGCCGACCGCGCCTCGGGCTTCGCTGATTTTCGGAGTGCCCAGGCGTTCCACTTCGTCGATGCGCACAATCGAATGCATCGGCACGAAACTGCGCACCACGCCTTCGAACTGAGCTTTCAACTTCTCTTCGCTCGGGTCGACGACCACTTGCGTGCGCTCGCCAAAGACGAACTCTTCCACTTCCAGGAAGCCCCACAGATCACTTTGATAGATCTGCTTGGCATACATTTCGTACACCTGGCCCTGGTTGAGGAAAATCACCTTGTAGATTGGGGCTTCACGTTTGGTCATGGTGGGCGGGCAACACATCGGGGATAAAAATGAGGGCGCGAACTATAGCATAGCCACTGGACGCACAGCGGTAGGAACCTGGGGACATGTTCCCTATAATGCGCGGTTCTTTGAATCACGTGATGACTGTGTCCATGGCCAAGAAGCTTTACATCGAAACCCACGGTTGCCAGATGAACGAGTACGACAGCTCGCGCATGGTCGATCTGCTGGGTGAACATCAGGCCCTGGAAGTTACCGCTCGCGCTGAAGACGCCGACGTGATCCTGCTCAACACCTGCTCCATTCGCGAACGCGCCCAGGACCGGGTGTACTCCCAACTTGGCCGCTGGCGCGAACTGAAACTGGCCAACCCGGACATGGTGATCGCCGTCGGCGGTTGCGTGGCCAGCCAGGAAGGCGCCGCCATCCGCGATCGCGCCCCATACGTGGACGTGGTCTTCGGCCCGCAAACCCTGCACCGCTTGCCGGAAATGATCGACGCCGCGCGCGCCACCAAGCTGCCGCAAGTCGACGTCTCGTTCCCGGAAATCGAAAAATTCGACCATTTGCCCGAGCCGCGCATCGATGGCCCGAGCGCTTATGTGTCGGTCATGGAAGGTTGCAGCAAGTACTGCACGTTCTGCGTGGTGCCTTATACCCGCGGCGAAGAGGTCAGCCGGCCGTTCGATGACGTGATTGCCGAGATCATTCACCTCGCCGAAAACGGCGTGCGGGAAGTGACGCTGCTGGGTCAGAACGTGAACGGTTATCGCGGGAAGACTCACGACGGACGCCTGGCGGATCTCGCCGAGCTGATCCGCGTGGTGGCCGCCGTCGATGGCATCGACCGGATTCGCTACACCACCTCACACCCGCTGGAATTCTCCGACAGCCTGATCCAGGCTCACGCCGATGTGCCGGAACTGGTGAAACACCTGCACTTGCCGGTGCAATCGGGTTCGGACCGCATTCTCTCGGCGATGAAACGCAACCACACCGCGCTGGAATACAAATCCAAACTGCGAAAACTGCGTGCCGCCGTGCCGGGGATCTGCATCAGCTCTGACTTCATCGTCGGCTTCCCGGGCGAGACCGAAAAAGACTTCGAACAGACCATGAAGCTGATCGAAGACGTCGGTTTCGACTTCTCCTACTCGTTCGTCTATAGCCAGCGCCCGGGCACCCCGGCGGCAGACCTGGCCGACGAGACGCCGGAAGAACTGAAAAAAGAACGCCTGAACGCGCTGCAACATCGCCTGAACCAGCAAGGCTTCGAAATCAGCCGACAAATGGTCGGTTCGATCCAGCGGATCCTGGTGACCGATTACTCGAAAAAAGACCCTGGCGAGCTGCAAGGCCGGACCGAGAATAATCGTATCGTCAACTTCCGCTGCGACAATCCAACCTTGATTGGCCAGTTCGCCGACGTGCACATCGACGCCGCGCAGCCGCACTCGCTGCGGGGCTCGCTGGTCCAGTAACAGATTCCGGAAACATCAAGGATCCTGTGGGAGCTGCGGTGCGACGATTCGACTTGCCAGCGATGAGGCCATCAACTCCGACAAATTTGTCGCCTGTTGCACCGCCATCGCTGGCAAGCCAGCTCCCACAGTGGATTGCATTGTTCTCGAGAATGGGCTTATCCATTTAAGAGCTTTCGCACCCGCGCCACTGGCGTTATCCTTGATTTCATCTTAATTGCCCCAGGGCGGCTAAATACGACCTTGAACGCACCCATAGAACCACATCGTTTTATCCTCGAGCCCTTTGAGGCCCGTCGCTTCGCCAATCTGTGCGGGATGTTCGACGAGCACCTGCGCCTGATCGAGCAACGCCTGACCATCGAGATCCGCAACCGCGGAAACCAGTTCGAGCTGATCGGCGACCCCAAACACACCACCTCCGCGGAAAACCTCCTGCGCCGTCTGTACCGGGAAACCAAGGGTACTGAACTGTCGCCGGACATGGTTCACCTGTTCCTGCAGGAATCGGCCGTCGAAGAGCTGGACAACGTCTCCCCGTCCGAACCCTCCGTCGCCCTGCGCACCAAAAAAGGCATGATTCGCCCTCGCGGCTTGAATCAGCTGCGCTACGTGAAGGAAATCCTCGGTAACGACATCAATTTCGGCATCGGCCCGGCCGGTACCGGCAAGACCTATCTGGCCGTTGCCTGCGCGGTAGACGCGCTGGAACGCGAGCAGATTCGGCGCATTCTGCTGGTCCGCCCGGCGGTTGAGGCCGGCGAAAAGCTCGGCTTCCTGCCGGGTGACCTGTCGCAAAAGATCGACCCGTACCTGCGCCCGCTCTACGACGCACTCTACGAGATGCTTGGCTTCGAACACGTCGCCAAACTGATCGAGCGCCAGGTCATTGAAGTTGCGCCCCTGGCCTACATGCGCGGTCGCACGCTGAACAACAGTTTCATCATCCTCGACGAAAGCCAGAACACCACCGTCGAACAGATGAAGATGTTCCTGACCCGGATCGGCTTCGGCTCTACGGCCGTCATCACCGGTGACATTACCCAGGTCGACCTGCCGAAAGGCACCAAATCCGGGCTGCACCATGTGATTGAAGTGCTCAAAGACGTACCGGGCATCAGCTTCACCCATTTCGAGTCCAAGGACGTTGTGCGCCATCCACTGGTGCAACGCATCGTCGAAGCCTACGAGCGCTTCGAGAATCGCGTGGCAGACGAAACGCCAAAGGACAGCCGCCGCGATGCTTGAGCTTGATCTGCAACTGGCTACCCAAGCGCCTGCCCCCAGCGAAGCCGAGTTCCGCCAATGGTGTGAACTGGCCCTGCGCCAGCGCACCGCCGACTCTGAAATGACCATCCGCTTGGTCGATGAAGAAGAAGCCCGCGAACTGAACCACACTTGGCGGCAGAAGGATTACGCCACTAACGTCCTGTCGTTTCCTGCCGATGTGCCTGACGAGTTTCTTGACATCCCGCTGCTGGGCGATCTGGTGATCTGCGTGTCGGTGGTCGAGCGCGAAGCCGCCGAGCAAGGCAAGGAACTAAAGGCCCACTGGGCACATCTGGTGATTCACGGCTGCTTGCATCTACTGGGTTACGACCACATAGATGACGACGAAGCCGAAGAAATGGAAGCACTGGAACGAACGTTGCTTGCCGAGTTGGGCTATCCCGACCCTTATGCGGACGACGAAACAGACACAACCCCTATCGTTACAACAAAGGATTCAGAGTAATCGCTATGAGCGAAGATCGATCGAGCAACGGGCAAAAGTCTTGGCTGGGTAAGCTCACCCAGGCTTTTGCCCACGAGCCGAAGAACCGCCAGGAGCTGCTGGAGCTGCTGCGCGATGCACACCAGAACAAACTGTTGGACAGCGAAGCGCTGGCCATCGTTGAAGGCGCCATCCAGGTTGCGGACCTGCAAGTACGGGACATCATGGTCCCACGCTCGCAGATGATCAGCATCAAGGCGACCCAGACACCTCGCGAGTTCCTGCCGGCCGTGGTCGACTCGGCCCACTCCCGCTACCCGGTCATCGGCGAAAGCCATGATGACGTGATGGGCGTGTTGCTGGCCAAGGACTTGCTGCCGTTGATCCTCAAGGAGAACGGCGACAGCTTCAACATCAAGGACTTGTTGCGCCCGGCCACCTTCGTGCCGGAGTCCAAGCGCCTGAATGTGCTGCTGCGTGAATTCCGCGCCAACCATAACCACATGGCCATCGTCATCGACGAATACGGCGGCGTGGCGGGCCTGGTGACCATCGAAGACGTACTGGAACAAATCGTCGGCGACATCGAAGACGAGCATGACGTCGAAGAAGACAGCTACATAAAGCCGCTGCCCAGCGGTGACTTCCTGATCAAGGCCCTGACGCCGATCGAGAACTTCAACGAGTTCTTCGACAGCGAATTCTCCGACGATGAGTTCGACACCGTTGGCGGTCTGGTGATGAGTGCGTTCGGCCACTTGCCAAAACGCAACGAAATCACTGAAATCGGCCCCTATCGCTTCCGCATCCTGAACGCCGACAGCCGTCGGATTCACTTGCTGCGCCTGACACCTATCGCCCGGTAATTCTAAGGACTGAAATGCATCGTATGACCCGCCCCGGCTGGCCCGGTAACCTGCTGGCCGTGGCGGCCGGTGCACTCACCACCCTGGCCCTGGCGCCATTCGATATCTGGCCGCTGGCATTGCTGGCGGTCGGCTTCTTTTATGCCGGTTTACGCGAGCTGAGCCCCCGTCAGGCCTTGGGCCGTGGCTGGTGTTTCGGTTTCGGCCTGTTTGGCGCCGGCACCAGCTGGATTTATTACAGCATCCACCACTTCGGCGGCGCTTCGGTGTTGCTGGCCGGTTTCCTGATGCTGATCTTCACGGCGGCGATTGCCTGGTTCTTCGCCCTGCCCGCCTGGATCTGGGCGCGCTGGCTGCGTCGTAACGAAGCGCCGCTGGCGGATGCCTTGGCGTTTGCAGCGCTGTGGGTCGGCCAAGAGGCGTTTCGCGGCTGGTTTCTCACCGGTTTCCCGTGGCTCTACTCCGGCTACAGCCAGCTCGACGGCCCCTTGGCCGGGCTCGCGCCGGTCGGCGGGATGTGGCTGATCTCCTTCACCCTGGCCCTGACGGCTGCGTTGATCTACAACGCGTTGCGTCTGGTGCGTACGGGCCGTAAAGGTTTCATCGCCGCCGGTGTCTTGCTGTTGGTCGGCCCCTGGGTGGCCGGCATGGCGTTGAAAGAACATGCCTGGACCAGCCCGGCGGGTCCGGCGCTGAGCGTCGCAGCCATTCAGGGCAATATCGAACAAAGCATGAAGTGGGACCCGGCACAGCTCAACGCGCAGCTGGCGCTGTACCGCGACATGAGTTTCAGCTCCAAACCGGTCGACCTGCTGATCTGGCCGGAAACGGCCGTCCCGGTGCTCAAGGAGTCCGCCGAGGGCTACCTGAACATGATGGGAAATTTCGCCGCAGAGCGTAAATCTGCGCTGATTACCGGCGTACCGATCCGCCAGGAAGTCCGCCACGAGAAGCGCTTCTTCAACGGCATTACCGTCATCGGTGAAGGCGACGGCACTTATCTCAAGCAGAAGCTGGTGCCGTTTGGCGAATACGTTCCGTTGCAGGATGTGTTGCGCGGACTGATCGCGTTCTTCGACCTGCCAATGTCCGACTTTGCCCGTGGCCCGGCTGACCAGGCCATGCTGCAAGCCAAGGGCTATCAGATCGCACCGTTCATCTGCTACGAAGTGGTCTACCCGGAATTCGCCGCCAGCCTGGCGGCTCGCAGCGATTTGCTGCTGACCATCAGCAACGACACCTGGTTCGGCACCTCCATCGGCCCGCTGCAACATTTGCAGATGGCGCAGATGCGCGCGCTTGAGGCAGGCCGCTGGATGATCCGCGCCACCAACAACGGTGTGACCGGCCTGATCAACCCGTTCGGTCAGATCACGGTGCAGATTCCGCAGTTCGAACGCGGCATCCTGTACGGCGAAGTCGTGCCAATGCACGACCTGACGCCTTACCTGGAATGGCGCTCGTGGCCGCTGATCATACTTTGCGTGTTGTTGTTTGGCTGGGCGCTGGTGGCGAACCGGATGGCCAAGACTGTTTAAACCCACACCAAATCGTTCCCACGCTCTGCGTGGGAATGCCGCCATGGACGCTCCAGCGTCCGCTTCGGATGTGACGCGGAGCGTCACGGGATGCGTTCCCACGCGGAGCGTGGGAACGATCAACATCTTTTGATGTTCAGCGGTAAAACATCGAGTAACCGATCTGCCCCACCGCCTCGTTCAACAATTGCCCGCTCTGCCAGATCGACTTGAATTCCGGCATCCAGCCGCCCAGCGGTCGGGCATTGTCCACACCTAGAAACCCCACTGGCGCCGGCACCACTTCAAATCCCGCCCGCTGGAAACTCCAGACCGATCGCGGCATGTGCCAGGCCTGAGTCACCACCACTACCCGTTTGATCCCCTGCGGCAACAACACCTCAGCGCTGAACTGCGCGTTCTCCCAGGTCGTGCGGCTGCGCCCTTCCTGCCAACGCACGGTCACGCCGAAATCATCGAGCAACGAATCCGCCATCAACTTTGCTTCAGAGGGCGGCGTGCCGTAATGCAGGCCGCCGCTGGTAAGAATGGGCAACCCGGAAGCCTTGGCCAGGCGTGCCGCATAACGTTCACGCTCCAGACCAATACCCGTCGGCTGATCAGCCCCCCAGGCAATATCGCCACGTTCACGCCCAGAGCCCAGCAGCACAATCGCATCCGCACGCTGACTCAGGGTGGTCCACTCCTCGCGCGCCAGCGGCGGTTCACTTTCCAGGGCCTTGGCGCCGTACTGCACCACCACCGGCAGACTCATCAAAAAGAAGCCGCCGAAACCCAAGGCAAAGCACACGCCCGCAAGCCTCGGCCTTGAGCGGCGAAACCACCACGCAAGCGCCAGCAACAGCAAAAGAATGCCGGGAGGCAACAGAAGTTGTTTCACGAAATAGCGAAAAGGCATCGAGCATCTCCATAAGATGCCCGAAGCCTAAGTGGGTTGACGCAATGCGACAACAAATGCGGAAGGATTATGCTTTGAATAAACCATGGGTCATGGCTTGTAGCCGTTACTTGAATTGCAGAGACCGGACCTTTTCCGCGCCCCTGCCAGGTGCCTTGTCCTTGAGCCAGATGATCTTGGCCGAACGTGGTGCGTCGAGTTGCTTCACTGCTGCGGACAAGCATCCGTGTGTTTCACGTTCACTGCGATCCAGATAGGCTTTGACCAGTGCAAACTCTGCGGGGCTCAACCCACGCAGTTCCAGCTCCAAGGGACGCTCATCGCGTAGCCGGTCAGCGGTTTTTGCAGCGTCCAGGGCCATCCCCAGACGATCGATCAGTCTTTCGTACAGCACCGGTTTCGTGACTTTTTGCTGTGACTCAACCATCCCTCACCTCATTGAAGATAAGACTCACTCCCCATTTAGAGCTTAGCTTCCATGAACAAACCGGCTGAGTGCCGCGACCAACGGCCCTCGGGGTGCAATCAGGGTTTCCCTCGGTAGAGCGCGGTCATGTATGCTACGGCGCTTCCTGTAACTCCACTTCCAGCTCGTCTGGGCACCGAAACGCCAATTTGGCGTCGTCACCGTCCAGCGTTGCATTGAAGAGGATTAGGCCACCCCTATTCAGTTCAAAAGTAGCCATGCACGAACAATATCAGCCCCGTGAAATCGAAGCCGCCGCCCAGTCGTTCTGGGACGAGCAAAAGTCCTTTGAAGTCAGTGAACAGCCAGGCAAGGAGACTTTCTACTGCCTGTCGATGTTCCCTTACCCCAGCGGCAAGCTACACATGGGGCACGTGCGCAACTACACCATCGGCGACGTGATCTCCCGCTATCAGCGCATGCAAGGCAAGAACGTCCTGCAACCCATGGGTTGGGACGCCTTCGGCATGCCCGCGGAAAACGCCGCGATGAAGAACAACGTAGCGCCCGCCAAGTGGACCTACGAAAACATCGCCTACATGAAAACCCAGCTGCGCAGCCTGGGCCTGGCGGTGGACTGGTCCCGCGAAGTCACCACCTGCAAGCCTGATTACTACCGCTGGGAACAATGGCTGTTCACTCGCCTGTTCGAAAAAGGCGTGATTTACAAAAAAAGCGGCACCGTGAACTGGGACCCGGTCGACCAGACCGTCCTGGCCAACGAACAAGTGATCGACGGTCGCGGCTGGCGTTCCGGCGCGCTGATCGAAAAGCGCGAAATCCCGATGTACTACTTCAAGATCACCGCCTACGCGGATGAGCTGCTGGAGAGCCTCGACGAACTGACTGGCTGGCCTGAGCAGGTCAAGACCATGCAGCGCAACTGGATCGGCAAATCCCGTGGCATGGAAGTGCAGTTCCCGTACAACGTCGATTCCATTGGCGAAACCGGCGCGCTGAAGGTTTTCACCACCCGTCCGGACACCCTGATGGGCGCAACTTACGTTGCCGTGGCCGCCGAACACCATTTGGCCACCCTGGCCGCGCAGAACAACCCTGAGTTGCAAGCGTTCATCGCTGAATGCAAGGGCGGCAGCGTTGCCGAAGCCGACGTCGCCACCCAAGAGAAGAAAGGCCTGCCGACCGGCCTGTTCGTCGAGCACCCGCTGACTGGCGAAAAACTGCCTGTGTGGGTCGCCAACTATGTGCTGATGCACTACGGCGATGGTGCGGTCATGGCCGTACCGGCTCACGACGAGCGCGATTTCGAATTCGCCCACAAGTACGACCTGCCGATCAAATCGGTGGTGCGCACCAGCTCTGGCGAGACCAACCCGGCCCCGTGGCAAGACGCCTACGGCGAGCACGGCACACTGATCAATTCCGGTGAGTTTGACGGTCTGGACTTCGCCGGCGCGTTCGACGCCATCGAAGTCGCGCTGATCAAGAAGAGCCTCGGCGCCTCGCGCACCCAGTTCCGCCTGCGCGACTGGGGCATCAGCCGTCAGCGCTACTGGGGCTGCCCGATCCCGATCATTCACTGCACCACCTGCGGTGATGTGCCGGTCCCGGAAGATCAACTGCCAGTCGTGCTGCCGGAAGACGTGGTGCCGGATGGCGCCGGTTCGCCGCTGGCGCGCATGCCGGAATTCTACGAGTGCAGCTGTCCGAAATGCGGCCAGCCTGCCAAGCGTGAAACCGACACGATGGACACCTTCGTCGAGTCGTCGTGGTACTACGCCCGTTACGCCTCGCCGCACTATGAAGGCGGTCTGGTGGAAAAATCCGCGGCTGACCACTGGTTGCCGGTGGATCAGTACATCGGCGGTATCGAACACGCCATTCTCCACCTGCTCTACGCGCGCTTCTTCCACAAGCTGATGCGCGACGAAGGCCTGGTGAGCTCCAACGAGCCGTTCAAGAACCTGCTGACCCAGGGCATGGTGATCGCCGAGACTTACTACCGTCGCGAAGCCAATGGTGCCTACACCTGGTTCAACCCGGCGGACGTCGAACTCGAACGCGACAGCAAGGCCAAGGTTATCAGCGCCAAGTTGATCGCAGATGGTCTGCCGGTGGAAATCGGCGGCACGGAGAAGATGGCCAAGTCGAAGAACAACGGCGTCGACCCACAGTCGATGATCGACCAGTTCGGCGCAGACACCTGCCGCCTGTTCATGATGTTCGCCTCGCCACCTGACATGAGCGCGGAATGGTCCGACTCCGGAGTCGAAGGTTCGCATCGTTTCCTCAAGCGCGTCTGGCGCCTTGCTCAAGCGCACGTCACTCAGGGCCTGCCGGGCAAACTGGACGTCGCCAGCCTGAACGACGAGCAGAAAGCCATTCGCCGTTCGATCCACCTGGCCATCAAGCAGGCCAGCCACGACGTCGGCCAGAACCACAAGTTCAACACCGCCATCGCTCAAGTGATGACGCTGATGAACGTGCTGGAAAAAGCCGCGCAAGGCACCGAACAGGATCGCGCACTGGTTCACGACGGTCTGGAAGCCGTGACGTTGCTGCTGGCTCCGATCACCCCGCACATCAGCCACGAGCTGTGGAATCAATTGGGTCACGCTGGCCCAGTGATCGACGCCGGCTGGCCGGTGGTGGACGAAACCGCGCTGGTGCAGGACAGCCTGACGCTGGTCATCCAGGTCAACGGCAAGCTGCGCGGCCAGATCGAAATGCCGGCCACCGCGACTCGCGAAGAAGTCGAAGCCGCTGCCCGTATCAACGAGAACGTGCTGCGCTTCGTCGATGGCCTGACTATTCGTAAAGTGATTGTAGTGCCCGGGAAACTGGTCAATATCGTCGCCAGCTAATTGGATCAGGCGCCAGGCAAGCCTGGCGCCGAGTTAAACCTTTCGGGCCGCACGATCGGCCCACATGGTTTCAAGGGGAGCAACAAGATGATCAAACGCAATCTGCTGGTGATGGGCCTCGCAGTCCTGTTGAGCGCCTGCGGTTTCCAGCTGCGCGGCACCGGCACCAATGAACTGGCGATCAAGGAACTCGACCTGAGCGCCCGCAACGCTTACGGCGAAACCGTGACGCAATTGCGTCAGCTGCTGCAAAGCAGCGGCGTCAAGGTTTACACCGGAGCTCCGTACAAACTGGTGCTGACCGATGAGCAGGAAAGCCAGCGTATCCTCAGCTACGCCGGTGCCGGCCGTACTGGTGAGTATCAGGTGAGCACCGTGCTGAGCTACGACATCCGTGGCGCGCGCGACCTGCCGCTGATGAGCGACAAGCTCGAAGTGCAGAAGATCTTTATCCACGACGGCAACAACCTGGCGGGTTCCGACCAGGAAGCCAGTACTGTTCGCGTAGAAACCCGTCGCGAGTTGGTTCAACGCATGATGCTGCGCCTGTCACAGCTCACTCCGACTCAGTTGGAGCAGTTGCAACAGACCGCCGATGCTCGGGCAAAAGCTGAAGCCCAGGCACTGGAAGCAGCGCAGAAGGCTGAAGCGGAAACCCCGCGCCAGTCGCCCATCGAAATCCCGCAGCAATAAGACTTACGGGGCGCCCAGGCGCCCCGTTCGCCCTTTCTTATGAAACTCGCCCCCGCCCAACTCGGTAAACACCTGCAAGGTGCCCTCGCGCCGGTCTACATCATCAGTGGCGATGACCCACTGCTGTGTCAGGAAGCCGCGGACGCCATTCGTGTCGCCGCCCGCCAACAGGGCTTCGACGAACGCCAGGTCTTCGCCGCAGACGCCAGTTTCGACTGGGGTACGCTGCTGCAGGCTGGCGCCAGCATGTCGCTGTTCGCCGAAAAGCGCCTGCTGGAACTGCGCTTGCCGTCCGGCAAACCCGGTGACAAAGGTGCCGCTGCGTTCATCGAGTACTGCTCGCGCCCGGCCGAAGACACAGTGCTGCTGATCAGCCTGCCCAAGCTGGATGGTAGCGCGCAGAAAACCAAGTGGGGCAAGGCGCTGGTCGAAGGGCAGCAGACGCAGTTCGTGCAGATCTGGCCGGTGGATGCCAACCAGTTGCCGAGCTGGATTCGTCAACGGTTGTCCCAGGCCGGGCTTTCTGCCAGCCAGGATGCCGTGGAACTGATTGCCGCGCGGGTCGAAGGCAACCTGCTGGCCGCCGCCCAGGAAATCGAAAAGCTCAAGCTGATGGCCGAAGGTGGCCAGATCACCGTTGAAACCGTGCAAGCAGCGGTGGCTGACAGCGCGCGCTTCGATGTCTTTGGCCTGACCGATGCGATTCTCAACGGAGAAGCCGCGCATGCCCTGCGTATCCTCGAAGGGCTGCGCGGTGAAGGCGTCGAACCACCGGTGATTCTCTGGGCGCTGGCCCGGGAGCTGCGTCTGCTGGCCAACCTTTCGCTTCAGTACAGCCAGGGTGTGCCATTGGACAAAGCCTTCAGCCAGGCCCGCCCGCCGGTCTGGGACAAGCGCAAACCGCTGATGAGCAAAGCCCTGCAACGCTACCCGGCGCAACGCTGGGCGCAGTTATTGTTGGAAGCGCAGCGCATCGACGCGCAGATCAAGGGCCAGGCCGCCGGTTCGCCGTGGATGAGTTTGAGTCGTTTGTCGTTGTTGATGGCGGGCCAACGCCTGTCGTTGCCCGCCGAGTAAGGTTTCTGTGGCGAGGGAGCTTGCTCCCGCTGGGTTGCGAAGCGACCCCTGTTCTGTCAGTCAAACCAAGTTCGCCAACTAGCGGCTGCTGCGCAGCCGAACGGGAGCAAGCTCCCTCGCCACAGGTATCCTTTCCCACACAATATAAGGTCTAGACAGAACCCCAACTTCAGCAGATTATTTCCCCCGCAAAAACCACTCAATCGAGAGATCTGATCATGAGCAAAAAGCCATCCAGGCATGGCCCCAACAAGGCCAAATCCATCATCGCCCAGCCACTGTTCCGCAGCCGTCAGGAACGAGCCGGCAAGGGCAAAGGCAGCTACCGCCGCGAAGCCTTCCAGTCTAATAGCTGGGAGGCTTCTTACTTTCTGGCGGCCTGAAAGGCAAGCGCCCGCTCAACATGTTAAGGTCTGCACCTGATTCGTATTCCCTGGACCTGTGCATGCCCCTTAGTCTTTCCCGTCGTTGGCCCCTGCGCCAACTGATCGCTGCCTCCAGCCTCATTTTGCTTGTCGCCTGCGCGGAAAAACCGACCGCCGCCGACGCCCAGCCGCTTCAGAGCCTCCCCATCGCGACAGCCCCTGCGGTCATTCCGCCCGTGGTGCCGACCGGTGAAAACCTCGACATCCAGCCCACCCAGACCTTCGCCGAATGGCAGGCAGGTTTCCGCAAAGACGCGCTGGCCGCCGGCATCCGCGCCGATCTGTTCGACCGCGCCTTCGCCAATGTCAGCCTGGACACCAGCGTGATCCGCGCCGATCGCAGCCAGCCCGAATTCTCCCGCCCTGTGTGGGAATACCTCGACGGCGCCCTGTCGCCGCTGCGGGTCCGTAAAGGTCAGGCGCTGGTCAGCCAATACGCCGACATTCTGCAAAGCATCGAACAGCGCTACGGCGTCGACCGCCAGGCATTGGTGTCGGTGTGGGGCATGGAGAGTAACTTCGGTCAGTTCCAG
The DNA here is from genome assembly GCF_054898025.1 of Pseudomonas sp. LB3P93. NCBI lineage: Bacteria > Pseudomonadati > Pseudomonadota > Gammaproteobacteria > Pseudomonadales > Pseudomonadaceae > Pseudomonas > Pseudomonas sp. LB3P93. Next base: position 5,708,577 of record NZ_CM142713.1, read on the forward strand.
GGCAACAAATCAGTGATCAACTCCCTGGCGACCCTGGCCTACGAAGGCCGGCGTCCAGGCTTTGCTCATGCGCAACTGATCGCCGCCCTGCAAATCCTGCAACAAGGCGATATCGAGCCGGAGAAAATGCTCGGCTCCTGGGCCGGTGCCATGGGCCAGACCCAGTTCATCCCGACCACCTACAACACCCACGCCGTGGACTTCGACGGTGACGGCCGCCGCGACATCTGGAACAGCCCCGCCGATGCCCTGGCCTCGACGGCCCATTACCTGCAAAGCTCCGGCTGGCAGAGAGGCCAGCCATGGGGCTTTGAAGTGCAGTTGCCGGGTAGCTTCAACTACGTTCTGGCCGACGGCACGATTCGCAAGAGTGTCGCTGAATGGCAACAGTTAGGTGTCTCACTGGCCAATGGCGCCCAGGTTCCGGCGGGTTCCGAACACCTGTCCGCCGCCCTGCTGCTGCCGGCCGGTTATCGTGGCCCGGCGTTCCTGGTGCTCGACAACTTCCGTGCGATCCTCAAGTACAACAACTCGTCGTCTTATGCGTTGGCGGTGAGCCTGTTGTCCGAGCGCTTCAATGGCGGCGGCCTGATCAACGGCACCTGGCCGAAAGATGATCTGCCGTTGAGCCGCACCGAGCGGATCGAACTGCAAAGCCTGTTGAGCGCGCAGAATTACGATGCGGGCACTGCTGACGGGATTATCGGCGCGAATACTCGCAAGGCGATTCGCAGTGCACAGCAGTCGTTTGGCTGGCCGGCGGATGGGTATCCGACGCACAAGCTGCTTGAAGGCCTGCGCAGCCGCTAAAAGCATCGCGGGCAAGCCACGCTCCCACAGGTTATTCGCAAACCCTGTGGGAGCGGGCTTGCCCGCGATGGCTGACTATCAGAGCTAACGAACTACCGCTTGACCACCACATCCTGCTCCAACACCAACTCCTTCTTCCCCGCATCCAATCGAACCAACGCGCCCATCGGCAACGTCAGGTTCGGATCACAATGCCCGCTACGCCATCCAGCCAGAACCGGTATCCGCAACGGCTCGAATGCTTGCTTGAGCAATCGCTCCAGCCCAACCGCATCAACCCCCGCCACATCCCCCACCAGTACGCCGCGCAACTTGCCCAGCGTGCCGGCCAGACGCAGGTGAGTCAGCAACCGGTCGATGCGATACAGCGGCTCGTTGATGTCCTCGATAAAAAGAATGACGCCTTCAGCCTCCATCTCATACGGCGTACCCATTGTCGCGGCAATCATCGACAGATTGCCCCCCAGCAAACGCCCGTGAGCGATGCCTGGCTCGATCGTGGTCAGCGGGTAAGCCACCGGGTGCGAAATCACACTGCCCGCCTTCACCTGCCCTCTGAGCATGTTGAAAAACGAAGACTCGGTCGGTTTTTGTTTCTCGCCCAGCAGATCGGCATTGAGCAACGGACCGTGAAAGGTCACAAAACCGGCATAACGGCTGATCGCCACGTGAAGCGCCGTGATGTCGCTGTAGCCGATGAACGGCTTGGCGTTGTTTTGCAGCAATTCGAAATCGATGCGATCGAGCAAACGCGGCGTGCCGTAACCGCCGCGCAGACAAATGATCGCGTCGACTTCGGTGTCGGCGAACGCCGCGTGCAAGTCATTGAGCCGCACGTCGTCGCTACCGGCCAGGTAGCCATCCTGTTCGTACACCCCGGGAAACACTCGCAGCGCATAACCGCGAGCGCGCATCCAGGCCACGGCTTTATCGGTGTCCAGCCCGGCAGGACCGGCGGGCGCAATGACACCGATCAGCCCTTGCGAGGGCAAGGCCGGAACGGGTGAGTGAGGAAACAGAGTGTGAGTCGGTCGAACGGTCATCCATGAATCTCCCTGCGCGAAAAGCTTCAGCACACAGTAGTCAGGAACGGGGACAAACAGAAGAGGATCAGTCGCCCCGCAGGTTGCAGGAAAAGACTGTAGTGGCCGTAGGCACGGCCAACAAAAACGCCCGCAAGGCTGAAAAACCTTGCGGGCGCTTTCTTACAGAGACGACATCAATTCAGCTTTAACCAGCTTCGCCTGCTCGTCGGCGTGATACGAGGAACGTACCAGCGGGCCGGAAGCAACGTTTTTGAAGCCCATTTTGTAACCTTCCTCGGCGAACCAGGCGAACACGTCCGGGTGCACGAAACGCTGAACCGGCAAGTGGCTGCGGGACGGTTGCAGGTATTGGCCCAAGGTCAGCATGTCGATGTCGTGTTCGCGCATGCGCTTCATGACTTCGATGACTTCTTCGTCAGTCTCGCCCAGGCCCAGCATCAGGCCGGACTTGGTCGGAATGTGCGGCATCATCTGCTTGAAGCGTTGCAGCAGTGTCAGCGACCACTGGTAGTCCGAACCCGGACGCGCGGCCTTGTACAAGCGAGGCACGGTTTCCAGGTTGTGGTTGAACACATCCGGTGGCTCGGCTGCGGTGATTTCCAGCGCGACGTCCATACGGCCACGGTAGTCCGGGACCAGGGTTTCGAGCTGTACGTTCGGCGACAGCTTGCGGATCTCGCGGATGCAGTCGGCAAAATGCTGGGCACCGCCGTCACGCAGGTCGTCGCGGTCAACCGAGGTGATCACCACGTACTTGAGCTTCAGGTCTGCGATGGCGATGGCCAGGCTTTCCGGCTCGTTGGTGTCCAGTGGCTTTGGACGACCGTGACCCACGTCGCAGAACGGGCAGCGACGGGTGCAGATGTCGCCCATGATCATGAAGGTCGCGGTGCCGCCGGAGAAGCATTCGCCGAGGTTCGGGCAGGACGCTTCTTCGCAGACGCTGTGCAGCTTGTGTTTGCGCAGCAGGGCCTTGATGCGGTCGACTTCCGGCGAAACCGGGATACGCACGCGGATCCAGTCAGGTTTCTTGGGCAGTTCGGTCGTCGGAATGATCTTTACCGGGATGCGTGCAACCTTCTCGGCGCCGCGCAGCTTGACGCCGGCTTCAACCTTGGCACGCGGGGCCGGACGCTCGGTTACATCGAGCGTCGGGATCATGGTTTGCACTGCATCAGTAGTCATATCAGTCGATTCCGCCCGTTAGGGTCGTCTGCTCAGCATAGTCGAGGTGTTTGACGAGCTGCGCGCGCAGCCGGGCACTTACCTCGGCAAATTCAATCGATCCTGCGTGATCGCTTAGCTGGGTCATCGCCAGCCCGGCGTAGCCGCAGGGATTAATCCGTCGAAACGGTTCCAGGTTCATGTCCACGTTCAGGGCCAGGCCATGAAAGGAGCAACCGTGGCGAATCCGCAGACCCAGAGACGCGATTTTCGCCCCATCGACGTAGACACCTGGTGCATCAGGCTTGGCCGCCGCGGTCACGCCGTAGCTGGCCAACAGCTCGATCAGGCAGTGTTCCATGCGGGTGACCAGGTCACGCACACCGAACCCGAGCTTGCGCACGTCGAGCAGCAGATAGGCCACCAATTGGCCGGGACCGTGGTAAGTCACCTGACCACCGCGATCGACCTGCACCACCGGAATATCCCCCGGAAGCAGCAAGTGCTCGGCCTTGCCGGCCTGGCCTTGAGTAAACACCGGAGGATGTTCGACCAGCCAGATCTCGTCCGCGGCATCGCTGCCACGTTCGTTGGTGAAGCGTTGCATGGCATGCCAGACCGGCTCGTAAGCCATCTGGCCGAGCTCGCGAAAGCCCAGCGTGCCAGACATCACAGCACCATGTGCACGAAACCGGTAGCCCGCAACTCGCTGTTGATGTCGTACAGCTGTTCTTGACCGGTGGCGATGATGTGCAACTGGATGGTGGTGTACTTGCCGTTGGTGCTCTGGCGCTCGGCCAGGGTCTCGTGGTCAACGGTCGCGTGTTTCTCAAGGATCGCAATGATCTTGTCCTTGAAACCCACGCCGGTATCGCCGATCACCTTGATCGGGTAATCCGCGCAAGGGAATTCGATCTTTGGCGCCTTTACTTCGGTATCTGTCATGGCGTAACGGCCTCGTAAGCCGTGGCAACGGACATGGCCCCGCTCCGGATTGGAACGGGGCCATGCAAGTCCACACTAATTCAGTTGAACAAGCCGTAGAAGAATAGACGGATGCTATCCCACATGCGGCGGAAGATACCACCCTCCTCGACAGCGTCCAGGGCGATCAGGTCGGCGCTGTGCACCACCTTGTCGTCCAGTTTCACTTCGACTTTACCGATCACGTCGCCCTTGGCGATTGGCGCAACCAGTTGCGGGTTCATGGTCATGCTGGCGGCGAGCTTTTTCAGCTGGCCTTTTGGCAGGGTCATGGTCAGGTCTTCAGCCAGGCCGGCCTTGACTTGATTGGTGCTGCCCTTCCAGACAGGGGCCTGAGCCAGCTCGGCGCCTTTCTGATAGAAGGTCTGGGTTTCGAAGAAGCGGAAACCGTAGGTCAGCAGCTTCTGGGTTTCAGAGGCACGGGCCACTTCGCTGTTGGTGCCGAACACCACGGCGATCAGGCGCATGCCATCACGTACAGCTGAAGACACCATGCAGTAGCCGGCTTCGTCGGTGTGACCGGTTTTCAGACCGTCGACGGTCTTGTCACGCCACAGCAGCAGGTTGCGGTTAGGTTGCTTGATGCCGTTCCAGAAGAACTCTTTCTGCGAGTAGATCGCATAGTGAGCCGGGTCTTCGTGGATGATCGCGCGAGCCAGCACGGCCATGTCGTGAGCCGAAGAGTAGTGCTCAGGGTTCGGCAGACCGGTCGGGTTCATGAAGTGGCTGTTGGTCATGCCCAGGTCGGCCACGGTTTTGTTCATCATGTCGGCGAATGCGTCTTCGCTGCCGGCAATGTGCTCGGAGAGCGCAACACTGGCGTCGTTACCCGACTGAATGATGATGCCGTGCAGCAGGTCGCTGACAGTGACTTGCGAGCCGACCTTGATGAACATCCGCGAACCGCCGGTGCGCCAGGCGTTTTCGCTGACGGTCACCGGATCGTTTTCACCGATCTGGCCACGACGGATTTCCAGGGTCGCGATGTACGCGGTCATCAGCTTGGTCAGGCTGGCCGGCGGCAGACGCTGGTCACCATTGTTCTCGACCAGCACGTTACCGCTGCTGGCGTCCATGAGCACATAGGCTTTGGCGGCCAATTGAGGTGGCGACGGCATCATCTCGACCGCGAACGCGGCAGGCGAGAGGAGCAGCGGGACTAGCAGGCACAGGCGTTTGGCAAAGGTGGTGATGTTCATCCGTCTCTCGAAATCGCTAATGGAAACTGCCCGAAGGCAAAACTAATCTAGATGGTTTTCTATCGAACCATCGCGTGTTCAGTCGTTCACTCAGAACCCTTGCCGGGCTTTTGTTCTTCAACGAGCCAACAACCAGGTCCACCCCCCAAACCGCAAGCGAACCGTCACTCAAGTACTACGTATTACTCGGCGGTGACCACGCTCGGCGAACCGAGATTGGCCAGGCGCACGCTGTTCTGCACTTGCTGGATTTCACCCGGCGAACCGATCGGCCCCAGGCGCACCCGGTGCAGGGTCTGTTGATTGCGCACGATCGAGCTGATGAACACCGGAGCGCTCACCATCCCGCTTAGCTTCGATCTCAGGAGTTCTGCAGCGTCCGGGTTGGCGAACGCGCCCACCTGCAGATACTGGCCAGAGGCTGGTACAGAAGCGTTTTTTTTTGCATCCATCTGCACGGGCACTACGGCCGCCGCGTGTTGCTGCGGCGGTGGCGTCCATTGCTCGACGGTGCCGGCCGAAGCGGTAATCGTCGGCGCGGCATTTTGCGCTACTTGCGGCTCGTTGAGCATCAAAGGCGCCGGACGGCCCTTTTGTGCCCACCACTGTTGCGGATCGATACCTTCAACCTTGACCCGCGCGGTGCCGGTTTCGGCATAACCGAGTTTTTTCGCGGCGGCATAGGACAAGTCGATAATGCGGTCCGAGTAGAACGGCCCGCGATCGTTGACCCGCAGGATCACGCTCTTGTTGTTGTCCAGGTTGGTCACCCGAACGTAACTTGGCAGTGGCAAAGTCTTGTGAGCGGCACTCATGCCGTACAGGTCATACACCTCGCCATTGGCCGTGTTCTGACCGTGGAATTTGGTGCCGTACCAGGACGCCGTGCCCGAGGCGACATAGGTCTTGGATTCCTGCAACGGGAAGTAAGTCTTGCCCAGCACGGTGTACGGGTTGGCTTTATAAGGACCGGAGTGCAAGGTCGGCGTGGCATCCGGGATGCGCGAAACGTCGACATCCCACCATGGCGCGCCATCTTTGTGCGCACGGTTGATGTCCAGCCCCGGCGTAGAACGCACGGCAGTGGATGAAGATTTCTGAGCCGGCGCGCGGCTGGTCGAACAACTGGCGACCAGCACCGCCAACGCGGCGAAAGCCATCAGCTTCAGGGGTTTATTCATAGGCAATGCCCGCATTACTTGACGCCCCGTGCTTGGACCAGCTGTTCAGACAGTTGATGTACCGCCATGGCGTACATCACGCTGCGGTTATATCGCGTGATTGCGTAAAAATTCTTCAGGCCCATCCAGTATTCAGGACCATTGTCACCTTCCAGGCGGAAAGCCGTGACCGGCATATCATCGCGCAGCGCATCATGACTCGACCAGCCCAAGGCTCGCAACTCCCCGACCGTTTTAGTCGGCTCGATGCCCGTCGTCAAACCTGCGGCCACCTGCTCGCCACGCACATCGGCGCGGCTGACCACCGGTTCACCGGCAACCCAGCCGTGACGCTTGAAATAACTGGCGACGCTGCCAATGGCATCGTCCGGGTTGGTCCAGATATTAATGTGGCCGTCACCGTCGAAGTCCACCGCATAGGCGCGAAAACTGCTCGGCATGAACTGCGGCAAGCCCATTGCGCCGGCGTATGAGCCTTTAAGGGTCAGCGGATCGACCTGCTCCTCACGGGCCAGCAACAAGAACTCACGCAATTCCTTGCGGAAGAATTCGGCACGGGGAGGATAGTCGAAACCCAGGGTCGACAAGGCGTCGATCACCCGGAAATTGCCGGTATTGCGGCCGAAAAAGGTCTCAACGCCGATGATCGAGACAATCACCTGAGCCGGCACGCCGTATTCCTGCTCGGCACGGGCCAGTACTGCCTCGTGCTGACGCCAGAAGTCCACACCACGGGCGATGCGCGCGTCGGTGATGAACATCGGGCGGTATTCGTTCCACTGCTTGACCCGTTCGGCAGGTTTCGAGATCGCGTCCAGAATCGACTGCTTGCGCTCGGCCTCGCGGAACACGCCCATCAGCTGTTCACCGGCAAAACCGTAGTCGCGGGTCATTTCACCGACGAATTCGGCCACCTGGGGTGAGCCTTCGTAATCGCCGGCCAACGCGTCCTGCGTTGTGCCAAGGATGCTTACCAGGCCGACCCACGGCGCGTATCGAGTCGCCCAGCCACGCATTACTTGCATTGACATCTTCACCTTATTCAAACCTGTGCGATCCACTTACGATGGGTATGGATCGACATCAAAACCCCAAACGCTGACAGCAGCGTTACCAGCGAAGTTCCTCCGTAGCTAATGAACGGCAACGGCACCCCCACAACCGGCAACAGGCCACTGACCATACCGATGTTGACGAAAACGTAAACAAAAAACGTCATGGTCAGGCTGCCCGCGAGCAATTTGCCGAACAATGTCTGGGCCTGGGCGGTAATCACCAGCCCGCGGCCGATCAACAACAAGTAAATCAGCAGCAGTGCGCAGATGCCGACGAGGCCGAACTCTTCGCCCATCACCGCAATAATAAAGTCGGTGTGGCTTTCCGGCAGGAAGTCCAGGTGCGACTGGGTGCCGAGCAGCCAGCCTTTGCCGAACACGCCGCCGGAACCGATGGCGGCTTTGGACTGAATGATGTTCCAGCCGGTGCCGAGCGGATCACTCTCGGGATCAAGGAATGTCAGGATTCGCTGCTTCTGGTAGTCGTGCATGATGAAGAACCACATCGCCACGGCCACCGGCACGGCCGCCGCCAGCACGCTCATGATCCAGCGCCAGCGCAAACCACCCATGAACAATACGAACGCCCCCCCAGCGAGAATCAGCAGCGAGGTGCCAAGGTCCGGCTGACGTACGATCAGGATAAAGGGCAAGCCGATCAGGAACAGACTGACGCCCACATGCTTGAGCTGCGGCGGCAACGTGCGCTTGGACAAGTACCAGGCGATGGTCGCCGGCATCAGGATCTTCATGAATTCGGAAGGCTGAAAGCGGATCACCCCCGGAATGTTGATCCAGCGCGTGGCGCCCATGGCGTTATGGCCCATGACGTCCACCACCACCAGCAACAGCACGCCGACCACATAACCGACTGGCACCCAGCGGGCCATGAAGCGCGGCTCGAACTGGGCGATGACGATCATCGACACCAGGCCGATGCCGAACGACGTGGCTTGCTTGGCCAGCAGGTCCCAGCTCTTGCCACTGGCCGAATACAGCACGAACAGGCTGCCGGCGGCGAGGGTCAGCAGCAGGATCAGCAACGGGCCGTCGATGTGCATGCGTTGCAACAGCGTCGCACGGCGACGCATCACATCCTCACTGGAGAGGATGCGATCGAAATTACTCTTCACGGGCCGTAGCCTCCGCACTGATAGGGCTGGCGTATTCGGCCTTCAACCGACCGTCCTGGTCCAGAAGCCAGGCGTCCATGATTTGACGCACCACGGGCGCGGCGACTCCGGAACCGGATTCACCGTTCTCGACCATCACCGACACCACGATTTGCGGGTTGTCGGCCGGCGCGAAGCCGACGAACAAGGCGTGGTCGCGATGGCGTTCCTGAACCTTGGAGCGGTCGTACTTCTCACCCTGCTTGATCGCGACCACCTGAGCCGTACCACTTTTGCCCGCGATGCGGTATTGCGAACCGATCGCCGCTTTGCGCGCCGTACCCCGGGCACCGTGCATCACCTGCTGCATGCCGTGGTTGACCCTAGTCCAATCGGACGGGTCACGCAGGACGATGTCCGGCATCGGGTTTTCATCCTTGGGCCGCTCGCCTTCGACGGTTTTGGCCAGGTGCGGACGGTTCCAGATGCCTTTGTTGGCCACCAGCGCCGTGGCCTGGGCCAGTTGCAGCGGCGTGGACTGCATGTAGCCCTGGCCGATCCCCAGAATCAGTGTTTCGCCTGGGTACCAGGCCTGACGGCGGGTTGCACGCTTCCACTCACGTGTCGGCATCAGCCCCGGCGACTCTTCGAACATGTCCAGCGAAACCTTCTGGCCGATGCCGAACTTGGTCATATACGCCGACAAGCGATCGATTCCCAGCTTGTGGGCCAGGTCGTAGAAGTAGGTGTCGTTGGACCGCATGATCGCCGTGTCCAGATCGACGTAGCCGTCACCGGTACGGTTCCAGTTACGGTATTTGTGATCGTAGTTGGGCAACTGGTAATAGCCGGGGTCATACACCCGACTCGACGCGGTCACCACGCCAGCATCCAGGCCGGCAATCGCCACCGCCGGCTTGATGGTCGAGCCCGGCGGGTACAGGCCGCGCAGCACGCGGTTGAACAGCGGCCGGTCAATGGAGTCGCGCAGCTCGGAATAGGCCTTGAAGCTGATGCCGGTGACGAACAGGTTCGGATCGAAACTCGGCGCACTGACCATCGCCAGCACTTCGCCGGTTTTCGGATCGAGCGCCACCACGGCGCCACGACGACCACCGAGTGCCGCTTCGGCGGCTTCCTGCAATTTGATGTCCAGGCTCAGGACGATGTCCTTGCCGGGAATCGGATCGGTACGCTTGAGCACGCGCAAGACGCGGCCCCGAGCGTTGGTCTCGACTTCTTCGTAACCCACCTGGCCGTGCAGTTCGGGCTCGTAGAAACGCTCGATGCCGGTTTTGCCGATGTGGTGGGTGCCGCTGTAATTGACCGGATCGAGCGACTTCAGCTCTTTCTCGTTGATCCGCCCCATGTAACCCACCGAGTGCGCAAAGTGCGGGCCCTGCGGATAGTGACGCACCAACTGCGCGACCACTTCCACCCCCGGCAGACGGAACTGATTCACCGCGATGCGGGCGATCTGTTCTTCGGTCAGCTCGAACAGGATCGGCACCGGCTCGAACGGCCGGCGCCCCTGACGCATGCGTTTCTCGAAGATCACCCGGTCTTCGGGCGTCAGCTCCAGCACTTCGACAATCACGTCGAGCACTTGCTGCCAGTCGCCGGACCGCTCGCGGGTCATGCTCAGGCTGAAACTGGGCCGGTTATCGGCCACCACCACGCCATTACGGTCGAAGATCAGCCCGCGAGTCGGCGGAATCGGCTGCACATGGACGCGGTTGTTTTCCGACAGGGTCGAGTGGTACTCGTACTGAATCACCTGGAGGAAATACAGCCGCGCGATCAGCACACAGATCAGCAGCACCACCGCAATGGCCCCGAACACGACGCGGCCACGCACCAGACGGGCGTCTTTTTCGTGGTCCTTGATGCGGATCGGCTGGGGCATGAGGGCAGAACTACTTGTGGTAAGGGTGGCCGGACAAAACTGTCCAGGCACGATACAGCTGTTCGCCGATCAGAATCCGCACCAGCGGGTGCGGTAACGTCAACGGCGACAACGACCAGCGCTGATCGGCACGCGCACACACTTCCGGCGCCAGCCCTTCGGGGCCGCCGACCATGAAATTGACCGTGCGCGAGTCCAGCCGCCAGCGATCGAGCTCGACCGCCAACTGCTCGGTGCTCCAGGGCTTGCCGTGGACTTCGAGGGTCACAACCCGCTCATTCGGCCCGACCTTGGCCAGCATGGCTTCGCCTTCCTGACGGATGAAGCGCGCCACGTCGGCGTTCTTGCCACGGGTGTTGAGCGGTATTTCCACCAGTTCCAGCGCCAGCTCGGACGGAAGACGCTTGGCATATTCATGCCAGCCTTCTTCCACCCACTTGGGCATGCGTGAACCGACGGCGATCAGTCGCAGTCGCACAGCGGTCCCTTATTGCTGGTCTTTGTTGAGCTTGATGAAATGCTCATGGGTGTTTTCCGGGCTGTGGTGAGCCGCGTTCAGAGCACGGCTCTGTTCCGCACCGGACCACAGACGCTCGAGGTCGTAAAACTGACGAGCCGAGGCCGTCATCATGTGAACGATGACGTCATCCATGTCCAGCAGCACCCAATCGCTGTCGCCCTTGCCTTCTTCACCCAATGGCTTGACGCCCAGGGCTTTGACGGCCTCGCGGACTTTGTCCAGCATCGCGCCGATCTGACGGTTCGACGTACCGGTAGCGATGATCATGAAGTCAGTGATGCTCTGCTTTTCACGAACGTCGATGACCTGGATGTCCTGGCCCTTGACGTCTTCCAGGGCCGCGACGGCAACCTTGACCAGCTCATCACCCTTCAGGGGCTCGGTGGTGAGAACCGGCTCAGGCAGCGGGGCGCTCTTGAACGTGCCTTTGCGCTTTACTTTAGTTACGTCTTTGTTCGTCATATAAAACTCGTTTTGCTCGTATGTTCGGGCGCTTCGGTACACGCGTTCACGTGTTTTGAAGCGCTCCCTTTTTCAGTTCGACGCACGGTAGAGACCGTGCGCATCGATGTAGGCCAGGACCGCGTCGGGCACCAGGAAACGTACCGACTTACCGCTGGCCAGCAGTTGACGGATCTGGGTGGCGGATACCGCGAGCGGCGTCTGCCAGACGAATGCAATCTGTCCGCTCGGCCCTTTGAGGGCCAGCGGGTCGCTCACCGAGCGTGCCGCCAACAGATTGCGCAAGGCATCCGGCGGTTCGCTGTCGGCATCCGGGCGTTGCAGCACCAGGATGTGGCAATGCTGGAGCAACTCTTCCCAGCGGTGCCAAGTGGGCAGGCCGCAAAATGCGTCCCAGCCCAAAAGTAGAAAAACCTGGTCAGACACGGCCAATTCAGCGCGCATCAGTTCCAGGGTGTCGATGGTGTAGGACGGTTTGTCCCGCTGCAATTCGCGGGCGTCCACCACCAACGGCGCCACACCGGCCACCGCGCACTCGACCATCGCCAGACGGTCCTTCGCCGACACCTGCGGCGTACCGCGATGTGGCGGCCTGGCACTGGGTGTCAGGCGTAATTCATCGAGCGCCAGCGATTCGGCGACCTCCAGTGCACCGCGCAAATGGCCGATGTGCACCGGATCGAAAGTCCCGCCCAGCACGCCAATGCGTCGAGGCGCAGGCTCGCTGGCAGTTTGCGGGGCTGACGTTTTGAAGTCGCCCAAGTCAGACCGACGCCTGGCCGCGCAACTGGCCATCACCGACCACGATGTACTTCTCGCAGGTCAGTCCTTCGAGACCCACCGGGCCGCGGGCGTGCAGCTTATCAGTAGAAATGCCAATCTCGGCACCCAATCCGTATTCGAAGCCATCGGCGAAGCAGGTCGGCGTGTTGATCATCACCGACGATGAATCGACTTCCGCCACAAAACGCCGTGTGTCGGCGAGGTTTTCGCTGACGATCGAGTCGGTGTGATGCGAGCCGTACTGATTGATGTGTTCGATGGCCTGGTCCAGCCCGTCGACGACGCGGATCGAGAGAATCGGCGCCAGGTATTCGGTGTTCCAGTCTTCTTCAGTTGCCGCAATAGCCTCGATGATCGCACGGGTACGTTCGCAACCGCGCAGTTCGACGCCTTTTTCGCGGAACTGTGCAGCCATGGACGGCAGGAAATCTTTGGCAACGGTTTGATCCACCAGCAGCGTTTCCATCGCGCCGCAGATGCCATAACGGTGAGTCTTGGCGTTGAAGGCGATGCGCTGGGCTTTCGGCAGATCGGCATGGGCGCTGACGTAGACGTGGCAAATGCCGTCCAGGTGCTTGATCACCGGCACGCGGGCATCGCGACTGACCCGTTCGATCAGGCCACGGCCACCACGAGGCACGATGACGTCGACGTATTCCGGCATGGTGATCAACGCGCCAACGGCCGCACGATCGGTGGTTTCGACTACTTGCACCACCGCAGCGGGCAATTCGGCCTCGGCCAGGCCGCGCTGGATGCAGGCAGCAATGGCGCGATTGGAATTAATGGCCTCGGAACCGCCACGCAGGATCGTCGCGTTGCCGGACTTCAGGCACAGGCTCGCGGCATCGATGGTCACGTTCGGCCGGGATTCGTAGATGATCCCGATCACGCCCAACGGCACACGCATCTTGCCGACCTGAATCCCCGATGGCCGGAAGCTCATGTCGCGGATCGCGCCGACCGGGTCCGGCAGTGCCGCCACCTGACGCAAACCGACGATCATGCCGTCGATGCGTTCCGGGGTCAGCGCCAGACGTTCAAGCAATGCCGGTTCAAGACCATTGGCCCGACCCGCGGCCAAATCCAGTTCATTGGCAGCCGTCAGCTCGGCGCGTGCAGCGTCCAGCGCATTGGCAGCCGCCTGCAACGCGCGGTTTTTCTGCGCAGTGCTGGCACGGCCAATGACGCGAGAAGCTTCGCGGGCGGCGCGACCCAGGCGGGTCATGTAGTCAAGAACGGACTCAGTCATTGTCTGTGGTGGTCTTTGCTAAGGTCTTGGTAAAGAGTAAAGCGGCAGATTATAGCTGTCGCGTCCCGGGACTAACAGCGGTGACGGGCGGATGGTCGAAATGGAGGGCAATTAGCCGACGTTCAGCCGGGATTAAGCTGCAAATTGTTATCATCACGACTCAATCAGCCTTGATTAACACCGTTCATCATGTCCAATCTGACTGTTCGAGCGTCCACCGCAAGCCTGCCCACGGGGCTCCCGGACGCTTTTTTCGACCGAGACGCCCAAACCCTGGCCCGGGATTTACTCGGCAAGGTCATCCGTCATCGAGTGTGCGATCTGTGGCTCAGCGCCCGGATTATTGAGACCGAGGCCTATTACTGCGAAGAAAAAGGCAGCCATGCGTCCCTCGGCTACACAGAAAAGCGTAAGGCTTTGTTTCTGGATGGCGGACACATTTATATGTATTACGCCCGCGGCGGTGATTCCCTGAACTTCAGCGCTCAGGGACCGGGCAACGCAGTGCTGATCAAATCCGCCTATCCATGGGTCGATGAGTTGAGCGGGTCGGCAAGCCTGGCGCAGATGCTGTTGAACAATCCAGACGCCCAAGGCCGCCCTCGCCCTTCGCAAAAACTCTGTGCCGGGCAGACCTTGCTCTGCAAGTCGCTGGGTTTGAAGGTGCCGGTCTGGGACGCCAAACGCTTTGACCATGAGGTGTTGCTGGTCGAAGACGTCGGCCCGGCGCCTGCTCACATCATTCAAACCACGCGCCTGGGCATTCCCCACGGACGCGATGAGCATTTGATGTACCGCTTTGTCGATGCGGCTTACGCGCCGTATTGCACACGGAACCCGCTGCGACGGGGGCAGGTCGAAGGTCGCGATTATTTTTTGCTGTCCTGATGTTTGATTCAACGCGAACCCACTGTAGGAGCGAGCCTGCTCGCGAAAGCGTCCGTCCAGGCGATGTTGGTGGCGTCTGACGCGACGCCATCGCGAGCAGGCTCGCTCCCACAGGGTTCGGTGGTGTTTGGGAAACTGTGTTCGTCCCTTCAGGCGATTATAGAAATTCAATGGAGTTGTTTTTATGGGCCCATGGCTCGATAGCGTGACCGGTTGGCTGGCGGCAAACCCGCAATGGCTGGCCGCGGCGGTGTTCATAGTGGCATTTGTGGAGTGCCTGGCGATTGCCGGGTTGATCGTGCCCGGCACGGTGTTGCTGTTCGCCGTGGCGGTACTGGCCGGCAGCGGCGCGCTGTCATTGAGCGAAACGCTGTTGCTGGGGTTCGTCGCCGGCGTGCTGGGCGACATCGCTTCGTACTTCATCGGCCGACATTTCCACCAGAACATCCGACGCCTGCCGGGGTTGCGCCATCATCCGGAATGGATCGCCGGCGCCGAGGCATATTTCCAGCGCTACGGCATCGCCAGCCTCTTGGTCGGACGCTTTATCGGCCCGCTGCGCCCGATGCTGCCAATGGTCGCGGGGATGTTCGACATGCCGTTCCCGCGGTTCGCCGCTGTCAGCTTGCTCGCCGCCGCAGGCTGGAGCATCGCTTACTTGCTGCCCGGCTGGGCCACGGGCGCGGCGATTCGCTTGCCATTGCCCGACGGTTTCTGGCCAGAGGCAGGGATCGTCGCCGGCAGCATCGCCGTCATGGTGGGCTTGAGCATCACCAGCAGCATGCGCCGCCATCGTAAAGCGACGGTGCTGATTGCCGGCATGAGCCTGCTGATTCTGGCAGGGCTGTTTATCGGCTATCCGCACCTGACTGCACTCGATCAGGGGGTGATGACCCTGGTGCAGGAACACCGCAGCCCGATGCTCGATGAAGTGGCCGTCACCTTCACGCTGATCGGAGAGTTCCGCAACATGCTGCTGTTCAGCGCCCTGCTGACCGGTTTGCTACTACTCACCCGGCAATGGCGCCAGGCGATTTTCGCGGGCGGCACCCTGCTCTTCACTGCCCTCGGCAACACGTTCACCAAGCAGTTTTTCGCCCGCGTGCGCCCGGAAGTACTGAGCGATCCGCTGACCAGCTACAGCATGCCCAGCGGCCACGCCTCGGGTTCCTTCGCGTTGTTCCTGACCCTCGCCGTATTGGCCGGCCGCGGCCAGCCGCCGCGGATGCGCCTGACCTGGTTGCTGCTGGGTTGCCTGCCGGCGCTGGCGATTGCCTTGTCGCGGGTGTACCTGGGGGCGCATTGGCCAACGGATGTACTGGCCGGCGCAATGCTGGCGGCGTGCGTGTGTGCAGCGAGCTTGTGGTTGAACCAGCGCCAGGCACCGCTCAACGCCATGCCGCCAAAAGTCTGGTGGCTGGTGTTGCCGGCGATGGTGGCGTTGTTCGGGTTCTTTGCGTTGCGGCATTTGCCGCATGCGATGTTGCGGTATGCCTACTGATCAGGCAAACAACTCACCCTGCAATTCATCCAGCAGCGCCTGAATCGCATCCAGTCGCTGCTGGGGATCATCGAGTTGCAGCAGATCAATCTTGTCCAACTCAGCAAACGGCAGCAGGTAGGCCAGCTGATTGGCCAAGGATTGTTGCCCGGTCGCTTCGGTGCCCATGTTCAATGCTTCGACCATCGGGTGTTCGGCCAGGGCCTTGAGCAGTGCGACCAGGTCCGCGTCCTCGTCCTGCAGCGGTTGCTCGGGCTCGTCTTCGAGCCACTCGACGTCAGCGACGGTCAATTGATCGCGCTGCACCTCGGTGCGCAATACATGGAAACGCCGTCCACCTTGCACGCGAATGCCCAGCAGACCGTTGTCTTGCTGTTTGAAATCGGTGATCAACGCTTCGCAGCCCACCAGTGCATAGCCCGCCGGCGCGATGCCCACTTCTTCGCCGTCGAGAATGCACACCACGCCAAAACCGCCGCCCTGTTTCATGCAGCGGCTGATCATGTCCAGGTAGCGCGCCTCGAAGATCTGCAAGTCGAGGATGCAGCCAGGAAACAGCACCGTGTTAAGCGGAAAAAGCGGCAAGCTCATAGACATTTCCTTACACCACCATCGACACTGCCAACGGCAGGAACACCGCCGTGGCCACGCCCATCAGACTCATCGCCAGCGCCGCGAAGGCGCCGCATTCTTCACTTTCCTGCAAGGCCACTGACGTGCCGACCGCATGGGCGGTCATGCCCAAAGCCATACCGCGGGCTTCAGGGCTGTGCACACCCAGTCGGGTCAACAGACTCGGCCCGAAGATCGCACCGATCACGCCCGTGATCAACACGAACACCGCCGCCAGCGCCGCGACACCACCGATCTGCTCGGCCACCAACATGGCAATCGGCGACGTCACCGACTTCGGCGCCATGGTCATCAGAATCATGTGTTCGGCGCCAAACCACCAGCCCAGCAACACGCCCATGCCCGTGGCAACCACGCCGCCTATCACCAGCGTAGTAAATATCGGCCAGAACAACTGCCGGATTCGTCGAAGATTGAGGTACAGCGGCACGGCCAGTGCAACAGTCGCAGGCCCGAGCAAGATGCTGAGGATCTCGGTGCTCTTGCGGTACTCGGCAAAGTTGATCCCACAAAGCACCAGCACGCCGATCACCAACAGCATGGAGACCAGCACCGGCTGCAGAAAGATCCAGCGGGTTTTCTCGAAGGCCGCCAGCACCAATTGATAAGCGCCCAGCGTAATGCCGATACCAAACAACGGATGATGAATCACCGACTCCACCGCGCCGTGCCAATCGAGGATCATTGGCTGTCTCCGCGATGTGTATGACGCTTGACCATGCGCTGCATCAGCACCCCGGCAAAGGCCATGGACAGCACCAGCGACAACACTAAAGCGCCGACGATGGCCCAGAAATCCGCGGCAATGTCCTTGGCGTAAACCATGACGCCCACGGCCGGCGGAACCAGCAGCAGGGGCAAGTATCGCAGCAGGCTGCTGGCGGCCAGGTTCAACGGCTCACCGACTTGTCCGCGTGAAATCAGGTACACCAGCAACAGCAGCAGGCCGACAATCGGCCCGGGCAGCACCGGTAAAAACAAATGGTTGATGGCTGTGCCCAGCAATTGGAACAGCACCAGCCAGGTCAGGCCACGTAACAACATCCAGCATCTCCCGCACGCACTCCCCACCAAAAAGGGGCCGGGCATTATAAGCACGTCAACGCTATGGATCGGCATTCGCCAAAAGCATGGTCAGTTGACCGGAGCAATTTGCCATGTTGATCTAAAGTGGTTCACAGGGAGGTCAAATCCCCCCACTCGAAAAACTATAAATCCGATGAAACCCAAGGAGAGTCTCAATGCCCTATGTTCCCGTTGCAGAGCTCAAAGATTATGTCGGCAAGGAACTCGGACGTTCCGAATGGCTCACCATCGACCAGGACCGCATCAACCTGTTCGCAGAAGCCACAGGCGATTATCAGTTCATTCACGTCGACCCGGTCAAAGCCGCGCAAACGCCATTTGGCAGCACCATTGCACACGGATTCCTGTCGCTGTCGCTGATCCCGAAACTGATGGAAGACATCCTGATCCTCCCTCAAGGGGCGAAGATGGTGGTCAACTATGGCCTGGACAGCGTGCGTTTCATCCAGCCCGTGAAGGTCAACTCCAGGGTTCGCCTCAAGGTCGACATGAACGAAGTCATCGAAAAGAAACCCGGCCAATGGCTGCTCAAAGCCACCGCCACGCTTGAAATCGAAGGGTCGGACAAACCGGCGTATATCGCCGAGCCGCTGTCCCTCTGCTTCGTCTGACACATGCCTGATTGCGAAACAGCTCACGCTGTTTCGCGCTGTGTCTCTGCCGTGTCTCTATAAATGCGACACATAGCTGCGGCATACTCCGTCGCATAATTGCCCGGATCCCGCTATGCGCTCACTTGCACTCCTTGCCCTGACCCTATTGCTCACCGCTTGCGGCGATGGCGAATCGCTGCTGCCCCCCGATGCCCGCTTGCCGGACGGCGGGCGCTATCGCGGTGATCTGGTCAACGGCTTGCTGCAAGGCCAGGGCCGCATCGACTACCCGAACGGCAGCTGGTACGCCGGCGAGTTCGACAAGGGCCAATGGCATGGCCAGGGCGAATGGCATGGCAGCAACGGCGAGGTCTATCGCGGACAATTCAATCAAGGCTTGTTCGACGGCCAAGGCACGCTGACCACCCCCGGCAGCAGCTACACCGGCGGATTCAAGCTCGGCCGCCGCGACGGTGAAGGCACGCTCAAAGAAAACGCGATGACCTATCGCGGTGAATTCAAGGCCGATCAATATTCAGGGCTCGGTCGTCTCGAACTCGACGACGGCAGCTCCTACCAGGGCCAGTTCGCCCACGGCAAACCCAATGGCGAAGGCCAGCGCGGCGATGGCAGTGGCAATCAGTTCACCGGGCACTTCAAAGACGGTCAGCTGGAAGGCAACGGGACCTTCAACAGCGCCGACGGCGACATCTATGTCGGTGGCTTCAAGAACAATCAACTGCACGGCAAGGGCCGCTACGAAAACGCCGACGGTGATGTCTGGCTGGGTCAATTCAAGGAAGGCTCGCTGAACGGCAAGGGCGAGTTGATCGGCGCCGATGGCAGCCATTACATCGGCCAGTTCAGCGACTGGCGCTTTACCGGCCAGGGTCGATTGAACCTGCCCGACGGCAGCTTCTATATCGGCCAGTTCGACGGTGACAGCTACTCGGGGCGCGGCACCCTGGTGCTCACCGACGGCACGGTGCAAAGCGGTACGTGGATCAATGGTCAACGTGTTCGCGATGCCGATGGCAAGTTGCTGCCCGACACCCTGGAGCTCGGGTTGCTGGCTCAGGGCCGGTTACTCGATGACGCCCTGTCCAGCGTGCCGGCCTCGACCCCGGTGGTCGAGCTGTACACCTTGACCCTGGGCGGTGACGGCAAGCAGAGCGTGTTCCTGCGTGAGTCCGATTACGTCAGCAACATGCTCAGCAGCCGCTTCGGCGCCTTCGGCCAGATTCGCCTCGTGAACCATCGCGACCACCTGGTCGACCGGCCGATGGCCACCCGGGAAAACCTGCGTCGCGCCGCGATGACTTTGGCCGAACGCAGTGGCCCGGAAGACTTGGTCTTCATCTACCTGACCAGCCATGGCAGCAGCGAACATGAACTGGTGCTCGACCAGCCGCGCATGGAGTTGGCCGATCTGCCGGCCGACGAACTCGCCGCCGTGCTTGCGCCCCTGAAAAATCGCGACAAGATCGTTGTGATTTCATCCTGCTATTCCGGTGGTTTCATCCCTGCCCTCAAGGACGAACGCACGCTGATCATGACCGCCTCTCGCGCCGATCGCGTGTCCTTCGGTTGCTCGGAGGAAGCCAACTTCACCTACTTCGGGGACGCGCTGTTCGCCCAGGCACTGAACCAGACCGATGACCTGGAACAGGCCTTCAAGCTGGCCAAGGCCACCGTGGCGGAGCGTGAACTGGCCGACGGCTTCGAAGCCTCTGAACCGCAGATCTGGGCGCCGAAAACCGTTCTCTCGCACTGGCAGCTTTTACGCAAACAGCAGGCACGAAAAGCACTACAAAGTGTCTCTATCAGCAGCAAGGATGCAAAGAGCAACTAAGCTGAACAGTATCAAGGGAGAAACACTATGTACTTGACGCCTCAGCATGTATTGCTTGCCGGAGCTACCGGGTTGACCGGTGAACATCTGCTTGATCGCTTGCTCAATGAGCCAACGATTTCAAGGGTTTTAGCCCCCTCACGCCGTCCACTGGCCGAGCATCCCCACCTGGAAAACCCGGTCGGTGATCCGTCCGTGTTTCTGCCGCAACTGAACGGTCGTGTCGACATCGCCTACTGCTGTCTCGGCACCACGATCAAGCAGGCCGGCTCCGAACAAGCCTTTCGCGCAGTCGATCTGGACATGGTGGTGGCGTTCGCCAAACGTGCGCGGGAGATGGGTGCACGGCATTTGATCGTGATCAGTGCCTTGGGGGCTGATCGCAGATCCTCGGTTTTCTACAACCGGGTCAAAGGCGAAATGGAGTATGCATTGCGCGCGCAGGACTGGCCGCAACTGACCATTTGCCGACCTTCGCTGTTATTGGGCGATCGCGTCAAGCCGCGACTGGGCGAGAAAGTCGCCGGTCCGTTGTCGCGATTGATTCCGGGCAAGTACCACGGCATCGAAGCCTGCCAACTGGCCCGCGCCATGTGGCGCCTGGCGCTGGAAGAGCAGGATGGCGTGCGGGTGGTTGAGTCGGATGAGTTGCGCAAGTTAGGCAAATAATGCCCCACAAAGATCGTTCCCACGCGCAGCAAAGGAATGCCTCAATGGACGCTCCTCGTCCGCTTTGGGACGCAGAGCGTCCCGGGCTGCATTCCCACGCAGAGCGTGGGAACGATCAGTTAGAGACCGCCAGTCGCCTGAAAACCTACTCCGATCACCGTCAGCACCGATAACGGCAATAACAGCGTGTCGAGCAACGCGCTGGCCGGCAGGTCGAGGCCGGGATAGCTCGGCGCTTCGGCGCCGAACCGGTCCATGGCGCAGCATCCACCGTTCATGGCATACAAATCCAGACGTGTCCCCGAGTACACCACTGGCGCCCCCGGTTTGGCCGCGTCCAGCGTGCGCGCCGTGGCGCAGCCCGTCAGTTGCAGCACCAGCAGAACAATCAGCAGCTTATTCATCGCTGCTCAAATGATGTTCGCCCCAGCGCGGCAGCATGTCTTGCGGAATGTTCAACAGGTTGAGAATCCGCGCCACCACAAAGTCGATCAAGTCATCGATGGTCTGCGGCTGATGATAGAAGCCCGGCGAAGCCGGCAAAATCGTCACACCCATGTTCGACAACTTGAGCATGTGCTCTAGGTGAATGCTCGAATACGGCGCCTCGCGCGGCACCAGAATCAGCTGGCGACGCTCTTTCAATGTCACATCGGCAGCACGCTCGATCAGGTTGTTGCAGGCACCGGTCGCAATAGCCGACAAGGTCCCGGTGGAGCAAGGCACCACCACCATCGCCGCAGGCGCACCAGAGCCCGAGGCCACCGGCGACATCCAGTCCTCCTTGCCGTACACCTTGATTTGCCCGGCGGCCGCGCCGGTGTATTCCGTGAGGAAGGCCTGCATCGTCTGCGGTTTGGCCGGCAGCGTGACGTCCGTCTCGGTGGCCATCACCAGTTGCGCAGCCTTGGAGATCAGAAAGTGCACCTCGCGGTCTTCGCGTATCAAACAGTCGAGCAGGCGTAAACCGTACTGGGCGCCCGAAGCGCCGGTCATCGCGAGGGTGATGCGTTCCGGGCCGTTGTTCATTGCAGCGCCTCGGCGAGTTTGCCGTGTAGGCCGCCGAAGCCGCCGTTGCTCATGATCACCACGTGAGTGCCGGGCTGGGCCTGGCTTTTCACGCGTTCGATGATGCCTTCCAGCGAATCGCTGACAATCGACGGCACGGTGCACAACGCGGCGGTCGCGCCCAGGTCCCAGCCGAGGTTGGCGGGTGCGTACCAGATAACCTGATCGGCATCGACCACGCTTTCCGGCAAGCCGTCGCGGTGAGCGCCAAGCTTCATGGAGTTGGAGCGCGGCTCGATGATCGCAATCAACGGCGCATCACCGATGCGTTTGCGCAGACCGTCGAGGGTCGTCGCAATCGCCGTCGGGTGGTGAGCGAAGTCGTCGTAAATGGTGATGCCGCGCACTTCGGCGACTTTCTCCATCCGGCGTTTCACGCTTTTGAACGCGCTCAACGCGGCGATGCCCATGGCAGGCACCACGCCAACATGGCGAGCCGCCGCCAATGTCGCCAGGGCGTTAGCCACGTTGTGCTGGCCGGTCATGTCCCAATCGACGACGCCTTGGGCGACGCCTTCGAACATTACTTCGAACTTCGAGCCGTCTTCGCTGAGCAGTTTGACCTGCCACTGACCACCGGCACCGGTGGTTTGCACTGGCGTCCAGCAGCCCATTTCGATAACGCGCTGCAACGCCGGCTCGGTGGTCGGATGGATCACCAGGCCTTCGCTCGGGATGGTCCGCACCAAGTGGTGGAACTGCCGCTCGATGGCCGGCAGATCGGGGAAGATGTCGGCGTGATCGTATTCCAGGTTGTTCAGGATGGCCGTGCGTGGACGGTAGTGAACGAACTTGGAACGCTTGTCGAAGAACGCGCTGTCGTATTCATCGGCTTCGATGACGAAGAACGGCGTGCCGCCCAGGCGCGCCGACACCGAGAAGTTTTGTGGTACGCCGCCGATCAGGAAGCCCGGGCTCATGCCCGCGTGCTCCAGAACCCAGGCGAGCATGCTGCTGGTGGTGGTTTTGCCATGGGTGCCAGCGACGGCCAGGACCCAGCGACCTTGCAGCACGTGGTCGGCCAGCCATTGCGGACCGGAAACGTAAGGCAGGCCTTTGTTCAGCACGTATTCGACGGCGGGGTTGCCGCGGGACATGGCGTTGCCGACCACCACCAGATCCGGCGCCGGATCGAGCTGGGCGGGATCGTAGCCTTGGGTCAACTCAATGCCCTGCGCTTCAAGCTGAGTGCTCATCGGCGGATAGACGTTGGCATCGGAGCCCGTCACGTGATGGCCCAGCTCTTTGGCCAGAACCGCCATCGAACCCATGAAAGTGCCGCAGATACCAAGAATATGAATGTGCATAGTCGACCTCGTAAAACATGGCCGCAGGTTAGCGTAGGGAGGGGAAAATCGCACTCTTTAGGTGATGGAACCCGGTCTCTGTGGCGAGGGAGCTTGCTCCCGCTGGGTCGCGCAGCGACCCCAAAACCTGAAGCCACGGTGATTCTGAAACAAAGACAAGCGACTGCTGCGCAGCCGAGCGGGAGCAAGCTCCCTCGCCACAAGAGCGGTTTAGCGGGCGATACCGTGTTTGCGCAGTTTTCTATAAAGGGTGTTACGGCTGACGCCAAGCTGTTCGGCGGTATGAGTCATATGCCAACGCGTCTGCTCCAGCGCATTGAGCAACGCCAACCGCTCTGCATTGTCCAGCGGATATTCGGAAGGCTCTTCAACGGCTACAACCGGCACCGGCCGAGCCTGACGAATCATCGCCGGCAAATCCTCCAGCCCGATCCGCCCGCCGTCACACAACGCCGCCAAGGTGCGCAGCACATTGCGCAACTGCCGCACATTCCCCGGCCACGCAAACCCGAGCAGAGCCTGCCGTGCTGGCTCGTCGATCAGTACGGCTTCCCCGCCCGCCTCTTCGGCCAACAGAAAATCAAGCAACTGCGATTTATCACTGCGCTCACGCAATGCCGGCAACGCAATCTCCAGCCCATTGAGCCGGTAATACAAATCCTCACGGAAGCTGCCGTCCTGCACCCGATCCAGTAAATTCCGGTGAGTGGCGCTTATGATCCGCACATTGACCGACTCCGGCTCACCGCCAATCGGCACCACCTGACGATCTTCCAGCACCCTTAGTAGTCGGGTCTGCAAGGCCAGTGGCATGTCGCCGATTTCATCGAGGAACAGCGTGCCACCGTCAGCCTGCTGCAACTTGCCGCGCATCCCTTCCTTGCGCGCGCCGGTGAAGCTGCCGCCGCGATAACCAAACAGTTCGCTCTCGATCAGGCTTTCAGGGATCGCCGCGCAGTTCAGGGCGACGAAGGCTTTCTCGGCCCGCTGGCTAGCCTGATGCACGGCTTTGGCGAATGCCTCTTTGCCGGAGCCGGTTTCGCCATTGATCAGCAGCGGTACGTCTCGCTCGAAGACTCTCAAGGATTTGCGAAAATCTTCCTGCAACGCGGTATCGCCCAGGCAGATGCCCGACAGGCGCGGACGCTCGGCAAGCACCGGACTTGGCGCCACCGGCACCGGAATACTGCGCGGCTGCCCGCGCAACAAGGCGAACAGACTCCGTCCGTCACGGGTGCGCAACGGCCAACTGGCGCTGGCGTTGACACTCGCGCGGCCGAGCAAGTCATCCAGCGAGCAATCGAAGAACGCCTCGACCGGCTTACCCAACAATCCGCCGCGAATATGCCCCAACAGGTTCAGCGCACTCTGGTTGACCGCGCTGATCCGCCCTTCCCCGTCGAACGCCAGCAACCCTTCGCTGAACAGCCCGACGGATTCAGCCTGCAGATGAAAACGCAAAAGCCATTGATTGTCGAAGTAGCGCAGGAAATAGCAGCTCTCGATCATCTTCGCCGAAAGATTGACCAAGGCCATGGTGTGGAATTGGCTTTGACGCGAGACCTCGTGACGCGCCGAGGACACGTCGAGCACCGCCAGCAGCTCGCCGTGAGGGTCGAACACCGGGCTCGCCGAGCACGTCAGACCGGTGTGGCGGCCGCGAAAGTGTTCATCCTGATGAATCGTCAACGACTGGCGCTCCACCAGGCAGGTGCCGATACCGTTGGTGCCTTCGCAGGCTTCGCTCCAGTCGGCACCGAGCCACAGGCCTGCGCGCTCGAAGATTTTCCGTTCGGCGGGCGCGGTGACGCAGTTGAGGATCACCCCGCGAGCGTCGGTCAGCAGCACCGCGTGGCCGGCACCTGAAAGCTGTTGATGAAGACTGGTCATTTCGTTGCCGGCGATGTGCAGCACCTGCTGCAAGCGTTCGCGGCTTTCCAGGACGCGGCCATGTTCCAGCACCGTCGGCGCCATCGTCAGGGCCGGGTCGAGGTGATAGTCCTCAAGACAGCGCAGCCAGGAACGGGCAATGGACGGATCGCTGCCGGGCCCGTGCAGGTGGGACTTGCCCTGAGTGACGGTCAAGACTTGCTGGGCATGGCGACTCAAATGGTTGTCGTGCATTTCTTATTATTCTCCCCGAGGCTCGGCGACCCGTGGTTGAGGTGATGCCGAGCATCCTCCAGCCTAGCCCGCATTGCAATGCTGGCAAGACCGAGCAGTCACAGGCTGTGCCACAAGCGGTACAAACTGTCACAAGCACTGTACCGAAAGCGTCACAGCCACGACCCGCCGGTCCGACAAAAACCACGCAAGGTCTTGATTTGCCTGACCTGCAAGGCAGTGGCCCGACCTTTGCTCTACGCTTATAACAAGCGCACATGCGCTCTCCCTTATAAGCACAAAAGCCAAGGAGAAATCACCATGCGTTACGCTCACCCCGGTACTGAAGGCGCTATCGTTTCGTTCAAGAGCAAATACGGTAACTACATCGGCGGCGAGTTCGTCGCGCCTGTCAAAGGTCAGTACTTCACCAATACCTCGCCAGTAAATGGCCAACCGATTGCCGAATTCCCGCGCTCCACGGCCGAAGACATCGACAAAGCCCTGGACGCCGCCCACGCCGCTGCCGATGCCTGGGGCGCCACGTCCGCTCAGGCGCGCTCGCTGGTGCTGCTGAAAATCGCCGACCGCATCGAACAGAACCTGGAAGTCCTGGCAATCACCGAATCCTGGGACAACGGCAAAGCCGTGCGTGAAACCCTCAACGCCGACATCCCGCTGGCCGCGGACCATTTCCGCTACTTCGCCGGTTGCATCCGCGCTCAGGAAGGCAGCGCCGCCGAAATCGACGGCAACACCGTGGCGTATCACATCCATGAACCGCTGGGCGTGGTCGGGCAGATCATCCCGTGGAACTTCCCGATCCTGATGGCCGCCTGGAAACTCGCCCCGGCCCTGGCTGCCGGTAACTGCGTGGTGCTCAAACCCGCCGAGCAAACTCCGCTGGGCATCACCGTGCTCATGGAGCTGATCGGCGACCTGCTGCCGCCAGGCGTGCTGAACGTGGTGCAAGGCTACGGCAAAGAAGCCGGCGAAGCCCTGGCCACCAGCAAACGCATTGCCAAGATTGCCTTCACCGGCTCGACCCCGGTCGGCTCGCACATCATGAAATGCGCCGCCGAAAACATCATCCCGTCCACCGTGGAGCTGGGTGGCAAGTCGCCGAACATCTTCTTCGCCGACATCATGCAAGCCGAAGAAACCTTCATCGAAAAAGCCGCCGAAGGCCTGGTGCTGGCGTTCTTCAACCAGGGCGAAGTCTGCACCTGCCCGTCTCGCGCACTGGTGCAAGAGTCGATCTACGACGACTTCATGAAAGTGGTGATGAAGAAAGTGCTGTCGATCAAACGTGGCGACCCGCTGGACACCGACACCATGGTCGGCGCCCAGGCGTCCGAGCAGCAATTCGACAAAATCCTTTCGTACCTGGAAATCGCCAAGGGCGAAGGCGCCGAGCTGCTGACCGGCGGCAAGATTGAAAAACTCGAGGGCAACCTGGCGACCGGGTATTACATCCAGCCGACCCTGCTCAAGGGCACCAACAAAATGCGCGTGTTCCAGGAAGAAATCTTTGGCCCGGTGGTGAGCATCACCACGTTCAAGGACGAAGCCGAAGCCCTGGCCATCGCCAACGACACCGAGTTCGGCCTCGGCGCCGGCCTCTGGACCCGCGACATCAACCGCGCCTACCGCATGGGCCGCGCCATCAAGGCCGGTCGTGTGTGGACCAACTGCTACCACCTGTACCCGGCGCACGCCGCGTTCGGCGGTTACAAAAAGTCCGGCGTCGGTCGTGAAACCCACAAAATGATGCTCGATCACTATCAGCAGACCAAAAACCTGCTGGTGAGCTACGACATCAATCCGTTGGGCTTCTTCTAAACCGTCTGTCGCAGGCAAGCCACTCTCCTTGTGAGAGTGAGCTTGCTTGCGCATCGGGCCTTCGCGCCAACCCGGCAATCACGCCGGTCAAAAACAATAAGAACAGGTGAACCCTATGCCTAGCGATCAAGCCAGCGTGCAGCCGGCTACCTCCTCGGTCGACTTTGAAAAAGTCGGCTCCGACTACTTCCAGCAACGGGAACTGAAAAAAGGTGCGGCAGGCTGGGTCCTGCTGGTGGGTCTGGGCGTGGCCTACGTCATCTCCGGCGATTACGCTGGTTGGAACTTCGGCCTGGCCCAAGGTGGCTGGGGTGGCATGTTTCTCGCCACGTTGCTGATGGCGACCATGTATCTGTGCATGTGTTTCTCCCTGGCGGAACTGTCTTCCATGATTCCTACCGCGGGTGGCGGCTACGGTTTTGCCCGTAGCGCATTCGGGCCGTGGGGTGGGTTTCTGACCGGGACCGCGATCCTGATCGAATACGCCATTGCCCCGGCGGCGATCGCGGTGTTTATCGGCGCCTATTGCGAGTCACTGTTCGGTATCGGTGGCTGGATGATTTACCTGGCGTTCTACATCATCTTTATCGCCATTCACATTTTCGGGGTCGGCGAAGCCCTGAAATTGATGTTCGTCATCACCGCCGTCGCCGCCCTGGCACTGGGCGTGTTTCTGGTGGCGATGGTGCCGCACTTCAACGTCGCCAATCTGCTCGACATCCCGGTGACTGACGCCAAGGGCGCCAGCAGCTTCTTGCCCTTTGGCTACGTCGGCGTGTGGGCGGCAATTCCCTACGCGATCTGGTTCTTCCTCGCTGTCGAAGGTGTGCCGTTGGCAGCAGAAGAAACCAAAAACCCGAAACGCGACCTGCCCCGCGGATTGATCGGCGCCATGCTGGTACTGGTGAGCTTTGCCTTGCTGATTCTGGTCATCGGCCCGGGCGGTGCGGGCGCCAATGCACTGCTGACCTCGGGTAATCCGTTGGTCGAAGCATTGAGCAAGGCCTACGGCGGCTCAACGTGGATGGGCCACTTCGTCAATTTGGTAGGCTTGGCCGGGTTGATTGCCAGTTTCTTCTCGATCATCTACGCCTATTCGCGGCAGATCTTCGCGTTGTCCCGCGCCGGCTACCTGCCGCGCAAACTGTCAGAAACCAACAAGAGCAAGGCCCCCGTACTGGCCCTGATTATTCCCGGCATCATCGGATTCGGCTTGTCGCTGACCGGTCAGGGCGACTTGCTGATTCTGGTAGCGGTGTTCGGCGCGACCATTTCCTACGTCCTGATGATGGCGGCGCACATCACACTGCGCATTCGGCGCCCCAAAATGGATCGGCCCTATCGCACGCCGGGCGGTATCTTCACCTCGGGTGTAGCGTTGGTGCTGGCTTGCATCGCCGTGGTGGCGGGCTTTCTGGTAGACCCACGCGTGGTGATTGGCGCGGCGATCATCTATGGAGTGTTAATTGCTTACTTTGCTTTCTACAGTCGGCATCACTTGGTAGCAGGCACGCCCGAGGAAGAATTCGCGGCCATTCAGAACGCTGAAAAAGCCCTGCACTAACGGCCAGAAATCACGGCGCAGGCTCTGTCTGCGCCGTCACGGAGAATCTGTATGGCAAGTTTTGCTCACACGGTCGGCGCCCAGACCTACCGTTTCGACAGCCTCAAGGACGTCATGGCCAAGGCCAGTCCGGCGCGCTCCGGGGATTTTCTGGCCGGCGTCGCCGCCCTCAACGATGGCGAACGCGTGGCTGCGCAAATGGCCCTGGCTGACATTCCGCTGACCCACTTCCTACAAGAAGTACTCGTTCCTTACGAGACCGACGAAGTCACCCGACTGATCATCGACACTCACGACAAACACGCTTTCGCGGTGGTCAGCCACCTCACCGTCGGCGGATTTCGCGACTGGCTGCTCAGCGATGCTGCCGACGAACAAAGCCTGCGCGCCCTGGCACCCGGACTGACCCCGGAGATGGTTGCCGCCGTGTCGAAGATCATGCGCGTGCAGGACCTGGTGCTGGTGGCTCAAAAAATCCGCGTGGTCACGAAATTCCGCGGCACGATGGGTTTACGCGGGCGGTTATCCACACGCCTGCAACCCAACCACCCCACCGACGAACCGGCCGGCATCGCGGCGAGCATTCTCGACGGCCTGCTGTACGGCAACGGCGACGCAATGATCGGGATCAACCCGGCCACCGACAGCATCGCGTCGATCTGCGCCATGCTGGAAATGCTCGACGCGATCATCCAGCGCTACGAGATTCCTACACAGGCTTGCGTTTTAACCCACGTCACCACGTCCATCGAAGCGATCAATCGCGGTGTTCCGCTGGACCTGGTGTTTCAATCGATCGCCGGCACCGAAGCGGCCAACGCCAGTTTCGGCATCAACCTGAATGTCCTGCAGGAAGGTTATGACGCCGGCCTGAGCCTGAATCGCGGCACCCTGGGCCAGAATCTGATGTATTTCGAGACCGGCCAGGGCAGCGCCCTGTCAGCCAACGCCCACCACGGCATCGATCAACAGACCTGCGAAACCCGTGCCTACGCCGTGGCGCGCCATTTCAAACCGTTCCTGGTCAACACCGTCGTAGGATTTATCGGCCCGGAATACCTCTACAACGGTAAACAGATCATTCGCGCCGGCCTCGAAGACCACTTCTGCGGCAAGCTGCTGGGCGTACCGATGGGCTGCGACATCTGCTACACCAACCACGCCGAAGCCGATCAGGACGATATGGACACCCTGCTGACCCTGTTGGGCGTGGCCGGCATCAACTTCATCATGGGCATCCCGGGCTCCGATGACATCATGCTCAACTACCAGACCACCTCGTTCCACGACGCGCTCTACGCCCGACAAACCCTGGGCCTGAAACCGGCACCGGAGTTCGAACAATGGCTGGCGAAAATGGGCATTTTCACTCAGGCCGATGGCAAGATTCATTTCGGCGAGCGCCTGCCGCCAGCCTTCCGCCAGGCGATGGGGCAACTGGGATGAGTGTCGAGATGGATAAACCGCCTATTGATTCAGAAAATCCTTTGCTGGAACTGCGGCGCCTGACCCCGGCACGGATAGCCTTGGGCCGCACCGGTACCAGCATGCCGACCAGCGCACAGCTGGATTTCCAATACGCCCACGCACAGGCTCGGGACGCAGTGCACTTACCGTTCGATCATGCCGCGCTCAGCTCGCAACTGGCTGAATGCGGATACGAAAGTGTGCTCCTGCACAGCGCCGCTACAAACCGGGACAGTTATTTGCAGCGCCCTGACTTGGGGCGAAAATTGAGCGATGAGTCCGCGCAAACCCTGCGCATCCATGCTTCTGCCTATCCCGGCGGCGTCGATCTGGTGATTGTCGTGGCCGATGGTTTGTCGGCACTGGCTGTGCACCGTCACACCGTGCCCTTCCTTTCACGCATGCGAGAGCAAATCGAAGTCGATGGCTGGACGGTTTCACCGGTGATTCTGGTAGAACAAGGCCGGGTCGCGATAAGCGACGAAATCGGCGAGTTGCTGGGCGCAAAAATGGTGGTGATTCTGATCGGTGAACGCCCTGGCCTCAGCTCGCCGGACAGTCTGGGTTTATATTTCACCTACAATCCAAAGATTGGGCTGACCGATGCATACCGCAACTGCATCTCCAATGTCCGGCTCGAGGGCCTGAGCTACGGAATGGCGGCACACCGCTTGTTGTACCTGATGCGCGAGGCTTGCCGTCGGCAGTTGTCGGGGGTCAATTTGAAGGACGAAGCCCAGGTTCAGACGCTGGAGTCGGACGCAGGTGCAGACATGAAAGGTAATTTCCTACTGAGCCTGCCGAATGCCTGAACCGTTTCCGCATTGCGTTTCTGTTCCGATTTCAGGCAGGATCGATGCACGGCTGCCCGAGTGAAGAACCGTTCGCCGTCAGAGCACGTGAAGACAGCCACTTGAAGACGAGACCTATCAATGCGGATTATCCAAGCGACCCTCGAACACCTGGACCTGCTGACCCCGTTGTTCGTCAAATATCGCGAGTTTTATGGCTCACTGGCCTATCCGGACTCCTCCCGGGCGTTCCTCGAAAAACGCCTGCGACGCAAGGAATCGGTGATTTACCTGGCGCTGGCCGATGGCGACGACAAACTGATGGGTTTCTGTCAGTTGTACCCGAGCTTTTCGTCCCTTTCGCTCAAACGCGTGTGGATCCTCAACGACATCTACGTCGCCGAAGACGCGCGCCGTCAGTTAGTCGCAGACAACCTGATGCGCACCGCGAAAAAAATGGCCAAGGAAACCAATGCCGTGCGCATGCGTGTATCCACCAGCAGCGACAACAAAATCGCGCAGAAAACCTACGAATCCATCGGGTTCAAGGAAGACACCGAGTTCAAGAACTACGTGCTGCCGATCAGCGACGAGCTCTGATGCTTGCCGGCTTCTGTGATGAGGGATCGTGCGCCCTCATCACAGAAGGGTTATTTATTGTCACCAGACTTCCGATCGCGCCATGGACATCCCCCGCTACAATCTCGACGCGCGTTTCACAACTCAGCCCGTATAATGCCGGCCTTTTCGGCTTGTAAGAAAAACTACACTCATCTGTAGGCTTTCGCGAAGTCATCCGCACAGGCCCGCTGAGTCTGGCCGTCACCACAGGTGCTCTCCATGGATTTCAACCCGATCGACCTTATCCTGCATCTCGATGTTTACCTCGACTTGCTGGTGAACAACTACGGGCCATGGATCTACGCCATCCTGTTTATGGTGATCTTCTGCGAAACCGGTCTGGTGGTCATGCCGTTCCTGCCGGGCGACTCCCTGCTGTTCATCGCGGGCGCCGTAGCGGCCGGCGGCGGCATGGACCCGGTGTTGCTGGGCGGCCTGCTGATGCTGGCGGCGATCCTCGGCGACAGCACCAACTACGTCATCGGCCGAACGGCGGGCGAACGCTTGTTCAGCAACCCGAACTCGAAAATCTTCCGCCGCGACTACCTGCAACAGACCCACGACTTCTATGACAAGCACGGTGGCAAGACCGTGACCCTGGCGCGTTTCCTGCCAATCATCCGCACGTTTGCACCGTTCGTCGCCGGCGTTGCCAAGATGCCTTACCCGCGTTTCTTTGCCTTCAGCGTCCTCGGCACCATTTTGTGGGTCGGCGGCCTGGTGACTCTCGGTTACTTCTTCGGCAACGTACCGTTCATCAAGTCCAATCTTTCGCTGCTGGTAGTGGCCATCATCCTGCTGTCGCTGGTGCCGATGATCATCGGCGTGGTCCGCAGCCGTTTCGGCAACAGAGCTTCTAAAGCCCAATCGCGCTGACTCGCGATGTGGTCCCTGAGCGCCTGGCGTCGCCGGCGCATCCTGGCCAGACACCCGATTGCCGACGACCTGTGGCAACGGGTGCGCCAGCACTTGAGTTTTCTCGATGGCCTCAGCGCCGCCGAAGACCAATGGCTGCGCGAAGCCAGCGTGCTGTTCTTGGAAGATAAACACCTGACCGCCCTGCCCGGCGTCGAACTCCACCAGGAGCAGCGCTTGCTGCTCGCCGCTCAAGCGCAATTGCCACTGCTGCACTTGGGCGATCTGAACTGGTATCAGGGTTTCCACGAAATCGTCCTCTACCCCGACGACTTCCTCAGCCCCCAACGTCATCGCGATGCCAGCGGCGTCGAACACGAGTGGGACGGCGAACACAGCGGCGAAGCCTGGCAGCAAGGCCCGATCATCCTCGCCTGGCCCGGCGTGATGGCCAGTGGCGGCTGGGAAGGCTACAACCTGGTGATCCACGAACTCGCGCACAAACTCGACATGCTCAACGGTGACGCCAACGGCCTGCCGCCGCTGCACCCCGATATGCGGGTCAGTGACTGGGCCGAGGTCATGCAGCACGCCTACGACGACCTCAATAGGCACCTTGACCGCAATCCGGACGCCGAAACGGCCATCGACCCCTACGCGGCGGAAAACCCCGCCGAGTTCTTCGCGGTCACCAGTGAATACTTCTTCAGCGCCCCGGATTTGCTGCACGAGGCGTATCCTCAAGTCTATGAGCAGCTGAAGCTGTTTTACCGCCAGGACCCGCTGGCCCGTTTGCGGCAACTTCTGGCCGAAGACCCGGTCTATCAGGCACACGACTAAGGTCTACACGACCTCTGGCACATAGCAACGGTGGCGGAATATGCCTATAATCGCCGCCACTTTTTGGTCAATCCGGCCAAGTGTTTTTGGTCAACTAACGGGGGCACCGCCCAATGAGCTACAGCAAGATTCCGGCTGGCAAAGACCTGCCGAACGACATCTACGTCGCGATCGAGATTCCGGCCAACCACGCGCCGATCAAATACGAAATCGACAAAGACAGCGATTGCCTGTTCGTTGACCGTTTCATGGCCACCCCGATGTTCTACCCGGCCAACTACGGTTACATCCCGAACACCCTGGCTGACGACGGTGACCCCCTCGATGTGCTGGTCGTGACCCCTTACCCGGTTGCGCCAGGTTCGGTGATCCGCGCTCGTCCAGTCGGCATCCTGAACATGACCGACGACGGCGGCGGCGATGCCAAAGTCATCGCAGTCCCACACGACAAGCTGTCCCAGCTGTACGTCGACGTGAAGGAATACACCGATCTGCCACCGCTGCTGATCCAGCAGATCGAGCACTTCTTCGCGAACTACAAAGATCTCGAAAAAGGCAAGTGGGTGAAGATCGAAGGCTGGGCCGGCGCAGATGCCGCTCGCGATGCGATCACCAAGTCGGCTGCTGCCTACAAAGGCTGAGACGCCACTGGCCTCGCGCCTGTGACGACTTGAAGAAAACCCCGGTTGATCCGGGGTTTTTTGTGGGCGTCCATTAAGCGCACTTTAAACAGGCCGTTTATCTTCCGGGCGCCTCGGTTTTTTCTTGTTTAATTTGTTCCAAATACGTCTTACATCCGGTCGTAAATTTCCCTCGAAATTTGAACGGTTCGTTTATTCAAAGCCCCGCCCTGCGCCCGTAGACTCGTGTTTATGAAAAAGAACACTAGCGGCCCACGGTTTAAGACGCTCCTCGAAGAAGCGAAAATAACGACGACAGGATTTGCCGCTTTCTTCGACACGGAGCCACAAAATATCCATAACTGGTACACCCGCGGTGTGCCCGCCTACCGCATGGAAGAGGTCTCCAGACTAC
This sequence comes from Pseudomonas sp. LB3P93, assembly GCF_054898025.1. NCBI lineage: Bacteria > Pseudomonadati > Pseudomonadota > Gammaproteobacteria > Pseudomonadales > Pseudomonadaceae > Pseudomonas > Pseudomonas sp. LB3P93. The sequence continues at coordinate 5,742,766 of NZ_CM142713.1, forward strand.
TGTCGGTAAACAGCGACTGGCTCAAGACCGGCGAAGGTCCACAAAGCTCAAAACACCTGCGCCTGCTCGACGAGTCAGGCAACACCTTCGACGCCCAGGCCATCCGCGGCATCTACACGGTGATCGAGCCCACCGATGTCGAGTTGCCAGTCTACAAAGAAATGCCCATCGCCCCGGGGTCCCATAAAACCCAAGTCATCGAAGACCCCGGCCAATTCATCCGCCTGCCCAAAAGCCACCTCGACTCCCTGGAAATCAACCATGCGGATGTGTTCTGCGTTCACATGCTCGGTAATGGCATGGGAGCCAGGATTGAGGACGGCTCCACGTTGGCTATTGACCGTGGACTGACCAAGGTGATTGACGGCGAAATCTACGCCATCGAGCACGACGGGATGCTGCGAATCAAATACCTGCACCGGATGCCGGGCAATGCGCTGCGGTTGCGCAGCTACAACAAAGCCGAGCACCCGGATGAGATTTTCAATGCCGAGCAGATTGAGAAGCAGAACATCAGGGTGTTGGGGTGGGTGTTCTGGTGGTCGACGCTGAACAAACGGCGGCCGGCGGTGCCGTTCTTGTAGCACCTGAGTGGAAAGCCCACTCCCATAGGCATCACACGATCCCTGTGGGAGCGGCCTTGCCCGCGAAAGCGTCGGCTCATTCACCCAAAAATCCGGATGGACTCCCTGATTGCGAGCCCCGATAGCTCTAAGACGCACACCACACTGGGAATCCCGCAAAAAAATCAGTATGCTGCGCCCCACATTTGCGCATCACCCCGCCCCGCGGCTCTGATCGCACCGACAAGGCAGATGATTTTCTCGCCGAGTCCCACAGCCGGACGCAAGATCCGGGTGTACGTTTTGAAGGCTGGCGCGGTTTACCAAAAATGAACCAAGCCAGTCCCCGAGAAGCCGGCCACAAGCCGGCTTTTTAATGCCTAAAAAAATGCGACTCAAGGGTTAGCGAGATAAATCAGCATCCCGCGTTGATCCAGTTCATTAGCCGACGGCAGATCCTTCGAAAAAAGCTGAAGGCAAAGAGCGAGCAGATATGGAGCTTGTCTTAACACTTCATTGTGCTGATACCCGGCTTACTTGCGCTTTTTAGGCGCCAACAACTCGGAACGGCCAATCTGTACTCGACTGCTTTCTGCCGCTCGCGGGCCCGAGAAACCCGCTTCTGTGATGGCGGTATCCAATCCTCGAAAATGCGGAGCCGCTTTTGAGCTGCGTAATGTTTCCATACCTTGATTCCAGGCATGCACCATGTGTTTGGCGATATCACGCCAGGCAGGCTCGTTCTTCGCCGCTTCGATCACTTCCTTCCCCACGGCGACGGCCGACTCACAAAGTTGTTCGACCATTGAGGCGTACTGACGTGGGGGAATACCCAAAACGCCGTTAAAGAAGATTTCCAGAGTGCGCCCCGGCGTCCAGGTCTGCCGACCACCGACGGATAAGCCAGGTGGGTTCGAGGCAAAACGGGGATAAGCCTGAGTGGTTACCAGGTCATAAACAGGCGTGAACGCGACGTCTGCTCGCGAGGTGTAATAGAGCGCAATGTTTTTGGCGTGACAATCGGCGTTACGCACCACGTAGTTCGCCAGTAGGTGCCAACCGAAGTGCTCCCGCTGCACACGCAGCAGGTCGCCCGGAATGTAAGGGCGCGTGGCGTTCCACACACGTTCGGTTGTCGTTGCATATTTCTCGTGGGGCGGTAGACCCAACAGCCCGCAGGCATCTTCCAGCCCGTAGCGCGGCAGGCCTTTTTCATCCACATCAAAACGATCTACGACCAAGACGCGACCATCCTCAGACATCCGGCACGTGGCTACCGGTACGACCTGTAGGCGCTCCAATACCCGCATGGTGTAAAACTCGTTGAAGCCCAGGAAGGGGGTCGTATCGTCCGAACCTTTTATGATGTGAAAACCGGTACGCAGCGTGGGTTTTCCCAGAGGTATAGCCTCATGTTCAACGTCGTTTGCAATGAACTTCGGAACGACACCGGAGACCGCGGCGCGTGCGTAACGACGCACCAGCGTCGCAAAATGTTCGCTGGTATTTTCAGCCTTCAGCAGTTGGCCTATTTCCAAAGGTTCCAGTTCGCCCCCGGGTGGAACACCTTCAGGTGTCACCGTCACCCGGCCAATCCCCGCGCCGCCGATCACCGCAAGTAGAGATAAGTCTGTGCCGTCCAGCATTGCACCAAACTCTTCACGAATGACCCCAAGCAAGTATCCCTCAGGCAGGTTCTGACGAAAAAACGGGAAAAGATCTCGGGGCCAGCGCCACGGCTCTTCACGGACAGGTAATGCCAAGCTGACGAAGTCTGTTACCGCCGTACCGGGGAGATATTTCAAAACATACTCATCGCGCTCTCGATAGAGCCGGGCGACCATTTTCCCGCTGACGTGGACATCTAAAATCATGAGTCTGAAGCTCCGGAGCGCTGTTCTGCGAGGATGTCCTCAACCGTGCGCTCGTGACCAGCCTTCACCAATTTCAAGTCATATCCGGCAGCGTCCAATAGGCGCACCAACGCCGATACGCTCATATCGCCTTTCGCCATGGTCTCCATGCGCGCCACTGTCGACCGTGAGACACCGGCGCGGGTGGCCAAGGCGTCCTGACTCAAGCGAGCGTTATGCCGGGCTTCTTTTAGCATGTCAGCCACATCAAACAGAGTGGTCATTTGTAGCCCTCAAGCATCAATAATCGTCAGACTGGCGATTAATGTAGCCCTGGAGACACAGACTCCGCAAGGTTGATAGCCGATTTAGCAAATCGGTCATTTTTGTAGCTTTCGAGCCACAAATCGAGCCAATCAACTAAAATTTGTAGCCCAGGAGCATCAATTTGATGCTTGGTAATGACGTTCCACCGCTTAAATTTGGGCAACTCCTAACGCCCGATTCACGGTGTGTGCCTCCTATCACGGATAACTAAACCCCTTAACCAACGTCAACTCCCCCACCGCCCGCATCGGCACCAGAAACGTCTCCATCTTCTCATTCGGCGTCCCTTCCTCCGTAATCACCGTCACCTGCGCCGTAGTCAGCGGCTGAACCGCATCTTCCTGCCCTTCCTCATCACTCCGATACCCGCCCCCGAAGTAATTCACATACACCAGATACTGCCCTTTGATCGGCGCAGGCATAGCGAAAATCTCCGGGCCATACCCCGTTGTCACATCGACATCGAGCGCCGCACCATTGGGCGCAACCCGATCGCCGTACCAGATATGCGCACCGTCGGGCGTGATGAGGTGCAGATCCAGATCCGTACCATCACTGTCCCAGGCCAGCAGCACCCGCAATTTGGCCGGCGTAGCGCCGCCACTGGCGTTGAGAAATTGCGTCCGATGCCGCTGCTGCCCATCCGGGCTACGAACTTCAACGCTGTTGCTGCCATTCGGAAACGAGAACGGCCGATCAAAGCGCCCGGCCGGATCAATCTTCAGCGGCATGCTGACGCCGTTGACGATCAACCGTCCCGGCTCACTCGACTTGGGCGCTGCTTTGATCTGACCCGTGATACGCGCCGTATTGGCCTGCCCCACCGGTGTATTCACCGATGACGCCGGGTAGTTAACGGTCTGGCGAAAGCTTTCACCTTCACCTTCGGACGCGCCAGTGCGCCAGCCGCCAACGGGCGTATCAATCTTCACGCCGCTCTCAGCCGCAAACACCGTCGGCAATACGCAAAAAGAACAAAGGAACAGGAAGACCTGTGGATAACGGAGTTTCATGGCCTATTCCAGCAAGAGGTGACGGGCGAGCCCTTCGATGTAGGTTTCATCCTGGCCGTTGGGGTGTGCTTCGAAGGCCAGGTGGAGGTATTCGTGGGTCAGGTCGAGGCGATCCTGCAACGACAGCACGCCGCGCACGTAGATGCGCTGGCGTTCGCGGTCGACATAGGGGCGGCCGAAGGCCAGGCGGCAGACGGCGAAAGTGCTGATTTCGTTGTAGCCGACTTCGCTTTCAAGTTGCTGGCGCCAGCCGCGGCGTTGCTTTTGTAGCCAGTCTTGCGCGGCGGGCAGTGCTTCGCAGGAGGCGACGGGGTTGTCCCAGCGGCTGAGGCTGGCGCGCGGGTAGGCGTGCAGCAGGATGGCGTCGTAGCGCTGGCCAGCATTGGCTTGTTCGACGGCGTGCTGCCAGGAGAGTTTGTCCGGGCCGGGTTGGTCGGAGTGGTAGGTGACGGTGCTGCCGGCGAGGACCAGGTCGCTGGTCCAGGCGGCGATGTGGCGTGATTCGGCGGCGGCCGGGCGTGGGGCGACGCGTTGGCGACTGCTGCTGTCGTCGATGCTCAGGCAATCGCCGTGGCGGGTGGCGTTTTGCAGCAGGTAGGTTCTTATCGCGATGGCCAGTGCTTTGGCGGCTTCAGCCGGTTCGGGTTTGGCTTCGCGCTGGAGAACGCGGGCGACGTATTCTTCGCGGTCCAGACGGGCGACCAGTTTTTCACCCACCAAAAACAGCTCACCATCGCTGTGGATATCCAGCTGATTGCCATTGGCGAATTCGACGCGGTAATCGCCTTGCAAAGGCCCGGAAGCCTCAACGTGATCCCCGGCCAGAACGCGCTCGATCGGATAGCGTGAAAACAGACCGACTTCGACGCAACGTCCCGCATCCAAAGGCCAATCCACCGGCAACACCGAAGCCAACGCAGCGCCATAATGACGAAGCACCATCTGGCTGGTCCCGCGCCCACCCGCCCAGATCGGCGTGCCGTCCGCCATCCAACCGGCGAACCCTCCCTGACGCGACGACGGATCCTGATCCCCCAGCCAGCTCCAGGTTTTCACCCGCAATCGGCCACCGAGTTCGCCGACGACATTGCCGTCAGCGGCGTTCAACACCACATCGAGCAACACCCGCCGCGCCTGATCCTGTGCCGGCATTACGGCCAGCACCTTCAGCAACTCCGCCACCGACACTCGCGTCGAAGGCTGCAACGAGGGCAAGTTAAGTAACCATTCTGGCGCCTGCCGAGCCTGCCAATATTCCCTCCAGCCAGCAGCAGAAATACCCAATCGCGCAGGCTCAAAGTACAAACCGCACGACTTCACCAGCGCCTGATCGCGCTCAATCTTGCCGCCCGCAGTGCAGCAATAAACTTCCTCTTTCGACTGCCCGCGACATTCATACGCAGGCTCACGAGCGCCGGTATCCACCAGCCAGCCGTAAACGAACAACTTCCACAAACTGCCCAATGGCGCCTGCAAATCAGCAGGCATCGGCTCGCGGGAAATCACCTGAGTCGGGCTCAACGAAATCAACTCACCCTTGAAGCCCAGACGCAGCGGCTCGTCCTGCGCTGTCGCCAACGCAGGAATCAAACACAGCAGCCACCAGACCAGCGGGCGAGTCATGTCAGTTGACCGTGACCTGGCCGAGGGCCGGCTTCTGTTCCTGGGCCTGATGTTGTGGCGCGTAGACCTGGGTGAAACGCACCGGCGGCAGATTGAACTGGCCCTTCTGTGAGAAACGCACCAGATGACGCAGACGCAATTCGCCGCTCAAGGCATCCACCGGAATCGCGTAAGCCATCTGCCCCGGTTCGAAACGCGCTTTCTCCAGCGCGGTCGGTTCGGTGCCGGCCTTGCCCATGAGCTTGATGCCCCAGGTCGTGCGCTCGACATCGGCACCCGGTGGCAGCGGCACTTCGATCATCCCGTAGCGCAGCGGTTTCGCGGCTTTGCTGGTGATGATCACTTCGTCCAGGTACAGGCTGTCACTGGACAACGGCTTGGTGCCAACCGCTTCGAGCTTGAAGGTGAACGCTTCGTCACCCGGCACCAATCGCGACAAACGACGGGTGATGGTCACAGCCATCGGATCAATCGACGGCTGCTTGGTCTGGAAGCTCAGCGCGGCGCGCAATGGGCGCTCTTGAGTCCCGGATAACGACAACACTGCAGGCACTGGCGCAGCACCCTGCCACGTCCAATACATTTCACCGGTATCACCGTGTTGTTTTTTCCAGCCTTCACCCGGCGCCAGTGCGATGGTCGGCGATGCCTGCTCGATGCTGCGCTGCAACCAAGTCAGCGCCAACGCGCGTTCCAGGGTCGATTGCTGTGGCAGCAATCGTTGCAACAACGCTTGAGCGTGAGCCTGATCGAAGGGTTGCAGCGACAGATTCAAGGCTTCGGCAAACGGTTGAGAACTGACGGCCAGACGCTGTTGCGCATCCGGCAGTTGACGATTGAATGCGTCGGGCAAAACCACCTTCGACTGACGGGCAAGGGAAGCGGTCAACACACGCGCCGCCGCCAATCCCAGCGCCGAATCCGGATCGCTCATGACAAGGCTGTCCTCGCCATCCTCCATCAGGTTCGCGGCATTGCCCTCGCCGGCTTTCGCCAGATCTTCCATCAACCCACTGAGCAACGTGTTCACCGGCAATTGCATCTGCTTGGCGAACGACAAAATCAGCGCCCGTTGCAACAACGGTGTGTTTTTCGCCTGCTTCGAATACACCTCCAGCACCCGCTGCCAATGCTCCGGCGGCAGGCTCAGTTCCAGCGCTTTGCTGGCGTGCCAATCGGCGTAATAGGCATAGGCCGTCAGGAACGCATCCGGTTCACCGTCCATGCCCCACCAAGTGAAACTCGCCGACGGCCCGGCCATTTGCACCAGGCGCAGACGGCTGTTTTGCATGATCAGGCGCAAGCGATCGCGGATCTGCGGATTCGACGACAAGGTCGGAGACGCGATGCTCAGCGGCAGCAAACGGCTAGCGGTTTGTTCAACGCCGCCATACGGATAGCTCAGCAAATCATCGAGCGCCGAACGGAACAGCGCTTGCGGACTGTCATCCAGACGAAGGCGAATATCGCTGGCGTCTGCCGGCAGGGTCAGCGGTGTGTCACCGCTGGCCACGTCCAGGCTTTGGCTTTGCGTGACCTGCCAGCCTTCGCCGGTCGCGGTCAGGTGCACGGCCAGTGCATCAGCGGTTTTGCCGTCCTGCACCAGCTCGGCGGTCCACTCGCCAGAGGCCAGTGCGAACGCCGGTAGCGCGATGTAATTGATGCCGTTGTTCAGCGTTACCGGCACGCGCTGCTCGGCGCCGCCGTAATGAATCACCAACTCAGCCTTGACCGGTTTTTCCGCCTGGCTGAACGCGAACACACCGAGGTCCGGTTTGTCGCCATTGCGGAATTTGGTTGGGCCGCTCCACTTCAGGTACAGCGGTTTTTCCGAGCGCAGAAACTGCTTCTTCTGCCCGACCTGACCGTCATCGGCAATCGCCCGCGCAGTGATGCGCCAGCGGGTCAGTGAGTCCGGCATTTTGAAGGTGAAGCGGGTTTTGCCGTTGGCGTCGGTGATCAATTCCGGCTGCCACGCGGCGGTGTCGACGTCTTCACGACGCGGCCGCTCCAACACTTTCACGCCCCGTTCGCTGCGGTTGGCTTTGCCCGGTGCGCCAGGGCTGCCCGGCAACGCAACGTCGTAGCTGATGAACGACAGACTGGCGCTGGTGCGCACGTTGTTGCGGCGCGGGTGATAGAAGAATTGGTCGATGGTCGGTGCGACTTCCGGTTGCAGCGCATAGACCATTTCATCCACCACGCTGACCGTCAGGTGCGCCGGAATCGGCTTGCCGGCGAACTGGGTGGTCAGGTCAACCGACACAGTATCGCCCGGCTGATACGCCTCTTTATCGGTGGAGATGGCCACATCGATTTGCGGCGCAATCACCTTGATGCCGGCGTTCTGGAAGCTGTACTGACCGCCCTTGGTGTACAGCACCGAGAATGTCAGGTTCGGCGCGAAGTCATCCTTTACCGGGATGCGCGCGCGGTATTGGGTGTCGCTGAGTTTTTCCATCTTCAGCCAGTCGCCGCCCTTGGACAGCAACGCCGTGGCCTCGACTTTGTCGCGCTCAAGCGACAGCAGAGCATCGCTCACTGGCTCAGGAAAAGTGATCAACGCCAGGGCTTCGTCGCCCGCCTTGTACTCGGGTTTGTCGAGGACGATTTCCACCGTGCCCGGCACCGCTTTGACGCCATCGCCAGTGACCGAATGGCCGGTGGCGCCGACGACTCGGCCATGGTCATCCTTCAACGTCAGGTTGTAGGTGCCCGGACGGTCGAAGGCCAAGGTGAAGCCTTTATCCGTTGCGGCGAGTTTGCCCTCGCCCGTGCTCTGGTCTTCCAGGCGCACCCAACTGTAGCTTACCGGCGTGACCGCTTTGCTCTCCTCGCTGCCGCCTTCGTTGGCGTAGCTGAACGCAACCTTGTCGCCCACTGCGCTGAAGCGCTGCGGCGCGCTCAAGCGGAAACTTGCGGCGCCACGGTCGATGAGGATTTCCTTGGTGGTCTTGACCCGATACGCCGCGCCATCGCTGGCGAAAACGGTGAGCATGTAACGGCTCGGTTTCTCGGCGGCGGGCAAGTCGAGAGTCGCGTTGCCTTTGGAATCGGTGGTCAGTTCGGTACTGGTCAGTTCCACCGGGAATTGCCCGAGATATTGCAGTTCGTTGTCGACCATCGACAGTTGCTGGGCGCGCAGGCTCAGGGTCAACTTGGCGTCAGCCACGGGTTTGCCGTCCGGGTACAGCAGCACCAGATTGCCCTTCACCGGTTCGCCGGTGCGGTAATCCTGCTTGGCCAGGTTCAGCGAGATTTCGAAATGCGGTTTGATGTATTCGGCAACCCGGAAGGCACTGCTGTAGGCCTGGTCCTTGTAGCTGAAACGCAGTTCATAACCGCCGGCCACGGCGTTGTCCGGCAACTGGAAACGGCCTTGAGTGCCCGCTTTTGAATCGAGTTTCAGCGCCAACGATTGCAGCGCAGTGCCGGTGGCATCGAGCACGGTCACGTTGACGTCTGCCGCAGTCGGCAACACCGAATCGCGCGCGTTCTTGAACTCGCGGCCGACGATTTTCAGCGACACCCAATCCCCCGGCCGATACAGCGGCCGGTCAGTGAAGGCATAGAGTTTGGTGTCGTAGATTTCGCTGTCGTAATAGAAGTTCTCGGAGACAAACACCCCGCCCTCTTCGTCCTCGCCGATCACGAACGAACGCTCCGGGCTGACGTGTTTCAGGCGCAGCAAACCATCGGTATCGGTGGCGCCACTGCTCATCACGCCGAGGCCATCGGTCCACAGCACATTCACTTTTGGCACCGAACTGCCTTCGTGTTTGCGCGCGGCCCAGACCACCAGTTCATCACCGGCAATCTTGCTCACGGCCACGGTATTGGAGACAAAAACCATGGTGGTTGCGCGGTACTTGCCGATCAACGCTTCCACCAGGTACAGGCCCGGTTTCAAGTTGCCCAACGGGATGTACACGTTGCCCGGCGCGACGCTGACGAACTCGCTGGAAGAACCGGCGAGGTTCACACCTTCAGGCGGCTGGATCGGCTTGGCTTGCCACAGCGGATAACGGAACTGATTGACAACGGGCAGGCCCGGAATCAGTGCGAATTGCGGTTGTGCGTCGTAAGGCGTTGGCGCGGCAATCGCGCTGCCCATCTTCAGTTCCGGCACTTCCTCGGTGACTTGTTTACGCGACTCGTAGGAAAACGCCCGCTGCATCACCCGACGGGATTTGCGGTACCAGTTGTCCCACAGGTACGCGAGGGTGTTCGACAGGCCTTCGCCCTTGAATTGACCGTCACTGACCACCCGGTGCAGGTTCTTCTGGCGTTTGAGGAAATCCAGCGGTTTGTCGATGCGATACACCCGAATGTCGGCGCCGCCGTATGGTTCCATGCGGAACCGGCGATAGTCGCGGCCCGGCGCTTCGAGGCGCACCATCGCCTGTTCGTCGCTGGCGAAACTGCTGTCGGCCAGCAGGAAAAAACTTTCACCGGCCACCGGCGTGTAGCCGCTCGGCTCGACGGTGTCTTCGGCGTTGACCGCCGAAAAAGGCAGCACCAGGACCAACAGCAAAGGCAGAAAACGCAACATGCGGGCACCGATCATTGGGAGAGAAAGTTCAGTCGATAGACGCCGATGAAGTTGGGGTTGGCTGCGTCGGGTATCCATCGGGTGTCCTTCCATGTCATGAGTTGCTGCAGGCTCGCGGATCGCATGCCGTTGTCAGTGGGGGTGGTGGTGCCGGTGTGATAGGCGATGTAGCGGCCCATCCAGATCATCAGGTGCTGGTCGTCGCCCTGATCGAAAAACATCAGGTCGCCGGGCCGGGCTTGCGCCAGATCCCGACTGACCAGATGGCTGTTGAACTGAATCAGTTTGATCGCGTTGACGTACGGCCCGACCTTGCCGCCGCCCTGTTGCCATTGCTGGGCGAGGCCGCGCTGGGCTTCACTTAACTGCAACTCCGGCGGCAGGTAGCGGTTGGACAGGCCATTGCTGCGCAGCCATTTATCGTCATGGACTTTCAGTGCTTCGTTGGCAGCGAAACGCACCAGCCCGGCGCAGTCCTGCTGATACCAGCGCGGGCTTGGGCCTTGGGTCAGTTGTTCCTGGGCGATGCGCACGAACCAGGCGCGAAACACCTGGGATTGCTGCGGATCCAGCGGCGCGGCTTCAGTGGCAAATACCCGACTGCCCAGCAACATCGCCAGCAGGCCGAGGCCTCGGATGAGTGCGGTCACAGGGCTTTCCATTCCAGCGGCAGCCACTGCCAATGGCCGTCGGGTTCACTGCCCTCGGGCAAGGTCAGGGCGTACTTGCCGTAGCCGCCGAGCTTGCGCAGTTTCGGGATCAGGTAGGTTTGCGCGGCGTTGTAAAACACCGGCTCCATGTCCTGCGGCAGGCTGTCGAGGGTTTCCTGCTGCATCAGTTGCGCCATCGCATCCGGGCCGAAATACACCGGCATCAGCAGGTCTTTCGGCACCACGTCGGCCATTGGCGGGAAGCGTTTGTCGAGGGTGCCGAGCGCCTTGTCCACGAGCTTGTCGTCGAGGGAGAACAGCAGCGTCGAACCGTGACGCGCCAGGCTCACTTTCATGAACGCCTTGCCGGTGATCGCATCAGGATTCTCGGCATCCTTGGCTTTATAAGGACCGAAGTTGGAGCTGACCTGGCGCTGCCACTGATGACTTTGGCCTTCCTGTTTCTCGACCACCGGGAACGCGTGTTCTTCAACGTTGCCTTCGTAGGCACCGACCATCGAACCGAACAGGCTGCCCAAGTCACCGTCAAGTTTGGCGCTGTCATCATCGTTCAGGCTGGCCACCAGCAACGGCGTATACAACCGAGAATCGGCGTACCAGCACAGGCCGGCGGCACCGGCCATGTGTTCGGTCAGCGCCTGGGCCACGGCTTCGTCGGCGCCGAGTTTCACCAGCAGCGGCTTCTGTTGTTCGGCGGCGAGCGGCAAGGCCACGCAGGCGCTGGCGCCCATCGGCATGGCCTGCCAGATCGGTTTGAAATCGAAGTCCGGCTGGTTGTCCAGCTCCTCCATGGCGAGGAAGCTGTGCCAGCCCTTGTCGTCCATGTCGAAGCGCAGGCCGGCGAAGTTCGGGATGAAACGCTGGTAACCCATGGCCAGTACGCTGGAATTGACCGAAAGGCGTTGTTTGACTTCCGGCGCGCGCGGTGGCAGGCCGAAGGCTTCAGGGAAGAGTTTCTGACCGCCGAGCAACGCTTCCAGCGATTGAGTCGAAACCATCCCAGGCTCATCGATGGGGCCATTACTGTTGTCGTACAGTTTCGACGGATTGGACAGCACCACCAGCTTGTCGCCATGAGAGGCAAACAGCAGCGCTTTGCTGTTGTTGTAGGTGAGCTGATACAGCGGCACCGTATCGCCGGCGACCTTGATGTCACCGAGTTGTGTCAGCTGCGTATCATCCAGCGTGACCTTGGCCAGCGGCTCCAGCACCTTGGCCAGCCCACCGCGATCCATCACCAACAGGAAATCCTTGAGCCGACCATCCGCCCCGCGCCACAGCGCCACGTCCGCCGGTTGATCGAAAAGCTGCTCGATCAGGCTGTCCTGCAACTTCAAGTCATGTTCGTAAATGATCCGCCGCAGACTGCCGATCAAGCCAAGGCGATCGGCATGCGCTTCGTAATAGAAGACGAAATCTTCGGTCAGGGTTTCCTTGAGGAACGGCACGGCCAGCAAGTCCTTGGGCAATTGGCTCAAGGAATGGGTTTCGAGCAAACCGTCCGGTCGGCTCATACCCAGTTTGTCACTGGCCAATTCTGCCGGTGGCGCCTTGGGTTTGTGCATGAACCAGCCAAGCCCGGCCGCCACGCCAGCCACCAGGATCAGCCCGCCCAACAGCAACGGCCAGCGCCGAGAAGGTTTTGCAGCAGGTGCTTCGGCGGCCGGAGTAACAGTGTTATCGCTCATTTAACAAAACCCAATTCATCCGTGGAGCGGGATGCTTAATAGTTGAAAGTCTTGACCAGCAGCAGGTCACCGATGGCCCGCAGGGGCACGATGAAGGTCTCGCGTTTTTCGTCGACGGTGTTTTCGTTGAGCACCAGGTTGATTTGCGAGGTGATCACCTCGTTCTGGTTGCTGGTCTCATCGAAGTTATAGCCGCCGCTGCCGAAGTTGCCCCAATAGTTCACGTAAACCAGATAGGTTCCATGCATCGGCGCGGTCATGGTGAACATTTCCGGGCCGGGGCCATCGACGCCGTCCGGGTCCAGGCCGCCACCGTTGCTCATCGCCGGGTGAGCCCAGAATGCATGCTGACCGTCGGGAGTAACGATGTGCAGATCAAGTTCGGCTTTCGGATCGTCCCAACCCAGCACCACGCGAATCCGTGCCGGCGTGCGCAGGTTGTTGGCTTCATAGAATTGGACGCGTTTGAGGGATTTGCCTTCGGCACTGCGCACTTCGACGCTGTTGGAACCCGCACCGAACGCATACGGCCGGGCGAAACGCCCTTGGTCGTCGGTGTACAGATTGAGGGGATTGCCGTTGACCGCCAGCGTATGCGGCCCGCGTTGCGTGCCGATGGCCTTGAGCTGGCCTTGAATCATCGTGCGATTACGCTGCACGCCCCGGTCGATGGGCGGAGTCGGATAGGCCACTTGAGGGTATTCGCTGCGGTCCAGCAAACCGTTGTAGCGCCAGCCGCCGGCCGGTTCCGACAGCTCAGCCGTCGGCTCGGCCCAGGCAGCGGTCGTGCAGACCCACGCCATCAGCACTAGAAGAAATGAACGCATGTGACGCCTCCTGCCATGCATAACGAAACCTTGCGCCCGATCCTCGGCGCGTTACAGATCCAAAAACTGCGTTTCGTCAGAAAGACCCGTGACTATTGGGTCGTAGAAGGCGCGAAGGTTAGCCATTCGGCACTTTTTTAACAATCGGATACATCTACATTTGCGGTAGGAATCACGCACATTTGAGTCCGTGAGCCGAATAGCGAGTTTATTCGGCTCACGGAATGAGCCGAATAATCCCCATCACTCACGGAAGCGACATCCCTTTGTGGCGAGGGAGCTTGCTCCCGCTCGGCTGCGCAGCAGTCGCGAATTGCTGAATACAGTATTCCTGAAATAACTTTGGTGAATGGTTTGGGGCCGCTGCGCGACCCAGCGGGAGCAAGCTCCCTCGCCACAGGGGTTATTTCAACTTGGGACCAAGGCTCAAACACCCGCCCTCATTTGCCCATAACCCCCATGTCTGCTAGTGTCGCGCCGGTTTAACGTCAACCGGAAATAGCCGCCATGGCCCGCAAAAAAGCTGCACTGGATTTCGAACAATCCCTCGCTGACCTGCAAACGCTGGTGGAGCGACTGGAGAACGGCGAATTGTCGCTGGAAGACTCGCTGACGGCTTTCGAGCAGGGCATCGGTCTGACCCGCGATTGCCAGGCGGCGCTGGCCCAGGCCGAGCAAAAGGTTCAAGTGCTGCTCGAGCGTGATGGCGAGTTGGCCGAGGAACCCTTCGACGCGGATCAGCCAGAATGATTGCAGCGTATTCGGCGACCAGCCAGGCCCGCGTCAACGCGGCGCTGGAAACCCTGTTCAACGCGCCGAGCCCTGAGCTCGCGCGCTTGTACGAAGCCATGCGCTACAGCGTGATGAATGGCGGCAAACGGGTGCGTCCGCTGCTGGCCTACGCGGCGTGCGAAGCGCTCGGCGGCAAGGCTGAGCAAGCCAACGGCGCGGCGTGCGCGGTGGAGCTGATTCACGCTTATTCCCTGGTCCACGACGATTTGCCGGCCATGGACGACGACGATCTGCGTCGTGGCCAGCCGACGACGCACAAGAAATTCGATGAGGCCTGCGCGATCCTGGCCGGTGACGGCTTGCAGAGCCTGGCGTTCAGCGCCCTGCTCGACCCGCGCCTGAGCAATTCTGACGCTGAAATCCGCTTGCAAATGGTCAGAGCTCTCGCATTGGCCGCAGGCCCGGCCGGCATGGTCGGCGGTCAGGCCATCGACCTCGGTTCGGTCGGTTTGAAGCTCGATCAGAAAGCCCTCGAATACATGCACCGGCACAAGACCGGCGCGCTGATCGAGGCCAGCGTCAAACTCGGCGCGCTCGCCAGCGGCCGAGCCGAGAAAGACGAACTGAAGTCCTTGCAGACGTATGCGCAGGCCATCGGCCTGGCCTTCCAGGTGCAGGACGACATTCTCGACGTCGAAAGCGATACCGAAACCCTCGGCAAACGCCAGGGCGCCGACATCGCTCGTGACAAGCCGACCTACCCGGCCCTGCTCGGCCTCGACGCGGCCAAGGCCTACGCCCTGGAACTGCGCGATCAGGCCCTGCACGCGCTGCGACCGTTTGACGCGGCAGCCGAGCCATTGCGCGATCTGGCCCGCTACATCGTCGAACGGCGCAGCTGACGGCGTATCCGCCAAGTTAAAACCAACGCGTGGGCAGGGGGCGATGCATCAGGTAAACTGCCGCATCTTTTATACCTATAACGATTCGCCTGATGCCCACGACGTTTCATGAGATTCCCCGCAAGCGCCCGACCACGCCCCTGCTCGACCGTGCCAACACGCCGGACGGCCTGCGCCGGTTAGGCGAAGCCGAGCTGGAAACCCTGGCCGATGAGTTGCGCCTGGAATTGCTCTACACGGTCGGTCAGACCGGCGGGCATTTCGGTGCAGGCCTGGGCGTCATCGAGCTGACCATCGCGTTGCATTACGTCTTCGACACCCCGGACGACCGGCTGGTGTGGGACGTGGGTCATCAGGCCTATCCGCACAAAATCCTCACCGGACGTCGCGAGCGCATGGGCACCCTGCGCCAAAAGGACGGCGTCGCAGCCTTCCCGCGTCGTTCCGAGAGCGAGTACGACACCTTTGGCGTCGGCCACTCCAGCACCTCGATCAGCGCAGCGCTGGGCATGGCGATTGCCGCCCGCCTGCAAAACAGTGATCGCAAGGCCATTGCCGTGATCGGCGACGGCGCACTGACCGCGGGCATGGCGTTCGAGGCGTTGAATCATGCGCCGGAAGTGAACGCCAACATGCTGGTGATCCTCAACGACAACGACATGTCGATCTCGCGCAACGTCGGCGGGCTGTCGAATTATCTGGCGAAGATCCTTTCCAGCCGCACTTACGCGAGCATGCGTGAAGGCAGCAAAAAGGTCCTGTCGCGCCTGCCCGGCGCCTGGGAAATCGCCCGTCGTACCGAAGAATACGCAAAAGGCATGCTGGTTCCCGGCACGCTGTTCGAAGAGCTGGGCTGGAACTACATCGGCCCGATCGATGGCCACGACCTGCCGACCCTGATCGCCACCCTGCGCAACATGCGCGATCTGAAAGGCCCGCAGTTCCTGCATGTCGTCACCAAAAAAGGCAAAGGCTTCGCCCCGGCGGAAGTCGACCCGATCGGTTACCACGCCATCACCAAGCTTGAACCTGTTGATGCTCCGGCCGCTGCGCCGAAGAAATCCGGTGGGCCGAAGTATTCCGGCGTATTTGGCGAATGGCTGTGCGACATGGCCGCGTCTGATCCGCGTCTGGTGGGCATCACCCCGGCGATGAAAGAAGGCTCCGATCTGGTGGCGTTCAGCGAGCGCTTCCCGCTGCGTTACTTCGACGTGGCGATTGCCGAGCAACACGCCGTAACTTTCGCCGCCGGCATGGCCTGCGAAGGCGCAAAACCAGTGGTGGCGATCTATTCGACCTTCCTGCAACGCGGTTACGACCAACTGATTCATGACGTCGCGGTGCAAAACCTCGACGTGCTGTTCGCCATCGACCGCGCAGGCCTGGTGGGCGAAGACGGCCCGACACATGCGGGTAGCTTCGACCTGTCGTTCCTGCGTTGCATCCCCGGCATGCTGGTGATGACCCCGAGCGACGAAAACGAACTGCGCAAAATGCTCACCACTGGGCACTTGTTCAACGGCCCGGCGGCGGTGCGTTATCCGCGTGGCTCCGGCCCGAACGCGACGATCGAAAAAGACCTGCAACCGATCGAAATCGGCAAAGGTGTGGTCCGTCGCCAGGGCAGCAAAGTCGCCCTGCTGGTATTCGGCGTGCAACTGGCCGAGGCGCTGAAAGTCGCCGAGAAGCTGGATGCGACCGTGGTCGACATGCGTTTCGTCAAACCGCTGGATGAGGAATTGGTTCGTGAAATCGCTGGCAGCCACGAGTTGCTGGTGACCATCGAAGAAAACGCGATCATGGGCGGCGCCGGTGGCGCAGTCAGCGAGTTCCTCGCGCGGGAAAACATCCTCAAATCGATTCTGCACCTGGGCTTGCCGGACAGTTACGTCGAGCACGCGAAGCCTGCGCAAATGCTGGCCGAGTGTGGGCTGGATGAGGCCGGGATCGAAGCTTCGGTGCGTGAACGCCTGACACTGCTAAATATTTAAACGCATCACCCTGTGGGAGCGAGCCTGCTCGCGATAGCGGCCTGACAGTCGACATATTCGTTGACTGACACACCGTCATCGCGAGCAAGCTCGCTCCCACAGTGGTTTCTGTGCCTTTCAAAATTTGTGTTCGCTTTAAGCACCAACGGACTGCCGATGAAACTCTCCCCCCTCGCCCTGACGCTGACCCTGCTGCCGGCCGGCCAACTCCTGGCTGACACCTTCGAGCGCGATCAAGCCCTGAAACTCCCCGAAGTGTTGATCAGCGCCAACCGCCAGGTCGAAGCACGCAACGACAGCAGCGCCGCCAACACCGTGTTCACCCGCGAAGACATCGACCGCCTGCAACCGAACAGCGTCACGGACTTGCTGAGTCGCGTACCGGGCGTGCAAGTCGGACAAACCGGCGGGCGTGGCAGCCTGCCGGGGATTTACATTCGCGGGACCAAGTCGGCGCAGAGCCTGGTGCTGGTGGACGGTCAGCGCATCGGCAACTCGACCTCCGGCGACAGCAACCTGCAACACATCAACATTGAACAGGTCGAGCGCGTGGAAGTGCTGCGCGGCTCCCGGTCGGTGATTTACGGCAGTGATGCGATTGGCGGGGTGATTCAGATTTTCACTCGCCGTGGCGGCGAACAAGGCTTGCAGCCACGTATGCACGTGGGGTTTGGCAGCAACCAGACTTGGGAGCGCAGCCTCGGATTATCCGGCGGCGATGAGAAAACCCGCTTCAACCTCGGCGCCAGCCTCGATGAAACCGCCGGCATCAATCGCACCCACGCGTCCTATCCCAGCGATGGCGATCACGATGAGTACCGTAACAAGTCAGTGAGTTTGAGCCTGAGCCACGCCCTCACCGATGACATCGAAATCGGCGCCAACGTGCTGGATAACCGTGGCAAAAGCGAGTTCGATAATCCGTTCGGGCGCTTCGACACGACAACCTTTGAATCGCTGCAGCAACAGCCTTACAGTGACTTTGCCGTGAGCAGCATCAGCAGTTACGTCGATGCCCAGGTCAACGACCTCTGGAAAACCCGCGTCGAATTCGGTCACAGCGAGAACCGCGAGAAGACCCTGGACAAGCTCAGCCATGAACGCAGTGTGTTCAATACTTACCGTGATTCGGTGAACTGGCAAAACGACCTGACGCTGAATGAGCGCAACAGCCTGATCCTCGGCGGCGACTGGTACGAAGACCGGATCAACAGCAGCACCCCGTTCGACGAAGACAGCCGCTGGAACCGCGCGGCATTTATCCAGCATCGCTATCAGGCGGACAGTTTCTCCACGGAACTGGGCCTGCGCCGCGACCAGAACCAGCAGTTCGGCAGCCAGAACAGCTGGAGCGGTACTTTCACCCTGCCGTTGAACCCGGACAACGATGTGCTGCTGACCTACAGCGAAGGCTTTCGCGCACCGACGTTCAATGACTTGTATTACCCGGATTTCAGCAACCCGGACCTGAAGCCGGAAACCTCGAAAAGCTACGAACTGCAATGGCGCAGTCAATTGACCGAGACCAGCCGCATCGAAGCTTCGCTGTATCGCACCGACCTTGAAGACGCGATTATTTTCGGCAGCAACTCACGGCCGCAGAACGTTGCCTCGGCACGCATCAACGGGTTCGAAGCGGCTCTGAAGCAGGAACTGTTCGGCTGGCAGAGCAACCTCGGCGTGGCAATCATCGACCCAAGGGATCGCGACAGCGGCCACACCCTGGCGCGTCGAGCACGGCGGACCTTGAGCCTGGACCTCGATCGACAGTTCGACCGGCTCGGCCTCGGCGCCAGCTGGCAAGCGGTGAGCAGCAGCTATGACGATGAGAACAATCAGCAGCCGTTGGGCGGGTATGCGTTGCTGGGGTTGCGTAGTAGCTGGGAGTTGAATCGCGAGATCAAGCTTGAGCTGAAGGTCGATAACTTGCTGGACAAGGGGTACAGCCGGGCGTTGTACAGCCATGACGGCAGTCAGTATGGGTATCGCGAGGAAGGTCGGGCGTGGATGTTTGGGGTGACCTGGACGCCGGAGTTCTGAGCCACGATCGTTCCCACGCTCCGCGTGGGAATGCATCCCGTGACGCTCTGCGTCACATCCAAAGCGGACGCGGAGCGTCCATGGCGGCATTCCCACGCGGAGCGTGGGAACGATCAGCGTGAAGGCGCAATAATTTGGCAAAGTTTGGCCGTCGCTTCGATCATCTGCCCACTCGGCCGTTCCAGCCCCTTATCCGTCACCAACAGCAACCGCCCTTGCGACACCGCCGCCACCTGCGGCCAGGCTTTCCACGCCTCCAGCTGCGCTTGATCACTGGCCAGAATCACCTCGGGATCACGCTGTAAAACCGCCTCGACGCTGACCTGCGGCGCCGGCAATGTCAGGTCGGCGAACACATTCCGCGCCCCGCACACCTGCAGCGCATCACTGATGATCTGCCCGCCGCCAACGGTGTACAGCGGTCGATCCCATACTTGATAAAACACCCGCAACGGTTCATCCCGGCGATAACGCTGGCGCAGCACATCCAGTCGTTGGCGTAATTGCGCGGCCAATGCAACGCCACGCTGAGGCCGACCGAGCTGCGTAGCAATCGCTTCGAGCTGCGCAGTCAGTTGTTCGAGGTTGTGGGGTTCGGCGACATAGGTGGGGATGTTCAGTCGCTTGAGCTGCTCACGCTGGGCCGGGCCAACGCTGCCAGGCCAGAGCAGCAGCAAATCGGGTTTGAGGCTGAGCAACCGTTCCATGTCCAACTGGCCGTAGCGGCCAACCGATGGAAGACCTTTGAGTTCGACAGGACGCTCACCGGCATCCAGCACGCCGACCAAAAGGTCCGCGGAGCCCAGTTCGACAACGATTTCAGAGAGAGACGGCGCGAGGCTGACAACGCGCTCGACCGCAGCCGCCGAGCTGCTGATGACCAGCAGCAACACCGCCAGCCATATACGAAACATCAGCCGAGTTGACGCGGAATACGGTAGAGGTAGAACAACACCGTGGTCGACAGCGCCAGCAACACCAACGGCACCGCTTCGAGGCCGACGAACACCGCCAACGCACCGATCCACGCCGGTAGGCCGGCGACCAGCAACGCCGTGCGGCGTTTGGCCGCCAGGGTGATCCAGGCGGCGGGTTCCTCAGGGGTGTCGAGGGCTTTCTGGGTGGCGATCAGCGCGTGCTTGTAGCCACCAAAAAACTTCAGGCTGACAAACATCGAGGCGACACCGGCGATGAACAATGGCATCGCCAGCACTGGCAAAATCGCCTCGCCCTGGCCGAACACGCCATTGATCACGAACAGTGGCAGCAAGGCCAAAGCCAGGTATTGCCACCAACTGAAAGACAATCGCCGCCGTACTTGACCACGCGTCACGCCCGGTCTGCCTCGCCCTGATGCTCGTTGCCCATCATGTGATCGAGCTTGCTGGCCTTGGTGGCCAGGTAGAGTTTGTTGTGCGGGTTGTGGCCGGTGTGCAGCGGCACGCGCTCGGCGACCACGATGCCCATGTCGGTCAAGGCTTTGACCTTGCGCGGATTGTTGGTCATCAGACGCAGGGATTTCACGCCCAAGTGTTCCAGCATCGGCAGGCACATGGCGTAGTCACGCTGGTCGGCGGCAAAGCCCAGACGTTCGTTGGCTTCAACGGTGTCGGCGCCACCATCCTGCAACTCATAGGCGCGGATTTTGTTCAGCAGGCCAATGCCACGGCCTTCCTGGCGCAGGTAAAGCAAAACGCCACGGCCTTCACGGGCGACGGCCTGCAAGGCGGCCTCGAGTTGCGAGCCGCAGTCGCAACGCTGGCTGAACAAGGCATCGCCCGTCAGGCATTCGGAGTGCAACCGGCCGAGTACCGGGGCACCGTCGGCGAACTCACCCAGGCTCAGCACCACGTGCTCGCGCCCGTTTTCTTCATCGAGAAAGCCGTGCATGGTGAATTGCGCAAAAGGCGTTGGCAGCTTGGAAGCGGCGACAAAAACGACAGGCACCGGTGTGCTCCTGATCAATAAGTACTGGAGATTCGCAGAGGCGGCATTGTAACAGCAGGTTCCTGCAGACGCTTAGGCTGAATTATGGGGCATAACGATCAAAAAGTTAGATCTCAAGCGCTTGAAGCCCGGTCTGCGCACGCCCTGTAGCAGCTGGCGAAGCCTGCGTTCGGCGGCGAAGCCGTCGTCAAACCTGACGACTCGGTCAGCCGGATACACCTTGGTGCCCGAATTTACGACGGCTTCGCCGCCGAACGCAGGCGTCGCCAGCTGCTACAGGACTTGTTGTCAGTTCGGGGCAAACGGATAAGGCTGTTTCCAGCGTTCGAAGATGGGCTTCAACCGGCCGCTTTTCACCAGCAGCTCCATGCGCTCATCGAACAACGCCATCAAGGTTCGGGCCTTGGAAGTATCGGCAAAGCACAGGTACAGCGGCAATTCCGCGATATGGGTGCGACGAAACTGCGAAGGATCCTTGGCCCACTTGAGGACATAGTCCACTTCGGTCAGCGCGTCGATGTAGTAGTCGGCGCGGTTGCGGGTCAGCATCGATAGAATTCCGGTGCGCCGAATGACTTCGTTATATCGCCGTACGTTGGGCAGGTAATCCTGATAGTCGTAGCCGTGGACCCAGGCCAGTCGATAGTTACCCAGCGTCTCCGGGGTCGGCGCAGGATTGCTCGCCAGACCCAGGGCATAGATGTGATCGGTATCGAAGTTCCAGCGCGGATAAAGCAGATCGCTGGTCTCGTCGCGGTAGGAGCCGACACAGGCATCCACTTCGCGGCGCTGAGCCAGACCTACGGAGCGCGTGTAAGGCTCGGTTCGAATGTCCAGTTTGACGCCGGCAGGCTCGAACACTTCCCGCAGCACGTCCCACCCCAGGCCATGACCGTCAGCGGAGGTGTAGTCTTCCCAGTCTTCGCTGGCCAGGTAAATCACGGACGGCGTCGGCGTGGGATCGCCCGCTTGGGCGAACGGGCAAAGCATGGCGAACACCATCACAGCCAACCAGCGTCGAGCCATCCCTAGTCCCCTGTTTCGCCCGTCAGGCGAAAATCCATACCAGCCCTTGCATCGCCAACCACGCAAACACGCCTGCCAGTACGTCATCGAGCATGATCCCGACGCCACCGTGCACATGCCGGTCGATCCAGTGGATCGGCCAAGGCTTGAGAATGTCGAAGAAGCGGAACACCAGGAACCCCGCCAGCAACCAGTACCACCCTTCCGGCACCAGCCACAGGGTGATCCACATCCCGACCATTTCGTCCCAGACGATGCCTTCGTGGTCGTGTACCCGCAAATCGTCGGCAACCTTGCCGCACAGCCAGAAGCCGAACAGCATGGTGACGCCGAGCATCAGCCAGTAACCCCAGTCGGGCAACATCTGCCACAACGGGATAAAGGGTAGCGCAACTAACGAACCCCAGGTGCCCGGTGCTTTTGGCAAGGTGCCCGAGCCGAAGCCGAACGCCAGGAAATGCCAGGGATTGCGCCAGACCGAAGGCGGTACGAATTCCGCCGGGACCTGTTTGGGATGATCTGTCACGGTGTCTCCCGAAAATGTTGATAACCCCGGGTTTGCGGGGTGATGTCTTGCCCGACGGCATCCAGCAGCGTCACGCCCTGCCCGGCTTCTACTCTGCCGACCACGTGGATCGGCCAACCGTCGGCCAGCAATGCAGGCAACTCGACGGACGGTAGGGTGAAGGCCAGCACGTAATCGTCCCCGCCGCTCAGCGCTGCCTCTTCGGCGGCCGATTGACCGAGGAAGGCCACTAGAGCGTTCGACAGCGGCAATCGGTCCCGTTCAACTTGAATGCCGACCTTCGACGCCAGGGCGATATGCCCACAGTCAGCGAGCAAGCCATCGGAGATATCCAGCGCCGAGGTGGCTTTGCCACGCAGCGCCTGACCCAACGCCAGTTGCGGCTGCGGCGACCAGTAGTGGGCCAGCAATGGATCGGCGATGGCGGCTTCAGCCGTGCGCTGACCCAGCACCAGCGACAAGGCACCCGCCGCATTGCCCAACTCACCGCCCACGCAGAGCAAGTCGCCGGGTTGCGCACCGCTGCGGGTCAACGCCTTGCCGGCCGGCACCCGACCGAACACAGTCATGGTCAGGCTCAGCGGTCCACGGGTGGTATCACCGCCCACCAACGCCACACCACAGCACTGCGCCATGAGGTTCAACCCACGGGCGTAGGCGTCCAGCCAATCGGCGGTCACCGTCGGCAAGGTCAGGGCAAGGGTAAATGCAACGGGGGTGGCGCCCATGGCAGCCAGATCGCTGACGGCCACAGCCAGCGAACGCTGACCGAGCAGAAACGGATCGCAAGGATCTGCGAAATGCACGCCGGCAACCAGCGTGTCGGTGGAAATCGCCAACTGCTCCCCGGGGGGAACCGCCAGCAAGGCGCAGTCATCGCCGATCCCGAGGGCAACGCCTTCGCCGCCTTGCGCACAAGGCGCGGCGGCGAAGAAATTGCGGATCAGCTCAAACTCGCCCATGGCAGCTGCAAGCGCTTGTTAGCGCTTGAACGCCTTCACTTCAGCTTCACGCAGACGCGGGGCCAGCTTGTCGAGTACACCGTTGACGAATTTGTGGCCGTCGGTGGAACCGTAGACTTTCGCCAGTTCGATCCCTTCGTTGATCACAACGCGGTACGGCACGTCGACGCGCTTGAGCAGTTCCCAGGTGGACAGGCGCAGTACGCACAGTTCAACCGGATCCAGCTCTTCGATGGTCAGGTCCAGGCACGGCGCCAACGCAGTGTCGATCTCGGTCAGACTGGCCGGGACACCGTGCAGGATGTCGTGGAAGTAGCTGGCATCGGCGAAGGTGAAATCGTTGTCGACGCGAAACTGCGCTTCGATTTCGTTCAGCGAAGTACTGGCCATGTGGCGCTGATACAACGCTTGAGTCGCCAACTGACGGGCAGCGCGGCGCTTTTCACTTTTCGAAGGCTTGCCGGCGTCCGTTGGACGCGGTTCGCGCGGGTTGAAACGATCGCTTTCGTCGCTAATCACTTGGCCTCCAACTGCGCCAGCAGGCTGACCATTTCCAGAGCGGACAGGGCAGCTTCGGCACCTTTGTTACCGGCCTTGGTGCCGGAACGTTCGATGGCTTGCTCGATGGAATCAACGGTCAGCACGCCAAATGCGACTGGAACGCCGAACTCCATGGACACCTGGGCCAAGCCCTTGGTGCATTCGCCCGCCACGTATTCGAAATGCGGAGTGCCGCCACGAATGACCGCGCCCAGGGCGATGATTGCCGCGTATTCGCCCTTCTGAGCGACTTTCTGCGCAACCAGCGGGATTTCGAAGGCGCCAGGCGCGCGGATGATGGTGATGTCGCTTTCGCTTACGCCGTGGCGAACCAGGGCATCAACTGCACCGCTGACCAGACTTTCAACGACGAAGCTGTTGAAACGGCCCACTACCAAAGCGTAGCGGCCTTTAGGGGCGATGAAGGTACCTTCGATGGTCTTCAGGGTCATTCGTTAGATCTCTTAAAGAGCCGGGACGCGTTTTCTACGCGTCCCTCGGTGATGTGTTAGCCGCGAATAAAGGACTGGAAACAACCGGTCATTATTCGGAGGGCACGTATTCTACAACTTCCAGATCGAAACCGGATATCGCATTAAATTTCATTGGCGCAGACATCAAGCGCATTTTGCGTACGCCCAGGTCCCGAAGGATCTGCGAACCGGCACCGACGATGCTGTAGGTGGTCGGTTTTTTCACGACAGTCTGGTCCGCGGTTTCACGGATGTGCGCCAGCAACACGTCGCCATCGAGCGGGTGACCGAGCAACAGCACCACACCGCTGCCGGCCTCGGCCACCGCGGCCATGGCGGCGCGCAGGCTCCAGCGCCCTGGTTGCTTGACCATCAACAGGTCGCGCAGCGGGTCCATGTTGTGCACGCGAACCAGGGTCGGTTCTTCGGCGCACACGGTGCCCAGGGTCAGGGCCATGTGCACGTCGCCTTCCACGGAATCACGATAGGTCACCAGGTTGAACTGGCCCAGTTCGCTGTCCAAAGGCTGCTCGGCAATCCGCTGAACGGTACGTTCGTGGATCATCCGGTAGTGAATCAGGTCGGCGATGGTGCCGATCTTGATGTTGTGTTCGGCCGCGAAGGCTTCCAGTTCGGTGCGACGGGACATGGTGCCGTCGTCGTTCATCACTTCGCAGATCACGCCGCTTGGCTCGAAACCGGCCATGCGCGCCAGGTCGCACGCCGCTTCGGTGTGACCAGCGCGTGCCAGGGTGCCGCCGGCCTGAGCCATCAGCGGGAAAATGTGGCCGGGGCTGACGATGTCTTCAGCCTTGGCGTCTTTCGCGGCAGCCGCTTGCACAGTGCGCGCGCGGTCAGCAGCGGAGATGCCGGTGGTCACGCCTTCGGCTGCTTCGATGGACACGGTGAACTTGGTGCCGAAGCCGGAACCGTTGCGCGGCGCCATCAGCGGCAGCTTGAGCAGCTCGCAGCGCTCGCGGCTCATCGGCATGCAGATCAGGCCACGGGCGTGCTTGGCCATGAAGTTGATGTGTTCGGCCTTGCAGCACTCGGCGGCCATGATCAGGTCGCCTTCGTTCTCGCGGTCTTCGTCATCCATGAGGATGACCATCTTGCCTTGGCGGATGTCTTCAACCAGTTCTTCGATGCTATTGAGCGCCACAAGGCACCCCCTTGAGTCAGGATTTGAGGTAGCCGTTGGCGGCCAGAAAGCTTTCAGTAATGGTGCTGCCGGCAGTCGGCTCTGCCGCCTTGTCGCCCAGCAACAGGCGTTCCAGATAACGTGCCAGCAAGTCAACTTCGAGGTTTACCCGGCGACCTGGCTGGTACGACGCCATGATGGTTTCGCTCAGGGTGTGCGGAATGATTGTCAGCAGGAACTCGGCGCCATCGACCGCGTTCACGGTCAGGCTGGTGCCGTCGACGGTGATCGAGCCTTTATGGGCGATGTACTTAGCGAGTTCTTTAGGTGCACGGATGCGAAATTCCACAGCGCGAGCATTCTCGGTACGGGCAACCACTTCGCCCACGCCATCGACGTGACCGCTGACCAGATGCCCGCCGAGGCGAGTGGTCGGGGTCAGGGCTTTTTCCAGGTTCACCGGGCTGCCGCTTTTCAGGTCATTCATCGCGGTGCAGTCGAGGGTTTCGCGACTGACGTCCGCCGCGAAGCCATTGCCTGGCAGCTCAACGGCAGTCAGGCATACGCCGTTGACCGCGATGCTGTCGCCCAGTTTGACGTCGCTCAGGTCGAGCTTGCCGGTTTCTACGTGTACCCGCACATCTCCGCCTTTTGGGGTCAATGCACGAATACTGCCGATGGATTCGATGATGCCGGTAAACATGGAGTCCTCCTCGAGAACAAAGCCGTCGCGTAGCGCAGGCCGGGAATTATACGCTCGCCGCCGGCGCAGGAATGGCGATGACTCGCCAGTCATCGCCAACCGCGCGAATTTCGGTGATTTTGAGCTCGGGCGCGTCTTTCATCTGCGCCAGCGGCCAGTCCAGCAATGGTCGGGCCGAAGAACCGAGAAACTTGCCCGCGATGAAAATCTGGAATTCATCCACCAGACCTTGCTGGGCAAACGCCCCCGCAAGACGCGGCCCCGCTTCGACCAATACTTCGTTCACCCCGCGATTGGCGAGCTCGACCAGCAGTTTGCGCAGGTCGACCAAGCCATCGTCACCGGCCACGATCAGGCATTCCGGACCGTTGGCGTATTGCTCTTCGACCGCCATGCACGTAGCGACCAACGCGGGACCAGCCTTGAAGAACGGCGCATCCAGCGGCACGCGCAAACGGCCGTCGATCAGCACGCGCAGCGGCGGGCGGCTCATGGCCAGGGCCGTTTGCTCGGCGTCCAGGCCCAGCTCATCGGCACGCACGGTCAATCGGGCGTTGTCCGCCAGGACCGTGTCGGCGCCGGTCAGCACCACGCTGGCCTGGGCGCGCAGGCGTTGTACCGCCGAACGTGCGGCCGGGCCGGTAATCCATTGGCTTTCGCCGCTTTCCATCGCCGTGCGACCGTCGAGGCTCATGGCCAATTTCACCCGCACGAACGGCAAGCCGTGTTCCATGCGTTTGAGGAAGCCTTCATTGAGCTTGCGCGCCTCGCCTTCCAGCACGCCGCTTTCGATAGCGATGCCAGCCTGGGCCAGGCGCTGCATGCCGCGACCGGCCACCGACGGGTTCGGGTCCTGCATCGCCGCAACGACGCGTGCGAGACCGGCATTCACCAGCGCATCGGCGCAGGGCGGCGTGTGGCCGTGGTGGCTGCACGGTTCGAGGGTCACGTAAGCCGTGGCACCACGGGCCTTGTCGCCCGCGGCACGCAGGGCGTGGACTTCGGCGTGGGGTTCGCCGGTACGCACATGCCAGCCTTCGCCGACAATCTGCCCGTCTTTCACGATTACGCAGCCAACACGAGGGTTGGGGTGCGTTGTGTAATGACCTTTGCGCGCCAGTTCCAGAGCACGAGCCATGTAATGGGCGTCGAGGATGGCTTGTTCTGGGGAGGTGGTCATTCTTTCACCGGCTCACGGGCCAGGCGATCGATCTCTTCGCGGAACTCGTTGAGGTCCTGGAAGCGCCGATACACGGAGGCGAAACGAATGTAGGCGACTTCGTCGAGCTTTTGCAGCTCGGCCATCACCAGTTCACCGACCACGAGGGATTTGACCTCGCGTTCACCGGTGGCGCGCAGCTTGTGTTTGATGTGCACCAGCGACGATTCGAGGCGCTCGACACTCACCGGGCGCTTCTCCAGCGCACGCTGCATGCCGGCGCGGAGTTTTTCTTCGTCGAACGGCTGGCGGCTGCCGTCGGTTTTGATCAGGCGCGGCAACACCAGTTCAGCGGTTTCGAACGTCGTGAAACGCTCGCCGCAGGCCAGGCATTCGCGCCGGCGGCGCACCTGTTCGCCCTCGGCGACCAGACGCGAGTCGATGACCTTGGTGTCGTTGGCACCGCAGAAGGGACAGTGCATGGTGGCAGGCAACAAAAAAAGGGAGGGCCATGGTAGCGCATCCCCGTGGCAAGACAAGCCATAGGGTTTACGGTATACAGACGGGCTATATGCCTGATTCATGGATTTCACCTTGCTGGAGCCGCAAATGTCCCTAAGACCGCTCGTCTTGCTCAGTCTTTTCAGCCTGCTGGTGGCCTGCAGCAGCGATGCGCCCAAGCCCCAGCCGCCGACGCCGGGCCCTGCCCCACAGGCGGCGCAGAAAAAGGCCAAGGAATCGGCCAACCTCGGCCCGCTGCCCGCGTATCAGCGTGAATTGAGCGGCACCCTGCAAGGCGTGCCGGCCGGTGCCGAAGTCGAACTGGCGCTGCTGGTGATCGATGCCCAGGACCGCCCGCAACAATTGCTCGCCAGTTCCAGCCTGATCGGCACCAATCAAGTGTTGCCGTTTCACCTGCGCTTCAACCCGGAATCGTTCCCGGCCGGTGTTCGCGTTGAACTGCGTGGTCGCGCCAGCCAATCCGGTCAGTTGATTTTGCATTTGCCATCGCAGGTCATTAGCCAGCCAACGACTCAGGCCCTGGGTCAGCTGCAGTTCGTCAAAGCGCCATGATTGCACCGCTCGACCTGCAACAGGCGTTGGGTGAACTGCTCGGTGATGCGCAGCTTGTGCCTGTCGCATTACCCGAAACCGGACTGAAACTCTGGCTGATCGACGGCGACAACATGGACCGCGCATTCAGCCCGGAAGAAACCCGACGGATTCTGCATGAGCCTCCGTACTGGAGCTTCTGCTGGGCCAGCGGCCTGGCGGTCGCCCGCTACCTCGCCGAATTCCCTGAGTGGGTCAAAGGCAAACGCGTGCTGGATTTCGGCGCCGGTTCCGGGGTGGCGGGGATCGCGGCAGTCAAGGCCGGCGCGCTGGAAGTGGTGGCCTGTGACCTGGACCCGCTGGCGATTGCGGCGTGTCGGGCGAATGCTGAACTCAATGACGTACACCTTAATTACTCGACGGACTTTTTCGCCGAGGCGGATCGGTTTGATCTGATTCTGGTGGCCGACGTTCTGTATGACCGGGCGAATCTGCCGTTGCTTGATGAGTTTTTGAGTCGTGGCCAAGAGGCGCTGGTGGCGGATTCGCGGGTGAGGGATTTCAGGCATCCGCTCTATCAACGCATTGAGATGCTGGAAGCGATGACGTTGCCGGATCTGGCCGAGCCTGAAGAGTTTCGGCATGTGAGCCTGTACCACGCCACACGACCATGATCGTTCCCACGCTCTGCGTGGGAATGCAGCCCGGGACGCTCCGCGTCCCTTTCCACCGCGTGACGCAGAGCGTCACAAGAGGCATTCCCACGCAGAGCGTGGGAACGATCAGTGTTCCCGCTTCCGGGCGCCCCCCGTCAAGCCGTATAGTTGCCCCATTCACGCTTCCAAGAGATCCCCCATGAGTCAGGAAACGCCATACATCTTCGACGCCACGACCGCCGATTTCGACCAGTCGGTGATCGAGAACTCTTTCCACAAACCGGTGCTGGTGGATTTCTGGGCCGAATGGTGTGCTCCCTGCAAAGTGCTGATGCCGATGCTGCAAACCATTGCCGAGAGCTATCAGGGCGAATTGCTGCTGGCCAAGGTCAACTGCGATCTCGAACAAGACATTGTCGCTCGTTTCGGCATTCGCAGCCTGCCGACGGTGGTGTTGTTCAAGGACGGTCAGCCGGTGGACGGTTTTGCCGGTGCGCAACCGGAATCCGCTGTGCGAGCGATGCTCGAGCCTCACGTACAAATGCCACCACCAGCGGCCGCTGATCCATTCGAACAGGCTCAGGCCTTGTTCGACGACAGTCGTTTCGCCGATGCCGAAGCCGCGCTCAAAGTGCTGCTGGGCGAAGACAACACCAACGCCGGCGCCTTGATCCTTTATGCCCGTTGCCTGACTGAACGGGGTGAACTGGGCGAAGCGCAAACCGTGCTCGACGCAGTGAAAAGCGACGAGCATAAAGCGGCGCTGGCCGGCGCCAAGGCGCAGATTCAGTTCCTGGGCCAGGCCAAGGATTTGCCGGATGCGGCAGACCTGAAAGCGCGCCTGGCGAAAAACCCGCAGGACGATGAAGCGGTGTATCAACTGGCAATCCAGCAGTTGGCCCGCCAACAGTACGACGCCGCGCTGGATGCGTTGCTCAAACTGTTCATCCGCAATCGCAGCTACAGCGAAGGCTTGCCGCACAAGACCTTGCTGCAGGTGTTCGAACTGCTGGGCAATGATCACCCGCTGGTGACCACCTACCGCCGCAAGTTGTTTGCTGCGTTGTATTGATCTGTAGGAGCCGGCTTGCTGCGGGCGGCTCCTACAGGATCGGGGCCATCCTCGGGCCTACGATTCGATCCAGCTGTAGAGCGGCGTATCCCCGCCGCTCACCACCTTCACATCAGCGCAATGGCGCAAGCGCACCAGCAGGCGTTTGCCCGATGCCGCGCTGCCGGTCAATCCTTCCAGCTGCTCCAGCAAATCCGGCCCGCTCAATTGCCCGGCCTTGCGCAGCAGGTCTTTGGCGACCTGCCACAGCGCATCATCCTGATT
The DNA here is from genome assembly GCF_054898025.1 of Pseudomonas sp. LB3P93. NCBI lineage: Bacteria > Pseudomonadati > Pseudomonadota > Gammaproteobacteria > Pseudomonadales > Pseudomonadaceae > Pseudomonas > Pseudomonas sp. LB3P93. Next base: position 5,773,070 of record NZ_CM142713.1, read on the forward strand.
CACCTGTTTGGCCGGGGCGACACTGGCCTCAGGCTTGACCGCCTGCAACTGCGCGCCGAGCCGCGCCCAATCGCCGTCGTCCATCTCCAACGTCAAATCCACCGGCCAGTCGCCGATGTTTCCGCGAATTCGCAACATAAGTCTGCTCCCGCACATTTCTGACTTGCATGCTCCCATGCGACTTGCACAACGCCAAGCAGACGGTCAAACTCCCCGCACTTTCGTTATAAGATTACATAACAAATTCTTCATTTTACTTCGGAGACCCGCCATGCGCCGTCTGCTTCTCGCTCTGCCGTTTGCCCTGTTGCCGCTGGCCGTCGCCCACGCTGCTGATGAGCATGATCACGACCATGAACACGGCAGCCTCGGCGCCCACGAACATGGCGTCGGTCGCCTGAACGCGGCGCTGGACGGTCAGACTCTGGAGCTGGAACTGGAAAGCCCGGCGATGAACCTGGTGGGCTTCGAACACGCCGCCACCTCCGATGCCGACAAGGCCAAGGTCGCCGCTGCCCGTGCGCAGCTCGAAAAGCCGCTGACGCTGTTCAACTTACCGAAAGCCGCCGGTTGTGTGGTTGCAACCCAGGAACTGGAAAGCCCGTTGTTCGGTGACAAGCCAGACGCTGACGATGGTCACGATGAAGATGCCAAAGACGAGCATCACCACGACCACAGCGAAATCCACGCCCACTATCAATTCACCTGCGCTGCCCCGGGTGCACTGAAAACCCTGGACCTGGCGAACATCTTCAACACCTTCCCGGCCACCCAGAAGATTCAGGTACAACTGATCAGCCCGAGCGGGCAGCAAGGGGTTGAAGTGACGGCCAAGGCTGCCGCTCTGAAGTTCTGAATGCACTAAAGATCCTGTGGGAGCGGGCTTGCCCGCGAAGGGGCCGTCACATTCAGCACACCTGTTGACTGTCAGACCGCTTTCGCGGGCAAGCCCGCTCCCACAGGTTCATCAACACTCATGAAATCGGTTAAATGACCCAAGCACTCATCGAACTGTCCGACCTGGGCTTCAGCTGGCCCAGTCACCCGCCGCTGCTGGATATCCCGGCGTTTCGCCTGATGCCCGGTGAAACCCTGTTCCTCAAAGGCCCGAGCGGCAGTGGCAAGACCACCCTGCTCGGCCTGCTGGGCGGTGTGCAGAAGCCCGATCGCGGCAGCATTCGCCTGCTGGGCCAGGAACTGACCGAACTCGGCGCCGGCGCGCGTGACCGCTTTCGCGTCGATCACACCGGCTACATCTTCCAGCAGTTCAACTTGCTGCCGTTTCTCTCGGTGCGCGAGAACGTCGAACTGCCCTGCCACTTCTCCAGACTGCGGGCCGCTCGGGCAAAACAGCGCCACGGCAGTGTCGACCAGGCCGCAGCCACCCTCCTCGCCCACTTGGGCCTGAAGGATGAAAGCATCCTCAGCCGCCGTGCCGACTCGCTGTCCATCGGCCAACAGCAACGGGTCGCCGCCGCGCGCGCGTTGATCGGTCAGCCGGAGCTGGTGATCGCCGACGAACCCACCTCGGCGCTGGACTACGACGCTCGCGAAAACTTCATCCGTCTGCTGTTCGCCGAATGCCGTGAAGCCGGATCGAGCCTGTTGTTTGTCAGCCACGACCAAAGCCTCGCGCCGCTGTTCGATCGCCACCTGTCGCTGGCCGAACTCAATCGCGCCGCCACTCCGTTCGAGGTCTGAGATGTATTTGTTTCGTCTAGCCATGGCCAGCCTGGCTAACCGCCGCTTCACCGCGATCCTCACCGCGTTCGCCATTGCCCTGTCGGTCTGCCTGCTGCTGGCCGTGGAGCGGGTGCGCACCGAAGCCAAGGCCAGTTTCGCCAGCACCATCAGCGGCACCGACCTGATCGTCGGCGCCCGCTCGGGTTCGGTGAACCTGCTGCTGTACTCGGTATTCCGCATCGGCAACGCCACCAACAACATCCGTTGGGACAGTTTCGAACACTTCGCCAACAACCCGAAAGTGAAGTGGGCGATCCCGATGTCCCTTGGCGATTCCCATCGCGGTTATCGCGTGATGGGCACCACCGAGGCGTACTTCGAGCACTACCAATACGGTCATCAACAACACCTGGAACTGGCCGAAGGTCGCGCCTTCGCCAGCGATCCGTTCGAAGTGGTGCTCGGTGCCGAAGTGGCGGATGCGCTGCACTACAAACTCGGCGACAAACTGGTGCTGGCCCACGGCGTGGCGGTGATCAGCCTGGTCAAACATGACGACAAACCGTTCACCGTGGTTGGCATTCTCAAGCGCACCGGCACCCCGGTGGACCGCACGTTGCACATCAGCCTCGGCGGCATGGAAGCGATCCACATCGACTGGCACAACGGCGTGCCGGCGCGCGGCAACGGTCGGATCAGTGCTGATCAGGCACGCAACATGGACCTGACGCCGCAAGCGATCACCGCGTTTATGCTGGGCCTCAACAGCAAGATTTCGACCTTCGCCGTGCAGCGTGAAATCAATGAATTCCGTGGCGAGCCGATGCTGGCGATCCTGCCCGGCGTGGCGCTGCAAGAGCTGTGGAGTCTGATGAGCACGGCGGAAAAAGCCTTGTTCGTGGTTTCACTGTTTGTGGTACTGACCGGTTTGATCGGCATGCTCACCGCGATCCTTACCAGCCTCAACGAACGACGTCGCGAGATGGCGATTCTGCGCTCGGTCGGCGCCCGGCCGTGGCACATCGCGACGTTGCTGGTGCTGGAGGCGTTCGCCTTGGCGCTGTCCGGCGTGATTGCCGGGCTGGGTCTTTTGTATGTGGGCATCGCCTTGGCCCAGGGGTACGTGCAAGCCAATTACGGCTTGTTTCTGCCACTCGCCTGGCCCAGTGAATATGAATGGACGCTGCTCGGTGGCATCCTGATCGCCGCGTTGCTGATGGGCAGCGTGCCGGCCTGGCGCGCGTATCGCCAATCTTTGGCCGATGGCCTGTCAATCCGACTATGAGGACGTTAATGATGCCCCGCGCTCTGCTTGCGCTATTGATGCTGGTTGCCCTGCCGCTGTGGGCGGCCGAGCCGAAAGACCTGACCTGGTCGGAAATGATCCCGCCGGACGCCGCACCGGAAGTGCCGAACATGACACCGCTGCACGACCTGTCGCAGATGAGCGACGCGTTGGCCGCAGAATCTGCGCCGGCCGCCAAGCAAGACATGCCCAATGCGCCGGTGGTGAAAAGCCTCGACGGGCAGAACATTCGCTTGCCCGGCTACATCGTGCCGCTGGAAGTGAGCGAGGAAGGTCGCACCACGGAGTTTTTGCTGGTTCCGTATTTCGGCGCCTGCATCCATGTACCGCCACCGCCGTCGAACCAGATCGTGCATGTGAAAAGCGAAGTGGGCGTGAAGCTCGATGAGCTGTATCAGCCGTACTGGATCGAGGGGGCGTTGCAGGTGAAAGCGTCGAGCAGCGAGTTGGCGGATGCGGGGTATCAGATGGAGGCGGACAAAATTTATGTGTATGAACTGCCGGAGTGAATCCGGCAGTTCTGTGTTGTTTGATCGATAGCAATCGCGAGCAGGCTCGCTCCCACATTTGGAATGCATACCTCTGTGGGAGCTAGCCTGCTAGCGATGAGGCCCTCAAAAACACCCACAAACCCGGGGCCATCACTGTTTCATTGAGCTGCATCAAAAGACCGTATCAGACGCCTCAGTACCATTGGACATCGAACATTTTTAACGTCCTTTGGAGCCCCCATGCACAAGTCCGCGCTCTGCGCTTCGCTGCTCGCCCTCGCGTTTGCAGCCCCGCTCGCCTATGCCCACGATGCCGGCGACATCATCGTTCGTGCCGGTGCAATCACCGTCAACCCGAAAGCCGACAGCTCCAGCGTCAAAGTCGACCAAGGCCCGTTGGCCGGCGCCGATCTGGGTGGCAAGGCCACCATGAGCAGCGACACGCAGTTGGGCCTGAACTTCGCCTACATGATCGACAGCCACTGGGGGATCGAGCTGCTGGCCGCCTCGCCGTTCGAGCATGACGTGAAGCTCAAAGGCACCGCCCTCGGCGCAGCCAACGGTAAACTCGGCACCCTGAAACACCTGCCGCCGACCTTGAGCGTTGTGTACTACCCACTGGACGGGAAGTCCGCGTTCCAGCCGTATGTCGGCGCGGGCATCAACTACACCTGGATCTACGACGAGCACGTCGGCAGCGAAGCGCAGGCCAACGGCTTCAGCAATTTCAAGGCGGATAACTCTTGGGGCATGGCGTTTCAGGTCGGCGCTGACTACATGCTGACCGACAACGTGATGATCAACGCCCAAGTGCGCTACATCGACATCGACACCACGGCGACCGTGGAAAACAACGCCGTGGCTCCGGGCACTCGGGCCAAGGTCGATGTGGATGTTGATCCGTTCATCTACATGGTTGGATTGGGCTACAAATTCTGACAACCTGACTGAAGCTGATCGTTCCCACGCTCTGCGTGGGAATGCAGCCAGAGACGCTCTGCGTCTCAAGAGCGGACGCGGAGCGTCTTGAGGCATTCCCACGCAGAGCGTGGGAACGATCATCAGCGTCCTAACAACCGCGCCAGCCCGACACTCATCGGTGTCTGCTCCGGATAGGTAAAGCGCTCCAGCAACCGCCGGTTGTTCGCCCGCGAGTGGCGGATGTCACCAGATCGCGCCGGGCCATAGCTCACCGGTGGCAATTGACCGACCACCGCTTGCAACGCTTCAAGCATTTGCTTGAGGGATGTCGCCTGGTTCCAGCCGACATTGACCGCGCCGACTTCGACCTGCGGTTGCTCGATGGCTTGCACCAGCAAGTCCACCAGATCCTCGACGTACACAAAATCGCGGGTCTGCTCGCCATCGCCAAACACGGTGATCGGCAAGCCTTTCTGCGCACGCTCGCTGAAAATACTGATCACGCCGGAGTACGGCGAGGACGGATCCTGACGCGGGCCGAAAATGTTGAAGAAGCGGAAAATCACCGGTTCCAACTCATGCTGGCGACGGTAGAAATCGAAGTAATACTCGCTGGCCAACTTGTCCGACGCATACGGCGTCAACGGGGCCTTCGGTGTATCTTCGTCGATCGACTCACCTTCGCCATTGTTGCCGTAGACCGCCGCGCTGGACGCGTAAAGCACTCGCTTGACGCCGGCCTGACGCATGGCTTCGCAGACGTTCAGCGAACCGATGAAATTGCTCCGGTGAGTCTTCACCGGATCGTCCACCGAGGCCTGCACCGACGCCACCGCCGCCAGATGCGCCACGGCGCTGCAGCCGACCATCGCCTGCGCCACCAGCACAGCATCGGCGACGTCGCCTACAATCAGTTCGACCTTGGGATTGTCCAGCGGCAGGTTGCTGCGTTTGCCGGTGGACAGGTCATCGAGAATGCGTACCGAATGACCCTTGGCGAGCAAGGCATCGGTCAAGTGCGAGCCGATAAAACCGGCGCCGCCGGTGATTAAAACAGGGCCGTCAGCCATGGCGATAAAACCTATCCAGTAAGCCCGGGAGTGCCGCGCGCCAGGCGCGGGGCTTGATCCCGAAAGTGTGCAGAATTTTCTTGCAGGCCAGCACCGCGTGTTGCGGCTCTTCGGCGGCGTCCGGGCGCGCGGCGTGAGCCTGGGCGGTCGGCGCTTCGATGGCCAGCGGATGCAGGCTGCGTGCTTCGGTCAGAATCGCCTGACCCAGCGCCAGCGGCGTCGTCGCCTCATGCCCGGCGTAATGATAGGTGCCCCACAGCGGCGCCGCACAATCGAGTTGTTTGAGCACCGAAATGATCACCCGCGCCGCGTCGTCGACCGGTGTCGGGTTGCCCCGGCGGTCGTCGGCCAGCAGCAGCTCTTCAGGTTGCTCGGCGCGACCGAGGAAACGCCCGAGGGTGCCGTCGGGGCTGTCATCGAGCAGCCAGCCGAATCGCAGCAGCACATGTTGCGGGCAGGTGGCGCGCACGCTTTGTTCGATCCGCCACAAGGCCTGACCACGCAGGCCCAGCGGCACCGGTTCGTCTTTTTCGCTGTAAGCGGTCGCCCGGGAGCCGTCGAACACGCGATAGCTCGACGGTTGCAGCAGAACGATGTTGTGATGCTGGCACAGTTCGGCCAGACGCTCGACTGCCCGCTCCTGCCCGGCCAGACGCTGCTCGCTGACCGTTTCCGCCTGAAACCAGTCGAAGTAATAGGCGAGGTTGATCAACGCATCCGGACGCGTGTCGTCGAGCAGTTGCGTCAGGCTCGCGGCATCCCAGCCGTCTTGCGGTGGGCGGGGGGCGAGGAAACCGATGTCTTCCTCAGCACCGAGGCGAATCAGCGCCTGCCCAAGGGCATTTCCGCCGCCCAGTAACATAAGGCGCATTCGCATAGAGTCAGCAGGCCCAGTCTGATTGGAACGATGGCTTTATCGACAGCGCCCACGGGCGATATCGTTGTTAGTTGCCGGAATCGTTGCATTTTGCGGGTTTAGTGCGCAACCGTCATCCGTAAAGTGTAGATCTGCGGGATTTGTGGCGCTGCTACTGGCCTCATCGCGGGCAAGCCCGCTCCCACAGAGGGCTTCTGTGAATGCAATACTTGAGAACAACAGAGAACGTGTGGGAGCGGGCTTGCCCGCGATGAGGCCCTGAAGACTGGCGAAGGTCTCAAGCGGTACTTGCAACTTCCCATCCCCACCCGCATAAATTACCCCATGAATCTGCCCATCCCCACGGACGCGGCCCTGGCAGGCTTCCACCCCGCCGTCAGCGCCTGGTTCAGCAACACGTTCCCGACGGTCACCGCCGCCCAGGCCCGGGCGTGGCCGTTGATCCGCCAGCACCGCTCGACCCTGATCGCCGCGCCCACCGGGTCCGGCAAGACCCTTACGGCCTTCCTTGCCGTCATCGACGATTTGGTCCACCGAGGTCTGGACTACGGCGGCCATCTACCCGACGAAACCCTGGTGGTCTACGTCTCACCGCTCAAAGCCCTGTCCAACGACATCCAGATCAACCTGCAAACCCCGCTGGCCGGCATCACCGAGCAATTGCGCGCCATGGGCCTGCCCGAATTGCAGATCAACACCGCCGTGCGCACCGGCGATACACCGCAGAAAGACCGCTCGGCCATGCGCCGAAATGCGCCGCACATTCTGGTGACCACCCCGGAATCCCTTTACGTGCTGCTCGGCTCCGACTCCGGCCGGCAGATGCTCGGCACCACGCGCACGGTGATCGTCGACGAAATCCACGCCATCGCCGCCAGCAAACGCGGCAGCCACTTGGCCCTGAGCCTCGAACGTTTGCAGGCGCTGTGCGCCGTCCCGCTGATGCGCATCGGCCTGTCCGCCACGCAAAAACCCATCGAAGCGGTCTCGCGCTTCCTCGTTGGTCGTGATCGCCAGTGCGAAATCATCGACATCGGCCACGCCCGCCCGCGGGATCTGGACATTGAAGTGCCGCCAGTGCCGCTGTCGGCGGTGATGGCCAGCGACGTCTGGGAACTGGTCTACGACAGGCTCGCCGCCCTTGCCCGCGAACACCGTACCACGCTGATTTTCGTCAACACCCGGCGCCTGGCCGAACGCCTGAGCCGGCATTTGAGCGAACGCCTCGGCAAAGAAGCCGTCGCCGCGCACCACGGCAGCCTGGCCAAGGAGTTTCGCCTCGACGCCGAACAGCGGCTCAAGCGCGGCGACCTGCAAGTGTTGATCGCCACCGCCTCGCTGGAGCTGGGGATTGATATCGGCGACGTCGACCTGGTGTGCCAGATCGCCTCGCCGCGCTCGATTGCCGGTTTTCTGCAACGGGTCGGCCGCTCCGGGCACCAGGTCGGCGGCACGCCCAAGGGCCGTTTGTTCGCCACCACCCGCGATGACCTGATCGAATGCACCGCCCTGCTCGACTGCGTGCGTCGTGGCGAACTCGACACCTTGCAGATTCCCAAGGCGCCGCTGGATGTTTTGGCGCAGCAGATCATCGCCGAGGTCAGCTGCCAGGAATGGCAGGAGCGGGCGTTGCTGGAGATGTTCCGCAAAGCCTCGCCCTACGCCGAACTCGACGAAAAACATTACCAGGCGCTGCTGCACATGCTCGCCGAGGGCTACAACGGTCGGCAGGGCATCCGTAGCGCTTACCTGCACCGGGACGCAGTGACCCGCACATTGCGCGGTCGTCGGGGCAGCAAACTGACGGCCGTGACCAGCGGCGGAACGATTCCGGACAACGCCGATTACAGTGTTTTACTGCAACCTCAAGGCCTGAACATCGGCAGCGTCAACGAAGACTTCGCAGTCGAAAGCATCACCGGGGATATCTTCCAGTTGGGCAATACGTCGTACCGAATCCTGCGCGTCGAAACCGGCAAGGTCCGGGTCGAAGACGCTCAGGGCCAGCCGCCGACCATTCCGTTCTGGCTCGGTGAAGCACCCGGTCGCAGCGCTGAATTGTCGTTCGCCGTGGCGCGCCTGCAAGCGCAGCTCGACGACCTGCTCGGCGCCACACCGGGCAACTTGCAGCCGGCCATCGACTGGCTGACCGACACCCTCGGCCTGAACCTGGCGAGCGCCGAGCAGCTGGTGGATTACCTGGCCCGGGCACGTCTGACCCTCGGCGCCCTGCCGTCGCAAGACACGCTGCTGATGGAGCGGTTTTTCGACGAGTCCGGCGGCACGCAACTGATCATCCACACGCCGTTCGGCAGTCGCATCAACCGCGCCTGGGGCCTGGCCTTACGCAAGCGTTTCTGTCGCACCTTCAACTTCGAATTGCAGGCCGCCGCCAGCGAAGACGCGATCGTGCTGTCACTGTCCACCAGCCACAGCTTCGAACTCGACGACGTTTGGCGCTACGTGCACAGCAACACGGCCGAGCACTTGCTGATCCAGGCAATCCTCGATGCGCCGCTATTCGGCGTGCGCTGGCGCTGGAACGCCGGGGTCGCGCTGGCGTTGCCGCGTTACACCGGCGGGCGCAAAGTCGCGCCGCAGATCCAGCGCATGAAAAGCGAAGACCTGATCGCCAGCGTGTTTCCTGATCAGATCGCCTGCGTGGAAAACCTCGCCGGCGAACGTGAAATACCCGAGCACCCGCTGGTGGAACAAACCCTCGACGATTGCCTGCACGAGGCCATGGACAGCGAAGGCTGGCTGGCATTGTTGCGGCGCATGGAACGTGGTGAAGTCCGGCTGATCAGCCGCGATTTGCCGGCGCCTTCGCCACTGGCAGCTGAAATCCTCAGCGCCCGCCCCTACACCTTTCTCGACGATGCGCCGCTGGAGGAACGCCGTACGCAAGCGGTGCTCAACCGGCGCTGGACCGACCCGCAGTCCACCGACGACCTCGGAGCGCTGGATGCCGAGGCGATTCAAGCGGTACGCGACGAAGCCTGGCCAGCCCCCACGAGTGTCGATGAAATGCACGAGGCCTTGATGAGCCTGACGTGCATCACCGATGCCGAGGCGCAGGCCAATGCGCATTGGCTGGACTGGCTGAACGCCCTCGCTGATAGCGGCCGCGCCAGCTGTTTGCAGATCAATGCCGAGCAATCACTGTGGCTGGCGCTGGAGCGCTTGACCTGCCTGCGCGCGGCTTATCCACAGGCGACTTTGCATCCACCGATGGAAGCGCTGCCTGGGTTCGATGAAGTCTGGGAGCCCGATGAAGCGCTGCTGGAAGTGATTCGTGCGCGGCTCAGCGCGTTTGGGCCACTGCCGTTGCAAGCGATTGCCGAACCGTTGGGGTTGCCGGCCATTGAAGTCACCCAAGCCTTGGCACAACTGGAGCGCGAAGGTTATGTGCTGCGCGGACAATTCACTCCGGGCGCCAGCGAGGATGAATGGTGCGAACGGCATCTGCTGGCGCGGATTCATCGCTACACGGTCAAGCGTCTGCGGCGGGAAATCGAGCCGGTGGCGTTGCAGGATTTCATGCGATTTCTGTTCGACTGGCAACATCTGTCCGCCGCGACTCAAGGACAGGGCAGCGCGGTGTTGCCAGCCATCGTCGCTCAATTCGAAGGCTACCCCGCCGCCGCTTCCGCCTGGGACAGCGACATTCTGCCGATGCGCATCAAAGGCTATTCGGCGAGTTGGCTGGATGATTTATGCCGCAGCGGCAAACTGGTCTGGACTCGTCTGACGGCGCGCAACAAAAGCGCCGGCACAGCGTTGCGCAGCACGCCGATTCTGTTGCTGCCGCGCAGTCAGGTCGGGTTGTGGAGCAGCCTGACCGAGCAGACCCCGGTCTGCGAACTGTCGCCCAAGACGCAAAAGGTTTACGAAGCACTCAGCCAACACGGCGCGCTGTTTTTCGATGAGCTGATTCACGAGGCGCATCTGCTGCGCGCCGAGTTGGAAATTGCCTTGCAGGAACTGGTCGGCGCTGGCCTGGTAAACGCTGACAGTTTCGCCGGCCTGCGAGCGCTGATTACGCCGGCCAGCAAACGGCAGAATCGCAGCAGCCGACGTGGCCGTGGGGCGTTTGTCGGCGGGATGGACGATGCCGGGCGCTGGGCTTTGTTGCGACGCGGTCCCGCCGCGCCGGTTGTGGATAACAAACGACCGGCGCCGACGCCGAGTGACACCCTGGAACACATCGCCATGACCTTGCTGAGGCGCTATGGCGTGGTGTTCTGGCGCTTGCTGGAACGGGAAGCGGATTGGTTGCCGAGCTGGCGGGAATTGCTGCGCACGTTCCATCGGCTGGAGGCCCGGGGAGAGATTCGCGGCGGGCGGTTTGTCAGTGGTTTGGCCGGGGAGCAGTTTGCGTTGCCGGAGGCAATTCCGCTGCTGCGTGAAGTGCGACGCCGGCCGCATGACGGGAGTCTGATTGCGGTGTGCGGGGTTGATCCGTTGAACCTAGCCGGGACGCTATTGCCCGGCGCGAAAGTGCCGGCGTTGGCGAGTAATCGGCTGGTGTATCGGGATGGGTTGCCAGCGGCTGCCGAAATCGCGGGCAAGCAGGTTTTCTGGGTGGAGCTGGATCAGCAATCGACTGCCGAACTGCACAACAAACTGATCCGGCATTGATGGTGTCTGGGCGGGCCTCATCGCGGGCAAGTCGAATCGTCGCACCGCCGCTCCCACAGGGATTTGCGTCGGTTATCAAATTTTGTTCAGACACCGATTAACTGTGGGAGCGGGCTTGCCCGCGATGAGGCCAGCCCAGACACCACAAAATCATTGAGGTCGAGGCTGATCCGGCAACAACACCGGCGAATTCTCCGGCGCCGGGCCTTCCTCTTCCTGCCCGGCCATCGCCTGCCTCGGCATCAAAACCTGCTGTGGATAAGTCTGCGCGAAATGCACCCACGGGCTGTTATCCACAAGCTTTTTCAAGCGCTGGTTAAACGCCCGGCTCACCGCATATTGCCCACCCGACACCGTGCGGAACTGCGCCGTCAGCACCACGCCGTTGAGGTCCATTTTGTCGACGCCAAACACGTCCAGCGGCCCTTGCAGGTTGTACTTGAGAAACGCGTCATCACGAATCGAATCCCCCGCTTCACGGATCAACTCGATCGCCTTGTCGACATCGGTGTCGTAAGTGAACTGCACCGAGAAAAACGCATACGCGAACTGCCGCGATTGGTTGGTCACAGCCTTGATCTGACCGAACGGCACCGAGTGCACAAAACCCTTGCCGTCACGCAGGCGCAAGGTGCGGATGGTCAGGCCCTCGACCGTGCCGGCGTGGCCGGAGTCGAGCACCACCCAGTCGCCGATCGACAGGGTGTCTTCGATGATGATGAACAACCCGGTGATCACATCCTGCACCAGTTGCTGCGAACCGAAACCGATGGCCAGACCGACCACCCCGGCACCGGCCAGCAACGGCGCGACGTTGATCCCGAGATTGGCCATGGTCGTGATCGCGCAAATTACCACCAGGATGATTTTGATCGCGTTGCGCAGCAGCGGCAGGATGGTTTTGACCCGCGTGCTGGGCTGCGTCGTGCGTTTGTTGAGCGGCGGTTTCAGCGCTTCCTGGATTGCCGTATCCAGCACAACCCACAACAACCAGGTCACCAAAAAGATCAGACCCATGCTGCTCAACGCCTCACTGAGCGCCCGGCCCACCGAGTTGCGCTCGGCGAATTCGAACAGCGACACACCCCAGATCCGCCCAAGGATTTCGATGAAGGCGACGGCCATGACGATCCGCAGCAACGCATGCAGCAGACTGAGGAAACGCTCCTTGTAGGCGCTGCTGTGCTGGATTGCTGTGACCTGACGGGACTTGAACATGTGCTGGAAAATCGTGCTGAGAAACACCGTGGCGATCAGCAGGATGGTGGTGAACAACGCACAGCGCAGGGCTTTCTGATTGTCCTCGCCGACGCCGAGCAGGTTGATCGCCGAGACCATCACCATCAGCAGGATCGGCCAGTACCAGAGCCCGGAAAAGATCCGCAGGGATTCCTGCAGCGACGGCTGTTTGAGGCGCTGGGCCAGCGGCCGGTTACGGATCAGATGCGCCACCGGACGCCTTAGACGAATCACCAGTAATCCGAAGATGATCGAAACGAAAAAACCGGTCAGCACTGCAACGCTGCTGGTGATGTTGCCGCCCAGTTGTCGGGCGATTTGCGGGCTGGTCAACGCATCGCTGAGCGCGGCGAGGAAGCCGATCAGGAACAGCGGTCGTGGGCAGAAATCGCGGATGATCTGCACCGCCGTCCGCTTGTGGCCGGTGTTGAACATGACGATTACGCAGAGCAGCATCGAGGTCGAGAAAATACCGCTGCTGGTGGCGTAGGCGAAACACAGCGCCAGCGCGCGGCCCACCGAGGCGGGCAGGAAATGGCTGACGTAGAGGGTTAGCGGCAGACAGACCAAGGCCGGTAGCGTGTAAGGCAACACATAATTGAGCAAATCCTGACTGCGTTGGCGGGTGCTTAGCCAGCGGCCCTGGTTCAAGCGTTTGGCGAGGATCCCGCCGAGCACCGTGAGCAAGGCAAAGGTGCCGAGCCAGACGCCGGACAACATCAGGAAGTCGCCGATCACGCTCCAGCCTGAACGGCTCGAGGGTCGATTGACCAGTTTGTCCACCTCATCCGCCGCCCGATCGGCCCGCAGGCGCCAGGCGTCGACCAGGTTTTCGTTAAGGTCGAGCTTGTCCTGGACGTCGTCGATGCTGGAACTGATGGCCCCGAGCAGACCGCCCTGGACCAGTGGTTCCGGCGCAGCGGGTTCCTCGGCAGCAGCGGGAACACCCGGCAGCGCGGCGGCTTCCAATTCGTTGCTGCCCAGAAACAGCAGCGCCCCCAGTAGTATCGCGGTCTTGAACTTGAGCAAAACGGGAAGCTCCTTGGGAAGGGTCTGTAAGGAACTGATCGGCAAATGGCGGGCAAGTTCGGTTTTGCCCGTGAGATAACAGCCAGCACATCCCCCTGTGGCGAGGGAGCTTGCTCCCGCTGGGGTGCGAAGCGCCCCCAAAAACATGCAAACCCGAGCTCTCCAGGTACACCGCGCTGTATGGCTTTGCGACTGCTGCGCAGCCGAGCGGGAGCAAGCTCCCTCGCCACAGGGTTTCATTTGCCTGCGAGATATTTGACCTGAACGCAAATATCAAATGCCCGCCCCTCTATTTTTCCGCACAACCCAAACCCCGACACTGCGCTCCATCAATCAATCCCGGAGTTGCAGTCATGCCCATTGCTTTGCTCGCGCTGACCCTCAGCGCCTTCGCCATCGGGACGACCGAGTTCGTCATCGTTGGCCTGTTACCCACCATCGGCGCCGACCTCGGCGTCAGCCTGCCGTCCGCCGGCCTGTTGGTCAGCCTCTACGCCCTGGGCGTTGCCATTGGCGCCCCGGTGCTGACCGCACTCACTGGCAAAGTCCCGCGCAAATTGCTGCTGTTGTCGCTGATGGTGCTGTTCACCCTTGGCAACCTGCTGGCGTGGAAAGCCCCCAGCTATGAATCGCTGATCCTGGCGCGGATCGTTACAGGCCTGGCTCACGGGGTGTTTTTCTCGATTGGCTCGACCATCGCCACCAGCCTGGTGCCGAAGGAGAAAGCTGCCAGTGCCATTGCGATCATGTTCACCGGCCTGACCGTGGCGCTGGTCACCGGCGTGCCGCTGGGGACGTTCATTGGTCAGCATTTCGGCTGGCGTGAAACCTTCCTCGCCGTGTCTGCGCTGGGCGTGATCGCCTTTATCGGCAGCCTGCTTTATGTGCCGAAAAACATCGCCCACAGCAAACCTGCTTCGCTGTTGCAGCAATTGCAGGTGCTCAAGCAACCTCGCCTGCTGCTGGTGTACGCCATGACTGCGGTCGGCTACGGCGGTTCGTTCATCGCCTTCACCTTCCTGGCGCCGATTCTTCAGGACATTTCCGGCTTCAGCGCCGGCACCGTCAGCCTGGTATTGCTGGTCTACGGTATCTCGGTAGCTGTCGGCAATATCTGGGGCGGCAAACTGGCGGACAAACGCGGCCCGATCAGCGCGCTGAAAATCATCTTCGCCTTGCTCGCTGCTGTGCTTTTCGTGCTGACCTTCACCGCCGGTAACCCGTGGCTGGCGCTGGCCACTGTACTGGTCTGGGGCGCGGTTGCGTTCGGCAACGTGCCGGGGCTGCAAGTGTATGTGGTGCGTCAGGCCGAACATTACACCCCGCATGCGGTGGACGTGGCGTCGGGGCTGAACATCGCGGCCTTCAACCTTGGCATCGCCGGTGGCGCGTGGGGCGGTGGCTTGATCGTTGCTCATTTGGGCCTGATCCACACGGCGTGGATTGGCGGGCTGGTGGTGTTGGTGGCGCTGGCGCTGACGGCGTGGAGTGGGCGTCTTGATCGCCTCGGCCCGGTCTATTCCGAAGGCTCAACCCGCATCGTCGCCAGTCACTAAACCCCTGTAGGAGCGAGCCTGCTCGCGATGGCGGCGGTACATATTGCATCAATGTGGCTGACAGACCGCTATCGCGAGCAGGCTCACTCCTACAGTAGGTCGGTGTAGTTTCCTGGAACGCGAACCGTCCGTAGCCCCGTCGAAACTTTCTCTGTTGCCCCACGGTCATCAAAAGACGGGGCAACCGAGGACCATTAGACGGGAGGCGACATGGCGGCGATTCACATTGGTATTTCAGGCTGGCGCTACACGCCCTGGCGGGGAGGTTTCTACCCGAAGGGGCTGACCCAGAAGCGCGAATTGCAATTCGCGTCACGGGCGGTCAACAGCATCGAAATCAATGGATCGTTTTACGCCCTGCAACGGCCTGAACGTTATGCCCAGTGGTACGCCGAAACCCCGGCGGACTTCGTGTTCAGCGTCAAAGCCCCACGCTTCATCACCCACATCAAACGCCTGCGGGACATTCACAAGCCGCTGGCGAATTTCTTTGCCTCCGGGATCCTGGAGCTCAAGGAAAAACTCGGCCCGATCCTCTGGCAGTTCCCGCCCAATTTCAAATTCGACGTCGAGCTGTTCGAAAGCTTCCTCGAGCAACTACCCCACGACACCCAACAAGCGGCCGCCCTCGCCCGTCAGCACGATTCGCACCTGCACGGCCCCGCCAGCCTGAAGGCTTACCAGAAAAAGCCGCTGCGCCACGCCGTTGAAATCAGGAACGAGACCTTTGTTGATCCGTCGTTCGTGCGCCTGCTCAAGCGCTACAACGTTGCCCTGGTCATCGCCGACACCGCCGGTAAATGGCCGTACCGCGAAGACGTCACCAGTGATTTCGTTTACCTGCGCCTGCACGGCGCGGAAGAGCTCTACGCCAGCGGTTACACCCCCGAGGCGCTGGAACGCTGGGGTGAGCGGATCGAAGCCTGGAACCACGGCCAGCAACCGACGGATCCGCAGCTGATCGCTCCTCGGCAGAAGCCGAAAGCGCGCAAGTCCCGCGAAGTGTTCTGCTATTTCGACAACGACATCAAAGTCCGTGCCCCCTTCGATGCGCGGCGCTTGCTTGAGCACTTCCATCTCGACAAAGACCTCGCCACCCGTCCCGGGGAACCGGTCGCCGAAGGAGTACTGTCATGAGTATTTCCGAGCCGGTCGGCACCACTGACGAACAGCAACCCATCATCACCGCCGTGCGCAGTTTCACCGTGCTGACGGTCAATACCCACAAGGGTTTCACCGCGCTCAACCGGCGCTTCATCCTGCCGGAATTGCGCGAAGCGGTACGTAGCGTGTCCGCCGACGTGGTGTTTTTGCAGGAAGTCCACGGCACCCACGAGCATCATCCGCAGCGCTACACCAACTGGCCGACGATGCCGCAGTACGAATTCCTCGCCGACACCCTGTGGCCGCAATTTGCCTACGGCCGCAATGCCGTGTACCCGGCGGGTGATCACGGTAATGCGCTGCTGTCGAAATTCCAGATCACTCGCCATGAAAACCTCGACGTCTCGATCAGCGGCCATGAGAACCGCGGCATCCTGCATTGCGTGCTGCGTCTGCCCGGCGATGGCCGGGAAGTGCACGCGATTTGCGTGCATCTGGGGCTGCGTGAATCCCACCGGACGGAACAACTCAAGTTGCTGGCGCGACGCCTTGAAGACCTGCCAGATGATGCACCGGTGATCGTCGCCGGCGACTTCAACGATTGGCGCCAACGGGCCGATGCCTTGCTCAAGCCCTGTGGTCTGCGTGAGGTGTTCGCTGAACACCATGGAAAACCGGCGCGCAGTTTTCCCGCGCGGTTGCCGGCCTTACGCCTGGACCGCATCTATGTGCGCAACCTCAAGGCCCGCCGTCCGCAAGTGCTGGCGGCGCGCCCCTGGTCACACCTTTCCGACCACGCACCGCTATCGGTGGAGATCGAGCTATGAGCAGTGCACCAATGGAAAAAGCCACCGTTGATCACATACCCGCCACCCCACCGGTGCGTGAACCCGGCGTGGTCGATGTTGAATACGGCTGGCAGGGCAACAACCTCGTGGAAATGCTGGAAAACGGCGAAGCCTACTTCCCGCGGGTATTCGAGGCCATGCGCCAGGCCAAGACTGAGATCCTTCTGGAAACCTTCATTGTGTTCGAGGACAAGGTCGGCAATGAGCTGCAGCAGGTGCTGATCGAGGCCGCTCAACGCGGCGTTCGGGTCACCGCCAGCCTCGACGGGTTTGGCTGCGGCGAGTTGACGACCGGGTATCTCACTGCATTGAGCCAGGCCGGCGTACGCCTGCAAATATTTGATCCGGCGCCCAAGCGTCTGGGCATCCGCACCAACTGGTTCCGCCGCCTGCACCGCAAGATCGTGGTGGTGGACGGCACGATTGCGTTCATCGGCGGGATCAACTTTTCCGCCGACCATCTGGCCGACTTCGGCCCCGAGGCCAAGCAGGATTACTCCGTTGAAGTGCAAGGCCCGGCAGTGGCCGACATTCATCACTTCGCGCTGCTGCAAAGTGGCCGCCCGGGTCGCGCCAAATACTGGTGGCAACGCCGCCGGCAACGGCGCTCGGAACTGGCGTTCAGCGACCACGACGGCCAGGTGCGCCTGGTGTTCCGCGACAACGGCGACCATCGCACGGACATCGAAGAGGTTTACCGGCAGGTGCTGCGCAGTGCCCAGCGCCGCGTGGTGATCGCCAATGCCTACTTTTTTCCGGGTTA
This sequence comes from Pseudomonas sp. LB3P93, assembly GCF_054898025.1. Lineage (NCBI taxonomy): Bacteria > Pseudomonadati > Pseudomonadota > Gammaproteobacteria > Pseudomonadales > Pseudomonadaceae > Pseudomonas > Pseudomonas sp. LB3P93. Next base: position 5,790,598 of record NZ_CM142713.1, read on the forward strand.
CCGCTTGCTGCGGGAAATCCGCAACGCCGCTCGTCGTGGCGTCGACGTGCGCCTGATTCTGCAAGGGCAACCGGACATGCTGGTGGCCAAACTGGCCGCGCGCATGACCTACGACTATTTGCTCAAGTCTGGCGTGCAGATCTTCGAGTATTGCGAACGCCCGCTGCACGGCAAAGTCGCGCTGGTGGATGAGGACTGGAGCACTGTCGGTTCAAGCAATCTCGACCCATTGAGCCTGTCCATGAACCTGGAAGCCAATGTGCTGATCCGCGACCGCGCCTTCAACCACGATCTGTTCGAACGGCTCGAAGTGCTGAGCAATAACCATTGCAAAGCCATGTCAGCGGACAAGTCACCGCGCGGACGGATCTGGCACATGACTGTCGGCTTCCTGGTGTTTCACTTCCTGCGTCACTTCCCGGCATGGGCCGGTTGGCTGCCGGCGCATAAACCACGCCTGAAACCCTTCACCCATTCGGCCGGGAGCGACCACCATGAGCCACGTTGAAGCGCACTCGGCGGTTCACGGCGACAGCGCAAAAAAGTCCCGTTGGAGCCGCTGGAAGAAACCGCTGACGATGCTGTTTTTCCTGGCGCTGATCGTGCTGTTCACGATGCTCGCCCAGCGCATCGAATGGAACGAAGTCTTCGACACCCTGGCCGATTTCAAGGTGCGCACGCTGATCATTGCGTCGGGCCTGACGCTGGTGAGTTTTCTGGTGTACGCCTGCTTTGACCTGATCGGCCGGACTTACATTCGTCAGGACCTGACCTGGAAGCAGATCTTGCCGGTGGGGATCATCAGCTACGCGTTCAACCTCAACCTGAGTGCCTGGGTCGGCGGCATCGCCATGCGTTATCGCCTGTATTCGCGACTCGGGGTGAGCAAAAGCAACATCGCGAAAATCCTCGGGCTGAGCCTGGCGACCAATTGGTTCGGCTACATGGTCATTGCCGGCGCAGTGTTCAGCAGCGGACTGGTCAGAATGCCCCCGGGCTGGAAGTTGAGCAGCGATGCATTGCAAGGTGTGGGGGTGTTGTTGCTGCTGGTGAGCGCGGGATATCTGGCGGCGTGCCGGTTTTCCAAGCGTCGGGAATGGTCGATACGCGGGGTGGAAATCAACCTGCCGTCCCTGCGCATGGCGGTGCTGCAACTGGCCCTCGGCGCGCTCAACTGGTCGCTGATGGCGGCGGTGATATTCACGCTGCTGCCGAGCAAGCTGGATTATCCGTTGGTGTTGGGCGTGTTGCTGATCAGTGCGATTGCCGGGGTGATTACCCACATTCCTGCCGGGCTTGGGGTACTGGAAGCGGTGTTTGTGGCGTTGCTTCAGCATGAGGCTTCGCGAGGGAGCCTGGTGGCGGGGTTGCTGGCGTATCGGGCGATCTATTTTATTTTGCCGTTGTTGATTACGTTGGTGATGTATTTGGTGGTGGAGGCCAAGGCCAAGTCGCTGCGGATCGCGAAGAAACCTACCTGAGATTTTTGGCGAGGCGGATGACGCCTTCGCGGGCAAGCCCGCTCCCACAGGTTCAGCGGTGTCACGCAGATAGCATGACCACCGAAAACCCTGTGGGAGCGGGCTTGCCCGCGATGGCGTCCGCAAGACCACCACTCATTTCGATTGAATAATGCTCAACCGTTCGCCAACGACCATCTCGGTAATCCAGTCCACCAGAATCGAGGTATACGCCTGTTGCGAAACCGGCTCGCTCAATGCGTGATCGGCGCCGTCGATAATCCGGTGCGTCAGCGAATGCGTCTGCTGGCACGCGGCGCGGTAGCTCATGATCGTCGCGTGAGGCACATAATCGTCGGTCTCGGACTCGACCAGCAGCACATCCCCGGTGAATTGCGAACAGGCATGCAGCGCGCGATTGCTGTCCGCGCGCACCAGCGTATTTCGGTAATCGCGTAAATCCGCCTTGTCCAGTTCACGCTTGGGCGTGTGCCATTCATCGTCGCGATACAGCGCTGGCACCCGCAGCGCCAGCCAGCGCACCGGGCGCAACGAGGTCAGGATCGAGGCCAGATAACCGCCGTAGCTGGTGCCGACCACCGCAATCGCGGAGGTGTCGAGCGCCGGGTGGGCGAGCAAGCGGTCGTACGCCGCCAGCAGATCACGCAGGTTGTCATCACGCGTTACGCGAGTGAGCGGGATGCCGGTGCCGCCGGTGTGCCCGCGCAAGTCGAACGTCAGGCACACGCAGCCCAAACCGGCGATGCCTTTGGCCCGTTCCAGGTCCCGCTCCTGGCTGCCGCCCCAACCGTGCACAAACAACACGCCGGGGACTTTCGATTTGGGGCTGAGAAAAGTCCCGCTCATCTGTTCATCGTCGATGTCGATCTGAATGGTTTCGCTTCTAGCCGTCATAGGATTTGACCGTTACGTACTTGAGAAGAAATTCACTGTTTTCCGCCGGCCCGCGGTACACCTCGATGGCGTCCGCCGGCAGCGGTTGATCGATGTAGGTTTCTACCGAAGATACGCGAATCGCGCGCATCCCCGGGTCGTTGACGAAACTCTGCAACGCGGCCACTTCGGCGCTGCTGGCACCGCCCATGCGCCAGGATTGTTCGAGCACGCCGCTGCGCTGTTGGCCATTGCTGTCCAGGCCTTGGGCGATGTCGTAGTTGCGGCGCGAGGCGTAGAAACCGGGATAGGCTTCGTCCGCTGCACTGTCGAACACTTGCGCCTGCTGGATCGCCAGTCGCACATCGTCGGGCAGATCCAGTTTTAGCAGCTCGTCGTAATCACCCTGCACCACCAGCAGATTGGAACCTCCATAAACCTGCTCGCCTCGACCGTCTTCGGTCAAGTATTGATCACCGCAATAGCTCAGCACCTTGCCGCCCATAAAGCTCTGGCCGACGCTGTGGGTGATCACTTTGTCGAGATCCTGCTCGAGCACCACGCCTTCGGTGAACAGTGCCTTGGCATCCGGGCGAGCCAGAACGGCGTCGAACTGGTCGAGGTTTTTGATCACTTCCTGTCCACGTCCGGCGCAGGCATGAATCGGTTTGATGCGAATAGGGCCGGCGCAGAGCAAATGCTCCGCCGCCGGTCGCGCATCGTCGAGCGAGAACACGCTGAGGCCATCAAGCACGACGTTGCGCACCCGTTCGGAAAACAGCGCAGACCAGCCTTCCGGGGCCTGCGCAGTCTTGTTGCGCAATCCGTGGCTAATGGCTTTGGTGCAGATGAAATCGTGGTCGACGTAACCGCCCCACAAATCTTCGGGGCCCTTGACGCCTAGTGCCCGGGCGGCAGCGACGCCCACCAGGGTCTGGGTCGGCAACAGATAAAGATCCCGCCCGTTGTGAAGTTCGGGGTCGTAACTGCCGCCGAACTTGAGCCCGAGGATTTGCGCCAGCCAACGGGCCAGCGCGCGATTGGTCTCGACTTCGTGCAGGGGCGCCTCGGAGCGGACCGAGTGGGCGACCACCAGCTTCTTGCGATTTGTTGGGGTCATGCGTCCCCCTTCAATCTGCGTTTGATGAATGTAGTTGAAGGGGTGCAGAGATCAAGCCATTGCGGGCTGTATAGAAACGACTTTCGAATCAGGTAGTTGATGAGAGGGCAATGGCACTAAGCCTGTTTTATTCTGCACGAAGCCCCTCTCGTTCCCTGCAATTTGCACGATCCAAGCCTTGTACAGAGCCAATGTGGGAGTGAGCCTGCTCGCGATAGCGGTCTGTCAGGCGCCATCAATGTTGAATGTTATGGCCTCATCGCAAGCAGGCTCACTCCCACAGGGGGTTTGGCGCACTAAGCCAATCGGGTTGCAGCGGAGGGCATCACGCCAAACCGTGACCGGTAATCACTCGGCGCCAGCCCGGTGATTTTCTTGAACGTCGCCCGGAACGCCCCCGGGTCCTGATAACCCACGGTCCACGCAATGTGATCGATGGTGCCGTTGGTGAACTCGAGCATTTCCCGCGCCTTGCCGACCCGCAGGTGCTGGCAGTATTCGGTGGGTTTCAACCCGGTCGCCGCGCGGAATCGGCGCAGGAACGTGCGTTCTTCCAGCCCTGCCCGCTCAGCCATCGCCGTCAACGACACATCAGTAGCCCCGGTGCTTTGCAGCCAATGCTGAACCTTGAGAATCGACGCATCGCCATGGCTGAGAATCGGTGAAAAATTGCTGCCGCATTCACTCGCGCTGTCGCTGTGTTCCACCACCAGGAAACGCGCGGTGCCGGTGGCGATACTCGGGCCGAGCAGACGGTCCACCAGGCGCAAGCCCAGCTCGGACCAGGCCATCAGCCCGGCGGTGGTGATCAGGTCGCCGTCGTCGACAATCGGGGTATCGGCCTTGAGGTTGATCGCCGGGTAACGCTCGGCGAAGGTTTTGGCCGAGGTCCAGTGGGTGGTGGCGCTGCGGCCATCGAGCAAGCCACTTTCCGCCAGCAGAATCGAACCGACGCAGACCCCACCGAGGGTCGCGCCTTGTGCATGTTGCTGACGCATCCAGCGGATCAACGCCTGGGGTGCCTGGCCTTCGGAAAATCCGGCAATCGACGGCGGAATCAACACCGCCACCAATGGGCGGTCGGGCCCCGGATGACTGTCGTAAACCCGCTCGGGCGTCTGCTCGCCATCAACCTGCCAATGGCTGACCCGCAGCAGCGGCAACTGCGTGGCCTGATGCTCGGCGGCAATCCGGTTGGCCACCCCGAACAAGTCCGTCAGCCCATGCACCGCCGCCATCTGCGCGCCGGGATAAATCAGCACGCCGAGCTCAGCGATTGCCCTTTCTGCGTCCATTGTCAGTTTTCCCCCTTCTATTGTCGGTGCGGCCAATCCCCGGTCGGCCTTCCAGAGCCAATACTTCATTCCACACCCAACGCACACATTTCGAGGAATCAGTCATGGCCAAGCAAGCACTCATCGTAGTCGATATCCAAAATGACTACTTCCCCCAAGGCAAGTGGCCGCTGGTCGGCGCCGACGCTGCAGCCGACAACGCCGTCCGTCTGCTCAAAGCCTTTCGCGATGCCGGTGATTCGGTGGTGCACATCCGTCACGAATTCACCTCCGAAGAAGCCCCTTTCTTCACCCCAGGTTCGGAAGGCGCGAAGCTGCACCCCAAAGTCTTGAACCGCGCCGATGAGCCGGTGGTGCTCAAGCACTTCGTCAACTCGTTCCGTGAAACCGAACTGAAGTCGATCCTCGACGAGCAAGGCATCAAGGAACTGGTGGTTGTCGGCAGCATGAGCCACATGTGCGTCGATGGCATCACCCGCGCCGCTGCCGATTTCGGCTACACCGTTACCGTGATCCACGATGCCTGTGCCTCACGTGACCTGGAGTTCAACGGTGTCACGGTGCCAGCTGCCCACGTTCACGCGGCCTTCATGTCGGCCCTGGGATTCGCCTATGCGAGCGTGATCTCCACTGACGAATTCCTGGCGGCCAGCCACTAACGTCTTAACCTATTGATCAAATTCCGAAAAGGGCCCGCCGCGTTTTAGCGCTGCGGGCCTTTTCCGTGGGTCAGGAAAAGTAATACAAAAAATCTCACGCGTGAGCTATTGAGAGTGGCAAAAATTGCCTGTAGTGTTTCCCACGCGTGAGTTTTTCACTACGAGGTCAGCTCCATGAAAAGCAGCTCTCCATCGAGCCCCCCAACCGGGCCCGATACCGATACAGCAAGCCGCAAGGGAGAGCGCGCGAAACCGTCCGCGAAAAAACCGTCGAGCTTTTACATGAAGCAGATGCGCGCGGGCCTGGGTGCCGCCGGTTATGTGAAACACGAGACTTGGGTGCTTCCCGAAAACCGAAGCCTGCTCAAGCAGATGGAGAAACAGCTTCGCCAACCGATTCTGGCTGGCTCATTCATGTCGGAGAATTACATGAGCGCAGGTACTAACTGGAACATCGATCGCCTCTTCAGCGCCCTTCAAGCCCTGGACGAAGTGGTTTCGAACGACATCACGCTTTCTCTCGTTCAAGGCTCCGAGTCCAGCATCAAGCTGGAAATGAACGATTTCGGTGGCTTGCCTATTTACATCGCGGTGGTGGGCGAACAGATCATCGTCGATACCGTTCTGGTCGACGTCGAATCCATCAACGACGTACCGGCCTTCAATGACGCCGTGCTGCGCAGCCGGGAGATGTTCCCGCTGTCCTCGATCGGTATCGAGTCCATGCCGAACGGGCAGGTTGTTTACAACATGTTCGGCGCGCTGAGCTCCGACTCCAGCCTGACGAACATCGTGACCGAGGTTAAAACCCTGGTCGACAACGTCCAGCGCGCCAGCGAAGCCTTCGAACGTTTCTTCAATTAATTATTCGGGAATAGGGAATATCCAATGACTCAGTCCATCTGGAGCAAATTGTTCACCGCGCTGCGCGGCGGTGCCAACGAAGTCGGCGAATCGATCGTCGACCAACAGGCCCTGCGTATCCTCGACCAGGAAATTCGCGATGCTGACAGCGCCCTGGCCAACGCCAAGCGTGAGCTGGTCACCATCATGGCCAAGCACAAACTGTCGGCTGATCGCGTCAGCGAGTACAACGCCAAGATCAAGGACCTGGAATCCAAGGCCCTGGCTGCGATCCAGGCCAACCGTGAAGACCTGGCGCTGGAAGTGGCCGAAGCCATTTCGACCCTGACCAACGAACTGGACGTCGAGCAGAAGCAGGCCACTGAATTCGGCGGTTACGCTGAAAACATGCGCAAAGACATCACCAAGGCCGAAAACCGCATCAAAAGCCTGCGCCAGCAAGTCGACATGGCCAAGGCCCGCGAAAGCGTACAGAAAGCCCAGGTCAGCGCTTCGATTGCCAGTGGCGGCGCCAACGGCAAGCTGGAAACTGCCGTCGGCACGCTGAACCGTCTGCAGGCCAAGCAGCAGCAACGCGCTGCTGAACTGGAAGCCCAGGACCAACTGGCCGATGCGTCGACCGGCACTGACCTGGAACGCAAACTGCGCGAAGCCGGCATCACACCGGACGCGGGCAGCGCCAACGCGATTCTGGAACGCCTGAAGCAGAAATCGGCTGAGTAACCGATTCCGCCGCCGAACGCATAACCTGTGGGAGCTAGCCTGCTAGCGATTGCGATCTGCCAGTCGACATTAATGCTGACTGATACATCGCCATCGTCGGAACGCCGCCCGGAGCAGGCTCGCTCCCACAATGGATTGCGTTTCAGTTTTCGTTGATTCGAGGTCAAGGATGGATGCCCTGAAGGGTTTCAAGACAATCGCCGGCCTGGCCCTCGTCATGGTCGCACTGCAACTGCTCAACGTTGCAACCGGCTACAGCCTCATGGCATTCGGCCTGATTCCGAGAACCGTGCACGGTCTGCTCGGCATCATCACCTCGCCTTTTCTGCACGCGTCCTTTGCGCACCTGAGCGCAAACCTGGTGGCCTTTTTGATACTGGGCACCCTGGTCATTATCGAAGGGCTCAACCGCTTCATTGCCGTCAGCGCGATCATTATTTTGCTGGGCGGCTCGCTGGTCTGGCTATTCGGTTTTGCAGGCGTCCACATTGGTGCCAGCGGCTGGGTATTCGGGTTATGGGCCTACCTCCTGTCCCGCGCCTGGTTCCACAGAAGCTGGGGCAACCTGATAACGGCCGGCGTCGTGGCCCTGCTCTATGGCGGCCTGATATTTGGCTTCCTTCCTCGCCAGGGCGTTTCATTCGAAGGTCATCTCTTCGGTGCACTCGCCGGATTTATTGCAGCGAAGGTACTTTTCTCCGCATCGCGCAGCAGGTTTAATGCCGCCGGTTGAACGCACTTGCGCATTCAGACGCCGAGGCGATGAAATCGCCAGGAACGAGTACCCACGGAGTCAGGGACGAAATGTCGATTTTCCTTTTGTTGCGCAGGTACGCCTCGTCCCTCTTCCACCGCTTCGGCTGGGCAGGCCTGGTCATTGCCTTGGGCGTGCACCTGATCGCGGCGTATCTGGGCCTGGTGTTTCTGGGCGAACAACACCTCACCGCCCCCGCCACGTTTACTTACTTCTATCTCACCACCACACTCACCGTCGGCTATGGCGATCTCGCGCCACAGACAGCGGCGGGACGTATTTTCGTGGCCACCTGGGTCATGCTCGGGGGCATTGCGCTGCTGACGGCAGCCATTGGCAAAACTACCAGCAGCGTCATCGATGCATGGAGAAAAGGCATGAAGGGCAAAGGCGATTTCACCGGCAAGGTCGGCCATACGGTTCTCATCGGCTGGGAAGGCGCGTCCAGTGAGCGGGTCATTGAATTGTTGCTTCAGGACGAAACCTCGAACGACAACCTGATCGTCATTTGCGATTGCACCCTTGAAGAAAACCCGATGCCGGGCAAAGCGACCTTCATCAAAGGTGAAAGCCTGTCCTCTGTGGCGTTGCTGCTGCGCGCCGGCGTTCCGGGTGCCGAACGCGTCCTGGTGCGAACCCATTCAGACGACCTGACCCTGGCCACCGTGCTGGCGGTCAATCAACTGAAACCTGTCGGGCATGTGGTCGCCCATTTCAATGACAGTGAAGTCGCTGCGCTCGCCAGTGCCTATGCCCCCAGCCTGGAATGCACCTCAAGCATGGCCATCGAGATGCTGGTGCGCGCCTCTCAGGATCCGGGCTCGTCAGTGGTCATCAATGAATTGCTGTGCGTCGGCCAGGGCGCCACCCAATACCTGATGAAACTGCCCGAGGCCTTCGAAGCCACGTTCGGCGATCTGTACACTCGGATGAAAGAACACCACAACGCCACGCTCATCGGCTATCGCGCCAAAGGTGCCCAACAACCGTCGATCAACCCGCCCAGCGCTACGCGCATTGAGGGCGGCGAACTCTTCTACATCGCCTCCACTCGCCTCAAGGAAATCTCCAATGGGATGGTTTAAACAGTTGATGGGGCTTGAGGCCCCGAACGCGACCCCAGAGTCGAAATGGACCGCCAACGAAACCTCGCCGCCAGCCACCGGGCCATTGGGCCTGGGATTGGGCAAGGGCGTGATGTTCGACACCTCCCTGAGATTGTTGCTCGACGGCAACACCACGGTAACCATCCCGGGGTCCCAGCAGATCTGGAGCAACGGCACCGTCGATCTCGGGCAATCGACCTGGCTGTCGCGCTATTACATGAACGACGAAGATTACTGGCTGCAGGTGCACACTACCGGTGACATTGCCGGACAGGTCGAGTCGGTGATTCTGTTCAACTACCTCAGTTACATCACCATCAGCAGCGAAGCAGAGCTGCGTCGACTGGCCGGTCCGCAGAGCCTGATCGGGCTGCCGACCTACACCCATAACGGCGTCGAATACACCCGCGAATGGGGCACCGAGAATGGTCAGACCGAATTGGTGGCATTGAGCGAACAGCTGAAAAATCCGGAGGAGTCCTACAACATCGAGCACCGTTCGATGCTGTACGCCCGTGAAACCGGCCTGACCGATCGCCGGGAGTTCCTGCTGTTTTCCGTCGAAGAAGACGCCGAAGGCACCATCAGTTTGAGCACGTCGCTGGGCATCTCGCTGTACACAACCGACCTGAATACGTTCTAAAAAGGAAGCAGTCCATGCTCGAAGCACTCTCCATCTCTCTGAACAAAGCCGCCGTGTTCGGGTTTGTCGCGTACATCCTCGGCGCCGCTGTGCTGTTCGCGCTGTTCCAGTTCATCTACACCCGTATCACACCGCACAAGGAATTCGAACTGATCCGCTCGGGCAACGTCGCAGCCGCAATCGCTCTGGGCGGAGCGCTCATCGGTTTCGCGATTCCGGCCAGCAATGTGATTGCCTACTCGATCAGCCTGCTCGACTTCGTCGTCTGGTCGCTGATCGCGGCAGTCGTGCAACTGCTGGCGTTCCTGGTGACCAGCCTGGTGTTGAAAGGCACTTCTGAACGGATCAAGAAAGGCGAAATCGCGGCGGGTGTCTATGTCGCGGCCGTGGCCATCAGCGTTGGCATGTTGAACGCCGCCTGCATGACCCCAACCCCGAACTGATTGCGCACGGAGCTCCCGATGAAACGAAGCAAGTACGTTCAACTGTCGCTGGCAGCCTCGGTCGCTATGGCGATATCAGGCTGCGGGCCGACGGAAAAAACTTACCCGGTGCAGAAGAAATACAACTTCCAGTCCGTTCAGCAGTGTGCCGATGAAAAGCTTCCCGTAGACGTCTGCTCGGACGCCTACATGACGGCCATGGCCGAGCATCGCCGCATTGCGCCGGTGTACGACAGCCAGGCCGATTGCGATGCCGACTTTGTCGCCGACTGGTGCCAGCAGGACTCCGCCGGCAAGTTCATCCCCAAGCTCGGCGGTTTCGAACTGACCGCCGATGGCCAGGTCACCCAATCCCAGGTGGACGCGGCCAAGGCGCAATTACCCGCCTCGGAAGCGGCGAACAGTGGCGGCTCAGGCTTCTCCACCAGCAGCCTGCTGACCGGCCTGCTGATCGGCAATATGCTGAGCAGCAACCGCAACAGCTATTACTCGGAGCCGGTGTACCGCTATCGCGATGATCGCGGCAGCTATTCGAACTCGACACTCAGTCAGCGGATTTCCAAGGGTTCGACGTTTAACAAGTCCAATCAGGCGAGGTACGGCAGCAGCAACTACGCCGACTCGGTCCGTTCTTCTACCAGCAAGCCGGTTTCCGTAGCCTCGTCCACCTCCCGTGGCGGTTTTGGCAGCAAGGCCAGCGCACGCAGCGGCTGGGGCGGCGGCGGGTCGAGCAGTTAAGGAAACCGGGCCATGAAGAAAATCCAATGCGCAGAGCGTCCTGACTGGAAACAGACGGCCGAGGGTCTCGGCTTTCTGTTCCATACCATCGACAACGAACCCTACTGGGACGAGAGCGCGTACTACCAGTTCTCGCTCAAGCAGATCGAGAACGATCTCGAAGACCCGACCACCGAGATTCATGAGATGTGCATGGACCTGGTGGCCCGCGTGGTACAGAGCGAGGAGTTGCTGGAGCGCCTGAGCATTCCCGCGCCATTCTTCGACTTGGTTCGCACCTCATGGCTCGAAGGTCATCCGCACCTGTACGGACGCATGGACTTCTCCTACAACGGCACCGGCCCCGCCAAGTTGCTGGAACTCAACTACGACACGCCAACCAGCCTGTATGAGGCCGCGGCGTTTCAGTGGGGTTGGCTGGAGCAGTGCATCGAACGCGGTTTGCTGCCCAAGCATGCCGACCAGTTCAACAGCATCGACACCAAACTGCATCAGGCCTTCGCTCAATTGCAGCTCAAACAGCCCTTCTACTTCGCTTCGATGAAAGATTCGGTCGAAGACAAGGGCACTACCGACTACCTGCGGCTGGTGGCGGAAAAAGTCGGCATCGAATCACGCCACATCGATATCGAAGACATCGGCCTGACCAGCGACGGACGTTTCGTCGACCTCGAAGATCGCTGGATTCCTCACCTGTTCAAGCTGCACGCCTGGGAATTCATCTTCCACGAGCCCTTTGGTGCAGCGATTGCCCAGAGTGATACGCAGTTTTTCGAGCCAGCGTGGAAATCCATCATCTCCAACAAAGGCATCCTGCCGCTATTGTGGGAGTTCAACAAAGGTCATCCGAATCTGCTTGCAGCGCATCTGGATACCGATCCGGGCAAAGCCGTGCCGAAAGGCTGGGTGCGCAAGCCGTTCTTCTCGCGGGAAGGCGCCAACATCGAGCTGCAAACAGCCGACGGTCTGATCGTGAAAGAGGACGGGCCCTACACCGATGCGCCGTTTATCCTTCAGGAGTTCGCGCCGCTTCCGCAGTTCGGCGACAGCTACACGCTGATCGGTTCCTGGGTGATCGGCGATCAGGCGGCCGGTATCGGTGTGCGCGAGGACAACAGCTTGATCACCAAGGATTCGAGCCGGTTCTTGCCGCATCTGATACTCGACTGACCCCTCTATCGCCCCATTAAAAAGGCCCGGTGCCGTGCATCGGGCGCTGGGGCGAAACAGGTGTAAACCTGATCGAAAACTAGACAACCACAAGACTTACCGCTGAAAAGCCGGATAATGGCGGCCAAATCGTCTAGCCGTTATTCTGGTAATCCCCCATGGAAATCAAGGTCAACTTTCTCGACAACCTTCGACTTGAAGCCAAGTTCGATGACTTCACGGTGGTGGCCGATCAACCTATCCGCTACAAGGGCGATGGCTCGGCACCGGGCCCGTTCGACTACTTCCTGGCTTCGTCGGCGTTGTGCGCGGCGTACTTTGTGAAGTTGTACTGCAGCACGCGCAATATCCCCACGGATAACATCCGCCTGTCGCAGAACAATATTGTTGACCCGGAAAACCGCTACAACCAGATTTTCAAGATCCAGGTCGAGTTGCCGGCGGACATCTCCGACAAGGACCGCCAAGGCATCCTGCGTTCCATCGACCGTTGCACCGTGAAAAAAGTGGTGCAGGCCGGGCCTGAGTTTGTGATCGAAGAGGTGGACAACCTCGACGCCGATGCCCAGGCGTTGCTGATGCCGGCTTCCAGTTCAGAGGCGAGCACTTATATCGCCGGCAAGGATCTGCCGCTGGAGCAAACCATCGCCAATATGTCGGCCATTCTGGCGGACCTGGGCATGAAGATTGAAATCGCCTCGTGGCGCAATATCGTGCCCAATGTCTGGTCGCTGCATATCCGCGATGCGCACTCACCGATGTGTTTCACCAACGGCAAGGGTGCAACCAAGGAAGGCGCGCTGGCGTCGGCGTTGGGCGAGTTTATCGAGCGACTCAACTGCAACTTCTTCTACAACGACCAGTTCTGGGGCGAAGACATCGCCAACGCGGCGTTCGTGCACTACCCGGACGAACGCTGGTTCAAGCCTGGCCGTAAAGATGAACTGCCGACCGAGATTCTCGACGCGTACTGCCTGAAGATCTACAACCGCGACGGCGAGCTGCGTGGTTCCCATCTGATCGATACCAACTCGGGCAATGAAGAGCGCGGCATCTGCTCGCTGCCGTACGTGCGCCAGTCCGATGGCGAGGTGGTGTATTTCCCGTCCAACCTGATTGAAAACCTGTTCCTGAGCAACGGCATGAGTGCCGGCAACACGCTGGCCGAAGCCCAGGTGCAGTGCCTGTCGGAGATCTTCGAGCGCGCGGTCAAACGCGAAATCATCGAAGGTGAATTTGCCCTGCCGGATGTGCCGGCCGACGTGCTGGCGAAGTACCCCGGGATACTGGCCGGTATTCAGGCGCTGGAAGAGCAAGGGTTCCCCGTGCTGGTGAAGGATGCGTCCCTGGGCGGTGAATTCCCGGTGATGTGCGTCACGTTGATGAACCCGCGTACTGGCGGTGTGTTCGCCTCGTTCGGCGCGCACCCGAGCCTGGAAGTGGCGCTGGAACGTAGCCTCACCGAATTGCTCCAGGGCCGCAGCTTCGAAGGCCTCAACGACTTGCCTCAGCCGACGTTTGAAGGTCACGCGGTGACCGAGCCGAATAACTTCGTCGAGCACTTCATCGACTCCAGCGGCGTGGTGTCGTGGCGCTTCTTCAGCTCCAAGTCGGATTACGAGTTCGTGGAGTGGGACTTCTCCGGCCAGGGTGAAAACTCCAATACCGACGAAGCCGCGACCTTATTCGGCATTCTCAAAGGCATGGGCAAAGAAGTTTACATGGCGGTCTACGAGCACATCGGCGCGACGGCCTGCCGCATCCTGGTACCGGACTATTCGGAAATCTATCCTGCAGACGATCTGATCTGGGATAACACCAACAAAGCGCTGTTCTTCCGCGCCGACATCCTGAACCTGCATCGCCTGGACGAAGAGGAGCTGAAAGCGCTGGTTGAGCGTCTGGTGGAAAGTGAACTGGACGACTACACCGACATCACGTCCTTGATCGGCATCGAATTTGACGACAATACCGCCTGGGGTCAGCTGACGATCCTGGAATTGAAGCTGCTGATTTATCTCGCCTTGCAGCAGTATGAAGAGGCGAAAGAGGCGGTGGAAATGTTCCTGCAGTACAACGACAACACGGTTGAGCGCGGCTTGTTCTACCAGGCTGTCAATGTGGTGCTGGAGATGAAGCTGGACGAAGACCTGGAACTGGAAGACTACGAGGCCAACTTCCGCCGGATGTTTGGCAGCGAGCGGACGGATGCAGCGATCGGCTCGGTGGACGGCAGCGTGCGCTTCCATGGTTTGACGCCGACCAGCATGAAACTGGAGGGGCTCGATAGGCACCTGCGGTTGATCGAGAGCTACAAGAAACTGCACACCGCTCGGGCCAACGTGACTGCTTTATCCCGTTAAACAGCGCCAACAAAAAAGCGAAGCCAGATGGCTTCGCTTTTTTTGTTTACGGTTCTGAAAAAGCTGCGGATCAGAACGGGATATCGTCATCAAAGCTGTCGAAATCCGGAGCCGGTTGCGGAGCAGCCTGCTGTGGAGCCGGAGCCTGACGCGACTGTTGCGGTGCTGACGACTGCTGCGGACGCGGAGCCTGCTGGCGCGGGGCCGGAGCGGACTGCTGGTAGTTATTGCCCCCGCCTTGTTGGTCGCCCTGTTGTGGACGGCCGCCGAGCAGTTGCATGGTGCCTTGCATGTCGACCACGATTTCGGTGGTGTAACGCTTGATACCGTCTTTTTCCCACTCGCGGGTCTGCAGCTTGCCTTCGATGTAGACCTGCGAACCTTTACGCAGGTATTCACCGGCGATCTCGGCAACCTTGCCGAACATCGAAACACGGTGCCATTCGGTCTTCTCGACCTTCTGACCGGTTTGCTTGTCGGTCCACTGTTCGCTGGTCGCCAGACTCAGGTTGGTCACGGCGTTACCGTTAGGCAAGTAGCGAACTTCGGGATCCTGGCCGCAAGTGCCGACCAATATGACTTTGTTAACCCCACGGGCCATAACGTTCTCCTAGGCTACGCACGCTGCCCCGGCCGGGTTATTCACCAGGCGCTCAAGGGTGGTGCGATCCAATAGTTCGGTGTCCAATTTTATGTAAATCGCCGCTTCATCTTCGACGATCACTGCATCTGTTACCCCTACGACGGCCTTCAGGCGCTCGACCAGACCCGCTTCGCGGATCGCCTCGGGCGACAACGGCAAGCGCAGGCTCGTCACGTAAGGTGGTTCGCGCATGGTAACAGCAAAGGCCAGCCAGAGGGCAGCCAGGCCGGCGCATCCGAGGAATACAACCGACAAACCGCCGTGCTGGAACATCCAGCCGCCGAGGATCCCGCCCAGTGCCGAACCGAGGAACTGGCTGGTGGAATAAACCCCCATCGCCGTGCCCTTGCCGCCGGCCGGTGAAACCTTGCTGATCAGCGATGGCAACGAAGCTTCCAGTAGATTGAACGCGGTAAAGAAAACCACCGTGCCAATCACCAGAGCCCGCAGGCTATCGCCGAACTGCCAGAAGAATAGCTCAGTGAGCATCAGCGTCAGCACCGCGCCCAATAAAACTCGTTTCATTTTGCGTTTCTTCTCGCCGTAGATAATGAACGGGATCATGGCGAAGAAGGAAATCAGCAGCGCGGTGAGGTAGACCCACCAGTGCTGCTCTTTGGGCAGCCCGGCTTTTTCGACCAGGGCCAGGGGCAATGCAACGAAGCTCGACATCAACATCGCGTGCAACACAAAAATGCCCAGGTCCAGGCGCAACAGGTCCGGATGTTTGAGAGTCGGTATCAGCGCCGAACGCGCGACGCCGGACTCACGGTGCTGCAACGGGCCGGTGGACCGCGGCACCATGAACATCACGATCACGATGCCAAACAGCGCCATGCCGCCCGTGGCGAGGAACAGCCCGGACAGACCAAAGGCGCGGGTCAGCAACGGTCCTACAACCATGGCCACAGCGAACGACAGACCAATCGTCATACCGATCATGGCCATGGCTTTGGTCCGATGCTGTTCCCGGGTCAGGTCTGACAGCAGGGCCATCACCGCTGCGGATATCGCCCCGGCGCCTTGCAGGATACGTCCGGCGATGACGCCCCAGATCGAATCGGCATTGGCCGCCAGCACACTGCCGAGGGCGAAGATAATCAGCCCGAGGTAAATCACCGGACGGCGGCCGATGCGATCGGAAATGAAGCCGAAAGGAATCTGGAAAATTGCCTGGGTCAGGCCATAAGCGCCAATCGCCAGCCCGATGAGGGCCGGGGTCGCTCCCGCCAGATCCATCCCATAGGTCGCCAGTACCGGCAACACCATGAACATGCCAAGCATACGGAAGGCGAACACAAGGGCCAGACCGCTTGCTGCGCGGGTCTCACTGCCACTCATGCGTTCGCTGTGGGGATCGTGCATGGAAAAACCTCATGTGAACCGGCGGCGATTCTACCAGTCCCATCGATTGACGGGGTATATCGCGACGCTTTGACGCGCTCCGCTGACAGACTCTTCATGTAAGACATCATCCCGCTCGTTTGATAGTGTGCATCCATCCAGTATTTGGCCGTATACTCCTACGTTTTCGACGCCCGCCAAGCGAGGCCACTTTGGACAAGATCCTGATTCGTGGGGCCCGAACCCACAACCTGAAGAACATCGACCTGACCCTGCCACGGGACAAACTGATCGTCATCACCGGCTTGTCCGGATCCGGCAAATCGTCCCTGGCATTCGACACGCTGTATGCCGAAGGCCAGCGCCGCTACGTCGAATCACTGTCGGCTTATGCCCGGCAGTTTTTGTCGATGATGGAAAAACCTGACGTCGACACCATCGAAGGTTTGTCGCCAGCCATTTCCATCGAGCAGAAATCGACCTCGCACAACCCGCGCTCGACGGTCGGCACCATCACCGAAATCTACGACTACCTGCGTTTGCTTTACGCACGCGTTGGTATTCCACGCTGCCCGGATCACGACATTCCGCTGGAAGCGCAAACCGTCAGCCAGATGGTCGACCTGGTCCTCGCCCAGCCGGAGGGCAGCAAGCTGATGCTGCTGGCCCCGGTGATTCGCGAGCGCAAAGGCGAACACTTGTCGGTCTTCGAAGAACTGCGCGCTCAGGGTTTTGTGCGGGCTCGGGTCAACGGCCGGCTCTGCGAGCTGGACGAGTTGCCGAAGCTGGATAAACAGAAGAAGCACTCAATCGATGTCGTGGTCGACCGCTTCAAGGTCCGCGCCGATCTGCAACAGCGCCTGGCCGAGTCGTTCGAGACCGCGCTGAAGCTGGCGGATGGCATTGCTCTGGTCGCGCCGATGGACGACGAGCCCGGCGAAGAGATCATCTTCTCCGCGCGCTTCGCTTGCCCGATTTGCGGCCATGCAATCAGCGAACTGGAACCCAAGCTGTTCTCCTTCAACAACCCGGCCGGCGCTTGCCCGACGTGCGATGGTCTGGGGGTGAAGCAGTTCTTCGACATCAAGCGTTTGGTGAACGGCGAGCTGACGCTGGCCGAGGGCGCGATTCGCGGGTGGGACAGGCGCAACGTCTATTACTTCCAGATGCTCGGCTCGCTGGCTTCGCACTACAAGTTCAGCCTCGAAGTGCCGTTCAACGACCTGCCGGCCGATCAGCAGAAATACATCCTGCACGGTAGCGGCTCGCAAAACGTTGACTTCAAATACCTGAACGACCGCGGCGACATCGTCAAACGCTCGCACCCGTTCGAAGGCATCGTGCCGAACCTGGAACGCCGCTACCGCGAAACCGAGTCGGCTTCGGTGCGTGAAGAACTGGCCAAATTCCTCAGCACCCAGCCTTGCCCGGATTGCCGTGGCACGCGCTTGCGTCGAGAGGCGCGGCACGTTTGGGTAGGTGAGAAGACGCTGCCGGCGGTGACCAATCTGCCGATTGGCGATGCCTGTGAGTATTTCGGCGTGCTGAAGCTCACCGGTCGCCGCGGCGAAATTGCCGACAAGATTCTCAAGGAAATTCGCGAGCGCCTGCAGTTCCTGGTCAACGTTGGGCTCGATTATCTTTCGCTGGATCGCAGTGCCGACACATTGTCCGGCGGTGAAGCTCAACGGATTCGTTTGGCCAGTCAGATTGGCGCCGGTCTGGTAGGGGTTCTGTACATCCTCGATGAGCCGTCGATTGGTCTGCACCAACGTGATAACGATCGGTTGCTCGGCACGCTCAAGCACCTGCGCGACATCGGCAACACGGTGATCGTGGTAGAGCACGACGAAGATGCGATTCGCCTGGCGGATTATGTGGTGGATATTGGCCCGGGCGCGGGTGTACACGGCGGGCATATTGTCGCCGAAGGTACGCCGGCCGAGGTCATGGCTCACCCTGATTCGTTGACCGGTAAATACCTGTCTGGTCGAGTGAAGATTGCCGTTCCAGCCAAGCGCACCCCGCGTAACAAAAAGCTTTCGCTGTCCCTCAAGGGTGCTCGCGGCAACAACTTGCGCAATGTCGATCTGGACATTCCGATTGGTCTATTGACGTGTGTGACCGGCGTGTCTGGCTCGGGCAAGTCAACACTGATCAACAACACGCTGTTTCCGTTGAGTGCTACGGCACTCAACGGAGCAACGACGCTTGAGGCGGCCGCGCACGACAGCATCAAGGGCCTTGAGCACCTGGACAAGGTCGTCGATATCGACCAGAGCCCGATCGGCCGTACGCCGCGCTCCAACCCGGCGACCTACACCGGTTTGTTCACGCCGATTCGTGAACTGTTCGCCGGTGTACCAGAGTCCCGCTCACGCGGTTATGGCCCGGGGCGCTTCTCCTTCAACGTGAAGGGAGGACGCTGCGAAGCGTGCCAGGGCGATGGCCTGATCAAGGTGGAAATGCACTTCCTGCCGGACATCTATGTCCCGTGCGACGTCTGCAAGAGCAAGCGCTACAACCGCGAAACCCTTGAGATCAAGTACAAGGGCAAGAGCATCCACGAAACCCTCGAGATGACCATCGAGGAAGCGCGGGTTTTCTTCGATGCGGTTCCGGCGCTGGCGCGCAAGCTTCAGACGCTGATGGATGTGGGTCTGTCCTACATCAAGCTGGGGCAGTCGGCGACCACGCTGTCCGGCGGTGAAGCCCAGCGGGTTAAGCTGTCCCGCGAACTGTCCAAGCGCGATACCGGCAAGACGCTGTATATCCTCGACGAGCCGACCACCGGCCTGCACTTCGCGGATATTCAGCAACTGCTCGACGTCCTGCATCGATTGCGCGATCACGGCAACACCGTAGTGGTGATCGAGCACAACCTTGATGTGATCAAGACGGCTGACTGGCTGGTGGACCTGGGGCCGGAAGGCGGCTCAAAGGGCGGACAGATCATTGCTGTCGGTACGCCGGAAGAAGTGTCCGAGATGAAGCAGTCTCACACCGGCTTCTATCTCAAGCCGCTACTGGCTCGCGACCGGGACTGATTCGGGCCCATGAAAAAGCCCCTGTCACTTTATCGGTGAGAGGGGCTTTTTCGTATCGGGAGCAATCAGGCGTGGGATTGCAGGTAGTTCTCAAGACCGATCAGCTTGATCAGACCCATCTGCTTTTCAAGCCAGTAGGTGTGATCTTCTTCGGTGTCATGCAACTGAACCCGCAGCATCTCGCGGCTGACATAGTCCTTGTGCTGCTCGCAGAGTTTGATGCCCTTGCAGAGCGCAGCGCGGACTTTGTATTCCAGACGCAGGTCAGCGGCGAGCATGTCCGGCACGGTAGTGCCGACATCAAGATCGTCCGGACGCATGCGAGGGGTGCCTTCGAGCATCAGGATTCGGCGCATCAGGGCATCAGCGTGCCCGGCTTCTTCTTCCATTTCGTGGTTGATACGTTCGTAGAGCTTGGTGAAACCCCAGTCCTCATACATCCGCGAATGGACGAAATATTGATCACGCGCGGCCAGTTCGCCGGTCAGCAACGTGTTGAGGTAATCGATTACGTCTGGGTGGCCTTGCATCGCCCTACATCTCCCTGCTTGAAAGTCTGTAGTTTGAACCAAGGCGACTGTTTGGTCACTTCGTTTGCGGGATAAAAGCGAAGATATTCTGAGAAAAGTAGTTTAAATAACGCAAAAACCGCCCAAATGAGGGCGGTTCTGCTTCTCGTTTAGACTTCGTTAAGCTGTACGTTGAGTGCCTTTGCGATTGCTTCTCCATACGCCGGGTCAGCCTTGAAGAAATGCTGCAACTGGCGATCAACCACATCACTGGAAACACCGCCCATCGCCCCGGCAATGTTGTTGACCAGCAGCGCTTTCTGCTCGTCATTCATGAGTCGGAACAACGCACCGGCTTGGCTGTAGTAGTCGGTGTCTTCACGATGATCGTAACGATCAGCGGCACCGCTCAATGCCAACGGTGGTTCAGCGTAGCGCGGCGCTTGTTTCGGCGACTCGACGTAGCTGTTCGGCTCATAGTTAGGTGCCGCACCGCCATTGCTGCCGTACGCCATCGAACCATCTCGCTGGTAGCTATTCACCGGACTGCGAGGGGCGTTCACCGGCAGTTGCTGATGGTTGGTGCCAATGCGGTAGCGGTGAGCGTCGGCGTAAGCGAACACGCGGCCCTGGAGCATGCGATCCGGCGAGAGGCTAACACCCGGGACCATGTTGCTCGGACCGAACGCCGCTTGCTCGACTTCAGCAAAGTAGTTCTGCGGATTGCGGTTGAGCTCCAACTCGCCCACTTCAATCAGCGGAAACTCTTTCTGCGACCAGGTTTTGGTCACGTCGAACGGGTTTTCGTAATGTGCGGCGGCCTGGTCCTCGGTCATGATCTGGATGCACACACGCCATTTCGGGAAGTCACCGCGCTCAATCGCCCCGAACAGGTCACGCTGCGCGTAATCCGGATCGGTACCGGCCAATCGCGCAGCATCTGCAGGCGCCAGGTTCTTGATCCCTTGCTGGGTCTTGTAGTGCCACTTCACCCAGTGCCGCTTGCCATTGGCGTTGATCAGGCTGTAGGTGTGGCTGCCGAAGCCGTGCATGTGACGATAGCCGTCAGGAATGCCGCGGTCGGAGAACAGAATGGTGACCTGGTGCAGCGCCTCAGGTGAGTGCGACCAGAAATCCCACATCATCTGTGCGCTTTTCAGATTGCTTTGCGGCAGACGCTTTTGGGTATGGATAAAGTCCGGGAATTTCAGCGGATCACGGATGAAAAACACGGGCGTGTTGTTGCCAACGATGTCCCAGTTACCTTCTTCGGTGTAGAACTTCAGGGCAAAACCACGCGGATCGCGCTCGGTGTCGGCCGAACCGCGTTCGCCGCCGACAGTGGAAAACCGCAGGAACGTCGGGGTTTGTTTGCCGACCGATTCAAACAGTTTGGCACTGGTGTATTCAGTGATGTCGCGAGTAACGGTGAACGTGCCGTAAGCACCCGAGCCTTTGGCGTGTACACGGCGCTCAGGGATGTTCTCACGGTTGAAGTGGGCAAGCTTCTCGATCAGGTGGAAATCGTCGAGCAGCAGTGGGCCACGGGGGCCGGCGGAACGGGAATTCTGGTTGTCGGCGACAGGAGCGCCACTGGCGGTGGTAAGCGTTTTATTTTGGCTCATGCGATCTCTTCCTCTGTCAGTCTTTAACTGCCGGCTAATCGGCTGAGAGGGAGTATTGATCACGAACGTTACAGCTACAAATTCATTAACTTGCGGTTATCGATAGAAAATTTCTAATTACGTTTTGGGTTTTGTATCGATGGCGATGCTTTTCGAGCGCGCACAAAAAACCGGGCACTAGGCCCGGTTCTTCGTTTCAGACTGACGTCTTACTCAGCGGATACAGCTTCACCACCGGCAGGACGATCAACCAACTCGACGTACGCCATAGGCGCGTTGTCGCCAGTGCGGAAACCGCACTTGAGGATGCGCAGGTAGCCACCCTCACGGGTAGCGTAACGCTTGCCCAGGTCGTTGAAGAGCTTACCAACGATAGCTTTCGAACGAGTGCGGTCGAAAGCCAGACGGCGGTTAGCCAGGCTGTCTGTCTTGGCCAAAGTGATCAGCGGCTCAGCAACGCGACGCAGTTCTTTAGCTTTCGGCAGTGTAGTTTTGATCAGCTCGTGCTCGAACAGCGACACTGCCATGTTTTGAAACATGGCCTTGCGGTGCGAGCTAGTGCGGCTCAGGTGACGACCACTTTTACGATGACGCATGGTTCATTCCTTACCAAACACAACGTTCGGTGATTACGACGATCAGGCAGTCGCCTTGTCGTCCTTCTTAAGACTTGCAGGCGGCCAGTTGTCGAGGCGCATGCCGAGGGACAGACCGCGGGAGGCCAGAACGTCCTTGATTTCAGTCAAGGATTTCTTGCCAAGGTTCGGAGTCTTCAACAGCTCTACTTCGGTACGCTGAATCAGGTCACCGATGTAGTAGATGTTTTCCGCCTTAAGGCAGTTAGCCGAACGTACAGTCAGTTCCAGATCGTCAACCGGGCGAAGCAGGATCGGATCGATCTCGTCTTCCTGCTCGACAACCACTGGCTCACTGTCACCTTTGAGGTCGACGAACGCAGCCAACTGCTGTTGCAGAATGGTTGCAGCGCGGCGAATAGCCTCTTCAGGATCCAGGGTACCGTTGGTTTCCAGATCAATAACCAGCTTGTCCAGGTTAGTACGCTGCTCGACACGGGCGTTTTCCACCACGTATGCGATACGGCGAACCGGGCTGAACGAAGAGTCAAGCTGCAAGCGACCGATGCTGCGGCTTTCGTCTTCATCGCTCTGACGCGAGTCTGCCGGTTCATAACCACGACCACGAGCTACGGTGAGCTTCATGTTCAGGGCGCCGTTAGACGCCAGGTTAGCGATTACGTGATCGGGGTTAACGATCTCGACATCATGATCCAGCTGAATATCGGCAGCGGTAACCACCCCCGAACCCTTCTTCGACAAGGTCAGCGTAACTTCGTCACGACCGTGCAGCTTGATAGCCAGACCTTTAAGGTTCAACAGGATTTCAATTACGTCTTCCTGTACGCCTTCGATGGCGCTGTACTCATGGAGCACACCGTCAATCTCGGCCTCGACTACTGCACAGCCGGGCATTGAGGACAACAGGATGCGTCGCAGCGCGTTGCCCAGGGTGTGGCCGAAACCACGCTCGAGAGGCTCGAGAGTGATCTTGGCGCGGGTTGGACTGACAACCTGCACATCAATATGGCGGGGTGTCAGGAACTCATTTACCGAAATCTGCATGGATGCACCTATTTTCTAGCCCTTACTTGGAGTAGAGCTCGACAATCAGGCTTTCGTTGATGTCGGCGGACAGATCACTGCGAGCAGGAACGTTCTTGAAAACGCCCGACTTCTTCTCAGTGTCTACTTCTACCCATTCTACGCGGCCACGTTGGGCACACAGATCGAGAGCTTGGACAATGCGAAGTTGGTTCTTTGCTTTCTCGCGAATCGCGACCACGTCACCAGCACGAACCTGGTAGGACGGTACGTTTACGGTCTGACCGTTAACGCTGACGGATTTGTGCGATACCAGCTGACGGGATTCGGCACGAGTAGAGCCAAAACCCATACGGTATACAACGTTGTCCAGACGGCATTCGAGCAGTTGCAGCAGGTTTTCACCGGTTGCACCTTTCTTGCCAGCAGCTTCTTTGTAGTAGCCGCTGAATTGACGCTCGAGAACGCCGTAGATACGACGGACCTTCTGCTTTTCACGCAGTTGGGTGCCGTAATCGGACTGGCGACCGCGGCGTTGGCCGTGGATACCAGGTGCTGCTTCGATGTTGCACTTCGATTCGATCGCGCGCACGCCGCTCTTCAGAAAGAGATCGGTGCCTTCGCGACGAGCGAGTTTGCATTTTGGACCAATGTAACGAGCCATTCTTTACAATCTCCTGGATTACACGCGGCGCTTCTTCGGCGGACGGCACCCGTTGTGCGGGATTGGCGTCACGTCGGTGATGCTGGCGATCTTGTAGCCACAGCCGTTCAAAGCGCGGACTGCAGATTCACGACCTGGGCCTGGACCTTTGACGTTAACGTCGAGGTTTTTCAGACCGTATTCCAGCGCAGCTTGACCAGCACGTTCAGCAGCTACTTGAGCAGCAAACGGGGTGGACTTGCGGGAACCGCGGAAACCCGAACCACCGGAGGTAGCCCAGGAAAGAGCGTTGCCTTGACGGTCGGTGATGGTCACGATTGTGTTGTTAAAAGAAGCGTGGATGTGGGCAATGCCATCAACCACTGTCTTTTTAACTTTTTTACGAGGACGAGCAGCAGGTTTAGCCATGATTAATTTCCTGTCGATTCGCTGGGGCGATTACTTGCGGATCGGCTTACGCGGACCTTTACGGGTACGCGCGTTAGTCTTGGTACGCTGACCGCGTACTGGAAGACCACGACGATGACGCAGACCGCGATAGCAACCGAGGTCCATCAAACGCTTGATTTTCATGTTGATTTCGCGACGCAGGTCACCTTCAGTGGTGAACTTCGCCACTTCGCCACGCAGCTGTTCAATCTGCTCGTCGCTCAGATCCTTGATCTTTGCGGCTGGGTTTACCCCAGTCACTGCACAGATCTTCTGCGCAGTAGTGCGACCAACACCATAGATGTAGGTCAGCGAGATAACAGTATGCTTGTTATCTGGAATGTTAACGCCTGCAATACGGGCCATTCAGTGGGACTCCAATTGACAGCTACCTACGCCCCGGAAGCCAAGAAATAGGGCGCGAGATAATATCGCTGTAATAACAAATAATCAACCCGGTAGCGCACTAGCTACCGGGCTTGAAGCACAATCACACTCAGCCTTGGCGCTGTTTGTGACGCGGTTCCGCGCTGCAAATTACTCGAACAACACCTTCGCGGCGAATAATCTTGCAGTTACGGCACAGCTTTTTCACCGATGCACGAACTTTCATCACCAACTCCTCGAACCTTATGGGTACCTCAGCGCAACATGCCGCTGCCGTAACCCTTCAGGCTGGCTTTCTTCATCAGGGATTCGTACTGGTGCGAAACGAGGTGCGATTGTACTTGGGACATGAAGTCCATCACAACCACGACGACGATCAGCAACGAGGTCCCGCCAAGGTAGAACGGAACGTTTGCTGCAACCACCAGGAACTGGGGCAACAGGCATACGGCCGTCATATATAGAGCACCGAACAGGGTCAAACGAGTCAGAACGCCATCAATGTAGCGCGCAGACTGCTCACCTGGACGGATGCCCGGAATAAAGGCACCGGACTTCTTCAGGTTTTCCGCTACGTCTTTCGGATTGAACATCAACGCCGTATAGAAGAAGCAGAAGAAAATAATCCCTGCACTAAACAGCAGAATATTCAACGGCTGACCAGGAGCGATCGACTGCGAGATGTCCTGCAGCCAGCCCATACCTTCAGACTGACCGAACCAGGTACCCAACGAAGCCGGGAACAGCAAAATGCTGCTCGCGAAAATGGCCGGAATAACACCGGCCATGTTCACCTTCAACGGCAAGTGGCTAGTCTGCGCAGCAAAGACCTTACGGCCCTGCTGACGCTTGGCGTAATGAACAGCAATACGACGCTGACCACGCTCAATGAACACCACGAAACCGATAATCGCTACTGCCAGCAAACCGATGGCAACCAGGGCAAAAATGTTGATATCACCCTGACGCGCAGACTCGAAAGACTGCCCGATCGCTCTCGGAAGACCGGCTACGATACCTGCGAAAATCAACATCGAGATACCGTTGCCAACACCACGCTCAGTAATCTGCTCACCCAGCCACATCATGAACATCGCACCAGCCACAAACGTGGATACCGCGACGAAATGGAAGCCAAAGTCACCAGTGAACGCAACGCCCTGCCCTGCCAGACCAATGGACATGCCAATTGCCTGAACAAGAGCGAGGACGACAGTGCCGTAGCGGGTGTACTGAGCAATCTTGCGACGCCCAGCTTCACCTTCCTTCTTCAACTGTTCCAGCTGCGGGCTGACGGCTGTCATCAGTTGCATGATGATCGATGCCGAGATGTACGGCATGATCCCCAGTGCAAAGATGCTCATCCGCTCCAGCGCGCCGCCGGAAAACATGTTGAACAAGCTAAGAATGGTCCCCTCATTCTGTCGAAACAGGTCCGCGAGTCGGTCCGGGTTGATACCTGGAACCGGGATGTGTGCGCCTATTCGGTAGACGATAATCGCCAGGAACAGAAAACGCAGACGAGCCCAGAGTTCAGACATACCGCCTTTGCCGAGCGCAGAGAGAGCACCTTGCTTAGCCATTTATTCCTCGAACTTGCCGCCAGCTGCTTCGATAGCCGCACGCGCACCTTTGGTGGCGCCGATTCCCTTTCCGATGGTCACAGCGCGAGTAACTTCGCCGGACAGCATGATTTTCACACGCTGTACGTTGACGTTGATCACGTTGGCATCTTTCAGGGACTGCACGGTGACGATGTCGCCTTCCACTTTAGCCAGCTCGGACAGACGCACTTCTGCGCGATCCATGGCCTTCAGGGAAACGAAACCGAATTTCGGCAGGCGACGATGCAGCGGCTGTTGACCGCCTTCAAAGCCTGGAGCAATGGTGCCACCGGAGCGGGAGGATTGACCTTTGTGGCCACGGCCACCGGTCTTGCCCAAACCACTACCGATACCACGGCCCGGACGATGCTTTTCGCGACGGGAACCCGGCGCTGGACTCAGATCATTGAGTTTCATCGATTAACCCTCGACACGCAGCATGTAGTAAGCCTTGTTGATCATCCCGCGATTCTCGGGAGTATCAAGTACTTCTACAGTGTGACCGATGCGACGCAGACCCAGACCCTTAACGCACAGTTTGTGGTTAGGGATGCGGCCGGTCATGCTTTTGATCAGCGTAACTTTAACGGTAGCCATGATCAGAAGATCTCCTTGACGCTTTTGCCACGCTTGGCGGCAATGGATTCAGGAGATTGCATAGCTTTCAAACCTTTAAAAGTGGCGTGAACCACGTTTACCGGGTTAGTCGAGCCGTAGCACTTGGCCAGAACGTTCTGAACGCCAGCAACTTCGAGGACAGCACGCATAGCGCCGCCAGCGATGATACCGGTACCTTCAGAAGCAGGCTGCATGTACACCTTCGAAGCGCCGTGACCGGACTTCATTGCGTACTGCAGAGTGGTGCCGTTCAGATCAACTTGGATCATGTTGCGACGAGCAGCTTCCATTGCCTTCTGGATCGCAGCAGGCACTTCACGTGACTTGCCACGGCCGAAGCCAACACGCCCTTTACCATCACCAACCACGGTCAACGCGGTGAAAGTGAAGATACGGCCGCCTTTAACGGTTTTGGCTACGCGGTTAACTTGAACCAGCTTCTCAATGTAGCCTTCGTCGCGCTTTTGGTCGTTATTTGACATAACTTAGAACTCCAGCCCAGCTTCACGAGCAGCATCAGCCAGCGCCTTGACGCGGCCGTGGTACTTGAAGCCAGAGCGGTCGAAAGCCACCTGCGAGACACCAGCGGCTTTAGCACGCGTAGCGACCAGCTGGCCAACCTTAGTGGCCGCGTCGATGTTGCCAGTGGCGCCATCACGCAGTTCTTTATCCAAAGTCGAGGCAGATGCCAGAACTTTGTTGCCGTCGGCCGAAATGACCTGGGCGTAGATGTGCTGCGACGAGCGGAACACGCAGAGACGCACGACTTCGAGTTCGTGCATTTTCAGGCGTGCTTTGCGAGCGCGACGCAGTCGAGTAACTTTTTTGTCGGTCATTTGCTATGCCCTACTTCTTCTTGGCTTCTTTACGACGGACGACTTCGTCCGCGTAGCGCACACCTTTGCCTTTGTACGGCTCTGGTGGACGGAAGTCGCGGATCTCGGCGGCCACTTGACCTACCAGCTGCTTATCGATACCCCGGATCAGGATGTCGGTTTGGCTAGGAGTCTCAGCGGTGATGCCTTCCGGCAGTTCATAATCCACTGGGTGCGAGAAGCCAAGAGCCAGGTTCAGCACTGTGCCTTTTGCTTGCGCTTTGTAACCAACACCGACCAGCTGGAGCTTACGCTCGAAGCCTTGGCTTACGCCTTGGACCATGTTGTTTACCAACGCACGAGTGGTACCAGCCATTGCGCGAGTTTGTTGATCGCCATTGCGAGCAGCGAAACGCAGCTCACCAGCTTCTTCAACGATCTCAACGGACGAATGGATGTTCAGTTCGAGAGTGCCCTTGGCACCCTTCACCGAAAGCTGTTGGCCTGCGAATTTTACTTCGACACCGGCTGGCAGCTTAACGGGGTTCTTAGCGACGCGTGACATGCTTATCCCCCCTTAGAACACAGTGCAAAGAACTTCGCCGCCGACACCGGCAGCGCGCGCAGCACGATCCGTCATCACACCTTTGTTGGTGGAGACGATAGACACACCGAGACCGCCACGAACTTTTGGCAGATCATCGACGGACTTGTACTGACGCAGGCCTGGACGGCTAACGCGCTTCACTTCCTCGATGACCGGACGGCCTTCGAAGTACTTCAGCTCGATGGACAGCAGTGGCTTGATTTCGCTGCTGATCTGATAACCCGCAATGTAACCTTCGTCCTTCAGGACTTTGGCAACAGCTACCTTCAAAGTAGAAGATGGCATGCTTACGACGGACTTTTCAGCCATCTGGGCATTACGGATTCGAGTTAGCATGTCCGCTAACGGGTCCTGCATACTCATGGGCTAGACGCTCCTAATACAAAAAAATTAGCCTTGCGGCTACTACGTGTCGCCGAGGACATCCGCGCGGAAAAAGCACGGGCTCAGGCGAGCCGGGTATTCTAGACACACCCCACAAATGAATCAAGCCCCAAAAGGGGCTTGATTCAAGTTCAAGGTCACCGATGGTCAGGATCTTGCGATCCCGAGCACCGAGACTTTGATAGTGCTTACCAGCTGGCTTTAACCAGACCAGGTACGTCACCACGCATTGCAGCTTCACGCAATTTGTTACGGCCGAGGCCGAACTTGCGGTAAACGCCGTGTGGACGACCGGTCAGGCGGCAGCGGTTACGCATGCGCGAAGCGCTTGCGTCACGTGGCTGCTTCTGCAGAGCTACTGTAGCTTCCCAACGCGCTTCTGGACTTGCGTTCAGATCAACGATGATAGCTTTCAGTGCTGCACGCTTTTTGGCGTACTTGGCAACCGTGAGCTGACGCTTCAGCTCGCGGTTTTTCATGCTCATCTTGGCCATTTTCCTACTCCAATCAGTTGCGGAACGGGAATTTGAAAGCACGCAGCAGCGCGCGACCTTCATCATCGTTCTTGGCAGTGGTGGTCAGGGTAATGTCCAGACCGCGGAGAGCATCGATCTTGTCGTAGTCGATTTCCGGGAAGATGATCTGCTCTTTAACGCCCATGCTGTAGTTACCACGACCATCGAAGGACTTGGCATTCAGGCCGCGGAAGTCGCGAACCCGAGGCAGGGAGATCGACAGCAGACGATCCAGGAATTCGTACATACGCTCACGGCGCAGAGTCACTTTGACGCCGATCGGCCAACCTTCACGGACTTTAAAGCCAGCGATGGATTTCCGAGCGTAAGTCACAACGACTTTCTGACCGGTGATCTTTTCCAGGTCGGCAACAGCGTGCTCGATGACTTTTTTGTCACCGACCGCTTCGCCCAGACCCATGTTCAGGGTGATTTTGGTAACGCGTGGAACTTCCATCACGTTCGAAAGCTTAAGTTCTTCCTTAAGCTTCGGTGCGATTTCCTTCCAGTAAATCTCTTTTAGTCGTGCCATGGTCTTCTACCTAGCAGTGTTCAAGCATCAACCGCTTTTTGGGTCGACTTGAAGACACGAATTTTCTTGCCGTCTTCTACTTTGAAACCAACGCGATCAGCCTTGTTGGTTTCGCCGTTGAAAATGGCGACGTTAGAAGCGTCCAGTGGAGCTTCTTTTTCGACGATACCGCCTTGTACGCCCGACATCGGGTTAGGCTTGGTATGACGCTTAACCAGGTTCAGACCACCAATAACCAGACGGTTATTAGCGAGAACCTTAAGCACCTTACCGCGCTTACCTTTGTCTTTGCCGGCGATCACGATGATCTCGTCGTCACGACGAATCTTTTGCATGTCGGATCTCCTTACAGCACTTCTGGGGCGAGCGAGACGATCTTCATGAACTTCTCAGTACGAAGTTCACGGGTCACTGGCCCAAAGATACGGGTGCCGATCGGCTCTTGCTTGTTGTTCAGAAGAACAGCAGCGTTGCCATCAAAGCGGATAATGGAGCCATCAGCACGACGTACGCCGTGACGAGTGCGGACTACAACAGCAGTCATCACTTGGCCTTTTTTCACTTTACCGCGAGGAATTGCTTCCTTCACGGTAACTTTGATGATGTCACCGATACCAGCGTAACGACGATGGGAGCCACCCAGCACCTTGATGCACATAACGCGGCGAGCGCCGCTGTTATCGGCCACATCGAGCATGGATTGAGTCTGAATCATATAATTTCTCCGACCCCTAGTCCTTAGACTTCCACAGCGCGTTCGAGAACATCAACCAGCGCCCAAGACTTGGTCTTGGCCAAAGGACGAGTTTCACGAATAGTGACTTTGTCGCCGATGTGGCACTGATTGGTTTCGTCGTGCGCGTGCAGCTTAGTCGAACGCTTAACGTATTTACCGTAGATCGGGTGCTTAACGCGACGCTCGATCAGAACGGTGATGGTTTTGTCCATCTTGTCGCTGACAACACGGCCAGTCAGCGTACGGACAGTTTTTTCGGCTTCAGCCATGATTACTTACCTGCCTGCTGGTTGAGCACAGTCTTCACGCGAGCGATGTCACGCTTAACTTGCGAGAGCAGATGAGACTGCCCCAACTGGCCAGTTGCTTTCTGCATACGCAGATTGAACTGGTCGCGCAGCAAGCCGAGCAGTTGCTCGTTCAGCTGCTGTGCGGATTTTTCACGAAGTTCATTCGCTTTCATCACATCACCGTCCGTTTAACAAAGGCGGTGGCGAGCGGCAGCTTTGCAGCAGCCAGGGCAAAAGCCTCACGCGCCAGCTCTTCAGTAACACCCTCGATTTCATACAGGACTTTGCCTGGCTGAATCTGGGCAACCCAGTACTCCACACTACCCTTACCTTTACCCATCCGAACTTCGAGTGGCTTTTTGGAAATAGGCTTGTCCGGGAATACACGGATCCAGATCTTGCCGCCACGTTTAACGTGACGGGTCAGAGCGCGACGCGCTGACTCGATCTGACGAGCGGTGAGACGACCACGAGCTACAGACTTCAGCGCGAACTCGCCGAAGCTGACTTTGCTACCGCGCTGAGCCAGACCACGGTTGTGGCCTGTCATCTGCTTGCGGAACTTCGTACGCTTTGGTTGCAACATTTGGCGTACCCCTTACTTAGCAGCTTTTTTACGAGGCGCTGGTGCTTGTGGTTTCAGTTCTTCTTGGCGACCACCAATTACTTCGCCTTTGAAGATCCAAACCTTTACACCGATCACACCGTAAGTGGTGTGAGCTTCGTAGTTGGCATAGTCGATGTCGGCACGCAGGGTGTGCAGTGGCACACGACCTTCGCGATACCATTCAGTACGTGCGATTTCAGCACCGCCGAGACGACCGCTCACTTGGATTTTGATGCCTTTGGCACCAATGCGCATGGCGTTCTGAACAGCGCGCTTCATAGCGCGACGGAACATTACACGACGCTCCAGCTGCTGAGCTACGCTCTGCGCAACCAGCATACCGTCGAGCTCCGGCTTGCGGATCTCTTCGATATTGATGTGCACAGGCACACCCATTTGCTTGGTCAGGTCCTGACGCAGTTTCTCAACATCTTCACCTTTCTTCCCGATAACGATACCTGGACGAGCGGTGTGGATGGTGATACGTGCAGTTTGAGCCGGACGATGGATATCGATACGGCTTACGGACGCGCTTTTTAGTTTGTCTTGGAGATACTCGCGCACCTTCAGATCAGCGAACAAATAGTCCGCATAAGTCCGACCGTCTGCGTACCAGACGGAGGTGTGCTCCTTGACGATTCCCAGGCGAATGCCAATGGGATGTACTTTCTGACCCATCTCTTCGACTCCGTTACTTGTCAGCAACCTTGACAGTGATATGGCAAGACCGCTTGACGATGCGATCAGCACGGCCTTTGGCACGTGGCATGATTCGCTTCAGCGAACGCCCTTCGTTGACGAAAACGGTGCTGACTTTAAGGTCATCAACGTCTGCGCCTTCGTTATGCTCGGCGTTGGCTACGGCCGACTCCAGCACTTTCTTCATGATCTCGGCGGCTTTCTTACTGCTGAAAGCCAACAGGTTGAGCGCTTCGCCCACCTTCTTCCCGCGGATCTGGTCGGCGACCAAGCGGGCTTTCTGGGCGGAGATTCGAGCGCCCGACAACTTAGCGGCTACTTCCATCGTTCCTTACCCCTTAACGCTTGGCTTTCTTGTCTGCCACGTGCCCACGATATGTGCGGGTACCGGCAAACTCGCCTAGTTTGTGGCCGACCATGTCTTCGTTCACGAGAACTGGAACATGTTGACGACCGTTATGCACAGCAATGGTCAAACCGACCATTTGTGGCAGGATCATGGAACGGCGCGACCAGGTCTTAACTGGTTTGCGATCGTTCTTTTCCGCCGCCACTTCGATCTTCTTCAGTAGGTGAAGATCAATAAAAGGACCTTTTTTCAGAGAACGTGGCACTGTCGTATCCCTCTATTTACTTGCGACGACGGACGATCATTTTGTCGGTACGCTTATTACCACGAGTCTTCGCGCCCTTAGTCGGGAAGCCCCATGGCGATACCGGATGACGACCACCAGAGGTACGACCTTCACCACCACCATGTGGGTGGTCAACCGGGTTCATGGCAACACCACGAACGGTTGGGCGAACGCCACGCCAGCGTTTGGCACCAGCTTTACCCAGCGAACGCAGGCTGTGCTCGGAGTTCGAGACTTCACCCAGGGTCGCGCGGCATTCAGCCAGCACTTTACGCATCTCACCAGAACGCAGACGCAGGGTCACGTAGACACCTTCACGAGCGATCAGCTGAGCCGAAGCACCAGCGGAACGAGCGATTTGCGCGCCTTTACCTGGCTTCAATTCGATGCCGTGTACGGTGCTACCAACTGGAATGTTACGCAGTTGCAGAGCGTTGCCCGGCTTGATCGGCGCCAAAGCACCTGCGATCAGCTGGTCACCAGCACTCACGCCTTTAGGGGCGATGATGTAGCGACGCTCGCCATCTGCGTACAGCAGCAGAGCGATGTGAGCAGTACGGTTTGGATCGTATTCAATACGCTCGACAGTGGCAGAGATGCCATCTTTGTCGTTGCGACGGAAATCGACCAGACGATAATGCTGCTTATGGCCACCACCGATGTGACGAGTGGTAATGCGACCATTGTTGTTACGACCACCAGTCTTCGATTTTTTCTCGAGCAGCGGTGCGTGAGGAGCGCCTTTATGCAGCTCCTGGTTGACCACCTTGACCACAAAACGGCGGCCAGGGGAAGTCGGTTTGCATTTAACGATTGCCATGATGCACCCCTTCCTTACTCAGCACTGCTGCTGAAATCGAGATCTTGGCCTGGCTGAAGGGAGATAACTGCCTTCTTCCAGTCATTACGCTTGCCCAGACCGCGAGCAGTGCGCTTGCTCTTACCCAGAACATTCAGGGTAGTAACACGCTCTACTTTCACGCTGAACAGGCTTTCGACGGCCTTCTTGATTTCCAGCTTGGTTGCGTCAGTTGCAACCTTGAAAACGAACTGGCCTTTCTTGTCAGCCAGAACCGTAGCCTTCTCGGAAACGTGCGGGCCAAGCAGAACTTTAAATACGCGTTCCTGGTTCATCCCAGCAGCTCCTCGAATTTCTTCACGGCCGACACGGTGATCAACACCTTGTCGTATGCGATCAGACTAACTGGATCGGAACCTTGCACGTCACGTACATCAACGTGTGGCAGGTTGCGAGCAGCCAGGTACAGGTTCTGATCAACTACTTCAGACACGATCAAGACGTCAGTCAGGCCCATGCCGGTCAGTTTGTTCAGCAGATCTTTGGTCTTCGGTGCATCAACAGCGAAGTCCTGAACCACAACCAGACGATCAGTACGCACCAGCTCAGCAAGGATGGAACGCATTGCTGCGCGATACATCTTCTTGTTCAGCTTCTGGGTGTGATCCTGAGGACGAGCTGCGAAAGTGGTACCGCCGCCACGCCAGATTGGGCTACGGATAGTACCGGCACGAGCACGGCCAGTACCTTTCTGACGCCATGGGCGCTTACCGCCACCACGAACGTCGGAACGGGTCTTTTGCTGCTTGCTACCTTGACGGCCGCCGGCCATGTAGGCCACGACTGCTTGGTGAACCAGCGTCTCGTTGAATTCGCCGCCAAATGTCAGTTCGGAAACTTCGATCGCTTGAGCGTCATTTACATTTAATTGCATGTCAGCTTCCCCTTAACCGCGAGCCTTGGCTGCTGGACGTACAACCAAGTTGCCGCCAGTAGCGCCAGGAACAGCGCCCTTGACCAACAACAGATTGCGTTCAGCGTCCACGCGCACTACTTCGAGGGACTGCACGGTCACGCGCTCAGCGCCCATATGACCGGACATTTTTTTGCCCTTGAATACACGACCAGGAGTCTGGCACTGGCCGATAGAGCCTGGAACGCGGTGGGACACGGAGTTACCGTGGGTATTATCTTGCCCGCGGAAGTTCCAACGCTTGATCGTACCCTGGAAGCCTTTACCCTTGGACTGACCGGTTACATCAACCAGTTGACCAGCGGCGAAGATTTCAGCGTTGATCAGATCGCCAGCCTGGTACTCGCCTTCTTCAAGGCGGAATTCCATTACGGTACGACCAGCGGCAACGTTCGCTTTAGCGAAGTGGCCAGCTTGAGCAGCTGTAACACGCGAAGCACGACGCTCGCCTACAGTGACTTGCACTGCACGATAGCCATCGGTTTCTTCAGTTTTGAACTGGGTGACGCGATTCGGCTCGATCTCAATGACCGTGACCGGAATGGAGACACCTTCTTCGGTGAAAATACGGGTCATACCGCATTTACGACCGACTACACCAATAGTCATGTTGTAAACCTCATGAGTGTACGGGGCTTTCACCCGCTATGGCCGCCCATTTCAGAGCGTTACACGACTAAGACCGAGTCTTAGCCGAGGCTGATCTGCACTTCCACACCGGCCGCAAGATCAAGCTTCATAAGAGCATCAACGGTTTTATCCGTTGGCTGGACGATGTCCAGAACGCGCTTATGAGTACGGATCTCGTACTGGTCACGCGCGTCTTTGTTGACGTGCGGGGAGACCAGAACGGTGAACCGCTCTTTACGGGTAGGCAGTGGAATTGGACCACGCACTTGAGCACCAGTACGTTTCGCGGTTTCCACGATTTCCTGGGTGGATTGGTCGATCAGGCGATGGTCAAAAGCCTTCAACCTGATACGGATTTGCTGATTTTGCATTGGATTTCAGACTCCGGCTGCTATTCCCACCGAGCGCAATACGCCCGTTAAAAGGAGGCGCAATTCTATAGACGCCCCATATAGGTGTCAACCCAATAAAAAAGCCCCCGCTAAGCGGGGGCTTTTTCAATTCATCAAAGCTTACTCAAAAAGAGCTTACTCGATGATTTTGGCTACGACGCCAGCGCCGACGGTACGACCGCCTTCACGGATAGCGAAACGCAGACCGTCTTCCATTGCGATGGTTTTGATCAGGGTGACAACCATTTTGATGTTGTCGCCTGGCATTACCATTTCAACGCCTTCCGGCAGCTCGCAGTTACCAGTCACGTCAGTAGTACGGAAGTAGAACTGTGGACGGTAGCCTTTGAAGAACGGAGTGTGACGGCCGCCTTCTTCTTTGCTCAGAACGTAGACTTCAGCTTCGAACTTGGTGTGCGGCTTAACCGAACCTGGCTTAACCAGAACCTGGCCACGCTCAACGTCGTCACGCTTGGTGCCACGCAGCAGAACGCCGCAGTTCTCGCCAGCACGACCTTCGTCGAGCAGCTTACGGAACATTTCAACACCGGTGCAGGTGGTGACGGTAGTGTCACGCAGACCAACGATTTCCAGTGGATCCTGAACCTTGACGATACCGCGCTCGATACGGCCAGTTACAACAGTACCGCGACCGGAGATCGAGAATACGTCTTCGATTGGCATCAGGAACGGCTTGTCGATAACACGGACTGGATCTGGAATGTAGCTGTCCAGAGTCTCAACCAGTTTACGAACGGCAGTGGTGCCCATTTCGTTGTCGTCTTGGCCGTTCAGAGCCATCAGAGCGGAACCGATGATGATCGGAGTGTCGTCGCCTGGGAAGTCGTAAGTGCTCAGCAGATCGCGCACTTCCATCTCAACCAGTTCCAGCAGCTCAGCGTCGTCAACCATGTCAGCCTTGTTCAGGAAGACAACGATGTACGGAACGCCAACCTGACGGGACAGCAGGATGTGCTCACGGGTTTGTGGCATCGGACCATCAGCGGCCGAGCAAACCAGGATAGCGCCGTCCATCTGAGCAGCACCGGTGATCATGTTCTTCACATAGTCAGCGTGACCTGGGCAGTCAACGTGAGCGTAGTGACGGATCAGCGAGTTGTATTCAA
The DNA here is from genome assembly GCF_054898025.1 of Pseudomonas sp. LB3P93. Taxonomy (NCBI): domain Bacteria; kingdom Pseudomonadati; phylum Pseudomonadota; class Gammaproteobacteria; order Pseudomonadales; family Pseudomonadaceae; genus Pseudomonas; species Pseudomonas sp. LB3P93. The sequence goes on from NZ_CM142713.1 coordinate 5,827,060, forward strand.
CGTGCGCGGTGTTGATGGTGATACCACGAGCCTTTTCTTCCGGAGCGCTGTCGATCTTGTCGAAAGCAACAACGGCCGAACCGAAAACTTCGGAGCAGACGCGAGTCAGAGCAGCGGTCAGCGTGGTTTTACCGTGGTCGACGTGACCGATGGTGCCAACGTTGACGTGCGGGAGGGTACGGTCAAATTTTTCTTTAGCCACGACAATTAACTCCTAGCCTAAAGGGGCTGAATCAGCCTTGTTTTTTGGTAACGGTTTCGACGATGTGCGACGGAGCCGTATTGTATTTTTTGAATTCCATAGAGTAGCTTGCGCGACCTTGGGACATGGAACGGACGTCAGTTGCATAACCGAACATCTCGCCCAGCGGAACTTCGGCACGAATTACTTTGCCGGAGACCGTGTCTTCCATACCCAGGATCATGCCGCGACGACGGTTAAGGTCGCCCATCACGTCACCCATATAGTCTTCAGGTGTAACAACCTCTACCGCCATGATCGGCTCGAGCAACTCACCACCGCCCTTCTGGGCCAGTTGCTTGGTCGCCATGGAAGCAGCCACCTTAAACGCCATCTCGTTGGAGTCGACGTCATGGTAGGAACCATCAAACACGGTAGCCTTCAGGCCGATCAGCGGATAGCCGGCAACAACGCCGTTCTTCATCTGCTCTTCGATACCCTTCTGGATAGCCGGGATGTATTCCTTAGGAACCACACCACCCACTACTTCGTTCAGGAATTGCAGACCTTCCTGACCTTCGTCAGCAGGAGCAAAACGAATCCAGCAATGACCGAACTGGCCACGACCGCCGGACTGACGAACGAACTTGCCTTCGATTTCGCAGCTCTTCGTGATGCGCTCACGGTACGAAACTTGAGGCTTACCGATGTTGGCTTCGACGTTGAACTCACGGCGCATCCGGTCAACCAGGATGTCCAAGTGCAACTCGCCCATGCCGGAGATGATCGTTTGACCAGTCTCTTCATCAGTCTTGACGCGGAAAGAAGGGTCTTCCTGAGCAAGTTTGCCCAGAGCGATACCCATTTTTTCCTGGTCATCCTTGGTCTTAGGCTCTACGGCAACCGAGATAACCGGCTCCGGGAAATCCATGCGAACCAGGATGATTGGCTTGTCAGCGTTGCACAAAGTCTCACCAGTGGTGACGTCCTTCATGCCGATCAAGGCCGCGATGTCACCAGCGCGTACTTCCTTGATTTCTTCACGGGCGTTTGCGTGCATTTGCACCATACGACCCACGCGCTCTTTCTTGCCTTTAACCGAGTTGATCACGCCGTCGCCGGAGGCCAACACGCCCGAGTAAACTCGAACAAAGGTCAAGGTACCCACGAATGGGTCGGTGGCAATTTTGAATGCCAGAGCGGAGAACGGTTCGTTGTCATCCGCATGACGCTCCAGATCGATAGTCTCGTCATCCGGGTCAGTACCCTTGATGGCAGGAATATCAACAGGCGCAGGCAGGTAGTCGATAACGGCGTCGAGAACCAGGGGAACGCCCTTGTTCTTGAAGGAAGAACCGCAAACAGCCAGAACGATCTCACCAGCGATAGTACGCTGACGCAGAGCGGCCTTGATTTCCGCGTTGGTGAGTTCTTCACCTTCGAGGTACTTGTTCATCAGCTCTTCGCTGGCTTCGGCCGCAGCCTCAACCATGTTACCGCGCCACTCGTCAGCCAGTTCCTGCAGCTCAGCAGGGATAGGCTTGCGAACTGGGACCATGCCTTTGTCAGCGTCATTCCAGTAAACAGCTTCCATGGACATCAGATCGATCTGACCCTGGAAGTTGTCTTCGGAACCGATAGCCAACTGGATTGGAACCGGGGTGTGACCCAGACGCTGCTTGATCTGACCGATCACTCGCAGGAAGTTTGCACCAGCACGGTCCATCTTGTTTACGTAAACAAGACGTGGAACGCCGTATTTGTTGGCTTGACGCCATACGGTTTCCGACTGAGGCTCAACACCCGAGGTGCCGCAGAACACAACGACCGCGCCGTCGAGAACACGCAGGGAACGTTCAACTTCAATAGTGAAGTCAACGTGGCCCGGAGTGTCGATGACGTTGAAGCGGTATTGGTCCTTGTGCTGCTTCTCGGAACCCTGCCAGAAGGCGGTAATGGCAGCAGAAGTAATGGTAATACCACGCTCCTGCTCCTGAACCATCCAGTCTGTGGTCGCGGCGCCGTCATGCACCTCGCCCATTTTGTGACTTTTGCCAGTGTAAAAAAGGACGCGCTCGGTGGTGGTGGTTTTACCAGCATCCACGTGAGCAACGATACCAATGTTACGGTAGCGGTTAATCGGTGTTGTACGAGCCATAAAGCCCTCGCAAAATTAGTGACGCTAAAATTAGAAGCGGTAGTGCGAGAAAGCCTTGTTGGCTTCAGCCATACGGTGCACGTCTTCACGCTTCTTAACTGCAGCACCTTTGCCTTCAGCGGCGTCCAACAGTTCGCCAGCCAAACGCAGAGCCATAGACTTCTCGCCGCGCTTACGGGCGAAGTCTACCAACCAGCGCATTGCCAGAGCGTTACGACGGGACGGACGAACTTCGACCGGAACCTGGTAAGTAGCACCGCCTACACGGCGCGACTTTACTTCGACCAGCGGAGCGATGGCGTCGAGAGCTTTCTCGAAGATTTCCAGGGGATCGCTGTTCTTGCGTTCTTTAACCTTTTCCAGCGCGCCATAAACGATACGCTCGGCAACGGCTTTCTTGCCGCTTTCCATCACGTGGTTCATGAACTTGGCCAGGATCTGGCTGCCGTATTTTGGATCGTCAAGCACTTCGCGCTTGGCTGCTACGCGTCTTCTTGGCATGGATAAGCCCTCAAACGGTCTTCAGGTTCGCTCGGAATCGGTGCCCTTTCGGGACGCCTCCGACCTTACTCTTATCGACTCAGAAAAATAGAAAATCAGTTTTACAAAAAGCCGCTACTACTTAGGCTTCTTGGTACCGTACTTCGAACGACCTTGGTTACGACCTTTAACGCCGGAAGTATCCAAAGAGCCGCGAACGGTGTGGTAACGAACACCTGGCAAGTCTTTTACACGACCGCCGCGGATCAGTACCACGCTGTGTTCTTGCAGGTTGTGGCCTTCACCGCCGATGTACGAGGAAACCTCGAAACCGTTGGTCAGACGCACACGGCATACTTTACGCAGTGCCGAGTTAGGTTTTTTCGGCGTGGTGGTATACACACGGGTGCATACGCCACGACGTTGCGGGCAGTTCTGCAGCGCAGGTACGTCGGATTTCTCGACGATACGCTTACGCGGCTGACGTACCAGCTGGTTGATAGTTGCCATCTACTAGCTCCACTGTTGTCTTGCGACGCTATTGTCTTGCAAGAAAAGCAAAATGGCAGGAACGAATTCCCGCCAAATTTAGGGGTACAAGAGTCTAAAGAGGATCTTGCCCCCAGTCAAGGCAAGGCCCCGACCTCCCCGCTCATCCAACCTCGACAAATTGTCTCGATTCGATGAACGGAACGGCCAGGGCCTTACGCTCATTTATCGCAGAACTCAGTTACCGCTCGAGTTCAGCGCTTCGGTCAGTGCAGCTTCCACTTCACTGGCGCTTACGCGCAACGGCTTGTCAGCATCACGGCGACGCTTGCGCTCGCTGTGATAAGCCAGACCGGTACCGGCCGGGATCAGACGACCCACGACCACGTTTTCTTTCAGGCCGCGCAGGTAATCGCGCTTGCCGGTTACCGCCGCTTCGGTCAGTACGCGAGTGGTTTCCTGGAAGGAAGCCGCCGAGATGAACGATTCGGTGGACAACGACGCCTTGGTGATACCCAAAAGCACGCGAGTGAACTTGGAAACGAATTTCTCGTCGCCAGCCAGACGCTCGTTCTCTACCAGAACGTGAGTCAATTCCATCTGGTCGCCCTTGATGAAAGTCGAGTCGCCAGATTCAGCGATTTCAACCTTACGCAACATCTGACGCAGAATGGTCTCGATGTGCTTGTCGTTGATCTTCACGCCTTGCAGACGGTAAACGTCCTGGATCTCGTTCACGATGTACTTGGCCAGCGCACTTACACCCAGCAGACGCAGGATGTCGTGTGGATCGCTCGGGCCGTCGGAGATAACTTCGCCGCGGTTTACCTGTTCGCCTTCGAAGACGTTCAGGTGACGCCACTTCGGAATCAGCTCTTCGTACGGATCAGTACCGTCGTTCGGGGTGATAACCAGACGGCGCTTGCCTTTGGTCTCTTTACCGAACGCGATGGTGCCGCTGACTTCAGCCAGAATCGAGGCTTCTTTCGGACGACGTGCTTCGAACAAGTCGGCAACACGTGGCAGACCACCAGTGATGTCACGGGTCTTCGAAGTCTCTTGCGGGATACGAGCGATAACATCACCGATCGCAATCTTCGCACCATCCGCAACACCGACCAGGGCGTTGGCTGGCAGGAAGTACTGAGCGATAACGTCAGTGCCTGGCAGCAACAGATCCTTGCCGTTGTCATCAACCATCTTCACAGCAGGACGGATATCTTTACCGGCAGCTGGACGGTCTTTGGCGTCGAGTACTTCAATGTTGGTCATACCGGTCAATTCGTCAGTCTGACGCTTGATCGTGATGCCTTCTTCCATGCCCACGTAGGTCACGGTACCTTTCATTTCGGTAACGATTGGGTGAGTGTGCGGATCCCACTTGGCCACGATTGCGCCAGCGTCGACCTTGTCACCTTCTTTAACCGAAATCACAGCACCGTACGGCAGCTTGTAACGCTCACGCTCACGACCGAAGTCATCAGCGATCGCCAGCTCACCGGAACGGGACACAGCAACCAGGCAACCATCCACTCGCTCAACGTGCTTCAGGTTATGCAGACGGACGGTACCGCCATTCTTCACCTGAACGCTGTCAGCTGCGGAGGTCCGGCTAGCCGCACCACCGATGTGGAACGTACGCATGGTCAGCTGGGTACCCGGCTCACCGATGGACTGGGCAGCGATAACGCCGACCGCTTCACCGATGTTGACCTGGTGACCACGAGCCAAATCACGGCCGTAGCACTTGGCGCAAATGCCGTAGCGGGTTTCGCAGCTGATCGGCGAACGCACGATCACTTCGTCGATGCTGTTCAGCTCGATGAACTCGACCCACTTCTCGTCTACCAGCGTACCGGCAGGAACGATGATTTCTTCGGTACCAGGTTTAAACACGTCACGGGCAATGACTCGACCCAATACGCGCTCACCCAATGGCTCAACAACGTCACCGCCTTCAATGTGCGGAGTCATTACCAGGCCATGTTCGGTGCCGCAATCGATCTCGGTCACAACCAGATCCTGCGCTACGTCTACCAGACGACGAGTCAGGTAACCGGAGTTCGCAGTTTTCAACGCGGTATCCGCCAAACCTTTACGAGCACCGTGAGTGGAGATGAAGTACTGAAGTACGCTCAAACCTTCACGGAAGTTCGCAGTAATCGGCGTTTCGATGATGGAGCCGTCCGGCTTGGCCATCAGGCCACGCATACCGGCGAGCTGACGGATCTGCGCAGCAGAACCCCGTGCGCCCGAGTCGGCCATCATGTACATCGAGTTGAAGGATTCCTGGTCGACTTCGACGCCATGGCGGTCGATGACTTTCTCTTTCGAGAGGTTGGCCATCATCGCCTTGGAAACTTCGTCGTTCGCCTTGGACCAAAGGTCGATCACTTTGTTGTACTTCTCGCCCTGGGTTACCAGGCCGGAAGCGTACTGACTTTCGATCTCTTTCACTTCATCAGTAGCAGCATTGATGATGCGGGCTTTTTCATCCGGGATAACGAAGTCGTTAACACCGATGGAGACGCCGGAAATGGTCGAATAGGCAAAACCGGTGTACATCAACTGGTCAGCGAAGATCACGGTCTCTTTCAAACCAACCACGCGGTAGCACTGGTTGATCAGCTTGGAGATCGCCTTTTTCTTCATCGGCTGGTTGACGACGTCGTACGACAGGCCAGGTGGAACAACCTGGAACAACAGCGCACGGCCGACAGTGGTGTCGACGATACGGGTGTTCTTGACGCTGCCACCATCACGATCGTTGACGGTTTCGTTGATCCGCACTTTGACTTTAGCGTGCAGTGCGGCTTCGCCGGCACGGAACACACGGTCAACTTCTTGCAGATCCGCGAACACACGACCTTCGCCCTTGGCGTTGATCGCTTCACGAGTCATGTAGTACAGACCCAATACAACGTCCTGCGACGGAACGATGATTGGCTCACCGTTGGCTGGCGACAGAATGTTGTTGGTCGACATCATCAACGCACGCGCTTCCAACTGGGCTTCCAGTGTCAGCGGTACGTGCACGGCCATTTGGTCGCCGTCGAAGTCGGCGTTGTACGCGGCACAGACCAGAGGGTGCAGCTGGATAGCCTTACCTTCGATCAGTACTGGTTCAAATGCCTGGATACCCAGACGGTGAAGGGTCGGCGCACGGTTGAGGAGAACCGGGTGTTCACGGATCACTTCAGCTAGAACGTCCCAAACTTCCGGCAGCTCGCGCTCGACCATCTTCTTGGCAGCTTTGATGGTGGTCGCGAGACCACGCATTTCCAGCTTGCCGAAAATGAACGGTTTGAACAGCTCGAGGGCCATTTTCTTCGGCAGACCGCACTGATGCAAACGCAGGGTCGGACCTACGGTAATTACCGAACGACCGGAGTAGTCAACACGCTTACCGAGCAAGTTCTGACGGAAACGACCTTGCTTACCCTTGATCATGTCAGCCAGGGATTTCAGAGGACGCTTGTTCGAACCGGTGATAGCGCGGCCACGACGGCCGTTGTCGAGCAGTGCATCGACGGCTTCCTGCAACATACGCTTTTCGTTGCGCACGATGATGTCCGGAGCGGACAGATCGAGCAGACGCTTCAAGCGGTTGTTACGGTTGATCACTCGACGATACAGATCGTTGAGGTCGGAAGTCGCGAAGCGACCGCCATCCAGCGGGACCAGTGGACGCAGATCTGGCGGCAGAACCGGCAGAACGGTCAGCACCATCCATTCTGGAAGGTTGCCGGAACCCTGGAAGGCTTCCATCAACTTCAGACGCTTGGACAGCTTCTTGATCTTGGTTTCGGAGTTGGTTTGCGGAATTTCTTCACGCAGACGGCCAATCTCGTGTTCCAGGTCGATAGCGTGCAGCAGTTCACGGACAGCTTCGGCACCCATGCGGGCATCGAAATCGTCGCCGAACTCTTCCAGCGCTTCGAAGTATTGCTCGTCGTTCAGCAGCTGACCTTTTTCAAGGGTGGTCATGCCTGGGTCGATAACGACATAGCTCTCGAAGTAGAGAACGCGTTCGATATCACGCAGGGTCATGTCCATCAGCAAGCCGATACGCGACGGCAGCGATTTCAGGAACCAGATGTGGGCAACTGGCGAGGCCAGTTCGATGTGCGCCATGCGCTCACGACGAACTTTAGCCAGCGCGACTTCAACGCCGCACTTCTCGCAGATCACACCACGGTGCTTCAAGCGCTTGTACTTACCGCACAGGCACTCGTAATCCTTTACCGGGCCAAAGATCTTGGCGCAGAACAGGCCGTCACGTTCAGGTTTGAACGTACGGTAGTTAATGGTTTCCGGCTTTTTAACTTCACCGAACGACCACGAACGGATCATCTCAGGCGATGCCAATCCAATACGGATGGCGTCGAACTCTTCGACTTGACCCTGGTTTTTCAGCAAATTCAGTAGGTCTTTCAAGGCCTTTCCTCCTGGCGGAGCAGAGAGCGGGCAATCCTGCCCCGCTCTCGATTCGCGTCACGTGTTATTCGGTTTCCAGATCGATATCGATGCCGAGGGAACGAATTTCCTTGATCAACACGTTGAAGGACTCGGGCATGCCCGGCTCCATACGGTGATCGCCATCCACGATGTTTTTGTACATCTTGGTACGGCCGTTCACATCGTCCGACTTCACTGTGAGCATTTCTTGCAGAGTGTAAGCAGCACCGTATGCTTCCAGTGCCCAGACCTCCATCTCCCCGAAACGCTGACCACCGAACTGCGCCTTACCACCCAGCGGCTGCTGGGTAACCAGGCTGTACGAACCGGTAGAACGAGCGTGCATCTTGTCGTCTACCAAGTGGTTCAGCTTCAGCATGTACATGTAGCCAACAGTAACCGGGCGCTCGAACTTGTTGCCGGTACGGCCGTCGGTCAGCTGCATCTGGCCGCTTTCTGGCAGGTCTGCCAGTTTCAGCATGGCCTTGATTTCGCTTTCCTTGGCACCGTCGAACACTGGAGTGGCCATTGGAACGCCGCCACGCAGGTTCTTCGCCAGATCCAGGATTTCCTGGTCGGAGAAGCTATCCAGATCTTCGTTACGACCGCCGATCTGGTTGTAGATCTCGTCGAGGAATTTACGAAGCTCAGCGACTTTGCGCTGCTCTTCGATCATCCGGTTGATCTTCTCGCCCAGACCTTTAGCCGCGAGGCCCAGGTGGGTTTCAAGGATCTGACCAACGTTCATACGCGAAGGTACGCCCAACGGGTTGAGGACGACGTCGACCGGGGTGCCATTGGCATCGTGCGGCATGTCTTCAACCGGCATGATCACGGAGACCACACCTTTGTTACCGTGACGACCGGCCATCTTGTCGCCCGGCTGGATGCGGCGACGGATTGCCAGGTAAACCTTGACGATTTTCAGCACGCCTGGAGCCAGGTCATCGCCCTGCTGCAGTTTGCGCTTCTTGTCTTCGAACTTGTCGTCCAGCAGACGGCGGCGATCAACGATGTAGGCCTGAGCCTTCTCGAGCTGCTCGTTCAGAGCATCTTCAGCCATGCGCAGTTTGAACCACTGACCATGCTCAAGACCGTCGAGAACTTCGTCGGTGATCTCCTGACCTTTCTTCAGACCGGCGCCGCCTTCGGCTTTATGGCCGACCAGAGCGGAACGCAGACGTTCGAAAGTGGCGCCTTCAACGATACGGAACTCTTCGTTCAGATCCTTGCGGATCTCGTCGAGTTGAGTCTTCTCGATCGACAGTGCACGAGCATCACGCTCAACGCCGTCGCGGGTGAAGACCTGTACGTCGATGACGGTACCCTTGGTGCCGGTGGGCACACGCAGGGAGGTGTCTTTAACGTCGCTGGCTTTTTCACCGAAGATGGCACGCAGCAGTTTTTCTTCCGGAGTGAGTTGAGTCTCGCCTTTCGGAGTGACCTTACCCACCAGGATGTCGCCTGCGCCTACTTCAGCACCTACATAAACGATACCGGCTTCGTCCAGCTTGTTCAGTGCAGCTTCACCCACGTTCGGGATGTCTGCAGTGATTTCCTCTGGCCCAAGCTTGGTGTCACGCGCCACACAGGTCAGTTCCTGAATGTGGATCGTGGTGAAGCGGTCTTCCTGAACCACACGCTCGGACAGGCAGATGGAGTCTTCGAAGTTGAAGCCGTTCCATGCCATGAACGCGATGCGCATGTTCTGACCCAGAGCCAGCTCACCCATATCGGTGGACGGACCATCAGCCATGATGTCGCTGCGCTGAACCCGATCACCTTTACGCACCAGCGGACGCTGGTTGATGCAGGTGTTCTGGTTGGAGCGGGTGTACTTGGTCAGGTTGTAGATGTCGACGCCAGCTTCGCCGGTTTCAACTTCGTCATCAGCAACTCGAACCACGATACGGCTGGCATCGACGGAATCGATAACGCCACCACGACGAGCCACGACGCAAACGCCGGAGTCACGGGCTACGTTACGCTCCATGCCGGTACCGACCAGCGGCTTGTCAGCGCGCAGGGTTGGTACAGCTTGACGCTGCATGTTCGAACCCATCAACGCACGGTTGGCGTCGTCGTGCTCGAGGAACGGGATCAGCGACGCAGCAACCGAAACTACCTGCTTCGGCGATACGTCCATCAAGGTGACATCTTCCGGCGCCTTGACGGTGAACTCGTTCAAGTGACGAACAGCTACCAGCTCGTCGATCAGGACTTTCTTGTCGTTCATCGTGGCGGAAGCCTGAGCGATCACGTGATCAGCTTCTTCGATGGCGGACAGGAACACGATCTCGTCGGTGACCAGAGCGTCTTTCACCACACGGTACGGGCTCTCGAGGAAGCCGTACTGGTTGGTGCGCGCATAGGCAGCCAGGGAGTTGATCAGACCGATGTTCGGACCTTCCGGCGTTTCAATCGGGCATACACGACCGTAGTGAGTCGGGTGTACGTCACGAACTTCAAAGCCAGCACGCTCACGAGTCAAACCGCCAGGGCCGAGTGCAGAAACACGACGCTTGTGGGTGATCTCGGACAGCGGGTTGTTCTGGTCCATGAACTGGGAAAGCTGGCTGGAACCGAAGAACTCTTTCACCGCCGCAGCCACTGGCTTGGCGTTGATCAGGTCTTGCGGCATCAGGCCTTCGCTTTCAGCCATCGACAGACGCTCTTTGACCGCACGCTCAACACGCACCAGGCCAACGCGGAACTGGTTCTCGGCCATTTCGCCTACGCAGCGAACACGACGGTTACCCAGGTGATCGATGTCATCGACGATGCCTTTACCGTTACGGATGTCGACCAGAGTCTTCAGTACGGCGACGATGTCTTCTTTGCACAACACGCCCGAACCTTCGATCTCGGTACGACCGATACGACGGTTGAACTTCATCCGGCCGACCGCAGACAGGTCATAGCGCTCAGGGCTGAAGAACAGGTTGTTGAACAGAGTCTCGGCAGCGTCTTTGGTTGGCGGCTCGCCTGGACGCATCATGCGATAGATCTCGACCAGCGCTTCCAATTGGTTGCTGGTGGAGTCGATCTTCAGCGTGTCGGAGACGAATGGACCGCAGTCGATGTCGTTGGTGTACAGAGTTTCGATGCGAACAACCTGGGACTTGGCGATTTTTGCCAGGATCTCGGTGTTCAGCTCGGTGTTGCACTCTGCCAGGATTTCGCCGGTTGCCGGATGCACGATGGCCTTGGCGGTAGTGCGACCCAGGACGTAGTCCAGAGGCACTTCCAGGGTCTTGAGACCGGCTTTTTCGATCTGGTTGATGTGGCGCGCAGTAATACGACGACCAGCCTCAACGATGACCTTGCCCTTCTCGTCCTGAATATCCAGAACAGCGATTTCACCACGCAGACGCGAAGCAATCAGTTCCAGACTGAGGGTTTCGCCGCTCAGATGGAAAACGTTGGTGGTGTAGAACGCGTCGAGCACTTCTTCAGTGGTATAGCCGAGCGCGCGCAGCAGTACCGATGCAGGCAGCTTGCGACGACGGTCGATACGCACGAATACGCAGTCTTTCGGGTCGAACTCGAAGTCCAGCCACGAACCGCGGTATGGAATGATGCGCGCGGAGTACAGCAGTTTGCCGGAGCTATGCGTCTTGCCGCGGTCGTGGTCGAAGAACACGCCCGGGGAACGGTGCAGCTGGGAAACGATTACACGCTCGGTACCGTTGATTACGAAGGTACCGTTCTCAGTCATCAGGGGGATTTCACCCATGTAGACTTCTTGCTCTTTAATGTCCTTGATCGCTTTGTTCGACGATTCTTTGTCGAAAATGATCAGGCGCACTTTTACCCGCAAAGGTACGGCGTAAGTTACACCGCGCAATACGCATTCTTTGACATCAAATGCCGGTTCGCCCAGGCGATAACCGACGTACTCCAGCGCAGCATTGCCGGAGTAGCTGATGATCGGGAAAACGGATTTGAAGGCCGCATGCAGGCCCACGTCGCGGAACTGATCTTTAGTCGCTCCCGCTTGCAAGAATTCACGATACGAATCCAGCTGGATGGCCAGGAGGTACGGCACATCCATGACGTCCGGCAACTTGCTAAAGTCCTTGCGGATACGTTTTTTCTCAGTATATGAGTAAGCCATCAGCGTTCCCCAGCTTGGTCACCTGCTTGTTTGGCCCCTCCCGACGGGAGCAGCCAGAAAATCGTGCAAACCCCATGGTTTGCGCCACCGCATCGGGTGGTTACAGCTCGTTACCAGCACCGACCCAGTCGGCTGCCAATAACGGAAAAAGGCCGGTGGCAAGAGCCACCAGCCATCAGCCTTTCGCTTAACGCTCGGGCTGGAGGAGCAAAGTCGATGCTTACTTCAGCTCGACTTTAGCGCCTGCTTCTTCCAGAGTGGCTTTGGCTTTGTCAGCTGCGTCTTTCGAAACAGCTTCCAGAACCATGCCAGGAGCGCCGTCAACTACAGCCTTGGCTTCTTTCAAGCCCAGACCGGTCAGTTCACGTACTGCCTTGATCACGTTAACTTTCTTCTCGCCAGCTTCCAGCAGCATGACGTTGAATTCAGTTTGTTCTTCAACAACAGCAGCGACAGCAGCTGGACCAGCGGAAGCAGCGGCAGCGGAAACGCCGAACTTCTCTTCCATGGCCTTGATCAGCTCAACGATTTCCAGAACGGATTTTTCGCCGATTGCTTCGATGATTTGGTCGTTAGTCAGAGACATGACTATAAATTCCTGTATTGGGGTGACAGCCTACGCGGCCATCGAAATAAACAATAAACGCTGAAAGGAGTCGCTCAGCCTTAGGCTGCAGCAGCTTCTTTCTGGTCGCGAAGAGCCGCCAGAGTACGAGCCAATTTGCTGGTTGCGCCTTGAATCACGCTCATCAGCTGAGAAATTGCTTCGTCACGGGTCGGCAGGCTTGCCAGTACGTCGATCTGATTAGCTGCGAGGAACTTGCCCTCGAACGCAGCTGCCTTGATCTCGAACTTATCCTGACCTTTTGCGAACTCTTTGAAGATACGAGCAGCAGCGCCCGGATGTTCTTTGGAGAATGCAATCAAGGTCGGGCCAGTGAACACGTCGTTGAGCACGTCATATTGAGTGCCAGCAACGGCGCGCTTGAGCAGGGTGTTACGTACAACACGTACGTAAACGCCAGCTTCACGAGCCTCTTTACGGAGTCCGGTCATAGCGCCTACTGTTACGCCACGGGCATCAGCCACGACAGCGGACAGAGCAACTTGGGCAGCCTTGTTGACTTCAGCGACGATGGCCTTCTTGTCTTCAAGTTTAATTGCCACGGGAAAAACTCCTGCTTGTTACCGTTTCATCCAACCGAGGCCAGATGTCGTTTTGGTGTCTGATTCGGTAAGGAACCGGGAGCACCATCTGCGTAGGCTTGAGGTTTAAGACTTGCGTCGCCTACGGTCTTGGATAGCCCCCGCCAGGCAGGGACCCCAATCTTTCAATTGGCGCAATCGCTTGCGCCAATCTTTGTCTTACGCGTCGAGCGAGCCTTGGTCGATGACCAGACCTGGACCCATGGTGGTGCTCAGGGTAACGCGCTTGACGTAAATACCTTTCGAGGAAGCAGGCTTGATACGCTTCAGATCAGCGATCAGGGCTTCAACGTTTTCCTTCAGCTTGACGGCATCAAAGCCGACTTTGCCAACGGAGGTGTGGATGATGCCGTTTTTGTCGGTGCGATAACGAACCTGACCAGCCTTGGCGTTTTTAACCGCGGTAGCTACGTCTGGAGTTACGGTGCCGACTTTAGGGTTAGGCATCAGGCCGCGTGGACCCAGGATCTGACCCAACTGACCAACAACGCGCATGGCATCCGGGGATGCGATAACTACGTCATAGTTCAGGTCGCCGCCTTTCATTTCGGCAGCGAGGTCGTCCATACCTACACGGTCAGCGCCGGCAGCCAGAGCGGCCTCAGCAGCTGGACCTTGGGTGAACACAGCTACGCGAACAGTCTTGCCAGTGCCGTGTGGCAGCACAGTAGCGCTACGAACAACCTGGTCAGATTTACGCGGGTCAACGCCCAGGTTTACAGCAACGTCGAACGACTCGCTGAACTTGACAGTCGACAGCTCAGCCAGCAGAGCAGCAGCGTCTACAAAGTTGTAGGACTTGCCCGCTTCGATTTTGCCGGCGATAGCCTTTTGACGCTTGGTCAACTTAGCCATTACACACCCTCCACGTTAAGGCCCATGCTACGAGCAGAACCGGCGATAGTACGCACGGCTGCGTCCATATCAGCTGCAGTCAGATCCGCGTTTTTGGTTTTCGCGATTTCTTCCAGCTGAGCACGGGTCACGGTGCCAACCTTAACGGTGTTCGGACGAGCGGAACCGCTAGTCAGACCAGCAGCCTTCTTCAGCAGAACCGAAGCAGGGGTGGATTTGGTTTCGAAAGTGAAGCTACGGTCGCTGTAGACAGTGATGATCACTGGAGTCGGCAGACCTGGTTCAATACCCTGAGTACGGGCGTTGAAAGCCTTGCAGAATTCCATGATGTTCACGCCGTGCTGACCCAAAGCAGGACCAACAGGTGGGCTTGGGTTAGCCTGAGCGGCCTTCACTTGCAGCTTGATGTAAGCGGTAATCTTCTTGGCCATGAGGCACTCCAATTACGGGTTCGAACGCCTCGAAAGGCTCCCCGGTTACTTGCGCGTTTATCCCAGTGACGAAAAAACCCCACAGCCTAGGCTGCGGGGTTGGGATGCTTGTTCAGCTAGACCTTTTCGACCTGACTGAACTCTAACTCTACCGGAGTAGAGCGACCGAAAATGAGCACCGCCACTTGGATCCGGCTCTTTTCGTAGTTAACTTCTTCGACCGTGCCGGTGAAATCGGCAAACGGACCGTCATTGACACGCACCGACTCACCCGGCTCGAACAACGTCTTCGGCTTCGGCTTGTCGCTACCGTCAGCAACGCGACGCAGAATCGCTTCTGCCTCTTTATCTGTAATCGGTGCAGGCTTATCAGCGGTACCGCCGATGAAACCCATCACCCGAGGAGTATCCTTGACCAAGTGCCAAGTACCCTCATTCATGTCCATCTGAACCAGCACATAACCTGGGAAGAACTTGCGCTCGCTTTTGCGTTTCTGGCCATTACGCATTTCAACCACTTCTTCAGTGGGAACCAGAATTTCGCCAAAGCCATCTTCCATGCCAGCCAGCTTTACGCGCTCTACCAACGAGCGCATGACATGCTTCTCGTAACCGGAGTAAGCATGCACAACGTACCAACGCTTAGCCACGGGACACCCTTAGCCGACAATCAAGGAAACAAGCCAGCCGAGCAGGGAATCAAGCCCCCACAACAGCAACGCCATAACCAGGACAACAGCCACAACAATCAGCGTGGTCTGCGTGGTTTCTTGGCGAGTTGGCCATACGACTTTACGAATTTCGGTGCGAGCTTCCTTGACCAGTACAAAGAAAGACTTGCCCTTGACTGTCTGCAGGCCTACAAAGGCAGCTACAGCAGCAATGGCGAGCAATGCAAGTACGCGATACAGGATCGGCGAAGCAGAGTAATACTGATTGCCAACAACGCCAACAACCACCAAAGCGACTACTACAAGCCACTTGAGCAGATCGAAGCGAGAGCCTTGAGCTTCAGCTTTAGGAGTCATCTATGAAGATCCTGTGAAAAGAAAGCCAGACACACCAAGTGAATCTGGCAGGTCAGGAGGGAATCGAACCCCCAACCTACGGTTTTGGAGACCGTCGCTCTGCCAATTGAGCTACTGACCTAAAACAAAATCAGGCCGACCATTATGCCGACCCGAAAAAGACATTACAACAATTTACTCGGCAGCCCTGACTTCAACACCAAAACCACCCGCACGATCACCCAGCAAAAACAACAAGATGCGACCGCAACCATTAAAACAAAGGCAGATATTTTCATATCTGCCTTGTTATATGGAGCTCTTGAGCGGATTTGAACCGCTGACCTCACCCTTACCAAGGGTGTGCTCTACCAACTGAGCTACAAGAGCGTAACACTTTGCAGGATCTGCAAACTTGGAGCGGGTAGCGGGAATCGAACCCGCATCATCAGCTTGGAAGGCTGAGGTTCTACCACTAAACTATACCCGCGGAGCTTGCAGCTCTCGCTAAAAATGGTGGAGGGGGAAGGATTCGAACCTTCGAAGTCGTAGACGTCAGATTTACAGTCTGATCCCTTTGGCCGCTCGGGAACCCCTCCTAAGCGAGCCGGCATTCTATATCATGCCGACCTTCTGTCAAGCATTTCCTCATTAAAAACCTGAGGTTAGCTGCATTGACACCGCTTTGCACCGTTGACCCTTAAAGGTCTTCACTGCGAAGCGGGCGCCATTCTATGCAAACTATCCCGCAGGCGCAACCCCCTCGCACGGCATTATTTTATGTTTTAACTCATTGAATTCTCTGGAAAGGTTTAGCAGCTGAAGATCATCCACTAAACGCCGGCTTTCGGGCGCCACACGGACCCAGTAACCAGCAGAATCAGAGGAGTCTTTTGGCAAAGACTGAAATTTGATATCCATCCCACCCAATCGCCGCTCAGCTGCCAACGCGATCTCCTGACGAGTAAAGCCACCCAAATAGAGGCACCCACTGTCCGTGGACGCTGACTTTCCTTTCTCACGAGCCGCATCAGTCGCCTCGCTCAGCAAGCGGATATCCTGCTGCGATCCTCGATACAAACTTAATGGCGTGACGTCTTTTGCACGCAGCGGAGCTTCTTGTTGATGCCAGACGTAATAGAAGACATTGAGAACAAGCAGCAGCAGGAACAACCAACGCATAAAAACCTCAGGACAAAGGACATGCCATCGCCAGACCTACAAATACCAGGTCCGGAACCAGCCTGGCATCAGGCACGATTTCAGAGACGAGCGCCGCATCACCTCCCGTGAGGAATACAACAAAATCCTCCCCCCAATAACCACGCGCCATTTCCAGTTGAGTCAGAACGAAGCCCCTCAACATAAGCGAACACCCCCGTTCAACCGCTTCGACAGTTGTACGGCCAGGCACGAGGCTTTCCAGGGCGCGTTCGGCAGCAATATCGCCGTAGCGAATCTTGCGGGTATGGGTTCGCAACTGATTGCGCATCAAAGGCATTCCTGGACAAATAAACCCACCAAGATGCTCTCCATCCTCCGCAATGAAATCAGCAGTCACTGCAGTTCCGAAATCGAGAACCAGGCATGCTCCTGCGGCCAGGTGAAATCCACCGAGCATCGCAAGCCAGCGATCAAGCCCCAACCGCTCGAACTCCTCGTACCCATTTCGTACGCCTGCCATTTCGCGCGCAGGAGCAGCGCATATCGCGGACACAGAGAACGCTTGCATCAGCAGAGAAGTCAAAGCGCCGGTCTCTTCGGTCGTTCTGACGCTGACCAACCGGCACCGCTTGAGGGCCAGCCCTTCAAGTCCATCCAGGCTTTCCAGCAATGCGAGATCCGAATCCACCACGCCCTCGCCAAACAATCGCTTGGCATCCGCATGGAGAACGCGCCACTTTATAAAACTGTTTCCGCAGTCGAGCTCAAGAATCATCACGCAACCTCAGGCTGAGCTCACCACCACTAAAGACTTTTTCCACACCATCTACCTTCAAGCGCAAGGCACCCTGACTGTCGATACCCAACACTTCGCCATCTATCTGGTTAACGCCAGCAATCAACGAGACTGCCCGCCCTTGCCAAAGATGGTTTTGCTCCCATTCCCGCTGTATGGCGGAAAACCCATCGACCTGATGGCGAGCCAGATACTTCTGAAGCATTAACCCTAATTGCGCGACGAGGTGATTGCGATCAAACACCCTGCCCGACTCCAGCCGCATGGATGTCCATTGCTGATCAATCTCATCGGTTGCCTGCATGTTCACATTAATTCCGACACCCAGCACCACGTGACACACATCCGCAGGATCACCCACCAACTCAAGCAATATCCCGGCAATCTTTTTCTGGCCAACCAAAACATCGTTGGGCCACTTCAAGCCTGCGCCCGGAATACCGAGATCTCGCAAAGCCTGCATGACGGCAAGCCCGACCACAAGGCTTAAGCCCTCGAGCTGACGCATCCCGCCCTCAATCCGTAATACGAGGCTGTAATAGATGTTTTCCGCGAAAGGACTGACCCAATTACGACCACGCCTGCCGCGCCCCGCAGTCTGCCGCTCGGAGAGCACCAAAAATGGTGCAGCCTGGCCACGCTCGATTGCGCGCAAGGCTTCAGCGTTAGTGGAGTCAATTGAGTCGAAGACCAGAATAGGCCAGTCACACGAGGGCGCCTGCTCTTTTATGTCGGCAGGATCAAGCAGCGTCAATGGCGCAGCCATTTGATAGCCGCGACCGCGTACCTTGTGGATAGACAAGCCTAGCTCAGCCTCCAAATGCTGAAGCTGTTTCCATACCGCACTACGACTGATACCCAAGGCGACACCCAGGGCCTGACCCGAATGGAACTTGCCATCCTTAAGAAGCTTTAACAACGTCAGCATTCAAGTCTCGCCTCACAATGAGGCCCGCATGATAGCCATGCCTCGAGCCGTTGCATAGAAAACCCGAGAGCGAACACTTTCCTGCGGGCAAAACAAAACCCCAACTGCTTGCGCAATTGGGGTTTCGGAATTTAATCTTGACGATGACCTACTCTCACATGGGGAAACCCCACACTACCATCGGCGATGCATCGTTTCACTGCTGAGTTCGGGATGGGATCAGGTGGTTCCAATGCTCTATGGTCGTCAAGAAATTCGGGTACTGAGTCGTGACCTGTTGGTCTCGCTTCAGCAAATTGGGTATGTGATAGCTTTCGGTGTTTTGCGAGTATCTCGAACTTTCGGTTCGTTTCGTCTTCACACACCGCAATCTGGTGCTCTGTCGAGCAAGCAAATTGCTTGGGTGTTATATGGTCAAGCCTCACGGGAAATTAGTATTGGTTAGCTCAACGCCTCACAGCGCTTACACACCCAACCTATCAACGTCGTAGTCTTCGACGGCCCTTCAGGGGACTCAAGGTCCCAGTGAGATCTCATCTTGAGGCTAGTTTCCCGCTTAGATGCTTTCAGCGGTTATCTATTCCGAACATAGCTACCCGGCAATGCCACTGGCGTGACAACCGGAACACCAGAGGTTCGTCCACTCCGGTCCTCTCGTACTAGGAGCAGCCCCTCTCAAATCTCAAACGTCCACGGCAGATAGGGACCGAACTGTCTCACGACGTTCTAAACCCAGCTCGCGTACCACTTTAAATGGCGAACAGCCATACCCTTGGGACCGGCTTCAGCCCCAGGATGTGATGAGCCGACATCGAGGTGCCAAACACCGCCGTCGATATGAACTCTTGGGCGGTATCAGCCTGTTATCCCCGGAGTACCTTTTATCCGTTGAGCGATGGCCCTTCCATACAGAACCACCGGATCACTAAGACCTACTTTCGTACCTGCTCGACGTGTCTGTCTCGCAGTCAAGCGCGCTTTTGCCTTTATACTCTACGACCGATTTCCGACCGGTCTGAGCGCACCTTCGTACTCCTCCGTTACTCTTTAGGAGGAGACCGCCCCAGTCAAACTACCCACCATACACTGTCCTCGATCCGGATAACGGACCTGAGTTAGAACCTCAAAGTTGCCAGGGTGGTATTTCAAGGTTGGCTCCACGCGAACTGGCGTCCACGCTTCAAAGCCTCCCACCTATCCTACACAAGCAAATTCAAAGTCCAGTGCAAAGCTATAGTAAAGGTTCACGGGGTCTTTCCGTCTAGCCGCGGATACACTGCATCTTCACAGCGATTTCAATTTCACTGAGTCTCGGGTGGAGACAGCGCCGCCATCGTTACGCCATTCGTGCAGGTCGGAACTTACCCGACAAGGAATTTCGCTACCTTAGGACCGTTATAGTTACGGCCGCCGTTTACCGGGGCTTCGATCAAGAGCTTCGCGTTAGCTAACCCCATCAATTAACCTTCCGGCACCGGGCAGGCGTCACACCCTATACGTCCACTTTCGTGTTTGCAGAGTGCTGTGTTTTTAATAAACAGTCGCAGCGGCCTGGTATCTTCGACCGGCATGGGCTTACGCAGTAAATGCTTCACCCTCACCGGCGCACCTTCTCCCGAAGTTACGGTGCCATTTTGCCTAGTTCCTTCACCCGAGTTCTCTCAAGCGCCTTGGTATTCTCTACCCAACCACCTGTGTCGGTTTGGGGTACGGTTCCTGGTTACCTGAAGCTTAGAAGCTTTTCTTGGAAGCATGGCATCAACCACTTCGTGTTCTAAAAGAACACTCGTCATCAGCTCTCGGCCTTAGAATCCCGGATTTACCTAAGATTCCAGCCTACCACCTTAAACTTGGACAACCAACGCCAAGCTGGCCTAGCCTTCTCCGTCCCTCCATCGCAATAACCAGAAGTACAGGAATATTAACCTGTTTTCCATCGACTACGCTTTTCAGCCTCGCCTTAGGGACCGACTAACCCTGCGTCGATTAACGTTGCGCAGGAAACCTTGGTCTTTCGGCGTGGGTGTTTTTCACACCCATTGTCGTTACTCATGTCAGCATTCGCACTTCTGATACCTCCAGCAAGCTTCTCAACTCACCTTCACAGGCTTACAGAACGCTCCTCTACCGCATCACCTAAGTGATACCCGTAGCTTCGGTGTATGGTTTGA